>NZ_CP087178.1:0-122500 GCF_024748925.1 Pseudomonas sp. B21-036
GTGTCAGTGGAACTTTGGCAGCAGTGCGTGGACCTTCTGCGCGACGAACTGCCTGCCCAGCAATTCAACACCTGGATCCGTCCGCTACAGGTCGAAGCCGAAGGCGACGAGTTGCGCGTCTATGCGCCTAACCGGTTCGTACTCGATTGGGTCAATGAAAAGTACCTGGGTCGCTTGCTCGAACTGCTGGGCGAACACGGCAACGGCATCGCCCCTGCGCTTTCCTTATTAATAGGCAGCCGACGCAGTTCGGCACCCCGTGCTGCGCCCAACGCACCGCTCGCCGCCTCGGTCGCCGCTTCCCAGGCCCAGCAGGCTGCCCAGGTCGCTGCCGTGGCAGCCCCGGCAGCGCCAGCACCTGCGCCGGCAGCGCCACAGGTCGAAGATGCACCTTCGCGCGACAGCTTCGACTCGATGGGCGAGAACACTGCCGTGGTGGCTCCACCCAGCAGCCGTACCGAACAACGTACTGTGCAGGTAGAGGGTGCGCTCAAACACACCAGCTACCTGAACCGCACCTTCACCTTCGAGAATTTCGTCGAGGGCAAGTCCAACCAGCTGGCCCGCGCGGCAGCCTGGCAGGTCGCCGACAACCCCAAGCATGGCTACAACCCGTTGTTCCTCTATGGCGGGGTGGGCCTGGGTAAGACGCACTTGATGCACGCTGTGGGTAACCACCTGCTCAAGAAGAATCCGAATGCCAAGGTGGTGTACCTGCACTCGGAGCGCTTCGTCGCCGACATGGTCAAGGCGTTGCAGCTCAATGCCATCAACGAGTTCAAGCGCTTCTACCGCTCGGTCGATGCGCTTCTGATTGACGACATTCAATTCTTTGCCCGCAAGGAGCGTTCGCAGGAGGAGTTTTTCCACACCTTCAACGCCTTGCTCGAAGGTGGCCAGCAGGTGATTCTCACCAGCGACCGCTACCCCAAGGAAATCGAAGGCCTCGAGGAGCGCCTCAAGTCCCGCTTTGGCTGGGGCCTGACCGTTGCCGTAGAGCCGCCGGAGCTCGAGACCCGCGTTGCGATCCTGATGAAGAAGGCCGACCAGGCCAAGGTCGACCTGCCACATGACGCTGCGTTCTTCATTGCCCAGCGCATCCGCTCCAACGTGCGGGAACTGGAAGGCGCGCTGAAGCGGGTCATTGCCCACTCGCACTTCATGGGCCGCGATATCACCATCGAGTTGATTCGCGAGTCGCTCAAGGATCTGCTGGCACTGCAGGACAAGCTGGTGAGTGTGGATAACATTCAGCGCACAGTGGCCGAGTACTACAAGATCAAGATTTCCGATCTGCTGTCCAAGCGGCGTTCGCGTTCGGTGGCCAGGCCGCGTCAGGTGGCCATGGCCCTGTCCAAGGAACTGACCAACCACAGCCTGCCGGAAATCGGCGACGTCTTCGGCGGCCGCGATCACACCACGGTGTTGCACGCGTGCCGCAAGATCAACGAACTCAAGGAATCCGACGCGGATATCCGCGAGGACTACAAGAACCTGCTGCGGACCCTGACGACGTGATGAACGTCAGCGCGGCTTTTTTTTAAGGCAAGGGACTAGACCATGCATTTCACCATTCAACGCGAAGCCCTGTTGAAACCCCTGCAACTGGTCGCAGGCGTCGTCGAGCGCCGCCAGACCTTGCCGGTATTGTCCAACGTGCTGCTGGTGGTCCAAGGCCAGCAACTGTCGCTTACAGGTACTGACCTGGAAGTGGAACTGGTTGGCCGTGTGCAACTGGAACACCCTGCCGAGCCTGGCGAGATCACCGTACCTGCACGCAAGCTGATGGATATCTGCAAGAGCCTGCCGAGCGAAGCGGAGATCAGCATCAAGGTCGACGAGCAGAAGGTCATCATCAAGGCCGGCCGCAGCCGTTTCACCTTGTCGACCCTGCCAGCCAACGATTTCCCCACCGTCGAGGAAGGCCCGGGTTCGCTGACCTGCACCCTGGAGCAGAGCCGTCTGCGCCGCCTGATCGAGCGCACCAGCTTCGCAATGGCCGTCCAGGACGTGCGCTACTACCTGAACGGCATGCTGCTGGAAGTCTCCACCGGCACTCTGCGCGCGGTCGCCACCGATGGTCACCGTCTGGCCATGTGCTCGATGCAGGCCGATATCGGTCAGGCTGATCGCCACCAGGTGATCGTACCTCGCAAGGGTATCCTTGAGCTGGCGCGCCTGCTCACTGATCCGGAAGGCACCGTTGCCATCGTGCTGGGCCAGCAACACATTCGCGCCACTACTGGCGAATTCACCTTCACCTCCAAGCTGGTGGATGGCAAGTTCCCGGACTACGAGCGCGTATTGCCAAAGGGCGGCGACAAACTGGTACTGGGTGATCGCCAGGCACTTCGCGAAGCGTTCAGCCGTACCGCGATTCTGTCCAACGAAAAGTACCGCGGCATTCGTCTGCAACTGGCGGCTGGCCAACTGAAGATTCAGGCCAACAACCCTGAGCAGGAAGAAGCCGAAGAAGAGATCGGCGTCGACTACAACGGCGGTTCGCTGGAAATCGGTTTCAACGTGAGCTACCTGCTCGACGTGCTGGGCGTCATGACCACCGAACAGGTTCGTCTGATCCTGTCCGATTCCAATAGCAGCGCCCTGCTGCAAGAGGCGGACAATGACGATTCTGCATACGTCGTCATGCCGATGCGCCTGTAATTTGTCCAGCACTCGCTAGATGTCCCTCAGTCGCGTTTCAGTCACCGCGGTGCGCAACCTGCACCCGGTGACCTTCTCCCCCTCCCCCCGCATCAACATCCTGTATGGCGCCAACGGCAGCGGCAAAACCAGCGTGCTGGAAGCCATCCATTTGCTCGGCCTGGCCCGTTCATTTCGCAGCACTCGCCTTACACCGGTCATCCAGTATGAAGAATTGGCGTGTACGGTATTCGGTCAGGTCGAACTGAATGAAGGTGGTTCCAGCAACCTGGGCATATCGCGGGAACGGCAAGGGGATTTCACCATTCGCATCGACGGGCAGAACGCTCGCAGTGCCGCCCAACTGGCAGAGATACTGCCGCTGCAACTGATCAACCCGGACAGTTTTCGCCTGCTCGAAGGTGCGCCCAAGATTCGCCGGCAATTCCTGGATTGGGGTGTGTTCCACGTGGAACCTCGCTTCATGTCCACCTGGCAGCGCCTGCAGAAGGCCTTGCGGCAGCGGAACTCATGGTTGCGGCATGGTACACTTGACGCTGTTTCGCAAGCAGCCTGGGACCGGGAGTTATGCCTGGCCAGTGCGGAAATCGACGAGTACCGCCGTAATTACATCAAAGCGCTGAAACCCGTCTTCGAACAAACCTTGAGCGAATTGCTGGAGCTCGAGGGGCTGACCCTGAGTTACTACCGAGGGTGGGACAAGGACAGAGACCTCAGTGAGGTCCTGGCTGGCTCGCTCCATCGGGATCAGCAGATGGGCCACACACAGGCAGGTCCGCAACGTGCGGATCTTCGGCTCAGGTTAGGCGCCAACAACGCGGCCGATATCCTGTCTCGCGGCCAGCAGAAACTGGTGGTGTGCGCACTGCGTATCGCCCAGGGGCATCTGGTCAGCCAGGCACGCCGCGGCCAATGTATTTATCTGGTGGATGACCTGCCGTCCGAATTGGACGAGCAGCACCGTCGTGCACTTTGCCGCTTGCTGGAAGACTTACGCTGCCAGGTGTTCATCACCTGTGTAGACCACGAATTATTGAGGGAAGGCTGGCAGACGGATACGCCAGTTGCCTTGTTCCACGTGGAACAAGGCCGTATCACCCAGACCCACGACCATCGGGAGTGAAGGCATGAGCGAAAATCAAACGTACGACTCCTCCAGCATTAAAGTGCTCAAAGGGTTGGATGCCGTACGCAAGCGTCCCGGTATGTACATTGGCGACACCGATGATGGTAGCGGCCTGCACCACATGGTGTTCGAGGTGGTCGATAACTCGATCGACGAAGCCCTCGCCGGCCACTGTGACGACATTACCGTAATCATCCATCCGGATGAGTCCATCACCGTTCGCGACAACGGCCGCGGCATCCCGGTCGATGTACACAAGGAAGAAGGGGTTTCCGCCGCAGAGGTCATCATGACCGTACTGCACGCCGGCGGTAAGTTCGACGACAACTCCTACAAGGTATCCGGCGGCCTGCACGGTGTGGGCGTCTCGGTGGTGAACGCGCTTTCCGAAGAGTTGATCCTCACCGTTCGCCGCAGCGGCAAGATCTGGGAGCAGACCTACGTTCACGGTGTACCGCAGGCTCCGATGAAGATTGTCGGCGACAGCGAAACCACCGGCACCCAGATCCACTTCAAGCCATCGTCCGAA
The DNA here is from genome assembly GCF_024748925.1 of Pseudomonas sp. B21-036. NCBI lineage: Bacteria > Pseudomonadati > Pseudomonadota > Gammaproteobacteria > Pseudomonadales > Pseudomonadaceae > Pseudomonas > Pseudomonas sp. B21-036. The sequence goes on from NZ_CP087178.1 coordinate 4,320, forward strand.
ACCTTCAAGAACATCCACTTCAGCTGGGACATCCTGGCCAAGCGGATTCGTGAACTGTCGTTCCTCAACTCTGGCGTAGGCATCCTGTTGAAGGACGAACGCTCGGGCAAGGAAGAGGAATTCAAGTACGAAGGTGGCCTGCGCGCATTCGTCGAATACCTGAACACCAACAAGACTCCGGTGAACGAAGTGTTCCACTTCAGCGTTCAGCGCGAGGATGGTGTGGGTGTGGAAATCGCCCTGCAGTGGAACGACAGCTTCAACGAGAACCTGTTGTGCTTCACCAACAACATTCCGCAGCGCGACGGCGGTACTCACCTGGTGGGTTTCCGTTCGGCGCTGACGCGTAACCTGAACAACTACATCGAGCAGGAAGGTCTGGCCAAGAAGAACAAGGTCGCGACCACCGGTGATGATGCCCGTGAAGGCCTGACCGCAATCATCTCGGTGAAGGTGCCTGATCCCAAGTTCAGCTCGCAGACCAAGGACAAGCTGGTTTCGTCCGAAGTCAAAACTGCGGTGGAACAGGAGATGGGCAAGTACTTCTCCGACTTCCTGCTGGAAAACCCGAACGAAGCCAAGGCTGTGGTCGGCAAGATGATCGACGCTGCGCGCGCCCGTGAAGCGGCCCGTAAAGCGCGTGAGATGACCCGTCGCAAGGGCGCGCTGGACATTGCCGGGCTGCCGGGCAAGCTTGCCGACTGCCAGGAAAAAGACCCTGCCCTCTCCGAACTGTACCTGGTGGAGGGTGACTCCGCAGGCGGCTCGGCCAAGCAAGGTCGCAACCGCAAGACCCAGGCTATCCTGCCGCTCAAGGGCAAGATCCTCAACGTCGAGAAAGCACGTTTCGACAAGATGATCTCGTCCCAGGAAGTGGGCACGCTGATCACCGCACTGGGCTGTGGCATCGGCCGCGAAGAGTACAACATCGAGAAGCTGCGCTATCACAACATCATCATCATGACCGATGCTGACGTCGACGGTTCGCACATCCGTACCCTGCTGCTGACTTTCTTCTTCCGTCAGTTGCCGGAGCTGGTCGAGCGCGGCTACATCTACATCGCGCAGCCGCCGCTGTACAAGGTCAAGAAGGGCAAGCAGGAGCAGTACATCAAGGACGACGAGGCCATGGAAGAGTACATGACCCAGTCGGCCCTCGAAGATGCCAGCCTGCACCTGGACGAGTCCGCGCCACCGGTTTCCGGTGTCGAGCTGGAGCGTCTGGTCAACGAATTCCGTACCGTGATGAAGACCCTCAAGCGTCTGTCGCGCCTGTACCCGCAAGAGCTCACCGAGCACTTCGTGTACCTGCCGGCCATCTCGGTGGAGCAGCTGTCCGACCACGCGCACATGCAGAACTGGCTCGCCAGGTTCGATGAGCGCCTGCGCAATACCGAGAAGTCCGGCTTGCTGTACAAGGCCAGCCTGCGTGAAGACCGCGAGCGCAACGTGTGGCTGCCAGAAGTGGAAATCACTTCCCACGGCCTTGCCAGCTACGTGACCTTCAACCGCGACTTCTTCGGCAGCAACGACTACCGCACCGTGACCGCGCTGGGCGCCCAGCTTGCCACCCTGCTGGGTGAAGGTGCCTACGTGCAGCGTGGCGAACGCAAGAAAGCCATCACCGAGTTCAAGGAAGCCCTGGACTGGCTGATGGCCGAAAGCACCAAGCGTCACACCATCCAGCGCTACAAAGGGCTGGGCGAGATGAACCCGGACCAGCTGTGGGAAACCACCATGGACCCGACTGTGCGCCGCATGCTCAAGGTGACCATCGAAGACGCGATCGCTGCCGATCAGATCTTCAACACCCTGATGGGCGACGCCGTGGAACCGCGCCGCGAGTTCATCGAAAGCAACGCCCTGGCGGTATCCAACCTGGACTTCTGACCGGTTGCAGTACCTCTGAAAGCGGGCAGTTATCCACAGTGACAACGCCCTCGAAAGGCCAACCCTCAGGGGTTGGCCTTTTTGTTTTCCCGCCTAGGTGCTGCTGCGCCCTAGGCGTGATCACTCAAGATGCATGTTCACATAGCCCACACCATGCCGTTCGAAGCGTTCCCCTCTGGCCCTGAAGCCGAACTTCTCATAGAAGCCTGTTGCCGTTTCCCTGGCTGAAAGGGTGATCGCTGTTGCGCCGATCCTTTGCGTCACGTCTATGGCATATGTCAGCAATGGACAATTTCAAAGGTCATCGTCGTCATATCCCTGTTTGCCTGGACGCCTACACACCCAGCTCGCGCAGGCGCCGATACAGGGTGCGCTCGCTCAGCCCCAAGTGGCGGGCAAGCTCGCTGCGCGATCCTTCGAAGCTGTCCAGCGCCTGGGCGATGTCGCGCAATCGGGTATTCGAGCGGCGTGGGGCACTGGCGGGCGAGTCGGCTCTCAGCTCCGTGGGCAGGTGCTCGGCGCGGATGATGCCGTCGTCGCTGAACAACCTCGCCCGCTCCAGAATGTTGCGCAGCTCGCGGATGTTGCCGGGGTAGCGGTACAGCCCCAGCAAGGTCATGGCCTCCTCGTCGACCCGCGGCGCAGCGGACCCGGCCAGGCGCTGCAGCAGGGTCTCGATCAGCAGGGGCAGGTCTTCGAAGCGCTCGCGCAGTGAAGGCAGGCGGATCGGGAAGCCGCTGATACGGTAGTAGAGGTCTTCGCGAAAGCTGCCGGCGGTGGCCATTTCCTTGAGCGGCTTGTGGGTGGCCGAGATCAGGCGGAAATCCGAATGCACCGTGCGCAGGCTGCCCACCGGGCGAAAGCTGCCCGACTCGATCAGACGCAGCAGCTTGACCTGCATCGCCAGCGGCACCTCACCGATCTCGTCGAGAAACAGGGTGCCGCCATGGGCGGCTTCGGCCAGGCCGATCTTGCGCTGGTTGGCACCGGTGAATGCGCCCTTCTCGTAGCCGAACAGCTCGCTCTCCAGCAACGTCTCGGTCAGCCCCGTGCAGTCCACCACCACTAACGGACCGCTGGCACGCGGGCTGCTGGCATGCAGGGCGCGGGCGAACAGCTCCTTGCCGGTGCCGGACTCCCCTTGCAGCAGCACCGGTATCTGCGCCGGCGCGGCCCGCTGGACACCGGCAAGGGCCTCCTGGAAGGCCGCCGAACGCCCTACCAAGCCGAACTGCTGCGGCTGTGCCGACGCCACGGCGATGCTGGTCAGGCGTTCGACAAAGGCGATCACTTCACCCTGCTCGTCCAGGATCGGGCGCAACTCCACGTCCACATGCTCCGGCCCGCGCGGGGTGTGATGCACATGCAGCACCCGCTCGGGGGTGCGGCTGTGCCTGGCCTTGCGCATCGGGCAGTGCTCGCCCGCCTGGTCGCACGGCACCGCGTAGTGGTGCGAGACGTGGTGGCACTTCTGGCCGATCGGCGCGGCGCCCACCACCCCGAATTGATGCAGGTACGCGGTGTTGGCGGCAAGAATGTTGTACTGCAGGTCAAGCACGATGCTCGGCTGAGGTTCGTGTTCGAGGTAGGACACCAGCGCCTGCAGGGCGGGGCTGGCGGGTGTGTCGGGGTTCATGGGCATGACGGCACCAGGGGCAAGGCAGGCCCGCAGCTTAACCGAACGCCACGCCCACTGCCAAAAACTGCCAGCCTCTGCCAACCAGCTGACAGAACCGTGGCAGGCAGTTTCGGCCAGAGGGTCCAGACTCAGGTAAATCGGGCGTGCTGGCCGGGGGCAGGCGTGAATCTGCGCTGGCACATATCTTGATGACTGTTGGTCGAATGCCTGCACGGCTGGCCGGCAGGCATCAGCGGATTTCTCTGGAGAGCGGTAATGATCATCGGCGGTAACCTGTATGTAGAAGCGCTGTTCGACAGCGCGACCTCGACCATCAGCTACCTGGTCATGGACCAGGCCAGCGCGCACTGCGCCCTGATCGACAGCGTGCTGGACTATGACCCCAAGGCTGGGCGTACCGATACCGCCTCGGCCGACAAGCTGATCGCCCGGGTACGCGAGCTGGGTGGCCAGGTGCAGTGGATACTCGAGACCCATGTGCACGCCGATCACCTGTCTGCTGCCGCCTATCTCAAGCAGGCGCTGGGTGGCCAGGTGGCCATCGGCAGCCGCATCACCCAGGTGCAGAAGGTGTTCGGCACGCTGTTCAATGCCGAACCCGGCTTTGCCCGTGATGGCAGCCAGTTCGATGTGCTGCTGGACGACAACGGCGAGCTCGACCTTGGCACGCTCAAGCTGCGCGCCTTGCACACACCGGGGCATACTCCGGCCTGCATGACCTACCTGGTACAGGCCGGTGACGAGTGCGTCGCGTTCGTCGGCGACACCTTGTTCATGCCGGATTACGGCACGGCCCGCTGCGACTTCCCCGGGGCCGATGCGCGCACCCTGTACCGCTCGATCCAGCGCATCCTGGCCCTGCCGGATGCCACCCGCCTGTTCATGTGCCACGACTACCTGCCCGGAGGCCGTGCGTTGCGCTACATGACCACGGTGGGCGAACAGCGCGCCAGCAACATTCACATTCGCGACGGCATCAGCGAGGACTGCTTCGTGGCCATGCGCGAAGCCCGTGACGCCACCCTCGACATGCCGCAACTGATCCTGCCCTCGGTACAGGTGAACATGCGCAGCGGCCACTTACCCGAGCCGGAAGACAACGGTGTGTGCTACCTGAAGATCCCGCTCAACAAGCTCTGAACCTGCTGCACCAGAATTATTATTAAAGGACGTACTGCCATGCCTGCCCCCTCCTCTGCCGCTGCCCGCGAGGTCAGCCACCACAAGGTGCTGATCGTCGGCGCCGGTGCCGCCGGAATCGCCACCGCCTCCAGCCTGCTGGCGCGTGATGCCTCGCTGGATATCGCGATCATCGACCCCGCCGACGTTCACTATTATCAACCTGGCTGGACCATGGTCGGCGCGGGCGTGTTCCGTGCAGCGTCCACCGCCCGCACCCTGGCCTCGACCGTGCCGGCGGCGGTCAGGTGGATCAAGGCCGCCGTGCAACAGTTCGACCCGCAGGCGCAGACCGTCAGCCTGGATGACGGGCGCCTGGTGAGCTACGAACAGCTGGTTGTATGCCCCGGGCTGCGGTTGGCCTGGGACGCCATCGACGGCCTGGTCGAGACCCTCGGCCAGAACGGCGTGACCTCCAATTACCGCTACGACCTGGCGCCCTACACCTGGCAGCTGGTGCAGGGCCTGAAGGAAGGCCGCGCCGTGTTCACCCAGCCACCTATGCCGATCAAGTGCGCCGGTGCCCCACAAAAAGCCCTGTACCTGTCGTGCGACCACTGGCTGCGCAGCGGGCGCCTGGGGGCGATCCAGGCGCAGTTCTTCAACGCCGGCAACGTGTTGTTCGGTGTCGCCGACTATGTGCCGGCGCTGATGGAATACATCGACCGTTACGGCGTGGACCTCAACTATTCACACCGGCTGGTGGCGGTGGACGGGCCGGGCAAGCGCGCGACCTTTCTGCGCACCCTGCCCGACGGCAGCAGCGAAACCGTGGTGCAGGCATTCGACATGCTGCATGTGGTACCGCCGCAGGTTTCGCCGGACTTCATCCGCAACAGCCCGCTGGCCGATGCGGCCGGTTGGCTCGAGGTCGACCCGGCCACCCTGCGCCATGCGCGCTACGGCAACATCCATGGCCTGGGCGATGTGATCAACACCAGCAATGCCAAGACGGCCGCCGCTGCCCGCAAGCAGGCGCCGGTGGTGGCCAACAACGTGCTGGTGGCACTGGGGCGCCTGTCGCGTCTGGCCGAATACGACGGCTACGGGTCGTGCCCGCTGACGGTGGAGCGCGGCAGGATCGTGCTGGCCGAGTTCACCTACGGCGGCAAGCTGGCACCAAGCTTTCCGCGCTGGTTGCTCGACGGGCGCAGGCCCACGCGCCTGGCCTGGCTGCTCAAGGCGCGGATACTGCCGCCGCTGTACTGGCGCTGCATGCTCAAGGGGCGCGAATGGCTGGCCAAGCCAGTTGCGCGACTGCGTGAGGCGCGCCAGTGACAGAGCATGAACTGGTCGGCGCCGGTCTTGGCGCCCTCATTGGCATCATCCTGGCCCTGACGGGCGCCGGTGGCGGCATTCTTGCGGTGCCGCTGCTGGTGTTCGGCCTGGGCCTGAGTATGGTCGAGGCGGCCCCGGTCGGCCTGCTGGCGGTGGGCCTGGCGGCAGGTGTAGGTGCGGTGCTGGGGCTGCGTCAGGGGCTGGTGCGCTACCGGGCCGCGCTGTTCGTCGCGCTGATCGGCATGTGCGCCACCCCCTTCGGCCTGCTGCTGGCGCATCGCCTGCCCAATGCACCGCTGGCGCTGGGGTTCAGCGTGGTGCTGGTGTATGCCTGCGCACGCATGCTACGCAAGGCCCTGCGCGAGCTGCGGGGCGAGCCGCCCTGTGCGGATCGTGCCCTGCAGCCCTGTGTGCTCAACCCGTTGCAGGGGCGCTTGCGCTGGACCCTGCCCTGCGCCCGCGCGTTGGCCTTCACCGGCTTGCTCAGCGGCCTGCTGTCCGGCCTGCTCGGGGTCGGTGGCGGGTTTGTGATCGTGCCTGCCCTGGGGCGCTACACCAACCTTGAGATGAAAAGCATCGTCGCCACGTCGCTGGCGGTGATCGCCCTGGTGTCGCTGGGCAGCGTGTTGAGCGCCAGCCTCAGCGGGGTGATGCACTGGGGTGTCGGCGTGCCGTTTGCCGGCGGTGCGGTGGCGGGCCTGGTGGTTGCGCGCCAGTTCGCCCACCGCCTGGCCGGGCCGCGTCTGCAACAGGGCTTTGCGCTGGTGGGGATAGCGGCTGCCCTGTTGCTGGTGGTCAACACCCTGGCGCGCTGAACGCCGCTCACTCGGCGAGCAGTTCGCCCTGCTCTTCGGCGCACAGCGCCAGCAGGTAGTCCCACACTACCCGCAGGCGCACCGACTTGTGCAGTTCGCGCCGGGTGCTGATCCAGTAGCTGCGCTGGATGGTTTCGCTGGGCAGCACGCGCACCAGGTGCGGGTCGTGGCGGGCCATGTAGTTGGGCAGTACCGCGATGCCCAGCCCGGCACGCGCCGCATGTTGCTGGGCGATCACGCTGGTGCTGCGAAACACCACGTTCGGTGCGCGGCAGAAGCTGTTGAGAAACAGCAACTGCTGGCTGAACAGCAGGTCGTCCACGTAGCCGATCCAGCTGTGCCGGGCCAGGTCTTCGCGGCTGTTGAGCGGCGCAGCCCTGGCCAGGTACTCGGGGCTGGCATACAGCGCCAGGCGGTAATCGGTGAGTTTTCGCGTGATCAACAGGTCGGCATGCGGGCGTTCCAGGTGAATGCTGATCTCTGCCTCGCGGTTGATGATGCTGACAAAGCGCGGCACTGCAACCAGCTCCACCTCCAGCCCCGGGTAGCGTTCGAACAAACTGCCCATGCGCGGGGTGAAGAACATGATGCCGATGCCCTCGGTCACCCCCAGGCGAATCTTGCCCAGCGGCGTGATGGCCTGGGTGATCTCCTCCTGCGCCAGCAAGGCGACGTTCTCCATGGCTTCGGCGTGCTTGAGCAGGGCCTGCCCGGCCGGGGTCAGTTCATAGCCCTGGGCGTGCTGCACGAACAGTGCCGTGCCCAGGCTGCTCTCGATGCTCTCGATATGCCGGGCCACGGTGCTATGGGTGGTGTTGAGGCGCTTGGCGGCGGTCAGCAGGCGGCCGCTACGCTGCAACTCGAGAAAAAACCGCAGGTCATTCCAGTCGAACATGCTTTTCCTTGTGAATCAGAGGTTCACTTGCGTTGTTCTAAAACGCACAGCCGTTGCGTGAAATCTAACGTGTTCAACTCGAAAATAATCAATAACACTGGCCTGGACAAGAATAAAAATCAGGCGCGAGGTCTTCATGGCACCAGCCGATCATTCCTACGACTACGTGGTAGTCGGTGCCGGCCCTGCCGGCTGTCTACTGGCCAATCGGCTGTCTGCCGACCCTGGCTGCCGCGTGCTGCTGCTCGAAGCCGGCGGTCGCGACAACTACCCCTGGATCCACATTCCGGTGGGCTACCTCTATTGCATTGGCAACCCGCGTACCGACTGGTGCTTCAAGACCGAAGCGCAACCGGGGCTCGACGGTCGCAGCCTGGGCTACCCACGGGGCAAGGTGCTGGGCGGGTGTTCCTCGATCAACGGCATGATCTACATGCGCGGTCAGGCCCGCGACTACGATCACTGGGCCGAACAGGGCAATCCCGGGTGGGCCTGGAATGACGTGCTGCCACTGTTCAAGGCCAGCGAAAACCATTTTGGCGGCGCCAGCGAGCTGCACGGCAACGCTGGCGAATGGCGGGTCGAACGCCAGCGCTATTCGTGGGCGATCCTCGATGCGTTTCGCGAGGCGGCAGCCCAGAGCGGCATCGCCAGCATCGACGACTTCAACGGTGGGGATAACCAGGGCTGTGGATACTTTCAGGTCAACCAGCGCAGCGGCGTGCGCTGGAATGCGGCCAAGGCATTCCTGCGCCCCGTGCGCCACCGCCCCAACCTGACGGTGCTGACCGGGGTCGAGGTGGACAAGGTGCTGCTCGACAATGGTCGCGCGTCGGCCGTTCAGGCGCGCTGGCAGGGCAGCGAACAGCGTTACCAGGCCCGCCGCGAAATCATCCTGTGTGCCGGGGCGGTGGGTTCGCCGGGCATTCTTCAACGCTCCGGCATCGGCCCGCGGCCATTGCTGGAACGCCTAGGCATCCCGGTATTGCACGAATTGCCCGGCGTGGGCGGCAACCTGCAGGATCACCTGCAACTGCGCCTGATCTACAAGGTCAGCAACGTGCGCACCCTCAACCAGGTGGCCAACACCCACTGGGGCAAGCTGGGCATGGGCCTGCGCTATCTGTATGACCGCAGCGGCCCGTTGGCCATGGCGCCGAGCCAGCTGGGGGCGTTCGTGCGCTCGCACCCCGAGCAGCCCACGCCCAACCTGCAGTACCACGTGCAGCCCCTGTCGCTGGACCGCTTCGGCGAGCCGCTGCACCGCTTTGCCGCATTTACCGCCTCGGTGTGCAACCTGCGCCCGCTCAGCCGCGGGCGTGTGGATATCCGCTCGGCCAACCCGGGCGATGCACCGGTCATCGACCCCAACTACCTCAGCGAGCCTGAAGACCTGCGCGTCGCCGCCCAGGCCATCCGCCTTACCCGACAGATCGTGCAGGCCCCTGCCCTCGCCGCTTTTGCACCGGTCGAATACCTGCCAGGCGCAGCACTCGATACCGAGGAGCAGTTGCAGCAGGCTGCCGGGCAGATCGGCACCACCATTTTCCATCCGGTAGGTACCTGCCGCATGGGCAACGGCCCGCTGGATGTGGTGGACGCACAGTTGCGCGTGCATGGCGTGGCGGGGTTGCGCATCGCCGATGCCTCGATCATGCCGCAGATCACCTCTGGCAATACCTGTTCACCCACCCTGATGATCGGCGAAAAGGCCGCGCAACTGATTCTTAAGGCCGCACCCGCAGCCAGCAACAGCAGTGGCAAGACCGCGTTAGCGACGCCCTGAGGGCGGCGTGCAGTGACGTCGGCAGCAGTCGGCCGGCGACGACAGTGGAACAACAACAAGAATCACTGTGCCCGCAAGGGCCGAGGACAGCACGATGTCGGACACTCTTCAACAGCAGGGCGCTGCAGCCGCGGGCAACAGCCGCCGCGAAGAACGCAAGATCATTTTCGCGTCATCCCTCGGGACGGTTTTCGAGTGGTATGACTTTTTTCTCTATGGGGCGCTGGCAGTCGTCATCAGCAAGCAGTTCTTCGCCGGGGTCAACGACACCACGGCGTTCATCTTCGCGCTGATGGCGTTCTCCGCCGGGTTCCTGGTACGGCCCTTCGGCGCTCTGGTGTTCGGGCGCCTGGGCGACATGATCGGGCGCAAATACACCTTCCTGGTCACCATCGTGCTGATGGGCCTGTCGACCTTTGCGGTGGGCCTGCTGCCCAACTACGCCAGCATCGGCATTGCCGCGCCGATCATCCTGGTGGTGCTGCGCATGCTCCAGGGCCTGGCCCTGGGTGGCGAGTACGGCGGCGCGGCCACCTATGTGGCCGAGCACGCGCCGCCCGGCAAGCGCGGCTTTCACACCGGGTTCATCCAGTCCACCGCCACCCTCGGCCTGCTGCTTTCGCTGCTGGTGGTGCTGGGCAGCCGTTACCTCACGGGCGACCAGTTCGAGGTATGGGGCTGGCGCCTGCCGTTTTTGCTGTCGATCGTGCTGCTGGGTATCTCCACCTGGATCCGCATGAGCATGCACGAGTCGCCGGCCTTCGTGAAAATGAAAGCCCAGGGCAAGACCAGCAAGTCGCCGATTCGTGAGTCGTTCGGCTCGTGGGCCAACCTCAAGATTGTGCTCACCGCGCTGTTCAGCATCAACGCCGGCCAAGCGGTGACCTTCTACACCGCGCAGTTCTATGTGCTGTTCTTCATGACCCAGATGCTCAAGATGGACCCGGCCCAGGCCAATACCCTGCTGATCATCAGCGTGGTGATCGGCGCGCCGTTCTTCGTGTTCTTCGGCTGGCTGTCGGACCGGATCGGGCGCAAGCCGATCCTGATGCTCGGCCTGCTGCTGGCCACCGTGCTGTACTTCCCGCTGTTCAAGGGCCTGAGCCACTACGCCAACCCGCAGATCGACGCGGCCAGCCGCCAGGCGCCGATCGTGGTGATGGCCGACCCGCAGGGCTGCACCTTCCAGTTCGACCCGGTGGGCAAGGCACGTTTCGACAGCACCTGCGACAAGGTCAAGACCTTCCTGGTCAAGCAGGGCCTGCCGTACAGCTCGCAATCGGTGCCTGCCGGTACCGAGGTGGTGGTGACCATCGGCGAGCAGCGTATCGACGGCTTCGACGAAGCGGCCATGCGTGCGGCCATCGAAAAGGCTGGCTACCCGGCCAAGGCAGACCCGGCCAACGTGAACCAGCCGATGGTGGTGCTGCTGATCGTGGTGATGATCCTGATCGCGACCATGACCTATGGTCCGCTGGCGGCGGTGATGGTGGAGCTGTTCCCCACGCGCATCCGCTACACCTCGATGTCGCTGCCGTATCACATCGGCAATGGCTGGTTCGGCGGCTTCCTGCCGACGGTATCGTTCGCGCTGGTGGTGTATACCGGGGATATCTTCTACGGGCTGTGGTACCCGGTGCTGATTACCGGGGTGAGCCTGGTGGTGGGGATCTTCTGCCTGAAGGAGACCAACAAGGTGGACCTGGACAAGGTGTGAAAGGGCCTTAAGTAATCCACAAAAAAACCGGCCTAAAAGCCGGTTTTTTTATCGCGCGAAAAAACTTATGCACGATTTTCGCAAAACAGTCATACAGAGAAATAAGCAGTTAAATCATAAGGTTAGCTAATTTTTCTGAAAGAAATCCAAATACTGTACACACGTTATCCACAGAACGGTCAGGTCACCGGCTGGGCGTCGTCGGGGGCGTGCGCCGGCAGCGAACCGAGGTCGCGCTGGGTCTGCTCGTTCCATGCCGCCGCACGGTCGTTGAGCGCTGCGATGGCGCGTGGCCCGGTGCCTTCGGCATACATAGGCTCGCCGATCACCACCTCGATGGTGCCGGCGCGCTTGCCCCAGCCTTCCTTGGGCCAGTACTTGCCGGCGTTGTGCGCGATCGGCAGCACCGGCAGGTTGGCATTAACCGCCAGCGCGGTACCGCCACGGGAGAACTTGCCGATCTTGCCGAACGGCACGCGGGTACCCTCCGGGAAGATCAGCACCCACACACCGTCCTTGAGCAGCTTGTCGCCTTCGGTGGCCACCTGCTTGAGCGCAGCCTTGGGGTTGTCGCGGTCGATGGCGATGGGCCGCAGCATGGCCATGGCCCAGCCGAAGAACGGCACGTACAGCAGTTCGCGCTTGAGCACCTGGCTCAAGGGCTGGAAATAGGCGGAGAGGAAAAACGTCTCCCAGGTGCTCTGGTGATTGGAGAGGATCACGCAGGGTTGCGCCGGAATGTTCTCGGCCCCGGTGACGTTCACCCGAATGTTCAGGAAAACACGCACCAGCACCAGCGCAAAACGGCACCAGTACACATTGATGAAGCGGTAACGGGCGCGGAACGAAAGGAACGGCGCGATAAAGAAGCTCAGGGTGCACCACAGCAACGAGCTGGTACCCAGCAGCAGGTAAAAAAGAAAAATTCTGATCGCCTGCAGGATCGACATAGCGGAATGTACCGTTGCGGGCTAACCCGCCTGTGTGTGGATAAGTGCACTGGCGATCGACGCCAGGTCATCGAAAATCAGCGTTGCCTCGGGCACGCCCTTGCTCAGGGTCTGCTCGCCTTTGCCGGTCATTACCAGAACCGGTTGTGCATCGACGGCGCGCGCGGCTTCCAGGTCACCCTTGCTGTCACCCACGAACCACACCCCGGCCAGGTCGACCGCGTAATGGTTGGCAATGGTGCGCAGCATGCCCGGCCTGGGCTTGCGGCAATCGCAGCCGTCGTCCGGGCCATGCGGGCAATAGACGATCAGGCCCACCTCGCCGCCCTGCGCCGCCACCAGCTCGCGCAGGCGCGCGTGCATGGCGTCGAGGGTGGCCAGGCTGTAATAGCCACGGGCGATGCCCGACTGGTTGGTGGCCACCGCCACCGTCCAGCCGGCCTTGCTCAGCTGCGCAATGGCCTCGATCGAACCCGGGATGGGAATCCACTCGTCCAGCGACTTGATGTAGGCGTCGGAGTCCTGGTTGATAACCCCGTCCCGATCGAGAATCAGCAGCTTCACGTCCTACCCCAGCAGCGAGATGTCGGCCACGCCCAGGAACAGGCCGCGCAGGCGGCTGAGCAGGGCATAACGGTTGGCTCGCACGTTGGCGTCGTCGGCGTTGACCATCACCGCCTCGAAGAACGCATCCACCGGCTCGCGCAGCGCGGCCAGGCGCGCCAGCGACTCGCTGTACTGACGCGCAGCGGCCATCGGTTGTACCGCCTGATCGGCCTGTTGAATGGCCGAGTACAGCGAGAACTCGTTGGCGTTGTCGAAGTACTTGGGCTCTACCGAGGTAGCCACCGAACCTTCGGCCTTGCTCAGCAGGTTGGACACACGCTTGTTTACCGCAGCCAGGGCTGCGGCTTCCGGCAGCTTGCGGAACGCCTGCACGGCTTGCACGCGCTGGTCGAAGTCCAGTGCCGAGCCTGGCTTGAGCGCACGTACCGAGAGGTAGGTGGCCACGTCGATGCCTTCATCTTCGTAACGCGCACGCAGGCGGTCGAAGACGAATTCCAGCACCTGCTCGCTCAGGCCGGCAGCCTTGACCTTGGCACCGAACTGGGCGACGGCGACGTTCACCGCCTCGTTCAGGTCCAGGTCCAGCTGCTTCTCGATCAGGATACGCAGCACGCCCAGGGCGGCGCGGCGCAGGGCATAGGGGTCCTTGCTGCCGGTTGGCAGCATGCCGATGCCGAAGATGCCGACCAGGGTGTCGAGCTTGTCGGCGATTGCCACGGCCGCACCGGTCAGGGTCGAGGGCAGTTCGGCACCGGCACCGCGCGGCATGTACTGCTCGTTCAGGGCCAGGGCGACGTCTTCGGGCTCGCCGTCGTTGAGGGCGTAGTAGTAGCCGGCAACGCCCTGCATTTCAGGGAACTCGCCAACCATCTCGGTGGCCAGGTCGCACTTGGACAGCAGGCCGGCACGCGCCGCGCGCTGGGCGTCGCCGCCGATGCGCTGGGCAATGAACGTAGCCAGCTTGGCCACGCGCTCGGCCTTGTCGAACACGCTGCCCAGCTGTGCCTGGAACACCACGTTCTGCAGGCGCTCGTTGAAGCTTTCGAGCTTCTGCTTCTTGTCCTGCTTGAAGAAGAACTCGGCGTCGGTCAGGCGCGGGCGCACGACCTTCTCGTTGCCTTCGATGATCTGCTTCGGATCGCGGCTCTCGATGTTGGCCACGGTGATGAAGCGCGGCAGCAGCTTGCCGTCCACGTCCAGCAGGCAGAAGTACTTCTGGTTGTCCTGCATGGTGGTGATCAGGGCTTCCTGCGGCACCTCGAGGAAACGCTCCTCGAACGAGCACACCAGCGGCACCGGCCATTCGACCAGCGCGGTCACTTCGTCGAGCAGGGCCGGCGGCACGATCGCGGTGCCTTCCTGCAGGGTGGCCAGTTCGGCGGTGCGTTTGCTGATCAGCTCGCGGCGCTCGTTGGCGTCGGCCAGCACATAGGCAGCGCGCAGGTCGGCCAGGTAGTTGGCAGGCGAGGTGATGCGCACGGCTTCAGGGTGGTGGAAGCGGTGGCCACGCGAGTCGCGGCCGGCCTTCTGGGCGAGGATGGTGCAATCGATGACCTGGTCACCGAGCAGCATCACCAGCCACTGGGTCGGACGCACGAACTCTTCCTTGCGTGCACCCCAGCGCATGCGCTTGGGAATCGGCAGGTCGTTGAGCGAGTCTTCGACGATGGTCGGCAGCAGGCTGGCGGTCGGCTTGCCGACGATGTTCTGGCTGTAGCGCAGCTTCGGCCCGCTCTGGTCGATTTCACTGAGGTCCACGCCGCACTTCTTGGCAAAACCCAGGGCGGCCTGGGTCGGGTTGCCGTCGGCGTCGAACGCGGCCTGGCGTGGCGGGCCGTCGAGGTTGACGCTGCGGTCCGGCTGCTGGGTGGCCAGGGCGGTGATCAGCACCGCCAGGCGACGTGGCGCGGCGTACACGGTCTTGCTCTCGAAGCTCAGGCCGGCCGCTTGCAGGCCCTTGTCGATGCCGGCCAGGAAGGCTTCGGCCAGGGTGTTCAGGACCTTGGGTGGCAGCTCTTCGGTGCCCAGTTCTACCAGGAAATCTTGAGCACTCATTGTGCAGCCTCCAGCTTGGCCAATACTTCGTCACGCAGGTCCGGGGTCGCCATCGGGAAGCCCAGCTTGGCACGGGCCAGCAGGTAGGCCTGGGCCACGGCACGCGCCAGGGTGCGCACGCGCAGGATGTACTGCTGACGCGCGGTCACCGAGATGGCGCGGCGTGCATCCAGCAGGTTGAAGGTGTGCGAGGCCTTGAGCACCATTTCATAGCTTGGCAGCGGCAGCGGCTGGTCCAGTTCGATCAGGCGCTTGGCTTCGCTCTCGTAGAAGTCGAACAGTTCGAACAGCTTGTCGACGTTGGCGTGCTCGAAGTTGTAGGTGGACTGCTCCACCTCGTTCTGGTGGAACACGTCGCCGTAGGTCACCTTGCCGAACGGGCCGTCGGCCCATACCAGGTCGTAGACCGAGTCCACGCCCTGCAGGTACATGGCCAGGCGCTCCAGACCGTAGGTGATCTCGCCGGTGACCGGGTAGCACTCGATGCCGCCGGCCTGCTGGAAGTAGGTGAACTGGGTCACTTCCATACCGTTGAGCCAGACTTCCCAGCCCAGGCCCCAGGCGCCCAGGGTCGGCGACTCCCAGTTGTCTTCGACGAAGCGGATGTCGTGCACCAGCGGGTCCAGGCCCACGTGCTTGAGCGAGCCCAGGTACAGTTCCTGGAAGTTGTCCGGGTTCGGCTTCAGGACCACCTGGAACTGATAGTAGTGCTGCAGGCGGTTGGGGTTTTCGCCGTAGCGGCCGTCAGTCGGGCGACGACTGGGCTGCACATAAGCGGCGTTCCAGGTTTCCGGGCCGATGGCGCGCAGGAAGGTGGCGGTATGAAAAGTGCCGGCGCCTACTTCCATATCGTAGGGCTGAAGTACCACACAACCTTGCTCGGCCCAGTACTGCTGCAGGGCGAGGATCAGGTCTTGGAAGGTACGCACGGCTGGCGTAGGCTGGCTCACGAAATTCACCTTTTCCAGGGCTGCGAATATAAAGAGCGGGAGTATAACCCGATTCGCCCCCGCCTCTACCCTTGGAGCCTTATGCCACGCTGCTTTTGGTGTACCGATGATCCGTTGTACCAGGCGTACCACGACAGCGAGTGGGGCACGCCCCAGCGCGAGCCCGGCGCGCTGTTCGAAATGCTGCTGCTCGAAGGCTTTCAGGCCGGGTTGTCGTGGATCACGGTGCTGAAGAAGCGCGAACGCTACCGTGAGGTGCTGTTCGGCTTCGACCCGCAGCGCCTGGCGCAGATGACCGATGCCGAGATCGAGGAGCGCATGCTCGACCCCGGCATCATCCGCAACCGCCTCAAGCTCAACGCCGCGCGGCGCAACGCCAGGGCCTGGCTGGCGCTGGACGAGCCGGCGCAGTGGCTCTGGTCGTTCGTCGGCGGGGTGCCGAAAATCAATCATTTCAGCCAGCGCAACGAGGTGCCGGCCGTGACCGACGAGGCCACGGCCATGAGCAAGGCCCTGAAGAAGGCCGGCTTCACCTTTGTCGGGCCGACCATCTGCTATGCCTTCATGCAGGCCACTGGCATGGTCATGGATCACACCACCGATTGCGATCGTTACGCCGCCCTGCGCCGCTGACGGTTACAATGCGCGGCTTGCAGAAGGAGGAACCTGCCTGTGGATAAGTTCAAGGGCGCCTTGATGGTCGGGGCGTTGCGATTGTTTGCCAAGTTGCCCTGGGGAGCGGTGCAGCGGGTTGGCGCGGCCATCGGCTGGATCATGTGGAAGGTGCCCAACAGCTCGCGCAACGTGGTGCGCATCAACCTGGCCAAGTGTTTCCCCGAGATGGACCCGGCCGAACGCGAGCGCCTTGTGGGCCGCACGCTGATGGATATCGGCAAGTCGTTCACCGAAAGCGCCTGTGCGTGGATCTGGCCGGCGCAGCGCTCCATCGACCTGGTGCGCGAGGTCGAGGGCCTGGAGGTGCTGCACGAGGCACTGGCGTCGGGCAAGGGCGTGGTGGGCATCACCAGCCACCTGGGCAACTGGGAAGTGCTCAACCACTTCTATTGCAGCCAGTGCAAGCCGATCATCTTCTACCGCCCGCCCAAGCTCAAGGCGGTGGATGACCTGCTGCGCGAACAGCGCGTGCAACTGGGCAACCGCGTGGCGGCGTCGACCAAGGAAGGCATCCTCAGCATCATCAAGGAAGTGCGCAAGGGCGGCCAGGTGGGCATTCCGGCCGACCCGGAGCCGGCGGAATCGGCGGGGGTGTTCGTGCCGTTCTTTGCCACCAAGGCACTGACCAGCAAGTTCGTGCCGAACATGCTGGCCGGTGGCAAGGCGGTGGGGGTGTTCCTGCATGCGTTGCGCCTGCCGGACGGTTCGGGCTTCAAGGTGATCCTGGAAGCGGCGCCGGATGCGATGTACAGCACCGACGTGGAGACCTCGGCGGCGGCCATGAGCAAGGTGGTGGAGCGTTATGTGCGCGCGTATCCAAGCCAGTACATGTGGAGCATGAAGCGCTTCAAGAAGCGCCCGCCGGGCGAGACGCGCTGGTACTGAGCGCCCCTTCGCGGGTCAAGCCCGCTCCCACAGGGATATCAGTGATCTCAGGATCTGCTCTGTACCTGTGGGAGCGGGCTTGACCCGCGATGGGCTGCACAGCAGCCCTAAACAGCCTTGTCGAGCTTCCTGAGAAACACCGTCATCTCCTTCTCCGCCTGCTTGTCCCCATGCGCCTGCGCTGCAGCCAGCCCTTCGGTCCAGGCCTGGCGCGCGCCGGCCACGTCGCCCTGCACCTGATACGCCTTGCCCAGCAGCTTCCACGCCGCCGAGTACTTGGGGTCGAACTCCACGCAGCGGCGCAGGTGCAGCGCGGCCTCTGCGCCGTTGCCCTCATCCAGCCAGGCCTTGCCCAGGCCGAAGCGCAGCAGCGAGTTATCCACACCCTTGGCCAGCATCTTTTCCAGTGATTCGCGCATTCCGGTTTCTCCCTAGAAGAAGCTCAGGCCCACGTGGAACAGCTTCTCCACGTCGCGGATGTACTTTTTATCCACAACGAACAGGATCACGTGGTCGCCGGACTCGATCACTGTGTCGTCGTGGGCGATCAGCACCTGCTCGTCGCGGATGATCGCACCGATGGTGGTGCCCGGCGGCAGCGCGATGTCCTCGATGGCCTTGCCGATCACCTTGCTCGACTTCGAATCGCCGTGGGCAATGGCCTCGATGGCTTCGGCCGCGCCACGGCGCAGCGAGTGCACGCTGACGATGTCACCGCGGCGCACGTGGGCCAGCAAGGTGCCGATGGTGGCCTGCTGCGGGCTGATGGCGATGTCGATCTCGCCGCCCTGCACCAGGTCGACATAGGCCGGGTTGTTGATGATGGTCATCACCTTCTTCGCGCCCAGGCGCTTGGCCAGCAGCGAGGACATGATATTGGCTTCGTCATCGTTGGTCAGGGCCAGGAAGATGTCGGCGTCGGCGATGTTCTCTTCCAGCATCAGGTCGCGGTCCGAGGCGCTGCCCTGCAGCACCACCGTGCTGTCGAGGGTGTCGGACAGATAGCGGCAACGGGCCGCGTTCATCTCGATGATCTTGACCTGGTAGCGGCTCTCGATGGCCTCGGCCAGGCGTTCGCCGATCTGCCCGCCGCCGGCGATCACCACGCGCTTGTTGGTTTCGTCGATGCGGCGCAGCTCGCCCATCACTGCGCGGATGTGGTTCTTGGCGGCGATGAAGAACACCTCGTCGTCGGCCTCGATCACCGTGTCGCCCTGTGGCTTGATCGGCCGGTCGCGACGGAAGATCGCCGCCACGCGGGTGTCCACATTGGGCATGTGCTCGCGGATCTGGCGCAGCTGCTGGCCCACCAGCGGGCCGCCGTAGTAGGCCTTGACCGCCACCAACTGGACCTTGCCCTCGGCGAAGTCGATCACCTGCAGGGCGCCGGGGTGCTCGATCAGGCGCTTGATGTAGTGGGTGACCACCTGTTCGGGGCTGATCAGCACGTCGACCGGGATCGCCTCGTTGTTGAACAGGCCGCTGCGGGTCAGGTAGGCCGACTCGCGAACCCGGGCAATCTTGGTCGGGGTGTGGAACAGGGTGTAGGCCACCTGGCAGGCGACCATGTTGGTCTCGTCGCTGTTGGTCACCGCCACCAGCATGTCGGCATCATCCGCACCGGCCTGGCGCAGCACCGTCGGCAGCGAGGCGCGGCCCTGCACGGTGCGGATGTCGAGGCGGTCGCCCAGATCGCGCAGGCGGTCGCCATCGGTGTCGACCACGGTGATGTCGTTGGCTTCGCTGGCCAGGTGCTCGGCCAGCGTGCCGCCGACCTGCCCCGCGCCCAGGATGATGATCTTCATCCGCTCTCCCTTGTGCTGGTTAGTGTCCGCGAACGGCGGCGATCTTGATCAGCTTGGCATAGTAGAAGCCATCGTGGCCGCCTTCCTGCGCCAGCAGCTGCCGGCCATGGGGCTGGCGGATGCCGGCCTCGGTGGCCAGGTCCAGCTCGCGCGCGCCCGGCGTGCGGGCCAGGAACGCCTCGATCACTTCGGTGTTCTCGGTCGGCAGGGTCGAGCAGGTGGCGTAGAGCAGGATGCCGCCCACTTCGAGGGTTGGCCACAGCGCGTCGAGCAGCTCGCCCTGCAGGCTGGCCAGGGCAGCGATGTCATCGGCCTGGCGGGTCAGCTTGATGTCCGGGTGGCGACGGATCACACCGGTGGCCGAGCAGGGAGCGTCCAGCAGGATGCGCTGGAAGGTCTTGCCGTCCCACCAGCTGGCGGTGTCGCGGGCATCGCAGGCGATCAACTGGGCCTCCAGGCCCAGGCGGTCGAGGTTTTCACGCACGCGGGTCAGGCGCTTGGCTTCCAGGTCGATGGCCACCACCGCCTCCAGCCCGGCATGCGCCTCGAGCAGGTGGCAGGTCTTGCCGCCGGGGGCGCAGCAGGCGTCGAGCACGCGCTGGCCGGGCGCCAGGTCGAGCAGGTCGGCGGCCAGTTGCGCGGCTTCGTCCTGCACGCTGATCCAGCCCTGTTCGAAGCCCGGCAAACCGCGCACGTCGCAGGCCTCGGCGAGCAGAATACCGTCACGGCTGTACGTGCACGGCGCGGCATCGATGCCGGCTTCGCGCAGCAGGCCCAGGTAGGCATCGCGGCTGTGGTGGCGGCGGTTGACCCGCAGGATCATCGGCGGGTGGGCATTGTTGGCGGCGCAGATGGCTTCCCACTGCTCGGGCCAGAACGCCTTGAGCGACTTCTGCAGCCAGCGCGGGTGCGCGGTGCGCACCACCGGGTCGCGTTCGAGTTCGGCAAGCATCTCGCTGCTCTCGCGCTGGGCGCGGCGCAGCACGGCATTGAGCAGGGCCTTGGCCCAGGGCTTTTTCAGCTTGTCGGCGCACCCGACCGTTTCGCCGATGGCGGCGTGGGCCGGCACGCGGGTGTACAGCAGCTGGTAGAGGCCCACCAGCAGCAACGCCTCGACATCCGCGTCGGCGGCCTTGAACGGCTTTTGCAGCAGGCGCTCGGCCAGTGCCGACAGGCGTGGCTGCCAGCGTGCTGTACCGAAGGCCAGGTCCTGGGTGAGGCCGCGATCGCGGGCCTCGACCTTGTCCAGCTGGGCGGGCAGCGAGCTGTTGAGCGAGGCCTTGCCGCTGAGCACGGCGGCCAGGGCGCGGGCGGCGGCCAGACGCGGGTTCATTGGCCCAGCACCGTGCCGCTGGCGAATTTTTCGCGGCGGCTGTTGTACAGGTCGCTGAAGTTCAGCGCCTTGCCGCCGGGCAGTTGCAGGCGGGTCAGGCACAGCGCCTGCTCGCCGCAGGCCACGATCAGGCCGTCCTTGCTGGCAGACAGGATCTCGCCCGGCGCGCCCTTGCCATCGGCCAGGCGCGCACCCAGCACCTTGAGGGCTTCGCCGCCCAGGGTGCTGTGGCAGATCGGCCACGGGTTGAAGGCGCGGATCAGGCGCTCCAGTTCCTCGGCGGGGCGCGACCAGTCCAGACGCGCCTCGTCCTTGTTCAGCTTGTGGGCATACGTGGCCAGCGCGTCGTCCTGCACTTCGCCGTGCAGGGTGCCCGCGCCCAGGCCGTCGATGGCCTGCAGCACCGCGGGCGGGCCCAGTTCGGCCAGGCGATCGTGCAGGCTGCCGCCGGTGTCGCTGGCGCTGATCGGGGTGCTGACCTTGAGCAGCATCGGCCCGGTGTCCAGGCCGGCCTCCATGCGCATGACCGTCACGCCGCTTTCGGCGTCGCCGGCCTGCACCGCGCGCTGGATCGGCGCGGCGCCGCGCCAGCGTGGCAGCAACGAGGCGTGGCTGTTGATGCAGCCCAGGCGCGGAATATCCAGCACCGCCTGGGGCAGGATCAGGCCGTAGGCCACCACCACCATCAGGTCGGGCTTGAGTGCGGCCAGCTCGGCCTGCGCCTCGGGGCTGCGCAACGTCGGCGGTTGCAGCACCGGGATGGCGTTATCCACAGCCAGCTGCTTGACCGGGCTGGGCATCAGCTTCTGGCCACGGCCGGCCGGGCGGTCTGGCTGGGTGTAGACCGCGACGATTTCATGGGGGCTGGCCAGCAGGGCCTTGAGGTGTTCGGCGGCAAACTCGGGGGTGCCCGCGAAGACGATGCGCATGCAGTTCTCGCTTAAAAAGAAAAAGGCTTGCCGGAGCAAGCCTTCTGGAATGAGGAATCAAGCGTTCTGGCGGTGCTGCTTTTCCAGTTTCTTCTTGATGCGGTCGCGCTTGAGGTTCGACAGGTAGTCGACGAACAGCTTGCCGTTGAGGTGGTCGCATTCGTGCTGGATGCACACGGCCAGCAGGCCTTCGGCGATCAGTTCGAAGGGCTTGCCGTCGCGATCCAGGGCCTTGACCCTGACCTTCACCGGGCGGTCGACGTTCTCGTAGAAGCCGGGTACCGACAGGCAGCCTTCCTGGTACTGGTCCATGTCGTCGGTGAGCATTTCCAGCTCGGGGTTGATGAAGACCCGCGGTTCGCTGCGGTCTTCGCTCAGGTCCATGACCACCACGCGCTTGTGCACGTTGATCTGGGTGGCGGCCAGGCCGATGCCAGGGGCTTCGTACATGGTTTCAAACATGTCATCGATCAACTGACGGATGCTGTCGTCCACTTCCGTCACCGGTTTGGCGATGGTGCGCAGGCGCGGGTCCGGGAATTCGAGGATGTTCAAGATGGCCATAAGCGTATGAGCTGCACTGTGCGATGGGTTGCAAACATGAATGCACATAATAAAGGTATTCGGCGCGTTCGGCACCCTTCTCAAGGTCGGCTAGGGTTTTGAAGGCGACTGGCGGCCCGCACCGGGCGGCGAGTTGTCAAACTATTATCAACAGAGTTATCCACAGGTTTTCACGCGTGGCTGACCCGCCTTCGATCAAGGATGATCCGATGCCCCTCCCGCCTGTTGCGGCGTGCTCGCCGGTTGAACTCGAGGCACGTCTGCGCCTGCACCGCCTTCCCGATATCGGGCCAAAGGGCTTTGGCCTGCTGCTGGAAGCCTTTGGCAGCGCGGCCGCCGCGCTTGATGCGCCCGCCACACAATGGCGGGCGCTGGGCCGCAGCCCGGCCAGCATAACGGCCCGCCACAGTGCCGAGGCTTACGCCGGTGCAGCGGCTGCAATGGCCTGGCTAGAGCGGCCCGGGCAGCATTTGCTGATGTGGGACGCCCCCACCTACCCTGGCTTGCTGGCCGAGCTTTGCGATGCCCCGCCCCTTCTGTTCATTGCCGGCGACCCGACGATTCTGGAGCAGCCGCAGCTGGCCATCGTCGGCAGCCGGCGCGCTTCACGCCCGGCCCTGGACACCGCGGCCGCGTTTTCCAGGCAACTGGCCCAGGCCGGTTTCGTGATTACCAGCGGCCTGGCGCTGGGGGTCGACGGTGCCGCTCACCAGGCTGCAATGGATGCTGGCGGACGCACTATCGGCGTGCTCGGCACCGGCCTGCAAAAACTTTATCCACAGCGACATCATGCCCTCGCGCAGGCCATGGCCGAGCGCGGTAGCGCAGTGGTCTCGGAGTTCCCGCTGGATGCCGGACCGGTGGCGGCCAACTTCCCGCGGCGCAATCGCATCATCAGCGGGCTGTCGCTCGGCGTGCTGGTGGTGGAGGCCAGCCTGGCCAGCGGTTCGCTGATCACCGCGCGCCTGGCGGCCGAACAGGGGCGCGAGGTGTACGCGATTCCTGGCTCCATCTACCATCCGGGGGCCAGGGGTTGCCATCAATTGATACGTGATGGCGCGATGCTGGTGGAGAGCATAGAGCAGATTCTGGAAAGTTTGCGTGGCTGGCAGAACCTTCCGTCGGCCGCCCCCGAGCCGGTGGTGCACCCGCTGCTGGGGTTGCTGCTGGCGGCGCCGCACACCACCGAGGCGTTGGCGCTGGCCAGCGGTCAGGCCCTGCCCCAGGTGCTGGCCACGCTCACCCAACTGGAGCTGGACGGGCGTGTGTGCAGTGACGCGGGGCGTTGGTTTGCCCGGCCGGGCTAAGTACACTGCGTACCAGCCTTTGAACGCGGAGTGACAACGATGGTGAACAGTTGGCGTGTGCAACAAGCCGCGCGGGAAATTCGGGCGGGTGCGGTACTGGCCTATCCGACCGAGGCGGTCTGGGGCCTGGGCTGTGACCCGTGGAACGAGGAGGCGGTGGACCGCCTGCTGGCGCTCAAGTCCCGCTCGGTGAACAAGGGGCTGATCCTGATTGCGGACAACATCCGCCAGTTCGACTTCTTGTTCGAGGACTTCCCCGAGCTGTGGCTGGACCGCATGGCCAGCACCTGGCCGGGGCCCAATACCTGGCTGGTGCCGCACCAGGGCATGTTGCCGGAATGGATCACCGGCGTGCATGACACCGTGGCGCTGCGGGTCAGCGACCACCCGGTGGTGCGCGACCTGTGTTCGCTGGTGGGCCCGCTGGTGTCGACCTCGGCCAACCCGCAGGGTCGGCCGGCAGCGCGCTCGCGCCTGCGCGTGGAACAGTACTTCCACGGGCAGCTGGATGTGATCCTGGGCGGCAGCCTGGGCGGGCGGCGCAACCCGAGCGTGATTCGCGACCTGGCCACGGGGCAGGTCGTCAGAGCGGGGTGACCCCATTCGCCGGCAAGGCCGGCTCCTACAGGCGCGCCAACGTCTGTAGGAGCCGGCCTTGCCGGCGAAGCATTCAGCGCCGATTCAGGGCAGCAGTACCGTAGACCCCACCGTCCGCCGCGCCGACAGCTCTGCCTGAGCCTTGGCCGCCTCGGCCAGCGGATAGCGCTGCTGGATATCCACAGCCAGCTTGCCGCTGGCGATCATTTCGAACAGCTCGTCGGCCATCGCCTGGGTGTTCTCGGCATTGTTGGCATAGCTGGCCAGCGTCGGCCGGGTCACATACAGCGAGCCCTTCTGCGCCAGGATCCCCAGGTTGACTCCGCTCACCGCGCCCGACGCATTGCCGAAGCTCACCATCAGCCCGCGCGGCGCCAGGCAGTCCAGCGAGGTCAGCCAGGTGTCCTGGCCCACGCCGTCGTACACCACCGGGCACTTCTTGCCGCCGGTCAGCTCCAGCACGCGCTGCGCCACGTCTTCACGGCTGTAGTCGATGGTTTCCCATGCACCCAGGGCCTTGGCCCGCGCCGCCTTCTCCGGCGAGCTCACGGTACCGATCAGCTTCACGCCCAGGGCCTTGGCCCACTGGCAGGCCAGCGAACCCACCCCACCGGCGGCGGCATGGAACAGCACCGTCTGGCCGGCCTGCAGCGCGTAGGTCTGGCGCAGCAGGTACTGCACGGTCAGGCCCTTGAGCATCACCGCGGCGGCCTGCTCGAAGCTGATGCTCTCGGGCAGCTTCACCAGGTTGGCTTCAGGCAGCGTGTGCACCTCGCTGTAGGCACCCAGCGGACCGCCAGCGTAGGCCACCCGATCGCCCACCTTGATCCGCGTCACGCCCTCGCCCACCGCCTCGACCACGCCGGCAGCTTCGGTGCCCAGGCCCGAGGGCAGTGCCGGCGGCGCGTACAGCCCGCTGCGGAAATAGGTGTCGATGAAGTTCAGACCAATGGCGTGGTTGCGCACGCGGACCTGTTGCGGGCCGGGCGCGGCGGGTTCGAAGTCGACCAGGGTCAATACCTCGGGGCCGCCATGCTGGCTGAACTGGATACGCTTGGCCATCTGCACTCTCCTGCTGGATCCGGGAAAACCCCTATCGGACGCCTTTGCTTGATCGCCGTCAACTGCGGGTGGCCTGCCGCCGGTGGTATGCTACGCGCCGAATTCAGCGCCGGCCCCCGCCTGGCCCGGCCCTAGCCCGTTTCCAAGGTGACCTGATGACTACCCGCACCGAGGCCGTGAAGGCCTACCTGCTCGACCTGCAAGACCGGATTTGCGCCGCCCTGGAAAGCGAAGACGGCGGCGCCCGCTTCGTCGAGGACGCCTGGGTACGCGAAGCCGGTGGCGGTGGGCGCACGCGGGTGATCGGCGAAGGCAACGTCATCGAAAAAGGCGGGGTCAACTTCTCGCACGTGTTCGGCAGCGGCCTGCCGCCGTCTGCCAGCGCGCACCGCCCCGAACTTGCTGGCCGTGGTTTCGAGGCGCTGGGGGTGTCGCTGGTGATCCATCCGCACAACCCCCATGTACCGACCTCCCACGCCAACGTGCGCTTCTTCATTGCCGAGAAGGAAGGTGAAGAGGCGGTATGGTGGTTCGGCGGCGGCTTCGACCTCACGCCCTACTACGCCCACGAAGAAGACTGCATCCACTGGCACCGCGTGGCCGAGCAGGCCTGCGCACCGTTCGGCGCCGATGTGTACCCGCGCTACAAGGCCTGGTGCGACCGCTACTTCCACCTCAAGCACCGGGGCGAGCCGCGGGGCATCGGCGGCTTGTTCTTCGACGACCTGAACGAGTGGGACTTCGACACCTGCTTCGCCTTCATCCGTGCCATTGGCGATGCCTACGTCGAGGCCTACCTGCCCATCGTGCAACGGCGCAAGGCGCAGCCGTACACCGCCCAGCAGCGTGAATTCCAGGAGTTCCGCCGCGGGCGCTACGTGGAATTCAACCTGGTGTACGACCGTGGCACCCTGTTCGGCCTGCAATCGGGCGGCCGTACCGAGTCGATCCTGATGTCGCTGCCTCCGCAGGTGCGCTGGGGCTATGACTGGAAGGCTGCGCCGGGCAGCGAAGAAGCACGCCTGACCGAGTACTTCCTGCAGGACCGCGACTGGCTGGGCCTGGACAAGGCCGCTCACTGAACCCATTGTGGATAACGTGCCCGATTCGCCGGGCGGACTCAGGAAACGCGTCATGGACCAGTACGTTGTATTCGGCAACCCGATCGGCCACAGCAAGTCGCCGCTGATTCACCGGCTGTTTGCCGACCAGACCGGCCAGCAGCTGGAGTACAACACCCTGCTGGCGCCGCTGGACGACTTCAGCATGTGCGCGCTGGGCTTCTTCAAGCAGGGCAGTGGCGCCAACGTCACCGTGCCCTTCAAGGAGGAAGCCTACCGCCTGGTGGGTGACGGCCTGACCGCACGCGCCTGGCGAGCCGGGGCGGTGAACACGCTGACCCGGCTGCCCGACGGCAGCCTGCAGGGCGACAACACCGACGGTGCCGGCCTGGTGCGCGACCTCACGGTGAATGCCGGGGTCGAGCTCAAGGGCAAGCGCATCCTGCTGCTGGGGGCCGGTGGCGCGGTGCGCGGGGTGCTCGAGCCGTTGCTGGCGCATGAGCCTGCGTCGCTGGTGATTGCCAACCGTACGGTAGAAAAGGCCGAGCAGCTGGCCCGCGAGTTCGACGACCTGGGGCCGGTGGCCGCCAGCGGCTTCAGCTGGCTGGAAGAGCCGGTGGACCTGATCATCAATGCCACCTCGGCGAGCCTGGCCGGCGAGATGCCGCCGATTGCCGCGAGCCTGATCGAACCGGGCGTGACCGTGTGCTACGACATGATGTACGCCAAGGAGCCCACGCCGTTCTGTCGCTGGGCCACCGAGCATGGGGCGGCCAAGGTGCTGGACGGGCTGGGAATGCTGGCTGAGCAGGCGGCGGAGGCGTTCTTCATCTGGCGCGGGGTGCGCCCGGACACCGGGCCGGTGCTCGATGAGCTGCGCCGGCAGCTGGCGCGGGGCTAGAACGCGGCGCTGCCTTCTCCGGCAAGGCCGGCCCCTGTAGGCGCCGGCCTTGCCGGCGAAGGGCGCAACTCAATCCTCAAACTGGACCGGGCAATCAGCCGCCCCTTCCAGCTTCTGCAACTCCTCCACCACCTGCCCCCTCGCCCGCCGCAGCACCAGCTGACGTCCCTGCCGGCGCAGCCGCCGCGCCTCCTGGTGCAGCATCTCCACCCCCGAGTAATCGATGAAGTTGATCTGCCGCGCATCGATCACCACCACCGGTGCCTGGCACCGCTGCAGGCGCACCTGCAGATAATGGCTGGCGCCGAAGAAGATCGAGCCGAACACCCGCAGCACATCCGCCTCGCCTTCGCGCGACTGCTGTACCCGTGGCTGCGAAGTGCGCTTGAGGTAGAAGAACAGCGACGCCAGCACCCCGGCATAAATCGCCGTCTGCAGTTCCAGCAGCAAGGTAGCGACGCAGGTCAGCAGCATCACCAGAAACTCCGGCCGGCTGACCCGGTACAGCGCCCGAATCGCACGGTGATCCACCAGCCCCCAGCAGATCAGCAGGATGCTGCCGGCCATCGCCGGGATCGGGATGTGCGCGATCAGGCTGGCGCCCGCCATGGCGAACAGCGCCACCCACAGGGCCGAGAACACCCCCGCCAGCGGTGACTGCGCCCCGGCCTCATAGCTGAGCCCGGAACGGGTGAACGAGCCCGACGACAGGTAGCCGGAGAACCATGCACCGCCCAGGTTGGACAGGCCCTGGGCGCGGATCTCCTGGTTGGCGTCGATCAGCTGTTCGGAGCGGATCGACAGCGAGCGCGCAATCGACAGGCTGGTGACCAGCCCCAGCATGCCCACCGCCACGGCACTGGGCAGCAGGCGCAGGATCAGCTCCAGGTCCAGCAGCGGCAGCGGGCTCAGCGGGGGCAGCCGGCCAATGAACGCCGGCACCAGCGCCACATGGCCGAACAGTGCCGGCCACAGCCACACCAGCAGGCTGGCGCCGGCAAGGCTGATCAACAGCGCCGGCCAGCGCGGCCGTGCGAGCTTGATCGACAGCCCCAGCAGCAAGGTGCCCAGCCCCAGCAGCAGCGATGGCCAGTCGATGTCGCCGGCATGCTGCAGCAGGCCTTGCAGGGTTCTGAGGGCGGTGGCCTGGCTGGCGAGGTCGAGCCCCAGCAGGTTCGGCACCTGGCCCAGGGCGATCACCACTGCAGCGCCGAGGGTGAAGCCGAGCACCACCGAGTGCGAGACGAAATTCACCAGCGCGCCGAAGCGCAGCATGCCCAGCAGCCACTGGAACACCCCGGCCAGGAAGGTCAGCAGCAGGATCAGGCGGATGTAGTCGTCGCTGCCGGGCACCGCCACGGGGCTGATGCTGGCGTAGAGCACGATGGAGATGGCGGCGGTGGGCCCGCAGATCAGGTGCCACGACGAGCCCCACAGGCACGCGATCAGCACCGGCACGATGGCCGCGTACAGCCCGTACTCGGCGGGCAGGCCGGCGATCAGCGCATAGGCGATCGACTGGGGCAGGGCCAGGATCGCCCCGCTGAGCCCCACCAGCAGGTCGCGCCGCACGCTGGCACGGGTTTGCCGAGGCAACCAGGCGAGAAAGGGAAACAGACGGTGGCGCTCTAGCCAGGCCATGAAGCTCTCTATGCAGTGCGGTGAAGGCTCAGGGTGCAGGCTATGGCGGCCCGGTGCAAGTCAGGGGGCCTCGATGAAATTCACCTGTTCGCCAACATGCAGGTTCAGGTCCAGCAGGTCGGCAATGCCCGCAGCGATGCCTGCCAGGCTGTCCGGGTGCTCGCTCAGTGGCGTGTTGACCAACGTCCAGCGCAGGCCACCGGCCTGCAACAACTCCGCCAGCGGCGCCGCGCCGCCGCCAAACTGGCCCACCAGCACGATGCGACGCAGGGGCGTGCGGGCCATGCCCGCGAGCAGGGCCTGGGTCATCAGCCCCTGCCGCGAGAAGTCGCCGGGCGCCAGGCCGTCGAGCAGGCACACCACGGCCGAGCCGCCGGCGATGCTCTGTTCGGCCTGGTCTGCGCTGGCCAGGCCGCCGTTCTTGACGTGCAGGCCGGGGCGGGCCTGGGGCTGGTTGAGGTCGTCGAGGATCAGGGTCACCTCGTGCTGGCGCTGCAGCAGTTCGCTTACCAGCGCATCACCCAGGGTGCACTGGCCGCCGAGCAGGATCAGTTTGAAGACAGGTGTTTCGGCGTTTTTCACGATAGCGCTCCGGGGGTATCCTGATGGCCTTTGGACCTGCGGGAGCACCTGGGGGTTCGGTCGAATTCAGGAGGCAGCGTGCAACGGATAAAGGGGTATCACGCCCATGTGTATTACGACGCCGGTACGATGGAGCAGGCGCGGGCGCTGTGCGAGGAAGCCGCCACGCTGTTTGGCGTGAGCATGGGGCGCATGCATCAGAAACCGGTGGGGCCGCACCCGGACTGGAGCTGCCAGCTGGCATTCGGGCCGGAGATGGTGGGCGTGGTGCTGCCGTGGCTGGCGTTGTACCGCAAGGGGCTGGTGGTATTTCTGCATCCGCTGACCGGCGATGAGCTGGCCGATCATCGGGACCATGCGATCTGGATGGGGGCCGTGCGGCCGCTGGATCTTTCGATGTTCGAAGGGGCCTGAAGCGGCGGTGAGGCTTTCGCCGGCAAGGCCGGCTCCTACAGGACTGCGGTGTCTGTAGGAGCCGGCCTTGCCGGCGAAAGAGGCGACGCGGTATCAGCCTTTGCGCGCGCCGCGCACACCTTCGGCCAGCGCCGAACACAGCGCCAGCACATCGCTTACCGCCTGCTCGCCCGTACTGGCGTTGGCCACCTTGTCCACCAGCGCCGAACCCACGACCACACCATCGGCCAGCCGCGCAATGGCTGCCGCCTGTTCAGGCGTGCGAATGCCGAAGCCCACGCTGATCGGCAGGTCGGTGTGGCGGCGCAGGCGCTCGATGGCGCCGCTTACCTGATCGCTGGTCGCCGAGCCTGCGCCGGTCACGCCGGCTACCGACACGTAGTACACAAAGCCCGAACTGCGCTCCAGCACGCGTGGCAGGCGCGCGTCATCGGTGGTCGGGGTGGTCAGGCGGATAAAGTCGATGCCCGCGGCCTGGGCCGGGGTGGCCAGCTCGGCGTCGTGCTCCGGCGGCAGGTCGACGATGATCAGGCCGTCCACGCCCGCATCCCTGGCCTCGGCCACGAACTTCTCCACGCCGAAGCGGTGGATCGGGTTGTAGTAACCCATCAGCACGATCGGCGTGGTGGCATTGCCGGTGCGGAACTCGCGCACCATCTGCAGGGTTTTGGCTAGGGTCTGCCCGGCCTCCAGCGCACGCAGGGTGGCCAGCTGGATGGCCACGCCGTCGGCCATCGGGTCGGTGAACGGCATGCCCAGCTCGATCACGTCGGCACCCGCAGCCGGCAGGCCCTTGAGGATCGCCAGCGAAGCGTCGTAGCCCGGGTCACCGGCGGTCACGAAGGTCACCAGGGCAGCGCGGCCCTCGCGCTTGAGGTCGGCAAAACGTTGTTCAAGACGGCTCATGCCTGCTTCTCCTGCGCGGCCATATGGCTCATTACGGTTTGCATGTCCTTGTCGCCACGCCCCGAAAGGCACACCACCATCAGGTGGTCCCTGGGCAGGGTGGGCGCACGCTTGATGGCTTCGGCCAGCGCGTGGGAGGTTTCCAGCGCCGGGATGATGCCTTCAAGGCGGCAGGTAGCGTGGAACGCATCCAGCGCCTCGTCGTCGGTGATGCTCACGTACTCGACGCGCTTCACTTCGTGCAGGTAGGCGTGCTCCGGGCCGATGCCGGGGTAGTCCAGGCCGGCGGAAATCGAGTGGGCGTCGGTGATCTGGCCATCGGCGTCCTGCAGCAGGTAGGTGCGGTTGCCGTGCAGCACGCCGGGCACGCCGCCGTTGAGGCTCGCTGCGTGCTTGTCGGTGTCGACCCCGTGGCCGCCGGCCTCGACGCCGATGATCTGCACACTGGCGTCATCGAGGAAGTCATGGAACAGGCCCATGGCGTTGGAGCCACCACCCACGCAGGCGATCAGGCTGTCGGGCAGGCGTCCTTCCTTGGCCTGCAGCTGCTCGCGGGTTTCCTTGCCGATGATCGACTGGAAGTCGCGCACCATCGCCGGGTACGGGTGCGGGCCGGCCACGGTGCCGATCAGGTAGAAGGTGTCGTCGACGTTGGTCACCCAGTCGCGCAGCGCTTCGTTCATGGCGTCCTTGAGGGTGCCGGTGCCGGCGGTGACCGGCACGATCTCGGCGCCCAGCAGCTTCATGCGGAACACGTTGGCCTGCTGGCGCTCGATGTCGGTGGCGCCCATGTAGATCACGCAGGGCAGGCCGAAACGTGCGGCCACGGTGGCGGTGGCCACACCGTGCATGCCGGCGCCGGTTTCGGCGATCAGGCGCTTCTTGCCCATGCGCTTGGCCAGCAGCACCTGGCCGATGCAGTTGTTCACCTTGTGCGCGCCGGTGTGGTTGAGCTCTTCGCGCTTGAAGAAGATCTTCGCCCCGCCGCAGTGTTCGGTGAGGCGCTCGGCGAAGTACAGCGGGTTAGGACGGCCGATGTAGTCGCGCTGGAAGTACGCCAGTTGCTCGTTGAACTCGGGGTCGGCCTTGGCCGCTTCGTATTCACGGGCCAGGTCGAGCACCAGCGGCATCAGGGTTTCGGCCACGTAGCGGCCACCGAATGCGCCAAACAGGCCGTTGGCATCGGGGCCGCTGCGGAAGTTGGTCTGGGTCATGGGTCGCTCCAGGGCGTGGGTATGAGGTCGCAATGGGCCTACTCTACCCACGACACGCGCCGCTGAAAACCGATAAGATCGCCACAACCTGTCAGGAAAACTCACACGTCAATGGCCAGAGAACTGCCCCCGCTCAATGCCCTTCGGGCCTTTGAAGCCACCGCCCGGCTCAACAGCGTCAGCCAGGCTGCCGAGCAACTGCACGTGACCCACGGTGCGGTGAGCCGGCAGTTGAAGGTGCTCGAAGAGCACCTGGGCGTGAGCCTGTTCGTCAAGGAAGGGCGCGGCATTAAACTCACAGATGCCGGTGTGCGCCTGCGCGACGCCAGCAGCGACGCCTTCGAGCGCCTGCGCAGCGTGTGCGCCGAGCTGGGCCAGGACCGCGCCGACGCACCGTTCGTGCTGGGTTGTTCAGGCAGCCTGCTGGCGCGCTGGTTCATTCCGCGCCTTGGGCGCCTGCAGGCCGACCTGCCGGAGCTGCGTCTGCACCTGTCGGCGGGCGAAGGCGACCTGGACCCGCGCCGGCCGGGGCTGGATGCGCTGCTGGTATTCGCCGAGCCGCCGTGGCCGGCCGACATGCAGGTGCACGTGCTGGCACAGGAATGCATCGGGCCGGTGCTCAGCCCGCACTTTCCAGGGTTCGACCGCCTGCGTCAGGCGCCAGCCAGCGCCTTGCTGGGGGAAACCCTGCTACACACCACCTCACGGCCCCAGGCCTGGCCCGACTGGGCCCGCCAACAGCACATCGACCCGCAGGCAATGCGCTACGGGCAAGGTTTCGAGCATCTGTATTACTTGCTGGAGGCAGCTGTGGCCGGCCTGGGGGTGGCGATCGCCCCGCAGCCGCTGGTGGCCGATGACCTGCGTGCCGGCAGGCTGGCGGCACCGTGGGGCTTTGGTCCTACGCGGGCGTCATTGGCCCTGTGGGTGCCCCGGCGCGCCGCGGACGGGCGCGCCGAGCAGCTGGCGCACTGGTTGCGCGCCGAACTGGGGCGTCAGGCGCTTTAGTCGCCGCGCTTGCACAGCAGGTAGGCGGCCAGCAGGCCCAGTGCGCCCACGGCCACGCCGGCGGTGGTCCAGGGGTGTTGCTGGGCATAGTCACGGGTGGCGATGCCGGTTTCGCGGGTCTTGGTCTTGACCTCTTCATAGGCATCGGTGAGCAGGCTGCGCGAGTGACGCAGGGCATTTTCGGCATTGCCCTTGAGGCTCTTCAAGGTCTTGCGCGACTCGTCCGAAGCATCGTCTTTGAGGTTTTCCAGGGATTTGAGGAGACTTTCGATTTCCGCTTCCATGCTTTGCAACGAGGCTTTACGTAGCGAGCTATTGGCCATGGTGGCTCTCCTTCAGGGTTTGAGTGGCATGTGAAGAATGGGACTGCGCAGTGCCGCGAAAGTGCAGAGCAATCGAACTTTTGCCAGGTTTTTACCCACACAGGTAAACCTGCCTGGCGCTGCTAGGCTCAATGCACACCATTGATGGAGAGTAGTCATGTCTGATCACCACACGTACAAGAAGGTCGAACTGGTCGGCTCCTCGCCCAGCAGCATCGAGGACGCGATCAACAATGCCCTGGCCGAAGCGGCCAAGAGCATCAAGCACCTGGAGTGGTTCGAAGTGACCGAGACCCGGGGCCATATCAAGGATGGCAAGGCGGCGCATTTTCAGGTAACCATCAAGGTGGGCTTCCGTATCGCCAACAGCTGATGGCGGCCGGCTGGCCCTGAACCCTTTTTGATCTGAACAAGGAATGCGATCGATGAAGAAGCTGGTATTGGCGTTTGGCTTGATGACCCTGGCCGGGACTGCGCTGGCGGCGGGCAAGCCGTGTGAAGAATTGAAGAGCGAGATTGCCGCGAAGATCGACGCCAATGGCGTACCGCACTATTCGCTGGAGATCGTCGACAAGGGCGCTGCGACCGATGGCAAGGTGGTGGGGTCGTGTGAAGGCGGTACCAAGGACATCGTGTACAAGCGCGGCTGATCGGTGAGTCTTTCGCCAGCAAGGCTGGCTCCTACGTAGGAGCCAGCCTTGCTGGCAAAAGGGACTTCAGTTGCCCTTGATGATCTGCGACAGAATCTCGTAGGACCGGATCCGGTCCGCATGCTCGTACAGGTCGCAGGTAAAGATCAGCTCATCAGCACCGGTCTGCTCCAGCAGCACGTCCAGTTTGGCGCGGATCTTCTCTGGCCCGCCCACCATCGCCAGGCCCAGGAAACTTCCCACTGCCTCCCGCTCATGGGGCTGCCACAGGCCGTCCATGCTATCGACGGGCGGGCGCTGCACCAGGCTCTGCCCACGCATCAACGCCAGAATTCGCTGATACACCGAGGTGGCCAGGTACTCGGCCTGCTCGTCGGTATCGGCCGCCACCAGCGGTACACCCAACATCACGTAGGGCTTGTCGAGCACTGTCGAGGGCTTGAAGTGGTTGCGGTACACGCGGATCGCTTCATGCATCATGCGCGGCGCAAAGTGCGAGGCAAACGCATACGGCAAGCCGCGCATCCCCGCCAGCTGTGCACTGAACAGGCTCGAGCCCAACAGCCAGATCGGCACCTCGGTGCCATACCCCGGCACGGCAATCACTTTCTGGTCGGGCGTGCGCGGGCCCAGGTAGCGCACCAGTTCCTCTACATCGTCCGGGAAGTCGTCGGCGCTGCCCGAGCGCTCGCGGCGCAGGGCGCGGGCGGTCATCTGGTCGGAGCCCGGCGCACGTCCCAGGCCCAGGTCGATACGGCCCGGGTACAGGCTGGCCAGGGTGCCGAACTGCTCGGCAATCACCAGCGGCGCGTGGTTGGGCAGCATCACCCCGCCTGCACCCACGCGGATCGTCGAGGTGCCACCGGCCAGGTACCCCAGCAGCACCGAGGTGGCGGAGCTGGCAATGCCGTCCATGTTGTGGTGCTCGGCCACCCAGAAGCGGTTGTAGCCGAATTTCTCCACGTGTTGCGCCAGGTCCAGCGAGTTGCGCAGCGACTGGGCCGGGCCGCTGTCCTGGCGTACCGGTACCAGGTCGAGGGTGGAGTATTTGATGTCCGCGAGTCGCGTCATGGCGTGTACGCCTCCTGAATGGTTAGGCCGACAGCATGCCGCGACCTTTCTGACTCTGTATGGGCAGATCACAGGTATTCAATGCCTGCCCCTGCAATCGGGCTGAACTTGCCCGTGGTGACGCCCTCTGAATTGAACGCCAGGCGCGATCCCCCGCGCTCTCAGGCACTCAGGAGGCTTTATGAGTTCGATAAAAAAGACAGCATCGGCAATCTGGCAAGGCGACCTGAAAACCGGCAAGGGCCAGCTCTCCACCGAGAGTGGCGCCTTGAAGGCCAACCCCTATGGCTTCAACACCCGGTTCGAAGGCCAGCCTGGTACCAACCCTGAAGAACTGATCGGCGCTGCCCATGCAGGCTGCTTCTCCATGGCCTTTTCGATGATCCTCGGCGAAGCCGGCCTGACCGCCGAGCGTATCGACACCATCGCCGAAGTGACCCTGGACAAGCAGCCCGATGGTTTTGCCATCACCGCCGTGCACCTGATCCTCAAGGCCAAGGTGCCCGGTGCCGACAAGGCGAAATTCGAGGAGCTGGCCAACAAGGCCAAGGCGGGATGTCCGGTATCCAAGGTGCTCAAGGCCCGGATCAGCCTGGACGCCACCCTGGTGGACTGACGCCGGCGCAGATCAGAACGACGCACGGCTTCTTGTGGTCAAATGGCTGTCGGCAGATGGTCTGCCGCCACAAGGAGCTGTTCTGATGACTCGTATTGCATTCGCTGTGCTGACCTCGTTGCTGGCCACCAGTGCGCTGGCCGCGCCCAAGGACTGCGCCGAGCTCAAGGCCGAGATCGAAGCCAAGATCCAGGCCAACAATGTCTCTTCCTACACCCTGGAAATCGTGACCAACGATGAAGTCCATGACCAGAACATGGTGGTGGGCAGCTGTGAGAACGGCACCAAGAAGATCATCTACCAGAAAAACGATCGCTAGCCGTCACGGGATGCAGAAGATGTCGTTCTGTTCTTCGGCGACCAGCTTGCGCTGCGCGTCGTACAGATAGGCACTGGGCTGCATGGCCGGGGCGCGGGCTTCGATGCGGTAGCGCTGGCCGGCCTGGAAGTCGTCGTAGCGAATCTTCAGGTAGCAGGTGCGTTCGGTGGGGTCGGTGCTGAAACCGCCTGAATACACCTCGAAATCAAAGCGCACCACCAGTTCGTGTTTGCCCGGCGTGACCTGGAAGAAACGGCCGTCGTTCAGGCGCTGACCATCCAGGCGGTCGGCCATGAGCACCTTGCCCGGCGTGACGGTATACAGGTCGATCCAGGCCTGCTTGCTGTCGACCGGTGGCAGGGGACTGGCACAGGCCCCCAAGGTACTGATGGCAAGCAGCATCATGGGCTGGCGCATGGCAATCTCCGCTGGCGGGCTACAAGCTACAAGCATAGCGCCATTAGTCTGTTCAGGTACGCTGGCATCCGGCAGGCAAACCGGTGCCGACCAGTTTGCGCTGCTCGTCGTAGAGCTTGGCCCAGGGCCTGAAGCCGATGCTGCCGGCCTGCAACTGATAGCGCTGGCCGGCATTGAAATCCTTGAATTTCACGTTCAGCTGGCAATCGCGCCACAGCGGTTCGTCCACCGGCCCGATATTGCCGGGCGCTACCGCGAACTGATAGCGCACCGTCAACTCGTGACTGCCCGGCGTGACTTCGAAGTAGCGGGTGTCGGCCCAGCTGCGCTCGTCCACCTCCAGCGCGTGCAGGGTGTCGTCGGCAGCGGGCTGGAGGTCGACCCAGGCCTGGTTCGGATCGGCGGCGGGCAGGCCGGCGCAGCCGGTCAGGGCCAGCACAGCGCTGGCGGCAAGCATCGTACGCATGGCAAAACTCCGGGCAGGCAGGATAGTCTTGGGCCGATGAGCACTTGAGCGAGACATCCCTGCACATGGTTCGAATTTTTTTCTGGTTGCGCTCAAGCCCCGGGGCACTCGACCGCGTTTTCCTCGGGTTGGTTCCCGTGCTGCTGATCGGGCTGCTCAACGGTTGCACCAGCCTTGGCTACTACAGCCAGCTGGCCAGCGGGCAATGGCAGCTGCTGCGCGCGCGCGAGCCGGTGGCGGTGCTGGTGGCCGACCCGGCCACCCCCCCTGCCCTGCGCCAGCACCTGGCGAAAGCGCAGCAGGCACGCGCTTTTGCCAGCAGCCACCTTAAGCTGCCGGACAACCGCAGCTACCGGGTGTACGCCGATATCGGGCGCCCGTTCGTGGTGTGGAACGTGTTCGCCACCCCGGAGTTTTCGCTGGAACCGCATACCTACTGCTTCCCCATCGCCGGTTGCGTGGCCTATCGCGGCTACTACAGTCAGGGTGCGGCGCGCGGGGCGGCGGCGTTGCAGAAGGCACAGGGGCAGGATGTGTATGTGGGCGGGGTGGAGGCCTATTCGACCCTGGGCTGGTTCGACGACCCGATTCTCAATTCGATGCTGGGCTGGGGCGACGAGCGCCTGGCCACGGTGATCTTCCACGAACTTGCGCACCAGCGCGTGTACGTGAAGGACGACACTGCGTTCAACGAGTCGTTTGCCACCTTTGTGGAGCAGGAAGGTTCGCGCCAGTGGCGCGCGGCCCGCGGGCTGGCGCCCTTGCCGCAGGGTGGAGCGCGCCAGCGTGACGAGTTCGTGGGGCTGGTGCTGGCCAGCCGCGAGCGGCTCAAGACATTGTATGCACAGCCGCTGGACGAGGCAGCGATGCGCGCGGGCAAGCAGGCCGAGTTCGAGCGCCTGCGCAGCGAGTACCGGGTGCTGCGCGATACAAGGTGGCAGGGCGACAAGCGCTATGACGCGTGGATCAACGCGCCGATCAACAACGCCAAGCTGCTGCCGTTCGGGCTGTATGATCAGTGGGTGCCTGCGTTTGCAGCGTTGTTCCGGGAGGTTGGCGGAGATTGGGCGGTGTTCTACCAGCGGGTCGAGGCCTGGGGGCGGTTGCCGTTCGAGCAGCGCCAGCAGGCCCTGGAAAGCTCCGCCGGCAAGGCCGGCTCCTACAACGCTTCGCACCCCCTGTAGGAGCCGGCATTGCCGGCGAAAAGGCCTTCAGGACCGCATGAAGGCCCGATGCAGCTCGCCCAGCGTGTCGAAATGATACGCCGGCTGCTCTGCGGTCAATTCCTCGCGGCTGCCAAACCCGTAGCCCACCGCCACTGCTTCCAGCCCGTTGCTGCGCGCGCCGATCAGGTCGTGCTTGCGGTCGCCGATCATCAGCGTCTGCGCCGGGTCCAGGTTTTCTTCGGCCAGCAGGTGCGCAATCAGCTCCACCTTGTTGGTGCGCGTACCGTCCAGCTCGCTGCCGTAGATGACCTTGAAATGCCGGGCAAAATCGAAGTGCCGGGCAATCTCGCGGGCGAACTCCCAGGGCTTGGAGGTGGCGATGTACAGCGTGCGCCCCTGCGCCTGCAGCCCTTCGAGCAGCTCGCTCACGCCTTCGAACACGCGGTTCTCGTACAACCCGGTGACCTTGAAGCGCTCACGGTAGAAGTTCACCGCCTGCCATGCCTTGGCCTCGTCGAAGCCGTAGAACTGCATGAATGCCTGCAGCAAGGGCGGGCCGATGAAGTGTTCCAGGCGGGCCAGGTCCGGCTCGTCGATGTCCAGCTTGGCCAGGGCGTACTGGATGGAGCGCGTGATGCCTTCACGGGGGTCGGTGAGTGTACCGTCGAGGTCGAACAGAATGGTTTGCTGGTGCATGACAGTCTCGAAAAAAGGGGGCTGTGGATAACTCACTCGGGCTGGTCGAAGCCTTCGGCCAGGTGCAGGTCCTTGAGCTTCACGTAGTTGGCGGCGCTGTAGGGGAAGAACGCGCGTTCCTTGTCGGTCAGCGCCCGTGCCTGCTTCACCGGGCTGCCCACGTACAGGAAGCCGCTCTCCAGCGTCTTGCCCGGCGGTACCAGGCTGCCGGCACCGATGATCACCTCGTCCTCGACCACCGCGCCGTCCATGATGGTGCTGCCCATGCCGACCAGAATGCGGTTGCCCAGGGTGCAGCCATGCAGCATGACCTTGTGGCCAATGGTCACGTCATCGCCGATCAGCAGCGGGTAGCCGTCGGGATTGAACGGCCCGGCATGGGTGATGTGCAGCACGCTGGCGTCCTGCACGCTGGTGCGCGCGCCGATGCGGATGCGGTGCATGTCGCCGCGGATCACCGTCAGGGGCCATACCGAGCTGTCCTCGCCGATCTCGACATCACCCAGCACCACTGCGCTGCGGTCGACGAAGGCGCGGGCGCCGAGACGCGGAATGTGTTGCTGGAAGCTGCGGATGGCCATGAATAGTGTCTCTCTGTAAGGCTGATAGCTGCGGTCAGCGTCGATTGTAATTAAGATGGAGCGGTGTTTCTTC
The DNA here is from genome assembly GCF_024748925.1 of Pseudomonas sp. B21-036. Classification (NCBI taxonomy): domain Bacteria; kingdom Pseudomonadati; phylum Pseudomonadota; class Gammaproteobacteria; order Pseudomonadales; family Pseudomonadaceae; genus Pseudomonas; species Pseudomonas sp. B21-036. The sequence goes on from NZ_CP087178.1 coordinate 43,303, forward strand.
TGCCAAGGTGTTTAACCGTGAGTGCGAACAACCCGCTTCTGCAGTCTTATGACCTGCCGCCCTTCTCGGCGATCCGTGCCGAGCATGTGCTGCCGGCGATCGAACAGATCCTGGCCGACAACCGCAGCGCCATCGCCTCGATCCTGAAAACCCAGGGCCAGAACCCCACCTGGGCCGGCCTGGTGCTGGCCATGGACGAACTCAACGACCGACTGGGTGCCGCCTGGAGCCCGGTCAGCCACCTCAACGCGGTATGCAACAGCGCCGAGCTGCGCGAGGCCTACGAGGCCTGCCTGCCGGCCCTGAGCGCCTACGCCACCGAAATGGGCCAGAACCGCGAGCTGTTCCAGGCCTACGAAGCGTTGATCGCCAGCCCCGAAGCTGCCGGCTTCGATGTGGCGCAGAAAACCATCCTCGAACATGCCCTGCGTGACTTCCGCCTGTCGGGTATCGACTTGCCGGCCGACCAGCAGAAGCGATATGCCGAGGTGCAGAGCAAGCTCTCGGAGCTGGGCAGCCGTTTCTCCAACCAGCTGCTCGACGCCACCCAGGCCTGGACCAAGCACGTCACCGACGAGGCCGCACTGGCCGGCCTGACCGAATCGGCCAAGGCGCAGATGGCGGCCGCCGCGCAGGCCAAGGGCCTGGATGGCTGGCTGATCAGCCTGGAATTCCCCAGCTACTACGCCGTGATGACCTACGCCCACGACCGTGCCCTGCGCGAAGAACTGTACGCGGCCTACTGCACCCGCGCCTCGGACCAGGGCCCCAATGCCGGCCAGTTCGACAACGGCCCGGTGATGCGCGAGATCCTCGACCTGCGTCAGGAACTGGCCGAGCTGCTGGGTTATGCCAACTTCGCCGAGCTGAGCCTGGCCACCAAGATGGCCGAGTCCAGCGACCAGGTGCTGAGCTTCCTGCGTGACCTGGCCAAGCGCAGCAAACCCTTCGCCGCCCAGGACCTGGCCCAGCTCAAGGCCTACGCCGCCGAGCAGGGCTGCCCGGACCTGCAGAGCTGGGACAGCGGTTTCTATGGCGAGAAGCTGCGCGAACAGCGGTACAGCGTGTCGCAGGAAGCCCTGCGTGCCTACTTCCCGATCGACAAGGTGCTGTCGGGCCTGTTCACCATCGTGCAGCGCCTGTACGGCATCGAGATCGCCGAGGTGAAAGGCTTCGATACCTGGCACCCGGACGTGCGCCTGTTCGAGATCAAGGAAAACGGCCAGCACGTGGGGCGCTTCTTCTTCGACCTGTACGCCCGCGCCAACAAGCGCGGCGGTGCCTGGATGGACGGCGCCCGCGACCGTCGCCGCACGGCCGATGGCAGCCTGCAGAGCCCGGTGGCCAACCTGGTGTGCAACTTCACCCCGGCCGCCCCGGGCAAGCCGGCGCTGCTGACCCACGATGAAGTCACCACCCTGTTCCACGAGTTTGGCCACGGCCTGCATCACCTGCTGACCCGCATCGAGCATGCCGGGGTATCCGGCATCAATGGCGTGGCCTGGGACGCGGTCGAGCTGCCGAGCCAGTTCATGGAGAACTGGTGCTGGGAGCCCGAAGGCCTGGCGTTGATCTCCGGTCATTACGAAAGTGGCGCTGCCCTGCCGCAGGACCTGCTGGAGAAGATGCTGGCGGCGAAGAACTTCCAGTCGGGCCTGATGATGGTGCGCCAGCTGGAGTTCTCGCTGTTCGACTTCGAACTGCACGCCAGCCACGGCGATGGCCGCAGCGTGCTGGAGGTGCTCGAAGGGGTGCGCGACGAGGTTTCGGTGATGCGCCCGCCGGCGTACAACCGCTTCCCCAACAGCTTTGCGCACATCTTCGCCGGCGGCTACGCGGCCGGTTACTACAGCTACAAGTGGGCTGAAGTGCTGTCGGCCGATGCCTTCTCGCGCTTCGAGGAAGAGGGTGTGCTCAACGCCGAAACCGGTCGCGCCTTCCGCGAGGCGATTCTGGCCCGTGGCGGCTCGCAGGCGCCGATGCGCCTGTTCGTCGACTTCCGTGGCCGTGAGCCGTCGATCGATGCGCTGTTGCGCCACAGTGGCCTGAGCGAGGACCTGGCGGCATGAGCAAGACCAAGAAACGCTTCATTGCCGGGGCCGTATGCCCGGCGTGCAGCGAGCCGGACAAGCTGATGATGTGGAGCGAAGACGGCGTGCCACACCGCGAGTGCGTGGCCTGCGGGTTCTCCGACACGCTCAACGAACAGGGCCTGTCGGTGCCCAAGGAACTGGGCACCCGCGTCAACCAGGCCGAGGCCAAGGCGCCCCAGCCTGCGGTGCAGACGGTGCAGTTCTTCCCCAATCCGAAGCTGAAGAAGCCCTAGCGGGCCGTGTGGCTGGTGCAGGGGCATACATAGTTAGCCCCTGGCGCACCGGCAACCCTTGAAAGTGACGGGACCTTCCCGTCACTCAAGGAGCTGCCCATGACCAGCAATCCCCTGCTCGCCCCCCTCGATCCGCCAGCCTACGCCGACATCCGCCTGGAACACCTGACGGCGGGCATCGACCAGATCATCCTCGACAACCACAACGCCCTGGCCCGCATCATCCTGGCCCAGCGTGGCCTGCCCACCTGGGACGACCTGGTGATGGCCATCGATGCACTGGATGCACGCCTCAACAACGCCGTGCGCCTGATCGTGCCCCTGTACACCCGCGGCGAGGCCTGGAAGGCCGCCGTGGACGAGTGCTGGCTCAAGAGCCAGGCCTATCATCAGGCAAAGCTGCAGAACGCCACGTTGCTGGCGCTCTATCAGCGTCTGGCCGACAGCGCCCATGGTGCGCTGTTCAGCCACGAACGCAGGATATCGCTGCAGCAGTCGATCAAGGCCTTTCGCCTGAGCGGCGCCGAGCTCGGTGAAACCGAGCGTGCCCGCCTGATGAACCTGCAAACCAGCATCAGTGCCCAGCGCAACCTGTTCCTCGACAACCTGGCACACGCCACCGGCGCCTGGACCCTGCTGATCACCGATGCCCGGCGCCTGCAGGGGGTCGACGCGCTGGAGACCGCCGCCATGGCGCGCAAGGCCCAGGCCAAGGGCCTCGAGGGCTGGCTGGTGACCTTGGAAGAGGCCCCGTGCCTGGCGATCCTGCAGCAGGCCACAGACCGTAGCCTGCGTGAAACCGTGTATCGGGCCTACCATGGCCGCGCGTCGGAGCTGGACGCAGGCCCCGACAACGGCCCGGTGCTGCTGGAGTTGCGACGACTGCGCCATGAGCAGGCGCAACTGCTGGGGTTTGCCAGCTTTGCCGAACTCAGCCTGCAGACCAAGACGGCAGAATCGACGCAACAGGTCACGCGGTTTCTGCAGGACCTGAGCACCCACAGCGCCGCCTGGCGTAGCGCCGAAACCGCGCGGTTGCGGGCCTTCGACCAGCAGGCGCGCTTGGGTGGCCTGCAGCCTTGGGACATCGCCTTCTACGCGCAGCGTGCGCATCGGCACCCGCTGGCGCTGTCTGGCGAGGAAATGCGTGGCTACTTCCCGCTGGAGCAGGTGGTGCTGGCCATGACGCAGCTGGCCGATACCCTGTTCGGCGTGCAGATCACGCCGTCCAGCACGTTGCAGGCCTGGCATGCGGATGTGCGGTGCTTCGAGGTAACCCAGGGCCATGCGCTGGTGGGGTACCTGTACATGGATGCGATCACCCGCCCGGGCAAGGAGGACTACGCCTGGAGCCTGCGGGTATGGAACCGCCACGTGGATGCCGAGGGTCGTTTTCACAAGGGCGCGGCGGCGCTGTTCTGCGCAGTCGAGCGTGGCGACGGGGTTGCCCCACCGTTGCTGACCCACCTGGACCTGCGCAAGCTGTACCACGAGTTCGGTCACTGCCTGCACCAGCTGCTGGTGGCCACCACCGATTACCGCCTGTCCGATATCGACAGCCTGGGGCCGGACGGGATCGAGTTCTTCAGTGAGCTGCTGGAGCGCTGGTGCTGGTCGGCCGAGTACCTGGCCGGTATCTCCCACCACTACCAGACAGGCAAGGCACTGCCGCAGTCCACGGTGCAGGCGTTTCTCGACCAGCAGAAACAGCAGCAAGGGCTCACGTTTGCCCGAGACCTGGCAATGGCGCGCCTGGACCTGCACCTGCATGGCGAGACCTACCCGGCTGCTGCGCAAAGCCTGCAGCAGCAGGTGGTGGAACAGTTCGACGCAGTGCTGCCCTGGCCGCTGGGCGATTTCGAGCGTCCGGCCCAGGCCTTCGATCACCTGGCCAGCGGCTACGAGGCGGGCTATTACAGCTACCTGTGGTCACGGGTCTACGCGATCGATGCCTTCGCCCGGTTCGAAGCCGAAGGCGTGCTCAACCCGGCCGCCGGGCGTGCCCTGCTCGAGGCCATTGTTGCCCCGGGGGCCGGGCGCTCGATCACGGCAGGGTTCAAGGTGTTTCGCGGGCGTGACGTGAGCCCCCTGCCGTTTCTGCAGTGGCATGGCCTTAACCCGTAGCCACGTCGGGCGCCGAGCGGTGCTGGAGGTCCTGGTGGCGATGCAGTACTGTATATAAAAACAGTACAGGGGCTCGCCATGTTCACTCCAGCGCCTGTGCGTGGCCGCGGTACCGCGCACAACCCGCACAACCGCTTCGCCCCTGCCCGCTCTGTGGCCGAGGATGATGGCTGGTACCAGGAGGTGCCGCTGACCCAGGGCACCGAAGTCCGCATCGAGACGGCCAAAACCATCATCACCCGTAACACCTCGCCCGACCTGCCCTTCGACCGCTCGATCAACCCCTACCGAGGTTGCGAGCATGGTTGCATCTATTGCTATGCCCGCCCCAGCCACGCCTACTGGGACCTGTCGCCGGGGCTCGATTTCGAGACCAAGCTGATCGCCAAGACCAACGCGGCGGCGGTGCTGGAACAACAGCTGTCGAAGAAAGGCTACGTGTGCGCCCCGATCAACCTGGGGTCCAACACCGACCCGTACCAGCCCATCGAGCGCGAACAGCAGTTGACCCGGCGCCTGCTCGAAGTGCTGCTGCGCTACCGTCACCCGGTCACCATCGTGACCAAGGGCTCGCTGATCCTGCGCGACCTCGACCTGCTGGCCGAACTGGCACAGCAGCGCCTGGTGTCGGTGATGATCAGCCTGACCACCCTCGACGACGAGCTCAAGCGCACCCTGGAACCGCGTGCCGCCGCGCCCAAGGCGCGGTTGCGGGCGATTCGGGTGATGCGCGAGGCGGGTGTACCGGTAGGTGTGCTGTGTTCGCCGATGATCCCGATGATCAACGACAGCGAACTGGAGCACCTGCTGGAGGCGGCCAAGCAGGCCGGGGCACTGCACGCGGCCTACATGCTGCTGCGCCTGCCGCTGGAGGTGGCGCCGCTGTTCGAGCAATGGCTGCAGGATCATTACCCGCAACGTGCGACCCATGTGCTGAGCCTGATCCGTCAGAGCCGTGGCGGCGAGCTGTACGACAGCCGTTTTGGCGCACGCATGCGGGGCGAAGGCGTGTTTGCCGACTTGCTGGCGCAGCGTTTCGACAAGGCCATGCGCCGCCTGGGACTGAACCGGCGTGAAGGCCATGCGCTCGATTGCAGCGCGTTCTGCCCGCCCGGTGGGCAGTTGTCGCTGCTGTAATGCATTAATGGGTAGTTGCCATTAATGCTTTTTTGCTAGTATCCGAGGCCCGCCCTTTTGTTCTGGAACGCCCGTTCTAGAGCCTCCAAATTCAGTTTGAGTTAAGTTTTTCCGCGTAGCGTGAAACGCCAGGCAGCCGCACTGTGCTTTATTGAGCGTGAGCGACATCCAAGCTTCATTGCGTTGTCTGAATCTTGAACCGGTAAAATGGACTTACCTTCAAACCGTCAAAGAGGATCAACAATGAAAGACCAGGACCCCTCTCAAAACGGCCCGGCTGATCAAGCCGAAAGCGCCGATGCCGCACTGAAGCATATCGTCGACGGCTTTTTGCATTTTCATCATGAAGTCTTCCCGCAACAGGAAGAGCTCTTCAAGAAACTCGCCACTGCGCAGAAGCCGCGGGCGATGTTCATTACCTGCGCCGACTCGCGCATCGTGCCCGAACTGATTACCCACAGCTCCCCAGGCGACCTGTTCGTGACCCGCAATGTGGGTAACGTGGTGCCGCCCTACGGGCAGATGAACGGTGGTGTATCCACGGCCATCGAGTACGCGGTGATGGCCCTGGGCGTGCAGCACATCATCGTGTGCGGGCATTCCGATTGCGGGGCCATGCGTGCCGTGCTCAACCCGCAGAGCCTGGAGAAGATGCCCACGGTCAAGGCCTGGTTGCGGCATGCCGAGGTGGCGCGCACGGTGGTCGAAGACAATTGCCATTGCCACAACGAACACGAAAGCATGCAGGTGCTGACCAAGGAAAACGTCATCGCGCAGTTGCAGCACCTGCGTACCCACCCTTCGGTCGCCTCGCGCCTGGCGGCCGGCCAGTTGTACATCCACGGCTGGATCTACGACATCGAAACCAGCGAAATCACCGCCTATGACGCGGTAAGCGACCGCTTCCTGCCCCTGCAGAGCGGCCAGCCGATTCCCTGCGCCACCCCGCGCGGGCGCTACTAGCCACACCTCATTCGCAACAGGGTGACTGAAGGCTGCACGTTCGCGTGCAGCCCAGGTAGTCGGCTGCCTTGAATTTCCATGAATGCCTTGCCGGCCTGCCGGCGGCTTGCGGCTGCCCGCGTGGCGGCGTTACTGCGGCGTGCGGGCCAGCGGAATGGCCCGGCGTGATCGATAGAGGGAGAATCAAGGTGAACATGACGCAATTGAAAGCGGCCCTGCCGCGTGAACTGCTGGCTTCGGTGGTGGTGTTTCTGGTGGCGCTGCCGCTGTGCATGGGCATTGCCATCGCTTCCGGCATGCCCCCGGCCAAGGGTCTGATCACCGGCATCGTCGGTGGCCTGGTGGTGGGGTTCATCGCCGGCTCGCCATTGCAGGTCAGCGGCCCGGCGGCGGGCCTGGCGGTGCTGGTGTTCGAGCTGGTACGCCAGCATGGCCTGGCCATGCTCGGGCCGATCCTGCTGCTGGCGGGCCTGCTGCAACTGCTGGCCGGGCGTCTGCGCCTGGGCTGCTGGTTCCGGGTCACGGCGCCGGCGGTGGTGTACGGCATGCTCGCCGGTATCGGCGTGCTGATCGTACTGTCGCAGGCGCATGTGATGTTCGACGCCAGCCCGCAGCCTTCCGGGCTGGCCAACCTGACAGCGTTCCCACAGACCGTACTGCAGGCGCTGACCCCGGAAGGCCCCGGCAATGCCTGGCAGGCGGGTGCGTTGGGCCTGGGCACCATCGCGATCATGTGGGGCTGGGAGCGCCTGCGCCCGCAGCGTCTGCGCTTCGTGCCGGGGGCCTTGCTCGGGGTGGCGCTGATGACCCTGCTGAGCCTGTGGCTGGCGTTGCCGGTGAACCGCGTGGTGGTGCCCGCCAACCTGGCCGAGGCCATTGACTGGCTGCGCCCCGTCGACCTGCTGCAACTGGCCAACCCGCACCTGCTGGTGGCGGCGCTCGCCCTGGCATTCATCGCCAGTGCCGAGACGCTGCTGTCGGCGGCGGCGGTGGACCGCATGCACAGTGGCCAGCGTTCGGACTTCGACCGTGAACTGTCGGCCCAGGGGGTGGGCAACATGCTCTGTGGCGTGCTGGGGGCGTTGCCGATGACCGGGGTGATCGTACGCAGTTCGGCCAACGTGCAGGCCGGTGCGCAGACGCGGCTGTCGGCTATTCTGCATGGGGCATGGCTGCTGGCGTTCGTGGTGGTGCTGAGCAGTGTGCTGCAGCAGATCCCGGTGGCGAGCCTGGCAGGTGTACTGGTGTACACCGGCTTCAAGCTGGTGGACTTCAAGGCGTTCCGCGGGTTGGGGCGCTATGGGCGCATGCCGATGTTCACCTACGCGGCGACCGCACTGGCGATCATCTTCACCGACCTGTTGACCGGCGTACTGCTGGGTTTCGCCCTTACTTTGCTCAAGCTTGCGCTGAAGGCGGCGCGGTTGAAGATCAGCGTCAGCCACCTGGATACGCCGGGGCACCTGGAGCTTCGCTTGAGCGGTGCGGCGACGTTTCTCAAGGTCCCGGCACTCGCCCGGGTGCTTGATAACGTACCGGTATGTACCACGTTGCATGTACCGCTGGCCCAGCTCAGCTACATCGACCACGCGTGTCTCGAGCTGCTGGAGGACTGGGGCCGGGCGAATGCGGGCAATGGATCGGTGCTGGTGATCGAGCCGCGCGGGTTGAAGCGGCGCACCGAGGGGCGGGCGCGCATGGCGGCAGGGCTTGGCGCCTGAACGATTCGCCAGCAAGGCTGGCTCCTACACGGGGTGTAATCCTGTAGGAGCCAGCATTGCTGGCGAAGGCTGCGCCGCCGAGCCGATCAGGCCGACTGATCCAGCTCCAGCCCCACGCCCAGCTGGCGCGACAGGCACGGCCAGCGCTTCCACGCCGCGCCGGTGTCCGGGCTGCTCAGCTTGTCTCGGTAGGCCTCCACCGATTCGAGCGCGAAGCTTTCGTCGTTGAGCATTTCGTCCACCGAGTGGTGCACCACCTCATCCAGCTGGTTGGCGAATGCCTCGCCGATCAGCTGATGCGCGATCAGGTTGGCCACGGTGGTATCCAGTGGGATCAGTGGCTGCTTGAAATGCTTGATGTACAGGTCGTTCACTTCCTCCACCAGGCGGTGCGCCAGGTAGGCCTCATCCAGCAGGCAGCCCAGGCCGACCTGGCCTTGCATGATCGCCGGCGGCTGCAGGAAATAGGCTTCGGCAATTTTCAGTACCGGTTTGATCTGCGACTCGATGCCCGCCTCGCGCGCCACCGCATTGGCGGCCTCCAGCAATTCGGGTACCTGGTCGATGTACGCGTCGACAAACCCCACAAGCGCCGCATGCGGGTCTTGCTCAGGCAGGTTGATCGAGGGATGCAGGTGGGGCAGTTGCACTTCAAGTTGCTTTTTCAACTGGCCGGTTTGGACCTCATGTTGACGGGCACGGGTGATCTGCTCGCGCAAAGCGGCGATGTTCATGACAACTCCAGGGACAAGGGAAACACACGGATGACATAAGGTAGCTCGGTTCGAAAAAGAGTTAAGACGGATTTGTCATAAACGATGTGCGTTTATGTCGCTGTAAGGCATATCAAATGGCCATCAACCCCCTCTCGGCGATTTTTTGCGCGGTCCGGGCGGCTGTCTATACTCCGCTTTGAAAGTGATTGGTTGATGAGGCCCGCCTGCTGTCCAGCAGGGGCTCGCCGTCGAAGTTCGCCGTCTTGACGCCGTACCCTTAGCCGTAGGCCCTGCCTCCGGGATAACAAGAATCATAAGGGGAACCCGCAATGATGCGACATCCACATGCCTGGATGGGCCTGCTGTTGTGGTCACTGTTCACGCCGGCACACGCCGCCTGGACCGTGAATATGGCGCCGGGGGCGACTGAAGTCAGCAACGCCGTGTTCGACCTGCACATGACCATCTTCTGGATCTGCGTGGTGATCGGCATCGTGGTGTTCGGCGCGATGTTCTGGTCGATGATGGTGCACCGTCGCTCCACCGGCCAGCAGCCGGCGCATTTTCATGAGCACACCTGGGTCGAGATCATGTGGACGGTGGTGCCGTTCCTGATCCTGGTGGCCATGGCCATCCCCGCCACCAAGACCCTGGTGGACATCTACGATGCCAGCGAGTCGGACGTGGATATCCAGGTCACCGGCTACCAGTGGAAGTGGCACTACAAGTACCTGGGCCAGGACGTGGAGTTCTTCAGCAACCTGGCCACCCCCGCCGATCAGATCCACAACAAGGCACCCAAGGACGAGCACTACCTGCTGGAGGTCGATCAGCCGCTGGTGATCCCGGTGGGTGCCAAGGTGCGCTTTCTGGTGACTGCCGCCGACGTCATCCATTCCTGGTGGGTGCCGGCGTTCGCGGTCAAGCGCGATGCCATCCCCGGTTTCGTCAACGAGGCCTGGACCCGTGTCGAGAAGCCGGGCATCTACCGCGGCCAGTGCACCGAACTGTGCGGCAAGGACCACGGCTTCATGCCGGTGGTGGTGGAGGTCAAGTCCAGGGCCGACTACGACACCTGGCTGGCCGAACGCAAGGCCGAGTCGGCCAAGCTCAAGGAGCTGACCAGCAAGGAGTGGACCCTGCAGGAGCTCAGCGAGCGCGGCGACAAGGTCTACCACACCACCTGCGTGGCCTGTCACCAGGCCGAAGGCCAGGGCCTGCCGCCGATGTTCCCGGCGCTCAAGGGTTCGAAGATCGCCACCGGCCCGATCAAGGATCACCTGAACATCGTCTTCCACGGCAAGGCCGGCACGGCCATGGCGGCGTTCGGCAAGCAGCTCTCGGAAGTGGATATCGCCGCCGTGATCACCTACGAGCGCAACGCCTGGGGCAACAACAAGGGCGACATGGTCACGCCGAAGGATGTGCTGGCGCTCAAGCAGGCCGACAGCCAATGAACCGGGGAGACAGGACATGAGTACAGTCATCGACGACCACGGTCATGCCGCCCATGACCACGCCCACGGCCCGGCCAAGGGCCTGATGCGCTGGGTGCTGACCACCAACCACAAGGACATCGGCACGATGTACCTGTGGTTCGCCTTCGCCATGTTCCTGCTCGGCGGCTCGTTCGCCATGGTGATCCGCGCCGAGCTGTTCCAGCCCGGCCTGCAGATCGTGGAGCCGGCATTCTTCAACCAGATGACCACCATGCACGGCCTGATCATGGTGTTCGGTGCCGTGATGCCGGCCTTCGTCGGCCTGGCCAACTGGATGATCCCGCTGATGATCGGCGCGCCGGACATGGCCCTGCCGCGCATGAACAACTTCAGCTTCTGGCTGCTGCCGGCAGCGTTCCTGCTGCTGGTATCGACCCTGTTCAGCCCCGGCGGCGGGCCGAATTTCGGCTGGACCTTCTATGCCCCGCTGTCGACCACCTACGCACCGGCCAGCGTGACCTTCTTCATCTTCGCCATCCACCTGATGGGCATCAGCTCGATCATGGGCGCGATCAACGTGATCGCCACCATCCTCAACCTGCGCGCACCCGGCATGACCCTGATGAAGATGCCGCTGTTCGTCTGGACCTGGCTGATCACCGCGTTCCTGCTGATCGCGGTGATGCCGGTGCTGGCCGGTGTGGTAACCATGATGCTGATGGACATCCATTTCGGCACCAGCTTCTTCAGCGCCGCCGGTGGTGGCGACCCGGTACTGTTCCAGCACGTGTTCTGGTTCTTCGGTCACCCCGAGGTGTACATCATGATCCTGCCGGCGTTCGGCGCGGTCAGCTCGATCATCCCGGCGTTCTCGCGCAAGCCGCTGTTCGGCTACACCTCGATGGTCTACGCCACCGGGGCCATCGCCTTCCTGTCGTTCATCGTGTGGGCGCACCACATGTTCGTGGTCGGCATCCCGGTGGTGGGCGAGCTGTTCTTCATGTACGCCACCATGCTCATCGCGGTGCCCACCGGGGTGAAGGTGTTCAACTGGGTGAGCACCATGTGGGAAGGTTCGCTGACCTTCGAGACGCCGATGCTGTTCGCCATCGCCTTCGTCATCCTGTTCACCATCGGCGGTTTTTCGGGGTTGATGCTGGCCATCGCCCCGGCCGACTTCCAATACCACGACACCTACTTCGTGGTGGCGCACTTCCACTACGTGCTGGTGCCGGGGGCGATCTTCGGCATCTTCGCCTCCGCCTACTACTGGCTGCCCAAGTGGACCGGGCACATGTACGACGAAACCCTCGGCAAGCTGCACTTCTGGCTGTCGTTCATCGGCATGAACATGGCGTTCTTCCCGATGCACTTCGTTGGCCTGGCGGGCATGCCGCGCCGGGTGCCGGACTACAACCTGCAGTTCGCCGACTTCAATATGGTGTCGTCGATCGGCGCGTTCACCTTCGGCGTCACGCAGATCTTCTTCCTGTTCATCGTGATCAAGTGCATCCGTGGCGGCAAGCCGGCCCCGGCCAAGCCATGGGATGGCGCCGAAGGGCTGGAATGGTCGGTGCCCTCGCCCGCGCCCTACCACACCTTCCAGACCCCGCCGGAAGTGAAATGAGGGTGCTGCCATGAACGAGCGCACGTCGCTGCGGCGACTGGTGACGCGGCTGATGCTGCTGACCGTGGTGATGTTCGCCTTCGGCTTTGCCCTGGTGCCGATCTACGACGTGATGTGCAAGGCCTTCGGCATCAACGGCAAGACCGGCGGGCAGTACGCAGGCAGCCAGGTCAGCGACCCCACGCGCTCGGTGAAGGTGCAGTTCCTGTCGACCAATGCCAGCGACATGGTCTGGGACTTCTACTCCACCGCCGACCAGATCGACGTCAACCCGGGCGCGGTGAACCAGATGATCTTCGTGGCGCGCAACCCCACCGACAAGCCGATGACCGCCCAGGCCATCCCCAGCATCAGCCCGGCGGAGGCGGCCGCGTACTTTCACAAGACCGAATGCTTCTGCTTCAGCCAGCAGGTGCTGCAGCCGGGTGAGCGCATCGAGATGCCGGTGCGCTTCATCGTCGACCGCGACCTGCCCAAGGATGTGAAACACCTGACGCTTGCCTACACGCTGTTCGATATCACCGCTCGCCAGCCGCCGGTGGCCCACGTGGCCACCCAGACCGTACAGAGCGCCCGATAAGGAGAACGATCCATGGCTGCTCATCAGCACTACTACGTACCGGCGCAGAGCAAGTGGCCGATCATCGCCACCCTCGGGATGCTGATCACGGTGTTCGGCCTGGGCACCTGGTTCAACGACATGAAGGCCGGCCACGAGGACTCCCATGGCCCGCTGATCTTCTTCGTCGGCGCACTGTGCCTGGCCTACATGCTGTTCGGCTGGTTCGGCGCGGTGATCAAGGAAAGCCGCGCCGGGCTCTACAGCCCGCAGCTGGACCGCTCGTTCCGCTGGGGCATGTCGTGGTTCATCTTTTCGGAGGTGATGTTCTTCGTGGCCTTCTTCGGTGCGCTGTTCTACGTGCGCCACCTGGCAGGCCCGGCGCTGGGTGGGGAAGGTGCCAAGGGCGTGGCGCACATGCTGTGGCCGAACTTCCAGTTCGCCTGGCCGCTGCTGCATACCCCCGACCCCAAGCTGTTCCCGCCGCCCAGCGATGTGATCGACCCGTGGCACCTGCCGCTGATCAACACCATTCTGCTGGTCAGCTCCAGCGTGACCATCACCATCGCCCACCATGCCCTGCGCAAGGATCACCGCGGCGCGCTGAAATTCTGGCTGGCGCTGACCATCGTGCTGGGCGTGGCGTTTCTCATCCTGCAGGCCTACGAGTACCACGAGGCCTACACCGAACTGGGCCTGACCCTGCATTCGGGGATCTACGGTGCCACCTTCTTCATGCTCACCGGGTTCCACGGGGCCCACGTGACCATGGGCACGATCATCCTGTTCGTGATGCTGATGCGCATCCTGCGCGGGCACTTCAGCGCCGACAAGCACTTCGGCTTCGAGGCGGCCAGCTGGTACTGGCACTTCGTGGATGTGGTGTGGGTGGGGTTGTTCATCTTCGTGTATGTGCTGTAGCCGCGCCTAGAACGGCGCGTGGGACACCAGTTGGCCGCTGTAGAAACCCCAGGCGACCAGCGCCAGGGTGATGGCGGCCAGGCTGACACGGATTTTCAGGGCGGTGAGCAGGCGGGTCGAGTTGTCATCGTCCTTGACCAGAAAGAACAGGCCGCTGAACAGGCTGATCACGGTCGCCAGCAGCATCAGGACAATCGCGGCTTTGAGCATGGCGGTACTCCGGGGGATGCGATGACTACAACAAGTATAGCGACAGCCGTTGCGGGGCCCCGATGAGGCCGTTCCGCCCCGGCCGGGTGCCGACCCTGGTGGTGATGTTGCTGCTGCCGGGGCTGATTGCGCTGGGCTGCTGGCAGTTGGGGCGCGCCGCCGAAAAGCGCGAGTTGCTGGCCACCTATGCAGAGCGCCGGGTGGCAGCGCCCCTGGCCAGCGAGCAGCTGGCGCAGGCGAGCGACCCGGCCTATCGCCGGGTGCACCTGTATGGCCGTTTCGACCGCACCCACAGTGTGCTGCTCGACAACCGCCTGCGCGACGGCCAGGCCGGGGTCGAGCTGCTGCAACCCTTTCACGACCAGGCCAGCGGCCTGTGGCTGCTGGTCAATCGCGGCTGGCTGCCCTGGCCCGACCGGCGTGTGGCGGTGCAGTTCAGCACCCCCGAGACACCGCTTGCCCTGCAGGCCTGGGTCTATGTGGCGCCGGGCAGCACCTTCCAGTTGCACGCCGACCCGCAAGGGGGCCGCTGGCCGCACCTGCTCACGGCGGTGGATGCCGCGCAGCTGTGGCCGCAGCTGGGCCGCGAGGGCTTTGCCCATGAACTGCGCCTGGAACCGGGCCCGGCCAGCTACCGGCTGGACTGGCCAGTGGTAGCGATGGGCCCGGAGAAACACCTGGGCTACGCCGTGCAATGGTTTGCCCTGGCCGCGGCGCTGGTTGCGCTGTACCTCTATTTCGGCTGGCACAACGACAAGGAGAACCACCATGGGCGCCGTCATGCATCCATCCGGCACGTCTGAAGTGCCGCGCCGTCGTTGGCGCGGGCGGTTGCAGCTGATTCTGATCCTGCTGGTGGTGGTGGGGCCGATGATGCTCGCCACCGGCATGTACAAGCTGCAGTTCTGGGTGCCGGAAAGCCGCAGCTACCACGGCGAACTGATCGGCAACGGCCAGGGCCGCGCCGAGCTGGGGGTCGCGACCGACGAGGCGCGCTGGCAGCTGCTGGTCAGCACCCCTGGTGACTGTGACGCAGACTGCCAGCAACTGGTGTACCTGGCGCGCCAGGTACAGATCGGCCTTGGCCGCGACGCCGCCCGTGCCAGCCACGCGCTGGCCGCCGGGCAACCGTTGAGCGAGGCGTATCAGGCCAGGCTTGCGCGCGAGTACCCGCAACTGCAGCGCTATGCGCTGGAGCTGGCGCAGTACAGCAGGGCCGCCGGGAGCCTGAAGGGCGCGCAGCTGTGGATCGTCGACCCCCACGGCAACCTGGTGTTGCGCTACGACGCACGGGTCAAGGGCAAGGACCTGCTCAACGACCTGCGCCATCTGCTCAAGCTGTCCAACATCGGCTAGGAGGCACGCACCATGGCCAGACCCGGATACCGCCTCGCCGTGTTCGCCACCTTCCTCGCGCTGGTGGTGGTGCTGCTGGGGGCCTATACCCGCCTGACCCACGCCGGCCTGGGCTGCCCCGACTGGCCGGGCTGCTACGGCTTCATCAGCGTGCCCAAGACCGAGGCGCAACTGGCACATGCCGAACGCCACTACCCGGACACGCCGGTCGAGGCCCACAAGGGCCGCAACGAGATGGTGCACCGTTATTTTGCCGGCACCCTGGCGCTGGTGATCGCCATGCTGGCGGTGCAGGCGCTGCGTCGGCATGGGCACAACGGCCAGCCGTACCGCCTGCCGCTGCTGCTGTTGGCGGTGGTGTTCTTCCAGGCCGCGTTCGGCATGTGGACGGTCACCCTCAAGCTGTGGCCGCAGGTGGTCACGGCGCACCTGCTGGGCGGCTTTGCCACCCTGAGCCTGCTGTTTCTGCTGAGCCTGCGCCTGTCGCGCGCGTTCATGCCCCTGCCCGGCCTGCCGCTGCGGCTAAGGCGCCTGGCGGCACTGGCGTTGCTGCTGGTGATCGGGCAAGTCGCCCTGGGCGGCTGGGTGAGCGCCAACTATGCCGCGGTGGCCTGCATCGACCTGCCGACCTGTCACGGCCAGTGGTGGCCCGAGGCGGATTTTGCCAACGGCTTTCACCTCACCCAGCACATCGGCCCCAACTACCTGGGCGGACAGCTCGACAGCGAGGCGCGTACCGCCATCCATATCACCCACCGCCTGGGGGCGCTGCTGGTCACGCTGGTGTTGCTGACCCTGGCCTGGCAGCTGCACGCTATCGGCCTGCGGCGCCTGGCCAGGCTGGTGCTGCTGGCGCTGGCGGTGCAGGTGGGGCTGGGCATCAGCAATGTGGCGTTCGGGCTGCCGCTGGCGGTGGCGGTGGCGCACAACGCCGGTGGCGCGGCGCTGCTGCTGACGCTGGTGCTGGTCAACTACCGCACGCGCCTGGCCACGCAGCCCAAGGCGCGCAGGGTCAGCCAGGGCTGGCGCCTGACGCCGCTGCGCCCGGTGGGCGTGGTGCATTATCTGGGAGAGAACCCATGGCAACGCTTCTGAACCCCGCGCGCCAGCAGGCGCTGTGGCGCGACTACCTGGAGCTGACCAAGCCCAAGGTGGTGGTGCTGATGCTCATCACCTCGCTGGTGGGGATGTTCCTGGCCACCCGCGCGGGCGTGCCATGGACGGTGCTGGTGTTCGGCAACCTGGGCATCGGCCTGTGTGCGGGTGCCGCGGCGGCGGTCAACCATGTGGTGGACCGGCGCATCGACGCACTGATGGCGCGCACCCACAAGCGGCCGCTGGCCGAGGGGCGCGTCGCACCGCTGGCGGCGCTGGCGTTCGCCTTGCTGCTGGCGGTGCTGGGCATGGTGCTGCTGCTGAGCTTCACCAACGCACTGACCGCCTGGCTGACCCTGGCCTCGCTGCTGGGCTATGCGGTGCTCTACACCGGCTTTCTCAAGCGGGCCACGCCGCAGAACATCGTGATCGGCGGGCTGGCCGGGGCGGCGCCGCCGCTGCTGGGCTGGGTGGCGGTGACCGGGCATGTGGGCGCCGAGCCCCTGTTGCTGGTGCTGATCATCTTCGCCTGGACCCCGCCGCACTTCTGGGCCCTGGCCATCCATCGCAAGGAGGAGTACGCCAAGGCCGATATCCCGATGCTGCCGGTGACCCACGGCGAGCACTACACCAAGCTGCACATTCTGCTGTACACCGCCGCCCTGCTGGCGGTGAGCCTGTTGCCTTACGTGATCCACATGAGCGGGCCGCTGTACCTGGCCTGCGCCGTGGTGCTGGGCGGGCGCTTCCTGCACTGGGCCTGGGTGTTGTACCGTGGCAGTCGGCCGCACGCGGCGATCAGGACCTTCAAGTACTCTATCGCGTACCTGTTCCTGCTGTTCATCGCGCTGCTTGTTGACCATTACCTACTGTTGAACCTATGACTCGAACCCAGAAAACCGTTTTCATCCTCGTTGCCCTGGTCGCACTGATTCTCGGGCTTACCATCAACAAGGTGCTGAGCAATCGCAGCCAGGGCGACCCCACGGCGCTGATCGATGCCGGGATCATCCTGCTGCCGCAGAGCCGCCAGGTGCCGGCGCTGCAGATGACCGACGAGAACGGCCAGCTGGTGGTGCTGGACCAGCTCAAGGGCAAGTGGTCGCTGCTGTTCTTCGGCTACACCTTCTGCCCGGACATCTGCCCGACCACGCTGGCGCAACTGCGGCAGGTCAAGAGCGAGCTGCCCAAGGAGGCGGTGGACCGTTTGCAGGTGGTGCTGGTGAGCGTCGACCCGAACCGGGATACACCGGCGCAGTTGAAGACGTACCTGGGCTACTTCGACAAGGATTTTCGCGGGGTGACGGGGTCGCTGGAGGATACGCAGAAGCTGGCCAATGCGGTGAGCATCCCGTTCATTCCGGCCGATACCAGCAAGCCGAACTACACGGTCGATCACAGTGGCAACCTGGCGCTGCTCGGGCCGGATGGTACCCAGCGCGGGTTCATTCGGGCGCCGTTCAACAACCAGAAGCTGGTGGCGCAGTTGCCGGGGCTGGTCAAGCGCGACTGAAAGCTTCGCGGGTCAAGCCCGCTCCCACAGGTACAACCCTGGTTTCAAGGGCGGTGGAGAACTTGTGGGAGCGGGCTTGACCCGCGATGGGCTGCGTAGCAGCCCTTGGCATTTCTGAATCAGAACGCTGGCTTGACCGCGCCCTTGTACTTCTCTTCGATGAACTTCTTCACTTCAGGCGTGTGCAGGGCTGCTACCAGCTTCTTCACCGCGTCCGAATCCTTGTTGTCCTCGCGGGTCACCAGGATGTTCACATAAGGCGAATCGCTGCCTTCGATGACCAGGGCGTCCTTTTCAGGGTTGAGCTTGGCTTCCAGCGCATAGTTGGTGTTGATCAGCGCCAGGTCGACCTGGGTCAGCACGCGCGGAATGGTGGCAGCTTCCAGCTCACGGAATTTCAGGCCCTTGTCGTTACCGGTGATGTCCTTCACGGTCGACAGGATGTTGGTGTTGTCCTTGAGCTTGATCACGCCAGCCTTGTCCAGCAGTAGCAAGGCACGGCCGCCGTTGGTGGCGTCGTTGGGGATGACCACGGTGGCGCCCGATGGCAGTTCGTCGAGCTTCTTGAGCTTGTTCGAATAGGCGCCCAGCGGCTCCAGGTGCACGCCGGCAACGCTGACCAGGTGAGTGCCCTTGGCCTTGTTGAACTCGTCCAGGTACGGCTGGTGCTGGAAGAAGTTGGCATCCAGGCGCTTCTCGGCCACCTGCACGTTGGGCTGGACGTAGTCGGTGAACACCTTCACCTTCAGGTCCACGCCTTCCTTGGCCAGCGCCGGTTTGACGAACTCGAGGATCTCGGCGTGCGGTACCGGGGTGGCGGCAACGGTCAGGGTCTCGGCCGCGTGGGCAGAGAAGGCCGCGACGGCGGCAACAGCAGCAAGCAGTCTTTTCATCTAATCGCTCCTTGTGAGGGCCGTTCCGGCCCCCGGCGCGTCGGCGTGGCCGACCCTTGGTTACTTACGGGAAAAATGCACAACCAGTTTGTCGCCGACACTCTGCAGAACTTGAACCAGCACCAGCAGCAGTACCACGGTGACTACCATCACGTCGGTCTGAAAGCGCTGGTAGCCGAAGCGGATGGCCAGGTCACCCAGCCCGCCGGCACCCACCACACCCGCCATCGCGGTGTACGACACCAGGGTGATGGCCGTCACGGTGATGGCTGCGAAGATGCCCGGCCGCGCTTCGGGCAGCAGGGCGTTCATGATGATCTGGCGCGTGGTGGCCCCCATCGACTGGGTGGCCTCGATGATGCCGCGGTCGACCTCGCGCAGGGCGGTTTCCACCAGTCGCGCGAAGAACGGCGTGGCACCGACCACCAGTGGCGGGATGGCCCCGGCCACGCCCAGCGAGGTGCCGGTGATGAGCACGGTGAACGGGATCATCACGATCAGCAGGATGATGAACGGCAGCGAACGCAGCACGTTGACCACCAGCGACAGCAGCGCATACACGCGCTTTTCTTCGAACAGCTGGCGCGGGCCGCACAGAAACAGCAGCACGCCCAGTGGCAGGCCCAGCAGTACGGTGAACAGCAGCGAGCCGAACAGCATGATCATGGTATCGATCGTGGCCAGCCAGATTTCGGCCCAGTCGATGTTGGCAAAGAAACTCAGGGCGTCCATCAGCGCAGTACCTCCATATGAACATCTGCCGCAATGAAGCGGGCAAATGCCGCCTCGATGTCGCCACCGGTGATGGCCAGGGTCAGCTGACCGTAGGGGGTGTCCTTGATGCGGTCGATACGTCCGGCGAGGATGCTGTAGTCCACCCCGGTTTCACGGGCCACGGTGCCCAGCAGCGGCGCATAGGTGGCGTCGCCCTGGAAAGTCAGGCGCACGATGCGCCCCGGTACATGGGCAAAATCGTCGCGCTGTTCGCTTTCGTCGACCTGCTCGTCTTCCTGCACGAAACGCTTGGTGGTCGGGTGCTTGGGGTGCAGGAACACCTGCGCCACCGGGCCCTGCTCGACGATCTGCCCGGCGTCCATCACCGCCACCTGGTCGCACACGCGGCGGATCACGTCCATCTCGTGGGTGATGAGCACGATGGTCAGCTTCAGCTCGCGGTTGATCTCGGCCAGCAATTGCAGCACCGAGGCGGTGGTTTGCGGGTCCAGGGCGCTGGTGGCTTCGTCGCACAGCAGGATCTTGGGCTTGGTGGCCAGGGCGCGGGCGATGCCGACGCGCTGCTTCTGGCCGCCGGACAGCTGTGCCGGGTACTTCCTGGCATGCTCGCTCAGCCCTACGCGGGCCAGCAGCTCGCCGACGCGCTGGTCGATCTCGGCGCGCGACATGCGCCCGGCCAGGGTCAGCGGCAGCGCCACGTTGTCGGCCACGGTCTTGGAGGCCAGCAGGTTGAAGTGCTGGAAGATCATCCCTACCTGCTGGCGGAAGCGGCGCAGGTCGTTGGCGTTGAACGCCGTGACGTCTTCGCCGTCGACGATGATCTTGCCGCCGCTGGGGGCCTCGAGGCGGTTGATCAGGCGCAGCAGGGTACTTTTGCCGGCACCGGAATGGCCGATCAGACCGAACACCTGGCCGTCTTCGACGCGCAGGCTGGTCGGGTGCAGTGCGGGGATGTCCCTACCGTCGACGCGGTAGGTTTTATGGACTTGTTGAAACTCGATCACGTAGCGAACCTTGTGGGGCGCATGAAATAGGGTCAGCTGTTAGCCGGGGGGCGCATTTTAGCCTGTTCGTATATAGGTTCTTAGCATTTATTTCGTGTTTGACCAACGCTTGAGGAATAACGCGATCAGTGGTTGCTCGCTGGTCATTCGAAAGGAACGCCCGGCACTCCTGTCAGTCACTACCTGAAGAGCCCCATCCAGGGGCCCCGCGTACGATGATGAGGAGTTGCAGACCCATGCCCAGCAAGAAGAATGCGCCCCAGGAAAGTCAACTCGCCGGCGCCCAGACGCCCGACAAGGCCAACACCAACGCCAAGCTCCAGAGCCTGGAGCCGTTTCGCAGCGATGCCACCGGCCAGGCGCTGCGCACCAACCAGGGGGTCAAGGTTGCCGACAACCAGAACACCCTCAAGGCCGGTGACCGCGGCCCCTCGCTGCTTGAAGACTTCATCATGCGCGAGAAGATCACGCATTTCGACCATGAGCGCATTCCCGAGCGCATCGTGCATGCCCGCGGCACCGGCGCGCATGGCTACTTCCAGGCTTACGAGTCGCATGCCGCACTGACCAAGGCCGGCTTCTTGCAGGACCCGGACAAGATCACCCCGGTGTTCGTGCGCTTCTCCACCGTGCAGGGGCCGCGTGGTTCGGGTGACACGGTGCGCGACGTGCGCGGCTTTGCCGTCAAGTTCTTTACCGATGAGGGCAACTTCGACCTGGTTGGCAACAACATGCCGGTGTTCTTCATTCAGGACGCGATCAAGTTTCCCGACTTCGTGCATGCGGTCAAACCCGAACCGCACAACGAGATCCCCACCGGCGGTTCGGCCCACGACACCTTCTGGGACTTCGTCTCGCTGGTGCCCGAGTCGGCGCACATGGTGATCTGGGCGATGTCCGACCGCGCGATACCGAAAAGCCTGCGCACCATGCAGGGCTTTGGCGTGCACACCTTCCGCCTGATCAACGCCGAAGGCGTGGCCAGTTTCGTCAAGTTCCACTGGAAGCCCAAGCAGGGTGTGCATTCGCTGCTGTGGGACGAGGCGCAGAAGCTGGCGGGCAAGGACACTGACTATCACCGCCGCGACCTGTGGGAAGCGATCGAGACCGGCAACTACCCGGAATGGGAACTGGGCGTGCAGATCGTGTCCGAGGCCGACGAGCATAAGTTCGAGTTCGACCTGCTCGACCCGACCAAGATCATCCCCGAAGAGCTGGTACCGGTGACGCCGCTTGGCAAGATGGTGCTCAACCGCAACCCGGACAACTTCTTTGCCGAAATCGAGCAGGTGGCGTTCTGCCCCGGTCATATCGTGCCGGGCATCGACTTTTCCAACGACCCGCTGCTGCAGGGCCGGCTGTTCTCCTACACCGACACGCAGATCAGCCGCCTGGGTGGCCCGAACTTCCACGAGATCCCGATCAACCGGCCCGTGGCACCCAACCACAACGGCCAGCGCGATGCCCAGCACCGTACCACCGTGCACAAGGGCCGGGCGTCCTACGAGCCCAACTCCATCGATGGCGGCTGGCCGAAGGAAACCCCGCCGGCGGCGCAGGATGGCGGCTTCGAGACCTACCCCGAGCGCATCGAGGCGCACAAGGTGCGCCAGCGCAGCCCCTCGTTCGGCGATCACTTCTCCCAGGCGCGGCTGTTCTTCCAGAGCATGAGCCCGACCGAGCAGGAGCACATCATCAGTGCCTACAGCTTCGAGCTGGGCAAGGTGGAGCGCGAGCATATCCGTGCCCGCGAGGTGAACGAGATTCTTGCCAACATCGACCTCAAGCTGGCGGCGCGGGTAGCGCAGAACCTTGGCCTGCCGGCGCCCAAGGCCGGCACCGTGGACGTCAAGCCACAGTCGCTCAAGGCTTCGCCGGCGCTGAGCCAGATGAACCTGCTGGGCGAAGGCATCAAGGGGCGCAAGGTGGCGATTCTGGTGGCCGATGGCGTGGATGCCACGCTGGTGGACCCGCTGGTGAAGGCGTTGCAGGCCGAGAGCGCCCAGGGCGTGCTGCTGGGGCCGACCTCGGCGCCGGTGAAGACCGCTGCCGGCAAGACCCTGGCAGTAGATGCCTCGATGGAAGGCATGCCGTCGGTGGTGTTCGATGCGGTATGGATCGCCGGTGGCAAGGCCAGCCTGCAGGCCCTGAGCGGCGATGGCGTGGCGCTGCACTTCGTGCTGGAGGCCTACAAGCACCTCAAGCCGCTGGGTACCGACAGCGATGCCAAGGCCGTGCTCGACAAGCTGGGCCTCAAGGCGGATGAAGGCATGGTGGTGGGCAGCGATCAGAAGGCCTACAAGGCGTTGATCGCGGCGATTGCCAAGCACCGGGTGTGGTCGCGGGAAGCGGCCGCCAAGGCCATTCCGGCGTAGTCAAAAAGGCCGGCTCCTGCAGGAGCCGGCCTTGCCGGCGAAGAAGGCACCGCCGACATCACTCGGCGCGCCGCGGCGTAAGCACCACCTGCGCCGGCTGGTTGCGATGAATCTCGTGGGCCTGCTGCAAGGCGAAGCTCGCATCGCGCTTGCTTACCCGCTTGGCCAGCAAGGTCTGTAGCCACGGCGCGTCATCACGGCGCGGCACCTGGAACACCACGTCACACTGGTAATTCACTACATCGGTGGCGATGTCATCCAGTTGTCGGCGAAGTTCTTCTATTTTCGTGATTTTCAACGCCACTACGGTGCTCGGCGCCGTGGGGTCGATGACTTTTGCCGGCGGCTTGGCTTCCGCCGCCTTGAGCGCGGCCTCGGCCTTGTCCAGCTCGGCCTTGCGCGCCTGGGTGATGGCACCATTCACGCCGCCGGTCAGCGCCGGGGCCTTGGGCATCAGCGCACGGGCACGTGCCAGCGCGGTGGCTGCGGCATTCACATCGCCCTTCTGCAGCACGATCTGGCTGCGCTGCAGGTAGGCTTCGGCCAGCTGGCGCTGCATGGGTTCGAGGCGTGCATCGTCCGGCGACTGGGCCTGCAAGGTGGCCAGCTGGTCTTCGGCGGTGGCCAGCTCGCTGCTGGCGATGTTCTGCTCCAGCAGCTGCCAGGCATCGGGCTGCGCGGGCGGCGGCGGGTCGACCGGCGCGCTGGAACAGGCGGCCAGCAACACGGAAAACGCGGCAAGGAGCAGATAACGGGAGGCGAACGGCTTCATTCCTGCGACTCTCTATTTGCGCAAAAAGCGAGCAAGTCTACACCCAGCGCGCTGGCGCGAAAATAACTCTTCAGGATGTAGCGGCGATTAAAATGTCGCAGGGCGCGACCCTGTCGGCCGCACCCTGCCCATGGGGCTGCGCGCTCAGCGCCGGGGCAGCGCCAGGCTCACCAAGAATAGCACTGCCGCACACACCACGATGGATGGGCCGGCCGGGGTGTCCTTGAACCACGACAGGGCCAGCCCGCCACACACCGCCACTACGCCGATCAGGCTGGCGCCCAGGGCCATCTGTTCCGGCGAGCGCGCATGCCGCTGTGCGGCTGCGGCGGGGATGATCAGCAGCGAGGTGATCAGCAGCACGCCGACGATCTTCATCGCCACCGCGATCACCACCGCGATCAGCAGCATCAGCGCCAGGCGCAGCGCAGCCACCGGCAGGCCTTCGACCCGGGCCAGTTCCTCGTGCACGGTCACCGCCAGCAGCGGACGCCACAGCGCCACGATCAGCAACAGGACCAGCGCACTGCCGCCCAGGATCCACGCCAGGTCGCCCGGGCTGATCGCCAGCAGGTCGCCGAACAGGTAGGCCATCAGGTCGATGCGCACATCGTGCATGAAGCTCAGCACCACCAGGCCCAGCGACAGCGTGCTCGGCGCGAGAATCCCCAGCAGGGTGTCGGAGGCCAGCGGCTGGCGCTGCTGCAGGGTCACCAGCAACAGCGCCAGCAACAGGCAACCGACGGTCACCGCCAGCGTCGGGCTGACGTCCAGCACGAAGCCCAGGGCCACGCCCAGCAGCGCCGCGTGGGACAGCGTGTCGCCGAAATACGCCATGCGCCGCCACACCACGAACGAGCCCAGCGGGCCCGCCACCAGCGCCAGGGCCAGGCCTGCAAGCAGGGCATACAACAGAAAATCAGCCATGCTTGCAGTGGTCTCCGTGCACATGCCCGCCAGGGGCCGGTGTGACCACCGACCCGTGCAGGTCGTGGGCGTGGTCGTGATGATGGTGGTAGATCGCCAGGCTTGGCGCGTTGTTGCCGAACAGCTCGACGAAGGCCGGGTCGCCGCTGACCTGCTCCGGGTGGCCCGAGCAGCACACGTGGCGGTTGAGGCACACCACCTGATCGGTGGTGCTCATCACCAGGTGCAGGTCGTGGGAAACCATCAGCACGCCGCAGCCGTAGCGGTCGCGCAGGCGCGTGATCAGGCTGTAGAGCTCGGCCTGACCGGCCACGTCGACGCCCTGTACCGGCTCGTCGAGCACCAGCAGTTCTGGCTTGCGCAGCAGCGCGCGGGCCAGCAGCACCCGCTGCATCTCGCCGCCGGACACGGTCTGGATGGGGCTGTCGATGACGTGTTCGGCGCCCACTTCGTTGAGGGCCGCCAGTGCTGTCTTGCGGTCCACGCCCGGCACCAGGCGCAGAAAGCGCAGTACCGACAGCGGCAAGGTGGCGTCCACCTGGATCTTCTGCGGCATGTAGCCGATGCGCAGTCGCGGCTTGCGCCATACGCTTCCGGTATGCGGCGCCAGCAGGCCGAGTACGGCGCGCACCAGGGTGGTCTTGCCGGCGCCGTTGGGGCCGATCAGGGTCACGATCTGCCCGGGCTCCACGCACAGGTCGATGCTGTCGAGCACGGCCTGGCCGCCGAAGGTGACGCCCACCTGCTCGAGGCGGATCAACGCGTTGCTCATCAGGCGCTCCGGCAGGTGCCGCACAGACCGACCACTTCGACGGTCTGGGTCTCGACACTGAAACCCACATCATTGGCGCTGGCCACGATGGCGTCGCTGATGGAGGCTTGCTCCAGTTCGATTGCCACGTGGCATTGGCGGCAGATCAGGAACTGGCCCTGGTGGGCATGCTCGGGGTGGCTGCAGCCCATGAAGGCATTGAGCGACGCGATGCGGTGCACCAGGCTGTTTTCCAGCAGGAAATCCAGTGCGCGGTACACGGTGGGCGGTGCGGCGCGGCGGCCGTCCTGCTCGCTGAGCACGGCAAGGATGTCGTAGGCGCCCAGCGGCTTGTGGCTTTGCCATACCAGCTCCAGCACGCGGCGGCGCAGGGCGGTCAGGCGCAGGCCCTGACGCGCGCACAGCGCATCGGCCTCGGCCAGCGCGCTGTGCACGCAGTGGGAGTGGTCGTGGGGACGGTTGGCCAGCGGGGTATTGGGCATGGGCAGCGACGGTTCTGTTGAGAGACGTTATTATGTTACCCGTTCCTGCCCCGATGAGTGCCTATCGTGTCCCGATTTTTTGCCCTTTTTGTCGCTTTTGTCACAAGCAGCCTGTTGATGACCCCGGCGCAGGCCGAGGTTCAGGTACTGACCAGCATCAAGCCGCTGCAGCTGATCGCTGCAGCGGTGCAGGACGGTGTCGGTACGCCGGATGTGCTGCTGCCACCGGGCGCTTCGCCGCACCATTACGCCTTGCGCCCTTCCGATGTGCGCAAGGTGGGCCAGGTGGACTTGCTGTACTGGATCGGCCCGGACATGGAGGGTTTTCTGCCCCGTGTGCTGGGTAGCCGCAGCAAGCCGACGGTGGCGGTGCAGAGCCTGCCGGGCCTGACCTTGCGCCATTTTGGCGAGGACAGCCATTCCCATGCGCAAGACGCCGACGAGCACGACCATGACCACCGCCCAGGCAGCCTGGATGCGCATCTGTGGTTATCGTCGGTGAACGCGCGGGTGATTGCGGCGAAGATGGCGGCTGACCTGGGCGCGGCCGATCCGCAGAACCAGGCGCGCTATACCGCCAACGCCAAGGCATTCGGCGAGCGCCTGGATGCACTGGATGCGCGGCTCAAGGCGCGGGTGAGCGCTGTTGCGGGCAAGCCGTACTTTGTCTTCCATGAAGCCTTCGATTACTTCGAGGCGGCCTACGGGCTCAAGCACACCGGCGTGTTCAGCGTGGCGGCGGAGGTGCAGCCGGGCGCGCAGCACGTGGCCGCGATGCGCAAGCGCCTGCAGGAAGTGGGCAAGACCTGTGTATTCAGCGAGCCGCCGCTGCGCCCGCGGCTGGCCGAGACGCTGACAGCGGGGTTGCCGGTGACGCTGGCCGAGCTGGATGCGCTGGGCGGCACGATGCCAGCGGATGCCAATGGCTATGAGCGGTTGCTGGAGAACCTGGGCAATGGGTTGGCGGGGTGCCTGGAAAAGCTCTGACCCACCGATCTGTAGGAGCCGGCCTTGCCGGCGAAGGGCTGCGCTGCAGCCCAACGGCTCCGCCGGCAAGGCCGGCTCCTACCTGGAGTGGCTCAGTTACAACGCGAACGGCAGGGCGATGTCCACCTGCTGACGCGCCGCCAGGCGCACCTCGAAATCCGCCGGGTCGTGAATCAGCACGTCCATCCCGGCAAACGACTCGGCCGCAATAAGCCGCGACAGCCAGAACCGCACGCAGGCCACCCGCAACATCACCGGCCACAGGTGTGCCTCGGCTGCGGTGAACGGGCGCAGCGCCGCATATGCACCGAGCAACGCCCGCGCCCGCGGCGGGTCGATCTGCCCGGCATCGTCGCAGCACCAGTCGTTCAGGGTAATCGCCAGGTCATACAGCATCGGCCCGGAGCACGCATTGTAGAAATCGATCAGCCCGGTCAGGTGGGTGCCTTCGAACAAGGCGTTGTCGCGGAACAGGTCGGCGTGCAGGTTGGCCCGCGGCAGCGCCATGATCTGGCCCTGGTGCGCGACGATCTCGTCCAGGCAGCCCTGCAGCAGCGCCTGTTGCGTCGGGTTCAGGCGCGGCATCAGTTCGGCGCCGGTGGCCAGCATCCAGTCCAGGCCACGGTCGGTCTTGCGCTCCAGCACCTTGTGCTGGGTCGCGGTGTGCAGGTGGCCCAGCAGTTCGCCCACCTGTACGCAATGCTGGTTGTTCGCCACCTTGATGTGCTTGCCCGGCAGGCGCGGCTGCAGCAGCGCCGGCTTGCCGGCCAGCTCGCGCAGGGCCACGCCGTCGCGGGTGCGCAGCGCATAGGGCACCGGCAGGTCGGCCTCGTGCAGCACGTCGAGCAGTTCGATGAAGAACGGCAGGTCCTGGATCGGCCCGCGTTCGACCAGTGTCAGCACGAACTCACCCTGTTCGAGGCTGACGAAGAAGTTGCTGTTCTCGGTGCCGGCGGCAATTCCCTGGAAGTCCCGCAGGCGACCCAGTCCATAGGGCGCCAGAAAGGTTTCCAGCTCGGGCCGGGTCAGTGGGGTGAAGACAGACATGGTCAAAAACTGCTCATTCGGGCACTTCCCGCAGGAAGTGCCAGGTGGATGGTAGGGGCCCGCATTACCACTCGAAGATTTTCCAGGAAGGAATCAGCATGTCGGGTTGGTCGGAACGGATGAAGTTGCCTTCCGAGCCGTCTGCGCGCACCAGAAAGTAAGGCTTGCCCCCTTTGGGGGTGACCTTGATGGCATACAGGAAACCGTTCTGGCGGTATTCCTGGATGGTCTTGTCGCCTTCCGTGCGAATGGTTACATCCGGATCGGCCGAAGGCGCTTCATCCGCCGCATTGGCTACCAGTGGAGCGGCAGCCAACACACCGAGCAGCAACAGGCGATTTAGTCTACGCATGATAACCTTGTCCCTTTGTCGTCAATGTTCCGGACATTCTAGCGCCGGGCCCGTTGAAAAGGTTGATTCTGCTCATGAGCCAAGCTCCCCTCGTCCTGGTGGACGGTTCGTCCTACCTGTACCGCGCGTTCCACGCGCTGCCACCGCTGACCAACTCCAAGGGCATGCCCACCGGCGCGGTGAAGGGTGTGCTGAACATGCTCAGGAGCCTGCGCAAGCAGTACCCGGACAGCCCCTTCGCGGTGGTGTTCGACGCCAAGGGCGGCACCTTTCGCGACGAGATGTACGCCGAGTACAAGGCCAACCGGCCGAGCATGCCCGACGACATGCGTGTGCAGATCGAGCCGCTGCACGCCAGCGTCAAGGCGCTGGGCTTCCCGCTGCTGTGCGTGGAGGGGGTCGAGGCCGACGACGTGATCGGCACCCTGGCCCGCAGCAGCGCCGCGGCGACCCGCCCGGTGGTGATCTCCACCGGTGACAAGGACATGGCCCAGCTGGTGGATGCGCACATTACCCTGGTCAATACCATGTCGGGCTCGTCGATGGACATCGAGGGCGTGAAGGAGAAGTTCGGCGTCGCACCCGAGCAGATCATCGACCTGCTGGCGCTGATGGGCGACTCATCCGACAACATCCCCGGGGTCAAGGGCGTGGGCGAGAAGACCGCCGTCGGCCTGCTGGTGGGCGTCAATGGCGGTATCAAGGAGCTGTACGAGAATCTCGACCTGGTGCCGAGCCTGCCGATCCGCGGGGCCAAGACCCTGCCGGCCAAGCTGCTGGAGCACAAGGAGCTGGCGTTCCTGTCGTACCAGCTGGCCACGATCAAGGTCGACGTGCCGCTGGAGGTCGGGCTGGACGACCTGCACCTGGGCGAACCTGACCGCGAAACGCTGCTGCAGCTGTACACTGAACTCGAATTCAAGGGCTGGATCGACGAAGTTCAGCGCGAGAACAAGCGCCTGGAGCTCGCCCCGCCCCCTGCCGCCACACCCGACGCCGAGGCGCCCCCGGTGGCCGTTGCCGAGCCGGTAGCCCCTGTCGAGGCCGCCTATGAAACCATTCTGGACAAGGCACGTTTCGACGTGTGGCTGCAAAAGCTCAAGGACGCCGAGCTGTTCGCATTCGATACCGAAACCACCGGGGTCGATGCACAGCAGGCCCAGCTGGTCGGCCTGTCGTTTGCGGTCAAGCCCCATGAGGCCGCCTACATCCCGCTGGCACACGACTACGAAGGCGCCCCGCAGCAGCTGGACCGCGAGCTGGTGCTGAACGCGCTCAAGCCGCTGCTGGAAGACCCGAACAAGGCCAAGGTCGGGCAGCACGCCAAGTACGACATCAACATCCTGGCCAACTGCGCGGGCATCACCGTGCGCGGGGTGGCCTTCGACACCATGCTCGAATCCTATGTGCTGAATTCCACCGCCACCCGCCACGACATGGACAGCCTGGCCAAGAAGTACCTGGACCACACCACCATCGGCTTCACCGACATTGCCGGCAAGGGTGCCAAGCAGCTGACCTTCAACCAGATCCACCTGGACAAGGCCGGCCCCTACGCCGCCGAAGATGCCGACATCACCCTGCGCCTGCACCACAAGCTGCACGCCGAGCTGGCGGCGCTGCCAAGCCTGGCCAGTGTGCTGAGCGATATCGAGATGCCGCTGGTGCCGGTGCTGGCGCGTATCGAGCGCGAGGGCGCGCTGGTGGATGCCGACCTGCTCAGGATCCAGAGCGGTGAGCTGGGCGACAAGATGGACGCGCTGGAGCGCGAAGCCATCGAGCTGGCGGGCGAGCCGTTCAACCTGGGTTCGCCCAGGCAGCTGGGCGCCATCCTTTATGACAAGTTCGGCCTGCCGGTACTGAAGAAGACCCCCAAGGGCCAGCCGTCGACGGCTGAAGAAGCCCTCGAGGCGCTGGCCGAGGAAGGTTTCCCGCTGCCCAAGGTGCTGATGCAGTACCGCTCCATGAGCAAGCTCAAGAGCACCTACACCGACCGCCTGCCCGAGCAGATCAACCCGCGTACCGGGCGTATCCACACTTCCTACCAGCAGGCGGTGGCTGCCACCGGCCGCCTGTCGTCCAGTGACCCGAACCTGCAGAACATCCCGGTGCGTACCGCCGAGGGCCGGCGCATTCGCCAGGCCTTCATCGCGGCGCCCGGCTACAAATTGCTGGCGGCGGACTACTCGCAGATCGAGCTGCGCATCATGGCCCACCTGGCCAAGGACGAGGGCCTGCTCAGCGCCTTCCGCAACGGCCTGGACGTGCACACTGCCACCGCGGCCGAAGTGTTCAAGGTGGAGCTTGGCGACGTGACCTCCGACCAGCGGCGCAGCGCCAAGGCGATCAACTTCGGCCTGATCTACGGCATGGGCGCAAAGAAGCTGGGCAAGGACATCGGCGTCGACAGCAAGACGGCCAAGGCCTACATTGACGTGTACTTTGCCCGCTACCCGGGCGTGCGCGACTACATGGAGCGCACCCGCAAGCAGGCGGCCGACCAGGGCTACGTGGAAACGCTGTTCGGACGGCGCCTGTACCTGCCGACCATTCACTCCAACCGTCCGCAGGAGCGCGCTGGCGCGGAGCGTACCGCGATCAACGCGCCGATGCAGGGCACCGCAGCTGACATCATCAAGCGCGCCATGGTCACGGTGGACAACTGGCTGGCGAGCACTGCGCTGGATGCCCGGGTGATCCTGCAGGTGCACGACGAACTGGTGCTGGAAGTGCGCGAGGACCTGGTGGAACAGGTGGCGCAGGAGATTCGCGTGCACATGAGCGGTGCCGCGCAGCTGGATGTACCGCTGGTGGTGGATGTGGGCGTGGGGGCGAACTGGGACGAGGCGCACTGAAAAGCGTGCTTGGTGCCTACCAAAAACAGAAATTTGCTGCGGCATAAGGTCGCGGCAATTTCTGCTTTTTCGGCCTATGGAAAATAGTTTCCCGCGCCGAGGAACTAAACCGGTGAACCACGACTCAGAGTAACTGAATGGCTGGTGAAGCCCTTCGATGCTCCTATGTTGTGTTAAGTGTTGGCAGATATCTGGACCCCGCCCTAGCGGTCCGGAACTTGAACCCCGAACTTCCCCCTCCCCATACGAAGTCCGGGGTTTTTTTTGCCCGGCATTTGCCGGGCAGCCCTTATTCTGCGGGCTTGTCCGGCAGTTGCAGCCAGCGAGCCAGTACCGTGTAGGCCTCTTCCAGCCCCTGGCGCTTGGGCGCCGAGAACAGCTGGATAGTCACGCTGTCGCCCCACCCCTTGCGGATTTCGGCCTGTACCTTGAGCAGCGTGCCCTTGGCCGCGCCGAAGGTCAGCTTGTCGGCTTTGGTCAGCAGGATGTGCATCGGCATGCCGCTGGCCACGGCCCAGTCGAGCATCATCTTGTCGAAGTCGGTCATGGGATGGCGCACGTCCATCATCAGGATCAGGCCCTTGAGGCTCTCCCGGCTGCCCAGGTAGGCCTCCAGGTGGCGCTGCCAGTGCTGCTTGAGCGGGATCGGCACCTTTGCATAACCATAGCCCGGCAGGTCGACCAGACGCCGATCGTCGTCCAGACTGAAGAAATTCAACAGCTGGGTACGCCCCGGGGTTTTCGAGGTGCGCGCCAGGCTCGCGTGGGTCAGGGTGTTGAGGGCGCTGGACTTGCCGGCGTTGGAGCGGCCGGCAAAGGCCACTTCGAAACCTTCGTCGTCCGGGCACTGGTCGACTTTGGCGGCACTGAGGGCGAATTTGGCCTGCTGGCAGAGTCCGAGGATGGGGTTTTTGACTTGCATGGTATTTCCGATTGGGCGTTGCTCGAGGGGGTCTCGGCAAGCGGTGTCGTTTCCGTTTCAGGCACGGGAGTATATAATGCCCCAGTTTTTGTGTGCGCATTATCCCAGCGTAGGAGGATGTGCACGGGAGCTGCTTGACCAAGCTTGCGCAGTAGACGCAGTGCAGCCCCAACCCTGAAAGGGTCGTATTCGGCGCTCAGGCTACACAGGATCCCTACAGCGTGGAAGTCACGCCTGACATAAGGGACCGCAGAGGCTGTCGAAGCAGCTCCCCAGGGTTTCAAGGCTATGCCGCCGCGTGGTTTGTGCATGGACTGCAGTAACGAGGACGATCAGGCCACCCTGACCGGGTGAGTCAACAAGACAGGTTGCCTCGATACATAACTCTTTCACCCTTAGCCGTAGTTGGATTAGCTGATGAACAAACTATTCGTGAGTCTGCTGTTGACCTTAGGCATCACCGGGGCTGCCAACGCTGCCGGCAATATCGTTGGGGATGCTGCTGCCGGTCAGGCAAAAACCGCTGTATGTGGCGCGTGTCACAACCCCGACGGCAACAGCATGGCGCCGAATTTCCCGAAACTGGCCGGCCAGGGCGAGAAATACCTGGAGAAGCAACTGCACGACATCAAGTCGGGCAAACGTACCGTGCTGGAAATGACCGGCATGCTGGCCGCGTTCAACGATCAGGACCTGGCCGATATCGCGGCCTATTTCGCCAGCCAGAAAGGCAGCGTGGGCGCCGCCGACCCGGCGCTGGTCGAGCGTGGTCGCGCACTGTTCAACGGCGGTGATCTGGAAAAAGGCCTGCCGGCCTGCACCGGTTGCCACTCGCCCAACGGCGCGGGCATTGCCGCCGCCGGCTTCCCGCACCTGGGTGGTCAGCACGCGAGCTACGTGGCCAAGCAGCTGACGGACTTCCGTGAAGGCAACCGCACCAACGATGGCGATGCCACCACCATGCGCACCATCGCCAGCAAGCTGAGCAACAAGGACATCGACGCGTTGTCCAGCTACATCCAGGGCCTGCACTGAGCCCCGGTTTAACGCTGGGTTAATACAGCGGCGCAAAAATGAAAAGGGTGGCCCGGGCCACCCTTTTTTGTGCCCGCTGCCGTTACACTAACGAACTCGGGCCTGCCCCGGCCTGTCTGAACCCAGGTCGCGACGAGGCGACACATCACTGCTCAGGAGTAACGCATGCGTAATCTGATTCTCGGCGCCGCGCTGGTCGCCGCCAGCGCCTTCGGTATGACGGTCCAGGCCGCAGACCCTGTGATCGCCGGCAAGGAATATGTCGAGCTGAGCAACCCGGTACCGGTGTCCCAGCCTGGCAAGATCGAAGTGGTCGAGCTGTTCTGGTATGGCTGCCCGCATTGCTACAGCTTTGAACCGACGATCAACCCGTGGGTCGAAAAGCTGCCCGACGACGTGAACTTCAAGCGTATTCCCGCCATGTTCGGCGGCCCATGGGACGCCCACGGGCAGATGTTCCTGACCCTGGAAGCCATGGGCGTGGAGCACAAGGTGCATGCGGCCGTGTTCGATGCCATCCAGAACCAGCGCAAGCACCTGACCAAGCCTGAAGAGATGGCCGACTTCCTGGCCACCCAGGGTGTGGACAAGGACAAGTTCCTGGCCACCTTCAACTCGTTCGCCATCAAGGGACAGGTCAACCAGGCCAAGGAACTTGCCAAGCAGTACAACATCAAGGGCGTTCCGAGCATGGTCGTCAACGGCAAGTACACCTTCGACCTGGGCACCGCAGGTGGCCCGAACGGCGTACTGAACGTTGCTGACCAACTGATTGCCAAGGAACGCGCCGCCAAATAAGAGGCGAAACTATGCGCCGCTGGAAATCCGAGCGCCTCGTCGGCCTGCACGAACCGCAGGTCAACGAGCACCATATCGATGCAAGTGGTCTACCGTCCGACGGTCGCTTGCGTCTGCTCAGCTTCAATATCCAGGTAGGCATCAGCACCGAGCGTTACCGGCACTACCTGACCCGCAGCTGGCAGCACCTGCTGCCGCACATGGGGCGTGCCGGCAACCTGCAGAAGATCGGCAACCTGCTGGGCGACTTCGACCTGGTGGCCCTGCAGGAAGCCGACGGCGGCAGCCTGCGCTCGGGCTACGTCAACCAGGTGGAACACCTGGCGCAACTGGGTGCTTTCCCCTACTGGTACCAGCAGCTCAACCGCAACCTCGGGCGCCTGGGCCAGCACAGCAACGGCGTGCTCAGCCGCCTCAAGCCGCAACTGCTCGAAGACCACCCGCTGCCCGGCCCGGCCGGCCGCGGTGCGATCCTGGTGCGGTTCGGTGAAGGCGAGGATGCGCTGGTGGTGGTGATGATGCACCTGGCGCTTGGCGCGCGAACCCGTGCCTTGCAGCTGGGCTACATCCGCGAGCTGATCGGCGGCTATCGTCACCAGGTGCTGATGGGCGACATGAACACCCATGCCACCGACCTGTTGCAGCACTCCCCGCTGCGCGACCTGGGCCTGATTGCGCCGCAGGTCGAAGCGACCTTCCCCAGCTGGCGACCACAGCGTTGCCTTGATCATATTCTGCTCAGCCCGAGCCTCACCCTGGAACGGGTCGAGGTGCTGTCCCAGCCGATTTCCGACCATCTCCCCGTGGCGGTCGAGATTCGTTTGCCTGATGCCCTGACTGTCGATACCCTTCCGGCCTTGCGTTAGTCCCCTTATCTGCGGACCTTGGCATGACCGACGAAGCTCAACGCTGGAAAGAAAAATACCTCAAGAGCATCGAGCAGCAGGAAAAGCTCGAACGCCGGTGGGACGCCCGTCTCGACCTGCTGCGCCGCGGCCTGGTGCGCAGCACCCTGGCGGCCGAAGGCAGCGACCGCGCGGTAGACCAGTGCATGAAGGAAATGCGCGAGGTCATCCGTACCGACAACATGGACGCCGCCCTGGCCGGGTTGATCCCGCGCCTGGAAAAGGCCGTGCTCGATTCCGAGCAGCGCCGTGAAACCCGGATCGCCCAGGTAGGCACCGCGCTCAACGCGCTGGTGGCCCAGTTGCAGAAGCTGCCGTTGCCCAGCGAGGTCAGCCGACCGCTGAAGAAATTTGCCAAGCAGCTGGATGCGCGGGCCAGCCAGTCACGCGAGATGCCGTTGCTGCTGAGCGAGCTCAGTGGCTTGCAGGGCAAGGCGCTGGCGGTGCTGGAGCACCCAGAAGAGGCGAGCAAGCCGGGGTTTCTGCAGCGCTTGTTTGGCGGGCGTGAAGAAGAGACGCAGGTCGCTCAACCCGAAACGCAGGCCCTGGAGCCGGTGGCGCAAGCAGCGGTCGAACCTGTGCATGAGCAGCCTGCGCCGGCTGCGGCGGATGTGGATGAACTGCAGCCGTTGCCCGAGCCCCAAACCTTGGTCGACACAGAGGACGCCGAGGCTGCTGCGCAGCCCATCGCCGGCAATGCCGGCTCCTACACTGTAGGCGCCAGCCTTGCTGGCGAAGAGGCCCCAGCGCTCACACCGCCACCCACGCCTGCCCCGGTGCTGACCGAGCAAGCGGACGCTGTCGAAGTCGATGGTGCACCCGAACCCACCCCCGAAGAACTCCTCTACGCCCTCCCCGACGGAACCGAGCCTTCCTATAGCTCCGTCGCCACCCATATCGAGCAGACCCTGCTCGGTTTGCTCGACGACCTGACCCTGCCCGAACGCCACAAGCCCCAGGCCCTGGCGGTGCGTCAGCGCCTGGAGCACGGGCTGAACTGGTACGAGCTGCTGCCGGTGCTGGATGACCTGGCGGTACTGATGCTGGCCATCACCGACAGCGGCCAGCATGAGTTCGAAGCCTACCTGCAACAGCTCAACGAGCGCCTCGAGACGTTCCAGAGCCACCTGCAGGAGGCCAGCGAAGGGCATGCCGACAACAGCTCTGTCGCCCGCGACCTCAATACCCAGCTGCGCGAACAGGTCGACGGCCTGCAAAGCAGCGTGCAGGGCGCTGCCGACCTCGACAGTCTCAAGCACATCCTCGAGAACCGCCTCGAGGGCCTGCTCGGCACCATGGACGAGCACCAGCATCAGCGTGACCTGCGCGAGCAGGAACTGGCCAGCCGCCTGCAAGGCCTGGCCGAGCGGGTCGCGAGCATGGAGCAGGAAGCCCTGGGCTACCGCGAGCACCTTGAAGAACAGCGCCAGAAGGCCCTGATCGACCCGCTCACCGGCTTGCCCAACCGCGCCGCCTGGGCCGAGCGCCTGGAGCAGGAAATGCTCGCCTGGCAGGAAAACGGCGGCCATCTGCTGATGGCCATGCTCGACCTCGACCACTTCAAGCGCATCAACGACAGCTACGGCCACCAGGCCGGCGACAAGGTGCTCAAGATCGTTGCCAACGAGCTGCGCAAGCGTCTGCGCAGCCGCGATTTCATCGCCCGCTTCGGCGGCGAGGAGTTCGTCCTGCTGGTGCCGCAGACCGCGCTGGGTAGCGGCATCGAGCTGGCCGAGACGCTGCGCGGCGCCATCGAAGCCTGCCCGTTCCACTTCAAGGGCGAACGGGTGACCATCACCCTGTCCATCGGCATCACCGCGTTCCGCTCCGGCGAGCGCAGCGACGCAGTGCTCAAGCGCGCCGACGAGGCGCTGTACCGCGCCAAGCACCTGGGTCGCAACCGCGTCGAACAGGGGTGAACGGGTTTGCGCAGGATACGTTATGCTATTGCATTACCGACTGCCCAGGCCCTGCCCCATTTCCATGAAAGCCTTCCTTACCGCGCTTGTGATGCTGACATTGGCCGGTTGCGCCACCGGCCTGAAGATCGACCGTAGCCACCCCTCGGTCAACCAGGACAACCGCATCCAGTTCGTGGTGCTGCATTACACCAATGCCAACCTCGAGCGCTCGCTGGCCCTGCTGACCCACGGTGAGGTCAGCAGCCATTACCTGATCGGCGACAACCCGGCGACCATCTATCAGCTGGTGGATGAAAGTCGTCGCGCCTGGCATGCCGGCGACAGCCAGTGGGAGGGCCGGACCTGGCTCAACTCCACTTCCATCGGCATCGAGATCGTCAACCCGGGCTTCACCGACACCCCCACCGGGCGCGTGTGGCACCCCTACAGCGAGGCGCAGATCCAGGCGCTGATCGTACTGCTCAAGGATATCGTGCAGCGCAACGGCATCCAGCCGCGACACATCATCGGCCACAGCGACATCGCGCCCCTGCGCAAGCTCGACCCGGGCCCGATGTTTCCCTGGAAACGCCTGGCCGACGCCGGCCTTGGCGTCTGGCCCAACGCTCAGGCGGTGGCGCAGCAGCGCGCGCGCTTTGACGTCAACCCGCCAAGCATCACCTGGTACCAGCAGCAACTGGCGCGCTTTGGCTACGCCATCGAGCAGACCGGCGAGCTGGACGTGAGCACCCGGCATGTACTGGCAGCGTTCCAGATGCGCTTCCGGCCACAGCTGTTCGACGGCCAGCCGGATGCCCAGACTGCCGCGATTCTGCAGGTGCTGAACAGCCAGCGCTGAGCGGTACCGCCCAACGGGCAGGCTGATTCGTCCGGCAGTTGCTATACCTCATGGTATTCAACGGGATGATTCTTGATGTCGCCTGCCCTTGCCACGTTGCGTCGCCTCCTCTATCGACCCTGGCTGCTGGCCACGCTTGCGGCCACGGCGAGTGCAACCCTGTTGCTGCTGGCCAGCCTCGGAGTGGCCATGCACCAGGTGCAGCAGCGCGAAAGCGCGCAGATGAACGCCAAGGGCGAGCGCTTTCTCGAACGCCTGGAGCAGATCTTCGGCCAACTGCGCGAAAGCGTCGACGCCCTTCAGGCACAGCCCCTGCGCGGGTGCAGCAGTGCGATGCAGGCAGCCTTGCAGCAGGTGACCTTCGACAACCGCTTCGTGTTCGAGGCCACTTACCTCGACGGCACGCAGTCGTGCTCCAACCGGCTGGGCAGCAGCAACTTCGACCCGCTGCGGGCACCGGACATCCAGGGCCCCACCTACAGCTACTGGCTCAATACCACCACCGAACCCGACGACAACCGCGCCGCACTGGTGCTGGGGCGTGGGCACTTTCGCGTGTCGACGTCGCGCGGGCACCTGACCGACGTGGTCGACCTGCCGCCCGGTGGCAGCCTGCTGGTGGTGCTCGACCACGGCGCGCGTGCCGTGCCGGTACTGGGCCCGGAGCAGCCGTGGCCGCCCGGCGACCAGTGGCCGCCACCGCCCAGGGTGGACCTGATGGAACTGCCTGATCGCCTGGTATACCGCATGCCCACCAAATCGCCTGACTACCAGCTGGTGCTGATCACCCCGCGCGAAAGCCTGTCGCTGAAGATGAACGGCGTGCTCTGGCTGCTGTTCCCCGGCAGCCTGCTGTTGGCCTGGTGCATCGGCTGGCTGGTGCTGCAGCTGGTGCGCCAGAGCCGTTCGATGAGCTCGGAGCTGCAGGGCGCGCTGCGCCGTGGCGAAATGCAGGTGCTGTATCAGCCGATCTTCGAGCTGGCCAGCCGGCGCTGCGTGGGCGCCGAGGCCCTGGTGCGCTGGCGTCGCCCCGACGGTACGCTGACCAGCCCCGACCTGTTCATCCCGCTGGCGGAGAACACCGGGCAGATCCGCCAGATCACCGACTTCGTGCTGCAGCGTGTGCTCGAACAGCTGGGCCAGCTGCTGCGCGCCAACCGCCAGTTGTATATCTCGGTGAACCTGGCGGCGTGCGATGTGATGGTGCCGCGCATCGGCCGGGTGGCGGCGCGCCTGCTGGCCTTGCACCATGTGTCGGCCAGCCAGATCGCCTTCGAGGTCACCGAGCGCGGGCTTATCGACGTGGTGGTGGCGCGGGACAACCTGCAGGCCTTGCGGGCGGTGGGGCACCAGGTGCTGATCGACGACTTCGGTACCGGCTATTGCAGCCTGGCCTACCTGCAGACCTTGCCGGTGGACTGCCTGAAGATCGACAAGGCGTTCATCGATGCCCTGGGGCACGACGCGGCCAGCAGCGGCGTGGCCCCGCACATCATCCGCATGGCCCACGCCCTGCAGTTGCGGGTGATCGCCGAGGGTATCGAGTACGAGGACCAGGCGTTGCTGCTCAACAGCGAGGGGGTCAACTATGGCCAGGGCTGGTTGTTCGCGCACCCGCTCAGTGCGCGCCAGTTCGTCGAGCTGGTGACCCGGGGGCGGCGGCTGGGGCCGCGGCGGATCGATGACGAGGCGTAGCGCCCCTTCGCCAGCAAGGCTGGCGCCTGCAGGCGAAGGCGGTTACACCGGCAGCGCCATGTAGAACTGCGTGCCCTGCCCTGGCCGTGAGTACACGCCCATGCGCCCGCCATGCAACTGCACGATCTCCTTGCACAGTGCCAGGCCCAGCCCGGCACCGCCTTTCTTGCGCCCAACCTGCACGAAGGGCTCGAAAATCCGCCCCTGCTGGCCATAGGCAATGCCTTCGCCATTGTCCTCGATACTGATGATCACCCGTTCGGCATGCCGCCGGGCATTGAGGCGGATACTGCCCGCCACCGGCGTATGGCGGATGGCATTGTCCAGCAGGTTGTCCAACACCCGGTCCAGTTGCGCCGGGTCGGCCTGGATGCGCGGCAGTGGCGCGGCAAGCTCCACGCGCAACTCGATCTGCTTGTCGGCCAGCGCCGTTGCGAAGCGCTCGCGGGCCCGCGACAGCAACTCGTCGATCGCGCAGGGTTGCAGTTCGAGCTTCTGCAAGCCGCTCTGGTAGCGCGAAAAGTTGAGCAGGTCGTTGATCAGCTGGGTCAGCCGCTGCATCTCCTCGCCAATGGTGTCGAACAGGTCCGCCTCGCGGCTCTCGGCTGGAAACGTCAGGCGCTCGCGCAACAGGCCGAAGGCCATGTGCATGCCGGTCACCGGGGTGCGCAACTCGTGGGAGGCGCGCAGCACGAACTCGCTGCGCACCCGTTCGAAGGCGCGCTGTTCGGTGACGTCGTGCAGCACCATCACCGCGCCCAGGATCTGCCCCTGTGGATGGCACACCGGGGTCAGGCTGTAGGCCAGCAGGCGGGTTTCTTCATCTATTTCCAGGCTCAGGTCGTCCGGCACGCGGTCCAGGCTGCCGCCACGCAATATCAGGCGCAGCTGATCGTCCAGCTCCGGGCGTTGCAGCGCCTTGCCCAGGCCCTGGCCCAGGCGGCTGGCGTCCCAGCCCAGCTGGCGCTGGGCCACCGGGTTGAGGTGTTCCAGATGGCCTTCGCGGTCGATGATCAGCAGGCCGTCGTCGATGCTGTCGAGCACCGCCTGCAGGCGCTGCTGGCCGGCCAGCAGTTCGTCGACATTGGTGGCCTGATGCTTGCGCAGTGCCTCGGCCATCAGCCCGAAACGGCGGGTGAGCTGGTTGATCTCCACGGCCGGGGTTACCGGCAGGGTGACCTCGAAGTTGCCCTGGCCGATCTGGTCGGCGGCCTTGGCCAGCGCCTCGATCGGCTGGCCGAAGCGGCGTGCGATGCCGTGGGCAGTGATGAAACCCAGCACCAGCACGGCAAGCCCGAGCAGGCCCAGCATGCTGGAGACCAGCAGGGCACGTTCGCGGGCCTTCTGTTCACTGTGGTTGATATGCGCCAGGGCCTGCTTGTGCGAGTCGATCAGGTCGGTGCGCAACTGGTTGAAGGCTTCGCCCAGGGGTTGGTCCGGGCCCAGGTTGCGGCTGGGCTCGGGGCTGTCGCGAAAGGCCTTGAGGAAGGCCTGGTAATCACGGTTGGCGGTACTGAAACCCGCAAACCCCTCGGCCTGGCGTTCATGGCTCAGGCCCTCGTCGAGCAGTTGCTGAAACTTGTCCTGCAGCGGTTGCAGCGCCTGCACCTCGCTGTCCGGGTCCAGCAGCAGGGACAGCTGTTCACCCAGGTTCTGACGCAGCTTCAGGCCCAGGTCGAGGATGTAGGAGTTGTCGCTGATCAGCTTCTGCTGCGAGCTGGCCATCTGCTGCACGCTGACCAGGCCCAGAATCAGGCCCAGCAGGGCCACGGTGATCAGCGCCGAGATGCTGAGAAAAAGCCGCGTGCGCAGCTTCATTGCCAGCTTCACAGGTTGTACTGCTTGCGCTTGCGGTACAGCGTCGAGGCATCGATGCCCAGTGTCTTGGCGGCCTGGTCAAGGGTGTCGCTGGTGGCCAGCACTGCACCGATGTGCGCGCGCTCCAGCTCGTCGAGGCTCAATGCAGCCCCCACCCGCGGCGCGTTGCTGGTGGGTTGTTCGGCCATGCCCAGGTGGCTGACCTCTACCCGCTCCTGCGGGCAGATGATGCTCGCCCGTTCGATCACGTTGCGCAGCTCGCGAATGTTGCCCGGCCAGCGGTAGTTGAGCAGCGCGGCGCGGGCCTCGTCGCTGAAACCGCGGGCGGGGCGCGCGTATTCCTTGACGAAGCGGGCCAGGAAGCGGTCGGCCAGGGTCAGGATGTCTTCGCTGCGTTCGCGCAGCGGCGGCA
The DNA here is from genome assembly GCF_024748925.1 of Pseudomonas sp. B21-036. Classification (NCBI taxonomy): domain Bacteria; kingdom Pseudomonadati; phylum Pseudomonadota; class Gammaproteobacteria; order Pseudomonadales; family Pseudomonadaceae; genus Pseudomonas; species Pseudomonas sp. B21-036. The sequence continues at coordinate 84,556 of NZ_CP087178.1, forward strand.
GGTGCAGGGTAATCACGTTCAGACGGTACAGCAGGTCTTCGCGAAAACGCCCGTCGCGCACCATGTCCTCCAGGTTGAGGTTGGTGGCTGCCAGAATCCGCACGTCGGCGCGGCGCGTGACCGGGTCGCCGACCCGCTCGTATTCCTTGTCCTGGATGAAGCGCAGCAGCTTGGGTTGCAGGGTCAGCGGGAAGTCGCCGATCTCGTCGAGAAACAGCGTGCCGCCGTCGGCCTGGTTGACCCGGCCCAGGGTGCTTTCGCTGGCCCCGGTAAATGCCCCGCGACTATGGCCGAACAGCTCGCTTTCCATCAGTTCGGCCGTCAGCGACGGGCAGTTGATGGTCACACAGGCCTTGCGCGAGCGCTTGCTCCAGCCATGAATGGCGCGTGCCAGCTCGCCCTTACCGGTACCGGACTCGCCAAGGATCAGAATGTTGGCGTCGGTGTTGGCCACCTGGCGCGCGGTTTCGAGTACCACCATCATGGCCGGGCTGTGGGAATCCAGGCCGTCCTTGGGTTTGCGCACTTCCCCTTCCAGGGCCTCCAGACGCGCCGAGAGCTGGCGCACCTCCAGTTGTTTGGCAGTGGCCAGACGCAGCTGGTCGGGGCTGCACGGTTTGACCAGGTAATCGGCGGCGCCGGCCTGGATTGCATCGACAGCGGTGTCGACCGCCGAATGCGCGGTCACTATGACCACGCGCATCCACGGCGCCTGGATACGCATCTGCGCCAGTACGTCCAGGCCGTTGTCCTCGCCCAGGCGCAGGTCCAGAAAGCACAGGTCGAACACCTGGCGCTGCAACAGGGTTTCGGCCTGGGCGGCGCTGTTGGCCGTGGCCACGCTGTAGCCTTCATCTTCCAGGCAATAGCGGAAGGTACGCAGGATTGCGGACTCGTCGTCTACCAGCAGAATGCGGCCCTGATGTTCCGTGGCAGATTCCATTTTCCTACGCTCCTTTAAGAATGTTCTTGGTTAGTCTCGGAAAAATCGGGCAAGTTGCATGGTCGATTCTGATTGATTCCGCGCCCTGCATGCTAGCTCCCTGCTGCGAATATGACTAACTCATTGAAAATAATGAGTTTGTTTGTTTTTTGAGCACTGGCACAACGATTGCGATGATGTTCCTTCTGACCAACAGGAGGCTTCATCATGCGTGCAATACGCCCGTTGGCAGTTCTGACTGCCGCACTTCTGCTCACCCCGCTGGGTGTCACCAGCGCCTCGGCGGCCGAACCCGGCCTGCAGCAGGCCCGTCAGGAAGGCGCCTTGCAGACCGCCCTGGCGCTCAACCGACTGCTCAACCCGTTCAAGATCGAAGTGGCCATCCAGGGTCAGACCGCCCGCCTGCAGGGCGAGGTGGAAAACGAGGTGGAGCGCGAGCTGGCGGCCCAGGTGGCACTGGCCACCGCCGGCATCGAGCAGGTCGACAACCAGTTGCAGGTCAACCCCGAGCTGGTGGATGAAACCCTGCAACGGCGCGCCTATGCCCAGCGCCTGGAGGACGCCACCCTGGGGGCGGTTATCCGCGCCCGCCTGCTGTGGAGCAGCCAGACCCAGGGCCTGCCCATCGAAGTCGACAGCCGGGCCGGGGTGGTCACCCTGCGTGGCCGGGTGACCAGCGCAGAGGCCAAGCAGATGGCCGGCAGCGTGGCGGCCTCTACCGATGGCGTGTACCTGGTCAACAACCTGATCAGCCTGGGCGTGAGCGACCCGGCCCAGGCCCGCGAGCAGGCCGCTGCGGCAGCGGCCGAGGTGCAGAGCGACGCGTGGATCAACGACAAGGTGCAGACCAGCTTCTTATATAGCCGCAACCTGGACGGGCCCAACATCAAGGTGGCGACCCAGGAGGGCGTGGTGCGCCTGTCCGGGGAAGTCATGAGCAACGAGCAGAAGACCATCGCCCAGGAGATTGCCCGCCAGATCCGCGGCGTGCGCGGGGTGGACGCCGACATGCTCAAGGTGGCGATCAAGGTGGAGGGCTGATCGTGCAAATCGCACGAGGCCCTGGGGGGCATCGTGCAGGATGCGTCCTGCAGCTGCCCTCAGTACATACCTAACATGTTGATTTATAAGCATTTTATTTGATTTCAAAAGCTGGCATGCAGGCTGCAATGACTCTATCAGTCAATAACAACGATGCAGCAGAGGAGCCCGGCATGAACCTGTTAACCGCCGCCCTAGTGCAGATTTCCCCGCTTCACGTACGCCAGTTGCTGTTTCTCTGCCTGGCGGCGCTTCTGACCCTGGTTGCAGGGCAGATGTACAGCATCTGGCAGTCCAAGCAGATCGCCAACCAGATGTCCGTACAGGCTTATCACGTGGCCCATGTGCAGGCCACGCGTGCTTCGATGCTGGAAGCCAGGACCGCGCCACGTACCCACTCGGTCGATGCGGCCACCGTGGAAACCGTCGTGCCGCAGGAACGCTGGGTGTTCTGACCGAGCAATGCCCCACATCTGACACAACCGCTTTCAAAAACGGTAAGGAGAAACACCATGTTAAGTTGGGCCATCACCTTCCTGATCATCGCCATTGTCGCTGCCGTACTGGGCTTCGGTGGTATCGCCGGCGCCGCTACCGGTATCGCGAAGATTCTCTTCATTGTCTTCCTGGTACTGTTCGTCGCTTCCTTCTTCTTCGGTCGTCGCGGTAGAGGTTGACTATGAAAGGGACGCTCTACAGAGCCCTGGCAGGCGCCCTGATGGTGGGGGCCTGTACAGCGGCGATGGCGGCCAATGACGGCCAGGTCCGGACCAGCCAACTGCTTGGTTCGGACCCCGAGTACCGGGAAACCTGGCAGAAAGTGGTCAAAAAGCAGGAGCGGCTGCCCGATTGGGTCATCAACCTCAGTGGTGCTTCCACCGAGCAGATGACGGCGATCGAGGAAGACGGCGACAAGTATCTGGTCGGCCCCTTGTGTGAGACCGAGCAGAGCTGCGACAGCAGCCGTCTTATCGTGGCCTTCAGCTGGGACAAGGATGAGGCATACGCGCTGTGGGTCCAGGTACCCGCCGGCCTGCCTGCCGACAAGTCACCCAGCCGTCACACCGACAAGCGTTGGTTGGGCGAGCCGAATGACGGCATGAAACAGATGCTCGAAGAGCAGCTGAAGAAAGACCCGAACTACTACTGAGTGTCGCCGGACGCATCAGTATCACCATGGAAGCTGAACCTTTTGCCTGTTCCAGTTTCTATGCTGCGCCCGCTCGAGGAGAGCGGACGCATGACCAGGGGGCCGGGCTGCTCTGATTGCTACAGGATCGGAGGGGCCTAGGGGTACAGGGAGTACCTCCTTCATGGGCCGGGTCAGGGTGGTAAACGGCAACACAGTCGTGGACCGGGGTCGCATGCCGCCAGGGCAGCCCCCGGTCAGACTTGTGCACCCGGCGCAAGCCTGATGCATTTCCCCGCTTGAAAGTGACAGATCGGCCAGACGGCTGACCACCCATCAAAAAAATTCCTGACTTCTTTGACCTGCCAAATGACGTTTTTCACGCATTCGGATTGTCGAACAACGCTGTTTTGCCGGTTTGTGGATACCGCTGTATCGGCCTAATCATGGCGCTTTGGCCTTATTCGGGATTCCGAACGGGTAGGTTTTCTGCCGCTGGGACGTCCGTTTCATGCCAAAAAGATCATGCCGATTAGGCATAGGGTAGTCATTTACGGCATTAGACTCAGTGCGCCTGCATCGGAATAGTTGCGCCTTTTTCGCTGGTCCGAGCGCCCCTTGCGCTCACTTGCGGTGACCTTCTACGGCGCATTGCCTGCACCATGAAAACTCCAGGGAATCGCTTTCAGCGGCTCTAGAATGCAGGTTTCAAGGCAGTGACCGTGTCCACTTGAACAAAGGGTAACGACATGAAGAAGGCAAAACTAAGCCTCGCCTGGCAAATCCTCATCGGTCTGGTATTGGGGATCGCCATCGGGGCGTTGCTGAACCATTTCAGTGCAGAAAAGGCATGGTGGATCAGTAACGTCCTGCAACCGGCAGGTGACATCTTCATTCGCCTGATCAAGATGATCGTCATCCCGATCGTGATTTCGTCGCTGGTCGTGGGTATCGCCGGGGTTGGCGATGCGAAGAAACTTGGCAGTATCGGCCTCAAGACCATCATCTATTTCGAGGTAGTGACCACCATCGCGATCGTGGTCGGCCTGGTGTTGGCCAACCTGTTCCACCCGGGCGCCGGCATCGACATGAGCACCCTGGGCACCGTGGATATCTCCAAGTACCAGGCCACCGCCGCCGAGGTGCAGCATGAGCATGCGTTCATCGAGACCATCCTCAACCTGATCCCGTCGAACATCTTTGCAGCGCTGATGCGTGGCGAGATGCTGCCGATCATCTTCTTCTCGGTGCTGTTCGGCCTGGGCCTGTCGAGCCTGCAGGCAGACATCCGCGACCCGCTGGTGAAAACCTTCCAGGGCGTGTCGGAAGCCATGTTCAAGGTCACCCACATGATCATGAACTACGCCCCGATCGGCGTGTTCGCCCTGATTGCGGTGACCGTGGCCAACTTCGGTTTCGCCTCGCTGCTGCCGCTGGCCAAGCTGGTGCTGCTGGTGTACTTCGCCATCGCCTTCTTCGCCTTCATGGTGCTGGGCCTGATCGCCCGCCTGTTCGGTTTCTCGATCCTGAAACTGATGCGCATCTTCAAGGACGAGCTGATCCTGGCCTATTCCACCGCCAGCTCCGAGACCGTGCTGCCGCGCGTGATCCAGAAGATGGAAGCCTACGGTTCGCCCAAGGCCATCTGCAGCTTCGTGGTGCCGACCGGCTACTCGTTCAACCTGGACGGTTCGACCCTGTACCAGAGCATCGCGGCGATCTTCATCGCGCAGCTGTACGGCATCGACCTGTCGATCAGCCAGCAACTGCTGCTGGTGCTGACCCTGATGGTCACCTCCAAAGGCATTGCCGGTGTGCCGGGCGTATCGTTCGTGGTGCTGCTGGCGACCCTGGGCAGTGTGGGCATCCCGCTCGAAGGCCTGGCGTTCATCGCCGGTGTCGACCGCATCATGGACATGGCGCGTACCGCCCTGAACGTGATCGGCAACGCCCTGGCGGTGCTGGTCATCTCGCGTTGGGAAGGCATGTATGACGATGCCAAGGGCCAGGCGTACTGGAACTCGCTGCCGCACTGGCGCAGCAAGACCCCGGCGCCGGCTGGCGAGACCGCTCAGCACTAAGCTGCTGACGGCCTGAAACACAAGAGCCCCGACCCGTCGGGGCTTTTTGTTGCCTGCCAGAAGCTTCGCCGGCAAGGCCGGCTGCTACAGACGATGCCGAACCTGTAGGAGCCGGCCTTGCCGGCGAATGGGCCGCCGCCGTTTATGGCGTCTGCCTACCCACCCCGCTATCATGCGCTCCAACTTGCAAGGGAAACGACCAATGCTCAACGGCCTCTGGCTCGGCTTTTTCGTGGTGGCCGCCCTCTCCGCACTGGTGCAGTGGCTGGTGGGTGGCAACGCGGGCATCTTCGCCGCCATGGTCGAGAGTATCTTCGCCATGGCCAAGCTTTCGGTCGAAGTCATGGTGCTGCTGTTCGGTACCCTGACCCTGTGGCTGGGCTTTCTGAAGATCGCCGAAAAGGCCGGTATCGTCGATTGGCTGGCCAAGGTACTCGGCCCGCTGTTCCGTCGCCTGATGCCCGAGGTACCGCCCGGCCACCCGGCGCTGGGCCTGATCACCCTGAACTTCGCCGCCAACGGCCTGGGCCTGGACAACGCCGCCACGCCTATCGGCCTCAAGGCCATGCGCGCCCTGCAGGAGCTCAACCCCAGCTCCACCACGGCAAGCAACGCGCAGATCCTGTTCCTGGTGCTCAATGCCTCGTCACTGACCCTGCTGCCGGTGACCATCTTCATGTACCGCGCCCAGCAAGGCGCTATGGACCCGACCCTGGTGTTCCTGCCGATCCTGCTGGCCACCAGCGCCTCGACCCTGGTGGGCCTGCTGTCGGTGGCGGTGATGCAGCGCCTGCGCCTGTGGGACCCGGTGGTGCTCGCCTACATGGTGCCCGGCGCGCTGCTGCTGGGCGGCTTCATGGCGCTGCTGGCGGGCCTGTCGGCCACCGCGCTGGCCACCCTGTCGTCGATCCTGGGCAACCTCACGCTGTTCGGCCTGATCATGCTGTTTCTGCTGATCGGCGCATTCAAGCGGGTGCCGGTGTACGAAACCTTCGTCGAAGGTGCCAAGGAAGGGTTCGACGTGGCCAAGAGCCTGCTGCCCTACCTGGTGGCGATGCTGTGCGCGGTCGGCGTGCTGCGCGCCTCGGGGGCGCTGGAGTTCGGCCTGGACGGCATTCGTCATGTCATCGAATGGCTGGGCTGGGACACGCGTTTCGTCGATGCCCTGCCCACGGCGCTGGTCAAGCCGTTCTCCGGCAGCGCGGCGCGGGCCATGCTGATCGAGACCATGCAGACCCACGGGGTGGACAGCTTCCCGGCACTGGTGGCCGCGACCATCCAGGGCAGCACCGAAACCACCTTCTACGTACTGGCGGTGTATTTCGGCGCCGTGGGTATCCAGCGCGCACGCCACGCCGTGGGCTGCGCGCTGCTGGCCGAGCTGGCCGGGGTGCTGGCGGCCATCGCGGTGTGCTACTGGTTCTTCGCCTGAGCCACGGTCCAGTCCACCAGTTGCGCCATCAGCCGGTCGGTGGCCTGGCCGAAGCCGCCGACCACCGCCGGTACCTGGGTCTGCGCCACCGGCTGGCGCACCTCGAAGCTGTGGCTGGCCAGCACGCGCTGGGTACGCCCCTGCACCAGTCGCGCATCCAGGCGCACCACTACTGCCAGCCCGGCATCGCTGTACTCGCTCTGGAACGCCTGCAGTTCGCCGACGATCTCGTAGTCGGCCTGCAGGTTGGCGTCGTCGGCACTTACCCGCTGTACCCGGCCGTCGCGCTGGAAGGCGTCGAGCATGCGGTTGCGCAGCAGTGCCGGCACCGGGTCGGCCCAGCGTGCGCCCTTGTAGCTGCTGATCAGGTTGCCTGCCGGCACCACGGCAATGCGCGGTGTGCCGAGGATCTCGCTGGCCAGCGGCTTGTTGATACGCAGGGTCCAGGCCACGGGTGCGGCGTTGCTGCGCACCGGTTGCGCCGCCGGCAGGCGGTACACGTCGGCCGGCTCCGCCTTGGGCAGGATCGAGCAGGCGCTGCTCAGGCTCAGCAGCGCGGCCAGGGCGAGGGTGCGGCAGGGGCGGCTCATGGGGTGAACTCCTTGTTTTTGTCGCGGCCCAGCAGGTAACCGCTGGGGTTGGCCTCCAGGCGCTGGGAGATGCCCTTCAAGGCAGTCAGGGTATCGCGCAGTTCGCGAATCGCCGGGGCCAGTTCGTTGAAGCCCTGGGCGCCGCTGGTGATCGCCTCGCGGTTGTCGGTGAGCAACGCGTCGATGGTGGCGGTGCTGCGCGCCAGCGACTGCATGGCCTGGTCGGCACTGTTGACGATCTGCTTGCCGTCGCTGCCGAGCAGGCTGTTGGCGTTGCGCATCAGCTGGCTGGTCTGCTCCAGCGCCGCGCCGGCCTGCTTGCCCACCTGGGCCATCTGCTGGATGGCCAGGCGGATGTCGTCGCGCTGCCCGGCAATCGCGCCGGTGGTCTGCTCCAGGTTGGCCAGGGTGGCGCCCAGGCGGGTGGCATTCTCTTCGGAGAACAGCCGGTTGGCGTTGTGCAGCAGCAGGTTGATGTTGGTCACCAGGTCGCTGCTGTTGTTGAGCAGGCGCGCAATCGGCGATGGCGAGGCGACGATCACCGGCAGCCGGCCGCCCTTGCCTTCCAGCGGCGGGCTCTGCGGGGTGCCGCCGCTGAGCTGGATCAGCGAGGTGCCGGTGACGCCGGTCAGGGTCAGCTTGGCCTGGGTGTCCTGCTTGATCGGGGTCTCGGCGCTCAGGCGGATCTGCGCCAGCACCCGGCGGGGGTCGTTGGGGTCCAGGCGCAGGCTGATCACATCGCCCACCTTGATCCCGCTGTACTGCACCGCACTGCCCTTGGACAGCCCGGTGACGGCCTCGTTGAACACCACCTCGTAGTCCTTGAAGGTGCTGTCGACGCTCGACTTGGCCAGCCACAGGCCGAACAGCATGGCGCCGGCCACCACCAGCACGGTGACCAGCCCGATCAACACATGGTGCGCGCGGGTTTCCATTTCAGTTCTCCTTGAGCGCTGTGGCGGCCTGGTAGGCCGCACGGCCGCGCGGGCCATGAAAATAGTCGTGAATCCACGCGTCGTCGGTTTCCGAGACCTGGTCGATGGGGCCGGCCACCAGCACCTTCTTCTGCGCCAGCACGGCCACGCGGTCGGTGATGGTGTAGAGGGTGTCCAGGTCGTGGGTGATCAGGAACACGCTCAGGCCCAGCGCATCGCGCAGGGTCAGGATCAACTGGTCGAAGGCGGCCGCGCCGATCGGGTCGAGCCCGGCGGTGGGCTCGTCGAGAAACAGGATGTCCGGGTCCAGCGCCAGGGCGCGGGCCAGGGCGGCGCGCTTGATCATGCCGCCCGACAGCGACGCGGGGTATTTGTCGGCCGCCGACAGCGGCAGCCCGGCCAGGGCCAGCTTGACCCCGGCCAGATGCTCGGCGTCGGCGCGGCTCAGGCCGGCATGTTCGATCAGCGGCAGTGCGACGTTCTCGGTGACGGTCAACGACGAGAACAGCGCGCCCTTCTGGTACAGCACGCCGAAGCGACGCTCCACCTGCGAGCGCTGCTGGTCGCTGGCCTGGCTGAGGTCCTGGTCGAAGATCCTCACCGTGCCCTCGTTGGGCCGGCGCAGGCCGACGATGCTGCGCAGCAGCACCGACTTGCCACTGCCCGAGCCGCCGACCACGGCGAGGATCTCGCCGCGGTACAGGTCCAGGTCGAGCTGTTCGTGCACGCTCTGGGTGCCGAAGCGGTTGCACAGGCCCCGCACCTCGATGACCTTCTCGTGGCTTGCCTCACTCACCAGCTCATCTCCATGAAGAACAGCGCGAACACCGCATCCAGCACGATCACCACGAAGATCGACTGGACCACCGCCGAGGTGGTGTGGGCGCCGACCGATTCGGCGCTGCCGGTCACCTTGAAACCTTCCAGGCAACCGATGGCCGCGATCAGGAAGGCGAAGAACGGCGCCTTGGCCAGGCCCACCAGGAAGTGCTGCACGCCGATGTCGCTTTCCAGCAGCGACAGGAACATCGCCGGCGAGATGTCCAGCGACACCGCGCACACCACGGCGCCGCCGATGATGCCGCACAGCATCGCGACGAAGGTCAGCAATGGCAGCGCGATCAGCAGCGACAGCACCCGCGGCACCACCAGCAGCTCGACCGGGTCCAGGCCCAGGGTGCGGATCGCATCGATTTCCTCGTTGGCCTTCATCGAGCCGATCTGCGCGGTGAAGGCGCTGGCGGTGCGTCCTGCCATCAGGATGGCGGTAAGCAGCACGCCGAATTCACGCAGGAACGAGAACGCCACCAGGTCGACGGTGAAGATGCTCGCGCCGAAACTGGCCAGCACCGTGGCGCCCAGAAAGGCCACCACCGCACCCACCAGAAAGGTCAGCAGCGCGACGATGGGCGCCGCGTCCAGGCCTGTCTGTTCGATGTGCGCGACCACGGCGGTCATACGCCAGCGCCTGGGTTGCAGCAGGCGCCGGGCCAGGGTGGCGATGATCAGGCCGATGAAGCCGAGCAGTTGCCGGGTGTCTTGCCACAGCACGTCGACTGCCCGGCCGATGCGGCACAGCAGCTGGGTCAGCACGGACGTTTCCGGCTGGCGCTCTGGCAGGCAGTAGTCCTGTAGCGAGCAGTACACGGTGTGCAGCAAGGCGCGGTCGGCGGCCGACAGCGGGCTGGCGTGGTCATCGGCCAGTTGCCCCAGGCGCTCGGCACCCAGCAGTTCGACCAGCAGCGAGGCGCCGGCGGTGTCCAGCTTGCCCAGCTGGGCGAGGTCGACCTGGGCGCTGGCATCGTACTGGCCGTGCAGGGCCTCGGTGCTGCGCTTGAGCGGCGTGTAGTTGGCCAGGGTCCAGTCGCCGGCGATGCGCAGGCAGGCCGGGCTGCGCGTGGTATCGAGGGTGGCGCTGGCGGGGGTGACGGTGGTGGTCATAGGCTCCAGACAGTCCGGCAGGCGCTCCAGTGCGCCGGGTCAGAGCATAGCGTCACTTGGCGACGGATGCTTGACCGTCATCAACCACCTCGAAGCGCAGCACGCCGATCACCTGGCCGTCCTCGGTGAGCACGCGCACCTGCCAGTGCCCGACCGGGTTGCTGGGGAACACCTGCTTGTGGGTCCAGGCGCGGTAGCCTTCCTTGCGCCCGCCATTGATGTTCAGGGCAATGCGATCGACCTCTTTGCCGTCCTGTTTCCATACGTGGTAGATGCGTTCGTTGAGGCCGCGCGGAGCCTTGATCGCGGTATAGGCATAGAGCCCGGCGCTGCGGATCTGGCTGGCGCTGACCTGCTCCAGGCTGTCGCCGGGGGTGCGGTTCTGCAGCTGGGTGCTGATGGCCACTTCGGTCATCCACAGTGTCGCCGGCGGCACCCACGAGCGCAGCAGCCAGCCGCTGCCGCCAACGGCCAGGGTGACCAGCACCAGCATGGCGGCACGGCGCCAGTGATTGATCGGGAAGCTGCTGGCCAGGCTCGGGAACGACAGCAGCATGGCGATGCCCAGCGCCAGCTTGAAGCTCTGCGACGTGGTCAGGTGCAGGATGATCGGCAGCGCCGTGAGCAGCGCGGCGAACAGGGTCAGGGTGTGCAGGGCCAGGAACAGCCAGCGGCGCGGCGCCAGCCAGCGGTAGTACAGCGGGTCGACGATCGACACCAGCCCGGCGCCGGCCAGCAGGCCGGTGAACACCAGCTGGCCGCTGTTCCAGGTGGTGGTGACGAAGAAGAACGGCAGCACGAAGAACAGGCTTTCCTGGTGGATCATCTGCGTGGCGTAGCGCAGCAGCGGCTGCGGGATCTCGCGCTTGAACAGGCGGGTGAACAGCTGGGTGAAGGTGTTCTCGAACATCAGCCACAGCCAGCTCACCAGCAACAGGATGGCGACCCAGCTGGCCAGGCCTTCCTGACGGTCTACCAGGATGAAACTGCCGATACCGGAAATGAAACCGCCGAGGGCGATGACCCCCGGGTAGCGCTTTATCAGGTCGATCAGGCGCAGGAGAAGTGCGGGCATGGTGGGGCGTTCGCTGGGTGAGGTAAAAATCTGTTACAGGATACGCTGCTTTCGGGTGTCAGTAATGGCCCTATCGCGGCGTCGACGCCACAGCAGCAAGGCCGCGAACACCAGCCCTAGCCCCAGTGCCCCCAACCCATACAGCTGGTCATACCCCAGCAACGGCTTCTCTACCCGCACATACCCAGGCTCGGCGAACAGCGCCTGCAGCGCCGCATCCGCATCCTCCAGGCTGACCTCGCGCAACCGGGTCTTCGCCTCGCCGACCCGACCGTCGGCATAGTCGTTCAACGCTCCCCAGTAGTAGTCGGCCAGCGCGCTGTTGCCCTGGCTGGTCCACGCTTCGCGGGCGATTGCCGCGGCCTTGATGCGCTCGAACGTGGCGCGGTCCAGGCCGTCCTTGCGCAGGCGCTCGATCATCTGCCCCAGGATCTGCTCGGCCGCCTCGACCTGATCGCTGTCCAGGTCGGCATTCAGGCTCAACAGGCCGGTGTCGCCAAAACGCTCGCGCTGCGCCGACGGCCCGTACGACAGGCTGTGCTGCAGGCGCAATTCGCGATACAGCGCCCAGTCCAGGTAGCGCTGCAGCAGGTCGTAGGTGGCGTCGTGGTTTTCATCCAGCACCGGCTCCAGGAACATCCAGTGCAACCGCGCACTGTCGCCCAGCCAGCCGCGGATCAGCTCGCGGCGCGCCTGGGCCTTGTGGGTCACGCCATCGAGTACCCGGCGCTCGCCCGGTTCCACCGGCTCCAGCTGGCCCCAGGTGCGCTCCAGGTAGGCGGGCAGCACGCGGTCCAGGCCGCCGACCACGATCAGGCTCATGTTGTTGGGGGCGTACCAGTGCTGGCGCAGTTCATTCACTTCTTCCAGGGTCATGTCCTGCACCGAGGAGCGCTCGGCACACTTGAGCCCCAGCTCCACCGCCAGCTGGTCGCTGGCACGGTGGCCGAGGTCCTGGCGGTCCAGCCAGCGCTGCAGGTGGGTGTAGTGCCCGCCGTCTTCACGCTCGACGATGCTCTTCGACACCTGCAAGGCGTTGGCATCGATACGTGTGTCCTGGAGCACGGCCAGCAGCAGGTCGAGCACCTTGCGCTGGTTGCGCGCCGGGGCCTCGATGACGAAGGTGGTGTCGGCGCTGCTGGTGTAGGCGTTCCATTCACCGCCCAGGGCCTGCATGCGTTCTTCCAGCCCGCCTTCGCCCGTGTCGTCGATACCGCTGAACAGCAGGTGTTCGAGCAGGTGCGGCAGTTCCTGGCGCGCGCACGGGAAGTCGTCGAAGCCGATGCCCACCACCAGTCGGATCGACACATGGTCGCGCTCGTAGCCGGGCTTGAGCAGCACCTGCAGGCCGTTGGGCAACAGGTAGCCCTCGACCTGGGTGCGGTCGAGGGCAAAGCTTGAAGGGGCGCCCAGCAACAGGCAGATGAACATCAGGCAACGCATCACAGGCTTCCTTGCACGGGTTCGGGGCAGCGTCGGGTCAAGGCGAATGGGCATCGTCCGGTACGCTGTCGATCATCAGGGCGCCGGTATCGCTGCCGCCCAGTACCGCATAGGCACTGCTGCAGAACAGCGAGTTGAGACGTTTCATGTCGGCGATCAGTTCCAGGTGCAGCGAGCTGGTCTCGATGCTCTGCACCACCTTGCGCTGCAGGCGGCTGACGTGGGCATGGGCCAGGCGCCGCTCCTGGGCGCGGAAGCGGCGCTTCTCGCGCAGCAGCTGGCGTGCGCTGTGCGGGTCGCCACTGAGGAACACCGACAGGCCCAGGCGCAGGTTGGACAGCAGCTGGGTCTGCAGCACGGTCAGCTCCTCCAGGCCCACCTGGGAGAACTCGCGGCGCTGCGACGTCTTCTGCTGCTGCACCTTGCGCAGCATGCGCTCGATCAGGTCGCTGGCCAGCTTGAGGTTGATCGCCAGCTCGATGATCTCGGCCCAGCGCTGGCTGTCGTGCTCGCCGAGGTCTTCGCGGGGCATCTGCGCCAGGTACAGCTTGATGGCGTTGTACAGGCCCTCGACGTCGTCGCTGAGGGTGCGCACCTGCTGGGTCAGGGCGGTCTGGCTGCCGCGCAGCACGTTGAGCATGGCATCGAGCATGCTGTCGACCAGGTCGCCCAGGCGCAGGGTCTCGCGCACCGCGTTGGCCAGTGCCAGGCTCGGGGTGTCCAGCGCGGCAGGGTCCAGGTGGCGGGGCTTGGCGTGGCCGTTGGTTTCCTCGCGCTCGGGCAGCAGCCAGCGGCACAGGCGCCCCATTGGCGTCGCGGTGGGCAGCAGGGCCAGGCAGCGCAGGGTGTTGTAGATGAGGTGGAAGCCGATCACCAGCTCTTGCGGGCTGAAGGTCAGGCTGTCCATCCAGTGCACCAGCGGGTCGAGCACCGGGATGACCACCAGCAGGCCGATCAGCTTGTACAGCAGGCTGCCCAGCGCCACCTGGCGCCCGGCGGCGTTTCTGCATGCTGGTGCTCAGGAAACGCCAGCAGGCCGCTGCCGATGTTGGCGCCGATCACCAGGCCGATGGCCACCGGCAGGCTGATCATTTCGGCGCCGGCCAGGGTGGCGGTGAGCAGCACCGCGGCCAGGCTGGAATACGAGATCAGGGCGAAACAGCGCGCCCACCAGGGCGTCGAGCAGGATGTCGCCGGTCAGCGAGGCAAAACAGCACCTTGGACGCCCTGGGCCTGGGTAATCGGCGCAGCGGCCTCCACGATCAGTTGCAGGGCCAGGATGATCAGGCCCAGGCCGATGCCTACGCGCCCCAGTTGCCCAGCGCGGGTCTGCTTGCGCGAGAGGAAGAAGATCACCCCGAGGAAGATCAGCAGCGGCGACAGCCACGACAGGTCCAGGGTCAGCACCCGCGCCATCAGCGCGGTCCCCCACGTCGGCGCCGAGCATGATGGCCAGGGCCGGGGTGAGGGTCATCAGGCCCTGGCCGACGAAACGAGGTCACCAGCATCGCGGTGGCGTTTGCTGCTCTGCACCATGGCCGTGGACCAGGATGCCGGCGATGAAACGCCAGGGGCCGCTTGGCCATGTTTCTGGCTCAGCAATCGGCGCAGGTTGGAAACCGTAACACCCGCAGGATGCCGGTACGTACGATATGTGTGCCCCAGATCAGCAGGGCCACGGCCGAGAGCAGGTTGAGCAGGGTCAGCATACTTACGGCCCCCTGTTAAGGCGCCCCAGTGGGGCAAGTGGATGACGCGGTGAGCCTGGCCTGGTGGACCGGCGGTTTTTTTCCAGTGCTCACTTAAGCTGTAGTCGGCCAAGGGCCGTGGGCGCCAGCATGGCATGCATGCACGGGCTTTGAAAACCTCGCGCGCCGGTTTCGGGCAACTTCGCTGGCGCGTTTGCCGTCCCAAAAAGACAAAAGGGCCCCATTCGGGGCCTGTTGTTCAACGCAGCCAGTGTTTACTGACCCGGAATGTCCTTGCGAAGTTTTCACCGGGTCGCTCTGCTGTTTCTTTTTTCGCCGCCGCGGTGCGCATCTTGATGTTGATCGCCTCCACCGCCAGCGAGAAGGCCATGGCGAAGTAGACGTAGCCCTTAGGCACGTGCACGTCGAAGGCTTCTGCAATCAGCACGGTGCCGACCACGATCAGGAAACGAAAAGCGCGAGCATCTTCAGCGACGGGTGCTTGTCGATGAACTCGCTGATGGTCCTGGCGCACAGCATCATAACCAGCACCGCGACGATGATCGCCGCCACCATCACCGGCACGTGGGACACCATGCCCACTGCGGTGATCACCGAGTCCAGCGAGAACACGATGTCGATGATCGCGATCTGGATGATGGTGTACAGGAACTTGCCACCGGCTTTGCCGGAAGACGGCTCGTCGTGGGTTTCGTCCTCGCCTTCGAGGCCGTGGTAGATCTCCTGGGAGCTCTTCCACAACAGGAACAGGCCGCCGAAGAACAGGATCAGGTCACGCCCGGAAATGCCCTGGCCGAACACATGGAACAGGTCGGCGGTCAGGCGCATGACCCAGGCGATCGATAGCAGCAGCAGGATGCGCGTGACCATCGCCAGCGCCAGGCCGAAGATCCGGGTGCGCTGCTGCATGTGCTTGGGCATGCGGCTGACCAGGATCGAGATCATGATGATGTTGTCGATGCCCAGGACGATCTCGAGAGCCGTCAGGGTAAAAAAGGCAACCCAGATTTCCGGGTTGGTCAGCCATTCCATGTGTGTTCCTTCGAGCGTGTGGGGCGTTGCGCGCCGCAGGGGTCGACGCGCAAGCGTTGGGATGAAACGGATGAATTATAGGCTGCTGAACAGCGGGAAAATTCCCATCAGCAGCGCCGCGAACATGATGCACAGGCACACCAGCACCGCCCATTTGAGGGTGAAGCGCTGGTGATCGCCGAATTCTATACCGGCCAGGGCTACCAGCAAGTAGGTCGAGGGTACCAGCGGGCTGAGCAGGTGGACCGGTTGCCCGACGATCGAGGCACGGGCCATCTCCACCGGGCTGATGCCGTAGTGGCTGGCAGCTTCGGCCAGCACCGGCAGCACGCCGTAGTAGAAGGCGTCGTTGGACATGAAGAAGGTGAACGGCATGCTCACGATCGCGGTGATTACCGCCAGGTACGGGCCCATCGCTTCGGGGATCACCGCCAGCAGGCTCTTGGACATGGCCTCGACCATGCCGGTGCCGGACAGGATGCCGGTGAAGATGCCCGCCGCGAAGATCAGCCCCACCACCGCCAGCACGCTGCCGGCGTGGGCCGCGACGCGGTCCTTCTGCTGTTGCAGGCACGGGTAGTTGACCACCATGGCGATGCTGAAGGCGATCATGAACAGCACCGGCAGCGGCAGCAGGCCGGCGATCAGCGCGACCATCAGGGCCAGGGTCAATGCGCCGTTGAACCACAGCAGTTTGGGCCGGCGCGCGTCGGGATATTGCGATACGCTGATTTCACTGTGGTCGATTTCATCGCCCGGCAGGTGCAGTTCGCCCAGGCGGGCACGTTCGCGCTTGCCGTACATATAGGCGATGGCCAGGATGGCGAACACGCCGAAGGCCATGGCCGGGATCATCGGCACGAAGATGTCCGACGGATCGACGTGCAGCGCGCTGGCGGCGCGGGCGGTGGGGCCGCCCCAAGGGGTCATGTTCATCACCCCGCCGGCCAGGATGATCAGGCCGGCCATGATCCGCGGGCTCATGCCCAGGCGGCTGTACAGCGGCAGCATGGCGGCCACGCAGATCATGTAGGTGGTGGCGCCGTCACCGTCCAGCGATACCACCAGGGCCAGCGCGGCGGTGCCCACCGAGACTTTCAGCGGGTCACCCTTGACCAGCTTGAGGATCTTGCGCACGGCCGGGTCGAACAGGCCGGAGTCGATCATCAGGGCGAAGTACAGAATGGCGAACATCAGCATCACGCCGGTGGGTGCCAGCTTGCTGATGCCCTGCAGCATCATCGGGCCGATCTCGCCCGAGAAGCCGCCGAACAGGGCGAAAATGATCGGTACCAGAATCAGCGCGATCAAGGCCGACAGGCGCTTGGTCATGATCAGGTACATGAAGGTGATGACCATGGCGAAGCCGAGGAAGGTCAGCATGGGGCAGTTACTCCAGGCGAGGCGCGTCGAGAAAGGGACGAACGGATCAGCGCAAGGTGCGCGGTGCTGGGAGTGACGGCGGGAGGGCAGGCAGAACGCGGGCGTGGAAGGACATCAGTATCACCATTGTTGTTGTTGATTGGGCCGGGCACTGCAGTAAAGTCAGAGCCCTGGCTGACCGGTCTTTTGCCGGAGGTGAGGCGATGCTAAGTGCCCAAGCTTTCAGCCAGCTTTCGGCGGCACAAAGGCGACAGAAGGTTTCATCAACCAGTGCGGGTCTGCAGGAGCGACGAGGATGGGCGAAGTGCATGAAGGCGGCTGCCATTGCGGCGCCGTGCGGTATCGGGTGGCGGGTGCGCTGGAGGATGTCGCGCACTGCCATTGTTCGGTGTGCCGGCGCGTGACCGGCGGGTTGCTGGTGACCTGGGCGACGGTGCGCTGCGAGGACTTCCAGTGGCTGCTGGGCACGCCGCAGCGCTACGACTCGTCGGCCAGCTGCGTGCGCTACTTCTGCAGCCGCTGTGGCGCGCACATGGCGCTGACCACCGACCTGAGCCCCGAAAGCATCGATATCACCATCACCACCCTGGACGCACCGGAGCAGGTGCAGCCGCGCCGGCATATCTGGACCGACAGCCGGCTGCCCTGGGTGCACCTGGACGAGCAGCTGCCGGGCGAACCCGGCGAGACGCTATAGCGCGGGCTACTCGATGATCACCCCGCCCAGGCCCTTTGGCGTGTTGAACGACTGAGCGCGCAGCTGCTCGGCCTGGCGCAGGATGATCTGCGCCTGGCGGTTGCCAGGGTCCTGGCTGAGCACGCTGTTGGCCAGCGAACGGGCGGTGGCACCGTCACGACGGGCCAGGGCGCTGCGTGCCTGGCTCAGTTGCTGGCCCACCAGCCCGGCATTGGCTGCGCTGGCAGGGCGTTGTACGGGCGGGCGCGGGGTGGTGAGCGGACGCTGCTGCGCCGGCTGCACGACGCGAGCCTGTTGTTCCAGCTGTTGCTGGCGCTTGGCGAGCTGGGTTTGCTCGTCGCGTAGCTGCTGCTCCTTGGTGGCCAGTTCACGGGCCTGCTGCTCGCGTTGCGCCCGTTCGGCCGCAGCCTGACGAGCGGCTGCCGCACTGGCCGCGGCGGCTGCCGCCTGGGCCTTGGCCTGCTGGTCGCGCTGCTGGCCCTCGAGCCCGGCCTGGGCGCGTTGCAGCAGGCTGATGGCGCGCGGGTCCTTGCTCTCGATGCGCAGCGCGCTTTCGGCTTTTTCCAGCGCACAGTCGAACTGGCTGCTGCGCAGGCAAGCCTGGCCGGCGGCCAGTTCGGCTTCGAACTGCTGCAGCGACTGGCGCTGGCTGGCCTGGTAGGCACCGTAGCCGAGTACCGCCACAACCACACCGGCGGCCAGGGCAAGCTTGCGCCCGAGGTTGCGCGACTTGGCCACCGGCGCCCCTTGCACTACCGGCGGTACGGGCGGCGGCGTCACCACCGGTGTGCTCACGATGCCTGCCGGGGCCAGCGTGTGCACCGATTCGATCACCGGCGCGGGCACCGCTGCGGGCATGGGGGGCGGGGCCGCGCTCACCACGACCACCGGCGCCGGCGCGGCGGGTGCAGCGGCCACAACCTGGCTGCTGGCGCCGCAGTACGGACAGAACGCCACCGGGCCGCTCAGGGGCTGGTTGCACGCGCTGCTGGCGCAGTTGAGCGGGAAGGCCGGATTTTTCGCGGATGCGGACATGGGGCCTTCCTCAGTTCACAGGCGGTGGCGCCATCGGCGCAACGGGCGGTGGGGTACCGACAGGCGGCGCTGCGGCGGGCGTCGGGGCGAACAGGTGGGCCAGCTCGGCGATCTGCCCGGCGCCCAGCCAGGCGGCCATGCCTTCGCGCCACAACAGGCTGTCGCGGGTCACCTGGCCGGTCTGCACGTACTGCTGCAACTGGCTGGTGGTGTACGGGCCATAGTTGGTGCCGGCCACGCTCAGGTGGTAGCTGTACTGCGGTGCGGCTACCGGCGGTGGCACCATGCCGGCTGCGCCTGGTGGTGGCGGTGGCGCCATGCCCGGCATGGGGGCGGTAGCTGGCGCTGTGCTGGCGGCCGGCTGGAACAGGCTGTCGAGCCAGCCGCTGGTGAAGAAGTCCTTGAGCAGGGTGCGCTTCTCGCTGTGCTCGTCGTGCACTTCGTCGCGGTACACATCGGCGCGCGAGCCGCTGACCGGCTCGGTGAACTGCTGCAGCAACGCGCGCGCCTGCTCGACAAGGCGCTCGGCGTTGTCCGGGGCCTGGCGCTTGAGGCGGTTGTCGTACTCGTTTTTCAGCAGCTCGGCGATCTTGTACGGGAAGGTCTGGTACAGCGACGACACGCCGATTTCGTCCTGGCGCATCTGCGGCTTGTAGGCGCCGCGGCGCAGGTCTTCGAACAGCGCGACCATGGCTGCCAGTTGCTGCGGGCTGCGCAGTTGCTCGTAGCGTTGGCGCAGCTGGTCTTCGATGTCCTTGCGCTGTAGCTGGTTCAGGCCGTTCTGGCGGATCGCGAACTCGTCACCGACGCTGAAGTAGTCCTGGTCGATCATCAGTTCGTAGCGTTCCGACGGGTTGCGGCGCAGTACCCCCATCACGACCGCGTGCAGGTACAGCTTGAAGTCCTCGGCGAACTGGCGGTACTGCTCCTGGGTGAACTGGATCGGCTGCACGAACTGGCTGATGCGCTTGTGGCTGTGCAGCGGGATGGTGGTGCTTTCCTTGCGGTAGCTGGCCAGGTAGGTCGGCAGCGGGGTCAGCGCCGGCAGAGGGAAGCCGCTGAGCTCGGTAAAGCAGATCAGCTTGCCCGGGGTGCCCGACTCGACGAACTGGATCTGCCCGGCGGTCATGCCGGTGCCCTGTGGCAGGCACTGGCCGAGCATGGCGCCATAGGTGCGCTTGAACTCATTGGCGTCCTGCACGCCGACCAGGCAGGTGTAGCGGTCCTTGCCGATGCCGAAGCCGCCGGTGAGGTTGAGCGGGGTCCACGGCATGGCACGTTGCAGCAGCTGGCGGAACTTCTCGCGCTGCTCGTCCGGGGTCAGCGCGGCCAGCGCACTGAGCAGCGGGTCGGTGCCCTGGGTCTGGCGCGGCAGTTGCTGTACGGCCTTGGCGCGCAGCTTGGACAGCAGCTCTTCCTGGCCCTCCTCGTCCTGCAGCTTGCCGAACAGGGTCTTGGAGCCGCCGAAGTCCTTGAATGCGTCCTTGGCCCACTCGCGCACCTGGGCGCCGTCCACCGGTTGCTCTTCGCTGTTCTGCACCAGCGCCAGGGGGATCAGCGTGGCGTGTTTTTCCTTGATGCTGGCGTCGATCTTGCTGATGTCGGTCTCGATCCGGCGCAGCAGCTGGTCGACTGCGTTGCGCCCGTCCTGCAGGCGACCGACGAAGCCGTTCCACACCGCGCGACCGCTCTGGTCCACCGACTCCTTGCGGCCCAGCCAGTCGGACAGCTCGCGCAGCAACTGGGCCGCCTCGCGCGCGGCTACATGGCGCACGTAGAACAACAGGCTGTCGCGCAGGGTGTCCTTGACCTGGGTGAGCACGGTCTCGGCCTGCTTGTCCTTGCCGCTGAGGCGGGCCATCAGGCCGCCGCCGGTGGTTTCCTTGAGGCGCTCGAATTCGCGGGCCAGCTCCGAGGACTCCAGCTTCTCGGCCAGTTCCTTAAAGCGTGCGGCGTTCTTTTCCAGCGCCGGGATGATGCCGCTGCCTTCGTTTTCCAGGCGGTCCTTGAGCATCTCGACCAGGGCCAGGGTGTAGTCCAGGCCACCGCGCTCATCGTCGTCCAGGCGACGGA
Source organism: Pseudomonas sp. B21-036 (assembly GCF_024748925.1). Classification (NCBI taxonomy): domain Bacteria; kingdom Pseudomonadati; phylum Pseudomonadota; class Gammaproteobacteria; order Pseudomonadales; family Pseudomonadaceae; genus Pseudomonas; species Pseudomonas sp. B21-036. The sequence continues at coordinate 105,095 of NZ_CP087178.1, forward strand.
AGAGTTTTTCCGGCAGGGCGTCTTCGCGCACCAGCTCGGCCAGGCGGCGCTGGCGGTTTTCCTTGATGCGTACCTCGTGGTTGCGCTCGGCACTGTCGATGTTGCTGCCCTTGGTGTCGCGTTCCAGCTGCTGCTGGATCTCGCGCACATGGGTCAGCCATTGGTCCTTGTCGGCGCCGCCGCTGTGCAGGCGTTCGAACAACGCTTCGACCTTCTGCTCGATCTGGGCGGTGATGCTGTTGTCGCCTTCCACCAGCAGCAGGTCGTCGGCGATCTGGTAGTGGGTGAACTCGCCGGTGGCCAGGGTCAGCTCGACCTTGGACAGGAAGTCCGGCAGTTCGGTGAAGGTACGCGGGGTGACGTTCAGCTGCTCGCGCAGGAAGTCGTCACGCTCGCGGTCGGTAGGACGGTTGTCGTTGGCCGAGGCGTTGGCGATGCCGAAGAACGCCTTGAGCATCTGCTGTACCTGACGGCTCAGGCGCACGTTCTGACGCGCATCGATCTGGGTGTCGAGCACGGCCTGGCCGAGCGATGAGTACGAGCACGGGAAGCGCAGCTCGGTGTCGTCGCCGTAGTCCTGGGGCAGGCGCACAGTGTAGGAGCGGATCTTGTGCTGGTTCTGGTTGACCGCGATCGAACGCTTCTTGTTGGCGAAGTCCTGCGAGGTGAAGTCGGTGAACAGCACGTCCGAGAGCATCTCGTAGACGTCTTCCTGGTCGCTGGTCTTGGCCTGGGCGACGTTGCTGTTGTCGATGATGTAGACGTCATCGTACGGGCGGTTGTCGATGAACAGGTTGTCGGTGGCGTCCCAGTGCTTGACCAGGCGGTTGCCGCGCATGCTGGTTTCCAGCTCCATCAGCGCCGCGTAGCCGTTGGCCTGCACGCGCTCGGTGTTGTAGGCATGGAAGCCGCCGGGCAACACGAAGAACAGGTCGACCTTGCCGGCGATGTTGTGTTCCTTGAGGATCGCCTTGGCCAGGTAGCCCATGTCCAGGAACGAACCGGACCCGGTGCCGCCGGCCGCCGAGCCGCTGATGACGATGCGGATCTTGCCGGGGTCGATTTCCAGGCCGAGCTTCTTGAGCTTGTCGGCGTTGCCGCCGATGTTGGCCAGCAGGCGCCCGACCTTGTCGCGCAGCTTGTCGCGGATCACCGGGTACTTGTCGTAGAAGTACAGGCGCGACAGCGCACGGATCTGCCCGGCGCCCTTGGAGGGGTCGATGCCCAGGGCGCGGATCTTGTCCGGGGTCAGCGGGAACCATTCGGCCACTTCACGGTGGCGGTTGAGCTCGTCCATCGAGTGGGTGTACTTGCTCAGGTTGAGCGGCTCGATGATCTTCTCTTCGGAGGTAAAGGCCACTTGTTCGGCCAGCACGTCGGTCTTGATCGACTTGCCGTCCTGGGTGACTTCGCCAGCATCCAGGTCGAAGTTGATGAACTGCACCAGGGGGAAGTCGGCAATCTGCTGCACCTGGTTGTTGCCGCCCCAGATGGCATTGAGAATGCGCCGGCGCAGGCGAATGTTGACCTTCATGCCGGTACCGCCCAGGGCGATGAACAGCGTCGGGTGGATCTTCTCGCTGACCATGTTCAGCGCTGCCGGGCCGGAAGGTTGTGCATTCTCGTTCATCTGAAACTCCATGAGCCCTGGCTGGGCTGGCCGAGTCGGGTCGGCGGGCTAAATCCGTGGATCAAATTGAAGCGTCAGGCCAGGCCTGACGCGGGCAGTGCAGGCCGGGCTCAGCGCTTGGCCGAGAAGGTCATCAGCCAGGCCACCAGCGAAATGCCGGCCACGCCAGCCAGTGGCGCAAGGTACAGCGGGGTGAGGAACTGACCGGAGTTGATCACCGCCAGCACGGCCATGGCCGACACCAGCAGCAGGCCCAGGAACAGGAACCAGCCCGAGGCGTTGGCGCGGCTGGGGGCCACGCGCTCGCGCACGCGCCAGTTGGCGTAGGCGTTCTTGATCACGAAGAAGATCAGCGCCAGTACCACCAGCACGGCCACGCCGATCAGGGCGTCACGGCTGTCGACCTTTTTCGGGCCCAGGTCCATCAGCGGCGCCGGAACGCTCAGGGTGGAGGTGGTGGTGGCCGGTGCGGCGTCGTTTTCTACGGGGGCTGGCAGGGAGCTGGTCTGGGTCATGATCGGGGTCCTGGGTTATTTGAGGCGCACGGCGACGTCGGCGGCGAGTTTTTCGAGGGTGGCGCCGAACAGGCCGCGCTTTACAGTCGCGACCTTGTTCTGCCGGGCGTCATAGACGCTGGCGCTGCTGAACGGCTTGAGCGGGTATTGCTGGGCGATGCCTTCGACCATCACCGTGACCGGCTTCTTGCCGCCGATCAGGGCCTTGGCCAGCAACAGGCCGATCAACGCCAGCACCAGCAGGGCCAGCAGCAACAGCACCGGGCCCAGCGGGTAGCTGATCTGCAGCACGATCGGCAGGCGGGTGGCCGAAGCGCTGGCTTCGCTGGACGGCAGGAACACATCGGGCAGTGCATCGTTGGGGAACAGCTCGTTCATGCGCTCGATGAACTGCTGGGAAATCTGCAGTTGCTGCTCGCTCAGGCGCACTTCGATGGCCCCGGCACGCTGGTAGCCGCTGGACAGCAGCACTTCGCTGGACCACTGCGACGGCAGCGGCGGCAGTTGCAGGCTGATCGACAGCTCGTCGGAGCGGGCGCCGGGTTCGAGGTTCTCGATGCGGTCCATCGAGATCGCCGACTGCAGGGCTTCGCCGGGCATGTCCAGGCTCATCGCGACCTTGGCCGAGTGGATCTGGTAGGGGTTGAACTGGTTCTCGAAGCGGCCCAGCAACACCGCGGTCTTGGGCGAGCCGTCGACGTTGATGTTGAGCACCACGGTCTGCTGGTCGGGGGCCAGCTCTGCACTGACGTCGGGGGTGTCCTTGACGCCGGTCGGGATGAAGCGCACGGCGGCCTGGGTCAGCGGCTTGAGGCGTACACGCGCGTCGTTCAGCAGTTTGGCCAGGGCCGGCTGGGCCAGCACCTGTTCCAGCGCGGCACCGGCATTGGCGCCGTAGGCCAGGGCGTAGATCATCAGGCCGTTGGCTTCGAAGTTGCTGCTCTTGACCGGCATCTTCTGCGGGAAGGCGGCGATGCGGCTGATCACGTCTTCCTTGTGCAGCAGGTCGTAGAACTCGCGGTTCTTGAGCTGGGTTTCGCTGCTGTTGTTGGGACTGTTCTTGTTGTTGGTGACGATCCAGATGATGCCTTCGCGCCCTTCCAGGCCGGTCTTGATCGCGGCCAGCAGGGCTTCCTTGAAGTCGGTGTCGGCATAGGCGCCACTGGCCTTGCGTGCCAGGGCCAGGGCATTGACGCTGTCGCCGAGCTTGGCGTGGGTGCCGGGGCCGCGGTAGGTCCATTGCGGCGAGGGGTGGCTGCTGTCGGCCTGGTTGAAGGCGCCGATCACCACTTCGCCGTTGCCGGCGGCGGTGGCGGCCAGTTGCGTGATCAGCGGTTTGAAGCCCGAAGCCGGGTCGAGGTAGAACGGCTCCATCCAGCCGGAGTTCTGTACCAGAAACACCTGGCGCAGCGGTTGCGCCTGGGCGCTCAGGCACACCAGGCTCAGGGCCAGCAGCAGGCCACGGCGCAGCAGGCGGTTCATGCGTCCCATCGGTAGAGCGCTCCAGTCGAATCGATGTACAGCCACAGGGCGTTGTCGTGGAAGAACCACTGGGCGTTCCAGGGTTGGGCCACTTTGAGGGTGATGCTCAAGGGCGGCTGGCCCACGCGTTCCAGGCAGAACTGGCTGTCGATGGCCTGGTCGTTGCCGAAGAACTGTTGCAGGCTCGACGGCCATTCGACGCGCACCGACAGCAGGTACTGGCTGTCGATGAACTCGATGAAGGGGTAGACCACTTCGCGCCGGGTGGGGGTGTTGTCGACGTCGTGCTCGCCCCAGGGCGCATCCAGGCGCACGTTGAACATGTAGTTTAGGTGCCCGGTGCTCAGGCGCGAGCCTTTGACTTCCTTGCGTTCGTCCGAGTCCAGGCGCAGGCAGTACTGCTCGCTGCCCTCGAACAGTTGCTGCCAGATGCCGTAGCCGTTGACGAACGGCGGGCCGTATTCGGGGCGGGCCTGGGCACCGGCGGGCCAGCTCAGCCACTGGGCGTCCAGCTGGGCGCCGAGCTTGACGCTGAGGTAGCCGTGGGCGCCGATCCACAGCAGGCGCCGCGAGGCCGGGTCGCGCAGTGGCGCGGACAGGCCCTGCAGGTGCGCCGGGTTGGCGTGGGCGATGGGGTGCAGGGTCCACTGTTCATTGTGGCGTGCCACCAGGCTGAAGCTGCCGTCGGGCATCTGCTGCGGGATCAGTACCTGGTCGTCGAGATCGCCGGGGGCGGCGATGGCACGGCCCGGGCAGCGGTCGACATGGTAGCGGCCATCGAGCGGGTCGACGCGCACCTCGGTGGCACCCTCGTCACAGGCCAGCAGCAGGCGTTGCTGTTCGCCCACCTCGCGCAGGCTCACGCCCCACGCCCAGCTGGGCAGGCTGCAACGGCCGATCGGGGTGCTGTGCGGCAACAGCGCCGCCCACTCCTGGGCCTGGCGCTGCCAGCGGAACAGGCTGCCGTCGCGGGCCAGCGCAAACAGCGCCTCGCGATGACCGCCCAGGTTGGCGACGAGAAAATTCAAGCCGTTCTTGCGTGGCAGCTGGTCGTACTTGTGCGCGGTGTTCAGGCTGCGCGGGGTGGCGCCGTCCAGCTTGCGGTACAACGCGGCGAGGGTGTGTTCGGCACCGTCGAGCCGGCAACTGCCCTCCACCACCCGGCGTCCGCTGCCGTTGCCATAGGGCGGCAACCAGCGTTGCTGGCGGTCGAAGCGCACGGGTGTGAGGGCTGTACCGGTCTGCGGGCAATGGCGGAAGCTGGCCGGCAGCCAGCCCTGCGCACCGGGCGCCTGCTGCGCACCGACGAGAAAGTCCAGGTCGGGCTGCGCGTCTTCCAGCGCCTTGCCGGCGACGTGGGTCAGGGAGAACCTGCCATGGGCATCCTGCAACCAGCGTTGCCCATCCAGCGACCACTCGTACTCGCGGTCGTCTCCGACTACGTCCATATAATCCCACCATGCCAACGGTCGTCCGTGCGCGGCAGTGCCTGCTTGAGGTCAGGCCGTCACGTCGAAAGAAAGAGGTTCTGCGAAATGTCCCGGCGCCTTTCGGCGGGGCGCAATGGCAGCCAAATGCCATTTTTCAAGCGGCGAAATAGTGGCACAGGCAGTTACAAAGTCAACTACCGACTCAGGGCAATTGCAGCCCGCCAGCGGCCTTGTGCAGTGCGCGCAGGTGTTCGCCGAGCTGCTTGAGGTTGGCTTCGACGGCGGCGATTTCGGCGGCGCGCTCGGGGCCGAGCAAGGCGCGTACTTCCTTGTCCAGGTCGCCGGTCAGGCGCTGCAGTTGCTGTTGGCGCTGGCTGCTGGCCTGCTCCAGCTGCTGGCGTTCGCTGGCCTGGGGCAGCCCGTAGCCGCTGCCGCTCAGCAGTTCGGCCGGTTTGCTGAGAAAGCCGCTGTTGGCGAGGATCTGCTGCAGGGTGCTGTTGGCCTGGGCCACGTTGGTGTCGTTGAGCTCGCGACCGCTGAGGTAGCGCTGCTTGACCTCGTCCTGGGCCAGTAGCAGCTGGCGGCGCAGGCCGGCCTGTTCCAGCAGCAACAAGGCCGCGCTGGTGCGCAGGTCGGCCTGGGCGAACCATTGCTGGCGCTGGGCGGGTGGCTGTTCGAGCCAGGCCTCCACGCTGGCCTGCGGCACCGGCAGGTGCTGCTTGAGCACCTGGAACATGGCCTGGTAGCGGTCGCGGTAGGAGTCGAAGCGGTAGCCCAGGCGCAAGGCTTCGCGCGGGTCGTCGAGCACGCTCATGTCGGCCAGGCCACGACCCTGCAGCACCTCGAGCAGGCCATTGGGCATGATGCTGTCGAGCCCGGCCAGGCGCGGGTTGCCGGTGCCGCTGCGCAGCAGCTTGAGGGTTTCGACCGCGCAGTTGTTGGACAGGAAGTAATAGTGGCCGTCGTAGTTCCAGTGCATCTCGGCGGCCTGGCGCACCAGGTCTTCGATTTCGTCCCGGTCGAGCTTGAGCGGGATCGAAGCCAGGCTGCGCAGTTCGGTCTTGGTGTACTCGTCGATCACCTGTGCCAGTGGCAGCACGAACAGGCGCGAGGGGTAGGCGCCGGTCAGGCCGTCCCAGCTCGATAGCTGCACGTCGTTGACGAAGGCGCGGTACGAGAGCACCAGGTGCTGGTCCAGGTCCAGGCGGCAGTCCGGACCGCGTGGGCGCCCCGGCGCGCAGATCACCAGGCGCAGCATGCTGTGGCCCCAGCGGCTGACCCAGTTCTGGTTGGCTTCGGCCAGCAGGAAGTCCACGGCGTACACGCGTTCGGGGTCGACCTGGCCCAGCGGCTGCTTGTCGAAGTCGTTGCCGGCGTTGAGGAACGGCAGCCCCGGCGCGCACTCGGCAGCGGCAGGCGCCCAGTCGAAATGCTCGCGCAGGTACTTGTAGAGGGCCGGGCGGCGACAGGCGTAGCTCGGGTCGAGGAGGAAGTACTCCATGTTGACCGCGATGAATTCCTTGGGGCTGCTCAGCTCGTAGCTGTCCGGGGTGCGCGCGATCTGGCGGTTGTGCTGTTCGCGCTCGCCACGCCGGCCCACGTACTGCGGCCAGCCGGCGAGGTCGAGCAGGCGCGGGTCGTCGCTGAGGGTGAAGCGGCGTTCGGTCTGGCCGCGGCATTCATCGGGCAGCCCCACCTTCCCCAGGCTGGTGTTCTGGCGCACGCAGCGGCTGATCAGCCGGCGCTCGGGCGCTGGCCACAGGCGGGCGCGGTCATACAGGTGAGTGAGCTCGTGGAGAACGGTGGCCAGCAGCTCCTGGCGCACCGTGCCATGCGGCCGGCCGGTCTGCGCGGTGGCAGCGCTGCCATCGGTGAGGCCCGGCAGCAGGCGCCGGTTGAGCTCCAGGCTCGATACCAGCGACGCCTGGCCATAGGCGTCTTCGGGCATGCGGGTGGTCCAGGAGACGTCGACGCGGCGGTCCAGCTCAGCCTTCAAGCGTGGCGGCAGGGCCTGCAGGGCTTCGTCGAGCAGTGCCTGGCTGGCCCGCTGCTGTTGCGGGTCGAGGCCGTCTGCCTGCAGGTGCAGTTGCAGGTCGGCCAGCGCAGGGGCGCCGAGCAGCGTCAGTACGCTGCCCAACAGCCAGGCAAGGGGTTTCACAGCGACAGGATGGCTTCGGCCAGCACCTGGTCGCTGGCGTCGCGTGCTTCGGGAACGCGCTGGCGCAGGGTATCGAAGGCAGCTTCCAGTTGCGCGCCACGGATATCGCCACGGCTGGCGACGAAGCTGGCGGCATCGTCACGGGCCTCGCGCACGACCTTGGAGTCGCGGATCGAGGTGGTGGTGTCGGAGGTGAAGTCGATCGAGCGGCCAAAGGCACGCACGATGATATTGCTGGTGGCCACCAGGGTTTGTGCCTGGACCACGTCGGCCAGCAGCATCAGGCCGAGGGTGGCGGCAATCAGCGGTTTACGCATGGAGCATCTCCGGAAAATCGGTTGTGATCATTGGACGAGAATTGCCTGCGCCAGTTCAAGGTCGCTGGCATGAAGTTCGGGGGTGTGCTGGCGCAGTGCGTTCAGGGCGGCTTCCAGCTGTGCGCCACGCAGGGCGCCGTCGCTGGCGACGAAGGCGGCGGCATCGTCGTGGGCGGCCAGGATCAGCTTGCGATCGAACGGGGCGGTGGTCACCTTGCTGGTGGCGTAGCCCGCAATCACAAGGCTTTGAGTGGTCAGGTCGAAGGCCTGGGCGGCAGTCGACGCGCAGAGTGCGAGCAGCAGCGGTAGCAAATAACGCATGAGGTCTGGTTGGCTGTGAAATCAGGCGGCAAGGCTATCCCAATGCGCGGGTGGGGACCAGCGCAGGGTACCCGGCTTTTACACGTTGTTACGTGTACCGGGCCCTTGCGCGGTTCAGATGGCCAGGATCGCCTGGGCCAGTTGGGCGTCGGAAGCCTGCAGGGTCGGGGCCTGCTGGCGGATGTGGGCGAAGGCGCTTTCCAGTTTCACACCGCGGATGGCGCCCTGGCTGGCGACGAAGCTGGCGGCGTCGTCACGGGCGGCGCGCACGATCTTGTCATCGCGCAGCGATGAGGAGGCATCGGAGGTCGCGTTGGTGGAGGCGGCAACGCCACGCACCACGGTATCGGTGGTGACCACGAAGCTGGATGCGTGGGCAGTGGAGGCCAGGGCCAGCAGCATTGCGGCGCCAAGCAGGCGGGTACGGGACATGGTCGATCTCCTGAATATGGGCCTGGCTATTATGCAGCAGGTGGTGCAGCGGCGTCTGCTTCGCCGGCTCGTGCAGCGCAACTGTACGATTGTACTGGTGATATTTTGGTTTATAAAAACTGTACTGGTATTGGGTTCGAATGCTCTGGCGCGGGCCTTTCAAACAAAAAACCCGTCAGCAGTCACCTGCGACGGGTTTTTGAATTCGGGGGTGCCGGCGTTGGCCGGCGGGCCCTGCATCAACGCCAGAAAGGCTTGCTCAGCTCTTCGTAACGTTGTGCTTCGCTGATACCGGCATCAGCCAGCAGACGCGAGTCCAGGCGAGCCAGTTGGTGGCGGCTGGCGATGCGGCGTTGCCACAGCATCAGGTTGGCCAGCAGGCGCAGTGGCAGCGAACCCTGGGATTGTTGAGCGTTGTTTTCAAAAGCCAGATCGGAACTGAGTGTACGTTCCATGGTGTCATCCTTCCGCTTGTGGCGGCATTAGGTAGTGATTTAACTGATGCCAATGATCCTCCTGTGTCGTCCATAACAGTAGATACAGTTCACCTGCATTGTGATGGGCCAGTTAACTGTTTATGCAGACTGTTGCACTCGTATTGCACGCAACTGTACCGGTCCGCACTGAAATGGTGCAATTTAGGGTCAATGAGGGGATTTTGCGTAGGAAGGTACCGTCAAAACACCGGTACAGTAGAACAGTTTGTGTAACGGTTGGACGGGGCAACTGTACAGCCGGTGCGCATTGCGCGCCACCGGCTGTACAGGGACGGCTTCAGCTGGCCAGCATGCGCCCGGTTTCTTCCAGGTTTTCATGCCACTGCAGGGCTTCGCGCAGGATGTGCGGGGTGTGCCCACCCTTTTCGCAGGCGCGGGTAAAGTAGTCGTTCAGTGCGTCGCGGTAGTCCGGGTGCACGCAGTTGTCGATGATCACCCGGGCGCGCTCGCGCGGCGCCAGGCCACGCAGGTCGGCCAGGCCCTGCTCGGTGACGAGGATGTCCACGTCGTGCTCGGTGTGGTCCACATGGCTGACCATCGGTACTACGCTGGAGATCGCGCCGCCCTTGGCGATGGACTTGGTGACGAAGATGGCCAGGTGCGCGTTGCGCGCGAAGTCGCCCGAGCCACCGATGCCGTTCATCATGCGCGTGCCGCACACGTGGGTGGAGTTGACGTTGCCGTACAGGTCGAACTCCAGTGCGGTGTTGATGCCGATGATGCCCAGGCGCCGTACCACTTCAGGGTGGTTGGAGATTTCCTGCGGACGCAGCACCAGCTTGTCCTTGTAGCGCTCCAGGTTGCCGAACACGTCGGCGTTGCGACGGGTCGACAGGGTGATGGAACTGCCCGAGGCAAAGCTCAGCTTGCCGGCGTCGATCAGATCGAAGGTCGAGTCCTGCAGCACTTCGGAGTACATGGTCAGGTCTTCGAACGGCGAGTCGATCAGACCGCACATCACCGCGTTGGCGATGCTGCCGATGCCGGCCTGCAGTGGGCCGAGCTTGTTGGTCATGCGCCCGGCGTCGACTTCCTGCTTGAGGAAGTTGATCAGGTGGTTGGCGATACCCTGGGTTTCGTCGTCCGGCGGCAATACGGTGGACGGCGAGTCCGCCTGCTCGGTGATGACGATGCCGACGATCTTGGCCGGGTCGATCGGGATCGCGGTGCTGCCGATGCGGTCATCGACTTTCACCAGCGGGATCGGCGTGCGGGTCGGCCGGTAGGTCGGGATATAGATGTCATGCAGGCCTTCGAGGTTGGCGTTGTGCGCCATGTTGATCTCGACGATGACCTGCTTGGCGAAAATGGCGAAGCTGGCCGAGTTGCCCACGGAGGTGGTCGGCACGATGTGGCCGTCTTCGGTGATCGCGACCGCTTCGATGACCGCGATGTCCGGCAGCTTGAGCTGCTGGTTGCGCAGTTGCTCGACGGTTTCCGACAGGTGCTGGTCGATGAACATCACCTTGCCGTCGTTGATGGCCTTGCGCAGGGTGCTGTCGACCTGGAACGGCATGCGACGGGCCAGCACACCGGCTTCGGTCAGCTGCTTGTCGAGGTCGTTGCCCAGGCTGGCGCCGGTCATCAGGCTGATTTTCAGCGGCGACAGCTTGGCTCGCTCGGCCAGTGCGTGGGGCACGGCCTTGGCTTCGCCGGCACGGGTGAAACCGCTCATGCCGACGGTCATGCCGTCCTCGATCAAACCTGCGGCATCGGCCGCACTCATTACCTTGCTGTGCAAAGAGGACAAGCGAATACGATCACGGTACATGGATTATTATCTCGGGCTACTAAAGCTAGATGCGCAGTCTATTGATTTCGCCTGTCGGCGTCCCGCGACCAAGGTCGAATGCGAAGGCCTGAAGTAGAGCCTTCTGTCGGCTGGGCGGGCATTAAAAAGCCCCAGCCGGTACCGCGCTGGGGCTATTTGTCACAGCCTTTTCAAGGGCTTATTCCACGGCTTTGACCATGTCTTCGATGACCTTCTTGGCATCGCCGAACACCATCATGGTCTTGTCCAGGTAGAACAGCTCGTTGTCCAGGCCGGCATAGCCGCTGGCCATGGAGCGCTTGTTGACGATGATGGTCTTGGCCTTGAAGGCTTCGAGGATCGGCATGCCGGCAATCGGCGACTTGGGATCGTTCTTGGCCGCCGGGTTGACCACGTCGTTGGCACCGAGCACCAGTACCACGTCGGCCTGGCCGAACTCGGAGTTGATGTCGTCCATCTCGAACACCTGGTCGTAGGGCACTTCGGCCTCGGCCAGCAGCACGTTCATGTGCCCGGGCATGCGCCCCGCCACCGGGTGGATCGCGTACTTCACGGTCACGCCGTTGTGGGTGAGCTTTTCGGTCAGTTCCTTGAGCGCATGCTGGGCACGGGCCACCGCCAGGCCGTAGCCGGGCACGATGATCACGGTGTCGGCGTTGCTCAGCAGGAAGGTGGCGTCGTCGGCCGAACCGGATTTCACCGGGCGCGCCTCCTTGGCACCGGCCGGGCCGGCCGCTTCTGCAGCGCCGCCGAAGCCGCCGAGGATCACGTTGAAGAACGAACGGTTCATCGCCTTGCACATGATGTACGAGAGGATCGCGCCGCTCGAACCCACCAGCGAACCGGCAATGATTAGCATCGAGTTGTTCAGCGAGAAGCCGATGCCCGCCGCTGCCCAGCCCGAATAACTGTTGAGCATCGAGACCACCACCGGCATGTCGGCGCCGCCGATCGGGATGATGATCAGCACACCCATCACGAAGGCCAGGGCCAGCATCAGGGCGAAGGCGGTCAGGTTGCCGGTGAAGGTGAAGATCAGACCCAGGGCGATGGTGGCCAGGCCCAGCACCAGGTTGAGCTTGTGCTGGCCGCTGAACTGTACCGGCGCGCCCTGGAACAGGCGGAACTTGTACTTGCCCGACAACTTGCCGAAGGCGATGACCGAACCCGAAAAGGTGATCGCACCAATGGCGGCGCCAAGGAACAGTTCCAGGCGGTTGCCGACCGGAATCGGGTCGCTGATGCTGGCCACGATGCCCAGCGACTGTGGTTCGACCACGGCAGCGATGGTGATGAACACGGCCGCCAGGCCGATCATGCTGTGCATGAAGGCGACCAGTTCCGGCATCTTGGTCATTTCGACGCGTTTGGCCATGATCGAGCCGGCAGTGCCGCCCACCAGCAGGCCGACGATCACGTAGCCGATGCCGTCGGTGGCCAGCTGCGCGCCCAGTTTGTAGATCAGGCCGACGGTGGTGATCACCGCCAGGGCCATGCCGAGCATGCCGAACAGGTTGCCGCGCCGCGAGGTGGTCGGGTGCGACAGGCCCTTGAGCGCCTGGATGAAGCACACCGAGGCGACAAGGTAGAGCAGGGTTACCAGGTTCATGCTCATGTTTACTTCTTCCCCTCAGCCTTCGCGGCCTTTTTCTTGAACATCTCCAGCATGCGCCGGGTGACGAGGAAACCGCCGAACACGTTGACCGCTGCCAGGGCCACCGCGAGGGTGCCCATGGTCTTGCCGAGCGGGGTCACGGTCAGCGCGGCGGCCAGCATGGCGCCGACGATGACGATGGCGGAGATGGCGTTGGTGACCGCCATCAGCGGGGTGTGCAGCGCCGGGGTCACGTTCCATACCACGTGGTAGCCCACATAGATGGCCAGCACGAAGATGATCAGGTTGTAGACGCCGTGAGAGATCAGCATGTCTTCCATTGTCTGGCTCCTTATCCGTTCTTGCGGATGACCTGGCCGTCGCGGCACATCAGGCACGCGGCGACGATGTCGTCTTCGAGGTTGATCGTGAGGGCGCCGTCCTTGTCGAACAGCAGTTTCATGAAGTCGAGCAGGTTGCGTGCATACAGGGCCGAGGCGTCCGCACCGACCTGGGCTGGCAGGTTGGTGGGGCCGACGATGGTCACGCCGTTCTCGATCACCACCTGGTCGGCCACGGTCAGCGGGCAGTTGCCGCCCTGCGCGGCGGCGAGGTCGATGACCACCGAGCCCGGCTTCATCTGCGCGACGGTTTCGGCGCTGAGCAGGGTCGGTGCCTTGCGCCCGGGGATCAGCGCCGTGGTGATGACGATGTCGGCCTGTCTGGCGCGTTCGTGCACGGCCTGGGCCTGACGCTGCATCCAGCTGGCGGGCATGGGCCGCGCGTAGCCGCCGACGCCTTCGGCGCACTCGCGTTCCTCATCGGTTTCATACGGCACGTCGATGAACTTGGCGCCGAGCGATTCGATCTGCTCCTTCACCGCCGGGCGCACGTCCGAGGCCTCGATCACCGCACCCAGGCGCTTGGCCGTGGCGATGGCCTGCAGGCCGGCCACACCGGCGCCCAGGATGAGCACGCGGGCAGCCTTCACGGTGCCTGCGGCAGTCATCAGCATCGGCATGAAGCGTGGGTAGTGATGCGCGGCCAGCAGCACTGCCTTGTAGCCGGCGATGTTGGCCTGCGATGACAGCACGTCGAGGCTCTGCGCGCGGGAGGTGCGCGGCGCGGCCTCGAGAGCGAAGGCGGTGATCCCGCGTTCGGCCATCCTGGCAATCACGTCATTGTTGAACGGGTTGAGCATGCCCACCAGAACGGTGCCGCTGTTGATCTGGCCCAGTTCGCTTTCGTTGGGCGCCACAACCTTGAGTACAAGCTGTGCGCCAAACGCATCGGCAGCGCTGCCGATGGTCGCGCCTGCTGCTTCATAGGCACTGTCGGGCACGCTGGCATTGACGCCCGCGCCACGTTGCACAGTGACCTGATGACCCTGGCCGATCAGTTTCTTGATGGTTTCGGGGGTGGCAGCGACACGTGTCTCGCCCGTCTGCGTTTCGAGAGGAACACCAATGTGCACGTCAATTTCTCCTGCGTGATCTTTTGTTGGTAAACCAGCGCACTGCGGATGGTGCGTCTGGGGCGGCCGATCAGCACGATCCCGCCCTGAATCCGGGCGGGGCGCGGCATTTTGCAGGCGATCCTGAATCGCTTCAACCGGTTCTGAAGGGTGACGAACGATAAACTACAAGTCACCCTGTGACCGAATGTCGCAATAAACGGCCTGAAGCCCGCGAACCGTGGGCTTCAGGGACATTACGCAAAATTTGAAATTTTTTCAGACAAATTTCGCGAAAGCGCATTTGTGCACAGGCTTTATGTCGCGAAGGCCCCGTAAACAGCAGGGTTAAGGGGTGTTTTGGCGTGCACCGGAACAGTCTGCTCATTTGCGACATTTTCGTATATCTGTAGGGCTCGATATTTGCTGACTACGGGGTCAACAAACCGCTCTGATCCTTGTGCTGCGCGGTATAGCGCTGGGCCTCGGCTACCAGCCAGTCGCGAAAAGCACGCAGTGAGGCGGATTCCACCTTGCGCTCCGGGATCATCAGGTAATACGCCTTGATGCTCGACAGCGCATGCGGGTTGGCAATCACCAGCCTGCCCTCCCCCAGTTCATGCTGGATGAGAAAGGGCGGGATCAACGCCACGCCCATCTCGTGCATGGCGGCCTGGGCCAACATCGAGAATAGCTCATAGCGCGGGCCGGTCATGTCGCGGGCAACGTTCATTTCCAGGCTGTTGAACCACTGGCGCCAGGCATAGGGTCGGGTGGTCTGCTGCAGCAGCGGCAGTTGCGCGAGGTCCTCGGCGCTAAGGCTAGCCTGCCCTGCCAGCAAGGCCGGGCTGCACACCGGCACGGGGTTCTCGCCCATCAGGCGGTGGGACTGGGTACCCGACCAGTCGGCGTCGCCAAAATAGATGGCGGCGTCGAAGTGGGTGTCGGCGAAAAGGAACGGACGGGTGCGGTTGGTCAGGTTGACGGTGACTTCGGGGTGCAGGCGCTGAAAGTCCTTCAGTCGCGGCAGCAGCCATTGCGTGCCGAAGGTCGGTACCAAGGCCAGTTCGATCACGTTGGCGCCCTGCTGGCCCATCACCGACAGGGTATCGCGCTCCACCGCGTCCAGCTGGGTGGCGACGCGGCGGCTATAGGACAGGCCGGCTTCGGTGAGCTTCACGCCACGGCGCGAGCGTCGAAACAGCTCCACATTCAGAAACTCCTCCAGCCCGCCCACCTGTCGGCACACCGCGCCCTGGGTCAGGGAGAGCTCCTGGGCCGCCTTGGTAAAGCTTTCGTGGCGGGCTGCAGCCTCGAAGCACACCAGGGCCGTGGTGCTGGGGATCTTGCGCCGCATATACGTCAACCTCACTAATCAGTCGTAAAAATGGCCGTTGGTGCCGTTACGAAGTGAGAAATTATCACAAGACTATGCGCAATCCTCGTTTGTCGCCACGCCCGTTACGGCCTAGGATCAACCCACGACAAAACGTTTCCGAGGATTCGCACATGGCTGGCAAGGCAAGCTTCAACTGGATCGACCCGCTGCTGCTCGATCAGCAGCTCACCGAAGAAGAGCGCATGGTGCGTGACAGCGCGTTCCACTTCGCCCAGGACAAGCTCGCCCCGCGTGTGCTCGAAGCCTTCCGCCATGAGCAGACCGACCCGGCGATCTTCCGTGAAATGGGCGAGGTTGGCCTGCTGGGTGCGACCATCCCCGAGCAGTACGGCGGCAGCGGCCTCAACTATGTGTGCTACGGCCTGATTGCCCGTGAAGTGGAGCGTATCGACTCCGGCTATCGCTCGATGATGAGCGTGCAGTCTTCGCTGGTGATGGTGCCGATCAACGAATTCGGTACCGAGGCGCAGAAGCAGAAGTACCTGCCCAAGCTGGCCAGCGGCGAGTGGATCGGCTGCTTCGGCCTCACCGAGCCCAACCATGGCTCCGACCCGGGCTCGATGATCACCCGCGCCAGGAGCGTCGACGGTGGCTATCGCCTGAGCGGCAGCAAGATGTGGATCACCAACAGCCCGATCGCTGACGTGTTCGTGGTGTGGGCCAAGGACGATGCGGGCGACATTCGCGGCTTCGTGCTGGAGAAAGGCTGGGAAGGCCTGAGTGCCCCGGCGATTCACGGCAAGGTCGGCCTGCGTGCCTCGATCACCGGCGAGATCGTGATGGACAACGTGTTCGTGCCTGAAGAAAACATCTTCCCGGATGTACGTGGCCTGAAGGGCCCGTTCACCTGCCTCAACTCGGCGCGCTATGGCATCTCCTGGGGCGCCCTGGGTGCAGCGGAAGCCTGCTGGCACACCGCGCGCCAATACACCCTGGACCGTCAGCAGTTCGGCCGCCCGTTGGCCGCCAACCAGCTGATCCAGAAGAAGCTGGCCGACATGCAGACCGAGATCACCTTGGCCCTGCAAGGTTGCCTGCGCCTGGGCCGCATGAAGGATGAAGGCACTGCTGCGGTCGAGATCACCTCGATCATGAAGCGCAACTCCTGCGGCAAGGCGCTGGACATCGCCCGCCTGGCCCGCGACATGCTGGGCGGCAATGGTATCTCCGACGAGTTCGGCGTGGCCCGCCACCTGGTCAACCTCGAGGTGGTCAACACCTATGAAGGTACCCATGACGTGCATGCGCTGATTCTGGGGCGTGCGCAAACCGGTCTGCAGGCTTTCTATTAATAAGGAGCCAGCCCATGGGCGCGCTATCTCATCTGCGGGTGCTGGATCTGTCGCGAGTGCTGGCCGGACCGTGGTCCGGACAGATCCTCGCGGACCTGGGGGCCGAGGTGATCAAGGTCGAGCGTCCCGGGGCGGGCGACGACACGCGCGCCTGGGGCCCGCCGTTTCTCAAGGACGCCTATGGCGAGAACACCAGTGAGGCGGCCTACTACCTTTCGGCCAACCGCAACAAGCAGTCGGTCACCATCGACTTCACCCAGCCCGAAGGCCAGCAACTGGTACGCGAGCTGGCGGCCAAGTCCGACATCCTGATCGAGAACTTCAAGGTTGGCGGGCTGGCGGCCTACGGGCTGGACTACGAAAGCCTGCGGGCGATCAACCCGCGGCTTATCTATTGCTCGATCACCGGCTTCGGCCAGACCGGACCCTACGCCAAGCGCGCTGGTTATGACTTCATGATCCAGGGCCTGGGTGGCCTGATGAGCCTTACCGGCCGCCCGGAGGGTGAGGACGGTGCGGGGCCGGTGAAGGTCGGGGTGGCGTTGACCGATATTCTCACCGGGCTGTATTCGACGGTGGCGATATTGGCCGCCCTCGCCCACCGGGATCACGATGGCGGCGGGCAACACATCGACATGGCGTTGCTGGATGTGCAGGTGGCTTGCCTGGCCAACCAGGCGATGAACTACCTGACCACGGGTGTTGCGCCGCGTCGCCTGGGTAATGCGCACCCGAACATCGTGCCTTACCAGGATTTTCCTACCGCCGATGGCGACTTCATCCTGACCGTGGGTAACGACGGGCAGTTTCGCAAGTTCGCCGAGGTGGCCGGCCAGCCGCAGTGGGCGGATGACCCGCGGTTTGCCACTAATAAACTGCGTGTTGCCAACCGCGCCGAGCTGATCCCGCTGATTCGCCAGGCCACGGTGTTCAAGACTACCGCCGAGTGGGTCAGCCAGCTGGAGCAGGCGGGTGTACCGTGCGGGCCGATCAACGACCTGGCGCAGATGTTCCAGGACCCTCAGGTGCAGGCGCGTGGCCTGGCCATAGAGATTCCTCACCCGTTGGCCGGCAGCGTGCCGCAGGTAGCCAGCCCTATTCGTTTGTCCGAGACG
>NZ_CP087178.1:127500-682500 GCF_024748925.1 Pseudomonas sp. B21-036
TGCGAGACAGACACGTCGAGCAGGTACGAAAGTAGGTCTTAGTGATCCGGTGGTTCTGTATGGAAGGGCCATCGCTCAACGGATAAAAGGTACTCCGGGGATAACAGGCTGATACCGCCCAAGAGTTCATATCGACGGCGGTGTTTGGCACCTCGATGTCGGCTCATCACATCCTGGGGCTGAAGCCGGTCCCAAGGGTATGGCTGTTCGCCATTTAAAGTGGTACGCGAGCTGGGTTTAGAACGTCGTGAGACAGTTCGGTCCCTATCTGCCGTGGACGTTTGAGATTTGAGAGGGGCTGCTCCTAGTACGAGAGGACCGGAGTGGACGAACCTCTGGTGTTCCGGTTGTCACGCCAGTGGCATTGCCGGGTAGCTATGTTCGGAAGAGATAACCGCTGAAAGCATCTAAGCGGGAAACTTGCCTCAAGATGAGATCTCACTGGAGCCTTGAGCTCCCTGAAGGGCCGTCGAAGACTACGACGTTGATAGGTTGGGTGTGTAAGCGCTGTGAGGCGTTGAGCTAACCAATACTAATTGCCCGTGAGGCTTGACCATATAACACCCAAGCAATTTGCGTCGAACGACCAGATTGCGGTGTTGTGAAGACACAGTAAGCCGAAGATTTGTACCTCACGAACATCACATACCCGATTCGCTGGAGTGTCTGAACAAGACCTTCTGGCAACAGAATTTCTTGACGACCATAGAGCATTGGAACCACCTGATCCCATCCCGAACTCAGTAGTGAAACGATGCATCGCCGATGGTAGTGTGGGGTTTCCCCATGTGAGAGTAGGTCATCGTCAAGATTAAATTCCGAAACCCCTATCTGCATCTGCAGGTAGGGGTTTCTTTAGAGTAGAAGCATCAAGAATTCGCCGGCACGTCGCAATGTACGGGCCAGCACACAGAATTTCTTGACGACCATAGAGCATTGGAACCACCTGATCCCATCCCGAACTCAGCAGTGAAACGATGCATCGCCGATGGTAGTGTGGGGTTTCCCCATGTGAGAGTAGGTCATCGTCAAGATTCAATTCCAGAACCCCTGTCTGCGTTGCAGACAGGGGTTTTGTCTTTTCAGGGGCTAGGGTAGCGGGTTGTTCCTGCCACCCTCTGCACCGGCCAGGCCGGCCCCTGCACACAATGGGCTGCAGGAGCCGACCTTCAGTCTATGCAGTGCGCCGAGCCCGGCTACTGCGCCGCGCCAGCAACTTGCGCCACCAGATATACACCCCTGTCACCGACAGCACCGCAATCACTACCCCCAGCACCGCGATCATCACCTGGCCTGTAGTGCCGAGGATCCTGCCGCCATGTATGGGTAGTTGCAGCCGGTAGAAGCGTTCCCCCAGGGTGCCCTGGCCAGCGATCTCCTGCCCCAGCAGGCGCCCGTCGGTGCCATGGAAGAACAACCACGACTTGCCCTGGGCATCGGTGTCGTGCTGTCCGAAACCGGCGCCATAGAAGTTGTACTCGAAGCTGTAGTACAACTCGCCGATCGGCGCCGTCAGCCCCAGCCGCTGGCCCTCCTGCTGCGCCAGCTGATGGGCTTGATGCCATGTCAGCTGGGTCTGTCCCAGTTCTTCCCTGGGCAGCCTGCCACGGGCCTCATAGACGCTTGGTTCCACCGGCGAGAACAGCGACACCGCCGGCTTGAACACTTGGCTGGGCAGGTTCATCGCCACACTGCTGACGGCCACCGGCAACAGCAGCAGCCACAGCCACAAGCCCCCAGCCCTGTGGATATCCATGTTCAGTCGATACGCATGCCCGCCCTTGATCTTCCAGGCCGTGCTCCATTTGCGCCAGAACGGACGACCACGGGGCAGGGTCAGCAGCAGGGCGATGAAGCAGTCGAGCACCCACAGGATCGCCACCACGCCCATCAGCCACAGCCCCCAGTTGCCCGGCAGGGTCAGGTTGTAGTGCAGCTCGAGGACGAACGGCATGAAGTTCTCCCGCGAGAAACAGCACTCGCCCCAGTAGCGCTGGCCCAGCGTCTGGCCGCTGACCGGGTCGAGGTAGAACACCGTGTTCTTCTCGGCATACGGCTTGTCGGTGGCCGGGTCGTTGCGCGGCACCATCGCCAGCAACGCCGAATGGCCGGGCTCGTCGGGGTATTCCATGTACCACACCTGCAGGCGCGGGTGTTCGGCCTGCACCTTGTCCACCAGGTTGCCGGGGTCCTGGCGGGGGCCTTGCGCCGGGGCTTCATAGAACGAAGGGTTCAGCCATTCGTCGATCTCGTGGTTGAACGCCAGCACGCTCCCGGTGAGCCCTGCCAGGGCAAGGAACAGCGCGGTGGCCAGGCCGATATAGCGGTGCAGCAATACGTAGAGGTGGCGCATATAAAAGGATTCCAGATCAGGTCGCCAGATGCGACAAAGCCAGCGCCTGGAATCAGGCACTGGCTTTGCGGCTCACGGGGGTGTGGTCAGAACTGATAGCTGACCGTGGCGCTGACATTGCGCTCTTCACCCATGTAGCAGTAGTTCAGGCTCGCGCACGAGGCGATGTAGCTCTCGTTGGTGAGGTTGTTGGCATTGAGCCGCACATCCACGCCCTTGAGCCCGACCTTGCCCAGGTCGTAGCCCACCGACGCATCGAACAGGGTGTACGACGGTACCTTCATGGTGTTTTCCGCATCCACCCAGCTGTAGCCCACGTAACGCACGCCACCGCCTACGCGCACACCGTCCAGCACCCCCTGGCGGAAGTTGTAGTCCGCCCACAGCGAGGCCATGTGCTTTGGCGCCTGGGTTGGCGAGTTGCCCTTGTTGTCGAGTGTGCTGCCAGCCAGGGTGCTCGGCATCGTCTTGCTGTACTCAATGTCGGTGAAGGTGTAGCTGCCCAGCACCTTGAGGTTCTCGCTCAACTGCATGTGCGCTTCCAGCTCCAGGCCTTGGGAGCGTACCTGCCCGACCGGGTAGTAGAAGTCGTTCTGCGGCTGTTTGGTGGCCAGGTTCTCCTGCTCGATGCGGAACACCGAGGCGGTGAACAGGTTGTCGGTGCCCGGCGGCTGGTACTTGATACCGGCCTCCCACTGGGTGCCTTCGGTCGGTGCCAGCGGGTTGCCGGCGGCATCGGCGTAGGAGTTGGGGTTGAACGACTCCGAATAGCTCAGGTAAGGCGCAATACCGTTGTCGAACAGGTACAGCACGCCCGCGCGGCCGGTGAGCTTGGTGCGGTCATCGCTGATCCTGGTGCCCAGTGGGCGGGTAGGCTCGGCGATACGATTCTCATCCGAGGTCTTCACCCAGTCCTGCCGCAGCCCCAGCGAGAAGCGCCACTTGTTCAGCTCGATCAGGTCCTGGGCGTAGATGCCGGTCTGCTGCAGGCGCCGGGTGTAGCTGGTCGGTGCGTAATAGGTGATCTGCGAATTGCCGTACTGCGGGTTGAACGCATCGATCGACGCCAGGCCGCCGCTGCTCCAGTCCACCACGGTCTTGCGTCGCTGGTAGTCCAGGCCCACCAGCGTGGTGTGCTTGGCCGCGCCGGTGAAGTACTCGGCCTGCAGCATGTTGTCGATGATGTAGGAGTGCAGTTTCTCGTCGGCACCGGTGTAGTAGCGGTTCAGCTTGTTGCTGGTGGGCGACTCGTAGCCCCAGGCGTACACCTGGTCCATCTTCACCGTCGAGTCCAGGTAGCGGAAGTTCTGGCGTGCGGTGAACACATCGTTGAAGCGATGCTCGAACTGGTAGCCGAACGACTGCTGATTGCGCTCGTAGCTGTCGATGCCCGGCTCGCCCTCGAAGAAGTGTTCCGAGATACGCTGGCCGTTGCGTTTGTGCAGCGCGCCATCGGCTGGCACGCCGGCGTGGTAGCCGCCTTCCGGATCGTTCTGCAGGTAGGCCTGCAAGGTCAGCGAGGTGTCCTCGGTGAAGTCGATGCTCAGGGTCGGCGCCAGCGCATAGCGCTTTTCTTCGTTGTGATCGAACTGGGTGTCGGACTGATGCGTCAGGCCGGTCAGGCGGTAGGCGATACGCTTGTCGTCGTCCAGCGGGCCGCTGAAGTCGAAGCCCACCCCACGCTGGCCCTGGGTGCCGACGGTAGCCTGCACCTGGCGGAAGTTCTCGTACAGTGGCTTCTTGGTGGTCAGCGCCACCAGGCCACCTGGCGAACTGCGGCCATACAGCACCGACGACGGACCTTTGAGAATATCCACGCGCTCGAGGAAGTACGGGTCGATCTGCATGGTGCTGAAGGTGCCGCTGTCACCCATCGACTTCAGGCCGTCGATGTAGATGTTGTCCACCGAGCCATCGTTGAAGCCGCGCATGGCCACATAGTCATAGCGGTGGGTCGCGCCATACGGGTTGGTCAGCACGCCCGGGGTGTAGCGCATGGTCTGCGAGACCGTCTGCGCGCCCTGGTCGTCCATCTGCTGGCGGGTTACCACAGACACCGACTGCGAGGTCTCCAGCAGCGCGGTACTGGTCTTGGTCGCGATCTGGCTGTGGGTGGCGTTGTAGCCCTCCATGCTGCCCAGCGCGTTGCCCAGGGCAAAGCCACGCACGTCGGTGGTAGGCAATGCCAGTGCGGCGTCGTGCGGGGCCGCATGCAGCACATAACTGGTGCCATCCTGGCTCACCGCCTCCAGCCCCGTGCCATTGAGCAACTGGCGCAGCGCCTGGTCGGTGGCGTAGCTGCCCTGCAGGCCGGGCGATTGCGCGCCCTGGGTCATCTGCGGGGTGCTCGACAGCGTGATGCCGGCCTGGCGTGCGAACTGGTTCAGCACCTCGTCCAGCGAGCCGGCGGGGATGTTGTACTGCTGGCTGGCGCTGCCCGCAGGTTCGGCCATCGCTACCATCGGCACGCTGGCCAGGCCCAGCGCGGTACCGAACAGTGCGGCGCGCACCGCCTTGCCCAGGCGTGAATCTAAGAGAGGTTGAAACTCATTACTGTCAGTGAGCCGCGGCTGGGCCAGGGTATCGCGCATGAAGAGCATCCGTAGGGTCGGTAAGGGCAGAAGGGAGTCGCTTACTGTCCTAGCCGGACGTGCCGACAAAACCCGCCAAAAAAATCAGCGCATCACGCCTGGCGTTCCAGGCGTACCCACCAGCGCGTGCGATAGCTGACATGCACCGGCAGGGTCTGCGGCAGCAGGTGCAGCAGCTTGTCGGTGTCTTCCAGGCGGAACACCCCGGACAGGCGCAGGTTGGCGATATCGTCGGAGCAGCTCAGGTAGCCGTGGCGGTAGCGCGCCACCTCGTCGATGAAGTCCCCCAGGCGCATGTTGCGCGTGACGATCAGGCCATCGGCCCAGGCACCGGGGTCCATGTTCTGCTGCGCCACGGGCGTGGCGCCCTGGGCATTTACCAGAAAGGCTTCGCCAGCAGCCACCCATTGCAGCCCGGCGGGGCCGGGGTGATGGATCGCCACCTTGCCCTGGCTGACCGTGACGCGGGTGCAGTCGCGCTCCTGGCGCACCACGAAGCGCCCATCGAAGCCTTCGAGCAGCGCATCGCGGCTCTGCACCAGCAACGGCCGCCCAGCCGGGCCGAGCGGGTGTTCGGCGCAGGTCAGCATCAACTCCCCGTGCTTGAGGCGCACCAGGCGCTGGCGGCTGTCGAAGGCCAGGTCTGCCGCGGTATGGGTATTGAGATTGAGCAGGCTGCCATCGGGCAGGCGGACGCTGCGCCGCTCGCCGGTGGCCGTGGCGAAATCCGAGGTCCACGGGTCGAGCAGGCCAACGTCCTTGCTGACCCAGGACGCTGAGCCAAGCATCACCACGCCGCCCAGCAGCTTCAGGGCCTGGCGCCGGTGCAGCCGCTGCTGGCTGTTCTCCAGGGTCTGCAGGGCGACGACACCGGCGCCCGGCACCGCACGCAGGTTCATTTCCTGCTGCAGGCTGTGCACCCGCTGCCAGGCCAGTTCGTGCTCGTGGCTGGCGCTGCGCCACTGCTCGCACTGGGCCTGCAACTGCGGGCTGGCGCCGTTCTCGCGCACCCGCAGCATCCAGTGAATGGCCTGCTTGACCACGCGCGGGCTAGGGTTCATAGCGCAGCAGGTAGCAGTGATAGAGGGCGTCGGCCACATACCGCTCCACCGAGCGCAGCGAGATACCCATCTGCTCGGCGATCTGCTTGTGGCTCAACCCTTCGCACTGGGCCAGCAGGAACGCGGTGCGCACCTTGGGCCTGAGGCCGTCGAGCAGGCACGCAATGCGTTCCAGCAGCTCCAGCAGCAGCTCGCGGGTCTCCGCTGATGGCACCTCGGCCTCGGGCAGCTGCGCCAGGGCTTCGAGGTAGGCACGCTGCAGCTCTTCGCGGCGCCAGTGATCGATCACCAGCCCGCGCGCGATGGTGCGCAGAAACGCACGCGGCGCATTCAGCTCCAGTTGTTCGCGCCGCTGCAGCAGGCGCACGAAGGTGTCCTGGGCCAGGTCCGCGGCATCGGCCGCATTGCCCAGGCGGCAGCGCAGCCAGGTGTTCAGCCAGCTGTGGTGTTGCTGATAGAGCCTGTGCACAGAGTCGTGGGAGGACATGAAGGCGCGCTGCAACCAAGGTCATAAATGATAATTAGTCTCATTGTTATGGGGCCTTGCGCAATTTGCAACCACTGACCGACCCGGCGGCGCGTTCAGCCCTGCGGCTGGCTGGCCAGGTACTGCCTGATGGTCTGCATGCCCTTGTCCAGGTGCTGGGTCAGAAGCTGTACAGCTTCGTCCACCTGGCCGGCCTGGGCTGCGTCCACCAGCGCAATGTGATCGTCCTGGGTCAGCTTGCCCAGCCCCATCGACGACAGATGAAACCGCAGGAAGCGCGCCTCTTCGCTCAACTCGTTGTCGATCAGGCGCAGCAACTTCTGATTGGGCGCCTTGCGGTACAGGGCCATGTGCAACAGGCGGTTGAGCTGGCCCATCTCGGCGTGCCGGGTCTCGTTCTGCAGTTGCTCGATGTAGCCCCGGGCCAGGGCGATGTCCTCGGCGTCCAGCAGCGGGATCGACTGGCGCAGCGCCTCGCTCTCCAGGATCACCCGTAGCCCGTAGGAGTCCATTGCATCTTCGCTGATCAGCGGGGCCACCACCGCGCCCTTGTGCGCCACCACCTGCAGCAGCGACTGCGCCTCCAGCTGACGCAGGGCCTCGCGCACCGGCATGCGGCTGACCCCGAACAGCGTCGCCAGCTCCTGTTGGCGCAACGCCATGCCGGGTGCCAGGCGCCCGTCGAGGATGGCGCTGCGCAGGCGCTCTTCGATCACGCTGCGCGCCAGGTGAGCAGGCACCTGCTCGTCACCCAGAATGCTCAGGAGTTTGATTTTTTCGGCCACGCTGACTGCCCTGCTAGCAAAGATTGGATCCAATGACCCTAGTGATGACGGTTGCGCCTGTCAAATTCAGGCCGGCGCGGGCCTGCGGGCGTTCGCGGCGGCTATCCTGAATGAAGTCGCAGCGCTTTGGAAGCTTGCCGCCGTGCGCCATTGTCTTTTGCCCGCCCAGCCTGCACCATCGCGATTCCACGATCTGCATGGACCGCCGGCCTTGGCGATACGTTGGGCTTTGCCTCTGACCCCGCGCCGGGCTGGCCTGGCGCTGTTGCTCGGCTGCGTATTGCTGGGCAACCTGCGCGCGGACTGGGACTTTTCCCAGATCAGCCGCAAGGCCCAGACCCTGTACGGCCCCCTTGGTGCCGGCCAGCAGCGTATCGATGCCTGGCAGCAGTTGCTTGCCACCCAGCGCCAAGGCAGCGAAGCCGAGCGCCTGCAGGTGGTCAACCAGTTCTTCAATCGCCAGTTGCGCTACGTCGAAGACCCCGAACTGTGGCAGCAGGCCGACTACTGGTCCACCCCGATCCAGTCACTGATCAAGGGCGCCGGCGACTGCGAAGACTACGCCATCGCCAAGTATTTCAGCCTGCGCCGCCTGGGTATCCCCAGCGAGAAACTGCGCATTACCTACGTCAAGGCGCTGCGCCAGAATCGCGCGCACATGGTCCTGACCTACTATTCCACTCCAGAGGCGATGCCGCTGGTGCTCGACAGCCTGATCGACACCATCGAGCCGGCCAGCCAGCGCACCGACCTGCTGCCGGTCTATGCCTTCAATGGCGAGGGCCTGTGGCTGACCGGGGCGGGTGGCAATCGCAAGGTCGGCGACAGCAAGCGCCTGTCGCGCTGGCAGGATCTGTTGAAGAAGATGCAGGCCGAGGGGTTTCCCACCGAGCCGGCTTACTGAGGATTGCGGATGTCACTGTTCAAGCAATTGTTGCTCGCCATCTGCCTGTTTCTGGTGGTCGCCTTCAGCGGCAGCTTCATGGTCGGCCTGGAAAGCTCGCGCAGCCAGTACGTCAATCAGCTGCGCGCGCATGCGCAGGACGCCGCCACCGCGCTGGCGCTGTCGCTCACGCCGAACATCGACGACCCGGCAATGGTCGAGCTGATGGTCAGCTCCATCTTCGACAGCGGCTACTACGCCAGCATCCGCGTGATCGACCTGGGCCCCAATGCCCTGCTGGTGGAGCGTCACGCCGAGCCGGACAGCAGCGGTGTGCCGGCCTGGTTCATCCGCCTGATCAACCTGGAGCCGGCCGGCGGCGATGCCATCGTCAGCCGCGGCTGGCAGCAGGCGGCGCGGGTCGAGGTGGTCAGCCACCCGATGTTCGCCCTGGCCAAGCTGTGGCGCAGTGCGCTCGGCAGCCTGGCCTGGCTGCTGGCCTGCGGGGTGGTCAGTGCACTGCTGGGGGCGCTGCTGCTGCGCCGTCAGCTGCGACCGCTGGACTACCTGGTGGCGCAGTCCCAGGCCATTGCGCGTCGCGAGTTCCTCAGTGCGCCGCGCCTGCCGCGCACCCCGGAGCTGCGCCGGGTGGTGCAGGCCATGAACCAGATGGTCGAGAAACTCAAGGCGCTGTTTCTCGAGGAGGCCCAGCGCAGTGAAGCCCTGCGCGCCGAGGCCTGGCAGGACAGCCTGACCGGCCTGGGCAACCGGCGCTTCTTCGAGATGCAGCTGTCTGCCCGGCTCAGCGCCCAGGACGATAGCCCCGGCTACCTGATGCTGGTGCACGTGCAGGACCTGGCCGGGCTCAACCTGCGCCTGGGCGGCCAGCGCACCGATGCCCTGCTGCAGGCTCTTGCGCAGCAGGTGCAGCGGGTGTGCGTGCACTATCCCAAAACCCTCGACCTGATCGCCCGTAGCCGTGGCGGCGAGTTCGCCGTGCTGGCACCGGGGCTGGTGCATGACGAGGCCGTGCACCTGGCCCAGGAACTGGAGCAGACCCTGCACAGCCTGTACGACACCGGTGCTTCCGACCGTAACCCGGTGGCCTGGATCGGCCTGGCCCCCTACAGCCCGGGCGACGCCCCGCAGGCCCTGCTCGAGCGCTGCGACGAAGCCCTGGCCCAGGCGCAGAGCCAGCAGCTGCCGACGTGGGTCTGCCTGCCCGCACACGCCCCGGCGCTGCTGGACCACGACTGGCATGCCCTGCTGCAACACGCCCTCGACCAGCGCCGCTTCGAGCTGTTCTTCCAGCCGGTGGTGGCGACGCACGAGCTGGGCCGCGTATTGCAGTACAAGGTGCTGTCGCGCCTGCCCGACGGGCATGGGCAAACCCTCCCCGCCGGGCGCTTCCTGCCCTGGCTCGAGCGTTTCGGCTGGTCGATCCGGCATGACCTGCTGATGCTCGAACAGGTGCTGGCCCACCTGCAGCGCCATGACCAGGCGCTGGCGCTGAACCTGTCGGCGGCCACCCTGGCCGACCCCCAGGCGTTGCAGGCGGTGTACGGGCTGCTGGGGCGTCACGCGGCGCTGGGCCCGCGCCTGACTCTGGAGATCGGCGAAGAGCAGTTGCCCGACCAGGCCGCGCTCGAGCAGTTGGCACGGCAACTGGGCGCGTTGGGCTTCAAGCTGAGCCTGCAGCACTTTGGCGGGCGCTTCAGCATGATCGGCAACCTGGCGCACCTGGGCCTGGCGTACCTCAAGGTCGACGGCAGCTTCATCCGCGCCATCGATCAGGAGCCGCACAAGCGCCTGTTCATCGAGGCGATCCAGCGCGCAGCGCACAGCATCGACCTGCCATTGATTGCCGAGCGGGTGGAAACCGAAGGTGAACTGGAGGTGCTGCGCGAAATGGGGATTTTCGGGGTGCAGGGGCGCTTGATCGGCGAGCCCCGGCCCTGGGCGCCGTAGTGGCTTCTTCGCCGGCCACGCCGGCGCCTGCAGGCGGCGGTGAACCCCGCAGGCGCCGGCCTGGCGGGCGAAGCTGCTAGATCAACGGCCGCTCCTCATCGATCAGCTTGTTCAAACCCCCCATGGTCTGGCGCGCGCTCGAACGGCTGAGCAGCTTGGCCTGTGCGCTCGCCGGCAGGTCGGTGATGCTGATCACGCCCTTGCTGGTCAGTACCTCGATCAAGTCCTCCAGCACCCGGATCATGTCCAGGTCGCTCTGCTGCAGCTTCTTGGCAAACCAGGCCTGAGCCTCCGGCGAATCGTTGGGCAGCGCTTCGTTCTCCTCGGCAAAGGGCGTCGACTCCAACCGCACGATCTGCCCACGGGTGTCGCGTTGCACATAGAACATGGCTTTTCCCCCTGATGACATCTGCTTGATGGCCTCAGCAGCATAGGTCACGCGAAGCGGACAACCCTCTCTATGCTTATTCTCTAAAGGTATTTAAATTATTTTTCTTATGCATTTATATTTATTTCCACGCGCAGTTACCGACCCGACACGTGGGAGTGAAAAGATATGTCAGCGGCCCCTGGCGCCTTGTCGTACACCGACAGCGCCCAACCCCAAGCCTTCGAGATTCGTCCGTTTGCCGGTGCCGTGGGCGCCGAGATCATCGGCCTGGACCTGAGCCGTCCGATCAACGCTGGCGATTTTGCGCGCATCCACCGCGCGCACCTGGACCACCATGTGGTGGTGTTCCGCGACCAGCGCATCACCCCCCAGCAGCAGATCGACTTCAGCCGCCGTTTCGGCGTGTTGCAGATCCACGTGCTCAAGCAGTTCCTGCTCGGCGGCCACCCCGAGATCCTGATCGTCTCCAACATCATCGAGAACGGCCAGAACATCGGCCTGGGCGATGCCGGCAAGTTCTGGCACTCGGACCTCTCCTACAAGGAACTGCCCAGCCTGGGCTCGATGCTGCATGCCCAGGAGCTGCCCAGCGAGGGCGGCGATACCCTGTTCGCCGACATGCACAAGGCCTGGGACCAGTTGCCCGCCCACCTGCGTGCCGCCGTCGAAGGCCGCAGCGCCGCGCACTCCTACACCGCGCGCTACAGCGAAACCAAATTCGAAGGCAACTGGCGCCCCACGCTCACCGCCGAGCAACTGGCCCAAGTGCAGGAAGTGATCCACCCGGTGGTGCGTACCCACCCGGAAAACGGGCGCAAGGCGCTGTTCGTCAGCGAGGGCTTCACCACCCGCATCGTCGGCCTGCCCGAGGACGAAAGCCGCCATATCCTGGCCGAGCTGTACGCCCACAGCGTGCTCGAACACAACATCTACCGCCACCAGTGGCAACCCCACGACCTGGTGTTCTGGGACAACCGCTCGCTGATCCACCTGGCCGCCGGCTGCCCCGCGCACCTGCGTCGCAAGCTGTACCGCACCACCATCCAGGGCGACGCCCCGTTCTGACCCGTCTTCAGGAGTACCGCATGCGCAACTCAATCAGCCGCCTGGCGGCCAGCATCGGCCTGGGCGTCAGCCTGCTCGCCGGCAGCCTCGTCGTCCCCGCCACGGCCCAGGCCGAAGGTGAAATCCGCATCGCCGAACAGTTCGGCATCGTCTACCTGCTGCTCAACGTGGTGCGCGACCAGCACCTGATCGAGAAGCACGGCAAGGCCCAGGGCATCGACATCAAGGTCGACTGGACCCAGCTCTCGGGCGGCGCCGCGATCAACGACGCGCTGCTGTCCGGCTCGGTGGACATCGCCGGTGCCGGCGTCGGCCCGTTGCTGACCATCTGGGACCGCACCTACGGCCGCCAGAACGTCAAGGCCGTGGCCTCGCTGGGCAACTTCCCGTACTACCTGGTCAGCAGCAACCCCAACGTCAAGACCATCGCCGACTTCACCGAAAAGGACCGCATCGCCCTGCCGGCGGTTGGCGTCTCGGTGCAGTCGCGCTTCCTGCAGTACGCCGCCGCCCAGCAGTGGGGCGACAAGGACTACGCGCGCCTGGACAAGTACACCCTGGCGGTCCCGCACCCCGACGCCACCGCCGCGCTGCTGGCCGGCGGCACCGAGCTCAATGCGCACTTCTCCAACCCGCCGTTCCAGGACCAGGCGCTGGCCAACAAGAATGTGCACGTGGTGCTCGACACCTACGACCTGCTCGGCCCCAACTCGCCCACCGTGCTGTTCGCCACCGAAAAATTCCGCAACGACAACCCCAAAACCTACCAGGCCTTCGTCGACGCCCTGGCCGAGGCGGCCGACTTCGCCCAGCACGACAAGGGCGCGGCGGCCGATACCTACATTCGCGTGACCAAGGCCAAGATCGACCGCGAGGCGCTGCTCAAGATCATCGACAACCCGCAATACGAATTCAGCGTCACGCCGAAGAACACCTACAAGCTGGCCGACTTCATGTACCGCATCGGCGCGATCAAGCACAAACCCGAATCGTGGAAGGACTACTTCTTCCAGGACGCCAAGCCACTGCAGGGGAGCTGAGCGCATGACCGCCCGCTTGCCAGGCCACACGGCCAGCAACCTGAGCCCCGTGAGCGCACCGGCGCTGCTGCAGGTGGACAACCTCAGCCTCGAGTACCGCACCGCCCAGCGCGTGGTGCGGGCCACCCACCAGGTCAGCTTCGAAGTGGACAAGGCCGACCGTTTCGTCCTGCTCGGCCCCTCAGGTTGCGGCAAGTCGACCTTGCTCAAGGCCGTGGCCGGCTTCATCGAGCCCCGTGAGGGCGCGATCCGCCTGCAGGGCCAGCCGGTGCACGGGCCGGGCCCGGACCGCATCGTGGTGTTCCAGGAGTTCGACCAGCTGCCGCCGTGGAAAACCGTCAGGCAGAACGTGATGTTCCCGCTGCTGGCCTCCGGCACGCTCAAGCGCGCCGAGGCCGAACAGCGCGCCCTGCATTACCTGGACAAGGTCGGCCTGGCGGCATTTGCCGATGCGTACCCGCACACCCTCTCCGGCGGCATGAAGGCGCGCGTGGCCATCGCCCGGGCGCTGGCCATGCAGCCCAAGATCCTGCTCATGGACGAACCCTTTGCCGCCCTCGACGCGTTGACCCGGCGCAAGATGCAGGAAGAACTGCTGCTGTTGTGGGAGGAGGTGCGCTTCACTCTGCTGTTCGTCACCCACTCCATCGAGGAGGCGCTGGTGGTGGGCAACCGCATCCTGCTGTTGTCGCCGCACCCGGGGCGCGTGCGCGCCGAGATCCACAGTCACCAGTACGACCTGCACAGCCTGGGCGCTGCCGACTTCCAGGCCAGCGCGCGGCGCATCCATCGTCTGCTGTTCGACGATGATGCCGCCGCCGAGCAGGACGCCGCCCTGGATTTCACCGACATCCGCATCGCCTACTGACCGGGAGCCCCACCGATGACCACCTCTGCACCGGCTCCGCGTCAGGAGTACGAAGTCACCCTTGAACCCCTGCTCAGCGTACCGCTGGAACGCGAGCTGCCCCTGGGCCAGCGCCTGTGGCAACAGGGCTGGCTGCGCAAGAGCCTGATCCTGATCCTGCTGGCGCTGGCCTGGGAAGCCGTGGCGCGCTATCAGGGCAACGACCTGTTGCTGCCCAGCTTCCTGCAAACCGCCGCGGCGCTGTACGACGGCCTGCTCAGCGGCGAACTGCCGGCCAAGGTCGGGGTGTCGCTGGTGGTGCTGCTCAAGGGCTACCTGCTGGGCATCGTGCTGGCCTTCGGGCTCACCAGCCTGGCCGTGTCGACCCAGATCGGCCGCGACCTGCTCAGCAGCCTGACCTCGATGTTCAACCCGCTGCCGGCCATTGCCCTGCTGCCGCTGGCGCTGCTGTGGTTCGGCCTGGGCGACAACAGCCTGATCTTCGTGCTGGTGCACTCGGTGCTGTGGGCGCTGGCGCTCAACACCTATGCCGGCTTCATGGGTGTGTCCGAAACCCTGCGCATGGCCGGGCGCAACTACGGGCTGCGCGGCTTGCGTCTGGTGGTGCACATCCTGATTCCGGCGGCGCTGCCGTCGATCCTGTCGGGGCTCAAGATCGGCTGGGCGTTCGCCTGGCGCACCCTGATCGCCGCCGAACTGGTGTTCGGTGCCACCAGCGGCAAGGGCGGGCTGGGCTGGTACATCTTCCAGAACCGCAACGAGCTGTACACCGACAAGGTGTTCGCCGGCCTGGCCGTGGTGATCCTCATCGGCCTGCTGGTCGAGAGCCTGGTGTTCAATACCCTCGAGCGCGTCACAGTACGGCGCTGGGGCATGCAGCGCTGAGCGCATCGGGGCGACAAAAGTGCGTGTCCTTGTCTAGGCTTGCCTCACAGGGTGGCATGGGCCGCCCACCGGTCAGTCAGGGATGAACCGTTGTCTGCTGCCAGCACCATCTACCCACTGCTCGCGCGGCTGTTGCCCAGGGCGATCGCCCCCGATCCGGGCGGGCAGACCCAGCGCCACACGGCCGGCATCGGCATGCCGGCCCAGCGTGCGGTGCTCGGCAGGGGCTTCTGCCTGGTCAACCGCCTGGACGAAGCCGTCGACCTGCAGGCGGTGTATGCCGACCTGCGCCAGCAGGCGCTGGATGGCAGCGTGGTGGCGCTCAACGACCTCGGCTGGGTATGGCTCAACGGCAAGTACTGGCGTGCCGAACCGGCCCTGGCCGGGCGCCTGCTGCGCATGGCGGCGCTGCAGGGCAGTGCGGTGGCCTGGTACAACCTGGGCCAGCAGCACTATTTCGGCAAGGGCGTGACCATCGCCTACGCCAGCGCCGCCGAGTGCTACCGGCAGGCCTTCGAGCGCGGCCTGGACGAAGCCGCCGCGGCGCTGGGCGACCTCTACGAAGAAGAGATCTGCGATACCCACCTGCAAACCTGGCAGGTCGATCCGCAGCGCGCCTACGACTGGTTCATGCAGGGCGCCCAGCGCGGCGATGGGCGCTGCCGGTTCGAGATCGGCTACCGCCTCCTGCATGGCCAGCAGGTGCGGGCCGATGCCAGGCTCGCCGTGTACTGGCTGGAGCTGGCGGCCGCAGCGGGGGTGATGCCGGCGGCCGAGGAACTGGCCATGCATTTCAGTGTGGCCGGCAACCCCATGCGCTATCTGTTCTGGCGTGACCGGGCGATCAGCCTGGGCAGCCCGCGGGCGCTGACCCTGAAACACGAAGACCAGTACCGGCGCTGACCTCGGCCGACGGATGCCGCATTGCCGCTATTGACGCCCGGGGCGTTGATCGAAGAACATTGATAGTTAGCAAACTATGAATCTCGACACCTTGCCCATGAATCTTGATGCACTGCAACTGAACATCAGCAGCGGCATGGTCGCGGCCAGCCGTCACTGGCGGCGCATCTGCCAGGCCACGCTGGTCGGCTACGGCATCTCCGAAGCCTGCGCGGTACCACTGCTGATGATCGTGCGCCTGGGCGATGGCGTGCACCAGGTGGCGGTAGCCCAGGCCGCAGGGCTTGAAAGCCCGTCGCTGGTACGCCTGCTCGACCAGCTGTGCAGCGCCGGTTTCGTATGCCGCAGCGAAGCCCCCGGTGACCGCCGCGCCAAGGCCCTTAGCCTGACCCCGCGCGGGCGCGAGCTGGCCGAGGCGATCGAGGCCGAGCTGGTGCGCCTGCGCCGCCAGGTGCTGCACGACATCCCGCCCGCCGACCTCGAAGCGGCGCTGCGTGTGGTGCGCGCCTTCGAAGACGCCGCGCAGCGCTCGCCGGGCGTGCCTTCATGAAGGACTTCTTCAGCTCCATGCCGCCGGCGCGGGACTGGTTCTACGGCGTGCGCACCTTCGCCGCGTCGATGATCGCCCTGTACATCGCCCTGCTCATGCAACTGCCGCGCCCCTACTGGGCGATGGCCACGGTCTACATCGTCTCCAGCCCGTTCGTCGGGCCCACCAGTTCCAAGGCCCTGTACCGCGCCCTGGGTACACTGCTGGGCGCGGCGGGGGCGGTGTTCCTGGTACCGCTGCTGGTTCAGACCCCGGTGCTGCTCACCTGCGCCATCGCCCTGTGGACCGGCACCCTGCTGTTTCTCTCGCTGCACCTGCGCACCGCCAACAGCTACGCGCTGATGCTGGCCGGCTACACCCTGCCGATGATCGCCCTGCCGGTGGTGGACAACCCGCTGGCGGTATTCGACATCGCCTCCTCGCGGGCCCAGGAAATCTGCCTGGGCATCGTCTGCGCGGCGGTGGTCGGGGCGATCTTCTGGCCGCGCCGGCTCACCCCGGTGGTGGTCGGCGCCACCGGCAACTGGTTCGCCGAGGCGATCCGCTACTGCGACACCTTTCTTGCCCGCCAGGCCACGCCCGAAACCGTGGGCGGGCTGCGCGCCTCGATGGTCACCACCTTCAACTCGCTGGAGATGATGATCGGCCAGCTGTCCCACGAGGGCGCGCGGCCGCAGACGGTCAAGAATGCCCGCGAGCTGCGCGGGCGCATGATCCACCTGTTCCCGGTGATCGACGCCCTCGACGACGCGCTGCTGGCCCTCGAAGGCCGCGCCCCGGCCCAGGCGGCGCAACTGCAAGGCTTGCTGGAGCAGGCCCGCAGCTGGTTGCAGGCCAGCGCCGAAGACGCCTCGGTGGCGCGCTGGACGGCCCTGCGCGAGCAGCTCGAACGCCTGCAACCGAGTGTCGCCGCCCTCGACGAGCGCCCCGGCCTGCTGCTGTCCAATGCCCTCTACCGGCTGGGCGAATGGATCGACCTGTGGCAGGACTGCTGCAGCCTGCAGCACGCCATCCGCGACGAAGACCTGTCGCCCTGGCGCGCGGTGTACCGGCACTGGCGCCTGGGCCGCCTGACGCCGTTCTTCGACCGTGGGCTGATGCTCTACTCGGTGTTCTCCACCTTCACCGCGATCCTCGCCGCCACCGCGCTGTGGATACTGCTCGGCTGGCCCGACGGCGCC
This sequence comes from Pseudomonas sp. B21-036, assembly GCF_024748925.1. Lineage (NCBI taxonomy): Bacteria > Pseudomonadati > Pseudomonadota > Gammaproteobacteria > Pseudomonadales > Pseudomonadaceae > Pseudomonas > Pseudomonas sp. B21-036. The sequence goes on from NZ_CP087178.1 coordinate 144,512, forward strand.
AGCGCCGTGATCCTCGCGGCGGTGGCGTGCAGTTTCTTCGCGGCCATGGACGATCCCGCGCCGCAGATCTACCGGTTCTTCTTCTGGACCACCCTGTCGGTGGTGTTCGCCAGCCTCTACCTGTTCTTGGTGCTGCCCAACCTGCATGACTTCCCGATGCTGGTACTGGCGTTCGCCGTGCCGTTCATCTGCGTCGGCACCCTCACGGTGCAGCCGCGCTTCTACCTGGGCACCTTGCTCACCATCGTCAACACCGCCTCGTTCATCAGCATCCAGGGCGCCTACGACGCGGACTTCCTGACCTTTGCCAACGCCAACCTGGCCGGCCCGGTGGGGCTGCTGTTCGCCTTCATCTGGACCCTGGTGGTGCGCCCGTTCGGCGTGGAGCTGGCGGCCAAGCGCCTGACCCGCTTCAGCTGGCACGACATCGTCGGCATGACCCGCCCGGCCAGCCTGGCCGAACACCGGCGCCTCGGCGTGCAGATGCTCGACCGCCTGATGCAGCACCTGCCGCGCCTGACCCAGACCGGCCAGGACACCAACAGCGCGCTGCGCGACCTGCGCGTGGGGCTCAACCTGCTCGACCTGCTGGCCTACATGCCACGGGCCACGCCGCCGGCACAGGCGGCGCTGGCGCAGGTGATCGCTGAGGTGGGTGCGCACTTTCAGGCGTGCCTCAAGGCCCGCCGCCGCCTGCATGCGCCGGCCGACCTGCTGCGCAGCATGGAGCGTGCGCGGCATGCCCTGAACCTTGAGGCCATGGCCGACTGCGGGGAAACCCGCGTGCACCTGCTGCATGCCCTGAGCGGCCTGCGCCTGGCGCTGCTGCCGGGGGTGGAGGTGGTGCTGGAACCGTCCGACGATCAACCGCAACTGCCCTACGGCATCGATGGAGCCCCCCTGTGATCGGTGAACTGGATATCAGCGGGGTATTTCTGCCCACGCTGCTGGTGATGATGGTGTTCACCTATGTGCTGTTCCTGGGGGTGCACGCGGTACTCACGCGCCTGCACTTCTACCGCCTGGTCTGGCACCGGGCGCTGTTCAACGTTGCTCTCTACGCCGTGCTGCTGGGCACGGTCGACCACTTTTGCCGAAGCCTGATGCTGCCATGAAAAAACCCTTACTGACCCTGGGCCGCGTGGTCCTGACCCTGCTGGTGGTAACGCTGGCAACCGTGCTGGTGTGGCAGATGGTGCTGTACTACATGTTCGCCCCCTGGACCCGCGACGGCCACATCCGCGCCGACGTGATCCAGATCGCCCCCGATGTGTCCGGGCTGATCCAGCAGGTCTCGGTACGCGACAACCAGGTGGTCAAGCGCGGCGACGTGCTGTTCAGCATCGACCAGGACCGCTTCCACCTGGCCCTGCGCCAGGCCCAAGCGACCCTGGCCGAACGCCGTGAAACCCTGGCCCAGGCGCAGCGCGAGGCGCGCCGCAACCGTGGCCTGGGCAACCTGGTGGCGCAGGAGCAGCTCGAAGAAAGCCAGTCGCGCCAGGCCCGCGCGCAATCGGCCCTGGCCGAGGCGCAGGTGGCGGTGGACGCGGCGCAGCTGAACCTCGACCGCTCGGTGGTACGCAGCCCGGTCGACGGCTACCTCAACGACCGCGCCCCGCGCGCCCACGAGTTCGTCAGCGCCGGGCGCCCGGTGCTGTCGGTGGTCGACAGCAATTCCTACCACGTCGATGGCTACTTCGAAGAGACCAAGCTGGGCGGCATCCATATCGGCCAGGCCGTGGATATCCGCGTGATGGGCGACGACGCGCGCCTGCGCGGTCGCGTGCAGAGCATCGCCGCAGGCATCGAGGACCGTGACCGCAGCAGTGGCGCCAACCTGCTGCCCAACGTCAACCCGGCGTTCAGCTGGGTGCGCCTGGCGCAGCGCATACCGGTGCGCATCGCATTCGACGAGGTGCCGGAAAACTTTCGCATGATCGCCGGGCGTACTGCCACGGTGTCGATCATCGAGGATGCCGCCCGATGAAACGCTTTGCGCTGCTGGGCGCAGGGTTGCTGCTGTCGGCCTGCCAGATGGTCGGGCCCGACTACAGCGTGCCCAAGGAGGCGGCGGTCAATCGCGGCGACCTGCAGGGCGCGCTGCGCAGCGACGCCGACAGCGTGGTCTCGGCGCCGGTGCCCGCCAACTGGTGGCACCTCTACCAGGACCCGCGTCTCGACGCGCTGGTCAACCAGGCGCTGGCCGCCAACACCGAACTGCGCGTGGCCGCGGCGAACATCGCGCGGGCGCGGGCACAGGTCGAGGAGGCCGAGGCCCAGGGCGGGTTCAATGGCGGGGTCAAGCTGGGTGCGCAGCGCCTGCAGGAGTCCGGCGAAGCCTTTCTGCAACCCGACAAGGTGCCGGTGGCCAACATCGGCGAGGCGATCCTCAGCGCCTCGTACCAGTTCGACCTGTGGGGCACGCTCAAGCGCGGCGTCGAGGCCGCCCAGGCCCACGCCGACGCCACCCAGGCTGCCGCCGACACCGCCCGCATCACCCTGGTGGCGGATGTGGTGCGGGCCTACACCCAGGTGTGCGCGGCCAACGAGGAATACCACATCGCACGGGCCTCGCTGGACCTGCAGGAGCAGAGCGTGACCCTCACCCAGCGCCTGCGCGATGCCGGGCGCGGTGACGAAACCCAGGTGACGCGCACCGAGACCCAGTTCAAGTCGCTGCGCGCCGAACTGCCGCGTTACCAGGCCATGCGCGAGGCGGGCCTGTACACCTTGTCGATGCTGCTGGCCAAGCCGGTCGAGCAACTGCCGGCGGGTACCGCGCACTGCGCCGAGCTGCCGCACATCGCGCAACGTGTGCCGGTGGGCGATGGCGCCGCGCTGCTCAAGCGCCGCCCCGACATCCGCCAGGCCGAACGCAGCCTGGCGGCGGCCACTGCCGGCATCGGCGTGGCCACCGGGCAACTGTACCCGGACATCAGCATCGGCGCGCAGGTGGGCACCATCGGCATCCTCGAGAACCTGGGCAAGCCGGCGACCAACCGCTGGGGCTTTGGTCCGCTGCTGACCTGGACCGTGCCCACCAATGGTTCGCGGGCACGCATTCGTCAGGCCGAGGCCTCGACCCAGGCGGCGCTGGCGCATTTCGACGGGGTGGTGCTCAACGCCATCCGCGAGACCCAGACCAGTCTGGCGCAGTACAGCGCGCTGCTTGACCGGCGCGACGCGCTGGCCGAGGCCGAGCGCTCGGCGCAACTGGCGGCCGACCAGACCCACCGGTTCTTCAAGGCCGGGCGTGAATCGTTCCTGGCCGACCTGCAGGCCACGCGCACCTACACCGACATGCGTGCGCAGCTGGCGGCGGCCAATACCCAGGTCGCGATGGGGCAGATCGGCTTGTTCCTGGCGCTGGGCGGCGGCTGGTAGCAACCGCTATCTTGCAGGGCCATTCTGACCCGCTCCCACATGGGCAGCGGTGATCCTTGTGGGAGCGGGCTTGACCCGCGATTGGGCCGCAAAGCGGCCCCCACCCACCCTCGAGCGACGCCATCGGCATCGGAACGTCTGCATGTACCGCAACTGCAGCGACTAAACTCCAGCGGTCGGGACCGGCGGTGAAATTAAACGCCAACCCGACTGACCTCGAACGACCTGTGCGCTGTCTACCCCATTCAACCCGGCCTGACGTCCAGAAGGAGTGACCCATGGAAGCACCTACCCACAGCTTTAGCGCCCTGTTCAAGCAGCTTGGCCTGCCCGATGATCCCAAAGGCATCGACCAGTTCATCACCAGCCACTCGCCGCTCAAGGGCGACATCAAGCTGGTGGATGCGCCGTTCTGGACGCCGGCACAGCGCGAATTCCTCAAGGAGGCGATTCTGGAGGATGCCGACTGGGCCGTTCAGTTCGACCAGCTCAACGAGGCGCTGCGCAATCCCCGCAAATAAGCGCTGAGCGGCACCTGTACCTGCAGTTGGCGTTGCTATGCTCAGAAAAACAATAAGGGGATGGCGCCAATGAAAGATCCCTACGCACCCGGCTTCTGGGCGGCCGTGACCGCCCTGGGCCTGCTGAGCACCGGCTATTTCTACGGCGTTCGCCAGCTCTACCAGCTGGTGGAGGCCATGCACTTCATGTACGCGGCCGCCGCCGTGATTGCGGCGCTGGCCCTCACGGCCCTGGCCTGGAGCAGCTGGCAGCAGCTCAAGGTGCGCAAGCGCCAGCTCGAGCAGGGCCGCACCCTGGTGGCCATCTGGAACACCAAGGTTGCCCTGCGCCGGGTCGAAACCGTATTCGACCGCTACTTCTGGGGCAGCTACTGGCAGCCGGGGCGCACTTTTCAGGAAGTGATGGGCGAGCTTGAAGGCACCCCGCTCGAACAGAGCCTCGAAGCCCTCAAGCGCCAGTGCCAGCAGCTCGACCAGCAGACCCGCGGGCGCCACCGCTACTGGCTGAACAACGCCCGCGAACTTTCCAGCGTGGCCACGGCCATGGCCCGCGAACGCTACCAGCTCGACCTGTGCGACTCGCAGCAGAGTGCCGGGCGCGGCAGCGCCGTGCTCAACCGCGATCTCGAAGTGCTGGTGTACACCTGGTCGGCGCGCCTGCGCAGCTTCGACCACCAGCTCGACGAGCTGGAGGGCGAATACCGCTGAGGTTCATTCGCCGCGGATGTACTGCTCCAGTTGCAGGATCAGGTTGGCCTGTTCGGCAATCGCCGCCTTGACCAGGTCGCCAATCGACAGCAGACCGATCAGTTGGCCGTTCTCCACCACCGGCAGATGGCGCAGATGGCTGTTGGTCATCAGGTTCATGCACACCTCCACGCTCTGGTGCGGGTCTACCGTGACCACCGGTGCGCTCATGATGTCGCGTACCGGCGTGCCCACCGACGAACGTCCCTTGAGCACCATCTTGCGGGCGTAGTCACGCTCGCTGATGATCCCGACCACCTGGCCGTCATCGACCACCGGCAAGGCGCCGACGTTCTTCTCGCCCATCACCATCAGCGCCTCGAGCACCGTCTGGTGCGACCTGATGGTGTGTACCGCATGGTGTTTTTCTTCTTTGGTATTGAGCAGCTCTTTCACGGTTTTCATGTGCAGCCTCGGCGGTGGATAAGCGGCGATGCCTATCCCCTAAGAATCGTGCACGGATGCCCACTCGGCAAGGTTGAAAACGCCATGGGGCCGATTGAAAAACGTCATGCTCCGTCGAAACCGCGCATCAGCATCAACGCCACGCCTGTCAGCAGCACCGCCGTGGCCCGTTGCAGCAGGCGCCGACGCGCCGGTTGCTGCAGCACATGACGGATGCGCTGGCCGAAGTAGCAGTACAGGCAGCCGCTGGCAAACTGCAGCAGCAGGAAGGTCAGGCCGAGCACGGCGATGTCGCGGGTGTGGCTGGCAAACTGCGGGAACACCGCGCTGAACATCAGGATGCTCTTGGGGTTGGACAGCCCGGTCAGCAGGCCCCTGGCGAACAGCGCCCGGAAACCCTCCAGCGCCGGCCCGCCGCTATCGCCCAGCGCCAGCCCGGTACTGGTCCACTGCCGCCAGGCCAGGTACAGCACATACGCGACCCCCAGGGCCTGGATCAGCTGGCGCACCAGCGGGTAGCCCTGGATCAGCGCCGAAAAGCCCAGTGCAAACACCAGAATCGACAGCAGGTAGGCCACGCTGGCGCCCAGTTGCGCCGGCAGCGACTGGCGCAGGCCGGCCTTGAGGCCCAGGCTCAGCAACAGCAGGGTCATCGGCCCTGGGCTGAAGGTCATGCTGGCGCAGAACACCACGAAGTAACCGAAAGAGGAGGGCGTCAGGCCGAGGTTCATGGGGCAGTGCTCACAGTGCAAAGGCCGCAGTCTAGAGTGCAGGCCACGCTGCGGGCAGGCCAAGCAGCGGGCAATCGCGCCCTACTTTACTGGTAGGATTACCGGTAAACCTGTGGAGACCTGCATGCTGCCCGTCATCGAATTCTGCCCTGGAACACCCAAGGTCCAGCAGATCGCCGAAGCCTGGGCGCGTGCCATCGAGGCCGGCGAGCTGCCGGCGGGCAGTCGCCTGCCGCCGGTGCGCGAACTGACCGCGCAACTGGGCGTGAGCAAGTTCACCGTGATCGAAGCGCTGGACCGCCTGCGTGCCCGCAACCTGATCACCTCCAGCCAGGGCCGCGGGCACTTTGTCGCCAGCCGTCACGCGCCGAGGGTGCCGGGGGGCGACACCGACTGGCTGCCGCAGGACCTGGCCAGCGTGCTGCGCCGCTCGCTGCTGGCCGATGACAACAGCCTGCGCCCCGGCAGCGGGCACCTGCCGCCCGACTGGCTGGAGCCCGGCAACCTGCGCCAGGCATTGCGCACCGTGGCCCGCTCCACGCGCCTGCGCATTGGCGGCTACGGTACGCCGGCCGGTTACCTGGCGCTGCGCCAGACCCTGCAGACGCGCTTGCTCGGCCAGGGCATCGCCGCGCCGCTGGAGCAGATCGTCACCACCAGCAACACCGTGCAGGCGCTGGACATGCTGCTGCGGGTGATGCTGCGCCCGGGCGATTGCGTGGTGCTCGACAGCCCGTGCTATTTCAACTTCCACGCCAACCTGGCCCTGCACGGCGCGCGCATCGTCACCGTGCAGCGCACCGCCGAGGGCCTCGACCTGGCGCGTTTCGAACAGCTGCTGGCGCAGCACCGGCCCAGGCTGTACCTGACCACCAGCGTGCTGCACAACCCCACCGGGCACTCGTTCACTGCGGGCCAGGCGTTCGCGCTGTTGCAGCTGGCGCGCCAGTACGACTGCCATGTCATCGAGGATGACCTCTACGCCGACCTGCACCCGCATGCGCCGGCCCGCCTGGCGCCGGCCCGCCTGGCGGCGCTGGCGGGCCTGGAGCAGGTGACATACCTGTCCGGGTTCTCCAAGACCCTCAGCGCCAACGCCCGGGTCAGCTATGTGGTGGCCGCGCCGCAACTGGCCGCCAGCCTCACCCACATGAAGCTGATGAGCGGCGGCATCACCTCCGAACTGCTGGAGCAGGTGGTCGACCAGCTGCTCACCGATGGCAGTTACGACAAGCACCGCAAGCGCCTGCAGCTGCGCCTGCAGGAGGCAGCCGGGCGCGTCGAGCAGCGCCTGCGGGCGCTGGGCTGCGAGCCGCTGCAGGGGTATGCCGGCGGCCTGTTCATCTGGGTGCGGCTGCCCCCCGGTTGCGACGCCCAGGCCCTGGCCCGTGCAGGCCTGGCGCGGGATGTGCTGCTGGGGCCGGGCAGCCTGTTCGGCCCCGAGCCCGGTCTGTTGCAGTGCATGCGCTTCAACGTCGCCTGCAGCGACGACCCGCAGCTATGGTCGGAGCTGGCGGTACTATTGGACAGTTTTGCCGACCCGGCATCTGCGTTATAACGAACCCCCAAAAACGTCGGCACAGTGTGTAGCCGGCGGCCACCTTCAAGGAGTCACCATGTTGCCAAGGCGGCCCACCGTCCTCACCTTCCTGTTGCTTGGCGCGGGCTCCGCGAGCGCCGACAGTGTCGACCTGGCGCCGCTGGAAGTCACCTCCACCCGCGTGACCTCCGAATGGTTGCAGACCCCGGCCGCCGTCAGCTCGGTGAGCGTCGCCGACAAGCCCGGCGAACAGATGCTGACCCTCGACAGCCTGCTGATGGCGGTGCCCGGTGCGGTGCCGCAAAGCCGCTACAACATGGCCCAGGGCATGCGCCTGTCGATTCGCGGCTTTGGTGCCCGCTCCAGCTTCGGCATGCGCGGCATCCGCGTACTGGTCGACGGCGTGCCGTTGACCATGCCCGATGGCCAGACCGAGATGGACGGTGTCGACTTGAGCCTGGTGGAAAACATCGAAGTGATCCGCGGCTCGGCTTCCACCCTGTACGGCAACGGTGCCGGCGGCGTACTGGCGATCACCACCCGCGAGCCCTCGCTGGAGCCGCGCACCCTCGTGGACGTGGGTGGTGGTGCCGACGGCTATCGCCGCGTGCGTGCCGAAACCAGTGGCACCTCCGGCAACCTTGGCGGGTTGCTGGCGCTCAACGTCACCAACATGGACGGCTACCGCGATCACGCCGCCTCCGAAGCGCGCAACCTCACCGGCAAGCTGCGCTGGCAGGCCGATGCCGGCGTGCTGGGGGTAACCTTCCAGGCCCTCGACAACCGCTCCGAAGACCCTGGCGCCCTGACCCTCGCGCAGGTGCGCGACAAGCGCAGCCAGGCGCGCCCGCAGAGCCTGCTGTTCGACTCCGACGAACAGATGAACCAGCAACGCCTGGCGGTCAACTGGACCAGCCAGCTGAGCGACACCGACAGCTACCAGCTGCGTACCTGGCTGGGCCGGCGTGACTTCGGCAACCGCCTGCCGCTGCGCGCGGGCGGGCAGACCACCTACGAACGCCTGTTTGCCGGTGTCGGCGGGCAGTACACGCACCTGGCCAACTGGTTCGGCCTGGGTCATCAGCTCACCACCGGCATCGACATCGAGCAGCAGCGCGACGACCGCGAGCGGCACAACAACGAAGTCGGTGGTCACACCGGCAACCTCACCCTGCGCCAACGCGAAAAGGCCGGTGGCTATGGGCTGTACGTGCAGGACAGCGTCGACCTCACCGAGCGTCTGCAACTGACCCTGGGCGGACGCTATGACGCCACGCGCCAGTCGGTCGACGACCGCTTCCCGAGCGACGGCGACGCCTCCGATGCGCAGCGTTTCGAAGACTTCAACTACAGTGCCGGCCTGAGCTACCGCCTTACCGAGCACACCATGGCGTATGCACGGGTGGCCACCTCGTTCGAGACCCCCACCCTCAACGAACTGAGCAACCCGACCGCAGGCGGCTTCAACACCGGGCTGCAACCGGCGCGGGCGCTGACCCGCGAGCTGGGTGTGAAGGGCGAGTGGGACGACCTGCGCCTGGAGGCGGTGGTGTACAGCATCCTGCTCAAGGACGAACTGGTGGCGCAGAGCACCGACCGCGGCAACACCTACAGCAACGCCGGCAAATCGCGGCGTGACGGCTTCGAGTTGAGTGGCGAATACCGCCCTGTGGATAACTGGCGCCTGTCGATGGCCTACAGCTACAACGATTACCACTACACCCGTTTCGAGGGCTATGACGACAACCGTCTGCCGGGCATTCCCCGGCAGACCTTGTTCACCGAGGTGGGCTACGAGTCGGATGCGTTCTATGCACGGGTCAACATGAACGCCTATGGCCCGCAGTATGCGGACAACGCCAATGAGGCGCGGGTGGCGGGCAATGCCTTGTTCAACCTGCGCGTGGGCACGGTACTCAAGCTTCAGGGCCAGGAGCTGGAACCGTACGTGGGTGTGGATAACCTGACTGACCGGCGTTACTACGACAACCTGCGCATCAACGACACAGGCGCCCGTTACTACGAGCCGGGCCCAGGTCGGACCTTGTACGCGGGCATCCGCGCGAGCTTCTGAAGACCTGACGCCGAGCGAACAAGGCTGGCACCGCCGATCCTGCAGGCCATGGCGCGTTGCAATCGATACAGGAGCCGGCCTTGCCGGCGAAGCGCCGCGCGGGCGGCGCTCGATCTGGTGATCGCCGCAGAAGCAGCGGCTGGCACCTTGTGAGGTCGCATCTGTTGCCATCCCCTGCAAAACCTTGAACCCCATCACGTTTCCCGCACCCCGTTGCAACTTTCTCGCGATATCCCCGTCAGAGCGGTGCGGAAGAGGTTGTAGGACAAATCACCGTCCCTCACAGCAGGCTTGAACATTCAGCCGCGCACAACGCTCCGCCCCCCGATAACACTCCCCCTAGAATTCCGGCCCACAAGGATGTGCCATGCTGCCGATCGCCCATTGCCGGGCGTTGACGACACGTGTTGCCCACTGCTTCGTCAGCACCTCGCGCCCCACTCCCGCTGCCGCACTGCTGCTGGCCCTCGCTGCCTGGGCCGCCGGTGCCGGCACCGCCGCACACGCCGCCGACCCGAATGCCGAGCTGCTGCGCCAGCGCGACCGCGAGCGGGTGCAGCGCGAGCAGCTCGAAGCACGCCCCGACGTGCGCCTCGAAGCACCGCTGGCCGATGAAGGCGACGGCCGCCTGCCCGCCAACGAAACCCCGTGCTTCCCCATCCGCCAACTGCGCCTGGTGGGCGATGCGGCCGAGCGCTTCCAGTGGGCGCTGCGCGCCGCCAACCCCAAGGATGACCCGGCCACCGGGCGCTGCCTGGGCAGCGCCGGCATCAACCTGACCATGAAGCGCATCCAGAACGCGATCATCGAAAAAGGCTACGTCACCACCCGCGTGCTGGCCCAGGCCCAGGACCTCAACAGCGGCGAACTGACCCTGACCCTGATTCCCGGGCGTATCCGCGACATCCGCTTCGCCGAAGGCACCAGCTCGCGCGCCAATGCCTGGAACGCGCTGCCGGCGCACTCGGGCGACCTGCTCAACCTGCGCGACATCGAACAGGCCCTGGAGAACTTCAAGCGCGTACCCACCGCCGAAGCCGACATCCAGATCGCCCCGGCCCAGGCCCGCGACGCCGGCCCCGGCGAGAGCGACATCGTGATCGCCTGGCGCCAGGCCTTCCCGGCGCGGCTCAGCCTGTCTGTGGATAACTCCGGTAGCAAGACCACCGGCAAGTACCAGGGCAACCTGGCGTTGTCGCTGGACAACATCCTCTCGCTCAACGACCTGTTCTACGCCAGCGCCACCCACGACCTGGGCGGCGGCGAGTCGGGCAATCGCGGCTCCAAGGGCAACACGCTGCACTACTCGCTGCCGTTCGGCTACTGGCTGCTGGGCTTCACCACCAGCGAGTACGACTACCACCAGCAGGTGGCCGGCGAGAACGAGACCTACCAGTACCGCGGCGAAACCCGCAACAACGAGCTGCGCCTGTCGCGCCTGCTGTACCGCGATGCGGTGCGCAAGACCACGGCCTGGGGCAGCCTGTGGACGCGTACCTCGGAAAACTTCATCGACGACACTGAAATCCAGCTGCAGCGCCGGCGCATGGCCGGCTGGGAAGCCGGCCTGAGCCACCGCGAATTCATCGGCGCCTCCACCCTCGACCTGAGCGCGGGCTACCGCCGCGGCACCGGTGCCCACGGCGCACTGCAGGCGCCAGAAGAACTCACCGGCGAAGGCACCTCGCGCTCCAAGATCATCAGTGCCGATGCCCAGCTGCAGGTGCCCTTCATCGCCTACAACCAGCGTATGCGCTACATCGGTGGCTGGCGCGCGCAGTGGAACCGCTCGGCGCTGGTGCCGCAGGACCGCTTCTCCATCGGCGGGCGCTACACCGTGCGCGGCTTTGACGGCGAGAACATCCTCTCGGCCGAACGCGGCTGGACCCTGCGCAACGAGATCGGCCTGGCCCTGGGCGATACCGGCCAGGAGCTGTACACCGGCGTCGACTACGGCGAAGTCAGCGGCCACTCCAGCGAGTACCTGGTGGGCAAGCGCCTGGCCGGTGCCGTGGTAGGGGTGCGCGGCGGCTACAAGGCGCTGTCGTATGACTGGTCCTGGGGTACGCCGCTGAAGAAGCCCGACGGTTTCGAAACGGCCAACATCACCAGTGCCTTCACTGTCTCTTTGTCGTTCTGAGGCCCGCCATGCGTATCGATCGCTTCGACATCATCGCCCCCGGGCTCTTCGACGAGCCCTGGAACGAGGCCACCGTGCTGGGCTCGGCCACCTGGCTGTGGATGCACTCCACAGCTCACCGCGACGCACCGCTGCACAGCCTGGCCACCCTGTTGCTGCCGGCGCTCAAGCACCGCCAGTTCGTGCTCGGCAGCGAGGCCGGCAAGCCGGTGTTCTACCTGTCCTGGCTCAACCTCGACGGCGCCGCCGAGCAGCGCTACATCGAGCGCTCGCCTGTCGAGATGGCCAATGCCGACTGGAACAGCGGCGAACGCCTGTGGATAAACGACTTCGTCGCCCCGTTCGGGCATGCGGCAACGCTGGCGCGCCTGGTGCAGCGCCAGCTGTTCCCCAACCGCTGCATGCGCGCCCTCGACCACCAGGGCGAAGTGCGCGGCCTGCGGGTCAAGACGCACCTGGGGATCGGCGTGATTCCCGAACAGGCCAAGGCCTGGTTTGCCGCTCACCCGCTGGAACTCACAGCGTAACCCTGACTTCTGGCGGTCTGGCACCGCAAATGGAATTGCAATGAACAAGCATCTCTACCGTATCGTTTTCAACAAGGCTCGCGGGCTGCTGATGGTGGTTGCCGAGAACGTCGCCAGCCAGGGCAAGGCGCCGGGCACCACCACCGGGCCCGTGGCCGGCTCGGCCGGCACACTGGCCGAACTGGGCCGCCTGCGTTTCGCAATGATGCTCGCCCTCGGCCTGGTGGCGCTGGACGCTGCACCTTCCTGGGCTGCCGGGGTGGTCGCCGATGGGCGTGCGCCAGCAGCCCAGCGCCCGAACGTGGGCCAGAGTGCCAACGGCACGCCGCAGGTGAACATCACCGCCCCCAGCGCCGCCGGCGTGTCGCGCAATACCTACAGCCAGTTCGACGTGGACAAGCGCGGGGTCATCCTCAACAACGGCGTCAAGGCCAGCCAGACCCAGCTGGGTGGCTGGATCCAGGGCAACGGCAACCTGAGCAAGGGCAGTGCGCGGGTGATCCTCAACGAGGTCAACGCCAGCAACCCCAGCCAGTTGCGCGGCTATGTGGAAGTGGCCGGGCAACGCGCCCAGGTGGTGATCGCCAACCCGGCCGGCGTCACCTGCGACGGCTGCGGGTTCATCAACGCCAACCGCGCCACCCTGACCACCGGCCAGGCGCAGCTTGAGAACGGCCGCATCACCGGCTACCAGGTCAAGGGCGGTACCCTCAGCATCCAGGGCAAGGGCCTGGACAGCGCCGACGCCGACTACACCGACCTGATCGCGCAGAGCGTGCAGGTCAACGCCGGCATCTGGGCCAAGGACCTGAAAGTCACCGCCGGGCGCAACCAGGTCAACGCCGACAACACCCGCGCAACCCGGCTGGCAGGCAGCGACGAGGAGGCCCCCGCAGTCGCCATCGACGTGGCCAAGCTCGGCGGCATGTACGCCGGCAAGATCATGCTGGTGGGCACCGAGGGCGGTGTGGGCGTGCGCAACGCCGGCACGATCGGTGCCGGCGCCGGCGAGGTGGTGATCAGCGCCGACGGCAAGCTGCTCAACAGCGGTACCCTCAGCAGTGCCGGCGCCACCCGCGTCGCCGCCAAGGGCGGGGTCGACAACAGCGGCACGGTCTATGCCAAGGGCGACCTGCAGCTGAGCAGCGCCGGCGACCTGAACAACAGCGGCACCCTGGCCAGCCAGGCCAATGTCGAACTCAAGGCGACCGGCGCGCAGTCGACCATCACCAGCAGCAAGGGCTCGGCACTGGCTGCCGGGCTGGACGAGAGCGGCAAGCTGGGCAAGGCCGGCGACCTGACCCTCACCGCGCAGCGCGTGCAGGCCCACGGCGAACACCTGGCCGGCGGCGACCTGCAGGTCAGTGCAGGCGACGTCGACCTGAGCGCCAGCCGTAACGTGGCCGGCAACATCACCCTCACCGGCGGCGACATCAACCTCGCCAACGCCAGCGTCGATGCCAGCAAGACCCTCAGTGCCACCGCCCGCCAGACCCTGCGCAGCGACGCCGCCAAGGTGGTGGCGGGCAACCTGCAAGTACGCGCCGGCGAGCTGTCGAACGTGGGCGGCGAGCTGACCCAGAGCGGCAAGGGCAGCACCTCGATCAAGGTCGACGGCGCCCTCGACAACCGCAGTGGCCGCATCGCCAGCAACGCGACCCATGCCACGCTCAGCGCCGCCACCGTGGTCAACACCCAGGGCCGCGTCGAGCATGCCGGCGCCGGCACCCTGCAGTTGACTGCCACGACGCTCGACAGTGCGCAGGGCACGCTGGTCAGCACCGGCACCCTGCAGGTCAACGCCGGCCAGGTTCAGCTCGACGCCGGCGTGGCTCAGGGCAAGGACGTATCGATCGAGGCCGACACCCTGTCCAACCGCGGCGGCAAGGTCCTGGCCACCCAGGGCGGCAGCCTTGCGGTCACCACCCAGGGCCTGCTCGACAACACCGGCGGCACCCTTGCGGCCAGCGGCAACGGCGTGTTCAACGCCGGCACGCTGGACAACCGCAGCGGCACCGTGAGCGCCGGCGGCACACTGTTTGCGGGCGCTGGCGAGCTGTTCAACACCGCCGGCACCTTCGCCGCGATCCGCCAAATGACGCTGACTGCGGCGCACCTGAACAACAGCGGCGGTACGGTCGGCTCGGTACAGGGCGCCCTGCTGCTGACTGCCCGCGACAGCCAGCTGGGCAACGTGGGCGGGCGCCTGGAAGCGGCGGGCGACATCGTGGTGAACGCTCAGGGTATCGACAACAGTGGCGGCGTGATCAGCGGCCTGGCACTCAACCTGAACAGCAATGGCCAACTGCTGCAGAACGCCCAGGGCACCCTGGATGCGCGCAGCACCCTGGACTTGCGCAGCGGGCGCCTGGAAAACGCCGGCGGGCTGATCCAGTCCCAGGGCAGGCTGTACATCGATACCGGCGAACAGGCACTGGTCAACCTCGACGATGGCAGCGGCAAGGGCATCATCAGCCAGGGTGCGCTGGAGATTCACAGCGCGCACCTGAGCAACGCCGGCGGTTACGTCTCGGCCAAGGGCGCGATGCAACTGCTGGCCGCCGACGTGACCAACGCCGGCGGGCGCATCGTCGGCGCCGACAGTGTGCAGGTGCAGGGCCTGCGGCTGAACAACCAGGCCGGGCAGATCCAGGCGCTGGGCGCCATCGACGTGGCCTCGGCCGAACGTGTGGACAACCAGGGCGGCCTGATCCGCTCCGCCGGTTTGCTGCATGTGTCGACCGGCACCCTCGCCAACAACGCCACCCAGGCCGACAACCAGGGCCTGCAAGGGCACGCCCTGCGCCTTGAGTCCGACGTGCTGGGCAACCAGGCCGGTGTGATTCGCGCCGACACCACGCTGGACATCGGCGTCAGCCAACTGCTGGACAACGCGGGCGGGCTGATCAGCTCCAGCCAGCACCTGAACATTACCGACCGTGACCCCGCTGCGCGCCGCCAGAGCATCAGCAACCTCGACGGGCGCCTGCTGGCCGGCCAGTCGCTGAGCCTGAACGCCGCCTACTACAGTGGCAACGGTCAGGCCGTGAGCCTGGGCGACCTGACCCTGCGCCTGCTCGCAGGCCTTGAACTCAGTGGCCTGCTGCAGGCCAACGGCACCCTCGACGTGCAGACCGGCGGTGCGCTGAACAACAGCGGCAAGCTGCTGGCCGGCCGCTCCATGCTGCTCGACGCCAGTACCCTGGACAACCGCGCCGAGGGTGAAATCAGTGCCGACCAGGTGCGCATCACTGCCCACCAGAGCCTGACCAACCGTGGCCTGATCGACGGCCAGAAGGTGCGCCTGCAAACCGGCGTGCTGTACAACCTGGGCACCGGTCGCATCTACGGTGACCATCTGGGCATCGCTGCCGGCACCCTGGTCAACGCCAACGAGGGCGACCGCTCCGGTGCCATCGCCGCCCGTGCGCGCCTGGACATCGGCGCCACGCAGATCGACAACAGCGAAGCGGCGCTGATCTTCAGTGCCGGCGACATGGCCATCGGCGCCACGCTGGATGACGCCGACCACGCCAGCGGCCGCGCCGCGCTGCTGACCAACGCCAGTGCCACCATCGAGTCGCTGGGGCACATGGCGCTGGACGTGCAGACCCTGCGCAACCTCAACAACCACTTCAGCACCCGCGACGTGGAAATCAGCCGCCAGAGCTTCCAGGAATTCCAGCTGGCCGGCTCGCCCAACCGCTACCAGGCCGACCAGGTCACGTTCCGCCACAACGAAGTGCAGTACCTGATCACCCCCGAGGGCCAGAAGGACAACTGGAACCGCTACGACGTGACCCGCGTGGTGCGCGAAACCCAGATCGCCACCTCGGCGCCGGGGCAGATCCTGGCCGGTGGCAACCTGGTCATCAACGCCGGCGAAGTGCTCAACGACAAGAGCCGGATCATCGCCGGCGGCCTGCTGCAGGGCGCCATCGGCAGCCTGGTGAACACCGAGTTCAAGGGCCAGCAGGTCACCACCGACAGCGGCACGGTGACCAACTTCTACCGTATCCAGCGCAAGGGCCGCGACCGCCAGGGCGCCCGCGTGGCCGGTTATGTGCCCGCGCCGCTGATCCAGGAAATCTCGCTGCAGCCCACCGTATGGCAGGAGCTGGCCGCCATCACCGGCAGCGGCACCCAGCTCGGCGGCCATGCCAGCCAGCTGAGCGACCAGCAGGCCGCCGGCGCAGGCGCGGTGGACAGCGCCGCCGCCAATGCCTACCAGGTGGCGCCGATCATCGAGGTGGCGGCGCAGGCCGGGCTCTATGCCGAAGGCGTCGGCGAGCAGATCCGCACCGGCGGCCCAGTGCTGACCCTGCCGAGCAACAGCCTGTTCGACAGCAACCCGCAGGCGGTGCGCAATTATCTGGTGGAGACCGACCCGCGCTTTGCCGGCTACCGCAACTGGCTGTCGTCCGACTACATGCTGCAACAGCTGCACCTGGACCCGGGGCAGACCCTGCAACGCCTGGGCGACGGCTTCTACGAACAGAAGCTGATTCGCGAACAGGTCGCCCAGCTCACTGGCCGGCGCTTCATCGACGGCTATGCCAACGACGAGGAACAGTACCGCGCGCTGCTCGACAACGCGGTTACCGTGGCCAACACCTGGCAACTGGTGCCGGGTGTGGCGCTGAGCGCCGAGCAGATGGCCCAGCTGACCAGCGACATCGTGTGGCTGGTGGAAAAACAGGTGACCGTGGCCGGCGGCGAAACCCGCAGGGTGCTGGTGCCGCAGGTGTACGTGCGGGTGCAGCAGGGCGACCTCAACGGCGCGGGTGCGTTGATGGCCGGCCAGCAGCTCAAGCTCGACGTGAACGACACCCTGAGCAACAGCGGCAGCCTCGGCGGGCGCAGCATCCTGGCGCTCACCGCGCAGAACGTGGAGAACCTCGGCGGGCGCATCCAGGCCGACAAGGTGTCGGTGCAGGCACGCGAGAACCTCGACAACCTCGGTGGCCTGATCGGCGCCGTGGACAGCCTGGCGATCAGCGCCGGCAACGACCTCAACGTCATCTCCAGCACCCATGACAGCAGCAGCGAGCAGGGCACGCGCAGCAACCTGTCGCGGGTGGCCGGGCTGTTCGTCAGCGGCGCCGGCGGCACGCTCACGGCCTCGGCCGGCAACGACATCAACCTGGCCGGCGCCCAGGTGGTCAACGCCGGTGCCAACGGCAGCACGCAACTGGTGGCCGGCAACAACCTGAACCTGACCACCGTCACCGAGTCGCACCAGCAGTCGATCACCTGGAACAGCAGCAACTGGCGCAAGGACGCCAGCCGCACCGAGGTGGGCAGCAATGTGCAGGGCACCGGCGACGTCAGCCTCAAGGCCGGTCAGGACATCAACCTGCGCGCCAGCCAGGCCAGCAGCGAGCAGGGCATGGTGATGGCCGACGCCGGCCGCGACGTGAACCTGATGGCCGGGCAGAACTACCAGTTCGCCGACGAGGCGCACAAGGTCACCGGTGGCAACGGCATGTTCTCCAAGACCACCAGAACCACCCGTGACACGCTCAGCGAAACCACCGCCCAGGGCTCGACCCTAAGCGGCGAGCACACCTACGTGCAGGGCGGGCGCGACATCAACCTGCAGGGCGCCAACGTGGTGTCCAGCCAGCAGACCATCCTGGTGGCGGGCAACGACGTCAACATCGCGGCGGCCAGCGATAGCCGCAGCGAGCGCCACGACAAGACCGAGAAGACCAGCGGCCTGTTCAGCGGTGGTGGCATCGCCGTGACCGTCGGCACCCAGGAGCAGCGGGTCAAGGACATGACCACCAGCACCACCGCGGTGGCCAGCACCGTAGGCTCCACCGAAGGCGACGTGCTGATCGAGGCCGGCAAAAGCTATCGCCAGGTCGGCAGCCAGGTCATGGCGCCCAAGGGCGACGTGGATATCCGTGCCGAGAAGATCGCCATCGTCGAGGCGCGCAACACCAGCGAGCGTGAGCGTCAGACCCTGTTCAAGCAGACTGGCGTGTCGCTGACCCTGACCAACCCGGTGATCAGCGCCATCCAGACCACCCAGCAGATGAAGCAGGCCTCGGACAAGACCGAAGACGGGCGCATGAAGGCGCTGGCCGCGGCCACCGCGGCGCTGGCGGCCAACAACGCGGCCACCGCGGTGGCCACCGATCCGGGTTCGGCGGGCGGGATCAACCTGAGCCTGTCGCTGGGCACCAAGAAGAACCAGAGCACCACCGAGCAGCACAGCGATACCGCTGCCGGCTCGACCATCGTCGCTGGCAACGACGTGCGCCTGATCGCCACCGGCGCCGACGAGGACAGCACCCTCACCGTACGCGGCAGCCAGATCAAGGCCGGCAACAATGCCAGCCTGCTGGCCGACGGCGACATCAACCTGCTGGCCGCCACCAACACCAGCACCCAGCAGACCGACAGCACCGGCAGCAGTGCCAGTGTCGGTATCGGCCTGTCGCTGGGCGGCACGCGCAACGGCTTCACCCTCGACCTCGGGGTGTCGGGCAATCGCGGCGAAGCCGATGGCGAGGACCTCACCCACACCAACACCCATATCGATGCCGGCAACCAGCTGGTCATGGTTTCGGGCGGCGACACCAACCTCAAGGGCGCGGTGGTCAGCGGCAAGCAGGTGGTGATGGACGTGGGCGGCAACCTCAACATCGAGAGCCTGCAGGACACCAGCACCTACACCGTGGACGAGAAGAGCCTGGGCGTGGGTATCAGCCTGTGCATTCCGCCGTTCTGCTATGGCATGAGCTCGGTCAGTGGTGCCAGCGGCAGCTTCGGCGCCACCGACATCGACTCCAGGTACGCCAGCGTCACCGAGCAGTCGGGGATCAAGGCCGGCGACGGCGGCTTCGATATCTACGTGGCCGGCAACACCGACCTGGTGGGCGCAGTGATCGCCAGCAGCGACAAGGCCGTGCAGGACGGCAGCAACCGCCTGGTCACCGCCAGCCTGACCAGCCGCGACATCAGGAACGAGGCCGAGTACAAGGGCAGCAGCCTGAGCCTAGGCGGCGGTTACCGCGAGGTCGGCAAGGACCAGCAGGGCAATGCCACCAGCGGCGCCACGCAAACCCCTGGCACCGACCTTGCGAAAAACGAGAACGACATCGGTGTGAGCATGCCGATCGCCATCAGTGCCAGCGATAGCGCCAGCAGCGTGACCCGCAGCGGTATCAGTGGTGGCAGTATCGTCATCACCGATGCGGCCGAGCAGCACAAACGCACCGGCAAGAGCGTGGACGAGGCCATAGCCAGCCTCAACCGCGACGTGTCCAGCGACCGCGATGGCAGCAATGCGCTGAAGCCGATTTTCAACGAGGAGCAGATTCGCGCCGGGTTCGAGATCGTCGGCGCGTTCGCCAACGAGGCGGGCACCCTGCTCAACAACAAGGCCAAGGAAGTCGACGCCAAGCGTAACCAGGCCAAGGAGGCCGAAGCCAAGGCCGCCAACCCGGAACTGGGCGACGGCGAGCGTACTGCCTTGCTGCTGGCGGCCAGCGACCTGCGCCATCAGGCCGACGGCATTGCCGAAAACTGGGGCGCCGGCGGCACCTACCGGCAGATCACCACCGCGCTGGTGGGTGCGGCCAGCGGCAACATCAGCGCCGGCAACACGGCGTTCATGCAGGGCCTGGTGGTCAACTACGTGCAGCAGCAGGGCGCGGGCTATATCGGCGAGCTGGTGGCCAACGGCAGCCTTATCGAAGGCTCGCCGGTACACGCGGCGCTGCACGGCATCCTCGCCTGCGCGGGCGCGGCGGCCAGCAGCCAGAGTTGTGGCAGCGGTGCGGCCGGGGCGGCGGCATCGAGCGTGCTCACCGGGTTGTTCTCCGAAGCCAGCCCCAACGAGTCCGAGGCGCAGCGTGAAGCCAAGCGCAACCTGATCACCAGCCTGGTCACCGGGCTGGCCGCCAGCACCGGCCTGGATGCCGCCACCGCCAACACCGCCGCTGGCGCCGCCACCGACAACAATTGGCTGGCCACCCAGCAACTGGTGCAGGCCAAGAAGGAGCTCAAGGAAGCCGAGGGCCTGGCGGACGAGCTCAAGGTCATTGCCAAGTGGGGCTTCATCAGCAAGAAGCAGGACCTGCTGACCCAGGTTGGCGTGGGGCGTGGCCTGGTCGAGGCCGGCATCAACGATATCGAGGGGCTGGCGCAGTTCATCGCGCACCCTATCGATGGCCTCAAGGGCATCAAGGAACTGATTTCCAACCAGGAGGCGCGCGACAAGCTGGGCGCCGATGTGGTGGATGAACTCAACGCCAAGATCGACCGCGTGACCCTGGCGCTGGAGGTGGGCGGTGACGAGCACGCCATGCAACTGGGGCGTGACCTGGGCGAGATCGTGTGGCAGGCCGGCAGCATTGCCACCGGCGTGGGCGGCGCGGCCAAGGCCGGCGTGACGCTGGCCAAGACCGGCATCAAGATGGGCCGGGCGGGTCTGGAAAAAATGGCCGCCAAGGCCGAAGTGCTGGTCAAGGAAGCGCCGGTGGCCAAGGTCGAGCTGCCCCCTGCCGGCAAGCCGGCGGCGGGTGCGGGCACCGTGGCCACCGTCGAGCGCCTGGACGAACTGCCCGTGAAGCAGTTCAACCCCTATGACAACCCGCGCTACAAGGAGATGACGCCCACCGAGCAGCAGGCGTACCTCAAGGAATACAACAAGCAGTTGCAGGCCCAGCAGGACGCCATCAACAACATGACGGCCGACGAGTTCAAGTTCGCCCGCGAGGCGTTCGACAGCACCGGGCGCAACCCCGACGCGGTGGCGCTGCAGCGCAAGTTCGGCCGCGAATTCGAGCGCAGCGTGGCCGAGAACATCCAGAAGGGCCTGGTCAACAACGGTGTCGACCCCAAGGTCGCGGCGCAGATGGCCAAGGCACGGGCCAAGGAAATCAAGTCGAACCTGGCCGCACTGCACGAGCCCGACATGGTGGCTGGCGGGTGGGTAAAACCCGACCCTGTTAGAATGGGCAATTCGAACGTCAACTCGTCGATCGGCGCCAGCTGGTCGAGCCGGCTGCCGCTGCTGGACGAGACCGTGCGCAAGGCGGTGGAGGCGGGCAACGGCAGTGCCAAATTGAACATCAGGTTAGAGCTAGCCAGGGGAGCCAGTCAGTGATGAAGGACGCATTTCTCGAGATGTTTATCGAGGCCATGGGCGAACCTGCCCATCAGCGGCCCGTGCCGGCCGAAAGCATCGCGCAGTACCGTGGCCGCCTGCCGGACAAACTGCTGGAGTACTGGCAGGAGCAGGGGTGGGGCAGCTATGCCGACGGCCTGTTCTGGCTGGTCAACCCGCACGACTACCAGCACCTGCTGGACATGTGGCTGCAAGGCACCGAGTTCGAGAAGCTGGACACCTACCATGTGATCGGCCGCACGGCCTTTGGCGACCTCTATGCATGGGGCGAAACCTATGGCCGCAAGCTGATCGTGCTGTGTGCGTACAACCGCGTGTACGCCATGAGCAGCGAAAAGAACGTGCCCTGCAGCAACCCGGACCTGGAGCTGCAGTCGTTCCTGTCGATGGTCGAGCGCGAGGACTTCGACATGGAGGACGCCGATGGCGAGTTCCTGTTCGAGCGTGCGCTGCAGGCCCTGGGCCCGCTGGGCGAGCAGGAGCTGTACGGCTTCGAGCCCGCGCTGGTGATGGGCGGCAAGGCGGTGCTGGGCAACCTGCGCAAGCTGCAGCTGGATGTGCACCTGACGATTCTTCGCCAGTTCGGTCGCTGAGCGCATGACCCTGCTCGATGACTGGATAGCGTGCCGCGAAGGTCGCGTCGTGCTCGACAGCTCGCATTTTCTCGGCTTGTTCAAGGAGCATGGCAGCGACGCGGAGCTGGCGCAGATCTTTGCCGGCTTTGCCCAGGCCGATGCCTTGCAGGCGCGGGCGCAGCAGGTGCTGGCGGCAGGTTCGCTGGACAGCAGCCTGTACCTGTTGCCGCAGCGCGGCTGCGATGAAGGCCGGCTCAAGGCCGCGGCGCTGGCCTGGTGGAACGAACAGGCACGGTACTGCCTGTCCACCCAGGGGCCGTGGCCGGAGCAGGCCCACTGGCAGCCTGTGGTCGAGGTGGTAAGCCGCGAGGTGGCGTTGAAGGCGTTGCAGAGCGATGCGCCGAATGCCTGGGTGTTCGAGCATTTCGCCGACACGGTCATCGAGGACGTGCGTGACAGCCAACTGCCGATGTACGCGCTGCTCGAAGCGTTGTACGGGATTGCCGCTGACTATTACCTGGCGTGGTACATCGCGGCGCCGCTGCTGGCGCTGGAGGTGGATTTTGCGCGTTACTTCGAGCTGTGGCGGCTGGGGGGCATGAGCGTGGTGCTGCAGGACCGGCTGCTGGTGGCCGGTTGACAGGTATCAGCAGAGCCGGCATCGACGGCGAACAGGCCCGCACCGCCTGCCAAAACCTCCGGCACTGCCTGTAGACTCTCCAGCGCCCCGCACCTGTGCGGTTGATCGATCAAGCGTTGAGAGGATAGAGAATGAGTCTCTGGGATGACCTGAAAAAGAAAGCCGTCGACGCCAACCCCGAGCTTGCCGCCAAGGCGGCCCAGGCGCTGACCAAAGCCAGGGAACTGGCCGTGGAGGCCGGCCAGAAGGCCGCGCCGGTGCTCAAGGAGGCCAGCGAAAAGGCCGCTGCCTACGCCCAGGAGAAAACCCCGATCCTCAAGGCCCAGGCGCTCAAGGCCATCGACGACGCCAAGGTGCGCCGCGCCGAGCTCAAGGAGCGCGCCAGGCACGACAAGGCCGCGCGCGAGGAAATGGTGCGCACCATGTATGACATCAGCCTGTCGCCCGACGACCCCAACTTCATCGACGAGCCGTTCAACCACTACGATCGCCAGTTGCATTTCTTCGTGGTCACCGGCGAGATTCTCGACACCCAGAAGCGCAACCAGACCCACCTCAGCGCCAGCCACTCGCACCATTCCGGCGGCGGCTACATGATCGACGGCTACGGCTCCATCGGCGGCAGTTCGTCGTCGATGCACGTGAGCAGCCACAACATCCAGGAGCATGAGTTCTGGGTGAAGCTGCGCGATGGCAGGGAAGCATGTTTCCAGTTCGCCGACAGCGCCGTGCGCATCCGCACCGGGCAGACAGTGAGCATGCTGTTTGCGCGCCCTGCCGACACCCAGACCGGGCAGATGGTGGCGCTGTACAACCACAGCTCGCAGGAAAACCATGTGATCGCCGGGCCGGCCGCGATCAACCAGATATTCAACCTGTATACCGTCGAGCCCGGGCTGTTCAACGGCAATGAGGTGACCACCCGGCGCAACCGCCTGCTGCAGGAGCTGGATCGGCGGCTGGGGCAGTTGGCCAGGTATTCGGCATTGCATGGCAACAGCCAGGGGCAGCTGATAGAGGGCGAGCGCACGGTCTGAGCCCGGCCTGCCCCTTTTTCGCGCCCATGAAAAAAGGCCCGGGTTTTCACCTGGGCCTTTTGTCGTAGATGGCGCACTCGGCGGGATTCGAACCCACGACCCCTGCCTTCGGAGGGCAGTACTCTATCCAGCTGAGCTACGAGTGCAACGCGGGCGCCATGATACCCATCTGCACCCTTGCCGTCCATCGCCAGTAATGTTGTGTTCGATTCCGAACACTCGCTGGCGCAAAAGTGACGTTGATCTGAAATTTCAGGGTCTGCTAGGCTTTTTGTTCTTTTTTTCGAACACCCTATTGTCCTTTGTTCCCGTTGATCCTAGGATTCGTTTGAGATTTCAAACGCTCTCCTTTTTCTACAAATCAATAATTCGCCCTGTGTTCGCACGGTGCAGTTAAGGAAGCCCGACATGCAGCTCAAAGACGCCCAGTTGTTCCGCCAGCAAGCCTTCGTCAACGGAGAGTGGCTGGACGCGGACAACGGTCAGACGATCCAGGTGACCAACCCGGCCACCGGTGAAGTGCTCGGCACCGTGCCTAAAATGGGCGCCGCCGAAACCCGTCGCGCCATCGAGGCCGCCGACAAGGCCCTGCCGGCCTGGCGCGCACTGACCGCCAAGGAGCGTGCTGGCAAGCTGCGCCGCTGGTTCGAACTGATGATCGAGCACCAGGACGACCTGGCCCGCCTGATGACCTCCGAGCAGGGCAAGCCACTGGCCGAAGCCAAGGGCGAAATCGCCTATGCCGCCTCGTTCATCGAGTGGTTCGCCGAAGAAGCCAAGCGTGTCTATGGCGACACCATCCCGGGCCACCAGCCCGACAAGCGCCTGATCGTGATCAAGCAGCCGATCGGCGTTACCGCGGCAATCACCCCGTGGAACTTCCCGGCTGCGATGATCACCCGCAAGGCCGGCCCGGCCCTGGCCGCTGGCTGCACCATGGTGCTCAAGCCCGCTTCGCAGACCCCGTACTCGGCCCTGGCCCTGGTCGAGCTGGCCACCCGTGCCGGCATCCCGGCTGGCGTGCTGAGCGTGGTCACCGGCAGCGCCGGCGACATCGGCAGCGAACTGACCGGCAACCCGATCGTGCGCAAGCTGTCCTTCACCGGCTCGACCGAAATCGGTCGCCAGCTGATGGCCGAATGCGCCAAGGACATCAAGAAGGTTTCCCTGGAGCTGGGCGGCAACGCTCCGTTCATCGTGTTCGACGACGCCGACCTGGACAAGGCCGTCGAGGGCGCGATCATCTCCAAGTACCGCAACAACGGCCAGACCTGCGTCTGCGCCAACCGTATCTACGTGCAGGACGGCGTCTACGACGTGTTCGCCGAGAAGCTCAAGGCGGCAGTCGCCAAGCTCAAGATCGGCAACGGCCTGGAAGACGGCACCACCACCGGCCCGCTGATCGACGGCAAGGCCGTGGCCAAGGTGCAGGAGCACATCGCTGACGCGGTGAGCAAGGGCGCCAAGGTACTGAGCGGCGGCAAGCTGATCGAAGGCAACTTCTTCGAGCCGACCATCCTCGTCGACGTGCCGAAAAGCGCTGCCGTGGCCAAGGAAGAAACCTTCGGCCCACTGGCTCCGCTGTTCCGCTTCAAGGACGAGGCCGAAGTCATCGCCATGTCCAACGACACCGAATTCGGCCTGGCCTCGTACTTCTATGCCCGCGACATGAGCCGTGTGTTCCGTGTCGCCGAAGCCCTGGAATACGGCATGGTCGGCATCAACACCGGCCTGATCTCCAACGAGGTCGCGCCGTTCGGTGGTATCAAGGCCTCGGGCCTGGGCCGCGAAGGCTCCAAGTACGGCATCGAGGACTACCTCGAAATCAAATACCTGTGCATCAGCGTCTGATCGCAGCGTAAGGCTTTACCTCTGCCAGCGGGGCGCGAGAGCGCCGTCCCGCTGGCCTTTTTTACACCGTGACATCCGGCCGCCTGGGCCCCTGCAGCAGTCGATCAACGCATGCTGCTGCAGTCGAATACCGGCCGCCCCGATCGAATCGCGCCACCTGCGTGTGGCGAAATGAGGACATTATGAGCAAGACCAACGAATCCCTGATGCAACGCCGTGTAGCCGCCGTCCCACGTGGCGTCGGCCAGATCCACCCGATCTTCGCCGAGTCGGCCAAGAACGCCACCGTGACTGACGTCGAAGGCCGCGAGTTCATCGACTTCGCCGGCGGTATCGCGGTACTCAACACCGGTCACGTGCATCCGAAAATCATCGCTGCCGTTGAAGCTCAACTGCACAAGCTGACCCACACCTGCTTCCAGGTACTGGCCTACGAGCCGTATGTCGAAGTGTGCGAAAAGATCAACGCGCTGATCCCGGGTGATTTCGCCAAGAAAACCCTGCTGGTCACCACCGGTTCCGAAGCCGTTGAAAACGCCATCAAGATCGCCCGTGCCGCCACCGGCCGTGCCGGCGTGATCGCCTTCACCGGCGCCTACCACGGTCGCACCATGATGACCCTGGGCCTGACCGGCAAGGTCGTACCGTACTCGGCCGGCATGGGCCTGATGCCAGGCGGCATCTTCCGCGCCATCTACCCGAACGAACTGCACGGTGTGAGCATCGACGACTCGATCGCTTCGATCGAACGCATCTTCAAGAACGACGCCGAAGCCAAGGATATCGCTGCGATCATCCTGGAGCCGGTCCAGGGCGAAGGCGGTTTCTACGTCGCGCCTAAAGAGTTCATGAAGCGTCTGCGCGCCCTGTGCGACCAGCACGGCATCCTGCTGATCGCCGACGAAGTACAGACCGGCGCTGGCCGTACCGGTACCTTCTTCGCCATGGAACAGATGGGCGTCGCGCCTGACCTGACCACCTTCGCCAAATCCATCGCTGGCGGCTTCCCGCTGGCCGGTGTGTGCGGCAAGGCCGAGTACATGGACGCCATCGCTCCAGGCGGCCTGGGCGGCACCTACGCCGGTAGCCCGATCGCCTGCGCCGCGGCCCTGGCCGTGATGGAAGTGTTCGAAGAAGAAAAACTGCTGGACCGCAGCAAGGCAGTCGGCGAGCGTCTGGTCACTGGCCTGCGCAAGATCCAGGACAAGCACCCGATCATCGGTGACGTGCGTGCCCTGGGCTCGATGATCGCGGTCGAGGTGTTCGACAAGGCCGGTTCCCACACCCCTAACCCGACTGCCGTTGCAGCCGTCGTGGCCAAGGCGCGTGACAAGGGCCTGATTCTGCTGTCGTGCGGTACCTACGGCAACGTGCTGCGTATCCTGGTTCCACTGACCTCGCCTGACGAGCAGCTGGACAAGGGTCTGGCCATCATCGAAGAGTGCTTCGCCGAACTGGCGTAAGTGTGACGCGATAGGAAAAAACCCGCCTCGGCGGGTTTTTTTTCGCCCAAAGCCCGACAAGGGCGCTAAGGTTTGCACAGGAGCTACCTTGGAAGACGCCCTGGATGGCGTGCATCGAGATGTCAGGAGAAGCCCGATGACCGTTTCAAACCCACCCACCGCACCCTGTGTGCTGATTGCCGAAGGCGACCCGTGGGTGCGTGACATGCTCAAGGACATGCTGCTCAGCGTGCGCTGCGATGCCCGCCTGCACGTCTGTGCCAATGGCCACGAGGCGCTGTCCGCGCTGGCCAGCCAACCCGATCTGATCATCGCCGCCCGCGAGCTGCCCGGCATCGACGGCCTGGACCTGCTGCGCAGCGTGCGCGCCAAGCGCCGCAGCTTGCCGTTCATCCTGATCAGCAGCCGCAGCGATGTGGCCAGCGTGCGCGAGGCGCTGCCGCTGGCGCCCACGGCGTACCTGAGCAAGCCGCTCAATGCCGAGCTGCTGCGCCAGCGCCTGGAGGAGCAACTGCTTGGTGCCGGCGAGGCGGTGGCCTGCCCGGTGCCGGCATTGCGCCCGGGCATCACCTTGTCGCGGTTTCTCGAAGACCACCGCAGCACCGCCGATGGCGGGCCGTTGCTGGCTGATGTGAAGCAGGCGATCAAGCACGCACTCAACCCCGAGGGGCTCAACCTCAAGGCACTGGAAGAAGAGATCCGCAACGACCCGCAGATCACCGCGGTGCTGATCGCTGCGGCCAACAGCGCGGCGCTGCATCGTGACGGTGCGGTGCAGACCCTGCTGCAGGCGTTGAACAAGCTGGGCACCACCCAGAGCATGAACCTGATCATGGGCCTGGCACTCAAGCGCAGCGCCAGGCTCAGCGACCCGTTGCTGTCACGCCATGCCGAGCATTTCTGGGGCCTGTCGCTGCACACGGCCGAGTATGCCGCCAGCCTGGCGCGGTCGATGGAGCTGGACCAGGAGCGTTGCTACTGTGCCGGCTTGCTGCATTGCCTGGGCGACCTGGCGTTGCTGCGCTGCCTGCAGGAGTGGAGCCTGGCCGGGGGCGAGCTGGACGAGGACGCGGTGCAGTTGTCGTTGAACGAGTATGGCGCTGCGTACGGCTCGGCGCTGCGTACCCGCTGGCGCTTGCCGCTGGAGCTGCGCGAACTGATTGCCTCGGTGTATCAGTTGGGGGGCGGGGTGTACTCGCGGGAGAACCTGATCTTGAACCTGGCCGGGCAGCTGGCGCGGCTGCCGGCCGAGCAGGGCCTGGAGCAACTGGCCGAGAGCAAGACGGCGCGCCTGCTGAGGGTGGGGTTGGCGCAGCTGGAGCTGCTGCGCAAGGCCTGAGACCGCAATCGCGGGTCAAGCCCGCTCCCACAGGGCCCTGGTAAACCTGTGGGAGCGGGCTTGGCCCGCGATGGGGCCGGCTCAGGCGCCGGACGTTTCAGCCCCTGACAATCTGGTTCTTGCCCTGCCGCTTGGCCTGATACATCGCCGCATCCGCCCGTGCGAACAGGCTGTCGAGCACTTCATCCTCCTCATCGATGCCGGTCAGCCCCTGGCTCACCGTCACCCCGAACACTTGTTCGTCCTGGCTGAAGCTAAGGCGCTGGATCTCGCGCTGCAGACGCTGCGCCACCTGCAGCGCCAGCTCCGGCGTGCACCCGGGAAACACCGCCGCGAACTCTTCGCCGCCAATGCGCCCGAACAGGTCGCCACGGCGCAGCACCGCCTTGCCGCTGTCGGCGATGCGTTGCAGCACCTGATCACCCGTCTGGTGCCCGTAGGTGTCGTTGACCTGCTTGAAGTCATCGATGTCCAGCAGCAGGAACGCCATCGGCGCCTGCTCCTGGCGTGCCTTTTCGAAGGTGTGGTGCGCGCATTCGAAAAAGTGCCGGCGGTTGCTGCTCTGGGTCAGCACGTCGGTGGTGGCCAGGCGCTGCAACTCGCCTTCGAGCTGCTTCTTTTCGGTGATGTCCTCGGCCATGCCGACCACGATCACGCCCTGTGCGCTATCGGCCTGCTGGTTGATGAAGCACTTGTCGCTGAGCCAGCGCACCTGCCCGTCGGCGGCGATGATGCGGTACTCGCGGTCTTCCACCGCGCCCTTGACCAGCACCTCGGCCAGGCTGCGTTCGGCGTACTCCAGGTCGTCGGGGTAGATGCTGTCGCGCCACTCGTTGTGATCGGCCAGCAGCAGACCGGCCGAGCGCCCGAAAATCCGCTCGTAGGCCGGGCTCACGTACAGCACGCGCCGGGTTTCCCAATCCATGGCCCAGAGCACCGCGTTGACACTGTCCAGCAGCGAGCTGAACAGCTGCTCGCGCTCGCTCAGGCGCGCGACTTCACCCTGGGCATGCAGCAGGGCCAGCAAGGTGTGCGCGGGATGCGACGGTGGGCTGAAGGACGGGGACGGCGGGTTCTTGTTGACCATGTGCACGAAGCGTCTCGAAAAGCGGAATCGAAAGGCGAAGGGCGTGCGGCCTGACACGGCCCGCCACGCGGGCGATATGCCAGTCAGAGTGAAAATCGAAGGGAGAGTTCCTCAGGCGCGCCCCAGGACGGGGCGCGCCGATCAACGGCGTCAGGCCAGGGCAGGGCGCAGCGAATAGGTCTTGAGCTGTGCGGCGAAGTCGCGCAGCGACTGGATACCGCTGGCCTCGGCCTCGTGTACCCAGTCCTTCATCGCGGCCAGCATGTCGTGGCCGTTGGCGCTGGTGCGTGCCCAGATCTGCTGCAGGGCCAGGCGCTTCTCGTAGATGGTCTTGAGTGCCTGGCTGTGCGCCAGCATCGACTCGATGCGCTGGTGGTGGCGGTCTTCGAGCAGGCTCGGCTCGCGCGAAAGCAGGCGCTTGGCGCGGCGGAACTGGTGGCGCACCGAGTCGTCCACGCGCATCAGCTCCTGCTTGACCAGCGGCGCGATCACCAGCTTGCGGTACTGCGCCATGATCTGGAAGCGGTTGTTGAGGATCGCCATGGCGGTGTCCATGTCGAGCTGGCCCTTGCCCTCGACGCGGTGCGCGATGGGCGCCACGCGCTGCACCTTGGCCAGGCGCAGCCAGGTGAACAGCTTGATCCATGCCCAGCCCATGTCGAACTCCCAGCGCCTGACCGAAAGCTTGGCCGAGTTGGGGTAGGTGTGGTGGTTGTTGTGCAGCTCTTCGCCGCCGATGATGATGCCCCACGGCACCAGGTTGGTGGCGGCATCGCGGCATTCGAAGTTGCGGTAGCCCACCGCGTGGCCCAGGCCGTTGACCACGCCGGCGGCCCAGAACGGAATCCACATCATCTGCACTGCCCAGATGGTGATGCCGATGGTGCCGAACAGCAGCACGTCGATCAGCGCCATCAGCGCGATGCCGCCCAGCTTGTAGCGCGAGTACAGGTTGCGTTCGATCCAGTCCTCGGGGCAGTTCTTGCCGTAGATGCGCAGGGTCTCGGGGTTCTGCGCCTCTTCGCGGTACAGCTCGGCACCTTTGCGCAGCACCGTGGACAGGCCCTTGATGACCGGGCTGTGCGGGTCGTCGACGGTTTCGCACTTGGCGTGGTGCTTGCGGTGGATGGCGGTCCATTCGCGGGTGTTCTGCGCCGTGGTCAGCCACAGCCAGAAGCGGAAGAAGTGCTTGAGCCCGGCATTGAGCTCCAGGGAGCGGTGCGCGGAATAGCGGTGCAGATAAACCGTGACCGCGACGATCGTCACGTGGGTCATCAGCAGGGTGACGGCCAGCAGTTGCCAGGCTGACAGGTCGAGAAAACCGTTGTACCACATAGGCGGGTGGGCCCTCGTAAAGCGAAAGAAACAGCGCAAAGTATTATCCCTACCCTACTAAATAAAACCAGTCGGCGTTTTAGATAGGAGGTCACGGGATATTTCTACCCCTATAATGGCCATCATTTTGCCCTGGGTTCCAGCGACTCTATGTCTGTATCCGTTCGAGACGCCCTGCGTATGTCCGCGCTGTATCTGGTGCTGTCGGTCATGTGGTTGGTGCTGTCTGATCAAATACTGAGCAATCTTTTCGATGATCCCGCCCAGCTGGCACGCTGGGAGCTGATCAACGCCTACGCGTGGATGGGCTGCAGCGCTGCGCTGATCTTCGTGTCGCGCTGGCGCCTGCTCAATTTCATCGGCGTGGGCGCGCGCCTGCGCCGCGAGGACCGCGAGC
This sequence comes from Pseudomonas sp. B21-036, assembly GCF_024748925.1. Taxonomy (NCBI): domain Bacteria; kingdom Pseudomonadati; phylum Pseudomonadota; class Gammaproteobacteria; order Pseudomonadales; family Pseudomonadaceae; genus Pseudomonas; species Pseudomonas sp. B21-036. The sequence goes on from NZ_CP087178.1 coordinate 175,447, forward strand.
GCCTGCGCATGGCCGCAGCGGTGTTCGACAGCACCCTCGAAGGGGTGCTGGTGAGCGACCGCGACGGCCTGATCGTGCACGTCAACCGGGCGTTCATGCAGATCACCGGCTACCAGAAGGACGAGGTGCTGGGCCAGCGCCCGAGCAAGTTCAAGTCGGGCCGCCACGACACCGCGTTCTACCAGCAGATATTCGCCACCCTGGCCGAGAAGGGCGAATGGAGCGGCGAAATCTGGAACCGGCGCAAGAACGGCGAGATCTACCCGCAGTGGCAGACCATCTGCGCCATTCACGACGACAGCGGCCAGCTGACCCACTACGTGGCGGTGTTCAGCGACATCAGCGCGATCAAGCACACCGAGCGCGAGCTGGCGCACCTGGTGCACCACGACCCGCTCACCGACCTGCCCAACCGCCTGCTGTTCAACGACCGGGTCAAGCAGACCCTGGCTGCGGCCCAGGCCAACAAGCGCGGCTGTGCCCTGTTGCTGCTGGACCTGGACCACTTCCAGAGCATCAACGACAGCCTCGGCCACAACACCGGCGACCAGTTGCTCAAGGCCGTGAGCGAACGCCTGCTGGCCCAGCTGGGCACTGGCATGACCCTGGCGCGGCTGGGCGGCGACGAGTTTGCCGTGCTGTCCGAGAACTGCGCCCAGGTCGGCCAGGCCGCTGCCCTGGCGCAAGGCATCATCGATTGCCTCAAGGAGCCGTTCGAGCTCGACCACCATCGCCTGTTCACCAGCGTCAGCATCGGCATCAGCCTGTTCCCCAGCGATGCGCTGAGCGCCGAGCAATTGCTGCGCAACGCCGACTCGGCGCTGTTCAAGGCCAAGGGCAATGGCCGCTCGGGGTACGCCCTGTACACCGAGGAGCTGACCGCCCATGCCCAGCAGCGGGTCGAGACGGCCGGCGAGTTGCGCCGTGCCCTGGAGCAGCAGGAGCTGCGGGTGTACTACCAGCCGGTGCACGACCTGCTCACCGGTGCCATGATCGGCGTCGAGGCACTGGTGCGCTGGCAGCACCCCGAGCGCGGGCTGGTGCCGCCGGGCGAGTTCATCCCGATTGCCGAACGCACCGGGCTGATTGCCGAGATCGACACCTGGGTGATGCGCCAGGCCTGCCAGCAGATGGTGCAGTGGCAGGCTGAGGGCAAGGCCCTGAGGTTTGTCGCGGTCAACGTGTCCAGCCGCCTGTTCGGCAAGCGCAGCCTGTACCAACTGGTGGCCCAGGTGCTGCACGACACCGGGCTGGACCCGGCGCGGCTGGAGGTCGAGGTGACCGAAAGCGCGGTGATGGAAGACCCCGAGGTGGCGCTGGAGCAGTTGCACCGCCTGCGCGAGCTGGGCCTGCAACTGGCCATCGACGATTTCGGTACCGGTTACTCCTCGCTGCTGCGGCTCAAGCGCCTGCCGGTGCAGAAGCTCAAGATCGACCAGGGCTTCGTGGCGGGCCTGCCCCATGACGATGATGACGTCGCCATCGTGCGGGTGATCATCGCCCTGGCGCGCAGCATGGGCATGCAGATCCAGGCCGAGGGCATCGAAGAGGCCGAGCAGGCGCGCTTCCTGCTGGAGCAGCAGTGCGACATGGGCCAGGGCTACTGGTACGGTCGACCGGTGCCTGCGCAGCAACTGCGCTGGTCCTGAGGGCCCTTTCGCGGGGCAAGCCTGCTCCCACAGGGGCCGGTGGAGAACCTTGTGGGAGCGGGCTTGACCCGCGATGGGCTGCAAAGCAGCCCGCCTATACACTTTTTAGTTATATAAAAATTCTTAAATAGTATTTTTAAGAATATTCCACCCTCTCTAAGATTGCCCTCAAGCCAGGCGCAGTCGTCCCCTTCAGATGCAGCTGCACGGCACCCCTTATTTCCAGGAGCACGAGCATGAGCGCATCTCTGCGTAGCGTTGACGGACAGGACGAAGCCACCATTCTGCGCGAGATCCAGAGCGCATTGCGCGACCTGCGTTTCGGCGCGGTGGAAATCACCGTGCACAACGCCCAGGTCGTGCAGATCGAACGCAAGGAAAAATTCCGCCTGCAGAATCCAGGCAACAAGCCCAGCTGATTCAGCCCTCTAATTAGAAAAAAATACGCCAATCGGGAGCTTCACCATGTCCATCCGCCGTTATGCCCTGGCCGCACTGGCCAGTGCCGTGTTTGCCGGTTCCGCCATCGCCAAGGACTACGAGCTGTTGAACGTGTCCTATGACCCCACCCGCGAGCTGTATCAGCAGTACAACGCCGAATTCATCAAGCACTGGCAGCAGGCGCACCCGGACGACAAGGTCAAGATCCAGCAGTCCCACGGTGGCTCGGGCAAGCAGGGCCGTGCGGTGATCGACGGCCTGCGCGCCGACGTGGTGACCCTGGCCCTGGCCGGCGACATCGACGAAATCGCCAAGCTCGGCAAGACCCTGCCGGAGAACTGGCAGACCCGCCTGCCCGACGCCAGCACCCCGTACACCTCGACCATCGTGTTCCTGGTGCGCAAGGGCAACCCCAAGGGCATCAAGGACTGGGGCGACCTGATCAAGAAGGACGTGTCGGTGATCACGCCCAACCCTAAAACCTCCGGTGGCGCGCGCTGGAACTTCCTCGCCGCCTGGGCCTACGGCCTGAAGGCCGGCGGCAGCGAAGCCAAGGCCCAGGAATACGTGCAGGAGCTGTTCAAGCACGTGCCGGTACTGGACACCGGCGCCCGCGGCTCGACCATCACCTTCGTCAACAACGGTCAGGGCGACGTGCTGCTGGCCTGGGAAAACGAAGCCTTCCTGGCCCTCAAGGAAGACGGTGGCGCCGACAAGTTCGACATCGTCGTGCCGTCGCTGTCGATCCTGGCCGAGCCGCCGGTGGCGGTGGTGGACAAGAACGCCGAGAAAAAGGGCAATACCGCGATCGCCACCGAATACCTCAAGTACCTGTACAGCCCGGCCGGCCAGAAGATCGCCGCCGAGAACTTCTACCGCCCGCGTGACGAGAAGGTCGCTGCCGAATACGCCAAGCAGTTCCCTAAACTCGAACTGGTGACTATCGACAAAGACTTCGGTGGCTGGAAAACTGCGCAGCCCAAGTTCTTCAACGATGGTGGTGTGTTCGACCAGATCTACACGGCGCAGTGATGCGTGGCCGTTAGGATAATCGCCATTCAGTAGCCAGCATGGGCCCGGGATTCGTCTCGGGCTTCGTGCGTTAAACCAGGGACTTCTATGTCGCGTCGTATCTCCCCCGTCATACCCGGCTTCGGGCTGACGCTGGGCTACACCTTGGTGTACCTCAGCCTGATAGTGCTCATACCGCTGGCGGCCATGTTCATCCATGCCGCCCAGCTCACCTGGGACCAGTTCTGGACCATCGTCACCGCACCCCGGGTGCTGGCCGCGCTCAAGCTCAGCTTCAGCACCGCGTTCTATGCGGCGCTGATCAACGGCGTGATCGGCACGCTGCTGGCCTGGGTGCTGGTGCGCTACACCTTCCCAGGGCGCAAGGTCATCGATGCGATGATCGACCTGCCGTTCGCCCTGCCCACCGCGGTGGCTGGCATCGCCCTGACCGCGCTGTATGCGCCGTCCGGTCTGGTGGGCCAGTTCGCCACCGACCTGGGCTTCAAGATCGCCTACACGCCGCTGGGCATCACCCTGGCGCTGACCTTCGTGACCCTGCCGTTCGTGGTGCGCACGGTGCAGCCGGTGCTGGCCGACATCCCGCGCGAGGTCGAAGAGGCCGCCGCGTGCCTGGGGGCCAAGCCGCTGCAGGTGTTCCGCTACGTGCTGGCGCCGGCGCTGCTGCCGGCCTGGCTGACCGGCTTCGCGCTGGCCTTCGCACGGGGTGTGGGCGAGTACGGTTCGGTGATCTTCATCGCCGGCAACATGCCGATGAAGACCGAGATCCTGCCGTTGCTGATCATGGTCAAGCTCGACCAGTACGACTACACCGGCGCCACCGCCATCGGCGTGATGATGCTGGTGGTTTCCTTCATCCTGCTGCTGCTGATCAACCTGTTGCAGCGGCGCATCGAAACCCCGTGAAGGAGGCCTGACCCATGTCTGCATCATCTGTTGGTGTGGCCGCTTCGGCCAACGCTGCCCGCCGTGGCAGCGCGATTTCACGGCGCGTGCTGATCGGCCTCGGCTGGCTGATCTTCGCGCTGTTTCTGCTGCTGCCGCTGTTCATCGTGGTGTCCCAGGGCCTGAAGATGGGCCTGGGCACCTTCTTCGAGGCGATCTTCGAGCCCGACGCGCTGTCGGCGCTCAAGCTCACCCTGATCGCGGTGGCCATCTCGGTGCCGCTGAACCTGGTGTTCGGGGTCAGCGCGGCGTGGTGCGTGAGCAAGTACAGCTTCCCCGGCAAGAGCATCCTGGTGACCCTGATCGACCTGCCGTTCTCGGTGTCGCCGGTGATCGCCGGTCTTGTCTACGTGCTGATGTTCGGTGCCCAGGGCTTCTTCGGCCCGTGGCTGCAGGACCATGACATCCAGATCGTGTTCGCCCTGCCCGGCATCGTGCTGGCGACCATCTTCGTCACCGTGCCGTTCGTGGCGCGCGAGCTGATCCCGCTGATGCAGGAGCAGGGCACCCAGGAAGAGGAGGCTGCACGCCTGCTCGGGGCCAACGGCTGGCAGATGTTCTGGCATGTCACCGTACCCAACATCAAATGGGGCCTGATCTATGGCGTGGTGCTGTGCACGGCGCGCGCGATGGGCGAGTTCGGTGCGGTGTCGGTGGTGTCCGGGCATATTCGCGGGGTGACCAACACCTTGCCGCTGCATGTCGAGATCCTCTACAACGAATACAACCATGTCGCGGCCTTCAGCGTGGCCAGCCTGCTGCTGATCCTGGCGCTCTTCATCCTGCTGCTCAAGCAGTGGAGCGAGTCCCGCATTAACCGCCTGCGCCACAGCGCCGCGGAGGAATAATTCATGTCGATCGAAGTTCGTAACGTCAGCAAGCGCTTCAACGCTTTCCAGGCCCTGGACAGCATCAACCTGGATATCCACAGCGGCGAGCTGGTAGCGCTGCTGGGCCCGTCCGGCTGCGGCAAGACCACCCTGCTGCGCATCATCGCCGGGCTCGAGACGCCGGACCAGGGCAGCATCGTGTTCCATGGCGAGGACGTGTCGGGGCACGACGTGCGTGATCGCAACGTCGGCTTCGTGTTCCAGCACTACGCGCTGTTTCGCCACATGAGCGTGTTCGACAACGTCGCCTTCGGCCTGCGCATGAAGCCCAAGGGCGAGCGCCCGAACGAGACGCGCATTGCCGAGAAGGTCCACGAGCTGCTGAACATGGTGCAGCTGGACTGGCTCAGCGACCGCTACCCCGAGCAACTGTCCGGTGGCCAGCGCCAGCGTATCGCCCTGGCGCGGGCACTGGCGGTAGAGCCCAAGGTGCTGCTGCTGGACGAGCCGTTCGGTGCGCTGGACGCCAAGGTGCGCAAGGAGCTGCGTCGCTGGCTGGCGCGGTTGCACGAAGACATCAACCTGACCTCGGTGTTCGTGACCCACGACCAGGAAGAAGCCATGGAAGTGGCCGACCGTATCGTGGTGATGAACAAGGGCGTGATCGAGCAGATCGGCTCGCCGGGCGAGGTATACGAGAACCCGGCCAGCGACTTCGTCTACCACTTTCTGGGCGACTCCAACCGCCTGCACCTGAGCGAGGACCAGCACGTGCTGTTCCGTCCGCACGAAGTGTCGCTGTCGCGACAGGAGGTGGAAGGCCACCACGCAGCTGAAGTGCGTGACATACGCCCGTTGGGCGCGACCACGCGGGTGACGCTGAAGGTGGAAGGGCAGAGCGAGCTGATCGAGGCCGAGGTGGTCAAGGACCACGACAGCCTGACCGGATTGGCCCGTGGCGAGACGTTGTTCTTCAAGCCGAAGGTGTGGCAGAAGGTCGGCAATATCTGAGGCCTTACGGGCCTCATCGCGGGTCAAGCCCGCTCCCACAGGGATATCACTGATCCAAGGGGCAGTGGAGTACCTGTGGGAGCGGGCTTGACCCGCGATGGGCCGCGAAGCGGCCCGCTTCACCACACCCCGATCTTCACCACGCTGTCCGCCTGCGGCTCCCCGTAGCGGAACCGCTCCCCCCGCCGCTCGATCTCCGCATGGCTGATCGTGGTGCGGCGCTTGAGCCCGCGCAACCACTGCAACAGGTACCCCTGATGCACCTCGCGCACGCCGGCATGCGCCGGATCATCGCCCAGGTCGTGCCGCTCCTGCGGGTCTTCCTGCAGGTCGAACAGCTGCGCCCTGAAGCCGTCATACGCGATGTACTTGAAGCGCTCGCTGCGCACCATGGTCATGCGGCAACGGTCGATCGGCTGCCCCAGCCGCTCCCGCGCCGGGGTCTGGAACGCATAGTCGTACTCGGCAATCGCGTATTCGCGCCATCCCTGCGCCGTGCCGTGCAGCAACGGTACCAGTGACCGCCCCTCCAGCCGATGCTCGGCTCCCGGCAATCCCAGTGCGTCCAGAAACGTCGGCAGCGCATCGATGGTCTCCACCAGCCGCGCATCCACCGTGCCGCGGGTGGCATCTGCCGCCCCACGCGGGTCGCGCACGATCAACGGCACACCCACCGCCTGCTCCAGCAGAAACTCCTTCTCCCCCAGCCCGTGGTCGCCCAGAAAATCACCGTGGTCGCTGGTGAACACGATCAGCGTGTCGTCCCAGCGCCCGGTGCGTCGAAGCACTTCGAACAGCCGTCCGAGCTGGTCGTCCACCTGCCTGATAAGCCCCATGTAGGTGGGGATCACCTTCAGGCGCACCTCCTCGCGGGAGAAGTTCACGCTCTCCTGATGCTGGCGAAACGCGCCATACACCGGGTGATCGCTGCGCCCGCCCGGCACCGCTGGCAGCACCTGCGCCGCGCCATACAGCGCGTGGTACGGCGCCGGCGCGATGTACGGCCAGTGCGGCTTGATGTACGACAGGTGCAGGCACCACGGCTGCTCGCCCTGTTCGGTGATGAAGTCGATGGCGCGGTCGGTGGTGTACACCGTCTCCGAATGCTGCTCGGGCAGGCGCGTGGGGCGGTCGGCGTGGCGCATGTGCCAGCCGCTGAGCACCTCGCCATCTTCGCCCTGCGCTGCATTGGCCCAGTCGTGCCAGGGGTTGTCGCCGCCATAGCCGTGTTCGCGCAGGTAACGGGTGTATGGGGCGCTCTCGCGCTTGTCGGCGAACTGCGGGTCGTCGGGGTAGATACCGTCATGGCGCACATAGGCTTCGAAACCCACTTCATCGAGCTGCCTGGCCATGTCGGCGTCGATGCCCAGCTGCTGCTGCGCCTGAAGGTTCGGCGTGGCGTGGGTCTTGCCCACCAGCGCGGTGCGGATGCCGGCCGGGCGCAGGTAGTCGCCCAAGGTCAGCTCCTCCAGCGGCAGCGGCACGCTGTTCCAGGCCACCTGGTGGCTGCTCACATAGCGCCCGGTGTATGCCGACATGCGCGACGGCCCGCAGATGGTGCCTTGGGTGTAGGCGCGGCTGAAGCGCACCCCGGCAGCGGCCAGGCGGTCGATGTTGGGCGTGTGCAGGTGCGGGTGGCCGTAGCACGACAGATAATCGCGACGCAGCTGGTCGCACATGATGTACAGCACGTTGCGCACGGGGGCAGGTTGGGTCATGGCGCTCACCGGTTGAAAGTCTGGTGGGTGATTTCGCCCTGCACGCCACGCGACCACAAGCGCATTTGCCGAATACCTTCGATGCGCCCGGCGCAACACCTCAGATGGCCAGGCGCTCCAGGTTGCACAGGTCCTGGTCGGCCTGATCGGTGGCGACGATCTGCGCGATCATTGCCTCGGCCAGCGGCGACAGGCGCTGGCGCGCACGGCTGACGATGCCGTAGCGGGTGTACAGCTCCTCGCAGTCGTCGTGCAGGCCGTCGATGTTCAGGCGCACCAGTTGCTGGGCGGCGCTGTGCAGCGCATCGCTGTTGGCGCTGCAGATGCCGATCGCGTCGGAGTTCAGCACCACCCCCAGCAGGCTGTAGCCGTTCTCGCACTCGACGCTGGCGGTGAAGTCCGGGCGCCCGCTCAGGTCGCTGATCACCTTGCGCAGGTTGGGCGGGCGCAGGGTCACCGCCAGGGGGTAGGCCAGCAGTTGCTCGGCGCTGACGCTCGGCAGTTGCGCCAGCGGGTGCGCGGCGCGGCAGCAGAAGTGCCAGCGGCGCGGGCGCAGGCGCACGGTGTGGTAGGCCGGGTCGGCCTCGAAGCGGCGGGTATCGGCCACGAAGAACTCGAACTCTTCGGCCAGCAGGCGCTTGTCCAGGTTCTGCCAGTCATCCACCTGAAAGCGCACCCGTGCCCTGGGGTAGCGCCCGATGAACGTGCCGATGGCACGCGGCACCAGCCCGGCGGCCGGCGCCGGGCCGCAGCCAAAGCGCAGCTCGCCGGCCTCCAGGCCGTTGAACTGGCTGATCTCGTTGCTCAACTGATGCGCGCCGCTGACCAGCCGGCGCGCATGTTCGAGCACCACCAGGCCCTGCTTGGTCGGCGCCAGCTCCTTGCTCGACCGGTCCACCAGCAGGCACCCGGCGCTGTGTTCCAGGGCCTGGATGCTGCGGCTGAAGGCCGATTGCGAAAGGCTCACCGCGTTCGCCGCCGCCACGAAGCTGCGGTGCTCGGCAAGCGCGATCAGGTGGCGAAGCTGGCGTAGGTCGATATGCATTTTTCACATGAAAAGTATCGGGCAAATGCATTTGCTCTGCCTCGGCTGCACTCCTTATAAAGGCAATCTCTTATGCAGTAAACATATGTGAAATCATAAATAAATAACTTTAAGGAATATAAATTCCTTCCCCAGGAGCCGCCCATGCGCCCGTCTTCCCCCGCCGCACCCTTGTCTTCCCGACGGCTCAAGCGCCTGCCGCTGGCCTTGCTGCTGGCCGGCAGCGCGCATTGGCTGCCGGCCCAGGCGGCCACCGACGCGACGCCCGAGGTCAGGCCCGACAGCCAGCTCAAGGCCGTCACCGTGACTGCGCGCCGACGTGAAGAGAGCGCCCAGGACGTGCCCACGCCGATGAGCGTGCTCGACGGCCAGGCCCTGGAAAGCCAGCGCGTGTACCGCATCCAGGACCTTCAGCAGTTGGTGCCCAGCGTCAACGTGGCCTACATGCATGCGCGCCAGTCCAGCGTGTCGATCCGCGGCCTGGGCAACAACCCGGCCAGCGACGGCCTGGAAGGCAGCGTGGGGCTGTACCTGGACAACGTCTACCTCGGCCGCCCCGGCATGGCGGTGTTCGACCTCATGGACATCGAGCAGCTCGAAGTGCTGCGCGGCCCCCAGGGCACCCTGTTCGGCAAGAACACCACTGCGGGGGTCATCAACATCAGCACCCGTGCGCCCAGCTTCACCCCCGAGCGCAGCATCGAGGCCTCGGTGGGCGAGGACGGCTACTTCCAGACCAAGGGCACGCTTTCCGGCCCGCTCACCGAGACCCTGGCCGGCCGCTTCTCGGCCTACCGCACGCGCAGCGACGGCGACATCAGCAACGAGCACGACGGCCACACCCTCAACGGTGGCGCGCGCCAGGGCTTTCGCGGGCAACTGCTGTACAAGCCCAGCGAGCAGTTCAACCTGCGCTGGATCGGCGACTACAACGAGGAAGACTCCAGCGCCGGCACCCGCGTGCTGTACAGCACCGGGCCGACCATCAACGGCGTCAACCGCTATGAAAGCCGTGCGGCGGCGGCCGGCGCCACGCTGGTCGACGGCCGCCACCGCAAGGTCAACCTGGACGACGACCAGAAGGTCACGGTGTTCCAGGGCGGCACCTCGCTGGAGGCCAACTGGACCCTGGACAACGACTTCACCCTGACCTCCATCAGCAGCTACCGCTGGTGGGACTTCACCCCGCGCAACGACGACGGCCTGGATGTGCCGGCGACCTACAACGCCGGGGTGTCGGTGCAAGACAAGCAGTACTCCCAGGAATTTCGCCTGGCCTCGCCCACGGGCGGCTTCTTCGACTACGTACTGGGCGCGTACTACTTCGGCTCCAACCTGGACAACAAGTCCTTCGCCTTCTACGGCCCCCAGGCCGACGTGTGGAACGGCACGCCGACCGGTGCGCTGGCCAACGTCAGCTCGGTGGGCAAGGGGCACATCAAGACCGACAGCTTCGCCCTGTTCGGCCAGGGCACCTGGCACCTCACCCCGCGCCTGGACTTCACCGCCGGGATACGCGGCACCTACGAAGAGAAAAGCGCCTGGGTCAACCGCAGCGCCCCGGTGGGCGGCGCTGCGGTCAGCGGGGCGGCGGCAGCGGTACGCCAGGGACGGGCCGGTGCGTATGACTCGGGCGACCTTAACCAGTACAGCACCAGCCCCTCGGGCCTGCTCAACCTCAGTTACCGCTTCACCGACGACCTGCTGGGCTACGCCACGCTGTCCCACGGCGAGAAGTCCGGCGGGGTCAACCTGGCGGTGGGCACCGCACCGGTGGCTGGCGCCGACTCGTTGCTGATCGGCACCGAGCGCGCCAACAACGCCGAACTGGGTTTCAAGAGCACCCTGTGGGACCGCCGCCTGCAACTGAACGCCAACCTGTTCTGGACCCAGGTCAACGGCTACCAGACCAACGCCTACGACGACGCCAACCGCGTGCAGTACCTGACCAACGCAGGCTCGGTGCGCTCACGCGGGGTCGAGTTCGACAGCACCCTGGTGCCGCTGCGCGGCCTTACGCTGAACCTCAACGGCTCGTTCAACGACGTGCGTTACCTCGCCTACAAGGACGCCCCGTGCGCGCCGGAGGTGGCTCTGCAACCGGGTGCCCCGGCCGCCTGCGACCTCAGCGGGCATCAGGTGGTCGGCGCCTCCAAATGGATCGCCAACGCCAACGGCCAGTACCAGTGGGACCTGGACAACGGCCTGCAGCCCTATGTCACCGCCAGCTATGCGTTCCGTTCCAGGGCGGTGGGCACGGTCGAGGACTCGGACTTCGCGCAGATCCCCAGCTACGCCGTGGTCAACCTCAGTACCGGCCTGCGCGGCGATGCCGGGGGCGGGCAGTGGGACGTGTCGCTATGGCTGAAGAACGCCTTCGACAAGACCTACTACACCACCCTGTGGAGCGCCGCCAACGGCGGCTACGAAGGGCTGCTCGGCACCCCGCGGACCCTGGGCGTGACCGGTCGCTATGACTTCTGAGGGGTTTTTCGATGCCTTTGGCGAATATTTTCGATGCCGCAAAGGCATTGCCAGATCAGCAATGCCCTCCAGCCCTTGATTGGCGCGGGCTAGAGCGGTTCAGCGGTTTTGTATATGCGATCAGGTTCTATCCATAACTTTAAAGATTACTTTAAGAGATAAGCAGCACGCGTCGATCATCCACCTCAGCGAAGGCCGGCCAGACCGGGCGGCCTCCGATGCACATGCACCGAACTTCCCAGGAGTTGATCAATGGGTAATGTCCAGACCGCCGCCAGTGCTCTCGATGTGCTTTGGCGCCAGGCGCCGGGCGGCGAGCTGGTCGACCTCGGTCGGCCGCACCGGTTGCCGCTGGCGCAACAGCGCTTGCAGCGCACCCCGCGTAGTGCCTTGAAGGGCCGCGAGAAGGTGCTGCTCGGGGTTTTCGCGCTGGTGCTGCATGGTGCCGTGGCCTACTGGGTCAGCCAGGCACCGGCCCCGGTGTTGCCGGTGGTTCCACCGGAAATCCCGCCGATGACCATCGAGTTTTCCCAGCCGGCGCCACCGGTTGTCGAGCCGCCGCCCCCGGCGCCGGCCGAGCCTGTGGTGGAGCCGCCACCGCCGGTGGTCGACGAGTTGGCCGTCAAGCCGCCGCCACCGCCCAAGCCGGTACCCAAGCCCAAGCCAAAGCCGGTGCCCAAGCCCGAGCCCAAGCCTGCGCCCAAACCGGTCGAGCCGCCGCCGGCACCGCCGCAACCTGCCGCCCCGCCTGCGCCACCTGCCCCGGCGCCGGTGACCCCGGCTTCGGCCAGCGCGGCGTACCTGAAGAACCCGGCGCCGGAATACCCGTCGCTGGCCCAGCGTCGCGGCTGGGAAGGCACCGTGCTGCTGCGGGTGCATGTGTTGCCCAGCGGCAAGCCTGGCGAGATCCAGTTGCAGAAGAGCAGTGGTCGCCAGCAGCTCGACGACGCCGCGCTGGCGGCGGTAAAGCGCTGGAGCTTCGTGCCGGCTAAGCAGGGCGACGTGGCTCAGGCGGGCTGGGTCAGCGTGCCGATCGATTTCAAGATTCGCTAAAAATTTCGCGCTAACAGAGAGAAACCATCATGAGTGTATTGGCATCCCCCCTTGAATCCATCGAAAGCGCGGTGATCTGGCTGCTGGTGGTGTTTTCCGTCGCGACCTGGGGCCTGGCCCTGGTCAAGGGCTTGCAGTTCGCCCGTCTCAAGAACCAGGACAAGCGCTTCCACAAGCAGTTCTGGGCGGCCTCAAGCCTTGATTCGGCCGCCGAACTCACCCAGACCCAGCCCGGCGCCGCCGCCCGCGTGGCCCAGGCCGGCTACGCCGCCATCGCGGTGGGCGAGCCCGGCCAGGCCAATGACCTGAGCCAGGCGATCAACCACCAGGACCGCCTCGAACGCGCCCTGCGCCAGCAGATCGTGCGTGAGCGCCGCTCGCTGGAAACCGGCCTGGCGGTGGTGGCCAGTATCGGCAGCACGTCGCCGTTCATCGGTCTGTTCGGTACCGTGTGGGGCATCATGGAAGCGCTCAAGGGCATCAGTGCGGCGGGCTCGGCGAGCCTGGAAACCGTGGCCGGGCCGATTGGTGCGGCGCTGGTGGCCACGGGTGTGGGGATCGCGGTCGCGGTGCCGGCGGTGCTGGTTTACAACTACTTCCTGCGTCGCCTGAAACTCACGGCGGCCGACCTCGACGACTTTGCCCACGACTTCTACAGCCTGGCGCAGAAGAGTGCCTTCCGCGTGCTGGTGCACCCTGCGCTTTACAAAGCTGCAACAGTGAGCGGCCAACCTGTGAAAGAGGCGTCCTGACATGGCCTTTTCTACCCAGGACAGTGACGAGGTACTCAGCGAGATCAACGTGACGCCGCTGGTGGACGTGATGCTGGTGCTGCTGGTGGTGTTCATCGTGACCGCGCCGTTGTTGACCAACGCGATCCCGATCAGCCTGCCCAAGACCGAGGCCGTGGCCCCGGTGGAGCAGAAGGACCCGCTGGTGGTGAGCATCGATGGGGGCGGCAAGTTGTTCATCAACAAGGACGAGATCCAGCCGGACTTGCTGGAGACCAGCTTGCAGGCGGCCAAGGCCAAGGACCCGGAGGTACGCGTGCAACTGCAGGCGGACGACGGTGTGAATTATGGGGAAGTGGCGCGCGCCATGGCCTCGATCGAGCGGGCGGGTATCACCAAGCTTTCGGTGATCACCGCGCGTTGAACACGATGCAACGGTAAGGGCAACGCATTCGGGGGCCGTATCCTGGCAGGGGACGGCCCCTTTTTTTATGCCCGTTCCGAAGGCGCCGATACCAGCGCCCACAGGGTTGCACACAGTATTCGGAAAGCAGTTTTGGTTATTAATAAATAGCTTCTTATTCCTTTACGAATATAACCCCCGCCCTATACTTGCCCTCATGCAATGCAAACCCAGCAGGAGGCATCTCATGCGCAATGAGTCGATTCGTTACCTGATTGTGCCGGGCTGGCAAGGATCGCCAGACGATCACTGGCAAACCCACTGGCAGAACAGCCTGCCCAACAGTGCCCGCGTCGAACAGGCCGACTGGATCACCCCGCGTCGTGAAGACTGGGTTGCCGCGCTCGAACATGCCATCGCCGCCGACACCTCGCCGGTGATCCTGATCGCCCACAGCCTGGGCTGCATCACCGTCGCGCATTGGGCCGCCCACGCCAGCGAAACCCTGCTGCAGCAGGTACGTGGCGCACTGCTGGTGGCCCCGGCCGACGTCGAACGCCCGGCCTGTGCACCGGCCCTGCGCAACTTCGCGCCGATTCCGCAGAACCTGCTGCCGTTTCCCAGCCAGGTGGTCACCTCCGACAACGATCCGGCGGTCAGCGCGCCACGGGCGATGCAACTGGCTCGCGCCTGGGGCGCAGAAGCCGGTGTGCTCGGCGGCGCCGGGCATATCAACGTCAAGTCTGGACACCGGCGCTGGGAGCAGGGCTTTGCCTACCTCTATCGCCTGCAGAGCCGCCTGGAACAGCACGCACTGCGTCGCGCCTGACCCCGGGCGCTACCCTCTTTTTCATCAAGACGTCCGCGCCGTGAGTCGCTCGGGCGGGAGTTTGCCATGAGCCTTCACGACACCTACGGCCAGCCACTGCTGACCTTCCCCGAGAGCGACAAGAGCCCGTTGAGCATCCGCGCCAAGGCGCTGGTGTTCGTCGACCCGCGCTCGCGCCAGCTGCGCGAAGAGCTGGAGCTGCTGGCGCCGCTGGCCTTGCCCGTGCTGATCCGCGGCGAAAGCGGCACCGGCAAGGAGCTGCTGGCCCGGCAGATCCACCGCGCCAGCGACCGCGGCGGGCTGTTCGTCTCGGTCAACTGCGGCGCCATCAGCCCCACCTACGCCGACGCCGAACTGTTCGGCTACAGCGCCGGCGCCCACAGTGGTACCGCCAGCAGCCGCGCCGGCTGGTTCGGCTCGGCCAACGGCGGCACGCTGTACCTGGATGAAATCGCCGACCTGCCGCTGCCGATCCAGGTCAAGCTGCTGGCCGCCCTGGAAAACCGCGAAGTCACCCGCGTTGGCGCCCAGCAACCCAACCCGGTGGACGTGCGCCTGGTGGCCGCCTCCAGCATCGACCTGGCCCAGGCCGTGGCCGCCGGCAAGTTCCACGACCGTCTCTACCACTACCTGCACGAAGGCCGCCTCGAGCTGCCCGCGTTGCGCGAGCGGGTGGGCGATATCCTGCCGCTGGCCGAGTACTTCGTGGGCATCTACAGCCCGCGCCTGAACCTGGCCGTGCCGCCGCTGCTCAGCGAGGCCGCGCAGCGGGTGCTGGAACTGCACAGCTGGCCGGGCAACACCCGCGAACTGGAAAACGTCATTCACTTCGCCCTGCTGGTCAGCAGCGGGGAGGAAATACTGCCCGAGCATCTGAACCTGCCGGAAACCTTGACGCCGCTGGCCACGTTGGAGCGGCAGATCGAGGTGTTGCTGCGCGCAGGTGCAAGTGAGCGCAGTGGCCTGAAGGCCTTGCTGGAGAAGGTGGCGCTGCGGTTGGGTGTGTAGGCGTAACGCACAGGCGGTTGTCTGCGGAGCAACCGTTGCAGATGCGAATGAGGTGGATTACCTTCTTGCTTCGCAAGCCTTGGATCGCTTGAAGCATTGAAAGGATTTTCATGAAAAACCTACCTTGCGCGGTACGTGTCTTCCTTGCCCAGGCCAGCCGCTGATGCGCCTGTCGATGCTGTACATGAGCACGCTGCTCGCTTCCTTTTCGGCAAGCGCCGAGCTGGAGATTCTACCGCTCAGTGGCAATACCCATATCCAGAAGGTCATTGAGAAAAGGGCGGTCTCGCCCACGGCCGAGCCAGAGAAGAACTCGACCTTTCCTGGTTTCGAGCAATTCAGTTCGATGATCACACTCGCCCAGGCGAGCGACAGAAGGCTGGCTCAAGCCGTCCGATTCAAATCGCAATCCCGAGCAGCGATCGAGAAGTTGCAATGTCGGCTGTCCAAAGAACTCCCCTCCGGGGTCGAGATGAAGGAGGGCGGCTTGAACGGCGTCATGTCGCTTTATTCGTGCGGCGATGATTATGTGGTGACCTACGAGACCCACTATGAGCGCGAGCTGACACAGCGCGTGGTGGTTTACGACGATGATTACGCCAAGCCTCAGGACCCCGGCAAGCCCCTGGTGAAAACGTCGGAAAAAGTAATGGGTGGGGTCAGGAGGACGGGATTGCGCTGGATGAATTCCACGCATGAGATCAGGTATGACATCTACGCCAATGTGCAGGGTGATGGTGCACTCGAGAAGGAACTGGCCACTGTCATCACTGAGGTTGCCATCGAGACCGCTAATCGATAGATCGCGAGCATTGTCTGTTGCGGCGCCGGATGCACCTGGCAGGCCAGCCGGTGCTCTCTTCTTTATCAGTCAAAAAGATATAAGCGTCTGCATAAAAGATATTGTTAAGGAATAAAAAATCTCGGTATTGTCGCCTCCACGCCAGCTAGCACAATACTGGCACCCTCTCTTCCGCCGTCGACGATGGCTGTGATTCGAATAAGGACTGCGCATGAAAAAGGCTTTGTTGTTGACTGCATTGGCAGCCGCTCTGTCGGTTGCAGGCTTCGCCCACGCCGGCCAGAAGCTGGTGGTTGCCGCCACCCCGGTGCCCCACGCCGAGATCCTCGAGCTGATCAAGCCAACCCTGGCCAAGGAAGGCGTGGACCTGGAAATCAAGGTGTTCACCGACTACGTGCAGCCCAACGTGCAGGTCGATCAGAAGCGTCTGGACGCCAACTACTTCCAGACCCTGCCCTACCTCAAGAGCTTCAACGAAGGTAAAGGCACCCACCTGGAAACCGTGATCGGCGTACACGTCGAACCGTTCGGTGGCTACTCGAAGAAGGTCAAGAGCCTGGCCGAGCTGAAGGACGGCGCCACCATCGCCATCCCCAACGAAGGCTCCAACAGTGGCCGTGCGCTGATCCTGCTGCAGAAGGCCGGGCTGATCGAACTCAAAGATCCGAAAAACGCCCTGGCCACGCCCAAGGACATCGCCAAGAACCCGCACAACTTCAAGTTCAAGGAGCTTGAGTCGGCCCTGCTGCCACGCGTGCTGGACCAGGTCGACCTGGACATGATCAACACCAACTATGCGCTGGAAGCCGGCCTGAACCCGGCCAAGGATGCCCTGGTGATCGAGGGTTCCGACTCGCCTTACGTGAACTTCCTGGTGGCGCGCCCCGACAACAAGGACAGCGACGCCATCCAGAAGCTGGCCAAGGCCCTGACCAGCCCTGAAGTGAAAGCCTTCATCGAGCAGAAATACAAAGGCGCGGTACTGCCGGCGTTCTGATTCGCCCGCTGTAGACCGCACGATGCAAAACGCCGACTCCGGTTACCGGGTCGGCGTTTTTTTTGAATGGGGTTTCAGCGTGGTGTGTTGACCGCGCGGCGCAGGGCCGTCAGCCATTTGATCAGTTCGCTGGGGTCGAGGGTCGGCTGGTCGCTGTTCATGGTGTTGTTTTCCTTGTGGGTTGAACGGCCCACGGGGCCGCGCACGACAGCTGTTTGATGGCGCGCGCGCGGGAAAGATCCCGCCTGCCACGAGGAAATTTGCGGTTAGTTTTTTGCGTGATATCAATATGCAATAAAGATATTTAAATAAATATTTTTATAGCTTTAGAGTATTACCAAAGTGCTTACCGGCACGCCCAACCCTAGCCGCCACCGCCCGTCTACCCTCGGGCCGGTTCGAGACCACCCCCATGCAGCGCACCCTGTTTCGGACGCCGAGGCCACGCCGATGAGCTTCGACGTCGCATTCATCCTCAGCACATTGCCCGCGTTTCTCAAGGCCGTCGGGGTCACCCTGCAGGTCGGCCTGATCGCCATCGCCACCTCGCTGGTGGTGGCCGTGATCAACACCGCGATCCTGGTCTACCGCACGCCCTACCTGCAGCGTGCCGTGGGCCTGTACGTGGAGCTGGCACGCAACACGCCGCTGCTGATCCAGCTGTTTTTCGTGTACTTCGCGCTGCCCAGCCTGGGCCTGAAGATTTCCGGCTTCGCCGCCGCGATCATCACCATGACGTTTCTCGGCGGGGCCTACCTGACCGAGGTGCTGCGCGCCGGTGTCGAGGCGGTGCCTGCCGCACAGCTGGAGTCCGGTCGCTCCATCGGGTTGTCCGAAGGCCAGCTGCTGCGCCACGTGATCCTGCCCCAGGCTGGCATCCTCAGCCTGCCGGCGCTGTTCGCCAACTTCATCTTCCTGCTCAAGGAAACCACCGTGGTGTCGGCGGTGGCGGTGCCCGAGATTCTCTACACCACCAAGAGCTACATCGCCCTGTACTACAAGACCTACGAAATGCTCGCGGTGCTGACGCTGATCTGCGTGCTGCTGTTCTTGCCGTTGTCGCTGCTGCTGAGCCGCCTGGAAAGGAGGTTGCAACATGGCCAGTTCGGGTCTTGAACTGCTGCTGGTGTCGCTGCCGCAACTGGCCCAGGGCGCCGCGCAAACCCTGTCGATCTCGGCCCTGGGCATCGCCTTCAGTACCCTGGGCGGGGTGCTCTACGGCGTGCTCGCCACCCTCGGCAAGCGCAGCGTGAACCTGGTGCTGCGGGTGTACCTGGAGCTGTTTCGGGCGATACCGGTACTGGTGTGGCTGTACCTGCTGTTCTTCGGCCTGCCGATCTTCTTTGCCGTGAGCATTCCCAGCTTCTGGTGCGCGGTGCTGGTGCTGTCGCTGTGGGGTGCCAGCGAGGTGGGCGAGGTGGTGCGCGGTGCACTGCATTCGCTGCCGCGCGGGCAACGCGAGGCGGGGCTGTCGATCGGCCTGGATGGCTGGCAGCTGTATGGCTACGTGCTGCTGCCCCAGGCACTCAAGCGCATGACCCCGCCGACCATCAACATCTACACGCGCATCATCAAGACCAGTTCGCTGGCAGTGCTGATCGGCGTGGTGGACGTGATCAAGGTGGGCCAGCAGATCATCGAGCGCACCTATGAGTCGGTGCTGATCTACGGTGCGCTGTTCCTGTTCTTCTTTTTCATCTGCTACCCGCTGTCGGCCGCCTCGCGGGCGCTGGAGCGGCGCTGGACACACGCATGAGCGCATTGATCGAGTTCAAGGGTTTCAACAAGTTCTTCGGTGAGCACCAGGTGCTAAAGGGCATCGACCTGCAGGTGCGCAGCGGCGAAGTGGTGGTGATCCTGGGCCCCAGCGGCTGCGGCAAGAGCACCCTGCTGCGCTGCCTCAATGGCCTGGAAGTGGCCCACGGCGGCAGCCTGACACTGGCCGGTAAAGAGTTGCTGAGCAAGGCCACCGACTGGCGCCAGGTGCGCCAGCAGGTGGGCATGGTGTTCCAGAGCTACCACCTGTTCGGCCACATGAGCGTGATGGAAAACCTGCTGCTCGGGCCGCTCAAGGTGCAGAAGCGCGAACGCCTCGAGGCCCAGGCCCAGGCCGAAGCGCTGCTGGCGCGGGTGGGCCTGCTGGACAAGCGCGACGCCTATCCGCGCCAGCTTTCCGGTGGCCAGCAACAGCGTATCGCCATTGTGCGTTCGCTGTGCATGAACCCGCAGGTGATGCTGTTCGACGAGGTGACCGCCGCCCTCGACCCGGAGATGGTCAAGGAAGTGCTGCAGGTGATCCAGGGCCTGGCCCGCGACGGCATGACCCTGTTGATCGTGACCCATGAAATGGCCTTCGCTCGCGCGGTGGCCGACCGCATCGTGTTCATGGAGGCCGGCAGGATCCTTGAACAGAGCCCCCCCGAGAGCTTCTTTACGAACCCGCAGACCGCACGCGCGCAGCAGTTCCTGGAGAAATTCTCCTTTGTCGAAAGCCTGCCCAAGACACCACACAAGGAACTGTCATGAAGACTGCCCACGCTTCAAAACTGCTGCTGTCGCTGTTCACCCTGGCCGTACTGGCCGGGTGCAACAAATCCGAAGCGCCGAGCAAGCCTGCCGCCAATGCCGCAGCGCCGGCCACCAGCTACCTGGAAACCATCAAGGCCCGCGACAAACTGATCGTCGGCGTGTTCACCGACAAGCCGCCATTCGGCTATGTGGATGAAAGCGGGCGCTATGTGGGCTTTGACACCGACATCGGTCGCGAGCTGGCCAAGTCGCTGCTGGGCGACGAGAACAAGGTCGAGTTCGTGGCCGTGGAGCCGGCCAGCCGCATTCCCTTCCTGCAGAGCGACAAGGTCGACCTGATTCTGGCCAACATGACCGTGACCCCGGAGCGCAAGGAAGCGGTGGAGTTCACCAACCCCAACCTGCGCGTGGCGGTACAGGCGCTGGTGCCCGAGGGCAGCGAGGTGAAGAAGCTCGACGACCTGGCGGCCAAGACCACCATCGTCACCACCGGCACCACGGCGGACATCTGGCTGACCAAGAACCACCCGGACTGGAAACTGCTCAAGTTCGAGAAGAACTCCGAGTCGTTGCAGGCGTTGGCCAATGGCCGTGGCGATGCGTATGCGCAGGACAACCTGATCCTGTTCAGCTGGTCCAAGCAGAACCCGGGCTACCGTGTGCTGGACGAGAAGCTGGGCGAGGAAGCGCCGATTGCGCCGGCGGTGAAGAAGGGCAACATCGAGCTGCGTGACTGGGTCAACAGCGAGCTGGCGCGCCTGGGCGAGCAGAAGTACCTGCTCAAGCTGTATGACCAGTACGTGCGCAAGGAGCTTAGCGACGACACCAAGCCGGAGAGCGTGATCGTCGAGGGCGGCAAATGGCAGGGCTGAGGCCCTGACACCGCGTCGCTCTTATCGCGGGTCAAGCCCGCTCCCATACAGACAGCGACGGTCCTTGTGGGAGCGGGCTTGACCCGCGACGGGCCGCCCCGCGGCCCCGCCTTCTCTCCGGCCACCGCCCTTGCCCCACCCCCGCGTCTGCCCCAACGCCTTCTCCAGCACGATGCAGTTGCTCTGCGCATCCTGCTCCAGCGCCGCGATCAAACGCGATGCAGGCGACAGTACCCACCCCTCGCAACGTCGCCGCTGTGCTCAATTGCCCCCAGGACAAGCGGCACGCGGAACCCTGATCTACGCTAACAGTCGCATCTAGCAACTGCCCAGAACCCACGCAAGGAGCCCGCATGACGGTGTCGCCCCCCAACCTGATCGTCTGCCTGGGGCTTGCGCTGCTGCTTGGCTGCGGCGAGAAGAAAGCCGCCGCACCCGACCTGCCCAGGGTGGCGGTGCAACAGGTCAAGGCCGGCGACTTTGCAGCCTCCGTGACCCTCACCGGCGATGTTCAGGCACGGGTACAGGCCGACCTGTCGTTTCGCGTGGGCGGCAAGATCATCGAGCGCAACGTCGACGTGGGCGATCACGTCAGCGCCAATCAGGTGCTGGCGCGCCTGGACCCCAAGGACCTGCAAACCAATGTCGACTCGGCCAAGGCCGAGGTCTTCGCCGAACAGGCTCGCGTGACCCAGACTTCCGCCGCCTTCGTGCGCCAGCAGAAGCTGCTGCCCAAGGGCTACACCAGCCAGAGCGAATACGACGCGGCCCAGGCCGCCCTGCGCAGCAGCCAGAGCGCGCTCAAGGCCGCCCAGGCGCAACTGGCCAACGCCCGCGAACAACTGAGCTACACCGCGCTGATCGCCGAGGCGCCCGGGGTGATCACCGCGCGCCAGGCCGAGGTGGGGCAGGTGGTGCAGGCCACCGTGCCGATCTTCACCCTGGCCCGCGACGGCGAGCGCGACGCGGTGTTCAACGTCTACGAATCGCTGCTGATGGCGCCACCCACCCAGCAGGCGATCATCGTCAGCCTGCTCGACGACCCCAAGGTGCAAGCCAAGGGGCACGTGCGTGAAATCACCCCGACGGTCTCGGCGCAAAGCGGCACGGTGCAGGTCAAGGTCGGCCTGAGCGAGGTGCCGCCGGCCATGCAGCTGGGCTCGGTGGTGAGTGCCACGGCCAGGGCCGAGGGCACCCCGAGCATCGAGCTGCCGTGGTCGGCGCTGACCAAGGATGTGCATGACCCGGCGGTGTGGCTGGTGGGCCAGGACAACAAGGTCAACCTGCGCAAGGTCAAGGTGCTGCGCTACCTCACCGGCAAGGTGGTGGTGGGCGACGGCCTCAAGGGCGGCGAAACCGTGGTGATCGCGGGTGGGCAGTTGCTGCACCCGGACATGCAGGTGGAAGTGGCAGACCCAGCCGATATCGGGGTGACGCAATGAGGACCCTGTGGCTGATGTTCGCTTGTGTGTTGCTGGCCGCCTGCGCCGATGACGAGCCGCCGCCCGAGCCGGTGCGCCCGGTGCTGTCCCAGGTGGTGCAGGCGCAGGACCAGGCGCGCCTGGGGCGCTTTGCCGGCTCCATCCAGGCGCGCTACGAAAGCACCCTGGGCTTTCGCGTGGGCGGGCGCATCGCCCGGCGCTGGGTGGATGTGGGCGCCACGGTGAAGGCCGGCGACACCCTGGCCACCCTCGACCCCACCGACCAGCAGAACCAGTTGCGTGCCGCCGAAGGCGACCTGGCCAAGGTGCAGGCGCAGTGGATCAACGCCCAGGCCAACGCCCGTCGTCAGCAGCAGCTGTTCGACCGGGGCGTGGGTGCCCAGGCCCAGCTGGACATCGCCCAGACCGACCTGAAGACTACCGGCGCCTCGCTCGAACAGGCCAAGGCGGCGGTCAACCAGGCCCGCGACCAGCTCGGCTACAGCACCTTGCAGGCCGACCACCCCGCCGTGGTCACTGCCTGGCAGGCCGAGGCCGGGCAGGTGGTCACCGCCGGCCAGGGCGTGGTCACGCTGGCGCGCCCGGACGTCAAGGAGGCGGTGATCGACCTGCCCGCAGGCCTGGCCGACGAACTGTCGGGCGAGGTGAAGTTCCTGGTGGCCGCGCAGCTCGACCCCAGCGTGAACACCAGTGCCGTGCTGCGCGAGATCGAGCCCCAGGCCGACGCGGCCACGCGTACCCGGCGCGCGCGCCTGACCCTGGCCGACACCCCCGAGGCCTTTCGCCTGGGCACGGCCATCAGCGTCACCCTGAGCTCGGCGATCCAACCGCGCAGCGAGCTGCCGTTGAGCGCCCTGCAGGAGGTCGACGGGCACACCCGGGTATGGGTCGTCGACCCGCAGCAGCATACGGTTTCATTGCGTGACGTGAAGGTCAGCGAGCGGCTGGACAACAGCGTGGTGCTCAGTGCCGGCCTGCAGCCGGGCGAGCGTGTGGTCACGGCGGGGGTCAACAGCCTCAAGCCTGGCCAGAAGGTAAAAATCGATGAGGAAGGCCCGCGATGAAAGGAAGCTTCAACCTGTCGGAATGGGCACTCAAGCACCAATCCTTCGTCTGGTACCTGATGTTCGTCGCGTTGCTGATGGGGGTGTTTTCCTATTTCAACCTGGGCCGTGAGGAGGACCCCTCGTTCACCATCAAGACCATGGTCATCCAGACCCGCTGGCCCGGCGCCACCCAGGACGAGACCCTGCTGCAGGTCACCGACCGCATCGAGAAGAAACTCGAGGAACTGGACTCGCTCGACTACGTGAAAAGCTACACCCGGCCCGGCGAGTCGACGGTGTTCGTCAACCTGCTCGATACCACCAAGGCTGGCGACATCCCGCAGATCTGGTACCAGGTGCGCAAGAAGATCCAGGACATCCGCGGCGAGTTCCCCCAGGGCATCCAGGGCCCCGGCTTCAACGACGAGTTCGGCGATGTGTTCGGCTCGGTGTATGCGTTCACCGCCGATGGCATCTCGATGCGCCAGCTGCGCGATTACGTCGAGCAGGTACGTGCAGAAATCCGCGAGGTGCCGGGGCTGGGCAAGGTCGAGATGATCGGCCAGCAGGACGAGGTGCTGTACCTGAACTTCTCCACCCGCAAGCTGGCGGCCCTGGGCATCGACCAGCGCCAGGTGGTGCAGGCGTTGCAGGCGCAGAATGCGGTGACCCCGGCCGGGGTGATGGAGGCCGGCCCCGAGCGAATCTCGGTGCGCACCACTGGCCAGTTCGCCTCGGAGAAAGACCTGGAGCAGGTCAACCTGCGCCTGGACGACCGCTTCTATCGCCTGGCCGATATCGCCGAGATCAGCCGCGGCTACGCCGACCCGCCCACGCCGATGTTCCGCTACGACGGCAAGCCTGCCATCGGCCTGGCCATCGGCATGAAGAAGGGCGGCAACATCCAGGCCTTCGGCAAGCAGCTGCACGAGCGCATGGAGGCCGCCACCGCCGACCTGCCGGTGGGCGTGGGCGTGCACACCGTGTCGGACCAGGCGGTGGTGGTCGAGGAGGCCGTGGGCGGCTTTACCAGTGCGCTGTTCGAGGCGGTGGTGATCGTGCTGGTGGTCAGCTTCATCAGCCTCGGGGTGCGTGCCGGGCTGGTGGTGGCCTGCTCGATCCCGCTGGTGCTGGCCATGGTGTTCGTGTTCATGGAGTACAGCGGCATCACCATGCAGCGGATCTCCCTCGGCGCGCTGATCATCGCGCTGGGCCTGCTGGTGGATGATGCGATGATCACCGTGGAGGTGATGGTCACGCGGCTGGAGAAGGGCGAGAGCAAGGAGCAGGCGGCCACGTTCGCCTACACCTCCACCGCGTTCCCGATGCTCACCGGCACCCTGGTGACGGTGGCGGGTTTCGTGCCCATCGGCCTGAACGCCAGCTCCGCGGGCGAGTACACCTTCACCCTGTTTGCGGTGATCGCCGTGGCGCTGCTGGTGTCGTGGGTGGTGGCGGTGCTGTTCGCGCCGGTGCTGGGGGTGCACCTGCTCAGCGCCAAGGTCAAGGCCCACGACGCCGAGCCCGGGCGTATCGGTCGCGGTTTCAACCATGGCCTGCTGTGGTGCATGCGCCACCGCTGGATCACCATCATCGGCACCGTGGTGCTGTTCGCCCTGGCGGTGTTCAGCATGCGCTTCGTGCAGAACCAGTTCTTCCCGTCCTCGGACCGTCCGGAGATCCTGGTGGACCTCAACCTGCCGCAGAACGCCTCCATCGACGAGACGCGCAAGGCGGTGGACAAGCTGGAGGCGACCCTCAAGGACGACCCGGACATCTTGCGCTGGAGTACCTACATCGGTCAGGGCGCGATCCGTTTCTACCTGCCGTTGGACCAGCAGCTGGAGAACCCGTACTACGCCCAGCTGGTGATCGTGAGCAAGGGTCTGGAGTCGCGCGAGGCGCTCACGGCGCGCCTGAAGGAGCGCCTGCGCAAGGACTTTGTCGGCATCGGCAGCTACGTGCAGTCGCTGGAGATGGGCCCGCCGGTGGGGCGGCCGATCCAGTACCGGGTCAGCGGCAAGGACATCGACCAGGTGCGCAAGCATGCGATCGAACTGGCGGCGCTGCTCGATGGCAACTCCCATGTGGGCGAGATCATTTACGACTGGAACGAGCCGGGCAAGGTGCTGCGCATCGACATTGCCCAGGACAAGGCGCGCCAGCTTGGGCTGTCGTCCGAGGACGTGGCCAACCTGATGAACGGCATCGTCAGCGGCTCGCCGGTGACCCAGGTGAACGATGACATCTACCTGATCGACGTGATCGGGCGCGCGGTGGACAGCGAGCGTGACTCGCCGCAGACCCTGCAGAACCTGCAGATCGTCACGCCCAGCGGCACCTCGATTCCTTTGTTGGCGTTTGCCACGGTGCGTTACGAGCTGGAGCAGCCGCTGGTGTGGCGGCGTGACCGCAAGCCGACCATCACGGTCAAGGCGGCGGTGCGTGACGAGATCCAGCCGACTGACCTGGTGGCGCAGCTCAAGCCGCAGATCGACGAGTTTGCGCGTAAGTTGCCGGCCGGTTATCAGGTGGCGACGGGGGGCACGGTGGAGGAGAGCGGCAAGGCCCAGGGGCCGATTGCCAAGGTGGTGCCGTTGATGCTGTTTCTGATGGCGACGTTCCTGATGATTCAGCTGCACAGTGTGCAGAAGCTGTTCCTGGTGGCGAGCGTGGCGCCGCTGGGCTTGATTGGCGTGGTGCTGGCGCTGATCCCCACGGGTACGCCGATGGGGTTCGTGGCGATATTGGGCATTCTGGCGCTGGCGGGGATCATCATCCGCAACTCGGTGATCCTGGTGACGCAGATCGATGCGTACGAGGCCGATGGGTATGCGCCGTGGGATGCGGTGGTGGAGGCCACGGACCATCGTCGCCGGCCGATTCTGCTGACGGCGGCGGCGGCGAGCCTGGGCATGATTCCGATTGCGCGGGAAGTGTTCTGGGGGCCGATGGCCTACGCGATGATTGGCGGCATCATTGTCGCCACGTTGCTGACCTTGCTGTTTTTGCCGGCGCTGTATGTGGCCTGGTACAAGATCAAGGAGCCGCAGCGCGAGTGATGGCCCGTTCGCTGGCCGGCCTGCCCCTGTAGGAGCCGGCCTTGCCGGCGAAAGCCGTTGCACGGTTCAAAGCCAGATGGCATCCCAGTGCGGATAGTCCCCGATGTTTTGCACGAGCCCGGCCCGTAGAGGATTGGCCACGATGTAACGTGCCACTGCCTGGACATCTTCATCCTTGCGCAGCGCGCGATCGTGAAAGCCGTGTTGCCAAAGACGACCTTTTCGATGGAATGTCTTGTTCACCAGGCAGGTACTGCGGGATTTGATCTTGCGCATCAGTGACGCCAAAGTGCCGTGTTGCAGTTCGATCAGCCAATGCAGGTGATCTGGCATTAGCACCCAGGCCAGTGACTTGGCCAGGCGCTGGTGCTGGGCGTACTGCAGTTGCTCGACCATCAGGCGGGCGATTTGGAAGTCGCTGAAAACCGGGTGCCGGTGCTCGACCACACTGGTGAGCAGGTACAGCCTGCCGGGTTCGGAGAACCGGCCGCGCCGCAGGAGGTGAGCGTTTGAACGATCCATGTCAGTTTCCTTGAAAGGTAGAGATTTCAAGGTAGCTGTGGCGTTGTTGGTGAGACGTATGGCTTTGGTTCTTAATGTGTTCGGCCTGGCCTCTTCGCCGGCAAGGCCGGCTCCTACAGGTAGGGCGTCGTCTGTAGGAGCCGGCGTTGCCGGCGAAGCAGTCGACGCTGCTCAACGCCTGGCCGTTTCATCCTGGCTGTGTGGGCAGTTATCGAAGGTGCAGAGTAGTTAGCTATTGATGTGTTCTGGCTGGCCTCTTCGCCGGCAAGGCCGGCTCCTACGGGTAGAGCGTTGTCTGTAGGAGCCGGCGTTGCCGGCGAAGCAGCCGACGCTGCTCAACGCCTGGCCGTTTCATCCTGGCTGTGCGGGCAGCTGTCGAAGGTGTAGGTAGTTGGTTATTGATGTGTTCGGCCTGGCCTCTTCGCCGGCAAGGCCGGCTCCTACAGGTAGGGCGTCGTTTGTAGGAGCCGGCGTTGCCGGCGAAGCAGCCGACGCTGTCCAACGCCTGGCCGTTTCATCCTGGCTGTGCGGGCAGCTGTCGAAGGTGCAGGTAGTTGGTTATTGATGTGTTCTGGCTGGCCTCTTCGCCGGCAAGGCCGGCTCCTACGGGTAGGGCGTCGTCTGTAGGAGCCGGCCTTGCCGGCGAAGCGATCATCGCTTGTTCAACCCCCGCGCCAACCGGTCCCCGCCCAGCTGGATCAACGCCACCAGCACTACCAGCATCACGATCACCGTCAGCATGATCTGGCTGTCGAAGCGCTGGTACCCGTACCGGTACGCGATGTCCCCCAACCCTCCGGCACCAATCGCACCGGCCATCGCCGACGAATTGATCATGGTCACCAGGGTGATGGTGAAGCCGCCCACGATGCCCGGCAGCGCCTCGGGTAACAGCACATGCCAGACGATGTGCCAGCGCCGGCACCCCATCGCCTGCGCCGCCTCGATCAGCCCGTGATCCACCTCGCGCAGGCTCACCTCGGCAATGCGCGCAAAAAACGGTGTGGCCGCAATCGTCAGCGGCACCACCGCCGCCCACACGCCATACGTGGTGCCCACGATCAGCCGCGTGAACGGGATCAACGCCACCATCAGGATCAGAAACGGTATCGAGCGGAACAGGTTGACGAACGCCCCCAGCACGCGGTTCACCAGCGGCGCCTCGTAGATGCCGCCCTTGCCGCTGGTTACCAGGATCACCGCCAGCGGAATGCCCGCCAGCAACGCGATCAGCGACGACACGCCCACCATCAGCAGGGTGTCGAGCACCCCCTGCAACAATCGATCAAACCACATAGCCCAGCACCTCCACCTGCGCCGCCCACTGGCGTGCCCGTTCGATCACCTGCGCATGCCCGTGCGCCGAGTTGGCCACCGACACCACCAGCTGCCCCAGCGCACGTTCCTGGATTGGTTCGATACCGCCCTGCAGCAGGCTCACCTGGCCGCCCAGCAACGCGAACAGCGTCGACAGTTCCGGTGCCTCGCGGTCGCGCCCGCTGATGCGCAGGCGCAGTACCAGCGCGGCCTGCGCATTCGGCGCCTCGGGCAGCAGGCGGGCCTGCAGGTGCTGCGGCAAGGCTGGCTGCAGCGGGGCCAGCAAGGTCTTGCTGACCGCGTGCTGCGGGTCGCCGAACACCTGCCACACCGCCCCCTGCTCGACGATGCGCCCGCGCTCGAGCACCACCACGCGATGGCAAATATCGCGGATCACCGCCATCTCGTGGGTAATCAGGATGATGGTCAGGCCCAGACGCTGGTTGATGTCGCGCAGCAGCGCCAGAATCGAGCCGGTGGTCTCCGGGTCCAGCGCCGAAGTGGCCTCGTCGCACAGCAGTATCTGCGGGTCGTGCACCAGCGCGCGGGCAATGCCCACGCGCTGCTTCTGCCCGCCCGACAACTGCGCCGGGTACACCCCGTGCTTGTCCTGCAGGCCCACCAGCTCCAGCAGTTCGGCCACCTTGCGCTGGCGCTGGGCCTTGGGCACGCCGGCCACCTTCAGCGGCAGTTCGACGTTCTGCCACACGGTCTTGGCCGACATCAGGTTGAAGTGCTGGAAGATCATGCCGATGCGTCGGCGCAACGCCACCAGGTGGTCCTCGTTATGCTCGCCGATGTCGACCTGGTCGATCAGCACCCGGCCGCTGCTGGGTTGCTCCAGGCGGTTGAGGGTGCGGATCAGCGACGATTTGCCGGCGCCGCTGCGGCCGATGATGCCGAAGATCTCGCCGCGCTGGATGTTCAGGTCGATGTCCGCCAGCGCCGCCGTGGCCTGCCCGGGGTAGGTCTTGTTGACGCCGATCAGGCGCACTTGCGCGCTGCTCAACTCAGGGTGCAGCGCGTGCCGTGGCGCGGGCTGCGCAGGTGGGCTGGGGTGCGCCGTCTGGCGGGCGGTGGCAGCACTCATCTCAGCTCTCCCAGCCCGGCTGGTAGAGCTTGCCGTAGGCTTTGTCGAGGGCTGCGCGTACCACCGGCGAGTGCTGGTAGATATCCACGAACCTGGCCAGGCGCGGGTCGTCCTTGCTCTGCGGGCGGATCACGAACTGGATCACGTATTCCTTGTGCTCCACGCCGTCGAACATCAGCGCCGAACCTGCATCGAAGGTGTTGGCCAGGCGGATGTAGTGCGGGTAGCCCTGCACCAGGTCGGCATCGTCATAGGCACGTACCAGTTGCACGGCCTCGACCTGCAGGATTCTGAGCTTTTTCGGGTTGGCGACGATGTCGTCCTCGGTGGCCTTGTAGCCCACCCCCGGCTTGAGCGTGATCAGGCCGGCCTTGGCCAGCAGTTGCAGGCCGCGCCCGCCGTTGATCGGGTCGTTGGCGATGGCGGCGGTGGCGCCCTGGGGCAGCTCGTCGAAGCTTTTGTACTTTTTCGAGTACAGCCCGACATTGTTGATGATGCCCGGTGCATACGGCACCAGCGTCGAGCCCGCCGCGGCGTTGGCGTTTTCCAGGAACGGGATGTGCTGGAAGTAGTTCACGTCGAGGTCGCCGGCGGCGAGGCTGACGTTGGGCGCGATCCAGTCGCTGAACTCCACCAGTTCCACCTTGAGGCCCTGCTTCTTGGCCTCGTCCACGGCCGCTTCCAGGGCCGGGGCGAAGGCTGCGGTGGTGCCGACCTTGAGCGGTGCATCGTTGGCATGGGCGCCACCGATCAGGCCGAGGGCCAGGGCCAGGGCCGCGACAGGGCGGGCCAGAAATGTCTTAAGCATGCGGTTGCGCTCCAGTCGGGTTGAGGGTGCGATAGCCCGCGCCGGTATGGTCGGCGGGCAGGTGCGGGCCGGCGGCGAAGAGTTTTTCGCGCAGGCTGCCGTCGGTGTAGGCGGTCTTGTACGAACCGCGACGTTGCAGCTCGGGGATCACCAGGTCGATGAAGTCCTCATAGCTTTCCGGGGTGACGGTGCGGGCCAGGTTGAAGCCGTCCAGGCCGGTCTCCTCGATCCAGCGCTCCAGTTCGTCGGCAACCTGGGTCGGCGAGCCGACCAGGGTGATGTAGCGCCCGCCCAGGGCGTGCTGGTCGAGCAGCTTGCGCCGGGTCCAGTCGTTGTTCTGCAGGTGCTTGGTGGCGGACTGGATGGCGTTGCTCTTGACGTACTGGATCGGCTCGTCCAGGTCGTATTCGGCAAAGTCGATGCCGGTGGAGCTGGCAAAGTGCGCCACGCCGGCCTCGGGGCTGGCATGGCGCAGGTACTCGGCGTGCTTGGCGCGGGCCTGCTCCTCGGTGCGGGCCACGATCACGGTGAGGCCCATGAACACCTTCACCGCGTCGCCATCACGCCCGGCCGCCGTGGCCGCGGCGCGCACCTTGTCGACCTGGGCGCGGGTCGCGGCCTTGTTCTGGCCACTGATGAACACGCATTCGGCATGCTGCCCGGCAAACGCCAGGCCACGCTCGGACGCGCCGGCCTGGAACAGCACCGGGGTGCGCTGTGGCGACGGTTCGCACAGGTGATAACCCTCCACCCGGTAGAATTCGCCGTGGTGCTGCACCTTGTGCACCTTGGCCGGGTCGGCGTACACGCGCTGTGCGCGGTCATTGCGCACGGCGTCGTTTTCCCAGCTGCCTTCGAGCAGCTTGTACAGCACCTGCAGGTATTCGTCGGCCTGGTCGTAGCGCCGGTCGTGCTCGGGCTGCGCGTCCAGGCCCATGGCCTTGGCCGCGCTGTCGAGGTAGCCGGTGACGATGTTCCAGCCCACCCGACCATTGCTCAGGTGGTCGAGGGTCGAGAGCCTGCGCGCGAACAGGTACGGCGGCTCGTAGGTGAGGTTGGCGGTGAGGCCGAAACCCAGGTGGCGGGTGACCGCGGCCATCGCCGACACCAGCAGCAGCGGGTCGTTGACCGGCAGCTGGATGGACTCCTTGAGTGGCACATCGACCGACTGCTGGTACACGTCGTACACCCCGACGATGTCGGCGATGAACAGGCCGTCGAACAGCCCGCGCTCGAGCAACCGCGCCAGGTCGGTCCAGTACTCGAGGGTCTTGTACCGGGTCGAGGTGTCGCGCGGGTGCGTCCACAGGCCGTGGTTGATATGCCCCACGCAGTTCATGTTGAACGCGTTGAGCAGGATCTTCTTTTTCGCCATCAGATGGTGCCCCGCAACGGTGGGTTTTCATCGTTGAGGTAGAAGTTGCCGATGGCGTGGTACTTCCAGCGCACCGGGTCGTGCAGGGTGTGCACGCGGGCGTTGCGCCAGTGGCGGTCCATGCCGTGTTCGGCCAGGGTGGCCTGGCTGCCGGCCAGTTCGAACAGCGTGCTGCCGGCGGCCAGGGAGATCTCGGTACTGATGGCGCGCGCCTCGGCCACGGCGATGGAGGCCGCCGCGACGGTGTCGGCATTGGTCTCGGCCTGGGCTCGGTCGAGGTATTCGCCGGCGCGTTCGAGCAAGGCTTCGGTGGCATGCAGGCGGATCGCCAGGTGACCGAAGGACTTGAGCGTCAACGGGTCGTCGACTGCCTTGTCGATGCCCGAGTCGATCCATGGCCGGGTGCGCGTGCGCACAAAATGCAGGGCATCTTCATAGGCGGCGCGGGCGATGCCGGTGTCGATGGCGGCGTGCAGAATCTGCGCCAGCGGGCCGACCGGGGTCGGGCGCTCGAAGGCGCTCTGGAACGGCACCACATCGTCGGCCTCGACACGCACGTTGTCGAACACCACCGAGCCACTGCCGGTGGTGCGCTGGCCGAAGCCGCTCCAGTCGTCGATCACGTCGAGCCCGGCGCTGTCGGCGGGCACGAAGGCCAGCTGTTGTACGCCCTGTTCGTCGATCACCGAGGTGGGGATGCGCTGCGCGTACAGCGCGCCAGTGGCGTAGAACTTGCGGCCGTTGATGCGGTAGCCGTCACCGTCACGGGTGAGGGCGGTGGTGCGGTCGTGGGCGGTCTTGGTGCCCAGTTCGGCCAGGGCGTTGCCGAAGCGCCTGCCGGCCAGCACCTCGGCGTACAGGCGTGCCTGCTGCTGCGGGCTGCCGTTCACGCGCAGCACTTCAAGGGCGTAGAAATGGTTCTGCGGGATCTGCCCCAGCGAGGCGTCGGCCTGGGCGATACGGGCGATGACCTTGGCCAGGGTGACGTTGGACACGCCCGCGCCACCGAAGGCTTTCGGCACGCTGATGCCCCACAGGCCCGAGCGCGAGAACAGCGCCAGTTCCGGGTGCGGCAGGCGGCGTTCGCGATCGCGCTCGATGCTGTCGCGGCGCAGTTGTTCGGCAATCTGTTCGGCAGTTTCCAACGCCTGGGCATCAGAAGAGATGACCGCCACGAGATCGTGCGGTTGCGGCAATAGGCTCATGAGAGGGCTCCAGTGGTCTGGTCAGATCCAGGAATGCCGGGCAGGCAGGGTCGCGTTGAGGTGGTAGGCGCCCACGGCGTGGTACTTCCAGCGCACCGGGTCGTGAAGGGTGTGCACGCGGGCGTTGCGCCAGTGCCGGTCGAGGTTGAACTCGGCCAGGGTGGCGCGGCTGCCCGACAGCTCGAACAGCTTCTCGCTGGCCTGCAGGGCAATCTCGGTGGTCAGCACCTTGGCTTCGGCCACGGCAATCGAGGCACGTGCGGCAGCGGCGGCATCGATGGGCGCGGCGTTGACCTCGTCGAGCACGCGCGCGGCGCGGCCGAGCAGCGCCTGGGCGGCATGCAGTTCGAGGGTCAGGCGGCCGATGTCGGCAATCACATAGGGGTCGTCACTGGCGCGATCGACCTTGGCGTCGACCCACGGCCGCGCGCGTTCGCGCACGAAGCTGATCGCATCGGCCACTGCGGCCTCGGCGATGCCGGCGTCGATGGCGGCCTGCACCAGCTGCGAGGCGGCGCCCTGGATGTTGGGGCTGTCGGCCTGGCGCCAGTTGTCGAGCACCAGCTCCGCGTCCACCGGCACCTCGTTGAGCAGCACCGTGCCGCTGGCGGTGGTGCGCTGGCCGAAGCCGGACCAGTCGTCGACGATACGCAGGCCCGGGCTGCCACGGCGCACGAAGGCCATGACCTGGCGCCCGTCGTCGTTCAGCGCCTTGACTGCCACCCAGTGGGCGAACAGCGCGCCGGTGGAATAGAACTTCTGCCCGGTGAGCAGAAAGTGATCGCCCTGGCGCACGGCGCGGGCCTTGAGTTCGAGGGTGTTCTTGCTGCCGCGCTCGGGGCCGGCATTGCCGATGCGCCAGCCGTCGAGCACCGACTTGAACAGCAGGTGCTTCTGGCGTTCGTTGCCGGTGTTCTTGACCTGCTGGAGGATGCCGAACTGGTTCTGCGGGATCTGCCCCAGGGCCGGGTCGGCCGCACTGATGATGCGGAACACCTCGGCGATGGTGGCGAAGGAAACGTCCGGCCCGCCGTGCTCGCGCGGGATGCTGATGCTGCCCAGGCCGCTGCGGGTGAACTGCTCGATCTCGGCCCACGGCAGCTTGCGCTGCTGGTCGCGGCGGGCGGCCTGCAGGCGCGCGGCGGCGGCCAGTTCATGGGCGGCCTCCAGGGCCTCTGCGTCATTGCGCAGGACCTTGG
Organism: Pseudomonas sp. B21-036; assembly: GCF_024748925.1. Lineage (NCBI taxonomy): Bacteria > Pseudomonadati > Pseudomonadota > Gammaproteobacteria > Pseudomonadales > Pseudomonadaceae > Pseudomonas > Pseudomonas sp. B21-036. The sequence continues at coordinate 208,892 of NZ_CP087178.1, forward strand.
CCGGCAGCAGTAATGGGGCGTTGTCCAGATCGCTGTGGACTGCGTCGTGTACCAAGCTGGACATCAGTACCGCTCCTTGGCTGCACTCAATGCCCTGGCGTTGCGCACTGGGGTGATTGTGTTCCTGACCATACCTACCTCACGTATTGGAAACGTCGCCGTGATCGATATGGGCGACAGAAATGCGCTGGTCCGGTGGTCCGGTCTATATACCCTAAGCGTGTATAAAAATTAAATAAACTAACCTTTAGGAATATGCATAGAAGTGCCTCCGCGGCCCTTGGCCGAACACCCGCAGGCGCACGGCCGGGGCCCACTGCGAGCAGTTGCCGACCTTGTCCAGAATGCAGTAGCTGGCGTCCAGGTGCTCGTCGTTGCCGGCTTCCAGCAGCACTTGGGGCGGGATCAGGCCCTGTATCGGGCAGCCGATACCGTCGCTGGGCAGTGGCGCCAGGTCGATGCGCAGGTCGGCCCAGCGCAGGGTGATCGCATCGCCTTCGGCCATGTGCCGGTACGGCGCGATGTTGAACGGTACACCCTGCCCGCAGCGGCTCAGATCCAGCCCTTGGCGCAGCAGCCGGCCAGGCAGGTGCAAGGGCGTCAGGTGCGGGTTCTCCGGGGTGGTCACGTAGCCGCCGGGGCAGTTCAGCTTGACCGCTACCTGCAATGGCGCGGAGCGTCGCGGGTGCTGGCCGGGCTGGAGCAGGCGGTAGTGCAGGGTGTTGAGCCCCGGGTAGAGCATCTGCCTGGGCACGCCGAGGGCGATCGAGGTGCCGGGCTCGCCGGCGCGCAGTAGATGCGCGGCCACGTAGCGGTTGCCCCAGAACAGCTCCAGCAGGTCGCCGGCCTGCAGGGTCGGTGCGGTCTGGATGCTGGCTTGCAGGTGGCTGGCGGTGTGCACGCCAATGCCATGGGGCGCGATATGGAGCAGGGCGGGGGGCGGCAGTTCAGATCCTTTGGCTGCGCGGTGCATGGTCCGTTTCCTTGTGCGGGTGGTGGCACGAGGCTTTGGTTATTGGCTGGATCGGCAGGTGAGTCAAGGTGCCCGATGGCCGTGACCGGGCAGTCGGCAGCGCTTCAGAGCGGTCCTACCCGAAGCGGCATGGGGGCTGTGGATAAACTCGGATTTGTCTGTGCTCGGGCGGTGCATCCGGGTCAGTGGGCGTGGCCCTGCGCGCCGAGAAACTTGCCCAGAAACTGGCGTGTGCGTTCTTCCTTCGGCGCGGCGAACAGGGCCTTGGCCTCGCCCTGTTCGACGATCACGCCCTTGTCGAAAAAGATCACCCGGTTGGCCACGTCGCGGGCGAAGTTCATTTCGTGGGTGACGATGATCATGGTGCGGTTTTCCTGGGCCAGGCCGCGAATGGTCGCCAGCACCTCGCCCACCAGCTCGGGGTCCAGCGCCGAGGTGGGTTCGTCGAACAGGATCACCTGCGGCTCCATGGCCAATGCACGGGCAATGGCCACGCGCTGCTGCTGGCCACCGGACAGGCGCCGCGGGTAGGCATCCTCCTTGCCCGCCAGGCCGACCTTGGCCAGCAGCGCACGGCCCAGGGCCAGGGCCTTTTCGCGGGGGGCCTTCTTGACCACCAGCGGCCCCTCGATGACGTTCTCCAGGGCGGTGCGGTGCGGGAACAGGTTGAAGTTCTGGAACACGAAACCGACCTGCTGGCGCAGGTGGCGAATCAACGTGGCCTGCTTGGCCAGCGGGCGGTCGCCGTCGATCTCGATGTCGGCCACACGAATGCGTCCGCTGCTGGGGGTCTCCAGCAGGTTCAGGCAGCGCAGGAAGGTGGTCTTGCCCGAGCCGCTGGGGCCGATGATGGCGATCACTTCACCGGCCTCGACCGTCAGGCTGATGTCGTCGAGCACGGTCAGGCCGTTGAACTGCTTGCTCAGGCGGGTGACTTCGATCATGCCTCAGGGCTCCAGGTCATGGCGGTTGACCCGCGCTTCCAGACGGTTCTGCAGGTGGGCCAGCGCGCTGGCCAGCACCCAGTAGATCAGGGCGGCGGCCAGGTACATGGTGAAGATCTCGAAGGTGCGTGCGGTAATCAGCTGGGCCTGGCGGAACAGCTCCGGCACCTGGATGGTGGCGGCCAGCGCGGTGTCCTTGACCAGCGAGATGAAACTGTTGCCCAGCGGCGGCAGGGCGGTGCGCGCGGCCTGCGGCAGGATCGCGCGGCGCATCGCCTGGCCGCGGGTCATGCCGATGCTGGCGGCGGCCTCCCACTGGCCGCGGTCGATGGAGCTGATCGCGGCGCGCAGGATTTCACAGGCATAGGCGGCCATGTTCAGGGAAAACCCGATCAGCGCCGCGGGCAGCGGGTCCAGCTCGATGCCCAGCTGCGGCAGGCCGTAATAGATCATGAACAGCTGCACCAGCAGCGGCGTGCCGCGAAAGAACGACACGTAGACCCGCGCCGTCCAGCTCAGCAGCTTGATCGCAGACAGGCGCATCAGCGCCAGGCCGAAGCCGATCAACAGGCCGAAGAACATCCCGCCCAGGCTCAGGAACACCGTGAAGTAGGCGCCCTTGAGCAGAAAGGGCGCGCTGTCCAGGGCCAGCTGCAGGCTCTCTTCGATCATTGCGTCACGTCAGCACTGAAATACTTCTCGGAAAGCTTTTTCAGCGTGCCGTCGGCGCGCAGTTTGTCGAGGGCCTTGTTGATCGCGTCGAGCAGTTCCGGCTCGCCCTTGCGCAGGGCCACGCCGGCTTCCTGGCGCGAGAAGGCGTCGCCGGCGGCGATGGTGTCCTTGGCTTTTCTGGCGTATTCCAGTGCCGCCAGGCGGTCGATCAGGATGGCGTCGATGCGGCCCACGCGCAGGTCCTGGAACTTGCTCGGGTCATCGTCGTAGGTCTTGATGATGGCCTTGGGCACGTTGTCCTTGAGCCATTGCTCGTAGTTGGTGCCCAGGCCCACGCCCACCTTCTTGCCGGCCAGGTCCTGTGCGGTCTTGAGGGTGTCCTTGTTCTTGGTCAGCACCAGGGCCTGGATGCCGGAAACGGTGTAGGGCTCGGAGAAGTCGTATTTCTTCTTGCGCTCGTCGGAGATGGTCACCTGGTTGACCACGATGTCCAGACGCTTGGATTCAAGGGCGGCGAGGATGCCGTCCCACTTGGTCGGCTGCAGCCTGGCCTTGACCCCGAGTTCCTTGGCCAGGGCCTCGGACAGCTCGACCTCGAAGCCGGTCAGCTTGCCGTCGGTGTCGACGAAGCTGAACGGCGGGTAGGTACCCTCCAGGCCGACACTGATGCTGCCGCTGTCCTTGATCTTCTGCAATTGCTCGCCGGCGACCGCCTGGCCAAGCAGGCCCAGGCCAAGTACCAGGGCAGCCCCTGTGCCCAGCAACTGTTTACCGAATACGGAAATCGTCATGACTGGCCCCGCTGATATCAATTAAGCCGTTATTGGTTGACTGCTCCAGACCTCAGGGTAGGCGAATAATGCAGGTGCCCCACCGGTATGCAGAAAAATCAGCGGGCCCTCGTCGAAACGCTGGCGCGCGATGCCGTCGAGCAGCCCGGCCATGGCCTTGCCGGTGTACACCGGGTCCAGCAGCAGGCCCTCGTGGCTGGCCAGCAGGCGGATGGCGGCCAGGGTGCCGGCATTCGGTTCGCCGTAGCGCGGCGCGAAGTACTCGTCCCACAGTTCGACCTTGAAGGCGTCAGGCAGGTCGATGCCCAGCAGCTCGGCGGTGCGTTCGGCCAGGCCCTGCACCTTGGGGCGCTGGGCCTCGTCGCTGCGCGACACGGTCACGCCGATCAACGGCAGTTGCGGCAGCGCTTGGGCCAGCGCCAGGCCCAGGCCGCTGTGGGTGCCCGCACTGCCGGAGGCCAGCACCACCCCGGCGAAGGTCTGCCCGCTGCGGGTGATCTGCTCGGCCAGCTCCAGCCCGGCGCGCACATAGCCCAGGGCGCCACGCGCATTGGAACCGCCAATCGGCACGATGTAGGGCTTGCGCCCGCTGGCATGCAGGCGCACGGCCAGCGCCTGCAACTGGTCATCGGCATCGTCGAGGTTATCCACAAGCTCGACCCTGGCGTCGAACAGCTCCAGCAGCAGGCGGTTGCCGTTGTGCTGGTAGGCGGGGGAATCGGTGCCGATGGGGTTTTCCAGCAGGGCCACGCAGCCCAGGCCCAGTTGCGCGGCCAGTGCTGCGGTCTGGCGCACGTGGTTGGACTGGATGGCGCCGGCGGTGATCAGCGTATCGGCACCGCTGGCCAGCGCGTCGGCGGCCAGGTACTCGAGCTTGCGCAGCTTGTTGCCGCCCAGGGCCAGCGGGGTGAGGTCGTCGCGCTTGATGTAGATGTCGCGCCCGGCCCAGGCCGACAGGCGTTCGAGCCGGTGCAGCGGGGTGGGTGCATCGAGCAAGGGCAGGCGTTTGAAGCGTTCGAGCTGGTGTTCGATCATGGCATCGGGCTGACTGGGGAAACTTCGACTATAGGCAGCCGTGGGCGTCTCTTCCACTGGGCCGGCTTATGCCGGATTTATAGCCAAAGCGCATAAAGGGATATTTTTTCCGCCGTGGCCATTTGCCGTAAAGTGATCCGCAACAAGGCGGCCACCCCCTCCACAAGCCGCCGCCGCGTCAGGAGAGACAACCGTGAGCGACAACGCGCAAACAGGCCATTGGCAGTTGCAAACCCTCGTCAGCCAGCTGCGTTCAGCCCGTGACCAATGGCGCAGCCGCAATGGCCGAAGCAGTGGCGAGCAGGGCGGGCGCGAGCTGCCCTCGCGCGAGGCGATGCGCCAGATTCTCGAGCAGCTGTGCGGCGCGCTGTTCCCCATGCGCCTGGGCCCGGTGGACCTGCGCGAGGAGAGCGAAGACTTCTATGTGGGCAACACCCTGGACGCGGCGCTGACCGCATTGCTGGCCCAGGCGCGCCTTGAGCTGCGCTACGCCGCGCGCCAGGGCAAGGCCGAGTCGCTGGAGATTGACGCCCAGGCGCTGCGCCTGATCCAGGATTTCGCCGCCGCCCTGCCGGGCCTGCGCACGTTGCTCGATACCGATGTACTGGCGGCCTATCACGGCGACCCGGCGGCGCGCAGCGTGGACGAGGTGCTGCTGTGCTACCCCGGCGTGCTGGCAGTGATCCACCACCGCCTGGCGCATCACCTGTACCGCGCCGGGCTGCCGCTGCTGGCGCGCATCAGTTCGGAGCTCGCGCATTCGGCCACCGGCATCGACATTCACCCCGGCGCGCAGATCGGCCCGAGCTTCTTCATCGACCATGGCACCGGTGTGGTGATCGGCGAGACGGCGATCATTGGCGAGCGGGTGCGTATCTACCAGGCGGTGACCCTGGGCGCCAAGCGGTTCCCGGCGGACGAGTCGGGGCAGTTGCAGAAGGGCCAGCCGCGCCACCCGATCGTCGAGGACGACGTGGTGATTTACGCCGGCGCGACTATTCTGGGGCGTATCACCATCGGCAAGGGCTCGACCATCGGCGGCAATGTGTGGCTGACCCGCAGTGTGGCGGCAGGCAGCAACCTGACCCAGGCCAATCTGCAGCATGATGATGGGACGCAGAAGTAGATCTTCAGTGTTTTTGAAGGCCTCATCGCGGGCCGAGCCCGCTCCCACAACGATCACCGCTGTTGTTGTGGGAGCGGGCTTGACCCGCGATGGGTCGCACCGTAACCCCCATCCATGTTTAACTTGAACGCTCGTTCAACTTAAACGGTGGTCCGCTGCCGGTGTTCAACAGGAGGAAACCCTTTGCTGAACCCGTACAACTCAACCCTCACACACCCCCGCGAGGTGCACACGCAATGAGTGCACCGTCTTCGAATACCCCCAGCACTATCCGCATGAACCCCCCGGTGTTCTATTTTGCCGCCAGCTTCATCCTGCTGTTCGGCCTGGCCGTGATCAGCAACCCGCAGGTGGCCGGTGAATGGCTGCTGGCGGCGCAGAACTGGGCCGCCAACACCGTGGGCTGGTACTACATGCTGGCGATGACCCTGTACCTGGTCTTCGTGGTGGTCACCGCCTTGTCCGGCTACGGCAAGATCAAGCTCGGTGCCGACCACGACGAACCCGAGTTCAGCTACCTGTCGTGGGCCGGCATGCTGTTCGCCGCCGGCATCAGCATCACGCTGTTCTTCTTCTGCGTCTCCGAACCCCTGACCCACCTGCTGCAGCCGCCCCAGGGCGAAGCCGGCACCGCCGAGGCCGGGCGCCAGGCGATGCAGCTGCTGTTTCTGCACTGGGGCCTGCATGGCTGGGGCGTGTTCGCCTTCGTGGGCATGGCGCTGGCCTACTTCGCCTACCGCCACAACCTGCCGCTGGCGCTGCGTTCGGCGCTGTACCCGCTGATCGGCAAGCGCATCAACGGCCCCATCGGCTACGCGGTGGACGGCTTCGGCATCATCGCCACGGTGTTCGGCCTGGGCGCCGACATGGGCTTTGGCGTGCTGCACCTTAACTCGGGCCTGGACTACCTGTTCGGCATCCCGCACACCCAGTGGGTGCAGGTGATCCTGATCAGCCTGATGATGGGGGCAGCGGTGGTGGTGGCCATCGCCGGGGTCGACAAGGGCGTGCGGGTGATGTCCGACATCAACATGGTGCTGGCCTGCGCATTGCTGCTGTTCGTACTGTTCGCCGGGCCTACCCAGCACCTGTTCAACACCCTGATCCAGAACCTGGGCGACTACTTGGGCGCGTTGCCGCGCAAGAGCTTCGACGTGTACGCCTACAACGAACCGAGCGACTGGCTGGGCGGCTGGACGGTGTTCTACTGGGCCTGGTGGATTGCCTGGGCGCCGTTCGTCGGGTTGTTCATCGCACGGATTTCCCGCGGGCGCACCATCCGCGAATTCGTGTTCGGCGTGCTGCTGATTCCGCTGGGCTTCACCCTGGCGTGGATGTCCATCTTCGGCAACAGCGCGATCCTGCAGGTGCTCAATGGCGCTACGGCGCTGGGGCAGTCGGCGCTGGAAAACCCCTCGATGAGCCTGTACCTGCTGCTGGAAACCTACCCGTGGAGCAAGGTGGTGATCGCGGTCACGGTGTTCATCAGCTTCGTGTTCTTCGTCACTTCGGCCGACTCGGGCACGGTGGTGCTCTCGACCCTGTCGGCCCGTGACGGCAGCCCGGACGAGGACGGCCCCAACTGGCTGCGGGTGTTCTGGGGTGCGATGACGGCGCTGGTGACCAGCGGGCTGCTGTTTGCCGGCAGCATCGACTCGCTCAAGTCGGCGGTGGTGCTGACCTCGCTGCCGTTCTCGGTGATCCTGCTGGCGATGATGTGGGGCCTGCACAAGGCGTTCTACCTGGAGTCGCAGCGTCAGATCGCGCAGATGCACTCGCTGGCACCGTTCGCCAACTCGCGGCGCGGGCGTGGCGGCTGGCGGCATCGCCTGAGCCAGGCGGTGCACTTCCCCTCGCGGGACGAGGTGTACCGGTTCATGGATGACGTGGTGCGCCCGGCGATTGCCGAGGTGACCGACGTGTTTGCCGAGAAGGGCCTGAATGTCATCACCCAGGAAGACCCGAGCCACGACAACGTGAGCCTGAAGATCGGCCATGGCGAAGAGCAGCCGTTCATCTACCAGGTGCAGATGCGCGGGTACTTCACGCCATCGTTCGCACTGGCCGGGCTGGGCACGCAGGAGTTGAAGAACCGGCGCTACTACCGCGCCGAGGTGCACCTGAGCGAAGGCAGCCAGGATTACGACCTGGTGGGCTACAGCAAGGAGCAGATCATCAACGACATCCTCGACCAGTACGAGCGTCACCTGCAGTTTTTGCATATGGTGCGTTAGGGCTGCCGGCCCCTTCGCCGGCAAGGCCGGCTCCTACAGGAGCCGGATTTGCCGGCGAATGCCTCCCTCTTGCCAGCTACGCCCAACGGGGTGTTTTCATACCTTGATTCGTACCACGTAGTACGTAATCAATGGCCGCGGCGCACCGCCTCAAAATGGCTTGTCGCCCAGAATAGTCGCCCGATGCATTACCCGCCGCTGCGGTCGGTAATCGTCTACCGCGTAATGCTGCGTTACGCGGTTGTCCCAGAACGCCACGTCGTTTTCCTGCCAACGCCAGCGGATGGTGAACTCCGGGCGCGTGGCGTGGGCGAACAGCAGTTTCAGGATCGCCTCGCTCTCGGCCTCGCCCAGTTCGTTGATGCGGGTAGTGAAGCCTTCGCTCACGAACAGCGATTTGCGCCCGCTCACCGGGTGCGTGCGGATCACCGGGTGCGACAGCGGCGGGTTGTTGCGCCGCGCCGCTTCCCAGCGCGCCAGGTCTTCGGCGGTGTTGCCAAAGCGCTCCAGCGGAAACGACTTGGTGAAGTCGTGGGTGGCGGTCAGCCCGTCGAGCAGCTGGCGCAGCGGCGCCGACAGTGCCTCATAGGCGGCAATGCCGCTGGCCCACAGGGTGTCGCCACCATAGGCCGGCAACTGCTTGGCGCTGAGCACCGCACCCAGCGCCGGGGTGGGCAGAAAGGTCACGTCGGTATGCCAGATGGCGTTGTCGCGTACATCGGTGACGGCCGTGTCGAGCACCAGCACCTGTGGCGTTTCGGGCACGTTGGGGTAGATGGGGTGAATGTGCAGATCGCCGAAACGCGCGGCAAAACTGGCCTGCTGCTGCGGGGTCAGCGGCTGCTCGCGAAAGAACAGCACCTGGTGCTGGAGCAGCGCCTGCTCCACGGCGTCACGGTGTTCACGGCTGATCTCGCGGGTCAGGTCGATGCCGCTGATCTGGGCGCCGAGCGCGGGGCTCAGCGGGGTAATGGTCAGGCTCATGTCGGTCTCTTTGTGCAAGTCTCAATGGCTCTGGCCATGCCAGGGCACCAGCTTGCGCTGCAGGGCGCGCAAGCTCATTTCCAATGCGAAGGCGATCAGGGCAATCACCAGAATGCCCAACACCACCACGTCGGTCACCAGGAACTGCGCGGCTGACTGCACCATGAAGCCCAGCCCGCTGGTGGCGGCAATCAGTTCGGCGGCCACCAGGGTCGACCAGCCCACGCCCAGGCCGATGCGCACGCCGGTAAGAATGTCGGGCAGCGCGCTGGGCAGGATCACGTGGCGAATCAGTTGTGCCCGGGTGGCCCCCAGCGACTGCGCGGCGCGCAGCCTGGCCGGGTCGACGGTGCGCACGCCGGTGGCAGTGGCGATGGCGATCGGGGCGAAGATCGCCAGGTAGATCAGCAGCACCTTGGACAACTCGCCGATGCCGCACCAGATCACGATCAACGGCAGGTAGGCCAGCGGCGGGATCGGCCGGTAGAACTCGATCAGCGGGTCGAAGATGCCGCGGGCAATACGGTTGTGGCCGATGGCGATGCCGATCGGGATCGCGGTCAGGATCGCCGCGCCCAGGGCCAGGCCGATACGCTGCAGGCTCGCGCCCAGGTGCTGCCACAGGGTCGATTCCATGTAGCCCTGGGTCATCAGTAGCCAGGCCTTGCCCAGCACCGCCTCGGGCGAGGGCAGAAACAGCGGCTCGATCCATTCGGCGGCGGTCACCGCCCACCAGGCCAGCAGCAGCGTGGCCAGGGTCAGTACGCTGATCCAGCGTGTGCTCAGGCTGCGCCGCACCTTCACGGGCACCGCTGCAGCAGCGGCAGGTTTGGCCGTTACCGGCAGGTCGAGGCTGCTCATGCGAGCTCCTTGCGCGGGGTGGCGCTGCGTTGGGAGAACACCCGCGACAGTACGTGCTCGCGGGTTTCGATGAAGCGTGGGTCGGACTTGATCGCGCGTGCCGATTCGCCTGCGGCGTAGCGCTGGCCGAAGTCCAGTTGCAGGCGCTCGACGATCTGCCCCGGGTTGGGCGCCAGCAGCACCAGTTCGGTGGCCAGGAACACCGCCTCCTCGATGTCGTGGGTAATCAGGAACACCGGCTTGGCGGTGCGTTGCCACACCTGCAGCAGCAGTTCCTGCATCTGTTCGCGGGTGAATGCATCCAGGGCGCCGAACGGCTCGTCCATCAGCAGGATGCGCGGGTCGGCAGCCAGTGCACGGGCCAGGCCCACACGCTGCTTCTGCCCGCCCGACAACTGCCAGATACGCCGGCTGCCGAAGTCGGCCAGGTCCACCAGGGCGAGCATTTCGCGGGCCCTGGCTTCACGTTGTGCACGGGGTACGCCGGCCAGTTCCAGGCCGAAGCCGACGTTGGCCAGTACGTCCTGCCAGGGCAGCAGGGCGTCGTCCTGGAACACCACGCCACGGTCGGCGCCGGGGCCCTGCACCGCTTGGCCATCGAGGGTGATGCGCCCGGCGCTGGGGGTGACGAAGCCGGCGATCAGGTTGAGCAGCGAAGTCTTGCCGCTGCCGGAAGGGCCCAGGGCCACCAGCAGCTGCTGCGGGCCCAGGCTCAGTGAGATGTCGGCCAGTACGGGTTCGGCAGCGCCGGGGTACTGTGCGCTGATGCGCTCCAGTTGTAGCAGGGCCATGAAGGGGCTCCGGTGTCAGTTGGTGATGAACTGGGCGCTGACATAGGGCGCGTAGTCCGGCAGTACCGCGTCGACCTTGCCTTGTTCCTTGAGGAAGGTGGCGGTGTCGGTGATGGCCTTGGTGGTCGGTGCGCCCAGGGCCGCGACCTGGTCGGCGGCCAGCGGGAACACGTTGCCCTGCAGCAGGCCCGGAATGTCCGCGGCCTTGGCGCCGGAAAGCTTGACCAGCTTGTCGACGTTGGCCTTGTCGGCCAGCCAGGCTTGCGGGTTTTTGCGGTAGTCGGCGTAGGCGTCGAGGGTGACCTTGGCGAAGGCCTTGACGATCTCGGGGTGCTTGGCGGCGAAGTCCTTGCGCACGATCCAGGCGTCGAAGGTCGGCGCGCCTTTTTCGGCCAGCTCGCCGGAGGTGATCAGCACCTTGCCGTTTTCCTTGGCCACGCCCAGGGCTGGGTCCCATACGTAGGTGGCGTCGATGTCGCCGCGCTTCCAGGCGGCGATGATCGCCGGTGGCGCGAGGTTGAGGATCTGCACCTTGGACGGGTCGATGTTCCACTGTTTGAGCGCGGCCAGCAGGCTGTAGTGGCCGGTGGACACGAACGGTACGGCGATCTTCTTGCCGATCAGGTCCTGCGGCGAGTTGATGCCGCTGCCCTCGCGAGCCACCAGTGCCTCGGCGGCGCCGATCTGGGTGGCGATCAGGAAGGTTTCCACCGGCAGCTTGCGGGTGGCGGCGGCGGCCAGGGGGCTGGAGCCCAGGTAGCCGATCTGTACGTCACCGGAGGCGACGGCGGTGATCACGTCGGCGCCGCTGTCGAACTTGCGCCAGTCGATGCTGGCCTTGCTGGTCTTTTCATAGGTGCCATCGACCTGGGCCACCTTGGCCGGATCGACGGTGGTCTGGTAGGCCACGGTCAGGTCGGCGGCCTGGACGAAGAAGGCGGCACCGGCCAGGGCCAGGGCGGTGAACAGGCGCAGCGGGGCAGGCAGGGTCATGGAAAACTCCTCGTCAGGCGGGTAGGCGGTGTGGATGAGGAGAAGACTAGTTGATCTAAGAATTCCAAAATAAATAACTTTTTGGCATTAGCTTAGGAGTCATTGGCTGGATGACCCGGGTCAAGGTGGTCGCTGCCAGGGTGGTGAACAATCGCGGGCTGCCGGGGCAATGAGGAAGATGATCGGTATAAAAAATATCTTTTTAAGAAGATATGGGAATTAGCTTATGGGCTATCCTGCAAAACGCTGAAATAATCGGACTATATTCCGTAATAATCTGAAAAATTCACAAAATTGTCTTTTTTGATTTATAGGATTGTCATTATCCTTCGCACCCAAGGCCGGCGCCTTAGACCAAAGTAGTGAAACGACTGGTTACGATTGACTTATCAGTCACGCTTTGGTGCTAATCGCCAATCGTCTTTGGAGCGGAACGACAGAGTCTGCCCATCAAGCGACACACAAAAATTAGAATCGAAAGGAGTGATGCATGAACAAGTCCAGCCTGGCACTTGCCGTGGCCGTAGGGGTACTGGCCCAGCAAGCGGGTGCAGCCGGTTTTGTGGAAGACAGCAAGGCAACTCTCAAGCTGCGCAATTTTTACATCAACACAGATAACCGTGATTCCAGTGCACCTAAAAACGCCAGCTACCAAGAGGAATGGGGCCAAGGCTTCCAGCTTGATTTCGCTTCGGGCTTCACCGAAGGGACTGTTGGTTTCGGTGTCGATGCTATCGGCCTGATGGGTATTCGACTGGACTCCGGCAAGGGGCGTCATGGCAACCGCAGCAGTGGTGCCTTCGGTGGCACAGTGTTTCCAACCGACAGCGACGGCCGCGCAGTAAATGATTATTCCAGCGTTGGCTTGACCGCCAAAGCCAAAGTTTCCCAGACAGAGTTGCGGTACGGCACCCTGATGCCGAAGTTGCCTGTCATTTCTTACAACGATGGTCGCTTGCTGCCACAAACCTTCGAGGGTGGCCAGATCACGTCCAATGAGATCAAAGACCTGACTTTGATCGGTGGGCAGATCGAGCATGTCAAGGGTCGTAACTCAAGCAACAATGAAGGGATGTCCATTGGCGGTGCCAACGGAGGCTCCAGCAGCGCTCGCACCGGCCAATTCAGCAACAAGTTCATCTACGCTGGTGCTGACTACAAGGTGAACAAGGATCTGTTGCTGCAGTACTACTACGGCAACCTGTCTGACTTTTACAAGCAGCACTTCTTGGGCGCTGTACACAACTGGTCGATTGGCCCAGGCGTACTGAAGACTGATCTGCGCTACTTCCACAGCACCGACGACGGTGCCAACTCGAACGACTCCGACTATTTCAGCTCTGGCTACTACGGCAGCGGCGTCACCAGGGGGAAGGTTGACAATGACCTGTACAGTGCCCTGTTCCTTTACTCGGTTGCCGGTCACACCTTCGGTGGTGGTTATCAGGTTAGTCAGGGCAGCAGTGACTTTCCTTGGCTGAACCAAGGTGATGGTTCGTCGAACTACACCATTACTGACTCTCAAATCCAGAAGTTTGCCCGCGCCGGCGAACGTACCTGGCAAGCGCGATACTCCTACGATTTCGCCAAGGTTGGTCTGCCAGGCGCGACTGCCGGCGTGACTTACCTGAAAGGCGACAACATCGATACTGCTAACGGTGATCGCACCGAGTGGGAACGCGATATAACCCTAGCTTACGTTGTGCCAGAAGGTACGCTGAAGGGCTTGGGTATCATGTGGAAAAACGCGATGTGGCGTAACGATATCGAAGGCCAGCGCGATCAGGATGAGAATCGCCTGATCCTGAGTTACTCGATCCCGCTGCTGTAAGAATCGAGAACAGCCCGCTCAGTCTTGCGCTGCGCGGGTTTTTTTTGCGCACAAATTGATAGTTGTTTCAGTTATAAATAAATCGATATTTATTCTTTTTAACCTTATGCACAGGCAGGCTACAGTGAGGTCATAAACAACCCAGCCAAGGAGCCGCACCATGAGCCTCAGACTCGGCGATATCGCCCCCGATTTCGAACAGGATTCCAGCGCGGGCAAGATCCGCTTCCACGAGTGGCTGGGCGACAGCTGGGGCGTGCTGTTCTCGCACCCCGCCGACTTCACCCCGGTGTGCACCACGGAACTGGGCTTCACCGCCAAGCTCAAGGACCAGTTCGCCGAGCGCGGGGTCAAGGCCATCGCGCTGTCGGTCGACCCGGTGGACTCGCACCACCGCTGGATCGAAGACATCAATGAAACCCAGAACACCCTCGTCAACTTCCCGATCCTGGCCGACGCCGACCGCAAGGTGTCGGACCTGTACGACCTGATCCACCCCAACGCCAGCGACACCCTGACGGTACGCTCCCTGTTCGTGATCGACCCGAACAAGAAGATCCGCCTGACCATCACCTACCCGGCCAGCACCGGCCGCAACTTCAACGAGATTTTGCGGGTGATCGATTCGTTGCAGCTCACCGACAACCACAAGGTCGCCACCCCGGCCAACTGGCAGGACGGTGACGAGGTGGTGATCGTGCCGTCGCTCAAGGACGAAGAGGAAATCAAGCGGCGCTTTCCGAAGGGCTACCGGGCGGTCAAGCCGTACCTGCGCCTGACCCCGCAGCCTAACCGTTGAATGTTTTGATGTAGCCACAGCAGGGCATTTCGGGGCCGTTTCGACGGCCCTTTTTTTATGTCCGCGCGGGCCTCTTTCGCCGGCAGGGCCGGCTCCTGCAAGGTTGCACTGCCCCCTGTAGGAGCCGGCCTTGCCGGCGAAGCTCTTATAGTTCCAGATAGAATAAACAAATGAAAAAATATGATTTATTGGTATATATGCCGAGCTGTTATGGTCACTCCACTCCAGCGAGATCCAATCTCGCGGCCCTCTAGAACACGATCAAGGAAGTGCTCCAATGCTGGTTGTTTCTCTCGGCGGTAGTCCCAGTCTGCGTTCGCGCTCCGGCGTCCTGCTCGACCGCGCGCGGCAATGGCTGAACAGCCAGGGCGTGGAAGTGGTGAGCTTCCAGGTGCGTGATTTCCCCGCCGAAGACCTGCTGCACGCACGTTTCGACAGCCCCACGGTGCAGCACTTCCTGCAACTGGTAGCCCAGGCCGACGGCCTGGTGGTTGCCACCCCGGTATACAAGGCGTCTTTCGCCGGTGCGCTGAAGACCCTGCTCGACCTGCTGCCCGAGCGTGCGCTGGAACACAAGGTGGTTCTGCCCATCGCCACCGGTGGCAGCATCGCCCACATGCTGGCGGTGGACTACGCGCTCAAGCCGGTGCTCTCGGCGCTCAAGGCCCAGGAGACCCTGCAGGGGATCTTCGCCGACGACAGCCAGATCGCCTACGGCGAAGGCAGCGCCGCCGCCCAATTGGCGCCGGTGCTTGAGCAGCGTCTCAACGAATCGCTGGAGCTGTTTCACAGCGCCCTGGCGCGCCGCCCCAAGCCGGTGGCCCCGGGCCTGCTCAACGAACGTCTGCTCAGTGCTCGCTGGAGCATCTGAAGCGCTACACCGGCTTTACCGTCTTACCCCACCTTACTCGCCCGCCAACGGGCAAGCAGGTGCAGCCTGAACCCCCCACAGCAAAAAGGAGAGCGCTATGCGCACTGTCGTTTTGCGTCGCGGTCTGGTCGCTCTGTTTGCTGCGGCTGTGTCCTTCGGCGCCATCACTCAAGCCCAGGCCGAGAGCCTGCGCATCGGTTACCAGAAGTACGGCACCCTGGTGCTGCTCAAGGCCAAGGGCTCCCTTGAAAAGCGCCTGGCTGCCCAGGGCGTGCAGGTGCAGTGGACTGAATTCCCCGGCGGCCCGCAGCTGCTCGAGGGCCTCAACGTGGGCTCCATCGACTTTGGCGTGACCGGCGAAACCCCGCCCGTGTTTGCCCAGGCCGCCGGTGCCGACCTGCTCTACGTGGCCTACGAGCCGCCGGCCCCCACCAGCGAGGCGATCCTGGTACCCAAGGGTTCGCCGATCCAGTCGGTGAAGGAACTCAAGGGCAAGAAGGTCGCCCTGAACAAGGGCTCCAACGTGCACTACCTGCTGGTGCGCGCCCTGGAAGACGCCGGCCTCAAGTACACCGACATCACGCCGGTATTCCTGCCGCCAGCCGATGCCCGCGCCGCGTTCGAGCGTGGCAGCGTCGACGCCTGGGTCATCTGGGACCCGTACCAGGCTGCCGCCGAGCAGCAGTTGCAGGCACGCACCCTGCGCGATGGCAGTGGCATCGTCGACAACCACCAGTTCTATCTGGCCACCCGGCCCTATGCGCAGCAGCACCCTGAAGTGATTGCCGCGCTGGTGGACGAGGTGCGCGCGGTGGGCGAGTGGTCCAAGGCCAACCCGCAGGAGGTCACCGACCAGGTGGCGCCGCTGCTGGGCCTGCCGGCCGACATCACCCTGACCTCGGTCAAGCGCCAGGGCTACGGTGCGCATTTCCTGACCCCGGACGTGGTCACCGCCCAGCAGAAGATCGCCGACACCTTCCATACCCTGAAGCTGATTCCCAAGCCGCTGAGCATCAAGGATGTGATCTGGACGCCACCGGCCAAGGTCGCCACCGCGCCTTGACGTTCGACCGCACCGGGGCGCCGCCCCGGCTTGCGCCACCCCTTAGGAGACAACTCCAATGAGCCTCAATGTTTTCTGGTTTCTGCCAACCCACGGCGACGGTCATTACCTTGGCACCGCCGAAGGTGCTCGCGCTGTCGATCATGGTTACCTGCAACAGATCGCCCAGGCCGCCGACCGTCTGGGCTTCGGTGGCGTGCTGATCCCTACCGGCCGCTCGTGCGAAGACTCGTGGCTGGTGGCCGCGTCGCTGATTCCGGTGACCCAGCGCCTGAAGTTCCTGGTGGCCCTGCGCCCGGGAATCATCTCGCCGACCGTGGCGGCGCGCCAGGCCGCGACCCTCGACCGCCTGTCCAATGGCCGTGCGCTGTTCAACCTGGTGACCGGTGGCGACCCGGAAGAGCTGTCCGGCGACGGCCTGTTCCTCAGCCACGAAGAGCGCTACCAGGCCTCGGTGGAATTCACCCGCATCTGGCGCCGCGTGCTGGAAGGCGAAACCGTCGACTACGATGGCCAGCACATCAAGGTAAAAGGCGCCAAGCTGCTCTACCCGCCGGTGCAGCAGCCACGCCCGCCGCTGTACTTCGGTGGCTCGTCGGAAGCGGCGCAAGACCTCGCCGCCGAACAGGTCGAGCTGTACCTGACCTGGGGCGAGCCACCGGCCGCCGTGGCCGAGAAAATCGAACAGGTGCGCGCCAAGGCCGCCCAGCAGGGCCGTAGCGTTCGTTTCGGTATCCGCCTGCACGTGATCGTGCGCGAGACCAACGCCGAGGCCTGGCAAGCGGCCGAGCGCCTGATCTCGCACCTGGACGACGACACCATTGCCCGTGCCCAGGCCTCGCTGGCGCGCTTCGACTCGGTGGGCCAGCAACGCATGGCTGCGCTGCATGGCGGCAACCGCGACAACCTGGAGGTCAGCCCCAACCTGTGGGCCGGGGTCGGCCTGGTGCGTGGCGGTGCCGGCACCGCGCTGGTCGGCGATGGCCCGACCGTGGCTGCACGGGTCAAGGAATACGCCGACCTGGGTATCGACACCTTCATCTTCTCCGGTTATCCGCACCTGGAAGAGTCCTACCGCGTTGCCGAACTGCTGTTCCCGCACCTGGACATCCAGCGCCCCGAGGCCCCGGCCGGTGCCAACTACGTAAGCCCGTTCGGTGAGATGGTCGCCAACGACATCCTGCCCAAAGCCGCGGCCAAGGCGTGAGGATCGAAGCATGAAACGATCCTCCATTCCCTTGTCGCATCGCCTGGCGCCGTGGGCCCTGCCCGTGCTGCTGCTGGCGGTGTGGCAGCTGGCGGTCAGTGCCGGTTGGCTGTCGACGCGCATCCTGCCGGCGCCGAGCGCGGTGCTCAGTGCCGGCGTAGAGTTGGTGCGCAGCGGCGAAATCTGGACCCACCTGGCCATCAGCGGCTGGCGCGCCGCGGTCGGCTTCGTGGTCGGCGGCAGCATCGGCCTGGCGCTGGGCTTCATCACCGGCCTGTCGAAGTGGGGCGAACGCCTGCTCGACAGCTCGGTGCAGATGATCCGCAACGTGCCGCACCTGGCGCTGATCCCGCTGGTGATCCTGTGGTTCGGCATCGACGAGTCGGCGAAGATCTTCCTGGTGGCCCTGGGCACCCTGTTCCCGATCTACCTGAACACCTACCACGGCATCCGCAATGTCGACCCGGCGCTGGTGGAAATGGCCCGCAGCTATGGCCTGAGCGGTTTTGCGCTGTTTCGCCAGGTGATCCTGCCCGGTGCGCTGCCCTCGATCCTGGTGGGCGTGCGCTTCGCGCTGGGCTTCATGTGGCTGACCCTGATCGTGGCCGAAACCATCTCGGCCAACGCCGGCATCGGCTACCTGGCGATGAACGCCCGCGAATTTCTGCAAACCGACGTGGTGGTGCTGGCGATCGTGCTGTACGCCGTGCTCGGCAAGCTCGCCGACCTGGCCGCCCGTGGCCTGGAGCGTGTATGGCTGCGCTGGCACCCGGCCTATCAAGTCAGCAAGGGAGACGGCGCATGACCGTGCTCAAGGAACAACCGCCACGGCTGCTGCGCGGAATACCGCTGGCCGTGCACAAGCTGCAAAAGACCTTTGGCCAACGTCAGGTGCTGCGCGACATCGACTTGCACATCCCGGCGGGCCAGTTCGTTGCCATCGTCGGCCGTAGCGGCTGCGGCAAGAGCACCCTGCTGCGTCTGCTGGCCGGGCTCGACCAGCCCAGTGCCGGCGAGCTGCTGGCCGGTTCTGCGGCGCTCAGCGATGCCCGCGAGGACACCCGGCTGATGTTCCAGGAGGCGCGCCTGCTGCCCTGGAAGAAAGTCATCGACAACGTCGGCCTGGGGCTTACCGGCAACTGGCGTGAGCGTGCGTTGCAGGCGCTGGAGGCGGTGGGCCTGGCAGACCGGGCCAACGAGTGGCCGGCGGCGTTGTCCGGTGGGCAGAAGCAGCGCGTGGCCCTGGCCCGTGCGCTGATTCACCAGCCGCGCCTGCTGCTGCTGGACGAGCCGCTGGGCGCACTGGATGCGCTGACCCGGATCGAGATGCAGCAACTGATCGAGAACCTGTGGCGCAAGCACGGCTTCACCGTGTTGCTGGTGACCCATGACGTCAGCGAAGCGGTGGCGGTGGCCGATCGGGTGATCCTGATCGAGGACGGCGAGATCGGCCTGGACCTGCTGGTCGACCTGCCGCGTCCGCGGGCACGCGGCTCGCATCGCCTGGCGGCGCTGGAAACCGAAGTGCTGAACCGTGTCCTGTCGGTGCCGGGCACCCCGCCCGAGCCTGAACCTGTAGCACCTTTGCCCACGCAACTGCGTTGGGCCCATTGATCTTTCGTCTTTAAAAGGAAACCTGCACATGACCATCAAAGCGATCAACGTACGTAACCAGTTCAAAGGCACTGTGAAAGAAATCCTGGAAGGCCCTGTACTGTCGGAAATCGACGTGCAGACGGCATCGGGCATCGTCACCTCGGTGATCACCACCCGTTCGGTCAAGGAGCTGGAACTGGTGGTGGGCAGTGAGGTGATTGCGTTCGTGAAGTCGACTGAAGTGTCGATCGCCAAGCTCTGAAAAAGCTTCGCCGGCAAGGCCGGCTCCTACAGGTTTACAGCGGACCTGTAGGAGCCGGCCTTGCCGGCGAAAGGGCCGTCAGCGTTTGGGCAGAAAGGGCGGCAGGTACAATCCCAGGTACGCATCGAACACCCGCATTCCTTCCTCCGCCATGCGCGGGGTGATCTGCCCGTGCAGCTGCACCGAGCGGGCATACACCCGGTCTCCCAGCTCCATCGCCAGGGCAAACACATCCACATCGTCCGGCAACGCCGGCAGCCGGAAGTGCTCGGCAAACAGCTTGTGCATCAGGTCGCCCAGCTCGATGTCGTGCTGGCGGTCGGCCTGGGTCACTTCGCTCAGCCCATGCTGCGCCAGAATCAGCTGGCGCGCCGCCGCATCCTGGTTGTAGATGCTCAGCATGCGCTGCTCCACCAGGCGCGACAGGTCGCCCCAGTGCTGCAGGCTGCCAGGCTCGATCGGCGCCTGCAGGCAGGCGCGAAAGGCGCTGTGCACATCCGCCGTCAAGGCTTCGAGCAGCGCCGGCACACTGGCGAAGAAGTGGTACACCGACGAGGGTGGGATCTGTGCGCGTTCGGCCACTGCATAGATCGACAGGCTGGCCACGCCTTCGCTGGCCAGCAGGTCGCGTGCGGCGGCCAGGATCGAGTCGATCCGGGCCTGGCTGGCAGCGCGCGGTTTGCGGGGCGTGGCTGCACGGCTCATGTCAGTTGCTGATCGCCAGGATGCTGGCCTGGTAGGCGCCCACGAACAGGTCGAAATCGACCACGTCCTCTTCGCGCTCCAGGGTGGCCTGGGCCTCCAGCGATTCACGCGCCAGGGCCTCGAAACGCTGCTGCGCCTCGCTGCTCAGCGGCGTGCCGCGCAAGTAGTCGGCATGCGCCTGGCTCTGGCGCAGGGAGAAGCGGCTGAAGCTCTCCTTGTGCTCGGTCATGCTCGCCAGCACCTGGGCCGACGGCGTCAGCGACGGGTCGCTGACCTTGGCCGCCTGCGCGGCCAGGGCCTTGGCGTGCTCGTCGCTGGCGTGGCTGCGGTCGAGCAGTTCGGCCAGCGGGGCGATACGTTGCAGCAGCTCGTCGGCCCACTGCTTGAGCGCGACCGGCTGG
The DNA here is from genome assembly GCF_024748925.1 of Pseudomonas sp. B21-036. Lineage (NCBI taxonomy): Bacteria > Pseudomonadati > Pseudomonadota > Gammaproteobacteria > Pseudomonadales > Pseudomonadaceae > Pseudomonas > Pseudomonas sp. B21-036. The sequence goes on from NZ_CP087178.1 coordinate 229,031, forward strand.
CCGTCACGTTGCAGTTCCAGGCCAGGCTTGCGGCCCTGCTTGACCACGCTGAGGAAGTTGCTGGTGCACTGGCCGCACTCGCCATTGTCCAGCAGCGGGCTCTGCTCCAGTGCGCAGAACAGCAGGAAGGCGTCGAGGAAGCGCGCTTCGGTGAGGTCGATGCCGGTGGGCAGGAACGGATTGATGTCCAGGCAGCGCACTTCGATGTACTGGATGCCGCGGGCCATCAGCGCCTGGATCGGCCGCTCGCCGCTGTAGGTCACGCGCTTGGGGCGGATGTTGGAGTAGTACTCGTTTTCGATCTGCAGGATGTTGGTGTTCAGCTGCACCCACTCGCCATCCTTGTGCGTGCCGATCTCGACATACGGCGCATAGGGCGTGGCGACGGCCTTGCGCAGGCTGTCGGTGTAGCTGGCCAGGTTGTTGTAGCACGGCGTCAGGCCGGCCTGGGCGTTGCTCTGGTAACCCAGGTCGCTCATGCGCAGGCTGGTGGCGTAGGGCAGGTACAGGGTGTCGGCATCGAATTGTTCGAGCTGGTGCGCGCGGCCGCGCAGGAAGCCTGCGTCCAGCGCCGGGGAGGCGCCGAACAGGTACATCAGCAGCCAGCTGTAGCGACGGAAGTTGCGGATCAGTGCGATGTACGCCGACGACTGGTAGTCGCGGTCGTCGCCCGCCTGGCCTTCGGCCTGGCGCAGCAGCGGCCAGATCTGTTCTGGCAGCGAAAAATTGTAGTGGATGCCGGCAATGCATTGCATGGTGCGCCCGTAGCGCAGGGCCAGGCCCTTGCGGTACACGTACTTGAGCTGACCGATGTTCGAGGTGCCGTACCAGGCGATCGGGATGTCTTCCTCGGCCGGCAGCGGGCAGGGCATCGACGGGCTCCACAGGTACTCGTTACCGAGCTTGCTGTAGGCGAAGCGATGGATGTTCTCGAGGCTTTCGAGGGTCTGGGCAGGGTCGGCCAGGGCAGGGGTGATGAACTCCAGCAGCGACTCGGAATAGTCGGTGGTGATCTGCTCGTGGGTCAGGGCCGCGCCCAGGGCTTCGGGGTGCGGGGTCTGGGCCAGACGACCGTCCTCGGTCACGCGCAGGCATTCACGCTCGATGCCGTGCAGGCACTGCTTGAGCAGGGAGAGGTTGTCGCCCTGGCCGAGCAGGCTCAGGCGGCGGTTGAGAAGTTCGCTCAAGATGGATTCCTTCACGCGTCAGTCGCCCCAATATGGGGGTGGAAACGACGGTCTACAAGGGTGGACAGAGGAACTGGCGTGGTCGCCTGGTTTTCGCAGGGTTCCGGCAGTGCCCGCGCACTGCCGAAAGTACCGCACATTGGGCGTTTGCGGCTAGAGCACGGTGAAGGTGCCCTGGGCCCTGGCCATCAGTTTTTCGCCTTGCAGCACGTCGGCATCGACCACCAGGATGCGCCGCCCGGCCTGCAGCACGCGGGCCACGCACAGCACCTCGCCGTCGCTGACCGGACGCAGGTAGTTGATCTTGCATTCCACGGTGACGCTCTGCTTGTCGAAGCCATGGGTGCTGGAGCAGGCCAGGCCCATGGCGATGTCGACCAGGCTGAAGATCGCCCCGCCATGCAGCTTGCCGCCGCGGTTGCGCAGGTGCGGCTCAAGGGCCAGGGCCACCTCGGCAACGCCCTGGTCGAGGCGTTGCAGGCGACAGCCGAGCAGTTGGCTGAATGCGCTGCGCACCTGCTCTTCGGGCAGGTCGGTCACTTCTTCTTCAACTGCTTGGCGTTGGCGAACAGCGAGGCCATGGCGTTGTTGGCCGGGGCCGGGGTCTCCTTGGCGCGTGCCGGCTGCTGCTGGCGCGGTGCCGAGCCCGGGCGGCTGCCGCGGGCGCCGTCGATTTTCTCGCCCGGGGTGTCGCCCATGCGCATCGACAGGCCCACGCGTTTGCGCGGAATGTCCACTTCCATGACCTTGACCTTGACCACGTCGCCGGCCTTGACCGCTTCACGCGGGTCCTTGATGAACTTCTCCGATAGCGCCGAGATGTGTACCAGGCCGTCCTGGTGCACGCCGATGTCGACGAAGGCACCGAAGTTGGTCACGTTGGTGACCACGCCTTCGAGGATCATGCCCAGTTGCAGGTCCTTGAGGTCTTCGACGCCTTCCTGGAACTCGGCGGTCTTGAACTCGGGGCGCGGGTCGCGGCCGGGCTTGTCCAGCTCTTGCAGGATGTCGGTGACGGTCGGCAGGCCGAAGGTTTCGTCGGTGAATTTTTTCGGGTCCAGGCGCTTGAGAAAGCCGCTGTCGCCGATCAGCGAGCGGATGTCGCGGTCGGTGTCGGCGGCGATGCGCTGTACCAGCGGGTAGGCTTCAGGGTGCACCGCCGAGGCGTCCAGCGGGTTGTCGCCGTTCATCACGCGCAAGAAGCCTGCGGCCTGCTCGAAGGTCTTCTCGCCCAGGCGGCTGACCTTTTTCAGCGCGGCGCGGGTCTTGAAGGCACCGTTGGCATCGCGGTGTGCCACGATGTTCTGCGCCAGGGTGCTGTTGAGGCCCGAGATGCGTGCCAGCAGCGCCACCGAGGCGGTGTTGACGTCCACGCCCACGGCGTTCACGCAGTCCTCGACCACCGCATCCAGGCCACGGGCCAGCTTGAGTTGCGACACGTCGTGCTGGTACTGGCCCACACCGATGGATTTGGGATCGATCTTGACCAGTTCGGCCAGCGGGTCCTGCAGGCGACGGGCAATCGACACCGCGCCGCGGATCGACACGTCCAGGTCGGGGAATTCCTTGGCCGCCAGCTCGGAGGCCGAGTACACCGAGGCGCCGGCTTCGGAGACCATGATCTTGGTCATCTTCAAGGCTGGGTATTTCTTGATCAGCTCGGCGGCCAGCTTGTCGGTTTCACGGCTGGCGGTGCCGTTGCCGATGGCGATCAGCTCGACCTTGTGCCTGGCGCACAGGGCGGCGAGCACGGCGATGGTCTGGTCCCACTGGTTCTTGGGTACGTGCGGGTACACCGTGGCGGTGTCGAGCAGTTTGCCGGTGGCATCCACCACCGCCACCTTGCAGCCGGTGCGCAGGCCCGGGTCCAGGCCCAGGGTGGTGCGCGGGCCGGCCGGGGCGGCCAGCAGCAGGTCATGCAGGTTGTGGGCGAACACGTTGATCGCCTCGCTCTCGGCGTTGTCGCGCAGCTCGCCGAACAGGTCGGTTTCCAGGTGCGTGTAGAGCTTGACCTTCCAGGTCCAGCGCACCACTTCGCCCAGCCACTTGTCGGCTGGGCGGTTCTGGTTTTTCACGCCGAAGTGCTCGCCGATCATCATTTCGCAGGGGTGCAGGGTGCCGGGCAGCTCTTCGCCGACCTTGAGGCTGGCCGACAGCACGCCTTCGTTGCGCCCGCGGAAGATCGCCAGGGCGCGGTGCGAGGGCGCGCTCTTGAGCGGCTCGTCGTGTTCGAAGTAGTCGCGAAACTTTGCCCCTTCCTCTTCCTTGCCGGCCACCAGGCGAGCGCTGAGCACCGATTCCTGCTTGAGGAAGTTGCGCAGCTTGGCCAGCAGGCTGGCGTCTTCGGCGAAGCGCTCCATGAGGATGTACTTGGCGCCTTCGAGGGCCGCCTTGACGTCGGCCACGCCTTTTTCGGCGTCGACGAAGCGCGCCGCTTCGGTATCCGGGTTCAGCTGCGGGTCGTTGAACAGGCCGTCGGCCAGCTCGCCCAGGCCGGCTTCCAGGGCGATCTGGCCCTTGGTACGGCGCTTCTGCTTGTACGGCAGGTAAAGGTCTTCGAGGCGGGTCTTGGTGTCGGCCAGCTTGATCTCGCGGGCCAGCTCCGGGGTCAGCTTGCCCTGCTCCTCGATGCTGGCCAGGATGCTGGCGCGGCGGTCGTCGAGTTCGCGCAGGTAGCGCAGGCGCTCTTCCAGGTTGCGCAGTTGGGTGTCGTCCAGGCTGCCGGTCACTTCTTTACGGTAACGGGCGATAAAGGGCACCGTGGAGCCTTCATCAAGTAGAGCCACGGCCGCTTCGACCTGTTGCGGGCGGACACCGAGTTCCTCGGCGATGCGGCTGTTGATGCTGTCCATAAAACCACCTGACAATTCGTGAATGCAAAGGCCGCAGGCCGGCGCCACGGGGCGCGCTCGAGCAGGGCGACGCTGGATCAAAGCGGCGCATTATACCCAGCGATCCTGGCTTGCGGGGATCGCGGCGCGCCAGCCTGTCGGGGCATGCCGCTGGCGACTTGGGAAAAATCTGCTAACAATGCACACGGCACGCTCAAATGGCGCCTAAGCCATAATGCCCGCCGAGATTAAAGGAGCTACCCATGAGCAGCACTGCACAACCCGCCGAAGGCGAGAAAATCCTCATCGTCGATGACGACCCGGGCCTGAGCAGCCTGCTGGAGCGTTTCTTCACCAGCAAGGGCTACCGTGCCCGCGCCGTACCCAACACCGAACAGATGGACCGCCTGCTGGCGCGTGAAGTGTTCAACCTGATCGTGCTCGACCTGATGCTTCCCGGCGAAGACGGCCTGACCGCCTGCAAGCGCCTGCGCGGGGCAAACAACCAGGTGCCGATCATCATGCTCACCGCCAAGGGTGACGAACTCAGCCGCATCAAGGGCCTGGAACTGGGCGCCGACGACTACCTGGCCAAGCCGTTCAACCCCGACGAACTGATGGCGCGGGTCAAGGCCGTGCTGCGTCGTCAGGCCCCGGTGGTACCGGGCGCACCAGGCAGCGAGGACGAAACCGTCACCTTCGGCGACTACGCGCTGTCGCTGGCCACCCGCGAACTCAAGCGCGGCGACGAAGTGCACATGCTCACCACCGGCGAATTCGCGGTGCTCAAGGCGCTGGTGATGCATGCCCGCGAGCCGCTGACCCGCGACAAGCTGATGAACCTGGCGCGCGGTCGTGAGTGGGACGCCCTGGAGCGCTCCATCGATGTGCAGATCTCGCGTTTGCGCCGCATGATCGAACCCGACCCTTCCAAGCCACGCTATATCCAGACCGTCTGGGGTGTGGGCTATGTCTTCGTGCCGGATGGCAATGCCGGCAAGTGAAGCCTTGTACAGGAGCAGGTCAGCATAGGCAGGGCGCCCCTCGGGTTGCCCTGTTTTTGCCTGTGCCGAAATCCGCAACGCCTGCGAGCCGCGCTCGCTCCTGCCAACCGTGTAGCCGTCGCCCATGAAAACGCCATTGTGGTTCCCCCAAAGCTTCTTCGCCCGCACGCTGTGGCTGGTGCTGGCCGTGGTGCTGTTCTCCAAGGCACTGACGCTGGTGTACCTGCTGATGAACGAGGACGTGCTGGTGGACCGCCAGTACAGCCACGGCGTCGCACTGACGCTGCGCGCCTACTGGGCGGCCGATGAGGAAAACCGCGAGAAGATTGCCGAAGCCGCCGGCTTGAAGCGGGTGGTCGGCACCGGTGTGCCCGAGGGTGAGCAGCACTGGCCCTACAGCGAGATCTACCAGCGCCAGATGCAGGCCGAACTGGGCGAGGACACCGAGGTGCGCCTGCGCATACATGCGCCGCCGGCGCTGTGGGTACAGGCCCCGAGCCTGGGCGATGGCTGGCTGAAGGTGCCGCTGTACCCGCACCCGTTGCGCGGCCAGAAGATCTGGAACGTGCTGGGCTGGTTCCTGGCCATCGGCCTGTTGTCCACGGCTTCGGCCTGGATCTTCGTGCGCCAGCTCAACCAGCCGCTCAAGCGCCTGGTGTTCGCCGCCCGGCAACTGGGCCAGGGGCGCAGCGTGCGCCTGCCGATCAGCGACACGCCCAGCGAGATGACCGAGGTCTACCGGGCCTTCAACCAGATGGCAGAGGATGTCGAGCAGGCGGGGCGCGAGCGTGAGCTGATGCTGGCCGGGGTGTCCCATGACCTGCGCACGCCGCTGACGCGCCTGCGCCTGTCGCTGTCGCTGCTGGCCAACGAAAGCGACCTGACCGATGACATGGTGCGCGACATCGAGGACATGGACGCGATTCTCGACCAGTTCCTGGCGTTCATCCGCGATGGCCGCGACGAGCCGGTCGAGGAGGTGGACCTCAGCGACCTGGTACGCGAGGTGGTCGCGCCGTTCAACCAGCCCGAAGAGCAGGTGCGGCTGTGCCTGGAGCCGATCCCGCCGTTTCCGCTGCGCCGGGTTTCGATCAAGCGCCTGCTCAACAACCTGATCGGCAATGCGCTGCATCACGCCGGGCAGGGCGTGGAAGTGGCGGCCTATGTCTCGGGTGACACCAGCGCGCCCTACGTGGTGCTGAGCGTGCTCGACCGCGGCGCCGGCATCGATCCGGGTGAGCTGGAGGCGATCTTCAATCCGTTCATTCGCGGTGATCGCGCCCGCAGCGGCAAGGGCACCGGCCTGGGCCTGGCTATCGTCAAGCGCATCGCCGCCCAGCACGGCGGCAATGTGGAGCTGCGCAACCGTTCCGGTGGCGGCATCGAGGCGCGGGTACGCTTGCCCCTGGGCCTGCTGCTGCCACGCGACGCGGTCTAGGGACGCAGGGGCTCAGCCCTTGCCCTTGGTGCGGGTCAGGTTCGGCCCGCCGTTCTTCTCCAGGTGTTCGATGATCATCCCGGCCACGTCCTTGCCGGTGGTGACCTCGATGCCTTCCAGGCCCGGCGAGGAGTTGACCTCCATCACCAGCGGGCCGTGATTGGAGCGCAGGATATCCACGCCGGCCACGCTCAGGCCCATGACCTTGGCAGCGCGGATGGCGGTCATGCGCTCTTCCGGGGTGACCTTGATCAGGCTGGCGGTGCCGCCCCGGTGCAGGTTGGAGCGGAACTCGCCGGGCTTGGCCTGGCGCTTCATCGAGGCGATCACCTTGTCGCCCACCACAAAGCAGCGAATGTCGGCGCCACCGGCCTCCTTGATGTACTCCTGCACCATGATGTTCTGCTTCAGGCCCATGAAGGCCTCGATCACCGACTCGGCTGCCTTGGTGGTTTCGCACAGCACCACGCCGATGCCCTGGGTGCCCTCGAGCACCTTGATCACCAGGGGGGCGCCGTTGACCATCTGGATCAGGTCGGGGATGTCGTCGGGCGAATGGGCAAAGCCGGTGACCGGCAGGCCGATGCCACGGCGCGACAGCAGCTGCAGCGAGCGCAGCTTGTCCCGCGAGCGGGCGATGGCCACCGATTCGTTGAGCGGGAACACGCCCATCATCTCGAACTGGCGCAGCACCGCGCAGCCATAGAACGTCACCGACGCGCCGATGCGCGGGATGACGGCGTCGAACCCTTCCAGCGGCTTGCCGCGATAGTGGATCTGCGGCTTGTGGCTGGCGATGTTCATGTAGGCGCGCAGGGTATCGATCACAACCATTTCATGGCCTCGTTGCGTACCGGCTTCGACCAGACGACGAGTGGAATACAGACGCGGGTTCCGCGACAGCACAGCGATCTTCATGCAACACCTGTGGAGGGGGTAATGGTGGCCGGAGAGGCCGGCTTGTCCTGTACGTATTTGAGGCCCGGGTTGACCACCAGCTGGCCGTGTACCAGGGCCTTGGAGCCGAGCAGCAGGCGATAGCGCATGGCCTTGCGGCAGGCCAGGGTGAACTCCACTTCCCACACCCGGTCGCCGAGCGCCAGGGGCGTGCGGATCACGTAGCGGGTCTGGGCATGGCCATTGGAGCTCTTGATGGTCTTCATCGTCACCAGCGGCGCTTCGCAGCGCCGGTGACGCAGTTGTACCACCGAACCCAGGTGCGCGTTGAAGCGGACCCAGGTTTCACCATCGCGTTCGAAGGTTTCCACTTCGGTGGCGTGCAGGCTGGAGGTGCTGGCGCCGGTATCGATCTTGGCGCGCAGGCCTGCCACGCCGAGGTCGGGCAAGGCCACCCACTCGCGCAGGCCGATCACGCTCAAATGGTCAAATGTCTTCAAGATGCACAACCTGGGTAAAAGTCGGTGAACTGTAAGCACGCCGCGTATTTTTTGCATCCGCCAGTTACGGTAGTACAGTTCCATGAAACAAATGAATCGGGGAAATGCCATGGCACAAAAGCCGGAAGAGGACGACAAGGTTCGCCTGGACAAATGGTTGTGGGCGGCGCGCTTCTACAAGACCCGCGCCCTGGCCAAGGCGGCGATCGAGAGCGGCAAGGTGCATTGTCGGGGCGAGCGTTGCAAGCCGGGCAAGGAGCCGCGGGTGGGTGACGAGTTCGTGCTGCGTACCGGTTTCGACGAGCGTACCGTGGTGGTCACGGCGCTGTCGGTGGTGCGCCGCGGCGCACCCGAGGCACAGGCGCTGTACGAGGAGACCGCACAGAGCCTGGCACGCCGCGAGCAGGCCGCGGCGCTGCGCAAGGCCGGCGCCCTTGGGGTAAGCACCGACGGGCGGCCCACCAAGAAGCAGCGCCGCCAGCTACATCAGTTGCACGACAGCGCCGGTTAGCCCCGCGCGCCGATCACGCTCAGGCGGCCGAGCAGCGGCAGCCGTGCCAGCCAACCGAACAAGGGCGCGGTGGCACGCACCAGGCCGGCGCTGGTCCGGGCAGCAAACGGCGTATAGTAACTCCAGCCCAGCGCCAGGATGGCCATGCCCAGGCCGCCGATATAGTCGTCCTGGCCCCAGTGGGCACCCGCCACCAGGCGTGGCAGCATGAACAGCACCGCCAGTGCCCAGATCAGCACATGCTGCATCAGGCGGCGGCTGAACAGGCTCATGAACAGTGCCCACAGCAGCAGCACCGAGGCGTGGTCGCCGGGGAAGCTCTGGCTGGAACGGTCCTTGAGCTCCCAGCGCGCTTCGAGCGCCGGGTAGTAGTCGCTGAGCATGATGGCGTCACTGAACACCATCGACGGGCTATGGTGCTGCCAGCCCATCAGGCGTACCAGCTTGGAGAAAAGGGCGCGGATCACCACCAGCACCAGCAGGGTCACCAGGAAGCCGAAAAAAGCCCGGCGCACCTCGACGGCCTTGAATACCCAGTCGCCGCGAATCAGCAGCATCAGCATGATGAGCCCGACCACGATGTCGAACGGGCGCAGGCTGCCCAGGGTCCAGATGCTGCGCCACAGGGTGTTGTCGGCCAGTGGGCGATTGAGGGCGTGGAACAGCCATTCGTCGAGCGCCATGCAAAGGGCCTGGCCAACGGGCCATAACCAGAAACACAGTAGTGCAACGGGAATCAACGTAGCCAGACACAGGGGGCCCCAAGCCCACCTGGCTTGGAACAGGGGTGGATTGTCCATAAACTACCTCTTTTACAGCGCTATCGTTCGCACCATTCTGGTGCTCTAAACGGGGCTTTATAGGCCCTTGAAATTATTTTGTCATCTTTCAGAAAGCCAGAAACCATGTCCGATTTGCCAGATACCGACTTCACCCAACGCTTCATCTTCGACGAGCGCGACGTACGCGGCGAACTGGTTTCGCTCGAGCGCAGCTACGCCGAAGTCCTGGCCAAGCACCCCTACCCGCAGCCGGTGGCGCAACTGCTCGGTGAGCTGATGGCCGCGGCGGCGCTGCTGGTGGGCGCGCTCAAGTTCGACGGCCTGCTGATCCTGCAGGCACGCTCCGAAGGGCCGATCCCGCTGCTGATGATCGAGTGCTCCAGCGAGCGCGACATCCGTGGCCTGGCGCGCTACCACGCCGAGCAGATCGCCCCCGATGCCACCCTGGGCGACCTGATGCCCGATGGCCAGCTGGCGCTGACCATCGACCCGGCGCAGGGCCAGCGCTACCAGGGCATTGTCGACCTGGATGGCGAGAACCTCTCGGAGTGCTTCACCAACTACTTCGTGATGTCCCAGCAGGTGGGCACGCGCTTCTGGCTCAACGCCGATGGCCAGCGCGCCCGCGGCCTGCTGCTGCAGCAGTTGCCGGCCGACCGCCAGAAGGACGAGGACGACCGCGAAGACAGCTGGAAGCACGTCACCGCCCTGGCCAACACGTTGAAGGCCGAAGAGCAACTGGGCCTGGACAACGAGACCGTGCTGCACCGTCTGTACCACGAGGATGCCGTGCGCCTGTTCGATATCCAGCCGCTGCAGTTCCGCTGCAGCTGCTCGCGTGAGCGCTCGGGCAACGCGCTGGTCAGCCTCGGCCAGGACGATGCCCTGGCCCTGGCGGCCGAGCATGGCGGGGCGATCGAAATCGACTGCCAGTTCTGCAACCAGCGCTACCTGTTCGATGAAACCGAAATCGCACAATTGTTCGCCGGCGGGGGGGTTGACGCACCGTCAGATACTCGTCACTAAAACGTTTAAGCTCAGGTAAATCTCCTGTCGAACGCCGGAAACACGCCGTTCTGACAGGAGGGCCCTACTTTTTTTGGGCGTTTCTGGCATAATCCCGCCACTTTTTTCGCTGTAGTAGTTTTAAAAGCTCTACTACAAAACGTTCGGAGCACTCGGCCGCAGGCCGGATGGGGAATCTCATGACGCAAGCCAACAACACCGTGTACACCGACCTGAGCGTCGATGAACTGGTAAAAGAAGCGCTGAACCGCGGTGAAGGCGAGCTGGCCGATACGGGCGCGCTGGTCGTGAAAACTGGTCACCGTACCGGTCGTTCGCCGGTCGATCGTTTCATCGTCGACGAGCCGTCCACCTCGTCTGCCATCGCCTGGGGCCCGATCAACCGCAAGTTCCCGGCCGACAAGTTCGATGCCCTGTGGGACCGCGTCGAGGCGTTCAACAACGCCCAGGATCATTTCGTTTCCCACGTGCACGTAGGTGCGGCTGCCGAGCACTACCTGCCGGTACGCATGACCACCCAGACTGCCTGGCAGAACCTGTTCGGCCGTTGCCTGTTCATCAACCCGGCGCAGTACAACCCGGCCGGTCGTGATGAGTGGCAAGTGCTCAATGTCGCCAACTTCGAATGCGTGCCCGAGCGTGACGGCACCAACTCCGACGGTTGCGTGATCCTCAACTTCGCCCAGAAGAAGGTACTGATCGCTGGCATGCGTTACGCCGGCGAGATGAAGAAAGCCATGTTCTCGGTGCAGAACTTCCTGCTGCCGGCTGCCGACGTGCTGCCGATGCACTGCGCCGCCAACATCGGCGAAGCAGGCGACGTGACCCTGTTCTTCGGCCTGTCGGGCACCGGCAAGACCACCCTGTCGGCCGACGAAAGCCGTTACCTGATCGGTGACGACGAGCACGGTTGGGGCGAGGGCGTGGTGTTCAACATCGAAGGCGGTTGCTATGCCAAGTGCATCGACCTGTCGGAGAAGAACGAGCCGGTCATCTGGAAAGCCATCAAGCATGGCGCCGTGCTGGAAAACGTCGTCATCGACGACGCCAAGCACGCTGACTACTCCGATGTCAGCCTGACCCAGAACAGCCGTGCGGCCTACCCGCTCGAGCACGTTGCCAAGCGTTCCGAGAAGAACCTGGGTGGCGAGCCCAACGCAGTGATCTTCCTGACCTGCGACCTGACCGGCGTACTGCCACCAGTATCGATCCTCAGCGAAGAGCAGGCGGCCTACCACTTCCTGTCCGGTTACACCGCGCTGGTGGGTTCCACCGAAATGGGTTCGGGCAGCGGCATCAAGTCGACCTTCTCCACCTGCTTCGGCGCGCCGTTCTTCCCGCGTCCGGCTGGCGAATACGCTGAACTGCTGATCAAGCGTATCCGTGGTTTCGGTTCCAAGGTGTACCTGGTCAACACCGGCTGGACCGGTGGTGGCTACGGCGTGGGCAAGCGCTTCAACATCCCGACCACCCGTGCGGTGATCGCGGCCATCCAGAGCGGCGCACTGGTCGGTGCTGAAACCGAGCACCTGGACATCATCAACCTGGACGTGCCGAAACTGGTACCGGGTGTTGAAACCGTACTGCTCAACCCGCGCAACACCTGGGCTGACAGCGCTGCCTACGACGAAGCGGCCAAGGGCCTGGCTTCGCTGTTCATCGAGAACTTCAAGAAGTTCGACGTTTCCGACGCCATCAAGGCAGCGGGTCCGCAACTGTAAGTTGCTGCTCGCCAGCTGAGAAAAAGCCGCCCGAATGGGCGGCTTTTTCGTTTGGGCTGTGATTCAGGCCAATGCGGCCAGAACATGTTCCGGGTCATTGTGAATCGCACGCAGCAGTGCCCGTGCTGGCCCTTCTGGAGCACGGCGTCCTTGCTCCCAATTGCGCAACGTACCCAGCGGTACATCGATACACTGCGCAAATCTTTCCTGGGTAAGCCCGGTTGCCTCGCGTATGGCCCTGACCTGCATGGCGTCTACCTTGAACTCGCGTGAAGGTTTGCGCTCCCCACGATCGATTTCAGCCATCTCGGTCATGCTGTCAACGAGGCGACCGAAAAGATTCCTGTCCATCATTTCCACCCTTGGTTGAGGCTTCGAAGTACGGCTTTCTGTTTTTTAGTCAATGTATCGTGGATGCCTTTGCGGTAGATAAGCAGCAAACGGATCTGGCTGGCTGACACGGCGTAGTAATAGATCACTCGAACCCCGCCGCTTTTTCCTTTGCTTTTTGCTGCCCATCGAATTTTTCGCAGCCCGCCGGTATCTTCGATCAGGTCACCTGCTTCAGGGTGCTCGGCAAGATACACCTGAAGCGACAGGTACTCGTGATCATCGAGATGGCTTGAAACGTCGCTGGTAAATACGCTTGTTTCGATGAAGAGCATGCCAACCTTTGTACGCCATTGGCGTAGTTAGAGTCTATGCCTTGCGCAGTAGCGGCGCAACCGCATGGATGTTTCGAGTAGGCGCCCATGCTATTCAGCCCTGTTACGGTTTACTGTCACCGTGCTTCTGAATTCGTTGTGGGATGCTTCCCGCCCCCTTCACTGCATACAGGTCATTCATGTCTGCCACACCCGAACGCCACCACTACCCCCACGTCCACCCCCTGCCGACCCGCTGGCAGGACAACGACGTCAACGGCCACATCGCCAGCGCCACGGTCTACGCCTTCTTCGACAGCGCCGTGCAGGCCTACCTGATCGAGCATGCCGGGCTCGACCCGCAGGATGGCGAGGTGGTGGGGTTCGTGGTCAGTTCGGGGTGCGACTTCTTCGCCTCGGCCGCCTTCCCCGAATGCCTGGAAGTCGGCCTGCGCGCGGTGCGGGTGGCCGGCAGTTCGGTGGAGTACCAACTGGCCCTGTTCAAGGTCGGTGAAGCTCAGGCCTGCGCCGCCGGACGCATGGTGCAGGTGTTCGTCGAGCGTGCCACCGGCCAGCCCGCCAGCCTGCCGACGGCCCTGCAAGGCGCCCTGGTAGCCCTGCAAGGCTGAAACCCGGCGCGGTCAGTCGTTGATGCGGATGATGCCTTCGCGCACCGCAAACAGCACCAGGCCCGGTATGTCGTGTATCTGCAGGCGGTGCATGATCTGCGAGCGGTGCGCCTCCACCGTCTTCACGCTCAGGCCCAGGCCATCGGCAATCGAGCGGGTCGACTCGCCTCGTGCAATCAGGCGCAGGATCTCCAGCTGGCGGGTGGTCAGTTGCATGGTGCTGCTGCCGGCATGGCGCTTGCGGCTGTGCTTGACCGCCTGCCCGATCACCAGCGGCAACACCGCCGACGACAGGTACTGGCCGCCGTTCTTCAACGCCTGCAACGCCAGCTCCAGTTCCAGCACGGTGGCAGTCTTGAGTAGAAAGCCGTGGGCACCCTGCTGCAGGCACTTCATCACGAACTCCAGCTCCGAGCGCGCCGACAGCATCAGCACCATGCTTGCCGGCACGCGCAGGCACAGCTCGCGCAGGATCTCTTCGCTCTCCAGCGCATCCAGCGCCATGTCCAGCATGATGATGTCCGGCTTGAGCTGTTCGGCGAGCTCGACGGCGCTCACGCCGTCACCGGTTTCACCCACCACTGCGTAATCTTGTTTTTGTTCGAGCAGCGCGCGCAGCCCCGCTCTGAACAGGGGCGACTCGTCTGCAAGGAGTATTCGGCAAAGCATAGGTAGGCCTGTGTCGCAAGGTAAGGGGCGGTGTATGGCTCAGCTGGCACGTGGGTTGTCGCTGAACTGGGCGATCAGCGCCGGCAACCGTGTCAGCGGTTCCACCGCCTGGGCCGCACCCAGCCGTATGGCTTCCTTGGGCATGCCGAACACGATGCAACTGGCCTCGTCCTGTGCCACGGTGGCGGCGCCTTGCTCACGCATGCTCAGCAGGCCTCGGGCACCGTCATCGCCCATCCCGGTCATGATGATGCCAAGGGCATTGCCCCCGGCATGCCGGGCGGCGGAGCGAAACAGGACATCGACCGAGGGTTTGTGCCGATTGACGGCGGGACCGTCGAGCACCTCCACCAGGTAGTGCGCACCACTGCGTTTGAGCTGCATGTGCAGGCCCCCCGGGGCCAGCAGTGCCAGGCCGCTGTGGACACGGTCCAGATGCCTGGCCTCGCGCACCTCGATCTGACAGAGGCTGTTCAGTCGCCTGGCGAAGTCGGCAGTGAACCTGGCCGGCATGTGCTGCACGATCACGATGCCCGGGCAATCGCGCGGCAGCTGACGCAGGATGAATTCCAGCGCCTGGGTGCCGCCGGTCGAGCAGCCAAGTGTAACGATTCGCTGGGTGGTTTTGCTTGGGGTTGCAGGCAGTGCACTGGTTTTTTCTTTCGCCTGCGACAGAGGTAACAATACCGGGCGGGTGCGGGCCGCTTCCTCGATGCTGCGGATCAGCCCGCTGGCGAGGTTTTCCAGGCTCTGGCGCAGGCCCAGCCGGGCCTTGGTGAACACGCCGACCGCCCCGGCGGCCAGGGCCTGGAGGTTGAGGTCGGTGCCGGCTTCGGTGAGGGTCGAGCAGATGATCGTCGGCGTGGGGCGCTCGGCCATGATCTGGCGCAGAAAGGTCAGGCCGTCCATGCGCGGCATCTCGATGTCCAGCACCAGCACATCGGGCCAGTCCCGGCGCATCTTCTCGATGGCATACAGCGGGTCGGCGGCCATGCCGATCACGCGGATGCGCGGGTGGTCGTTCAGGCACTGGTTGAGCACCTGGCGCACCAGCGCCGAGTCGTCGACGATGAACACCCGCACCGGCGCCGCCGCACGCTCGGTCATACGCGCTCGAACACCGAGGGGTGCACCAGCCTGAGCGGCAGCTCGAAGCCGTGGATGCTTTCGGCGTGCCCGATGAACAGCAGCCCGCCGGGGCGCAGCTGGTTGACCAGGCGCTGCACGATCAGCTGTTTCTGCGGGGTGTCGAAGTAGATCAGGATGTTGCGCAGGAATATCACGTCGAACGGCCCCAGGCCCTCGGGCAGCGGCTGCACCAGGTTGATCTCGCGCAGGCTCACCCGGGCTCGCAGGTGCGCCTGCACGCGCAGGCGCCCGTGCATGTCGCCGACCCCGCACAAGCAGTGGCGCTGCATCCAGCCATCGGGAAAGTAGCGCGCCTGGGCGATGTCGTAGATGCCTTGCTCGGCCAGCGCCAGCATGCTCTGGCTGAGGTCGCTGGCCAGGATCGACCAGTCGCTGCCGGCGGCGTGCTCGGCCACGGTCATGGCCAGGCTGTAGGGCTCCTCGCCCGACGAGCAGGCCGCGCTCCACAGCCGCAGCGGCCTCTTGCGCCGGCCCAGCCACTGGCCAAGGAATTCGAAGTGCGGGAACTCGCGAAAGAAGTAGGTCTCGTTGGTGGTCAGCAGGTCGATCACCAGGCGCCGCTCGCGGCTGTGGGTCGGGCGCTCGATCAGGTGCAGGTAGTCGCGGTAGTTGTCCAGGTGGTAGTGACGCAGGCGTTTCATCAGGCGCCCGGCCACCAGCGAGCGCTTGTTGCTGGCCAGGTGGATGCCCGAGGCGCTGCTCATCAGCGTCTGCAGGCGGCTGAACTCCTGTTCGCCCAGCACCGGCAGTTTGAAGGTCGAGGGCATTCAGGAGCCCTTCGCGGCCTGGCTGAGGTAGCGGATATCTTCCAGCGACAGCACCTGGGGCATGTTCAGGATGATCAAAAAACCCTGCTCCTGCTGGGCCATGCCGGCAATGAAGTCGGCACGGATGCCGGTGCCGAACGGTGGCGCCGGCACCACCCCGTGCGGGTCGATGTCGAGTACCGCGTCCACCGCATCCACAACCAGGCCGATGCGCTGCACACCGTCCTCGAGGGGCAGGGCGATGATCACGATGCAGGTGCGCTTGCCGGCCTCGGTCAGTTCCATGCCGAAGCGTGCTGCCAGGTCCAGTACCGGCACCACGTTGCCGCGCAGGTTGAGCACGCCGTGAATGTAGGCGGGCATCATCGGCACGCGGGTGATCTCGGCGTACTCGATGATCTCGCGCACCAGTTCGATGGGCAGTGCATAGCCGGCCTCGCGCACGCGAAAGGTCAGGTGCTGGACACTGGTGGGCAGGTGCGGCGCGGGCGCCGCAGACTCTAGGGTGTGCATGGGGACGCCTCGGTCAAGTGAAGCTGACGAACTGGCCTTCATCGATCAGCGCCTTGTGGGTGGGCTTGTAGGCGCCGACTTGCGGTTCGCCCACCCGGGGCAGGGCACGCGCAGTGCTGCCGGCCTCGAAGCGGAAGAAGCCGATCAGCTCCTGCAACTGGCCGGCCTGGGCGTTCATCTCTTCGGCGGTGGCGGCCAGCTCTTCGGAAGCCGAGGCGTTCTGCTGGGTGATCTGGTTCATCTGGCCCATGGCGATGTTGATCTGCCCGGCGGCGCTGCTCTGCTCCTGCGAGGCGGCGGTGATTTCCTGCACCAGGTCCGAGGTCTTCTGGATGTTGGGCACGATCTCGCTGAGCAGGCTGCCGGCCTGTTCGGCCAGTTGCACGCTGCTGGAGGCCACCTGGCCGATTTCCTGCGCTGCCACCTGGCTGCGTTCGGCCAGCTTGCGCACCTCGGCGGCCACCACGGCAAAGCCCTTGCCGTGATCGCCGGCACGGGCGGCCTCGATGGCGGCGTTGAGCGCCAGCAGGTTGGTCTGGTAGGCAATGTCGTCGATGATGCCGATCTTCTCGGCGATCTGCTTCATCGCCAGCACCGTGTCGCCCACTGCGCCGCCGCCCTGCACCGCGTCGTTGGCCGCCTTGCCGGCGATGCCGTCGGTGACCTTGGCGCTTTCGGTGTTCTGCGCGATCGAGGCCGACATCTGCTCGACCGAAGCGCTGGTCTGTTCGACGCTGGCGGCTTGCTCGTTGGCCGCCTGGCTCAGCGATTGCGAGGTCGAACTGACCTGTTCGGAGGCCGACGACAGCGCATCGGCGGCGCTGCGCACATCGCCCAGGATGCTGCGCAGGCGCAGGGTCATGTTCTGCATCGAGCCCAGCAACTGCCCGGTCTCGTCCTTGTGGGTCACTACCAGGTCCTGGCTCAGATCGCCGGCGGCCATGCGGTCGGCGGCCTGCACTGCGCCTGCCAGCGGCCGGGTGATGCTGCGGGTGACCAGCACGCCGATCAGCATGCCGATCAGGGTTGCGGCGGCGACCAGGGCGATCATCTGCACCCGCGAGCGTTCGTAGATGACGCTGATCTCGGCGTTCGCCTCGCCGGCGCGCGCCTGCTTGGCAGCGCTGGCCTCACCCAGCAACTGGTCGACCACGTTGGCCGCCGCGACGTTCTGCGGCATCAGCGCCAGCGCTTCGGAAGCAATCTGCAGGTCGCCCGACTGCTGGTGCACCCCCAGCAACTGGTTGGCCACGCTGATGTAGGCCTGCAGCGGCGCGTCGATTCTTTCCACCTGGGCGCGGCCTTCCTTGGTGATGAAGTGCTCGCGCGCCTTGATCAGCAGTTCGCGGGTCTTTTCCATCGCCGCACGGGCGGTGGCGGCCGACTGGTCGCGCTCCTGGGCGGTGGTGGAGAGCAGGCTCTGGCGCACGGCGCGGTTGGCCATCAGCAGCTGGATGTTGGCTTGCTGCAAGGTGCTCAGGCCGGCCACGTCCAGCTCGTACATGCGGTCCGACAGGCCGTTGACCTGCTCCAGGTTGCGCAGGCCGATGACTCCGATGAGCGCGGTCAGCGCCACCACCAGCAGAAAGCCGAGGGTCAGGCGCACGCCTATCTTCATATTGCTGATCAACTGCATGTCTATTCTCCGGAAGGGCTTGGCAACAGGTGCGGCGTCTCGCCTTCGGCGCGTTGCTGCGACTGGCGGAACAGGCTGGGGATATCGAGTATCAGCGCCACCTGGCCAGAGCCGAGGATGGTCGAGCCGCTGATGCCACTGAGGTGTTGGAACAGTTGCCCCAAGGGCTTGATCACGGTCTGCAGCTCGCCGTGCAACTGGTCGACGATCAGCCCGGCATGCTGCCGACCCTGGCTGACCACCACGATGTTGCGGCGCACGCAGGCGCTGCGCGGCAGGCCGAAATGCGGTTGCAGGTCGATGCACGGCAGCGGCCGCCCGCGCAGGTTCAGGTGGCCCTGCTCGGCCTGGTTGGCGGGGGCCTCCATGCATTCGGTGACCATGTCCAGCGGGATCACGAAGTGCTCCTCGCCCACGCTCACCAGAAACCCGTCGATGATCGCCAGGGTCAGCGGCAGGCGGATGCGGAAGGTGCAGCCATGGCCGGCCCTGGAGTCGATCTCGATGACCCCGCGCAACTGGTCGATGGCGCTGCGCACCACGTCCATGCCCACCCCGCGTCCGGACAGGTTGGACACCTGCTCGGCGGTGGAAAAACCCGCTTCGAAGATCAGCAAGTGGATGTCCTGTTCGCTCATCGGCGAATCGCTGTCGAGCATGCCGCGGGCGATGGCCTTTTCGCGGATCTTCGCGGTGTTCAGGCCGCGCCCGTCATCCTGGATCTCGAGCACGATCATGCCCGAGTCGTGGTAGGCGTTCAGGCGCAGCTGACCCTGCTCGGGCTTGCCGGCGGCGCGGCGCTCGGCAGGGGCCTCGATGCCGTGGTCGATGGCGTTGCGCACCAGGTGCACCAGCGGGTCGGCGATGCGGTCGATCAGGGTCTTGTCCAGCTCGGTGTCGCCGCCGCTGATGGTCAGCGCAATCTGCTTGTCCAGCGCCTGACTCACATCGCGCACCACGCGGTGGAAGCGGTTGAAGGTCTCGCCCACTTCGACCATGCGCAGTTTCAGCGCCCGCTCGCGGATCTGCTCCACATGTTGCTGCACCGCCTGCACGCTTTCGATGCAGGCGGCGTGGGCACTGCGCAGGGCCTGCATCTGGGCGCCGGCGGTGGCGATGACCAGCTCGCCGACCAGGTTGATCAGCTCGTCGAGCTTTTGCGCAGCCACCTTGACCTGGCTGCTGGAGGCAGTGCGCGGCTCGCCGGCGGGCATCGATGGCAAGGGTGTGGCGGTTGCAGGCGCCAACGTTTGCGCCGGTGCGCGGGGTTCGGCCGGCAAGGCGGTATCGGTCGGCTCCTGGGCCTGCAGGCGCAGGGTGCAGAAGTCCTGCACCAGGGCGAACACGTCTTCGAGCTGCTCGCGGCTGGCGTCGCTGTGCAGGCTCACTTCGAAGCCCAGGTAGCAGGCCTCCGGGTCGAGGCTGTCGAGCTCCGGCACGGCCCAGGTGAGGGTCTGCAGGCTGAGGATGTCGCCCAGCCGCGCCAGGTAGCGGATGAACGCCGCCGGGTCGAAGCCGTTGCTCAGCAGCTCGCTGGCAAAGCGGATCGACAGGTGCCAGGTACGCAAGCGGGGCGCACCGTGCGGGGCTGCCAGCGGGTTGTCCACAGACGCGGGCAGCTCGCCCTGATGCGCCTGCAATGCCGCCAGCAGGGCGGCCTGGCGTGGCGTGTGCGCTGGCATGCTGACCTGCTGCGGGTCGATGCTGTCGAGCATCACCCCCAGTTCGTCCATGCACTGCAGCATCAACGAGGTGAGCGGAGCGTCCAGCACCCGCGCACCGTCGCGTACCCCCATCAGCAGGTTTTCCAGCTGGTGCGCCAGCGCCACCAGTGGGTCGAGGGAGAAGATCCCCGCCGAGCCCTTGAGCGTGTGCACGGCGCGAAACAGCGCGTTGATCGCCGCGTCGTCATCGGGGCGGGTTTCCAGGCGCAGCAGGCTGTCTTCGGCTTCCTTGAGCAGGTCGCGGGCCTCTTCGAGAAAGCCCTGCAGCAGCTGGCTCCATTGCTCGGCGTCGAACATGCTCACTCCTCGCACGGCACGGGGGTACCGGCCGGGCACAATGCGGGCAGGCGCAGCAGCTCCAGCAACGCCCGGGCGTTGCCCGGCAGGGCGATCACCTCGGCCTCGTGGCCATTTGCGCAGAGGGTCTTGTGCAGGCTCAGCAGCAGTTGCACGCCGGCACTGTCGAGCTCGTCCAGGCCGCCCAGGTCCAGTTGCCAGGGCACTGGCTGAGCGGGCAACAGGGCCAGCAACTGCTCGCGTGCGGCGCGCACCTCATAGATGGTCAGGTCGCCGTCCAGGCGTAGCCGTGCGGGGGTGTCGGCGGTGGCTGCGGCGAGTGTGAACATGCGCGTCAGCCAATCAGCTTTTCGACAGCCGCCAGCAACTGCTGGGGCTGGAACGGCTTGACGATCCAGGCCCGCGCTCCGGCGGCCTGGCCCTCGGCCTTCTTGGCCTGCTCGCTTTCGGTGGTGAGCATCATGATCGGGGTGAAGCGGTATTCGTTGCGCGCCTTGAGCGCCTTGACCAGGCCGATGCCGTCCAGGTTGGGCATGTTCACGTCGCTGATCACCAGGTTGATCTTCTGCCCGGTGAGCTTGTTCAGCGCGTCGCGCCCGTCACAGGCTTCGATGACCTGGTGGCCGGCGCTGGCCAGGCTGATTTTCACGAGTTGGCGCATCGAGGCGGAGTCGTCCACGATCAGGATGGTCTTGGCCATGTTCAGGGCTTCCGGAGTTAGAAAAAGGTCACGTCGCTGCTGGATGCCGACTGGCTGTGGCCAGCCCGTTCCTCGCTGGTGGTGAAGCGCTGGCGCAATTGCTGCAGCCAGCCTTGCGGGTCGTGCAGGCGCGGGTCGTCGTGCGCCAGGGCATCGAGCAGTTGCAGCAGGTCGGCCTGCAGGTGGTCGAGCATCTGGTCGGCGCGATCCTGGAACTGCAGGCTGACCATGATCGCGTGGATATCTGCCTGGGTGGCGCGGGCATCCTGTTGCAGCGCCCGCGAGGCGCCGTCGAGGGCGTCGAGGTTGCCGCCCAGGTCGCTGATCACCTCGTCGAGCACCTGCTCCAGCTCGCGCAGGTTGGCCTGCTCTTCGCTGCCCAGCGCGGTGGCGGCATCGATGCTGGACTGGATCGACTGGTTGATCTCGCCCACCTTGGCGTCCATCGACTGGCCGGTCTCGGCCGACAGGCTGGAGAGCTTGCGCACCTCGTCGGCGACCACCGAGAAGCCGCGGCCGAACTCGCCGGCGCGGGCAGCCTCGATGGCGGCATTGAGCGCCAGCAGGTTGGTCTGGCTGGCAACTTCCTGCACGCGCTTGGCCATCTGCTGGAGCTGGCCGGCGTAGCTGCCCAGATGATTGATGGTGGTCAGAAATTCATGCTGGCGCTGGCTGCTGGCGGCGAAGCTTTCGGTGACCCGGCGCAGACGCTGGTTGGCCTCGCGCAGGTTCTCGCCCACGCCGCCATTGGCCAGCACGTTGTCGGCGTCGTTGAGGCTGTGTTCCAGGCGTTGGTTGATGGCGCCGAAGCGTTCGAGCAACTGGCTGATGTTGTCGCCCAGCAGGGTTCGGCTCTGTTGGAGGCTGTCGATCCAGCTGGGCGCCACCACCGGCAGCAGGGTGTGCAGTGGCGGCTGTTCGAGCACGATGGGCGCGTCGCTGACCGCAGCCACCTGTGCCACGGGGCGCGGGCGCAGCAAGGTGCTGGCAAGCAGCACCAGCGACAGCCCGGCCAGGCCCAGGGGCAGCAGGTCGAGCAGCAGGCCGCAGGCGCCGAGGGCCGTGCCGATCCATATTCCCAGGTACATCCGCATTCCGTGCGCCCACTGCGTCGCTTAAGGTGGGGCGGATCATAGCGATTGCTATTTGACGTCAAAATCGGGACGCCCCTTAAGCCGACCCATCAGTCACAAAACAGCCGACGCAAACAGGCCCCTGCCGATGTTGATCGGACAGTCAATATAAAAGGCTGGAAAGCTGGCCGGACAACAGGCTCGAAGGTTTTCGCGCAGGGGGCGGGGCGGGGAAAGGCTTAGGTGAATGGCTTAAGCCAATGGCGTGATGGCACATGGCTTGATTGCTACGTTTGCGGGTACAACTGCGGCGCTGCCGGCGCGGGGCCGGCAGCGTCGATGGAATTCAGCGGTGACGCCAGCGTTTGTCGTGCTTGCGATGGCCGTAGTGGTGGCCGCGATCGCGGTAGTGGCGGCGGTCGTCGTAGCCGCGGCCGCGGTTGTTGTAGCGGCGGTCTTCGTCGTCGCTCTTGTTGCCCATGTAGTTGCCCAGTGCACCGCCCGCACCGCCGCCGGCTGCGGCGCCGATCAGGCTGCCGGTGTTGCCGCCCACGCTGCGGCCCACCACGTTGCCGCCGGCCGCACCCAGTGCGCCACCGATGGCCGCCTCGCCGCGGCTGCGCTTGTCGGCACCTACCGCGCTACCGGCTGCACCGCCCAGGCCGGCGCCGATGGCCGAACCGGTGCTGCCACCGATCGACTGGCCAACCACCGAACCCAATACCCCGCCCAATGCGCCGCCGATACCGGCTTCGGTGGAGCCACCTGCCGAGGCAACGCCACTGAGCAGGCCGAGAGACAACAGCAGAATCGAGGAGTACTTCATAAGGGAGCCTCAAAGGGATGACGAGGCGATCCTGAGGCTCTGCAACACGCGCTGGCAACGCAAATCCGACGATTGGCACGACGTGTATACAATTTTATAAGTTACTGTTTTTACAGTGAAACTTAATGCGTTTTTGCGGGTCTGAGCTTACTTGGGACGAAGGCCCTGGCAGTGATGCCAGGGCCTTTTTCTTGCCTGCAGTTATCCGCTGAACGAACTGGCCTCTTCGCTGGCAAGCCAGCTCCCACAGCGTTCTGCATGCGCCGCAAGACCCTGTGGGAGCCGGCGTTGCCGGCGAAGGGGCCTAGATGATCCTGGCCGTGGCGCTGGCCGCCTCGATCCTGATCGCCACGAACTTCGACGTCGGCGTATGGCTGCCATCGCCCACGCTTTCCAGCGGCACCAGCGGGTTCACCTCGGGGTAGTAGGCTGCCGCCTGCCCCGCCGGAATGTCGAACGCCAGCAAGGTGAAGCCCTTGACCCGGCGCTCGCGGCCATCGCCCCACAACGACACGATATCGGCCTTGTCACCGGGGTTGAAACCCAGCCGGATGATATCCGCCTCGTTGGCGAACAGCACGTCGCGCTGCCCCTTGACCCCACGGTAACGGTCATCCAACCCGTAGATGGTGGTGTTGTACTGATCGTGGGAACGCATCGACTGCATGATCAGGTCCGGCACCTGGCCGCTGGCGCGCACGCTCTCGTGCAGCAGGTCGTCGGGCAACGCATTGGCCTTGAAGTTGGCCCGCCCGCTGGGTGTCTTCCACTGGCGCTGGCCGGCGCTGTTGCCCAGGTAGAAGCCACCGGGGTGCTGCAGGCGCTGGTTGAACCCCTCGAACCCTGGAATGGTGTCGGCGATCAGTTCGCGAATGCGCCCATAGTCGGCCACCAGCCAGTGCCAGTCCACCGGTTTGCTGCCCAGGGTGGCGGCAGCGATTCCGGCGATCACCGCCGGCTCCGAGCGCATCTGGCGCGACAGCGGTTTGAGCTGGCCGTTGGAGGCATGCACCATGCTGAACGAGTCCTCCACCGTCACTGCCTGCGGGCCTTCGCCCTGCAGGTCGATATCGGTGCGTCCCAGGCAGGGCAGAATCAGCGCCTGCTGCCCGTGGATCAGGTGGCTGCGGTTGAGCTTGGTGCTGATCTGCACCGTCAGCTCGCAGTTGCGCAGCGCCTGTGCAGTGCGCTCGGTGTCGGGGGTGGCCTGGGCGAAGTTGCCGCCCAGCCCGATGAACAC
Source organism: Pseudomonas sp. B21-036 (assembly GCF_024748925.1). NCBI lineage: Bacteria > Pseudomonadati > Pseudomonadota > Gammaproteobacteria > Pseudomonadales > Pseudomonadaceae > Pseudomonas > Pseudomonas sp. B21-036. Next base: position 252,795 of record NZ_CP087178.1, read on the forward strand.
CCGCGCCTTGCCATCGAGCATGGCGCGAATCGCCTCCACCGTGTTGTGGCCGTTGTGGCGCGGCACGGCAAAGCCGAAGCGGCGCTCCAGCGCATCCAGCAGCGCCACCGGCGGGCGTTCGTTGATGCCCATGGTACGGTCGCCCTGCACGTTGCTGTGGCCGCGTACGGGGCATAGCCCGGCCCCTGGCACCCCAAGGTTGCCGCGCAGCAGCATCAGGTTGGCGATTTCCTGGATGGTCGGCACCGAGTGACGGTGCTGGGTGATGCCCATGGCCCAGCACATGATGACTTTTTCGGCCCGCGCATACATGCGTGCGGCCTGCTCGATATCGGCCAGGCCCAGGCCCGACTGCTGCACGATCTGCTCCCAGCTGCTGGCCTCGACCACTTCAAGGTAGGCCTCCACGGCCGCAGTGTGCTCGGCGATGAAGGCATGGTCGAACACCGCTGGCGCACCTGTTGCCTGCGCCTCGCGCTCCCACTGCAGGAGGAACTTGGCCATGCCGCGCAGCAGCGCCATGTCGCCGCCCAGGGCGGGGCGAAAATAGGCGGTGTTGGTCGGACGATCATCGTTGGTGAGCATCTCCAGCGGGTGCTGCGGGTGCTGGAAGCGCTCCAGGCCGCGCTCCTTGAGCGGGTTCACGCACACCACCTGGGCACCGCGCTTGACCGCTTCGCGCAGCGGTTCAAGCATGCGCGGGTGGTTGGTACCAGGGTTCTGGCCCCACACGAAGATCGCGTCGGCGTGCTCGAAATCGTCGAAGGTCACCGTACCCTTGCCGACCCCGACGCTCTGGCCCAGGGCCACGCCGCTGGCCTCGTGGCACATGTTCGAGCAGTCCGGGAAGTTGTTGGTGCCGTAGGCGCGCACGAACAACTGGTACAGGTAGGCCGCCTCGTTGCTGGCCCGGCCCGAGGTATAGAACTCCGCCTGGTCGGGGCTGGTCAGGCCGTTGAGGTGGCGCGCGATCAGGGCGAAGGCGTTGTCCCAGCTGATCGGCTGGTAACGGTCGTTGGAGGGGTTGTACACCATCGGCTCGGTGAGCCGGCCCTGGTACTCCAGCCAGTAGTCGCTCTGGCCCAGCAGCGAGGTGACGCTGTGGCGGGCGAAGAAGGCCGCATCGACCCGGCGCTTGGTGGCCTCCCAGTTGACCGCCTTGGCGCCGTTCTCGCAAAACTTGACCATGCCGCTTTCCGGCGAGTCGCCCCAGGCGCAGCCCGGGCAGTCGAAGCCGCCGTTCTGGTTGGTCTTGAGCAGGGTGCGGATGTTCTTCAGCGCGTTGTCGCTGCCGATCCAGGCCTGCGCCACACTGCGCAGCGCGCCCCAGCCGCCGGCGGCGCCGTGGTAGGGCTTGTAGCGGGGGACCGGCTTCTGGTCGGCTTGATGATGCAGGCTCACGGGCGACTCTCCTGCGCCGGGCTGTAGACCCTTGGCGCACTGTGGTGCGGCAGGTGGATAAGGTTGAGCTGGTGGCGGCGCGCCCATTGCAGCGCCAGGCCGGTGGGCGCAGACAGGCTCACCAGGGTCTGGATGCCGGCGCGCAGCACCTTCTGGATCAGCTCCAGGCTGCAGCGGCTGGTGACTACCGCCAGGCCGCCGTCGAGGGCGATGTGCTGACGCACCAGGGCGCCGATCAGCTTGTCCAGGGCGTTGTGCCGGCCGATGTCTTCGCGGCCCAGCAGCAGTTCGCCCTGATCGTTCATGAACAGTGCCGCGTGCACCGCGCCGCAGTGCTGGCCCAGTGGCTGGAAGGCGCTGATGCGCTGGCGCAGGCCGTCCAGCCAGTGCGGCGGCGGCAGGGGCGCGCCAGGTAGCACCTGCAGATCGGGCAGCGCCTGCTCCACCGCCTCGACGCCACACAGGCCGCAGCCGCTGGTGCCGGCCAGTTGGCGGCGCTGATTCTTGAGGTTCCAGAAGGCGCGGCTGGCTATCTGCACCTCGGCATGGATGGCCGAGCCGCTGGCCGTGAAGCTCACGTCATAGATGTCGTCGGGGGAGGCGATGATGCCGCTGCCGATGCTGAAACCGACGATGAAGTCGTGCAGATCGGTAGGGCTCACCAGCATCACCGCCTGGCTGATGCCGTTGTAGGCGATCGCCAGGGCCACCTCTTCGGCGAGGTCGGCGCCACCCTGGCTGTTGTCGTCAAGCTGGCGGTAGTCATAGCGGTTGCTGGCAGCGGGCGCGGCCAGGGGCGTGGACGCCACGCAGGCCGGGGGTTTGATGGTCATCGGCAGGTACCGGCAGGCAGGTCAGCCTTAAGCCTAGGCCTGCACTCGGGTATCGTCTAATCGCTACTGCCGATGCATTGATAGAGCGCGTCGATCACGCCGGGTCGAGCGACAGGCGGTACTCGGCGATGCAGGCCTCGGCCAGGGCCGAGCGCGGCGCGCTGCGGCGCATGATCAGCCCCAGAGGCGCCAGCGTGGTGGCCTGGTCTATCGGTTGCAGGCGCAGGTGCCCGGTGAGTGCTTCGAGCCCGGCGTTCAGCGGCATCACCGCGCAGCACAGGCCACCCTCCACCGCTTGCACCAGCTGATGAACGGCGTCGGTCTGCAACAGCAACTGCGGGGCCAGGCCGCGGGTATGGAAGGCGTGGTCGATGGACTGGCGAAAGTGCATGCCGGCGGTCAGCAGGCCCAGCGGCAGCTCGGCCACGGCCTCCCAGCTCAACGGCTGTTCGGCGAATGCGAAGTGACGTGGGTCGAACAGCAGGCCCATGCGTGTGTCGCCCAGGGGCAGGGCCTCGAAGCGCTCGCTGTCGAGACGCTCCAGGTACGACACGCCCAGGTCCAGGCGGTTGCTCGCCAGCTGGTCGAGAATCTGTTCGGAGCTCAACGCGCTCAGCTCGAAACGCAGCTCGGGGTGCTGGCGGTGCAGGCGCTGCAGTAGCGGCAGCGGGTCGAAGCTCGACAGCGGCACCACCCCCAGGCGCAACGTGCCGGCCAGGTGCCCGCGACAGGCGGCGGCCTCGGCGTACAGGCCGTCGTAGGCCGAGAGTACCGAGCGCGCCCAGGCCAGCACGCGCTCGCCCTGGGCGGTGAAGCCCTCGAAACGCTGGCCGCGGTTGACCAGCGGCAGGCCCAGTTCGCGCTCCAGGTTGCGCAGGCGCATCGACAGCGTGGGCTGGGTCACGTGGCAGCGCGCGGCGGCCTGGCCGAAGTGGCGGGTTTCATCCAGGGCGATGAGGAATTTGAGTTGTTTGATATCCATCGTCGTTCCGGGGCATTGGCAGGCGAAGCATTCTATCTTGTCCTAGACTGCCTGCTCCGGTCATTGATACCTAAGGAGCACAGGATGAGCATTTTTAGTTTCGTGAAAGAAGCGGGTGAAAAACTGATCGACCTGCTCACCCCCGGCAACGCCAAGGCTGACGACCAGTTGAAGGAGCACGTGCAGAAGGTCGGCCTGGGCAACCCGAACATCCAGACCACCGTCGACGGCGACAAGGTCACGGTCAAGGGCGAGGTAGGCAGCCAGGAAGAGAAGGAGAAGATCCTGCTGGCGCTGGGCAACATTGCCGGCGTGGCGTCGGTGGACGACCAGCTCACCGTGACCGGCCCGGTCGTGGCGGCGGCGCGTTTCGTGGTGGTGAAGAAGGGCGACACGCTGAGTGCGATTTCGTTGGCGGTGTATGGCAATGCCAACCAGTACAACAAGATCTTCGAGGCCAACAAGCCGTTGCTGAGCCATCCCGACAAGATCTACCCGGGGCAGACGCTGCGTATTCCGGAGTAAGGCTCCAGCTTGGTGGTGCGGTCTTCGCCGGCAACGCCGGCTCCTACAGGTAAGGTGCCTTGTGTAGGAGCCGGCGAAGCGGCCTACAGCCCCTGCAACAAGTCCCGATAATCTTCCTGCGCCGCAAACTCCGCCGTATCCCGCGGCCCCTTGCGGCTGTCCGGCTGGCGCACTGCCAGCAGGTGCGCCACGCCAAAGTCGCGCGCGCTGCGCAGTATCGCCAGGGTGTCGTCGATGAACAGGCTGCGTGCCGGGTCGAACCCGGTATCCGCGTGCAATGCGTTCCAGAATTGCTGGTCTTCCTTGGGGAAGCCATAGTCATGGGAGCTGATCAGCCGCTCGAAATAGGGCGCCAGCGCCACCCGCTCCAGCTTCAACGACAACGAATCGCGATGGGCATTGGTGATCAGGATCACCCGCTTGCCGGCCTGGCGGATCGCCTGCAGAAAGGTGTCGGCGTCCGGGCGCAGCGCGATCAGGTCGGCCGTTTCCAGTTTCAGCTCGCGCACCGGCAGCTTCAGCTCGGCACTCCAGAAATCCAGGCAGTACCAGTTCAGCGAGCCGGCGTGGCGTTCGAACAACGGCTGCATTTCCAGCTCGGCCATCGCACGGCTGATGCCATGCAGCTCGGCGTAGCGCTGGGGCAGGTGCTCCAACCAGAAGTGGTTGTCGTAGTGCAGGTCCAGCAGGGTGCCGTCCATATCCAGCAATACGGTATCGATGTCGTGCCAGGCCAGGGAGGGCATGTGAAATATTCTCGTTCGATCCAGACTCGGTGGACGGTATAGTACCCCGTTACCGCCAAGGAGCCGCCCCCTCATGCGCCAGAAACCCACTGTCCTCAGCCGCGAAATTGTTGCAAGCAGCCGCCTGTTCCGTGTCGAAGCGGTCGAGCTGCGCTTCAGCAACGGCACCGAACGTACCTATGAACGCCTGGTCGGGCGCGGTAACGGCTATGGCGCGGTGATGATCGTGGCGATGCTCGATGCCGAGCACGCGGTGCTGGTGGAGGAATACTGCGGCGGCACCGACGAATACGAGCTGTCGCTGCCCAAGGGCCTGATCGAGCCCGGTGAAGACGTGCTGGCGGCGGCCAACCGTGAACTCAAGGAAGAAGCCGGCTTCGGCGCCCGGCAGCTGGAACACCTGACCGAGCTGTCGCTGTCGCCCGGCTACATGAGCCAGAAGATCCAGGTGGTGCTGGCCACCGACCTGTTCGAAGAGCGCCTGGAGGGCGACGAGCCCGAGCCGATGCGTGTCGACAAGGTCAACCTGCGCGAGCTCTCGGCCCTGGCCCAGCATCCGCAGTTCTCCGAAGGGCGGGCGCTGGCGGCGCTGTACCTGGTGCGTGACCTGCTGACCCAGCGCGGCGTGTTCGGCGCATGAACGACCGCGAACTGATGCAGCAGGTGGTGCAGCTGACCCGACAGGCGGGCGCTGCCATCCTGCCCTTCTGGCGTGCGGACGTGGCCGTGCAGACCAAGCTCGATGCCTCGCCGGTGACCGCAGCCGATATCGCCGCCCACGACGTGATCGCCGCCGGCCTGCAGCGGCTGGCGCCCCATATCCCGGTGCTGTCCGAGGAAGACTGCGACATCGGCCTGGCCGAGCGCCAACAGTGGCAGCGCTGGTGGCTGGTGGACCCGCTGGACGGCACCAAGGAGTTCATCGCCGGCAGCGAAGAGTTCACCGTCAACATCGCCCTGATCGAACAGGGCCGGGTGGTATTCGGCGTGGTCGGGGTGCCCACCACGGGGCGTTGCTACTACGGTGGCCAGGGCCTGGGCGCCTGGCACGAAGACCCGCACGCGCCGGCAGCGCCGATCAGCGTGCGTGCGGCGCCGCCTGCCGGCACCCCGTTCACCGTGGTCGCCAGCCGCCGCCACAGCAGCCCCGAGCAGGAGCGCCTGTTGGCCGGCCTGAGTGCGGCGGTGGGTGAGCTGGAGCTGACCTCCGTGGGCAGCTCGCTCAAGTTCTGTCTGCTCGCCGAAGGCGCCGCCGACTGCTACCCGCGCCTGGCGCCGACCTCGCAGTGGGACACCGCCGCCGCCCAGGGCGTGCTCGAAGGCGCCGGCGGCGAAGTGCTGGGCCTGGACGGCCAGCCGTTCGCCTACCCATCCCGCGAAAGCCTGCTCAATCCTTTCTTCCTTGCCCTGCCAGCCGCAGCGCCGTGGCGCGCCAGCCTGCTGGCGCTCGCCTCAGCGGTGTAGTACGTACTGCCCGCCGAACTGCACGGCGGGCGTTTCACTGCCTTCGTTGAACACCTGGGTGTGCAGGGTCAGGCGCGCGCGGCCGTAGCGCTGGTAGGTGGCCACGAAGCGCTCCCAGACCTTGGCCTCGGGCGCCGCGCACACCGCCACGCCGGCGCCGGTGACCGGCAGCGGGTAGCTGATCTGGCCTTCCTGGATGACGATATGCCCGTCGCCGATGCCCGCCTCGCGCAGGCGCAGGTGCAGCCAGCCCCAGCCTGCCAGCACGGCCGCGCAATACAGGCTGCCGCCGAACATGGTGCTCTTGTGGTTGACGTTGGCCGCCAGCGGCAATTGCAGGCGCAGCCGCTGGTGCTGCCAGTCGAGCACCTGCAGGCCCATCTCGCGGGTCAGCGGGATGTCGGCGTGCAGCACGTCCTGCAGGTAATGGCTCGGGTTCATCAGCGGTTGTCCTCGGTGTCGTCGGTGCCACTGGCATTGCTGTCGGCAAAGCTCAGGCCGTGTTTGCGCAGCTTGTCGTGCAGGGTCTTGCGCGGCACGCCGAGGGCTTCGGCCAGGCTGCGCATCGAGCTGTGCGGTCGGGTCAGTTCGGCGGCGATCAGCGAGCGTTCGAACTGCTCGACCTGGTCGCTGAGGTTGCCGCTGCCCGGCGCTGCCTGCGCCTGATCGACCGGGCCTGGGCTGTCGCCGTCCAGGGCCAGCTCCAGGCCCAGGGCGAAGCGCTCGGCGGCGTTCTGTAGCTCGCGCACGTTGCCCGGCCACGCATGGCGCAGCAGCGTCGCACGTTGCGCCGGTTGCAGCACGTGGGGGGGCAGGCCGTGGCGTTCGCTGGCGGCGTCGGCAAAGTGCTGGAACAGCATCAGCACATCGTCGCCGCGCTCGCGCAGGGGGGGGATGCGCAGCGGCGCGACGTTTAGGCGGTAATACAGGTCGGCGCGAAAACGCCCCTGGTCGGCGGCCTGGCGCAGGTCTTCCTTGGTGGCGGCGATGATGCGGATATCCAGCGGGATCAGCTGGTTGCCGCCCAGGCGCTCGACCACCCGCTCCTGCAGCAGGCGCAGCAGCTTGACCTGTACATCCAGGCTCATGCTCTCGATTTCATCGAGAAACAGCGTGCCGCCATTGGCGAATTCGAACTTGCCGATGCGCCGCTTCTGCGCCCCGGTAAAGGCCCCGGGCTCGTGGCCGAACAGCTCGCTCTCGACTACCGATTCGGCCAGGGCACCGGCGTTGATCGCCACGAACGGGCCGTCGCGCCGGCTCGACAGGTCGTGCAGCGCGCGCGCCACCACCTCTTTGCCGGCGCCGGTCTCGCCCAGTATCAGCACATCGGCGCGGGTGCCGGCCAGCGCGCCGATCTGCTCGCGCAGCCGGGCCATCGGGGTCGACTGGCCCACCAGGCGCGTGCTCAGTTGCTGGCGATCGCTCAGGGCCAGGCGCAGGCTGCGGTTGTCCAGCACCAGGCGGCGCAGCGCCAGGCCGCGGCGCACGCTGTCGAGCAGGGCGTCGCTGGCGAAGGGCTTTTCGAGAAAGTCGTAGGCCCCGGCGCGCATCGCCTGCACCGCCAGCGGCACGTCGCCGTGGCCGGTGATCAGCAGCACCGGCAGGTCCGGGTCCTGGGCATGCAGTTGTTCGAGCAGTTGCAGGCCGTCGATGCCGGGCATGCGGATATCGCTCACCACCACCCCGGGCCAGTCGCTTTCCAGGCGCGCGGCCAGGCCCTGGGCGTCGCTCAGGGGCAGCACGCGCAGGCCGGCGAGGTCCAGGGTCTGGCTCAGGGCCTGACGCAGGTGCGGGTCGTCATCGACCAGGACGACCTGGGTGCGGCTGTCGATCAGTGTGTCGGTCGTCATGCCGAGGAGTCCTCCGAGGTTTGAAGCGCGGCGCCGGGGGTGGCCACGCGCAGTTGCAGGGTCAGCAGCGCACCGCCTTCCGGGTGGTTGGCCAGCACCAGCTCACCGCCCAGCGCGTTGATCAGCGTATCGCAGATCGCCAGGCCCAGGCCCAGGCCCTGGGTGCGCGTCTTGGTGGTGAAGAACGGCTCGCGTGCGCGCAGCAGGGCCTGGCTGCTGAAGCCCGGGCCGTTGTCGCGAATGGTCAGGTAGACGCTGCCTTCGCGGCGTTCGGCACTTAGCCAGAGCTTGCGCGGGTTGGCCTTTTCGGTCAGTGCGTCGAGGGCGTTGGCCAGCAGGTTGCCCAGTACCTGGCGCAGGCGGGTTTCGCCGGCCTGCACCCACAGGGTGGCCTCGGGCAGGTCGCGCACCAGTTCCACCGCCATCGCCCGGCGCCGCTTGGCCAGCAGGGCCAGGGCGTCGTCCAGTGCCGGCTGCAGCGCCACGCTTTCCGGCGCATGCCGGTCACGCCGGGCGAAGGCGCGCAGGTGGGCGATGATCGAGGCCATGCGCCCGGTTAGTTCGCTGATCAGCTTGAGGTTGCTGCGCGCATCGTCGGTGCGCTGGTGGTCGAGCAGGATCTCGGCGTTCTCGGCGTAGCTGCGGATCGCCGCCAGCGGCTGGTTGAGCTCATGGCTGATGCTTGCCGACATGGTGCCCAGCACCGACAGCTTGCCGGCCTGCACCAGCTCGTCCTGGGCGCGTACCAGTTCCTGCTGGGCCTGCTCGCGCTCCAGCACTTCGGTCTTGAGGCGGCTGTTGAGGCCTTCGAGGGCGGCGGTGCGTTCGGCCACGCGCAGCTCCAGCTCCTGGCGGGCGCGGGCCTCGAAGTCGAGGCGGTCCATGTAGTTGCGCCGGCGCTGCATCACCAGCCCGAGCAGCAGCATCACCACCAGCAGGGTGGCGGCGCCGATGAACAGCACCGTGCTCACCGAGCGGTCGACCAGGGTGCGCGGGGCCAGGATGCTGACCTGCCAGCCGGTCTCGGGGATGGCCTGGGTCTGGGTCAGCCAGGCATCGGGGTTGAGCCTGAGGGGCTTGGGCGTGGTGGTGGGGTAGGGCTGGATCGCCACGATCGCATCGCGCTCGGCCTCGCTGAGCGGGCGCGTGGCGCGAAAGCGCCAGTCGGGGCGCGAGGTGAGGATCACCACGCCGTTGTGGTCGGTCACCAGCAGTTGCTCGGGGGTCTTGCCCCACAGGGTTTCGGTGTGGTCCAGGTCGATCTTGGCCACCAGTACGCCGATCACCTGGTCGCCGTCACGCACTGCTGCGGCGAAGAAGTAGCCGCGCTTGGCCGAGGTGGTGCCCTGGCCGAAGAAACGCCCCAGCCGGCCCTGCATGGCTTCGCTGAAGTAGGGGCGGAACGAGAAGTTGCGCCCGGCAAAGTTGTCGTGCTTGTTCCAGTTGGAGGCCGCCAGGGTGTTGCCGTTGACGTCCATCAGGTACATCACCTCGGCGCCGGTCTGCGCGCAGATGTCGTCGAGCAGGCGGTTGGCGTTGGTCAGGGTCTCGAGGCGTATCGGGTCGGCCAGCACCGCGCGCAATGCCGGCAGGTCACCGAGGATCTGCGGCAGGGTCTCGTAGCGGTGCAGGGTGCCCAGCAGGTTGGCCACGTACAGGTCCAGGGTCTGGCGGTTCTGGCTGGCCAGTTCCTCCTGGTAGTAGTGCTCGGCCAGACGTTGCAGCGGCCACAGCAGCGGCGCCAGGCACAGCGCCAGGAGGGCCAGGCTGCGCCAGCGCGGACGGCGGGGGAGGGTCGGGGTCATGGTCATCGCAAACCGGGCTTTGGTGGGGGGCCGCGTTGCAGCCCATCGCGGGTCAAGCCCGCTCCCACAAGGTCATTGATTATCCCGTGGGAGCGGGCTTGACCCGCGATGGCGTCGCAAAGGGCGCAGAAACGTTGGGCGCATTATGCGCTACTTCAGGCACTCGATCAGCGCTTGACGCCAGTCTGGCTGCTCCACCTGCCACTGCTGGCGCAGGCGGCTGCAGTCCAGGCGCGAGTTCAGTGGGCGCTGCGCCGGGGTCGGGTATTCGCTGGACGGGATCGGCAGCAGCTGCGCGCAGGGCCTGCCCTGAGCCTTCAGATGCTCGCCGATGGCCTGGGCGAAACCGAACCAGGAGGTCTGGCCCTGCGCGGTCATGTGGTAGGTGCCCCACGCACCCGCCTGCCCGGCCTGCCAGCGCTGGATCAACGCCAGGGTGCTGGCGGCCAGGCTACCGGCCCAGGTCGGTGCACCGATCTGGTCGGCGACCACGCGCAGCTGCGGTTTTTCCTGCAGCAGACGCTGCATGGTCAGCAGAAAATTGCGCCCGTGCAACGAGTACACCCAACTGGTGCGCAGTGTCAGGTGCGCAGCGCCCACGGCATGGATGGCCTGCTCGCCAGCCAGCTTGCTGCGTCCGTACACGCTCAGGGGGTTGGGCGCGTCGTCTTCGGTGTAGGGCGTGGCCTTGCTGCCGTCGAACACGTAGTCGGTGGAGTAGTGCAGCAGCGGTACGCCCAGCCGTGCGGCCTCCTCGGCAAGTACGCCGGGTGCAGTGGCGTTGATGGCGAAGGCCAGCGCAGGTTCGTTTTCGGCCTGGTCGACTGCGGTATAGGCGGCGGCGTTCACCAGCAGGTCGGGGCTCAGCTCGCGTACTACCTGGCGGATGCGTTCGGGCTCGGCCAGGTCGAGCTGTTCGCGGCCCAGTACATGCACCTGGCCCAACCCGGCCAGGCGCTGCTGCAGGGCCTGGGCGAGCTGGCCATTGCGCCCGGTGATGAGGATTTTCATGGGAACAGGTCGGCGTCCTTGAGCAACTGGCCGACCTGATCCTTGGCCGACAGCTGCGGCGGTGCGTTCAGTTGCCAGTCGATGGCCAGCTGCGGGTCGTCCCAGCGAATGCAGCGCTCGGCGCTCGGGTTGTAGTAGTCGGTGGTCTTGTACAGGAACTCGGCGCTGTCGCTGAGCACCCGGAAACCGTGGGCAAACCCCTGGGGGATCCACACCTGCCGGTGGTTGGCGGCCGACAGGTGTACCGCCACCCATTGCCCGAAGGTCGGCGAGCTGCGGCGGATATCCACCGCCACGTCCAGCACCTCGCCCTGGGTCACGCGCACCAGCTTGCCCTGGGGGTTGTGCACCTGATAGTGCAGGCCGCGCAGCACGCCGCGCAGCGAGCGCGAATGATTGTCCTGCACGAACTGTGCATCGATGCCGGTTGCGGCCCTGAAGGCCTGGGCGTTGAAGCTCTCGTAGAAGAACCCGCGGTCATCGCCGAACACCCTGGGTTCGAGGATCAGCACGTCCGGTAGCGCGGTGGCGATCACTTCCATTGCTGGTCTCCGGTCAGGCCGTACAGGTACTGGCCGTAGCCGGTCTTGCCGAAGGCCTTGGCCCGTTCCAGCAGACGCTCCTGGCAGATCCAGCCCTGCTGGAAGGCGATCTCTTCAAGGCAGGCGACCTTCAGGCCCTGGCGATGCTCGATGGTCTGCACGTACTGCGAGGCCTCCAGCAGGCTGTCGTGGGTGCCGGTGTCGAGCCAGGCGAAGCCACGCCCGAAGCGCTCCACGCGCAGGTCGCCACGGCGCAGGTAGGCATTGTTGACATCGGTGATCTCAAGCTCCCCACGCGGCGAAGGCTTGATGTCGCGGGCGATGCGCACCACGTCGTTGTCGTAGAAGTACAGGCCGGTGACCGCGTAGCTGGACCTGGGCTGCGCGGGCTTTTCTTCGATCGACAGGGCGTTGCCTGCCGCGTCGAACTCGATCACGCCGAAACGCTCCGGGTCCTTGACCCAGTAGCCGAACACCGTTGCGCCGCTGGAGTGGGCGGCGGCGCGCAGCAGTTGCTCGGTGAAACGCTGGCCGTGGAACACGTTGTCGCCCAGGATCAGGCACACCGAGTCGTCACCGATGAACGATTCGCCGATCAGGAACGCCTGGGCCAGGCCGTCGGGCGAGGGCTGCTCGGCATACTCGAAGTGCACCCCGAACTGGCTGCCGTCGCCCAGCAGTTGGCGGAAGTGTGGCAGGTCGTGAGGGGTGGAGATGATCAGGATCTCGCGGATGCCGGCCAGCATCAGCACCGAGATCGGGTAGTAGATCATCGGCTTGTCGTATACCGGCAGCAGCTGTTTGGAAATGCCCAGGGTGATGGGGTGCAGGCGCGTGCCGGAGCCGCCTGCCAGTACGATGCCTTTGGTCATGCAATCAGGTCCTTGAAATCGCTGTTGCCCAGGCGCTGGCCCTGGTAGCTGCCGTCCTGCACATGGCGGCACCATTCCAGGTTGTCCAGGTACCACTGCACGGTCTTGCGCAGGCCGGTGGCGAAGGTTTCTTCAGGGCGCCAGCCCAGCTCGCGCTCGATCTTGCCGGCGTCGATGGCGTAGCGCAGGTCGTGGCCGGGGCGGTCCTGCACGAAGGTGATCAGGTCGGCATAGCGCGCCACGCCCGCCGGGTGTGCGGGGGCCAGCTCTTCGAGCAGTGCGCAGATGGCGTGCACCACCTCGAGGTTGGTCTGCTCGTTGTGCCCGCCGATGTTGTAGGTCTGGCCCACCTCACCTGCGGTGACCACCTTGAGCAGGGCGCGGGCATGGTCCTCGACGAACAGCCAGTCGCGCACCTGCTGGCCGTTGCCGTACACCGGCAGCGGCTTGCCCGCCAGGGCGTTGAGGATCACCAGCGGGATGAGTTTTTCCGGGAAGTGGTACGGCCCGTAGTTGTTCGAGCAGTTGGTCAGCAGCACCGGCAGCCCGTAGGTGCGCTGCCAGGCGCGCACCAGGTGGTCGGACGCGGCCTTGCTCGCCGAGTAGGGCGAACTGGGTGCGTAGGGGGTGGTTTCGGTGAACAGGTCGTCGACCCCATGCAGGTCGCCATACACCTCGTCGGTGGACACGTGATGGAAGCGAAACGCCTCGCGCTCGGCGGCCGGCAGCGTGCCCCAGTAGGCGCGGGTGGCTTCGAGCAGGCTGTAGGTGCCGACGATGTTTGTCTGGATGAACGCCGCCGGCCCGTCGATGGAGCGGTCGACATGCGACTCGGCTGCCAGGTGCATGATCGCCTGGGGCCGGAAGCGCTCCAGCACCGCGCTCACCGTGGCCTGGTCGACGATATCGGCCTGCACGAACTCGTAGCGGGTGTTGCTGGCGATGCTGTGCAGCGACTCCAGGTTGCCGGCGTAGGTCAGCTTGTCCAGGTTGAGCACGTGGTGGTCGGTGTGCTCGATCAGGTGGCGGACCAGCGCCGAACCGATGAAGCCGGCACCGCCGGTGATGAGTATGCGCATGTCGAATGGCCTTTGGTGCAGCGGGTGGTGTTCAGGTGGCTCGTAGCTTGTCGCCAGGCGCCGGCCGGTGCAAGGGCAACGCAGCGCTGGCCGACGTCAGGCTATCGGCCGGATGCCCGCGTAGTTAATAGTGGCTGATCCTGCCGCCGATCTGCGCGCCGAGGGGCAGGTTGTCGGAAAAGTACGCGGTGAACCCGGCGTCGCTCATCGCCTGCTGCATGCGCGGGATGTCGTAGGCCACACGGTGCAGGGTGAACTGGCCGGCGTGCCAGGTGGCGAAGGCCGCACGCGGGTCGCCGTCGCGTGGCTGGCCGACCGAGCCGGGGTTGCAGTAGACCTTGTCGCGGCCCTGCCAGAGCATCTGCACATGGGTGTGGCCCGAGGCGAAGTGCGTGCCGGGCAGCGCCTCGAAATACGCCTGCGAGGGGCGCAGGTACTCTTCGATGGGGTCGTTCCAGCCGCCGTGCACCAGCTCGATGCCGTGTTGCCGGCCGCGTGCGGGCAATGCCGCGAGCCATGCCGCGTTGGCGGCCGTGAGGATGCCCTTCTGGTAGTCCAGGCAGGCGTTGGCACTGTTGGAGCGTGGGCAGGGCGTGTTGCTCGACAGGTACCAGTCGTGGTTGCCCATCAGGCTGAAGATGCCGCGTTCGCGCAGCGCGTCGCAGCACTCGTTGATCTGGCAGTAGTACCCGGCCGTGTCGCCCAGGCAGATGATCTGCGACACGCCCAGGCGCTCCAGCTCGTCGAGCACCGCCGAGAGTGCGACGAAGTTGCCGTGGATATCAGAAATGATCCCGATCATGGACCACGAGCTCCTCGATGTAGCGCACCGCGAACCCCGGTCGGATCTCGGGAGTGGGGGGCGCCTTGCGGTTCAGGAAGAAGTCCAGGCACATGGCCGCCTCGTTGTAGCCGAAGGCCCGGCGCATGGAGCTGGTGGAGGAGATACGCGGGTTGATCTCCAGCAGTTTCCAGCTGCCGTCGGCGTCGCGGCGAAACTGCAGGTTGGTCGGGCCCACGGGCCTGAAGTGTGCACACAGGCGCGCCACCACTTCATCCAGCGAAGCCTCCTGGCGCACCCAGGCCTTGGCGGTTGAACCGTCGGCGGCCAGCTTGCGCTGCAGGGTGATCGACCCGAAGCTACCGCCTTCGCCATCGCCGAACACCGCCACGGTGAACTCCTGCTCGGCGCTGCCGATGATCGGTTGGGCCATCAGCACCTCGCCCAGCAGGTGCGCATGGGGTTCGAAGTCGCTGGCGCTTTGTACCCACACCAGGCCCTTGGAGGCATAACTGCGACGTGGCTTGAGCAGGAAGGGCAGGCCCAGGGTCCGGACCAGCTCGGCGAAACTGCCCGACAGGTAGCTGGGGATTCGCGCCGGCTCGTCGGCGGCGGCCAGCGCCTGGTCCATTGCCCACTTGTCGCGGGACAGATCGATCAGCGCTCGGCTGTTGAGCACCACGCCACAGCCCAGTTGCGCCACCTGTTCACGGTGGTCCGAAAACCAGTGCAGGTCCTGCTCGATGCCAGGTATCACCAGGTCGACCGCGTGCTGCCTGATCACCCGTTCGAGCCACGCCGGGTAGTCGGCGCTGACGGTCAGGGGCGCCTGCGCGAAGGCGTCGCACCAGGCCCTGCCGGCGGCATCGTCGTAGATATCGGTGCCTACCAGCACCACGGCCGGGTCGCTGGCACGCAACGACTTGAGCAGGCCGTAGCCCATGATGGCGCCCACGCCGGTAACCATGACCGTGCTCATGCCGTGCGCTCCCGATGCTGTCGGATCATTTCGAAACCCTGGTGGATATTCACCTGCGGCATGAAGTCGATGGCGGCGTGCAACGCCGGGTCGAGCAGCTGCGCTGGCAGGTCGGGCACATCCGGCTTTTCGCGCAGAAAGCGCACCTGGCCCTGCTGGCCGAAGGCGGACAACGCGGCCTGGGCGATTTCGCTCAGTGCAGGGCTGTCGGGGTGGACACAGTTGAACAGCCCGGTGGTCGTGGTGGCGGCCACACGGGTGCAGATCTGCACCAGGTCGTCCAGGTGCAGGTAGTTGCGCCGCGCGTCGTTGTTGCCGAACAGGCTGATGTCGTTGCCGGCCTGGGCCTGGTCGGCGAAGGCATACAGCAGCGGCTGATGGGTGCGGCAGGCACCGGCGGCGTCATACACCTGGCTGGGGCGCAGGATGGTCAGGGCGATGCCGTGCGCGCTGCATAACAGGCTGGCGAGCTCCTCGGAGTGGCGTTTGGATAGCGAGTAGATGCTGTAGTGAGGGTCGCCCGGGACGTGGCTGGCAAACACCGACGAAATCAGTATCAGGTGCCTGGCCCCGCTGCGTTGTGCCAGTCGGCAGGCGGCCAGCGTGCCGACCGCGTTGACCTGCTCGGCGCGGATCAGGTCGTCGATGCCGGGGCCGCCAAAGTCGGCGGCGGCCAGTACCACCACGTCGAACGGCGGCACGCTGGCGGGTACGCAGTCGGGCTGGCTCAGGTCGAAGAACACGTCGGCATCACGCCGCCCTGCGGTCTGCACCGGGCCCAGTTGCGCCAGGCCGTGGGCGATGGCCTGGCCGATCACGGAGGTGCTGCCGATGACCAGGCTGCCGAGAGGTGGACGTGGGGTGGAAATGTCGCGGGTCATCGTGGGGCATACCTCATGTAGTGCGCGGCGCGGGGCCCGCAGTTGAACAGCAGGTCGAGAATGCTGACCGCGTGACTGAAATCGCCCCATTGCTGTGGATAGGTGGGATAGCCGTCATAGTCGAACCAGCTGAGCTCGATGGCGCTGTCGGCGAACTGTCGTTCATCAAGGTAGTCCCTGGCTGCCGGCCCGGACACATAGTGCGTGGCTCCGGCCTGCTGGCACAGATCGACCAGACGTTCGGTCTTGCCTTCGCCCAGGGTGTAGTCCCACGAGCGGGTGATGCGCGTGGTGATGCCCAGGTAGTCGCACACGGCCTGTATCAGCAGCACGTTGAGCTCGCTCAGGTTGCGGTGCTGGCGGTCCAGGTACAGCGGTTGCAGCCGAGCGGCCACTTCGTGCCAGCAAGGCGCCTTGGCGTAGTTGGCCACCAGGCTCTTCCAGTGCTTGGCCTGCCAGTTGCCCGGGGCCAGCTCGACGTCGCGGATGCGCCGGTTGATGTTCTGCCCTGTCGGGATGGTCA
Organism: Pseudomonas sp. B21-036; assembly: GCF_024748925.1. Lineage (NCBI taxonomy): Bacteria > Pseudomonadati > Pseudomonadota > Gammaproteobacteria > Pseudomonadales > Pseudomonadaceae > Pseudomonas > Pseudomonas sp. B21-036. The sequence goes on from NZ_CP087178.1 coordinate 269,072, forward strand.
GCCACTCCAGGCCGTTGGGGGTCTTGATGCGGTTACGGTTGCGCCAGTCGTTCTTGGTGTACTGCATGTCGTCGTAGACGATGAACTCGTCCACGGCCGCAATCAGGTCGAAGTACCCCTTCCAGGGAATGTAGTTGGATTGGAGGATGGCAACCTGCTTCAAGCGTCTGTCCCGGGGTTGGAGGGCGAAATCGACGGCGGGTCAGAATACGTTCAATTCTTTCCCTTCGTCACTCCCCTTGCTTATCGGCAGCAGCGGTGGCGATATAAGCGACAAAAAAAATCGAGGCCTTCTCCATGTCGCTGAACACCCTCATTCACCGCGCCAGCCTGCCATGCCCCGATCTCGACCCGGCCCAGGCGGCGCAGCTGCTGCAGGCGCATTACGGGCTGCAAGGCACGCTGCAGCCGCTGGGCAGCCAGCAGGACCTGAACTTTCGCGTCGATACGCCCCACGGGCGCTTCGTGCTCAAGGTCTGCCATGGCGACTATGCGCAGCAGGAGCTTGAAGCCCAGCATGCGGCGCTGGAGCACCTGCACCGTCAGGGTGTGCCGGTACCGACCGTTCGTCGTGCCAACGGTGGCGAGCCGTTGCTGGCACTGACGGTCGACGGCCAGCCGGTGCGCGCCCGGGTGCTCACCTACATCGAGGGCCACACCCTGACCCGCCTGCCGTACATGGCGCCGCGCCTGATGCACGAGCTGGGGGCGCTGTGTGCACGGGTCGACCTGGCGCTGGCGGACTTCACCCACCCCGGGCTGGAGCGCACCCTGCAATGGGACCCGCGCCATGCCCAGGCGGTGATCGCCCACCTGCTCCCGGTGCTGGCCGACGGGCCGCGCAAGGTGCGGGTGCAGGCCATTGCCGAGCAGGCCCGCGTGGCGCTAGAGCCGCTTCTGGCGCAGCTGCCGACGCAGGCGGTGCACCTGGACATTACCGATGACAACGCCGTGTGGCAGCGCGATGGCGCACGCGAGTGGCAGTTACAGGGGGTGATCGATTTCGGCGACCTGCTGCACACCTGGCGCATCGCCGACCTGTCGGTGACCTGCGCGGCGCTGCTGCATCATGTCGACGGCGACCCGCTGCGCATCCTGCCGGCCATCGCTGCCTACCATGCGCTCAACCCGCTGCACGAGGCCGAGCTGCGAGCGCTATGGCCGATGATCGTGGCGCGCGCGGCGGTGCTGGCGCTCAGTGGCGAGCAGCAGGTGGGCGTCGACCCCGGCAACACCTACAGCCGCGACAACCTGGCCCATGAGTGGGAGATCTTCGAGGTGGCAGCCGGTGTGCCGTTTGCATTGATGGAGGCTGCGATCATGCAACTGGCCGGCCTTGCGCCCGCGCCGCTGCCGGCCACGGGCATGCTGCCGGGGTTGCGCGACCAGGCTGTGGCGCGGGTCGATCTTGGCGTGCTGAGCGAGCACTTCAGCGCCGGCAACTGGCAGCAGCCCGGCATCGACCAGCACCTGCTGCGTACCCATGCGGCCCCGGCCAGCACGTTGTATGCCCAGTACCGCCTGTCGCAGACCCATATCGACAACCCGCTGGAACCGCACACCTGTGCGCTGCACGTGGAGCTGCACCTGCCCGTGGACAGTGCGCTGGTGGCGCCGTTTGCCGGCACCTGGCGCCACGGCGAGCAGGGCTGGGCGTGCCTTGAAGGTGACGCCTCCAGCCTGTGGCTGCGCGGGGTGGTGCAAAGCCCCGCATCGGGCGCGGTCATCGCCCAGGGCGAGCCGCTGGGGCACGCCACCGAGCTCGAGGTGCAGCTGTGCCGCGTGGCCGGCCTGCAACCGCCGAACTTCGTCGCGCCTTCGCGTGCGCTGGCGTGGCAGGCGCTGTGCCCTTCGCCGGCTGCGCTGCTGGGCTTTGACTGCGACGCCGCGCCACTGCCCGACCCGCATGCCCTGCTGGCGCGTCGCGACGCCAGCTTCGCGCGCTCGCAGAAGCACTACTACCAGCAGCCGCCACATATCGAGCGCGGCTGGCGCAACTACCTGATCGACATGCAGGGGCGCTCGTACCTGGACATGCTCAACAACGTCGCGGTGCTGGGCCATGGGCACCCGCGCATGGTGAGCGAGTCGGCGCGCCAGTGGTCGCTGCTCAACACCAACTCGCGCTTTCACTATGCGGCCATCGCCGAGTTTTCCGAGCGCCTGCTGGCGCTGGCGCCGCCGGGGATGGACCGGGTGTTCCTGGTCAACAGCGGCACCGAGGCCAACGACCTGGCGATCCGCCTGGCGTGGGCGGCCAGCGGCGGGCGCGACATGCTCAGCGTGCTGGAGGCGTACCACGGCTGGTCGGTGGCCACCGATGCCATCTCGACCTCCATCGCCGACAACCCGCAGGCATTGAGCACTCGGCCCGACTGGGTGCACCCGGTGACCGCACCGAACACCTACCGCGGCAAGTACCGTGGGCAGGACACCACCGCCGACTATGTGCGCGATGTCGACGAACGCCTGGCCGAGATCGGCGAGCGTCAGCTGGCGGGGTTCATCTGCGAGCCGGTGTACGGCAATGCCGGCGGCATTCCGTTGCCGGCGGGGTATCTGCAGCAGGTGTATGCCAGGGTGCGCGCGCGGGGCGGGGTATGCATCGCCGACGAGGTGCAGGTGGGCTACGGGCGGCTGGGCGAGTACTTCTGGGGCTTCGAGCAGCAGGGTGTGGTGCCGGACATCATCACCATGGCCAAGGGCATGGGCAACGGCCAGCCGCTGGGCGCGGTGATCACCCGGCGCGAGATCGCCGAGGCGCTGGAGGCCGAGGGTTACTTCTTCTCGTCGGCCGGTGGCAGCCCGGTGAGCTGCCGTATCGGCATGGCAGTGCTGGACGTGATGGAGGAGGAGGGCCTGTGGGACAACGCGCGCGAGGTGGGTGGGTACTTCAAGGCGCGTCTGCAGGCGCTTGTCGATAAGTATCCGCTGGCGGGTGCGGTGCATGGGTCGGGGTTCTACCTGGGCCTGGAGCTGGTGCGCAATGCCGTCAGCCTGGAACCGGCCACCGAAGAGACGGCGGCGCTGTGCGAGCGTCTGCGCGAGCTGGGCATCTTCATGCAGCCGACCGGTGACTACCTGAACATCCTCAAGATCAAGCCGCCCATGTGCACTACGCGGGCGAGCGTGGATTTCTTTGTGGACAGTGTGGAGCGGGTGTTGATGCAGGGGGTGTAGCGGCGGAGTCGGGAGGGCGCTGTCCTGCATTCGCTGGCTTGCCAGCGAAGCAGTCAACGAACCCTCCCTTGCGCCGATTAATATCGATTAATAATCGGGCGAACCTGAGTGGTTTAATTATTTTTGGCTTTTAAAGCCGATATTTATCGGCTATAAAGTGCTCATCGTCTTCCCTTGTACCTTCCCAAGGAGGTTCCCATGAGCCGTACCGTCACCGTCGCCGCCACCCAGATGGCTTGTTCCTGGGACCGCCAGGCAAATCTCGCCACCGCCGAAAAGCTGGTGCGCGAAGCCGCCGCCAAGGGCGCGCAGATCATCCTGATCCAGGAATTGTTCGAAACCCCGTACTTCTGCCAGAAGCCCAACGCCGACTACCTGCAACTGGCTACGCCCACCGAAACCAACGCCGCCATCGCGCACTTCCAGACGCTCGCCAGGGAGCTGCAGGTGGTGCTGCCCATCAGCTACTACGAGCTGGCCGGCCGCGCCCGCTTCAACAGCATCGCGATCATCGACGCCGACGGCAGCAACCTGGGCGTGTACCGCAAGAGCCACATCCCCGACGGCCCCGGCTACCACGAGAAGTACTACTTCAACCCCGGCGACACCGGCTTCAAGGTGTGGCAGACCCGCTACGCCAAGATCGGCGTGGGCATCTGCTGGGACCAGTGGTTCCCCGAGTGCGCCCGCAGCATGGCGCTGCTGGGCGCGGAGATTTTGTTCTACCCCACCGCCATCGGCAGCGAACCGCACGATGCCAATATCCTCTCCCGCGAGCACTGGCAGCGTGTGCAGCAGGGGCACGCCGGCGCCAACCTGATGCCGCTGGTGGCCAGCAACCGCATCGGCCGCGAAGAACAGGACGGCTACGCCATCACCTTCTACGGCTCGTCGTTCATCGCCAACCAGTTCGGCGAAAAGGTCGAGGAACTGGACCAGACCGAAGAGGGCGTGCTGGTGCACAGCTTCGACCTGGACAAACTGGAACACGTGCGCAGCGCCTGGGGCACCTTCCGTGACCGCCGTCCGAACCTGTATGGTGCGATCAAAACCCTCGACGGTTCACTGGAATCCTGACCATGAAGACCCTGAACACTACCCCGCGCGCCGACGGCTTCCACATGCCTGCCGAGTGGGCACCGCAAACCCAGGTATGGATGCTGTGGCCCGAGCGCCCGGACAACTGGCGCCTGGGCGGCAAGCCGGCCCAGGCCGCCCACGTGGCGGTGGCCAAGGCCATCGCGCGTTTCGAGCCGGTCACCGTGGGTGTGTCGGCCGGCCAGTACGAAAACGCCAGTGCGCAACTGGACATGCCCAACATCCGTGTGGTGGAAATCAGCAACGACGACGCCTGGGTGCGTGACACCGGCCCGACCTTCGTGATCAACGACAGCGGCGAAGTGCGCGGCGTGCACTGGGGCTTCAACAGCTGGGGCGGCTTCGAGGGCGGCCTGTACGCACCGTGGAACCGCGACGAACAGGTGGCGGCCAAGGTGCTGGAAATGGAGCGCTGCCAGCGTTACCGCACCGAGGGCTTCGTGCTCGAAGGCGGCTCGATTCACGTGGATGGCGAAGGCACCCTGATCACCACCGAGGAGTGCCTGCTCAACCACAACCGCAACCCGCACCTGAATCGCGAGCAGATCGAGGCGATCCTGCGCGATCAACTGGCGGTGGACACCATCGTGTGGCTGCCCGAGGGCCTGTACAACGACGAAACCGACGGGCATGTGGACAACTTCTGTTGTTACGTTCGCCCGGGCGAAGTGTTACTGGCCTGGACCGATGATTCGCAAGACCCCAACTACGCACGCTGCCGCGCCGCCCTGGCGGTGCTGCAAAGCCAGCGCGATGCCAAGGGCCGTGAATTCGTGGTGCACAAGATGCCGATCCCGGGCCCGTTGTACGCTACCGAAGAGGAGTGCGCCGGGGTCGATCTGGTGGCCGGCAGCCAGGAGCGCAACCCGTCGGTACGCCTGGCCGGTTCCTACGTGAACTTCCTGATCGTCAACGGCGGGATCATCGCGCCGAGCTTCGACGACCCCGCCGATGCCGAGGCCAGAGCGGTCCTGGCACGTCTGTTCCCCGATCACGAAGTGGTCATGGTGCCGGGCCGCGAGCTGTTGCTGGGCGGTGGCAACATCCATTGCCTGACCCAGCAGCAACCCGCCCCTGCCAAGCGCTGAGAGCGGCCTGGCAAATCAAGCCCGTCATCGACGGGCTTTTTTTTGCCTGCGCGATGGCCGGCGACGCAACTGGCACACCTCTTGTATTCGTTTTGCCTTGTATTTCAAGCAAGTACGACGGCGCAGTTCTGTCACAAAGTTTGATTAAGGTAGCCGCTCACACTTCTGGGGAGTACGTGTGGAAATGAATGCGACAAGTGAACCGGTTTCGCACCCGTCGGTGGTGAACCTCGAGGCGCTTGAGGCAGTGGCGCAGTGGTTGAAACACCATGGAACCCTCCGGGTCAGGAAGACCGATCCACGACGTGCACTGGTGGAACGTTATCCACAGGGGTTGATCACCGAGGCAGAGCTCGATGCGCTGCTGGGGGTGTGCTACCGCTGAACTGGAAAGGGCGCCACCGATTGCGGTGGTGCCCTTTTTTGTGGAGGCTTTACTGGCCTCATCGCGGGTCAAGCCCGCTCCCACAGGGGGTGGCGCGGTCTTTGTGGGAGCGGGCTTGACCCGCGATGGCAACACCGCAGTTCTAGAAGTTGTAGGTACCCGTCACCACCAGGCTGCGCGGATCACCGAACTGGATCTGCCCGGCACTGGTCGCCGAACTGTAGTAGGTCTTGTCGGCAATGTTGCTCAGCGCCGCGCGCACATCCCAATCCTGCGTGCGCCAGCCGACCAGCGCGTCCCAGCTGCCATACCCCGGCAGCACGATGGTGTTCCTGGTATCGGCATAACGCTGCCCCACCAGTGTCACACCCGTTTCGGCGTACCAGCCCATTTCCGGTTTCCAGGTGACGAACAGGCTGGCGTTGCGCCGCGCCACGTCGTTGATGCGGTTGCCGGCATTGCCTTCGGTGTCCTCGACGATGGTGGCGTCCTGCAGGCCGATGCCCCCGCGCACATACCAGTTGCCTCCCAGCTTGCCGGTGGCGGTCAGTTCGACCCCGCGCGAGCGCTGCAGGCCGGTGAGGATGTAGCGGTCGGCGTTGTCCGGGTCGCGGCTGCGGCGGTCGTACAGCTCCAGCTCGTACACCGCCAGGGTGGTGCTCAGGCGCTCGTCCAGCCACTCGCTCTTGACCCCGATCTCCTTCTGCCGGGTATGTTCAGGCCCGGTTTCGTTGGCGTTGCCCGCCGCCCCCGGGGTGATGCCGATCAGGCCGCCACCCACCGGGGAAAAGGTCTTGCTCCACGAGGCATAGAAAGCGTGGTCCCTGAGCGGCGTCCACACCACACCCAGGCGCGGGCTGGTGCTGTTGCTCTGCTGCTTTTCGCTCAGGCCGCTGACCTTGCTGGTGGTGTCCACCTCGAACCGATCATGGCGCAGGCCCACGAGCAGTTGCCACTGATCGTTCAGGCGGACCTGGTCCTGCACATACAGGCCACGGCTGTGCACGTCTGTATGGTTGTTGCTGGACACCGCCAGCACGCCATTGTGTTGCTGGCCGCGGTCCGGGTTGAACAGGTCGACGCCCGGCACGCCCTTGCCGCTGCGCAGCAGCGAGTGACGGCGCTGCTCGCCCAGTTCGAGCCCCGTGAGCAGGGTGTGCTCCAGGCCGAAGGTCGACACGTTGCCTTCGATTTCCACGGTGTTGAACAGGTTGCGCGTGTTCAGGTCCTGCTGCCAGCGCTGGCGCCCGACCAGGCCGGTGCTGGCGTTGTAGCCGGTGAGGTAGGTGTTGTCGAAGTCGCTGTCGAGCTGGAACAGGCCCAGGGTATGGCGCAGTTGCCAGGCATCGTTTAGCTGGTAGTTCAGGCGCGAGCGCAGCGACTGCGCGGTGTCGTCGATGTAGTCGCGCTGCGGGTCGCCATAGGTGGTGCTGCGGCTGACATCCACCGGGCGACCGGTGCGCGGATCGCCGGGGATACCGCGGTCGGGCGTGCGGTTGTAGCGGCTGTATTCGTACTGCACCAGCCAGTTCAGGTCCGGGCTGAGCTGCCAGCTCATCGAAGGCGCGAACAGCTGGCGGCTGCCGTCGATGCCGTGGCGGAAGCTGTTGTTGTCGCGGTTGCCCATGTTCAGGCGCAGGCTGAGGGTGTCGCTGGGGTCGGCACTGAGGTCGGCATACAGGCTGCGCAGGTCGTCGCTGCCGCCCTGGGCCTCGATGCTGGAGTGTCGGCCGGCTTCGGGCGCCTTGCTCACGCGGTTGATGATACCGCCCTGGCTGCCGCGGCCGTACAGCACCGCCGCCGGCCCCTTGAGCACCTCGATCCGTTCGATGTTGTACAGGTCGCGCACGTACTGGCTGTCGTCGCGGATGCCGTCCAGGTAGAAGTCGTTGCTGGCGTCGAAGCCTCGGATGCGCAGGCTGTCGAAGCGGGTGTCGGCGCTGTTGCTGACGTTGGGGATGCCGCTCAGGGCCTTGCCCAGGTCATGGGTGCCGTAGTCGTGCACGCTGGCGGTCTTGATCGAATCGATGGCCTGGGGCACGTAGCGCGCCGGGGTGGAGGTGCGGGTGGCGGTGGTCACTTCCTTGACCCGGGGGTCATCCCGGTCGCTGTCGGCGGTTACCGACAGCTCGGGCAACGTGGTGCTGGCAGCACACGCCAGGCTGGAGCTGAACAGGGCGCAAAGCCCCAGAGACACAGGGGAAAGACGGCAAGGGACGGGCGTGGCACGCATCGGCAAAGGTACTTGGTGATGAAAAGGGTGCGAATGGTAATGCTTTGCATTCCCAAATGTTAGCGCTATTTACGCACCTTTGTGGTGCGGTCGTATCCAGGTATTTCCAGCGGGACGCAACCGATTGCGTGCTGCCTTGTCTGCGCCGCTGAAGACGGCGTAATGGCCATATGACTTGTAGTTTTCACGAATTTTTGACATGGCCTTGTACGCACGGCTAGGATCGGACCCAACGCCTGTAGGCCCATCGGCCAAGAGTCCCAAGAAAAGGCCCGCTGCACCCTTGTTGCAGGCGGGCTTTTTATTTGCAGACCCGTGAGCGTCAACCCACGCAGGGGGCGTGGTTCCTGGCGTTGGTCGCAGAGCGTAAAACACTCCGAAATAAGGAAAATAACATGTTGAAAACACGGATCAGTCTGATCGCGCTGGGGCTTATGGCGGCGACTCAGGCAATGGCCAACGACCAGGCCGCGTCGAACGGTTTCCAGGAAGACAGCAAGGCCAGCGTTCTGCTGCGCAACGCGTTCATCAATCGTGACAAGAAGCATGGCAGCAGTGACCAGTCCGAGTGGGGCCAGGCCTTCATCGGCAAGTTCTCGTCGGGCTTCACCCAGGGCACCGTGGGCGTGGGCGTCGACGCCTTCGGCCTGTACGCCATCCGCCTGGACGGCGGCAAGGGTCGTAACGGCGGCCAGGGTATTGACTTCTTCAAGCCAAGCGATACCGAACCGAGCAACTCCCCGCACAACCTGGCGCGTGCCGGTGCTGCGATCAAGTTCCGCGTCTCCAATACCGTACTGACCTACGGTGACCAGATGCCGACCTTGCCGGTACTGAACTACGACGACGGCCGTCTGTTGCCAGAAAGCTTCACCGGCACCTCGATCACCTCCAAGGAGATCGAAGGTCTGGAACTGACCGCTGGCCGTTTCACCCAGGAAGCACGTAAAAGCGCCGAAGGGCGTGATAGCGGTGGCCTGAAGTCGATCAACGTGTTCGGCGGCAAGTACGCCTTCACCAAGAGCTTCAGCGCAGCGCTGTACACTTCTGACATCGAAGATGTGATGAAGAAGCACTACCTGGGCCTGAACTACGTTCACGCCATCGCGGACGATCAGTCGCTGACCCTGGACTTCAACGGCTACAAGTCGGATATCGACAAGAAGTTCGTCAACAGTGCAGACCTGGCGGGCGACAACAACACCATCTGGAGCCTGGCAGCGACTTACGCTTTCGGCCCGCACTCGCTGACCCTGGCGCACCAGCGCAGCACTGGTGACACCGGCTACCAGTACGGCTGGTACCAGAATCGTCGTGGCGGCGTAGGTGACGGTGGTTCGACCATCTTCCTGGCCAACTCCTACTGGTCCGACTTCAACGCCGAAGACGAGCGTTCGTGGCAGATCGGCTACGGCCTGGACTTCAGCGCCTTCGGCGTACCGGGCCTGACCTACAACGTGGCCTACGTGCGTGGTGACAACATCAACACTCACGGTGCCGGTGAAGGCAAAGAGCGCGAAATCTTCAACCAGTTCAAGTACGTGGTTCAGGAAGGCCCTGCCAAGGACCTGTCCGTCAAACTGCGTAGTTCGTTCCTGCGTGGCAGCACCAATCTGGACACCGACGGCAACGAAGTCCGCGTGTTCGTCGAGTACCCGATCAGCATCCTCTGATCGATTCGACCTTCAAACAACCCCGGCCTAGGCCGGGGTTGTTTGTTTTCGGCGTACCGCATTCGCCGGTGCCACGGGCGCATCCTGCAATTGCGGCGCGAAGCTGTCGCTGCGGGCCATCCGCCACATCCGTGCATAGAATTCGCTGTCGATCGAGCCGCTGAGCAATTCGCCGGGCTTGAGGAACACGTGTAACTGCGAAAACAGCCGGATCTCGCTGGCGCTGACGCGGCGTACCAGATGCTTGGGCTTGAGTTCGCTGGGGTGCTCGAGGCCGGCGGCCGCGAGCATCTCGGCCAGCGCATGCAGGGTATTGCGATGAAAGCTGAACACCCGTTCGGCCTTGTCGGGCACCACCAGTGCACGCTGGCGCAACGGGTCCTGGGTGGCCACGCCGGTGGGGCACTGGTTGGTGTGGCAGCTTTGCGACTGGATGCAGCCGATGGCGAACATGAAGCCGCGCGCCGAGTTCACCCAGTCGGCGCCTAGGGCCAGCACGCCGGCGATGTCGAACGCGCTGACGATCTTGCCGGCGGCGCCGATGCGCACCTTGTGGCGCAGGTTCAGGCCCACCAGGGTGTTGTGCACGAACATCAGGCCCTCGCGCATGGGCACGCCGATGTTGTCGCTGAATTCGCGTGGCGCAGCGCCGGTGCCCCCTTCCTTGCCGTCGACCACGATGAAGTCGGGCACGATCTGGGTGGCCAGCATGGCCTTGGCGATGCCCATGAACTCCCAGGGGTGGCCCAGGCAGAACTTGAAGCCCACCGGTTTGCCGCCGGACAGCTCGCGCAACTGCGCCACGAACTCGAGCAACCCTACCGGCGTGCTGAAGGCGCTGTGGGCGGCGGGCGAGATGCAGTCTTCGCCGGGCGCCACACCGCGCGTGGCGGCGATCTCGGCGCTCACCTTGTGCCCCGGCAGGATGCCACCGTGGCCGGGCTTGGCGCCCTGGCTGAGCTTGATCTCGATCATCTTCACCTGCGGGTCGCGGGCCTGTTCGGCGAAGCGCTGCGGGTCGAAGCGGCCGTGGGCGTCGCGGCAGCCGAAGTAGCCGCTGCCGATTTCCCAGATCAGGTCGCCGCCATGTTCGCGGTGGTAGGGGCTGATGCTGCCCTCGCCGGTGTCGTGGGCAAAACGGCCTAGGCTGGCGCCCTTGTTCAGCGCACCGATGGCGTTGGCGCTGAGGGCGCCGAAGCTCATGGCCGAAATGTTGAAGATCGATGCCGAGTAAGGCTGGCGGCATTGCGGGCCGCCGATGGCGATGCGAAACGAGGCCGGGTCGGGGGTGTTGACCGGCAGCATCGAATGGCTGATGAACTCGAAGCCCGGGCGGTACACGTCATTGAGCGTGCCGAAGGCTTTCTCGGCGCTTTCGTTCTTGGCCCGTGCGTACACCAGCGAGCGCTGCGCGCGGGAGAAGGGCAGCTTGTCGTCGTCGCCTTCGAGCAGGTACTGGCGGATCTCGGGTCGGATGGTCTCGATCAGGTAGCGCAGGTTGCCCAGGATCGGGTAGTTGCGCCGCACTGCGTGCTGGCGCTGGCGCAGGTCGTTCAGGCCCACCAGCGAGAGCAGCGTGCCGATCAGGGTCAATGGCCAGAGCCAGGCGTGAGTGGCAAGAAACGGCAGGCTGGCCAGGCTGAACGTGAGGCACGCCGCCAGGCAGGCATAACGGCTGGGAAACGAGAGGCGCATGAATCTTCCGCTGATGGTGTTTGTCGCGCCTAGGATAGGCAAAGCACCGCGGCGGAAAACCCGTGGTTTCGGTAAAACAGTTTTATCCGCGCCGTGCTTGCCAGGCGCCGGGGCTCATGGGCCCGGCTGATTGATGATCGCCAGGAACGCCTCGGCCGCCCGCGAACGGCCGTGCCGGCGGCTGATTGCATGCAGCGCGATGTGTGCATCGGCATCGCTCAGCGGGCGGTAGCACACGCCCTTGCGTTCCAGCGCGCTGGTGCAGGCCGGCACCACCGCCACGCCCTGGCCGGCGGCGACCAGGGCGATGATGGTGGTGGTCTGCTGGCCGCTGGGGCCGCGGTGCAACGGCAGGCCGGCGTTGGCGAACAGGGTCTCGATGGCCAGGTTGAGGCCGGTGCCGTGCTGCTCGGGGTAGAGGATCACCGGGCGCTGCTGCAACTGCGCCAGGCTGACCTGTGCCTGTTCACTGAGCGGGTCGCTGACCGGCAGCGCCAGCAGCAGGGGTTCGTGCTCCAGGGTGTCGGTGTGCAGGTTGTGCTCGGCGGGGGGCGGCAGGCGGCTCAGGCCGATGTCCAGGGTGCCGTCGCGCAGCTGCGCCCACTGGTTCATCGACGCCTGTTCGATCAGGTTCAACTGCACCTCGGGGAAGGCCTGGGCGAAGCGCTGGATGGCCTGGGTAAAGCGGTCGCTCAGGGCTACGGAGCTGGCATAGCCCAGGCTCAGGTGGCCGGCCATGCCGCTGGCGAGCCTGGCGGCCATGGTTTCGGCCAGCGCCAGTTGCTCGATCACGTTGCGTGCATAGGGCACGAAGGCCTGGCCCTGCACGGTGAGGCTGACGTTGCGGCTGCTGCGCTCGAACAGGCTGAACCCCAGCTGGGCTTCCAGCGCCGAGATCTGCCGGGTCAGCGCGGGCTGGGCCAGGTGCAGGGCCTGGGCGGCACGGCCGAAATGCAGGGCCTGGGCCACGGCCAGGAAATAGCGCAGTTTGCGGAGGTCGAGCATGGTGCACCTTGAGGTATCGATCGGTCCGAAATCGGTATTGGCCCGGGGCGAGTGGGGCGCCGTATAAAGGGCGCCACACACTTTAACGAGTTTTGCCATGCCGGCGCCTTCTTCGGCTGCGCGGGTCGCGATGTTGTTGTGCGGCTGCGCGGCGTTCCTCCCCTTGTACGCCACCCAGGGCATCCTCGCGCAACTGGCCCGGCAGTTTGCCGTGGACATTGGCCAGGTGAGCTGGAGCCTGACCATCACCACCCTGATGGTGGCGTTGACTGCGCCCTGGGTCGGCTGGCTGGCGCGGCGCTGGTCGCCGGTGACGCTGATCGTGGCGGCGGCGTTGCTGCTGGCCACCCCGGTGCTGGTGATGGCCACGGTGGGCAGCTTTGCCGAGCTGCTGCTGTGGCGGGCGGTGCAGGGCTTGCTGATACCGGTGATCTTCGCCTGCAGCGTGGCGCTGATTGGTGAGCGGTGGCAGGGCGCTAGCGTGACCGAGGTCACCAGCCTGTACGTGACCGGCACCATCCTGGGCGGCTTTGCCGGGCGCTTCGTGGTGGCGTGGGTGACCGAGTACTGGGGCTGGCGCGAAGCGTTCGAGGTGCTGGCGCTGGTGGTGCTGCTGATGGGGCTGGGGATTCGCTGGCTGCTGGTGCTCGAACCGATGCCGGCGAGCACGCGCAGGGCCAGTGCGCCACCACGGTTTGGCTGGCCATTGTGGTCGGCGTGTGCGGTGGGGTTCTGCGTGCTGTTTTCACAGGTGGCGTCGTTCACCTATGCGGGGCTGCACCTGAGCCGGGCGCCGTTCGGGCTGGGGGCGGCGGCGCTGGGGTCGATCTATGCGGTGTTTCTGCTGGCGCTGGTGGTCACGCCGATTGCCGGCCGCCTGGCCAGGGCTCGCCCGCCGTTGCACCTGCTGATGGTGGCGGGCGTTGTCGGCGCGGTGGGCATCGGCCTGACGCTTGTGCCCACGCTGTGGGTGATCGTGCTGGGGCTGGCGTTGAGTTCGACCGGGGTGTTCCTGGCGCAGGCGGCGGCCAACACCTTCATTGCGACCACGGCCGGCGCGAACAAGGCCGGGGCGATCGGGCGCTACCTGACCTGCTATTACCTGGGCGGGAGTGCCGGCGCGCTGTTGCCGGCGGTGCTGTGGCAGCAGTGGGGCTGGACCGGTTGCGTGGTGCTGATTCTGGGGTTTCAGGCGGTGTTCATGTTGATCGGGCGGGTGGGCTGGCGCTGAACCCTTCGGCCCCTTCGCGGGTCAAGCCCGCTCCCACAAGGACAGCGGGGATCCTTGTGGGAGCGGGCTTGACCCGCGATGCGTTAGTCCGGTCGGCACAGATCCCAACTCCGGTACATCCACAACTGCCACCGCCAATCCCCATGCTAAAACAGCCATACCCATCGGCGGACCCACCATGACAAAAACAACCACCCCGCATTTCGGCCTGCTGTGCCTGGCCAGCTACCTGCTGTCGCTGTCCTACGGCTCGACCTTTCTGCTCTCGCTGCTGGTCACTTCCCGAGGTGGCAATGAACAGGACGCCGGCAGCATCATCGCCATCGCCATGCTCAGCACCGTGATCGCCGTGCTCGGCAGCGGCCATCTCGCCGACTGGCTCGGCACCGCCCGCGCCATCGCGCAGTCGGCGCTGTGCCTGATCGGCGCCTGCCTGGGCTTTGCCCTGGTACCCGGTGTCGACTTCAGCCTGTGGCTGTGCGGCCTGCTGCTGGGCCTGGGCTGGGGCGCGTTCTACACCCTGGGCCCGATCCTGGTTGCCGCGCTGGTCGAGCCGGCCCGGCGCACCCACTGCTTCGCGCTGCTGTCAGGCAGCATGATGAGTGGCATCGGCTCCGGCCCGCTGGCCGGCAAGCTCGCCTCGCTGCTGCACCTGCCACTGGAAACCGCGTTCTACACCGCCGCCCTGGCCGCCGCTGTGGGTATGCTGGTCTTCGCCTGGCTGGCACGCCAGCACCCGGCACAGGCGGCCAGCGCCCGCATCAGCCGCCACGCCGGCATCCAGGTGCTGCGCTCGTCGGCGCGCTGGCCGATCCTGATGGTGGGCCTGGGCGGCGCGGTGTTCGGCGGGCTGGGCAGCTTTCAGACCACCTACGCGGCCAGTCGCGGGCTGGACTATTCGCTGTTCTTCGTCGGCTTCATGCTCGCCGCCATCGGCTGCCGGCTGCTGATCGCCGGCTGGGTGGTGCGGCATGACGCCTACCGCACCTCGTGCCTGCTGGCCGGGCTGATGGTGCTGGCCGTCATCGCACTGGGCTGGTGGGTGCAGGACGCCCTCAGCTACCTGCTGGCGGCGGCGTTGCTGGGGGTGGGTTACGGGCTCAACTATTCGGTGATCAACGGCCTGGCGGCCAACGAAGCGCCTACCGGCTACACGCCGCAGGCACTGCTGCTGTTCAGCCTGGGGTACTTCATCGGCGTGTTCGGCTTCCCGCTGCTGGCCGGCACCCTGATCGTGCAGGGCGGCCCGCATGCGCTGCTGCTCAGCGTGCTGTGCGTGGCGCTGCTCAACTGGCTGGTGAGCGTGGGCCGGCTGTTCGGTCGCTGGCGGGCCCGAGCGTTGCCACAGGGTTACTGATCCGGGGCGATGGCGAACATCAGCTGGCTCTCCTGCACATACACCAGCGCTTCGCGGCCATTGATGTCCACCGGGCGGGCCGAAACCGCCTCGTGCTCGGGCACGACCTTGGACAGCACCTTGTTCACCAGGTCGACCCGCCAGACGCAGGCCATGCCGCCACTGTTGTCGAAGTACAGCACCGGGCGGTGTTCGCTCCAGGTCGGGTTGACCAGGCTCCAGCCACTGGAGTCGGGCGCCATCACGCTCTCGTAGCCGCGCGAGTTGCCGTCGCTTTCGTAGGCCAGGCGCAACTGGTCGTTGGCCACGTTGAGGTCTTCGAGCACACGCGCCTTGGCAAAGCGCACGGTGTTGGAGCCGGCGTGATAGCCCTGGGTGGTCGGTTGCGGCGGCTGCTGGCTGCCCACGGCATACACCATCGACTGCTCCAGCTCGCCGTTGCTGCGCTGGCGGTAGTAGAACGCGCCGTCCTGCACCCCGGCATAGCGCTCGCGCTGGTCGTTGAAGCCGCTGTGGGACCAGCCGGCAAAGCGCACGTTGCGCGCGATCACATGCCAGCCGGGGTGATCGTCGGCGTATTCGAGCAGGGTACCGGAGGTGGCCCGCATCACGTGTTTGTCCTGCACGTAGGTGGGCCCGTCAGGGTCGCCGGAGACGTACACGAACGCGTGCAGTACGCCGTCCTTGACGGTCACATCGATCAGTTGCGCCACCGAGTCCTCGCTCATGCCGATGAACGGGGCCAGGGCAAAGCGCTGCCACGGCGCGTCCTCGACCTTTGCGTACACCTCGCCCTTGGGCAGCGGTGCGAGGCTGTCGGAGGCAACCGGCGCCGGTGCCGGCACGGCGGTCAGCCGGCGGATCTGGCGGTCGTAGGCGCTCTCCAGGCACTCGGGGGTCTTGCACTGGTTACGCACGTTCTTCAGCCAGTCGGTTTCCAGCTCGCGGAATATCTTCTGCGCCTTGAGCGGGGTGTACAGCGCATTCAGCTGGTCGTCCTTGGCCGACAGCGAGGGCGTGTTGCAAATCGCGGTTTCCAGAATCGTGTTGGCTCTGCTGCAATCGAAACCGGCGGCCGAGGCCACCGGCGCGTGCAGGGCCAGGGCCAGCAAGGCGGGCAGGGTGAGCAGGCGGGTCACGGTGTGCATGGAGGTGTCCTTACAGGTCGGGCGACAGGGCGAACATCAACTGGTCGTGCTCGACGTACACGATCGCCTCACGGCCGTCGAGCTCCACCGCCAGCGGTTGTCCGGCCGTGTGTTCGGGCACGATCTTGGACAGCACCTTGCCGCTCAGGTCGACCCGCCAGATGCAGGCCATGGCGCCGCTGTTCTCGAAGTACAGCACCTGGCGGCGCTCGCTCCAGGCCAGGTTGGACAGGCTCCAGCCGCCGCTCTCGGGGTCGAGCACGGTTTCGCTGGCGGGGCGCGGCAGGGCGTGTTCGTAGTTCAGGCGCAGGTCGCTGTTCTCGTCGTTCATGTTGCCCAGCACCCTTGCCTTGGCAAAGCGCAGCGTGCGCGACTGGGCGTGGAACACCGTGGTGGTGGCCTGCGGCGGCTGGCGGCTGCCCAGGGTGTAGACCATGGCCTGCTGCAGCTCGCCCTCGGTGCGCTGGCGGTAGTAGAACGCGCCGTCCTGGATGCCGGCATAGCGTTCACCCTGGTCCATCAGTTCGCTGATGCGCCAGCCGGCAAAGCGCACGTCGCGGTCGATCACATGCAGGCCGGGGCGGTTGTCGGCGTATTCGAGCAGCACGCCCGAAGACGGCTGCACCGACCAGTTGTCCTGGTTGTAGCCGGGGCCGTCGGACGAATTTGCCACGTAGAGCAGTGCGTACAGCACGCCGTCCTTGATGCCCACATCGATCAGCTGGGCCAGCGAATCGGGGTACATGTCCGGGATAGCCGCCAGCGCAAAGCGCGGCCACGGCTCGTCCTGCAGGGTACGGTAGGCGCTGCCCTGGGGCAGCGGCACCGCGTCGCGCAGGCCGGGCACGGGCGGTGGCGGCAGCGCGGTCAGGTTGCGGATCTGCAGGTCGTAGGCGCGCTCAAGGCAGGTGGCGGTCTGGCAGCGGTCGCGCACCTCGTTTACCCAACGGGTTTCCAGTTCGCGATAGATGCGCCGGGTCATCAGTGGCTTGTACAGCGCGTTGAGCTGGTCGTCCTTGGCCGACAGCGTTGGCGTGTCGCACACCGACTTTTCAATGAGGGTGCGTGCCTTGCTGCAATCGAAGCCGGCGGCGACGGCGGCCGGAGTGTGCAGGGCAAGGGCAAGCAGGGTGCTGGAAGCCAGCAGGGTGAACAGGCGGGCGGCGGGGGTCATCGGACGTCCATGTGGGCCGGGGCAGGGGGCGGATGATACGTGAGCGCCACGGGCGACGGAAAGGCACCTGCGTGTCGATGTCGACGCTTCTGCACAAATTCGGTCACGCAAGTAGACTGCCGTGTTTCAGGCCTTGCAGGAGCTTGCCATGACAGTCCGATTCCGCTGGTGGAGGTACACCGCTTTGCCCGCGCTGTTGCTGCTGCAAGGCTGCATGCCGCGCTCGGTGATCGTGCACGACGGGCTCGACACCACGGTCGTCGATCAGCACACCCGGCAGCCACTGGCCGGGGTGAGCATTCTTGATGCAGGGGTGGTGGTGGCCCGCAGCGACGCGCAGGGGAGGGTACAACTGGCGCCCAGGCGCACCCTCAAGCTGGAGCCGCTGATGGGCGAGGCGAACGTGATGCTCAACCTGCTGGCCTGCAAGGGCGGCTATGCGCCGCAGCCGGTGGCCGAACGCCGTGGCTGGAATGCCGACTACGGGCCCAGCCAGGTGCATCGCGAGGTCATCGGCCTGCAGCGGGGGCAAACCGGTTACCAGTGCCCGCAGTAGAGGCCGCGCCGGCAAGGGCCGGTCTTGTGGGGGCACCGGTTTCGGGCGTCGGCGGGGCTACCCGCGCAGTGCCTTCACTTCGCCCTTCTTGCCGTCCGTTTCGCGCAGGTACTCCTCCAGCGAATCGTCCATCGCCTTCAGCCACCGCGTATGGTGCGGCACCGCTGCCGTGCCGGTGATCACCGAACGGTACGACTTGTCGCGATAGCCCATGATGTCGCTCTTCTTGTCGCTCTTCCACTTGAGGAAGATGCGGTTCACGGCATCGATGTCGAAGCTGGGGTAGTCGGTCTGCGCGATCAGGTGCTTGATGTAGCGGCCCTGGAATTCGTACATCGAGGCGGTGGTGTCCAGGGCCTCTTCATCGGCGCGCCAGCTGGCACTGTCGGCCTGCATGTCGGCCTTGGCCGGCAACTTGATGCGCCCCAGCATGTAGTCGCGGGCGAACCAGGCCTGGGCGTCGAACAGGTTGAAGCTGTACCACAGGTCCTGCATGCCCAGGTAGATCAACTGCGGGTTCTGCTCCCACACCACGCCCTGGTACAGGCCGGTTGGCCACAGGCGGTTGTTGGTCTTGAGGGTCAGTTCGTCGGGCAGGAACGGGAAGTGATGCTGGTAGCCGGTGCACAGGATGATCGCATCCACGCGCTTGTTCGAGCCGTCGGCGAAGAACGCCAGGTTGCCCTCGACACGCACCAGCTGCGGGCGCTCCTCCCAGCCCTTGGGCCATTTGTAGCCCATCGGCTGGGTGCGGTAGGCCGTGGTGATCGAGCGCGCGCCGTACTTGTAGCACTGCGAGCCGATGTCTTCGGCCGAGTAGCTGCTGCCGACGATGAGCAGGTCCTGGCCCTTGAACTCCATCGCCTCGCGAAAGTCGTGGGCGTGCAGGATGCGCCCGGCGAAGCGCTCGAACCCTTCGAATTCCGGTACGTGCGGCGTAGAGAAGTGCCCGCTGGCGACCACCACGTAATCGAACACCTGCTCGATGCCCTGCCCGGCGCTGTAGTCGTAGGCGCTGACGGTGAACTCGCGGGTGGTTTCATCGAAGCTGACATTCTTGACCGCGGTGTTGAAGCGGATGTAGTCGCGCACCCCGGCCTTTTTCACGCGGCCCTGGATGTAGTCCCACAGCACTTCGCGCGGCGGGTACGAGGAGATCGGCCGGCCGAAGTGTTCGTCGAAGCTGTAGTCGGCGAATTCAAGGCATTCCTTGGGGCCGTTGGACCACAGGTAGCGGTACATGCTGCCGTGCACCGGTTCGCCGTGCTGGTCGAGGCCGGTGCGCCAGGTGTAGTTCCACATGCCGCCCCAGTCGGCCTGCTTTTCGAAGCAGACGATTTCGGGCATGGGGGCGCCCTGGGCATGGGCGGATTGGAAGGCACGCAGTTGCGCAAGGCCGGACGGGCCGGCACCGATGATGGCTACACGAAGAGTCATAGAGATTCCTGAACAGTTGAACGCTGAAAAAAATGCAAAGGCTCCCCAACCCCGAGCGGCAAAAGCCGAGGGTGGTGGAATTCAGGCGCTACGGTGCAGGTGGAGGGACGGGGCGCTTGCGCATCTGGGCCAGCAGGATGTTGCCTGGCGGAATCGACAGTGCGTGGAACAGTGTCGAGAGCGGGGAAGGGGTGACTGTGTTCGGCCCGTAGCCATCAGCGCAGGGCGCAAAATGGGGGCCTGAAGGGCGAAAGATGCGTGTGATCTCGTTCATGGGGGGCTGGAATGGCCTCTTTTCGTTATGGTTTCCTTTTTATCTATAACGGATGGGGGTGGGGATATCAAGGTCGGCGACCCCACCACCCGCCAGCGCGCAAACTCAATCAAGGCGCCCGAGCAGGGGTTTGCACCAGCGCGAGGGCGTGATGCCGTAGGCGTTCTTGAAGTGCCTGGACATATGGCTCTGGTCGAAGAAACCGGCCTCTACGGCTGCGTCCGCCAGGCACCTACCGGCGAACACCGAGGCCTTGAAACGGTCGAGGCGACGCAGGGTCAGGTAGCGATGGGGGCTGGTGCCGAAGTAGGCGCGAAAGTCCTTGGACAGGCTCCAGCGGTCGCGGTTGGCGCAGGCGGCCAGGTCATCCAGGGTGATGGGCTGCTCCAGGCTGTCATCCATGTACTCGCGGGCACGCCGGGCGGCGGCGTAGTCGTGGGCCTGCCTTGATGCCGGGCGCCCGCACACGGCCTGCAGCGCGCTTACCAGGCCCAGCAGCGCGTCGTCCTCTTCGAGCGGGTCTAGCCTGTCGTCCATGCTCGCGAGCATCGCGTGGGTGGCGGCCGCCAGGCGCGGGTCGCGGGAGATCCCGCCCTTGAGAAACGGCAACGGCTGGCCCCCGAGCACCTCCTGCACCAGCGCCGGGGTGAGGTAGAGCATGCGATAGCGAAACCCCGACGCCGAGCCCGCATGCCCGTCGTGCACCTCGTCCGGGTGCAGCACCAGGATCTCCCCCGGCAGGCTGTGCCGGCTGGCGCCGCGGTAGCTGAAGCTCTGCACCCCGGCCAGGGTGCGGCCGATGGCATAGGTATCGTGGCGGTGCGGGTCGAAACCGTGGGCGCTGAAGAAGGCCTCCAGGCGTTCGACCCTGGGGGACGGTGGGGCGTGTTTCACCCAGTCTTGCGGTGACGGTAGATCGAGCATTCTGCTCACCTTTCGAGCGATAGAGTCAGGCCGGCGACAACACAGGTTACAGCGTGCCGGCGTTTGCCTGAATGTGAATGTAGAAATCATGGAACATGAAGGCGGCGCACACGGCCAGGGCGATGCCCATCAGGCGGTTGAACAGGTTGAAGTACACCTCTTTGCTGATGCGCTTGCCCAGCACGGCGCCCAGCAAGGCGTAAAGGCCCGGCGCGCCGGCAGCGCCCAGGGCTATCAGCGCCGACACGGCGGCGATGCTGGCGCCGCTGAGGTGCGCGGCGGGGAACATCACGCTGGTGATCGGCAGCACCACCATCATGCCCTTGGGGTTGAGGGCCTGGATCAGAAAGCCGTTCCAGAAGGTCAGCGCCTTGGCGGGGGCATCGGACGATTGGGTGAGCTGGACCCTGGCGGTGTAGACCTTGAAGGCCAGGTAGCTGGTGTAGAGCCCGCCGGCCAGGGCGAGGTAGGGCAGCGCGGCCTTGGAGATGATGGCTTCGCCGGTGTAGCCGAACAGGATGAACAGCACGAACATCGCGCCGCCCACGCCGACGAAGAAGCCTGCGGTACGGCGGAACTGGCCTGTAAGGCCGGCGTTCAGCCCCATCACGTTCACCGGGCCGGGGCTGTACATCACGCTGAAGGCGTAGAGAAAGATTTCCATTGTGTCCCCTGCGAGTGTGGGTAGGTGGTGTGCAGGTGACGTTAAACGGCCAGCCTTTGGCTGGCTTGTACGTTTGTGGGTGCCACCCAGCAGGAGCCGGCCTTGCCGGCGAAGAGGCCGCCCACTGCGGCGCAGGGCTGCGTTTACACACGCTTGGCCAGACACGTCTGAAGGACTGTAATATGCGGACAGATTTTGCGTGGGCGGTGCGCCTTGCTGGGATTCAGGCAGGCCGTTAGGCTCCTGCGGTCGCTGAGCATCAGCGATCGGGTTTGGTCGCCCGAAACCAGTACGCAATTCTATGCAGTCAATCGACGTGACGGCGTTAGTTCGCCAGTTATCTCGAGTTATGACGGCTGTACGTGGGAGGCATTCGTGCCTGCCGGTTTTGCCTGCTGATCCGGTCGACCAACCTGCGTACAGCTGTCACCTATTTGTTTGGTCGCAGTGGGTGATGGCTCCTTCCAGCAGGAGTTTCATCGTGAAAAAACTTGTTCCCGATCCCCCGACTTCTCCCCGTTGCAACACTGGTGTCTTCTGTACCGGGCATGCCCCATTCTTCCTGGTACGCGCAGACATACCCGAAGAAGACGCCCTGATGCATGCCTCGCTGTTGCTCAGAGGCATCTTCGACACCCTCCAGAAAGCCTGTTTGCACCCCGAGGACTCCACCAGCAAAGTTTTGCTGTGGGTCTCGTTGCATTCGACGGAATTAGCCAAGGTGCTGGTGGATGCGGTGCTCGACGGCATGGGCAATCGCAAGGCCACTGCGTAGAGGAAGCGACAGGGGCCGACCTGTTCAACCCCTGTTGTGACAGACTTTCCGATCATGCACGGAGCACGATGCCGATGACCCAATTTGAAACCCAATCCACCTCACCCGACGGCCGCTATCGCATCGAGGCTGCGCCGTGGGAAGCCGGCAACTCGCACTGGGTGTATCCGCCGCGGATTGTCGATGCCGTGTCGGGTGCCTGCCTGTTCGAGTTCCAGGACCAGCGCTGGTCCCTGGACCGCGCGGCATGGTTGAGTGATACGCAGGTCGAGCTGATGTTGCGCAAGTATCCAGGGCAACTCACAGGGCAAGGCTTACGGGTGAGGGTTGATTGCGCGGGGCGTGTCGCGAGGTGCGGTGAGGGTGCAGGTGTTGAATTGGCTGACCTTGAGACTGCACTCGAGCGCCATGCTTGTGGGTAACTGAAAAACCATCGGCTACCAGCGATTCGAAGTGCAGGGCTTGATCAAGCCATGGCCGGATGTTGGGTCTTTCTGGATGACGACCGGGATTTCATTGTTCGGGCGAATACCCGGCGTGGGTGCGCCTGGGTATTCGTTTCATGTCAGGGCTGTACGCGACTGTCGAACGGTTCGAAGTGGCGCTCGGTGAACGCTTCGGTCAGCACATTCGAACTGCACAGCCATTCGATCGTTTCCACCAGCCCGTTACCCGCGACGAGGGCGGCTTCACTGTGACGTGGCAGCACATAGATGCGCTCCGGGTCGCTGGGGTGAATGATGAGTTCGTCGCCGTCGTAGGTGTCGCCAATGATGATGCACTGCAAGGCCTTTTCCTTGGGCATCAGCTCCTTGTCGTCGTCCCAGAACCAGTACTGGTTGATGCGCTCAACCCACTGGGCCTGGCTGTTTTCGCCGTGCAGCAGTTGATGGGGCGGGTAGATGCGCACGTACACGCCGCCAAGAATGCCTTCGCCGAACTGCGTGATGTACTCGCGGTAGCCAGTGGGGAAGCGGGTACCCAGCACAGCTTGTGCCTGGTCCACTTCGGCGTCTGTGGACAGCACCAGCGGGCTGCCGGTAACAGTGATGTTTTCAAACATTGGGCCTGTCCTTTTGCGTGGTATCCAAGGGTGCAGGTTTTTAGCGTAACGGGGGCTTGGGGGCAAGGCTGCCACGTTCGCTGGATCAGGTTATCCTGCTCCCGTTTTTCAAGTGGCGGTACAGGCCGCAAGTGCTCTGGCTTGAGCATTTCAGTGAACCAGGCGATGGAACGATTTACCTATGACCGAACAGATCATCTACGGTGTTGAAGGCGAAAGCGACGAGTTCAAGGCCGCCGTGGCCAGTGCTCAGGCGACGTTCAAGTATTTCTGGCGAGAGCTGTCGTGGGAGGCGCGCAGGATCGTGAAGGGCCTGGACATGGCGGCTGTAAAAATGTCCTTCCCCATCGAGAGCGACGACCCCGAGGTACCCAGCGTCGAGAACATGTGGGTGAGCGAGATCGAGTTCGATGGGCAGTCCATCACCGGCGTGCTGATGAATGAACCAAGCTGGGCCACCTCGTTCAAGGCCTGGGAGCCTGTGACGCTGCCGTTGGCCTTGCTGAACGACTGGATGTACGTGCGCCAGGGCCATGTGTACGGCGGCTTCACCGTCGATGCGATACGCGCGGCCATGCCCGAAGACGAGCGCCTGGAGCACGATGAGGCCTGGGGTATGGATTTCGGTGAGCCGGGTTTGGTCGAAGTCGTCCCGGCTGCAGAAGGTCAGCAGCCTTGGCTGCTCTCCCGTACGTTGAGCCGTGCTGAAGACCGGCAGACACTGGCGGTGCTGGAATGCACCGAGCACCCGATGGCCTTGAACATGCGCGACAAGATCGAGGAGGGCGTGAGCGCACAGCCGCAGGTGGCCCGAGACCCGGATGACGAGGGATGGCTGATGCTGCACCGCGAGGTGCTGGCGGGCAATTACACGGTGGTGGATGCGCTGTTGCGTCATGGCGCTGACCCGTTGCTGCCCAACGGCAACGGCCAGACTTCGCTGGCGTTGGCAGGTATGGCGGGTTGGCCGCGGATTCTGGCGTTGCTTGAAGGGCAGAGCGCCCACTAGCGTGGGGTGCCATTCGCCAGCAAGGCTGGCTCCTACCGACGGCGTGGTCCTTTGTAGGAGCCGGCCTCGCCGGCGAAGAGGCCCGCCAACTCGCGTACAGCTGCCACCCCATGAGCGATAGGTAGGTCGAGCTGATGTTGGGCAAGTATCCAGGGCATCTGACAGGGGAAGGGTTACGGGTGAGGGTTGATTGCGCGGGGCGTGTCGCGAGATGCGGCGAGGGGGCAGGTGTTGAGTTGGCTGACCTTGAGCGTGCGCTCGAGCGCCATGCTTGTGGATAACTGAAAAACCATCGTCGTCGGCTTTTTCAGTATCACGCGATAGACGCAAAGCGCTCGATCACAGGTTGTTCGCGATGCTCGGCCTGCCACAGATCCCAGTCAGCCTGAATGGCCAGCCAGGTTCGAGCCTTGCCGATGCCGGCCCGCTCAAGCCGGACGGCGAGGTCCGGGCTGACAGGTGCATGGCCGTGAAGGATTCGAGACAGTGTTTCTCTGGCGTAACCGAGCCGACGTGCAAACTCGGCCACCTTGATATCCAGGGCGGGCAACACATCTTCGCGCAAGGTTTCGCCTGGGTGCGGGGGGGTGAACATGGCCATTTGGGGAACTCCTCAGTGGTAGTCGAGGTAATCAACCAGTTCAACGTCTGTGCCGTCGAATCGGAAAATTACCCTCCAGTTTCCGCTGATGGTCACTGACCAATACAAGGTCAAGTCGCCTTTGAGCGGGTGGAGCCTCCAACCGGGCATGTCGATGTCGCCCGCACAGGTTGCGCGATCCAGAAATGGAAGCAGGCGCGCAAGCCGCTTGGCATGGTCGGCCCGGATCCGTCGAGTCGAGCCGGTTTCGTAAAACGCCTTGGGGCCTTTGTGTTGAAAGCTCTTTATCATCGATAAAGTGTGATGTATTACATCACACTCTACAATCGCCCTGCAATATCAAGGCACAAAGAGAAATTCGCTTCAATTTGGGCTTCGGTTCAGGACGATTACTCTGTAGTCGTGTACGAGGGAGGCTGCGGCCCATGGGTGCGCTGCCATCGCCGGTGGTACCTGCCCAACCGGTGGGCCTGCCAGCTTTGACGGAGGCCAAAGCTACACTGCGTATCGAATTGTCGGTGGTTACAGCTTCGTAGGAAGGGGCCGCTGCACACTAAGTACGATTAACACGAAAGAACCCGCCAAAAGGCGGGTTTTTCGTGGTTTCAGAAACAATGAAAATTGTCTCTGCAACCTTGTGATGGTGCGGCACCAGGAGTCGAATGGTCACGCAAGTAATTAATTAGTATGGAAATTATGTTCGTTTACTATTCAGGCTATCTCTAAAAGTATCCCAGTTGCTCTTTGGATTTCTTCAGCCGCGTTGCTGACTGGGTAGCCATGTTTGGGGTTGTGGTCGGTATCGGCTAGGGACGGTTGCTCATGAATGAAAGCTAACGCCCTAGCCAATAGCCAGGAATCAGGATCTGTAGCGGATCTGGACGCTGCGGTTGCCCAAGGGAGATTGCAACATGTCGTCTACTCGCTGATTGCAAAAATCCTCCACAAAATCCTTGATAGCAAAGGCTGTTTCAAGCGCTCGCTTGTCCTCTGGCACATGAGCAGCAAGTGCTCGTGGCATGACGACGATACACTTTGCCATCGCGCGGGAGATCGCGACGTTGGTGCGCTCTAACTGCATTAAGAACGTTTCTTCTCCGCTAATGACGTCAACATCTGCGACGCCGAAGGTCACTATGATGGTATGACGCTCCCCCCCTTGGAACCGTTCAACGGTGTCGACCGCATCCGAAATATGGTCCGCCTCAGTGGGCCATATCTCAGTTAATGCCTGTACCACCAAAGCCCGCTGCGCGCGGTGGGGGGTCACGATGCCCACGCACTCAGACCAGAACTCTAGAGCGCTCGGTGTGAAGTGGGATTGGGGATGCAGGCCCCAATTGTCGAGCGCACCGCTTACTGAGTGTCTCAGGCCACGAACCAAGTTAGCCACAATTTGTGCCTCGTACCTGTTTCCTTGCGATGAGATATCATCATCGTGCAAAACGGTGGCGACTCTTGTATCAGCGTGCAGTACGCGGTCGAATACCTGTGCCCATGGAAAGCCAGGCCAGTAGTCAGGGCGTAAGGCGGGTGGCTGTATCATATGAAGACGGCAGTTGCCGTAGGCGGCTGTAAGACTCTGCGGATAGCCGATGGTGCGAGCAAAGTCTACGATGTGGTCGGCAGAACGATAGTTGGTATCCAACACGCATTTTTGCACGCGAACCGCAAAAGGACGATCTAGCAAATAAGTCTGAATGCTCCCAACCAAGTAAGCAGCATCTTTAGGTGCCTCGATTGAGGAGATTGGGGGCATTTGCAAATGATCCCCGGCTATTATCACCCGCGCATCGTCTCGCAGTCCGCTGAATGCCGCAAGCGCCTTAGGCACAGGAACTTGGGAGCTTTCATCTACGACTACTACATCAAACACTGGATGAAGCGGGCTTGCGCCAAGTGCTTTTGCGAACTGACGGCTCTGCATAACCTGACAGCCGACGATAGTCACCCCTGAACCACCTGCAAGAAGCTGGATGCAATTTTGCCACTCAGCGTTGCCTACCTCAAACACCATGCTGTCATAGGTAATGTGTGAACCAATACCTTGAGGCGCAGATCCCAGCGCCCTCCCTTTTGAATAACCAACGAACATCGCGCATCTTGCGATAGGGTCTTGAGACAAGAACTTAGCAGCGCGGTGCATTACCTCTTCAACCGCCTTGTAAGTTGGCCCTGTTACTAGAATTCGCAAAGGCGTACTAGATGTAACTGCCTGCACTGTCATGGCGTGGAGCATCGCAGCAAGAGTATTTGTCTTACCTGTGCCAGGTGGTCCCCAGATAACAGTTAGCTGCCTTTCCAAGGCATGCACAATTGCGTCGCGTTGTGAATTGTTCAGAGAGTGAGAGGTCTGAACGGCGTTGGCGAGTGCACCAGCAGTAGCTCCCGTCAAAACAACTTGCTGCTGAAGGACTCCAGGAGCCCAGAGAACTCTCGCTGCAGGGGATTCTGTATCGTATGTGCGACGGGCAGGGGGCGCTACGCCGATCGCTCGCACTGCGTTGGGATCCGGTGTCGCGATACGAGGGTTACCAATGGCCTGAAGAATTGGCTGGCTAAATTCTGCCCAGTTAAACATTTTTGGCTTTTTGGCTTCGACGAGGAATATGTCGTTCAAAAGCGAGAAGCAACTGTGCTGCATTAGGTACGGCACGAGGCTGGCGTCCCTACGACAAATAATTTCAACTTGTGCGGTAAGACGCACACGATCGAATGCAACTAGGCGAGCCTCTACTGCAGACCAAATAGGCATTTGTAGCACCTCTGGCGTACCATGAAACGGAGGTGCACTAGAATCAACAATGCTACCCACCCGTTGCAGTGGCATTCCCGGCGTGCCTATCTTGCCAATAGTCAGCCTCGAGTCCTCTTTAAACTTTGCCTCAGACGAGCTTGGGGCGACGCTGAACTGGTAGAGATTACCGCTGAAGTGCGTACCAGTATGTAGAACGATGGCTTCATATATTGCCTCTCGCCTCTCGCCATCCATCGAAAGCCCGATATGAGCGTCGAGTTGCGAAGTGTTGAAATCCAGATCGTCCCACCACAGCCAAAGCTTGGCGTCAAAGGCTACACTCGAGGCCCCGCGAGGGACCGAGACAGGAATGCGTGCCTCCTTAGCTCGAAACTGGCCGCGATAGTCCTCACGTAGCTTCTCGCATACACTTTCTAGAGCAGATGACTGTCGCTCCAACGCGTCTGAGTACTGGGCGATGAGAGTATTTCGGGGAATGGTAGTAGCACCACGCTTCACCTGCGGGGTGTGCGCCCATAGTTCGTAGATTCGCTCACGTGGAATACCGTTGCTCAGATATTCACGGTAGTAGGAATCCGTGATTGCAGGCGAGTATTGGCTGCGTCGGTAGCGTTCGACAGTATCGAACAATGTGATGACATGTCGGCTTGGCGCGAAGACCAGCCGTCTAACAATGTCCTCGACAGTTACAATGGTTGCCGCTTCAACCGAGTCGGCGCGCTCAAGCATTTCATCGCCCGCGAAAACCCATGCAAGCGCTTTTGCCCGTCGGGCAGACAACGCAAGGACTCGAGGTAAATGCCTTCCCATAGCGTTGCAAAGCTCTTGGAACTGCCGCTGTTCCCAGAAGTGGATTTGTCCTGTAATAGACGTCCCCCCCTTCATTTGCTCGGCAGTTTCAATCCACGTGGCAATTTGGGTCAGGAATCCTTCCAGTGCGACCCATTCCGCTAATAATGACTTATCGTCAACAATGAAGGGGACCGGTCGGAATCGGCGTGGTGACTGGCCAGCTGTGAAGGTGGTTGCAACACCGCTGAGCGCGAGCCCTGTTAAGAATCCTGAGCTGGAGTCAAAGTTGATGCTCGCGTAGAGCAAGATGTTTGCGGCACGGACCAACGAAGCAATGGCACCTGTGGTGTCTCTGGAAACATTGCCGGAGTTGATGGCTGCCGACCGTGCGGGAAAAGCCTTAGCCTCTTTTTTCAAGAGAGTGTGTAATTGCAAGGCAGGATGGCCCAATGCGCCAGCAAGCGCTGCGGTGTCAGCTACGGTATTCTGATGGAGAACTTTTTTGGCTCCTCGCGTAATACCCGGAACTAAGCAAAGGTGACCTGTAGACTCTGCTAGAGGCATGCAGTAGTGCCCAGGGTTTACGTCTACGACGTTTCGATGGGCCTGGCCCATGTGACGCCTGTCGCCCAGCCAGTCACATGCGCTGCAACTGCCTGAAATGTGCCAGTCTAGAGCCTGCCAGCCCTGCCCAGGTGTTTTGCCCATGCGCACAACCCGAGCTACATCATTGAAGAAGCTACGGATCGTCGGAAGGTAGAAGCGAAGCTGAGCATCTTCCGAGTCTGCTATCAACGCATCAAGTAACGCCTGCTGGGTAGTACCAGCTTGTGCCTCAGCTTTGTCGAGACTACTGTTAACTTGGTTGTGCCGTGTCCATAGTCTCGCGTCGAGACTTACAAAAAATCGGCAGGCGAGCTGCGGTCGGGCTTGTAGCCAATTTGCTAGCATCACTGCATACATCGCAATCTCCGAGCAGTAACTCGGGTTTGACTCGGAGGTATGCTTAACGTCGAAAACGCAAACGGCTTTCCTTGGCTCAACCAGCTCATTTATTGGGCCACGGGTCCCGTTGGGCAGAACTTCTTGGTCTCCCGCCTTTGCTTCCCGAATGTAAAAAATATCAGGTACGAAGTCGGTTATGGGGGGGATTTGCGAAATATCTGCCGCATCCACTCCTATCGTTGAAAGCACGGTTGACTGCTGTGCTCCAATCGAAAAGTGTCCTTGCAAGATGAGCTGGGGTGCAGACGTCACTGCAGTCAGTATCGACTGTAGATCGACGGTCCCGTACTGGTTGGCATTTTTTGAGTACTGCACTATGCCGCCGAAAAGGCGTACGAGCTGATCGTTTCTGCCAATTTCGAAGTCTTTTCCATGCACAGCCAGGGTGCCAATGCCAGGCCGTTTGATTGGCTCAGGAAGGCCTGCAGCCGCCATTGCCTTCTTGTCGTGCAACGATAGGAACAGCTCCTTATCGCATTTGGTTCGAAGGAACATCGACAAGGTACTCTTCGATACCTTTAACTGGATGGAGCCTCCTGCAGTAGCCATATTCTCTCCCTAGCTTCTTCTTACATGGAAGTCATATTCTTTGGCCGCAGCTGAGCCCGCAGCCATGTGGTCGGCTTGGCGTTTTCCAGATGCAGCAGTCTTTGCACTACGCACTGAGACCTCGTCCCAATGTACACCAGACGCCTCTAAAGACGCGCGGATTAAAGCTTTCGCATCGACCTTTGAAGATGGAATGATTCCGAAACGGATATGCATATCCAAGTCTTCAGCTTTCGTCCTAGCCATGTTTTTCCAAACTCTGCCAAGAGACTCTGCGAATGATTCGATCCCTGCGTGCTGAAGCTGTTCGCTATTACCATAGGCAACGTGATCCGGACCTCCCAGAAACCAGTTCCTTAGCCACTGATCCTCGACATAAGTACGCATGCCGTAGTACGGCGGCGATGTGACGACAACGGAAAAGTCTCGACAAGATGGCGGCAGCGAGGCCGCTATTCGAGAGTCTCCCTTACGCACATCTTTCAATACTCCTGTCTTAGGCAAGTGGGTGCTTTCAAGGCGCGTAAGCTTACGCTGCAACACCTTTAGAACATCTAGCTCTGGCGCCACTAGCCCGTTTTCCTCCCAATAGCGCACAGAGTAATCCGGCTTGGAGGAAAATGTGCGCGGCATTTGATTCGAAAAATAAGAGTGCCGTTCTGGCGTTTTGCTCATCGGGCCATGCAGGCAACCAAGCATCGCGGCGCGCAGGATAACTGTCGTATCAGTGTCACGCCCCACTCGAAGTAGCCCTTCGCGTATCGCACAAACCCTTCGAAGGACGTTGGGGTGAAATGCAGTTTTAAAGAAGCTGCTATCTGGTACTGTGGATGAGTCGTACTCTTTAATGTAGCGCTTAGCTAACGCCAACGCTTTAGTGGTGTAGACTGCGGCTAGCTTCGCACGGGCGATAGCGATTGCAATCGGAGAGCTATCAATACCGCGGGCGGACAGCCCCAGCTTGCGCGCAGCAAACAGCGTTGTTCCGCGACCGCAAAACGGGTCCATCACTACCGGGTTTGCCTCACGGTACTGCTCGAGTACCTCGAGTGGATACTCGAGCGGGAACATCGTGAAGTATGGGCAGATAGCGTTGAGAGCATTGTCACGCTCATAGGCGAGAGTTCGAGGCATGTGCGGTCCGCTGCTGATTTGCGCTCGGAAAATAAAGAGCTTTTTGTGCCCGCTCCGGTGCCGGCAGCCTTACCCTCTCGCCGGGTGATTAACCCAGCTATTCAGATCATCCGCCTGCTTTACTCGTCGCGATCTGTGATTATCCTCATTGGAGACCTAGGCCACAACCCAGTTTGAACAAACCGTTGACGTAGGCGGCTTTTCGCCTTTAACGCTCGATATTGGCTACTGAGTTCAGATTTTTCCTCAGACGTCGAACACATGATTTTTCTAGTCGACGAGCGAGTAGCCGTACCGTCAGCAAGTAGTAGTACCGCGATGCCTCGCTGCTCCGGACTGGGCGATGCTTGATAAACCAAGCCAAGTGCTTTCTTTGCCAAGACCATGGCGTCTCTCGTTGCCACCGCTCTGCAATCTCAGCCTGGATGATTTTCGCCTGCCGTACATGGCGTCGCCGGTTTGCGTGTGAGCCGGTCAGCACTCCAGACAAGAACAGCTCCATGTCGAATGGCTTGCTCATGTCCGTCCTCCAATGTAGGCCGCGACCACGTCGATCCGACCGTGCCCAAGCTCATAGCTGATCTGCCTTCGGGCCTCACGATCAAGGGGCTTATCTACCAGGCAACATTGGCCGCCGTTAATAGGCGCGGGGTGTTGGGTAATTTGTACATAGCGTTCACATGCATACGCCGCTCGTAGCTCATGGAAGCCTTTGAGCTTGTGTGCATGCAGGACGTCCCGCGCTGGGCGGATGATTTGTTGTAGAAGATTGAGGTAGCTTTCGTGTGGTGCAATCAGGTTGTGGCTATTCGCAGGCGACACCTGCCATGCAAACCCAAGTGCACTTCGAACGTTGTCGTCCACCGCAATCCAGCGGGGGGCGGAGGAGCCGCTGCGGCCGCCTTTGGTGCCATCCTGAATGTTGATTCTGTCTAGCTCTTTAGCCTCACGGCTCAGCCGTGGCAGGTCAGCCAAGATGGCCTCACGCAAGCGCATGCCGGTGGCTCGCGCCAACAAAACAATCGCGGCGGCCCGTAGTTCATGTTGGTTGCAAAGCGCATCGACGATCTGCTTAACCTGTTCGCGGTCCTGGCCCTGCGGCACTGAATGTCGAACCCCGGTGCGCTGCACACCCAGCGCCTTGCTCGGACTGGGCAATTTCACGCACTGATCACCGCGAAGCGCCGCCATGGTCCTGTTAACGCTGGATAGCCGGTTTTGTGCGGTACTGACGGCGAGGTCACCAGGCCCAACCATGTTGCGCAGATACGCCGCGTAGTCAGCCAACACCTTACGATCAATCTGTCGCGCATTATTGATGCCGGGCCCCTGTTCGGAGCGGCACCATTTGACGAATGCCTGCCACCGATCACAGTGCGCTTTGACCGTGCCGTAATGACCGCCGCCGAACATGTCTTTCAGCGCTTGCAGCCCTGCGTAACTTAACTGCCTGCCGTAACCGAAATTGCGGCCATCGCGTCTACCTACCAATGCCATGTCGGTCACCTCATCTGCCGTTCTCCGATCCTCGCCCCACGTCATCCCGCCAAGAATGCTGAGTGTTATCAGGGATCAAGGCCCCTGCGACCTGTGGGGAATGTCCTCTACGCGGGACTGCGGCTCCTTACGTCCGGGAGCAAGGGCATCTCATGATCTGGCCTCCTGAACACCGTTACCGGTGGGCGGGTGGAGGCTGCATTGGCTGACGAGACCAGTGCCGCGAGATCCTGAGCCAGGTGCAAGCAGCAATGCGATGACCGGGGCATGCCTGACTGTCAGTCAGGTGCAGTCCGCTCCTTGGTCTGCGGCACCATTATCTACATCGCTGTTGCTGGTGACATCAGCGTTTGTCACACCGATTGTCACGAGGGGGACTGGCCGCAAAGCCATATGCGATCGGGGCTGCAGAAGTGTTAGGAGCGCCCGTTTCATCCCGGAGAAAAGAGACGGGCGCAAGCAAGTGGGCAAGCGGTTGGGTTGCTATCAACGCTTTGCAGCCCGTTTTGGATTTTAGATATGAAGGCATGGGCTTTACTAAGTTGCGCCAGCCCTAAGCGTCCAATGCAACCAGCACATCATCAACCACAGCCTTACTCATCTCTTGCAAGTAATGCGAAGCCCAGGCATGCCGGCCTGTATCGCGCTCTTGCGTGGCATCCTCGGCCAGTCGCTTGGCCAGGTGCAATAGGTCCGAAACGTGGGCCAACGCCTCGCTGATCGGTACACCGGCATTAACCCGAAATAACGCCTGCTCGCCCTGGCCGGCAAAGGTCGTAAGGCCGGGAGTAGTGAGGGTATGAAGGTCAGGCATGGGCACCTCCGGGGGAGGTGTGGGATGCAGTCTGCATTGTCTAGCTCCTTGACTGATGGGAGCCGCAACCGTCCTTCCTACGGGATTGGGTGGCGGCTGTACGCGGGGTAGGAATACCGGGAGTCAAGGCACCCGGCACACCCGAAGGTGTCCCGCGCACAGCCACCATTGAACGCTAGCGCAGACACAAAAAAAGCGCCTGCACTGGTTGGTTGGCGCTGTCGCACCTTGACTGATTCGGGTTCCTACGCCCGGTCGCTGATTTGGCAGCGACGGGGGAAGGTTAGCCGGGAGGGCGAGCAAGGACAACCGCTGGTGAGTCAAAGCTGTAAAGGGATGTTATTGGATGGACGCTTTGTTACGTATACGTAGCAGGAAAAAACAACCACCCCAAAACAACAAAGCCCTCGCATTTCTGCGAGGGCTTCGTCTTATATGGTGCCGGCACCAGGAGTCGAACCCGGGACCTACTGATTACAAGTCAGTTGCTCTACCAACTGAGCTATACCGGCATAGGGGCGCTATTATAGCGATCGGTTTGGTTCTGTAAACCACTTCCGCTCAATCTTGCGCAAGGCCACGGTTCACGTGGCCTTCAGCCCTTCTACTACCACCCGCGATGCAGGCTTTCGGCCGTCGGTTCGGCCTTGGCCGGGTCGAACAGCATCGGCTTCTGTTCATGGCAGCCACGCTTGCTGCATTTCACGTAGCGATGCGGCTGCGCCGGCAGGCCGTTGTCGCCCAGCACCTGCATCTGCGGCATGTCCCAGCCCGCAAGGCTGTCGCCGCGGCTGGCGTGCCCACCGGCACAGCCACCCAGCAGCAGGGCAAAGGCCACCAGGGCGATGGTGTTGAAGGTGTTCATGGTCATGTGTGTTTCCCCGATTGCATCATGCGGCCCGCAAGCCGTCAGTCCTTGTTCAATATCCGGTGAATCGTGCCGCCACAACCCTGGTAGCACTGGTCGTACTCGCGCCCGCAATCACTCGACAGCCCCGCGCTGTAGGGGTAGCTCGGGTAGTAGCAACTGCGCCGCGCATCCTTCTTGCTCTTGCCCTGCTGGCAGTACTGGTAACTGCGCATCTCGGACTGGTACAGGGCCTGGTTGGCGTTGTCCTGCATGCGTGCCAGTTGCCCGCAGTAGTTGCGCTGCTGCGAGCACGCGCTGATGCACTGCATGCCGTGCTGGCTCGGCGGTGGCGAATAGCGATAGGTGTAGCTCGGCCCACAGCCGCCCAGCAGGCCGGCGGCCAGCAGCAGCGCTGCGCGCCAGTGAAAGGTGATGCTCACGAGAGGGTGTTCCTTGTTCAGTCCTCGCTGAATTCCAGCAGGTCTCCCGGCTGGCACTTCAGCGCGCGACACAGCTTCTCCAGGGTCTCGATCTTGAAACCCTTGATCTTGCCGTTCTTCAGCAACGATAAGTTAGCTTCGGTAATGCCAATAATCTCGGCCAGGTCCTTGGAACGGATCTTGTTCCGGGCCATCACGACGTCGAGCCTGATGATTATCGGCATGGGGCTAGGCTAGACATAACAGTTGTGTTCATCGCTGATGGTCTTGGCGTCACGCATGAGGAGGGAGAAGGCACACAGCAATATGCCCTTCATGATCTCGTAAACCGCCGCGGATGATACACCGATCCCCACGCTGAAGCTCCTTTCGCCTGGCGGCAGGTCGATGCAGAAGGCCAGGCCCTGCAAGGTGGCGATCACCGGCCACAGCAACGGCAGGCCGATGCACAGCAGGCCCACCCACCACAGCAGCTTGATGTTGGAGGCCGTCCACGTCTGCCCGCGCGACAGGCGGATGAAGAACAGGCCGGTGAGGTACAGGGCCAATACCGACAGGCTGGCCGGGATCATGTCCAGGGTGATGACCAGTGCCTGGGCCAGGACGCTGGGCTGGAAGCCCGGCGCCACCAGCAGGGGCATCTGGTCGGCGAAGCTTTGCAGGTAGGCGGCCAGCACGTCGTGCCGGTCGAAAAGCCAGAACCAGGCATTGCAGCCAAATTCGGCCAGCGCCGTCCCCCACGCCAGCAACGCCGCAAAGGCACCGATTGCACGCAGACGCGAGCGTGCGTAGGCCACTGTTTTGCTGTTCATGGTTTTTCCTTGGTCTGGTTTGAACGGGGCGGATTATTGAGCAAAAATTATCGCAGTACAATAATTAATTTGTGTGGGATGAGGTGGTGTGGCGATTTGACTCGCAGGGGGGCGGGGTCAGCGTTGCAGCCTTCGCGGGTCAAGCCCGCTCCCACAGGGATCGCCGCCAACCTTGTGGGCGCGGGCTTGACCCGCGATTGGGCCTTACAGGCTACGCCGGATTTGGGAATTATAATTTACGGGCCTTGCAGCCACCTTTCAGGGGCTTTCACCAAATAACGAATGATCCGCAGCAAAATTCATTAGTCATTCTCTATCGATTTGACTTCCACAATGCCCTCAGCTAATTTGTTGTGCATTATGTTGAACACTCAAGCGTTGCCGCTCCTCACCTCCCGCCTGGTTTCCCGTGAACGTCACTGGACCGGCGACCTCTAGCGCCACCCTCCCAAACCCCGGCTTTTTTGCTGACGCCGCCGTCAGCCCCTCGCGTTTTTCGTAATGCCCATGGGAGGGCACCATGCGTTCCTGGATCTATCTGTTCATCGCCATCGTGGCCGAAGTGATCGGCACCACGTCGATGAAATTCGCCGCCGATCATTCGCCGATTCTCGGTCACGCCCTCATGTACGCCATGATCGGCCTGTCCTACGGCTTTCTCGCGCTCGCCGTGAAGCGCGTGCCGCTGGGTGTGGCCTACGCCCTGTGGGAAGGC
The DNA here is from genome assembly GCF_024748925.1 of Pseudomonas sp. B21-036. Classification (NCBI taxonomy): domain Bacteria; kingdom Pseudomonadati; phylum Pseudomonadota; class Gammaproteobacteria; order Pseudomonadales; family Pseudomonadaceae; genus Pseudomonas; species Pseudomonas sp. B21-036. The sequence goes on from NZ_CP087178.1 coordinate 305,008, forward strand.
ATCGGCATCGTGCTGATCACCGTGGTCAGCGTCACCTGGCTGGGTGAAAGCATCGGCCTGCTCAAGGCCCTGGGCCTGGGCGTGATGATCGCGGGTATCCTGCTGATCAAGTCCGGTACCCGCAGCGCCCGCCGTGAAACCACCGGGGAGGCCCTGCCATGCTGAGCCTGCAAGTGATCCCCTTTGCCTGGCTGGCACTGGCTATCGTGCTCGAGGTGCTCGCCAACCTGCTGCTCAAGTACTCCGATGGCCTGCGCAAGCGCTGGGTCGCGGCGGCATCGATCGTCTGTGTGCTGGCCGCCTTCACGGCGCTGGCCCAGGCGGTCAAGGACATCCCCCTGTCGATGGCCTACGCCATCTGGGGCGGCTTCGGCATTCTTGCCACCGTTGCCATGGGCTGGGCCCTGTTCGGCCAGCGCCTGGCCGGTCGCGGCTGGCTTGGCCTGCTGCTTCTGCTGGGCGGCATGGGTCTGCTGAAACTGGCCTGATCGCAGCCCTTAGAGCCATTCGCGAAAATGCTTATGCACAAGCTGCATGCCAACTCGGCGCGTAGTGCATCGCCAGTGGCCAGCCCGTTCGTCTTTGCGCAAATGGCTGTTTTTGCTCAGGTTTAGAAGGTGAACAAAAAATGACCAGCTGTCGCCAGCCCTTGTCGGGCGGCTTTTTCAGCGATTCATCAAAATGTTGCGCACAGACTTATCCACAGGTTTGCACGTCAACCGCGCTCTGCCAAAAGCATCAGATTCCGAGGCGTGAGAGGGTAGGGGCAGAAGCTGCCCAGGCGCACCTCGAAGCCCTGTTCGCCCAGGTACAGTGCGCGATCCAGCACCAGCCATAGCTCCAGCGGGCGGCGGAACAGGTTGCGCACCTGTTCAAGGTTGCGCACCCGGGCCAGTCGCGCCCAGCCAGCCTGTTCCAGTGCCGCCCAATCGGGCGCACCCGTTACCTGCAGCCCCTTGAGTTCGGCCAGGTCCTGGCAGTACTGGGCGAAGGGCTTGTGCAGCCAGTGGCTGGGCAGCGAAGGGGTGGGCAGGTAGCTGTCGCAGCCGCGAACCTCGCGCTGCAGCAGGTCGAAGCCCAGGCGCCGCGCCATCGACGCGTCACGCTGGCGGCGCACGCGGTTGCCGGCGGTGACGGTTTCGCTCAGCGGCAGGCCCAGGTCGTCGACCGACAGGCTCAACGTCGAAGCTTGAGCGGCTGTGGATAACGGTTGGTAGTGCGCTGCGCTGATACGGTTGTAGCAGCACGGCGCAATCGCCAGCTGACGGCAGCCGCCAGCGCTGGCCAGTTGCATCAGGCGCACGTGCAGGTCGCCGCAGGCATGCAGCGCAACGGCGGTGTGCTGGCTGCCCAGCTGGGTAGCAGCATCGGCGGCCATCACGTCCTGCAGGCGATGCTCCGCAGGCAAGCGATGGTGCTGGCTGAGCTGTTCGCCGGCCAACACCAGCGCGGGGTCGTGTTCCAGGCAGGTCAGTTGCTGCGCCGGGCCCAGCAGGCGCCGGCCCAGGTGCCCCTTGCCCGCACACCAGTCCAGCCAGTGCGTGGGCTGGCGGGCAAAATCAAGGCGCCCGGCAAAGGCCTCGATCTGCTGCCATTTGCGCCCTGGCACGTCCACGTTCAGGCGCGGGTGGGCAGTGGCCAGCTCGATTGTGGATAACTCGCCCACCGCCGACAGCGCCTGGCACTGCGCGGCCAGCTGTGGATAAGGTGCGGGGGCGTTTTCAGGCGGGGTCTCGGCCTCGCTCAGCGGCCGCTGGCGCAGCCAGTGACTCAGGGCGGGGTGCTCGCGCTCCCACGGCAGGTGCAGCTGGGTAAACGGCCGCGGCCGCCACAGGCCCTGGTGCTCCAGCAAAAAGCTGTCCAGGGCCTGGAAGCGGCTATGCAGTGGCTCGCCCTGCAGTACCTCAGCGGCCCTGGCAGGCATCGACCCGCAACCAGCGCTCGAGCACCTTGAAGCCCTGCACCAACAGGAACGAGATCAGCAGGTAGAACAGGCCGGCGGCAAAGAAGATCTCCACCGGCAGGTAGGTGCGCGCGATGATCGTGCGTGCCATGCCGGTCAGTTCCAGCAGGGTCACGGTACTGGCCAGGGCGCTGGCCTTGAGCATCAGGATCACTTCGTTGCTGTAGGCCGGCAGGCCGATGCGCGCCGCGCGCGGCAGCATGATGTAGAACAGCGCCTTGGCCCGGGACATGCCCAGCGCCCGCGCCGCCTCGATCTCCCCGCGCGGGATGGCCTGCAGCGCGCCCCTCAGGATCTCGGCGATGTAGGCGGCGGTGTGCAGGGTCATGGTCAGCACGGTGCACCAGAACGGATCGCGCAGGTACGGCCACAGGGCGCTGTTGCGCACGATCTCGAACTGCGCCATGCCGTAGTACACCAGAAACAGCTGCACCAGCAGCGGCGTGCCACGGAAGAAGAAGATGTAGCCATACGGCAGCGCGCGCACATACCAGTGGCGCGAGGAGCGGGCGATGCCCAGCGGGATGGCCAGGATCAGCCCGGCGATGACCGCGATGGCCACCAGCTCCAGGGTCAGGGTTGCGCCCTGGGCCAGGCGTGGCAGCCACTTGATGATCACTTCCCAGTTCATTGGTTGGCCCTCGCGAAGCCGCGTGCGGCGCGTTTTTCCAGGAAGTGCATGCCGATCATCGCAAGGATGGTCAGGCCCAGGTAGATGATTGCCGCCACCATGTAGAAGGTGAACGGCTGCTTGGTCACGGTCACGGCCACCTGCGAGTGGCGCATGATCTCTTCAAGGCCGATCACCGATACCAGCGCGGTGTCCTTCATCAGGATCATGAACAGGTTGCCCAGGCCGGGCAGGGCGATGCGCCACATCTGCGGCAGGATCAGCCGCGAGAAGATCCGCGCCTTGGACAGGCCCAGGGCCAGGCCCGCTTCGCGGTGGCCCTTGGGGATGGCCAGGATCGCGCCACGGAACACTTCGGTGGCATAGGCACCGAAGCACAGGCCCAGAGCGATCACGCCGGCAGCAAAGGCGCTCAGCTCAAGGCCGGGAATATTCAGGAGGTCGCCCAGCTTGCTCATCAGGCTGACGGTGCCGAAGTAGATCAGCAACACCCACAGCAGCTCGGGCACGCCGCGCACCAGGGTCGAGTAGAAACCGCCAAGCCACTGCAGCGGCTTGTACGGCGAGGTCTTGGCCAGGGCGCCGAGCAACCCCAGCACCAGCCCCAGGCACAGGGCCGACAGCGCCAGTTGCACGGTCATCAGGGTGCCAGCCGCCAGGGCCGGACCGAATCCGTAGAGATCAATATTCATGGGCAGGCTTGTTCAGGGACGGGCACCGCCGCAGGGGCGGTGCCGGTCGGGCGAATCAATAGATGCTGAAAGGGAAGTACTTGTCGTTGATCTTCTTGTAGGTGCCGTCGGCAACGATTTCCTTGAGGGCGGCGTTCAGCCTGTCGCGCAGCTGGGTGTCACCCTTGCGCACGGCAATGCCGACCTTGTCGCTCTCGTTGACCGGGTCGCCCTTGAACTCGTAGTTCTTGCCGGCGTCGGACTTGAGCCAGTCGTAGTTGGCGTACTTGTCGGCCAGGATGGCGTCCAGGCGGCCGGAGGTCAGGTCCAGGTAGGCGTTTTCCTGGCCGTCGTACAGGTTGACCTTGAAGTCGCCGTCCATGCCGCCGTTGTCGTCCAGCCAGGTCGCGGCCTGGGTGGCGCGCTGGGTGCCGATGGTCTTGCCCTTGAGCGAGGCGCGGTCGGTCTTGAAGTCGACGTTTTTCGGGGCGATGAACTGCTGCTTGTTGGAGTAGTACGGGTCGGTGAAGTCAACGGCCTGCTTGCGCTCGTCGGTGATCGACAGCGACGAGATCAGGAAGTCGAATTTCTTGGCGTTCAGAGCCGGGATGATGCCGTCCCAGTCGGAGGTGACCACTTCGCATTCGACCTTCATCTTGGCGCACAGGGCGTCGCCGATGTCCTTGTCGAAGCCTACGACCTGGCCGCTGGCATCCTTGTTGTTGAAGGGCGGGTAGGCCGCTTCGATGCCCATTTTCAGCTTTTCGGCGGCCATGGCGTTGGCCGAGAACACCAGGGTGGCGGCAGCGGCCAGGAGGAATTTCTTGTAGTTCTGCATGCGTGTTGCTCCGTTAGCGGTTGCTGGACATGAATTGTTTACAGCGCGCCGAGTTCGGGTTTTCGAAAACCTGCTGCGGCGATCCTTGCTCTTCCACCAGGCCCTGGTGCAGGAAGATGACTTCACTGGACACCTGCCGGGCGAAGCTCATTTCATGGGTAACCAGTAGCATGGTACGGCCTTCTTCGGCCAGCGCGCGGATCACGTTGAGCACTTCCTGGACCATTTCCGGGTCCAGCGCCGAGGTGGGCTCGTCGAACAGAATGACCTTGGGCTTCATCGCCAGGGTGCGCGCAATGGCGGCACGCTGCTGCTGGCCGCCGGAGAGTTCGGCCGGGTAGCTGTGGCGCTTGTTGTGGATGCCGACCTTGTCCAGCAGCGCCTCGGCGTGCTCGATGGCCTCGGCCTTGCTCTGGCCGAGCACGCGGCGCGGCGCCTCGATGATGTTGTCGAGCACGCTCATGTGCGGCCACAGGTTGAAGTTCTGGAACACGAAGCCGATCTCGCTGCGCAGGCGGTTGATCTGCCTGTTGTCGGCGGCGATCAGTTCGCCGTTCTTGCCGGCCTTGAGCCTGAGCTCTTCACCGGCGACCAGGATCTGGCCTTCGTGGGGGTTTTCCAGCAGGTTGATGCAGCGCAGCAAGGTGGACTTGCCGGAACCGGACGACCCCAGGATCGAAATCACGTCGCCGTCGCGGGCGGTCAGCGAAATGCCCTTGAGAATCTCCTGCGCGCCGTAGCGCTTGTGCAGGTTGCGGATTTCCAGCGCGGGCGTGGCCTGGGCCATGTGCGGTCCTCTTGAGTTCTGGTGCGTGCCTGCTGTTGTCGGCCTTCCTGGCGAGGCGCAACGCTAGCATAGCGCTCGAACGACAGCCAACAACGGCGGGCGGGGCGAAGGGCCTGTGGGCAGGTGGGTGTCGCATCGATGCAGCGGACTGTCGCGCGGATGACCGCGCGCCCCATTTCCACGGGCCGTAGCCGTGATGAAAAAAGGCGCGATGGTGCCAGTTTTGGCCGATGCTGGAAAGCCGTTTTTGACCGGTTGCACAGCATCCGGGGGTTTTGCCGGCCCTGGGCTGCGGCGCAGCCCGGGTCGTTGCTCAACCGAATTTCTTCTGCTTGGAGACGATCTCCGACGCCTGCACATAGGCGTCCTGGAACTCGTCGCTCTCCAGCCACTGCATCGCTTGGGCCTCTTCGGTGCCGTCCAGCCAGTGGCGGTAGGCGCAGAACACCTTGCAGATGTAGTCGGTGGAGTGTTCTTCCTTGTGCCCCTTGAGCACCAGGGCCAGCAGCGGGTCGACCAGGAACACGGCAATCATCGAGGCCAGGCCGGTGTCCTGGGCCTGTTTCATCTTCTCGAACAGCGCGGTGTAGCTGCCCGATTCCATGGCCTTGGTGAACACCTGCTCGACGCTGGCGCTGGCGCTCTCGCCGCTGCTCTTGACCGCCTGGCCGCTGCGTACCATGCGGTTCTCGCGGGCCTTGCTGGCGGCGCGCTTGGCGCGTTTTTGCTGTTTGCTGCTGGAAGCCATTGCGGGTAATCCTTGAAAGAAGGTGATGCGTGGCGCTATTGAACCTCACTCCCTCGGCAAACCCAAGCCTGTGTCGCCGCGTGCAGCAGGGGCGTGCCGCTAGGGCAGCCGCCCGCACAGCGCATTGCCTTCATAGCCGTGCATGATCGGCGCCAGGAACATGAACGGGCCGCAGGCATTGAGGTAGGGGTTCTTGTCGACGCTGTGGGTGGTGTACATCAGCACGCGCTCGTCGCCGAACCTGTCGTGGCCGAACGCGGCTTCGGTGTAGGTCGAGCACACCGGCAGCTTCAGCGGCACGGGCAGCACCACCAGCCACAGGCTGATGCCGCACCATTCCCGGGTGGCTTCGGAACGTTCGGTGCGGGTGATGTGCGGGGTGATATCACGGCCGAGCAACTGGCGGTAGGTGTCGGTCTTTTCGACGCGGGTCTGGGGCGAGGCGGACTTGAAGCCGACGCAACCGTTCAGGCACACCAGCGCAAGCGCCGTCATCACAAGCCTTTTCATCCATGAACCCTGGTAGGCGCCGGCCTGGCCGGCGAAGGTGACGACCTGGCGAGCACCAAATCGCAGGCAATAAAAAACCCCAAGGAATCACTTCGCTTGGGGCTTTTCGGTATTAGTGGTGCCCAGAGACGGAATCGAACCGCCGACACGGGGATTTTCAATCCCCTGCTCTACCGACTGAGCTATCTGGGCAACGGGGCGCATTAAAAGCGTTTTTTGGATTTGCGTCAACGACTTTTTGAAAATTTATTAAATTAATTCCGTCGCTTACGAATTTCCGGGGTTATTCGGCAGGCGGCACGTAGCCTTCGGCCTTCTCGTATTCTTCGCCGGAGAAGAACTTGTCCATCTCGCCCTGGAGGTACTTGCGGTCCTCGGCGTTCATCATGTTCAGGCGCTTCTCGTTGATCAGCATGGTCTGTTCCTTCTGCCAGTCGGCCCAGGCCTTCTGCGAGATATGCTCGAAAATGTCCTGGCCCTTGGCGCCGGGATACGGCGGGCGCTCCAGGCCAGGCAGCTCTTCTTTGTACTTGCGGCACATTACGGTGCGGGTCATGACGACTCTCCTGCATTCAATACGTGGGCCGCGCGTTTGAGCAGTTTCTTGACCGGGGCAGCAAGGCCCAGGCGCGGCGGGGTGGCGAGGTTATACCAGAGCCAGTCGGCCTCGGCCACGTGGTCACCCTGGGGGGCCACCGGCACCAGCCAGGGTTGGATCGCCAGCTGGAAGTGGCTGAAGGTGTGGGTCAGGCTGTCCAGCGCCACGGGCTCGCCCAGGTTCACCCCGTGCTGCTCGGCCAGGTGTTTCAGGTCGTCGAGGCTGTCCAGCTCCGGCAGGCTCCACAAACCGCCCCACAGGCCGCTGGACGGGCGCCGGTACAGCAGGATGGCGCCCTCGTTGTTGGCCAGCAGCGGCATCAGTGTGCTGCGCTGGGGCAGGGTCTTGCGCGGCTTGGGGATCGGGTAGCGGATCTCCTGGCCGAGCATGTGCGCCTCGCAGCCGCGCTCCAGCGGGCACAGCAGGCAACTGGGCTTGCTGCGCGTGCACAGGGTGGCGCCCAGGTCCATCATCGCCTGGGTGTAGTGGTTGACCCGGCTGTGGGGGGTAAAGCGCTCGGCGTTGGCCCACAGCGCCTTGGCCACCTTGGGCTCGCCCGGGTAGCCTTCCTGCGCGGTGTAGCGGGCCAGCACGCGCTTGACGTTGCCGTCCAGGATCGGCGCACGCAGGCCCATGCTGATGCTGGCGATTGCCCCGGCAGTGGACAGGCCGATGCCGGGCAGCTCGGTGAGCTTCTCGACATCGCGCGGGAATTGGCCGGCGTACTGTTCCACCACGATCTTCGCGGTCTTCTGCAGGTTGCGCGCGCGGGTGTAGTAGCCCAGCCCGGTCCACAGGTGCAGCACCTCGTCCTCCGGCGCCGCGGCCAGGGCCTCGACGCTGGGCAGGGCTTGCATGAAGCGCCCGAAGTAGTTGAGTACGGTGCTCACCTGGGTCTGTTGCAGCATGATCTCCGACACCCACACCCGGTACGGGGTGATGCCCTGTTGCCAGGGCAGGTCGTGGCGGCCGTTACGGTCGTACCATTCCAGCACGGCGCTGGAAAACTGCTCGGGATTCATCGTTTGAACAGGCCCTTGAGTGCGTCTTTGAGTTCGGGACTGACCTTGTCACCCAGCTTTTCGTTGAGCTTTTCCTGCAGCTTGTTGCCCAGCGCCTTGCCGGCCAGCTTGCCCAGGCCGTCCTTGTCCACGCGGCAGGCCTTGGCACCCAGCTCCAGCGGGCCACGGCAGCGCAGCGGGAATTCCAGCCCCACGTAGCGCTCGTTGACCTGGCAGGCCGGGTCGGGCATGTCGCGCTTGTCGCCCTCGACGATCACGCCCACGCGGTAGTCCATGCCCAGCACGCGCAGGTCGAGGTCGCCGTGGCCGTTGACGGTCAGGCCCGGGATGCGCACCTTCAGGTCCGGGTTGCTGGCCACGCCGTTGCGCAGCACCAGGCTGCCCTTGAGTTCCTGGAACGGGGTGTCCTTGCCGCGCGGTTCCCCGCTCAGGGCCTTGCGGTTGAGGGTGGCGATGCCCTGGCACAGCTGCTGCTCGAGGTTGGCATTGACCAGCACACCGTTGTTGATGACGAAGCTGGCGTTGCCATTGAGGGTGTCGATCAGCGCCTTCTGGCTGTTGCCGCTGCCGGTCAGGTTGCTGCTCAGGGTCAGCAGGCCCTTGACCGGCGGGGTGTCGGTCTGGCTCTTGATGAAGTGCTCCACCGGTACGCGGTTGACCTGGGTACTCAGGCCGATCTGCGGTACCGCAGGGCGCACGTCGAGGGTGCCCTTGGTAGCGAAGTCGCCGTTGTAGAGGCCGCCCTGCAGGGTGTCCAGGGTGATCAGGCCACCCTGGCCACGGGCCTTGAGCACGGCGTTCTGGATAGGCAGCTGTTCAAGGGTGAGCACGCCGAAGCTCAGGTCTGCCTGCAGGTCGAGTACGCGCAGGCGGTCCACCGGCAGCAGCTTGTCGGTGCTCCAGGCGGTCTTGGTGGGTGCGTCCGGCAGCGGTGTGGTGCCGGCTCCGGCCAGCGCACCGGCTTCATTCTGCTGCACCTCGGCCTGGCGCGCGGCCTTGGCGCCGGTGGCGGCCTCGCTCTTGGCCGGCAGGTAGCGGTCGGCATTGAACGTGTCGGCTTTTAGCTGCACGCGCAGGGCCTGCTTGGCGAAGTCATCCACCGCCAGGCGGCCGGTGAAGGTGCTGTCGTCGAGCTTCACTGCCAGGTCTTCCAGGGCCAGGCGGGTGGGGCTGCCTTCCAGGCGGCTGACCAGCTCGAACTTGCCCAGGGTGGCGGCATCGGCCATCGGTGGCACTGCCACGCCGACGCTGTCGAGGAACGTGCGCAGGTCGAGCTGGGCGATGGACAGGCCGCCGGTGAGCTTGGGCGTGCTGTTCAGGTCACGCACGTTAAGCTCGCCCAGGGCGCGCAGCTGGTTGGCCGACAGCTTCAGGCCGTTCCATTCGGCGACGTTCGCGGCCATGTCCACCAGCAACTGGCCCTGGGCGGCGAAGGTCATGGTCTTGCCCTGCAGCGGCTCGCCGGAGGCTTCGCCGCTGAGCTTCATGTCTTCGAACTGGTAGCGCTTGAGCGCACGGTCGAAGCGCAGTTCGCCCTTGAGCTCGGTGCGGGCGCGCAGGGCCGGCTGGCCAGCGCTGAAGAAGGCGGTCATGGTCAGCGGAATGTTGACCCCTTCGTGAACCGCGCCGGTGCTCAGCTGGATGCTCTCGGCGCTGAAACTCTGGCCGCTTTGCGCATCGCTGTACTGCACCTTGGCGTTGTTCACGGTGAGGCTGTCGATGTCCAGCTTGACCGGGCGCTCGGCGGCGGCCGGCTTGGCCGGGGCCTCGCCTGGGGCGGGTGCGCCGGCGCTGCCTTCGGCCGGTGCAGCCGGGGTGGCGGCCGGCAGCGGCTTGCCGATGTCTTCCCAGTTGCCGTGGCCGTGCTCGTCGCGGGCCAGGGTCAGGTTAAGGCCCTCGACGCGCACGTCGCTCATCTGCACTTCACGGCGCAGCAGCGGCAGTACGCGCACCGACAGGCCGAGCATCTGCAGGTCGGCGAATGGCACCTTGGGATTGTTGAGCGTGGCGATGCTCGCCTCGTGCAGTTCCAGCCCCAGCCACGGGAACAGGCTCCAGCCGATGTCGCCGTTGAGCGTCAGCTCGACGTGGGCCTTGTCGCGTGCCAGCTGGCGGATCTCGTCTTTGTAGTCGTTGGGATCGAAGAGGTGGGTCAGGGCAAAGCCCAGCGCCACAATGATCAGCAACAACCCGAGTATCACCAGCCCCAGGATTTTGCCGAACGCTTTCATGGGCGAGTCCTTGTAGTCCGATTGTAAAATTCAGCCGCAGAGTATAGCCCCGTGCAGGGCGCGCGGGCGCGGCGCGACCCGGGTTTGGACAGCAACCGGCGGGGCAGTTCCTGACACGGGGGTATCAGTTTTCGCAAAAACCACAGTATCAGCCTAATTTCAGCGAGAGCGGCGAATGGTACTCTCTCGCGCCTCCACGGTCCCGTTGCGGCCGATTGTCGCGTCAAAGGGCCGGTTGCCAGATAAACGACGTGCTGCCCCTGGCAGCCAAAGTCGCAGGCAGCAGGCCTGGTCGGTGGAGCATCCATATCACGAGGGGAACAACAATGAGCAGCACTACGGTGGGCGGCATCGCCAGTACGCCCGGCTTCCTGTCCAAGGAACGCATTGTCGCCAGGGCCGGTTTCAACCGCTGGCTGGTGCCACCGGCGGCCCTGGCCATTCACCTGTGCATCGGCATGGCCTATGGCTTTTCGGTGTTCTGGCTGCCGCTGTCGCAGGCCATCGGTATCAGTGCGCCGGTGGCGTGTGCGCCGGAGATGAGCTTCGTGGCGCGCCTGTTCACCGCCGAGTGCGACTGGCCGATCTCGATGCTGAGCTGGATCTACACGCTGTTCTTCGTGTTCCTCGGCTGTTCGGCGGCCATCTGGGGCGGCTGGCTGGAGCATGCCGGGCCGCGCAAGGCCGGGGTGGTCTCGACCCTGTGCTGGTGCGGTGGCCTGCTGATGTCGGCGCTGGGGGTGTACACCCACCAACTGTGGCTGATGTGGCTGGGCAGTGGCGTGATCGGCGGTATCGGCCTGGGGCTGGGCTACATTTCGCCGGTATCGACGCTGATCAAGTGGTTCCCGGACAAGCGCGGCATGGCCACCGGCATGGCGATCATGGGCTTTGGCGGCGGCGCCATGGTCGGCGCGCCACTGGCGGCGGCGCTGATGAGCCACTTCGCCGGCCCTGACGGGGTGGGCGTGTGGCAGAGCTTCGTGGTGATGGCGCTGATCTACTTCGTGTTCATGCTCGGCGGCGCCCTGGCCTACCGTGTGCCGCCCACCGGCTGGAAGCCCGAAGGCTGGAGCGCGCCGCAGAAAAAGGCCGGCAACGCGATGATCACGCACCGTCACGTGCACGTCAGCGTGGCGTGGAAGACGCCGCAGTTCGCGCTGATCTGGCTGGTGCTGTGCCTTAACGTGTCGGCCGGCATCGGCATTCTGGGCATGGCCTCGCCGCTGCTGCAGGAAGTGTTCGCCGGCAAGCTACTGGGCAACGACCTGAGCTTCAGCCAGCTGGATGCCACGCAACTGGCGCAGATTGCCGCCATTGCCGCCGGCTTCACCGGGTTGCTGAGCCTGTTCAACATCGGCGGGCGTTTCTTCTGGGCCTCGTTCTCCGACTACATCGGGCGCAAGAACACCTACTTTGCCTTCTTCGCCTTGGGCGTGGCGCTGTATGCGCTGATCCCGAACATGGGCCACCTGGGCAACATCGCGCTGTTCGTGGCGGCGTTCTGCATCATCCTGTCGATGTACGGTGGCGGCTTCGCCACGGTGCCGGCGTACCTGGCCGACCTGTTCGGCACGCAGATGGTGGGCGCCATTCACGGTCGCCTGCTGACCGCCTGGGCGGCAGCCGGGGTGCTGGGCCCGGTGCTGATCACCTACCTGCGCGAATATCAGCTGGAGATGGGCGTGGAGCGGGCGGCGGCGTATGACATGACCCTGTACATCCTGGCCGGGCTGCTGGCGCTGGGCTTTTTGTGCAACGCGCTGGTGCGGCCGGTGGCCGACAAGTACTTCATGACCGATGCGCAACTGGCGGCCGAACAGGCGCTGGGGCACGACAAGGGCGCCAATGGCAGCACCGTGCTGGAGTGGAAGGCCGCGCCGGGCAGCCGGCCGCTGGTGATTGCCGCGTGGCTGGTGGTGGGCGTTCCGCTGGCGTGGGGGGTGTGGGTGACCCTGCAGAAGACTGCGGTGCTGTTCCATTAAAGGCATCGCGGGTCAAGCCCGCTCCTACAAGGATCTCTGCTGACCGTGTGGGAGCGGGCTTGACCCGCGATGAGGCCGGTACTGCTGACGCAAATTCCCCGCCAACTGTCTTCTTCGTTCCAAGCCACGCGTATCTAGGCCTATAATGGACACCTTTTTCGCCCAATGATTTTGCGGAGCTGGTGATGGTCGAACGTACGGCTAGCGTCGAGCGCAATACTCTGGAAACCCAGATCAAGGCCTCGATTAACCTGGATGGCAGCGGCAAGGCCCGATTCGATATCGGTGTGCCTTTCCTCGAACACATGCTCGACCAGATCGCCCGACATGGGCTGATCGATCTGGACATCGAGTGCAAGGGCGACCTGCACATCGACGATCACCATACCGTCGAAGACGTCGGTATCACCCTGGGCCAGGCATTCAACCAGGCCATCGGCGACAAGAAGGGCATCCGTCGCTACGGCCATGCCTACGTGCCGCTGGACGAGGCGCTGTCGCGCGTGGTCATCGACTTCTCCGGCCGCCCGGGCCTGGAGATGCACGTGCCCTTCACCCGCGCCACCGTGGGCGGTTTCGACGTCGACCTGTTCCAGGAATTCTTCCAGGGCTTCGTCAACCACGCCAACGTCTCGCTGCACATCGACAACCTGCGCGGGCACAACACCCACCACCAGATCGAGACCGTGTTCAAGGCCTTCGGCCGCGCACTGCGCATGGCCATCGAGCTGGACGAACGCATGGCCGGCCAGATGCCGTCGACCAAGGGCTGCCTGTAATGCAGACGGTAGCCGTTATCGACTACGGCATGGGCAACCTGCACTCGGTGGCCAAGGCCCTGGAGCACGTGGGTGCCGGCAAGGTGCTGATCACCAGCGATGCTGCGGTGATCCGCGAGGCTGACCGCGTGGTGTTCCCGGGTGTGGGCGCGATCCGCGACTGCATGGCCGAGATTCGCCGCCTGGGCTTCGACAGCCTGGTGCGTGAAGTCAGCCAGGACCGCCCCTTCCTCGGCATCTGCGTGGGTATGCAGGCCCTGCTCGACCACAGCGAAGAGAACGACGGCGTCGATTGCATCGGCCTGTTCCCGGGCAATGTGCGCTTCTTCGGCAAGGGCCTGCACGAGGACGGCGAGCACCTTAAGGTGCCGCACATGGGCTGGAACGAAGTATCCCAGGCCATCGACCACCCGCTGTGGCACGACATCCCCGACCGTGCGCGCTTCTACTTCGTGCACAGCTACTACATCACCGCCGCCAACGCGGCGCAGGTGGCGGGCAGTGGTCACTATGGCGTCGACTTTGCCGCCGCGCTGGCCGACGGCTCGCGCTTTGCCGTGCAGTTCCACCCGGAGAAGAGCCATACCCATGGCCTGCAGCTGCTGCAGAACTTCGCCGGCTGGGATGGTCGCCGGTAATGGGCAAGTCCCGCGCCAAGCGGCCGATCCTCACCCTCGCGCCTGAAGAAGAGCGCGAGGCGCTGGCCAAGCTCAAGCGTTTTCTCGAAGACCGCTTCGAGCTTGAGCTGGGTTCGTTCGAGGTGGCTGAAGTGCTGGAGCTGTTCAGCCAGGAGATTGCACCGCATTACTACAACAGGGCGATTTTCGATGTGCAGGCGCACCTCAAAGAGAGGTTCGAAAGCATTGAAAGCGACTTGTGGTCGCTCGAGAAGAACTGACTTCCCGAGCTCACTGTTTACCGAATAGACAGGTTCCCCAGATGCTGATTATTCCCGCTATCGATCTCAAGGACGGTGCTTGCGTACGTTTGCGCCAAGGCCGCATGGAAGATTCCACGGTATTTTCCGATGACCCGGTGAGCATGGCCGCCAAATGGGTCGACGGTGGTTGCCGCCGCCTGCACCTGGTCGACCTGAACGGTGCCTTCGAAGGCCAGCCGGTCAACGGCGAGGTGGTGACTGCCATTGCCAAGCGCTACCCGAACCTGCCGATCCAGATCGGCGGCGGCATCCGCTCGCTGGAAACCATCGAGCACTACGTCAAGGCCGGCGTCAGCTACGTGATCATCGGCACCAAGGCGGTCAAGCAACCCGAGTTCGTGGCCGAAGCCTGCCGTGCGTTCCCCGGCAAGGTGATCGTGGGCCTGGACGCCAAGGACGGCTTCGTGGCCACCGACGGCTGGGCCGAGGTCAGCTCGGTGCAGGTCATCGACCTGGCCAAGCGTTTCGAGGCCGATGGCGTCTCGGCGATCGTCTACACCGACATCGCCAAGGACGGCATGATGCAAGGCTGCAACGTGCCGTTCACCGCCGCCCTGGCTGCCGCCACCAAGATCCCGGTGATCGCCTCCGGTGGCATCCACAACCTGGGTGACATCAAGGCCCTGCTCGACGCCAGGGCACCGGGGATCATCGGCGCCATCACCGGCCGTGCGATCTACGAAGGCACGCTGGATGTGGCCGAGGCGCAAGCCTTCTGCGACAGCTACAAAGGCTGAGGAGAACGGCATGGCGCTGGCCAAACGCATCATCCCTTGCCTGGACGTCGACAACGGTCGAGTGGTCAAGGGCGTCAAGTTCGAGAACATCCGTGATGCCGGCGACCCGGTGGAAATCGCCCGTCGCTACGATGAGCAGGGTGCCGACGAGATCACCTTCCTCGACATCACTGCCAGCGTCGATGGCCGCGACACCACGCTGCATACCGTCGAGCGCATGGCCAGCCAGGTGTTCATTCCGCTGACCGTGGGCGGTGGCGTGCGCACCGTGCAGGATATCCGCAACCTGCTCAACGCCGGTGCCGACAAGGTCTCGATCAACACCGCAGCGGTGTTCAACCCCGAGTTCGTGGGCGAGGCCGCGCAGCATTTCGGCTCGCAGTGCATCGTGGTTGCCATCGATGCCAAGAAGGTCTCCGGCCCGGGCGAAACCCCGCGCTGGGAGATCTTCACCCACGGCGGGCGCAAGCCTACCGGGCTGGATGCGGTGGAGTGGGCGAAGAAGATGGAAGGCCTGGGCGCGGGCGAGATCCTGCTCACCAGCATGGACCAGGACGGCATGAAGAGCGGCTTCGACCTGGGCGTGACCCGCGCCATCAGCGACGCGCTGGGCATTCCGGTGATCGCCTCCGGTGGTGTGGGCAACCTGCAGCACCTGGCCGACGGCATCCTGGAAGGGCATGCCAGCGCAGTGCTGGCGGCCAGCATCTTCCACTTCGGCGAGTACACAGTGCCTGAAGCCAAGGCCTACATGGCGCAGCGCGGCATCTGCGTGCGCTGAGCGGCCGCATTCGCCGGCAAGGCCGGCTCCTACACTGCAGCGAACCTGTAGGAGCCGGCCTTGCCGGCGAAGCATTTGCTGTTAAGGTAATGCAGGCACATCGCCAGGGAATCGGGTCCATCCTATGTTCACACGCTTGCTCGTCGTGCTCGTCAGCCTCTTCTCCCTCGCTGCCACCGTCCGCGCCGCGGACCCGATGGTGCTGCTCACCGAAAACTTCCCGCCCTACAACATGGCCAGCGACGGCAAGAACTTCGCCCGCGAAGACAAGATCCAGGGCATCGCCGCCGACCTGGTTCGCGAGATGTTCAAGCGCGCCGCCATCCCCTACAGCATGACCCTGCGCTTCCCGTGGGAACGCGTGTACCAGCAGGCCCTGAACAGCCCCAATCACGGTGTGTTCGTGATGGCCCGCCAACCCGACCGCGAAAAGCTCTTCAAGTGGGTCGGGCCGCTGGGCCCCGACGACTGGATTCTGCTGGCCCGCCCCGACAGCCCCATCACCCTCGAACACCTCGGCGACGCGCGCGGCTACCGGATCGGTGCCTATAAAGGCGATGCCATCGCCCAGCACCTGAGCAGCAAGGGGCTCAAGCCGATCACCGTGCTGCGGGACCAGGACAACGCGCGCAAGCTGCTCGAAGGCCAGATCGACCTGTGGGCCACCGGTGACCCCGCCGGGCGCTACCTGGCCCGCCAGATCGGCATCACCCAGCTCAAGACCGTGCTGCGCTTCAACGGCGCCCAGCTGTACCTGGCACTCAACCGCCAGGTACCCGATGCGGTGGTGGAAAAGCTCCAGCACAGCCTGGACCAGTTGCGCGACGAAGGCTTCGTCGACGCCACCTTCGCCCGCTACCTGTAAGCGCCTAACTATGTAGTGCCGCGGCCATGCACCGGGCTGCTGTGATGGATCGTCGCTGTGAATTGCACAGCCCGATCACTCATGGAAGGTGTTAGATGCCACTGCATATCCTGCAAGACCTGCCCACGCCCGAACCCGACAATGCCCTCGCAGCCATGGTGGCCGAGCAGTTCGCCAGCCGCCCGACCCTGCGCAGCGCCAGCGTCACGCTGCTGGAGCGTTTGCTGCGCGAGTACTTCCCCGGGCTGTCCGCCGATGTGGAGGCGCTGCGTTTGTACGTGCCCGACAGCAGCGCGCAGTTCTATCAGGTACGCCCGCTGTTGGACGCTGCACTGGACAACCTGTGCACCTGGGAACCGTTGCAGATGCATGCGGGTGGCTTGTCCGGTTTTCTGGGCCAGGCCGACGCAGTGAAACTCAAGCTGCAGGGCCATGCACTTGATGCGGACACCCTGCGCGAAATGATCAAGGTGTTTGCCGACGGCATCGTGGCCGAGTTCCAGCGGGCCCTGATGAACTACTGGCAGGCCAGGGGCAGTGAAGGCGTTCCGCGCCTGAGCTGGCTGGCCAGAACCCTGGCCCAGGCCCTGGTGCCACACGCCGGCGGCAAACAGGCCTGGGCCGGGATGCTGGGCCAGGTGCTGCAATGGCCACGCTGGTCGCTGCGTCAGGCCCAGGGCGAGCAGGCCGTGCGGGTGTACCTGGTGCAACTGCAGCTCGACGCCAGCCTGACCAGCACGCAGATGCTGCTCAGCGATCTGGTGTTGGTCCGCGGCGAGCAGGTGCTGCGCTGTACGCCCGCAGGTCAGGTCAGCGCCCACGCCTCGCTGAAGGCGTTCGGCGAGGCGTTGACCGACGAACTCGAAGGCGCCTATCGGCTGGTCGGGCTGCAGTGGCAGTTGCTGGAGGTCGAAGGCAATCCGTTCAGGGTCCAGGCCGAGGCGTTGCTCGATCAGCAACTGCGCGATGTGCAGGCGCTGCGCCTGGGCGGGCAGTCGGTGACTGAGCTCGAGGGGTTGTTTGCCACGGTGTCCGATGTGGCTGCGCGCCTGGCCGGCAACCGGGCATTCGTGCCGACGCTTGCCGACACCCAGGTGCTTGGCCAGCTGCCGGCATGGCTCAAGCAGGCTTCGGGGGCCGATTACCTGGACTACCGCATGCAATGGCTGAGCATGGCGCTGGCGCACCAGCACAATGCCGGCAAGGCCTATGACCACGGTATCCCGACCCTGCGCGACTATGCCGCCAAGGCGCTGGGCGAGCGCATGGCGGCAGATCAACCGGACGGTCCGACCTACGACCCCTACAAGCTGGTGCTGACCTTCCAGGTGCCCTATGGCCAGGGTGGCTTCGGCTTCGTCGAGACGGTCAGGCTGCTGCTGGTGGATGCCGCGCTGGAAAACCTGTCCGGCCTGCCCAAGGGCCCGATGAGCATTGCCCATGCCGATGGCGACGAGATCGCCGCATGGCTGAGCGCCGAGTATGTGATGACACTCATCACCGCCGTGGATGTCGGGGCCAACTACCTGGCAGTAATCGAACAGGCCATGCGCACCGATGCACGCCAGGCCGACGAGCGTCGGCAGCTGTTCGCCGACACGCTGCGCGCACAACTGCCATTGCTGGCGCTGGAGTACCGGATCAGGGGCGAGCAGGGCTTCACCCGCCAGGGCCTGCGCTGCGTGGACTACGCCATGAGCACCGACCAGACCGACCGGGTCGAGGTGCGCCCGCTGACCTTCCTCAGTGGCGAAGGGGCCAGCCCCGACGTGGTCGACAATATGTTCGTGTTCGCCCTGCCCGGCAGGCCCGAGCGCGTGCTGTACCGACCGCTGTTCGAGCCCCTGCTGCGCGAATTTGCCAGCGAGGCTGCATTGTTCAAGGCCCTCGAGGAGCCCGAGCTGCAAGCCAGCGTGCTGAGCTGGATGGGACGGGACGCCCGGCGCATCTATGCCAATGGCGGCTTTGCCAACCCTCACCTGGGTATCACGGTGGATGAACCGGTGGCTGTGCCGGGGGCGAACGTGCCGCGTCTTGGCGGCGCTGCGCTGACCGGTGACCTGCTGGCGCATTTCTACACCAGTACGGTGGATGCGCTGATCACCCTGGGTGACCGGCAATCGGTATCCAACGCCGAAGATCGCTGGCTGCGCTTCAAGGAGGCGGGCTGGCTGCTGTTCAATATCGCGCTGCCCTACCTGCGTGGGCCGACAGCTGTGGCCGGATGGCTGGTGCAACTGGTCAGCAGCCTGGACAGCGACTTCAAGGCGCTGCGCGAGGGGGATGACACCACGCGCGCCCAGGCCGTGGTCGACCTGCTGTTCAACCTGAGCACGGTGTTCATGCACGGGGCCGGGGAGGTCGGCATGGCGCGCGCGACGCCGATCAAGGTGCAGCCCTCGATGCTGCAGCAAACGTTGCCGGTGCGCGGCGAGCTGCCAGTGACCGGCGTGCTGGTACCGGTGCAGCAACCCCTGGGCCCGCAACTGCGCAGTGCCGGTGCGTTGCCGACAGCCATGGACTTCTCCTGGAGCGGCATGCGCAACGAAGCGACGCCCGAGCTGCGTGCGTTCCTGCGCCCGATGCAGGTCACGCCCGGCCAGGAGCCGACCGGCCTGATCGAGACGGGGGAGCGCCGCGGCCTGGTGCTGATCGACGGGCAAGCGCATGTAAAACTCGATGACCGCTGGTACCGCGTGCTGGAGGTGGAGGGGCGCTTCTGCATCGTCGACCCCCTCGACAGCAGCCGCCGTGGCCCGTGGCTGCGGCGCAGCAGCGAAGGCAGCTGGCAACTGGACCTGCGCCTGGGGCTGCGCGGGGGCGGGCCGAAAAAGCGCATGAGCCTGCAGGAGAAGAAGGCGCAGAACAGGCTGCAGCTTCAGCAGCTCAACGCAACGCTGGAGTCGGCGCAGCAGGATTGCCTCAGGCGCATTGTGGCCATGACCCCCAAGGTCAACGAGCTCAACGCCTTGCTCGACCCGATGTTCAAGGCCCAGCGCGAGTACCAGCTCGATCGCACGGCGACCCGGCTGGTAGCGATGAAGCAGGCACGCACGCGTGCGCAAGTGGCCGAGCAGGCACTCAAGGTCGAGCAGGACGCCTTCATCGAGGTGGCCAAGGACCTGCTGCGCACCACCCTCGAAGCCCGCGAAACCCTGAAACTGGCGGATTTCTACGGCCATATCACTGCGGCCGACTACAGCAAGGCGCTGAACCTGAACTTCAGGATGAACTTCCAGGCGCGCCTGCAGTTGCAGGCCCAGTACCACAGCAAGCAGTTCAAGATCTCGTTGCACGATGCCTGGATCGAGAATGCGTTCCAGGTCACCCTGGGTGATACCGCACAGCCGTTTTCCGCGTTGCTGGAGGCCAACACGCAGAACGAGACGTTCCACCTGCTGGCCCTGGAGCAGGCCGAGGCCTGCAGCGCCCTGGTCGAGGAGGTTCGCCGCGAGCCGGCGGTCAAGGCCACGGCCGACGAGATCATCCGCTATGGCGAGGCCAAGCGTGAAGAGCTCAAGGTGTTCAGCGCCCAGCGCATCCGCACGGCCTACCTGGAAATCCTCGGCTACATGAGCCTGGACACGCGTATCGCGGACGCCACCCAGCGCCCGTTCTACAAGGACTTGCTGCTGGACCCGGACATCGTCGCCGGGGTGCTTTCGCATGAGCAGCTGGGCATCGATGCCCAGGAGTTCACGCCCCAGGAGCGCATCCAGGTGCTGCGCGAGGCCTCGCACTGCTACTCGCGGGCCAAGGCGGTTGCCCAGTATGTGGGCGACCTGTTCGCGCCGGTGCCCGGCAAGGACTATCTGGCGGCGTTCGTGCAGACCCTCGACGAGCTCGATGCCAGCGCCAGGGCAGAACTGGACAGCCTGGTCACGGTGCCGGCCACCAGCACGACGCCCCGGCCGACGCGCAAGCGCAAGGTGATCGTCACGCGTACCCGCCGGGTGGTGGTGGGGCGGGTACGGGCGCCATCGCCCGGCGAGCCGGTGCCGATCGTGGATATCGAGGATGCCAACCACCGCATCGTGGCGTCCTACCGCGAGCACGGCGGCGATGACTGGAACCCGATCAAGACCGTACTGCCCGCCACGCCGGTCGGCCTCAAGCCGCGCAAGGCCCTGCGCAGCGAGGCGCGCCAGGTGCTCGATCAGGTCGCCCCGCTCAAGGCCAAGCAGCAGGGGTTGTCCGGCAGCGGGCATCAACCGGGGGATATCGTGTTCCCGCTGACCATCCTGGCCGATCGGCTGATCCGCGTGGCGGATGACTTCGAGCGCCACAGCGGCCTGCCCGATGCCGAGCAGGCCACCGTTACCCAGCTGCGCCAGGAGGCCCAGGGGCTCAGGGACGCAGCCGATGCCCTGCGCCTGAGCATGTGCAAGGCGCAGAAGCCCACCGCGCGCAACCTGCTGTATCTGTGGGAGCGCAAGCAACTGCACATCGAATTCAAGGCGCCGCGCAAGGCCCTGGCGGCCGGCGACTTCATCGACGAGTACGAAGTGCGTGTGGCGGGCGGCGACAAATGGTACGTGCACCTGCACTATCCTGCCCTGGACACGCCCACGGCAGCGTTCAGCAAGGGCCACATCAAACTGGAGGCGCAACGCACCAAAGGCTATGCCGACCTGCTCGAAGAGGCGAAAACCACCGGCAAGATGGGCGTGATCTGGCGCGCCGACCTCACCCCGGCCTTCATCAAGGGCTGGTTTCCGCTACGCCCCCTGGCGTAGGCGCCTCACTGGCCGCCGGCGCTGGCGCGATAGCGCCCGCCGGCACCATGGGCCGCCATCGCCTGGTTGCTGCGCAGGGCAATCATCTGGTGGATCTCGACCCACTCGATGCCCTGCGCCTTCAGGCGAGGCAGCTCGCGTTCGAGCACCTCCAGGGTTTGCGGGTAGGGGTGGCCGATCAGTACAGCCGAGCCCTGCCGGCGCGCCAGCTCCACGGCGATGCGCAGTTGCCCGGCAATCGCCTCGGGGGTGCGCACGTCATCCAGGAACACATCCCGCGACAGGCTTGCCAGCCCCTGTTCCTGCGCCTTGGCCGCAGCGACCGTGGCGGCGCTGGTGCGGCTGTCGACAAAGAACAGATGGCGGCGCTGCAACTCGCCCATCAGCCAGGCCATGGGCACCGGCTGTGCAGTCATGCGGCTGCCCATGTGGTTGTTGATGCCGCTGGCATAGGGCACCTTGGCCAGGGCCGCGCCCAGGCGTTGTTCCAGCTCCGGCAGCGGGGTGTCCGGATGCCAGGCGTAGGGGCCGGTGGCCGGGTCCATGGGCATGTGCAGGATCACCGTCTTGCCGGCCTTGTGCGCCTGGCGGGCGAACGCGGTGGCGTGCGGGGTATCGGGCATGATCGCGAGGGTGACCGGGCCGGGCAGGGCCAAGGTGCGCGCATCTCGCGCAGGGCTCTGCCCCAGGTCGTCGATGATCAGCGTGAGGTAGGCCTTGGCCGGTGCCGCGTGTGCGGTACCGGCCAGGCAGAGCAGGGCGAACAGCAGATAGCGCATCACTTGCCGCTGGTGATGCTCAGGCCCTTGAGCAGGTTCAGCGCCTGGCTGAGCTGGAAGTCGTCGTCCTGCGGACGGTCCTTCTTGCTCGCGGCCTTGCCCGAAGGCCGGTCGGCGCCGCCGTTGCCGTTGCCCAGGTGACCTTGCAGGTCGGCTTCCTTGAAGTTGTCGTTGTCCTGCTCGCTGGTGATCTTGGCGCGGCGCACCTCGATGTCCGGCACGATGCCCTGGGCCTGGATCGAGCGGCCGTTGGGGGTGTAGTACAGCGCGGTGGTGATCTTCAGGGCGCGGTCGTTGTTCAGCGGCAGCACGGTCTGTACCGAGCCCTTGCCGAAACTGTCGGTGCCCATCAGTACGCCGCGCTTCTGGTCCTGCAGGGCGCCGGCGACAATCTCGGAGGCCGAGGCGCTGCCGCCGTTGATCAGCACCACCAGCGGCACGCCTTCGCTGGCATCGGCCGGGTCGGCCGAGAAGCGCAGTTCGGAGTTGGCGATGCGGCCCTTGGTGTACACGATCAGGCCCTTGGTCAGGAAGTGGTCGGCCACTTCGACGGCGGCCTGCAGCACGCCACCGGGGTTGTTGCGCAGGTCCAGCACCAGGCCGCGCAGTTTCTTGCCGTTGTCCTTGCGCAGCTTGGCCAGGGCCTTGCCTACCTCTTCGCCGGTCTTGACCTGGAACTGGGTGATGCGGATATAGCCGTAGCCGTCCTCGAGCAGCTGCGACTTGACGCTCTTGACCTGGATGACCGCGCGGGCCAGGGTCACGTCGAACGGCGTGCCGCCGTCGCGCACCAGGGTCAGGGTGATCTTCTGGCCGATCTTGCCGCGCATCTTGTCGACCGCCTCGGTCATGGTCTGGCCGCGGGTCGGCTGGCCGTCGATCTTGACGATCAGGTCGCCCGCCTCGATGCCGGCACGCGAGGCCGGGGTGTCGTCGATGGGCGATACCACCTTGACGAAGCCGTCCTCCATGCCCACTTCGATGCCCAGGCCGCCGAACTCGCCGCTGGTGCTCTCCTGCAGCTCCTGGAAGTCTTCAGGGCCCAGGTAGGCGGAGTGCGGGTCGAGGTTGCTGAGCATGCCCTTGATGGCGTTTTCGAGCAGGGTCTTGTCGTCCACCGGCTCGACATAGGCGGCCTTGATGCGGTCCATCACCTCGGCGAAGGTGCGCAGCTCTTCCAGCGGCAGCGGCGCCTGGGCAGTGACCGTGGTCGGTGCCACCGTGGCTGGCTTGGCAGGCTCGGCCGCGTGGGCCAGTGGCGCGCCGATGACCAGGGCAATGGTCAGGGCCAGCGAGGTAAGGCGAGGCGTATGCAGCATGTCGAACGAACTCCTGATCCTGGTTTTGCCCCCGGGGGAGCGTCGCTGGCACCGGTTGGCGGGGCTAGCGTGAAATGAACGATGTGCCCCTATCCCTGGGCACGGCACCATTGTGTCGGGTCGCTCGGGCGGCCTTGCTGGCGAATCGCGAAGTACAGGGCGGCGGTGTCCTGGCCGCCGCTGTTGCCGACGGTGGAGATCGCCTCGCCCGACTTGACCACGTCGCCGGCATTCTTGAGCAGGCTCTGGTTGTGCCCGTACAGGCTCAGGTAGCCGTTGCCATGGTCGAGAATGACCAGAAGTCCGGCGCCGCGCAACCAGTCGGCGAACACCACGCGCCCGCCATGCACCGCATGTACCTGGCTGCCGGCGGAGGCGCTGATCATCACCCCGTCCCACTTGGCCCGCGAGTCGTCGCCGCGGGTTTCACCAAAACGTGCCAGCAATCGACCATTGACCGGCCATGGAAGTTTGCCCCGTGCTGCAGAAAAAGCGCCGCCGAAGGTTGCGCCGTCGCTGGAAACCAGCGGCCCGGGCACTGCCCTGGGCTTTTTCGGGGTGGCGTCCTGGTTGGCGGCCAGGGCTTCGCGCTGGCGCTGCTTCTCGGCTTCCTGGGCGGCCAGCAGGGCGCGCTGACGCGCCTCTTCGGCTTCGCGTGCCTGGCGTGCCAGGGTCTGCTCGATGGTCTTGAGCACCTGGGCGAGGTCGGCCTGGTCCTGTTCGCGGGCGGCCAGCTTCTGGTCGCGCGCTTTGACGTCGCTGTTGAGCTTGGCCAGCACCTGCTGGCGCTCGGCGCGGACCTTTTCCAGGTCCTGGCGCTGGGTTTCGAGGGTGCCTTGCTGGGCCAGCAACTGGGCCTGCTGCAGGGCGATGTCCTTTTCCACATTGGCCAGCTGGCGCAGGGTCTCGTTGAAGCTGCGCAGCTGCTCCAGGCGGGCCTGGCTCAGGTAGTCGTAATAGGTGAGGGTGCGCGCGAACTTCTCGGGGTTCTGCTGGTTGAGCAGCAGCTTGAGGTATTCCTCGCGACCGTTCTGGTAGGCCGAACGGGCCTGGATGGCGATCAGGCGTTGCTGTTCAACGCGGGCGCTCTGGAGTTTTTTTTTCTCTTTGTCGAGGCGCTCCAGCTCGCCTTCAGTCTTTTTTAGTTCCTGCTGCAGGGCCTCCACCTGCTTTTGCAGCTTGCCGATTTCGGTTTCGGTGCCGCGCAGGTCTTTCTGCACGCCGGACTTTTCCTGCTGCAACTGGCCAAGCAGCTTTTTCAGCTCGGCAATGTCCTGGCGCGTGGCGTCCAGTTGCTGCTGGGTTTGCGCGCGCTCGTCGGCGAATGCCGGGCCGAACAGGCAGGTCAGGGCTATGAGGATAAGTGCGCGAAGCATGGAGTAGGCGGAACCCAGGATGGAGACTGGCCTAGTATGCCCGCCATGGCGATCAAAAAAAACGACCTTCAAGCGGGATGCGATTCAGCTGCCTGTTTCAAGCTGCACGCCGCAAGAGGCGCAGCGCACGTGGCGCTGGCTCCTGCAGCTTGAACCGTGCAGCGTGGGGCGTGCCGTTCAGACGTCTACGAGAATCGAAGTACCGGTCATTTCGGCCGGTTTTTCCAGGCCCAGCAGCTTGAGCATGGTCGGCGCCACGTCCGCCAGCACGCCGCCTTCACGCACCTTGAGGTTGCGCTTGCCGACATAGATGAACGGCACCGGCTCGGTGGTGTGGGCGGTGTGGGCCTGGCCGGTGCACGCGTCTTCCATCTGCTCGACGTTGCCGTGGTCGGCGGTGATCAGCGCTTCGCCACCCACCTTGTCGAGGGCCTCGACGATGCGGCCCACGCACAGGTCCAGGGCCTCCACGGCCTTGACCGCAGCGTCGAACACGCCGCTGTGGCCGACCATGTCGCCGTTGGCGTAGTTGACCACGATCACGTCATAGCGCTGCTGTTCGATGGCCTCGACGATGCGGTCGGTGACCTCCGGCGCGCTCATTTCCGGCTGCAGGTCGTAGGTGGCGACCTTCGGCGACGGGATCAGGATGCGCTCTTCGCCTTCGAACGGTTCTTCGCGCCCGCCGGAGAAGAAGAAGGTGACGTGGGCGTACTTTTCGGTTTCGGCGATGCGCAGCTGGGTCTTGCCCTTCTTGGCCAGGTACTCGCCCAGTACGTTGTTCAGGCTGCCTGGGGCGAACGCCGCCGGGGCGGCGATCTTGGCCGAGTACTGGGTCAGGCCGATATAGGCGGCCAGTTTGGGCAGGCGTGCGCGCGGGAACTCGTTGAAGTCCGGCTCGACGAATACCCGCGACAGCTCGCGGGCGCGGTCGGCGCGAAAGTTCATGAAGATCACCGCGTCGCCGTCCTCGACCCTGACGGCCTCGCCCACGCGGGTGGCCTTGACGAACTCGTCGCTCTCGCCGCGTGCATAGGCGGCTTCAAGGCCGGCGGTGGCGGTGCTGGCGCTGAATTCGGCGGTGCTGTCGACGATCAGGTTGTAGGCGGCGCTGACGCGGTCCCAGCGGTTGTCGCGGTCCATCGCGAAGTAACGGCCGATGAGGCTGGCGATGCGGCCCTTGCCCAGGCGGGCGAAGGTGGCGTCGAGCAGTTCGATGGAAGACTGTGCGCTCTTGGGCGGGGTGTCGCGGCCGTCGAGGAAGGCGTGCAGGTAGATCTTCTCGGCGCCACGTTGCGCGGCCAGTTCGGCCATGGCCACCAGGTGGTCCTGGTGGCTGTGCACGCCACCATCGGACAGCAGGCCGAGGATGTGCACGGCCTTGCCGGCACCGGCAGCCTTGTCCACGGCGTCGCACAGCACCGGGTTCTGGAAGAACTCGCCATCCTTGATGGCCTTGGTCACGCGGGTGAAATCCTGGTACACCACGCGCCCGGCACCCAGGTTCATGTGGCCGACTTCGGAGTTGCCCATCTGCCCGTCGGGCAGGCCCACGTCCATGCCCGAGCCCGAGATCAGGCCGTGCGGCTGGGTGGCGCGCAGGCGGTCGTAAACCGGCGTGGTGGCCGAATAGATGGCGTTGTATTCGTGGCTTTCGCTGTGACCGAAACCATCCAGGATGATCAGGACCAAGGGTTTTGGCGTGCTAGTCATCTATCCCACTCGCGCTTTTGTCAGGTGATAAAGACACGCATTTTAGGGCAAATTGGTCAGCAGTGACGAATTAACCTTGCGCGCCCGCCATTGCCGCCCGACGGGTAGCAGCCCGGCAATGAGAATTACTGTCGACAACCAGTGCCGGTGGGCTTTGGCCGGCCTTGGGTGCTGTGTATACTGCCCATCATTTTTAACGGCCCGGAACCCTCTGATGGTTGCTCACCTGATCGAATTCGCGACATCTCACTATCTGCTGGTTGGTATCTTCGTCGTTCTGCTGGTCCTGCTGATCGTCACCGAAGCGCGCAAGGGCGGCCGCAGCCTGAGCAACGGCGAACTGACCGCGCTGGTCAACGCCGACAAGGGCCTGGTCATCGATATCCGTGCCAGCAAGGAGTTCTCCGCCGGGCACATCGTCGGTGCGCTGAACATCCCGCAGGACAAGTTCGCCGCGCGTATCGGCGAGCTGGAAAAGCACAAGGCGACCAAGACCCTGATCGTGGTCGACAACCTGGGCCAGCATGCCGGCGCCGTGTGCCGCGACCTGCTCAAGGCCGGCTTCAACGCCGCCAAGCTGTCGGGCGGCGTGTCGAGCTGGAAGGCCGACAACCTGCCGCTGGTGAAGTGACATGAGCAACGTCATCGTCTACTCCAGCGACTACTGCCCTTACTGCTCGCGTGCCAAGCAGCTGCTGTCCAGCAAAGGTGTGGCCTTCGAAGAGATCAAGGTCGATGGCAAGCCCCAGCTGCGCGCAGAGATGAGCCAGAAGGCCGGCCGCACCTCGGTGCCGCAGATCTGGATCGGCAGCACCCACGTCGGCGGTTGCGACGACCTGTTTGCCCTTGAGCGCGCCGGCAAGCTCGACGCGCTGCTCAAGGCCTGAATTCCCTACAAGACCCTGCAAAGAAGGATCTGTCATGACTGAAGAACAGAACAACGGCGCTGCGGCAGCCGACGAAAGCTCCCCGCAATTCTCCCTGCAGCGCATCTATGTGCGTGACCTGTCGTTCGAAGCGCCGAAAAGCCCGGCGATCTTTCGCCAGCAGTGGGAACCGAGCGTCGCGCTGGACCTGAACACCAAGCAGAAAGGCCTGGAAGGCGACTTCCACGAGGTCGTGCTGACCCTGTCGGTCACGGTCAAGAACGGTGAGGAGGTTGCCTTCATCGCCGAAGTTCAGCAGGCGGGTATCTTCCTGATCAAGAACCTCGACCCGGCTTCGATGAGCCACACCCTGGGCGCGTTCTGCCCGAACATCCTGTTCCCGTATGCGCGTGAAGCGCTGGACAACCTGGTGACCCGTGGTTCGTTCCCGGCCCTGATGCTGTCGCCGGTGAACTTCGATGCCCTGTACGCGCAAGAGATGCAGCGCATGCAGGAAGCAGGCGAAGCGCCTTCGCTGCAGTAAGCTGACTGCGGTACGTTGAAAGCGCCCTTCGGGGCGCTTTTTTCATGCCTCAGGCAAAACCTTGCTGGCGCCAGGCTTCGTACACCGCCACGGCCACGGTGTTGGACAGGTTCAGGCTGCGGCAGCCTTCACGCATGGGCAGGCGCAGGCGCTGGTCGCTGCCCAGCGGGTCGAGCACCTCGGGCGGCAGGCCACGGCTTTCGGGGCCGAACAGAAAGGCGTCGCCGGGGGCGAAGGCCACGTCGTGAAACGGCCGCGAGCCCTTGGTGGTGAAGGCGAACAGGCGCGGGTTGCCCAGGCTCTCGAGGCAGCTGGGCAGGTCGCTGTGGCGCTTGAGGGTGGCGTACTCGTGGTAATCCAGGCCCGCACGGCGCAGGCGCTTGTCGTCCAGTTCGAAGCCGATCGGGTCGATCAGGTGCAGCTGGCAGCCGCTGTTGGCGCACAGCCGTATAATGTTGCCGGTATTCGGTGGAATTTCCGGTTGAAAAAGGATGACGTGAAACATGCACGGCTCCGAGCATAAAGATGACGAGCATTCTACCCCCGAACCGGACCCGCGTTCGAAACTGTGGCCGCGGGTGCTGTTCTCCATGGCCCTGTTCGGCATGCTGGTAGGCCTGATGATCGGCCGCCTCACCGCGCCTGAACCACGGGTACTGGAGCGGGTGGAGGTGGTGGCCGATGGCCTGAACCTGTGGTTCAACGAAGAGCCGCAACTGCATGGCGAGGAGGTCGAGGGCACGCTGGCGTTGGTGTTCCAGGCCAGTGGGCGGAGCCAGAAGGGTCAGTTGCAGTTGGCGGGCAAGCCCGTGAGCTGGCGCCTGCAGAACAGCGACCAGGGCCTGTTGCTGAGCCTGGTGGCGGCCCGGCCGCTGCGCGGCGACTGGGCCGGCGAGCCGGTGCAGGGCCGCTGGAGGGTGCAGGTGAAACTGCACGAATAAAAGAGGGGATTCCCCGGCCTGCCTGTACCAAGGTCCCCAAAACTGGGTTGTGCTTAGGTATATGCAGGGGGTGTGCCAAGTTGGCCTGGGGCAATGGAACCTGGGGTTTTGCTGGGTTTGATGCGGTTGTGAGGGGTGTTTTTGCCTTCAGGCGGTGCAGCGGGGGCAGGCATGGTGCAGCAATGGGGCAAGCTGTTCGCCGGCAAGGCCGGCTCCTACAGGTTCGGCGGCGTTTGTAGGAGCCGGCCTTGCCGGCGAAAAGGCCCCTGAGTCAGGCCTCGTCGTCGCCCTCGTCGTCCCCGCCGTCGACCTTCATGCCCAGTTCCTTGATCTTGCGCGTCAGGGTGTTGCGCCCCCAGCCCAGCAGCACCGCTGCATCGCGCCGCCGCCCGGCGGTGTGCTTGAGCGCCGTCTCGATCATGATCCGCTCGAAACTCGGCACTGCGCTGTCCAGCAGGTTCGACTGGCCACGGCTCAGCGCCTGGTCGGCCCACTGGCGCAGCGCCTGCTCCCAGTTGGTCACCGGCGCCGCGTCCTGCGGCAGGTTCAGCAGCTCCGGCGGCAAGTCGCCGATATGCACCTCGCGCCCCGAGGCCATCACCGTGATCCAGCGGCAGGTGTTCTCCAGCTGGCGCACGTTGCCCGGCCACGGCAGGTTGCGCATGAACTCCTCGGTCTCCGGCTTGAGCAGCTTGGGCTCCACCGACAGCTCCTGCGCCGCACGCCCCAGAAAGTGCCGGGCCAGGGTCGGGATGTCTTCGCGGCGGTCGGCCAGGCGCGGGATGTGGATGCGGATCACGTTCAGGCGGTGGAACAGGTCTTCACGGAACTTGCCGGCCTGCACCAGGGTTTCCAGATTCTGGTGGGTGGCGGCAATGATGCGCACGTCCACCTTCACCGGCACATGCCCGCCCACCCGGTAGAACTCGCCATCGGCCAGCACGCGCAGCAGGCGGGTCTGGGTGTCGGCCGGCATGTCGCCGATCTCGTCGAGAAACAGCGTGCCGCCGTCGGCCTGCTCGAAACGCCCGCGGCGCAGGTTGGCCGCGCCGGTGAACGCGCCCTTTTCATGACCGAACAGCTCGGACTCCATCAGGTCCTTGGGAATCGCCGCCATGTTCAGCGCGATGAACGGCGAGGCGGCGCGCGGGCTGTGACGGTGCAGGGCGTGGGCCACCAACTCCTTGCCGGTGCCCGATTCGCCGTTGATCAGCACGGTGATGTTGGAATGGCTGAGCCGGCCGATGGCGCGAAACACCTCCTGCATGGCCGGCGCTTCGCCGATGATTTCCGGGGTGCGGGTCAGCGCCTGGGGCTCGGCCATGCCCTGCTGTTCCTGGGCGTGCTGGTTGGCGCGCTTGACCAGCGACACCGCCTCGTCCACGTCGAATGGCTTGGGCAGGTACTCGAACGCGCCGCCCTGGTACGAGGCCACGGCGCTGTCCAGGTCCGAGTGCGCGGTCATGATGATCACCGGCAGACGCGGATGCTGCTCGCGGATCTGCGCCAGCAGGTCCAGGCCGCTGGCACCGGGCATGCGAATGTCGGAGATGATCACGTCCGGCTGCTGGCGGGCCAGGCGGCTCATGACCCCATCGGCACTGTCGAAGCTCTGGGTGGTCATGCCTTCCTGTTGCAGGGCTTTTTCCAGGACCCAACGGATGGAGCGGTCGTCGTCGACGATCCAGACGGTTTCGCTTCGGCTCATGAAGAAGTGGCTCCTTGTTCCAGCGGCAGGAAGATCGAGAAGGTGGTGTGGCCAGGGTGGCTGTCACATTCGATCAGGCCCTGGTGCTGGCTGATGATGTTCTGGGTGATGGCCAGGCCCAGCCCGGTACCGTCCGGGCGACCGCTGACCATGGGATAGAAGAGGGTGTCCTGCAGTTCCGCGGGGATACCCGGGCCGTTGTCGATGATTTCGATGCGCGCCACCAGGCGGTGGCGGGTGTGGCCGATGGTGAACTGGCGCATGGCGCGGCTGCGCAGGGTGATGCGGCCCAGGCGCAGTTCGTTCTGCCCGCTGATCGCCTGCATGGCGTTGCGCACGATGTTGAGCACGGCCTGGATCATCTGCTCGCGGTCCACCAGCACGTCGGGCAGGCTCGGGTCGTAGTCGCGCACCAGGGTGATGCCGCCCTGGCTTTCGGCCTCCACCAGGCTGCACACGCGCTCGAGCACTTCGTGGATGTTGGTCATGGCCAGCGACGGCAGTTTGTTGGAGCCGAGCATGCGGTCGACCAGGTTACGCAGGCGGTCGGCCTCTTCGATGATGACGTTGGTGTAGTCCTTGAGGCCGTTGTCGGGCAGTTCGCGGGCCAGCAGCTGCGCGGCGCCACGGATGCCGCCCAGCGGGTTCTTGATTTCGTGGGCCATGCCGCGCACCAGCATCTTGGTGGTTTCCTGCTTGGACAGCTGCGCCTCTTCCTTGGTTATGCGCAGCAGGCGGTCGCGCGGGTGCACTTCGAGCAGCAGCAGGGTGCGGCCGTGGTTGAGGATCGGGGTGACGGCGTAGTCGACGGTCAGGGTCTGGCCGGTGAGGGCGGTGAGCATGGCTTCGCGCTTGGTGAACGGATGCGCGTGCTCCACGGCCTGGCGCAGCGAGTTGAGCGCTTCGGTCGATTCGGTGAACAGCTCGCTGATGAACTGCCCGTGGCTGCGCTGGCCGCTGATGGCCAGGAGCATTTCCGCTGCCGGGTTCATGTACTCCAGGCGCAATTCGGCATTGAGCAGAATGGTGGCAGTGGTCAGGTTGTCCAGTAGCAGTCGGTGCAGTGCATCGCTGATGGTCATGGGGCGTCGTTGACCTCTTTTGGCACAGTACCGCCCTGATCGGGGCCAGGGTGGCGCGCGCTGGTAATCGGCTGATGCCAGGAAAATGCAAGAACCAAACCAAGGCTCCGAAAAGAAGCGCAATTCCCTGAAACCGGGCCTTGGCTGCGCAAAAAATGACTGGGTTAACAGGTTGCAGGCTGTTTTTGAACCAAAATGGGCTGTTGGTGCAGGGGTAGCGCTGCCTTGTGCACCATTGTAGAGCACTGCTGACTTCATCGCGGGTCAAGCCCGCTCCCACTGGTTTGTGGCAGCGGGCTTGTCCCGCGATGAAGTCAGCGCAAAAAAAAGGCCTCCCGAATGGGAGACCTCTCTCGTTACGCCGCGTGAGCGAGCGTCACTGGCTTAGCAGCTGTAGTACAGCTCGTATTCCAGTGGGTGTACGAAGGTGCGCACCTTGATTTCTTCTTCGCTTTTCAGGGCGATGTAGGCATCGATGAACTCGTCGGAGAACACGCCGCCCTTGGTCAGGAACGCACGGCCCTTGTCCAGCTCTTCCAGGGCTTCCTTCAGGCTGCCACAGACCTGCGGGATCTCTTTGGCCTCTTCAGGCGGCAGGTCGTACAGGTTCTTGTCGGCGGCATCGCCTGGGTGGATCTTGTTCTGGATGCCGTCCAGGCCGGCCATCAGCAGCGCAGCGAAGGCCAGGTACGGGTTGGCCGCCGGGTCCGGGAAGCGCGCTTCGATACGGCGGGCCTTGGGGCTCGACACGTAAGGAATGCGGATCGAGGCAGAACGGTTGCGTGCCGAGTAGGCCAGCATGACCGGGGCTTCGAAGCCCGGGACCAGACGCTTGTAGGAGTTGGTCGACGGGTTGGTGAAGCCGTTCAGGGCCTTGCCGTGCTTGATGATGCCGCCGATGAAGTACAGGGCGGTATCGGACAGGCCGGCATAGCCTTCGCCGGCGAAGGTGTTCTTGCCGTCTTTCCAGATCGACATGTGCACGTGCATGCCCGAGCCGTTGTCGCCGTACAGCGGTTTTGGCATGAAGGTAGCGGTGCGGCCATAGGCGTCGGCAACGTTGTGCACGACGTATTTCAGGGTCTGAACTTCGTCAGCTTTTTTCACCAGGGTGTTGAACTTGACGCCGATTTCGTTCTGACCGGCAGTCGCCACTTCGTGGTGGTGCACTTCGACGACCTGGCCCATTTCTTCCAGTGCGTTGCACATGGCAGTACGGATCTCGTGGTCGTGGTCGAACGGCGGAACCGGGAAGTAGCCGCCCTTGACGCCTGGACGGTGGCCCTTGTTGCCACCTTCCACGTCCTGGTCGGACATCCACGAGCCCTGCTCGGAGTAGATCTTGAACATCGAGCCCGAAATGTCGGACTTGAACTTCACTTCGTCGAAGATGAAGAACTCAGGCTCAGGGCCTGCGAATACGGTGTCGCCGATGCCGGTGGAGCGCAGGAACTCTTCGGCCTGCTTGGCGATGGCGCGCGGGTCGCGGTCGTAGCCTTGCATGGTCGACGGTTCGATGATGTCGCAGACCAGGATCAGGGTCGGCTCTTCGGTGAACGGGTCGAGCACGGCGGTGGAGTCGTCCGGCATCAGGATCATGTCGGAGGCTTCGATGCCTTTCCAGCCAGCGATGGAGGAACCGTCGAACATCTTGCCGGCTTCGAAGAAGTCGTCTTCCAGCGCGTCACGGGCTGGCATGGTGACGTGGTGCTGGGTGCCCTTGGTGTCAGTGAAGCGCAGATCAATCCATTTAACGTCATGATCTTTGATGAGTTGAACCGACTTCGACATGGTGTCCTCCGGGTGGGGTAGAGCGTGCCTGTGCAGCCCTTGTAATTTGGGTGATGCCGGGCGCGAATAGTCGGCCAAGGCAACCTGCCTCACAAGGGAGCAAATTGCATGCCAGTGCCCCGAGTTGGGTTTTTCGCCCCATTCTCACGCGTTTACGGGTGCCAACGGCGCTTCAGGGGTTTTTCCTGCACCCTTAGGAGGCGTTTTTTCGTTTGAGTGACCCAAAATGGTGCACATGAAACCTTCTGTACAAAAGTTGCTCAAAGCTTGAGCGAATTCCGCTATAATCCGCGCCCCTTCTTTTTCGGCTGGCCACGCGCGCGCTGTTTTCATGAAACTAATCGTCAAAGTCTTTCCAGAGATCACCATCAAGAGCCGCCCGGTTCGAAAGCGCTTCATCCGTCAACTGGGCCGCAACATCCGCACCGTGCTCAAGGACCTGGATCCTGCGCTCGCGGTCGATGGTGTCTGGGACAATCTGGAGGTGGTCACCCGCCTGGACGACGAGAAGGTGCTGCGCGAAATGACCGAGCGCCTGAGCTGCATGCCGGGCATCGCGCATTTCCTCCAGGTCGATGAGTACCCGCTGGGCGACTTCGACGATATCGTCGCCAAGTGCAAGACGCATTTCGGCCACCTGCTGGCCGGCAAGCACTTTGCCGTGCGCTGCAAGCGCGGCGGCCACCATGATTTCAGCTCGATGGACGTCGACCGCTATGTCGGCAGCCAGCTGCGCCAGCAGTGCGGCGCCGCCGGCATCGACCTGCGCAACCCCGAAGTGGAAGTGCGCATCGAGATCCGCGACAAGCGCCTGTACGTGATCCACAACCAGCACAAGGGCATCGGCGGCTACCCGCTGGGCGCGCTGGAGCAGACCCTGGTGCTGATGTCCGGCGGCTTCGACTCCACCGTGGCGGCCTACCAGATGATGCGCCGCGGCCTGATGACCCACTTCTGCTTCTTCAACCTGGGCGGCCGTGCCCACGAGCTGGGCGTGATGGAAGTCGCGCACTACCTGTGGAAGAAGTACGGCAGCAGCCAGCGCGTGCTGTTCGTCAGCGTGCCGTTCGAAGAGGTGGTGGGCGAGATCCTCGGCAAGGTCGACAACAGCTACATGGGCGTGACCCTCAAGCGCATGATGCTGCGCGCCGCCACCAACATCGCCGACCGCCTGCAGATCGACGCGCTGGTCACCGGCGAGGCGATTTCCCAGGTGTCCAGCCAGACATTGCCCAACCTGGCGGTGATCGACTCGGCCACCGAGAAGCTGGTGCTGCGCCCGCTGCTGGCCAGCCACAAGCAGGACATCATCGACCAGGCCAATGAAATCGGCACCGCCGAGTTCGCCAAGCACATGCCCGAGTACTGCGGCGTGATCTCGGTGAACCCGACCACCTGTGCCAAGCGTCACCGCGTCGACCATGAAGAGAAGCAGTTCGACATGGCCGTGCTCGAGCGCGCCCTGGAACGCGCCCGCCTGGTGTCCATCGACCACGTGATCGATGAACTGGGCCAGGATATCCAGATCGAAGAAGTCAGCCAGGCGCTGGCCGGGCAGGTGGTGATCGACATTCGTCACCCCGACGCCCAGGAAGACCAGCCTCTGGAACTGGACGGCATCGAGGTCAAGGCCTTGCCGTTCTACGCCCTCAACAGTCGCTTCAAGGAGCTGGACCCCACGCGCCAGTACTTGCTGTATTGCGACAAGGGAGTGATGAGTCGCCTGCATGCCCACCATCTACTGAGTGAGGGGCATGCCAATGTGCGCGTTTATCGTCCGACATAAGATGCCGGGGTTGTATGGCGGCAGTATCCGCCATCGCCCTCCCGACCGACGAGCCCGTTGAGCGCCGTTCATTCACATTCGCCGCCTAGACTGGGCGGCAACCCGAATCCTCTGATCGAGATACACAAGTGATCGAAAATCTACGCAACATCGCCATCATCGCCCACGTTGACCATGGCAAGACCACCCTGGTAGACAAACTGCTGCGTCAGTCCGGCACCCTGGAGCGCAACGAGCTCAACGACGAGCGCGTGATGGACTCCAACGACCAGGAAAAAGAGCGCGGCATTACCATTCTGGCGAAAAACACCGCCATCAACTGGAACGGCTACCACATCAACATCGTGGACACCCCGGGCCACGCCGACTTCGGTGGTGAAGTAGAGCGTGTGATGTCGATGGTCGACTCCGTGCTGCTGCTGGTTGACGCCCAGGACGGCCCTATGCCGCAAACCCGTTTCGTGACCAAGAAGGCTTTCGAAGCCGGCCTGCGTCCGATCGTGGTGATCAACAAGGTCGACCGTCCGGGCGCGCGTCCTGACTGGGTTCTGGACCAGATCTTCGACCTGTTCGACAACCTGGGTGCCACCGACGAACAGCTGGACTTCAAGGTCGTCTACGCCTCGGCCCTGAACGGCATTGCCGGTCTGGACCACACCGAAATGGCCGAAGACATGACCCCGCTGTACCAGTCGATCGTCGACAACGTGCCAGCGCCAAGCGTCGACCGCGACGGTCCGTTCCAGATGCAGATCTCGGCACTGGACTACAACAGCTTCCTGGGCGTGATCGGTGTTGGCCGCATCGCCCGTGGTCGCGTCAAGCCGAACACCCCGGTTGTGGCCATCGACGTTGACGGCAAGCGCCGCAACGGTCGTATCCTCAAGCTGATGGGTCACCACGGCCTGCACCGCGTCGACGTCGAAGAAGCCCAGGCTGGCGACATCGTCTGCATCAGCGGTTTCGACGAGCTGTTCATCTCCGACACCCTGTGCTCCCCGGACGCAGTCGAGGCGATGAAGCCGCTGACCGTCGACGAGCCGACCGTTTCGATGACCTTCCAGGTCAACGACTCGCCGTTCTGCGGTAAGGAAGGCAAGTTCGTCACCAGCCGCAACATCAAGGAGCGTCTGGACAAGGAGCTGCTGTACAACGTTGCACTGCGCGTTGAAGAAGGCGACTCGGCCGACAAGTTCAAGGTATCGGGCCGTGGTGAGCTGCACCTGTCGGTACTGATCGAAACCATGCGTCGCGAAGGCTTCGAAATGGGTGTTGGTCGTCCGGAAGTGATCATCCGCGAAGTCGACGGTGCCAAGCACGAGCCGTTCGAGAACGTCACCATCGACATCCCTGAAGATTCGCAGGGCAAGGTCATGGAAGAAATGGGCCTGCGTAAAGGCGACCTGACCAACATGGTGCCGGATGGCAAGGGCCGTGTACGTCTGGAATACAACATTCCAGCCCGTGGTCTGATCGGTTTCCGCAACCAGTTCCTGACCCTGACCAACGGTGCAGGCATCCTGACCTCGATCTTCGATCGCTACGCGCCAATGAAGTCCGGCCACATGTCCGGCCGTCAGAACGGCGTACTGGTATCGGTAGAGACCGGCAAGGCGCTGACCTACTCGCTGGAAACCCTGCAGGCGCGCGGCAAGCTGTTCGTCGAGCACGGCCAGGAGATCTACAACGGTCAGATCGTCGGTCTGAACAGCCGTGACAACGACCTGGGCGTCAACCCTACCAAGGGCAAGAAGCTCGACAACATGCGTGCTTCGGGCAAAGACGAAACCATCGCTCTGGTGCCACCTGTTCGCTTCACCCTGGAACAGGCCCTGGAATTCATCCAGGACGACGAGCTGTGCGAAGTCACGCCCAAGTCGATCCGTCTGCGCAAGAAGATCCTGGACGAAGGCGAGCGTACCCGCGCTGCCAAGAAAGCCAAGAACTGAGTTAGCTCAGGCTGAATGAAAACGCCCCCGGTCGAAAGGCCGGGGGCGTTTTTGTTTGTGCAAGGCCTGAAACTTGCGCTGGCCGAATCGCGGGTCAAGCCCGCTCCCACAGGTAAATGCACAACCTTGTGGGAGCGGGCTTGACCCGCGATGCTTTTCAGCGGGCCACGGGCTTTGGCTTGTACGCGCAGTACCCCGGCCGCGGGCCGATCCTTGGGTGGTTGCGGCAGGTGTCGGGGCGCTTGTCGTAAATGGTGCAGAACCGCGTCTTGCGGTCCAGGTACAGGCAATCGTCGTTGCTCATGCGCTGCAAGGTGAAGATCCCGGACTTCTGGTTGAAGCGCTCGACGATCCCATCCTTCTGCAGGCGCTTGGCGATGTTCTTGGGCGGCTCGCCCCGTTCGAATTCGTCCACCACGCCAATGCGGATCAGATCCGTGAGCTTGACCTCCACCGGCAAGGTGCAGCAACTGGACATGCAACCCCCGCACATGTGGCTGGAATACCTCTGCCAGGTATCCAGGCGGTCGAGTTCGGCGGCGGCAATCAGGGTCGGTTTCATCAGGTTCGGTTTTTCAGATGGTCGGGTGGGCGCGCGATCATACCGGAGTTGGTCAAAATGTGAACAACCATTTGCCGGGTTCGTGCCAACCCGGTACCGCTTTTGCACAGAAACAAACGAACCCGCGCTACCGCGCCCGGTCGAACCGTCTAGGCTGAGAAATCCCCATCCGCATTCGTCAACTTGCCCGAGGACGTCGTATGTCTCAGGAACCACTCGCACGTGACGCACAGGTGGCTGCCTTTCGCACCGCTGTACTGGAAAAACTGACCTATGCCGTCGGCAAGGACCCCGAGCACGCCTTCGACCACGACTGGTTCGAGGCCATTGCCCTGGCCGCCCGCGACCACATGGTCGACCACTGGATGGACCACACGCGGCAGATCTACCGCAAGAGCCAGAAGCGCGTCTATTACCTCTCCCTCGAATTTCTCATCGGCCGCCTGCTGTACGACAGCCTGAGCAACCTCGGCCTGCTGGACATCGCCCGTGAAGCAATGACCGGGCTGGACGTGGACCTGGAGCGCATCCGCCTGCTCGAACCCGATGCGGCACTGGGCAACGGCGGCCTCGGGCGCCTGGCGGCGTGCTTCATGGAGAGCATGTCGACCCTGGGCATCGCCGCCCACGGCTACGGTATCCGCTATGAGCACGGGCTGTTTCGCCAGGCCGTGGTCGACGGCTGGCAGCAGGAGCAGACCGAAAACTGGCTGGATTTCGGCAACCCCTGGGAGTTCGAGCGTGCCGAGGTGATCTACCCGATCAGTTTCGGCGGCAGCGTCGAGACCCGGCACGACGAATCCGGCCAGCCGCGCCAGGTGTGGTGGCCGGCCGAAACGGTGCGCGCGGTGGCCTACGACACGCCCGTGGTGGGCTGGCGTGGTGCCAGCGTCAATACCCTGCGCCTGTGGCGCGCACGGGCCCTGGAAGAGCTGCACCTGGAGCGTTTCAATGCCGGCGACCACCTGGGCGCGGTAGCCGAAGTGGCCCGTGCCGAGAGCATCTCGCGGGTACTGTACCCGGCCGACAGCACCGAGGCCGGCCAGGAGCTGCGCCTGCGCCAGGAGTACTTCTTCGTCTCGGCCTCGCTGCAGGACCTGCTGCGCCGCCACCTGAACATGAACCCCACGCTGCTCAACCTGCACGAAAAGGCCGCCATCCAGCTCAACGACACCCACCCCTCGATTGCCGTGGCCGAGCTGATGCGCCTGCTGGTGGACCAGCACGAACTGCCGTGGGACACCGCCTGGCAGCTCACCGTCGACACCCTGGCCTACACCAACCACACCCTGCTGCCCGAGGCGCTGGAGACCTGGTCGGTGGGGCTGATGGAGCGCATGCTGCCGCGCCACATGCAGATCATCTACCTGATCAACGCCTTTCATATCGACGCGCTGCGGGCCAAGGGCATCCATGACTTCGACGTGCTGCGCGCGGTGTCGCTGATCGAGGAGGACAACGGCCGGCGGGTGCGCATGGGCAACCTGGCGTTCCTCGGGTCGCACAGCGTCAACGGCGTGTCGGGGCTGCACACCAAGCTGATGCGCAGCACCGTGTTCGCCGAACTGCACAAGCTCTACCCCGAGCGGATCAACAACAAGACCAACGGCATCACCTTCCGCCGCTGGCTGTACCAGGCCAACCCGCCGCTCACCCGCATGCTGGTGGAGGCGCTGGGGCCCGAGGTGCTGGACGAACCCGAGAAGCACCTGCGGCGCCTCGAACCGTTCGCCGACAAGCCGGCGTTTCGCAAGGCCTTCGCCCAGCAGCGCCTGCACAGCAAGAAGGCCCTGGCCAACCTGATCCAGGAGCGCCTGGGCATCACGGTCGACCCCGAGGCGATGTTCGATGTGCAGGTCAAGCGCATCCACGAATACAAGCGCCAGTTGCTCAACCTGCTGCATACCGTGGCGCTGTACCAGGCGATCCGCGCCGAGCCGGGCACGCACTGGGCGCCGCGGGTGAAGATCTTCGCCGGCAAGGCCGCCGCCAGCTATCACCAGGCCAAGCTGATCATCAAGCTGGCCAACGACATCGCCAGGGTGGTCAACAACGACCCGACCGTGCGCGGGCTGCTCAAGGTGGTGTTCCTGCCCAACTACAACGTGAGCCTGGCCGAGAGCATCATCCCGGCGGCGGACCTGTCCGAGCAGATCTCCACCGCCGGCTACGAGGCCTCGGGCACCAGCAACATGAAGTTCGGCCTCAATGGCGCGCTGACCATCGGCACCCTGGACGGCGCCAACGTCGAGATGTGCGAGCAGGTGGGGGCCGAGCACATGTTCATCTTCGGCCTGACCTCCCAGCAGGTGGAGGCGCGCAAGCGCAGCGGCGATTTCGGTGCCAGCTCCGCCATCGGCGCCTCGTACCGGCTCAACGACGTGCTCCAGGCGATCCGCGGCGGGGTGTTCTCGCCGGACGACCCGGCGCGCTACGTGGGGCTGATCGATTCACTGGTGCCGTACGACCGCTTCCTGGTGTGCGCCGACTTCGATGCCTACTGGGAGGCCCAGCGCCGCGTCGAGGAGCTGTGGCACGACCCCCAGCAGTGGTGGCGCTCGGCCGTGCTCAATACCGCGCGCATGGGCTGGTTCTCGTCGGACCGCACCATTCGCGAATACGCCGGGGAGATCTGGAACGCGCTGGAGTAGGCGCCTGGCATCGGGCCCGGGGGCGTGAACCTTCGGGCCGATGTGTCGTCTGATCGGGCGAGCATGTCCTATTGCTCGCTAGCGCTTCACTCTCCCTGTAAACTGCGTGGGTTTTTTCTACCCCATCCTCCGGAGCCTTACATGTCCCGCGTTACCCTGAGTCGCTATCTGATTGAGCAGACCCGCAGCAACAGCACCCCTGCCGATCTGCGCTTCCTTATCGAAGTGGTGGCGCGTGCGTGCAAGGAAATCAGCCACAACGTGTCCAAGGGCGCCCTGGGCGGCGTGCTGGGCAGCATGGGCACTGAAAACGTGCAGGGCGAAGTCCAGAAGAAACTGGACGTGATTTCCAACGACATCCTGCTCGAAGCCAACGAGTGGGGCGGCCACCTGGCCGGCATGGCGTCCGAAGAGATGGACAATGCCTACCAGATCCCGGGCAAGTACCCCAAGGGTGCCTACCTGCTGGTATTCGACCCGCTGGACGGTTCGTCGAACATCGACGTCAACGTCTCGGTCGGCACCATCTTCTCGGTACTGCGCTGCCCCAACGAGTACCTGAGCCAGAACGAAAGCCTCAACGAACAGGCCTTCCTGCAGCCGGGCACCAAGCAGGTGGCCGCCGGTTACGCGATCTACGGCCCGCAGACCATGCTGATCCTGACCCTGGGCAACGGCGTCAAGGGCTTCACCCTGGACCGCGAGCTGGGCAGTTTCGTGCTGACCCACGAGAACATCCAGGTGCCGGAAACCACCGCCGAGTTCGCCATCAACATGTCCAACCAGCGCCACTGGGAAGCCCCGGTGACCCGCTATGTGGGCGAACTGCTGGCTGGCGAGACCGGCCCGCTGAAAAAGAACTACAACATGCGCTGGATCGCCTCGATGGTTGCCGACGTGCACCGCATCCTGACCCGTGGCGGCCTGTTCATGTACCCGCGCGATGCGCGCGAGCCATCCAAGCCGGGCAAGCTGCGCCTGATGTACGAAGCCAACCCGATGTCGTTCATCATCGAACAGGCCGGCGGTGCTTCCACCGACGGTCGCCAGCGCATCCTCGACATCCAGCCCGAGAGCCTGCACCAGCGTGTGGCGGTGTTCCTGGGTTCGAAGCAGGAAGTCGAGCGCGTCACCGGTTATCACCAGGAGTAAATCATGCTCGCACCTTGGCAGCCGTTGCTGGAGTGGTGGTTCGGCTGGGGCACCAGCCCCCAGGCCGTGGCTGACGAGAAGAGTACGCTGTGGTTCGGCAAGCACCACGACGACGAGGCGCGCGAGCGCTTCGGCGAGCTGGCCGCGCAGGCGCTGGCCGGCGAGCTGGACGAATGGCTGGCAAGCCCCCAGGGCTGGCTGGGCCTGGTGCTGCTGCTGGACCAGCTGCCCCGCATGATCCACCGCGACACGCAGCACGCCTTCGATGGCGACCGGCGTGCGCAGGTGCTGGTGATGCAGGGCCTGGACAAGGCCTGGGACTACCAGCTGCTGCCGATCCAGCGGGTGTTCATCCTGCTGGTGCTGGAGCATGCCGAGGTGCTTGACTGGCAGAACATCAGCATCGAGCGCTATCAGTTGCTGCTGGATGCGCAGCCGGACAGTGACCGGCGCCTGTTCGAAGGTTTCCTGGACTATGCCGAGCAGCACC
Organism: Pseudomonas sp. B21-036; assembly: GCF_024748925.1. Classification (NCBI taxonomy): domain Bacteria; kingdom Pseudomonadati; phylum Pseudomonadota; class Gammaproteobacteria; order Pseudomonadales; family Pseudomonadaceae; genus Pseudomonas; species Pseudomonas sp. B21-036. Next base: position 346,539 of record NZ_CP087178.1, read on the forward strand.
AGCGGGTGATTGCGCGGTTTGGCCGCTTCCCACACCGCAACCTGGTACTGGGGCGCCCGAGCACCGATGAAGAGATGGACTTTCTGCTGGAGCCGGGCTCGCGGTTCTGAGCTGAACCCAATCGCGGGTCAAGCCCGCTCCCACTAGGACTATCGCTGTCCTTGTGGGAGCGGGCTTGACCCGCGATTGTTTCACCCTAGATCCTGAAGCTGCCCACCAGCTGCTTCAACCTGTCCACCTGGCTCTGCAGGTCATTGCAGGCCCGCAGCGTCGCCTGCAAATTCTCCACCCCTTCCTGATTCAGCGTATTGATCTCGGTGATGTCGACATTGATCGATTCCACCACGGCCGTCTGCTCTTCGGTGGCGGTGGCCACCGACTGGTTCATCCCGTCGATTTCGCCAATGCGCACGGTCACGCTGCCCAGGCGCTCGCCGGCCTGGTTGGCAATGCCCACGCTGTGCTCGCTCTGGCGCTGACTCTCGGTCATGGTGCCCACCGCCACCTGTGCGCCGGCCTGCAACTGCTCGATGATCTTCTGCACCTGTTGCGCCGAGTCCTGGGTACGGTGGGCCAGGTTGCGCACCTCGTCGGCCACCACCGCAAACCCGCGACCGGCCTCGCCGGCACGTGCCGCCTCGATGGCCGCGTTCAGTGCCAGCAGGTTGGTCTGCTGGGAGATGCCGCTGATCACCTCGAGAATCTGGCCGATGTTCACCGTGTTGGCGTTGAGCGTCTCGATATGGGTGCTGGCGTCGCTGATCTTGCTCGACAGCTGGTTCATCACCGCAATGGTCTGGTCGACCACCTGCTGGCCGTCCTCGGCCAGGTTGCGTGCTTCGCTGGAGTGCTGTGAGGCAAGGGCGGCGTTGTGGGCGATCTCATGGGCGGCGGCGCCCAGCTGGTTGATCGCCGCCGCCACGCTGCTGGTGCGGCCCGACTGCTGGTCGGCATTGTGGATCGACGCGTTCGAGGCGCTGACCACGCGCAGGGCCACTTCATTGACCCGACCGGTGGCCGAGGACACTTCGCTGATCGAGTTGTGGATACGTTCCACGAAGCGGTTGAACGAGGAGCCCAGCGCGCCGAACTCGTCATGGGCATGAATGCGCAGGCGCCGGGTCAGGTCGCCTTCGCCTTCGGCGATATCGTGCATGGCGCGGCCCATCACATGCAGCGGCTCCATCAGGACGCGGATCAGCACGCCGAGCAAGGCGATGATGATCAACACGGCGATGGCTGTGGCCACGATGGCCGAGGTACGAAACTCGCCGAGCATGGCAAAGGCGTAGTCCTGGTCGACCACCATCGCCACGTACCAGTCGGCCGAAGGCACGCCGTTGACGCGGGTGAAGCTGATGAACTGCCGGCGCCCGTCCTGCTCGACTTCCTTGAGGCCGCTACCCGGCTGCGGCGTGCCCTGCGGGTAGGCATCGGCCAGGCGCTTGAGGGTCAGCGAGCTGTCCGGGTGGATCAGGATCTTGCCCTCGGCATTGACGATGAACGCCAGGCCGTGGCCGTCGAAGTTCAGCGAGTTGATGATGCTGCTGATGGTGTCCAGGTCGGTGTCGGCACCGCTGACACCGATCAGGCGGCCAGCCTGCTGCACCGGGGTGGCAATGGTGATCACCAGCTTGCCCGAGGAGGCCGAGACGTAGGGTTCGGTAACGATGCTGCGCCCGGCCTCGCTGGCGCCCTTGTACCAGCCGCGTACCCGCGGGTCGTAGTCGGCGGCGCGGTTGCCCGTGGGCACCGATTGCATGCTGCCGTCCTGGCCGCCGAAGTAGGTCAGGGTGAAGTTGCTGGCATACACCGGCAACGCCATCAGCCGGTCCAGGCTCGGCTTGCCGGGGCCATCCACGGCCACCTGCTGGGCAAACGAATGCTGCAGCTGGATGCGGCTCTGCAGCCAGGTCTGGATGTTGCTGGTGGTAAGGCTGCCGAGCTCCTGCATCGTGGCCTCGGTGTTGCTGCGCAGCGACTGGCGCTGGCGGTAATCGTTGAACAGGATGAAACAGGTAAACGCCACCGCGACCACAAGGGCGGCGGCCAGCAGGATCTTGTGGCTGAACTTCAGGTTTTTGGTCATTGCGAGGTCTGTCTGCACAAGGCGGTCAACGGGGAGGGCGCGGCGAAACGTCGCAGCGCCCTCCTGTGTCGTCCGCGCCGGGCAAAAAATGAGGCGGATGTGCGACTAGTCGACAAATGGCAACGATAACCGTGCAGGTAAATGGGGTTGCCGGGAACCGGATAGGGGTTTTTGCTTCTAAGCTCGAGTCAGGCCCCGTGCTTGCACCCTCATGTTCAGGAGTGACCCCATGTCGTTGCGTTCCCTCGCCCTGTTGTCGTTGTGCGTGTTGCTGGCCGCATGCAGCAAGATCAACCAGGAAAACTATTCCAAGCTCCAGGCCGGCATGCCCAAGGCCGAGGTCGAGCGACTGCTGGGCAGCCCCACCGAGTGTTCCGGCGCGCTGGGCATGACCAGTTGTACCTGGGGCGACCAGAAAGCCTTCATCAGCGTGCAGTACGCCGCCGACAAGGTGCTGATGTACTCGGGGCAGGGTCTCAAATGAAACGCCTGCCCCTGCTGTTGAGCCTGTGCGCCGGTCTGCTGCTGACCGGTTGTGCGCATTCGCGCGACGACGGGCCGTTGCCGCCCAAGACCGTCGACAGCGTCGACCTCAAGCGTTACCAGGGCAAGTGGTTCGAGCTGGCGCGGCTGCCGATGTTCTTCCAGCGCAATTGCGCGCAGAGCGAAGCGCATTACAACCTCAAGCCGGACGGCACGGTGGGCGTGCTCAACCGCTGCATCACGCTCGAGGGCGAGTGGGAGGAGGCCAGTGGTACGGCGACGCCACAGGTGCAGGGCAAGACCGACAAGCTGTGGGTGGAGTTCGACAACTGGTTCTCGCGGTTGCTGCCGGGGGTGACGAAGGGCGATTACTGGGTGCTGTACGTGGACAAGGACTACCAGACGGCACTGGTAGGCAACCCGGACCGCAAGTACCTGTGGATACTGTCGCGCACGCCGACGATTCCGGCGCTGGAGCGCGAGAGCCTGCTGGCGCGGGCGCGTCAGCAGGGGTATGACACCACGCGGCTGATCTGGCGCGTCTCCGACCGCGATATCGCGCAAAAACGGTAACGGCCCTTTCGCCGGCAAGGCCGGCTCCTACAGGCGGTGTCGAACCTGTAGGAGCCGGCCTTGCCGGCGAAGGCCGCGCTGCGGTTTGAGATCAGCCCAGCACTTCGCGAAGCACCCCGGCAAACGCCTGCGCGCTCACCTCATCACCCGCATGCCGCCCCTGTTGCACCACCCACTTGCCATTCACCATCACATCGCGCACCTGCCGGTCGCCGCCGGCAAACAGCCAGCGATTGAGAACCCCGTCCCCGCTCGCCGTAGCGATATACGGATCGGCCCCATCCAGCACAATCCAGTCGGCCCGCCTGCCCACCGCCAGTTCGCCAACCGGCTGCCCCAGCGCCTGCGCACCACCGGCCAGGGCCGCATCGAACAGGGTGCGCCCCACCATCGGCTGATCGGCCCCATGCAACCGGTTGCGCCGCTGGTCGCGCAGGCGTTGGCCATACTCGAGCCAGCGCAATTCCTCCACCACGCTCAGCGACACATGGCTGTCCGAGCCGATGCCCATGCGCCCGCCCTGGGCCAGGTAGTCGACGGCAGGGAAGATGCCGTCGCCCAGGTTGGCCTCGGTGGTCAGGCACAGGCCGGCCACCGCCTTGCTGCGCGCCATGGCGCTGACTTCGTCGGGCTCGGCGTGGGTGGCATGCACCAGGCACCAGCGCTGGTCGACATCGACGTTTTCATACAGCCACTGCAACGGCCGGCGGCCACTCCAGGCCAGGCAGTCGTCGACTTCCTTCTGCTGTTCGGCAATGTGGATATGCACCGGGCAGGCCTTGTCACCGGCAGCCATGACCTGGGCGATCTGCTGCGGGGTGACCGCGCGCAGGGAGTGAAAGCACAGCCCCAGGCGCTGCGCTGGTTGCTGGGCGAGCAGCGGCGCCAGTTGCGTGTGCAGGTGCAGGTACTGCTCGGTGCCGTTGATGAAGCGACGTTGCCCGTCATTGGGCGCCTGCCCGCCGAAACCCGAGTGGCTGTACAGCACCGGCAGCAGGGTCAGGCCGATGCCGGTGTCGGCGGCGGCCTGGCTGATGCGCAGCGACAGTTCGGCCGGGTCGGCATAGGCCTTGCCCTGGGCGTCATGGTGCACGTAATGGAATTCGGCCACCGAGGTGTAGCCGGCCTTGAGCATCTCGATGTACAGCTGGCGCGCGATGATGCCCAGTTGCTCGGGGCTGATCCGGCCCACCAGCCGATACATCAGCTCGCGCCAGGTCCAGAAGCTGTCGTTGGGGTTGCCGGCCACTTCCGCCAGGCCGGCCATGGCGCGCTGGAAGGCGTGCGAGTGCAGGTTCGGCATGCCCGGTAGCAACGGCCCGGCCAGGCGCTCGGCGCCATCGGCCGAGGCGCCTGGCTGTACGCTATTCAACAGGCCGTCGGGGCCTGTCTCGATTCGCACGTTTTCTGCCCAGCCTGTAGGCAACAAAGCACGTTCGGCAAAGAACACGGACATCGGTACGCCACCCTTTTCTGGTTATTTGTATATACATATACAGACGTTTGCCTGCCCGGTAAACTGCGGCACTCTACCGGTCATACTCATCACCAAGGATTTTTGCCGTGTCGACACCTCCTGTCTCCGCGTTGGTTGCCCACATGGGCGAGGGCCCGGCGCCGCTGTATGCGCGGGTCAAGCAGATGATCGCCCAGCAGATCCAGAACGGCAGCTGGCCGCCGCATCACCGCGTACCGTCCGAGAGCGAACTGGTCACCGAGCTGGGCTTCAGCCGCATGACCATCAACCGCGCCTTGCGCGAGCTGACCGCCGAAGGCCTGCTGGTGCGCATGCAGGGCGTCGGCACCTTCGTCGCCGAGCCCAAGAGCCGCTCGGCGCTGTTCGAGGTCAACAACATCGCCGACGAGATCGCCGCGCGCGGCCACCAGCACAGCTGCAAGGTGATCACCCTGACCGAAGAGGCGGCAGGCTCGGAGCGGGCGCTGGCGCTGGACATGCGCGAAGGGCAGCGGGTGTTCCATTCGCTGATCGTGCACTACGAAAACGGCATCCCGGTGCAGATCGAGGATCGCTTCGTCAACGCCCAGGTCGCCCCGGACTACCTCAAGCAGGACTTCACCCGCCAGACCCCCTACGCCTACCTGTCCCAGGTGGCGCCGCTGACCGAAGGCGAGCACGTGGTCGAGGCGATCCTGGCCGAACCCGAGGAATGCCGCCTGCTGCAGATCGAGCCGGGCGAGCCGTGCCTGCTGATCCGCCGGCGCACCTGGTCGGGTCGCCAGCCGGTCACGGCGGCGCGCCTGATTCACCCCGGTTCCCGTCACCGCCTGGAAGGACGCTTCAGCAAATGAGTTCGTTGACCCTGTTACGTGCCGCCGACTACCCGCGCATGCCGTGGAAGAACGGCGGCGGCAGTACCGAAGAGATCACCCGCGATGGCGGGGCCGGCCTGGAGGGCTTTGGCTGGCGCCTGTCGATTGCCGACATCGCCGAGTCGGGCGGGTTCTCCAGCTTTGCCGGGTATCAGCGCGTGATCAGCGTGCTGCAAGGCGATGGCATGCGCCTGATGGTGGATGGCCAGGCCAGCCGCGATCTGCTGGCGTTCGATGCCTTCGCCTTCAGCGGCGAAAGTGCAGTGAGCTGCAACCTGCTGGGCGGACCGATTCGCGACTTCAACCTGATCTATGCGCCGCAGCGGTTTGCCGCGCGGTTGCAGTGGCTGCCGGGTGAAAGCCGGGTGTACAGCTCGGCCCAGACGCTGCTGGTGTTCGCGGCGCACGAGCGGGTGCGGGTCAAGGTCGCAGGGCATGCCGAGCAGTGGCTGGGTCGCTATGACTGCCTGCGGCTGGACGGCAACCACGGGTTGCTGGAGTTCGAGGTCAGTGGGCAGATCTGCCTGATCGAGCTGACCGAACGTTAAGGGCTTCGCCAGCAAGGCTGGCTCCTGCAGGTTCCATTCTTTTTTTGCGTGTAGGAGCCGGCCTTGCCGGCGAAGCGGACGACACTGTTTTTTGGTTGCCTGTACTTGTACATACAAGTAAATATATGTTTGTATTGCATCCATGGCAGTGCCATCCCGAATTCGCCTTTCGCTCGAGGAGCCCTTACGTGACGAACAAGCACAATAAATTCCGTGACGTCGAAATTCGCGCCCCGCGCGGCACCCAGCTCACCGCCAAGAGCTGGCTGACCGAAGCGCCGCTGCGCATGCTGATGAACAACCTCGACCCGCAAGTTGCCGAGAACCCCAAGGAGCTGGTGGTGTACGGCGGCATCGGCCGCGCCGCGCGCAACTGGGAGTGCTACGACAAGATCGTCGAGAGCCTCACCCACCTGAATGACGACGAGACCCTGCTGGTGCAATCCGGCAAGCCGGTCGGCGTGTTCAAGACCCACAGCAACGCCCCGCGCGTACTGATCGCCAACTCCAACCTGGTGCCGCACTGGGCCAACTGGGAACATTTCAACGAACTCGATGCCAAGGGCCTGGCCATGTACGGCCAGATGACCGCCGGCAGCTGGATCTACATCGGCAGCCAGGGCATCGTGCAGGGCACCTACGAAACCTTCGTCGAAGCCGGCCGCCAGCACTACAACGGCAGCCTCAAGGGCAAGTGGGTGCTCACCGCGGGCCTGGGCGGCATGGGCGGCGCGCAGCCACTGGCCGCGACCCTGGCCGGCGCCTGCTCGCTGAACATCGAATGCCAGCAGAGCCGCATCGACTTCCGCCTGAGCAGCCGCTACGTGGATGAACAGGCCACCGACCTGGACGACGCCCTGGCGCGCATCGCCAGATACACGGGCGAAGGCAAGGCCATCTCCATCGCCCTGCTGGGCAATGCCGCCGAAATCCTGCCCGAGCTGGTCAAGCGCGGCGTGCGCCCCGACATGGTCACCGACCAGACCAGCGCCCACGACCCGCTCAATGGCTACCTGCCGGCCGGCTGGACCTGGGAGCAGTACCGCGACCGCGCGCAGACCGAACCGGCGGCGGTGGTCAAGGCTGCCAGGCAGTCGATGGCCGTGCACGTGCAGGCCATGCTCGACTTCCAGAAGCAGGGCATCCCGACCTTCGACTACGGCAACAACATTCGTCAGATGGCCAAGGAAGAGGGTGTGACCAACGCCTTCGACTTCCCCGGCTTCGTACCTGCCTATATCCGCCCGCTGTTCTGCCGCGGCGTGGGCCCGTTCCGCTGGGCCGCGCTGTCGGGCGACGCCCAGGACATCTACAAGACCGACGCCAAGGTCAAGGAGCTGATCCCCGACGACGCGCACCTGCACAACTGGCTGGACATGGCCCGCGAGCGCATCAGCTTCCAGGGCCTGCCGGCACGTATCTGCTGGGTCGGCCTGGGCCTGCGCGCCAAGCTGGGCCTGGCGTTCAACGAAATGGTGCGCAGCGGCGAGCTGTCGGCACCGATCGTGATCGGCCGCGACCACCTGGACTCCGGCTCCGTCTCCAGCCCCAACCGTGAAACCGAAGCCATGCAGGACGGCTCCGACGCCGTGTCCGACTGGCCGCTGCTCAATGCCCTGCTCAACACCGCCAGCGGCGCGACCTGGGTCTCGCTGCACCACGGCGGCGGGGTGGGCATGGGCTTCTCGCAGCACTCGGGCATGGTCATCGTGTGCGACGGCACCGACGAAGCCGCCGAGCGTATTGCCCGCGTTCTGCACAACGACCCGGCCACCGGCGTGATGCGCCATGCCGATGCCGGTTATCAGATCGCCATCGACTGCGCGAAAGAGCAGGGCCTGAACCTGCCGATGATCACGCGCTGAGCGGCGCCCTGGTCGATACTGAATTCATGACGGGCGTGAACGCCTTTCGAGACGGAGCAATAACGTGACCCAACTGACCCTGAAGCCTGGCACCCTGACCTTGGCTCAGCTGCGTGCGATCTACCAGCAACCGCTGACCCTGCAACTGGACGCCAGCGCCGACCAGCAGATCGAAGACAGCGTGGCCTGCGTCGAGCAGATCCTTGCCGAGGACCGCACCGCCTACGGCATCAATACCGGTTTCGGCCTGCTGGCCTCGACCCGCATCGCCAGCCACGACCTGGAGAACCTGCAGCGCTCGCTGGTGCTGTCCCACGCCGCCGGCGTCGGCGCGCCGCTGGACGACGCCCTGGTGCGCCTGATCATGGTGCTCAAGGTCAACAGCCTGAGCCGTGGTTTTTCCGGCATTCGGCGCAAGGTGATCGACGCGCTGATCGCCCTGATCAACGCCGAGGTCTACCCGCACATTCCGCTCAAGGGCTCGGTGGGCGCCTCCGGCGACCTCGCACCGCTGGCGCACATGTCGCTGGTGCTGCTGGGCGAAGGCAAGGCCCGCCACAAGGGCCAATGGCTGTCGGCCACCGAAGCGCTGGCGGTGGCCGGCCTCGAACCGCTGACCCTGGCTGCCAAGGAGGGCCTGGCCCTGCTCAACGGCACCCAGGCGTCCACTGCCTATGCGCTGCGCGGGCTGTTCGAAGGCGAAGACCTGTTCGCTGCCGCCGTCGCCTGCGGCAGCCTCACCGTCGAAGCGGTGCTGGGCTCGCGCTCGCCCTTCGATGACCGCATTCATCAGGCCCGCGGCCAGCGTGGCCAGATCGACTCGGCCGCCTGCTACCGCGACCTGCTGGGCGACGGCAGCGAAGTGTCGGCCTCGCACCAGAACTGCGGCAAGGTGCAGGACCCGTACTCCCTGCGTTGCCAGCCACAGGTGATGGGCGCCTGTCTGACCCAGTTGCGCCAGGCCGCCGAGGTACTGGTGGTGGAGGCCAACGCGGTGTCCGACAACCCGCTGGTATTCGCCAAGGAGGGTGACGTGATCTCCGGTGGCAACTTCCACGCCGAGCCGGTGGCCATGGCCGCCGACAACATGGCCCTGGCCATCGCCGAAATCGGTTCGCTGAGCGAGCGGCGCATCTCGCTGATGATGGACAAGCACATGTCGCAGTTGCCGCCGTTCCTGGTGGCCAATGGCGGGGTCAACTCCGGCTTCATGATCGCCCAGGTCACCGCCGCCGCGCTGGCCAGCGAGAACAAGGCGCTGGCGCATCCGCACAGCGTCGACAGCATTCCCACCTCGGCCAACCAGGAAGACCACGTGTCGATGGCCCCGGCCGCCGGCAAGCGCCTGTGGGAAATGGCCGAGAACACCCGCGGTGTGCTGGCCGTGGAATGGCTGGCCGCCTGCCAGGGCCTGGACCTGCGCACCGGCCTCAAGACCTCGCCCAAGCTGGAGCAGGCGCGCCAGGCCCTGCGCGGCCAGGTCGCGCACTACGACAAGGACCGTTTCTTCGCCCCCGACATCGAGGCGGCCATCGCCCTGCTGGCCGCGGGCACGCTGACCGGCCTGCTGCCGGCCAAGGTGCTGCCCAGCCTCTGACGCCACCGGCTGGCCGTGCAGGCCAGCCGTCTGCCGCGCGAACCCTGGCGGGTTCGCGCTGCTTTTCGCCTACAAAAAAAACAGGAACGCGAAATGCAATCTCAAGCACAAGGTCTCAAGCGCGGGCTTACGGCCCGGCACATTCGATTCATGGCACTGGGCTCGGCCATCGGCACCGGGCTGTTCTACGGTTCGGCCGCGGCCATCCAGATGGCCGGCCCGGCGGTGTTGCTGGCCTACCTGATCGGCGGCGCGGCGGTGTTCATGGTGATGCGTGCACTGGGTGAAATGGCCGTGCACAACCCGGTGTCCGGCTCGTTCGGCAAATACGCCAGCACCTACCTGGGGCCCATGGCCGGCTTCGTGCTGGGCTGGACCTACGCCTTTGAAATGATCATCGTGTGCCTGGCCGACGTCACGGCCTTCGGCATCTACATGGGCTTCTGGTTTCCCGAGGTGGCGCGCTGGGTGTGGGTGCTGGGCATCGTGTTCCTGATCGGCGGGCTCAACCTGTGCAACGTCAAGGTGTTCGGCGAGATGGAGTTCTGGCTGTCGTTGCTCAAGGTCGGCGCGATCGTGGCGATGATACTGGCCGGTTTCGGCATCATGGCCTTCGGCCTGGCCAATGCCGAGGCGGGCAACACGGTGGGCATCGGCAACCTGTTCGATCACGGCGGCTTCATGCCCAACGGTGTCGGCGGCCTGATCGCCTCGTTCGCGGTGGTGATGTTCGCCTTCGGCGGCATCGAGATCATCGGTATCACCGCCGGTGAAGCCAAGGACCCGCAGCGCGTGATCCCCAAGGCGATCAACGCCGTGCCGCTGCGCATCCTGCTGTTCTATGTGCTCACCCTGTTCGTGCTGATGTGCCTGTACCCCTGGCCGCAGATCGGCAGCCAGGGCAGCCCGTTCGTGCAGATCTTCAGCAACCTGGGGATCGGTTCGGCGGCCACGGTGCTCAACATCGTGGTGATCTCGGCGGCGGTGTCGGCCATCAACAGCGATATCTTCGGTGCCGGGCGCATGATGTACGGCCTGGCCGAGCAGGGCCACGCGCCCAAGGGCTTCTCGAAGATCTCGCGCCACGGCGTGCCGTGGATGACCGTGCTGGTGATGGGCGCTGCGCTGCTCGGTGGCGTGGTGCTCAACTACCTGATTCCGGAAAACGTGTTCCTGCTGATCGCCTCCATTGCCACCTTTGCTACGGTATGGGTGTGGCTGATGATCCTGGTGACCCAGGTGGCCATGCGCCGCAGCATGAGCCGCGAAGAGGTCGCGCAACTGAAGTTCCCGGTACCGTTCTGGCCGTATGGGCCGGCCGCAGCCATCGCCTTCATGCTGTTCGTGTTCGGCGTGCTGGGCTACTTCCCCGACACCCAGGCGGCGTTGATCGTCGGCGTGGTGTGGGTGGTGTTCCTGGTGGCCGCCTACTGGCTGTGGTGCAAGCCGCGTGGCACGGTCACGCAGCCGGTGTCGACGCCTCAATAGTTACGGAGACTGTGCATGAAAACCCTCTGGCAGCACTGCCATGTGGCAAGCATGGCGCACGGCGCCTACTCGATCATCGAGGACGCGGCCATTGTCACCTGCGCCGGGCGCATCGAATGGATCGGCCCGCGCCAGGCGCTGGCAGACCCGGTGCCTGACAGCACGGTCGACCTGGGCGGTGCCTGGGTCACCCCCGGGCTGATCGACTGCCACACCCACGCGGTGTTCGGCGGCAACCGCAGCGGCGAGTTCGAACAGCGCCTGCAAGGCGTGAGCTACGCCGAGATCGCCGCCCAGGGGGGTGGCATCGCCAGCACCGTGCGCGCCACCCGCGCCGCCAGCGAAGACGAGCTATATGCCAGCGCCCTGCGCCGGGTGCAGGCCCTGATGCGCGATGGTGTGACCACCCTGGAGATCAAGTCCGGCTATGGCCTGGACCTGGACAACGAGCGCAAGATGCTCAAGGTGGCGCGCCGGCTCGGCGAAACGCTGCCGCTGACCGTGCGCAGCACCTGCCTGGCGGCGCATGCCTTGCCGCCCGAGTACGCCGAGCGCGCCGACGACTACATCACTCACATCTGCGAGCAGATGCTCCCGGCGCTGGCTGGCGAAGGGCTGGTGGATGCGGTGGATGCGTTCTGCGAATACCTGGCGTTTTCGCCGGCGCAGGTCGAGCGGGTGTTTCTCAAGGCCCGCGAGCTGGGCCTGCCGGTCAAGCTGCATGCCGAGCAGCTGTCGTCGCTGCACGGTTCGAGCCTGGCGGCGCGCTACCAGGCACTGTCGGCCGATCACCTGGAGTTCATGGACGAGGCCGATGCCATCGCCATGGCCCAGGCCGGTACGGTGGCGGTGCTGCTGCCGGGGGCGTTCTACTTCTTGCGCGAAACCCAGCTGCCGCCGATGGACGCGCTGCGCAGGCACGGCGTGAAGATCGCGATTGCCAGCGACCTCAACCCCGGCACCTCGCCGGCCTTGTCGCTGCGCCTGATGCTGAACATGGCCTGCACCCTGTTTCGCATGACCCCCGAAGAAGCCCTGGCCGGTGTCACCGTGCATGCCGCCACGGCGTTGGGGCTGGGCGACAGCCATGGCTCGCTGGAGGTCGGCAAGGTGGCCGACTTCGTGGCCTGGGACATCGAACGGCCGGCAGACCTGGCCTACTGGCTGGGCGGCGACCTGCACAAGCGGGTGGTGCGCCACGGCGTTGAACTGACCGATAAAGGGGAGGCTGCATGGACAAGGTCGTGAGTTTTCACCAGGGTACGCTGCCGCTGCTGGTCAGCATTCCCCATGCCGGGCTCAGGCTGACCCCGGCGGTCGAGGCCGGGCTGGTGGACGAGGCCAGGGGCCTGCCGGACACCGACTGGCACATTCCGCGCCTGTACGCCTTTGCCCGTGAGCTGGGCGCCAGCGTGGTGGTGGGCGAGTATTCGCGCTTCGTCATCGACCTGAACCGGCCCGAGGATGACCAGCCACTGTATGCCGGCGCCACCACCGGGCTGTTCCCGGCCACGCTGTTCGAAGGGCAGCCGCTGTTCAAGGCGGGGCTGGAGCCGAGTGCGGCCGAGCGGGCGGGCTACCTGGAGGCCATCTGGCGGCCGTATCACGACACCCTCACCGGCGAGCTGGCGCGCCTGCGCGAGCAGTTCGGCTACGCGTTGCTGTGGGATGCACACTCGATCCGCTCGGTGATCCCTCACCTGTTCGACGGCACGTTGCCGGACTTCAACATCGGCACCTTCAATGGCGCGAGCTGCGACGCGGCGCTGGCCGAGCGGGTCAGGGCGGTGGCGGCCGGCGCGCAGGGCTACAGCCATGTGCTCAACGGGCGCTTCAAGGGCGGGCACATCACCCGTCACTATGGCGCCCCGGCCAACAACGTGCATGCGGTGCAGATGGAACTGGCGCAGTGCAACTACATGGAGGAGGTGGCGCCGTTCACCTACCGCGACGATCTGGCGCAGCCGACCCAGCGGGTGCTGGAGCAGATGCTGGTGGCGATGCTGGGGTGGGGGCGCGAGCGTTACCCGGCATAGGACCGCGGCGCTGCCTTCGCCGGCAAGGCCGGCTCCTGCAGACGGTTGCGAACCGTTAGGAGCCGGCCTTGCCGGCGAAGGGGCCCGAAAGCCGAACACAGGTACATGCTCAAAGCGCATTTCGGGTTTATGATGCCCAACGGCAGCCTATTTCCCCACACGGAGTGCGTAATGCAGACCTTGTACCCGCAGATCAAACCCTACGCCCGGCACGATCTGGCCGTGGAAGCACCGCATGTACTGTACGTCGATGAAAGCGGTTCCCCGGAAGGTCTGCCCGTGCTGTTCATTCATGGCGGCCCGGGCGCCGGCTGCGATGCGCAAAGCCGCTGCTATTTCGACCCCAACCTGTACCGCATCGTCACCTTCGACCAGCGCGGCTGCGGTCGCTCCACCCCGCACGCGAGCCTGGAGAACAACACCACCCAGGCCCTGATCGAAGACATCGAGCGTATCCGTGAGCACCTGAACATCGAAAAATGGGTGCTGTTCGGCGGTTCCTGGGGGTCGACCCTGGCCCTGGCCTACGCCCAGACCCACCCCGAGCGCGTGCACGGGCTGATCCTGCGCGGCATCTTCCTGTGCCGCCCGCAGGAAATCGAATGGTTCTACCAGGCGGGTGCCAGCCGACTGTTCCCCGACTACTGGCAGGATTACATCGCGCCGATCCCCGCCGACGAGCGCGACGACCTGGTCAAGGCCTTCCACAAGCGCCTTACCGGCAACGACCAGATCGCCCAGATGCATGCGGCCAAGGCCTGGTCCACCTGGGAGGGCCGCACCGCGACGCTGCGTCCCAACCCGCTGGTGGTCGACCGCTTCTCCGAGCCGCAACGCGCCCTGTCGATTGCCCGCATCGAATGCCACTACTTCATGAACAACGCGTTCCTGGAGCCCGACCAGCTGATCCGCGACATGCCGCGTATCGCCCACCTGCCGGCGGTGATCGTGCACGGTCGCTATGACGTGATCTGCCCGCTGGACAACGCCTGGGCGCTGCACCAGGCCTGGCCCAACAGCGAGCTGAAAGTGATTCGCGACGCCGGCCACGCCGCCTCCGAGCCCGGCATCACCGATGCGCTGGTGCGCGCCGCCGACCAGATGGCCCGGCGCCTGCTCGACCTGCCGCTGGAAGAAGCGTGAAGGGCCTGCTGCAACGCGCGCGTGGCGCGCGGGTAGAGGTCGACGGCGAGATCGTCGGGTCCATCGACCAGGGCCTGCTGGTGCTGGTCGCCGTCGAGCCCGGCGACACCCCGGCCCACGCCGACAAGCTGCTGCACAAGCTGCTCAACTACCGGGTGTTCAGCGACCCCCAGGGCAAGATGAACCTGTCGCTCAAGGACATCGACGGCGGCCTGCTGCTCGTATCGCAGTTCACCCTGGCTGCCGACACCCAGAGCGGCCTGCGTCCGAGCTTTTCCACCGCCGCGCCACCGGCACTCGGTGCCGAACTGTTCGATTACCTGCTGGCCCAGGCGAGGCTCAAGCACCCCACGGTGGCGAGCGGGCGTTTCGGTGCGGACATGCAGGTTCACCTGGTCAATGATGGCCCTGTGACATTTATGCTACAAATATGAAGGTGAAAAGGCCGCTGCTTGCATGAAAACAGCGGCTTTTCAGCATAAATAGTTGCTTGGCCCTGATGCGTTGTAACGCGGCCTGCTGGATAATCGCGCGAAATGTGGGCCTGCGTTCGCAGGCCCGTTTTACTCTGACTTGAGCATCGTCCGGAACCGTTTGGGGAATCATTGTGCCCTTTCGGAGTCCGAACAGTGCTCGCCAACCCGGCATACGTCGCTGGCCGTTGGTTCTTTGATCTGTTTTCGGCGAGGGTTGCTCGTGATTGTAAGTCCCTGTAATGCACCAAGAACTTCCGCCAATCGGCTGCGCAAGGCCTTCGTGGCAGCCTCTGCACTGGTCTGCCTGCTCAGCGCGGGCCAGCTCTGGGCGTTCAACCTCGACGACGTGGCAGCCAAGGCCAAAGACCTGGCCGGGCAGAAGTACGAAGCACCCAAGAGCAACCTGCCGGCCGTGTTCCGTGACATGAAGTACGGCGACTACCAGAAGATCCGCTTCCTGCAGGACAAGGCCGAGTGGGCCCAGGACAAGACCCCGTTCAAGCTGTCGTTCTACCACCAGGGCATGCACTTCGACACGCCGGTGCGCATCAACGAAGTCACCGCCAACAAGGTGCAGGAGATCAAGTACGACCCGAGCCGCTTCGACTTCGGCGACGTGCAGTTCGACCCCAAGGCCACCGACAAGCTCGGCTACGCCGGCTTTCGCGTGCTGTACCCGATCAACAAAGCCGACAAGCAGGATGAAATCATGACCCTGCTTGGCGCCAGCTATTTCCGCGTGGTCGGCAAGGGCCATGTGTATGGCCTGTCGGCCCGTGGCCTGGCCATCGACACCGCGCTGCCGTCGGGCGAGGAGTTCCCGCGCTTCACCGAGTTCTGGGTCGAGAAGCCCAAGCCGACCGACAAGCACCTGGTGATCTACGCGCTGCTCGATTCGCCGCGCTCCACCGGCGCCTACAAGCTGACCCTGCGCCCGGGCACCGACACCATCGTCGACGTCAAGTCCAGGGTGTACCTGCGTGACCACGTCAGCCGCCTGGGCATCGCCCCGCTGACCAGCATGTTCCTGTTCGGCGGCAACCAGCCGTCCAAGGTGCCCAACTACCGCCCTGCGCTGCACGACTCCGAAGGCCTGTCGATCCATGCGGCCAACGGCGAATGGCTGTGGCGCCCGCTCAACAACCCCAAGCACCTGGCCGTGAGCAACTTCAGCGTCGAGAACCCGCGTGGTTTCGGCCTGCTGCAGCGCCAGCGCGAGTTCAGCCAGTTCGAAGACCTCGACGACAACTACCAGAAGCGCCCGAGCGCCTGGATCGAGCCGAGCGGCGACTGGGGCAAGGGCACCGTCGACCTGGTCGAGATCCCGACCGCCGACGAGACCAACGACAACATCGTGGCCTTCTGGAGCCCGGAAAAACTGCCTGAGCCCGGTGTGGCATCCGAATTCAACTACCGCCTGCACTGGACCATCGACGAGTCCGAGTTCCACTCGCCGAACCTGGGCTGGGTCAAGCAGACCCTGCGCTCCACCGGTGACGTCAAGCAGTCCAACCTGATCCGCCAGCCCGATGGCAGCATCGCCTTCCTGGTCGACTTCGAGGGCCCGGTGCTGGCCGCCCTGCCGGAAGATGCCAACGTGCGCAGCCAGGTGACCACCGACGACAACGCCGAAGTGGTCGAGAACAACCTGCGCTACAACCCCGAGATCAAGGGCTGGCGCCTGACCCTGCGCCTGAAGGTCAAAGACCCGAGCAAGGCCACCGAAATGCGCGCCGCGCTGCTGCGCGACGTACCGGTCGAACAGCCCAAGCCGGCCAAGCCTGCCAAGCAGGACAAGGCCGCTGCCAAGCACGCCAAGCAGGAAAAACCTGCCCAGCCGCCAGCCGCCGATGCGGCGACCACCACCGGGGCACCGGCCACCACCGAACAGGTGTTGACCGAGACCTGGAGCTATCAGTTGCCTGCCGATGAGTAACTCTTCACAAAGGCCGGAATCGCTTGGCGAGTACCTGGCCCATCTGCCCCTGAGCGACGAGCAGCGCGCCGAACTGGCCAGCTGCAATTCGTTCAGTGAGCTGCACCGACGCCTGTCGGCGCAGCCGCCGGTGGGTGAAAACGGTTCGGTACAGGGTTCGGTGGGCAGCCGCCTGACCCTGGACAGCGCCGCGGAACTGGAAGAGGCCGAGATGCTCGCCCTCGACGCCAGTGGCCGGGTGTGCCTGAAGGCCACCCCGCCGATCCACCGCACCCGGGTGATCCCCGAGCCATGGCGCACCAACATCCTGGTGCGCGCCTGGCGCCGGGTCACCGGACGTACCAACGCGCCGGCGCCTGAACAGCGCGAGCTGCCCAAGGCGCGCTGGCGCTGGGTGGGTTCGATGCGCCGCTACATCCTGCTGGCGTTGATGCTCGGCCAGACCGTGGTCGCCGGCTGGTACATGAAGGGCATCCTGCCGTACCAGGGCTGGTCGTTCGTCGACCTCGACGAAATCATGCACCAGTCGTTCATGCAGACCGTCACCCAGGTTTGGCCATATGCGCTGCAGACCAGCATCCTGATCCTGTTCGGCATTCTGTTCTGCTGGGTGTCGGCCGGTTTCTGGACCGCGCTGATGGGCTTTCTGGAACTGCTCACCGGGCGTGACAAGTACCGGATCTCTGGCAGCAGCGCCGGCAACGAGCCGATCGAGGCCGGGGCGCGCACCGCACTGGTGATGCCGATCTGCAACGAAGACGTGGCCCGGGTGTTCGCCGGCCTGCGTGCGACCTTCGAGTCGGTGGCGGCCACGGGCAACCTGGACCGCTTCGACTTCTTCGTGCTCAGCGACACCAACGACACCGACATCGCCGTGGCCGAACAGCAGGCCTGGCTGGACGTATGCCGCGAGGCCAAGGGCTTCGGGCGCATCTTCTACCGTCGCCGTCGTCGCCGGGTCAAACGCAAGAGCGGCAACCTCGACGACTTCTGCCGTCGCTGGGGCGCGGACTACCGCTACATGGTGGTACTCGACGCCGACAGCGTGATGAGCGGCGAATGCCTCACCAGCCTGGTGCGGCTGATGGAAGCCAACCCCGACGCCGGGATCATCCAGACCGCGCCCAAGGCGTCGGGCATGGATACCCTGTATGCGCGCATGCAGCAGTTCGCCACCCGGGTGTACGGCCCGCTGTTCACCGCCGGCCTGCACTTCTGGCAGCTGGGCGAGTCGCACTACTGGGGCCACAACGCGATCATCCGCATGAAACCCTTCATCGAGCACTGCGCCCTGGCGCCGTTGCCGGGCAAGGGCGCCTTCGCCGGTGCGATCCTGTCCCACGACTTCGTCGAAGCCGCACTGATGCGCCGTGCCGGCTGGGGCGTGTGGATCGCCTATGACCTGCCGGGCAGCTATGAAGAGTTGCCGCCCAACCTGCTCGACGAGCTCAAGCGCGATCGGCGCTGGTGCCACGGCAACCTGATGAACTTCCGCCTGTTCCTGGTCAAGGGCATGCACCCGGTGCACCGTGCGGTGTTCCTCACCGGGGTGATGTCGTACCTGTCGGCGCCGCTGTGGTTCTTCTTCCTGGTGCTGTCGACCGCGCTGCTGGCGACCAACACCCTGATGGAGCCGCAGTACTTCCTCGAACCGCGTCAGCTCTACCCGCTGTGGCCGCAGTGGCACCCGGAAAAAGCCATCGCGCTGTTCTCCACCACCATCGTGCTGCTGTTCCTGCCCAAGCTGCTGAGCATCATCCTGATCTGGGCCAAGGGCGCCAAGGAGTTCGGCGGGCGCATCAAGGTCACCCTGTCGATGCTGCTGGAGATGCTGTTCTCCATGCTGCTGGCGCCGGTACGCATGATCTTCCACACCCGCTTCGTGCTGGCCGCGTTCCTGGGCTGGGCCGCGACCTGGAACTCGCCACAGCGTGACGACGACTCCACCCCGTGGAGCGAAGCGGTGCGCCGGCATGGCCCGCAGACCCTGCTGGGCGTGGCCTGGGCGCTGCTGGTGGCGTGGCTGAACCCAAGCTTTCTGTGGTGGCTGGTGCCGATCGTGGGCTCGCTGATGCTGTCGATCCCGGTGTCGGTGATTTCCAGCCGCACCAACCTGGGCCTGCGCGCCAAGGACGAGAAGCTGTTCCTGATCCCTGAGGAATACGCCACGCCGCAGGAGCTGCTGGCCACCGACCAGTACACCCACGAAAACCGCTGGCATGCGCTGAAGGACGGTTTTGTGCGGGCCGTGGTCGACCCGCAACAGAACGCCCTGGCCTGTGCCCTGGCGACCGCGCGCCATGGCGTGGCGGAGGTGGTCGAGCGCAACCGCGCCGAGCGCATCGCCAAGGCTCTGGAAGTCGGCCCGGCCGCGCTGGATGGCGCCACGCGCCTGGCGCTGCTCAGCGACCCGGTCGCCCTGGCACGGCTGCACAGCCGCGTGTGGGCCGAAGACAACCGCGCCTGGCTGGATGTGTGGCGTGAGTCGATTGCCAACGACCCGCACTCGCCGCTGTTGCCGCTGCACCCGCAGCACGAGGGGCAGGCCGCACTCGCCGGGGCCTGATCTGCGGGCCCCTTCGCCAGCAACGCTGGCTCCTACAGGTCATCCGTGCCGTTGTAGGAGCCGGCTTTGCCGGCGATGTTTCACTCCTTTTTCTGATACCAACAACGCCCCCCATGCGTTAGCATCCCCCCGATAATAAAACTCGAAGTTTTCCTGCTGGGGGATCTGGTGATGATGAAAAAGTATCTGTCGATGCTGATGATCGGCGTCGCGGCACTGATGACGGTGAACGCTGCACAGGCAGCCGGCGCCATCGATGACGCGGTCAAGCGCGGCACCTTGCGCGTAGGCATGGACCCTACCTACATGCCGTTCCAGATGACCAACAAGCGTGGCGAGATCATCGGCTTCGAAGTCGATATCCTCAAGGCCATGGCCAAGTCCATGGGCGTCAAGCTGGAAACCGTCTCCACCGCCTACGACGGCATCATCCCGGCCCTGATGACCGACAAGTTCGACATGATCGGCAGCGGCATGACCCTGACCCAGGAGCGCAACCTCAAGCTCAACTTCAGCGAACCCTTCATCGTGGTCGGTCAGACCCTGCTGATCCGCAAGGAGCTGGCCGGCGAGATCAAGACCTACAAGGACCTGAACAACGAGAAGTACCGCCTGACTTCCAAGCTCGGCACCACCGGTGAAATGGTCGCCAAGAAGCTGATCGGCAAGGCCAAGTACCACGGCTACGACAACGAGCAGGAAGCGGTGATGGACGTGGTCAACGGCAAGGCCGACGCCTTCGTCTACGACGCCCCGTACAACGTGGTGGCAGTGAACAAGGCCGGCGCCGGCAAGCTGCTGTTCCTCGACGAGCCGTTCACCTTCGAACCGCTGGCCTTCGGCCTGAAGAAGGGCGACTACGACAGCCTGAACTTCATCAACAACTTCCTGCACCAGATCAAGCACGACGGCACCTACGATCGAATCCACGACAAGTGGTTCAAGGACACCGCCTGGCTGAAGGACATGGAATAAGGCCGCGGCCCCACGCCCGGTTCGAAACCCGACGCGCAGGCTGGCCCTGCGCGTTCGCTTTTACGGAAGTACCCCCGTGATCAAACACAAGAAAGCCCAGTGGCCCTGGCATGGGCTGACGGCGCTGGTCCTGATCGGCCTGGCGCTGAGCCTGTATTACGCAACCTCGGTGATCTCCTACGAGTGGCGCTGGAACCGCGTGCCGCAGTACTTTGCCTATCAGGCCGAAGTTGCCCAGCGCGCCGCCGAAAACGGCGTGATCGAGGCGATCGAGCGCAAGGGCGACATGGCCCGCGTCACCTTGCGTGACGAGAGCGGCGCCGAACAGGTGCTGAACGTCGAGCAGGCCAGCCTGCAGATGGACCGTGGCGACGACGTGGCCGAGGGCGACCTGATCGGCGTGACCCACCAGTGGGCCGCCGGGCCGCTGGCCTGGGGCCTGTTCACCACCTTGTGGATCTCGGTGGCGGCGGGGGTGCTGGGGTTGGTGATCGGCCTGTTCGCCGGCCTGTGCCGGTTGTCCAGCAACCCGACCCTGCGCGACCTGTCGACGGTGTATGTGGAGCTGGTGCGCGGCACGCCGCTGCTGGTGCAGATCTTCATCTTCTACTTCTTCATCGGCACCGTGCTCAACCTGTCCCGCGAGTTTGCCGGGGTGGCGGCACTGGCGCTGTTCACCGGCGCCTATGTCGCCGAGATCGTGCGCGCCGGGGTGCAGTCGATTGCCCGCGGCCAGGGCGAGGCGGCCCGTTCGCTGGGCCTGAGCGCCGGCCAGTCGATGCGCCACGTGGTATTGCCGCAGGCGTTCAAGCGCGTGCTGCCGCCGCTGGCCGGGCAGTTCATCAGCCTGGTCAAGGACACCTCGCTGGTGTCGGTGATCGCCATCACCGAACTGACCAAGAGTGGCCGCGAGGCGATCACCACCTCGTTCTCCACGTTCGAGATCTGGTTCTGCGTCGCCGGGCTGTACCTGCTGATCAACCTGCCGCTGTCGCATTTCGCCAGCCGGCTCGAGCGGAGGCTTGCGCAAAGTGATTGAAGTCCGTGACCTGGTAAAAGTCTTCGACACCCGTGGGCAGGTGGTGCGTGCGGTGGATCACGTCAGTACCGACGTGGCCAAGGGCGAAGTGCTGGTGGTGCTGGGCCCGTCGGGCTCGGGCAAGTCGACCTTCCTGCGCTGCCTCAACGGCCTGGAAACCTTCGACGAGGGCACCGTGGCCATCGACGGCCTGCAACTGGCCGACCCGAAGACCGACGTGAATGCCTACCGGCGTGAAGTCGGCATGGTGTTCCAGCACTTCAACCTGTTCCCGCACATGACCGTGCTGGAGAACCTGTGCCTGGCGCAGAAGGTGGTGCGCAAGCGTGGCAAGGCCGAGCGTGAGGCCAAGGCGCGTGCGTTGCTGGAGAAGGTGGGCATTGCGCAGAAGGCCAACGAGTTTCCCTCGCGCCTGTCTGGTGGCCAGCAACAGCGCGTGGCGATTGCCCGTGCGCTGGCGATGGAGCCGAAGGTGATGCTGTTCGACGAGCCGACCTCGGCGCTGGACCCGGAGATGGTTGGCGAGGTGCTGGACGTGATGAAGACCCTGGCCCTGGAAGGCATGACCATGGTCTGTGTGACCCACGAAATGGGCTTTGCCCGGGAAGTGGCGGACCGCGTGCTGTTTTTCGACCACGGCAAGTTGCTGGAAGATTCGCCACCGGAGGCGTTCTTCACTGCGCCGAAGGACCCACGAGCCCAGGCGTTCCTGCGCCAGGTGCTGTAACCGCAGCGTGGCCTTCGCCAGCAAGGCTGGCTCCTGCAGGGTTTCGCCGTACCTGCAGGAGCCAGCCGTGCTGGCGAAGAGGCCGTTACAGGCTGAACCGCCCGACCAACGTCTGCAACTGCCCCCCCAGCCGCGCCAGCTCCACGCTCGACGCCGCAGTCTGCTGGCTCGCCGTGGTCGTCTGATCGGCAATATCCCTCACCGTCATCACATTGCGGTTGATCTCCTCGGCCACCGAGCTCTGCTCTTCACTGGCCGTGGCGATCTGCTGGTTCATGCCCTGGATGCTCGACACTGTCTCGGTGATCTGCCCCAGCGCCGCGCCCGCCCGCCGGCTCAGTTCGACGCTGTCGCGGCTCAGGTCGCGGCTGCTGTCGAGCAGGTGCACCACCTGCGCCGTACCACTGTGCAGGTTGCCGATCAGCTCCTCGATCTCCTCGGTGGACTGCTGGGTACGCTGGGCCAGGCCGCGCACTTCATCGGCCACCACCGCAAAACCACGCCCGGCCTCGCCCGCCCGCGCAGCCTCGATGGCGGCATTGAGCGCCAGCAGGTTGGTCTGCGACGAAACCGACTTGATCACATCCAGGATGCTGCCGATACGCTCGCTCTCCTGGGCCAGCTGCTGCATGGCCAGGATCGACTCCTCCACCTGCCTGGCCAACTGCTCGATCTGCCCGATGGCGTCGTTGACCACCTGGTTGCCTTCGCGCGCCTGGCTGTCTGCGGCAGTGGCTGCCGCCGAGGCGAACTCGGCGTTGCGCGCCACCTCCAGTACCGTGGCGGCCATCTCGTTCATCGCGGTGGCCACCTGGTCGGTCTCGTCCTTCTGGTTGCCGGTCATCACCTGGGTGCGCTCGGCGACACTCGACAGCTCGCCCACCGCAGCGGTCAGCTGGCCGGTGCCCTGGCCGATGCCACCGATCAGCTCGCGCAGGCTCAGGGCCATCTGCTGCATGCTGTTCTGCAACTGCCCCAGCTCATCCTGGCGTGATACCCGCAGGTCGCTGCGCAGGTCGCCCTTGGCGATGCATTGCGCCGCTTGCAGGGTGCGTCTGAGCGGTTCGGTGATCTGGCGCGTGATCAGCCACGCGGCCAGGCTGCCGAGTACCAGCGCCAGCAAGGCGATGACGCTGAGCATGCTGCGTGCCTCGAGGGCTTCTTCGTCGCGCAGCTGGATCTGGTGTCGGGTCAGTACGCGACTGGCATCGCGCAGCTGGTTGCCCATGGTCTCCAGCCCGCCCTGAAGCTGCTCTACCGCAATGGCGGCCTGGCGGTATCGGTCCAGCAACTGCACATAGCTGGCGAGCGCGGCGGTAGTGGCCTGCAGGTCGCTGGGCGGCAGGTTGCGCCTCAGATCGGCCAGGCTGGCCTGGGCGGCGCCGAGCGCGCTGGCACCCACCTGCTCGAAGGCACTCAGCGGGCTGAAGGTATAGGCCGGGGCGCGGCTTTGCTGGCCGGCGGTCTCGATGTGTCGTGCAAGCGTTGCGAACAGGCGCTGCTCCGAGGCCTGCCGTTCGCTGCCCTGGCGCTCGCCCAGCAGGGTCTTCTGCTCCAGCGTGTCGATGCCGTCGAGCAGGCGCTGCTCCTGTTCACGCAGGGCGGTTTCGTGCGTATGGCGCGTGCCGACGGCCTGCTGCAAGGTGTCGAAGTCGCGCACGAACTGGGCGACCACCTGCTGATTGGCCGTGATCACCTGGCGGTCGGCCGCATCGTCGAACTGCCCCAGCATGCTCTGCAGCAGGCGTTCCAGTTCGGTCAGGGTCGCGCTGATCCTGCGCCTGCTCTCGTCGTCCGCCAGCACCCGGTAGGTGATGCGCTCGGCACGCAGGTCCTTGCTCAGGTCGTTGATCGCGGCAATCTGGGTGAGGCGCTGCGAGCTGTCGATGGATTCGTTCAGTGCATGCCAGCCGCCCAGGGTGGTCGCCAGCGTCAGCAGCAGGACGCTGGCAAATCCCAGGGCCAGCTTGAGCCTGACGCTCAGGTTGCCAAGCATCCGGTACAAAGGTGCGAACATGACGGTTCTCCAGTGAAATGAGGGATGTAGCGCCTGGATAGGGTCGGGCGCAGCTACCTGTGCTCATCGGCCACTGGAGGCCAAGCTGGACCTGCAAATGCTGTAGGAAAATTCCCATCTTGCAGGCGGAAAATTCCACCTAGAGCTGAAAGCGCCCGACCAGCGCCTGCAATTGAACCCCCAGGCGTGCCAGCTCGATGCTGGAGGCCGCGGTCTCTTCGCTGGCGGCGCTGGTCTGGTCGGACACGTCGCGTACGTTGATCACGCTGCGGTTGATTTCCTCGGCCACTGCACTTTGCTGTTCGGCCGCGGCCGCAATCTGCTGGTTCATCGCCTGGATCGACGACACCGTGGTGCTGATGGTGGCCAGCGAGGTGCCGGCGCGCCGGGTCAGCTCGACGCTGCTCAGGGTCAGCTCGCGGCTGTTGTCCAGAATCCCGGCGACCTCGGAGGTGCCGCGGTGCAGGCCGGCGATCAGGCCTTCGATCTCTTCGGTGGATTGCTGGGTGCGTCGGGCCAGGCCGCGTACCTCGTCGGCGACCACGGCGAAGCCGCGCCCGGCCTCGCCGGCGCGGGCGGCCTCGATGGCCGCGTTGAGCGCCAGCAGGTTGGTCTGCTGGGCTACCGACTTGATCACGTCGAGCACGCTGCCGATCTTGTCGCTTTCGGCCTTGAGCTGGGCCATGGCTTCGCCGGAGTGGTCGACCGCCGCCGCCAGGCGCTCGATCTCGTCGATGGCCTCGCTGACCACCCGATCGCCTTCGCCGGCCTGCTGGTCGGCCAGGGTGGCGGCCTCGCTGGCCTGCTCGGCATTGCGCGCCACATCCTGCACGGTAGCGGCCATTTCATGCATGGCAGTGGCCACCTGGTCGGTTTCGACCTTCTGCGTGCTGACCCCGCTGCTGGTCTGCTCGGTCACGGCCGAGAGCTGCTCGGCGGCGCTGGCGATCTGGGTCACGCCCTCGCCGATGCCACCGACCAGCTCGCGCAGGCTCACGGTCATGCGCTGCATCGCACGCTGCAGCTCGCCCAGCTCGTCGCGTCGCTCGGCCACCAGGGTCTGGCTCAGGTCGCCGCCGGCCACCCGTTCGACCAGGCGCAGGGTCTGCTGCAGGGGCGTGGTGATCTGGCGGGTGATCACCCACGCGGCCGCGATGCCCAGCAGCAGCGCAATGGCGATCGCCAGGCCCAGGTTGTAGCGTGCCTGCAGGGCCTGTTGGTCGACCAGCTCGGTCTGCGACTGGGTCAGCTCGTCGCTCACCGCCAGCAGGCTGTCGCCCAGCTGTGCCAGGTGCTGCAGGGCCGAGTCGCTGGCGCTGCGCGCCGCGCTGAAGTCGAGCACGGCGGCGCGGTAGTCGGCCAGTGCCCCCGCGGCGGCACGCAAGGTGTCGCGATAGGTGCTCGGTAGCCTGTCGGGCAGTGCGTCAAGCTGGCTGGCCGCCTGGTCGATGGCGGCCAGTGCCGGTGCCTCGAATTCGGCGCGGCCGCTGTAGGTGTAGCCGCGCAGGTGAAAGCGGGCCTGCTGGATCTGCTGGTCCACCGTCACCAGGCTGGCGTAGGCGCTGAAGTCGGCACGCTCGCGCAGGGCCTGCCCGACTGGCGCCAGCAGCGCCACCGCACGTTCGGCGCTGCTGCCCAGGGCGTCGCGTGCCTGCTGGCGCGCCTGCACCGTGGTCTGCAGCTCGGCGAAGGTGCGCCGGTACTGGTCGAGGGTGTTTTCCTGGCGTTGTACCCGGGCAAGGTTGGCGGGCACGTTGAGGCGCCGCTGCAGGTAGGCCAGGCGCTTGGCCACGTCGTCCAGCTCCTTGTCCATCTGCTGGCCGACGGCAGGCTCAAGGTTGCGCTCGTAGACCAGCCGCTGGTTGCGCACATCCTGGATCTCCTTGTTCACCGCCCCGATGTCGGTGAGCTTGTCGCTACGGTCGGCAAGGTCTTCCAGGGTGGTCCAGCCGATCAGGGCGATACCCAGCGTCAGCAACAGAACCAGGGCAAAGCCCAGGGCCAGTTTCAGTTGAATGCTCAGGTTGCCCAGCATCCGATTCATCGTCACAAGCATGGTGGCTCTCCAGGTACGAGGTTCAGACGCACCCGTGGGTGCGCCAATGCGAACGCATCGGCTGGAGCGCCAAGGTCTGGACCTGCAAACGCTGTAGGACTTTTCGCTATTTGCTCGACGGCCACAGGGGGCCGGACACCGGCAGCGATCAACGCCGCTGCCGGCAGGGCGGGGGGTTACAGGCTGAAGCGGGCGACCAGGGTCTGCAGGTGGGTGCCCAGGCGCGCCAGCTCGACGCTGGAGGCGGCGGTCTCTTCGCTGGCGGCGCTGGTCTGGTCGGACACATCGCGCACCGTCATCACGCTGCGGTTGATCTCTTCGGCCACTGCGCTCTGCTGCTCGGCAGCGGCGGCGATCTGCTGGTTCATGGCCTGGATCGAGGACACGGTGCGGGTAATGGTTTCCAGCGAGGTGCCGGCGCGGCGGGTCAGCTCGACGCTGCTGCCGGTCAGGCTGCGGCTGTTGTCCATCACCGTGGCGACCTGCTGGGTGCCGTTCTGCAGGCCGGCGATCAGCTCCTCGATCTCTTCGGTCGATTGCTGTGTGCGCTGGGCCAGGCTGCGCACTTCATCGGCAACCACCGCGAAACCGCGCCCGGCCTCACCGGCACGAGCGGCCTCGATGGCGGCGTTGAGGGCCAGCAGGTTGGTCTGCTGGGCCACCGACTTGATCACGTCGAGCACGCTGCCGATCTTGGCGCTTTCGGCCTTGAGCTGACCCATGGCTTCGCTGGAGTGTTCCACCTCGGCGGCCAGGCGCTCGATCTGGTCGATGGCCTCGCCCACCACGCGGTCGCCTTCGCGGGCCTGCTGGTCGGCCATCTGCGCCGCCTCCGAGGCCTCTTCGGCGTTGCGCGCCACTTCCTGCACGGTGGCGGCCATCTCGTTCATGGCCGTGGCCACCTGGTCGGTCTCGACCTTTTGATTGTTGACCCCGGCGCTGGTCTGCTCGGTGACGGCCGAGAGCTGCTCGGCGGCGCTGGCGATCTGGGTGACACCATCGCCGATACCGCCGATCAGCTGGCGCAGGTTCACGGTCATGCGCTGCATGCTGTGCTGCAACTGGCCGAGTTCGTCGCTGCGCTCCACGCGCAGGTCGTGGCGCAGGTCGCCGCTGGCGATGCGGTCCACGGCGCCGAGGGTGTGGCGCAGGGGCACGACGATCTGGCGGGTGATGGCCCACGAGGCGAGGATGCCGAAGAACAGCGCCAGCGCCGTGGCCAGGGCCAGCATCGACTGGGCGTGCTGCGATTCGTCGTCGCGCAGCTGGGTGAGGCTGCGGCTCATCTGCTGGCTCAGGTCGATCAGCAGCGTGCCCTGTTCGGCCATGTGCTGCAGGGCCGCGTCATTGGCGGCCTGGGACTGGCTGAACTGCTCCACCGCGTTGCGGTAGGTGGCCAGCGCCTGGGTGGCGGCGGCCAGGGCATCGGCATGCTCGGCCGGCACCTTGGCCGGCAGGCTGCGGATGACGCTCAGGGCCTGGTCGATGGCCTGCAGGGCGGTCTGCTGCAGTTCGGCCTGCCCGCTGAAGATGTAGCCACGCACGTGGAAGCGGGCCTGCAGCATCAGCGCCTTGGCCTGCACGGCGCTGTTGAAGGTCTGGATATCGCCGCCTTGCAGCAGCCCGCGCTCTACTTGATCCAGCGATGCGGCGGTCTTTTCCGCGCTGCTGCTCATGGTCGCACGGCTGGCCTCGCGGGCCTGGGCCGCCTGCTTGAGGTCGGCGAAGGCGCGCTGGTACTGGGTAACCGCCTCGTTCTGGCGTTGCAGGCGGTCGCCGTTTTCGCTGGGCGGTATGTGCTGTTCCACGTTCTTGAGCTGGCGATCCAGCTCTACCAGGGCGTTCTCTACCGCGTCGGCGCTGGCGGCATCGCGTTTGTGCTCATAGGTCTGGCGGGCGATGCGCAGGTCCTGGGTGATCTGGTGAATCCGGGAAATCTCGCCCAGGGTGTCGCCGCGCTGGGTGACACCGTTGAGCCCCTGCCAACCGGTGAGTGCGATCAGCAGGGTCAGCAGCAACACGGTGCCGAAGCCGATGCCGAGTTTGAGCGTGACGCTAAAATTGCCCAGATGGTGGGCGAACCAACGGTACATGGGGTGACTCCATTGCGGTCAGGCGGGGGCGGATGCGTGGTCTGTGGCCAATGCATCGGCCTGGGGTCACAAAACTGAAGGTGTGTATGAAAGGCGTCGCCGGCAAGGCCGGCTCCTACGCACAGCAGCGGACGCGGTGCTAGAACAACCGCGCCAGCAGGGCGGTGACCGCCGTCTCCACGCGCAGGATGCGCTCGCCCAGCTGTACCGGGTTCAGCCCGGCCTTGCCCAGCAGCTCGACCTCATACGGGATCCAGCCACCTTCCGGGCCGATCGCCAGGGTCACTGGCTCGGTCAATGCGCGCGGGCAGGGCGGGTGGTTGCCAGGGTGGCCGACCAGGCCCAGGGTACCCTCGGCAATCGCTGGCAGGCGATCTTCGACGAAGGGCTTGAAGCGCTTCTCGATCACCACCTCGGGCAGCACGGTGTCGCGCGCCTGCTCCAGGCCCAGCACCAGTTGCTCGCGTATCGCCGCAGGCTCCAGGAAGGGGGTTTGCCAGAAGCTCTTCTCGACCCGGTAGCTGTTGACCAGGATGAGCTTGCCCACGCCCATGGTGGCCACGGTCTGGAACACCCGGCGCAGCATCTTCGGGCGCGGCAGGGCCAGCACCAGGGTCAGCGGCAGCTTGGCCGGCGGCGGCTGGGTGAACTCGACCGACAGTTCGGCTTCATGGCCCTCCAGGCGCAGCACCACGGCCTGCCCCATCAGCCCCCCCAGGCGCCCCACGCGCAGGGTGTCGCCCACCGCCACGCGGTGGATCTCCTGCATGTGGGTAAAGCGCCGGTCGCCCAGCACCACACGGTCGGCCGCGACGAAGTCGGCCTCCTCGAGCAGCAGCAGGTTCACGGCTGGGTGGCTGGCGGCTGGTCGTCAGGCTCGTCGGCCTGCACCGGGGCACTGCGCTTGCGGATCAGCCCGCCGAACAGCACGCCGACTTCGAACAGCAACCACATCGGCACGGCCAGCAGGGTCTGCGAGAAGATGTCCGGCGGGGTCAGCACCATGCCGACCACGAAGCAGCCGATGATGACGTAGGGGCGGATCTTCTTCAGGTACTTCACGTCGACCACGCCGATCCACACCAGCAGGATCACCGCCACCGGGATCTCGAAGGCCACGCCGAAGGCGAAGAACAGGGTCATGACGAAGTCGAGGTAGCTGGCGATGTCGGTCATCATCGACACGCCTTCGGGCGTGGCGCTGGCGAAGAAACCGAAGATCAGCGGGAATACCAGGAAGTACGCGAAGGCCATGCCGGCATAGAACAGGAAGATGCTCGACACCAGCAACGGCACTGCGATGCGTTTTTCATGGCGGTACAGGCCGGGGGCGATGAACCCCCAGATCTGGTGCAGGATCATCGGGATCGCCAGGAACAGCGAGACGATCATGGTCAGCTTGAATGGCGTGAGGAACGGCGAGGCCACGTCGGTGGCGATCATCGTGGCGTTGGCCGGCAGGTGGGCGCGCAACGGTGCCGAAACCAGGGTGTAGATCTGCTGGGCGAAGGCGAACAGGCCGGCGAAGATCACGAAGATGACCGCGACGCAGCGCAACAGGCGCGTGCGCAGCTCGGTAAGGTGCGAGACCAGCGGCATCGGCTGGTCGTTTTCCGGGATTTCGCTCATGGGGCTCGCGGCGGCTGTGTCGGTTCGGTGGGCGGTGCTGCTTCGACGGCAGGTGCAGGTGCAGGTGTCGGTGCAGTCACAGGTTCTGGTGCAGGCGCCGGCGCAGCCTCGGTGGCGGTGGCGGCTGGCTCCGCGCCGGGGGTGTGCGCCGGATCGGGCTGAACCGATTGCGGGTTGAGGATGCGCCGGGCTTCCTGCTCCATGGAGAGGATGTGCTCGTTGTGCAGCTGGCGCCGGATATCGTCGGCACCGATCTCGCGCTCCACCTCGTTCTTGATCGCGTTGAAGCTGCGTTTCAGTCGGCCGATCCACAGCCCGGCGGTACGTGCAGCGCCCGGCAGGCGCTCGGGGCCGAGCACCAGCAGGGCCACCAGGCCGACAAGCAACAACTCACTGAAGCTGATCCCGAACATGTGTTCACTCTTTCCTGGTCGGCTCTTCGACCTTGTGCGCCTGGCCATCGAAGGTCTGCGGCTGGTTCAGCGGTGCAGCGGCGGGCGGCGGGGTCGGCTGGGCAGGCTGTACGGTGGGCTGCTCCGGCTTGTCTTCCTCTTCGTTCATGGCCTTCTTGAAGCCCTTGATCGATTCGCCCAGGTCGCTGCCCAGGTTTTTCAGTTTCTTGGTACCGAACACCAGTACAACCACCACCAGCAGGACGATCCAGTGTTTCCAGTCAAAAATACCCATGGTGCAATCCTCGATTGAATTCGTTAGGCCGACGGCTGGCGGGCGGCCTTCTCGTCGTGCCCGGACAGGCCGAAGCGGCGGTCCAGTTCGTCCAGCACGGCCTGCGGGTGCTGGCCCAGGGCGGCGAGCATGACCATGCTATGGAACCACAGGTCGGCGGTCTCGTAGATGACATCGCTGCATTCGCCACTGACGGCGGCGTCCTTGGCGGCGATGATGGTCTCGACCGATTCCTCGCCGACCTTTTCCAGGATCTTGTTCAGGCCCTTGTGGTACAGGCTGGCCACGTACGAGGTGTCGGGGGCCGCGCCCTTGCGCGATTCGAGCACTTCGGCCAGGCGGATCAGGGTGTCGCTCATGTCAGTGTCCTGCGCTGTAGATGGCATGCGGGTCTTTGAGTACCGGGTCGACGGTCTTCCACGCGCCGTTCTCGTACACGCGGTAGAAGCAGCTTTCACGGCCGGTATGGCAGGCGATGTGGCCCAGTTGCTCGACCATCAGGATGATCACGTCGGCGTCGCAGTCCAGGCGCATTTCATGCAGCTTCTGCACGTGGCCGGACTCTTCGCCCTTGCGCCACAGTTTGCCACGCGAACGCGACCAGTAGATGGCACGCTGCTCGGCGGCAGTCAGGCTCAGGGCCTCGCGGTTCATCCAGGCCATCATCAGCACGCGCCCGGTCTTGTGGTCCTGGGCGATCGCCGGTACCAGGCCATCGCTGTTCCAGTTGATCTCGTCCAGCCAGTCTTTCATGTTCGACTCCAAAATAGGCCACGGTCCCGCACCGATGCCACCTGCTAGTGTGCCAGCCACGCAGCAGGCTGGCTATCGGCGCACGATCAGGTAAAGGCCCCCGGCCAGCATCAGCCAGGCCGGCCAGGCTGCCGGGGCGCTTAGGCTCACGGCGCCTGCGGCGAGGGTTGCGCCGCCCGCCAGCAGGCCGGCACCGAGCAGGCGCAGGGCCCAGCGATCGCGCTGCTGCCAGGGTGGCGGCGGGTCGTTCAGGTGCGGTTGCGACATGCGTTCGAGCAGGTCGCGGGTCATGCCGGCCAGGTGCGGCAGTTGCTCGACCTGGCTGTGCAGGTTCTGCAGCACGTTTTTCGGGCTGACCCGCTCGCGCATCCAGCGCTCCAGAAACGGCTGGGCGGTGCTCCACAGGTCCAGGTCAGGGTATAGCTGGCGGCCCAGGCCCTCGATGTTGAGCAGGGTCTTCTGCAGCAGCACCAGTTGCGGCTGCACTTCCATGTTGAAGCGCCGCGCGGTCTGGAACAGGCGCATCAGCACCTGGCCGAAGGAAATATCCTTTAACGGTTTTTCGAAGATCGGCTCGCACACGGTGCGGATCGCCGCCTCGAATTCGTTGAGCTTGGTCTGCGCCGGTACCCAGCCCGAGTCGATGTGCAACTGGGCCACGCGACGGTAGTCACGCTTGAAGAAGGCGAACAGGTTGCGTGCCAGGTAGTCCTGGTCCTCGGGGGTGAGGCTGCCCACGATGCCGCAGTCGATCGCGATGTACTGCGGGCTCCACGGCTTGACGGTGCTGACGAAGATGTTGCCCGGGTGCATGTCGGCGTGGAAGAAGCTGTCGCGAAACACCTGGGTGAAGAAGATCTCGACGCCGCGCTCGGCCAGCAGCTTCATGTCGGTGCGCTGGTCGGCCAGGGTGGCAAGGTCAGTGACCTGCACGCCATAGATGCGCTCCATCACCAGCACCTTGGGCCGGCACAGGTCCCAGTACACCTGGGGCACGTACATCATCTCCGAGCCTTCGAAGTTGCGTCGCAGCTGGCTGGCGTTGGCCGCCTCGCGCAGCAGGTCGAGCTCGTCGTAGATGGTCTTCTCGTAATCGTTGACCACCTCGACCGGGTGCAGCAGGCGGGCATCGGCCGACACCCGCTCGGCGCCGCGGGCGATCAGGAACAGCCAGGCCAGGTCCTGCGCGATGATCGGCTTGAGGCCTGGGCGCACCACCTTGACCACCACCTCCTCGCCGCTCTTGAGGCGCGCCGCGTGCACCTGGGCCACCGAGGCCGAGGCCAGCGGTTCGACGTCGAAGCGGCTGAAGATCTCGCCCACCTTGGCGCCGAGCTGCGATTCGATCAGCGCCACGGCCTTTTGCGGGTCGAAGGGCGGCACGCGGTCCTGCAACAGCATCAGCTCGTCGGCGATGTCGGCGGGCAGCAGGTCACGGCGGGTGGAGAGCAACTGGCCGAACTTGATGAAGATCGGGCCCAGGTCCTGCAGCGCCAGGCGCAGGCGCGCGCCACGGCTCAGGGGCGACGGCTTGCGCGGCAGCCAGCGCCAGGGCATGGCGAAACGCAGGGTCATCAGCCACCAGGGCAGGGGCAGGTCGAACAGCAGGTCATCGAGACGGTAGCGGATCACGACGCGCTGGATGCGCAACAGACGGCGGACGGCAAGCAGCTTCATGCGTTATCGCTGGATTCAAGGGATCGGGCAAGGCGCGCAATGCGTGCCTCGAGGCGTTCTACATCGATTTTCAGGGCATCGAGCTCGGCGAAGCGCGCTTCGGCTTCGCGCTGGCCGACCAGGGTGCGGGCCTCTTCGGCCAGGTATTCGCCAAGGTTCTGGTTGAGGCTGGCCAGGCCCTGGCGGGTCCAGCGCGCGCGGCTGCGCAGGTGGCCGCCGATCAGCTGGGTGGCGACCGGGCCGAGCCAGCGCGAGAGTTCGTA
Organism: Pseudomonas sp. B21-036; assembly: GCF_024748925.1. Taxonomy (NCBI): domain Bacteria; kingdom Pseudomonadati; phylum Pseudomonadota; class Gammaproteobacteria; order Pseudomonadales; family Pseudomonadaceae; genus Pseudomonas; species Pseudomonas sp. B21-036. The sequence continues at coordinate 379,586 of NZ_CP087178.1, forward strand.
CTCCCAGTCCAGCTCCAGGTCCTGCAGCACGCCGACCAGGTCGAGCAGCACCGCGCTGTCGCCTTCGAGTTCCACCTGCGGGCTGTGCAGCACCGCCGGCTTGTCCTGGCTCAGGGCCAGTTGCAGCAGGCTGCTGGCCGGCGCACGCAGGGTGCAGTCGGCCTCGGTTTCCCAGTGGCTGGCGAGCATCAGGCCTTCATCGCCGGGCAGGATGTACAGCTGCAGCGCCGGCTGGCGGCAGTCGATGGCAATGATCTTGCCCTCGAGCGCAGCCAGGCGCGGCAGCGCAGTGCTGTCCATGCGCAACACACGGTTGAGACCGTGTTCGACGCTGGCGAGCAGCCCGGCCAGCAACATCAGGGCTTGATACCGCGGTGCAGGGCCACGATACCGCTGGTCATGTTGTGGTAGGTGACACGGTCGAAACCGGCGTCGACCATCATGGCCTTGAGGGTTTCCTGGTCGGGGTGCATGCGGATCGATTCGGCGAGGTAGCGGTAGCTGTCCGCGTCGTTGGTGATCAGCTTGCCGGCCAGCGGCATGAAGGCGAACGAGTAGGCATCGTAGACCTTGGACATCAGCTTGTTGGTCGGCTTGGAGAACTCCAGCACCAGCAGGCGGCCGCCCGGCTTGAGCACGCGCAGCATCGAGCGGATCGCGTCGTCCTTGTGGGTCACGTTGCGCAGGCCGAAGGCAATGGTCACGCAGTCGAAATGGTTGTCGGGGAAGGGCAGCTTCTCGGCGTCGGCCTGGACGAACTCGATGTTGCCGGCCACGCCCTTGTCGAGCAGGCGGTCACGACCGACCTTGAGCATCGAGGCGTTGATGTCGGCCAGTACCACCTGGCCGGTGGGGCCGACCAGCTGCGAGAACTTGCGCGCCAGGTCGCCGGTGCCGCCGGCGATGTCGAGCACGCGGTTGCCAGGGCGCACGCCCGACAGCTCGATGGTGAAGCGCTTCCACAGGCGGTGCATGCCGCCGGAGAGCACATCGTTCATCAGGTCGTACTTGGCGGCCACCGAGTGAAAGACTTCGGCGACTTTCTCGGCCTTCTGGCTTTCGGGGACATCCTTGTAGCCGAAGTGGGTGGTGGGTTCGGCGTGTTCGCCTTTGCGCTGGTCGTTCATATCGCTTCACCGGAAAAAATTACTGGCCATTCTAGGGCGTGCGGCTGCATTTGTCTTGGCGGGGTGTGTCGCAGGCGGAGGCAGGGGCATAATGGGAGTATGCCCTTCTAGCCAGGATTGATTGAATGACCCAGATCAGCGTCGAACGCAAACACAGCCTGGGGCGCGCAGCGGCCCGGGAAAAGGCCGAAGCCCTGGTGGACAAGCTGACCCGCGAGTACGACCTCAAGGCGCAGTGGAACGGTGACCGGGTAGAGGTCAGGCGCAGCGGTGCCAATGGCAGCATCGATATCGGCGACGACAGCATCCGGGTGGAGTTGAAGCTGGGGATGATGCTGTCGATGATGGGCGGCACGATCAAGGCCGAGATCGAGCGGGCCCTGGACAAGGCCCTGGCCTGAAACCGCTGTAGCGGGTCAAGCGGCTTCCGCAGGTTCACTGCAGGCCCTGTGCGCGCGGGCTTGACCCGCGACAGGGGCCTTCACTGCACAGCAAATCCTGCCCTTAGGGTGAGGATTCTAATTTTTCCCCCTACCTTTGTGCCCAAGCCCAACTTTCACGGGCGTAACTCCATTTCCGTTCAAGCGTGAGGTGCAGAGCATGGCCAAAGTGACCCTGAAGAAAATCGACGACGCCCCGGGCAAGGCCCTGGGCGAGGTGCGCGGCTACGCGCGCAAGATCTGGCTGGCAGGCCTGGGGGCCTACACCCGGGTCGGGCAGGAGGGCGCCGAGTACCTCAAGGAGCTGGTCAAGGCCGGCGAAACCGTGGAGAAAAAAGGCAAGAAACGCCTCGACCACGAACTCGATGCCGCCAACAGCGAGATCCAGTCCGCCAGGCAGGAACTGGGCAGCGTGAAGGGCAAGGTCGAAGTTCAGCTGGATAAAATCGAAAAGGCTTTCGACACACGGGTCGCCAGCGCCTTGAATCGCATCGGCATTCCGTCTAAACATGACGTGGAGGCACTTTCTGCCAAGCTCGAAGAGCTGACGCTGTTGCTCGATCGTGTCGCACGCAAACAATAAGGAGAGCGGGATGGCTGGCAAAAAGACAACTGAGAAAGAGAGCAGCTCCTGGGTCGGGGGGATCGAAAAGTATTCCCGCAAGATCTGGCTGGCTGGTTTGGGTATCTACTCCAAGATCGATCAGGACGGCAGCAAGCTTTTCGAAACCCTGGTCAAGGACGGTGAGAAAGCTGAAAAGCAGGCCAAGGGCAGCGTCAACTCGGCCAAGGCCAGTGCCAAGTCTGCGACCTCGCGCGTAGGCGACGTGAAAGACCGCGCACTGGGCAAGTGGAGCGAACTCGAAGAGGCTTTCGACAAGCGCCTGAACAGTGCCATCTCGCGCCTGGGCGTGCCCAGCCGCAATGAGGTCAAGGCACTGCACCAGCAGGTCGACACCCTGACCAAGCAGATCGAGAAACTGACCGGTGCCTCGGTCAAGTCGGTCTCGGCCAAGGCGCCGGCCAAGCCACTGGCCAAGGCAGCACCTAAAGCGGCGGCCAAGCCTGCGGCCAAAACTGCGGCGGCCAAACCGGCAGCGGCCAAGCCAGCAGCCAAGCCGGCCGCGGCGAAAACCGCAGCCGCCAAGCCTGCAGCGAAAGCGGCGGCCAAACCTGCCGCAAAACCTGCCGCCAAGCCGGCAGCAGCGAAAAAGCCAGCGGTGAAGAAAGCCCCGGCCAAGCCTGCTGCAGCCAAGCCCGCAGCGGCCAAACCGGTAGCGCCAAGTGCCAGTGCGGCACCGGCGCCAAGCCCGGCGGCCACTGCGGCGCCAGCCGCGTCGGCAGCACCAGCACCTTCGAGCCCGGCCAGCCAGGCCTGACTCGAGGTAGCTGTACAGAAAACGCCCGGCCTGTGTGCCGGGCGTTTTTATGTGGGGTGCCTGTGCTGGCCTCATCGCGGGTCAAGCCCGCTCCCACAGGGATCACTGCCTTCCTTGCAGGCGCGGGCTTGTTCCGCGATGGGACCCTCAGCCCTCCAGGTACCTCAGGGCCAGTTGCTCCGCCGCCAGGCGTGACTCCACCTCCAGGTGCGGCGCCACCAGCATCATCACCTGGTACACCACGATCCCGACCTCGCCCTCGCGCGCCAGAATCCGCTGGTAGTCCAGCGAGAACAGCAAGGTCATGCTGATCTGCTCCACCAGTTGCCCCAGTGCGCGGGTATCGCTGGTCACCTGCCCATGCGCCTTGAGGCTCGCCAGCAATGCCGCCAGCGTGCGCTTGAGCGCATTGAGCAGGGTGCGCATGCCCCGCGCCAGCTTGGGCAGGCGCCCGGTAAGGTTGGACAGGTCCTGGAACAGAAAGCGGTACTGCGCCATGCGCTCCACGATCAGGTGCAGGAACAGCCAGTAGTCCTCGGCATCCAGGCGCACCTCCAGGGGCGGGTCGAGCAGGGGCGTCAGCTCCTCCTCGAAACGCTCGAACAGGCCCAGCACCAGCGGCTCCTTGCCGTGGAAGTGGTAGTACAGGTTGCCCGGGCTGATGCCCATCTCGTTGGCGATTTCCAGCGTCGAGACATTCGGCTCGCCCTGACGATTGAACAGGTGCAGGGCGCACTCCAGGATACGGTCGCGGGTCTTCATCCGTTCTTCTTGCTCAGCGCACCAGCACGTAGGTGCCGGGTGCGGGGTCCATGGGAGGGTAATTGGCGCTGCCCAGCGACAGGCGGGTTTCGCGCTGCGCACCGGAGCGCGCCTGTATCCAGTCGAGCCACTGCGGCCACCAGCTGCCCTCGACCTTCTGCGCATCGTGGTACCAGGCCCGCGGGTCGCTGCTCAGCCTGGGGTTCTCGACAAAATGCGCCTTGGGGTGGCCCGGCGGGTTGAGGATGCTCTGCACATGCCCGCTGTTGGCCAGCACGAAGCGCCGTTCGCCGCCCAGCAGCAGGGCCGAGCGGTACACCGCGTCCCACGGGGTGATGTGGTCGTTGCTGCCGGCCACGTGGAAGCTGTCCACCGTGACCTTGTGCAGGTCGATCGGCGTGCCGCACACCTCGAGGCCGTCGGCGTGCGTCAGCGGGTTGAATTTGAAGAAGTCCAGCAGATCGCCGTGCAGCGCGGCCGGCAGGCGGCTGTTGTCGTTGTTCCAGTACAGGATGTCGAATGCCGGGGGCGCCTTGCCCAGCAGGTAGTTGTTGACGAAGTAGTTCCAGATCAGGTCGTTGGGTCGCATCCAGGCGAACACCCGTGCCATCTCGCGGCCCTCCAGCACGCCCTGCTGGTAGGAGCGGCGCTTGGCCGCCTCCAGGGTCTGCTCGTCGGCGAACAGGCTGGCGGGGCTGTCGAACTGGCTGTCGAGCAGGCTGACCAGGTAAGTGGCGCTGTGCACCCGGCGCATCTGGCGCTTGGCCTGCAGGTGGCCCTGCAGGGCCGCGATGGTCAACCCGCCGGCACAGGCGCCAAGCAGGTTGACGTCGCGGCTGCCGGTGATCGAGCGGCACACGTTCATGGCTTCCTCGACCGCCGCCACGTAGCTCGACAGGCCCCATTCGCGATGCCGGGCGTCGGGGTTGCGCCAGCTGATCATGAAGGTCTGCAGGCCGTTCTTGAGGGCGTACTGCACAAAGCTGTTGGTCGGGCTGAGGTCGAAGATGTAGAACTTGTTGATCTGCGGCGGCACCACCAGCAGGGGCCGGGCGTACTGTTTTTCACTCATCGGGCGGTACTGGATCAGCTCCAGCAGCTCGTTGCGAAACACCACCGCGCCGGCGGTGCTGGCCAGGTTCCTGCCCACCTCGAAGGCGTCCGGGTTGACCTGGCGTGGCAGGCCGTCGTTGTGGCGCAGGTCGTCGAGCAGGTGGTTCAAGCCGCGCACCAGGCTCAGCCCGCCGGAGTTCAGCAGCTCCTTGACCGCCGCCGGGTTGAGCAGGGTGTTGCTGGGCGACATTGCATCGTTGAGCAGCGAGAACACGAAGTGCGCGCGGGCGCGGTCATCGTCGTCCAGCTGGCTCTCGTCGATCCACTGGCAGGTCTGCTGCTGCCAGGCCAGGTAGGCCTGCAGGCCGCGTCGGTACAGCGGGTTGAGCTGCCAGGCCGGGTCGTTGAAGCGGGTGTCGCGTGGCGAGGGCTGGTAGGGAGTATCGCCCAGCATCACGCGCCCCAGCTGGCCACCCAGCGCCAGCAGGTGGCGCGCCGTGTGCAGCGGGTGGCGCAGGCCGTGGCGCCCCAGCTGGTGCACCGTCGACAGCAGGTCGCGACCGCGCAGGCCACTGATGGCGCTGCGCACGTTGAGATAGGCAGCGGGGGTCGGTACCCCGGGCTTCGCGGGCTTGTCTTTCATCCAGGCAACACTCCGTCGTCAGGCCATCAACCAATGTTTCAATGCAAGAGCGACACCAACCCGAACTGGCGCTGACATGCCCCGGCGCTCCTGCCGGGGGTGCAAGCGATAGAGGTGCTCAAGCGCTCGGGGCGGGCCGTGGATGCATGACGGCGCGTTGGCGCTCCTGCTGCAGGAATTTCATGATGATCGGGGCAACGGCTTCGGCCCGGGTGATCAGGAACAAGTGACCGTCGTCGATTATGTGTAGCTGGGCATTGGGAATTCGCCAGGCCAGCAGGCGCATATTGATCAGCGGGATCAGCGGGTCGTCGTCGCCGGCCAGCACCAGGGTCGGCTGCTGGATCTTGTGCAGCCAGTGGATGCTGGTCCAGCCCATGCCGGCGAACAGCTGCCAGTAATAGCCCAGCTTGCCCGAGGAACGCACCTTGGCCGCATGCGACGCGGCCAGGTTCGGGTCGCGGCGAAAGGCCCCGCCGTAGATTTCCGGGGCGATGCGGATCACATGGGACGGCTGTATGTAGCGCCTGGGGCTGGCCATCAGCCACAGCACCCGCGGCTTGCCCGGCACCATCACCGCACCGGCGGCGGTGGCCGCCAGCACCAGCTTCTTGCAGCGCTCGGGGTAATCGTGGGCGAACTGCTGGGCCAGCGCTCCGCCCCACGACACGCCGATGGCATTGACCTGCCCGTAGTCGAGGTAGTCGAGCATGCGCGCCGTCAGCTTGGCCAGCCCGGGGAAGCGGTAGGGCCGGCGCGGTGTCGACGAACCGCCCACGCCGGGTACGTCGAAGGCGATCACCTCAAGGTCCGGGTCCAGCGCATCGATGAACGGGAACACCAGCTCCAGGTTGGCGCCGATACCGTTGAAGATCAGCAGCGGCGTGAGGTGCGGCTTGCCGGGGCGAACGGCCGTGCGGATGGACTGGCCATCGAGCTCGACGGTTCTGAAGAGGTACGGTTGCGGCATGCGCGAGCCCTGTCGTGAGTAGCAGCGCCGCCTTGCCTGCGGCGGCGCCGGGTGTTTTCAGCGTTCGTGGACGTAGGTGCCGGGCGACGCTTCGGCGCTCGGGTAGGCCTTGTTGCCCAGCTTGGCGGGTGCCGGCTTGAGTGCGCCGGAGCGCTCGGCCAGCCATGCCTGCCAGTACAGCCACCAGGAATCGGTGTGCTTGGTGGAGTTCTCCTGCCAGTCGTCGGCCTGGGCCGGCATCTCGCTGCTGGTCATGTAGCGCGACTTGGGGTTGCCCGGCGGGTTGAGGATGCTCTGGATATGCCCGCTGTTGGACAGCAGGAACTCGACCTTGCCGCCGAACAGCTGCGCCGACTTGTAGCAGGACTTCCATGGGGTGATGTGATCGTTGGTGCCGGCCACGCTGAAGATGTCGGTGGTGACCTGGCTCAGGTCGATCGGCGTGCCGCACACTTCCAGTGCACCGGGGCGCACCAGCGGGTTGTTCTTGAACATTTCGATCAGGTCGCCGTGGAAGGCGGCGGGCAGGCGCGTGGTGTCGTTGTTCCAGAACAGGATGTCGAACACCGGCGGCTCGTTGCCGAGCAGGTAGTTGTTGACCCAGTAGTTCCAGATCAGGTCGTTGGGGCGCATCCAGGCGAACACCTTGGCCATGTCGCGGCCTTCGAGCACACCGGCCTGGTAGGAATGGCGCTTGGCCGATTCCAGGGTCTGCTCGTCGACGAACAGCGCCACCTGGGTATCGAGGGTGGTGTCGAGCACGCTCACCAGCAGGGTCAGGGCATTGACCTTCTTCTCGCCCAGTGCCGCGTAGTGGCCCACCAGCGCGGTGCAGGTGATGCCGCCGGAGCAGGCACCGAGCATGTTCAGGTCCTTGCTGCCGGTGATTGCCAGCACCACGTCGACGGCCTCCTTGAGCGCATCGATGTAGGTCGACAGGCCCCACTCGCGCTGGGACTTGTTGGGGTTGCGCCAGCTCACGATGAAGGTCTGCACCGTGGAGCGCAGGCAGAAGCGCGCCAGGCTCTTTTCCGGGCTGAGGTCGAAGACGTAGAACTTGTTGATCTGCGGCGGTACCACCAGCAGCGGCTTTTCGTGCACCTGCTCGGTGATCGGGCGGTACTGGATCAGCTCCAGCACGTCGTTGCGAAACACCACGGCGCCCTCGGTGGTGGCCAGGTTCTTGCCCACCTCGAAGGCGTCCATGTTGACCTGGCTGGGCATGCCGCCGTTGTGCACCATGTCCTTGGCCAGGTGCGACAGGCCGTCGAGCAGGCTCTTGCCACCGGTTTCGAAGAACCGCTTGACCGCTGCCGGGTTGGCCGCGCTGTTGGTGGGGGCCATGGCCTCGGTCATCAGGTTGATGACGAAGTGCGCGCGGCTGATGTCCTGCTCCGACAGGTTGCTGTTGCCGATCCAGTCGTGCAGTTCCTTGCGCCAGGCCAGGTAGGTCTGCAGGTAGCGGCGGTACAGCGGGTTCTGGCTCCAGGCCGGGTCGCTGAAGCGGCGGTCGTCGCCCTCCGGCTGCAGGCCGGACTTGCCGAAGATCACGTCCTTGAGCTGCAGGCCGAAATGCGCGACGTGCTTGGCACTGTGCAGCGGTTGCTTGATGGCCTGACGCAGCACCATCCGGGCCGAAGACAGCAAATCCTTTCGGCGCAGGCCAATGATGGGGCTCAGGCCCAGGGTGTTTTCAGAGGCTTGGCGCTGCAGGTCATCGTTGTTCTTGTTACTCATCTACGACGCTCCGTTGTCCTGAGACGAGTACCGGCTGGGCTGTGGGCGTTGCACAGACGAATGCCCGGTACTACTGCTCGGGTGACCAGTGATAACGAACTGCGGTCCTGCGACCGGATGCGCGACGGTGATGAGCCCTGCGGGTTTATGCGTGTGAAGACAACCTGCTTTCGCTCGCGACCTCGGCATACCGGCCAGACCCTGCATCAACCCGCCCATGCAGGGTACTTGCCATATCCATTGGTTACCCGACTTTCATGGAATGCGCAAGCCGGCCAATCGCTGGCCGGCGCACGGGCATTCAAGCAAATAGAATTAGAAAATGCGCTCTAAAACGCCGGAGTGCCGGGCTAGAGCATCAGCTTGACGATCGACTCGGAAGGGTCGCGGGATTTGCCGGCCTTGGCCAGCTCGTCGAGGTACTCGGCCCACAGCTGGTCCTGGCGCAGGCACAGCTGTTCGAGGTATTCCCAGGTGAACAGGCCGCTGTCGTGGCCGTCGTCGAAGGTGAGCTTGAGCGCGTACTGCCCGGCGGGCTCGAGCTGGCTCAGGCCGACGCCGAGCTTGCCAAATTGTAAGATCGGATTGCCGTGGCCCTGGACCTCGGCGGAAGGGGAGTGCACGCGCAGAAATTCGGCGGGCAGGTGATACACCTCGTCGGGCCCGTAGGTCAGGCTCAGGGTCTTGGAGGCTTTGTGCAGATTGATGGCGGTAGGCAGACGGGGCATGGCTATAAGGCTCTTGGGCTTCAAGCTGCAAGCTACAAGCTGCAGGAGAAGGCGTCCAGCACCTCCGGCCTGCAGCTCGCCGCTTGGCGCTTGCCGCTGAGCTACAGAATGTAGCGCGACAGATCTTCGTTCTGTGCCAATTCGCCCAGGTGGCTGTTGACGTACTCGGCGTCGATGCGGATCGGCGCTTCGCTGTGGGCGCTGGCCAGGTCGCCGGCGCTGAACGACACCTCTTCGAGCAGGCGCTCGAGCAGGGTGTGCAGGCGACGGGCACCGATGTTCTCGGTCTTCTCGTTGACCTGCCAGGCGATCTCGGCCAGGCGCTTGATGCCGTCGGCAGCGAACTCGATGTTCAGCCCCTCGGTCTTGAGCAGCTCGCGGTACTGCTCGGTGAGCGAGGCATGCGGTTCGCTGAGGATGCGCTCGAAGTCTTCCGGGCTCAGGGCCTTGAGTTCGACACGGATCGGCAGACGACCCTGCAGCTCGGGCACCAGGTCGCTCGGCTTGCTCAGGTGGAACGCACCGGAGGCGATGAACAGGATGTGGTCGGTCTTGACCATGCCCAGCTTGGTATTGACCGTGCAACCTTCGATCAGCGGCAGCAGGTCGCGTTGCACGCCTTCACGGGACACATCGGCGCCACCGACGTTGCCGCGCTTGGCCACCTTGTCGATCTCGTCGATGAACACGATACCGTGCTGCTCGACCGCCTCGAGGGCCTTGGCCTTGAGTTCTTCCTCGTTGACCAGGCGCCCGGCTTCCTCGTCGCGCACCAGCTTGAGCGCTTCCTTGACCTTGAGCTTGCGGCTCTTCTTCTTGCCCTTGCCCATGTTGGCGAACAGGTTCTGCAGCTGGTTGGTCATCTCTTCCATGCCTGGCGGCGCGGAAATGTCGACGCCGACCGCTTCGGCCACCTCGATCTCGATTTCCTTGTCGTCCAGCTGGCCTTCACGCAGGCGCTTGCGGAACAGCTGGCGGGTGTTGGAATCGCTGCTGTTGACCGGGTCTTCGTTGAAGCCGGTGCGGGCCGGTGGCAGCAGCGCATCGAGGATGCGCTCTTCGGCGGCGTCTTCGGCACGGTGGCGCACGCGCACGATCTCCTGCTCGCGCAGCAGCTTGATCGCGGCGTCGGCCAGGTCGCGGATGATCGACTCGACGTCACGGCCCACATAGCCCACTTCAGTGAACTTGGTGGCTTCGACCTTGATGAACGGCGCGTTGGCCAGCTTGGCCAGGCGACGGGCGATTTCGGTCTTGCCCACGCCGGTGGGGCCGATCATCAGGATGTTCTTGGGGGTGACTTCCACGCGCAGCTCTTCGGGCAGCTGCATGCGGCGCCAGCGGTTGCGCAGGGCGATGGCGACGGCGCGCTTGGCATCGTCCTGGCCGATGATGTGGCGGTTGAGTTCGTGGACGATTTCGCGGGGGGTCATGGACATAATGGTCGATGGTCCTGTGGGCAAGTGTTCAGCGTGGAAAAGCCCGACCGTCGGGGTCGGGCGCCAGAACAGCTGAATTACTCGGCCAGGTCCTGCTCCTCGATGGTCAGGTTGTGGTTGGTGAACACGCAGATGTCGCCGGCGATGTTCAGTGCGGTCTCGGCGATTTCGCGAGCCGACAGGTCGGTTTTCTGCAGCAGGGCGCGGGCGGCGGCCTGGGCGTAGGCGCCGCCGGAACCCATGGCGATCAGGCCGTCTTCGGGTTCGACGACGTCACCGTTGCCGGTGATGATCAAGGAGGCGTCCTTGTTGGCCACGGCCAGCATGGCTTCCAGACGGCTCAGCGAGCGGTCGGTACGCCATTCCTTGGCCAGCTCGACGGCGGCGCGAATGAGGTGGCCCTGGTGTTTTTCGAGCTGGCCTTCGAAGCGCTCGAACAGGGTGAAGGCGTCGGCGGTGGCACCGGCGAAGCCGGCGATGACCTGGCCGTGGTACAGGCGACGAACCTTCTTGGCGTTGCCTTTCATCACGGTATTGCCGAGGGAAACCTGGCCGTCGCCGCCCATGACGACTTTGCCGTGGCGACGAACTGAAACGATGGTGGTCAAGGGAGAGTCTCCACGCAGCGAGGCGAAAATGCCTGATGCAGACTCATATGGGGGTGGGGGGAAAGATTTCAACCTTTGCGGCCCCTTCGCCGGCAAGGCCGGCTCCTACCGGTAGGAGCCGGCCTTGCCGGCGAAGGGTTTGACTCAGGCTTCGTGGCTGATGTGCCCGTCAACCAGGGTGTAACGCACCGCACCCGGCAGGCAGTGCCCGATGAACGGGCAGTTTTCGCCCTTGGAGCGCCATTGTTCGCCAGCCACGGTCGAGGCCTGCGGGTCGAACAGCACCAGGTCTGCCGCCGCACCCACCTGCAACTGCCCGGCCGGCAGGCGCAGGGCCGCCGCAGGGCCTGCAGACAAACGCTGCAACAAGGTCGCCAGGTCGAGCAGGCCGTCCTCGACCAGTGTCATCGCCAGCGGCAGCAGCAACTCGACGCTGCTGATGCCCGGTTCGGTGGCACCGAACGGCGCCAGCTTGGCGTCGCGCTCATGCGGCTGGTGATGGCTGGAAATCGCCTGGATCACGCCCCGCTTGACCGCATCACGCAGGCCGTCGCGGTCGGCGCGGGTGCGCAGCGGCGGTTGCACGTGGTACAGGCTGGAGAAGTCGCGCAGCGCCTCGTCGGTGAGGATCAACTGGTACAGCGCCACATCCGCCGTCACCTGCAGGCCGCGGGCCTGGGCCTGTTCGATCAGCTTGGCACCCCGGGCGCTGGTCAGCTGGCTGAAATGCGCACGCACGCCGGTCTGTTCCACCAGCAGCAGGTCGCGGGCCAGGGCCACGGTCTCGGCGGTTTCCGGAATGCCCGGCAGGCCGAGGAAACTGGCCATCGCGCCCTCGTGGGCGAGGCCGCCCTGGGCCAGGTCGCGGTCCTGGGAATGGAAGATCACCGTCAGGTCGAAGGTGGCCGCGTAGTCCAGCGCGCGGGCCAGGGTGCGGGTGTTGGTGAAGCTGTTCAGGCCGTTGCCGAAGGCCACGCAGCCGGCATCGCGCAGGGCGATCAGCTCGGCCAGTTGCTCGCCTTCCAGGCCCTTGCTCAAGGCGCCGATCGGGTACACCTTGCTGTGCCCGGCTTCACGGGCGCGGTCCAGGATCAGCTCGGTGACTGCCGAGGTGTCGAGCACCGGCCGGGTCTGCGGCGGGCAGCACAGGCTGGTCACGCCACCGGCGGCGGCGGCGCGGGTTTCGCTGGCGATGCTGCCCTTGCGGCTGTAGCCGGGCTCGCGCAGGGCAACGCTCAGGTCGACCAGGCCGGGCGCTGCCACCAGGCCGGTGGCGTCCAGGGTACGGGCGGGCTTGAAGCCGGCCGGGGCAGCGCCGATGGCGACGATCTTGCCGGCGTCGATGTGCAGGTCGCCGACCTGGTCCAGGCCGCTGGTTGGGTCGATGACACGGGCGCCGAGGATACTCAGGCTCACTGGGCGTTCTCCTGCTCGAATTGACGTTGCGCGGTCTGCCCGCTCATGGCCATGGACAGCACCGCCATGCGCACGGCGATGCCGTAGGTGACCTGGTTGAGGATCACCGAGTGGGCGCCGTCGGCCACGGCCGACTCGATTTCCACGCCACGGTTGATCGGGCCGGGGTGCATCACGATGGCATCGGGCTTGGCCCCGGCCAGGCGTGCGGTGGTCAGGCCGAACAGGCGGTAGAACTCGCCCTCGCTGGGCAGCAGGCCGCCGGTCATGCGCTCACGCTGCAGGCGCAGCATGATCACCACGTCGACGTCCTTCAGGCCTTGCTCCAGGTCGGTGTAGACCTTCACGCCATACTGTTCGATGCCGATCGGCAGCAGGGTCTTGGGGCCGATCACGCGGATGTCCGGGCAACCCAGGGTTTTCAGCGCGAGCATGTTCGAGCGCGCCACCCGCGAGTGCAGGATGTCGCCGACGATGGCCACCGAGAGGTTCTCGAAGCCGCCCTTGTGGCGACGAATGGTCAGCATGTCGAGCATGCCCTGGGTGGGGTGCGCGTGGCGCCCGTCGCCACCGTTGATGATCGCCACCTCCGGGCACACGTGCTCGGCGATGAAGTGCGCGGCGCCCGAGTCGGCGTGGCGCACTACGAACATGTCGGCGGCCATGGCTTCAAGGTTGCGCAGGGTGTCGAACAGGGTCTCGCCCTTGCTGGTGGAGGAGGTCGACACGTTCAGCGTGATCACGTCGGCCGACAGCCGCTGGGCGGCCAGTTCGAAGGTGGTGCGGGTACGCGTGGAGTTCTCGAAGAACACGTTGCACACGGTCTTGCCGCGCAGCAGCGGGACTTTCTTGACCGCACGCGCGCCGACTTCGAGAAACGAGTCGGCCGTGTCGAGAATTTCGGTCAGCAGTTCGCGGGGCAAACCGTCGAGCGAGAGGAAGTGGCGCAGCTGGCCCTGGTCATTGAGCTGCAGCGGGCGCTTGGCGTCGATTGGCGTCATCGCGGGGGACTCTTAAAGGGCGGAAGCGGAAGCGAGGTCCTGGCGCTCGAGTTCGAGCGGCGCGGGGCCGGACAATTTTACCCGTTCATGGGCTTGCAGCGACAGGGTGGCGCCCACCACGTTTGGCCGGATCGGCAGTTCGCCGGCATCCAGGTCCAGCAGACACACCAGGGTCACGCTGGCCGGGCGGCCATAGTCGAACAGTTCGTTGAGGGCGGCGCGGATGGTGCGCCCGCTCATCAGCACGTCGTCCACCAGTACCAGGTGCTGGCCTTCGATCTCGAACGGCAGCTCGGACGGGCGCACCTGCGGGTGCAGGCCGTTCTGGCTGAAGTCGTCGCGGTAGAACGACACGTCGAGGGTGCCCAGCGGCGAATCGCTGCCCAGCTCGGCCAGCAGCGCCTGGGCCACCCATACGCCGCCGGTGCGGATGCCGATGAAGCGCGGTTCGGCGATGGCGCGGCGTTGCAGGTGGGCGCGAAGGTCAACGGCCATCTGCCGGATCAGTTCGGCGGGGTTGGGTAGGCTCATGCTTGCTCCTCAAGAGGCCGGGGCAGAGAGCTGGCCCGGCGTGTAACCGATGGTCGGGTTCAGGCCTGTTCGGCGTGGGCGTCGAGCCAGCCTTGCAGCAGCAGGGCGGCGGCAATCGCGTCCACCGGGTTGTCGCGGTAGCTGCCACGCTGGCCGCCACGGGCCATGCGTTCGCCCTTGGCCTCGAAGGTGGTCAGGCGCTCGTCGTGGGTGTAGGCCGGCACGTTGAAGCGGCCGTTCAGGCGTCGGGCGAACTTCTCGGCGCGCGCGCTCATTTCGCTGGGCGTGCCGTCCATGTTCAGCGGCAGGCCGACGACTACCGCGTCGGGTTGCCATTCCTTGAACAGTTTTTCCACCTGGGCCCAGTCGGGTGCGCCGTTCTGCGCCTTCAGGGTGCACAGCTCGCGTGCCTGGCCGGTGATCACCTGGCCGACGGCGACGCCGATCTGCTTGGTGCCGTAGTCGAAGCCCAGCAGCAGTTTGAGCGCCGCCATCAGGCGTGCCCCGCCTGGCTGGTGAGCAGGCTGAGGTTGATGCCCAGGCTGGCTGCGGCGGCTTCGAGGCGTTGCTCGCAGGCCATGCCGAAGATGATCTCGGGGTCGAACGGGCAGTTGAGCCAGGCGTTGTCGGCCAGTTCCGCTTCCAGCTGCCCGGCTTCCCAGCCGGCGTAGCCCAGGGTGATCAGGCTCTGCGCCGGGCCCACGCCGTCGGCGATGGCGAACAGCACGTCCTGCGAGGTCGACAGGGCCAGCCCGTCGAGCTGGACGGTGGCCTGGAAGGTCTTGTCGTTGGTGTGCAGCACAAAACCGCGGTCGGTCTGTACCGGGCCGCCGATATGGATAGGCACGTGGATGCAGCGTGCCGGCGGCTCGGTGTCCGGGCGCAGCTGCTCGAGGATATCGGCCAGGTTCAGCTCCTGCGGGCGATTGACCACCAGCCCCATGGCACCGTTGGCATTGTGCTCGACGATGTAGGTCAGGGTGTGGGCAAAGTTCGGGTCGGCCATGTGCGGCATGGCAATCAGGAACTGATGCTTGAGGTAACTCGGGCTGAGGTTTTTCATGGGGGTTAGTGTGGCGGCGAGCGGCCACGCTGACAAGGTGCGTGTCGAGCCTGCGGGCCGATTATGCCTGTTTCTTGGCGGTGCTAATCGGCACGGGCTGCTGTGTGAGGCGCTAGTTAGGTGACCCTGCGGTTGCTGATGTCGCGGCACTGCGCTGCTTTTTGAAGCGGGTACATTTTTTTCGCGGCGACCTACAACTGGTAACTGTGTCAGGTGACAGGTGGTTTGGATCAACTCATAGTCTCACCGTAAACCGAGCATTTGGCTTATCTAAAGGAGAAGTGCAATGATCACTCGGATGTCTATCAACGAAGCAATCGGAAATTTCTTTACTAGTGAGGTAACGCTTACAGGACGCGGTGACCCCGAACGCGCTTATCTGGTCTGTGTCAGTGGGACCGGAGAATACTGCGGCGAAGGTAAGACGTACGAGAATGGGTGTTTCACAATTACCTTCAAGCCACCTGGCCCAAACCCTCACCATGGCTACCAATTTACGGTTAGGCATCTTGAAGACGATGGCACAGTAGGCAACAACCTGAACTGGTCTACTGCCGTCAACAACCCACTCGAAGGTTAATGATCTGACATGGCGAGTTGAAACTCTTCTCACTGTCTATCAGTTGAGGCATGCCTCGCAGTTATTGTAAGTGCTGGTCCTGCTTCAATTTCGCGACAACATTTTTTGTTGGCCAGCTTCGGTAGTTTTGATTACGAACACTCGTACTTACAGGTGTTGCTTGAGCCGCTTGACGATGTCAGGCGAGTACACCTTCGGCGATCAGTTGCTCGACAACCGATCCCCACGGGCGAAGCGCCACGTTCGAACAATTTCCAGCCGATCGATATCCGACAGGTCCCCGGTAAACGGCGCAAACGGCGCCGCCAGCCTCACGATGCGCTGCGCCGCCTGGTCCAGCAGCGGCTGCCCGGAAGATTCGAGCACCAGCACCTCGTACAGCGAACCGTCATGGTTGATCGACACCAACAGGCGCAAACTGCCATAGATCTGCTGGCGGCGGGCCTCGTCCGGGTAGTTGAGGTTGCCGATGCGCTCGACCTTCTTGCGCCATTCATCCTTGTACCAGGCACCCTTGTCGCGCATGGTCGAAGCCGCGCTCAGGCGGTGGATGCGCGGGCGCTTGGCATACAGCTGCTGTTCGTTGGCCAGCTCCGCCTCGAGGCTGGCGATCTGGCTGGACAGGTCGGCGCTGTCGAACGTCGGTGTGGCCGCCTTGGGTTGCACCTTGGGCTGCTGCTCCTTGGGGCGGGTCTCGACCTTCTGCGGCTTGGGCCTGGTGGTGGCCACCACCGCCTTGGGCGGGGCCGGCTGGGGCGCCACTTCGGGCTTCGCGGCCGGGGGCGGCGTCACCTTGTTGATCTTGCTGTCCTGGAACGGGGCGATCTCGGTGGTCTTGGGCACTGCCTTCTTGTCCAGCGTGCCGCTGCCCTGCTGGTTGTCCTGCGCCAGGTAATCGGCCTTCTTCGGTGGTGCCTCGCTCTTGAAGGTGGCCAGGGTGATTTCCATGGTGCGGCGGATTTCTTCAGGCTTGGCGAAGGTAAACCCCAGGCCCAGGATCAGCGCCAGGTGCAGCAGCGCCGCCAGGAACAGGGTAAAGCCCAGCCGGTCCGCCGCGCGGACACGGGGCGGGGCAAAATCGGCAGGAAGGTCGGCAGGAAGCGTCATCGATTATCCAGCAGCCGGGGCAGGGCCGGCGCAGCGGGGTGCCAGTCGAGAATGGACCGGCATGATACCCCACAACGCGGGCCCGCCACTTGTCGGCGGTCAGCGTGCCTTGAGCTTGCGATCAATGGCGTCCATCAACTGCGCGCCGATCTGCGTGCCGTAGGCGTTGTCGATTTCGCGGATGCAGGTGGGGCTGGTCACGTTGATTTCGGTCAGGTGCTCGCCGATCACGTCCAGGCCGACGAACAACAGGCCCTTCTCGCGCAGGGTCGGGCCCACCTGGGCGGCGATCCAACGGTCGCGCTCGGTCAGCTCGCGGGCCTCGCCACGACCGCCGGCGGCCAGGTTGCCGCGGGTTTCGCCGCTGGCCGGGATGCGCGCCAGGCAGTACGGCACCGGCTCGCCGTCGATCATCAGGATGCGCTTGTCGCCGTCCTTGATCGCCGGCAGGTAGGCCTGGGCCATGATCTGCTGGGTGCCCAGGGCGGTCAGGGTCTCGAGGATCACCGACAGGTTGGGGTCGCCCACGCGGTGGCGGAAGATCGAGGTGCCGCCCATGCCGTCCAGCGGCTTGAGGATCACGTCGCCGTGCTTGGCGGCGAATTCGCGGATGATGTCCGGGCGCCGGCTCACCAGGGTTGGCGGCGTGCACTGCGGGAACAGCGTGGCGAACAGCTTCTCGTTGCAGTCGCGCAGGCTCTGCGGACGGTTGACCACCAGCACCCCGGCGGCCTCGGCCTGCTCCAGCAGGTAGGTGCTGTAGACGAACTCCATGTCGAAGGGCGGGTCCTTGCGCATCAGGATCACGTCCAGCTCGCTCAGCGCGGCGTCGGTCTCGGCCTCCAGCTCGAACCAGTGCTCGGGGTCGGCGAACACCTTGAGCGGGCGCATGCGGGCACGGGCCACGCCTTCGCTCTGGTACAGGTCGTGCTGCTCCATGTAGAACAGCGACCAGCCACGGGCCTGGGCGGCCAGCAACATGGCCAGCGAGCTGTCCTTCTTGTAGGAGATCTGCGCGATGGGGTCCATGACAATCCCGAGGCGAACGCTCATGGGGTATTTCCTCTCGGCGGCGTGCTGCCGCAGTGGCTCGAATTGAAGTGCGTCAGGGTGGCGCCCGGCGGGCTGGCGGTCAAGGGGAAACGTCAGCCGGCAGGCATCGGCGCTGGGCGCGGCGAGGCTCGATGGAATGCACCCCCAGAGTGTGCTAAAAAGGCCTGGCACGTGGCCTGCAAGGCCCTTCCAGGCGATGGTAGAGCAATTATGGTACAGCCCGACACGGCGTTGAAGGTGATGGTGATCGATGACTCCAAGACGATTCGCAGCACTGCCGAAAAGCTGCTGGGCGAAGCCGGTTGCGAAGTCGTCACCGCGGTCGACGGTTTCGACGCCCTGGGCAAGATCGTCGACCACACCCCGGGGATCATCTTCGTCGATGTGCTGATGCCGCGCCTCGATGGCTACCAGACCTGCCTGCTGATCAAGCAGAACAGCGCGTTCAAGGACATCCCGGTGATCATGTTGTCGTCGCGCGACGGCCTGTTCGACAAGGCGCTCAGCCGCCAGGTGGGCTCTGATCAATTTCTGACCAAACCTTTCAGCAAGGAAGAACTGCTGGATGCGATCCGCGCCCATGTGCCGGGTTTCGCCGCAGAAGAACAACCCGCACCCTGACGCTGCCGCCCTCCTGGCTGCGGCGTCATGCCTTTATTGGGGAACAGCATGGCCCGAGTTCTGATCGTCGACGATTCGCCGACCGAAATGTACAAACTGACCGGAATGCTCGAAAAGCACGGGCACCAGGTGCTCAAGGCCGAGAACGGCGCCGATGGCGTGGCCCTGGCCCGCCAGGAAAAGCCCGATGCGGTGCTGATGGACATCGTGATGCCCGGCATGAACGGCTTCCAGGCGACCCGTCAGTTGAGCAAGGACGACGTCACCAAGGGCATCCCGGTGATCATCGTCACCACCAAGGACCAGGAAACCGACAAGGTCTGGGGCCAGCGCCAGGGCGCCAGCGACTACCTGACCAAGCCGGTGGACGAAGACACCCTGATCCAGGTCCTGAACAAAGTTCTCAAGGCTTGACCACGCGGCGCATGGGCGAATCGCTGACCGCCTTCGAGCTGTTGCTCGAAATCGACCGGCGCTGTCGCCTGCTGGCGGCCGACCTCCCATTGCAGGAAACCCGCCTGCAGACCTGGAGCGGCATCGGCTTTCGCATGGCCGAGCACTGGTTCGTGGCGCCCATGGGCGAGGTCGCCGAAGTGCTGCAGGAACCCCGGCTCAGCCGCATTCCCGGGGTCAAGCCATGGGTGGCGGGGGTGGCCAACCTGCGCGGGCGGCTGTTGCCGGTGATGGACCTGTGCGGTTTTCTCGGCCTGGGCCTGTCGGTGGTGCGCAAGCAGCGGCGGGTGCTGGTGCTGGACCACGAGGAGCTGTTCGCCGGGCTGCTGGTGGACGAAGTGGTGGGCCTGCAGCACTTTGCCCTGCACGGCCTGGAGCTGTCGCCGCCGGCGCCGCTGCTGCCGGCTGCGGCCCCCTTCGTGCAGGGGCACTTTCAGCGCGAGCACTGCTGGGGCATTTTCAGCCCCTTCGCCCTGGCCCAGGCGCCAGGCTTTCTCGATGTGGCGTTGTAAAGGGATGCCAGACCTGTGACCAAGTTCAAGACCCGCCCCTCGGTACAAGGCTCGCGCAGCAGCGCGCAGATCGCCGCACTGTTCATCGTGCTGATCCTGTCGATCATTCTGCTGTTCGCCAACTTCGCCTACCTCAATACCCAGGCCAACTACGACAAGCAGTACATCGGCCATGCCGGCGAGCTGCGCGTGCTGTCCCAGCGCATCGCCAAGAACGCCACCGAGGCCGCTGCCGGCAAGGCCGTGGCGTTCAAGCTGCTCAACGATGCGCGCAACGATTTCGAACAGCGCTGGGGTTACCTGAAAAAAGGCGACCCGGCCACCGGCCTGCCGTCGGCCCCGGTGGCGGTACGCGGCGAGATGGATGCAGTGCAACGCGACTGGGAGAGCCTGCGCAAGAGCACCGACGCGATCCTGGCCAGCGAGCAGACCGTGCTGTCGCTGCACCAGGTGGCCGCGACCCTGGCCGAGACCGTGCCGCAGTTGCAGGTCGAGTACGAAAAGGTGGTGGAGATCCTGCTGCAAAGTGGCGCCCCCGCCAGCCAGGTGGCGGTGGCCCAGCGCCAGTCACTGCTGGCCGAGCGCATCCTGGGCTCGGTCAACACCGTGCTGGCCGGCGACGACACCGCGGTGCAGGCCGCCGATGCCTTCGGCCGCGATGCCAGCCGCTTCGGCCAGGTGCTCGACGGCATGCTCGGCGGCGCGCCCTCGATCCAGGTCACCCGCGTCCAGGACCCGGATGCCCGTGCGCGCCTGGCCGAGATCGCCGAGCTGTTCCAGTTTGTCGCAGGCTCCGTCGACGAGATTCTTGAAACCTCGCCCGAGCTGTTTCGCGTGCGCGAGGCGGCCGGCAGCATCTTCAGCCTGTCGCAGACATTGCTCGACGAAGCCTCGCACCTGGCCAACGGCTTCGAGAACCTGGCCTCCGGCCGCACCCTGGATACCGTCGGCGGCTACGTGCTGGGCCTGCTGGCGCTGGCCTCGATCATCCTGATCGGGCTGGTGATGGTGCGCGAAACCAATCGCCAGCTCAGCGAAACCGCTGAAACCAACGAACGCAACCAGCAGGCGATCATGCGCCTGCTCAACGAGATCCAGGAACTGGCCGACGGCAACCTGACCGTCACCGCCTCGGTCACCGAGGACTTCACCGGGGCCATCGCCGACTCCATCAACTATTCCATCGACCAGTTGCGCGACCTGGTGGCGACCATCAACCTCAGCGCCGAGGAAGTCGCCAGCGCGGTGCAGGAGACCCAGACCACCGCACACCTGCTGGCCAAGGCCTCCGAGCACCAGGCCCAGCAGATCACCGATGCGTCGATTGCGGTGGGCGACATGGCCGAGTCGATCGACCGGGTGTCGGGGCACGCCTACGAGTCGGCCAAGGTGGCCGAGCGCTCGGTGGCCATTGCCAACAAGGGCAACGAGGTGGTGCACAACACCATCAACGGCATGGACAACATCCGCGAGCAGATCCAGGACACTGCCAAGCGCATCAAGCGCCTGGGCGAGTCGTCCCAGGAAATCGGCGACATCGTCAGCCTGATCGACGACATTGCCGACCAGACCAACATCCTCGCCCTCAACGCGGCGATCCAGGCGTCGATGGCCGGCGAGGCCGGGCGCGGCTTTGCGGTGGTGGCCGATGAGGTGCAGCGGCTGGCCGAGCGCTCATCCTCGGCCACGCGCCAGATCGAGGCGCTGGTGCGCGCGATCCAGGCCGACACCAACGAGGCGGTCATCTCCATGGAGCAGACCACCGCCGAAGTGGTGCGCGGGGCGCGTCTGGCGCAGGATGCCGGGGTGGCGCTGGCCGAAATCGAGGGTGTATCGCAGACCCTGGCCGAACTGATCCACAGCATTTCCGATGCCGCGCAGTTGCAGACCTCTTCGGCCGGGCAGATCTCCCACACCATGGCGGTGATCCAGCAGATCACCTCGCAGACCTCGTCCGGCTCGACCGCCACCGCCGAGAGCATCGGCAACCTGGCGCGCATGGCCAGCGAGATGCGCCGTTCGGTGTCGGGCTTCACCTTGCCGCCAACCACGGAGCCGCGCTGACCGGCGCGTGGGACTTTATGGCTACTAAAGTGCGTATCGCCGAGCGCCACGACAAGGTGGCCCTGGCCTGGGTCAAGGGCCCCATCGACGACTGCCTGGCCCAGGCCCGCCAGGCGTTGGAGCAGTTTGCCGGCGACGCTGGCGACAGCCAGGTGCTGGAGCGTTTCGACGCGCCGCTGCGCCAGGTGCGCGGCTGCCTGCAGATGCTCGAGCTGGAAGGCGCGGCCTTGCTGACCCGTGAAATGCAGCAGCTGGCCCAGGCCCTGGGCGAAGGCCGCGTGGCCTCTCGCGGTGACGCGCTGGGCGCGTTGTTCAGGGCACTGGAGCAGTTGCCGCAGTACCTGCAACGCCTGCGCGGCGCCCGGCACGAGCTGCCGTTGCTGGTGCTGCCACTGCTCAACCCGTTGCGTGCCGCGCGTGGCGCGCCGGCGCTGGCCCAGGCCAGCCTGCCGGGCGAGCAGGCCGTCGCCGAGCCCGCTGCGGGGCTAGGCCTGAGCCTCGGCGCGCTGCGGGACCCGCTTGAGGCGGTGCCGGGGCGCGATGCGATGCGTTCGGTGGTGCTGGCAGTGCGCGAAGACCTGGTGCGCATCAAGGAGCAACTGGACCTGTTCGTGCGCAGCGACCGCCAGCAGGTCGAGGCGCTGGCCCCGCTGCTGGCGCCGTTGCGCCAGATCGCCGATACCCTGGCGGTGCTCGGCTTCGGCCAGCCGCGCCGGGTGATCATCGACCAGGTGACGGTGCTTCAGGCCCTGGCCCAGGGCCAGCGGGTGCCCGAGGATGCGCTGCTGATGGATGTTGCCGGGGCGCTGCTGTATGTCGAGGCGACCCTGGGCGGCATGGTGGGCTCGATCGAGTCGGTCAGCCAGGCCAGCGTACCCGGCACCGACCTGGACGACATTCGCCGACTGGTGCTGGACGAGGCCCACGGCGTGCTGCTGCAGGCCAAGGACCTGATCGCCGATTGCCTGGAGGCCGGCTGGGATCGCCTGCGCCTGCAACCGCTGCCGGGGCTGTTCACGCAGATCCGCGGGGCGCTGGCGATGCTCATGCTGCCCCGGGCGGCGGCGCTGGTGCGGCGCTGCCATGATTACGTCGAGACCCACCTGCTGTACGCCGAGCGGCTGCCGGACAACGCCGCGCTGGATCACCTGGCCGATGCCCTGTGCAGCCTGGAGCTGTACCTGCAATGGCGTGCCATCGACCCCCAGGCCGACCTGGACGAATGGCTCGAGCGCACCCAGCAGGCCCTGGCCGCACTGGGGTTCCCGAGCCTGCCGCCGGCCCCGCCGGCACCCGCGCCTGCGCCCGAGATGCACGAGGCGCCGCTGGACGACGAGCTGCGCGAGGTGTTCCTGGAGGAAGCCGAGGAGGTGCTGCAGCAATTGCAGCAGCACTGGGCGATATGGCGGGGCAACCCGGCGGCACGTGACGCGCTGGTGGAAATGCGCCGCGCCTTCCACACCCTCAAGGGCAGCGGCCGCATGGTGCGCGCCCAGGTGCTGGCCGAGCTTGCCTGGGCCGCCGAGCACCTGCTCAACCGCATGCTCGAAGGCCGCGTCGAAGCCAGCGGCGATGTGCTGGCCGGGCTCGAGCAGAGCATTGCGCTGCTGACGCCGTTGCTGGACGAATTCGCCCAGGCCCAGGCTCTGCCCCATGCCGAGGTCGAGCGCCTGGCCACGCGCCTGCATGCGCTGGCGATGAACGAACCGCTGGGCGTGACAGCCCCGGAGCCGGCCTTCGACCCGCGCCTGCTGGAGATCTTCCGCAACGAGGCGCAGACCCACCTGGCCAGTGTCGACGAGTTCCTGCAGGCCGCCGAGGCGCAGTTGCCGGTGCCGGTCAGCGACAGCCTGCAACGGGCGCTGCATACCCTCAAGGGCAGCGCCGCGATGGCCGGGGTGGTGCCGATCGCCGAGCTGGCCAGCGCACTGGACCTGCTGGCCCGCGAATTCAAGGCCCACCAGCTGGGCCTGGACCTTGACGAGCTGTACCTGCTGCAGATGGCCGAACCGCTGCTGCGCCGCGGTCTGGCACAGCTCGACAGCACCCCGCTGGCACCCATCGGCGGTGCCCGGACCCTCATCGAACAGATCGACCAGGTGGTTGCTGCGCGCCTGCAGGCACTGCGCGATGCGCCGAGCCAGGGCCTGCGGGTCAAGCGCGACCCGCAACTGATCGCCAGCTTCCTGGCCCAGGGCATGGACATCCTGCTGGACGCCGAAACCCTGTTGCAACGCTGGCAGGAGCACCCCGGCGAGCGCCAGGAGCTGACTGCGCTGCTGGATGAACTGACCACCCTGGGGCAGAGCGCGCACCTGGCCGACCTGTGGCAGGTGGACGAACTGTGCGAGGCGCTGCTGGACCTGTACGGGGCGGTGGAGGAGAGCAGCCTGGCGGTCAGCGAGCGCTTCTTCGGCGAGGCGCAACGGGCCCATGAAGCCCTGATCGACATGCTCGACCAGATTGCCGCCGGCCAGGAAGTGGACCCGCAACCGCAACGCCTGCACGCATTGCGCGAGCTGCTCGAGCAAGGCCTGGCGCCGGATGCCATGGGCCTGGTGCGCAGCCAGGGCGAGCAGCCCGGACAGATCGCCGAACTGGGCGACGCCACCCGCGCGCTGCAACGCCAGGCGCACGACAGCGAGGTGGTCGAGCTGTTTCTGGAGGAGGCCCGCGACATCCTCGAAGGGGCCGACCAGGCCCTGGCGCGCTGGGCCGGCGACCCCGACAACGGCTCGGCGCTGTCGTCGCTGCAGCGCGACCTGCAGACCCTCAAGGGTGGCGCACAGCTGGCGCAGGTGGGTGCGGTCGAGGTGCTGGCCCAGGAGCTGGAGTTGCTCTACGAGGGCCTGGTCGATCGCCGTTACCAGCCCGGCAGCCTGTTGCCGGGCCTGCTGCGTGAAAGCCATGCGTTGCTCGGGCGTCTGCTCGAGCAGGTGCAGCAGGGTCAGGCAACGGAGCTGGTGGTGGAACAGCTGGCAGCCCTGCGCGAGTTCCGTCACACCGCACCGGCACCCGAGCCCCAAGGCAAGCCGGCGGAGCCCCAGCGTCACGAGGGCGACAAGGAACTGCTGGAGATCTTTCTCGAGGAAGGCTTCGACATCGCCGAAAGTGCCGGTGCCGCGCTGCTGCGCTGGCAGGCCGACCCGCGCAACGGGGTGGAGGTGGAGAACCTGCTGCGCGACCTGCACACCCTCAAGGGCGGTGCGCGCATGGTCGAGATCGCGCCCATCGGCGACCTGGCCCATGAACTCGAATTCCTCTATGAACACCTGGCGGCCGGGCAGTTGCAACCCAGCCCGGCGCTGTTCAGCCTGCTGCAGAACTGCCATGACCGCCTGGCGCACATGCTCGATGCGGTGCGCCTGCACCAGCCGCTGCACGCCGCCACGGCGCTGATCGACTATATCCGCAATTTCAGCAGTGCTGCCCTGAGCGACACCGCCGCCGCAACGCCCGGCGCCGAGGTTGCCCCGGTGGAAGTGGCGGCGCCGAGCCCGGAGCGTGCCCCGGCCGACATGGTCAAGGTGACGGCCGAGCTGCTCGACGACCTGGGCAACCTGGCGGGCGAGAACTCGATCATTCGCGGGCGCATCGAACAGCAGGTGAACGATGCACAGGTGGCCCTGGGCGAGATGGAAACCACGCTCGAGCGCATGCGCGACCAGCTGCGCCGGCTCGATACCGAGACCCAGGGGCGCATCCTCAGCCGCCAGCAGAGCGAAGGCGAGGCGCTGGGCTATGACGACTTCGACCCGTTGGAAATGGACCGTCATTCACAGTTGCAGCAGCTGTCGCGGGCCCTGTTCGAGTCGGCCTCCGATCTGCTGGACCTGAAGGAAACCCTGGCCGTGCGTGCCCATGACGCCTACAGCCTGCTGCAACAGCAGGCGCGGGTGAACAGCGAGTTGCAGGAAGGCCTGACGCGCACCCGCATGGTGCCGTTCGAGCGCCTGGTGCCGCGCCTGCAGCGGGTGGTGCGCCAGGTTGCCAGCGAGCTGGGCAAGCAGGTCGAGCTGGTGGTGGGCAATGCCGAGGGCGAGCTGGACCGCAGCGTGCTCGAACGCATGGTGGCGCCGCTGGAACACATGCTGCGCAACGCCGTCGACCACGGCATGGAAAACCGTGCGGCGCGCCTGGCGGCGGGCAAGCCGGAGCAGGGCACCATCGCCCTCAACCTGCTGCACGAAGGCGCCGATATCGTCATCGAAATGACCGACGATGGCGCCGGCGTGCCGCTGGAGGCGGTGCGGCAAAAGGCGATCAAGCGCGGCCTGCTGGACCCGGCCACCGAACTGAGCGACCACGAGGTGATGCAGTTCATCCTGCGGCCCGGGTTCTCCACTGCCGAGAAGATCACCCAGATTTCCGGGCGTGGCCTGGGCATGGACGTGGTGCACGAAGAGGTCAAGCAACTGGGTGGCTCGATGGTGATCAACTCGGTGCCGGGCAAGGGTGCGCGTTTTCTGATTCGCCTGCCGTTCACCGTGTCGGTCAATCGCGCACTGATGGTGAACTACGGCGAAGAACAGTACGCGGTGCCGCTGAACACCATCGAGGGCGTGGTCCGTGTACCGCCGGCCGAGCTCGAGGCCTGCTACCAGCTGGACCCGCCGTGCTACCGCTACGCCGGCCACCGTTATGAACTGCGCTACCTCGGCGAACTGCTGCAGGGCGAGGTGCAGCCGCGGCTGCTGGGGCAGAGCCTGCCGCTGCCGGTACTGCTGGTGCAGGCCCACGACCAGCAGTTCGCCGTGCAGGTGGACAGCCTGGCGGCCAGCCGTGAAATCGTGGTCAAGAGCCTTGGCCCGCAGTTTGCCGCAGTGCACGGGCTGGCCGGGGCGACCCTGCTGGGCGATGGCCGCGTGGTACTGATTCTCGACCTGCTGGCGCAACTGCGTGCGCTGCACCTGCAGTTGTCCAAGGTGGCCCAGGGCGCCGCACGCCTGCGCCTGGAGCACCCTGGCAATGCCGCCGCACGTCCGTTGCTGGTGCTGGTGGTGGACGATTCGGTCACGGTGCGCAAGGTGACCGGGCGCCTGCTGGAGCGCCATGGCATGAACGTGCTGACGGCCAAGGATGGGGTCGATGCCATGAGTGTGCTGGCCGAACACCGTCCCGACATCCTGCTGCTGGACATCGAGATGCCACGCATGGATGGCTTCGAGGTGGCCACCCAGGTGCGCCAGGACCCGCACCTGAAGGACCTGCCGATCATCATGATCACCTCGCGCACCGGCCAGAAGCACCGCGACCGGGCCATGGCCATTGGCGTCAACGACTACCTGGGCAAGCCCTACCAGGAGTCGGTGCTGCTGCAGAGCATTGCCCGCTGGAGTACCCCGCATGCTTGAACAGACCCCTCGCAACAATCGGCGCAACACCCTCACCGGGCTGTTGCTGCCGTTGAGCGACCGCAGCCTGGTGCTGCCCAACGTGGCGGTGGCCGAGCTGATCGGCTACCAGCCGTGCACGCCCTTGCCGCATCAGCCGGCCTGGTTGCTGGGCTGGATCGACTGGCGCAGCCAGCGCCTGCCGCTGCTGAGCTTCGAGGCGGCCTGCGGTGGCCAGACCCAGGTTGGCGAGCGCGCGCGCATCGTGGTGCTCAATGCCCTGGGCGATACGCCGCGGCGTTTCTTCGCCCTGCTGGTGCAGGGCATACCGCGCACGTGCAAGCTCGACAGCCAGCTCAACTACGTCGATGTGCCCCTGGCGCCGCTGGAGCTGGCGGCGGTGCAGGTGGGCGAGCAGGTGGCGCGGGTACCGGACCTGCCCGGGCTGGAACAGCTGTTGCAGACGGCCGGGGCCTAGTACCAACCGCGTAATGCACTTGATGCCGGGCTTGTGTAGGGTAGGGGAGCGAATCATTCTACGGAGGGCATCAATGCATGTACCACGGTGAACGTTTCAATGCCTGGACCCACCTGGTGGGCGCGGTTCTGGCCTGCATCGGCGCGATCTGGCTGCTGGTGGTGGCCGGGATGCAGGGCGACCCCTGGAAGATCGTCAGCCTGGCCATCTACGGCTTCACGCTGATGCTGCTGTACAGCACTTCGACCCTTTATCACAGCGTGCGCGGGCGGGCGAAGGTGATCATGCGCAAGCTCGATCACCTGTCGATCTACCTGCTGATTGCCGGCAGCTATACCCCGTTCTGCCTGGTGAGCCTGCGCGGTCCGTGGGGCTGGAGCCTGTTCGGGGTGGTGTGGGGGCTGGCGGTTATCGGCATGCTGCAGGAGATCAAGCCGCGCTCCGAGGCGCGCGTGCTGTCCATCGTGATCTACGCACTGATGGGCTGGATCGTGCTGGTGGCGGTCAAACCGCTGCTGGCCAGCCTGGGTACGGCGGGGTTCGCCTGGCTGGCGGCGGGGGGCGCGCTGTACACCATCGGCATCATCTTCTTTGCCTATGACAGCCGCTTCCGCCATTGGCATGGCATCTGGCACCTGTTCGTGATTGCCGGCAGCCTGCTGCACTTTATCGCGATATTTTTCTACGTGCTTTAGGGCCCCTTCGCCGGCAAGGCCGGCTCCTGCAGTAGGAGCCGGCCTTGCCGGCGAACGCCGCGACGCGATCTAGAAGTCGCCCCACAGCTGCTGCGCCACCGCCAGCGCCACCACTGGCGCGGTTTCGGTACGCAGCACCCGCGGGCCCAGGCGCGCGGCATGGAACCCCGCCGCCTTGGCCTGCTCCACTTCTACCTCCGACAAGCCGCCTTCCGGCCCGATCAGAAACGCCAGGCTCGCGGGCCTGGCATGGCTGGTCAAGGGTTCGGCCACCGGGTGCAGCACCAGTTTCAGCGCCTCGTCTCGCGCCTTGAGCCAGTCTGCCAGCAGCACCGGCGAATGGATCGTCGGCACTGTCGAGCGCCCGCATTGTTCGCAGGCACTGATCGCCACCTGGCGCCAGTGGGCCAGGCGCTTGTCGGCACGTTCGTCCTTCAGACGCACCTCGCAGCGTTCGCTGACGATCGGGGTGATCACGCTGGCGCCCAGTTCGGTGGCCTTCTGGATCGCCCAGTCCATGCGCTCGCCACGGGACAGGCCCTGGCCCAGGTGCACGTGCAGGGGGGATTCGGCCTGGCCGGGGAGGGCCTGGGCGAGCGTGACGCGCACGCTCTTCTTGCCGACCTCGAGCAGTTCGCCCAGGTATTCCTGGCCGCTGCCGTCGAACAGTTGCACCGCATCGCCCGGCGCCATGCGCAGCACGCGGCCGATGTAGTGGGCCTGGGCCTCGGGCAGGTCGTGCTCGCCCAGGCTCAGGGGGGCGTCGATGAAGAAGCGGGACAGTCTCATGGTTCTGCTCTGAGTAAGATGGAGGCAGTTCGGGCGCCATCGCGGGTCAAGCCTGCTCCTGCAGGGTCACAGGTGATCCCTGTGGGAGCGGGCTAGCCCCGCGATGCTGTTTAGCCCGGATCGCGGAAATCAGGATGGAAATCGGCCGGCACCGCCACGCTCACGCTGCTGCGCGTGGCGATATCGATGCCCTCGCTGGCCACCTCGGCCAGGAAGTCGATCTGTTCGGGGGTGATCACGTACGGCGGCAGGAAGTACACCACGCTGCCCAGCGGGCGCAGCAGCGCACCACGGGTCAGGGCATGCTCGAACACCTTCAGGCCACGCCGCTCCTGCCACGGGTAGGCGGTCTTGCTGGCCTTGTCCTGCACCATCTCGATGGCCAGGGCCATGCCGGTCTGGCGCACTTCGGCCACATGCGGGTGGTCGACCAGGTGCGCGGTGGCCGCGGCCATGCGTGTGGCCAGGGCCTTGTTGGCCTCGATCACGTTGTCCTGCTCGAAGATGTCCAGGGTCGCCAGCGCCGCAGCACAGGCCAGCGGGTTGCCGGTATAGCTGTGCGAGTGCAGGAACGCGCGCAGGGTCGGGTAATCGTCGTAGAACGCGCTGTACACCTCGTCGGTGGTCAGGCACGCGGCCAGCGGCAGGTAGCCGCCGGTGAGGGCCTTGGACAGGCACAGGAAGTCGGGGCGGATGCCGGCCTGCTCGCAGGCGAACATCGTGCCGGTGCGCCCGAAGCCTACGGCGATCTCGTCGTGGATCAGGTGCACGCCGTAGCGGTCGCACGCCTCGCGCAGCAGCCTGAGGTACACCGGGTGGTACATGCGCATGCCGCCGGCGCCCTGGATCAGCGGTTCGACGATCACGGCGGCGATGCTCTGATGGTGCTCGGCCAGGGTCTGTTCCATGGCGGCGAACATCGTGCGCGAATGGTCTTCCCAGCTCACGCCCTCGGGGCGCAGGTAGCAGTCGGGGCTGGGCACCTTGAGGGTGTCGAGCAGCAGTGCCTTGTAGGTCTCGGTGAACAGCGGCACGTCGCCCACCGACATCGCCGCGATGGTCTCGCCGTGGTAGCTGTTGCTCAGGGTGACGAAGCGCTTCTTGTCCGGCTGGCCCTTGTTGAGCCAGTAATGGAAGCTCATCTTCAGCGCCACTTCGATGCACGAGGAGCCATTGTCGGCGTAGAAGCAGCGGTTCAGGCCCTCGGGGGTGAGCTTGACCAGGCGCTCGGACAGCTCGATCACCGGCTGGTGGCTGAAGCCTGCGAGGATCACGTGTTCGAGCTGGTCGACCTGGTCCTTGATGCGCTGGTTGATCTTCGGGTTGGCGTGGCCGAACACGTTGACCCACCAGGAACTCACCGCGTCGAGGTAGCGCTTGCCTTCGAAGTCTTC
Source organism: Pseudomonas sp. B21-036 (assembly GCF_024748925.1). Lineage (NCBI taxonomy): Bacteria > Pseudomonadati > Pseudomonadota > Gammaproteobacteria > Pseudomonadales > Pseudomonadaceae > Pseudomonas > Pseudomonas sp. B21-036. The sequence goes on from NZ_CP087178.1 coordinate 409,562, forward strand.
GAGCCATACGCCTTCGCCACGCTTGATCGGGATCAGCGGCAGGTGCTCGTGGTCTTTCATCTGGGTGCAGGGATGCCACAGGACCTTGAGGTCACGTTCCATCCACTGTTGATTCAGGCCCATGGGCTCTCTCCTGGCGACGCGGGTTCGGGTAACCGCGCAAGCCTATGCAAAGCGCCGGGGCAGGACAACCCATAAGGCGCAAACGGTGCGGGCATTAGTGGCAGGCCCGGGCGGCCTGACGTATCCTTCACCGACGTTTTTCCCGGGGGGTTCACCCCGCATTTCCGCCTTTGATCCGGAGTTCGCCGAATGTCTGCTGGTTGGCTGCGCGCCTGCGCGCTGGTAATGATAGGGCTGTTCAGCGCGGGCGCCCTCGCGGCTGCCAAGCAGCCGACGGCCATCGTGGTCGGTGGCGGCCTGGCAGGCCTCACCGCCGCCTACGAACTGCAAAACAAGGGCTGGCAGGTGACCCTGCTGGAAGCCAAGCCGGGCATGGGCGGGCGTTCGGGCCTGGCCACCAGCGAGTGGATCGGCAACAGCAAGGCCCAGCCGACCCTCAACCGCTACCTCGACACCTTCAAGCTGGCCACCCTGCCGGCGCCGGAGTTCGTGCGCGTACCGAGCTACCTGATCGATGGCGAGTACTTCAGCGCCGCAGACCTGGCCACCAAGCAGCCGGCCACCGCCGAGGCACTCAAGCGCTACGAGAAGACCCTCGACGACCTGGCGCGCTCGATCAGCGACCCTGAAAACCCGGCGGCCAACAGCACCCTGTTCGCCCTCGACCAGCTCAACGTTTCCGGCTGGCTGGACAAGCTGCAACTGCCACCGACCGCGCGCCAGCTGGTCAACCAGCAGATCCGTACCCGCTATGACGAGCCTTCGCGCCTGTCGTTGCTGTATTTCGCGCAGCAGACCCGCGTGTACCGCGATGTGAGCGATCGCGACCTGCGCGCCGCCCGTCTGCCTGGCGGCAGCCCGGTGCTGGCGCAGGCTTTCGTCAAGCAACTGAAGACCATCAAGACCAGCGCACCGGTCAGCGCGATCATCCAGGACAAGGACGGCGTCACGGTCAAGGTCGGCGCGGTGGGCTACAGCGCCGACTACGTGGTGCTGGCGGTACCGTTGCGCGCCCTGGCCAAGATCCAGATGACCCCGGGCCTGGACAACCAGCACCTGGCGGCACTCAAGGGCACCAACTACGGCTGGCGCGACCAGCTGCTGCTCAAGTTCAAGACCCCGGTCTGGGAAAGCCGTGCGCGCATGTCGGGCGAAATCTACAGCAACACCGGCCTGGGCATGCTGTGGATCGAGCCGGCGCTCAAGGGTGGCGCCAACGTGGTGATCAACCTGTCCGGTGACAACGCGCGCCTGCTGCAGGCGTTCGGCGACAAGCAGATGGTCGACCAGGTGCTGATTCGCCTGCATGCGTTCTACCCGCAGGCGCGTGGCGCGTTCACCGGTTATGAAGTGCGTCGCTACAGCACCGATGCCGGTACGGGCGGTGCCTACCTCGCCTACGGGCCGGGGCAGATCAGCAAGTTCTGGCGCCTGTGGGAGCGTCCGGTGCAGCGCGTGGCGTTTGCCGGCGAACACACCGATGCGCTGTACCCCGGCACCCTGGAAGGCGCTCTGCGCAGCGGCCAGCGCGCGGCGGGCCAGGTGGTGGACATGTCCAATGGCAAGTCGTTCGACCCGGCCAAGCTGGCGCCGGTGGCGGCCGGGGCCGCAGCGGCAGCGGTGGCGGCCAAGGACAGCAAGCCTGGCTTCTTCTCGCGGTTGTTCGGTGGCGGTGACAAGCCGGTAGACAAAGCGCCGGCCAAGCCGGTTGATGCGGCGCCAGCTCCTGCGCCAGCCCCAGCCCCAGCCCCAGCCGCTGCACCTGCGCCGGCGCCAACGCCCGCTGCGGCTGCGCCAGTAGCCAGGCAGGCGCCGGCAAAGCCTGCGCCTGCTGCCAAGAAGGCCCCGGCGAAAGCTGCGCCAGCCAAGAAGCCTGCGGCCAAGCCGGTGGCGAAGAAGCCGGCGGCGGCTACCCAAGCCAAGACGCAGTAATGCAGTGACCGCATCGCGGGTCAAGCCCGCTCCCACAGGATCGCCGAAGACCCTGTGGGGGCGGGCTTGACCCGCGATGCGCGTCCAGCAGCACCAGAATTCCTTCCTGCCGAGTTAATGTTTCCTTAACCTGTTCGTCTCACACTAAAGATCATGTTTCTCGATCGTTCAAAGCGAAATTTTCCGCTTTAATTCGATAGATAACCGGTTAGTCTTGGGCACAGTTCTTACAGGGAAACACGGCAATGCAACTGCGCAATTCTCCTTCTCGCTATGGCGTGGTCAGTATCGTCCTGCACTGGGGCGTGGCCCTGGCGGTTTTCGGCCTGTTCGGCCTGGGGCTGTGGATGGTCGGCCTGGACTACTACAGTGCGTGGCGCAAAACGGCACCCGACCTGCACAAGAGTATCGGCCTGACCCTGCTGGCGATCATGCTCGGTCGCGTGCTGTGGCGCTTCATCAGCCCGCCACCACCGGCCCCGGTCAACCACGGCCCGCTTACCCGCTTCGCCGCCAAGGCCGGCCACGGCCTGCTGTACGTGGGCCTGTTCGGGGTGATGATCACCGGCTACCTGATCTCCACCGCCGACGGCGTGGGCATCCCGGTGTTCGGCCTGTTCGAGGTGCCGGCACTGGTCAGCGACCTGCCCAACCAGGCGGATGTCGCCGGGGAAATCCATTTCTACCTGGCCTGGGGGTTGGTGATCTTCGCCGGCCTGCATGGCTTGGCCGCCCTCAAGCACCACTTTATCGACCGTGACGCGACCCTCACCCGCATGCTGGGCCGCAAAGCTTGATGTTCAACCTCAACTCCAAAGGAATAGAAGTAATGTTGAAAAAGACTTTTGCCGCTCTGGCGCTCGGTACCGCCCTGTTCACCGCTGGCCAGGCCATGGCTGCCGACTACAAGATCGACAAGGAAGGCCAGCACGCCTTCATCGACTGGAAAGTCAGCCACCTGGGCTACAGCTTCATCCACGGCACCTTCAAGGACTGGGACGGTACCTTCAGCTGGGATTCCGCCAAGCCGCAGGACAGCAAGATCTCGGTAGACGTGAAGACCGCCAGCCTGTGGTCCAACCACGCCGAGCGTGACAAGCACATCGCCAGCAAGGACTTCCTGGACGTTTCGAAATTCGCCGACGCCAAGTTCGTCTCCACCGCCGTCAAGCCCACTGGCGACAAGACTGCCGACGTGACCGGCGACCTGACCTTCCACGGCGTGACCAAGCCAGTGACCTTCAAGGCCACCTTCAACGGTGAAGGCAAGGACCCATGGGGCGGCGAGCGCGCCGGTTTCAACGCCACCACCACCCTGGACCTGAAAGACTTCGGCATCAAGCTGCCTGGCGACGTGGCACAGACCGCCCAGCTGGACATCTCGCTGGAAGGCGTCAAGCAGAAGTAATTGCCTGGCCTGTAAACAAGAACGCCGCCCCTAGGGGCGGCGTTTTTGTGTGCGCAGTGGCGGGATCAGCGGTTGCGCGTCAGCAGCGCAGGCTTCTCGCCACGTGGGCGGCTTGGCAGCTGCTCGAGCTGTTCGGCGGTCGGGAACCGGTCGATCTTGGATTCCTTGTGCACGATCTTGGGCTGCGACTGGCCGTCACGCGGGTTGCGCACTGCCGGTTCCTGCGACGACTGATCGTCACGGGCCGGGCGACGGTTGCGGTTGTTGCTGCCGTCGCGGCGCGCCTGGCCATCGCGACCACCGCCACCGCTGCGTGCACCACCGCGCTTCTCGCCATTGCTGCCGGCGCCACCGCTACGTGCACCACCACCGGTGTTGCTGCGTGGCTGGCCACCGCGGGGTGCGCCGGTGCCGGTACCGGCGGCTGCCGGTGCGCCCGGGCGACGGTTGCGGCCCTGGCCGCCCTTGTTCTGGTACGGGCTGACGTAGTCGGCACGGTTGCCGAAGTTGTCCACTTCGTCGTCCAGGAAGGCTTCAGGGTCACGGTCGGCCGGGATTTTCGGAACTACTGCTGCCTGACCCGAGGGTGCCTGGCGGGTTTTGCTGTTGTCACGGGGCTTGCGCTCTTGGCGCCCGCCGGCGGCCTTCTCAGTGGCTCTGTCGCCTGCGGGCTTATCCTTTTCCTGGCCTTTGTCCTTGCCCTTGTCCTTGCGCCCGCCGGCATTGCTGCCGTCGGCACGCTGGCCACGGCCACCGCGCGGGTTCATCTGCGGACGTTCACGGGCTTCGGGTTTTTCGGCTTCGACCGTCGAGGCATCGAAGCCCATCAGGTCGCCGTCCTGGATTTTCTGGCGGGTGACGCGCTCGATGCTCTTGAGCAGCTTCTCTTCGTCCGGCGCCACCAGCGAGATGGCCTCGCCGGAACGGCCCGCACGGCCGGTACGGCCGATACGGTGCACGTAGTCTTCCTCGACGTTGGGCAGCTCGAAGTTGACCACGTGGGGCAACTGGTCGATGTCCAGGCCGCGGGCGGCGATGTCGGTGGCGACCATGATGCGCACGGTGCCGGCCTTGAAGTCGGCCAGGGCCTTGGTGCGCGCGTTCTGGCTCTTGTTGCCGTGAATCGCCGCGGCAGTCAGGCCGTGCTTCTCGAGGTACTCGGCCAGACGGTTGGCGCCGTGCTTGGTACGTGTGAAGACCAGCACCTGCTCCCAGGCACCCTGGGTAATCAGGTGGGCCAGCAGGGCACGCTTGTGGCTGGCGGGCAGGCGGTACACACGCTGCTCGATACGCTCGACCGTGGTGTTGGGCGGCGTGACCTCGATGCGCTCGGGGTTGTGCAGCAGCTTGTCGGCCAGGTTGGTGATGTCTTTTGAGAAGGTCGCCGAGAACAGCAGGTTCTGGCGCTTGGCAGGCAAGCGTGCGAGGACCTTCTTCACGTCATGGATGAAGCCCATGTCGAGCATGCGGTCGGCTTCGTCGAGCACCAGGATCTCAACGTGGCTCAGGTCGACGCTGCCCTGGCCGGCGAGGTCCAGCAGACGGCCGGGGCAGGCCACCAGCACGTCGACGCCGCGGGACATGGCCTGCACCTGCGGGTTCATGCCGACACCGCCGAAGATGCAGGCGCTGACGAACTTGAGGTCGCGGGCGTAGATCTTGAAGCTGTCGTGGACCTGGGCGGCGAGTTCGCGGGTGGGGGTCAGCACCAGTACCCGCGGCTGGCGTGGGCCATGGCGCTGGGACTTGTCGGGGTGGCCACCTGGAAACAGGCGTTCGAGAATCGGCAGTGCAAAGCCACCGGTTTTACCAGTACCTGTCTGCGCCGCGACCATCAGGTCGCGACCTTGCAACACGGCGGGAATGGCCCGCTGTTGCACCGGCGTAGGCTGGGTATAGCCCGCTGCCTCGATAGCGCGGACTAGAGCCTCGGAGAGACCGAGGGAAGCAAAGGACATGAGTAATCCTGTTCTAGTGGGGGCTAAGCCCTATGGGAAGTTCGTGCCTGGCGCGACGGGCATCAGGTGATGCTATCGCGTCCGGTCCTGCTGGGCCTTCAATGCGCATCCGGGGGGCGGCGGGCGGGCTCTGGGCGCGCTGTCCTGCCGATCGGGATGCCTTTTGCAAGGCCGAGCGTCCGGGCGTAAGCCTGGCGGGGTTGGCGGAGTATAACAGAGCAATCAGTGCGTGCTGCGTTCCTGCTGCTCAACGGTTTGCGGAATATTCACCTCGGCGCCTGCGTAGCGTGCGTTCAGCTCGGCATAGGCCGGCTCCTGCTTGAAGCGGCGCAGCTCGGCGGCGAAGCGTTGCGCCAGCAGGTCCATGCCGGCATTGCGACGTACTGCCAGGAACTGGGGCTGGCGGTCGATCACCAGCCCCAGTTCGCTGACCTGTTGCTCCAGGCCCAGGCTCTTGATCACATGCCGGCCAACCCGGCGATCGGTGACCAGCAGGTCGATGCGCCCCAGTTGCAGCTTGCCCAGGTTGGCTTCCAGGGTAGGTGCCGGCTCGCGCTTGAAGTCGGGTGAATCGGCAAACGCCGGGCCGTAGGTATAGCCGGGCGCGGTGCCCACGGTCAGCCCCTTGAGGTCTTCCAGGTGCCTGATGGCGTGGGGCCGGGCGTTGGCCTGGAACAGCACGAACTCCACGTGCGACAGCGGTTCGCTGGGGTAGAACAGCTGGGCGTCGCGCTGCTCGGTCTTGAAGATGTCGAGCACGCCATCGGCCAGCCCCTGTTCGACCATCGCCAGGCAGCGCTTCCATGGCAGGAACTGCCATTGCACCTCGATGCCCAGGCGCTTGAACACCTCGGCGGTGACCTCGTAGTCGATGCCCTTGGCCTCTCCGTTTTCCTGGTACACATAGGGCGGCCAGGGGTCGGTGACGATGCGCAGCCTCTCGCCATGAGCCAGGGTACTCAGGCAGGCGAGGAACAGGGCGGCGAACAGTCGGTAAAGATCGGGCATGGCTGGAGAGTACGATGGCTGCTCGAGAATGGCCAGCCTGGCTCGGCCAGCAGCTCAGCCAGGTGCGCAGGCCTGGAGGCGGGCGTCGACAAAAAAGGGCCTTGGCGTGTGCCAGAGCCCTTGTCGTCGGTGCAGCAGTCAGAGTGGCAGCTTGAGGTTGTTCCACACTGCCAGGCTGGGTTCGGCCTGGTTCAGGGTATAGAAGTGCAGCCCCGGTGCGCCGCCTTGCAGCAGTTTTTCGCACATTTCGGTGATGACCTGTTCGCCAAAGGCCTGGATGCTTTGCACATCGTCGCCATAGGCTTCCAGCTGCTTGCGGACCCAGCGCGGGATCTCGGCGCCGCACGCATCGGAGAAGCGCGCCAGCTTGCTGTAGTTGGTGATCGGCATGATGCCGGGTACCACCGGGATGTCCACGCCCAGCTTCTGCACGCGCTCGACGAAGTGGAAGTAGCAGTCGGCGTTGAAGAAGTACTGGGTGATGGCGCTGTCGGCGCCGGCCTTGGCCTTGCGCACGAAATTGATCAGGTCGTCTTCGAAGTGACGGGCCTGGGGGTGCATTTCCGGGTAGGCGGCCACTTCGATGTGAAAGTGATCACCGCTTTCCTGGCGAATGAATTCGACCAGCTCGTTGGCGTAGCGCAGCTCGCCACTGGCCATGCCCATGCCCGACGGCAGGTCGCCGCGCAGGGCCACGATACGCTTGATGCCGGCGGCCTTGTACTGGGCCAGCAGGCTGCGCAGGTCGTCCTTGCTGTCGCCCACGCACGACAGGTGCGGCGCGGCCGGTACCTTCACTTCGCTTTCCAGCTGCAGCACGGTGTTGAGCGTGCGGTCGCGGGTCGAGCCACCGGCACCATAGGTGCAGGAGAAGAAGTCCGGGTTGTAGCTGGCCAGGGTGCGAGCCGTGGCGAGCAGTTTTTCATGTCCAGCGTCGGTCTTGGTCGGGAAGAACTCGAAGCTGTAACGGCGTTCCTGAGACATGGCGAAATCCTGGTAAACCGATCGTGCTGGCCAGCCGTGAGGCTGGCCACAGAAAAAAGCCGGTGACGCTGTGGCAGCGTCACCGGCTTTGGCCCATCAGTAGCGGTAGGCGTCTGGTTTGAACGGGCCTTCAACAGTCACGCCGATGTAGTCGGCCTGTTGCTTGGTCAGTTGGGTTACCACGCCGCCGAAACCGCGGACCATTTCCAGGGCCACTTCTTCGTCGAGTTTTTTCGGCAGTACTTCAACGGTCAGGCGTTCGGCTTTCTGGGCCGGCGACAGGTCGGCGTACTTCTGGCCGAACAGGAAGATCTGTGCCAGCACCTGGTTGGCGAACGAACCGTCCATGATGCGGCTCGGGTGGCCGGTGGCGTTGCCCAGGTTCACCAGGCGGCCTTCGGCCAGCAGGATCAGGTAGTCGTCGTTCTGCGCGTCGAAATCGCCAGGGCCGGTACGGTGGATCTTGTGAACCTGTGGCTTGACCTCTTCCCATGCCCAGTTCTTGCGCATGAAGGCGGTGTCGATTTCGTTGTCGAAGTGACCGATGTTGCATACCACGGCGCGCTTTTTCAGGGCCTTGAGCATGTTGGCATCGCACACGTTGACGTTACCGGTGGTGGTCACGATCAGGTCGATCTTGCCCAGCAGGGCCTTGTCGACGCTGGCTTCGGTGCCGTTGTTGATACCGTCGATGAACGGCGAAACCAGCTCGAAGCCGTCCATGCAGGCTTGCATGGCGCAGATCGGGTCGACTTCCGAGACCTTGACGATCATGCCTTCCTGACGCAGCGACTGGGCCGAACCCTTGCCCACGTCACCGTAGCCGATCACCAGCGCCTGCTTGCCCGACAGCAGGTGGTCGGTGCCGCGCTTGATGGCGTCGTTGAGGCTGTGACGGCAGCCGTACTTGTTGTCGTTCTTGCTCTTGGTGACCGAGTCGTTGACGTTGATCGCCGGGATCTTCAGCTCGCCCTTGGCCAGCATGTCGAGCAGACGGTGCACACCGGTGGTGGTCTCTTCGGTCACGCCGTGAACGCGGTCCAGTACCTGCGGGTACTTCTTGTGCAGCAGCTCGGTGAGGTCGCCGCCGTCGTCGAGGATCATGTTGGCATCCCATGGCGCGCCATCCTTGAGGATGGTCTGCTCCAGGCACCACTCGTATTCCTGCTCGGTCTCGCCCTTCCAGGCGAACACCGGGATGCCGGCGGCGGCAATGGAGGCAGCGGCCTGATCCTGGGTGGAGAAGATGTTGCACGACGACCAGCGCACTTCGGCACCCAGCGCGACCAGGGTCTCGATCAGCACGGCGGTCTGGATGGTCATGTGGATGCAGCCGAGGATTTTTGCACCCTTGAGCGGCTGTTCAGCGGCGTACTTGCGGCGCAGACCCATCAGGGCCGGCATTTCGGACTCGGCGATGATGGTTTCGCGGCGGCCCCAGGCAGCCAGGGACATGTCGGCGACTTTGTAGTCGGTAAAATCTGCAGGCGTGTTTACAGCGCTCATCAAGAGCCTCCATTCGTAGTGTGCGAATGGGCGCCGTTGTGCGTTTAGTGCCCGTGCGGGGAACCCCGTGCAGGCAACGCCCCATCCGAGCCTGACAGGAGAACCTGCTGCAGCGCCCCTCGGACAGGTGGCGGGAACGGCATCGAGTGGTGATGACCGTCTGTGAAGCGTTGGCGATTATAGCTGCGCCCGCGCATCGGCCCAAGGCTTTCTGTCAATTAATCGAGACGATAGTCGATGTTCAATGGAGGCCGCCGGCAGGCTCTGCCATCATTGTCGGCATCGATTGGCAAGACGGTCAGGAGTACGCATGAACTTTCACACCCGCAAATGGGTAAAACCCGAAGACCTCAACCCCAACGGCACCCTGTTCGGTGGCAGCCTGTTGCGCTGGATCGACGAAGAGGCGGCGATCTACGCGATCGTGCAACTGGGCAACCAGCGTGTGGTGACCAAGTACATCTCGGAGATCAACTTCGTCAGCGCCTCGCGCCAGGGCGACATCATCGAGCTGGGCATCACCGCCACGGAATTCGGCCGCACCTCCATCACCCTCAAATGCGAAGTGCGCAACAAGATCACCCGCAAGAGCATCCTCACCGTCGACAAGATGGTCTTCGTCAACCTGGGTGAGGACGGCTTGCCGGCACCCCATGGGCGTACCGAGATCAAGTTCATCAAGGATCAGTTCGATACCTCGGTGGAATGACGGCGGTAGCTGCACAGTTCAAGCTTCAAGCTTCAAGTCGGGGGCAGCGGGGCTGGCGGGGGCGGTTTGGCCAGGTGCCTTGAGCTGGCCCTCCCAGCGTGCGATCACCAGTGGCGCCAGTGCGTTACCCAGCACGTTGAGTGCAGTGACCGGCATGTCCATCAGCCGATACACCCCGGCGATGATCGCCACGCCCTCGACCGGCAGCCCTGCCGCGGTCAGCGTGGCGGTGAGGATGATGAACATGAAGCCCGGCACCCCCGCCGCACCCTTGGAGGTCAGCACCATGATCAGCACCAGCATCGCCTGGTCAGCCAGGCCCAGGTCGATGCCATAGGCCTGGGCGATGAACAGCGTGCCAAGCGCTGCGAACAGCGACGCGCCATCGAGGTTGAATGAATACCCCAACGGAATGACCATGCTGGTGATCGGGCGTGGCGCGCCGTAGCGCTCCATCTTCTCGATCAGTTGCGGCATCACCGTGGCCGAGGCGGCGCTGCTGTAGGCCAGCAGCAACTCGCTGCGTATCTCGCGCAACAGGTGGAAGAACCGCACCCCCGCCAGCCTGGCCACCGCCCCCAGCACGCACAGCGCAAACAGCAGCACCGCGACGTAGGTAATGCCGATCAGCTTGGCCAGTGGCAGCAGTGCGCTCAGGCCGAAGCTGGCAACGGTGACGCCGATCAGCCCGAAGATGCCGATGGGTGAGTAGTGCATCACCAGGTGGGTGACCTTGAACATGGTGTCCGATACGCCCTGCATCACGCTGATCAACGGTGCCTTCTGCTGCTGGGGCAGCATCGACAGGGCGCAGCCGAACAGGATGGCGAAGAACAGCACCGACAGCAGCTTGCCCTCGGCCATGGCCAGCACGATGTTGTCCGGCACGATGGCCACCAGGGTGCGCCCCAGGTTCTGCGTTTCGGTGCTGGATGCCAGCGTGGTGACCGGTGCCTGCAGCGTGCTGCTGAAGTCCGCGCCGGCGCCGGGCTGGGACACGTTGCCGACCACCAGCCCGAACAGGATCGCGATGCTGGTGATGGTGAAGAAGTACACGAACGTCTTCATCCCGACCCGGCCCAGGGCGCGCGTGCTGCCGGCGCCGGCGATGCCGACGGTCATGCAGGCGAACACCAGCGGTACCACGATCATCTTCATCAGCTTGATGAACAGGTCGCCGGCCGGCTGCAGCAGGTTGTCGATGAACCAGACCTTGTGCTCGGGGAACTGGTTGAGAAGGATGCCGACGATCACGCCGGCGACCAGGCCGATAATGATGCGCGTGACCAGGCTGGAAGGTGTGCGAATGCCCATGGGGTGCCCCTTGTTGTTGTGGTTGTGGGGAGTGCGAAGGGTGCGTTACTGCGCGAACAGGCCGGCGAAATCCTTGAAGCCCTTGACCTCGATCGGATTGCCGCTGGGGTCGAGGAAGAACATCGTGCGTTGTTCGCCCGGCTCGCCCACAAAGCGCACCACCGGTGGGATCTCGAATGCCAGGCCGCGCCGGGTGAGGCGCACGGCCAGGGTCATCCACTCGTCCAGTGGCAGTACCACGCCGATATGCGGCATCAGTACCTTGTGCTCGCCAACCTGCCCGGTACGGGTGGTGGCGAACGGCGTGCCCAGGTGCAACGAGAGCTGGTTGCCGAAGAAGTCGAAGTCGACCCAGGTCGCGGTGCTGCGCCCTTCGGTGCAGCCCAGAACATCTCGATAAAAAGTACGCGCCTGTTCCAGGTCGCAAACGTGGTATGCAGCGTGAAAGGGTCTGTTCATGGCGTATCCCCCGTGTGGTTGAGCGTTGAGGGTAAGTAGGCCGTGTGACGGGGTAAAACGGCTTTGCCTTGCTCTGAGCGAAAGAAAAACTTATGGATGTGCGCTTTCTGAAAAGCCTGGTGGCAGTGGTGGAAACCGGCTCGATTGCCGCGGCCGCGCGTCGCGAGAACCGCACGGCAGCGGCGATCAGCCAGCGCGTGCAGGCGCTGGAACGCACACTGGGCTGCACCTTGCTGCTGCGTACTGCGCATGCCATCCGCCCCTCGGACCAGTGCCTGCTGCTGTTGCCCAGAATCCAGGCGATCATCGAGCAGGCGCGTGAACTGCAGCACGACCTGAGCCAGGACGGATTGACGGGGGACGTCAGGGTGGGCGCGGTGTCGACGGCGTTGACCGGGGTATTGCCGGGGCTTATCGAGCGTCTGGCGCGATCGGCGCCGGGGCTCAAGCTGCAGATCACCCCGGGTGATTCGCGCAGCCTGTACGAGAAGGTGCTCGGCGGCGAACTGGATGCCGCGATTCTGGTGCGCCCGCCCTTCACGCTGCCCAAGGCACTGGCGCTGCAGGTGCTCAAGGTCGAGCCGCTGATTCTGATCGCGCCGGCTGCACAGGCCGCGCTGGCCCCCGATACATTGCTGCGCGAGCACCCGTTCATTCGCTATGACGCACAGTCGTGGGGCGGGCAGATCGCCCAGCGCTACCTGGATGAGCAACTGATCACGCCGCAGTTGCTGTGCGAGCTGGATGCGCTGGAAACCATCGTGATGCTGGTGGCCCAGGGCATGGGGGTATCGTTGGTGCCGCAATGGGCCGGCATGCCCCATGAGGGCATCTGTGCCTGGCCGCTGGGCGATGACCCGCGCCACGCGCGGGCACTGGTGGTGCTGCACGGCTCGACGCCGCGCCGGCCAGTGGCCATGCGGCATCTGCTGGGGCTGCTGGGCAGCCCCTCGCCGGTCAAGGCTGCTCGGTAACCCCGCGCACCACGCGACCGATGCTCAGGCCCTGCAGCAGGATCGACGACAGCACCACGATGTAGGTGATGCTCAGCAGCAGGTCACGTTCGGGGCCCGATGGCAGCGACAGCGCCAGGGCCACGGACACACCGCCGCGCAGGCCGCCCCAGGTGAGCACGCGGATGGTGCCGCGCGGCACCGTTCTCCAGCGGCGCAGCATGACGATCGCCGGCGCCACGGTCAGCAGACGCGACAGCAGGATCGCCACTGCCAGCACCCCGGCCGCAGCCAGGTGCATCCACGAGAACGGCAGCAGCAACAGCTCCAGGCCGATCAGCGCGAACAGCAGCGCGTTGAGCATGTCGTCGATCAGTTCCCAGAAGCCGTCCATGTAGCGCCGGGTCATGTCGTTCATAGCCAGGTTGCGACCCAGGTTGCCGATGATCAGGCCCGCTACCACCATCGCGATGGGCGCCGAGACGTGCAGTTCGTAGGCTGCGGCCGAGCCGCCGATCACCAGCGCCAGGGTCAGCATGACCTCCACCTGGTACTGCTCGATGCTCTTGATCATGCGGTAGGTGACGTAGCCGATCACCGCGCCGAACAGCGCGCCGCCGATGGCCTCGCGGGCGAACAGGATCGCGGTGTCGCTCACGCTCGGGGTCTCGCCCAGTTGTGCGATGCCCAGCAGCACGGTGAACACCACGACCGCGGTGCCGTCGTTGAACAGCGACTCGCCGACGATGGTGGTCTTCAGCGGCTTGGACGCATTGGCGGTACGCAGGGCGCCGAGCACCGCAATCGGGTCGGTGGGCGAGATCAGTGCGCCGAACAGCAGGCAGTACAGCAGGTTCACGTGCCAGCCGAACAGGGCGAAGATCCAGTGCGCCAGGTAGCCGATCACCACGGTGGCGATCAGCACACCGACGGTGGCCAGGAGGCCGATCGGCCAGCGGTAGTCGCGCAGGTCGGCCAGGTTCACGTGCAGCGCCCCGGCGAACAGCAGGAACGCCAGCATCCAGTGCATCAGCAGGTCGTTGAAGTCGATCTGGCTCATCAGGCCCTGCACCCGTTCTTCCAGGCCCGGGTAGCCGATGACGCTCAGGCCCTGGAGGATCAGGGAAAACAGCAGTGCAGTGACCATCACGCCAATGGTCGGCGGCAGGCCGATAAAGCGGTAGTTCACATAGGTGAGGAGGGTGGTGAGGCAAATAAACGCGGCAACTAGCTCAAGCATCCTAGGTCCTGTAATGGCTTCCAAGTCAGTGCCCGAATGGCTCGGGCAGGGCTTGGATGCGCCGGCGCGAGGTTCAGGACACACTTTTTCGATCAACGTTGACCGCAGGCTGGCTGTTTTGTTGCGCCTGGTTGAAACTGCGCAGCCGTGCACTACCCAGGAACTCAACCGTGCTCGCCACTTCGCTGGTGCTGATCGCCGCCCTGCTGCATGCCACCTGGAACACCCTGATCAAGTTCAGCGGCGAGCGTCTGCTGGTGATTGCCAGCATGGACGTGGTGGCGCTGCTGTTCGCCCTGGCGATGGTGGCGTTCGTGCAGGTACCGCCGCCCGAGATCTGGCCGTGGATGCTGGCCTCGGCGGCGTTCGAGCTGTTGTACCGCTACCTGCTGATCAAGGCCTACCGGGTCGGCGACCTGGGCCTGGTCTACCCCCTGATGCGCGGGTTGTCGCCGCTGGTGGTGCTGGCGCTGACCCTGACCTTTGCCGGCGAGACGCTGAGCACCCAGCAGATCTTCGGCATTCTGCTGATCCCGTGCGGCATGGCCTGCCTGCTGTGGCAGGGCGGTGGCGGCGAACGTCTGCCCTGGTCGATGCTGCCGGTGGTGGCGCTGATCGGCCTGTGCATCGGCTGCTACACCTGGCTCGACGGCAGCGCGATCCGGCTGTGGTCGCAGCCGCTGGACTACCTGGTGTGGCTGACGCTGATCAGCGCCTGGCCGTTCCCGTTGCTGGCGACGGTGGCCCGGCGCGCGCCGTTTGTGCAGTTCTGGCGCAGCCAGTGGAAGCTGGGCCTGGCCGTGGGGTTGTGCGTGCTGTCCAGCTACGCGCTGGTACTGTGGGCCATGCAACTGGGCTCGGTGGCCGAGGCTGCGGCGCTGCGCGAGGTGAGCGTGATCCTGGTGGTGCTGATGGGCATGCGCTACCTCAAAGAACCTTTCGGCGGGCCGAGGCTCTTAGCTTGTGCACTGGTACTGATCGGCATGCTGATCATGAAACTCTGACCCCAACAACAAGGACCCCTGCCATGACCGTCGCTTTCTGGTGTGTATTGATCGCGTTGCTGCTGCCGTTCGTGTGCACCAGCATCGCCAAGTTCGGCAGTGGTCGCTTCAGCCTGCGACAGAACCATGACCCGCGCGGTTTTCTGGACAAGCTCGAAGGCCTGCCGCGCCGCGCCCATGCGGCGCAGCTCAACAGTTTCGAGTCGACTCCGGCGTTCGTCGCGGCGGTGGTGATCGCCGACATCGTCGGCAATGCCGAGCAGGTCACCCAGGACGTGCTGGCGGTGCTCTACATCACCAGCCGCCTGCTCTACATCATCTGCTACCTGGCCGACTGGGCAGCGCTGCGCTCGGTGGTGTGGTTCGCGGGCATCGGCCTGATCGTCAGCTTCTTCGTGGTCTCGGCCTGAGCTACTTGCCTTCCACCTGCGGCACCACCGGCAGTGCCGCGCCCTTGGGCCACAGCAGCCAGATCTGACCCTGCTGCTTCATGTCCCCGGCCAGAGCGCCGGCCTCGCTGCCGGTACCCCAGAACAGATCGGCGCGCACTTCGCCGGTGATGGCCCCGCCGGTGTCCTGCGCGGCCACCGGGCGTACCACCGGAGCGCCGTCCGGGCGGGTGGTCGACAGCCACAGCAGGCTGCCCAGCGGGATCACCTTGCGGTCGATGGCCACGCTGTAGCCGGCGGTCAGCGGCACGTTCAGCGAACCGCGCGGGCCTTCGTTGCTGTCCGGGCGAGTACTGAAGAACACGTAGCTGGGGTTGCTGGCCAGCAGCTCGGGCACGCGGCTCGGGTTGGCCTGGGCCCAGGCGTGGATGCTGCCCATGGTCACGTCTTCCTTCTTGAGCTGGCCCTGCTCGACCAGCCAGCGGCCCACCGGGCGATACGGGTGGCCGTTCTGGTCGGCATAGCCCACGCGCAGCTGCTGCCCACTTTCGAGCTGGATGCGCCCGGAGCCCTGGATCTGCAGAAACTGCAGGTCCATCGGGTCGGTCAGCCAGGCCAGCACCGGCGCCTTGACGCCTTGCTGCTGGATCACCCCGGCGGTGTCGTAGGGCTTGAGCACGCGCCCGTCCAGGCGACCGCGCAGGCGCTTGCCCTTGAGTTCGGGGTAGATACTGTCGAGCGCCACCACCACCAGGTCATCGGGGATGCCATACACCGGCACGTTGGCCGTGGCGGTACGGGTCATGCTGCCGGGGTACACCGGTTCGTAGTAGCCGGTGATCAGGCCGTTGGCGTTGTTTTCGGCCGAGCGCAGGCCGTACACCTCGAGCTGCGTCTGCAAGAAGCCACGCACCTGGGTGGCGTCGTCGGGCACCTGCACCGCAGCAGCGCAGGGGGTGGCCCAGACCGGATCGTTCTTGAGGCGCTCGCACGCGCTGCGCCAGGCATTGAAGCCGGCCAGCAGGTCGCTGTCGGAGACCTTGGGCAGGTCTTTCCAGGTGGCTGGGCTGTAGGTGGCGAGCGGGTGCGGTGCGGATTTATCCGGGGCGCTGCCGTTGCAGCCGACCAGCAGGGCCAGCAACGCGGCGGTCAGGCCAAGGCGGCTCAGGGCGGTTTTCATGCGGGGTAGTCCTCTACGGTGTGCCTGGCGTTCAGGGCGGCCAGGCAACCCTTGTTTTTGGTAGGGGTATTGGTGTTTGCCGGCAAGGCGGGGATACTGGCCGCCTTTTTCCGTGTGCCGAGCCAAGCATGATGTTCAAGCGAATGACTGTGATCCTGGTGGCCTGCCTGGCCCTGAGCGCCTGTGGCGGTGTCGACCCCAACTCGCCGTTGGGCCAGCGCAAGGCGATTTTCAAGCAGATGCTCAAGACCAGCGAAGACCTCGGCGGCATGCTGCGTGGCCGGCTGGCGTTCGACGGGCAGAAATTTGCCGATGGTGCGGTGAAGCTCGACGCGTTGTCGCACCAGCCGTGGCAGCATTTCCCGCAGGTGCGCGAGGAGGACAGCAGCGCCACGCCCGATGTGTGGCAAAAGCAGGCGCGCTTCCAGGAGCTGGCCCGGCAGATGGAGCAGGTGACCGGCGAGCTGGTCGCCCAGACCCGTACCCAGCCATTGGAGCCTGCGGCGGTCGCGGCCCCGATGGGCAAGGTGGAGGCGGCGTGCAAGGCCTGTCATACCGAGTTTCGCAATCATTGATGGGGTGAGCTGGCCGACCTTTTCGCCGCAGGGCCGGCTCCTACAGGTGGCGCGCTGTACGTAGGAGCCGGCCTTGCCGGCGAAGGGTTCAACGCGGACTACTTCTCCAGCTCATCCAGCGCCTGTTGCAGTTCCTTCTTCGACTCGGCCAGTTTGTCCTTGCGCTTGTTGATCTTGTCGGCGTCGCCTTTCTTCATGGCCTTGTCCAGGTCCTTGGTGCGCTGCGTCACTTCATGACGGGCATCCAGCACCTTCTGTTCACGCTGTTTCTTCAGGCCGGCATCGGTGCAGTGCTCGGTCACTTCGCTCAGGGCCTTCTCGAGGCCGGCCTGCTGGGCGCTGTTGCCGTGGGCGCGGGCCTGTTCGATCTGTTCGCTGATCGCCTGCTTCTTGGCAGCGCAGCCGGTCAGGCCGGGTTGTTCCTCGGCAGCCATCAGCGAAGTGGCGAGCAGCGAGCAGGCGGCGAACAGGGCAAGCGGGGAAAGCAGTTTCATAGTGGCTCCGTGGTCGCGGGCTTGGCAGAAACCCATGATGCTGCCCTGATCCGACAAATTTAGAAACCCTCGATTGTATGTTCACGTAACCGCGCCGCCAGGGCCTGCACCTGCGGGTGAGCGAAAAAGGCCAGCAACTGGCCGGCACGGTGGGCACCCACGCCGGGCTCGGCCTGCCATTGCGCCGCATCGCGGGCAGCCAGTGCGGCCCAGGTGTCCCCCGCTGCCAACGCACGCGGGGCCGGCATACCCAGGGCTCGCGCCCAGGTGGCAAAGGGTCGCTGACGGGCCTGTTCGAGGGCGGGGTACAACGGATGTTCGGCGGGCAGTTCCAGCACATCGGCCAGTGTGCGCAACTGGCCGGCGTCGACCAGGCGCTCCCAGCTGGCCGGCCCGGCACCTGGGAGTGCCAGGCCCTGCTTGCCGCCCAGCCATTGCAACCTGGCCAGGAACTGCTGACGACACCCGGCGCTCAGCTCCCAGCAGCTCAACGGATGAAACGCATCGGCCGCCGGTACCTTCATCTCACGCCGTTCGAGGGCGCGGTGCACCACGCCGTCCAGACGGGGAATGGTCAGGCCTGCCAGGCTGATCGCCACCTGATCGCCCGGGCGAATGTCCAGTTGCTGCCAGCGTCTTAGCGAGCCCACGCTGACCTGGCGCACCGTGCGGTCATCCAGCTGCACCGGTGCCAGTTGCAGCACCGGGGTGATGCGACCGGTGCGCCCCACGTTGAACTGCACGCGTCGCACCTCGGCCAGTACCTGGGCGAAGGGGTATTTCCATGCCGCTATCCAGTACGGCGCCCGGGCCTGCCAGCGCTCGCCGGGCGGACGCCGGCCCTGGCGCAGCACCACACCGTCGCTGGCGAATGGCAGTGGCGTGCGGTACCAGTGCTGGCGCCAGTGGGCGGCCTGGTCGAAGGTCTGCACCGGCTGGCTGAACGCCTCGCTGTAGGCAAAGCCCAGGGCGCTCAGGCGTGCCAGGCGCTCGCGCTGGTCCAGGGGGCCCTGCGGCCAGGCCCAGGCGAACAGCTCGACCACCGCGCCCTGCGCGGGGGTGAGCTGCTTGCGCGCCAGCAACCCGGCGACGTTGCCGCGGGCATTCCGGCTGCCCGCTGCGGCCTGCACATGCCCGTCCAGGCGCCAGAACAGCTCGCCTTGCAGTATCAGGTCCAGAGGTTCGGGCAACGTGTGGGGGAGGGCGCCCAGTGCCGGCAGGTGGCGGCTCCAGTCATGCCCGTAGGCGCCGTCGCCGCGGCTGATCAGGCGCACCAGCCGGCCCTTTGCATAGACCAGCGTGGCGGCCACGCCATCCACCTTGGGTTGTACCCAGAGGTCCTGCTTGCCGTGCATCCAGGCGCGCACGGCGGCTTCGTCGGGCAACTTGTTCAGGCCGGTGTGGGGGATGGGGTGGCGCAACGGGCCGGTGGCGGTTCCGAGCGGGTCTGCCGGGGGTGCACCGGTGCCGGGGAAGCAGGCTTGCAAGTGTTGCAGGCGCGCCCGGCTCTGGTCGTAGAGCTCGTCGCTGATCAACGCGACGCCCAGGCGATGGTAATGATCGTCCCAGTCGGCCAGGCGCTCGCCCAGCTGCTTGAGTTCGCTTTGCGCCACTGCCGGTGGCCAGTCGGGGCAGGGCCGGGCGAGGGCGGTGGTTGGGGTACAGGCGAGCGTGCTGGCGAACAGCAGGCCGGACAACAGCTTGAAGGGCATGGCGAGCGTCCTTGCTCGGCGGGTGGAACTTCAAGCCTAGGCAAGAAAAAGCCCCTGCCAGTCGCCTGGCAGGGGCTCTTGTTTACCGGGTGTTGCTTGTACCGGGTGTTGCTTACAGCCCGGCGGCCGCGCGCAGCGCGTCGACACGGTCGGTGCGTTCCCAGGTGAACGTGGTGAAGGTGTCGTCGCCCACGGTCTTGACCTGCGGGGTGCGGCCGAAGTGACCGTAGGCCGCGGTTTCCTGGTACATCGGGTGCAGCAGGTCGAGCATGGTGGTGATCGCATACGGACGCAGGTCGAAACACTCACGCACGATCTGGATGATCTTCTCGTCGGCAACCTTGCCGGTGCCGAAGGTGTTCAGCGAGATCGAGGTCGGCTGGGCCACGCCGATGGCGTACGACACCTGGATTTCGCAGCGCTCGGCCAGGCCTGCGGCAACGATGTTCTTGGCCACGTAGCGACCGGCGTAGGCGGCCGAACGGTCAACCTTGGACGGGTCCTTGCCGGAGAAAGCGCCACCCCCGTGACGGGCCATGCCGCCGTAGGTGTCGACGATGATCTTGCGGCCGGTCAGGCCGCAGTCGCCCACCGGGCCACCGATGATGAAGTTGCCGGTGGGGTTGATGTGGAACTGGGTGTCCTTGTGCAGCAGCTCGGCCGGCAGCACGTGCTTGACGATCAGCTCCATCACGCCTTCGCGCAGGTCGGCGTAGGACACGTCCGGGTTGTGCTGGGTGGACAGCACGATGGCGTCGATGCCCACCACCTTGCCGTCTTCGTAGCGGCAGGTGACCTGGGACTTGGCGTCCGGGCGCAGCCACGGCAACAGGCCGGACTTGCGCGCTTCGGCCTGACGCTGCACCAGCTGGTGCGAGAAGCTGATCGGGGCTGGCATCAGCTCCGGGGTTTCGTTGCTGGCGTAGCCGAACATCAGGCCCTGGTCGCCCGCGCCCTGGTCTTCAGGCTTGCTGCGGTCAACGCCCTGGGCGATGTCTACCGACTGCTTGCCGATGATGTTCATCACCGCGCAGGTGGCGCCGTCGAAACCGACGTCGGAGCTGTTGTAGCCGATGTCGACGATCACGTTGCGCACGATGTCTTCGAGGTCGACCCAGGCCGAAGTGGTCACTTCGCCGGCGATGATGGCCACACCGGTTTTCACCAGGGTCTCGCACGCCACGCGGGCGAACTTGTCTTCGGCGATGATGGCGTCGAGCACCGCATCCGAAATCTGGTCGGCGATTTTATCCGGATGCCCTTCAGACACGGACTCGGAGGTGAAAAGGGAGTATTCGCTCATCTCGACGGGTTCCTAAAATTTACCGATGGTGAGTGTCGCCAGGTGGTCGCTGAAAGTGGCGAACCTGAATCTGGAAACCATTACGTAAGCCCACATAGAGGCTGTCCTCGGGAACCAGCCCCGCGGCGCTGGCCCAACGGGCCAAATCATCCTGTTCAAAGCCCAGCCAGAGATCGCCGCACGCCTGGCGCGCCCAGCTCTGGTCGTGGCTGCACAGTTCTGTTACCAACAGGCTTCCGCCTGGTCTGACACGCTTGGCCAGGTGCCCGAGGGCCTGGGCAGGCTCGCTGAAATGGTGCAGCACCATGTTCAGCACCACGCAGTCGGCCTGTACATCCGTTGCATGCAGGGCATCGGCCAACAGCAGTGTTACGTTAGCCAGGCGCTCGCGCTGGCACACCTGGCGCGCCAGCTCGAGCATGGTCGGGCTGTTGTCCAGGGCGGTGACGTGGGTGAAGCGCCGCGCCAGTTCGGGCAGAAACTCGCCATCGCCGGGGCCGACCTCCAGGGCGCTGGCCAGCGGGTCGAAGCTGAGCTTGTCGAGCAGCGCCAGCAGGCTTTCGCGGTACTGCGCCAGGCCGGCGATCAGGTCCTGCTGGGCGCGGAATTTCTCTTCCACACGCAGGAAGAAGTCCTGGCTGGTGGCGGCCCGGCGCACCTGCACCTGGCCGATGCGCGCTTGCACCTCGGCCGGCAGTTCCAGCGCGTCGACCTCCTCCAGCAGCGCCCCGTGCAGCTTGCCGCCCAGGCGCTGGCTGTCGGGCAGTGCGCGGCGATAGAAGATCGCGTTGCCTTCGCGCCGGGTGGCCACCAGGTCGGCCTGGGCCAGTACCTTGAGATGGTGGCTCATGCCCGACTGGCCGATGGCGAAGATCTGCGCCAGCTCCAGCACCCCGAACGAATCGCTGGCCAGCGCGCGCAGCACGTTCAGCCGCAGCGGGTCGCCGCCGGCCTTGCACAGGGCAGCCAGCGCGTCGCTTTGCTCGGGGTCGATGGAGGGGGCGTGAAGGTTCATGGGCGGCAGTCTAGTCAGCGTGCAGCGGCCTCGCAAGTTCTATATCAAAAAGTTTTGATATTGCTCGATGGACGGGCCCGGCCCGGCATGGCAGGCGACAATTTCTGCCGTTTTGTCGGCGCAACACGGGATTAGTCGCTCAATCGCACTAAAAACGTCCCTCATCGACCATCCGTGATTGCCCCCGGGCACGTGCCTGGGCGAAAATGGCCGCCTTTTTCCGTTCGTTAATATTCAAGCCCCCCAGGAGACAAGCGATGCCCAGCCGTCGTGAGCGTGCCAACGCCATTCGTGCCCTCAGCATGGATGCCGTGCAAAAAGCCAACAGCGGCCATCCCGGTGCCCCGATGGGCATGGCGGATATCGCCGAGGTTCTTTGGCGTGACTTCTTGAAGCACAACCCGAGCAACCCGCACTTCGCCGACCGTGACCGCTTCGTGCTGTCCAACGGCCACGGCTCGATGCTGATCTACTCGCTGCTGCACCTGACCGGCTACGACCTGTCGATCGACGACCTCAAGGCGTTCCGTCAACTGCACAGCCGCACCCCGGGCCACCCGGAATTCGGCTACACCCCAGGCGTCGAGACCACCACCGGCCCGCTGGGCCAGGGTCTGGCCAACGCCGTGGGCTTTGCCCTGGCCGAAAAAGTGCTGGGCGCCCAGTTCAACCGTCCAGGCCACGACGTCGTCGACCACCACACCTATGTGTTCCTGGGTGATGGCTGCATGATGGAAGGCATTTCCCACGAAGTTGCTGCACTGGCCGGTACCCTGGGCCTGGGCAAGCTGATCGCCTTCTACGACGATAACGGTATCTCCATCGACGGCGAAGTCGAAGGCTGGTTCACCGACGACACGCCGAAGCGTTTCGAAGCCTACCACTGGCAGGTGATCCGCAATGTCGACGGTCACGACCCAGAAGAGATCAAGACCGCCATCGAGACCGCGCGCAAGAGCGCGCAGCCGACCCTGATCTGCTGCAAGACCACCATCGGCTTCGGTTCGCCGAACAAGGGCGGCAAGGAAGACTGCCACGGCGCGCCACTGGGCGATGCCGAAATCGCCCTGACCCGCCAGGCCCTGAACTGGAACCACGGCCCGTTCGAGATCCCGGCCGACATCTATGCCGAGTGGGATGCCAAGCAGGCCGGCGCCGCCGCCGAAGCCGCCTGGGACCAGCGCTTTGCTGCCTACGCCGCAGCCTTCCCTGAACTGGCCAGCGAACTCAAGCGTCGCCTGAGCGGCGAACTGCCAGCCGACTTCGCCGAGAAGGCTGCCGCCTACATCGCCGAAGTGGACGCCAAGGGCGAAAGCATCGCCAGCCGCAAGGCCAGCCAGAACACCCTGAACGCCTTCGGCCCGCTGCTGCCGGAGTTCCTCGGTGGCTCGGCGGACCTCGCCGGCTCCAACCTGACCCTGTGGAAAGGTTGCAAGGGCGTCAGCGCCGAAGATGCCAGCGGCAACTACATGTACTACGGCGTGCGCGAGTTCGGCATGACCGCCATCATGAACGGCGTTGCCCTGCACGGCGGCCTGGTGCCTTACGGCGCGACCTTCCTGATGTTCATGGAATACGCCCGCAATGCCGTGCGCATGTCGGCCCTGATGAAACAGCGCGTGATCCACGTCTACACCCACGACTCCATTGGCCTGGGCGAAGACGGCCCGACTCACCAGCCGATCGAGCAGCTGACCAGCCTGCGTACCACGCCGAACCTGGACACCTGGCGTCCGGCCGACGCGGTCGAATCGGCCGTGAGCTGGAAGCACGCCCTGGAGCGCAAGGACGGCCCTTCGGCGCTGATCTTCTCGCGTCAGAACCTGCAGCACCAAACCCGCGACGCCGGCCAGATCGCCGACATCAGCCGTGGTGGCTACGTGCTCAAGGACTGCGCAGGCGAGCCTGAGCTGATCCTGATCGCCACCGGTTCCGAAGTGGGCCTGGCGGTGCAGGCGTTCGACAAGCTGACCGAGCAGGGCCGCAAGGTGCGCGTGGTATCGATGCCATGCACCAGCGTGTTCGATGCCCAGGACGCCAGCTACAAGCAGTCGGTTCTGCCACTGCAGGTGGGCGCGCGGATTGCCATCGAAGCTGCCCACGCCGACTTCTGGTACAAGTACGTGGGCCTGGAAGGCCGCGTCATCGGCATGACCACCTACGGTGAGTCGGCGCCGGCTTCGGCACTGTTCGAAGAGTTCGGCTTCACCCTGGAAAACATCCTGGGTACGGCTGAAGAGCTGCTGGAAGACTGATAAAACCAGTTGGAGCGGCGTTGAACCCGTCGCGGGTCAAGCCCGCTCCCACAGGGATCACGAGTGTCCTTGTGGGAGCGGGCTTGACCCGCGATTGCCGCGACTCGGTTCCTGCAGGTTGCAGATAACATTCTGTTCCGTGAGCATCCCATGCCCCAACCGCGTCCCTACAAAGTTGCACTCAACGGCTACGGCCGCATCGGTCGTTGCGTCCTGCGCGCACTCTTTGAGCGGGGGGCCAGCGCGGGCTTCGAGATCGTTGCACTGAATGACCTGGCCGATCAGGCCAGCCTCGAATACCTGACACGCTTCGACTCCACCCACGGGCGCTTTCCCGGTGAGGTCAGGGTCGACGGCGATTGTCTGCATATCAATGGCGACTGCGTCAAAGTACTGCGCAGCGCCACCCCCGAAGGCATCGACTGGGCCGCGCTCGACGTCGACCTGGTGCTCGAATGCTCCGGGGCCTACAACACCCGCGCCGACGGCCAGCGTTTCCTCGACGCCGGCGCACCACGGGTGCTGTTTTCCCAGCCGATGGCCAGCGAGGCGGATGTCGACGCCACCGTTGTCTACGGCATCAACCAGGATTGCCTTGAAGGCGGCGAACGGCTGGTATCCAACGCCTCCTGCACCACCAACTGCGGCGTGCCGCTGCTGCGTGTGCTCGACCAGGCCTTCGGCATCGAGTACGTGCAGATCACCACCATCCACTCGGCAATGAACGACCAGCCGGTGATCGATGCCTACCACCACGAAGACCTGCGCCGCACCCGTTCGGCGTTCCAGTCGGTGATTCCGGTGTCTACCGGGCTCGCGCGGGGTATCGAACGCCTGCTGCCGGAACTTGCCGGGCGAATCCAGGCCAAAGCGGTACGCGTGCCGACGGTGAACGTGTCGTGCCTGGACATCACCCTGCAGACCGCCCGCGATACCACCGCGGCCGAAGTCAACCAGGTGCTGCGTGAAGCGGCCCTGAGTGGCCCGCTCAAGGGGTTGCTGGCCTACACCGAACTGCCCCACGCCAGCTGTGATTTCAACCATGACCCACATTCGGCCATCGTCGATGCCAGCCAGACCCGCGTTTGCGGCCCCCGCCTGGTGAACCTGCTGGCCTGGTTCGACAACGAATGGGGGTTCGCCAACCGCATGCTCGACGTCGCCGAACATTTTCTGCGCGTCGTGGACTCAACCAGCACCACTCGCAAACAGCCCTGAAGGACTGCATTCATGACCGTTTTGAAGATGACCGACCTCGATCTGCAAGGTAAGCGCGTACTGATCCGCGAAGACCTCAACGTGCCTGTGAAGGACGGTGTGGTCAGCAGCGACGCGCGCATCCTGGCCTCGCTGCCGACCATCAAGCTGGCCCTGGAGAAGGGCGCGGCCGTGATGGTCTGCTCGCACCTGGGGCGCCCGACCGAAGGCGAGTTCTCGGCCGAGAACAGCCTCAAGCCGGTGGCCGACTACCTGAGCAAGGCGCTGGGCCGTGAGGTGCCGCTGGTGGCCGACTACCTGGGCGGCGTGGACGTGAAGGCCGGCGACATCGTGCTGTTCGAGAACGTGCGCTTCAACAAGGGCGAGAAAAAGAACGCCGACGAACTGGCCCAGCAATACGCCGCCCTGTGCGACGTGTTCGTGATGGACGCCTTCGGTACCGCCCACCGTGCCGAGGGCTCGACCCACGGCGTGGCCAAGTTCGCCAAGGTCGCCGCTGCCGGTCCGCTGCTGGCCGCCGAGCTGGATGCACTGGGCAAGGCCCTGAAGGCCCCTGCCAAGCCGATGGCCGCCATCGTCGCCGGTTCCAAGGTATCGACCAAGCTGGACGTGCTCAACAGCCTGAGCCAGGTGTGCGACCTGCTGATCGTCGGTGGCGGCATCGCCAACACCTTCCTGGCCGCTGCCGGCCACCCGGTGGGCAAGTCGCTGTACGAAGCCGACCTGATCGACACCGCCAAGGCCATCGCGGCCAAGGTCAACGTGCCGCTGCCGGTGGACGTGGTGGTGGCCAAGGAATTTGCCGAAAGCGCCACGGCTACCGTCAAGCTGGTGGGCGAGGTGGCCGAGGACGACATGATCCTGGACATCGGCCCGCAGACCGCCGAACAGTTCGCCGAGCTGCTGAAGTCGTCCAAGACCATCCTGTGGAACGGCCCGGTGGGCGTGTTCGAGTTCGACCAGTTCGGCAACGGCACCAGGACCCTGGCCAAGGCCATCGCCGACAGCGCCGCGTTCTCGATTGCCGGCGGTGGCGACACCCTGGCGGCCATCGACAAGTATGGCGTGGCCAGCCAGATCTCCTACATTTCTACCGGTGGCGGTGCATTCCTCGAGTTCGTCGAGGGCAAGGTGCTGCCGGCGGTGGACGTGCTGGAACAACGGGCCAAGGCCTGACTCGCTCAGCCTGGCAAAGGGAGTGTGGCCTGATGGTCAAGCGGTTGCCTGTGTTTATCCTGGCCGGTCTGCTCAGCGCCTGTGCTGGCAGCCCGGAGCCTGCGGCGGATGCCCCCGGCAAGCCGAAGGGCGGTTGCTACCAGTCGCAGTGGCAGGCAGAGACCGTGCCGGTGATCAACAAGAGGCTCGGCCCGGACGGGCTGGAGAAGTATGACGAGGAACACCAGCGCCAGGCCCCGGGTTGCCCTTGATCGGTTCGAGGCAACCTGTTGGCCGGTTCGTGGTCTTCTAGAGGATATTCGATGAAAAGCGTTGTAGCCCTGATGGCCCTGGTTCTGATGGCAGGTTGCGCAAGCCTCAAGCCAACCCCGGCCCCGACCGACAACTGGACCCGCTGGGTCTGTGACAGTCAGGCCGAGGTACTGTGGCGGTTTGCCGATGCCAGCCAGGAAGAGGTGGATGTACGCCTTGGTGGCGGCGATCAGGTCTACCGGCTCAAGCCGGAGCCCGGTGCGTCGGGTGCGCTGTACAGCGATGGCGTGCTGGCCCTGCACACCAAGGGCGATGAAGGCCTGGTGTACTGGGTAGCGACCAACGATTTGATAGGGCGGGGCTGCAAGGCACCGTGACTGGCCGGGCCGACCGCTGTCGGCCCACACTACTTGAATAGCAACCGCCGCTGCGGCAGGCTTGCACGAAAAACGACGCTTGTCGGGAGAGAGATACACAATGGCACTCATTAGCATGCGCCAGATGCTGGACCACGCCGCCGAGTTCGGCTACGGCGTTCCGGCTTTCAACGTCAACAACCTCGAGCAAATGCGCGCCATCATGGAAGCCGCCGACAAGACCGACTCCCCGGTGATTGTCCAGGCCTCGGCCGGTGCCCGCAAATACGCCGGTGCGCCGTTCCTGCGCCACCTGATCCTGGCGGCGATCGAAGAATTCCCGCACATCCCGGTGTGCATGCACCAGGACCACGGCACCAGCCCTGACGTGTGCCAGCGTTCGATCCAGCTGGGCTTCAGCTCGGTGATGATGGACGGCTCCCTGGGCGAAGACGGCAAGACCCCGACCGACTACGACTACAACGTGCGTGTCACCCAGCAGACCGTGGCCATGGCCCACGCCTGCGGCGTTTCGGTAGAGGGCGAGCTGGGCTGCCTGGGTTCGCTGGAAACCGGCATGGCCGGTGAAGAAGACGGCATCGGCGCCGAAGGCGTGCTGGATCACAGCCAGATGCTGACCGACCCTGAAGAAGCTGCCGATTTCGTCAAGCGTACCCAGGTCGATGCCCTGGCCATCGCCATCGGCACCAGCCACGGCGCCTACAAGTTCACCAAGCCGCCTACCGGCGACGTGCTGGCGATCGACCGCATCAAGGAGATCCACAAGCGCATCCCCAACACTCACCTGGTGATGCACGGTTCGTCTTCGGTGCCGCAGGAGTGGCTGGCGATCATCAACCAGTACGGTGGCGACATCAAGGAAACCTACGGCGTACCGGTTGAAGAAATCGTCGAAGGCATCAAGTACGGCGTGCGCAAGGTCAACATCGACACCGACCTGCGCCTGGCGTCCACCGGTGCCATGCGCCGCCTGATGGCCACCAACCCGAGCGAGTTCGACCCGCGCAAGTTCTTCGGTGAAACCGTCAAGGCCATGCGCGACGTGTGCATCGCCCGCTACGAAGCCTTCGGCACCGCCGGCAACGCCTCGAAGATCAAGCCGATCTCCCTCGAAGCGATGTTCCAGCGCTATGCCAAGGGCGAGCTGGCCGCCAAGGTCAACTAAGCCTGGTTGGTTGTACGAAAAACCCGCAGCGATGCGGGTTTTTTTGTGCCCGTGCGGCCTGCTTCACCGGCCGGAACCGGGGGTTTTCGGCTGCGGGGCCGCCACGGACACCGGATCTGGCCCAACGCGACAGACCGTTAGTCGGGCAACACTTTGTTTATACCGATGATGCCAATGTGCTGACTTCAGATTTGTTTCAGCCAGGTCTAGAGTAAAGCCTCAAGTTCCATCCGGAATCTGGCGTCGTTACACAAGAGAAGCAGCATGGATTGCGCGCACCCTCACACTCACGACAGCGGTTCGGTTTTACTGATCGTCGATGACTACCCGGAAAACCTGATCAGCCTGCAAGCCTTGCTTGCGCGTGAGGACTGGCATGTGCTGACCGCAAGCTCCGGTACCGAAGCCCTGAGCACGCTGCTCGAGCATGAGGTGGACCTGGTGCTGCTGGATGTGCAGATGCCCGGTATGGACGGCTTCGAAGTCGCGCGCCTGATGCGCGGCAGCCAGCGCACCTGCCTGACCCCGATCATCTTCCTGACCGCCAACGAACAGTCCCAGGCGGCCGTGCTCAAGGGCTATGCCAGTGGCGCGGTGGACTACCTGTTCAAGCCATTCGACCCGCACATTCTCAAGCCCAAGGTCCAGGCCCTGCTCGACCAGCAGCGCAACCGGCGTGCCTTGCAGCGCCTGAGCCGCGACCTGGAGGCCGAGCGCGCATTCAACGCCTCGGTGCTGGACAACGCCGCCGAAGGCATCCTGGTGGTGGCCGAGGACGGTCGCATCCGCTTTGCCAACCCGGCCATCTCGCGCCTGCTCCAGGCCCCGGTGGAGCAATTGCAGGGCGCAGACCTGCTGGGCTTCGTGCAGTCGCCCGTGCCAACCCGGTGGCGCGACTCGGCGTTCTACCAGGCCTACCAGGAGCGCGATATCTACCGCCTGCACGACGCCGTGCTGCTCACCGCCTCCGGGTTGCCGCTGCCGGTGGCGCTGTCGTGCGCGGCGCTGCCCGGCGAGCAGCGGGCGATGGTGGTGACGGTGCTGGACATGTCGGTGGTGCGCAACCTGCACCAGCAGCTGGAGTTCCAGGCTGTTACCGACCCGCTGACCGGGCTGCTCAACCGCCGCGGGTTCTGCCAGGCCGCCGAAGCTGCGCTGCTGCGCAGCGAGCATTCCGACAAGGCCCAGGCCTTGATGTACATGGACCTTGACGGTTTCAAACGGATCAACGACTCGCTCGGCCATGCGGCCGGCGACCGCGTGCTGCACTGGGTGGGCGAACAGCTCAAGGAATGCCTGGGCGCCTACGCGATCCTCGGGCGTATGGGCGGCGACGAGTTCACGGCCTTGCTCGATACCCTGGAATACCCGGAGCAGGCGGCGCGCTTTGCCGAAAAGCTGATCGAGCGCATGTCCATCTGCCAGCAGATCGATGGCCTGGAGGTGACGCTTGGCGTGAGCATCGGCATCGCCACCTACTCCGACTGCGGGCCGCACCTGGACGGCCTGCTGCGTGCGGCGGACGCGGCCATGTATGCCGCCAAGCAGGCCGGCCGCCAGCAATACCGCTACTACGACCAGGAGCTCAACGGTCGTGCTCGCTCGCGCCTGATGCTCGAAGACAGTGTGCGCGACGCGATCGAGCGGCACGACTTCAGCCTGGTGTATCAGCCGCAGGTGGCGTTTGCCGATGGTCGCCTGCGCGGGTTCGAGGCGTTGTTGCGCTGGCAGCACCCCAGTGTCGGCGATGTGCCGCCGGGGTTGTTCCTGCCGTTGCTGGAGGAGGCCAGGCTGGTCTCGCGGCTGGCCAGCTGGATCTACACCCAGGGTGCGGCGCAGCGGCGCGCCTGGGAGGCTCGGTTCGAGCCGGACCTGGTGCTGAGCATCAGCCTCAGCCGCGTGCAGTTCGCCATGCCCAACCTGGTCGAGGAACTGGGGCGGGTGATCGCCAGCCATGGCCTGCGCCCGGCCCAGCTTGAGGTGGAGGTGGCGGAAACCTCGCTGGCCGCCAACCTCGACATCGCGCTGCGTCAGTTGCGCAGGCTGCGCGAGCTGGGCGTGCGGGTGGCGCTGGACGATTTCGGCGCCGGAGAGTGCTCGCTGCGCCTGCTGCGCGACCTGCCCATCGACACGCTCAAGCTCGACCGGCACCTGGTGGCGCGCCTGCCCGGTTCGGCGGCGGACGCGGCGCTGGTCCGCAGTGTCATCGGCCTGTGCCGCGACTATGGCGTGTGTGTGGTGGCCGAGGGCGTCGAGACGCGGGAGCAGGCGCAGTGGCTGCTGGCAAACGGTTGCGCCTATGCCCAGGGCTTTCTGGTGGCACGGCCCCTGACGGCGCAGCGCGCCGGTGATTTCCCGGCTTTTTTCGACTGGCGCAACGAGGCGGCCGGGGAATTGAGTACACTGACGCCTTTGCCTGCAATGCCCCGTGCCCATGACCGTACTCAAGTACCTGCAAGCCTATCCGCCTGCCCTGCAAGACCAGGTGCGCCAGATGATTGCCCAGAACCGTCTGGGTGACTACCTGCGCCAGCGCTACCCCGAGCGCCATGCGGTACAGAGCGACAAGGCGCTGTATGCCTATGCCCAGGCCCTGAAGCAGGAGCACCTGCGCAATGCGCCGAACCTGGACAAGGTGCTGTTCGACAATCGCCTTGATCTCACCCACCGTGCGCTGGGCCTGCACACCGCGGTATCGCGCGTGCAGGGCGGCAAGCTCAAGGCCAAGAAGGAAATTCGCATCGCCTCGCTGTTCAAGGACGCGGCGCCGCAGTTTCTGAAGATGATCGTGGTGCACGAACTGGCGCACCTCAAGGAGAGCGACCACAACAAGGCGTTCTACCAACTCTGCGAATACATGCAGCCGGGCTACCATCAACTGGAGTTCGACCTGCGCATCTACCTGACCTGGCGCGACCTGTCCGGCGCCCAGTGAGCGAAAGGGAATTGCCAATGGAAGTGAGCAAGACCAAGACCAGTTTCTATCGTCGCCTGTACGTGGCGTGGCTGATCGACAGCCGTACCGCCAGCAGCGTGCCGGCGCTGATGGAGGCCACCGGCATGCCGCGGCGCACGGCGCAGGACACCATCGCGGCGCTGGCCGACCTGGACATCGTGTGCGAGTTCGAGCAGCAGGAAGGCGCGCGCAACCATGCCGGGCATTACCGGATACGTGACTGGGGCGCGATCGACAAGCAGTGGATCACCCAGCATCTGCGCAGTATCCGCCAGGTGCTGGGCTACCCCTGAAGCCCCTCCGCCGGCAAGCCCGGCCCTGCACCTACCCCTGTAGGAGCCGGCCTTGCCGGCGAAGCGTCTAGCCCCGGCGCATGCCGATGTGCGGGATGCCATCCTCCAGATACGCCTCCCCGGCCACCTCGAACCCGTGCCGCGCATAGTAGGCCTGCAGGTGCGCCTGTGCGGACAGGTACACCGGCACCCCTGGCCAGTGCTTCTCGGCCTGCGCCAGCCCCTGCACCATCAGTGCATGCCCCAGCCCCTCGCCCCGCGCCGACGGCGCAATCACCACCCGCCCGATCACCACGTCGCCGCCCTGTGACTCGGGGTCCAGCAGGCGCAGGTACGCCACCAGCTCGCCATCGCGCCAGGCCATCAGGTGGCAGGTGTCGCCCTCTAGGTCCTGGCCATCGATTTCCAGGTACGGGCATTTCTGCTCCACCACGAACACCTCGATGCGCAGCGTCAGCAGCGCGTACAGCTGTTGCTTGCCAAGGTCGGTGTGATGCTTGCAGATCCAGTCGATGCTCATCGCGTTTCTCTCCTGTGTAATGCCCCGATCATAACCACGCCGAGCACCTCAGGGCGAAGGTCGCGAATTGCCATGGATCAAGTCGGCGCGGAATCGGCAAAAATAGAGGCAATTAGCTATCACCTGGCACTGCCCGATACCGGAATCTTTGTGTAATCTGGCCGTGCAGCCTAGCTTTGCGCCAACAGAAATCTCATGCCACTCAACAAGAACGCGGACCCGATCCGCTAAGGGATTTGAGCATGCGGCCACTGCTTCGAGCCTTGGGTTTGCTTGGATTGCTGCTCTGTGCCCAGTCGGCCCAGGCCGAAAAACTGCGGCTGGTGGCCGATGCCTGGCCCCCCTTCACCGACGCCCGCCTACCCAGGGGCGGGCTGGCCACCGCCCTTGTCACCACCGCCCTGGAGCGTGCCGGGTTTGCCAGCGAGTTCGAGCAGGCGCCGTGGGCACGCGCGCTGCTGGGCATCGGCGAGGGCCGCTACGATGTGCTGATCAACGCCTGGCAGAGCGATGCGCGTACCCGCATCGGGGCCTTCTCCCAAGGCTACCTGAGCAACCGCGTGCGGCTGCTCAAACGCAAGGGCGACGTGCTGCGTTTCGATACCCTGAGCGATCTCTACCCGCACGCCATCGCGGTGGTGCGCGACTATGCCTATGCGGCCGAATTCGACAATGACGGGCGTCTGCAGAAGGTGCCGGTGCGCGACTTTTCGGTGGCGGTGGGCATGCTGGCTGCCGGGCGGGTGCGCCTGACCCTGGAGGACGAATACGTGGCGCGCTACTACCTGCAGCGTGAAAGCGCGAACGTGCGCAACCGCGTGCAGTTCTTCGGCAAGCCGGTGAGCGAGAACAGCCTGCACATCCTGGTCAGCCTCAGGCATCCGCAGCATGCCCAGATCGTGGCCGGCTTCGACAAGGCCATCGCCGCCATGAAGGCCGATGGCAGCTATGCCCGGTTGCTCAAGGACTACGGCCTGTAGTCAGGCCGGGGTGTCCTTGATCAGGTGCGCGGCCAGGGTGCGCAGCGGGCCCAGCTGGCGGCAGATCAGTGCCAGCTGGGTCTGCACCAGGCGCTGGTTCTCGTCCATTTCCTCGGGCATCTGCTCAAGGCTCGCCGCCAGGGCTTCCTCGGCGTCGCTGTGGATCGCCACCGGGGTCTTGCTGGCAAGGCCAGTGGCGATTTCGTCGAGGCTCGCGGCCAGACTGGCACCCGCGCCGTCGATCAACTGCTCGTGGGCCTCGGGTGCCAGTGCGCTGTCACGGTGTGCACCCAGCCCGGAGAGGTAGCTGAGCAGGGTGTGCGAGAGCACCAGGAAGCGAAAGCCCACGTCGGCCTCTTTGCGAAAATGCCCCGGCTCCATGAGCATGTTGGCCAGCGTGGTCGACAGCGCCGCGTCGGCGTTGTGCGCGTTGCGCCGGGCCAGGCGGTAGGCCAGGTCGTCGCTCTTGCCCTGGGCGTACTGCTGCATGATCTGGCGCAGGTAGGTGCTGTTGCAGCTCAGGGTGTTGGCCAGCACCTTGTTCAACCGACGGCCCTGCCAGTCGGGCAGGAACAGGAACACCGCCAGGATCGCGATCAGGCTGCCCACCAGGGTGTCGAACAGGCGCGGCAGGAACAGGCCGTAGCCGTCGCCGATCTGGTTGAAGCAGAACAGCACCATCAGCGTGATCGCCGCCGTGGCCAGGGTGTAGCGGGTGGTGCGGTTGACGAAGAACACCACCCCGGCGGCCACCGCGAACAGCGACTGGATGATCGCGCTGGGGAACAGGTCGAACAGCGCCCAGCCCACGGTCAGGCCGATGGCGGTGCCGATGATCCGCTGCACCAGCTTGCGCCGGGTGGCGCCATAGCTGGGCTGGCACACGAACAACGTGGTGAGGATGATCCAGTAGCCCTGGGTGGGGTGGATCAGGTGCACCATGCCGTAGCCGATCGACAGCGCCAGCGGCAGGCGCAGGGCGTGGCGAAAGATCAGCGAGGTCGGCGTGAGGTGCTGGCGCAGGCGGCTCCACACATCCTTGAGGCTGCGCGGCGAGCGGTCGAGCAGGCTCGAGTCGCTGTTGTCGGCCAGGTTGTCGGGGTTGCTGGCATCGCCGAGCAGGCGGTCGAGGGTTGCCAGGTTCGCCGCCAGCGCCCGCAGCGAGCGCAGCAGGCCACGCCAGGCCGGGTTGCTCTGGATGCGCAGGTGCTCGAGCGAGGCGTGCAGGTCTTCCAGTGCGGCGGCGAAGCTGGTGTCGTAGACGAACGGCTGGCGCAGCTGGATCGACTCGGACAACTGCACGCACGCCTTGCCCTGCTGGCGCAGCAGGCGTTGGCAGCGAAACAGCACGTCGCTGTGGAAGAACGCCTCGGTGAGAGCGTTGTAGGGGTAGTGCGAGGAACTGGCGCGCTCGTGGATGTCCTGGGCCAGAAAGTACAGCTTCAGGTAGCGGCTCACCTTGGAGCCGGGGCGGCCATTGCCCACGCGGTGCAGGATGATTTCCTTGGCGGCGTTGAGGGCGGCCACCACCTTGCCGTTCTGCTGGGCCAGTTCCAGGCGGCGGGCCTCCACGTCCAGCTGGCGGATGGGCTCGAACAGGGTGGCCTTGAGCTTGAGGTAGCGGCCCAGTTCGCGAAACAGCCGCGCCAGGCTCTGCTGCACCGGCTGGTTGGAGAACAGCGCCTGCCACAGCACCGACAGCAATCCGTACCAGGCGGCGCCTGCCACCAGCAGCAAGGGCTCGTGCCAGAAGTCGGTGACCTGGCCGCCGCGCTGGTCCACGCCGATCATGGTGTACACCGACAGGATCAGTGTGGCCGAGGCGATGGCGCCGTAGCGCTCGCCCAGCGCGCCGAGCATGGTCAGCGCGAACGCCGCCAGCGCCAGGGCGCAGCCGAAGAGGATCGGGTAGGGGAACAGCAGCTCCACCGACAGCGCAGCGACGGTGAAGCACACCAGGGTCACGGCCAGGGCGTTGAGCCGGCCCTGCCAGCTGTCGTCGGTCTCGGCCAGGGCGCTGGCGATGATGCCCAGGAACAGCGGGATCAGCAGCCCCATCTCGTCCTGGTACCAGCACAGCGCCATGCTGCCGGTCAGCGCGATCAATACCCGGATGCTGTAGCTGAACTTGTCCAGGGCCCACAAACGACGCAGCGAGTGACGCAAGGAAGACGATGACATGATAGGGCGGCAGGCCTGCTTGGCGATGATCGAAATTGAGCCGGTCACGGTGGCAGCGAACTGTCACCGTGGTCACGTACCAGCAAAATTTGTTCCGTGATGCGCGATTCTAACGCGAAGGTTAGACGAACTGCGCGGCCGCGTAGGCCGATGCCCAGGCCCACTGGAAATTGAACCCGCCCAGGTGCCCGCTGACGTCCAGCACTTCGCCCACGAAATACAGGCCGGGGCTTTTCAGCGACTCCAGGGTCTTGGACGACACTTCGCGGGTGTCGACCCCGCCCAGGGTGACTTCGGCGGTGCGATAGCCCTCGGTGCCGGCCGGCACCACCTGCCAGGCCGCCAGTTTGTCGGCGACCTCGGCCAGTTCGGCCGGGGTGTACTGCTTCATCGGCCGGGACACGAACCAGTGCTCGGCCAGCAGGTTGGCCATCTTCTTGGTGAAGACCTCGCCAAGCAGGGTCTTGAGTTCGCTGTTGGGGCGTTCGGCCTGTTGCTGTTGCAGCCAGGCGAGGGCGTCATGCTCGGGCAGCAGGTTGATCTCGACGCTGTCGCCGCTGTGCCAGAACGACGACACCTGCAGGATCGCCGGGCCGCTGAGGCCACGGTGGGTGAACAGCAGGTTCTCGCGAAAGCTGGTGCCGTTGCAGCTGGCCACGCAGTCCACCGAGGTGCCCGACAGCTCGGTGCACATGGCCTTGAGCTGCGGCTCGGTGATGGTGAAGGGCACCAGCCCGGCGCGGGTCGGCAGCAGGGTGTGGCCGAACTGGCGGGCCACCTGGTAGCCGAAACCGGTGGCACCCAAAGTCGGGATCGACAGGCCGCCGGTGGCGATCACTAGCGACTGGCATTGCAGCGTGCCCATGCTGGTTTCGAGCAGGTAGCCATGCTCGAGCTTTTCGATCTGCTCGATGCGCGTGTCCATGCGCAGCTCGGCGCCGGCGCTCTGGAGCTCGCTGAGCAGCATGTCGAGGATGTCGCTGGACTTGTTGTCGCAGAACAGCTGGCCGAGTTTTTTCTCGTGATAGGGCACGGCGTGCTTGCCGACCATCTCGATGAAGTCCCACTGGGTGTAGCGGGCCAGGGCCGACTTGCAGAAGTGCGGGTTGTGCGAGAGGAAGTTGGCCGGCTCGGTGTACAGGTTGGTGAAGTTGCAGCGCCCGCCACCGGACATCAGGATCTTCTTGCCGGGCTTGTTGGCATGGTCCAGCAGCAGCACCTGGCGGCCGCGGTTGGCGGCGTGGATGGCGCACATCAGGCCGGCGGCGCCAGCGCCGATGATGATCACTTCGGTGGAACGCACTGCAAAATCCTCAAATAGGTGTTGAAGCTATCGCGGGTCAAGCCCGCTCCCACAGGAGGTACGCAAGTCCTTGTGGGAGCGGGCTTGACCCGCGATGAGGCCCTGATAGGCGATAAACGACTCAGACGATGCGAACCCGCAGCGAGCGCCCCTTGATCTTGCCGCTGTTGAGCCGCTGCAGCGCCTGCTTGGCCACGCCGCGTTCCACCGCCACGAAGGCCTGGAAATCGAAGATCGCGATCTTGCCCACCTGGGTGCCCGGGATGCCGGCATCACCGGTCAGCGCACCCAGGATGTCGCCCGGCCGCAGCTTGTCCTTGCGCCCGGCACCGATGCACAGCGTGCTCATGGTCGGCACCAGCGGGCCGCCGGCCTGGGGTTTGAGGCTGTCGATCTGCTCCCAGCGCAGGGGCGCCTTCTGCAGCTGCTCGATGGCCTGGGCGCGGTGCGCTTCGGACGGGGCCACCAGGCTCGCCGCCAGGCCCTTCTCGCCGGCACGCCCGGTGCGGCCCACGCGGTGCACGTGAATTTCCGAGTCCCGCGCCAGCTCCACGTTGATGACCATGTCCAGCGCGTCGATATCCAGCCCGCGCGCGGCCACGTCGGTGGCCACCAGCACCGAGGTGCTGCGGTTGGCGAACAGGGTCAGCACCTGGTCACGGTCGCGCTGCTCCAGGTCGCCATGCAGCGACTCGGCGGCGATGCCCTTGGCCTTGAGGTGATCGACCACTTCCTGGCACTGCTGCTTGGTGAAGCAGAACGCCACGCACGACTGCGGACGAAAGTGCGCCAGCAGGGTAGTCACCGCGTCCATGCGCTGCTCGGGCGAGATCTCGTAGAAGCGCTGCTCGATCTGCGTGTCGGCATGCAGCGACTCGGCCTTGACCTGCTGCGGGTTGCGCATGAATGCGGCCGACAGCTGCTTGATGCCGGCCGGGTAGGTGGCCGAGAACAGCAGGGTCTGGCGACGCTCCGGGGTTTGCCCGAGGATGTCGGCGATGGCGTCGTAGAAGCCCATGTCGAGCATGCGGTCGGCTTCGTCGAGCACCAGGGTGTTGAGCCCGTCGAGCACCAGGGTGCCCTTGCGCAGGTGCTGCTGCACGCGGCCCGGGGTGCCCACGATGATGTGCGCGCCGTGCTCCAGCGAGGCGATCTGCGGGCCCAGGGACACGCCGCCGCACAGGGTCAGGATCTTGATGTTGTCTTCGGAGCGGGCCAGACGGCGCAGCTCCTTGGCCACCTGGTCGGCCAGCTCGCGGGTGGGGCACAGCACCAGGGCCTGGCAGCCGAAGTAGCGCGGGTTGATCGGGTTGAGCAGGCCGATGCCGAACGCGGCGGTCTTGCCGCTGCCGGTCTTGGCCTGGGCGATCAGGTCCATGCCCTTGAGGATCACCGGCAGGCTCTGGGCCTGGATCGGGGTCATCTGGGCGTAGCCGAGGGCGTCCAGGTTGGCCAGCATGGCGGCGGACAGCGGCAAGGTGGCGAATTCGGTGGCAATGGTGGTCACGAGGCGGGCCTGCAAAACAAAATGTCGCGCAGTGTACCAGCCTCGTGGCCATTAGCCCTAAGCCTCGATCTCCGGTTCCGGACGACGGGCACGCCTTCCGTCCGCCCTGGACAGCTGCATGAAGATCGCCGCCGCCAGCATCGACATCAGGCCGATGGTCAGGAAGGTCAGCTGGAACGCGCCCAGCGTGGTCTCCACCCCATCGCCGCTGCCGGCGCCGGTAAAGCCGCCCAGCAGTGCGCCGGCGCAGGCCACACCCAGGCTCAGCGAGAGCTGCGCCACCACCGACAGCAGGCTGTTGCCGCTGCTGGCGCTCGCGTCGTCCAGGTCGATCAGGGTCACGGTGTTCATCGCCGTGAACTGCAGCGAGTTCACCGCCCCCAGCAGCCCCAGTTGCACCAGCAGCAGGGCATACGGGGTGTGTTCGTTGACCAGCCCCAGGCTGCACAGCAGCACGCCCAGCAGCAGGGTGTTGCCGGTGAGGATGGTGCGGTAGCCCAGGCGCTCGATCAGCGGCCGGGCGATGGACTTGGCGACCATCGCCGAGGCGGCCAGCGGGATCATGCTCATGCCGGCCTGGGACGGCGAATAGCCCAGCGCCACCTGCAGCAGCAACGGCACCAGAAACGGCAGTGCGCCGCTGCCCAGGCGGGCGAACAGGTTGCCGAGGATGCCCACCGAGAAGGTACGGGTGCGAAACAGCCGGGGCGAGAACAGCGGGTTGTCGATGCTGCCGGCGCGCAGCCAGTAGGCGGCCAGGCACGCCATGCCGGCGAACAGCAGCAGCATCACGCGCAGGTGCGGCAGGTGCAGCTCGCCCAGGCCCTCCATGGCGATGGTGATCAGCACCATCGCGGCGCCGAACAGCACAAAGCCCACGCCGTCGAAGCGTGTGCGCTCGGAGCCGCGCAGGTCGGGGATGAACTTCCACACCGCGTAGCAGCCCAGCGCGCCGACCGGCAGGTTGAGCAGGAAGATCCAGTGCCAGCTCAGGTACTCCACCAGCCAGCCGCCCATGGTCGGGCCCAGCAGCGGGCCGAGCAGGCCGGGGATGGTGATGAAGCTCATGATGCGCACCAGTTCGGTGCGCGGGTAGGCGCGCAGCACCACCAGGCGCCCCACCGGCAGCATCAGCGCGCCGCCCAGGCCCTGGATCACGCGGGCGCCGACCAGCATGCCGAGGCTGTTGGACAGTGCACACAGCAGCGAGCCGATGCTGAACAGCAGGATCGCGCTGAAGAAGATGCGCTTGGTGCCGAAGCGGTCGGCGATCCAGCCAGAGGCCGGGATCAGCAGGGCCACGGTGAGCATGTAGGCGATGATCACCGACTGCATGCGCAGCGGGTTTTCCGCCAGGTCGCGGGCCATGGCCGGCAGCGCGGTGTTGAGGATGGTGCCGTCCAGCGACTGCATGAAGAAGGCGATGGCCACTACCCAGGGAATCCAGCGGGCTGTGACGGGGTCCAGCGGGGTGCGGTTGGGCATGCTCTATGTCCTTGAGGGCCCCTTCGCGGGCAAGTCGAAGCGTCGAACCGCAGCTCCCACAGGGGCGGCGGTGATCCCTGTGGGAGCGGGCTTGACCCGCGATGGTGGCATCACAATGTCAGCGTCAGGCGTTTGACCAGCGCCCCCGGCAAATGACTCGAACTGGTCTGGCGCTGTCCGTAGGTGCTGGTCGACAGGATCAGCTCGCGCTCGGTCGTGAGCGCCTCCAGCTGCGAGCCGAGCAGGCTGTACACGCTGTCGTCGAAGCGCATGGTGCTGACCGGCGCCTGGATCTGACCGTCCTCGACCCAGAATGTCGCAAAGCGCGTCAGCCCGGTCATGCGCGCCGCCGGCAGGTCGGAGTAGTTCAGGTACCACAGGTTGCTGATGTACAGCCCCGTACCCAGCCTGGCGAGCACCTCATCCAGCGCCAGCTCGCCGGCGGCCAGGCTCAAGGCGCTCGGCCACTCGTGGGCCTCGGCGCCATTGGCGACCTGCTCGAACTCGGCGGCGCTGCGCGCATTGGTCAGCTGTTCGCGCGCCTGCCCTGCGTCCACCAGCTGCACGTCGCTGCGTGGGTAGCCTTCGCCGGAGAACGCCGGGCTCAGCGAGCCGCTGACCTGTTCGGTGATGTTCACCAGCGGGCTCAATGCCGCATCGCCGGCATACAGGCGTTGCAGCGGGCTGTCCTTGCTGGCGATGGCCTGCGCCGAAAAACCGCCCCAGCACAGCATGCCCATGATCTCGTCCATCGCTGCCGGTGCAAGGTAGGCGCGGTACTGGCCGGGGGCGAGGGTCTTGAGTGGGCGACCCAGGTACTCCAGCTGCTCGCGGGCCTGGGCCAGGCGCCGGGCGAACGCGGCGTTGTCCCACACCTGCCCGGCGTAGTTGGCCTTCACCGCCTGGCCATTGGCGTGGAACAGGCTGAAGTCGAAATTGAAGCTGTTGGCCTGATGCCAGCCAGAGGCGCCGAACGAACTGGCAAAGCCGCGACTGATCGGCCCGGCGGCATAGATGCCCACCAGGTCCAGCGCGCCGGCGCCGTGTTCGATCTGCTCGAGCACCCGTGCGGTATCCGGCAGCGGGCCGTCCTGTACCTGATGGCTGTGCCAGGCACTGTCGTTGAGCAACAGGTACGGGTCGGCAGGGATCAGCGGCAGGATCTGGCGCAGCTCGGCCAGTGCCTGGTGCAGGCGCTCGCGGTCCAGCGCCGGCTCGCCGCTGAGGGTCAGGTGCAGGTCGGCCTGGCGACCGTCGGCAATCAGCTTCAGGCTCGCGCCGGCCTGTTGCACGTCGCCGGCCTGGCGCACCCTGGCATGGTTGAAACGGATGAATTGCGACTGCTCGGCGCTGTAGCTCAGGGTGAACTGTTCGGGGGCGCGCACGTTGTCGCGCAGCCATGCGACCAGATCCTGGAAATTGTGCAAAGGGCTGGCGGCCATCAGGCGTCTCCTCCGAATACGTCGATCTGGCTGAACACGCAGGCCGGCGAGGCATGGCCCACGCGCACCACCTGGTTGGGTTCGCCCTTGCCGCAGTTGGGCGTGCCGAGCACCTGGAAGGTACTGGCGTCGCCCACGGCGCTGAGGTTGCGCCAGAAACCGGCGGAAATACCGCGGTAGTTGGGGTTCTTGACCACGCCCTTGAGTTCGCCGTGCTCGATCAACTGGCCCCATTCGCAGCCGAACTGGAACTTGTTGCGCGCATCGTCGATGGACCACGAGCGGTTGGTGCGCATCAGGATGCCGTGCTCGATGCCGCCGATCAGTTGCGCCAGGGACTTGTCGCCCGGCTCGATATTGAGGTTGGCCATACGGTCGATCGGTGCGCGGTTCCAGCCGCAGGCGCGGCTGTTGGCCACGCCGTCCAGGCCCGAGCGGAACTGTGACAGCGCACCGCCCAGCGGGCGCACCAGTACACCCTCGCGAATCAGGAACTGCTTGTGGGCCGGGGTGCCGTCGTCATCGTGCGCGTAGCTGGCCAGCTCTTCGGGGATGGCCGGGTCGAAGGTCACGTTGAGCAGTGCCGAGCCGTACTGCAGGTGGCCGAAGTCCTGGGCCTTGATGAAACTGGTGCCGGCGTAGTTGCGCTCGTCGCCCAGGATGCGGTCCATCTCCAGCGGGTGGCCGATGGACTCGTGGATCTGCAGCATCATCTGGTCGGGCATCAGCAGCAGGTCGCGTACCCCGCTCGGGGTATTGGGCGCCAGCAGCAGTTGCAGGGCCTGGTCGGCCACCTGGGCCCCGGCACCGAGCAGGCCGCAGCGCTCGATCACATCCACGCCGCCCTGCTGGCCGAAGTTCTCGCGGCCCAGGCTGCGGCTCTGGCTGTCGCTGCCGTCGAAGGCGGTGACGCTCATGCCGGGGAACACGAAGCGTTGCGCCTGGCGCAGTTCGGCGCCGGCACTGTTGAGGTAGATCTGCTCGACCGTGCTCAGGCCCAGGCTGGCCTGCCAGTTCACCAGGCGCGAATCGCCCGGCACGCTGGCCGATTCGCGGGCCAGCAGTTCATAGCAGTCGGCCAGGGCCGGGAAGGTGCTGTTGAGGTTGGGCGAGCAGTAGTCGGCGCGGGCGCTGGACACCGGTTGCTCGCGCAGGTCGAGCAGGGCGTGGCGCGCGATCTGGCGGGCCAGCGCCTCGGCCTGGTCAAGGGCGCGTTGCAGGCCGGCCTGGGATAGGTCGGCGGTGGCCGCGTAGGCCTCCACGCCGTTGACGCGCACGGTGAGCATCGCGCCCTGGTCGCGGGTCAGGCTGGGTGGTTCGGCGATGTTCTTGCGCACCGACAGGTGCTGGTGGGCTTCCTGCACATAGCGCAGGGAGAAAAACTCGGCGCCGCTGTTCAGGCCAGCGAAACGCTGGCGCAGCGGCGCGGTGAAATCGAACATGCGCGAACCTCCGGGTGACGGTGGTTCCCCCTCAGAACCACTCCTCGTGCATGCCCGGGCAGGTGTCGTCGCGGGCCTCGAGCAATGCGAGGTCATTATGGCAGGCCGGTACTTCCCAGGTGAGGAAAAACCGTGCGGCCTGCAACTTGCCCCGATAGAACCCGGTATCGGCCGGGTTGCCGCGGGCCAGGCCCTGTTCGGCGCGAATCGCCTGCTCCAGCCAGCGCCAGCCGATCACGCAGTGACCGAAGGCCTTGAGGTACAGCGCCGAGTTGGCCAGGGCGCTGTTGACCTGGCCTGTGGACAACTCGCCAAGCAGGCCCAGGGTCACGTGCTGCAGGCGGCTGAGCAGTTGTTCCAGCGGTTCGCGCAACGGGTCCAGGCGGGTGTAGGCCTGGGCCTGGGCGCAAGTGCCGGCGATCAGGCGTACCAGTTGCTTGAGGCCGGCGCCACCGTGCTGGGCCAGCTTGCGCCCGAGCAGGTCGAGTGACTGGATGCCGTGGGTGCCTTCGTGGATCGGGTTCAGGCGGTTGTCGCGGTAGTACTGCTCTACCGGGTAAT
This sequence comes from Pseudomonas sp. B21-036, assembly GCF_024748925.1. Classification (NCBI taxonomy): domain Bacteria; kingdom Pseudomonadati; phylum Pseudomonadota; class Gammaproteobacteria; order Pseudomonadales; family Pseudomonadaceae; genus Pseudomonas; species Pseudomonas sp. B21-036. Next base: position 451,941 of record NZ_CP087178.1, read on the forward strand.
CGCGGGTGTAGCCGTGGCCACCGAGGATCTGGATCGCCAGCTCATTGGCCTTGAGGCAGAACTCGGACGGCCACGACTTGACGATCGGGGTCAGCAGGTCGAGCAGTTGCTGGGCATGCTGGCGCTCGTCTTCGGTGGCGGCGGTATGGCTGTCGTCGAACAGCCGGGCGGCGTACAGGCCCAGGTCGAAAGCGCCTTCGACGTAGGCCTTCTGGGTCAGCAGCATGCGTTTCACATCGCTGTGCTGGATGATCGGCACGGCGGCGGTGGCGGGGTTCTTGTTGTCGGGCAGGCGGCCTTGCGGGCGCTGGCGGGCGTAGTCCAGCGAGTACAGGTAGCCGGCGTAGCCGAGCATCACCGCGCCCATGCCCACGCCGATGCGCGCCTCGTTCATCATCTGGAACATGCAGGCCAGGCCCTGGTGCGGCTGGCCGATCAGGTAGCCGACGCACTGGCCGTTGTCGCCGAAGTTGAGTGCGGTGGAGGTGGTGCCGCGCCAGCCCATCTTGTGGAACAGGCCGGCCAGCACCACATCGTTGCGCTGGCCCAGGCTGGCGTCCGGGTTGACCAGGAACTTGGGCACGATGAACAGCGAAATGCCCTTTACCCCGGGTGGTGCGTCGGGGAGTTTGGCCAGCACCAGGTGCACGATGTTCTCGGACAGCGTGTGATCGCCCCCGGAGATGAAGATCTTGTTGCCCTTGAGGCGGAAGCTGCCGTCGGCGGCGGGTTCGGCGCGGGTGCGGATATCGGCCAACGAGCTGCCGGCGTGGGGTTCGGTGAGGGCCATGGTGCCGAAGAAGCGGCCCTCGATCATCGGTTGCAGGAACAGGCGCTTTTGCTCGTCGGTGCCGAAGTTCTCGATCAGGTTGGCGGCGCCCATGGTCAGGAACGGGTAGGCGGTGGTGCCGGCGTTGGCGGCCTGAAAGTGGGCGAAGCAGGCTTGCGAGAGCAGGGTGGGCAACTGCATGCCGCCGGCCTCGAAGTCGCGGTTGGCGTTGAGAAATCCGGCGTCGAGGAAGGCGTCGACGGCAGGTTTGACCTCGGGAATCAGTATGGCCTGGCCGTTGTCGAAGCGTGGCTCGAGCTCGTCGCCCTTGCGGTTGTGCGGGGCGAAGTATTTTTCGGCCAGGGTGCGAGCGGTGTGCAGCGCGGCGTCGAAGGTTTCGCGGCTGTGCTCGGCGAAGCGTGGGCGTTGGGTGAGGGCCTCGGCGTCGAGCACTTCGTAGAGTTCGAAGGCCAGGTTGCGGGCGCTGAGCAGGGTGTCGGACATGGCGGCCATACCTTGGTGGGGATGGGGCCGAGTCTAGGCATGCGGGCGGGAGGTGGACAGGTTAATAGGTGGGGGTGATGAGGGGTCAGAACCGTTGTCAGGTGTGTGTCCGCAAAAAAAATCGCGGGCCAGGCCGTCCCCCACAAGAATCTGCATCGATCCTGTGGGGGCGGGCCTGACCCGCGATTGGCAACGCCTCGGTGGTTAGCCGATGGTCATCAGGCTGGCATTGCCGCCCGCTGCGGCGGTGTTCACGCTCAACGCACGCTCGATCACCAGGCGCTCCAGCGCAATCGCGGTTTCACCCGACGACAAGCCCTGCACACCCACGATCGCACCGGCACGCTTGGCCACCTGCTCGCACACTGCGCGCAGCTGGTCCGAATGGCCGTGATGCAGCACCGCGTCGAACACCACCTCGTCCTTGGCCCAGTCGCTCACCAGCTTGATGCGCGCCTGCACATCCTTCGGCAAGCGCCCACGCAAGGCCTTGCCCGGCTCGCCGTCGACGAACACTGCCGAGCTGCCCACCGCCAGTACCGCTGCCAGTTGAGTCAGCAGATCAGCCTCCGACTCGGCCAGGCACAGCACGTGCTCGCGCGGCAGGATGGTGTAGCTGTTGCGCTCGCCGGTCGGGCCGTTGAGCAGGCGGGTGACGCCGCTCTGCGACTGCTGCGCGAACTGCTCGCACAGCTGCGCCAGTTCGGCCTGCTGGTTGCTGCCGGCCCACGCCTTGAGCGATTGCAGCGGCTTGAGCAACTGCTCGCGCAGACGCACGTCCGGGGCAGTACCGGCGTCGCTGCGCTGGAACGACTGCTCGATGGCATCGGCCGGGCGCGTGGACAGCAAACGGTACAGGTACAGCGGGCCACCGGCCTTGGGGCCGGTACCCGACAGGCCTTCACCGCCGAACGGCTGCACGCCGACCACGGCGCCGACGATGTTGCGGTTGACGTAGACGTTGCCGGCATGGACGTTGTCGATCACCTTGGCGATGGTCTCGTCGATGCGGGTGTGCACGCCCAGGGTCAGGCCGTAGCCGGATGCATTGATCTGCTCGATCAGCTGGTCGAGGTGCTTGCGGTTGTAGCGCACCACGTGCAGGACGGGGCCGAAGATCTCACGCTGCAGTTCATCGAAGCTTTCCAGCTCGATCAGGGTCGGCATCACGAAGGTGCCGCGCTTGATCTCTTCACCGTCGGCAATGGCCACCTGATACACGTTGCGACCCTTGTCGCGCATGCCCTGGATGTGTTTTTCGATGCCAGCCTTGGCCTCGGCGTCGATCACCGGGCCGATGTCCACGCTCAGGCGCTCCGGGTTGCCCAGGCGGCTTTCGGCCATGGCGCCCTTGAGCATCTCGATCACGCGGTCGGCCGAGTCTTCCTGCAGGCACAGCACGCGCAGGGCCGAGCAACGCTGGCCGGCGCTGTCGAAGGCCGAGGAGACCACGTCGATGACCACCTGCTCGGTCAGCGCCGAGGAGTCGACGATCATCGCGTTCTGGCCACCGGTTTCGGCGATCAGCGGGATCGGACGGCCCTGGCTGTCCAGGCGGCCGGCAATGTTGCGTTGCAGCAGGCGCGCCACTTCGGTGGAACCGGTGAACATCACGCCCTTGACCCGGTCATCGCCTACCAGGCGCGCACCGACGGTCTCGCCACGGCCCGGCAGCAGTTGCACCACGCCTTGCGGGATGCCGGCCTCGAGCAGCAGGCGCACGGCCTGGGCGGCCACCAGCGGGGTCTGCTCGGCAGGCTTGGCCAGTACCGGGTTGCCGGCAGCGAGCGCTGCAGCCACCTGGCCACTGAAGATCGCCAGCGGGAAGTTCCACGGGCTGATGCACACCACCGGGCCCAGCGGGCGGTGGGCGTCGTTGCTGAAGTCGTTGCGTGCCTGCACCGCGTAGTAGCGCAGGAAGTCGACCGCTTCGCGCACCTCGGCGATGGCGTTGGCGTAGGTCTTGCCGGCTTCGCGGGCCAGCAGGCCCATCAGCGGCTGGATCTCGCCTTCCATCAGGTCGGCGGCACGTTCCAGGATCGCGGCACGCTCGGCCGGCGGGGTGGCCTGCCAGATCGGTGCGGCGTTGAGTGCGCACTGGATGGCGTTGTCGGCGTCCTCGACGGTGGCTTCCTGCACGTGGCCGACCACGTCACGGTGGTCGGACGGGTTCAGCACCGGTGCGGCAGCTTCGTCGCTGGACGCGCAACCGAGCATCGGCTCGGCTTTCCAGTCGTTGTGCGCGGTGGCCAGCAGGGCGCACGACAGCGAGGCCAGGCGGTGTTCGTTGGCCATGTCGATGCCGCTGGAGTTGGCGCGCTCGGCACCGTACAGGTCACGCGGCAATGGGATGCGCGGGTGCGGCAGGCCGAAGCCGCCTTCCTGGGTGGCCATGCGCTCGATGGTCGCGACCGGGTCGGCCACCAGTTCCTGGATCGAGATCGACTGGTCGGCGATGCGGTTGACGAACGAGGTGTTGGCGCCGTTTTCCAGCAGGCGACGCACCAGGTAGGCCAGCAGCGTTTCGTGGGTGCCGACCGGGGCGTACACGCGGCACGGACGGTTCAGCTTGCCGTCGGCCACCTTGCCCACCACCTGTTCGTACAGCGGCTCGCCCATGCCGTGCAGGCACTGGAACTCGTACTGGCCCGGGTAGTAGTTCTGCCCGGCGATATGGTAGATGGCCGACAGGGTGTGGGCGTTGTGGGTGGCGAACTGCGGGTAGATGGCTTCGGGCACCGACAGCAGCTTGCGGGCGCAGGCGATGTAGGAGACGTCGGTGTACACCTTGCGGGTGTACACCGGGTAGCCTTCCAGGCCTTCGACCTGGGCGCGCTTGATCTCGCTGTCCCAGTACGCGCCCTTTACCAGGCGGATCATCAGGCGGTGACGGCTGCGGCGTGCCAGGTCGATGACGTAGTCGATCACGTAAGGGCAGCGCTTCTGGTAGGCCTGGATCACGAAGCCGATGCCGTTCCAGCCGCTCAACTGCGGCTCGAAGCACAGGCGCTCGAGCAGGTCCAGCGACAGCTCCAGGCGGTCGGCCTCTTCGGCGTCGATGTTCAGGCCGATGTCGTACTGCTTGGCCAGCAGGGTCAGCGACAGCAGGCGCGGGTACAGCTCGTCCATCACGCGCTCGTACTGGGCGCGGCTGTAGCGCGGGTGCAGGGCCGAGAGCTTGATCGAGATGCCCGGGCCTTCATAGATGCCGCGGCCATGGGAGGCCTTGCCGATGGCGTGGATGGCCTGCTCGTAGGAGGCCAGGTATTTCTGCGCGTCGTGCTCGGTGAGCGCGGCTTCACCAAGCATGTCGTAGGAGTAGCGGAAACCCTTGGCTTCGAACTTGCTGGCATTGGCCAGGGCTTCGGCAATGGTCTCGCCGGTGACGAACTGCTCGCCCATCAGGCGCATGGCCATGTCGACGCCCTTGCGGATCATCGGCTCGCCGCTCTTGCCGATGATGCGGCTGAGCGAGGAGGTGAGGCCGGATTCGTTGTGCGTGGACACCAGTTTGCCGGTCAGCAGCAGGCCCCAGGTGGCGGCGTTGACGAACAGCGACGGGCTGTTGCCCAGGTGCGGCTGCCAGTTGCCGGTGCTGATCTTGTCGCGGATCAACGCATCGCGGGTGCCCTTGTCGGGAATGCGCAGCAGGGCCTCGGCCAGGCACATCAGCGCCACGCCTTCCTGGGACGACAGCGAGAACTCCTGCAGCAGGCCCTGGACGATGCCGGCGCGGCCGCTGGCGCTCTTCTGGTTGCGCAGCTTTTCGGCAATGCCGGCGGCCAGCTTGTGGGTGGCCTCGGCCATGGGCGCGGGCAGGCGTGCCTGCTCCAGCAGCATCGGCACCACTTCCGGTTCCGGACGACGGTAGGCGGCGGTGATCGAGGCGCGCAGCACCGACTGCGGCAGGATGCTTTCGGCGAACTCGAGGAAGCACTGGTGCGAGTGGTCGGCCTGCACATCGCCGGCGTCGTCGCCCTGATTGCCGGGCTGACCGCTGAGTTCGGTCAGGGTGGCGCCACCCTCGAGCTTCTCCAGGTAGTTGAAGATCGCCTGCTTGATCAACCAGTGCGGGGTGCGGTCGATGGACTGCGCAGCCGTTTTCAGTCGCTCGCGGGTAGGGTCGTCGAGTTTGACCCCAAGGGTGGTCGTCGCCATTTCTTATCCTCATTATTGCCACTGGGCCGTGGCTAAGCTGGCGCCAAGATTAGCCGGGCGCCCTTGTGGGTGCAACCTAGTGCAACCCAAATAATCGCGTTGAGGAGTGCAACTCGTCCGGTGGCTAAAACCCCACAGCATAAATGGCTGTTCAAGGTGCATTTGCTTATGTAAACGGCGGTTTTTGCTCCCAAATGGAGCAAAAACACGTTGTTATGCGAAATATCCGACCAGGTGCAACTTGACTGAAGAAACTGGTTGCACCTTGTTTGCGTTGTTGCATAGGATTCGCCGCCTGGGTGCAACCGTTAGCGGCTGTCACTACATAAAAACAAACGCCAGGGCGCAACAATGAGTTTTAGCAATCCAATCACGATCACGTTCGTGATCTATATCGCGGCAATGGTGCTGATCGGCTTCATGGCCTATCGCTCCACCAACAACCTTTCCGACTACATCCTCGGTGGCCGCAGCCTCGGCAGCGTGGTGACCGCGCTCTCGGCCGGTGCCTCGGACATGAGCGGCTGGTTGCTGATGGGCCTGCCGGGCGCCATCTACATGTCGGGCCTTTCCGAAGCCTGGATCGCCATCGGCCTGACCGTCGGTGCCTACCTGAACTGGCTGTTCGTGGCCGGCCGCCTGCGCGTGCAGACCGAGCACAACGGCGACGCGCTGACCCTGCCGGACTATTTCGCCAGCCGTTTCGAAGACCACAGCGGCCTGCTGCGCATCATTTCGGCAATCGTGATCCTGGTGTTCTTCACCATCTATTGCGCCTCCGGCATCGTGGCCGGTGCCCGCCTGTTCGAAAGCACCTTCGGCATGTCGTATGAAACGGCGCTGTGGGCCGGTGCTGCTGCCACCATCGCCTACACCTTCGTCGGTGGCTTCCTGGCGGTGAGCTGGACCGATACCGTGCAGGCCACGCTGATGATCTTCGCGCTGATCCTGACCCCGGTGATCGTGCTGATCGCCACCGGCGGCTTCGACACCACCTTCCTGGCCATCGAAGCCCAGGGCGCGGGCAACTTCGACATGTTCAAGGGCGCGACCTTCATCGGCATCATCTCGCTGATGGGCTGGGGCCTGGGCTACTTCGGCCAGCCGCACATCCTGGCGCGCTTCATGGCGGCAGACTCGGTGAAATCGATCGCCAATGCCCGTCGCATCTCCATGACCTGGATGATCCTGTGCCTGGCCGGTACCGTGGCCGTGGGCTTCTTCGGCATCGCCTACTTCTCGGCGCACCCTGAAGTGGCCGGCCCGGTCACCGAGAACCACGAGCGCGTGTTCATCGAACTGGCCAAGATCCTGTTCAACCCGTGGATTGCCGGTGTGCTGCTGTCGGCCATCCTGGCAGCAGTGATGAGTACCCTGAGCTGCCAGCTGCTGGTGTGCTCCAGCGCCCTGACCGAAGACTTCTACAAGACCTTCCTGCGCAAGAACGCCTCGCAGGTCGAGCTGGTATGGGTCGGTCGCCTGATGGTGCTGGCGGTTGCGCTGATCGCCATCGCGCTGGCCGCCAACCCGGACAACCGCGTGCTGGGCCTGGTGGCCTACGCCTGGGCCGGCTTCGGTGCCGCCTTCGGCCCGGTGGTGCTGATTTCGGTACTGTGGAAGGGCATGACCCGCGACGGCGCACTGGCCGGTATCGTGGTGGGCGCGGTGACCGTGATCCTGTGGAAGCAGTTCGACACCATGGGCCTGTACGAAATCATCCCGGGCTTCCTGTTCGCATCGCTGGCGATCTACTTCGTGAGCAAGGCGGGCAGCCCGTCGGCTGCGATGGTCAAGCGTTTCGAAACCGCTGAAGCGGCGTTCCACGCCGACAAGTAACACGGCTGCATCATGCTGCCCGGCAACGGCCCGGCCTCTTCTGGAGGTCGGGCCGTTGTCATTCTGGCGGCTGTCACCTGACGGCGCGGGCCTGACAGGGTAAACTTCCGGGCCTTGCAGGAGTTGCCATGAACTATCGTCACGCCTTTCACGCCGGCAACCACGCCGACGTGTTCAAACACCTCGTATTGACCCGGCTGATTGCGCTGATGTCGCGCAAGGAGCAGCCGTTCGCCTACCTCGACACCCACGCCGGCCTTGGCCTGTATGACCTGCAGGGCGACCAGGCGACCCGCACCGGTGAGTGGCTGGAAGGCATCGGCCGGCTCTGGGGGCGCGACGACCTGCCCGAGGTGACGGCCGATTACCTGCGCATCCTGCGAAAGATGAACCCCGACGGCGAGCTGCGCTACTACCCGGGGTCACCCGAGCTGGCACGGCGCCTGGCACGCCAGCAGGACCGCGTGCTGCTCAACGAGAAGCACCCCGAAGACGGGCGCCTGCTCAAGGAAAACATGAAGAAGGACCCACGCGTGGCGGTGCACCTGGGCGAGGGCTGGCACGTGCCGAGGGCTTTGCTGCCGGTGCAGGAGAAGCGTGCGGTGATGCTGATCGACCCGCCCTTCGAGCAGGCCGACGAGCTCAAGCGATGCACGGTGGCGATGAAGGAGACGATTGGCCGCATGCGCCAGACGGTCGCGGCCATCTGGTACCCGATCAAGGACCAGCGCCAGCTGGTGCGTTTCTATCAGGACCTGACCAGCACCGGTGCGCCGAAGCTGCTGCGGGTGGAGCTGTACGTGCACCCGCAGGACAGCCCGCAGGGCTTGAACGGCTCTGGCCTGGCGATCGCCAACCCGCCATGGGGCCTGGAAGAAGAGCTGCGCGCACTGCTGCCGTGGCTGGCCCAGGTGCTGGGGCAGACCCAGGGCAGCTGGCGCATGGACTGGCTGATTGCCGAGTAGGGTGTTGTGAATGTGTTGGCCTATCGCGGGTCAAGCCCGCTCCCACAGAGGCAATGATGTCCTTGTGGGAGCGGGCTTGACCCGCGATGGGTTCCACGCCAGCAGTGCGCCCTGCACTCCGTACCACGCTTTACGCTATAATCCCGCCCTTTCGCTGCCACCCGCCCATGAGGCCGGGGCGCACATCTACAGATTTGAAGAGGCTAGACCCTTGGCATTGACGATTCTTGGCCTGTCCGGCGCCCTTAGCCATGATCCTTCCGCGGCCCTGTACATCGACGGCAAGCTGATTGCCGCCGCTGAAGAAGAGCGCTTCGTGCGCGACAAACATGCAAAGAACCGCATGCCCTACGAATCGGCGAAGTTCTGCCTCGAACAGGCCGGCATCAAGCCGTCCGATGTCGATGTGGTAGCGATTCCGTTCGCCCCCATCAGCCTGTTCGGCAAGGCCCGCTGGCACTACGCCAAACGTTACTGGTACGCCCCGGATCGTGCCCTCGACGCGCTGCTGATGGGCAACCGTCGCTACAAGCGCTACCGCAACAAGATCGTCTGGTGCCTGGAGCAACTGGGCTTCGATCCGAAAAAGATCAAGATCGAACCGGTCGAGCACCACCTGGCCCACGCCTCCAGCGCCTACCATTGCTCGGGTTTCAAGGAAAAGACCGCGATCCTGGGCATCGACGGCAAGGGCGAGTACGCCACCACGTTCTTCGGCTACGGCGAAAACGGCAAGATCCACAAGATCAAGGAATTCTTCGACCCGGACTCCCTCGGCGGCCTGTATGGCGCGATCACCGAGTTCCTGGGCTTCGAAATGCTCGACGGCGAGTTCAAGGTCATGGGCATGGCGCCGTACGGCGACGCCAGCAAGTATGACTTCTCGCGCCTGGCCAGCTTCGAAAACGGCGAGCTGGAGATCAACACCGACTACGCCAACGTCATCGGCCTGCGCCGCTATAAAGAGAAGGGCAAGGGTTTCTACTTCTCGCCCAAGCTGATCGAGTGGCTGGGCCCCAAGCGCGAAGGCGACATCGCCGACGAGCCGTACATCCACTACGCGGCCAGCATGCAGGCGCTGTTCGAGAAGCTCGCGCTGCAGATGATCGACTACTACCTGGGTGACGTGCTCAAGGAAACCGGCAAGCTGGCCTTTGCCGGCGGCTGCGCGCTGAACGTCAAGCTGAACCAGAAGATCATCGCCCGTCCCGACGTGAAGGAGCTGTTCGTGCAGCCCGCCTCGGGCGACGCCGGCACCGCAGTCGGTGCTGCCGCCTATGTGTCCCACGCCCGTGGCGTACCGGTCGAGAAGATGGAACACGTCTACCTCGGCCCGGCGTACAGCAACGAGGACGTGATCGCCGCCTGCGCCCGTCACGAACACAAGCCGACCTGGCGCAAGCTGGACAACATGCCCGAGCAGATCGCCCGGATCATGGTCGACGGCAACCCGGTGGCCTGGTTCCAGGGCCGCATGGAGTTCGGCCCGCGGGCCTTGGGCGGACGTTCGATCATCGGCTGCCCGAGCGTGCCGGGCGTGGCCGACCGCATCAACCACCAGATCAAGTTCCGCGAGCGCTGGAGGCCTTTCTGCCCGTCGATGCTCGACACCGTGGCGCCGCAAATGATCAAGATCGATCACCCGGCCCCGTTCATGACCTTCACCTTCGAAGTGGCTGAAGAGTGGAAGACCCGCGTGCCGGAAGTGGTCCACGAAGATGGCACCTCGCGGGCCCAGGTGCTCAAGCGCGAGTACAACCCGCGCTACTACGACATGATGAAGGCGCTGGAGACCCTGACCGGCAACGGCGTGTCGCTCAATACCTCGCTCAACCGTCGTGGCGAACCGATGATCTGCTCGCCGACCGATGCCCTGAACATGTTCTTCGGCTCGGACCTGCAGTACCTGATCATGGAAGACATCCTGGTGGTCAAGGACGGCGCGAAAGCTTATGACAGCGTTGGCTGAACGGCACGTCCTGCAGTTTTGCCACGGCTATGACGGGCCGTTTCTCGATTGCGCCCGTCAGTACGCCAGCCTGTTCGCAGGCAAGGGCTACCGCGTCACCACGGTGTTTCTCACCGGCGCCGCCGATCCGCAGGTGGCGGCGGGCTGTGCGAGCGATGAAGTGCTGTTTCTCGAGTTCAGCTCCAAGGCCATTCGTGGCTTGAAGCTGGGCGCGATTCGCGAACTGCGCCGCATTGCCGCGTCGCGCCGATTCAGCTTCTGCATCGCCCACCGCTTCAAGCCGATCTACATCGCCCTGCTGGCCACCCGCCTGCCGGTGATCGGCGTGCACCACGCCTTTGGCGACTACCAGCGGCGTACCCGCCAGCTGTTCGCCAACCTGTTCAGCAAACGCCTGAGCCTGCTCGGGGTGTCGGACGCGGTGCGCGACGACATGCGCCAGTGCCTGCCCAAGTGGCCGGCCGAGCGTATCCAGACGCTGTACAACCGCATCGACATCGACGCCCTGCAGGCCAGCCTGGTGCCCGCCGCGCAGGCGCGCCAGGCCCTGGGCCTGGATGCGAAGGCATGGATCGTCGGCAACGTCGGCCGCCTGCACCCGGACAAGGACCAGGCCACCTTGCTGCGCGGGTTTGCCCAGGCACTGCCGGCACTGCCGGCAGGCGCCCGCCTGGCAGTGCTGGGCACCGGCCGCCTGGAGCACGCGCTCAAGGCGCAGGCCGAGGCGCTGGGGATTGCCGCACAGGTGGACTTTCTCGGCCAGGTACCGGATGCACGGCGCTATTTCAGTGCCTTCGACGTGTTTGCCCTGAGCTCGGACCACGAGCCTTTCGGCATGGTGCTGCTCGAAGCGATGGTGGCCGGCGTGCCGTTGCTGGCCACCGCCTGCGGTGGCGCCAAGGAAGTGGTCGAAGGTGTCGGCATCCTGTTCCCGCTCGGGGATGCCGAGCGTCTGGCGCAAGGCCTGCAACACCTGGCCGAGCTGGACCAGGCGCAACGCCAGGCCTGTGCCGAGCGCATGCTCGAGCGCCTGCGCGAACGCTTCTCCGACACGGCCGTGCGCGAGACTTTCTGGCACCTTCCCCAGGTTGTCGAACTGACGGGGCAGGCCTGATGCTCAATTATGTACAAGGCTGGCGTGAGCGCGGCTGGCGCGTGATCGATGCGCCGGCCTACGCCGACGCCTGGCAGCGCTTTGGCGGCAGTGTGGCGACCCACCCGCTGGTGCTCGCGCAACTGGCCGAGATGGCCGATATTCCGGTGCGTTACCTGGGCTGGTACCAGGGTGACGAACTGAAGGCGGCCATACCCACCTGGGACCGCTACCTAGCATTGTCCAAGGACGTGCTCAAGCGCCGGGGCAAGAAGGGCCTGTTCGACCTGGGCAATGCCGAGCTGATTCTGCCGGCCGCTGCCGATGCACAGGCGCCGCTGCGCCATGCCGGGCGCTACCTGTCCGAGCTCAACCAGGGCCGTTTCAGCGGCCTCAAGGCGCAGCCCGAAGCCCTGGCCATGGCACGCCAGCCCGAAGAACTGTCGAAGAAGTTTCGCTACAACCAGCGCCGCGAACTGCGTTTGCTGGAAGAGGCGGGCGGGCAGGTGCGGGCCATCACCGAGTTCACCAGTGCCGAGATCGCGTCGATGTATTGCGACCTGTTCCAGCGCCGCTGGGGCTTTGCGGCCACCGGTGCCGAGCGCATGGCCGAGATGGTCGAACGCCTGCGCGCGTTGCTGATCGGCTCGGTGCTGTTTCTGGAAGACAAGCCGATCGCGATCCAGCTGGTGTACCGCGTCGAGGCTCCCGAGTGGGTCAGCGTCGAGTACGTCAACGGCGGCGTCGACCCCGAGACGCGTGCGTTCAGCCCGGGCAGCGTGCTGAGCTTTCTCAACACCCAGAGCGCCTGGGAAGCCGCGCGTGCGCTGAACAAGCCGCTGCGGTTCTCCTTCGGCCGCGCCGATCGCGAGTACAAGGACCGATGGTGCAACCCCGTGCCGGTGTTTCAGGTGTGAGCCGCAAGCAGCAGTTGCTCAGGCGCCATCGGCAGCGCAAGCGCATGACGCTGGTCATTTTGCTGGTCATTCTGCTGGCCAGTGCCTGGCTCGCCTGGTGGCTGCCGCTGGTGCTCGGCGTACTGGCCTGGTCCGCTCACGAGGCCTGGTTCAGCGACCATCTGTTCTATGCGCCGGCCAGTGATTACGACTATCTCATCGACAGCGACCAGTCCCACCCCCTGCGCCTGACGCAAGGTCGATTGGGTGTGCCGGCCGAGTGCAGCCTCGAGGAGGGCGACACGCTGCTGCTCAAGGTCTGTCTGCGCGCTTCGCTGTTCGGGCGGCTGTTTGACCCGGCGGTGAGGATCGAAGGCGGCACATCCGATACACAGGTGTTCGAGCGCGGTGTGAAGGGGGTGCGTTACCTGAACCTGACCGGGCAGCACACCGCCCTTGTGGAGGGGCGACTACGTCTGCGCGGCCAGTACTGTCGGCTGGATGAACAGGTCGAGCTGTTGGTGTGCCGACATCCGGATTACCTCGCCGGGCCGTTGCTGGTGATCGCCCCGCATGCCGATGATGCCGAGCTGGCAGCCTTCGGCGCTTATGCCCAGGCCCGGGAAAGCTGGATCGTCACACTCACGGCCGGTGAAATCGAAACCGAACACTACCGGGCCATGGGCCTGGATGCAGTCGCCGCAGCTCGCCTCAAAGGCCAGTTGCGCAGCTGGGACAGCATCGCCGTGCCGCTGTGGGCCGGTGTACCGGCCGAGCGCTGCGTGCAGCTTGGCTATTTCTGCATGCAACTGGCGGCCATGCAGGCTGAGCCACTGATGGCGCAGGGGTCGCGCGAGGCGGACATGCTCGACACGCGCCTGTTCCGGCGTTTCAACCGTGTCGGCCTGGCCAGCGACGTCGATGGCGTCCCCTCCTGGCGCAACCTGGTGCAGGACCTGTGTGAACTGATCGAGCGTATTCGCCCGCAGACCATCGTGCTGCCTGAGCCGTTGCTCGATCCCCACCCCGATCATGTGTGCGCCCGCAACGCAGTGCTAGAGGCCCTTGCGCTGACGCACCATCAGCCGCGGACGCTGCTGCACTACGCCAATCACCTGCATGACAACGACCGTTGGCCAATGGGGGATGCGGGCAGCGGAGTGGCGCTGCCGCCCCACTTCCAGGGGCAGGTGGCGATGCGCCCCTGGGTGCTGGCGTTGAGCGAGGAAAAGCAATGGCACAAGGCTATGTCTTTGGGCATGATGCACGACCTGCAGCCCGGAACCCCCTTCAAGCGTCGCCTGCGCCGCTTTTTGCAGCGCGTCCTGGCAGGGCGGCGTTGGCCGACCACTGGTGAAAACGAGTTTTTCCGCAAGGCCGTGCGCCGGCACGAGCTGTTCTGGGTCGGTGCCGAAACCGACAAGAGAGAGCAACAGTGAAAGTCCTATTTCTGGTTCAGAAAGAGCAACGGGCCATTCTGGATCGCTTGTATGAAGGCGTAGGTGCAGCCTGCGACTGTGATATCCGTTGGCTGACCGACGCCGAGCAGGACAATCTGCGCGCTTATTTCAAGCAGCACGTCAATGTCGAACAGTACGACCGGATCGTGTTTTTCCTGCGCTTCAAGAAAGAGATACGTCAGGTCGGCTTTATCCGCACCGTGCCCAATCTGGTCATTCTCGAGCACGACGCTTATCAGAACTACATCCCGTGCAAGTACACGGGCAAGTTCAGCAAGCACTACCAGCAGATACCTTGGGCGCGGGTGATCACGTCGGGGGCGGTGGTAAGCCGGCGCCTGCGTGACGAGGGCTTCGACGCGGTGTTCGTGCCCAAAGGCTACGATCAGGCGCTGCTGCGCAATGAAGGGCGCGAGCGCGACATCGAACTGGCCTTTGTCGGCAGCCTTCGCAGCGTGGCCTACTCCGGGCGCAAGGCAATGCTCGACTCGCTCGCGAGTGTCGAGAACCTTGTCGTCACGCGCACCAAATCGGGTGAGGAGTACAGCCAGACCCTCAGCCGCATCCGCTTTTTCGTCAGTGCCGATGTCGGCATGGGCGAGTACATGATCAAGAATTTCGAAGCGATGGCCTGTGGCTGCGTCTTGTTTGCCTATGACCAGGGCGACGAGGAAAACCAGGCTCTGGGTTTTGTCGATATGCACAACATCGTGCTGTATCGCGACTTGGCAGAGCTGCGAGCCAAATTGAAACAGCTGCGTGAGCAGCCCGAGCTGGCCGACGAGATCTCCCGTCGCGGGCAGCAGTTGGCCGAGACGCGTTATACGTTTCACGCCTTGGGCAAGACCATTGTCGAGACCATGCGTGCGCCGCTGCGTGCGCATGCCCAGCCTGGCTGGTGGGCACGGCTGCGCAACGCGGTAGGCCGTTAAGGCCGTTCATCTGTCACTTATCGAGGAAGCAACATGCTCTTCAGCGAAAGCAGCGAAATCACCCTGATGGTGACCAGTTGCGGCCGGTTCGATCTACTCAAGCGCACGCTGGAAAGCTTCGACCGATTCAATACGGCGCCCATCCGGGAAGTTTTCATCACCGAAGACTCCGGTGACGAGGCAGTACGCGATTGCGTCCCTGTGCACTGGCGCGAGCACACCACCTGCATTGTCAACAACCCCAAGCTGGGCCAGTTGCGCTCGATCGATGCTGCCTACGCGCAGATCAAGACACGCTGGGTGTTCCATTGCGAGGACGACTGGGACTTCTATCGCCCAGGCTTCATCGAAGACTCCCAGGTGCTGCTGGAGGCCGATCCGCAGGCCTTGCAGGTGTGGTTGCGCAGCTTCAACCACGACCTGCAGGTGCACAGCCCTTACGTATTCCTCAACGAGCGCCAGGTGCTTCAGGGCATCGCGTTCTACCAGTTGGGCTCGCACAAGCCGGATTGGCAGGGCTTTTCCTTCAACCCCGGGTTGCGCCGCCTGGCCGACTATCAGCA
The DNA here is from genome assembly GCF_024748925.1 of Pseudomonas sp. B21-036. Taxonomy (NCBI): domain Bacteria; kingdom Pseudomonadati; phylum Pseudomonadota; class Gammaproteobacteria; order Pseudomonadales; family Pseudomonadaceae; genus Pseudomonas; species Pseudomonas sp. B21-036. Next base: position 467,086 of record NZ_CP087178.1, read on the forward strand.
GCACGCGCCGTATGCCGGGCACAGCGGTGAAAAGAGCCTTTCGCGTCTGTATGCCAGCGAAAACCGCTATGCATTGATACTGGAAAATGATGCCGTGCTGCACACGGGTTTCGGCGGACATGTCGAGTTGCCCCAGGAGAAACAGAACAAGTTGCGCCGTAAACAAAGGGATCGCTTCAAGCTGATTGGAGCGCTGGTAGTTGGAATGGTAATAGGCTGGATGTTGAATGTTATTTAGTGAGGTCCATTTGGAAAACAGCAACAGCCGTCGCTACTTTGGCGCGGCCATCATTCTGTTTCTGCTCAGCTTCATCCTGATGGACTCGTCCAAGTGGACGAACAACATCTTCTACGCGTTTATTGCTTTGCCCGGGTTGGTGTTTCTGCTCAAGGAACGGGGCGTCGGGCTGTTTCAGCACGGCCTGACCTGGGCCTGGCTGGCGTTCATGCTGTGGTTCCTCGTGCCTGCCGCCATTGCCGGCAATGGGCAGTTCTACAAGCACATCCTGTATGTCTGCGTGTTTGTGTTTGTGGTTGCCGGGCTGACGAGTCCGCAATTTTTCCGCTCGTCCGCGTTCACCCGCGCGCAGTTCTGGATCATTTTCGCCTACATCTTTGGCTACGCTACCTATGCCTACGCCACAGGCATCTTCCCCTTTGGCGAGCGTGTACGCTTGTTGCCTTCGCGCATGGAGAACATTATCTATGCCAGCATCTGGTTGCTCTGCGCCTTGGCGCTGGCCCTGCCTGCATGGGTCAGGGAGCGGCGCTGGATCGAGGCGATAGCTGCAGTGGCGCTGTCGCTGTTTGCGGTGGCGTTTGTGTTGCAAACACGTACCGCGCTGGTTGGCGCTGCCTTTCTGCTGGGCGTCTGGGCGCTGTACGGCATCCTGCGGTTCCCCAGGATTGGTTTGATCTGCGTGTCGGCGGCCGCTGCAGCCATGCTTCTGGTCTTGTGGCTGGTGCATGAGCAGCATTGGTTCCTGTCGCTGTTCGAGCGTGGCGATTCGTACCGTGTCGAACTGTTCCATATCATGGTCGGGGAATGGCGCAACTGTGGTTGGGCGCTGGGATGCGGGGTCGACTTCAAGACCGCCAAGACCCTTCAGGACGGCCTGCCTATCCAGCACCCGCACAACGTCTTCGTGGCGATGGGGCTGTATACCGGCGGTGTCTCGCTGGTGTTGCTGCTGGCGGTGATGGGCGCGACCCTGTGGCAGGCCTGGCGCAACCGGGATCCATGGGGCATGTACCTGGCGTGCGCGCTGGTTATGCTCAACTTCGACGGCAGCAAGCTGATAGGCAACCCTGACGAACTCTGGCCACTCGTGCTGCTGCCTGCGGCGCTGGTGCTGGGGCGCGTGGCGCAGCGTCCGAGGCGCGTGCGTCTGTGATCCAGTCGACCACCTTCGGGTGGTCGATTTGTTTCAGGCCAGTGCGGCGCTCAGTTCGGCGGCGCTGCAGGTGTGCTGGTGGGCAAGGTAGGCGCTGCTGAAGGCATCGCCACCGTTGTCCAGCAACCAGGCCCGGTCCTGCGGGTAGCGCAGCATGTGCTTGAAGTTGCGCAGGCGTAGACGCTTGGTCAGCGCCTGGCGGTAGATGCGCAGGTCGGCAATATCGATCAGGCCCAGTTCGCCTTCCGGTGTGAGCACCACGTTGCCCAGGTGCGCAGAACGGAAGTAGACGCCTTTCTCGTGCAGTTGCGCGATGAATGCACCCAATTGCGCGCGCCGTCGGTCATCACTGAGCGGGTCCTCGAGCAACTGGCGCAGGGTTTGCCCCGGCAGGGGGTCGTAATGCACGGCATCCCGGGCGATTTCGGCTATTCGATACACCTGGCGCACACGCGGGCAGGGGATGCCACGTTCGGCCAGGGTGCGGCAGTTATCGGCAAAACGCTTGGCGTAGGGGTACCACGCCGCGGACGTGATCAGGCGCTTGCGGCGGAACAGCTTCAGCATCGAGCCGTCGCCCAGACGCAGCACCTTGTCTCCCGTACCGTCAGCCTCCAGGACTTGGGCGCCTTCGCGCAGGGCAAGGTAACGGGCATGTTCAAGGGCTTGCATCGATACTCCGGTGTCTGGGGCCTGAGGCTTGTTTGGCCGGCTATATTACCCCAGCACCGAGTGGCGAAAACCGCTTGTGATACAATCCCGCTTCTTTTTGATACGACGGATTCTCATGACCGCCCCTGAATCGTCCGCGCCTTCGAGCTTGAAAATCTATTTTCGACTGCTCGGTTACGTGAAGCCCTACGTGGGCATGTTCCTGGTGAGTATCCTCGGCTTCGTGATATTCGCCTCGACCCAGCCCATGCTGGCAGGCATCCTCAAGTATTTCGTCGATGGCCTGAGCAACCCCGAAGCGGTGCTGTTCCCCACCGTGCCTTACTTGCGCGACCTCCAATTGTTGCAGGCTGTGCCGCTGCTGATCGTGCTGATCGCCGCGTGGCAGGGCCTGGGCTCGTTTCTGGGCAACTATTTCCTGGCCAAGGTTTCCCTGGGTCTGGTGCACGACCTGCGGGTCGAGTTGTTCAACAAGCTGCTGGTACTGCCCAACCGCTATTTCGACAGCCACAACTCCGGACACCTGATTTCGCGCATCACCTTCAATGTGACCATGGTCACCGGCGCCGCCACCGATGCAATCAAGGTGGTGATCCGCGAAGGCCTGACCGTGGTGTTCCTGTTCGGCTATCTACTGTGGATGAACTGGAAGCTGACCATCGTGATGCTGGCGATTCTGCCGCTGATCGCCTTCATGGTCAGCAGTTCGAGCAAGAAATTCCGCAAGCAGAGCAAGAAGATCCAGGTGGCCATGGGTGACGTGACGCATGTCGCGTCCGAAACCATCCAGGGCTATCGCGTGGTGCGCAGCTTCGGGGGCGAGAACTACGAAGAGCAGCGCTTCAACAACGCCAGCCAGAGCAACACCGAGAAGCAGCTGCGCATGACCAAGACCAGCGCGGTATACACACCGATGCTGCAATTGGTGATCTACTCGGCCATGGCCGTGCTGATGTTCCTGGTGCTGTACCTGCGCGGCGACTCCACCGCCGGCGACCTGGTGGCCTATATCACCGCGGCCGGCCTGCTGCCCAAGCCGATCCGCCAGCTGTCGGAAGTCAGCTCGACCATCCAGAAGGGTGTGTCGGGGGCCGAGAGCATCTTCGAGCAGCTGGATGTGGAGCCGGAAGTCGACCACGGCACCGTCGAGCGCGACCGGGTTACCGGGCGCCTGGATGTCCGCCACCTGAGCTTCACCTACCCGGGTAGCGAGCGCCGCGTGCTCGATGACATCAGCTTCACCGCCGAGCCGGGTCAGATGGTGGCGCTGGTTGGGCGTTCGGGCAGTGGCAAGTCGACCCTGGCCAGCCTGATACCGCGTTTCTATCCGCATGCCGAGGGCGAGATCCTGCTCGATGGCGTGGAGGTGGAGCAGTACCGCCTGCGTAACCTGCGTCGGCACATTGCCCAGGTGACCCAGCATGTGACCCTGTTCAACGACACCGTGGCCAACAACATCGCCTACGGTGACCTGGCCGGTGCGCCGCGCGAGCAGATCGAGGCTGCGGCAGCCGATGCCTATGCCAAGGAGTTCATCGATCAGTTGCCTCAAGGGCTGGACACCGAGGTCGGCGAGAACGGCGTGCTGCTGTCCGGCGGCCAGCGCCAGCGTCTGGCGATCGCCAGGGCCCTGCTCAAGAATGCACCGCTGCTGATTCTGGACGAGGCCACCTCGGCCCTCGACACCGAGTCGGAGCGGCACATCCAGGCCGCCCTGGACCAGGTGATGAAAGGCCGTACCACCCTGGTGATCGCGCACCGCCTGTCGACCATCGAGAAGGCCGACCTGATCCTGGTGATGGATCAGGGGCGCATCGTCGAGCGTGGCACGCATGGCCAGTTGCTGGCCGAAAACGGCTATTACGCGCGCCTGCACGCCATGGGCCTGGATGAGCCGGCCAAGGCCGACATCACCTGAGTCACCCTGCCAGGGCGCGTTCTGCGCCCTGGTTGTCACAGCAGGTTACCGGCGCCGAACAGGCCGGTGCCAGGGCTGTGCTAATATCCCGCCCCTGTTCATTTTGTCTATATGGGTTGCCCATGAAGTTGTCCATGCCGCGTTTCGATCAAGCTCCGGTACTGGTGGTCGGGGATGTCATGCTCGACCGCTACTGGCATGGCGGTACCTCTCGCATTTCACCTGAAGCCCCGGTACCGGTGGTCAAGGTCGAGCAGATCGAGGACCGTCCGGGTGGTGCAGCCAACGTTGCGCTGAACATTGCCGCGCTGGGTGCGCCGGCCTCGCTGGTGGGCGTCACCGGCCAGGACGAGGCCGCCGACAGCCTGGCCAACAGCCTGCAGGCAGCGGGGGTGCGTTCGATCTTCCAGCGCATCGCCCATCAGCCGACCATCGTCAAGCTGCGGGTCATGAGCCGTCACCAGCAATTGCTGCGCATCGATTTCGAAGAACCCTTTGCCACCGACCCGCTGTCGCTGGGCGCCGAAGTCGACGCCCTGCTCGAAGGGGTGAAGGTGCTGGTGCTGTCCGACTACGGCAAAGGCGCATTGAAGAACCACCAGAGCCTGATCCAGGCCGCGCGAGCCAAGGGCATTCCGGTGCTGGCCGACCCCAAGGGCAAGGATTTCTCGATCTACCGCGGCGCCAGCGTCATCACGCCGAATCTGGGCGAGTTCGAGGCCATCGTCGGGCATTGCGCCGACGAGACCGAACTGGTCAACAAGGGCGGCGAGCTGATGCGCGAGCTGGAACTGGGCGCCTTGCTGGTGACCCGAGGCGAGCACGGCATGACCTTGCTGCGCCCGGGCCATCCGGCCATGCACCTGCCGGCACGGGCGCGTGAAGTGTTCGATGTGACCGGTGCCGGCGATACCGTGATCTCCACCCTGGCGGCGGCGATCGCCGCCGGTGAGGAGCTGCCCCATGCGGTCGGTCTGGCCAACCTGGCCGCCGGCATCGTGGTCGGCAAGCTGGGTACGGCGGCCATCAGCGCGCCGGAACTGCGCCGCGCCATCCAGCGCGAAGAAGGCTCCGAGCGCGGGGTGCTGAGCCTTGAGCAGTTGCTGCTGGCCATCGACGATGCGCGGGCGCACAACGAGAAGATCGTGTTCACCAATGGCTGCTTCGACATTCTGCATGCCGGGCACGTGACCTACCTGGAGCAGGCGCGTGCGCAGGGCGACCGGTTGATCGTGGCGGTCAATGACGATGCTTCGGTCAGTCGCCTGAAGGGGCCGGGTCGCCCGATCAACAGTGTCGACCGGCGCATGGCGGTGCTGGCGGGGCTGGGGGCAGTGGACTGGGTCATCAGCTTCTCCGAAGGCACCCCGGAAAACCTGCTTGCCGAGGTCAAGCCCGACGTGCTGGTCAAGGGTGGCGACTACGGCATCGATCAGGTGGTGGGCGCCGATATCGTCAAGGCCTATGGCGGTACGGTGAAGGTGTTGGGGCTGGTGGAAAACAGCTCGACCACGGCGATCGTGGAGAAAATCCGCAAGAACTGAGTGGTTTGACCCGCGATTAGGGCCTGCAAAAACGTCCTACTTCTGCAAAGCCAGCCCCAACAGCTGGCGGGCCTTGCCCGTCAGCCTTTTAAGTTTCGAGTCCGGCCTGGGCGCCACCAGCCCCTGCTGCCTCAGCCAGTCCTTCCAGCGAATCCGCTCTTCACGCACCAGCCAGCCATCCTGTCGGGCAAAGCTTTCGGCCAGGTAGATACCACGTGTACTCGCCGGCACCAATCGGTCCTTCTTCAGGGTGTACAGCTCGGCCTGCGGCTGACCGTCTTCCAGCGGCATCAGGTACAAGTCTGGCCGGCTGCGGTTGAGGCGTGCCACCAGTTGGTCGCCCTCAAGGCGCTCGTCCACATGGAACAGGCTCAATGATTTGGCTTCCCTGGGCACTTGCAGGCGCAGGTCATAAATCAGTTGCAGTGACGCCGTGGGCAGGTGGACATAGGCTCGCGGTCGCTCGATCAGCGGCTGGTTGCCACAGCGCACCGGTCGCGCGGCCCCCGAGTGAGGGGTCAGCACGAAGGGCATCGCTTCACGGTAATGCAGCGCGTCGGCGTACGGCGCCGGCAACCAGGTGTCGTTGAAACGCCCCCCAAGCCAGCCTTCCGGGGTCTCCAGCAGGCATTCCTCGGCCACTTCCTGCACGGCCGTGTGCAAGGGCAGGTTCAGCTCCTGAGCGGGCACGTAACCGGAGATCAGCTTGAGCACCACATCACCGCGGTCCTGGCGGCGCTGGCGCACCAGTACCCAGTAGTCGCGGTTCTGCCACTGCAGGGTGAGGCGCACCGAAACGCCCAGGTTGGCCAGCTCCACGGCGAAACGCTCGGGGTCGGCCACTTGGATCGCCTTGCGCCGCTGCAGGGTCTGGGCAAAGTTCAGCGGCATGCCGATGCTCTGGTAGCTCAGGCCCTCGGGGCCGGCTTCCACATGCAGGGGCAGGGTCTTGAAGTTGCTGGGGTTCTTGCGGATCAGCGTGCGCGGCATCTCGGCTCCTTCTTGCGTTGGGGTCGGCCGCGACGGCGGCTCAGCGCTGGCTCAGGATCTTGGCAACCACGCCCACGTTGTGGGCCAGGTGCACGGGATTGATGGTGCCGACAATAGCACTGCTCACCCCGGGGTGGGCAAACAGCAGCTCGAAGCTGGCCCGCACCGGGTCGACGCCCGGGGCCAGGCAGGCATGACCACTGGCCAGGGCCTTTTTCACCAGGATGGCCTTGCCGTGTTCGGCAGCATAGTCCAGCACCGGGCGTTCGCCCTGCTCGTCGAGGTTGTAGGTAACCATCGCGCAATCGCCTGATTGCAGGGCCTGCAGCCCACCTTCGACGGTTTTGCCGGACAGCCCGAAGCCGCGAATCTTGCCTTCCTGCTTGAGTCGGGCCAGGGTTTCGTACACCGCTTCCTGCTGCAGAATGCGCAGATCGTTGCCGTCGGAATGCACCAGTACAAGATCGATACAATCTGTTTCAAGGCGCTGGAGGCTGCGTTCCACCGAGCGGCGCGTGTGGGCGGCGCTGAAGTCGAAGTGCGAGTGGCCGTCGTCGAACTCTTCGCCGACCTTGCTGACGATCACCCAGTCGTGGCGCTGGCCGCGCAGCAATGGGCCCAGCCGCTCTTCGCTGCGGCCATAGGCCGGTGCGGTGTCGATCAGGTTGATGCCCAGCTCACGGGCCTGGCGCAGCAGCAGGCGGGCCTCGTCGTCGTCGGGGATGGTGAAGCCGTTGGGGTATTTGACGCCCTGGTCGCGGCCCAGCTTGACCGTGCCCAGCCCCAGCGGGGAAACGCTCAGGCCGGTGCTGCCCAGCGGGCGGTGATAGGGGTGCAGGGTCGGCAGGCTCATGGCAGCAGTTGCTCCCATACCGGTTGTGCCAGGGGCGGTTTTGGCAGGGGCGGCAGGGCAGGCAGATTGCCTGGCTTGATATCGTCACGTTCCAGGCTGTTCAGCACGCGGTCAGCGAAGTCCGGTGCCAGGGCCAGCTTGGTCGGCCAGCCCACCAGCAGGCGCTGCTGGTCGGCGAGGAAGGCGTTGTCGGGGCGCACCAGGCCCGATTGCGCGGGTTCGGCGCGGTCGACACGCACGGTGGCCCACTGCACCTGGCTGAGGTCGACCCAGGGCAGCAGCCCCGCGACCTCCTTGCGGGCGGCAGCGATCTGCGCTTCGGGTTCGCGGGCAACGCCCTCGGCTTCGGCCAGGTCGCCGCCCAGGTACCACACCCACTGGCCGTCGGCGGCCGGGTGGGTGGTCACGGTGATGCGCGGCTTGGGCCCACCGCCCAGGCAGTGGGCGTACAGCGGCTTGAGGCTCGGGCCCTTGGCCATGACCATGTGCAGCGGTCGGCGCTGCATGGCCGGCTGGCTCAGGCCCAGGCTTTGCAGCAGCGCGGCATTGCCGGCACCGGCGCTGAGCACCACGCGCTGGGCGCGGATATCGCGGCCATCGACACGCAAGCCGACCAGTTCGTCACCTTCATGCAGCGGTTCGATATGTTCACCGGCCAGCAGGCTGTCGCCGGCCAGCTCTGCCAGGCGCTCGAGCAGGCTCGGCACGTCCACCACCAGTTCGGCCAGGCGGTACACCTTGCCCTTGAAGGCACGGTCCTGCAGGGCAGGGGGCAACTGGTCGCCCTTGACCTGGTCGACCCGGCCGCGTACCGCCTTGCTGGCGAAGAAGCTGGTGAGGTTGCCGGCCAGGGTGCCGGGCGACCACAGGTAGTGCGCCTCGGACAGCAGGCGCACGCCGCTCAGGTCCAGTTCGCCGTTGCCGGCCAGGGCCTCGCGCCAGCGCCGCGGCATGTCGGCAATGGCCTCGGAGGCGCCGGTGAGCGCACCGTGCAGGGCGTACTTGGCACCACCGTGGATGATCCCCTGGGACTTGAGGGTCTGCTCGCCACCGAGGCTGGCGCGTTCCACCAGCACCGTCGAGTAGCCCAGGCGGCGCAGGCGGGCATTGAGCCAGAGGCCTGCGACCCCTGCGCCGACGATCAGCACGTCGGTGGAAATAACGGATGACATGCACGCACCTCACAAGCAAAGACAGGAGCGCAGTATACAGCCTGTGAGGTTTCGTACCCTGTCGCTCATCAATGCCCGGTGGTTTTGGAGAACACCTGGATCACCACCACGCCGCCGACGATCATGGCCATGCCGAGCATGGCCGGCACATCCAGTTTCTGCCCATAGATCACCAGCGCCGCGATGCTGATCAGCACGATGCCCAGGCCCGACCAGATGGCGTAGGCAATGCCTACCGGAATGCTGCGCACCACCAGGGTCAGCATCCAGAACGCCACGATGTAGCCGCACACCATCAGAAGCAGGGGCAGCGGCGTACTCAGGCCCTTGACCGCCTTCATCGAGGCGGTGGCAATGACTTCGGCGCAGATGGCGATGGCCAGGTAGGTATAGGCGTTCATGGTAGTCCTCTGTTCTGGTCGCGCATTCTAGAGGATGGCGCAATGGGGTAAAGTCATTACCTATCTATTCTGGAGATAGGCTGGCATGCACGGTCAATGGAACCTCGAACAGCTTCGCACCTTCGTGCGGGTCGCCGAACTGCGCTCGTTTTCGGCGGTGGCGCGTGAGCAGCGCAAGGCCCAGTCGGCGGTCAGCAACGCCATCGCGTTGTTCGAGGCCGACCTTGGGGTCACGCTGTTCGAGCGTAGCAGCGGGCGTCAGCCGCGCCTGACCGATGCCGGCCAGGCGTTGCTCGATGAGGCACGCGAGTTGCTGCGCCAGTGCGAGCGCCTGGACGGCCGGGCGCAGGCGCTGATGCGCGGGCAGGAGGCGCAACTGCGCCTGGCGCAGGACGAGGCCATGCCCTTCCAGCCGGTGCTCGACAGCCTCGACGAGCTGGCCGTGCAGTACCCGCTGCTGGAAATCCAGGTGGCCAGCGGGGCCCAGGGCGATGTGGCGCGCAAGCTGCTGGAGCGCCGTGCCGACCTGGGCCTGATGTTCCACCACGAGCACATGCCTGCAGCGCTGGAGCGCCAGGCGCTGGGCAGCGTGGAGATGGTCACCGTGTGCGCGGTGCATCACCCGCTGGCGCAACTGGCCAGCGTCAACCGCCAGCAGCTGGCGCAGCACCGTCAGTTGCTGATCACGCCCCAGCAGAGTGGCTACCCTGGCGGCGAACCGATCAGCCCGCAGATCTGGCGCGCCGACAGCTTCTACGTGATGGCCGAGATGCTCATGCGCGGGCTGGGCTGGGCCTGGCTGCCGCGCCATGTGGTGCAGTACCCGGCCTACCAGCAGCAGATGGTGGAGCTTGCCAGCGAGTGGCGCCCGCCGGCGCTGGTGGTGGAGTTGGCGTGGCGCCGCGACGAGCCGCTGGGGCCGGCCGCGCGCTGGCTGGCCGAGCGCTTCGCAGTGCATTTGTGCGCCATTGGCTAGTACACTTCGGCGCCATGAACAGAACCCTATATACCCTGCTGTTTCACCTGGGCCTGCCGCTGGTCGCGCTGCGCCTGTACCTGCGCTCGCGCAAGGCGCCGGCCTATGCCCGGCGCATCGCCGAGCGCTTCGGCCTGAAGCTGCCGCCCCTGCAGCCGGGGGGCATCTGGGTGCATGCGGTGTCGGTGGGCGAGAGCATCGCCGCCGCGCCGATGGTGCGTGCCCTGCTGCAACGTTATCCACAGTTGCCGATCACCATCACCTGCATGACGCCCACCGGTTCCGAGCGCATCCAGGCGCTGTTCGCAAACGAGCCACGCATCCAGCACTGCTACCTGCCGTACGACCTGCCGTGGGCGGCGGCGCGGTTTCTGGAGCGTGCTCGCCCGCAACTGGCGGTGATCATGGAGACCGAGCTGTGGCCCAACCATATCCACCAGTGCGCCCGACGTGGCATACCGGTGGCGCTGGCCAATGCGCGGTTGTCGGCGCGTTCGGCCAAGGGCTATGCGCGTTTTGCCGGGTTGACCCGGCCGATGCTGGCCGAGATGAGCCTGATCGCGGTGCAGACCGAAACCGAGGCCGAGCGTTTTCGCCAGCTCGGTGCGCGGCCCGAGTGCGTGCAGGTGACCGGCTCGATCAAGTTCGACCTGACCATCGATGCGCAGCTGCCGGTGCGCGCCAGGGCACTGCGTGAAGAGTGGCAGGCGCTGCAACGGCCGGTGTGGATTGCCGCAAGCACCCATGAGGGCGAGGACGAGGTGATCCTGGCAGCGCATCGGCAGTTGCTGGCGCACCATTCGGACGCGCTGCTGATGCTGGTACCGCGCCATCCGGAGCGCTTCAACGCGGTGCATGGGTTGTGCGCAGCGCAGTTTTCCACGGTGCGCCGCTCTGGCGGGGCGCCGGTGACGGCGGATTGCCAGGTATTGCTGGGCGATACCATGGGCGAGCTGCTGTTTCTGTATGCGCTGGCGGACATCGCGTTCGTCGGCGGCAGCCTGGTGCCCAACGGCGGGCACAATCTGCTGGAGCCGGCTGCACTGGCCAGGCCAGTGCTGAGTGGGCCGCATCTGTTCAACTTTCTCGAGATCGCGGCAATGCTGCGCGAGGCGGGGGCGTTGTGCGAAGTGGATGATGCCCAGGGGCTGGCGGCCGAGGTGCGGCGCCTGATCGAGCTGCCCAGTGATGCACTGAAGATGGGCGAGGCGGGGGTCGGGGTGATGCGGGCCAATCAGGGGGCGTTGAAGCGCCTGCTGGATGGGCTGGGGAATCTGCTCAAGGCGTGAGGCCTGTTCGCCGGCAAGGCCGGCTCCTACACGGGGTGCGCAACACCTGTAGGAGCCGGCCTTGCCGGCGAAGCTGTTTCAGGGCCTTTCGAAATTGGCTTGCGCCGCCTTGGCCAGGTCCGGCGGCAGGAAGTCCTTGTCCGGGTTGTAGTCGGGCTTGAGGTAGCGACCCAGGTCATTCAGGTCTTGCGGGCTCAAGGTCCCGGCGGCCTGCTTCAGGCGCAGGTTGTCGAGGATGTAGTCATACCGGGTGTTGTTGTAGTCGCGCACCGAGGTGTACAGCTGGCGCTGTGCATCCAGCACGTCGACGATGTTGCGCGTACCCACCTGGTAACCGATTTCGGTCGCTTCCAGCGCACTCTGGTTGGAAATGATCGACTGCTTGCGCGCCTGCACCTGCTCTACGTCGGTGTTCACCGCGCGGTGCAGGTTGCGGGTGTTTTCCACCACCTGGCGACGCAGGCTCTCGCGCTGCTGTTCGCTCTGGCTCAGGCGCTGGTACGCCTCGCGCACCTGCGAGCTGGTCAGCCCGCCACTGTAGATCGGGATGTTCAGCTGCAGGCCGATGCTGGTCTGCTCCACGTCGCCGCGGTAGTTCTGGCCCGTCAGGTTGGGGTTGCTGAAGCCCAGGCTGTCGTTGTCACCCTTCTGGTAGCGCGCCACCGCGTCCACCGTCGGCGCGTGCCCGGCCTTGCGCTGGCGCAGGGTTTCCTCGGCCGCGTTGACCGCGTAGTTGGTGGCCTGCAGGTTCAGGTTCTGCTTTGCGGCGGTTTCTACCCAGGCCTTGGCGTCATTGGGCGTGGGTACCTGCACCGGCAGGGTGTGCACGATGCCCTGCACCGAGTTGTAGTCGCGGTTGGTCAGGGTCACCAGGGCCTCGAAGGCGTCGTCCACCTGGCGCTGCGCGACGATGCGGTTGGCCCGTGCGGTGTCGTAGCTGGCCTGGGACTGCAGCACGTCGGTCTTGTCCGACAGGCCCACGTCGAAGCGCTCGTTGCTCTGGTCGAGCTGGCGCTTGAACGCGGCTTCTTCGGCCTTGGTCGAGGCCAGGGTGTCCTGGGCGCGCAGCACGGCGAAGTAGTTCTCGGCACTTTGCAGAATCAGGTTCTGTTCGGTGGCCGACAGCTCCAGCGCCGCCTGTTCGTTCACCGCTTCGGCTGCCTGCAACTGGAACCAGCGGTCGGCGCGGAAGATCGGCTGGGCCAGGGTGGCCTGCCAGGAGTTGCCGCTGCGGTTGGCGGTGATCGAGGGGTGATCGATCTTCGTACGGCTGTTCATCATCTCGGCGCCGGCCGAGAGGTTGGGCAGCAGGCCGGCACGGGCCTGGGGCACCACTTCCTTGCGGGCGCCGTAGTCGGCGCGGGCAGCGGCCAGGTCGGCGTTGTTGTTCACCGCTTCCTGATACACGCTGACCAGATCGGTGCGTACCGACAGGGGCGGTTCTGCTGCCCAGGCCATTCCGTTGGTAGCACACGACACGGCGAGGGCCAGTGAAAGTTTGCGCAGCATAGGGCAGTCCTTGAACGGTTGAGTATTTCTGAACCGATGAGTGTAGTTGCGCAGGCATTTTGCAACAATCCGCTATTTGCGCCTTTTATCATGCTTGTGCTTGGACTGTTGGCGTTTCGCGTCGCACCGGTCTATGCTGGGCGCGTTCTTGTCGGGGTGCCTTGCGTTGAGGCTGAGATCGGATAATTCCGGATCCCGTTGAACCTGATCAGGTTAGCGCCTGCGTAGGGAACAAGATTGCTCGTCTCCCGCGAGCCCTCTTGTGTCGGCTGCGGGATTGTCATTTCAGCTTTTTGGCTGGTGTGGCATCTTCCGTTTTCGGCACAGCACCAGCCCTGGTGCGCCCGTGCCTTTCAGGTTCACTCCGACTGCCAACCCGTCTGGAGAGCCTGTGATGAGCCAAAAACAAAAATACCCCGCGCACCTGAGTGAATCGGCCAAGGTCGACGAGCAGTCCGTGCAGCCGTTCACCCGTTCGCGCAAGATCTACGTGCAGGGCTCGCGCCCCGATATCCAGGTGCCGATGCGCGAAATCAGCCTGGACGACACCCCCACCGATTTCGGCGGCGAAGCCAACGCGCCGGTGCTGGTGTACGACACCTCCGGCCCCTACACCGATCCCACCGTGCAGATCGACGTGCGCAAGGGCCTGGGCGATGTGCGCTCGGCCTGGATCGACGCGCGCGGCGACACCGAGCGCCTGGCCGGGCTGTCCTCCAGTTTCGGCCAGATGCGCCTGAACGACGTGGAACTGACCAAGCTGCGCTTTGCCCACGTGCGCAACCCGCGCCGGGCCAAGGCCGGCGCCAACGTCAGCCAGATGCACTACGCGCGCCAGGGCATCATCACCGCCGAGATGGAGTACGTGGCCATCCGCGAGAACATGAAGCTGCAGGAGGCCCGCGCCGCCGGCCTGCTCGACCAGCAGCACGCCGGGCACAGCTTCGGCGCAAGCATCCCCAAGGAGATCACCGCCGAATTCGTGCGCGAGGAAGTCGCTCGCGGCCGCGCGATCATTCCGGCCAACATCAACCATGTGGAGCTGGAGCCGATGATCATCGGCCGCAATTTCCTGGTGAAGGTCAACGGCAACATCGGCAACAGCGCGCTGGGCTCCTCCATCGAGGAAGAAGTGGCCAAGCTGACCTGGGGCATCCGCTGGGGCTCGGACACGGTAATGGACCTGTCCACCGGCAAGCACATCCATGAAACCCGCGAGTGGATCATCCGCAACTCGCCGGTGCCGATCGGTACGGTGCCGATCTACCAGGCACTGGAGAAGGTCAACGGCGTGGCCGAGGACCTGACCTGGGAGCTGTTTCGCGACACCCTGATCGAACAGGCAGAGCAGGGCGTGGACTACTTCACCATCCATGCCGGCGTGCTGCTGCGCTACGTGCCGCTGACCGCCAAGCGCGTGACCGGCATCGTCAGCCGCGGCGGCTCGATCATGGCCAAGTGGTGCCTGGCGCATCACAAGGAAAACTTCCTCTACACCCATTTCGACGAAATCTGCGAAATCATGAAGGCCTACGACGTCAGCTTTTCGCTGGGCGACGGCCTGCGCCCGGGCTCGATCGCCGACGCCAACGACGCGGCGCAGTTCGGCGAGCTGGAGACCCTGGGCGAGCTGACCAAGATCGCCTGGAAGCATGACGTGCAGTGCATGATCGAAGGCCCCGGCCACGTGCCGATGCAGTTGATCAAGGAGAACATGGACAAGCAGCTCGAGTGCTGCGACGAGGCGCCGTTCTACACCCTGGGCCCGCTGACCACCGACATCGCGCCGGGGTACGACCACATCACCTCGGGCATCGGTGCGGCGATGATCGGCTGGTTCGGTTGCGCGATGCTCTGCTACGTGACGCCCAAGGAGCACCTGGGGCTGCCGAACAAGGACGACGTCAAGACCGGCATCATCACCTACAAGATCGCCGCGCACGCGGCGGACCTGGCCAAGGGGCACCCGGGCGCGCAGATCCGCGACAACGCCTTGAGCAAGGCGCGGTTCGAGTTCCGCTGGGAAGACCAGTTCAACCTGGGCCTGGACCCGGACACCGCACGCTCGTTCCACGACGAGACCCTGCCCAAGGATTCGGCCAAGGTCGCGCACTTCTGCTCGATGTGCGGGCCCAAGTTCTGCTCGATGAAGATCACCCAGGAAGTGCGTGAGTACGCCGCCAACCAGCCGGTCGAGGTGGCGGTAGAAGAGGGCATGCGCGAGCAGGCCGAGCGGTTCCGCCAGGAAGGCAGCCAGTTGTACCAGAAGGTCTGAAAGCATCGCGGGTCAAGCCCGCTCCCACAGGTATGCCGCTGCCCTAGAGATCAGCGATACCCCGTGGGAGCGGGCTTGACCCGCGAAAGGGCCTTCCATCCAACCCACATTTCCTGCCGAGTCTTCATCGTGAGCACACCCAGCCACTACTCCCCCGATTCCCCCATTCCCGACAGCCAGCGCGTCTTCGGTGCGCGGGACCTGTTCTCCCTGTGGTTCTCCCTCGGCATCGGCCTGATGGTGCTGCAGACCGGCGCCTTGCTCGGCCCCGGCCTGGGCCTGTCCGGAGCGCTGCTGGCCATCACCCTCGGCACGCTGGTCGGCGTTCTGCTGCTGGCCGCCGCCGGCGTCATCGGCAGCGACACCGGCCTGTCGGCCATGGGCACCCTGCGCCTGAGCCTGGGCCGCCACGGCGTGGCGCTGCCGGCCATTCTCAACCTGCTGCAACTGGTTGGCTGGGGCGCGTTCGAAATCATCGTGATGCGCGACGCCGCCAGCCTGCTCGGTGCGCGGGCCTTCGGCGCCGATAGCCTGT
Organism: Pseudomonas sp. B21-036; assembly: GCF_024748925.1. Lineage (NCBI taxonomy): Bacteria > Pseudomonadati > Pseudomonadota > Gammaproteobacteria > Pseudomonadales > Pseudomonadaceae > Pseudomonas > Pseudomonas sp. B21-036. The sequence goes on from NZ_CP087178.1 coordinate 482,614, forward strand.
GGGTCAGCCCGCTGCTGTGGGCACTGTGCTTCGGCGCCCTGGCCACCGCGCTGGCGGTGGCCGGCCCGCTGACCTTCGTGCGCCGCATTTTGCGCAAATGGGGCATCTGGCTGCTGCTGGGCGCCTGCCTGTGGCTGACCTGGAACCTGTTCGCCAAGGCCGACCTGGCTGCCCTGTGGGCGCGCGCCGGGGATGGCTCGATGTCGCTGGGGGTGGGCTTTGACATCGCCATCGCCATGCCGCTGTCGTGGCTGCCGCTGATTGCCGACTACTCGCGCTTCGGCAGGCATTCGGGGCAGGTGTTCGTGGGTACCGCACTGGGCTACTTCATCGGCAACCTGTGGATGATGAGCCTGGGGGTGGCCTACATCCTGGCCTTCGCCACCGATGGCGAAGCCAGCACCCTGCTGCTGGCGCTGGCCGGCGCAGGCTTTGGCATCCCGCTGTTGCTGGTGCTGCTCGACGAGTCGGAAAAGGCCTTTGCCGACATCCACTCGGCGGCGGTGTCCAGCAGCCTGCTGTCAGGCGTGAAGGTCGAGCACCTGGCACTGGTGATCGGCGTGGTGTGCACCCTGATCGCCTGCTTCGCGCCGCTGGGCCAGTACGAGAACTTCCTGCTGCTGATCGGCTCGGTGTTCGCGCCGCTGTTCGGTGTGGTGCTGAGCGACCACTACGTGCTGCGCCGGCGTCGCCTGCCGGGTGTGGTCGACGGCCTGCACTACGGGGCGCTGGTGGCGTGGGCCTGTGGCGTGGCGACCTACCATGTGCTGGCGCATTACGCCGCGGACGTTGGCGCCACCCTGCCAGCCTTGCTGCTGGCAGGGGCGCTGCATCTGTTGCTGGGCTTCAACCGCGGCCGGGAAACAGCTCGGGCCTGATCACGCCGTTCAGGCGCGGGTAGGGGATCTTGAGCTCGATGTGGCCCATGGAGTACGGGGCGATGGCATACACCTCGTACTTCACCACCACCGCGCCGTAGGTCAGGGCGACGTGCGGTGACTTCTGGAATGGCCAGTTCTTCACGAACTCGGCGTCCTTGTCCATGCCGGTGCTGATCAGCCAGCCCTTGTGGGCCTCTTCGACGGTCTTCCAGAAGGTCGCCTCCTGGCCCGGCACCAGCATGTCCTGCAGGGTCAGCACCTTGTCCTGCTGGCGAGAATAGTTGATGAAGCCGCGCCCCGGCATGCCGTGCGCGCCGCCGGTGTCCAGGTAGCTGGACAACTCGATGATCACCAAGCCGTCATGCTGCTCGCGTACCTTGGCCTGCAGGTAGCTGCTGTTGCGGCTCTGGGCCGATTGCAGGTAGCTGTCCTCGTAGGACTTGAGCGAGGCCGGCAACGGTGCGCCCTCGCCATCGCTGGTGAGCTTGAGCAGGCTGCGCTCGACGATCGCATCGAGCTTGGGGTTGGTGGGGAAGTGCACCGTGTCGATGTTCACCAGCGGGCAGTCGGCTGCGGTGCAGCCCGGCTTGATGTGCTCCCACCTGTCGCGCTTGACCTCGAGCGGCACGCGCATGTTGGGCTGGAACAGGCTCTGGCAGGCGCCCAGGGTCAAGGCCAGGGCGGTCACGCAGGCTAATTTCGCAAGTGACATGATGATCCTTGTAGTGCAACGGTAATCGGGCTTGGACCGTCGGCAATGCCGTCGGTTCGCCACTAAGCTGACAAGAAAGGCTGCGCCTATCCTCGCAGCCCGCACGATTGTTTTAAAGGGGTGAAACCGCGCAGTGTGCAGGTTAGGATGGCGCGACGTGGTAATGGGGTAACGAGGTATCCATGACAGACAAGCCAAAGGCCATGCCGACCGACGTACAGATCGTGCGGCGCGAAAACTGCTTCAAGGGCTTTTACCGGCTCGACCGGCTGCACCTGCGCCACGAGCTGTTTGCCGGCGGCATGGGCCGCGAGATCAGCCGTGAGCTGTTCGTGCGCCACGACGCAGTGTGCGTGCTGCCCTACGATCCGCAGCGTGACGAAGTGGTGCTGATCGAGCAGTTTCGTGTCGGCGCCATGGGCAAGGTCGACAACCCCTGGCTGGTGGAACTGGTCGCCGGTCTGATCGACAAGGACGAACAGCCCGAGGAGGTTGCGCACCGCGAGGCGCAGGAGGAAGCTGGGCTGACATTCAGTGCGCTGTGGCCGATGACCAAGTACTTTCCGTCGCCCGGCGGCAGCGATGAATTCGTGCACCTGTACCTGGGGCGTTGCCACAGCGACGGCGCGGGCGGCCTGCACGGGCTGGAAGAAGAGGGCGAAGACATTCGCGTGAAGGCCTGGGCGTTCGAGGATGCGTTGCAGGCCGTGCGCGATGGGCGCATTGCCAATGCCGCGAGCATCATCGCCCTGCAATGGCTGGCGTTGAACCGTGACGAAGTCAGGGGGCTGTGGTCGTGAATCTGTTGCGCGAGCGCTACCGGGTCGATCTGGTCGGCTTGCAGGCTGCCTGCGAGGCCAACTATGCGCGCCTGATGCGACTGTTGCCCGACATGCGCACCACCCAGAGCTCGCGCCGCATCGGCATGACCCAGGGTGACCAGATGCTCGGCGTGCTGGTGCTCGACGTGGTGCTGGCCTGCCCTTACACCACCACCCTGCGCGTGCGCCAGGAGCACAGCCTGCCGTGGCTGCCGGTGCCGCAGCTGGAGGTGCAGGTGTACCACGACGCGCGCATGGCCGAGGTGGTCAGTGCCGAGCATGCGCGGCGCTTTCGCAGTGTCTACCCATACCCCAATGCGGCCATGCACCAGCCGGACGAAAAGGCCCAGCTCAACCTGTTCCTGGGCGAGTGGCTGAGCCATTGCCTGGCCTGCGGCCACGAACTGGAAGCGGTTCGCTGAAAATGTGACCGGTGTCGTGGGCGCGGGGTTTGCCGTTGCCTGCATTCCCACCATAATCGTGCAGAATCCGCCCAAGGAGACGGCCTTGCCGCACTCGATCATCCCTTCCCGTGACGCCTCGGTGCTGCTGGTGCAGCTCTCCGACAGTCATCTGTTCGCCGAAGCCGAAGGCACGCTGCTGGGCATGAATACCCGCGACAGCCTGCGCCGTGTGGTCGAGCGGGTACTCGACGAACAGCCGGTGGTCGACCTGGTGCTGGCCACCGGCGACCTGTCGCAGGATGGCAGCGTCGAATCCTATCTGCAGTTTCTGGCCCTCAGCGGCAGGATTCCGGCCCCAGCCCGCTGGCTGGCCGGCAATCACGACGAACCGTTCCCCATGGCCCAGGTGGCACGCGGCAGCGCGCTGCTCGAGCCGGTGGTGGATGCCGGCGCCTGGCGGGTGATCATGCTCAACTCGGCCGTGTGCGGCTCGGTGCCGGGGCTGCTGGCAGACGATCAGCTGCAACTGCTCAGGCAGGCCCTGGAGGCCGCACCGCAGCGCCATTGCCTGATCTGCTTCCATCACCAGCCGGTTTCCATCGATTGCGCCTGGATGGCGCCCATCGGGCTGCGCAACGCCGATGTGCTGTTCGACCTGCTCAAGGGTTATCCACAGGTGCGCGCGCTGCTCTGGGGGCATATCCACCAGGAGTGGGACCAGCTGCGTGACGGTGTGCGTCTACTCGCTTCGCCGTCCACCTGCATTCAGTTCGAGCCGGGCAGTGAAGACTTCAAGGTGGGCGACCAGGCCCCGGGGTATCGCTGGCTGCGCCTGCATGACGACGGCAGGCTCGAGACCGGGGTCTCGCGCGTGACCGACTTTGCCTTCACCGTCGATTACGGCAGCAGTGGGTACTGAGCGCTGCAAGCTGCAAGTGAACGCGAATATCACCGCCCGGTTGTAACCTGATGTTTGAAAGTTGCCGCTCAAGGCTTCTCGAACAGGCTAAACTGCGCGTCTTTTGTGCTCGTTGCGACGGGCGTTGCATGGGCATCGGGGGCGATCATGTCGGGTTCGATTCTTTATATCCACGGGTTCAACAGTGCGCCCAGTTCGACCAAGGCCAGCCAGCTGAGCAGTGTGGTGCAGCAGCTGGGGCTGGCCGGGCAGCTGCGCGTGCCCCTGCTGGACAACCATCCGCGCCAGGCCGTGGCGCAGCTTGAACGTGCCATCGCCGAGCTGGGTTCGCCATTGCTGGTCGGCAGCTCGCTCGGGGGCTACTATGCCACCCACCTGGCCCAGCGCCACGGGCTCAAGGCCCTGCTGATCAACCCGGCCGTCAATCCGCACCAGCTGTTCGACGGCTACCTGGGCCCGCAGCAGAATTTCTACACCGGGGAAACCTGGGAGCTGACACTGGACCACGTGCAGGCCCTGGCCGAGCTGGAAGTGCCCGCACCGAGCGACCCCGAGCGCTTTCAGGTATGGCTGCAGACGGGCGATGAAACCCTGGACTACCGCCGTGCCCAGGCCTTCTATCGGGCCTGTGCGCTACGCATCGAGGCCGGTGGCGACCACAGCTTCCAGGGCTTCGCGCAGCACCTGCCGGCCATGCTGAGCTTCGCCGGCATTGCACCGCAGGTGTACCAGGCATTCGATTTTTCTGTACTTTGACTGATTATTTTCACCTACGACTGACGACGAGAACCCATGGCCAATCCCAGCGCTAGCGCCTATAACGCAGACGCCATCGAAGTCCTCTCCGGCCTTGACCCGGTGCGCAAGCGCCCGGGCATGTACACCGACACCAGCCGGCCCAATCACCTGGCCCAGGAAGTCATCGACAACAGCGTCGACGAAGCGCTGGCCGGCCACGCCCGCACCGTGCAGGTCATCCTGCATGCAGACCATTCGCTGGAAGTGTCCGACGACGGTCGCGGCATGCCCGTGGACATCCACCCCGAAGAGGGCGTGTCGGGGGTCGAGCTGATCCTCACCAAGCTGCACGCCGGCGGCAAGTTTTCCAACAAGAACTACCAGTTCTCCGGCGGCCTGCACGGGGTGGGCATCTCGGTGGTCAACGCCCTGTCCAACCAGGTACGGGTACGGGTCAAGCGCGACGGCAACGAGTACCAGATGACCTTCGCCGACGGCTTCAAGGCCACCGAGCTCGAAGTGATCGGTACCGTCGGCAAGCGCAACACCGGTACCAGCGTGTACTTCGCGCCCGATCCCAAGTATTTCGACTCGCCCAAGTTTTCCATCAGCCGCCTCAAGCATGTGCTCAAGGCCAAGGCCGTACTGTGCCCGGGGCTGCTGGTCAGCTTCGAGGACAAAGGCACCGGCGAGAAGGTCGAGTGGCATTACGAGGACGGCCTGCGCTCGTACCTCGAAGACTCGGTAAGCGAGTTCCTGCGCCTGCCCGACGCGCCGTTCTGCGGCAGCCTGGCGGGCAACAAGGAGGCCGTGGACTGGGCCTTGCTGTGGCTGCCCGAAGGCGGCGACAGCGTGCAGGAAAGCTACGTCAACCTGATCCCCACCGCCCAGGGCGGCACCCACGTCAACGGCCTGCGCCAGGGCCTGCTCGATGCCATGCGCGAGTTCTGCGAGTTCCGCAACCTGCTGCCGCGCGGGGTCAAGCTGGCCCCCGAGGACGTGTGGGAGCGCATCAGCTTCGTGCTCTCGATGAAGATGCAGGAGCCGCAGTTCTCCGGCCAGACCAAGGAGCGCCTGTCGTCCCGCGAGGCCGCCGCATTCGTTTCCGGCGTGGTCAAGGATGCCTTCAGCCTGTGGCTCAATGCCCACCCCGAAGTGGGCATGCAACTGGCGGAACTGGCGATCAACAACGCCGGGCGCCGGCTCAAGGCGAGCAAGAAGGTCGAGCGCAAGCGCGTGACCCAGGGCCCGGCACTGCCGGGCAAGCTGGCCGACTGCGCCGGGCAGGACCCGATGCGCGCCGAGCTGTTCCTGGTCGAGGGTGACTCGGCCGGTGGTTCGGCCAAGCAGGCGCGCGACAAGGAGTTCCAGGCCATCCTGCCGCTGCGCGGCAAGATCCTCAACACCTGGGAAGTCGACGGCGGCGAAGTGCTGGCCAGTCAGGAAGTGCACAACATCGCGGTGGCCATCGGCGTCGACCCCGGTGCCACCGACATGAGCCAGCTGCGCTACGGCAAGATCTGCATCCTGGCCGACGCCGACTCCGACGGCCTGCACATCGCCACCTTGCTCTGCGCCCTGTTCGTGCAGCACTTTCGCCCGCTGGTGGAGGCCGGCCACGTGTACGTGGCGATGCCGCCGCTGTACCGCATCGACCTGGGCAAGGAGATCTACTACGCCCTGGACGAGGCCGAACGCGACGGCATCCTCGACCGCCTGGTGGCCGAGAAGAAGCGCGGCAAGCCGCAGGTCACCCGATTCAAGGGCCTGGGCGAGATGAACCCGCCGCAGCTGCGTGAAACCACCATGGACCCGAACACCCGGCGCCTGGTGCAGTTGACCCTGGAAGACCTCGAAGGCACCCGCGAGATCATGGACATGCTGCTGGCCAAGAAACGTGCGGGCGACCGCAAGAGCTGGCTGGAGTCCAAAGGCAACCTGGCCGAGGTACTGGCTTGATCGCTCGGTGCCTGGCAGCGCTGTTGTCACTGCTGGGCGTGCCGGCGCTGGCCGAAACCTGGCCGGAGCTGGCGATGCAGAGCGAGCATCCGGTAGAGGGCATGCGTGGCGGCAACCTGTCGGGGCTGGCCCTGTGCAACGGCGAGCTCTGGACCGTCTCGGACCGCGACGACGACCTGCTGTACCGCCTGGACACCACCCAGACGGTGTGGCAGGCCGAAGGTATTCGCCTGGAGGTGCCGCCGGTGCCGGACAGCGGCCTGCCCTGGGGCCTGCGCTCGAGCAACTGGGCAATGTCCTACGTGCGCGGCGGCGAGCTGGATTTCGAAGGCATCAGTTGCGATGCCGCAGGCAATCACTACCTGGTAAGCGAAACCCATGTGGCGGTGCTCAAGGTACCAGTCGCAGGCGACCCCAGCTGGCTGAAGATCGACCCGAGCATGGTCCGCCAGGCGCGCGCCAGCGGCATGCTGCTGCACTTCAATGCATTGTTCGAAGGCATCGCCGTGAACCCGGCCGGCGATCGCCTGTGGCTGGCCGCCGAGCGCGAGCGCCGCGGGCTGATTTCGATCAATCGCCAGCAGACCACCTGGCACTGCGGTGATGGCTGCGTGCTGCTCAGCGAGGCCGGCACCGAGATGCAGCCTGCGCAGATGCCCAACGCCCGCGAGCGGCCCCGGGATTTTGCCGACCTGGCGCTGTTCGAAGGCAAGCTGTTCACCCTGGAGCGCAACGCCTACCGTATCTGCCGGCGTGATGCCGACACTGGAAGCGTGGAGCGCTGCTGGTCGTTCGCTGCCGATGCCCTGATCGAATCGCGGCAGTACTCGCAGCCGTTCGGCCTGGCCGAGGCCCTGGTGATCGATGCCAAAGGCGCCTGGATAGGCCTGGACAACAACGGCGGTCGCCGCGCCGATGGTGAAAACCGCCCGATCGTGTGGCGCTTTGCAGCGCCCCATGGCGGCTGGAGCGCCAAACCGTGAGCCAGGCACCGGGCAAGCGTGCCGGCCGGGTGATGCTGGTGCTGGCGTGGGCGGCCGGCCTGTTCCTGGCCACGCGCTTTTTCGGCGACTGGGAACAGCGCCAGGCCAACCCCAACAGCCAGATCAGCTCGCAGCACGGCGATGGCTATGTCGAGGTGCGGCTGCTGGGCAATGGCCAGGGGCATTTTGTGGCCGACGGTCTGATCAACGGCCAGGCCGTGCATTTTCTGCTGGATACTGGCGCCACCGACGTGGCGATCCCCGAGAGCCTGGCCCGGCAGTTCAGCCTGGAGCGTGGTGCGCCCGTGACCCTGAGTACCGCCAATGGTCGTACCGAGGGCTATCGCACCCGCCTCGACAGCCTGCAACTGGGCGATATTCTGCTGCGCGACGTACGCGCCCTGGTGGTGCCGGGGCTGGACGGCGAGCAGGTACTGCTGGGCATGAGTGCCCTGAAACAACTCGAATTTACCCAGCGCGGCGGCACCTTGCTGCTGCGCCAGACCTTGAAATGATGAGGCCCGCATGAGCGACTCCCTTGATCTCAGCCTCGATGGCGTAGAGCGCCGGTCACTGGCTGACTTCACCGAACAGGCCTACCTCAACTATTCCATGTACGTGATCATGGACCGTGCGCTGCCGCATATCGGCGACGGTTTGAAGCCGGTGCAGCGACGCATCGTCTACGCCATGAGCGAACTGGGCCTGGACGCCGATTCCAAGCACAAGAAATCGGCGCGTACCGTCGGTGACGTGCTCGGCAAGTTCCACCCGCATGGCGATTCGGCCTGCTATGAAGCCATGGTGCTGATGGCGCAGCCCTTCAGCTATCGCTACACCCTGGTCGACGGCCAGGGCAACTGGGGTGCGCCGGACGATCCCAAATCCTTCGCGGCCATGCGCTACACCGAAGCGCGCCTGTCGCGCTATTCCGAGGTGCTGCTCAGCGAGCTGGGCCAGGGCACTGCGGACTGGGGCCCGAACTTCGACGGTACCCTCGACGAGCCCCTGGTGTTGCCGGCACGTTTGCCGAACATCCTGCTCAATGGCACCACCGGTATCGCCGTGGGCATGGCCACCGACGTGCCGCCGCACAACCTGCGCGAAGTGGCCACCGCCTGCGTGCGCCTGCTCGACGAGCCCAAGGCCACGGTCGAACAGCTGTGCGAGCACATCCAGGGCCCGGACTACCCGACCGAAGCAGAGATCATCACCCCGCGCGCCGACCTGCTGAAAATCTACGAAACCGGCCGTGGCTCGGTGCGCATGCGCGCCGTGTACCACATCGAGGACGGCGACATCGTGGTCACCGCGCTGCCGCACCAGGTGTCGGGCGCCAAGGTGCTGGAACAGATCGCCGCGATGATGCAGGCCAAGCCGTCCAAGGCGCCGCAGGTGGCCGACCTACGTGACGAATCGGACCACGAGAACCCGTGCCGCATCGTGATCATCCCGGTGCACAGCCGCGTCGACCACGAAGCGCTGATGCAGCACCTGTTCGCCAGTACCGACCTTGAGTCCAGCTACCGGGTCAACATCAACATCATCGGCCTGGACGGCAAGCCCCAGTTGAAGAACCTGCGCACGCTGCTGGTCGAGTGGCTGCAGTTCCGCGTGCAGACCGTGCGCCGTCGCCTGCAGTTTCGCCTGGACAAGGTGGAGCGTCGCCTGCACCTGTTGGACGGCTTGCTGATCGCCTACCTCAACCTGGATGAAGTGATCCACATCATCCGTACCGAGGAGCACCCGCGGGCCAGGTTGATCGAGCGCTTTGCATTGAGCGAGATCCAGGCCGACTACATCCTCGACACGCGCCTGCGCCAGTTGGCCCGTCTGGAAGAGATGAAGCTGCGCAACGAGCAGGACGAACTGCTCAAGGAACAGGCCAAGTTGCTGGCGCTGCTGGGCAGCGAAGCCAAGCTCAAGAAACTGGTGCGCACCGAACTGCTGCAGGACGCCGAAACCTATGGCGACGACCGTCGTTCGCCGATCGTCGAGCGCGCCGAAGCCCGTGCGATGACCGAGCACGACCTGCTGCCCAACGAAAAGGTCACGGTGGTGCTGTCCGAGAAGGGCTGGGTACGTTCGGCCAAGGGCCACGACATCGATGCCACCGGGCTCTCGTACAAGGCCGGCGACGGCTTCAAGACCGCAGCCGCGGGGCGCTCGAACCAGTACGCGGTGTTCATCGACTCCACCGGCCGCAGCTACTCGGTGCCGGCGCATACGCTGCCGTCGGCACGGGGCCAGGGTGAACCGCTGACCGGTCGCCTGACCCCGCCGCCCGGTGCTTCGTTCGAGTGCGTGCTGATGCCCGAGGATGACGGCTTGTACGTGATTGCCTCCGATGCCGGCTACGGCTTCGTGGTCAAGGGCGAAGACCTGCAGGCCAAGAACAAGGCCGGCAAGGCCCTGTTGAGCCTGCCGAACAACGCCAAGGTGATCCTGCCGCGCCCGGTGGGCAACCGCGAGCAGGACTGGCTGGCGGCGGTGACCACCGAAGGGCGCCTGCTGGTGTTCAAGATCAGTGACCTGCCACAGCTGGGCAAGGGCAAGGGCAACAAGATCATCGGCATTCCGGGCGATCGCGTGGCCAGTCGTGAAGAATTTGTCACCGACCTGGCAGTGATTCCCGAAGGTTCGACCCTTGTATTGCAGGCCGGCAAGCGTACCCTGTCGCTCAAGGGCGATGACCTGGAGCACTACAAGGGCGAGCGTGGGCGGCGTGGCAACAAGCTGCCGCGCGGCTTCCAGCGGGTCGATGCGCTGCTGGTGGAAAACGTCGAATAAGCGACCTGGTGGCCGCAAACGGGTATTTTAGTGACCGTTTGCGGCTTAAACACTGGAGTCGCACGGAACTTTCGCGGATGATAGGCCCCTTGTGGTGCCAGCGTAGCTGCGTGCCCGACGTATTCATGAGTATCACTGCGGCAAGCCGTGTGGCGGCCGCCTGGATGGGATGATGACTTTTCTGCGCCTTCCATTTGTTCTACTGCTCAGTGGCGTGCTGGGCTTGGCCGGGTGCAGCATGCACCAGCCGGTAGCGCTGTATCAGCTCGACAGTGGCGAGCCGGGGCAACCTGGCCAGAGCAACGGCATGGCCGTGGTGCTGGGGCCGGTCTCGGTGGCCGACTACCTGCAACGCGAAACCCTGCTGCAACGCCAGCGTGACGGCAGCCTGACGGCAGCGACCGATGGTCGCTGGGCGGGCAGCCTGTCGGCCGACATCGACCAGTTGCTGGTGCGCCAGCTGGCCTGGCGCCTGGACAGCCAGCGTGTGGTGCTGGCACCGGCCAGTACCGGGTTCAACCCTGATGTGCAGGTGCTGCTGTCGATCACGCGCCTGGACTCGGGCGTTGGCCAGCCGGCGATCCTCGATGCCCAGTGGCGCTTGCTTGATCGTCGTGGCCAGGTGCGTGACAACCGCATCGTGCATTTCGAGCAGCCCCATGAAGGCAGCTCGGCGGCGCAGGTACAGGCGCAGGGGCAACTGCTGCAGCGTCTGGCCGAGCAGCTGAGCGTGGCGTTGAAGCCGTTGGCCAATCAGCCGCCGATCGTGCAGGAACAGCCGAAGAAGGCCACGCCGGTACAGCAGGTGCGCAAGGAGCCGGAGAAGCCGAAGATTCCGATGGCGACACCGATTCGTACCGAGATGGAAGTGTTCCGGTTTTAACCGTGTCTAGTCCTGAAATAGGTTTACACCTGTTCAGGTAGGCCGATAGGCCTCAAAACGCCCGATGCACCGCATCGGGCGTTTTGTTTTTCAGGGCCATATGGGGCCGTTCTGTGTTGTAGATCTGCACTGCCTCATCAACCATCTGCCTCGCTTGCTCCAGATCTTCAGGTCTGCTTAACAGCAGCTCCATCTTGAGGATTCCGTTGATTCGCTCAGCCAGCGCGTTCTGGTAGCAGTCATACCCATCAGTCATGGAGCACTGAACGCCGTGCCGTTGGTGCAGTGACTGGTATAGCGCCGAGCAATATTGGATGCCTCGATCCGAATGGTGGACTAATGGCTGGCGACGACGTCGCTTTCGTAAGGCCTGCTTGAAGGCTTGCGCTACTGACTCGGCATGCAGGCTTTCATGGACGTGGTGACCAACAATTTTCCTGGAGTACGCGTCCGTTACCAGGCTCAGGTACAGCGGGCCGTTACGTGCGGGCAGATAAGTAATGTCGGCAACCCAGACGTGCTCCGGCCTTGTCGGAACGACTTGGCTTGGACCGGGCTTGATTAAGTTGGGATGGCGGTAGAAGCGATGAAAGCTCTGTGTTGTCTTGTGGTATGCCCGCTTGGGCAGTACCAGCAAACGGCGCTCTCCCAAGACCTGAAACAGCCTATCTCGGCCGACCTGGAATCGTTTGTCAGGTTGGCAATGCAGCAAATAGTGCAGCTTACGGGTACCCAGACGGGGCTGGCGCAGCCGGACTTGCTGAACAAACTGAACCACCCGATCTGCCTGGCGCTCTTTGCCATCAGCAGCTCGGTTGCGCTTGTAGTAAGCCTGTCGACTGATGCCTAGAAACTGACAAGCCCTGGCAATGCTCAGTCCTGCGACTTGACCTTGCGAGAGGACTTGCCGGATCGCTTTTTTACGACCGAGACACCATAGTCATTTTTCAGAACATCAACGACCGTTTCAAAGAACTGGGCCTTCTGGCTCATCAGCTCAAGCTGCTGCTCAAGCTCTTTGATTCGCTGCTCTGGAGTGAGCATTTTGGGGTCAGACATCGCGCAGCTCCTCTCGTCGCGGATCGAGGCCCCCTGGCTCCAATCCTGCCGACCGTGCTTACGCAACCATACCAGAACCGTCGACCGTCCCTGGATGCCATACCGCACCTGGGCCTGCTTGTAGGTCAGTTCGCCTTTTTCAATCTGATCAACCACCGCCAATTTAAAAGACAGTGAGTAATCACGCTGTGTGCGCTTTACACCTTGCTCCATCTGACTCTCCGGAAATTCGGGATGGGAGGTGTAAACCTTATTCAGGACGGGACACCGGCCACAAAAAAGCCCGCATCGATGCGGGCTTTTTTGTGGCCGGTTAAAACCGGCTCCTACGGGGCCTCAGGTCTTGATCTGGCGCTCGTGCATCCGTGCCAGCTGGCGCTCCAGCATCGACGGATACGGCTCCATCAGGCGCTCCACACAGCACGCCCCTTCAGGGCTGGCAATCGGGCGGATGCGGGCACGCTGGCGAATCAGCGCATCATCACTGACCTTGCGCTCCACCAGCAGCAGGTTGCGGCTGTGTTGCGACAACGCCAGGGCATCCTGGGCCTTGTCGGTCAGCAGCAGGTCGATCTGGCTCAGGCCGTGCAGGTCTTCACCCAGCGCCAGGCCCAGCTGCAATTGCAGGGTAATCCCGCTGTCGGCCACTTCCACCTGCAACGCATGCCCCAGGGCACGCAGCAGTTCGCCACAGCAGATGGCGTTGGTCAGGTAGTCCTCGCCGCTTTCCGAGCTGTGGAACAGCAGCAGCGTGCTGCCATCGTTGAGTGTGTGCACTTCGCTTTCATACAGCGACGCGGCCTGGTCGAGGCAGTCGCGGTAGCGGTCCAGCAGTTCGGTCAGACGTGCCCGAGGCAGGCGGCGCAGTTGCTCCTGGGAGCCCAGTTGCACCGCCAGCACCGCACTGGCCTGCGGCTCGCGTGGCGCAGCGGGTACTACAGCCTGCGGCGCGGCATCGCTGTCGTCGCGCAGGTCGGCAAACGCCTCGTCGTCGTCTTCATCATGCGCTACTGGCCTGGGCAGCGCCGGCTTGGGCTCCAGCGCCGGCTCGCGCAGGTTGCGCACCTGCAAGGCCGGCTGCGCTTCGTGTTCCTCGTAGTCGTCTTCTTCCTCGGGCTCTGCTTCAGGCTCCGGCGGTGGCGGGGCAAAGCGCGAATGCAGCTGGCGCGCCAGGTCGCCGATCTCGTCCTGGCGGTCGGTGGCCGGGGTGTAGGCATCCAGGTCGCGCAGCCACACCCGCAGTTGCAGCAGCGGCGTCGAAATGAAGCGCCCCAGGCGCAGGCTCAAGGCCAGGGCCAGGGCCAGCAGGATCGCCGCCAGAATGCCCATGCTCTGCAGGCTGATGGTCAGCGGCTGCTGGAACTGGCTCATGTCCAGGCTGATGCGCAGTTGCCCGGCCGTCACGTCCTGGAAGGTGATCTTGGTCTGGTACAGGCCCTCGACCTCGCCCAGCAGGCCGTTTTTCGGGCGCTGGCCGGCTTCGGCGAGGATCCGGTTGTCGACGCTGTAGATGGCGGCATGGGCCACCAGCGGGTTCTTCACCAGGTTGCCGAGCAGCACGTTGAGGCTGAGGATGTCGTTGGACACCAGCAGTTCGGTGGCAGACGTGGCGGTCTGCGTGGTCAGGCTCTGACCCAGGGCGTCGGCCTGCTCGTGCATGGCCTGCTTGAACTGCAGGCCCATGACCCCGGCGTAGATGACCAGCGCCAGCGCTACCAGAAACACGTTGTGGCAGGCGATCCGCAAGGCCAACGGCACACGGCGCTGGCGCAGGGCACGGAAGATCAGCAGGAAGAAATTGTCGGTTTTAACTGGCGTGGGCCGGTTCACAGAGCGCGGCTCTTTATGTCGGAGAAGGTGCTGCGCAGTATAGCGACAGGGCATGGGCCGGCAAAGTATCGACTGCGCCCGATGGTCTGCGAAAGTGGGTAGAATGCGCGTTTTGTCACTGTGTCGGAGCCCGTTTTGCGCGAAATCGTTCTGATTAACATCACCGGCGAGGACCGTCCGGGTCTCACCGCGGCCATTACCGGCGTGCTCGCCCAGGGCGGGGTGAACATCCTCGACATCGGCCAGGCGGTCATCCACGACACGCTGTCGTTCGGCATCCTGGTGGAAATCCCCAGCACCGAGCAGGCCAGCGCCGTGCTCAAGGACATCCTCTTCACCGGGTACAAGCTGGACCAGCAGGTGCGCTTCACCCCGGTTTCCGAGCAGGACTACCAGCAGTGGGTCGACGGCCAGGGCAAGGCGCGCCACATCGTGACCCTGCTGACGCGCAAGGTCACTGCCGAGCAGTTGCAGCGGGTGAGCTCCATCACCGCCCAGTACGGGTTGAACATCGACCATATCGACCGTCTGTCGGGTCGTATCGCGTTGGACACCCCGGCCGACCAGGGCAAGGGCTGCATCGAGTTCTCCGTGCGTGGCGAGCCGGCCGACCCGCAGGCCCTGCGTGCCGAGTTCCTCAGCGTGGCGCAGGAGCTGAACGTCGACATCGCCTTCCAGCAGGACTCGCTGTTCCGCCGCAACCGTCGCCTGGCGGTGTTCGACATGGACTCCACCCTGATCGAGGCCGAGGTCATCGACGAGCTGGCCAAGGCGGCAGGCGTGGGCGAGCAGGTGTCGGAAATCACCGAGCGTGCCATGCGTGGCGAGCTGGATTTTCGTGCCAGCTTCAAGGAGCGCCTGGCGCTGCTCAAGGGCCTGGACGTCAACGTGCTGGACGAGATCGGTGCTTCGCTGCGCCTGACCGAGGGCGCCGAGGTGCTGTTCGCCGAGCTCAAGCGCCTGGGCTACAAGACCGCGATCCTGTCGGGTGGCTTCACCTACTTTGCCAAGCAGCTGCAGGCCAAGCTGGGCATCGACTATGTGTTTGCCAACGAGCTGGAAGTGGTGGACGGCAAGGTGACCGGCGTGGCCGTGGAGCCGATTGTCGACGCGCAGCGCAAGGCTGACCTGTTGACCGAGCTGGCACGCAAGGAAGGCTTGCAGATGGAGCAGACGATTGCCGTGGGCGACGGTGCGAACGACCTGCCGATGTTGGCGATTGCCGGCCTGGGCGTGGCGTTCCGGGCCAAGCCGCTGGTCAAGCAGTCGGCCAAGCAGGCGATCTCGACGCTGGGGCTGGATGGGGTGTTGTATCTGCTGGGCTTCAGGGATCGCGACGGTCGCGACTGAGAAAGCGGGGCCGCTGCGCGGCCCATCGCGGGTCAAGCCCGCTCCCACAGGTTTGCCATCGCTCCAGAAGGCCGTGCAGCCCCTGTGGGAGCGGGCTTGACCCGCGATGAGGCCCGACAGCCTGGCACAAAAAAGCCCGCATCGCTGCGGGCTTTTTGTTGGGTCAGGCGTGCTGCGCCGGCAACCCCAGGCATTCGCCCATGTTCACCACCGACCCCGCACCCAGCGATTCGGCCCACTTCACCTGCTCTGGCCCGAACAGCACCACAGCCGTCGAACCCAGCTTGAAGCGGCCCAGCTCGGCGCCTTTTTCCAGGTGGATCGGTGCACGCGCTGCCTCGTCGTAGCGGAAGGTCTTCAGCTCGCGCTTGGGCGGCGTGACCAGCCCGGCCCATACCGTCTCGACCGACGCCACGATCATCGCGCCCACCAGCACCACGGCCATCGGCCCGCGCTCGGTATCGAACAGGCACACCACTCGCTCGTTGCGCGCAAACAGCTCCGGCACGTTTTCGGCGGTGGTCTGGTTGACCGAGAACAGCCGCCCCGGCACGTAGATCATCTCGCGCAGGGTACCGGCCAGCGGCATGTGCACGCGGTGGTAGTCCTTGGGCGACAGGTAGATGGTGGCGAATTCGCCGCCCATGAACGGCGCAGCATTGGCCGGGTCGCCGCCCAGCAGCTCAAGGGCGCTGAAGCTGTGGCCCTTGGCCTGGAAGATGCGGCCATGCTCGATCGGGCCCAGCTGGCTGACAGCGCCGTCGGCCGGGCACAGGATCGCCCCCGGGGTCTGGTCCAGCGGGCGTGCATCCGGCTTGAGCGCGCGGGTGAAGAATGCGTTGAAGTGCTCGTAGGCGGTCAGGTCTTCGACCTGGGCCTGGGACATGTCGACCTGGTAGCGCTTGGCGAACCAGGCGGTGAAGGCATTCTTGAACCATTTCACGCGGCATTCGGCCACGCAGCCGGCCAGGCGCGACAGCAGGTGGTGGGGCAGCAGGTACTGGCTGATGATGAACAAGCGGGATTTCATTGAATTTCCTTAAACTTCTACAGGCGTGTCGGGGTGGTTGCCCCATTCGCCCCATGAGCCGGCATAGGCCTTGACCCGTGGGTAGCCCAGGTGTTTGGCCACAAGATAGGTGAAGCCGGAGCGGTGGTGGGTCTGGCAGTGGGTAATCACTTCCTTGTCGCGGGTGATGCCCAGCTGCTCGAGGATCTGGGGCATGTCCTTGCGGATGCGCAGGTGATCGTTCTGGTCCATGCCGGCCGTCCACTCGAAGTTGACCGCGCCCGGGACGTGTCCGCCCTTGGCGGCCAGCACTTTCTCACCCCGGTATTCCTGCGGGCTGCGCGCATCCCAGACCGCCAGGTCGGCAGCGCCCAGGCGGCTTTGCAGGTATTCGCGGGTGGCGGTGGGGGCTTCGTGCAGGGTCAGGCTGACGCTGCCGGCAGCGGGCGCGGGCACATCGGTCGAGAGCTCGCCGGTCCAGCCCAGCGCGCCACCGTCGAGGTAGTGGTAGCGGGTATGGCCGATCACATCCAGCAACCAGATGAAGCGCCCGGCCCAGCCGCCGCCTTCGTCGTCATACACCACATACACGGCGTCCGGGTTGTGCCCCAGCTCGCCGAACAGCTTTTCCAGGTCGCCTTGGCTCGGCAGCAGCCCGGGCGCCGGTGGCTGGCCCAGCTGGGTGCGCTTGGGGTCGACGAAGCGCGCACCGGGAATGTGCCCGCTGCCATAGCGTTTCGTGCTGGTCAGGTCGACCAGGATCAGCCCCGGCGCATCCAGGCGGGCTTGCAGGTCGGCGGGTTCAATCACCAGGGGCAAGCCGGAAAAGTCAGTCATCCAGAGTCTCCAGATCGGAACAGAGTGGGCGATTGTAGCGCATGGGTCAGGTGCTGCGGTTGCTGAAGGCGGTGAGGGCGCGCTCGATGCACTGGGCGGTCTTGCCGAGCGCCTGCACGCTGATCTCCGAGAACGGGCCGCCGCCCTGGTCGGCCAGCACCACCATCACCACCTTGCCGTTGCTCGACAGCGAGCGCAGCAGCAGGTGCTGGCCACGGAACAGCACGCGCAGGGTGCCGGGCAGCAGGGCACCGAACTGGGCATAGTTGTCCGGGGTCAGGCGCAGTTGTGCCGACTGGGTCAGCAGGCGTTGCAGCAGCTTGCTCTGGGCGAGCGGCACCACCAGGCCGCCGGCCTCGGCGGGCAGCCCGGCGATCTGGTGCACGCGCAGGTGGGTCATGCCCTTGTCGGCCATCAGCATCATCACCCGCTGCATGCCGCAGGCCACCAGGGCATCGCGGGCGTAGGTGGTCAGGTGCATGGCGTTGGTGAATGCACTGGGCTCCACCAGCAGGTCGGCGCAGTATTTGCGCCAGGCCCCCAGCGATTCGGTCGAGGGCACGTCGGCAGGCCGCAGGCGGCGGTGCACGTAGTGCGAGCCGGTCGGCCAGATCAGCGATTCGGCGGGGTGGTAGAGGTCGTCGTCGGCGTGCAGGCGCGCACTGTTGGCGGCCTGCTGGTGCACCTGTTGCTGCACGTCGCTCAGCGGCACCTGCAGGTACAGGCTGGTCAGGCGTTGCCAGCGCTGGCTGTGCGGGCAGTCCCAGGCGTGCTGCGCCGCCAGGGCCAGGCCGTTGGCCAGCAGTACGGTGTTGGCCGGCTGGTTGAGCCAGCGGCGCAGGGCCGGGTCGGCGTCCAGCAGCTGTTGCTGGCGCAGCGGGTTGTCGTGCAGGCGGGCGATGTGCATGACCTTGACCAGCAGGCGGCGTTCTTCGCTGAGCACGTGGTAGCCCTGGGTGACCCAGTTGGGCAGGCGCCAGTAGTCGGCCAGGGCGCGGCACAGCGCCAGCAGGGGTACACCGAACAGTTCGCGCTCCACGCGCAGGGCCGGCTCGCCGCGGTGCACCACGCGCACTTCCCATTCCTCGATCAGCTTGGGGTGCGCCAGGGCCAGGGTCCACAACGGCGAGAGGAACAGCAGGCTGCCCCAGTGGATCTCCTGCCACAGCCGTGCCAGTTGGCTGGCGAACAGGCCGCTGGCCTGCTGGCTGGCATGCAGGCTGATCATCTGCAGGTGGCGCAGGGCCTTGGGGATCTGCGCCGGCGGCGCGGTGGGCAGGCGCAGCAGCAGTTCTTCGGCGCGCTTGAGGCCAAGCCGGTTGAGGGCGATTTCCAGGCTTTCGGCCGGCTCGGCCATGCTGGCGTGGGTATGCCGGTTGGCTTCGCGCATCACGCTGAGCACCAGCGCGGGGCTGTCCTGCATCAGATCGGCGATGTCACGCAGCGAGCGGCGGCTGTCGCCGATGGCGGCTTTTACCCGCTCGTGACTGTCCAGCGGCACCGGCAGTTGCACGCTGTCGAGCAGTTTGATCCAGGCGTCTAGGGTCTTTGGAATTTGAGTTGGCACGTGAGTTCACTAGGCATGCTGGGAGGTGGCCGAACTGGCTTTTCGCCTTGACTGGCTATAGTCTGGCGCAGAACTGCCGATAAGTAGAAGAAGAGTTTTACGAACTTCCGCCCCCGACCCTGACCACGACAGTAAGTGCTTCCAATCTATGGCTAAAATTATCGGCATCATTGTCGTATTCGCGAGCGTGCTTGGCGGATACGTTCTTTCTCACGGCAAGATCGCGGCCCTGATTCAGCCTTTCGAAGTGCTGATCATCGGCGGTGCCGCCTTTGGTGCGTTCCTGCAGGCCAACCCCGGCTACATGACCATGCACGTGATCAAGAAGTCGCTGAGCATGTTCGGCTCGCGCTTCTCGCACACCTTCTATATAGAAGTGCTGGGGCTGATCTACGAGATCCTCAACAAGAGCCGGCGCGAAGGCATGATGGCGATCGAGGGCGATATCGAAGACGCCGCGGCCAGCCCGATCTTCGCCAAGTACCCGGCGGTACTCAAGGATGAGCGCATGACCGCTTACATCTGCGACTACCTGCGCATCATGTCCACCGGCAACATGGCCCCGCACGAGCTCGAAGGCCTGTTCGACATGGAACTGCTGAGCATGAAGGAAGAGCTCGACCACCCGTCCCATGCGGTGACCGGCATCGCCGACGGCATGCCAGGCTTCGGTATCGTGGCGGCGGTACTGGGTATCGTGGTGACCATGGCCTCGCTGGGCGAAGGCGACCAGAAGTCCATCGGCCTGCACGTGGGTGCGGCGCTGGTGGGTACCTTCTTCGGTATTCTGGCGGCCTACGGCTTCTTCGGCCCGCTGGCCACCTCCCTGGCCCACGACGCCAAGGAAGAGGTCAACGTGTACGAGGCGATCAAGGCCGCACTGGTGGCGTCGGCCTCCGGCATGCCGCCATCGCTGGCGGTGGAGTTCGGTCGCAAGGTGCTGTTCCCCAAGCACCGTCCAAGCTTTGCCGAGCTGGAACAAGCAGTTCGCGGTCGCTGATCCATGGAAAACAATCAGCCGATCATCATCAAGCGCGTAAAGCGCTTCGGCGGCGGCCATCACGGCGGCGCCTGGAAAATCGCGTTCGCCGACTTCGCCACGGCGATGATGGCGTTCTTCCTTGTGCTGTGGCTGCTGTCCACCGCCACGCCCGAGCAGAAGATCGCGATTGCCGGCTACTTCAAGGACCCGATCGGGTTCTCCGAGAGCGGCACCCCGTACATCATCGACCTGGGCGGCTCGCCAGAGCTGGCCCCGGAAAAGACCATCAACCCTGAAGTGCAGTCCGAGCCGACGCCTGACACCAGCATCCAGCTGGACAAGGACGCGGTTGAGAGCATGGCCGAGCAGGTCGAGAAAGACCGCTTGAACCTGGTGCTGCAGGAGCTGCAGAACAAGGTCGAAGAAAACCCGCAACTGCAGAAGTTCAAGGACCAGATCCTGTTCGAGATCACCCAGGACGGCCTGCGCATCCAGATCATGGACGCCGAGAACCGGCCTATGTTCGACCTGGGCAGTGCGCGCCTGCAGCCGTACTTCGAGGACATCCTGCTGGCGATGGCCGACACCATCAAGGCGGTGCCGAACAAGATCAGCATCAGCGGCCACACCGATGCCAAGCCCTACGCCGGCACCGGTGATTACGGCAACTGGGAGCTGTCGGCCAACCGTGCCAACGCGGCGCGTCGGGCGCTGGTGGCCGGTGGCTATCCGGATGCCCAGGTGGCGCGGGTGGTGGGGTATGCATCGTCGTCGCTGTTCGACCGCGAGAACCCGCTCAACCCGGTGAACCGTCGTATCGACATCATCGTGCTGACCAAGAAGGCCCAGCGCACTATCGAGGGCGAACAGACCTCGCCGACGCCGCCGGACGCAGCCCAGCCGGGCGCGGCACCTGCGCCGGGCGCTGCGGCACCGACGCCCGAGCCCGAGCCGATGCAGCCGCGTGAACTGCGCGAGAAGCTGAACATCTTCGAGGATGGCGTGTTGAAGATGGACGAGCCCAACAAGTCGCAGTGAGCCGGCAGCCGACAACGCCCGCATGGAGTGATCCGTGCGGGCGTTGTGCTGTGTGGGGTTCGGCATTTCAGTAGCCGCGACCGATGCTGGCCTTGAGCTCGGCCTGGAAGTGCTGGGCATTGCAGCGATTGTCGCCGGGTGCGGCCTGCGTGGGCAGGTTGAGGGCGCGGCCAAGGGTGTGTTCCAGGCGGTAAGCGCTGACGAACAGGTCCAGGTCGGCGGCTTGCGCCATGGCCGGCAGTTCGCCCAGGTAGGTGGGGCTGGCCGGCTCGCCCAGCTGGAACGTGGCGACCCGTCGGTCGGCCAGCGCTGCGGCGCCCAGGGCGAAGGGCACCCACCAGGCGCCGCAGGTGTTGCCCGACACCAGCACGATCAGGTGGGTGCAGCCGTGCAGGCTGCGGCTGATGAGGGTGGTGAGGGTGCAGGCATCGTCGGCCTGGGGGTCGATGGCCTCCAGGCAGGTGGCGAGGCCCTCGAGGCGCAGGTGCTCGCCGATGGCCATGGCGGCGGCCAGGTCGTTGCGGCAGTAGAGGAGTGAGACTGGCATCCGGAGGTCCCTGGTGGGCGCAAATCTGGTGCGGGATACCTTTGATGATTACGACGCGTGGTGCAAGGCGTGGGATTGAATCAGGAGGTGGACTACATGCCTGGGTGAAAAGGCCTACAAATGTGTTGCGACAACTGACGCCTTCGCCGGCAAGGCCGGCTCCTACAGGTGTCCGCGTAAGGCGAATCTTCGGAATTTCCCTATTCCATGTAGGCCCCTTCCCAATCATACTTTTGCCGCTTTCCCGCCATTGCGGTGGTCACGGTAGCGCTCTAGTCTGCGTCGCGTCGTTGGTGTTCAACGACCGGTTTTGACAGGCCGTATTTATCGTGGGCATGCGCAGCCTTTATGGCGACTGTGCGTGGGGCACATTCGTGTGCGCCGAGTCCCGGTGATCGGTCTGTCAACCCGCGTACAGTTGCCACCCATTTGTTTGACAGCAGATGTAGGCGACTCCACCACCGGAGGTCCCATGTTGAAAATCGTCCCCGATCCACCCCAATACGCCAATCTGCCCCTCGAAGACATCCTCTCGTGCACTGATCGCGAGCGCTGCGCGCTCGTTCGCCGGCAAGGCCGGCTCCTACAAAGGCTCGCAGTACCTGTAGGAGCCGGCCTTGCCGGCGAAGACGCCCGTAGAGCCAATTAAGAAAGTCGTCGGGAGATAACAGATGGAAAACAGCTCAGTCTTCAAGACACTAGGCGTCGGCACTTTCGGCGAAGGCGAGGGTGGCCCGAGCGCCGAGCGCCTGTTTCGCGTGCAAGCCGGCCACAACGCCGACTTCGCCCTGGAACAATCGGCCCTGCTGCTCAGTTGCGCCTACAAGCTCACCTTGCAAGCCGGCATCGAGCCGGATGGCACGCTTGTCTGGGCGGCACATTACCTGAGCGGCATGTCCAAGGCCCTGGTCGAGGATGTGGCGCACGCGATGTTCATCGAACAAACGCCTGCGCCATGACCGTCAGTAGCTGTCCTGCGGCAGGCTGGCAATGATCGAGCGATAGCTGTTCATGCGCTGCTGCTGCACGCGCCCGTCTTCCA
Source organism: Pseudomonas sp. B21-036 (assembly GCF_024748925.1). Lineage (NCBI taxonomy): Bacteria > Pseudomonadati > Pseudomonadota > Gammaproteobacteria > Pseudomonadales > Pseudomonadaceae > Pseudomonas > Pseudomonas sp. B21-036. The sequence continues at coordinate 504,965 of NZ_CP087178.1, forward strand.
GCGCCTTGAGCAGCGCACAGCCCGGCTCGCGGTCGTGCTTGCAGTCGCGGAAGCGGCAGGTGCCGATCAGGTCGTTGAACTCGATGAAGCCGGCCTCCACGTCCGCCCGGCTCACGTGCCCCAGGCCGAACTCGCGAATGCCCGGCGAGTCGATCAGCTCACCGCCACCCGGGAAGTGGTACAGCCGCGCGGTGGTGGTGGTGTGCTGGCCCTGGCCCGACCACTCCGACAGCTCGCCTACGCGGGTGTCGACATCGGGCAGCAGGCTGTTGACCAGCGACGACTTGCCCACCCCGGACTGGCCGACGAACACGCTGATGTGCCCATCGAGCAAGGTCTGCAACTGCTGCATGCCGTCGCCATGGTGCGCCGACACTTCCAGCAGCGGGTAACCCAGCTGACGGTACACCGCCAGCAGCGCATTCAGCGCCGGGGCGTTCTGCTCGTCGATCAGGTCGGCCTTGTTCAGCAGCAGCAGTGGGCGGATACCGGCATGCTCGGCGGCCACCAGGTAACGGTCGATCAGGTTGGCATGCGGCTCGGGGGCCGGGGCGAACACGATCACGATCAGGTCGACGTTGGCCGCCACCGGCTTGAGCTGGCCACGGCTGTCGGGGCGGCACAGCTCGGTGCTGCGCGGCATCTGCGCCACGATCACGCCGATACCCTGGTTGCCGGCGCGCCATACCACCTTGTCACCAGTGACCAGCGCCGGCAGGTTGGCGCGCAGGTGGCAACGAAACACCTGGCCGGCCACGTCGCCGTCCTGTGCTTCGACTTCCACCTGCACGCCGAAGTGTGCAATCACCAGGCCCAGTTGTTCAGGCCCCAGGTCGCCGCCTTCGAGGGTGTCCAGCGTGTGCTGTTCGCGTTTGGCAGCGCGGGCGGCGCGCTCACCCTGGATTTTTTCGATGCGCCAGTTCTGGCGGCGATTGAGCTGGCGTTTGGCCATGTAGGTCTCGTTTCGTCAAGCAAAGCATGTGAGGGTGCAACGGCGTCGAGTCTAGCACGCTCCACTAGGCTAAACTGCGCGCCTACCGAGGAGCAGAATCATGCAGAACCCACAGAACCTGATCTGGATCGATCTGGAAATGACCGGCCTGGATCCGGACAGCGACGTCATCATCGAGATGGCCACCATCGTCACCGACAGTGACCTGAACACCCTGGCCGAAGGCCCGGTGATCGCCATCCACCACAGTGACGAGGTGCTGGCGCGCATGGACGAGTGGAACACCCGTACCCACGGCAACTCCGGCCTGACCCAGCGCGTGCGCGAGAGCAAGGTGAGCATGGCCGAGGCCGAGGCCGAGACGATCCGCTTCCTGGAGCAGTGGGTGCCCAAGGGCAAGTCGCCGATCTGCGGCAACAGCATCTGCCAGGACCGTCGCTTCCTGTACCGCCACATGCGCGAGCTGGAGAATTTCTTCCACTACCGCAACCTGGACGTGTCCACCCTCAAGGAGCTGGCCGCACGCTGGGCTCCCGAGGTGCGCGACAGCTTCAAGAAGGGTGGCACGCACCTGGCGCTGGACGATATTCGCGAATCCATCGCCGAGCTGCGCCACTACCGCGAGCACTTCATCAAGTTCTGACCCGCACTGCGCCAACAATCGTTGGCGCGCCCCCTTTTGGTGCCTGGGGCAACTGGGTAGACTGCGCGCCTCTTTGCACGGACCTGCGCCATCATGCTGTTGATGCTCTATTTGATCGCCATTACCGCCGAAGCCATGACCGGGGCGCTGTCGGCCGGGCGGCGCGGCATGGACTGGTTCGGCGTGGTGCTGATCGCCTGCGTCACGGCCTTGGGCGGAGGCTCGGTGCGCGACGTGCTGCTGGGCCACTACCCGCTGACCTGGGTGAAGCACCCGGAGTACCTGGTGCTGACCAGCGTGGCGGCCTTGATCACCATTTTCATCGCGCCGCTGATGCGCCACCTGCGTTCGCTGTTTCTGGTGCTCGATGCGCTGGGGCTGGTGGCGTTCACCCTGATTGGCTGCATGACCGCGCTGGAAATGGGCCAGGGCATGCTGGTGGCGTCGATCAGCGGGGTGATCACCGGCGTGTTTGGCGGCATCCTGCGGGATATCTTCTGCAACGACATTCCGCTGATCTTCCGGCGTGAGCTGTATGCCAGCGTGTCGTTTCTGGCGGCGTGGTTCTACCTGGGGTGCGTGTACTTCAAGGTGCCGGGGGAGCAGGCGATTCTGCTGACGCTGTTTGGCGGGTTGCTGCTCAGGCTGCTGGCGATACGGTTTCGCTGGGAAATGCCCAAGTTCCAGTACAACGACGAGCATTGAGGGCCTGTTCGCCAGCAAGGCTGGCTCCTACAGACGGTACCGGCCTGTGTAGGAGCCGGCCTTGCCGGCGAAGGCCGCACCGCCTGCCTAGAGGCGTGCCTGATGCTGACGCAGCGCCCACTCCACATGCTCCCTCACCAGCTCCGACGGATACTCCCGCCGCGCCTGGAGCGCCTCCAGCACCGGTATGGTCGAGGGCGCATTGCCCAGCCCCACCGCCAGGTTGCGCAACCAGCGCTCATACCCCGCCCGGCGCAGCGGCGAGCCTTCGGTGCTGGCCAGAAACGTCTCTTCATCCCACATGAACAGCTCCGCCAGCCCGGCATTGTCCAGCCCGTGGCGCGGCTTGAAATCCGCTTCGCCGGTGGGCCGGGCAAAGCGGTTCCACGGGCACACGATCTGGCAATCGTCACAGCCGAACACCCGGTTGCCGATCAGCGGCCGCAGCTCTTCGGGGATCGCGCTCTTCAGTTCGATGGTCAGGTACGAAATGCAGCGCCGCGCATCCAGCACATACGGCCCCACGAAGGCCTGGGTGGGGCAGATGTCCAGGCATGCACTGCACCGCCCGCAATGCTCGGTGGCCTGTGCCTCGTCCACCGGTAGCGGCAGGTCGACGAACAGCTCGCTGAGGAAGAAGTAGCTGCCCGCCTTGCGGTTGAGCAACAAGGTGTTCTTGCCGATCCAGCCCAGCCCGGCCTGTTCGGCGATGGCCTTTTCCAGCACCGGCGCGCTGTCGACGAAGGCGCGGAAGCCGAACGGCCCGATGTCTTTCTGGATGCGCTCGGCCAGGTGCTGTACGCGCTTGCGGACCAGCTTGTGGTAGTCGCGCCCCAGCGCATAGCGCGAGATGTAGGCCTTTTCGGGCTGGGCGAGCATCTGCGCCATCTGCGTGTCGCCCGGCAGGTAGTCCATGCGCAGCGACACCACGCGCAAGGTGCCCGGCACCAGCTCGTCGGGGTGCGAGCGTTTGCTGCCATGGGCGCCCATGTACTCCATCTCGCCGTGATAGCCCTCGGCCAGCCAGCGTTCCAGGTGTTTTTCGTGTTGGCCCAGCTCCACACCGGCAATGCCGACGTGCGCAAAGCCCAGTTCACGGCCCCAATCCTTGATCGATTGGGCGAGGGCGAGTAGATCGAGGGGGGAAGCAGACATGCGAAATAGGGCAACGATGACTCAGGTGCGTATAATTCTGCCAGACATCGGAGCCGAACGACGCATGCCTCAGACCAAACACCCTGCAAATCAGCCATTGGTGCTCACCAGCGTCACCCTGGCGAGCCTCGCGCCGCGCTCGAATGCCGCACACAAGGGCGACTTCGGCCATGTGCTGGTGGTTGGTGGCGACCGTGGCACGGGCGGTGCGGTGCTGCTCAGTGCCGAGGCGGCGCTGCGCTGCGGCGCCGGCCTGGTGTCACTGGCCACCCGCAGCGAGCAACTGCCCGCCGCGCTGGCCCGCCTGCCCGAGGTGATGAGCCTGGGCGTGTATTCGGCCAACCAGTTGATGGCGTCGATTGAACGCGCCACCGTACTGGTGGTCGGACCCGGACTGGGGCAGGCCGCCTGGGGGCGCAGCCTGCTCTCGGCGGTGGTGCCGGCCAGGCACGCCCAGGTGTGGGATGCCGATGCGCTGAACCTGCTGGCGCAAGCACCCTTGCCGCTGGCGGCGGGCAGCATCATTACTCCGCATCCGGGGGAGGCGGCGCGCCTGCTGGGGATTTCCACCGAAGCGGTGCAGGCCGATCGCTCCTGGGCGGCGCTCAAGCTGGCGCGCAAGTACGCGGCGGTGTGTGTGCTTAAAGGCGCCGGCACGCTGGTGGCCGACCCGGCCGGGCAATTGGCACTGTGCCAGCGCGGTCACCCGACCATGGCCGGTGCCGGCCTGGGCGATGTGCTCAGCGGCGTGCTGGGTGCGCTGCTGGCCCAGGGCATGCCGGCCTGGGACGCCGCCTGCCTGGGGGTGTGGCTGCACGCCTGTGCCGGCGAGCGCCTGGGCGTACAAGGTCGCGGGCTGGCGGCCAGCGACCTGATACCGGTCATTCGTCAAGTTCTGGAGGAGCATTCAGCGTGTCAGGTGTAACCCTGTTTATGGCCGACGAAGCGGCCATGTGTGAGTTCGGTGCCCGTATCGCCCAGGTGACCAAGGGTCACGGCGTGATTTTCCTCGAGGGTGACCTGGGGGCCGGCAAGACCACCCTGTCACGGGGCATCATCCGTGGTCTGGGACACACCGGCGCGGTGAAAAGTCCTACCTTCACCGTGGTTGAGCCCTACGAGATTGGCGACATTCGTGCCTTCCATTTCGACCTGTATCGCCTGGTCGATCCGGAGGAGCTGGAGTTCATGGGCATTCGCGACTACTTCGAAGACGACGCCCTGTGCCTGTTCGAGTGGCCCCAGAAGGGGGCGGGCATTTTGCCAAAGCCCGACCTGACCATTACCATAAGCCCCCAGGCGGACGGGCGTTCGCTGAACCTGTTGCCGCAGGGCTCTCGCGGTGAAGCCTGGTGTGCCGCTCTGGCCTTGGAAATCAATTAGAAAATGGGGATAGGTATGCGCTTTCGCGCACTGTTTGGCGTTGTAGGACTGCTGCTGGCGGCAGTAACCGTCGATGCCTTCGCGATCACGCAAGTCAAGAGTGTCCGTTTATGGCGTGCGCCGGACAACACACGCCTGGTGTTCGACCTGTCCGGCCCGGTGCAGCACAGTGTGTTCACCCTGACGGCCCCGGATCGCCTGGTGATCGACATCAATGGCGCAACCCTGGGTGCGCCTTTGAACGTGTCCACCTCCAATACCCCGATCACCAGCGTGCGCTCGGCGCAGCGCACCCCTACCGACCTTCGCGTGGTCATCGACCTGAAAAAGTCGGTGACGCCCAAAAGCTTCACCCTGGCGCCCAACGCCCAGTACGGCAACCGTCTGGTGGTCGACCTGTTCGATCAGGAATCCGACGCCACGCCACCCACCCCGACCCCGTCGGTGGCCACCACGCCGGCCGTGCCGGTGACCCCGACGCAGCCGGCGATCAAGTTGACCCCGGTGCCCAGCGGCAAGCGTGACATCGTGATCGCCATCGACGCCGGTCACGGCGGCGAAGACCCGGGTGCGTCCGGCTCGCGTGGCCAGCATGAGAAAGACATCGTGCTGGCCATCGCCAAGGAACTGCAGCGCCAGATCAACAGCGAGAAGGGCTTTCGCGCCGAGCTGACGCGTACCGGCGACTACTTCATCCCGCTGCGCAAGCGTACCGAGATTGCGCGCAAGAAGGGCGCCGACCTGTTCATCTCGATCCACGCCGACGCCGCGCCGTCCAAGGCGGCCTTCGGTGCCTCGGTGTTCGCCCTGTCCGACCGTGGCGCCACGTCCGAGACGGCGCGCTGGCTGGCCGACAGCGAAAACCGCTCCGACCTGATCGGTGGTGCCGGCAACGTCAGCCTCGACGACAAGGACCGCATGCTTGCGGGCGTGCTGCTCGACCTGTCGATGACCGCCTCGCTCAGCTCCAGCCTCAACGTGGGACAGAAGGTGCTGGGCAATATCGGCCGGGTCACGCCGCTGCACAAGCGCCGCGTGGAACAGGCCGGGTTCATGGTGCTCAAGTCGCCGGACATCCCGTCGATCCTGGTGGAAACCGGGTTCATCTCCAACGCCAACGAGGCCTCCAAGCTGGCCACTGCCAGCCATCAGCAGGCCCTGGCGCGCTCGATCCACAGTGGCGTGCGCCAGTTCTTCCAGCAGAACCCGCCGCCGGGCACCTACATCGCCTTCCTGCGTGACAGCGGCAAGATCGCCCAGGGCCCGCGCGAGCACACCGTGCGTCCGGGCGAGACCCTGGCCATGATCGCCGTGCGCTACCAGGTCAGCGTGGCCAGCCTGCGCAGCACCAACGGCCTGAAAACCGATGAGCTGAAGGTTGGCCAGAACCTCGACGTACCGGCCACCACGCTGGCTGGCCAGCCATGAGCAGCGGCGCTCGCATCGAGCTGCTCAGCCCGCGGCTTGCCAACCAGATCGCCGCAGGCGAGGTGGTCGAACGCCCGGCCTCGGTGATCAAGGAGCTGCTGGAAAACAGCCTCGACTCCGGCGCCCGGCGCATCGACGTCGAGGTGGAGCAGGGCGGGGTCAAGCTGCTGCGGGTGCGCGATGATGGCAGCGGTATCGCTGCCGACGACCTGCCGTTGTCCCTGGCGCGGCACGCCACCAGCAAGATCCGCGACCTGGAAGACCTCGAGCGGGTAATGAGCCTGGGCTTTCGCGGCGAGGCACTGGCGTCGATCAGCTCGGTCGCGCGCCTGACCCTGACCTCGCGCACCCGCGACGCCGACCAGGCCTGGCAGGTTGAAACCGAAGGCCGCGACATGTCCCCGCGGGTGCAGCCGGCAGCGCATCCGGTGGGTACCTCGGTCGAGGTGCGCGACCTGTTCTTCAATACCCCGGCCCGGCGCAAGTTCCTCAAGACCGAAAAAACCGAATTCGACCATCTGCAGGAAGTCATCCGGCGCCTGGCGCTGGCGCGCTTCGACGTGGCCTTCCATTTGCGCCACAACGGCAAGAGCGTCCTCAGCCTGCATGAAGCCCATGACGACACGGCCCGCGCACGGCGCGTGGCCTCGATCTGCGGCCCGGGCTTTCTGGAGCAGGCGCTGCCGATCGAGGTGGAGCGCAACGGCCTGCATCTGTGGGGTTGGGTCGGCCTGCCGACCTTCTCGCGCAGCCAAGCCGACCTGCAGTATTTCTTCGTCAACGGCCGTGCCGTGCGCGACAAGCTGGTCGCCCACGCGGTGCGCCAGGCCTACCGCGACGTGCTGTTCAATGGCCGGCACCCGACCTTCGTGCTGTTTCTGGAGGTCGACCCCACCGGCGTGGACGTGAACGTGCACCCCACCAAGCACGAGGTGCGCTTTCGTGACGGGCGCATGGTGCACGACTTCCTGTACGGCACCCTGCACCGGGCGCTGGCCGATGTGCGCCCGCAGGATCACCAGCCGGGCGCAGCCGCTGCCCCCGAGGTGGAGCGCCCCAGTGGCCTGCAGGCCGGCGAGTTCGGCCCCCAGGGCGAGATGCGCCTGGCCGCCAACCTGCTCGAACAGCCCCCGGCGCAGCCGATGCTGAACACGGCAGGTAGCGCCGCGGGCAGTGGCTCGGGCGCCGGCTACCAGTACCAGTACACCCCGCGTCCGGCCCAGGCATTGCCCGCGGCCGAGGCCCAGGGGGTGTATCGCGAATTCTTCGCCCCGCTGCCCGGCAGCGAGCCGGCCAACCTGCCTCAGGGCCAGGGCGATATTCCGCCGCTGGGCTATGCGCTGGCGCAGCTCAAGGGCATCTATATTCTTGCCGAGAACGCCCAGGGCCTGGTGCTGGTGGACATGCATGCGGCCCACGAGCGGATCATGTACGAGCGGCTCAAGGTGGCCATGGCCAGCGAGGGCCTGAGCGGCCAGCCGCTGCTGGTGCCCGAGTCTCTGGCCCTGAGCCAGCGCGAGGCCGATTGCGCCGAAGAACACGCGGCGTGGTTCCAGCGCCTGGGCTTCGAACTGCAGCGCCTGGGCCCGGAAAGCCTGGCGATCCGGCAGATCCCTGCGTTGCTCAAGCAGGCCGAGGCCAATCGCCTGGTGCAGGACGTGTTGGCCGACCTGATGGAATACGGCACCAGCGACCGTATCCAGGCACACCTGAACGAGCTGCTCGGTACCATGGCCTGTCATGGCGCGATTCGCGCCAACCGGCGCCTGGCCCTGCCGGAAATGAACGGCCTGCTGCGCGACATGGAAAACACCGAGCGCAGCGGTCAATGCAACCATGGCCGACCGACCTGGACCCAGATGGGCCTGGACGATCTGGACAAACTGTTCCTGCGCGGTCGCTGATATGGCAGTTCGCAATCCCCCGGCCATCTTCCTGATGGGCCCCACCGCCGCCGGCAAGACCGACCTTGCCATCGAGCTGACCAAGGTGCTGCCGTGCGAGCTGATCAGCGTCGATTCGGCGCTGGTCTACCGCGGCATGGACATCGGCACCGCCAAGCCGTCCAAGGCGCTGCTGGCCGAGCACCCGCACCGGCTGATCGACATCCTCGACCCGGCCCAGAGCTATTCGGCAGCCGATTTTCGCCGCGATGCGCTGCAGGCCATGGCCGAGATCACCGCGCGCGGCAATATCCCGCTGCTGGTGGGCGGCACCATGCTGTATTTCAAGGCGCTGCTCGAAGGCCTGGCCGATATGCCTGCGGCCGATGCGCAGGTGCGTGCCGAGCTTGAAGCCGAGGCTGCACAGCTGGGCTGGCAGGCCTTGCACGCCCAGCTGGCGGCGGTCGACCCCGAATCAGCGGCGCGCATCCACCCCAACGATCCGCAGCGGTTGGTACGGGCGCTGGAGGTGTACCGGGTCAGCGGCATGACGATGACGTCACATCGCGAGCGTCAATCGGCGCAAAGTAGCGTCGCAGGCGCTTCGGGCCAGGAACAATTGCCCTATACTGTCGCCAGCCTGGCAATCGCCCCGCAGGATCGAAAGGTGCTGCACGAGCGAATTGCGCTACGATTTGGGCAAATGCTGGAACAGGGCTTCGTCGACGAGGTCCGATCACTGCGTGCCAGAAGTGACTTGCATGCAGGGCTGCCGTCTATACGGGCAGTCGGTTATCGCCAGGTCTGGGATCACCTTGATGGCAAGTTGAGTGCAGCTGAAATGCAGGAGCGCGGCATCATTGCCACTCGCCAATTGGCGAAGCGGCAGTTTACCTGGTTGCGCAGTTGGGCCGATCTGCACTGGTTGGACAGCCTGGCTTGCGACAATCTGCCACGCACCTTGAAATACCTGGGATCGGTCTCCATATTGGGCTGAGTCCCTGCAATTGCCGTCTACTCTTGGGGGTGGGGCGGCCTGAGCCATCATATTTCTTTGATTTTTTACTATTGATCCTTACAGGAGTGCGGCATATGTCGAAAGGGCATTCGCTACAAGACCCTTACTTGAATACTTTGAGAAAAGAGAAGGTCGGCGTTTCGATCTATCTGGTCAACGGCATCAAGCTGCAGGGCACGATCGAGTCGTTCGACCAGTTCGTGATTCTGCTGAAGAACACCGTCAGCCAGATGGTCTACAAGCACGCGATCTCGACAGTGGTGCCGGTTCGTCCGATTCGTCTGCCAAGCGCAGCCGACGCCGAACAGGGCGACGCTGAGCCAGGTAACGCCTGATAGGAGTCTGCTTTGTTCTTTGAGCGCCACGGTGGTGGTGAACGGGCAATCCTCGTTCACTTGGAAGGTCAGAGCCCTGAGGCGCGCGAAGACCCGCAGGAGTTCCGCGAGCTGGCCCTGTCGGCCGGTGCCGATATTGTCGCGTTCGCCAATGTGGCGCGACACCAGCCTACCGCCAAGTTCCTGATTGGCAGCGGCAAGGTCGAGGAATTTCGCGACCTGGTCAAAGCCGAACAGGCCGATTTGGTCATTTTCAATCACACCCTCACGCCCAGTCAGGAACGTAACCTCGAACGTGTCTTCGAGTGTCGCGTGCTTGACCGCACGGGTCTTATTCTCGACATCTTCGCCCAGCGGGCACGTACCCACGAAGGCAAGCTGCAGGTCGAACTGGCCCAGCTCGAGCACATGAGCACGCGCCTGGTGCGCGGTTGGACTCACCTCGAGCGGCAGAAGGGCGGTATTGGTCTGCGCGGGCCGGGTGAAACCCAGCTCGAAACCGACCGGCGCCTGCTGCGCATACGCCTGCGCCAGATCAAGGGCCGCCTGGAGAAGGTGCGCAGCCAGCGCGAGCAGGCACGGCGCGGGCGCAAGCGCGCGGATATCCCCTCGGTGTCGCTGGTGGGGTACACCAACGCCGGCAAGTCCACCCTGTTCAATGCGCTGACCCAGTCCGAGGTGTATGCGGCCGACCAGCTGTTCGCCACCCTCGACCCGACCCTGCGTCGGCTCGAGCTGGATGACGTCGGGCCGGTGGTGCTGGCCGACACCGTGGGCTTCATCCGTCACCTGCCGCACAAGCTGGTCGAGGCATTTCGGGCTACGCTCGAAGAGTCGAGCAACTCCGACCTGCTGCTGCACGTGATCGACGCCCATGAGCCGGAGCGCATGGAGCAGATCGAGCAGGTCATGGCGGTGCTCGGCGAGATCGGTGCCGAAGGCTTGCCGATCCTCGAGGTGTATAACAAACTCGACCTGCTCGAAGGGGTCGAGCCGCAGATCCAGCGCGATGCCGACGGCAAGCCGCAGCGGGTATGGGTATCGGCCCGTGACGGTCGTGGCCTGGAGCTGGTGGGGCAGGCGATTGCAGAACTGCTGGGGGATGACCTGTTCATCGGTACCCTGCGCCTGGAACAGCGTTTCGCGCGGTTGCGCGCGCTGTTCTTCGACCTGGGGGCGGTGCAGAGCGAAGACCATGACGAAGACGGCAACACCCTGCTGGCGGTACGCTTGTCCCGGGTCGAGTTCAATCGCCTGGTAAGCCGCGAGGGGATGAAACCGCTGGAGTTCATCGAGCAACACACTTTGCAATACAAGCCCGACCTCGCGGTCGGGCAGCCGTGACAGGCATTCTGTAGCATTGGACGGCGCGCCGTGGGCGCGTCTTTGCTTTATCAGATGGAGAGCGCTATGGCTTGGAATGAGCCGGGTGGCAACTCGAACAATCAGGATCCTTGGGGTGGGCGCCGTGGTGGCGGCGACAAGAAGGGACCACCGGATCTCGACGAGGCCTTCCGCAAGCTGCAGGATAGCCTGAACGGCATGTTCGGCAGTGGCAAGAAACGGGGCGGCGACAGCGGCTCCGGCAAGGGTGCCGGTTTCGGTCTGCTGGGTATCGGCCTGGCCGTACTGGCGGCCATATGGCTGTACAGCGCCGTGTACGTGGTGGACGAACAGGAGCAGGCCGTGGTGCTGCGCTTCGGCAAATACTACGAAACCGTAGGGCCGGGCCTGAACATCTACTTCCCGCCGATCGATCGCAAGTACATGGAGAACGTCACCCGCGAGCGTGCTTATACCAAGCAGGGCCAGATGCTGACCGAAGACGAGAACATCGTCGAAGTGCCGCTGACCGTGCAGTACAAGATCACCAACCTGCAGGATTTCGTGCTGAACGTCGATCAGCCTGAAGTCAGCCTGCAGCACGCGACCGACAGTGCCCTGCGCCACGTGGTGGGTTCCACCTCGATGGACAAGGTGCTGACCGAAGGTCGTGAGCAGATGGCCGTGGAAATCAAGGAGCGTCTGCAACGCTTCCTCGACACCTACCGCACCGGTATCACCGTGACCCAGGTCAACGTGCAGAGCGCGGCAGCCCCGCGTGAAGTGCAGGAAGCCTTCGACGACGTGATCCGTGCCCGTGAAGACGAGCAGCGTGCGCGCAACCAGGCCGAGTCCTACGCCAATGGCGTGGTGCCGGAAGCCCGTGGTCAGGCGCAGCGCATCATCGAGGATGCCAACGGCTACCGCGATGAAGTGGTCTCGCGTGCCAAGGGTGAGGCCGACCGCTTCACCAAGCTGGTCGCCGAGTACCGCAAGGCTCCAGAGGTGACCCGTCAGCGTCTGTACCTGGACACCATGCAGGAAGTGTATAGCAACACCAGCAAGGTCCTGGTATCCGGCAAGGACGGTCAGAGCAACCTGCTCTACCTGCCGCTGGACAAGATGATCGACAGCCGCCGCAGTGGCAGCACCCCGGTCACCAGCGTCACGCCGTCGGCCAATGACGCCGCCAACCGTGCCGCCGCAGACCTGCAACAGCAACAGCGCGAGACGCGCTCCAGGGAGAGCCGCTGATGAGCAATAAATCCCTGATCGCCGTGATCGTCGCCGTGGTGCTGGCGATCGTCGCCTGGAACAGCTTCTACATCGTGGCCCAGACCGAACGCGCCGTGCTGCTGCAATTCGGCCGTGTGGTACAGGCCGATGTGCAGCCTGGCCTGCATGTGAAGGTTCCCTACGTCAACCAGGTGCGCAAGTTCGACGCGCGGCTGATGACCCTTGACGCACCGACCCAGCGGTTCCTGACCCTGGAGAAGAAAGCGGTGATGGTCGATGCCTACGCCAAGTGGCGCGTGCAGGACGCCGAGCGTTTCTACACCGCGACTTCGGGCCTCAAGCAGATCGCCGACGAACGTCTGTCGCGCCGTCTGGAAAGCGGCCTGCGCGACCAGTTCGGCAAGCGCACCCTGCATGAGGTGGTATCCGGTGAACGTGACGCGCTGATGGCTGACATCACCGCTTCGCTGAACCGCATGGCCAGCAAGGAGCTGGGCATCGAAGTGGTCGACGTTCGCGTCAAGGCCATCGACCTGCCCAAGGAAGTGAACCGCAGCGTGTTCGAACGCATGAGCACCGAGCGTGAGCGTGAAGCTCGCGAGCACCGCGCCAAGGGTAACGAGCTGGCCGAAGGCATCCGTGCCGACGCCGATCGTCAACGCCGCGTGTTGCTGGCCGAAGCCTATCGCGAGTCGGAAGAAACCCGTGGTGATGGTGATGCCCAGGCAGCAGCCATCTACGCCAAGGCCTATGGCCAGGACCAGGAGTTCTACGCGTTCTATCGCAGCCTGAAGGCCTACCGCGAGAGCTTCGCCGACAAGAGCGACGTGCTGGTGCTGGACCCGAGCAGCGAGTTCTTCCGCTTCATGGGCAAGACCAAACCGTAAGCATGCACACCCCGCCCGGCGGCTAAAACGTCGGGCGGGGTGCCTCCCGCGAGAAAACGGGTGTATGATGCGGCAGCCGGGAAATTCCCGGCTTTTTTGCGTCTGCAAGATCGATTGGCCTTTATCGGGCCCGGGCTTGTGGCGCACTTCAGGTTTTACGAGGGTATCGGTACTGCGGTTTCGCTGGAATCAGCGCTGCCCGTCATTGTGTGCCGATAGCTGCTTCACTCAAGGCTCGCCCGCGGGCAGGCCGCCCGGACCATAGGGGAAATGGCGTAATGGCAACGGTAGACCGCTGGCTGCTGCCAGATGGCATCGAAGAAGTACTGCCACCTGAGGCGGCGCGCATCGAGATCGCGCGTCGTCAGGTGTTGGACCTGTTCCAGAGCTGGGGTTACGAGTTTGTCGTGACCCCGCATATCGAGTACCTGGAATCGCTGCTCACCGGTGCCGGCCAGGACCTGGATCTGCGCACCTTCAAGGTCATCGACCCGCAATCCGGGCGGCAGATGGGCTTTCGGGCCGACATCACGCCACAGGTGGCGCGCATCGACGCGCACACCCTGCGCCGTGAAGGGCCGAGCCGCCTGTGTTATGCCGGCAGCGTGCTGCACGCCTTGCCACGTGCTCTGTCGACCTCGCGCAGCCCGATTCAGCTGGGCGCCGAGCTGTACGGCGATGCCAGCCCGGTCAGCGACGTCGAGGTCATCAGCCTGATGCTGGCCATGCTGCAACTGGCCGACGTGCCGGATGTGCACATGGACCTCGGGCATGTCGGTATCTACCGCGGCCTGGCCCGTGCGGCCGGCCTGTCGGGCGCGGTCGAGCAGCAGTTGTTCGACGCCCTGCAGCGCAAGGCCATCGACGAAGTGATCGAGCTGACCGCCACGCTGCCGGCTGACCTGGCCGGCATGCTGCGTTCGCTGACCGAGCTGTGCGGTGGGCGCGAAGTGCTCGAGCAGGCACGTGTGCGCCTGGGCCGTGCCCCGGCCGCAGTGCTGGCGGCGCTGGATGACCTGATGGCGATCGCCGAGCGCCTCGCCACGCGTTACCCCGAGCTGCCGCTGTATTTCGACCTGGGCGAGTTGCGCGGCTACCACTACCACACCGGTGTGGTGTTTGCCGCCTTCGTGCCAGGCGTCGGCCAGTCGATCGCCCAGGGCGGTCGCTATGACGACATCGGAGCGGACTTTGGCCGGGCACGCCCGGCTACCGGTTTCTCCACGGATTTGAAGACCCTGGTCACACTGGGGCGAGCCGAGGTGGTGTTGCCGTCTGGCGGGATCTGGATGCCCGACAGCAGCGATGCAGCACTTTGGCAGTTGGTCTGCCAATTGCGCAGTGAGGGCCAGCGGGTGGTTCAGGCCTTGCCTGGGCAGCCGCTGACCGCCGCCGTCGAGGCGGATTGCGATCGGCAATTGATTCAGCAAAACGGGCTTTGGCAGGTTCTGCCGCTGGCCATTTGAGATTCCACGCCGGCACGAGCCGGCGCCAAGTTTGCGCGAATGAGGACAAGTGTTATGGGTAAGAATGTCGTAGTCCTGGGCACCCAGTGGGGTGATGAGGGCAAAGGCAAGATCGTCGATCTGCTGACCGAACATGCTGCCGCCGTAGTGCGCTACCAGGGTGGCCACAACGCCGGCCACACCCTGGTGATCGACGGTGAGAAGACCGTGCTGCACCTGATCCCTTCGGGCGTGCTGCGCGAAGGCGTGCAGTGCTTGATCGGCAACGGTGTGGTGGTTGCTCCCGACGCCCTGCTGCGCGAGATCACCAAGCTGGAAGAGAAGGGCGTACCGGTGCGCGAGCGCCTGCGCATCAGCCCGTCCTGCCCGCTGATCCTGTCCTTCCACGTGGCCCTGGACCAGGCCCGTGAAAAGGCCCGTGGCGAGCTGAAGATCGGCACCACCGGTCGCGGCATCGGCCCGGCCTACGAAGACAAGGTTGCGCGTCGTGGCCTGCGTGTGGGCGACCTGCTCAACATGCCACGCTTCGAAGACAAGCTGCGCGAGCTGGTGGACTACCACAACTTCATGCTGGTGGGTTACTACAAAGAGCCGGCCATCGAGTTCGAAAAGACCCTGGCCGAGTGCAAGGAATACGCCGAACTGCTCAAGCCGCTGATGCTGGACGTGACTGCCGAGCTGCACGACCTGCGTCGCGCCGGCAAGGACATCATGTTCGAAGGTGCCCAGGGTTCGCTGCTGGACATCGACCACGGTACCTACCCCTACGTGACCAGCTCCAACACCACCGCCGGTGGCGTTGCGACCGGTTCGGGCGTTGGTCCGATGTTCCTGGACTACATTCTGGGCATCACCAAGGCCTACACCACCCGCGTGGGTTCGGGCCCGTTCCCGACCGAGCTGTTTGACGACGTTGGTGCGCACCTGGCCAAGCAGGGCCACGAATTTGGCGCAACCACCGGTCGTGCCCGTCGTTGCGGCTGGTTCGACGCCGTCATCCTGCGTCGCGCCATCGACGTGAACAGCATCTCGGGCATCTGCCTGACCAAGCTGGACGTGCTCGATGGCCTGGAAACCATCAACATCTGCGTCGGCTACAAGGACGCAGAGGGCAAGGACGTTGCCCCTACCGACGCCGACAGCTACGTGGGCCTGCAGCCTGTGTACGAAGAAGTGCCGGGCTGGAGCGAGTCGACCGTGGGCGCCAAGACCCTGGAAGAACTGCCGGCCAACGCCCGTGCCTACATCAAGCGTGTGGAAGAACTGATCGGTGCGCCGATCGACATCGTCTCCACCGGCCCGGACCGCAACGAGACCATCGTGCTGCGCCATCCGTTTGCCTGATTCGCTGTAGGCAGTAAAGAACGCCGCTGTCCCTCCGGGCCAGCGGCGTTTTTTTTGGCCAGTTGGTGAAAGGGTCATAAAGGTCAGCCCTGGCTATGAATTTGACCGGTATGCCTGCTGCCCGGCACGGCCTTTGCTGTAAGAATCGTCCTATAAGGTGCCATCACTATAATGGCCCCGCGATACGGAGGGTTCTTGTGTGTCGGCCGTTCTCTCATTGTTACGAAGCCGCCTGTTGCGGCCTGTCTTTGTTGCGTTGGGTATCGCTCTTTTGGTGCAGGTGCTGGTTGCGGTCGCGCTGACGCGGAGCACGGTGACTGCGCTGGAGGCCGATCTGGGTAATCGCCTGGGTGCAGACAGCCAGAAACTGTCGGGTGAACTGGAACAGGCCGGGCGTGAGCTCAGCTCGGGCCTGGACAGCCTTTCGGCCAGTACCCGCCAGCGTTTGTCCGCCGGGCTATCCGCACGCCTTCAGGAGGAGCAGGCGCAACTGCGCGTCACCCTCGAAAAAAGCCTCAAGGAGTCGGCCAATCACATGGCCGAACTGCTGGCATCGGTTGCGCCGCGGGCCATCTGGGATGACGACATACCGGCACTGTCGGAGTTTTCCCGGCGCGCCCAGCGCAATGCCAACGTGCTCTTCGTGGTCTACGACGACGCCCAGGGCCAGCACCTGACCCGCTACCTGAACCGGCAGAACCCGATCAACCAGGCCCTGATGGAAAAGGGCCTGGGCGAACGGGCGCTCGACAAGGTGCTGGATGCGGCGCGCAACGACCCGGCGGTGTACATGATCGAAGCCTCGATCAACCCCAACGGCACCGAGATCGGCAAGGTGGTGATGGGCGTCTCCACGGCGTCGGTCGACAACGAGCTCAAGGCGCTGGACGCGCGGTTCTCGGCCCTGATCGCCAGCGGCGACCAGTTGGTCGGCGACAGCCTGGTGGGCGCTGCGGCCGACAGCAACAAGGCCCTGAGCGCCCGCCTGCAGGCGGCCCAGGCCAGTGCCGCGGCGATGCAGGCCAACACCTCGCAGACCGTGCAGCAAGCAGCGGCGACCCTGCGCTGGAACATCGGCCTGGGGCTGGTGGCGGTGGGCTTCGGCGTATTGCTGGTGGTGGCCGTGGTACTCGGCCGGCGCGTGCTGAGCAAGTTGCGCCTGCTGATTGCCGCGCTCAACGACCTGGCGGCCGGCGACGGCGACCTGACCAAGCGCGTGCCGATCGACAGCCGAGACGAGATCGGCGACATGGCTGCAGCGGTCAACCAGTTCGTCGACAAGCTGCAGCCCATCGTGCGCGAAGCGGGCGAGGTGGCGCAGCGCACCGGGGTCGAGATCGGCACCATGGCGCAGAACAACGCGGGCGCCGATGCGGCGGCCGCTTCGCAGCGCGATGAAGTGGCCGAGAGCCTGCGTGCCCTGTCGAGCATGGCCGATGAAGCCCAGGCCGAAAGCCAGGCCATGCAGGCAGCGTTGCAGCAGGTGGTGGACATTCGCCAGGCCACCGACGAGAACAGCCGTACCTCGGCCCAGGTGGCCAAGCTGATCGAAGCGTTGGCCGGGCAGGTGGGGGCGGGCTCCAAGGTGATCGAGCGGCTGGCCGAGCAGAGCCAGCAGATTGAGGTGGTGCTGGAGGTGATCCACGGGATTGCCGAGCAGACCAACCTGCTGGCGCTCAATGCCGCCATCGAGGCGGCGCGGGCTGGCGAGACCGGGCGCGGGTTTGCCGTGGTGGCCGACGAAGTGCGGGCGCTGGCGAGCAAGACCCAGAGCTCGACCGGCGATATCCAGGCGCACATCGGTGCCTTGCAGCAGGGCGCGCGAGAGGCGGTGGCAGCCATCAGCCAGGCCGGGCGTCAGGCCAGCGAAGGCTTGACCGTGCTCAAGGACAACGCGCGCCTGCAGCAGTCGGTGCAGGTGTCGGTGGAGCAGGTGCATGCGGCGATCGGCCTGGCCACCCGGGCGGCCGAGCAGCAGGCGCAGGGGGCGCAGGCGGTGCGTGGGCGGGTCGAGACGATTCATGCCCAGGCCGAGCGTGCAGCGCAGGTGGTGATGCAGACCACGGCCAGCAGCAAGGTGCTGGATGACCTGGCGGCGCAGTTGAAGGCCAGCCTGGGGCAGTTCAGGGCCTGAGATAGTGTCGTTTGTATCGCGGGTCAAGCCCGCTCCCACAAGGGCCTCATCGATCCTTGTGGGAGCGGGCTTGACCCGCGATGCCTTTCAGGCGCGGTTCAGGTACATCCGCGTCGTCAGCAGGTACACCGGCAACCCCGACACCACAATCAACAGCGCCGCGTAGGGCGCCGCCGCCGCGAATTCGACGTTGGCGGTATGCGCCCACACTTCGGTCGCCAGCGTGGTCATGCCGGTGGGGCTGAGCAGCAGGGTGGCGGTCAGCTCCTTCATCGCATCCAGGAACACCAGCGCAAACGCTGCCGCCAGGGCCGGGAAGATGATCGGCAGGGTCACCTTGCAGAACGCCTTGAACGGCGTCGCGCCCAGGGTGCGCGCCGCCTCTTCCAGCTGTGGTGCGGCCTTGGTCAGCGCGGTACGCACCGGCGCCTGCGCCAGCGGCAAGAACAGCAGCGCATAGGCCAGCAACAGCAGGCCGGTGGTCTGGTACAGCGCCGGCACATAGTGCAGGGCGAAATACACCAGGGTCAGCGCAATCACCAGCCCCGGCAGCGCGTGCAGCAAGTAGGGCAGGCGCTCGGCCCAGATCGCCAGGCGGCCCTTGTAGCGTACCACCAGAAAGCTCACCGGTAACGCCAGCAGCAGGCTCACCCCCGCGCCGCCCAGTGCCAGCGACAGCGACGAGAACAGCGCCCGGCTGATGTCGGCCACCGGGAAGGCCGCCGACGATCCCACGCTCAGCCAGTAGCCCAGCATGCCCAGCGGGATGCCGCTGCCCAGCACTGCCAGCAGCAGGCAGCTCAACTGCCCCAGTATGCTCCAGCCACCCAGGCGGATCGGCTTGGCGCGGCGTGCCACGCCCTGGCCGATGCGCACGTGCCGCGCCTTGCCGCGTACCCGCAGCTCGAACCACAGCAGCAACAGGCACATGAACAGCAGCACCGCCGAGAGCATCGCCGCATTGGCGTTGCTGAACTCCAGCTCGAACTGCTGGTAGATCGCGGTGGTGAAGGTCTGCAGGCCCAGGATCGACAGCGCGCCGAATTCCACCAGCATGTGCAAGGCAATCAGCAGGCTGCCGCCCAGGATCGATGGCCACAGCAGCGGCAGGGTGACCCGGCGGAACACACCCCAGCGGTTGTAGCCCAGGGTGCGGGCCGATTCTTCAAGCGAGGTGTCGAGGTTGCGCAGGGTCGCGGCCACCGGCAGGAACACCAGTGGAT
This sequence comes from Pseudomonas sp. B21-036, assembly GCF_024748925.1. Classification (NCBI taxonomy): domain Bacteria; kingdom Pseudomonadati; phylum Pseudomonadota; class Gammaproteobacteria; order Pseudomonadales; family Pseudomonadaceae; genus Pseudomonas; species Pseudomonas sp. B21-036. Next base: position 524,080 of record NZ_CP087178.1, read on the forward strand.
ACTTGGACAGCGCCATCACCAGGATCGCCCCGCCCAGCCCCTCGAAGCGCGGGCTCAGCGAGACCCAGGTGAAGCCGCTGACGAACGCCGGCACGGCAAACGGCAGGCACAGGATCACGCCCCACAAACGCCGCCCGCGCAGGTCGCTGCGCTCCAGCAGCCAGGCCAGGGCCAGGCCGACCACGGCGCAGGCCACGGTCACCCCGGCCATCAGCAGCAGGGTGTTCTTCATCAGGCCCCAGACGAAGGGCCGCCACAGCAGGTACAACGCCTCGCGCCAGCCGGCCTGCCAGGCCTTGAGGCCCACGTACAGCAACGGCAGCAGGCTCAGGCCCACCAGCAGCAGCACCGGCAGCACCACCCAGATCGAGGGGCGCTTGCGGCGCGGAACATAACGCGCCACAGACGGCGCAGGCAGCACGGCTTCCATCAGAGCAGGCCGACCTCGCGCTCAAGTTCCAGGGCTTCCTCGGCATTGCCCAGGTCGGCCGGGGTGATCTTCGGCGGGCGCAGGTCTTCGAACGGCTTCAGGCCCTGGTCCGAGACCATGCCCTTGTGCAGCGGATACTCGGCGGTGGTCTGGGTGATCACGCGCTGGCCTTCTTCGCTGGCCATCCAGGCGAGCAGGGCCTGGGCTTCCTTGGGGTGCTTGCTGGCCTTGACCGCCGCGGCGCTGGAGATGGTTACCAGGCCACCGACGTCGCCGTCGGCCAGGTAGTAGAGCTTGGAGTCCAGTTGGCCGCGCTCTTTCTTGAGGGCGTACCAGTAGTAGTTGTTCACCAGTACGGCAGCCACTTCGCCGTTTTCCACGGCCTTGAGGGCAACCATGTTGTTGGTGTAGGTCTTGCCGAAGGCCTTGAGGCCGGTCAGCCATTCTTCGGCCGCTTCACGCCCGTGCAGCTTGAGGATGGCCACGGCCTGTTCCTGGAACGCGCCGCTGGTGGGCACGAAGCCGACCTTGCCGTCCCACTCGGGGTCGGCGAAGTCCATCACCGATTGGGGCAGGTCTTTTTCGTCGATCACCTTGGGGTTGAAGGCCACCACGCGGGTGCGAGCGGTCACGCCCATCCAGGTGCCGTTGCTGGCCACGTATTCCTTGGGCAGCACTTGCAGGGTCGAATCGTCGATCTTGGCCAGCAGGCCTTTCTCGCCCAGGTTGTTCAGCGGCGGCGATTCTTCGGTATAGATGACGTCGGCCGGGGAGCGTGCGCCTTCTTCCTCGATCTGGCTGGCCAGCTGGTTGCTGCTGCCCTTGCGGATATTGATGTGAATGCCGGTCTTGGCCTCGTAGGCCTTGGCGATGGCTTCGCCGATTTCCTTGTGCTGGCCGTTGTACAGGGTCAGCGTCACAGGGTCGGCGGCCATGGCGGCGGGTGCTGCGAGCACCAGGCTGAACACGGAAACGGCCAGGCCGCGCAAAATCGGGTTGATGCGGATCGTCATGCGGGTGGTTCCTCGCTTGCGGGCTACAAATCTTGAAACAATGATAAACGATATAGTTTCTCAAGTACGCCCATGAGGAAAAATTCATGAGCTGACTATCGGTTAACTCACTTGATTTGTTGGGCAGGGCGGGGTGGCAACGCAGCGTCCGAATGGGGGGGCAGTGGGGTGAGCTCGAATCGCAGGCATAAAAAAACCCGCTTTCGCGGGTTTCTCTAGAACATGGTGCCCAGAAGAAGACTCGAACTTCCACGACCGTAAGGTCACCAGCACCTGAAGCTGGCGTGTCTACCAATTTCACCATCTGGGCAAAGTTGAAGCATTGAAACATGAAACGGTGTAGCGTGTGTTGCGTAAATTCCAGACAGGCAAGCTAATCTGAAACTTGAAAATTGGTGCCCAGAAGAAGACTCGAACTTCCACGACCGTAAGGTCACCAGCACCTGAAGCTGGCGTGTCTACCAATTTCACCATCTGGGCATATCGTTGAGGCTTCATGATGCTTCACATCGCGCCGCTTCTCAACTATAACGACGCTGTCCGTCGTTGTGGTGCGCACTATACGGATGCCCTCGAAGGCTGTAAAGCCCCGTTCAGAAAAAATCTCAAAAATTTCAAGTCGTTGTTCCTTGGGCTGTTTTGGCATCACTCAAGGGCCCTGACGGGGCTGTCAAAGCCTCGGATTTCCGGTTTCAATACGGCTATGCCAAACTAACCCTATATAGACAAGGTGAACCCCTACTAATGGCCGATTGGCAGACCCTCGATCCCGAGGCCGCTCGTGAAGCGGAAAAATACGAAAACCCCATTCCTAGCCGTGAGCTGATCCTCCAGCGCCTTGACGAGCGCGGCTCTCCCGCCGCCCGCGAGCAACTGGTGGAAGAGTTCGGCCTGCAGACCGAGGACCAGATCGAGGCCTTGCGTCGCCGCCTGCGCGCCATGGAGCGCGACGGCCAGCTGATCTACACCCGGCGCGGCACCTATGCCCCGGTAGACAAGCTGGACCTGATCCTGGGTCGCATCTCGGGCCACCGCGACGGTTTCGGTTTTCTCGTCCCCGACGATGGCAGCGACGACCTGTTCCTGAGCCCGGCGCAGATGCGCCTGGTGTTCGATGGCGACCGAGCGCTGGCGCGCGTGTCCGGGCTTGACCGGCGCGGCCGGCGTGAAGGCGTGGTGGTCGAAGTGATCTCCCGTGCCCATGAAAGCATCGTGGGGCGCTACTTCGAGGAAGGCGGGGTGGGCTTCGTGACCCCCGACAACCCCAAGGTCCAGCAGGAAGTGCTGGTGACCCCGGGCCGCAATGCCGGCGCCAAGGTCGGCCAGTTCGTCGAGGTGAAGATCACCCACTGGCCGACCCAGCGCTTCCAGCCGCAGGGCGATATCGTCGAAGTGATCGGCAACTACATGGCGCCGGGCATGGAAATCGACGTGGCGCTGCGCAGCTACGACATTCCCCATGTATGGCCCGAGGCGGTCATCAAGGAAGCGCGCAAGCTCAAGCCTGAAGTCGAAGAGAAGGACAAGGAACACCGCATCGACCTGCGTCACCTGCCGTTCGTCACCATCGACGGCGAAGACGCACGGGACTTCGACGATGCCGTGTACTGCGAAAGCCTGGGCAAGTTGCGCCTGTTCTCCGGTGGCTGGCGCCTGTTCGTGGCGATTGCCGACGTGTCCAGCTACGTGCGCCTGGGCTCTGCCCTGGACAACGAAGCCCAGGTGCGCGGCAACTCGGTGTACTTCCCCGAGCGGGTGATCCCGATGCTGCCCGAGGAACTTTCCAACGGCCTGTGCTCGCTGAACCCGAACGTCGACCGGCTGGCGATGGTCTGTGAAATGACCATCAACAAGTCCGGCCAGATGGTCGATTACCAGTTCTACGAAGCGGTCATCCACTCCCACGCGCGCCTGACCTACAACAAGGTCAGCAGCATGCTCGAACATGCCCGTACCCGTGAAGGCAAGGCGCTGCGCGAGCAGTACAGCCACGTGGTGCCGGACCTCAAGCAGCTGTATGCGCTGTACAAGGTGTTGCTGGCGGCCCGTCACACCCGTGGCGCGATCGACTTCGAAACCCAGGAAACCCGCATCATCTTCGGTGCCGAGCGCAAGATCGCGGAAATTCGCCCGACCGTGCGCAACGATGCGCACAAGTTGATCGAAGAATGCATGCTCGCGGCCAACGTGGCGACGGCCGAGTTCCTCAAGAAGCACGAGATCCCTGCGTTGTACCGCGTGCACGACGGTCCGCCGCCGGAGCGCCTGGAAAAACTGCGCGCCTTCCTCGGCGAGCTGGGGCTTTCGCTGCACAAGGGCAAGGATGGTCCGTCGCCCAAGGACTACCAGGCGCTGCTGTCGCAGATCGCCGGTCGCCCGGACTTCCACCTGATCCAGACCGTGATGCTGCGCTCGCTGAGCCAGGCGGTGTACAGCGCCGACAACAACGGCCACTTCGGCCTGAACTACGAGGCGTACACCCACTTCACCTCGCCGATCCGGCGTTACCCCGACCTGCTGACCCACCGTGCCATCCGCAGCGTGATCCGTTCGCGCCAGGAAACCCCGCACGTCAAGCGGGCCGGCGCGATGAGCATTCCCAAGGCGCGCATCTACCCGTACGACGAGGCGGCCCTGGAGCAGCTGGGCGAGCAGTGCTCGATGAGCGAGCGACGCGCCGACGAAGCCACCCGCGACGTGACCAACTGGCTCAAGTGCGAGTACATGAAGGATCGCGTGGGCGAAAGCTTCCCGGGTGTGATCACCGCGGTGACCGGTTTCGGCCTGTTCATCGAACTGACCGACATCTACGTCGAAGGCATGGTGCACGTCAGTGCCTTGCCGGGTGACTACTACCACTTCGACCCGGTACACCACCGCCTGGCGGGCGAGCGCACCGGTCGCAGCTTCCGCCTGGGCGACACGGTCGAAGTGCGCGTGATGCGCGTGGACCTCGAACAGCGCAAGATCGATTTCGAGATGGCCGAAAACACCCTGAATGCGCCGATCGGTCGCAAGCAGCGTGGTGCCGAGCCTGCCGCCAAGGGCAAGACGGGCGCTGCCCCGGCCAAGTCCAATGGTGCCGCCAAGCCCTACAGCGCGCCGGCCAAGGCCGCCAAGGTCGAAGCGGCACCGGCCGAGCCGCCGCGCCGCAGCCGCAAGAACGAAACCTCCGAAGCCTATTTCCCGGCCGATGCCGCAGCCAAGAACGCCGAAGTGCGCAAGAGCCGGGAAATGAAGAAGGCGTTGCTGTCCGATGCCAAGAACGCCGTGGGCAAGCCTGCGGCCAAGGGCTCGAAGACGTCTTCGGAGAAACCGAGCAAGCACCGCAAGGGGCCGCCAAAAGCCGGTTCCGCTTCACGTAAACCCAAGGGCAAGTCATGAGTCAGCTGGAAAAGATCTACGGTGTGCATGCGGTGGAGGCCCTGTTGCGCCACCACCCCAAGCGGGTCAAGCAGATCTGGCTGGCCGACAGCCGCAGCGAGCCGCGGGTGCAGGCCCTGCTGGAGCTGGCCGCACAGAACCGAGTGACGGTCGGCCAGGCTGAACGCCGCGAGATGGACGCCTGGGTCGAGGGCGTGCACCAGGGCGTGGTCGCCGAGGTCAGCCCGAGCCAAGTGTGGGGCGAGGCGATGCTCGAAGAGCTGCTGGACCGCACCGAAGGCGCGCCGCTGATTCTGGTGCTGGACGGTGTGACCGACCCGCACAACCTGGGCGCCTGCCTGCGCACCGCCGATGCGGCCGGTGCGCTGGCGGTGGTGGTGCCCAAGGACAAGTCGGCGACCCTGACCCCGGCGGTACGCAAGGTGGCGTGTGGCGCTGCCGAGGTGATTCCGCTGGTGGCCGTGACCAACCTGGCGCGTACCCTGGAGAAACTCCAGCAGCGCGGCCTGTGGGTGGTGGGCACGGCGGGGGAGGCCGAACAGGAACTGTATCAGCAGGACCTGACCGGCCCGACCATCCTGATCATGGGCGCCGAGGGCAAGGGCATGCGCCGCCTGACCCGCGAGCACTGCGATTTTCTGGTGAAGCTGCCGATGGCCGGCAGCGTCAGCAGCCTGAACGTGTCGGTGGCCACGGGCGTGTGCCTGTTCGAGGCGGTGCGTCAGCGTCAGGCCAAGCGCAAGGCCTGATAAGGCGTTGCCACTTTCGCGGGTCAAGCCCGCTCCCACAGGGCTTTCGGTGGCCTGTGTGGGGGCGGGCCTGGCCCGCGATGCTTTCAAGGCTGTTCAAATAATCACCAATTGCCTTGCGTGCGCCCCGGCGCTTCTCTACAATTGCGCCCCTTGCCCCGCTGGCAGGCGCGCATGCGCCCACCGCACAAGGCAAGACAAACAGTGTCATTCACTCCTTGTCTGACCACCCTGGTGGCAGACTACAACCCGTAAGGAGCATTCATGCGTCATTACGAAATCATCTTTCTGGTCCACCCTGACCAGAGCGAGCAAGTCGGCGGCATGGTTGAGCGTTATACCAAGCTGATCGAAGAAGACGGCGGCAAGATCCACCGTCTGGAAGACTGGGGCCGTCGTCAACTGGCCTATGCAATCAACAATGTTCACAAGGCTCACTACGTGATGCTGAACGTTGAGTGCACCGGCAAGGCCCTGGCCGAGCTGGAAGACAACTTCCGCTACAACGATGCCGTGATCCGTAACCTGGTCATCCGTCGCGACGAAGCCGTTACCGGCCAGTCCGAGATGCTCAAGGCTGAAGAAAACCGCAGTGAGCGCCGTGAGCGTCGCGACCGTCCTGAGCACGCTGACAACGCCGAAGGCGATGACAGCGACAACAGCGACAACAGCGATAACGCTGACGAGTAATCCACGGACCTTTTGAGGAGCCTATTACATGGCACGTTTCTTCCGTCGTCGTAAATTCTGCCGCTTCACTGCTGAAGAAGTGAAAGAGATCGATTACAAAGATCTCAACACCCTGAAAGCTTATGTATCCGAAACCGGCAAGATCGTTCCAAGCCGTATCACCGGTACCAAAGCTCGTTATCAGCGTCAGCTGGCTACCGCTATCAAGCGCGCCCGCTTCCTGGCCCTGCTGGCCTACACCGACAGCCACGGCCGCTGAGACCGGGTCGTCGACAGGTAGCAAGGGATAAAGTGCATGCGAGCGTTAGCTGATTTCATCATGCGCGGTCGCGTGCAGGCCACTCTGGTAGTGGTCGGTTGTGCGGCATTGCCGCTGTTGTTCTGGTTGAGTGCCGCCGCCGGGAGCCTGGTGTTCCTGCGGCGCGGTTTCAAGGACGCCTCCGGGATCCTCGCCTGGGCATTGCTGCCCGCGCTGGTCTGGTGGTTCTTCGGTGAACCGCGCACCTTGATGGTGTTGCTGGGAACCTTCGGTCTGGCTGCGTTGCTACGCGCCGGACAGTCCTGGAGCCGGGTGCTGTTGTTCAGCATCGCCTGGGGCCTGGTGTATGGCGTCATCCTGGGTTCGGTGTTCCGCGAACCGATCGAAGCGCTGGCGCAGGTGCTTGAAAAAGCCCTGCCGCAGATGCTCGACGGTCTCTACCAGCAGTTGACGGTAGAAGAGCGGGCCCGACTGGGGAGCGTGATCGCACCGGTGCTTACCGGCCTGATTGCGGCATTGCTGCAGGCAGTCAGTCTGCTGGCCCTGATGTTGGGTCGCTACTGGCAAGCCGCGTTGTACAACCCGGGAGGCTTTGGCAGCGAGTTTCGCGCCATACGGCTCCCGCTGGTACCGGCGCTGTTGCTGCTGGTGTGCATGCTGATAGCGCCGAATTTCGGCAGCGAACTGGCGATGTTGACACCGTTGTGCAGCGTACCGCTGGTGTTCGCCGGGCTGGCCCTGATTCACGGGCTGGTCGCGCAGAAGCGCCTGGCCAGGTTCTGGCTGGTGGGGATGTACGTGACGCTGGTGCTGTTCATGCAGCTGATTTATCCGTTGCTCGTGGTTCTGGCCATTGTCGACAGCCTGATTGATTTTCGCGGTCGTTCTGCATCGAAAGATGCCGGTGACGCGAACGGTGAAGGTTAAAAGTTAAGAGGTTTATACCTAATGGAACTGATCCTGCTGGAAAAAGTCGCCAACCTGGGCAACCTGGGCGACAAGGTAAATGTTAAGGCCGGTTACGGTCGTAACTTCCTGCTGCCATTCGGCAAGGCTACCGCTGCGACCGCTGCCAACCTGGCTGCGTTCGAAGAGCGTCGCGCCGAGCTGGAAAAACTGGCTGCTGACAAGAAAGCTTCGGCTGAAACCCGCGCTGCCCAACTGGCCGAGCTGGAAGTGACCATCACTGCCACCGCCGGTGACGAAGGCAAGCTGTTCGGTTCGATCGGCACCCACGACATCGCTGACGCCCTGACCGCCTCCGGCGTTGAAGTGGCCAAGTCTGAAGTGCGTCTGCCGAACGGCACCATCCGCAACGTTGGCGAATTCGACGTAGCCGTGCACCTGCACAGCGACGTAGAAGCCACCGTTCGCGTGGTTGTCGTCGCAGCCTAAGCTGGACCAATCGACTGGCACCCTGGGTGCCAGCCGGTTAACATCGGGCACGATCCTGCATTGCAGGTCGTGCCCTTTGTCTTTTTCAACACCCTGATTCCCAAGTGGCCATGAACGAGATAACCGCCCCCGAGCAATATGATCTGCAAACCGCTGCCCTGAAGGTGCCGCCGCATTCCATCGAGGCCGAACAGGCCGTACTCGGTGGCCTGATGCTGGACAACAACGCCTGGGAGCGCGTGCTCGATCAAGTCTCCGACGGCGACTTCTACCGGCATGACCATCGCCTGATCTTCCGCGCCATCTACAAGCTCGCCGACCTCAACACCCCGTTCGACGTGGTGACGCTGCACGAGCAGCTCGACAAGGAAGGCCTGAGCTCCCAGGTCGGTGGCCTGGGTTACCTGGGCGAGCTGGCCAAGAACACCCCGTCGGTGGCCAACATCAAGGCCTATGCGCAGATCATTCGCGAGCGCGCCACACTGCGCCAGCTGATCAGCATCAGCAGCGAGATCGCCGACAGCGCGTTCAACCCCCAGGGCCGCAACGCCGCCGAGATTCTCGACGAGGCCGAACGGCAGATCTTCCAGATCGCCGAAGCACGGCCCAAGACCGGTGGCCCGGTAGGGGTCAACGAACTGCTGACCAAGGCCATCGACCGCATCGACACGCTGTTCAACTCCGACAGCGCCATCACCGGTATTTCCACCGGCTACACCGACCTGGACGAGAAGACCAGCGGCCTGCAACCGGCCGACCTGATCATCGTGGCCGGCCGTCCGTCGATGGGCAAGACCACCTTCGCCATGAACCTGGTGGAGAACGCCGTGTTGCGCAGTGACAAGGCGGTGCTGGTGTACTCCCTGGAGATGCCAGGCGAATCGCTGATCATGCGTATGCTCTCCTCGCTGGGGCGCATCGACCAGACCAAGGTGCGTTCCGGCCAGCTGGACGACGACGACTGGCCGCGCCTGACTTCGGCGGTCAACCTGCTCAATGACCGCAAGCTGTTCATCGACGACACCGCCGGCATCAGCCCGTCGGAAATGCGCGCACGTACCCGGCGCCTGGTGCGTGAGCATGGCGAGATCGCCATGATCATGATCGACTACCTGCAACTGATGCAGATCCCGGGCTCCAGCGGCGACAACCGTACCAACGAGATTTCCGAGATCTCGCGCTCGCTCAAGGCCCTGGCCAAGGAATTCAACTGCCCGGTCATCGCCCTGTCGCAGCTCAACCGCTCCCTCGAGCAGCGCCCCAACAAGCGCCCGGTGAACTCCGACTTGCGTGAATCGGGTGCGATCGAGCAGGACGCCGACGTGATCATGTTCGTGTACCGCGACGAGGTGTACCACCCCGAGACCGAGCACAAGGGCATCGCCGAGATCATCATCGGCAAGCAGCGTAACGGCCCCATCGGCTTCGTGCGCCTGGCGTTCATCGGCAAGTACACGCGCTTCGAGAACCTGGCACCGGGCAGCTACAACTTCGACGACGACGAATAAGGTGCCGATGGCCAATTCCGACTTCTGACGTCGGAATTGGTCAAAATTTGTGCTATATTCCGCGCCCGCGATTTCCCTGATACCAAGAACCGGTCACTGACATGCAAGCAGCCAAACCACTTTTCGACTATCCCAAGTACTGGGCCGAATGCTTCGGGCCAGCGCCATTCCTGCCGATGAGCAGGGAGGAGATGGATCAGCTCGGCTGGGATTCCTGCGACATCATCATCGTGACCGGTGACGCCTACGTCGACCACCCGTCGTTCGGCATGGCCATCATCGGCCGGCTGCTCGAAGCCCAGGGCTTCCGGGTGGGCATCATTGCCCAGCCGAACTGGCAGAGCAAAGACGACTTCATGAAGCTGGGCGAGCCGAACCTGTTCTTCGGTGTCGCGGCCGGCAACATGGACTCGATGATCAACCGCTACACTGCCGACAAGAAGATCCGCTCGGACGACGCCTACACCCCGGGCGGCCTGGCCGGCAAGCGACCCGACCGTGCCAGCCTGGTCTACAGCCAGCGCTGCAAGGAAGCCTACAAGCACGTGCCGATCGTGCTGGGTGGCATCGAGGCCTCGCTGCGCCGCATCGCGCACTACGACTACTGGCAGGACAAGGTGCGGCACTCGATCCTGATCGACGCCTGCGCCGACATCCTGCTGTACGGCAACGCCGAACGCGCGATCGTCGAAGTCGCCCAGCGCCTGTCCTACGGCCACAAGATCGAAGACATCACCGACATCCGCGGCACCGCCTTCGTGCGCCGCGACACCCCGCAGGGCTGGTACGAAGTGGACTCCACGCGTATCGACCGGCCGGGCAAGGTCGACAAGATCATCAACCCGTACGTGAACACCCAGGACACCCAGGCCTGCGCCATCGAGCAGGAGAAGGGCCCGGTCGAAGACCCGCAGGAAGCCAAGGTGGTGCAGATTCTGGCCAGCCCGCGCATGACCCGCGACAAGACCGTGATCCGCCTGCCGTCCTACGAGAAGGTGCGCAGCGATGCGGTGCTGTACGCCCACGCCAACCGCGTGCTGCACCTGGAAACCAACCCGGGCAACGCCCGTGCGCTGGTGCAGAAGCACGGCGAGGTGGACGTGTGGTTCAACCCGCCGCCCATCCCGATGACCACCGAAGAGATGGACTACGTGTTCGGCATGCCCTATGCGCGCGTCCCGCACCCGGCGTATGGCAAGGAGAAGATCCCGGCCTACGACATGATCCGCTTCTCGGTGAACATCATGCGTGGCTGCTTCGGTGGCTGCACCTTCTGCTCGATCACCGAGCACGAAGGCCGCATCATCCAGAACCGTTCCCACGACTCGATCATTCGCGAGATCGAAGAAATCCGCGACAAGGTGCCGGGCTTTACCGGGGTCATCTCCGACCTGGGCGGGCCGACCGCCAACATGTACCGCATTGCCTGCAAGAGCCCGGAAATCGAATCTGCGTGCCGCAAGCCGTCGTGCGTGTTCCCCGGCATCTGCCCCAACCTGAACACCGACCACTCGGCGCTGATCCAGCTGTACCGCAGTGCGCGTGACCTGCCGGGGGTGAAGAAGATCCTGATCGCCTCGGGCCTGCGCTACGACCTGGCAGTCGAGTCGCCGGAGTACGTCAAGGAGCTGGTCACCCACCACGTGGGCGGCTACCTCAAGATTGCCCCGGAGCATACCGAGGAAGGCCCGCTGAACCAGATGATGAAGCCTGGTATCGGCAGCTACGATCGCTTCAAGCGCATGTTCGAGAAGTACTCCAAGGAGGCGGGCAAGGAGCAGTACCTGATCCCGTACTTCATCGCGGCGCACCCGGGCACTACCGACGAAGACATGATGAACCTGGCCCTGTGGCTCAAGGGCAATGGCTTTCGCGCCGACCAGGTGCAGGCGTTCTACCCGTCGCCGATGGCCTCGGCCACTGCCATGTACCACTCGGGCAAGAACCCGCTGCGCAAGGTCACCTACAAGAGCGACGCGGTGACCATCGTCAAGAGCGAGGAGCAGCGCCGCCTGCACAAGGCGTTCCTGCGTTACCACGACCCCAAGGGCTGGCCGATGCTGCGCGAAGCCCTGCAGCGCATGGGGCGTGCCGACCTGATCGGGCCGGCCAAGCACCAGTTGATCCCGCTGCACCAGCCGGCGACCGACAGCTACCAGAGTGCGCGGCGCAAGAACTCGACGCCGGCGGGCAGCCACAAGGTGGCCAAGGAAACCAAGATCCTGACCCAGCACACCGGCTTGCCGCCGCGTGCCAGCGACGGTGCCAAGCCGTGGGACAAGCGCGAGCAGGCCAAGGCGGCCGCCTTTGCGCGTAACCAGGAAGCGGCCAAGGCACGCAAGGACGCCGCCAAGGGTGGCAAGGGCAAGGGCAAGAAGACCCGCGAGCCGGTGTTGCCACGCTGATACGCGTCGCGGCCATCGCGGGTCAAGCCCGCTCCCACAGGTACAGTGCAGATCCATAGGCCACTGACTATCCTGTGGGAGCGGGCTTGACCCGCGATGAGGCCCGCAAGGCCACATCCATCCTTCTCCCCATCCCCGCCACACGCTACCCTGCATCACCTGCCGTCACCGAGCACGCCCATGGCTGACCCGCTGGCCTCACCAAGCCCTGCCTCCTACCACGAGATGTTCGCGGCGGATGGCAGCGTGCGCCCGCATTGGCAGCGCCTGCACCAGCACCTGCAACGCAGCGGCCCCACCCAGCTGGCCCAGCGCCAGGCCCAACTGGCGCGCCATCTGCAGGAAAACGGCGTCACCTACAACATCTACGCCGACCCCGACGGCACCGATCGCCCGTGGGAGCTGGACCTGCTGCCGCAGCTGATCCCCGCGCAGGAGTGGCAGGCGCTGGCGGCGGGCATCGCCCAGCGCGCGCACCTGCTCAACGCGGTACTGGCCGACATCTATGGCCCGCAGCGCCTGATCGGCGAAGGCCTGCTGCCGTCCGAGCTGGTGTTCGGCCACAACAATTTTCTCTGGCCGTGCCAGGGCATCACGCCGCCCGGCTCGACCTTCCTGCATGTGTACGCTGCCGACCTTGCCCGCGGCCCCGATGGGCGCTGGTGGGTCACCGCCGACCGCACCCAGGCGCCCTCCGGGGCCGGCTTCGCGCTGGAGAACCGCACGCTGGTCACGCGCACCCTGCCGGACCTGTACCGCGACCTGCACGTGCAGCACCTGGCCGGCTTCTTTCGCAACCTGCAACAGAGCCTGCTGCGCCTGGCACCCAGCGGTCAGGAACCGCCACTGGTGGTGCTGCTGACCCCGGGGCGCTTCAACGAAAGCTATTTCGAGCACCTGTTCCTCGCCCGCCAGCTGGGTTACCCGCTGGTCGAAGGCAGCGACCTGACCGTGCGCGATGCCACGGTTTACCTCAAGACCCTGGGCGGGCTGCGCCGGGTGCACGCGATCATGCGCCGCCTGGACGACGATTTCTGCGACCCGCTGGAACTGCGTACCGACTCGGCCCTCGGCGTGCCCGGCCTGCTCGACGCGGTACGCCAGGGCCGCGTGCTGGTGGCCAATGCGCTGGGCAGCGGGGTGCTAGAATCTCCCGGCCTGCTCGGCTTTCTGCCGGCCATCAACCAGCACCTGTTCGGCGAGGCCCTGAGCCTGCCGTCGATCGCCACCTGGTGGTGCGGCGAGCCGCCTGCGCTGGAGCAGGCCCTGGCCAGGCTGCCGGAGCTGCTGATCAAGCCGGCGTTCCCCTCGCAGAGTTTCGCTGCGCTGTTCGGGCGCGACCTGGACGACGCGGCGCGCGATGCCTTGGCCGGGCGCATCCGTGCACGCCCGTATGCCTACGTGGCACAGGAACTGGCGCAGTTGTCCCAGGCGCCGGTATGGCAGGGCACGCTGCAGGCGCGGCCGATCGGCATGCGGGTGTATGCGGTGGCCACCGCCGATGGCTACCGGGTGCTGCCCGGCGGCTTGACCCGGGTGGCCGCCCTGGCCGATGCCGAGGTGGTGTCGATGCAGCGCGGCGGGGCCAGCAAGGACACCTGGGTACTCGGCGAGGCGGCCCCGGTCGGCGAACAGTGGCAGGCCAGCCGCACCCTTGGCGTGGCCGATCTGATCCGCCAGGACCCGTACCTGCCGTCGCGGGTCGTGGAAAACCTGTTCTGGTTCGGCCGCTATTGCGAGCGCTGCGACACCAGCGCGCGCCTGCTGCGCATCCTGCTCAGCCGCTACCTGGATGGCGAACATCCATCCACCTGGCAGGCGGCGGTGGCCCTGGCCGAAGAGCTTGAGCTGCTGCCCCCCGAGGGCACCCTGGCCGAACGCCTGCGCGCCGCCTTGCTCGATGCCGACTGGGCGTTCAGCCTGCGCGCCAACCTGCAGCGCCTGCAGTGGACCGCCGCCCAGGTGCGCGGCAAGCTCTCGCGGGAGAACTGGCAGGCGCTGGTGGAGTTGCAGCACGAAGCCCAGGCGCTGGGTGGGCAGACGGCGGACTTCGGCGAGCTGCTGGATTTTCTCAACCGCCTGGTGATGTCGCTGGCGGCGCTGTCCGGCTTTGCCCTGGACGACATGACCCGCGATGAAGGCTGGCGCTTTCTGATGATCGGGCGGCGCATCGAGCGCCTGCAGGGCTTGAGCCTGAGCCTGGCCAGTTTTCTGCGCGGCCCCGGCGCCTTCGACCAGGCGGGTTTGGAATGGCTGCTTGAACTGGGCAACAGCAGCATCACCTACCGCTCGCGCTACCTGGCGGTGGCGCAGTTGATCCCGGTGCTGGACCTGCTCCTGCTCGACCAGCAGAACCCCCATGCGGTGCTGTTCCAGCTCAAGCTGCTGGTGCGTGCCCTGGAGCGATCCAGCGATGAGTTCGGCAGCCCGCCAGACCCGACCCTGGCCCTGCTGGCCGAGCGCCTGTACCACTTCGACCTGGGCAGCCTGGAGCACGCGCTGTTCGGCAAGGCCAGCGTGCGCGCGGTGCTCGATGGCCTGGCCGAGTTGCTGGGCGAGATCGCCAAGGCCAGCCTGCAGGCCTCCGAGCGACTGGCGCTGCGCCACTTCGTGCATGTCGATGACATCAGCCAGCAGACGGTGTCGGCCTGATGAGCGCGCGCTACCAGGTACTGCACGACACCCATTACCGCTATGACAGCCCGGTGTCCCTGGCCCAGCAACTGGTGCATCTGTGGCCACGGGCCTGTGCCTGGCAGCAGTGCGAAGACCGGCAATTGCAGGTCGACCCGCTGCCGACCCGGCGGCGCGACGAGCTCGACGGCTTCGGCAACCCGCTGACCCGGCTGGCGCTGGAGCGCCAGCATGATCAACTGCGCGTGGTGACGCGGGTGCAGGTGAACGTGCTGTCGCGCGCCGCGCCGGTGTTGGCTGCCTCGCCGCCGTGGGAACAGGTGTGCCAGGCGCTGGCGTATTCGGGGCAGGCGCTGACTGCGGCCACGCTGGAGGCGTGCCGCTTTCGTTTCGAATCGCCGTATGTGCGGCTGAAGCAGCGTTTCGTCGCGTTTGCCGAGCCGTGTTTCGCCCCGGGCCAGCCGTTGCTGCTGTGCGTGCAGGCCCTGATGCAGCAGATTTTCAGCCAGTTCACCTTCGATGCCGGTGCCACCCAGGTGGCCACCCCGCTGGTTGAGGTGCTGCAGCGTCGCCGCGGCGTGTGCCAGGACTTCGCCCACCTGATGCTCGCGTGCCTGCGCTCGCGCGGGCTGGCGGCGCGCTATGTCAGCGGCTACCTGCTGACGCGCCCGCCGCCCGGGCAGGCCCGGCTGATCGGGGCCGATGCCTCGCATGCGTGGGTGTCGGTGTACTGCCCGGCCAACGGCTGGGTGGATTTCGACCCCACCAACAACCTGCTGCCGGCGCTGGAGCACATCACCCTGGCCTGGGGCCGGGATTTTTCCGATGTGTCACCGCTGCGTGGGGTGATTCTGGGCGGGGGCAGCCATGACCCGCAGGTGCAGGTGACGGTGTTGCCGCTGGATGAAGGCCCGGCGTGACGGCCCATTACTCCGGCCGCGCGAATTCGACGTTGCTGCCAGTGGCACCGCAGGCATAGGCAGCCAGCAGGCTGCGCATCAGACTACCAAGGGACATGTCCTGTACTCCTAATTGAGAGGTTGTCTCATCGTCCCTGAATGGCGCATGATGGTCCCGCGGATTTTGTGTATACAATCCATAGCGAAAATTTACTACCAGCGCGCCTAACCTGCCCCTTGACTCATATCAGGCCGGTGGGGGACGCTCTGGGGCAGTATAGAAACGGATAAAAAACCCCTGCCAAGGAGATTCACGATGTTTGCCAAAGCTGTTGCGGTATCCCTGCTGACCCTCGCCAGTGCCCAGGTCTTCGCTGCCGATTGCAAGGTCACGGTCGATTCCACCGACCAGATGTCCTTCAACACCAAGGCCATTGAGATCGACAAGAGCTGCAAGACTTTCACCGTCGAATTGACCCACTCGGGCAACCTGCCGAAGAACGTCATGGGCCACAACCTGGTGATCAGCAAAGAAGCTGACATGCAGCCAATCGCCACCGACGGCCTGAGCGCCGGTATCGACAAGGATTACCTGAAGGAAGGTGATGACCGCGTGATCGCCCACACCAAGGTGATCGGTGCTGGTGAGAAGGACTCGGTGACCTTCGATGTTTCCAAGCTCAAGGCTGACGAGAAGTACGGCTTCTTCTGCTCGTTCCCTGGCCACATCTCGATGATGAAAGGCACTGTTACCCTGAAGTAACCTTGCCTGGTCTGGCCTCTTCGCCGGCAAGGCCGGCTCCTACCGGGTTTCGTGGATACCCGTAGGAGCCGGCCTTGCCGGCGAAGTCGTTTCAAGGGGCGAATGGCATCTCGCGCTTGTGATGCGTCTTCTCGTACGTGCGCCTGATGATCTCGAACGCTTCCTCGCTCACTGCCTCGCCGTGCAGAAACGCATCGATCTGCGCATAGGTCACCCCATGCGATGCCTCGTCCGGCTTGCCCGGCGCCAGGTCTTCCAAGTCGGCGGTCGGCACCTTCTCCACCAGTGATTCCGGCGCGCCAAAGCTGCGTGCGATGTCGCGCACCTGATGTTTCACCAGCCCGCTCAACGGCGCCAGGTCGCAGGCCCCGTCACCGAACTTGGTAAAGAACCCCATCACCGCCTCGGCCGCGTGATCCGTGCCGATCACCAGCCCGCCACGTGCCCCGGCAATGGTGTACTGCGCCACCATGCGCATGCGCGCCTTGGTGTTGCCCACCACGAAATCCACCAGCGCCGGCTTGCCGTCCCTGAGCGCCTCGACCTCGGCCGCCAGCGCCTGCACCGCCGGCGCGATGTTCACCGTATGGCATTCGTCGGGCTGGATGAAATCGATGCACGCCTGGGCGTCATGCTCGTCATGCTGCACCTGGTACGGCAGGCGTACGGCGATGAAGCGGTAATGCACATCGCCCGTCTGTTCGCGCAGCTCGTTGATCGCGCGCTGGGCGAGCAGGGCGCCGGTCAGCGAGTCGACACCACCGCTGATGCCCAGCACCAGGGTCTTGAGCCCGGCGTTCTTCAGGCATTGCTGGATGAAGGCCACGCGCCGGACCTTCTCGGCCTCGAGCGCGGCCGCGTCGGCGAACGGCGGCTGAACCTTGAGCTGCTGCGCAATCTCTCGCTGGACGGCTTGCATGGGTTACTCCTTGGGCACTTTGAATACGTGGCGCAGGTAGGCGACGAAGTTGGCGTCGCGGCATTGGGTCTTGGCCGCTTCATCGGAAATCTTCGCCACCGGCTGGCCGTTGCAGTCGGTCATTTTAAGTACGATGCTCATCGGCGCCACCCCGGGAATGTCACAGGTGAGGTTGGTGCCGATGCCGAAGCTGACATTGATGCGCCCGCGCAAGGCGCGGAATATCTCCAGGGTCTTGGTCAGGTTCAGCCCGTCCGAGAACACCAGCGTCTTGGTCATCGGGTCGATCCCCAGCTTGCGGTAATGCGCGATGGCCTTCTCTGCCCATTGCACCGGATCGCCGGAGTCATGGCGCAGGCCGTCGAAGAGCTTGGCGAAGTACAGGTCGAAGTCGCCGAGGAATGCATCCATGGTGATGCAGTCGGTCAGTGCTATTCCCAACAGCCCGCGGTACTCGCGCACCCAGCAGTCCAGGGCGGCTATCTGGCTGTCGATCAGCCGCGGGCCGAGCTGCTGGTGGGCCATGATCCACTCGTGGGCCATGGTGCCCAGCGGTTTGATATCCAGTTTGCGTGCCAGGTGCACGTTGCTGGTGCCCACGAAGCGCGCCGGGAACTCCGCCGTCAGCACCTTCACCACCTGTTCCTGGACCTTGTAGGAGAAGCGTCGGCGGGTGCCGAAGTCGGCCACCTGCAGTTCGGCCAGCTCCTCGCTGCTGGCGTTGGCGCGCAGCCAGTCGAACTTGCGGTACAGCTGGTCGCGTGCATCCACCAGCTTGATCTGTGGATAACGGTGCTGGTTGCGCACCTCGCTGATGATCGCCAGCAGCGGCACCTCGAACAGGATCACGTGCAGCCACGGACCGTGCAGGCGCAATACCAGTTCATCGTGCTCGATGGCCAGGTGCAGGTAGCGCAGGTTGAAGCGAAACAGCCCCAGAAAGCGCAGGAAGTCCGGCTTCATGAAGCTGATCTGCTCCAGGAAGCCCAACTGCTCGGCACTGATGCTCAGCTCGCTGAGGCGCTCGATCTGTGCGCGGATCTGCGCCAGATAGGGGCGCAGGTCTTCGCCGTTTCGGCAGCGGAACTCCCACTCCACATCCACGTTGGGGTAGTTGTGCAGCACCGCCTGCATCATCGTCAGCTTGTAGAAATCGGTATCGAGCAGGCTCTGCACGATGCGGTTGGCGAAGGCACTTTCGCTCATAAAGGACTCCAGGTCGGGCGTGCGCCCATCCGGGGCCGCCAATGCAGCCCATTGTGCCAGTCTTTTTGCCGCTGAGGCCGGCGCCGACGGGGTAATTCGGTAGCAGGCTATGGGTAGCGGCGGTTTTCGCATTGGCCAGCTAGCCTCTTATGGTGCCCGCTGTAGCAGATGCGCACCAAGGATGTGCAGTTCGGTTACGTATCTTGTTACAGGCTGGTTGCACGTAAACACAGGTCAGGGTTGCAATGATGGCACTCAAGGGTTGCGCTTCAAGTGGTTCGTGGGTGGCGCCAGGTGCAGGGCAGGAGGTTGCACGGCCCGTGGAAAAGGCGCGAAAGCGGCGCCTGCCGAACCTGATCGCGAGTTTTTACAGAATAAAAATCCAATGGCACGGCCCTTGCTCATCGCAATTGCTGAACGTTGTAGTGCCAACCAAAAAAACTCAGGAGCACCACCTCATGTCGCAGACGTTTTACAAGAAAGGCTTTCTGGCCCTCGCCGTTGCCACGGCGATGGGCGTGTCTTCGTATGTACAGGCCGACGTCAAGATCGGTGTAGCGGGCCCGATGACCGGTGCCAACGCGGCGTTTGGCGAGCAATACATGAAAGGTGCGCAGGCGGCCACCGACAAGATCAATGCCGCGGGCGGCATCAACGGCGAGAAGATCGTGCTGGTCAAGGGCGACGATGCCTGCGAGCCCAAGCAGGCGGTGGCCGTGGCCAACCGCCTGGTCGACCAGGACAAGGTCATCGGCGTGGTCGGGCACTTCTGCTCGTCCAACACCATCCCGGCGTCGGAGGTGTACGACGAGGCCGGGGTCATCGCCATCACCCCCGGCTCGACCAACCCGCAGGTCACCGAACGTGGCCTGAGCGCCATGTTCCGCATGTGCGGGCGCGACGATCAGCAGGGCATCGTGGCCGGCGACTACATCGTCGATGTGCTCAAGGGCAAGAAGGTTGCCGTGCTGCACGACAAGGACACCTATGGCCAGGGCCTGGCCGACGCCACCAAGGCGCAGTTGACCAAGCGCGGCGTCACCCCGGTGCTGTACGAGGGCCTGACCCGTGGCGAGAAGGACTTCAGCGCCGTGGTCACCAAGATCCGCTCCACCGGTGCCGACGTGGTCTACTTCGGCGGCCTGCACCCCGAAGCCGGCCCGCTGGTACGCCAGTTGCGCGAGCAGGGGCTCAAGGACGTCAAGTTCATGTCCGACGACGGCATCGTCACCGACGAACTGGTGTCGACCGCCGGCGGCAAGCAGTACGTCGATGGCGTGTACATGACCTTTGGCGCCGACCCGCGCCTGCTGCCCGACAGCAAGGCGGTGGTGGACGAGTTCCGCAAGGCCGGTACCGAGCCCGAAGGCTACACCCTGTACGCCTACGCCTCGATCCAGGCCCTGGCCGCCGCGTTCAACGGTTCCAAGTCGAACAAGGGTGAAGACGCTGCCAAGTGGCTCAAGGCCAACCCGGTGCAGACCGTGATGGGCGAGAAGAAGTGGGACGCCAAGGGTGACCTGACCGTGTCCGACTACGTGGTCTACCAGTGGGACAAGGACGGCAAGTATCACCAACTGGAAAAACAAAAATAACAACGGCCGGCACCCCGGGCACTCGCTGCCCGGGGCGCGCCCCGGTTTTTGCCGTACCTGTCTTTTCTCGTAGATCTGCACAACCCGGCGCCGCTTGTACCGCCTCAACGGCGGTGCAACGTGGTCGGCGCTTGTGCAATCTCAAATACGTGAGATTGCGTTATGGATGGTATTTTCCTGCAGCAACTGATCAATGGTCTGACCCTGGGGTCGGTCTATGGTCTGATCGCCATCGGCTACACAATGGTCTATGGCATCATCGGCATGATCAACTTCGCGCACGGCGAGGTGTACATGATTTCCGCCTACCTGGCGGCTATCAGCCTGGCATTGCTGGCGTATTTCGGTATCGAGTCCTTTCCCCTGCTGATGCTCGGGACGCTGATCTTCACGGTGGTGGTCACCGGCGTGTATGGCTGGACCATCGAACGCATCGCCTACAAACCCCTGCGCAACTCCACCCGGCTGGCACCGCTGATCAGTGCCATCGGCATTTCGCTGATCCTGCAGAACTACGCGCAGATCAGCCAGGGCGCCCGCCAACAGGGCGTGCCGACCCTGCTCGAAGGCGCCTGGCGCCTTGAAGTGGGCACCGGCTTCGTGCAACTGACCTACACCAAGATCTTCATCCTGGTGGCAGCCTTCGTCGGCATGGCCGCGCTCACCTACATCATCAAGTTCACCAAGCTGGGGCGCATGTGCCGGGCCACCCAGCAGGACCGCAAGATGGCCTCGATTTTGGGCATCAACACCGACCGGGTGATCTCCTACGTGTTCGTCATCGGCGCGGTGATGGCCGCGCTGGCCGGCGTGCTGATCACCATGAACTACGGCACCTTCGACTTCTATGCCGGCTTCATCATCGGCATCAAGGCCTTCACCGCGGCGGTGCTGGGCGGTATCGGCTCGCTGCCGGGCGCGATGCTCGGGGGCATCATCCTGGGGATTTCCGAGTCGCTGTTCTCCGGGCTGATCAACTCCGACTACAAGGACGTGTTCAGCTTCTCGCTGCTGGTACTGATCCTGATCTTCCGTCCCCAAGGCCTGCTGGGTCGCCCACTCGTGGCCAAGGTGTAAGTATGTCTGCTGCCAAAAACGCTTCCATCGATATCAAGCGCAGCCTGGTCGATATGGTTCTCGCCGGGCTGATTTCCCTGATCGTGTTCGGCCCCATCGTCGGCGTGGTGCTCGACGGCTACAGCTTCAACATGCAGCCCGCGCGTGTCGCCTGGCTGGTGGCGGGGGTGATGCTGGGACGCTTCGTGCTCAGCCTGTTCCTGCAGACCAGCAAGGGCCAGGCCATCCTGCAGGGCTTCGAGAGCAGTGGCTCGGGTGTGCATGTGCTGGCGCCGGACTACAAGTCGCGCCTGCGCTGGATCATCCCGGCACTGATCGTGATTGCCATCGTGTTCCCGTTCTTCGCCAACAAGTACCTGCTTACCGTGGTCATCCTCGGGCTGATCTACGTGCTGCTGGGCCTGGGGCTGAACATCGTGGTGGGCCTGGCCGGGCTGCTCGACCTGGGCTACGTGGCGTTCTACGCCATCGGTGCCTATGGCCTGGCGCTGGGCTACCAGTACCTGGGGCTGGGCTTCTGGACGGTGCTGCCGCTGGCGGCGATCGCCGCGGCACTGGCCGGCTGCATACTGGGCTTTCCGGTGCTGAGGATGCACGGGGACTACCTGGCCATCGTGACCCTGGGCTTTGGCGAGATCATCCGCCTGGTGCTCAACAACTGGCTGTCGTTCACCGGCGGGCCCAACGGCATGCCGGTACCGTCGCCGACCTTCATGGGCCTGGAATTCGGGCGCCGGGCCAAGGACGGCGGGGTACCGTTCCACGAGTTCTTCGGCATCGACTACAACCCCAACGTGAAATTCCTGTTCATCTACATCGTGCTGTTCCTGGTGGTGCTGGCGGTGCTGTACATCAAGCACCGGCTCACCCGCATGCCGGTGGGGCGCGCCTGGGAAGCGCTGCGCGAGGACGAGATCGCCTGCCGCTCGATGGGCCTGAACCATGTGCTGGTCAAGCTCTCGGCGTTCACCCTGGGTGCGTCCACCGCAGGCCTGGCCGGGGTGTTCTTCGCCAGCTACCAGGGCTTCGTCAACCCGTCCTCGTTCACCTTCTTCGAGTCGGCGCTGATCCTGGCCATCGTGGTGCTCGGCGGCATGGGCTCGACGGTCGGGGTGGTGATCGCCGCCTTCGTGCTCACCGTGGCGCCGGAGTTGCTGCGCAGCTTCTCCGAGTACCGCGTGCTGCTGTTCGGCGTGCTGATGGTGTTGATGATGATCTGGCGACCGCGTGGGCTGATCCGCATCAGCCGCACCGGTGTGGTCCCGCGTAAAGGAGTGGCGCCATGAGCGACGAAGTGATTCTTTCGGTCGACAACCTGATGATGCAGTTCGGCGGCATCAAGGCGCTCAGCGACGTGAGCCTGAAGGTCCGGCGCAACGCCATCTTCGCGCTTATCGGCCCCAACGGCGCGGGCAAGACCACCGTGTTCAACTGCCTTACCGGGTTCTACAAGGCCAGCGGCGGCAAGATCGAGCTGAACCTGCGCGGCACTCGCACCAATGTCATCCAGCTGCTGGGCGAACGCTTCCAGGCGGCCGACTTCGTGTCGCCCAGAAGCTTTGCCAGCCGCCTGTACTACAAGATGTTCGGCGGCACCCACCTGGTCAACCGGGCGGGGCTGGCGCGTACCTTCCAGAACATTCGCCTGTTCAAGGAAATGTCGGTGGTGGAGAACCTGCTGGTGGCCCAGCACATGTGGGTGAACCGCAACCTGCTGGCTGGGGTGCTCAACACCAAGGCCTACCGTCAGGCCGAGAGCGACGCCCTGGACCATGCCTTCTACTGGCTGGAGGTGGTCGACCTGGTGGACTGCGCCAACCGCCTGGCCGGCGAGCTCTCGTATGGCCAGCAGCGCCGCCTGGAAATTGCCCGGGCCATGTGCACGCGCCCGCAGATCATCTGCCTGGACGAACCCGCCGCCGGCCTCAACCCGCAGGAAACCGAAGCGCTCAGCCGCATGATCCGCGTGCTGCGCGACGAGCATGACCTGACGGTGGTACTGATCGAACATGACATGGGCATGGTAATGAGCATTTCCGACCATATCGTGGTGCTGGACCACGGCAACGTGATCGCCGAGGGCGCGCCGCAGGAGATCCGCAACAACCCGACGGTGATCGCGGCCTACCTGGGCGCCGATGAAGAGGAGCTGGCATGAGCGTACCGATCCTCGAACTGAAGGACCTGGACGTGTTCTACGGCCCGATCCAGGCGCTGAAAAAGGTCTCGATGCACATCGACGAAGGCGAGACGGTAAGCCTGATCGGCTCCAACGGCGCGGGCAAGTCCACGCTGCTGATGTCGATCTTCGGCCAGCCGCGCGCGGCGTCGGGGCAGATCCTCTACCGGGGCACCGATATCACCCACAAGTCGTCCCACTACATCGCCTCCAACGGCATTGCGCAGTCGCCGGAGGGGCGCCGGGTGTTCCCGGACATGTCGGTGGAAGAGAACCTGATGATGGGCACCATCCCGATTGGCGACAAGTTCGCCGGCGAGGACATGCAGCGCATGTTCGAGCTGTTTCCGCGGCTCAAGGAACGGCGCAACCAGCGGGCGATGACCATGTCCGGTGGCGAGCAGCAGATGCTGGCGATTGCCCGGGCGCTGATGAGCCGGCCCAAGTTGCTGTTGCTGGATGAACCGTCGCTGGGGCTGGCGCCGATCGTGGTCAAGCAGATCTTCTCGACCTTGCGCGAGCTGGCCAAGACCGGCATGACCATCTTCCTGGTGGAACAGAACGCCAACCATGCGCTCAAGCTGTCGGACCGCGCCTACGTGATGGTCAACGGGCAGATCCGCATGACCGGCACCGGGCAGGAACTGCTGGTCAACGAGGAGGTGCGCAACGCGTATCTGGGTGGGCACTGACGGCGAACATTAAAGAAGACCCCGGCTTGCCGGGGTTTTTTTTGTGCGTATTACGACCCAATCGCGGGTCGAGCCCGCTCCCACAGGGGCAGCGGTGAACCTTGTGGGAGCGGGCTTGACCCGCGATCGGGCCGCAGATCGGCCTTGCGGCAGATTGTGGAAAAGTTATTTGAAGGTGTGCAGGTAACGCGACACAACGTCGCTCCAGGCACTTGTTTTCAAAGGCATTGAAGTTGTCCCCGATTCGTGTGGAACCGACTGTGGGTAACTTGGTAGTACATGGCTGAAGACCATGTAATACAAGGCTTACAGAGGTGTGGTTGTTTTTTGAGCAGCGGTTTTTCTGACGCTGCAGCGGGCATTTGTCAAGGCTTTTATGGCGAGGTCAATTGCCCCTCATTTCACCTGTGCAGCCTGTGGATAACTCTGTGGGCAAGCACTGGAAAGACTGGCGCAGGCAGCGAGATCAAAGGCCTCGGGCCATCACTGCAGTTATCCTTTTGCATCTCTGGCTGTCGCGTTGTTCAAGGGGCGGCCGCCAGGTCAAGCGAAATACTTCCCACGCCAGGCCGCAGCCCGCTCAAACCGTGGGCCGCAGCCTGTGCAGTTGCCCCCAGTCTGTGTGGAAGGGCCTGTGGATAACGTGCGTACAGCTCGCGCCGGGCCTTGCGGGGCAAGGCTTTCAGGGTTTTGATCGTTTTTTGTACAGTTGATTTTCGGCTTGCTGCGCAGCGCGGTGGCGGGGCATGCTGCACGCCCTGTCGATCAGTTGCCCGTGGGCACGTTTTCCCGAGGAGATTTTTCATGACTTCCACCGTATTCATCACGGGCGCCACCTCCGGTTTTGGCGAAGCCTGCGCACGTCGCTTCGCCGAGGCGGGCTGGTCGCTGGTGCTGACCGGTCGGCGCCAGGAGCGCCTGGAGGCGCTGTGTGCGGAGCTGTCCAAGCAGACCGAAGTGCATGGCCTGGTACTCGATGTGCGTGACCGCAAGGCCATGGAAGCGGCCATCGAAGGCTTGCCGCCGACCTTTGCCAAGCTGCGCGGGCTGATCAACAACGCCGGCCTGGCCCTGGGTGCCGACCCGGCGCCCAAGTGCGACCTGGACGACTGGGAGACCATGGTCGACACCAACATCAAGGGCCTGATGTACAGCACCCGCCTGCTGCTGCCGCGCCTGATCGCCCACGGGCGTGGCGCGACAATCCTCAACGTCGGGTCGGTGGCGGGCAACTATCCATACCCGGGCAGCCATGTGTATGGCGGTACCAAGGCGTTCGTCGGGCAGTTCTCGCTGAGCCTGCGCTGCGACCTGCAGGGCACGGGCGTGCGGGTCAGCAACATCGAGCCGGGGCTGTGCGAGAGCGAGTTCTCGCTGGTGCGCTTCGGGGGTGACAAGGCGCGCTACGACGCCACCTATGCCGGTGCCGAGCCGATCCAGCCGCAGGACATTGCCGAGACCATCTTCTGGATTCTCAACCAGCCGGCGCACATCAACATCAACAGCCTCGAGCTGATGCCGGTGAGCCAGGCGTGGGCGGGGTTCTCGATCGATCGTTCGAAGGCCTGAGTGCACTTTCGCCGGCAAGGCCGGCTCCTGCAACTCATGTAGGAGCCAGCGTTGCTGGCGAAGGCATCAGAGGGCGCGCTGCAACCCTTCCAGGCAGGTCGCCAGGTGGTACGGCGTGGTCGACGGCATATCGTGCCGGCTCACCGCGCCACTGGCGTCGCGGCATTCATGCCAGCCGCCGTCATGCAGAAAGTTCTGCTGCAATGCCTGCAGTTGCGCCAGCACCTTGCCCGCGCTGTCGGGCCGCAGCGCCAACGCACGCAGGTATTCGGCCTGGGCCCAGATGCGCTGGGTGGCGTCACGCACGCTGCCGTCGACATTGAGCATCGCCAGCACCGCACCGTCCTTTACCCCCTGTTGCTCGGCATAGCCGAATGCGCGGCTCAACGAGCCATGCAGCGCGCCGCCGCGCAGCAGCGGTGAGGATTCGAGCAGATAGAACCACTCGAACTGGTGCCCCGGTTCGAACCAGTTATCCACAGCCCCGCGCGGTTTCTCCAGCATCACCCCATGTGCCGGGTCGATGAAGTGCGCCTGCATGGCCTCGGTGAGGTTCACCAGCGCGTCCTGTACCACCGCGTCGTGACGCACCGACAGGGTGGCGAGGAAGGCTTCGGCCAGGTGCATCAGCGGGTTCTGCAACGGCCCGCTGCCCAGCGTCGACCAGTCTTCGGCCAGGCTCGCCTCGTACAGGCCGTGCTCGGTGGCAAAGCGCTCCAGCACCACTTCAAGGGCTGCATTCAAGGTCGACTCGGCCATTGCTTCGTTCACCTTGCCCCAGTAATGCGCGCAGGCGAACACGATGAAGGCGTGGGTGTAGAGGTCCTTGGTGCGGTCCAGCGGGTTGCCCTGGGCGTCGATGCTGTAGAACCAGCCACCGTGCTCGGCGTCGTGAAAGTGGCGTTGCAGGGTACGCAGCAGGGCGGCGGCACGTTCCGCGGCGCCGGGCTGCTCGATGCGGCTGCTGAACAGGTACAGCTGGCGCGCGCAGGCCATGGCACGGTAGCGCTGTACCGGCAGGGGCCGGTGCTGCGGGTCGAGGGCTTCGAATGGCAGGGCCATGTCCGCGTTCCAGCCCGGGCCTTGCCACAGCGGCACGATGCGCTGGGCGAAGTGCTGCTGGACGCTGTCGAGCAGGGCAGGGAGTTCAGGCTGGGCGGTACGAAGGTCGGGCATGGAGAGGCGTCGTCGCGGTGGGCGTTTGTGGCGCATGGTAGCAGGAATTGCGGTTCGGCTTGAGCACCCCTTCGCTGGCAAGCCAAGGGCTCAGCGCAGATCGCCGAGCCCTTGCCAGTACTTGGCCCCGACAAAGATGAAGCGCAACTGCTGGGTGATCTTCGCCTGCGCGCTCAACTGCCCCGGTACCGGCTCGGCCGGCGAGTCGATCAGCTCGGGCAGGGTGGCGAACACGGTCTTGACCACCAGGTCGGCCATCACCCCCAGGGCCGCGTCGTCCAGATGCCGCCAGCGCGGCATGCGTTTGAGGTCCGCCGCCAGGTCCGAGCTGATCCCTTCGCGCAGCTTGGCGATGGCCTGGCGCACCGGCTGCGAGCCACCGTACTGCTCGCGGGCCAGGAACAGGAACTGCGCCCGGTTGGCCGCCACCACATCGAGAAAGATGCGCACCGAAGCATCGGTGATGCCGCCCAGTTCGAATTCGTTGTGGCGCACCAGGCGGATGGTCTGGCGGAAGGTTTCGTCCACCTCGTTGACCAGTGCCAGCCCCAGCTGGTCCAGGTCGCAGAAGTGGCGGTAGAAGCCGGTGGGCACGATGCCGGCGGTCTTGGCTACCTCGCGCAGGCTGATGCTGCCGAAGCCTCGGCCGCTCTCCATCAGGTGGCGGGCGGCATCCAGCAGGGCCTGTCGGGTCTGTAGCTTTTGTTCGGCGCGCGGCAGCATGGCGAGTATCGGTTCACAGTCATACAGCCCTGCACTCTAGGGCCTGGGCCGCAAAAAACAAAGCCCGGTCGATGGACCGGGCTGTGGGCGCGGGCACTGGCGCATGGGCTCAGCTCGCGCGGCTGTTGCGTTCGATCAGACGGTCCGAGCCGCCTTCGGCGATGCGAGTGCTGCGTTCGACAAGGCGGTCGGAACCACCTTCGGCAACGCGGTTGCTGCGCTCGATCAGGCGGTCAGAACCGCCTTCGGCCAGGGTCTTGAGGGGCTGTGCAATGACGCTGTCGCTGTCGCGGGCTTCGGCCGAGAGGTTCTGTTCGGTGGCGGGTACGGCGAAGGCGTTGGCAGCCAGCAGGCTGAGGGCAAAACTGAGCAGCAATGGGCGTTTCATGATCTGGCGCTCCTTGGGAGGGCTGGTAAGTGGGTACGGCGCCAATGCTACGCTTGGGGGTCAGATAAAGAAGTTCATAAAGATAATGGTAACAATCGACGGCATTGATAGTCGGAAGTGTTAAGTGCCCTCAACGGGCATGGCTGTTCGCCATGCTGTCATCAGGAGATTCGTGCAATGACGCGCCCTGCCAAAATTCTCACCTGGACCTTCGCCACTGTGCTGTTGTTGCTGGCGGTCCTGATCATCGTCATCGCCACCTTCGACTGGAACCGCATCAAGCCCACCCTCAACGAAAAGGTCTCCGAGGCCTTGCACCGACCCTTTGCGATCAATGGCGACCTGGCCGTGCGCTGGCAGCGCGATCGCGACGAGGGCGGCTGGCGCGCCTGGGTGCCATGGCCGCGCTTCATCGCCCAGGACCTGACCCTGGGCAACCCCGAGTGGCTCAAGGCGCCGCAGATGGTCGGCCTGCAGCGCGTGGAGTTTCGCCTCTCGCCGCTGCCGCTGCTGGCCCAGCGCATCGTGATCCCGCGCATCGACCTGACCCTGCCGGTGGCCAGCCTCAAGCGCCTGGCCGATGGCCGCGCCAACTGGACCTTCGATTTCGGGCCCAAGGACGAGAACGCCGAGCCGTCCAAATGGGTGCTGGATATCGGCGCCATCGGCTTCGACAAAGGCGAGGTGGCCTTCGACGACCAGACCCTCAAGACCGTGGTGAAGGTGCAGGTCGACCCGCTGGGCAAGCCCATTCCGTTCACCGACATCGTCGGCAAGGCCAGCGCCGACAAGGCGGCGAGCCAGGGTTCGGCGCCCCAGGACTACGCCTTCGGCTTCAAGGTCGACGGCCGCTACAAGGGCCAGCCGTTGAATGGCAGCGGCAAGATCGGCGGGCTGCTGGCACTGCAGGACGCCACGCAGCCGTTTCCGCTGCAGGCTGACGTGCGCATCGCCGACACGCGCGTCGCGGTGGCCGGCACCCTGACCGACCCGCGCAACCTTGGCGCGCTCGACCTGCGCCTGCGCCTGTCGGGCGCAAGCCTGGGCAATCTGTACCCACTGACCGGCGTGACCCTGCCCGACTCGCCGGCCTATTCCACCGACGGCCACCTGATCGCCAAGCTGCACGAGCCGGGCGGGGCGGTGTTCCGCTACGAGGGCTTCAACGGCAAGATCGGCGACAGCGATATCCATGGCGACCTGGCCTTCGTCGCCAGCCAGCCGCGGCCAAAGCTCACCGGCAAGCTGGTGTCCAACCAACTGCTGTTCAAGGATCTTGGCCCGCTGATCGGCGCCGACTCCAACGCCGAACAGAAGGCCCGTGGTGGCGCGAGCAAGCAGCCGGCCGGCAAGGTGCTGCCGGTGGAGGAGTTTCGCACCGAGCGCTGGCGCACCATGGACGCCGACGTGAGCTTCAGCGGCAAGCGCATCGTGCACAGCGAAGAACTGCCCTTCAAGGACCTGGCCGCGCACTTCGTGCTCGATGACGGCGTGCTGCGCCTGGAGCCGCTGAGTTTCGGCGTGGCCGGCGGCAAGCTGGATGCGCAGATCCGCCTGGATGGCCGCGCGGTGCCGATGCAGGGGCGTGCGCGCCTGAGTGCGCGCAACTTCAAGCTCAAGCAGCTGTTCCCCACCTTCGAACCGATGAAGACCAGCTTCGGTGCGCTCAATGGCGATGCCGACATCAGTGGCCGCGGCAACTCGGTGGCGGCCTTGCTGGGCACCTCCAATGGCGACCTGCGGCTGCTGATCAACGACGGCGCGATCAGCCGTGGCCTGATGGAGATCGCCGGGCTCAACGTGGGCAACTACGTGGTGGGCAAGCTGTTTGGCGACAACGAGGTGAAGATCAACTGCGCGGCGGCGGACTTCGGCATCAAGGACGGCCTGGCCAGTACGCGCCTGTTCGTGTTCGACACCGAGAACGCGATCATCTACATCGATGGCACGGCCAACTTCGCCACCGAGCAACTGGACCTGAAGATCAACCCCGAGTCCAAGGGCCTGCGCCTGTTCTCGCTGCGCTCGCCGTTGTACGTGCGCGGGCCGTTCGCCAAGCCGAGTGCAGGCGTGCAGGCGATTCCGCTGGCGTTGCGCGGGGCGGGGATGGTGGCGTTGGGGGTGGCGGTAGCGCCGGCGGCGGCGTTGCTGGCGCTGGTGGCGCCCAGCGGCGGGGACGAGAACCAGTGCACGCCGTTGCTGGAGCAGATGCGTTCGGGCAAGGCGCCCAAGACCGTCAAGGCTGGCTAAACGCATCGCGGGTCAAGCCCGCTCCCGCAAGGATCACCACGGACCCTGTGGGAGCGGGCTTGACCCGCGATGAAGTCGCTGCGGTTTACAGCCCTTTGAGCAGATCCGCCATATCGTCCGCGTGCTCTTCTTCCTGGGCCAGGATGTCTTCGAAGATGCGCCGGGTGGTCGGGTCGCTGTCACCGATGTACTGGATGATCTCGCGGTAGCTGTCGATGGCGATGCGCTCGGCGACCAGGTCTTCGAGCACCATTTCCTTGAGGGTCTTGCCTGCCACGTACTGCGCGTGGGAGTTCTTGCTCAGGTTGTCGGGGTTGAAGTCCGGTTCGCCGCCCAGCTGCACGATGCGCTCGGCCAGCTTGTCGGCGTGCTCCATCTCCTGGTTGGCGTGCTCCAGGAACTCTTCGGCGGCCACGTTGGCCTTGATCCCCTCGGCCATGAAGTAGTGGCGTTTGTAGCGCAGTACGCACACCCACTCGGTGGCCAGCGACTCGTTCAGCAGGCGCAGGATCTTTTCGCGGTCGGCGGTGTAGCCTTCGGTCACCGCACCGTCTTCCACGTGCTGGCGGGCGCGGTGGCGCAGGGTTTGTACATCGGTCAGTTCAACGTTGCTCATCATGTTCTCCAAGCTGAAAACGGGGTTTCACGCTCTGACGGCGCGTCGGGTGCACAGTGTGTGATTGATTGGCGCGCTAAAAGTTTTACGCGCCGGGAAGGGCCTGTTCGTCCTTCTGGCGTTGCTCGCACGTCTTGAAGCCCTTGGCATCCACATGCCCGGTGGCATCGAAACGCACGTAGTAAGCCTGTTGCTTGCCTTCATGGTTTAGCACGTAGTTGTTGCATGTGCCGCCGTGGGGCAGGTCGATGACGGAGGAAGGGCTGCCGCCGATGGCGATCACCTGCTGCATGGTCATGCCGTTGCCCACCTGCTTGACCAGCGGTTGTTCGCGGTAGGTCACGTAGTCCACAGGGTTTTCAGGGCGGTTGCTGCCGCAGCCTACCAGGGTGGCGCTTGCCAGCAGGGCTGCCAGGGCGTGCTTGTACATGGTCTCGCTCCCTTGTGAAGGCCGTCATGGCCTGATAAGGGTTGGAACCGCAGCGCACGCCGGGAGTTCGATTGCAGTTGCCATTGTTGTGCCTGTAGGGTGGTGCGCACTGCCACGGATCGGGAGGGGCCGCCATGTCGCAAGCGCTTGCAACGCGTTATCCACTGGTACTGGTGCCGGGCATGCTCGGCTTCGTGCGCCTGGTGCTGTACCCGTACTGGTTCGGCATTGTCGCGGCCCTGCGCCGGGGCGGGGCTACGGTGTTCCCGGTGCAGGTCTCGCCGATCCACGGCAACGAGGTGCGCGGTGAACAGCTGCTGCGCATCATCGACGACCTGCGCCGCCGCACCGGCGCCGACAAGGTTCACCTGCTGGGCCACAGCCAGGGTGCGCTGACCGCCCGTTATGCGGCGGCCAGGCGCCCGGAATGGGTGGCCTCGGTCACCTCCATCGCGGGCCCCAACCACGGCTCCGAACTGGCCGACTACCTGGACAAGCACTACCCCGGCGATTCCGTCCGCGGGCGCCTTCTCAAACTGGTGCTGCACGGGCTGGCACGGCTGATGGGCTGGCTGGAAACCGGCTGGCGCGGGGCAGGCCTGCCCATCGACGTGCACGCCTCGCACCAGTCGCTGACGTTCGAGGGCGTGGCCCTGTTCAACCAGCGTTATCCACAGGGCCTGCCGATGACCTGGGGTGGCGAGGGGCCCGCGGAGGTCGACGGGGTGCGCTACTACTCATGGTCGGGCACCTTGCAGCCGGGCATCACCGACAGCGGGCGCAACCGCTTCGATGGCAGCAACCGCTTCTGCCGCCTGTTCGCGCGCACCTTCGTGCGTGAACCGGGCCAGTGCGACGGCATGGTCGGGCGGTTCAGCTCGCACCTGGGCCAGGTGATCGGCGACGACTACCCGCTGGATCACCTGGATATCGTCAACCAGTCACTCGGCGCGGTGGGCAAGGGCGCCGACCCGGTGCGGCTGTTTACCGAGCACGCGGCGCGTCTGAAGGCGGCGGGGCTTTGAGACGGCGCAGCGGGGTGGTCCAGCGTTCGGCCAGAATCACCCCGGCCAGGGTCAGCACGCCGCCCACCAGGTGATACGGCGCCAGGCGTTCGTCGAGCACCATTGCCGCAATCACCGCGGTCAGCGCCGGCAGCAGGTTGAAGAACAGCGTGGTGCGGCTGGGCCCCAGGCGCACCACCGCCTGCATCCACACCAGTGGCGCCACGATCGAGGCCAGCACGCAGGCATAGAGCACCAGGCCGATGTTGTCCGCGCTCAGCCCGGCCTTGGGCGAGAACAGGTACAGCGGCAACAGCACCACGATCGCCACCAGCACCTGCAGGTACAGCAGTTGCAGCGGCGGCAGGCGCAGTTGCCACTTTTTCAGCAGGGTGCTGTACACCGCATAGGCCAGGGTGGCGATCAGCATCATCGCGTCTCCCAGGTTCAGGCCGTGGGCCAGCAGCGCGGCCGGGTCGCCGCCGGACAC
Source organism: Pseudomonas sp. B21-036 (assembly GCF_024748925.1). Classification (NCBI taxonomy): domain Bacteria; kingdom Pseudomonadati; phylum Pseudomonadota; class Gammaproteobacteria; order Pseudomonadales; family Pseudomonadaceae; genus Pseudomonas; species Pseudomonas sp. B21-036. The sequence continues at coordinate 556,523 of NZ_CP087178.1, forward strand.
CACCACCAGCACCCCGGCGAACGACACCAGTGCACCCAGCAGCGCGCCGGCGCTCAGGCGCTGGCCCAGGCCGGCGATGGCCAGGGCCAGCGACATCAGCGGCATCAGCGACAGGATGATGCCCATGTTGGTGGCGCTGGTGATGGCGGCGGCAAAGTACGCCAGGCTCTGGTAAACCGCCATGCCCAGCACCCCGAGGATGACGATCTTGCCCAGGTGCGGACGGATCGCCGCGCGGTTGCGCAGCACTGCCCGCAGCAGGAACGGGCTGAGCAGCAGGCCGGCGAGCACCCAGCGGTAGAAGCCGATCTCGGCAGGGAAGATGGCGCCGACGGCCAGCTTGTTGACCACGGTGTTGCCGGCCCAGATCAGAATGGCCAGCAGGGGGAACGCATAATTCATGCAACAGGGACTCTTTGAAGATGACGGCGGTCATTATCCGCCTGTCTGTCTGGATGTTTATACTGCGATCCAGACAACCCGCCCATTGATCCAGACAGCATTCGACCGACAGCATGGCACGCAAATACCTCGACATCCCGCAGCTGGACGCGCTACCGGCACCGGTGTACTTCCGCTATGACGAGTTCGGCGCCGACACCCACAGCGCCGCGCACCGTCACGCCTGGGGCCAGCTCAACTACACCGCCCACGGGGTGATGCAGCTGGAGATCGACGGCCGGCGCTTCTTCTCGCCGCCCAACTACGCGGTATGGGTGCCGCCGGACACCGAGCATGGTTGCTACAACCCCCAGGCCGTGGTTTACCGCTCGGTGTACATCACCCGCGAGCTGAGCCAGAGCCTGCCTGCGCAGCCGTGCAGCCTGGTGATCAGCGACATCCTCAAGGCCATCCTCGGCGATTTTGCCCGGCGCGACGTCAAGGTACCGCGCACCGATGCCGACCAGCGCCTGGCCCAGGTGCTGGTGGACCAGTTGCACTGCGCCCCGGTGCACACCGGCTACCTGCCGTACGCCCAGGGCCCGGGCCTGCGCAGCGTGCTGCAGGCCCTGCAACGCAACCCTGGGGACAACCGTCCGCTGGGCGACTGGGCCGCCAGCGTGCATGTGAGCGAGCGCACCCTGGCCCGCCAGTTCATCCGCGAGCTGGGTATCAGCTTTGGCGAATGGCGCCAGCGCCTGCGGTTTCTGCGGGCCATCGAGGCCCTGGAGGGCGAGCAGAGCATCCAGCAGATCGCCTTCGACCTGGGCTACGGCAGCCCATCGGCTTTTATCGCGATGTTCCAGCGCCAGGCCCAGTGCACCCCGGAGCAGTACCGACGCCAGGCGCGCCGCGGCTGACAGGGGTTTGTAAAAATTCTTGTCTACACTGGTGTCGAGGCTGCGCGGATGGCGTGGCGACCAGGAGAATGCCCCATGAAAATGTTGCGTGTGCCGTTGCTGCTGCTTGGCGTCCTGATGTGTTCGCAGGGGTTCGCCGCCACCGCACAGCAGGAGAAGATGAAGACCTGCAATGCCGACGCCACCTCCCAGGCGCTCAAGGGTGACGCGCGCAAGGCGTTCATGAGCACCTGCCTGAAAAAGGCCGAGCCCGCGACCCAGCAGGAGAAGATGAAGACCTGCAATGCCGACGCCACCACCCAGGCGCTCAAGGGCGACGAGCGCAAGGCGTTCATGAGTACCTGCCTGAAGAAGAAATGAGCCCCCGCTGAGGCTCAGTCGCGTGCCGGCAGGCCCACATACACCAGCCGGTCCACGCCCTCGCCAAAGAAGAACGAGAACGGCCGCCCCAGTGCGTCCATGCGCTGGTTGCACTCGGCGTACAGTTCCCGGGCACGCGCATGGGTCATCTCGGCCATCGGCGCCGATACCAGTGGCGGGCCGATCACGAAGTGCAGGTGAATGTTGTCGGGGTTCAGGTAGTCGAGCCAGTTGCGGGTGCTGAACGCCACCTGCAGGGTGCCGTTATCGACCAGTCGGCGCAGCGCCGCGTCCTCGAACTGCAGGTGCACTGGCACCTGTGCGGCCTGGAAGTCGCGGTTGCGCACGTGCAGCAGGCCCTGACGGCCCGAGCCGAGCTCGCCTGGCCCGGTGGCGAGCATGTAGAACGGCAGTGTCGGAGTCATGCCGGCCTCCAGGGTGCAGAGCATCTGGTCATCGGCCTGCGGCAGCACCTTGAGGTAGGGGTTGCTGTGCGGCGGGGTACCGATGTCCTGGCCAAGGGCAATGTGCAGGTTCTGCGGGGTCAGCACGGTGGTGTCGAAGTGACGCGGCGGCGCGCCGGTGCCCTGGCGCTGGCCGGTCAGCCCCTGGGCCTGGTCGGCGTCGAACCGCAGCTTCATGTTCAGGGTCACCGCATTGCGTGCCGGGATGATGGCTTCGAACACCTCGCGAATCTCGTCCAGCTGCTGTGGGCTCAGTGAGTCGTCCGTCAGGCGCAGGTGCACCACCTTGTCGTTGTACTCGTCCATCTCCATCACCAGGCTGTCGGTGGGGATGTGGTGCGCGGCCAGCAGCGCGAAGATCGATTCGCGGTAGCTGTAATGCACGTCCCGGCTGTAGTACAGGTCGCCCACCGGTGCCTGGAAGTGCAGCACCAGAAAGTCCTTGTCACAGCCTGTGAGCAACAGCGCGAGCGCGCACAGCAGTACCTTACGCATGGGGTTCCTTGGCCGTGTCGGCGTGTTCCTGCAGCGGCAGCAGGCGAGGCTGCCACAGGCGCAGGGTTTCGATGAGGGTGGGCCGACCATTGACGCTAAGAATGATGGCCACGCCCCGGCTGAACATCACCTCCACCTCGTTGTGCGGGTCGGTCTTTTCCTCGATGTCCTCCAGCGGCATGTGCACCGCGATGCCCTGGATGCGGTGGTGTATTTCGCCGAAGTGCTGCAGCGAGTAGCCCCAGGTGTCCAGCGGGCCTTGCAGGCGGTACACCGCGGCGCGCTTGCCGGTGACGTGGGCCAGTTTCTTCCAGGGCAGGTCGGTGGTGCCGACCAGCTTGCGCAGCATGTAGGCCGGGCCGCCGAGAAACGCCAGGGCCTCGCGCTCGCCGTCGTTCAGCTGGCGTATCGGGGTGGCGCGGCGCAGGTACCTGACGCGGTTGAGCCAGGTCATGAAGAACGTCCAGAAGATCGGCGTGATGCGCCAGACAATCAGCACGCAGAGAATCGGCACCAGTATTTCGAGGATATCTTTTTCGCGCATGCGCGCTCCTGCGATTGCGCATGGGCGCGCGGTCATTCCGTGAGGGCGGGCATCATAGAAAGATTGCCCTGGCAACGCCAGCGCGCCGCGCCCCGCGTGCCCCTATGCCTGCTCGTAGAAGGCTGGCAGACTGCCGTCTTTGTGGTCTTTCTGCCTCCGAGGTTGTATGACATTTACCCAGCGCCAGATCGTCCTGGCGAGTTGGCTCATCGTGTTCACCGGGTTGCTGCTGGCGCTGCCGCTCAAGCTGCTGCCCAGCCTGCTGGCCGGCCTGCTGGTGTTCGAGCTGGTCAACATGCTCACGCCCAAGCTGCAGCACCTGATTGCCGGGCAGCGTGCGCGCTGGGTGGCGGTGGCGTTGCTGGGCACGCTGATCGTGAGCGTGCTGAGCCTGCTGTTTGCCGGGGCCATCAGCTTTCTGCTGCACGAGGCGGAGAATCCCGGCGCGTCGCTGGACAAGTTCATGCTGCTGGTGGACCAGGCGCGCGGGCAGTTGCCGCCGTTCATCGACGCCTACCTGCCGGCCAGTGCGGCGGAGTTCAAGGTGGCCATCGGCGAATGGTTGCGCACCCACCTGGCCGACCTGCAACTGGTGGGCAAGGGCGCGGCGCACATGTTCGTGACCTTGCTGATCGGCATGATCCTGGGCGCCATCGTGGCCTTGCAGCGCATCCCCGACCTGACCCAGCGCAAACCGCTGGCCGCGGCCTTGTTCGAGCGCCTGTCGCTGCTGGTGCAGGCGTTTCGCAACATCGTGTTCGCGCAGATCAAGATCTCGCTGCTCAACACCGCCTTTACCGGGGTATTCCTGGCGGTGGTGCTGCCGCTGTTCGGGGTGCACCTGCCGCTGACCAAGACGCTGATCGTGCTGACCTTCCTGCTGGGGCTGCTGCCGGTGATCGGCAACCTGATGTCCAACACGCTGATCACCATCGTCGGCCTGTCGCTGTCGATCTGGGTGGCGGTGGCGGCGCTGGGCTACCTGATCGTGATCCACAAGGTCGAGTACTTTCTCAATGCGCGCATCGTGGGCGGGCAGATTCGCGCCAAGTCGTGGGAGCTGCTGCTGGCGATGCTGGTGTTCGAGGCGGCGTTCGGCTTGCCGGGCGTGGTCGCGGGGCCGATCTACTATGCGTACCTGAAGAGCGAGTTGCGCCGGGCCGAGCTGGTGTAAGGCCGACGGGCCTCTTCGCCAGCCTTGCTGGCGAAGAGGCCAACTCATTTCTGTGGATAAGTGACCGCTTCCACCCGATCCAGCCCCGCACCCATGAAGAAGGTGTACGGCCGCCCGAGCTTCATCTGCTCGGCGTAGCACTGGCTGTTCAGCGCCTTGACCCGATAGTCGATCTGGTAGGCACGCATCAGCTCGTGCTCGCCCAGGTCCGCCAGCTTGAACGCGATGCTCAGGCTCTTGCGGTTCTGCTCGTCAGCCGGCAGCAGCGCGAGTTCACCCTTGTCGACCTGCTGCTGCAGGCTGGCCTGCTTGAAGCGGTAGCGGGCACTCACCTTCCACAGGCTGAAGGCATTCGCTTCGCCTGTTTCGGCAAACTCCAGCACCACCCGCTGCGGGTCATCGCCCTTGGCCGCGTAGACGTCGGTCATGCCCGGGTAATACTGGCGCGGGCTGATGTACAGCAGGCAACTGACCTCGGCCTGCACCTGTTCGTTGACATCCATCGTGGTGCCCGGCCATTGCTCCGGCATCGCGGCCACCGTGCTCACTTCGTCGCCCGGTTCGGCGGGCAGGGTGAACGAGGCGGGCATCGCCTCCAGGGCCTGCAGCTGGCTTGGGGTCAGGCGCTGGCGCTCGGCGGCGGTGGGTTGCAGGGTGACTTCGATAGCGAAGGTGACAGCGTTGCGCGCCTGCACGATGTCCTCGAACAGCCCGCGCAAGGCGGCCTGCTGCTGTTCATCCAGCGGTTGCAGCAGCACCACATGCACCAGGCGCTTGTCCTCGGCATCCACGTCGAAACGCAGGCGCTTGGGGTCGACCTGGCGCTGTTCGAGGGCCTCGCCGATCATCTGCAGGTTGATCGGGTCCAGGCCCCAGCGGGCGGTGCCGACGTCGGTCTGAAAGCGCACGCTCATGAATGTTTCATCGCCGCAGCCGCCCAGCAGCAGCGCGCTCGACAGTGCCAGGGTTCTGGCCAGGTTCATTGGGTTTCTTCCTTGTAGGTCACCGATTCGAGCCGGTCCAGGCCGTCCCCGACCCGAAAGCTCAGGGGGCGTGGCAAGTGGTTGGCAGCGCTTTCGCACGAATGGATCAGCTGCGAAGCATTGGGTTGCAACGGAAAACTGCGGTACAGCCGCTGTTGCCCCAGGTCCGAAAAGCCCAGCATCACCACCAGTGGGTCCACCGACAGGTAGTTCGGCTCGACGAGCCACAGTTCGCCTTTGTCGATCCTGCCTTGCAGGCCGGCGTCGGTCAGCCGGTAATGCGCCGGGTAGTGCACTTCGCCCAGCTCGACGCTGACCTGATTGGCCGTGTCCAGCGTCATCTGCCACAGGCCGGTGATGCCTTCCGGCAACGGCTTTACCGGCAGCGCCTGCAGTTGGCAGGTGACCTTGGAGTTGATGCGTTCGGTCACGTCCCGCGGCACGTTGTCGTCGTCCCTGGGCATCAGCGCCATGGTCAGCACCGTCGGGCTGAGCTCCAGCGGGATCAACAGCGGTTGCGGCAACGCGTCGATCCGCTGGCGCTCTGCCGCGCTCAGGGCCTGGCGTTGCTCGGGGGTGATGTCCAGGGTGAGTTCGATCTGCAGCGTGTTCGCCGCGCGTGCCTGCAGGATCTCGTCGAACGGTTCGCGCAACGCCTTGCGCTGCGCCTCGCTCAGCGGCTGCAGTTCCCTCACGTACACCAGGTGTTGGTCTTCGAGGTCGACCCGCCAGCGCAGGCTTTTCGGGTCGATCTGGCGTTGCACCAGGGCCTCGTCGATCATCTGCTGCTTGCGCGCGTCCAGGCCGGTGCCCGAGGACCCGGCCGAGTCCTCGAAGCGCAGGGTCATCAGGTCGTCGTTGCAACCGGCCAGCAGCAAGGCGCTGATCAGCGCCAGGGGTTTGAAACTCATCTGTTCACGTCCTTGTGGGGCGGCGGGCTAGCCGTAACGCTTGCGGGCTTCGATCGCCAGGCCGCTACCGATGCTGCCGAAGATGTTGCCCTCGACGTGGCGCGCGTTGGGCAGCATGGCCGCCACGCTCTGGCGCAGTGCAGGGATGCCGCTGGAGCCGCCGGTGAAGAATACCGTGTCGACCTGCGCCACCCCTACACCGGCCTTGTTCAGCAGCTCGCCGACGCTGCCACGCACACGTTCGAGCAGGCTGTCGATGGACGCCTCGAACAGCGCACGGGTCAACTCCACACTCAGCTCGGGCTGCACGCGCTTGAGGTCGACCAGGCGGCTGTCGCTGTGGGTCAGCTCGATCTTGGTGGCTTCCACTTCCATCGCCAGCCAGTGGCCGGCGCGCTGTTCGATCAGCTTGAACAGACGGTCGATGCCGTCGGTGTCCTCGATGTCGTAGCGCATGCTGCCCAGCGCCAGCTGGGATTTCTGCGAGTACACCGAGTTGATGGTGTGCCAGGTGGCCAGGTTCATGTGGTGGCTGGTGGGCATGAAGGCACCGCTTTTCATGCGGCTGCCATAGCCGAACAGCGGCATCACGCCCTGCAGGCTCAGCTGCTTGTCGAAGTCGGTACCGCCGATGTGCACGCCACCGGTGGCCAGGATGTCGGCGTGGCGGTCATCGAGCATGTGGCGCTCGGGGGCCAGGCGTACCAGCGAGAAGTCCGAGGTACCACCGCCGATGTCGACGATCAGCACCAGCTCTTCGCCCTGGATGCTCGACTCGTAGTCGAAGGCTGCGGCGATGGGTTCGTACTGGAACGACACGTCCTTGAAGCCGATCTTCTTCGCCACCTCGGCCAGGGTGTCTTCGGCCTCCTGGTCGGCGGCCTGGTCGTCGTCGACGAAATGCACCGGGCGGCCCAGCACCACCTCGTCGAAGTCGCGCCCGGCATTGGCCTCGGCACGCTTCTTCAGCTCGCCGATGAACATGCCCAGCAGGTCCTTGAACGGCAGCGCGGTGCCCAGCACGCTGGTGTCGTGCTTGATCAGCTTGGAGCCCAGCAGGCTCTTGAGCGAGCGCATCAGGCGGCCTTCGTAGCCCTCCAGGTACTCGTGCAGGGCCAGCCGGCCATAGACCGGGCGCCGCTCCTCGATATTGAAGAACACCACCGAGGGCAAGGTGATCTTGCCGTCTTCCAGGGCAATCAGCGAATCCACGCCGGGACGGTGCCAGCCGACGGTGGAATTGGAGGTGCCGAAGTCGATACCGCAGGCGCGGGCCGGGGATGCGTGACTCATGGGTGTGCTTCCGGGGGAAAAACGGCCGCGCAGTTTATGCCAGCCATCGGCAGAATCAAGACCGAATATCTGCTCGACAGCAATCCTTTGTCCGACTTGAAAGGCTATGCTTGACCCCAATCTTCACAGCAGTGATGCATTCGATAACCGATGGTGAATCGTAAAGATGGACTTCAAAGACTATTACAAGATCCTTGGCGTAGAGCCCACGGCGGATGAAAAGGCGATCAAGACCGCCTACCGCAAGCTTGCGCGCAAGTATCACCCGGACGTCAGCAAAGAGCGCGACGCCGAAAACCACTTCAAGGAAGTGAACGAGGCCTATGAGGCCCTGAGCAGCCCTGAAAAGCGCGCCGAATACGACGAGCTGCGCAAGTACGGCCAGCACGGCCGGCCCTTCCAGGGCCCGCCGGGCTGGGAAAGCCGTGGCGGTGGCGGTGGCGGTGCCGACTTTGGCGGCGGCGACTTCTCGGACTTCTTCAGTTCCATTTTCGGCTCGGCCGGACGTGGCAACGGCAACCCCTTTGGCCGTGGCCAGCAACGCAGTGCCGGTCGGCGAGGGCAGGACGTGGAAATGGAACTGGCGATTTTCCTCGAGGAAACCCTGGCCAACGAGTCGAAGAAGATCAGCTTCCAGGTGCCGCAGTACAACGCGGCCGGGCAGCGCACGGGCGACACCACCAAGACCCTCAACGTCAAGATCCCTGCCGGGGTGACCGACGGCGAGCGCATCCGCCTCAAGGGCCAGGGTGCACCGGGCGTGGGCGGCGGCGCCAATGGCGACCTGTACCTGATCATTCGCCTGGCACCCCACCCGCTGTTCGATGTCGAAGGTCATGACCTGATCATCACCGTGCCGCTGGCACCGTGGGAGGCTGCGCTGGGCACCAAGGTCGAGATGCCGACCCTGACCGGCAAGGTCAACCTGACCATCCGCCCCGACAGCCAGAGCGGCCAGCGCCTGCGCATCAAGGGCATGGGCCTGAGCAACAAGCAGGGCCAGCGTGGCGACCTGTATGCGCAGCTGAAGGTGGTGATGCCGACGCAATCGAGCGCCGAAGCCCGCGAACTGTGGACCAAACTGTCGGAGAAGGCCGGGTTCAACCCGCGAACTCAATGGAGTAAGTGACCATGAGCAGTACCCTGATCGTTCAACTGGACATGCGAACCCTTTGTCAGGAGGCCGATGTACCGGCAGCCTACGTGATCGAGATCGTCGAGCACGGCATCGTTGAACCTTCGGGGCGAACGCCGGAGGAATGGGTGTTCGACGACCGTGCCCCGGTGCTGGCCAAGCGCGCGGCCAAGCTGCACCAGGAGCTGGAACTGGAGTGGGAAGGGGTGGCGCTGGCGCTGGAGCTGCTGGAGGAAGTGAAGCAGTTGCGCAGTGAGAATTCGATGTTGAAGCAGCGCCTGGGAAGGTTTGTGCAAGGCTGACCGGCCCAATCGCGGGTCAAGCCCGCTCCCACCGATACGCCGTTGGCCTCCAAGCCAGCGCTGTACCTGTTAGAGCGGGCTTGACCCGCGATGAGGCCCTCAGCCCTGTGGGGGCTGCGCGCCCGGTGCCAGCATCAGTTGCATGAAGGTCAGGTCCAGCCACTTGCCGAACTTCACCCCCACCTGCGGCATCTGTCCGTTCAGGGTGAAGCCCAGCCGCTCGTGCAGGCGGATCGACGCCGTATTGCCGCTCTCGATCGCCGCCACCATCACATGCTTGCCACAGCCCCTGGCACGCTCGATCAGCGCCTGCATCAGCAACGGCCCCAGGCCCTGGCCGCGCTGGTCGCTGCGGATGTACACCGAATGCTCCACGGTGTGGCGAAACCCCTCGAACGGGCGCCAGTCGCCGAACGAGGCATAGCCCAGCACGTCCCCTGCCTCATTCACCGCCACCAGAATCGGATAACCCTGCGCCTGGCGCGCCGCGAACCACGCCTGGCGATTGCCCAGGTCGACCGTCTGCTCGTTCCAGATCGCCAGGGTGTTGAGCACCGCATCGTTGTAGATATCACGGATGGCCGGCAGGTCGGCGTGCACGGCGTCGCGGATGTGATTCATGACAGGCTCTCGAAACGGGACAGGCGCACAGATTAAATCGTAACCAGGCCGCGTACACCTTCGGCCTCCATGTTTTCCCCGCGGCCCTGCTGCACGATCTCGCCGCGGGACATCACCAGGTACTGGTCGGCCAGCTCGGCGGCAAAGTCGTAGAACTGCTCCACCAGCAGAATCGCCATGTCGCCACGCGCGGCCAGTTGGCGGATCACCGCACCGATCTCCTTGATCACCGATGGCTGGATGCCTTCGGTGGGCTCGTCGAGGATCAGCAGGCGCGGGCGGCTGGCCAGGGCGCGGCCGATGGCCAGTTGCTGTTGCTGGCCACCGGACAGGTCGCCGCCGCGGCGGTGTTTCATCTGCAGCAGTACCGGGAACAGTTCGTAGATGAAGGCCGGCACCTCCCGCGCCTGGCTGGCGCCGAAGCGTGACAGGCCCATCAGCAGGTTCTCCTCCACCGTCAGGCGCGGGAAGATCTCGCGGCCCTGGGGCACGTAGGCGATTCCGGCGTGCACGCGCTGGTGCGGCTTGAGCGTGGTGATGGCCTGGCCCTCCCAGTGCACGCTGCCTTCGCGGGCGGGCAGCAGGCCCATCAGGCAGCGCAGCAGGGTGGTCTTGCCCACGCCGTTGCGGCCCAGCAGGCAGGTGACCTCACCGACCTTGGCCTGGAACGACAGGCCGCGCAGGATGTGGCTGCCGCCGTAGTACTGGTGCAGGGTGTCGATTTTCAGCATGTGCCTTGTCCTTTTTTGTCTGTACCGGCAACGCCGGCTCCTACAAGAGCCGCGGTGTCTCTGTAGGAGCCGGCGTTGCCGGCGAAGCTTTTCAGCGCCCCAGATAAACCTCGATCACCCGATCATCGGCCTGCACCTGTTCCAGCGAACCCTCTGCCAGCACGCTGCCCTGGTGCAGCACCGTCACATGGTCGGCAATGCTGCCGACAAACCCCATGTCGTGCTCCACCACCATCAGCGAATGCCGGCCGGCCAGGCTTTTGAACAGCTCGGCGGTGAATTCGGTCTCGGCGTCGGTCATGCCTGCCACCGGTTCGTCCAGCAGCAGCAACTGCGGGTCCTGCATCAGCAGCATGCCGATCTCCAGAAACTGCTTCTGCCCATGGGACAGCAACCCCGCCGGGCGCTGCGCCGACCCGGTCAGGCGAATGGTCTGCAGCACCTGGTCGATACGGTCGCGCTGTTCGCCGCCGAGTCTCGCGCACAGGCTGGCCCACACCGACTTGTCGGCCTTCTGCGCCAGTTCCAGGTTTTCGTACACGCTCAAGGCCTCGAACACCGTCGGCTTCTGGAACTTGCGCCCGATGCCGGCCTGGGCGATCTGCACCTCGCTCATGCGCGTCAGGTCCAGGGTCTCGCCGAACCAGGCCTTGCCGGTGGTGGGGCGGGTCTTGCCGGTGATCACGTCCATCAGCGTGGTCTTGCCCGCCCCGTTGGGCCCGATGATGCAGCGCAACTCGCCCACGCCGATGTACAGGTTCAGCGCATTCAGCGCCTTGAAGCCGTCGAAGCTCACGCTGATGTCCTCCAGCGTCAGCACCGTGCCGTGGCGCACGTCCAGCCCCGGCTGGCGTGCCTGGCCCAGGCCGATGGCATCGCGACCGCTGCCGGCGTCGATGATCGGTTCGAGCATGAACTCGGGGTGTACGGCAGGCAGCGGTACGCTTCTCATTGTTCACCCCTTTTCTTCAGCAGGCCGACCACGCCTCTGGGCAGGTAAAGCGTTACCAGAATGAACAGCGCACCGAGAAAGAACAGCCAGAACTCGGGGAACGCCACGGTGAACCAGCTCTTCATGCCATTGACCACGCCGGCGCCCAGCAGCGGCCCGATCAGCGTGCCGCGCCCGCCCAGGGCTACCCACACGGCGGCCTCGATGGAATTGGTGGGCGACATCTCGCTGGGGTTGATGATGCCCACCTGCGGCACGTACAGCGCACCCGCCAGGCCGCACAGCACGGCGCTCAGCACCCACACGAACAGCTTGAAGCCGCGCGGGTCGTAGCCGCAGAACATCAGGCGGTTCTCGGCGTCGCGCAGCGCCGTGAGCACGCGCCCGAACTTGCTGCGCGCCAGGCGCCAACCCAGGTACAGGCTGCCCGCCAGCAAGGCCACGGTGAGCAGGAACAGCACCGCGCGGGTGCCCTGGGCGGTGATCTCGAAACCCAGGATGCTGCGAAAGTTGGTGAAGCCGTTGTTGCCGCCAAAGCCGGTCTCGTTGCGAAAGAACAGCAGCATGCCGGCAAAGGTCAGGGCCTGGGTCATGATCGAGAAGTACACGCCCTTGATCCGCGAACGGAACGCGAAGTAGCCGAACACCAGCGCCAAAAGCCCCGGCGCCAGCACCACCAGGCACAGTGCCCAGGCAAAGTGCTGGGTGCCGGCCCAGTACCACGGCAGCTCGCTCCACGACAGAAAGGTCATGAACGCCGGCAGGCCGTCGCCGGCCGCTTCGCGCATCAGGTACATGCCCATGGCGTAGCCGCCCAGGGCGAAGAACAGGCCATGGCCCAGCGACAGCAACCCGGCGTAGCCCCACACCAGGTCCAGTGCCAGGGCTACGATGGCGTAGCACAGGATCTTGCCCACCAGGGTCAGGGTGTAGGCCGACACCTGCAGGCTGTGGCCGGCTGGCAGCAACGACAGCAGTGGCAGGGCGATCAGCACCAGCAGCACCAGGGCGCCGACGGCCAGGGTCAGGCGCGGGCCGGCCTTTTGTGTAGCAGTGACAAGCAGTGGCTGGTTCATCAGTCGATTACCCGTCCCTTGAGGGCGAACAGGCCTTGCGGACGCTTCTGGATGAACAGAATGATCAGCGCAAGGATGAGGATCTTGCCGAGCACCGCACCGATCTGCGGCTCCAGCAACTTGTTGGCTATGCCCAGGCCGAACGCGGCCCACAGGCTGCCGGCCAGTTGCCCGACGCCACCGAGCACCACCACCAGGAACGAGTCGATGATGTAGCTCTGGCCCAGGTCCGGGCCGACGTTGCCGATCTGGCTCAGGGCCACACCGCCAAGGCCGGCGATACCCGAACCCAGGCCGAAGGCGAGCATGTCCACGCGCCCGGTGGGCACGCCGCAGCAGGCGGCCATGTTGCGGTTCTGGGTGACGGCGCGCACGTTCAGGCCCAGGCGGGTGCGGTTGAGCAGCAGCCAGGTGAGCAGCACCACGCACAGGGCGAAACCGATGATCACCAGGCGGCTGTAGGGCAGCACCAGGTTGGGCATTACCTGCAGGCCGCCGGAGAGCCAGGCCGGGTTGGCCACCTCGACGTTCTGCGCGCCGAACAGCAGGCGGATGGCCTGGATCAGGATCAGACTGATGCCCCAGGTGGCCAGCAGGGTTTCCAGCGGGCGCCCGTACAGGTGGCGGATCACCGTGCGTTCGAGCAGCATGCCGACCCCGGCACTCACACCGAAGGCCACCGGCAGTGCAAGCAACGGGTAGAAGTCCAGCGCGCCGGGGGCGTAGCGCTGCACCAGCACTTGCACCACGTAGGTGCTGTAGGCGCCGAGCATCAGCATTTCGCCGTGGGCCATGTTGATCACCCCCAGCAGGCCGAAGGTGATTGCCAGGCCCAGGGCTGCCAGCAGCAGGATCGAACCCAGCGACAGCCCGCTGAAGGCCTGGCCGAGCAGCTCGCCGATCAGCAGCTTGCGCTTGACCTGGGCCAGGCTGGTTTCGGCGGCGGTGCGCACCGTGGGGTCGGTTTCCACACTGGGGTCGAGCAGGCTTTCGAGGCGGGTGCGGGCCATCGGGTCGCCGGTTTCGCCCAGCAGGCGCACGGCGGCCAGGCGTACGGCGGGGTCTGTCGCGACCAGTTGCAGGTTGGCCAGGGCCAGGCCCAGGGCTGCGTGCACGGCGGCGTCGGGCTCGCTGGCAAAGCGCCGGTCGAGGAAGGCGACCTGAGCGGGCTGCGCGCTTTTCTGCAGTTGCTGGGCGGCGGCCAGGCGGACCCTGGCGTCATCGCTGAGCAGTCGATGGCTGGCCAGGGCGTTGTCCACCAGGCCGCGCAGGCGGTTGTTCAGGCGCAGCTTGCGGCTGTCGTCCGGGCCCAGGCGGCCTTGCTGCAGCGAACTCAGCAGTTCGAGGCGCGCGGGGTCGGGTTGCGCCGCCCAGCCCTGCAGCAGACTGGCCTGCTCGTTGGGCTTGGCGGCGATGAAGTAGTCGGCGTCGCCAGCGGCCCGGGCTGCCAGAGGCAGCAGCAGGAGCAGGGCGAGCAACAGCGAGTGGAGTGCCTTGGGCATGGCGGCTTCCTCGAAAGGTTAGGTGACTGTCAGGGCCTCTTCGCGGGTCAAGCCCGCTCCTACAGAGTTCGGTGATCCCTGTGGGAGCGGGCTTGACCCGCGATGGGCCGCACGGCGGCCCCCTGCCTCAGTTGCCTTTCACGGCATAATCCGGCCGCTTGTCGTTGCCCGGAATGAACGGGCTCCACGGCTGCGCGCGCAGCGGCTGCTCGGTCTGCCACACCACGCTGAACTGCCCGTCATCCTGGATCTCGCCGATCATCACCGGCTTGTGCAGGTGGTGGTTGGTCTTGTCCATGGTCAGGGTGAAGCCCGACGGCGCCTTGAACGTCTGCCCAGCCAGCGCCTCGCGCACCTTGTCCACATCGGTGCTCTTGGCCTTTTCCACCGCCTGGGCCCACATATGGATGCCCACATAGGTGGCCTCCATCGGGTCGTTGGTCACCGCCTTGTCGGCGCCCGGCAGGTTCTTCGCCTTGGCATAGGCCTTCCAATCGGCCACGAACTGCGTGTTGACCGGGTTGTCCACCGACTCGAAGTAGTTCCATGCCGCCAGGTGCCCCACCAGCGGCTTGGTGTCGATGCCGCGAAGCTCCTCTTCACCCACCGAGAACGCCACCACCGGCACGTCGGTGGCCTTCAGGCCCTGGTTGGCCAGTTCCTTGTAGAACGGCACGTTGGAGTCGCCGTTGACGGTGGAGATCACCGCCGTCTTGCCCCCGGCCGAGAACTTCTTGATGTTGGCCACGATGGTCTGGTAATCGCTGTGGCCGAACGGGGTGTACACCTCCTCGATGTCCTTGTCGGCCACGCCCTTGCTGTGCAGGAACGCACGCAGAATCTTGTTGGTGGTGCGTGGGTACACGTAGTCGGTGCCCAGCAGGAAGAAGCGCTTGGCCGCGCCACCGTCCTCGCTCATCAGGTATTCCACCGCCGGTATCGCCTGCTGGTTGGGCGCTGCCCCGGTGTAGAACACGTTGGGCGACATCTCTTCACCTTCGTACTGCACCGGGTAGAACAGCAGCCCGTTGAGTTCCTCGAACACCGGCAGCACCGACTTGCGCGACACCGAGGTCCAGCAGCCGAACACCACCGCGACCTTGTCCTGGGTCAGCAACTGGCGGCTCTTCTCGGCGAACAGCGGCCAGTTGGAGGCCGGGTCGACCACCACCGGCTCCAGCAGCTTGCCGTTGACCCCGCCCTTGGCGTTGATCTGCTCGATGGTCATCAGGGCCATGTCCTTGAGCGAGGTCTCGGAGATCGCCATGGTGCCCGACAGCGAATGCAGGATGCCGACCTTGATGGTCTCGGCGGCCTGGACCGTCCAGCTCAGGCCCATCGCGGCAATCGACGCGCTGAGGGTGAATGCCTTGATCAGACTGCGACGCTTCATAGTGCTCTCTCCATGGGATCGAATGGTTCTGCTGGGCAGACGGCGACTTTGTGCAGAGAGCTTTAGCAAGGGCTGTGCCGATGTCGTACACAGGCTTGCCAGCGGCGTGTTCACAAGGTGCAGGGCAGGGTGGGTGCACCGGGATGGCGCTTGCCATGGTGCAGTACGCGCAAGGCTGCACAGCAATAGTTCACGGCGATGCCTTATGCTTGCGCCCTCACTTCAACTCGGCTCAAGGATTTTCGCCATGGAAGCGTCATCGCTGTACTTTCGCTGCAACATCACCCCGGCCCAGTACCAGGCCGCGGTGACCTCACCTGCGGCGGGCGCTGGCGAGTTCGATGACTGGCAGCAATGGCTGGACGCCGCCGAGGTGCACGGGGTACGTGATCTTGACCAGAAGGCGCCTGAAAATGCGGTGGCGCTGGGCGATTTGCTTCAGGGCTGGGTCGACTGCATGTACGGCAGCCTGATGCAGTACGACGAGGCGTCGCAGGTCTGGCAGTTCGCGTTGGTGGAGTTCACCAACAATTACGGCGAGATGATCCAGCTGCTGGCCCCTCTGCGTCAGATGGCGAAGTACGCCAAGCCGGAGTCGGACAGCTTCCTGCTGGTCTATTCGTATATCTGGGGTGATGGCGACAATGCGTTCCTCACCCTGGGCCAGCAGCGCAGCCAGTTTGCCAGCGGCCCTTCGCCCGAACAGCGGGCCGAGGCCGATGGCGTGCTGGAAGGGCTTGCCCAAGCCCTCCAGCAGCAGGAGTACGACTACGACTGACGCGGCGTGGTAGCGGGCACCGGCACACGCGCCTGGCGCTTGCGGCGCACGGTCTGGTAGGTCACGGCCAGCAGCACGAACCACAGCGGCGTCACCAGCAGGGCCTGGCGGGTATCGCTCTCCAGGCACAGCAACACCAGGATGAAGGCGAAGAACGTCAGGCATACCCAGCACATGAAGCGCCCGCCCGGCATCTTGTATTTCGAGGCCTGGTGCAGCGGCGCACGCTCCTTGCGGTAGGTGAGGTACGACAGCAGGATCAGCGTCCACACGAACATGAACAGGATCGCCGACACCGTGGTCACCAGGGTGAAGGCCTCGATCAGGTCGGGGATCACGTACATCAGGGCCGCGCCCAGCAGCAGGCAGGTGCACGAGAAGTACAGGCCGTTGGCCGGCACCTTGCGGCTGGACAGGGTCTCGAAGCTTTTCGGCGCATCGCCCTGCTGGGCCAGGCCGAACAGCATGCGGCTGGTGGAAAACACCCCGCTGTTGGCCGAGGAGGCCGCCGAGGTCAGCACCACGAAGTTGATGATGCTCGCCGCCGCCGGCAGCCCGGCCAGCACGAACAGCTCGACGAACGGGCTCTTGCCCGGCACCACGTCGCGCCACGGGGTGACGGCCATGATCGCGATCAGCGCCAGCACGTAGAACATGATGATGCGGATCGGGATCGAGTTGATCGCCCGCGGCAGGGTGCGCTCGGGGTTCTTCGCCTCGGCGGCGGTGGTGCCCACCAGTTCGATGCCGACGAAGGCGAACACGGCAATCTGGAAGCCCGCGAAAAAGCCCATCAGGCCATGGGGGAACATGCCCGCGTCATTCCACAGGTTGCTCAGCTGTGCACTGGTGCCGGTGGGTGACTGGAAGCCGACGAACACCATGTACAGGCCGGTGCACACCAGCGCCATGATCGCGATGATCTTGATCAGGGCGAACCAGAACTCGATTTCGCCGAACAGCTTCACCGTGATCAGGTTCAGCGACAGCAGCACGCCGACGCAGGCCAGGGCCGGCGCCCATTGCGGCAGGTCAGGGAACCAGAACTGCGAGTAGGCGGCGATTGCGATCACGTCGGCAATGCCGGTGATGATCCAGCAGAACCAGTAGGTCCAGCCGGTGAAGTAGCCGGCCCAGGGGCCGAGCAGGTCGGCGGAGAAATCGATGAACGACTTGTAGTTGAGGTTCGACAGCAGCAGTTCGCCCATGGCACGCATGACGAAGAACAGCATGAAACCGATGATCATATAGACGAAGATGATCGACGGGCCAGCCAGGCTGATGGTCTTGCCCGAGCCCATGAACAGGCCGGTGCCGATGGCCCCGCCAATCGCGATGAGCTGGATATGGCGGTTGGTGAGGTTGCGTTGCAGGTCGTGGGCCGGGGTGTCCGGCGGTTGCTGGTTGGTCATGGGTGGCATTCCATTGAGGAGTCAGTCTTCTTGTGCGTGAAGCGCTCGCTAGGCTATCACGGGCTTTTGCCCTGGCGAGGTGGCAATACGTCTCAAGTTGGTACGTTCGCACCGCTTTGTTGATCGCGGTCAAGGCAGGATTTCCCGGCCAGGCAAGGGCTCAGCGCCAGGCAGCAGTTCAGCGCCGGCGCATCATGCCGATGAAGAACAGCCCGCCGATGGCCGCCGTGGCGATGCCGATGGGCAGGTCTTCAGGGGCGATCAGGGTGCGTGCGGCCACATCCACCCAGATCAGGAACAGGCTGCCCAGCAGCAGCGACACCGGCAGCAGCCGGCGGTGCTCGGCGCCCACCAGACGCCGCGCAATGTGCGGCACCATCAGGCCGACAAAGCCGATGGAACCGCTGATCGCCACCAGCACGCCGGTCAGCAGCGAGCAGATCAGAAACGCCAGCAGGCGCACCGAGCGTGCGTTCAGGCCCAGGGTCACGGCGGTCTGCTCGCCGGCCATCAGCGCATTGAGCGCGCGTGCCATGCCCAGCAGCAGGCCCAGCCCCAGCAGCACGCTGGCTGCCGGCACCGCCAGCAGCTCCCAGCGCGCCAGGCCCAGGCCGCCGAGCATCCAGAACATCACCGCAGAGCTTGCACGATGATCGCCCATGAACAGCAGCAGGTTGGCCAGCGCCATCATCACGAAGGCCACGGCCACCCCGCACAGCAACAGGCGGTCGCTGTCCAGGCGGCCATGCCGGCTGGCAATCGCCAGCACCAGCAGCATGCTGCACAGCGCGCCGACAAAGGCTGCCAGCGGCAGGGTCAGCACGCCGATCAGTTCACCCACATGCAGCACCACCAACACCGCACCCAGCGTGGCGCCGGAGGTCACGCCGAGCAGGTGCGGGTCGGCCAGCGGGTTGCGCGTGACCGCCTGCAGCACCGCGCCGATCATCGCCAGGCCGCCGCCCACCAGCGCGCCCAGGAGCATGCGCGGCACCCGGATCAGCCACACGATATGTTCCTGGCCGGCGGTCCAGGCGGGCACCTCGGGGGCAATACCGAACACCTTGAACAGCAGCACCCGGGCGACCACCTCGACCGGCACCGGGGCCGAACCGAACCCCAGCGAGAGCACGCACGACACCAGCAGCAGGCCGCTCAGCGCCAGCAGCATCAGGCGATAGCGAGTGTTCATGCGCCGTGCAGGCCCTTGGCGATGGCCTCGATCGCCTCGACGTTTTCCAGGCTCGGCGTGGCGGCCACATAGGGGATGACCACGAAGCGCCGGTTACGCACCGCGTCGACCGATTGCAGGGCCGGGTGCTGTTCCAGAAACTGCTGCTTCTGCGCGGCGGTGATCTCGCCGTAGTCGACGATCACGATCACCTCGGGGTTGCGTTCGACCACGCTTTCCCAGTTCACGCGGGTCCAGCTGGCCTCGATGTCATCGAGGATGTTGCGCCCGCCGGCAGCGTTGATCAGCGCCTCGGGCATGCCCAGGCGCCCGGAGGTCATGGCGCGGTCTTCGCCGCTGTCATACAGGAACACCCGCGGGCGCTGCGCCGGCAGGTGCTGCTGCACGCTGGCCACGCGCTGCTGCATCTGCTCGATCAGCTGGCTGGCGCGGGCCTGCACGTCGAAGATCCGGCCCAGGTTGCGCAGGTCGGTGTAGGTGTCGTCCAGGCTCGCCGGCGGACGCTTCATCACGAACGCGCACGACTCGGTCAGCTCGTACACCGCGATGCCCAGCGGCGCCAGGCTCTGCGGGGTGAGGTCGCCGCCCACGCGCATGCCGTAGTCCCAGCCGGCGAAGAAGAAGTCGACGTTGGCGTTGAGCAGGGTTTCCACCGAAGGGTACTTGCTGGCCAGCTCCGGCAGGCCGTCGAGTTCCTTGCGCAGCGCCGGGGTCACTGCCTTCCAGCCGCTGACGCCGCTGTAGCCGACCATCTTCGTGCGCAGGCCCAGGGCGAGCATCATCTGGGTCATGTTGATGTCGTGGCTCAGGGCGCGTTCGGGGGCCTTGGCGAAGGTCACCTCGCGGTTGCAGCTGTGCACCGTGAGCGGGTAGCGCGTGGCCTCGGCCAGGGCCGGGCCGGCGACCAGCAGCAGCGCGGCAAGCAGGGCGGATCGAATCATTGGGGGGCTATCCAGGTGATGCGTGGATGGTCGGCCAGCGGGTGGCGGTCGATCAGCGCCTGAACGCCGAACACCTCGCGCAGCAGCTCGGCGGTGAGGACCTGGTGCGGCGTGCCGCTGGCCACGATGCGGCCGTGGTCGAGCACGTACAGGCGGTCGCAGAAGGCCGCGGCCAGGTTCAGGTCGTGGATGCTGGCCAGGGTGGCGATGCGCAGCTGGCGCACCTGGTGCAGCAGGGCCAGTTGGTAACGCGGGTCGAGGTGGTTGGTCGGTTCGTCGAGGATCAGTACGCGCGGTTGCTGCACCAGGGCGCGGGCCAGGATCACGCGCTGCTTTTCACCGCCCGAAAGGGTGGCGAAGGCGTGGTCGTCGAAGCCGTGCAGGCCGACGTCGAGCAGCGCCTGCTGCACACGCTGGCGGTCTTGGCTGCTGTCGCCGTCGAACAGGCCCTGGTGCGGAATGCGCCCCATGGCGACCACTTCGGCCACGCTCAGGCCAAACGCGTCGGGGAACTCCTGCAGCACCACCGCGATGCGCTGGGCACACCAGCGCGGCGATTGTTGCCAGAGGTTGTGGTCGTCGAGGGTGATGTGCCCGCGTTCGGGCGCGTTGAAGCGGTAGGCGCACCGCAGCAGGCTGGTCTTGCCGCTGCCGTTGGGGCCAATGAGGCCGACGAATTCGCCGGGGCGCACCTGCAGGTCGACGCCACGCAGCTGGAACTGGTGGTGGCAGTGGCCGTGGCCTTTGGGGGACCAGTGCAGGTTGTGGATATTCAGGGTGGTCATGTGTCGTCTATTCGGGCCCCTTCGCCGGCAAGGCCGGCTCCTGCAGGACCGGTGTGGTGTGTAGGAGCCGGCCTTGCCGGCGAATGGGGCGACGCGGTCAGAAGGTGTAGTCGGCCGTCACGAAGAACGAGCGCGGCTCACCCAGGATCCATTGCTGGCCGTCATTGTACTGACTTTGCGCGTACCGACGGTCGAACAGGTTGTTCAACTGCAGGCCCAGCGTGGTATCGCTGAGCACCTGCCATGCCACCGAGGCATCCACCACAGTGTAGCTCGGCAGCCGGGTAGTGTTGCCCATGTCGGCATAGCGCCCGTCCACATAGCGCACCCCGGCGCCGGCGCGCAGGCTGTCGGTCAGGCCCTTGCTCAGCCACAGGTTGGCGGTGCGCCCCGGTACGTCGGTGGGGCGGTTGCCGGCCCGCGATACCATCACGCCGTTCACCTCCTGCTCGAATTCGTCATAGCGTGCACGCACGAACGCGGCGTTGGCCTGTACCTGCCAGTCGTGCGGCAGCTGCAGGTCCAGGCTGGCCTCGATGCCGTCGGACGACTGCTTGCCCACCTGCAGTTGCCGGCCGGTGCCGATCTGCGACGGGTCGTCGGTGAGCAGGTCCTTCTTGACGATGTGGTATGCCGCCAGGGTCCATTCGCCACGCTGCTGCCAGAACTGCTGCTTGACCCCGACTTCGGTCTGGCGCGCCTTGGCCAGGCCGTACTGCTGCTGGTCGGGGCTCAGCGAGATCAAGCCGCCAACGCCATCGGTGCTGGTGGCGTGCTGGGCATACAGCGACGTTTCGGGAGTGAGGGCGAACACCAGCCCAGCCTTCCAGTTGTTGCCGTCCAGGCTGGTGTCGCTGCGTGTGTTGGCGGTCACTTCGCTGCGCAGGTCGTTGCGGTCCAGGTGCACCACGTCGCGGCGCACGCCCGTCACCAGCGACAGGCGCTCGGTGAGCTGCAGGCGGTTTTCGGCGAACAGCGCGAACTGGTGGGTCAGGCTGTCGAACTGCGGACGGTACGCCGAATCGCTGGCAAAGCCGCTGCGCTGCGGGTGGCGCAGGTCGATCGGCTCGCCGCCGACGATGCTGTCGTTGAACGGCGCGTTGCTGTTGAGCTGGAAGCGGATGCGGTTGTAGTCGGCGCCCACCAGGGTCTGGCTGTCGAGGCCGAACAGGCTGTGCCTGAAGGTGAAGGTCTGGCGATCACCCACCTGCTCCTGCTGGTGCTTGATGCCGAAGTTGCCACTGCGCAGCAGTTGCTGGCTGGCCGCATCCCAGGTGTAGTTCTCGGCGTTCTGCCAGCGGCGGTTGGCCTTGAGGTAGTACAGCTCGTTGGTGGAGCTGACGCTGTCGCTGATCTGCCACTCGGTGGTCAGGCGCGTCCACTGGTCGTTGTAGTGCTGCTTGTCGTTGCTGATGTTGTAGTTCTTGTCGCGCAGGCTCTCGCGCAGGTGGCCGTTGATCAGCGGCGTGCCGAAGTAGTTCATCGGCTTCTGGTCGCCATAGTCGTGCGCCAGGGTGAAGGCCAGGTCGTCATTGGCCTGCCAGCGCAGCGCCGCACTGATGGCGGTGCTGCTGGAGTCGCCGTGGTCGATCCAGCCGTTGCTGCGCAGCTGGTTGATGTTCAGGCGGTAGCTCAGGCTGTCGGTGAGCGAGCCGCCGCTGTCGAGGGCGGTCTGCTGGCTGTCGTGGTTGCCGTAGCCCAGGCGCAGGTGGTTGACGATCTCGCCCTCGAAGGGCTTTTTCGGCACCACGTTGACCACCGCACCGGTGGCGCCTTCGCCATACAGCACCGAGGCCGGGCCGCGCAGAACGTCGATGCGTTCCACCGACCAGGTGTCTACCGGGAAGGTCACGGTGCCCATGCCGGTGTACATGCGGTTGCCGTCGAACAGCTGCATCACCGAGCTCTGCCCGGTGAAGCCGCGGGCCTGCAGCGAGGTGCCGCCATCGCCCGGGGTGCCGGTGCGGCTGATGCCGGTACTGCGCGACACGCCGTCCTGTACGCTGCGATCGCCACGTGCGCGTACCTGCTCGCCGCTCAGGCTCTCGACGCTGCCCGGGGTTTGCAGGGCGTTCAGGTTCAGGCGCGAACCGGCGCTGGTCGGGGTATCGAGGCTGACCCGCTGTTCGGCGTCGGCCGTGGCGGTGATGGTGCCGGCAGGCAGGGTCAGGGTGTTGGCCAGGGCGCAATCGCACGCGGCCAGCAGGCTCAGGGAGCCGATCAGGTACTTGTTCATCGGAAGGGAAATCGCTTGTCCATAAGGCCCGGGCGCGTCGGTGCGCCGGGTTCGAGGCGGGTGTTTTTCGGGGCGTATAATGTAACATTTTGCCGATTGGCGGTAGCGCAGCGTGCTCATGTGCTGCATGAGCAGGGCTCAGGTTGGCGCCGCCGGTCTGCCAGAGGGCGCGGCCAGTGGCCGCGCCCGTGTGGTGCATCAGAAGCTCAGGTCGACCTTGGTCCAGAGGGTACGCCCTGGCTCGTTGATCGCCTGCGGATCACTGGCCGGGTAGCCGAAGCCGGCATTGCCCGCCAGGTTCAGGTGCTCGGCGTAGGCCTTGTCGAACAGGTTGTCGACGCCGGCACTGAGCTTGATGTTCTTGCTCACGCGGTAGGCGCCGTTGAGCGAGAACACGCCGAAGCCTGCGCTTTTCTCGTAGTCCTTGCCCACCACGTTGCCGGAACCCTCCGCGATGCGGTTCTGCGCCGAGACCAGGCGCCACAGCGCACCGGCGCTCCAGGCGTCGCGGCTGTAGGTCAGGCCCAGGCGGCTTTCCAGCGGCGGCATCTGCGGCAGCGCCTTGCCATCGCTGCTGTTCTTGCCCCAGGCGTAGGCCAGGGTGGCGTCGGCTTTCCAGTTGGGCGCGAACTGATAGGCCGCGCCCAGCTCGCCGCCCATGATACGGGCATCGATGTTCTGCGCCTGGGAGCTGAGCATGCCCATCATGCCGGGACGGTAGTCGAACAGGATGTAGTCGCGCACCTGGCCGACATAGCCCGAGGCCCAGGCTTCGAGCTGCTCGGTCTTGTACTGGATGCCCACGTCCAGCTGAGTGGTCTTCTCCGGCTTGATCGAGTCGAACGCATTGAGCGAGCCGGCCGGGCCCGACTTGGGCGAGAACAGCTCCCAGTAGTCGGGGAAGCGCTGGGCATGGCCCAGGCCCACATAGGTGGTGGCCGGGAGGTCGAGCAGGTCGTGCTCGTAGCGCACGAACCCGCTGGGCAGGGTGTCGGCGCGGGTGTTGCCGCGGGTGGCGCTGGCTTCACGAAAATCCTTGGCCGAGGCGCGGTCCAGGCGCGCGCCGCTGACCAGGCGGTCCTGGCTGGAGGTTTCCCAGGTCAGCTCGCCGAACACGCCGTAGTTGTGAAAGTCCGCGTCCTTGGTCCAGGGCTCGGCCTTGTGCGCATCCACGCCCATGCCGCCGCGCTGGCGATGTTCGTTGGTCTGCGCATCGACACCGCTGACCAGGGTCACGTCCTCCCAGCGCCAGGTGGCCTTGAGCCGCCCGCCGAGGGTACGGCGGTCGACGTTGCTGACCATCGGCCCGGCCATCATGCCGCTGGTGGGCGAGGTGCGCAGGCTGTAGTTGTCCATCACGTGGTCGGCGTAGTTGTAGTAGACCTGGGCTTCGAGCTTGTCGAGCACCCCGCCCAGGTTGGATTTCTCAAAGCGCAGGCCCAGGCTTTCGCGCTTGAACTGCGAACCGTCCATGCCGCGCCCGGCATAGCGCGCCTCGCCATCGCCCTTGCCGGCAGTGAGTTCGAGCAGGGTGTCGGCATCCGGGGTCCAGCCCAGGGCCACGTCACCGTTCCACTTGTCCCAGCGCGAGGGCACGGTGTCGCCGTTGCCGTCCTTGTAGTCGTCGGAGCGCGACTGGTTGCCGACAAAGCGTGCATAGCCCTGTGCGTTGCCTGCCGCAGCATCCAGCACCTTGTCGAAGCGCCCGTTGGAGCCGGCCAGCAGGCTTGCGTTGACGCGGCTGCCCAGCTCGCCGAACTGTTCGGGCTCGCGGTCGAAGAGGATGGTGCCGGCCGAGGCGCCGGGGCCCCACTGCACGCTCTGCGGGCCCTTGATCACGGTGAGGCGGTCGTAGGTTTCCGGCGAGATGTACGAGGTGGGTGCGTCCATGCGGTTGGGGCAGGCGCCGAGCATCACGCCGCCGTTGGTAAGGATGTTCAGGCGCGAGCCGAACATGCCGCGCAGCACCGGGTCGCCGTTGGTGCCACCGGCGCGGATGGCCGAGAAGCCCGGGATGGTCTTGAGGTAGTCGGCGCCGTCGCTGGCCGGTACCGGCTGGCGTGGGTCCTTGGGGTTGGTGACGATGGTCAGCGGCGAGCTGGGCGCCACGGCAGTGATCACCGTGGGGCTCAGTTCGGCGTGGTCGTGGCCTTCGTGGCCGCTGTCGGCGGCCAGGGCCACGTGGCTGAACAGGGTGCCGCACAGCAGGGCGATGGTGCCTTGCAGCGACAGGCGCAGGGTAACGGTAGAGCCGGACATAGTATTTCCAACATCGTGTGGTCGTGAGGGTGCGCAAGAGCCTCGGCAGCAAGCCGGGCCCTGGGGCGCATGCAAAGTGGGTTCAGACGACGATGTGGGCAGGTGGCGCGCGGCTGCGGGCGCCGGGGAAGATGGCCTGGCGAGCATGGCCCTGGCGCGGCTGGGCGCGCAGGGTGGTGTGGGGCGAGACGGCCTCGGTGTCGAGCAGGCTGAGCGTCTGCGGCAGCGCCGGGCAGTGGAAGAACAGGCTGCAGTAGCCGCACTTTTCCCAGATGACGTGCAGCGCTGCCGGGTTGTCGGCAGGGCTGCTGGCGTGGCTGCCTGAGTGGCAGTCCATGGCCATGTCCATGCCGGGCATGGAGGCACGGTGATCCATCGGCATCGACTGGGAGACCAGTGGGCCGATGAAGATCATCAACATGGCGAACAGGCTCAGCCAGCTGCCGCGTGCTCGTTGGAGGTCAGCGGGGCGGGCGAGCCTGCCACGGGGCAGGCGCATGGCGTGCAGCCGTCAGCGAATCAATGGCTGTGGGCGGTGCCCTCGGGGGCCTGTTTCTGCACGGCCACTTCGACCGTGATGTTGCCGGCCTTCTGGAAATGCAGGGTCAGCGGGAAGCGCTTGCCGTCGCTGAGCAGGCTGCGGTCCTTGGGCTGCATCAGCATCACGTGGTAGGCGCCGGGGGCGAACACCAGGTCGGCGCCGGCGGGGATGTCGACACCCTGCACCTGCTGCATCTTCATCAGGCCGTCCTTGTGCACATGCTCGTGCAGTTCGGCGTTGTCGGTGATCGGGCTGTCGACGCCGAGCAGGCGGTCGGCGCTCTTGCCGTTGTTGTGCACGATGAAATAGGCGGCCACGTTGGGGGCGTTGGGTGGCAGCTCCTGCGACCACGGGTGGGCGATATGCAGGTCGCCCACGGTGTATTCATGGGCGTTGGCAAAGGTGGCGGGCAGCAGCAGGGCGGCCAGCAGCAGGGCGTTCTTGAGCATGGTCAATCTCCGTTCGGGTCAGGTTCGCAACTGGTAGCGTAGTGAACTCAGGCCTGGGGGGAGGCGCGGGGATTGAGCGCGGGCCATTGCTGGCGTGGCGTGGGGTGGTAGCTGGCGAGTAGCGGTGACGGGGTGTTGAGGGTGTGCTCGGACGTCACCAGCCGTGGCGGGTGGCCGGGCAGGGCCAGCAGCGGGGCAGTGCCGGAGCAGCACCAGCAGTGCTGCATGGTGGAGTGGTCGTCGTTCTGCTGTTGGCCGTCGGGGGCATTCAGCGAGATGGCGATCATCTTGGTCACGCCGCTGGAGCAGAAGGTGCCCCACAGCAGTTGTTCGGGTTGGGCTTTTGCAGCGGCGGCGGACAACGGCATGGCCAGCAGATTGAACAGCACTGCGAAGCAGGCGATCCAGGCGTAGGCGAGCCGGTGTGCGGGCATGGGGAGATCCGGTCAGGAATCGAGTGGGGCTATTTAGCCAGATGTCGAAGTATATGTAAAAAAGCCGGGGTGTGATGGAGTGTCGCAGGTGGGGTAACTGCGTCGACAGCGCATCTATCCTTCCCCTGACCTTGTGTCAGCCTTTTTTGATCGACTCTGGAGCTGTGTGCACCCGTCAAAGCGCCGCCAGCACATCGGCGACGCCCACGAACTCCCGATCCACCCCCGCCAGCGCCGGCCGCTTCAGGATCAGTACCGGCACACCCCGCTCGCGCGCCACTTCGAGCTTGGGTTCGGTCGCGGCGCTGCCACTGTTCTTGCTGATCAGCACATCCACCCGGCAACGCTCGAACAACGCCCGTTCATCCTCCAGGCGAAACGGCCCCCGCGCGCCGATCACTTCGCATCGCGCATTCCCCTCGCACGCCTCCAGCGCGCGCAAGGTCCAGAACTGCTGCGCGGGTATCTCGTGCAGGTGCTGCAACGGCTCGCGCCCCAGGGTGAACAAGGGCCGGCGAAACGGTTTCAATGCCTCGATCAACTGCGTCCAGTCCGCCACTTCCCGCCAGTCGTCACCGGCCTGCGCCTGCCACGCCGGGCGCCGCAACGCCCAGCATTCAACCCCGGCCAGGCGCGCTGCCTGCGCCGCATTGCGGCTGATCTGCGCCGCATACGGGTGGGTCGCGTCGATCACCAGACCGATGCCTTCGGCCCGCAGGTAAGCGGCCAGGCCCTCGGCCCCACCATAGCCGCCCACCCGCACCTGGCACGCCAGGTCGCTGGGCACCCGGCCGATACCGGCCAGGCTGTAGACGTGCTGCGGGCCCAGCTGACGGGCTATCAACAGCGCCTCGGTCACGCCGCCCAGCAACAGGATGCGCCGGCTCATCGAACACCCGCCCGGCCGACGATGCCGCCCTGGCGGTCGATGGCGAACACCTCCACCTGTACCTGCGCCGGCACCACGCTACGGGCGAAAGCCAGCGCGTGCTCGCACACCGCATCCCCCAGCCCGACCCCCGCCGCACTGGCCAGGGCCAACGCCTGCTGGCTGGTGTTGGCGCCGAT
Organism: Pseudomonas sp. B21-036; assembly: GCF_024748925.1. NCBI lineage: Bacteria > Pseudomonadati > Pseudomonadota > Gammaproteobacteria > Pseudomonadales > Pseudomonadaceae > Pseudomonas > Pseudomonas sp. B21-036. The sequence continues at coordinate 583,855 of NZ_CP087178.1, forward strand.
GATCGCTGCCTGCAACGCGGTGTCGGCACCTACCGCCGCTGCCCAGCCAGCCAGTTGTGGCAGGTCGATGCTCGAATGCCGGCTGTGCAGGTCCATGTGCCCGGCCGCCAGTTTGCTGATCTTGCCGAAGCCGCCGCAGATGCTCAGCTTGCCAACCGGCACCTTGCGCAGGTGCTTGAGCACCGCGCCGACAAAATCGCCCATCTCGATCAGGGCGATGTCGGGAATGCCGTAGACCCGGCGCATGGTGTCTTCGCTGGCATTGCCGGTACACGCGGCAATGTGTTCGTAGCCATTGGTCTTGGCCACGTCGATGCCCTGGTGGATCGAGGCAATGTAGGCCGCGCAGGAAAACGGCCGCACGATGCCACTGGTGCCCAGAATCGACAGCCCGCCGAGGATGCCCAGGCGCGGGTTCATGGTCTTGAGGGCCAGGCTGTCGCCGTCCTGCACGTTCACGGTGACCTCGAAGCCCCCCGCGTAATCGCACTCCAGCGCCAGACGCTGCAGGTGCTCGGTCATCATGCGCCGCGGCACCGGGTTGATCGCCGGCTCGCCCACCCCCAGCACCAGCCCGGGGCGGGTCACGGTGCCCACGCCGATGCCGGCGACAAAACGTACGCCCGGCTCGGCCAGCAGCCGCACCTGGCTGTAGAGCAGCGCGCCATGGGTCACGTCGGGGTCGTCGCCGGCATCCTTGAGGGTGCCGGCTTCGGCGCCTGGCCCGGCCAGCCGGCAGAACTCCAGGCGCATCTGCACCTGTCTGCCCTTGGGCAGGGTGATGTGCACCGCGTCGTCGCATTGCCCGCTCAACAGCAGGCGCGCCGCCGCCAGGCTGGTGGCAGTGGCGCAGCTGCCCGTGGTCAGGCCGCTGCGCAGCGGCGCCGGCTGTTCTGCGGTTTCGTCACGCATCGAGGGGCTTTACCAGATCAAGCAGGGTGATCGGCAGCGCCTGGCGCCAGGTGTCGAACTCGCCCAGCGGCTGCGCCTGGGCCACATGGATACGGGTGAGCTCGCCGCCATGACGTTCGCGCCAGCTCATCAGCAGGGTCTCGCTCTGCAGGGTCACGGCATTGGCCACCAGCCGGCCACCGGGGCGCAGGTGCGCCCAGCATTCGTCCAGCACGCCCTCGCGGGTCACGCCGCCACCGATGAAGATCGCGTGGGGCCGTTCCAGGCCCTGCAACGCCTGCGGGGCGCGCCCGCGCACCAGTTGCAGGCCAGGCACGCCCAGGGCGTCGCGGTTGTGTTCGATCAGTTGCTGGCGGCCGGCGTCGGCCTCGATGGCCAGTGCCCGGCAGCTGGGGTGGGCGCGCATCCATTCGATGCCGATCGAGCCGCTGCCGGCGCCCACGTCCCACAGCAGCTCGCCCGGCTGCGGGGCCAGGCGGGCGAGGGTGATGGCGCGCACGTCGCGCTTGGTGATCTGCCCGTCGTGCGCGAAGGCCGAATCGGGCAGGCCGGCCAGCGGCGACAGGCGCGGTGCATCGGCGCCGGCCCGGCAGTCGATGGCCACCAGGTTGAGGTCGGCGAAGTCGGCGTCCTGCCAGCCATCGGCACGGGCATCGATGCGCCGTTCGTCGGCGCCGCCCAGGTGCTCCAGCACGCTCAGGTGGCTGGGGCCGAAGCCGCGCTCGCACAACAGGGCGGCCAGGGCGGCGGGGCTGCTGCGGTCATTGCTCAGCACCAGCAGGCGCTGGCCGCTGTACAGGTGGGCGGCCACGGCGGCGACCGGGCGCGCTACCACCGACAGCGTGACCACGTCCTGCAGGGGCCAGCCCAGGCGGGCGGCGGCCAGCGAGTAGGAAGACGGGGCAGGCAGCACCCGCATGGCCTCGGCCGGCAGCTGGCGCGCCAGGCTGGCGCCTACGCCGTAGAGCATCGGGTCGCCGCTGGCCAGCACGCACACCGGCTCGCCACGTTCGGCCAGCAGCGGCGCCAGGGAAAACGGGCTGGGCCAGGCGACCCGTTCGGCGCGCGAGCAGTGGGGCAGCAGGGCCAGCTGGCGCGGGCTGCCGAACACCTTGGTGGCTCGCAGCAGGGCATGCCGTGCCTGTTTGCCCAGGCCCGTGAAGCCGTCTTCGCCAATACCTACTACCGTCAACCAGGGCGCCATGCCGTTCCTCTTCGCTTGCCTATCCGACCGGCTGGCTTAGCCTGCCGACGGACAAAGCAGGCATAATACCGCGCCTTTGTGCTACCAGCGCCTTTTGACGATTGCCGGGTGATCCCTTGCCGCAACCCCTGCCCACTCCAGCTCTTCGCCCCTCGGCCTGCCCGGGGTTGTGGCGTATCGTGCAGGCGCTGGACGGCGGAATTTCACGCATCAAGCTCGACGCCGGCACCCTGAGCGCGGCCCAGGCACACGCAGTGGCCGACGCCGCCGAGCGCTTTGCCGGCGGCGTGATCGAGGTAACCAACCGCAGCAACCTGCAGATTCGCGGCATCGGTGCCGACCACGCCGGGCTGGTGGCATGCCTGCTCGACGCCGGCCTGGGCCCGCGCCAGGCGGCGGGCGACGATGTGCGCAACCTGATGCTCAGCCCGGCGGCCGGTCTCGACCCGGCCATGCTGTTCGACAGCCGGGCGCTGGCGGGGCAGATCCTCGAATCGCTGCAGACCTGCGAGCGCTTTCATCAGTTGTCTGCCAAGTTCGCCGTGCAACTGGACGCTGGCGAAGACCTGGCCATGCTCACCCACCCCCACGACCTGTGGCTGTCGGCACTGCGCCTGGACGGCGAGGTGTGGCTGGCCTTCGGCCTGGCCGGCTGCCCGGCCGAGGAGGGTGCGCTGGGCGCGGTGCCGCTGGCCGATGGGCACGCGCTGGTGCTGGCGGTGTTGCAGCGGTTTCTCGACCTGGCCAGTGCGCAGCAGACGCGCATGCGCCAGTTGCTGGCCGAATGCGGCAGCGAGGCGTTCGTGCAGGGCCTTGGCGTGGCGCTGCGCCGCGACCACGCGGTGCTGGGCTGGCGCCGGCCGCGACGTGACCAGGCCCGCCATCTGGGTGTCTACCCACAGCGCCAGACGGGCAGGGTCGCGGTGGGCGCCGCCGCACCGCTGGGGCGCCTGAGCGCCGCGCAGTTGCGTGGCGCCGCGCACCTGGCCAGCAGCCTGGGCGACGCCAGCCTGCGCATGACGCCCTGGCAAAGCCTGCTTCTGCCCAATCTTGCCGCCAGCGACGCCGAGCAGGCGCTGGCCGGGCTGGCAGCGCTGGGCTTGCTGTGCGACCCGGCGCGGCCGCTGGCGCGCATGGTGGCCTGCACCGGTTCGGCCGGCTGCGCCAAGGCCCTGGCCGACACCAAGGCCGACGCCGTGCAGCTGGCGGCGCTGCTGCGCGAGCCGGGCCCGGTGGCCGGCATTCACCTGAGCGGCTGCGCGCGTTCCTGCGCGCTGGCCCACCGTGCACCGGCCACCCTGCTGGCGGTCGGGCCCGGGCATTACGACCTGTATTTTCACGACCCGGCGCAGCCGGGCCTGGGCGCCCCTGGCGGGCGCAACCTGACATTGAAAGAAGCGGGCGCGCAACTCGACGCCCGCCTACGGAGCAACCCCGATGATTGATTACATCCGCGACGGCCAGGAGATCTACCGCAACTCCTTCGCCATCATTCGCCAGGAGGCTCGCCTGGAGCGGATCCCGGCCGACCTGGAAAAACTCGCGGTGCGGGTCATCCATGCCTGCGGCATGGTCGAGGTGGTCGACAAGCTGCGCTTCAGCGAAGGCGCCGGCAAGGCCGGGCGCGAGGCGCTGGCCAACGGTGCGCCGATCCTGTGCGATGCGCGCATGGTCGCCGAAGGCATCACCCGTGCACGCCTGCCGGCCAACAACGAGGTGATCTGCACCCTGCGCGACGACAGCGTGCCGGGCCTGGCCAAGGAGCTGGGCAACACCCGCTCGGCGGTGGCCCTGGAGCTGTGGCGCCCGCACCTGGAAGGCAGCGTGGTGGTGATCGGCAATGCGCCGACCGCATTGTTCTACCTGCTCGAGATGATCGATGCAGGGGCGCCGAAGCCTGCGCTGATCCTCGGTTTCCCGGTCGGTTTCGTCGGCGCGGCCGAGTCCAAGGCGATGCTCGCGGCCGACAGCCGTGGCGTGCCGTTCGTGATCGTCGAGGGCCGCCTGGGCGGCAGCGCGATGGCAGCAGCGGCGGTCAATGCCCTGGCCACGGAGGTCGAATGATGCAGCCACGCGGACGACTGCTTGGCCTGGGCGTGGGCCCCGGCGACCCCGAACTGATCACGGTCAAGGCGCTGCGCCTGCTGCGCGAGGCGCCAGTGGTGGCGTATTTCGTGGCCAAGGGCAAGCGCGGCAATGCCTTCGGCATCATCGAGGCGCACCTGCAGCAGGCGCAGACATTGCTGCCGCTGGTGTACCCGGTGACCACCGAGGCACTGCCGGCGCCGCTGTCGTATGAACAGGTGATCAGCGACTTCTACGACGGCGCCAGCCTGGAAGTGGCCGCGCACCTGGATGCCGGCCGCGACGTGGCGGTGATCTGCGAAGGCGACCCGTTCTTCTATGGCTCCTACATGTACCTGCACGACCGCCTGGCCGAGCGCTACGAGGCCCAGGTGATCCCCGGCGTGTGCTCGATGCTCGGGGGCGCCTCGGTACTCGGCGCGCCACTGGTGTACCGCAACCAGAGCCTGTCGGTGCTGTCGGGCGTGCTGCCGGCCGACGAGCTCAAGCGCCGCCTGGCCGATGCCGACGCGGCGGTGATCATGAAGCTGGGGCGCAATTTCCCCAAGGTGCGCCAGGTGCTGGCCGAACTGGGCCTGGCCGAGCGAGCGCTGTACGTGGAGCGCGCGACCATGGCCAACCAGAAGATCGTGGCGCTGGATGCGGTCGACCCGCAGTCCTCGCCATACTTCTCGCTGATCATCGTGCCGGGTGAACGGTGGCAAGGGTGATGACATCTCACGCACCGGCCATCGTGATCCTGGGCAAGGGCAGCCTGGCCACTGCCCGCAGGCTCCAGCAGCTGTGCCCCGATGCATTGATCCACGGCCTGGCCGGGCGGGTCGAGGGCACGGACCGCAGCTACCAGGACTTCGGCGCCACCCTGCGCCAGTTGTACCAGCAGGACACCCCGATCATTGCCCTGTGCGCCGCCGGCATCGTGATTCGCAGCCTGGCCAGCGTGTTGCTGGAGAAGGGCGCCGAACCGCCGGTACTGGCCGTGGCCGAAGACGGCAGCGCCGTGGTGCCGCTGCTGGGCGGGCTGGGCGGGGTCAACGGGCTGGCCCGCGAGATCGCCGCCGGCCTCGGCGTGGCGCCGGCCATCACCACCAGCGGCGAGCTGCGCTTCGGCACCTGCCTGCTCAACCCGCCCAGTGGTTATGCGCTGGCCGACCTGGAGCTGGGCAAGCGTTTCGTGTCCGACCTGCTGGCCGGTGAAAGCGTGCGCATCGATGGCGCCGCGCCGTGGCTGGAACAGGCGCAACTGCCGCAGAGCGAGCAGGCGCAGCTGGCCATTCACGTGGGCTGCGATGCACGTGAGGCCGACGCCAACGAGCTGGTGATCTACCCGCGCTGCGTGCTGGTGGCCGTGAGTGCCCAGGTGCCGGAGCTGGCCGCGGCGGTGCGTGCGGCGCTGCACCGCGCGAAGATCGCCGAGCCGGCATTGGCCTGCCTGCTGGCGGCCGACAGCGAGATGGCCAGCCCGGCGTTGCACGCGGCAGCGGCCGAGCTGGGCGTGCCGTTGCGCTTCGCCCCGGCGGCCGGCAGCGTTGCCGAGCTGGCCGCGCAGGCCTGGCCGCAGTTGCTGGCGCCGCAGTGCGCAGGCGAGGGCGTGGCGATTGCGGTGGCCGGCCAGCCGATCGACCCGCAACGGATCGGGCGCGCCCGTGGCCGCCTGGCGGTGATCGGCCTGGGCCCGGGCGCCGCCGACCTGATGGTGCCGGCGGTCAAGGCCGAGCTGGCACGCGCCAATGACGTGCTGGGTTATGAAACCTATGTGCGCATGGCCGGCCCGTTCCGCGCCGATCAGGTGCTGCACTGCACCGACAACCGCGAAGAAATGCAGCGCGCACGGCATGCCTTCGAGCTGGCCGCGCAAGGCCGCTCGGTGGTGGTGGTATCGTCGGGCGACCCGGGCGTGTTCGCCATGGCAGCGGCGGTGCTCGAAGCCCTGCACGAGTCGACGGACCCGCAGTGGCACAGCGTCGAGCTGCAGGTGCTGCCGGGCGTCTCGGCCTCGCTGGCCACCGCCGCGCAGGCCGGTGCGCCGCTGGGGCATGACTTCTGCGTGCTGTCGCTGTCGGACAACCTCAAGCCCTGGGACATCATCGAGAAACGCCTGGACCTCGCCTGCCAGGCCGACCTGGCGCTGGCCTTCTACAACCCGATCTCGCGCTCGCGGCCCTGGCAGCTGGGGCGTGCCCTGGAGATCGTGCGCCAGCACCGCACGCCAGCCACCCCGGTGGTGCTGGGCCGTGACATCGGCCGCCCCGGCCAGACCCTGCGCACCCTGACCCTGGGCGAGCTGACGCCAGAGCAGGTGGACATGCGCACCATGGTGCTGGTGGGGTCGTCCACCACCTGCACCTTCGCGCGTGCCGACGGTGGCGAGTGGGTGTACACGCCGCGTTGGTATGGCGCCGGCCGCCCTGGATAGCCACAGGGTCTCGTAGGGAAAGAAAGGTGCGCCTGGAAACGGGCGCACCTTTTTTCATGCAGGCCCGGTGATAGTTTGCAGTGGCCTGGCTGTGCCGCGGCAAACCAAAACTGAACAAGGATGATGTTATGGATAACTCGACTGTGTTTCCCTGCGCGGAAAAAAGCGCTGAATTCTTCAGCAACCTGGAAGTACCGGATCTTCAGCATTCGCCGCTGTCCATGCGCGGGCTGCTGGCCAGTGAAGGGCTCGATGACGAAGCGGGCGAAGTGGCACTGATGACCAGCGAAGGCCCGACGATTCTGACCTTTGCCGACAAGCTGTCGGCGGACAAGCGCCAGATGGCCAAGGACGCCACCCTGTTCGCCGAGATGGTGGCCAACACCTCGGGCAGTATCCAGGAGCAGCCCCTGCAATGGCTGGCAGCCTACCGGGAGGCCATGCTGCACGCCGGCTGGTTCATGACCAGTTCGGACCGTCAGAGCTACAACACCAGCAAGCGCGACATCACCATGGACAGCGTGGTGCTGGAAATCGTCGCCTCGGTGGCCGGTGGCAACGCAGCCGCCATGATCCCGCTGGTTTCCAGGGCCCTCGACAAGCTCAAGGGCGACGAGGACATGATCACCCTGTTCAACAACAACAGCACCGGCGCGAGCAAGGACAGCTGCCGCATTCTGCCGTGCCTTGAAACGGATAACGGCGAAGCCGTGACACTGTTCATCGGGCTTGAATACAACAAGCGTACCGACAAGGGCGGCGCACTGTTCTGGAAGTGGGACAACGAAACCATGGACATCACTCAGGTGGCCACCATGGTCAACTGGAACGAACGTGTCTATCAGCGCAACAAAGACGACATCCACGACTACATGGGTATTTCCTCGGATAACTTCTTCAGGAAAATCAAGAAGAAGTAATTCTACCGGCACCGGTGTCAAGGCGCCGGTGCCGCTATCCTCAAGGAGTCGAGGCATGGCAATGCAGTACGAGACATGGGTCAATGGTGCGCAGCTGATTTCATTTCCCGGCGGGTTGAGCGCACCGGACAGGGATGATGTATTGAACTCCCACTTGCTGGCGCAGGTGTCGGCCAACCAGGACGGCCTGGTCACCGCCAACCCCCGGGCCTGGTTCAAGCGCAATGTGGACGGCCTGGGCCAGCTCATGTGGAGCACCCAGACCGTGCAGTCCGATGTATCCAGGTTCGCCGGCCTGGATGACCTGAGCATCGTCGCGCTGGTGACCAGGCACCTGAAGAAGAAGTTGCCTGCGGCCATCGTGCGGCAAATGACCGACATGCTGGAGCAGATTTGCGAACTGGCCTACGAGCACCCGGCGCGCCAGCTGTTTCGTGCCCAGGTGCTCGCGCACAGCCAGGCCAGCCAGCGCACGGCGATCAACTTCCAGCTCAGTGCGTGCACCGCGCCAGACCAGGTGTTCAGCCTGTTTGTGAGCCTGGCGCTGGTGGTGCCGCTTCAGCAGGACTTTCTGCACCAGACGTTCTGTGGGGTCGACAGCCCGGGCGACGCGCTGTTCTTCTACAGCCACAAGCAGTTGTCGGTTGCGCGCTATGCGCGACTGCGCGAGATGACGGTGGCAGCCCTGGAGGACGATGTCGTTGTGCTCAGGCGGGTGGTGCCGCAGGCCAAGGCCAAGGCCGACGGCTCGCTGCAAGGGGGCACCCATGACCTCCACTGAACGTTCGCAGGTAATCGGCGACAACCGGGTGTCGTTCGGTGAGGGCATGGACCCTGCCGACATGCAGGACATGATGGACCTGATGGTGTACGCCGAGATGTACGCCAGCAAAGCGGTTGGCCAGCATGCCTCGCCGCAGGCCTGGAATGAGTTCCACCATGCCTGCCTTTTGCGGCATGGTTGCCGCCTGATCAGCTTTCTGTCGTCGGTGTCCACGGCTGCCCACGACCTGGCGCAGGTGCGTGCCTTCGAGGTCACGGTGGTACAGCGGGACGCCGAGGTGCTGTTTCACCAGGTGATCAGCCAGTCGCTGCGCGACCTCGACCTGGAGACCAAGGCCCGGCGCCACTTCGAGTCTTCGGCCATGCCCAGGCGCGACGTGGAGAAGGCCATGCACTGCAAGGTCACGCCCTGTTTCACCGATCGACGCAACCAGCCCATGCTGTGTTTCTGCGGGCTGGTGATGCGCTTTGAAGTGGACGTCGAACACGGCTTTCTGACCGATACCTACCGGCGCTACGTGACCCTGACGCCCCATGGTGGCTGCTACCTGTTCGATCGCCAGGCGTACGCGAGCCATCGCACGTTCGTACTGGCCCAGACCCGGGCACTCTCGGAAGGTTTCTTCCAGGACCGGTAGGGGCTAGAGCACCAGGTAGCCCTTGATCCCGGTGAAGATGATCTGCGCCGCCAGGGCGCACACGAACAGGCCCATCAGCCGGCTGACGATCTGCAGGCCCTGGTCGCCAAGCAGCCGTTCGATGCGGTGCGACAGAAACAGCACCAGGCCAACGGTGAAGCTGGCCAGGGCGATACTCACGATGGCCAGCAGCTTGTCGTCCCAGTGCGGCTGGCTGACGCCCATCACCAGCAGCGCACCGATGGTGCCGGGGCCGACGGTCAGCGGGATGGTCAGCGGCACGATGGTCACGTCCTGCTGCACGTTGTCGGTGTTGACCGCCGACTTGCCCTGGGCCATGCCCAGCGCCGAGATGAACAGCACGCTGCCGGCGCCGATGCGAAACGCGTCGGGGGTGATGCCGAAGATGCCGAAGATTGCCCGCCCGAACAGGTACAGCAGCACGCTGGCGATCAGTACCGCCAGCGCCACGCGCCAGGCCAGCTGCTTGCGCTCCTTGCTGGAGTGGCCGCGGGTCAGGCTGATGAAGCAGGACAGGACGAAGAACGGGCTGTAGAGCACGAGCATCTTCAGGTAGACGCTGAACAACTCATGGAGCATGGCGTGGGCTCGCGGCAAAGGGGGCGTTGGGCAAGTGTATCAGTGGGGGACGGGCGCGTTGTCGGGCTGCTCGTGGGGCTTGCGGTGGGCCACCCAGTATTCGATCAGTTCGCGCAGTTGCGACAGCTCCACCGGCTTGGCCATGTGCCCGTCCATGCCGGCCTGGCGTGCGCGCTCCTTGTGCTCGGCCAGGATGTGCGCGGTCAGCGCCACCACCGGCGTGCGCGGGCGCAGGCTGACCGCCTCCCAGGCGCGCAGCTGCTGGGTGGCCGAGAAACCGTCCAGCACCGGCATCTCGCAGTCCATCAGCACCAGGTCGTAGCGCTGCGCCTTCATGGCCTGCAGGGCTTCCTCGCCGTTACTGGCGGTGTCGGGCTCCAGGTTGAGCTTGCCGAGCATGCCGCGGATCACCTTGGTGGAGATGTTGTTGTCTTCGGCCACCAGGATGCGGAAGTCGGCGGGCACGTCCAGCGGGGTGGCCAGGCTGGGCGGCTGCATGCCGAGCATCTGGCCCTTGCTGCGCTGGGCCAGTTCTTCGGCCAGGGTGGTTTTGAGGGTGTAGCCGGCCACGGGCTTGGCCAGGATGCGCTTGACCCCGGCGTTGCGGGCGATGACCTTGCTCGGCGCATTGGTGATGCCGGTGAGCATGATGATCAGGATGTCGTGGTTCAGGCTCGGATCTTCCTTGATCTTGGCGGCCAGTTGCATGCCGGTCATGCCGGGCATGTTCTGGTCGAGCAGCACGGCATCGAAGTAGTCGCGCAGGTGCGCCTTGGTGCGCAGCAGGGCCAGGGCTTCCTTGCCCGAGGGCACGGCGCTCACGTTCATGCCCCAGGCGCTGCACTGCTGCACCAGCACCTTGCGGCAGGTGTCGTTGTCGTCCACCACCAGCACCCGGGCATCGCGCAGCGGGCCGTCGAGGTCGGCGGCGGGCTGTTCGAGGCGCTGCGGGTCCAGCGGCAGGGTCATCCACAGGGTGTTGCCCTGGTTGTGGCTGGTCTTGATGCCGAACTCGCCCTGCATCAGGGCGATCAGTTGCTTGGCGATCACCAGGCCCAGCAGGCCGCCGAGCTTGTTGCTCGACAGCACGTGCTCGCTGTGCAACTCGGCCTGCAGCAGTGCCTCGCGCTCGCTGGGCGGGATCGGTTCGCCGCTGTCCTGCACGGCCAGGCGCAGGCGCGGGCTGCTGCCGCGCTGGTCCAGTGCCACCACCAGCAGGATCTCGCCCTGCTCGGTCTTTTTCAGGGCGTTTTCCAGCAGGCTCAGCAGGGCCTGGCGCAGGCGCGTGGGGTCACCGCTGATGACCCGCGGCACCTGCGGCTGGGTGAAGCTGATCAGTTCGATGTTCTGCTGTTCGGCCTTGGCCCTGAAGATGCTCAGGCAGTCCTCGATCAGGGCGTTGAGGTCGAACTGCACGTCATCCAGCTCGATCTGGCCGGACTCGAGCTTGGAGATGTCGAGGATCTCGTTGATCAGGGTCAGCAGCTCGTTGCCGGCACTGTGGATGGTCTGTACATAGTCGCGCTGCTTGACCGACAGCGGGGTGCCCAGCAGCAGTTCGGTCATGCCCAGCACACCGTTCATCGGGGTGCGGATCTCGTGGCTGATGCGTGCCAGAAACTCTGCCTTGGCGTTGATTTCGGCGGTGCTGGCGGCCAGCTCGCGGCTGGCGCTGAAGCGCGCCTCGCTGATGCTGCGCAGGCGCTCGCCCAGGGCCATGTTGAGCAGAAGGCCGGTGAAGGCGGTGAACCCCAGCAGGATGAACAGCAGCCATTCGGTGGGGGTGCGGGTAAGGCCCAGCAGCGCCGGCAGCACCACCAGGCAGCCCAGGTTGAACACCAGCATGGCCAGGCTGAACAGGCGCGCCGGGGCGAAGCCGCGCACCCAGTGGCAAACGGCCGTGATCAGCATGCTCAGGCTGGCCAGGGCCACCAGCGCGTAGGTGGCCAGGTTCAACGGCAAGGTGTCGACGAACAGCAGCAACAGGCCGCCGATGGCGATCAGCAGGATCTCGCCTTGCAGCAGGCGGGCCAGGCGCGGCTGCTGCAGGGGGGCGAAGAAGCGCAGGGTGAAGGCCAGCCCGCAGAGGCTGGCGAGCAGGGCGGTGAGGTAGGCGGCCGGGGTCTGCGAGGTCTGCCAGAGGTTCCACGGCCCGCTCAGGTTGAGCAGGATCAGCGCGCTGAGCAGCATCAGGCTGTGGTAGCCGGCCAGCCACAGGCTGCTGGTGGAGCGCGAATAGCCGAAGCGCACCAGGTTGTGCAGGATCAGCATGCCCATGCAGCCGAACAGCAACCCGAACAGCAGTGGCTGGCGCTGGTCGGCGGCGGCGCTCACGGCGGGCATCAGGCTGATGCCGGGCCGCAGCTGGTGCTCGGAGACCAGCCGCAGGTAGAGGTCCTGGGCCTGGTCGCTGCTCGGCACCGCCAGCAGGTGATCGTTGGTGGTCAGGCTCACCGGGCCGTTGGTGTCCGGGCGGCCGTTGTGGGACTGCTCGATCAGCCGGGCGCCGTCGACCACATACAGGTTCAGGTGCGACAGGTCCGGGGCGAACAGGCGCAGTACCTGTTCGGGCTGGTGTGGGGGCAGGTGGTAATGCAGCCAGAGCGCCTGCTGGGGCTCGGCGGCATCGAGCTGGTTGAGCTCGATGGGACTGAACTGGTTACGGTAACGCTCGGAACGGATGTCGCTCAGTTGCAGGTTGGCCTGATCGTCGAGCAATACCGACCACCCACTGCCCGAATCGGCCGTGGCCGGGAACAGGCAGAGCAGAGTCAGCAGGCTGACGGTGAGTCCAATGGCAATCCTGAGCCAACGCACGAGATATCCCTTCCTAGCCAAATGCCGGTTTGCAACTATGCGCGGCGTGCCAAGCCGAAGGCAAGGCCCCTTTGGAGCCTTGCCGTGTCAGCTTACTCCTGGTGCTCGCCACGTTCACGGGCGATGGCGCGGTAGCCGATGTCGGTGCGGTAGAAACTGCCGTCCCACTCGATTTCGGCGGCCAGACAGTAGGCCTGCTGCTGCGCGGCTTCGACGGTCTCACCCAGGGCAGTGGCACACAGTACGCGACCACCGCTGGTGACCACCTGGCCGTCCTTGAGGGCGGTACCGGCATGGAACACCTTGCCGGTGAGCCTGGCTGCGGCGTCCAGGCCGCTGATCGGTGCGCCCTTGGCGTAGTCGCCCGGGTAGCCGCCGGCGGCCAGTACAACGCCCAGGCTCGGCTGCGGGTTCCACTGCGCTTCGACCTTGTTCAGGGCCTTGGCGAACGCCGCTTCGATCAGCAGCACCAGGCTCGATTCCAGGCGCAGCATCACCGGCTGGGTTTCCGGGTCGCCGAAGCGGCAGTTGAACTCGATGACCTTGGGGTTGCCGGCCTTGTCGATCATCAGCCCGGCATACAGGAAGCCGGTGTACACGTTGCCTTCGGCAGCCATGCCGTTGACGGTCGGCCAGATCACCTGGTCCATCACGCGCTGGTGGACTTCGGCAGTGACCACCGGGGCTGGCGAGTAGGCGCCCATGCCGCCGGTGTTGGGGCCGGTGTCGGCGTTGCCGACGCGCTTGTGGTCCTGGCTGGTGGCCATCGGCAGCACGTTCTGCCCGTCGACCATGACGATGAAGCTGGCTTCCTCGCCGTCGAGGAACTCTTCGATGACCACGCGCGAACCGGCGTCGCCGAAGGCATTGCCGGCGAGCATGTCGCGTACCGCGTCCTCGGCTTCAGCCAGGGTCATGGCGACGATCACGCCCTTGCCCGCGGCCAGGCCGTCGGCCTTGATCACGATCGGTGCGCCTTTTTCGCGCAGGTAGGCCAGGGCCGGCTCCACTTCGGTGAAGTTCTGGTAGTCGGCGGTCGGAATCTTGTGACGGGCCAGAAAGTCCTTGGTGAAGGCCTTGGAGCCTTCCAGCTGCGCCGCGCCCTTGGTGGGGCCGAAGCAGTCCAGGCCGCGGCTGCGGAACAGGTCGACCACGCCGGCCACCAACGGGCCCTCGGGGCCGACGATGGTCAGGGCGACGTTCTTCTCGGCGAAGTCGGCCAGTTGGTCCAGGGCGGTGACGTCGATGTCGACGTTCTTGCACTTGGCTTCGGTGGCGGTGCCGGCGTTGCCGGGGGCGACGAAGACAGTCTCGACGCGAGGGTCCTGGGCAACTTTCCAGGCCAGGGCGTGTTCGCGGCCGCCGCTACCGATGATCAAAACGTTCATGTCAAAACCTCGATGACGCTAATTCGGAGAGTAACTGTAGGAGCCGGCGTTGCCGGCGAAGGTCGCACCGCGTTGACCGGGCGGGCCCATTCGCCGGCAACGCCGGCTCCTACACGCAGTGGATCAGTGACGGAAGTGGCGCATGCCGGTGAACACCATCGCGATGCCGGCTTCGTCCGCCGCAGCAATCACCTCGGCATCACGCATCGAACCGCCCGGCTGGATCACCGCAGTGATACCCACCTTGGCCGCGTTGTCGATACCGTCGCGGAACGGGAAGAACGCATCCGAGGCCATGACCGCACCCTGTACCTGCAGGCCGGCATGCTCGGCCTTGATCGCGGCGATGCGCGCCGAGTTCACGCGGCTCATCTGGCCGGCGCCGACACCGATGGTCTGGCGGTTCTTGGCGTAGACGATGGCGTTGGACTTGACGTACTTGGCCACTTTCCAGGCGAAGATCAGGTCGTGGATTTCCTGCTCGGTCGGCGCACGCTTGGTCACCACCTTCAGGTCGCCCTCGGTGATCATGCCGATGTCGCGGCTCTGTACCAGCAGGCCGCCGGTGACGCGCTTGTAGTCCCAGGCAGCGGCACGCTCGGCCGACCACTGGCCGCACGCCAGCAGGCGCACGTTGGCCTTGGCGGCCACCACGGCGCGGGCTTCTTCGCTCACGCTCGGGGCGATGATCACTTCGACGAACTGACGCTCGACGATGGCCTTGGCGGTTTCGGCATCCAGCTCGCGGTTGAACGCGATGATGCCGCCGAAGGCTGATTCGGTATCGGTGGCGTAGGCCAGCTCGTAGGCCTGGCGGATGCCGCCCTCGGCGTCCGGGCTGACGGCCACGCCGCACGGGTTGGCGTGCTTGACGATCACGCAGGCCGGCTTGACGAAGCTCTTGACGCATTCCAGCGCGGCGTCGGTGTCGGCCACGTTGTTGTACGACAGCTCCTTGCCCTGCAGCTGGGTGGCGGTGGCGATGCCGGCCTCGCTCGGCTTGGCCTCGACGTAGAACGCCGCGCTCTGGTGCGGGTTCTCGCCGTAGCGCATTTCCTGGGCCTTGACGAACTGGCTGTTGAAGGTGCGCGGGAACTGGCTGCGGTCTTCGGTGCTCAGGGTGTCGGCCGCCTGGTTCACGGTGCCCATGTAGTTGGCGATCATGCCGTCGTAGGCGGCGGTGTGCTCGAACGCCTTGAGCATCAGGTCGAAGCGCTGGGCGTAGGTCAGGCCACCGGCCTTGAGGCTCTCGAGTACCTGGCCGTAGTCGCTGGCGTTGACCACGATGGCCACGTCCTTGTGGTTCTTGGCCGCCGAGCGAACCATGGTCGGGCCGCCGATGTCGATGTTCTCGATGGCGGTCGGCAGGTCGCAGCCCGGCTTGGAGATGGTGGCTTCGAAGGGGTACAGGTTGACGGCGACCAGGTCGATCGGCTTGATCCCGTGCTCGGCCATGATGGCGTCATCGGTACCGCGACGGCCGAGGATGCCACCGTGGATCTTGGGGTGCAGGGTCTTGACCCGGCCGTCCATCATTTCGGCAAAGCCGGTGTAGTCGGCAACTTCCACCGCGGCGACGCCATTGTCCTGGAGCAACTTGAAGGTGCCACCGGTGGACAGGATCTCGACGCCGAGCTGTTGCAGCTCACGGGCGAATTCGAGGATTCCGGTCTTGTCGGAAACGCTGATCAAGGCGCGGCGGATCGGCAGGCGGGTAGTCTGGTCGGTCATTTCAGATTCCATAACGCGGTGGAGTCAGCAAAAAAGGCGACCTCATCGAATGGGAGCCGCCTTTTCTGGTGTGGATTCGTTGTTACAGCAGATCGTACTGCTTGAGCTTCTTGCGCAAGGTGCCCCGGTTGAGCCCCAGCAGCTCGCTGGCCTTGGTCTGGTTGCCCTTGACGTAGTTCATCACGCTTTCGAGCAAGGGTGCCTCGACTTCAGAGAGCACCAGGTTGTACACGTCCGTGACAGCAGCGCCCTCGAGGTGCGCAAAGTAGTTGTGCAGCGCCTTCTCCACGCTCCCGCGAAGGGTCTGGCCCTCTTCGCTCGGGGTGTTCAGGTGCTGTTTCAGGTTGACGTTGTCGCTCACGGGCGTTGTTCCACTCACTAAAGTCTCGGTCATCATCGTCATGCGGCCACCCCTTGTCCGTCCTCTGTCTCAAGGCTCTGTTCACGTTCGCGGAAAAACTCGCGAACGTCGGCGCACTGCGCGTGTGTTTCTTCCAAACCATTGAAGCGGGCGCGAAACTCCCTGGCGCCCGGTAACGTTGCCAGGTACCAGCCCACATGCTTGCGGGCGATACGCACACCCATCACATCGCCATAGAAGGCGTGCAGCGCGGCCAGGTGCTCCAGCAGAATTCGTTCCACTTCAGCCAACTGCGGTGCCGGCAACAGCTCGCCGGTGCGCAGGTAGTGCTCGACCTCGCGAAAGATCCACGGCCGCCCCTGGGCGGCGCGGCCGATCAGCAGGCCGTCGGCGCCGGTGGCGTCGAGCACCTGTCGGGCCTTTTGCGGCGACGTGATGTCGCCATTGGCAAATACCGGTATCGACACCGCCTGCTTGATGGCGGCGATGGTGTCGTACTCGGCGTCGCCGGTGTACAGGTCGGCACGGGTGCGGCCATGTACGGCCAGTGCCTGAATGCCTGCCTGCTCGGCGATCTTCGCCACGGTCAGGCCATTCTTGTTGTCCCGGTCCCAGCCGGTGCGGATCTTGAGGGTAACGGGTACGTCCACGGCGGCGACCACCGCCTGGAGGATCTCGTTGACCAGCACTTCATCCTTCAATAAAGCAGAGCCTGCAGCTTTGTTGCAGACTTTTTTTGCCGGGCAGCCCATGTTGATATCGATGATCTGCGCGCCGGCCTCGACATTGGCCCGGGCTGCGGCCGCGAGCATCTGCGCGTCACCGCCGGCGATCTGCACCGAGCGGGGCTCGGGATCGCCATCGTGAATCATGCGCAGGCGCGACTTGCGGCTGTTCCACAGGCTCATGTCGCTGCTGACCATTTCGGACACCACCAGGCCTGCGCCCATTCGTCGGCACAGCTGACGAAAAGGCTGGTCCGTGACCCCGGCCATCGGGGCAAGGATCAGGGCGTTCTGCAGTGTGTATGGGCCGATGCGTACCGCCGACATAGGAGTTCCCTGTTGTGGGGGCCGATCTTAGAGTTCGAAAAAGGGTGGGCATGATACCCGCTCTCGGTGACCGGATAAAGGTCGATCTGGATAAAATATGAACAGTTTGAGCGGCAAGCGACAAGCTTCAAGCCCCAGCCAAAAGCAGGAGTGGCGTGATACCGCGCTTTTCTCTTGCCGCCTGAAGCTTGCCGCTGGTCGCTGGGTTTACTCCGGCGAGCGGAAGCTCAGGCTGTAGTTGACCGCCTTCGGGCCCGGATCGAGGATGTCCAGGGCGATGTGGATCGGGGTCTGGCTGGGCATTTCGGCCTTGCCGGCCAGCTCGCCGCTCAGGTACTCGCCGGGCTTGAAGCGACGGCTGGCGATCAGTTGGCCGTTGAGGTCGGCAAACCGCAGCTCCAGCAGCGGGAATGGCTGCGAGAAGGGCGCACGATTGTAGATGATCGCGTCCACGATCAACGCGCCGGCAAAGTCCGGGTGGCTGCGGACCACCAGGTTGCTGCTCTTGATGCGGGCGATGTCGACCTTGGAAGGCACTTCGCAGCCCAGTTGCGGGCACAGCTGCTGGAACCAGGGGCGGTACTGGTCCTGGCGGGCCAGTTCGTCGAAGTGATAGGCGATGTACTGGCCAGCCAGTGCCGCGCCTGCCAGCAGAGTCAGCAGCGCCCACAGCAGGCGCCGGCCCCAGTGGCTGCGCGGCTTCTGCCAATCGAGCTGCAGCGGGTCGTCGACGATGTCGACCAGCGCCGGCTTGCGTGGCGAGCGTGCAGCCATCGGGCCAAGGTCGGGTTCGTGGCGGGTATTCGGGGCGTCGTCGAACGCCGGGTCCGGCGCGTCGGGCTCATCGCCCGGGTCGCGTGCCGACAGGTGCTCGGCCACCACGTCGGGGTCGTGGAGGGGCTGTTCGCGCAGCGGGGGCTCGTCATCCAGGCCGTCCAGGTCCAGCGACAGCGAGGGTTCGGTGCGCTCGCCCGGCAGCGCCACGGCAGCCGGGACGGGTTCGTCGACCAGCGGTGGCTGCGGCGTTGCCTGGGCTTCGCGTTCGTCGGCCGGGCTGCTGAACAGGCTGTCGGTGTACGAGGTGTCGTCCGGGCCGTCGCGCTGGGCGCTGAGGCTGTCCTCGCGGCGTGGCGCCAGGTCGAAGTCTTCGGCCTGGCTGCGCTTGAACTCGCTGATCGGCTGGATTTCGCGTTGCTCCAGGCGGGCGAGTTCCTGGTCGAGGTCCAGTTGGTCGAGGTCGACGTCCAGCGCGCTGGCCGTCCATTCGCGCTGGCTGATCGGCGCGGGGGCCGGCGGCGCTGGCTGCGGTGCATGTTCGGGTTCGGCCACCGGCGCAGGCAACGGCATTGCCGGCGGCAGCGCGGGGGCCACCTGCAGCGCCTGTTGCGCTGCACTCTGCTCCAGCAGCTGCTTGGCGGCGTTGAATACCTGCAGGCAATTGCCGCAGCGCACTACCCCGCGGGCCACACTCAATTGAGTGTGGCTGACGCGAAAGCTGGTCTGGCAATGCGGGCACTGGGTGACGAAACTGTCGGTCATGCGGCGGTCCGGGTTGTGCAGAGTTGTAGTCTAGGCGCAGTTAGCGCCGGCGACCACTGATGCGTACCCAGCCATCGCGCACGGCGATCGGGTCCAGGTCGAAGTCCTTGGCGTAGGCGGCGGCCACTTCATCGCCCTGTTCGGCGAGGATGCCCGACAGCGCCAGCAGGCCGCCGGGGCGTACCAGGCCGGACAGCTGCGGGGCCAGCGAGACCAGCGGGCCGGCGAGGATGTTGGCTACCAGCACGTCGGCCTGCATGGCCGGCATGTCCTGGGGCAGGTACAGGTCGAACAGCGCGTCGGCGATGCCGTTGCGCCCGGCATTGTCGCGCGAGGCCTCGATGGCCTGCACGTCGATGTCGGTGCCCACCGCCTTGCGTGCGCCCAGCAGCAGCGCGGCGATGGCGAGGATGCCCGAGCCGCAGCCGAAGTCGAGTACTTCAGTGCCGTTCAGGTCCTGGCCGTCGAGCCATTCCAGGCACAGGGCGGTGGTCGGGTGGGTGCCGGTGCCGAACGCCAGGCCCGGGTCGAGCAGCAGGTTGACGGCGTCCGGCTCGGGGGCGGCGTGCCAGCTGGGCACGATCCACAGGCGCTGGCCGAAGCGCATGGGCTGGAAGTTGTCCATCCAGCTGCGTTCCCAGTCCTGGTCTTCGATCACTTCGGCCTGGTGCTCGGGCAGGGCGGCCCCGGTCAGCAGTTGCAGGTGGGCAAACACTGCCTCGGGTTCGGCGTCGGCTTCGAACAGGGCCAGCAGGTGGGTGTGCGACCACAGCGGGGTGGTGTTGAGGTCCGGTTCGAAGATCGGCTGGTCTTCGGCGTCCATGAAGGTGACGGAGACGGCGCCGACTTCGAGCAGGGCATCTTCGTAGGTTTCGGCTTGTTCCGGGCTGATGGCCAGACGTACTTGCAGCCAGGGCATGGCGGGCACCTTTGGGTAATTCGTGGAGGGCAGCCGCTGGGGGCTGCGCGAAGCGCGCCAGTTTACTTGAGTGCGAGGGGTTTGTATCGGGGGCGCTGCGCGCCCTTCGCCGGCAACGCCGGCTCCTACAGGTTTCGCATGACCCTGCAGGAGCCGGTGAAGCGCTGGTCAGTGCCCGCGCAAAAACGCCAGCAGTCGCGCATTGACCTGCTCGGCCGCTTCCAGCTGCACCATGTGCCCCTGGCCCGGCAGTATCGCCACCTCGGCTGGCAGGCCGTCCACATGGGTGGCCGGGATGATCGCGTCATCGCTGCCCCACAGCACCAGCGTCGGCTGCTGCGCCACCACCGGGCGCAGATCGTGACGTTGCACGCCGTCGCTGGCCAGTGCGTCGGCCAGTTGTCGCAGGGCCTCGTCCACCCCCTCCAGGCGCTTGAACCTGAGCATGTCCTCGAGCATCTGCCGGGTCACCAGCCCGGGGTCGGAGAACAGCTGCGTCATCTGCGGCTTCAGGGCGTTGCGGTTGGCCGCCGCAACGATGCCCTGCAGGTAGCCGCCATTGATCTCGCGCCCCAGCCCGGCGCTGGCGATCAGGCTCAGCGACTGCACCCGCGCAGGTGCCAGCCGCGCCAGGTTCAAGGCCACCGCACCACCCATGGAGTGCCCGGCCAGGTGCACGCGCCCCAGGTCCAGGTGATCGAGCAGGGCCAGCACGCTCTGGCTCAGCTCATCCAGGTCGCCGCGTTGCAGGTGCTTGCCCGACTCGCCATGCCCGGGCAGGTCGAGGGCGATCACCCGGCGCTCGGCGGCCAGCGCCGGGTGGTTGAACATCCAGTTGTTAAGGTCGCCGCAGAAGCCGTGGATCAACACCAGCGGCGTACCGCCTTCGCCGAGGTCGAAGTAGCGCACCCGGTGCCCGTCCAGCTCGACTTTCTGCGGCGCCGGGCCGCTGTCCTGCTCGGCGCCGTCACCAGGCACGAAATCGGCCTGAAAGCGCTGCACCACCGCATCGATCTGCGCGTCGCTGGCCTCGCCCTCGACCACCACGGCCAGCAGCGCCCCCACTGCCAGGGTCTCGTCGGGCCTGGCGATCTGACGGCGCAGCACGCCGCTGAACGGGGCCTCGACGCTGCTGGAGATCTTGTCGGTCTCCACGTCCAGCACCTCGTCGCCCTTGCTGATGTGCTCGCCTTCCTGCTTGAGCCAGGTGTCGATGCGCCCCTCGGTCATCGACAGGCCCCACTTGGGCATGGTCAGGGTATGGATCTGGCTCATGCCGCGTTCCTCCCTTTCATCACTGTGTGCACGGCAGCCTCGATCTTGGCGGCGGTGGGGATGTAGAGGTCTTCCAGCGCGTCGGAGAACGGCACCGGGGTGTGTGGCGCAGTGACCATCTCGATCGGGCCCTTGAGTGCGCCGAAGGCTTTCTGCGCCACCAGCGCACTGATGTCGGTGGCCATCGAGCAGCGCGGGTTGGCTTCGTCGATCACCACCAGGCGGCCGGTCTTTTCCACGCTTTCGAGAATGCTGTCTTCATCCATCGGGCTGGTGGTGCGCAGGTCGAGCACCTCGCAGTCGATGCCCTGGCGCGCCAGGTTGGCCGCCGCCTCCATGGCCAGGTGGACCATGCGCCCGTAGGTCACCAGGGTGATGTCGTCGCCGTCACGCAAGAAGTTGGCCTCGCCGAACGGCACGGTGTAGACCTCTTCCGGCACTTCGCCCTGCAGGCTGTAGAGCAGCTTGTGCTCGCAGAAGATCACCGGGTCGTTGTCGCGGATCGCCTGGATCAGCAGGCCCTTGGCGTCATACGGCGACGACGGGCACACCACCTTCAGGCCCGGGATGTGGGTCCACAGCGAGGTGAGCATCTGCGAGTGCTGGGCGGCGGCGCGCAGGCCGGCGCCGACCATGGTGCGCATCACCAGCGGGGTGACCGCCTTGCCGCCGTACATGTAGCGAAACTTGGCTGCCTGGTTGAGGATCTGGTCCAGGCAGCAGCCGGCAAAGTCGACGAACATCAGTTCGCACACCGGGCGCAGGCCCTGGGTGGCGGCGCCGACCGCTGCGCCCACATAGCCGATTTCCGATAGCGGCGCGTCCAGTACGCGGCCGGGGAACTGCCCGTAAAGGCCCTTGGTGACGCCGAGCACACCGCCCCAGGCGTCATTCTCGCCCGGTGCACCGGCACCGCCGGCGACGTCCTCGCCAATGATGAACACCGTGGGGTCGCGGCGCATTTCCTGGGCCAGGGCTTCGTTGATGGCCTGCTGGTAGCTGATTTTTCTCGCCATGATGATTCTCCGATTGTTCTTGTTGTAAGGGCAGCGTGCTCAGGGGTAGGCGACGTACACGTCGCTGAGCAGGTCGGCAGGCTGGGGCTTGGGGTCGGACTTGGCGCGGCGCACGGCGTCTTCGATCAGGTCCTCGACCTGGGCATCCACCAGGTCCAGCTGGGCGTCGCCGAGCAGCCCGGCGCGGGTGGTGCGCTGGCGGAACTGCATCAGGCAGTCGCGGGTTTCGCGCAGGTTCTTCACCTCGTCCGGGGCGCGGTAGGTTTGCGCGTCGCCTTCGAAGTGGCCGTAGTAGCGGGTCAGCTTGACCTCCACCAGCGACGGGCCCTGGCCACTGCGGGCACGCTCGATGGCGGCGCCGGCCGCCTCGTGCACGGCAAAGAAGTCGTAGCCGTCGATGGTCACACCGGGCATGCCGAAGCCGGCGGCGCGGTCGGCGATGTGGTCGCACGCCACCGACCAGTTGGAGGCGGTGGCCTCGGCGTAGCCGTTGTTCTCGGCCACGAAGATGCACGGCAGGTTCATGATGGCGGCCAGGTTCATGGCCTCGAACACCGCACCCTCGTTGGAGCCGCCGTCGCCGAAGAACACCACGGCCACGTCATCGGTGCCCTTGAGCTTGGCCGCCAGGGCAGCGCCGGCCACCAGGGGCGCGCCGGCGCCGACGATGCCGTTGGCGCCGAGCATGCCCTTTTCCAGGTCGGCGATATGCATCGAGCCGCCCTTGCCGCCGCACACGCCGGTCTTCTTGCCGTAGATCTCGGCCATCATGCCGTGCACGTCCACGCCCTTGGCGATGCAGTGGCCATGGCCGCGGTGGTTGGAGGCGATGCAGTCGCTGTCGCGCAGGTGCGCCATGACCCCGGCGGCCGACGCCTCTTCGCCGGCATACAGGTGCACGAAGCCTGGGATCTCGCCGGTGGCGAACTCGATGTGCAGGCGCTCTTCGAAGGCGCGGATGGTGCGCATGACCCGGTAGGCATGCAGGAGTTGCTCGGTGTTCAGGTGAGTGGACATCTTGTTGTTCTCCAGGGTTGTCTCAGCACTGAGGGTGCGCAGGGTGTTGCGGGTGTTCGCGGCCTACCGCCAGCAGGCGATGGCGGGCGGCGAAGGCCAGTACGGCCTCCACGTCGATGCTCAGGGGGCCGTGGGCGTCGAGGGTGACGGTGGGGCGGTCGTGCTCGCTGAACTCGATCTCGCGCTCGCCGTCCAGCGCCAGGGTGCCGCTGGACAGGCTCAGGGAGTAGGCGACGCCCGGTGCCAGCGGGCCGGCGGCGGTGATGCCGCAGCCTTGCACCAGGCCAGGGGCCAGCGGCGCCAGCAGCGCCTGTTCGGCCTGGCCGTTAAGACGTACCCAGGCGCCTTCGGCGGCGTGGCGCGACACCGGGCACCACAGCCCGCACAGCGCCGAGAGGCCGATGGCATGGGGTTCGGCGAAGGTGGCGAAGACTTCGGCAAGGTCTTCGGCGCGGCTCAGGGCGCGGGCGCCGATGAAGCGCTGCGGCGACACCGCGACTTCCACCAGCGCCCATTCGCACAGCTCCCGCGCCGGGTCGCGCACCAGCAGGCGCTTGTTGCGGCGCAGGCCCACCTGGGCCGGGATGCGCCCGGCGGCGAACAGCCCGCCGGCCAGCCCGGCGCTGGTGGCCTCGCGCAATTCGGGGAAGGCGTTGTTGGTACCGGTGGAAAGGGTCAGCAGCGGAATGTCGCCGACCTCGGCGGCCACCGCCTTATGGGTGCCGTCGCCGCCGAGCACGGCGATCAGTGCGACCCCGCGGGCGAGCATCTGGCGCGCGGCCAGGCGGGTGTCCTCCACGGTCTGGCGCAGCGGCATGTCGAGGATGTCCAGTTGCGGCCAGCGCTGGCCGGCGGCCTGCGGGCCGTTGCTGGCCTTGAGCACGGCGGCGGCGATGCCGGTCATGTCCGGCGGCAGCAGCACGCGCCGGATGCCGGTGGCGGCGAAGGCGGCCAGCAGGCGTTGCACGGCCGAGGCCTTGTCGGTGCTGGAGTACAGGCCGGCGCTGGCGGTAAGCCTGCGCAGGTCGCGGCCCGAGGCCGGGTTGACGATGATGCCCACGGTGGGGGCGGGATGGCTCATGGCGCACCTCTGGTTCTTGTGTACCAGGGCTGGAGCAAGGGTGGTGCCAGGTTGGGTGAAAGGCTTGACCCAGAGCCTTTGTGCAGCATTGCAGGGGCGTACTCGCGGGGTGTCGGCAAGACGCTGCGTTGCAGTGCGGGCAGCGCAGCGGCGAGACACCGAGACGCTGCGTCTCACGGCGCCGCTTGCCCAGGCGGTGCTTGTCGGGGCCTGGCAAACGGCGCTTAATGGGCCGCATAACGACAAGAACACGAGAACCGGAGGCCCCATGCTTGCCGCGAACTCCAGAGCCCACGTCGACTGTGTCAGCCGTGTGCTCAAGAATGCCGACCGCCAGCCCCAGGCGCCGGTACCGCCGTTGATCCTCGATTCCTGGCGCCGCTCGATGGAGCAGCACCGCCTCGACCCTTCCTCGCAGCAAGGGCCGCGCATCCTGTCGCAAACCCTGCTCAACGAATGCCGCGAACGCGCCGAGCTGTTCATGCGCATTGCCAGCGATGCGGTGGCGCGCCTGCACGAGCGGGTGCGCGGGGCCGACTACTGCGTGCTGCTGACCGACGCGCAGGGTCGCACCATCGACTACCGCGTCGACGCCGCGCTGCGCAACGACTGCCGCAAGGCCGGCCTGTACCTGGGCACCTGCTGGTCGGAAGGCGAGGAGGGCACCTGCGGAGTGGCGGCGGTACTGACCAGCCAGGTGCCGGTCACGGTGCACAAGCGCGATCACTTTCGCGCCGCGTTCATCGGCCTGACCTGCTCGGCGGCGCCGGTGTTCGACCCGCAGGGCAAGCTGCTGGGGGTGGTCGACGTGTCGGCACTGCAGTCGCCGGACGACCGGCGCAGCCAGCACCTGATCCGCCAACTGGTGGTGCAGACCGCGCGGGAGATCGAGAACGCGTTTTTCATGCACAACGCCCAGGCGCATTGGGTGCTGCGGGCGCACAGCGCGCCGGGGTATGTGGACAGCCAGCCGGACTTTCTGCTGGCCTGGGATGCCGACGGACGCCTGCAGGCGCTCAACAGCCTGGCGCGCTCGGCATTGCTCTCGCGCTACGGCGAGCTGCCGGCGCATATCGGCCAGCTGTTCGACCTGGACCAGTTGCGCGCGGTGACCGACGAGTCGGCCCAGCGCCTGAGCTGGAGCGCCGATGGCGATGCGCTGCATGTGCGGGTCAGCTCGCCACAGCGTCCGGCGCGGGTGGTGCCGGTGCCGGGCGGGGTGGATGCACGGGTGGAGGAAAGCCTGCGCCTGGCGGTGCGGGTCAAGAACTGCAACCTGGCGGTGCTGGTGGTGGGCGAGACCGGTGCGGGCAAGGAGGTGTTCGCGCGCCAGCTGCATGAACGCAGCGCGCGGGCCGGCAAGCCGTTCGTGGCGCTCAACTGCGCGGCGATTCCCGAGAGCCTGATCGAGAGCGAGCTGTTCGGCTATGTGGCCGGGGCGTTTACCGGGGCCTCCAGCAAGGGCATGCGCGGGCTGCTGCAGCAGGCCGATGGCGGCACGCTGTTTCTCGACGAGATCGGCGACATGCCGCTGGCCTTGCAGACCCGCCTGCTGCGGGTGCTGGCCGAAGGCGAGGTGGCGCCGCTGGGTGCGGCCAGGCGCGAGCGTGTGGATATCCAGGTGATCTGCGCCACGCACCGCGACCTGGCGGCGCGGGTGGCCGACGGGCGCTTTCGCGAAGACCTGTACTTTCGCCTGGCCAATGCGCGCTTCGAGCTGCCGCCGCTGCGCGAGCGCAGTGACCGGCTGGCCTTGATCAACCGCTTGCTGGCCGAGGAGGCGGCCGGTTGCGGGGTGGACGTGGGCTTGAGCGAGGCAGCGCTGGAGTGCCTGCTGGGGTATCGCTGGCCGGGTAACCTGCGCCAGTTGCGCCAGGTGCTGCGTTACGCCTGCGCGGTGTGCGCCGGTGGCACGCTGCAGTTGCAGGACCTGCCGGCGGATGTGCGCGGGGCGCAGGTGCAGGGCCAGGTGCAGGCCAGCATGAGCCCGCAGCGCCAGGTGCTGCTGGAGGCGCTGGTACGCCATCGCTGGAAACCGGGGGAGGCGGCCAAGGCGCTGGGTATTTCGCGGGCCACCTTGTACCGGCGGGTGCATGCGCATGGCATCGAGATGCCGCGCATGGGGCAGCATTAGGCGGCGCGCCTTCGCCGGCAAGGCCGGCTCCTACAGATTCGACGTTCCCCTGTAGGAGCCGGCCTTGCCGGCGAAGAAGGCAACACAAAAAAAAGACCCCGGCACCAGGCCGGGGTCTTTTTCACATCACACCTGCATCACTCGTCGTTGGCGAGCTTGTGTTCCAGGTAGTGAATGTTCACGCCACCTTTGCAGAAACCTTCATCGCGCACCAGCTCGCGGTGCAGCGGGATGTTGGTCTTGATGCCGTCGACGACGATCTCGTCCAGCGCATTGCGCATGCGCGCCATGGCTTCGTCACGGTCCTTGCCGTAGGTGATCAGCTTGCCGATCAGCGAGTCGTAGTTCGGCGGTACCGCATAGCCACTGTACAGGTGCGAGTCGACGCGAACGCCGTTGCCGCCCGGTGCGTGGAAATGCTTGACGGTACCCGGGCTCGGAATGAACTTCTTCGGGTCTTCGGCGTTGATCCGGCACTCCAGCGAGTGACCGCGAATCACCACGTCATCCTGGGTGAACGACAGCTTGTTGCCAGCGGCGATGCTGAGCATCTCCTTGACGATGTCGATACCGGTGACCATCTCCGAAACCGGGTGCTCCACCTGAACACGGGTGTTCATTTCGATGAAGTAGAACGCGCCGTTCTCGTAGAGGAACTCGAAGGTGCCGGCACCACGGTAGCCGATGTCGATGCACGCCTTGACGCAGCGGGCGAAGACTTCCTGGCGGGCCTTTTCGTCGATACCCGGGGCTGGCGCTTCTTCCAGCACCTTCTGGTGGCGGCGCTGCAGCGAGCAGTCGCGGTCACCCAGGTGCACGGCGTTGCCCTGGCCGTCGGACAGTACCTGGACTTCCACGTGACGCGGGTTGGTCAGGAACTTCTCCAGGTACACCATCGGGTTGCCGAAGGCGGCGCCGGCTTCGCTGCGGGTCAGCTTGGCCGAGGCGATCAGGTCCTCTTCCTTGTGCACCACGCGCATGCCGCGACCACCACCGCCACCGGCGGCCTTGATGATCACCGGGTAGCCGACTTCACGGCCGATGCGCAGGGCTTCTTCCTCGTCTTCCGGCAGCGGGCCGTCGGAACCCGGAACGGTCGGTACGCCGGCCTTGATCATCGCGTCCTTGGCCGACACCTTGTCGCCCATCAGGCGGATGGTGTCGGCCTTGGGACCGATGAAGGCGAAGCCGGAGTTCTCGACCTGCTCGGCGAAATCGGCGTTTTCCGCGAGGAAACCGTAGCCTGGGTGAATGGCGGTGGCGCCGGTCACTTCAGCGGCTGCGATGATCGCCGGGATGTGCAGGTAGGAGTGGGTGGCCGAAGCCGGGCCAATGCATACCGATTCGTCGGCCAGGCCCAGGTGCATCAGCTCGCGGTCGGCGGTGGAGTGCACGGCGACGGTCTTGATGCCCATCTCTTTGCAGGCGCGCAGGATCCGCAGGGCAATTTCCCCGCGGTTGGCGATCAGGACTTTTTCCAACTTGGCTGGCATCGTTGGTTCTCCGCGGTTCAAACGATGGTGAACAGCGGCTGGTCGTACTCAACCGGCTGGCCGTCTTCTACCAGAATGGATTCGATCACACCGCTGGTTTCAGCTTCGATGTGGTTCATCATTTTCATGGCTTCGACGATGCACAGGGTGTCGCCTTTCTTCACGGTCTGGCCGACTTCGACGAAGGCAGGCGAGGTAGGCGAGGCTTTGCGGTAGAAGGTACCGACCATTGGCGAGCGGGCCACGGTGCCGTTGAGCTTCGGCGCGGCTGGCGCTTCGGCGGCAGCCGGGGCAGCGGCGGCCACAGGGGCGGCGGCCGGTGCGGCAGCCATCGGGGCTGGCGCGTAGTACTGCTGGGCCGGGGTCTTGCTGTGGCGGCTGATACGGACGGACTCTTCGCCTTCCTTGATCTCCAGCTCGTCGATGCCAGACTCTTCCAGCAGTTCGATCAGTTTCTTGACTTTACGGATATCCATTAATCATCAACTCCCAAGGGTCGGTCAGGGTCGTATAAACGTGAATGTTAACGTTCGTACACGGCCCGGCCTGCGGCCAGGCTTCGGTTATTCAGGGTTTGGCGTGCGCTGCCAGGTGTTCCAGGGCGGACTCCAGGGCCAGGCGATAGCCGGTGGCGCCCAGGCCGCAGATCACCCCTACGGCGACGTCTGAAAAGTAGGAGTGGTGGCGAAACGGCTCGCGCTTGTGCACGTTGGACAGATGCACTTCGATGAATGGGATGCTCACCGCCAGCAATGCGTCACGTAATGCGACGCTTGTGTGCGTGAAAGCCGCCGGATTGATCAGGATGAAGTCCACCCCTTCGTTGCGTGCGGCGTGGATGCGATCGATCAGTTCGTACTCGGCATTGCTTTGCAGGTATTGCAGATGGTGGCCGGCGGCGCGTGCACGCTGCTCCAGGTCCTGGTTGATCTGGGCCAGGGTCACGGCCCCGTAGACGCCCGGTTCGCGGGTGCCTAGCAGGTTCAGGTTGGGGCCATGCAGCACCAGTAGCGTTGCCATCTGCGGTTCCTTTTATTGTCGGGCAAAAACGTAGCGCGGCGACTATGCCGCAAACTGCCGAGCACTGTCCAGTTACCTGCAATAGCCAGCACGATGACCGAGATTCGCGCGAAATTTATGACTATCTTGCCAATTTCGGTCATCCGTGGCGCTTTTCAAGCGGCCCCAGCAGTTATAGACCCACTTCGCTGCGAATGCGCGCCAGGTGTTCGGCAAATTCGCCGGCTTTTACCTCGCCTATCACCCTGCTGTCGGTTTTTTCGCTGCCGTTCGCGGCAAACACCAGGAAGCCCGGCGGGCCGAACAGCTGGTAGCGGTCCAGCAGCGCGCGTTGCTCGGCGTTGCTTTGGGTGATGTCGAACCGTACCAGGCGGTAGCCCTGCAGTTGCGCCTGCACGGCCGGATTGCCGAGCACGTCATGCTCGATCACCTTGCAACTGATGCACCAGTCGGCGTACCAGTCCAGCAGCAGCGGTTGCCCGGCCGCCCTGGCTTCGGCCAGCAGGCCATCCAGGGCGGCGGGGGTGTTCACCGTCTGCCAGGCGCTGACCGGTGCGGCCGAGGGGGTGCTGGCGGGGGCGGGGAGTGGCCGCAGCGGGTCGGCCTGGCCACTGAAGGCGCCGTACCAGCAGGCCAGCGCGTAGGCCAGCAGCAACAGGCCGAGCAGCTGCGCCAGGCGCTGGCCGGTGGTCTTCACGCCGAATTCCAGGGCGCCGAGGAACAGCGCCACGCCGGCTGCCAGCAGACCGATCAGCAGCAGGGTGAGCGGGCCGGGCAGCACGCGGCTGAGCAGGCCGATGGCCAGGCCCAGCAGCAGCACGCCGATGGCGTTCTTCACCGTGACCAGCCACGGCCCGCTTTTGGGCAGCCAGGCCGCACCGCCGGTGGCCACCAGCAGCAGCGGCGCGCCCATGCCCAGGCCCAGCGCGAAGAGTTTCAGCGCCCCGCCGATCGCATCGCCGCTGGCGCTTATATAAAGCAGCGCACCGGCCAGTGGCGCCGACACGCAGGGCGAGACCAGCAGGCTGGAAACCACCCCGAGTACGGCGGCGCCCAGCAGCGAGCCGCCCTTGGTCTGCCCGGCCACGCGGTCCAGGCGGCTGCTGATGAACTGCGGCAGCTTCAATTCGAACAGGCCGAACATGGCCAGGGCGAATACCACGAAGAATGCCGCGAAGGGCACCAGCACCCAGGCCGATTGCAGGCGTGCCTGCAAATTGAGCTGGGCACCGAACAGGCCCATCAGCGCGCCGAGCAGGGCGAAGCAGGCGGCCATCGGCAGCACGTAGGCCAGCGACAGGGCCAGGCCGCGACCGCCGCCGACCTGGCCACGCAGCACCACCCCGGAAAGGATCGGCAGCATCGGCAGCACGCAAGGGGTGAAAGTCAGGCCGACGCCGGCAAGAAAGAACAGCAGCATTTCCTTCCAGCTCCAGGCATTGCTGCTGGCCGGCGCGGCGGCGGTGGACGGGGCGCCGACGCCGTCGATGCTCAGGCGCTCGGTTTCCGGCGGGTAGCACAGGCCCTTGTCGGCGCAGCCCTGATAGCTCACCACCAGGGTGAAGGGGCGCTGGTCGGCAGTGCGTGGCAGGTCGATGTCGAGGATGCCGTGGTACACCTCGACGTCGCCGAAGTACTCGTCGTGCTTGGCCTCGCCGGCAGGTAGCTGCGCGGTGCCCAGGGCGATGTCGGCAGGTTCGGTACGGAACTGGAAGCGGTGACGATAGAGGTAGTAGCCCTCGGTGGTGACGAAGCGCAGCTTGATGGCCTGGGCGTCGCCCTGGATCAGGTTGAGCTTGAAGGCTTCGCGCACGGGCAGGAAGTCGGCGCTGTTGTTCAGGCCCGGTGCGCCGAGGGTGGCGCTGGGGCGGTTGTCGAGCAGCCCGGCGCCCATGGCGGGCAGGGCCAGGACCAGAAGCAGGAGGCAAAGCAGGCGACGCATGAGCGGTCTCGCTGGGGGGAACGTGGGGGCAATGATAACGGAGTTTGAGCAGGAGCAATCGAGTTGAACCCATCGCGGGTCAAGCCCGCTCCCACAGACAATGCATCTGGCTCAATCAGGATGCATACCTGTGGGAGCGGGCTTGACCCGCGAGAGTCCCCTGGATCAGACCCGGAACGCCTGCACGGCGGTGTTCAGCTCCCCGCCCAGGCGCAGCAGATGCTCACCCTGCTCGCGCCCCTCGCCAATGCGCTCCAGGTTGTCCGCGCCCAGTTCGTGGATCCGTTCGCTATGGTCGCGAATCTCGCTCACCGCACCGCTCTGCTGCGCGGTCACGTCAGCGATGCGTACGGCGGTCTGCGCAATGGTCTGGATCGCCGCGACAATCTCGTCCAGCGCTCCATCGGCAGACTGCGCCTGCTGGGCAGTGGCCTCGGCGTGCTCCAGCTGCGCGC
Organism: Pseudomonas sp. B21-036; assembly: GCF_024748925.1. NCBI lineage: Bacteria > Pseudomonadati > Pseudomonadota > Gammaproteobacteria > Pseudomonadales > Pseudomonadaceae > Pseudomonas > Pseudomonas sp. B21-036. Next base: position 614,653 of record NZ_CP087178.1, read on the forward strand.
GCATGCCTTCCACCGATTCGCGTGCCGCCTGCTGCAGGCGCGCGATCAGGGTCTGGATCTCGCCGGTGGCTCCGGTGGTGCGCTGGGCCAGCGAACGCACCTCCTCGGCCACCACGGCAAAGCCGCGGCCCATCTCTCCGGCCCTTGCCGCCTCGATGGCCGCATTCAGGGCCAGCAGGTTGGTCTGTTCGGCAATCGAGCGGATCACCGTGAGCACGCCGCCAATGGTCGCCGACTCCTGGGCCAGGCCCTCGATCATCTGTGCATTGCCCTGCACCTCGTCCACCAGCAGGCGCAGCCCGCTCAGGCTCTGGCCGATCACCGCCTGGCCCTGTTCCACCGCCAGCCCCGCGTGGCGGCTGGCGTCGGCGGCCTGGCTGGCATCGCCGGCCACCTGGGTGATGGTGGCCTCCAGTTCGCCCAGCGCGTCGCGGATCTGCGCGGTGTCGCCGGCCTGGCGCTCGGCGCCGTCGTGCAGCGCGCTGCTCATGCCGGCCAGGGCGTGGCTGCTGCCGGCCACCTGCTCGGCGTTGCTGCGGATGGTGCCCACCAGGTCCACCAGGTAGGCACGCAGGCGGTTGAGCGAATCCTGGATGTCGTGCATTTCGCGGTTGCTGCGCCCCAGCGCAATGGCCTGGCTGAAGTCGCCGCCGGCCCACTGCGAGAGCGCCGGCGCCAGGTTGCCCAGCACCCGCGCCAGGCGCCGCTGCAAGGTGTCGATGAGCAGGGCGATCAGCAGGATCAACCCGATCATCAGGCCCTGGATCACCCGCACTTCGCCCTGGATCTGCCCATGCTGCGCGCGCACCCCCGGTTCCAGGTCGGCGATGGCCTGCTGCACGGCGGCCATGCGCGCCTGGGTGGTGGTGGCCAGTTCGGTACGGCGCTCGATCTGCGCGCGGGTGCGCTGCAGTTCTGCCGGGTAGCGCGCCAGCAAACTGCCCAGCTCGCGCTTGAGGGCCACGCCGACGTCTTCGGCGCTGGTGGTGGCCTCGCTCTGCAGGCCCATCATCGCGGCGAAGTCGTCGGCGCCGGATTCCACCGCCGCGGTCACGCCCAGCAATGGCAGGGCGTCGAGGGCTTTGGCCTGGGTGATGATCAGTTGCAGTTCGCGCTCCACCTCGTCGGCCAGCTCGCTGCGCCCGCTGCTCACCAGCTTGTCACGCGCCAGCGACAGGCGGCCCAGGTGCAGGCTGGCTTCCAGCAGTGCCGATTGGTAATGCGCCGCCTCGGGGTGGCCGCTGTCGTGGGCGTAGCGGGCGAGCTGTTCGAGGTTGGCGCCCAGTTCGCGTTCGGCCTGCAGCAACAGGGCCTGGGGGTCGCCAGCGAGCTTGCCGGCGGCCAGCAGCTCATTGGCGGTAAATGCCTGCAGGGTGTCGAGGCTGGGGCGCAGTTGCGCGGCCAGCTCATCGGGCAGCTGGGCCAGTTCCTGTTGCAGGTCCTGGGTGCTCTGCAGCGCGGTGGCGTGGCGCAGGGCATCGCCACTGTTCAGGTAGTCCTGGGTGTTGCGGGCCACCTGGTTCTGGAACTGCTGGGACAGCGCCAGGTAACGCTCCATCAACAGGTAGGGCTGTTCCAGGGCGCGTTGCGACCACCACAGGGTCGCCCCCAGGGCCAGGCACACGGTTACCAGCAGCAGGGTGTTCAGATTGGTCAGCAACTTCAGGCGCATGAGCGGGCTCTACCAACGGCGGGATGGCAAGTGCCTGAAGTTATTGCGTTTTTATGACGTGGTTATGACGATGGCAGGGGTGTTGCGAAATAAAGTGGCTATATGGTGGCCCTGTCGCCGGCAACGCCGGCTCCTACAGGGGCCGGGTTGCTGGCGAAAAGGCTCAGGCCTCGACCCGCTGTACGCAGTTGCGCCCCGCACCCTTGGCCAGGTACAGCGCCTCGTCCGCTGCGGTGGCCATGCTCAGCGCATCCAGCCCGTCGCTCAGTTGCACCACCCCGGCACTGAAGGTGCACGACAGGTCACGCGGCTGCGCCGGGTAGTGGATCTCGGCAAAGCGCCGGCGAATCTCGTCCAGCACCTTGTGCGCCGCGTGCAGGTCAGTGTTGGGCATCACGATGGCGAACTCTTCGCCGCCATAACGGCCGATGAAGTCGGTCTTGCGCAGGCGCTGCTTGAGAAACAGCGCCAGGCTCTTGATCACCCGGTCGCCCATGGGGTGGCCGTGGCTGTCGTTGACCTTCTTGAAGTGGTCGATGTCGAGCATGGCAAAGCTCAGCGGGCGGTCTTCGCGCCGCGCCCGGAAGCTGCAGTCTTCGAGCAGTTGCAGGATGTGCGTGTGGTTGTACAGCCCGGTGAGGCTGTCGCGCACCATGCGCGCCTTGAGGTTGCGCGCCCTGGCCGCACGGTTGCGCACGGTGGTGATCAGGTGGCGCGAACGGATCGGCTTGGTGAGGAAGTCGTCGCCACCCTCGCTCATGGCATCGAGCTGCTTGTCCAGGTCGTCCTCGGCCGACAGGTAGATGATCGGCACGCTCACATAGCGGTCGTTGTGGCGGATCACCTTGGCCAGCTCGGTGCCGGTGCAGGCGGGCATGTACATGTCGAGGATGATCAGGTCGGGCTGAAAGTCGGCCAGCTCGGCCATGGTCTGGATCGGATCGGTGAGGGTGCGGGTGACGATGCCGGCATTGTTGAGCAGGCGCTCGGTGTGCAGTGCCTGGGCCCGCGAGTCGTCGATCACCAGCACCTTGAACGGTTCGTACTGGGTCACGCTGGTGAGCAGCTCGACCTTTTCCAGCAGGCTGGAGGCCTCCAGGGTACCGGTGAGAAATTCCTGGCCGCCGGCGCGTACCGCGGCAAGCCGGGTGGGGGTATCGGTTTCGTGCAGGCTGAAGAACAGCAGCGGCACGCGCTGCTCCAGGCCCTGCTGGGCCTGGGCAGCCAGCTGCAGGCCCTGGCCCTGGCCGCCGAAGTCGACATCCATGACGATCGCCGCCGGCAGGCGCTCGGCCATCGAGGCCTGGAACGCCTCGGGGCTGTACAGCGGTTCGACCCCCAGGCCGAAGAACTCCAGCTGCTTGGCCAGGCGCTCGGCGCGCTCGTGGTCCTGCAGCATCACGTAGATGGGCTTGCGCAGCGGCGGCAGCGGGGTGCGCTCGAGCTGGTCGCCCTGGCGCAGGCCGGTACGCGACAGGCGCTGCATCAGGCGGTTGAGTTCGTTGATCAGGCTGCTGCTCAGGCGCGCGCTGTTGGCCTCCACCGCCGCCAGGGTCTGGCCGATGGCATCGGCCAGCAGGCTGTGCTCGGGCTGCTCGAAGCGTTCGGCGTAGCGCTGCAGGCGCAGGTTGGCCTCGCCCAGCTCGCTCAGGTCGCAGCTGGTCCACTCGCTGCGCTGCAGGCGCTGCCAGATCTCGAGAATTTGCCGGGCCTGGTGAATGACCCGCTGGGCAAAGTGTTGCTTGAGGCGCGCACGATTCGGGTCTTCTGGCTCGGTCATGTCCTGACTACTTGTAAGGGGTGAGGCAATTCGAGTGATGGCTCTATGCTAGCACCACTTTTCCGGCAATCGAGTGTGCTGCATCAATTAACTGGGGTGGCGCTAAATTCCTTTCCTGACCCGTTAGTCACTTATGCGAAGCGGCGCGCTTGATTTATAGTGCAGGCTTGGCTGGCGCCCCGGCCGCGCACGCTGGCACACAATGCTGGCCGGCGTGGGCACGAAGCGGGGGCCGCGCGGTCGAACCCTGGACACGACCTGACAGAAAGGACAACGCCATGCTGGACTGGAAAAACCGTACAGGCAAAGCCGAGGCACGCGAGCGGGTGGACGCCCGTGGCTCGGGCACCCGCAGCTACTTCGGCGGGCTGTTGTTCAGCCGGGCGCTGGGCACCCTGATCGGTCTGTACCTGCTGGTGACCATCGCCCTGGGCTGGTACTGGAGCCAGGAGCCCGACCTGTTCCCGGTGCAGCAGAACGCCCAGGCCGCCGCCGAGCGCAATGGCCAGCAGATGGTCGTCGGCTACACCACCGTCGAAACCCTCAAGACCGTGGTTGCCACCCTGCTCGACAAGCCAGGCGGCTACATCTCCAACGACCGCTTCCCGCCGGGCCTGTGGATGGACAACATGCCCAGCTGGGAATATGGCGTGCTGGTGCAGGTACGTGACCTCAGCCGTGCCCTGCGCAAGGACTTCGCCCGTTCGCAGTCGCAGTCGGCCGAAGACGCCGACCTTGCCAAGGCCGAGCCGCGCTTCAACTTCGACAACAAGAGCTGGATCCTGCCGTCGAGCGAGTCGGAGTACCAGGAAGGCATCAATTCGCTGAACCGCTACCAGAAGCGCCTGGCTTCGCCAGACCAGCAGGGCGCGCTGTTCTACACCCGTGCCGACAACCTCAACAACTGGCTGGGCGATGTGGCCACGCGCCTGGGCTCGCTGTCCCAGCGCCTGTCGGCCAGCGTGGGCCGGGTCAAGCTCAACACCACCCTCAAGACCGAATCGGTGGTGCCGGGCCAGGTGCCGCAGCTGGACGAGGAAGTGGTCGAGACGCCGTGGCTGCAGATCGACAACGTGTTCTATGAAGCCCGTGGCCAGGCCTGGGCGCTGTCGCACCTGCTGCGCGCCATCGAGGTCGACTTCGCCGACGTGCTGGCCAAGAAGAACGCCACCGTCAGCGTGCGCCAGATCATCCGTGAGCTGGAAGCCTCGCAGGAGCCGCTGTGGAGCCCGATGGTACTCAACGGCAGCGGCTTCGGCATGTGGGCCAACCACTCGCTGGTGATGGCCAACTACATTTCCCGCGCCAACGCCGCAGTGATCGACCTGCGCCAGCTGCTGTCCCAGGGCTGATGCTGTTCAGCCAGAGCGAGGCGGCGCACCGCGCCGCCTCGGATGCCGAGCGCATCGCCTGGGTCGACGAGCAGGACAACCTGCTCGGCGCCAAGCCGCGGGCCGAGCTGCGCGAGCAGGGGCTGATCGGGCGGGGTACCTACATCCTGCTGTTCAACAGTGCCGGCGAGCTGTGCGTGCACCAGCGTACCCTGAGCAAGGCGATCTACCCCGGCTACTGGGATGTGGCCGCCGGCGGCATGGTCGACGAGCACGAAAGCTACGAGCGCTGCGCCGCGCGCGAGCTGGCCGAGGAGCTGGGGGTGAGCGGCGTGTCGCTGAGCTTCCACGAGCGCTTCTTCTTCGACCAGCCTGGCAACCGGCTCTGGTGCGCGGTGTTCTCGGCGGTCTGGGACGGGCCTTTGCGCCTGCAGCCCGAGGAGGTCAGCCAGGCCCGCTTCATGCCCTTGCAGGCAGCCCTGGACGACAGCCTGAGCACCCCCTACTGCCCCGACTCGCTGGCGGCGCTGAACCGTTTCGTGGCGCAGCGCGGCTGACGTCGCGAAAGCCAAGCAAAATGGCGCAGTTTTGCACTTAGCATTCGGCGCAATTGTGGTTACACTGCGCGGCCTTTTCACCCTGCCACGGCTTGCCGCGGCAGGTGCGCTGCCCCTGCCAGAGTGGGGCTTCGCGGTCGGTACCTCGCCCCGGGGCATCGACCAGTTTTTGTCCTCAACGCAGAGGATCAAAAGTGGCCAAGAAAGCCGCATCATTCGCCGCCCTCGGTGGCCTGGTGTTCTCCACCGATGCAGGCCGGCATTGCCCGGACTGCAGCAAACCCGTCGATGCCTGCATCTGCAAGCAGACACTCATCCCCGAAGGCGACGGCATTGCCCGTGTGCGTCGTGAAAGCAAAGGCCGTGGCGGCAAGACGGTGACCACCATCAGTGGCGTACCGCTCCCCCTGGATCAACTCAAGGAACTGGCCACCACGCTCAAGCGGCGTTGTGGTACGGGCGGCGCGTTGAAAGACGGCGTCATCGAGATCCAGGGCGACCACGTCGAGTTGTTGCTGGCCGAGCTGATCAAGCAAGGCTTCAAGGCGAAAAAGTCCGGCGGCTGATGGCCGCTGCGAGGTTTTTCCTGCAGCACTTCTAAACTCGTTCCCTGGGCAGGGGTCTATGCCTGAACAGGGAGAATCGTCATCTTCATTTTCTACACTGGCCAGCACGCCCTGGCCGGTGTTCACGACTTTCTTTATAGGGGACTTCGATGTCCGTACGACGCACACGCAAAGACGATGGCAGCCAATGGACCGTGGCCGACAGCCGCAGTGTTTACGGCATTCGCCATTGGGGCGCGGGTTACTTCGCGATCAACGAGGCCGGGCGCGTCGAAGTACGCCCCAACGGGCCGGACAGTGCGCCGATCGACCTGTACGAGCAGGTCGACGAGCTGCGCCAGAGCGGCCTGTCGCTGCCGCTGCTGGTACGTTTCCCCGACATCCTGCAACACCGCGTGCGCCAGCTGACCGGCGCATTCGACGCCAACATCGCGCGCCTGGAGTACCAGAGCCAGTACACCGCGCTGTACCCGATCAAGGTCAACCAGCAGGAAGCGGTGGTGGAGAACATCATCGCCACGCAGAACGTGTCCATCGGCCTTGAGGCCGGTTCCAAGCCCGAGCTGCTGGCGGTGCTGGCGCTGGCGCCCAAGGGCGGCACCATCGTCTGCAACGGCTACAAGGACCGCGAGTTCATCCGCCTGGCGCTGATGGGGCAGAAACTGGGTCACAACGTGTTCATCGTGATCGAGAAAGAATCCGAAGTGGCACTGGTGATCGAGGAAGCCGCCGACCTCAAGGTCAAGCCGCAGGTCGGCCTGCGCGTGCGCCTGTCGTCGCTGGCTTCGAGCAAGTGGGCCGATACCGGCGGCGAGAAGTCCAAGTTCGGCCTGTCGGCTGCGCAGCTGATTTCGGTAGTGCAGCGCTTTCGCGATGCCGGCCTGGACCAGGGCATTCGCCTGCTGCACTTTCACATGGGCTCGCAGATCGCCAACCTGGCGGACTACCAGCACGGCTTCAAGGAAGCCATCCGCTACTACGGCGAGCTGCGTGCGCTGGGCCTGCCAGTGGACCACATCGACGTGGGCGGCGGCCTGGGCGTGGACTACGACGGCACCCACTCGCGCAATGCCAGCTCGATCAACTACGACATGGACGACTACGCCGGCGTGGTGGTGGGCATGCTCAAGGAGTTCTGCGACGCGCAGGGCCTGCCGCACCCGCACATCTTCTCCGAGAGCGGCCGCGCGCTGACCGCGCACCACGCGATGCTGGTGGTGCAGGTAACCGACGTCGAGAAGCACAACGACGAAGTACCCGAGATCGAGGACAAGCAGAGCCTGCCCGAAACCGTGCAGTGGCTGGCCGACCTGCTGGGCCCGACCGACATCGAGATGGTCACCGAGACCTACTGGCGTGCCACCCACTACATGAGCGACGTGGCCGCGCAATACGCCGACGGCAAGATCACCCTCGCGCAGAAGGCCCTGGCCGAGCAGTGCTACTTTGCCGTGTGCCGCCGGTTGCACAACTCGCTCAAGGCGCGCCAGCGCTCGCACCGCCAGGTGCTGGACGAGCTCAACGACAAGCTGGCCGACAAGTACATCTGCAACTTCTCGGTGTTCCAGAGCCTGCCCGACACCTGGGCCATCGGCCAGGTGTTGCCGATCCTGCCGCTGCATCGCCTGGGCGAAGAGCCGCTGCGCCGTGCGGTGCTGCAGGACCTGACCTGCGACTCGGACGGCAAGATCAACCAGTACGTCGACGAGCAGAGCATCGAGACCAGCCTGCCGGTACACGCCATCAACGAGGGCGAGGACTACCTGCTGGGGATCTTCCTGGTGGGCGCGTACCAGGAAATCCTCGGGGACATGCACAACCTGTTCGGTGACACCGACTCGGTGAACATCTACCAGAACCCCAACGGCAGCGTGTACCACGCCGGCATCGAGACCCACGACACCATCGAGGACATGCTGCGCTACGTGCACCTGTCGCCCGAAGAGCTGATGACCCACTACCGCGACAAATGCGCCAGCGCGAAGATCACGGCGCGTGAGCGTACCCAGTTCCTGGATGCCTTGCGTCTTGGGCTGACCCGCTCGTCCTACCTGTCCTCCTGACCGCTTTCGCCGGCAAGGCCGGCTCCTACAGGTTCATGCAATACCCTGTAGGAGCCGGCCTTGCCGGCGAAGAGGCCGTCATTCACGCCACAAACCACCCATCCCTACGCTGCAACCGCCACCCCATCACCCCCAGCGTCACCGCCCGCAGCCCCATGAACAGCAGAAAGCCCAGCCACAGCCCGTGGTTGCCCAGCCCGCTGGCCGCATAGGCGAACGGCAGTGCTATCGCCACGCTCAGCAGCATGCCGTTGCGCATCTCCCGTGCCCTTGTCGCGCCGATGAACAACCCGTCGAGCAGGTAGCTCCACACCGCCACCAGTGGCAGCAGCGCCAGGTATGGCAGGTACTCGAACGCCGTCTCGCGCACGCTGGGGATATCCGTCTGCAACTGGATGAACCAGTGCCCGCCCAGCAGGAACACCCCGGCAAACCCCAGGCTGACGATCAACGACCAGCCACACGCCACCGTCATCGAACGGCGCAATGCGCCGCGGTCCCCGGCGCCGATCGCATGCCCGCACAGTGCCTCCACCGCATGCGCCAGGCCGTCCAGTGCATACGCGGTCAGCAGCAGGCCGTTGAGCAGCAGCGCATTGGCCGCCACCGTCGCCTCGCCCAGGCGCGCACCCTGCACGGTGATCAGGAAGAACACCCCCTGCAACGCCAGGCTGCGAATGAAGATGTCGCGGTTCACGCTCAGCAGCGGGCGCCAGCTCTGCCAGCGCCTGAGCAGCGCCCAGGCCACCTGCCCGGGGTAGGCGCGCAGGGCCGGGCGCGTGAGCGCCAGGCCGAGCAGCGCGGCCGACCATTCGGCGATCACCGACGCCCGCGCCGAGCCCAGCACACCCCAGTCCAGCCCCAGCACGAACCACAGGTTGAGCACGATGTTGAGCAGGTTGGTGGTCAGCAGGATCGCCAGCGGGGCACGGGCGTTCTGCGTACCCAGAAACCACCCCACCAGGGCAAAGCTGGCCAGCGCTGCCGGCAGGCCGAGCAAGCGCGTGTGGAAGAACGCCAGGGTGTTTTCCTGCAGCGCGGCACTCGGTTGCATCAGGCCCAATGCCAGGTGGCTGAAGGGAATCGCCAGTGCCCCCAGCAGCACGGCGAACAGCAACGCCAGCAACAGCCCCTGCACCAGCACCTGGCGCAGCGCGGCGCCGTCGGCGCGTCCGGCCGCCTGGGCGGCAAAGCCGGTGGAGCCCATGCGCAGGAAGCCCATCAGAAACGCCAGGAAGGTATACAGGCTGGCGCCCACCGCCACGGCGCCGAGCTGGTGCGCGTGGGGCAGGTGGCCGATCACGGCGCTGTCCACCAGTGCCACCATGGGCACGGAAATGTTGGAAAGAATCATCGGCGCGGCCAGCGCCCAGACCCTGTGGTGGGTCGGGCGGTCGCGCCAGTCGCTGAGTAGTCGGGACATGCAGGCTCCTTGAGAACCGGCATTGTAGCCGCCCCCGGCACTAAAACTGGTGAACGCTGTCTCACGCCGGGCGCCTCGATCAGCGATGCCCGCGAGCTTGCTATATAGTGCTCGTCTCAGACCCTGCTACCGGAAGAGTTACCCTCCATGCTCAACAAAGGATTGTGGCTGGCGTGCGCCATGGCGCTGCTCAGTGCTTGCGACTCGTCTTCTGATAAACCGGCCCCGGCCCCCGCGCCAACGGAACAGGCCGCCCCGGTAGCCCCGGCGCCGGCCCCCGCCGAACCGGCCGCGCCCGCAGCTGCACCGGCCCCGGCGGCGACCCCGGCGCCCACCCAGGCGAGCCTGGGCGAGCGCTACGCCGGTCGCGAGCTGACGGTGGTAGACGTTTCCGAAGTGCAGGTCGACGGTGCCAGCGCCTTGTCGGTGACCTTCTCGGTGCCGCTGGACAAGGACCAGAACCTTGCCGAGCGCGTGCACCTGGTGGACACCACCCGGGGCAAGCTCGACGGCGCCTGGGAGCTCAGCGAAAACCAGATGGAGCTGCGCCTGCGTCACCTGGAGCCGCAGCGCAAGCTGGTGCTGACCGTGGATGCCGGCCTGCTCGGGGTAAACGGCAAGAAGCTCCCCAGCGAATACGTCAGCCGCCTCGAAACCCGCGACATGCAGCCCACCGTGGGCTTCGCCAGCCGCGGCTCGCTGCTGCCCACGCGCCTGGCCGAAGGCCTGCCGGTGATCGCGCTGAACATCGACAAGGTGGACGTCGAGTTCTTCCGCATCAAGCCCGAGTCGATGTCCAGCTTCCTGGCCAGCTGGGGCCGCAACACCTCGCTCGAGTACTACAACTCCGAAGAACTGTTGAGCAAGGCCGACCTGGTGTATGCCGGCCGCTTCGACCTGAACCCGGTGCGCAACACCCGCGAAACCCTGTTGCTGCCGATTGCCGGGATCAAGCCGTTGCAGGAGCCGGGGGTGTACCTGGCGGTGATGCGCGCCTCGGGCCGCTACAACTATTCGCAGCCGGCCACCCTGTTCACCCTGAGTGACATCGGGCTGTCGGCGCATCGCTACACCAACCGCCTGGACGTGTTCACCCAGGCGCTGGACGGCGGCAAGGCCCTGGACGGGGTCAACCTCGAACTGCTCGACCGCGAAGGCAAGCTGCTGGCTCAGGCCAAGACCGACGGCGATGGCCATGCGCAATTGCCGATGCCGCCCAAGGCCGACGTACTGCTGGCCAAGCAGGGCGTGCACACCACCTTGCTGCGCCTGAACAGCGCCGCGCTCGACCTCTCCGAATTCGCGCTGACCGGGCCGCAGGCCAACCCGCTGCAGTTTTTCGTGTTCGGCCCGCGCGACCTCTATCGCCCGGGTGAAACCGTGCTGCTCAACGGCCTGCTGCGCGACCAGGACGGCAAGCCGGTGAAGGCCCAGCCGGTCAGTGTCGAGGTGCGTCGTCCGGATGAACAGGTCAGCCGCAAGTTCGTGTGGGAGGCCGATGCCAATGGCTTCTACCAGTACCAGTTGCAACTGGCCAGCGAAGCCCCGACCGGGCGCTGGCAGCTGGTGTTCGACCTGGGCGGCGGCAAGAAGCAGGTGTTCGAGTTCCTTGTCGAAGACTTCATGCCCGAGCGCCTGGCCCTGGAACTCAAGGGCAGCGCGACCCCGCTGAGCCCGGGTGAAACCGCTGAAATCCATGTCAATGGCCGTTACCTCTACGGCGCCCCGGCCTCGGGCAACCGCCTCAGCGGCCAGGCCTACGTGCGCCCGCTGCGCGAAGCGGTGCCGGCCTTGCCGGGCTACCAGTTCGGCTCGATCACCGAGGAAGACCTGAGCCACGACCTGGAACTGGACGAAACCACCCTGGACGCGTCGGGCGATGCCACGCTGCAGATCGAAAGCCGCTGGTCCGAGGCGCATTCGCCGCTGCAACTGAGCGTGCAGGCCAGCCTGCAGGAGTCCGGTGGCCGGCCGATCACCCGGCGCCTGGAGCAGCCGATCTGGCCGGCCGAGCGCATGCCCGGCCTGCGTGGGCTGTTCGACGGCGAAGAGGTCGACGGCAACACCCCGGTCGAGTTCGAACTGCTGATGGCCGACCGTGACGGCCACAAGCTGGCCGCCGACAACCTCAAGGTGCGCCTGATTCAGGAGCGCCGCGACTACTACTGGAACTATTCCTCCAGCGATGGTTGGGATTACAACTACAACGAGAAATTCCTGCTGCAGTCCGAGCAGCCGGTCAGCATCAAGGCCGGCAGCACTGCCAAGCTGAGCTTCCCGGTGGAATGGGGCCCGTACCGTGTCGAGGTCGAAGACCCGAGCACCGGCGTGACCAGCAGCGTGCGCTTCTGGGCTGGCTGGCGTGCCCAGGACAACACCGACGGCGGCGCCGTGCGCCCCGACCAGGTCAAGCTGGCGCTGGACAAGCCGGCCTACGCCGATGGCGCCACCGCGCAGATCACCGTGACCCCGCCGGCTGCCGGCAAGGGCTACCTGATCGTCGAGGGCAATGACGGCCCGCTGTGGTGGGAAGAAATCGACGTGCCTGCCGAGGGCAAGACCTACGCGGTCAAGCTCGACCCCAAATGGGCCCGCCACGACCTGTACGTCAGCGCCCTGGTGATCCGCCCTGGCGAGCGCAAGGCCAATGCCACGCCCAAACGTGCCGTGGGCGTGCTGCACCTGCCGCTGGATCGCGCCGAGCGCAAGCTGGCGCTGACCCTCAAGGCCCCGGAAAAGATGCGTCCCAAGCAGCCGCTCACCGTCAAGGTGCAGGCGCGCAATGCCGATGGCAGCATCCCCAAGCAGGTGCAGGTGCTGCTGGCCGCGGTGGACGTGGGCATTCTCAACATCACCAGCTACGCCACCCCCGACCCGTTCACCGGCATGTTCGGCCGCAAGGCCTACGGCGCCGACCAGCTGGATATCTACGGCCAGCTGATCGAAGCCGGGCAGGGCCGCCTGGCCAGCCTGGCATTCGGCGGTGACGCGGCCATGGCCAAGGGCGGCAAGCGTCCCAGCACCAGCGTGACCATCGTGGCCCTGCAGAGCGCCCCGGTGACCCTGGACGCCAAGGGCGAAGGTCAGGCGACGGTGGACATCCCCGACTTCAACGGCGAGCTTCGGGTGATGGCCCAGGCCTGGACCGACGAGCGCTTCGGCATGGCCGAGGCCAAGACCGTGGTCGCCGCGCCGCTGATCGCCGAACTGTCGGCCCCGCGTTTTCTGGCCGGCGGCGACCGTACCGAGCTGGCGCTGGACCTGTCCAACCTGTCGGGCAAGGCGCAGAAGTTCACGGTCAAGGTGACCACCGAGGGCCAGTTGAACCTGCTGACCCCGTCCGAGCAGCCACTGAGCCTGCGTGACGGCCAGCGCGTGACCTCGCTGCTGGGCGTGCAGGCCGTGGGTGGCCTGGGCCAGGGCAAGGTCAAGGTGCAGGTCAGCGGCCTGGTGCTGCCGGGCGAACCGAACACCGCCTTCACCCGCGAGTGGACCCTGGGCATTCGCCCGGCCTACCCGGCGCAGCTCAGGCACTACCGCGCCGCGCTCAAGGACCAGCCATGGACCTTGCCCGCCGAGGACCTGGCCGCGTTCGAACCCCAGGGCCTGGAGGCGATGCTGTCGCTGTCGAGCCGCCCGCCGCTGAACATCGCCGAGCAGATCCGTGCCCTCGAGGCCTACCCCTATGGCTGCCTGGAGCAGACCACCAGCGGGCTGTACCCGTCGCTGTACGCCGATGCCGAGACGCTCGAGCGCCTGGGCATCAAGGGTGAAGAGCCCAAGGTGCGCCAGCGCAAGATCGAGATGGGCATCGAGCACCTGCTCGGCATGCAGCGCTACAACGGCAGCTTCGGCCTGTGGAGCGCGGACGACAGCGAGGAGTACTGGCTGACTGCCTATGTCACCGACTTCCTGCAGCGTGCCCGCGAGCAAGGCTATGCGGTGCCGCCCGAGGCGCTGAAAAAGGCCAACGAACGCCTGCTGCGCTACCTGCAGGAACGCAACCTGATCGAGCCGTACTACACCAGCAACGCCGAGCACAGCCGCTTCGCGGTACAGGCGTATGCGGCGCTGGTGCTGGCGCGTACCCAGCAGGCCCCGCTGGGTGCCCTGCGCAGCCTGTTCGAGCGCCGCGCCGATGCACGCTCGGGCCTGCCGCTGGTACAGCTGTCGATCGCACTGGACAAGATGGGCGACAAGCCGCGCTCGGCGCAGGCCCTGCAGGCGGGCCTGGCGGTCAAGCGCCAGGACGTGTGGCTGAGCGACTATGGCAGCCCGGTACGTGACGAGGCGCTGATCCTGGCCCTGCTCGAAGAGAACAAGCTGGCCACCGACCAGCTCGACCAGCGGCTGTTCGAGCTGTCGGACAAGATGGCCAGCAGCTCGTACCTGTCCACCCAGGAGCGCAATGCGCTGTTCATGGCCGGGCGTGGCATGCTCAAGCAGCCTGAAGGCCGCTGGAGTGCACGCCTGGACAGCGCGGGCGAGCTGCGCGACCTGGGCCCGACCCAGGCCGGGCTCAAGCTGGAGGGGCCGTTGCTGGCCTCGCCGCTGACCGTGACCAACACCAGCGACAAGACCGTGTACCAGCAGTTGACCGTGTCGGGTTACCCGCGCTTCGCACCCCGTGCGGTGGGCACCAACATGAGCATCTACCGCGAGTACCTGGGCATGAATGGCCGGGCACTGAACATCAAGTCGCTCAAGAGTGGCGACCTGGTGCTGGTGCACATTGGTATCCGCGCCAACGAGCGGGTGCCGGACGCGCTGATCGTCGACCTGCTGCCGGCGGGCCTGGAGCTGGAAAACCAGAACCTGGCGCAAAGTGCCGCCAGCCTGGACAACGCCAGCAGTGCAGTGAAGGAATGGCGTGAAGCAATGCAGAACGCCAACGTGGTGCACCAGGAGTTTCGCGATGACCGCTACGTGGCGGCGATGAACGTCGACCCGTACGGCGTGACGCACCTGCTGTACCTGGCCCGTGCGGTCACGCCGGGCACCTATCGCGTGCCGCCGGTGCAGGTGGAGTCGATGTACCGGCCCAACTGGCAGGCGGTGGGCGAGAGCCCGGGTGACATGGTGATTCTGGGACGCTAATCAGGCCCCATCGCGGGTCAAGCCCGCTCCCACAAGGGTCGCAGTAATCCCTGTGGGAGCGGGCTTGACCCGCGATGCTGTCACCGCACCACCCAGCTCAACACCCACAACCCCAGCATCAGCCAGATGATCCCCATGATGATCGAGGCGCGCATGAACGCGCGCACCGCCGAGTACAGCAACAGCAGGCCGATCACCAGCATCAGGATGCTGACCAGCGAGGTGTCCATGCCCAGTGTGCGTGCCAGGCCGTCGATGAAGTTGCCGCCGGCATTGGCCAGCAGATTGAACAACCCGCTCAGGGCATCCACCACGAAGCGGATCACCGCGCCGAGCGCTTGCCCCAGCCATTCGAAAAAACCTTCTACATGCATAATCGCTTCCTGATCGACGCTACGGCGCAGTCGCCGTGCCCAGAGCTTTGGCCATCATCCTGCCGGCTCGGTTCCTCACCCACGCAAAAAGGTGTCCGCGCCTGATGTTCAGCTTAGCCCGACCCCGCTCGCGCATCGCCCGGCTGCTGTGCGCCGCCTTTGCCTGCGTGCTGTTGCTGTGGCTGGCTGATCGCCTGTGGCCATTGCCGATGCCGGCCGACGATCTGGCGCGGGTGGTGCTGGCCGAAGACGGCACGCCGCTGTGGCGCTTTGCCGATGCCGAGGGCGTGTGGCGCTACCCGGTCACCCTTGATCAGGTGTCGCCTTACTACCTCGAAGCCTTGCTCACCTACGAGGACCGCTGGTTCTACCGGCACCCCGGGGTCAACCCGCTGGCCCTGGGCCGTGCCGCCTGGCAGAACCTCACGGGCGGGCGCGTGCTGTCGGGCGGCAGCACGCTGTCGATGCAGGTGGCGCGCCTGCTCGACCCGCACTCGCGCACGCTGCCGGGCAAGTTGCGCCAGGTGTGGCGCACCGCGCAGCTGGAATGGCACCTGTCCAAACGCCAGATCCTGGAGCTGTACCTCAACCGCGCACCGTTCGGCGGCACCCTGCAGGGTGTGGCGGCGGCCAGCTGGGCGTACCTGGGCAAGTCGCCCTTGCAACTGACCCCGGCCGAGGCTGCGCTGCTGGCGGTGCTGCCCCAGGCGCCCAGCCGTCTGCGCCCCGACCGCCACCCGGAGCGCGCGCGCCTGGCCCGGGACAAGGTGCTGCAACGCCTGGGCGAGTACCAGGTGTGGCCGCAGCAGCGCATCGCCGAAGCGCAGGAAGAACCGCTGCTGCTGGCACCACGCCAGGAGCCGGCGTTGGCTCCGCTGCTGGCTCGCCGGCTGAACCGTGCCGACAGCCCGCCGCTGATCCACACCACCCTCGACGCTGCGCTGCAACGGCGCCTGGAAGACCTGCTGCTGGGTTGGCGCGCACGCCTGCCCGAGCGCACTTCGGCGGCGATCCTGGTGGTGGAGTCGCAGACCATGGCAGTGCGCGCCTACCTGGGGTCGGTGGACCTTGGCGATGAGCGCCGTTTCGGCCACGTCGACATGATCACTGCCCTGCGTTCGCCGGGCTCGACCCTCAAGCCGTTTCTGTACGGCATGGCCATGGATGACGGCCTGATCCATTCGGAGTCGTTGCTGCAGGATGTGCCACGCCGCTATGGCGACTATCGCCCCGGCAATTTCTCGATGGGTTTCAGTGGCCCGGTGGCGGCCAGCTCGGCATTGGCGTTGTCGCTCAACCTGCCGGCGGTGCAGTTGCTCGAAGCCTACGGGCCCAAGCGCTTTGCCGCGCAGATGCGCATGGGCGGCATGCCGCTGAGCCTGCCGACGGCGGCCGAGCCGAACCTGTCGCTGATCCTGGGCGGCGCCGGCAGCCGCCTCGAAGACCTGGTCAGTGGCTACAGTGCGTTCGCCCGCGACGGCATGAGCGCGCCGCTGCGCCTGCAACCGGATGCGCCGCTGGTCGAGCGCCGGCTGCTGTCGCCGGGCTCGGCGTGGATCATCCGGCGCATCCTCAGTGGCCAGGCGCGTCCCGACCGCGACCCGCACGCCGAACTGGTGCAGCGCCCGCAGCTGGCCTGGAAGACCGGCACCAGCTACGGCTTTCGCGATGCCTGGTCGATCGGCGTGGGGCCGCGCTACCTGATCGGCATCTGGATCGGCCGCCCCGACGGCACCCCGGTGCCGGGGCAGTTCGGCCTGGCCTCGGCCGCGCCGCTGATGCTGCAGGTGCATGACGTGCTGAGCAACCGCGACAGCCAGCGCGGCATTGCCGCCCCGGTGCCGGCAGTGCCGGGCAACGTCGGGGTGGCCGCGATCTGCTGGCCGCTGGGCCAGCCGATGGCACGCACCGACCCCAACTGCCGGCGCCAGCGCTTTGCCTGGACCCTGGGCAACACCACGCCGCCGACCCTGCTCGCGCAGGACCAGCCCCTGGGTGTCGGCCTGCTGGAGAAGGTGTGGGTGAATGCCCGGGGCCTGCGGGTGGATGCAGCCTGTGCGGGGGCCGCGCCGCGCGACATCGCGCTGTGGCCGGCACCACTGGACCCGTGGTTGCCGCGCCTGGAGCGGCGCGAGGCGCGTTTGCCGGCCATCGACCCGAACTGCCCGCCGCAGGTACCGGCCAGTGCCGCGCCGTTGTCGGTGGTGGGGATACGCCCGGGCGACCAGTTGCGTCGTCCCGCCACCAGCCGCGATGCCCTGCACCTGAGCGTTTCGGCGCTGGGTGGCGAAGGCCAGCGCTGGTGGTTCCTCAACGGCGCACCCCTGGGCGAGACCACAGCCCAGGCGGCGCTGGCCGTGAACCTGGAGGAGGTGGGGCGCTACGAGCTCAGCGTGCTGGATGCCAGCGGGCAGACCGCGCGGGTCGAGTTCCAGGTCAACGACTGACCGTGCACCCGTAAGATGGATATAACGCGAAAGGGGAAGGGCTGCCAAAGCACCTTCCCCTTGCTTTCAAGTGCCTGAAGCAAAAGGGCTTTTGCTGGTGCTGCGACTGTATATATCGGGTTAATACCAAGCTCAGAATTGTTCCCCTTGCGCCTGCGCGCTCAGATAGCTGCAACGGACGTGGAGTGGCCGGAAACCCGGTGCTTCACACCTATAAAAGCAGCGGCAGCAGTAGCAGGGAGTCGCCATGAAAACTCAAGCGTGGATCAAAGCAAGTACGGCAGTGATGTTGATCTTGACCGTGAGCCTGGCCGGTTGCAGCAGCGGCGGTGGCGGTCACAAGAGTCACGTAAGCAGTTCCACACCCGATTCGGGTACCGATGGCGGCAGTGGTGGTGGCGGTACCGGCGGCGGTACTGACGGTGGTGGCGGCACAGGTGGTGGCGGTACGGACGGCGGCGGTGGTACTGGCGGTGGCGGTACGGACGGCGGCGGCGGTACTGGCGGTGGCGGTACGGACGGCGGCGGTGGTACTGGCGGTGGCGGTACGGACGGCGGTGGTGGCACCGGCGGTGGCGGTACGGATGGCGGCGGTGGCAACAACGGCGGTGGCGGTAACAATGGCGGCGGTGGCAACAATGGTGGTGGCGGCAACAACGGTGGTGGCACGACCTCGACCACGGTCGTCGGCCAGGTGGTGGCCCAGGTTGGCAGCGGCGTGTCGGGCGTGGGCACGGGCGTGTCCGGCGTGGGCAACGCCGTCAGCGGCGTACCGGTAGTGGGCAGCACCGGTGCCGGCGACCTGGTGACGGCCACCGGCAACGCCGTCACCAGCATCGGCGATGGCCTGGGCAAGGGCTTGGGTACGCTTGGCACTGGCAGCAATGCCCTGGGCGAGACGGTCAAGGGCGTGGGCAACGGGGTGTCGGATATCGGCGGCGGGGTCAAGTCGGTGGCCAGCAGCCAGTTGATCGAACAGATACCCGTGGTCAACGGTGTGGTGGACAAGGTCGGCGACGTGGTGGTGATGCTTGGCGATACCCTCAGCACCCAGAGCACCACCGGCAAGCTGGGCAACCTGAACCAGCAATTGAGCAACCAGGTGGTCAAGGTGGTGTCGCTGGTGGAAGGCGCCACCGGCAAGGTGGGTGATGCCACCGGGGTGGGTGCACCGGTCAGCGGCCTGTTGAACAAGGTTGGCAGCGCAGTCGACGGGGTGGGCGACAAGGTCGCCAGTGCCGGCAACGGCAACCCGCTGACCACCGCCGTCGGCGGGCTGGTAAGCCATGTCGGCACGGCGGTCGGCACCAGCGGTGGCCTGGTCAACACCGGCACCGGCAGCGGTGGCAGCGCCCCCGGTGCGGGGCTGCTGGAAACCGCCGGTGGCGCCGTGGCGGGCCTGGGCAGCGGGCTCGGCGCCGGCAGCAGCAACGGCCTGCTCGACGCCGCAGGCAGCACGGTCAACAAGGTGGGCCAGACCGTGGCCTCGCTGGGGCCGGTACTGGGCGGCAATGGCGTGGCCAGCGTGCCGGCCGGGGTGCCCACCGCTGCGTTGGGCAACAGCGTGGGCGCCGGCCTCACCCCGGTGGTGAGCGGTGTGACCAGCGTTACCCAGCAGGTAGGCGCGGCAACCGGCATCGGTGCGCCGGTCAACGGCCTGGTCACCCAGGTGGGCAGCGCAGTCAGCGGGGTGGGCAATCAGATTGCCGCGGCCGGCAACAACCCGGTCACCACCCAGCTGGGTGCGACGGTCAATGCCGTGGGCGGCACCGTGGGCCAGGTCGGTACCCTGGTCAACGGCAACGGGCAAGGGGGCGGCGGCGTGGGCGGTCTGCTCAATGGCCTGACCACCGGCCTGAAAGGCGGCCTCGGGGGTAACAAGTAACTAAATGGCCATCATCGATTAGACGATTTTACGGGCAACACCTACGCTTGAGGCTGACGAGGGAACCGTCTTTGGTTCCCTCGTATTTTTCAGGATCATGGAGTGTCCTATGCGATCGATGTTCGTCGCGTTATTGGGTCTGTCCTGGGTGGCTTCGCTGCATGCCGAGCCCCTGCCGAGCTTCCTCAACAGCAACGAGACCGAGCGCAAGCTGCCAGCGCCCAACCTGCCCGCCGATGCCTTTCGCCCCGTCACTCCCCAACTGAACCTGCCCGCACCGGATGCCGGCCAGCAGCCACAGCCGCTGCTGATGGGCACGCGGGTGCGCGTGCAGCGGGTGCGCATCGAAGGCGGCACCATCTACCCGCTCAGCGAACTGCGCGACAACTACCAGGGCCTGCTCGACCGCGAGGTGACCCTGGGCGAGCTGATCGAGGCCACCCGCCGCCTCACCCAGCGCTACCAGCAGGATGGCTACCTGTTGTCGTATGCCTACCTGCCGCCGCAGGACTTCGCCGAAGGCCGTCTGCGCGTGGTGCTGGTGGAAGGCTACATACGTGATTACGAACTGCAGGGCGATGTGGGGCCGGTGTCGGCCTACCTCGACAAGCTGGTGGGCAAGCTCAAGGCCGAGCGCCCGCTCACCCGCAAGACCTTCGAACGCTACACCGCGCTGATGAGCCGGGTGCCGGGCCTGACCTTGCAGGCCCAGGTGCCGCCGCCGGGTACCACCGACGGCGCCACGCGGCTGATCGCGCAGGCCTCGCGCAAGCCGTTCACCAGTACCTTGAGCCTTACCGACGGCAGCCGCGACGACACCCAGGCGCTGCTCGGCCTGAACAGCAACGCCCAGACCGCGGTGGCCGAGCAGTTGAGCTTCAGCGCGCTGTTCCCGCCGGGGCAGGATGACGAACGCTACTACCGTCTTGACTACTCGCAGTACGTGGACGCCGAAGGCACCCAGCTCAATCTTTCGGCCTCGACCTACCGCAGCAACCCGGCGGCGCGGGTGCGCCTGGAGAACGGCATCGACCTCAAGCAGCACCGCGAGAACGACCGTTACTCCATCGGCCTGAGCCAGGCGCTGATCGCCTCGAGCAACGAATGGCTGAACGTGGCAGCGCGCTTCTATGCGGTGAACGACAGCACCGACTACCGGGTGATCGGCCTGCCATTGAAGGTCAGTACCCGCACCGATGTGCGCGCCTTTGCCTTCGAGGCAGACTGGAGCAAGTCGGACGCGCAGCAGCTGCGCATCCTCAGTGCCGGTGTGTACCAGGGCCTCGATCACTTCGGTGCCAAGACCGACAGCGACTACGACCTGGACTTCCTGCGCCTGCGCCTGTCGGGGGTGCAGAGCGACCGGTTCTTGCAGAACTGGCAGGGGGTGGCATCGGCGGCGCTGTACTGGACCGACGACAGCCTGCCCGACAGCGAGCGCGCGGTGTTCGGCGGGCAGAATTTCGGCCGCGGCTACCCCAGCGATCAGGCTTCCGGCGACAAGGGCTGGGGTGCGGCATACGAGGTCAACTACAGTTTCAAGCGCGATGGCAGCTGGCTCAAGGTACTGCAGCCGTACGTGGTGGTGGACGCCGCGCGTACCTGGTTCAACGAGTTGGCGGTGCGTGATTCACGATTGTCGTCGGCGGCGCTGGGGCTGCGCTTTGGCGATGCGCGCTACTACAACATCTCGCTGGAGGCGGCCAAGCCGATGTCGGATATCGCGCTGGACAGCTTCAATCGGCGGCCACGGTACACGTTGAGTTTCAGTTACCAGCTGTGACGACCGATCGCGGGTCAAGCCCGCTCCCACAAGGTATGCGCACTACCTGTGGGAGCGGGCTTGACCCGCGATGGCCGCGTGGCGGCCAGGCGTTACTGAACCAGTTGCAGGCGGGGCTTGGGGAACAGGTTGTCCAGGGTTTCCAGCAGACGCAGGTGGTAGATCGGCTTGCGGAACAGGTCGAGTACCTGCAGGCGCAGCAGGTCGCTGACCGCATCCATGTCGGCATGCCCCGAGGTGACGATCACCGGCAGGTGCTGACGCGCCGTGTGCTCGCGCAGGCGCCTGATCAGCGAGATGCCGCTCTCCTCCGGCATGTTCAGGTCGGTGATCACCAGGGCAATGTCGGGATGTCGCGTCAACTGCTGCAGGGCGAGCTTGACCGAGGTTGCCGTGTGACAACAGAAGCCCTCGCCCTCCAGCAGCTCGGCCAGCTCCAGCAGTGCGTCTTCTTCGTCATCCACCAGCAGCAGCTGTTGACGTGAGTGGGAAGCCGGCATGTTCAGTTCCTGTCATCAGGCTGAGGGCAGGGCGGCGACGATGTCGTCGAAGACCTTTTTCACCCCGCCCCCCACATCGGTCGAGACCCCGATGATCACCACGGCCACCATGGCGGCCACGATGGCATATTCGATACCGGACGCGCCGTCCTTGCGATGGAAGAACAGCTTGCAGTGCTTGAGGATGCGGGAAAGGACCATGGTACTTCTCCTTGCGCCACAGGCGCGGGTAATGGGGCCCGGAAACGGTGATTCCCCTTTGCCATCACAGCATCGTCAAGCGGTTCGAAACCGGCAAATGTAAGAAGGCATTAATACCAAAGTAAGGGTGTCAACGCTGGCGCCAATAAGCTGTTGTTTTCAGGGGGTGTCGGGTTTCGGACCGAAAAAAAACTGACGGGTAATGGCGTTTTGTCCTAGCTGCGCTACCGTCAAATAGCGAAATAGTTACTTGCAACTTCATGTTTGCGGGCCAGTTCGCACACCGCGCGGCCGAAGGGATGTTCAGGCAGAGGGAGCGCCGACATGAGCAGTCGCATCACCATGATCCTTGCCGTGCTGTTCCTGATCGGTGCCGTGCTGGCAGGTTACTGGGGGCTGGTGCTCAGCCGTGCATCCGAGGCACCCGAGCCGCCGCAAGCGGCGGCGCCAGGGCCGGCCGACCCGGCTCAGCCGGGGGACCAGGCCACGGAGGCTGGCACCGATGCATTGCGCAAGCCCGTGCTGGTGCTGCGCCGCGACGTACCCGCCTACACCGTGCTGACAGCCGAGGATCTGAGTGTCGAGCGCCTGCTGGTGGCCCCGGCCGGCAGCTTCCAGCGCCCCGAGCAGGTGCTGGGCCGCACCAGCTGGCGGGCCCTGCCTGCAGGTACCTGGCTGGAGGAGAGCAGTTTCGAGGCCGGTGGGCCGCTGGCGCGCATGATCCACCCCGGCGAGCGCGCCCTGGCGGTGGCGGTGGACGAAGTGGTCGGCGCCGCCGGACAACTGCGCCCCGGCGACTACGTGGATGTGCTGCTGTACCTGCGCGAAGACAACCTCAACCCGCAGGCCTCGGCCCAGGTGGCCGTGCCGGCCTTGCGCCTGCTCAGCGTGGGCGAGCAACTGGGGCTGGCCAACGATGGCCGCCCGCCGGAGGCCGACACCGATGCCAAGGCGGCCCAGGAACAGCGTCGCGCCATGGCGCGCACCGTGGTGCTGGCGGTACCTGAAGCCCTGGCCAGCCGCCTGTTGCTGGCCGCCCAGGCAGGCAGCCTGCGCCTGGCGGTACGCAGTGCCGAAGAGAAACGCCTGGCCAGCTACTGGGCCGACCCGCAGGCCGCTGCACCGCAACTGGACAACGCCAACCGCGATCTCTTTCGCTTCAGTCAACTGGCCATGACCCCGGCCGCCGCCCCGGTTGCAGGCCAGGCGCCCAGGCACCAGATGCAGATCATTCGAGGCCCCCAGGCTTCAACGCCCACCCCCTGATCGAAGCAAGGATGCCCGTTGATGAGCAGTCGTTCCGAGCTGATGTTCAAGCGTTCCATCCTGACCCTGTTGTTGCTGGGGGGGCCGGCTGCCCATGCCCTGGCGGCGCCGTCGGGTTGTGCCGGGTTGAGCCCGGTGCCGGCCAGCATCGAGCTGGACCAGGGCCTGCAGCAGGAGATCCGCCTGCCGGTGCCGATCACCCGGGCGGCGGTTGGCGACCCCAACATCGCCGATGTGCAGGCCAGTGGCGAGCGCGGCGTGGTGGTCAGCGCCGTGGGCCCCGGCGCCACCAGCCTGATGCTGTGGACCGCATGCGCCAGCGTGCCGCGCCAGAGCATGCTGTTCATCAAGGGCCGGGCCACTGCCGAGATGGCCGACAGCGCCTTGCCGCCCAGCCTCGACCCCTTGCTGCCGAGCCAGGTGCAGGCCGATATCCGCTTTGTCGAGGTCAGCCGCACCAAACTCAAGGAGGCCGGTACGCGGCTGTTCTTCAAGGGCTCCAACAACTCGCTGTTCGGCTCGCCGGGCAGCGTGCCCAACACCACGGTGTCGCCGGGCTACGTGCCGGGTGCGGTGACCAGCCCCGATGGTGGCGGCGTTGGCGGGCTGGTCAAGGTGCGCCCGAGCATCCCGCTGAACAACGATGTGTTCAATATCGTGTGGGGCGGCGGCAGCAGCCGCTTCCTGGCGGCCATCGATGCGCTGGAGAGCAGCGGCTTCGCCTACACCCTGGCGCGCCCCAGCCTGGTGGTACTCAGCGGCCTGACCGCGAGCTTTCTGGCCGGCGGCGAAATCCCCATTCCGGTGCCCAGCACCGGCAGCGACACGGTGACCATCGAGTACAAGGAGTTCGGCATTCGCCTGGCGTTGTCACCCACGGTGGTCAGCCGCGACCGCATTACCCTCAAGGTGGCGCCGGAGGTCAGCGAGCTGGACTACAACAACGCAGTGCGCATCGCCGGCGTCACCGTGCCGGGCCTGACGGTGCGGCGCACCGACACCAGCGTGTCGCTGGCCGATGGCGAGAGCTTCATCATCAGCGGCCTGATCAGCAGCAGTGCGCGCTCGGCGGTGGACAAGTTTCCGGGCCTGGGCGACGTGCCGATCCTGGGCGCGTTCTTTCGCCAGTCGTCGATCAGCCGTGAGGAGACCGAGCTGCTGATGATCGTGACCCCGCGCCTGGTGCAGCCGCTGGCGGCCAATGCCAAGTTGCCCGAGTTGCCCGGCGAGCGCCTGCGCACCTACGACCCGAGCTGGGGGCGCCTGTTCTTTCTCGAGAACGGCAATTTCGAACAGCGCAGTGGATTGAGCCAATGAGCCAGAGCCTGAGCCAGACCTTCCTTGCGATCACCCGTGACGACGGTGACCTGCAGTGGCTGAAAACCGCCCTGGCGCCGCTGGGCCAGGTGGTGGGGGCCGGCAGCGGCAGCCTCGACGAACTGCTCGCACTGGTGGATGTGACCTTCGCCAACCTGGTGTTCGTGGGCCTGGACCGCGAGCAGGTGGTGAGCCAGTGCGCGCTGATCGAAGGGGTGCTGGAGGCCAAGCCGATGCTGGCGATCGTTGCCCTGGGCGATGGCATGGACAACCAGCTGGTGCTCAATGCGATGCGCGCCGGTGCGCGGGACTTCGTCGCCTATGGCTCGCGCTCAAGCGAAGTGGCCGGGTTGGTGCGCCGCCTGAGCAAGCGCCTGCCACCGGTGACCAGCAACCCGCACCTGGGCGGCCTGACGGTGCTGTACGGCACCCAGTGCGCCAGCGACGGCGCCCTGCTCACCAGTCACCTGGCGCGGGTGGTGCAGGGCAGTGGTCAGCAGACCCTGTTGCTGGACCTGGGCCTGCCCCGTGGCGACAGCCTGGCGCTGCTGGGGCTGGAGGCCTCGTTTCACTTCGGTGATGCGCTGCGCCACCTGCGCCGCCTGGATGCCACCCTGATCGACAGCGCGTTCGCCCGCGAACCCTCGGGCCTGCGCCTGCTGGCCTATACCGACAGCGACGAGGCACTGGAGCGCACCAGCGCGGCCGAGCTGTACATGCTGCTCAGCGCGCTGCGCCAGCACTTCCAGCACATCGTGGTGAACCTGGCCGGGCAGCCCGACAGTGAGCCCTTGCGCACCTTCGTCAGCCATTGCGACAAGCTGATCTGGTACACCGACCAGAACGTGCTGGACTGCCGGCGCAACCTGGAGGTGCTGACCCTATGGCGCGAAAAGGGCATGAAACTGGAACACGCGAGCCTGCTGGTGGACCGCTACCTGCGCAGCGTGGCGCCCGACTCTGACGCGCTGGGCAAGCGCTATGGCCTGCCGGTGCTGGTGGTGCTGCCCTACAGCCCCGAGGTGCGCCTGAACGCCAAGAACCAGGGGCTGTCGCTGTTCGAGGTGGCCCCGCGCGAGGCCTTGACCCAGGCGCTCAAGGCCTTGGGCGAGCGGCTGGCACGACGTTCGGAAAGCCTGCAACCGAAGGCGGGCAACTGGATGAAGCGCCTGTGGGGGCACAAGTAGATGAGCGGCGACGAGCTGTTCGGCGGCCCACGGCAAAACCCGGGCAGCGACCCGCAGGGGCTCAAGCGGGCCTTGCACCGGCACATCATCGATGCCATCGAGGACACCGGCCTCAACCTGCTGGAGGGCGCCCGCCCGGCGCTGGCGCAGTTCGTGGTGGAGCAGGTGGGCGACTACATCGCGCGCCAGCACCTGGCCGTGTCGCGCTACGAGATGGAGCGCCTGGCCGAGGAGATCGTCGACGAGCTCACCGGCTTCGGCCCGCTTGAGGTACTGCTGCGCGATGCGGGCGTCACCGAGATCCTGGTCAACGGCCCGCACCGGGTGTTCATCGAGCGCGCGGGCGTGCTGCAGCAGACCGACCTGCGCTTTATCGACGCGCATCACGTGGAGCGTGTGATGCAGCGCATCCTCGCGCCGTTGGGGCGGCGCCTGGACGAGTCGTCGCCGATGGTCGATGCGCGCATGCCCGACGGCAGCCGGGTGAATGCGATCATCCCGCCGGTGGCGCTGGACGGGCCGTGCCTGTCGATCCGCAAGTTTCGCAAGGACATGCTCAAGAGCGCCGACCTGCTGGCCACCCGGGCCATCGACCAGGCGATCCTCGACTTTCTGCAACGAGCCGTGGGCAAGCGCTGCAACATCCTGGTCAGTGGCGGCACCGGCACCGGCAAGACCACCTTGCTGAACATCCTCAGCCAGTTGATCAGCCCCCGTGAACGCCTGGTGACCATCGAGGACGTGGCCGAGCTGCAGCTGGATCACCCGCACGTGGTACGCCTGGAAACCCGCCCGCCCAATGCCGAGGGGCATGGCGAGATCAAGGCCAGCGAGCTTATTCGCAACGCCCTGCGCATGCGTCCGGACCGCATCATCCTGGGCGAGATCCGCGGGGTCGAGGTGCTCGATGTACTGACCGCGATGAACACCGGCCACGACGGTTCGATGAGCACGGTGCACGCCAACAACGCGCAGGACGCGCTGCTGCGCCTGGAGACCCTGGTGGGCCTGACCGGTCGCCAGGTGGCCGAGAAGACCTTGCGCCAGATGATCTGCGCCGCGCTCGACGTGGTGATCCAGCTGGCCCGCCTGCCCGATGGCCGTCGCTGCGTGAGCGAGGTGCTGGAGGTGGTGGGGGTGCGCGACGACGTGTATGTCACCAACACGCTGTTTCGCCTCGACCGGCGCGGCGGCGACACCTTCCTGCGCGAGGCGGTCAACCCGGCCAGCGACAAGCTGCGTCGTGACCTCAACGATGCGGAGCCCGGGCCGTGAGCGGCGCGGTGTGGTTGTGGCTGGGGGGCGTGGTCATGTTCGGCATCTCGATGCGCCTGTTCTATACCAGCCTGCACCGCTCGGGCAACGAACGCATTCTGCAGCGCCTGGGCCAGCACCAGCAGGCCGCCGACAACAGCGGGCCACGTGGCCCTGACTGGCTCGAGCTGATGCTGTTGCGTGCAGGTTTCGACCGCCGCAATGACCGGCTGATGGCATGGGGGGCAGGCTGGCTGCTGCTGGCCGTGTGCGCCGGGCTGTACGGCGGCTGGCCTGGCCTGCTGCTGGTGCTGCTGGCGGGGCCGTTGCTGTTGCGCCTGTTCCTGGCCTGGCGGTACCAGCACCGGGTACGCCGCCTTATCGAACAGTTGCCGGTGCTGCTTGATCATTGCGTGCGCAGCCTGAAGGCCGGGCGCACGCTGAGCGATGCGGTGCTGGGGGCCATCGATGCCTCGCGCGAGCCGTTGCTGGGGGCCATGCAGCGGGTCAAGCGCAACGTGCAGTTGGGGGTGAGCCTGGACGATGCGATGTCGGATCTGGCCGAACTGTATGCGCGCGAAGAGCTGCGCCTGTTCGCCCTGGGCCTGCGCATCAACCACCGCTATGGCGGCAATGCCAGCGAGTTGCTGGAGAACCTGATCAAGGTGATTCGCGAGCGCGAGCAGGGCGCGCGGCAGCTGCGCGCGATGACCGGTGAAACCCGCATCACTGCCGTGGTGCTGGCGGTGCTGCCGGTCAGCGTGGCCGGCTACTTCATGTTCAGCAACCCCAATTACCTGCTGACCATGTGGCATGACAGTGTCGGCCAGCGCCTGCTGTTCAGTGCCTTCGTGCTGCAGGCGCTGGGGTGTCTGGCGCTGTGGCGCATGTTGCGGAGTATCTGAGATGGCCTTGTTGCTCAGTGCGGTGTTGTTGTTTGGCGCGTTCGCCCTGCTGCTGGGTCAGTGGCTGCGTCAGCGGCGCAGTCAGCGCCTGGTGGAGCAACGCCTGCAGGGGCGTGCGCCGGACGAGCCGGCACTGCGCGGCTGGTTGCAGCGCATGGGCGACAGCCGGCTGGGGCAGCGTTCGCTGAACCTGGACGGCGAGACCCGCCAGTTGCTCGACCGGGTGGGTTGGCGGCGTTCGCGCCAGCGCTCGCTGTTCGCGGCCTGCCAGGTGGGCTTGCCGCTATGCCTGATGGGGGCGGCGGTGCTGGTGCAGGAGGTGTTCTTTCGCGAGAGCCGTTCGCCCTGGTTGTTCCCGCTGATGGGGCTGGGGTTGGGCTACCTGCTGCCCAAGCGGTTGCTGGCGCTGCTGGCGGCACGCCGTCAGCGCCAGGTGGCGCAGGAGGTGTCGACCTTCATACCGCTGCTGCGCATCATGTTCGAGTCGGGCCTGGCGGTGGAGCAGAGCCTGCGCCTGCTGAGCCTGGAGGGGCAGCGCCTGCTGCCGGTGCTGAGCGAGGAGTTGCGGCTGTTGTTGGCACGGGTCGATTCGGGGTTGGCGCTGGCGCCGGAGCTGGACAAGAGCGCGCAGTTGCTGGGGGTGGAGGCGTTCAGCGACACCTGCATCATCCTGCGCCAGTTGCTGACCCAGGGGGGCGGGGCGATGAAGTCGCTGCTGGCACTCAAGCAACTGCTCGATGACCGGCGCCTGACCACCTTGCAGGAACGGATTTCGAAGATGTCGGGAAAGATGTCGGCAGTGATGATGCTGTTTCTGTTCCCGGCGTTGCTGATCGTACTCGCCGGCCCGGGCTTCACCGCCCTGGCCAGGGCATTCGGGGCTTGAGAGGAGTGGACGCAATGAAGGCATGCATCGCGGCGCTGGGGTTGTTGTTGCTCGGTGGTTGCGCCACGGATGGCTCGGCGCCGTGGCTGGCCATGCCGGGCTCGACGGCCAGTTGTGCCAAGCCCGATTCGAGCCAGGAGCTGTCGCTGAACATGGCCGACGAGATGCTTGCCGACGGGCGCCCGCATGCCAGCCTTGCGCACCTGGAGGCGCTGCCGGCCGATCTGGCCCAGGTGCGGGTGCGCAAGGCCAAGGTGCTGCGCCTGCTTGGACGCAGCGAGGCCGAGCCGCTGTACCGCAGCCTGCTCGGCGGGTGCCTGGCGGCCCAGGGTGAGCATGGGCTGGGGCAGATGGCGGCGGCCCGTGGCGACAACGCGCAGGCGCTGCAGCATCTGCAACGGGCCATGCAACTGGCCCCCACCGACGAGAAGATCCGCAACGACCTGGGGGTGGTGTACCTGAACCAGGGCAAGCTGGAGCAGGCGCGCTTCGAGTTTCTGACCGCAATCGAACTCAAGGACAGCGACCGTCTGGCGGCGGTCAACCTGGTGACCTTGCTGCTGTACCAGGACAAGTGGCAGCAGGCGGCCGACCTGGTGAGCCGGCTGGGCCTGAGTGCGGCGCAATTCAACGAAGCGCAGGCGCGCGCCCAACAACTCAAACCTGGCAGTGTGGCTGCCGTGCAGAGGTCGTCATGAACAGTCGGATACTGGTGATGCTGGTAGTGCTGCCGGGCCTGGCCCAGGCGATCGAGCCCGGGCCTTCGTCCAAGGCGCAGTCGGCCACCGAGGCGTGGTTGCAGTTGCAGGCCAGCGGCGCGCAGGCCTCCAAGACCCCGCAGAGCGCCACGCCCAAGGAGCGCGACCAGAGCATGCAACGCTGGCTGGATACCTACAAATACGTGATTCCGGATTTCTTCCGGTGGGAGAAGACCAGCAATAGCGACAAGTGAGTCATGCCCAAGAAAAAGCCCAGCGTCGGCTGGGCTTCATTCACGATTTGGGCTTGGCGGAGAAGTTTCTGAGCACCATGCTCTTGAGGGCTTCCCGGGTTTGCTCGGAGGAGCGCTTGCTGGGGCTCTCTTCCTTGTATCTGGTTTTTAGTACTTTTAGGGAGGTCATCTACGGCTCCTGAAAGTAATGGAAATATACGCTGAGTGTCATGTTTCAGGTTCTATTTGCGCTAGGGATACTAGCATTTTCCCGAAATGATAGCAAATCGGCTCCAGAAGTTGAGCAAAGTTCATCGCGCTGTCTTCATCGCGGAAAATCCCCTTTTTGTTGCGGTATATATTCATTACGGCGATGGTTTCATAGACAGGGAGTTGTTCCGCATCCGCCTCGCGTCGAACCTGAATGGGAATGGAGAGTATCGACTGGGCTTCTTCTATATCGTTGTAATACTCCAGTACATCATGTTTGAAGCGATTGCAGAACTCGCGGTTCTTGTACGCAAGATTGTCCAGAAACAGAGATATTTCGCTTTGGGTATGGTGCAGGTATTGCGCCATACCGAAACTGGCGCACATGGGGGCGCCGGGGATGATGGGTTGCGTTGTGACACCGGCATAACCCTGTTCGACATAAGGGAAGCAAATCGGCTCTTTTATGAAGTCGTCCCGCTCGCCGAACTCGACTTTGGTAGACACCGTGAAAGTCGTATCTTCAAGCACCAGGATGCCACTGCACTTTGCCAGTTTGCCAAGTGTTGAGTTGTTGTACAGAAATAGCTTGCTGGAATCGATGATGCGGGCAATGTTGTCCATGCTGCCGTCGGCAAGCGTTACCGTATCGAGAAAACCCGATGGCACCAGGGTCATGATGTTGGCTCGATAGACCGACGACTTGCCTTCATTGCCATCCCAGTCCTTGGCCAGCGACAACACACCGTGCAGGCACTCGCGCATCAGCTTGTGGACCACGTCGGGTTTGGGCGCCTCGCTGTTGAGTTCCGCTTTGATTTCCAGACGCCGGGCGCCGAGGATACGCATGTAGGCAGAGTAGTTTCCGAGAAACGACTTTGACGGAGTGCTTTTTATGTAACTGTGCAGTTGGCTGCGCGCCGAGTTGTTTTCCCGGTTGACGGCTATTTCCCGTATCAACAGGAACAGGCCGAGGTAGAGCAACAGCCTGAATGCCGTGGACGCTTCATTCAGCGGCGCCCCCTCGCAGGTGGGTAACAGCCCAAGGCACAGGTTGTTGAACTGTCCTGTTATTGCCGAGCTGTAAAGGGAGATGTAAGCACCCACCAGAACGGTAGCGAAAATGGCAATAGAGCCGAAGAACGCACCGCTGGGGGCACACAGCCCTTTGAGAAATGAAGTCATGCTTGAGCAGGCCACACATCGACGAGAAGTGGCCCGGATTCTTGCATAGCCCAAGGGGGCTGGCATATCCAATTTGTTTCAGGTTTCACCGCTGCCTTCGAAGGCTCGAAGGCAGCGGCGACCTGTTCAATGCGCCGTGATGCGCTGACGCAGCGCCGAGGGGTTGGGCGCCAGCGCCAGGGCCAGCTGGGTGCGGTTGTGCATGTGGGTCAGGCGCAGCACCTGCGACACATACAGCTTCACCGTGTTCTCGGTAATGCCCAGCTCGCAGGCGATCTGATAGTTGGTCTGGCCCTTGCCCACCAGCCGCGCGACGTCCAGCTGGCGCGGTGACAGCTGGTCGAAGATCGCCGGCATGCTCTCGGCTGCCGTTGCATCCTCGCCACCCTGGCCCGTGCCCACCACCTGCTCGCGGGCCTTGCCCAGGTCCTGGTAGAGGTCGTCGATGGATTCGGCCAGGTACTGCAGCTTCTGGTTGAGGTGGCCCAGGTGCTGGAAGTTCTTCTGCCGCTCCAGCAACGCGGTCTCCTGGCGCTTGAGCCCCTCGAGCAATTCGGGGAGGTCCACCGGCTTCTGGTAGTAGTCGGCGAACCCCTCGCGCAGCGCCTTGATCACATCCTGCTTCTCGGCCCGCCCGGTGAGCATGATTGCCTCGAAGATCCGCTGCTTGCCGGCAATGGCCTTGAGCGCCTTGACCAGCTCGATGCCGTCACGCTCGGGCATGTGCAGGTCGCACAGCACCAGGCCGATTGCCGGGTCTTCGGTAAACCGCTCGATGGCCTGCTGGCTGCTGTGGCACGGTACGCACCGGTACCCGCTGCCCTCGATGAATTCACACAGCTCTTCGACGATCAACGGCTGGTCGTCGACGATCAACACCTTGAATGGACTCACTGGCTTGTTCACACGCAACTCCCTGCTGACGTGCCCTTCCTGGTACGGCCATGACGCTTGTGGTATCGAGGGGCAGTGACTAGAAAAATAGACGCAGTTGGCGGCTATGTACAACGTATGTACAGCAGGTTAGACGGGTTGTTCGATCAATGGATCCATACCGCAGCCAATAAAAAACCGGCCAGCACGAAGGGGGCGAAGGGCTGTTTTTTTGACGCTTCTTCGATCACCTGCCTGAAGCGTTGCTTAACCTTCTGACTCAGAAGGGACCACAGCCAACGGCGGCTGAGCAACCAGATCACCACCGCCACCCCGGCACCGATGAAGGTGCCCAGCAGGTACATCCGATCAGTGGCAAGCGCCAGCGCACCCAGCAGTTTCACATCGGCGGCGCCCAGGCGCCCGAGCATGTAGCCGGGCAGGGTCAGCAGCATCACGATCAGCAGCGCCCAGCCGCCCTCGCTGGCATCGGCGCCGATCCAGGTGTGTCCGGTGATGAAGAGGTAGGCCAGGGCGCAGGCTGCGGCGCCAAGGGTCAAGGTGTTGTTGATCTGCCTTTCTCGGGCATCCTGTTCGGCACACAATGCGAGCCACAGCAGCAGGACGATGCTTTGCATAGGCGAAATGCCATCCCTTGGTCGTGATTGATTCTATGCTTGATTGCGGGTGTCATTGTCAGGGTAGACGCGATCATGAAAGCAGGCCTTGCAAGACGGCAAAAAGGTGCGGCGGCGATCGAATTCGCCGCCGTGTTCGTGGTGTTCTTCGCGGTGTTCTACGGGGTGGTCAGCTACGCCCTGCCACTGCTGATGCTGCAGTCGTTCCACCAGGCCAGCAGCGAGGCGGTGCGCCGCTGCATGGCGCTGGACCCGACCAGCGCCACCTACCGCACCGATGTGCCGGCACTGGCCCGCGAGGTACTGGCCCAGCAGCTGGCGTGGATGCCGGGAACGCTGAAGTTCCAGCCCGGCACCGACGCGGTCGTGACCCTGAGCAACACCAACCTGCTGACCGTGCGCATCAACTACGCCAAGGCCCGGCTCACGACGGTGCTGCCGGTGCTCGACCTGCCGGTGGTGGGCGAGGTGCCACGCCTGCCGGCAACCCTTGGCGCCACCGCGAGCCTTCAGCTTTGAGCGGTGGCCACGGCCTGTTCGATCGCTGGCGCGGGCGCCCGGCCGCCGCGGTGGCCGCACCGCAGGCCCCGGTACCGGCGGCGGTGGGCCTGCAGCTGTGGCTCGATGACAAGGGCCGCGTGCTGCGCCTGGGCGGCCCGCTGCGCAGCGCCCTGGCGCTGCCCGCGCAGGCTGCTGCGCGGGTGCAGGATTACGTGCAGGCGCACAGCCTGCTGGTGCTCGAAGGCGAGCCCGCCGACTGGCAGGCACAACCGCTGGACCTGGACTTCAGAACCGCCAATGGCAGTACCCTTCACACCCGCGGCTGGTTGCTGGCCCAGGGCGAGGACTGGCTGTTGCAGTTATTCGATGTGGGCGATCTGCTGCAGCAGCGTCAGCAGGGCCAGGATGCCCGGCGCCAGCAGCAACTGGCCCGCCAGGTCGGCGCAGCACTGCGCGATTGCAGCCTGGAGCGCCTGCCCCAGGTGGCCGCCGAGCAGTTGCAGCGCCTGGCCTGGCACTGGCGCATGGGCTGGGCGGCGCTGCTGCTGCGCACCCCCGGCGGCTGGCAGACCTTCGCGCGGGACGCATCGAGCGTGCCCTGGGCCGACGATGCACGCCTGAGCGCGGTACTCGACCGCCTGCCGTCGGGGCGCGTGCTGTGCAGTGCCGAGTTTCCGGCCTTGCAGGTGCTCTGCCCGACTCACCCGATGTATGTGGTGGGCCATGCGCAGCAGCATCAGGCCCAGGCCTGGCTGCTGTGCGCGGACGAGGGTGGGCAGGCCCGGCCCGAGGCGGCCCCCCTGCTGCTCGATGCCATGGCCGAGCCGCTGCTGGCGCGCCTGGCCGGCGACCGGCTGCAGGCCAGCCAGCAGCGCCTGGACAATGTACAGGGGTTGCTCGGTGCGGGCTGGTGGGAGTGGTCGCTGCACGAGCCCTACCTGCACCTGGCACCGGGGCTGGCGGCCAGTTTCGGCGTGAGTGCGCAACTGGCGCTGCCGGCCTGGTGGGCGCTGCTGCACCCGGCCGACCGGGAGGCGGCGCAACTGGCGTTCGAGGCGCTGCAGCGCGAGGGCTGCAGCCTGCAACTGTGCGTGCGCCTGCAGGCCGCGTCGCTGCGCTGGTACCGCATCTGTGGCGATGTGCACGGGCAGGGGCAGCAGCGACGTCTGCAGGGTTTCATGCTCGACATCAGCGATATCAAGGCCCAGGAGCAGCAGGCCAGGGCCGCGCACGCACGGCTGGACAACCTGATCGCCAGTTCGCCGGCAGTGATCTATATCCAGCGCTATGACGCCGGTGCGCTGCAGGCCGAATTCTTCAGTGCCAGCCTGCAGCCGCTGCTTGGCTGGACGCCCGCTGCCGACCTGCAACCGGCGCACTGGGTACACCCCGACGACCAGGCGCTGTGGCTGCAACGTACCCGCGACCTGCTGCGCGAGGGCCAGGTGCGCAGCCGCTACCGCCTGCGCGATGCGCAGGGCATCTACCACTGGGTGCTGGATGAAGCGCGCCTGCTGCGTGACGACCTGGGCCTGCCGGTGGAAGCCGTGGGTATCTGGCTCGACGTGACCGAGGCGACCCTGGCCGCCGAGCGGGTGCGCGAGAGCGAGGAACGTTACCGGGTGCTGGTGGAGGACTCGCCGGCGATGATCTGCCGCTACCGGCCCGACCTGACTGTGTTGTTCGGCAACCGCCCGCTGGCCGACTACCTGGAGTGCCTACCTGACCAGTTGCCCGGGAGCGACCTGGGGCAGTGGATGTCGCCGGCCCAGCGCGAGGCGTTCGTGCAGCGCCTGGCCGGCCTGACCCCGCAGCAGCCGGTGAGCAGTGCCGAAATCTGCCTGCAACTGCCGGGGCGCGAACATGCCTGGTGGGTGTGGTCCGACCGCGGCCTGTTCGATGAGCAGGGCCGTCTGCTGGAGGTACAGGCGGTGGGGCGCGACAACACGGCGCTGCGGCGCAGCCAGCAGCAGCTGTTGCAGAGCGCGAAGATGGCCACCCTGGGCGAAATGGCCACCGGCCTCGCCCACGAGATCAATCAGCCGTTGAACGTGATGCGCATGGCGGTGGTCAACGCGCTCAAGCGCCTGGAGAACGGCGACGTGCAGGTGGAATACCTGCAGGACAAGCTCAGGCGCATCGATGCGCAGGTGCTGCGGGCCTCGAAGGTGGTGGACCACATGCGCGTGTTCGGGCGGCGTTCGGAGGTCGAACAGCAACTGTTCGAGCCCTGGCAGGCGGTTGAGGGTGCCGTGTCGTTGCTGGCCGACGGCCTGGCTGGCAAGGGCGTGGCGCTGAACCTGGGCCCGGCGCTGAGCGGCTGCCATGTGCGCGGCCATGCCGATCAGCTCGAGCAGGTGCTGATCAACCTGGTGGTGAATGCCCGCGACGCCTTGCTGGGCCGGCGTGAGGCCGACCCGCAGTTGCGCCCCTGGATCGCGGTGGAGGCCGAGCCGGTGGCGGGTGGGGTGCGCCTGCAGGTGCGCGACAATGCCGGCGGCATCGACCCGCGGCTGCTGGAGCGGATTTTCGAGCCGTTCTTCACCACCAAGCCCAGCGGCGTGGGTACCGGGCTGGGCCTGTCGGTGAGTGGCGGAATCATCGAGGGCATGGGCGGGTTGCTCAGCGCACACAATGGCGCCGAGGGTGCGTGTTTCGTGATCGAGCTGCCGGTTCAGAGCATCAGCTGAGCGCGGTTGCCGTCACAGGTGAGGTTGGCACCGACCTCGACGTTCACCAGGTCCAGCCCCAGTGCCTTGAGCAGTGCGTTGACCAGCGGATCGACCAACTTGCCGAGCAGGTTCCTGATCACTGGCTGCAGCAGCGCCTTGACGTCATCGAGCAGGTTGCCGGCCACCACCAGCACGTTGCCGAGCAGGTTGCCGTTGAGCGGGCGGTACACCTGCAGCTCGATGCCATTGATGGTGTTGTTCAGGCTCTGCACGATATCGCTGGCCGAGGTGGCCATGTAGGCCGGTGGCAGGTCGATGTCCGGTGGCGCGCTGGCGTTGCGAAACAGCAGGTCGGTGGCAGGCCCGGTGGAGTTGCTGCCCAGCAGCGGCGCATTGACCTTGAGCCCTACGCCACCGCCAGCGAAGGCGGTGCGCGCGCCGCAGGTGGACGGCAGTATCAGGAAGCGCGTGCAGTATTTGCTGCCGATGTCGATCAGCGGCAGCGGCGAAATGGCGGTGTTGCCCGTGCTGAAAAAGGCCTGGGGATCGCTGAACATGCCCACCGAAACGTTGAGCGCCGAACTGCGGGTGCTGGCGGTCAGGGTCTTGTCCGGCTTGCAGCTGTAGCGGGTGACCTGGCTGCTGGCGCTGGCGACTTCCAGGCCGATGTCCAGGTGTACCACCCCAGGCAGCAAACGGACGTCGCTGACCTTGCACGGGATCGCCAGCAGGCAGAACACCGACTCCAGCGTGGCCACCAGATTGAGGCTGAGCAGGTTGCTGACCACGTTGGTCAGCGGTTCGGCCAGGTCGAGCACGGCGTTGAGCAGGCCGGTGATGCTGTTGAGCAGCGGCAGCTCCAGGCTGACCAGCGCACGGACCTGAGCGGTGTGCACCTTGATGGTGTCGTACTGCGGGTTGCCCACGGCGGAGATCTGTTCGGGTTCTATGACCTTGAGGCGCAGGTTGGCCTTGACCAGCGGCGGGATGTTGAGCGGCACCTCGGCGGTGGCCGCAGTGTTCTTGTTGGCCAGCATCACCGAGGCCTTGAGCAGTTGCAGCAGTTGCATCTGGGCATCCAGGCCGGACTGGACCGCGCCGTTCTGGATGTCGAGGATATCGCCCAGCTTGACCAGCGGGTTGTTGCCGGCACCGAGTACCAGCTTGCCGAGGTCGGTCACCACCTGGGCCGCCGCGCCGCCGCGCCGGGCGAGATCGACGGCGACATCGAGCAGGTCGGTCAGGTGCAGCTGTTTGCCCAGCAGTTCATCGTAATTGCCGACCTGCACCCCGGCCTTGATGGCCAGGGCATCGAGAAAGCTCAGCAGGTCGACGTTGACGTCGGCGATGCCCTGCCAGCCCAGTACGTCGAGGTTGACGTTGCCGCCAAGGGCCTTGAACAGGGCGTTGAGCACATCGGACTTGCGTGTGTCGATGGTCAGCAGGGTGCTCTTGAGACGCAGCATCGCCTGCGGTGGCTTGGGCAGCGAGGCCACCGCACTGGCGTGCAGGGTGGTGGTGGCCGGCACGGCGACGCCGCTCAGCAGGGCCTGTACACCGGCGGCAATGCTGGTGGCCACGGCGCTGCTGGCACTGACCCGGATCGCTTCGCTCTTGCTCGGGTTGACGGTATAGGTGCGCCGGCTGCCGGCACCGGTCTGCAAGGTGCCGCAGGTGGTGGCCAGGGTATGCTTGGCGCCGGGCGCGAAGCCGTTGCGTGCGGCGCTGGCCTGGGCCACGGTCGCCGCCTGCGGGCCGCTGCCGGTGCACACCGCACTTTGCCCAGCCGCCTCGAGGGCGGCCATGTCGACCACCCGCTGCAGCGAACGCTGTTCCAGATAGAGCCGTCCGCTATCGATCACCAACAGGGCGAACACCAGCGCCAGGGCCAGTGTCAGGGCGGCCATCAGGCCGATCGCGCCACGCTGCCGGGTTGGGAATCGGGTAGCCACGAGCACTCCTTTGCCGGCACCAGGCCGTGCGCGAACGCATGCGTCAAAGAAGTGTAGTCAAGATAATGGCCAGTCGCCTTGAGGTGGCGACCGGCCATCGCCGGCTCAGTGGGGCGGGTAGTTGGCCAGTACCTTGGCCACGGTATTCTGGATCGCGGTGTTGCGCTCGGCGGGGCCGGGCGGGTAGTTGTTCATGATCTGCTCGGCGCTGCCGCGCCATACCAGCTTGCCGTCGCGGCTGTCGAACAGGTCGACCTGGATGGTGGCGACCTTGTAGTCGACGCTGCGGGTCTCGTTGTAGGCCGGGCCGCCCCAGTAGCCACCCCAGTAACCGCCCCAGGCACCGCCGTAGTTGGTGGTGATCTGCTGCTGGCGGTTTTCGACGATCAGGTAGGTCTGCACCTTGAGGTCACCCCTGGCGTTGCCCTGGGCCGGGCGCAGGCCACGCTGGTCGAGCTGTTCGCTGACGGCCTGGCGGATGCGCTGCTCGGTGAGGTCGCTCTTGATTCGCGGGTCGTCCGGGCGATATTGCAGGGCCGGCTCCTGCCAGCTCCAGCTGCGGTAGGCCGCAAAGTCGCGGCTGGCATCGAAGTCCTGGGTGACGTTGTTGCTCTGGCAGGCGCCGAGCAGCGCCAGCAGGGCCAACAGGGGGAGTAGAGCGAGACGGCGCAGCATGATGATTCTCCGGTTGCCTTCAGCTTGGGGGGTAGCCATCCAGGGCCTTATGCACGGCATCGCGCA
The DNA here is from genome assembly GCF_024748925.1 of Pseudomonas sp. B21-036. Classification (NCBI taxonomy): domain Bacteria; kingdom Pseudomonadati; phylum Pseudomonadota; class Gammaproteobacteria; order Pseudomonadales; family Pseudomonadaceae; genus Pseudomonas; species Pseudomonas sp. B21-036. The sequence continues at coordinate 652,850 of NZ_CP087178.1, forward strand.
GGGCGCGGGCGCGCTCGCTCGGTGAGCCCTGGCTGGTGGTTTCTGCGCTGGCGCTCCAGACCGGCTGGCCGCTGCCGGCATCGAACAGGTCCAGGCGCACCACCATCACGTCGACCTGGTAGGTGCGTATGATCGGCACGCTGCCATACACACCATAGCCGTTGCGATAGCCGCCGTAGCGGTTGTAGCCGATGCCCCCGTAGCCGTAGTTGTCATAGGGGTAGTAATCGTCGCGCACCTGGCGCAGGCGCCGTTCCATGCGCAGGTCGGCACTGACCAGCAGGTCGCTGCGGGTGCTGCGCGCAGGCCGCAGGCCGCGCTGGTCGAGGGCGGCGCTGACTGCGTCGGCAAGCTCGGCCGGGTCGCTGGAGGCGCTGCCGGCCGGGAGCTGGCCGTTGCGCCATGACCAGCTGCGGTAACGGCCATAGTCACGGGCTGGTGCCGGGTAGGCGCTGGCGTCGAAGGTGGTGGCCGCCTGGGGCGGGGCGGGCGGCAGCGGTCGGGAGCTGGCCACATACGGGTTGCTGCCCTGGCAGGCGGCCAGGGCCAGGCACAGCAGGCCCAGGATCAAACGGTACGGCATGGCAGTCTCCCGGCAGACACGGCTCGGTACTCAGCGTGGGTGGCACATCCAGTGCAGGTAGCGGCCCAGGCCGGCGAAGGCCGGGTGGCGGCGGTGCGCCAGTTCCATTTCGAGCAGGTCGAGCAGTTCTGCCTTGGCCTGGAACTCGACGGGCATGTAGTCGTGGAACACCCGTACACCGCTCTCGCTGTGTATATCCCACAGACCTTCAAGGTGCGCCCGGAGTTCGCGCGGATCAAGTGGTTTTTGCGGGGTCAGGCTCTGCTTTTCACCGGCCAGGCTGGCCCCGCGCAGTTTGCGGAAATGGCCCTTGAGCAGGTTGCGATACACCAGTGCGTCGCGGTTGTAGAAGGCCAGCGACAACAGGCCGTCGGTGCGGGTGAGCTGGTGCAGCACCGGCAGGATGGTCTCGGGTTCGGCCAGCCATTCGAGCACGGCGTGGCACAGCACCAGGTCGTAGGGTTCGGTGAGCTGGCCGAGCAGTTCCTGCCAGGGCGCCTGGATGAAGGTGGCCGACTGGCCGGCGGCGGCGAAGCGTTCGCGGGCGCCCTCGAGCATCGGCGCGGCGGGTTCGGCCAGGGTCACCTGGTGGCCACGCTCGGCCAGCCACAGGGCCATGTGGCCCAGGCCCGCGCCGATGTCGAGCACGCGCAGGGGGCGGTCGGGCAGGGCTTCGGCGAGGTCGGCCTGGAGCACCGCGAGGCGGATGGCGCCCTTGGCGCCGCCGTAGATCTTTTCGGCGAAGCGGGTCGCCAGGGCGTCGAAGTGGCGGTCTTTCATCGGGCGAAGCGCCGTTCGCTGTCGGCCAGCTTGCTGCGCACCACCTGGTCCATGTCCAGGCCCAGTTCGCTGCACAGCAGCAACAGGTAGAGCACCACGTCGCCGACTTCCTGGCCGGCGTGTTCGAGCTGCTCGGGGGACAGCTGGCGCGACTGGTCCTCGCTGAGCCACTGGAAGATCTCCACCAGCTCGGCCATTTCCACGCTGGCGGCCATGGCCAGGTTCTTGGGGCTGTGGAAGCCGCGCCAGTCGTTGTTGTCGCGGATGGTGTGCAGGCGGGTGGTGAGTTCTTGCAGGTTCATGGGTGGGGGCTCTCCTCGTGCGGCGTAGCTTAGCGCGGGTCGGCGGGTTTTTCAGGGGATTGTGCTGGCCTGTTCGCCGGCAACGCCGGCTCCTACAAGCCCTGTGTCAGGTGCATGGGGCCTTACTGCCAGAGGCTGGCCCAGGCCGACACCAGCAATAGCAGCGCCAGCCCCTGGTTGACCCGGCGCAGCACCACCGGCGAACCGCTCAGGCGCCGCGCCCCGCTGCCGAGCAAGGCCCAGCCACCCAGGCACGGCAGCGCGATCACGAAGAACACCAGGCTCAGGTGCGTCACCTGCAGCAGGCGGTCGCTGGCTGCGGCATCGATGAACACGCTGGCCACCGCCAGCGCCATCATCCACGTCTTGGGGTTGATCACCTGCAACGCCGCCGCGCCCCACAGGCCCAGCCTTGCCGACGTCGCGCCCGATTGCTGCACCTGCACTGGGCTGCGAAAGATCTTCCAGGCCAGCCAGGTCAGCCAGGCCACGCCCAGCCCGTTGAGCAGCGGCTGCACCGCCGGGGCCCGGAACAGTGCCTCGCCCATGCCACTGCCCACCAGCCAGACGATCAGCGCGGCCCCTGCACCGGCCCCCAGGATGATTGGCAATGCAGCGCGCAGGCCATGGCTGGCGCTGTTGCTCAGTACCAGGAAATTGGTCGGCCCGGGGGTGATGGACGCAACGAAGGCAAACAGCATGAAGGCCAGCATGGGCAGGCTCCTTGGTAGAGGGGCTTGCATGCTCGCGTGTTGGCGCGCGTCAGTCTGGAAGCTTTGTGCAGCGCCTGCGGTACTGTGCCGGGGTCATGCCATAGGCGCGCAGGAACCAGCGCCCCAGGTGGCTCTGGTCGGCAAAGCCCAGCGCTGGCGCCACCTGTGCCGGGCTCGACCCTGCCGCCAGCAGCCGGCGTGCATGGGCCAGGCGCAGTTGCACCAGGTAGGCGTGGGGCGCCAGGCCGAACGCGGCCTTGAAGGCGCGGCTCAGGCGAAAGCGGTCGATGTTGCACGCCGCCGCCAGTTGCTCGAGGCCGATGTCGTGGTGCAGGTGTGCATGCAGGTAGTCGCGCGCCCTTTGTGCCACCAGCGGCAGGCGCGGGTCGGGGTCGAGCCGGCGGCGCCATTGCAGATGCCCGCTCAGGTGCTCCAGCAACTGGTCCAGTGCCGCCTGGCGCACCATGCGCAGCTCCGGTTCGTGCAGCGACTGGAAGGCGCACGCGGTGGCCGCTGCCAGGCGCGGGTCGCTGGCCAGGGTGTGGGCAAAACCGGGTTGGCTGGCGGGCGGGGCATGCTCGGTAAAGCCGCGCAGCTCGCGCTCCAGCCATTGCGGGTCGAGGTAGAGCATGCGGTAGGTGAAGCCCTCGGGGCTGGGCGCATCGCCGTCGTGCAACTCGCCGGGTTCGAGCAGAAACACCTTGCCCGGTGTGCTCTGGTGGCGGGCGCGGCGACAGGTGAACTGCTGGACGCCCTGTTCGGTCACGCCCACCAGGTAGCTGTCGTGCCAATGCGGATCATAGGCATGCCCGCGAAAATGCGCGCGCAAGGTCTCGATGCCGGTATCGGGCTCCTGGCGCAGATCTATCCAGTTGCTGTTCATCGTGTGCTACCGGCAAAGAAAACCGTTATCGCCCGGTCCGTCAGGCAGGTCTAGAAGATTCGTGCAGCGTGTGCCAACTGCCGGTCATGTGCACCAGGTCGCCATGGCCTACCAGGCGGAACTGGCCGTCGGGTGCGACTGCGCTGCCCTCCAGCACCACTTCGCTGGGCAGGCGCACAGGCTTGTGAAAGGCCACGTCCACCTCGTAGCCGCTGAGCGGCAGGTGCCCGCGCAGCGCGGCCAGCGCCATGGCCTTGCTCCACATGCCATGGGCGATGGCCTGGGGAAACCCGAACAGGCGAGCGCTGAGCGCACTCAGGTGGATGGGGTTGTAGTCGCCGCAGACCTTGGCGTAGCGCCGGCCGATGTCGCTGTCGGCATACCAGCGGGTCAGCTCGCCCAGAGGCAGCGGTTCAGGGGTGTCGACGGCGGGTGGCTCGCCTTCGAGCTTGACGCCGCGACACAGCATGCGGCTGCGCTCGTGCCAGAGCAGCCCCAGGCTGTCTTCGGCTTCGGTCATCAGGTCGAAGGTCGCGCCCTTGGCGTGGGGCTGCAGGTTGTCGACGAACACGCTGAAGCGCAGCGTGCCGATGCCACCCAGCGGGCGCACCACGCGGATGCGGTTGTTCAGGTGCACCAGGCCCAGCAGCGGGAACGGGAAGTCGTCGGCGGTCAGCAGTTGCAGTTGCAGGGCGAACGCCATCACATGGGGGAAGGTCGGCGGCAGGTGGCTGTCGTCGCCGAAGTGGCAGAGCTTGCGGTAGGCCTGCAGGCGCTGTGGATTCACGCCGATGGCGCAGTGCAGGCCGCTGGCGGGCAGGCTGTCGCCGGTGATGCTGCGCTTGCGCGCAGCCTTCAGGTACAGCCCGCTCAGCCCTTGCGTGCGGTGCAGATCGTGCCAGTGTCGGTCCATGCTCATGCCCCCATCACGGCCTGGCCGCATACGCGCAGCACCTGGCCGTTGACCGCGCCACTGCCGGGCTGTCCCAGCCAGGCCACGGCTTCGGCAACGTCCTGCGGCAGGCCGCCCTGGCCCAGGGAACTCATGCGTCGCCCGGCTTCGCGCAGGGCGAAGGGGATGGCCGCCGTCATGCGTGTTTCGATGAAGCCGGGGGCCACCGCATTGATGCTGGCACCCCGCTTGGCCAGCAGCGGCGCCCAGGCCTGGGCCAGGCCGATCAGGCCGGCCTTGCTGGCGGCATAGTTGGCTTGCCCGCGGTTGCCGGCGATACCGCTGATCGAGGCCAGCAGCACGATGCGTGCGTTGTCGTGCAGCGCGCCGCCGTCGAGCAGCGCCTGGGTCAGCACCTGGGGGGCCTTGAGGTTGACCGCGAGCACGGCGTCCCAGTATTCGGGGGTCATGTTGGCCAGGGTCTTGTCGCGGGTGATGCCGGCGTTGTGCACGACGATGTCGATGCCCTCGGGGAGCGCTTCGAGCAGGTGCGCCGATGCATCGCTGGCGCAGATGTCCAGCGCCACGCTGCGCCCACCCAGGCGCGCGGCCAGGGCGTCGAGGTCGGCCTTGGCCTGGGGCACGTCGAGCAGCACCACCTCGGCGCCGTCACGGGCCAGGGTTTCGGCAATGGCGGCGCCGATGCCGCGGGCCGCACCGGTGACCAGCGCCTTGCGCCCGGCCAGCGGGCGCGACCAGTCCTGTACCTGGGTGGCGCAGGCGGTCAGGCGCAGCACCTGGCCGCTGATGAAGGCACTCTTGGGCGAGAGGAAGAAGCGCAGCGCGCCTTCGAGCTGGTCCTGCGCGGCCGGGTCCACATACAGCAGTTGCAGGGTGGCGCCGTTGCGCAGTTCCTTGGCCAGCGAACGGCTGAAACCTTCCAGGGCCCGCTGCGCCACGCTGGCCAGCGGGTCGTCCAGCGATTCGGGCGCGCGCCCCAGGATCACGATGTGCGCACTGGCAGCCAGGCTGCGCAGCAGCGGCTGGAAGAACTCGCGCAGTTGCTTGAGCTGGTCGCTGTCGCTCAGGTGGCTGGCGTCGAACACCACGGCCTTGAGCTTGGGCCCCAGGCCCGCGACCCAGGCCGGCAGTTCGAGGCTTTCATCGGCATAGCTGTAGACCTCGTCGGTCAGGCGCCTGGCAAAGGCGGCCACGTTCGTCACCAGCGGCCCGCCGCCGAGCAGCAGGGCGCCTTCGACCGGGCGCAGCCTGCCGGCTTCCCAGCGCTCCAGGCGGGCGGGGGTGGGCAGGCCGACGGCACCGGCCACGCGCCGACCGAATGAAGAGTTGGCGAAGTCGATATAGCGGTCGCTCATGTGAACGTCTCCCGGAAATTAAGCACCAAAGTGTGGACCATGTTTCGCCTTCGGTCGTTCGACTGGCGAAAAAACACCTACGCTATAGCGGGTCTATCCCGTCTCGGAATAAGGAAGTCTGTGCATGCGCGCTTTACGTCGGGTCGCGATCATCGGCGGCAATCGAATCCCGTTCGCCCGCTCCAACGGGCCCTACGCCACGGCCAGCAACCAGGCGATGCTGACTGCGGCAATCGAAGGGCTGGTGGAGCGTTTCGGCCTGCATGGCCTGCAACTGGGCGAAGTGGCGGCGGGCGCGGTGCTCAAGCACTCGCGCGACATGAACCTGACCCGCGAATGCGTGCTGGGCTCGCGGCTGTCGCCGCAGACCCCGGCCTATGACCTGCAGCAGGCCTGCGCCACGGGGCTGGAAACCGCGCTGATGGTGGCCAACAAGATCGCCCTGGGGCAGATCGACAGCGGCATTGCCGGCGGTGTGGACACCACCTCCGATGCGCCGATTGCGGTCAACGAGGGGCTGCGCAAGTTGCTGCTGCAGGCCAATCGGGCCAAGACCACGGGCGACAAGCTAAAGGTGTTCCTGCAACTGAGGCCCTGGCACCTCAAGCCCGAGCTGCCGCGCAATGGCGAGCCGCGTACCGGGCTGTCGATGGGCGAGCACTGCGAGCTGATGGCGCAGACCTGGCAGATAGGGCGTGCCGAGCAGGACGAGCTGGCCTTGCGCAGCCACCAGAACCTGGCCCGGGCGTTTGCCGAAGGCTGGCAGGACGACCTGCTCACGCCCTTTCTGGGCCTGACCCGCGATCACAACCTGCGCCCGGACCTGACCCTGGAGAAACTTGCCAGCCTCAAGCCGGTGTTCGAGCGCAGCGCCAAGGGCACGCTGACGGCGGGCAACTCCACGCCACTGACCGATGGCGCTTCGGTGGTACTGCTGGCCAGCGAAGAGTGGGCCCGCGAGCGCGGGCTGCCGATCAAGGCGTATTTTCTCGATGGTCAGAATGCTGCGGTGGATTTCGTCAAAGGCCAGGAGGGGCTGCTGATGGCGCCGGCCTATGCGGTACCTCGACTGCTGGAGCGCAACGGCCTGACCCTGCAGGACTTCGACTTCTACGAGATCCACGAAGCCTTCGCCGCCCAGGTGCTGTGCACGCTGAAGGCCTGGGAAGACGCCGACTACTGCCAGAGCCGGCTGGGCCTGAGCGAGCCGTTGGGCGCCATCGACCGCGACAGGCTCAACGTTAAGGGCAGTTCGCTGGCAGCAGGGCACCCGTTCGCCGCCACCGGCGGGCGCATTCTGGCCAACCTGGCCAAGCTGCTGGACGAGGCCGGCCAGGGCCGCGGGCTGATTTCGATCTGCGCCGCGGGCGGGCAGGGCGTGACCGCGATCATCGAGCGCTGACCAGCGGCGCCTCCTTGGCCAGGGGCGCCGGGCGGTTGGCGTAGTGTTCGGCCATGATCGAGCACACGATCAACTGCAGCGGGTGATAGATCATGATCGGCAGCAGAATCAGCCCCAGCCCGGGATGGGCGCCGAAGATCAATGCGGCCATCGGTGCGCCGGCGGCCAGGGATTTCTTGCTGGCGCAGAACACTGCGGCGATCTCGTCGGCCGGGCTGAACCTGAGCAGCCGCGCGCTGCGGGTGGTCAGCCACAGGATCAGCGCCAGCAGCAACGCGCTGCCCAGAACGGCGGTGAGCAGTACCGAGCCACCCTGCTGCTGCCACAGCCCCGAGATCATCGAGTTGCAGAACGCCGCGTACACCAGTAGCAGGATCACCACCTTGTCCATCACGTTGGTGTAGCGCTTGTGGCGGGCAAAGAAGCGGCCCAGCCACGGGCGCAGCAACTGCCCCAGCACCAGCGGCAGCAGGAGCATGGCGCACAGGTCGAGCAGGGTGGCGCCCAGGTCGATGCCATCGCTGCCGTTGCCCACCACCAGGCTCACCAGCCACGGGGTCAGGAAGATGCCCAGCACGCTGGACAGGCTGGCGTTGAGGATCGCGGCGGGCACGTTGCCGCCGGCGCTGCCGGTCAGCGCCACCGACGAGGAGATGGTCGAGGGCAGGGCGCACAGGTACAGAAAGCCCAGCATCAGCAGCGCCGGCACATGGCTGCCCAGCACGCTGTTGCCCAGCCACCACAGCAGCGGGAACACCACGAAGGTGAAGCCCTGCACCATCAGGTGCAGGCGCCAGTTCTTCAGGCCATGGCGGATCTGTTCGCTGGACAGGTTGATGCCGTGCAGGAAGAACACCACGAACACGCCGATGTTGATCACGTATTCGGCGTGCATCGAGCCGCCGCTGGCACCGAAGTGCGGGAACAGCCAGGCGAGGAAGGTGGCGAGAAACATGCCGCACAGAAACCAGTCGGTTACCACGCGCTTGAGGTGAGCTTGCATAGGCGGGCCTGCGAATCATCTTGTAATAACGAAGCGGCAGGCTAACCTGTGGCCATTCTTCCGTCTCGCGACACAAGGCCAAGCGATGCCGAGTAACGGACAAAATCTGCTGCCACGCCCAATCCCGCTGCTCGATGCCCTGCCGCGGCCACTGTATGCGCGTGCCGAAAGCCTGGGGGCTGGCTCGTGGACGCCGCGTCATCGACACGACTGGATACAGTTTTCCTATGCGATCAGCGGGGTGCTGGGGGTGTACACCGCCGAGGGCAGTTTTTTTGCGCCGCCGCAGTGGGGCGTGTGGATACCGGCCGGGGTGGAGCATGAGGTGATTACCTCGACTCGTGCCGAAATGCGCAGCCTGTATGTGCGTCAGGCCGATGCGGCGTGGGCCGGGCCGCGCTGCCGGGTGCTGGAGGTGACGCCGCTGGCCCGTGAGCTGATCAAGCAGTTCTGCCTGTTCCCGGTGGATTACGCCGAAGGCGAGAGCCCCGAGGCCCATCTGGTGCAGGTGCTGCTGGAGCAGTTGCAGGGGCTGCCGGAGGTGGGTTTTTCGTTGCCGCTGCCGCAGCACCCGCGCCTGCTCGAGGTGTGCAATGCATTGTTGGCGCACCCGGAGCAGGACGCCGGCCTGGCCTACTGGGCCGAGCGCCTGGGGCGTTCGCAGAAGACCCTGATGCGGTTGTTTCAGCGCGAGACGGGGCTGAGCTTTCGCGGCTGGCGCCAGCGCATGCGCCTGCTGTCGTCGCTGCAGGCGCTGGAGCAGGGGCAGAGCGTGACCCAGGCGGCGCTGGGTTGCGGCTATGAGTCGACGTCGGCGTTCATCGTGGCGTTCAAGGGCTTGTTCGGGGCAACGCCGGGGGAACTGTTCAGGCAGTGAGTGTCTGCCATGTCCGGGAAGCCAGGGGGCACTCGGTGCAGGCGGGATTAAATTATTTGGACATTATCGGGTCCACTTCCTTTGAGGGCCTTGTTGTATCGTGAGCGCGCATCTGGCTCATGGCTGTGAGACGATGGCCGGCAACCCGTGATACCCGTGTGTTTGGCAAAACAGGACCCAGAACAAAAGCCGATGAAGACTCCAAAACGCATAGAACCACTGATAGAAGACGGGCTGGTCGATGAAGTCATCCGACCCCTGATGAGTGGCAAGGAAGCCGCGGTGTACGTGGTGCGGTGCGGTACCGAGCTGCGCTGCGCCAAGGTCTACAAAGAGGCCAACAAGCGCAGCTTCCGTCAGGCCGCCGAATACCAGGAGGGCCGCAAGGTGCGCAACAGCCGCCAGGCGCGGGCCATGGCCAAGGGCTCCAAGTATGGGCGCAAAGAGGCCGAGGAGGCCTGGCAGAATGCCGAGGTGGCAGCCCTGTTTCGCCTGGCCAGTGCCGGCGTGCGGGTACCCAAGCCGTTCGATTTTCTCGATGGGGTGCTGTTGATGGAGCTGGTGTCCGATGCCCATGGCGATGCGGCGCCACGCCTGAACGACGTGCACCTGGAGGCCGATCAGGCCCGCGAGTACCACGACTTCGTGATCCGCCAGATCGTGCTGATGCTGTGCACCGGCCTGGTGCATGGCGACCTGTCGGAATTCAACGTGCTGCTCGGCCCTGACGGCCCGGTGATCATCGACCTGCCCCAGGCGGTGGATGCGGCCGGCAACAACCATGCGTTCAGCATGCTCGAGCGCGATGTGGGGAACATGGCCGGGTACTTCGGCCAGTTTGCCCCGGAGCTCAAGGCCACCCGCTACGCCAAGGAAATGTGGGCGTTGTACGAGGCCGGCGAGCTTACTCCGGAAAGCCCGCTGAGCGGGCAGTTCGCGGAGGACGAGCACAGCGCCGATGTCGACGGGGTGATGCGCGAGATCGAAGCGGCACGCCTGGACGAGGCGCGCCGGCAGGCTGCACGCGCCGAGGCGGAGAACGGCCCGGCCAAGGCCGAGGAACCGCCACCGCCGTGGATGCAGTAACGCGCTAGTGACAGCAGCTGCCGGCTGCCAGGTCCTTGAGGATCGGGCAGTCGGGGCGATCGTCCCCCTGGCAGTGGGCGACCAGCTCGCTCAGCGTATCGCGCAGGCTCACCAGTTCGTCGATGCGCCGGTTCAGGTCGGCTATATGCTCGTTGGCCAGGGCTTTCACATCGGCGCTGGCGCGCTGGCGGTCCTGCCACAAGGTCAGCAGTTTGGCCACTTCCTCCAATGAAAACCCCAGGTCTCGCGAGCGCTTGATGAATGCCAGCGCGTGCAGGTCGTCCTGCTGGTAGAGGCGGTAGCCACTGTCGCTTCGCGAGGCCGGCTTGAGCAGGCCGATGGACTCGTAGTAGCGGATCATCTTGGCGCTCAGGCCGGTACGTTTGGCGGCTTGTCCGATGTTCATGTGGCATCGTCCTGTGGCGGCGTTTGCGGTTTCCAGGTTTTGAGCAGCAAGGCGTTGCTGACCACGCTGACGCTCGACAGGGCCATGGCCGCACCGGCCAGCACCGGGTTGAGCAGGCCGAAGGCCGCCAGCGGAATACCGATCAGGTTATAGATGAAGGCCCAGAACAGGTTCTGGCGGATCTTGGCGTAGGTCTTGCGGCTGATCTCCAGGGCGGCTGGTACCAGGCGCGGGTCGCCGCGCATCAGGGTGATGCCGGCGGCCTGCATGGCCACATCGGTGCCGCCACCCATGGCGATGCCGATGTCGGCGGCGGCCAGGGCCGGCGCGTCGTTGATGCCATCACCCACCATCGCTACCACACCCGATTTCTTCAGTTCGAGAACAGTGGCGGCCTTGTCGGCCGGCAGCACCTCGGCGTATACGTCATTGATGCCAAGGGCCTGGGCCACCACCTTGGCGCTACCGCGGTTGTCGCCGGTCAGCAGGTGGCTGCTGATGCCCTGTTGGCTCAGCTGGCGTACGGCGGCGTCTGCGCCAGGTTTGAGGCTGTCGCCGAAGGCGAACAGGCCCAGCACCCGTGGTTGCGCACCGCGCTCGATCAGCCACGACAAGGTGCGCCCCTCGGCCTCCCAGGCCTGGGCGCTGGTGGCGAGTTCACCCGGTTGCAGGCCGCTTTCTTCCAGCAGGCGACGGTTGCCCAGGGCCAGATCGCGGCCATTGAGGTGGCCGGCGATGCCGCGGCCGGTCAGCGATTGGCTGTCGTCGATGTCGGGTACGGTCAGGCCCTGCTCCTGGCAGGCATCCAGTACCGCCTTGGCCAGCGGGTGTTCGCTGCCGCGTTGCAGGGCGCCGGCCAGTTGCAGCAGTTCGCCTGCCTCGATGCCCTGGGCCTTGCTGTGAACGATGCGCGGGCTGCCGGAAGTGAGGGTGCCGGTTTTGTCGAACACCACGCGGTTGACTGCATGGGCACGCTCCAGCGCTTCGGCGTCCTTGATCAGGATGCCGTGGCGCGCGGCCACGCCGGTACCGGCCATGATCGCGGTGGGTGTGGCCAGGCCCAGGGCACAGGGGCAGGCGATGACCAGCACGGCCACGGCATTGATCAGCGCGGTTTCGATTGGCGCGCCGGCCAGCCACCAGCCGACCAGGGTTGCCAGGGCCAGCACCAGCACGGCTGGCACGAACACCTGGCTGACCCGGTCGACCAGTTTCTGGATGGGGGCCTTGGCGGCCTGGGCGTCTTCGACCAGGCGGATGATGCGCGCCAGCACGGTTTCAGTACCCAGGGCCAGCACACTTACCAGCAGGCGGCCTTCGCCGTTGATGGCGCCGCCGGTCACGCGGTCGCCCGGCTGCTTGGGCACGGGCAGGCTTTCGCCGCTGATCAGGGCTTCGTCGGCATGGCTCTGGCCCTCGATCACCTCACCGTCCACCGGGAAGCGTTCGCCAGGCAGCACGCGCACCAGGTCATGCAGGCGCAGGGCGCTGATGGGTACGTCGCGCTCCTGGCCGTCGATCACCTGCAGGGCGCGCTCAGGGCGCAGGGCTTCGAGGGCGCGGATGGCACTGGCGGTCTGGCGCTTGGCGCGGCTTTCCAGGTACTTGCCCAGCAGCACCAGGGCGATGACCACCGCCGAGGCTTCGAAATACAGGTGCGGCATGCTGCCTGCGGTGGCCCGCGCCCATTCGTACAGGCTCAGGCCGTAACCGGCGCTGGTGCCCAGGGCTACCAGCAGGTCCATGTTGCCGGCCCCGGCGCGTACCGCCTTCCAGGCCGCGACATAGAAGCGTGCGCCCAGGATGAACTGCACGGGGGTGGCCAGTACGAACTGTGCCCAGGCCGGCAGCATCCAGTGGATGCCGAAGGGCTGCAGCAGCATCGGCAGCACCAGCGGCAGGGCCAGCAGTATGGCCAGGCCGACCGACCAGCGCTCCTTGCGCAGGCGTCGCTCGGCGTCGGCCTGGTCGGCCTTGCCCGCTTGCGGCAGGCTGGCCGTGTAACCTGCCTGGGTCACCGCGTCGATCAGCAGCGCGCTGTCGACCTGCCCCAGCAGCTCGATGTGCGCGCGCTCGTTGGCCAGGTTGACGCTGACCCGCTGTACGCCGGGCACCTTGTTCAAGGCCCGCTCCACGCGCCCGGCACAGCTGGCGCAGGTCATGCCGCCAATCTGCAGTTCGAGGCTCTGGGCGGGCACGCTGTAACCGGCCTGGCTGACAGCGTCGACCAGTGCCGGCAGGGCGCCGGCAGGGGCTTGCACCCGGGCGTGTTCGGTGGCGAGGTTGACGCTGACGTGTTCGGCGCCGGCGACTTTGCGCAGGGCGCGCTCGACACGACCGGCGCAGCTGGCGCAGGTCATGCCTTGAATCGGCAGATCGAAGGTGGTTGATGCGGACATGGGGCTCTCCTCCTTGGACAGGCGCCAAGCATCAACCTTACCCCATTGGCAAGGTCAATAGCCCAGAGCGGCCTTCTTCAGGCTGAGGCCATTGTTGTCCATGACGATGCGGTACTTGTTGACCTGGCCCGCCAGTACGTTGATTCGCGTGCTGCGCTGGTTCTCGATGCCGTTGTTGCAACCCGGTGCCTGCCCGGGAAGCAGGCGCAGGCGCACGTTCACCGGGCCGCCCGGCAGGTTGAACGAGGTGGAGTGTTCCTGGAACAGTCGCGCCGACAGCTGGTCGTTGAGATAGATGCCGATCTCGCAGGACGTGGCGACCTCCAGACGCTCGCGGGAAATGATCAACACGCTGTAGTCCGACGGCCCTTCGGCGCTGGCCAGGGGCACGATGCTGCACAACCCGAGCAAACCGATAAGGCCCAATGCTGCCCTGCCCATGAATGAATCTCCTGCTGATCGTTCGACAAGGGCGCAGCTTGGCCGAGCTTGGCGCGGATTTCCAGTTCGGCATGCACTTGACCTTGCCCCGATGGCAAGCTTGAGACTGCGCTCAAATCCCAAGGAGGTAGTTCCCATGCAAGTATTCACTGTTCAAGGCATGACCTGTGGCCACTGTGTGAAGGCCGTGACCCGTGCGGTACAGAGCCAGGATGCACAGGCCATCGTAGAGGTGGACCTGGCCAGCAAGCAGGTGCGCGTCGACAGTTCGCTGCAGGCGCCGCAGATCGTGCAGGCGATTGTCGATGAGGGTTACAAGGCCGAGCTTGTGGCCTGAACAAGCCGGTAGCCGCTTCGCCTGTAGGAGCCAGCCTTGCTGGCGAACCGGCGCGAAGCGGCTACCGACCCTGCATGGGCGGTGTGTCTGCTGCACTGTGCATTCCGGTGTGCGAGCGCTGCGCGCTCGATTGCCGGCAAGGCCGGCTCCAACAAGGGGCGCACGTGCCAGCGAATTCGGCAAAAGATTCGCGGCTTATCCATGGCAGCCCGGTTAGACTAAGGCACTTGCTTAGCCTGCTATGGATTCCCGATGAACCTGCGCACCATCCTGATCCTCGGCGCACTCAGTGCGTTCGGGCCGTTGGCGATCGATTTCTACTTGCCCGGCTTCCCGGCAATGGCCCTGGCCTTTGCGACCGACGAAAAACACATCCAGACCACCCTGGCGGCCTATTTCCTGGGCCTGTCGCTGGGGCAGCTGGCCTATGGCCCGGTGGCCGACCGCTTCGGTCGACGCATTCCGCTGCTGGTCGGGGTGACCCTGTTTACCCTGGCGTCGCTGGCCTGTGCCTTTGCACCGAGCCTGGACGCCCTGATCGCCGCGCGTTTTGTACAGGCCCTGGGTGGTTGCGCAGGCATGGTGCTGTCGCGGGCCATCGTCAGCGACAAGTGTGATGCAGTGGCTTCGGCCAAGGTGTTCTCGCAACTGATGCTGGTGATGGGCCTGGCGCCGATCCTTGCCCCGATGCTGGGCGGGGTGCTGGTCAACCTGTATGGCTGGCAGTCGATCTTCCTCGCGCTCACCCTGTTCAGCGCCGGCTGTACGCTGGCCGTTGCCCTGGGCCTGCCGGAGAGCCTGCCTTCCAACCAACCACGCCAGCCGCTGTCGGGGGCGTTGCGCCAATACGGGCGCCTGCTCAAGGACCGCGTGTTCATGGGGCATGCACTGACCGGCGGCATCGCGATTGCCGGCATGTTCGCCTATATCGCCGGGTCGCCCTTCGTGTTCATCAAGCTTTATGGCGTACCGGCCGAACATTACGGCTGGCTGTTCGGCAGCAATGCGGCGGGCTTCATCCTGGTGGCGCAGGTGAATGCGCGATTGCTGGCCAAGCGTGGGCCTGCCTTTTTGCTGGCCCGCACGGTGTGGGTATACCTGGCGGCCGGGCTGGTGCTGCTGGGAATCAGCGCGCTGCATACGCAGGCGCTGTGGCCGTTGCTGGTGCCGCTGTTCGTGTGCATTGCCAGCCTTGGCTGCATCATCCCCAACGCCTCGGCCTGCGCCATGAGCGGGCAGGGTGCCCACGCCGGCAGTGCCTCGGCGTTGCTGGGGTGCGTGCAGTTCAGCGTGGCGGCGGGTGCGGCTGCCCTGGTGGGAGTGCTGCATGACGGCAGCGCGCTGCCGATGGCGCTGGTCATCAGCCTGTGCGGTGCGGCGGCGGTGGGCGTGGCGATGTTGACCCGACGCCTGCAGCTCAGCCGACCTGCTTGAGCGGGTGCGGGGCCCGCAAGCGTTGTTGCAGGGTGTCGACAAAGGCGCGAGCCTCGGCCTCGCTGCGAAAGCTGACCACATGCTGGTCGAGCTGAACCTGCCACGGGCACCCGGGTTTGCGGGCTGATGCACTGACGATAATCTTCATCGCTGCCTACCTGTGTGGTTGGGTAAATGCAGCAGCATTGTAGCGCCGCGACCGGGCCCCGGCATGACCGGCGTCAGTGTACTGACTGACGGTCATGCCGGGGCCCGGAGGGGCTCAGAACCCTTCCAGCACGATCTTGCCCTTGGCTGCACCGCTTTCGAGCAGCGCGTGGGCCCGGCGCAGGTTGGCTGCATTGATCGGGCCGAAATGCTCGCCCAGGGTGGTCTTGAGGGTGCCTGCGTCGATCAGCTCGGCCACGCGGTTGAGCAGCGTGTGTTGTGCCTGCATGTCGGCGGTTTCGAACAGCGAGCGGGTGTACATGAATTCCCAGTGCAGCGACAGGCTCTTGCGCTTGAGCTTGGTCACGTCCAACTGCTTGGGGTCGTCGATCAGCGCCAGTTTGCCCTGCGGGGCGAGTGCCTCGACCAGCTGATCCAGGTGCTGGTCGGTCTGGGTGAGGCTGGCAACGTGGGTAACGCTATCGATACCCTGCGCCTTCAGGGCCTGGGCCAGGGGCTGACGGTGATCGACTACCACATCGGCGCCCAGCTCCCTTACCCAGGCCTGGGTTTCGGGGCGTGAAGCGCTGGCGATGACCTTGAGCCCGGTCAGTTGGCTGGCCAGTTGAGTCAGGATCGAACCGACGCCGCCGGCGCCACCGACGATCAGCAGGCTCTGGCCCAGGTCGGCCTTGCCTTCGGCGATCTGCAGGCGTTCGAACAGCAGCTCCCAGGCGGTAATGGCGGTCAGCGGCAATGCGGCGGCTTCGGCGAAACCCAGGGTTCGGGGCATGTGCCCGACGATGCGCTCGTCGACCACGTGCAGCTCGCTGTTGCCCCCGGCGCGGGCGATGGAGCCTGCGTAGTAGACCTTGTCGCCAGGTTGGAACAGGCTGACCTCGCTGCCCACCGCCTTGACCACACCGGCAACGTCCCACCCCAGCACCTTGGCCACGCCGGCCTCGGGTTGCACGTTCTGGCGCACCTTGGTGTCGACCGGGTTGACCGAGATGGCGTGCACCTGCACCAGCAGGTCGCGCGGGCCAGGCTGCGGGGCGGGCAGCTCGATGTCCTGCAGCGCGGCGGGGTCGGCGATCGGCAACGATTGATAGTAGGCAATGGCTTTCATGAAGAGGTCCTTGAGGGGGGGAGTGCCGCCATCATCAGTGCTTTCACTTGGGGTTAAAACCCGATAAAACGGCAGATACTTTCAATTTTTTTTTGATAATGAGGCCGACAAGTGCTGCGTACCGATGATCTGCAACTGTTCGTGCGCGCCGCGGAACTGGGCAGCCTGTCGGCCGCTGCGCGCCAGCTCGACCTTTCGCCGGCAGTGGCGAGCGCAGCGCTCAAGCGCCTTGAGGCGCAATTGAAGGTGCGGCTGCTGGCCCGTTCGACGCGCAGTCTGCGCCTGACCGCTGAAGGCGAGGGGTTCCTCAACCACGCCCGGGTAGCCTTGGCCAGCCTCGAGGAGGGACGGCGAGCGTTGGCTCAGGGCCAGGCCGAGGTGAGCGGCGTGCTGCAGTTGTCGGCACCGTCGGATTTCGGACGCAATGTGCTGTTGCCCTGGTTGGACCAGTTGCAGCAGGCGCACCCATTGCTGAACGTGCGCCTGCTGCTGGGCGATCGCAATGCCGACCTGTTTCGCCAGCCGGTGGATGTGGCGCTGCGCTACGGCACCCCCGAAGACTCGAGCCTGGTGGCGTTGCCCCTGTGCCCCGACAACCGCCGGGTGCTGTGCGCCGCACCTGATTATCTGGCGCGCCATGGCCAACCGGCGACGGTTGCACAGCTGGCCGAGCACAACTGCCTGCTGTACCAGTTGGGTGGCCGTGTGCATGACCAGTGGCGCTTCAGTGACGGGGCCGCGACACAGACGGTGCTGGTGCGTGGCGACCGCTTTTGCGACGACGCCGACGTGGTACGGCGCTGGGCCGTGGCAGGTGTGGGCATTGCCTACAAGTCATGGCTGGATGTGGCAGCCGATGTGAAGGCCGGGCGCCTCGAAGTGCTGCTGCCCGGGGTGCGGGGTGAAGCTGCGCCGCTGAATCTGCTGTGCACCCACCGGGCGCAGCTCGGCAAGCCGGTGCAGTTGCTGCGCGACGAACTCAAGGCCAGATGCCGGCACCTGCTGGAGCCGCTGCTGGCGATGACCGGCTAGGCAGGGCCGGCTGTCGGGCGCTGGATCAGGGTCATACATTTCATTTTAGGTTGAGTGACTTGTTTACCTTGGATGTAGGGCGTTGCGCGCTCATCGGCCCTTGAGCGCAACCCTCGCTCTGCAGGGAAAGCCGCCCCCATGCGGCTGTGGTGCCAGGGGCGGAAGGCCCGCCACCCGAAAGTGACCTTTGCAGAAGGCCACATGGTTGCCCAAAACGGGCAATTTTGCCGGAGATAGAGGCCGTTTAAGTGCTTACAGGCCGGCATATACTTGCCCCCGCAGTCGTTACCAGCAAGAGACGTTTCCATTGCAGGGGCGGGCAAGTTACGTCTTCGGAATCCGCAGGGAGTGCAGATATGAAACCTGTAGCAAGTATCAGTGTGATCGCCAGCCTGCTGGCTGACCCCAAGCGCAGCGCCATGCTGTGGGCCTTGATCGACGGTCTGGCCCGCCCCTCCGACGAGTTGGCCAGGATGACCGGCCTGACACCTTCTTCCACCTGCGCTCACCTTGGGCGCCTGCTGGCAGGGGGGCTGCTGAAGATAGAGGCGCGCGGGCGCAAACGGTATTTTCGGCTGGCAGCCCCGGAGGTGGGCGCCGCTGTGGAGGCGCTGGCCAGTGTGCCGGTGCGCGAGCATTTTCGTCAGGGCGTGCGTGTCAGCCGGGAGGCGCCGGGGATCCCGCTGGCGATGCGCCGCGCACGCTTGTGCCGTGACCACCTGGGCGGTGAGCTGGCGGCCGACCTTTACCAGCGCTTGCAGGAGGCCAAGTGGCTGGAGCTCTGCGACCGCCAGTTGGAGGTCAGCTCGCTGGGGCGCCTGCACTTTGCCGACTTTGGCATCTTCGTCGAGGCATTGGCACTGCGCGAGGGCAGAGCCTGCAGCGCGTGCAGTTGCTGCAGCGAGTGGAGCGAGCAGCGCCCGCACCTGGGCGGGGCTCTGGGCAGCAGCCTGCTCAGGCTTTTCGTTCAGTCGGGCTGGGTGCGCATGAACGGTGACTCGCGCGCCTTGCACGTCACCCCCGCCGGGTTGCGTGAAATCCCGCTGATTGCACAGTCGCCCATGCCGTTGGCGGTGGGGGAGTAGCCGCAGGTGGCGGGCAAGGCCGACCCACCGGTGATGGGTCGACCTGCCCGCGCAGAGGTCAGGGCTTGAGCAGGCGCGCATCCAGACTGTTCTGCGCCAGACGCCTGGCCTGGTCCTGGGTCATGCCGAGGTGGGTATGCAGGGCATGGAAGTTCTCGGTCACGTAGCCACCGAAATAGGCTGGGTCGTCCGAGTTCACCGTGACCTTCACGCCACGTTCGAGCATCTCGAGGATGTTGTGTTCGCGCATGTGGTCGAACACGCACAGCTTGGTGTTGGACAGAGGGCAGACGGTCAGCGGGATCTGTTCGTCGATGATGCGCTGCATCAGGCGCTCGTCCTCGATGGCGCGCACGCCGTGGTCGATACGCTGGATCTTGAGCAGGTCCAGGGCTTCCCAGATGTACTCGGGCGGGCCTTCCTCGCCGGCGTGCGCGACGGTCAGGAAACCTTCGCTACGGGCGCGGTCGAACACGCGCTGGAACTTGCTGGGCGGGTGGCCTTGCTCCGAGCTGTCCAGCCCCACGGCGATGAAGGCATCGCGAAAGGGCAGGGCCTGATCGAGGGTGGCGTGGGCCTCGTCTTCGCTCAGGTGGCGCAGGAAGCTCAGGATCAGGCCACTGCTGATGCCCAGCTTGCGCTGGCCATCCTTGAGGGCTGCGCTGATGCCGGCCAGTACCACCTCGAACGGGATGCCCCGGTCGGTATGGGTCTGGGGGTCGAAGAACGGTTCGGTGTGGATCACGTTCTGTGCCTTGCAGCGCAGCAGGTAGGCCCAGGTAAGATCGTAGAAGTCCTGCTCGGTGCGCAGCACGTCGGCGCCCTGGTAGTACAGGTCGAGGAACTCCTGCAGGTTGTTGAACGCATAGGCCGCGCGCAGGGCCTCCACATCGTTCCAGGGCAGGGCGATGCCATTGCGTTCGGCCAGAGCGAACAGCAGTTCGGGCTCGAGCGATCCCTCCAGGTGCAGGTGCAATTCTGCCTTGGGCAGCGCGTTAAGCCAGTCGTACATAGCGTGTTCTCATCAAGGTGCGGTTGCGCGCCATTCTACAGCGGTTGAAGAGGGGCGGCGCGAAACCTGGCCGGATGGTCCGGCAGCAGGAAACCTTCCACAGCAGCTACAGTCTCTAGCCACACCCCTTCTGCTCAAGGCCGCCGATGCTCAAGCTACTGACCCAGGAAAAGCTCTTGCTGCTGGCCGTGGTGACCGCCCTGCTGGCCTGGCCATTGGAGCCGTTGTTGCTGGGGCACGGCCATGGCGTGGCGTTGTTGGCCGGGTTCGCGCTGGTGGGGGCGATCGTGTGCGCCTCGATGCGGGTTGCACAGCATGCCGAGCTGCTGGCGGAAAAGGTCGGCGACCCCTACGGCACCATGATCCTGACCCTGTCGGCGGTCTTGGTGGAGGTGGTGATCCTGGCCATCATGATGAGCAATGAGGCCTCGCCGACGCTGGTGCGCGATACCATCTACTCGGCGGTGATGCTCGATATCAACGGGATCCTGGGCCTGGCCGCGTTGATGGGCGGGCTCAAGCACGGCGAGCAGAGCTACAACGACGATTCGGCACGCACCTACAGCGTGATGATCATGACCGCGATGGGCGTATCGATGGTGGTGCCCGAGTTCATCCCCGAAGCCCAGTGGCATCTGTATTCGGCCTTCACCATCGGCGCGATGGTGGTGCTGTATACGCTGTTTCTGCGCATGCAGGTGGGGCCGCACAGCTACTTTTTCAGCTACAGCTACCCGCAGAAGAAACGCCGCGACCCGGTGGCAGGGACGCCGGGCGGCCACAAGGCGCGATCGATCGCGATTCTGATTTCGGGGGTGGTGGTGATCGGCCTGCTGGCCGAAGTCATGTCCAAGACCCTGGACTATGGCCTGGAGGGCAGCGGAGCACCGCCGGTACTGACGGCAATCGTGGTAGCGGCCATCTCTGCCGCGCCCGAGATTCTCACCGCATTGCGCGCGGCGCTGGCCAACCGCATGCAATCGGTGGTCAACATCGCCCTGGGGGCCTCGCTGTCGACGGTGATCCTCACCGTGCCGCTGATGGAGGCCATGGCCCTGTACACCGGTCAGCCGTTCCAGATGGCCATGACCCCGGTGCAGACGGTGATGATCTTCATCACGCTGATCGTCAGCGCCATCAACCTGAACGATGGCGAAACCAACGCGATCGAGGGCATGACCCACTTCGTGCTGTTCGCCACGTTCATCATGCTGGCGCTGCTGGGCCTTTAGCTGCCTAGCCGGCGATCAGTTGCGCGGCGGCCTGGCGGTGATCGGCGATCAGGCCCTTCACGTCCAGCCCTTCGATCTGGCCATCGATCACTCGCCACCGGCCGCCGACCATCACCCGGTCGGCTCGGTCGGCACCGCACAGCAGCAGGGCCGAGAGCGGATCATGGCTGCCGGAAAAACGCAGTTCATCCAGCTTGAACAGGGCCAGGTCGGCCTGCTTGCCCACGGCCAGCTCGCCGATGTCGTTGCGCCCAAGCAGTTGCGCCGAACCTCGTGTGGCCCAGCCCAGCACGCGCTCGGGGGTGATGGCCTCGGCACCGTAGCGCAGGCGCTGCAGGTACAGGGCCTGGCGGGTTTCGAGGATCATGTTGGACGCATCGTTGGAGGCCGAGCCATCCACACCCAGGCCCACTGGCGCACCCGCGTCGGTCAGATCCACGGTGGGGCAGATGCCCGATGCCAGGCGCATGTTGGAGCTGGGGCAATGGCAGATGCCGGTGCCGGCAGCGCCCAGGCGGGCAATCTCGTCGGGGTTGAAGTGGATGCCGTGGGCCAGCCAGGTGCGCGGGCCGAGCCAGCCGACACTGTCCAGATAGTCGACGGTACGCAGGCCAAAGCGCTGCAGGCAGAAGTCCTCCTCGTCGAGGGTTTCGGCCAGGTGCGTGTGCAGGCGCACGTCCAGCTCTTGGGCCAGGGTCGCGCTGGCGCGCATGATTTCGGGCGTGACCGAGAACGGTGAGCAGGGGGCCAGGGCGATCTGGATCTGCGCGCCCGCGTCACGCTCGTGGTAACTGTGGATAAGTCGTTGGCTGTCGGCCAGGATCACCTCGCCCTGCTGCACCGTCTGCTGCGGTGGCAGGCCACCATCGGCTTCACCCAGGCTCATGGAACCGCGGGTGAGCATGGCGCGCATGCCGAGTTTGCGCACACTCTCCACTTGTACGTCGATGGCGTTTTCCAGGCCGTCGGGGAACAGGTAGTGGTGGTCGGCAGCGGTGGTGCAGCCCGACAGCAGCAGTTCGGCCAGGGCTACCTGGGTCGCCAGCTCCAGCTTGGCCGGGGTGAGCCGGGCCCACACCGGGTACAGCGTCTTGAGCCAGGGGAACAGCGGCTGGTTGACCACCGGAGCCCAGGCACGGGTAAGGGTCTGGTAGAAGTGGTGGTGGGTGTTGATCAGGCCTGGCAGTACCACGTGCTCACGGGCATCGAAGGTTTGCTGGCAAGGTGTGGCGGGGGTTTGGCCGAGGCCGAGGACTTCGCGGATGATGCCGCCTTCGAGCACCAGGCCTCCACGGGCGTCGAGGGTGTTGGCGGTAAAGATGGCAAGCGGGTTTTTCAACCAGATACGGGTCGCAGGCATGGTGCCGGCTCCTCTGAAAGTGGGTTCAGGTTAGCCAGCTCAGTGTTGCCCTGTCTGCTGATCCAGGTCCGCCGCGGTGGGCGAAGGGCCGAGTCTACACCCACCGCGCGTCAGATCACCAGATCAGTTTTTCGCCCTTGTAGTTGATGAAATGCAGGCCACCCTTGCCGCTGTTGAGGGTGACCTGTTCAACCATCCCGCCTGTGCTGGTAGGCACGTCGATTTCAGCGCCTTCGCCGCCCATGTCGGTCTGGACCCAGCCCGGGTGCATGGCCAGCACGGTCAGGCCGGTGTCGCCCAGCTGCACGACGAAGCTGTTGATCATGGAATTGAGTGCCGCCTTGCTGGCCTTGTACAGGGCCAGGTCGGGCGCGTCGGGGATGCTCACGCTGCCCAGCACCGAGCTCATGAAGGCGATGACCCCACCCTTGTCGTTGAGCTGCGGGCTCAAGCGCTGCGCCACGCGAATCGGCGCGACGCTGTTGGTCATGAACAGTTCGCCGATATCCGCCAGTTGTACCCGCTCCGGGTTCTGGTCATCAGGGCCCTTGACCCCCGCATTGACGAACAGCAGGTCGAAGGTCTGACCCTTGAGGCGCGCCTGCAGTGCATCGAGCTGATCGGTGCTGTTCATTTCCAGGGTCTCGACCTGTACGCCCGGCACCGCGGCCAGCGCAGGGGCCCTGGCAGGGTCCCGAACGGTGGCGGTCACGTTCCAGCCCTGCTCGCGCAGGCGCTGCACAAGGCCAAGGCCCAGGCCACGGGATGCGCCAATGATCAGTGCGGTTTTGGGGGCGGTCATGGGATAACTCCGTACAGGTGGGCAGAGGATACGCAGCGTAGCATGGCCTGGAGGCTGCTCATAAAATGATCAATCGACGCTGAGCATTGGCCGGCAGGCCTTTGGCGCAGGCGCTCACGGTTTATCCACAGCTTGCTCCACAGTATTTGTGTGCAAGCGCCAGGCACGGTTTTGTGGACATGGAGCCGGCCCTCGAGGGCACCTGGCTGGGGATAAGTCACTGATTCGACGCCGCTTGATGGCCTGTCATCAAATCTTGATCAAAATATGATCGTTTCTCTGTGAGCCTTGATCCAGAAGGGCTGCAGCCGAGTGCTAAGAGGTTATCCACAGCCGGGCCCACAGTGGATGTGGGCAAGTGTCAGCGCCGTTCGAGCAGAATGCGCCCGCGGCTCAGGTCGGCCAGTTGTCGTTGCACCGGTTCGATCTGCTCCTCGCCAAGCGCCAGCAACAGGTCGACACCGTTGGCGGTGAACTGCTCGTCCATCACCAGGCCGTCGGCTTCGGCGACGCGTAGCTTGAGCAGGGCCAGTTCGCTGAATGCGCAACTGCAGTGCAGCTCGACACGGCTTACCAGCAGGCGCTTTTCGGCCTGTTGCAGGCACTTGTTGGCGCCACCGCCATAGGCCCGGGCCAGGCCACCGGTGCCCAGCTGAATGCCGCCGTACCAGCGAATCACCAGCACCACTACCTGGTCGCAGTCCTGCGCCTCGATGGCCGCCAGGATCGGGCGCCCGGCCGTACCGCCGGGTTCGCCGTCGTCGCTGCTGCGGTACTGCGCCCCCAGTTTCCAGGCCCAGCAGTTGTGGGTGGCGGCCAGGTCGCTGTGCCGTTCGATGAAGGCCTGGGCCTCGGCCGGGCTGCTGATGGGGCCGGCCAGGGTGATGAAGCGGCTCTTGCGGATCTCTTCGCGAAACTCGCAAGTGTCCAACAGGGTAAAAGGCATAAGCAGGGTTCAGTTCGGTGGGGTCAGGCCACAGCCTTTGAGGATGATGTGGATAAGGTTGTTGCTGGCGTCTTCCATGTCCTGCTTGGTCAGGCGGCTGCGGCCGGTTACCTGGCAGATCTGTGTGGAGAAGTCGGCATAGTGCTGGGTGCTGCCCCAGAGCAGGAAGATCAGGTGTACCGGGTCGAGGCGGTCCATCTTGCCGGCATTCATCCAGCTTTCGAACACGGCGGCCCGGCCCTTGAACCAGTCGCGGTAGTCCTGGCTGAAGTAGTCGGTCAGGCACTGGCCGCCGCTGATGATCTCCATGGCGAAGATCCGCGAGGCCTGCGGGTTGCGCCGCGAGAATTCCATCTTGGCGCGAATGTAGCGGCTCAGCGCCTCGGCCGGGTCGTCGTCGGCACTCAGGGTGTTGAAGGTGCTGTCCCACAACTCGATGATGTTGCTCAGCACCGCCACGTACAGGCCCAGCTTGTTGGTGAAGTAATAGTGCAGGTTGGCCTTGGGTAGCCCGGCGTTCAGCGCGATGGTGTTCATGCTGGTGCCCTTGAAGCCGTGACGGGCGAACTCGTCTTCGGCAGCCTGGATGATGGCCTGCTCGTTCTTCTGGCGGATACGGCCGGCAGGCCTGGCAGCCTGGAGGCGGTGTGCGGGGACTTCGAAGGTCATGGGCGATTCCGGACAGAGCGGGGTAGTGTGGCACATGCACTGATAACCCAGCCGTGGCAGGCGGGCAAGCGCTCATCGGCGAAAAAGCCGATAAACCGCATCAGCGGGTGGCCGCCAGGCTGTCCAGGAAGCTCTCGAGCACCAGGTGCGGGCGCCGTCCCTTGCGGGTAACCCAGCACAGGCTCAGGTCATAGAAGCGTTCGTCGGGTTTGAGGGCGCGCAGGCGCCCCTGCTGTACCCAGGCGTTGGCGTAGTGGTCGGGCAGGTAGCCGATGTAGCGCCCGGTAAGAATCAGGAACGCCATGCCTTCGCGGTCCGAGGCGCTGGCGGTGCAGTGCAGGTCCTGATACTGGGCCTGGATCTCGGCCGGCAGGCGGAAGGTGGGGGCGATCGCGTCCTGGCTGTTGAGGCGGTCGTCGTCCAGCTGGCGGTCATCGGCATAGAACAGCGGGTGCCCGACCGCGCAATAGAGCAGTGAGCGCTCACTGTACAGTGGCTGGTACTCGAGCCCCGACAGCGGGCTGGTCTGGGGGACCACGCCGACGTGCAGGCTGCCGTCGAGCACGCCCTGTTCGACCTGGCTGGGAGCGATCATGCGGATCTGGATGCGTACCTCCGGCCCCCGGTCCTTGAGCTGCGCCAGGGCATGGGTGATGCGCATGTGCGGCAGGGTCACCAGGTTGTCGGTGAGGCCGATGTTCAGCTCGCCGCGCAAGTGCTGGTGCAGGCCGTTGACCTCGGTGCGAAAGCTTTCCAGCGCGCCGAGCAGTTGCAGGGCGCTCTGGTACACCTCGCGGCCCTCTTCGGTCAGCGAGAACCCGGCACGGCCGCGCTGACACAGGCGCAGGCCCAGGCGTTGCTCCAGGTCGCTCATCTGCTGGCTGATGGCCGAGCGGCCGATGCCCAGCACGTTCTCGGCTGCGGAGAAGCCGCCGCATTCCACCACGCTGCGGTAGATTTTCAACAGGCGGATGTCGAAATCACTGACCTGCGCAAGCGGCTCCGGGCGACGGCTCATAGTTTAGTGTCCAGCTAACTGAAGATTAGAAAAGTAGGCTTTTTCAGACTTTATCCCCGTGACAACTTAGCTGCAACAACGTTTGCCTCCCTCATGTTGCTCATTGCCTTGCGAGGTTTGTCCCATGAATCTGCCTGAAAACGCTCCCCTCGGCCTTGCCAGCCAGCTCAAGCTGGATGCGCACTGGATGCCCTATACCGCCAACCGCAACTTTCAGCGCGACCCGCGCCTGATCGTCGCCGCCGAAGGCAGCTACCTGACGGATGACAAGGGGCGCAAGATCTATGATGCGCTGTCGGGGCTGTGGACCTGCGGCGCCGGGCATACCCGCAAGCAGATTCAGGAAGCGGTGTCGCGCCAGCTGGGTGTGCTGGATTATTCGCCGGCCTTCCAGTTCGGCCACCCGCTGTCGTTCCAGCTGGCCGAGAAGATCACCGACCTGACCCCGGGCAACCTGAACCACGTCTTCTATACCAACTCCGGTTCCGAATGCGCCGATACCGCGCTGAAGATGGTGCGTGCCTACTGGCGCCTCAAAGGCCAGGCGACCAAGACCAAGCTGATCGGCCGTGCCCGTGGCTACCACGGTGTGAA
The DNA here is from genome assembly GCF_024748925.1 of Pseudomonas sp. B21-036. Taxonomy (NCBI): domain Bacteria; kingdom Pseudomonadati; phylum Pseudomonadota; class Gammaproteobacteria; order Pseudomonadales; family Pseudomonadaceae; genus Pseudomonas; species Pseudomonas sp. B21-036. The sequence goes on from NZ_CP087178.1 coordinate 678,790, forward strand.
CATCGCCGGCACCAGCCTGGGCGGCGTCAACGGCAACCGCAAGATGTTCGGCCAGTTGCTGGATGTGGACCATATTCCGCACACCCTGCTGCCGGGCAACGCGTTCAGCAAGGGGATGCCGGAGGAGGGCGGTATCGCCCTGGCCGATGAGATGCTCAAGCTGATCGAGCTGCACGATGCGTCGAACATCGCGGCACTGATCGTCGAGCCGCTGGCCGGCTCCGCCGGTGTACTGCCGCCGCCCAAGGGCTACCTCAAGCGCCTGCGCGAGATCTGCGACCAGCACAACATTCTGCTGATCTTCGACGAAGTGATCACCGGTTTTGGCCGTATGGGTGCCATGTTCGGTGCAGACGCCTTTGGTGTGACGCCCGACCTGATGTGTATCGCCAAGCAGGTTACCAACGGCGCCATCCCGATGGGCGCGGTGATCGCCAGCAGCGAGATCTACCAGACCTTCATGAACCAGCCGACCCCGGAATACGCGGTCGAATTCCCGCACGGCTACACCTACTCCGCGCACCCGGTTGCCTGCGCTGCCGGCCTGGCTGCACTCGACCTGCTGGAGAAGGAGAACCTGGTGCAGTCGGCTGCCGACCTGGCACCGCATTTCGAACGTGTGCTGCACGGAGTCAAGGGCGCGAAGAACATCGTCGACATTCGCAACTACGGCCTGGCCGGTTCCATCCAGATTGCCGCGCGGGACGGGGATGCCATCGTGCGTCCGTTCGAGATCGCCATGAAGCTGTGGAACGCCGGCTTCTATGTTCGCTACGGCGGCGACACCCTGCAGTTCGGCCCGACTTTCAACACCACCCCGCAAGAACTGGATCGCCTGTTCGATGCGGTGGGCGAAGCGATCAACCAGGTCGGCTGATCCCTCTCTTTATATAAGCAGGCGCGCGGTGCCGCGCCTGAACCCCCTTTCTGGAGTTCTGCATGAGCATTGTTCAGCATCTGATCCACGGTGAAATGGTTTCCAGCGGTGAGCGCACCGCCGATGTGTTCAACCCGTCCACCGGCCAGGCGGTACGCAAGGTGGCGCTGGCCAGCCGGGAAACCGTGCAGCAGGCCATCGATTCGGCCAAGTCGGCATTCCCGGCCTGGCGCAATACCCCGCCGGCCAAGCGGGCCCAGGTGATGTTTCGCTTCAAGCAACTGCTTGAGCAGAACGAGTCGCGCATTGCGCAGATGATCAGCGAAGAGCATGGCAAGACCCTCGAGGATGCGGCGGGTGAACTCAAGCGCGGTATCGAGAACGTCGAGTTCGCCTGCGCTGCCCCCGAAGTGCTCAAAGGCGAATACAGCCGCAACGTGGGCCCGAACATCGATGCATGGTCCGACTTCCAGCCGCTGGGCATCGTTGCGGGGATCACCCCGTTCAACTTCCCGGCCATGGTGCCGCTGTGGATGTACCCGCTGGCGATTGCCTGTGGCAACTGCTTCATTCTCAAACCGTCCGAGCGCGATCCGAGCTCGTCGCTGTTCATTGCCCAGCTGTTGCTGGAAGCCGGCTTGCCCAAGGGCGTGCTGAACGTGGTGCATGGCGACAAGGTGGCGGTGGACGCGCTGATCGAAGCCCCAGAGGTCAAGGCGCTGAGCTTTGTGGGCTCCACGCCGATTGCCGAGTACATCTATGCCGAGGGCACTCGTCGTGGCAAGCGTGTGCAGGCGCTGGGTGGTGCGAAGAACCACGCGGTGCTGATGCCCGATGCCGACCTGGACAATGCGGTCAGCGCACTGATGGGCGCGGCGTACGGTTCGTGCGGTGAACGCTGCATGGCAATCTCGGTAGCGGTGTGCGTGGGTGACCAGGTAGCCGATGCACTGGTGGCCAAGCTGGTGCCGCAGATCAAGGCGCTGAAGATCGGTGCCGGTACCAGTTGCGGTCTGGACATGGGGCCGCTGGTGACTGCGGCTGCGCGCGACAAGGTGGTTGGCTATATCGATGACGGCCTGGCCGCCGGTGCCGAATTGGTGGTGGACGGCCGCGGCTACAGTGTTGCGGGGCATGAGCAAGGTTACTTCGTGGGCGGTACGCTGTTCGATCGGGTCAGCCCCGAGATGCGTATCTATAAGGAAGAGATCTTCGGCCCGGTGCTGTGTGTGGTACGGGTGAACAGCCTCGAGCAGGCCATGCAGTTGATCAACGATCATGAATACGGCAACGGCACCTGCATCTTCACCCGTGATGGGGAGGCGGCGCGTCTGTTCTGCGACGAGATCGAAGTGGGCATGGTGGGGGTCAACGTTCCGTTGCCGGTGCCGGTGGCCTATCACAGCTTCGGTGGCTGGAAGCGCTCGCTGTTTGGCGACCTGCATGCCTACGGCCCGGATGGCGTGCGCTTCTATACCCGGCGCAAGGCGATCACCCAGCGTTGGCCGCAGCGCGCCAGCCATGAAGCATCGCAGTTCGCATTCCCAAGCCTTTGAGGTCGGGCTGAAAGGAGGGAGGCCGCAAGGCCTCCCTCTTTTGTTTTTCAGCGTTTTTGACCGATGTGACAGATTTATTGCGAATAGCGCTTGACGGGTTTCCAGAAGTCTTTATACTTCGCCCCACTTCCAGCGTAGCAGGAACGAAAAACTCCTTGAATATCAGTGAGTTGGACGTTTCAGGTCAGGCTGGAGGTGCTTCGATCGAAAGATCGGCAGCGGTGAAAAAGGTGGTTGACAGCAGGTTGTAACGCTGTAGAATTCGCCTCCCGCTACGAGAGATCGAAGCGAGTCAAGTGTTTGAAGTGAAACGAAAAACTTCAAAATAAACGCTTGACAGGCTCTGAGGAAAGCGTAGAATGCGCGCCTCGGTTGAGACGAAAAGTTCTTGACCAACCGCTCTTTAACAACTGAATCAAGCAATTCGTGTGGGTGCTTGTGAGCTCAGACTGATAGTCAGAAAGATTATCAGCATCACAAGTGACTGCACGAAAATCGAAAGATTTGAAAGTAAGTCATTTGAGAATGCTGAGCCAAGTTTAGGGTTTTCTCAAAACCCAAGCAGTATTGAACTGAAGAGTTTGATCATGGCTCAGATTGAACGCTGGCGGCAGGCCTAACACATGCAAGTCGAGCGGATGAGAGGAGCTTGCTCTTCGATTCAGCGGCGGACGGGTGAGTAATACCTAGGAATCTGCCTGGTAGTGGGGGACAACGTTTCGAAAGGAACGCTAATACCGCATACGTCCTACGGGAGAAAGCAGGGGACCTTCGGGCCTTGCGCTATCAGATGAGCCTAGGTCGGATTAGCTAGTTGGTGAGGTAATGGCTCACCAAGGCTACGATCCGTAACTGGTCTGAGAGGATGATCAGTCACACTGGAACTGAGACACGGTCCAGACTCCTACGGGAGGCAGCAGTGGGGAATATTGGACAATGGGCGAAAGCCTGATCCAGCCATGCCGCGTGTGTGAAGAAGGTCTTCGGATTGTAAAGCACTTTAAGTTGGGAGGAAGGGCAGTAAGCGAATACCTTGCTGTTTTGACGTTACCGACAGAATAAGCACCGGCTAACTCTGTGCCAGCAGCCGCGGTAATACAGAGGGTGCAAGCGTTAATCGGAATTACTGGGCGTAAAGCGCGCGTAGGTGGTTCGTTAAGTTGGATGTGAAATCCCCGGGCTCAACCTGGGAACTGCATCCAAAACTGGCGAGCTAGAGTAGGGCAGAGGGTGGTGGAATTTCCTGTGTAGCGGTGAAATGCGTAGATATAGGAAGGA
>NZ_CP087178.1:685000-1647500 GCF_024748925.1 Pseudomonas sp. B21-036
TGAGTTGAGAAGCTTGCTGGAGGTATCAGAAGTGCGAATGCTGACATGAGTAACGACAATGGGAGTGAAAAACTCCCACGCCGAAAGACCAAGGTTTCCTGCGCAACGTTAATCGACGCAGGGTTAGTCGGTCCCTAAGGCGAGGCTGAAAAGCGTAGTCGATGGAAAACAGGTTAATATTCCTGTACTTCTGGTTATTGCGATGGAGGGACGGAGAAGGCTAGGCCAGCTTGGCGTTGGTTGTCCAAGTTTAAGGTGGTAGGCTGAGATCTTAGGTAAATCCGGGATCTTAAGGCCGAGAGCTGATGACGAGTTGCCATTAGGCGACGAAGTGGTTGATGCCATGCTTCCAAGAAAAGCTTCTAAGCTTCAGGTAACCAGGAACCGTACCCCAAACCGACACAGGTGGTTGGGTAGAGAATACCAAGGCGCTTGAGAGAACTCGGGTGAAGGAACTAGGCAAAATGGCACCGTAACTTCGGGAGAAGGTGCGCCGGTGAGGGTGAAGGACTTGCTCCGTAAGCTCATGCCGGTCGAAGATACCAGGCCGCTGCGACTGTTTATTAAAAACACAGCACTCTGCAAACACGAAAGTGGACGTATAGGGTGTGACGCCTGCCCGGTGCCGGAAGGTTAATTGATGGGGTTAGCTAACGCGAAGCTCTTGATCGAAGCCCCGGTAAACGGCGGCCGTAACTATAACGGTCCTAAGGTAGCGAAATTCCTTGTCGGGTAAGTTCCGACCTGCACGAATGGCGTAACGATGGCGGCGCTGTCTCCACCCGAGACTCAGTGAAATTGAAATCGCTGTGAAGATGCAGTGTATCCGCGGCTAGACGGAAAGACCCCGTGAACCTTTACTATAGCTTTGCACTGGACTTTGAATTTGCTTGTGTAGGATAGGTGGGAGGCTTTGAAGCGTGGACGCCAGTCTGCGTGGAGCCATCCTTGAAATACCACCCTGGCAACTTTGAGGTTCTAACTCAGGTCCGTTATCCGGATCGAGGACAGTGTATGGTGGGTAGTTTGACTGGGGCGGTCTCCTCCTAAAGAGTAACGGAGGAGTACGAAGGTGCGCTCAGACCGGTCGGAAATCGGTCGTAGAGTATAAAGGCAAAAGCGCGCTTGACTGCGAGACAGACACGTCGAGCAGGTACGAAAGTAGGTCTTAGTGATCCGGTGGTTCTGTATGGAAGGGCCATCGCTCAACGGATAAAAGGTACTCCGGGGATAACAGGCTGATACCGCCCAAGAGTTCATATCGACGGCGGTGTTTGGCACCTCGATGTCGGCTCATCACATCCTGGGGCTGAAGCCGGTCCCAAGGGTATGGCTGTTCGCCATTTAAAGTGGTACGCGAGCTGGGTTTAGAACGTCGTGAGACAGTTCGGTCCCTATCTGCCGTGGACGTTTGAGATTTGAGAGGGGCTGCTCCTAGTACGAGAGGACCGGAGTGGACGAACCTCTGGTGTTCCGGTTGTCACGCCAGTGGCATTGCCGGGTAGCTATGTTCGGAAGAGATAACCGCTGAAAGCATCTAAGCGGGAAACTTGCCTCAAGATGAGATCTCACTGGAGCCTTGAGCTCCCTGAAGGGCCGTCGAAGACTACGACGTTGATAGGTTGGGTGTGTAAGCGCTGTGAGGCGTTGAGCTAACCAATACTAATTGCCCGTGAGGCTTGACCATATAACACCCAAGCAATTTGCGTCGAACGACCAGATTGCGGTGTTGTGAAGACACAGTAAGCCGAAGATTTGTAACTCACGAACATCACATACCCGATTCGCTGGAGTGTCTGAACAAGACCTTCTGGCAACAGAATTTCTTGACGACCATAGAGCATTGGAACCACCTGATCCCATCCCGAACTCAGTAGTGAAACGATGCATCGCCGATGGTAGTGTGGGGTTTCCCCATGTGAGAGTAGGTCATCGTCAAGATTAAATTCCGAAACCCCTATCTGCATCTGCAGGTAGGGGTTTTGTCTTTGTGGGCCGAAAAGCTGCAGGCCCTCGGTCTGTACGCAGACCGTGATAAGGTTCCCCCCAAAATCCGCACAGCCCAAGGGATGCCCCATGCCGCATGCAAGCACGCTTCAACCGGGATTCATGGTCGTTCACGGCAACCACCTGGATGAACTGCGTGGCCTGGTGGTGAGCCTGATGCGGCGTTATCCGCTGGCACCCCTGGAAAACGAGATGGTGCTGGTGCAGAGCAACGGTATCGCCCAGTGGCTCAAGCTGGCCCTGGCCGAAGACCCGCAGGACGATGACCAGGGCGGTTGCGGCATCGCGGCCGCCATCGATGTGCAATTGCCTGGTAGCTTCATGTGGCAGCTGTACCGCCGGGTACTTGGCCGCGAAGAGATTCCTGAAACCTCCCCGCTCGACAAGGCGCCCTTGACCTGGCGCCTGATGCGCCTGCTGCCGGAAGTGATCAATCAGCCGCATTTCGAGCCGTTGCAGCGCTTTCTTACCGATGACAGCGACCTGCGCAAGCGCTACCAGCTGGCCGAGCGCCTTGCCGACCTGTTCGACCAATACCAGGTGTACCGTGCCGATTGGCTGAAGGACTGGGCAGCCGGACGTCACGTGCTGAGCAACGCTCGTGGCGACTCCCGTGCGCTGGCCCCCGCCAACTGCTGGCAGGCAGAGCTGTGGCGTGCCTTGCTGCTCGATGTGGGAGAGGAAGGCATGGCCCAGAGCCGTGCCGGCGTGCACCAGCGTTTCGTCGAGCGCATCAATTCACTGGAACAAGCCCCCAAGGGCCTGCCATCGCGTGTCATCGTGTTCGGCATTTCTTCGTTGCCGGCCCAGGCCCTTGAAGCGCTGGCAGGCCTGGCACGTTTCAGCCAGGTGCTGCTATGCGTGCACAACCCCTGCCGTCACCACTGGGCCGATATCGTCGCCGACAAGGACCTGCTGCGCCATCAGTACAAGCGCCAGCAGCGCAAGCAAGGCATGCCCAGCCTGATCGACGCCGACACCCTGCACCAGCATGCCCATCCGCTGCTTGCGGCCTGGGGCAAGCAGGGCCGGGACTACATCAACCTGCTCGACAGCTACGATGACCCGGGCAGCTATCGCAACGTGTTCAGTGACGGGCGCATCGACCTGTTCACCGAAAACGGGCAGGCCACTCTGCTCAACCAGTTGCAGGACGACATTCTCGAACTGCGCCCATTGGCCGAGACCCGCGCCTTGTGGCCCGCCGTCGACCCGGCCAAGGACCGCTCGGTGCGTTTTCATGTGGCCCACAGCGCGCAGCGCGAGGTCGAGATCCTGCACGACCAGCTGCTCGCCCGCTTCAGCGCCGACCCCGGTCTGCGCCCGCGCGACGTGATCGTGATGCTGCCGGACATCAACACCTATGCGCCCCACATCCGCGCCGTGTTCGGCCAGCTTGAACGCAACGACCCGCGCTACATTCCCTTCACCCTGACCGACCAGGGCCAGCGCGGCCGCGACCCGCTTCTGATTGCCCTGGAGCACCTGCTCAAGTTGCCGGACAGCCGCTTCCCGGTGAGCGAGATTCTCGATCTGCTGGATGTTCCCGCCCTGCGTGCCCGCTTCGCGATCAAGGAAAGCGACCTGCCCACGCTGCACCGCTGGATCGAAGGGGCCGGCGTGCGCTGGGGCCTCAATGCACAGCAGCGTGCCGGCCTGGGCCTGCCCGATGACCTCGAGCAGAACAGCTGGCGATTCGGCCTGCGTCGCATGCTGCTGGGCTATGCGGTGGGCACGGGCGACAGCTGCGACGACATCGAACCCTATGATGAAATCGGCGGCCTCGATGCTGCCCTGATCGGCCCGCTGGTGGCCCTGCTCGATGCGCTCGAGGTGGCCCATGCCGAGCTCTCGCAGCCGGCACCGGCGGCGCAATGGGGCACGCGCCTGCATGCCCTGCTGCAGGTGTTCTTCCTGGCCGAAACCGAACACGATGACTACCTGCTGGTGCAACTGCAGGGCCTGTGCGAAACCTGGCTGCAAACCTGCGAGTCGGTCGGGCTCGAGGACGCCTTGCCGTTGACGGTGGTGCGCGAAGCCTGGCTCGCCGGCCTGGACCAGGGGCGCTTGTCCCAGCGCTTTCTGGCCGGCTCGGTGAACTTCTGCACCCTGATGCCCATGCGTGCCATCCCCTTCAAGGTGGTGTGCCTGCTGGGCATGAACGATGGTGACTACCCGCGTGCGCAGCCGCCGCTGGACTTCGACCTGATGGGCAGCGACTACCGCCCCGGCGACCGCTCTCGACGCGAGGACGACCGTTACCTGCTGCTCGAAGCCTTGCTGTCGGCGCGTGAGCAACTGTACGTCAGCTGGGTGGGCCGCAGCATTCGCGACAACAGCGAGCGGCCGGCGTCGGTGCTCATCGGCCAGTTGCGCGATCACCTCGCCGCCGGCTGGCGCAGCCCCAAGGCCAAGGCCGACGACCCAGTGGAGGGCGGTCTGCAACTGTTGCACGCCTTGACGCAGGAACACCCCCTGCAACCGTTCAGCGCCCGCTACTTCCACAAGCACAGCAACCTGTTCAGCTATGCCAGCGAATGGCGCGCCCTGCACCTGCCGCCAACGCAGCTGCCGACCGAGGCCGACCAACTGGAGCCTTTCGTGCCCGAAGAGCCCCTGAGCCTGACCTTGCTCCAGGACTTCATGCGCCACCCCGTTCGGCACTTCTTCAGCCAGCGCCTGAAGGTGTTCTTCGAAGCCGCCGAAGCCCCCCTGGCCGACGAAGAGCCCTTCGTGCTCGACGCCCTGCAGCGCTACAGCCTGAGCGAAAGCTTGCTGGGCGCAGCCCTGGCCGACCCCACCAACAGCACCGACGCCCTGCAGGCCCAGGCCCGTCGCCTGCAACGCAGCGGCATGCTGCCGCTGGCCGGCTTCGGTGAATGCCTGCAGGCCGAACTGATCGAGCCATTGCCCGACCTGCTGTTGCGACACGCTCAACTGCTCGGCCAATGGCCAACCCTGATCGACAGTGCGCTGCCGATCAGCTTCGAGTATCGCCAGCTGCGGCTCGAAGGCTGGCTGGGGCGGGTGTACCAGCGTGACGACCAGGCGCTGCTGAGCATCACCACCTTGCCCAACGGCATCAGCAGCGGCAAATCACTCAAGTGGCACCGACTGGTGGCGACCTGGGTCATGCACCTGGCAGCGTGTGCCGTGGGGCACCGGTTGAGCAGCGCAGTGGTCGCCACCGACGTGACCCTGTTGCTCGACCCGCTGGAGCAACCGCGTGCCGCGGAACTGCTCGGCGACCTGCTGGTGGCCCGGCAGGCCGGCATGAATGCGCCGCTGCCGGTGGCGATCAAGACCGCCTTCACCTGGCTCGGCCAGAGTGACCCTGAAAAAGCCCTGGCGGCCGCAGCCAAGGCCTACGACGGCGACGGCCAGAACACCCGCGGCGAGCGCAGCGAAAGCACCGCACTGGCCCGGCAGTTCAGTGATTTCGCGGCGCTGACCGCGAGTGAAGAATTCGAGGGCTGGTGCGAGGCACTGTACCGGCCGATGTTCGAAGCCGCCTGGCAACGCCTGGGCAGTGAAGAGGCGCATCCATGACTGTCCACGCACACCAGCCGCCGCTGGCACTGACCTTCCCGCTGCACGGCAGCCAACTGATCGAAGCCAGTGCCGGCACCGGCAAGACCTTCACCATCTCGGCCTTGTACCTGCGCCTGGTGCTCGGCCATGGCGGCGAGCAGGGCTTCGGGCGCGAGCTGCTGCCGCCACAGATCCTGGTGGTGACCTTCACCGATGCGGCCACCAAAGAGCTGCGCGAGCGCATTCGCACCCGCCTGGCCGAAGCGGCGCGGTTCTTCCGTGGCGAACTGCCCGAAGCCGACCCCTTGCTGGTGCAACTGCGCGAGCACTACGCCCCGGACACCTGGCCCGCCTGCGCCAACCGCCTGGACGTTGCCGCGCAGTGGATGGACGAAGCCGCCGTCTCGACCATCCACAGCTGGTGCCAGCGGATGCTGCGCGAGCATGCGTTCGACAGCGGCAGCCTGTTCACCCAGACCCTGGAGACCGACCACAGCGAGCTGCTCGGCCAGGTCATGCGCGACTACTGGCGGCGCTTCTGCTACCCCATGCACGGCGAGGCCCTGGCCTGGGTGCGCAGCCACTGGAGCAGCCCCGAGGCATTGCTGCCCAGGGTGCGCGCGCTGTTCGGCCGCACGCGGAGCGAGGAAGACAGCGCCGACCCACAGGCGCTGATCGAAGCGGTGGTGCAGCAACGTGCCGAACGGCTGCGCCAGCTCAAGGCGCCCTGGGCACAGTGGGCCCAGGAACTGCTGCAACTGTGCCATGCCGCACATGCCGCCAAGCAGGTGGACGGGCGCAAGATGCAGCCGCGCTATTTCGAACCCTGGTGCGAGAAGATCGCGGCCTGGGCCCAGGACGAGCAGGCGGTGGAGCTGGATATTGGCACCGGGTTCACCCGCTTCACCCCGCAAGGCATGGCCGAAGCCTGGAAGGGCGAGCCGCCCAGCCACCCGGCGCTGGATGCCATGCCCGGCCTGCGCCTGGAGCTGCAGGCGTTGCCGACCCCGGACGCCCGCCTGCTCGAACACGCCGCCAACTGGGTGTCGAAACGCTTCGAGCAGGAAAAGCGCCGCCGCGCCGAAATGGGCTTCGACGACATGCTGCTGCGTCTCGACTCGGCCTTGGGCGGGACGGCCGGCGAGCGCCTGGCCGGGCTGATCCGCGAACAGTTCCCGGTGGCCCTGATCGATGAATTCCAGGACACCGACCCGGTGCAGTACCGCATCTTCCAGCGTATCTATCGCATCGAGGAGGACGTGCGCGAAACCGGGCTGTTCATGATCGGCGACCCCAAGCAGGCCATCTATGCCTTCCGCGGCGCCGACATCTTCACCTACCTGGGCGCCCGACGCGCCACCCACGGCCGGCTGCACAGCCTGGACACCAACTACCGCTCAAGCCAGCCGATGGTCGATGCGGTCAACCATGTATTCATGCGCGCCGAACAGCGCGAGGCCGGTCGCGGGGCGTTCCTGTTCCGCGACGGCGCCGACAACCCCGTCCCCTTCGTGGCGGTCAGGGCGCAGGGGCGCAAGGAGCACCTGCAGGTCGACGGGCAGCCCCTGGCAGCGCTCAACCTGTGGCACCTGGCAAGCGACGAGCCGCTGTCCGGCGCGGTCTATCGCCAACAGGTAGCCGCCAGCTGCGCCACCCAGATCGTCAGCCTGCTCAACGGCGGCCAGCTGGGCACCAGCGGCTTTGTCCAGCCAGGCCAGGCGTTGCGTGGCTGTTTGCCATCGGACATTGCGATCCTGGTTCGCGACGGTCGCGAGGCCCAGCTGATCCGCGCCGAACTGGCCGCCCGCGACGTACGCAGCGTCTACCTGTCGGACAAGGACTCGGTGTTCGCCGCCCAGGAGGCACACGACCTGCTGGCGTGGCTCAAGGCCTGCGCCGAACCCGACAGCGAGCGCCTGCTCAAGGCGGCGCTGGCCAGCCTCACCCTCGATCTGCCGCTGACCCGGCTGGCCCAGCTCAACCAGGACGAGCGGGTGTGGGAACACTGGGTCATGAAGTTCCGCGACTATCGCCACCTCTGGCGCACCCAGGGCGTGCTGCCGATGCTGCGTCACCTGCTGCACGACTTCGACCTGCCCCAGGTACTGATGCGCCGCAGCGATGGCGAACGGGTGCTGACCAACCTGCTGCACCTGGCCGAGCTGCTGCAGCAGGCGGCCACCGAGCTGGACGGCGAGCAGGCGCTGATCCGCCACCTGAGCGAACACCTGGCCAGCTCCGGCCAGGCCGGTGAAGAACAGATCCTGCGCCTGGAAAGCGACGAGCAACTGGTCAAGGTGGTGACCATCCACAAATCCAAGGGGCTGGAATACCCGCTGGTGTTCCTGCCCTTCATCAGCACCGCCAAGCCGGTGGACGGCAAGCGCCTGCCCCTGGGCTGGCACGACGCCCAGGGCAATGCCCAGCTGACCCTGACCCCCGATGCCGAGCAGATCGCCCTGGCCGATGACGAGCGCCTGGCCGAAGACCTGCGTCTGCTCTACGTGGCCCTGACCCGTGCCCAGCACACGTGCTGGCTGGGGGTGGCGGACCTCAAGCGCGGCACCGGCAAGGAATCGCTGCTGCACCGCTGCGCGCTCGGCTACCTGCTGGGCGGCGGCGCTGTACTGCCGGCTTCCACCGCCCTTGAGGGCTGGCTGCAGGCATTGCAGGAAGGTTGCGCGACCATCCACAGCCAGGTATTGCCCATTGCCGACACCCAGCGCTACCAGGCCCCGCGCAACACCGCCGAGTTGCTGCCGGCCCGCCAGCCGCGCCGCCGCGCCGCAGAGAACTGGTGGATCGCCTCCTACAGTGCACTGCGCATCGGCGAGGAGCTGCTCACCGCCGACAGCTCCCAGGCCCAGCAACTGCTCGATGACGAACCGGCCGATCCGCAGGCCCTGCGCGAAGTCGTGGCGACGGGCGGCGACATCCACCGCTTCCCGCGTGGCCCCAACCCCGGCACCTTCCTCCACGGGCTGCTCGAATGGGCCGGTCACGAAGGCTTCGGCCAGGTGGTCGCGGCGCCCGAGCAACTGCACAAGACCGTGGCCCAGCGCTGCAACCGGCGCGACTGGACCGGCTGGATCAACACCCTCGGCAACTGGCTCGAACACCTGCTGAACGCACCGCTGCACCTGGCACCGGACAGTGCGCCGGTTGCCCTGGGCCAGTTGAGCCAGTACCAGATCGAGATGGAGTTCTGGTTCGCCAGCCATCAGGTCGACGTGCTGGCCCTCGACCGCCTGGTATGCACCCACACCCATGACGGCGCGGCCCGACCGGCCGCGCAGTCGGCGCTGCTCAATGGCATGTTCAAGGGCTTCATCGACCTGGCATTCGAGCACGACGGGCGCTACTACGTGGCCGACTACAAGTCCAACTGGCTGGGCACCGACGACCAGGCCTACAGCGAGCTGGCGATGGAGGGCGCGATCCTCGAGCATCGCTACGACCTGCAGTACGTGCTGTACCTGCTGGCCCTGCACCGTCAGCTGCGTGCCCGCCTGCCCGACTACGACTACGACCGGCATGTGGGCGGCGCGGTGTTCCTGTTCCTGCGTGGGGTGCACGCGGCCAGCCAGGGCTTGTACTTCATCAAGCCGCCGCGCGTGCTGATCGAGCGGCTCGATGCCCTGTTCAGCGGCGCAAGCGCACCGCAGCAACCTGATCTGTTTTCCGGAGACAGCGCATGAGCCGCACGTTCGACGACCTGTTGCCCACCCCTCTGGATGCCGGGCATCTGGCGGCCCTGGCGCCGTTGACGGTGGGCGCCGACCTGCTGGCGCTGCTCGATCGATGGGTCGAGCGCGGCTGGCTGCGAGCACTGGACCGCGCCTTCGTGGCTTTCCTCGGCGAACGCGACCCGCAGGCCGACCCGCTGGTGCTGTTGGCCGCCGCACTGGCCAGCCACCAGTTGGGGCACGGGCACGTGTGCCTGGACCTGGCCGAAACCCTGGCCGAGCCTGACTTTGCCCTGTCGTTGCCACCCGAGGGCGATGCCCTGGCCGGCCCCTTGCTGCTGCCTTCGCAACTGCTGGAGCGCCTCGATCTGGCCACCTGGTGCCAGCGCCTGCAAGGCAGCGCGCTGGTTGCCCTGGGCAGCAGTGAAGCGCAGGCCTCGCGCCCCCTGGTGTTGAGTGGGCAGCGCCTGTACCTGCGCCGCTACTGGGCCTATGAACGGCGCATCGACAGTGCCCTGCGCGAACGCCTGGAACAGGCCGAACCCACGCCCGCCGATTTGCGCGCCCGCCTGGATGCGCTGTTCGAAGGCTCGGCGCTGGCCGGTCAGGTCGACTGGCAGAAGCTCGCCTGCGCGCTGGCCACCCGCAGTGCGTTCAGCATCATCACCGGCGGCCCCGGCACCGGCAAGACCACCACCGTGGTGCGTCTGCTGGCCCTGTTGCAGGCCCCGGCCGTGGAGGTCGGGCGCCCGTTGCGTATCCGCCTGGCCGCACCGACCGGCAAGGCAGCGGCGCGTCTTACCGAATCCATCGGCCAGCAGGTGGAGCGACTGGCCGTCAGTGACGCCGTGCGCAGCAACATCCCCAGCGATGTCTCCACCGTGCACCGCCTGCTGGGCAGTCGCCCGGGCTCGCGACATTTTCGTCACCATGCCGGCAACCCGTTGCCACTGGACGTGCTGGTGGTCGACGAGGCCTCGATGATCGACCTGGAAATGATGGCCAACCTGCTGGCGGCGATGCCGGGGCATGCGCGCCTGATTCTGCTCGGGGACAAGGACCAGCTGGCGTCGGTCGAGGCCGGCGCAGTGCTGGGCGACCTGTGCCGCGATGCCGAGGCCGGGCGCTACAGCGCTGCCACCCGCAGCTGGCTGGAGCAGGTCAGTGGCGAGTCGCTGGCCGGCAGCGGCCTGGTCGAGGGCGATGCCCAGCGCGACCCCTTGCCCCAGCAAGTGGTGATGTTGCGCCATTCGCGCCGCTTTGGTGAGGGCAGCGGTATCGGCCAGCTGGCGCGCCAGGTCAACGGTCAGCAGCCGGAACAGGCCCGTGCGCTGCTCGAGCAAGGTCTTGCCGACGTGCACAGCCTGCGCCTGAGCGGCGAGCACGACCGCAAGCTCGACACCCTGCTGCTGCAGGGGCTGGGCCGCGGTGGCGACAGCCCGCAGGGCTATCGTGAGTACCTGCACCTGATTCGCCAGACCCGCCCGGCGCCGGATACCGCCGCTGACGATCCACGCTGGGAGGCGTGGGCACTGAAGGTGCTGCGCGCCTTCGAGCGCTTCCAGCTGCTGTGCGCGGTGCGCAAGGGCCCCTGGGGTGTCGAGGGCCTGAACCAGCGGGTCGGCAAGGTGCTGACGGCGGCCGGTCTGATCGATGGCGAACAGCCCTGGTACGAAGGCCGCCCGGTGCTGATGACGCGCAACGACTATGGTCTGGGCCTGATGAACGGCGATATCGGCATTGCCTTGCGCCTGCCGGACGCCCAGGCCTCCACACCGTTGCTGCGGGTGGCGTTTCCTCGGAACGATGGCCTGGGCGGCGTCAGATTCGTCCTGCCCAGCCGGTTAAGTGAGGTTGAAACCGTGTACGCCATGACGGTGCACAAGTCCCAGGGCTCGGAGTTCTCCCACACGGTTCTGGTGCTTCCCGACGCCTTGAACCCGGTGTTGACCAAGGAACTGATCTACACCGGCATCACCCGCGCCAAGGACTGCTTCAGCCTGATAGAGCCGCGCCAGGGCATTTTCGAGGAGGCGGTGCGGCGCAAGGTCAAGCGTATTTCCGGGCTGATGCTGGAACAGGTGTAAGGCGCCGGCGCAGCCGACGATTCGGCTGATCCGCCCTTGGAGGCGACCTCGCGGGAAAAGCAGGCGTTATGCTATCTTGCCCCCACGCAAGGCATGGTCTTAAGAGATTTCCTATATGAAGGTCGCCGCCCTTACACCGGGACGTGTAAAACGCTGGAGGCTCATGCTGCTGGCGGCGTTGGTGCTGGTTCTTCCGCTGCACGGCATGGCCCAGGGCGCCGCGGCCGCCACCCTGGCCGAGCAGCGGGCCAAGGCAGTGACCCAGGTGGTACTGGGTATCCTCAGTTACGCGCGCTGGCCGGTGGAACCCGAACAGCTGCGCCTGTGCCTGATCGGCCCTACCGAATATGCCGACGACCTGGTCAAGGGGACCACCCAGGCCACCGGCCGGCCGCTGACCGTACGTCGTCTGCTGGCGGGGGATCCGCGTATCCTCACCCAGTGCGATGCGGTGTACATCGGCAAGCTCAGTGGCGAGGCGCGCAGCCAGCTCATCAGCGCGATCAACGGCAAGCCGGTGCTGAGCATCAGCGAAGCGGATGACCCCTGTACGGTCGGCAGCCTGTTCTGCCTGCGGGTCAAGGACACCCAGGTGGCCTTTGACGTGAACCTCGACTCGGTGGCGCGCAGCGGCGTGCGCATCCATCCCAGCGTGCTGCAGTTGTCGCGGCGCCGAGCGCTGCAGCCATGATCGGCTGGCTCAAGACACGCGAACGGACCACGTTGCGCGCGGTGCTCAGCCGCGGGCACCTGGGCGTGGCGTTGCTGGCCATCGGGCTGGCCGGCATCTCGCTGACCGTGCTGGGGGTGCTGGCATTGCGCGTCTATGCCAACCACAACCTTCACCTGATTGCCCGTTCGATCAACTACACCGTCGAGGCCGCGGTGGTGTTCAACGACAGCAGCGCCGCCAACGAAGCCCTGGCGCTGATTGCTGCGGCCGAGGAAGTGGCCAACGTCAAGGTCTTCGACGATGCGGACCAGTTGCTGGCCAGTTGGGAGCGCAGTGAAGGCGGCATGCTCGACCAGCTGGAGCTCAAGATCGCCCGGACCCTGCTCGAAGAGCCGATCCGGCTGCCGGTGGTGCACCAGGGCCAGCAGGTGGGGCGCATCGAGCTGGTTGGCCAGGGCGGCAGCCTGATGCGCTTTCTGCTCAGTGGTCTGGCGGGCATCCTGCTGTGCACGGCGCTCAGCGCGGTGAGTGCGCTGTACCTGTCGCGCCGGCTGTTCGCCGATATCGTGGGGCCCCTGCGCGGGCTGGCCAGCGTGGCCCATGCGGCGCGGCGCGAACGCAGCTTCGACCGGCGCGTGCCCTCCACCCAGATCGCCGAACTCAACGAGCTGGGCAACGACTTCAATGCCCTGCTCGACGAAATGGAAGCCTGGCAAAACCACCTGCAGAGCGAGAACGAGACCCTGGCCCACCAGGCCAGCCACGACAGCCTGACCGGCCTGCCCAACCGGGCGTTCTTCGAGGGCCGCCTGAGCCGCAGCCTGCGCAACGCGATCAAGCATGGCGACGGGCTGGCGCTGCTGTTTCTGGACAGCGACCGCTTCAAGGAAATCAACGACAGCTACGGCCATGCCGCAGGCGACGAGGTGCTGGTCGCCGTGGCCAGCCGGGTGCGTGCGCAGCTGCGCGAGCACGACCTGGTGGCGCGTCTGGGGGGGGACGAATTTGCGGTGCTGCTTACCCCTCTGCATCGCTTCGAGGACGCCCAGCGTATCGCCGACAAGATAGCCGCCAGCATGAGCCTGCCTATCCGCCTGCCGGACGGCCAGTGCGTCGTTACCTCGTTGAGCGTAGGCATCGCAGTGTTTCCCGATGACGGCCGTACCCCGGCCGAGTTGCTCAATGCCGCCGATGCGGCGATGTACCAGGCCAAGCGTCACACCCGTGACGGGCCCCAGTCGGCAGAGGCGGAGTTCTCTGCGTCCAGCGCAAAAACAGGAGCTGAACCGTGATTCACCTGACTCGATACCTTCGCTTGCACCTGGCCTGTCTGGCCCTGGCCCTTTTCGCCCTCGGCGGCTGCCAGACCCCGCCGCCCAAGGGCCTGACCCCCGAGCAGATAGCCGTGCTCAAACAGGAGGGGTTCACCCCCACCGACGAGGGCTGGACCTTCGGCCTGTCCGGCAAGGTGCTGTTCGGCAGCGACCTGGATGCACTCAACACCCAGAGCCGCGAGATCGTCGAGCGTATCGGCAAGGCGCTGCTGTCGGTGCACATCGAGCGGGTGCGGGTGGATGGCCATACCGATTCATCCGGCAAGGCCAGCTACAACGAACAGCTGTCGGCGCGCAGGGCGGCCAGTGTGGCCAGGGTGCTGGTGGGCGTGGGCATGCGCCCCGAGAATGTCGAGACCCGCGGCCTTGGCAGCCGCGAGCCGGTGGCCAGCAACGACACCGCCGCCGGCCGCACCGAAAACCGCCGCGTGGCGATCGTGGTCGCCTCCGACTAGTCGGCAAAACTCATCGTGTGCGACTCGCCCATCAGCAGGGGCGCGTTGCGCTCGGTCACGTCGCGGATGTAGTCCCACAGCAGCGTGATGCGCTTGAGCTTGCGCAGGTCCTCCCGGCAGTACATCCAGAACTGCCGGGTAATCTCCACTTCCCCCGGCAGCACCGGCACCAGCCGCGGGTCCTGTGCGGCCAGAAAACACGGCAGGATGGCCAGCCCGCGACCCTGCTGGGCCGCCACGTACTGGGCGATCACGCTTGTGCTGCGCAGGTGTGCGGTGGCGGTGGGCAGCAGGTTGGCCAGGTACAGCAGCTCGGAGCTGAATGCCAGGTCGTCCACGTAGCTGATGAACGGGTGCCGGGCCAGGTCGCTGCTGCGCAGGATCGGCTCGTGGTTGTCCAGGTAGTCGCGGGTGGCGTACAGGCGCAGGCGGTAGTCGCACAGCTTGCAGCACACATAGGGCCCGTGTTCCGGGCGCTCCAGCGCGATCACGATGTCGGCCTCGCGTTTGGACAGGCTGATGAAGTGCGGCAGCGGCAGGATATCCACCGAGATCGCCGGGTAGGCATCGACAAAGTGGCTCAACTGCGGGGTGATGAAGAAGCTGCCAAAGCCTTCGGTGCAGCCCATGCGTACATGCCCCGATAGCGCCACGCCCGAGCCGGACACCTGCTCGCAGGCCATGTGCAGGGTGCTCTCGATGGCCTCGGCATAGCTGAGCAGGCGCTGCCCCTCGGCGGTGAGCACGAAGCCGCTGGTGCGCGACTTTTCGAACAGCAACGTGCCCAGCGCCACCTCCAGCGAACTGATGCGCCGCGACACCGTGGTGTAGTCCACGCCCAGGCGCTTGGCCGCGCTGCTGGCCTTGCGCGTGCGCGCCACTTCGAGGAAGAACTTGAGGTCGTCCCAGTTCAGTGACCCCAGGGATGTGATGTTTTTTTGCATGTTGGTCCGGCTTTTATGTGCGTTCTTATTAGAAGTTTGCACATCTATACTCCAATTCAGCCCAGGACCCAAGCACCGTCGCGGCTGCCGCGTCGGCGTTTCTCTCCCTAACAATAAATCCAGGAGAACCCCTCATGAACGCATCCCTCACGCCCGGCCAGACCAAGGTCGACAGCGTCAAGCTGCTGATCGACGGCCAGTGGGTCGAGTCGAAAACCACCGAATGGCGCGACGTGGTCAACCCGGCCACCCAGCAGGTGCTGGCCCGCGTACCCTTTGCCACCGCCGAAGAAGTCGATGCCGCCATCGCTGCCGGCCAGCGTGCGTTCAAGACCTGGCGCGACACCCCGATCGGCGCGCGCATGCGCATCATGCTCAAGCTGCAGGCGCTGATCCGCGAACACTCCAAGCGCATCGCCGTGACCCTGAGCGCCGAGCAGGGCAAGACCATCGCCGACGCCGAAGGCGACATCTTCCGCGGCCTTGAAGTGGTCGAGCATGCGTGCTCCATCGGCACCCTGCAGATGGGTGAGTTCGCCGAGAACGTGGCCGGCGGCGTCGATACCTACACCCTGCGCCAGCCCATCGGCGTGTGCGCCGGCATAACCCCGTTCAACTTCCCGGCAATGATTCCGCTGTGGATGTTCCCGATGGCCATCGTGTGCGGCAACACCTTCGTGCTCAAGCCGTCCGAGCAGGACCCGCTGTCGACCATGATGCTGGTGGAGCTGGCGCTGGAAGCCGGTGTGCCGGCCGGCGTGCTCAACGTGGTGCACGGCGGCAAGCAGGTGGTGGATGCGCTGTGCACCCATACCGACATCAAGGCGATCTCGTTCGTCGGCTCCACCGAGGTCGGCACCCACGTGTACAACCTGGCCGGCCAGCACGGCAAGCGCGTGCAGTCGATGATGGGCGCCAAGAACCACGCTGTGGTGCTGCCCGACGCCAACCGCACGCAAACCCTCAATGCCCTGGTAGGTGCCGGTTTCGGCGCCGCCGGCCAACGCTGCATGGCCACCTCGGTGGCGGTGCTTGTGGGCAAGGCCCGCGAATGGCTGCCGGAGCTCAAGGCCCTGGCCGCCAAGCTCAAGGTCAACGCCGGCAGCGAGCCTGGCACCGATGTGGGCCCGCTGATCTCCAAGCGCGCCAAGGAGCGTGTGCTGGGCCTGATCGAAAGCGGCATCAAGGAAGGCGCCACCCTCGAGCTCGATGGCCGCGACGTGCAGGTGCCCGGCTACGAGCAGGGCAACTTCGTCGGCCCCACGCTGTTCTCCGGGGTGACCACCGACATGCAGATCTACACCCAGGAAATCTTCGGCCCGGTGCTTGTGGTGCTGGAGGTCGACACCCTCGACGAGGCCATCGCGCTGGTCAACCGCAACCCGTTCGGCAACGGCACCGGCCTGTTCACCCAGAGCGGCGCCGCGGCGCGCAAGTTCCAGAGCGAGATCGACGTGGGCCAGGTGGGCATCAACATTCCGATCCCGGTGCCGGTACCGTTCTTCAGTTTCACCGGTTCGCGCGGCTCCAAGCTGGGTGACCTGGGCCCCTACGGCAAGCAAGTGGTGCAGTTCTACACCCAGACCAAGACCGTCACCGCGCGCTGGTTCGACGACGACAGCGTCAACGATGGCGTGAACACCACCATCAGCCTGCGTTAAGGAGTCGACCATGCGTATTGCATTCATCGGGCTGGGCAACATGGGCGCGCCGATGGCGCGCAACCTGATCAAGGCCGGCCATCAGCTCAGTCTGTTCGACCTGAACAAGGAGGTACTGGCAGAACTGGCCGAACTCGGCGGGCAGATCAGTGCCTCGCCCAAGGACGCGGCCAGCGCCAGCGAGCTGGTCATCACCATGCTGCCGGCCGCTGCCCATGTGCGCAGCGTGTACCTCAACGAAGACGGCGTGCTGGCCGGCGTGCGCGCCGGTACCCCGGTAGTGGACTGCAGCACCATCGACCCGCAGACCGTGCGTGCGGTGCATGCAGCGGCGGCCAGGCAGGGTGTGGACCTGGCCGATGCACCGGTGTCGGGCGGCACCGGCGGCGCGGCGGCGGGTACCCTGACCTTCATGGTCGGCGCCAGTGAGGCGCTGTTCGCCACCCTGCAGCCAGTGCTGGCGCAGATGGGGCGCAACATCGTGCACTGCGGCGAGGTGGGTACCGGGCAGATCGCCAAGATCTGCAACAACCTGCTGCTGGGCATCTCGATGATCGGCGTGTCCGAGGCCATGGCCCTGGGCAATGCCCTGGGCATCGACACCAAGGTGCTGGCCGGCATCATCAACAGCTCCACCGGGCGTTGCTGGAGTTCGGACACCTACAACCCGTGGCCGGGCATCGTCGAGACGGCGCCGGCATCACGCGGGTACACCGGTGGCTTTGGTGCGGAGCTGATGCTCAAGGACCTGGGGCTGGCCACCGAGGCGGCGCGTCAGGCGCACCAGCCGGTGATTCTGGGCGCGGTGGCGCAGCAGCTGTACCAGGCGATGAGCCTGCGCGGGGAGGGTGGCAAGGACTTCTCGGCGATCATCGAGGGCTACCGCAAGCCCGAGTAGAAAGCATCGCGGGTCAAGCCCGCTCCCACAGGGACTGTGCTGTACCTGTGGGAGCGGGCTTGACCCGCGATCGAGTGCGCAGCACTCGCCTGGCCCTCAAGCCCACCAGTACCGTACAAAGTGAAAGAACACCGGCGCCGCGAAACATACCGAATCCATGCGGTCCAGCATGCCGCCGTGCCCCTCGATCATGTGCCCCCAGTCCTTCACCCCGCGGTCACGCTTGATCGCCGACATCACCAGCCCGCCAAAGAAGCCCATGACGTTCACGGTCAGCGCCATCAGCGCCGCCTGCCAGAAGGTGAACGGGGTGATCCAGAACAGCGTCGCGCCGATCAGCGTGGCCAGTGCCACACCGCCCAGCAACCCCTCCAGCGTCTTGGACGGCGACAGCCGCGGCGCCACCTTGCGCTTGCCGAACAGCTTGCCGCACACGTACTGCAGTACATCGGAAATCTGCACCACCAGAATCAGCCAGGCGATCAACAGCAGGTTGCGCCCCTCGAACCCGGGGATATCCAGCGTCATCAGGGCCGGTACCGACGACAGGCAGTACACCGCGATCATCAGCCCCCACTGCACCTTCGAGGCCCGCTCCAGAAAGCGCGTGGTATCGCCGCCGAAACTGGCCAGGATCGGCAGCAGCAAGAACAGGTACACCGGGATGAAGATGCTGAACAACCCGTACCAGTCCATCGCGATCAGCAGGTACTGCACCGGCAGCGCCACATAGAACGCCGCCACCAGTGCCGGGTAGTCGCCACGCCGGGTGGGCGTGAGGGTGAGGAACTCGCGCAGCGCATAGAACGACACGCAATAGAACAGCAGGATGACCCCCAGCTTGCCGAACACGAAGGCCAGGCCGATCACCAGCACCATCACCCACCAGGCATTGATGCGCGCATTGAGGTTGTCGATGACCGCGTGCGGGGCCGGGCCCGCGCGCCATTTGAGCAGGCGCCCGATCAGGCTGGCGAGCAGCAGCAGGCCACCGATACCGGCAAACAGCAGAAGTGTATTGTGGTCCATCTCAGAATTCCTTGGGGGCCAGGGCCAGCAGGGCAAGGCGTGCCCGTTCCAGAAACGCGTGCTTGCTGTCATCGGGCAAGCGTTGCAGCGGCTCGCCGAAGCTCAGGGTGCACAGCAGCGGCAGGGGCAGGGCACGGCCCTTGGGCATCACCCGGTTGAGGTTGGCGATCCACACCGGGATCAGCTCCACCTCGGGGTGGGCACTGGCCAGATGGAACAGCCCGCTCTTGAACGCCAGCAAGGGCTCGTCGCCCAGGTTGCGCGTGCCTTCGGGAAAGAAGATCAGCGAGTCGCCCTGCTCCAGCGCCGCATGGATCGGCTGCAAGGGGTCGCTCTGGGCCTCGCTGTGCTGGCGGTCGATCAGCACGCCGTTGAACACCCGGTTGATCAGAAATTGGCGAATGCCCGGTTTTTGCCAGTAATCGGCCCCGGCCACCGGGCGGGTGTGCCGGCGCAGTTCCTGGGGCAGCGAGGCCCAGATCAGCACGAAGTCCCCGTGGCTGCTGTGGTTGGCGTAGTACAGGCGTTGCACCGGCTGCGGTGTACAGCCCAGCCACAGGGCGCGGGCGCCCGTGATCAGGCGGGCCACCGAGGTGATGCCGAAGGCGGTGAGGGCGGCTAGCATGACGAGGTCCTTATCCGACGAGAGAAAGCCAGGGCAGGCACAGGATGCCGGCAATCGCCAGCAGTACCTGCACGCCAAGGCACAGCAGTTGCTGGCGCATCAGGCGCAGTGCGGCCCGGCTGCGCGCCTGCCAGTCGCGGTCGTCGACCGGGGCGGGCTTGAGGCCCAGGTCGAACAGCGCCTGGTCCAGCACGCGGGTAGTTGGCGACAAGGTTGCGGCCTGGGTGGCCAGGTGCGCGAACAGCTCGGCGTCCAGCGCAACACGCATGCCCCAATATTTTTGCAGCAGGCCGGCCGCCAGCAGCAGTACGCACAACAGGGCGCCAATCACAGGGGCCGGCGCGCCGGCAAGTGGCGCCAGGCCATAGGCCAGCGCCAGCAGGCTGATGCCGTCCGACAGGCGTTCCACCTGGCGCCCGCGCCGCAACAGGCTGGCCACCAGCGCCAGGTGGGTCTGGCTACTCACAGGCCGCCCCCCGCCGGCAGGCTGTCGATCACCTGGCGGTGCGCCGGGTGCAGCACGACCCCGGGGCGGGCCTGGGCGATCAGTTGCTGGGCCTGCTGCGCGTTCTGGCAGCGCCCGCCGAGTACCAGCCAGGCGGCCACGGCGCAGGCACTGCGCGAGTAACCCAGGGCGCAGCACACCAGCAGCGGGCCCCGTTGGCGCAGTCGCTCGATGGCCTGGGCCGCCTCGCGGCAACGTTCGGCACTGGGCACCACCAGGTCCAGGCGGGGCAGGCTGCAATAGGCCTGGCCCGGCGTGTGTGCCGCCGGCAGTTCTGCACACAGGTCGACCACCGCGGCAAACGATGCCGCCTGACCTCGTGCAGGCACCCGCCCCAGGTACACCCCCTCGCACACCTCGTCGGCCTGTGGATGGCGGCGCGTCCACCAACGCGAATTGAGCCAGGCGCCGATCAGGTACGGCGCCAGCAGCCAGCGCGCGGCATACGACAACTGGCCGCTCGGGCCTTTCTGAAAGCCCTCGGCGCCCAACACGGCATAGTTGAGCGCCACCATCAGCAGTGCGAGGGCGGGCCACAGCAGCAACAGGGCGATACCGCCGGCATACAGCGCCAGCCCACCCAGCACGGCGCTGCCCAGCGCGTAGTACGCGGCCAGGCGCCAGCGCCGGCGGTCACGGGTCGGCTGCAGGCTGCCCAGTACCGGCCGGCCCTCCACGGGCCACAGCCACACACACAGCGCGCCTGCCACTGCGCCACTGGGCACGTCGATGAAGTGGTGCTGCCAGGTGGTCAGCACCGACAAACCGATCAACCCCATCCAGCCATGCAGCAGCCAGCGCATCAGGCGCCCACGGGTGTGCCGGGCGAACATCGCCCAGATGATCACCAGCAGCGCGATGTGCAGCGAAGGGGCCTGGTTGAACGGCTTGTCGAAGCCCATCAGTACATCGAACAGCCAGCCGAACACGCCCTGCAGTTCAGGGCGCTCGAAGGTGAAGCGCAGCGGCCACAGCAGAAAGCCGGCGATGCAGATCAACTGTGCGCTCAGCAGGCGCAAGGCATGCCGGTCCATCTCCAGGCGGCTGAGCGGCAGCAGGAAGGACAACCCGTACAGCAGGTCGATGGACCAGTACGGCAGGATGGTCCACGGCCACAGCGGGATGCTGCTTTCCCAGGCGAACACCAGGCTGCCGACGTCGCTGCGCCCGGCGGTGAAGGTGTTGCTCAGGCCATAGCTCAAGAAGAACAGCGGCCCGAGCAACAGCAGCCAGAGCACGCCGCGCCGGATCAGGCCCGGCTCGCGCACTGTGCTCATTCAGCAACTCGCTGGGCCAGGCTGACGCTGAAGATGCCCCACTCGTCGATGCGCTGGCACACCTTGCGAAAGCCTGCCGCTTCCACCAGCTGGTCCATCTCCACCTGGCTGCGCCGACGCATCACCCAGGCCTGACCGGCGCGGTGGCTGGTCAGGGCGCGGGCGATCATCTCCAGCTGCGGGTGCCACGGCTGGCCGGTGTACACCAGGTAGCCGCCCGGCGCCACGGCCTGGGCCAGGCCACCCAGCGAGTCGCCGACCATCTGGTTGCAGGCGAACAGTTCATACAGCCCCGATACCACCGCCAGGCTCGGACGCGGTTCAAGGGTGGCCAGGCTCTGCGCATCGAAGGCATCGCCCTGCACGAAGCGGGCGATGTCGGCCAGGCCTTTGTGTTCGATCAGCGCCGTGCCTTCGCGCACGTTGAGCTCGCTGTAGTCGCGCAGCAGGATCGAATCCGGGCGCTGCTCCAGGCCCTGCAGGGCTTCGAGAATGTAGCGGCCATGGCCGGCGGCGATGTCGACGATATGCACCGGTGCGCCTTGTTCGCGCAGGCGCTCGATGGCCAGGCGCAACAGCTCTTCCACATGCAGCTTGCGCTGGCGGATGCCCTTCCAGCCGATGGCGTCGAGGTAGTTGCGGTCGATCATGCGGCCCAGCTTGCCCTTGCCGGTGGCCTGGTTGCGGTAGACGTAGTCCAGCGTGCTGCCCGAATCGAAACCGGTGTCGAAGCCCAGCTTGACCCCGCTCGACAGGCCCTTGCCCAGGCGCAGGCCGGCGCGGGTTGCGCGCCAGTACAGGTCGGCCGGCGAGTTGCGTGGCAGCGGCGCGGCCAGGCTTTCGGCCTCGGCGCAGCTGGCGCCGAGCTGGTCGGCATCGAGCAGCGACGGGCGCTGGGGCGCCACACTGAAGCAGTGCTCCACGAAGCGCCGGATACGCGCCAGCGCATGCCCGCGATCACGCTCGCCGAGGGTGTCGTGGAAGAAGCCGGGCAGCACGTGCTTTTCCTTGTGCACGCTGCCCAGGCGCTCGAAGAACTGCTCCTGCGGCTGGCGCTTGACCACGAAGTCGGCGCCGGAAATCAGCACTTGGGTCGGCACCTGGATCGCCTGGGCATCGGCCACCACGCGATCGGCAGCTTCGTACAGCCCCAGCAGCATGTTCATCGAAATCGGCCGGCTGATCAGCGGGTCGTTTTCATACGAGGCGATGCGCTCGGGGTCGTGGCTGAGCAGGCGCGGCTTGACGTAGCTGTTGACGAAGAAGTTGCCGCGCCAGGCGCGCATCAGCTTGAGCCCCGGACGGGCGAACGGCACGTACAGCTTGACCTTGAAGGCCGGCGAGGCGAGCACCAGGCAGCGCACCTTCGGCGCATAGTCATGCGCCCAGGTTGCGATCAGCACGGCGCCGACGCTTTGCGCCAGCACCGCCATGTCCTGTTCGTCGATGGCATGCTCGCGGGCGATGTGCTCGATGAAGGTCTGCACATCGCGCACGCTGCACGCGAAGCTCGGGCTGTCGCCACGGGCCCCGGGCGACTCGCCATGGCCACGGGCGTCCCAGGCGAAGAAGTCATGGCCGGGCAGGTCGAGTTCATCCACCAGGTGGGCCATGCGCCCGCCGTGTTCGTGGCCACGGTGGAACAGCACCACGGCGCGGCGCGGCTGGCCGGGCTGGCGGTTGGCCGGCCAGTGGCGGTAATGCAGCTCTACGCCGTCATGGGTGGTGAAATGCAGGGATTGCGCGGTGCGCATGGCAAATATCCTTATCTGGCTCGGAGGGCTTCAGCGGGGTTGCGCCAGGCCTCGGCTCACCCGGTTGTAGAGGGTATGAAGCGACAGCAGCAGCACCACCAGCAACACGCCGTTGAGCCACGCTGCGCTCAGCAGGCCGGTGGCCACGCCGGCACCGAGCACACCGAACACGAAGGCACGGTCGCTCTTGCCCATCGGGCCGTCATAACGGCGTTCGGCGCCTACCAGCGGGCCCATCACCCCGGCGTATTCGCTCACCAGCGCGGCCAGCACCACGATCACCACCAGCGCCGGCGACACGCCCGGCAGCAGGGCGAAGGGCAGGTACAGTGCGCTGTCGGCGACCACGTCGCACAGCTCGTTGAGGTAGGCACCCAGGCGTGACTGCTGGCCGAATTCCCGGGCGAGCATGCCGTCGATGGCGTTGAGCGCCATGCGCAGCAGCATCCAGGCCGGCACCAGGGCGAACAGCCAGGTGATGTGCGGTGCGGCGGCCAGCAGCAGGCCGAGCGCCACACTGACCACGGCGGCGGCGACCGTCACCTGGTTGGCAGTTATGCCGCGCTCGTACAGACGCTTGACCATAGGGCGCAGCAGCGCCTGGAAGCGCGGTTTCAACTGGTAGATCGACGGCACGGAAAACTCCCTTTACGGCTCGTAGGCACGGCATTGTCTTGTTACATAGCGGTGCGCGAAGGCGATTGTGGGTGGATTGTCCCTGCCGGGGCAATAGCGCCTGCCGACAAGCTTTGCAGAAGTGTGCGCGTGTGCCCGGGAAGCGCCGAAAAATTGCGGCTGCACAGGCGCAGCTGGCGTTGTGCCCAGGGTTCGTCCAGCGCCAGGCTGTGCAGCACCAGCACCCCTTGCCAGCGTTGCACGGCAGCCTGCGGCACGATGCCCAGGCCTGCGCCATGGGCCACCATGCGTATCACCCCGTCGAAGCCTTCGGCACGTACCCGCACCTGCAGCCGGCGCCCCAGGCGCAGGGCCTGTTCCTCCAGGTACAGGGCCAGGGCACTGTCTGCCTGCAGGCCGACATGGCCATGTTCAAGGGTGTCGGCAAAGCGCAGGTGCGGGTGGCTGGCCAGCGGATGATCCGGCGCCATGATCAGCACCAGCGGGTCGTCGCGAAACGCCACGCTCTGCAGGTGCTCGCTGGCCACGGCATTGGAGATGATGCCCAGGTCGGCCTCGCCCTGGGTGATCGCCTGCACGATACGCAGGCTGGGCAATTCGACCACGTCCACGTCGATGGCCGGGTGGTGGGCCAGAAACGTCGCCAGCAGTTCGGGCAGGTACTCGGTCAGCGCCGCGGTGTTGCACAGCAGCCGCACCTGGCCCTGCAACCCCTGGGCATACTGGCCCAGGTCGAATTGCAGCCGCTGCACCTGCTGGCCGATCTGGCGTGCATGGTTGACCAGGGCCTGGCCGGCGGCCGTGGGTTGCACGCCGCGCCGGTTGCGCTGCAGCAGCGGTACGCCCAGCGAGCTTTCCATGGCGCGAATGCGCGCGCTGGCCGCCGGCAGCGACAGGTGGCTGCGCTGGGCGCCGGCGGTGATGTTGCCGCACTCCACGGTGTGCAGAAACAGTCGTAGGTCAATCAGATCGAAATGCATGAGCCTCTGCCTGGGCAATAGTCTGGCTCAGTATATGGCAACTGTTCAGGGGCGTGCGGGCGGGGCAGCATGGGCCCATGACGACTTTATTCGGCTTCTATCAGGCTATCGGCCCGGCGCTGTCGCTGCTGGTTGTGCTTACCTTCGTGCTGGCAGGCACGGTCAAGGGCGTGATCGGCCTGGGCCTGCCCACCGTGGCCATGGGGTTGCTGGGGCTGGCTATGTCACCGGCGCAGGCTGCCGCGCTGCTGATCGTGCCGTCGACGGTCACCAACCTTTGGCAGCTGGCGGCGGGTGGCCACTTGCGTGCATTGCTGCGCAGGCTCTGGCCGATGCAACTGATGATCTTCATCGGTACCTTGCTGGGCAGTATCTGGCTGGGCATCGACAGTGGCGCGTGGGCGGCGCACGCATTGGGCGTGGCGTTGCTGGTGTATGCGCTGTACGGCCTGTGCCACCCAGGCCTGCACCTGGCCCCCCGCCACGAGCGCTGGCTGGGCCCGCTGTGCGGGTTGGTGACGGGCATCATCACCGCCGCCACCGGGGTGTTCGTGATACCGGCCGTACCGTACCTGCAGGCCCTGGGCCTGCACCGTGAACAGATGGTGCAGGCGCTGGGCCTGTCGTTCACCGTCTCGACCCTGGCGCTGGCCGTGGGCCTATCCGGGCAGGGCGCACTGGGCGGCGAGGCGCTGGGGGCCTCGCTGGTGGTGCTGATACCGGCATTGCTGGGCATGTGGCTGGGCCAGTGCCTGCGTCAGCGCATCAGTGCCGTGCTGTTCAAACGCTGCTTTTTCATCGGCCTGGCGCTGCTGGGCGCCCATCTGGCGCTCAACGGCTAGCCGAGGACGGGCTGAGCATCTCGATCAACTGGATGTCGAAGTCGCGCTCAAGGTATTCCATGCGCCGCTCGGCAAACTGCTGCATGTGCGGCAGCGCCGAATGCACATCCAGTGCGGCCTTGCTGGCCCAGATTTCGTAGAACACGAACAGGCTTGGGTCCTGCCGGTCGCGCAGCATGTGGTACTCGATGCAGCCGGGCTCGGCACGGCTGGGTTCTACATAGCTGCGAAACAGCGCCTCGAACTCCTCGGCTTTTTCGGGGCGGGTCTTGGCTTTGAGGATGAAACCGTAGGGTTCGCTCATGGGGAGGCTCCTGTAAAAAGTGAGCCAATCTTATTTCAACAATAAGCGTTGAATTCGTGCTTTTTGGTCAAAAGCGTTTTGCCCGCGCGAGGGTATTTCCGCTGCGCTGAACTGATTAATCTGCCGCCATCACATTCACCGGGCCGCCCCTTCTGTTGGCCGCCCCGAACACAGATGAGGCAGATGATGAAGAAGATCCTGTTGCTCAACGGCGGCAAGCAGTTCGCCCACTCCGATGGCCGCCTGAACGAGACCCTGCACGAGGCCGCGCTGGCGTTTCTCGACCGCGCCGGTTTCGACGTCAAGAGCACCTACATCGATGGCGGCTACGACGTTGCCGAAGAAGTGCAGAAGTACCTCTGGGCCGACGTGGTCATCTACCAGATGCCCGGTTGGTGGATGGGCGCGCCATGGACCGTCAAGCAGTACCTGGACGAAGTGTTTACCGCCGGCCACGGCAGCCTCTACGCCAGCGACGGGCGCACCCGCTCCGATGCGTCGAGCAAGTACGGCAGCGGCGGCCTGATCCAGGGCAAGCAGTACATGCTGTCGCTGACCTGGAACGCACCGCAGGAAGCGTTCGACGATCCGGCGCAGTTTTTCGAAGGCAAGGGCGTGGACGCGGTGTACTTCCCGTTCCACAAGGCCAACCAGTTCCTGGGCATGAGCGGTCTGCCGACCTACCTGGCCACCGACGTGATGAAGAACCCCAACGTCGAGGCTGCCGTGGCCGGCTACGAGCAGCACCTGGCCCGGATTTTCCACACTGGTGCCTGATGAAGGGTTGCGCGGGCAACGCCAAGCGGCTATCTATCACGGCTGAACGCCACACCAGGGAACAGCCGTGAAAGCCAGGTCCGATGAATTGCAGATGTTCGTCTCGGTCATCGAGTGCGGCTCTATTTCCGCCGCCGCCGAACAGGGCGGGCAGACCCCGTCGGCCATCAGCCGCAGCCTGTCGCGGCTGGAGGCCAAGCTGGGCACCACGCTGATCAACCGCACCACGCGGCGCATGGACCTCACCGAAGAGGGGCGGTTTTTCTTCGAGCGTGCCAAGGCCATCCTGCAACAGATGGACGAACTCGAAGAGCGCCTGAGCCTGCACCGCCAGACCCCGTCCGGGCGCTTGCGCATCAATGCGGCGGCGCCGTTCATGCTGCATGCCATCGTGCCCTGGGTGGGGGAGTTCCGCCAGCTGTACCCGGATATCCAGCTGGAGCTCAACACCGACGACCTGATCATCGACCTGCTCGAACAGAGCACCGATATCGCCATCCGCATCGGCGAGCTGGCCGACTCCAGCCTGCACGCCCGCTCGCTGGGGTGCAGCCCGCTGCATGTGCTGGCCAGCCCCGCGTACCTTGCGCGGCGCGGTACGCCACGGCATGTGGAGGAACTGGCCGGGCATTCGCTGCTGGGCTTCACCCAGACCGAAACCCTCAATCACTGGCCGCTGCGCCACACCGAAGGCGACCGCCTGGCGATCCGCCCCGACCTGTGCGCCTCCAGCGGCGAAACCCTGCGCCACCTGGCGCTGGCCGGCGAAGGCATCGCCTGCCTGTCGCACTTCATGACCCACGAAGACCTCCAGGCCGGCCGCCTGCAACTGGTGCTGGCCGAGGCCAACAGCGGCTATCGCCAGCCGATCAACGCGGTGTACTACCGCAACTCGCAACTGGCCTTGCGTATCCAGTGCTTTCTGGATTTCATCCAGCGCAAGCTGTCGATCTACGCCTGCTGAAAACCGCAGGCGGCATTTGAAAAATCCCTGGGCATGCGCCTTAATGGTTGTTCGATAAAAACAACACCAAGGAAACCCGCATGCGCACTCTGATGTTTCGAACGCTGACCTTGAGCGCTGCGATCGTCGCCAGCTCATCAGCCTATGCCGTGACGCTGGACGGCGGCGCGGTGGCCGCGCCCGATCAATATGGTGCACAGGTCGCCGCCGACATCCTCAAGAAGGGCGGCAACGCAGTGGACGCCGCGGTGGCCACTGCCTTCACCCTGGCCGTTACCTACCCCGAGGCCGGCAACATCGGCGGCGGCGGTTTCATGACCCTGTACATGGATGGCAAACCCTACTTCCTCGACTACCGTGAAGTGGCGCCCAAGGCGGCCAGCCGCAACATGTACCTGGACGACAAAGGCGAGATCATCGAGAACCTCAGCCTGGTGGGCGCCCGGGCCGCCGGGGTGCCGGGCACGGTGATGGGCCTGTGGGAGGCGCACCAGAAGTTCGGCAAGCTGCCCTGGGCCGAGCTGCTGACACCGGCGGTGGGCTACGCGAAGAACGGCTTCAAGATCGCCGCCAAGCAGTACCAGTACCGCGAAGATGCCCAGGGGCTGTTCAAGGACAGCACCAACTTCAACGACTATTTCGGCAGCATGAAGGTGGGCGAGACCTTCAGGCAGCCCGAGCTGGCGCAGACCCTGGAGCGCATTGCCGACAAGGGTGTGAGCGAGTTCTACCAGGGCAAGACCGCCGACCTGCTGGTGGCGCAGATGCAGGCCGACAAGGGCCTGGTCAGCAAGGAAGACCTCAAGGACTACAAGGCCGTGTGGCGTGAGCCGATGGGCATCGAATGGCGTGGCAACGTGGTCTACACCGCGCCGCTGCCCAGCTCGGGCGGCATCGCGCTGGCGCAGTTGCTGGGCATCAAGGAAAACCGCGCAGCCGACTTCAAGGGTGTCGAGCTGAACTCGGCACGCTACATCCACCTGCTTTCGGAAATCGAGAAGCGTGTGTTCGCCGACCGTGCCGACTACCTGGGCGACCCGGCGTTTTCCAAGGTGCCGGTGGCGCAGCTGATCGCCAAGGACTACCTGGCCAAGCGCGCGCAAGAGGTCAACCCGACCGCCATCTCCGACACCGCCAAGGTGCGCCCGGGGCTGGAGCCGCACCAGACCACGCACTTCTCCATCGTCGACAAGCAGGGCAACGCGGTCAGCAACACCTACACCCTGAACTGGGACTACGGCAGCGGCGTGGTGGTGAAGGGCGCGGGCTTCCTGCTCAATGACGAGATGGACGACTTCAGTGCCAAGCCGGGTGTGGCGAACGCCTTCGGTGTGGTCGGTGGCGATGCCAATGCCATCGAGCCGGGCAAGCGCATGCTGTCGTCGATGGCCCCGAGCCTGGTGACCCGCGATGGCAAGGTCACGCTGGTGCTGGGTACGCCGGGTGGCTCGCGGATCTTCACCTCGATCTTCCAGGTGCTCAACAATCTGTACGACTACAACCTGCCGCTGGAGAAGGCGGTGGCGGCGCAGCGTGTGCACCACCAGTTGCTGCCCAAGGACACTATCTACTACGACGCCTATGCGCCGCTCGATGGCAAGGTGGCCGAGGAACTGAAGAAGATGGGCTACACCCTGGAGGACCAGGGCTGGGAGATGGGCGATATCCAGGCGATCCGGGTGACGGGTTCGGCGCTGGAAACCGCGTCTGACCCGCGTGGACGCGGGGTGGGGCAGGTCGTCAAGTAAGGGCTGACAGCATCGCGGGCCAAGTCCGCTCCCACAAGGTTTCGCTGAACCTGGTGGGAGCGGGCTTGACCCGCGATGGCTACGCCGTCCGATGCGGTCAGACGCGGAAGTGGCTGACCAGCATCTGCAACTGATTGCCCAGGCGCGCCAGCTCGACGCTGGATGCCGCCGTCTCCTGGCTCGCCGCCGCCGTCTGCTCCGACACATCACGCACGTTCAGGATGCTGCGGCTGATCTCTTCGGCCACCGCGCTCTGCTGCTCGGCCGCCGCGGCGATCTGCTGGTTCATCGACTGGATGTTCGACACCACGCGGGTGATGTTCTCCAGCGAGGCACCCGCCTTGCGCGTCAGCTCCACGCTGCTGTCGGTCAGGCTGCGGCTGCCATGCATCACGTTGGCCACCTGCTGGGTGCCGCTTTGCAGGCCCGCCACCAGCACCTCGATTTCCTCGGTGGACTTCTGGGTGCGCTGCGCCAGACCGCGCACTTCATCGGCCACCACGGCAAAACCACGCCCGGCTTCACCCGCCCGTGCCGCTTCGATCGCGGCGTTGAGCGCCAGCAGGTTGGTCTGTTCGGCCACCGACTTGATCACGTCCATCACGCTGCCGATCTTCTGGCTTTCCTGCTGCAACTGGCCCATGGCCTCGGTGGAGCGGTTGACCTCGACCGCCAGGCGCTCGATCTGCGCGATGGCCTGGGCCACCACCTGGTCACCGGCGCGGGCCTGGCCGTCGGCGTCGGTGGCGGCCTCGGACGCCTGCTCGGCATTGCGCGCCACTTCCTGCACGGTGGCCGCCATTTCGTGCATGGCGGTGGCCACCTGGTCGGTCTCGACCTTCTGGCTGTTGACCCCGGCGTTGGTCTGCTCGGTGACCGCCGACAGCTCTTCGGCCGCGCTGGCGATCTGGGTCACGCCGTCACGGATGCCGCCGATCAGGTCGCGCAGGGTTTCGCCCATGCGCTGGATGCCTTGTTGCAGCACGCCCAGTTCGTCACGGCGGGTGACGCGCAGGGTGTGGGTCAGGTCGCCGGTGGCGATCTTCTCCACCACTTCCAGGGTTTCGCGCAGCGGGCGGGTGATCTGGCGGGTGATGATGATCGCCGCCAGCACGCCGAACAGCAGCGCCGCCAGGGTGCTTGCCAGTTGCCAGGTACGCGCCTGGGCACTTTCGAGGTCGCGACGTTGCAGCTGGATGGCGTACAGCTCATCGCTCAGGCGTACGATGTCGTAGCCCTGGGTGGTCATTTCCTTGCGCGCCTCGCCGATCGCCGTGTTGGCGGCCTTGAAGCTGCGCACCGCTTCGGCGTAGTGCAGGGTGGCGGCCTCGAGCGGTCGGGCACGAGCATCGGTGGCGGCCAGTTGGCGGGTTTCGGCCAGGGTGGCGTCGAGCTGGCGGGCGGCGACCTGTTCGGTTTCCGGGGTGAGGTCGGCGATGTAGCCGCGCACCTCGAAGCGGGCCAGCAGCAGGTGCTGGCGTACGGTGGTCAGGCGCTTGAGATGTTCCAGGCGCTCGCTGTCACTCTGGCCAGAGGACAGGCTGTCGGCCAGCAGGGTTTCCATCAGGGCACCGGCCTCATTGGCGGTAACGCCCATGCTGCGGCGCGCTTCGCCACCCTGCTTGTAGGCGCTGCGCATCTTGGCCAGGGACACCTCGTAGGCGGCGACCACCTGTGCCTGTTCGCGCAGCAGCTTGACGTTCTCCGGGCTCTTGAAGGTGTTCAGCAGGTTCTGCTGGCGGGCCTTGAAGGTATCCAGCTTGGCCTGGACATTCTGGGCGAGCTTGTCGTCACCGTCGGCAATCATGTACTGCAGGCGGGCGATGCGCAGTTCGGTGAGCTCGTTGTTGAGCTGGGTGATGTCGCTCATCCAGTTGCTGCGGTCGATCAGACCGCCCAGGCTGGTCCAGCCGGTCAGGGCCAACAGGCCGGTCAGCAGCAGCACCAGGCCGAAGCCCAGGGCGAGTTTCAGGTTGACGCTGATATTGGCAAACCAGCTGTTCATGCGATCCCTCCAGGATTCTGTGCGCTCTTTGATCTAAATCGCTGGAGGTTGTTTTTCTTGGAGGCCAGCTGACGTGAGCTGCCTTTATCGGCGGGATGTTGCAGAGCTGAAACGCTTTTTCTCTAATTCCGACGAAAACCATCAACAAAATGTTTAGGGTGTTTGCGCGAGGCCGCAAACACCCCATTACAGGCGTCAGAGTCTGCTGGCGCCAAAGGTGTCGCACTGGTTGAGGTCGCCCTTGGCGAAGCCGGTCTTGAACCAGCGCACGCGCTGCGCGGAAGTGCCGTGGGTGAACGAGTCGGGCACCACGCGGCCCTTGCTCTGCTGCTGCAGGCGGTCATCGCCGATCGCGTTGGCGGCGTTCAGGGCCTCTTCGATATCGCCCGGCTCCAGCCAGTTATGGCGTTGCTGTGCCTGGTAGGCCCACACGCCTGCCAGGCAGTCGGCCTGCAGTTCCTGACGTACCAGCAGGCCGTTGTCGCCTTGCAGGCGCTGGCCGCTGCGACGGGCCTGGTCGATCCTGGCTGACACCCCCAGCAGGGTCTGCACATGGTGGCCGACCTCGTGGGCGATCACGTAGGCCTGGGCAAAGTCGCCCGCTGCCGCGAAGCGGGTTTCCATCTCCTTGAAGAAGCTCATGTCCAGGTACACCTGCTGGTCGGCCGGGCAATAGAACGGGCCGGTCGCCGACGAGGCAAAGCCACAGGCGGAGTTGACCTGACCGCTGAACAGCTTGAGGGTCGGGTCCTTGTACTGGCGCCCGGCCTGGGCAAACAGGGCGCGCCAGGTGTCCTCGGTGTCGCCCAGGATGCTGGCGACGAACTCGGCCTGTTCGTCGCCGGCCGGTGGTGCCTTGCGCTCGCCGGTGCTTGCCGGCGCGCTCTGTTCGCTCATCTGCCCGCTCAGCTGGCCAAGGATCTGCATCGGGTCCTGCCCGGTCAGCAGGCCGATCCCCACGATCAGTACCACCGCCGTCAGGCTCAGGCCCTTGCCGCCCAGGCGCATGCCACCACCACCGCCGCCTTCACCGCGAGCGTCGACCACGTTGTCGCTGCGCCTGCCTTTTCGCCAGAGCATGAGCGTTCTCCCAAGCTTGAAATATGAAGATAAAGATTAGTCCACCCGGCCCGGCGGCGTCAGCGCTTTGGACATAACCATACGGTTATGGGTTCAAGGATTCTTTTCAATGTTCGCCGGTGCATGCCTCGGCCACACTGCCCATCACTCCTGCCCGTACAGGCCTCCAAAAATCCAATAAGAGGAGAACGGCATGTCTGCACAAGACACCAGTCGTTTCGTTATCCGTGATCGGAACTGGCATCCGAAAGCCCTTACCCCCGACTACAAGACCTCCGTCGCGCGCTCGCCTCGCCAGGCGCTGGTGAGCATTCCACAGTCCGTCAGCGAAAGCACTGGGCCGGATTTCTCCCACCTGAAATTTGCCGAGCACGACAATGACCTGCTGCTGAACTTCAACCACGGCGGCCTGCCCATCGGCGAGCGCATCATCGTGGCCGGGCGCGTGTGCGACCAGTATGGCAAGCCGATCCCGCACACCCTGGTCGAAATGTGGCAGGCCAATGCCGGCGGCCGCTATCGCCACAAGAACGATCGCTATCTGGCGCCGCTGGACCCCAACTTCGGGGGTGTGGGGCGCGCGCTGACCGACAGCGAGGGCTACTACAGTTTCCGTACCATCAAGCCGGGCCCGTACCCGTGGCGCAACGGCCCCAACGACTGGCGCCCGGCGCATATCCACGTGTCGATCAGCGGCCCGTCGATTGCCACGCGTCTGATCACCCAGCTGTACTTCGAAGGCGACCCTCTGATCCCGATGTGCCCGATCGTCAAGTCGATCGCCAACCCGGACGCGGTACAGAGCCTGATCGCCCGGCTCGACATGGCCAATGCCAACCCCATGGACTGCCTGGCCTACCGCTTCGACATCGTTCTGCGCGGCCAGCGCAAGACCCACTTCGAAAACCGCTGAGGAGCCCCGCCATGCCTATCGAACTGCTGCCGGAAACCCCATCGCAGACCGCCGGCCCCTACGTGCACATCGGCCTGGCCCTGGAAGCGGCCGGCAACCCGACCCGTGACCAGGAAATCTGGAACCGCATGGCGCGCAGCGATGCGCCCGGCGAGCACATCCTGCTGATCGGTCACGTCTACGACGGCAACGGCCACCTGGTGCGCGACTCGTTCCTGGAGTTCTGGCAGGCCGACGCGGCCGGGCAGTACCACAGCGAATTCAACCTGGAACAACCGTTCAACAGCTTCGGACGCACCGCCACCACCTTCGATGCCGGTGAATGGACGCTGCATACGGTCAAGCCCGGTGTGGTCGCCAATGCCGCCGGCGTGCCGATGGCACCGCATATCAATGTCAGCCTGTTCGCCCGCGGCATCAACATCCATCTGCACACGCGGCTGTACTTCGACGACGAGGGCCAGGCCAATGCCAAGTGCCCGGTGCTCAACCTGATCGAACAGCCACAACGCCGCGAGACCTTGGTCGCGCGGCGCTGCGAAGTGGATGGCAAGCTGGCCTACCGTTTCGATATCCGCATCCAGGGTGAAGGCGAAACGGTGTTCTTCGATTTCTGAGGCCGCCTAGCGGGGCACCGGGTTCAGGTCGAAGTGGTTGCGCTGGTACTGGAACAGCAGGCAAGGCTCCTTCTTGGCGGTCATCTTGCAACCGCTCTCATGTTCCAGCCCGGCCGGCAACTGGTAGTACGAACCGGCCGGGTACTCGGTCTCGACCAGCTTGCCGTTCTTGTCCTTGATGCGGGCGTAGAACACGCCGCTCATCACCACGGTCGGCAACGTCTCGGTGTGGGTGTGGTAGCCATTGTCCACACCGGGACGGAAACTGACGAAGGCCTCGTAGGCGCCATTGCCCAGGATGTCGCCCTGCACGTTGGCGTAGGTGACGTTGTTGTTGGTGCCCGGTACCACTTTCCAGGTCAGCGCATTTTTCGGCAGGGAGATGAGTGGGGCGGTGCAGTAGCAGACCGCAGCCACGGCGGTAGTGGCGCAAGCTGCCAGCAGCAAGCCGGCGGCGGTAACTCGAAGTGCTTTCATGGTTGAAACCCTCTGATGAACAATCGAAAGAAGGTTAATCAAACAACGAACGCACAAATACGGCAGAAGCAGCCCAGAACCTGTGTGCTTCTTGCACAGATCACATCTTGATTTCCCATCGTGGTTCAGCGTAGTACGCCCGCGCATACTCGACCAATGCCCGAACCTTGGGCGCCAGATAGCGGCTTTGGGGGAACATCGCGTACACGTGCCGGGAGGGCTGCTGCCATTCGGGCAGCACCTGTACCAGGCGCCCGTCGAGCAGGGCGTCATGCACGATGAAGCGGTCGAAGCTGGCGATACCAAGGCCGGCAATGGCCGCCGCACGCAACGCCATCGGCGAGTTGGCGCTCAGCCGGCTGGGCATTGCCACGTCCAGGCGCTGCCCGTCGGGCCCCTGCAGGCTCAGCCGTTGCGGCTGGGCCAGGCGGTTGTAGCCGAGCAACGCATGCTCGCCCAGGGTGTGCGGTTCGATGGGGGCCGGCCAGCGCTGCAGGTAGGCGGGGGCGGCTACCAGCACGACTTCGCTGACGGCCAGTTGCCGGGCCACCAGGTTGGAGTCGGGCAGGTGGGTGGTCACCCGCAGGCACACATCGACCCCTTCTTCGAGCATGTCCACAAAGCGGTCGGTGCAGATGAGCTCCACCTGCAACTGGTCGAAGCGCTCGACGAAGTCCGGTAGCCAGCGCCCCAGCTCCAGTTCACCGAATGCCGTGGCCACGCTCAGGCGCAGGGTGCCTGTGGGTTGCTGCTG
Organism: Pseudomonas sp. B21-036; assembly: GCF_024748925.1. Taxonomy (NCBI): domain Bacteria; kingdom Pseudomonadati; phylum Pseudomonadota; class Gammaproteobacteria; order Pseudomonadales; family Pseudomonadaceae; genus Pseudomonas; species Pseudomonas sp. B21-036. The sequence continues at coordinate 719,564 of NZ_CP087178.1, forward strand.
GTGTTCGGAAATCTCCAGGCTCATGGCTTCGAGCTGCTCCAGCACCTGCACGCAATGGCGGTAGCACAGTGCGCCGGCTTCGGTGACGTGCAGGCGCCGCGTGGTGCGGCTGAGCAACTGGGTGCCGAGGTGGCGCTCCAGGTTCTTGACCTGGCGCGACAGCACGGTGTGCGATTGCCCGGTCAGGGCCGCAGCGGCGCTGAAACCACCACTCTCTACCACGCGGCGAAACGCCTGCATCGCGCTGATCTGGTCCATGGTCGGCTGGCTTTCATGAAGGAGTCGGGTCGCCAGTCTAGCAGCAGCCGGCGCGCCTACTCGTAGGCACTGGCCCCGGCAATGTGCCGCCCGGCGATGTAGCCGAAGGTGGTCGCCGGCCCCAGATTGATCCCGCCCGCCGGGTAATGCCCGCCCATGATGCTGAGCATGTCGCTGCCGGCGGCATACAGGCCGGCAATTGGCTGCTGCTGTGCATCCAGTACCTGGGCGTGGGCATTGGTCCTGAGCCCGGCAAAGGTGCCGAAGCAGCCCGGCTCCACCTTCACCGCATAGAACGGCCCCTGCTCGATGGGCGCCACGCACGGGTTGGGCCGGTGCAGCGCATCGCCCTGCTTGCGGTTGTAGGGCGTGCTGCCACGGCCGAACTGCGGGTCTTCGCCGTGGCGCGCATGGCGGTTGTAGTCGCTGAGCGTGGCACTCAGGCCCTGGGGGTCGATGCCGCAGGCGATGGCCAGCGCCTCGATGCTGTCGCCGCACTTGAGGTAGCCGCTGCGAATGAAGGGCTCCACCGGCAGTGGGAAGGGCCGGGAGATGCCCAGGCCGTAGCGGCGCTGAAAGGCGTGGCTGCAGATCAGCCACGAGGCCACCTGCTCGCCGGGCGCGCTGGCGACCATTGCGCTCACGTAGTCGTAGTAGCCGTTGGCTTCGTTGACGAAGCGCTTGCCGTTGGCCAGCACACCGATGATGCCGGGCTTGGCACGTTCGATGATGTGCGGGAAATGGCCGAAGCTGCCGTCCTTGTACGGCACTTTCGACACCGGGGCCCAGGCCACCGGGCTTGCCAGGTCGTCGACCACGTGTGCGCCCACGCTCTCGCCCAGGCGCAGGCCATCGCCGCTGGCGCCCAGCGGCGGCAAGGCCAGGTGCTCATGCCCGGTGGGGGTACGCGGGAACAGCGCCTTGCGCCGCTCGATATCGTTGGGGAAGCCGCCGGCTGCCAGCACCACGGCCTTGCGCGCATGAATGCTCACGTCGCCGTTGGCCGTCTGCACCACCGCCCCCGTCACCCGGCCAGCGTTGTGCAGCAGGCGCTGCGCCGGGGCCGATGCCCACAGCAGCACGCCGAGGTCTTCGGCCGACTTGGCCAGGCGCGCGATCAGGGCCACGCCGTTGACCAGCTGCATCGCCCGGCCGTAGCGTGCGAGGTCGAGCAGATGGCGTGCCAGGCGCTTGCCCACATGCAGCAGCGAGCGCCACGAACGGGTCAGGGTGAGAAAGGCGGTAAGGTCTTTGCCGGCCATGATCGGCATGCCCATGAATGAGGTTTCGCGCATCGTGCGGCGCAGCTGCCTGAGCAGCTTGCCGACCTTGCGCCCGTCATACGGGGCGGCGATCACCGAGCGCCCGCCCGTGCCGGCCCCGGGCGTGTCGCCGTGGATATCGGCAATGCCGTTGCCGTCGGCGAACTGCAGGGCGGTATGGCGTTCGAAGAACGACACCATGTGGGGCGCCGCCTCCAGGAACGCATCGATCATCGCCGGTTCGAAGCGTTCGCCCAGTTCGTGTTGCAGGTAGGTGCGCGGCAGCGAACGGTCCTCGACGATGCCGGCGCGCTGTGCCAGCGGGTTGCACGGTACCCACATCCAGCCGCCGGACCAGGCCGTGGCGCCGCCGAACACCGGGTCCTTTTCGACCACGATGACCTTCTGCCCGTGAAAGGCGGCGGTCACCGCGGCGCTCAGGCCGGCAGCGCCGGAGCCGATGACCAGGACATCGCAGTCCACCGGGCGGGAGGTAGGGGTGTGGGCAGTCATGCTGGGTCCTCGCAGTGCGCGCAATTATTATTTTGGAACGAAGTTCCATATTCTATGATTGCACGTCGGCTGCCAAGGCCGTCGCCTGCAAAGTTGGGCGAAGATCGAACAGTGGTTTGCGCTTTGCCCGGCGCTCTTTAGAATCGGCGAAATTTTCAGGGACCGTGACCATGGCCGGCAGTCAGATCGAACGTGCTTTCAGCCTTCTCGAAAGCCTCACCAGCGAGCCGCGCGGGCTGCCGATGCAGACCCTGGCCGAGCAGCTGGACATCCCCAAGAGCGCGACCCATCGCATGCTCGCCGAGCTCATGCGCCTGGGCTACGTGCGCCAGAACCCGGAAAACAGCCGGTACCTGCTGAGCACCAAGCTGGTGGGCATGGGCTTTCGCTACCTGGCCCAGAGCGGTGCCGACATCGTCCAGCCGATTCTCGACCAGTTGGCCGCGCAGACCGGCGAGCTGGTGCGGCTGGGGATCATCGACGGCGAGCGCCAGGTGTGGATCGCCAAGGCCCAGGGCGCCCGCTCCGGCCTGCGCTACGACCCGGACATGGGGCGTGAGGCGCCGCTTTTCTACAGCGCCTCGGGGCATGCCTGGCTGGCCAGCCTGAGCGATGCCCAGGCGTTGCTGCTGGTGGAGCGCCAGGGCGTGGGCCGGCGCGAGGACTTCGGGCCGAACGCGCCGGCTTCCAATGCCCAGCTGCTGGAACGCCTGCGCATGGCGCGGGAACTGGGCTATGCGTGGGTGGTGGAGAGTTCGGCGCTGGGTACGTCGGCGTTGGCGGCGGTGGTACGTCACCCGCAGGATGGGCATGTGGTCGGGGTGTTGAGCGTGGCCGGGCCGACCGCGCGCCTGAACGAGGCGCGCCTGCACGAGCTGGCGCCGGCGTTGCTGGCGGCGGCGGCCGAGCTGTCGGCGGCCAGCCCGGCGTCGGAGCTGTTTGTCTAGACGCTTCGCTGGCAAGCCAGCGAAGCGGCCCTCAGGTAAACCAAGGCAGTTTTGTGGAGCGCAAAGCTGTTTTTTTTGTACTTGCATTGAAATTGGAACTAAGTTCTAAATAATGCAAATACAACAACGCACCCGAGACTCCTCCATGAACCCACGTGTCATGTCCCTGGCCGCCCTCACTGTCCTTGAGCTGTCCCCACCCCGGATGGTCGAAGTCGCCGCCCGGGCCGGCTACAGCCATGTCGGCCTGCGCCTCGAGCCGGCCACCCCCGGAGAACACCACTTCCCGCTGGCAAGCGACGCCGGCCTGCGCCGGCAGACAGCCGAGCGCCTGCGCGACACCGGCATCCGGGTGCTCGATGTGGAGATTCTGCGGCTCAAGCCCGACACCCTGGTCGCCAACTTCGAGGCCCTGCTCGCGGTGGGCGCCGACTTCGGTGCCAGTGAGCTGCTGGTTGCCGGCAACGACCCGGATGAACAGCGCCTGACCGACAACTTCGCGGCGCTGTGCGACCTGGCCGCGCCGTATGGCCTGCACCCGCACCTGGAGTTCATGCCGTGGACCGATGCCAAGGACCTGACCCAGGCCACCCGCATCGTCGAAAACGCCGGGCGCGCCAACGGCTGCGTGCTGGTCGATGCCTTCCACTTCGATCGCTCGGCGTCGCGCCTGGAAGACCTGCGCCGCCTGCCGGTCTCGCGCATCCGCTACGCGCAACTGTGCGACGTGGCGGGCCCGCGCCCCGACGACATGGCCGAGATCCTGCGTCAGGCGCGTAACGAGCGACGTTTTCCAGGGGATGGGGAGTGCGACCTGAACGGGTTGCTGCACAGCTTGCCGGCCGACCTGCCGCTGAGCCTGGAGATCCCCACGCGCCAGTTGCTGGAGCAGGGGGTGAGTGCGCTGCAGCGCGCGCAGTGGGCGCTGGAGAAGGCCCGCAAGGTAATGAACGCCGGCTCCCTGTAGGAGCCAGCGTTGCTGGCGAAGGGCTGCATTGCAGCCCGGGCTTACGCCTCGACTGTCGGGATCCTGCGCGGTGCCATGAAATACATCCACAGCAGCGCGATGAAATACATCGCCGGAATCATGGTGAACAGCACGGTGTAGTTGTTGTTGGTGCTGGTCAGCACATGCCCCACGATCTGGGTCATGAACATCCCCCCGGTGGCCGCGCACATGCCGCCAAAGCCGAACACGGTGCTCATCATGTGCTTGGGCGTGTAGTCCATCACCAGGCTCCAGATGTTGGCGGTCCAGGCCTGGTGCGCGGCAATCGCCAGGGAGATGGCCAGTACCGCCACCCACAGGCTGCTGGCGCCTGCGGCGAAGATCACCCCGACGATGGTGGTGGCGAACAGCAGCATCGACAGCAGCCGCGCCTTCACCGGCGCCATGCCGCGGCCGATCATGAACGAGGACAGGATCCCGCCACCCACGCTGCCGAAGTCGGCACTGAGGTAGATCACGATCAGCGGGATGCCCATCTGCGTGACGCTGATGCCCAGGTTGTACTGCTGGTTCAGAAACGGCGGCAGCCAGTACAGGTAGAACCAGAACACCGGCGCGGTGATCGAGTAGGCCAGGGCAAAGGCCCAGGTGCCACGCATGCGCAGGATACGGGTGAACGGCACGGCCGCCTGTTCAGGCTCGACCTCGCTCTGGATGTACGCCAGTTCCGCCTTGCTCACGCTCGGGTGGTTTTCCGGGTTGAAGTACTTCAGGCCCCAGAACGTGGCCCACACCAGGCCCAGCGCGCCCATGGCCATGAACGCCGCCTGCCAGCCCCACACAGTGAGGATCAGCGGCAGCAGCATCGGGGTGAACATGGCGCCGACGTTGGTGCCGGCGTTGAAGATGCCGGTGGCCACCGCCCGCTCGCCCGCCGGGAACCACAGCCGGGTGGTCTTCACGCAGGCCGGGTAGTTGGCCGCTTCGGTCAGGCCGAGGATGAAGCGACAGACCATGAAGCCCACCGCCGAGGTGGCCAGGCCGTGGGCGCCAGTGGCCAGGCTCCACAGCAGCACCGCGCAGAAGAACACGCGCTTGACGCCGATGCGGTCGATCAGCCGGCCCTGCAGCACGAAGCCGATGGCGTAGCCCACCTGGAACCAGAAGTTGATGTTGGCGTAGTCCATCGCCGTCCAGCTCATTTCCTTGGCCAGGATCGGCTGCATCACGCCCAGTGCGGCGCGGTCGATGTAGTTCAGGGTGGTGGCGAAGAATACCAGCGCCAGCATCACCCAGCGGGTCTTGCCGACGCCCATGGCGCCACGGATCTTGTCGCCGATACCGGCGTGCGGGGTACTGGCCGATGGCTGGGCCAGGGGAGTGCTTTGGCTGTGGATCATGTGGTGATTACCCGTATTTTTATGTTTATGGGTCAAGCCAGGATGACACGCGGTACACCAGTCGACTACGGCAGGTTCGTCGGTGCTTTTGGCAAGATGCTCGTCTGCCCGGTGGTAAGAAATGGTGCGCATTGGTCAAAAAAGGGTCAATTGATCTGGGCGGGTACTGGGCGATAATCGCACACAAAACTAACCAGTTCGTACCTTTTGATTGAGCTAGGATAAACCCCAGCCAATAATTCGTGCAGCTGGGCACTGCCTGCCCGTTGGAGCCTGAAGATGCAGCGTTCGATTGCCACCGTGTCCCTGAGCGGCACCTTGCCGGAAAAACTCGAAGCCATTGCCGCCGCCGGATTCGACGGCGTGGAGATCTTCGAAAACGACCTTCTCTACTACGACGGCAGCCCCCGCGAGATCCGCCAGCGCTGCACCGACCTGGGGCTGGACATCACCCTTTTCCAGCCGTTTCGCGATTTCGAGGGCTGCCCGCGCGGGCGCCTGGCGCGCAACCTGGAGCGCGCCGAGCGCAAGTTCGAACTGATGCAGGAACTGGGCACCGACCTGGTGCTGGTGTGCAGCAACGTGTCGGCCGACGCGCTGGGCGGCCAGCAACTGCTGGTCGACGACCTGAGCCTGCTGGCCGAGCGGGCCGCCGCCCACGGTGTGCGCATCGGCTACGAGGCGCTGGCCTGGGGGCGGCACGTGAACACCTGGCAGCAGGTGTGGGACATCGTGCGCCAGGCCGATCACGCCAACCTGGGCATGATCCTCGACAGCTTCCACACCCTGTCGCTCAAGGGCGACCCCAGCGCCATCGCGCAGGTGCCGGGGGACAAGATCTTCTTCGTGCAGATGGCCGATGCGCCGATCCTGGCCATGGATGTGCTGGAGTGGAGCCGGCATTTTCGCTGCTTCCCGGGGCAGGGCGAGTTCGACCTGCCGGGGTTTCTGGCGCCGATTCTGCAGGCCGGCTATCGCGGGCCGCTGTCGCTGGAGATCTTCAACGACGGTTTTCGTGCCGCGCCGCCACGGGCCAATGCCGCCGACGGCCTGCGTTCGCTGCTGTACCTGGAGGAAAAGACCCGTCAGTTGCTCGAACGCACCGCACCGCTGGCCGACCCCGAGCTGCTGTTCGCGCCGCCGCCGGCCAGCAGCTGCGATGGCATCGAGTTTCTCGAGTTTGCGGTCGACGACGCCTCGGGCGCCAAGCTGGGCAACTGGCTCGAAGGCCTGGGCTTTGCCCGTGCCGGCAAGCATCGCTCGAAGAATGTGAGCCTGCTGCGCCAGGGCGAGATCAACCTGATCCTCAACGCCGAACCCTATTCGTTCGCGCACAACTTCTTCGAAAGCCACGGCCCGTCGCTGTGCGCCACGGCGATCCGGGTCAGGCACAGCGCCCAGGCGCTGGCCAGGGCGGTGGCCTATCACGGCCAGCCCTATCGTGGCCTGGTGGGGCCCAACGAACGTGAGCTGGCAGCGGTACGCGCCCCCGACGGCAGCCTGATCTACCTGGTGGACCAGGGCGCGGACGGGCGCACCATCTACGACACCGACTTCAGCCTCAGCGAGCAACCGGCCCATGGCCTGGGCCTGACCCGCATCGACCACATGGCACTGGCCCTGCCGGCCGACAGCCTGGACAGCTGGGTGCTGTTCTACAAAAGCCTGCTCGACTTCAGCGCCGATGACGAGGTGGTGCTTCCCGATCCCTATGGCCTGGTCAAGAGCCGCGCCCTGCGCAGCCAGTGCAGTTCGATCCGGCTGCCGTTGAACATCTCCGAAAACCGCAACACTGCGATTGCCCACGCGCTGTCCAACTACCGCGGCTCGGGCGTGCATCACATCGCCTTCGACTGCCAGGACATCTTCGCCGCCGTCAAGCGCGCCAAGGAAGCCGGTGTGGCGCTGCTCGATATCCCGCTGAACTACTACGACGACCTGGCGGCCCGGTTCGACTTCGACGATCAGTTCCTGAGCGAGCTGGCCTACTACAACGTGCTGTACGACCGTGATGCCCAGGGCGGCGAGCTGTTCCACGTGTACACCGAGCCGTTCGAGGAGCGCTTCTTCTTCGAGGTGCTGCAGCGGCGCAATGGCTACAGCGGTTACGGCGCGGCCAACGTCGCGGTGCGCCTGGCAGCGATGGCCAAGGCGCGCAGCGGCGGGCTGCGGCATGCCAAGCTGTAACGTGTCAGCGCCCGTCAGGCTTTCTTCTGGCGCACCCCGGGGCCATAATCGCGCGGTTAACCGACTGGTCAAGAGCCCCGTATGACGACAACTCCAGCACCCTTGGCGGCACCTGCCGAGGCGCCGCGCAAGAGCCGCAAGAACAATCCTGAGAAAACCCGCGAGAACATTCTGCAGGCGGCCATCAGCGAGTTCGTGCAGCAAGGCCTGGCCGGTGCCCGGGTCGATGCGATCGCCGAGCGCACCCAGACCTCCAAGCGCATGATCTACTACTACTTCAACAGCAAGGAGCAGCTGTATGTGGAGGTGCTGGAGAAGCTTTACGGCGATATCCGCAGCACCGAAAGCAACCTGCACCTGGCTGAACTGGAGCCGCGCCAGGGCATTCGCCGGCTGATCGAATTCACCTTCGATCACCATGATCGCAACGTCGACTTCGTGCGTATCGTGTGCAACGAAAACATGCACCACGGCGAGTACGTCAAGCAGTCGGCCGCGATCCGCTCGATGAACAAGACGGTGCTCACCGCGCTGGACGAGATACTCCAGCGCGGGGCTGCCGAGGGGGTGTTCCGCCAGGGCCTGACGGCGCTGGACGTACACCTGCTGATCAGCTCGTTCTGCTTCTATCGCGTGTCCAACCGGCACACCTTTGGCGAGATCTTCCAGGTGGATTTCGAGGACAAGGCGCTCAAGGACAAGCACCGCGAGATGATCTGCGAGTCGGTGCTGCGCTACCTGCAGGCGTGATGCCGGGGAGCCTCCAGTCGCCGGCAGGGCCGGCACCTGCGGGTTGACCACCCTGTACAGGTGCCGGCTAAGCGTTCAATCCCCCAGGCTGTTGAAGTGCCCGATCATGCGCTGTGCATCCGGCACCACGCCGCTGAACAGCTCGAAGGCCTTCACCGCCTGAAACACCGCCATGTTGGCCCCGTTGAGCGTGCGGCATCCCAGTGCCCGCGCCTCGCGCAGCAATTGGGTCTCCAGCGGGAAGTACACGATCTCGGCCACCCACATTTCGGCGCGCAGCAGCGCCCTGGGCACCGGCATGCCCGGCAGCTTGGCCATGCCCATGGGGGTGGTGTTGACCAGCCCGCAGGCCTGGCCCATGGCCGCTTGCAGGTCATGCCCGCAGCGTGCCGGGCTGCCCTCGAAATGCTGGTTGAGGTTGTCTGCCAGTGCCTGGGCCCGGGCGGGCTCCACATCGAAGAGCGTCAGCTGGGCCACCCCTTCGCTGAGCAGCGCATGGGCCACCGCGGCACCCGCACCGCCTGCCCCCATCTGCACCACATGACGACGTGAAACATCACCCAGGCCACGCCTGAAGCCCTCGGCAAACCCCAGGCAGTCGGTGTTGTGGCCGATGCGTCGACCGTCCTTGAGCACCACGGTGTTCACCGCGCCGATACCACGCGCCTCGGGCGACAGCTCGTCGAGCAGGGGCACGATCGCCTGCTTGCACGGGAAGGTGATGTTGAGCCCGGTAAAGCCCATGTACTCGGCCGCGGTCAGCAGTTCTTCGAGGGCGCTGCTGTCCAGCTTCAGCTGGTCCAGGTCGATCAGCCGGTACAGGTAGTTGATGCCCTGGGCGGCGCCTTCGTGCTCGTGCAGGGCCGGGGTACGCGAGGCCTGGATGCCGGCGCCGATCAGGCCGGCGAGAATGCCGGAAGGGGGGGCCAAACTCATCGGTAAAACTCCATTGTTGTTCTTGGCAGGGGGGAGGGAGCGTCACGACTAAAATGTACTGACTGGTTAATAGGGTCAATCGGGACGGGCCGTGCATTGATCGTTTCTGTTCGCTGATCGAACAAGCTGTGCTAAACCTGTTGTTTTGCACGGCACCACGGAGGGCGACATGGCGGCGCAGTTCGAAGAGATGCGGGACGTTCACGACACCTGGCCGGGCCTGGCCAGCCTGACCCAGTCTGTTTTCGCCGGGTTGGGCGCCAGGGGCTTCAGGAATCCGTTCCGGCTCGAGCGCTCTACAGCCACCTGCCTGCTGTTGATCGATGGCTTGGGCTGGAACCTGCTCAAGGCGCACGCCGAGCATGCACCGTTCCTGGCCGCGCTGATGCAGCCCGACAGCCATTTCAAGGTCGGCTTCCCGGCCACCACTGCCGCCAGCCTGGCCGCCGTGACCTCCGGCATGGGCAGCGGTGCGCATGGCATCGTGGGCTGCGATTTCGCCCTGGATGCACATTCGGTGTTCTCGCCGCTGTCATGGACCACTGCGGCCGCGCAGACGGGCAGCGTGCCGACCGCGGCGCCTGTCGCGGCCTCCTTCATCGTGCCGCAGACCGCCTGGGAAGACGCGGCCGCCCAGGGCGTACAGATCAGCACGGTCATGCTCGGGCGCTTTGCCGACTCGGACTTCACCCGTGCCATCTACAAGGCCGGCGGCATCCTTGCCGCGCCGGCCTACGATGCCTATCCCGAGTTGGTGCGTAGCGCACTGGAGGTGGAGGCGCCAGCCTTCTGCTTTGCCTATTTCGGTGACCTGGACTTTGCCGGGCACCTGTATGGGCCGGGCTCGCCCGACTGGTGCAGGCAACTGGAGATTGCCGATCAGCTGGCCCGCGACATTGCCGGGCGCCTGCCGCGCTCGGCGCGCATGCTCGTGATTGCCGACCACGGCATGCTCGACCTGGACCGCGCCCAGGTGCATGACTTCGATACCGACAGTGCCTTGCAGGACGGGGTGCGGGCGATGGCCGGGGACATCCGGGCGCGCTACCTGTACACCCACGAGCGTCAGCAGGACCGCGTGCACGAGCGCTGGCAGAACCGCCTGGGGGATGAATACCGGGTGTTGAGCAAGGCCCAGGCGATTGGCGCGGGGTTGTTCGGGGACGTGATGCTGAGCCAGGCCGAGGGGCGTATCGGGGACCTGATCGTGGTTCCGACCGGGGCCGGCGGGATCATTCGCAGCGTGGAGGAGAAGCACCCCAGCCAGTGGCGCGGGCACCATGGGGCGTTGACGGACGCGGACCAGGTGGTGCCGCTGTTGATGTACTCAGATTAGGGCCATCGCGGGTCAAGCCCGCTCCCACAGGTACCCCACTGCCCTTCAGAGCCGTGACATTCCTGTGTGAGCGGGCTTGACCCGCGATAGAACACCGCCGATCCGGGCCTAGCGCCGAACCAGCAGCACCCCGCTTTCCATATGGTGCGTATACGGGAACTGGTCAAACAGCGCACACCGCTCGATACGGTGCGTATCGCTCAACTGCTCGATGTTCGCCGCCAGTGTCTCGGGGTTGCACGAGATGTACAGGATGTTATCGAAGCGCCGGGTCAGCTCGCAGGTGTCCGGGTCCATGCCCGCGCGCGGCGGGTCGACGAACACGCTGCCAAAGGCATAGCTTTTCAGGTCGATGCCTTCCAGGCGCCGGAACGGCCGCACCTCGTTCAGGGCCTCGGTCAGCTCTTCGGCCGACAGGCGCACCAGGCGCACGTTATCCACGCCGTTGTCGTCCAGGTTGTGCAACGCGGCGTTCACCGAGGTCTTGCTGATCTCGGTGGCCAGCACCTTGCGCACCCGCGTGGCCAGCGGCAGGGTGAAGTTGCCGTTGCCGCAGTACAGCTCCAGCAGGTCGTCCTCGCGCTCGCCCAGGGCCTCGTAGGCCCAGTTGAGCATCTTCTGGTTCACCGTGCCGTTGGGCTGGGTGAACGCGCCTTCTGGCTGGCGATAGCGGAAAGTGCGCCCGCCCACGGCCAGCTCTTCAACCGCATAGTCACGGCCGATCACCACGCGCTTGCCCTTGGAGCGCCCGATGATGCTCACGCCCAGGTCGGTCGCCAGTTGCCGGGCAGCGGCTTCCCAATGCTCGTCCAGTGGACGGTGGTAGCACAGGGTGATCATCGCGTCGCCCGCCAGGGTGGTCAGGAACTCCACCTGGAACAGCTTGAAGCTCAGCGCCGAACTGGCCTGCCACGCCGCCTTGAGCTGCGGCATCAACTGGTTGATGCGCTGGCTGGCGATGGGGAAGTCGTCGATCAGGATCGCCTGGTGCTTTTCACCCGGGGCGAACATCGCGTAGTGACGCTGCTCGTTCTCGCGCCACAGGCGAAACTCGGCACGCAGGCGGTAATGCTCGCGCGGCGAGTCGAACACCGCCGGCTCCGGTGCGCCGAATGGCGCCAGCAGTGCGCGCAGGCGCTCGACCTTGGCCTCAAGCTGCGCGGTGTAGGTAGTCGGGTCGTAGACGGAACTCATGCGGCGTACCAGCCCAGCTTGATCACGAACAGGATGGAGAGCACCACCAGCGCCGAGTTCAGTTCATGCCGGCGGCCCGAGATCAGCTTGATCACGGTCCAGGAGATGAAGCCGAAGGCGATGCCGTTGGCAATCGAATAGGTCAGCGGCATGGCCAGCGCGGTGACCACCACCGGGGCGGCCTCGGTCACGTCGTCCCAGTTGATTTCCGCCAGGCCCGAGGCCATCAGCACGGCGACGAACAGCAGTGCAGGCGCGGTTGCGAAGGCCGGCACGCTGCCGGCCAGCGGGGCGAAGAACAGTGCCAGCAGGAACAGCCCAGCCACCACGATGGCGGTCAGCCCGGTGCGTCCGCCGGCACTCACGCCGGCCGCCGATTCGATATAGCTGGTGGTGGTCGAGGTGCCCAGCAGCGAGCCGGCCATGGCCGCGGTGCTGTCGGCGATCAGGGCGCGGCCCATCTTCGGCATGTGGCCGTCCTTGCCCATCAGCCCGGCGCGCTTGGCCACGCCGATCAGGGTGCCGGAGTTGTCGAACAGGTCGACGAACAGGAAGGCGAAGATCACGCTGATCAGGCCGACATCCAGTGCGCCCTTGATGTCCAGCTGCAGGAAGGTCGGGGCCAGCGAGGGCGGCATCGACACGATGCCGTTGAACGGGGTGTAGCCCAGGCCGATGGAGGCGACGGTGACCGCCAGGATGCCGATCAGCACGGCGCCGCGTACCTTCATCGCCTCGAGCGCGACGATCAGGAAGAAGCCCAGGGTGGCCAGTACCGGTGCCGGGTTGCGCAGGTCGCCCAGGCCCACCAGGGTGGCCGGGTTGTCGACCACGATGCCGGCGTTGTGCAGGGCGATCAGCGCCAGGAACAGGCCGATGCCGGCGGCAATTGCCGAACGCAGCGGCAGCGGAATGCTGTTGACGATCCATTCGCGGATGCGAAAGATCGACAGCAGGAAGAACAGCACTGCCGAAATGAATACCGCCCCCAGTGCCACCTGCCAGGTGTGGCCCATGTGCAGCACCACGGTGTAGGTGAAGAAGGCGTTCAGGCCCATGCCCGGCGCCAGCGCGATCGGGTAGTTGGCGATCAGCCCCATCACCGCCGAACCGATGGCGGCAGCCAGGCACGTGGCGACGAAGATCGCGCCCTTGTCCATGCCGGTCTCGCCGAGGATGCTCGGGTTGACGAACAGGATGTAGGCCATGGCCAGGAAGGTGGTGACCCCCGCCAGGATTTCGGTGCGCACGTTGGTATTGTGCGCTTTCAGTTGAAACAGCCTTTCCAGCATGCCAGCTCCCCGTGGCGCACTGCGGCGCCTTGAATGTTCGACCCCATCAGCAAAGCACAGACTGTACCGGACACGGGGTGCCGGACTGAGTGATTTTTGAATGGGCCGCAAAAAAGCCGCGCATCATATCAGCAAGACCGCCACTTTTGGACCAGGACCATGACCGTGCAGCTGATTCACTACGATGCGCTGACCCCGGCCCAGCGCGCAGGCCTGCCCGGCATCGAGGTGCTGGCGGCGCAGCGGGCGTTTTGCGGTGACATCGAGGGTGCGCTGCATACCCTGCTGAACCGGCCCGGCGACGATGTGCGCGGGCTGGCGCTGCTGGTGGGGGGCGTGCCGCAGGGCTTCCTGCTGCTCAAGCGTGGTGCACACCTGCCGCCGTGGGCCCGCCATGATGCGGCCACCTTGCATGCCCTGCAGGTTGACTGGCGGGCGCAGGGGCAGGGGCTTGGCCGCTGGTGCCTGGCGGCGCTGCCGGCGCGGGTGCGCGAAGTGTGGCCGCAGGTGCGTTGCCTGCAACTGTCGGTGGATACCGACAATCAGGCGGCGTTGAGGCTGTACCGCGCGGCGGGGTGGGTGGACAGCGGCGAGGGGTATCGCGGGCGGGTGGGGTATGAGCGGCAGATGACCCTGATGCTTTGATTTGGCTGGCCTCATCGCGGGTCAATCCCGCCCCCACAGATTCAGTGAGGCCCTTGTGGGAGCAAGCTTGACCCGTGATTGGGTGCGCGCGGTCAGCCCTTTTTCTGGGTATGCATGTGATCGCGCCCCGCCAGCGTCGGGAACAGCTTGATCCACACGCCCGTCACCACCAGCGTGCCCACCCCGCCCAGCACCACCGCCGGCACGGTGCCGAACCAGTGCGCCGTGACCCCGGACTCGAACTCGCCCAGCTGGTTCGAGGCGCCGATGAACAACCCGTTCACCGCGCTTACCCGACCACGCATCTCGTCCGGCGTCTCCAGTTGCACGAACGCGCTGCGGATCACCATGCTGATCATGTCCGCCGCGCCCAGCACCGCCAGCACGCCCAGCGAGAACCAGAACGAGGTCGACAGGCCGAAGGCAATGGTCGCCACGCCAAAGACCCCCACCGCCGTGAACATCACCCGCCCGACCTTGCGCTCGATGGGGAAGCGCGCCAGCCACACCGACATCAGCAGCGCCCCCACCGCCGGCGCCGAGCGCAACAGGCCCAGGCCCCACGGGCCGGTCAGCAGGATGTCCTTGGCGAACACCGGCAGCAACGCCGTGGCGCCGCCCAGCAGCACCGCGAACAGGTCCAGCGACACCGCGCCGAGCACGTCCGGGCGGCTGCGAATGAAGCGAATGCCCGCCAGCAGCGATTCAAGGCTCGCCCGGCCCCGGTTGGCCGGCTGGCGGGCGGCGCTCAGGCGCAAGGTCAGGCCGCAGGCGATCACGTACAGCACCACGGTCGGGCCATACACCCACACGCTGCCAAACGCATACAGAAAGCCCCCCAGCGCCGGCGCGACGATGGTCGCCGACTGCATGGCCGAGGCCGACGCGGCCACTGCCCGCGGGAACAGCGCCGAGGGCACCACGTTGGGCAGCAACGCCTGGGTGGCCGGCATCTCGAAAGAGCGCGCACTGCCCAGCAGGAACGCCAGCACGAAGATCAGTTCGCGGGTCACGCTGTGGGTGCTGCTGCCCACCACCAGCGCCAGGGCGATCAGCGCCTGGGCGAACTGGCACAGCGCTGCCACCCGGCGCCGGTCATAGCGGTCGGCCACATGCCCGGTGTGCAGCATGAACAGCACCCGCGGGGCGAATTCCACCAGGCCCACCAGGCCCAGGTCGAGCACGTTGCCGGTCAGCTGATAGAGGTGCCAGCCGATGGCCACGGTGAGCATCTGGAAGCCGCTGGCAGTGAAAATTCGCGCGCACCAGAACGCCAGGAAGGGGCGGTGATGGCGCAGCAGGAGCGGGGCATGGTCTGACATGTGCGATACAGAGCCTTTGCGGGGGCGGCGGGGCAGATTATCACCAGTTTGTAACAGCAGGTTGCGAAAGCCGTCATCCCTGTGCGGTAGGCGCACCGATTCGTGTGTGCGTAAAGGGGGTGAGGCAACCGGTCACGCGGCAAACCACCACACAACCATGCGGCCCGTTCAGGACTATGCTTTCAGGCAATCGTTGACCTGGATCAATTGTTGTTTTTGCAACTGTTTCAAATGCAACGATGTGGCCGGAGGGCCGAATTCCCTGCGATTGCAAGTTTTCAGAACAATTCCAACTCGCCGCACTCAATGACGTAGGGGCAGTTGGCGCCAAGGCCGTGACCCTGACGCCGGATAACCTGACAGAGGAAGCACTATGTTCGGATTAGAGGCTCTAGATCTCGCCCGAATCCAGTTTGCGTTTACGATCTCTTTCCACATCCTGTTCCCGGCCATCACCATCGGCCTGGCGAGTTACCTGGCGGTGCTCGAAGGCCTGTGGCTCAAGACCCACAACAGCGTCTACCGCGACCTGTACCACTTCTGGTCGAAGATCTTTGCCGTCAACTTCGGCATGGGCGTGGTCTCCGGCCTGGTCATGGCGTACCAGTTCGGCACCAACTGGAGCCGCTTCTCGGACTTCGCCGGCTCGATCACCGGTCCGTTGCTGACCTATGAGGTGCTCACCGCGTTCTTCCTCGAAGCGGGCTTTCTGGGGGTCATGCTGTTCGGCTGGAACAAGGTCGGGCGCGGCCTGCACTTCTTCGCCACCATCATGGTCGCCGTCGGCACGCTGATCTCCACCTTCTGGATCCTGGCGTCCAACAGCTGGATGCAGACCCCGCAAGGTTATGAAATCGTCAACGGCGTGGTGATCCCGGTCGACTGGTTCGCGGTGATCTTCAACCCGTCCTTCCCCTACCGCCTGGCGCACATGGCCACGGCAGCATTCGTGGCCACGGCCTTCTTCGTCGGCGCCTCGGCCGCCTGGCACCTGCTGCGCGGCAAGGACAACCCGGCGATTCGCAAGATGCTCTCGATGGCCATGTGGATGGCGCTGATCGTGGCGCCGGTGCAGGCGGTGATCGGTGATTTCCACGGGCTCAACACCCTCAAGCACCAGCCGGTGAAGATCGCCGCCATCGAAGGCCACTGGGAAAACGTCGGCGACGAGCCGACCCCGCTGATCCTGTTCGGCATCCCCGACATGAAGAACGAGACCACCCACTTCAAGCTGGAGATCCCGGCGCTGGGCAGCCTGATCCTGACCCACAGCCTGGACAAGCAGGTGCCGGCGATGAAGGAGTTCCCGCCTGAAGACCGGCCCAACTCCACCGTGGTGTTCTGGTCGTTCCGCATCATGGTCGGGCTGGGCATGCTGATGATCGCCGTGGGCCTGTGGAGCCTGTGGCTGCGCAAGCGCGGCACCCTGTACAGCTCGCGCCCGTTCCTCTACCTGACCCTGTGGATGGGCCCGTCCGGGCTGATCGCAATCCTGGCCGGCTGGTTCACCACCGAGGTCGGTCGCCAGCCGTGGGTGGTGTACGGGCTGATGCGTACCGCCGATGGCGTGTCCAACCACAGCTATGCGCAACTGGGCATCACCCTGGTGATGTTCGTGGTGGTGTACTTCGCGCTGTTCGGCGCGGGGCTCGGCTACATGATGCGTCTGGTGCGCAAGGGGCCGGAAACCGGCGAGGGCGACGAGCCGACCCATGGCGGGCCTGGCCAGCAACGCACCCCGGCGCGGCCGTTGTCGGCTGCCGACGACGACCATGCCGACGACCACGCCAGCCTGAGCAAGGGGAACTGACTCATGGGTATTGATCTTCCGCTTATCTGGGCCGTGATCATCATCTTCGGCATCATGATGTACGTGGTGATGGACGGCTTCGACCTGGGCATCGGCATCCTGTTTCCCTTCGTCAAGGGCGAGCGCGACCGCGATGTGATGATGAACACCGTCGCCCCGGTCTGGGACGGCAACGAGACCTGGCTGGTGCTGGGTGGGGCGGCGCTGTTCGGCGCCTTCCCGCTGGCCTATGCGGTGGTGCTCTCGGCGCTGTACCTGCCGTTGATGCTGATGCTGATGGGGCTGATCTTCCGTGGCGTGGCCTTCGAGTTTCGCTTCAAGGCCAAGGCCGACAAGCGCCACCTGTGGGACAAGGCGTTCATCGGCGGCTCGCTGGCCGCAACCTTCTTCCAGGGCGTGGCACTGGGCGCATTCATCGAAGGCTTCAAGGTGGTCGAACGCAACTACGCAGGCGGCTCGCTGGACTGGCTGACGCCGTTCAGCCTGTTCTGCGGGGTGGGGCTGATCGTGGCCTATGCCTTGCTCGGCTGCACCTGGCTGATCATGAAGACCGAAGGCCCGTTGCAGAGCAAGATGCATGACCTGGCACGCCCACTGGCCTTCGTGCTGCTGGCCGTGACCGGTGTGGTGAGTATCTGGACGCCGCTGGCGCATCCGGACATCGCCACGCGCTGGTTCAGCCTGCCCAACCTGTTCTGGTTCCTGCCAGTGCCGATCCTGGTGCTGGTCACGCTGTACGGGCTGGTGCGGGCGGTGGCACGCCATGCCCACTACACCCCGTTCCTGCTGACGTTGGTGCTGATCTTCCTGGGCTACAGCGGGCTGGGCATCAGCCTGTGGCCGAACATCATCCCGCCGTCGATCTCGATCTGGGACGCCGCAGCGCCGCCGCAGAGCCAGGGCTTCATGCTGGTGGGCACGCTGTTCATCATCCCGTTCATCCTGGGCTACACCTTCTGGAGCTACTACGTGTTCCGCGGCAAGGTGACCCACGACGACGGCTATCACTAGGAGGGCCTGGCAATGACTGGCAAAGACACCTTCGAACCGGAGAAAAAGCCGCTGATGCAGCGCCTGGGCTGGCTGCTGCTGATCTGGGCAGTGAGCGTGGCAAGCCTGGCCGTGGTGGCCTGGCTGATGCGGATGTTCATGGCGGCGGCGGGCTTGAGTACCCACTGAGCCAAGGTACTTCCCATCCCGCCCTGGGCGGGTTTACACCCTGCGCCGCGTGAGCTGCGCAGGGTTTTTTTTGCCTGTCTCGGCCGCCTGGCGCAGGAGCCGCTTGCCGGCGAAGGTGTCGGCTCCGTACCCGGCCTACTTGCGCGCCTTGAGCACCACGAACTTCGGCGTGGCTGCCACCTGCTCCACTCCCCGGAACAATCGCGCCAGCTTGCTGTGATAGCCCAGGTGCCGATTGCCCACGATGTACAGCGCCCCGCCCACCACCAGTGCCTCGCGTGCCTGCTGGAACATGCGCCAGGCGAGAAAGTCCCCCACCACCTGCTGCTGGTGAAACGGCGGGTTGCACAGCACCACGTCCAGGGACTGCGGTGCCTGCCCGGCCAGCCCGTCGTCGGCGCGCACCGTCACGGCTCGCTCGCCCAGCGCCGCCTGCCAGTTCTGCTCGGCCGACTGCACCGCCATGTACGACTCGTCCACCAGGGTGTAGTGCGCCTGCGGGTTGGCCAGCGCGCTGACGATGCCCAGCACGCCGTTGCCGCAGCCAAGGTCGGCCACCCGCGCATCGCCCAGGTCGCGGGGCAGATGTGGCAGGAAGGCACGGGTACCGATATCCAGCCCTTCGCGGCAGAACACATTGGCGTGGTTCACCAGCTCCAGCGGTGGTTGCTCCAGCTGATAACGGGTGGGGTAGGGCGAGGCTGCCGCCGCCCTGGGCTCGGCCGTGGCGATCAGCAGGCGCGCCTTCTTGCGCGCCAGCGATGCCTGCACCGGGCCGATGTACTTCTCCAGCAGGTCGCCGGCTGCCCGTGGCAGGTGCTTGATCATCGCCCCGGCGATTACCTGCGCGCCGGGTGCCAACTGGCCCTGCAGCCGGATCAACTGCTCTTCGAGCAGCGCCAGGGTCTTGGGTACGCGCACCAGCACCCGGTCGAACGGCCCCTGCCAATGCTGGCTGGCGGTGATGAAGGGCACGCTGTCGAATGCCTGGCCATTGCGCACCAGGTTCTTCTCCAGTGCCAGCCGGGCCAGGTAGGAGTCGCCGCTGCCCAGCACCTGGGCATGGGCGCGCAGGCTGATGGCCAGTGCGCCGAAGCTGTCGTTGAGTACCAGTACCCGGCTCGTGGCAGGCAGCGCCTGCGCGGCCAGGTGTTCGAGCAGGTACTCGTCGGCCGCGTCGAAGGCCTGCAAGGGGTCGTTGGCGTATTCGGGCTGGCGAAGCAGCTCGAGCTCGGCGAAGGGGGTGATCAACAGGGGCATGGCGTAGGGCTCTGGGCTTTGGCGCGCGCGCTGGGGCTTGGCGCTGGACGGGCGCAGATTCTACAGCGTTTTTGCAGGTGGGGAGGGGGGTGTTGGCGAGCAGAACCTCAGATCAACCCGTACTGGGTGGCGATGGCGACCGCGCTGGTCTTGTTGGTGGTGTTGAGTTTGCTGGTGATGCTGCGGATATGAAAATTGACCGTGCTTCTGGACAGCGTGAGGATGCAACTGATGTCTTCGGCGGTCTTGCCGGCAGCGGTCCACTGCAGCACCTCGCGTTCCCGGGGCGAGAGTGCCTGCACGCTGGCCTTGGGCGGATGCAACTTGGCAACCATCAGGGTGTGCAGCAGGTTGCACAGCCACAGGGTCTGGGCCGACTTTTCGTACAGTTCCGCCATGCTCACTTCGCCCTGCCGACGTGATACGCACAGTACGCTTTCGTTGCCGCGCAGGTCCTGGGTGCCCTGGCTCCAGCCATGGCACAGGCCATGTTCGCATGCCGTCTGTCGCAACTCGGGGGCTTGCTTGTACAACTGCGGGGACCACAGCACCGGCATGTTCGAATGATGGCAATGCACAAGCACCGGGTCGATGCGCTCGTACTCGTTCTTCTTGTAGAGCTCGTTCCATTCGGCCGGGTAGTTGTTGAACATCATGACCTGCGGGCCTTCGGCGACCGTCCTGCCGTTCAGGCGGTATGCCAGAAACTCCATGTCCAGTTGCTCGGCCAGTGACAGTGCAGTGGCAAACATCTGTTGCTGGTTTTCCTCCTGCGTCAGTTGTTGCAACTGCTCCTGCTTCCAATATGGCATTTGAGCCTCCGTGCACCTTTGCAATTTAGTCACCCTGGATCGAGTGTAGGAAAAGTCGCACGTTGTTCTAGGTTTTTTTTGCTATAGAAATGTTCCAGTGCTCTACATAAAAATAGGGTTGTACAACCCGCGTTACATGTTTTGTTACGTGGTTGAAACACATGAGCGTAATGCCATTACATCGCGGCGGTGTTTATCCCGTCAGCTTTGCGCGACACTGTGTTTACCTGAATTGTGGAGCACACCATGACTGCCAGTGCGGAGAAGTTCACCCGCCAGACCCTGCTCGATGTCCAGCCGCTGACCCCCAACCTGTTCAGCCTGCGCGTAACCCGTGATCCCGGTTTTCGGTTCCGGGCCGGCCAGTTTGCTCGCCTGGGCGTGACCCGTGCCGATGGCAGCGTGGTGTGGCGGGCGTACTCGATGGTCTCGTCGCCGTTCGACGAGTACCTGGACTTTTTCTCGATCGTCGTGCCCGGCGGCGAGTTCACCAGTGAGCTGAGCCGGCTGCGCGAGGGTGACCAACTGTTGATCGACCGCCAGGCGTTCGGTTTCCTGACCCTTGATCGCTTCGCCGACGGGCGGGACCTGTGGTTGCTGGCGACAGGTACCGGCATTGCACCCTTCATGTCGATACTGCAGGACTTCGAAGCCTGGGAGCGGTTCGACACCATCAAGCTGGTCTATTCGGTGCGCGAAGCCAGGGAGCTCGCCTATCAGCAGGAGATCGCCGGCCTGGAGCAGCGCGACTACCTGGCCGAACATGCGGGCAAGCTGCAGTTCATTCCGGTGGTCACCCGCGAGCAACACCCGGGTGCGCTGAACGGGCGTATCACCACCCTGATCGAGAACGGTGAACTGGAGCGTGCGGCCGGCCTGGCGCTGACCCCCGAACATTCGCGGGTGATGCTCTGCGGCAACCCGCAGATGATCGACGACACCCGCCAGGTGCTCAAGGCACGTGATCTTCAGCTGAGCCTCAGCCGCCGGCCGGGCCAGGTGGCGGTGGAAAACTACTGGTAGACAGCACAACGGCGCCCGAAGGCGCCGTTACGGTCAGGCAGGCCCGGTTCAGGGCTGCTGGTTCTGCGCCTTGAGCAGGTCGCGGATTTCGCCCAGCAGTTCTTCTTCCTTGGTGGGTACCGGCGGCAGGGTCGGGGCCACCGCTTCTTCGCGCTTGAGGCGGTTGATCACCTTCACGCCCATGAAGATCGCGAAGGCCACGATCAGAAAGTCGATCACCGTCTGGATGAACTTGCCATAGGCCAGCACCACCGCCGGCGCGTCACCCTCGGCCGCCTTGAGCACCACCGCCAGATCACTGAAGTCCACTCCACCGATCAGCAGGCCCAGGGGTGGCATCACCACATCGCCAACAAACGATGAAACGATTTTGCCGAACGCGGCGCCGATGATGATACCGACGGCCATGTCGACCACGTTGCCCTTGACCGCGAAGGCCTTGAATTCACTGATCACGCCCATGGTTTATTCCCTGTAACAGATGAGATTGGTCATCGCAGTGTAAATCAGCTATGCGCTTCATGCTCCGCGTTGCAGTAAAAGACCCCGGCTATGCCGAATAGTTTTGTCGCCCAGGCGGCGCCCCGCAGCTGGGTCGGCTCGGCTATCATGGCCCCTTTTTCCAGGAGACTGCCCCATGGCCAAGGCCAAGCGCATGTACGGCTGCACCGAGTGCGGCGCGACCTTTCCCAAGTGGGCGGGCCAGTGCGGCGAATGCGGCGCGTGGAACACCCTGGTCGAGACCATGATCGAAAGTGGCGGCGCTGCGGCGCCTGCCGGGCGCACCGGCTGGGCCGGGCAACAGGCGCAGATCAAGACCCTGGCCGAGGTCAGTGTCGAGGAGATTCCGCGTTTCAGCACCGCCAGCGCCGAGCTGGACCGCGTGCTCGGTGGCGGCCTGGTCGATGGATCGGTGGTGCTGATTGGTGGTGACCCGGGCATCGGCAAGTCCACCATCCTGCTGCAGACCCTGTGCAACATTGCCACGCGCATGCCGGCGCTGTACGTCACCGGGGAAGAATCCCAGCAGCAGGTGGCCATGCGTGCCCGTCGCCTGGGCCTGCCGCAGGATCAGTTGCGGGTGATGACCGAGACCTGCATCGAAACCATCATTGCCACCGCGCGGGTCGAAAAGCCCAAGGTGATGGTGATCGACTCCATCCAGACCATCTTCACCGAACAGTTGCAGTCGGTGCCCGGTGGCGTGTCGCAGGTACGCGAGAGTGCCGCCTTGCTGGTGCGCTATGCCAAACAGAGCGGCACGGCGATCTTCCTGGTCGGCCACGTGACCAAGGAGGGCGCGTTGGCCGGGCCGCGGGTACTGGAACACATGGTCGACACCGTGCTGTATTTCGAGGGCGAGTCCGACGGTCGCCTGCGCCTGCTGCGCGCGGTGAAGAACCGCTTTGGTGCGGTCAACGAGCTGGGCGTGTTCGGCATGACCGACCGCGGCCTCAAGGAAGTCTCCAACCCGTCGGCGATCTTCCTGACCCGTGCCCAGGAGGAAGTGCCGGGCAGCGTGGTGATGGCCACCTGGGAAGGTACCCGGCCGATGCTGGTGGAGGTGCAGGCGCTGGTGGATGAAAGCCACATGGCCAACCCGCGCCGTGTGACCCTGGGCCTGGACCAGAACCGCCTGGCCATGTTGCTGGCGGTGCTGCATCGCCATGGCGGCATCCCCACCCACGACCAGGACGTGTTTCTCAACGTGGTGGGCGGGGTCAAGGTACTGGAGACCGCGTCGGACCTGGCCTTGATGGCGGCGGTGATGTCGAGCCTGCGCAACCGCCCGCTGCCACACGACCTGCTGGTGTTCGGCGAGGTGGGCCTGTCTGGTGAAGTGCGCCCGGTGCCGAGCGGGCAGGAGCGCCTGAAGGAGGCCGCCAAACATGGCTTCAAGCGCGCCATCGTGCCCAAGGGCAACGCGCCCAAGGAAGCGCCGCCGGGGCTGCAGGTGATTGCGGTGACGCGGCTGGAGCAGGCGCTGGATGCATTGTTTGAATAAAATGTAATCAATTTGCCATGATGGCAAATTGACGCCATTGTTCTGTCTCTCTACTATCGCGCCTTCGTTTTTTGCTTCCAGGGATGGGAAGATGGCGTTTTTGGTATCTGGCACAAAGCTGTCCTGCTTCTGGCTGTTGTTGGGCATCCTTGCTGGCCCTGTATCGGCCGCGAGCTTGCCGGGGGACCAGGAACTGATTCGCGAGCGTCAGGGGCGGTTGCTTGAAGAGCAGCAGCGGCGCCTGCAGGAACTCAAGGAGCTGCCTGGCAGCACCGCCCCTACCCAGACTGCACCGGCGCCGGCCGATGCCCGCTGCTTTCAGATCGACACCATCGAGCTCAAGGGCGCCGACAGCCTCTCGAGCGCCCAGCGCAGCCGCGTGCTGCAGCCCTACATCGGCCAGTGCCTGGGCGTTACCCAGCTCAATGAAGTGCTCAAAGCCATCACCAACCTCTACATCGACAAGGGCTGGGTGACCAGCCGCGCCTACCTGCCGCAACAGGACCTGTCCTCAGGACACCTGCAGGTGCTGGTGGTGGAAGGGCGACTGGAAGGTCTGCGCGGTGCCGATGACAGTCAGCTGTCCGCACGCGAGCTGGGCATGACCTTTCCTGGCCGTGAAGGCGAACCGGTCAACCTGCGTGAAATCGAACAGATGGTCGACCAGCTCAATCGCTTGTTGTCGAACAAAGCACAGATGGAACTGAGCCCCGGTGCTGCCGTAGGAGGCAGTACCGTGCTGGTGCGCAATACCGCACAGAAACCCTGGCGCGCAGCGATCTCGCGCAACAACAACGGGCAGAAGAGCACCGGCGAGCAGCAGGTCAACCTGGGCTTCGAATGGGACAGCCCGCTGGGCCTGGCCGACCAACTGGTGCTGCGCGGTGGCCACGATGTGGTCAGTGACCACGCTGTCGGTTCGAAGAACGGCGTGCTGTTTTACAACCTGCCGTGGGGCTGGTGGAACTTCACCTACAGCTATAGCGAAAGCGAGTACCGCGCGCTCGGCCAGGGCAATGGCTATGACTTCAAGTACAGCGGCGACAGCCAGTCCCACCAGTTGCGTGCCGAACGCGTGATCCATCGCGACGCGCTCAGCAAGACCTCCCTCAATGCTGGTCTGGCGTACCTGCGCACCAACAATTACGTCGAACAGAGCCGTCTGCAAAACAACAGCAACCGCATCAGCGAGTCGCAGTTGGGCTTCAACCATGGGCGGCGTATCGGCAACGCCTTCGTAAACCTCGACCTCGGCATGCAGAACGGCATCGGCGCCTTTGATGCCCAGGGCAATGACAATCCCGGGCCTGGTCACGCCGATGCGCGTTTTCGCAAGTACACCGCCACCCTCAGCTACCTGCAGGGTTTCGAGCTGTGGGGCGAGTCGCTCAGCTTCAGCAGCCTGGCTACCGGCCAGCGCAGCGAGGACGTGCTGTACAGCCCGCAGCGCATCAGCCTGGGCGGCCTGGCCTCGGTACGCGGCTTCAAGGACCAGTCCTTGGCTGGTGACAGCGGTGGCTACTGGCGTAATGACCTGCGCTGGAGCCGCCCGGTTACCTGGCAGCGACTGCAACCAGTGTTGCGTGAATACGGTTTGAGCCTGGGTTACGACCAGGGTGTGATTCGTGGCGACCGTTACAACGGCCAGCGGCACGGTCGCGCCAGTAGCAACTCGGTGGAGCTGTTTGCGTTGGGCAAGCATGTGCAGGCGAGTGTGGTATTCGCACATACGCTGAAGCGCCCTGGCGCGCTGCCGGACCGGGAAGCCCCGGTGTACTTCCACTTTGGTCTTGCCATCTGACCTTTCCGATCAAGACTGCACCCAGCGAGATGTGACATGGACGTTCGACTTTTTGCCTTCTTGGCGCGCCAGCGCTCGGCCACGATTCAATCGCGTGAGTCTTTCTGCGGGCTATCCAAGCGTGGCTTGGCATTCATTCTAGCCAATGCCATGTTTTGGCAACCGCTGTGGGTGCAGGCGTCCGAAGGCATAGTGGTCAGCGCACCGGGGACGACATTGGGTCAAGCCGGCAACGGCGTCCCCATCGTCAATATCGCCGCACCTAACGGCAGCGGCCTGTCGCACAACCAGTTCAAGGATTACAACGTCGCCAGTCAGGGCGTGATTCTCAACAACGCCACCGGGCGCACCCAGGCCACCCAGTTGGGCGGGATCATCCTCGGCAACTCCAACCTCAAGGGCAAAGCCGCCAACACCATCCTCAACGAGGTCAACGGTACCAATCCCAGCCAGTTGCGTGGTTACACGGAAGTGGCGGGGCAATCGGCCAAGGTCATCGTCGCAAACCCCCATGGCATCAGCTGCAATGGCTGCGGTTTTATCAACACCCCTCAGGTGACGCTGACCACGGGCACACCGGTGCTCGACCACCAAGGCCGCGTGGGCCGCTACCAGGTCGATGGTGGCAGCGTCAGCCTCGAAGGTGCGGGGCTAAACGCCGACAACGTCGAGCGCTTCGACATCATTACCCGCTCGGCCAGGCTCAACGCGCAGTTGCATGCCCAGGAACTGAACATCGTCACCGGGCGTAATGACGTCGACGCCAGCACACTGGCCACCACCGCGCGCGCGGGCACTGACCAGGCGGCGCCCGCATTGGCCATCGATTCCACCGCACTGGGCGGCATGTATGCCGGGGCGATCAAGCTGGTAGGCACCGAAGCCGGGGTCGGAGTGCGCCTGGCCGGTGACGTTGTGGCCAGTGCGGGGGACATGCAGCTCGATGCCAATGGACACTTGAGCGTGGCGCAGGTCAGTGCCAGTGGGGCGGTGAAGGTCAAGGCGGCGAGTGTCGAGGTGCAGGGGCCGATGTATAGCGGTACCGAGGTGCGTGTGGACAGCGCGGGGGCGCTGGTCAACCAGCAGAGCATTGCGGCGCGTGAGCGTGTGACCTTGCAGGCCGAGGGGACGCTGAGTAACCGCGGTGTTATCGAGGCCGGTGTGAACCCCGACAACAGCCGCAATGGCCGGGGGGATGTGAAGTTGACGGCGGCGCAGTTCGACAACGCGGGCAAGACTGTGGTGGCCAGCCGAAACCTGGCGGTCAATGTGCGTAACGGAGTGGACAACCGGAGTGGTGCGTTCAGTGCCGGGCAAGTGGCGCAGTTCAAAGCCGATAGCTTCGACAACCGGCAACAGGGGCGCCTGGTCAGCGGCGCCCACATGGCAATCGATGGCGGTCAATTGCTCAATGGCAAAGGTGGCCAGGTCACCAGCAAGGGGGCGCTTGATATCACTCTGACCAATCTGGACAACCAGGCGGGTGAGCTGTCGAGCCTTGATGTGATCAGCCTCGATCTGGGCAGCCTGGACAATCGCGCCGGGCGTATTCTGGCCGGCCTTGGCATGGCGCTCACGGCCGCTGAGCATATCGATAACCGAGGCGGTCACCTTGCCAGCCAAGCCACTTTGGGCATCAAGGCCGCCACGCTGAACAATGGCGCCGAAGGTCGCATCAGTGGCAATCAGGCGGTGGCCGTCAGCGTTGGCAGGCTCGACCAGCACGGCGGCCAACTGACGAGTGCCACCGACCTGACCCTGGACCTGAACAAGGGACGTCTGGATAACCGCAATGGCGTGATTGCCGCCCGTCAATTGAACCTGCGTCAGCTAGCCGACGTGGATAACCGTAGCGGCGAAATTTCCAGTCAGCGCGCCCTGCACCTTGTTGCCCACACGCTGGACAACAGCAAAGGCCAGTTGTACAGCGAGCAAGCCCTGACGCTTAGGTTGGATGGCGTGATGAGTAACCTGGGTGGCCTGGTGTCGGCTGAGGGGCTCGACCTTGCGGCGCTGCGCCTGGATAACCGCGAAGGAGTAGTGACCAGTGACGGTGACCTGTTCGTCGCCCTTGGAGAGGGTCTGGACAATCGCCTGGGCGAACTTTCCAGTGCGGGCGTCAGCCGTATCGAAGCCGACCGTATCGACAACCGTGTGGGGACGGTCAGCGGTGACAATGCCCTGCGGCTGAACGTGAAGGGCGCGCTCGACAACAGGCAGGGTGTACTGGCTGCGGGAGGGACGTTGGACGTCGATGCCGGCAGCCTCGACAATACCGCACAGGGCAAGGTGCTCAGCGACGGTTCGCTGCAAGCCAAGGTCAGCGGTCTGTTGAACAACCAGGCGCAGGGCCTGTTCAGTGCAAAGGGCAAGGCGTTGATCGACGCCGGGCAACTGGACAACCGCAGTGGTCGGCTCAGCGGCAAGGATCTGTTGACCCTGCGGGGTGGCCAGTGGGACAACCGCGGCGGCAAGGTCGATGCCAATGGCCAACTTGACCTGCATATCGACAGCCTCGACAACCGCGATCATGGGCAGGTAAGTGGTCAGTCTGGCATCCGTTATAAAGGGCAGGCGCTTCTCAATACTTTAGGGCTGTTCGGTGCCATGGGGGACATGCATCTGACGCTCACGCACCTGGACAATACTGCGGGACATGTGTCGAGCGGTGGCGACCTGAGTGCGCGCGTTGATCGGCTGAATCAGCAAGGCGGCAAGCTCGTTACGCTGGGGCAGTTGAATCTGCGCGGCACGCAGTTGGACAACAGCCAGGGTGGACTGGTCGGTGCCGGCAAGGGCGCGACCCTTGAGGTGCAGACCCTTGATAACCGCGCCGGTGAACTGTCCGCAGGACAGTCCATGGTGCTGCTGGGGCAACGTCTGGACAACAGCGCGGGCAAGCTTCTGGCCGGCACGGACCTGAGGCTGAAGGTTGCCCAGGTGATCAACCAGTCCCAGGGGCTGTTGCGTGCCAGCGGGGAGTTGACACTCGATGGCGTGGGCCTGGACAACACTGGTGGTCGCCTAATCGGTGAGCAGCACATACACCTCAAGACCGGCGAGACGCTGCGTAATGAACGGGGTCTGATCACTACTGAGGGCGACCTTGTCGTAACGGCTGCCAGCCTGGACAACACCGACGGAACCCTGAGCAGCGCCGGCAACCTTGCGCTTGCAGCAGAGGGCGGTGTGAACAACCGACGCGGCTCTCTTGCTGCCGAGGGACGGATGACCGTTACCAGCGTCCGGCTGGACAACCGTGCGGGAGAAATGGGGGCACACGGTGCGCTGACGTTGACCACCGGTGACCTGGACAATCGCGAGCGCGGCCAACTGACCGGCAACGGCAGGCTGGTGGTCCAGGCTGCACAGGTCAGCAATGGTGTTGGCAGCCGGATTGCCAGCGAAGGCGCCGCTGAAATCACTGCCAGCGGCCTGGACCAGCAGGGGGGCGAACTGTTCAGCAAGACATCGTTGAGCCTGGACCTTGGCTCGGGTCAGTTGACCAACCGGGGCCTGATCAATGCACCGGTTCTGGTACTCAAGAACCTCGCGGCGGTGGATAACCAGCAGGGTGAAATTTCCAGCGCTCAGGCGGTGAACCTCAGCGCCACTCGCCTGGACAACCGACTCGGCAAACTCATCAGCAACCAGCAATTGACGGTACGCGTCGACCAGGCTATCGCAAACGTCAAGGGCCTAGTCTCGGGCAATGGCCTTACCCTCTCTGCCGCCAGCTTGGACAACCGTGAAGGTCTGGTCAGCAGTCGCCAGGCACTGTCCCTGTCCGTTGAGGGCCTGCTCGACAATCGTCAAGGCACATTGGTGGGTGACGCCGCGAGTCGGTTGCTTGCCGCTACGCTGGACAACGGTCAGGGCACGGTTTCCAGCAAAGGGAACCTGGTCGTCGAGGCCGGCAGGATGATCAATGCCGGCGGTTCGCTTGTGGGACTTGGGCAGATGCAGCTCAAAGGCGGTTACCTGGATAACCGTCTGCTGGGGCTGGTCGGTGGCAACGCAGCGGTGTTGCTCGATATCGCGCAGGTGGACAACCGCGGCGGTGAAATCACTGGCAAGACCACCCTTGGTCTTACCGGCGCACAGTTGGACAACAGCGATGGTGGCCTGCTGGTCGCGGGGACCGACCTGTCGCTGGACGTACAGCAGTTACTCAACCGCAACCAGGGTCGCATCGAGGCACACACCGGCCTGACACTCACTGGCCAGCGTCTGGACAATGAGGGTGGGCGCTTGCTCAGCCAGCAGGACATGGCCGTGATGCTGACCGGGCAGGCACTCAACCGTGCCGGGCTGATCAACGCTGAAGGCAAATTGGCGCTGACCCTGCTGGGGCTGGACAACAGCGCCGGCACCTTATCCAGCGCTGGCGCGATGCAGTTGGCAGCCGGTGGCGCGGTGCTCAACCAGGGGGGGCGCTTGCTCACTGATGAGGGCCTGAGGCTCACCAGTGCCAGCCTGGACAACAGCGCCAAGGGCGTACTGGCAAGCAAGGGTGGGCTGGACATTGGCACCGGCCATTTCGACAACAGCCATGAAGGCAGCGTCAGCAGCAACCTTACCTTGGCCATTCGCGCCGGCCAGCTGGACAACCATGACGGTGGCCGTCTTGGCAGCCGTGAAGCGCTCACTGCCAGTGTCAACGGGCTCGACCAGCAAGGTGGCAAGCTGTTCAGCGACGCCTCCGTGCACCTGGACCTCAATCACGGTCATCTGGACAACCGTGCTGGTCTGATCAATGCGCCGTTGCTGGTGCTGGACAACCTGAAGACGGTGGACAATCGCGCGGGCGAAATCTCCAGCGCCCAGGCGTTCACCCTGGCTGCTCGACAGCTGGACAACGGCGGCGGCCGTGTGCTGAGCAACCAGGCATTGCACGTGCGCGTCAGCGAACTGTTGAGCAACCTGAAGGGAATGCTCGCTGCCCAATCGCTCGATGGCCGCGTGGGGCGGCTGGATAACAGTGCGGGTACTCTGGTGAGCCTGAGTGGCATGAGCCTGGAGGTCAACGCGCTGTTGCTCAATCGCGACAACGGCATGATCGAGGCGCGCAGCAATCTTGCCTTGAGCAGCCTGGGCCTAGACAACCAACGCGGCAAACTGCTGGGCAGTGCCATCACGCTGGATATGCGCGGCGCCGACCTGGATAACAGTGGCGGGCTGATCACTACCGCAGGCCCTTTGACCCTGGATAACCTGCGCAAGCTGGCCAACGTGGGCGGTGAGCTTTCCACGGCCCGTGACTTGCGTTTCAAGGCGGGCGAGTTGGACAACCGCAATGGCGTGCTGCTCAGCGAGCAGTCCTTGAGCGTGACGGCGACAGACATCGACAACCAGAGCGGCCTGGTCTCGGGCTGGCAGGGCCTGGCTGTTACCGCCCAGCGCCTGGATAACCGCCAGCAGGGCACGCTATCAAGCCGCTCTGGCGACCTTGAGGCGCAGGTCGAGCACGCCCTGCGCAACAGCGGCAGGGGGGCACTGGTCGCCCAGCAGCGCCTGGAGGTCAGCGCTGCCAGCCTCGACAACAGCGCCAACGGCGTACTGTCCAGCGGTGCGGGCCAGCGCCTGACGGTAACCGGCACGCTCGACAACCAGGAGGGCGGACTGATCGACGCCGGGGGCGACCTCGAGATCAGCGCGCACACCCTCGACAATCGCACGGGGCGTGTGGCGGCGCAGCAGGGGTTGAGCCTGAGCGGTACACGGCTGGACAACCGTGCCGGTAGCCTGGCCGCACAGGGCGTGCTGACCCTCGACCTGCTGGCTGATGTGGTCAACCGCGGTGGCAAGCTAGCCAGCGGCAAGGCCTTGCTGATTCAGCGTGCGGGCGTGCTCGACAATCAAGGCGGTCAGATCGCCAGCCAAGGTTTGCTGACACTGCTGGTGGCGGGGCTGGACAACAGCCAACGCGGCACGCTTGCCGCCAGCGACCTGCTTACCCTCACCAGCACGGGAGGTGTGGATAACGGCGAGCAAGGGCTGATCTACAGCCAGCACGCAGACGTGAACCTGCGTGCGGCGAGCCTTGCCAATGCCAAGGGTACCTTGCAGGCCCAAGGCGCCGTGGCGATCGAGCTGGATGGCGACCTCGACAACCAGAGTGGCAAGGTCATCGCTCAGGGAGGGGCCCTGACCCTGAGCGGCGTCAATGTCGACAACCGAGGTGGCGTGCTCGCCAGCCTCAAGAGCGCATTCGTCGCGCGCAGCACCGGCGTGTTGCGAAACGGGGTGGATACGCTGGGGCAGGGCGGCATTCTTCAAGCCCTGCGGCTGGATCTACAAACCGGGCAGCTCGACAATCGTGGCGGACGCATCGCGGCGCTCGATGGCGACGCGCTGATCCGCGCCCACCGACTGGACAATCGCGCCGGCGGGCTTTCCGCCAGTGGCCTGCTGAGCGTCACCGGCCAAGACCTGGCCAACGGCGGTGACACCCGAGGCGAAATGGTCGGCCAACGTATCGAGCTTGACCTGACCGGCGCCCTGGATAACCGCAAGGGCATCCTCGAAAGCGCGAGTGTGCTGGGCATCAACGCCGCCAGCCTGGACAACCAGGGTGGGCAGTTGCGGGCACTGGGCGCCACCGGCAAGAGCCGGTTTGCCATCGGCGGGCTGTTCGACAACCGCAGCGGCCTGGTAGAGATCGGCAGCAGTGACCTCACCCTCGGCGCAGGATTGCTGAAGAACGTGGGCGGCAAGGTGCTGCACGCGGGCACCGGCACATTCGACATCGATATGGCCAACCTTACCCGTGCTGGTGGCAGCCTAGTCACGCGCGGCGGCCTGACACTGACGGCCGATAGCTGGACCAACGGCAGCGCCATCCAGGCAGGGCGCCTGAACCTGAACATCAATCACCTGACCCAGACCGCTGGCGGCCAGTTGCTAGCTTCTGATCGGCTTGAGGGCATCGGCGGCAATTGGAGCAATGACGGGCTGATCGCCAGTGACGGCGATCTCAGCCTTAGCCTGCGTGGCACTTATAGCGGTAATGGTCGCGTCAGCAGCCAGGGTTCACTAAACGTGCGAACTGCGCAGATGGCATTGGGCAGCAACGCCAGCATGACGGGGGTGGGCACAAGTAACGTCGATGTAAGTGGCCTGTTGAGTAACCTGGGGCGACTGACCTCGGGGGCAGACATGTTGGTCAGCGCAGGACGCCTGGATAACCTAGGAACGTTAGGCAGCAACCAACGGTTGAGCGTAACCACCGCTAGCCTGCGCAATGAGCGCGGGTTGCTGTTCAGCGGCGGTGATATGCAGTTGTTCACAGGTAACTTGACCAATTTCTATGGTGACGTTTACAGCCTTGGCACGTTGACCGTAGCGCGAGATGTAGCGGGGAGTTGGGCGGATAAGCTTGAGAATATTTCCGGCAGCCTCGAAAGTGCGGGTGACATGCGCTTGGGTGTGGGAGAGATCGAAAACCGGAAAGAGTTTTTCAAGGTGTCGGGAACACCCGTGTGGAGTTCTATCGGCATGCGAGAGACCGGACAAAATTCCGGACATATGGTGCTGCAGGAGTACTATGAGTCAGAACTGGAGGCCGACTCTCCTGCGGCAATCATTCAATCCGGAAGGGATCTTTTCATTCTTGGGCGTAACCTTGAGAACTCCGCTTCTGTTATTAGTGCTCAGCGTAACATCACCGCGACTTTAGAGAAGTTCAACAATGCTGGGACAGCATTGGGTACTTATTCTGTCCTGAAGTCGTTTGGCCTGCCCGGATACGTCAATAAGTATGCTAACAAGTTTTGGTCGGCTGTGATGAAGTACAATGCTGTCAACGATCCTGATTATTCCTATGTTTCTCAAGGTTTTGAGAGCCGAGGCACGTTGAGGAGTTGGGACGCCAATTGGAATGAGTCCAGAATCACGCCAACGATACGCCTGAGTTCTGACAACGACCAAGCTGTCACTGTCGGTTGGCGTCACTATGGCACGTTAGTCAGTGGCAGTGCGTTCAATGTGAGGCCGGCGTTTCGGCCGGGCTCACCAGCCCCGCTTCCCGAGCAGTTGCAAGGCATTTCCTTCTTCGATGAGCGCATCATCAATCATGGCGCACAGGTGGGAGCTGCCAACGCCGTAATCCAGGCAGGTGGCCGGGTGCAGATCAACGCCACGAAGAACCTCACCAACAGCGTCATTCGTGAAGGTTTGCCCGTGAGTGGCTCGGCTGCGAAGGCTTTCGACCCAAAGCTTTCGACTGCTTCCAGCAGCACCCTTATCACTATCAATGCGCAATTACCCCCAGATCTGGCCCGACAGCAGGTAAACCCTCTGGCATTGGGGAGCTTCACCCTGCCAACTGGGCAGAATGGGCTGTTCCGCTTGAGTGGGCAAGGGGGCAGCACGGTCAAGGGGGCTTCGCCAACCTGGAGTATGGGCAGTTCTAGCCTCGATTCCCCAGGGCGTGAGGCGGTGGCACCTGGCGTGCAGCTCGGTATGCCTAAGGTGGTCGATGCAGCTGTTTCCAGCCTGAGTAATCAGTATGTCGAACGTCTCGACCATCAAGGCGGCGTGAAAGGGGGGCATGCCAGCGTGCTCAGCTTACATACCCCGGTTGCAACAGCGGTGGATACATCGGTGCCTCAGCGCCATGATGGCGCTAAGGGTCGCACCCCGGAGGTCACTGATGACCTTGGTATCAGCAGCGTGACGCCGCTGCCAGGTATCACCCATGTTCCCAGTAGCCAGTATGTCGGCGCCCCGCACAAGTACCTGATCGAAACCAACCCGGTACTGACCGAACTCAAACAGTTCATGAGCTCCGACTATCTGCTCTCCGGCCTGGGCTACGACCCGGATAAAAGCTGGAAGCGTCTGGGCGACGGTCTCTACGAACAACGCCTCATACAGCAGGCGGTGGTGGCCCGCACCGGCCAGCAGTTCCTCGAAGGGAAGACCTCCGGCGAACAGGTATTCAAGTACCTGATGGACAACGCCATCCGCAGCCAGCGTGAGCTGGCTTTGAGCGTCGGCGTGGGGCTGAGCGCAGCGCAGGTGACAGCCCTGACCCACGATATCGTGTGGATGGAAACGCATCAGGTCAACGGTGAGCAGGTACTGGTTCCGGTGCTCTACCTGGCCCAGGCCAACAACCGCCTGGCACCCAGCGGCGCACTGATCGCCGGCCAGGATGTAGAACTCATCGCAGGCGAGAACCTGACCAACGCAGGTACGCTGCTTGCCTCGCGCGATCTCTCTGCCAAAGCGGGCAATGACCTTGTCAACAGCGGCTTGATCCAGGCTGGCGAGCGGCTGGAACTGTTGGCTGGCAACAACGTGCTCAACAGTACCGGTGGCATCATTGCCGGTCGCGATGTGAGTGTGAGAGCGGTCAACGGTGATCTGATCAACCAGCGTGACCAGACCCGTGCAGTACTCAATCATCGTGGCACAAGCCAGCAGAGTGACTTCCTCGACAACGCCGCGCGCATTGAAGCGGCCAACGACCTTGATCTTTCTGCAGGTCGTGACGTCAAGAACATCGGCAGCGTGATAAAGAGCGGCGGCGACCTGTCCATCAGCGCGGGTCGTGACGTCAGCTTGCTGGCGGTCGAACAACGGGAAAGTTTCTACAGTAGCCAGAAGCGCAACAGCACCGTGCAGCAGCATGGCGCCACGGTTGAAGCGGGGCGTGATCTGGATATCGGCGCTGGCCGTGATATCAATGCCGTAGCCAGTCGCATTGAGGTCGGGCGTGATATCGCCATGGCCGCCACAAGTGACCTCAACCTTGGCGCTGCTGCCGAAGAGGCCCACCGCTATAGCCGTGGCCGCAAAGTTACCCAGTCCCAGGACCGCATTACTCAGGTTTCGACCGTAGTGAGTGCAGGTGGTGACGTGTCCTTGAGCGCGGGCCAGGACCTGTCTATCGTCGCCAGCCAGGTGAAAGGCGGCGGTGCGGTCGATATCGATGCGGCCCGTGATCTGGTTGTCGCTTCCGATCAAGATGAGAGTGCGTCCTACTACCTGAAGAAGAGTAAGGGCTCATTCGGGCGTAGCAGTTCCGAGCAGAAAGAGAGCTACCACAGCACCAATGTCGCGTCTCTGATCGAGGCGGGCAAAGACCTCACCATCAACACCAGCAAGGCCGCCGATGGCAGTCTGAACCTGGATGGCGGGCGCAACGTCAGCATCATTGGCAGCGAACTCAAGGCTGGCAGTGACCTGCTGATGGCGGCCGCAGGAGACGTTGCGGTGTTGTCCGGAATCGAAGAGCACGGCAGCTTCAGCAAGAAGACCAAGTCAGGCTTCCTCGGCCTCAGCAGAAGCGGCAAGAGCCAGCTCAAGACCAGCGCCAGTCAGGTGGCCAGTGAGCTGGAGGCCGGCAATGACGCAGTCATCGCCGCAGGCGGCGACGTACGGATACGCGCCAGCGAAACCCGTGCCGGCAACGACGTGGAACTGCGCGCCGGCTTGGTCAACGCCGCAGGCGATATCAACCTTGTGTCTGCCAATGACACGGCCTATAGCCATAGTGAGCAGTACAAGCAGAAGGTCGGGTTGAGCGCATCCAATGGCTTCCTATCGATCGCCTCGGCCAAGGAATCTGGACGTCAGGCGCAAACCAGCACCAGCGTAGGTAGTCAGGTGGTGGCGGACCGCGATGCCACGCTGCAAGCCAAGCGCGATATCAACGTGGTTGGCAGCGGGATCGACGCCGGTCGCAATGTCAGCCTAAATGCCGGGCGCGATGTAAATGTGCTGGCGGCGCAGAACCAGCAGTACGACGAACAATGGTCTCGCCACAAGCAGGTCGGGCTGGGTGTTTCGGGCGATGACAATGGCGTGAGTTTCTTTGCAGGCGCTGAACAGCTCAAGGAGAAGCAGCGCCTTGAGCAGCAAACTGCCGCTGCCAGCCAGATCAGTGCCGGGCAAGACCTGGCCGTGGTCGCAGGTCGCGATATCAACCAGGCTGGCTCGGATGCGCAAGCCGCGCGCGATATCGACTTTACTGCTGTACGTGACATTAACATCGATGCCGCGCAGCAGTTGCGCGTGAGCGAACAGCAGCGTGAGCTCCAGCGCAACGGTGTAACTGCCACCGTCAACCACAACTTCGGTAATGCCAAGGACGCCGCAAACGGCGCAGGCAAGGGCGACAATGCTGTCAGCAAGGTCTCCAGTACCCTCAAGGGCTTCGACGCAGTCAACCAGTTCATGGCCGGGCCGACGGCGGACGTCAAGGTGGGCCACAGCATCCAGAGCGTCACCCAGCAGACGGTGGAGCACAGCACCCGATCATCCACGCTGGATGCGGGCAGGGACGTCAATGTCGCTGCCGGCAACGATGTGACGATCAAGGGCGGGCAGTTGCAGGCCGAGCGCGACATAAACATCAAGGGGCGCGATATCCACCTTGACGTGGCCAAGGGCAGCGTGACTCAGGAAAACGTACAGCGTGAAAGCTGGGGTGGTGCCCATGGTGGTACCAGCGGTGGCTTCAAAGTAGGCGTTGGGGGCAGCTATGGTGCCGCCGCTGCGGATTCGACACAGGGCTCCTCGACACCGGCTCAATTGGCGGCAGGGCGCGATGTCAATCTGCAGGCCAGCCGTGACATGAATCTGGTGGGCACTCAGGTGTCTGCCGGGCGTGACATCGACCTCAAAGCCGGCAACGACCTCAACATCCGTGCGGTGCATAACGACAGCAGCAGTAACGAGCACCGACATAATGCCGGCGGGGAGGCTGGCTTTGCGTTCGGTTCCGATGGGGTCGGTGTGTATGCCAGTGTCAGCCCGGGCGAGGGCAATCTGGAACGTGAAGCTGAACGCCACCAGCAAGCCTACCTGTATGCCGGCGACCGCTTGAACTTCAGCAGCGCCGGGGATACCACGATTGCCGGTGCTGACCTGCGCGGCGACGAAGTGCTGGGACGGGTGGGGGGCGACCTGAAGGTCGCGTCGCTTGCTGACACGGGCCGGGTCAAGGGTAAGGAATCCGATCTTAACGTGACGGTTACAGTTGGCATTGGGGCAGGCATCAGCGGCTCCGTGGGCTACGGCAAGACCAGCGGCAAGACCCATTGGGTTGACCAGCAAACCACCATCACCGGTACGAGTAAAGTCGATGTTCGTACTGAAAACCACACTCAGGTCGATGGGGCGCTGATTGCAGCCGATAACGGCAATCTCAAACTCGACACCGGCACGCTTGGCTTCAGCGACATCGCTGGCAGCGATAAAGAGCATGGCTACTACTTGAACGTGGGTGGCAGCTTCAGCAAAGGTAGCGGGGGTACGACTCAGGATGCCAGCCAGGTCGGCAAGGGTGATAACGGGCGCGATGGCAAAACCAGCTGGAGCGTGAGCGGCTGGGAATATCAGAAGGATCGCGAGCAAATCGTGCGAGCCACCGTAGGGGCTGGCGAGATCGTGGTGCGCAATGATGCTGTCACCGGTATCGACTCCACGAAGGGCCTCAACCGAGATCTCAACAAGGCTTACGAGATCACACGCGACCAAGAGCAGTACACACACCTTTACGTCACTGGTTCGTCAGTAAACGCGGTGATGACCCCCAAGCAGACGTTTGATCGTTGGAAAGCCAATGCGGCCCGCTACGGCGAAAACAGTGAGCAGGCACTGAACGATCTCAGTGATCTTGTGTTCACCATGTCCGCATTTGCGCAGGGCAACGGTGCCATTGCGGTCAACAATACATTGGTGTCGCGTGCAAAAATGCGCGAGTTCACTCACCGCGATCCAGCCAGACGAGCGGTTATCGTCAATGGGGTAATCGCCGATCTGACCCATGGAGCGACCACGCCTGAGTCTCAAGCATTAGCCCAACGTCTGACCGAACTGGCGGGTGAGTCGCCGGAAAAAGCCCTTCAGGTGATCGCGCAGTTGAGGCTGCTTTCCGATTCGAGTCTTGGGCAGTCGAACTGGGTAGCCTCACCTCAATTGGCTTATGGCACTATCGTTGGAGTAGGCGCGGCACTTTCGGCCTATTACGCGGCACCCAACAACAGCGAGGGATTGGTTGCAGCTGCCAGCGCATTGGAAGCGGCCACGTGGGAAACGGGGAAAGACGTCAAGCACCAGATGGAGGTTTCGGCCACGATCTGGACGATACTGTTGGGTACGAAACTGCCGATCGCCGATTTTGATCCCAAGTCGGGCGTTTACGACAACCCGATCGCGGGTTCAAATAACGGGCATCCGGTCAGTGGTGGGTATGCGGAGGGTGGAGGCCTGGTGACCACGCCGCATACGGGCGGCACACAGCTGGATGGACAGAAGGGGGATGGTGCGTATGTGACGCCGGGGCATCAGTTGAGTCCGGGGGGGATGTACAGTGAGGTGGGCGATGCGGGAGAGGGTGCAAAAGGAATACCTTCAATCGTGGAGCCAAAAATTGCTCAGCAAATGGGGAAGCGGGGTTGGACAACCGATTCTCTTGAAGGTGTTATCGCAAACCCAAGCAAGACTGTTGTGACTAGAGATACTAGGTTCGATCCGGCTTCTGGTACCAGACTCAATGATCCCGCAACTGGTTATGTAGCCAAAGATGGTTCTTACGTTGTGCGGAATGACCGGACTGGTGCGATCGTGCAGGTATCGGATAAGAATGATAAAAATTGGGTCGCGCCATGGGACTAAATGTAATGAACGAATTTATATTTCTGGGTGCGGGGCCGGAGCCCACTAGGTTTTGGGGTGAAACGCCGTTATTTAACTTAATTGATGGGCATAAATTACTAGTTTTTTGCGATGAACACGATGCAGCCGTACTCGGAATCGAGGGGTTTAAAGTCATTGGAGATAAAAGAGTGCCTGACATGGATTGTATTGCGGATTTTTCTGCCCTGGCTATGACTGCCGGAGAGCTATTCCCGGCTGAGTCTAGAAAATCGGCCAAGTACTTCCTAAGTACGATTTCAGACCCTGATACGCTATTGGAGTTCGTTTTAGTTAAAGCTTGACGGTGCAAAAGGGGCTGCAGACACTCTGGCTACGCTGAGTCAAGGCCAAAAAAGAGCTGTCGGAAAAATTGACAATATTCTTAATAATTTCAAGAATAGTGATATTACGGGTACCTTAAAGGATATGGCTGGTAATCCTGTTCCGAAGCCTGGCGGTTGTTATCGGGATCACCTAAGGATACTCCGATCAACTTGCCGAAAAGCGGCAGCCGGCCAAGCATTCTGCGGCGCGTGGCGCTGATTGCCGAAAGAAAGTCCCAGGCACAGCGTTTTGAGGGCTTTGTCGCCCGTTCTTCCGTGTTACGCGCGTAACTCGCCCATACTCATTAGCTTTTTTCGAGCCATCCACAGGTTCGACAGAGCGAACAGCGTGGTCAACTGAGCCGTGTTCTTCATCAGCCCTCGAAAGCGCACTTTCACGTAACCAAGTTGCCGTTTGATCACCCGAAACGGATGCTCAACCTTGGCCCGTGTCTGAGCTTTGCAGTACTCAATTTTGCGCTTGGCTTTGTAAAGCAGGCTGCGTTTGTTCAGCTTGGAATACGTGCTGCGGCGCGCGGCGACTTGCCAGATTACTCACGACTTTCATGCTCTTCGCGCTTCTCGACACCGATGTATCCGGCGTCTGCATACACCGTGCTTTCTTCGCCATGCAACAGCTCGGCGACCTGTGTGACATCGGCCACATTGGCTGCGGTGCCATGGACGTGATGAACCAGGCCGGACTCAGCATCGACGCCAGCGCCTGGGATAGGTCGGCACTGTCGGCCAGCGCGTTGCCGGCATGCAGCCCATGACGGTCAGGGCCGCGTCCAGCAGGCGAGCGGTACGAGGAACAACAGGGTGGCCGGGCATACGTGCCATGTGTGCGTCCTTTGCAGGGGTATCGAGGGCGAGGATGATCACAGAGAGACCATGCTTGTGCCGTCAGGCCTTCCCGTCTCGGTGCGCCCACATTCAGTCGCTTTCCGATGGCCAACAGGCACACACAAAAAGGGCCGGTGCACGTGCACCAGCCCTTCCTCATCAACCGAGCACTATCAATGCTCAGCCACCGTCTCTCGCCTCACTACCTGCCCCCCATGCTCATCCTTCTCCAGCAACGGAATCTCCTTGCCCTCGGCATCGAACAGCTTGCCGTCTTCGAAGTAGTCGCCGTCACGCAGCCCGGAAATGTCCGAGTAGTTCAGCGTGCGCTCGGAGGCGGCCACGAACACCGACTGATGATCGGAGTTGCCGGTCTTGAAGTGGTTGAACACCAGGTTCAGCAGAATCGCCATGATCGCCGACGAGCTGATGCCGGAGTGGAAGATGGTCTCGAACCAGTTCGGGAACTGCGCGTAGAAGTTGGGCGCGGCAATCGGGATCATGCCGAAGCCCAGTGAGGCGGCCACGATGATCAGGTTCATGTTGTTGCGGTAGTCCACCTTGGACAGCGTGCGGATACCACTGGCCGCCACGGTGCCGAACAGCACGATCCCCGCGCCACCCAGTACCGAGGTCGGTACGGCGGCAATCACCCGGCCCATGATCGGCAGCAGGCCCAGCACCACCAGGATCACGCCACCGGTAGCCACCACGTAGCGGCTCTTCACCCCGGTCACGGCCACCAGGCCGACGTTCTGGGCGAATGCGCTCTGGGTGAACGAACCGAAGATCGGCGCCAGGATGCTCGAGGCCATGTCGGCACGCAGGCCATCGCCCAGGCGCTTGGAGTCGACCTTGGTGTCGATGATCTCACCTACCGCGAGGATGTCGGCCGAGGTTTCCACCAGGGTCACCATGATCACGATGCACATCGACAGGATGGCCGCGATATGGAAGGTCGGCATGCCGAAGTGGAACGGGGTAGGGAAGGCCACCAGTGGACCTTCGAGCACCTTGCTGAAATCAGCCATGCCCAGCGACCAGGCGATCAGGGTGCCGAACACCATCGCCAGCAGGATCGACAGCCGCGAGATCGCCGCGCTGCCCAGCTTGCTCAGTATCAGCACGATCAGGAAGGTCACCGCCGCCAGGCCGATGTTGGACATGCTGCCGAAGTCCGGTGCCTTGCTGTTGCCGCCCATGACCCAGCGCGCCGCGACCGGCATCAGGGTCAGGCCGATGGTGGTGATCACGATGCCGGTCACCAGTGGCGGGAAGAACTTGGTGATGCGCGAGAACACCGGGGTGATCAGAAACCCGATCAACGAGGCCGCCATCACCGCGCCCAGCACTCCCGGCAGGCCGCCGCCGCCCTCGCTGCTGAGAATCGCGCCCATGGTGGCCACGCCGGCAAACGAAACGCCCTGTACCAGCGGCAACTGGCAACCGAAGAACGGCAGGCCCAGGGTCTGCAGCAGGGTCGCCAGGCCACCGGCAAACAGCGATGCGGCAATCAGCAGGCCGATGTCGGCCGGGCCCAGGCCGGCCGCCTGGCCGAGAATCAGCGGTACCGCGACGATACCGCCGTACATGGTGAGTACGTGTTGCAGCCCGTACGCCAGGTTGGCGCCGAGCCCCAGGTTCTCGTCTTCAGGACGTGATGCCGTGGACGTGTCGGGGGAGGACGTAGTCATGGGAGCAGGTTCTCTGTTTTATTGTTGTGGCGCTACTGTAGACAACTCGTGCCATTCATTGCCAGAACAATTGTATACAATTTTTAGATTGGCACAGGAACAGTCAGGTCATTGGTTTGGGTGCAGGCGTGGATGCAGTTATCGTTCCAACACGCAGCACCAGGCCCGCCAGGGCTGGGTCCGGTGGCATGAACGGCTGTTTGAAAGCTGTCTGGGTGGACAGGAAGGCGGGGCGGGGTCAGGTCGGTAGCGGGCTAAAAGATTTCAAATGTCGATGAGTTGATGGAATTCGCGCTCCAGTTCGGTGCGATCGGCCAGGTTGAGCTCCACCAGGCGGCACAGGTGCTCCAGCGAATCGAGGTCGATGTGCTCGCAGATAAACCCCAGCTGGGTGTCGTCGACATGGCGCAGTTCCACCGTCATGGTGACAAACGCCTCTTCACCCAGGCGTATCTGCGCAGCGAACGGCCGCTCGAGGTCGGCGTCCCAGGCCTTGGGCGCCTCGATCAGCAGGCCCTTGAGCGACAGGTCGAGCAGGTTGACCGGCCAGCGTCGTTCGCCCTGGAGCAGTTCGGTCGGTGCATCGAAGGGTATGCGCTGGAAGCGCCGGCGTTCTGGGTGATCGCTCATGGTGAAGGCCCTTTGCAGTAGAACCTGGCTGGAACCTGACTGACTATAGCTCAGGGCTTGCCAGCATGATCGCGAACGCGCATAACGAGACTGTGGGCGGGGCTGCAGGCTCTAGACCAAAGCAAGTATGGCAATGCGCCAAGACTCGCCCTAGACTCGATGGGCGGTCTTTCATATCCACTAGCTGGAAGCAAACCATGAACAACAATAATAGCCTGCTACGCCATATACCATGGCTGCTGCTGGCAGTCCTGGGGGCCTGTGCGCTGGGTGTGGTTGCCCTGCGCCGTGGCGAAGCGATCAACGCCTTGTGGATTGTGGTTGCCTCGGTAGCCCTCTACCTGGTCGCCTACCGTTACTACAGTCTGTTCATCGCCACCAAGGTGATGCAGCTGGACCCGCGCCGGGCCACCCCGGCGGTGCTCAACAACGATGGTCTGGACTACGTGCCGACCAACAAGCACATCCTGTTCGGTCACCACTTCGCGGCCATCGCCGGCGCTGGCCCGCTGGTGGGCCCGGTACTGGCTGCGCAGATGGGCTATCTGCCCGGTACGCTCTGGCTGATCGCCGGCGTGGTACTGGCCGGTGCAGTGCAGGACTTCATGATCCTGTTCCTGTCCACCCGCCGCAACGGTCGCTCGCTGGGCGACATGGTGCGTGAGGAAATGGGCCGCATTCCCGGCACCATCGCCCTGTTCGGCTGCTTCCTGATCATGATCATCATCCTTGCGGTGCTGGCGCTGATCGTGGTCAAGGCCCTGGCCGAAAGCCCATGGGGCATGTTCACGGTGATGGCGACCATCCCCATCGCGATGTTCATGGGCGTGTACATGCGTTATATCCGCCCGGGCCGCATCGGCGAGATCTCGCTGATCGGTGTGGTGCTGCTGTTGCTGTCCATCTGGCTGGGGGGCCTGGTGGCCGCCGATCCGGTGTGGGGCCCGGCGTTCACCTTCACCGGCGTGCAGATCACCTGGATGCTGGTGGGCTATGGCTTCGTCGCCGCCGTGCTGCCGGTATGGCTGGTGCTGGCGCCGCGTGACTACCTCTCCACCTTCCTCAAGATCGGTACCATCATTGCCCTGGCCATCGGCATCCTGGTGCTGGCGCCCGAGCTGAAGATGCCGGCGCTGACCCAGTTCACCGACGGCACCGGCCCTGTGTGGAAGGGCACCCTGTTCCCGTTCCTGTTCATTACCATCGCCTGTGGCGCGGTATCGGGCTTCCATGCGCTGATCTCCTCGGGCACCACGCCCAAGCTGCTGGACAACGAAGTCAACGCCCGCTACATCGGCTATGGCGGCATGCTGATGGAGTCGTTCGTCGCGATCATGGCCATGGTTGCCGCCTCGGTGATCGAGCCGGGCGTGTACTTCGCCATGAACAGCCCGGCCGCGGTGGTCGGTGCCGACGTGGTGTCGGTGGCGCAGACAGTCAGCAGTTGGGGCTTTGCCATCACCCCCGAGCAGCTCGAGGCGGTCGCCCGGGACATCGGCGAGCACACCGTGCTGGCCCGTGCCGGTGGTGCGCCGACCCTGGCGGTGGGTATCGCACAGATCCTGCACCAGGTACTACCGGGTGAAAACACCATGGCGTTCTGGTACCACTTCGCGATCCTGTTCGAAGCCCTGTTCATCCTCACTGCGGTAGACGCCGGTACGCGTGCCGGGCGCTTCATGCTGCAGGACCTGCTGGGCTCGTTCGTGCCGGCGCTCAAGCGCACCGAGTCGTGGGGCGCCAACCTGCTCGCCACCGCCGGCTGTGTGGCGTTGTGGGGCTACCTGCTGTACCAGGGCGTGATCGACCCGCTGGGTGGCATCAACACCTTGTGGCCGCTGTTCGGCATCTCCAACCAGATGCTGGCCGGTATCGCGCTGATGCTCGGCACCGTGGTGCTGATCAAGATGAAGCGCCAGCAGTACATGTGGGTCACCCTGGTGCCGGCGGTATGGCTGCTGATCTGCACCACCACCGCAGGCTTCATCAAGCTGTTCGACCCGAACCCGGCGGTGGGCTTCCTGGCCCTGGCCAACAAGTACAGCGCGGCGCTGGACGCCGGTCAGGTTCTGGCCCCGGCCAAGGACATCGCGCAGATGCAGCACGTGATCTTCAACGCGTACACCAACGCGACGCTGACCGCGCTGTTCCTGTTCGTGGTGTTCAGCATCCTGTTCTTCGCGCTCAAGGTCGGTATCCGCGCCTTGAACAAGAAAGAACGTACCGACAAGGAATCGCCGTTCCAGGCCTTGCCGGACGCGTAAACCAAGAG
This sequence comes from Pseudomonas sp. B21-036, assembly GCF_024748925.1. Lineage (NCBI taxonomy): Bacteria > Pseudomonadati > Pseudomonadota > Gammaproteobacteria > Pseudomonadales > Pseudomonadaceae > Pseudomonas > Pseudomonas sp. B21-036. The sequence continues at coordinate 763,860 of NZ_CP087178.1, forward strand.
GATTGCAGACATGTTCAACGATCTCGGTCGACTGGGTAAGTACCTGGGGCAGGCAGCCCGCCTGATGGTCGGCATGCCCGACTACGACAATTACGTCGAGCATATGCAAACCCGGCACCCCGACCTGCCGCCGATGACCTACGAGGAGTTCTTCCGGGAACGCCAGGAGGCGCGCTACGGCGGCAAGGGCGGGCCCAAGTGCTGTTGAAAGACGGCACCGCCCGCGTGTGACAAACCTGTGGGAGCCCGGGCAGCCGGGCTCCCACAGTCATTTCAGTGTTCAGGAGATTTTCCGTGCAACCCATTCCCGTCACCGTGCTCAGCGGTTTTCTGGGGGCCGGCAAGACCACCTTGCTGCGCCACCTGCTCAAGGCCGAGCACGGCCTGAAAATCGCCGTGATCGAAAACGAGTTCAGCGACGCCGGCATCGACACCCAACTGCTGGGCGACGAACCGGTGCAGGTCATGACCCTGGCCAACGGCTGCGTGTGCTGCACCATCCACACCGACCTGACCAAGGCGCTGTTCCTGCTGCTGGAGCGTCTGGACAGCGGCGAAATCGCCTTCGACCGGCTGGTGATCGAGTGCACCGGCCTGGCCGACCCGGCACCGGTGGCGCAGACCTTCTTCATCGACGAAGAGCTGCGCGAGCGCTACATCCTCGACGGCATCATCACCCTGGTGGATGCCGCGCATGCCGACCTGCACCTGACCCAGACCATCGCCCAGGCCCAGGTCGGGTTTGCCGATCGCCTGCTGGTGAGCAAGACCGACCTGGTCGATGCGGCCGCGTTCGAGGCTTTGAGCCAGCGCCTGGCGCGGATCAACCGACGTGCGCCGATCCGTGTGGTGGACAACGGCAGGATCGACCTGGCCGAGCTGCTGGATGTGCGCGGGTTCAACCTCAACGCCAGCCTCAACCTGCGGCCTGTTGTGGCGGCGGGCAACAGCCTGGACCGGATCTCCAGCATGGTGCTGCGTACCGATGTGCCGCTGGATATCGACCGGCTGAGCGAGTTCATGAACCAATTGCTGGAGGCGCATGGCAAGCAGCTGTTGCGCTACAAGGGCGTGTTGAACATTGCTGGCGAGGATCGGCGGCTGGTGTTTCAGGGCGTGCTGAAGCTCTATGGCTTCGACTGGGATACCGAGTGGGCCGAAGGCGAACAGCGCGAGAGTGTGATGGTGTTCATTGCCGATGACCTGCCCGAGGCGAAGATTCGCGAGGGGTTCGAGGCCTTGGGTCGCCCCTGAGGGCCCATCGCGGGTCAAGCCCGCTCCCACAGGTTTACTACCCATCTGGAGGGCTATGAAATCCTGTGGGAGCGGGCTTGACCCGCGATGCCACAAAAAAGCCCGGCTGGGAGCCGGGCTTTTTCACATCAGGTACCTGCGATCAGTTGCCGTACACCGGCAGCTTGGCGCAGATGGCCTTGACCTTCTCGCGAACGGCGTCGATCACCGCTTCGTTGTTCAGGTCGTCCAGGATGTCGCAGATCCAGCCCGCCAGTTCCTTGCACTCTGCTTCCTTGAAGCCGCGAGTGGTCACGGCCGGGGTGCCGAAGCGCAGGCCGGAAGTGACGAACGGGGAGCGTGGGTCGTTTGGCACGGAGTTCTTGTTGACGGTGATGAAGGCTTTGCCCAGGGCAGCGTCTGCGTCCTTGCCGGAGATTTCCTGCTTGATCAGCGACAGCAGGAACAGGTGGTTTTCAGTACCGCCCGACACCACGTCGAAGCCGCGCTCGATGAACACGCCGGCCATGGCCTGGGCGTTCTTCACCACTTGCTGCTGGTAGGCCTTGAACTCAGGCTGCAGCGCTTCCTTGAAGCAGATCGCCTTGGCCGCGATCACGTGCTCCAGCGGGCCGCCCTGGGCGCCCGGGAATACGGCGGAGTTCAGCTTCTTCTCGATGTCGGCGTTGGCACGGGCCAGGATCAGGCCGCCACGTGGACCGCGCAGGGTCTTGTGGGTGGTGGTGGTGACCACGTCGGCGAACGGCACCGGGTTCGGGTACACGCCAGCGGCGACCAGGCCAGCCACGTGGGCCATGTCGACGAACAGGTAGGCACCGACCTTGTCGGCGATTTCGCGGAAGCGCGGGAAGTCCAGCACCTGCGAGTAGGCCGAGAAACCGGCCACGATCATTTTCGGCTTGTGCTCGACCGCCAGGCGCTCGACTTCGTCGTAGTCGATCAGGCCGTTGGCGTCGATGCCGTACTGGATGGCGTTGTACAGCTTGCCCGAGGACGACACGGCCGCGCCGTGGGTCAGGTGGCCGCCGTGGGCCAGGCTCATGCCCAGGATGGTGTCACCGGCCGACAGCAGGGCCAGGTAGACGGCAGCGTTGGCCTGGGAGCCGGCGTGCGGCTGCACGTTGGCGTAGTCGGCGCCGAACAGCTGCTTGGCGCGGTCGATGGCCAGTTGCTCGACCACGTCGACGTATTCGCAGCCACCGTAGTAGCGCTTGCCCGGGTAGCCTTCGGCGTACTTGTTGGTCAGTACCGAGCCTTGAGCTTCCATCACCGCAGGGCTGGTGTAGTTTTCCGAAGCGATCAGCTCAATGTGCTCTTCCTGGCGCTGAGCTTCTTGCTCCATGGCGGCAAAGAGATCGGCGTCGTACTTGGCAATGGTCAAATCACGGCTGAACATGGCGGTCCTCAAGGATCGTGCTGAAATAGGCGGGCATTCTACCTCATCGGCTTTTGTCTGGCATATGAAAGGGCATCATGTCGCAGACAAGCGGGGCTCATTCAGGCTCGGTGTGAACTTATCGCGGGTCAAGCCCGCTCCCACAGGTCTGGTATCCGCTCTCGGGGGCCGAGAACATCCTGTGGGAGCGGGCTTGACCCGCGATGCGTCATTCGAACATGAACAACGTTTCGTTGCTGAACTGCGCCTCGAACTGGTTGGCCGGCATCGGCCGCCCGAACAGGTAGCCCTGCACCTCGTCGCAACCGTGCTCGCGCAGAAACTCCAGTTGCTCATGGGTCTCCACACCCTCGGCGATCACCGCCAGGTTCAGGCTGTGGGCCATGGCGATGATGGCGCGGGCGATCTGCGCATCCTGCTCGCCCTCGGGCAGACCGTCGACGAAGGTGCGGTCGATCTTGAGCACGTCGATGGGGAACTGCTTGAGGTAGTTGAGCGACGAGTAGCCGGTGCCGAAGTCGTCCACCGCAATGCTCAGCCCCAGATTCTTCAGGCTGTCGAGGATCACCATCGCCTCGTTGACCTCGCGCATCAGGATGCTTTCGGTCAGTTCCAGCTCCAGGCACGCCGGCGGCAGCCCGGTATCGGCCAGGATGGTGGCGATGCGCGTGCCCAGTTGGCCATCGGAGAACTGGCGCGCCGAAATGTTCACCGACACCTTCGGCACTCGCACCTTGGCCTGGTGCCAGGCCTTGAGCTGGCGGCAGGCTTCGCTGATGACCCAGTCGCCCACGTCCACCACCAGCCCCAGCTCCTCGATCACCGGGATGAAGTCGCCCGGCGGCACCAGCCCGCGGCGCGGGTGGCGCCAGCGCAGCAGGGCCTCGGCACCGGTCAGACGCTTGCCGTCGCCGCTGAACTGCGGCTGGTAGTAGAGGATGAACTCGTTCTGCTCCAGCGCATGACGCAGGTCGCTTTCCAGCTCCAGGCGCTCCAGCGCACTGGCGTTCATGTCGGCCTGGTAGAACTGGAAGTTGTTCTTGCCGCGCTCCTTGGCGTGGTACATCGCGGTGTCGGCGTTCTTCATCAGCTGGCTCAGCTCGCTGCCATCCTGCGGGCTGAGGGCGATGCCGATGCTGGCAGTGACGAAGAACTCGCGGTTCTCCAGCACGAACGGTCGCACCAGGCTGCCCAGGATCTGCTCGGCCACGTGGATCGCGCGGTTGAGCGCGATTTCGCGGGTGGCCTTGGGTTGCAGCAGCAAGGTGAATTCATCGCCGCCCATGCGTGCCACGGTGTCGTCGTCGTGTACGCAGTCGAGCAGGCGTTCGGCCATGTCCTTGAGCATGCGATCGCCTGCGGCATGCCCCAGGGAGTCGTTGATCGGCTTGAAACGGTCCAGGTCCAGGAACATCAGCACCACCCAGGCCTTCTGCCGCTCGGCCTGCTGCAGCGCGGTGTGCAGGCGGTCCTGGAACAGCGTGCGGTTGGGCAGGTGGGTCAGGGCGTCGTAGTAGGCCAGGCGGTGAATGCGCTGTTCGCTGGCCTTGCGCTCGCTGATGTCGGTGAAGAAGCACACGTAGCTGGCCAGGTCACCCTCGTCGTCGAGCACCGCGGTGATGCCGACCCACGCCGGGTAGTGCTCGCCGCTGCGGCGCTTGAGCCAGACCTCGCCCTCCCAGGTGCCGCGCTGGTGCAGTTGCTTGAGCACGTAGTTGAGGTGGGCTTCCTGCTGTTCGTCGACGGTGAGCAGGCTCGGCAACTGGTCGAGCACGTCGCTCACCGCGTAGCCGCTGACCCGGCTGAAGGCTTCGTTGGCCTGCACGATGTAGCCGGCCGGGTCGGTGATCAGGATCGCCGAGGTGGAATGCTCGAACACCGTGGCGGCCATGCGCAGGTCTTTCTCGGCGCGGCGTTGCTGGCTGATGTCGCGGCCGACGCCCAGGATGCCCTCGAAATGGTTGTGCTCGTCCCACACCAGTACCACGCGCAGCTCGATCGGGATCTTGCGGCCGTCGGCGCGCAGACAGTCGAACAGGAACAGCTGGGTGGTCACCTCGGTGCGCAGGCGCTCCAGCGCGGCGGGTTCCTCGAGGGCCCGCTTGACCCGTTCGAACAGGGTGAACACGCCGGTCAGCTGCGCCGGGTTGGCAATGGTCGACTGCCAGCCGTTGGCGAAGATCCACGGCACGTCGTAGCCCAGTACCGTCTGCACCGAAGGGCTGACGTAGTTGAGCTGCAACTGCGGGTCGGTGGAGAAGATCACGTCGCTGATGCTCTCGGCGAGCATGCGGTAGCGCTGCTCGCTGTCGCGCAGCGACTCGCTCGCCTCGATCTGGTCGGTGACGTCCTTGCCCACCCCGATGATGCGCAGCACCGTGCCGTCAGGGTCGCGGGTCAGGGCCTGTTCGCGAATGTCGTAGCGTCGCCAGCTCTGGTCGTGGTGAAGAAAACGCAGTTGGCAATGCAACTGCTCCACATAGCCGCTCTGGCGCTGCTGCTGGCGCATCTGGCGAAACAGCTCGGCGTCCTGCGGGTGCAGCAGCACTTCCCAGAAGTACTCGCCCATCTGCGCCAGCTCGCTGCGCGAATAGCCCAGAGTCTGGCCCAGGTGGCGGTTGCTGAAGATCATGCGCAGGCTGTGCACATCCTGCACGTACAGCTGGTCGGGCACGGTGCGCACCACGTCCGACCAGAAGCTTTCGCGCTCCAGCAGCGACAGCTCCACGCGCTTGCGGCTGGTGATGTCGCTGATGCTCAGGATCACGGCCTGGTAGTCACGCCGTGCCTGGGGGAAGCGCACCATCAGCCACAGGTGCTGGTCCTGGCCCTGGGGGTCGCTGAGCCGCACTTCCAGCTCCAGCAGGCGCAGGTCCTGCACCACTGCCTCGACCAACTGCATGCCCACCCCGTCGGCGCCCGGCGAGTGGCCTTCGATCAGGCGCTGCCAGGCGCTCTCGCAGCAGCCGGCGCCCAGCAGTTGCAGGGCCACCTGATTGACTTCGGTAACCTTCAGCTCGCCCAGCAGGCTGTGGCGCAGCGATACATCCTGGGCCAGGCGCTGGGCCAGCTCGGCTGTGCTGCGCAGGCGCAGGCGCTCCAGCAGTTCGGTCAGCCCCGACAGGTCGAGTACGCACAAGGCCACGCCCGTGCCTTCGAAGATGTCCTGATAGCGTCGCCGACCTTCCTGCAGGGCGCGGTGGCGGCGGCGCATGCTGATCAGCGCCAGCAGCGGGATCAGCGCGCACACCAGGCCCAGCACGCACTTGCCGATCAAGGCCGGCAGCAGTTGCAGGCGGCTGTGGGCGGCATCGAACAGGCCGCGCAGTTGCCAGTCGCTGTTGTCCAGGTACGCCAGCAGCACGCTTTGCGGCGGCTCGATGCTGGCGTCGCGCGCATCGAGCGGCGGCGCGTGGCGATCGATGACCTGGGCCGTGCGGCTGTTTTCCAGCAGCCACAGCGGTGGCGCGGCGTGCTCCAGGGGTTGGCTCAGTTGCTGGTAGTACTCCGGGGCCAGGCGCAGCAGCCAATAGCCACGGGTGTCGCTGTCGGGGTGCTGCAGCAGCAGGTAGACCAGGCTGTTGTCGTCGCTGTTGCTGAAGTAGTACGGGCGCTCCTGGCCCAGGTGCAGCAGCTCCTGGAGCGCCTTGCGGTCGGCACTGATGCCCGCGCTGTCGCGCAGCAACGCGCCCTGGGCGTCCACCCACACCAGGCTGCGCAGGGCGGGCAGGCGTGCGTGCAGGTGTTCGAGCAGCGGCGGCAGGTCGGTGACGGCCGGTGCGGCAGGGTAGGGTTGCAGCAGGGTGAGGGCTTTTTGCGCGTTCAATGCCAGGCTCAGGTTGAGCTGGCTGGCCAGTTCGGCACTTGCATCCAGGCTCTGCTGGCGGCGATCGGCCTGGGTATGGCGGAACTGCTCGAACACTTGCCAGAACAGCAGCGCGAGCAACAGCAGCACCAGGATGGCCAACGCGCCTTTGAGCGAGCCACGCAAGGGCGAACCGGACGCACTCGTGGCTTTGCGCGGGGATGAAGGCTGAGTCAGATTGGTCAAACGCTGTTCCTGCGTGAGGCTGTGGCAGGTGATCGCTACGCAGCGACAAGCGGCGCAGTGTGCGGTAGTCCTGTCGCATCCCGGTTCCAGGCGCGCACTATAAGCTGCACGCCCGAAGGGCGGCTAGCATGCCTTGAAGTGTGGCAAAGTGCCAGTCCTGTTCGTCAGCGGAATGGTTTCCTGCTTTTTGATACAAATTGCACACGCTGTGTTGATTGCAATGTGCCATTTCCCTATCTAGGATGTGCCCCCTCACTTAAGGCAGCGAACCCACGGATGGGTGTTTGACGCTGTTTTGGTAGGCCCCGTGCCGCCTGGGCTTTTTCGGTCGGCGCGGGGCCTGCAGTCCAACTACAGGCCAAGGATGTCCTACTCAAGCAAGTTGCACGCTCGTTACCACGAGGTTGCCCGGCAGGCTGTATCAACAGACTGTTTTGCGGGCGAGGACGTGCGTTTTTCCAGTGAGTACGAAGCACTGGAAGGCGAGCTGAACAAGGCTCAGTCCGTTCACGAGAGCGGCCAGATCGACTGGCTCCGCGTGCTCGAGAACAGCGAGACGCTGCTGCGCACACAGTCCAAGGACCTGCGGGTTGCCGCCTGGTTGACGTGGGCGTTGTATCAACGCGAATCCTTCCCGGGCCTGCTGGCCGGCGTGGGGCTGTTGCAGCACCTGTGCGAGCAGCACTGGGCGCAGGTGCACCCGGCCAAGCCGCGCACACGGGCCGCGGCCATCGGCTGGCTGGTGCCGCGCCTGGAGCAGGTACTGGGTGAAAACGTCGCGATCAAGGAGCAACTGGCGCTGTTCCGCCGCCTGGTCGACAGCCTGCAGGCGCTCGATGCAGCCCTGACCACGCACCTGGGCGATGAGGCGCCGCTGTTGCTGCCGTTGTGCCGACGCCTGTCGAGCATGGTGCAACGTGCTGCCGACAATCAGCCCGAACCTGGGGCCGTGGGCGCGGTCGTGGCCCAGGTCAAGCAGGCCGCCACCCAGTTGCTCACCCCCGGCGCCCCCGTCGACAGCGAAAAAGACGCGCACAAGGTGTTACGCACCCTGCAGGATGGCGCTCGACCGTTATCGAACTGGTGGCTCAAGCAGAAGGCCACCGACGTGCGCGCCTTGCGCCTCAACCGCACGCTGCTGTGGTTGCAGATCGACGCGGTGCCCGAGCGCAATGCCGAACAGGTGACCGTGCTGCGCGGGTTGCCGGTCGACCGCCTGAAGATCTACCAGGAACGCTTTGCCAACGGCCAGTACGCCGACCTGCTGATGGAGCTCGAGGCCAGCCTGGCCAAGTCGCCGTTCTGGTTCGACGGCCAGCGCATGGTCTGGGAGTGCCTGCTGGAGCTCAACGCCGAGCAGGGCATGCGCGAGGTGGAGTTCCACTTCGCGCAACTGCTGCAGCGCCTGCCCGGGGTGGTGGAGCTGCGCTTTCATGACGGCACGCCGTTTGCCGACCCGGCGACGCGGGGCTGGATCAACGCCAGCGTCATGCCGCACCTGCAGAGCACCAGCGCACCGCGCAAGGTCGAGACCGACCTCGCGACCAGCCTGCCACCCTGGGAGCTGGCCCTGGAGGCGGTGCTGCCCGTGCTGCGCAAGGACGGCCTCAAGCCTGCCGTGCAGATACTCAAGCAGGGCATGCAGGCGGCTCAAGGCGGGCGCGTGCGCTTTTTCTGGCAGCTCAGCCAGGCGCGGCTGTGCTTTCTGGCCAAGAAGTACGAACTGGCCAAGACCCAGCTCGAAGCCCTCGATCACGAACTGCAACAGGCCGGCCTGCATCAGTGGGAGCCGGACCTGGCACTGGAAGTACTGCGTCTGCTGCACAGCTGTTGTGAGCTGCTGCCGCAGAACCACGCCGTGCGCGAACGCAAGGATGAGGTTTATCGCAGGCTGTGCCACCTCGACCTCGAAGTGGTACTCGACTAGGCCCCCGGGCCGCAAACGCAAGGAGAAAAGCCATGGCCAAAGAAGGCTCGGTAGCCCCCAAGGAACGCATCAACGTCACGTTCAAACCTGCCACGGGCGGTGCCCAGGAAGAAATCGAACTGCCCTTGAAGCTGCTCGCGATCGGTGACTACACCCAGCGTCCGGACGAACGCAAGGTAGAGGACCGCAAGCCCATCAGCATCGACAAGATGACGTTTGACGAAGTGCTCGCCAAGCAGGAGTTGAGCCTGACCCTCAGCGTGCCCAACCGCCTGCAGGACGACGAAAGCGCCAGCGATGAGCTGGGCATCAGCCTGCGGGTCAACTCCATGAAGGACTTCAACCCGGCCAGCCTGGTCGAGCAGGTGCCAGAGCTCAAGAAGCTGATGGAACTGCGCGATGCGCTGGTGGCACTCAAGGGCCCGCTGGGCAACGCACCGGCTTTTCGCAAGGCCATCGAAGGCGTGCTCGCCGACGATGAGTCGCGCACCCGCGTACTCGGCGAACTGGGCCTGAGCGCCACGCCGACCACCGACGCTTGAGCCTCCCCCGTCAAGGAAGAACACCATGAGCACCAGCGCAGCACAGCAAACCAGCAGCACCGAAGGCGAGTACAGCATTCTCGACAACATCATCGCGCAAACCCGCCTGACGCCCGACGATGAAGCCTATGACATTGCCAAGCGCGGCGTGTCGGCCTTCATCGAAGAGCTGCTCAAGCCGCACAACGACGGCGAACCGGTCAAGAAGGCCATGGTCGACCGCATGATCGCCGAGATCGATGCCAAGCTCAGCCGCCAGATGGACGCGATTCTCCACCACCCCGACTTCCAGTCGCTGGAGTCGGCCTGGCGTGGCCTGCAGTTGCTGGTCGACCGCACCAACTTTCGCGAAAACATCAAGATAGAAATTCTCAACGTCTCCAAGCAGGACCTGCTGGACGACTTCGAGGACTCGCCCGAAGTCATGCAGGCCGGTCTCTACAAGCACATCTATACCGCAGAGTACGGCCAGTTCGGTGGCCAGCCGGTGGGCGCGATCATCGCCAACTACTTCATGTCGCCCAGCTCCCCCGACGTCAAGCTGATGCAGTACGTCTCCAGCGTTGCGTGCATGTCCCATGCGCCGTTCATCGCCGCTGCCGGTCCGAAGTTCTTCGGCCTCGAAAGCTTCACCGGCCTGCCGGACCTCAAGGATCTCAAGGACCACTTCGAAGGCCCGCAGTTTGCCAAGTGGCAGAGCTTTCGCCAGTCCGAGGACGCGCGCTACATCGGCCTCACCGTGCCGCGCTTCCTGCTGCGCAACCCTTATGACCCGGAGGAAAACCCGGTCAAGTCGTTCGTCTACAAGGAAACCGTGGCCAACAGCCACGAGCACTACCTGTGGGGCAACACCGCCTATGCGTTCGGCACCAAGCTGACCGACAGCTTCGCCAAGTTCCGCTGGTGCCCGAACATCATCGGCCCGCAGAGCGGTGGCGCGGTGGAAGACCTGCCGCTGCACCACTTCGAAAGCATGGGCGAGATCGAGACCAAGATCCCCACCGAAGTGCTGGTGTCGGACCGCCGCGAGTACGAGCTGGCCGAGGAAGGCTTCATTTCCCTGACCATGCGCAAGGGCAGTGACAACGCCGCGTTCTTCTCCGCCAGTTCGGTGCAGAAACCCAAGTTCTTCGGCATCAGCGCCGAGGGCAAGGCCGCCGAGCTGAACTACAAGCTCGGTACCCAGCTGCCCTACATGATGATCGTCAACCGCCTGGCCCACTACCTCAAGGTACTGCAGCGCGAGCAGCTGGGCTCGTGGAAGGAGCGCACCGACCTGGAGCTGGAACTCAACAAGTGGATCCGCCAGTACGTGGCCGACCAGGAGAACCCGAGCGCCGAGGTGCGCGGGCGTCGTCCGCTGCGCGCGGCCCAGATCATCGTCAGCGATGTGGAAGGGGAGCCGGGTTGGTACCGGGTCAGCCTCAACGTGCGCCCGCACTTCAAGTACATGGGCGCCGACTTCACCCTGTCGCTGGTCGGCAAGCTGGATAAAGAGTAAGCGGGGGCGCGTACATGAGCGGATATGGCAGCCTTTTCGAGCGTCTGGGCGGCGAAGCCGACAAGCGTCGCGGCTGGAGCCGCGAGAGGGCTGCCATGGCCTCGGTGGCGGTGCACCTGGGCAAGATGCTCAGTACCCGTGCGGGCAGCGTGCAGACACTGCCCGATTACGGGCTGGCAGACCTCAATGACATGCGCCTGAGCCTGCATGACGCGCTGAGCCAGGCGCGTCAGGCCATCGAGCAGTTCATCGAAGCCTACGAACCGCGCCTGACCAATGTGCGCGTGGTGTCGCTGCCGCGTGATCACGATCAGCTCAAGCTGGCTTTCAGCATCGAAGGCCTGCTTGAGCTGGACGGGATCAAGCGTCAGGTCAGCTTTTCCGCGCGCCTGGAGGGCGGCGGGCAGGTGCAGGTCAACTGAGACGCGCACCGCGCTGTCGTCTCGCGAACAGGACGTTCCTGAGCATGCAAAACAGGTAACCGAGCATGTCCTTCAATCATTACTACCAGAGCGAGCTCACCGCGTTGCGCCAGCTGGGGCGACGCTTTGCCGAGCGCAGCCCGGCCCTGGCGCCGTTTCTGGGGCAGGCCGGGCGCGACCCGGACGTGGAGCGGCTGCTCGAGGGCTTTGCCTTCCTCACCGGGCGCCTGCGCCAGAAGCTCGATGACGAACTGCCCGAGCTGAGCCATTCGCTGATGCAGCTGCTGTGGCCCAACTACATGCGCCCGCTGCCGGCGTTCAGCATCCTGCAGTTCGACCCGCTGGGCCAGTCCGGCCCGCCCTTGCGGGTGGCGCGCGATACACCGGTCGAGAGCCAGCCGATCGATGAGGTGCGCTGCCGTTTTCGTACCTGCTACCCCACCGATGTCATGGCCCTGGACCTCACCGCGCTCAATTACTCGGTAAAGGGTGATGGGGCGCTGCTCAGCCTGCGCCTGGAGATGAGCTGCGACGGGCATGTCGGCGAGCTGGAACTGAGCCGCCTGCGCCTGCACCTGGCAGGCGAGCGCTACATCAGCCAGATGCTCTACCTGTGCCTGCTGCGCAACGTGGAAGGCATCGAGCTGGTGCCGCTGGGGGGCGATGGCAAGCCGCTGGTGCGCGCCAGTGGCGAGAACGTGACAGTGCGCCTGGCTGGCAACCGTATCCAGCCGGTCGGCTTCGCCGAGGAAGAAGCGCTGATTCCCTACCCGCTGAACACCTTTCGCGGTTACCGCTACCTGCAGGAGTACTTCGCCTTCCAGGACAAGTTCCTGTTCGTCGACCTCGACGGCCTGGAGGCACTCAAGTCCCTGGGCACGGAAACCCTCAAGCAGATGCGCGGGCTGGAGATACGTTTCGACATCCGCAGGGGCGGTATCCAGCGCATGCGCCCCACGCTGGACAACGTCAAGCTGTACTGCACCCCTATCGCCAACCTGTTCCAGCACGATGCCCTGCCGATTCGCCTGGATGGCAAGCAGGACGAATACCTGCTGCTGCCCGCCGAGTACGACCTGGAGAACTGCGGGGTGTTCTCGGTGCACAGCGTGACCGGCTGGAAGCCCGGCGGCGTGGGCTACCAGGCCTATGTGCCGTTCGAGTCGTTCGAGCACGACCCCAGTTTCGACGTGCCGCAGACCAGCCCGCACTACAGCATTCGCCAGCGCTCCTCGCTGTTGCATGACGGCCTGGACACCTACCTGAGCTTCGGAATACGCGATACCCGCACCCACGAGACGCTGTCCATCGAGCTCACCTGCACCAATCAGAACCTGCCGCGCCGGCTCAAGCTGGGTGATATCGATCAGCCGTCCGAGCAGACCCCGGAGTTCCTCACCTTCCGCAACATCACCCCGGTCACGGCCAGCTACGCACCGCCCCTGAACCGGGATTTCCTGTGGAAGCTGATCAGCAACATGTCGCTCAACTACCTGTCGCTGGCCAACGTCGATGCGCTCAAGGTGATCCTGGAAACCTACGACTTGCCGCGCTACTACGACCAACATGCCGAGAAGGTCAGCAAGCGCCTGCTCGGCGGGCTCAAGTCGATCCGTCACGAGCATGTCGACCGATTGCACCGCGGCCTGCCCCTGCGCGGGCTGCGCACCGAACTGACCATCGACCCGCAAGGCTACATCGGCGAAGGCGACCTGTTCGTGTTCGCCTCGGTGCTCAACGAGTTCTTTGCCCTTTATGCCAGCCTCAACTCGTACCACGAGTTGCGGGTCAGAAGTACCCAGGGAGAGGTGTACCAATGGACACCACGTATGGGCCTGCAGCCCCTGCTTTGAGCGGGCTGAGCCACGCAATACGCGAATACTCGCTGTTTCAGGCCGTGCTGCTGGTCATCGACCGGCTGCGCGAGTTCCATCCGCACCTGAGCGAAGAGGAGCTGTACGACCAGCTGGAGTTCCAGGCCAATCCGAGTCTGGGCTTTCCGGGCAGCGACGTCGATCGCGTCGAGTTCTTCGACGACCGCGGGCAGATGCGTGCACGCCTGCGTTTCAACCTGATCGGCCTGTGCGGCGCCAGCTCGCCGCTGCCGGCGTTCTACGTGGAGCAGGCGCTGGGCGATGGCGAGGACGGCAACACGACCCGGCAGTTTCTCGACGTGTTCCACCATCGGCTACAGCGCCTGATGCTGCCCATCTGGCGCAAGTACCGTTATCGCGCACGCTTCCAGAGCGGGGCGATGGACCCATTCTCGGCGCAGCTGTTCGCCCTGATCGGGCTGGGTGGCGAGCACATTCGCGAGGCCCGCGAACTGAACTGGAAGCGCCTGTTGCCCTACCTGGGCCTGCTGAGCCTGCGTGCCCACTCGGCGGCATTGATCGAGGCGGTGCTGCGCTACTACTTCAAGCATGCGCAGCTGGTCATCGAGCAGTGCATCGAACGTCGCGTGGTCATCCTGCAGGAGCAGTGCAATCGCCTGGGGCGCGCCAACAGCCTGCTGGGCGAGGACGTGGTGCTGGGCGAGCGGGTGCGTGATCGCAACGGCAAGTTCCGCATCCACATCACCCAGCTCGACTGGCAGCGCTTTCACGAGTTCCTGCCGATCGGCTTCGGCTATCAGCCGCTGTGTGCCCTGGTGCGTTTCACCCTGCGCGACCCGCTGGACTACGACATCCGCCTTGTGCTGCGCCAGGAAGAGATTCGCGAGCTGCGTATCGGCCAGGACAACGCCTGCCGTCTGGGATGGACGAGTTGGCTCGGTCACGAACGCGCCGATGGCGTGGTGACCCTGGGAAGCAAAATTCATTAAGGACCGATGAACATGATCACCGTAGACCTGCAACAACTCATCCAGGCGCTGGACGCCGACACCCGTCGTGACCTGGAGCGCTGCGCCGAACGTTGCGTGGCACGTGGCGGCAGCAGGATCCTGGTCGAGGACCTGCTGCTGGAATTGCTAGATCGCCCCGAAGGCCTTCTTGAACGGGCCTTGCACGACGCCGACGTGGCGCCGGGCGAACTGCGCGCCACCCTGCAGGTGCAGCTTGAACACAGCGCTTCGCGCAACCCGGTGTTCGCCCCCGAACTGGTGCAGTGGCTGCAGGATGCGCTGCTGGTGGCCAACCTCGAACTGGGCAGCAGCCAGGTCGAACAGGCTGCGCTGATCCTGGCGCTGCTGCGCAACCCCGTGCGCTATGCCGGCAGCCATTACCAGCCGCTGCTGGCCCGCCTGAACATCGAGCGCCTCAAGGGCTTCGCCCTGGCGTCCCGGCCGGTTGCAGCGCAGGGTGCCACGGGCGGCCAGGGCGAGTCGATGCTGCAGCGCTTTACCCACAACCTCACGCAGCAGGCCCGCGACGGCCGACTCGACCCGGTACTGTGCCGCGATGAAGCGCTGCGCCAGATGATCGACATCCTTGCCCGGCGGCGCAAGAACAACCCCATCGTGGTGGGCGAGGCCGGTGTGGGCAAGACCGCCATCGTCGAGGGCCTGGCGCTGCGCATTGCCGCCGCCGAAGTGCCGCCGGCACTGCGCGGGGTAGAGCTGCTGGCGCTGGACATGGGCCTGCTGCAGGCCGGCGCCAGCGTCAAGGGCGAGTTCGAGCGACGCCTCAAGGGCGTGATCGACGAGGTCAAGGCCGCGCCCCGACCGGTCATCCTGTTTATCGATGAAGCCCACACCCTGATCGGTGCGGGCGGCAACGCCGGCGGTTCGGATGCGGCCAACCTGCTCAAGCCTGCACTGGCGCGGGGCGAGCTGCGCACCATCGCCGCCACCACCTGGAGCGAGTACAAGAAGTACTTCGAGAAGGACCCGGCCCTGGCCCGGCGCTTTCAGCCGGTACAACTGCACGAGCCGACAGCGGACGAGGCGGTGACCATCCTGCGCGGCCTGGCCCAGGTGTATGAGAAGAGTCACGGTATCTACCTGCGCGATGATGCGGTGGTGGCGGCGGCGCACATGTCGGCGCGCTACCTGGCCGGGCGACAGTTGCCGGACAAGGCGGTCGATGTGCTCGACACCGCCTGTGCCCGGGTGCGCATCAGCCTGGCCGCCGCGCCGCAACGCCTGGAACGCCTGCGTGCCTCGCTGGCCGAGGGCGAGCGGCAGGTGCAGGCGCAGCAGCGCGACGCCGAAGCCGGCGTGGGCATCGACCAAGAGGCGCTGCACCTGTTGCAGGCGCAACTGCGCAGCGACCAGGCCGACCAGCAGGCCGTGCAGGCGCGCTGGGAACAGCAGCGCGCGCTGGCCGAGCAGGTGCTGGACCTGCGCCGGCAGTTGGCCGAAGCCCGCGAGCAGGGCAATGCACGGGATGACGTGGCCGTACTGCAGGCCAGCCTGGAGACCACCCGCCGCCTGCTGGAAGCGGCGCAGGCCGAAGAGCGCCTGGTCAGCTTCGAAGTGTGCCCGCGCCTGGTGGCCGAAGTGATCAGTGCCTGGACCGGCGTGCCGCTGGAGCAACTGGCCCGCGAGCACAACGCCAGGATCATGCGCTTTGCCGAAGACCTGCGTGCGCGCATCCGTGGTCAGGAGCAGGCCGTGCAGGCACTGGACCGTTCGATGCGGGCCAACGCAGCCGGCCTGGCAAAGCCCGATGCGCCGGTCGGGGTGTTCCTGCTGGTGGGGCCCAGTGGCGTGGGCAAGACCGAAACGGCCCTGGCCCTGGCCGACCTGCTGTATGGCGGCGAGCGCTTCATCACCACCATCAACATGTCCGAGTTCCAGGAGAAGCACACCGTGTCGCGGCTGATCGGCGCGCCGCCCGGTTACGTCGGCTATGGCGAGGGCGGCATGCTCACCGAGGCGGTGCGCCAGAAGCCCTATTCCGTAGTGCTGCTGGATGAGGTCGAGAAGGCCGACCCGGACGTGCTGAACCTGTTCTACCAGATCTTCGACAAGGGCGTGGCCAACGACGGCGAGGGGCGCGAAATCGACTTTCGCAACACCCTGATCCTGATGACCTCCAACCTGGCCAGCGAGCAGATCGCGAGCCTTTGCCAAGGCGCCGAACGGCCCTCTGCCGAGCAACTGGAACAGGCCATACGGCCCGCCTTGAGCAGGCATTTCAAACCGGCCTTGCTGGCGCGCATGCGTGTGGTGCCGTATTACCCGGTGAGCGGCCCGGTGCTGCGCGAGCTGGTCGAGATCAAGCTGCAGCGCTTTGGCCAGCGGCTGCTGCGCCGGCAACTGGGTTTCACCTATGCCCCGGCGCTGGTCGAGCACCTGGCCGAGCGTTGCACCCAGGGCGACAGCGGCGCGCGGCTGATCGACCACCTGCTCGACCTGCACCTGATGCCGCAGGTGGCTGACCGGCTGCTGGCAGCGATGGCGGCCGGGGAGTCGTTGCAGCAGGTGCATGCCACGCTCGATGGCGATACGGGCGTGAGGTGCGAGTTTGCCTGAGGTGGGGGTGATGTTCACCCACGTGCCGCAGCCCTTGCGCTATGCCGAAGCCCTGTTGACGCACTTCGCCAGCCTGTCGCGTACGGGCCGGGAACCCGCGCTGCAGGAGCGCTTCGTGCAGGCGGTGGCCGAGCTCAGCGGTTGCGAGCTCAGTCAGCTGTACCTGCTCGATGCCACCCACACTTCGCTGAGCCTTGCCGCCGAATGGCTGGGCGGGGCCTTGCAGCCGCGTGCTGCCGCCAGCGTGCCGGTGGATTACAACGGCGAGCAACTGCTGCAGTTCGCGCTGTGCCAGAACCGTTCGGTAAGCCTTGCCGACCTGCCCGCCAGCCTGCTCGACACCAGTTTCCTGCCGGTGCTGCACAGCCCCTGGCAGTCGCTGCTGTGCGTACCGCTGCTCAACCCGCAGCAGGCCATCGCCGGCCTGCTGCTGTGTGCCAGCCGTACCAGCGTCGACCTGGGCGGCTTTGCCCAGTCGCTGGGACAGCTGGGGGCGTTCGTGCTGGTGCAAATGGAGTTGCTGCAACGCCTGCACCAGCCCGAGGCGCCGCCGGCGCCGCTGCCCGCCACGCGCGCCGGCGCCACCGACTACGGGCTGATCGGCAACAGCGCCGCGATGCGCCAGGCCTACCAGCTGATCAGCAAGGTGCTGCACAGCCCCTACACCGTCCTGCTGCTGGGCGAGACCGGCACCGGCAAGGAGGTCGTGGCCCGGGCGATTCACGACTACGGCCCGCGCTGTACCCGGCCGTTCGTGGTGCAGAACTGTGCGGCCCTGCCGGAAAACCTGCTGGAGAGCGAACTGTTCGGGTATCGCCGGGGCGCCTTCACTGGCGCACTGCGCGACCGCCCTGGCCTGTTCGATGCCGCCCACGGCGGCACCCTGCTGCTCGACGAAATCGGCGACATGCCGCTGTCGCTGCAGGCCAAGCTGCTGCGCGTGCTGCAGGAGGGCGAGATCCGCCCGCTGGGTTCCAACGACACCCACACCATCGATGTGCGCATCATCGCCGCCACCCACCGCGACCTGGCGGTGCTGGTCAGCGAAGGGCGCTTTCGTGAAGACCTGTACTACCGCCTGGCGCAGTTCCCCATCGAGTTGCCGGCCCTGCGTCAGCGCGGCGGCGATGTGCCAGTGCTGGCCCGGCATTTCTCTGCCAAGGCCTGCGAGTTTCTGGGGCGCAAGCCCCTGCAGTGGTCGCCGGCGGCACTGGCCTACCTCGACGGGCTCGCCTGGCCGGGCAACGTGCGTGAACTCAAGGGCCTGGTGGAGCGCGCGGTGTTGCTGTGCGACGGCGAGTGCCTGCTGCCTGAGCATGTTGCCCCGGCCAGCGAAGTACCGTCGGGGGACAGCGGGCTGAACCTGCGTGACCGCCTTGAAAACGTGGAGCGCCACTGGCTGCTCGACTGCCTGCGCAAGAACGCCGGCAACCAGACCCTGGCCGCACGCGAGCTGGGCCTGCCGCGGCGCACCCTGCTGTACCGCCTGGGGCGGCTGAACATCAACCTTGGCGAGTTCGAAGGTTGAGCGGCCATGGCGAGCAATGCTGCATTTTCCCTTACAACCGTGCGCTGCCCCGGCGGGCGGCGCTTCGTGCAATGCCCACCGATGGAGATCTGCAAATGTCTGTTCGTCACTGGCCCGCCTTGCTGCTGGCGCTGATCGTGCTCAGCGGCCTGGGCGGCTGTAGCGGCAATTACAAATTCAACGACGACACCTATCGCCCGCTGGGCGATCCGCAGGCAGCCAACCGCGGCAAGTGAGTGCAAGGAGCATCAACATGGAACTGGTTCTTGAAACGCAGGGACGCAGCAAGACCTTCACCCGTGCAGGCGGCGTGATTGGGCGCGACGAGGCGTGCGACTGGGTCATCAGCGACCCGCAGCGGCATGTCTCCAAGCGACATGCGCTGGTCACCTGTCAGGAGGGCGTGTTCTTCCTCACCGACATCAGCAGCAACGGCACCCGCGACGGACGCAGCGGTGCGCAGCTGCGCAAGGGGCAGGCGCAGCGAATCGAGCAGGACAGCGTGTACCTGCTGGGCGGTTTCGAGGTGCGCGCGCGCCTGGTCACCCGCACCGCAGCCGATGTCGAGGTCGGCCTGCCCAGCGCCGCGGGCAGCATCATCCCTGACGACGCCTTTCTTGAGCTGGACCCGTTCCATGCCCTCGACCAGCAGGACGTCGAGCCTTCGCCCCTCGACGCACTGAGTACACTCGACACGGTTGCACCGGTGGCCCGCCAGCGCCCCGACTACGCGCGCATAGACATGGAAAGCCTGCTGGTACCCAACCTGGTGGCGCAGCCCGAACCCGACGATGAACCACAGGCGCCGCCGGCACCTGCATGTAACGAACGGTTCTGGGCAGCCTTTGGTACCGCCCTCGGGGTCGATCTGGGCGGGCTCGACCCTGGCGCCCGTGAAGCCCTGGCGATCAAGGCGGCCGGCCTGCTCAAGCAGAGCATCGGCGGCGTGCAGCAAAGCCTGCGCACCCGCAGCGAACTGAAGAACGAGTTGCGCCTGGCCCTGACCACCTCCCACCGCGCCAGCCACAACCCGTTGAAGTCGAGCGCCGATGCCGGCCAGGCGCTGGGCCTGTTGCTGCACCCGGCCGCGCCCGGCCAGCTCCCTGCGAGCCAGGCACTGACCCAGGCCTACCGCGACCTGCAGGCGCATCAGGTGGCGATGCTGACGGCCTGTCGCGCTGCGCTGCAGGGTGTGCTTGAGCACTTTTCGCCACGCCAGCTGGGCCTGCAGTTCGAGCGCGGCCGGGCACCGCTGCTGCGGACTGCCGGCAGCCAGTGGCGCGCCTACGTGCGCTACCACCAGGCCCTTGGCCAGGACGATGAATGGAGCGAGCGCCTGCTGGCGCGCGACTTCGCCCAGGCCTACGCCGAACAGGTTCGCCTGATCGGCACCCTTCACACCGACGCTCAAGGATGATCCCCATGCTGCGCTGCAAGACCTTTCTCTCCACCGGCCTGATGGCGCTGGCGCTGTTGCTGGCCGGTTGCTCCGCGCTATCGCCGTACTCGGAACTGACCAAGCTGCAACTGACCCTCGACGCCGGTGACCAGCTCAACCCGGACCTCAATGGCCGGCCCTCGCCGATCGTGGTGCGCCTGTTCGAACTCAAGCACCCGGTGGCCTTCGAGCATGCCGACTTCTTCAGCCTGTACGAGCGGGCCAAGGAATCCCTGGCGCCAGACCTGGTGGTCAGCGAAGAGCTGGAGCTGCGCCCCGGTGAGCACGTGACGCTGCGCCTGAGCGTGGAACCTGGCAGCCGCTACGTCGGCGTGCTGGCGGCCTACCGCGACCTGGAGCAGACCCAGTGGCGCTACGTGGTCCAGATCACCCCGCAGGCACTCAACAGCGCCAGCCTGACGCTGGACCAGGCTGGCATTCGCAACAGCAACGCCACACTGGCCCGGACGGAAAACTGATCATGCATGTGCACAAAGTCATTTGGCAGGAAGGCATGCTGCTGCGTCCGCAGCACTTCCAGCACAACGATCGCTACTACGACTACCAGATGAAAACCCGCACCCAGCTGCTGGGCAGCTACAACTGGGGTTTTCTCAGCCTGGAGATCGACCAGCAGTTCCTGAGCATGGGCAAGCTGGTGGTCAGCCAGGCCAGCGGCGTGCTGCCCGACGGCAGCCTGTTCGAACTCAGCAGCAACATCGAGCCGCTGGCCCTGGACATACCGCCCAACACCGGCAACACGCCGGTGTACCTGGCACTGCCGTTGGTGACCGGCAACCACATCGAGACCCGGCGACTGGAGCAGTCCGATGTGCTGGCGCGCTACATCGCCTACGAGACCCCGGTCAGCGACTCCAACGCCGGTGACGACATCAACAGCGACATCAGCTGTGCACGGCCGGACTTTCGCCTGCTGCTGGGCGAGCAGCAGGGCGATCAGGCCTACGTCAAGCTCAAGCTGTGCGCCGTGCTCGACACCACCCCGGACGGCGTGATCAGCCTGGACCCCGAGTTCGTGCCGACCTTCATCCACACCCACGCTTCAAGCTACCTGCTGTCGTGCCTCAAGGAGGTGATCAGCATGCTTGGCCACCGTGGCGACACCATTGCCGAGCGCATCCGTTCCAACGGCAAGGTCGGCGGCGCGGAGGTGGGCGACTTCATGATGCTGCAACTGATCAATCGTACCGAACTGCTGCTGCGTCACTACCTGGGCCTGGACCAGCTGCACCCCGAGGAGCTGTACCGCACCCTGCTGACCATGCTGGGGGACCTGGCGACCTTTGCCAGCGACACCAAGCGCCCGCGTACCGACAGCCGTTATCAGCACAGCGACCAGGGCGCGAGCTTTCGCCGGCTGATGGACGGCATACGCGAGGTGCTGTCGATGGTGCTGGAACAGCACGCCATCGAACTGGACCTGCAAACCCGCCAGTACGGCATCCTGGTGGCCGCCGTGCACGACCAGACGCTGCTCGCCTCGGCCTCGTTCGTACTGGCCGCCAGCGCCAACTGC
The DNA here is from genome assembly GCF_024748925.1 of Pseudomonas sp. B21-036. Lineage (NCBI taxonomy): Bacteria > Pseudomonadati > Pseudomonadota > Gammaproteobacteria > Pseudomonadales > Pseudomonadaceae > Pseudomonas > Pseudomonas sp. B21-036. The sequence continues at coordinate 784,875 of NZ_CP087178.1, forward strand.
GACAGCGAGACCCTGCGCACGCGCCTGCCCTCGCACCTCAAGGTCGGCCCGGTGGAACGTATCCGGCAACTGGTCAACCTGCACCTGCCTGGCATCAAGGTGGTGCCGTTGCCGGTGGCGCCGCGGCAGATCCCGTTCCATTCCAACAAGACCTACTTCCTGCTCGAATTCAACGCCGAAGACCAGGCCCTGCTGGAGCGCTCCGGTGGTTTTGCCTTCCACGTCTCGGGCGAGTTCGCCGAGCTCGAACTGAAATTCTGGGCCATCAGGAACTGACCGCATGCACAAGGACATCGAACACCGTCAGGACGACAAGACCGTGCTGGTGGACCGCCAGGGCCAGGCGCCCAGGCAGGTTCCGCTGACCGATGGGTTGGCCACGCCGCGCCTGGAGCAACTGGAAGACCGGATGATCTACTCGGCTCGCCTGGGCCCGGCCGAGGCCATCAACATCAGCCTCAACACCCTGGTGGCAGCCGCCTCGGACCTGCTCTCGCACGTGGTGCGGCTCAAGCACAGCGACAGCCGCGAAGACCTCGACGCCCTCAACCAGACCCTCACCCATGGCATCAAGCTGTTCGAGGCCCATGCGCTGCACAACGGCGCCGAGCCCAGCCAGGTGATGACCGCGCGCTACGTGCTGTGCTCGGTGCTCGACGAGGCCGTGGTCACCACCTCCTGGGGCAACGAGAGCGAGTGGGCGCAGATGAGCCTGCTCAGCACCTTTCACAACGAGACCTTCGGTGGCGAGAAGTTCTTCCAACTGCTCGATCGTCTGTCGAAGAACCCGGTCAAGCACCTGCCGATGCTGGAGCTCATGTACCTGTGCCTGTCGCTGGGGTTCGAGGGCAAGTACCGCGTGATGGTACGCGGCATGCTCGAACTCGAAGGGATTCGCGACGCCTTGTTCCGCCAGGTGCGGCAACTGCGCGGGGATGCCCCGCGCGAACTTTCGCCGCAGTGGGAAGGGCTCAACGACCAGCGTCGCAGCCTGGTGCGGGTGGTGCCGTGGTGGATGGTCACGCTGTTCGCGCTGATCTGCCTGGTGGTGATGTATTCGGGGTTCGCCTGGGTGTTGGGCGAGCAGCGCGAGGCCGTGCTGCAACCTTTTCAGCAGCTTGACCCGGAAACGGTCCAGGCGCAGCAGTAGAACAGGGACGTGTGATGAAAAACTTCTTCAAGAAAGTCGGCGATTTTTTGCGCAAGACGTGGGTATGGACGCTGTTGCTGGTGCTGTCGCTGGTACTGCTGGTGTGGTTCGTGGGGCCGCTGCTGGCAGTCGACGACCACCGCTTCTGGGCCTCGGCCACCTCGCGCCTGCTGACCATCAGTGCGCTGTTCCTGTGCTGGGGGTTGGGCATGGTGTTCGCCAGCTGGCGCGCCGGGGTGCAGAAAAAGGCTGTCGAAGAGAGCGAGGACGGCCAGGAACGCCTGCGCCGTGAAGCGCGCATCGACGAGGACCACAAGGAACTGCGCAGCCGCTTCAGCGAGGCGTTGCGTACGCTCAAGGGCTCGAGCCTGTATGGCGGGCGCAGCGAGCGCTGGCGCAACGACCTGCCCTGGTACTTGTTGATCGGCCCCCAGGGCAGTGGCAAGACCAGCCTGCTGGACTTTTCCGGCCTGGAGTTTCCGCTCAACAAACTGGACCGCCAACTCACCCGCGACACCCGCGGTACGCGTCATTGCGACTGGTATTTCGCCGACCACGCGGTGTTGATCGACACCGCCGGACGCTACCTGACCCAGGAAACCGCCGAGGTCGACGCCAGTGCCTGGCGTACCCTGCTCAACCTGCTGCGTCGACGCAGCCGCAGCCGGCCGCTCAACGGCGTGCTGGTCAGCGTGCCGGTCGAGCTGCTGCGCAGTGGCGACGAGAAGGGCCTGGAAAACCTGGCGCGCCAGGTCCATGCGCGACTGCAGGAAATCCAGCAGACCCTGCATGTCCAGGTGCCGGTGTACCTGGTGCTGAGCAAGGCCGACCAGTTGCAGGGGTTCGACGATTTCTTCGACCAGCTCAGCCGTGAAGAAAGCGACCAGGTACTGGGCAGCACCTTCACCAAGGCGCAGAACGGCACCGATGTGGCTGTGCTGCGCCAGGACTTCGAGGCGCTGCTGCGGCGCCTCAACAGCCAGGTGATCATGCGCATGCACCACGAGCGCGATACACAGCGGCGCGCGCGCATCCTCGACTTCCCGCACCAGCTGGCGCAGATCGGCGAGCAGCTGTGCCTGTTCGTCGACATCGCCTTCACCGGCAATCGCTACCAGCGCGCCAGCCAGCTTCGCGGGTTCTACCTCACCAGTGCGCCGCACCTTGTCCAGCAACTGGACCCGGACACCGCCAGCATCGGGGCCAGCCTGGGCCTGCCCAGCACGGTGCTACCCACCTTGCGCAGCGGGCGTTCGCGGTTCATCCATCACCTGCTCAGCCGGGTCATCTTCCCCGAGGCCGACCTGGCCGGCCTCGACCAGCGCGAGCGGCGACGCATCGACTGGGGGCAGCGCGCACTGTATGTCGGCGCGCTGGGCGTACTGGTGTGCTGCGGGTTGCTGTGGGCGGGCGGTTTCAGTGCCAACCACGACCGCCTCGAGCAACTGCGCGGGCTCGGTCAGGTGTGGGCCGGGCAGCGTGCAGCGCTGACCCCGCAAAGCGATGCCATGGCCGCGCTCAAGCCGCTGGACAGCAGCTATGCCGCGACCCAGGTATTCCCGCCTTCGGGTGATGCGTCACTGCATGAGCGCCTGGGCCTGTACCAGGGCGAGCAGAGCAATCCGTTGCTTCGCAGTGCCTACGAACAGGACCTGCACACCCAACTGCTGCCACGGGTGGCCAAACAGCTCGAAGGGCAGATACGTGGCAACCTGCGCGACCGTGAGCGCCTGCTCAACAGCCTGCGTGCCTACCTGATGCTGAGCATGCCCGACCGCCGCGAAGCCGCCTGGCTGCAGGAGTGGGTAGCCGCTGACTGGTCGCGCCGCTACGCGGGCAACACGGCGGTGCAAAACGGGCTCAACGGGCATTTCGAACGCCTGCTGCAACTGCCATTCAGCTACCCGCTGGACCCGCAACTGGTGGCCCAGGCACGCAAGGTGCTGCGCAGCGAATCGCTGGTCAACGTGGTGTACCGTGTACTGCGCGAGCAGGCCAGCAGCCTGCCCGACTACCGTCTCAGCCAGCACCTGGGCCCCCAGGGCGGGCTGTTTTTCGGCACCGACTACGTGATTCCGGGGTTTTACACCCAGCAGGGCTACGAGCAGTATTTCTCGGTACAGGGCTCGACCCTGGTCAGCGAGCTGCTGCGTGACAACTGGGTCCTGGGTGAGGGCAGCGGCATCAGCGACATGGACATGCGCCGCCTGCTGGTAGGATTGGAACAGCTGTACTTTCGCGACTACGCCAACCACTGGAGCGAGGCTGTCGGCCAGGTCGGCCTGCAACCGTTCGGCGATGCCGGCGAGGGCGCCGATCAGCTCGCCGGGCTCACCTCGGCCAACTCGCCGGTACTTCAACTGCTGGTGCAGGTGCGCGACAACACCCGTTTCGAGCCCGTGCCGGGCAGCACCGATGAGCCCGCCGAGGCACCGGCCAGCGACCCGGCCAAGGGGGTCAAGCTGGGCAAGAAGGCCAACACGGCGGTCGCCGTGGCCGGCAAGGTCCAGGGCGCCCTGGCGAGCAAGCCCGCCGTGGCGGCCAAGCCGCTGCCCGACACCGCGAAGAAGTCCCTGCAGCGGCGTTTCGAATCCCTGCATCGGCTGCTGGACGAAAACAATGGCCCCTCCGCCGACCTCACCCCGGCGCTGCAGGCGCTCAACGACCTGCAACTGCAGATGGCCGGCCTCGCGCGCGCCAGCCAGCCGGAGCAGATGGCCTTCGAGCTTGCCAAGACCCGCATGGGGGGCCAGCGCGATGCGCTCAGCGCCCTGCGCAACGCCTCCGGGCGTCTGCCGCGACCGCTCAATGGCTGGTTCAACCTGCTGGCCGAAGACAGCTGGCGGCTGGTACTCAACGATGCCTACCAGTACGTCAACGAGCGCTACCAGAGCGAGCTGTACGGCTTCTACGGTGAGTCGATCCAGCAGCGCTACCCGTTCGATGCCCACAGCACCAGTGACGTGGCGATCAACGACTTTCGCGAGTTCTTCAAGGCCCAGGGCATCGCCGAGCGCTTCTTCGACACCTACCTGCGCCCGTTCATCAGCGGCGACCCGGGCAGTTACCGCCTGCGCAGCATCGACGGCCAGAGCCTGCCGATCTCGCGGGTCTACCTGGACCAGATGGCCAGGACCCAGACGATTCGCCAGAGCTTCTTCGCCGAGAACCCGGCGCAGCCGCAGGTGCAGTTCAGGCTCGAGCCCTACACCCTGGACTCGGCGGTGAGCCGCGCCGAGTTCCGCTTTGGCGATCGGCAGCTGGACTATCGCCACGGCCCGGTGGTGCCCATGACCTTCAACTGGCCGACCGATGCCCAGGACGGTCGCGCAAGCCTGGTGCTCGAACGCATGGTCGAGCGCCCGATCGGCATCGAGAAGAACACCGGGCCGTGGTCGCTGTTCCGCCTGTTCGACCTGATGCAGACCGAGTACCTCAAGGGCCGCGACGTGCTGGTGCTCAAGGCCGAAGTGGGCGGGCTGCGGGCCAACTACCTGCTCAGCAGCCAGCGTGCGCCCAACCCTTTCGACGTTGGCGTGTTACGCGGCTTTCGTCTGCCGGGGTCGCTCTAGATGCAGGTTGGAGCACGCTGGCACAGCGCGGCGCGCACGGATGCTGGCAAGGTGCGCATGCGCAACGAGGACGCGTTTCTGGAGTGCCCGGCGCAGGGCCTGTGGGCGGTGGCCGATGGCATGGGCGGCTACCGCGGTGGCGACCTGGCCAGCCAGCTGATCGTCGCCAGCCTGGCCGAGTTGCCGGCCCATGGAAGTTTTGACGAGCGCCTGGAAGGGGTGCGCGGGTGCCTGCATTGGATCAACCGGCGCCTTGGCCAGGAACTGACCGTCACGGATGCACACCACGACAGCATCATGGGCAGCACGGTGGTGGCGCTGCTGCTCGAGGGCGAGCGTGCGGCGTGCATCTGGGCCGGCGACAGCCGCTGCTACCTGTGGCGCCAGCAGCGTCTTTACCAGCTGTCACGCGACCATTCGTTGCAGCAGCAGTTGATCGACCAGCGCCAGATGAGCGCGGAGCAGGCGCGGGCGCAACCGGGCGCTCGCGCCCTGACCCGCGCCCTTGGCGCCAGCGAGCAGCTGACCCTGGAGGTGCTGGAGCTGCAGGTATACCCGGGCGATGCGTTCCTGCTGTGCAGCGACGGCCTGTACCAGGAACTGAGCAGCGATGCCCTGGGCAAGGCGTTGAGCCTGGCGTCGGCGCAGGTCGCGCTGGAGCGTCTGTTCGAAGGGGCATTGCGTGGCGCGGCGGGGGACAACCTGACCGCAGTGGTGATTCGCCAATGAGCAGACACCAGCCCGACCTCGGTGCCTTGCTGGCCACCGAATCCCGCGACGCCAACCTCACCTATTTCGCCTTCGTCAACGGCCAGTTGGCCACCCCGGCGCCCGCTGCGGCCAAGCGCAAGGGGCGCCGCACAGGCAAGAAAAAGCCGGCGCCGACACCGCCGCTGGTGCCGCTGCCGCAGGTGCTGGCCGGGCGCTATCGGCTCGAACGCCTGCTCGGTGCCGGCGGCATGGGCATGGTCTATCGCGCCCGCGATCTGCTGCGCGAGCAGTTCGGTGACCCGCAGCCCTGTGTGGCGATCAAGCTCGTGAGCGAGGCGCTGGCCGCCTCGCCGGATGCCAACGCGCTCCTGTTCAGCGAGTTTGCCCTGACCCGGCACGTGGCGCACCCGCAGGTGGTCAACCTGTACAGCTTCGAGATCGACCCGCCGAGCCAGCGCGCCTTCATCACCCTGGAGCTGCTGCGCGGGCCGGCACTGGACAAACTGCTGTGCGAGCAACCGCTGGGCCTGCACGGGCAGGCGTTGAACGCCATCGTGTTGCCGCTGCTGGAAGCCCTGGCCTGCTGCCATGCCCGGGGCGTGTTTCACGGTGACCTCAAGCCGAGCAACGTGATGCTCGGCGAAGATGGCGTGCGCCTGTTCGATTTTGGTCTTGGCCAGGCCGACGCCGGTGTGCTTTCGGGGCTGGCCCACCTCAGCCGCGAGCGCTTCAACGCCTGGACGCCCGGCTACGCAGCACCGGAACTACTTGAACACGGCACGCTGGGTGCGGCGGCGGATATGTATGCGGTGGCCTGCCTGATCTACGAGCTGGCCAGCGGCAAGCATCCCTATCGGCGCCTGCCTTCAACTCAGGCCCGCGCCGAGCAGCTCGATCGCACGCTGACGCGCCCGTCGAACCTGCCCACGCACTGCTGGCCTGCGCTGAAAAATGCGCTGGCGTTCGACCCTGCCCAGCGCACGGTCAGTGCGCGGCAACTGCAGGAGGCGATGGCGTCGAAAGGGGGCTATTGGGGGCGTGTTTTTTCGCTTTTCAAGCGCTGAAAATCTACCCTGCCGTTTTTACCAACTGCGCAACTTCTTGCGCACTCAAATGTGGATAACCCTGTGCATACATTTCCCTAGGCCTTTGGGATAAAGGCCTACAGACGAGTGCGCAACTTCTTGCACAGTACTGCGCAAGAAGTTGCGCACTTTTTCGGGTTTTCTCGCGTAAAAGTGCTCAAAAAACGTACAGCAAAAACACAAGCTACTGATTAACAACAACTAAATTTCAGTTGGCACGGGTCTTGAACTGTTTCCTTGCAGTCGCACGGCATTTTTCGCCTGTTCGGCTTCACTTTTTGCAAGGAGCAAACCCCCATGGCAACACCTGCCTACATGTCCGTCACCGGCACCAAACAAGGCCTGATCACCGCCGGTGCCTTCACCGCCGATTCGGTCGGCAACACCTACCAGGAAGGCCACGAAGACCAGGTCATGGTCCAGGGCTTCAACCACGAAGTGATCATCCCGCGCGACCCGCAGTCCGGTCAGCCGACCGGCCAGCGCGTGCACAAGCCGGTGGTCATCACCAAGGTCTTCGACAAGGCGTCGCCCCTGCTGCTGGCCGCGCTGACCTCCGGCGAGCGCCTGACCGAAATCGTCATCCACTGGTACCGCACCTCGGCGGCCGGCACCCAGGAGCACTATTTCACCACCAAGCTCGAAGACGCGATCATCGTCGACATCAAGGACTACATGCACAACTGCCAGGACCCGGCCAACGCGCACTTCACCCACCTTGAAGACGTGCACTTCACCTACCGCAAGATCACCTGGACCCACGAAGTGTCCGGTACCTCCGGCTCGGACGACTGGCGTACCCCGGTCGCCGGCTAAGCCTGCGTTAGTTCACTGCCCCGGCCAGCCAGTCAGCCAGCATGGCCGGCCGGGGCAGCCTGTCACCCCAGTTTTTGCAGCGGGAGGAACATCGGATGTTCTCAGCGGCCAACCAGCCCCATTTCACCCTGACCCTGGACGGGGTCGACAGCGACTTTCAGGTGCTGTCGTTCAGCGGGCGCGAAGCGCTCAGCCAGCCGTTCGAATTCGAACTGGAGCTGGTCAGTGAACGGGCGTCGCTGAACCTCGAATCCCTCCTGCACACGCTCGCCTTCCTGCAGCTGTCGCCCAGCGGCAGCGGCATTCACGGGCTGGTCTACAGCGCCGCGCAGGGCGAAGCGGGGCGGCGCCTGTCGCGCTACCGGCTGGTGCTGCGCCCGCAGCTGGCGTACCTGGCACACCGCATCAACCAGCGCATCTTCCAGCACAAGACGGTGCCGCAGATCATCGCCCAGGTGCTCGAGGAGCACGGCATCCTCGCCAGCGACCACCGCTTCGTGCTCGGCGCGGTGTACCCCGAGCGGGTGTACTGCGTGCAGTACGACGAGTCCGACCTGCACTTCATCCAGCGCCTGTGCGAGGAGGAGGGTATCCACTACCACTTCCAGCACAGCCCGCAGGGCCATGCGCTGGTGTTCGGCGACGACCAGACCGTATTCCCCACGCTGGCCCCGGTGGCCTACCAGCAGGACACCGGGCTGGTGGCCGACGTGCCGGTGATCAAGCGCTTCGGCCTGCGCCTGGCCACGCGCACCAGCCGCACCACGCGGCGCGACTACGACTTCACCAAACCGCGCATCCAGCTCGAAAGCGACGCCGACAGCGGTGCTGCGCCGGACCTGGAAGACTACGACTACCCGGCGCGCTTCAGCGACCGCGCGCGCGGCAAGCACCTGGCCACCCGCGCCCTGGAGCGCCACCGCAGCGACTACCGCCTGGCCGAGGGCCGCAGCGACCAGCCGAGCCTGGTCAGCGGGCATTTTCTGAGCCTGACCGAGCATGCCAACCCGGCCTGGAACGACCTGTGGTTGCTCACCGAAGTGCTGCATGAAGGCAAGCAGCCGCAGGTGCTTGAGGAGGTGATCAGCAGCGACGTCACCGACCTCAAGGACGACTTCCACCAGGGCTATCGCAACCGCTTCTGCGCCACGCCGTGGGAGGTGCCGTACCGTCCGCCGCTGAGGCATCCCAAGCCGAGGGTGCTGGGCTCCCAGCGCGCCGTGGTGACCGGCCCCGAAGGCGAGGAGATCTATTGCGACGAGTACGGCCGGGTCAAGGTGCAGTTCTTCTGGGACCGCGAAGGCCAATCGGACGACAAGACCACCTGCTGGATGCGCGTGGCCTCCAGCTGGGCCAGCCAGAGCAGCTTCGGCGCCATCTCGCTGCCGCGTATCGGCATGGAGGTGCTGATCACCTTTCTGGAAGGCGACCCCGACCAGCCGCTGATCACCGGTTGCCTGTACCACGGCGCCAACCTGCCGCCGTACCGGCTGCCCGACTTCAAGACCCTGGCCACGGTCAAGAGCAAGGAATACAAGGGCAGCCGCAGCAACGAGCTGCGCATCGACGACACCACCAGCGAGATCAGCATCGCGTTGCGCAGCGACCATGGCGCCAGTGCGATCAACCTGGGCTACCTGACCCACCCGCGCCCCTCGGGCGGCCAGCCGCGCGGTGAGGGTTTCGAACTGCGCACCGACCGGCATGGCGCCGTGCGCGCGGCGGCGGGCCTGCTGCTGACCACCGAGCCCCGGCATCACGAAGCCAAGCACCACAAGGACCTGCCCGAAACCGCCGAACGCCTGGCCACCGCCAGCGAGCAGCAGGACGGCTTCGGCCAGCAGGCGCGCGAGGTGCAGGCGCAGGATTCGGGCGATCAGGACGAGGTGGCCAAGGCCCTGCATGCCCAGCACCAGGGCATCGTCGGCAGCGGCCCGACCAACCAGAGCGCCAACGAGTTTCCCGAGTTCAGCGAACCGCACCTGGTGCTGGCCAGCCCGGCGGGCATCGCCCTGACCACCCCGCGCTCGACGCATGTCGCGACCGGTGAACACCTGGCGTTGAGCAGCACCGGGCATACGAGTCTGTCGATCGGCAAGCGGCTGCTGGCCAGTGCCAGCCAGGGCATGCGACTGTTCGTGCAGAACATGGGCTGGCGGTTGGTGGCGGCGTCGGGCGACATCGATATCAAAGCGCTGAAAGACAACATCAACCTGCTGGCCAAGCTCGACATCACCGCCAATGCCGACCGCATCACCCTCACGGCCAAGACCGAACTGGTACTCCAAGGCGGCGGCAGCGCCAGTACCTACAACGCGGGCGGCATCACTCACGTAACTACCGGGCCATACACCGCGCACGCGGCGAACTTCGCCCATGTGGGGCCCAAGAGCCTGGCCGGGACCTTCCCCGAGCCGCCCAAGCCGGGCAAGGGCGATCTGGAGTTGCTGTACCAGTACGCCAACAGCAAAGGCGTGAAAACCGGCGACTACAACGTGACCGACGCACTGGGCAAATCGATCAAGGGCACGCTCGACGCCGACGGCTTCAACCTCGCCAGCGGTGCCGCCCTCGGCCCGCTGTGGGCCGACTTCGGCCTGGACCCGGCTGACACCTGGGCCGAAGCCAGCCACTTTGGCGCCAGCACGTGGCCGCTCAGCCCCTCACTCGACGATATCGCACCCGGCCAGCAATCAGTGGTCGGCGAGGTGCTGGGCGCGGCCAGGGATGGCCTGGAGAACGGCAAGGCACTGGTGCAGCAAGGCATGGACAAGGGCAAAGGACTGGTACAGGACGTTATGGCACAAGGAAAGACAATGGCCCAGGGCCTCATGGGCCCCGGTGGCTCTGCAGTGATGGACGATGGCAAGGCGCTTGCGGGCAGCGGGCTGCAACTGGCCAGAAGTGGCCAGGCGGCCTTGCAGCAGGCACAGCAGGTGGGCGCTGCACTCAAGGGCGAGCCCGCCGCGATGGCCGGCCTGGCCAGTAGCGTGGTGCCCGGCGCAGCGGCGTCGCTGGAAGCGGCAAGGGCGCTCAAGACCTTGCCCGGTCTGGCCCAGCCGACCTTGCCGAGCAGCCCGGCCAAGGCTCTGGCCAGCCGCGAGGTGCTGGCATGAGCGAGTCCGCCAAACCCCGCGAACCCCAGGTCGCGGTCGCCCCGCTCAACACCATCGACGCCAAGGACGTGGGCCGCGGCGCCGCCGAATTCGACGCCTGGCTGCAATCGATCAGCGGTGGCACCGTCACCCTGGAGCGCATCAAGTCCGTGGCCGGCGCCTTGCCGGTGGTGGGCAACATCATGGCCCTGGTGGATGCACTGGGGGACGTGGTCACCCTGGTCAAGAGCAAGCAGCGCGAGGTGCTGGACTGGGTCAGCCTGGGCATCAACCTGATCGGCGTACTGCCGGCACCGCCGACCATGGCGGCCGCGCGCATGAGCCTGCGCCCGACGTTGTTCCTGGTGCGCCAGGAACTGCGCAACAGCGCCAAGATGCTGCTCGGCGACTCGCTTATCCAGGTGCTGATCGGCCATTTGAACGCCACCATCGCCGGCACCATCGACGACTTCGTCACCCAGGCCAAGCCCAGGCTGGCCGAGATTCTTGACGCGGCGGGTGCGAAGGGCACCCAGATGCTCGGCGAAATCGCCGACGGCCTGGACGCCGTGGCCACCGGCCAGCTCGATGCCAGGAGCGACCGCACGGCGATGAGCCAGCAGTTGTCTGCGGCTGGCGACCAGCTCACGCACAGCCCCAGGGCGGCGATCAGGAATATCTTCGGTGCGATGCACAGTGCCTGCAAGGCTGCGGGCAAGGGGGTGGTGAACAGCGCCGTGAGCAAGCTGGTGTCGGATGACATCAAGGCTCAGGTACTGGCCCAGACCGGGCAGTTGCGCAAGCTGGGGCCGGAGTTGGCGCGCCAGTTGAACAGGCTGGCGGACCCGTCGCTGGCGATGAGCATCGGTTCGATGCTCAATGTGCTGGACGGCGCCGTGAAGGGCTTTCGCAAGCGCAACAAGAACGGGCAGTCGGGCGTGAGCAAGCCGGGCACCGTGACCCAGGTGGAACGGGAGAAACCCAAGGGGGAGCTGGGGGCGACGGCCAGGCAGCATGAGGCCGTGGCTTCGACCAGCCCGCTTCCAGATACCTGCCCGATCCCGCGCCCAGCGCCCAAGGCGCACTCAGGCAACCACATCAGCTTTGCCCTGGGTTCGGAATTCATCATCCATACCGACTTCAGCCTGCCGGGTGCATTTCCCATCGAGTGGCAGCGTATCTACCACTCGCGCCTGGCCGAGTACGACCAAGGCAACCTGGGCGCTCGCTGGGTCACGCCGTTCACCACCTGCATCGATGTGGTCGGCACGGGTCTGCTGTTTCACGACTACGATGGCCGTAGCCATGCGTTCGACCTGCCCAAGGTCGAGAAGGCGCAGTACAACGCTATCGAAGACCTGCTGCTGGTTCGCAGTCGTGAAGACGAACTGGTGATCTGCCGCGGCTTCGTGCGCAAGGAACACTATCTGCGCGTGGGCGAGCGCTACTACCTGCAGAAGATCCTGTTGCACAACGATGCCGGCTGCATGCTGCATTACGAGCATCGGCACGAGGGCCGGCCGGTACTATCCGACATCATCACCTTTCAAGGCGACATGAGTGACGTGCTGCGTCACCTAGGCACCTTGATCGATGACCATGGCCGTATCACCGGCCTGTGGGAAATGCGTGACGGCCAACCGCTACGCCAACTGTGTGCCTATCACTACGATGCCCATGGCGACCTGGTCGCCGCGCAGGATGAACACGCAGGCACCTGGCACTACCACTATCAAAATCACCTGGTGACCCGTTACACCGACCGTACCGGCCGGGGCATGAACCTGGAGTGGAAGGGCAGTGCGTTCGATGCCAAGGCCATCCGCGAATGGGCCGATGACGGCAGCTACGAGTTGCACCTGGAGTGGGACAGCAACATTCGCCTCACCTACGTCACCGACGCCCATGGCCAGGAGACCTGGTACTACTACGACATCCTTGGACATCTGTACCGTGTGCGTTACCCCGACGAGCGCTCGGAGTGGATCTTTCGCGACGAGCGCAAGCACATCGTTCGGCATGTCCACGTCGATGGCAGCGAAGACCGTTACGACTACGACGAGCAAGGCAGCGTGGTGCGGCATATCCGTGCCGACCACAGCCAGGTTCACTTTGCCTACGACGACCGCCGTCGCCCGATCAGGATCCGCGACGCCGAGGCCGGTGTGTGGGAACGCCAGTACGACCTCAAGGGCAACCTCAGCGAAACCGTCGACCCGCTGGGCAACAAGACCGAGTTCGCCTACACACCCTCCGGTCTGGTCAAGGCGATCAAGGACGCCAACGGCAACGAAAAGGCGCTGGTGTACAACGACGCCGGGCAACTGGTCGAGTACACCGACTGCTCGGGCAAGACCAGCAAATGGGCCTATGACGATATCGGGCAGTTGGTGCAGTTCACCGATGCCGCCGGCAACAAGACCCAGTACACGTACAAGGCCGGCCAGCTCGCCCTGGTCATCCATCCGGACAAGACCGAAGAGCGCTTCGAGCGCGATGCCGAGAGTCGCCTGCTGGCCCACGTCGATGCCCTCGACCGCTGCACCACCTGGACCTACACCGTCGCCGGGTTGCTCGCCGAGCGGGTCGACGCGGCCGAAAACACCCTGCGTTACCGCTGGGACAAACTGGGCCGCCTCACGGGCCTGGAAAACGAAAACGAAAGCCACGCCAGTTTCCGCTACGACCCGGTCGGCCGTCTGCTGGAAGAGAGCGGCTTCGACGGCCTCACCACGCGCTACCAGTACGACACGAACACTGGGCGCCTGACCTCCACCCACGTCGGGCAACGCCGCCTCGACGTCACCTTCGATCCCGTCGGCCGTCTCATTTCCCGCGTGGCCAGCCAGGGTGACCAGCGCGAGGAAGAAACCTTTGCCTACGACGGCAACGGCAGGCTGATCCAGGCCATCAACGCCGCGAGCAAACTGCAGTGGTTCCATGACGAGGCCGGCAACCTCGTTCGTGAACACCAGCACTACCTGGCCACCGGCACCCCGATGGTCGCGGTGTGGCAGCACGAGTACGACGCCCTCAACCTGCGTACCTCCACCACTCGTCCGGACGGGCACAAGGTCAGCTGGCTGACCTACGGTAGCGGTCATCTGTTGGGCATGACGGTCGATCACCATGAGCTGCTGGCCTACGAGCGCGATGACCTGCACCGCGAGGTTGTGCGGCATCAGGGCAACAGGTTGAGCCAGACTCAGGCGTGGGACCCGGCGGGGCGCCTGCAGGAACAGCTGCTGGGCAGCCAGGACGGCAAATCGACCCTGCTCAAGCGTGAGTATCAGTACGACGCGGTAGGCCAGCTGAGCGACATCCACGACACCCGTCGTGGTCATCTGGCCTACCAGTACGACCCGATTGGCCGCCTGTTACAGGCCACCAGCCGCCTGGGGGTGGAGACCTTCGCCTTCGACCCGGCCGGCAACCTGCTGGACGACAAGCACCACGAGCCGACGCGGCCGCTGGAGCGCACGCCCAGGCGTAACCGTCTGATGGACAACCTGCTGCGCGAGTATGCGGGCACGCATTACACCTATGACGAGCGGGGCAACCTGAGCCATCGGTTGCACAACGGTGTGCAGGCCCGGTTCACCTGGGACCTGTTCGACCGTTTGCAGGCTTACAGCGACGACAAGCTCAAGGTCGAGTACAGCTATGACGCCCTTGGGCGACGGTTGCACAAGCACTCGACGGCGCATTACTGGAACAAACCTGAAGCCGGTACTGGCTGGAACCAGCTGGAGCGAGCCAAGCGCCAGCGCGAGCTGAACTGCGGCTTCACCCTGTTCGGCTGGGACGGCGACACCCTCGCCTGGGAAAGCTCGCCTGCGCAGGATGAAGGTGACACCGGGCGCACGGTGCACTACTTGTACGAACCCGGCAGCTTTGTGCCGGTGGCGCAGGCTCTGCGCAAGGCCCCGATACGGTTGTACAAGGAGCCGGACTGGAGCAACCGCCCCTACGACATCGACCAGGACCCGCTCTGGCAGCAAGCGGCCTCGCCTCAACCCTTTGATGCGATTGCCTGGTACCAGTTTGACCACCTGGGTACGCCGATGGAACTGACCGACCACAACGGCGACGTGGCGTGGTCGGCGCAGTACAAGGCGTGGGGTGAGGTGAAACAAGAACGTTCGGCCTGGGCGAAACAGGTGGGGTTGAACAACCCGATCCGCTTTCAGGGCCAGTATCACGACCATGAGACGGGTCTGCACTACAACCGGTATCGGTACTATGATCCGGCGGTTGGGCGGTTTGTTGGGCAAGATCCGATTGGCTACCTGGGCGGCTTCAATCTCTACCAATATGTTCCGAATCCGATTGATTGGATCGATCCTTGGGGGCTGGCTCGGATCAAGAATGCTGTTGAAGGTGATAGGCGGCATCAAGAGTTTAATGCACGAATGAGTGCTCAGCACCCTAATGCTACGATACAGAGCGAATGTTATCTTCGAGATGCTAACGGAAAGTCAGTAAGAGACCCTGTGACGAATGAGCGGAGGAGGGTTGATACTGCAGTAATTGAGAATGGCAAGGCGGACACTTATGAGGTTACAAGTATGACTGCGGATAAGACGGATCAGCTTATGAAGGAACAGAATATCCGGGATGAGGGCGGAACGTTCATTCGTGATAGAAGTACAAAAAAACTTGTACCTGTTATGGGGATTTCAGAGGTTGTTAGGCTGCCATGACAATAAAAAATAACTTTGCTGTTTGGGGGGCGGTTAGTGAATTGGTTTCCGCTTATAAGAAAATGAATAGTGAAAATGAGTTGGTGCATGATATCGAGTCTCAGGATCTTGTGAAGAAGGCGATAGCTGCTAAGTATGATTTTTTTTATCGAAATGGGCTTTTGCTTGTAAATCCATTTTCGGAAGAAGGGGAGCTTATAGATAGGGTGTATAGGAGAAAAGATTTTTCTGATGAAGGATTTGAGCTATGTCGGAAAAAGGTACCAGCCTGGATGAGAAGTAAAGCGTCAAAGAAAAATCCTCCGGATATTTCTGCACTTGAAAAAGCCTTGAAGGACATGAGGGGGGCTTAATTGCGCAAGGTGTATGCGCAAATTTCGGAAAGTATGGCGGAAGAAATGGCCATGAGTGGGGATTGTGAAAGGGTTCATTTGAACGTTGCCGTTAATTACACGCCCTGATGTTGACTGCACCGCTACTAGGGGCTGTATGAAAAGTCTTGAGACGAAGGTCAGGCAAGACGAAAACAGCCTAGGAAGCGGAGTTTACGGGTTGTAAATGAGCATTCCGAGGTTGTTTTCAACGCAGCATCGCCGAGTATCAAGGCTTTTCGTACCGAGCCTAGAACGACAAGCTCAAGGACTAGTACAGCTATGACGCCTTTGGGCGTCGGTTGCACAAGCACTCGACGGCGCATTACTGGAACAAACCTGAAGCCGGTACTGGCTGGAACCAGCTTGAGCGAGCAAAGCGCCAGCGCGAGCTGAACTGCGGCTTCACCCTGTTCGGCTGGGACGGCGACTCCCTCGCCTTGGAAAGCTCGCCTGCGCAGGATGAAGGTGACACCGGGCGCACGGTGCACTACCTGTACGAACCGGGGAGCTTTGTGCCGGTGGCACAGGCTCTGCGCAAGGCCCCGATACGGTTGTCTCCGCCTGAAAATATCAAAAGCGGGCATGGCCCGGGTGCGGTTCACATTCCGCCAAACCAAGTCCCTAAAGAATGGAGCGTCATTCCCCCCCGGGGGCTGAACCATCACAACCGATAAGAGGTTAAAGTGCTTAACGAAGCAGCAAGTAAAATATTCGATGACTATTATGGTTTTGATGATGGTTTGATCAAATCATTTGAATATGATTTTTTTCACGCGGATGCATTGAGAATAAAAATAGATGTGTATGCTAGGAACTATGAGCTCGAAGGTGATGTGTGGCGAACTGTTCGAATAATTATTGATGGTGTCAGTGAGGTGCGGTCTGTGTTCGAAGCGGGTGCTTTTAATGTTATTTGCTCTCGTGTGAAGCTATTGAATTTTGATGGTAAATGGTGTGTTGAGGTCGATGGAGACTTTGGTGATATCCCTATATCGCTGGAGGCAATTAGAAGCTACAGTATGTGCTACGTTCTGGGGGAGAGGGTGGAAGTGCTGGAGGTCGATGAATAACGTAGCGGCTTAATATCGGATGCTGTTTGGGAGTGGCTGGTTAAAATTGTTTTCAGATTAACTGGAAGGGTTAGTTAGGTTTGCTGGAGGATTGGGTCGATTTCACGATGGTATCGTGAACACTTTTAGTGAGAGTTTACGCGGCACGGTACAGCTGCGGCAGGTCATGGTCACCTTCTAGATCCTCCCGGTAACTTCAAGAGTGCACATGGATCCGGCGCGGTACATGTTCACCCAAGCAAGGTTCCAGACGGTTGGAGTATTATTCCACCTGGCACCAAGCCTTCGCAGCCAATAGGTGGTTGAAATGTTTAATGAAGACGCAGTTGGGCTTGTTGACGGATTTGATCGATTCAATGATGGAGTAATTAACTACTTTAAGTATGAGTTTTTGGGGGCGGTACGCTTTCTGTGCATATTGAATTCTGCGCCCGTGATTACAGGCTTGAGGGGAATGTATGGAAAAGGGTCACGGTGATTGTTGCTCACGTTGACGAAGTTCGGTCGGCATTTTCTGGTGGGCAAACAAATGTTGTATGCTCTGGTGTCAAGCTTTTGAAATACGGTGAGGGGTGGTGTGTTGAGGTGGATGGTGATTACGGGCCAAATGATCCATCTTCTCTTGAAGAGATTAGAAAGTACGGTTCTTGCTACATAACTGGCGATACTGTCGAGGTGGTTGAGGTTGAGTGAGTTGTATTTTTTGTGCTCGGACCTGGCGCAGGTTAAAGCAGTTACCGGCATGTGAACGAAAATACAAGCGACCTCATGCGGCGTGATCGACCAGGCCATAGCGTGCCAAGGAGTTGGATCTCAAATTCTGTTACATGATGGAGCCGTTTCAGGGTGTTACCGATCTGGCGTATTCGCAGGACAGCGGAGTGTCCTCAGACGTGTTGATAACATGCTGAATCACCCCTGGCGGCACGATGATCTTCTGGACGTGAGTCAGGGCCACCAATACAGTGCTCAACGCGGGATTCTTGTAGCCTCCAGTGATGGATTTCGAAACCGAATGTCAAAAACGCGTGTCATCGGCACAACGCTTTCTGCAATCGCTTCTGCAGAGAAGGAACTGAACAGAACGTTCCCCACATCCTTTTCCCGCTGGCTGCTTGCCAACAATGGACGGTCACTGGGTGGCCTGGTGGTGTTCCCCGTGTTCGACAGCCGAGACCCGAGGAAGACCTGGGACTCGATCGTCCGAAATTACACGTCAGGGTGGCAGGCGTGGCTGGAAAATTTCTCGCAATCGCCTGAGCGTTTTGCACCGCTGTTGCCCTTCGCAGAGTTTGGAACAGGTGATTATTATTGCTTCGATTATGACGCGCGAGGCGCCTCAGGCGAACCTGCCGTGGTGTTGTGGGATCATGAAACGGGCAGTGCCCGCCGTGTTGCGGATGACTTTGAGCAGTGGCTGAGTAGCGTTGATCCTGCTCCTTAACGATCATCAGTAGCCCTGGATGGCTTGAATGTTTGACAGCGACTATGAGGATCTGGGCAGCCCAGCGTGATACCCGCTCGATGACGCCCGCGTTCCCACGACATGCAACGGCATGTTGATGTTCAGCCCTCTTCCAATCAGGCACCATCGGACGTGAGTGCAAAGGCCTGCACCTCCACACGTAATACATCCCATCACACAAGGACGGACCCACCTCATGAAAGACATTGTTCGCCTGGGCGATGCCACCACCCACGGTGGCGTGGTACTCGAAGCCTTTTCCAACACCAACCTCAATGGCAAGCCGATTGCCGGGGTAGGGCACAGCGTCAGTTGCCCCCTGTGCAAAGGGGTATTTCCCATTGCCGAGGGCAGCAGCACCTACAGCGTCGGCGGTACGCCCGTGGCGCTGGATGGCATGAAGACCGCCTGCGGCGCCGCGCTGATCGCCAGTGGCCCCAAGGGCGCAGTCATCAGCTAGGCATTGCCCGCAACGTGCACTTTCCCGCCCGGCCGCACCGCCAGTCGCGACGATGGCCGGGGTACCCAATTGTGTCTACAATCAGCTCCTTTGATTGACCTACTTACTGGAGCTCACGTTTTGGCTCAATACGTCTACACCATGCATCGGCTGAGCAAAGTTGTGCCGCCGAAGCGGGAAATCCTCAAGAACATTTCGCTGTCCTTTTTCCCCGGCGCCAAGATCGGCGTGCTCGGCCTCAACGGTTCGGGTAAATCCACCCTGCTGAAAATCATGGCCGGCGTCGACACCGAGTTCGACGGCGAAGCACGTCCGATGCCCGATCTGAATGTCGGCTACCTGCCGCAAGAGCCGCAACTGGACCCCACCAAGACCGTGCGTGAAGTGGTCGAAGAGGCCGTCAGCGTGATCAAGGACGCCCAGGCCCGCCTGGACGAGGTCTACGCCGCCTATGCCGACCCGGACGCCGACTTCGACAAGCTGGCCGCCGAACAGGCCAAGCTGGAAGCGATCCTGCAGGCCAGCGACGGTCACAACCTCGAGCGCCAGCTGGAAGTCGCCGCCGACGCGCTGCGCCTGCCGGCCTGGGACGCCAAGGTCGAACACCTGTCCGGTGGCGAGAAGCGCCGCGTGGCCCTGTGCCGCCTGCTGCTGTCGGCCCCCGACATGCTGCTGCTCGACGAACCGACCAACCACCTGGATGCCGACTCGGTAGCCTGGCTGGAGCACTTCCTGCACGACTTCCCGGGCACCGTGGTCGCGATTACCCACGACCGTTACTTCCTGGACAACGTCGCCGGCTGGATTCTGGAACTCGACCGCGGCGCCGGTATTCCTTACGAGGGCAACTATTCGGGTTGGCTGGAAGCCAAGTCGGACCGCCTGGCCCAGGAGTCCAAGCAGCAGTCGGCCCATGAAAAGGCCATGAAGGAAGAACTGGAATGGGTGCGCAAAGGCGCCAAGGCCCGCCAGTCCAAATCCAAGGCGCGTCTGCAACGCTTCGAAGAAATGCAGTCGCAGGAATTCCAGAAGCGCAGCGAAACCAACGAGATCTACATCCCGGCCGGCCCGCGCCTGGGTGACAAGGTCATCGAGTTCAAGAACGTCACCAAGGGCTACGGCGACCGCGTTCTGATCGACAACCTGTCGTTCAGCATGCCAAAAGGCGCCATCGTCGGTGTGATCGGCGGTAACGGCGCCGGTAAATCGACCCTGTTCCGCATGCTGATGGGCAAGGAGCAACCGGACTCGGGCAGCATCGAGATCGGTGAAACCGTGCAACTGGCCTGCGTCGATCAGAGCCGCGAAGACCTGGACGGCGGCAAGACCGTGTTCCAGCAGATCTCCGACGGTTCCGACCAGATCCGCATCGGCAACTACGAGATTCCGGCGCGTACCTACGTGGGGCGCTTCAACTTCAAGGGCGGCGACCAGCAGAAGTTCGTCAAGGACCTCTCCGGTGGTGAGCGTGGTCGCCTGCACCTGGCGTTGACGCTCAAAGAGGGCGGCAACGTGCTGCTGCTCGACGAACCGTCCAACGACCTCGACGTCGAAACCCTGCGTTCGCTGGAGGAAGCCCTGCTGGACTTCCCGGGCGCCGCTATCGTGATCTCTCACGATCGGTGGTTCCTTGACCGTGTGGCTACCCACATCCTGGCCTACGAAGACGATTCGCAGGCGGTGTTCTTCGAAGGCAACTACACCGAGTACGAAGCCGATCGCAAGAAGCGCCTGGGTGAAGCCGCTGCCCAGCCGCACCGGGTACGGCACAAGAAACTGGCATGACCTTCACGGTCTTGCACTGAAACGGGGCCTTCGGGCCCCGTTTTTTTTGCCTGGAATCCGGGTGAATCCTTCGCCGGCAAGGCCGGCTCCTACAGGGTTGTGCGGCCTGCTGTAGGAGCAGGCTTTGCTGGCGAAGTGTATACATTTATAGAAATGCACCATTTATTTCCATAAAAACGACATTTTGCCCTGTTGCGGTGCGAGCGGTTCTTGGTAAAGTCCTGAAAAAACTAATAAGTCCAACTCTATCTGGTGAATGTCTAAATGATCGAATCCGTCGAAGACTTCCTCGCACGCCTGCAAAAACGCGACCCTGCCCAGCCCGAGTTCCATCAGGCCGTGGAAGAGGTACTGCGCAGCCTGTGGCCCTTCCTCGAAGCCAACCCGCACTACCTGCAGGCCGGTATTCTCGAACGCATGGTCGAGCCGGAGCGGGCCATTCTGTTCCGTGTGTCGTGGGTCGACGACAAGGGCAGGGTGCGTGTCAACCGCGGCTACCGCATCCAGATGAGCAGCGCCATCGGCCCATACAAGGGCGGCCTGCGTTTCCACCCTTCGGTGAACCTCGGCGTGCTGAAGTTCCTGGCCTTCGAACAGGTACTCAAGAATTCCCTCACCTCGCTGCCCATGGGCGGCGGCAAGGGCGGCTCGGACTTCGACCCCAAGGGCAAGAGCGACGCCGAAGTCATGCGCTTCTGCCAGGCATTCATGAGCGAGCTGTACCGCCACATCGGCGCCGACCTCGACGTGCCAGCCGGTGACATCGGCGTAGGTGGTCGCGAAATCGGCTTCCTGTTCGGCCAGTACAAGCGCCTGGCCAACCAGTTCACCTCGGTGCTGACCGGCAAGGGCATGAACTACGGCGGCAGCCTGATTCGCCCCGAAGCCACCGGCTACGGCTGCGTGTACTTCGCCGAAGAAATGCTCAAGCGCGACGGCCTGCGCATCGACGGTCGCCGCGTGGCCATCTCCGGCTCCGGCAACGTGGCGCAATATGCCGCGCGCAAGGTCATGGACCTGGGCGGCAAGGTCATCTCGCTGTCCGACTCCGAGGGTACCCTGTACTGCGAAGCCGGCCTGAACGATGCGCAGTGGGATGCGCTGATGGAGCTCAAGAACGTCAAGCGCGGCCGCCTGAGCGAGCTGGGCGGCGAGTTCGGCCTGGAGTTCCGCGCCGGCCAGCGCCCATGGACCCTGGCCTGCGGCATCGCCCTGCCGTGCGCCACCCAGAACGAGCTGGACGCCGAAGACGCACGCACCCTGCTGCGCAACGGCTGCATCTGCGTGGCCGAAGGCGCCAACATGCCGACCACCCTGGACGCCGTGGACCTCTTCATCGAGGCCGGCATCCTGTTCGCCCCGGGCAAGGCCTCCAACGCCGGCGGCGTGGCCGTCAGCGGCCTGGAGATGTCGCAGAACGCCATGCGCCTGCTGTGGACGGCCGGCGAGGTGGACAGCAAGCTGCACAACATCATGCAGTCGATCCACCATGCCTGCGTGTACTACGGCGAAGAGAACGGCCGCATCAACTACGTCAAGGGCGCCAACATCGCCGGCTTCGTCAAGGTTGCCGACGCCATGCTGGCCCAGGGCGTGGTCTAGGCCTGCGGCTCGATGGCGACGACCTCGATCAGTTGATCACCCGCCGGTCGTCGCCACAGCACCTCGTCACCGGGCGCTGCCCCCAGCAGGGCCCGGCCCAGGGGTGACCCCCAGTTGATCAGGCCACTGGCGGCATAGGCCTGGTCTTCGCCGACCAGTTGCACTTCATGCTGGCGGCCTTCTTCATCGACAAACACCACCCGGCTACCGATCTGCACCTTGCTCTGCGAGGTGGCGGGTGCGGCCACCTGGGCGCTCTGCACGCGGGCGCTGAAGTAGCGCAGGTCGCGCTCGACCTCGGCCAGGCGTTGTTTGTCGGGGTCGCCCAGCAGCGTGCTGCGCAGGGTCTCCAGTTCGCTGACCCGCTGCTTGAGCAGGGTCAGGCCCTGGGCGGTGACGTGGTTGGGTTGTTCGCTGATGCGCCGCTCTACCGGTTGATTGGCCTGATCGGCGGCCTGGTCTTCGTTGACGAATGCTCGGCTCATGGTTGGCCTCCTTTGTAGGAAGACCATGATGCGCGGTCACCGGTTGCATCGAATGTTCGAGGGCGACCTATTGGCGTCGATAGGCGCGGGCGGCGTCGCGGTCCTTTTCCTGCTGCCACTGCTGGTCGCGCTCGTCCCAGTGGCGGCTGCGGTAGGTGTCCTGGTCCTGGCTCTGCTGCATGGCCTGGCACTGGCGAAAGCCGTCGTCCCAGCCAGTCTCGTACTGGCGGTCGTGCAGATAGCGCGGCACGTCCTTGCGAAACTCGCCCATCATCACGCCTGCGGCCTGGTGGCCGCTGCTGCAACCGGCCTGGAAGCCGTCGGCGTAGGGGGCAGGGTAGCCTTGCTCGATCAGTTGATCGTGGGTGCTGGCGCAACCGCCCAGCATCATTGCCACCAGTACCCAGTGCCCGCGCATGTTCGAACTCTCCACCTGTTGGGGGGAAGTCTAGGTGCTGGTGTGTGCAAGAGAGGTCAAAAAGATGTCAAACAATTGGATCGCATCGCGGGTCAAGCCCGCTCCCACAAGGTTTCTCACTGCCCTTGTGGGAGCGGGCTTGACCCGCGATGACTTCAGTAGTTGTACCACTTCACCTCGAGCATCACCTCGTTCTGCGCCGTCGCCAGCTGGCTGAACTCGCGCCTGGCACTCAGGCGCAGGCCCAGGTTGCGCGACAGTTCCCACTGCTGGTTGAGGCTCAGGCTGCGGCGGACCTCGCCATTGGTGAAGTAGTCGCCCTTGGCCTCCAGGCTCAGGTTGCCCAGCCCGTTGCGCCACAGCACGCCGGTGTTGAACCCTGCCGCGGGTGCGATGAACCCGGCAAAGTCATTGTTGTGCTCCACCCGCACCGTGCCCAGGGCAAACCCGAGCATGTCCTGGCCCAACTGCCAGGTGCCCCCGGCGCCGCCATTCACATGGCTGACCAGCACCTCGTTCTCATGCTTGCCCAGCACCCGTTCCAACCCGCCGGCCACCTGCCACGACCACGGCTTGAGCAGGTCGTTGCGCGGCGTCAGCGAGCGGATCGTGGCCAGGTCCAGGCGCTGCACCTGCCAGTCGTTGTGTTCGTACTGGCGCACCTTCAGTTGCAGGATCTCGATCTGCGCCCCCAGCGGGAAGCCGTAGGCGTTGTCGTTGAGGTCGTGATAGGCCATGCGCAGCCCGTACTCGGCAAAGGCCCGGTCTTCTCGGGTACCCACGCCCAGCTGCCAGGTGCGCGACTCGTGGCCGTCCTCCGGCAGCCCGGGGCGTTCGATCTGCAACGGTGGTGGCGGGTTGCGGTTGATCGCGCGCAGCAACTCGAAGCTGCGCCTGGCCCGCTCCGGGTCGCGCTCCAGGCCATTGGCGCGGTAGCGCTCCAGGCGATAGGCGGCGTCCTGCACCAGCGCCTGGCGCTCGCGCGGCAGCTCGGTGAAGGCGGGGCTCTGCAGTTGCGCGGTGTCGGCGCTCACGGCCAGCACCTGCTGCTGTTCGGCATGGTCCAGCGGTTTGGCCCGCTCCAGCAGCTCGCGCTCGCGCGATGGACGGTAGTCGGTACGCGCTACCAGCCCGGACTGTTTCACCGCCTTGACCGTGTCGGTGGGGATCGCCGTGAGCGGGAACTGCGAGGTCAGGTCCAGGCTCGGCCGTGCCACCTGCAGCAGTTCGAGCAGGCGATACGAGCAGTTTTCGTCGAAGAAGAAATAGTCGAACTGGATCTGCTTGAGTTCCCAGATGTGCTCGACCATGCGCCCGGTTTCCTCGGGCGTGAGGTTCAGCCGGTATTCCCACAGGTCGCGGTTTTCCAGGCTGCGGTACTCGGACAGCTTCTCCTGGTAGGGCACCAGCGCGAACAGGCCGGGGTAGCCGCCCATCAGGCCCTTCCAGGCATACAGGATGCTGTTGTCGTTGCCCTCGATGTAGGCGCCGAAGTTGATCGCGTAGCTCAGCAGTGCGGTGTTGTCGCTCTGCACGTCGGCCTGGTCGATACGCAGCAGCGTGTGCCCGAACATCGACGAGGGGCTGTTCAGGTAGGCGGCCGGGAAGATCATCACCGCGCTGTGCGGCGACACGTCCGAGTACCACTGGGTGTAGGCCTTGCAGTCCGGCGCCGGCAGGTCGGTGAGCTGCAACTGCTCACGCAGCCAGCGGGTGCGCGCCGGGAATACGCATTGCGCGTGCTGGTCGCCCAGGCTGGCCGGGGCGTACAGCGCCTCATAGGTGGCGCGCAGTTCCT
This sequence comes from Pseudomonas sp. B21-036, assembly GCF_024748925.1. Lineage (NCBI taxonomy): Bacteria > Pseudomonadati > Pseudomonadota > Gammaproteobacteria > Pseudomonadales > Pseudomonadaceae > Pseudomonas > Pseudomonas sp. B21-036. Next base: position 809,464 of record NZ_CP087178.1, read on the forward strand.
GGTCAGGGTGGTGCGCACCGTCCTTGGCCAGGAAGAATTTGGGGTCGTCCACGTAGCTGCGCCATCCGCCGAGCTTGGCGGTTTCGTAATGGCCCAGGGAGATCCAGTAGCGGTCGTTGGCCAGTGCGTGCAGACGAGCATCGTCCAGCACGGTGGCAGCGTGCAGCGGGGCGCAGGCACAGAGCGCCAGGTAGGCAAGGCGTTTGAGCATGTCGGGCAACTACGTCTGAATGATGCCGATAGAGGCGGGCAAACAAACCCGCCCCGTGGTCGGGGCGGGTGTGCCGAGCTTAGGCCGGGGTTGCGTATTTGGCCAGACGGGCGTCGCTTTTCAGGACGGCGAGGGTGTTGGTGTGAACATCTTCAGCGGTAGCGTCGGCTGTGGTGAAGATTTCCTGGAAGTGCTGGTGAGTCACGGCCGCGAAGTGCGCACGGTCTTCCGGTGCGACGCCCAGTACCACCGCGTAGGTGGTCAGTGCTTCGCCCTGGCCTTGCGCCATGTCTTCGGACAGCTCGTTCATCATGCCATTCATGGCGAACCAGGATTTGCCGCCATAGGTCAGCGACGCATTGGTGGAGCAGCCGTTGGTGCCCGAGGTCATGCCGAAGGTGGCGTTGCCCGAGGTACCGTTGGTGGTGGATGCGAGGAAGTGAGCCGGCGTGCCGCGTTGGCCCTCGAACAGCATGTTGCCCCAGCCGCAGTCCGGGCCGCCTGGCGCCTGGGCCATGGCGTTGAGCGAAACCGCGGTGAACAGAGTACCCAGAAGAATCCGTTTCATAGCATTGTTCTCTTTCTGATGTTCAAACCAAAGGTCAGGGTTATCTGGCATGTCTGTAGGACTAGTTGCCAGGACGGGTCGGTTGTTTACCCAGCCGCGCAGTTTGGAGTTTAGGCACGATCTAAGGGTTCCGTGATTAATTGCAAAAGATTGCTTGAAATAATTGACGCGGAGCAGGTTTTCGACCCTGCGCGCTAAAGCGTTGAAGAGCCTTGCAAGCCGGGCGCAGGCGGCGCCAGAATGCCGTCATCCGCCCCGCCGAAGTAAGGAAGCCCGATGCCCGATCCTGTTGCTGCGAGCCTGCGTCTTGCGCCCGAAGCCCTGACCCGGCCGTTTTCCGCTGAACAGTTCGATTTTTCCACCACCAATGATCTGGAGCCCTTTCGCGGTGTGCTAGGCCAGGAACGTGCAGTCGAAGCCTTGCAGTTCGGCGTCGCCATGCCACGCCCCGGTTACAACGTGTTTGTCATGGGCGAGCCGGGCACCGGCCGCTTCTCGTTCGTCAAGCGCTACCTCAAGGCAGAAGGCAAGCGCCTGCAGACGCCGTCCGACTGGCTGTACGTCAACAACTTCGACGAGCCCCGCGAGCCCAAGGCGTTCGAGCTGCCGGCCGGCAGTGCCGGGGCCTTCATCGCCGATATCGGGGGCCTGATCGACAACCTGCTGGCGACCTTTCCGGCGGTGTTCGAGCACCCGTCCTATCAGCAGAAGAAAAGCGCCATCGACCGCGCCTTCAACCAGCGCTACGACCGTGCCCTGGATGTGATCGAGCGCGCCTCGCTGGAAAAGGACGTGGCCCTGTACCGCGACAGCAGCAACGTCGCCTTCACCCCAATGGCCGATGGCAAGGCGCTGGACGAGGCCGAGTTCGCCCAGTTGCCTGAGGCCGAGCGCGAGCGTTTCCACGAGGACATCGCCGCGCTGGAAGAGCGCCTCAACGAAGAGCTCGCCAGCCTGCCGCAGTGGAAGCGCGAGTCGAACAACCAGCTGCGCCAGCTCAACGAAGAAACCATCACCCTGGCCCTGCAGCCCTTGCTGGCCCCGCTGTCGGAGAAATACGCCGAGAACGCTGCGGTGTGCGCCTACCTGCAGGCCATGCAGGTCAACCTGCTGCGCACCGTGGTCGAGCAACTGGTCGACGACAGCAAGACCGACGCGGTGGCGCGCAAGATGCTCGAAGAGCAGTACGCCCCCAGCCTGGTGGTCGGCCATCACGCCAGCGGCGGCGCGCCCGTGGTGTTCGAGCCGCACCCTACCTACGACAACCTGTTCGGCCGCATCGAATACGGCAACGACCAGGGCGCGCTGTACACCACCTATCGCCAGTTGCGCCCGGGGGCGCTGCACCGCGCCAATGGCGGGTTCCTGATTCTGGAAGCCGAGAAGATGCTCGGCGAGCCGTTCGTGTGGGATGCGCTCAAGCGCGCCCTGCAATCGCGCAAGCTGAAGATGGAGTCGCCGCTGGGCGAGTTCGGTCGCCTGGCCACCGTGACCCTCACCCCGCAGATGATCCCGCTGCAGGTCAAGGTGATCATCATCGGCGCCCGCCAGCTGTACTACGCGCTGCAGGACCACGACCCGGACTTCCAGGAGATGTTCCGGGTGCTGGTGGACTTCGACGAAGACATTCCCATGGTCGAGGAGAGCCTGGAGCAGTTCGCCCAGCTGCTCAAGACCCGCACCAGCGAGGAGGGCATGGCCCCGCTGACCGCCGATGCGGTGGCGCGCCTGGCCACCTACAGCGCCCGCCTGGCCGAGCACCAGGGGCGCCTGTCGGCGCGCATCGGCGACCTGTTCCAGCTGGTCAGCGAGGCGGATTTCATTCGCCACCTGGCCAACGACGAGATGACCGATGCCGGGCACATCGAGCGGGCGCTCAAGGCCAAGGCCACGCGTACTGGGCGGGTATCGGCGCGGATTCTCGACGACATGCTGGCCGGGATCATCCTGATCGACACCGAAGGCGCGGCGGTGGGCAAGTGCAATGGCCTGACCGTGCTGGAGGTGGGCGATTCGGCGTTCGGTGTGCCGGCGCGGATTTCCGCCACGGTGTACCCGGGCGGCAGCGGCATCGTGGATATCGAGCGTGAGGTCAACCTGGGCCAGCCGATCCACTCCAAGGGCGTGATGATCCTCACCGGGTACCTGGGCAGCCGCTACGCCCAGGAGTTCCCCCTGGCCATTTCGGCCAGCATCGCGCTGGAGCAGTCCTACGGCTATGTGGATGGCGACAGCGCATCGCTGGGTGAGGCCTGCACGCTGATCTCGGCCCTGTCGAAAACCCCGCTCAAGCAGTGCTTTGCGATCACCGGCTCGATCAACCAGTTCGGTGAAGTGCAGGCGGTGGGCGGGGTCAACGAGAAGATCGAGGGCTTCTTCCGCCTGTGCGAGGCTCGTGGCCTGACCGGTGAGCAGGGCGCGATCATCCCTCGGGCCAACGTGGCCACGCTGATGCTCGACGAGCGCGTGCTGCAGGCGGTGCGCGCCGGGCAATTCCATGTGTACGCAGTCAGTCAGGCCGACGAGGCCCTGAGCCTGCTGGTGGGCGAGCCGGCCGGGCAGCCGAACGAGGAGGGCGAGTTCCCCGAAGGCAGCATCAATGCGCGGGTAGTCGAGCGGTTGCGGGTGATTGCCGAGATGATCAGCGAAGAGGACCTCAAGGAAGCCGAGAAGGAGCAGGCCGAAGAGGCGCTGGCGCAGGTGAAGCCTTCCTGACCGCGTTGGGTTCTTCGCCGGCAATGCCGGCTCCTACATGTGGGAGTCGGCATTACGGGCGAAGGGGGCAGTTCGGCGCATGGCACATGACCGCTCGGCGCCGACCGCTTGTCGCCGGCGGATTTCTTCTATCCTCAAGGCATGGACCGTCGTGCGCAAAAGGATCGAAACCAGCCTGGCCACAGGCTACGCAACGCCTCACCGAGGACCGTCGCCATGCCGCGTACCCTCAGCCTTACCCGTCAATGCCTGGGCCTGGTGACCCGCATTGAGTGCCGTATCCGCCCGCTGGCCGGTGACACCGGCATGTGGACACTGCTGTTCGCCGCCGGCATGGCCGGCGAGCAACCCTCCGCGATCAAGGCCCAGGGGCCGTTTCACGGGCCGTTCGTGGCCGAGTCGGTGCTCAGCGCGATTGTCGACAGCCTGACCCTGCACGGCTACCAGGTGGCCGACGACCCGCAGATCTGGTGCGTGCACCTGCAGGCGCAGCTGCGTCGCATCAACGGCGAGCGGGTTCATCATGTGGGTGACCTGCAGTCCAACCCCGACACCTGAGCCGACCGGATCATCCACTGGCCTGTGGCAGCGTGTCGCGGGCTTTTCCTGTCACAGGTGGCTGCTATACTCGCGCTCGTTTTTTTCCAGCCACCTGGTGATCTGCTCAATGGAACGCTTTATCGAAAATGCGATGTACGCCTCGCGCTGGCTGCTCGCACCCATCTATTTTGGCCTGTCCCTGGGGCTGCTGGCGTTGGCGCTGAAGTTCTTTCAGGAGATCTTCCATGTGCTGCCCAACGTCTTCTCGCTGGCCGAGTCCGACCTCATCCTGGTACTGCTGTCGCTGATCGACATGGCCCTGGTGGGCGGCCTGTTGGTGATGGTGATGATCTCGGGCTACGAGAACTTCGTGTCGCAGCTGGATATCGCCGAAGGCACCGAAAAGCTCAACTGGCTGGGCAAGATGGACTCTTCCTCGCTGAAGATGAAGGTGGCCGCCTCGATCGTGGCGATCTCCTCCATCCACCTGCTGCGGGTGTTCATGGACGCGCGCAACATCGAGACCCAGTACCTGATGTGGTACGTGATCATCCACATGACCTTCGTGGTCTCGGCGTTCGCCATGGGCTACCTGGACAAGATGACCAAGCACTGACCTGCGGGGTATCACGCCTTGTCAGCCGCCCGTCCGTTGCATAACGGACGGGCGGTTGCGTTTCTGGCTTGTGCTTTGGTCGATGCTGTACAAAAAATGAACGGCCTGTGGAATGTTCCAGTAGCGAGGTATCGCAATGAACCTGCATGAACTGAACAGCGAGGCCAGGGCCGGCCGGGTGGACGAACTGAACCTGATCGCCATCGAAGGGGGGGACTTCGTGCTCGAGGCCCGGGTCAAGGGCAAGGCGCACCCGTTGCTGGATGCCAAGGGGGTACGTCTCAAGGTGCACTCGGTGGTCGATGGCCAGCGCCTGCTCAATGGCTTGCCCGCCGTGCCGTTGCACCTGGTGCACTGGTCGGTGCAGGACGAGATGTGCGGCCTGCACGGCACCCCCGAAGAAGACCTCAAGGTGCCGATGCCGCGACGTACTGCCTGGTAGCTGAACTGCTTTGCCGCAGTGTGCTAGGCTGCTTGCCCTTTTCACAGCGGGCGCGGCTTTTGTGCGCCCTGTAGCGGAGCAGAAACATGTCCGAACTCAACCTGTCCACCGACGAAACCCGCGTCAGCTACGGCATTGGCCGTCAGCTGGGTGGCCAGCTGCGTGACAACCCGCCACCGGGCGTCAACCTGGACGCGATCCTGGCCGGTCTGACCGACGCCTTCAATGGCCAGGCCAGCCGCGTCAGCGAAGAAGACCTGTCGGCCAGCTTCAAGGTCATCCGTGAAATCATGCAGGCCGAAGCGGCTGCCAAGGCCGAAGCGGCCGCTGGCGAAGGCAAGGCCTTCCTGGCCGAGAACGCCAAGCGTGACGGCATCACCACCCTGGCCTCGGGCCTGCAGTTCGAAGTACTGACTGCCGGTGAAGGCGCCAAGCCAAGCCGTGAAGACAGCGTGCGCACCCACTACCACGGCACCCTGATCGACGGCACCGTGTTCGACAGCTCCTACGAGCGTGGCCAGCCGGCAGAATTCCCGGTCGGCGGCGTGATCGCTGGCTGGACCGAGGCCCTGCAACTGATGAACGCGGGCAGCAAATGGCGCCTGTACGTACCGAGCGAGCTGGCTTACGGCGCCCAGGGCGTTGGCAGCATCCCGCCGCACAGCGTGCTGGTGTTCGACGTCGAGCTGCTGGACGTACTGTAATACCTCTTCGCCGGCAAGGCCGGCTCCTACAGGGTCAGCGCGTACCCGTGTAGGAGCCGGCCTTGCCGGCGAAGCGTTTTCAGTTCCACTGCGCGCCACCCCCAGGGCGCAACGCCCGGGCATAGCAGAACAGGAACAGATTCCTCACCAGCTCCTTGAGCACCACAGGCTCGCTCGAATTCAACCCGTGAAGATCCAGGTCGCCCTGGTCGCGCAGTTCGCCCAGCGCGTCTTCTTCGAGCACGGCGCATACCTCGCCGGTTTCGCGGTGCAGGATGCGCAGGTACGGATGGGGGCGGTCAAGCCAGGCGTCTATCAGATAAGTCATGGCTATTCTCCTTGAAAGCGTTCAATGAGAATAATTCTTATTATCAAAATAGCAAGTGACTATTGGATTTTTCTTGCGATTACCGCCGGGCGGTAGGGTCGAGGCTGCGAGTGCAGCCCCGGGCAGGCAGGGGTCAGACCTTGCGCACGAATTCCGATTTCAGCTTCATCGGGCCGATGCCGTCGATCTTGCAGTCGATGTCGTGGTCGCCGTCGCACAGGCGGATGTTCTTGACCTTGGTGCCGACCTTGACCACCAGCGAGGTGCCCTTGACCTTGAGGTCCTTGATCACGGTGATGGTGTCGCCGTCCTGCAGGACGTTGCCCACCGAATCCTTCTTCACCGCTTCGTCTCTGGCCGCTTCGGCTTCACCGCTGGCCGACCACTCGTGGGCGCACTCGGGGCAGATCAGCTGGCTGGCGTCTTCGTAGGTGTATTCGGAGTTGCATTTGGGGCAGGGTGGCAAAGTGCTCACTACGGTTCCTCAGGACTACGTGCAGAAAACCCACATTGTATAGGGTTTTGCCGGCCAGAGGAAAAGCAGGCCCATCGAGCGATGGGCCGGGGCAGGGGATCAGTGCGTGCGGGCGACGGCGAATTCGCTGAGTTCGACCAGCGCATCGCGGTATTCGCTGGCCGGCAGCACGTCCAGGCAGGCGATGGCACGGGCCACGTAGTCACGCGCCATCTGTGCGGTGTACTCCAGCGCGCCGGCGGCCTCCACTGCGTTGCGGATGCTCTCCAGGTCTTCAAGGCCACCTTTCTGGATGGCCTGGCGCACCAGCGCCGCCTGCTCGGGGGTGCCTTCGCGCATGGTGTAGATCAGCGGCAGGGTCGGCTTGCCTTCGGCCAGGTCGTCACCGACGTTCTTGCCCAGGGTCTCGGCGTCGCCCTTGTAGTCGAGCAGGTCGTCGACCAGCTGGAAGGCCACGCCCAGGTGGTCGCCGAAGGTACGCAGGGCTTCGCGCTGTTCATCGCTGGCGCCGGCCAGTGCGGCGGCGCTGTGGGTGGAGGCTTCGAACAGCATGGCGGTCTTGCCGCGGATGACGTCCATGTAGACTTCCTCGGTGGTGCTGGCGTCGCGAATGCGCGACAGCTGCAGCACTTCACCCTCGGCAATCACGCGGGTGGCCTTGGAGAGGATCTGCATGACCGGCATCGAGCCCAGCTCGACCATCATCTCGAACGAGCGCGAGTACAGGAAGTCGCCCACCAGCACGCTTGGCGCGTTGCCCCACAGGGCATTGGCGGTGGAGCGGCCACGGCGCATGCCCGACATGTCGACCACGTCGTCATGCAGCAGGGTGGCGGTGTGCAGGAACTCGATGGTGGCTGCCAGCAGGCGCAGGTCGTCGCCTTCGCGGCCCAGTGCCTTGCCGCACAGCAACACCAGCAGCGGGCGCAGACGCTTGCCCCCGGCCGAGGTAATATAGTCGCCGATTTTCGATACCAGCGGCACACGCGAAGTCAGCTGCTTCTTGATGATCTCGTCAACGGCGCTGAAGTCGTCCGCTACCGCACGGTAGAAAGCTTGGGGTTGCATCGGCCACAGGTGCTCCATAAGGGTTGCGCGGCATGCTAGGTTGCGGGTCCCGGCGTGTCAAGGCGCACTGCCCGTGGGGTCAATGGCCACACTTGCAAGGCAAAGCTGGCTTGCGTACAATCGCGCACCCTGAACTTCCTGGGCAGCACCTGCCTTACGCAATTGCACTGGGCCGTTCCAGCCCTATGCAGCCATGCCAGCCAATACTCTTCCTATAAAGAGCTGGGTGAGCAGGATTATCGGAGAAATACCCATGTACGCAGTAATTGTTACCGGTGGCAAGCAGTACAAAGTCGCCGAAGGTGAATACCTGAAAATCGAAAAACTGGAAGTCGCCACTGGCGAATCCGTGACTTTCGACCGCGTTCTGTTGGTTGCCAATGGCGACGACGTGAACATCGGCGCTCCAGTCGTTGCTGGTGCCAAGGTTGTTGCTGAAGTGATCTCGCAAGGTCGTCACGACAAAGTGCGCATCATCAAGTTCCGCCGCCGTAAGCACCACATGAAGCGTATGGGCCACCGCCAGTGGTTCACCGAAATCAAGATCACCGGTATTTCGGCTTAATCGCCCAAATCCCCATTTCTGGAGAATTGAACCATGGCACACAAAAAAGCTGGTGGTAGTACCCGTAACGGTCGCGACTCAGAAGCCAAACGCCTTGGCGTGAAGATGTATGGCGGCCAGGCTATCATCCCGGGCAACATCATCGTGCGTCAGCGCGGCACCCAATTCCACGCTGGCTACGGCGTTGGCATGGGCAAGGATCACACCCTGTTCGCCAAGATCGCGGGTAAGATCAAGTTCGAAGTAAAAGGCGCCTTCGGTCGTCGTTACGTGAGCGTCGTTGCCGAGTAATCGCGCGATCGCTGGAAAAGCCCTGTCTCGCGACGGGGCTTTTTCGTTTGTGGGGTGAGTCTCTTGCAAAGCTGTTTGTATGGGCTGCCGGCGCTGGTGTTCTGGCCGTATCGGGGCCGCCGCGCTCACTTTTGCAAGAGCCTTATGTCTTTGTGTCACTCAGCTCGTCCAACTGACGAGAGGCGGTTTTTATGAAGTTTGTTGACGAAGTATCGATCAAGGTCAAGGCCGGTGACGGCGGTAACGGTTGCATGAGCTTCCGCCGCGAGAAGTTCATCGAGAACGGTGGCCCCAACGGTGGCGATGGTGGCGACGGCGGCTCGGTGTACATGGTTGCCGACGAAAACCTCAACACCCTGGTCGACTACCGCTACACCCGCCACTTCGAGGCCCAGCGCGGCTCCAATGGCGGCAGCACAGATTGCACCGGCAAGAAGGGCGACGACCTGATCCTGCGCGTGCCGGTCGGCACCACCGTGATCGACGCGGGCACCCAGGAAGTGATCGGCGACCTGGTCAAGGCCGGGCAGAAACTGATGGTGGTGCAGGGCGGCTGGCACGGCCTGGGCAACACCCGTTTCAAGTCCAGCACCAACCGTGCGCCACGCCAGACCACCCCGGGCAAGCCCGGGGAGCAGCGTGACCTGAAACTGGAAATGAAAGTGCTGGCCGACGTCGGCCTGCTGGGCTTGCCCAATGCCGGCAAATCCACCTTCATCCGTTCGGTGTCGGCCGCCAAGCCGAAAGTCGCCGACTACCCGTTCACCACCCTGGTGCCGAACCTGGGCGTGGTCAGCGTCGACCGCTGGAAGAGCTTCGTCATCGCCGACATCCCCGGCCTGATCGAAGGCGCTTCGGAAGGCGCCGGCCTGGGTATCCGCTTCCTCAAGCACCTGGCGCGTACCCGCCTGCTGCTGCACCTCGTCGACCTGGCCCCGCTGGATGAAAGCAGCAGCGCCGACGCCGCCGAAGTCATCGTCAACGAGCTGACCCGCTTCAGCCCGTCGCTGGCCGAGCGTGACCGCTGGCTGGTGCTGAACAAGACCGACATGCTGATGGACGACGAGCGCGACGAGCGCGTCAAGGAAGTGGTCGAGCGCCTGCAGTGGGAAGGCCCGGTGTACGTCATCTCGGCGATCTCCAAGCAGGGCACCGAGCAGCTCAGCCGCGACATCATGCGCTACCTCGAAGACCGTGCCGACCGCCTGGCGGCCGACCCGGCCTACCGCGACGAGCTGGCCGACCTCGACCAGCGCATCGAAGACGAGGCCCGTGCCCAGCTGCAGGCCCTGGACGACGCGCGCGCCCTGCGCCGTACCGGCGTCAAGAGCGTGCACGACATCGGCGACGATGATGACGATGACGACTGGGAAGACGACGAAGACGGCCCGGAAATCATTTACGTGCGCGACTGATTCGTTGCAGTACACTAAACGCCGCTTTTTCAAGCGGCGTTTTGGTATCTAAAGATCTCTATAGGTTGGAAGAAGATGCGGAGCAAGGTGACGGGTGCGCAGCGCTGGGTCGTGAAAATCGGCAGCGCGTTGCTGACGGCGGATGGCAAGGGCCTGGACCGCGCGGCGATGGGCGTGTGGGTCGAGCAGATGGTGGCCCTGCATGAGGCAGGGGTCGAGTTGGTGCTGGTCTCTTCGGGGGCCGTGGCTGCCGGCATGAGCCGCCTGGGCTGGAGCAAGCGACCGAGTGCGATGAACGAGCTGCAGGCTGCCGCCTCCATCGGCCAGATGGGCCTGGTGCAGGCCTGGGAGTCGAGCTTTGCCGAGCATGGCCGGCACACCGCGCAGATCCTACTGACCCACGACGACCTCTCCGACCGCAAGCGTTACCTCAACGCCCGCAGCACCCTGCGTACCCTGGTGGAGCTGGGCGTGGTACCGGTGATCAACGAGAACGACACCGTGGTCACCGACGAGATCCGCTTCGGCGACAACGACACCCTGGCCGCACTGGTGGCCAACCTGGTGGAAGCCGACCTGCTGGTGATCCTCACCGACCGCGACGGCATGTTCGATGCCGACCCGCGCAACAACCCCGAAGCCCAGCTGATCTACGAGGCGCGCGCCGATGACCCGGCGCTGGACGCCGTGGCCGGCGGCACCGGTGGCGCACTGGGGCGTGGCGGCATGCAGACCAAGCTGCGTGCGGCGCGCCTGGCCGCGCGGTCGGGGGCGCACACCATCATCGTCGGCGGGCGCATCGAGCGCGTGCTCGACCGCCTCAAGGCCGGCGAGCGCCTGGGCACCTTGCTCTCGCCCGAGCGCGGCATGCTCGCGGCACGCAAGCAATGGCTGGCCGGGCACCTGCAGACCCGCGGCACCCTGGTGCTGGACGCCGGTGCGGTGCAGGCCTTGCGCCAGGCCAACAAGAGCCTGCTGCCGGTGGGCGTCAAGACCGTGCAGGGCAGTTTCCGGCGTGGCGAGATGGTCGTGTGCGTAGGGCCGGACGGCCTTGAGGTGGCCCGCGGCCTGGCCAACTACAGCGCGCTGGAAGCGCAGAAGATCATCGGCCAGTCATCCGAGGCCATCGAGGCCGTGCTGGGCTACAGCGCCGAGCCGGAACTGGTGCACCGCGACAACCTGATTCTGGTATGAGGAAATGAGCGTGATCAAAGGGATTTTTGCAGCCGCCTTGCTGGCCTTGCCGATGCTGGCCGGTGCCGAGGAAATCGGCCAGGTGTCGACGGTGTTCAAGTTCGTCGGGCCCAACGACCGCATCGTGGTCGAGGCGTTCGACGACCCCAAGGTGGAGGGCGTGACCTGCTACCTGTCGCGCGCCAAGACCGGCGGCGTGAAGGGTGGGCTGGGGTTGGCCGAAGACCGTGCCGAGGCGTCGATCGCCTGCCGTCAGGTGGGGCCGATCCGCTTCAAGGGCGAGCTCAAGGATGGCGATGAAGTGTTCAAGGAGCGCACCTCGCTGGTGTTCAAGACCATGCAGGTTGTGCGCTTTCTGGACAAGAAGCGCAACACGCTGGTGTACCTGGTGTACAGCGACCGCCTGATCGAAGGCAGCCCGCAGAACGCGGTGACGGCGATTCCGATTCTGCCTTGGGCAGAATAAGACCGCGTTGAATCCATCGCGGGTCGAGCCCGCTCCCACAGGTTAAATGGTGCCCTCTGTGGGAGCGGGCTTGACCCACGATGGGGCCCAAAGGGCCCCCAAGGCCGTCAGATCGACGCCGGCTCAACCTCCACTTCCCGCACCTCGACCTTCACCTGATCGCGACGGCTGATGTACTTCCAGTCCGCCTCGTCGATGTAGATCCCGTTCGGCCCGCTACCGCCCTCCAGGTCGATTGCCACGTGCGCCGATACCTGCGGCTTCACGCTCGCCAGAATCGGCACGAAGCCCAACTGCAGGCTGGTCTCCAGCAATGCCGCCTGGTTGCGTTCGTCGATGTCGGCCGCCTCGTCCAGGTAGTACGGCAGGCGCACGCGCCCGGCCTGGTCGCGGTCCATCAGGTGCAGCAACAGGTACATGTTGGTCAGCGCCTTGATGGTCATGGTGGTGCCGTTGGAGGCCGCGCCATCGATGTCGGTATGGATGATCGGCTGGCCGCCTACCTTGGTGATCTCGAACGCCAGCTCGAACAGGTCCTTCAGGCCCAGCTGGTTGTGGTTGGCTGCCACCAGCCGCGCCAGGTACTCCTTGGCCTCTTCGTTCTTGTTGTCCTGCTCGGCGCTCTGGCTCAGGTCGAACACCGACAGGGTCTCGCCTTCCTCGTACTGGCCGGCACTGTGGATGATCTGGTCGATGTGCTTGAGCGCTTCCTTGTTCGGCGCCAGCACGATGCGAAAGCTCTGCAGGTTGGATACCTGGCGCTTGTTGATCTCGCGGTTGAACAGTGCCAGCTGGTGCTCGAGGCTGTCGTAGTCGCTGCGGATGTTGCGCAGGGTACGCGCGATGTCGGTCACCGCCGCGCGCCGCGCCTTGCCCAGGGTCAGGGCTTCGTCGGTACGGTGCGCATAGGCGTTGATCAGCAGCTGCAGGCGGCGCTCCATGTCGTCTTCGCTGTCGAACTTGGCCACGCCCTTGAGGCGTACCTGGGCGTACAGCGCCTCGATCTGGCCATCCACCCGCAGCAGGCCCTGCCAGCTGTCCTGGTAGTCGTTGAGCAGCGGCAGCAGGTTGTCCATGGAGTCGTCGACCGGGTCCATGAACGGCGTGCCGAACGGCAGGTCGGCCGGCAGCAGCTGGCGACGGCGCAGGGCGTCGTCGAGGGTGCGCTGCTTGGCCTCCATGTCGGCGATCTGGCGACCGACCAGTTGCAGCTTGGCCGACAGTTGCTGCACGCGCTCGGTGAACGCGTCGCTGGAGCGCTTGAGCTCGTCCTGGGCCGCCTCCATCTGCGCCAGCTGCTCCAGCTTGTCGCCTTCTTCGGCCGACAGGGTCTGGGTACGGCGGTAGTCTTCCAGGGCCTTTTGCGCATCCAGCACCTGCTGGTACAGCGCTTCGGTCTGGGTCTTGCTCGCGGCGCGGTCGGCGGCCACGGCCTGCTGGGTCTTGAGCTGCTTGAGCTCTTTTTCCAGGCGCTCCTTCTGGTCGCGCAGCGCGGCGCGGTCGGCCAGGGCCTGCAAGGCCGGCGGCTCGATATGGCTGAGGTCGATGGACAGCCCCGGCGCCTCGAAGCGCTCGCCCTTGAAGCCGTCGAGTACCGCTTCCAGAGACTTGACCCACACGTCGCTGTCATCCAGCTCGATGCCGCGCTCGCCCAGCGGCAGGCTGAACAGCGCACCGTTGAACAGGCGCATCAGGCGCTCGACGTCCTGCTGCGAGAACTCTTCGCGCAGGCGTGCATAGCTGTTGTTGTCGGCATGGTCGAGCTGCTGCTTGACCGACTTCAGGCGCTTCTCCAGGTCGCGCAGGCGCTCTTCCAGGTCCTCGGCGCTGAACTGGCGCGACTGCGCCAGGGCACCGGCCAGTTCGTCGTGGGCGTCCTTGGCGGCCAGCAGCTGCTGCTCCAGCACCTTGACGTCATCCACCAGCGCGAAGCGGTGCTTGAGCACCGACAGTTCGCCCAGCCAGCGCTGGATACCGGTCATTTCGCGTTCCAGGCGCATCAGCTCCTGGGTGCCGCCGCGCTGGTTGTTCTGCAGCGCGTCCTGCTCGTGGCTGTAGTGCTCGGCCTGCAGCACCAGCTCTTCCTTGCGTGCGCCGGCGTAGTCCTGCCAGGTGCCGAGCAACTGGTCGAGCAGCGGTGACAGGCGGTGCAGCTTGCCGCGCAGGATGTCGCGCTGGGCCACGCCATTGGCCAGGGCCTCGACCAGCGGGCCGGCGGCTACCAGCGAGTTGTAGTCCTGTTCCATGCGCCGCACGTCGCGGAAGGCTTCTTCGCAGGCGGCGATGTAGTCGACGCTGCCCGAGCGCAGGCTGTGCTCGAACGCATCGAGGAACAGCTGCTTGAGCTTGGCCGCGGTAATCTCGCGCATGTGCAGCAGGTTGATGAACAGGGCGCGGAAGGTCTTCAGGCTCTGCTCGCTGGTGGAGCGCAGCGGAATCAGGGTCAGGTCCAGCGGCACCGAGGTGTGCCCGCCCACCAGCAGCCGGCGCAGTTCGTCGGGCTTGAGCTCGTAGGCTTTCAGGCCGTTGCGCTCCAGGTTGGTGAACAGCTCCTTCTGGCGCAGGCAGGTGTCGTTCTTCTGGTAGTGGCCCAGGTCCAGCTCGCCGGCATAGGCGAAGAACTGGTGGCCGAAGCCGCCGCCAGGGCCGCGCCCGACCACGCCGATCACGTGCGGGCCGTGGGGCAGGTTGACCTCGCAGAGGATGTAGCTGGTGTCGCTGGCGAAGTAGAAGCGGCGTGACTGCTCCAGGCTGTATTTGCCGAAGCTCATGTCCGACATGCGCGCCAGGATAGGGAACTGCAGGGCGTTGATCGACGCACTCTTGCCCAGATTGTTGGCGCCGTACACCGACAGCGGGTGCTCCAGCGGGAACAGGCCCAGGCTGTAGCCGGCGGTGTTGAGCAATGCAAAGCGGCGAATGCCGTAGCGGTCCTGGCTCATGCGTCAATCTCCTGTTGCTCTTGGGCAATGGCACGGGCCAAGGCGTCTTCTTCGCTTTCCTCGAACGGGCTCAGGTCGAGCGGGTCGTCGGTCCTGTTCAGCTCTTCAGGGGTTTCTTCCACCACCAGTACCGGGGTCGGCAGCGGCAGGGCACTGTGCAGGCTGGCGGCCAGGTCGCGGTCCTGCTGCACCGACAGGCACACGTCGAGGAAGCGGTGCATCGGCGGCAGGAAGCGGTAGATGCCGTTGTCTTCGCTGGCAAAGCCGAGCTGGGTCATGCGGCGCATGATCTTCTCTTCCAGCTCGTCGGGGGTCTGCACCTCGGCCTGCAGGAACAGGTCGCGGTACTTTTCCAGCAGCGAGGGCAGCTCGTCGCGCCCCAGGCTGCCGCCGTCGAGCACCGACATCGGGTCGCGGCCCTGGTCGGCCAGGTGCTCCACCAGGATGAAGGTGAACAGCGACAGGCGCTGGGCGGTCTTGTTGACCTGGGCAGCAGCCAGTTCCGGCACGAAGTAGTAGAAGCCACGGGTGTCGCACACCAGTTCGAAGCCCAGGGCCTTGAACAGGCCGCGGTACTGGTCCTGGAAGTTCGACAGCTGGGCGTACAGCTCCGGGTCGCGCCGGCTGATGTGGAAGCCCTTGAACAGCTCGCGGAAGATCGGTGCGAGCTGGGACAGTTCGGAAAGATCAAGATGCATGGGTAGGGCTCGCAGTAGGCTCGGGCGACGGTTCGCGGCTTGAAGTCAGGGCGAACGAGCGCAGGCTGACCAGGTGTTCCTGAGTGGTGTACTCGCGGCGCTCCAGGCGCGCGCGGGTAAAGCGTTTTTCCCGCGACAGGCGCGAGAACCAGTACAGCAGTTCGTCGGTGGCGCCTTCGGGCTCCTGCTCCAGCAGCCACACCATCAGGTCGGGCAGCGGCAGGGCGTCTTCGCAGCGTTCGAGCATTTCCTTGACCGTGCGCGGTGCACGCGGCGCGGCGCCCTTGTGGCTCTTGTGCGCCTTGGGGAACTGCGCCGGCTTGGCTTCGAAGCGGGCCAGGGCATACACGTAGGCCTCGACCTGGCTGGCGCTGCCGAGGAAGGTGCTCTGCGGGCGGGTGAACAGCGGCATGGCCGCCTGCGGCACGGCGTCGATGCCCTTGCGCCGGATCACCGACAGCGCCAGTGCGGCGCCACGGGTCACGGCGTTGTGCCGGCGCGCCTCTTCACGCAGCGGCAGCAGCAGCTCGCGGGCGTGGCGCAGGGTCAGCTGGGCGCTGGTCTGCATCTCGAGGATGCGCGCGTGGGTGCGCAGCAGCATGTCGTCGTCGACCAGGTGGCCCAGTCGCGCCTGCTCGCCCAGCAGGCGCAACAGCACGGTCTCGACCTTGCGCACGCCCTGTTCGAAGGCGCCGTCGGCGTTCACCAGCTGGATCATCGGCTCGACGTATTCGTCCCAGGTGGCCAGCACTTCGGCGTAGCGCTGGCGCAGCGGGATCTGCCGGTCGCTGGTCTTGGCCCGCTCGGCCACCGCCACCAGCGCCTGCTCGTCGTTGTCGAGTTTTTTCAGCACGTCACGCACGCGCATGTCGAGCAGACGCAGCTGGCGCGCCAGGTCGTTGCCGTCGCGGATGTCGAAGGCGTCCTGGATATGCCCGGCCAGTCGCTCGAGGTGGCGCAGGTAGGCTTCGATCTCCAGGCACAGGCCCAGGCGGTGCTCGCGCCGCAGGTAGGCCAGGAAGTCGTGGATCTGGGCGTTGAGCTCGAAGCGGTTCGGGCTCTTGGCCACCGGGACCAGGATGTCCAGGCGAATCCACACGTCCAGCAGGTTGGTGATGTCCTGGGGCGTACTGTCGAGCTGTTGTGCGGCCAGTTGCCCGCGCAGCTCGGCCAGGCTCAGGGTGCCCCCGTCGAAGCGCTCGCACAACGGCTCGAGCAGGGCCCAGTGTTCGGCTAGGGCGCGCAGGACGCGCTTGGGTTCGATCATTGGCGGGTCGACTCGCTGCCAAGTAAAAGCGCCGATTGTACTGCATCAGGGGGGGATCGATTCACCCCCTGATCGTTTGCCGGTGTTGTCGGGCGGTTTTGTGCCTGCAACGGCGGCGTAACGGCGGTAGAATGCTCGCCCCGACTTATCCACAGATGGCCGCCCTTTGCTTACCGAGTCCCGCCGCCGCGCCTACCTGAACGCCATGCAAGTGGTGCACTGGCTGCCGCGCGCCGAACTGCCGTTCGCCGCGCCATCGCGCCCCGAGCTGCTGCGGGTACCCGAACCGCTGGTCGAGGCGCCGGTGGTGCTGCCGGCAGTGGTGGCCAAGGCGTCTGCACCGGCTGCCAAGCCGGCCGAGCGGCCAAAAATCGAGATTCCGCGACCGACGGTCAGCGCCAAGCCGGCCAGCAAGCCGGTGCTCGATGCCGAAGAAACCGCCGCCGTGGTCAAGCCAGCGCTGGTACCGCCGCCCCGCTTTGCCTTGCAGCTGCTGCGTGCCGGCGATTGCCTGGTGCTGGTGGAGCTGGTTACCGGCCAGCCGTTCCAGAGCCGCGACCCGTCCTACCTGCTGCTCAAGGACATGCTGCGCGCCGCCGGCCTGCCCGACAGCCCGCAGATCATCGGCGAGCCGGTACGCTGGCCGTTGCTAGTGCGCGGCACTCTCGACCAGGGCCCGCTGGCGGCGCGTGATTTTGTCCAGGGTTTCATCCAGGCCCGCCTTGAAGAGGCGCCCTGCAGCTGCCTGTGGCTGGTCGGCCTGCCGGCGGTGCGCTTTGCCGGTGAAGCCGACGAGCAGGCGTACTACCGCGAATTGCCGGTGGAGGGCCTGGGCAACTGCTGGGCCTTGCCTGGCCTTGAACTGTTGATGGACGAGCCCGCCCGCAAGGCGCACGTCTGGCAAGCCATGCGCCGGCTGATGGCGCGCTGGAAACCACGCAATGAGTGACAACATCAGTTTTCGCCGCATGACCGAGGCGGATCTGGATGCCGTGCTGAAGATCGAATACGCCGCCTTCAGCCACCCGTGGACCCGGGGGATCTTTCTCGACGGGCTGAAGAACTACGAAATCTGGCTGATGTTCGAAGGCCAGCAGCAGGTGGGCCACGGCGTGATCAACGTGATCATCGACGAGGCGCACCTGCTCAACATCACCGTCAAGCCCGAAAGCCAGGGCCGTGGCCTGGGCCTGCGCCTGCTCGAAGAGCTGATGAAGCGCGCCTACGCCAGCAACGGCCGCGAGTGCTTCCTCGAAGTGCGCGCCAGCAACCAGTCGGCGTATCGCCTGTACGAGCGCTTCGGCTTCAACGAGATCGGCCGACGACGCGACTACTACCCGGTGGCGGGTGGCCGCGAAGATGCGCTGGTGATGGCCTGCACGCTGTTCGAAGAATAACCCTTCAGCGCTCGCGCTTGCCGTCCAGCGGGTCGCGGCGCGCCAGTTCGGCCTCGTCCAGGCCGTTGCCGCCGCCAATGTCATCTTCGTCGACTACGCTCAGGTCCCAGTCGGCCGGGTGGTCGCCGCCGACTTCATCGGCTGAGCGGGCGCCGTCTTCGGGGATCAGGGTTTCGGGCGTCAGGTCATCGTCGCTGGGGTCGTAGTGCGTGTCGGTCACCGGTGGGTCTTGATCGAAGTCCAGCGGCTGCACCGAGCCCATCTGGTCCTCGATGGTATCGATCGGTGCGGGTTCCGGGGCATGCGGCGGGCGATGTGATTCGGTCATGTCTATTCTCCTGCGGGTGGCCTGTAAGGGGTGGACCGGCCACTGGCGGGAAGATTCAAAGGCGTGACCCGAACGGGGTGGCGCCAGTCACACATGCGCATTCCCATGAGGCTTGACCATGCACGATCTACAAGAACTGATTGATAACAACGCGCGCTGGGCCGATGCGATCAAGCAGGAAGATCCGGACTTCTTCGCCAAGCTGGCGCGTCAGCAGACTCCGGAATTCCTCTGGATCGGCTGTTCGGATGCGCGGGTGCCGGCCAACGAGATCGTCGGCATGCTGCCGGGCGACCTGTTTGTGCACCGCAACGTGGCGAACGTGGTGCTGCACACCGACCTCAACTGCCTGTCGGTGATCCAGTACGCGGTGGACGTACTCAAGGTCAAGCACATCCTGGTGACCGGGCACTACGGTTGCGGCGGCGTGCGGGCCTCGATGCAGGACCGTCAGCTGGGCCTGATCGACGGCTGGCTTCGTGCGATTCGCGACGTGTACTACGAGCATCGTGTGGAATTGTCCAAGCTGGCGACCGAGGAAGAGCAGGTCGACCGCCTGTGCGAGCTGAACGTGATCCAGCAGGTGGCGAACGTGGGGCACACCAGCATCGTGCAGAACGCCTGGCATCGCGGGCAGAGCCTGTCGATCCATGGGTGCATCTACGGGATCAAGGACGGCCTGTGGAAAAGCCTGAACACCACCATCAGCGGGTTCGAGCAGCTGCCGCCGCAGTACCGGTTGCGTCCGCAGGACTGACCGCCCATTGGCTGTTGCAGGAGCCAGCCTGGCTGGCGAAGGCCGCGCTACCTGTCCGTGGTGCGGCCTTCGCCGGCAAAGCCGGCTCCTACAGGTTGCGTAACGCCCGCGTCATTACCCCCGTATTGCACTTGGCATGGGCCTGCTCCGGCGTCATCTGGCGTACCGTGCGGAAAAACAGCCCGCAGGTCTGCTTCTTCTCCTTCACTTGCCATTTTTGCGTGCATGCCCCTAGCGTGGCACTTGCATCAGCCTTCGGGTTGCGCCCCATTCCCGCCTGCCAGCACGCCGCGCTCAAGTCCTGCCCCATCATCCGCAAACCCGCCGCATCGGCCTTGTCCGGGTCGTTGTCGTTGTTCTTCGGGTCGGCGGCGTACCAGATCGCGCTCGGGTGATTTGCGCCCAGCACCGGCACGTTGCGCCCAGGCACCGGGCTGATGCTCACCAGCCCCAGTACCTTCACCTCTGGCCCGTACTGCTGCTGCACCCAACTGCGCACCGGCGCACCGAACGCCACCATCGGCAGGCTGGCGCCGTCAGCGGCCGCGGTCATGTCCCTGACCATGCGCACCTGGTAGTCGGTGAAATACCCGTACACCCCTTCAAGGTCCTTGCCGGCACTGGCTGGCGCGGCAATCGGCGCGATGTCCACGATGGTCTGGTAGGCCGGGGTGTGTTGCGCCGGCACGCCGTTGAAGGTCAGCAGCTGGGCCCAGCGGTCGGTGGTGTTGGAGCGCAGGTAGTCCTGGGCCTGGGTCAGCGAGTAGTCCGGCGGAAAGTGCAGCAGCTCGATGCTGCGCCGGTTCTCCAGGGCCATGCCCAACGGCAGGAACAACGCCCAGTTGTACGCCCACTTGCCCTCGCGATTGAGCCGGTCGGCACCTGCATAGGCCAGTTCGCCGCTGTCGAGCAGGGCCTTGAGCGGGGCCGCGTAGGTGGTCGGTACGCCGCTGATGTCGGCATGCAGCTGGTCGTGCTCGCGACGCACCGTCACCGTGGCGGTCGGGTAGCCATCGCGCTGCACGCTCTGGGTCAGGTAGTGCTCCACGGTGCGCTCCAGCGACCAGTCGCGAAAGCAGATCACCCCGCAGTTGTTGGGGTAGGCGAATAGGCGGGTCACGCGCTGCGCATCGCCCAGCGGTACGCGGGCGTCGGCCAGCACGGCGCTGCTGGCGGCAAGGGCGATCAGGCCCAGGGCAAAAGGTGTACGCATGTTCAACTCCTTGTCGATGAACTCCCGATGTGCGGAAGGCTTGCCATACTGGGGTAGTTCTCAGGACGAGGGGAAGGGGGCAGGACCATGAAGGGGTATCCGGGCATTGCACTGTTCGCCGGGCTGTTGAGCGTGTTGCCGGCCCACGCCGACGAGCGCGACCTGTGGTCGTTCGCGCAGTGGACGGGCAGCCACGATACGCGCGCGTTTCGCGAAATGCTGGTGCAGGCGCGGCTGTATGGGGTAGTGCCGTTGTACCAGCTGCTGCGCTCGGCCAGCGACTGGCGCCTGTGCAACGCCGAGCCGTTCGCCGTGGCGCCGCCCGACCAGTGGCCGGCGGTACGCTCGACCCTGCACTTGCTCAAGACCCTGGGCGAGCAGCAGCGCCTGAAAACCTACGAAGTGGTCTCGGCCTATCGCAACCCCACCCTCAACCGCTGCGCCGGTGGTGCCCGCGACAGTGCGTATACCCGCGCCTTCGCGGTCGACCTGCTGTTGCCGGCGTGGGCCGATCCGCGACCATTGTGCGAGTTCTGGCAGACCCAGGGCCAGGCCTGGAACATGGGGCTTGGGCGCTACCCGTCGGGGCGCATCCATATCGACACCGCCGGCTACCGCACCTGGGGCGGCGACCTGAGTGCCGACTCGTCGTTTTGCCCGCGCCTGGCGCCCAGCTCCTGAACAGCTCGGCGATGGCGGGGCGAGGAACTCCTGGGCCCCGCAAGGTACGGAAGTAGTTCACTCCCTGCACATCAACCCGCCCCGAGGAATCGCCCCATGCTCGAATCGACCTGGACTGCGCTCAAGCATCATCAGCGTGTGCGCGAGATTGTCGTGGTGCTGGCCAACTTCGGCGCCCAGGACGTGCTGTTCCGCCTGGGGCTGGGCAGGCTGCTGGGGGAGGCCGAAACGGTGGCCGGCCTGCCCGCCGACGAAGGCACCCCGCAACGCGTGCGGCGGGCGCTGGAGGCGCTGGGCCCGACCTTCGTCAAGCTCGGGCAGATCCTCTCCAGCCGCAGCGACATTTTGCCTGCGGCATGGATCGACGAGTTGCAGGCCCTGCACAGCAGCGCCGCTACCTTGCCCTGGGCGCAGCTGCAGGCCCAGGTGCTCGAAGACCTGGGCGCCGAACTGGACCAGGTATTCGCCGAGTTCGACACCACCCCGCTGGCGGCGGCGTCCATGGCCCAGGTGTATCGGGCACGCCTGCTCGGGGGCGAGGAGGTGGTGGTCAAGGTTCAGCGTCCGGGGCTGCGGCGCAAGATGACCGCCGACCTGCAGCTGCTCGAAAGCGTTGCGCAACTGGTCGAGCAAAACACCGCCCTGGCCGACTACCAGCCGCGCAAGATGGTGCGGCAACTGGCCCGGGCCATGCTCGAAGAGCTGGACTTCACCCAGGAAGGCAGCCACTGCGACGCGGTGGCGGCCAATTTCGCCAGCCAGCCGCACATCGTCATTCCGCGCATCTACTGGGCCCACAGCAGCGAGCGGCTGCTGGTGCAGCAGTACCTGCCCAGCCATACCCCGCTGGAGCGCGAGGCGCTGATCGAGCAGGGCCTGGACCCGAGCCTGCTGGCCAGCCGCGGCGCCGCCGCGTTCATCAAGATGCTGCTGGAGGACGGGCTGTTCCATGGCGACCCGCACCCGGGCAACCTCAAGGCCATGGACGACAACCGCGTGGGCTTCATCGACTTCGGCATGGTCGGGCGCCTTGGCGAGCGCCGTCGGCTGGAGGTGATGACGTTCATGCGCGCCCTGACCGAGGGCAACAGCGATGCACTGGTGACGGTACTGGTGGACTGGAACGACGACGGCGTGCGCAACATGCCCGCCATCGAGCAGGCTGCCGGCGAGTACATGGCGCGTCACGGCGGCAAGGCGCTGAAGATGGGCGCGCTGATCGAGGATTTTCTGGGGCTGATGCGCGAATACCGCCTGCTGCTGCCCCCGGACCTGCTGGTGCTGTTCAAGGCCCTGGTGACCGCCGACGGCGTACTGACCCGGCTGGACCCGCAACTGGACCTGGTGGCCACCGCCAGACCGGCGATCAGGGCTCAGCTCAAGGCGCAGCTGAGCTGGAAGATTGCCAGGCGCCTGGGGCTCGATGGCCTGGAACTGGGACGCGGCCTGCTCGGTGAATTGCCGCAGCTGACGCGGCTGCTGGTGAACCGCTTCAAGCATGGTGTGCTGGAGATGCGCGTCGATGTGCCGGGGCTGGAGCGCCTGGAGCGTTCGTTGCGCCTGGCCTCGACGCGGCTGTCGCTGGCGTTGCTGATCAGTGCGCTGGTGATTGCCTTCGGCCCGCAGATCGCCGCTGCCGGGCCGGTGTGGCTGGGCTTGCCCGCCGTCAGCTGGCTGGCGGCGATCGCCACCCTGGGCGGCTTGCTGGCGTTTTTGCGCAGCCTGTTCAAGAGCCCGTGAGCCAGTCGGCAAAGCGCCGCTGCGCCGTGCCGGCAGCGAAGGGCTCGGGGCTCAGCAGGTAGTAGGCCGAACCGTCCTCGGTGAACCCGTAGGGTGCCACCAACTGCCCGCTGTCGAGCTCGTCCTGCACCATCATGCGCGAGGCCAGCGCCACGCCCAGCCCGGCCAGGGCGGCCTGGATGCACAGGTAGAAGTGTTCGTAGCCGGCGCGGCTGCTGCCCCTGGCCGACTGGCCGCTCAGGCGCAGCCAGTGCTTCCAGGCGTCGGGACGGGTGGCGCTGTGCAGCAGGCGGGTACCGGCAAAGCCCTTGTCGGGCAGTGCCAGGTCGGCGCGACACACCGGCCCTACTGCCTCGTTGCAGAGCTTGAGGCTGTGCAGGCTGGCATCCCAGTGGAAGTCGTCGCGGCGCAGCGCCAGGTCGATGCCGCTGCGGGCAAAGTCCACCGGCCCGCCGGCGGCCACCAGGTGCAGCTGGATGTCCGGGTGCGCGGCATGGAACGCCGGCAGCCGCGGGATCAGCCACTTCATCGCGATGGTCGGCTCGCATGACAGCACCAGCACGTTGTCGCGGGCCTGCTGCAGGCGTTGCACGCTGGCGTGCAGCTGCTCGAACACCGACAGGGTGGTGTCGTGCAGGGCGCGCCCGGCCGGCGTGAGGAAAATGGCGCGGTTGCGCCGCTCGAACAACTGCACCCCCAGGGATTCTTCCAGCAGACGCACCTGACGGCTCACCGCACCGTGGGTGACGTTGAGCTGTTGGGCGGCGCGCACGAAGCTTTCGGTCTGGGCGGCGACGTCGAAATAGCGAAAGGCGGCGAGGGCGGGCAGTTTCATATGTGTGAGGAAAACTAGCGGATTTGCGCCACTATAAATCGCTTTTTTGCCGTGCTGAAGCTTTCGATAATGGCGCTGCGCAGAATCATCTGCGTCATTTCATGGAGTATCGACGGTGGGTGAATTGCTGGCGGTGGCCTTGATTACCGTGTTGGCGGTGATCAGCCCGGGGGCGGACTTTGCCATGGTGACACGCAGCAGCTATGCGTTTGGCAGGCGCAGCGGATTGCTCGCCGCCCTGGGGATTGCCTGCGGCGTGCAGGTGCATGTGGTGTACACGGTGCTGGGGGTGGCAGTGCTGATCAGCCAGTCGCCGGGGCTGTTCATGGCCATGAAGGTGGTGGGGGCAGGGTACCTGATCTACCTGGGGTATCGGTCGCTGCGCACTCGTGCGCCGGTGGCCCTGGAGGGCGCGGCGGGGGGGACGGGGCGCGGTGCATGGGGGGCGTTCGCATCGGGCTTTCTGACCAATGCGCTGAACCCCAAGACCATGCTGTTCGTGGTCAGCGCCTACAGCCAGGTGGTGCAGCCGGGGGCCTCGCTGGGGCTCAACTTTGCCTATGGGGCGTTCATGTCGCTGGCGCATTGGGTGTGGTTCAGCCTGGTGGCGCTGTTCTTTTCGCGGGAGGCGTTGCGCCAGGCGATGCTGCGCCGCCAGCGCATGGTGGACCGGGTGATCGGGGTGGCGTTGATCGGCCTGGGGGTGGCGGTGGTGTTCGTGAATGTGCGCTGAGCGCCTGGCCGCTGCGCTGGCTAGCCAGCGAAAGGCGCACCACCGATCCCGCCATTGCATCTCCCACCAGCGGCGCCATAAGATATAACCATTCTCATTTAATGCCGCCGACATGAAAGCCACCCCACCCGCCGACAGTCTCGCTTCGTTGTACAAGGGCTACCACGGCTGGCTGCTGGTGTGGCTGCGCCAACGCCTGGACTGCCCGCACAACGCTGCCGACACGGCCCAGGACACTTTCATGCGCCTGCTCAGCGCCGGCAGCTATGTGGCCCCGCGCGAGCCGCGGGCGTTCCTGGCTACCGTGGCGCGGCGTCTGCTGATCGACCGCGGGCGCCGGCAGAAGCTCGAACAGGCCTACCGCGAAGCGCTCGCCCGGCACGTCGAGTACCTCGACCAGGCACCTTCTCCCGAGCAGATGCTGGCCGCCCTCCAGGCCCTGGAGCACATCGCCCGCGCCCTCGACCTGATGAGCGTGCGTGCCCGCGAAGTGTTCATCCTGCGTCACCTCGAAGGGCTCAGCCATGCCGAGATCGCCGCACGCCTGAACGTCTCGACCAAGACGGTGCAGAACCACCTGGTGCAGGCCCTGCTGCACTGCCACGCTGCCACGGATCCTGCCCTGTGAACCTGCCTGCGGCCACCCTGCGCAAGGCTGCCGAATGGCTGGTGCGCCTGGACGACAGCGCCAGTGCCGGCGACCAGCAGGCCTTCGAGGCATGGCT
This sequence comes from Pseudomonas sp. B21-036, assembly GCF_024748925.1. Lineage (NCBI taxonomy): Bacteria > Pseudomonadati > Pseudomonadota > Gammaproteobacteria > Pseudomonadales > Pseudomonadaceae > Pseudomonas > Pseudomonas sp. B21-036. The sequence goes on from NZ_CP087178.1 coordinate 834,378, forward strand.
GGCCAGCGACCCGCAGCACCTGGAGGCCGTGCGCCAGTTGCAGGGCAGCCTCGCGCCACTGCGTGAACTGCCCCGTGCGCCGGCCCGCGCGGCGCTCAAGCGCATTGCGCCGCAACCCCGTGGCAAGCGCGCGCTCAAGGCGCTGGCAATCAGCCTGGGCCTGCTGCTGCCGGCCGGCCTGGTGCTGCAGCACTATCCACCGGCTTATCTGATGGCCGATATCCGTACCGGCAGCGGCCAGTGGACTACACAGCAATTGCCGGACGGCAGCCGCATCAGCCTGGATGGCCGGTCGGCGGTCGACCTGCAGTTCGACGCCCAATCGCGCACCCTGCGCCTGCTCAGCGGCGAGATCCTGCTGGATGTGGCCAAGGACGCCAGTCGCCCGTTCCGCGTGGTTACCGAACACGGCAGCATCCGTGCCCTGGGCACCCGCTTCATGGTCGAGCGCAGCGAGCACAGCACACGCCTGGCCATGCTCGAGTCGAGCACCGAGGTCAAGAGCGCCGGCAGCAGCCGCACGGTCAGCGCCGGCCAGCAGGTGCGCTTCGACGCCACTGGCATCCAGCCACTCCAGGCGGTCGACGCCGCCGGGCTGGAGCAGGCCTGGGCCAGCCACCAGATGATGGTCAAGGAGCAGCCGCTGGGCGAGGTGCTGGAACGCCTGGCACGCAATCACGGCGGCTACCTGCTGTTCGATACCAAGGCGCTGGCGCACCTGAACGTGACCGCCGTGTTGCCCGCCGACGACAGCGAGCGGGCGTTGCGCCTGCTGGCGCGCAGCTTCCCGATCCGGGTGCAGCACTACACCCCGTGGGTCACGCGAGTCACTCTTGAATAGAAATCCTTATCAAACGCTTCCAGTTCCCGTTACCTGTGCGTCCTTGTATTAGCCAATACATCGGAGAGTCGGGAACATGCCTTCACACAAGCCCCTCAAGCCCAGCCGCGCCCTGGCGCTGGCGGTTCATCTAGCCCTCGGCACGCTGCCGCTGCTGGCCCTGCAGCCGGCGCATGCGCAGCAGCAGGTGCAGCGCTATGCCATCCCGGCCGGGGCGCTGGGCGACGTGCTGAGCCGTTATGCCCGCGAGTCGGGGGTGGCCATTTCATTCAATGCCGGCCAGGTCGCCAACCTGTCCAGCGCCGGGCTGCAGGGCAACTATGCCCTGCAGGACGGCTTCGCCGCGCTGCTGTACGGCCACGGCCTGCAGGCCCAGGCCAGCAGCGACGGCTACGTGCTGGTTGCGCTGCCGGCGGCCAACGGCGCGGTGGAGCTGGGCGCCACCAGTATCAACGGGCAGGTGCTGGGGAGCACCACCGAGGGTACCGGCTCCTACACCACCGGGCCGATGCAGACGGCCACCAAGCTGCCCCTGAGCATCCGTGAAACCCCGCAGTCGGTGAGTGTGATCACCCGCCAGCGCATGGACGACCAGGACATGCAGAGCCTGGAAGATGTGCTCAAGAACACCCCCGGCATGTCCATGACCAAGGATGGCCCGCAGCGCCCGACCTTCTACGCCCGCGGCTTCACCGTCGAGAACCTGATGAACGACGGGCTCTCCAACGACCTGTCGCATTACCTCTCGCGGGACATGAACTCCACGCCCGACATGGCGATCTACGACCACGTCGAGGTGGTGCGCGGCGCCACCGGCCTGATGCAGGGCTCGGGCACGCCGTCGGCGGCGATCAACATGGTGCGCAAGCGCCCCACGGCCGACCCGCGCCTGAGCATCACCGGCAGTGCCGGCAGCTGGGACAACTACCGCACCGAGGTCGACGGCTCCGGCGCGCTCAACGACAGCGGCACCCTGCGCGGCCGGATGGTCACCGCCTACCAGACCCGCAACAGCTTCCAGGACGTGGCCGATATCGAGCGCTCGGTGTTCTATGCCATCGGCGAGGCCGACCTGAGCGACAACAGCACCTTCACCCTGGGGCTGTCGAACCAGAGCGTCAACAACACCTCCACCTGGGGCGGCCTGCCCACTGGCATCGACGGCAGCGACCTGCACCTTTCGCGCTCCACCTACCTGGGCAACGACTGGGAATACTGGGACCAGGACAACACCACCCTGTTCAGCCGCCTGGACTATCGCCTGGACAACGACTGGAAGCTGCTGCTGGCGGCCAGCCGCACCTGGTCGAAGCTCAAGATGCTCGGCAGCATGACCGAGCGCATGGGCGATGAGGGCGAGGTGTTCGGCCAGTACCTGGGGCAGTACCACTACGACGACGAGCAGAGCAGCTATGACGCCTATGCCACCGGGCCGTACCAGTTGCTGGGGCGTACACACGAACTGGTAGTCGGGGCCAGCCGCCGCGAGCTGACCTTCGAGGGCAAGGGCAACTACAGCGACGACCTGATCGGCATGAACATCCATGCCTGGGACCCCGGCAGCCTGCCCAAGCGTCGCCTGGACCTGAACTACTGGCACCAGGACCGCGAAACCTCGCAGACCGGCACCTACGTCACGTCGCGCTTCAACCTGGCCGACGACCTGAAGCTGATCGTGGGCGGGCGCCTGGACTGGTACGACAGCGAATCCCAGACCCGCAACGGCACGCGCCTGGGCAAGCCTGTCAACGTGAGCGTCACGCGCAACCTGACCCGCTACGCCGGGGTGATCTACGACCTGGATGCGCAGCATTCGGTGTACGTGAGCTACACCGACATCTTCAAGCCGCAGTCCGAGCAGGACGCCAGCGGCAGCGAACTCAAGCCGATCGAGGGCAAGAACTACGAGGTGGGGATCAAGGGCGAGTACTTCGACGGCGCATTGAATGCCAGTGCCGCGGTGTTTCGCATCGACCAGGAGAATCGCGCCAAGACCCTGGAGCGCTACCAGTGCTCCGACCTGGTGCCCAGCTGCTCCGAGGCGGCGGGCAAGTTGCGCAGCGAGGGTATCGAGCTGGAAGTGAACGGCACCGTGCTGCCGGGCTGGGAACTGGGCGCGGGCTACACCTTCGCCCAGGTCAAGTACGTGAAGGACGGCGACCCGGCCAACGAGGGGCGGCTGTTCGACACCGACATCCCGCGGCACGTGTTCAAGGCGTTCACCACCTACCAGCTGCCGGGCGAGTTCGAGCGCTGGAAGGTCGGCGGCGGGGTGTACCGGCAGAATGCGATCTACAACAAGGGTGACAACTGGTACGCCACCGACAGCACCTACCGCATCGAGCAGGATGCCTACACCTTGGTCGACCTGATGCTCAGCTACAAGGCCTCCGAGCACCTGGACGTGCGCCTGAACGTGAACAACGTGTTCGACACCAGGTACTACCAGAGCATTGCCACCAACACGGTGTATGGCGGCAACTTCTACGGTGACCCCCGCAATGCGATGCTGACGTTGCGCTGGTCGCTCTGAAAGGATCAGGCCGGCTCCTGCGGGCGTGCAGGGGCCGGCCTTGCCGGCGAAGCGGCCGGCACTTTTCTTCAGGCATGAAAAAAGGGCCTACCTTTCGGTAAGCCCTTTTTAGTACTTGGTGGCTACACAGGGACTTGAACCCCGGACCCCAGCATTATGAATGCTATGCTCTAACCAACTGAGCTATGTAGCCAAGTGGCGCGCATTATTCGCTCGAAACGATGTTGTGTCAACACCCAATTTCAAAAAATTTAACGCCCGATCAACCGCTTAGCCAAAAACCCCTCAGAACCTGTAGGTGAAGTTGGTCATCACGTTGCGTGGTGCGCCGTAGGTGCCGTACAGGCCGGCCATGCTGTAGTACTCGCGGTCGAACAGGTTGTTCAGGTTCACCGAGGCTTCCAGGTGCTCGTTGATGTCGTAGCGCGCCATCAGGTTGGCGATGGCATAGCTGCCCTGGGTGAAGGTGTGCAGGTCGTTGCCCACCTTGCTCTGCCAGTTCACGCCACCGCCCACGGTCACCTTGTCCAGCACCCCGGGCAGGCGATAGCTGGTGAAGGTCTTGAGGCTGTGACGCGGCAGCACGGTGTTGATGCGCTCGTCCTGGTTGTCGGTGGTCAGGGTATAGGCATACCCCGCCGACGCCTGCCAACCCTCGGCCAGCTCGCCGTTGATCTCCATCTCTATGCCTTTGGAAGTGGTGTCCTGCTTGGCCTCGTACACGTTGTCGTGCTGCCAGATCGCCAGGTTGTCCTGTTCGAGCTTGAACACCGCCACGCTGGAGTTCAGCTTGCCGTCGAAGTGGCTGCCCTTGATGCCCATCTCGTAGCCGATGCCCTGCATCGGGTCGATGGGCTTGAATTGCGCGTCCTGCACCCACGACCCCTGCGGGTTGAAGATCTTGGTGTAGCTGGCATACAGCGACCAGGTGTCGTTCAGGTCGTACACCACCCCGGCATAGGGGATGAACACGCCGGTTTCCTTGCGGTCGGTGTTGCTGCTGGCCGCGCCATAGGGGCGGTCCTCGGTCTTGCGCTCCCAGTCGATCAGGCGGCTGCCCAGGATCAGGTTCAGGTCGTCGCTCAGGTGCAGGCGGGTGGTGAGGTAGGCGGCGTACTGGTTTTCTTCCTGTGACGACTTGCCGCTTTCGGTAAACGCCGGCTTGGGCTGCTTGCCGTCCCAGTCGAAGATGTTGTCGATCGACGCACCCGGGGTGGCGTTGTAGTCGTAGCGCCAGCCGCCCCACTCGGGCACGCTCTGGCTGAACTGCGACAGGGTCACGCCGCCGATCAGTTCGTGCTCGCGCTCGAACAGGCTGAACGGGCCGGTCACGTACAGGTCCAGGTTGTCCTGGCGCGGGGTGCCCGAGAAGCGCACCGGCAGCTGGCTCATGCCGCTGCCGTCCGGGTTCAGATCGCCCATGACGAAGCCGAACAGCTCATCGAACTTGTTTTCCGAGTGGCTGTACTCGAGCTTGCCGCTCCAGCCGTTGCCCAGTTGCTGCTCCACCGAGGCGAAGTAGCTGGTCTGTTCGTGGTCGTTGTACGACCAGGTGGGTGCGCTGTTGATCGAGCGGCTGAGGTTGCTGCGCTCACCGTTGCTGAACCGGGTGGGCAGGCCGCTGCGCAGCGGCGAGTCGACGTCGGTGCGCAGGTAGCTCAAGCCCAGGGTCAGCAGGGTGTCTTCGCTCAGGTCGAATTCGGTGATGCCGTACAGCAGCTGGGTGTCCTGCTTGTAGCGGTCGACCCAGGCCTTTTCGGTCTTGTAGTCGGCCACCAGGCGGCCGCGCACGTTGCCGCTTTCGGTCAGCGGGCCGGACACGTCGAAGCCGCTGCCGTAGCGGTCCCAGGTGCCGGCCGAGCCGGTGATGCTGGCCTGGCCCTCGTAGGTGGGGCGCTTGCGGATCAGGTTGATGGTCGCCGACGGGCTGCCCATGCCGCTGATCAGGCCGCTGGCGCCGCGCACGATCTCCACCCGGTCGTACATCGCCATGCTCTGGGTGTAGTTGTCCATGCGCGTGGTGGTAGGCACGCCGTCCACTTCGTAGTTCTGGATCACGAAGCCGCGCGAATAGTAGCTGTCGCTCTCGGCGCCCAGGCCGTCACGGGTGACGATGATGCCCGGGGTGGCTTCCAGGGTATCGGTCAGGGTGCTCAGGCGCTGGTCGTCCAGGCGCTGGCGGGTCATCACGGTCAGCGCCTGCGGGGTTTCCCTGGGCGTGAGGTTCAGGCGCGTCGAACTGCTGGAGGAGTAGGTGGTGTACAGCCCGGTGCCTTCGGTGGTCGAGCCTGGCGCCTTGCCCGAAATGCTCACGGCATCCAGTTGCAGGCCGCTGCCCAGATCCACCGGCAGCTCGATCAGGAAGCTGTTGGGGTTGGGCTGGCTCAGCCGTGCGCTGCTGCCGGTGAGGGTGCGCAGCGCCTGTTCGGCGGTGTACTGGCCCTGCACCTCGGGGGACACGATGCCCGCTACCTGGTTGGCGTCATAGATCACCTGGTAGCCGCTTTGCGCGCTGAACAGCTCGATGGCATCGACCAGCGACTGCGTCGAGATATGGAAATCGATGCGTTGCGTTTGGGCCTGAGTGGCCTCGGCGGCCTGCACGGCGGCGCCTGGCAGCAACGCCAGCAGGCTGGCGGCCAGAATCGCGCTGGCCAAGGGTCGACGGGTGAATGCGACGTCACGTGGGTACTGCATGGTTCCTCCCCCAAGAAGGTGCAAATGGTAATGCTTCTTATGTTGGGGGTGTGACGCAGCAGAAACGGGAATTACCGCGCCGCCGGCAAAATATTTTCAGCGCACGATCAGCCAGTGCCCCAACACGGCATCGGCACGCAGTTTCTGGCTGCTGAGCAGGGCATCGAGGGCGCTGTCGGCCTGGTCCAGGTTGAAGCTGCCGCTGACCCGTCGCTGGCCGGCGGCCTCGTTGAGCAGCACCAGGCGGGTGCCCTTGTAGGTGGCCAGCTGTTCGAGCACCTGCTGCAACGGCACATCGCGCACCCGCAGCTGACCGTCGCGCCAGGCCAGCAGGCGTTCGGCATCCACCGTCTGCGGCGCATCGAGCCGTTCGCCGTGCAGGGTCAGGCGCTGGCCGGGGCTCAGGCGCTGGCGCTGGCTGGCGGTGCTGACCTCGACGCTGCCGCTGAGCAGCACCACGTCATCGTGCTCGCCACGGCTGACCGAAAAGCGCGTGCCCAGCACCTGCACCCGGGCCTGGTCGACCTCCACCACGAAGGGCCTGCCGTCGTGCACCACGTCGGCGAACACCCGGCCCTGGCGCAGGCGCACGGTGCGGGTGTCGCCGTCGAGGTCGATGTCCACCGCGCTGGCGCTGTCCAGGCGCAGGCGCGAACCGTCGGCCAGTTGCACCTCGCGGCGCTCGCCGGCGGCGGTGGCGTAGTCGCTGCCCAGGGTGTGCAGCGAGGGCACCAGCAACCCGCTCAGGCCGGCGCCCAGCAGCAGGCTGGCGGCGGCCGCATACAGCGGCCAACGGCTTTTCTTGGCGCGGTGCCGGTCGGCCTTGCGCACCCGGTGGGCGGGCAGCTCCAGGGTCTGCCAGAGCTGTTCGACGGCGGCCAGCGCGGCGGCGTTCTGTGCGTCGTGCACCCAGGCGTCGAAGGCGTCGCGTTCAGTGGGCGTGAGGTCATCGGCACGGCGCCGGGTAAACCAGTGCAAGGCCTGCAGTTCGCGTTCAGCGCTGGGGGAGTGATCGGGCGTCATTCGGCTTCGTTCGGCTGGCGCGCGTGCAGGGCGGCGGCCGCGCAGTGGCTCAGGGCTTTGTTCAGGTGGCGCTCCACGGCGCGGGGCTCCAGGCCCAGGCGTGCGGCGATGTCCTTGTAGCTCATTTGCTCGACCCGGGCCAGCAGAAACACCTCGCGGGTGGGCGAGGGCAGGCCGTCGATCAGGCGCTCCAGATGGTCGAGGGTATTGCCGGCCACGGCGCTGCGCTCGGGGCTGGTGTCGGTGAGCAACTGGTCGAGGGCCTGCTCGTCGCTGACCCCGCGCACCTGGTTGCGGCGCGCGTGGTCGATGCTCAGGTTGCTGGCGATGCGGTAGAGGAAGGCGCGCAGGTTGCCGACCTCGCTGCGCTCGCTGTGCATCAGGCGCACGAAGGCGTCCTGCAAGAGGTCGCGCGCGGTCTCCCGGCAGCGCACCCGACGGGTGAGAAAGGCCAGCAGCTCGTTGCGGTGACGCTGGTAGAGCAGCGTCAGGCTTCGGTCTTCCTGATTGTCGGGCATGGAGTGGTCTGGGGCTCGCTATAGGTGTGGGAGCGGGCTTGACCCGCGATGCAGTCACCGCGCATGTGCCTGGCTCCGCAGCGATGCAATCGCGGGTCAAGCCCGCTCCCACAAGTGCTCGCGATGCTAGCGTTACTGAGAATTATTAACAAGTAGCCCACTCACTGAAAAGAATAGTGCGCTTGCTAACGAATTCTGGATAATTGGATCCCGACCACCCGATGGACGTTTTCCCATGGCCTTGAGCACCGCCCCGTCAAGTACGCACGCCAGCACCGGCGCGCCCAGCCAGAGCAGCCCGCTGGTGATGCGCATCATCGCTGCCTGTGCGCTGGCGCACCTGATCAACGACCTCATCCAGGCGGTGCTGCCGTCGATCTACCCACTGCTCAAGGCCAACTACGGGCTGAGCTTCACCCAGGTGGGGCTGATTACCCTGACCTTCCAGATCACCGCATCGCTGCTGCAACCGGCCGTCGGGTTCTATACCGACCGCAAGCCGATGCCCAACCTGCTGCCCCTGGGCACCCTGTGCACCCTGGTGGGCATCGTGATGCTGGCGTATGTCGGCAGCTTCCCGATGATTCTGCTGGCTGCGGCACTGGTGGGCATCGGCTCCTCGACCTTCCACCCGGAAACCTCGCGCATCGCGCGCCTGGCCTCGGGCGGGCGCTTCGGCCTGGCGCAGTCGACCTTCCAGGTCGGCGGCAATGCCGGCTCGGCGTTCGGGCCGCTGCTGGCTGCCGCCATCATCATCCCGTTCGGCCAGGGCAACGTGGTGTGGTTCGGCCTGTTCGCGCTGTTTGCAGTGATCGTCACCTACGGCCTGAGCCGCTGGTACCGCGGCCACCTGGCGCTGTTCAAGGCCAAGGCCGGCCAGGCCGCCACCCACGGCCTGAGCCGCAACCGGGTGATCGGCGCGCTGGTGGTGCTGGGCCTGCTGGTGTTCTCCAAGTACTTCTACATGGCCAGCCTGACCAGCTACTTCACCTTCTACCTGATCGAGAAGTTCGACCTGTCGGTGGCCAGTTCGCAGCTGTACCTGTTCCTGTTCCTGGGGGCGGTGGCTGCCGGGACCTTCTTCGGCGGGCCGATCGGCGATCGCATCGGGCGCAAGGCGGTGATCTGGTTCTCGATTCTGGGCGTGGCGCCGTTCACCCTGGCGCTGCCGTATGCCGACCTGTTCTGGACCAGCGTGCTCAGCGTGATCATCGGCTTCATCCTGGCTTCGGCGTTCTCGGCCATCGTGGTGTACGCGCAGGAGCTGGTGCCGGGCAACGTGGGCATGATCGCGGGGATCTTCTTCGGCCTGATGTTCGGCTTTGGCGGTATCGGCGCGGCGCTGCTGGGCTACCTGGCAGACATTCACGGCATCGAGTACGTGTACACGTTGTGTTCGTACCTGCCGCTGTTCGGGCTGCTGGCGATTCTGCTGCCGTCCACGCGCAAGCGCTGACAGCGCGCCGGCCAGGCGTCGATGCGATTGACGCCTGGCCGGGGTTTCACCTAGAGTGCCGGCCTTCCTTTTCCTGTAGTCGACCCATGAAACGTTTCTCCCGTCCTTGCGCAGCAAAGCCGCCGGTAGTCCAGGCCCTGCTGTGCGACTGGCCGTGCGATACGGTGCTCAAGCGTCGGCGCAGCGTCCTGTTCGCCTTCACCTTTTCTCCTCCGCGCGCCTGAACTGACCGTCGCTTTCAGAACACAGTCATGTTGATGCCTGCGCGCATGTGCGCGTCGGCGGGTTTCGGAGTTGTAGATGAACACGCGTTTGCTGGCGGGCCTTCTGTCCGCCGTTTCGATCGTAGGGTTGAGCCTGGGCGCCACCCTGCCACTGGTTTCCCTGCGCCTGCTCGATGCCGGGGCCAGCACCCTGCACATCGGCATCCTGTCGGCCGCGCCCGCTGCCGGCATGATGCTCTCGGCGTTCCTGGTGGACGCCTGCTGCCGCCACCTCACCCGGCGCACCATCTACCTGCTCAGCTTCGGCCTGTGCGCCCTGAGCGTGGGGCTGATCGAGTGGGCGTTCGACTCCACCTGGCTGCTCGGCCTGCTGCGCCTGGGCATGGGCGTGGGCATGGGGATCGCGATCATCCTGGGCGAATCCTGGGTCAACGAACTGAGCGAAGAGCACAACCGCGGCAAGGTCATGGCGCTGTACGCCACCGCCTTCACCGGTTGCCAGATGCTCGGCCCGACCATGCTTGCGCTGTTCGGCACCCATAGCCCCTGGGTGATCATCGTGGTCAGCGGCTGCTATGCCCTGGCCCTGGCGAGCATCGTGTGGACAGTGCCCAACGACTATGTGGAGCACGGTGACGACGGCGAGAAGAGCTTTACGCTGGGCGGCTTCTTTCGTGTGGCGCCGGCCCTGTGCATGGGCGTGCTGTTCTTCTCGTTCTTCGATGCGGTGATTCTCTCGCTGCTGCCGGTGTACGCCACCAACCACGCCTATGCGGTGGGCGTGGCAGCGCTGATGGTCACGGTGATCCTGACCGGCGACATGCTGTTCCAGTTGCCGCTGGGCTGGCTGGCCGACCGCTGCGAGCGCACCACGGTACACCTGGTGTGCGGCGTGGTGGCGATGCTGATCGGCCTGGCGCTGCCGTGGCTGATCCAGGTGCAGTGGCTGCTGTGGCCGGCGCTGGTGCTGCTGGGGGCGGTGGCGGGCGGGGTGTATACCCTGGCGCTGGTGCTGATCGGCCAGCAGTTCAAGGGCCAGGACCTGGTCACGGCCAATGCCAGCGTCGGCCTGTTGTGGGGTGTGGGCAGCCTGGTGGGGCCGCTGGTCAGTGGCGCGGCCATGGACGTCGCCCCCCATGGCCTGCCGATGGCACTGGCGGCGATGGCCGCGCTGTTCGTGTGCTTTGCCCGCAGCTCGCGGCGCAAGGCCTATGCGGCCCGCACCGCGCAGTAGCGGCCGGCCTCAGAAGCTTGCGCGCAGGGTCAGCGAGACGTTGCGCGGGTCGCCGTAGTAGTACCCCGTGGCCGTGGCGCCTACCTTCTTGTAGTAGTGCTTGTCGAACAGGTTGTTGGCGTTGAGCTGCAGCGAATAGTGCTGGTTGAAGCGGTAGCCCAGCAGCGCGCTGTACACCGCATAGCCGCTTTGCGAGGCCACGGCATTGCCGTTGCGCGAGTAGATGTCGCTTTGCGCACTGACCCCGCCACCCACGGTCCAGGCGTCGTATGCCCCCGGCAGGCGGTAGCTGGTGAACAGCTTCAACTGGCGCTTGGGGTCGGTGGGGCGCAGCACGTTGCCGGTATTGCTGAGGGTGTCCTTGAGGTACTCGGTGGTGGTGTAGGTGTAGCCGCCCGAGACCTGCCAGCCGGGCAGCACTTCGCCGGTCACTTCCAGTTCGAACCCTTCGCTACGGTTCTTGCCGGCGGCCACCTTGCAGTGGCCGCTGGTGTAGTTGGGCAGGCACGGGTCGGGGCTGCCCAGGTCATCCAGGGCGTTGCCCACCTGGTAGATGCGGAACACCGCCAGCGAGGTGTTGAGCCTGCCATCGTAGAACTCGCCCTTTATGCCCAGCTCGTAGGCTTCGCCAGTGACTGGGTCGAGCACCGCGTTGGACGCATCGGTGGCGCTTTGCGGGTTGAAGATCTCGGTGTAGCTGCCGTACAGGCTCAGGTTGTTGTTCAGGTCGTAGATCAGCGCCGCATACGGCACGATCTCGCGGTCGACGCTGTACTTGCCTGAGGTCTTGAGGTTGTTTTCCTGCTCGTAGTCGTACCAGTTGATGCGCGCGCCGATCACCGCGGTCAGCGGGTCGGCCAGCGAGATGCGCCAGGTGGCGTGCGCCGCCTGCTGGGTGGTGCGGGTCATCACCGGCTTTGCGCTGATGTTGATCGACGGCTCGGGCAGGCTGGTCTTGGGGTCCCATTCGCGAATGTCGAACACCCCGGAGGCCGTGAAGTTGGTGGCCGAGGCAGTGGAGTCGTTGCGGATGCGCTCCACGCCCACCATCAGTTCGTGCTCGCGGCCCAGCAGCTGGAAGGGGCCGTTGAGGGTGGCGCTGAGGTTGGTCTGCTCGCTTTCGCCGCCGTCGCCCTCGGTCACCTGGTAGTTCATCAGGTAGGGGTTGGTGGTGCTGGCGCGGGTGAAGTAGGTCTGCTTGAAGCCGTGGTCGTCGAGGCGAAACTGCGTGCGGGTGCCCGATACCTTGAGCGTCCAGTCGTTGTCGAACACATGCTCGAGCTCGGCGAAGGTCTGCAGGTTGCTGCGGTTCCAGCGGTTCCAGTCGGCGCCCAGGTAGGTGCTGCGCGAGAGCTTCAGCGGCGAGCCATCGAAGTTGGCTGGCAGGCCGCCCCACGAGCCGGTGGCCTCCAGCTCGGTATATTCGATGCCACCGGTGAGTGTGGTGCGTTCGCCCAGGTCGGCGGCCAGCACGCCGTAGAACACGTTCTTGCGCTCCATGCGGCTGTCCTGGAACGAGTCCTTGTCATCGTGCACGGCGATCATGCGGCCACGGATCGCGCCGTTGTCGGTCAGCGCGCCTGACAGGTCGGCCACATAGCGCTGCGCATCCCAGGAGCCGGCGGTGACGCTGGCCGAGGCCTGGAAGTCCCGGGTAGGGCGCTTGCGCACCAGGTTGACGGTGCCCGAGGGGTTGCCCGCGCCGCGCAGCATGCCGGTGGCGCCGCGCAGGATCTCGGCGCGGTCGATGATCGCCGAGTCACTCTGGATGAACGAGCCGCCGCCACTGCCTTGCACCACGGTGGCGCCGTCATACTGGATGGCGTCGATCTGGTAGCCGCGCGAGTAGTAGGTGACGCGCTCGCTGTCGACGTAGTCGACCACCACACCCGGGGTCTGCTCCATCAGGGTGGTGAGGTTGGTGATGTTCTGGTCGTCCAGGCGCTGGCGGGTCAGCACCGACACCGATTGCGGCGTGTGGCGCAGGGTCTGGGGCATCTTGCCGATGGTCACCGCACCGGTGGTGTACGAGCCGCTGTGCTCGGTGGTTTCGCCCAGGCGGTCGCTGGAGATGCTGGTGGCGCCCAGCTCCAGGGCGTCGCCGATGTCCACCGCCGGCAGCAGCAGGAAGCTGTTGGCCGACTTCTGCTGCACCTGCACGCCGCTGCCCTGCAACAGCAGCGCCAGGGCCTGGGCGTTGTCGTGGCTGCCGGACACGCCGGCGGTGGTCTTGCCCTGCAGGCTGGCGGCGTCATACGACAGGTTCAGCCCACCCTGGCGGGCCATCTGCTCAAGTGCTGCGTCCAGGGGCCCTGCGGGAATGTTCCAGCGTTGCACCTGCTGGGTGGCCGCAGGTGCGGCAGCGCCCAGCAACGGCGCAGCGGCGGCGCTCAGGGCCAGGCCGAGCAAGGCGCCGCGCACGGCGCGCTGAAGGGGATCGGGGCGGGCAACACTTGGGTGGATCATTCGGGGCTCCTGAGAAGAGACAGACGTTTCGCCTTTATCCCTACAGGCCGAAGCTGAATGAGAAACCACCTCATTTATTTTTCAAACAGATTCAAGCCGGGCTGACACTGACCCAGTAGCGGGTGCGGTAGTCGATGCGAATCGGCAGTGCTTCGGCCACCAGCGCCAGGATCTGGTCGGTGTCGGCCAGCTGATAGGTGCCGAACACCTTCAACCCGGCCACCGCCTCGGCGCAGCGCAGCACGCCGGGGCGGTAGCGCGACAGCTCGGCGATGAACTCGCCCAGGGGCATCCGCTGCACGCTGAGCACGCCTTCGCGCCAGCCCCACGGGTCGGCGTGAGTCACGGCCGGGCCGACCTGGCCGCTGGCGCTGAACAGCAGTTGCTCGCCGGGGCGGGCGATGCGCGGCGCGGTGCCGTTGCCGGGGTACAGCGTCACACTGCCCTGGCGCACCGCCAGCAGGGTGCCGTCGGTACGTTCGCGTACCAGCAATTGCGAGCCTTGCGTTTGCAGTACACCGTCACGGGTGGTCACGCGCAGTGGGCGTGGGTCGTTGCCGGTATCGATGGACACCTCGCCCTGGATCAGGCTCAGCGCGCGCAGGTCGGCCGCGAAGCGCAGGTCGATGGCGCTGGCGGTGTTGAGCTGGATCACGCTGCCGTCGTTGTTGTGGAAGGTGCGCCGCTCACCGGTGGCGGTGTGCTTGTCGGCCAGCAGGGTGGGCAGCCCGAGCGGCTCGCGACCGACCCAGCCCAGGGTGCCGGCGGCGCCGAGCAGGCCCAGCAGCTTGAGGCTGTCGCGCCGGCCGATGCTGCGTCGCTGCGTGCCCTCCAGGGTGCGCCGACTGAGCTCGCGGGGCAGGCTGCTGAATTCCTCGCTCATGGCCTGGACCTGGGCCCAGGCCAGGGCGTTGTGCGGGTGTTGTTCGAGCCAGCGACCAAAGGCCTGTTCGGCCTGTACGGTGGGCGTGTTGTAGCGCAGTTGCACCAGCCATTCGATGGCCTGGTCGACGTGGGCCTGGCCCGGTGCTGGCTCAGCCCCGGGCATGGCGCAACCGATAGCAGACGCCCATGGCCTTGGCCAGGTCGCGCTCCACCGTGGCGCGGGACACACCCAGCTGTTCGGCGATTTTCGGGCAGCTCATGTCGTCCAGTTGCGCGTGCAGAAACACCTGGCGCACCCGTGGCTTGAGCTGCATCAGCAGGCGGTCGAGGCGTTGCAGGGTATCGAGGATCATCCAGCGCTGTTCTTCGCTGGGCGCGTGCGCGGCGGGCAGGTGGGCCAGGCTTTCGAGGTAGGCCTGTTCCAGGGCGCGGCGACGAAACTGGTCGATCATCAGGCCGCGGGCGATGCTGCTCAGGTAGGCACGCGGCTGCTTGAGCGGGTGCGCGTGGCGAGCCTTGAGCAGGCGCACGAAGGTGTCCTGGGCCAGGTCGGCGGCGTGGGCGTGACAGCCAACGCGGCGCTGCAGCCAGGTGTTGAGCCAGGAGTGGTGGGTACGGTAGAGCAGGTCGACCTCGGACGGAGGGAGCGTGTCGCTGGTGGGCATCGTCGGTCGGGGCCTGCGCGCAAGAAGTGATTGTGAATCGTTCGCATTCTATGCGGGGAGCAGGGCGCGATGCAATTGGTGGGCGTGCGGGCCTCTTTGCCAGCCGTTCTTCAGCCAGCCACCCGCAATCCCGAGCTCGCCCGCACCTGCAACTGCGGCGCCAGAATGATCGACTCCACCGCTTCACCCTTGATGCGCTTGAGCAGCAACTCCACTGCATGCCGACCCATCTCGGCCAGCGGCAGGCGCACGCTGGTCAGCGGCACGATCAGTTCGTTGGCCAATGGTGTGTCGTTGAAACCCACCACGGCGATGTCCTTGCCCGGCTCCAGGCCCTTGTCCCGCGCGGCGCCCATCAGGCCGATGGCCAGAAAGTCGTTCACCGCGAAAAACGCCTGGGGGCGCGGGTTCAACCCCAGCAGGTACTCGCCCTGCTTGTGCCCGGTGAGGCTGTCGAACGGGCCATTGAGCGTCCACTCCGGGCGCAGGGTAATGCCCTGTTCGCGGTAGTACCGGGTAAAGCCGCGGGTGCGGTCGGCACCGGTGGAGGCGTGCCGCTCGCCCGCCAGGATCGCCACGTCGCGACAGCCCAGGCGGTACAGGTGCTCGGCCGCCAGCCAGCCGCCCAACTCGTCGTCGCTGCCCGCCGTGAGGTGCCCGGCAATCTGCCGGCTGACCAGCACGTAAGGGATGTGCTTGCGCCCCAGCAGCTCCAGCAATGGCTGCTGCTCGCCCACGTGCGAGTCGCCCACGATCAACCCCGCCACCGAGCGGCGCAGGGCATGCTCGGCCCGCGCCAGCTGGCGGGGTTGCTGATCGTCGGTATTGGACACGAAGGTCAGGTAGCCAGCCTGTTCGGCGGCGGCGTCGATGCTGTCGTAGATGGTCGCCATCACCAGGTCGGTAAGGCGCGGCATGAGCACGCAGATCTCCTGGCTTTTGCGCAACTTCAGGTTGGATGCCTGCGTGTTCGGCCGATAATCCAGCTCTTTCGCCAACGCGCGAATACGCGCCACCACCTCGGCCGATGCCGCGCGCTCGACCCCGGCAGGGTCGCCATTGAGCACCCGCGACACGGTGGAAACGTGCACCCCGAGGGCGGTTGCCATGGACTTCAAGGTGGCAGGGCGTGATGGAGTGGGCATGTTCGAGGGGCTTCCAACCGTGGCTGATTTCGGGGCGCGATTCTAACCCAATCGACGGCTTGTCTCGGCAAACAACCTTTACCCAAACGATTGACTAAATGTTTTTGTGTGAATACATTCGCTCAACCCAAACGTTTGGGCAACACAATAAAAATACGCCGGACGCGGCCGCATTTTTGACTTCTGCCATCACTTGAAGAGTCAGATCCCTATGAACAACCCACCCGTTCCGCGCTTTCGCTACCAGATTTTCTTCCTGATCATGCTGATGGCGCTGCTCAACTACATCGATCGTGGTGCCATTTCGTATGCCTCGGCCAGCATTCTCCCCGAGTACGGTTTCGACAAGGCCGACTGGGGCAACGTGCTGGGCTATTTCGGCTACGGCTACATCGTCGGTGCGTTGATCGGCGGCATCCTGGCCGACCGTTTCGGCGCCAAGCGCGTATGGCTGATCGCCGGCGGCACCTGGTCGATCTTCGAGATCGCCACCGCCTTTGCCGGCGACATGGGCCTGGCCTTCATGGGCGGTTCGGCCATGGCCGGCTTTGCCACCATCCGCGTGCTGTTCGGCTTTGCCGAAGGCCCGGCGTACTCGGTGATCAACAAGAGCGTGGCCAACTGGGCCACGCCCAAGGAGCGCGGCTTCGTGGTCTCGGTGGGCCTGCTCAGCACACCGCTGGGCGCCTTGCTCACCGCCCCGGTGGCGGTCGGCCTGCAGACCCTGACCGGCGACTGGCGCAGCATGTTCGTGGTACTGGGCGTGGTCAGCCTGGCGCTGCTGATCTTCTTCATGACTCGCTTCACCAACACCCCGGATGAAAACCCGCGGGTGTCCGAGGCCGAGCGCGAGTTCCTGCGCCAGGAGCGCGCCGCTGCCGCCAACGCCAGCACCCCGACCACCAGCGTTGCGCCGATCTGGCACTTCTTCAAGAACAAGGACCTGCTGCTCAATGCGGTGGGCTACTTCTCGTTCGTGTACGTCACCTTCCTGCTGCTGACCTGGACCCCCAAGTACCTGCAGGACGAGTTCCACTACAACCTGTCGTCGCTGTGGTACATGGGCATGATCCCGTGGACCGGCGCCTGCTTCACCGTGCTGCTGGGCGGCAAGATCTCCGACCTGCTGCTGCGTCGCACCGGCAACCTGAAGGTGGCGCGCAGCTGGCTGGCCGCAACCTGCCTGCTGCTGACCACGCTGTGCTTCATGCTGGTGTCGCAGGCCCAGACTGTATGGGGCGTGATCGCCCTGATGACCCTGGCCAACGCCCTCAACGCGCTGCCCAACTCGGTCTACTGGGCCGTGGTGATCGACACCGCGCCATCCAACCGCGTCGGTGCCTACAGCGGCATGACCCACTTCATCGCCAACACCGCCTCGTTCATCGCGCCGATGCTCACCGGCTACCTGACCGTGCGCTATGGCTACTCGTCGATGTTCGTGGCCGCCGCCGTGGCCACGGCCCTGGGCATGAGCGCGATGCTGATGGTGCGCCCCGGCAGCCGGCAGGTTGTCCCTTCCCCTACACCTGCAACGGTTTGATGGAGTTGCCTGTATGAACCTGGCCAAGCCAACCCACACTGGATACTTTTTTGGCCTGTCGGTCGGCGACCTGGCGCGGCGCCTGCGCGCCGGCAGCCTGACGAGTGTCGAGCTGACCCAGGCCGCGCTCGACAGCATCGAGCGCCTGAACCCGGCACTGAATGCCTTTGTCGCCGTGGATGCCGAAGTGTCGCTGGCGCAGGCGCGCAAGGCCGACGAACTGTTTGCCCAGGGCCTGGACCTGGGCCCGCTGCACGGCATACCGGTAGCGATCAAGGACAACATCGACACCTTCGACCACGTGACCACCTATGGTTCGGCGCACTTCGAAGGCTTTCGCCCCACGCAGGACGCCCTGTGCGTGCAGCGCCTGCGCGAGGGCGGCGCGGTAATCGTGGGCAAGACCCTGACCCACGAGTTCGCCTATGGCCCCACCGGCGACCGCTCGCTGCAGGGCGCGGCGCGCAACCCGTGGGATGCGCGCTGCATTACCGGCGGTTCGAGCGCCGGCAGTGCAGCGGCGGTGGCCAGCGGCATGGTGCCGCTGGCACTGGGCACCGATACCGGCGGCTCGATCCGCATTCCGGCGGCGTTGTGCGGCGCGGTCGGCTTCAAGCCGTCGTTCGCTGCCGTGCCGTTGGACGGGGTGTTCCCGCTGTCGTCGAGCCTCGACCACGTGGGCCCGATTGCCAACCATGTGGACGATGCCCGGGTAGTGTTCGAAGTGATCGCCGCGCGTACCTGCGCGCCGGCCACGCTGCGTCGCCCGCTGCGTGTAGGCTGGATCGAGCCGGGCACTTTCGGGCCATTGGACGCCGACGTTCAGGGGCAGGTGTACCAGGCTGCGCAGCAGCTGTTTGGCGATGCACTGGAGCAGACCGGCGAGCTGGAGCCGTTGGTGGCGCAGCTCAAGGATACCTTGCTCACCCTGCAGCGCGCCGAGGCCTACGACGTGCATGCCGAGCGCATGCAGACGGCGCCGCAGCTGTTCGAGCAGGAGGTGCGCGAACGCCTTGAGCTGTCACGCGAGGTCAGGGGCTGGCAGTACATTCGCGCCCAGGCCGGCCAGGTTCGGCTCAAGGCGGCGATGGCGCGGCTGTTCGAGCGTTATGACTTCCTGGTCTCGGCCAGCGTGCCGATCACCGCGACGCCGGTGGATGCGCGCGAGGTACAGGTGGGTGAGCAACGTATCGACGTGCGTGCTGCAGTGCTCAGTTACACCAGTGCCTGGAACCTCACCGGCCTGCCAGCCATCAGCCTGCCGGCAGGGCAGGTGCGGGGCATGCCGGTGGGGCTGCAGGTGATCGGTGCGGCGGGTGCCGACGATCAGCTGCTGCAGTTGCTGGCGCAGCGCTACGTTCGCACTTGATGCAGCCTCAGAACGTCCACTTGGCATTCACCATGGCATTGCGCGGTTCGCCGTAGGAGCCTGAGTTGAAGGTGCCCAGGCCGTCGTAGTAATGGGTGTCGAACAGGTTGTTGAGGTTCAGGCCGACCGTGAGGTGTTCATCCACCGCATAGTTGGCCAGCAACCCGACCACCCCGTAGTCACCCTGGTGTGCCTTGGTGCCGTAGGTGCCGTTGACCGCGTAGATGTCGCTCTGCCAGACCAGGTTGCCGCCCACGGTCAGGCGGTTCAGTTGCCCCGGCAGGCGGTAGGTGGTGCCGAGCTTGAACAGGTTCATCGGCTGGTTGGTTTCGACCCGATTGCCGTCCTTGTCGTGGGATTCACGGTAGGTATAGCCGCCGATGATGTTCCAGCCCGGCAGCACTTCGCCGGACACTTCGGTTTCGATGCCGCGCGTGGTGGTACCGGCAATGGCCCGGTAGATTTCGCGCCCTTGGGGCGACTCGCCAACGTACTGCGGGGTGTTCTTCTGCTGCACTTCGAACAGTGCCAGGCTCGCATTCAGCGCACCGTCGTAGAACTCGCCCTTGATGCCCAGTTCGTAGTTGTCGCCTTGCAGCGGCTCCAGCGAGGTGTTGCTGGCAGTCTTGTAGTAGGTCTGCGGCTGGAAGATGTTGGTGTAGCTGGCGTACACCGAGAAGGTGTCGTTCAGGTCCAGCACCACACCGGCATACGGGGTGACCACGCCGGATTTTCTGGTACGGTCGCGGCTGGTGCTGGCGCCGGTCAGTTCGTCGCTGCTGTCGTCTTTCTGATCCCACCAACTGACCCGGGTGCCGAGGATGATCGACAGCGGGTCATAGGGTTTGAGGCGCAGGGCCGTGTAGGTGCCCGACTGGCTCAGGCGGGTCAGGCTTTCTTCGGTCTTGGACAGGTGCGGCTTGCCGCCCGGGTTGCCATCCCACTGGTTGATATCGTCGACCGCCGGGTTGGCACGTTGATAGGTCGGGTAGTTGAGGTGGGTGTAGGCGATGTTGGCACCCACCACCAGTTCATGCTCGCGCCCACCCAGTTCGAACGGGCCGCTGGCGTACAGGTCGGCGTTGTCCTGGGTCTGGTAGCTGTCCAGGCGGTTGATGTACATCGACACGCCGGCGCCGGTCTGCGGGTCGGGCGCCCCGGCACTGGCCGAACCGGTCACGCCGCGGCGGTAGGCGTACTGGTGGCTGTAGGACGCCTTGAGGCTCCAGTCGTTGGCGAGTTTCTGCTCCAGCACGCTGGTGAAGTTGTACTGGGTGTTGTCCAGGTAGCTCCAGCGGGCTCCGGGGTTGAACGAGCGGGAAAAGTTCGTCGCGCTGCCATTG
The DNA here is from genome assembly GCF_024748925.1 of Pseudomonas sp. B21-036. NCBI lineage: Bacteria > Pseudomonadati > Pseudomonadota > Gammaproteobacteria > Pseudomonadales > Pseudomonadaceae > Pseudomonas > Pseudomonas sp. B21-036. The sequence continues at coordinate 854,320 of NZ_CP087178.1, forward strand.
TTGTTGAACAGCGGAATGTGCCCGAAGCTGACCCCGTCGGAGTTGTTGTTCTGGTAGTCCAGGCTCACACGCAGCAGGGTGCTTTCGCTCAGGTCGAAATCCAGTGCGCCGTAGATCACGCGCTTGTCGGTCTTGTACCAGTCGACGAACGAGTTGGCGGTTTCATAGGCGCTGACCAGGCGGCCGCGCACCGCACCCGAGTCGGTCAGCGGGCCGGCGACGTCGAATTCGCCCCGGTAGCGGTCCCAGGCCCCGGCTTCTCCCGAGACGTAGCCCTGGAAGTCGGCCGTGGGCCGCTTGCGCACCAGGTTCAGGGTGGCCGAGGGCGAGCCCGCACCGCTGAGCAGGCCGGTGGCACCGCGCACCACTTCGACACGGTCGTAGATCGCCATGTCCGACAGGGTGCTGGTGAATTGCTGCGACTCGTTGGCCACCTGGGTCGGGATGCCGTCGTACTGTATGTTCTGGATCTGGAAACCGCGCGAGTAGAAGGTATAGCGGTCGCTGTCGCGGTGGTTGCTCGACAGGCCGGGGGTGAACTTGACCACATCGTCGAGCGAGGCAAGCTTGTGGTCGTCCAGTACCTGGCGCGGGATCACGGTGACCGACTGCGGGGTTTGGCGCAATGACAGGCCGAGCTTGGTGGCGGTGCGGGTCTGGCCGGTGGTGTAGGCGCCGGTGTTCTCGGTGGTCTCGCCCAGGCCTGCGCCGTTGATGCTGGTGGCGCCCAGTTCCACGGCGTTGCCGGTGGGGGCGGTGATCAGCTGGTAGCGGTTTTCGCCAGTGCGCACCACGCTCAGGCCCGTGCCGGCAAGCATGCCGTGCAGGGCCTGCTCAGGGGTACTTGCACCGGTCACGGGCCGGCTCTGTTTGCCGGCGGTCAGGGCGGCGTCGCTGGCCAGGTAGATACCGGCCTGGCTTGCCAGCTGGTTCAACTGGCTGGCCAGGGGGCCGGCAGGGATGTCCAGTGGCGCGGCGGTGGCGGCGCCGCTGGCGAGTGCAATGAGCAGGGCCAGGGGGCGTTTCAACAGGGCAGGGGCAGAGGCGAGTGGCATGCAGAATCCTTCGGGCGCGCAGGGGTGAAAGGGTGTTCTCCTCTAATTCGAATGAGCCGCAAAAACCGGAAGCACCTGACGCTTTTTATTTTTCGGCAGGCTCCAGGGTCACCCACCAGTCGAAGCGTCGTGACACTCGCACCGGCAAGGCGCTTTCGAGCATGGCAAGCACCTGGTCGGTATCGTTGAGCGGGTAGGTGCCCATGACCCTTAACGATGCGATCAGCGGGTTCACCGCCAGGTGCCCGCGCCGATGGTCGGCCAGCTCTGCAATGAAATCCCCCAGTGGCATGTCCTGCGCTACCAGCAGGCCTTGGCTCCAGGCCTGGCGTTGGGCGCAGGCCGGCGTGGTGGCGGCCATGGTGCTGGCATCGAAGCCCAGGCCCTGCCCCGCATTGGCCACCCGCTGTATTGCGCTGGCGGCACAGGTGGCGCGTACCGCGCCGTCGTACACGTTGAGCAGGGTGCGGGCGCCCTGCTGGCGCACACTGAAGCGCGTACCCAGGGGCACCAGGCTGCCGGCCCGGGTCTGCACCTGGAAGGGCCGCGCCTCAGCGGCGGTCTCGATCAGCACTTCACCGCTGTACAGGGTCAGCAGCCGGCGCTGCCCGTCCAGTTGTACATCCAGGGCGGTGGCGCTGTTGAGCCACAGGAGGGTACCGTCGGCCAGCACCTGGCGACGTACCTCGCCCACTGCGGTGGTGGTGCCGGCAGTGAGCGCTTGCAGGTCGTCCACCCAGTGGCGTTGCCAGCCCAGCCAGCCCAGCGTTGCCCCACCGCTGAGCACGCACAGGCTGCTTAGCACCTGGCGGCGGGAGCGTTGCGTACGCCGCAGGCTGGCGAGCGTCTGATGCGCCGCCCCGGCTTGCGGTTGCAGGCTGTCGAAGCGCTGGCTGATGCGCTCCACGTAGGTCCAGGCGATACGATGCTGTTCCTGTTGTTCCAGCCACTGTTGCCACTGGCCCCGCAAGGCCGCATCGGCTGGCGCGGCGCGCAGGCGTGCGAACCAGTCGGCGGCCTGCTCCAGGGTGGCAGAGTCCAGGGCCGCGCTCACAGCAAGGCCCCGTCCAGCTCCACTTCCAGCAGCAGGCACTGGAGCATGGCCTGGGCCATGTACTTGGTGACCGTGCGTTCGCTTACACCCAGCTGCGTGGCGATCTGGCGATAGTTCAGGCCCTGCAGTTGCGCCAGGCAAAAGGCTTCGGCCACAGGTGCCGGCAAGCGTTCGAGCATGGCCTGCAATTGGCCCAGGGTCTCCAGGATCAACGCCTGGTGCTCTTCGGAGGGGGCGATGCGTTGCGGCTGGTTGGCCAGCGTCTGCTGCCATGCACGCTCGACCTGCTTGCGGCGCTGGAAATCCACATACAGGTGTTTGGACACCGTACTCAGGTAGGCCCGCGCATGCCCGTCGCTACTGAACTCGCGCGGTTGCGCGAGCAGGCGCAGGAATACGTCGTGGGCTAGCTCTGCGGCATCGTGCACGTTGCCCAGACGCCGCGCCAGCCACTGCTGGATCCAGCCGTGATTGTCGCTGTAGAGGCTGGCCACGTTGGTACGGTAGCCGCAAGGAGGGGAGGTCATCGTGTGGCGCCCGTACCGAATGAGAATAGTTATCAAGTATATTCAGCCGGCGGGCATTGGGCAATCAGCGCAAGCAAGGGGCTGGCTTGCGCTGATGGGGGCTCAGATACGTGCGAGTGCTTGGGCCAGGTCTGCGCGCAGGTCATCGAGGTCTTCCACGCCTACCGACAGGCGCACCAGGGCGTCGCCAATGCCCAGTTGCGCGCGCGTCTGCTCGGGGATGGTGGCATGGGTCATGATCGCCGGGTGCTCGATCAGGCTTTCCACACCGCCCAGGCTTTCGGCCAGGGCAAAGATCTGTACCTGTTCCAGGAAGCGTCGGGCACCGGCCAGGTCGGTAGCCAGGTCGAGCGAGATCATCCCGCCAAAACCGTGCATCTGCTGGCGCGCCAGGGCGTGCTGCGGGTGCGAGGGCAAGCCGGGGTAGTACACACGCGCCACCTGCGGTTGCTGTTCGAGCCACTGCGCCAGTGCCAGGGCATTGCTGCAGTGGCGCTCCATGCGCAGGGCCAGGGTCTTGACCCCGCGCAAGGTGAGGAAGGCATCGAACGGGCCGGCGATGGCGCCCACTGCGTTCTGTATGAAGCCCAGGCGCTCGGCCAGCTCGGCATTGTCACCCACCACGGCAATGCCGCCGATCACGTCCGAATGCCCGTTGAGGTACTTGGTGCTCGAGTGCACCACGATGTCGAAACCCAGTTCCAGCGGGCGCTGGATCCATGGGCTGGCAAAGGTGTTGTCGGCCACGCAGAGGATGCCGCGTGCGCGGCAGAGGCGTGCGATGGCCGCCAGGTCGCTCAGGCGCAGCAGCGGGTTGCTCGGGGTTTCGATGCACACCATGCGCGTGTCGTCCTGCAACGCTGCCTCGAACGCGGCAAGGTCGGACAGGTCGACGAAGCTGAAGCGGTGCCCGGCGCTGCGCCGACGCACCCGTTCGAACAGGCGGAAGGTGCCGCCGTACAGGTCATTGCCCGAAACGATGTGGGAGCCGGCATCCAGCAGTTCGAGCACCGCCGAGATCGCCGCCAGCCCGGAGGCGAAGGCGAACGCCTGGGTGCCGCCCTCCAGATCGGCCACGCAGCGCTCCAGTGCCCAGCGCGTGGGGTTGTGCGAGCGCCCGTAGTCCAGGCCCTTGTGCACGCCGGGGCTCTGCTGGATGTAGGTGGAGTTGGCATAGATCGGCGGCATCAGCGCGCCGGTGGACGGGTCGGGCGATTGCCCTGCATGGATCACGCGGGTGGCGAAGGCGGTCTTGTCGTGCTGGGTCATGGGAGTGCTCTGCGCAAGTGGTTAAGCATATCGACACGGGTGATCAGGCCGTGAAAGCCCGAGGCGTCGGCAATGATCGCCACCAGGCCACGGTCCAGTTCGGCCTGCAGCGCCGCCAGGCTGGCAGACGGCGGCAGGGTTTCCAGCTGGTCGGTCATGGCGCTGGCCACGCTCAGGGAGAAGTGCGACGGGTCTTCATGCATGCCCAGCAGGATGTCGGATTCATCGATCACGCCCACCAGGCGCTGGCCGTCGACCAGCACCGGCAATTGCGACACGTCGGCCAGGCGCATGCGCTGGAAGGCAGTGAGCAGGGTGTCGTCGGGGCGCACGCTGATCACCCGGCCATCCTCGAAGCGCCGCGCGATGAGGTCGCGCAGGTCGCCGTAGCGGGTGCGCTGCAGCAGGCCCTGGTCGGTCATCCACTGGTCGTTGTAGACCTTGGACAGGTAGCGCGTGCCGGTGTCGCACACAAAACTGACCACCCGCTTGGGTTCGGTCTGCTCGCGGCAGTAGCGCAGCGCGGCGGCCAGCAGGGTGCCGGTGGAGGAGCCGCCCGGAATGCCTTCGGCGCGCAGCAGCTGACGCGCATGCTCGAAGCTTTCTTCGTCGCTGATCGAGTAGGCCTGGCGCACGCTGGAGAGGTCGGCGATCGAGGGCACGAAGTCCTCGCCGATGCCTTCCACTGCCCACGCCCCAGGCGTGATCAGGGTGCCGCTGCGGCTGTACTCGGCCATCACCGAGCCCACCGGGTCGGCCAGCACCATGGCCAGGCCCGGCTGCACGCGCTTGAAGAAACGGGTCAGCCCGGTAAGGGTGCCGGCCGAGCCCACGCCGACCACGATGGCGTCCACATCGTGCTGGGTCTGCGCCCAGATTTCCGGGGCGGTGCTGGTCTCGTGGGCCAGCGGGTTGGCGGGGTTGTTGAACTGGTCGGCGAAGAACGCATCGGGGATGTCCGCCGCCAGCCGTGCGGCCACGTCCTGGTAATAGTCGGGGTGGCCCTTGCCGACGTCGGAGCGGGTGATATGCACCTCGGCGCCCATGGCCTTGAGGTGCAGCACCTTCTCGGTGGACATCTTGTCGGGCACCACCAGCACCACCCGGTAGCCCTTGGCCCGCCCGACCAGCGCCAGGCCCAGGCCGGTGTTGCCGGCGGTGGCCTCGACGATGGTGCCGCCGGGGCGCAGGCGCCCGTCGCGCTCGGCGGCATCGATCATGGCCAGGCCGATGCGGTCCTTGATCGAGCCGCCGGGGTTCTGTGATTCGAGTTTGAGGAACAGTGTGCAGGGGCCGGTATCGAAGCGGCTCACCTGCACTATCGGGGTGTTGCCGATCAGGGCAAGTACGGCGGGGTTCGAGGCGTTGGGCATGACGTCATCTCGCTTCGGGGTCGTTTGACCTTAGGCGCAGATCAGGGGCCTCGCAACCCTGGCCGGCCAGCCGGTTGCGCCTCCAGGCGCAGCGCTGTCGATGTCTTTACATGAGCAGAACTTGATTTGATGTGAAATTAAATGAGTTTGTCTCATTCTGCGGCCCTGACGACAATGGCTGCCATCACCCCCTAAGGAGAGCATTGTCATGGCATTGGCCCACTCACTCGGATTCCCCCGTATCGGTCGCGACCGCGAACTGAAAAAGGCGCAGGAAGCGTTCTGGAAAGGCGAGCTGGACGAGGCGGGCCTGCGTGCTGTGGGCAGCGAACTGCGCAAGGCCCACTGGGCCCTGCAGCGCCAGGCCGGCATCCAGTTGCTGCCGGTGGGCGATTTTGCCTGGTACGACCAGGTACTGACCCATTCGCTGATGTTCGGCGTGGTGCCCGAGCGCTTTCGCCCGCAGCACGGCAAGGCCACCCTGCAGACCCTGTTCGGCATGGCGCGTGGCGTCAGCGACAGCTGTTGTGGCGGTGCGCATGCCCAGGAGATGACCAAGTGGTTCGACACCAACTACCACTACCTGGTGCCTGAATTCAGCGCCGACCAGCAGTTCAGCCTGGGCTGGGAACAATTGTTCGAGGAAGTGGCCGAGGCCAGGGCCCTGGGCCACGACGTCAAGCCGGTGGTGATTGGCCCGCTGACCTACCTTTGGCTGGGCAAGACCAAGGGCGGCGACTTCGACAAGCTCGAGCTGCTCGAGCGCCTGCTGCCGCTGTACGGCGAGATTTTCCAGCGCCTGGCGGCACAGGGTGTGGAGTGGGTGCAGATCGACGAGCCGATCCTGGCGCTGGACCTGCCGCAGGCGTGGAAGAACGCCTTCGAGCGTGCCTACAACCTGATCCAGCGCGACCCGCTGAAAAAGCTGGTTGCCACCTACTTCGGTGGCCTGGAGGAGAACCTGGGGCTGGCAGCTAACCTGCCGGTCGACGGATTGCACATCGACCTGGTGCGCGCCCCCGAGCAGTACCCGACCATTCTCGACCGCCTGCCGGCCTACAAGGTGCTGTCGCTGGGTGTGGTCAACGGCCGCAACGTGTGGCGCTGCGACCTGGACAAGGCCCTGGCCGTGCTGCAGCACGCCCATGAACGCCTGGGCGAGCGCCTGTGGGTGGCGCCGTCGTGCTCGCTGCTGCACAGCCCGGTAGACCTGGGCCGTGAAGACGCCCTCGATGCCGAGCTCAAGAGCTGGCTGGCCTTTGCCGTGCAGAAGTGCGAGGAAGTCGCGATCCTGGCCCATGCCCTCGACCAGCCCGAGGCGGCCCCGGTGGTGCAGGCCCTGGCCCGCAGCCGTGCAGTGCAGGCCAGCCGCGCTGCCTCCACGCGCATCCACAAGCCGGCGGTGCAGGCCCGTGTGGCCGCCATCAGCGAGAAGGACAGCCAGCGCCACTCGCCCTTTGCCACGCGAATCGCCCGCCAGCGTGCCCGCCTGAACCTGCCGCTGTTGCCGACCACCACTATCGGTTCGTTCCCGCAGACCGGTTCCATTCGCCTGGCACGCCAGTCGTTCAAGCAGGGCAAGCTGAGCGAGGGCCAATACGTGGAGGCGATGCACAGCGAGATTCGCCACGCCGTGCAGGTGCAGGAGCGCCTGGGCCTGGACGTGCTGGTGCACGGTGAAGCCGAGCGCAACGACATGGTCGAGTACTTTGCCGAGCAGCTCGATGGGTACGTGTTCACCCGCTTCGGCTGGGTGCAGAGCTACGGTTCGCGCTGTGTGAAACCGGCGGTGATCTTCGGCGACCTGAGTCGACCGCATGCCATGACGGTGGAGTGGATCCGCTACGCACAGGGCCTGACCGACAAGGTGATGAAGGGCATGCTGACAGGGCCGGTGACCCTGCTGATGTGGTCGTTCCCGCGTGAAGATGTGTCGCGCGAGGTGCAGGCGCGGCAACTGGCGCTGGCCATCCGCGATGAAGTGGTGGACCTGGAGGCGGCCGGCATCAAGATCGTGCAGATCGACGAGGCGGCGTTTCGCGAGGGCCTGCCGCTGCGCCGGGCGCAGTGGCAGCAGTACCTGGACTGGGCTACCGAAGTGTTTCGCCTGTGCGCCTCGGGCGTGCGCGACGAAACCCAGATCCACACCCACATGTGCTACAGCGAGTTCAACGATGTGATCGAATCGATTGCCGCCATGGATGCCGACGTGATCACCCTCGAAACCTCGCGTTCGGACATGGAACTGCTGGAGGCATTCGAAGCCTTCCACTACCCGAACGAGATCGGCCCGGGGGTTTACGACATCCACTCGCCCCGGGTGCCGGAGGCTTCGGAAATGGCCGAGCTGCTGCGCAAGGCTGCCCGGCGCATTCCGGTCGAGCGCCTGTGGGTCAACCCGGACTGCGGCCTGAAGACCCGCGGCTGGCCGGAAACCGAGGCGGCGCTGGCGAACATGGTGAGTGCTGCCGGCTTGTTGCGCAACGAGCTGGGATGATCGTTCGAGGCTTGTTGGCCGCCACCACGACCTGTTGGCGAACGAACAAGCCTGGCAACGCCGATCCTGCAGGCCATGGCCTGCAGGATCGGCGTTGTATCAGCGTGTGCCCGCTACCGCACGGGCACGTGCCGCGTGCAGCTTCTTGTAGCTGTCGATCAGGCGCAGGTGACGGTCCAGACCTTCGAGCTTCATGCTGGTGGGGGTCAGGCCGTAGAAACGCACGCGGCCATCCACCGAGCCCAGTACGGCATCCATGCGCTCGTCCCCGAACATGCGCCGGAAGTTGACGGCGTAGTCTTCAAGCGCCATCTCGTCGTCCAGCACCACTTCCAGCACCACGTTCAACGCCTGGTAGAACAACCCGCGCTCGACGGTGTTGTCGTTGTACTGCAGGAAGGTCTCCACCAGCTCCTTGGCCTCCTCGAAACGCTCCAGCGCCAGGTGAATCAGCAGCTTGAGCTCCAGGATGGTCAACTGACCCCACACCGTGTTGTCGTCGAACTCGATGCCGATCAGTGTGGTGATGTCGGTGTAGTCGTCCAGTTCGCTGTCTTCGAGGCGCTCGACCAGCGCTTGCAGGGCGTCATCGTCCAGGCGGTGCAGGTTGAGGATGTCGGCACGGAACAGCAGCGCCTTGTTGGTGTTGTCCCACACCAGGTCGTCGACCGGGTAGATCTCCGAGTAGCCCGGTACCAGGATGCGGCAGGCGGTGGCACCCAGGTGCTCGTACACCGCCATGTACACTTCCTTGTCCATGCCTTCGAGGATGCCGAACAGGGTGGCAGCTTCTTCGGCGTTGGAGTTTTCACCCTGGCCGGAGAAGTCCCACTCGACGAACTCGAAGTCGGCCCTGGCACTGAAGAAGCGCCACGACACCACGCCGCTGGAGTCGATGAAGTGCTCGACGAAGTTGTTCGGCTCGGTCACCGCCTGGCTTTCGAAGGTCGGCTGCGGCAGGTCATTCAGACCCTCGAAGCTGCGCCCTTGCAGCAGCTCGGTGAGGCTGCGTTCCAGCGCCACTTCAAGGCTTGGGTGCGCGCCGAACGAGGCGAACACGCCGCCGGTGCGCGGGTTCATCAGGGTCACGCACATCACCGGGAATTCACCGCCCAGCGACGCATCCTTGACCAGCACCGGGAAGCCCTGGGCCTCCAGGCCCTGGATGCCGGCGAGGATGCCGGGGTACTTGGCGATGACGTCCTGCGGCACGTCGGGCAGGGCCAGCTCGCCTTCGAGGATTTCGCGCTTGACCGCGCGCTCGAAGATCTCCGACAGGCATTGCACCTGCGCCTCGGCCAGCGTGTTGCCGGCGCTCATGCCGTTGCTCAGGTACAGGTTTTCGATCAGGTTGGACGGGAAGTACACCACCTCGCCATCGGACTGGCGCACGAAGGGCAGGGCGCAGATGCCACGCTCGGTGTTGCCCGAGTTGGTGTCGTACAGGTGCGACCCACGCAGTTCGCCGTCGGGGTTGTAGATGTCGCGGCAGTGGGCGTCGAGGATCTCGGCCGGCAGCGCGTCCTTGCGGCCCGGCTTGAACCAGCGCTCGTCGGGGTAGTGCACGAAGTCGGCGTTGGCGATGTCTTCGCCCCAGAACTGGTCGTTGTAGAAGAAGTTGCAGTTCAGGCGTTCGATGAACTCGCCCAGTGCCGAGGCCAGTGCGCCTTCCTTGGTTGCGCCCTTGCCGTTGGTGAAGCACATGGGCGAATGCGCATCGCGGATGTGCAGCGACCAGACGTTGGGCACGATGTTGCGCCACGAGGCGATCTCGATCTTCATCCCCAGCCTGGCGAGGATGCCCGACATGTTGGCGATGGTCTGTTCCAGCGGCAGGTCCTTGCCGGCGATCACGGTGCGCGTCTGCGCCTGGGCGTCCAGCATCAGCAGGGCCTGGGCGTCGGCATCGAGGTTGTCGACTTCCTCGATCACGAACTCGGGACCGGTCTGCACCACCTTCTTCACGGTGCAGCGGTCGATGGAACGCAGGATGCCCTGGCGGTCCTTGGCCGAGATGTCGGCCGGCAGCTCGACCTGGATCTTGAAGATCTGGTTGTAGCGGTTTTCCGGGTCGACGATGTTGTTCTGCGACAGGCGAATGTTGTCGGTGGGGATGTTGCGCGTTTCGCAGTACAGCTTGACGAAGTAGGCCGCGCACAGGGCCGAGGAGGCCAGGAAATAGTCGAACGGGCCGGGTGCCGAACCATCGCCCTTGTAGCGGATGGGTTGGTCGGCCACCACCGTGAAGTCATCGAACTTGGCTTCAAGTCGAAGGTTGTCGAGAAAATTGACCTTGATTTCCATGCGGGAATACCGTGCTGAAAGTGCGAAACGAATTGGCCGCCATTATCCGGCTTTTTGCCCGGAAGTCTTGGCATGTCACCCGAAGGCGTGACCGACACCGGTAAAAACAAAACCCCCTGAGGCGTAAACGCTCAAGGGGTTTGGTGTGCGTCGGGCGTCGTGGCGACCCGGCTCGGGGCTTAGACGTTGAAGCGGAAGTGCATCACGTCGCCATCCTTGACGATGTAGTCCTTGCCTTCCAGACGCCATTTGCCGGCTTCCTTCGCGCCGCTTTCACCGTTGTACTGGATGAAGTCGTCGTAGGCGACCACTTCGGCACGGATGAAGCCCTTTTCGAAGTCGGTGTGGATCACGCCGGCCGCCTGAGGCGCGGTGGCGCCCACGCGAACGGTCCAGGCCCGCACTTCCTGCACGCCGGCCGTGAAGTAGGTCTGCAGGTTGAGCAGCGAGTAACCGGCACGGATCACGCGGTTCAGGCCTGGCTCTTCGAGGCCCAGGGCTTCGAGGAACATGTCTTTCTCTTCACCGTCTTCCAGCTCGGCGATCTCGGCTTCGATCTTGTTGCAGACCGGTACCACGATCGCGCCCTCTTCCTCGGCAATGGCCTTGACCACGTCCAGGTGCGGGTTGTCTTCGAAGCCGTCTTCGGCAACGTTGGCGATGTACATCACCGGCTTGCTGGTCAGCAGGTGGAAACCGCGTACCAGCGCCTTCTCGTCGTCGGCCATGGTCTTCATCAGGCTGCGCGCCGGCTTGCCTTCGGTGAAGTGCGCAATCAACTTCTCGAGGATGGCCTTTTGTGCCAGGGCATCCTTGTCGCCGCCCTTGGCGTTGCGCGCGACCTTCTGCAGTTGCTTCTCGCAGCTGTCCAGGTCGGCGAAGATCAGTTCCAGGTCGATGATCTCGATGTCGCGCTTGGGGTCGACGCTGTTGGAGACGTGAATCACGTTCTCGTCTTCGAAGCAGCGGACCACGTGGGCGATGGCATCGGTTTCACGGATGTTGGCCAGGAACTTGTTGCCCAGGCCTTCACCCTTGGACGCACCTGCCACCAGGCCGGCGATGTCGACGAACTCCATGGTGGTCGGCAGCACGCGGTTGGGCTTGACGATCGCAGCCAGGGCATCCAGACGTGGGTCGGGCATCGGCACGATGCCGCTGTTCGGCTCGATGGTGCAGAAGGGGAAGTTTTCTGCCGCGATGCCGGATTTGGTCAAGGCGTTGAACAGGGTGGACTTGCCGACGTTGGGCAGGCCGACGATGCCGCAATTGAAACCCATGGTGAATCCCTCTTCGTGGAGTCAGGCCTTTTGGCTGTGCAGCTCTCTCATCGCACGCGTCCAATCGCCGGCGAGGATGTCCGGCAGCACGCCGAGGGCAAAATCGATACTGGCATCGAGTTTTTCCTGCTCGGCGCGGGGCGCCTTGCCAAGGACAAAACCGGACACCTTGGTGCTGTCACCCGGGTGGCCGATGCCAAGCCGCAGACGGTGAAAGTCTTTGTTGTTGCCCAGCTGCGCGATGATGTCGCGCAGGCCGTTGTGCCCGCCATGGCCGCCGCCTTTCTTGAGCTTGGCGACGCCGGGGGGCAGGTCGAGTTCGTCGTGGGCCACCAGGATGGCATCTGGCGGGATGCGGAAGAAGTTCGCCAGTGCAGCAACGGCCTGGCCGCTGCGGTTCATGTAGGTGGTGGGGATCAGCAGACGAACGTCCTGGCCCTGATGGCTGAATTTAGCCGTCAGGCCGAAATACTTGCGGTCAGCGGTCAGGTTGACGCGCTGGGCGCTGGCAATGCGTTCCACGAAAAGAGCCCCTGCGTTATGCCGGGTCTGTTCGTATTCGGGGCCGGGGTTTCCCAGGCCGACGATCAGTTGGATGGCGGTCACGTCAGGGGCTCTTCCTTGGAGTTGTGGGTTGCAGCGCGGGGCTGCAACCCGGTCAACGCCGGCGTGTCGAGTGGATTACTCGGCAGCGCCTTCTGCTTCAGGCGCAACACGCGGAGCGTGAACGTTTGCAACAGCCTTGTCATCACCGTGGGCCAGAGCGACGAACTCTACGCCTTTCGGAGCTTTGAGGTCCGACAGGTGGATGATGGTGCCGATTTCGGCCTTGGCCAGGTCGACTTCGATGAACTCAGGCAGGTCTTTGGCTTCGCAGGAAACTTCGATCTCCGAAACTACGTGGGAGATTTCGCCGCCTTTCTTGACCGGTGCTTCTTCGTTGACGAAGTGCACAGGAACGATAGCGGTCAGTTTCTGGCCAGCAACAACGCGCACGAAGTCGGCGTGCATGATGAACTGCTTGGCTGGGTGACGCTGCAGGGCCTTGACGATGACGTTCTGCTTGGTGCCGTCAACGTTCAGTTCGATCACGTGGCTGAAGGCAGCTTCGTTTTCGAACAGCTTGGCGATTTCCTTGGCCACGATGGTCAGGGATTGCGCTTCTTTGTCACCACCGTAGACAACGGCAGGGATTTGGGCGGCGAGACGACGCAGGCGGCGGCTCGCACCTTTCCCCAGGTCGGTACGCGCTTGGGCGTTCAGAGTGAAATCAGTCATGTTGTTTCTCCAAAATAGCCAGACCCCGGCGGCGTTTGCGACCAGCGCCAAACCGGGGAGGGCAAAAAAGCCCCGCCCCAACAACCAGTGCTGGGGCGGGGCGCTTTACGTCAACGTGATCTCGCGAGGGCCAGGCCCTCAGCGGAACATCGCGCTGATCGATTCTTCGTTGCTGATGCGGCGAACCGCTTCGGCCACGACCGGTGCGATATCCAGTTGACGGATACGGTCACAGGCTTGTGCTGCAGCGGACAGCGGGATGGTGTTGGTCACCACCAGTGCGTCCAGCACGGAGTTTTCGATATTCTCGATCGCACGACCCGACAGGACAGGGTGCGTGCAGTAGGCGTAAACCTTTGCCGCGCCGTGTTCTTTCAGGGCCTTGGCCGCGTGGCACAGGGTGCCGGCGGTGTCGACCATGTCGTCGACGAGAATACACGTACGTCCTTCGACGTCGCCGATGATGTGCATCACTTCGGAGTGATTGGCCTTCTCGCGGCGTTTGTCGATGATACCCAGATCGACGCCCAGGGACTTGGCAACAGCACGTGCACGCACGACGCCGCCGATGTCCGGGGACACGATCATGAGGTTCTCGAAACGCTGGTCTTCGATGTCATCCACCAGAACGGGGGAGCCGTAGATGTTATCTACCGGAATATCGAAGAAACCCTGGATCTGGTCAGCGTGCAGGTCGACGGTGAGAACACGGTCGATCCCGACGACGGTGAGCATGTCGGCAACCACTTTGGCGCTGATAGCTACACGCGCCGAACGCGGACGGCGATCCTGGCGGGCATATCCGAAGTAAGGAATCACGGCAGTGATTCGAGACGCTGAGGAGCGGCGGAAGGCATCGGCCATCACTACCAGTTCCATCAGGTTATCGTTGGTTGGCGCGCAAGTCGGCTGAATAATGAAAACGTCTTTACCACGAACATTTTCATTGATCTCAGTGCTGATTTCGCCGTCGGAGAACTTACCGACAGAGACGTCACCGAGAGGGATATGCAGCTGACGTACGACACGCCGAGCCAGATCGGGGTTAGCGTTCCCCGTAAAGACCATCATCTTGGACACGCGCAGTACCTGAAGGCTGAGGGTATACCTGGATGAGTATAGGAAAATGGCAGGGGCGGCTGGATTCGAACCAACGCATGGCAGGATCAAAACCTGCTGCCTTACCGCTTGGCGACGCCCCTGTATCTGTTGCTGCGAGTACCTGATACTCGATTCCTAGAGCAGACCTTGCAGCGTGCGATGCAACATTGAGATGTTGCTTCCTTTAGCCACAAACCCTGTTTGGGTCTCTGTAAGAAGGGCCAAAACTTTATCAGCTTCAGCTTTGCTTGGGAAGGCCCCAAACACACAACTTCCAGTTCCGGTTAGCCTAGCATCCGTGAATTTACCTAGTAAATTCAGTGAGTTACGTACTTCCGGGTAACTCTGCTCTACTACCGTTTGGCAGTCATTACGACTGTTTCCCTTGGGAACGGGGCGCATCTTAATGGGCGGTGAATTACGTGTCAACAACGGATGCGAAAAAATTTCTGCTGTACTTACAAATACTTGCGGTACCAGCACGACGTACCAGGGTTCCTCGGGGTCGACGGGGGTGAGCTTCTCGCCCACGCCTTCGGCAAACGCCGCGTGCCCGCGCACGAAAACCGGCACGTCGGCGCCCAGTGTCAGGCCCAGCTCGGCCAGCTGGTCTTCGCTGCAGCCAAGCTGCCAGAGGTGGTTGAGACCGAGCAGGGTGGTGGCGGCATCCGAACTGCCACCGCCGATGCCGCCGCCCATGGGCAGTACCTTCTTCAGGTAGATGTCCACGCCCAGGGGGCAGCCGGTCAGTTGCTGCAGCTTGCGCGCCGCGCGCACGATCAGGTTGCTCTCGTGGGGCACATCCTTGAGGTCGCTGTGCAGGATGACCTGGCCGTCGTCGCGCAGGTCGAAACTCAGTTCGTCGGCATGGTCCAGAAACTGGAACAGCGTCTGCAGCTCGTGGTAGCCGTCGTCGCGGCGGCCGAGAATGTGCAGCATCAGGTTGAGCTTGGCCGGGGCCGGCAGGGTCAATCGGCTCATCATCAATGCCCCAGCTGGCGCGGTTGCCATTCCTTGACCACCACGGTCACGTCGAGGTCCTGGCCGTGCAGCTTGAGGCGCTCGGGCAGCCAGTAGCCGTTCTGTTCGGTGTAGCTCAGGTACTCGACGCTCCAGCCGTCCTGCTTGAGGCTGGCCAGGCGGCTGTCGCCGTCCAGGGTCAGCTGGCTCTTGCTGTCGGGGGCGGGCAGGCCGCGTACCCACCACACCAGGTGCGATACCGGCAGTTCCCAGCCCAGTTGCTCGGCCAGCAGGCTTTCCGGGCTTTGTGCCTCGAAACGGCCCTGGTTGGCCACTTCCAGCACCACCTGGCCCGGACGGCCGGTAAGCCGTGCGGCGCCGCGACCCAGCGGGCCGGACAGGCGAATGTCGTAGTAGTCCTGGCGTTGCAGCCAGAAGAGGGTGCCACTGCCGGAGTCTTTCGGTGCGCGGATGCCCACCTTGCCGTTGATCTGCCAGCCGTCGAGGGTGCTCAACTGCTGTTTGTGTTCACGCCACAGTTGCGCGTTGCCCTGGCCCTGTACGGCCTCGCGGGAGCCGAAGCTGGAACAGCCGGCAAGCACGGCGATCAGGCTGAAGGTGATGAAATGGCGCAGTAACATAAGCTTATAGAGTCTCGGATCCGGTCAGGCGCAAGACGGTCTTGCGCAGAATAGGGCTGTCGGGCTGGCCTTCGAAGGCCTTGGCCCAAACCTGGCGGGCTTCACGACGCTTGCCGTTGGCCCACAGCACTTCGCCCAGGTGCGCCGCGACCTCGTGGTCGGGGAAGCGCTCCAGGGCCTGGCGCAGCAGGCGCTCGGCCTCGTCCAGGTTGCCCATGCGGTAGTTGACCCAGCCCAGGCTGTCGAGCACGGCCGGGTCTTCGGGGTTGATCTGCAGGGCTTTCTCGATCAGGCCCTTGGCTTCGGCATAGCGGGTGGTACGGTCGGCCAGGGTGTAGCCCAGCGCATTGAGCGCCATGGCGTTTTCCGGTTCGCGTTGCAGGATGCTGCGCAGGTCCCTTTCCATCTGGGCCAGGTCGTCGCGCTTCTCGGCGAGCATGGCACGGCTGTACAGCAGGCTCAGGTCGTCCGGGTACTGCCGGATCGCTGCCTGCAACACCTGCATGGCCTGGGCGTCCTTGTCATTGTTGCCAAGGGTTTCGGCCTCGATCAGGTACAGCTGGATCGCGTAGTCCGGCTGCGCCTCGCGGGCTTCGGCAAGGCGCCGGCTGGCCTCGTCGGTGCGCCCGTTGGCAATCAGGATGTCGGCCTGGCGCAGTTGCGCGGGCAGGTAGTCGTTGCCAGGGCCGACCAGGGCGTACTCGGTCAGGGCCGCTTCGGAATCGTTGCGCTCTTCGAAGATGCGCCCCAGGTTCAGGTGCGCCGCATCCACGTGGCTGTCGCGCTCGATCAGTTCCTGCAGGTAGCTGGTGGCTTCGTCGAGCGCCTTGGCCTCGATGCTCACGAGCGCCAGCGAATAGCGCAGTTCGTCGTCTTCGGGGTATTGCTGCAGCAGGTTGGCGAACTCGACCTTGGCGTCGTCGATGCGGTCCTGCTCCACCAGGGTGCGTGCGTAGGTCAGGCGCAGGCGCTTGTCGTCGGGGTTGCGGGCGATGGCCTTGCGCAGCAGCGGCAGGGCTTCGGGGCCACGGTCGAGCGATTGCAGCAGGCGCGCACGCAACAGGATCGGGGCAATTTCACCGTCGGCCGGCGGGTGGGCTTCGAGCAGCGCCAGGGCGGCCTCGGACTTGCCGTCCTGCTGCAGCAGCAGGGCCTTGCCGAACACCAGCTGGCTGTTGTCGGGGTACTTTACCAGCAGGCGGTCGAAACTTTTCTGCAGGCCGTCGCGGGTGTCCTGGTCGGTTTCGGCCGCCGACAGCGCGAGAAAGTCGAAATGCGTGTCGCCCTGACCCTGCAGCACCTTCTCCATGAACACCATCGAATCGTCATAGCGTCCACTGCGCGCCAGCTGGATGGCGGCGGCGCGTTGTGCGTCGAGGTTCTCGGGGTCGTTCCTGGCCCATATCAGTGCGGTATCGAGGGCGGCCTGATCGGCGCCCAGGTACTCGGCAATGCGAAATGCCCGCTCGGAAATGCCCGCGTCCTGGGTCTTGATCGCCTGGGTGACGTAGTTGTCCAGGGCGATATCGAAGCGGTTGCGCTGCCCGGCGAGCTCGGCGGTCAACAGGCTGTACACCGTGTCCTGGGTGAACGAGCCGTACACCGTGGGCTTCTTGGCCTCGGCGACCGTGGCCGCATCGTCGGCAGGCGCCGTGGCGTCCCGGGCGCCCGGGGTCAGCGTCTGGCAACCCTGGAGCAAGGCAAAGGCGAGGAATAACGCGGAAGATCTATTCATAGGGAGGATTTGGGCGGCTTACCTGCGGTCGGATCATCATGACACAAGGATCATGGCAAACCCATCGTCGATGGGGCTTTTGGATACAGACTATAAGAGACAATAACGAGCGGTGGTTGTTCTCTATCCGGCGAAGTAGGACAATTATCGGCTTCTCGTCACAATCAGCGACCTTGAATGGCCTTTCTTGCCCTCGGTATCAACCATAAGACTGCCTCGGTAGACGTACGCGAGCGCGTGGCGTTTACGCCCGAGCAGCTGGTCGAAGCCTTGCAGCAGCTGTGTCGACTGACCGCCAGCCGCGAAGCTGCGATCCTTTCGACCTGCAATCGCAGCGAACTGTACATCGAACAGGATCACCTGGCGGCGGACAGCGTACTGCGCTGGCTGGCCGATTATCACAAGCTGAGCCTGGATGAACTGCGCGCCTGCGCCTATATCCATGAAGATGATGGCGCCGTGCGGCACATGATGCGGGTGGCCTCCGGGCTCGACTCGCTGGTGCTGGGCGAGCCGCAGATCCTCGGCCAGATGAAATCGGCCTATGCCGTGGCGCGCGAGGCCGGCACCATCGGCCCGCTGCTGGGGCGCCTGTTCCAGGCGACCTTCAGCGCCGCCAAGCAGGTGCGTACCGATACCGCCATCGGTGAAAACCCGGTGTCGGTGGCATTTGCCGCCGTGAGCCTGGCCAAGCAGATCTTCAGCGACCTGGGCCGCAGCCAGGCCCTGCTGATCGGTGCCGGCGAAACCATCACGCTGGTGGCGCGACACCTGCACGAGCAGGGCGTGCGCCGCATCGTGGTGGCCAACCGCACGCTGGAGCGCGCCAGCACCCTGGCCGAGCAGTTCGGTGCCCATGCGGTGCTGCTGTCGGACATCCCGCAGGAGCTGGTCAACAGCGATATCGTGATCAGTTCCACTGCCAGCCAGTTGCCGATCCTGGGCAAGGGCGCGGTCGAGAGTGCGCTCAAGCAGCGCCGGCACAAGCCGATCTTCATGGTCGACATCGCCGTGCCCCGCGACATCGAGGCGCAGGTGGGCGAGCTGGACGACGTGTACCTGTACACCGTCGACGACCTGCATGATGTGGTGGCCGAAAACCTCAAGAGCCGCCAGGGCGCCGCCCAGGCCGCCGAAGAGCTGGTCACCGTGGGCGCCGAGGACTTCATGCTGCGCCTGCGCGAGCTGGCTGCGGTGGATGTGCTAAAGGCCTACCGCCAGCAGAGCGAGCGCCTGCGCGACGAAGAGCTGCAAAAGGCCCAGCGCCTGCTGGCCAACGGCAGCAACGCCGAAGAGGTGCTGGCGCAGCTGGCCCGCGGCCTGACCAACAAGTTGCTGCACGCGCCGAGCGTGCAACTGAAAAAGCTGTCTGCCGAAGGCCGCCTCGATGCGCTGGCCATGGCCCAGGAACTCTTTGCCCTCAACGAGGGCTCCACGGATAAAACCCCGCAATGAAAGCGTCGCTGCTGAATAAACTGGACACGCTCCAGGACCGTTTCGAGGAATTGACCGCCCTGCTGGGTGATGCCGAAGTGATTTCGGACCAGACGCGCTTCCGTGCCTACTCGCGCGAATATGCCGAGGTCGAGCCCGTGGCACAGACCTACGCGCAGTGGCGCAAGGTGCAGGCTGACCTGGAGGGCGCCCAGGCCTTGCTCAAGGACAGCGACCCGGACCTGCGCGAAATGGCGGTCGAGGAAGTGCGCGAGGCCAAGGAGCAACTGGCCGCTATCGAAGGGCAACTGCAACGCATGCTGCTGCCCAAGGACCCCAACGACGGGCGCAACGTGTTCCTCGAGATCCGTGCCGGCACGGGTGGCGACGAGGCGGCGATCTTCTCCGGCGACCTGTTCCGCATGTACTCGCGTTATGCCGAGCGTCGCGGCTGGCGCCTGGAAATCCTCTCCGAGAACGAGGGCGAGCACGGCGGCTACAAGGAAATCATCGCCCGCGTCGAGGGCGACAGCGTGTACGGCAAGCTCAAGTTCGAGTCTGGCGCACACCGCGTGCAGCGGGTGCCGGAAACCGAGTCCCAGGGCCGCATCCACACCTCCGCGTGCACCGTGGCGGTGCTGCCCGAGCCCGACGAGCAGGTGGCCATCGAGATCAACCCGGCCGACCTGCGGGTGGACACCTACCGCTCCTCCGGCGCGGGCGGCCAGCACGTGAACAAGACCGACTCGGCCATCCGCATCACCCACTTGCCCACCGGCATCGTGGTCGAATGCCAGGAAGAGCGCTCGCAGCACAAGAACCGCGCCCGTGCGATGTCCTGGCTGTCGGCCAGGCTCAACGACATGCAGACCAGTGCCGCGCAGAACGCGATCGCCAGCGAGCGCAAGCTGCTGGTGGGCTCGGGTGACCGCTCCGAGCGTATCCGTACCTACAACTATCCACAGGGCCGGGTGACCGATCACCGCATCAACCTGACCCTGTATTCGCTGGATGAAGTACTGGCGGGCGGCGTCGATGCGATCATCGAGCCGTTGCTGTCCGAATACCAGGCCGATCAACTGGCCGCACTGGGTGAGTAAATGACCATCATTGCCAGCCTGCTGCGCGGGGCGCAGCTACCCGACTCGCCCACCGCGCGCCTGGATATCGAGCTGCTGCTGGCTGCGGCCATCGGCAAATCGCGCAGCTACCTGCACACCTGGCCCGAGCGCATCGTCAGCAGCGAAGCGGCCGCAACCTTCGCCACCTACCTGCAGCGGCGCAGCGAAGGCGAGCCGGTGGCCTATATCCTCGGCCAGCAGGGCTTCTGGAAGCTTGACCTGGAAGTGGCCCCGCACACGCTGATCCCGCGGCCGGACACCGAGCTGCTGGTGGAGGTCGCCCTGGAGCTGCTGCCGGCAACGCCATTGCAGGTGCTCGACCTGGGCACCGGCAGCGGCGCCATTGCCCTGGCCCTGGCCAGCGAGCGCGGCGGCTGGCAGGTGACGGCCGTCGACCGGGTGCCCGAAGCCGTGGCCCTAGCCGAGCGCAACCGCCAGCGTTTGCAGCTGGACAACGCCAAGGTGCTTGCCAGCCACTGGTTCGACGCCCTGCCAGGGCAGCGCTTTGCGCTGATCGTCAGCAATCCGCCCTACATCGCCGAGCAGGACCCGCACCTGGCGGCCGGCGACGTGCGCTTCGAGCCCAGCAGTGCGCTGGTGGCCGGCAGCGACGGGCTCGACGACCTGCGCCAGATCATCACACAGGCCCCGCAGCACCTGCTGCCCGGCGGCTGGCTGCTGCTGGAACATGGCTATGACCAGGCTGCAGCGGTGCGCGAACTGCTGGCGCGACACGGGTTCGAGCAGATCCAGAGCCGCACCGACCTTGGCGGCCATGAGCGCATCAGCCTCGGGCGCCTGGCATGCTGAACGACGAGGAGCTGTTGCGCTACAGCCGGCAGATCCTGTTGGCCCAGGTGGATATCGACGGGCAGTTGCGCCTCAAGGGCAGCCGGGTACTGATCGTCGGCCTGGGCGGCCTGGGTTCGCCGGTGGCGCTGTACCTGGCGGCGGCCGGGGTCGGCGAGCTGCACCTGGCCGACTTCGACACGGTCGACCTGACCAACCTGCAACGCCAGGTGATGCACGACACGGCCGCCGTGGGCCTGAGCAAGGTCGATTCGGCCATGGCCCGGCTGCAGGCGATCAACCCGCAGGTCGCCCTGGTTGCCCATCGCCAGGCCCTGGATGAAGACTCCCTGGCCCAGGCGGTGGGGGCGGTCGACCTGGTACTGGACTGCTGTGACAACTTTGCCACCCGCGAGGCGGTGAACGCAGCCTGCGTCGCGGCCGGCAAGCCGCTGGTCAGCGGTGCGGCCATTCGCCTGGAAGGCCAGCTGTCGGTGTTCGATCCGCGCAACCCGCTCAGCCCCTGCTACCACTGCCTGTACGGGCATGGCAGCGAAGCCGAGCTGACCTGCAGCGAAGCCGGTGTGCTCGGCCCGCTGGTAGGCCTGGTGGGCAGCCTGCAGGCGCTGGAGGCCTTGAAGCTGCTGGCCGGGTTTGGCGAGCCGCTGGTGGGTCGCCTGCTGCTCGTCGATGCCCTGGGAACGCGGTTTCGCGAGCTGCGGGTCAAGCGCGACCCGGCCTGCAGCGTGTGTGGCGCCGGCCATGCGTGAAGCGCCGGTCGGGGTGTTCGATTCCGGCGTGGGCGGGCTGTCGGTGCTGGCGGAAATCAGCCGCCTGTTGCCCGACGAGTCGCTACTGTATGTGGCGGACTGCGGGCATATTCCCTATGGCGAGAAGTCGCCCGAGTTCATCCGCCAGCGCTGCCGCCTGGTAGCCGAATTCTTTCAGCAACAGGGCGCCAAGGCCATGGTGCTGGCCTGCAACACCGCCACCGTGGCGGCGGTGGCCGATCTGCGCGAGCGCTACCCGCACTGGCCGCTGGTGGGCATGGAGCCGGCGGTAAAGCCGGCGGCAGCGGCCACCCGCAGTGGCGTGGTAGGGGTGCTGGCAACCACCGGCACCCTGCAGAGCGCCAAGTTCGCCGCGTTGCTGGATCGCTTTGCCAGCGACGTTCGTGTAGTTACCCAGCCGTGTCCGGGGCTGGTGGAACTGATCGAGGCGGGCGACCTGGACAGCCCCGCACTGCGCCAGTTGTTGCAGGGCTATGTCGAGCCGCTGCTGGCCGCCGGCTGCGACACCCTGATCCTGGGCTGCACCCATTACCCCTTCCTGAAACCGCTGCTGGCGCACATGGTGCCGCCGGCCGTGGCCATCATCGATACCGGCGCTGCGGTGGCCCGGCAACTCCAGCGTTTGCTGGGTGAACGGGACCTGCTGGCCCACGGCCCGGCGCAGCCTGCGCAGTTCTGGACCAGCGGCAGTCCGGCACATTTGGTAAAGATTCTGCCGATGTTGTGGAATAAATCTGACAGTGTGCGAAGCTTCGACTTGTAAAAAAACTGTGAAAAATGCATTTTTTTCCTGAACTATCGTACTACTGCCGATTTCTATTCAATCGTCTGATGAGACACAAAACCACAACAGCATTTAGGAAAAGGGACGTTTCTCATGAAGAAACTGCTTTGCTTGGCTGCGATTGCAGCCGTTACCCTGGGGCACTCTTTCACCGCAAACGCCGCTGACGCCTCGTTTTCCGTAGGGCAGACCGGTGACTCGACCATGGTCTATCGCCTTGGGCTGCAGTCCAACTGGGACGCCAGCTGGTGGCAGACCAGCGTCGGCCGCGTGACCGGCTACTGGGACGGTGCCTACACCTACTGGGACGGCGACAAGACTTCCAGCAACCACAGCCTCTCGTTCGCGCCCGTGTTCGTCTACGAGTTCGCCGGTGAGTCGGTCAAACCCTACATCGAGGCGGGTATCGGTGTAGCGGCCTTCTCCAGCACCAAGCTTGAAACCAACAAGCTCGGCTCGTCGTTCCAGTTCGAAGACCGCATCGGGTTCGGCTTGCGCTTCGCGGGCGGACACGAGGTAGGCGTGCGCGCCATCCACTATTCGAACGCGGGCCTGCAAAGCCCCAACGATGGCGTGGAAAGCTATTCGCTGCACTACCGCATGCCGCTCTGACGGTCGGCCGGTACCCTGCACCACGAAAAAGGCCCTGACTTGCGTCAGGGCCTTTTTTCATTTTGGCAGCGGCCACAGCTCATTGACCGCTAACGCCTGCAGGGTCAACTGCTGCGGGCGTTCGCCCAGGCGTTGCAGGATGGCGCTGGCAGCCGAACTGGCGTCCCACTCATCCGGGATGGCAGTGGGTGTGTTCATGGCCTGTGCAGGTGTCTGAGGGGCCACGATGGTCAGGTCGATGCCGTGTGCGACCAGCAGGGGGCGGGCGTCTTCGAACAGTGACGCGATGCTGTTGGCAGGGCGCCGCGGCTGGCCGGGCTCGCCCAGCTGCAGGGCAGAGTACGCACTGAGAATCCCCACCACCTGCGGGGCGCGCCCCTTGTCCAGAAGGGGGAGCGCGCCTTCGAGGCAGTGCGAGGCGGCGGCCAGGTTGCTTCGCACCACGTCCTGCAGCAGTGTCTGGGTAATCGGCAACGGCAGGTAGTCGCAGGTGCCGGCGTTGACGATCAGGCCGTCGATGGCCTGCCATTGCTCGGTCAGGGTGGCGCAGGCGCGCCTGGCCTGCGGCAACTGGTGCAGGTCGCCGGCAAGCACAAGGACCCTACCGGGATAGTCGGTCTCAAGGGGGTGTGCATCGTCGCGATTGCGAACACTGAGCGCCACCTTGCAGCCCTGTTCAAGCAGCGCCTCTGCCAAGGCATGCCCAAGTCCGTTGCTGGCACCGGTAATCCAGATGCGCCGAGGTCGATCACTGCTCAAGATCCTTTCCTCAATCGTTGCGTTTAGGTAAGTGTTTGAACGCATCCAGTGCGCGTTGGCGACTAGAACTTAAGTCTACAATTGCATGAGGATAGACATCTATTGCAAACAAATCGTTCTGGACATTGGGTAAATGGACGGCCTTGTGGTCCAGGTTGCCGCGTTCAGGCAGCCAGTGCTTCAGAAATCGCCCTGCAGGGTCGAAGCGTTGCGACTGGCTCACCGGATTGAAGATCCGAAAGTAGGGCACGGCGTCGGTACCGGTCGAGGCGCTCCACTGCCAGCCGCCGTTGTTGGCGGCCAGGTCGCCGTCGATCAGGTGGCGCATGAAGAAGCGTTCGCCTTCACGCCAGTCGATCAGCAGGTTCTTGGTCAGAAACATGGCCGTGACCATGCGCAGGCGATTGTGCATCCAGCCTGTGGCGAGCAACTGGCGCATGGCCGCATCCACGATAGGGATGCCGGTGCAGCCCTGTTGCCAGGCCAGCAGGTCCTGTGGCGCGTTGCGCCAGGGCAGGGCTTCGGTATGTGACCTGAAGGCACGGTGGCGGGAAACCTGCGGGTAGCCCACCAGAATGTGCTTGTAGAACTCGCGCCACAGCAGTTCGTTGATCCAGGTGATGGCGCCGGCATTCCCGCTGTCGAATTCGCCGAAGTTGCAGGCCAAGGCGGCATGCAGGCACTGGCGGGGGGAGATCACCCCGGCGGCGAGGTAGGCCGACAGCTGGCTGGTGCCAGGCACGGCAGGAAGGTCGCGCTGTACCGGATAATCCTCGATGGCCTCGTCGACAAAGCGCGCCAGGCGGCGTGCGGCTTCATCCTCGCCTGCCGGCCACAGCGTGCGCAACGCGTCGGGCGGCGTCTCGAAGCCGGCCACCTGGGTGGGGACGGTGTCGCTGGCAATGGCCAGCCGGGCCTGGGCTGCCGGCGCCGATACCCGTGAGGGAAGCCCCAGGTGAAGCCGTTCGTAGCACACCTTGCGAAACTGGCTGAACACCTGGAAGTAACCGCCGCTGCGGGTCAGGATGCTGCCGGGCTTGAACAGCAACTGGTCCAGGTAGCTGTGCACCTGGATGTCGGCCTGGCGCAATGCCTGCTGCACGGCCTGATCGCGACGTTGTTCGTGTACCCCGTATTCCTCGTTCAGGTGCACGGTACTGACCGCATGTTGCCTGCACAGCGCGAGCAGCACCCGAGGTGCATCGGCCCACTGGTCGGCATGCACAATCAGCAGGGGAATGTTCAGGGCGTCCAGTGACTGGCGCAGGCTGTGCAGGTTGCGCAGCCAGAAGTCCACCTTGCACGGGGCGTCGTCGTGGGCGAGCCACTGCCCGGGGCTTACCAGCCACACCGCCAGGGTGGGGCCGCGCGAGCAGGCAGCGGCCAGCGCAGTGTTGTCGTGAACGCGCAAGTCGTTGCGCAGCCAGATCAGTTGCATACGAAATCCTGTGAATGTGGGGGAGACGTCAGGTGGCCAGCAGGCCCAGCAACAGGGCGGGCAGCGCCACCACAGAGGACGGCAGATGCACGTTGCCTGCCTGCAGGCCCGCCGCCTCGGCATGCTCCTTGTAGAGCGCGGCCATGCTGCCCAGCAGCAGGGTCGGCAGATCGATCGCATTGAGGCTGCGCTGCAGTTCACGCGGATCGAGCGCCGCGTTCAGGCACATCACCAACGCACAGGGTTTGAGCTGCTGCACGGCAAACGCCAGCTCTCGAGGTGGCAGCGGCCAGTCGAATACCTCGACCGCGCAGCCGGCATCACTGAGCAGCCAGGCGCACAGCCACAGCTGCGGGTCGAATGGCAGGGCCGAGGCGTTGACCAGCAGGGCGGGCGCGGCGTTCAGCTGACGGTTGTTGTGATACACCCGCACGCCAAGTTTGCTGCGCAGCCAGGTATGGAAGAACACCTGCTCCATGCGGGCGGCAAAGTGCCCGTGCCAGCGGGTGTCGAGTTCTTGCAGCAACGGCAGCAACAGTTGCTCGCACAGGGTGGCGGCGGGGTAGAGGGCCATGGCCTGGTTGAACAGCTGGTCGAGTCGGCGTTCGGCCAGTTGCGCGATGCAGTCGACCAGTTGCAGGCGCAGGGTGTGCCAGTCGTCGTTGCCGGGTGCGGGTTGCACTGCTGGGGAGGTGTCGAGCAGCGGCTTGACCTGGCCCACCGCGATTCCGCGGTTGAGCCATTGCAGAATCTGCTGGATGCGCTGCACGTGTGCGGCGCTGTAGAGCCGGTGACCCTTGCCGGTGCGCTGCGGCACGATCAGCCCGTAGCGGCGCTCCCACGCGCGCAGGGTCACGGGGTTGACCCCGGTCAGGCGGGTGACTTCACGAATGGGCAGCAGGTCGTCTTCAGATGGCATTGCGCAGGCTCAGGTTTTCCGGGTGCGGTTGCAGATAGACCTGCTGCATGAGGTAGGGGTCGGGGTGGCGGCGCAGGTGGTGCTTGAGCAGGGTCAGCGGCACCACCAGCGGGACGATGCCGGCCTGGTACTGCTCGATCAGGGCGCGGATTTCCTGTTTGTCGCGGGGGTCGAGAAACCGGCGCAGGTAGCCGCTCAGGTGCATCAGCACGTTGCCGTGGGTGCCGCGACTGGCGCAGCGGCTCAGGGCGCTCATCAGCTGGCTGAAATACCGTGGGCCGATCTGGGTGGGGTCGTCCTGGCGCTGCATGCTGCCCAGCAACTTGCCGAGCACCTTGTACTGCTGGGGGTTGTGCGCCATCAACTGGTACTTGTAGCGCGAGTGGAAGGCGATGAGGGCATGACGACTGAGCCCGCCTGCCAGCAATTGCTGCCAGTCGGCGTAGGCATACACGCGGGTGATGAAGTTTTCCCGCAGTACCGGATCGCACAGCCGGCCATCCTCTTCGACCGGCAGGTCGGGGCGCTGGGCGCAGAACCGTGCGGCGTACAGGCCGCGACCGCCTTCGGTGGCCGGGTAGCCGTTGGCCTGGTACACCTTGACCCGTTCCAGGCCGCAGGATGGCGATTTCTGCATGAAGATGTAACCGCAGATGTCGGTCAGTTGCCCGGCCATTTCTGCGCCGTAGGCATCCAGTGCCTGGCTGACGTCCAGGCTGGCATCGCGGCTACCCACGGCCCTGGGGTTGGCCGGGTCACCGGTCAGGCGGATGGCCTGGCGAGGTGTGCCCAGGCCGATGGCGACCTCGGGGCAGATGCCGATGAAGTCGAAGTGTTCGGCCAGCACTTCATTGCACAGGCGCGAGGCCTTGTGCCCGCCGTTGTAGCGGACCTCTTCGCCGGTCAGGCATGCACTGATGGCAATCTTTGGTCTGGTGGCCGCCATGGTCGCTCTCGACTGAAATTTGTACAGAAACAAAATTATGTACAGCTTCGCTCATCATAGATAACGCGTTGTACAAGTCAAATGTTCTGTACAGCTTCAGCCGGTGCAGGGGTCATTCCAGGTGTTCGAGCAGGCGCCGCGCCGCTTCCTGGCCGCTGAGCCATGCGCCCTCGACGCGCCCCGACATGCACCAGTCGCCGCAGGCGTACAGGCCCAGGTCGGCATCGGCCAGGGCGCCCCATTCATGGCTGCTGCTCGGGCGGGCATACAACCAGCGATGGGCCAGGGTGAAGGTGGGGGCCGGCACGGCGCAGCCCACCAGTTCGGCGAAGTTGCCCAGCAGGTGCTCGATCACGGCCTCGCGCGACAGGTCGATGTGTTGCTTGCTCCAGCTGGCCGTGGCGTGCAGAACCCAGGTGTCGAGTTTTTCGTCACGCCCGGGCTTGCTGCGGTTGCGCGCCAGCCAGTCGAGGTCGCAGCCCTGCACGAAGCAGCCCTGCATGGGGGTGTCCAGGGGCGTATCGAAGCCCAGCGCAATGGCCCAGGTGGGCTCCATCTGCACGCTGGCGGCCATGCCGGCCAGCTTGGTGGTGGCGCTGAGCAGCTGCGTGGCCTGGGGCGCCGGCACCGCAATGATGACGCGGCTGAACGGCCCGTGGCTGCCGCCCTCGGTGTCCTGCAGGTGCCAGTACTGCTTGCCGCGGAACACCTCGGCAATGCGGCAATTGAAGTTGACGGTGACATCCTTGAGCAGGCCGCGGGTGATGGCGCTCATGCGCGGTACACCCACCCAGCGGATCTGCTCGTCCGGCGAGGGGGTCAGCTGACCTTCGCGGTAGTTGTACAGTTGCGGCTTCCATTCGGCCGCCCAGCCCTTGGCCTGCCAGGCCTGGACCTGTTCGACGAAACGTCGGTCGCGGGCCGTGAAGTACTGCGCGCCCAGGTCCAGGGCGCCGGCTTCGCTGCGTTTGCTGGCCATGCGTCCGCCACTGCCGTGGCCCTTGTCGAACAGGTGCACGGTGTGCCCGGCCTTCTGCAGGGCCTGGGCGGCGGACAGGCCGGCGATGCCGGCACCGATGATTGCGATAGGAACAGTCATGATGGCCTCTTCGAACCTTTTGGAAACAGCCTACGCTGCCCGACAAGCCTGTACAATATCTCCAGCTTGTATAAGATGATTCCGCTCGACGTTGCAGGTTGGCCTATGTTTATCCGAGAGCGTTCGGTCAAAAAAGTGCCTTGAACTTAAAAATAGACCAGCGCGCGCCATGTGAGGACACAGCCATGCATATATTGCTGACCGGTGGTACGGGCCTGATCGGCAGACACCTTTGCCGCTTCTGGCTGGACAGGGGTTATCGCCTGACGGTGTGGAGCCGGCGTCCGGCGCAGGTCGCTCAGGTGTGCGGGGCAGGGGTGCGCGGCATTGCCCGGCTCGACGAACTGGGCGACGAGCCGGTGGACGCCGTGGTCAACCTGGCCGGTGCGCCGATTGCCGATCGCCCCTGGACGTCGCACCGACGCGCGCTGCTATGGGCTAGCCGCATCACCCTCACCGAGCAGTTGATCGCCTGGCTGCAAGGCCGGCAGCAGCGCCCTGCGGTGCTGATCTCGGGGTCGGCGGTAGGGTGGTATGGCGATGGTGGTGAGCGCGAGCTGACCGAGCTGTCGCAGCCGGTCAAGGAGGACTTTGCCAGCCAGCTGTGCATTGCCTGGGAAGAAACCGCGCTGCGCGCCGAGGCCCTGGGCATGCGGGTGGTGCTGGTGCGTACCGGGCTGGTGCTGGCGGCCGAGGGCGGCTTTTTGTCGCGCCTGCGCCTGCCGTTCAAGCTCGGGCTGGGCGGGCCGATTGGCAGTGGTCGCCAGTGGATGCCGTGGGTCCATCTGGACGACCAAATCGCCCTGATTGATTTTCTGTTGCAGCGCGAGGATGCCAGCGGTCCTTATAATGCCTGCGCGCCGGAGCCGGTGCGCAACCGCGAATTTGCCCGACGCCTGGGGCGCGCGCTGCACCGCCCGGCGTTCATGCCGTTGCCGGCGCTGGTGCTGCGCGCCGGGCTCGGCGAACTGTCGGTATTGCTGCTGGGTGGCCAGCGGGCGCGCCCGGTGCGCTTGCTGGCGGCAGGCTTCACGTTCCGTTACAACGATGTGCAATCGGCGCTGGATGACTTGTCCGCGCGCCTCTGAAAAGGATGTTGCATGACCGATCATGCTCTGCTGCTGGTCAACCTGGGTTCACCGGCTTCCACTTCCGTCGCCGACGTGCGTCGTTACCTCAACCAGTTTCTGATGGACCCGTATGTGATCGACCTGCCGTGGCCGGTGCGTCGCCTGCTGGTCTCGCTGATCCTGATCAAGCGTCCGGAGCAGTCGGCCCACGCCTATGCTTCCATCTGGTGGGAGGAAGGCTCGCCGCTGGTGGTGCTGACCCGGCGCCTGCAGCAGGCCATGGGCGCGCACTGGGCCCACGGGCCTGTGGAAATCGCCATGCGCTATGGCGAGCCTTCGCTGTCCACGGTGTTGCAGCGTCTGGCCGGCCAGGGCGTCACCAAGGTGACCCTGGCGCCGTTGTACCCGCAGTTTGCCGACAGCACCGTGACCACCGTGATCGAGCAGGCCAAGGCCGTGGTGGCCGAGCACAAGCTGGCATTGCAGATGCCGGTGCTGCGTCCGTTCTATGACCAGCCGCTGTACATCGACGCGCTGGTGGCCAGTGCCAGGCCGTACCTGGAGCAGGGCTTCGATCACCTGCTGCTGAGCTTTCACGGTTTGCCCGAGCGGCACCTGAAGAAACTCGACCCTACCGGTTCGCATTGTTTCCAGAATGCCGACTGCTGTCGCAACGCTTCGCCCGAGGTGCTGGCGGTGTGTTATCGCGCGCAGTGCCTGCGTTCAGCACAGTTGTTCGCGCAGAAGATGGGCCTGGCCGAGGGCCAATGGTCGGTGTCGTTCCAGTCGCGGCTGGGCCGGGCCAAGTGGATCGAACCCTACACCGAGGCGCGCCTGGACGAGCTGGGCAAGGCAGGCGTCAAGAAGCTGCTGGTGATGTGCCCGGCGTTCGTGGCCGACTGCATCGAGACGCTGGAAGAAATCGGCGATCGCGGGCGCGAGCAGTTTGTCGAGGCGGGCGGGCAAGAGCTGGTGCTGGTGCCGTGCCTGAATGATCACCCGCAGTGGGTGGAGGCGCTTACGCAGTTGTGTGAGCAGGCGGGTTAGGTAGTGCAGCGTTCGCCGGCAAGGCCGGCTCCTACAGGTTTGCGCGAACCCCTGTAGGAGCCGGCCTTGCCGGCGAAGCGTTTCAGATCAAGGCAAATGGTCGTCCAGCACCTTGTTCTTCCAGCCGTCATTGCCCGGCAGCAGCAGGTTGAGCGCAATGGCCACCACGGCGCACAAAGCGATACCCTTCAGGCCCCAGTCGTCCGGGCCGGTACCGGTGCCGACCAGCACACCGCCAATCCCGAACACCAGGGTCACCGAGACGATCACCAGGTTGCGTGCTTCGCTCAGGTCGATCTTGTGGCGGATCATGGTGTTCATGCCCACTGCCGCGATCGAGCCGAACAGCAGGCACAGGATGCCGCCCATCACCGGCACCGGAATGCTCTGCAGCAACGCGCCGAACTTGCCGACGAAGGCCAGGCTGATGGCGAACACCGCCGCCCAGGTCATGATCTTGGGGTTGTAGTTCTTGGTCAGCATCACCGCGCCGGTCACTTCGGCGTAGGTGGTGTTGGGCGGGCCGCCGAACAGGCCGGCGGTGGTGGTGGCGATGCCGTCACCCAGCAGGGTACGGTGCAGGCCGGGCTTTTTCAGGTAGTCGCGACCGGTCACGCTGCCCACTGCAATCACGCCGCCGATATGCTCGATCGCCGGGGCCAGGGCCACCGGTACGATGAACAGGATCGCCTGCCAGTTGAAGGCCGGCGCGGTAAAGTGCGGCAGGGCCAGCCAGGGGGCGGCGGCGATCTTGGCGGTGTCGACCACACCGAAGTAGAACGACAGGCCAAAGCCCACCAGCACCCCGGCAATGATCGGCACCAGGCGGAAGATGCCCTTGCCGAACACCGCCACGATGAGGGTGGTGAGCAGCGCCGGCATCGAGATCATCATTGCGGTGCTGTAGGGCAGCAGTTCGGCGCCGTCACCGGCCTTGCCCATGGCCATGTTGGCGGCAATCGGCGCCATCGCCAGGCCGATCGAGATGATCACCGGGCCGATCACCACCGGCGGCAGCAGGCGGTCGATGAAGCCGGTGCCCTTGATCTTCACGGCCAGGCCCAGGAAGGTGTAGACGAACCCGGCCGCCATTACCCCGCCCATGGTCTCGGCCAGGCCGAACTGGCCCTTGGCGAGAATGATGGGGGTGATGAAGGCAAAACTGGAGGCGAGGAACACCGGCACCTGACGGCCAGTGACCACCTGGAACAGCAGAGTCCCCAGGCCCGCAGTGAACAGCGCAACGTTGGGGTCGAGGCCGGTAATCAGCGGCATCAGCACCAGCGCGCCGAATGCCACGAAGAGCATCTGCGCGCCGGAGACGACCTGGCGCCAGAGCGGGTCGTTGAACTCGTCCTGCATGTTCAGGTGTCCTTCTGCTTGGTGCCGAAGATCTTGTCGCCTGCATCGCCCAGGCCGGGAATGATGTAGCCGTGTTCGTTCAGGCGTTCATCGATCGAGGCGGTGTAGATACGCACGTCGGGGTGTGCACCCTCGACCGCCGCGATGCCTTCGGGCGCTGCCACCAGCACCATGGCGCGGATGTCCTTGCAGCCGGCCTTCTTCAGCAGGTCGATGGTGGCGATCATGGAGCTGCCGGTGGCCAGCATCGGGTCGATGATCATGGCCAGGCGCTCGTCGATCTCGGGTACCAGTTTTTCCAGGTAGGTGTGCGCTTCGAGGGTTTCCTCGTTGCGGGCAACGCCCACGGCGCTGACCTTGGCGCCCGGGATCAGGCTGAGCACGCCGTCGAGCATGCCGATACCGGCGCGCAGGATCGGCACCACGGTGATCTTCTTGCCGGCGATCTTCTCGACCTGTACGGTGCCGCACCAGCCTTGAATGTCGTAGCTTTCCAGCGGCAGATCCTTGGTTGCCTCGTACGTCAGGAGCGCGCCGACTTCCTGGGCGAGTTCGCGAAAATTCTTCGTGCTGATATCGGCGCGGCGCATCAGGCCGAGCTTGTGACGGATCAGCGGATGGCGGATCTCACGGGTTGGCATAGGGAAAGGCTCCGGGGGGCGGGCAAAAAAACCGCGCTAGAGTAATCTATTCGGCCGCAGGTGTCCTATAGGCATTGTGCACGTTAGTCCATAAATGCTTGATCTGATGCGTGAGGGTGCGTACCTTTGCCCGCTTTTCTCAACCGCAGCCCCCTGGAGAGCGTCATGTCCGCTGATCTCGAGCATATCCGTCAAGTCATGCGTGAAGCAGACTGCCTGCACAGCGAAGCCGAAGTCGAAGCGGCGATTGCCCGTGTGGGCGCGCAGATCACCGCCGACCTGGCCGACCGCAACCCGGTGGTGTTCTGCGTGATGAACGGTGGCCTGATCTTCTCCGGCAAGCTGCTGACCCATTTGCAGTTCCCGCTGGAGGCGTCCTACCTGCATGCCACGCGCTACCGCAACCAGACCAGCGGCGGTGACCTGTTCTGGAAGGCCAAGCCCGAAGTGTCGTTCATCGATCGAGAAGTGCTGATCATCGACGACATCCTCGACGAAGGGCACACCCTCAGCGCCATCATCGACTTCTGCAAGCATGCCGGTGCCAAGGCAGTGTACAGCGCGGTGCTGGTGGACAAGGACCACGACCGCAAGGCCAGCCCTGACCTGAAGGCCGACTACTGCGGTTTGAGCTGCGTTGACCGCTATGTGTTCGGCTACGGCATGGACTACAAGGGCTACTGGCGCAATGCGGCGGGTATCTATGCCGTGAAGGGCATGTAAAACCGGGTGGGAGCTGACTTGGCCCGCGAAAGGGGCGATGCGGTATCAGCTATTTGCGGTGCCTGCATCGCGGGTCAGGCCCGCTCCCACAAGAGGCCATCAGCTTCGTACATTTCTCATGCTAGAGTGCCAGGCCGCCCCCAAGGAGCCTGCCATGCGCGCCATCCTCGCCCTCCTGCTGCTGACCAGCCTGCCCCTGGCCGCCGCGCCGCTGCACAGCCAGTTCCTGCCGCCCGACGACCTTACCCTGCGCCAGGAAACCCCCGAAGCCCAGCAACTGCTGCAGGTGACCCAGTATTCGGTGGTGGTCGGCAACCAGCGACAGTCCAACCAGCAACCGATACCGGTCACGGCACCGGTGCTGATGCGCCTCAAGGGCAAGCCCCTGAACAAGGGCGCCACCATCAGCGAGGTGCTGATCAGCTTCGACGGCGAAGGCAAGAGCCTGCGCAAACCGGCGTTCGACGCCAAGAGCCGCACCCTGACCCTCAACTATCCCGCCAGCCAGTACCGGGTGATTCTCGACCTGCTGCGCAACGACACCCTGTACGTGCAGTTCCTCAGCTATGCCAACGGTCATATCTGGGCCGATGTGCACACCGGCACCCTACGCGCGCGTTGAGCCACAGCGCTGCCGGGGGGTAAACTGCCGGCCCGTGAAAAATGTCCGTGATGGTTCAGTTGGAGTCGGCAATGCGTAAAGACAAGAAGCAAGTGATTGGTGATGAGATCAGCGACGACTACATCAAGTCGTTTCTCCAGTTCGAACCGGCCGATGCCAGCTCGCCCTCGCACCACAAACTGATCAAGGCCTATCGCGGCCTGCGCATCGATGACTTCGAACGTTTCGTCGGCTTCTTCGTCGAGGCCGGATACGATGTGGACGGCAAGGACGAGCACGGCAACACCTTCGCCCAGGTGATCGGCGACCAGCGCAATGCGCCCGAGTACATCGAGATCATCGACAGCGCCCGCAAGTGAGTACATCGCAGCCATGAAAAAACGCCCCGAGGGGCGTTTTTTCATGCATCACGCTTACGCGTAGCTTTGCGTCGGCTGGTTCTCGACCAGGCCCAGGGCCTCGTCGTTCTGCGCGCTGATCTTGTGGTACAGCGCAGCGTCGGTCGCCAGGACCTTCTCCCGTGCCGGGAAGATCTCGTTGAGCTTGGCCGCCCAGGCGCCCTTGGCCTGCTCGGGGAAGCAGCGTTCGATCAGTTCCAGCATGATCGACACGGTGACCGAAGCACCCGGCGAGGCGCCCAGCAGGGCGGCCAGCGAGCCGTCCTTGGCCGCCACCAGTTCGGTGCCGAACTGCAGGATGCCGCCTTTTTTCGGGTCTTTCTTGATGATCTGCACCCGTTGCCCGGCCACTTCCAGGCGCCAGTCTTCGGCCTTGGCTTCAGGGTAGAAGCGACGCAGCGATTCCAGGCGCTGTTCCATCGACTGCATCACCTCGCTGACCAGGTACTTGGTCAGGTCGAAGTTGTCGCGGGCCACGGCCAGCATCGGCCCGATATTGCCCAGGCGCACCGACAGCGGCAGGTCGAGGAACGAGCCGTGCTTGAGGAACTTGGTGGTGAAGCCGGCGTACGGGCCGAACAGCAGCGAGGTCTTGCCGTCGACGACGCGGGTATCCAGGTGCGGTACCGACATCGGCGGCGAACCCACGGCGGCCTGGCTGTAGACCTTGGCCTGGTGGCGCTTGACCACCTCGGGGTTGTCGCAGCGCAGCCACTGGCCGCTGACCGGGAAACCGCCGAAGCCCTTGCTCTCCTCGATGCCCGACAGCTGCAGCAGCGGCAGGGCCGCGCCACCGGCGCCGAGGAACACGAAGCGGGCATCGACGTCGCGGCTGCTGCCGCTGTTGACGTCCTTGATGGTGACGGTCCAGCCGCTGCCGTTACGGCGCAGGCCGGTGACCTTCTTGCTGTACTTGACCTGCGACTCGGGGGTGTCGGCCAGGTGCTTGAGCAGCTTGTTGGTCAGGGCGCCGAAGTTGACGTCGGTGCCTTTCATCACGCGGGTGGCGGCGATGTGCTGGTCGGCGGGGCGGCCCGGCATCATCAGCGGCATCCACTCGTTCATCAGCGCCTTGTCTTCGGTGTATTCCATCTCGGCGAAGGCGTGGTGAGGCTTGAGCGATTCAAACCGCTTTTTCAGGAACGCGACGCCCTTGTCACCTTCGACGTAGCTCAGGTGCGGGATCGGGTTGATGAAGGCACGCGGGTTCTTGAAGGCGCCCTTTTTGCTCAGGTAGGCCCAGAACTGCCGGGATACCTCGAACTGGGTATTGATGTGCACCGCTTTCTTGATGTCGATGCTGCCGTCGGCGGCCTGCGGCGTGTAGTTCAGCTCACACAGCCCGGCATGGCCGGTCCCGGCGTTGTTCCACGGGTTGGAACTTTCCGCGGCACCCGAATCCATCAACTCGACGACTTCCAGCTTCATCGCCGGGTCGAGTTCCTTGAGCAGTACGGCCAGGGTGGCACTCATGATGCCGGCCCCTACCAGTACTACATCGACTGCTTCGTTCTGCGCCATTAACGCGTCTCCAAAAATCTTCAGCACCAAATTGACAGCATGGCTCCCAGGCTTGGCCGGGATTTCCATGTCCGCTACTTCGCAGGTTTTTCAACTTCCGCGGACACCACCAACCGGGCTTTGCGTTGCCTATGAACGCATTTTACCGCCCGTGCGGCAATTCGACTTATGGTCAAGGTGTCCATCGTGCGCTATGGACCGGCCTTAGTCACCCATCGCAGATGAGTGCTGTTGCCAGCTGTTTGGGGCTTTCAGGGACGCAGTTGCTGCTTTTACACATGCCAGACTGTTCATTGCTCGCCACACTCTCGTGAAGTTGTGAAAACCGTTTTTTCACGCTCTTTTGGAGTCGTGAACCTCAAAAAGGGTGTGCACGATGGCAAACCCGGCAGGTTCAGGCAGAGCAGAGCGCCGAAGGAACGCGGGCACACCAGCTTGGCAAGACCTGTGTGGGCGGCTCTCTGTGGGCGATTCGGGGATGCCGATGCAATGGCATTGGCGGTGCTGCGAGGCCCGATCAGGAGACGTCCTTATAATCGGGGGGAGATTATAACGAGGTCGCGGGCAGAAACGATCTTTATTAACGACTTTTGTTGCGCTTTGCTTCGCCGGCCACGCCGTGGCGGGCTGGCCTGCAGGGGGCAGGCGGCTGAACAGAGCGCTCACCGGCGCAGGTGGGCAGTCTACGCGGTCGATGATGAAACGATTGTGACAGTGGCTGGCCCCGATGGCTG
This sequence comes from Pseudomonas sp. B21-036, assembly GCF_024748925.1. Classification (NCBI taxonomy): domain Bacteria; kingdom Pseudomonadati; phylum Pseudomonadota; class Gammaproteobacteria; order Pseudomonadales; family Pseudomonadaceae; genus Pseudomonas; species Pseudomonas sp. B21-036. The sequence continues at coordinate 890,204 of NZ_CP087178.1, forward strand.
GGGTGGTCCCGGGTGGTTATACTGGCGACCTTTGCTGCTATTCCTGGAGAGATGAGCATGTTGCAACGTTTGTTGTTCGGTTTGATCGCTGTCACCAGCCTGACCCTGGTCGGTTGTGCCCACAGCCCGCAACAACTCAGCCCGCAACCCAAACTCACTGCCCAGCTCGCGCCCGTGGGTCGTGGCCAGCCGGTGGTGGTCAAGGTGGTCGATGGTCGTCCTTCGCAAACCCTGGGTACCCGCGGCGGGCTGTACCCGGAAACCAGCGCCATCACCGTGAACGGCAATGACATCGTGCCCAAGCTGCAGGCCCAGGCCGAGGCAGCGGTGCGTCTGCTGGGCTTCACGCCCACGGCGAACGCCTACAACGCCCCGCAGCTGACCGTGACCCTGGCCGAGCTGAAGTACCAGTCGCCCAAGGAAGGCCTGTATGTGACCGAGGCCACCATCGGCGCCACCTTCCGTGCCGACGTGTCCAATGCCAACCGCCGCTACAGTGGTCGCTACGGCGCCTCGCTGGACCAGCGCTTCGGCATGGCGCCCAACCAGGAAACCAACACCAAGCTGGTGGGTGACGTGCTCAGCGACGCCCTGACCCGCCTGTTCAAGGACCCGACGGTCGGTCAGGTACTGGGCGAGTAAACCCGCTGACGGCAAACGAAAAAGCCCGATGCCTCGTTGCAGGCATCGGGCTTTTTAGTGGGCGTGACCTGCTCAGGCGGCTTCGACGTAGAAGTCCAGCAGGCTGATGCCGGTGCCCTGGTCGACCTCCGGCAGGTCATGGTGGGCATGCCCGCCAAGTGCGCAGTACACCAGCCACTGGCGGTCCTGGACGTTGAACGCCAGGCCGTCGATCAAGGCCTGTTGTTCATCGCTGGGGGCGATCAGATAGAGGCGATCCTGGTTTTCGGCGTGCAGCATGACAAGCTCCCTGAGTGTTGAAGGGCAATAGAGTGGCTTGTCGGGATGACGAACGTGTGACGGCCGGATTTAATTGTCATCGGTCGCAAAGTACGAGAGAGCCGCTGGCGCTTGGGTAGAATGCGCGGCGTGTCGAGGTCTGGTTTTTTATCGAGGTTGTGCGATGTCGTTGCAAGTGATGTGGGGGCTGCTGGCGGCCCACCCGGCCAAGCTGATCAATGTGCTGGCCTTGTTGATTACCTGCCCTGGCGGGTTGCTGTTGCAAGCGGCGCGGCGTCGTGGCGCGCAGGCGCTGGCGGGGCTGGCGCGTGATGAGGTGATGGTGGAGGGGATGAACCTGCGGGTGAACCGGTTCTACTACATCCTGGGGTTTTCGTGCCTGGCGATGGCGCTGCTGCTGTCGTGGTTCAGTACCTGGATCTGAGGTGAAGCCATCGCGGGTCAAGCCCGCTCCCACATGTTCTGCACTGTACTCAAGGCCAGTGATATCCCTGTGGGAGCGGGCTTGACCCGCGATACGGGCGACGCGCTCTAGAGCGACAACCCCGCCTTGACGCGGTACTGGTTGCGCACCGGCATCGCATACTGCAGCACCAGGTACGGCTGGTGTTCCACCGGGCAGGCATCCAGGCGCCGCTGCCACTCGGCCTGGGCTCGGGCCAGCTCATCGGCCGGGAACACCTCGGCGGCCCTGGGCACCTGCAACTGCGGGTCGGCATCGGCCCACTGTGCATACGCCAGGTAATGCACCGGGAACAACCGGTAGCCACCCAGTATCTGCCGATCGATTTCCGCCGCCAGTTGCTTGGTGTCTTCGAAGTACTCGCTCACCGGCGGGGCGAAGTTGATGTGCACGCGACCTTTGTAGCCGGTGATGCCCTGGGCGATGCTCACGTCATCCTCGCCAGGCGCCTTGCTGTAGGTGCCGGTGGTGGCGCGGATGTACAGCTCGCGGGCCTTGGCCTGGTCGCACGGGTCGTACTCGTAGCTGATCGACACCGGGCTCAGGTTCAGCGACTGGATCACCGCGCCGAACGGTTCGTCCTTGCGGCTCATGTGGAACATCTTGAGGATCGCCGAATCGGTACGGTCGTCACCATCCTTGGCGCGCCCCTCGGCCTGGGCGATCCAGATCGAGGCGCAGTCGTTGCGGATCGAGTGGTTGATGTAGGCCGACAGCAGCTGATAGGCCGCCAGCTTTTCGCGCCGCCCGGTGATCGAGCGGTGCACGATGAAGCTCTTGTTCAGGCGCATCATGTCGCTGACGAACGGCTTTTGCAGCAGGTTGTCGCCGATCGCGATGCGCGGGGTCGGCAGGCCGGCGTGGTACACCGCATAGTTGACGAAGGCCGGGTCCATCACGATGTCGCGGTGGTTGGCCAGGAACAGGTAGGCACTGCCGGACTTGAACTGCTCGACACCGGTGTAGGTCACCCCGTCGGTGGCGCGGTCGATGGTGTGGTCGACGTAGTATTCGACCTTGTCCTGCAGGGTCGATACGCAACTGACCCCGGCAAATTCCTTGCGCAGGCGCCGAGCGATCAGCGGCTTGAGCAGCCAGCCGAAGGCCCCGGCCATGCGCGGGAAGCGAAAGTGGGTGAGGATATCCAGAAATGCCGGGTCGCTGAGCAGGCGCGCCAGCACGGCGGGCACCTCGGCGTCGTTGTACGGTCGGATGGCATCGAATTCGCCCATCATGCTCTCTTGTTGGAAACGGCTAGGGTAATAGTAGGGCTGCGGACTGAAAAACGGCTCAGACACCGGCAAGGCCTGTAAATAGACCGGCAATTATAGGCACAAGTCACCTGGGAGACTGCGATGGTGGAATCTGCTTTCTATGATTGTCCTTACTGCGGTGAGCAAGTGGAAACCACCGTTGACCTGTCCGGTGGCGACCAGAGCTATATCGAGGACTGCCAGGTCTGTTGCCGGCCGATCGTGTTCGTGCTGCAGGTGCATGGCGAGGAGTGGATGCTGGACGTCAAGCGCGAGGACGAGTGATGCAGCGTATCTACGAGCCGGAAAGTCTGCTGGAGGCCGAGCTTCTGATCGGCATGCTGCGCAGCGAAGGGATCCAGGCGCACCTGAGTGGGCGCGACCTGATGGGCGCCGTGGGCGAGCTGCCGATGCAGGGGCTGCTGGGCCTGGCGGTGCCCGATGCGCAGGCCGAATACGCACGCCAGCTGATCGCCGCGTACAATGGCGCCCAGCCGCTTCCTGGCGACGAGCCGGAGACCCTTCCGGGAATACTGATTTGCTAGGTTTTGCTCATGTGTGGACGTTACGCCCTGTTTCGCTGGTCTTCGGCGTTTGCCGCGCTGCCCGGGTTCCCGCCTGACCAGCAGGCGCAATGGAACATCTCGCCCGGCGCCTCGGTGCTGATCCAGCGTCAGCGCGAAGGCCAGCTGGAGCTGGCGCGGGCGCGCTGGGGGCTGACCCCGGCGTGGCTGACCGACCTGTCGCGCACCCCGGCCCAGGCGCGCGCCGAGACCCTGGCCGAGCAACCGATGTTTCGCGAAGCGTTTCGCCTGCGCCGTTGCCTGCTGCCGGCCAACGGCTTCTACGAGTGGCGCGGCACGGCGCGCAAGCGGCCGTACTGGCTGACGCCGGGCGAGGGGTCTTCGCTGTTCTTTGCCGGCGTGTGGGAGGCCTACCCGGTGCAGGACCAGGTGTGGCTGAGCACGGCGGTGGTGACCCAGGCCGCGGTCAACCAGCGCCGGCCGCTGATTCTGGATGCGGCAGGGCAGGCCGCGTGGCTGGACCCGCAGACGCCGCTGGTGAAGTTGCAGGAATTGCTCGCTGGCCCGCAGGCCGCCTTGCGCGAGCGGGTGCTGGCGAACCTGGTGAATGATCCGAAGTTGAATGCGCCGGAGTGCCTGACCCCGGCGTAAGTGGTGAGCCCTTCGCCGGCAAGGCCGGCTCCTACAGGCACTGCATGCCCCTGTAGGAGCCGGCCTTGCCGGCGAAGCTTCTGGCTCAGACGCGAAACTGATTGATCAACCGCCGCTGCTGCTCCGCCAGCTTGGTCAGCTCCGCGCTCGCCGTGCTTGACTCATCCGCCCCGCCAGCCACTTCATTGGCCACCTGACCGATATTGATCACGTTGCGGTTGATGTCCTCGGCCACTGCGCTCTGCTCCTCCGCCGCGCTGGCGATCTGGGTGTTCATGTCGTTGATCACCGACACCGCCCGGGTGATGCTCTCCAGCGCCTGGGCCGCCTGCGCCGCCTGTTGCACGCTGACTTCGGTCTTGCCCTGACTGTCCTCCATTACCTGCACCACATCCCGCGTGCCCTGCTGCAGCTGCTGGATCATCTGCTGGATCTCTTCGGTAGCCTGCTGGGTCTTCTGCGCCAGGTTGCGCACTTCATCGGCCACCACGGCAAACCCGCGCCCCTGTTCACCGGCTCGCGCCGCCTCGATGGCCGCGTTGAGCGCCAGCAGGTTGGTCTGTTCGGCAATTGCACGAATCGCCACCAGGATCGCGTTGATGTTCTCGCTGTCGCGCGCCAGGGCCTGTACCACACCCACCGCACGGCCGATCTCCTCGGCCAGGGCGCTGATCGAGGTGGAGGTGTTGCGCACGATCTCCAGGCCCTGGTTGGCGGCCTGGTCGGCATTGCTGGCCGCTTGCGCCGCATGGGTGGCATTGCGCGCCACGTCCTGGGCGGTCGCGGTCATTTCATGCACCGCAGTGGCCACCAGGTCGATTTCGGCCATCTGCTTGTGCACGCCCTGGTTGGTGCGAATGGCGATGTCGGCGGTGTGCTCGGACGAGTCGCTGACCTTCTGTACCGACACCACCACCTGGCTGATCATTGCCTGCAGCTTGCTCAGGAATGTATTGAAGCCACGGGCGATGGCGCCCAGTTCGTCGGCGCGATCGCTGCTCAGGCGCCGGGTCAGGTCACCTTCGCCCTGGGCGATGTCGTCCAGCATGCCGACCATCTGGCGCAGCGGCCGGGCGATACCGTGGGCCAGCAGCCAGATCACCAGCAGGCCAAGCCCGGCGATGCCCAGGCCGACCACGATCATGCCGGTGAGGTCGGTGCTGCGCTGGGCGCTCATTTCGCGCTGCAGCGCGTCGAGGTCGGCCATCACCGCGCTGACCGGCAGTTGCAGCAGCAAGGTCCAGCGCGAGGCGGTGTTGCCCACGGCAAATGGCACGAACAGCTCGATCTGTCCGCTGGCATGGTCGATTTCGTAGTGCAGCGCCTTGCCCGACAGGTTGCCGAGCACCGCCACTTCATTGGGTTGCAGCACATCGCTGGCTTTTTTGCCGAACGTGCTCGCATCCTTGGTGTAGGCCACCACGCGTCCGTTGTTGGACAGCAGCGCCATCTCGCCCGCACCGTCATACAGCTGGGCGTCGGCGGCCTTGAGCATATCCTGGATGAAGTTCAGCGACAGGTCGGCGGCGGCGATGCCCTGGAACTGGCCGTTGACCATGATCGGCTCGACGAACGAGGCCAGCATCACGGTCTTGTTGCCCACCTGGTACGGGGCCGGGTCGATGGCGCAGGCCTTGCCGGTCTCCTTGGAACACAGGTAGTACTCGCTGGTTCGCACGCCTGTGGGCAGCAGGGTACGGTCGTCCACATCCTGGAGTTTGTCGAGGGTCAGGCTACCGTCGTCGTTACGGTACCACCACGGCAGAAAGCGCCCGCTCTGCGGGTTGACGCCCGCCAGCGTGCTGCCTGCATAGCGGGCATCATCGTGGTCCAGCGCATTGGGCTCCCAGCCCACGTAAACGCCCAGCAACAGCGGGTTGTCCAGGGCGGTCTGCCTGAGCAGGGCGATCATCTGTTCGCGTTCGAGCTTGAGCTGCGGGTTGCCGGCAGCATCCTGCATGCCGATCAGAGCATTGGTGGTGGCCAGGCCGCGGGCGATCAGCAGCGGCGCCTCGAGGCTGCGCTGGATCTGGCTGACCTGGGTCTGGGCCAGGGCCGTCAGGCGTTGCTCGATCACTGCCTCGAACTGTTGCTGGGTGCGGTTGTGCACCAGCGTCTGGGTGCGGGCACCGGAATACACTGCGTATAGCACCAGTGCTGCAACGATGCTCAGCACGATGGCACCGGCCAGCGCGGCCACGGAAAACTGGATCGACTTGAACTTCATGGGAGCTCCGAGCGCAAAGAGGGTCGCCTGTCTGGGCGTTATCGGCGCGCCGGGGGCAAAGCATGAGTGTGGCGATGCAATTCTTCGCGAACGGCTGTAGCGCGTTTATGATGCGCGGCCTAGGATACGCCGCATGTTCGAAGGGAGTGTTTTCATGCGTAGATCAGTTGTTATCGGTGCCTTGAGCGCCAGTGTGCTGCTGGCCGGTTGCCAGGCCGTGAACACCACCAGTGGTGGAGCGGTGGGCGTGGAGCGCAAGCAGTACATGTTCAGCATGCTGTCGACCGATGAGGTCAACCAGATGTACGCGCAGTCGTACCAGCAGACCCTGGGCGAGGCATCCACCAAGGGTATGCTCGACAAGACCAGTGCCACCGCCAAGCGGGTGCAGGCCATTGCCGACCGGCTGATCGTGCAGGCGCCGAAGTTCCGCCCCGATGCGGCGCAGTGGAAATGGGAAGTCAACCTGATCAAGAGCGACGAGCTCAATGCCAACTGTGGCCCGGGTGGCAAGATCATTTTCTATACCGGCCTGATCGACAAGCTCAAGCTGACCGACGACGAGATCGCGGCGGTGATGGGCCACGAGATCGCCCACGCCCTGCGCGAGCATGGTCGCGAGGCGATGTCCAAGGCCTATGGTGTGGAGATGGCGCGCCAGGGCGCAGGTGCCCTGTTCGGCCTGGGCCAGGACAGCCTGGCGCTGGCCGACACCGTGGTGCAGTACAGCATGACCTTGCCCAACAGCCGCAGCAACGAGAACGAAGCCGACCTGATCGGCCTGGAGCTGGCGGCGCGTGCGGGCTACAACCCGAATGCGGCGATCAGCCTGTGGAACAAGATGACCGAAGCGTCGGGTGGTTCGCAGCCTGAGTTCATGAGCACTCACCCGGCTTCGAGCAGCCGTATCGCGTCGTTGCAGGCGGCGATTCCCAAGGTGATGCCGTTGTACGAGCAAGCCAGAAAATAGCGCCGTGACCTTCGCCGGCACTGCCGGCTCCTACCTGAACCTGTAGGAGCCGGCCTTGCCGGCGAATGCTTCACACGCTAGCCGGTATCAGCCCACCCACCCGCTGACCTTCATCGCCGAATACACCGCCACCAGCGCCAGCACCACGAATGCCGTGGCCGCCAGGCGACGGATCAGGGTCAACGGCAGCTTCTCGGCGGCAAAATTGCCCGCCAGCACCACCGGTACGTTGGCAATCAGCATGCCCAGGGTGGTGCCGATGATCACCATGATCAGGTGCGGGTACTGCGCCGCCAGCATCACCGTGGCCACCTGCGTCTTGTCGCCGATCTCGGCAATGAAGAACGCGATCAGCGTGGTCAGGAACGGGCCGAAGCGCCGCGCCGTACTGGCTTCATCGTCATCCATCTTGTCCGGCACCAGGGTCCACAGGGCCGTGGCGGCAAAGCTTGCGGCCAGGATCCAGTGCAACGTGGCCTCGGAGAAGAAACTGCCGAACCACGCACCCACCGCACCGGCCGCCGCATGGTTGGCCAGGGTCGCGGCAACGATACCGGCGATGATCGGCCAGGGTTTGCGAAAGCGTGCAGCGAGGATGAGCGCGAGCAGTTGCGTCTTGTCGCCGATTTCGGCGAGCGCAACGATGGCGGTGGGGACCAGCAATGATTCCAGCATCAGGATTCCTACGGGGGCGGGTCGACACGGCTATGACACGTACAGCCTTCCCGCCCCGGGTAAGGTGTGCGTGTCATAGGTCTTGTCAAACCCTGGATCCGTCTGTGCGGACCGTGGGTCGTACGCGCCATGGTCTGAGGACCAAGTATGTTGACGCGTACCGGGCGAGCTGGGTGCTCGCGGGAGACTACTCCCCTAGGACGGAGCGGATTCTGCCTAGGCAAAACCGTTTGGGCAAGCGAAGTTTTTAAGTTCGTGTGGCCTGGTAGATCCGAAAGCCTTGTCCCTCGTCGCGAATCAGGCAGTTGCCCAAGGCGCCTTCGATGAGCGGTTGGTACCGCAGGAAGCTGTTGGCCACAAGCCGAAGTTCGCCGCCCTTTTTCAGGTGATCGGCTGATTTTTTCAGCAATGTTTCCGAGGCGTGGTAATTGGTGTGAACCCCGGTGTGAAACGGCGGATTGCTCAGGATCACGTTCAGCTCGCGGGGCGCGGCATCGATGCCGTCACCGGCGATGACCTCCCCCTCCAGGCCATTGGCGGCCAGGGTCAGGCGGCTGCTGGCCACGGCGAAGGCATCCACGTCCAGCAGTGTTACCCGGCTTTGTGGGTAGCGGCGCTTGATCGCCGCGCCGAGCACGCCCGCACCGCAGCCAAAGTCCAGCACATGGCCCACGGGCAGTTGCTCGAGGTTGTCCAGCAGCAGCGCGCTGCCGCGGTCCAGCCGGCCATGGCTGAAGACCCCGGGCAGGCTCACGATCTGCAGCGGGCCTTCGGCCAGTGGCAGTTCGAATCGTTGCGCCAGGCTTTCCAGCGGCTGCGCCTCTGGCGGGGTGTCCACCGTGACCTGCCACAGCTGGCAATGGCGTGCACTGTCGAGCTTGCGCGGCTTGCCGAAGGCGTGCAGCTGCTTGGCCGCACCCTCGATACCCCCGCGCTTTTCACCCACCAGGTACAGCTGGCGCCCACCCAGGCGCGAGGCCAGGGCATTGAGCAGGTAGTTGGCCAGATCGCGGGACTTGGGCAGAAACAGCACGGCGCCGTCGAAAGCCACCGGCGGCACCTCCACGCCATAGTGACTGCGCCCGGCAAAACGCGCCTCGAGCGCGGCCTGGTCGCCGGCGTGCCAGCTCCAGGCGCGTGCATCGGGCAGGCTGCCCAGCAGGTCGTCGGCGGGCAGGCCGGCCAGCAACACGGGGCCTTTGAACAGCTCGGCCTGACGGAGCAACACTTCACTACGCGGGTCCATGGTCGGCGCCCCTCTGCAAAAAGTCGCGAATTCTAGCAGAACTCAGCTGACCACTCGGCGCGGGTTGCCCTGCAGGAAGGCTTCGGCGTTCTCGGCCAGTTGGCCGACGATGCGCTGGCGCGCCTCGACCGCGCCCCAGGCACTGTGCGGGGTGACCACAAGGCGCGGGATATCGCCTGCCAGCAGGGGGTTGCCATTGACCGGAGGCTCCACGCTGAGCACGTCGGTGGCGGCGCCACCCAGGTGCCCGCTGCGCAGTGCGTCGGCCAGCGCCTGCTCGTCGATCAGCCCGCCACGGGCGGTGTTGACCACGAACGCGCCGGGCTTGAGCAGGGCCAGCTCGGCGGCGCCGATCATGTTGCGGGTGCTGTCGTTGAGCGGGCAGTGCAGGGTCAGCGCATCCACCTGCGGCAGCAGCTCGGCCAGGCTCAGGCGATCATCGCGGGCCGGGCGGCCGGGCAACTGGCCGGACAGCACGCGCATGCCGAAAGCTTCGGCCAGGCGCGCCACCGCACCGCCAAGTTCGCCGTGGCCGAGCAGGCCGAGGGTCTTGCCCTCCAGTTCGACGATGGGAAAGTCGAGCAGGCAGAACTGCCTGGCCTGGGCCCATTTGCCGTCGGCCACCGCCTGCTGGTAATCGGGCAGGCGAGTGGCCAGCGCCAGCAGCAGGGCCAGGGTGTGCTGCGCCACCGAGGGCGTGCCGTAGCCCTGGCAGTTGCTGACCACGATGCCCTGGGCGCGCGCGGCCTGCAGGTCGACGTTGTTGGTGCCGGTGGCCGACACCAGGATCAGCCTGAGGTCGGGGCAGGCGGCGAGGGCGGCGGCGTCCAGGTGCACCTTGTTGGTGATCGCCACGCTCGCGCCCTGCAGGCGCTCGGCCACTTCGTGGGGGGCAGTGGCCGGGTGCAACTGCAGTTCATCGAAGCAGCCGCGCAGGCGGCTCAGGTCGAGGTCGCCCAGGTCCAGGGAGCTGTGGTCGAGGAATACAGCGCGGCGCAAGGTCATGGGGCAGGCTCCTGGGGTGTGGTTTGAGCAGGTAGTGGGGCATTAGAGCCTGCATCGCCGTGGGCGTAAAGCCAGGCATCCGGCTGCACGGGAGGTGACTGTGCCGATTCACTTGTAACTGTATCTTTCAGAACTGCCAGGCAGTGGGTAAGGTACGCCACCCGATCGTTTGCCAGGAGCGTCACCCCATGTACTGGGCAGAATTTCTCACCGTTGCGCTGATCCACCTGCTGGCCGTGGCCAGCCCCGGCCCGGACTTTGCGGTGGTGGTGCGCGAAAGTGTTACCCACGGTCGGCGCGCCGGTACCTGGACCGCCTTCGGCGTGGGCACGGCGATCTTCCTGCATGTGGGCTATTCGCTGCTGGGCATCGGCCTGATCGTGTCGCAGTCGATCATGCTGTTCAACGTGCTCAAGTGGCTGGCTGCGGCCTACCTGGTGTACATCGGCATCAAGGCCCTGCGTGCCCGCCCGGCGCCTGCCGGCAGCGAGAGCGTGCAGGTCTCGACCGTGGCGCGCACCCCGCGTGCCGCCTTTGTGGCAGGGTTCATGACCAACGGCCTGAACCCCAAGGCCACGCTGTTCTTCCTGTCGCTGTTCACGGTGGTGATCAACCCGCACACGCCGCTGCTGATACAGGCCGGCTACGGGGCCTACCTGGCGCTGGCCACCGGCCTGTGGTTCTGCCTGGTGGCCCTGCTGTTCAGCCACGCCCGTGTCCGCTCCGGGTTTGCGCGCATGGGCCACTGGTTCGATCGCGGCATGGGCGCGGTGCTGGTGGCGCTGGGTATCAAGATCGCCTTCACCGAGATGCACTGAGGCGGTTGATGGCCATTGGCCTGTCATCCCTGAGGGCGCGCAAATCATTCCTTTGGCTGATTTGAGCGCCCCCGTCCCGTTCTAGAGTAAGCGCCGTATTGCCATGCCTGCGTACTCGAAAAAGGGACTCCCATGCTGCAAACCAGGATTATCGCCCCCGCTGCGGGCGCTTACGAATACCCGCTGCTGATCAAGCGCCTGCTGATGTCGGGCAGCCGCTACGAGAAAACCCGCGAGATCGTGTACCGCGATCAGCTGCGCTACAACTACCTGACCCTGAGCGAGCGCATCGCGCGCCTGGCCAACGTGCTCACCGCAGCCGGGGTCAAGGCCGGCGACACCGTGGCGGTGATGGACTGGGACAGCCATCGCTACCTGGAGTGCATGTTCGCCATCCCGATGATCGGCGCGGTGGCCCACACCATCAACGTGCGCCTGTCGCCCGAGCAGATCCTCTACACCATGAACCACGCCGAAGACCGCTTCGTACTGGTCAACAGCGATTTCATCGGGCTGTATCAGTCCATCGCGCCGCAACTGACCACGGTCGAGAAGACCCTGCTGCTCACCGACGGCCCCGACAAGCATGCCGAACTGCCGAACCTGGTGGGCGAGTACGAGCACTTGCTGGCGGGCGCGGCCACTACCTACGACTTCCCCGACTTCGACGAGAACTCGGTGGCCACCACCTTCTACACCACCGGTACCACCGGCAACCCCAAGGGCGTGTATTTCACCCACCGCCAGCTGGTGCTGCACACCCTGGGCGTGGCTACCGTGACCGGCAGCATCGACAGCATCCGCCTGCTGGGCACCGATGATGTGTACATGCCCATCACCCCGATGTTCCACGTGCACGCCTGGGGCATCCCCTACGTGGCCACCATGCTCGGGCTCAAGCAGGTCTACCCGGGGCGCTACGAGCCGGAGATGCTGTGTCAGCTGTGGCGGGACGAAAAGGTCACCTTCTCGCACTGCGTACCGACCATCCTGCAGATGCTGCTCAACGCCAAGGGCGCGCAGGGCCAGGATTTCGGCGGCTGGAAGATCATCATCGGCGGCAGCTCGCTCAACCGCGCCCTGTATGAGTCGGCCAAGGCCCAGGGCATCCAGCTCACGGCGGCCTATGGCATGTCGGAAACCTGCCCGCTGGTGGCCTGTGCCCACCTCAACGAAGAGCTGCTGGCCGGCAGCGACGACGAATGCATCAGCTATCGCATCAAGGCCGGCGTGCCGGTGCCGCTGGTGGAGGCCGCGGTGATGGATGCCGAAGGCGGCTTCCTACCGGCTGACGGCGAGTCCCAGGGCGAACTGGTGCTGCGCGCGCCGTGGCTGAGCATGGGGTATTTCCGCGAACCGGAGAAAGGTGCCGAGTTGTGGCAGGGCGGCTGGCTGCACACCGGGGATGTGGCGACCATCGACAGCATGGGCGTGGTCGATATCCGCGATCGCATCAAGGACGTGATCAAGACCGGCGGGGAGTGGGTGTCGTCGCTGGCCCTCGAAGACCTCGTCAGCCGCCACCCCTCGGTGCGCGAAGTGGCGGTGGTGGGTGTACCCGATCCGCAGTGGGGCGAGCGTCCGTTTGCCCTGCTGGTGGTGCGTGACGGCACCAGCATCGACGCCCGCGAGCTCAAGGAGCACCTCAAGCCCTACGTGGAGCTGGGCATGATCAACAAGTGGGCAATCCCCAGCCAGATCGCCCTTGTTACCGAAATTCCCAAGACCAGCGTGGGCAAGCTGGACAAGAAGCGCATCCGCGTCGACATCAGCCACTGGCAGGCCAGCAACAGCGCATTTCTGTCCACCCTCTGAAGGCGGGCCGGTCGCGCCCTGGCGGGTGCGACCCTTGCGCCAGACACCTGCGCGCCTTGTCAAAGCGAAAAAATAGGCCATCCTTGCCGCTGCCCGCGCAGTTGGCGAGCGAATCAGCTCTTTGGGTGTAGTACCAACGTGCAAATCACACTTTAGAGGGATCAAGCACAGGTACCTGCTGGCTATAGTCGGGTCAGGGGATTTTTAGGGACGGGGGCCCGCGCAAATGACTGCGCACTGCCACGTTGGTCGACCAGCAGGCGTATTCACGTCGGTCGTTCGATGCGTTTCTCAAAGGACTCACTGCCATAAAAATAAAGTACATGGAGTAGCGTCGATGACATCAGTAAATCTGTTCTGGCGCCGGGCGAAGTTGCCATTGGCCGTCAGCCTCGCTTCTACGCTCGCCGGCCCTGCATTCGGCGTCAGTTTCAACATCGGTGAAATCGAAGGTCAGTTCGACTCGTCGCTGTCCGTGGGGGCCAGCTGGTCGACGGCCAAGCCGAACCAGAACCTGATCGGCGTCAACAACGGCGGCAAGGGTCTGTCGCAGACCTCCGACGACGGCCACCTGAACTTCAAGCGCGGCGAGACCTTCTCGAAGATCTTCAAGGGCATCCACGACCTGGAGCTCAAGTACGGCGACACCGGCGTGTTCGTGCGTGGCAAGTACTGGTACGACTTCGAACTCAAGGACGAACACCGCCAGTTCAAGGACATCAGCGACTCCAACCGCAAAGAGGGCGCCAAGTCGTCCGGTGCCGAGCTGCTCGACGCCTTCGTCTACCACAACTACTCGATTGGCGAACTGCCGGGTTCGGTGCGTTTCGGCAAGCAGGTGGTGAGCTGGGGTGAAAGTACCTTCATCGGTGGTGGCATCAACTCGATCAACCCCATCGACGTTTCCGCGTTCCGCCGCCCGGGTGCCGAGATCAAGGAAGGCCTGATCCCGGTCAACATGTTCTACATCTCCCAGAGCCTGACCGACAACCTGTCGGCCGAAGCCTTCTACCAGCTGGAATGGGACCAGACCGTCGTCGACAACTGCGGCACCTTCTTCTCCCAGCCGGACATCATCGCCGACGGTTGCACCGACAACCTGCGCGTATTGTCCAGCAGCCGCACCATGACCCCGGCACAGATCGCCGGCCTGGCCAACTTCGGCGTGGACGTGAACGAGGAAGGCATCAAGGTGGCGCGCGGCCCCGACCGCGATGCCCGTGACAGCGGCCAGTTCGGTGTTGCCCTGCGCTACATGTTCGAACCGCTCAATACCGAGTTCGGCGCCTACGCCATGAACTACCACAGCCGTGCGCCGATCTTCAGCGCCACGGGGGCTTCTGCACAGGCCTACGCCATTGCCGGCATGGTCGACCCGCGCACCGGCGCCGCCATCGTGGCGGGCAACTCCAAGTACTTCGTCGAGTATCCCGAAGACATCCGCCTGTACGGCCTGAGCTTCTCCACCACCCTGCCTACCGGCACCGCGTGGAGCGGTGAAATCAGCTACCGGCCGAACGCACCGGTGCAGCTGAACACCACCGACATCCTGTACGCCGGGGTCACCCAGCTGGGCGGCACGTTCGGCAATGCCTCGCTGCTCAAGGGCCAGGCCGATACCGACCTGCACGGCTACAAACGCAAGGAAATCACCCAGTTCCAGACCACCCTGACGCACTTCTTCGACCAGGTGATGGGCGCCAGCCGCATGACCGTGGTAGGTGAAGTGGGCGTGACCCACGTGGGCGGCCTGGAAAGCGCCGACAAGCTGCGCTACGGCCGCGATCCGGTGTATGGCCCTGGCCCGCTGCCGGATACCTTCGGCCTCAACACCTGCTCGGACATCCTCAACGCCGGCACCATCGGTGGCGCCGCGCCTGGCGGTGGTTCCTCCGCCAACCGCAGCCGCAAGTGCGAAAAGGACGGCTACACCACCAGCACCTCGTGGGGCTACCGTGGCCGCGTGATCTGGGACTACAACGATGTGTTCGCCGGGGTCAACCTCAAGCCGAGCGTGGCCTGGTCGCATGACGTGTCCGGCTACTCGCCAGGCCCGGGCGGCAACTTCGAGGAAGGGCGCAAGGCGGTCAGCCTGGGCCTGGACGCCGAATACCAGAACACCTACACCGCGAGCCTGTCGTACACCAACTTCTTCGATGGCAAGTACACCACCGTGGATGACCGCGACTTCATCGCCCTCAGCTTCGGCGTGAACTTCTAAGCACTGATCCGGGAAGACCAAGATCATGAAAGCAACCAAGAGTCTGTTGAAAATCGGTGTGCTGAGCCTGTCGCTGCTCGCCACCGGCGTGATGGCGGCGGTGTCCGCCGACGAAGCCGCCAAGCTGGGCACCAGCCTGACCCCGATGGGCGCCGAGAAGGCCGGCAATGCCGACGGTTCGATCACCGCCTGGCAGCCCCTGAGCACCACGGCCGGTTCGGTCGATGCCAAGGGCTTCCTGTCCGACCCGTACGGCAACGACAAGCCCAAGTTCACCATCACCGCGCAGAACGTCGACCAGTACAAGGACAAGCTGTCCCCTGGCCAGTTGGCCATGTTCAAGCGCTACCCGGACACCTTCAAGCTGCCGGTGTACCCGACCCAGCGTGGCTCCACGGTGCCGGACTCGGTGTTCGCCGCCATCAAGAAGAACGCCACCACCACCAACCTGGTAGCTGGCGGCAACGGGCTGGAGAACTTCCAGATCGCGATTCCGTTCCCGATCCCGAAAAGCGGTGTGGAGGTGATCTGGAACCACATCACCCGCTACCGTGGCGGTGGCGTCACGCGTGTGGTGAACCAGGCCACGCCGCAGCAGAACGGCAGCTACAGCATGGTGAAGCTCGAGGAACAGTTCATGTTCCGCGATCGCCTGAAGGATTTCGATCCGGCCAACCCTGGCAACGTGCTGTTCTACTTCAAGCAGAAAGTGACCGCCCCGCCGCGTCTGGCCGGTACCGTGCTGCTGGTTCACGAGACCCTCGACCAGGTCAAGGAGCCGCGCAAGGCCTGGATGTACAACGCTGGCCAGCGCCGCGTGCGCCAGGCCCCGCAAGTGTCGTATGACGGCCCGGGTACCGCCGCTGACGGCCTGCGTACCTCCGACAACCTGGACATGTTCAACGGTGCGCCGGACCGCTACGACTGGAAGCTGGAAGGCAAGAAGGAGATGTACATTGCCTCCAACAGCTACAAGCTCGATTCGACGAGCCTCAAGTATGCCGACATCATCAAGCCGGGGCATATCAACCAGGACCTGACCCGTTACGAGCTGCGTCGCGTGTGGCATGTGGTGGGTACCCTGAAGCCGGGCCAGCGGCATATCTATGCCAAGCGTGACTTCTACATCGACGAAGACACCTGGCAAGCGGCCGTGATCGACCAGTACGACGGCCGCGGCCAGCTGTGGCGGGTATCCGAGGCACATGCCCAGGATTACTACAACAAGCAGGTGCCGTGGTACACCCTGGAAGCCATCTACGACCTGCAGTCGGGCCGTTACCTGGCGCTGGGCATGAAGAACGAAGAGCAGAAGGCCTACAACTTCGACTTCACTGCCAGCAAGGCCGACTTCCAGCCGGCAGCGCTGCGCCAGGATGGTGTGCGCTGAGTTAGAACCTCCTCCGTGTGATCCCCAGAACGCCCCGGCTTGACCGGGGCGTTTCTGTGTGTGGCCCGACAACAGGCCGTGAGGGGCAATGCGGGATGAACTGCACGCAATGCCGCGCTTCGTGAGTTTTTGTCGCTTTTTGTTGTAGTCTTTTTTCCGACCTCTGCGCCAATCATCTTCAAATGTGCCGTTTAAAGCGCTAGTCTCGGCGGGTCTGTTCTGCCGAAGACTTCCAACTAAAACGAGCCGGCCATGACTGATCTGTCGCGTATGCAAGGGTTCGCCAGCCAGGCCATCAGCGCTGTGGAGGGCCGCTTCTACCGTCCACCACTGCCCGAGGGGCACGTGCCGCGCCCGCGGCTATGCCAGCGCCTGCACGCCGGCCTGAGCGGTCGACTGCTGCTGGTTTCGGCGCCCGCCGGTTTCGGCAAGAGCTCGCTGGCCGTGGAGTTCTGCCAGAGCCTGCCCGCCTCGTGGGGCAGCCTGTGGCTGGGGCTGAGTCAGCGCGACAGCGACCCCGGGCGCTTTCTGGAGCGCCTGCTCGAAGGGCTGCAGCAGTTCTGCCCGGACCTGGGCAACCAGGCCCTGGGCCTGCTCAAGATGCGCCAGCGGCACCAGCCTTTTGCCTTCGAGGAGTGGCTCGACAGCCTGCTCGACGAACTGGCCCTGCACCTGCACCCGCAGAACCCGCTGCTGCTGGTGCTCGATGACTACCATCTGGCCCAGGGCCCGGTGCTCGACCGCTGCCTGCAGTTCTTCCTCAATCATTTGCCGCCTGGCCTGGTGCTGCTGGTCACCAGCCGCCAGCGTCCCGACTGGCACCTGGCGCGCCTGCGCCTGTCGCAGCAGTTGCTCGAGCTCACCGAACAGGACCTGCGTCTGAGCCCCGAGGAATCCCTGGCCGTGCTCGACCAGCACCCCACCACGCTGCGTGGCCAGGCCCTGGACAACCTGATTCAACGCAGCGATGGCTGGGTCGCCGGCCTGCGCTTCTGGCTGCTGGCCGCCTCCGAGGCGGGGGTCGACAGCGCCTTGCCCCACGCCCTGCATGGCGGCGAAGGGCTGATCCGCGACTACCTGCTCGAAGAAGTCATCGACTGCCTGCCGCCCGAGGTGCAGGCGTTTCTCTACGACACCGCCTGCCAGGAGCGTTTTTGCGCCGACCTGTGCGATGCCCTGCGCGAAAGCCACGACAGCGCGCAGATACTGCGTTACCTGAAGGCACACCAGGTGTTTCTGGTACCGCTGGACGAGCAGGGTCAATGGCTGCGTTATCACCACCTGTTCTCCGACCTGCTGCGCACCCGCCAGGCCAGCCAGCCGCTGGCCAGCCTGCACCTGCGCGCGTGCCGCTGGTTCCACGCCCAGGGCCTGCTCGACGAGGCGGTGGAGCAGGCCCTGCGCGCCGGTCACCTGGACGTGGCGGCCAACCTGGTGCAGAACCTGTCCGAAGAGCAACTGCTGGCCGAACAGAACGTCGGCATGCTGCTGCGCTGGAAGATGGACCTGCCCGACAGCCTGCTGATCAGCACCCCGCGCCTGATCGTGCTGTACAGCTGGGCGCTGGGGCTGGCCTGCCAGCTGGATGCGGCCGAGGAACTGGTCAGCCATCTCAGCCGGTTCCTGCCGGCGCCTTCGGCCACGGCGCAGAAGTCCATGCTGGCGCAATGGCTGGCCCTGAGCGGAATCATCGCCCGCGGTCGCGGCGACCGTCTGAAAACCCGCTCGTACTGCCAGCAGGCGCTGCGCAGCCTGCCCACCAAGCGCTACGGCCAGCGCCTGATGTGCCTGTCCACCTTGTCCAACCTGGCCATCGCCGAGGGCGATTTCTGGCACGCCCGTGGCTGGAACCGCGAGGCGCTGGAGCTGGCACGGCGGGTCGGCAACCCGTTGTTCGAGGCCCTGGCCCACTACGATCGCGCGCGGGTGCTGCATGCCCGTGGCGAGGTCCTGCGTTCGATGGAGGAGGTGCGCCACGGCCTGCAACGCCTGCAAGGGCTGTCGGCCCAGCGCCTGTACGCGGCGCGTGCGCGCCTGGCGCTGTACGAAGGCTACCTGCTGGTCGCCGGGCTGCAGCCCCAGGAAGGGCGTGCGCGCTTGCGCGCCGGGCTGGTGGAAGCGCGTGCCTGTCGCGACATCAGCGTACTGATCGGGCATTGCGTGCTGGCCACCCTGGACGGACGCGAGGGGCGTTTTACCGAGGCCTTCTGCGAGCTGGCCGAGGCCGAGCGCCTGATGCATATCTGGGACGTGCCGCCGGTGTTCTACCTGGCCATGATCACCCTGGTCAAATGCGAGCTGTGGCTGGCCCAGGGGCGCATGGACCTGGCCGAATCCTGGCTGCTGCGCCTGGGCCAGACCTACGGTGGCGAACGTGCCGCCGCCGCACCGGAGTTCCATCCGCTGCTGCCTTTGCACATCGAACTGCAGCAGGCCCTGCTGGAGCAGGCCCAGGGGCGTACCGCACAGGCCGCACAACGCCTGCAGGCGCTGACCGAGCACGGGCGCAGCAATGGCGGCCAGCTGCTCGGCACCACCGCAGTGTGTCAGCATATCGGCCTGTTGCTGGCGAGCGGTGCTGCAGAGGCGGCCGTGGTGTTGCTGCCCCAGGCCCTGGAGGCCGCGCAGGGGGGCGTGCTGCAACCCTTCCAGCGGCTGCTGGAAGATCACCCCGAGTGGATACGCGAGCAGTTGCTGGCCCAGCCGGCGGGGCCGGTGCAGGCGCGCCTGCTGTCGCTGTTGCCGGTGGTTGATACCCCGCCGGCCCCCGGGGCGGGCACCGAGGCCCTGAGTGCGCGAGAGATGTCGGTGCTCAAGCTGATCGCGCTGGGGTGTTCCAACCAGCAGATCAGCGAGCAACTGTTCATTTCGTTGCACACCGTCAAGACCCACGCCAGCCACATCAACAGCAAGCTCGGCGTCGAGCGCCGCACCCAGGCGGTTGCCCGGGCCAAGGCGCTGGGCCTGTTGTAGCACGGCAGTCGGCCAAGTATGATGGCATCGCGCCATCACGCTTGGCGCGTTGGCTTCGTGCCGCATGCTTGCGGCGCCTCAAGCAAAGTGCACGTGCTGCCGATAGCCTTTCCGAGGCCTGCAGCCGTTGACGTTGCTTGCCAAGCAGCATGCGCTGGCGATGATCGTCGCGCTGCTTGCGTCCTGAAGCCGAGCCTGTCCCTGTAGGCGCCTTGGCGCCGCTCTTCTTTCTTCCAAGTCAGGTTTTGTGGATGTTGGTGTATAGCCAAAAAAGTTTTCTGATCGTCGATGACTTCACCGACTTCCGCACGTCCGTGCGTTCGATGTTGCGGGAAATGGGTATCCGCGACGTCGATACCGCCGAGAGCGGCGAGACGGCGATTCGCATGTGCGGGCAGAAGCGCTATGACTTCATCCTGCACGACTTCCACCTGGGCGACGGCAAGAAGAACGGCCAGCAGGTGCTGGAAGACCTGATGATCGACAAGCTGATCAGCCACGAGGCGATCTTTGTCATGGTGACGGCCGAGAGCAGCCAGGCGGTGGTGCTCAGTGCCCTGGAGCACGAGCCGGACGCCTACCTGACCAAGCCCTTCAACCGCCTGGGGCTGACCCAGCGCCTGGACAAGCTGGTACAGCGCAAGACCCTGCTCAAGCCTATCTTGCAGGCGTTGGACCGTGGCCGACCGGCCGAAGTGCTGCTGGCCTGCGACAACCTGTGCAAGCAGGACCCGCGCTTTGCGCCGCTGTGCCTGCGCTACCGTGCCGACGCCCTGGGTGCCCTCAACCGGCATGAAGAGCTGGAGCGCTTTCTCAAGGCGATCCTGGCCAATCGCCCTACGCCATGGGCATACGCGGCGCTGGGCAAGCTGCTGTTCAAGCGCGGCCAGGCCGTCCAGGCCAAGGAAATCTACGAACAGGCGATCAAGGCGTTTTCGATGATGCCCGGCCTGTACGACGGCTTGGCCGACGTGCTGGCTGCCGCAGGTGAAACCCGCCGTGCCCAGTCGGTGCTCGAAGAGGCCGTACGCCTGTCGCCGCTGGCGGTCCGCCGGCAGATGCAACTGGGCAAGCTGGCCCTGGGCAACGCCGACTTCGACACCTCGTCGCGGGCCTATCGCCAGGCCGTGAGCCAGGGCCAGAATTCGCGTTTCAAAGACCCTGAAAGCAACCTGGGCCTGGCCCAGGCGCTGATCCAGAAGAACGTGGGCAACGGCCTGGATGCACGCACACGGGTGGAGCTGAACCAGGTGCTGGGCGATGTGGCCAAGGAGTACACCGACGACCAGGGCCTGCAGGTACGTGCGCGCTTGATCAAGGCCACCGGCCTGGCGCAGGCGGGCGATGCCGAGACGGCCGCCAAGCTCACCGAGGCGGCGGTTGCGCGGCTGGAGAACATGGACCAGTTCTTCTCGGCCGAAACCGCCCTGGCAGTGGCTGCGCAGTTGCAGCAACTGGGTCAGGAGGCGGCGGGCACGGCCATCCTCAAGAACTGCGTGGAAGTCTACGGTGACGACGCGAGCGTGATGCAGAGCATCGCCAAGCTGACCGACGACCCGACGATTCTGGGCGCCGGCAACGAAGCCGTCGACCTCAACCGCCAGGGCGTGCGCAGCTATCAGGCCGGCAAGGTCGGCGAGGCGCTGGAGCAGTTCCGGCGCGCGCTGGCGTTGCAGCCCAAGAACATCAGCATTGCACTGAACACTGCCCAGGCGCTGCTGCGCATGGCCGGGGAAAACCCCTCGAGCGCCGCGCTGGAGGAATGCCGCGCGTGCCTGGCCAAGGTGGCGGGCATTCCCAATACCGATCCGCGCTACGAGCGCTATCGAAAACTGCGTATCCGGGCGGTGGGCTCATGAGCAACGATTCCCAGGGGCTGGATTTTTCCACGGTGATCGCCTCCACCGTACACGACATGAAAAACTCCCTGGCGATGCTGATGCAGGCGCACAGCCAGTGGCTGTCGCGCCTGCCGGCCGCCCAGGCGCAAGGCCCGGAGCAGGCGGTGGTGGAGCACGAGTTCGCGCACCTCAACGGCATGCTCGTGCAGCTGCTGGGGTTGTACAAACTCGGGGTCAATCAGTTGCCCATGTGCCCCGACTACCATGACCTGGACGACTTCATCGGCGGCCTGCTGGCCTCCAATCAGCCGATCATCGACAGCCGCGAGATCATTGCGCGCTACGAGATCGATGCCTTCAACCCGCTGGGCTTCTTCGACCGCGAGCTGGTCGGTTCGGTGATCTCCAACGTGATCAACAACGCCATCCGCTATGCCGGGCACGCCTTGCTGGTCACGGTGGCCGAGCAGGGCGAGCAACTGGTGCTGAGCATCAATGACGACGGCCCGGGTTATCCACAGGGCATGATCGACCGTCAGGCCGACTACGTGCAGGGCATCAACCTGCACACCGGCAGCACCGGGTTGGGCCTGTACTTCGCTGAACGCATTGCTGCGCTGCACGAGCGCAACGGTGTGCGCGGGCGCATCGAGATCGCCAATGGCGGTGCCCTGGGCGGCGGCCTGTTCCAGCTGTACCTGCCCTGAGCCAGCCGCCGGTCGGCCAGGGCGTTGCACCAAAGTCTACAAATTAAACGGTTAGTACATAAAATCCCGTAACATAGGCCACCTGCATTTCTTGTGTCCCGGTTCGCGCCTTCGTCGCTGACCGGGTGGCGATCTATTGTCTTTCGGGAGGGCCGTTTGAGCCTCTTTTCGCGTTTTCCGTTCAGCCCCCTCGCGTTTGCCGTGGGCCTTTCTTCCAGCCTGCTGGCGTGTGCGGTGCAGGCCGATGCATTCGACAACCTTGTCGACAGCCCGACCCTGACCGGCGACTGGGGCGGCAGCCGCTCACGCCTGGAGGCGAGCGGCGTCAAGCTCACCGGCGAATATGTGTCGGAAACCATGGGCCTGGTCAGCGGTGGCCTCAAGCACGGTGCGCGCTATGCGCAGCAGGTCCGCCTGGGCGCCACCTTCGACCTCGAGACATTGCTGGGCGAGGCGGATGCAGGCACGGTCCAGCTGACGATCAATGACCGGCGCGGCAACAGCGCCTCGCAAGACCTGGTGGGCAACCGGCTGCCGGTGCAGGAGATCTATGGCGGGCTGTACACGCGCCTGAGCGAACTGAGCTATGCGCGCAGCCTGTTTACCGACGACCTGAACGTCAAGCTCGGCTGGATGGCCATGGGCAATGACTTCGGCGGCATGGGCATCCTCACCAACTTCGTCAACGCAGGTTTCTGCGCGCACCCGCTGAGCATGTCCGGTGGCAGTGGCTGGGGCAACTACCCCACCGCGCACTGGGGCATGGAGCTGAAATACCGCATCAGCCCCGAGTGGACGGTGCAGACCGCCTGGTTCAACGTGAACCCCGAGACCAACAGCGCCTCGTCCAAGGCCTTCGACCTGACCTCCAGCGGCACCACCGGGGCCATCCTGCCTGTGGAGCTGATCTACAACAACCTGGCTACCTATGACGGGCAGTACAAGTTCGGCTGGTATTACGACACCTCCGACACTGCGCGCATCGGCCAGCCCGACAGCAAGGCGGCGGGGCGTCACGGTGCCTATGTCCTGGTCGATCAGATGGTATGGCGTTCGGATTCGACCCGGGGGCGCAGCGTACGCCTGTTCGCGCAGGCCACCGACACCGACACGGCCACTTCGCCGTTCTCGCACTGGTACGCGGCCGGAGCGGTGCTGAGCCGACCGTTCGCTTCGCGCGAGCATGACAACGTGGGGTTGGCATACGGCCGTGCGGTGTTCAACTCGCGCAGCCGCGATGTCCAGATCGCCAACCTGGAGCGCGGTGGCGACCTGGCCCAGGCGCAGAGTGTCAGCAACCTGGACATGGGCGAGCAGTTGGTGGAACTGAGCTACACCGCCCAGGTAACCCGCTGGCTGACGGTGCGCCCGAGCGTGCAGTACGTGATGGAGCCGGGTGCATTTTCCGGCAAGGACACCCAGGACGCGTTGCTGGCCGGCGTACAGGTGAAGGTGCAGTTCTGATGGAGTGAGCGCGATGCGCTTGTTCGCCGGGAGGCTGAGCCCTGCACAGGACTGTAGGAGCCAGCCTTGCTGGCGAAGAGGGCTGCATGACATCATCCCGCGCCCAGATCGCCCAGGATGGCCTCGCCTTCATGCTTCGCACTTCACTGCTTGCCCTCGCTCTGTTCTCCTTCCCGGTTTTCACCTACGCCGCCCCTGCGGCCTCGGACAAGAGTTGCAGCGGTGACGATTATGTCTGCCCCGACTGGATGCCGACCCAGGGCCAGGTGCAAGACGCCATGGCTGACTTCACCCGCAAGCTTCACGCCAGTGGCCGGATGACGTCGCCGATCAAAGTGCTGGGCCGCATAGAAGTCTCCACCGTCTCTTGCGCATCGATGGGCCCGGACCGCGATTCGAACTTCATCTGCGGTGCCGAAGTACGCCTGCTCGGCGACGGCGGGCAGACCCACCACGTGCAATCGTCCTACACCATGCGGCTTTCCGAGTCGAACCGGTTCAGCGTCTACTCCCAGGGCGAATGGGTTGAGTTGTGACGCGAATCGTGGCTGACTGCGCGCTCTTTTTCATCGAGCCCCTGCCGTAGCCATGAGTGAACTCACCGTCGAACTGATCCCGACCGGCCCTGAACACATCGAGCTGATCCGCAACCTCTACCAGTTCTATGCCTACGAGTCCTCGGACTGGGAGCAGGAAGACGTCGAGGTGGACGGCCGTTTCTACATCCACGACGAGCACCTGGCCCGCTACTGGCAGGAGCCGCAGTGGAGCGCCAACCTGATCCTGGTCGATGGCTACATCGCCGGCTTCCTGCTGGTCGAGCGCAGCGAACTGGCAGGGCTGGACGCACAGGAGCTGGCCGACCTGTTCATTCTCAAGCGCTACCGGCGCAAGGGCATCGGCCAGGCATTGGCTACCCAGGTGCTGATGAGTGGGGAAGGGGACTGGCTGGTGCGCTTCTATGACCAGGATGAAACCTCACAGGCGTTCTGGCGCAGCGTGCTCGACAACCTGCCACGGCCGGTGCAGGCCATCGAACTGGATGATGAGGGCGAGTTGCTGAGCTTTTTGATTACGCGGGCGGTCATGCACTGAAGCCGCTGATAGCCTGGTCCGACACGGTGGTGCCTGGTGCCTTTGACCAGCAAGGGTGCGCATTGCTAAAACCAGGGCTCCTGCAATGAACTACAGTTTGCTCCGAGGGAATTTTTATCGCAGCTCGTGTTCCAAGCCTGGCAGGGAACCGCCGTCGGTCCGCTGCATACACGAATTCTGTAGGAGCTTGTCCATGTTCACCATGCGTCGTCTGATTATCGTCGCTACTGCTGCTGCCCTGATGACTGGCTGCGCCAGTCAGAACCCCTATGACAACCAGGGCCAGGCGCAAGGCTCCACCGGGATGAGCAAGACCGCCAAGTATGGCGGCCTGGGCGCATTGGCCGGTGCCGTTGCCGGTGCCGCCATCGACCACAACAACCGTGGCAAGGGCGCGTTGATCGGCGCCGCCGCGGTGGGCGCCGCCGCCGCCGGCTACGGCTACTACGCCGACCGCCAGGAAGCGGCACTGCGCGAGAGCATGGCCAACACCGGTGTCGAAGTGCAGCGTCAAGGCGACCAGATCAAGCTGATCATGCCGGGCAACATCACCTTCGCCACCGACTCGGCGAGCATTGCACCAAGCTTCTACGCGCCGCTGAACAACCTGGCCAACTCGTTCAAGCAGTTCAACCAGAACACCATCGAAGTGGTCGGTTTCACCGACAGCACCGGCAGTCGCCAGCACAACATGGACCTGTCGCAGCGTCGTGCACAGGCCGTGAGCACCTACCTGACCTCCCAGGGCGTCGACCCTTCGCGCGTGAGTGCGCGTGGCCTGGGCCCGGACCAGCCGATCGCGAGCAACGCCGATGCCAACGGGCGTGCGCAGAACCGTCGGGTGGAGGTGAACCTCAAGCCGATTCCTGGGCAGCAGTACCAGTAAATCTTTTCGCCAGCAATGCTGGCTCCTACAGGGGGCTCACGCCGTTGTAGGAGCCGGCCTTGCCGGCGAAGGGCTCACTGCTGGCGCATCCGCTCCAGCCGTTCATCCTTCTCTTCCCACAACCGGTTGATCCACTGCTGGAACGCCAGCCTGTAGGCTTCATCCTGGTCGTAGCTGCGTCCCAGGAATTCCTTGGGAATCGCCAGCGCCTCGAACGTCACCTCCACCCGCGCCACTCGCCCGCACAGCAGGTCCCAGAAGCCCGGTGTGCCCTGCGGGTAATGGATCGTCACGTTGATGATCGACTCCAGTTGCTCGCCCATCGCATCTAGCACGAAGGCAATGCCGCCCGCCTTGGGTTTGAGCAGGTGCCGGAACGGCGAACCCTGTTCGGCATGCTTGGCGGGGGTGAAACGCGTGCCTTCGGCAAAGTTGAAGATCGCCGTGGGCTTGCCACGGAACCTGGCGCAGGTACGGCGCGTGGTCTGCAGGTCCTTGCCCTGTTTTTCTGGGTGCTTGGCCAGGTAGGCCTTGCTGTAGCGCTTCATGAACGGAAAGCCCAGCGCCCACCAGGCCAGGCCGATCACCGGCACCCAGATCAGCACCTGCTTGAGGAAGAACTTGAGCGGTCGGATGCGTCGGTTGAGCACGTATTGCAGCACCATGATGTCCACCCAGCTCTGGTGGTTGCTGGTCACCAGGTAGCTGTGCTGGTAGTCCAGCCCGGCCAGCCCCTCGATGTCCCAGCGGGTGCGCCCGACCAGGTTCATCCAGCCCTTGTTGTTGCTGATCCAGGCTTCGTGGATGTGCCGCATCAGTTCGTCGGTGACGCGCTGCGCGGCGGCAAAGGGCAGGCACAGCTTGAACAGGCTGACGATGAACAGCGGTGTGCAGCACAGGATGGTGTTGGCGGCCAGCAGCAGCGAGCCGATGACTCCGCGCACGGGCGCGGGCAGAAAAGCGAGCATGGTCAGTTATCCAGCGAGCGGTTGGCCTGAATCGCGGTCAGGGCAATGGTGTAGACGATGTCGTCGACCTGGGCGCCACGCGGCAGGTCGTTGACCGGCTTGCGCAGGCCCTGCAGCATCGGCCCTAGGCTCACGCAATCGGCGCTGCGCTGCACGGCCTTGTGGGTGGTGTTGCCGGTGTTCAGGTCGGGGAACACGAACACCGTTGCGCGTCCGGCCACCTTGCTGTTGGGCGCCAGCTGGCGGGCGATGTCCTGGTTGGCGGCGGCGTCGTACTGCAACGGCCCATCGATCTGCAGGCCACGCTGGGTTTCCTGGGCCAGCAGGGTGGCCTCGCGCACCTTCTCGACCTCTTCGCCGCTGGCCGAATCGCCACTGGAATAGCTGATCATCGCCACCCGCGGGGTAATGCCGAAGGCTTCGGCCGAATCGGCGCTTTGCAGGGCAATTTCGGCCAGCTCGCCGGCAGTGGGGTGCGGGTTCATCACGCAGTCGCCATACACCAGCACCTGCTCGGGGAACAGCATGAAGAACACCGACGACACCAGGCTGCAGCCGGGGGCGGTCTTGATCAGTTGCAGGGCCGGGCGGATGGTGTTGGCGGTGGAGTGCACCAGGCCCGAGACCAGGCCGTCGACCTCGTCCAGGGCCAGCATCATGGTGCCGATCACCACCGGGTCTTCTAGCTGCTGCTCGGCCATCGGCGCGTTCAGGCTCTTGCTCTTGCGCAGGCTGACCATAGGCTCGACGTAGCGCTCGCGGATCAGGTCCGGGTCCAGAATCTCCAGCCCCTCGGGCAGGCTGATGCCCTGGGCGCGGGCCACTGCCTGTACGTCCTCGGGCCTGGCCAGCAGCACGCAGCGGGCGATGCCACGGGCCTGGCAGATGGCGGCGGCCTGCACGGTCATCGGCTCGGCGCCTTCGGGCAGCACGATGCGCTTGTTGGCCTGCTGGGCACGCTGGATCAGCTGGTAGCGGAACACCGCAGGCGACAGGCGCATCTCGCGCGGGGTGCCGCAGCGCTGGTTGAGCCAGTCGGCGTCCAGGTGGCTGGCCACGAAGTCGGTGATGATCTCCGCACGCTCGCGGTCGTCCACCGGGATTTCCTTGTTCAACTGGTTCAGCTGGTTGGCGGTGTCGTAGGAGCCGGTACTCACCGACAGCACCGGCAGGCCGGCCAGCAGGGCGCCCTGGCACAGTTCGAGGATGCGCGGGTCGGGCTTGCTGTCGCTGGTCAGCAGCAGGCCGGCCAGTGGCACACCGTTGATCGCCGCCAGGCTGACGGCCAGGATGATGTCGTCGCGATCACCCGGGGTCACCACCAGCGTGCCGGACTTGAGCAGCGGCACGGTGTTGGCCACGGTGCGGGCGCAGATGATGATCTTGTTCATGCGCCGGGTTTCGTAGTCGCCGGCGTTGAGTACCTGGGCACCGAGCAGCTCGGCCACGTCGCGGGTGCGCGGGTCGTTGAGCCCGGCCTGGAACGGGATGCAGCCCAGCAGGCGGAACTCGCCGCTGCGCAGCAGGGGCGAATGCTCCTGCAGGCGGCTGGCGAAGGTGTCCATCGGTTCGTCGCTGCGCACCTTGTTGAGGATCACGCCCAGCACCTTGGGGTCGCGCGGGCCGCCGAACAGCTGGGCCTGCAGCTCGACACGGCCCGACAGCTCGGCCAGCACGTCGTTTTCCGGCGCCGACACCAGGATCACCTCGGCGTCCAGGCTCTTGGCCAGGTGCAGGTTGACCCGTGCGGCGTAGCTGGCATGGCGGGTCGGCACCATGCCCTCGACCACCAGCACGTCCTTGCCGATGCAGGCCTGCTGGTACAGGGTGATGATCTCTTCGAGCAGTTCGTCCAGCTGGCCATCGCCGAGCATGCGTTCCACATGCGCCAGGCTCAGCGGTTGCGGCGGCTTGAGGCCGTGGGTGCGGGCGACCAGTTCGGTGGAGCGTTCCGGGCCGGTGTCGCCGGGGTGGGGCTGGGCGATCGGCTTGAAGAAGCCGACCTTGAGTCCGGCGCGTTCCAGTGTGCGCACCAGGCCCAGGCTGATGGAGGTCAGGCCGACACCAAAGTCGGTCGGCGCGATGAAAAATGTCTGCATGCGAGCTTCTCGAAGTGAGCTGTTGCAAAAGAATCAATTGCCAAGGGTAGCGCTATCGACCCCCTGAGCGCACCAGCCGCAGGCAAATGGCTGGCCGATTCGTTGCTGGCGCAGGTCTGCGTCCAGCACCCAGCCACGCGACTGCCACGGCGGTTCGTGGCGCAGGTGCTGAGTATGCCCGCACGACAGTTCGACCACCCAGTGGCCATGCTCGTCCTGATGAAAACCCAGCACCCGGCTGGGAAAAGCGGCTTCCCGTTTGTCCGGGTTGCGTTCGCTTTCAGGCGATGCGTTGGTTACACTTGTTCGTTCTACATTCTTATGCAAAAGGTCTCGCCCCATGCCGATCGCCGCCAACAAGGCTGTCTCCATCGACTATACCCTGACCAACGACGCTGGTGAGGTCATCGATAGCTCCAACGGCGGCGCGCCGCTGGTTTACCTGCACGGTGCAGGCAACATCATTCCGGGCCTGGAAAAAGCCCTGGAAGGCAAGGATACCGGCGCCGAGCTGGACGTTGCCATCGAGCCGGAAGACGCCTACGGCGAATACCTGGCCGAACTGGTCAGCACCCTGAACCGCAGCATGTTCGAAGGTGTCGACGAGCTGGAAGTGGGCATGCAGTTCCACGCGTCCGCGCCTGATGGCCAGATGCAGATCGTGACCATCCGTGACCTGGACGGCGACGACGTGACCGTCGACGGCAACCACCCACTGGCTGGCCAGCGCCTGAACTTCAAGGTCAAGGTCGTTGCCGTGCGTGATGCCAGCGAAGAAGAAATCGCCCATGGTCACGTGCATGGCGAAGGTGGCCATCAGCACTGATTTCTGCGCTAAGCTCAGAAGGTCGCTAAGGCGCCCGGGCAAGTCTGTCGTGTTCTCCCAGGAGGCAGACGGCTTGGCCGGGCGCTTTTTTAGTGGGCAGCATTTGTTGCGCCAGCCGGGACCGATGCCGGTAACTGGCCGGGAACTGGAAAGGGGAGTACGTCATGAGTGCATTTCACGACCTGAAATTGCAGGCGCTGGATGGCCAGGAGTTGCCATTGGCGCCGTTCAAGGGGCAGGTGGTGCTGGTGGTCAATGTCGCCTCCAAATGTGGCCTGACCCCGCAATATGCGGCGCTGGAGAATCTCTACCAGCAGTACAAGGACAAGGGCTTCAGCGTGCTGGGCCTGCCGTGCAACCAGTTTGCCGGGCAGGAGCCGGGCAGCGAGCAGGAGATCGCCCAGTTCTGCAGCCTGAACTACGGGGTGAGTTTCCCGCTGGGCAGCAAGCTGGAGGTCAACGGCCCGGAGCGGCATCAGCTGTACCGCCTGCTGGCCGGTGAAGGCGCCGAGTTCCCGGGGGATATCACCTGGAACTTCGAGAAGTTTCTGGTAGGCAAGGACGGCCGCGTGCTGGCGCGCTTTGCGCCGCGTACTGCGCCGGATGATGCCACGGTGGTGCAGGCTATCGAGAAAGCCTTGGCCTGAGGTGCCCCTTCGCCGGCAAGGCCGGCTCCTGCAATGGATGCACCGTCGTATGCAGGAGCCGGCCTTGCCGGCGAAAAATCCACCCCGATCACCGCTATCAATAGTACTGGGGTCAGCGACAATCCCGCCCTATGCTCAGGCGCCATCCCTTTCCCAGGAGCGCCGAATGCCTGCTCAAGCCCTGTTCACCCCCTTCAAGCTGGGCGCCCTCGAGCTGCCGACCCGTGTGGTCATGGCACCGATGACCCGAACCTTCTGCCCCGGCGGTGTGCCTCATGCGCAGGTGGTCGAGTATTACCGCCGCCGCGCCGCTGCCGATGTCGGCCTGATCATCACCGAAGGCACTACCGTCGACCACCCGGCCGCCAACGGTTACCCCAACGTGCCGCGCTTTCATGGTGAAGATGCCCTGGCGGGCTGGAAGAAGGTCGTCGATGCCGTACACGCCGAAGGCGGCAGGATCGTGCCGCAACTGTGGCACGTGGGCAGCGTGCGCCGCCTGGGTACCGAGCCGGACGCCAGCGTGCCGGGTTACGGCCCCAGCGAAAAACTCAAGGATGGCCAGGTGGTGGTGCACGGCATGAGTCATGCCGACATCCGCGACGTGATCGAGGCGTTCGCCCAGGCTGCCCGCGATGCCAAGGCCATCGGCATGGATGGCGTCGAGATCCACGGCGCACACGGCTACCTGATCGACCAGTTCTTCTGGGCTGCGAGCAACCAGCGCAGCGATGAGTACGGCGGCGACCTGGCCGGCCGCTCGCGCTTTGCCATCGAGCTGGTGCAGGCGGTACGCGCCGCCGTAGGCCCGGACTTTCCGATCATCCTGCGCTTCTCGCAATGGAAGCAGCAGGACTACAGCGCCCGCCTGGTCGACAACGCCGAGGCGCTGGGCGAGTTCCTGCGCCCGCTGGCCGACGCCGGCGTGGATATCTTCCACTGCTCCACGCGTCGCTTCTGGGAGCCTGAGTTCGAAGGCTCGGACCTGAACCTGGCTGGCTGGACCCGCCTGCTCACCGGCAAGCCCACCATCACCGTGGGCAGCGTGGGCCTGGATGGGGAGTTTCTGCAGTTCATGGTCGACACCGACAAGGTGGCGCAACCGGCCAGCCTGGAGAAACTGCTGCAGCGCCTGGGCGACCAGGAGTTCGACCTGGTGGCCGTAGGGCGTGCCTTGCTGGTGGATGCCCAGTGGGCGGCCAAGGTGCGTGAGGGGCGCGAGCAGGACATCCTGCCGTTCAGCCGCGAGGCGCTGACGAGCCTGGCTTGACCAGCAGCGCCGCATCGACGCGGCGCTGAGACGGTGCCGGTGCCTGTTCGCAGGCGCCGCGCAGGTGCGCCTCGAACTGTTCGACGATGGCCGGCCAGCCCTGGCGGCTGGCATGCTGGCGGGCATTGAGGCGCACCCGGCGCAAGGTCTCGCTGTCTTCCAGCAGCCAACTGGCGGCATCGATGAAGGCCTCTGCATCCCCCGGCATGGCCAGTGCGCCACTGTGCCCATGACGAATGTGCTGGGCTGCTGCGGCCTCGTCGTAGGCCACCACCCCAAGGCCGGAGGCCAGCGCCTCCAGCACCACGTTGCCGAAGGTTTCGGTCAGGCTCGGGAACAGGAAGATATCCCCCGAGGCGTAGTGTTCGGCCAGGCATTCGCCGCGCTGTACCCCGCAGAACACTGCACCTGGCAACTGCTGCTCGAGTGCGCCGCGCTGCGGGCCGTCCCCCACCACGATCAGGCGCAGGTTGCGCAGGGGGTAGGCCTTGCGCAGGGCGTCCAGGCACTGGCCGAGCAGGCCCAGGTTCTTCTCGGTGGCCAGCCGCCCCACATGCAGCAGGGCGATGTCATCGGGCCCAAGGCCCCATTGGTCGCGCAAGCTCTGGCGGCGCCGGGCCGGGTTGAACAGGCTGCTGTCGACCCCGCGCGACAGCAGGGTCAGGCGTTCGAAGCCGCGCCGCTGCAGCTCCAGGCGCTGGCTGACGCTGGGCACCAGGGTGCTGTGGCAGCGATGGTGGAAGCCGCGCAGGTAACGGGTGACCAGCCGCGTGAGCAGGCCGAAGCCGTACTGGCCGGAGTACTGCTGGAAGTTGGTGTGAAAGCCGCTGACCACCGCGATGCCCAGGCGCCGCGCCGCCCGCAGTGCACTCAGGCCCAGTGGCCCCTCGGTGGCGATGTACAGCACGTCCGGGCGGTCGCGGCGCCAGCGGCGCAGCAGCTTGTGCATCGACACTTGCCCCCATTGCAGGCCGGGGTAGCCGGGCAGGGGCCAGCCACGGCACAGCAGGTCGGCCTGCGCAGGGCCGGCGGCATCGCCGGCCTGGCGCGGGCGCACCAGCTCCACCCGGTGGCCGCGCAGGCGCAGGCCTTCGTGCAGGCGGCCAAGGGTGTTGGCCACGCCCATTGATTTCGGGTGGGAAGGTTTCGCTGACAAGGGTGATGTGCAGGGCGGCGGGACTGGTCATGGGGGGATTTTCCGAGGTGCCGATTGCGCCCGGATGACAGCAAAATGACGGATACATGACGCCCGATCATTGGCGCTTTTGCGCTGTGAAAATAAGCTTGGCCAGCGCCTCAAGAATGCCGCATCGCCAGCCGATGAAGTTGCATTCGAATGAGGCTTTCGCTCCAGGAGCGGTGATGTTCAACAGCAAACTGAAACAAGAAAATGCCAGGCTGCGCGAAGAGCTGATGACCATGGAGCAGGTCAAGTGCAGCCTGGACAGCGAGATGCTGGTGCTGCAACTGGACCCCCAGGGCCGTATCGAAGCGGTCAACGGCAACTTCGAGAAAGAGATGCGCTACAGCAGCCAGCAGCTGCTGGGCCGCAACATCGAAGAGATTGTGCCGGCGCATGTAAAGCCGCTGGATTTCTACCAGCGCATGAAACAGGCGATCAACCGCGGCGAGCACCTCAACGGCGCGTTTCGCCTGCTGCGCGGCAACGGCGAGGAAGCCTGGCTGCGCTCGATCCTGCAGCCGGTCAAGGGCAGTGACGGGCGCCTGCGCTACTTCACCCTGCACTCCAGCGACCTGACCCGCACCATCGAGACGTCACGCGAGCACGAGAGCCTGATCAAGGCCTTGATGCGCTCCACGGCAGTGATCGAGTTCAACCTCAACGGCGAGGTGCTGGCTGCCAACGACCGCTTCCTCAAGACCATGGGCTATTCCCTGGAGCAGGTGCGCGGCAAGCACCACCGCATGTTCTGCGAGCCGGAAGAGTACAACTCGGCGCATTACCAGCAGTTCTGGGAAAAACTGCGCCGTGGCGAGTTCGTGGCCGAGCGCTTCAAGCGCATCGATGCCCATGGCCGCGTGGTCTGGCTGGAGGCGTCGTACAACCCGATCATCGACGCCCATGACGTGCTGTACAAGGTGGTCAAGTTCGCCACCGTGATCACCGACCAGGTCAACCAGGAAGCGGCGGTGGCCCACGCCGCCGACATCGCCTACACCACGTCCCTGGACACCGACTCCAGTGCACGTCGCGCCACCGAGGTGGTGACTCAGACGGTCGAGGTCATGCGTGGCCTGGAGACGTACATGCAGCAGGCCGCCGACGGCATCGAGGCGCTGGACAAGCAGTCCCAGGTGATCGGTTCGATCATCAAGACCATCAGCGACATTGCCGGGCAGACCAACCTGCTGGCGCTCAATGCGGCCATCGAAGCCGCGCGTGCCGGCGAGCAGGGCCGGGGTTTTGCGGTGGTGGCCGACGAGGTGCGGCAACTGGCCTCGCGCACCAGCAGCGCCACCGAGGAAATCGCCCGGGTGGTGCAGCAGAACGCCCAGTTGGCCAAGGCGGCGGTCGACATCATCGACAACAGCAAGCGCCAGGCCGAAGAGGGCCTGTCGCTGGCCGGGCAGACCGGTACGGTGATCGTCGAGATTCAGGACGGGGCGCAGAAGGTGGTGGACGCGGTCGGCCAGTTCTCCAACCAGCTGGCGCCCTGACGGCGCGGTGGCGGCGGCCTTGCACCGTCGCCACCGTCGCCCCGGCAACCGTCAGCCGCGTTCGCGCACCCAGAACAGCGTGGCACCGGCGATGGCGGCAGGCATCATCACGATGTTCACGAACGGGATCAGCAGCACCAGGTACACCGAGCCGCCAAAGCCCAGGCTCTGCCAGCGCTTGGCGCGCAGCCAGGCGAGCATGTCCTGCCAGCTCATCTTGTTGTTGTCCGCCGGGTAGTCGATGTACTGGATGGCCATCATCCAGACACCGAACAGCAGCCACAGCGGCGCGGCCACGATGTTGACCACCGGGATCCACGACAGGATGAACAGCGCCAGGGCGCGCGGCACGAAGTAGCCCAGCTTGCGCAGTTCGCGGCTCAGGGTGCGCGGCACCATGGCGGCCAGTTCGCCCCAGCTGAAGGCCGGGAACGGGTCGGTGCCACGTACCACCACCTCGACCTTTTCGGCCAGAAAACCGTTGAACGGTGCCGCGATGATGTTGGCCAGCATGGTGAAGGTGAAGAACACCATCAGCACCACCAGCACCACGAACAGCGGCCACAGCACATAGTTGAGAAAGCTCAGCCAGCCCGGCAGGGTCGGAATCAGCGAGTCCACCCACAGGCTGAACTGGTGACCGGCAAAATAGATCAGGCCCACGAACAGCAGCAGGTTGACCGCCAGCGGCAGCAGCACGAACAGGCGCAGGCCCGGGCTCAGGACCAGTTTCAGGCCCTCGCGCAGGTATTGGGGGCCGGACAGGACAGGGGCTTGCATAAAAGGCTCCGAGCGGTGGTAAACGCGCCGACCTTACCGAGTTTGACGCCTGGGCGAAAGCGCGGCGAAATGCGCGCAACCCCCGGTAACAAAACCCTGTCGATCATTTAATAGGCAAAGCGGCCGGTGCTCGGCAGGTGAATAGAGGTCGTCTATAAGGTGGATTGTCTAAGGATATTTCCTTAATCTCTGCCTCCTCGTTACAGTCGCACCAATTTCACGGTTTCCAGAACCTGCGGCCAATAGCCTTCCCCAAGTGCTTCGCGGGTTCTTTTTTATTCCAGCCGGTGCCCCCGGCGTCATGTGGCTGGCTCGCCAGCTCGACAGGAGCGTTTCATGTCTGAAGTTCGTCATTCGCGAGTGATCATTCTCGGTTCCGGCCCTGCCGGTTACAGCGCCGCCGTGTACGCGGCCCGTGCCAACCTCAAGCCGCTGCTGATCACCGGCATGCAGGCTGGCGGCCAGCTGACCACCACCACCGAAGTCGACAACTGGCCGGGCGATGCACATGGCCTGACCGGCCCTGCGCTGATGCAGCGCATGCAGGAGCATGCCGAGCGTTTCGAGACCGAAGTGGTGTTCGACCACATCAACGCCGTGGACCTGGCCAACAAGCCGTTCACCCTCAAGGGCGACAGCGCCACCTACACCTGCGACGCACTGATCATCGCCACCGGTGCCAGCGCGCGCTACCTGGGTCTGCCGTCGGAAGAGGCGTTCATGGGCAAGGGCGTTTCGGCCTGCGCGACCTGTGACGGGTTCTTCTACCGCAACAAGCCGGTGGCCGTGGTCGGTGGTGGCAACACTGCCGTCGAGGAAGCCCTGTACCTGGCCAACATCGCCAGCAAGGTGACCCTGGTGCACCGCCGCGAGACCTTCCGCGCCGAGAAGATCCTGATCGACAAGCTGCACGCCCGCGTGGCCGAAGGCAAGATCGAGCTCAAGCTCAACGCCACCCTGGACGAAGTGCTGGGCGACAACATGGGTGTGACCGGTGCGCGCCTGAAGAACAACGACGGCAGCTTCGATGAAGTGAAGGTCGACGGCGTGTTCATCGCCATCGGTCACACCCCCAACACCTCGCTGTTCGAAGGCCAGCTGGCGCTCAAGGATGGCTACATGGTGGTCAACGGCGGGCGTGACGGCAATGCCACCGCCACCAGCATCGAGGGCGTATTCGCCGCCGGCGACGTGGCCGACCACGTGTATCGCCAGGCAATCACCTCGGCCGGTGCCGGCTGCATGGCGGCACTGGATGTCGAGCGTTACCTGGACGGCCTGCAGAACGCTTCGTTCTGAGGACTGTTGGGGCTGCTTCGCAGCCCTTCGCGGGTCAAGCCCGCTCCCACAGGGATCACTGCTGTCCTTGTGGGAGCGGGCTTGACCCGCGATGCTTTCAAAGGCTCAGGCGCATCGACAGGTCCACTGCCTTCACATCCTTGGTCATTGCCCCGATCGAGATGTAGTCCACCCCCGTCTCGGCAATTGCGCGCAACGTGCTTTCGCTGATCCCGCCGCTGGCTTCCAGCTTGGCCTTGCCGGCATTGAGGCGCACCGCCTCGCGCATTTCGTCCAGGTTCAGCTCGTCGAGCATGACGATGTCGGCCCCGGCCTCCAGCGCCTGCTGCAGTTCATCCAGGCTCTCCACCTCGATTTCCACCGGCTTGCCCGGCGCAATGCGGCGCGCCGCAGCGATCGCTTCGGCAATCCCGCCGCTGGCGGCAATGTGGTTTTCCTTGATCAGAAACGCGTCGTACAGGCCGATGCGATGATTGTGGCAGCCGCCGCAGGTCACTGCGTACTTCTGCGCCAGGCGCAGGCCCGGCAGGGTCTTGCGCGTATCCAGCAGCTTGACCTGGGTATCGGTCACCAGGTCGGCCAGGTGCCGCGCATGGGTGGCCACCCCCGACAGCAGCTGCAAAAAGTTCAGCGCGCTGCGCTCGCCGGTCAGCAGCGAGCGGGCCGGCCCTTCCAGGTGGAACAGTGCCTGATTGGCCGTGGCCCGGTCGCCGTCCTTGACCTGCCAGTGCACCGCCACCCGCGGGTCGAGCTGACGAAACACCGCGTCCACCCAGGCCGTGCCGCTGATCACGCAGTCGTCGCGGGTAATGATGGTGGCCTTGGCCAGGCGCTCGGCAGGAATCAGCTGGGCAGTGATGTCGCCGCTGCCGACATCTTCGAGCAACGCACGGCGCACGTTGGCTTCGATTTCGGCGGTCAGGTCGGCGAGGCGTAGATTCGGCATGGTGGGCTCCACAAGCTAGGTGGCCGCGATTATAGGGCAGCCCGGGGCGGGCGTGCAGCAATCCGCCTTTGGTCGCAGCAAATGAGCATTTGCGCCCCATGGCGGTCTATCCACAGGCTGGCCGAAACGTACTGCACAGTTCGCTGGCAGGCCGCGCGTTTTTGCCAGATAATGCGCGCCTTGTAATTGGCGTCATGACTTTGACAGCCATTCAATCCACTTCGTAGCCAACCCAGCAAGGAGACCGGGATGCCCAATGACGGGAAGGTGGTGCCGTTCAAGGCGGCCACCGATCAGGCGTCACGCACGCCGTTCGCTCGTCTGCCGGTCATCCTGCTGCAAGTGCGCGACAAGGCAGCGCAGCACCTGCGCCAGGCGCTGCAGGGGCTGTTCGACAACGCCGACGACACACTCTTCGAAATGGCCGACACGGCCGCCGACAACCATGACCGCAGCCTGTTCTTCGAAGCGATGCGCGACCTGCGCCTCAAGCGCAAGAGCATCGAGCGTGCCTTCCTCGACCTGTTCTATGACGCCTTCATCGATATTGCCGGCAACGACCCGACCGCGCCGTTGGCGCGCCGTGGCTACGACAGGCAGGCGCTGATGGCCGACGATGCGCGTGAGCGGGCCCAGGCCGTGGAGACGATGGTGGCCCGCGTGGCCACGCGTGACGGCTTCGCCCTCGGCCAACTGACCCTGCGCATGAACAGCCTGATCAGCCAGCGCCTGGACGATCGCGCCAACCCGCTGGGGCCGGCGCTGCTGTGCGAGTACTTTCTGCAGGCCGGGCGCAGCCTGGGCGTGGGCATCAAGGTCAAGCTGATACTGCTCAAGCTGTTCGAGCGTTACGTGCTGTGCGACGTCGGCCGGTTGTACGGCGAAGCCAACCAGCTGTTGAGCGCCACCGGGATCCTGCCCGACCTCAAGAGCGCGCCGGGCTGGCGCACCCCGGCGGCCGAACCGGCGCACCCGGCCGGCGATCCGGAGGTCAAGCCAGCCCCGCTGACGGCCGATGCTGGGGCGCAGGCCGCCTTCGCCTCGCTGCAGGTGCTGTTGTCCCCGGTGCGCGGTCGGGTGGCCCCGCGCCTGGAGCCCTATGACCGGGTGCAGCCGATCAGCAGGCAGGACCTGCTGCGCCTGCTCTCGCACCTGCAGCAGTTCGTGCCGGCAGCGGGGGAGGTGCAGGACTTCGACCTGCGCCACCAGCTGGAGCAGCTGCTGACGCGGGCCAGCGTGCAAAGCGGCAAGTACCGCAGGGTCGAGGTGATCGATGAGGATGTGATCAACCTGATCGCCATGCTCTTCGACTTCATCCTCGGCGATCGCAACCTGCCGCATTCGCTGCGCCAGCTGATCGCAC
This sequence comes from Pseudomonas sp. B21-036, assembly GCF_024748925.1. NCBI lineage: Bacteria > Pseudomonadati > Pseudomonadota > Gammaproteobacteria > Pseudomonadales > Pseudomonadaceae > Pseudomonas > Pseudomonas sp. B21-036. Next base: position 928,226 of record NZ_CP087178.1, read on the forward strand.
GCCTGCAGATCCCGATGCTCAAGGTGGCGCTGCTCGACAAGAGCTTCTTCAGTCGCGCCACCCACCCGGCGCGCCGCCTGCTCGACGAGATTGCCGCAGTGGCGATGGGCTGGGGCGCGCGTGATGACGTGCAGCGCGATGAGCTGTACCTGCGGGTCGAGGCCATCGTGCAGCGCCTGCTCACCGATTTTGCCGACGACCCGCAGATCTTCGCCGAGCTGCTGGCCGAGTTCCTTGCCTTCAGTGCCGATGAACGCCGCCGTACCGAGTTGCTCGAACAGCGCACCCGCGATGCCGAAGAGGGCCGGGCACGCACCGTGCTGGCGCGCCAGCAGGTTGAAAGCGAACTCAACCTGCGCCTGCTCGGCAAGTGCCTGCCGCAAGGCGTGGTACGGGTGATCGAGCAGGCCTGGAGCCAGGTGCTGCTGCTGACCTGCCTCAAGCATGGGCGGGGTTCGACCCAGTGGCAGGACGCGCTGGCCAACATGGACCTGTTGCTCTGGAGCGTCGAGTCACACACAGGCGACGACCGTGCACGGCTGCTGGAGCAGGTGCCGGGCCTGCTCAAGGCCCTGCGCGAGGGGTTGACCCGGGTTGCCTACGACCCCTTTGCCACCAGCGAGTTCTTCGCCCAGCTCGAAGCGCTGCACCTGCAGGCTGTGGAAGGGGCAGGGCACCCCGGCCAGGCGCGTATCGAGCGGGTGCTGGTGCGTGACCGCATCGTGCTGCTGGGGCCGGAGTCGGTGGCAGCGGGCGGGTTGTGCTCCAGCCTGCCAGACGACGACCCGGCGCTGCACCAGGTGCGCGACCTTCGCCCGGGGGCCTGGATCGAGCTGCGCAACGAGGATGACGAGCCGGTGCGTGGCAAGCTGATCGCGATCATCGACAGCACCCACACCTATGTGTTCGTCGACCGTACCGGGCGCAAGCTGCGCGAATGGTCGCAGCAGGGGCTTGCCGGGGCGTTGAGCCAGGGCCAGGTACGCCTGCTCGATGCCACCCAGCTGTTCGAACGTGCACTGGGTTCGGTGGTCAGCCAACTGCGCCAGCGTCAACCCTGAGCGCCCGCACTTTTTAACGATACAACCTTCGATTCCTCGGGGCATACTGCGCCAGAGCCCTCATGCTTCAGGATCTTCTATGCAACTTGACCACGCTACTGGCTGGGTCGCTGGCGTCACCCATTGCCCTTCCCCCAACTTCAACGCGCGCCCCGAGGGCGAAGCCATCAGCCTGCTGGTGATCCACAACATCAGCCTGCCGCCCGGGCAGTTCGGCACCGGCAAGGTGCAGGCGTTCTTCCAGAACCGCCTGCCCATCGCCGAGCATGCGTTTTTCGAGCAGATCAAGGACCTGCGTGTATCGGCGCACTTTCTGATCGAGCGTGACGGCAGGGTCACCCAGTTCGTCTCGTGCCTGGACCGGGCCTGGCATGCCGGGGTATCGCGCTTCGAGGGCCGCGAGGGCTGCAACGACTTTTCCGTGGGCATCGAACTCGAAGGCACCGATCAGACGCCGTTCACAGACGCCCAGTACACTGCCCTGCAACACTTGACCCTGCAACTGCAGGCTGCCTGGCCCATCGCGGGGCGAATCCGCGGCCACAGCGACATTGCGCCGGGGCGCAAGACCGACCCGGGGCCGGCGTTCGACTGGGAACGCTATCGCGCCAGCCTGCACGTCAACGAGGACAGATCATGAGTTTTCTGGTGTTACTGCTGGTGCTGTGGGTCGAGAAGTTCTCGGCGCTGCGCCAGCGCCTGCAACGCGACGGCTTTTTTCTCACCGAACTGGCCCGCCTGGAGCGCAGGCCCAAGGCCGACCCCTGGTGGGTGCTGGGCATTCTGGTGCTGTTGCCAGTAGTGGTACTGGCGCTTCTGCTGCACGTGCTCGACCCGGTCGCCTATGGTCTGCTGGCCCTGCCGGTGCACCTGCTGGTGCTGATCTACAGCCTGGGCCGGGGCGATGTGAAGGCGGCGCTGGGGCCGTTTCGCGATGCCTGGCGACGCGGCGATGAACAGGCGGCCGTGCACGTGGCCGAGCGCGACCTGGGGGTGACGGCCGACGACAGCCAGGGCCTGATCCAGAAGGTGCAGGGGCACCTGCTGTGGCAGGCCTACCAGAGCTTCTTTGCGGTGATCTTCTGGTATGTGCTGCTGGGCCCGGCTGCAGCGCTGGCTTACCGGCTGCTGGCGCTGACGGGCGAGCGGGCCGGCAACCCGGCGGTACAGGAACGCGCCCGGCAGTTGCGCCACGCCTTCGACTGGGCGCCGGTGCGGGTACTGGCCGCCAGTTTTGCACTGGTGGGCAACTTTGTGGCGGTCAGCCGCATGATGCTGCACGAGCTGCTCAACTGGCACATCGGTGCGCCGCGCCTGGTGGAGCAGGCGGGCACGGCAGCGGCGGAGATTCCCGCCGACGTCGAGGCCGGCCCGCAAGGCCTGACCGGGCTCGACAGCCTGTGGGAACTGCTGCTGCGTGCCGCAGTGCTCTGGTACGCGGGCTTTGCCCTGTGGACTGTGCTCGGCTGACTCACAACGTGTAAACGGGCTGCCGCAACGGCGGCTCGTTCCTACAGGGCGCCGCCGCTGGTGGTTAACCTTAAGTTACAAAACTTCCCTTCGATATGCGCTATACAGAGGCTGCTGACGATCGCCAGTGGCCTAGTGCTATTGCGCAGAAAACAATAAGAAATCGAAAGGAGACGACCCTTGAAGCGCCTCTTGTATCCGGCAATCGCATTGATGAACCGGCTGAGCTTCGGCATGAAGTTCAGCCTGATCAGCGTGCTGTTCTTTCTGCCCATGCTGGTCACCAATTTCTATCTGGTGCGCGACGCCTATGCCAAGTTCCACGCCACCCGTGTGGAGCTGCACAGCCTCGGCCTGCTGAGCGAGAGCCTGGCCGTGCGCGGTGATCTGGAGAGCCTGGGCAATCTGGTGCAGATCAACGCGGTGCTGGGGCAGTCCGGCAAGGCCGACGACCTGGAGGCGCGCATCGATGCGCTGGAACAGCAGGTGGCAAAGCGCGCGGCCGCGCTGGCCCCGATGACCGAGGACCCGGCCCAGGTGCAGGCCTTCACCGCCCGGCGCGACGAGTTGCTGGCAGGGCTCGAGGCGGCGCGAGCCGACTCCTCGCTGCAGACCCGTGCAGCCCTGTACGACGCCCTGCTGGCGCAGGCGCAGCTGCTTGGCAAGCTGGTGGTCAGCCAGTCGGGCCTTGGCCAGGACAGCGATGCCGGCGTGCGCCAGATGGGCGAGCTGCTGACCACGGTCACCGCCCAGGTCACCCAGACCCTGGGTGAAGGCCGCGCAATCGGGGCTTACTCGCTGGGCCAGGGGTTTCTCAACTCATCGGCCAGTACCCGTTTCGAAGAACTGCTCAAAAGCCTCGACAAGCTGTCGGCCGACTACGCCATTCGCCTGCAGGACGCCCTGGGCGACGAGCCGCGGCTGGCCAGCCAGGCCGCCAGCAGCCAGGCGTCGCTCAAGCAGGCCAGCGAGCTGCTCGAAGACCAGGTGGTGATGGCCGATACCCTCGATGCGCCATGGCCGGCGTTCTACCAGCAGGTCAGCGGCCTGATCGAGCAGACCTACCTGCTCAATGGCGCCACCCTGCAGGTACTCGAACAGCAGTTGCAGGCGCGCCTGGGCGACTACCGCCAGCACATGGTGCTGCTGGTGCTGGCCCTGGCGGCGGTGTTCATGCTGATCGGCTACCTGTATGGCGGCTTCTACGCCTCCACCCGCAGCACCCTGCGTACCCTGGGCAAGGTGATGGACAAGGTGGCCGGTGGCGACATGACGGTGACCTTCCAGGCCCGCAGTCGCGACGAGCTGGGCGAGCTGGGCGAGGTGTTCAACACCACGGTGCGGCGCATCCATGACCTGATCGAGCGGGTCGGGCAGACGGTGGCCGAGGTGGAACACCAGGCCGAGCAGGTGCATGCGGTATCGGCGCGCAGCAACCAGGCGGTGAGCGGCCAGCGCGGGCAGATCGAGCAGGTGGCCACGGCCATGAACCAGATGTCGGCCACTGCCCAGGAAGTGGCGCGCAGCGCTGCGGCAGCCGTGAACAGCGCCCACGGGGTCAACCGCGAGACGGTCAGCGGGCGCGAGCTGGTGGAGTCGCAGCAGGGCAGCATTGCCGGGCTGGCGGCCGAAATCGACCAGTCGGTGGGGGTGATCAACCAGCTGGTCAGCGACAGCCAGCAGATCAGCCAGGTGCTGGAGGTGATCAAGAGCATCGCCGGGCAGACCAACCTGCTGGCGCTCAACGCCGCCATCGAGGCGGCGCGGGCCGGGGAGCAGGGGCGTGGCTTCGCGGTGGTGGCCGACGAGGTACGCACGCTGGCCAAGCGCACGCAGCAGTCGACCGAGGAAATCGACCAGATGATTTCACGCCTGCAGGGTGGGGTGGAGGCGGCGGTGCGGGCGATGGACAGCAGTCACCAGATGGCGGCGGGCACCGTGGGACAGTCACAGCAGGTGCAGCAGGCGCTGGTCAACATTCTGGGGGCGATGGGCAGCATCGTGGAGCAGAACCAGCAGATTGCGGCGGCGGTGGAGCAGCAGACGGCGGTGGCGCATGACATCGACCTGAACATCGTGCAGATCAACCGCGCGGCCGAGCACACCACCGAGGGCGCGCACCAGACCGAAGATGCGAGCCGGCAACTGTCGGCGCAGGTGATGGAGTTGAAGCAGTTGATCGGGGCGTTCAGGGTCTGAGCGAGGGCTGGGCCCTTCGCCGGCAAGGCGCAGGGCCGGTATTACCAGCCAAACAGCTCGCAGGCATTGCGCGTGCTGGCTTCGGCCAGTACCTGGGGCGCAACCCCCATCACCTCAGCCAGTGCCACGGCAATCTGCGGCAGGTGCACAGGGCTGTTACGCACCCCGGCGTACATCGCCGGGGCCATGTCCGGCGAGTCGGTCTCCAGCACCACGCCGTCCAGCCCCAGGCGCGGCAGCACCTTGCGCAGGCGCAGCGCCTGGGGCCAGGTGGCCGCCCCGCCCAGCCCCAGCCTGAACCCGAGGCGGCGGTACTCGCGGGCCTCCTCGTAGCTGCCGGCAAACGCATGCACGATGCCGCCACGCGCCAGCTTGAAGCGCTTGAGCCGGGCGATCACGTCGGCATGGCTGCGCCGTACATGCAGCAGCGCCGGCAGGTCGAAGTCCACCGCCAGCTGCAACTGGGCCTCGAACAGCGCCTGCTGGCGCTCGCGGTCCAGCTCGGCCACGTAGTAGTCCAGGCCGAACTCGCCCACCGCGCACAGCTGCCGGTCGCCACGCAGGCGGCTCAGCCAGTCGCCCAGCGCCAGCAGGTGTTCCGGGCGATGCTGTTCCAGGTACACCGGGTGCAGGCCGAACGCCGCATACAGCTGCGGATCGCTCTTGACCAGCTCCCATACCCGCTGCCAGTTGTCCTGGTACACCCCCAGCACCACCATGCGCTCGACCCCGGCGCGGCGCGCCTGCCCCAGCACTTCGCTGCGGTCGGCATCGAAGTCGGGAAAGTCCAGGTGGGTGTGGGTGTCTACCAGGCGCATGGTCAGGCCTTGAAGAGGCGTTGCTTGAAGGTGCGCGCCACCGCGTGCACACCCGGCGTGTAGTGCTGCTTCTCCACCGCCTCCAGCGCCAGGCGCAAGGCGGTTTCGGCCATCAGGCCGTGCTGCTGGGCCATGGCGTTGACCGGCAGGGGCAGGAAGTCCAGCAACTGGTTGTCACCGAAGGTGCCCAGGTGCAGGCTGCGCGATGCTGGCGGGCGGGTCTGCAGCACATCGAACACGCCTTGCAGCAGTACATAGGAGGTGGTCACCAGTGCGTCGGGCAGGCGCCCCAGGTCGGCCAGCAGCTCGCTCATCAGGCGGCGCCCGCACTCGCGGCTGAAGGCTTCGCCCTGGTGCTGGCTGGCCCGTCCGTCGAAGCCTTGCAGGGCCTGGTCGAAACCACGTGCGCGAGCGCGGCTGACGCTCAGCTCCGGGCGTGCGCCAATCAGTGCGATATGCGCCGGGGCGCTGTCGAGCAGGCTGCGGGTCAGGTGCAGGCTGGCATGCTCGTCGTCGCTGACCACCGAGCAGAACTGCGCCGGGTCCAGGCTGCGGTCGATGCCGATGATCGGCAGGCCGTTGGCCTGCAGCGTGCGGTAGCTGTCGTCGTCTTCGGGCAGGCAGCTGGCGACGAACAGGGCGTCGCAGCGCCGTGCGCGAAACAGCTGCTGCAACTGGCGTTCGCTGTCGGGCTGGTCGTCGCTGCTGGCGATCAGCAGCTGGTAGCCCTGGGCCCTTGCGCCTTGCTCCAGTTGCTTGGCGATGCGCGCATAGCTGGGGTTTTCCAGGTCTGGCAGGATGAAGCCAAGGGTGCGCGTGTGACGGCTGCGCAGCCCGGCCGCCTGCGGGTTGGGCGTGAAGCCATGGGCCTCGACCACCGCACGCACACGCTCTACCGTGCTGCTGCTGATGCGTTGCTGTTCGGCCTTGCCATTGATGACATAACTGGCAGTGGTAACGGACACACCGGCCAGACGGGCGATATCGCTGAGTTTCACCGAATTTTCCTTGTTATTACCGGGGTTGGCTGCAGAGCCTGACCGGGTATTGTCGCCGATTGCGAAGCATCGGCGCAGACGACCATTGTCGCAATTGTCCGACAAAATGGGGCTTTCATTGTTCGCAGGTTATCGAGTAACGTGCACGCTATTCTAGGTTAAACGATTCAGCAGGCGATTTTTCTGCCGTGGCCTTCGCCTGCGCCCGGCCCTGCGAAGTGTCGGGTGCTGCTAAATTCACAACAATACCTCGGCGCCGGCCCGGCGCTGCAAAGGAGAGGTTCATGCTCGAGCTCACCATAGAGCAGATTTCCATGGGCCAGTCGGCCGTGGACAAGACCGCCGCACTGCAGCTGCTGGCCGAGCGCCTGGTGGCCGACGGGCTGGTGGCCGAGGGCTACCTGGCCGGGCTGCAGGCGCGTGAAGCCCAGGGCTCGACCTTTCTCGGCCAGGGCATCGCCATCCCCCACGGTACCCCGCAGACCCGCGAGCTGGTGCATGCCACCGGCGTGCGCCTGTTGCAGTTCCCCGAGGGCGTGGACTGGGGCGACGGGCAGATCGTGTACCTGGCCATCGGCATCGCCGCGCGCTCCGACGAGCACCTGCGCCTGCTGCAATTGCTCACCCGCGCGCTGGGCGAGACCGACCTGGCCCAGGCGCTGCGCCGGGCCGGCAGCGCCGAGGCGTTGCTCAAACTGCTGCAGGGGGCGCCGCAGGAGCTGGCACTGGATGCACAGATGATCGGCTTGGGTGTGCCCGCCGAGGATTTCGAAGAGCTGGTATGGCGTGGCGCCCGCCTGCTGCGCCGCGCCGATTGCGCCGGCAATGGCTTTGCCGCCGTGCTGCAGCAGGTCGAGGCGCTGCCCCTGGGCGATGGCCTGTGGTGGCTGCACAGCGAGCAGACCGTGCGCAAGCCGGGCCTGGCGTTCGTCACCCCGCAGCAGCCGCTGCGCTACCTGGGCCAGCCGCTCAACGGCCTGTTCTGCCTGGCCAGCCTGGGCGCGGCGCACCAGGCCCTGCTCGAACGCCTGTGTACCCTGCTGATCGAAGGTCGGGCGCAGGAGCTGTTTCGCGCTACCAGCAGCCGTGCGGTGCTGGAGGTGCTGGGCGGCGAGCTGCCGGCCGACTGGCCCAGCGTTCGCGTCGGCCTGGCCAATGCCCACGGCCTGCATGCGCGCCCGGCCAAGGAGCTGGCGCAACTGGCCAAGGCCTTCGAGGGCGAGGTGCGCGTGCGCGTGGTCGACAGCGGCGAGGCCGCCGTGTCGGTCAAGAGCCTGAGCAAGTTGTTGAGCCTGGGCGCACGCCGTGGCCAGGTACTGGAGTTCATTGCCGAGCCGAGCGTGGCCGACAGCGCGCTGCCGGCGTTGCTGGCGGCGGTGCAGGCCGGCCTGGGCGAAGCGGTCGAGGCGCTGGCGCCGGTGAGCGAGGTAGCGGCGCCCCAGGTGCTCGAGCCGGTACTGAGCGCGCCGCAGCCGGGCACGCAGGTCCAGGGCGTGGCCGCATCGCCGGGCATCGCCTGCGGCCCGGCGCATGTGCAGGTGCTGCGCCATTTCGACTACCCGCTGCGGGGCGAGTCGCCGGTGATCGAGCGCGACCGCCTGCAACGTGCCCTGGCCGCCGTGGCCAGTGAGCTCGAAGCGCTGATCCGGCGCAGCCCGGCCAAGGCCATCCGCGAGATCTTCGTCACTCACCAGGAAATGCTCAGCGATCCGGGGCTGGGCGATGAAGTCGAGCTGCGCCTGCTCCAGGGCGAAAGCGCCCCAGCGGCCTGGATGACCGTGATCGAGGCCGCAGCGCGGCAGCAGGAGGCCTTGCACGACGCCTTGCTGGCCGAACGCGCCGCCGACCTGCGCGACGTGGGCCGCCGTGTGCTGGCCACCCTGTGCGGGGCCGCCGAGGTGGCGGAGCCGCAACAGCCCTATGTGCTGGTGATGGACGAAGTCGGCCCGTCCGATGTGGCGCGCCTCGATCCGGCGCGGGTGGCCGGGATTCTCACCGCACGGGGTGGCGCCACCGCGCACAGCGCGATCGTGGCGCGGGCATTGGGCATCCCGGCGGTGGTGGGGGCCGGCGCGGAGGTGCTGCTGATCGCCGCCGGCACCGAGCTGTTGCTGGACGGCCAGCGTGGGCGCCTGACCGTGGCCCCGGCGGCGGACGAGCTGCAGCGCGCCCTGGCCGAGCGCGAGCAGCGCGAACAGCGCCTGCAGGCGGCCCGGGCGCGTCGCCTGGAACCTGCCGTGACTTGCGACGGGCATGCCGTGGAAGTGTTCGCCAACATCGGTGAAAGCGCGGGTATCGAACAGGTGATCGACCTGGGCGCGGAAGGCATCGGCCTGCTGCGCACCGAGCTGATCTTCATGGCCCATCCACAGGTGCCCGACGAGGCCACCCAGGAAGCCGAGTACCGCCGTGTGCTCGACGGCCTGCAGGGCCGGCCGCTGGTGGTGCGCACCCTGGATGTGGGCGGCGACAAGCCGTTGCCCTACTGGCCCATCGCCAAGGAGGAAAACCCGTTTCTGGGGGTACGCGGCATTCGCCTGACCCTGCAACGGCCGCAGGTCATGGAAAGCCAGTTGCGCGCCCTGTTGCGCGCGGCGGGCGAGCGACCGCTGCGCATCATGTTCCCGATGGTCGGGCAGGTGGAGGAGTGGCGCCAGGCCCGAGCAATGGTCGAGCGCCTGCGCCAGGAGATACCGGTCGGCGACCTGCAGGTGGGCATCATGATCGAGGTGCCTTCGGCCGCGCTGCTGGCACCGGTGCTGGCGCCGGAGGTGGACTTCTTCAGTGTCGGCACCAACGACCTGACCCAGTACACCCTGGCCATCGACCGCGGCCACCCGAGCCTGTCGGCCCAGGCCGATGGCCTGCACCCGGCGGTGCTGCAGCTTATCGACATCACCGTGCGCGCCGCGCATGCCCACGGCAAGTGGGTGGGCATCTGCGGGGAACTGGCCGCCGACCCTCAGGCGGTGGCGGTGCTGGTGGGGCTGGGCGTGGATGAACTGAGCGTGGCGGCGCGCAGCATTGCCGAGGTCAAGGCGGTGGTGCGCGAACTGAATTTTGAACAGGCCCGGCAACTGGCGCGTGATGCGCTGGTGCAGGGCAGTGCCGCCGATGTGCGCGCACGGGTGGAGATGCATTGATGGCACGGATACTCACACTGACCCTCAACCCGGCGCTGGACCTCACCGTCAGCCTCGCCACCCTGCAGCCCGGCGCGGTCAACCGCAGCCACGCGCAGCACAGCCACGCGGCGGGCAAGGGCCTGAACGTGGCGCAGGTGCTGGCCGACCTGGGGCATTCGGTGACGGTGGGCGGCTTCCTGGGCCAGGACAACCTGCAGCCCTTCGAGGCCCTGATGGCCCGTCGCGGCTTTGCCGATTGCTTCGTGCGGGTGCCCGGCGAAACCCGCAGCAACCTCAAGCTGGTGGAGGGCGATGGCCGGGTCACCGATATCAACGGCGTGGGCCCGCAGGTCGACGAAAACGCCCAGGGCGAGCTGCTGGCACGCCTGCAGCACCTGGCCAGCGGGTATGACGCGGTGGTGGTGGCCGGCAGCCTGCCGCCGGGTGTGAGCCCGCAGTGGCTGCAGATGCTGCTGGCGTGGTTCAAGTCGCTGGGCCTGAAGGTGATCCTGGACAGCAGTGGTGCGGCCTTGATCGCCGGTCTCAAGAGCGCGCCGTGGCTGGTCAAGCCCAATACCGACGAACTGGCCGAGGCGCTGGGCCGCCCGCTGCACAGCATTGCCGAGCAGCAGGCCGCTGCCCGCCAGTTGATCGACCAGGGCGTCGAGCATGTGGTGGTGTCCCAGGGCGAGCAGGGGGTGATCTGGTTCCGGCGCGACGGCGCCCTGCAGGCGCTGCCGCCCCAGGTGATGGTGGCCAGCACGGTGGGCGCGGGCGATTCGTTGCTGGCCGGCATGCTGCACGGCCTGCTCAATGCCGAGCCTGCCGCGCAGACCTTGCGCCGCGCCACCGCGATTGCCGCCCAGGCCGTGACCCAGATCGGCTTCGGCATCGGCGACCGCGTGCAACTGGCGCAGCTCGAAGATGCCGTCCGGGTGAAGATTCCCCACGCTCGACAAGAGGGTGAACAATGAAGATCGCCATCGTCACCGCCTGCCCCAACGGCCAGGTGTCCAGCCTGCTCAGCGCTCGCCTGCTGGATGCGGCCGCGCAGCGCCAGGGCTGGAGCACCAGTGTCGAGGTGCACGACCCCGACCATCCCGAGCGCCAGCTTTCGCCGGCAGTGATCGCCGCCGCCGACTGGGTGCTGGTGATCAGCACCGGCCCGTTAGACCTGCAGCGCTTTGCCGGCAAGCGCCTGTTCCAGAGCACCCCGGCCCAGGCCCTGCAGGATGTGGAGAGCTTTCTGCGCCTGGCCGCCGAACAGGCCCAGGTGCACCAGCCCGAAGCCATGGCGCCTGCGCCGGCCGCAGCGGGGGCGGTGAAGAAGATCGTTGCGGTCACTGCCTGCCCCACCGGGGTGGCGCACACCTTCATGGCCGCCGAAGCCTTGCAGCAGGCGGCGCGGCAACTGGGTTATCAACTGGCCGTCGAAACCCAGGGCTCGGTGGGGGCACGCACCCCGCTGAGCGCCGCGGCCATCGCCGAAGCCGACGTGGTACTGCTGGCCGCCGATATCGAAGTGCCCACCGAGCGCTTCGCCGGCAAGCGCATCTACCGCTGTGGCACCGGCGTGGCCCTCAAGCAGGCCCAGGCCACCTTGAACAAGGCGCTGGCCGAAGGTCGCGAAGAGCGTGCCGCCGGCAGCGCCGGCACCGCACCTGCACGCAGTGAAAGGGCTGGGGTGTACAAGCACCTGCTGACCGGGGTGTCGTTCATGTTGCCGATGGTGGTGGCAGGCGGGTTGCTGATCGCCCTGGCATACATGTTCGGGCTCGATGCCTACAAGGAGCCGGGCACCCTGGCCGCCGCCCTGCGCCAGATCGGCGAAGACGCCGCATTCAAGCTGATGGTGCCGCTGCTGGCCGGCTACATCGCCTATTCGATTGCCGACCGCCCGGGCCTGGCGCCGGGCATGATCGGCGGGCTGCTCGCCAGTTCGCTGGGCGCCGGCTTCATCGGCGGCATCGTCGCAGGCTTCGTGGCCGGCTACGCGGCCAAGGCGATCAGCCACTGGGTCCGCCTGCCCAGCAGCCTGGAGAGTCTCAAGCCGATCCTGATCATCCCGCTGCTGGCCAGCCTGTTCACCGGCCTGGTGATGATCTACGTGGTGGGCAAGCCGGTGGCCGGCATGCTCGACGGCCTGACGCATTTTCTCGACAGCATGGGCACTGCCAACGCGGTGCTGCTGGGCATACTGCTCGGCGCCATGATGTGCGTGGACCTGGGCGGGCCGGTGAACAAGGCCGCCTATGCCTTCTCGGTGGGCCTGCTGGCCAACCAGAGCATGGCGCCGATGGCCGCGACCATGGCCGCCGGCATGGTGCCGCCGATCGGCCTGGGCATCGCCACCTTCCTGGCGCGACGCAAGTTCGCCCAGAGCGAGCGCGAGGCCGGCAAGGCGGCGCTGGTGCTGGGCATGTGCTTCATTTCGGAGGGGGCGATCCCGTTCGCGGCCAAGGACCCGCTGCGGGTGATCCCCGCCAGCGTGGTCGGCGGCGCACTGGCCGGCGCGCTGTCGATGTACTTCGGTTGCAAGCTGATGTCGCCCCACGGCGGGCTGTTCGTGATGCTGATTCCCAACGCGATCAACCACGCCCTGCTGTACCTGCTGGCCATCGCCGCCGGCAGCCTGCTGACCGCTGTGGTGTACGCGGTGCTCAAGCGCAGGGACGTGGCCGAGCTGGCACTGGAGCCGGCCAAGGCCTGATCAGGGGCGTGGGCGCGGGTGCTTCTTGCGCAGCGGTTCGAGCAGGTCGGCCAGGCCGTTGTGGTCGACCTCGTGCATCAGCGCCAGCAGCCCGCCCAGTTCGCCCTTGGGAAAGCCCTGGCGGGCGAACCAGTTGAGGTAGTGGCCGGGCAGGTCGGCGATCAGCCGGCCCTGGTACTTGCCATAGGGCATTTCGCGGGTGACCAGCAGTTCGAGTGTCTCGGGAGTCATGGGCTCGGCGCAGCAGTGCAGGAAAGGCCCCGACAATACATGCAATCTGCACGAGACCAAAGGTCCGTTCATGCAAAACGCTGCTTGGGGAAGGTTCAAAATTTTTATAAGTTGTTGATTTTAAAAGATTTAATTTTTACAGAAAAGCTGGCATGAACACTGCTCCTGTACTACGCAACCACCCTCATGCAAAGGAGCACTGTCATGACCAACGTGAACAAAGACGTTATTTCGGTTCTGAACAACCTCATCGAGTACAGCAAGGATGGCGAGAAGGGCTTCAAGACTTCTGCCGAGGATGCCAAGAACCCGGACCTGAAGGCGTTCTTCCTGCAGCGTGAAGGCGAATGCCGTAGCGCCGCCGCAGATCTGCAGCAGCACGTGCGTTCCCTGGGCGGCGACCCGGAAACCACCACCAGCCTCAGCGGTGACATGCACCGCGCCTGGGTCAACCTCAAGTCTTCGCTGACCAGCAACGACGACAAGGCGGTGCTGGAAGAAGTGGAGCGCGGTGAAGACCACGCCCTCAAAGCCTACAAGGATGCCCTGGAAAAACTGGCCAAGCTGAATGTACCGGCAAGTGACCCGGCATATGCCCTGGTCGAGCGCCAGTACCATGGCGTGCAGCGCAACCATGACCAGGTCAAGGTGCTGCGCGACGCGGCCCGCGCACGTTCCTAACCGGCGTACACCTCTACCCGGTTGCGCCCGTTGCGCTTGGCGCAATACAGCGCATCGTCCGCACAGCCCAGCAAGGTCGAAAGATCCTGCTGGGCTTCTGGCGTCTGCAGGCCCACGCCAATGCTGACGGTTACCGGGTGCTGGTCGTCGCCGAACGGCGGCAGTGCCTCGACGCTGCTGCGGATACGTTCGGCCAGGGTCAGCACGCCGTTGAGGTCGGTCTCGGGCACGATCACCAGAAACTCCTCCCCGCCATATCGCGCAGCCAGGTCCGCCGGGCGGCGGATGCTGTGCGCGATCGTCGTCGCCACCTGGCGTAGCGCTTCGTCCCCGCCCTGGTGACCGTGGCGTTCATTGAACGCCTTGAAGTGGTCCACATCCACCATCAGTACCGCCAGCGGGCGCTGGCTGCGCTGGGCACGTGCCCATTCGCGGCGCAGTACCTGGTCGAGCTGACGGCGGTTGGCCAGCCCCGTGAGGCTGTCGGTGGCTGCCAGTTCGGCCAGGCCCTGCTCGGCGCTGTGGCGCCTGCGCAATTCGCGCCCCAGCAGCAACGACAGCCAGAGGATGCCGATGCACAACAGGCCGGTAGCGATACTGACCACCAGTGCGGTACGCCGCCACGAGCCATAGACCTCGTCGGTGGACAAGGCCACCACCACCAGCAGCGGCAGGTCGTCCACCCGTGAAAAGGTGTACAGGCGATGCTTGCCGTCCAGGCTCGAACGCGCGGTGAAGCTGCCGTTGCCCTGGGCCATTGCGCGCTTGAAGTTGGGCTGCTCGGACAAGTCGGCGCCGATCAGCGGGTCGCTGGGCAGCGAAGGGTGGCGGGCGAGCATCACGCCGTCGCTGTTGAACAGGTTGACGCTGCTGTCGCGGCCGATGTCCAGGCGCTGGAACAGCTCGCTGAAGTAGGCCAGGCGCAGGGCGCCTGACGCGATACCGGCGAAGGCCCCATCGGCATCGTTGATGCGCCGGCTGAAACTGATGCACCAGTCCAGCTCGCCCAGGCGTGCCTTGAATGGCGGGCTGATGACCAGGCCCAGGCCCGGGTTGTCGCGATGGGCCTGGAACACCTTGCTGTCGGCAAAGTTGGCGCTGCGTGGCACCACGCTTGTGGAGTCGGCCGCCACGTTGCCGTTGCGGTCCAGCCACAGGATGTCGCCGCGTAACGGCACGGTGAAGGCCTGGTTGAACAGCAGTTGCTGGCGCAGCGGCGCGGCCACGCTGGCCAGCTCAGGGCGCTGGATGGCCCAGATCAGTCCGTGCAGCGACAGGTCGTAGAGCTCGACGTTGCGCACGATGTCGGTGTCGATCAACTGCACGATATTGCTGGCCGAGCGTGCGGCCGCCTGGCCCACGTTGGCTTTTTCGCGTACCAGCAGGAAGGTCACGATGGTGATGATGGCCAGAACCGCCAGGCAACTGCCCAGGTTAAGGATCAACTCCGGATGAGTCCTGTACAGGGTCGGGCGCTGGGGCGGAAGGCGCGAAGGCATGATGGAGGTGATTCGTACCGCTGTCGTTGAAAGGGCAGGTGCGAGGCGGCGGTATTCTAGGCGGGTGCAGATTGTCGGACAAGCTGTTGCTGGTGCCGATTGATGTACGGCATCTTGGGGCTATTTGCAGGAAAAGAGCCTGCATCCTGCAAGCTCTTTCGCGCATGGCGGTGGGATCAGAAGACGTTGAGCGGGTACTCGACGATCACGCGGTATTCGTCCACATCGTTGTCGACCTGGGCGTAGCCCTGGCTGCCACGGTGCGAGGCCCAGCGCAGCAGCACGCTGAGGTCCTTGAGGGAGCCTTGCTGGAAGACGTAGGCCAGGTCCATGTCGCGTTCCCAGTGGCGCGCATTGTCGCCGTCGGCGCTGTACCAGTTGCTGTAGCCGGCGCTGGCCGGGTCGACCTTGCTCAGGTCCAGCTTGCCGCGCGAGTACGACACGGCGGTGGTCAGGCCGGGCATGCCGACGCCGGCGAAGTCATAGGCGTACTTGAGTTTCCACGAACGCTCGCCAGGCCCGTTGAAGTCCGAGTACATCTGCGAGTTGTCCAGGTACACGCTGTCGCCCAGGGTGATGTAGTCGAACGGCGTGTTGCCGTTGACCCGCTGGTACACCGCAGTGACGGTGTGGTTACCCACGCCGAGCGCCAGGTGCAGGCTGTAGGTGTTGTTGTCGATGCTGCCCAGCAGCGCATCGCCGGTGTCCTGGGTGTGGTAGTAGTGCAGGCCGGGGTTGAGGCTGACGCCGTCGGCGAGCTGCCAGGTGTAGTCCAGGTCCAGGTAGTACTGGTTCCACACGTCCTTGAGTTCGGCGGCGTACAGGCTGCTGGTAAAACCTTCGACCGGTGCCCAGGCTGCGCCGGCCCAGTTCAGGTGACGGCTTTCGCGGTCATCTGGCAGGTTGCCGTAGGTAGCGCCGATGCGCTTGTGGCCGCTCTGGTTGTAGAGCTTGGTGAAGCTGGCCTGGCCGCCTTCCAGTTGCAGCCCGTCGATGCTGTTGTTGGTCAGGCTGACGCCGCGGAAGGTCTGCGGCAGCATGCGCGTTTCGCCACCGGCGATCACCGGGTTGGTCAGGAACAGGTCGCCGGCACGCAGTACGGTGTCGAAGGCCTTGAGCTTGATGGCAGCGCCGGCATTGGAGAACGAATCCGGGGCCTTGCCCAGTTCGCCATCGTCCTTGTAGTGGTAGGGCAGGATGCTCGAACCCGCCGTGCCGCCACCGCCGTCGAGCTTGAGGCCGAGCATGGCATGGGCATCCAGACCAAAGCCCACGGTGCCCTGGGTGAACCCGGACTCGAACTTGCCGATGAAGCCCTGGCCCCATTCACGGTTGTCGTGGTTGCCGCGCTGCAGCTGGTTGCGGTTGAGGTAGTAGTTGCGGCTGAGCACGTCGAGGTGCGCACCTTCGACGAAGCCTTCGGCCTCGTCGGCCTGGGCGTGCAGGGGCATCGTTGCAGCCAGCGCAACGAACAGCGGGGTGAAGCGAAAAGCGTGGATCACCGGTGTGGACTCCTTGAGGTGAGGGATGCAGCTTTTTATTGTGCGAAGCGGTGTTTTCTTGTGAGGACACATCTCTGGCCGCAGAACCTTTTGTCCAGGCCAAAAAAAAGCCGCTGATAGCAGCGGCTTTGAAAGACGGCCACGCAGGCGAACACGTCGCCAGCGCAGCAGTCGAGGGAATAGGAAAGAGGCAGAGGCAGCGTATCAGCTGTCTTTGTCGGCACTCGCAGAACCTTTGGACGCGGTCTGCTCCAGGTTTTTGGCGTGGTCCTGCTGCTGGGCGAGGGCTTCGCGGCCTTGCTGCGCGGCAGCGGCGCGGGCGGCGTACTGCGCCACGAAAGCAGGGGACTCCTCGGCCATGGCCAGGGGCGAGAGCAATACGGACGACAGGACGAAAATACTGGCAATACCCATACTGTTGGACATTTGAAGCTACCTTCTTGCATAGCAAGCTATCTATTTGGTGTGGGTACGATAGTCCTCGGTGGGGGGTTGAAACAGAGGGGATTGGGCAATGCACTGTTGCATTTCGGGCAACAGTCGAGCGCAGCGTTTGGCCCATCGCGGGTCAAGCTCGCTCCCACAGGGTGTTCGCTGGCCCTTGTGGGAGCGGGCTTGACCCGCGATGGGGGCTTCAGGCCGGCAACAGAATCCCGAAGGTATTGGCCCCCGCCTGGCTGCGGGCAAACACGCTGCCGCCATGCATCAGCGCAATCGCCTTGACGATCGCCAGCCCCAACCCATGGTTGCCCACGGCGCTGTTGCTGCGCGCGGCATCCACCCGGTAGAAGCGCTCGAACAGGCGAGGCAGGTGCACGGCCTCGATGGCCGGGCCCGGGTTGCTCACGGCAATGCATACCTGCTCGCCCTGACGCTCGATATGCACCTGGATCACCTGCTGGCGGGCCGTGTGCTGCACCGCATTGTTGAGCAGGTTGATCAGCGCCCGGCGCAACTGCGCCTTCTCGATGCGCGCCCGTGCATCGCCGCTGACCTGCACCCGTACCTGGGCGTCCTCGAGGATGTAGTCCAGGTAGTCCAGGGTGGTCGCCACTTCCTCGGCCAGCGAGCTGCTGGTCAGCGCGGTGGCCTTGTTGCCCTGGTCGGCACTGGCCAGGAACAGCATGTCGTTGACGATGCTGCGCAGCCGCTCCAGTTCCTCCAGGTTCGATTGCAGTACCTCGAAGTAATGTTCGGCGCTGCGACCGCGGGTCAGCGCCACCTGGGTCTGGCCGATCAGGTTGGTCAGGGGCGAGCGCAGCTCATGGGCCACGTCGGCATTGAACCCCTCCAGGCGTGAATAGGCCTGCTCGACCCGCTCCAGGGTGGCATTGAAGGTGCCGGCGAACTGTTGCAGCTCTGGCGGCAGGTCGGCCGCATACAGGCGTGCGCTCAGGTGCGGTGGCGCCAGTTGCTGGGCCTCGGCCGACAGCGCCCGCAGCGGGCGCAGGCCGATGCGCGCGGCCCAGTAGCCCAGGGCCGAGGCCAGCAGCACGCCGATCACCGCCAGGCTGATCAATGCCCCCAGCAGGGTGTGCTGGGTGTGCCAGAAGGTTTCGGTATCGATGCCGAGCAGAAAGCGCAGGGCAGGGCGCCGGTCCAGCGCCGGCAGCTCGCTCACCAGCACCTTGTACGGGTACGGCCGGCCCTCCAGCTGCAGGTCGCGCATGCCCAGCGGGCCGGCGGCAAAGTCGCGTATCGCGGCGTCGGGCTGGCCGTACTCGTAGTGCGCGTCGCCACTCACCACCCAGAAGCGGATACGCCGGTCTTCCTCGCCCAGCAGGTTGAGCTTGTTGGTGATCTTGGCCCAGTGCTCCCGGGTGCCATAGCGGGTCAGCGCCGATTCCAGCACGCTGTAGCGGGCGTCCAGCTCGGCCTCCGGCAGCAGGTCGAGGCTGCGGTCGACCTGTTTGTACAGGGCACCGCCGATCAGCAGGAACACGCCCAGCGCCACCAGGCTGAACAGCAGGCTCAGGCGCAGGGCGATGGAGTTAGTGCGCACGGCTTTCCAGTACATAGCCCATGCCTCGGATGGTGTGCAGCAGCTTGGTCTCGAACGGGCCGTCGAGCTTGGCGCGCAGGCGCTTGATGGCGACCTCCACCACGTTGGCGTCGCTGTCGAAGTTGATGTCCCACACCAGCTCGGCAATCGCGGTCTTGGACAGGATCTCGCCCTGGCGGCGCGCCAGCACGCTGAGCAGCGAGAACTCCTTGGCGGTCAGTTCCAGGCGCTGGCCGGCGCGGCTGGCCTTGCGGCTGATCAGGTCCACCCACAGGTCCGCGACCTGGATCTGCACCGGCTCGTGCCCGCCGCTGCGGCGGGTCAGCGCCTGCAGGCGCGCCACCAGTTCGAGGAACGAGAACGGCTTGCCCAGGTAGTCGTCGGCGCCTTCGCGCAGGCCGCGGATGCGGTCTTCGACGCGCTCGCGGGCGGTGAGCATGATCACCGGCGTCTGCTTGCGTGCACGCAGGGCGCGCAGTACGCCGTAGCCATCCAGGCCCGGCAGCATCACGTCGAGCACGATCACCGAGTAGTCGCCCTCGAGGGCCAGGTGCAGGCCCTCGATGCCGTCCGGGGCGAGGTCCACGGTAAAGCCTTGTTCGGTGAGGCCGCGATGCAGGTAGTCGGCGGTCTTCTGTTCGTCTTCGATAATCAGCACGCGCATGGTCGGCTCTCAGTTCTCGATCGGCCGGGCCGCCGGCAGGTCGTTGCGGCGGCGGTGGAACAGGCGCTCCAGGGCCAAGTATATGACCGGCGTGGTGAACAGTGTCAGCGCCTGGCTGACCAGCAGCCCGCCCACCACCGCGATGCCCAGCGGCTGGCGCAGCTCGGCCCCGGCCCCGGCGCCGAGCATCAGTGGCACCGCGCCCAGCAGGGCGGCCAGGGTGGTCATGATGATCGGACGAAAGCGCGTCAGGCACGCCTCGTGGATCGCCGCCTCTGGCGCAAGCCCGCGCTGGCGCTGGGCCTCCAGGGCAAAGTCGATGAGCAGGATGCCGTTCTTCTTGACGATGCCGATCAGCAGCACCACGCCGATCAGGCCCATGATGGTGAAGTCCTGGCCCATCAGCCACAGCAGCGCCAGTGCGCCAAGGCCCGCCGAGGGCAGGGTGGAGATGATGGTCAGCGGGTGCACGAAGCTCTCGTAGAGCACCCCCAGAATGATGTACACCGCCACCAGCGCGGCCAGGATCAACCACGGCTGGCTCGACAGCGAACTCTGGAAGGCCTGGGCCGCGCCCTGGAAGGTGCCGATGATCGAGGCCGGCATGCCCAGCTCGCGCTGGGTGCGTTCGAGGATGCTCACCGCATCGCCCAGGGCTACCCCCGGTGCCAGGTTGAACGACAGGTTGGCGGCCGGGAACAGCCCGTCGTGGCTGATCGACAGCGGCCCGGTGCTGGGCGCCGCGACCTTGGCCAGCGCCGCCAGCGGCACCATCTCGCCACTGAGGGGCGAGCGCAGGTAGAAGTAGGCCAGGCTCTCGGCCTTGCCACGCTGGCGTGCATCGATTTCCAGGATCACCTTGTACTGGTTGGTCTCGGTCTGGAACTCGCTGATCTGACGCTGGCCGAAGGCGTCGTACAGCGCCTGGTCGACGTCGGCGGTGGTCAGGCCGAAACGCGCGGCGGCCTGGCGGTCGATGTCGATGCGGGTCACGCTGGCGCCCAGCTGCAGGTCGTTGGACAGGTCGCGGAACGCCGGGTTGGCGTGCAGGCGTTCGGTCAGGCGCTGGGTCCACAGGTTGAGCGCCGGGCCGTCGTTGCTCTTGAGCACGTACTGGTACTGGCTGCGGCTGGGCCCGGAGCTGAGGTTGATGTCCTGCCCGGCCCGCAGGTACAGCACCAGGCCCGGCACCTGGGCGGCCTTGGGGCGCAGCCGGTCGATGAACTCGCTGGCCGACACGTCGCGCTGGGCAGGGTCCTTGAGGGCGATCCAGAAGCGCCCGTTGGCGATGGTCTGGTTGCTGCCGGTAACCCCCACCGAGTGCGAGAACGCGCGTACCGCAGGGTCGGCCTCGATGATCTTCGCCAGCGCCTGGTGCTTGCGCACCATGTCCGGGTACGACACGTCGGCTGCGGCCTCGGTGGTGCCGAGGATGAAGCCGGTGTCCTGCACCGGAAAGAAGCCCTTGGGAATGGCCACGTAGCCGCCGATGGCCAGGGCCAGGGTCACGAAGAACAGCCCGAGCATCAGCCTCTGGTGCGCCAGGGCCTTGACCAGCAGACGATCGTAACCGGCCACCAGGCGCTCGCCGAAGGTCGGCGCGGCGTGCTCGGGGTGTTGCGGGCGGCGCATGAACAGCGCGCACAGGGTCGGCGCCAGGGTCAGCGAGACCACCACCGAAATCAGGATGGTGGAGGTGGCGGTGAGGGCGAACTCCTTGAACAGCCGCCCCACCACGCCCCCCATGAACAGCAGCGGGATGAACGCGGCCACCAGCGAGAAGCTGATCGAGACCACGGTGAAGCCGATCTCGCCGGCGCCCTTGAGGGCAGCCGTGCGGCTGTCGTCGCCGGCCTCCAGGTGCCGGTGGATGTTTTCCACCACCACGATGGCATCGTCCACCACAAACCCCACGGCGATGACGATGGCCACCAGGGTCAGGTTGTTCAGGCTGAAGCCGAACAGGTACATCAGCGCGAAGCTGGCCACCAGCGATACCCCCAGCACGCTGGAGACGATCAGCGTGGCCGACCACTGGCGCAGGAACAGCGCCATGACCGCGATCACCAGCAGCACGGCGATCAGCAGGGTGATCTCCACCTCGTGCAGCGAGGCGCGGATGGTCTGGGTGCGGTCGCTGAGCACCGACACCTGCACCGATGCCGGGAGCATTTCCTCCAGGTGCGGCAGCGCCTGCATGACCCGGTCCACGGTGTCGACGATGTTGGCCCCGGGTTGGCGGAACACCACCAGGTTGAGGCCTTCCTGGTCGCCGGACCAGGCTTTGACATAGGCGTTTTCGGCGCCGTTGATGACCGTGGCCACGTCCTTGAGGTGTACCGGGGCGCCGTCGCGGTAGGCGACGATGAGCTGGGCGTATTCATCGGGGTGGAACAGCTGGTCGTTGGTGGCCAGGGTCGACACGCTGCTGTCGCCGTACAGCGCGCCCTTGGCCAGGTTGAGGCTGGTCTGCTGGATGGCCTGGCGCAGGTCGGCCAGGGTCAGGCCGATGGCGGCGAGTTTTTCCGGCTGGGCCTGCACGCGAATCGCCGGGCGCTGCTGGCCGGTGATGTTGACCAGCCCGACCCCGTCGATCTGGCTCAGCTGGCGTGCCAGCAGGGTTTCGGCGTAGTCGCTCAGTTCGTTGGCCGGCATCTGCGCGGAGCTGACGGTCATGATCAGCACCGGGCTGTCGGCCGGGTTGACCTTGCGCCAGGTGGGCAGGCTCGGCATGTCCTGGGGCAGGCGCGAGGAGGCGGTGTTGATCGCGGCCTGGACTTCCTGGGCGGCGGTGTCGATGTTCTTGTCGAGGGTGAACTGCAGGATCAGGCTGGTGGAGCCCAGTGCGCTGCTGGAGGTCATCTGGGTCATGCCGGGGATGGCGCTGAACTGCACCTCCAGCGGGGTGGCCACCGACGAGGCCATGGTCTCGGGGCTGGCGCCGGGCAGCTGCGCGCTGACCTGAATGGTGGGGAAGTCCGCTTCGGGCAGCGGTGCCACCGGCAACTGCGGGAACGCCACCACGCCCAGCAGCACCAGGGCGAAGGTCAGCAGCAGGGTGGCCACCGGGCGGTCGATGCACCACGCACTGATCGAGCTGCGCCCGCTCATGGCTGCACACCGTTGCCGGCAACATCGTCGCCGACGGGCGCGGCGGGCGGGGCTGTCAGTACCTCGACCCGGGCGCCGGGCCTGAGCCGCGACTGCCCGTCGGCCACCAGCGTGTCGTTGACCGCTACGCCGCTGATCACGTTGAGATTGCTGTCCTGGTACAGCACCTTGACCGGCACCACCGCGACCTTGTCGCCCTCGACGCGGTAAACGAAGTGCTGGTCGATGCCCCGCTGCACCACGCCGGGGGGCACCACCAGCGCATCGCGCTGGATGCTGGTCTGGATCTTCAGGCTCACCAGTTGCCCCGGCCACAGGCGGGCCTGGGCATTGTCGAACGCGGCCTTGGCGCGCAGGGTGCCGGTGTTGGCGGCGATCTGGTTGTCGATCAGGCTCAGGTGCCCTTCACCCAGCAGCAGGCCGCCGCTGTCGCCGTTGCCTTCGAGGTAGGCACGGATCGGCGCCGGGGGTTCGGCGGCCACCAGCCCCTGCAGGGTCGGCAGCCATTGCTGCGGCACGGCGAACTCCACCGCAATGGGGTCGATCTGGGTCACGCTGAACAGGCCCTGGGCGTCGCTGGTGCGCACCAGATTGCCTTCGTCGATGTTGCGAATGCCCACCCGTCCGGTGACCGGCGAGCGGATCTGGGTGTACGACAACTGCACCTTGGCCGCGGCGATCGCTGCCTGGTTGCCGAGGATGCTTGCCTTGAGCTGGTTGACCAGTGCCTGCTGCTGGTCGAGGGTCTGGCGCGAGATGCCGTTGTCTTCGCTGAGCAGGCGGTAGCGCCTGAGGTCGACCTCGGCCACCTGCTGCTGGGCCTGGCTCTGGCCCAGTTGCGCCTGGGCCTGCTCGAGGCTGGCGCGGATGCTGCGGTCATCCAGGGTGGCCAGCAGGTCACCGGCCTGCACCGGCTGGCCCTCCTTGACCAGGATCCGGGTCAGCACGCCCTCCACCTGGGGGCGGATCTGCACGCTGTGCAGCGACTGCACCGCGCCGATGGCGCTGAGGTAGTGCGGCACATCCTGCTGCTGCACCTGGATCACACTGACCGGGGTGGCCACGGGCATGGCCGGTTGGCTGGCCGTGTGGCGACCGAAAGTCAGGTACAGCGCCAGGCCCAGCAGCAACGCTATCAGGCCGAAAAAAAACACTCGAGAGCTGGAAATTCGCATGCGTGCACGGCGCCAGGGCAGAAAAAGGAGGGCTGTCAGTAGGTTATAGCTGCTACTGGGGGTCAGCAGTGTGACGCCCACCTGTCAGCGCTGTCAGCTGGCAGATGGCCAAGTGCCAATAGTCTGCGCTGGATCAAGGTTTTACTAAATGTTGCCCCGTAGAGTCTCTCGCCCTGCCGCCCCTCCACCTATAAAAACGCGAGCGCTTTCGATGAAGAGCAATCTGCCTGTGACCGGCCGCAATGTAGATTACCCCGGTGACGCGAATATCCTTTCCACCACCGATCTGACCAGCGCCATTACCTATGCCAATGAGGATTTTCTCAAGGTCAGCGGGTTCGAGCGCGACGAGCTGATTGGCCAGTTGCACCATGTGGTACGCCATCCCGACATGCCTTCCCAGGCCTTTGCGCAGATGTGGCAGACCCTCAAGGCCGGCCGCTCGTGGATGGGGCTGGTGAAGAACCGCTGCAAGAATGGCGACCATTACTGGGTCAGCGCATTCGTGTCGCCGGTCACCAGCCAGGGCCAGACGGTGGAGTACCAGTCGGTGCGCACCAAGCCCACCCCGGCGCAGGTGGAGGCCGCCGAACGCTGCTATGCACGCTTGCGCCAGCAGCGCCCGTTGCCCTGGTGGCAACGCCTGCCGCGCCCTGGCCTGGCGTTGCAGCTGGGGCTGGGCACAGGCCTGGTGCTGGCAGTGGTGCTGGGCACCAGCCGCCTGCTGTTGCCGGCGCTGCCGTGGCAGTGGCTGCTGGAGCTGGTGGCCGCCGGTGGGCTCAGTGCGCTGCTGGTGTCGGTGCTGCTGCGCCCGCTGGAACAACTGCGGGTGCGGGCGCAGTCGATTGCCGACAACCCGTTGAGCCAGCAGTTGTATACCGGCAAGGCGGGCGCTGTGGGGCAGATCGAGTTCGCCCTGCTGATGCTCGAGGCGCAGATCGGGGCGGTGGTGGGGCGCATTGGCGACACCTCACAGCGCCTGGCCGGCCACACTGCAGAGCTGGCCCAGCACCTGCAGCACAGCCACACCACCACCCTGGGCCAGCAGGGCGAGGCCGATCAGGTGGCGGCGGCAATCAACCAGATGACCACCAGCGTGGCCGAGGTGGCCAGCAATGCCCAGCAGGCTTCGGAGGCCGCCGAGCATGCCGAGGATGCCACCCAGAATGGTCACCAGCTGGTGGATCGCAGCCGCAGCAGCATCCTCGAGCTGGCCAGCGCGCTGAGCGCTGCCACCGAGGTTATCCACACCCTGGAAGGCCACAGCATGGAAATTTCCGGAGTGCTGTCGGTTATCCACAGCATCGCCGAGCAGACCAACCTGCTGGCACTGAACGCGGCCATCGAGGCGGCGCGGGCGGGGGATCAGGGGCGTGGCTTTGCGGTGGTCGCCGATGAGGTGCGCGGCCTGGCCAAGCGCACGGCCGAGTCCACCGGCGAAATCCAGCGCATGATCAGCGCCTTGCAGCGCGGCACCCGCGATGCGGTGCAGGCCATGCACGAGAGCCGCGAGCATGCCGGGCAGAGCGTCGAGCAGGCGCAGCAGGCGGCGGTGGCGCTGGACGGCATCAGCCAGCAGGTCAACCAGATCAGCGAGATGAGCCTGCAGATTGCTGCGGCGGTGGAGCAGCAGAGCCTGGTCAGCGAAGACATCAACCGCAACATCATCAGCATTCGCCAGGCCAGCGAAGAGAGCGTGGTGGCCGGTCAGCACGGGCATGCCAACGCCAGCGACGTGGCCGGCCTGGCCGAAGACCTCCGGCGCCTGGCCGAGGAGTTCTGGCAGCGCCGTTAGGCGCCGCTCAGAAACCGATGAAGCTGTAGTGGCCAGCCGATGTGCTGCACACCCGGGCGCCGGCCTGATGCAGTTGCTCGACCAGCGCCGGGCTTTCCACGTGCAGGGTCCAGGGCGCCAGCGCGGCGTTGCCCGGGGCGTGCAGGGCGGCGTGCAGCGCCCCGGTGTCGGGCAGGTAGGCGGTGAAGCCGTTGCCCTTGAGCGCGCTGGTGGTGATGCCCAGTTGCTGGCAGATCTGCACCTTGGCGTGGATATCGTCGCGGTCGGCCTGGCGCGAGCGCTCGATCAGTTCGGCCAGTTGGCGGTCCATCAGCTGGCTGCCGTGGATCAGTACCGGGCCGCGTTGCCAGGCTTCGGTCGGGCAGTCCTTGGCGTCGGGGCGCAACGGGATGTGCGGGTTGATTTCCATCGGGTAGATGCGGCACACCAGCGGCCGGCGCTCATAGATGCGGCACAGGTTGTCGGCATCCAGATTGCGGCAGGCGCCGGGGTTGAACGCGGCAAAGGTGATGGCCACGTGTGCCTGGGTACTGCCGCAGGGCACGGCGCAGGCACGGCGGGTGGCGTGCTCGCGCTGGGCGTCGGGCAGGCCCATGCCGTTGGCCAGAAAGGCTTCCACCAGTACGATGAGCTGGCCGCCATCTGCCACCCAGTGGCGCGCTTCGTCGAGGGTCAGGGGAACGTGGTGGCCATTGCAGCATTTGCCACAGCCGGTGCAGTCGAACTGGAGTGAGGTTGCAGCGCTGGTCACGGTTTGGCGGGGGTCCATTCGGTGATGAAGGCAGTCTTGCGCTGCTTGTCGAACAGGCACAGCTCGCTGCCTTTCTGGTTCTTCATGTGCTTTTGCGGGTAGTGGCCGCTGATCAGCAGTGCACTGTAGCCGACGCGGTCGTCGAACTCGGCCGGCTTGCTGGCGGGCCGGGCATCCTTGAACTGGCTGGCGGCGAGGCAGGCCCTGGTCAGGGCTTGTTCGTGGTCGGCCCAGGCCTGGTCGCTGGAGGCATGGGCGCCGAGGCTGAACAGGGCCAGCAGGGTGAAGGTGAGGGCTTTCATGATGGGCGGCTCATGAGGGGAGAGGCCGCTGATTATGCCAGAGCATCGGTTTTTGCAGGAGCAGGAGCGTTTCAGCGTTTGTCCTGGCCCCTTCGCCGGCAAGGGATCACGGCCCCTGTAGGCGCCGGCCTTGCCGGCGAAGGGGGCCGGCTCAGCGCTCGGCGAAAGCCACCGCCCGCGCTGCCACGATCAGGCAATCGGTGAGTTCCGGCGAGGAGAACTTGGTCAGCACCGCGTTCGCCCCTGCCAGCCGGGCTTTCTCGCTGTTCATCGCACTGTCCAGCGAGGTGTGCAGCAGTACGTAGAGGTGCTGGAAGTCAGGCGTTTCGCGCAGCGTGCGAGTGAAGGCGTAGCCGTCCATCTCGGACATCTCGATGTCCGAGACCACCACGTTGATCTCCCGGTCGGTACCCTGCAGCTCCAGCAGGGTGTCGATGGCATCCTTGGCGCTCTTGGCGGTGTGGCATTCCAGCCCCAGGCCGCGCAGGGTCAGCACCGACTGGTGGAGTGCCACATGGCTGTCATCGACCACCAGTATGTTGGTGGCCTGCAGAACGGCGGCGTCTTCGGGGTTCAGCTCGCTGCTGCTCACTTCACGCGGCGGCGGCGCAATGCCGTGAATGACCTTTTCGATGTCCAGCACCTGCACCAGGGTGCCGTCCACCTGGGTTACCCCGGTGATGAATGCCTTGCTGCTCGACCCGTAGGGCGGCGGCTTGATGTCGGTACTCAGGCAATGCACGATGCGGCTCACCGCCTGCACGTGCAGGCCCTGCTTGGAGCGGCTGATGTCGGTGACGATCAGGCAGCCGCCGTTGGGGTCTTCCAGTGGGCGCTCGCCGATGGCGCGCGACAGGTCGATGACCGACAGCGAGTTGCCCCGCAGGGTGGCCACGCCTTTGACGTGCGGGTGCGATTCCGGGAGCTTGGTCAGGGGCGGGCAAGGGATGATCTCGCTGACCTTGAGCAGGTTGATTGCCATCAGCTTGCCGCTGCGCAGGGTGAACAGCAGCAGCGACAGCGAGTCGGCGCGGGCATTTTGCGAGGCCATAGGCACCTTCAGGGCAAAGAGAATAAGGGATCTGCCGGGTTATCGACCCGAGCACGCCAGGCTTTAATCCGCCACTGCACTTCAGCGTAGCCCCAGTCGGCGGGCCAGGCGGCTGAGGTTGGCGCGGTCCAGGCCCAGCTCGCGCGCGGCACTGGCCCAGTTGTGCTGGTGGCGCTCCAGGCAAGCCTCGATCAGCTGGCGCTGGTACAGGTCCAGGGCCTGGCGCAGGTCGGTGCCGGGCGGTGGTGGCAGTGGCGCCGCCACGCTGGGCGCTGCCCCCGGGCCGGCGCCGGGCAGGTCGAAGTCGCGGGCCTCCAGGGTCAGGATCTTCGGCCGCTCGGGGTGCTGGCCCAGCGCCTTGAGCGACGAGCGGCCGATCAGGTGCTCCAGTTCGCGCACATTGCCCGGCCAGTCGTACGCCAGCAGCGCGGCCTGGGCATCGCTGCTCAGGCGCAGGCTGTTCAAGCCCATGCGCGAGCGGTTCTGCTCCAGGAAGTAGCCGCTGAGCAGCAGCACGTCGCGCCCGCGCTCGCGCAGCGCCGGCACCCGCAGCGGGTACACGCTCAGGCGGTGGTAGAAGTCGGCGCGGTAGCGCCCGGCACGCACTTCCTCGGCCAGGTCGCGGTTGGTGGCGGCAATCAGGCGTACATCCACCTGGTGCTCCTGGTCCGAGCCCAGGCGCTGCAGCTGTCCGCTTTGCAGCACGCGCAGCAGCTTGGCCTGCACGGCCAGCGACAGTTCGCCCACTTCGTCGAGAAACAGTGTGCCGCCGTTGGCCAGCTCGAACTTGCCGCGTCGCTCGCCCACCGCGCCGGTGAAGGCGCCGCGCACATGGCCGAACAGCTCGCTCTCGACCAGGGTGTCGGGCAAGGCGGCGCAGTTGAGGCTGATCATCGGCTTGTCGGCACGCGCCGACTGCTGGTGGATGGCCTGGGCCACCAGCTCCTTGCCGACCCCGGTTTCACCGGTGACCAGTACGGTCAGGTCGCTGCCGGCGACCAGGCGGATCTCTTCGAGCAGGTGCTTGTGGGCCTTGCTCTGGCCGATCAGTTCCTGGTGCTGCTGGCCGCTGGCCTGGCGGTAGATCTCGGCGCGCTGGTGTTCGTCTTCGGCGCGCAGGGCCAGGCGTTCGATACGTTGCGCCACGTTGACCGTGGCGGCGGCCAGGCTGGCGAAAGCCTGCAGGGCGTCCAGCTCGACCTGCTGGAAGCGCTCCGGGGCCAGCGCATCGAGGGTGATCAGGCCCCAGGGCCGTTCGTCGACGAACAGCGGGCAGCCCATGCAGTCGTGTACCTCCAGGTGCTGGTGCAGGCCCTCGACCAGGCCGTCGTAGGGGTCGGGCAGCTGGCTGTCGCTGGCAAAGCGGGTCGGCTCGCTGCGGCTGAGCAGGGCGGCGAAGCGCGGGTGTTCGCTGACCTTGAAGCGCCGGCCCAGGGTGTCGGGGCTCAGGCCGTCCACCGCCAGGGGGACCAGCCATTCGCCATCCAGGCGCAGCAGCGCGGCGGCGTCGCATGGCAACAGGGCGCGCATGGCTTCGAGCAGGCGACGGTAGCGTTCGCGTTCGGGCAGCTCGCGAGACAGGTCGCTGACCAGGGGCAGCAGTGCGGTAAGCAGGGATTTTGCGGTCATGATGACTCCTTCGAGTCTTTATGACTCTAGCAGGGCTGTGGTCAATTTGACTCAAAAATATTCAAGCTATTGATTTATATGGATTTAATAGTTGGCACGAAAGCTGAAACAACCCGGGCAGATTATCCAGAAGCCATAAGGCCCGGGAGTTACCCATGCTCAATGCCCAAGATCGTGCCATCGTCAAAGCCACCGTTCCGCTGCTTGAAAGCGGCGGCGAGGCGCTGACCACGCACTTCTACAAACTGATGCTCAGCGAATACCCCGAGGTGCGTCCGTTGTTCAACCAGGCCAACCAGGCCAGCGGCGACCAGCCGCGGGCGCTGGCCAATGGCGTACTGATGTATGCACGCCATATCGACCAGCTCGAGCAACTGGGCGGCCTGGTGAACCAGATCATCAACAAGCACGTGGCGCTGCAGATCCTGCCCGAGCATTACCCGATCGTCGGCGCCTGCCTGCTGCGTGCCATCGAAGAGGTGCTCGGCAAGGAGATCGCCACCCCCGAGGTCATCGCGGCCTGGGGCGCGGCCTACCAGCAACTGGCCGATATCCTGATCGGCGCCGAAGAGGGCCTGTACCAGCAGAAGGCCCAGGCGCCGGGTGGCTGGCGCGGTGCGCGGGCGTTCCGGCTGGCGGCGCGGGTGCAGGAGAGCAGCGAGATCGTCTCGTTCCACTTCGCCCCGCTCGATGGCGGTCCGGTCCTCAAGGGCGAGCCCGGCCAGTACCTGGGCCTGAAGGTGCAGATCGATGGCCAGGAGCATCGGCGCAACTATTCATTGTCGGCGCTGGGTGACGGTCGCGAGTACCGCATCAGCGTCAAGCGCGAGGCGGGCGGCAAGGTGTCCAACTACCTGCATGAGCACCTGCAGGTGGGCGATACCCTGGAGCTGTTCCCGCCGGCGGGCGAGTTCACCCTGAGCGCCAGCGACAAGCCGCTGGTGCTGATCAGCGGCGGGGTAGGGATCACCCCGACCCTGGCGATGCTCGACGCGGCCCTGGCCAGCGGTCGCCTGGTGCACTTCATTCATTGCGCGCGCAACGGTGCGGTGCATGCGTTTCGCGACTGGGTGGACGAACGCGCGGCGCGTCATCCGCAGCTCAAGCGCTTCTATTGCTACGCCGAGGATGACGGGGTGAGCCTGCCGGCCGACGCCGTGGGGCTGCTGAGCCAGGATCAACTGGCGCAGTGGCTGCCGGTCGAGCGTGACCTGGACGCGTACTTCCTGGGGCCCAAGGGCTTCATGGCGGCGATCAGGCGTCAGCTCAAGGCCCTGGGGGTGCCGGAGCAGCAGAGCCGCTACGAGTTCTTCGGGCCGGCGGCAGCACTCGAGTAAGGGCCGGGGCCTGTTCGCCGGCAATGCCGGCGCCTGCAGGTGCACGAATGTGCTGCAGGCGCCGGCTAAGCTGCCGACCTTAATCTTCTTTTAATCGGTTTAACCTTCACTCCCTGTGGTCATGGTCGGCGTGTAGAATTGCGCCCAGGCTTGAGCCACCTATCTAGTGAAGGGAACGGGAATGAACGATCTAACGCAGCGCCTGAATCGGGAACGGCGCTTTCTGGTACTGCTGGGCGCCATCTGCCTGGCGCTGATCGGCGGTGCCCTGTACATGCAGATCGTGCTGGGCGAGGCACCGTGCCCACTGTGCATCCTGCAGCGCTATGCATTGCTGTTCATCGCCCTGTTCGCCTTCATCGGTGCGGCCATGCCCGGGCGGCGCAGCCTCACGCTGTTCGAGGCCCTGGTGGTGCTGAGCGCCATCGGCGGCATTGCTGCAGCGGGCAACCACGCCTACATTCTGGCCAACCCGGCCGTCAGTTGCGGCATCGACACCCTGCAGCCGATCGTCGACGGCCTGCCGCTGGCCTCGGTGCTGCCGCTGGTGTTCCAGGTGGATGGTTTCTGCTCGACGCCGTACCCGCCGGTGCTGGGGCTGTCGCTGGCGCAATGGGCGCTGCTGGCCTTCGTGCTGACCGCCGTGCTGGTGCCGCTGGGCATCTACCGCAACCGTCGCCAGCGTTAGACAAAAGTCCCGTGTCGAGGCAAGTGCGCAGGGCTTGAGAATTTTCCGAAGAAGTCGCCTCCAGGTTGACCTGGATCAAGTCCCAACCCTTGCGGTACGGGCATTTCAGGGCTACAGCCAGGGGTGCGACAAACTGTCGCGAAATTGATTTTTGCTGCGCTATTGTTACGTTTTCTGTAAAGGACTGTTGCTCAATAAGTCATAGTCATGGCCATGTTACGTCACTACAATCGCCCCCAATTTCCGTTCGGCACCGCTTGCGAGTTGCAGGATTAAAGGAGCTCCGGCCCCTTTCGTGACTCTGACGAGCATCGCCTGCGGCGATGCCGGGCTGACCCCCCTCCCGTGATTTTCCGCACCAAATGGAATTGGTCTGTAAACAGGCCTGATTGCCTACGAAGTCAAAACAATAAGCACCGTTGCACACCGGTTCTGCCGAGCAGCCGCAGCTGAATTCCGGCGTGACCGTATTCGATCCCATAAATGCTGACGCTTGGCAGGACGAAGTGTTGGCGACCAAAACACAAATTGCATTGAAGCAAGCTGCTCTAGAGGTCGTGAGATGAGTAAAAAGCGTTACCCCAGACTGTTTGGCATTCTGCCCTTTTTAGGCATGCTTTTACTCAGTGGGTGCAACTGGACCCTGCTCGACCCGAAGGGCCAGGTCGGCATTGAGCAAAGGAACCTGATCCTGATCGCTACCGGCCTGATGTTGCTGGTGGTGATTCCTGTCATTTTCATGACGATCGCGTTCGCGTGGAAGTATCGCGCCTCCAACAAGGCTGCCACCTACACCCCTGACTGGTCGCACTCGACCAAGATCGAAGTGGCCGTATGGTCCATCCCGGTGCTGATCATCATCGCCCTGGGTTATGTCACCTACCTCTCCACCCACAAGCTGGACCCGTACCGTCCACTGGATTCCGACGTGAAGCCGGTGCAGATCGACGTGGTCGCGCTGGACTGGAAATGGCTGTTCATCTACCCGGAACAGGGTATTGCCACGGTCAACAAGATCGTCTTCCCGGCCAACACCCCGGTCAATTTCCGCGTGACCTCCGACGCCGTGATGAACTCGTTCTTCATCCCGGGCCTGGGCGGCCAGATCTACGCGATGGCGGGCATGACCACCAAGCTGCACCTGATTGCCAACCAGAACGCCGAGTTCGACGGGATCTCCGCCAACTACAGCGGTGCCGGCTTCACCGGCATGAAGTTCAAGGCGATCGCCACGTCCCAGGAAGATTTCGAGGCGTGGGTCAACGAGGTCAAGCAGTCGCCGCAACAACTGGACAAGGCCACCTACGAGGCTCTGGCCAAACCTAGCGAAAACAACCCGGTTGCGCTCTACAGCGTGGCCCCGGAAAACATGTTCCAGTCCATCGTCGACAAGTACGAGGGCATGAACCGTGGCAAGCCGGTGGTGCACGAGAAGAAAGAGCACAAAGAAGCGGCCGAAGCGATGGACGTGAGTATGCATTCAGCTGCTGGGGCAGAGGAGTAAAAGATGTTCGGTAAACTTAGTCTGGACGCGATCCCGTATCACGAGCCGATAGTCATGGTGACCCTCGCCATGATCGCGCTCGGCGGTCTCGCGTTGGTTGCTGCAATCACCTATTTCCGCAAGTGGACCTACTTGTGGACCGAGTGGCTGACGTCGGTCGACCACAAGAAGATCGGGGTGATGTACATCATCGTCGCGATGGTCATGCTGCTGCGCGGCTTTGCCGACGCCATCATGATGCGTACCCAGCTGGCCATGGCCACTGGCGGCGCCGAGGGCTATCTGCCTCCTGAACACTATGACCAGATCTTCACCGCTCACGGTGTGATCATGATCATCTTCATGGCGATGCCATTCTTCACCGGCCTGATGAACCTGGCCCTGCCTCTGCAGATCGGTGCACGTGACGTTGCCTTCCCGTTCCTCAACTCCCTGAGCTTCTGGCTGCTGGTGTCCGGCGTTGCGCTGGTCAACATCTCCCTGGGCGTGGGCGAGTTCGCCAAGACCGGCTGGGTGGCCTATCCACCGCTGGCGGGTATCCAGTACAGCCCTGGGGTCGGTGTCGACTACTACATCTGGGCGCTACAGATATCCGGATTGGGGACAACGCTGACCGGTGTCAACTTCCTGGCCACCGTGCTGAAAATGCGCGCCCCTGGCATGAAGCTGATGGACATGCCGATCTTCACCTGGACCTGCACCTGGGCCAACATCCTGATCGTGGCTTCGTTCCCGATCCTGACCGCGACCCTGGCACTGCTGACCGTTGACCGTTATCTGGACTTCCACATTTTCACCAACGAGCTTGGTGGGAACCCGATGATGTACGTCAACCTGTTCTGGGCATGGGGTCACCCTGAGGTGTACATCCTGATCCTGCCGGCGTTCGGCGTGTTCTCGGAAGTCATCTCGACCTTTACCGGCAAGCGCCTGTTCGGCCACAAGTCGATGATCTACGCCTCGGGTGCGATCTCGGTTCTGGGCTTCGGCGTATGGCTGCACCACTTCTTCACCATGGGTTCGGGCGCCAGCGTCAACACCTTCTTCGGTCTGGCGACCATGCTCATTTCGATCCCGACCGGGGTCAAGCTGTTCAACTGGCTGTTCACGATCTACCAGGGCCGTCTGCGCTTCACCGCGCCAGTGCTGTGGACCCTGGGCTTCATGGTGACCTTCTCGATCGGCGGCATGACCGGCGTACTGCTGGCCGTACCTGGTGCTGACTTCGTGCTGCACAACAGCCTGTTCGTGATCGCTCACTTCCACAACGTGATCATCGGTGGTGCGGTGTTCGGCTACATTGCCGGCTTCGCCTTCTGGTTCCCGAAAGCCTTCGGTTTCACCCTGAACGAGAAGTGGGGCAAGGCTGCCTTCTGGTTCTGGATCTCCGGTTTCTACGTGGCCTTCATGCCGCTGTACGCACTGGGCTTCATGGGCATGACCCGTCGTCTGAACCACTCGGACAACCCTGCCTGGGAACCGTACCTGTACGTGGCCGTGGTCGGTGCCGTGCTGATCCTGTTCGGTATCGCCTGCCAGCTGATCCAGCTGTACGTGTCGATCCGCGATCGCAAGGACAACATGGACGTCACTGGCGACCCATGGAATGCGCACACCCTGGAATGGTCGACCTCGTCGCCACCGCCGTTCTACAACTTCGCCACCATGCCGGAAAAAGTCGGCCTGGACGCATGGACCGAAGCCAAGCGCGCCGGTATCGCCTACAAGGCTCCGGCCCAGTACGCACCGATCCACATGCCGAACAACACCGCTACCGGTCTGTACATGGGCGCGCTGTTGACCGTCTTCGGTTTCGCCACCATCTGGCACATCTGGTGGTTGGCCGCGGTCGGCCTGATCGGCACCATCGCTGTCTTCGTTGCTCACGCTGCGCGTGACGACCAGGGCTACATGGTTCCTGCCGAGGAAGTGGCACGTATCGAAGGTGAGCGTCTGAAGCACCTCGGTCTGGCTACCGGCTCGCCAGTCGGTGCGCCTGTCGAATCGTTTGAACGGGTTTAATCAATGTCCAGTCATGTAATCAATGCTGATGCTGCTCATGGTCACGACCATGGGCACGAAGAACACCACGACTCGGGCCAGATGACCGTATTCGGTTTCTGGCTGTACCTGATGACCGACTGCATCCTGTTTGCGTCGATCTTCGCAGCCTACGCGGTGCTGTCCGGCAACTTTGCCGGCGGCCCGTCGGGTCACGACATCTTCGAACTGCCGTATGTACTGGCTGAAACCGCGCTGCTGCTGTTCTCCAGTATCACCTTCGGCTTCGCCATGCTGCAGATGTACAAGGGCAACAAGAACGGTGTACTGGCCTGGCTGGCAGTCACCTTCCTGCTCGGCCTTGGCTTCATCGTCATGGAAGTCAACGAGTTCCACCTGCTGATCAGCGAAGGCTTCGGCCCGCAGCGCAGCGGCTTCCTGTCGGGCTTCTTCGCCCTGGTCGGCACCCACGGTCTGCACGTGACCGGTGGTCTGATCTGGATGGCCGTGATGATGTACCAGATCCAGAAGAAGGGCATCACCGGTTCGGCCAAGACCCGCATGGGTTGCCTGAGCCTGTTCTGGCACTTCCTGGACGTGGTCTGGATCTGCGTATTCACCGTTGTCTATCTGCTGGGGGTTCTGTAAATGGCTAACGCACATAACGAGCACGCCGAGGGCAGCCACGGCAGCGTGAAGTCGTACGCAATCGGCTTCGTACTGTCGGTGATCCTGACGCTGATCCCGTTCGGTCTGGTGATGTACCCGACCTTGCCCAAAGACATGACCGTACTGATCGTGGTGGCCTTCGCGGTCATCCAGATCGTCGTGCACCTGTACTACTTCCTGCACCTGGACCGTTCGCCAGAGCAGCGTGAGAACGTCAGCGCCTTCCTGTTCACCGGGTTGGTCATTGCACTGTTGGTCGGCCTGTCGCTGTGGATCATGTTCAGCATCCACACCAGCATGATGGCGAAGTGAGGTAAGACGGCATGTCCTTTAAGCACTTTATCCAAATCACCAAACCGGGGATCATTTTCGGTAACGTGCTTTCTGTGGCAGGCGGTTTCTTCCTTGCCGCGCAAGGGCATGTGGACTTCATGCTGTTCCTGGCCACGGTGATCGGCACTTCGCTGGTGGTGGCGTCCGGTTGCGTGTTCAACAACTGCATCGACCGTGACATCGACATCAAGATGGAGCGCACCAAGAACCGTGTGATGGTTCAAGGGCAGGTCTCGCTGAAGATCGCGCTGGCCTACGCCACCCTGCTCGGGGTGGCCGGGCTTGGCCTGCTGTACGTGCAGGCCAATGCCCTGGCAGCGTTGTTCGGCCTGATCGGGTTCATCATCTACGTGGGTTTCTACAGCCTGTACCTGAAGCGCAAATCGGTGCACGGCACCCTGGTAGGCAGCCTGTCCGGTGCCATGCCTCCGGTGATCGGCTACTGCGCCGTGAGCAACAGCTTCGACCTGGCTGCGTTGACCCTGCTGGTGATGTTCAGCCTGTGGCAGATGCCGCATTCCTATGCGATCGCGATCTTCCGCTTCAACGACTACCTGGCGGCCTCGATTCCGGTACTGCCGGTCAAGCGTGGCATCCTGGTGGCCAAGAAACACATCCTTTGGTACATCGTGGCGTTCCTGGCAGCGACCCTGATGCTGACCATCGGTGGTTATGCCGGCATGAGCTACATGGCCGTGGCCGCGGCGATGGGCATGTACTGGTTGTACATGGCCTGGACCGGCTACAAGGCTGTGGATGATCGCCTGTGGGCGCGCAAGCTGTTCGTGTTTTCCATCTTCACCATCACTGCGTTGAGCGTGATGATGTCGTTGGACACCAAGGTGCCGACCGAGCTGCTGCTGACCTACGCGCATTGATCTGATGTGTTGAAAGAGACCCCGGGCCGAAAGGTGCCGGGGTTTTTTTTGCCCTTCAGAAACGGCTTCGCTCTTGCTCTTGCTCTTGCTCTTGCTTTTGCTTTTGATCTTTCCGTCCTTCAGGAGGCCGAATGGAGCCCGCGTGTAGTGGGGTGTAGGGCCATGGATGGCCCGGAAAGTGCCGACGGGCAGGGACGCCCGTGCGGCGCGGCCCCACGGAGCGTGGGTGGAATGAGGGGACCCGTAGCGAAGCGTAGGGCCGGATGCTGGACGGAGCGGTTTTGCTTACTTTTTCCAAGAAAAAAGTAAGCCGCTGTAAGAGCGGAAGGGGCCCTAAATGTCGATATCCATGCTGGATAAGCACATGATTGTCGATTTTCATGTGGTTGTGATTATCCGACATGGATAGCGCTGCGAGCGGCGCCTTCCGCTCTTACAGCGGGTCACTTTTGGCAAACGCCCCAAAAGTAACCAAAAAGGCTGGGCCCTGCATACGGCCCTACGCTTCGCTCCGGGTCCCCTCGCTCCGCACCTGCTCCGGGGGCCGCGCCGCACGGGCGTCCCTGCCCGTCGGCACTTTCCGGGCCATCCATGGCCCTACACCCCACTACGCAGGCGCTCCACTCGGCCTCCTGAAGGGCCAGAAGATCAAAAGCAGATCAAAAGCCTGAGCGCCTGTGGATCGGTGCGTGCCAACGGCCGGCAATCCCTCCCACCCGGGCACCACTCCCCGCTGAACACACAACCCCCGGCATTGCTAGCGTGACGGCTCCCCACCCCAAGGAGCACACCGCCATGAGCATTCTGACCGTTTACTTCTGCGGCACCGGATCGCACCGTTTCGATGACCAGAACCCCAATTTCTGGAACGGCGAACTGGTCGCCACCCTTGCTTCCAACGACCAGGGCCGCGAGTTCGCCAACTGGATCGCCATCGACGGCCCGGGCAGCGGCAACCTGCAGGCCGATGACCTGTTCATCGAAAACAAGGAATACGGCCTCACCGGCACCCTGTTCGGCGCCGGCTGGGAGCAGAACGTGGCCCACGCCCTGCAGGTCATCAAGGGCTCCTGCACCTGGCAGCGCGAAAAACTCACCGAGCAGGACTACAACCGCCTGAAGTCAGCCGGCGTGCCGATCGAGGACGTGAAGAAGGAGGGTTCCTGGTTCTGGCGCCAGTACGACTATGGCGACCGCGGCGTGACCCCGCAGCAACTCCAGGAAGGCATCATCCGCATGCACCGCAAGGACGGCCTGATTCCCGATCAGGTCAACATCGTGGGCTGGAGCCGCGGCGGCATCAGTGCCCACATGCTCGCCAACGCCATGGCCGACGACCCGCAACTGGCCCACGTGCCGGTGAACATCTTTGCCATCGACCCCGTGCCCGGGATCAACAACCTGCAGCCACACCGCCTGCACCTGCGCACCAACGTGAAGGAGTACGTGGGTTTCTTTTCTCGCGACGAGCGCTCCAAGGGCTTCGCCTGCGTCATCCCGTCCACCTACCCCGATACCCGTGTCCACATCTTTCCGCTGCCAGGACGCCACGCCACGCTGGTGGGCAATGCCTCGGCCGATGGCGCCAGTGCCGGCAACGAGCTGCCCGACCCGGGCCTGATCGTGCGCCATTTTGCCGAAACCTGCCTGACCCGCTGGGGCGTGACGCTGCAAAAACGCCTTGAGCTGAGCGAAGGGCAGGTGGCCGACTACCTGGATGCCATGGACCGGGACGATGCCCGCTACAGGGCCATGCGCAAGCACTCCTACACGCTGCTGAGCGAGTCCGAAGGGGAGCATCGGCTGGTCCACCAGGGCGATATGCGCAAGGCTTTCAGCTTCGTGCGCGGGGCCCACATGGCTCCGGAGGAGGGCCTGGATGTGGGGAGCTGGCGCTCGCTGTCGTTCGAGCGTCTGTGCTGACACCGCGGCATCGGTCGCGGCCGCGCTGCGCGGCCCGCGATCGAATCCACTTTACAGGCATTGCCTGCAGGCACTATCTTCTGCCTCGGCCACCGCAGTGGCCAACGTCGCTCGGACGGTTCCGGGCGCTTACGTCCTCGAGGTAACCATGGCTGACCAAGGTTCGCCGCGCCGCTTTGCGCGCATAGATCGTCTCCCCCCCTACGTATTCAACATCACCGCCGAACTCAAGATGGCCGCGCGCCGTCGTGGCGAAGACATCATCGACCTGAGCATGGGCAACCCCGACGGGGCCACGCCGCCGCACATCGTCGAAAAACTGGTACAGGTCGCCCAGCGCGAAGACACCCACGGCTACTCCACCTCGCGCGGTATCCCGCGCCTGCGCCGGGCCATCTCGCACTGGTACAAGGACCGCTACGACGTCGAGATCGACCCCGAGTCCGAAGCCATTGTCACCATCGGCTCCAAGGAGGGCCTGGCCCACCTGATGCTGGCCACCCTGGACCACGGCGATACCGTGCTGGTGCCCAACCCCAGCTACCCGATCCACATCTACGGCGCGGTGATCGCCGGGGCCCAGGTGCGTTCGGTGCCGCTGGTGCCCGGCGTGGACTTCTTCAACGAGCTGGAGCGGGCGATCCGCGAGTCGATCCCCAAGCCCAAGATGATGATCCTGGGGTTCCCCTCCAACCCCACCGCGCAGTGCGTGGAGCTGGACTTCTTCGAGCGGGTGGTGGCACTGGCCAAGCAGTACGACGTGCTGGTGATCCACGACCTGGCCTATGCCGACATCGTCTACGACGGCTGGAAGGCCCCGTCGATCATGCAGGTGCCGGGTGCCAAGGACATCGCCGTGGAGTTCTTCACGCTGTCCAAGAGCTACAACATGGCCGGCTGGCGGATCGGCTTCATGGTCGGCAACCCGGAGCTGGTCAACGCCTTGGCGAGAATCAAGAGCTACCACGACTACGGCACCTTCACCCCGTTGCAGGTGGCGGCGATCGCGGCGCTCGAAGGCGACCAGCAGTGCGTGCGCGACATCGCCGAGCAGTACCGCCAGCGGCGCAACGTGCTGGTCAAAGGCCTGCACGAGACCGGCTGGATGGTCGAGAACCCCAAGGCCTCGATGTACGTGTGGGCCAAGATCCCCGAGCAGTACGCGCACCTGGGTTCTTTGGAGTTCGCCAAGAAGCTGCTGGCCGAAGCCAAGGTATGCGTGTCGCCGGGCATCGGCTTTGGCGACTATGGCGATGACCATGTGCGCTTTGCCCTGATCGAGAACCAGGACCGCATTCGCCAGGCGGTGCGCGGCATCCGCCAGATGTTCCGTGCCGATGGCATCGAGGCGCCGAAGGCGGCCAGGGCTTCACGCACGTCGTGATGCACCTCGCCGGCAAGGCCTGCTCCCGTAGGAGCCGGCCTTGCCGGCGAAGGGCGCGACACCGCCTTCCGTCGGCCGCCCATATTTCTTTCACTGCCCCCCTTTTCAACGCCACGCCGAAGCATAGAATGATCGTCGGGTTTCTCCCTCCAACGATACTTCTCCCCCCCCTCCCAAATCATGTCCGAAAACAATCCTTGTTTGACTTGCGGTGCCTGCTGCGCGTATTTCCGTGTGTCCTTTTTCTGGGGTGAATGCACCTCGGCCGGGGGTGTCGTGCCTGATGAACTGGTGGTGCAGATCAACCCGACCCGGGTGGCGATGATCGGCACCGACGCCAAGCCGTGTCGCTGCATAGGGCTTGAAGGCGAGATCGGCAAGAGCGTCAGCTGTTCGCTCTATACCCAGCGCTCCAGCCCCTGCCGCGAGTTCGATGCCGCCTGGGTCAATGGCCAGCCCAACGACGACTGCAACGCGGCGCGGGCCGCCCACGGCCTGCCCCCTCTGGAAGCCAACGAGCCGTTCTGGCCCGCCGAAGACCCGGAGGTGGCCTGACCGTTCGTCGGTTGGCTGACGCTGTAAGTTTGACGAGGCCCTGTATTCACGGGGCCCATTGCCAAAGTATTAACACCATTTGACGTAACGCCTTTGCGCAAGGGCTCCGGGAAAGCGGCTACATATTCCAGCACTGGAATCGTAGTCGCCAAGGTCAGGCATTTCGACGTTAGTGTGTGTAGTTTCCACGGCGTACCCGTCGCACGCATTCAAGGAACGAACTGCCTGATCCACGAAGGAGTCGCCCGTGGACAGACGTGCCGTCAAGCTTGCCCCCACCCGTGTTCGCCCCTTGTCGCTGGCCGTGAGCCTGGCCACCGCGGGAATCGCTTTCGGCCTGTTCAGTGCAACGGCCAGTGCCGCCTGTACCCCGCTGATCCCCGGTGCGGGCGCGACGGTCACCTGCACCCCGGGGTTGAACGGCAACGTCAGTTCCTCCGCCAACAACCTGACCCTTAACCTGAGCAATGGCTCGCAGATCAACGCGCCGTTGCTCGGCACGGCAGTCAACCTGACCGGCAACAACGTCACCCTGAACAACTCGGGCACCATCGACCCCGCATTCCTCGGGATCCTGAGCGGGCTCAGCTCCGGGATCAAGGTCGGCAACGCGGCGGCCAGCACGGTCAGCATCACCAACTTCAGCGGTGGCGTGATCAAGGGCACCACCGGTGTGCTCAGTGCCAGCCTGCTCAACCTCAACGGCCTGGCCCTGAGCGTGCAGAACGGCAACGGTGGCGTTACCACGCTGGTCAACGACGGCACCATCGGTTCATCGAACATTGTCGGCGTCAGCGTGCTGGCCCCAGACGCCCCGGTGGTGGCGGTGTATGGCGGCGGCAGCGTGAACATGACCAACACCGGCACCATCATCGGTCGCGTGGCGTTCCAGGCATCAGGCACTGCCACCGGCAATACCTTCACCAACAGTGGCGCGATCAGTGGCGGCGTGTCGATGGGGGCGAACTCCACCAACCGCTTCAACGCAATCACCGGTTCCAGTGTCAGTAGCGGGGGAGGTGTAGGCGTCGACCTGGGCATCGCCGGCATCAACCTGCTGTATGCGCCTAGCGGCAAGGTCGACGGCGGTGCCGGCGGCAGCAACACCCTGGCCCTGCAGAACGCCATCGGCGGGGGCACCGGTACCGGCGGCACGGGCACGCTTTCGGCCAGCAACTACATCAACTTCAACAACCTGCTCGTGCAGAGCGGCACCTGGACACTCTCCGGCGCGTTGCTCGGGGTCACCAGCACCAGCCTCAACGGCGGCTCGCTGGTGTTCGACGACGCCTCGACCTTCGGCACCGGCACCATCGCGGCCAACGGTGGCGCGCTGGGTGCGGGCGCGGCCAACCTGTCGCTGGCCAACGCCGTCGCCCTCGGTGCCGGCGGGCTCGGCATCATCGGCGACAACAACCTGACCCTCACCGGCATCGTCAGCGGTAGCGGCGCCTTGACCAAGACAGGCGCCGGCACCCTGGGCCTGAGCGGGGCCAATACCTATACCGGCGGCACCTTCCTCAATGCTGGCGTACTGTCGCTCGCCAACGCAGCGGCCCTGGGCACCGGCAGTTTGAGCGTTACCGGGGCCGGCAGCCTGCAGGGCTCGGTACCGCTGGTGCTGAGCAACGCCGTGCAGCTGTCGGCAGCGCTGAGCCTGCCCGGCAGCAATGCGCTGACCCTGGGCGGTGTGGTCAGCGGCACCGGCTCGCTGAACAAGACCGGCAGCGGCGACCTGACCCTGGCCGCCAGCAACACCTACAGCGGCGGTACCACGCTGGGCGCCGGCAAGCTGATCCTCGGCAATGCCGCCGCGCTGGGGGGCGGTACATTGACTGCGGCCGCCGGCACCAGCCTGGACACCAGCAGTGCGCTGACCCTGGCCAACGCCATCAGCCTGGGCGGTGCGCTGACCCTCACCGGCAGCAACAACCTGACCCTCGGCGGCGTCATCGGCGGCAACGGCAGCCTGGTCAAGAACGGCACCACCAACCTCAACCTCACGGGCACCAACACCTTCACCGGCGGCCTGCTGCTCAACGGCGGCAGCCTGACCGTAGGCAACGGAGCGGCGCTGGGTACCGGCGCGCTGACCCTGGGCGCCAATGCCAGCCTGGACGCCAGCAGCGCAGTCAACCTCAACAACGCCGTGGTGCTCGGCGCCAACACGCTGAGCCTGCTGGGCACCAGCGCGACCACCCTGGGGGGCGTGGTCAGCGGTACGGGCGGGCTGATCAAGAGCGGTGCGGCCGACCTCACCCTGGGCGCGGCCAATACCTTCGGCGGCGGGGTGCAGTTGCAGGCCGGCAAGCTGATCGTCGGCAACAATGCGGCGCTGGGTACCGGCACGCTGGCCGTGGCCGATGGCACCACGCTGGACAGCACCAGCTCGGTTGCCCTGGCCAATGCCATCAGCCTGGGCGGCAACCTGACCCTGGCCGGCAGCAATGCCCTGACGCTCGGCGGCGTGGTGTCGGGCAGCGGCGGGCTGGTCAAGAACGGCGCCGCGCTGCTCACGCTCAACGGCAACAACAGCTTCCAGGGCGGTGTGACGCTCAATGCCGGCGGCCTGATGGTGGGCGCGGCCAACGCCCTGGGCAGCGGCGCCCTGAACACCACGGGCACCGCCAGCCTGGATGCGAGCGTGGCACTCAGCCTGGCCAACGCGGTCAACCTTGGCGCCGACCTGACCGTCGGCGGCACGGCCAATCTTGGCCTGGGCGGCCCGATCAGTGGCGCGGGCGGCGTGATCAAGAACGGCGCGGCCGACCTGACCCTTGCCGGCAACAACACCTACGTGGGCAATACCCGGCTCAACGCCGGCAAGCTGGTGCTCGGCAGCAGCACGGCGCTGGGGCAGGGCGCACTGATCGCGGCGGACGGTACCCGCCTTGACGCCGCCCCGGGCGTGACCCTGGGCAACGCCCTCACGCTCAACGGCGCGCTGACCCTCGACGGCAGCAACGACCTGGCCTTGCAAGGCCTGATCAGCGGCAATGGCAGCCTGATCAAGAACGGCACCACCAACCTGACCCTCAGCGGCAACAACACCTTCCTCGGCGGTACCACCCTGAACGCCGGTACCCTGACCCTGGCCAGTGCCGCAGCGCTGGGCACCGGCGCCCTGACTGTCGGCGGCGCGGCGAGCCTTGCCAACAGTTCACCGCTGGTACTGGCCAATGCCGTGGTCCTCAATGGCGTGCTGACCCTGCCGGGCACCAGCAACCTGACCCTGAACGGCGTCATCAGCGGCGCCTCGGGCCTGAGCAAGAACGGCGCGGCCAACCTGACGCTGGGCGCTGCCAATACCTTCGGTGGCGGCGTGGCGCTCAATGCCGGCACGCTGATCCTGGGCAACAACACCGCACTGGGCACCGGTACGCTGGCTGCTGCCGGCAACACCTCGCTGGACGCCACCAACGCCCTGACGGTGGGCAATGCCGTGACCCTGGCCGGCAACCTCAACCTGCTGGGCAGCAACGCCCTCAACCTCGGCGGCGTGATCAGCGGCGCAGGCGGCCTGACCAAGGCCGGCGGTGCCGACCTGACCCTGAGCGGCGCCAACACCTTCAGCGGCGCCACCAACCTGAACGCCGGCAAATTGATCGTCGGCAGCAACACCGCGCTGGGCACCGGCGTGCTGAACGCAGCCGGCAACACCCAACTGGAGGCCAGCACGGCGGTCAGCCTGGCCAACCTGGTCAACCTGGCCGGCAACCTGGGCATCGGCGGGGCCGCGAACCTGACGCTCAACGGCGTGGTGGGCGGCACCGGCAGCCTGACCAAGACGGGCACGGCCACCCTCGGCCTGAACGCGGCCAATACCTATCAAGGCGGTACCAACCTCAATGGCGGCGGCCTCAGCCTGGGCAACAACCAGGCACTGGGCAGCGGCGCACTGAACGTGGGCGGCGCTGCCACGCTCGACAACAGCGTGGCGCTCAACCTGGCCAACCAGGTGAACCTGAACGCCAACCTGAGCGTTGTCGGCAGCAATGACCTGACCCTGGGCGGTGTGATCGCCGGGGCCGGCCAATTGATCAAGAATGGTGCCGCCACCCTGACCCTCAATGGCCTCAACACCTTCACCGGCGGGACCTTGCTCAATGCCGGCGCGCTGGTGCTGGGCAATGCCTCGGCGCTGGGCAATGGCGCACTGAACGTGACCGGTGCGGCCAGCCTCGACAACAGCGCCAGCTTCGCCTTGGCCAACGCGATCAACCTGGGTGCCAACCTGACCCTGGCCGGCAGCAACGACCTGACCCTGGGCGGCGTGATCAGCGGCGCCGCCGGGCTGGTCAAGAACGGGGCGAGCAACCTGACCCTCAATGGCGTCAACACCTTCCAGGGCGGCACCGTGCTTAATGCCGGCGGCCTGACCCTGGGCAATGCCAATGCCCTGGGCACCGGCGCGTTGACCGTGGCCGGCAACGCCAGCCTGGACAACAGCGCCAGCTTCGCACTGGGCAACAACCTGATACTCAATGCCGACCTGAGCCTGGCGGGCAACAACGACCTGAGCCTGGGCGGGGTGATCAGCGGCACCGGTGGCCTGATCAAGAATGGCCTGGCCGACCTGACCCTGAGTGGCAACAACACTTTCAGCGGCGCGGTCAACGTGGTCAATGGCAGCCTGACCACGGTCGGTGCCGGCGCACTGGGCAATGCCTCGGCGGTGAACGTGGGGCTGGGCGCCAGCCTCAACCTGGGTAACAGCAGCAGCCTTGCCAGCCTCACCGGCAGCGGCAGCGTGAACCTGGGGGCCGGTACCAACCTGAGCGTGGGCGCGGGGGATGCCAGCAGCGTATTCACAGGCGGCCTGGCCGGGGCCGGTGGCCTGATCAAGGTCGGCGGCGGCAGCCTGGAACTGGCCGGCAACAACGGCCTG
Source organism: Pseudomonas sp. B21-036 (assembly GCF_024748925.1). Taxonomy (NCBI): domain Bacteria; kingdom Pseudomonadati; phylum Pseudomonadota; class Gammaproteobacteria; order Pseudomonadales; family Pseudomonadaceae; genus Pseudomonas; species Pseudomonas sp. B21-036. Next base: position 973,160 of record NZ_CP087178.1, read on the forward strand.
CTCACTGGCACCACCCAGGTCAATGGCGGCACCCTGAACGTCACCGGTTCGCTGGGCAGCAACCTGGTGCAGGTCAATACCGGCGCCACCCTCACCAGTACCGGCACTGGCAGCGTGCTGGGCGCGGTGACCATCGCCGATGGCGGCCACCTGGCGGCCAACAGCGGCAGCAGCCTGACCCTGGGCTCGCTGGTGCTCAACGCCAACTCCAACCTGGACGTGGGCCTTGGTTCGCCGGCTACCGGCGGCAATGCGCTGATCAAGGTCAACGGCAACCTGACCCTGGACGGCACCCTCAATGTCAGCGACATCGGCGGTTTTGGCACCGGTATCTACAGCCTGATCAACTACACCGGCCAGCTCACCGACAACGGCCTGGTGATCGGCAGCATTCCCGGCAGCGTGCAGTTGGGCGACCTGCAGGTACAGACCTCGATCGGCAGCCAGGTCAACCTGCTGGTCGGTGGCGCCAATGGCAGCGTGTTGTTCTGGGACGGCACCGGCCTGGTCGGCAACGGCGTGATCCAGGGCGGCAACGGCACCTGGGATGCCCTGAGTACCAACTGGACCACGGTCAACGGCACCGGCAACCGTGACTGGAGCAGCAACTTCGCGGTATTCCAGGGCGCCGCAGGCGACGTGCTGGTCAATGGCGCGCAGTCGATCACCGGCCTGCAGTTCGTCACCGATGGCTACCGCCTGCTCAATGGCGTGACCGGCCAGCTGAACCTGGTCAATGGCAGCAATGGCGCCACCACGGTGCGTGTCGATCCGGGTGTGACCGCCACGGTTGGTGTCGCCCTGGGCGGCAGCGGCCTGCTGAGCAAGGTCGACAGCGGCACGCTGGTGCTCAACGCCAGCAACAGCTACAGCGGCGGCACCGCCCTCAATGGCGGCACCCTGGTGGTGGGCAACAACCTGGCGCTGGGCAGCGGTGCGCTGACTGCTGCCAACGGCACCACGCTGGACAGCAACGCCAGCATCGCCCTGGGCAACAGCGTCAACCTGCTCGGCGGCCTGACGGTGGCCGGCAGCAACGATCTGGCCCTGAACGGCAGCATCAACGGCGCCGGCAACCTGACCAAGAACGGCGCTGCCACGCTCACCCTGGGCGGCGCCAACAGCTACACCGGCGGCACCACCCTGGCCGCTGGCCGGCTGCTGCTGGGCAATGACCTGGCCCTGGGCACAGGCGCGCTGCACGTGACCGCTGCCAGCAGCCTGGCAGGCACTACCACGACCAACCTGGCCAACGCCATCGACCTGGGCGCCAACCTGACCCTCGACGGCCTCAACGCCATGACCCTCAACGGCATCGTCAGCGGCAGCGGTGCCCTGAACAAGACCGGCACGGGCAACCTGACCCTCAATGGTGCCAACACCTACCAGGGCGGCACCAGCGTCGGCGGCGGCACCCTCACCCTGGGCAATGGTGCGGCACTGGGCAGTGGTGCGCTGAACGTCACCGGCGCGTCCAGCCTGGCGACCAGCACCCCGCTGAGCCTGGCCAACGCGATCAACCTGGGCGCCGACCTGACCCTGCCGGGCACCAGCAACCTGGTGCTCAATGGCGTGATCGGCGGCAGCAGCGGGCTGGTCAAGAACGGTTCGGCCAGCCTGACCCTCAATGGCAACAACACCTATCAGGGCAGCACCAGCCTCGCCGGCGGCACCCTGATCGTCGGCAGCAACACCGCACTGGGCACCAGCACGCTCACTGCACAGGCCGGCACGTCACTGGACGCCAGCAGCGCCGTGACCCTGGGCAATGCCATCGGCCTGCTCGGCGGCCTGACGGTGGTCGGCAGCAACGACCTGACCCTTGCCGGCAACCTCACCGGCAGCGGCGGGCTGAGCAAGAATGGTGGCGCGACGCTCACCCTGTCGGGCAGCAACACCCACCTGGGCAACACCTTGCTCAATGGCGGCCGCCTGGTCCTGGGCAGTGACCAGGCGCTGGGCCTGGGTAACCTGGTGGCAGCAGGCGGCACCACGCTGGACAGCAGCCTGGATGTCACCGTGCTCAACGCCGTATCGCTGGCCGGCAACCTGACCGTTGGCGGCACCCACGACATCACCCTGGGCGGCCAGGTCAACGGTGCCGGCAGCCTCACCAAGAATGGCGCGGGCAACCTGACCCTGATCGGTGCCAACGCCTGGCAGGGCGGCACCACCCTGAACGCCGGCACCCTCACCGTGGGCAATGCGCTGGCGCTGGGCAACGGCGGCCTCAGCGTGGGCGGGGCGTCCACCCTGGCCAGCAGCGCTGCGGTGAACCTGGCCAACGCGGTCAACCTGGGCGCCAACCTGACGGTCGCCGGCAACACCGACCTGGGCCTGACGGGCGTGGTCAGCGGCACTGGCGGGCTGATCAAGACCGGTGGCGGCAACCTCGCCCTCACCGCTGCCAACACCTACAGCGGCGGCACCACCCTGAATGCCGGCACCCTCACCGTAGGCAACGCCACCGCACTGGGCAGCGGCGCGCTGACGGTCGGCGGTGCCTCCACCCTGGCCAGCAACACCGCGCTGAACCTGGGCAACGCCATCGGCCTGAATGCCGACCTGACCGTAGCCAACAGCGCCGGCCTGACCCTGGGCGGCGACATCAGCGGTGCGGGCGGCCTGATCAAGACCGGCACCGGGGTGCTGACCCTGGGCGGCAACAATACCTACCAGGGCGGTACCGCGCTCAATGCCGGCGGCTTGCTGCTGACCTCGGCCACGGCGCTGGGCAGTGGCACCCTGACCGCCGCCGGCGCCACCACGCTGGACACCAGCACCGCGCTGACCCTGGACAATGCCCTGGTACTGACCGGCAACCTGACCCTGCTCGGCGCGCAGAACCTGGCCCTGACGGGCGCGATCAGCGGCGCGGGCGGCCTGGTCAAGACCGGCGCCAGCGACCTGACCCTGAGCGGCGCCAACACCTACAGCGGCGACACCCTGCTGGGTGCCGGCCGCTTGATCGTGGGCAGCGACAGCGCACTGGGCGTCGGTACCCTGCGCACCAGCAACAACACCATCCTCGATGCCAGCACGGCGGTGACGCTGGGCAATGCGCTGAACATCGTCGGCAACCTGAACGTCGGCGGCAGCAACGACCTGACCCTGAACGGCGTGATCGACGGCCCCGGCGACCTGACCAAGAACGGCGCTGCGACCCTCACCCTCAACGGCAGCAACACCTACAGCGGCGAGACCATCCTCACCGCCGGCACCCTGGTGCTGGGCAATAACAATGCGCTGGGCACCGGGGTGCTGTCGGTCACCGGCAACTCGACCCTGAGCAGCGGCAACAGCGCCGTGGTGGTGAACAACGGCATCGGCCTCAATGCCAACCTCACCGTCAACGGCAGCAACGACTTCGGCCTGGGCGGCGTGATCAGCGGCAACGGCCAACTGATCAAGACCGGTAGCGGCAACCTGACCCTGAGCGGCACCAACACCTACTCCGGTGGTACCAGCCTGGGCGGCGGCACCCTGACCGTCACCAATGGCGCTGCGCTGGGCAGCGGCGCACTGAGCGCGACGGGCACCAGCACCCTGGGCAATACCCAGGCTGTCACGCTGCTGAATGCCATCGCGGTCAATGGCGACCTGACCCTGGACACGGCCGCCAACCTGACCCTGGGTGGGGTTATCAGTGGCTCGGGCAACCTGATCAAGAGCGGCGCCCAGGAACTGGTGGTGTTCGGCAACAACACCTTCAGCGGCACACTCGATATCACCCAGGGCATGCTGACCACCTTGAATAGCAACGCCCTGGGCAATGTCGCCAGTGTCAACCTGGGCAGCGGCACCGACCTGAACCTGAACGGCAACACCAGCATCGGTGCACTCACCGGCAGCGGCACCACCAATATCGGCCTGGGCAGCACGCTGAGCCTGGGCAGTACCAACCTGGACAGCGTCTTCGCCGGTGCCCTGGTCGGCAGCGGCGGCTTGAACAAGGTCGGCACCGGCGTGCTGGAACTTGCCGGCATCAGCAACCTGGGCGGCGCCAGCCAGGTCAGCGGCGGTACCTTGAACGTGTCGGGCGCCCTGAACGGGGGGAACCTGACGGTCAATTCCGGCGCGACCCTGACCGGCAGCGGCAGCGTGGGCGGGCTGACCACCATCGTCAACGGCGGCCACCTGGCCGGCACCAGCGGCACCCAGCTCAGCTTCGGCTCGCTGGCGCTGGCGCCCAACGCCAGCATCGACGTCGCACTCGGCTCGCCCGTCACCGGCGGTACCTCGTTGTTCAGTGTTGCCGGCAACCTGACCCTGGGTGGCACGCTCAACATCACCGATGACGGCGGCTTCGGCAATGGTATCTATCGCCTGTTCGATTACGGCTCGCTGACCAACAACGGGTTGGTGCTGGGCAGCCTGCCGGGCAGCGTCACGCCCGGCGAGCTGCAACTGCAAACCGCGATTACCGGCCAGGTCAACGTGCTGGTCAACTCGCCCAACCTGATCGTGCAGTTCTGGGATGGGGCGGGCACTGTCCCCGATGGCGTGGTGCAGGGCGGCAGCGGCACCTGGAACAGCACCACCACCAACTGGACCGACCTCAACGGCACCGTCAACGACGTCTGGCAGGGGCAGTTCGCGGTGTTCCAGGGCGCTGCGGGCGGCGTGGTCACGGTCGAAGGTGGCCAGGCCGTCAATGCCCTGCAGTTCATCACCGACGGCTACCAGCTGGTCGCCGGCAGCGGCGGCGTGCTCAACGCCGTCAACGGCAACAGTGGCAGCTTTGCGGTACGTGTCGACCCGAACGTGACCGCCACCCTGGGCCTGCCGGTCAATGGCAGCGCGACCCTGGCCAAGCTCGACAGCGGCACGCTGGTGCTCAACGGCGCCAACGGCTACACCGGCGGCACGCAGCTCAATGGCGGCACCCTGGTGGTCGGCAATGACGGCGCGCTGGGCAGTGGCACGCTGACTGCGGCCAATGGCACCACCCTGGACAGCAACAAGGCGGTGAGCCTGGCCAACACCATTGGCCTGCTCGGCCAACTGAGCATTGCCGGCAGCAACGCACTGACGCTGGACGGTGACATCAGCGGCACCGGCGGCCTGCTCAAGGCGGGCGGCGCCAGCCTGACGCTCAACGGCGACAACAGCTACACCGGCCCTACCGCCCTGAATGCCGGCACGCTGGTACTGGGCAGTGACACCGCACTGGGCGTCGGCGCCCTCAACGCGGCCGCGGGCACGCAACTGGACAGCAGCAGCGCGCTGGCGCTGGCCAACACCTTCAACCTGAGCGGCAACCTGACGCTGCTCGGCAGCAACGACCTGACCCTCAATGGCCTGGTCAACGGCGCCGGCAGCCTCACCAAGCAGGGCAGCGGCAGCCTCACGCTCAACGGTGCCAACGGTTTCACGGGCGGTACCGTACTGCAGAGCGGCACCCTGAATGTCGGCAACGCCGGGGCGCTGGGCAGTGGCGCGCTCACCGTCAGTGGCGCCTCCAGCCTGGTCAATGGCAGTGCGCTGTCACTGGCCAATGCCATCGTGCTCAACGCCGGCCTGACCCTGCCGGGCAGCAACAACCTCACCCTGGGCGGCGTCATCAGTGGCACGGGCAGCCTGAACCACACCGGCAGCGGCGGCCTGACCCTCACCGGGGTGAACACCTACAGCGGTGGCACCCAGCTGGGTGCCGGCAACCTGACCCTGGGCAACGGCTCGGCGCTGGGCAGCGGTGCCCTGAGTGTCAGCGGCACCTCCACCCTGACCACCACCAGCGCCATGACCCTGGCCAACGCGGTGGATGTGGGCGGCACGCTCAACGTGGCGGGCACCAACAACCTGACCCTGGCCGGCGTGCTCAGCGGTGCGGGTACCCTGAACAAGAACGGTGCGGCCAACCTCACCCTCAGCGGCAACAACAGCTTCAGCGGCATCCTCAACATTCTCTCCGGCAGCCTCAGCACGGTGGGCAGCGGTGCACTCGGCAACCCGGCCGAGCTCAACCTGGGCAACGGCGCCAGCCTCAACCTGGGCGGCACCACCAACCTGGGCGAGCTCAGCGGCAGCGGCACCGTGAACGTGGGCGCCGGTACCGGCCTGCAAGTGGGCGAGGGCACGTTCGGCGGGGTGCTCAGCGGCACCGGTACGCTGGACAAGACCGGCACCGGCACGCTGACCCTGGGCGGTGGCAATACCCTGAGCGGGGCCACCACCGTCAGCGGCGGCAGCCTCATCGTCAATGGCAGCCTGGCCAGCAGCACGGTCACGGTGAACAGCGGCAGCACCCTGGGCGGCACCGGCAGCCTCGGCGGCGCGCTGACCGTCGCCGACGGCGGGCACCTGTCGCTGCGCAGCGGCGATACCCTGAGCGTCGGCTCGCTGGTACTGGGCGCGGACGCCAACCTGGATGCGGCCCTGGGCGCCCCTGTGGTGGGTACCCCGGCGCTGATCAACGTGGGCGGCAACCTGACCCTGGACGGCAAGCTCAATGTCACCGACCTGGGCGGGTTCGGTGCGGGCGTGTATCGCCTGATCGACTACAGCGGCGCGCTGACCAACAACGGCCTGGCCATCGGCAGCGTGCCCAATGGGGTCATCGCGGGCGATCTGGATGTGCAGACCGCCGTCAACAACCAGGTCAACCTGGTGGTGGGCGGCAGCAACAACAACGTGCTGTTCTGGGACGGCAGCCAGACCGTCGGCAATGGATCGGTCGACGGCGGCGCCGGTGTCTGGAGCGTCGGCGGCACCAACTGGACCGATGCCAACGGAGCGCTCAACCAGGCCTGGAACGGCACCTTCGCGGTGTTCCAGGGCACGGGCGGCGCGGTGACCGTCGATGGTGTGCAGACCGTCAACGGCCTGCAGTTCCTCGACAACGGCTACGTGCTGAGCGGTGACGCGCTGAACCTCACCAACGGTGCCCAGGGCACCGGCAACGTGCGTATCGGCAACGGCGTGAGCGCCACGCTGAACGTGGACATCAACGGCAGCGGCACCCTGGCCAAGCTCGAAGGCGGCACCCTGGTGCTCAACGGCAACAACGGCTATACCGGCGGCACCCAGCTCAACGGCGGCACGTTGGTGGTGGGCAGCAACACCGCCCTGGGCAGCGGTGCGCTGACGGCTGCCGACGGCACCACGCTGGATGCCAACCAGGCCGTGACCCTGGGCAACGCCGTGACGCTCGGCGGTGCGCTGACCATCGCGGGCAGCAATGACCTTGATCTCACCAACCTCGTCAGCGGCAGCGGCAGCCTGGTGAAGAACGGTACGGCCGACCTGACCCTGGCCGGCGCCAACACCTACCAGGGCGGTACGCGCCTCAATGCCGGCAGCCTGACCCTGGGCGACAACGCTGCACTGGGCAGCGGCGCGCTCACGGTGGGTGGCACTGCGCAGCTCGACGGCACGCTTGACCTGCAACTGGGCAACGCCGTCAGCCTGGCCTCGCAACTGACCCTGGGCGGCAGCCACGACCTGGCCCTGAACGGGGTGATCAGCGGCAACGGCAGCCTGGTGAAAAACGGCAATGGCGCACTGCTGCTGAGCGGTGCCAACACCTACAGCGGCGGCAGCACCTTCAACGCCGGCAGCGTGCAGGGCAATACCAGCAGCCTGCAGGGCGCGATCCTCAACAACGCCGCGCTGACCTTCGAACAGGCCAGCAACGGTACCTACACCGGCAACCTCACCGGCAGCGGCACGTTGATCAAGAACGGCAGCGGGCAACTGCTGATGACCGGCAACAGCGGCTTCACCGGCGCCACCACGGTCAACGCCGGCAGCCTGCTGGTCAACGGCAGCCTGGCCAGTGCCACGGTGCAGGTCAACAACGGGGCGACCCTGGGCGGCAGCGGCAACTACGCCGGCACGGTCAACCTGGCCAGCGGTGCGACCCTGGCGGCGGGCAGCGGCGCCACGCCACTCAAGGTCGGCGCGCTCAACCTGGATGCCGGCAGCAATGTCGACCTGGCGCTCGGGCAGGCATCGGCCTCGACCACCGTGGTCAAGGTGGCGGGCGACCTGACCCTTGATGGCACGCTCAACATCAGCAATGCCGGTGGCTTCGGCAGCGGCGTTTACCAGCTGTTCAGCTACGGAGGCAACCTGACCGACAACGGCCTGCTGTTCGGCCTGCTGCCAGGCGGCACCTTGCCAGGCCAACTGACCCTGCAGACGGCCATCGCCCAGCAGATCAACCTGGTGGTGCAGGGCGCCGGTGGCGCACTGCAGTTCTGGAACGGCGGCAAGACCAACGCCGACGGCACCATCGGTGGCGGCAGCGGCACCTGGGGCAACGGCACCAACTGGACCGACGTCAACGGCAACCTGAGCGAAACCTGGAATGCGCAGTTCGGCGTGTTCGGTGGTCAGGCGGGGACCGTCACCGTGGCCGGCAACCAGTCCTTCACCGGCCTGCAGTTCCTCACCGGCGGCTACCAGCTGGTGGCCGGCAGCGGCGGCAGCCTGACACCGGTCAATGCAGCCAATGGCGACCTGGCCGCAGTGCGCGTGAACACCGGCGACAGCACGCAGATCTCGGCGCCGCTGGTGGGCGCGGGCGGTATCGAAAAACTCGACGCAGGCACGCTGATCCTGAGCGGCGCCAACACCTACACCGGCGGCACCAGGATCAGCGGCGGTACGCTGGTGGGCAACACCACCAGCCTGCAGGGCAACATCGTCGACAACGCCAGCCTGGTGTTCCAGCAGGACACCGACGGCCGCTTCAACGGTGTGCTCAGCGGCACCGGCAACACCGTCAAGCAGGGTAGCGGCAGCCTGCTGCTGACCGGCAACCAGCCGTTCAGCGGCAACCTGGCGGTCAACCAGGGCCTGCTGCTGGTGGGCAATGCGGCCAACCCGGGCACGATGCTCGGGGCCAAGGTCACGGTGGGGGCCGGTGCCGCACTGAGCGGCAACGGCAGCGTGGGCTCGCTGGTCAACAACGGTGTGGTGCAGCCTGACCCGGCCAGCGGGCTCAAGGTCGGCGGCAACTTCACCAACGCCCCGGGCGGCACCCTGCAGGTGGTGGTCGGCAACCCCGCCAGCAGCGGCCTGACCGTGGGCGGCACGGCCAACCTGGGCGGCAGCCTGGTGGTGCTGAACTCGGCACCGGCCTCGGGCAACGCGCAGTACACCGTGGTGACTGCCGGCGGCGGGGTGAACGGCACCTTCACCACCGTGCAGTTGCCGGATACGCCGTTCTACGACACCACCCTCAACTACGGCAGCAACCAGGTCGGCGTCACCATCAGCCGCAACGGCACCAGCCTCGGCGATGTGGCTTCGACCCCCAACCAGCAGGCCGTGGCCGGCGCACTGGGCAGCAGCGGGGCACCGGCGGCGGTACTGGGCGCGGTCATGGCGCAGAACCGTGGTGGCGTTCAGGCGGCGCTGGACAGCCTGTCGGGCGAGATCCATGCCAGTACCGCCAGTGCGCTGATCGAAGACTCGCGCTACGTGCGCGAAGCGGTCAACGACCGCCTGCGCCAGCCAGGCTGCATGCGCGAGGAGGATCCGCGTCGGGCCCTGGCACCGAACGCCAACCAGCTCACCAGCGACGGTTGCCACGACGAGGCCGTGGGCTGGGCGCAGGCACTGGGCACCTGGGGCAAGATGGACGGCAACAGCAACAGCGCCAGCATCGACCGCAACGTGCAGGGCTTCCTGCTCGGGGTGGACCGCAGCCTGAACAGCGACTGGCGCGTGGGCGTGGCCGCCGGCTATACCCGCAGCGACCTGGATGCCAGCGGCCGCCGTTCCGATGCGAGCATCGACAGCTACCACCTGGCCACCTACCTGGGCTACCAGCTCGATGCCTTCTCGGCCCGCGTGGGTGCGGCGTACAGCTGGCACGACATCGAGAGCAAGCGTGACGTCGCCATCGGCAGCTACGACGACCGCCTCAAGGCCAAGTACAAGGCGCGCACCGCGCAGGTGTTCGGCGAGGTGAGCTACGCCATCGAGGCAGGCGGCGTGGCGCTGGAACCGTTCGCGGGCCTGGCCTACGTCAACTACGACAGCGACACTGCACGCGAGAAGGGCGGCGCGGCGCGGCTCAAGGCCAGTGCCGACCAGGACATCACCTTCTCCACCGTGGGCCTGCGGGCGGGCAAGGCGTTCAAGCTGGCCAACGGCAGCACCCTGACCCCGCGTGGCAGCCTGGGCTGGCGGCATGCCTACGGCGACACCAAGCCCGATGCCGACCTGCGCTTCATCGAGGGCGGCGCCGGCTTCACCACCCAGGGCGTGCCGATCGCCCGCGATGCGGCGGTGGTCGAGGCGGGGCTGGACCTGTCGATCGGGCAGGCCGGCAAACTGGGCCTGGGCTATTCGGGGCAGCTGTCCAGCGACACCCGCGACCATGCGGTAACGGTGAGTTTCAGCATGGGGTTCTAGGCGGCGAACGACGATCACGGCGCGTGAAGGCGGTGGCTTGAGCGCAGGTACCTCAAGTACCATCGCCCTCTGATTTGATGAGAGGGAAGTCGCTGATGATCGTCGGTATCGACCTGGGCACGACCCACAGCCTGGTGGCGGTGTGGCGTGATGGCGCCACTGAACTGGTGGCCAACGCACTCGGCCACACGCTCACCCCCAGCGTGGTGGGGCTCGACGACCAGGGCCGGGTGCTGGTCGGGCAGGCGGCGCGCGAGCGCCTGCACACCCATCCGCACCTGACCACCGCATTGTTCAAGCGCTACATGGGCAGCAACCAGCAGGTCACCCTGGGTGGGCGTGCCTACCGCCCCGAAGAACTCTCGGCACTGGTGCTCAAGAGCCTCAAGGAAGACGTCGAGCGTGCCTATGGCGAGCCGGTCACCGAGGCGGTCATCAGCGTGCCGGCCTACTTCAGCGATGCCCAGCGCAAGGCCACCCGCGTGGCCGGCGAACTGGCCGGGCTGCGCGTCGACAAACTGATCAACGAACCCACCGCCGCCGCACTCGCCTACGGCCTGCACCAGCGCGACAAGGAAACCTCGTTTCTGGTCTTCGACCTGGGCGGCGGCACCTTCGACGTGTCGATTCTGGAGCTGTTCGAAGGGGTGATGGAGGTGCGCGCCAGCGCCGGCGACAACTACCTGGGCGGTGAAGACTTCGACCAGTTGCTGCTGGAGCATTTCGTGCAGGCCCAGCAGGGCAACGACTTCCCCGGCGCGACCACGCTGCTGCAGCCGCTGCGCCGCGAGGCCGAGCGTGTACGCCGGCAGCTGGGTCAGGCCCAGCAGGCCGACTTCGTGGTACGCGTGGAGGGCCGCGAATGGCGCCACGTGTACACCCAGGACGCCCTGGCCGACCTGTTCGCACCGCTGCTGGCACGCCTGCGCACCCCCATCGAACGCGCCCTGCGCGATGCGCGCATCCGCGCCTCGGACCTGGACGAAGTGCTGCTGGTGGGCGGTACCACGCGCATGCCGCTGGTGCGCAAGCTGGCGGCCGGGCTGTTCGGGCGCTTCCCTTCGATCAGCCTCAACCCCGATGAAGTGGTGGCCCACGGCGCCGCCGTGCAGGCCGCGCTCAAGGCCCGGGATGCCGCGCTCGAAGAGGTGGTGCTGACCGACGTGTGCTCCTACACCCTGGGCATGGAAACCGTGCGCCAGGTCGGTGACCGCCACGAGAGCGGGCACTACCTGCCGATCATCGAGCGCAACAGCGTGGTGCCGGTGAGCCGGGTGCAGACGGTGTACACCGTCGGCGACCAGCAGGAGCAGGTGCTGGTCAAGGTGTTCCAGGGCGAGAGCCGCCTGGTGCGCGACAACGTGCTGCTGGGCGTGCTGGAGATTCCGGTGCCACGGCGCAAGGCCGGCGAGGTGGCCCTGGACGTGCGCTTCACCTACGACATCAACGGCATTCTCGAAGCCCAGGTGAGCATCCCGCTGACCGGCGAGCAGCATGCCCTGGTGATCGAGAACAACCCCGGCGTACTCAGCCCCGAAGAGGTACGCGAACGCCTGGCGGCGCTGGCCGAGCTCAAGACCCACCCGCGTGACCAGCAACCCAACACCCTGTTGCTGGCGCGCCTGGAGCGCCTGTATCAGGAAAGCCTGGGCGAGGTACGTGAGCTGATCGGGGCCTGGGCCGCGCAGTTCCAGCGCGTGCTGGAAACCCAGGACGAGCGCCAGATCCGCGAGGTGCGCCACGAGCTCGAACAGCGCGTGAATGAACTGGGCCAGGACAGCTGGCGCTGAAGGAGCGGCAATGAGTGACGTGATCGAAGACTGCTGGAGCGTGCTGGCCCTGGCCCCGGGCGCTGATGAACGCAGTATCAGGCGCCAGTATGCGCGCCTGCTCAAGGTGCACCGCCCCGACGAGGACCCCGAGGCCTTCCAGCGCCTGCGCGAGGCCTATGAACAGGCGCTGGCGCGCAGCCGCTGGGCACACGAGGACGATGCAGCGCCAGCGCTGGAATCGGCCGATGTGCCAGCCCCGCAGGCCGCGGCGGTGCACGTCGACGTCGAACCCACACCCGCCAGGGAGCAACAGGCCCGCGCGCTGCTCGAAGGGCTGGACCCTGCGCAGCTCGACAACCTGTGGCGCCAGGCCGGTGAACTGGGGTGCGAGGCGGCCTTCGAGCAGCAGTTGCTGCAGCGCAGCCTAGATGACGAAACCCTGCGCCTGCCCATCCTGCACTGGGCGGTGCCGAGGCGTGGCTGGTTCACCCCCTGGCAGGCGGTGCCGATCGGCGCGTACCAGGGCGACGAACTGCTGGGCAGCCTCTGGCAAGCCTGCCACGCGCAGTTGCAGCACTACTTGCAGGCGGGCGACGAACAGGCGTTTTTCGCCAGCCTGCAGCACTGGGGCGGGCAGGCCTGGCTGGAGCCCTTCGACCGCCGCGAGCAGTTCCAGGCCATGCTGCTGGAGCTGCTGCACGATCACCCCGGCAGCAGCACCGCGCTGTTCGAACGCGTGTGCGGCTACTTCAACTGGAGCGACGATGACGGTGGCCCCCGGCCCGCGCACCTGTGGCAGGGCCTGAACGAGCGCTGCCGGCGCGATACCTGGTTCGCCCGCCAGCAGGCCCTGGCCGAGCAGTGGCACTGGCACACCAACCCCGAGGGCAATGCGGCCTACCTGCTGCTGCGCAACCTCGAGTTCAAGCAGCAGGTGGCGCTGGCCCAGGGCTTCAGCGAGGCCGACTGGGAAGCCTGTGAGCATCTGACGCAAACCCTGCTCTACCACTACCCCGAACTGCTCGACCAGGTGCCGCACCGCGACCTGTACTTCTGGCGCAGGCTGGCGCCGCGCCCGCTGCACCCGCGCAGCTACCTGCGGGTGATGAGCTGCATGGTGCTGGTGATCGTGCTGTGGCTGGCGGGGCCGGATTTCTTCGCGCACCCCTCCAATGTACTGATTGCCGCCGTGGTGGGCTCGCTGCTGACGGTGCAACTGTCGGCGGTGTTCATGCGTTTCTGGCTGTGGACCGCGCCGAACCTGCTGGCGCTGGACCTGCGCCTGAGCGAATGGCTGATCCCGCGTCGGTTCAACCCCGATGGCGAGCGTCTGCTGCTGCGCCATGGCGTGCCGCGCCTGCTGCTGGCACTGCCGATCTACCCGATGCTGGCCGGTACCCACCCGTGGACCGGTATCGTCGCGCTGACGGGCTACTTCGCTGTCGGGCTGCTTGGCCTGTTGCCGTATCAGCCACCACAGGAAGGCGGCCCGGCGTGGCGCCAGCCGTGGGTGACGCTGCACCGGCTCTACGAATTCAACCTGGCCCAGGCCGCGGTCCTGCTGGTAACGGTGGGCGTGGTGGCGTGGTGGCAGGTTCACCCACCAGGAGTAATTTCATGAGTTTGCCTGAAGCTTTCGACACCGCGCTGTGCCTGAACGGGCCGCGCCTGCAACTGCGGCCCATGCAGGCCCGCGATGCCGAGCAGTGGCTGGGGATCATGGCCGACCCCGAGGTGATGCGTTACTGGCACCACGGGCCGTGGCAGACCCTGGACGAAGCCGAAGTGGCCTTGCTGGCCGACCGCGCCGCCTACCTGGCCGGGCGCAGCCTCAAGCTGGGTATCTACCCGCAGGGCAGCGACCTGCTGCTGGGCATGTGCCAGTTTTTCAACATCGACGCCGAGTCGCGCCGCGGCGAAATCGGCTACTGCCTGGCCAGCAGCGCCCAGGGCCAGGGCTACATGGGCGAGGCGCTGGAGCTGTTCGTCGAGTACCTTGCCATCGGCCTGAACATGCGCCGCCTCGAGGCCGAGATCGACCCGCGCAACGGTGCCTCGGCGCGCACCCTCGAACGCATGGGCTTCGAGCGTGAAGGGCTGCTGCGCGAGCGCTGGTGCATCGCCGGCGAGGTGTCGGATTCGGCGTTGTACGGGCTGCTGCTCGAATCGGCCTGAATGACTTGGACAGCGGGGCAGGCGATGGGCTATCGTCGCGCCCCGCTTCCCACCCGGCTGAATGGACTTACTGGTGCGCTTCGATTTCCGCTTGCTGAGCCTGCTGCTGTACCTCGCCTGCCTGTACCCGGAGGCCTGCGCCTGGGGGCACGATTCGGTGCTGCGCGGCATGCACGCGCTGTCGATGGGCTGGCTGGCCGGCGGCCTGTGGTTCGCCAACCCGCTGCTGCTGGGCGCCTTCGCAACCCACCGCAAAGACCCCAAAACCGCTTACCGCCTGGGCTGGTGCGCACTGCTGCTGGCGGGCTCGGCCCTGGCGCTGGGCTGGACCGACTGGTCGCCGATCCCGCCGGCGCCCCACGGCGGGCCTGACGTGCGCACCGGCTACTACCTGTGGCTGGCCTCGATGCTGGCATTCGTGATCGGCCAGCACCGCTACCGGCGCCAGCCCAGGCTTACCCAGCCAGCGCTGGGCTGGCTGCACTGGGTGCTGGTGGCGGGTATCGTGCTGACCATTCCACTGTCGTTCGTCAAGGCCACCGTCGCGCCGGCGCGACCGGTCTACATGAACCTCGGCGAGCCGCCAGCGGCCTGCGACGACTGCGAACTCGGGGTCAACTAGATGCTGGCACTGTTCAAGCGGCATTACGTGGTACTGAGCCTGGCGCTGTACCTGGGCAGCCTGTTTCTGGATGCCGTGCCGGTCAGCGAGGTGACCATGCGCGGCATGCATGTGCTGACCCTCGGCTGGCTGGGTGGCAGCGCCTGGTGGTCCAACCCGCTGCTGTGCCTGGCACTGATGCTGCGGCGCAACCGGCCGCTGCTGTCGCTGTTGGCGGCGGTCGCGGCACTGGTGCTGGCGGCGCAGTGGCTGCCAGTGATCGGCTGGGGCGACAGCGCGCTGGTGCCGCGCAAGGCCAATGGCCAGGCCAACCTGCTCGGCGCCTACTACCTGTGGTTGCTGGCGTTGGCGGCATACGTGGCCGGCCAGTTTCTCAACCGCCGGCAGGCGCCGGGCGGGCCGGGCCAGGGCTGGCTGGCCTGGGTGCTGGTGGCGGCGATCTATGCCACGGCGGCGTTCTCGTTCAGCGTGGGCAGCGGCGCCAATGTCACGCCTCCGGCCCCGGCAATACCCTCCAATTCCATCTGACCTGCGGACACTCCTGTGAAACGTCATTACCTCACGCTCAGCCTGGTGCTGTACGTGGCCTGCCTGTATTTCAATGCCTACTACACCGACAACGGTGCCCACATGAGTTCGGTATGGTTGCTGGTGTACGGGCTGTGGGGCATCCCGTTCCAGATCTATGGCTGGTTTGCCAACCCGGTCTTCGGCCTGGCGCTGCTGGCCCACCGCTGGTGGCCGCGGGTGGGGTTGGGCCTGTCGGTGCTGGCGCTGCTGCTGGGGCTGTCGTTCCTGGTGGTGAGCACGGTGCCGGACAACACGCCGCAGTCCTACGATTTCGTGCAACTCACCGCGCTGGGCGTGGGGTACTACCTGTGGATCGGCGCCTTCGTACTGATGACCCTGGGGCAAGCGCTGCACTGTCGTGACCGGCGCGAGGTGCGCCAGGTGCCGCGTCTGCGCGTTGTCGACTGGCTGCTGTTGCTGGTGGTGCTGGGGGTGATCCTGTTCAATGCGTTCCCCCAGCACGGCTACGTGTTCGAGCGCACCCACCCCTGGTGAGCCCTCAACGGTTGGCGCGGGTGCCCCATTGCACCACCAGCATGCCGACGATGATCAGCGCCACCCCGGCGATGCGCAGGCCGTTGACCGGGCGCGATGGCAGGCCCATCAGCCCCCACTGGTCGATGATCAGCGACGAGAGTACCTGGCCGGCGATCACGCACACGATGAAACCGGCCGCGCCCAGGCGCGGGGTGAGGATCAGCGCCGCGGTGATGTAGGCCACCCCGGCCACGCCACCCAGCCACGCCCACCACGGCGCCTGGCCGAGGTTGGCCAGTTGCGGCAGCGGTGCGCGCATCAGCAGCAGGGCCGGCAGCACCATCAGCACGCTCACCGCCAGCGAGATCAGCGTGGCCCACAGCGGGTGCCCGAGCAGGCGCCCGAGCGCGGCGTTGGCGCCGGCCTGGAACGGCACGGCGGCACCGGCCAGCAGGGCGACAAGCAGCGGTATGGCGACAGCGAGGTTGAGGTTCATGGTGGTTTCCTTCTGGCTATGGAGGGCTTGGTACAGTCTTGGTTATCTGTTTCACTGATGGAAATTCGAATTGTGCACAGGGGCTATTCGCCACATGGATGATCTGCGCCGTATCGACCTCAACCTGCTGCTGACCCTGCATGCGCTGCTGGCCGAGCAGCACGTCTCGCGCGCGGCCTTGCGCCTGCACCGCAGCCAGCCGGCGGTGAGCCATGCGCTGGCGCAGTTGCGCGAGATCTTCCAGGACCCGCTGCTGGTGCGCCGTGCGGGCCGCCTGCAGCCCACGTTGCGTGCGCTGGAACTGGCGGCGCCGTTGCAGGATGCCCTGCAGCAACTGGATGCGCTGCTGGGCAGCCCCGGTTTCGAGCCGGCGCGGGCGCGGCGCAGCTTTCGCCTGGCGATGTCGGACTATGGCGCGCGGGTGGTGCTGCCGGGCCTGATGCGCTGCCTGCGCGAGACCGCACCGGGCATCGACCTGGTGGTCAGCCAGGGCAGCCGCGAGGCGATGCTCGGCCAGTTGCTCGATGGCGAGGTGGACCTGGCGCTGGGCGTATTCCCCACCCTGGCCGAGCCGTTGCAGGCCGCCACGCTGTTCGAGGAGGGGTTCGTGTGTGTGGCCGACCGCGCCACGCTGCCGGCCCGTGGCGGGCTGACACTGCCCGCCTGGCTGGCGCGCCCCCATGTGCTGGTGGCGATGCGGCCCGGGGCCGACAACGAGATCGACCAGGCCCTGGCGGCGCAGGGGCAGCAGCGCCGGGTGGTGCTGGCGTTGCCGCACTGGGCCGCGGCCAGCGACGTGCTGGTGGGTACCGACCTGGTGCTGACCGTGGCGCGGCGCAGCGTGCAGAACATCAAGGCGCTGCGTGGGTTGCGCTGTTTCGAGCCGCCGCTGGCGATTCGCGCGTTCGCCTTTCAGCAGGTGTGGCACGAGCGACGCAAAAAGGAAGCGGCGCACCATTGGTTGCGCGAGCAGGTCATGCGAGCCTGTGCGCCCTAGGCAGTCAGAACAGGAGAGGCAAGCCATGAGTATCAAGCGGATGATGGGGGTTGCGGTGCTGTCGCTGGCGGCAGTTGCGCCGCTGGCGCTGGCGCAGGACAAGACTTCGGTGGCGTACAAGGCCTGCATGGACACCGCGAACACCACGGTGAGCATGAACGAATGCAACCACGCCGAGATCGCCCGCCAGGACAAACGCCTGAACCAGGTCTACAAGAAGGCCATGGCCGCGTTTGGGCCGGTGCAGCAGGGCAAGCTCCGGGATGCGCAGCGGGCGTGGATCAAGTACATCGACAGCAACTGCGATTTCTACTTCACGCAGACCGGCGGCACCATGGATATCCTCAATGGCGGTGGCTGCCGCCTGCGCATGACCTCCGAACGCGCGGATGAGCTGGAGGCATTGCAGGCGCCTTGAACGCCCTTCGCGGGCAATGGCACGCGCTCGATGACAGGCGCGCGCCTTGCTGGCGAAGGCCGCGCCGCAACCCTCAGCGCAGAAACGGCAGCAGGTGCCCGACAAACGCCTCGGGCGCCTCTTCGGTCACAAAGTGCCCGCAGCCCTCGATGATCGCGCCCTGCAACGTGGTGGCGCGCCCCTCCAGGGTTACCCGCGGCGCATCATTGGTTGCCAGTTGCGCCCCGATCGCCAGCACCGGCATGCCCAGTGGCACCTGCCCGCGCTGCTGGTTCTGGCGAATCGTTTCGGGTATCGCGCGGTAGTAGGCAAACCCGCCACGCAAGCCCCCCGGCGCCGAGTACGCCTGCACATAGGTATCCACCGCCACCCGATCCAGGCGCACAGCCCATTTCTCGAACATGAACCTCAGGTACTGCGCTTCGCGCCCGGTAATCAACGCCTCGGGCAGGTCCTGCAACTGGTTGAACATGAAGTGCCACAGGAAGATGTTCTGCTCCGGCGGCGCGAAGATCGACGGCGCCGGCGCCAGGCCCGGAATCACCGCTTCGCTCAGGCACAGCCGGTTCACCACCCCCGGAAAATCGCTGGCCAGGGCATACCCCACCCACATGCCCACATCGTGGCCCACCACGGCATAGCGTTCGTGCCCCAGTTGCCCCATCAGCGCGTGCAGGCGGGCGGCGCAGGTGCCGGTGTCGTAGCCGTCCAGCGGCTTGTCGGAAAGCCCCATGCCGGGAAGGTCCACGGCAATCGCCTGGTAACCGTTGTCGGCCAGGGCCGCCATGACGTGCCGCCAGGTGTACCAGGTCTGTGGCCAGCCGGGGATCAGCAGTACCGGTGCCCCTTCGCCCTGGGTGACGTAGTGCAGGCGCAGGCCGTGCACATGGGCGTAATGGTGAGTGTGCGTGCTCATCGTTGCAGCTCCCCGACAGGGTTGCCTTCAAGGCCGAGCATCCTGGCGATGACCGCCGGCGCCACCGGGGTACCGGCGAAGTCGTCGAACACCGTGTCGGTGACCTGGATGATGTGCCGGTTGATGAACGCCACCCCTTCACGTGCCCCATCGTGCTGGTTTTTCAGGCAGCACTCCCACTCCAGCGTGGCCCAGCCGCTGTAGTCGTATTCGGCCAGCTTGCTGAAGATGCCCTTGAAGTCGACCTGCCCGTCCCCCAGCGAACGGAAGCGTGCGGCGCGCTTGAGCCAGGGTTGATAACCGCCGAACAGGCCCTGCTTGCCGGTGGGCAGGAACTCGGCGTCCTTGACGTGGAACATGCGGATGTAGTCCCGGTAGTGGTCGATGAACGCCAGGTAGTCGAGTTGCTGCAGGATCAGGTGGCTGGGATCGAACAGCATCTTGCAGCGCGGGTGGTGACCGACGTGTTCGAGAAACAGCTCGAAGCTTGCGCCGTCGTGCAGGTCTTCGGCGGGGTGAATTTCGAAGCACAGGTTGATGCCCTGTTCGGCGCAGGTATCGAGCACCGGCAGCCAGCGCCTGGCCAACTCGGCGAAGGCTGTTTCAACAAGGCCGTCGGGGCGTTGCGGGAAGGGAAAGACGTACGGCCATGCCAGTGCACCGGAAAAAGTCCCCATGTCGCTCAGGCCCAGGCGCCGCGACGCGATGGCCGCGCAGGTGAGCTGGTGCACCGCCCAGGCACTGCGGGCAGCCGGGTCGCCCTGCAGGTGGGCCGGTGCAAAACTGTCGCACAAGGCGTCGTATGCCGGGTGTACCGCCACCAGCTGGCCAAAGAGATGTGTGGTCAGCTCACTGATCACCAGCCCGTGTTCGGCCAGCATGGCAGTGATGTCGTCGCAGTAGGCCTGGCTGCTTGCGGCGAGCTCGACATCGAACAGACGCTTGTCCCAGGCCGGTATCTGCAACGCCTTGAAGCCCATGTGCGCAGCCCACCGGGCGATGTTTGGCAGTGAGTCGAACGGTGCCTGGTCGGCACTGAATTGCGCCAGATGCAGGCTGGGGCCTTTCAACGTGATCATGTGGAACTCCTATTGTTTGTTGATCGACAAACAATAAGGATGCAGTCTGCGCGCCGTCAAGTATTCTTTGTCTTTCGACAAACAATTACGGATAATGCCGCCTTCATTCCTGGTTGGAGAACTATCGAGATGGCAGGCCGACCACGCCAGTTCGACCGTGAAGCCGCGTTGCGCACCGCCCGGGATGTGTTCTGGGCGCGCGGTTTCGAAGCCACGTCCATGAGCGACCTGGTGGCTGCGCTGGGTATCGCTTCGGCGCGCATCTATGCCGCGTTCGGCTCCAAGGAGCGCTTGTTCAAGGAGGCCATCGAGCTGTATGAGCGCGAAGAGGGCGCATTTTCGACCCAGGCGCTGAGCGAGCAACCCACGGCCTACCAGGCCATCGAGCGGCTGTTGCTCGATGCCGTCGACCTGTACACCCGCCCAGCGGGCCCACTGGGCTGCATGGTGGTGTCGGCAGCCACCAACTGCTCGGCCGACAACGACGCCGTGCGTGAATGGCTGGCCGACCACCGCCGCGAAAAAACCTTGTCGATCATTCAGCGCTTGCAGCAGGCGGCCGAGGCGGGCGAGTTGAAACCCGAGGTCGATGTGCAATCGCTGGGCGATTTTTTTGCCACGCTGCTGCATGGGTTGTCGGTGCAGGCCCGCGACGGGATCGCGCGTGAGCGCCTGCTCAAGGCAGTGGCGCCGGCCATGCAGATGCTGGCCCTGGCTACCGGTGGGCATGGACCATCGGCCGCCGATCAAATACCCTGACACCGTCATTTCCCAACCCCGTACCGACCATGATTGCCCACTTCGCGATTTTTCTCTGCACCCTGGTCGCCATGGAAGGTGTCGGTTATCTGGCGCACAGGTACGTGATGCACGGCTGGGGCTGGTTTCTGCATCGCTCGCACCACGAACCGCACCTGGGCACGCTGGAAACCAACGATATCTACCTGCTGATCCTGGCCCTGGCCGCGATCACACTGATCGTGCTGGGCAATGCCGGCCACGACCCGTTGCAGTGGGTGGGCGCAGGGGTGGCGGGGTTCGGGCTGATCTACGTGTTGGTGCACGACGGCATCGTGCACCGCCACTGGCCCGCCCGCCCCAGGCCGCGCCACCCCTATCTGCGTCGGCTGTACCACGCACACCTGATGCACCACGCGGTGAAGGGGCGCAGGCACAGCGTGTCGTTCGGCTTCCTCTACGCACCGCCCCTGCATGTGCTCAGGCAGCAGCTGCGCGAGCGCCGTGTCAGGCCGGCTCGCTCAGCGCCGGGGCCTTGCTCGGCGGCTTTATCGAGCCAATGTACACCGCCAGCACCGTCACCAGCGCCCCGGTGATCTGCATGGCCGAACTGGCCTTGTCCAGAAACGCCACGTCGATGAAGTAGGTGATCACCGGCTCCAGCAGCAGGATCAGCCCTGCCAGCCCGAGGCTGATGGCACCAATCGAGCGGTTGACCAGCAACCAGCCGACGAACTGCACCAGCACGCCATAGATCACCAGCATGTAGAAGGTCTGCTGGTCGGCGATGGCCAGGCTCTCGCCCCGCAACAGCGCGTACCCCAGCATCACCCCGGCCGCCCACAGGCTCAGGTGCAGCATCTGTGCGATCTTGTCGCCGCCGCCCTGGGGCAGTTGGGTGGTGACTTTCAGGTAGTACACGCACACGGCATAGGCCAGCCCCGACAGCACGCCGTAGACCACGCCCTGGATACCCAGCGCGCTGCCCATCTCCGGCAGCAGCAACAGGTACAGGCCGACGAAGGCCAGGCTGATGGAGGCGACGAAATACAGCGACGGTTTCTCTTTGAGCAGGCACAGCCCGAGCAAGGTCATGAAGAACACCTGGCAGTTGGTCAGGATCGAGCCGATGCCCGGTCCGACGATGTAGATGCTGTGGTGCCACAGGATCAGGTCGATGGCCAGGAACACGCCGGCCAGGGCGGTGTAGCGTCGAGCCCTGGGGTGGGCCAGGCGAGCAGGTTGCCTTCTCACCCGCAGCAGCAGGTAGAACAGCACCGAGGCGATCAGCATCCGGTAGAAACCCGCGCCCCCGGCGCCGATATGGGCGAAGGCCACCGCCAGCGCCGACAGGCTGAGCATCAGCCCGCCCAGTGTCAGCTCGACGATGGCCCGGTTGCTGGAGAGGGTGACCCCGTTGGATGACTGCATGGTTTTCTCTGGTCTGTTGCGAAGAAGTCGGGCAAATTTATCCACCCGCCCTGCGCGCGTATTGCACAAAACTGGACAGGCCATGGAGCAACAGGACTTCTCGCGCTTCTGGCGCGTCCCCGAAGGGGGCTGTGAATTGCTGGCGGCGCGCTACAGCGCACGGGCCTTCGGCCGCCATTCCCATGAGCGCTACGCGGTGGGGGTGATCGGTGCGGGCGTGGAGAAGCTCTTCTACCGTGGCACCCAGCACCTGGGCACCGCCGGCAGCATCGTCACCCTGACCCCGGGCGAGATGCACGACGGCGTGCCGGGCAGCGCCGAGGGTTGGAGCTACCGCATGCTCTACCTCGACCCGCAGTGGCTCAACCGTGCGGTATTCGAGGGGCGTTTCGGCGACGGGCATATCCACCTGTTCCAGCAGGCGCTGACCCACGACATGGGCTTTGCCCAGGCCTTCCTGCACCAGCATCAGGTGATCGAGCAGTCGTGTTCGAGCCTTGAGCGCGAGAGCGTGCTGCTGCACCTGGTCAGCCAGCTGTTCGAGCGGTGCGGCGGGCCGCAGCCCCGGGCGGTGGCCGACGAACGCGAAGTGGTGCGACGGGTGCGGCAGATGCTCGACGAGCAGTACGCGCAGAACATCGCGCTGAACGACCTGGCGCAGTGGGTGGGGCTCGATCCGCTGTACCTGATACGGGTGTTCAAGAAGAGCGTGGGCGTATCGCCGCACAGCTATCAGATCCAGACGCGGGTGGCGCGGGTGCAGCAGTTGCTGCGCAGTGGCGTGGGCATCGCCGAGGCGTCGCTGCGTTGCGGGTTCTTCGACCAGAGCCACATGACCCGGGCCTTCAAGAAAGTGGTCGGCATCACCCCGGGCTGCTTCCAGCGCGGCTGACTCGTGCAGGAGCCGGCGTTCAGGAGCCGGCCTTGCCGGCGAGGCGCCTGGCCCCGACAATGTGTTCCCGATGGATGCTCCACCAAGGAAGGACTTCACCGTGCACCGTATCGCCACGCTGTTGTGCTTGCTGCTCACCCTGGGCGGCTGTACCGAATACAAATGGGGCCATGACTGGAAGCCCGACCGCCTGGGCGGCTGGCAGGACCACACCGACCCCAAGCTGCGCTACGGCGCGTCGCTGGGCGCCACCTGCAACGCCAGCCCGTTGTGGCTCAAGGTGGTGAATCACGGTCAGTCGACCTACCAGTCGCTGTTGTTCATTCCGTTGTTCCCTGACCGCACAGGCGGCGAGTACCCCCTGTGGATAACCGTCAACCATCCGGCCCTCAAGGCGTGCAGCTCATCGGCACCGAGCCCGCTGCGGGTGAAGATGGGCGATCAGGTGGTACAGGGCCTGCGCTTTCCCGAGCGGGCGCAGGAGGACGGCACCTGCGTGATCGAATTCGATGACGATCGCTACGCGGCCGATGAGATGTCGATCGAGATCGACCCGGCGGTGCTGCCTTGCACGATCGCCCCCGTGACCCTGAAAAAGAACCGCTACTTCTGCATTCGCAACATGCGCTGGGGCGGCTCGCCCAGTTGCCGCGAGTAGGGCACGGCTTGCAAATCCCAGGGCGAGGGATAAGAATGCGAACAATTACCATTAGTGTGCCCCTCGCATGTCCAACCCGCGCCCGTCCGCCCAGCACCCGTTGCACCTGCTGTACGCCGAACACCATCACTGGTTGCGCGGCTGGCTGGCCCGTCGGCTCAATTCCCACGCCGATGCCGCGGACCTCACCCACGACACCTTCCTGCGTACCCTGACTTCGCCGCACCTGGGTCAGCTGGACGAACCGCGGGCGTTCCTGTGCATGGTCGCCAAGCGGGTGCTGTACACCTTCTGGCGTCGCGGCGAGCTGGAGCGTGCCTACCTTGAAGCGCTGGCCAACCTGCCCGAGCCGGTGGCGCCGTGCGAGGAAACCCTGGCGGTGCTGCGCGAGGCCCTGGAGGCGGTGGATGCCTTGCTGGCCGGGTTGCCGGCCAAGGTGCGCCATGCCTTTCTGCTCAACCGCCTGGAGGGCCTGACCCACCAGCAGATCGCCGACCAGATGCAGGTGTCGCTGAGCAGCGTCGAGCGCTGGGTGCGGCGCGCCGTGACCCATTGCTACCTGGCGCAACTGGGCGCGGGCACGTGAGCGGCCGCAGCCTGGCAGCGCTGACCCCGGCGGTGCGCGAAGCCATCGAATGGAGCGTGCGCCTGGGCTCGGGGGCGGCGACGGCAGCCGACCGCGACGCTTTCGAGCAGTGGCAGGCGCTGGATGCAAGCCATCGCCAGGCCTGGCAGGCGGTTACCCAGGCCACCCACACACCCTTGAACCCCTTGCTGGAAGTGCCCGGCAGCGCCAGTGCGGCCACCCGCGCCCTGCGCAGCAGCGGGTTGTCGCTGCAGCGGCGCCGGTTGCTGCGCGGCGGCGGCGCCTTGCTGCTGATGCTGGGCCTGCCGGCGTTGTTGACGGTGCAACGGCGCATGCCACTGGACGCCGTGTTCAGCGACCACTACAGCGGCACCGGCGAGCGCAGGCGCATTCAACTGGCTGACGGCAGCGTGCTGCTGCTCAATGCGCGCACCACCGTGGAGGTGGCGTTCAGTGCCGAAGCCCGGGTGATCCATCTGCGCCACGGCGAGCTGAACATCCAGGTGGCCCGCGACCCGCACCGCCCCCTCGAGGTGGTCACTGCGCAAGGCCGGGTGCGGGCCCTGGGCACGCGCTTCAGTGTCGCCACGCTGGATCAGCGCAGTGCCGTCAGCGTGCAGCAGCACAGCGTGCAGGTGCGTAACCGCGCCGGGCAGAGCATCGTGGTGGACAGCGGGCAGACCCTGCGCTTTGCCGACGATGCACTCTCGCCCCTGGGCAATGAGCAAGGCCGCCTGGATGCCTGGATGGAAGGTCGCCTGGAGGTGGACGACGCGTCTCTGGGCAGCGTGATCGATGCCTTGCGCCCTTACCGCTACGGCGTGCTGCGGGTTTCCCCGGCGGCGGCGCAACTGCGCGTGTTCGGGGTGTTCCCGCTGGACGACAGCGACCGCGCCCTGCAATCGCTGGCGCAGGTGCTGCCGATCAGTGTCGAGGCGTTTGGGCCGATCACCCTGATCGACCTGCGCTGAAAAAACATTCCGCCAGGGTGAAGGCTTTTTTCGGCTCGCTGGACATAGCAGGAAACGCCCATTCACTTCCTGCGAGGAAAGCCCTTCACATGCGTCCCCAACTCCTGAGCCCCGCGCGCCTGGCACTGGCTGTCGCGGTTGCCGTTTCTGCCTGCTCCCTCGACCTGAACCGCGCCTGGGCGGACCCAGCCATGCAGCGCTATGCGTTGCCGGCGCAACCACTGGACCAGGCCCTGCGCCAGATCGCCCGGCAAAGCGCCAGCACCCTGGTGGTGGACCCGGCGCTGCTGCGCGGGCGCCAGAGCGCGGCGGTGAACGGGCAACTGAGCGCCGAGGCAGCGGTGCGCCAGGCAGTGGCGGGCAGCGGCCTGCAACTGCGCGTGACCGACAACGGCACCCTGACCCTGGAGAAGACCGACAGCAGTGATGCGCTGCAACTGGGTGCCACCAGCATCACCGGCAGTACGCTGGGCGAGGTCACGGAAAACACTGGCTCCTACACCACCGCCAGCATGGCCACGGCCACCAAGTTCAAGGCCTCGGCCCGGGAAACCCCGCAGTCGGTGACCGTGGTCACCCGCCAGCGCATGGACGACCAGAACATGCAGACCCTGGACGACATCGCCAGCTACACGCCGGGGCTGACTCTGCGCAAGACCGGCGGCGAGCGCCCGCAGTTCTACTCGCGCGGTGCGGCCATCGACAACATCATGGTCGACGGCCTGCCCATCGCCTACGACAGCGACACCCTGGGCACCGCGACCCTGGCGATGTTCGACCGGGTGGAGGTGGTACGCGGGGCTTCCGGCCTGATGGTGGGCTCGGGCAACCCGTCGGGTACCCTCAACCTGGTGCGCAAGCGCCCCACGCTGGCGCCGCAGATCACCCTCACGGCGGCAGCCGGCAGCTGGGACAACTACCGTACCGAAATCGACGCCAGCAGCAGCCTCAATGATGCCGGTACCGTACGCGGGCGAGTGGTGGGCAGCTACCAGGACAAGAACAGCTTTACCGATGCCTACAGCAACCAGCGCCAGTTGCTGTACGGGATCACCGAATTCGACCTGTCGGACGCCACCACGCTGACCCTGGGCGGCTACTACAACCGCGAGGACAACCCCGGCGCGGACTGGAACGGCAGCCCGACCCATGCCGATGGCAGCTTCCTCGACATTTCCCGCTCGTCGCGCTTCAGCCCCGACTGGACCTACTGGGACAAGACCAACAAGAGCGTGTTCGCCGAGGTGGAACATCGCCTGGACAACGACTGGCGCCTGCGCCTGAGCGCCAGCTGGCTGAAGGCCAACCTGGAGATGCTGGGCAGCAGCTACTACCGGCTCGACCCGACCGCCGACGAGCTGCAACTGAATGTGGGGCGCTACTCCTACGAACATACGCAGAAGAGTATCGATGGTTATGCCAGCGGGCCGTTCAGCCTGTTCGGGCGTACCCATGAACTGGTGGTGGGGGCGAGCTACCGCCGCGACGATACCGACGACGGCCCTGGCGGCGGCCCGGATGCGAGCTTCAACTATGTCGTGGACCCCAACAACTTCCACTACAAGGACGTGCCCCGGCCGGCCATCGACTACAACTGGTCGCGCAAGGGCAAGGTGGATCAGTCCAGTGCCTACACCGCCGTGCGTTTCAACCTGCGCGATGACCTGAAGCTGATCCTCGGCTCGCGCCTGGACTGGTATGAGTACCAGCAGCACACCGAGGTCGGGGCCTACGCCTTCGGCGCCGACTACAAGGCCACCCGCGAGGTCACCCCGTATGCGGGGCTGATCTATGACCTGAACGACACCTACTCGGTCTACACCAGCTGGACGCGCATCTTCAAGCCGCAGGAGTACCAGAACAGCAGCGGTGGCCTGCTGGCGCCGGTAACCGGCACCAACTACGAGGCCGGGCTCAAGGCCGAGTACTTCGGTGGTGCGTTGAACGCCAGTTTCGCGCTGTTCCAGCTCGACCAGGAGAACCTGGCCAAGTCGTTGCCGGCAGGTGATTGCCCGACCATGGATGCCTGCTACGAGGCGGCCGGCGAAATTCGTACCCGCGGCCTGGAACTGGAACTGGGCGGCGAACTGGCGCCGGGCTGGCAGGCGTCGGCCGGCTATACCTATGCGGCGGCCGAGTATGTGAAGGCGACCGGCTCGGCGCAGAAGGGTGACCGCTTCGACAGTGATTCGCCGTACAACCTGTTCAAGCTGGCGACCAGCTACCAGTTGCCGGGCGACCTCGATCAATGGAGCGTGGGCGGGGCCTTTCGCACCCAGAGCCGCACCTATACCAGCTACAGCGTGAAGCAGGGCGGGTACAGCGTGGCCGACCTGATGGCCCAGTACCGCGTGACGCCGGCGGTGACGTTGCAGACCAACCTCAACAACGTGGCGGACAAGCGTTACTACCAGAGCATCAGCAACCCGGCCGGGGCCAACATCTTCGGCGAGCCGCGCAATGTGATGTTCACCGTGAAGTGGTCGTTGTGAAGTCGCTGAAGGCGCGGAACAGGCGGGTGCCCACGTAGCTGCGCAGGTGCGGGTGGCGGCTGCGGTGGTAGCAATCCCAGTAGCTGACCATGCGTGCGCGGGTGAGGCTGAAGTAGGCGGGGTTGTCGTTGAAGAAGCGGCCGTAGGCGCTGGCGTCCAGGGTCGGCAGGTTGGCCTCGCACAGCGCCAGCAGCTCGATCACGTATTCGCCGGTGAGCTGGAACACGAACGGGATGACCCACGCCTCTGGTGCCCGAATGATCTGCTGCAGGTAACGCTCGCGCACGTGGCCGTCGGGGTGGCGGGTGAGCAGGCAGGCGTGGATCAGTGACCGGGCTGTATCGGCAGCCGGCAGGTGAAGGCGGTAGGGCAGGGTCAGGGGTTCGCCGTCGAGGGTGACGGCGATGCCCTGGTCACCGTTGGGCAGGTCGAGGTGCCGGGCCAGGTCCTGGACTTCGCGGGCCAGGTGGTGGGGGAAGGCGGCGGTGAGGGTGGTGGGCATGCACTGCTCCGGATTGTTGGGGTATGTGCTGGCGTCATCGCGGGTCAAGCCCGCTCCCACAAGGAACTGCGCCGAACCTGTGGGAGCGGGCTCGACCCGCGATGGGCGGCGCCGCCGCCCGCTTCAGCGCTGCGTCGCCCAGTACCCCTGCAACGCCCGCGCCGCGGGCTCGATGGCGGCCACGCGCTGGCGATGCAGCGCCACATCCAGGTCGGCGGGCAGTTCGAAGTTGTCCTGTGCGGCACAGGTCTCGATCACATCCAGTGCCACCTGCTGCGCCGCCGGCAAGGCCGGCCAGTTGGCCAGGCCTGCACCGCGCAGGTAGCCAAAGCACCACTCTTCGGCCAGCGTCAGCGGCTGGCCGTTGTGCTCGGTCTCCTCGAAGCGCGGCGAGAAACGCTGGGCCAGGTTGTTCGCGTGCAGGGTCACCAGCTCGACGAAGCGCTGGCAGTCTGCAGCGCTTTCCCATTCCGGCTGGCGACCACCGAAGATCCCCGGGAACCAGTCGTCGATAGCCACAGGCGCCGGGCCGGACACCAGCGCGGTGAGGTAGCCGTCCAGTTCCGAGGCGTTGAGCACCGAATGGTCATCGCCATACTGCAGCAGGATGTCTTCGATGAACTCGAAGTCGGTGTCGTTGAGCGTCTGCATGAAAAAGGTCCTTCACATAACGGTGGGCGCAGCCAGGCTGCGCGTCAAAGGCGGGAAGGATGGCGCTTTCGCCGGTTTTTATCCAGCGTGCTGATCAGCGCTCAGAAGCGCTCGTCGAGCAGGGCCGGCAAGGTCAGCTCCTTGACGTAGCTGGCCGACGACAGGCTCAGTGCCATGCGCACCACCTGCACCACGTCGTGCACGGGGATCAGCTGGCCTTCGCCGCGTTGCTCGGCCACGTCGCGGGGCGTGCTGAGCGGGTCTTCGGTGTTGAGGTAACCCAGGTTCAGGCAGGTCACGGCCAGGCGTTGCTCGCGGTAGCCTTCGCGCAGCGCATCGGCGATGCCACGCAGGGCGAACTTGGAGGCGCCGAAGGCCACCTCGGGGCGCCCGCTCTGGGGCAGGCCGGAGGTGGAACCGGTGAGGATGATGCGCGGGGTGGCGCTGCGCAGCAGGGTGGGCAGCAGGCGCTTGATCAGCAGCAGGGTGGCGGTGATGTTGCAACTGACGATGGCCTGTACCTGCGCGTCGCTGTCGCCGAGAAAGTCGTAGGCCGGGTCGAAGGCCAGCTCTTCCCAGATGCCGAGGTTGTAGATCAGCGTGTCGAGGCCGTGCTCTGCCACAGCCTGGGCGATGGCGTGCGCGGCGCTGGCCGGCTCGGCCAGGTTGGCTTCGACCCAGTTCAACTGCACGCCGGCCTTGGCGGCGATGCCGTCGGGGCGCGTGCGCGACACGCCGACCAGCGTGTCGCCCGCCTCGCCGAGGCCTTCGATCAGGGCCTTGCCCAGCCCTTTGCTGGCACCGACTACCAGGGTTTTCATGGGGTGATTTCCTTGTCTGCACGGGGAGAGAGCGCGGATGCAAACAGAGGGCGAGGGGAATGGCAAATGGCCGGATGTATCCAGATGTGAATCTACTTGAGCGCTTAGCCTGTAGCAGCCGGCTGCCGGCGATGGGCTGCGCAGCAGCCGCGAAACTCGCCATAATGCGCCCCCCGCCAAGGAGAACGCTGTGAACAACCCCGTACAAGGAAGTCCCGTGACCACCCCTTACATCGCCAGCACCACCGGCAAGCGCATCGGCCTCGCGCTGCTGGGCCTGCTGCTGTACTTCACCGCGCAGTTCGCCGGCGCCTTTCTGTTCGGCAGTGGCCTGGACTTCACCCTGGCTTTGTTCGGCGCCCACCTGGTGGCGTGTGCAGCCATCGGCGGGCTGTACCTGTTGCTGCGGCGCAACCCGCTGGCCGGGCATGCCTTCAGGGGGGCCAACTTCAGCTACAAGGCCCTCTGGCTTGGCCTGACCAGCGTGGTGGTGGTCTACCTGCTGGCCTACAACTACGCCGCCCTGGTCGACCAGCCCGCCGAGCCGTTCATGCTGCAGTTCATGACCCTGCTCGGTGCCGGTTCGCTGGCCGATCGCGTGCTGCTGACCAGCATGGTCATCGTGCTCGCCCCCCTGGGCGAAGAGCTAGCATTCCGGCATTTTCTGCTCAACCTGTTCCCGTTCCGCAAGCCGCTGTGGGCGGTGGTGGCGATCGTGGTCAGCGCACTGGCGTTTGCCGCCATCCACCTGCAGTACACCTTCAGGTCGACCGTGGTGCTGTTGTTCATCCTCGCCCTGATGCTGGCCTATGCGCGGATCAGAACCGGCGGCCTGCTGGTGCCCATGGCGATGCATGCCTGCGCCTCGACCCTGGCACTGGCGATGTACCCGCTGTTCTATCCGTGAGCCCGCACGGCGGCTGGTGACGGTATACTCGCGGCCTGTTCCGTCTATATCCGAGTATCGTCATGGGTCTTTCTCTCTCCGCGGCGCCTGAGCGCCGTCTCGGCGCGCCACTGGTTGCGCTGTCATTGCTGGTGGTCGGCGCCGTCTTTCTGAATGCCAGCGTGGGCATCAAACAGGTGCTGCTGCTGATCGTCGGCGCCGCCCTGGGCCTCACGCTGTACCACGCCGCGTTCGGCTTCACGTCCGCCTGGCGGGTGTTCATCAATGAGCGCCGTGGCGCCGGCCTGCGCGCGCAGATGGTGATGCTGGCTATCGCCGTGCTGCTGTTCTTTCCGGCCCTGGGCGCCGGCACGCTGTTCGGCCAGCCGGTGACCGGGCTGGTGGCGCCGGCCGGGGTGTCGGTGGTGTTCGGTGCGTTCATCTTCGGCATCGGCATGCAGATGGGCGGCGGCTGTGCGTCGGGCACACTGTTCACCGTGGGCGGTGGCAACGCGCGCATGCTGGTGACGCTGCTGTTCTTCATCATCGGTTCGGTAACCGCAACCCACCACGCCGACTGGTGGTTCGCGCTGCCGTCGTTCCCGGCCACCTCCGTGGTGCAGACCTTTGGCGTGGCCCCCGCGCTGGTGCTTAACCTGGTGGTGTTCGGCCTGATCGCCTGGGGCACGGTGGTGCTGGAGAAGCGTCGCCACGGCGCCCTCGAGGCCCCGGCAGGCAGCCAGCATGAGGGCCTGCGTCGCTTCCTGCGTGGCCCGTGGCCGCTGGTGTGGGGCGCGATCGGCCTGGCGCTGCTGAACTACGCGACCCTGGCACTGGCGGGCCGGCCGTGGGGCATCACCTCGGCGTTCGCCCTGTGGGGCGCCAAGACCCTGAGCGGGCTGGGCGTGGACGTGGGCAGCTGGGCGTTCTGGCAGATGCCGGGCAACGCCAAGGCGCTGGCTGCACCGCTGTGGGAGGACGTGACCACGGTGATGGACATCGGCATCGTGCTGGGTGCGTTGCTGGCAGCAGGCCTGGCCGGGCGCTTCGCGCCGAGCCTGAGGATTCCGATGCGCTCGCTGCTGGCCGCGGTGATCGGCGGCCTGCTGCTGGGCTACGGCTCGCGGCTGGCGTATGGCTGCAACATCGGCGCGTACTTCAGCGGCATCGCCTCGGGCAGCGTGCATGGCTGGCTGTGGCTGGTGGCGGCGTATGCCGGCAACGTGGTGGGGGTGCGGATTCGCCCGCTGTTCTTCGTGGCTGAACGCAAGAGCGTGGCAGCCAGCGGCGGCTGAGGCTGGCGGTACTGCAAGGGAACCGGCTCGCAGTAGCCGGTTTTTTCATGCCCGCCCGTTACTGCGAATAGGCGCGCGGTGTACGGGGAGCAACTGACCGCTGTCGTACTGTTGCACTGCGAACAGTTGGCCAACACTTTGTTGCCGTGCATCCAGCCATGTCGCTTTATGTTGTGCGTAACTCATTGATTTATAGGTGAAATTCAAGTGGCATGGGTTGTGCTATCTCACGGGTGACTCTGTGTACTCATCGAGATAGACCATGACTGCCACCCCTGTATCTGCCCA
Organism: Pseudomonas sp. B21-036; assembly: GCF_024748925.1. NCBI lineage: Bacteria > Pseudomonadati > Pseudomonadota > Gammaproteobacteria > Pseudomonadales > Pseudomonadaceae > Pseudomonas > Pseudomonas sp. B21-036. The sequence goes on from NZ_CP087178.1 coordinate 1,005,261, forward strand.
CTACGACATCCGCCAGCCGGATGCCCACGTCATCCGTGACGATGCCGAAGCCATCGCCATTGCCCATCGGGTTGCCGCGCTGCTGCGCGAAGGCGCGTCCGAGCGCGACCGCAGCCGCCAGGTCCCGGCCGACGTGGTGGATGCGTTCTCCAACAGCGGCCTGTGGGGCATCACCGTACCGAAACAATACGGCGGGGCGCAGGTGTCCTTCGCCACCCTGGCCGAAGTGATCGCGATCATCTCCGCCGCCGACCCTTCGCTGGGGCAGATACCGCAGAACCACTACTGCCTGCTCGAAGACATCCGCCTGCAGGGCAGCGAAGAGCAGAAGCGCTTCTTCTTCGACCTGGTGCTGGCCGGGCACCGCTTTGCCAATGCGCTGTCGGAAACCGGCGGCAAGAACGTCAAGGAGATCCAGACCCGCATCGTGCCCCATGCCGATGGCTACCGCATCGACGGGCGCAAGGGCTACTGCACCGGCTCGTTGTACGCGCACTGGCTGGGGGTGCTGGCGCTGGACGCGCAGGACCGCTCGCAACTGGCCTTCGTGCGCCGCGATACCCCGGGCCTGGTGATCGTCGATGACTGGGACAACATCGGCCAGCGCACCACCTCCAGCGGCACGGTGCTGGCGCAGCAACTGATCGTGCCGGCCTTCAACCTGTTTCCCACCTACCGCTCGTACGAAACCCCGACCCTGGCCGGCCCCTTCGCGCAGCTGACCACCGCCGCCATCGACGCCGGCATCGGCCGTGCGGCGCTGGACGACGCCATCACCTTCATCCGCGAGCAGGCCCGCCCGTGGATCGATGCGGGCGTGGAGCAGGCCAGCCAGGACCCGCTGACCATCGTGCAGATCGGCGCGCTGGAGATTCGCCAGGAAGCCGCCGAGGCCCTGCTGGAGCGCGCCGGCAAGGTGCTCGACCGGGCCAGCCTGGCCCCCGACGAGGACTCGGTGGCCCAGGCCTCGGTGGCCGTGGCCAAGGCCAAGGTGCTGACCACCGAAGCGGCGATCGAGGCCAGCAACCGCCTGTTCGAGCTGGGCGGCACGCGCTCCACCCAGGTGCGCCACAACCTCGACCGGCACTGGCGCAACGCCCGCGTGCACACCCTGCACGACCCGGTGCGCTGGAAGTACCACCTGGTGGGCAACTGGGCCTTGAACGGAGCCAAGCCACAGCGTCACGACTGGAACTAGGCCGCCACCATGCCCAAGCAGATACGCCTCAATGCCTTTGCCATGAACACCGTCGGCCACCTGTCGCCGGGCTTGTGGCGCCATCCGCGTGACCAGGCCACGCGCTACACCGACATCCACTACTGGACCGAGCTGGCCAGGACCCTGGAGCGCGGCAAGATCGACGGGTTGTTCATCGCCGATGTGCTGGGCGCCTACGACGTGTACGGCGGCAACGCCGACGAGGCGCTGCGCACGGCAGCGCAGGTGCCGGTGAACGACCCGCTGCAGCTGGTGCCGGCCATGGCCGCCGTCACCGAGCACCTGGGGTTTGGCGTGACCGCCTCGGTGTCGTTCGAGCACCCGTACCCGTTTGCCCGGCGCATGTCCACGCTCGACCACCTGACCCGTGGCCGCGCCGGCTGGAACATCGTCACCTCGTACCTGTCCAGCGGGGCGCGCAACCTGGGCCAGCGCGAGCAGCTGTCGCATGACCAGCGCTACGCCCTGGCCGAGGAGTACCTGCAGGTCTGCTACAAACTGTGGGAGGCCAGCTGGGAAGACGACGCCGTGCGCGCCGACCGCGCCAGCGGGGTGTATGCCGACCCGGCCAAGGTGCACGGCATCGGCCACCAGGGCGAGTTCTTCCAGGTACCGGGCTTTCACCTGTGCGAGCCTTCGCCCCAGCGCACCCCGGTGCTGTACCAGGCCGGTGCTTCGACGCGCGGCAGGGCGTTTGCGGCGGCCAACGCCGAGTGCGTGTTCGTTGCTGCGCCGAGCAAGACGGTGCTCAAGAACCAGGTGGCGCAGGTGCGCGCTGCGGCGGTGGCGGCCGGCCGCGCACCGGGCGATATCCTGGTGCTGGAGCAGCTTACGGTGATTGTCGCCCCCACCGATGAACAGGCCCTGGCGCGCCTGCGCGAGTACCGCGAGTACGCCAGCGCCAGCGGTGCGCTGACGCTGATGTCGGGCTGGACCGGCATCGACTTCGCCCAGTACCAGAGCGACCAGGTGCTGCGCGAAGTGCAAAGCGATGCGATCCAGTCGGCGGTGGAAGCCTTCACCCGTGCCGACCCCAGCCGCACCTGGACCACCGCCGAAATTGCCGACTATTGCGCCATCGGCGGCGACGGCCCGGTGCTGGTGGGCTCGGCGCAGACGGTGGCCGACCAGTTGCAGGAATGGGTGCAAGACACCGACGTGGACGGCTTCAACCTGGCCAGCGTGGTGGCCCCGGAAACCTTCGAGGCGGTGGTCGACCTGCTGGTGCCCGAGCTGCAGGCCCGTGGCCTGTTCAAGCGCGATTACGCCCCGGGCACGCTGCGCAACAAGCTGTTCGGCGCAGGTGACCGGCTGGGCGCGCCGCACCCGGCCGCCGCGCTGCGCAGGGGCGCTGGGCAATGAGCGAGCTGCTGGCCCATGTCAACTGGCCCGAGGTGGGCCAGGCCTGCCTCGACACCTTGAGCATGCTCGGCGTAGCGCTGGGTTTCACGGTGCTGATGGGGCTGCCGCTGGGGGTGCTGCTGTACCTCACCGGCCAGCGCCAGTTGCTGGCCTCGCCGCTGGTGTACCGCGTGCTGTCGGTGGTGGTGAACGTGCTGCGTTCGATGCCGTTCATCATCCTGCTGATTGTGCTGATCCCGCTCACCCAGGTGGTGGCCGGTACTTCGCTGGGCGTGCCCGGCGCCATACCGCCGCTGGTGATCGGCTGTACGCCGTTCTTTGCGCGGCTGGTGGAAATCGCCCTGCGCGAGGTCGACCGCGGCCTGGTGGAGGCCACCCAGTCGATGGGTGGCAGCACCTGGCAGATCGTGTGGCACACCGTGCTGCCCGAGGCGCGCACCGGCCTGATTGCGGCGGTGACGGTGACCGCCATCGTGCTGGTGGACTACACGGCGATGGCCGGGGTGGTCGGCGGCGGCGGCCTGGGCGACCTGGCGATCCGCTTCGGCTACCAGCGCTTCCAGACCGACGTGATGGTGGTGACCGTGCTGCTGCTGATCGTGCTGGTACAGGTGCTGCAGGTGAGTGGCGACCGGCTGGTGCGGCGCTTCACCCGGCGTTGAATTGTGTTTCCCGTCAGCGGCAGCCGGGTTTCGCTGCCGCCGGCCCACGTATCCCACGGCGGCCAATGTTCTACCTGTTCAGGAGCAAGCCCATGAAGAAGACCCTGGCCGTACTGGCCGCCGTGCTGTCGCTGTCGGCGCACGCCAACGAGAAACTGGTGGTGGGTGCCACCCCGGTGCCGCATGCCGAGATCCTCGAGTTCGTCAAACCGGCGCTGGCGGCCGAAGGCGTGGACCTGGACATCAAGGTGTTCAGCGATTTCATCCAGCCCAACCTGCAACTGGCCGAGAAGAACCTGGACGCCAACTACTACCAGTACCGGCCGTTCCTCGACGAATTCAACGCCACCCGCAAGACCGACCTGGTGCCGGTGGTGGGCGTGCACATCGAGCCTTTCGGTGCGTACTCCACCCGCATCAGGAGCATCGCCGAGCTCAAGGACGGCGCCAGCGTCGCCATCCCCAACGACCCGGTCAACGCCGGGCGGGCCCTGGTGCTGCTGCACGAAGCCGGGCTGATAACCCTCAAGGACCCGAGCAACACCCTGGCGACCCAGCGCGACATCGCGGCCAACCCAAGGCACCTGAAGATTCGCGAACTCGAAGGCGCGCTGCTGGCCCGTGCGGTGAACCAGGTGGACCTGGCGTTCGTCTTCGCCAACTACGCGCTGGAGGCGGGCATCGATACCAGCAGCGCGCTGATCGTGGAGAAGGGCAAGGACCTGTACGTGGAGTACCTGGTCGCACGCCCCGACAACATCGATGACCCGCGCATCCAGAAGCTGGCCAAGGCGCTGAACTCGCCACAGGTGCGCGACTTCATCCTGACCCGCTACAAGGGCCAGATAGTGCCCGGCTTCTGAGCCCCGGTGGCCCGCGCTGGCGACAGCGCGGGCCTTGGTCGAATCGCATCCTTCGCAGGGCAGGCCTTGATCCATGGTCAGTTTCAATCAACAGCCGCTGGCAGGCGCCGTGCATATCCGCCTGGTGAGGCTCGGCAAGCAGTACCCGGGGCGCGAGCGCACTGTGCATGCGCTGCGTGACATCAACCTGGAGATACGCCGGGGCGAGGTGTTCGGCATCATCGGGCGCAGCGGCGCGGGCAAGTCGTCGCTGCTGCGTTCGCTCAACCGCCTGGAGCAACCCAGCAACGGCCAGGTGCTGATCGACGGCGAGGACATCGCCGGCTACGACACCGCGCAACTGGCCCGTCAGCGCCAGCGCACCGGCATGATCTTCCAGCACTTCAACCTGATGTCGGTGAAAACCGTCGGCGAGAACATCGGCCTGCCGCTCAAGCTGGCCGGCATTGGCCGCGCCGAGCGCGAGCGGCGGGTGAGCGAGATGCTGCAACTGGTGGGCCTGGAGGACAAGCGCGATGCCTTCCCCGCACAGCTGTCCGGTGGCCAGAAGCAGCGCGTCGGCATCGCCCGGGCGCTGGTGCTGCAGCCCGACCTGCTGCTGTGCGACGAGGCGACCTCGGCGCTGGACCCGCAAAGCACCCAGTCGATTCTGGCGCTGCTACGCGATATCAACCGGCGCCTGAACCTGACCATCGTGCTGATTACCCACGAGATGGAAGTGATCCGCGAGCTGTGCGACCGCGTGGTGGTGCTGGAGGCGGGCGAGGTGGTGGAGCAGGGCGAGGTGTGGCGGGTGTTCGGCTGCCCGTGCCACGAGGTGACCCGCACCCTGCTGCGCACCCTGCACCCTGGCGGCGCCCATGACCTGGCCCCAGCCAGCGCCGGCGACTGGCTGCTCGACCTGCATTACACCGGGGCCCGTGGCCAGGCGCCGGAGCTGAGCGCGATCAGCGCGGCACTGGGTTACCCGACCCACCTGGTGCAGGCCAATATCGAGCGTATCCAGGGGCGTATCCTTGGCCGTCTGCGCGTGCGCGTGGAGGCCCCTGAACAGGTGTGTGCGCAGGTGCTGCAGCAGGCCCGCACAGTGGCCGACAGCGTCGAGCGGGTGGCCGCACGGGCCTGAGCCGGCCGGCCTGCACCGGGTAGCCCGGGCCCTGCCCGTTACTGGCTGGCGGCGGGCCTGGCCTGGCCGGCACGCACGTCGAAGGCGCCCCCGGTGAAGGCGCCATCCACCGTCACCTTGCTTTTGCCGGGCAGCAGCGGGAACACCAGTTCGGCGAAGCGGTAGGCTTCCTCCAGGTGCGGGTAGCCCGACAGCACGAAGCGGTCCACGCCCAGGGCGACGTACTCCTGCAGCCGTGCCGCCACCGTGGCCGGGTCGCCGACCAGTGCGGTGCCGGCGCCGCCACGCACCAGGCCAACCCCGGCCCACAGGTTGGGCGAGACTTCCAGCCGGTCGCGGCGCCCGCCGTGCAGCGCGGCCATGCGCCGCTGGCCTTCGGAATCCATGCTGGCGTAGTTGGCCTGTGCGGCGGCGATGGTGGCCTCGTCCAGGTGGCTGATCAGTTCCTCGGCCGCCGCCCAGGCCTGTTCACTGGTTTCACGCACGATCACATGCAGGCGCACGCCAAACTGCACCGTGCGCCCGTGGCGGGCGGCACGGGCGCGCACGTCGGCGATCTTTTCGGCCACCGCGGCGGGTGGCTCGCCCCAGGTCAGGTAGGCGTCCACATGCCTGGCCGCCAGCTCGTGCGCGGCGGCTGACGAGCCACCGAAGTACAGCGGCGGGTAGGGCGTCTGCACCGGCGCGAAGAAGTTCTGCGCGCCCTCCACCCGCAGGTGCTCGCCGTGAAAGTCGACCCGTTCGCCACTGAGCAGTTGACGCCACACGGTGAGGAATTCGTCGGCGGCGTCGTAGCGCTGGTCGTGCGCGAGAAACACGCCATCGGCGGCCAGCTCGGTGGCATCGCCGCCGGGCACCACGTTGAGCAGCAGGCGTCCGCCGCTGGCCTGGTCGAGGGTGGCGGCCTGGCGCGCCGACGCGGTGGGGTTGCCCAGCGAGGTGCGCAGGGCCACCAGCAGCTTGAGGCGGTGGGTCACCGGCACCAGGCTGGCGGCGGTGACCCAGGGGTCGAGGCAGCTGCTGCCGGTGGGGATGAGGATGCCGTCATAGCCGAGGTTCTCGGCGGCCACGGCAATCTGGCGCATGTAGGCGTTGGTGGCCGGGCGCCCGCTGGCGGAGTGGCCGAGGTAGCGGGTGTCGCCGGAGGTGGGCAGAAACCAGAAGATATCGAGGCTCATGGTGGGGTGCTCGTTGCAGGAAGAATGGGCCACCGCCCCGGCCGGGACGGCGTGCAACGCAAGGTGGGTGAGGTCGCTGCTTGCTTGGGCAAGTCTGGGTCAGATCGACAGGTTGATGACGCGTGTGGCGTTCGGCTCCGGTGGCGGCTGGCGCTTGTTCACCACCAGTTCGCCGATGCGGATCAGCAGGGCACGGGTGACGTTGCGGCTCAGGCCCAGCAGGCGCGCGGTGTGTACCTGGTTGTAGTGGCAGAAGCGGTAGGCACTGCGCAGCAGCGCCTCCTCGACCTTTTCATGCAGCGCGCCGTGCTCTTCTTCGAACAGCTTCTGAAACGCGCGCTGCAACAGGGCGTTGGCGGATGTGTCCGGGGCGGGTGTGCCCTCGGGCCGCTCGATGCGCAGGTTGGACAGGCGCAGGTCGTCCTGCTGGATCACGCCGTCATGGCAGATCAGCAGGGTGTGGTGGATGACGTTTTCCAGCTCGCGGATGTTGCCCGGCCAGTCGTAGCTGGCCAGCTTGTGCTCGGCCTCGCTGCTCAACTGCACATCGCCATAGCCCAGGCGGGCGCTGTAGCTGGCCATGAAGTGGCGGGTCAGCGGCAGGATGTCGCCTGGGCGCTCGCGCAGCGGGTACAGCTGCAGGCTGACCACGTTGAGGCGGTAGAACAGGTCTTCGCGAAAGTGCCCGGCGTTGATCGCCTTTTCCAGCTGCACGTTGGTGGCGGCCAGCACGCGCACGTTGATCGGGATGCTCTTGCGCGACCCCAGGCGCACCACTTCGCGCTCCTGCAGCACGCGCAGCAGCTTGACCTGGATGGCCATCGGAAGGTCGCCGATCTCGTCGAGAAACAGCGTGCCGCCGTCGGCTTCCTCGAACCAGCCGGCCTTGGACGCCAGGGCGCCGGTGAAGGCGCCCTTTTCGTGGCCGAACAGTTCGGCCTCGACCAGCGACTCGGAGAACGCCCCGCAGTTGACCGCCACGAACGGCCCGTGGTGGCGCCGGCTGAGGTTGTGGATATGTCGCGCCACCAGCTCCTTGCCCGTACCGGTTTCGCCAATGATCAGCACGCTGGCCTCACTCGGCGCGACCTGCTGCAGGTGGGCGAGCAGCGCCTGCGACCTCGGGTCTTCGAACACCTGTGCGGTGGCCCTGATCGAGGTGGCCAGGGTTGGCGATGGCGGGAGCGTCAACAGGTGCATGGGCAGCCCTCAGGAGTAGAAGGACGGGGCGGGCACCGTCCGGTTCAGGGCCCAGTCACCCAGCTCGTGGACCTTGTAGTCCACCGGGTCGTGCAGGGTCTGGGTGCGCAGGTTGCGCCAGTAGCGATCGAAGCGCAGCGAGGCATGCGTGGCGCGCGCGCCGGTCACTTCGAACAGGCGGTTGCACAGGTCCAGGCCGGTGCGGGTGGCCGCCACCTTGGCCGCGGCGATGGACAGCGCCAGTTGCCCGCGCTCGTCGCTGCTCAGCGTGGGGCCCTTGTGCCAGGCTTCGTCGAGCTGGTTGCAGGCGCGTTCGGCCAGCAGCCGAACGCCTTCCAGGCCCACCCAGAAGTCGCCGTAGTGGCGCAGGATGTACGGGTCTTCGCTGACGTGCCGGGCGTTGGACTTGAACCACGGTCGCCCTTCCTTGAGCGTGTACTGGCGTGCCTCTTCCAGCGCACCTTCGGCGATGCCGAGGAAGATGTGCGCAAAGTGCAGTTGCGCGATCAGCGGGCGCAGGCAGGCGAACGGAGTGCTCAGCGGGCCGGGGTCGAGCAGCAGTTCGGATTCCTCGACACGCACGCGCTCGAAGGTGGCGCTGCCGCTGTCGGTCTGGCGCTGGCCCATGTTGTTCCAGTCGCCATGCAGGGTGATGCCGGTACGTGCCGTGGGGATGGCGGCGATCAGCAACTTGCCGCCGGCGCTTTCATCCACCGCCGAGGCGATCAGCATTTCCGAGTCGCTGGCGCCGGAGCAGAAGCTCTTCTTGCCCGAGAATTCGCGCCAGCCGTCGTACTTCTTGACCACGGTGCGGGTGTCGAGCGGGTTCAGGGCATTGCCCCAGAACCAGTTCTTGCGGGCGGTCTGTTCGAACCAGGGCTGCCACTGGTCGGGGCTGGAGAACAGGCGCACGGTGGCCAGCATCAGGTGCTGGAAGCCGAACACGTGGGCGATGGAGCTGTCGACCCGGGCGAACTCGCGCACGATGTTCAGGGTTTCGCCCCAGCTGGCGCCCATGCCGCCGAACTGCGTGGGAATGCTCAGGGCCAAGAGGCCGCTGTGGCGAATGGCGTCACGCTCGGCCTTGGGTGTGCCGCCGCGCTCGTCGCGTTCGGCGGCGGTCAGTGCGAACTCGGCGGCTAGCGCGCGCGCGGTCTGCAGCGGGCTGAGCAGGGTGGGTTCCGGTTGCTTGGCACTCATGCGGTCTGCGCCTTGGGCAGCACATCGTTGGCGATCATTTCGCCGAACGGCCCGGTCAGGTTGGTGACGCCGCGCCCGGCCAGGCTGGCGTAGGGTTCTGGCAGCAGCGGGAACACCAGCTCGGCGAAGCGGTAGGCTTCCTCCAGGTGCGGGTAGCCGGAGAAGATGAAGCTTTCGATGCCCAGGTCGGCGTATTCCTTGATGCGCGCGGCCACCTGTTGCGGGTCGCCCACCAGCGCGGTGCCGGCGCCGCCTCGTACCAGGCCCACACCGGCCCACAGGTTGGGGGCGATCTCCAGCTGGTCGCGGCGACCGCCGTGCAGGGCAGCCATGCGCCGTTGGCCTTCGGAGTCGAAGCGCGCGAAGGACTGTTGCGCCGCGGCGATGGTGTCGTCGCTGATGTGCGCGATCAGGCGGTCGGCGGCCTGCCAGGCCTCTTCGGCGGTTTCGCGCACGATCACGTGCAGGCGGATGCCGAACTTCACCGTGCGCCCGTGCCTGGCGGCGCGGGCGCGCACATCGGCGATCTTCTCGGCGACGGCGGCGGGCGGTTCGCCCCAGGTGAGGTACACGTCCAGCTGTTCGGCGGCCAGGTCATGGGCGGCATCGGACGAGCCACCGAAGTACAGCGGCGGGTAGGGCTTTTGTACCGGTGGGTAGAGCGCCTTGGCGTTCTCGACCTTGAAGTGCTTGCCCTCGAAATCCACCGACTTGCCTTGCAGTACGCGGCGCCAGATACGCAGGAACTCGTCGGTGACCTCGTAGCGTTCGCTATGGCTGAGGTGGATGCCGTCGCCGCGGTTCTCGTCGGGGTCGCCGCCGGTGACCACGTTGATCAGCAGGCGCCCGCCGGAGAGGCGGTCCAGGGTGGCGGTCATGCGCGCCGACACGGTGGGCGAGATGATGCCGGGGCGTATCGCCACCAGATAGCGCAGGCGTTCGGTCAGCGGCGCCAGGGCCGAGGCGACCACCCAGGAGTCCTCGCACGAGCGGCCGGTGGGGATCAGCACGCCGTGGTAGCCCAGGCCATCGGCGGCCTGGGCGATCTGCTTGAGGTAGTTGAGGGTGACCGGGCGCGCGCCGTCGCTGGTGCCGAGGAAATGACCGTCGCCGTGGGTGGGCAGGAACCAGAACACGTTCATCGTTCGGCCCCGCTGGCGAGCTTGCGCTGGCTGTGGGCGTGGGCGGCGAAGAACGGTGCGGCACGCTCGGCGGCCAGGCTGACACGGGCTTGCAGCACCGGGCTGCTGACCTGGTAGTTCTGCAGGTCGCCTTCGCTGCCATACACGCCGATGGGCAGGGTCAGCGCCTGGAAGAAGCTGAACAGCGGGCGCAGCTGGTGGTCGATCACCAGCGCATGCAGCGGGCTGCCACCGGTGGCGGCCAGCAGCACCGGGGTGTCGATCAGGCTGTCCTGGCCCACCAGGTCGAACAGGTGCTTGAGCAGGCCGGGGTAGGAGCCGCGGTAAACCGGCGAGGCGACGATCAGCAGGTCGGCATGCTCGATGGCCTGCAGCTGCTGTTCGACCGTGGCCGGCAGTTCGGCGCGCGACAGGGCGCCGCCTACCGGGCGGGCGATCTCGCTCAGCTCGATGAGCTGGGCGTCGATGTGCAGGTGCTTGCCCAGCTCGGCGACGATCGCCTCGGTCAGTGCCAGGGTGCGTGAGGGGCGATAGGCGCCGCCGGAAACGGCGACGACCTTGAGTGCTGCGGTCATGTGTGCGTCCTGTGGTGTGGCCCTGCGCTCAGAGCGTTACCCAGGCTTGAGCAAGAGCCGTACCACAGTCGCAGGCCCCGTTTTTGCTGGGCCTGGCGCGGTAGTGAGGTGGCAATGGTGTTGGTGCGGGAGGTTTTTGTTGGCTGGCTGTTGCTGGGGCAACAGTTGCTGGGCAGACAGTTGGCTATCTGTGTAGGCCTGGCGCGCTACTGCTTGGGTTGCAGCGAATCGTGTTGCATCAACTTGCCGCGTTGGCGAAGTACTGGCTGGGCGCCGCGCCCAGCACGCGCCGGAACACACTGGTGAACGCACTGGGGCTGCTGTAGCCAAGGTCCGTCGCCACCCGCGTGATCGCCTCGCCATTGCCCAGGCGCACCACCGCCGCCATCAGGCATGCCTGCTGTCGCCATGCCACGAAGCTGATGCCGGTGTGCTGGCGAAACAGCCGGGTGAAGGTGCGCCGGCTCATGCCCACCTGGCGGGCCATGTCATCGATCCCTGTATCCAGCGAGGGCTGTGCCAGCAAGTGCTGGCAGGCCCGGGCGAGCCTGGGCTCGCTGGGCAGCGGTGCATTCAGCGACAGCGCCGGCATGTCGGCAATCTCGTGCAGCAGCAGGTTCATCAGGTAGCCCTCGCGGCTGCCTTCGGCATACAGCGCCGGCACATCCCGGGCGCGCAGCAGCAGTTGGCGCAGCAGCGTCGACACACCGAACACCTGGCAGTGTTCGGGCAGGCCGAGGCGGGTGGCGGCAGGCTGGCGCACATAGGTGTTCAGCATCGTCACCGGGCCGTTCATGCTCATCTCGTGGGGCACGCCTGCGGGCACCCAGATGGCCCGCTGCGGCGGCACCACCCAGTTGCCCTGGCGGGTGAACACCGTGATCACCCCGCAGGCCGCATAGGCGAACTGCCCACGCTGATGGGTATGCAAGGCAAAGTGCTGCCCGTCGTCATAGTCGTTGGCTGTGACCACGGCGTCGCGGGGGGTGTGTTCATAGGGGTCGATATCGATTTCGCGCATGGCCCGAATTTAATGATCTATGACCTGATAGTGCAAGCGAGCCAGTGTGCTCATTGCGCATAGTGGCGCCCTGACTTTCGGGATAGGTACGCCATGCAAAAGAAACATCTGGCCCTGGCCGTGCTGGTGACGGCGGTGTGGGGGTTCAACTTTCCCATCACCAAGCTCGGCCTGGCCGCAATTGACCCGCTGCTGTTGACGGCGTTTCGATTCACCCTGGCGGCGTTGCCGTGGGTGTTCTTCATCCGGCGCCCGGCGGTCGGCCTGGGCTGGGTGGCCGCGTACGGGTTGATCTTTGGCGTGGCGATGTGGGCGTTGATCAACCTGGGTATCGAGCTGGGCGTGCCGCCGGGCACGGCGGCGTTGCTGGTGCAGTTCAGTGCGTTTTTCACCCTGGGTTGGGGCGTGTTGCTGTTTCGCGAACGCCTTGGCGTGGGGCAGGGCGTCGGGGTGGGGCTGGCAGTGCTGGGGCTGGTGTCCATCATCGATGGCAGGCCCGGCGATGGCTCGGTGGTGGGTTATGGCTTGTTGCTGGTGAGTGCGTTCAGCTGGAGTGTGGGCAACGTGATCATCAAGCGCTCGAAGGTGCGCGAGATGTTTGCCTTTGTGGTGTGGGCGAGCCTGTTCGCACCGCTGCCGCTGGTGCTGCTCACCTGGCTGATGCATGGCACCGCGCCGTTCACCAGTGTGGCTGCGCAGGTGGGGTGGGTGGCGGTGTTTTCGCTGGTGTTCCAGGTGTATGCGGCGACGCACTTCTGTTACTGGGGGTGGAACCTGCTGCTGCGTGAGTACCCGGTGTCGAAGGTGGCGCCGTTGTCGTTGCTGATCCCGGTATTCGGGGTGGCAGGGTCGATGGTGCTGCTGGGGCACCGGGTGGATGCGCACGAGGCGGTTTCGATCGGGTTGATTCTGGCGGCGCTGGGGGCGGGGTTCGTGAAGTGGCCTGGGCGGGCGCATTCGCCAGCAAGGCTGGCGCCTACAGGGGAGCGCGAGACGGTGTAGGCGCCAGCGTTGCTGGCGAAGGGAGGTGACATGCTCTTGCAACTGCAGCAGCTGGCAGGTTTTTAACCTTGGGAAATGTACCGCTTCAAATCAGGAATTGTCTTGTTCCAGAGGCATGCGCAAGCGCCCATCGTATTCCAGTTGCTCGCTCGAAAGGCGAGCGATTCACCGGCAGTCTGGTAAGCATCCAAACGTGATCTTGCTTGCCAGCCTGTATCCGTAGGGATACATTCAGGGCCTGATGTGATCTATTCCATAGAACAGACTTTGGCATTCAGCGGCTGGCTTCTGGCGCTACGCGATGTACGAGCGAGGATCGCCATTGGTCGACGCATCGAACGTGCGCTTGCGGGCAACTTGGGGGATACGAAGGCGGTTGGTGATGGTGTTTCAGAGATGCGCATCGATTCCGGCCCAGGCTATCGGGTGTACTTCACCGTGCGTAGCGGCGTAGCAATCTTGTTGCTGACAGGCGGGGACAAGTCTTCTCAAGCAGCAGATATCCGGATGGCCAAGCGGTTGGCCAAAGAGGTTTGACCATGAGCGTTACATTGATTCCATTCGACATGGCGGCACTGCTTGATAGTGATGAAGCCATCAGCGAGTACTTGTCTCAGGTGCTGGCAGAGGGCGACAGCGACGAGCTTTTACGTGCAATAGGGTACGTGGCCAAAGCGCGCGGAATGTCGCTGGTTGCCAAAGAGACTGGATTGGGAAGAGAGAGCCTTTACAAGGCCTTCGCGCCAGGCGCCAAGCCTCGTTTCGATACGGTGCTGAAGGTGATGCATGCGCTGGGAATCGAACTCTGTGCGCGCTCGCATCGAGGGGCTTCGGTGTAGGTTGATTCTGGAATGCTTCAGCGACTTTTTTGTCTGGAAACAACTTCTGAGCTGCCTGTATGGCAGCCCAGAAAAATCACCGTGTCCTCAGTGAATCGCCTCAGAGTGAACGCTGAAGAACTCAGCGGAACACTGCTGCTCGACCTACCGTTTGGGGGAGTAGCAATCCCCAAGCCCTGGTGGCGGGTAGCCCGCGCCAACCGGTGAGGGCACTGATCGCTACTGCACCGGATCACTCACCGGCTTGGCAATGATCGCCTTGAGTTCACTGGTCATCGGGAACTCGAGGTTCAAGCCTTTTGGCGGGATCGGCTGCTCAAACCAGCGCTGGTAGATCCCGTTGATCTCCCCCGAGCTGTACAGCTCGCCCAGTGTCGAATTCACCAGTGCGAGGAATTGCGGATCGTCCTTGCGCACCATGCAGCTGTAGATTTCCCGCGACTGCTCCTCCCCAACCACTACCCACTTGTGCGGATCGCGAGCCTTGGCGCGCTCGCCGTAGAGCAACGCATCGTCCATGTAGAACGCCGCTGCCCGACCGGACTGCAACAGCTGGAAGGCTTCGCCGTGGTCCTTGGCGCTGATCACGAACATGTCGATCTTGTTATCGATGTTGTAGCTCTTCAGATAGCGCTCGTTGGTGGTGCCGGCGGTGGTCACCACGTTCTTGCCGCGCAGGTCGGCGAAGCTCTTGATCCCACTGTCGTTGGCGGTCAGCAACTGGCCTTTGACGTAGATGAAGCCGTAGGAAAACGCCACCTGTTTTTGCCGCTCAGCGGTCACGCCGGTCGAGCCACATTCCAGGTCGACCGTGCCGTTCTGCACCAGCGGAATGCGGGTTTGCGAAGTCACCAGGTTGTACTTGACCTTGAGCTGGGGCGCCGCGAGCTTTTGCTGCACGCGCTCGACGATCTTGTTCGCCAGGTCCACCGAGTAACCCATCGGTTGACCCGAGTGATCGCCCACGTAGGAGAACGGTACCGACGCATCGCGATAACCCAGGGTAATGCTGTTGGTACTGGCAATCTTGCTCAGGGTCGGCCCCAGCGAGGTTTCTTCAGCCTGCACTTGAGTGCCGAGCAATACGCCCAGGGTGCAGCCGAGCAACGTGATTTTTTGCATTGTTATTCTCCGTTGTGGGTGATGGATTGCTTAGCGGCGGGCCGCGATAACGCTGATTTCGATTCGCACCTGCGGGCGGGCCAGCTCGGCCTGCAAGGTCGTGCGACTCGGTGCCTGGCCAGGCGACAACCAGTCCGACCATACGTAGTTCATCGCCGCGAAATCCTCACCTATGTCCTTCAGGTAAATGGTCGCGCTGAGCAGGTGATCCTTGTCGCTGCCCGCCTCGGCCAACAGCGCGTCGATTTTTGCCAGCACCTGGCGAGTCTGGCCAGCGGCGTCGGTGGCATCACCCGGTACTTGGCCGGAGAGAAACACCAGGTCGCCAAAGGTCACGGCAGCGGACAAGCGTGGATTGGTCTGGATGCGGCTGATGGTCATCGGATAGTCCTTCTCTTGGGTAATTTCAGGCCACACGGGGCGCAAAGCCCTGCAGATCAATGGAGGGGCGGCGCTGGCCGATCAGCTCGCCGAGCAACTGCGCACTGCCGCAGGCCAGGGTGAAGCCCAGGGCACCATGGCCGAGGTTGAGCCACAGGTTGCGATACGCCGTTGCGCCCAGCAGCGGCACGCCGCTAGGGGTCGCCGGGCGCATACCGGCCCACTCGATGGCCTGCTCGTAGTCGCCGGCATTGGCGAAGGTGTCACGCGCCTGGCGCTTGATCAGGGCCAGCCGCTTGGGGTCCAGCGCCGGTTCAAAGCCGACGATGTCGACCATGGCCGCTACCCGCAGTTGCTCGCCGATGCGGGCGTAGACGATCTTGCGGTCATAGTCAGTGATGCTCAGATCCGGGGCCCGGTGGTGGGCGCCGATCGGCACGGTGAGGCTATAGCCCTTGAGCGGGTACAGGGGCAGGTGCACCCCTGGCAACGTCAGCAGTGGGCTGCGATGGCCGGCGGCAATCACCAGATGCTCCACTGGCAGCACTTCATCCCCCAGTTCAATTGCGCTCACCATGCCATTGGCCTGGCGAATACCGGTCACGGCCTGGCCCAGGCGGAACTCGCAACGGCCCGAGGCCCGCAAACGCGCCGCCAGTTGCTGGCAGAAGCCGTGGCAGTCACCGACCTCTTCATCGGGGGTGTAGATCGCGCCAACAAAGGGGGCATCGGCCAGCGCCGGGTCCAGGCGGGCGCAGTCGGCAGACGACAGCACCTGCTGTTGCTGGGGGGCGGCCAGCCTGTGGCGGGCGTGCTCGAAGCTCGCGGTGTTGCGAAAGGTCACCAGCTTGCCATTGCGCCGCCAGTGGAAACCGTCCAGGGCATCGTCTTCGCGCCAGGCCTGCAGGGTGGCCTGGCTGAACAACGCCAGGCGCAGCAGGTGGGCTGCATTGGTGCGGTTGACGGAGGAGCGGCAGGCCCCCAGAAAGGACGCCATCCAGCGCCACTGCGCCGGGTCCAGGCGGGGGCGCAGCTTCAACGGTGAGTCACCGCGCAGCATCCAGCCGATGGCCTGCAATGGCACGCCGGCATCGGCCAGGGGCGCCACGTAGCGATAGGACAACTGGCCGCCATTGGCAAAGCTGGTTTCACTGCCCAGCGAATCCCGCGCCTCGACCAGGGTCACCTCAACGCCATCGCGCACCAGTGCGTAAGCCGTTGCCAGGCCAATGACGCCGCCGCCGATGATGCATACACGCTGAGCCATGTCATTCCTTAGCCGTGGTTGAGACGAGACCGAGGTTAGAGCCAGGTGACAGGTGCCGAACAATGAATAAAGATGGTCATCCCATAAACAAAGGTTATGGACTCGCCATGCGCCTTCGCCACATCGAGATCTTCCAGGCCATCCGTCAGACCGGGTCGGTCAGCGCTGCCGCGCAGTTACTGCACGTCTCCCAACCCGCCGTGACCAAAGTGCTGCAACACGCTGAGCAGCATCTGGGTTTCCCGTTGTTTCTACGGGTGCGCGGCAAACTCCAGGCCACCCCGGAAGCGCTGGAGCTGGAGCGTGAGGTCGACAAGGTCACCGAAAGCCTGCAAGGGGTGCGACGCCTGGCCCAGAGCCTGCGCCGCGAGCCGGGCCACAGCCTGCGGATCGGCGCGACCCCGGCACTGGCCCTGTCGTTGTTGCCGCCGGCCATTCATGAATGGACGCAACGTTATCCGGAGATCGCCTGCGAGCTGTCCAGTGCCCATAGCCGCGAGCTGGTGCAGAACCTGCTGATGCGCGAAATCGATGTCGCCCTGACCCTGCAACTACCCGATCACCCGGGGCTCAAGGCCCAGGCGCTGGCCTGTGGGGTGTTGGTGGCGTTGGCGCCGGCCGGTTACTGGCCCCAGGAGGAAGAAGGCCAGCCGCTGCCGCTGCAGGCCCTGGCCGACGCGCCGCTGATCGGGCTGTCCAGTGCCGATCCGCTGTCGGCCCGCCTCGACAGCTATCTCGAGGCGGTAGAGCCGCCGCCACGGGTGAGCATCGCGGTGCAAACCTATTCACTGGCCAGGGCGATGGTCGAATCCGGTGCAGGGCTGGCGGTGATCGATCCCTTCACCGCCCTCAGCGCGTCGCCTGGGGCCACCGCCATTCGCCCCCTGGCTCCAGCGTTGCCGATCACCCTGTACGCGGTGACCCGCGCTGCCGAACCGCCACCGCATACACTGGGCGAGCTGCTGACGATCTTCAGCACTCGTGCGCAGGGGCAATTGGATTGTTGGCGCTGAAGCGTTGACTTGCCAGGGAAGGGGATGAAACCCCAGAGACTAAAAAGCCCGCAGTCAGTGGGCTTTATGGGTGTTGCGTAGTCGTCGTTGGACGGCTATGTACATCGAAATAGTAATGGGTTTGGAAGCCACTCGGTAAGCACATCCAAAACAGAGTTGGGCTGTGATAAGCGATGTGTTTTCCACCGCATACGAAAAACCGCAATTGCTACATTGGAGCGTGCAGATGTAAAAAACCTTGTCATCATTTCATGGGTAGGTCATAAAGCAGAGGGTTTGTTGCGGATGACTGTTGACAGGTATTCCGAAGGAAAGCATTTGAAGAACTAGCATGCAAGTTCCAGTCTTAAATATATTGCATCCCCGCGATGTTGGAATGCTGGCGTTTAACTATTGCTCAAATGGTGATAGCATTTTGCCTTACCAGCAAGACTTGGCTCTCGCGATTCAACTGAATGGATAAGGAAAAGATGGAAAAAATTAAAAGCTTTGTGCTGGCATCGTTGGTTGCCGCTTTTGCGTGCACAGCATCAGCAGAAACCTTTGAACACGTCGAGCTTGATAAAGACAGAAGAAGCGTTGAGTATTCTGGACCTATCAATAAGACAATCAGTGCGATTAAAGAACGTAAATGGCTAGGACAAACCAAGGCTATGGATGGTGGGGTCGTGTTCACCCCTTATGTGAATCCCCAATTCGGTAAGAACAATACGGAATCCGGGGGTGCCATTATGGTGACTGCTACATTCTATCTCTATGACAAGCCAGTCAAAGAAGCGTTGATGGTTGCACGTCAAAGTCAAATTCCCGGTTTTGTTGAGTTTTATGGCTATGATTCAAGGGAGCTTCAAATGCATATAAGAATGGTTGACGATGACACCTTTCAATCGTTCGCAAGTGATACGCAATATCGCTCTCCTGAAAAGCTGAATACTTACAAGAAAGTCGACAGTTTTAATAAGAGTAATTACAAGAGCGAGTTGAAGTCTGCCTTGGATGATGGCACTGTTTTTTGAAATGTGTAAACGACAATAAAGCACATCAGTGTTTTTGTTGATTTGAGGTCGATGAAGAGAAGATAGACCGCGTTCGTATAATGGTCGATAACTATCAGGCTGCCCTTCAAGGTGGCCTTTTCAATGCCTGCTATACAGTTGCCAAGCATTGTTGAATGCTTGATTTGTTCGGTCTTTTAATTTCGATGACAGTCAAATAATGGCTTAATGCAACGAAATATTGTGTCAATGGTAGATTGAAAATATATGTAGGGTTGGATGGTAGCTGTCAAAAATTAAAAGTTAGGGTTAGACCCGTGCTCAATTTTCATGCTTGAACACGTTCAACCACAAAAAACGACCTTGCCGGAGACGCGAAGGTTTTTGAATACCCATAAAATCTATTGATTTTTGTGGGTTTGTATGATCTTGACTTCGCGTGATGTGACGCTTTGGGGCCGCATTTTCCGAGGGAAATGGGTTTGAGAAGAACAGATTTTCTGAATAGAAAAAGGGGTAGAAATTTCTTTCTACCCCTTCTCTAAGCCCTTGATTTACAAGGATTTGTATGGTGCCCCGAGGGAGACTCGAACTCCCACTCCTTTCGAAAACGGATTTTGAATCCGCCGCGTCTACCAATTCCGCCATCAGGGCTTGTGGCGGCGAAGTATAGTGAGGCGCCTACCGTTGGTCAATCAGCTTTCATGGTCAATTTTGCCGCTTTCCGCTAAACTTTGCGGCCCTGTCAAACCGATCACCATCATGCGCGTCGCCGATTTCTCCTTTGAGCTTCCAGATTCCCTGATCGCCCGCCATCCACTGGCTGAACGGCGCAGCAGCCGGCTGTTGACCCTCGACGGGCCTACCGGCGCGCTCGCGCATCGCCAGTTCACCGACCTGCTCGAGCACCTGCGCCCGGGCGATCTGATGGTGTTCAACAACACCCGGGTGATCCCGGCCCGACTGTTCGGCCAGAAGGCCTCCGGCGGCAAGCTGGAGATCCTCATCGAGCGTGTGCTCGACAGCCATCGCGTGCTCGCCCACGTGCGCTCGAGCAAGTCGCCCAAGCCAGGCACCCAGCTGCTGATCGACGGCGGCGGCGAAGCCGAGATGGTCGCGCGCCACGACGCGCTGTTCGAGCTGCGCTTCACCGAAGAGGTGCTGCCACTGCTCGACCGCGTCGGCCACATGCCGTTGCCTCCTTATATAGACCGCCCCGACGAAGGCGCCGACCGCGAGCGCTATCAGACGGTCTATGCGCAGCGCTCCGGCGCCGTCGCCGCGCCCACCGCCGGCCTGCACTTCGATGAAGAGCTGATGGGCAAGATCGCCGAAAAGGGCGTGAGCACCGCCTTCGTCACCCTGCACGTGGGCGCCGGCACCTTCCAGCCGGTGCGCGTGGAACGCATCGAAGATCACCACATGCATAAAGAGTGGCTCGAAGTGGGCCAGGACGTGGTGGACGCCGTGGCCGAATGCCGGGCGCGCGGCGGGCGGGTGATCGCGGTCGGCACCACCAGCGTGCGCTCGCTGGAAAGCGCGGCGCGCGACGGTACGCTCAAGCCGTTCAGCGGCGATACCGACATCTTTATTTTCCCGGGCCGCCCGTTCCACGTGGTCGACGCCCTGGTGACCAACTTCCATTTGCCCGAATCCACGCTGCTGATGCTGGTTTCGGCCTTCGCCGGTTACCCCGAGACCATGGCTGCCTACGCCGCAGCGGTGGAAAACGGCTACCGCTTCTTCAGTTACGGTGATGCCATGTTCATCACCCGCAATCCGGCGCCACGCGGGCCCGAGGATC
Source organism: Pseudomonas sp. B21-036 (assembly GCF_024748925.1). Classification (NCBI taxonomy): domain Bacteria; kingdom Pseudomonadati; phylum Pseudomonadota; class Gammaproteobacteria; order Pseudomonadales; family Pseudomonadaceae; genus Pseudomonas; species Pseudomonas sp. B21-036. The sequence continues at coordinate 1,025,232 of NZ_CP087178.1, forward strand.
AAGCATGAGTCGCACCTGTCGTATGTCCTTCGAGTTGCTGGCCACCGACGGCAAGGCCCGTCGCGGCCGCCTGACATTCCCCCGGGGTGTGGTCGAAACCCCGGCCTTCATGCCGGTGGGCACCTATGGCACGGTCAAGGGCATGCTGCCGCGCGACATCGAGGCCATCGGCGCGCAGATGATCCTGGGCAACACTTTCCACCTGTGGCTGCGCCCGGGCACCGAGGTGATCAAGGCCCACGGCGACCTGCACGACTTCATGAAGTGGCAGGGCCCGATCCTCACCGACTCCGGCGGCTTCCAGGTGTTCAGCCTGGGCGCGATGCGCAAGATCAAGGAGGAGGGCGTGACCTTCGCATCCCCGGTGGACGGCTCCAAGGTGTTCATGGGCCCGGAAGAGTCGATGCAGGTGCAGCGCGACCTGGGCTCGGACGTGGTGATGATTTTCGACGAGTGCACCCCGTACCCGGCCGATGAAGATGTGGCGCGCATCTCCATGGAGCTGTCGCTGCGCTGGGCCCAGCGCTCCAAGAACGCCCACGGCGACAGCACCGCGGCGCTGTTCGGCATCGTGCAGGGCGGCATGCACCGCAACCTGCGCGAGCGTTCGCTCGAGGGCCTGGACAAGATCGGCTTCGACGGCCTGGCCATTGGCGGGCTGTCGGTGGGCGAGCCCAAGCACGAGATGATCAAGGTGCTGGACTACCTGCCGGGCATGATGCCGGCTGACAAACCTCGTTACCTTATGGGGGTAGGCAAGCCGGAAGATCTCGTTGAGGGTGTGCGCCGCGGCGTCGACATGTTCGATTGCGTGATGCCCACGCGCAATGCGCGCAACGGTCATCTGTTTGTCGATACCGGCGTGCTTAAAATCCGTAACGCGTTCCATCGCCATGATGATTCGCCACTGGATCCGACCTGTGACTGCTACACCTGCCAGAACTTCTCCCGCGCTTATCTGCATCACCTGGATAAATGCGGCGAAATGTTGGGCAGCATGTTGAATACCATCCACAACTTGCGTCATTACCAGCGCCTGATGGCTGGTTTGCGCGAGGCTATTCAACAGGGTACATTGGCCGCCTTTGTCGATGCCTTTTACGCCAAGCGCGGGCTGCCTGTGCCGCCCTTGGATTGATGTTCTGTCGAACCTGACACACGTACAACAACTTGCAACTTGGAGTGCTAAATGAGCTTTCTGATTCCTGCCGCTTACGCGGACGCAGCAGCCCCGGCAGCTGCCGCCGGCCCAGCCGGTACCGGCTTCGAGTGGATTTTCCTGGTCGGCTTCCTGGTCATCTTCTACCTGATGATCTGGCGTCCACAGGCCAAGCGCGCCAAAGAGCAGAAGAACCTGCTGAGCAACCTGCAGAAAGGTGACGAAGTTGTCACCAACGGCGGTATTGCCGGCAAGATCGTCAAAGTGGCCGATGACTTCGTGGTGCTGGAAGTGTCCGACACCGTGGAACTGAAGTTCCAGAAGGGTGCTATTGCCGCGACCCTGCCCAAGGGCACGCTCAAAGCGATCTAAGTTTCAGATTTTCTACAATCGACGGGGCGCGCAAGGCGCCCCGCGTCTTGAACGGGCGGCGTGATGCTGAACAAATATCCTCTATGGAAATACGCACTGATCCTGGCGGTACTGGCGATCGGTTTTATTTATTCCGCTCCCAACCTCTACCCTGACGACGCGGCTATTCAGGTCAGTGGTGCCAGCACGGCGCTGCAGGTCAGCCAGGCCGACCTGGACCGTGCCACCAAGGCACTGGCCGACGCCGGTATCGTGGTCAAGGGTGCAAGCCTGGGCGAGAAGGGCAAGGGCGCACTGGTGCGTCTGGCCAAACAGGACGACCAACTGCCTGCCAAGGACGTTGTGCGCAAGGCGCTGGGTGACGACTACGTCGTTGCACTGAACCTGGCTCCGACCACTCCGCAATGGCTGCGCAACCTGGGTGCAAGCCCTATGAAGCTGGGCCTGGACCTGTCCGGTGGTGTGCACTTCCTGCTTGAAGTGGACATGGACAAGGCCATGGCGGCACGTCTGAAGGTGTACGAGGGCGAAGTCAAAAGCCTGCTGCGCAAGGAGCGTGTGCGCTACCGCAGCCTGCCGCAGCAAGATGGCGGCATTCAACTGGGCTTCTCCGATGACCAGTCCCGCGAACAGGCTCGCAGCCTGATCCGCAAGAATTTCAACGATTTCGAGCTGACCACCACCGAGCGTAACGGCCTGTCGGTGCTGCGTCTGGCGATTACCCCGGCCAAGGTCGCGGAAATCCGTGAATACTCGATCAAGCAGAACCTGACCACGGTACGTAACCGCGTCAACGAACTGGGTGTGGCCGAGCCACTGGTTCAGCGCCAGGGTGCCAACCGCATCGTGGTCGAGCTGCCAGGCGTGCAGGACACCGCCGAAGCCAAGCGTATCCTGGGCAAGACCGCGAACCTGGAGTTCCGTCTGGGTGCCGAGCCGGGTGCGTCCAAGGCCACTACCGAGACCTTCGAGTTCCGTGAGGGCGGTCGCCCACCGGCAGCGGTCGAGCGTGGCCTGATCATCACCGGTGACCAGGTCACCGACGCCCAGGCCAGCTTCGACGAGCAGGGTCGCCCGCAGGTGAACATCCGCCTGGATGGCCACGGCGGCGAACTGATGAGCCGCGCCACGCGCAGCAACGTCGGGCGCAGCATGGCGGTGATCTTCATCGAACAGCGTCCGGTTACCCGCTACGTCAAGCAGATGGTCGACGGTGTCGAGAAAGACGTGCCGGTGCAGTCGTTCGTGGAAGAGAAGCGCATCATCAGCCTGGCGACCATCCAGTCGCCGCTGGGCAGCCAGTTCCGCATCACCGGCCTGAACGGCCAGGGTGAGTCGTCCGAACTGGCCCTGCTGCTGCGTGCCGGTGGTCTGGCGGCGCCGATGTACTTCGCCGAAGAACGTACCATTGGCCCGAGCCTGGGTGCCGACAACATCACCAAGGGTATCGATGCATCGCTGTGGGGCATGCTGTTCGTGTCGCTGTTCATCATGGCCATCTACCGTGCCTTCGGCCTGATCGCCACCATCGCCCTGGCGGGCAACATGGTGCTGCTGCTGGCGCTGATGTCGCTGCTGGGGGCTACGCTGACCCTGCCGGGCATTGCCGGTATCGTGCTGACCATGGGTATGGCGGTCGACGCCAACGTACTGATCTTCTCGCGCATACGTGAAGAACTGGCCAATGGCATGTCGGTGCAGCGCGCCATCCACGAAGGCTTCAACCGTGCCTACACCGCGATCGTCGATGCCAACCTGACCACCCTGCTGGTGGGCGGCATCCTGTTCGCCATGGGTACCGGTCCGGTCAAGGGCTTCGCGGTTACCATGTCCCTCGGGATTTTCACCTCGATGTTCACGGCCGTCATGGTCACCCGCGCAATGGTCAACCTGACCTGCGGTGGGCGGGATATCAAGAAGTTGTGGGTATAAGGGGCTGCCATGTTACGTACCATTAACTTCATGGGTGTGCGGAACGTCGCGTTCGGCGTCACCCTGCTGCTGACTGTGCTGGCACTGTTCAGCTGGTTCTACAAAGGGCTCAACTTCGGCCTGGACTTCACCGGCGGTACGCTCATCGAGCTGACCTACGAGCGCCCGGCCAACCTTGGCGAGGTTCGTGAAGAGCTGGTCAGGTCCGGCTTCCACGATGCCGTGGTGCAGAGCTTCGGTGCTACCACCGACCTGCTGGTGCGCATGCCGGGCGACGACCCGATGCTGGGCAACAAGGTGGCCGAGGCGCTGCAGAAGATCAGCACCGACAACCCGGCCACGGTCAAGCGTGTCGAGTTCGTCGGCCCGCAGGTGGGCGAGGAACTGCGTGACCAGGGCGGCCTGGGCATGCTGCTGGCGCTGGGCGGCATCCTGGTCTACCTGGCCTTCCGCTTCCAGTGGAAGTTTGCGGTGGGCGCCATCCTGTCGCTGGTGCACGACGTGATCGTGACCATGGGCATCCTGTCGTTCTTCCAGATCACCTTCGACCTGACGGTGCTGGCGGCGGTGCTGGCGATCATCGGCTACTCGCTCAACGACACCATCGTGGTGTTCGACCGGGTACGGGAAAACTTCCGCGTGATGCGCAAGGCTTCGCTGATCGAGAACATCAACGTCTCGACCACCCAGACCCTGCTGCGTACCGTGGCCACCTCGGTGTCCACCTTGCTGGCGATCGCGGCACTGCTGTTCTTCGGTGGTGACAACCTGTGGGGCTTCTCGCTGGCACTGTTCATCGGTGTAATGGCCGGTACCTACTCGTCGATCTACATCGCCAACGTGGTGCTGATCTGGCTGAACCTGAACAGTGAAGACCTGATCCCGCCGGTGAAAACCGAGGGTGTGGACGAGCGTCCATAAGGCTTTTTGCCACTGTCCTGAGCGGTACAAGAAGGTGCGAGTATTGAACTCGCGCCTTTTTTTATGCTCCAAGGCTGGGAGAAGCGCGGGCGTGTTCCCGCAGGTAAATCAGGAGGTTCACGTGAACAAGTCAATGCTGGTGGGTGCGGTGCTGGGTGCTGTCGGTGTCACTGCCGGAGGTGCCGTGGCTACCTACAGCTTGGTCAAGGGCGGGCCGCAATACGCGCAGGTGACGTCGGTGCAGCCGGTCAAGCAGACCGTCAAGACGCCACGGGAAGTCTGCAAGGATGTCACGGTGACCCGTCAGGCGCCGGTGAAGGATCAGCACCAGATCGCCGGTACCGTGCTGGGCGCCGTGGCAGGTGGGTTGCTGGGTAACCAGATCGGCGGCGGCAATGGCAAGAAGATCGCGACCGTGGCCGGTGCCGTCGGTGGTGGCTATGCCGGCAACAAGGTGCAGGAAGGCATGCAGAACCGCGATACCTACACCACCACGCAAACCCGCTGCAACACGGTCAATGACCTGAGCGAGAAGGTGGTGGGGTACGACGTGAAGTATTCGATTGGCGACAAGGCCGGGCAGGTGCGCATGGAGCGCGACCCGGGTTCGCAGATCCCGCTGGACGAGAATGGCAAGTTGGTACTGACGCAGGCGCAGCCTGGGCAGTGATGACCCTTTCGCCGGCCTTGCCGGCGAAGAGGCCCGAAAGCCATGTCTAGTCCTGAAATAGGTTTACACCTGTTCAGGTAGGCCGATAGGCCTCAAAACGCCCGATGCACCGCATCGGGCGTTTTGTTTTTCAGGGCCATATGGGGCCGTTCTGTGTTGTAGATCTGTACTGCCTCATCAACCATCTGCCTCGCTTGCTCCAGATCTTCAGGGCTACTCAACAGCAGCTCCATCTTGAGGATTCCGTTGATTCGCTCAGCCAGCGCGTTCTGGTAGCAGTCATACCCATCAGTCATGGAGCACTGAACGCCGTGCCGTTGGTGCAGTGACTGGTATAGCGCCGAGCAATATTGGATGCCTCGATCCGAATGGTGGACTAATGGCTGGCGACGACGTCGCTTTCGTAAGGCCTGCTTGAAGGCTTGCGCTACTGACTCGGCATGCAGGCTTTCATGGACGTGGTGACCAACAATTTTCCTGGAGTACGCGTCCGTTACCAGGCTCAGGTACAGCGGGCCGTTGCGTGCGGGCAGATAAGTAATGTCGGCAACCCAGACGTGCTCCGGCCTTGTCGGAACGACTTGGCTTGGACCGGGCTTGATTAAGTTGGGATGGCGGTAGAAGCGATGAAAGCTCTGTGTTGTCTTGTGGTATGCCCGCTTGGGCAGTACCAGCAAACGGCGCTCTCCCAAGACCTGAAACAGTCTATCTCGGCCGACCTGGAATCGTTTGTCAGGTTGGCAATGCAGCAAATAGTGCAGCTTACGGGTACCCAGACGGGGCTGGCGCAGCCGGACTTGCTGAACAAACTGAACCACCCGATCTGCCTGGCGCTCTTTGCCATCAGCAGCTCGGTTGCGCTTGTAGTAAGCCTGTCGACTGATGCCTAGAAACTGACAAGCCCTGGCAATGCTCAGTCCTGCGACTTGACCTTGCGAGAGGACTTGCCGGATCGCTTTTTTACGACCGAGACACCATAGTCATTTTTCAGAACATCAACGACCGTTTCAAAGAACTGGGCCTTCTGGCTCATCAGCTCAAGCTGCTGCTCAAGCTCTTTGATCCGCTGCTCTGGAGTGAGCGTTTTGGGGTCAGACATCGCGCAGCTCCTCTCGTCGCGGATCGAGGCCCCCTGGCTCCAATCCTGCCGACCGTGCTTACGCAACCATACCAGAACCGTCGACCGTCCCTGGATGCCATACCGCACCTGGGCCTGCTTGTAGGTCAGTTCGCCTTTTTCAATCTGATCAACCACCGCCAATTTAAAAGACAGTGAGTAATCACGCTGTGTGCGCTTTACACCTTGCTCCATCTGACTCTCCGGAAATTCGGGATGGGAGGTGTAAACCTTATTCAGGACGGGACACCAGCCACAAAAAAGCACCCCGAAGGGTGCTTTTTTATTGCCCGGCTGAAACTCAGCGCTTCAGCGAAGCCGGCAGGTGCGGCTGGATCGCCGTCAACACCGCCTTGAAGCACTTGATGTTGCCGGCAACGATGTGGCCCTTCTCGAGGAAGTCATGACCACCGGTGAAGTCGCTCACCAGGCCGCCCGCTTCCTGGATCAGCAGTGCGCCTGCAGCCATGTCCCACTCGCTCAGGCCCGACTCCCAGAACGCATCGAAGCGGCCGGCGGCCACGTAGGCCAGGTCCAGGCTCGCGGCGCCGGCGCGGCGGATGCCGGCGGTCTGGCCGACCAGGGCACGGAACATGCCCAGGTAGTTGTCCAGGCCATCCATCTGGTTGTCACGGAACGGGAAGCCGGTACCCAGCAGGGCGCCGTCCAGGCTGGTGCGACCGCTGACGCGCAGGCGGCGACCATTGAGCTGGGCGCCACGGCCACGGCTGGCGGTGAATTCTTCCTGGCGTACCGGGTCGAGGACCACGGCGTGTTCCAGGCGGCCGCGGTACTTGCACGCGATGCTCACGGCAAAGTGAGGGACGCCACGCAGGAAGTTGGTGGTACCGTCGAGCGGGTCGATGACCCACAGGTAGTCCTTGCCTTCTTCGCCGTTGCCAGCGTGCAGGCCGGTTTCTTCACCGTAGATGGAGTGGTTCGGGTACGCCTTGCGCAGGGCGTCGACGATGACTTTTTCCGCCGCGCGGTCGACTTCGGAGACGTAATCCTTGGCGTCTTTCTCATCTACCTTGATGGTATCCAGGCGCTCGATGGAGCGGAAAATCAATTCACTGGCGCTGCGGGCGGCGCGCAGCGCGATATTCAGCATGGGCTGCATGGACGTTTCACCTGGGTCGTTAAAGAAAGCCGAACATTCTAGCAGAAAACTTTGAACGAAGAAGGGCGACATTTGCTTTCATAGCGTAATGCCGGTCGCTTCTGTAAGATTTGCTCCCTTCCTTCCGTGTCTGTGAGCCGTGCCCGTGCTGCCAAGAATTCGTGTCGTCCTGGTCAATACCAGTCACCCCGGCAATATCGGCGGGGCTGCGCGCGCCATGAAGAACATGGGCCTGTTGCGCCTGGTGCTGGTCGAGCCGAACGACTTTCCTTCCCACGAGGCCAGTGCCCGTGCCTCCGGCGCCGATGACGTGCTGGCGGGTGCCGAGGTGGTGGCCACGCTCGAGGATGCGCTGGTGGGCTGCACCCTGGTGGTGGGCACCAGTGCCCGCGACCGGCGCATCCCGTGGCCCCTGCTCGATCCGCGCGAATGCGGCGCCAAGGTCGTCGAGCAGGCAGGCGAGGGTGCCGAGGTGGCGCTGGTGTTCGGCCGTGAACATGCCGGCCTGACCAACGACGAGCTGCAGCGATGTCATTATCACGTGCATATCCCGTCCAACCCGGATTTCAGTTCGCTGAATCTGGCGGCTGCGGTCCAGGTCCTGGCCTATGAAGTGCGCATGGCCTGGCTGGCAGCCGACGGGCAGGCGTCGAAAGTCGAGAAGGTCGAAGTGGCCTCGGTGCGCAGCGCAGAGCTGGCGACCATGGACGAAATGGAGCTGTTCTACCAGCACCTGGAGTCCGCGCTGGTGGACATCGGCTTTCTCGACCCGACCAAGCCCAAGCACCTGATGCCGCGTTTGCGTCGCCTGTACGGGCGCAGCGCGGTGAGTCGATCGGAAATAAGCATTTTGCGCGGCATCCTCACCGAAACCCAGAAAGCGGCCCGGGGCGATGCGCACAAGCGGAAGGATCAGTAAATGTTCGAGCGTCTGCGTGAAGATATCCAAAGCGTTTTCCACCGTGACCCGGCGGCGCGCAATGCCTTTGAAGTGCTGACCTGCTACCCGGGCATGCATGCGATCTGGCTGCACCGCGCGGCGCATGCCCTGTGGGTACGGGACTGGAAGTGGCTGGCGCGGCTGGTGTCCAACTTCGGTCGCTGGATGACCGGCATCGAGATTCACCCCGGTGCAAAGGTAGGCCGGCGCTTCTTCATCGACCACGGCATGGGCATCGTGATCGGCGAAACCGCCGAGATCGGCGATGACGTGACCCTGTACCAGGGCGTGACCCTGGGCGGCACCAGCTGGAACAAGGGCAAGCGCCACCCGACCCTGGAGGACGGCGTGGTGGTGGGGGCCGGCGCCAAGGTGCTGGGCCCGTTCACCGTGGGGGCGGGGGCCAAGATCGGCTCCAATGCGGTGGTCACCAAGGCGGTGCCGGCCGGCGCCACGGCGGTGGGCATCCCGGGGCGTATCATCGTCAAGTCCGACGCCGAGCAGGAGGCCCGGCGCAAGGCCATGGCCGAGAAGATCGGCTTCGACGCCTACGGCGTGAGCGAAGACATGCCCGACCCGGTGGCCCGCGCCATCGGCCAGTTGCTCGACCACCTGCAAGCGGTGGACGGGCGCCTGGAGGACATGTGCGGTGCGCTCAAGAACCTGGGTAGCGACTACTGCGCCAAGGAACTGCCGGCCCTGCGTGACGAAGACTTCGCGGACGTGAAGGCCGACGCCCGCAGCGACGCGTCGACGCATTGACAGAAGGGCGTGCGCTGGCGCGCCCGACTTTGCTACACTCTGCGCCGCCTCTCAGGCGCAATCCCGACTAAAGCAGTAGGTCTTATAGTTGACTTAAATGCTCGGGAATCGCATACTCGCACACATCCCGTAACTCCCGTGGTACCAAATAGCCATGCGACTGACTACAAAAGGCCGATACGCCGTGACTGCCATGCTTGACCTGGCGTTGCACGCGCAAAACGGGCCGGTGTCCCTGGCCGACATTTCCGAGCGCCAAGGCATCTCCCTTTCCTATCTGGAGCAGCTGTTTGCCAAGCTGCGTCGCAGCAGTCTGGTTTCCAGTGTGCGCGGTCCAGGCGGCGGCTACCAGCTGTCGCGCGTGATGGAAAGCATCCAGGTAGCCCAGGTGATCGATGCGGTCAACGAATCGGTCGACGCTACACGCTGCCAGGGCCTGGGTGATTGCCACGCTGGCGATACCTGCCTGACCCACCACTTGTGGTGTGATCTCAGCCAGCAGATTCACGAATTTCTGAGCGGTATCAGCCTGGCTGACCTTGTTACTCGCCGTGAGGTGCAAGAAGTCGCCCAGCGTCAGGACCTGCGCCGCATGGCGGGCCGGACACCGCATCTGGACAAGATTGAGACATCCGCCGTCGAATGACCGTTTCGACTGCGCGATGAGCCCGCCTGATAGGAGATATTCAATGAAGTTGCCGATCTACCTCGATTACTCCGCGACCACCCCGGTCGACCCACGTGTCGCCCAGAAGATGAGCGATTGCCTGCTGGTCGACGGGAACTTCGGTAACCCGGCCTCGCGTTCCCACGTCTTTGGCTGGAAAGCCGAAGAAGCGGTCGAGAACGCTCGCCGCCAGGTCGCCGACCTGGTCAACGCCGACCCGCGGGAAATTGTCTGGACCAGTGGCGCCACCGAGTCCGACAACCTGGCAATCAAGGGCGTCGCGCACTTCTACGGCACCAAGGGCAAGCACCTGATCACCTCCAAGATCGAGCACAAGGCCGTTCTGGACAGCACCCGTCAGCTGGAACGTGAAGGCTTCGAAGTCACCTACATCGAGCCGGGCGCCGATGGCCTGATCACCCCGGCCATGGTCGAGGCAGCCCTGCGTGAAGACACCATCCTGGTGTCGATCATGCACGTGAACAATGAAATCGGCACCATCAACGACATCGCCGCCATCGGCGAACTGACCCGCTCGCGTGGCGTCATGTTCCACGTCGATGCCGCGCAGTCCACCGGCAAGGTCGAGATCGACCTGCAGAAGCTGAAGGTCGACCTGATGTCGTTCTCGGCGCACAAGACCTACGGCCCCAAAGGCATCGGCGCGCTGTACGTCAGCCGCAAGCCGCGCGTGCGTCTTGAAGCCACCATGCACGGCGGCGGTCACGAGCGCGGCATGCGTTCGGGCACCCTGGCTACCCACCAGATCGTCGGCATGGGCGAAGCCTTCGCCATCGCCAAGGAGCTGATGGCCAGCGAGAACCTGCGTATCAAGGCCCTGAGCGACCGCTTCTACAAGCAGGTCGAGAACCTTGAAGAGCTGTACATCAACGGCAGCATGACCGCGCGTATTCCGCACAACCTGAACCTGAGCTTCAACTACGTCGAAGGCGAGTCGCTGATCATGGCCCTCAAGGACCTGGCAGTGTCTTCGGGTTCGGCGTGCACCTCGGCATCGCTCGAGCCGTCCTACGTGCTGCGCGCCCTGGGCCGCAACGACGAACTGGCGCACAGCTCGATCCGCTTCACCTTCGGTCGCTTCACCACCGAAGAAGAAATCGACTACGCCGCGCAGAAGGTCTGCGAGGCCGTGACCAAGCTGCGCGAATTGTCGCCGCTGTGGGATATGTACAAAGACGGCGTCGACATCTCCAAGATCGAGTGGGCTGCGCACTAAGTAGTCGCCAGCAAGAGCGGCTCTCTGATGAGGAAGGAATAGCACCATGGCTTACAGTGAAAAGGTCATCGACCACTACGAAAACCCACGCAACGTCGGCAAGATGAATGCCGAGGACCCGGATGTCGGTACCGGCATGGTCGGCGCGCCTGCGTGCGGCGACGTGATGCGCCTGCAGATCAAGGTCAACGAGCAGGGCGTCATCGAAGATGCCAAGTTCAAGACCTACGGCTGTGGTTCGGCCATCGCTTCCAGCTCCCTCGCTACCGAGTGGATGAAGGGCAAGACCCTGGACGAAGCCGAAACCATCAAGAACACCCAGCTGGCCGAAGAACTGGCGTTGCCGCCGGTGAAGATCCACTGCTCGGTACTCGCCGAGGACGCCATCAAGGCGGCCGTGCGCGATTACAAGCAGAAGAAAGGTTTGCTCTAAGTTCGCCTGTTGCAGGTAAGGAGTCTCGATGGCTATCAGCATGACAGAAGCCGCCGCCAACCACGTGCGGCGCTCCCTCGAAGGACGCGGCAAGGGTGACGGCATTCGCCTGGGCGTTCGCACCACCGGCTGCTCGGGCTTGGCCTACGTGCTGGAGTTCGTCGATGCGCCGGACAGCGAGGACCAGGTGTTCGAAAGTCACGGCGTCAAGGTGATCATCGACCCGAAAAGCCTGGTGTACCTGGACGGAACCGAACTGGATTTCGTCAAGGAAGGGTTGAACGAAGGCTTCAAGTTCAACAATCCCAACGTGCGCGGTGAGTGTGGCTGCGGCGAAAGCTTCAACGTCTGAGGCTGCGCGTGGGTACTCCTTGTCATTTCGCCCTGTTTGACCTGCAGCCGGGCTTTCGCCTGGACCTCGACAAGCTGGCCGCGCGCTATCGCGAGCTGGCCCGCGAGGTTCACCCGGACCGCTTCGCCGATGCCCCCGAGCGTGAACAGCGCCTGGCGCTGGAGCGCTCGGCCGGCCTCAACGACGCCTACCAGACCCTCAGGAGTGCGCCCAAGCGGGCGCGCTACCTGTTGGCGATGGGGGGCCACGAAGTGCCGCAGGAAGTCACTGTCCACGACCCCGAGTTCCTCTTCCAGCAGATGCAATGGCGAGAAGAGCTCGAAGACCTGCAGGACAGTGCCGACCTCGATGGCGTGGCCGCGTTCAAGCGCCGCCTGAAGGTCGCCCAGGAAGCACTCAACGAGGACTTCGCCGCCTGCTGGGAGGATGCTGCGCAGCGTGAACAGGCCGAGCGCCTGATGCGCCGCATGCAGTTCCTCGACAAGCTCGCCTATGAAGTGCGCCAGCTGGAAGAGCGCCTCGACGATTAACCCGGTGGCGCCGTTGGCGACACCCCTGGTATCAGATAAGCATGGCCCTACTGCAGATCGCCGAACCCGGTCAGACGCCACAGCCCCATCAGCGCCGCCTGGCCGTGGGCATTGACCTTGGCACCACCAATTCGCTGGTCGCTGCATTGCGCAGCGGCATTTCCGAACCGCTGCCAGACGCCGAGGGCCGGGTCATCCTGCCGTCGGCGGTGCGCTATCACGCCAACCATGTCGACGTGGGCTACAGTGCCCGTGACGCGGCCTCCAGCGACCCGCTGAACACCGTGCTGTCGGTCAAGCGCCTGATGGGGCGCGGCCTGGCCGACGTCAAGCAACTGGGCGAGCAACTGCCCTACCGCTTTGTCGGCGGCGAGTCGCATATGCCGTTCATCGACACGGTGCAGGGCCCGAAAAGCCCGGTGGAAGTCTCGGCCGACATTCTCAAGGTGCTGCGCCAGCGCGCCGAAGCCACCCTGGGTGGCGAGCTGGTCGGCGCGGTGATCACCGTGCCGGCGTACTTCGACGACGCTCAGCGCCAGGCCACCAAGGACGCTGCGCGCCTGGCCGGGCTGAACGTGCTGCGCCTGCTCAACGAACCGACCGCTGCGGCTGTGGCCTATGGCCTGGACCAGAACGCCGAAGGCGTGGTGGCCATCTATGACCTGGGCGGCGGCACCTTCGACATTTCCATCCTGCGCCTGACCGGCGGTGTGTTCGAGGTGATGGCCACCGGCGGCGACAGCGCCCTGGGCGGCGATGACTTCGACCATGCGGTGGCCGGCTGGATCATCGAGCAGGCGGGCCTGTCTGCCGACCTCGACCCCGGCACCCAGCGTCAACTGCTGCAAGCTGCCTGTGCGGCCAAGGAAGCGTTGACCAACAGCGATGTCGTGTCCGTGAGCCATGGCGCCTGGCAGGGCGAGTTGACCCGTGCCGGCTTCGACGCGCTGATCGAACCGATGGTGGCGCGCAGCCTCAAGGCCTGTCGCCGCGCCGTGCGCGACAGTGGCATCGAGCTGGATGAAGTCGAAGCCGTGGTCATGGTCGGTGGTTCCACTCGCGTGCCGCGTGTGCGCGAGGCGGTGGGCGCGCTGTTCGGGCGTACCCCGCTGACCGAGATCGACCCCGATCAGGTGGTGGCCATCGGCGCCGCGATCCAGGCCGATACCCTGGCCGGCAACAAGCGCGACGGCGGCGAACTGCTGCTGCTCGACGTGATTCCGCTGTCCCTGGGGCTGGAAACCATGGGCGGGTTGATGGAGAAGGTGATCCCGCGCAACACCACCATCCCGGTTGCCCGTGCCCAGGAATTCACCACGTACAAGGATGGCCAGTCGGCCATGATGATCCACGTGCTGCAGGGCGAGCGTGAGCTGATCAGCGACTGCCGCTCCCTGGCGCGCTTCGAGCTGCGCGGCATTCCGGCCATGGTGGCCGGTGCGGCGAAGATTCGCGTCACCTTCCAGGTCGACGCCGACGGCCTGCTCAGCGTTTCGGCGCGCGAGCTGGGCTCGGGTGTGGAATCGAGCATTCAGGTCAAGCCGTCCTACGGCCTGACCGACGGCGAGATCACTCGCATGCTCAAGGACTCCTTCGAGCATGCCGGCTACGACAAGGTGGCGCGCCAGCTGCGCGAGCACCAGGTCGACGCCGAGCGTCTGCTCGAAGCGGTGCAGGGCGCGCTGGACGCCGATGGCGAGCGCCTGCTGGACGCCGAAGAGCGCCTGGCGATCGAACAACAGATGCAAGACTTGCGTGATTTGATGAACGGTACCGATGGCGCCGCCATCGAGCAGCAGACCAAGCGTCTGTCGCAAGTGACCGATGCCTTTGCCGCCCGTCGCCTTGATTCGACGGTAAAAGCCGCTTTGGCCGGGCGCAACCTGAATGAGATCGAGGAATAACTGATGCCGCAGGTGATTTTTCTGCCCCACGAGAAGTTCTGTCCGGACGGAATGGTGGTGGAGGCCGAAACCGGTAAGTCCATCCTTGAAGTGGCCCATGACAACCACATCGAGATCGAAAGCGCCTGCGGCGGCGTCTGCGCCTGCACCACGTGCCACTGCGTGATCCGCGAGGGTTTCAACTCGCTGAACGAGGCCGACGAGCTGGAAGAGGACTACCTCGACCGCGCCTGGGGCCTGGAGCCCACGTCGCGCCTGACCTGCCAGGCCAAGGTCGGCACCGAGGACGTGACCGTCGAGATCCCGAAATACTCGCTCAACCACGCCGCCGAAGCGCCGCACTGACCGTTGGAGTCATCATGAGCCTGAAATGGGTTGATGTACTTGAAATTGCAATTCAGCTTGCCGAAAGCAAGCCGCAAGTCGATCCTCGCTACGTGAATTTCGTCGAACTGAGCCGCTGGGTGCAGGCCCTGCCCGACTTCAGCGACGATCCGAACCGTGGCGGAGAGAAGGTGCTTGAAGCCATTCAGGCCGCCTGGATCGAAGAAGCCGACTGAGCGCACTCGGCAGGTTAGGCAATCCCCCGGAACCCGCGTATAATTCGCGGGTTTAATTTTTCGCTTCACTTACTGTTTCTGGAGTTACACCATGGCTGTTCAACGTACTTTCTCCATCATCAAGCCTGACGCCGTTGCCAAGAACGTGATCGGCGAGATCACCACCCGTTTCGAAAAAGCCGGCCTGCGCGTCGTTGCCTCGAAACTCAAGCAACTGTCCAAAGCCGAAGCCGAAGGCTTCTACGCCGAGCACAAAGAGCGCGGCTTCTTCGGTGACCTGGTTGCCTTCATGATCTCCGGCCCGGTCGTTGTACAGGTTCTGGAAGGCGAAAACGCCATCGCTCTGAACCGTGAGCTGATGGGCGCCACCAACCCTAAAGAAGCTGCTGCCGGTACCATCCGTGCCGACTTCGCCGAGTCGATCGACGCCAACGCCGTTCACGGTTCGGACTCCGAAGCCGCTGCTGCTCGCGAAATCTCGTACTTCTTCGCAGCTACCGAGGTAACCGCTCGCTAAGCGACAGCTTACGAGTGAGGGTGAATCCATGACGACATCGACTGGTAAAACTAACCTGTTGGGCCTGACCCAGCCGGAAATGGAAAAATTCTTCGAGTCCATCGGGGAGAAGCGTTTCCGTGCCGGCCAGGTAATGAAATGGATTCACCACTTTGGCGTCGATGATTTCGACGCCATGACGAATGTCGGCAAGGCCCTGCGCGAGAAGCTCAAGGCCGTTGCCGAGATTCGCGGCCCCGAAGTGGTCAGCGAGGACATATCCAGCGACGGCACCCGCAAGTGGGTGGTGCGCGTGGCGTCCGGCAGCTGCGTCGAGACCGTGTACATCCCCCAGGGCAAGCGTGGCACCCTGTGTGTCTCGTCCCAGGCCGGTTGCGCCCTGGACTGCAGTTTCTGCTCCACCGGCAAGCAAGGATTCAACAGCAACCTCACCGCCGCCGAAGTGATCGGCCAGGTGTGGATTGCCAACAAGTCGTTCGGCAGCATTCCCGCCACCATCGACCGCGCCATCACCAACGTGGTGATGATGGGCATGGGTGAGCCGCTGCTCAACTTCGACAACGTGGTCGCCGCCATGCACCTGATGATGGACGACCTGGGCTACGGCATTTCCAAGCGCCGTGTGACCCTGTCCACCTCCGGCGTGGTGCCGATGATCGACCAGCTGGCCAAGCACATCGACGTGTCCCTGGCGCTGTCGCTGCACGCACCCAACGACGCCCTGCGCAACGAGCTGGTACCGATCAACAAGAAGTACCCGCTCAAGATGCTGCTCGAGTCGTGCATGCGCTACATGGCCGAACTCGGCGAGAAGCGTGTGCTGACCATCGAGTACACCCTGCTCAAGGACGTCAACGACAAGCTCGAGCACGCGGTCGAGATGGTCGAGCTGCTCAAGAACATCCCGTGCAAGATCAACCTGATTCCGTTCAACCCGTTCCCGCACTCCGGCTACGAGCGTCCGAGCAACAACGCGATCCGCCGCTTCCAGGACCACCTGCACCAGGCCGGCTACAACGTTACCGTGCGCACCACCCGTGGCGAGGACATCGACGCGGCCTGTGGTCAGCTGGTGGGGCAGGTGATGGACCGCACGCGCCGCAGTGAGCGCTATATCGCGGTACGGCAGCTCAATGCCGACGCCGATATGCCGCAAACCGGCGCGGCGGGCAACTGAGGCCGACATGGGCCTGCGCGCCGCGCTGCCAACCCTGTTGCTGACGCTGCTTGCCGGCTGCGTCGGCAGCGGCAGTTCCGACCCGCTGCAAAGCGGCAAGGGGCGCGAAGAGGCACGCCAGGCCTATGTGCAGCTGGGCCTGGGTTATTTGCAACAAGGTTTGACCGAACGCGCCAAGGTGCCGCTGAAAAAGGCCCTTGAACTGGACGCTCGCGACCCGGCAGCCAATGCCGCGCTGGCCCTGGTGTTCCAGCGCGAGGACGAGCCGGCGCTGGCCGAGGGGTATTACCGCAAGGCCCTGGCTGCCAACCCCGACGACCCCCGTATTCGCAACAATTTCGGCAGTTTCCTATATGCGCAGGGGCGCTATGCCCAGGCGCAGCAGATGTTTCGCCAAGCGGCGGCCGATACCCTGTATCCTGAACGCTCCCGGGTTTTCGAGAACCTTGGCCTGACCGCCATCAAGCTGGGTCAGCGCGAGCAGGCGCGTGAACACCTGCAAAAGGCTTTACGGCTCAACCAGCAGCAACCGCGCGCGTTGCTCGAAATGGCTGAGTTGTCTTACGAAGACAGGCATTATGTGCCGGCGCGCGACTACTACGATCGTTTCAGCCAGCTGAGCGATCACGGCCCCCGCAGCCTGCTGCTGGGTTCGCGCCTGGCAACTGTATTCGAAGAACCTGACAAGGCCGCCGAACTGGGCGTGCAATTACAACGACTTTATCCCGGTACGCCGGAATATCAGCAATACCTGTCGGAGCAATGATGAAAGCGGCGCATCCCGAAGTAGCAGCAGCGACTCGCCAGAATCCCGGTGAGACCTTGCGTCAGGCCCGTGAAAGCAAGGGCTTGTCGCAGGCCGAAGTGGCCCGCAAGCTCAACCTGACCGTGAGTTCCCTGAACAACCTTGAAACCGGCGCGTTCGACAAGCTGCCAGGGCATACCTTCGCCCGTGGCTATATCCGTGCCTACGCCAAGCTGTTCGAGATGGACCAGGCCGAACTGGTGCTGGCCTTCGACCAGGCCACCGGCAGCAATTCCCAGGGCAGCGACGTGCATGCGCTGGGGCGTATCGAAGAGCCGGTACGCCTGTCGCACAACATCCTGCGCATCGTCAGCCTGTTGCTGCTGATCCTGGTGATCGGCGGTGGCTTCTTCTGGTGGCAGGACCAGACCAGCCTGCGCGGCAAGGACCTGGCCAGCCTGGCCATGGAACACGTCGAGGTCGAGAGCGCCGACGGTACCACCCAGATCCACCCGCTGGACGAGCCTGAAGACCAGGCCGTGGCCCAAAGCCAGGAAGCGCCGGCTGCCAGCACACCGGCCGAGCAGGCCCAGCCTGCCACCGACGAGGCTGCCGCACAGGCCCCGGCCGCCAGCAACCCGGCGCCAGCTGCGCCTGCCGAACCCGTAGCCCCGGCTCCCGTAGCGCCGGCCCCTGCGGCCAGCGCCCCGGCTGTGGCAGCCGCCCCTGCGCCTGTCAACCCCGCCACCCCCGCCACCCCCGCTGCGCCAGCGGCTGCACCGGCTGCCGGCAGCGCCTCGTTGCACATGCAGTTCGTTGCCGATTGCTGGACTTCGGTCACCGACGGCAACGGCAAGGTGCTGGTCAATGCCACCAAGCGCAAGGGCGAGACCCTCGAGCTCACCGGCAAGCCGCCGTTCGCGGTACGCCTGGGCTTTGCCCGTGGCGCACAGATCAGTTTCAACGGCCAGCCCGTCGACGTGGCGCCGTTCACCAGTGGCGAGACTGCTCGCCTGAAGTTGGGACAATAAGTCATGCACGGCGAATCTCCGATCAAACGTCGCGAATCGCGCAAAATCTGGGTAGGTAATGTGCCTGTCGGCGGCGATGCACCCATCGCCGTCCAGAGCATGACCAACACCGACACCAACGACGTCGATGCCACCGTCGCACAGATCACCCGCCTGGTGGATGCCGGCGTCGACATCGTGCGCGTCTCGGTACCGGACATGGACGCGGCCGAAGCCTTCGGCCGCATCAAGCAGCGGGTCAGCGTGCCGCTGGTGGCCGATATCCACTTCGACTACCGCATCGCCTTGCGCGTGGCCGAGCTGGGTGTGGACTGCCTGCGCATCAACCCCGGCAACATCGGCCGTGAAGACCGCGTGCGTGCGGTGGTGGATGCCGCGCGTGATCGCGGCATCCCTATCCGTATCGGCGTCAACGCCGGCTCCCTGGAAAAGGACCTGCAGAAGAAGTACGGCGAGCCCACCCCGGCGGCGCTGGTCGAGTCGGCCATGCGTCATGTGGAGCACCTCGATCGCCTGGACTTCCAGGACTTCAAGGTCAGCGTGAAGGCCTCCGACGTGTTCATGGCCGTCGAGGCCTATCGCCTGCTGGCCAAGCAGATCGTGCAGCCGCTGCACCTGGGCATCACCGAAGCCGGCGGCCTGCGCTCGGGCACGGTGAAATCGGCCGTGGGCCTCGGTATGCTGCTTGCCGAAGGGATTGGCGATACTATCCGCATCTCGCTTGCCGCCGACCCGGTCGAGGAAGTGAAGGTCGGCTACGACATCCTCAAGTCGCTGCACCTGCGTTCGCGTGGCATCAACTTCATCGCCTGCCCGAGCTGCTCGCGGCAGAACTTCGATGTGGTCAAGACCATGAACGAGCTAGAAGGGCGCCTCGAAGACCTGCTGGTACCGCTGGACGTGGCGGTGATCGGCTGTGTGGTCAACGGCCCCGGCGAAGCCAAGGAAGCCCACGTGGGGCTCACCGGCGGCACGCCGAACCTGATCTACATCGATGGCAAGCCGGCGCAGAAGCTGACCAATGACAACCTGGTGGATGAGCTGGAAAAACTCATCCGCCAGAAAGCGGCCGAGAAGGCCGAGGCCGACGCGGCAGTGATTGCCCGCGGTTGACCGACACCGATTTCGTTAAGGATTTACCGTGAGCAAATCGCTGCAAGCCATTCGTGGCATGAACGACATCCTGCCCGAGCAGACCCCGCTGTGGCGCTATTTCGAGAGCACCGTGGCCGGCCTGCTGGACACCTACGGCTATCGCCAGATCCGCACCCCGATCGTCGAGCCGACCGAGCTGTTCAAGCGCTCCATCGGTGAAGTGACCGACATCGTCGAAAAAGAGATGTACACCTTCGCCGATCGCAACGGCGACTCCCTGACCCTGCGCCCCGAAGGCACCGCCGCCTGTGTGCGCGCCGTGCTCGAACACGGCATCAGCGGTGGTGGCCAGGTGCAGAAGCTCTGGTACATCGGCCAGATGTTCCGCCACGAGCGCCCGCAGAAGGGCCGCTATCGCCAGTTCCACCAGATCGGCCTGGAGGTGTTCAACCTCGATGGCCCGGACATCGACGCCGAGCTGATCGTGCTCACCTGGCGCCTGTGGGGCCTGCTGGGCATCCGCGATGCGGTCAAGCTCGAACTCAACAGCCTGGGTACCAGCGAAGCCCGCGGCCGTTACCGTGACGCGCTGGTCGAGTTCCTCTCGGCGCGCCTGGAGCAACTGGACGAAGACAGCCAACGTCGCCTCAAGACCAATCCGCTGCGCATCCTCGACAGCAAGGACGCCAACACCCAGGCGGCGCTGGTGGGTGCACCGAAGCTCGAAGACTACCTGGACGAAGAATCGCGCGTGCACTTCGAGGGCCTCAAGGCTCGTCTGGACGCCGCCGGCATTCCGTTCGTGATCAACACCAAGCTGGTGCGTGGCCTGGACTACTACAGCAAGACCGTGTTCGAGTGGGTCACCGACAAGCTCGGGTCCCAGGGCACCGTATGTGCCGGTGGCCGCTACGACGGCCTGGTCGAGCAGATGGGCGGCAAGCCGACCCCGGGCGTGGGTTTTGCCATGGGCATCGAGCGTCTGCTGCTGCTGATCGAGACCCTGGGCCAGGTGCCCGAGTCGATTTCGCGTCAGATCGACGTCTACCTGTGCGCCTTTGGCGAACAGGCCGAACTCGCCGGGCTGGCCCTGAGCGAGCGTCTGCGTGACCGCCTGCCGGGCTTGCGCCTGCAGGTCAATGCCGGTGGCGGCAGCTTCAAGAGCCAGTTCAAGAAGGCCGACAAGAGCAACGCTCTGTATGCCTTGATCCTGGGGGACGACGAACTGGCGCAACAAGTGGTAGGTTTCAAACCCCTGCGTGGTCAGGGCGAGCAACAAAACATTGCCTGGGATGCTCTGGCCGAGCACCTGGAAGCTTCCCTCGCGCAGGCGTGAAGCGGGTCAACAGCCGATTTGGTGAAAAGGAGTATTGGGGTGTCGAGTAGCGATGATGAACAACTGGCCGCATTCAAGGATTGGTGGCAGCGCAACGGCAAACCACTGCTGACCGGTGGCCTGTTGGCGCTGGTGGTAGTGTTGGGCTGGCAGACCTGGCAGAAGTACCAGGGCAACCAGTCCCAAGGTGCTTCGAACCTTTATCAGGCCCTGCTTGAAACCACCCTGACGCCGACCGGCCAGCCGGACATGGCCCAGGTCGCGGACCTGTCGGGCAAGCTCAAGAGCGAGTTCGGCGGCACGGCCTACGCGCAGTACGCCAGCCTGTTCGTGGCCAAGGTGGCGGTCGAGAGCGGCAAGCTCGACGACGCCGCCAGCGAACTGAAAAGCGTGCTCGACAAGCCGGCCGACGCCACCCTGGGCGAAATTGCCCGTCAGCGCCTGGCCCGTGTACTGGCCGCGCAGAACAAGGTCGATGACGCCCTGAAGCTGCTCGATGGCGATGCCGACAAGGCCTTCCTGGCCAGCCGTGAAGAACTCAAGGGCGACCTGCTGGTACAGCTGGGTCGCGCCGATGATGCTCACGCCGCGTATCAGAAGGCCAAGGCCGCGCTGTCGGATGACGCCGCGATCGGTGGCCTGCAACTCAAGCTCGACGACCTTGCCAAAGGGGATGCGTGACGTGATCGGTTGGAAACATGCAGCAGTGCTGGCCGTGGCCCTTCTGGCCGTTGGTTGCAGCAGCAACAGCAAAAAGGAACTGCCGCCGGCCGAGCTGACCAAGTTCACCGAAGAGGTGGTACTGAAGAAGCAGTGGAGCCGTTCGATCGGTGACGGCCAGGGCGAGAGCTTCAACATGCTCGTCCCGGCCATCGAGAACGACCGCATCTACGCCGCCGATGTGACCGGCGTGGTGATGGCGCTGGACCGCATGAACGGCGACGTGATCTGGAAGAAAGACCTCGACCTGCCGGTATCCGGTGCGGTGGGTGTCGGCTACGGCCTGGTCATGCTCGGCACCCTCAAGGGTGAAGTGATCGCCATGGATGCCAGCACCGGCGAAGAAAAGTGGCGTGCGCGGGTCACCAGTGAAGTACTGGCGCCCCCGGCGACCAACGGTGACGTGGTGGTGGTGCAGACCCAGGACGATCGCGTGATCGCCCTGGATGCCAGCACCGGCGACCGCCGCTGGATCTACGAAAGCACCCCGGCCGTACTGACCCTGCGCGGTACCGGTGCGCCGATCGTGACCAACCGCCTGGCCGTGGCCGGCCTCTCGACCGGCAAGGTCGTGGCGCTGGACACCCAGAACGGCGTGCCGGTCTGGGAGCAACGTGTTGCCGTTCCGCAAGGGCGTTCCGAGCTGGACCGCGTGGTGGATATCGACGGCGGCCTGCTGCTGTCGGGCGGTGTGCTGTACGTGGCCAGCTACCAGGGGCGTGTCGCCGGCCTCGAGCTGGAAAGCGGTCGCGTGCTGTGGCAGCGCGATGCCTCCAGCTATGCCGGTGTGGCCCAGGGCTTTGGCAACGTCTACGTGAGCCTGGCGTCCGGTACGGTCGAAGGCATCGACGAGCGTTCTTCGTCGGCGCTGTGGAGCAACGACTCGCTGGCCCGTCGCCAGCTGTCGGCACCGGAAGTGTTCTCCAGCTACGTGGCCGTGGGTGACCTGGAAGGTTACCTGCACCTGCTGAGCCAGGTGGACGGCCGCTTCGTGGGTCGCGAGCGCATCGACAGCGATGGCCTGCGTGCACGCCCGCTGGTGGTAGGTGACATGATTTATGTGTTTGGCAACAGCGGCAAACTCGAGGCGCTGACCATTCGCTGAGTCTATGCTTGAGGCCTGCGGGCCTCGGGCTGCGGCGCCTTCGGGGCGCCGCCCGAACTCCGGCCGCTGCACTGCAGCGGCCTTTGTATTTTTTGAATTCAAGCAGTGGAGAGCCGCATGGTTCCCGTAATCGCCCTGGTGGGCCGACCGAACGTCGGCAAATCTACAATGTTCAACCGCCTGACCAGGACCCGCGATGCCATCGTTGGCGACCTGTCTGGCCTGACCCGTGACCGTCAATATGGCGAGGCGCGCTGGCAAGGGCGCTCCTACATCCTGGTCGACACCGGTGGTATCTCCGGTGACGAACATGGCATGGACGAAAAAATGGCCGAGCAGTCGCTGCTGGCCATCGAAGAAGCCGATGTGGTGCTGTTCCTGGTCGATGCCCGTGCCGGTCTGACCGCTGCCGACCAGATGATTTCCGAGCACCTGCGCAAGCGCAACAAGCGCTCGTTCCTGGTGGCCAACAAGATCGACAACATCGACCCGAACACCGCCATTGCCGAGTTCGCACCGTTGGGTATGGGCAACGCCATCGGCGTGGCCGGCGCCCAGGGCCGTGGCGTGAACAACCTGCTCGAGGCTGTGCTCAGCGACTTCCCGCGGGACAAGGAAGAAGAAGAGATCGACATGAACGTCGCCGAGGGCGAGGAAGCCGTGCGCATTCCTGGCCCCAGCGAGAAGGATGGCATCAAGATCGCCATCATCGGTCGCCCCAACGTCGGCAAGTCGACCCTGGTCAACCGCATGCTCGGTGAAGACCGTGTGATCGTGTACGACCAGCCCGGCACCACCCGCGACAGCATCTACATTCCCTTCGAGCGCAATGACGAGAAGTACACGCTGATCGACACCGCCGGTGTGCGCAAGCGCGGCAAGATCCACGAGGAAGTCGAAAAGTTCTCGGTGGTCAAGACCCTGCAGGCGATCAAGGACGCCAACGTGGTGATCTTCGTCATGGATGCCCGCGAAGGCGTGGTGGACCACGACCTGAACCTGCTGGGCTTCGCCCTGGAAGCCGGTCGCGCCATCGTGATCGCGCTCAACAAGTGGGATGGCATGCAGCCGGGCGAGCGTGACTACGTGAAGACCGAGCTGGAACGACGGCTGTTCTTCGTCGACTTCGCCGACATTCACTTCATTTCGGCACTGCACGGCACTGGCGTGGGCAACCTGTACCAGTCGGTGCAGAACTCGTTCAAGTCGGCGGTCACCCGCTGGCCGACCAGCCGCCTGACCCAGATCCTCGAAGACGCGGTCAGCGAGCACCAGCCGCCGATGGTCAACAGCCGTCGCATCAAGCTGCGCTATGCCCACCTGGGGGGTGCCAACCCGCCGATCATCGTGATCCACGGCAACCAGGTGGAGAAGGTGCCCAAGTCCTACTCGCGCTACCTGGAAAACACCTACCGCCGTGTGCTCAAGCTGGTCGGTACGCCGATTCGCATCGAGTACAAGGGTGGCGAGAACCCGTACGAAGGCAACAAGAACACCCTGACCGACCGCCAGGTCAACAAGAAGCGCCGCCTGATGTCGCACCACAAGAAGTCGGCCAAGAAGCGCAAGGACAAGCGCTGATGGTGCGGGAGCCGGCCTTGCCGGCGAAATGGGCAGCGCGGATCAACTGAACCGCGCTTACCCTTTCGCCAGCAACGCTGGCTCCTACAACCTGGCGGTCCAATCCGCTATGCTCGGGGCCTGACCGCGCAGGAAAGAGGGCTCCATGATCAGCAGCAAGTTGCCGAACGTCGGCACCACCATCTTTACCACCATGTCCCAGCTCGCCGTGCAAACCGGCGCCCTGAACCTGTCCCAGGGCTTTCCCGATTTCAACGGCCCGCAAGCGCTGCTGGACGCGGTAGGGCGGCACATCAGTGCCGGCCACAACCAGTATTCCCCCATGACCGGCCTGCCGGCCCTGCGTCAGCAGGTAGCGGCCAAGGTCACTCGCCAGTATGGCGTGACGGTCGATGCCGACCACGAGGTGACCATCACCCCCGGCGCCACGGCCGCGATCTTCTGCGCCATCCACGCGGTGATCCGCCCCGGCGACGAAGTCATCGTCTTCGACCCCTGCTACGACAGCTACGAACCCGCCGTGGAACTGGCCGGTGGCCGTTGCGTGCACGTGCAACTGGGCGCCGACAGCTTTGCCATCGACTGGCAGAAACTCAGCGATGCGCTGAGCCCGCGTACCCGCATGATCGTCATCAACTCGCCGCACAACCCCAGCGGCGCGCTGATTACCCGTGCCGAGCTGGACCAGCTGGCGGCGCTGATCGCCGACCGTGACATCTATGTGCTCAGCGACGAGGTGTACGAGCACCTGGTGTACGACGGCGCGCGCCACGCCAGCGTGCTGGCCCACGAAGCCCTGTACGCGCGGGCCTTCGTGGTCAGTTCGTTCGGCAAGACCTACCACGTGACCGGCTGGAAGACCGGCTATGTGATCGCGCCGCCAGCCCTGAGTGCCGAGTTGCGCAAGGTGCATCAGTACGTCAACTTCTGCGGCGTGACGCCGCTGCAGTGGGCGCTGGCCGATTTCATGGCCGAGCACCCGGAACATGTCGAAGAGCTGCCGGCGTTCTACCAGGCCAAGCGCGACCTGTTCTGTGGCCTGCTGCAAGGCTCTCGCTTCCAGTTCAAGCCGGTGGCCGGTACGTATTTCCAGCTGGTGGACTATTCGGCGATTCGCCCGGACCTCGACGACGTGCAGATGTCGGTATGGCTGACCCGCGAACACGGCGTGGCGACCATTCCGGTGTCGGTGTTCTACCAGCAACCCATTCCCGAGCAGCGCCTGGTGCGCCTGTGTTTCGCCAAACGCGAGGAGACGCTGCGTCAGGCAGCGGAAAAACTATGCGCGATCTGAGTACATTGCCCAACTTGACCGTGGCGCTGGTGCAGACCAGCCTGGCCTGGCAGGACCGCATGGCCAACTACGAGCATTTCGAGGTGCTGCTGGAGCAGGCCCGCGGCGCGGACCTGATCATCCTGCCGGAGATGTTCACCACCGGTTTTTCGATGGACTCCGAAAGCCTGGCCGAGCCGGAAAACGGCCCCACCTACAAATGGCTCAAGAGCCAGGCCAGGAAGCTCGATGCCGTGGTGACCGGCAGCGTGATCATCCAGGCCGAGGACGGCAGCCACCGCAACCGCCTGCTGTGGGCGCGCCCGGACGGCGAGATCCTGTTCTACGACAAGCGCCACCTGTTCCGCATGGCCGGCGAGCACAAGCATTACACCCCCGGCGAGCGCCAGGTGCAGTTCGAGCTCAAGGGGTGGCGGGTGCGCCCGCTGATCTGCTACGACCTGCGCTTCCCGGTGTGGAGCCGCGATGCACAGGACACCGACCTGCTGCTGTACACCGCCAACTGGCCGGCGGCACGGCGCCTGCACTGGAACCGCCTGCTGCCGGCACGGGGCATCGAGAACCTGTGCTATGTGGCGGCGGTGAACCGCGTGGGCACCGATGGCAAGGGCTTTGGCTACAGCGGCGACAGCCAGGTGCTGGACTTCCAGGGCGAGAGCCTGCTCAGTGCCGGCGAGGCAGACGGCGTGTTCACCGTGGTGCTGAGTGCGGCGGACCTTGCCGCATACCGCACGCGGTTCCCGGCCAACCTGGATGCCGACACCTTCGACCTGCACTGACCCCTTCGCCGGCAAGGCCGGCGTCTACGGGCATCCACCAGCCCCGTAGGCGCCGGCCTTGCCGGCGAAGAGTGACGCTCAATACACATCCCGCCGGTACCGCCCCAGCTCGATCAACTGCTCAAGCTCTTCAGCCCCCAGCACCTCGGCCAGCACCGCATCCACACCCGCCGCCATGCCTTCAAGGCTGCCGCAGATATAGATCGACGCTCCCTCCGCCAGCCATCGGCGCAGCTCATCAGCCTGTTCGCGCAGCCGATCCTGCACATACACCTTCTGCGCCTGGTCCCGCGAGAACGCCAGGTCCAGCCGCGCCAGTTCACCACTCGCCAGCCAGCCCTGCAGTTCCTCCTCGCACAGGAAGTCATGCGCCCGGTTACGTTCGCCAAACAGCAGCCAGTTGCGTTGCTCGCCGTCCACGATTCGCGCCCTCAGCAGGCTGCGCAACCCGGCCAGCCCGGTACCGTTGCCGATCAGGATCATCGGTGCCGGAGCCGTCGGCAGATGGAAACCGCTGTTGCGGCGCAACCGCACGCTCACGCTCGCGCCCAGCGCCAGGTGTTCGGTCAACCAGCCCGAGCCCAGGCCCAGCGTGCCGTCCGGATGACGCTCCTGGCGCACGATCAGCTCCAGCACACCATCACTGGCAATCGAGGCGATGGAGTATTCGCGCGCTGCCACCGGGATCAACGCATCCACCAGCGCCTGCGCGTGCAGGCCGATCAGGTGGCCGCGGCTGGCCGGCAACAGCCGCCCGCCCAGTGCATGGTCCAGGCGCTCCTCCAGGCCGTCCACTCGCACAGGCGTGTGAGGCTCAAGGCCAAGCCCGTCGAGCAACGCCTTGACCGTCGAACCGGCATTGCGCGGCAGTACATCGACCAGGTCCCCGGCATCCCAGCGCTCTGGCTGCGACGGTTGC
This sequence comes from Pseudomonas sp. B21-036, assembly GCF_024748925.1. Classification (NCBI taxonomy): domain Bacteria; kingdom Pseudomonadati; phylum Pseudomonadota; class Gammaproteobacteria; order Pseudomonadales; family Pseudomonadaceae; genus Pseudomonas; species Pseudomonas sp. B21-036. The sequence continues at coordinate 1,052,207 of NZ_CP087178.1, forward strand.
AGGCCGAGCAGGTACACCGGTGCGCCCTGGCTGCCGGGGTTGAGCAGCTCGCGTCGGGTCAAGGTCCAGGCGCTGAACTGCGGCGGCTGCCAGGCAGACAGCGGCGCTGCGCCGGTCAATGCCGCCAATTGCTGCTGCCATTGCTGCAAGGCAGCAGGATCTGCACTGTCGACTTCCACGGCAGAGAAACTGGCGGTGGCACCGCGAGCCTCCAGCCAGTGCTGCAAGCTGCGCGCAAACCCGCAGAAATGCGGGTACTGGCGGTCTCCCAGTGCGAGCAGGGCGTAGTTCAGGTTACCCAGCGTCCACGGCTGGCCAAGCACCTTGCGCTCGAAGCCGCGGGCGCTGTCCGGCGCCTCGCCGTCGCCAAAGGTGCTGACCACGAACAGCGCGCGTTGCGCCTGCTGCAGATCGGTTTCGGTCAGCGTCGCCAGGGGCTGCACGCGCACCGCCAGGCCCGCCGCCTGCAGTTGCCCGGCGCTCTGCCAGGCCAGTTGTTCGGCGAAGCCGCTCTGGCTGGCAAACCCCACCAGCCATCCGTTGCCTGTGTCGCCGGCCGGGTTCAGGCCCTTGCGCGCCTCGCGTACCTGGCGCTTCTTGCGCCTGCGGTCCAGGTACAGCAGCCAGCCGGTGATGAAGAACAGCGGCATGCTCAGGCTGGCGAGGGTCACCAGGATGCGCCCGGTGAGCCCGAAGTAGCTGCCCACATGCAGGGCATACACGCTGGCCAGCAGCTGCGCCTTGAACGACTTGTCGGCGTAGCGATCGTGCTGGCGTACCGCGCCGGTGGCCGGGTCCAGGCTCAGGGTGTTGAGCGCGCGCTCGTGCTCGGCGTTGTCGAGCAGGTAGAACAGGGTGGCGGGCTGGCCGCCGGCCGGTGGCAGGCGCAGGTTGTAGGTGCGCAGGCCCGGGCCGGCCGCTGCCTGCAGGCTGGTCCAGATGGCGTCGTAGTCCACCACCAGCGGCGCCGCATCCTTGCCGGGTGCGGGCGGGCGGCCACGGCCTTCGCCGCGCTTGCGCTGTTCGCCAGCGGCCGGTGCATCGCCCAGCAACCGGTTCAGCCCCTCGCGGTACCACTCGTAGGACCAGAACAACCCGGTCAGGGCAAACAGCAGGTAGAACAGCAGGCACCAGGTACCGGCCACCGCGTGCAGGTCCCAGTTGAAGGCACGACCTTTCTTCGCCCAGTCCAGGGTCAGCCAGGTTCGCCAGTTCAGCGCCTGGCGCGGCCAGCGCAGGTACAGCCCCGACAGGCAGAAGAAGATCAGCATCAGGGTACAGGCACCGGTGATCTGCCGGCCGGTGTCGCCCATGGCGAGGAAGCGGTGCAACTGCAGCATCAGGTCGAAGAACCCCTGGCCACTGACCGGGGGCTGCAGCTTGCCGGTGTAGGGGTCGGCATAGCGCAGGGTGCCGCGGCGCTCGCCCGGCGGTGGGGTGAAGAAGATGCGCGCAGCTTCGTCGCTGCGCACGTTCACCCACAGCATCGACACCTTGTCGCCCTGTTCGGCCTCGACGCGGCGCACCAGTTCGGCCGGCGGCAGCACGCCTTCGTCGCGCACCTGCACCTTGAGCACCTGTGGGTTGAACAGGCGCAGCAATTCGTCCTGGAACGACCAGGTTGCCCCGGTCACTCCCATCAGCGCCAGCACCAGCCCGGCGGTGATGCCGAAGAACCAGTGCAGTTGAAACAGGCTTTTCTTCACCACATCGACCACCTTGTGTTGCGGGTTGCGTGAATGCGCCGCGCATTATGCCTTGATACACAAAGGCCCCGATCACCGAAGTGAACGGGGCCGGGCCTGCCAGCTGCCGTCAGAAGTGGAAGCTGGTGGTCAGCAGCGCCGTGCGACCGGCCGCCTGGTTGGCGTAGTGCGCCGCGTAGGCCTTGTCGTAGTAGACCTCGTTGGTGAGGTTCTGCACGTTCAGCTGCAGGTCGACGTTCTTGGTCAGCTTGTAGCTGGCCATGGCGTCGTAGCGCCAGTACGAATCGACCATCACGCTGTTGGTCACGTTGCCGAACACGTCGTCGACGTAGAAGGCACCACCGCCGAGGGTGAGTTTTGGCGTGACGTTGTAGGTGGTCCACAGGGTCAGGCTGTTGTTCGGCGTGTTGGGCATCTGGTTGCCGTCGTTGTAGCCGTCCACCAGCACACCGCCGACCGACTGCGCGCCACCGTCGACCAGCTTGGCGTCCATGTAGGTGTAGCCGGCGAATACCTGCCAGTCATTGGTCAGCTTGCCGGTGGCGGTCAGCTCCAGGCCATCGACGCGGCTCTTGCCGGCGTTCTGGTAGGTGTTGGCATCGACCAGTACGCGGGCGTTTTCCTTCTCGGTGCGGAAGATCGCGGCGGTCAGGTTCAGACGCTGATCGAGCAGGTCCCACTTGGTGCCGATTTCGTAGTTGGTGGTCTCTTCGGCCTTCAGGTCGCTGGTGGTGGTCGGCGTCAGCAGCGGGTTGCCGTCGCTGCCTTCACCCAGCGAAGCGCCGGCCGGGGTGGCCGAGGTCGCATACGAGATGTACACGCTGCCGTTGTCGGTCGGCTTCCAGGTCAGGCCCAGCTGGCCGGTCACGAACTCGCTGGTGTCTTCGGTCTTGAAGCTGGTCGCACCGCCCGCCACCTTGGTCTTGGCCTTGGTGTCGAAGTGGTCGTAGCGCAGGCCCATGGTCAGCAGCCAGGCCGGGTTCAGCTCCAGGGTATCGGTCAGGTAGATGGCGCGGGTGCTGCTGGTGGTGTCGGCGCCGGCATCGGTACGGGTCACGTCGCCGCCCCAGGCCTCGTTCGGGTTGGGATTGGGGAACGAGGTGCACACACCCGGGATCTGGCCGGTGGCCGAAGAGCAGTTGCCGGAACGGAAGCCGGTGATGTCGTAGCCTTCCTTGGTGGAGGCCTCGCGGCTCAGCTCGATACCGGTGGAGAAGGTGTTCTTGAACCCGCCGATGTACACCTCGCCGAACAGGTCGGTCTGGTTGGTGGTGGTGCGGGTGTTGGCCACGCGGTTGTTCGGGCGGCGCCAGACTTCACCGTTGAGGATGTTGCCCTTGCTGTCGTCGGGCTGGCTGTAGATGAAGTCTTGCAGGGTGTTGCCGTGGCGCAGGGTGTTCTTGAGGGTCAGCGCATCGTTCAGGTCGTGCTCGACGGCGATGGTCGCGATATCGGCACGGGTCTTGTAGAAGTCGCGATCGACCAGGCCGTAGTAGTTGCTGCTGCGGCCGCCATCGTCAGGCTTGTCCGGGTTGGCCGAGGTGCGCCCGGCGGTGCTGCCCGAGCGCAGGCCGTAGGGGATGCCCGAATCCGGCAGGTCGTCGCTCTCCACGTGGTAGTAGTCCAGGCTCACGCGGGTCGGGGTGCCCAGGCCGAACACCAGGGACGGGGCCACGCCCCAGCGGTCGTAGTTGACCTCGTCGCGACCGGCCACGTTGCTTTCGTGGCTCATCAGGTTCAGGCGAAACGCTGCGGTGTCGAGGAACTGGTAGTTGCCATCGAAGGTGTAGCGCTTGGTCTGGTCCGAGCCCCAGGTGAAGGCACCGTCGGTGCTGTTGCCCAGGTGGGCCTTCTTGGTCACCAGGTTGATGGTGCCACCGGCTGCACCGCGCCCGCCGATGGTCGAGTTGGGGCCCTTGGCCACTTCAACCGATTCGATGGCGAAGATCTCGCGGGTCTGCGAGCCCACGTCACGCACGCCGTCCAGGTACATCGAGCCTTGCGAGTCGAAGCCGCGAATGAACGGGCGATCACCCGACGGGTTGCCGCCTTCGCCGGCGCCCATGGTGATGCCCGGCACGGTACGCAGGGCATCCTGCAGGGTCAGGGCGTTGGTGTCCTTGATGACCTGTTGCGGCACCACGGTCACGCTGCGCGGGATGTCCACCAGCGGCGCCGTGTACTTCTGCGATGAGGACTTCTCGACCTTGTAGTCGGTGCTGGCGGTATCGGCCTGGCCATTGATGCTGGTGGCATCCAGCGCGATCGAGCCGCTTGTGGCCGGGGCTGCGTCGGCCGCATAGGCCAGGTGGCCGGCGGACGTGGCGCTCAACGCGACCCCGATGGCAGAAGCAAGCAGGCGTGGTGAACTGACAGCGGTAGGCACGTAATGGCGCGACATCGGAAGGTCCCCAAGGTGTGAAGGCGCCGAAATATAATGTAAACAAATATGAGTAACAATTGAGATCAATTGCTATTCGTACTGAATTTACATTCTTTACACCTTTGTGTGGCGGTTTATGCCTGCTGAAACGTCCCGCCCCTCGCAAGGGGCTTGTACTGGTTCAATAAGAATCAATACCATTGACGCCCTTTAGCCGACCCCTGGTGCCTGCGCCATGCTTTTACACATTCCCGGCCTGTTCACCCGCGAAGAAGTGCAGCGTATTCGCCAGGCGCTGGAGCAGGCCGATTGGGCCGACGGCAAGATCACCGCGGGCTACCAGTCGGCCAAGGCCAAGCACAACCTGCAGCTGCCCGAGGCGCACCCGCTGGCCAAGGAAATCGGCAGCGCGATGATCGAGCGCCTGTGGAGCAACCCGCGCTTCATGTCGGCGGCGCTGCCGTTCAAGGTGTTCCCGCCGCTGGTCAACTGCTACCGCGAAGGGGGCAGCTTCGGCTTTCACATCGACAACGCCATTCGCCAGCCGCGCGGCAGCCATGAGCGGGTACGTACCGACCTGTCGTCGACACTGTTCTTCAGCGACCCCGACGAATACGACGGTGGCGAGCTGGAGATCCAGGACACCTATGGCCTGCAGCAGGTCAAACTGGCGGCAGGCGACATGGTGCTGTACCCCGGCACCAGCCTGCACAAGGTCAACCCGGTAACCCGTGGGGCGCGCTATGCGGCGTTTTTCTGGACCCAGAGCATGGTGCGCGAGGACAGCCAGCGGGCCTTGCTGTTCGAGATGGACAACGCCATCCAGCAGCTCACGGTGGATGTGCCCGACCACCCGTCGCTGATTCAGCTCACCGGCACCTACCACAACCTGCTGCGCCGCTGGGCAGAGGTCTGAGCCGTGACCTTCAGCCTGCGTCGCGAAGAACAGGTCGATATCGACCAGTTGCATCAACTCATCGAACACAGTCCGGGCAAGGCGGCCCAGGCCCTGCTGGCGGCTGCCGCGCAGAACGTTGTCGAGGCACAGCTGCTGCTGGGGCAGATCCTGCTCGACGGGCGTGGCATCGAGCAGGACCCGGCACTGGCGCGGACCTGGTTCGGCATTGCCGCCCGCCAGGGCAGTTCGATGGGGCACAACATGCTCGGGCGCTGCCTGGAGCATGGGTGGGGAGGGCAGGCCGACCTGGCGGCGGCGGCCGCTCACTACCGTGCGGCCGCTGCCGCAGGGCTGGACTGGGGTCAGTACAACCTGGCCAACCTGCTGGCCACGGGGCGGGGTGTGGGCCAGGACCATGCTGCGGCCCTGCACCTGTATCAGCAGGCCGCCCACGCCGGCCACGCCAAGTCGATGAACCTGCTGGGACGTTACCTGGAGCAGGGGCTGGCCTGCGCGGCCGACCGGCACGCCGCCATGCACTGGTATCGTCTTTCTGCCGAGGCCGGCGATTTTCGCGGGCAGTTCAGCCATGCGGCGATCCTCGCCGAGCAAGGCCACATGGAGCAGTCGCTGGTGTGGCTGCAAAAGGCCCTGGAGCAGGGTAACGGCAACTTCCTGCGTGCTGCAGTGGCCAGCCTGGAGCAGGCCGAGCAGCCGCAGATCCAGGCGATGGCGGGGGCCTATCGGCAGCGTCTGGAGCAGGTGTCGCGGCAGGCCACGGAAAGCCTTCACTCTCGGGTTTAGCCTGCCGCCTTTCTATGCTCGATCACTCCCATGCTTCTCAAGGAAGATCGACCATGAACAGCAACCACCGTCTTGCCAGTCACCCGGGCCTTGCCTGCGCAGGGGGTCCCCATGAGTGACACCTGGAATTTCTCATTCATCGCCAGCCTCTACTCGGTGACGCCGGGCCACAAGGGCCGTATCGGTATCAGCCTGGTCGAAGGCGGCATCGACAACGATGGCTGGTTGCAGGTGATGACCGACACCCGGCTCATCAAGCCGGTCAATTTTCGTTTCGACTACGTCTCCCACACCGACCGGCGCATTACCTACAACATCTCCAGCTCTTCGGATACCGGGTTCTATCGGGGCGCGGCGGTGGGCAAGAACTTCAATCACTATGTGGGCCTGTTCCCGGGGGTACCAGCGAGCCCTGGCTGGTCAAGCCCATGGGGGAGTGGGGCGACCATGACGTGCTGCGACTGAAGCTCTATGACACCTACGAGTGCAGCATCGGCAACTACCGTCACTCCGACGGCATGGATTACCTGAATGTGATCAGCGGGGAGAACCTCGAGTTCGAGGCACATGTACTGCGTGTGCTGAGCTGACCGCGTGGGCCCATGAAAAAAGGCGACGGTTGCAACCGTCGCCTTTCGTGTGCAACTGACCCGTGGTTACAGGTAGTACGCCTTCAGCGGCGGAAAGCCGTTGAACTCCACCGCGCTGTAGCTGGTGGTGTAGGCGCCGGTCGACAGCCAGTACAGGCGGTCACCGATGGCCAGGTTCAGCGGCAGGCCGTACTTGTAGTGTTCGTACATGATGTCGGCGCTGTCGCAGGTCGGGCCGGCGATCACCACCTCTTCCATCTCGCCTTTCTTCTCGGTCCAGATCGGGAACTTGATCGACTCGTCCATGGTTTCGATCAGGCCGGAGAACTTGCCCACGTCGGTGTATACCCAACGCTCCACGGCGGTACGCGACTTGCGCGCCACCAGCACCACTTCGCTGACCAGGATGCCGGCGTTGGCAATCAGCGAGCGGCCAGGCTCCAGGATGATTTCCGGCAGGTCGTCGCCGAAGTCTTCCTTGAGAAAGCGAATGATCTCTTCGGCGTAGGTTTCCAGGCTGTTGGTACGGGTGATGTAGTTGGCCGGAAAGCCGCCACCCATGTTGATCAGCTTGAGCACGATGCCGTCTTCTTCCTTCAGGCGCTCGAAGATCACCTTGACCTTGGCGATGGCCGCATCCCACACGCTGATGTCGCGCTGCTGCGAACCCACGTGGAAGGAGATGCCGTAAGGCACCAGGCCCAGGTCGCGGGCCAGGATCAGCAGGTCCATGGCCATGTCGGTCTGGCAGCCGAACTTGCGCGACAGCGGCCAGTCGGCGGTGGTGGAGCCTTCGGTAAGGATGCGTACATACACTTTCGAGCCCGGTGCTGCCTTGGCGATATTGCGCAGGTCGGCTTCGGAGTCGGTGGCGTACAGGCGCACGCCCTTCTCGTAGAAGTAGCGGATGTCCTTGGATTTCTTGATGGTGTTGCCGTAGCTGATGCGCTCCGGGCCGATGCCGCGGGCCATCACCTTGTCCAGCTCGTAGATCGAGGCGATGTCGAAGTTCGAGCCCTTGTCCTTGAGCAGGTCGATGATTTCGACCGCAGGGTTGGCCTTGACCGCGTAGTACACCTTGGCGAATTCGAAACCGGCGCGCAGGTCGTCATAGGCCTTGCTGATCATGGCCGTGTCGATGAGCACGAACGGGGTTTCTTGCTTGTCGGCGAACGCCTTCATTTTGTTGAAGGTATCGCGTGCGAAGTAGTCTTCGACCTGGATCGACATGCTGGGGGACTCCATGGGCAAACTGAATGAATAAGTGGCTGCAACTGAGCGCCCTCCGTATCCCCACTTTGGTTCGCCTACTTCCCAAGGCATGTCGCCGAAAGCAAAAAGGTCAACCGGGTCGCAGAAGCTGCGCAGCGGGTGACCTTGCTGTCTCGTCGTCAGTACTTGAGCCGGATGGATCGTTTCCAGCATGGACGCTCGGCGCGAACTTTAGGACCTGAAGGATTCAAGATCAACAAAAAATCTCGCGTTTTTTCGCTACGCTGACGCACGTTGCAGACACCCCTCGTTTTAACCGACCCGGATGACAGGCAGATGTTCCCGAAGTTTTGCGAAGCGTTAAAAATACCCGCACGTTCGCAGCTTTTGCAGGCCAACTCAGCTAAAACAACGATGGCGTCAACTTCGGCGACGATGGCCCCAAAAGGTTGGGCAAGCGCACGCAAACAGCTTGAACGGGCAGGGCACGGGCACCGTTCACAGCGGGGCGTGTGTGCATATTTTTAGCCGCTCGCATGGGCGCTGTTGCAGGGCAATCGCTCGGCGGTGATTGCCGGGTTTAATAAGAAACATTACTATTCGCAACCTCCCTCCCGCCTAGCGACGACCCCCGCACCGTGTCTCGACACAAAGGCTTCCTCGATCACTACCATGAGCTGATCGGCACCTGGACACGCAAGCTGCGCAGTCGTCAGCAGGCCGAGGACCTCGCGCACGATGCCTTTGTGCGGGTGCTGGAAAACCCCGCCCTGCCAGTCGAGCAGCCGCGCGCCTATCTGCACCAGACGGCACGCAACATTGCCGTGGACGGCTACCGGCGCGAAGACCGGCGCCAGGCCCTGGAGCAGGAAGGGCTGGACCTGTCGCCCACCCCGGGCGATGACCCCGAGGCCTATGTGCATGCACTGGAGCTGGCCGACAGCGTGGAACGCGCCCTGGCCGAGTTGCCGCTCAACTGCCGCAAGGTGTTCATCTGGCAGAAGCTCGAAGGCCTGACCCAGGCCGAGATCGCCGAGCGCATGGGCTTGACCAAGAACATGGTCGAAAAGTATATGATCCGCACGCTCCGGCATCTGCGTGAGCACCTGGATGTGTCAACGAGATGAGTCAGGCAAATGTTTTCATGAATCAGGGCACATGCCCCTGCGGCGATGACGCCGTGCGCGACCAGGCCGCCGAATGGTTCGCCCGTGGCCGCGATGCGCCCCTGACGCCCCAGCAGCAGGCGCAACTGCATGCCTGGCTGGCGCAGCACCCCCAGCACAAATATGAATACGACCTGCTCGGGCGCCTGTGGGGCGCGGCCGACCTGCTGCCGCGCGAGCGCCTGCAGGCCTTGTGTGCGCCCGACCCGGTACGCCAGCTGCCGCGTCGACGCCTGTTGCGCCAGGCCCTGGCAGCCAGTGTGGTGGCGGTCGCGGCAGGGCTTGGCTGGTTCGGCTGGCAGCAGCACCAGCTCAATTACCAGGGCCAGATGCAGACCGGCCTGGGCGAGCGTCGCCAGCTCGACCTGCCCGATGGCTCGCGCCTGGAGCTCAACGGCCGCACGCGGGTGCAGGTGAGTTTCAGTGCCGGGCAGCGGGACATTCGTCTGGAGCAGGGCGAGGTGATGTTCAGCGTTGCCCATGATACGGCCCGCCCCTTCGTGGTCAGCACCGGCCATGGCAAGGTCACGGTCACCGGTACGCGCTTCGATGTGCGCCGCGACAGCGAGCAGACCCGCGTGGCGGTCGAGCAGGGTTCGGTGCGCGTGCAGGGCGACGGCCAGGGGCAGGCGCTGCTGAGCGCCGGCCTCGGTTCGCACATCGATGCCCATGGCGCGGTGGCAGCGCCCTATACGGTGGACGCCGCCGCGTTGACCGCCTGGCGCGGCGGCAAACTGGTGTTCAACGATGTGCCGCTGGGCGAGGTGGTGCGCGAGGTCTCGCGCTACCGCGAACACCCGCTGCGCGTGGCTCCCGGCAAAACGGCGGCGCTGCGCCTCAGCAGCAGCTTCAGCACCGATGACACCGACGCCCTGCTGCGCGCCTTGCCCAGCATCCTGCCGGTGGCCATCAAGGCCCATGCCGATGGCTCGCAAGAAATAATCGCAAAATAGATTCAGGTTTTTTTCCCGTTGTTCGTCTTCCTGCCCAACTGCAACTGCCAAGCATTTTCATTCGCAGGCGGTGGCCGATTTTCTGACCCTCAGGACTTCTCGACGACGTGAACAACAACAAGGTTTCCAAACGCTGGCTGCCGCTGGCACTGGCATTGGCCGTCAGCGGCGGCATCGCCAACAGCTACGCCGATTCGGCACCCACCAGCATCCAGATCCAGGCCCAGCCGCTGGCCGCGGCACTGGGCCAGCTGGGCCGGCAGACATCGCTGCAACTGTTCTTCAGCCCCGACCTGGTGGCCGGCAAGCAGGCCCCGGCGGTGTCCGGCAACCTGGCCCCCGAACAGGCGCTGCAGGCCCTGCTGCAGGGCAGCGGGCTGACCTACGAGATTTCCCAGGGCACCGTGGTGCTGCACGCGGCGCAGCCAGTGAGCACGGCGCCCGGCACCCTGGAGCTGGCGCCTACCGACATCAGCATGGTCGGCGACTGGCTGGGCGACGCCCAGGAAAGCGTGGTACAGAACCACCCCGGTGCGCGCACCGTGGTACGCCGTGAAGCCATGGTCGAGCAGGGCGCGCTGAGCGTGCGCGACGTGCTGCGCGGGGTGCCGGGTGTGCAGGTGCAGGACTCCAACGGCACCGGCGGCAGCGACATCGCGCTGAACGTAGGCGTGCGCGGGCTCACCTCGCGCCTGTCGCCGCGTTCCACGGTGCTGATCGACGGCATTCCCGCCGCATTCGCCCCGTATGGCCAGCCGCAGTTGTCGATGGCGCCGATTTCCTCGGGCAACCTGGACAGCATCGACGTGGTGCGCGGCGCAGGCTCGGTGCGCTATGGGCCGCAGAACGTCGGCGGGGTGATCAACTTCGTCACCCGAGCCATCCCCGAGAAGGCCACCGGCGAGCTGGGCACCACGATCCAGACCTCGCGTCATGGCGGCTGGAAGCACATCGAGTCGGCCTTCCTTGGCGGCACCGCCGACAATGGCCTGGGTGCGGCGTTGCTGTACTCCGGGGTCAAGGGCAATGGCTACCGCAGCAGCAACAACAGCAACGACATCGACGACGTGCTGTTCAAGACCCACTGGGCGCTGACCGACCGTGACGAGCTGTCGCTGAACTTCCATTACTACGATGGAAAGGCCGACATGCCCGGCGGCCTGACCCAGGCCCAGTTCGACAAGAACCCCTACCAGTCCGACCGCGACCACGACAACTTCACCGGTCGGCGCAAGGATGTCTCGCTCAAGTACCTGCGCCAGATCGACGACGTAACCCAGTTCGAGGTGCAGACCTACTACACCGACAGCTTCCGTGGCAGCAGCATTGCCGCGCGCGACCAGCAGACGCTGTCGTCGTACCCGCGCAGCTACCATACCTTTGCCGTCGAGCCGCGCCTGTCGCGTGTGTTCGTCACCGGCCCGGCCACCCAGGAGGTCAGCGTCGGTTATCGCTACCTCAAGGAAGCCATGCACGAGCAGGCCACGCGCCTGGCGCTGATCGACAACGTGCCCACCGTGACCCCGGAATCCGACGGCCACGTGTACCAGGACCGTACCGGCGGCACCGAGGCCAGCGCCTACTACATCGACAACAAGATCGACGTGGGCAACTGGACCATCACCCCGGGCGTGCGTTTCGAGCACATCAACACCGACTGGAACGATCGCCCGGTCATGGGCCTGGGCAACAAGCCGGTGGTTGCCAAGAGCCGCAGCGTGACCAGCAACGAACCGCTGCCGGCATTGAGTGTGATGTATCACCTGTCCGATGCGTGGAAGCTGTTCGCCAACTACGAGACCTCGTTCGGCAGCCTGCAGTACTTCCAGCTGGGCCAGGGCGGGCAGGGCGACCAGACCGCCAACGGCCTGCAGGCCGAGAAGGCCAAGACCTACGAGATCGGCACGCGCTATGACAACGGCAACTGGGGCGGCGAGCTGACCGCGTTCTACATCGACTTCGATGACGAGCTGCAGTACATCAGCAACGACGTGGGCTGGACCAACCTGGGTGCGACCAAGCACCAGGGCATCGAGGCCTCGATGCACTACGACCTGGCAGGGCTGGACCCGCGTCTGCAGGGCTTGAGTGCGAACGCCGGCTTCACCTACACCCGCGCCACCTATGAAGGGGCGATCCCGGGCTTCGAAGGGCGCGACCTGCCGTTCTACTCACGCCAGATCGCCAATGCCGGGCTGCGTTACCAGGTGGACCGCTGGACCTGGAATGTGGACGCCTATGCGCAATCCAAACAGCGTGCTCCGGGTACCGGCATGACCAGCAAAGGTGCCTTCACCGGCGACTACATCACCGAACCGACGGCTGATGGGCAGTATGGCGACATTCCGGGGTATGTGACCTGGAGTGCGCGGGGCGGGTATGACTTTGGTGCGCAGCTGTCGAACCTGAAGCTGGCGGCGGGGGTGAAGAACATCTTCGACAAGCAGTTCTTCACCCGTTCCAGCGACAACAATTCGGGGATCTACCTGGGCGAGCCGCGCACGTTCTATGTGCAGGCCAGTGTAGGGTTCTGACAACGCCTTCGCTACGCCGATCACACAGGCCATGGCCTGCCGGACCGGCGTTGTCAGCCTTGTCTGTTCGGCAGTAGATCGCGGTGGAGCTATTCAGGCCACCGCCTCAGCCGGCGACACGATGCTGGTCTTCATGCCCCGCGAACGCCCCGAACTCAGGTACGCGGCAATCGATTCCTGGGTGACCTCGCCCAGGAACACGTTCTCGGCGTCCAGCACCGGCAACCACGAACGGTTGAACTCGTACATGCGCGACAGCAGGATGCGCAGGTGCTCGTCATGCGCGGCGGTGGCGTTGAACGTGCGCAGGAAGTCCGCGCAGGTGCCCTGCTGACGGTGCAGGTCGCGCCGGCGCACATAGCCCATCGCCTTGTTCTGGCCATCGGTGACCACCACGTAGCGACGGTCATGTTCGTCCATCAGCTCCAGCGCATCGGCCACCGACGTCTCGGGGCTCACCGATGGCGCGTTGTCCGCCGCATCCTCGGCACGCACCAGCAGCAGGCGCTTGAGGGTGCTGTCCTGGCCCACGAAGTTGCTCACGAAGTCATCTGCCGGGTGCGCCAGCAAGGTGTCGGGGTGGTCGATCTGGATCAGCTTGCCGGCGCGGAAGATGGCGATCTTGTCGCCCAGCTTGATCGCCTCGTCGATGTCGTGGCTGACCATGATCACGGTCTTGTTCAATGCACGCTGCATCTCGAAGAACTCGTTCTGGATCATCTCGCGGTTGATCGGGTCGACCGCACCGAACGGCTCGTCCATCAGCAGCAGCGGCGCATCCGCCGCCAGCGCGCGGATCACGCCGATACGCTGCTGCTGGCCACCGGACAGTTCACGCGGGTAGCGGTGCAGGTACTGCTTGGGCTCGAGCTTGATCATGCTCATCAGCTCGCGGGCCCGCTCGTGGCACTTGTGCTTGTCCCAACCGAGCAGGCGCGGCACCACGGTGATGTTCTCCTCGATGGTCATGTTGGGGAACAGGCCGATCTGCTGGATCACATAGCCGATGGTGCGACGCAGCGTCACCGCGTCCAGGTCGGTGGTGTCTTCGCCATTGATCAGCACCTTGCCCGAGGTGGGCGCGATCAGGCGGTTGATCATCTTGAGGGTGGTGCTCTTGCCGCATCCGGACGGGCCGAGGAACACGCAGATCTCGCCTTCGTTGACCGTCAGGCTTACCGAGTCGACGGCCTTTACGTCCTTGCCGTTGCTGTGGAAGGTCTTGCACAGGTTCTGAAGTTCGATCATTTGAGCAGTCCTTTTGGAGTCAGCGAGCGTTGCAGGGCTTGCAGCAGCAGGTCGGCGAAGATGGCCAGCAGGCTCACCAGCACGGCGCCGACCAGCAGCATCGACATGTCGCTGCGGCTGATGGAGGTCAGGATAAGTACGCCAAGGCCACCGGCACCGATGGTCGCGGCAATGGTCATCACGCCGATGTTCATCACCACGGCGGTGCGTACACCAGCCAGAATCACCGGTACCGCAATCGGCAGCTCGACCATGCGCAGGCGCTGGCCGAAGGTCATGCCGATGCCGCGGGCGGCTTCGCGTATGCCGGGCTCGACGTTGGTCAGCGCCAGGTAGGTGTTGCGCAGAATCGGCAGCAGTGAGTACAGAAACACCGCGGTGATCGCCGGCAGCGGGCCCAGGCCCTGGCCGAACTTGGAATAGAACGGCAGCAGCAGGCCGAACAGGGCGATCGACGGCACGGTCAGCAGCACCGTGGCGCTGGCCTGCAGAGGCCCGGCAAGCACCGGAAAGCGGGTCATCAGGATGCCCAGCGGTACGCCGATCAGAATGGCCAGGGTGACCGCGATGCCGACCAGGGTGATGTGCTCCCAGGTCAGTTGCAGCACCTGGGCCCAGTCCAGGTGGGCGAAGGTATCAAGCAGACTCATGGTTGCTCCTCGGCAGGTGGATGCTGGCGCAGGTAGGCGGCGGCGACTTTGCTCGGGCTCTGGTGCTCGACGTCCACCTTGGCATTGAGCTGGCGCATGGTCTCGTCATCCAGTTGCTCGGCCAGCGGCTTGAGCAGCCCGGCCAGTTGCGGATGGGCGTCGAGCACGGCCTGGCGCACCACCGGGGCGGCGGTGTAGTCGGGGAAGTAATGCAGGTCGTCGTCCAGCAGCTTGAGGTCGAAGGCGCTCAGGCGCCCGTCGGTGGTGTACACCAGCCCGCTGAACACCTGGCCGTTGCGCAGCGCGGTGTACACCAGCCCGGCGTCCATCTGGCGGATGTCGCGGCGGGTGAACTGCAGGTCGTAGGTCTGGGTCAGGCCCACCAGGCCGTCGGGGCGGTTGGCGAACTCGGTGTCCAGCGCCAGTACATGGCTGCGGTCGGGCTCGTCGCGCAGCACCTGATTGAGCTGGCTGATGCTGTTGACCTGCGGGTACTGCTCGGCGATGTTGCGCGGCAGCGCCAGGGCATAGGTGTTGCTGAACTTCGAGGGTGCCAGCCACACCAGGCCCTTCTTCGCGTCCAGCTGCTTGACCCGGGCGTAGGTGGCCTCGGCGCTGTCCATGCGTTCGTCGATATGGTTGTAGGACACCAGCGACACGCCGGTGTATTCCCACACCATGTCCAGTTGGCCGCTTTCCTGCGCGCTGCGCGCCAGGGTGCTGCCCAGGCCGCCGGTGATGCGCACGTCGAAGCCGTGGCTGCGCAGGTACTGCGCGGTGATTTCGGCCAGCACGGTCTGTTCGGTGAACACCCGCGCGCCGAGGCGGATCAGGGGTTTGTCGGCGGCCTGGGCGAATCCTGCGAACAGCAGGGCCGCGCCCAGCAACAAGGCGATTCTTTTCATGGGGGTTCCTTCGCTTAGTTGGCCAGGCCGCGTTCGAGCCAGCGGCGACTGCATTGGCTGACCAGCGCATCGAGCAGCAGGGCGAGCAAGGCCGTGGTGGCGGCGCCCAGCAACAGTTGCGGCTGGTTGTTAAGGGCGATGCCGGGGAAGATCAGGCTGCCCAGGCTGTTGGCGCCGATCAGGAACGACAGCGGCGCGGTACCCACGTTGATTGCCAGTGCCACTCGAACGCCGCCGACGATGATCGGTACCGCATTGGGCAGCTCGACCCGCCACAGCGTCTGACGCGGGGTCATGCCGATGCCGGTGGCGGCTTCCTTGAGCGAGGCGGGGACGTTTTTCAGGCCTTCGTAGGTGTTGCGCACGATGGGCAGCAGGGAGGCGAGGAACAGCGCGAAGATTGCCGGGCCTGCGCCGATGCCCAGAAAGCTCAGGGCGATGGCCAGAACGGCCAGGGGGGGAACGGTGTTGCCAATGTTGAAGATCTGCATGAAGCGTTCGGCGCGGTCGACCCGGTGCGGTCGACTCAAGGCAATGCCGGCGGGGATACCCACGGCCAGCGCCGCCACCATCGAGCACGCCACCAGCATCAGGTGCGCTTGCAGGTAGAACCACAGATCGGCGCGGTAGTGCGCGATCGTATCGATGCCGATCCAGTGGATCAGCAGGGCCAGGATGACGAGCGCGGCGGCCCATCCCATCAGCCCCTTGCCATAGCGTTTAGCCACAGGCGGACTCCTTTTTTTGTCGGCGGGCACACTCCCGTGGCGGCTGCCGGTCCAGGCAGCAGGCAGTGTGATCGCGATAAGCAGCGGGTCGCTCCGGTAGAGCGGAACACGCCATGAGCGCAGCCTCGTCAGGCGCATGTTGCCGATGAAACCCACCCTGACGAACGGTTGAAAACCGTATACGTAACATCTCGTAACAGGGCAGTGGACGTCTCCGCAGTCGCAAAGGTTCCCATCCGGAGCGGCATTTGGCCAGCGCAGATCGACCCAGTGGTTCAGTTAGGGGGTGAGTTTGAGCTATAATCGCCGCCCTTTTTTGAATCTCCAGTCAGGCGATTTCCCATGACCAACCAGGCCGCCGAAGTCGCGAAACGCCGCACCTTCGCCATTATTTCCCACCCCGATGCGGGTAAGACCACCATCACCGAGAAGCTGCTGCTGATGGGCAAGGCGATTGCCGTCGCCGGTACGGTGAAATCGCGAAAGTCCGACCGCCATGCCACCTCCGACTGGATGGAAATGGAAAAGCAGCGCGGCATCTCCATCACCACCTCGGTGATGCAGTTCCCGTATCGCGACCATATGGTCAACCTGCTCGATACCCCCGGCCACGAAGACTTCTCCGAAGACACCTACCGCACCCTGACCGCAGTGGACTCGGCGCTGATGGTGCTCGACGGCGGCAAGGGCGTAGAGCCACGTACCATCGCCCTGATGGACGTGTGCCGTCTGCGTGACACGCCCATCGTCAGCTTCATCAACAAACTCGACCGCGATATCCGCGACCCGATCGAGCTGCTCGACGAGATCGAGGCGGTTCTCAAGATCAAGGCCGCGCCGATCACCTGGCCGATCGGCTGCTACCGCGACTTCAAGGGCGTGTACCACCTGGCCGGTGACTACATCATCGTGTACACCCCGGGCCACGGCCACGAGCGTACCGAGGTGAAGATCATCGAGAAGCTCGACTCGGACGAAGCCCGCGCCCACCTGGGTGACGAGTACGAGCGCTTCATCGAGCAACTGGAACTGGTGCAGGGCGCCTGCCATGAGTTCGACCAGGACGAGTTCATCAACGGCCAGCTGACCCCGGTGTTCTTCGGTACCGCGCTGGGCAACTTCGGTGTCGACCATGTGCTCGACGCGGTGGTCGACTGGGCGCCTCGTCCGCTGCCACGTGTGGCCCATGAGCGCACCGTGGAGCCGACCGAAGAGAAGTTCAGCGGCTTCGTGTTCAAGATCCAGGCGAACATGGACCCCAAGCACCGCGACCGCATCGCGTTCATGCGCATCTGCTCGGGCAAGTACGAGAAGGGCATGAAGATGCGCCACGTGCGCACCGGCAAGGACCTGCGCATCGGCGACGCCCTGACGTTCTTCTCGTCCGAGCGCGAGCAGCTCGAAGAGGCGTTCGCCGGCGACATCATCGGCCTGCACAACCACGGCACCATCCAGATCGGCGACACCTTCACCGAGGGCGAGAGCCTGGGCTTCACTGGTATTCCGCACTTCGCCCCTGAGCTGTTCCGCCGCGTGCGCCTGAAGGACCCGCTCAAGTCCAAGCAGCTGCGCCAGGGCCTGCAGCAACTGGCCGAAGAGGGCGCCACCCAGGTGTTCTTCCCCGAGCGCAGCAACGACATCATCCTCGGCGCCGTGGGTGTGCTGCAGTTCGACGTGGTCGCCAGCCGCCTGAAGGAAGAGTACAAGGTCGAGTGCGGCTACGAGCCGATCACCGTGTGGTCGGCGCGCTGGATCAGCTGCGACGACAAGAAGAAACTCGAGGAATTCAGCAACAAGGCCGTGGAAAACCTGGCCATCGACGGTGGCGGTCACCTGACCTACCTGGCGCCGACCCGGGTCAACCTGGCGCTGATGGAAGAACGCTGGCCGGACGTGAAATTCCGCGCCACCCGCGAACACCACTGAGTTTTCGCACACCCCACGCCCGCGCAGCCCCCTGGCTGCGCGGGCGTTTTCGTTTCAGCCCCCCGCCGCCGGTGGGCGATGGCTTGCCTGGCCCAGGCGGTAGACCAGCAGGGTCAGCGAGTCGGCGTTCTTGAGCATGATTCGCGAGCGCACCACCGCATCGTCCAGAAAGCGCTGGCGCGCGACCGCCAGATCATGGGTGTCGGCGATCTTGAGGATCAGGCTCAGGCCCTTGTTGTCGTCACGGGTGATGTCGCGTCGGGTACCGTCGCGTGAGCGCACCACGAACAGGCGCCGGGCCGGTGAACGGTGAGAGAACGCCTCGTCGTGCTGGCGCCTGAGCCAATCCTGCTGCTCGCCGGGCATGAGCAGGTCGGCAAATGCCAGCGAGGCATCCAGGTAGCGCATGTCGCGTGTGTCATAGGCGATATGCGAGAACTCGTGCAGCAGGCAGTTGGCACGCGCAATGGCATCGGCTTCCTGCCAGGACAGCTCGGGCCTGAGCTGGAGCCTGCCCAGGTAGCTGACGTCGAAATAGGCGTCCAGCAGAAACAGTTGCCGGAGCGGGTCATGGGGCGAGGTGAAGGCGATGCCGGTGTAGTTGCCGATATTGCTGGCCAGGATGTAGCGCCTGGACGTGGCGACCGAGTAGTCCTGCGAGGTCATCAGTTCGAAGAGTTTTTCCACCGGTTCACGTACGCGCTGCAGCAGCGCTTCGTCGGGTTCGACGCCGAAGAAATCGCTGAGGATCGTGCGGGTCTGTGCCGGCATGCGTTGCACCGGGCTGGCCTGCTGCAGGTTGTCCAGGCAGATGCCCAGGTAGTCGAGCGCCGTGCGGTGTGCCTGGCGCAGCATGCGCGCACGGGCCGGCATGAGTCGCTGGATCTGGCGCATGCCCACGGCCCGGATGACGATATCGTTGCCGGCCATCACCTGACGCGAGGCCCACCCGCCCAGCCTGCCGATGATGCCACCACTTAGCACGGGTATGGCCTGCTGCGGGTCGATCTGCCAGCGGCCGTTGCCTTCGCTGCGCAGGCGTGGCCCTGGTTCGTCGATGTCCGGCGCACTCAGGTGCCAGCGCTGGTCCAGCTGGCGAACGCCGTACACCTTGCCCTCCAGGCAGGCGAACTGCGTCTGGCCATCGACGTCGGTATAGATCTGCTCGCGGCTGGCCAGGCCATCGAGGGACTGCTGCGGCACTTCGTAGGCGGACAGCCGCTGGTGCGACGCCTGCCCCAGGCGCCGCCAGAATTCGCCTTCGTCGGCCGGCAGCGCGCCAGGGCCCTGTTCGCGCACGCCATGCCCGGCCAGCAGGCCCTGCACCAGGGTGCAGGTCAGTTCCGACAAGGCCTGCGCCCAGTCGCCCGAGGGGCGCTCGGCCAATTGCAGCAGCGACAGTTCGCCCTGCCACGCGGCCAGCAGCAGGCCGATGCGGCCGGGGATGAACAGGGTCAGTTGGCTCCAGAGCAGCCCGAGTACCTCTTTCAGGGTGGCCCAGCGGGCTTCGGCGGTACTCACCAGTTGCGTATGGGCCATGCCCTGCAGCAGCGCTGCATTGGTCTCGAACAGGTACTGCAGGGCGTTGCCATGCACCGGGCGCCAGGCCAGGGTCACCGGCTGCTGGGCATACAGGGGCAGCTCGAAATCGAATTCGGCGCTGTAGGGCAGGTGGGCCTCGGTGAACCCACCGTGGTCGTAGCGCGGGCGCATCGTGTCGGGCATGCAGGCCAGTATCCGGGCCTGCAGGGTTGGCACGCTGCGAAGCTGCTGCAGCAGGTCGGCCGAACTGCTGAAGGCCTGGAACAGACCGCCGGCCTGGTACGGCGTGTACATCACCACAGGGCCGGGCGCGGGGCTGGCGTACATGAACAGGTACACCCCGGGCACGGTATCGGGGGGCAGGCCGCTGTCGGCGATCAGTTCCAGGGGCACCAGTTGTGCGGCGGGGGCTGGCAGCTGGTCACGGGCGGTGGCGTCGGGCTGCTCGACGACGGCGCGGATGCACTCGACGTCGGCTGCGTCCAGTTGCCCCTGGAGCCGGGCGCGCCACGCCGCCTCCAGCAGTTGCCCCGGCAATTGCCGGCAGAACAGCCGCAGGCGCCTGGGGTAGCTCGCATGGTTGCGGTCCAGTTGCTCGGCCAGCAGCTGGCGATAGCCTTGACCCAGGTCCAGTTCGCGCACCAGCGCCCGCAGGTAGGCGGCATCGATGCGCGCAGGCACGGTCATGTCGCCCTCGAGCGTGATTGCGGTGATGGCGTGGTCCCAGTCGCGGTAATGGTTGAGCGCGTAGTCGACCAGGGTCTGGCGATGCTGGATGCTGGCGGCCGCTTCGCCTGTGGGGACCTCGCCGGTGGGCGGCAACGCGGTGACCCAGCGCGTGGTGGTGATCAACAGCTGGTCGGCAGGGTAGCGGCCGGCCGCGAAGTCCTGGTCCAGGCGGGCCTGAACCCGTTGGCGGGCATAGTCGGTCACCGCCGGGATGTCGAACAGGTAGTCCTGTGGTGACGGGCTTTGCAGCAGGTTGCGCCCCAGAACCTGCAGGTAGCCGTACTGTTCGGTGGGGGCGGCCTGCGCCAGCCAGTCAGGCAGTTGGGCACGCAGGCGCCGGGCACTGGCCAGGCGCTGCAGACGCTGCAGGTAGCGCAGCGTGCCAGGCGTGTCGAGCGTGCTGCGCAGCAGGTCGGGCAGGTGTGCGGCAGGCAGGCCGCGCCGGGTGAGCCGGTCGAAGGCGCGCCGCGTTGCGGCCACGTCGTGTTCGGCCTGCCAGCTTTGCAGGTGGTGCGCAGGCGCGCCTGCCAGCGCCAGCCATTGAAAGCGTTGCGCGGCGGGGTAGCGCGCTGCGACGGCCTGCTCCAGCGCAAGGCGCGAGGTGAATGCGGCAAAGCCCTGGTCGAGGGTCCACAGCAGCCACAGATCGGGCTGTGCCTCGAGCGGCTGGCGGGTCAGCAGCAGGGCCTCGCTGCTGGGCGCCTGGTCCAGGGCCAGTTGCCAGGCCCAGGCCGGCGCTGCCGGCGAGGGCGCCGGAAACAGGGCGGCGTGAATCAGCGCGCGTGCCGGGGCTGGCAGCAGGCTGTCGTGGTCGAGCAGGCGGTACTCGAGGGTCAGGGCCAGCTGCCACAGGTGCTTGAGGTACGTGCGTCGCTGCGCTTGATACTGCGTCAGGGCGCTTGCCAGTTGGCTGGCGGTGGCATCGGCGACCTGTGCGACAGCCTGTCGGGCCAGCGCCAGGTCGAGCGCAGGCAAGGCCACAGGCTGTTCGGCCACCACCGGGCCGCTGACCAGCCAGCGTTCATCCAGCGAGGTGCCGATACCGCCGAGCCGCTGCCACACCAGTTCGGCCAGGCTCAGCCACGTGCGCCCGGCGCCGGGCTGGCCCAGGCGTACCTGGAGCACTGGCGGGCCCTTGTCCAGCACTGCGGCAAGGGCCTGGTCGAGCCCTGCCGCAGTCACCGTCTCCAGGCCTGGTACCTCTTCGAACAGTGCCTGCGCGTGGCCGGTCAGTGCGCTCACCAGCCGGTTCAGTTCCTCCAGGTCAGCGCCGGCTGCCTGTGTCGACGCTTGCAGCCGGGCCAGGGTGGCCGGGCTGTCGTGGGCGTGGGGCGAGGTGCCCAGGCGCGCGAGTTCGCCGGCCAGTCGACTGTCGAGGTCCAGCGCCTGGCGGCATGCCTGATAACCGTCCTGGCCGCTGTCAGGGCGCAGTTGTGTTTCGATGTCCTGTTGCTGGGCGCTCAGCACCTGGCCAACCCAGCTGTCCAGTGCGGGGGCGGCCAGCGGTTGCAGGTGCAGGGCGCTGATGCGCAAGGCGCCCAGTTGGCTCTGCCGCGATGGGCTGACCACCGGGCGCCAGCTGTCGCGCAACCGGGGGTCGGTCAGCGACGATAACAACGCCCGCTTGCTGGCATGGCGCTCCAGCCCGCGTGCAGCACACCAGGTGAACACCGGGCCGGCACGGGTGTCGAGCACGAGCACGCCCTCGAGCAGTTGGCTGTGGCCTTGCGCGGTGGTGACGTTGAGGCTGAACGCTTGCAGGGGCGAGAGGGCCTCGGTGTCCAGCCATTGCAGCAGCGCTGCGTGGTCGGTTTCGGCAAGGGCGCCGGCCCAGGCCTGGCACGTGATCGCCTCGCGCACGCCCGCGCCCATCAGGCGGGCCAGTTGCCGGGCCGGCGTGTCGCTGCCGGCCTTGGCGGTATGCCAGTACCGGTGCAGTTGCCGTTGGCAGTCGCGTGCCGCCGCCAGGCGCTGCGGCGCCGCTGCAGCGGTAGCGGTGGTGGTGGCCAGGGCCTGCTCCCACAACGAGTCGGCTGGCGGCTGGCCCAGTACCTGCTGCTGCAGCTCGCCCAGCGCCTGGCCCTGGCGAGCGGCGATGACCAGCATCAGGTACTCGAACACCTCGTCCTCCAGCCGTTCGACCTGAATATCCACGATGCCGCCCTGGCCTGCCAGCAGGCGATCCCTGGGGGCGATGTAGTGCAGCAGTACGTGCGGGTGGCCGCTGCTCAGCAGTTCAACGAGGTGGTGCTTGAGCTGGGTACGGTCTTCGAAGCGCAGCAGCCCCAGCAACGGGTGGTAGAAAAAAACACGGGGGTGCGTGCTGCGGCTCAGCAGCAGGCTGGCGGTCAGTTCGTTGGCGTGGGCGCTGGCGGTGATCGCGCTCAGGCGGTCGATTCGCGGCGCGTCGGGCCCTGGCGCCTGCAGCCAGCCTTGCAGCCAGCGATGCTCCTCGTCATCGAGGCTGTCTCGGGCCTGTGCCAGGTGATCGGCAAAGCGCTGGCGCAGCGCAATGCGGTGAAAGTACGGCAGGGTCTTCAAGGGCATGGTGTGGGCTCGGCAGTGGGTGGGCGCCGGGCAACGGGCGGGCTGCGCTGTTGCCCCGGCAAGGGCTTCAGGCTGCCGGGGCACACAGGCCGAGGGTGGTATCTATTGCAGGGTGGTTCAGTTGCCGGCCTTGATGCTGGTCCAGATGCGGGTGCGCAGGCGGTCGATCTTGGCCGGCATGGCCTGCAGGGCGAACAGCTTGCCGAGCATGGCATCGGTCGGGTAGATCATGCTGTTGGCCTTGAGCGCCGGGTCCACCAGGCGGTCGGCTGCCTGGTTGCCGTTGGCGTACTGCACATGGTTGCTGATGTCGGCCATCACCTCGGGTTGCAACAGGTAGTTCATGTAGGCATAGCCGGCCTTTTCGTCCGGGGCATCGGCGGGCATGGCGACCATGTCGAACCACATCGGCGCGCCGTCCCTGGGAATCTCATAGCCCACCTTCACCCCGTTTCTGGCCTCTTCTGCACGGTTTCTGGCCTGCAGCACGTCGCCGGAGAAGCCCACCACCACGCAGATATCGCCGTTGGCCAGGTCGCCGGTGTACTTGGAGGAGTGGAAGTAGCTGATGTACGGGCGCACCTTCATCAGCAGGGCCTTGGCCTTCTCGTAGTCGGCCGGGTCCTGGCTGTGGTGCGGCAGGCCCAGGTAGTTGAGCGCGATCGGCAGCAGTTCGGGGCCGTTGTCGAGGATCGCTACACCGCAGCTCTTGAGCTTGCTGATGTTCTCGGGCTTGAAGATCAGGTCCCAGGAGTCCACCGGGGCATTCTCGCCCAGCGCCGCCTTGACCTTGTCGATGTTGTAGCCGATGCCGGTGCTGCCCCACAGGTAGGGGAAGCCGTAGCGGTTGCCCGGGTCGTTGACTTCCAGCGCCTTGAGCAGCACCGGGTTGAGGTTCTTCCAGTTGGGCAACTGGCGCTTGTCCAGCGCCTTGAGCGCCTTGCCCTGGATCTGCCGGGCCATGAAGTGGTTGGAGGGGAACACCACGTCGTAGCCCGAATTGCCGGTCATCAGCTTGCCGTCGAGGGTTTCGTTGCTGTCGAACACGTCATAGGTGGGCACGATGCCGCTGGCGGCCTGGAAGTTCTTCAGGGTGTCGGGGGCGATGTAGCTGGACCAGTTGTAGATTTTTACCGAGTCGGCCGCCTGGGCGATGGAGGCGGCCAGCAACAGCGGGGCGAAGAGCAATGGGCGCATGTCCGGATTCCTTGCTTGGTCTGTTTTTGTCGAAGGAGGCAGGCGATCAAAGGATCAGAAAATCAATACGTAGGTCTTGCGCACGGTCTCGTGGATATCCCAGATACCGGTGCTGTTGGCCGGCAACATCAGTGCGTCGCCGGCTTCTATGGTCAGCGGCTCGCCGCCGTCGGGGGTGAAGGTGCAGCGGCCCTTGATGAAGTGGCAGAACTCCTGCTGCTCGATCTGGCGCCGCCAGCGACCCGGGGTACATTCCCAGATGCCGGTTTCGACGCCGTCGTTGCGCTCCACGCAGGTCACCGAGGTGACCGCCACCGGCTCGCCCAGGGGCACGGCCACCGGGTTTGACTGTTCGAGAGCGACGCTATGGGTGTGCTTGAACTGGGTAATGCGCATGCCGGTGGTCCTGTGCAGGGGGAAGTCAGTGCATCAGGCTTTCCATGAAGTCCGCCACACCGCTGGCCAGGCGCCGGCGCCAGGGGGCGCTGGCCGGGTTGGCGAGGGTCTGGTCTTCGTGGACGAAGCTCTTGATGATCGCGTTGTAGCCGAGCCAGCGGCACGGCTCGGGCTCCCAGCGCGCCAGGCTGTTCAGGCGCGCCGCGGGGTGTACCCAGGGCTGGGCGGTGAGTGCGTTGCGTTGGCCCAGGATCAGCGCCGCCACGGTGCGCCCGCCCAGGTTGCTGGCGCCCACGCCTTCGCCGCCATAGCCACCGGCCAGGGCGATTCCCTGCTCGGCATCGCACAGCATGTGCGGGCGAAAGCGCCGCGCCATGCCCAGGTTGCCGCCCCAGGCGTGGGTGATGTCGACGTTCTTGAGCTGCGGAAACAGCTCGCCGAACAGGTAGCGGCGCAGGCCGATTTCGCTGTCGCTGAGGGTGAAGTCTTCGCGCAGGCGCCCGGCGAAGCGATAGCCGCCGCGGGCGCCGAACACCAGGCGGTTGTCGGCACTGCGCTGGCCGTAGGTGACCTGGCGGCTGTTTTCGCTGAAGGCCTGACCGGCGTTCAGCCCGATCTGCTCCCACACCTGCTCAGGCAGCGGCTCGGTGGCCACCAGCAGGCTCTGTACCGGCAACTGATAGCGACCCAGCGGCGGCAGCCCGACGGCATAGCCTTCCACCGCCGGCACCACCCACTGGCAGCGCACCTGTGCCTGGGCGGTGCGTACCTGACCCTTGTGCCAGTCGATGACCGGGCTGTTCTCGTAGAGCTTCACCCCCAGACGCTCGACGGCCCGGGCCAGGCCGCGCACCAGTTTGGCCGGGTGCACGGTGGCCACGTTCGGCGTGTAGATCGCCCCATAGGGCTTGGCGATGCGCAGCTGCGCGGCCAGCTCGACCGGGCTCAGCCAGCGATACTCGGCCTCGTTCAGGCCCTGCCGGTAGCGCTTTTTCAGGTAACTGCGCAGGCTCGCTTCCTGCTCGGGGTAGCGCGCCGCGCAATAAAGGGCGCCGCCCTTGCGGTAGTCGCAGTGGATGCCTTCGCGCTCGAGCACCGTTTCCACTTCGTCGGGGATGCCGTGCAGCAGGTCATAGGCGTCGCGGCGCTGTTCGGGGGAGCAATCGGCCAGCAGGCGGTCTTCGCCCAGCAGGTTGCCCATCAGCCAGCCGCCGTTACGCCCCGAGGCGCCGAAGCCTGCGATGTTGGCCTCGACGATGGCGATGTTCAGGTGCGGTGCCTGGCGCTTGAGGTAGTAGGCGCTCCACAGGCCCGTGTAGCCGGCGCCGATGATGCATACATCCACGTCCAGGTCCTGGCGCAACGCCGGGCGCGCGATCAGCGGCTCGTCAAGCTGGTCCATCCAAAGGCTGATACTGCGCCATGCCTGCATTGTGTTCGGCTCCACATCCGTAACGGTGTGGGCCGATGCTAGGGCTGGGCGGGCGGATTGTCTTGCGTGCGTGTCCGCAGAGAAATCTGTTGCACGTAGGCCTTGGGCGACAGGCCGGTGTGCTGGCGAAAGCACTTGTAGAACGCCGACAGTGAATTGAAGCCGGCGGCGAAGGCCAGGTCATCGACCTTGGGCGCCGGGCCTGCGCGTTCCAGTTCAGCCAGCAGATGCTGCAGGCGGGCCTGGTTGACGTAGCGGTAGAAGCTCTGGCCCAGCACCTGGTTGAGCAGGTAGGAGATCTGGTTGCGGCTGTAGCCGCACTCGCGGGCGACCTGTTGCAGGTCCAGTTGCGGGTCCAGATAGGGCTGGCGACGGGTGAAGTAGTGCTGCAGGTCCTGGGCCATGAAGCTCAGCTGGCGCGGTGACAGGCCCAGGCGGCTGGTGGCCGGGCGCAGGCTGGGGTGGCCGGTGTGGCGTGAAGGCTCGCGCACCAGCGAGGCGTATTCGTTGACCTGCCAGATCAGGCCGTCGCGCACGGTGATGGCCTCGCTGGCACGAAACGCGGTGATGCCGTCGCCGCCGCGCAGCGTTACCTGGTACTGGATGAAGGCGGTGCAGCCGTCGGTGCGGATGCGGTCGCTGTGCACGATGTCCTCGCCGTCCTGGCGCGGCATGCTGGCGGCCACGTATTCGCGCAGCTCGGCCAGGTGCAGTACGCGGTTCTGGAAGAAGTCGTTGTACTGGATGTCGGGGTGATAGAGCGCCATCACGCCGTCGAGGTCGCGGTGTTTCCAGCACAGGTGGTAGCGCAGCACGGTGGCGGCGGTTTCGGCGGTGTGTTCGGGGCCGTCGGGGATCGGGTGTGCGGCCATGGGGCTGGCTCATTGGAGGTAGGAAAGCAGAATACCTGCAGGGCCCTATCGCGGGTCAAGCCCGCTCCCACAAGGACAGCAGTGATCCGTGTGGGAGCGGGCTCGACCCGCGATTGCTGGCGCAGCGGTTCTAGAGAAACTGCTCCGCATAGTGGCATGCCACCTGCCGTGTACCCACCGGCCGGAACGCCGGCTCTTCACTGGCACAGCGCTCGGTGGCATACGGGCAACGCTTGTGGAACGCGCACCCCGGCGGTGGGTTCAGCGGGTTGGGCAACTCGCCCACGATCCTGATCTTTGGCTTGAGCGGGTCGGGGTGAATGGTCGGGGTCGCCGACAGCAGGGCCTGGGTGTAAGGGTGCAAAGGCCTGGCATAGATATCCTCCTTGGGCCCCATTTCCGCCGGGCGCCCCAGGTACATCACCAGCACCTGGTCGGCCACATGCCGCACCACCGCCAGGTTGTGCGAGATGAACACGTAGGCGGTGTTGAACTCCTTTTGCAAATCCATGAACAGGTTCAGCACCTGCGCCTGGATCGACACGTCCAGCGCCGAGGTCGGCTCGTCCGCCACCAGCACCTTGGGTTGCAGCATCATGGCCCGCGCCAGGGCGATGCGCTGGCGCTGGCCACCGGAGAACATGTGCGGGTAGCGCTGGTAGTGCTCGGGCCGCAGGCCCACCTGCTGCATCATCGCCTGCACCTTTTCGCGGCGTTCGGCCCTGGACAGCCGGGTGTTGATCAGCAGCGGCTCGGCCAGTTGGTCACCGACCTTCTGGCGCGGGTTGAGCGAGGCATAGGGGCTCTGGAACACCATCTGCACATCGCGGCGCAGTTGCCGGCGCTGCTGCTTGCTGGCACCGGCCACCTCCTGCCCGGCGATCTGCAACGAGCCCGACGACGGTTCCTCGATCAGGGTCAGGGCGCGGGCCAGGGTCGACTTGCCGCAGCCGGATTCGCCGACCACGGCCAGGGTCTTGCCGGCCTCCAGTTCGAACGACACCCCATTGAGGGCGCGTACCAGGGCATGGCCCTTGAACAGGCCCAGGGACACTTCGTAATGACGGGTGAGGTCACGGGCGGTCAGTACGACGCTCATCACGCCACCTCCTGGTTGAGCGGGTAGAAGCAGCGGGCCAGGCTGTGGGCCTTGGGGTCCAGGCTCGGACGTTGCTGGCGGCAGTGGTCCTGCACGTAGGGGCAGCGCGGCGACAGCAGGCAGCCGTGGGGCCGGTCGTAGCGTCCGGGCACGATGCCGGGCAGGGTCGCCAGGCGCTCGGCGCCTTCGCTGTGCTCGGGGATCGCTGCCAGCAGGGCTTCGCTGTAGGGGTGCGCAGGCACCTCGAACAGCTCGGGCACCTGGCCGACTTCCACTGCCTGGCCGGCATACATCACGCACACGCGGCGGGCGGTTTCGGCCACCACGGCAAGGTCGTGGGTAATCAGGATCAGCGCCATGTCCTGCTCTTTCTGCAGGTTGAGCAGCAGCTCCATGATCTGCGCCTGAATGGTCACGTCCAGCGCCGTGGTGGGCTCGTCGGCGATCAGCAGCTTGGGTTCGCCGGCAATCGCCATGGCGATTGCCACGCGCTGGCTCATGCCGCCGGAGAGTTGGTGGGGGTAGGCATCCAGGCGGCTTTCCGGGGCCGGGATCTCGACCTTCTTCAGCAGCTCCAGGGCACGCTGGCGCGCCGCCTTGCCGCGCAGCCCCAGGTGCTGGCGCAGCACCTCCTCGATCTGGAAACCCACGGTGTAGCTGGGGTTGAGTGCGGTCATGGGGTCCTGGAAGACCATCGCCATGTCCTTGCCGACCAGCTTGCGCCGCTGCCGGCCGCTCAGGGTGAGCATGTCGCTGCCGTTGAAAGTCAAGGCGTCGGCGGTGATGCGCCCGGGGGCGTCGATCAGGCCCATCAGCGCCATCATGGTCACCGACTTGCCCGAGCCGGACTCGCCGACAATCGCCAGCACCTCGCCCTTTTCCACGTTCAGGTCGAGGCCGTCGACCACCGGTACCGCCGAGGCGTCGCCGAAGCGCACGCTCAGGTTCTTGATGTGTAGAAGTGACATGGGCTTCTCCTCAGGCGGCATTCTTGAGTTTCGGGTCCAGCGCATCGCGCAGCCCGTCGCCCATCAGGTTGATTGCCAGCACGCTGAGCAGGATGGTCAGGCCCGGCAGGCTGACCACCCACCAGGCGCGTTCGATGTAGTCGCGGGCCGAGGCCAGCATGGTGCCCCACTCCGGGGTCGGCGGTTGCACGCCCAGGCCCAGGAAGCCCAGCGCGGCGGCATCGAGAATCGCCGAACTGAAACTCAGGGTGGCCTGCACGATCAGCGGCGCCATGCAGTTGGGCAGCACGGTGACGAACATCAGGCGCGGCAAGCGTGCCCCGGCCAGGCGTGCGGCGGTGACGTAGTCGCGGTTCAGCTCGCCCATCACCGCGGCGCGGGTCAGGCGCACGTAGGCCGGCAGCGAGACGATGGCGATGGCGATCACGGTGTTGATCAGGCCAGGGCCCAGGATCGCCACGATGGCCACCGCCAGCAGCAGCGAGGGCAGCGCCAGCATCACGTCCATCAGGCGCATGATGGACGGGCCAAGCAGGCGCGGGAAAAACCCGGCCAGCAGGCCCAGCAGCACGCCCGGGATCAGCGAGATCAGTACCGACGACAGGCCGATCAGCAGCGACAGGCGCGAACCCTGGATCAGCCGCGAGAGCAGGTCGCGGCCCAGCTCGTCGGTACCCAGCAGAAACTGCCACTGGCCGCCTTCGAGCCATACCGGCGGGGTCAGCAGGAAGTCGCGGTACTGCTCGCTGGGGTTGTGCGGCGCCACCCACGGGGCGAACAGCGCGCAGAACACGATCAGGCACATGAACAGCAGGCCGGCCACCGCGCCCTTGTTGCGCGAGAAGGCGTGCCAGAATTCCTTGTAGGGGGAGGGGTAGAGCAGGCTCTGGTCGAGCGGCGCGGCGTCGACGGCAGCGTTTTTTGCAAGCGGATTGGTCATGAGCGAAGGCCTCAGCGCTGATGTCGGATGCGTGGGTTGGCCAGGCCGTAGAGGATGTCCACGACGAAGTTGACCAGGATCACCAGGCAGGCAATCAACAGGATGCCGTTCTGTACCACGGGGTAGTCACGGGCGCCGATGGCTTCGATCAGCCATTTGCCGATGCCCGGCCAGGAAAAGATGGTTTCGGTAAGCACCGCGCCACCGAGCAAAGTGCCGACCTGCAGGCCGACCACCGTAAGCACCGGGATCAGCGCGTTGCGCAGGCCGTGCACGAACACCACCCGTGCCGGCGACAGGCCCTTGGCCCGTGCGGTGCGGATGTAGTCCTCGCGCAGCACTTCGAGCATCGAGGAGCGGGTCATGCGTGCGATCACCGCCAGCGGGATGGTGCCGAGCACGATGGCCGGCAGGATCAGGTGCATCAACGCGTCCTTGAACGCGCCTTCCTCGTCGCTGAGCAGGGTGTCGATGAGCATGAAGCCGGTGGTCGGCTCGATGTCGTAGAGCAGGTCGATGCGCCCGGACACCGGCGTCCAGCCCAACCCGACCGAGAAGAACATGATCAGGATCAGGCCCCACCAGAAGATCGGCATCGAGTAGCCGGCCAGGGAGATGCCCATGACCCCGTGATCGAACAGCGAGCCGCGCTTGAGCGCGGCGATCACCCCGGCCAGCAGCCCGACGATGCCGGCGAACAGCAGCGCGGCCATGGCCAGTTCGAGGGTGGCGGGGAACAGCGCGAGAAACTCGTGCCACACGCTTTCGCGGGTACGCAGCGACTCGCCCAGGTCGCCCTGGGCCAGCTTGCCGACGTAGTCCAGGTACTGCTGCGCCAGCGGCTTGTTCAGGCCGAGCCGTTCCATGGCCTGGGCGTGCATCTCGGGGTCGACCCTGCGTTCGCCCATCATCACCTCCACCGGGTCACCGGGGATCAGGCGTATGAGCGCGAACGTGAGCAGGGTGATGCCGAAGAACGACGGGATCAACAGGCCCAGACGCCGTGCAATAAAACTAAACATCGTGTGGTGTACCTCATCAGCCTAAGGCATGCCTGCGAGCGCCCGGGGGCGGGCGCTGCAAGCGTTATCGTTCTACTTCACCCGCGTGGTGGCGAAGTTGTTGTTGGTCATCGGGTTGATGACGTAGCCCTCGACGTTCTCGCGCAGGGCGGTGAACACCTTCGGGTGGGCCATGTTGATCCACGGTTTGGCCTCATCGTACACCGCCAGTGCCTGGACATAGAGTGCGGCGCGTTGATCGGGGTCGGCGGTTTCGCGGGCGTGGTCGATCAGCACCTGGAATCGCGGGTTGCACCAGCGTGCGTAGTTTTCCCCATTCTTCGCTGCGGCGCAGCTGAGCAGCGGGGTCAGGAAGTTGTCCGGGTCGCCGTTGTCGCCCGCCCAGCCGGCCGACACCATGTCGGCTTCGCCGGCCTTGGCGCGGCGCAGCATCTCGGCCCATTCCATCACGCGGATGTCGACCTTCAGGCCGACCTGGGCGAGGTCGGCCTGAAGCATCTCGGCGCTCAGGCGCGGGTTGGGGTTGGTGGGCCCGCCGCCGTTGCGGGTGAACAGGGTGAGCACGGCGCCTTCGGGTACGCCGGCCTCCTTGAGCAGCGCGCGGGCCTGGTCCAGGTCGCGGGGCGGGTTGCGGTTCTGGCTGTTGTAGCCCATCAGGGTCGGCGGGTAGGGGTTCACCGCCAGCAGGGCGTTGCCCTTGCCGAACAGTTGCTCGACATGGTGTTCGCGGTCGAAGGCCAGGTTGATGGCGCGCCGTACGCGCACGTCGCTCAGGTACCTGTGCTCGGTGTTGAGCGATATGTAGCCGGTGGTCAGGGCCTCCATTTCGGCCACCTTCAGGCGCGCGTCGGCCTTGATGCCGGGTATGTCGTCGGGCTTGGGGTACAGCGCCACCTGGCACTCGTTGGCGCGCAGCTTCTGCAGGCGCACGTTGTTGTCGGGGGTGATGGCGAAGATCAGCGCATCGCTCGGCGGCTTGCCGCGAAAGTAGTCCGGGTTGGGCCTGTAGCGCACCTGCGCGTCCTTGTTGTAGCGCTGGAAGATGAACGGTCCGGTGCCGACCGGCTTGCTGTTGAGTTCGGCGGTGGTGCCGGCCTTGAGCAACTGGTCGGCGTATTCGGCGGAATAGATCGAGGTGAAGGCCATGGCCAGGTCGCGCAGAAACGGTGCCTCGGGGCGGGTCAGGTGAAACGCCACGGTGTGCGGGTCGAGCTTTTCCACCGACTTGAGCAGGTGCTGGAAACCCATGCTCTCGAAATAGGGGAAGCCGATGCTGGTCTTGTCGTGCCAGGGGTGGGCGGGGTCGAGCTGGCGCTGGAAGCTCCACAGCACGTCGTCGGCGTTCAGGTCGCGGGTGGGGGTGAAGTAGTCGGTGGTGTGGAACCTGACCCCGCTGCGCAGGTGAAAGGTGTAGGTCAGGCCGTCGGGGCTGACTTCCCAGCGTTCGGCCAGGGCCGGCTGCACCTCGGTGGTGCCGGGCTTGAAGTCCACCAGGCGGTTGAACAGGGTTTCTGCGGCGGCATCGGCGGTGACGGCCGTGGTGTACTGCACGATGTCGAAGCCCTCGGGGCTGGCCTCGGTGCACACCACCAGCGGCTTGGCCATCAGCGGGGCTGCGGCGCTCAACAGGATGGCTGCAAGGGCAGCCTGTAGGGTTGACTGTTTCATGACACTTCCCTGCATTCGATTAAACCAGCGTAGCCATCGCGGCCGATTCGGCGAATCGGCCGCGACCTGCCGCCCTAGAGGATGTTGAACGGAATGGTTGTGACCACGCGCACCTCGTTCAGGCTCCCGTCACCCTGCAATTTGCTGGCGCGGTGGGTGGTGTAGGTGGCGCGCACGGTGGTGTCCTTGAACGCGCCGCCTTGTACGGCATAGCTGGTGCCGATGCCCCATTCGTCGTGGTGCTCGCCGTCGAGGTTCTTCACGTCGTAGCCACCGCCCTTGTAATGGGTGCCGTCGATGCCCCAGCCGCGGGCGTTGTACAGGTTGAACTTGAGGCCGGGCACGCCGAAGGGGGCCATGTTCAGCACATAGCCGATCTGCAGTGATTTCTCGTTGGGGCCGTTGAAATCCGACAGCAGCGAGTTGGCCAGGAAGATCGCGTTGGTGTCGTGCAGGTAGTCGAAGTACTCGTTGCCGTTGACCTGCTGGTAGGCGACCGACACGGTGTGCGCCTGGTGGGTCAGGGCCAGCGACAGGCTGAAGGTGTCGTTGTCGATGGCGCCCAGCTTGCTCTGGCCGGCGTCGCGGGTCTTGTAGTAGTTGAGCCCGGTGTTCAGGCCCAGCACCGCGTTGTCGCCCAGCAGGTGGTTGGCGCCGAAGTAGTACTGGTTCCACAGGTCCTCGACCTTGGACACGTAGAGGCTGGTGCTCAGACTCTGCAGCGGCTGGTAGTTGACCCCGGCCATGCTGACCCGGTCGGTGAACTGGCGGGAATCGCCATACTCGGAGCGAAACTTGCTCTGGCCCTGCTCGGTACGCATCGACACGCGGTCGAAGGTGCCCAGGTCGAAGCTCAGGTTGTCGAACTCGGCGCTGTGCAGGCTCACGCCCTGGAAGCTGGAGGGCAGTGCGCGGTTGCCGATGTAGGCGATCACCGGGGTGTCGATGGACTGGCGGCCGGCGGTGAGGGTGGTGTTGGACACCCGGGCCTTGAGGTTGGCCAGGCCGACCTTGCTCCACTGGTCGAGCACCTCGCCGTCGCCGTGGGTGAGGGTGCGGTTGTTCGGCCCGGCCACGCTGGCGCGACCGCGCTGCAGGGCCACCGTGTTGTACAGCGCCACTTCGGTGCTCAGGCCCACGGTGCCCTCGGTGAAGCCGGAGGTGTAGTTGAGGAGGGTGCCCTGGACCCAGTTGTCGCGGCTGCTGGTGGGGTGGCGGCTGCCGTCGCGCTTGCTGTACGACCACAGTGGCCCGCGGGTGGCGTGCTCGTGGGCGTACCAGTTGCGGGTCGAGCCGGACAGGCGCTGGCCGTCGATAAAGCCGCTGGCCTGGGCCTGGTCGGAGGTGGTGCGCAGGGTAAGCGCAACGAAATCCTGTCTGACGGGTTCGGCCTGGGCCAGCGCGCTCAGGCCGCCAAGGGCCAGGCAAAGTGCTGCGTGTC
This sequence comes from Pseudomonas sp. B21-036, assembly GCF_024748925.1. NCBI lineage: Bacteria > Pseudomonadati > Pseudomonadota > Gammaproteobacteria > Pseudomonadales > Pseudomonadaceae > Pseudomonas > Pseudomonas sp. B21-036. The sequence continues at coordinate 1,085,763 of NZ_CP087178.1, forward strand.
GGGTAGGTCTCAAGGTGATGCTCCTTTGCATGTTTTTATTAGCCGCCGGGCCTCGTGAGCCCGGCGGGTGCGGCGGTGAACCTTGGGAGGGGGCGGGCAGAGGTCAGTCGACGCTGACGCCCGAAAAACTGTTGCGCCCGAACGGGCTGACCTTGAAGTCCTGTACCCGGACGCTCAGCGGTTGATGCACGGTGGAGTGGGCGACCGGGGTGATCGGCACCTGCTGCTTCATGCGCTGCTGGGCCTGCTGGTACAGCGCGGTGCGCGCGGCGGGGTCGGTGATGCGCTTGGCCTGCTGCACCAGGGCGTCGTATTCGGGGTCGCACCACATCGATACGTTGTTGCTGCCGATGGCACCGCAGCTGTAGAGGGTGCCCATCCAGTTGTCGGGGTCGCCGTTGTCACCAGTCCAGCCCAGCAGCATCACGTCGTGCTCGCCGTTCTTGGTGCGCTTGATGTACTCGCCCCATTCGTAGCTGACGATCTTCACGTCCAGCCCGACCTTGCCCCAGTCGGCCTGGAGCATCTCGGCCATCAGCTTGGCGTTGGGGTTGTAAGGGCGCTGCACCGGCATGGCCCACAGGGTGATGGGCGTGCCGGGCTTGACCCCGGCGGCCGCCAGCAGGGCGCGGGCCTTGTCGGGGTCGTAGCCGGCATCGCGGATGCTCGGGTCGTAGGACCACTGGGTGGGCGGCATGAAGTTCACGGCCAGTTGGCCGGCATCCTGGTACACCGCCTTGACGATGGCCGCCTTGTTCACCGCCATGTCCATGGCCTGGCGCACCTGCAACTGGTCGAACGGCGGGTGCTGCACGTTGTAGGCGATGTAGCCCAGGTTGAAGCCGGGCTGGTCGAGCATGTTGATCTTCGGGTCGGCGGCCAGGGCCTTGAGGTCGGCGGGGCGCGGGTTGACGGTGACCTGGCATTCCCCCTTGCGCAGCTTCTGCACCCGCACCGAGGCGTCGGTGTTGATCGAGAAGATCAACTGGTCGAGCCTGACCTGCTGCGGGTCCCAGTAGTCGGGGTTGGCCCGGTAGCGGATCTGCGCATCCTTCTGGTAGCGCTGGAACACGAAGGGGCCGGTGCCGATCGGCTTCTGGTCGAAGTCGCTGAGGCGCCCGCTGGCCATCAGCTGGGTGGCGTATTCGGCCGAGACGATCGAGGCAAAGCCCATGGCCAGGTTCTGGATGAAGGCGGCATCGACGCTGTTGAGGGTGAAGACCACCGTGTAGGGGTCGCGCTTTTCGACCCGGGCGATGTTCTTGTCCAGGTCCATGCTGACGAAGTAGGGGAACTCGGCCGGGTAGGCCACGCGAAACGGGTGCTGCGGGTCGAGCATGCGCTGGAAGGTGAGCAGCACGTCGTCGGCGTTGAAGTCGCGGGTGGGGGTGAAGTCCTTGTTGGCGTGGAACTTCACGCCCTGGCGCAGGCGGAAGGTATAGGTCAGGCCGTCATCGGAAACGTCCCAGCCGGTCGCCAGCGAGGGGATGACGCGGGTGGCGCCGCGTTCGAATTCCACCAGGCCGTTGTACAGCGGCTCGGCGGCGTCGTTTTCGATGGAGGTGGTGTACTGGGCGATATCGAAGCCGCCCGGGCTGCCCTCGGAGCAGAACACCAGGTTGCCCTTGGCCAGGGCTGTCGGGCCATAGGCCAGTGCCCCCAGGCCCAGCAGTGCGGCGAAAACCGGAGAAATACGCATGCGGTCCCATTCCTTTGTTGTTGTACGAGGCGTGGGGGGCGCGGCGACAGCAGGGTGCCAGCACCACCACGCGCTCCACGGTAGGGACGCGGGCGGCGGGCGTGCAGGTAAGGAAGTGGGTGTGAGGCGTGGGAAAAATCTTGGTGTGGTGTCGTAATTTTCAAGCAGGTATCAGTGCCCCGCGTGCACCGATGAGCTCGGCGCCCGCAGGGACAGGCTAAACATCGCGTTGCGTGTCTATTGGCTGACGCTTACGCCGTAGAAGGCATTCAGGCCGAAGGGGCTGATCTTGAAGTCCTGCACGGTCTTGCGCATCGGCTGGTACACCGTGGAATGGGCGATCGGGGTGATCGGCACCTGCGCCTTGATGATGTGCTGCGCCTGCTTGTACAGCTCGGTGCGTCGGGCCTGGTCGGGGGTGGCCTTGGCCTGCTTGATCAGCGCGTCGTAGGCGGGGTCGCACCATTTGGAGAAGTTGTTGCCGTTCACCGCGTCGCAGCCGTAGAGGGTGCCCAGCCAGTTGTCCGGGTCGCCGTTGTCGCCGCTCCAGCCGATCAGCATGGCGCCGTTCTCACCGGCCTTGGCGCGCTTCATGTATTCGCCCCACTCGTAGCTGACGATGCTGGCCTTGATGCCGATCTTCGCCCAGTCGGCCTGGATCATCTCGGCCATTAGCCGGGCGTTGGGGTTGTAGGGGCGTTGCACCGGCATGGCCCACAGGGTGATCTCGGTGCCCTCCCTGACCCCGGCCTCCTGCACCAGCGCCTTGGCTTTGGCCGGGTCGTAGGGCACGTCCTTGATGGTGTCGTCGTAGCTCCACTGGGTGGGCGGCATGGCATTGACCGCCAGCTGCCCCGCGCCCTGGTACACCGCGTCGATGATCTGCTGCTTGTTCACCGCCATGTCCAGGGCCTGGCGCACCTTGAGCTGGGCCATGGGGTTGGGCGCGGTGGTGCCCTTGATCGGGTCGGTCACGTTGTAGGCGATGTAGCCCAGGTTGAAGCCGGCCTGGTGCGGCAGGTTCAGGTTGGGGTCCGCTTCCAGCGACTTGAGGTCGGCCGGGCGCGGGAACAGGGTGATCTGGCATTCGTTCTTCTTGAGCTTCTGCATGCGCACCGACGGGTCGGTGGTGATGGCGAAGATCAGGTTGTCGATCTTCACGTCCTGCGGTTGCCAGTAGGCCTTGTTGCCCTTGAAGCGGATCTGCGCGTCTTTCTGGTACTTGGCGAACACGAAGGGGCCGGTGCCGATCGGCTTCTGGTTGATGTCGGCAGGCTTGCCCTGCTTGAGCAGTTGCTCGGCGTATTCGGCGGACTGGATCGAGGCGAAGCTCATGGCCATGTTCTGGATGAACGCGGCGTCCACGCTGGCCAGGGTGAACCTGACCGTGTGTTCGTCGAGTTTTTCGAGCTTGACGATGTTCTTGTCCATGCCCATGTCGGTGAAGTAGGGGAACTCGGTGGGGTAGGCCTTGCGAAACGGCAGGTTCCTGTCGAGCATGCGGTTGAAGGTGAACAGCACGTCATCGGCGTTGAAGGGGCGGCTGGGCTTGAAGTAGTCGGTGCTGTGGAACTGCACGCCTTCGCGCAGGTGGAAGGTGTAGCTCAGGCCGTCGTCGCTGATGTCCCAGCGTGTGGCAAGCCCGGGGATCACCGCCGTACCGCCGCGTTCGAACTGGCTGAGGCGGTTGAAGACGGTCTCGGCCGAGGCGTCGAAGTCGGTACTGGTGGTGTACTGGCCCGGGTCGAAGCCCGCCGGGCTGCCCTCGGAGCAGAACACCAGGTTGCTGGCCGCATGGGCCAGCGGTGCGCCGGCCAGCAGGCCTGCGCCGAGCAGGTAGGGAAGGACCGCGTGTTTGAGCATTGTTGGCCTCATCGATGTCATTGGTGCGCCGGGCGGCCAGTGGGGCCGCTCGGCGGGCAGGGAGGCTGGCCTGTTGACCAGCACGACCCTCAAACCATAGCTGACAGCGATGCAGGCGTTGCCCGCGGGTGAATCAGGGCATCAGCACTTCGATGGTGCCGTCGGCGCTGAGGCTGACCTGGCTGGTACCGGCTTCGATTTCCGGGCTTGGCGCGGCTTCGGCGTCCATGCTGGCCTTCATCATCATGGCGCCGCGGGCGTAGGGGTGCGGGTAGCCGCTGCTGTTGAGGTTCAGGTTGACCACCTTGTAGCCCTTGCCGCCGAGGGCTTCGGTGGTCAGCTGGGCGCGGGCCTTGAAGGCGTCGATGGCATCCTTGAGCAGGGCGTCTTCGCTGCTCTTGCGGGTGGCCGGGGCGATGGCGAAATCCATCCCGCCCATCTTCAGGTCCTGCAGCAGCTCGCCGGTGAGCTTGGACAGCGCCGGGAAGTTCGCGCTTTCCAGGCGCAGCTCGGCACGTTCGCGCCAGCCGGTGATCTTCTGGTTCTTGTTGTCGTAGATCGGGTAGCTGTTGCGGCTGTCCTGGCTGAGCTTGACGTCCTTGACCGCACGGGCCTTTTCCAGCGCCTTGTTCATGCTGGTGGTGATCTCGTTGGCCAGCTTGGCCGGGTCGGTGTTCTGCGCCTCGGTGTACAGGGTCACGACCATCAGGTCGCGGGCGACTTCCTTGCTGGCTTCGGCGCGCAGTGAGACCTGGTTGTAGCGAGGCTCGTCGGCCAGTGCCGCAAAGCTGGCAAACAGGCCGGTCGCGAGGACGAGGGTGGTACTGGCGCGAGACACAGTGTGCATGGGCAACTCCTTGAAATTGAGGCGTGGCGGCGGTCGATCCCGACCACGCAGACCCCATCAGACTCGCACAAACCGACGAGGTTCAAAAAGCCATCATCGATGCCGGTGTGCCTGTGGCGCTTTGCCGCATTGCTGCAGCGCGGGGTGCAGCTTGGGTATACTCGCCACGATTCACCTGGAGCACTCATCAGGAGAGCTCATGCTCGCCCCCGTACTCATGCTGTCTGCCACACGTCAGAACCTCTGGCGCCTGACCTTCATCCGCACCCTGGTGCTGGCCGCCCAGGCCGGTTCGGTGGCGGTCGCCTACTGGACCGAACTGCTGCCACTGCCGTGGCTGGCGCTGAGCATCACCCTGGGGTTCTCCATGGTGCTGTGCGTGCTCACGGCCATCCGGCTGCGCACCTCGCTGCCGGTCACCGAGCTGGAGTATGCGGTGCAGCTGGCCTGCGACCTGCTGATCCACAGTGCGCTGCTGTATTTTTCCGGGGGCTCGACCAACCCCTTCGTGTCCTATTACCTGGTGCCCCTGGCGATTGCCGCGGTGACGCTGCCATGGCTGTATTCGCTGATTCTGTCGGGCATTGCGCTGGTGGCCTACACCCTGCTGCTGGTGCAGTACTTCCCGCTCGAAACCTTCCCCATGGCCCGCGAGAAGATGCAGATCTACGGCATGTGGCTGAGTTTTGCCCTGGCCGCCGGGGTGATCACCTTCTTTGCCGCCAAGATGGCCGAAGAGCTGCGTCGCCAGCAGCAGTTCCAGGCCCAGCGCCGCGAGGAAGGCCTGCGCGACCAGCAACTGCTGGCCGTGGCCACCCAGGCCGCCGGTGCCGCCCATGAGCTGGGCACGCCGCTGGCGACCATGAGCGTGCTGATCAACGAGATGCGCCAGGACCACACCGACCCGCTGCTGCAGGAAGACCTGGAGACGCTGCAGGAGCAGGTCAAGCAGTGCAAGCACACCTTGCAGAACCTGGTGCGCGCCGCCGAGGCCAACCGGCGCATGGCGGTGCAGGAGCAGGAGGCGAGCTTCTGGCTGGACGAGGCGCTCAACCGCTGGCACCTGATGCGCCCCGAGGCCAGCTATCGCTTCCAGCGCCTGGGCCAGGGTACGGTGCCGCGCCTGGCGCCGCCGCCGGACCTGACCCAGGCCCTGCTGAACCTGTTGAACAATGCAGCCGATGCCTGCCCCAATGACCTGGAGGTGTACCTGGACTGGGACGCCGAGGACATCGTGATCAGCATTCGCGACCATGGCCCCGGCGTGCCGGTGGCGATCGCCGAGCAGATCGGCAAACCCTTCTTTACCACCAAGGGCAAGGGCTTCGGCCTGGGCCTGTTCTTGAGCAAGGCCAGCGTGACCCGTGCTGGCGGCTCGGTAAAACTCTATAGTCATGAGGAAGGCGGTACGCTCACCGAGCTGCGCCTGCCGCGTGACGCGCGAGGAGACGTGTGATGAGTGATGAAATTCAGGCTGAAGGCGAAGAGCTGCCGCACCTGCTGCTGGTGGATGACGACGCCACGTTTACCCGGGTGATGGCCCGGGCCATGAGCCGGCGCGGGTTTCGCGTGAGCACGGCGGGTTCTGCCGAAGAGGGCCTGCAGATTGCCCAGCAGGACGTGCCGGACTACGCCACGCTGGACCTGAAGATGGAGGGCGACTCCGGGCTGGTGCTGCTGCCCAAGCTGCTGGAACTGGACCCGGAGATGCGCGTGGTGATCCTCACCGGCTATTCGAGCATTGCCACCGCGGTGGAGGCGATCAAGCGCGGCGCCTGCAATTACCTGTGCAAGCCGGCCGATGCCGACGACGTGCTGGCGGCGCTGGCGTCCGAGCACGCCGACCTGGACACGCTGGTACCGGAAAACCCGATGTCGGTGGACCGCCTGCAGTGGGAGCACATCCAGCGTGTGCTGACCGAGCATGAGGGCAATATCTCGGCCACGGCGCGGGCGCTGGGCATGCACCGGCGTACCCTGCAGCGCAAATTGCAGAAGCGCCCGGTTCGGCGCTGAACCTCAGGGCCTCTTCGCCGGCAAGGCCGGCGAAGAGGCTGCGTGGCAGCCCCAAGGTTGACGTATGATTAGCTCCCTAACGACGCCGACGGGACCACCTGCATGCTCGCCCTTTTTCTCCAGACCCTGAACATCACCGCGCCGGTGTTCGCGATGATGTTCATGGGCGTGCTGCTGCGCCGCATCAACGCCATCAACGACAGCTTCATCCAGACCGCCTCGGCCCTGGTGTTCAACGTGAGCATGCCGGCGCTGCTGTTTCTGGGCATCTACCACGCCGATCTCGAGGCGGCGGTCCAGCCCTCGCTGCTGCTCTACTTCACCGTCGCCACCCTGGGCAGTTTCGGCCTGGCCTGGCTGATCGCGATCTGGCGCTGCCCCCGTGAAGATCGCGGCATCTACGCCCAGGGCGGCTTTCGCGGCAACAATGCGGTCATCGGCCTGGCGCTGGCCGGGAGCATGTACGGCGATCATGGCATCTCCATCGGCGCGGTGCTGGCCGGGCTGGTGATCCTGCTCTACAACTCGCTGTCGGCCGTGGTGCTGGCGGTGTACAGCCCGACCATCAAGTCCGACCCCTGGAGCATCCTCAAGAGCATCCTGCGCAACCCGCTGATCATCAGTGTGCTGGTGGCCGGCGTGCTGGCGTATGCCAAGGTGGGGCTGCCCAACTGGCTGCTGACCTCCGGTGACTATCTGGCGCAGATGACCCTGCCGCTGGCGCTGATCTGCATCGGCGGCACGCTGTCGATGGCCTCGTTGCACGCCAGCGGGCGCATGGCGCTGAGTGCCAGCCTGGTAAAGATGGTGTGGCTGCCGCTGCTGGCCACCTTCGGTGCCTGGTTGTGCGGCTTTCGCGGCGCGGAGCTGGGGGTGCTGTTCCTGTACATCGCCAGCCCCACCGCCGCGTCCAGCTACGTGATGGCGCGCGCGGCCAACGGCAATCACCAGCTGGCCGCCTCGATCATCGTGATTACCACGCTGATGGCCGCAGTTACGACGAATATCGGCATATTTATCTTGCAGTGGGGCGGCTGGATCTAGATCCTGTCGCCCACACTCAAAATAACGGCCTCCCTGCCTGAGGACACTTCATGCAAGACCAGATCACGCCCGAGCGTTTGCATCGCGGCCTGAAGAACCGTCACATCCAGTTGATCGCGCTGGGCGGCGCCATCGGCACCGGGTTGTTCCTGGGCATCGCCCAGACCATCCAGATGGCAGGCCCTGCCGTGCTGCTGGGCTACGCCATCGCCGGCCTGATGGCCTTTTTCATCATGCGCCAGCTGGGTGAGATGGTGGTCGAGGAACCGGTGGCGGGCAGCTTCAGCCACTTTGCGCACCGCTACTGGAACGAGTTCGCCGGCTTCGTCTCGGGCTGGAACTACTGGGTGGTCTATGTGCTGGTGGGCATGGCCGAGCTGACGGCGGTGGGTATCTACGTGCAGTACTGGTGGCCGGACTTCCCCACCTGGGCCACTGCAGCGATCTTCTTCGTGGCGATCAACCTGATCAACCTCACCCAGGTCAAGGTGTACGGCGAGCTGGAATTCTGGTTCGCGCTGGTCAAGGTGATAGCCATCGTCAGCATGATCGGCTTCGGCGCCTGGCTGCTGGCCAGCGGCAGCGGCGGGCCGGATGCCAGCGTGGCCAACCTGTGGCAGTACGGCGGGTTCTTCCCCAATGGCATCACCGGGCTGGTGATGGCGATGGCGGTGATCATGTTCTCCTTCGGCGGGCTGGAGCTGGTCGGCATCACCGCGGCCGAGGCGGACAACCCGCGCTACAGCATTCCACGCGCGACCAACCAGGTGGTGTACCGCATCCTGATCTTCTACATCGGCGCACTGGCGGTGCTGCTGTCGCTGTACCCCTGGCAGAAGGTGGTGCAGGGCGGCAGCCCGTTCGTGATGATCTTCCACAACCTGGACAGCAACCTGGTGGCCACCATTCTCAACGTGGTGGTGCTGACTGCCGCGCTGTCGGTGTACAACAGCTGCGTGTACTGCAACAGCCGCATGCTGTTCGGCCTGGCCAGCCAGGGTGATGCGCCGCGCGCACTGCTCAAGATCAACCGTCGTGGCGTGCCGCTGGCGGCGCTGGGCGTATCGGCGGTGGCCACCGGCCTGTGCGTGCTGATCAACTACCTGATGCCGGGCGAAGCCTTCGGCCTGCTGATGGCGCTGGCGGTGTCGGCACTGGTGATCAACTGGGCGAGCATCAGCATCACCCACCTGAAGTTTCGCAAGGCCAAGATCGCTGCCGGCGAGTCGACCTTCTACAAGAGCTGGGGGCACCCGGTCACCAACTACCTGTGCCTGGCGTTCATCGTGCTGATTCTGGTGGTGATGTACCTGACCCCGCCGATCCGCATCTCGGTACTGCTGATTCCGGCCTGGATCGCCACCCTGGGCGTGGCGTTCTGGCTCAAGAAGAAGGGGCAGAAGGCCGCCGCCGTCGCCGGCTGACGGCCCTGCGGGGTGATCGGTCAGCCCTGCTGGTAGCTGTCGATCACTTCCTGGGCGGCGCGAAACGCATCGATCGCCGCCGGTACGCCGGCGTACACGGCGCAATGCAGCAACGCCTCGCGAATCTCTTCCACCGTACAGCCGTTGTTCAGGGCGCCACGCACGTGGCCCTTGAGCTCCTGCGGGCACTTGAGCGCGGTCAGCGCCGCCAGGGTGATCAGGCTGCGGGTTTTCAGCGGCAGGCCCTCGCGGCTCCACACGCTGCCCCAGGCGTGCTCGTTGACGAACGCCTGCAGCGGCTCGGTGAACTCGGTGGCATTGCCCAGTGCACGGTCCACGAATGCATCGCCCATGACCTGGCGGCGAACCTGTTCGCCGGTTTTGTTGCTCTCGCCCATGTTGTTTTCCTTAGTGTTGGCGGCGCCAGGCGCGCACGGTGGTGTACATCAGCACCACCGCCAGCGTCGGCAGGATATAAAGCAGCATCAGCTGCTCCAGACGGTTGGCCAGCGGCATGCCGGTGGTGAAGGCCACCACGTGCAGACCATAGGCCAGGTAAAGACACAGGAACACCAGACCTTCGGCGCGGGTGACGCGGTAGCCGGAATAGAACACCGGCAGGGTCAGCACGGCCACGCCGAGCATCACCGGCAGGTCGAAGGCCAGCGCGTTGGGCGAGATCGACAGCGGCACCGGGGCCACCAGCGCGGTCAGCCCGAGCACCGCCAGCAGGTTGAACAGGTTGCTGCCGATCACGTTGCCCACGGCGATTTCACGCTCGCCGCGCAAGGCGGCGATCAGCGAGGTGGCCAGCTCCGGCAGCGAGGTGCATACCGCCACCACGGTCAGGCCGATCACCCGCTCCGACAGGCCCAGGTCGACGGCCACTTCCACTGCTGCCTCCAGCAACAGGTGCCCGGCCAGGCTCAGCAGGCCCAGGCCGGTGAGCATCAGTGCCAGGGTGCCGAACCAGAAGCCGACGCCACGCTGCGGCCGCGGGCCGGGGGCGGGGTAGGTGCGTGCGTGGTGGCGTGACTGGTGCCACAGGATGGCCAGGTAGGCAACCAGCCCGAGCAGCAGCAGGGCGCCTTCGAGGCGGCCGATGCGTTCGTCCAGGGCCAGCAGGTACACCAGCAGGCTGGCGCCGATCATCAGCGGGATGTCCAGGCGTACCAGTTGCCGCGAAACGCGCAGGGGGATGATCAGAGCGGCCAGGCCCAGGGTGACCAGCACGTTGAAGATGTTGCTGCCAATCACGCTGCCCACCGCCACGTCGGGTGCGCCGGTGTAGGCCGCCTGCAGGCTCACGGTCAGTTGCGGGGCGCTGCTGCCGAAGGCCACCAGGCTCAGGCCGATGATCAGCGGACGCACCTGCAGGCTGGCGGCCAGGCGCAGGGCGGCGCGCACCAGCAGTTCGGCGCCGGTGATCAGCAGCAGCAGGCCCAGGGCCAGTTGCAGCAGGCTGAAGGTGGGTAAAGCGGCCAGGTCGAAAATGGTCGTGCTCCGAAGCAGGGTCAGTTGCTGAGACTTTGTACCCGTACCCGCGCGGTTCCGCTACGGAGCATGCCCAGTTGGTCGGCGGCGGCGCGTGACAGGTCGATGAGTCGACCCCGGGTATGCGGGCCGCGGTCGTTGATGCGTACCACGACGCGGCGGTCGTTGGCGAGGTTGGTGACCTGCACGCGGGTGCCGAAGGGCAGGCTGCGATGGGCGGCGGTCAGGCCGTGCTGGTCGAAGGGTTCGCCACTGGCGGTACGCTTGCCGTGATGGCGGGAACCGTAATAGGAGGCGGTGCCGGTCTGGTCGTAACCGCGGGGGTCGAGGGTGTGGCTGGCACAGCCGGCGAGCAGGGTGAAAAGCGCGAGCAGTGCGCTGAGGGGACGCCACATGTATCCGGTTACTCCGTGGTGTGGCCTTCGCCGGCAACGCCGGCTCCTGCAGGGATTGGTGCGTCCTTGTAGGAGCCGGCGTTGCCGGCGAATGCAGGCGACGCGGTTCAGCCTTCGAGCTTGCTCTTGAGCAATTGGTTCACCTGTTGCGGGTTGGCCTTGCCCTTGGACGCCTTCATCGCCTGGCCGACGAAGAAGCCGAACATCTTGCCGCGCTTGGCCTCGTCCGCCGCGCGGTACTGCTCGACCTGCTCGGCGTTGGCCGCCAGCACTTCGTCCAGCACCTTCTCGATCGCGCCGGTGTCGGTCACCTGTTTCAGGCCTTCGGCCTCGATGATCTGGTCGGCATCGCCTTCACCGGCGGCCATCTTCTCGAACACCACCTTGGCGATCTTGCCGCTGATGGTGTTGTCCAGAATGCGCTGCAGCATGCCGCCCAGTTGCGCGGCGCTGACCGGCGCCTGGTCGATCTCCAGGCCCAGCTTGTTCAGCAGGCTGCCCAGCTCGACCATGACCCAGTTGGCCGCGAGCTTCGCATCGCCGCACACACCGACCACCTGCTCGAAGTAGTCAGCCTGCTCGCGGCTGGAGGCCAGCACGTTGGCGTCGTAGGCCGACAGGCCGAACTGGCTCTGGAAGCGCTCGCGCTTCTGTGGCGGCAGTTCGGGCAGGGTGGCGCGGATGGCGTCGAGGAACGCCGGCTCGATGACCACCGGCAGCAGGTCCGGGTCGGGGAAGTAACGGTAGTCGTTGGCCTCCTCCTTGCTGCGCATGGAGCGGGTCTCGTCCTTGTTCGGGTCGTACAGGCGGGTTTCCTGGATCACCCGGCCGCCATCCTCGATCAGTTCGATCTGGCGCTGCACCTCGGAGTTGATCGCCTTCTCGATGAAGCGGAACGAGTTGACGTTCTTGATCTCGCAGCGGGTGCCGAACTCGACCTGGCCCTTGGGCCGGATCGACACGTTGCAGTCGCAGCGCAGCGAGCCCTCGGCCATGTTGCCGTCGCAGATGCCCAGGTAGCGCACCAGTGCGTGGATCGCCTTGACGTAGGCCACGGCTTCCTTGGCGCTGCGCATTTCCGGCTCGGAGACGATTTCCAGCAGTGGCGTGCCGGCGCGGTTCAGGTCGATGCCGGTGGCGCCGCTGAAGTCTTCGTGCAGGCTCTTGCCGGCGTCTTCCTCCAGGTGTGCGCGGGTGATGCCGATGCGCTTGACGGTGCCGTCTTCAAGGGCGATGTCCAGGTAGCCCTTGCCGACGATCGGCAGCTCCATCTGGCTGATCTGGTAGCCCTTGGGCAGGTCGGGGTAGAAGTAGTTCTTGCGCGCGAACACGTTGTGCTCGCCGATTTCGGCGTCGATCGCCAGGCCGAACATGCAGGCCATGCGCACGGCTTCTTCGTTGAGCACCGGCAGCACGCCGGGCATGCCCAGGTCGATCAGGCTGGCCTGGGTGTTCGGCTCGGAGCCGAACGTGGTGGCGCTGCCGGAGAAAATCTTCGACTGGGTGGCGAGCTGGGTATGAATTTCCAGCCCGATCACAACTTCCCATTGCATGTGTCTGTCCCTCAGAAGCCGGTAGGTGCGCGGGTGTGCCAATCAGTCACTTGCTGATAGCGGTGCGCGACGTTGAGCAGGCGGCCTTCCTGGAAATACGGGGCCAGCAGTTGCACGCCGACCGGCAGGCCGTCGACAAAACCGGCCGGCATCGACAGGCCTGGCAGGCCGGCGAGGTTGGCGGTGATGGTGTAGACGTCTTCCAGGTAGGCGGCGACCGGGTCGCTGTTCTTGGCGCCAAGCTTCCAGGCCGGGTTGGGCGTGGTCGGGCCGAGAATCACGTCGACCTCTTCGAAGGCGGCCATGAAGTCGTTCTTGATCAGGCGGCGGATCTTCTGCGCCTGCAGGTAGTAGGCATCGTAGTAGCCGGCCGACAGCGCGTAGGCGCCGACCATGATGCGCCGCTGCACCTCGGGGCCGAAGCCTTCACCGCGTGAACGCTTGTACAGGTCGGTGAGGTCCTTGGGGTCTTCGCAGCGGTAGCCGAAGCGCACGCCGTCGAAACGCGAGAGGTTGGACGACGCTTCGGCCGGGGCGATGACGTAGTACGCAGGGATCGCGTGCTGCATGTTCGGCAGGCTGATCTGCTTGACCACCGCGCCGAGCTTTTCCAGCTCCTTGACGCTGGCCTGGATCAGGTCGGCGATGCGCGGGTCCAGGCCGGCACCGAAGTACTCCTTCGGCAGGCCGATGCGCAGGCCCTGCAGCGAGGCGTTGAGCGGGGCGCTGTAGTCGGGCACCGGCTCGTCGATGCTGGTGGAGTCCTTGGCGTCGAAACCGGCCATGGCCTGCAGCAGCAGCGCGCAGTCTTCGGCGGTACGCGCCAGCGGGCCACCCTGGTCGAGGCTGGAGGCGTAGGCAATCATGCCCCAGCGCGACACGCGACCGTAGGTCGGCTTGAGGCCGGTGAGGTTGGTCAGCGCCGCCGGCTGGCGGATCGAACCGCCGGTGTCGGTGCCGGTGGTGGCCGGCAGCAGGCGCGCGGCCACGGCGGCGGCCGAACCGCCGGACGAACCGCCCGGCACGTGTTCGAGGTTCCACGGGTTCTTCACCGCGCCGTAGTGGCTGGATTCGTTGGCCGAACCCATGGCGAACTCGTCCATGTTGGTCTTGCCCAGGGTGACCATGCCGGCCTCGGCCAGCTTGCTGACCACGGTGGCGTCATACGGCGAGACGAAGTTGTCGAGCATCTTCGAGCCGCAGCTGGTGCGCACGCCCTGGGTGCAGAACAGGTCCTTGTGGGCGATGGGGGCGCCCAGCAGGGCGCCGGTTTCACCGCCAGCACGGCGGGCGTCGGCGGCACGCGCCTGGTCCAGGGCCAGGTCTTCGGTGACGCTGATGAAACTGTTGATTTGCGGGTCGAGCTGCTGGATGCGCGCCAGCAGCGTGCGGGTCAGCTCTTCGGCAGAAAAGGCTTTGTCGGCGAGTCCGCGGGCGATCTCGGCCAGGGTCAGTTGATGCATGGCAGGCTCTATTCCCTTACTCGATGACTTTAGGAACCAGGTACAGGCCGCTTTCGGTCGCCGGGGCGATGGCCTGGTAGCTGTCTCTCTGGTTACTTTCTGTTACCACGTCGGCACGCAGGCGCTGACGGGCTTCAAGGGGGTGGGCCAGTGGCTCGATGCCAGTGGTGTCGACCGCTTGCATCTGGTCGACCAAACCCAGAATACTGTTCAAGGCATCGGTAGTGCGCGGAAGATCGGCTTCATTGAGGCCCAGGCGGGCCAGGTGAGCGATCTTTTCCACGTCGCAGCGTTCAAGCGCCATGGGGATCTCCAGGGGAAAACAAAAAACGGAATTGGTCCGCGAATGAGGAACATGCTGGCAGATTTACGGTCATAAGGCCGCGATTGTGTGCTGGCTTGCTCGGAAAAACTGCCAATTTAACATATTGGCGCCTTGCCCAAAATCCCCGCCGTTGTTAGAGTTTGCCGCACTTTTTTACCCACGCGTTGCCTAGGGTCACTTTCCCATGTTCAAGAAACTGCGTGGCATGTTTTCCAGCGATCTTTCCATCGACCTGGGCACTGCCAACACCCTTATTTACGTGCGTGAGCGCGGTATCGTCCTGAATGAGCCTTCGGTTGTGGCCATTCGTACTCACGGCAACCAGAAAAGTGTCGTCGCTGTCGGCACCGAGGCCAAGCGCATGCTCGGCCGTACGCCCGGCAACATCGCTGCCATTCGTCCGATGAAGGACGGCGTGATCGCCGATTTCAGCGTCTGCGAAAAGATGCTGCAGTACTTCATCAACAAGGTTCACGAAAACAGTTTTCTGCAGCCCAGCCCTCGCGTGCTGATCTGCGTTCCGTGCAAGTCGACCCAGGTAGAGCGCCGCGCCATTCGCGAGTCGGCCCTCGGTGCCGGTGCCCGTGAAGTGTTCCTGATCGAAGAGCCAATGGCCGCCGCCATCGGTGCCGGCCTGCCGGTCGAGGAAGCCCGTGGTTCGATGGTCGTCGATATTGGTGGTGGTACCACCGAAATCGCACTGATCTCCCTCAATGGTGTGGTGTACGCCGAATCCGTGCGTGTGGGTGGCGACCGTTTCGACGAGGCCATCGTCACCTACGTGCGCCGCAACTACGGCAGCCTGATCGGCGAGTCCACCGCCGAGCGTATCAAGCAGGAAATCGGTACTGCCTACCCGGGCGGCGAAGTGCGTGAAGTCGACGTACGCGGCCGCAACCTGGCCGAAGGCGTGCCACGTGCCTTCACCCTGAACTCCAACGAAGTGCTCGAAGCCCTTCAGGAATCGCTGGCGACCATCGTGCAGGCGGTCAAGAGCGCCCTGGAGCAATCGCCACCGGAGCTGGCTTCGGACATCGCCGAGCGCGGCCTGGTGCTGACCGGTGGTGGTGCGCTGCTGCGCGACCTGGACAAGCTGCTGGCCCAGGAAACCGGCCTGCCGGTGATCGTCGCCGAAGACCCGCTGACCTGTGTCGCCCGTGGCGGCGGTCGCGCGCTGGAGATGATGGACAAACACACCATGGACCTGCTCTCCAGCGAGTGATTTGCTGACCGCCCACCCCGTCCCCCGGTTTACAGGTAGCGCCCACAGTGCTACCTGTATGTGCTGGTGGCGCGTGTGGGCGTCGTTTCCATCCATCCTGCAAGCAGGCCGGTGCGTTGCCGTATGAATGACCCCCTGAATCTTCGAGGAGCGGCCTATTAAACCGCTTTTCGCCAAAGGCCCTTCGCTGGGCGTGCACCTGCTTGTGCTGGTTGTGCTGTCTATCGCCCTGATGGTGGTGGACGCCCGCTTTACCTTGCTCAAGCCGCTGCGCAGCCAGATGGCGCTGGTGCTGATGCCTTCCTATACCATCAGCGACTTCCCGCAACGCATGTGGCAGGGCGTGGCCAGCCAGTTCGGCAGCCGCACCGAGCTGATCGCCGAGAACGAGAAACTCAAGACCGAAGCCTTGCTGCTGCAAGGTCGCCTGCAGAAGCTGGCGGCCCTGACCGAGCAGAACGTGCGCCTGCGCGAGTTGCTCAACTCCTCGGCACTGGTCAACGAGAAGGTCGAGGTGGCCGAGCTGATCGGCGTCGACCCCAACCCCTTTACCCACCGCATCCTGATCAACAAGGGCGAACGCGACGGCGTGGTGCTGGGCCAGCCGGTGCTCGACGCCCGTGGTCTGATGGGCCAGGTGGTCGAGCTGATGCCGTACACCTCGCGGGTACTGCTGCTCACCGACACCACCCACAGCATTCCGGTGCAGGTCAACCGCAACGGCCTGCGCGCGATTGCCAGCGGCACCGGCAATCCCGAACGCCTGGAACTGCGCCACGTGGCCGACACCGCCGACATCAAGGAAGGCGACTTGCTGGTCAGTTCCGGCCTGGGCCAGCGCTTCCCGGCCGGCTACCCGGTGGCCACGGTGCGCGAGGTGATCCACGACTCCGGGCAGCCGTTCGCCATCGTGCGGGCGGTGCCGACCGCGGCGCTCAATCGCAGCCGCTACATGCTGCTGGTGTTTTCCGACAGCCGTACCCCCGAACAGCGCGCCGCCGATGCCGCGCAGGCTCAGGAAGCGGCTGATCGCCAGGCGCAGAGCCCGATCGATGGCAGCATGCCGGCTGCCGCGCCGGGCACACCTGCCGCACCCGCTGCGCCGGGCACGCCTGCGCCAACCCCTGCACCTGCTCCTGCCGCCGCGCCCGCTGCCCCTGCAGCCGCCCCGGCCACTTCTCGGGAGAGACACTGATGAGCAGTACCCGTAGCCGCAACGGTTGGGTGGTCTGGTTGACCTTCCTGATCGGCCTGCTGCTGAGCGTGTGGCCCACGCTGCCGTTCATGGAGATTTTCCGTCCGCTGTGGCTGGCCCTGCTGCTGGCCTTCTGGACGCTGCACCTGCCGCACAAGGTCGGCATGACCACCGCATTCGTGCTGGGGCTTGCCGAGGACGTGCTGTACGGCACGCTGCTGGGGCAGAACGCCCTGGTGCTGGTGCTTATCACCTTCCTGGTGCTGTCGCTGCAGCAGCGCCTGCGCATGTTCCCCATGTGGCAGCAGAGCCTGGTGATTCTGGTGATCTTCGGCCTGGCCCAGCTGGTTCAGCTGTGGCTCAGCGCCCTGACCGGCAATCGCCAGCCGACCCTGGCGCTGGTGTGGCCGGCGGTGATCAGTGCGCTGCTGTGGCCCTGGATCAGCTTCGCCTTGCGCGGCCTGCGCCGACGCCTGAGTATCAACTGATTCGCGTTGCCCACCGACGCTGACACGGAGACGTCACATGACCCCGCTGTACCTGGCCTCTGGTTCGCCACGCCGACGTGAGCTGCTCTCCCAGATCGGCGTGCCGTTCACCCCGGTGGCCGCCAGCATCGATGAAACCCCTCTGGATGCCGAACCGGCTGACGCCTATGTCGAGCGCCTGGCGCGCGAGAAGGCGGCTGCCGGCCTGGCGGTGTTGCGCGCCAGCGGCGTGGAAGGGCACCTGGCGGTACTGGGCGCCGACACTGCGGTGGTGCTCGACGGGCAGATCCTCGGCAAGCCGCAGGGGCAGGCCGACGCCCTGGCCATGCTGGCCGCATTGTCCGGACGCGAGCACGACGTGCTGACGGCAGTGGCGGTGACCGATGGCGAGCGCTGCCTGAGCGTGAACGTTGCCAGCCGCGTCAGCCTGCGCCCCATCAGCCCCGAACAGGCCCTGGCCTACTGGGCCAGCGGCGAGCCGCAGGACAAGGCCGGCAGCTACGCGATCCAGGGCCTGGCGGCAATTTTCGTCAAGGCGCTGCAGGGCAGCTACTCGGCGGTGGTCGGCTTGCCGCTGAGCGAAACCGCCGAGCTGCTGGAGCAATTTGCCATTCCCTGCTGGCAAGGCCTGCCGCCCCGTTGAGCGAGGAACTGCCCGTACCCCTTTAATTGCTCGCCAGCGACCGCCGGGCAATCCATCATTAGCTGAAGACCTTTGACGAGAGCCTGCCATGAGTGAAGAGATTCTGATCAATATCACGCCGATGGAATCACGCGTGGCGGTGGTGGAGAACGGTGTTCTTCAGGAGGTGCATGTCGAGCGCACCCAGCGGCGGGGCATCGTCGGCAACATCTACAAGGGCAAGGTGGTGCGGGTGCTGCCCGGCATGCAGGCAGCGTTCGTCGACATCGGCCTGGAGCGCGCGGCGTTCATCCACGCCTCGGAAATCTCCCAGCGCGAAGGCGCCAGTGTCGAGACCATCAGTGCCCTGGTGCACGAAGGCCAGAGCCTGGTGGTGCAGGTGACCAAGGACCCGATCGGCTCCAAGGGCGCACGCCTGACTACCCAGCTGTCGATCCCGTCGCGCTATCTGGTGTACATGCCGCGTACCAGCCATGTGGGCATCTCGCTGAAGATCGAGGACGAAGGCGAACGCGAGCGGCTCAAGCAGGTGGTCACCGACTGCATCGCCCAGGAGAACATCCAGGACGCCGGCGGGTTCATCCTGCGCACCGCGGCCGAGGGCGCCGGCGCCGACGAGATCGTCATGGACATCCGCTACCTGCGTCGCTTGTGGGACCAGATCGGCGCCCAGATCAAGACCGTTGGCGCACCCACCGAAATCTACGAAGACCTGGGCCTGGCCCTGCGTACCCTGCGTGACCTGGTCAACCCCAAGATCGAGAAGATCCGCATCGATTCGCGGGAAACCTTCCAGAAGACCACGCAGTTCGTCGCCGAGCTGATGCCGGAAATCGCCGACCGTCTGGAGCATTACCCGGGGGAGCGGCCGATCTTCGACCTGTATGGCGTCGAGGACGAGATCCAGCGCGCCCTGGAGCGCAAGGTGCCGCTCAAGTCCGGCGGCTACCTGGTGGTTGACCCGGCCGAGGCGATGACCACCATCGACGTCAACACCGGGGCCTTCGTCGGCCACCGCAACCTCGAAGAGACCATCTTCAAGACCAACCTGGAGGCTGCCACGGCGATTGCCCGCCAGCTGCGCCTGCGCAACATCGGCGGCATCATCATCATCGACTTCATCGATATGGAAGACGAAGAACACCAGCGCCAGGTGCTGCGTACCCTGGAAAAACAGCTGGAACGTGATCACGCCAAGACCAACATCATCGGCATCACCGAGCTGGGGCTGGTGCAGATGACCCGCAAGCGCACCCGCGAAAGCCTTGAACAGGTGCTGTGCGAACCATGCGCCAGTTGCCAGGGCCGCGGCAAGCTGAAGACCCCTGAGACCATCTGTTACGAAATTTTCCGCGAGATCCTGCGCGAGGCCCGCGCCTACCAGGCCGAAGGCTACCGGGTGCTGGCCAACCAGAAGGTGGTGGACCGCCTACTCGACGAGGAATCGGGCAACGTGGCGGAGCTGGAGGCATTCATCGGGCGAACCATCCGCTTCCAGGTGGAGTCCATGTATTCCCAGGAACAATACGATGTGGTGCTGCTCTGACTCGCGTTGAAACCTACCCTGCGCTGGAAAACTGCGCGTACCGGGCCATAGTTAACGGACCACACGGGGAGCCCTTGCCATGGAGCGTCTGATCCGCGTTCTGGGCATCTTGACCCGTTGGGGGCTTGGCCTGTGCGCCTTGCTTGCCGTACTGGTGGCGTTGTACGTCAGCCTTGGCCGCGAGCTGGTGCCACTGGTTGCCGAGTACCGCGCAGAGGTGGAGCAGAAGGCCGAGGCCGCACTGGGCATGCCGGTGCATATCGGTGCCCTGGAAGGCCGCTGGAGCGGTCTTGCGCCGGTGTTGCGCGTGCGCGACGTGCAGCTGGGCGAAGGCGCCGGCGCCTTGCGCCTGGACGAGGTCAAGGTGGTGCCCGACCTGTGGGCCAGCCTGATGCAGCGCCAGGTCCGCCTGGCCCAGGTCGAACTGGGCGGCCTGCAACTGAACCTGCACGAAGATGAAAACGGTCACTGGAGCCTCAAGGGGCTGCCGGTGCAGGACGATCAGCCACTGGATGTACAGCAGTTGCTCGAACGCAGCCAGGTGGTGGCGAAGGTGTCGGTGCTCGACAGCCAGGTGACCCTGGAGCCGTTCGCGCATGAGCCGATGACCCTGACCTATGTGAGCCTCGGGCTGCAGACCGGCAGCGTGCGCCAGCGCCTGGATGCGCGCCTGACCCTGCCCGACGGCCAGCCGATGAGCCTGAGCCTGCGCAGCCGCGTGCGCGCCGACCAGTGGCGCGACGGTGCGGTGGATGCCTACCTCAGCCTGCCACAGAGCGACTGGGCCAAATGGGTGCCGGCGCGGCTGCTGGGCCCGTACACGGCCAGCGAACTGCGTGCCGGTGGCGAGGCCTGGGTAGGGTGGGGCAAAGGCCAGTTGCAGACCGCGACGCTGCGCCTCAACGCGCCCCAGCTCAAGGGTGCGCATGCCGGTCGCAAGGCGGTAAAGGTCGAGAACCTGGCGCTCAATGCCTGGTTCAGGCGTAGCGACAAGGGCTTTGACGTGGTGCTCGATTCCCTGGCCATGAGCCTGGGCGACACCCGCTGGGAATCCCACGTTCAACTCAGGCAGAGCGCCGCCACCGAGCCGGCCGATGAAGTGTGGGCAATCCAGGCCGACCGCCTCGACCTGACCCCGCTGACCCCGCTGATTCAGGCGCTCGCGCCGCTGCCGGAGGCGGGCATGGCCGTGGTCGAGGGCCTCAAGGTCACCGGCGGCCTGCGCAATGTGCGCCTGGACGTGCGGCCCAGGGCCGAAGGCGATCAGCGCCTGAGCTTTGCAGCCAACCTGGACCGCGTCGGCTTCAATGCCTACCACGGCGCCCCCGCTGCCGGGAATGTCAGCGGCAGCATCAGCGGCGACCTGGGCCAGGGCGAGCTGCGCCTGGACACCGACAAGTTCATGCTGCACCTGACGCCGATCTTCGCCGACCCCTGGCATTACCTGAAGGCCAATGCACGCCTGACCTGGCGACTGGACTCCGAGGGTTTCACCCTGGTTGCGCCGTACCTGAAGGTGCTGGGTGACGAGGGCAGGATTGCCGGCGACTTCCTGATCCGGCTGCTGTTCGACGATGCACGCGAAGACTACATGGACCTGCGTGTGGGCCTGGTCGACGGCGATGGCCGCTACACCGCCAAGTACCTGCCCGAAGTGCTCAGCCCTGCGCTGGACCACTGGTTGCGCACCGCAATCCTCAAGGGCGCGGTGGATGAAGGCTACTTCCAGTACCAGGGCTCGTTGCACCACGGCGCGACCCCCGAGTCGCGCAGCATCAGCCTGTTCTTCAAGGTGCATGACGCCGAGTTGGACTTCCAGCCCGGCTGGCCCCACGTGAGCAAGGTCGATGGCGACGTGTTCATCGAGGACACCGGTGTGCGGGTCAAGGCGCGCAGCGGCCAGTTGCTCGGCACCCGGGTGCGCAATGTGGACGTGAACATTCCCCATGTGAACGAAGGCGAGCATACCCACCTGTACCTGGACGGAGAGTTCGACGGGCGCCTGGCCGACGGGGTGAAGATCCTGCAGGACGCGCCGATCGGTACCGGCCCGACCTTCGCCGGCTGGGAAGGCGAGGGCACGCTGCAGGGCAAGCTCAAGCTCGATATCCCCCTGGAGCACGGCCAGCAGCCCAAGGTGCTGGTGGATTTCAGCACCGAACAGGCGCGCCTGAAGCTGAGTGAACCGCCGCTGGAGCTGAGCCAGTTGAACGGCACTTTCCGCTTCGACTTCGACAAGGGGCTCAGCGGCCAGAACATCACCGCGCGCGCCTTCGACAAGCCCATCAGCGCACAGATCTTTGCCGAAGGGCAGCCTGGGCAACTGCAGACCCGTATCGCCGCCAAGGGCCAGATCGCCTTGAAGGCGCTGACCGACTGGCTGAAATTCACCCAGCCCTTGCCAGCCTCCGGAGAAATCCCCTACCAGTTGCAGGTCAGTGTCGGTAGCCGCGAAAACCAGCTGAGCATCGACTCTACCCTCAAGGGCCTGAAAGTGGACCTGCCGGCGCCGTTCGGCAAGGCGGTCAGCGAAACCCGGGCCACGCAGTTCAAGATGAACCTGCAAGGGCCGCAACAGCGCTTCGATGTGGCCTACGCCGACGTCGCCAGGCTGGCCTATGCCGCGCCTGCCGGCAAGCTCGGCCAGGGGCGCGGTGAGCTGCTGCTGGGCAACGGCACGGCGCAACTGCCGGCCGGTCAGGGCCTGCGGGTGCGTGGCCGGCTCGCCCAGCTGGACATTGAGCCCTGGCAGAAGCAGTTCGAGCAGATGGCCGGTGACGATCCGGGCGGCAATGCCCGGCAGGTGCTCAACAGCGTGGACGTGAGCATCGGCCAGCTCAAGGGCTTTGGCCAGACCCTCAACCAGGCAGTGGTACGCCTGGACCGCGGGAGCAACTTCTGGAACCTGCGTCTGGACAGCAAGGAGGTCATCGGCACGGCTCGCCTGCCCGATGCCAAGGGCGCCCCGATCGTGATCAACCTGCCGACCCTCCACCTGCCGCCGTCCGACCCGGCCGACGCCAGCGCAGTGGACGGACCGGACCCGCTGGCCGATGTCGACCCGCGCAAGATCCCGGCGATCGACCTGAGCATCGGCAGGCTGTTCCTTGGCGATGATCTGCTCGGCAGCGTCGCGCTGAAAACCCGTCCCACCTCCAAGGGCGTGGCCCTGAACGACCTGGACCTGAACCTCAAGGGCCTGGCGATCGATGGCACCGCCACCTGGGAAGGCACGCCGGGGCGCAGCGACAGCTGGTACAAGGGGCGCCTGGAAGGCAAGAACCTGGCCGATGTGCTGACCGCCTGGGGCTTCGCGCCGACGGTGACCAGCCGCGACTTCCGCCTGGACGTGGACGGACGCTGGCAGGGGTCGCCGGCCTGGGTCAGCCTCAAGCACTTCTCCGGCAACCTCGATGCCTTGCTGCGCAAGGGGCAGTTCGTCGAAGTGGAAGGCGGGGCGCAGGCCTTGCGCGTGTTCGGCCTGCTCAATTTCAACTCGATCGGCCGGCGCCTGCGCCTGGACTTCTCCGACCTGCTCGACAAGGGCCTGAGCTACGACCGGGTCAAGGGCCTGCTGGTGGCAAGCGAGGGGGTGTATGTGACGCGCGAGCCGATCACCCTGACCGGCCCGTCCAGTAACCTCGAGCTCGATGGCACCCTGGACATGGTTCGGGACCGGGTCGATGCGACCTTGCAGGTGACCTTGCCGGTGACCAACAACCTGCCCCTGGCGGCGCTGATCGTGGGCGCGCCAGCGGTGGGCGGGGCGCTGTTCCTGGTGGACCGGCTGCTGGGGGATCGGGTGGCGCGCTATGCCAGTGTGCATTACCGCGTCGAGGGCCCGTGGAAAGAGCCTAAGATTAGCTTTATCAAACCTTTCGAGAAGTCGCGCTAGAACATGGACATGACGTCAGCGGTTATTCAGATGGTCAGCCAGGACGATGTGCCGGGCAACCTGGCGCGGGCCCGTGCCCTGCTGGAGCGGGCTGCCGAAGGGGGCGCGCGGCTGGCGGTGCTGCCGGAAAACTTCGCTGCCATGGGCCGGCGCGACAGCGCCGCCATCGGCCGGGCCGAGGCGCTGGGGGAGGGGCCGATCCTCCCATGGTTGAAACAGGCCGCCCGCGACCTCAGGTTATGGATTGTAGCGGGCACCTTGCCGCTGCCGCCGCTCGACCGGCCCGAGGCCAAAGCCCATGCCTGCTCCCTGCTGGTCGACGAGCACGGCGAGCAGGTGGCCCGCTACGACAAATTGCATCTGTTCGATGTGGATGTGGCCGACAACCGTGGCCGCTACCGCGAGTCGGACGATTATGCCCACGGCGCGCGGGTGGTGGTGGCCGATACCCCGGTGGGGCGCCTTGGCCTGAGCGTGTGCTATGACCTGCGCTTTCCCGAGCTGTACAGCGCGCTGCGTGCGGCCGGAGCCGAACTGATCAGTGCACCGGCAGCCTTTACTGCAGTAACCGGTGCGGCCCATTGGGACGTGCTGATTCGTGCCAGGGCCATAGAGACACAGTGTTACGTATTGGCGGCCGCCCAGGGCGGCACGCACCCGGGGCCACGGGAAACCCATGGCCATGCCGCCATCGTCGACCCCTGGGGGCGTATCGTTGCCCAGCAGGCCAGCGGTGAAGCGGTGCTGCTGGCGCCCCGCGACAGCAGCGAACAGGCGTCCATTCGGGCGCGGATGCCGGTGGCCTCGCACCGGCGCTTTTTTTCGCAGGACGCATTGCGGCCTGCGCACACCTCGGAGTGACTATGAGCGAGTTGTTATCCACTGTCAGCGATCACCTGCTGGCGCCGGGCGGCCTGACCCTCGACAGCCTGCAATCGGTGCTGGGCGAGTTGGCCGGGCCGGGAATCGACGCCGCCGACCTGTACTTCCAGGGCCAGATTTCAGAGTCCTGGGCGCTTGAAGACGGCATCGTCAAGGAAGGCAGCTTCAACCTCGACCAGGGGGTCGGGGTACGCGCCCAGTCTGGTGAAAAGACCGGCTTTGCCTACAGCAACGCGATCAACCTCGAAGCCCTGACTTCCGCTGCACGCGCCGCGCGCTCCATTTCCCGCGCCGGCCAGAATGGCAGCGTGCAGGCCTTCAAGAGCCAGGACGTGACCGCGCTGTATGCGCCGGGCAACCCGCTGGATGTGCTCAGCCGCGCCGAGAAGGTCGAGCTGCTCAAGCGTGTCGACGTGGCCACGCGTGCCCTGGACCCGCGTATCCAGCAGGTCAGCGTGAGCATGGCCGGGGTGTGGGAGCGCATTCTGGTGGCCGCTGCCGATGGCAGCCTGGCGGCCGACGTGCGGCCGCTGGTGCGCTTCAACGTCAGTGTGATCGTCGAGCAGAATGGCCGTCGCGAACGTGGCGGGCATGGCGGAGGCGGGCGCACCGACTACCGCTACTTCACCGACGAGCGGGTGATGGGTTTTGCCCGCGAGGCGCTGCGCCAGGCACTGGTCAACCTCGAGGCCATTCCGGCACCGGCCGGCACCTTGCCGGTGGTGATGGGCGCCGGGTGGTCCGGTGTGCTGCTGCACGAGGCGGTCGGGCATGGCCTGGAGGGCGATTTCAACCGCAAGGGCAGCTCGGCCTACAGTGGCCACCTGGGCGAGAAGGTCGCGTCCAGCCTGTGCACCATCGTCGACGACGGCACCCTCGAAGGGCGCCGCGGTTCGTTGAGCGTGGATGACGAAGGCACCCCGACCGAATGCACCACACTGATCGAGAACGGCATTCTCAAGGGCTACATGCAGGACAAGCTCAATGCCCGCCTGATGGGTATGGCAGTCACCGGCAACGGGCGGCGCGAGTCGTATGCGCACCTGCCGATGCCACGCATGACCAACACCTACATGCGCGCCGGCGAAAGCGACCCGGCGGAGATCATCGCCTCGGTCAAGCGTGGCATCTACTGCGCCAACCTCGGCGGTGGCCAGGTGGACATCACCAGCGGCAAGTTCGTGTTCTCCACCAGCGAGGCTTACCTGATCGAAGACGGCAAGATCACCGCGCCGGTCAAGGGTGCGACGCTGATCGGCAACGGCCCCGAGGCCATGAGCCGGGTGTCGATGGTCGGCAACGACCTGTCGCTGGACAGTGGTGTGGGCACCTGTGGCAAGGATGGGCAGTCGGTGCCGGTGGGCGTTGGCCAGCCGACCCTGAAGATCGATGCGATCACCGTGGGTGGCACGGGCGCATGAGCATGAAACCGGGCGGGCAGGGTGCCTGCCCGGTGGCGAGAATCAGCGCAGGCCGCGCTGGATTTCGTCGAGGTCGCGGATGTACTTGAAGATCTTGCGGCTGGCGGTGGGCGCCTTGTTGCGCGCCAGCTCGTGCTGGGCCTGGCGGATCAGCGAGCGCAGCTGCTGGCGATCGGCGTCCGGGTACTCCTGGACGAACTTCTCCAGTACGTCGTCGGTGCCGCCGATCAGCCGGTCGCGCCAGCGTTCGAGGTTGTGGAAGCGTTCGTTGTACTGGCGCGAAGAGGCGTCGAGCTGGTCGAGCAGCGCGAGGATCGCGTCGATGTCCTGGTCGCGCATCAGCTTGCCGATGAACGACTTGTGACGGCGCTTGGCTTCGTTCGCGGTGTGCCGCTTGTGCTCTTCCAGGGCCGCGCGCAGTTCGTCGGTCAAGGGCAGTTTGGCCAGGATATCGGGCTTGAGCGTGGTAAGGCGCTCGCCCATATCAACCAGCGCCTGCATCTCGCGCTTGATTTGGGTTTTGCTTTTTTCGCCGTCGAAGGCGGTGTCGTAAGAATCAACCATGGGGGCAGTCCGCTGAGAATCGCCGCCATGATAACCAGTCGGGGGCCGCTTGTCCGGTCCGGTCGTAGATTGACCCGAGCCGAACGCAGAATTTGAGTGGAGAAAACCATGAGTGCAGTCCAGAGCGTAGGTCCGCAGGCCCTGCCGGCGTTGCAGGAACAGGTCGAACAGATCATCGCCGAAGCCCGGCGCCAGGGCGCCAGCGCCTGCGAAGTGGCCGTATCGCTGGAGCAGGGGCTGTCGACCTCGGTGCGCCAGCGCGAGGTGGAGACGGTGGAGTTCAACCGCGACCAAGGCTTCGGCATCACCCTGTATGTGGGCCAGCGCAAGGGCTCGGCAAGCACCTCGGCCAGTGGCAGCGATGCCATCCGCGAAACCGTGGCGGCGGCCCTGGCCATCGCCAAGCACACCTCCGAGGACGAATGCTCGGGCCTGGCCGACCCGGCCCTGATGGCCCGTGACCTGCAGGATTTCGACCTCTATCACGCCTGGGACATCACCCCCGAGCAGGCCATCGAAAAGGCCCTGGCCTGCGAAGCCGAGGCGTTCGACACCGATGCCCGCATCAAGAACGCCGATGGCACCACACTCAGCACCCACCAGGGATGCCGGGTGTACGGCAACAGCCACGGCTTCATCGGTGGCTACGCCTCCACCCGCCACAGCCTGAGCTGCGTGATGATCGCCGAAGGTGACGGACAGATGCAGCGTGACTACTGGTATGACGTGAACCGCCAGGGCGAGCTGCTGGCCGATCCGCAGAGTATCGGGCGTCGCGCGGCACAGCGTGCGGCGGCGCGCCTGGGCGCACGTCCGGTGCCGACCTGTGAGGTACCGGTGCTGTTCTCGGCGGAGCTGGCCGGCGGGTTGTTCGGCAGTTTCCTGTCGGCGATTTCCGGCGGCAACCTGTACCGCAAGTCGTCGTTTCTGGAAGGCTGCATGGGCCAGCGCCTGTTCCCCAGCTGGCTGACCCTGGACGAGCGGCCGCACCTGCAGCGTGCCCTGGGCAGTGCCTCGTTCGATGGGGACGGCCTGGCGACCTATGCCAAGCCGTTCGTCGAAAATGGCGAGCTGGTGTCGTATGTGCTGAGCACCTATTCCGGACGCAAGCTGGGGCTGCCAAGCACCGCCAACGCCGGTGGCGTGCACAACCTGTTCGTCACGCATGGGGTCGAAGATCAGGCTGCATTGCTGCGCCGCATGGGGCGCGGGTTACTGGTGACCGAGCTGATGGGGCATGGCTTGAACATGGTGACCGGTGACTATTCGCGCGGGGCAGCGGGGTACTGGGTGGAGAACGGCGAGATCCAGTTTGCGGTTCAGGAAGTCACGATTGCCGGCAACATGAAGGACATGTTCCAGCAGATTGTCGCTATCGGCAACGATCTTGAAACCCGTAGCAATATTCACACAGGCTCGGTGCTGATCGAGCGCATGACGGTCGCCGGCAGCTGACACCGCCGGCCTGTGCGCGGTCCCCGTAGGCGCCGGCGTTGCCGGCGAAGGGCCACCTCAGGTTACACATCGAAGCCCGGCCCCGTGCCGGGCTTTTTGCTTTTCGCCTTTGGTCGCACTTGAACTGATTCTGATTATCACTTAATAATGACTATCATTATCTAGGCGATGATGTTCATGAGACCTGTCCTTCACGAATTGCCCTACCTCGAAAACTGGCGCTGGCTGAGCCGGCGAATTCGCTGTGCCCTCGAGCCCGACGAGCCGCGCCTGATCGAACACTACCTGGCCGAAGGTCGCTACCTGGTCTGCTGCACCGAGACCTCGGCCTGGACCGTCGCCTTGACTTCCTTCCGCCTGCTGCTCGACACCGCGTGCGACCGCATGCTGCCGTGGCATTGGCGTTGCTTGTGCCTGGACCAGGCCTGGAAGCCGCTGCTGCAGCTGCGCAAGCTCGACGGCGGCGAGCACGGCCAGCGCTGGCAGCCCTTCGCCCTGCAACTGGCGAACTGCACGCTGCTGCCTTCGATTTCTTTCGCTGAACTGATGCAAGGACTTGATGATGAGTAATACCCGTATCGAGCGTGACAGCATGGGTGAGCTGCAGGTGCCGGCCGAGGCCCTGTATGGCGCCCAGACCCAGCGCGCGGTGAACAACTTCCCGATCAGCCAGCAGCGCATGCCGACCCAGTTCATCCGGGCCCTGCTGCTGGCCAAGGCCGCCGCCGCCAAGGCCAACGTCGAGCTGGAGCAGATCAGCCAGGCACAGGGCGCTGCCATCGTCACCGCCGTGGAACAGTTGCTGGCTGGCGATTTCATGCAGCACTTCCCGGTCGACGTGTACCAGACCGGCTCCGGCACCAGCTCCAACATGAATGCCAACGAGGTGATCGCGACCCTGGCCAGCCGTGTGCTGGGCGACACGGTAAACCCCAATGACCATGTCAACTGCGGCCAGAGCAGCAACGACATCATCCCCACCACCATCCACGTGAGCGCCGCGCTGGCCCTGCACGAACAACTGCTGCCGGCGCTCAAGCACCTGGTGCAGGTGATCGAGCACAAGGCCGAGCAAGTGCACCCGTTCATCAAGACCGGTCGCACCCACCTGATGGACGCCATGCCCGTGCGCATGAGCCAGGTGCTGGGCGGCTGGGCGGCACAGGTCAAGGCGGGCATCGGTCACTTGAACGACACCCTGCCAAGCCTGCAGGCCCTGGCCCAGGGCGGCACTGCGGTGGGCACCGGGATCAACGCCCACCCCGCGTTCGCCGCGCGCTTCAGCCAGCAACTGAGCGGCCTGACCGGGGTGCAGTTCGTGCCGGGGGAAAACCTGTTTGCCCTGATCGGCTCGCAAGACACCGCCGTGGCTGTTTCCGGCCAGCTCAAGGCCACCGCCGTGGCCCTGATGAAGATCGCCAACGACCTGCGCTGGATGAACTCCGGCCCGCTTGCCGGGCTGGGCGAGATCGAGCTTGAAGGGCTGCAGCCCGGCTCCTCGATCATGCCGGGCAAGGTCAACCCGGTGATTCCGGAAGCCACCGCCATGGTGGCCGCGCAGGTCATCGGCAACGATGCGGCCATCGCCGTGGCGGGCCAGTCGGGCAACTTCGAACTGAACGTGATGCTGCCGATCATTGCGCAGAACCTGCTGGGCAGCATCGAGCTGATGGCCAATGTGAGCCGTCTGCTGGCCGACAAGGCCATCGCCACCTTCAAGGTCAACGAACCCAAGCTCAAGGAAGCCCTGGCGCGCAACCCGATCCTGGTGACCGCGCTGAACCCGATCATCGGCTACCAGAAGGCTGCCGAAATCGCCAAGACCGCCTACAAGCAGGGGCGCCCGATCATCGAGGTTGCGCTGGAACACACCGACCTGCCGCGCAGCCAGCTGGAAGTCCTGCTCGACCCTGAAAAACTCACGGCCGGCGGTATCTGACACCGCCCACCGCTTCGGAGGTTTCTGTCATGCAGCATTGGAAACGCACCACTGAAATAGCCAACCGCCTGTTCCAACAGGGCGATCTGGTGGATGCCCGCGAGTTGTACTTGCAGGCCCTGGCCTTGGCCCAGGTGTTGTTCGAGCGCTGGCAGGACGCCGACGAGGCGGTGGCCGCCTGTGTGATTTCGCACCACAACCTGGCCGACCTGCATTTGCGCCTCAAGCAGCCGCAGGAGAGCGCCGAGTACCTGTGCGCCATCCACCAGCGCCTGTTGCAGGCCAGCCAGGATCAGCGCCTTTCGCCGTTGCTGCGCGATGCGGCGCTGCGCCAGAGCAGCAAGACCTACACCGAACTGCTCAATTTCATCAGCGAGTATGGCCAGTACCCCCGTACCGAACGCCTGCTCTACCGCCAGGGGGCGCAGCCGGCGCTGTTTGCTGGCCAGGAACAACTACAGCCCCCAGCCCTTCATTATGGAACCCACTGATATGCCGCATACCTTGCCTGCATTGCCATACGCCTACGATGCGCTGGAACCGCACATCGACACCCAGACCATGCAGATTCACCACAGCAAGCACCACCAGACCTACATCAACAACCTCAATGCCGCCATCGAGGGCACCGAATACGCCGAGTGGCCGATCGAGAAGCTGGTCGCCAGCGTCAAGAGCCTGCCGCAGAATCTGCAGGCCGCAGTGATCAACCAGGGCGGCGGGCACGCCAACCACAGTCTGTTCTGGACGGTGATGGCGCCCGGCGGCGGTCAGCCCCACGGCGCGGTGGGCGAGGCGATCGATGACCAGCTGGGCGGTTTCGAGGCATTCAAGGATGCGTTCACCAAGGCTGCGCTGACCCGCTTCGGCAGTGGCTGGGCGTGGCTGAGCGTAACGCCGCAGAAAACCCTGGTGGTAGAGAGCAGCGGCAACCAGGACAGCCCGCTGATGAACGGCAATACGCCCATTCTTGGCCTGGACGTGTGGGAGCATGCCTACTACCTGCTGTACCAGAACCGTCGCCCCGAATACATCGGCGCCTTCTACAACGTGATCAACTGGTCCGAAGTAGAGCGTCGCTACGTTGCTGCCCTGGTGTGAGTCCTAGCGGCATGCGCTCGGAGGTGATGGCCATTGGCGGTGTGCGCCTGTTCAGGTTGGCGCTGGGCACACTGCTGCTGTTGGTGGGGACGGCGTTGCTGCTGGTACAGGGCTTCGCCTGGCTGGACCTGGAACCGCGGATGTTGCGTGCGCTTGAGGGTGGGGCCATGTGTGCGCTGGGCACTGCCCTGGGCGCAGTGCCGGTGTTGGTGATTCGCAGCATGCCGGTGGCCGTGGCCGATACCCTGATGGGGTTCGGTGCAGGCGTGATGCTGGCCGCCACGGCGTTCTCGTTGATCATCCCGGGGCTGGACGCCGCACAGGCGGTCGGCTTCGGCAAATGGGGGGCAGGTGGCCTGATCAGCTTCGGCCTGCTGTTCGGTGCGTTCTGCATCTACCTGGTGGACCGCAGGGTCTCGGGCGCAACACCGGACGACCTGGTCGCCGTGCCCGGCAGGCCGGTGATTCCGGCGCGCATCTGGGTGTTCGTGATTGCCATCATTGCCCACAACATCCCCGAAGGCATGGCCATCGGGGTGTCGGCCGGTGGCGGCATGCCGGATGCCGACAGCCTGGCCATGGGTATCGCCCTGCAGGATGTGCCAGAGGGGTTGGTGATCGCGCTGGTGCTGGCTGGAGCGGGGATGGGCCGTTTCAAGGCGTTTCTGATCGGCGCGGCATCCGGGCTGGTGGAGCCACTGGCGGCGGTACTGTGCGCGTGGGTGGTGAGCGTCGCCGAACTGATGCTGCCGCTGGGCCTGGCTTTCGCTGCCGGGGCCATGTTGCTGGTGGTGACCCAGGAGATCATTCCCGAGTCACGCAGCAACGGCAATCATCGCCTGGCCAGCCTGGGGCTGTGCATCGGGTTCTGCCTGATGATGGTGATGGATACCGCGTTGTCCTGAAGCGAGAAGGCGAGGTTACTCGCCTTCGTCGAAATAGTTGTTGATCAGTTCGACCAGGCCTTGCAGCGCTTCGGCTTCCTGTTCGCCTTCGGTCTTGAGGTGGATGCTCGTGCCCTTGCCGGCGGCGAGCATCATCACGGCCATGATGCTCTTGCCATCGACCATCGACTCCGGGGTACGGCCTACACGCACCGAACACGGGTACTTGCCCGCCACGCCAACGAACTTGGCCGCTGCTCGGGCGTGCAGCCCCAGCTTGTTGATAATCTCGATTTCAATTGCGGGCATCGCGGGCGGGATCCTGAGGGCTAGAGGTCGCGGTGGCGAACCTGGACGTTCTTCAATGTTTGTTGCAGCACCTGGCCCAGGCGTTCGGTGATGTACACCGAGCGATGATGACCGCCGGTGCAGCCGATGGCGATGGTGACATAGGCCCGGTTGCTGGCGGCGAACCGTGGCAGCCACTTGAGCAGGTACGACGAAATGTCCTGGAACATCTCCTCGACGTCCGGTTGCGCGGCCAGGTAGTCGATGACCGGTTGCTCCAACCCCGAATGATCCCGCAGCTCGGGCTTCCAATAGGGGTTGGGCAGGCAGCGCACATCGAACACCAGGTCGGCGTCGACCGGCATGCCACGCTTGAAGCCGAACGACTCCACCAGAAACGCCGTGCCAGGCTCGGGCTGGTTGAGCAGGCGCAGCTTGATCGAGTCGCGCAGCTGGTACAGGTTGAGGTTGGTGGTGTCGATCTTGAGGTCGGCCAGGTCGGCGATCGGCCCCAGCAGGTCGCTCTCTACCCGGATGGCTTCGGCCAGGGAGCGTTGCGTATTGGTCAGCGGGTGGCGTCGGCGCGTCTCCGAGAAGCGCTTGAGCAGGGTTTCTTCGTCGGCGTCCAGGTACACCACATCGCAATGGATGTGCTTGCTGCGGGCATCCTCCAGCAGCTCGGGGAAGCGGCTCAGGTGGCTGGGCAGGTTGCGCGCGTCGATGGAAACGGCCACCAGCGGCTGCAGCAGCTCGGTATTGATCAGTGCGTTTTCGGCCAGTTGCGGCAACAACCCGGCAGGCAGGTTGTCGATGCAGTAGTAGCCGTTGTCCTCAAGTACCGCGAGCGCGGTGCTCTTGCCGGAGCCGGAGCGACCGCTGACGATGATCAAGCGCATGTTCAGTGCCCGTTTTGCACGTCCAGTACGACCTGGTACAGGGATTGGCTATCGGTGGCCGCGCGCAGTTTGTCGCGCACGTCCTTGCGGTCGAGCATGCTGGCGATCTGGCGCAGCAGCTCAAGGTGCGCATCGGTGGCGGCTTCCGGGACCAGCAGCAGAAACAGCAGGTCGACGGGGGCGCCATCGATGGCGTCGAAGTCGATGGGAGCGTCCAGGTGCAGCAGGGCGCTTACCGGTTTTTCACAACCTTTCAAGCGGCAGTGCGGGATGGCGATACCATTGCCGAAGCCGGTCGAGCCCAGTTTTTCACGGGCGATCAGGCTCTCGAACACGGTTTGGGTGTCCAGCTCGGGTACTTCCTTGCCGATCAGATTGGCAATCTGTTCGAGCGCACGCTTTTTACTGCCGCCCGGCACGTTCACGAGGGAACGGCCGGGGGTCAGGATATCTTCTAGTCGGATCATGGGTGGGGGGGATCAGCGGGCCGCTGCACCTTGCAGGAGGCTTTGCTGTTTTTCCTTGTGTTTTTTCAGTTGGCGGTCGAGCTTGTCGGTAAGGGCGTCGATCGCTGCATACATGTCTTGATGTTCGGCGTTGGCAACCACTTCGCCGCCCGGGATCTGCAAGGTAGCCTCAATTTTCTGCTGAAGCTTTTCGACCTTCATGATCACCGTCACGTTGGTGATCTTGTCGAAGTGACCCTCCAGTCGTTTCAGCTTCTGCTCGACATACTCGCGCAGTGGCGGAGTGACTTCTACATGCTGTCCACTGATATTGACTTGCATACAGCTTCTCCTTTTGTTGCCGGTGCATAAGAGGCAGGTGTTGCGCCTGCCACTGAATTGCGGTGGCACATCTCAGGGGATGTCACATCAATCGCTTGCGTTCGCTCGACGGTGCAATGCCAAGGGACTCGCGGTACTTGGCGACGGTGCGACGGGCTACCTGGATGCCTTGTGCCTCCAGTAAACCAGCGATCTTGCTGTCACTCAATGGCTTTTTCTGATTTTCAGCCGCGACCAGTTTCTTGATGATCGCGCGGATCGCCGTGGACGAGCATTCGCCGCCCTCGGAGGTGCTCACGTGGCTCGAGAAAAAGTATTTCAGTTCGTAGATGCCGCGCGGGGTGTGCATGTATTTCTGCGTGGTCACCCGCGAAATGGTCGACTCGTGCATGCCCACCGCCTCGGCGATATCGTGCAGTACCAGCGGTTTCATCGCTTCGTCGCCGTGGTCGAGAAAGCCGCGCTGGTGCTCGACGATCTGCGTGGCCACCTTCATCAGCGTCTCGTTGCGGCTCTGCAGGCTCTTGATGAACCAGCGCGCCTCCTGCAACTGGTTGCGCATGAAGGTGTTGTCGGCGCTGGTGTCGGCGCGACGCACGAAACCGGCGTATTGCGGGTTGACCCGCAGGCGCGGCACGGCTTCCTGGTTCAGCTCGACCAGCCAGCGGTCGGAATCCTTGCGCACGATGACATCTGGCACCACGTATTCGGCTTCGCTGGACTCGATCTGCGAGCCGGGGCGCGGGTTGAGGCTCTGTACCAGTTCGATGACCTGGCGCAGTTCGTCTTCCTTGAGCTTCATGCGACGCATCAGCTGGCTGTAGTCGCGGCTGCCGAGCAGGTCGATGTAGTCGCTGACCAGGCGCTGCGCCTCGGCCATCCACGGCGTACGCGGTGGCAGCTGGCGCAGTTGCAGCAGCAGGCATTCGCTGAGGTTGCGGGCACCGATGCCGGCGGGCTCGAACTGCTGGATGCGGTGCAGCACGGCCTCGACTTCGTCGAGTTCGATGTCCAGTTCCGGGTCGAACGACTCGCACACCTCTTCGAGGGTTTCCTCGAGATACCCCTGGTTGTTGATGCAGTCGATCAGCGTCACGGCAATCAGCCGGTCGGTGTCGGACATCGGTGCCAGGTTGAGCTGCCACAGCAGGTGGCTCTGCAGGCTCTCGCCGGCGGAGGTGCGGGTGGTGAAGTCCCACTCGTCATCGTCATTGCTGGGCAGGCTGCTGGCGCTGGTCTGGTAGATGTCTTCCCAGGCCGTGTCGACCGGCAGTTCGTTGGGGATGCGCTCGTTCCATTCGCCTTCTTCGAGGTTGTCCACCGTGGGGGCGGACTCCTGGAAGCTGCTCTCCTGAGGTTCGGCAACCGGCTTGGTCTCGGCGTTGTCGGCCATCGGGTCGCTGTTGTCGAAATCCTCGCCTTCTTCCTGGCGTTCGAGCATCGGGTTGGACTCCAGCGCCTCCTGGATTTCCTGTTGCAGGTCCAGGGTGGAGAGCTGGAGCAGTCGGATAGCCTGTTGCAACTGAGGAGTCATCGTCAGTTGCTGGCCCATTCTTAGGACGAGCGATGGTTTCATGGCTGGGGCTTAACACCTTATTCGCCGGCGCACAGGCGCCATCTACTACAAGGGCGCGAGAGGCGCCAACTTTAAGCAAATTATATGCCTGAAATCAAAGCGTTTGCCTAGAGCGCTGGAACAATTAACCCCGGGTGGAGCCATTTGCCAGCGCCCAGGCAGCGCCATGTTCAGCCATGTGCCGCAGCTTACAGGCGGAACTCGTGGCCGAGGTACACCTCTTTCACCAGGTCGTTGGCCAGGATGGTCTGTGCATCGCCTTCGGCGATCAGCTGGCCATCGTTGACGATGTAGGCGGTTTCGCAGATATCCAGGGTTTCACGGACGTTGTGGTCGGTGATCAGCACGCCGATGCCCTTGGCCTTGAGGTGGTGGATGATCTGCTTGATGTCGCCCACGGAGATCGGGTCGACACCGGCGAAAGGTTCGTCGAGCAGGATGAACTTGGGCGCGGTGGCCAGTGCCCGGGCAATCTCCACCCTGCGCCGCTCACCACCGGACAGGCTCATGCCCAGGTTGTCGCGGATGTGGCTGATGTGAAATTCCTGCAGCAGGCTTTCAAGCTCCTTGCGGCGACCATCGCGGTCGAGTTCCTTGCGGGTCTCGAGGATCGCCATGATGTTGTCGGCCACCGACAGCTTGCGAAAGATCGAGGCTTCCTGCGGCAGGTAGCCGATGCCGGCACGTGCGCGACCATGCATGGGCTGGTGGCTGACGTCCAGGTCGTCGATCAGCACGCGGCCCTGGTCGGCCTGTACCAGGCCGACGATCATGTAGAAGCAGGTGGTCTTGCCGGCGCCGTTGGGGCCGAGCAGGCCGACGATCTGGCCGCTGTCGATGGACAGGCTGACATCACGCACGACTTGCCGGCTTTTGTAGGCCTTGGCCAGGTGCTGGGCTTTGAGGGTTGCCATCTACTCGGCCTTCTTCTTCGGCTGGATCACCATGTCGATGCGCGGACGCGACTCGGTGACTTTGCCACCGCGACCAGCGGTAGCGATCTGCTTCACCGTGTCGTAGACGATTTTCTCGCCTTCGGTGGTGTTGCCTTCATTGATGACCTTGGCGCGGTCGATCAGCACGATGCGGTTCTGTGGCGCATTGTACTGAATGGTCTTGCCGTAGCCCTGCATCTTGTCCGGCTTGGCTGCGCTCTGCTGCTGCTCGAAGTAGGCCAGGTTGCCCACCGAGGTCACGACGTCGATATCGCCGGAGGCAGTGCGGGTGATGGTCACGGTGTTGCCTTTGATCATCATCGAGCCCTGGGTGATGATCACGTCACCGGTATAGGTGGCAACGCCTTTCTTGTCATCCAGTTGAGCCTGGTCAGCCTGGATACGGATAGGCTGATCACGGTCGTTCGGCAGGGCCCAGGCGCTCGCGCTTCCCAGTGCTGCGCTCAGGCTGAGCAAAAAGGGGAGGGTTTTAACGAGCCTCATACTGTCCTCTTACGTTGGACAGCAGGTTCATCCTGCCGTCTTTCAGATACGCTTTCATTCCCTTGCCCGTAGTTGTGCCACCGGCGCCGTCGATTCTAACGGCTTGCTCGGTCTGCGCATATTGCTTCTGCGGGAAGACTGTCATGCGGGTGGTGGTAATGATGGTTTCGCGGTTCTGGTCGTCGGTGCGGGCAACCCGCACGTTGTCGATCAGTTCCACTTCGGTGCCGTCCGGGTTGACCTCGCCGCGGGTGCTCTGCACGTGCCACGGGTAGGCGGTACCGCGGTACATGTTGAGGTCCGGCGTGGTCAGCAGCGTCACTTCGCTGGCCTTGAGGTGTTCGACCTTGTCGGCGGTCATCTCGTACTGCAGCTTGCCATCGGGCAGAAACTGCACGCTGTGGGCATTGATGGCGTAGTAGTCGATGGCGCTTTCGTCGACCTGCGCTGCGGGTTCGTCGAGGAACGTCTCGGGGCTGATGTTCCAGTAGCCGACCGCTGCAAACAAGGCAGCGATCACACTGAACAGCGCGATATTGCGGATCTTTTTACTGAACATGGATCGCTCTACAGGTAGTTGGCATTCGCCGCGTCCAGGTTGCCCTGGGCTTGCAGGATCAGTTCGCAGAACTCGCGGGCTGCGCCTTCGCCTCCGCGCGCAAGGGTCACGCCATGGGCGTGCTGGCGCACGAACGGAGCGGCACTGGCTACGGCCATGCCCAGGCCGACCCGGCGAATCACCGGCAGGTCTGGCAGGTCGTCGCCCAGGTAGGCAACCTGTTCATAGCTTAGGCCCAGTTGACCAAGAAGGTCGTCGAGCACCACCAGTTTATCTTCGCGGCCCTGGTACAGGTGCGGGATGCCGAGGTTTTTCGCACGACGTTCGACCACCGGCGTCTTGCGCCCGCTGATGATCGCGGTGGTCACGCCCGAGTTCATGAGCATCTTGATGCCCTGGCCGTCGAGGGTGTTGAAGGTCTTGAATTCGCTGCCGTCCTCGAGAAAGTACAGGCGACCGTCGGTCAGCACGCCGTCCACATCGAATACCGCCAGCTTGATGGCCTTGCCGCGTTGCAGCAGATCGTCGTTCATTTACATCACTCCGGCGCGCAGCAGGTCGTGCATGTTCAGGGCGCCGACCGGCTGGTCGAGCGTGTCCACCACCACCAGCGCGCTGATCTTGTGGTCTTCCATGATCTTCAGGGCCTCGGCCGCGAGCATCTCGGCGCGGGCGGTCTTGCCGTGTACGGTCATCACTTCGTCGATCAGCGTGGTGTGCACGTCGATGTTGCGATCCAGGCTGCGGCGCAGGTCGCCGTCGGTGAACACCCCGGCCAGGCGGCCGTCGCTTTCGCGCACCACGGTCATGCCCAAACCTTTGCGAGACATTTCAAGCAGGGCGTCCTTGAGCAGCGTGCCGCGCTGAACCTGGGGCAGTTCGTCACCGCCGTGCATCACGTTCTCGACCTTGAGCAGCAGGCGTCGGCCCAAGGCGCCGCCCGGGTGCGAGAAGGCGAAGTCTTCGGCGGTGAAGCCGCGCGCCTCGAGCAGGGCGATGGCCAGGGCGTCGCCGAGTACCAGCGCAGCGGTGGTGGAGGACGTCGGGGCCAGGTTCAGCGGGCAGGCCTCCTGGCCCACGCGGGCGTCCAGGTTGACCTCGGCGGCCTTGGCCAGCGGCGAGTCGGGGTTGCCGGTGAGGCTGATGAGCTTGATGCCCAGGCGCTTGATCAGTGGCAGCAGGGTCACGATTTCGTTGGTGGTGCCCGAGTTGGACAGTGCCAGGATGATGTCGTCCCGGGTGATCATGCCCATGTCGCCGTGGCTGGCCTCGGCGGGGTGAACGAAGAACGACGTGGTGCCGGTGCTGGCCAGGGTGGCGGCAATCTTGTTGCCGATGTGCCCGGATTTGCCCATGCCCACCACCACGACCCGGCCCTTGCTGGCCAGGATCAGCTCGCAGGCCTTGACGAAATCGGCGTCGATATGGGCCAGCAGGCCCTCTACCGCTTCGATCTCGAGACGGATGGTGCGCTGTGCGGATTGGATCAGGTCGGTGGATTGGCTCATGTCGTAGATCGGATTGCCTGATGAAAAGGCGGGGATTATAGCGGTAATGCGCCAAAGCCTCACCTGTGATTGCAAGGATGCTCTGCCAGAAACCTTAAGTGAGCCTTAACTTGAGCTGAACAGCCTCGGTGATGGCCTTGGGGTGGCTCTATCAGCGGTGCTATAGTTCGCCGCCTGTTCGGCCCGCTCGGAGCGTGCGTGCCTCCATGAAGGAGGTTGGCGTCTGAGTGAAAAGGCTGCATCGCAAGGAGTTTAGATGAGCGTTGATAACGCCTACGCGGTCGAATTGAAGGGCGTGACCTTCAAGCGCGGCGCGCGCAGCATCTTCAATAATGTCGACATACGCATTCCCCGCGGCAAGGTTACCGGCATCATGGGGCCTTCCGGGTGCGGCAAGACCACGCTGCTGCGTCTGATGGGCGCGCAACTGCGCCCTGCCAGCGGCGAGGTGTGGGTGGCCGGGCAAAACCTGCCGACCCTGTCGCGCAGCGACCTGTTCGACGCGCGCAAGCACATGGGCGTGCTGTTCCAGAGCGGTGCACTGTTCACCGACCTCGACGTGTTCGAGAACGTCGCCTTCCCGCTGCGGGTGCATACCCAGCTGCCCGAGGAAATGATTCGCGACATCGTGCTGATGAAGCTGCAGGCCGTGGGCTTGCGCGGCGCCATCGAACTGATGCCCGACGAACTGTCCGGCGGCATGAAGCGCCGTGTGGCACTGGCCCGGGCGATTGCCCTGGACCCGCAGATCCTCATGTACGACGAACCTTTCGTCGGCCAGGACCCGATCGCCATGGGCGTGCTGGTACGCCTGATCCGCCTGCTCAACGATGCGCTGGGCATCACCAGCATCGTGGTTTCGCACGATCTTGCAGAAACCGCGAGCATTGCCGACTACCTGTATGTGGTGGGGGACGGCCAGGTACTGGGCCAGGGTACGCCGCAGGAGCTGATGGAGTCGGACAACCCGCGTATCCGCCAATTCATGAAAGGCGATCCGGATGGTCCGGTGCCCTTTCATTTTCCTGCGCCTGATTACCGCGCCGATCTGTTGGGGAAGCGTTGATGCGCAGAAAGTCATTGCTCGAACGTATTCGTCTGTTTGGTCGCTCCGCGATCGACGTAGTGGCCGTGCTGGGGCGCTCCTGCCTGTTCCTGCTGCATGCCCTGGTGGGGCGCGGCGGGATTGGCGGCGGGTTCCAGTTGCTGGTCAAGCAGCTGTACTCGGTCGGCGTGATGTCGCTGGCCATCATCGTCGTGTCCGGCGTGTTCATCGGCATGGTGCTGGCCCTGCAGGGCTTCAGCATCCTCACCAAGTACGGTTCGGAACAGGCGGTGGGGCAGATGGTTGCCCTGACCCTGCTGCGTGAACTGGGCCCGGTGGTGACCGCGCTGCTGTTCGCCGGGCGGGCCGGGTCGGCGCTGACGGCCGAAATCGGCAACATGAAATCCACCGAGCAGCTGTCGAGCCTGGAGATGATCGGCGTCGACCCGCTCAAGTACATCGTTGCACCGCGCCTGTGGGCCGGCTTCATCTCGCTGCCGCTGCTGGCGATGATCTTCAGCGTGGTCGGCATCTGGGGCGGGTCCTGGGTGGCGGTGGACTGGCTGGGAGTCTATGAAGGTTCCTTCTGGTCGAACATGCAGAACAGCGTTTCGTTCGTCGACGATGTACTCAACGGGGTGCTCAAGAGCCTCGTGTTTGCCTTCGTCGTCACCTGGATTGCCGTATTCCAAGGCTATGACTGTGAGCCCACTTCAGAGGGGATCAGCCGTGCCACTACCAAGACCGTGGTCTATGCCTCGCTGGCAGTCCTGGGTCTGGACTTTATTCTGACCGCCTTGATGTTTGGAGATTTCTGATGCAAAACCGCACCCTGGAAATCGGTGTCGGCCTGTTCCTCCTGGCCGGGATCCTGGCACTGCTTCTGCTGGCCCTGCGCGTCAGCGGCCTGTCCGCCAGCCCGAGCAGCGATACCTATAAACTTTACGCCTACTTCGACAATATCGCCGGTTTGACTGTCAGAGCTAAAGTGACCATGGCCGGTGTAACCATCGGCAAGGTCACGGCCATCGATCTGGACCGCGATACCTATACCGGTCGGGTGACGTTGCAGCTGGAAAAACGCGTCGACAACCTGCCGACCGATTCCACCGCCTCGATCCTGACCGCCGGGTTGCTCGGCGAGAAGTACATCGGCATCAGCGTGGGCGGTGAGGAAGCGGTGCTCAAGGAAGGTGGAACCATCCATGACACCCAGTCGGCGCTGGTACTGGAAGATCTGATTGGCAAGTTTTTGCTCAATACCGTTGGCAAAGAAGCTAAATAAGGAGTTTCCATGATTTCCATCCTGCGACGCGGCCTGTTGGTATTGCTGGCGAGCCTGCCGTTGATGGCCGTTGCGGCCACGCAATCGCCCAAAGAAGTGATCCAGACCACCACCACGCAACTGCTGTCCGACCTCAAGGCGAACAAGGAGCAGTACAAGGCCAACCCCAGCGCGTTCTACGATGCGCTCAACGCCAACCTGGGACCGGTGGTGGATGCCGATGGCATCTCCCGCAGCATCATGACGGTCAAGTACTCGCGCAAGGCTACCCCGGCCCAGATGCAGCGCTTCCAGGAAAACTTCAAGCGCAGCCTGATGCAGTTCTATGGCAACGCCCTGCTGGAATACAACAACCAGGGCATCACCGTGGGCGCCGAGAAGAAGGACGGCGACGACCGTGCCAGCGTCGACATGACGGTCAAGGGCAACAACGGCGCCGTCTACCCGGTTTCCTACACCCTGACCAAGCTCAATGGCGAGTGGAAGGTGCGTAACGTCATCGTCAACGGCATCAACATCGGCAAGCTGTTCCGTGACCAGTTCGCCGACGCCATGCAGCGCAACGGCAACGACCTGGACAAGACCATCGACGGCTGGGCCGGCGAAGTGGCCAAGGCCAAGGAAACCACCGAGCAAGCGGCCGAGAAGCAGGCCCAATGAGTGCGGCAGTCACCCTTGCCGCACCCGGCGTGCTGAGCCTGTCCGGTGTGCTGGATTACCGCACCGGCCCGGTGCTGCGCAAGCAGGGCAGGGCCCTGATTGCTGCCAGTCGCGAGCCATCGCTGGTGCTGGACTGTTCGGCGGTGGAGCTTTCCAGCAGCGTGGGTCTGTCCCTGCTGCTGGC
The DNA here is from genome assembly GCF_024748925.1 of Pseudomonas sp. B21-036. Taxonomy (NCBI): domain Bacteria; kingdom Pseudomonadati; phylum Pseudomonadota; class Gammaproteobacteria; order Pseudomonadales; family Pseudomonadaceae; genus Pseudomonas; species Pseudomonas sp. B21-036. Next base: position 1,127,349 of record NZ_CP087178.1, read on the forward strand.
CTTCACCCGTGACGGGCAGGCGGCGGGCAAGACCATCGAGGTGCGCGGCATGCCCCATGGCATGCACGAAATCGCTCAGGTGTACGGGCTCGGCGAGCTGCTGGCCGGTCAATAAATACGGGTGCGCGACGGGCCCCTCTGTCAGAGTCCTCGTTTACGGGGTTCGCAGGCGAGGGGCTTTTTTGTATGATGGCCGACCCGCGCGCACAGGGCGCCGATTGAGGTTGAGCATGCAGGCCGTAGAAGTTAAGAACTTCCTTGAAGAAAAGTTGCCGGGAACCCGGGTCGAAGTTGAAGGCGAAGGCTGCAACTTCCAGCTGAACGTAATCAGTGACGAATTGGCGGCCCTGAGCCCGGTCAAGCGTCAGCAGCAGATCTATGCTCACCTGAACCCGTGGATCACCGATGGCAGCATCCATGCGGTAACCATGAAATTTTTCAGCAGCGCAGCCTGGGCTGAGCGCACCTGAGCCAACTTGGCGGCGAGATTCCAATGGACAAACTGATTATCACTGGCGGCGTTCGTCTCGATGGCGAAATCCGCATTTCCGGCGCAAAGAACGCAGCGCTGCCGATTCTGGCGGCCACCCTGCTGTGCGACGGCCCGGTCACCGTCGGCAACCTGCCGCACCTGCACGACATCACCACCATGATCGAGCTGTTCGGTCGCATGGGCATCGAGCCTGTGATCGACGAGAAGCTCGCGGTGGAGATCGACCCACGCACCATCAAGACCCTGGTCGCGCCGTATGAGCTGGTGAAGACCATGCGCGCCTCGATCCTGGTGCTGGGCCCGATGGTCGCCCGTTTCGGCGAGGCCGAAGTGGCCCTGCCTGGCGGCTGCGCCATTGGCTCGCGCCCGGTCGACCTGCACATCCGCGGCCTCGAGGCGATGGGCGCGAAGATCGAAGTCGAAGGCGGCTACATCAAGGCCAAGGCGCCTGAAGGCGGCCTGCGCGGTGCGCACTTCTTCTTCGACACCGTCAGCGTGACCGGTACCGAGAACATCATGATGGCCGCTGCCCTGGCCAAGGGCCGCAGCGTGCTGCAGAACGCCGCGCGCGAGCCGGAAGTGGTCGACCTGGCCAACTTCCTCAACGCCATGGGCGCCAAGGTGCAGGGTGCCGGTACCGACACCATCACCATCGACGGCGTCGAGCGCCTGGGTTCGGCGGTATACCGCGTGATGCCCGACCGTATCGAGACCGGCACCTACCTGGTGGCCGCTGCCGTGACCGGCGGTCGCGTCAAGGTCAAGGACACCGATCCGACCATCCTCGAGGCGGTACTGGAGAAGCTCAAGGAAGCCGGTGCCGAAATCACCACCGGTGAAGACTGGATCGAGCTGGACATGCACGGCAAGCGGCCGAAAGCCGTGAACCTGCGCACCGCCCCGTACCCGGCGTTCCCTACCGACATGCAGGCGCAGTTCATCTCCCTCAACGCCATTGCCGAAGGCACGGGCGCGGTGATCGAGACGATCTTCGAAAACCGCTTCATGCACGTGTACGAGATGCACCGCATGGGCGCGCAGATCCAGGTCGAAGGCAACACGGCCATCGTCACCGGCACCAAGACCCTCAAGGGCGCTCCGGTCATGGCCACCGACCTGCGGGCTTCGGCCAGCCTGGTCATTTCGGCGCTGGTCGCCGAGGGCGACACCCTGATCGATCGCATCTACCACATAGACCGTGGCTACGAGTGCATCGAAGAGAAACTGCAGATGCTGGGCGCGAAGATCCGTCGCGTACCGGGCTAGCCCTGCACTCGGCGCAGGGACGCGCCACAAGAATCGATTGCCGTCGGGCGCCTGCACGGGTCCGGCGGCTAAAGCCGCTTAAGGATTGACGTTTCCCATGTTGACCATCGCGCTGTCCAAGGGCCGCATTCTCGACGACACCCTGCCATTGCTGGCAGAGGCGGGCATCGTGCCTACCGAGAATCCGGACAAAAGCCGCAAGCTGATCATCCCGACCACCCAGGACGATGTGCGCCTGCTGATCGTGCGTGCCACCGACGTGCCGACCTACGTCGAGCATGGCGCCGCCGACCTGGGCGTGGCCGGCAAGGACGTGCTGATGGAGTACGGCGGCCAGGGCCTGTACGAGCCGCTGGACCTGCAGATTGCCCAATGCAAGCTGATGACCGCCGGTGCCATCGGCGCTGCCGAACCCAAGGGGCGCCTGCGCGTGGCCACCAAGTTCGTCAACGTCGCCAAGCGCTACTACGCCGAGCAGGGCCGTCAGGTCGACATCATCAAGCTGTACGGCTCGATGGAGCTGGCACCGCTGATCAACCTGGCCGACAAGATCATCGACGTGGTCGACACCGGCAACACCCTGCGTGCCAACGGCCTGGAACCCCAGGAACTGATCGCCACCATCAGCTCCCGGCTGGTGGTCAACAAGGCCTCGATGAAGATGCAGCACGCACGCATCCAGAGCCTGATCGACGCCTTGCGTCTGGCCGTGGAATCGCGACACCGCGGCTGACCCCTGCGCGCGACCTTCGCTGTCGCGCCCGTCTATCCGCGTCATAGCCAATTTTCTCGGGTGCCCGCGCGGATGGACTGGTAGCTTAGGGCGCCTGAGCATCCGCCATTTACCGAGGCCTTAGCCATGACCACGTCCACTGCAATTCGCCGACTCAACGCTGCTGACCCGGATTTCGCCCGACATCTGGATCATCTGCTGAGCTGGGAAAGCGTATCTGACGATGCGGTCAACCAGCGGGTGCTGGACATCATCAAGGCCGTGCGCGAGCGCGGCGACGCGGCGCTGGTGGAATTCACCCAGCGTTTCGACGGCGTCCAGGCCACCTCCATCGATGACCTGATCCTGGGGCGCGAGCGCCTGGAGCTGGCCCTGAGCCGCATCACCCCGGCGCAGCGCGAGGCGCTGGAAACCGCCGCCCGCCGGGTGCGCAGCTACCACGAAAGGCAGAAGCAGGACTCCTGGACCTACACCGAGGCCGACGGCACCGTGCTGGGCCAGAAGGTCACGCCGCTGGACCGCGCCGGGCTGTACGTACCGGGTGGCAAGGCGTCGTACCCCTCGTCGGTACTGATGAACGCGATTCCGGCCAAGGTTGCCGGGGTGTCCGAAGTGGTCATGGTGGTACCCACCCCGCGTGGTGAAATCAACGAGCTGGTGCTGGCTGCGGCGTGCATCGCCGGGGTCGATCGGGTGTTCACCATCGGTGGCGCCCAGGCGGTTGCCGCACTGGCCTACGGCACCGAGAGCGTGCCGCAGGTAGACAAGGTGGTCGGCCCGGGCAACATCTACGTGGCCACCGCCAAGCGCCATGTGTTCGGCCAGGTGGGCATCGACATGATTGCCGGCCCGTCGGAGATCCTCGTGGTGTGCGACGGCCAGACCGATCCGGACTGGATCGCCATGGACCTGTTCTCCCAGGCCGAGCATGACGAAGACGCCCAGGCGATTCTGGTCAGCCCCGATGCCGAGTTCCTCGACCGCGTGGCCGCAAGCATCGACAAGCTGCTGCCGGGCATGGACCGCGCCGAGATCATCCAGACCTCCATCAATGGCCGTGGCGCACTGATCCACGTGCGCGACATGCAGCAGGCCATCGAGGTGGCCAACCGCATCGCCCCCGAGCACCTGGAGTTGTCGGTGGCCGACCCGCAGGCCTGGTTGCCGCAGATCCGCCATGCCGGTGCGATCTTCATGGGCCGCCACACCAGCGAAGCGCTGGGCGACTACTGCGCTGGCCCCAACCACGTGCTGCCTACCTCCGGCACCGCACGGTTCTCCTCGCCGCTGGGGGTGTACGACTTCCAGAAGCGTTCCTCGATCATCTTCTGTTCCGAGCAGGGCGCTTCGGACCTGGGTCGCACCGCGTCGGTGCTGGCTCGTGGCGAATCCCTGAGCGCGCACGCACGCAGCGCCGAATACCGCATCCTTGGCGATCACACCCCTGTCGATAAAGAGGGCAACTGAGCATGAGCAAATTCTGGAGCCCCTTCGTCAAGGACCTGGTGCCTTACGTGCCGGGCGAGCAGCCCAAGCTGAGCAAGCTGGTCAAGCTCAACACCAACGAAAACCCCTATAGCCCTTCGCCAAAGGCGCTGGAGGCCATGCGCGGCGAGCTCAACGACAACCTGCGCCTGTACCCGGACCCCAATGGCGACCGGCTCAAGCAGGCGGTGGCCAGTTACTACGGCGTGCAGGCCAGCCAGGTGTTCCTGGGCAACGGTTCGGACGAAGTGCTCGCGCACATTTTCCACGGCCTGTTCCAGCACGATGCGCCGCTGCTGTTCCCCGACATCAGCTACAGCTTCTACCCGGTGTACTGCGGCCTGTACGGCATCCCGTATGAGGCGGTAGCGCTGGACGAGCAGTTCCAGATTCGTGTCGAGGATTACCAGCGCGCCAACGGCGGCATCATCTTCCCCAACCCGAACGCACCCACTGGCTGCCTGCTGGCGCTGGAGGCAGTCGAGCAGATGCTGCAGGCCAACCCGGATTCGGTGGTGGTGGTCGACGAAGCCTACATCGACTTCGGCGGCCAGACCGCCATCAGCCTGGTGGACCGCTACCCGAACCTGCTGGTGACCCAGACCTTGTCCAAGTCGCGTTCCCTGGCCGGCCTGCGGGTCGGGCTGGCGGTCGGCCACCAGGACCTGATCGAGGCGCTGGAGCGCATCAAGAACAGCTTCAACTCCTATCCGCTGGATCGTCTGGCCATCGTCGGCGCGGCGGCGGCGTTCGAGGACCAGGCGTATTTCGAACAGACCTGCCGTCAGGTGATCGACAGCCGGGAGCAGCTGGTGGCGCAGTTGACCGACCGCGGTTTCCAGGTGCTGCCGTCGGCGGCCAACTTCATCTTTGCCCGTCACCCCGAGCAGGATGCCGCTGCGCTGGCGGCCAAGTTGCGCGAGCAGGGCGTGATCGTGCGCCACTTCAAGCAGCAGCGCATCGCGCAGTTCCTGCGTATCAGCATCGGTACGCCCGAGCAGAACCAGGCGCTGCTTGACGCCTTGAACTGATAGCGCCTTGTCTTTCGCCAGCTAGGCGGGCTCCTGCGGGAGCCGGCCTAGCTGGCGATTGCATCGACGTGGCCCGACAGGCTATTCTCCGCTCCTCAGATTCGTCCGATGATTGGATGTAAGCACGTCAATGACTCAACTCATCAAACGCTCCCTTGTCGAGCAGGCCGTCGAACAACTGCGCCAGCGCGTCGCCGATGGCGCCTGGGCCGTCGGCCAGCGCCTGCCCACCGAGCCCGAACTGGCCCTGGAACTGGGCATCAGCCGCAATACCGTGCGTGAAGCGATGCGCGTGCTCGCCTTCAGCGGCCTGGTCGAAGTGCGCCAGGGCGACGGTACCTACCTGCGCGCCAATGTCGACCCGCTGGCCACCGTGCAGGTGCTGTCGCGTTGCAGCCTCGAGCAGGCCCGCGAAACCCGGCACATCCTCGAAGCCGAGGCCATCGGGCTGGCGGCGCTGCGCCGCACCGACGACGACCTCAAGGGGCTGCATGAAGCCCTGCAGCACAGCGCCGAGCACTTTCACGACGACCTCGACAGCTACGTGGCCTGCGACCTGGTGTTTCACCAGCGCCTGGTGGACGCCGCACACAACCCGGCATTGAGCGAGCTGTACCGCTACTTCTCCGCCGTGGTGGCGTGCGCCGTGCACCACAACATGCGCGAATCGCGTTGCCAGGGCGTGTTCGACCTGCACCGCGACATCCTGCAGGCGGTCGAGCAACGCGACCCGGAACGGGCCAAGGCCCTGAGCAGAACCCTTATCAATGAAGCCTGACGCAGAGACAGCCATGCCCAAACCCAACCCGCCGCTCGAAGAACTCCTGATCGACGCCGAAGCCGACGACGCCCAGCTGCAACCGCCCGCCGTGCTGCAGCGCCCGTGGCTGTTGCTGCTGGGGCTGGTACTGGTGGCACTGAACCTGCGCCCGGCGCTGTCGAGCATGGCGCCGTTGCTCGGGCAGGTGTCCGACAGCCTGGGGCTGAGTGCTTCGCAGGCCGGCCTGCTGACCACGCTGCCGGTACTGTGCCTGGGCCTGTTCGCGCCGCTGGCACCGATCCTGGCGCGTCGCTTCGGCAGCGAGCGGGTGGTGCTGGGCATTCTGCTCACGCTGGCGTGCGGCATCTTGCTGCGCAGCTCGCTGGGCAGTGTGGGGCTGTTTGCCGGCAGCATCCTGGCCGGGGCCAGCATCGGCGTGATTGGCGTGCTGCTGCCGGGCATCGTCAAGCGCGACTTCCCCAAGCATGCCGGCGCCCTGACCGGCGTGTACACCATGGCCCTGTGCCTGGGCGCGGCCCTGGCGGCCGGCGCCACCGTGCCGTTGAGCCAGCACTTCGACGACAGTTGGGCGCTGGGCCTGGGTGTCTGGCTGATTCCGGCGGTGGTGGCGGCGCTGTTCTGGCTGCCCCAGGCGCGCCACGGGCATGGCAAGCATGCGGTGGCTTATCGGGTGAGGGGGCTGCTGCGCGATCCGCTGGCCTGGCAGGTGACCCTGTACATGGGCCTGCAGTCGTCGCTGGCGTACATCGTGTTCGGCTGGCTGCCCTTGATTCTGATCGGCCGTGGCCTGAGCCCGACCGAGGCCGGGCTGGTGCTGTCCGGTTCGGTGATCGTGCAACTGGCCAGTGCCCTGACCGCGCCGTGGCTGGCCACCCGTGGCAAGGACCAGCGCCTGGCCATCGTGCTGGTGATGCTGCTGACCCTGGCCGGCCTGTTCGGCTGCCTGTATGCCCCGTTAGGCGGGCTGTGGGGCTGGGCGGTGGTACTGGGTATCGGGCAGGGCGGCACCTTTGCCCTGGCGCTGACCCTGATCGTGTTGCGGTCGAAGGACTCGCATGTGGCGGCCAACCTGTCGAGCATGGCCCAGGGCATCGGCTATACCCTGGCCTCGATGGGGCCGTTCGCGGTGGGCCTGGTGCATGACGTGACCGGTGGCTGGGACGCAGTGGGCTGGATCTTCGCGGTGCTGGGCGTGGGTGCGATCGGTTTCGGGCTCAAGGCCGGGCGGTCGTTGCAGGTGGGTGTGGTCAGCGAACGGGTCTGACTTGGCGTGGCTGCCATCGCGGGTCTGCACTGCACCTGTGGGAGCGGGCCTGACCCGCGATGGGGCACATCATTCGCACCGTATATACCCGTAGCTTTCAGCCATCACTCGGCCTATCGTTCACGTCCGTTCCCCTGTAATGGACCGCGCCCATGAGCGACGCCAACATCGCGCTGATCACACGTTTCTACCAGGCCTTCCAGCGCCTCGACGCCGAGGCCATGGTCGCCTGCTACAGCCCCGAGGTGGTGTTCAGCGACCCGGCCTTCGGTACCTTGCGAGGCAAGGACGCCGCCGACATGTGGCGCATGCTCGCCAGTCGCGCCAAGGATTTCTCCCTGACCTTCGACAGCGTGCGCGCCGACGAGCGCAGCGCCACTGCGCACTGGGTGGCCACCTACCTGTTCAGCCAGACCGGTCGCGTGGTGGTCAACGACATCCAGGCACGTTTCGTGATCCGCGACGGGTTGATCGTCGAGCATCACGATCATTTCGACCTGTGGCGCTGGGCCCGCCAGGCGCTGGGTACCAAGGGCCTGCTGCTGGGCTGGACACCGCTGGTACAGGGCAAGATTCGCCAACAGGCGGCAAAAGGCCTGCGCGCATTTCAGGCCGGGCGTTGACGGGGTAAGCTGTCGCCTTCACTCCTGTACGCAGATGCCCGTGACCGAAACCCCCACCTTTCGCAAACCCTGGTATGTCTATCTGGTACGCACCGCCAACGGTTCGTTGTACTGCGGCATCAGTGACAACCCCGAGCGCCGTTTCAATGCCCATCAGAGCGGCCGCGGTGCGCGTTACTTCAGCACCAGCCCGGCAGTGGCGCTGGTGTATGTGGAAGCCTGGCCGGACAAGGCCGAGGCGCTGCGCCAGGAACGCCTGGTGAAGAAGCTGCGCAAGTCGGCCAAGGAGGCACTGGTGGCCTCCTGGACGGGGCTCAGTCCTTGCGACGCTTGAGCTGATCGGTGAGCTGGGTGGGCAGGCCCTTGATGATCAGGGTGCCGGCCTCTTCGTCGTACTCGATCTTCGAGCCCAGCAGGTGTGCCTCGAAGCTGATCGACAGGCCCTCGGCGCGGCCGGTGAAGCGGCGGAACTGGTTCAGGGTGCGCTTGTCGGCCGGGATCTCCGGCGACAGGCCGTAGTCCTTGTTGCGGATATGGTCATAGAAGGCCCGCGGGCGGTCCTCGTCGATCAGTTCCGACAGCTCGCTCAGGGTCACCGGCTCGCCTGCCTTGGTCTGGCTGGTGGCGTACTCGACCAGGGTCTGGGTCTTTTCGCGGGCGGCTTCCTCGGGCAGGTCCTCGCTCTCGACGAAGTCGCTGAAGGCCTTGAGCAGGGTGCGGGTCTCTCCCGGGCCGTCGACGCCTTCCTGGCAGCCGATGAAGTCGCGGAAGTACTCCGAGACCTTCTTGCCGTTCTTGCCCTTGATGAACGAGATGTACTGCTTGGACTGCTTGTTGTTCTGCCACTCGGAGATGTTGATGCGAGCAGCCAGGTGCAGCTGGCCCAGGTCCAGGTGGCGCGAGGGGGTCACGTCCAGGTCGGCGTTCACCGCCACACCTTCGCTGTGGTGCAGCAGGGCGATGGCCAGGTAGTCGGTCATGCCTTGCTGGTAGTGGGCGAACAGTACGTGGCCACCGGTGGACAGGTTCGACTCTTCCATCAGTTTCTGCAGGTGCTCGACGGCCACGCGGCTGAAGGCGGTGAAGGTCTTGCCTTCATCCAGGTATTCCTTCAGCCAGCCGCTGAACGGATGGGCGCCGGACTCGGCGTGGAACAGGCCCCAGGCTTTGCCCTGTTTGGCGTTGTAGCTGTCGTTGAGGTCGGCCAGCAGGTTCTCGATGGCGGTCGACTCGGCCAGTTCCGAGTCGCGTGCGTGCAGCACGGCAGGGCTGCCATCGGGTTTCTTGTCGATCAGGTGGACGATGCAATGACGGATCGGCATGGGATTCTCGGCTGAAAATAGGGCGCGACATACGGCGCTGCAAAGCGGCCAAGTGTAACCCAGCCGGGGGCTTGAGCAGGGTATGGATGTGTGTCGACGCAAGGGTTGTTCATTTTTTGTTCGATTTTTTGCGAAATTTGCTGCAAACCCCCGAAAAACCAGAACATTTGGCCTGTGGGAGGCGGATATTTATCGCTTCGTGTGGTAGTTTTGCCCGGTCTTGCGCACCGCGTGTGGCGCATTGCTGGCAGACCGCTGATGTCACGTCGAACCAAACGCATTTTTGTGTATCTACATACGCGATTGGCAATGGATATACCCCGGACCGCCGAAGACTCGCGGGTCTGGGCCGATGGCTGACGCTGCACTCTGCAAACCAACTGAATTTGATAGGGAAGGAACACCACCATGGCATTGACCAAAGACCAACTGATCGCCGATATCGCCGAAGCTATCGACGCGCCGAAAACCACCGCGCGTAACGCTCTGGAGCAACTGGGCCAGATCGTTGCTGATCAACTGGAAAATGGCAGCGAAATCACCCTGCCGGGTATCGGCAAGCTGAAGATCACCGAGCGTCCTGCCCGTACCGGTCGTAACCCTTCGACTGGCGCTGCCATCGAAATCGCTGCCAAGAAAGTCGTCAAGTTCGTTCCAGCCAAAGTGCTGACCGACGCTGTAAACAAGTAATTGTAAACAGCTTCTGAAAACCGCGTCCGGTGCGAGCCAGGCGCGGTTTTTTTGTGGGTGCTGCGCATGCCCCTAGGGGGCGGGTTTCGTCCAGCGCAGCTGGCGCCACGCTGCGCGCGCCTGAGGTGTCTGGAAGGTCCAGGCCACCAGGCGGCTCTGCTTCTGCCCCTGGCCCATCTCCAGCACGCGGTGCTCTACTGCGCCGGCCTTGTTCAGGGCCGCCTCGATACCCGGCAGGTTCGATGCCTTCGACACCAGGCTGCTGAACCACAGCACCTGTTGGCCCAGGGCCACGCTTTCATTCACCAGCTGGCTGACAAAGCGGATTTCACCGCCCTCGCACCACAGCTCGTTGTTCTGCCCGCCAAAGTTCAGTACCGGCAGCTTGCGCTTGGGGTCGGCCTTGCCCAGCGCCCGCCATTTGCGCTGGCTGCCACGGGTGGCTTCGTCACGCGAGGCGTGGAAGGGCGGGTTGCACAGGGTGACGTCGAAGCGTTCGTCGCTCTTTAGCAGGCCGGCGAGGATCTGCCGCGCATTGCCCTGCTGGCGCAGGCTGATGACCTTGCCCAGCCCGTTGGCTTGCACGATGGCCTTGGCGGCGCCCAGGGCCACCGGGTCGATGTCCGAGCCCAGGAAGCGCCAGCGGTAGTCGACGTGACCCAGCAGCGGATAGATGCAGTTGGCCCCGACCCCCACATCCAGTGCCTGGATCATCGCACCCCGCGGAATCTCGCCATCGTTGTCGGTGGCCAGCAGGTCGGCCAGGCCATGCAGGTAGTCGGCGCGGCCGGGTATGGGCGGGCACAGGTAGTCGGCCGGGATGTCCCAGTGCTGGATGCCGTACTGGGCCTTGAGCAGGGCGCGGTTGAACACGCGCACTGCCTCGGGGTCGGCGAAATCGATGCTCGGCTTGCCGTGGGGGTTGGTGATCATGAAGCGGCCCAGCTCGGGGCTGCTCTTGATCAGTTGCGGGAAGTCGTAGCGACCCTGGTGGCGGTTGCGCGGGTGCAGGGTGGGTTTGTTGGGTGTGGTCATGAAAATCCCATAAAAAACGCCGGCAAGACGGGCCCCCTGTAGGAGCCGGCCTTGCCGGCGATGCAAGGCGCAGCCTTGCCAGTGCAGGTAGCAGGGCAGTGTCGCCTGCTTCGCCGGCAAGGCCGGCTCCTACAGTCAGTGAGTATTACAAGGCGGCAATCCGCGCATGCTGCTCGGTGAAGTTGGCCAGGGCCTGTTCGGCCTCGGCCAGCTTGGCGCGCTCCTTGTCGATCACCGCAGGCGGCGCCTTGTCGACGAACGCCGGGTTGGACAGCTTGCCGCCCACCCGCTGCACTTCGCCTTGCAGGCGCTGGATTTCCTTGTTCAGACGCGCCAGCTCGGCATCCTTGTCGATCAGCCCGGCCATCGGCACCAGCACCTGCAGGTCACCGACCAGGGCGGTGGCGCTCAGCGGCGCCTCGTCCTGCTCGCCCAGCACGGTGAAGGATTCGATCTTGGCCAGCTTCTTGAGCAGTGCCTCGTTTTCCTGCAGGCGACGTACGTCTTCGGCACTGGCGTTCTTGAGGAACAGCTGCAATGGCTTGCCCGGGCCGATGTTCATTTCGCCACGGATGTTGCGCACGCCCAGCATCAGTTCCTTGAGCCACTCGATATCGCCTTCGGCCGCTTCATCGATGCGGCTTTCGTTGGCCACCGGCCACGGCTGCAGCATGATGGTCTTGCCTTCGATACCGGCCAGCGGCGCCAGGCGCTGCCAGATTTCCTCGGTGATGAACGGCATGAACGGGTGCGCCAGGCGCAGCGCCACTTCCAGCACGCGGACCAGGGTGCGACGGGTGCCGCGCTGGCGTTCGACCGGTGCGTTCTCGTCCCACAGTACCGGCTTGGACAGCTCCAGGTACCAGTCGCAGTACTGGTTCCAGATGAACTCGTACAGCGCCTGGGCGGCCAGGTCGAAGCGGAACTGGTCCAGCTGGCGGGTCACTTCGGCTTCGGTGCGCTGCAGCTGCGAGATGATCCAGCGGTCGGCCAGCGACAGCTCGTAGGCCTCGCCGTTCTGGCCGCAGTCCTCGCCCTTGTCCAGCACGTAGCGCGCGGCGTTCCAGATCTTGTTGCAGAAGTTGCGATAGCCTTCGACGCGGCCCATGTCGAACTTGATGTCGCGACCGGTGGACGCCAGCGAGCAGAAGGTGAAGCGCAGGGCATCGGTGCCGTAGCTGGCGATGCCTTCGGGGAACTCGGCCTTGGTCTGCTTGGCGATCTTGTCGGCCAGCTTGGGCTGCATCAGGCCGCTGGTGCGTTTCTCCAGCAGCGCGTCCAGGGTGATGCCGTCGACGATGTCCAGCGGGTCGAGCACGTTGCCCTTTGACTTGGACATCTTCTGGCCCTGGCCATCACGAACCAGACCATGCACGTACACGGTCTTGAACGGCACTTGCGGGGTACCGTCCTCGTTCTTCACCAGGTGCATGGTCAACATGATCATCCGGGCAACCCAGAAGAAGATGATGTCGAAACCGGTCACCAGCACGTCGGTGGAGTGGAAGGTCTTGAGGAATTCGGTCTGCTGCGGCCAGCCCAGGGTGGAGAAGGTCCACAGGCCCGAGCTGAACCAGGTGTCGAGCACGTCGTTGTCCTGGTTCAGGACCACGTCGTCGCCCAGCTGGTGCTTGGCGCGCACTTCTTCTTCGCTGCGCCCCACATAGACCTTGCCCGACACGTCGTACCAGGCCGGAATGCGGTGGCCCCACCACAGCTGGCGGCTGATGCACCAGTCCTGGATGTCGCGCATCCAGGAGAAGTACATGTTCTCGTACTGCTTGGGCACGAACTGGATGCGGCCGTCTTCGACAGCGGCGATCGCAGGCTCGGCCAGCGGCTTGGTCGACACGTACCACTGGTCGGTCAGCCATGGCTCGATGATGGTGCCGGAGCGGTCGCCCTTGGGCACTTTCAAGGCGTGGTCGTCGACGCTGACCAGCAGGCCTGCGGCATCCAGGTCGGCAACGATCTGCTTGCGCGCCACGAAGCGGTCGAGGCCGGCGTAGGCGGCAGGCAGGCTGGCGTCCAGGCTTTCGTTCAGGCTGCCGTCGAGGTTGAACACCTGGGCTGCCGGCAGCACCGCAGCGTTCTTGTCGAAGATGTTGAGCAGCGGCAGGTTGTGGCGCTTGCCGACTTCGTAGTCGTTGAAGTCGTGGGCCGGGGTGATCTTCACGCAGCCGGTGCCGAATTCGGGGTCGCAGTAGTCATCGGCGATGATCGGGATCAGGCGACCGACCAGCGGCAGCTTGACGAACTTGCCGATCAGCGCCTGGTAGCGCTCGTCGTTCGGGTTGACGGCCACGGCGGCGTCGCCGAGCAGGGTTTCCGGACGGGTGGTGGCAACCACCAGGTGGTCCTTGCCGTCGGCCGTGGTGGCACCGTCGGCCAGCGGGTAGCGCAGGTTCCACAGATGGCCTTTCTCGTCGTGGCTTTCCACTTCGAGGTCGGAGATCGCCGTGTGCAGCTTGGTGTCCCAGTTGACCAGGCGCTTGCCGCGGTAGATCAGGCCATCTTCATGCAGGCGCACGAAGGCTTCCTTGACCGCTTCGGACAGGCCGTCGTCCATGGTGAAGCGCTCGCGGCTCCAGTCTACCGACGAGCCCAGGCGGCGGATCTGGCGGCTGATGTTGCCACCGGACTGATCCTTCCATTCCCAGACTTTCTCGAGGAATTTGTCGCGGCCCAGGTCGTGACGGTTCTGGCCCTTGGCCTCCAGTTGACGCTCCACCAGCATCTGCGTGGCGATGCCGGCGTGGTCGGTGCCTGGTTGCCACAGGGTGTTGCGACCCTGCATGCGGCGAAAACGGATCAGGGCGTCCATGATCGCGTTGTTGAAGCCGTGACCCATGTGCAGGCTGCCGGTCACGTTCGGCGGCGGGATCATGATGGTGTACGAATCGCCCGCGCCTTGCGGGGCGAAATAATTCTCTGACTCCCAGGTGTTGTACCAGGAAGTTTCAATGGCGTGCGGCTGGTAGGTCTTATCCATGCGCGGCGGGACCCTATGGCATTTATTCAGGAAAGCCGAGAAGTATAGCGGGGATAAGGGCCGGGGCGTAGCGTGAGGTGCGGGAGTGGGGCAAAAAACTGTGGGGAATTCTTCGCGTAGGAGCCGGCCTTGCCGGCGAAGCGAGCCAAAGGCTCGCCCCCCGTTTTTGATTACGAGCGTGAGTTCAACAACCGCTCAAGGCGGGCATCCAGGCGCCGCTTGATCTCGTTCTCGATATGCGGGGTAAAGTCCTTGATCACATCCTGCATGATCAACCGCGCCGCCGCGCGCAGTTCGCTGTCCAGGTGCAGCAGGGTGTCCTGGCGGCGCGCCTGCGGGTCGGGCTCGGCAGCCGGCTCGGCAGCCACCGGGGCCCGCGCTGCCGGTTCGGCCGGCTCGAGCAGCAACGGTATCTGCTCCTCGACGGTTTCGGTCAGCAGTGGCGGTTCCAGGGCATCGTCACCCAGCAACTGGCGAATCGACTCCAGATCGTCCAGCAAATGCGCAGGTTTTGGCATGGGGGCAGGTTTGTCCATCATCAGAGTCGCTGTAAACGGTGGTCTTGCAGAGCATAGCCCTGTTCACGGTAGAAACGGAAACTCTCCCGCGCCGCCGCACGAATGGCCGGCTCCTCCACCACGATCTCGGCAATGCGGGCAAAGCGTGCGGCAAAACCGGGTACTTTCAGGTCGAGATTGACCAGCAGGTCCTGATGATCGCCCGGGTCGTCACCGACCCCCAGCGCCACCGCGCCGTGCGGGTCGTCCTCGAGCGCGCTGTGGGGCACGAAGGCCTCGCCCTTGAACGCCCACAGCCGCGCATCCAGCTCGTCGCGCTGGGCCGCATCGCTGCAGTTGAGGTACACGCGGTGCCCAAGGCGCCAGGCCTTTTCGCACAGCTTGCAGGCGAAATCCAGCCGCGCGGCAGGCGCGGGGCTGGGCAGGATATAGAAGTCGACTTTGCTCATGGTGGGGTGGCCCACCGGCTACGCCTTGCAGCGCGGCCGGTGGACGGCGCCTCAGGCGTTGGCGCGGTCGAGCAGGTATTGGGTCAGCAGCGGTACCGGGCGGCCAGTGGCGCCCTTGTCCTTGCCGCCGCTGGTCCAGGCCGTGCCGGCGATGTCCAGGTGGGCCCAGTGGTAGGCCTTGGCAAAGCGCGACAGGAAGCAGCCGGCGGTAATGCTGCCCGCCTTCGGGCCGCCGATGTTGGCGATGTCGGCGAACGGGCTGTCGAGCTGCTCCTGGTATTCGTCGAACAGCGGCAGTTGCCAGGCGCGGTCGTCGGCACGCTTGCCGGCGTCCAGCAGTTGGCCGATCAGTTCGTCGTCGTTGCCCATCAGGCCCGAGGTATGGCTGCCCAGGGCGACGATGCAGGCGCCGGTCAGGGTGGCGATGTCGATCACCGCCTGCGGCTTGAAGCGCTCCACGTAGGTCAGTGCGTCGCACAGCACCAGGCGGCCTTCGGCGTCGGTGTTGAGGATTTCGACGGTCTGCCCGCTCATGGTGGTGACGATGTCGCCCGGACGGCTGGCGCCACCGCTGGGCATGTTCTCGGCACAGGCCAGTACACACACCAGGTTGATCGGCAGCTTGAGTTCGAGCACGGCACGCAGGGTGCCGAACACGCTGGCTGCACCGCCCATGTCGTACTTCATTTCATCCATGCCGGCACCGGGCTTGAGGCTGATGCCGCCGGTGTCGAAGGTGATGCCCTTGCCCACCAGTACGTAAGGCTTCTCGCTCTTCTTGGCGGCGCCCTGGTAGCTGAGCACGATCAGGCGTGGCGGCTGATCGCTGCCCTGGCCCACGGCGTAGAACGCGCCCATGCCCAGGTCCTTGATCTTCTTCTCGTCCAGCACCTCGACCTTGAGGCCCTTGAACTCCTTGCCCAGCGCCTTGGCCTGTTCGGCCAGATAGCTTGGGTGGCAGATGTTCGGCGGCAGGTTGCCCAGGTCGCGGGTGAAGCCCATGCCGTTGGCGATCGCGGTGGCGTGCTTGACGGCGCGCTCCACCTCGGCCAGGCCGGCCTTGTCGCTGAGCAGGGTGATCTTCTTCAGGGCGATCGGCTCGGCCTTCTTGCTCTTGTAATGATCGAATACATATTGACCATCGAGCAGGCTCTCGGCCAGCAGGCGTACCTTGCCGTAGTTGGCATCGCGGCCGGTCACGGCAACGTCGTCCAGTGCCAGCACCGCATCGCTGCCAGCCAGGCCCTTGAGCACGTTGAGCACGCTGCCCGCCAGCTTGCGCCAGGCGCGGTCGGCAAGGGCGTCCTTGCCGGTCCCCACCAGCAATACGCGCTCGGCCTTGACCCCGGCCAGGCCTTGCAGCAGCAGGGTCTGGCCGACCTTGCCGGCCAGGTCGCCGCGCTTGAGCACTGCGCTCAGGGCGCCGTTGCTGGCGTCGTCCACGGCCTTGGCGGTAGCGCCCAGTGTGCGGCCTTCACCCACGCTCAGTACCAGGGTGGCGGTTTTCAAGGATGCTGCGGCTACGCTTTTTACAACCAATTCCATGTCAGGGTCCCCGAATGAACTGTCAGTGCGCGCTGGCGGTGCAGGCGCTCGAAGCGGCCTGGCGCGCCGTGGCGGGCCAGTCAGAAAGCGCCCAGTTTGAGCCTGCGGCGGGCGCGCTGACAACCCCGAGATGAAGCTTTGCACGGCGCCAAGTGACAGGCACGGCCATTCACAGGATAATGCGCGCACTTTTGTCCGGGTTCGCCTTTGGCGGGCGGGCGACTATCTTGGTTGCAACGTTTTCCCTTGTTCGGCTGTCCGAGCCTGACAACCCAGGAGTGTCTGGTTTGATCGTCTTCCGTTATCTGTCCCGCGAGGTCCTGGTGACCTTGAGTGCCGTCAGCGCTGTGCTGCTGGTCATCATCATGAGCGGGCGCTTCATCAAATACCTGGCCCAGGCGGCCCAGGGCATGCTCGATCCGGGCGTACTGTTCCTGATCATGGGCTACCGCCTGCCGGGCTTTCTGCAACTGATCCTGCCGCTGGGCCTGTTTCTGGGCATCCTGCTGGCCTACGGCCGGCTGTACCTGGAAAGCGAGATGACCGTGCTCTCGGCAACCGGCATGAGCCAGCAGCGCCTGCTGGGCATGACCCTGATGCCGGCTGCACTGATCGCGGTGCTGGTAGCCTGGCTGAGCCTGAGCCTGGCGCCCCAGGGCGTGACCCAGGTATCGCAGATCATCAACCAGCAGGATGCGCTGACCGAGTTCGACACCCTGGTGCCGGGCCGCTTCCAGAACTTGCGCGACGGTTCGCGGGTCACCTACACCGAGCAGCTGTCGGATGACCGTTCAAAGCTGGCCGGCGTGTTCATTTCCGAGAAGCGCCTGTCCCAGGACAAGAGCAAGGACCGTGGCATCTCCGTGCTGGTGGCCGAAAAGGGCCGTCAGGAAGTGCAGGCCGACGGCAACCGCTACCTGATCCTTGAAAACGGCTACCGCTACGACGGCAACCCGGGCCAGGCCGATTACCGCGCCATCAAGTACGACACCTACGGTGTGCTGCTGCCCAAGCCGGAGGTCAGCCAGGAAGTCACCGAGCGCGAGGCCATTCCGACGTCCGAACTGATCGGCAGTTCCGGGCTGCGCGAGCGTGCCGAACTGCAGTGGCGCCTGTCGCTGCCGCTGCTGGTGTTCATCGTGACCCTGATGGCGGTGCCGCTGTCGCGGGTCAACCCGCGCCAGGGCCGTTTCCTCAAGCTGCTGCCGGCGATCCTTCTGTATATGGCTTACCTGACGATTCTGATTGCCGCCCGCGGCGCCCTGGAGAAAGGCAAGTTGCCGATCGGCCTGGGCCTGTGGCCGGTGCATGGGCTGTTCCTGCTGATCGGCCTGGGCCTGATGTTCTGGGAACCGCTGCGCCTCAAGCGCGCCAGCCGTCGTGCGGAGGTGGCCCGTGGCTAAACTCGATCGCTACATCGGCCAGAGCGTGTTCATGGCCATCATCGCCGTGCTGGGGATCATCCTCGGCCTGGCGTCGCTGTTCGCCTTCATCGACGAGATGGGCGACATCAGCGATACCTACACCTTGTGGGACGCGGGCAACTACGTGCTGCTGACCGCGCCACGGCGCCTGTACGACATGCTGCCGATGGCCGCGCTGATCGGCTGCCTGATCGGCCTGGGCAGCCTGGCCAGCAGCAGCGAACTGACCATCATGCGCGCTGCCGGCGTGTCCATCGGGCGCATCGTGTGGGCGGTCATGAAGCCGATGCTGGTACTGATGCTGATCGGCGTGCTGATGGGCGAGTACCTGGCACCCGTGACCGAGAACAAGGCCCAGGCCGACCGTTCGCTGGCGCAGGGTGGCGGTGAGGCGCAAAGCTCCAAACGCGGCCTGTGGCACCGCCAGGGCGAGGAGTTCGTGCACATCAACACCGTGCAGCCCAATGGGCTGTTGCTGGGCGTGACGCGTTATCGCTTCGACAACGAGCGTCACATGCAGACCTCCAGCTTTGCGCGCAGGGCGCAATACACCCAGGGCCACTGGGAACTGACCGACGTGACCACCACGCACTTCCGTGGGGACCACACCGAAGTCATCCACAATGCCGAGGAGCGCTGGGACGTCGCCCTGACCCCCGAGCTGCTCAGCACCGTGGTACTGGCGCCCGAGTCGCTGTCGATCAGCGGGCTGTGGGACTACATTCACTACCTCTCCGACCAGGGCCTGAACAACGCGCGCTACTGGCTGGCGTTCTGGACCAAGGTGCTGCAACCGGTGGTCACAGCGGCGCTGGTACTGATGGCGGTGTCGTTCATCTTCGGCCCGCTGCGTTCGGTGACGCTGGGCCAGCGGGTGTTCACCGGGGTGCTGGTGGGCTTCGTGTTCCGCATCGCCCAGGACCTGCTGGGCCCTTCGAGCCAGGTGTTCGGCTTCCCGCCGCTGCTGGCGGTGGTGATCCCGGCGGCAATCTGTGCGCTGGCGGGGGTGTGGTTGCTACGCAGGGCGGGGTAGCGATTACCCTGGCCAACAAAAAGCCGACCTCAGGGTCGGCTTTTTCATTGGTTGCCTGTGCCGGCGAACGGCGCGCTGCGGTTCTACTTCTTGCGCTTGGGAATCCGCACCAGCTGGGTTTCCGAGTACATGTCATGCCAGGCGCGTTTTTTCTTGTCCACCAGCGACCACAGAAACCCCAGGCCCAGGCACAGCCACGACGCAATCGACACGACAAAGCGCAGCAGTGCCTGCCACAGGCTGATGGCACTGCCGTCGGCATTCTGCACGCGGATGCCCCATACCTGCATGCCAAGGGTCTGGCCGCCGTGGGTCCAGAACTTGGCGAAGAAGCCGAACAGCATGAACAGCAGAACGGTCGACAGCAATGGATCGCCATCCAGCGCCCCCGCCTCGGTCAGGGTGCGCATGCGCGTCTCGCCGATGATCGCCATCTGCACCATCTTGTACACCAGCGTGGTCACCATCAGCAGGGCGGTGCACAACAGGAAGTCATAGAACATTGCGGCCAGGCGACGGCCCAGGCCGACCACGGGGAACTCGCCCTGTGGTTGAAGAAGTTGCTTGGGCATGCGCTCAGGCTCCGGGTGACAAAGCGCCCATTCTACGGAATTGCGCGCACAAAAAAGCCCCTGCTGTTGCCAGCAGGGGCTCTTTCGTTGATGAAGATCAGGCTTCGGCTTGAACTTCGTCGGCTTGCATGCCTTTTTGGCCCTGCACAGCAACGAAGGTCACTTTCTGGCCTTCTTTCAGGCTCTTGAAGCCGTTGCCCTGAATAGCGCGGAAGTGTACGAACAGATCCGGACCGCTTTCTGGAGTGATGAAACCAAAACCTTTCTCGTCGTTAAACCACTTGACGGTACCGCTCTGACGTTGGGACATTGTCTTATTTCCTTTGAAACTTAGAATTAGTAACAGTTTCTTTCATTGAAAGAGTACTGGGCTGGGTTGCAGGAAAGTAAGAGACGTCGAACGGGTTGTAGCAAAACTCGGCGCTACTGCCCAGGTCACGAACCATAGCGACCCATGCAAACACAGTGCAGTGAATCTACACTCATTTCGATTGCAAAAACAAGTCCCGCAGAGCGCCGCACCACGGGGCCTGGCGGGAAATTTCCGGGGCTGTTTGCGGGCCGCTGTCGGGCGTGTTCGAAAGTTGTAAAACGCGTTCGAAAACGAATATCCCGAACGCGCCATGACACCTTGTTTCAATTGCGCTGTTTCAGCCGCGATAGTAGCGCTGGGCAACGAACGGCATCTTGCTGACTTTCATCGCCACCCGTTTGCCGCGCACGATGGCCCACAGCGGTGTATCGAGCGCTGCATGGGCCTGGTCCACATATCCCATCGCCACTGGCGCGCCCAGCGTGGGCCCGAAGCCTCCGCTGCAGATGCTGCCGACCACCGTGCCGGCCTCATCCACGATCTCGGCCCCTTCGCGCACCGGGGTGCGCTCCTGCGGCAGCAGGCCGACGCGCTTGCGCGCCACGCCGCTGTGCTGCTGGGCGAAGATCGCAGCAGCGCCGGGGAAGCCTCCCGCCCGCGAGCCATCGGCGCGGCGTACCTTGGAGATGGCCCACAGCAGGCTCGCCTCGATCGGCGTGGTGTCGGCATTCATGTCATGCCCGTACAGGCACAGGCCGGCTTCCAGGCGCAGCGAGTCGCGCGCGCCCAGGCCGATAGCGGCCACTTCCGGCTCGGCCAGCAGGTGACGGGCCAGGGCCTCGGCGCTGGCGCTGGGCACACTGATCTCGAAGCCGTCTTCGCCGGTGTAGCCCGAACGGCTCACGTAGCAGTCCACGCCCAGCAACACCACGGGCTTGAACTGCATGAAGGTCATGTCCGCCACCTCGGGGGCCAGGCGCTGCAGCACCTTGACCGCCGCCGGGCCCTGCAGGGCCAGCAGGGCGCGCTCTTCGAACAGCGGCTGCACCTGGCACAGCGTGCCGATGTGCTGGCGCAGGTGGGCCAGGTCCTGGTCCTTGCAGGCGGCGTTGACCACCAGGAACAGTTCGTCGTTGCCCAGGTTGGCCACCATCAGGTCGTCGAGGATGCCGCCCTGTTCGTTGGTGAACATCGCGTAGCGCTGCATGCCCACCGGCAAATCGATGATGTCGACCGGCACCAGGGTTTCCAGGGCCTTGGCGGCATCGGCGCCCACCAGGCGGATCTGGCCCATGTGCGACACGTCGAACAGGCCGGCCTGTTCGCGGGTGTGCAGGTGCTCCTTGAGCACCCCCAGCGGGTACTGCACGGGCATGTCGTAGCCGGCGAACGGCACCATGCGCGCGCCCAGTTCCAGATGCAGGGCATGAAGCGGTGTTTGCAGCAGTGTGTCGGTGGACATTGATGACTCCTTCTAGAGGCTTGAGGTTGTCAGCACTCGATGATGTTGACGGCCAGACCGCCGCGGGCGGTCTCCTTGTATTTGCTTTTCATGTCGGCGCCGGTCTGGCGCATGGTGCGGATCACCTTGTCGAGCGAGACGAAGTGCTGCCCGTCGCCGCGCAAGGCCATGCGCACCGCGTTGATCGCCTTGACCGAGCCCATGGCATTGCGTTCGATGCAGGGCACCTGGACCAGCCCGCCAATCGGGTCGCAGGTCAGGCCCAGGTTGTGTTCCATGCCGATTTCGGCGGCGTTCTCGACCTGTTGCACGCTGCCGCCCAGCACCTCGCACAGGGCCCCGGCTGCCATCGAACAGGCCACCCCGACCTCGCCCTGGCAGCCCACCTCGGCCCCCGAGATCGAGGCGTTTTCCTTGTACAGGATGCCGATGGCAGCGGCGGTGAGCAGAAAGCGCACCACGCCGTCTTCGCTGGCACCCCCGATGAAGCGCATGTAGTAGTGCAGCACCGCCGGCACGATGCCGGCAGCGCCATTGGTGGGGGCGGTGACCACGCGACCGCCGGAGGCATTCTCTTCGTTGACCGCCAGGGCATAGAGGTTGACCCAGTCGAGTACCGACAGCGCATCGCGCAGGCTCGCCTCGGGGTTGGCGCACAGCTGGCGGTGCAGGGCCGCCGCGCGGCGCTTGACCTTGAGCCCGCCGGGCAGAATGCCCTCGTTGCGACAGCCGGCAGCCACGCAGTCCTGCATCACTTGCCAGATGTGCAGCAGGCCGCTGCGGGTCTCGGCCTCGGGGCGCCAGGCCGATTCGTTGGCCAGCATCACCTGGCTGATGCTCAGGTGATGCGTGGTGCAGTGGTCAAGCAGTTCCCGGGCCGTCTTGAACGGGTAGGGCAGTGTGGTGCTGTCCTCGACGATACGATCGGCCCCGGCGGCGCCTTCGTCGACCACGAAACCACCGCCCACCGAGTAGTACTCGCGGCTGCGTACCTGCAGGCCGGCGGCGTCGAAGGCACGAAAGATCATGCCGTTGGGGTGAAAGGCCAGCGGCTTGCGGATCATCGCCAGGTGCTGTTTTTCGTTGAACTCGATGGCGTGCTCGCCCAGCAGGTAGAGCTGCCCGCTGCTGCGGATCGCCTGCAGGCGCGCTGCGATGGTGTCGGTGTCGACGCTGTCGGGGTGTTCGCCCTCAAGCCCCAGCAGCACCGCCTTGTCGCTGCCGTGGCCCTTGCCGGTGGCGCCGAGCGAGCCGTACAGCTCGACCTTGACGCTGGCGGTACTGGCCAGCAGGTCGTCGCGGCGCAGGCCCTCGGCAAAACGCGCGGCTGCGCGCATCGGCCCGACGGTATGGGAGCTGGAGGGGCCGATGCCGATCTTGAACAGGTCGAAGACGCTGAGTGACATGGTCGTACCCTCGTGCAGGTTGAAAAGCTTCGCCGGCAAGGCCGGCCCCTACAGATGCGCGCGGGCTCTGCAGGAGCCGGCCTTGCCGGCGAAGAGGCCCTCAGGCGTCCTGATAGCTTTCGATCGACGGGCAGGCGCAGATCAGGTTGCGGTCGCCGAACACGTTGTCGACACGCCCCACGGGTGGCCAGTACTTGGCCTCCACCAGCGATGGCAGCGGGTACACCGCCTGCTGGCGGCTATAGCCGTGGGGCCATTCGCCGGCCAGCTCGGCCGCGGTGTGCGGGGCGTTCTTCAGCGGGTTGTCGTCCTTGTCCAGGCTGCCGTTCTCCACTGCGCGAATCTCTTCGCGAATACAGATCATGGCGTTGCAGAAGCGGTCCAGTTCCTCCTTGGCCTCGCTCTCGGTCGGCTCGATCATCAACGTGCCGGCCACCGGGAACGACATGGTCGGGGCATGGAAGCCGAAGTCGATCAGGCGCTTGGCCACGTCGTCGACGCTGATGCCGCTGCTGTCCTTGAGCGGGCGCAGGTCCAGGATGCACTCGTGCGCCACCAGGCCATTGCCGCCGGTGTACAACACAGGATAGTGCTCTTCCAGGCGGCGGGCGATGTAGTTGGCATTCAGGATCGCCATCTGCGACGCACGCTTGAGCCCGGCGCCGCCCATCATGCGGATGTACATCCAGGTGATCGGCAGGATGCTTGCACTGCCGAACGGCGCCGCGCATACCGCGCCCTGGGGGTTGTGCAGGTGCGCATGGCCCGGCAGGAACGGCGCCAGGTGCGCCTTGACACCGATCGGGCCGACGCCCGGGCCGCCACCGCCGTGGGGGATGCAGAAGGTCTTGTGCAGGTTCAGGTGGGACACGTCGCCGCCGAACTTGCCCGGGGCGCACAGGCCGACCATCGCGTTCATGTTGGCGCCGTCGATGTACACCTGGCCGCCGTTGTCGTGGATGATCGCGCAGATCTCGCCGATGGCCTCCTCGAACACACCGTGGGTGGACGGGTAGGTGATCATCAGCGCGGCCAACTGGTCGCGGTGCTTGATGGCCTTGGCGCGTAGGTCGTCGATGTCGACGTTGCCACGGGCATCGCACGCAGTGACCACCACGCGCATGCCGGCCATGTGTGCGGTGGCCGGGTTGGTGCCGTGGGCCGACGAGGGAATCAGGCAGATATCGCGGCGGGCATCGCCCCGGCTCTGGTGGTAGGCGCGGATCGCCAGCAGGCCGGCGTACTCGCCCTGCGAACCGGCGTTGGGCTGCAACGACACGGCGTCATAGCCAGTGGCGGCGCACAGCATGGCCTCCAGCTCGTCGGTCAGTTGCTGGTAGCCCTGGCTCTGCTCGGCGGGGGCAAAGGGGTGCAGGTTGCCGAACTCGGCCCAGGTCACCGGGATCATTTCGCTGGCGGCGTTGAGCTTCATGGTGCACGAGCCCAGCGGAATCATGGTGCGGTCCAGCGCCAGGTCCTTGTCGGCCAGCTTGCGCAGGTAGCGCATCAGTTCGGTTTCGCTGTGGTAGCGGTTGAACACCGGGTGTTCGAGGATGGCCGACTGGCGCAGCAGGGCGGCCGGCAGTCGTGCTGGCGTGGCAGCGGCCAGCGCGGCGAAGTCCGGTACGGCCTGGCCATTGGCGAACAGCTGCCACAGGGCCTCGACATCGGCCTGGGTGCTGGTTTCGTCCAGCGACAGGCCCAGGTGGTCGGCATCGATCTGGCGCAGGTTGAGCTGGCGGGCGCGCGCCTGTTCATGCAGCGCGGCAGTCGCGCCGCCAGTGGCCAGGGTCAGGGTGTCGAAGAACGCGGCGTTCTGCACGTTCACGCCCAGTGCCTTGAGGCCGCAGGCCAGGATCGCGGTCAGCTGGTGGGTGCGCTGGGCGATCTGCTTGAGGCCCTGCGGGCCGTGGTACACGGCGTACATGCTGGCGATGTTGGCCAGCAGTACCTGGGCGGTGCAGATGTTGCTGGTGGCCTTCTCGCGGCGGATGTGCTGCTCGCGGGTCTGCATGGCCAGGCGCAGGGCGGTCTTGCCGAAGCGGTCGATGGACACGCCGACCAGGCGCCCGGGCATGTCGCGCTTGAACGCATCGCGGGTGGAGAAGTACGCCGCATGCGGGCCGCCGAAGCCCAGCGGCACGCCGAAGCGCTGGGCGCTGCCGATGGCCACGTCGGCGCCGAACTCACCCGGCGGGGTCAGCAGGGTCAGCGCCAGCAGGTCGGCGGCTACCGCCACCAGCGCGTTGGCGGCGTGCAGGCGCTCCACCAGTTCGCGGTAGTCGAACACCTCGCCGTTGCTGGCCGGGTACTGCAGCAGGGCGCCGAAGAAGGCGCTCACGTCGCCCAGCTCGCGCTCGTCGCCCACCACCACCTCGATGCCCAGCGGCTCGGCACGGGTGCGCAGCACGTCGAGGGTCTGCGGGTGGCAATGCACCGAGGCGAAGAAGGCGTGGCTGCCCTTGTTCTTGCTCAGGCGCTTGCAGAAGGTCATGGCTTCGGCGGCGGCCGTGGCTTCGTCGAGCAGGGAGGCGTTGGCGATCGGCAAGCCGGTGAGGTCGCTGATCAGGGTCTGGAAGTTCAGCAGCGCTTCCAGGCGGCCCTGGGAAATCTCGGGCTGATAGGGGGTATAGGCGGTGTACCAGGCCGGGTTTTCCAGCAGGTTGCGCAGGATCGGTGCCGGGGTGTGGGTGTTGTAGTAGCCCTGGCCGATGAAGCTCTTGAACAGCTGGTTCTTGCCGGCGATGGCCTTGAGCGAGGCCAGGGCATCGGCTTCGCTCTGCCCGTCACCGAGCTCGAGCACGCTGGTGCCCTTGATGCTGTCGGGGATCACGGCGGCGCTCATGGCCTCCAGCGAGTCGAAGCCCAGGGTGGCGAGCATGGCCTGCTCGTCGGTGTCGCGCGGGCCGATATGACGGGCGATGAACTGATTGGCGGTGCCGAGGTTGATGGTCATGGTGATTTCCTCAGGCGTCGGCGTTGGCTTTGATCAGACGGTCGTAGGCGTCCTGGTCGAGCAGTTGCGCGACGGCGCCGGCATCGGCCGGGATGAAGCGGAAGAACCAGCCTTCGCCCAGCGGGTCTTCGTTGACCAGCTCGGGGCTGTCCTGCAGCTGTTCGTTGACTGCCACCACTTCACCGGTCAGCGGCATGTACACGCCGCTGGCGGCTTTGACCGATTCGACGGTGGAGGCTTCGGCCCCGGCTTCGTAGGTTTGCAGTTCCGGCAGTTGCACATAGACCACGTCACCCAATGCGTTCTGGGCAAAGGCGGTGATCCCGACCGTGACGCTGCCGTCGGCTTCGGCGCGCAGCCATTCGTGATCTTCGGTAAAACGCAACTCGCTCATGGGAACTCCTCAGGGGTGCGGTAGGGCTCACCATCAGGCCAGCCCGGAACTGACATCTCCTTAGCAAGTTCGTGGCCATTTATAAAAAATGCTTACAAATCAATTATTTATGTATTTGTCGGTGGTGCTCGTTACGCAGGTCGTAGCGAAATCGCTACACCTGTCGAGTATTGAAAAAGCGCAGAGGGATCAAAACCTTGCATTACAGTGGCAAACGGGCGATGTAGCGAAATCGATACGGTGTATCGAATTCGCTACGGAAGGGTTTCCTTTCCGGGAATGCCATACTTGCGCAGCCGATGCGCAATAGCCGTGTGCGAAGTCTGCAAGCGGCTGGCCAACTGGCGGGTGGAGGGGTAGGTGGCGTAGAGCTTTTCCAGCAGGCCACGCTCGAAGTTCTCCACGGCCTGCTCCAGGCTGGCCACTTCACCATCGCTTTGGCGCGCCACCGAGGTGCCGGCAATGTCCAGGTCACCAATATCCACCAGGCTGCTCTCGCAGATGGCCGCAGCGCGAAAGATCACGTTCTGCAACTGGCGCACGTTGCCCGGCCAGCGGTTGCCCAGCAACGCCGGGTAGGTGCCCGGCGCCAGCCGGCACAGCGGACGCTGGATCTGCGTGCAGGCCTGGCGCATGAAGGCACGCGCCAGCATCAGGATGTCCTGGCCACGCTCGCGCAGCGGCGGCACTTCCAGATTGAGCACGTTCAGGCGGTAGAACAGGTCTTCGCGAAAACTGCCTTCGGCAACCATCTTTTCCAGGTCGCGGTGGGTGGCGCTGAGGATGCGCACGTTGACCTTGACCTCGCGATCACCGCCCACGCGGCGAAAGCTGCCATCGCTCAGAAACCGCAGCAGCTTGGCCTGAAGGTAAGGCGACATCTCGCCGATTTCATCGAGAAACACGGTGCCCTGGTTGGCCAGCTCCATCAGCCCCGGCTTGCCGCCGCGTTGCGCGCCGGTGAAGGCACCGGGGGCGTAGCCGAACAGCTCGCTCTCGGCCAGGTTCTCCGGCAGCGCCGCACAGTTCAGTGCCAGGAAGGGTGCGTTGTGGCGGCTGCTGATGGCGTGGCAGGCACGGGCTACAAGTTCCTTGCCGGTGCCGGTCTCGCCGTGGATCAGCAGCGGCGCATCCAGCGCCGCCACACGCAGGGCGCGGGCCTTGAGGGTACGGATGGGCGGCGAGTCGCCGAGCAGCGCGTCGAAGCCTTCGGCATGGTCGTGGTGCAGGGCCGACAGGCGTTCGCCGATGCGGTTGGCCTGGTACAGCGTCAGCAGGGCGCCGGCGTTGGTGATCGGGGTGGCGTCGAGCAGCAGGGTCTGGCCGTTGAGGGTGACTTCGCGCAGGGGCAGGTGGAAACCCTGTTCGATCAGCGCATCGAGCAGTTGCGGGTCGCCGAACAGCTCACCCACCGAGCGGCCCTCCGGGTCCTGGCCGCACAGGGCGATCAATGCGGGGTTGGCCAGCAGCACATGGCCGGCGCTGTCCAGGGCCAGGACCGGGTCGCTCATGGCGGCGAGCAGGGCATCGAGCTGCAGGTGGCGGCGCTGGCCGGGGAGGATGTCGACCACTTTCACGCTTTGCACGCCGTGCACGTTGAACAGCGCGTCATGCAGCTCTTCGAGCACGTCGGGGCTCAGGGTCGGGGCGTCGATGTAGACGTTGGGCGGCACCATCTCCACGGCGTCCAGGTTGAGGTGGCGGGCACCGAGCAGGGCCAGCACTTCCTGGGTGATGCCGACGCGGTCGATGAAGCTGACGTGGATACGCATGGGGGATGTTCTGGCTTGCCGGGATGGCAAGTATGCCCTGCGACCGCTGCGCGGTCGAATCGCGGGTCAAGCCCGCTCCCACAGGCGCAGGTGATTTTTGTGGGAGCGGGGTTGACCCGCAATGAGGTCGTGGTGGGCTAGCCCAGGTGCTCGGGCTTGACCGGGTCGCCCGATTTCACATCGAGCTGTGCGCGCACATCCTCGAACATCATGTCGTAGATCTTGTGCAGCGAGCTGATGCTGGCGGTTTTGGGCATGCCGTACTTCTGCGCGATGATCGAGGCCTGCCGCGCGAAGTCGAAGGCCTGGTCCTTGGGCATGAAGAAGGTTTCGTCCATCGGCTTGTCCTCGATGGTGCCATGCATGCGAAAACTCATGCCTTTGCCTTCCTTGGGATCCTGCTCAACCTTGTAGTCGATGCACAGGTTGTAGCTGTAATCGGCCTTGTTCAGCGCATGGCGCTCGATGTGCAGATGACCGGGTTCGAATATGGCCATGGCGGCTCCTCTGGAAGGTTGAAACGGGCGGACCTGCAGATCCGCCCAACTGCATCAACGGTAGTCGATACCCGGCTTGGACGTACTCACCCGAGTGCCGGCAGTGCCCTTGACGATGTCTTCGATATCGGCCAGCGAGCCGATAACCGCTACTTTGCCGGTGTGCCGGGCAAAGTCGCAAGCGGCCTGCACCTTCGGCCCCATGGAGCCTGCGGCAAAGCCCAGGCGCTCCAGTTCGTCCGGGTGGGCCTGAGCGATGGCTTTCTGGGTCGGCTTGTTGAAGTCGACATACGCCGCGTTCACGTCCGTGGCAATCACCAGCAGGTCGGCGTCCAGCTGTTCGGCCAGCAGCGACGAGCACAGGTCCTTGTCGATCACCGCCTCGATGCCCTGCAGCTTGCCGTTCTCACCATACATGGTGGGGATGCCGCCACCCCCGGCACAGATCACGATACTGCTCTTTTCCAGCAGCCACTTGATCGGGCGGATCTCGAAGATGCGCTTGGGTTTGGGGCTGGCCACCACGCGGCGGAACTTGTCGCCGTCGGCCTTGACCACCCAGCCTTTTTCCTTGGCCAGGCGCTCGGCTTCTTCCTTGCCGTAGACCGGGCCGATGAACTTGGTCGGGTCCTTGAAGGCAGGGTCGTTGGCGTCCACTTCCACCTGGGTCAGCAGGGTGGCGAAGGGCACCTCGAAGTCCAGCAGGTTGCCCAGCTCCTGTTCGATGATGTAGCCGATCATGCCTTCGGTTTCGGCACCGAGCACGTCCAGCGGGTAGGCTTCGTCGGGTTTGTAGGATTGCGCCTGCAGCGACAGCAGGCCGACCTGCGGGCCGTTGCCGTGGGCGATGACCAGTTCGTTGCCGGGGTGGATCTTGGCGATCTGTTCGGCGGCGATACGGATGTTGGCGCGCTGATTGTCGGCGGTCAGGGGCTCGCCGCGGCGCAGCAGGGCGTTGCCGCCCAATGCAACAACGATACGCATGATGATGTCCTTTCTAGGGTGCAGGAGCCGGCAGCGCCGGCTCCCGGCGGGGTTACAGGTCGGCCAGGGTCGACACCAGGATCGCCTTGATCGTGTGCATGCGGTTTTCCGCCTGCTCGAAGGCGATGCAGGCCGGCGACTCGAACACGTCATCGGTCACTTCGATGCCGTTGGCCAGGTGCGGGTACTGCTCGGCGATCTGCTTGCCGACCTTGGTGTCGGAGTTGTGGAACGCCGGCAGGCAGTGCATGAACTTGGTGCGTGGGTTGCCGGTGGCCTTCATCAGCTCGGCGTTGACCTGGTATGGCAGCAGTTGCTTGATGCGTTCGCCCCAGGCTTCGACCGGCTCGCCCATCGATACCCACACGTCGGTGTGGATGAAGTCCACGCCCTTGACCGCAGCTTTCGGGTCTTCGGTGAGGGTGATGCGGGCACCGCTTTCCTCTGCGTACTGTTTGCAGCGTGCCACCAGGTCGTCATGCGGCCACAGGGCCTTGGGCGCACAGATACGCACGTCCATGCCCAGCTTGGAGCCGACCAGCAGCAGCGAGTTGCCCATGTTGTTGCGCGCATCGCCCAGGTAGGCGTAGCTGATGTCGTGGATCGGCTTGTCGGCATGCTCGCGCATGGTCAGCACGTCGGCGATCATCTGGGTGGGGTGGTATTCGTCGGTGAGGCCGTTGAACACCGGTACGCCGGCGAACTTGGCCAGTTCCTCGACCACTTCCTGCTTGAAGCCACGGTACTCGATGGCATCGTACATGCGCCCGAGCACGCGGGCGGTGTCCTTCATGCTCTCCTTGTGGCCGATCTGCGAGGAGTTGGGGTCGATGTAGGTGACGTTGGCGCCCTGGTCATAGGCGGCCACTTCGAAGGCGCAACGGGTGCGGGTCGAGGTCTTCTCGAAAATCAGCGCAATGTTGTTGCCCTTGAGGTGCTGCTGCTCGGTGCCGGTGTATTTGGCACGCTTGAGGTCACGGGACAGGTCCAGCAGGTAGCGCAGCTCGCGCGGGGTGTGGTGTTCCAGGCTCAGCAGGCTGCGGTTGTGGATGTTGAACGCCATGATGTTGCTCCTGTTCTTTTAGAACGCAAAGGGCTGATCGGCCCGGCCGGCGCCTTGTGGGCGCGGCCGGACGATGGTCGTTTTAGTAGTCGATTGGGTCGCGCACGATCGGGCAGGTCATGCAGTGGCCGCCCCCACGTCCGCGGCCCAGTTCGCCGGCACTGATGGTGATGACCTCGACACCGGCCTTGCGCAGCAGGGTGTTGGTGTAGGTGTTGCGGTCGTAGCCGATGACCACGCCCGGCTCCACGGCCACCACGTTGTTGCCGTCGTCCCACTGCTCGCGTTCGGCGGCGAAGCTGTTGCCACCGGTTTCAACCACGCGCAGCTTGGGCAGCTTGAGGGCCTTGGCCACCACATCGAGGAAGCTGGCTTCTTCGCGGCGGATGTCGATGCCGCCCTGCTTGCTTTCGTCGGGTTGCAGGGTGAAGGCGACGATCTGGTTCACCACTTCGGGGAAGATCGTGACCAGGTCGCGGTCGCAGAAGCTGAACACGGTGTCCAGGTGCATCGCAGCGCGGGACTTCGGCAGCCCGGCCACGATCACGCGTTCCACGGCCTTGTTCTTGAACAGGTTCAGCGCCAGTTGGCCGATGGCCTGACGCGACGTGCGTTCGCCCATGCCGATCAGTACCACGCCGTTGCCGATAGGCATCACGTCGCCGCCTTCGAGGGTGGAGTTGCCGTGGTCCTTGTCCGGGTCGCCGTACCAGATCTCGAAATCGGCGTTGGTGAACTGCGGGTGGAACTTGTAGATGGCGGTGGTCAGCAGGGTCTCCTGGCGACGCGCCGGCCAGTACATCGGGTTCAGCGTCACGCCGCCGTAGATCCAGCAGGTGGTGTCGCGGGTGAACTGGGTGTTGGGCAGCGGCGGCAGGATGAAGCTGGAGTGGCCCAGGAAGTCGCGGAACATCTGGATGGTCTTGCCACCGAAGCTGTCGGGCAGGTCATCGGCCGAGACGCCGCCGATCAGGTACTCGGCGATGTGTCGCGGCTCCAGGCTGCGCAGCCAGGATTTCACTTCGTTGATCAGGCCCAGGCCCACCGAGTCGGCGGTGACCTTGCGCTCCAGAATCCAGTCCAGTGCTTCGGGCATTGCGACGATGTCGGTCAGCAGGTTGTGCATTTCCAGCACTTCGATGCCGCGCTCGCGCATCTTGGTCACGAAATCGAAGTGGTCGCGCTTGGCCTGGGCGACCCAGAGTACGTCGTCGAACAGCAGTTCGTCGCAGTTGTTCGGGGTCAGGCGCTGGTGGGCCAGGCCTGGGGAGCAAACCATCACTTTGCGCAGTTTGCCGGCTTCGGAATGTACGCCGTACTTAGCTTTTTCCGTGGACATGGTTCATTTCCTCCAAGTTGCGAATACGGGGGGTTACAGAGTCAGGAAGCCGTCGTACAGGCCATAGGCCGCCACCAGGGCGCCAATGACTACGGCGGCGAAGATCAGCTTCTCCACGTTGGTAAAGATCGGTTGGCCCACCTCGCGCTTGGCCTTGGCGAACAGCACCACGCCAGGGGCATACAGCAGGGCCGAGAGCAGCAGGTACTTGACGCCACCGGCGTACAGCAGCCAGATGGCATAGAGCAGTGCGATACCGCCGATGATCAGGTCTTTCTTGCGTTCGGCCAGGGCCTGTTCATAGGTTTCGCTGCGCAGTGCCAGCAGGAACGCATAGGCCGCCGACCACAGGTAGGGCACCAGGATCATCGAGGTGGCGAGGTAGATCAGCGACAGGTAGGTACTGGCCGAGAACAGCGTGATGACCAGGAAGATCTGCACCATGGCGTTGGTCAGCCACAGGGCGTTGGCCGGCACGTGGTTGGCGTTCTCGCGGCGCAGGAACTCCGGCATCGTGTGGTCCTTGGCTGCGGCGAACATGATCTCGGCGCACAGCAGTACCCACGACAGCAGGGCCCCCAGCAGCGAGACGATCAGGCCGACGCTGATCAGCACCGCGCCCCAGTGACCGACCACGTGCTCGAGCACGGCGGCCATCGACGGGTTCTGCAGCTTGGCCAGTTCCGGTTGGGTCATGATGCCCAGCGACAGCACGTTCACCAGTACCAGGAACAGCAGCACGGTGATGAAGCCGATCACGGTGGCCTTGCCCACGTCGGAGCGTTTTTCGGCGCGGGCCGAGAAGATGCTGGCGCCCTCGATGCCGATGAACACCCACACGGTGACCAGCATCATGTTGCGCACCTGGTTCATCACGCTGCCCAGGTCCGGGTTCATCGTGCCCCAGATGTCGGCGGTGAAGATGTCCAGCTTGAACGCGAACAGGGCAATCAGGATGAACAGCGCCAGTGGCACGACCTTGGCCACGGTGGTGACCAGGTTGATGAACGCTGCTTCCTTGATGCCGCGCAGCACCAGAAAGTGCACTGCCCACAGCAGGATCGAGGCACCGATGATCGCCGCCGGGGTGTTGCCTTCGCCGAAGATCGGGAAGAAGTAGCCCAGGGTGCTGAACAGCAGTACGAAGTAGCCCACGTTGCCCAGCCAGGCACTGATCCAGTAGCCCCAGGCGGACGAAAAGCCCATGTAGTCGCCAAAACCGGCCTTGGCGTAGGCGTATACGCCGCCGTCCAGGTCAGGTTTGCGATTGGCCAGGGTCTGGAACACGAAGGCCAGGGTCAGCATGCCGATGGCGGTGATGCCCCAGCCGATCAGCACGGCGCCGACATCGGCGCTGGCGGCCATGTTCTGCGGCAGCGAGAAGATGCCGCCGCCGATCATGGAACCCACTACAAGTGCGACTAACGCACCCAGTCGTAGTTTTCCGGGAGTGTCTGACATTGGATAACTCCATTCCAGGAGAAGAGAGATGCCAGAATAAATCCAGCAAGCGTGACGAGAGCTGATTCAGGTCAGTTCATTGATACATTCCATTGTTGTTGAAGGACTTGAAGCGCTGCAGCCGGCGCCTCGCCGACACCCCGCAAGCCTTGTGCAATGGCACCTCCAGCCTTTTTCTAGAGCATTCGCTCTGAATGGCTGCGAGATTTGAAGCTAGTCGCTTTTACGGGTTTAGCAAATTTTTGACGAGAAAAGATCTTGTTTGCTTGATGAAGTAGATGGGGTACGCAAAACTCACTGTTTAGTTCGCCTCGGCATAGACGTACTAGTTATGAAGGTTATAGTTTTGAAGACAATCCACTATAAACGTCAGGGCTGTGCTTATATTTAGGCCTAGTGTGTAACAGCACCATGACAACGCGGGACGAAAAGGGGAACTGCATGTCCGAACCAGGACAGAAACTGCGCTTGGGTGCGCTCGTCGCGCTGGTGGTGGGCTCGATGATCGGTGGCGGTATCTTCTCGCTGCCGCAGAACATGGCCGCGCGGGCCGACGTCGGCGCCGTGCTGATCGGCTGGGGCATCACCGCCGTCGGCATGCTGGCGCTGGCGTTCGTGTTCCAGACCCTGGCCAACCGCAAGCCCGAGCTCGATTCGGGTGTATATGCCTATGCCAAGGCCGGGTTTGGCGAGTACATGGGCTTTTCGTCGGCCTGGGGTTACTGGATCAGCGCCTGGCTGGGCAATGTGGGCTACTTCGTGCTGCTGTTCAGCACCCTGGGCTTCTACTTTCCGGTGTTCGGGGAGGGCAACACGCCGATCGCCATCGCCTGCGCTTCGCTATTGCTGTGGGCGGTGCACTTTCTGGTACTGCGCGGCATCAAGGAGGCGGCGTTCATCAACCTGGTGACCACCGTGGCCAAGGTGGTGCCGCTGGTGATGTTCATCGTGATCGCGGCGGTGGCGTTTCGCGCCGATATCTTCACCCGCGACATCTGGGGGCTGAGCAACCCCAAGTTCGGCGGGGTGCTGGACCAGGTGCGCAACATGATGCTGGTGACCGTGTTCGTGTTCATCGGCATCGAGGGCGCCAGCGTGTATTCGGCCCGTGCCGAAAGGCGTTCGGACGTGGGCAAGGCCACGGTGATCGGCTTTCTCGGGGTGCTGGCGCTGCTGGTGCTGGTCAACGTGCTGTCGCTGGGGGTGATGACCCAGCCGGAGCTTGCCGGCTTGCAGAACCCGTCGCTGGCCTCGGTGATGGAGCATATCGTCGGGCCCTGGGGCGGGCTGCTGATCAGCCTGGGGCTGGCGGTGTCGCTGCTGGGGGCGCTGCTGTCGTGGGCGTTGCTGTGTGCCGAGATCCTGTTCGCCACCGCCCGCGACAAGACCATGCCGCGGTTTCTGACCCGCGAGAATGCCAATCATGTGCCGGTCAATGCGCTGTGGATGACCAACTGCATGATCCAGCTGTTCCTGCTGATCACGCTGTTCTCGGCGGGCACCTACACCAGCCTGATCTACCTGGCGTCGTCGATGATCCTGGTGCCGTACCTGTGGTCGGCGGCCTATGCGTTTCTGCTGGCACTGCGCGGGGAAACCTATGAGCGCCACCCCGGGGCGCGGCGCAAGGACCTGCTGGTGGCCGGGGTGGCGCTGGTGTATGCGATCTGGCTGCTTTACGCCGGGGGGCTGAAGTACCTGCTGCTGTCGGCGCTGCTGTACGCGCCGGGGGTGATCCTGTTCTACCGCGCCAAGCACGAGCAGGGGCAGCCGCTGTTCACCGGGTGGGAGAAACTGATTTTCGCGGCGGTGCTGGTGGGGGCGGGGGTGGCGGCGTATGCGTTGTATGCGGGGTGGTTGACGCTTTAGAGCGGTGTCGAGGTGTTCGCCGGCAAGGCCGGCTCCTACAGGTTGGTGCGACCTTCTGTAGGAGCCGGCCTTGCCGGCGAAGAGCCTCTGGCGGTCACCAGCGAGGCTCGGCCGACCCCAGCTCGCAAGCCCCCCGCGCCCATGCCAGCGGCGCGCCTTGCACCTGCAACGGCGCCTGCAGGCGCCTGGCCGGCCCCCATGGCGTCTGCTCCACGGCCGGGGCCAGGTCTGCCTCGGTTTCGCCGGCCAACGGCAAGTCCTCGATCACCGTGCCCTGGTCCACCAGCAGCTTGGCCGTGCGCGCCAGCGACAGACGCGCCGAGCCGCCACAGCCGCTGCGCAGCCGCTCATCCAGTGCACGGATCGCGGCAGCCGCCATCAGGTAGCCGGTGGCATGGTCCAGGGCCTGCACCGGCAACGGCACCGGCCGCTCGCCCTGACGCCAGCGCATGCCCTCGCGAGCGATCCCGCTGCTCATCTGCACCAGGCTGTCGAAACCGCGACGATGCTGCCACGGGCCGCTCCAGCCATAGGCATTGAGGCTGACATCGATCAGCCCGGGGTTGAGCCTGCGCCGTTGTTCGGCGCCATAGCCGAGGCGCTCCAGCGCGTCGGCGCGGTAGCCGTGCAGGAGGATATCGGCACCTGCCAGCAGGCCTTCGAACACCGCGCGGTCCTCTGCAGCATGCAGGTCCAGGCGCGCGCAGCGCTTGCCCAAGGTCACCTCGGCCACCACCGAGGGCTCCTCCCAGCCCGGCGGATCGATGCGCAACACGTCGGCACCGAACCCCGCCAGCAGGCGGCTGGCAACGGGCCCGGCAAGAATGCGCGTCAGGTCCAGCACGCGTACCCCCTTGAGCGGCTGCGCCGCGGTGCCGGTCCAGCCCTTGAGTACGCCAGCCGGCCCAGCCTTGCGATCGATCAGCGGCTCGGCATTGACCGCCATGCCCTGCGGGTGCGCCGACCATTGCTGCCAGCTGCGCATCTGCGCGGCACATCCGCCCGCAGCCACCACGGCAGTTTCCAGCGCCTCTGCCTCCCACTCGGCAACCCGCCGGGCCATCTGATCGCGGTCGTGTACCGCTCCCAGCACCCGTTCGGCAGCGGCGCGGTGATGCGCGGCATTGGTGTGCAGGCGGATCCAGCCATCGCGGGTCGGGTAATCGCCTGCCACGGCGTCCCACAGCGGCGGCAGGCTCCAGCCCTGGGGGCGAATGCTGGTGGCGAACCACAGGGAGCTCAGACGTCGGTCCACCTGCACCCCGGGGCGCGTGCCGGTCTGGCCGGCGAGCAGGTCGGCAATGGCCAGGCCCGTGGCGGCAATGCTGGCACTGGCCAGTTCGGTGACTTCGAATGTCGATGGCAGGGCTCCTGCAGTGTGCAGGTGCAGGTGCTCAAGCGCATCCTGGGCTAACCCCAGGGCGCTGACGATGCTGTTGAGAACATGACTCATGGTTGGCCCTCCCGTTGGTGGGCCATTGCAGACCATCAGGGCTGATTGGTCAAATGCGGGGCGGCAGGCACGCGCTCGGGGCGCGACCAGATCCACAGGTTGCCCAGGGCCATGCCGCCGATGGCGAGCCCTACCGGCCAGCGCAGGCCGATGAACACCAGCATCAGGCCGGCGCACAGCAGCATGCTGAGCGTGGCGCTGACCTTGGCCCGGCGCTGAATCACCTTGCCGTTGCGCCAGTTGTGCAGGATCGGCCCGAACAACCGGTGGTTTTCCAACCAGGCGCTCAGGCGCGGCGAGCTGCGCGTGGCAGCCCAGGCCGCGAGCAGGATGAACTCGGTGGTCGGCAGGCCGGGGATCACGATGGCCACCAGGCCGATGCCCAGGCTTACATAGGCAAGCAGGCCGAACAGCACGCGGGACAGCTTGGAGGTGGATGGGCGGGTCATGGGGTCCATTGACTGCACAGGTGAGGGCCGGCTGCCAGCGCGGCTGGCCGGCCCGGCACGCATCAGGCCAGCTCGGCCTTGGGCGCGGTGGCGTAGGCGTGTTTGAGCAACTCGGTAAAACGTTCGAACGCAGCCACGGCGCCTTGTTCAGCGGCCGCTTCTTCTTCGGCGCTGAGCTCCAGGCCATCGAGGATGCGGGTGAACTGCTTCCAGCCCTCGGCGCGACCACCGGCCGGCTCGCCCAGGTGACGGGCACCGAAGCTGTCCGACAGGCCCAGGCCGACGGCGCGCTTGATCAGGAACGCGGCGCCGAGTTTGGAGCCTTCGGAGACGAATATCCAGCCCATGGCGGCGCCCAGGCTCAGGTTGTGCACGGCGCCGGGGAAGGCGGCCGGTACTGCGGTGTCGAGGTCGGCGAGGTCGAGGCGGGCCTGTGCGGCGCGGCAGCGCTCGGCCAGGTCGGGCACGATGGCGATCAGTTGCGGGTCGTTGTACAGCGCCTGGAGTTCGGACTGGAACAGGTACTGGGCGACCACGAAACGGGCGAAGCTTTCGCGGGTGTCGAAGGGGGCATGGGACTTGACCAGCGCATCGAGCTCGCTGTGCGGCGCATGGGTGAGCTGGTTGAGGCGCTGCGAGCGCAGGGCAGGGCGTTCGGCGGTTGCGGTCATGGGGCATCCTTGGGAAATGGTGAGCGGGTGACTAGACGTTAGTAACTAGACGAATGAGGGGCGTGGAAATAGTAAAAAAGGTTGCGGGCCATTCGCCGGCAGGCCAGCTCCCTGTGGGAGCCGGCCTTGCCGGCGTAGCGTCTAGATATCCCACACCAGGTTGATGGCGAAGTTGCGCCCCGGTGCGGTCAGGCGGTCCAGATTGGCCGGCTGGGTAACCGCCGCTTCACCCAGGCCATCCTTGCCCACGGTGGCGTAGCTGCGCACGTCATCCCATTGCCAGTACTTCTTGTCGGCAAGGTTGTACACCCCGGCATTGATGGTGATGTCGTCTGTAACCTTGTAGA
Organism: Pseudomonas sp. B21-036; assembly: GCF_024748925.1. Lineage (NCBI taxonomy): Bacteria > Pseudomonadati > Pseudomonadota > Gammaproteobacteria > Pseudomonadales > Pseudomonadaceae > Pseudomonas > Pseudomonas sp. B21-036. The sequence continues at coordinate 1,165,041 of NZ_CP087178.1, forward strand.
ACCCGCTCAGATCCAGCGTGCCGTAGCCCGGGGTGCGGAAGCGGCCGCTGCTGCCGTCGGGGGCGAAGAAGTTGGTGTCATCGACGCGGTTCTTGCGCTTGACCACGGTCCAACTGAGCAGGGTGCCGTAGTCGCGTTGTTCGTAGCCCAGGCCGAACACCCCGGTCAGCGGGTTGACGCTGTTGAGCGGTTGGCCGGTGTCGTCGTTGCGGCCATTGGCATAGGCCAGGGAGGTCTGAGCATACAGGCCCTCTGGCGCGCCAAAAGGCGCCAGGCTCAGGCGGCCCTTGAACTCGACGCCCTTGATGGTCGCGTGCTTGATGTTGTTGGCGGCGAAGGTGTTGCCCAGGTCGGACGACTGCACGGCGTCTTCGTTGATGAAGTCGCGGTACTTGTTATAGAACACCGCCACATCGAAGTGCCCCGCATCGAAGTTGCCGCGCAGGCCGGTTTCGTAGCTTTTGCTCTTTTCCGGCTCCAGGTTCGGGTTCGGCTCCACGGTATACCCGCCTGCCAGGTTCACGAAGCGACCATACAGCGACTTGGCCGTCGGCGTGCGGAAGCCTTCAGCGTATTGCCCGTACCAGGTGTAGTTGTCGTTGAAGGCGTAGGTCACACCCAGCTTGGGCGAGACGCGGTGCCATTTCTTCTCGGCGTCATTGACGCTGTTGGCGCTGCCCAGTGCACCGAGGTACTCGTCGGTCATGTCGGGCTTGAGGCGGGTGTAGTCATAGCGTGCACCCGGCAGGAAAGTCCAGTCGTTCCAGCGGATCTCGTCCTGGGCGAACAGGCTGTATGTGTTGATGGTCGGGTCCGGGAAGTCGCTGACCTTGACCTGGGCGTCCACAGGGCTGGCATCGCCAACGGCGCGGCAGGTACCGCCCACATTCAAACAGGTTGCCGTGCCGCTGCGCGAACCGGTGACCTTCTGCTGCTTGAGCGTGGTGCCGTAGGTCAGCAGGTGTTCGGTATCGCCAAGGCTGAAGGCTTTGTCGAGCTGGGCGTCGAGTACCCACTGACGGTCCTGGTAGAGGGTCTGGCGATCACGGAACACCTCGCGCCCTCTGGCCGCATACACCTCTTCGGTGCGCTGGTCGGTCTTGCCGATCTGGTAGTTCAGGCTCCACTTCATGTTGTCGGCCAGTAGGCTGCCCAGGGCAAATTCGTGGTTGATGGCAAATCGCTCGCGGGTGACGGTGTCGTTGCCGGTACGTACGCGGTAGGAGTTGGAGGCACCAAAGCCGGGAATGAACGGCCCACCCACTGCGCTCAGTTGGTTGGTATCGCGATCATCCTTGTAGCGCTCGTAGGTCAGGCCCAGCCGCGCGTCGTCGGCGTAGTTCCAGCCCAGCTTGGCCAGCACGTTTGTGGTGCGCGCATCCTGCGGGTTGGCCTCGGTGCGCGCCAGGCCATCGCCGCTGTGGCTGCCGTAGGACTCGGTCTCGTGGCCGTTGCGCTGGCTCAGGTGCAGCAGGCCGTCGAAATCGCCCTCGCGCCCGGCCACGGTGGCCGAGGTCAGCCAGCTCTCGTCGGCCGAGCTGTAGCCGGCCTTGAGGCGTGCACCCACGTCCTTGCCCGGCTTGATGATGTCGTCCGGGTCGAGGGTGAAGTAGCTGACCGCGCCGCCGATGGCGTTGCTGCCGTACAGCACCGAGGCCGGGCCGCGCAGGATCTCCACGCGCTTGACGATCTCGGGGTCGACGTAGTTGCGCTGGGTCTGGGCGTAGGGGCCGTAGAAGTAGCTGTCGGGGATCGACACGCCATCGATCTGGGTCAGTACGCGCTCGCCATCGATGCCGCGGATGTTGTAGCCGTTGAGGCCGCTGCGCTGGCCGACGCCGCTGACCGAGACACCTGGCTCGTAGCGCACCAGGTCCTTGATGGTGTTGACGTTGCTGCGGTCCAGCTGCTCGCGGGTCTGCACGCTCACCGTGCTTGGCACCTGGTTCACGTCCTGCGCGGTACGGGTGGCGCTGACGGTCACCTGCTGCAGGGTGATGGCGTTGGAGGCGGCGCGCTCGATCACCACATTGCCGGCACTGAGCTTGCGGTAGTTCAGCTGGGTGCCGGCGAGCATCTGGCGCAGGGCCTGCTCGGGCGGCATCGAGCCGCGCACGCCTGGCGAGGCGACACCTTCGGCCAGCTCGGCGGACAACCCCACCTGCCAGCCGGTGACGGCGGTAAACGCGTTGAGCGCCGACACCAGCGGCTGCTGGGCAATGGCGAAGCGGTAGTCACCCATGCGCGGGTTGGCTGCCTGGGCGGGCTCGGCGGCCAGCGCCGGCAGGCTGCAGACGCCGCCGGCCAGCATGGCCAGGGTCAGCAGCGACAGCGTGCAACGTTGCAGGCCCGCTGTGCGGGTGGAGACGGTAGACCGGCGAGTGAAACCTCTGGACATCGAAAGCGCTCCCTGTCGCGCGAATGTTATAGGTGCGGCCGATTCAAAAATAAGAATCAGTTGCATTGGCTATAACGAGACGTGTGACCACGGGGCATCGCGTAAAAAAAGATTCCGATTCAGTTCAGAATCACCAGCGCCGGGTACTCCTGCAGGCGTGCGGAGGTGATGTGGGCCAGCGAGCGCACCGCTTCGAGGGGTTGGTCGAGGCGGTAGTTGCCGGTGACGGCGACGTTCTGCAGGCGCTCGCTGGTGTTGATGATCCAGCCCGGGTAGTAGCGCCCCAACTCGGCCAGCACCTGGCTCAGGGGGCAGTTCTCGAACACCAGCCGGCCCTCGATCCAGGCCAGGTCCTTTTGCCCGTCCAGGCGCTCGCGCTGGCTGAAACCGTTGGGGCCGAGGCTGATGCTGTCGCCGGCCGACAGGCGGATGCGCTGGTCGCTGTTGCCCAGCAGGTCGACGTCGCCGCGCTGCACCCGCACCTGTGCCTGGCCGTCGAGGTAGCGCACGGCGAAATCGGTGTCGCGCACGCTGGCGCGCAACGGCCCGGCGCGCAGCTCGAAGGGCTGCTGCCCGCCGGGGACCTGGAAGTAGGCTTCGCCCTGGTACAGCCGGGCGATGCGCTGGCGGTCGTTGATGTTGCTGGAGAACGCCGAATTGGTATTGAGCAGTACCTTGGAGCCGTCCTGCAGTTCCAGGCGCTGGCGCTCGCCGACCACGGTCAGGTGATCGGCCTGCAGGCGCATGGGCAGGTTGCCCACCGTGAACACACCCACCAGCAGCACCGCGGCGGTGGCCAGCGGCTTCCAGTGCGGGCGCAGGCGGGCCAGGCGCGAGGGACGCTGGCGTTGCTGCAGCTGCAGCGCGGCGGCGCGCACGCTGTCGCCGTGCCACAGGGCTTCGGCCTGCACGTAGGCCGGGGCATTGGCCGGGTCGGCCTCGAGCCAGGCCTCGAAGGCCCGGGTGTCTTCGGGCGTGGCGCATTGCAGGCGTATCAGCCAGTCCAGCGCCTGGTCCATGGCGCTGTCGCAGGCAGCCGGGTCTGGCGGCGCAGGGCGGTCAGGGGCACTGTCGGTCACGGAGGGTCCTTGGCATGCTTGTGTATCAGGTAATGATCAAGTGTATCGGCATGTGAGGCAAGCAGGCTCAATCGCGATTGAGACGATCGGCTACGCCTACACAGATGGCCATGATCAGTTTCAGTTCCTTCTGAACCGTGCTGGCGGACACCTTCAGTTGTTCGGCGATTTCCAGATAGCTGGCGCCGTGCAATCGGCTGAGGATGAAGATGCGCTGCTGGCGGGCGCTGAGCTCGCCCAGCGAGGTGCTCAGGCGGCGCAGCAACTGCTCCGCGTGGGTGGCGTCCTCGGCGCTGCCGTGGCTGGCGGCCACGTTGTGCAGCACCGCCTCGGGCACATCGTCGAGCAGGGTGCGGGCTTGCACGCGGCGGGCGCGCAGGTGGTCCAGGGCGAGGTTGCGGGCGGTCTGGAACACGAAGGGTTCGAGGTGCTCGATGGGGCGTTCGCCCAGGGCGCGGGTGACGCGCAGGTAGGTTTCCTGAAGCAGGTCTTCGGCGGTGCTGGGGTTGTCGACCATGCGCTGCAGGGTGCGTAGCAGGGTGACCCGCTGGGCGAGGAAGACGGCGTTGAAGTGGGACTGACTCACAGCGATACCTGACCGGGATTTCAGCGAATGATAATGCTTATCATCAATGCTGTTGGTCAAGGGGGAAAAGCAGCGGCAAGCTTTCAGCGCCAGGCGGCAGGAGGAAAAGCAGGCTTACCCCCCGGCTTGCCTGCCGCCTGAAGCTTGCGGCTTGAGACTTGAGACTATCGCGCCTCCCATAGCGCCAGGCAGTTGTCCAGCATGCGGTTGGAAAAGCCCCATTCGTTGTCGTACCAGGCCATCACCTTGAGCATCTTGCCGGCCACCTTGGTGTGATTGGCGTCGAAGATCGACGAAAGCGGGTTGTGGTTGAAGTCGCACGACACCAGCGGCAGGGTGTTGTAACCGAGGATCTTCGAGTGCTGGCTGGCCTCTTTCATCAGCGCATTGACCTCTTCCACGCTGGCCTCGCGTGTCACGTTCAGGGTCAGGTCCACCAGCGACACGTTGATCACCGGCACCCGCACGGCCATGCCGGTCAGCTTGCCGGCCAGTTCCGGCAACACCAGGCCCACGGCCTCGGCTGCGCCGGTCTTGCTCGGGATCATCGACTGGGTGGCCGCCCGCGCCCGGTACGGGTCGCTGTGGTACACGTCGGTCAGGCTCTGGTCGTTGGTGTAGGCATGGATGGTGGTCATCAGGCCCTGTTCGATGCCCAGTTCGCGGTGCAGTACCTGCGCCACCGGCGCCAGGCAGTTGGTGGTGCACGAAGCACTGGAGATGATCTGGTGCGAGGGGCGCAGGATGTCGTGGTTGACCCCGTACACCACCGTTGCGTCCACGCCCTTGCCAGGGGCCGAGATGATGACTTTGCGTGCCCCGGCAGTAAGATGGGCCGCGGCCCGGGTGCGCTCGGTGAACAGGCCCGTGCATTCGAACACCACGTCCACACCCAGCGCCTGCCACGGCAGCTCGGCAGGGTTGCGAATCGCGCTGACGGCAATTCGGTCGCCGTTGACCGTGATGCTCTCGCCATCGCTGTGAACCTGTGCATCGAATGCCCCGTGCACGCTGTCGTACTTGAGCAGGTGCGCATTGATCGAGCTGTCGCCCAGGTCGTTGATGGCGACGACCTGCAGGTCCTGACGGTAGCCTTGGGTATACAGTGCGCGAAGAATGTTGCGGCCGATGCGGCCAAAACCATTGATTGCGATACGTAATGTCATGGAGCTACCTCTGGCAGACTGTCTGAGCCCCGGAAAGAGCCTGAATCTGATTTTGTTGTTGGAATTACAAGATTATTCGTAAAAAAATAGAAAACAAGCCTTTTTGCTGGCAGTATTTTGTTCAATCTACAACGAGTGACCGGCCAAGCCGTTACCCACCGACATTCGCGCCCCTGCCTTGAGCCTAGGTCGCAATCGTTTGTAAGGGAAACCGCCGCAGAGGTTGCTGCCCCTTAGCCTGGAGTCCAGTACATGCATCCGCGCATTCTTGAGGTCACCGAACGGCTGATCGCCCGTAGCCGTCCTACCCGCGAGCGCTACCTTCAGTTGATTCGCGGGGCGGCCAGCGACGGCCCGATGCGCGCCAAGCTGCAATGCGCCAACTTCGCCCATGGCGTGGCCGGCTGCGGCAGCGACGACAAGCACAGCCTGCGCATGATGAACGCGGCCAACGTTGCCATCGTCTCGGCCTACAACGACATGCTCTCGGCGCACCAGCCCTACGAGCACTTCCCCCAGCAGATCAAGCAGGCGCTGCGCGAAATCGGCTCGGTGGGCCAGTTTGCCGGCGGGGTGCCGGCCATGTGCGACGGCGTCACCCAGGGTGAACCGGGCATGGAGCTGGGCATCGCCAGCCGTGAAGTGATCGCCATGTCTACCGCGATTGCGCTGTCGCACAACATGTTCGACGCGGCGCTGCTGCTGGGTATCTGCGACAAGATCGTGCCGGGCCTGTTGATGGGGGCGCTGCGCTTTGGCCATCTGCCCCAGCTGTTCGTGCCGGGCGGGCCGATGCCCTCGGGTATCTCCAACAAGGAAAAGGCCGACGTGCGCCAGCGCTACGCCGAGGGCAAGGCCAGTCGCGAAGAGCTGCTGGAGTCGGAAATGAAGTCCTACCACAGCCCCGGTACCTGCACCTTCTACGGCACGGCCAATACCAACCAGTTGCTGATGGAAGTAATGGGCCTGCACCTGCCCGGTGCCTCGTTCGTCAACCCGTACACGCCGCTGCGCGATGCGCTCACCGTCGAGGCCGCACAGCAGGTCACGCGCCTGACCAGGGCCAGTGGCAACTTCATGCCGCTGGGCGAGATCGTCGACGAGAAGTCGCTGGTCAACTCCATCGTCGCGCTGCACGCCACCGGCGGCTCCACCAACCATACCCTGCACATGCCGGCGATTGCCCAGACGGCCGGCATCCAGCTGACCTGGCAGGACATGGCCGACCTGTCCGAGGTGGTACCGACGCTGTCGCACGTGTACCCCAACGGCAAGGCCGACATCAACCACTTCCAGGCGGCGGGCGGCATGGCCTTCCTGATCCGCGAGCTGCTCGATGCCGGGTTGCTGCACGAAGACGTGAACACCGTGGCCGGCCCCGGCCTGCGCCGTTATACCCAGGAGCCGTTCCTGGACAACGGCAGGCTGGTATGGCGCGAAGGCCCCGAGGCCAGCCTTGACGAAAGCATCCTGCGTCCGGTGGCCAACCCGTTCTCCGCCGAGGGCGGCCTGCGGGTGATGCAAGGCAACCTTGGCCGTGGGGTGATGAAGGTGTCTGCGGTGGCGGCCGAGCACCAGGTGGTCGAAGCCCCGGCGCGGGTGTTCCACGATCAGCAGGAACTGGCCGATGCGTTCAAGGCCGGCGAGCTGGAGCGCGATTTCGTCGCCGTGGTGCGCTTCCAGGGCCCGCGCTGCAACGGCATGCCCGAACTGCACAAGATGACCCCGTTCCTGGGTGTGCTGCAGGACCGCGGCTTCAAGGTCGCGTTGGTGACCGACGGGCGCATGTCGGGGGCTTCGGGCAAGATTCCGGCGGCCATTCATGTGTGCCCGGAAGCGTTCGATGGCGGCCCGCTGGCGCGGGTGCGCGATGGCGACATCGTGCGCGTGGACGGCGTGGCCGGCACCTTGCAGGTGCGCGTCGAGCCGGCCGAACTGGCCGCTCGCGAACTGCCGGCAGCGCCGCTGGGCAATGACCTGGGCTGCGGGCGCGAGCTGTTCGGCTTCCTGCGCGTGGCGCTGAGCTCGGCCGAGCAGGGCGCCAGCGCCTTCACCTCGGCCCTGGAGAACTTCAAATGAAGGTCGCACTGGTCGGTGACATAGGCGGCACCAATGCCCGCTTCGCGTTGTGGCGCGACAACGCGCTGCACGCGGTGCAGGTGTTCCCCACGGCTGACTACACCAGCCCCGAGCAGGCCATCGGCGTGTACCTGGCCGCGCAGGGCCTGGCCAAGGGCGAGGTGGCGGCGGTGTGCCTGGCGGTGGCCGGGCCGGTCAGCGGCGATGAATTTCGTTTCACCAACAGCCATTGGCGCCTGAGCCGCAAGGCATTCTGCGCCAACCTGCAGGTCGAGCACCTGCTGCTGATCAACGACTTCACCGCCATGGCGCTGGGCATGACCCGCCTGCAGCCGGATGAAGTGCGCAATGTGTGCGCCGGCACGCCGGACACCACCCGTCCGGCGGTGGTGATCGGGCCGGGTACCGGGCTGGGTGTCGGGACCTTGCTTGGCCTGGGCGAGCAGCGCTGGCTGGCGCTGCCGGGTGAGGGCGGGCATGTCGACCTGCCGGTGGGCAGTGCGCGCGAGGCGGCGATTCGCCAGGCGATCGCGCTGGACACCGGCCACGTCAGCGCCGAAACCGTGCTCAGTGGCGGCGGGCTGCTGCGCCTGTACCACGCCATCTGTGCACTGGACGGGCATGCCCCCACGCTGGGCACGCCGGCCCAGATCACCGACGCGGCGTTGCACGACGACCCGGTGGCGCTGGAGGTGATCGAGCAGTTCTGCCGTTTTCTGGGGCGGGTGGCCGGCAACAATGTGCTGACCCTGGGCGGGCGTGGCGGGGTGTTCATCGTGGGCGGGGTGATTCCGCGCTTTGCCGAGCTGTTCCTGCGCAGCGGCTTTGCCGCGAGTTTTGCCGACAAGGGCTGCATGAGCGCCTACCTTGAAGGGGTGCCGGTGTGGCTGGTGACGGCGGAGTATTCCGGGTTGGAAGGGGCGGGAGTGGCGTTGCAGCAGGCACTGGCCCAGCACGCCTGAGTTGGAGTGACTGGCCGGTCCCTGTCGCGGGTCAAGCCCGCTCCCACCAGGTTCGATGCCGTACCTGTGGGAGCGGGCTTGACCCGCGATGGGGCCGCCAAGGAATGCACTGACAAGGACAACAACCGTGACCAAGTCGATTCTGCTGGTCGATGACGACCAGGACATCCGTGAACTGCTGCAGGCCTACCTGAGCAAATGCGGCTTCCAGGTGCAGGCCCAGGCCGATGGCCAGGGTTTTCGCCAGGCTCTGGACACACACGGCGCCGACCTGGTGATCCTCGATGTGATGCTGCCCGACGAAGACGGTTTCAGCCTGTGCCGCTGGGTGCGACAGCATCCGCGTCAGGCGCGGGTGCCGATCATCATGCTCACCGCCAGTTCCGACGAAACCGATCGCGTCATCGGCCTGGAACTGGGCGCCGACGATTACCTGGGCAAACCCTTCAGCCCCCGCGAGCTGCAAGCCCGCATCAAGGCCCTGCTGCGCCGCGCCGGCTTCATGCATGAACGCCCCGGCGGTGACGTGCTGACCTTCGACGAGTGGCGCCTGGATACGGTCAGCCACCGCCTGTTCCACCGCGACGGCGAAGAGGTGATCCTGTCTGGCGCCGATTTCGCCCTGCTCAAGCTGTTCCTCGACCACCCGCAACAGATCCTCGACCGCGACACCATCGGCAATGCCACCCGTGGTCGCGAGCCGATGCCGCTGGACCGTATCGTCGACATGGCGGTCAGCCGCCTGCGCCAGCGCCTGCGCGATACCGAAAAACCTCCGCGACTGATCCGCACCGTACGCGGCAGCGGCTACCTGCTGGCGGCCAGTGTTGCGCCCGCGCACTGAGCGGCGCTGGCGCCTGCCGCTGCCACGCTCACTGCTGGGGCGCATGCTGCTGCTGACCCTGCTGGTGGTGACGGCGGCCCAGGGGTTGTCCAGCGTGATCTGGGTGTCGCAGTTGCGCGCCAGCCAGCTCGAAGGGCTGCTGGCCAGCGCGCGCAGCCTGGCGCATTCGATGACCGCCAGCGTCAGTTACTTCCGTTCGCTGCCGCTGGCCTACCGGCCGCTGGTGCTGGACCAGCTGCGCAGCATGGGGGGCACGCGCTTCGTGGTGTCGCTCAATGACCGGCCGCTGGACATGCAGGTGCTGCCGGTGACCCCGCGCAAGCAGGCGGTGATCGAGGCGTTCGAGCAGGTGCTGCACGAGCGCCTGGGCGAGCAGATGGAAATCTCGGTGGAGTTCGTCGGCCCCGAGCAACTGCGTCTGTTCAACAGCGGGCTCAAGCTCGATGAACTGCCGCGCTCCTGGGCGCACTACTCGCTGACCCTGGAGCCGGTCAACCCGCCGGTGCTGGTGACCCAGATCCGCCTGGGCGAGGGCGAATGGCTGTACATCGCCTCGCTGCTGCCCGAGCCCTACACCAGCCTCGAGGCCGAGGGCCTGCCGCGCCAGCAGGTGGGGTTCATCGCACTGACCAGTTTCTTTCTGCTGCTGTTCATCGGCCTGCTGGTGCATTGGCAGACCCGTCCGCTCAAGCGCCTGGCACGCGCGGCGCGGGAGCTGTCGCTGGGCGCCGACGCGCCGCCGGAGGTAGAGGGCGGCGGCAGCGAAGTGGTGGAGGTGGGGCGCGCCTTCAATGCCATGCGCGAACGCATCAGCCGCTACCTGACCGAGCGCAGCCAACTGTTCAGCGCGATCTCCCACGACCTGCGCACGCCGATCACGCGCCTGCGCCTGCGCGTCGAGCTGCTGGAGGATGAACAGCTGCAACACAAGTTCGGCCGTGACCTGGACGAGCTGGAGCTGCTGGTCAAGGGCGCGCTGCAGTGCGTGAAGGACACCGACATCCACGAGAACATCGAACCCATCGACCTCAACCAGGTGCTCGACTGCCTGGTGGAGCCCTACCTGGCCAGTGCGCGCGTCACCGTGCAGGGCAGGGCGCTGGCGGCGTATCCGGGCAAGCCGCTGGCGCTCAAGCGCTGCATCGGCAACCTGATCGACAACGCGCTCAAGTACGGCGAGCGTGCGCACCTGCGCATCATCGACAGTGCCACCGGCTTCGTGCTGCAGGTGGACGACGAGGGCCCCGGCGTGCCGGAGCAGCGCCAGGAACAGGTGTTCGAGCCACATGTGCGCCTGGCCGGCCAGCAGCAGGGCTACGGGCTGGGGCTGGGCATCGCGCGCAACATCGCCCACAGCCACGGCGGCGAGGTGAGCCTGCGCAACCTGCGCGAAGGCGGCCTGCGGGTCACCCTGAGCCTGCCGCGCAGTGCGGGCCAGCGGGTGAATGTCACAGGTCGGTGACATTCGCGCATCCCTTCGTTACTTCTGCCGCCCCAGGGGGTGGCTAGACTTCGATTCACGCGCAAGCAGCATGACTTGCACCGGCATAACAACAAGAAAGGTTTCCCTTGATGAATGCGATCAATCGCCTCGCCGCCGTTGTTTCCCTTGCTTCCCTGTTGCCATTGAGCGCCCTGGCTGCCGAGCCCGGCACGGTCGAGGTGACCCACTGGTGGACGTCCGGTGGCGAGAAGTCGGCCGTGGACACGCTGCGCAAGCAGATCGAACAGGACGGCTTTGTGTGGAAGGACAACGCCGTGGCCGGGGGCGGCGGCGCGGCCGCCATGACCGTGCTCAAGAGTCGCGCGGTGGCCGGCAACCCGCCAGCCGCTGCCCAGGTCAAGGGCCCGGACATCCAGGACTGGGGCGCGCTGGGCCTGCTGACCAACCTGGACGATGTGGCCAAGGCCAACGACTGGGACGCGCTGCTGCCCAGAAAGGTTGCCGACATCATGAAGTACGACGGTCATTACGTGGCCGTGCCGGTGAACATCCACCGGGTCAACTGGCTGTGGATCAACCCGCAGGTGTTCGCCAAGGCCGGGGCCAAGGTGCCCACCACCCTGGACGAACTGTTCGCCGCCGCCGACAAGCTCAAGGCTGCCGGCTTCGTGCCCCTGGCCCACGGCGGCCAGCCGTGGCAGGACAGTACCGTGTTCGAGGACGTGGTGCTGAGCATTCTCGGGCCCAAGGGCTACCACGCAGCCTTTGTCGAGCTGGATGAAAAGACCCTGACCGGTGCGCAGATGATCGAGGCGTTCAGCACCTTGCAGCGCCTGGGCACCTACATGGACCCCAACCGTGCCGGGCGTGACTGGAACGTTGCGGCCGCCGAGGTCATCAACGGCAAGGCCGGCATGCAGATCATGGGCGACTGGGCCAAGAGCGAATGGACCGCTGCGGGCAAGATCGCCGGCAAGGACTACGAGTGCGTAGCGTTCCCCGGTACCCAGGGCAGCTTCGCCTACAACATCGACTCGCTGGTGATGTTCAGGCTCAAGGACGAGAACGACATCAAGGCCCAGAACGACCTGGCCAAGGTGGCGCTGGAGCCGGCGTTCCAGACCGTGTTCAACCAGAACAAGGGGTCGCTGCCGGTACGCCAGGACATGGACATGGGCCCGTTCGATGCCTGCACGCAAAAGTCCGCCGCGGACTTCAAGGCGGCCGAGCAGGGCGATGGCCTGCAACCGAGCATGGCGCACAACATGGCCACCAGCCTGGCGGTGCAGGGCGCCATCTTCGATGTGGTGACCAACTTCCTCAACGACCCGAAGGCCGACCCGGCCAAGGCGGTCAAGCAGCTGGATTCGGCGATCAAGTCGGCTAAATGATGGTGTAGGCGCGGGCCCCTTCGCCGGCAAGGCCGGCTCCTACAGGAGCCGCGCCGCTGCCTGTGTAGGAGCCGGCCTTGCCGGCGAAGCGGTGCGCAGCACCGCACCTCCAAGCGAGAACCTTCCGATGAGCACTATCGCCGTCCTCAACAAGGCCTCACCCCTCGACGCATTGCAACGCTGGCTGCCCCGACTGGTACTGGCGCCGAGCATGCTGATCGTGCTGGTGGGCTTCTACGGCTACATCCTGTGGACCTTCGTCCTGTCATTCACCAATTCAAGCTTCATGCCCAGCTACAAGTGGGTGGGCCTGGCCCAGTACGCCCGCCTGATGGACAACGACCGCTGGTGGGTCGCCAGCAAGAACCTGCTGCTGTTCGGCGGCATGTTCATCGGCATCAGCCTGGTGGTCGGCGTGCTGCTGGCGGTGCTGCTCGACCAGCGTATCCGCCGCGAAGGCTTTATCCGCACCGTCTACCTGTACCCCATGGCGCTGTCGATGATCGTCACCGGCACCGCCTGGAAATGGCTGCTCAACCCCGGCCTTGGCCTGGACAAGATGCTGCGCGACTGGGGCTGGGAAGGCTTTCGCCTGGACTGGCTGGTCGACCCCGACCGCGTGGTGTACTGCCTGGTGATTGCTGCCGTGTGGCAGGCCTCGGGGTTCGTCATGGCGCTGTTTCTGGCCGGGCTGCGCGGGGTCGACCCGTCGATCATCCGCGCCGCCCAGGTCGATGGCGCGAGCCTGCCGACCATCTACCTGCGCATCGTGCTGCCCAGCCTGCGCCCGGTGTTCTTCAGTGCATTGATGATCCTGGCGCACATCGCGATCAAGAGCTTCGACCTGGTGGCGGCAATGACCGCCGGTGGCCCGGGCTACGCTTCGGACCTGCCGGCGATGTTCATGTATTCGTTCACCTTCAGCCGCGGCCAGATGGGCATGGGCTCGGCCAGCGCGATCCTGATGCTGGGTGCGATCCTGGCGATCCTGGTGCCGTACCTGTATTCGGAACTCAGGAGCAAGCGCCATGAGTAATTCACTTGCTGCTCGTCGACCGAGCCTGAGCCGCCTGGCGGTCTACGCCACCCTGATCGCGGCCTGCCTGGTGTACCTGGTGCCGCTGATCGTGATGCTGCTGACCAGCTTCAAGAGCCCCGACGACATCCGCACCGGCAACCTGCTGAGCTGGCCCGAGGTGATCACCGGCATCGGCTGGGTGAAGGCCTGGGACGCGGTGGGCGGTTATTTCTGGAACTCGGTGAAGATCACCGTGCCGGCGGTGCTGATCTCCACCTTGGTGGGAGCGCTCAACGGCTACGTGCTGTCGATGTGGCGCTTTCGCGGCTCGCAGCTGTTCTTCGGGCTGCTGCTGTTCGGCTGCTTCCTGCCGTTCCAGACGGTGCTGCTGCCGGCCTCGTTCACCCTCGGCAAGCTGGGCCTGGCCAGTACCACCACCGGCCTGGTGCTGGTGCACATCGTGTACGGCCTGGCCTTCACCACGCTGTTTTTCCGCAACTACTACACCAGCGTGCCCCAGGCCCTGGTGCAGGCGGCGCGGCTGGATGGCGCGGGGTTCTTCACCATCTTCGGGCGCATCCTGCTGCCCATGTCGATCCCGATCATCATGGTGTGCCTGATCTGGCAGTTCACCCAGATCTGGAACGACTTTCTGTTCGGCGTGGTGTTCGCCAGTGGCGACGCGCAACCGATCACCGTGGCCCTCAACAACCTGGTCAACACCAGCACCGGGGCCAAGGAATACAACGTCGACATGGCGGCGGCGATGATCGCCGGGTTACCGACCCTGTTGGTCTATGTGCTGGCTGGCAAGTATTTCCTGCGTGGGCTCACCGCCGGCGCGGTCAAGGGGTAGAACATGGCAACGCTTGAATTGCGCAACGTCAACAAGACCTACGGCAGCGGCCTGCCGGACACGCTGAAGAACATCGAGCTGAAGATCGGCTCGGGCGAGTTCCTGATCCTGGTGGGCCCTTCGGGCTGCGGCAAATCCACCCTCATGAACTGCATCGCGGGGCTGGAGCAGATCAGCGGCGGGGCGATTCTGGTGGACGACGCCGACATCAGTGGCATGAGCCCCAAGGATCGCGACATCGCCATGGTGTTCCAGTCGTATGCGCTGTACCCGACCATGAACGTGCGCGACAACATCGCCTTCGGCCTGAAGATTCGCAAGATGACCCCGGCGGCCATCGACGAGGAGGTGGCGCGGGTGGCCAAGCTGCTGCAGATCGAGCACCTGCTGGGGCGCAAGCCCGGCCAGCTGTCCGGTGGGCAGCAGCAGCGCGTGGCCATGGGCCGGGCGCTGGCGCGTCGGCCCAGGATCTACCTGTTCGACGAGCCGCTGTCCAACCTCGACGCCAAGCTGCGGGTGGAGATGCGCACCGAGATCAAGCTGATGCACCAGCGCCTGAAGACCACCACGGTGTACGTGACCCACGACCAGATCGAGGCCATGACCCTGGGCGACAAGGTGGCGGTGATGAAGGATGGGCTGATCCAGCAGTTCGGCACCCCGCAGCAGATCTACAACGACCCGGCCAACCTGTTCGTGGCGAGTTTCATCGGCTCGCCGCCGATGAACTTCATACCCTTGCGCCTGCAACGCCAGGAGGGTCGCCTGCTGGCCCTGCTCGACAGCGGCCAGGGGCGCTGCGAGCTACCACTGGGCATCGGCGAGGCGGGGCTGGAGGCGCGCGAGGTGATCCTGGGCATTCGCCCGGAGCAGATCAGCCTGGCGGCGGTCGAAGGCAATGGCCTGCCGAGCATTCGCGCCCAGGTGCAGGTCACCGAGCCGACCGGGCCGGACACCCTGGTGTTCGTGACCCTCAACCAGACCAAGGTGTGCTGCCGACTGGCACCGGAGTTCGCGCCGCAGGTCGGCGAAAGCCTGAGCTTGCAGTTCGATCCTGCGCGGGTGCTGCTGTTCGATGCAGAAACGGGCGAACGGCTGGGGCGCGGGCGTGCACCGGTCGATACGGTCGGCACCGACAACATTGCCCAATTCAGGGGCCGCTGAATTCGTTGTAAAGCATGGACACCATCGAAAACAATAAGACGAGGACACAGGGGATGGATCATTTCAAACGTGTTTTGCCGCGGGGCTGCATGACCCTGCTGGCGGCCTTCGGGGTCAGTTGCGGGGCGCACGCTGCCGGCGCCTTCGACCCGGAGTCGAAGTGGATGAGTGGCGACTGGGGCGGCACACGCACCGAGTTGCTGGACAAGGGCTACGATTTTTCGCTGGATTACGTGGGCGAGGTTGCCGGCAACCTGAAGGGTGGCTACAACAACGACAAGACGGCGCGCTACAGCGACCAGTTCGCCCTGGGTGTGAAGATGGACCTGGAGAAGATCCTGGGTTGGCACGACGCCGAGTTCAAGCTGGCGATCACCGAGCGCAGCGGGCGCAACCTGTCCAACGACCGCATCAGCGACCCTCGGGCCGGGCAGTTCAGCTCGGTGCAGGAGGTGTGGGGCCGCGGGCAGACCTGGCGCCTGACCCAGATGTGGGTCAAGCAGACCTACTTCGACGGCAAGCTCGACCTCAAGGCGGGGCGCTTCGGCCCGGGCGAGGAGTTCAACAGCTTCCCCTGCGATTTCCAGAACCTGGCCTTCTGCGGCTCGCAGGTGGGCAACTGGGTGGGCAGCATCTGGTACAACTGGCCGGTCAGCCAGTGGGCGTTGCGCGCCAAATACAACCTCACGCCGGAGTTCTTCGCCCAGGTCGGGGTGTTCGAGCAGAACCCTTCGAACCTTGAGACGGGCAATGGCTTCAAGCTCAGCGGCAGCGGCACCAAGGGCATGATCCTGCCGGTGGAGCTGGTGTGGGCCCCCAGGGTCAACGGCCTGCCCGGCGAGTACCGCCTGGGTTACTACTACAGCACTGCCAAGGCCGATGACATCTACGAGGACGTCAATGGCCAACCCCAGGGCCTGACTGGCGCAGACCCCAAGTCGCATTCGAGCAAGCATGGCTGGTGGGTGGTGGCGCAGCAGCAGGTTACTGCGCACAACGGCGATGCCAATCGCGGCCTGAGCCTGTTCGCCAACTTTACCGTGCACGACAAGGCCACCAACGTGGTCGACAACTACCAGCAGGTGGGCATGGTGTACAAGGGCGCCTTCGATTCGCGGCCCAAGGACGACATCGGCTTCGGCGTGGCGCGCATTCATGTCAACGATGACGTGAAGAAGCGTGCGCAGCAGCTCAATGGGGTCAGCGGTATCGATGACTACAACGACATGGGCTTCGTGCCGATCCAGCGTACCGAGTACAACGCCGAGCTGTACTACGGCGTGCACGTGACCAACTGGCTGACCGTGCGCCCCAACCTTCAGTACATCCGTCACCCGGGCGGGGTGAGCGAGGTGGACAACGCGGTCGTCGCCGGGCTGAAGATTCAGTCGTCGTTCTGAGGGGATATGTTGTAAATTTACGCCAATTCGGCGTTTTGCCGGCAAGGTCGACTTCTGTAGGAGCCGGCGTTGCCGGCGAACAGGCCCCCCTAACAACAAGAGTCCCGAAACATGTCCGAGCACCCGCTTCAACGCTTCTTCACCTCGCAGCGGCCGCGACCGACCTTCGAGTGGGAGCGTTACCAGCAGCGCGACGTGCTGATCATCGATCACCCCCAGTGCCAGGCGGTGTTCAGTCGCCAGGGCGCGCAACTGCTGCACTTCCAGCCCCGTGGCGAACGCCCGTGGCTGTGGTGCGCGGCGCAGTGGCCGCAGGTCGGCGCCATTCGTGGCGGTGTGCCGGTGTGCTGGCCCTGGTACGGCCGTCACCCCAGTGAAGACATGTGGCCGGCCCACGGCTGGGCGCGCCTGCTCGACTGGAAACTGATCGACAGCAGCGAAAGCGACGAGGGTGTGACCCTCACGTGGCGCCTGCAACTGTGCGACTGGCAGGTCGACCTGGTGGCCAACCTGGGCCAGCGCATGCAGTTGCAACTGAGCACCGAGCACCAGGACAGCCTGCCATGCCAGTTGAGTCATGCTCTGCTGGCCTACTGGCGTATTAGTGACGTTTCCGAGATAGCGCTATCTGGGCTCGAGAATGCGAGGGGGTACGATCATCTGAGGCGTCAGGCATGCCAGCAGAAGGGCGCCTTGAAAGTGCAGGGCGGCTGTCAGCGGGTGTTCCAGAATGCTGCGACCCTGCAGGTCAACGACCCGGCCTGGCAGCGTCAGCTGTGCATCGATACCGGCGACAGCGACGACACCGTGGTGTGGCATCCGGGCAGCCGGCCGCTGATGGGCGTGAGCGGCAGCGAGACCCAGGGCTTCATCTGCGTCGAGGCCGCCAGTGGCAGCAGCGACAGCCTCAGCCTGGCGCCGGGGGAGCGGGCGCACCTGCAGTTGCAGGCGCATTCGCTCAATTGAGTTCGTCGTCGATCGGGTAGCGGCTGGCGTTGAGGCTTTCCTTGATCTTGCGCAGGTGCGGCTGGAAGTCCACGCCACGGCGCAGGGTCATGCCGGTGGCCAGCACGTCGAGCACGGTCAGCTGGATAATGCGCGAGGTCATCGGCATGTAGATGTCGGTGTCTTCAGGCAGCGGGATGTTTAGGCTCAGGCTGCTGGCCTTGGCCAGTGGCGAGTCGGCAGCGGTGAGGCCGAGCACCGAAGCGCCGTTTTCCCGCGCCAGGCGCGCCACTTCGACCAGTTCGCGGGTGCGCCCGGTGTAGGAGATGATCACGAACAGCTCGCCGGTATGGGCCACCGAGGCCAGCATGCGCTGCATCAGCACGTCGGCATGCGCCGACACGGCGAGGTTGAAGCGGAAGAACTTGTGCTGTGCGTCCAGTGCCACCGGGGCCGAGGCGCCCAGGCCGAAGAAGTGGATCTGACGCGCCTGGATCAGCATGTCGACGGCGCGGCTGACCAGTTGCGGGTCGAGCTGCTGGCAGGCACTGTCGAGCGAGGCGATGGCGCTGCCGAAGATCTTCTGGGTATAGGATGCAGGGTCGTCGTCGGCTTCTACCGCACGGCTGACATAGGCGGCGCCGCTGGCCAGGCTCTGCGCCAGTTGCAGCTTGAGCTCGGGGTAGCCGCTGACGCCGAACGAACGGCAGAAGCGGTTGACGGTGGGTTCGCTGACCTTGGCTGCCTGGGCCAGCGCCGCGATGCTGAAGCGGGTGGCTTGCTGCGGGTTGGCCAGGATGACTTCGGCGACTTTGCGCTCAGCCTTGTTCAGCTCGTCGAGGCGGCCCTGGATCTGCTCCAGGAGGTTTCGCACGCGGTCCATGGGGGTATGTCCTTGGGTCGGGGAGGCCGCCGGCTGCCACGGGCAGACGGCTTTTTACGCGGTGGCCTATCGTACTGATGGCACGGTTGGCGCACCACTTGATTCTGTATACACGGCAATATGTTGTTAGTTTTACTACATTAGTCCTTGAAAACTGCGATTGAAACCGGTATTTCTACGTCAACTTGATAAAAGAACCAACATCATGGCTTCGATCACCGTTGAACCCTGCACCTTTGCCCTGTTCGGCGCCCTGGGCGACCTGGCGTTGCGCAAGCTGTTCCCGGCGTTGTACCAGCTCGATCGCGCGGGCCTGCTGAATGAGCAGACCCGCGTGCTGGCACTGGCCCGCGAAGCCGGCAGCCCGCAGGAGCACCTGGCGACGATCGAGGCGCACCTGCACAAGCACGTGGGCAGCGATATCGAGGCCCTGGCCCTGCAGCGCTTCATGGCGCGCCTGAGCTACCTGCATGTGGATTTTCTTCAGGCTCAGGACTACCCGGCGCTGCTCGAACAGGTACAACCCGACGCGCCACTGATCGCCTATTTCGCCACCGCCGCGGCGGTGTACGGCGGCATCTGCGAGAACCTCGACAAGGTCGGCCTGAGCGAGCGCACCCGCGTGGTGCTGGAAAAGCCCATCGGCCATGACCTGGAGTCGTCGCGCAGGGTCAATGACGCGGTGGCGCAGTACTTCCCCGAAAACCGCGTGTATCGCATCGACCATTACCTGGGCAAGGAGACGGTGCAGAACCTCATTGCCCTGCGCTTTGCCAACAGCCTGTTCGAAACCCAGTGGAACCAGAACTCCATCTCCCACGTGGAAATCACCGTGGCCGAGAAGGTCGGCATCGAGGGCCGCTGGGGCTACTTCGACAAGGCCGGGCAACTGCGCGACATGATCCAGAACCACCTGCTGCAGTTGCTGTGCCTGATCGCCATGGACCCGCCCAGCGACCTCTCGGCCGACAGCATTCGCGACGAGAAGGTCAAGGTGCTCAAGGCACTGGCACCGATCAGCGGCGAGGGCCTGAGCACCCAGGTGGTGCGTGGCCAGTACATAGCGGGCTACAGCGAGGGGCGGGCTGTGCCCGGCTACCTCGAGGAAGACAACTCCAATACCCAGAGCGACACCGAAACCTTCGTCGCGCTGCGGGCCGATATCCGCAACTGGCGCTGGGCCGGGGTGCCGTTCTACCTGCGCACCGGCAAGCGCATGCCGCAGAAACTGTCGCAGATCGTCATCCATTTCAAGGAGCCGCAGCACTACATCTTCGCGGCGGAACAACGTTTGCAGATCGGCAACAAGCTGATCATCCGCCTGCAGCCGGACGAAGGCATTTCGTTGCGGGTAATGACCAAGGAGCAGGGCCTGGACAAGGGGATGCAACTGCGCAGCGGCCCGTTGCAGCTGAATTTTTCCGATACCTGGCACAGCGCACGCATTCCGGATGCCTACGAGCGCCTGCTGCTGGAAGTGATGCGCGGCAACCAGAACCTGTTTGTACGCAAGGATGAAATCGAATATGCGTGGAAATGGTGCGACCAGTTGATCGCCGGCTGGAAACACTCCGGTGATGCGCCCAAGCCGTATGCGGCGGGCACCTGGGGGCCGATGAGCTCGATAGCACTGATTACCCGCGATGGGAGGGCATGGTATGGCGATATCTGAACTGCAACTGCCGGTGAGCGTGACGGCACATGAGTTTGCCGATGCGGCGCGCCTGGCCGAGGGCCTCGCTGTGGATGTGGCGCAGCGGTTGCGCACGGCGATGGACGAAAACGGCCAGGCCACCCTGGTGGTGTCGGGCGGGCGCAGCCCGGTGGCGTTCTTCCAGCGCCTGGCCAGGCAGCCGCTGGACTGGTCCAGGGTGGTGGTCAGCCTGGCGGACGAGCGCTGGGTGCCGGTAGAACATGCCGACAGCAATGCCGGCCTGGTGGCGCAGCACCTGTTGCAGGGCGAGGCGGCCAAGGCGCGGTTCGTCGGCCTGTACCGTCCCGCCGCGAGCCTCGAAGCCGCTGCCGAGCAGGCGGACCAGGCGCTTGCCCAACTGCCGCCGATCGATGTGCTGGTGCTGGGCATGGGCGATGACGGTCACACCGCCTCGCTGTTTCCGGGCAGCCCCAACCTGGCCGAGGGCCTGCAGGCCCAGAGCCAGCGCCGGGTACTGCCGATGCTGGCGCCGAGCGTGCCGCATCAGCGCCTGACCCTGACCCGGCGTGTGCTGGCCGGTGCAGGTGCGACACTGTTGTCGGTGCAAGGGCCGGGCAAACTCGCTACCCTGCGCGCCGCGCTGGGCGGTGACGACCCGGCGCAGATGCCGATTCGCGCCTTTCTTCAAGACCCCCTGGAAATCTACTGGTGCCCATGAACCAAGGACACGCCGTTATGACAACCCTTGAACCTTCACAGCCGGGCATTTCCATGGCCGACAAGATTGCCCTGATCGACCGCATCTGCGGCCAGGCACGCATTCTGCCGGTGATCACCATCGCCCGCGAGCAGGACATCCTGCCGCTGGCCGATGCGCTGGCGGCCGGGGGGCTGAAGACGCTCGAGGTGACGCTGCGTTCCGAACACGGCCTGACCGCCATCCGCCTGCTGCGCGAACAGCGCCCGGAGCTGTGCGTCGGTGCCGGTACGGTGCTCGACCGCAGCATGCTGGCGGCGGTGGAACAGGCCGGTGCGCAGTTCGTGGTCACGCCGGGGTGCACCCAGGACATCCTGGAGGCGGGGGTCGAGAGCCCGTTGCCACTGTTGCCGGGCATCAGCAGCGCCTCGGAGATCATGATGGGCTACGCGCTGGGCTATCGGCGCTTCAAGCTGTTCCCGGCCGAGATCAGCGGCGGGGCGGCGGCGATCAAGGCATTCGGCGGGCCGTTCGGCGAGGTGCGTTTCTGCCCCACCGGCGGGGTCAACCCGGGCAACGTCAAGCAGTACATGGCCCTGGCCAATGTGATGTGCGTGGGCGGAACCTGGATGCTCGACAGCAGCTGGATCAAGAACGGCGAGTGGGCACGCGTGCAGGCGTGCAGTGCCCAGGCGCTGGCGTTGCTGGACTAGAGAATTCGTTGTGTGCTGTACGGCTTTGAGGTGCGCTTGGTCGGCGCACCTTTTTTTTTGCCGGCGCCATTGACCGGCAAGGCCGCTGCCCATCCAGGAAGCACGTCCCGCTGCCGAGCCTGTCGCGGCCTCCCTAGTATCGAAAACTCATGGGTTTTCTGCAGGGAGTGCATACCTTGGACGACGAAATCGAACACGCTACAAACCCGCGACTCAGCGGCTACGCGGTCAAGACCGGGTCCTATTCGCTCGAGCGCCACCTGATCGGCGGCAAGCGCCTGGCACCCGGCTGCTGGGTCAACGGCAAGACCGTCTACGGCGATATCCGCATTGGCTCCAGTGCCTGGGCCACCTACACCCGACCGGTGTTCGCCTACCTGTCAGCGGTGGATACCCTGCGGCTCAACGGCCTGAGCAACCAGCGCCATGCCATCACCTTTGCCCAGGGCCACAGCAAGCAGTTCATCCGTGAAGTGGACGCGCCCTATTCGGTGTCGTCGGCCATCGAGCGGGTCAATATCCTGTCCAGCCTGCATACCGGCTTTGTTGACGACATCGCCTGGGGGGCGCCGAACGACAACCGCCTGACGCTGCTGCTGCCCGGCAGCGGGGTGTTCGCCATCTATCAGATGAACCTGGTGTATGCCCATTGCGCGACCTCGGCCGGACAGCTGAGCAAGGCGTTTCGCACCAGCAAGACGCTGGCCACGCAGGGGCGTACCGACCTGTACTTCCTGTCGGCCATCAGCACGGCCGTGTATGTGGCGGTGGCCGATGCCGCGGCCACCCCTCCGATTGCCTGGGATGCCCTGCAGCGCAAGGTGCTGACCGAAGGTTACGAGGTTGAATGCAATGCCGGCGCCTGGTCGTTCGATTTTTCCGCAAGCCAGAAGATTCACTACAAGTACTGAGGGAACCGTCATGAGTGAAGACAACGTGTTTGGCGCCGACTCCCCCGCACAGCGCGGGAGCTACCACATCGACAAGTACCTCTTTGGCGGTGACAAGGTACGCCAGGCCTGCTGGATAAAGGATGCCACCGAGTTCGGCCAGATGTTCGACGGCAAGCGGTGGTGGGACATGTATTCGGTGCCGGTCGCCGCTTACGTGGAGCATGTCGGCACCGTCCAGGTACCGAGCAACGGCGAGGATGAACGCACCTTCGAGGTCACCCATGGCTTTACCCGAAGCTTCAGCCGTACCACCGAAGTGTCCGGTGGCGTGCAGCTGGAATTCAAGGGCGTGGGGGTGAGTTCAGAGGTCCGGGTATCGTTCCAGGCTGAGCAAAGCTGGAACGACTCCACCACCCAGAAGCATACCCGCAAGCTGGTCGGCCCCGGGGTGTTCTATGCCTATCAGGTGCACATCCTGTATGCGCACTGTGTGATGGGCGCGTCGGAGATCGATTACTACTTCGAGCACAACAAGGTGCTGCCGATTCTCGATGCCGACGCGCAGGTGATGCGCGAAGACCTGATCTACCTGTCGTCGGTTGCCACCGACACGCTGGTCACGGTGCTGGAGGAGGCCTCGGTGGACCCGCTCGGCTGGGACGAACTGCAGAAAAAGGTGTTGTTCGAGCACTACAGTTCCCGGAAAAACGCGGGCTGCTGGCGCTTCGATTTCAGCGTGAACGAGCGCTACCCGCGCGGGTGATGCGCCGCGCTGGCCTGCGTCGGCAGGCCAGCGTGCATGCCATCAGAAGCTGTCCGAGGTCCTGAAGCCGCCGCCCCCGCTGCTGTCGGAGCTGGAGAAGCCGCCACTGCTGCTGGAGCTGCTGCTCGAACTGCTGGAACTGGAGCTGCTCCAGCTCGACCCCGAGCTGCTACTGCTGTACGAGCTGCGCTCGACGGCGACGCGCGGCACCAGCTCGCGGTGTTCGCGGATGGTCCCGACCAGATAGCCCAGGGTGACATCGCGGGTCATGTAGTCCGACAGCAGGCGTTCGATGCCCAGCGTTGCCTTGTACTGATAGCCGTCGTCACGGAAGAAGTCGGTGCGCAGCGCGCGCTCCAGCTCCTTGGCCCGGTCATAGGACTGCTGGGCCAGGCCATGGGTCTGGCGCGCCTCGGCCAGTGCCCGTTCCACGCCGTCGACCTGCGGGTACAGCCGCTGCAGCTGCAAGGCGATCTGGTCGTCTGCGGTATCGGGGGTCTTCTTCACCTGCTCGAGCAGTTGCTCGATGCTCTTGGCCTGCAACTGGTCGGTGAGCCACTGGCGGGCACGCAGGTAGTGCGGGTCCTGGTTGTGGGTGAATGCGGTCAGTTGCGCGTGAATGTCGTTGGCCTGCTGCTTGCTGGCCACGGTCTGCTTGTACAACGCCTTGTGCGCTTCGCGCAGCGGCTCCATGCCTGCCTGCTGCTGGGCGTCGGCCAGTTGCTGGCCGGTGCTTTGCTCCAGCGCGGCAATGTGCGCGTCGCGTTCGAGCTGCAGTGCCTCGTTGCGCTGCTGCATGTTGAGCAGGTTCAGCTCGTTGCTGCGGTTGCCGCTGTAGTCGACCTGCCTGGCCAGCCAGCCATCGAGCCAGCGGCTGATGCGGCCCAACCGATACTGTTCGGTACCGAAATCGCGATCACGCAGGAAGTGGTAGATCGGGTTGCGGCCGAACATCGGCAGCTTGTCGGCACACTCCTGGCGAATGTCGGCATACCCGGTGACGGTTTCGAGGTTGGCGGCGATGGCCTGTTCCAGCTGGTGCATCTGCGCCGTGTAGTTCGGGTCCTGGGCCAGTTGGTCGCGGGCCTGGCGGTCGAGGTCGTCGAGGCGCTCCTGTACCTGCGCGGTCGCCTCCAGCGACTGGGCGATCTGCTGCTCGACCTCCAGCAGTTGCTGGCGCAACTGCCCCTGGGCCAGCTGGCGTTCGTGCAGGGCCTGAACCACCTCGTCCTGCAGCGACGGGGCATGCTCCAGCTGCAGGGTCGCGATGCTGCGCAGGCGGGTCAGGATGTCCTGTTCGAGCGCCATCTGGCGCTCGGTGGCACTGGCCAGTTGTTGTTCTGCGTCGCGCAGCACGTGCTCGAAACTGCGTGCATTGTCGGCGACGATACCGATGAGCTTGCTGGGTCTCATGTCATCACCAGTCCAGGATCATGTCGGGTTTGGCGACACGTTGGTTGAATTTCAGGCTCAGCATGTTGGCAGGCTTGCTGCCCATGGCGAGGTCGTCGATGTGGCCGTCGCTGAGTTTGTCTTCCTTGACCTTGAGGTACTCGGCCTGGCTGACCCGCACACCAAAGTAGGACGCCCAGCGCGATTCGCCGGTTTCCGAACTGGTGACCGGCACGCTGATCGGGTTGCCGGCGGCGTCCACGGCCTCGACCACCAGGTACCAGCTCTTGCCCTGCAGGGAGTCACCGCCCTGGTTGCACAGCGCCTGGTCATAGCAGCGCTCGACCCCCGACTTGACGCCGTAGCGGTCCACCACCCGCAGCTCCAGTGCCTGACGGGCGAACACCAGCAGGCTGTCAAGCGTCGACAGGTGGTCGCTGGCCTGACGTGCCTGCAGGGCGTCGATGGCCTTGTCGACCTGGGCGGCCTGGGCACGCACCACCCGCAGGTCGTTCGGCGGCAGGCGCAGGGCGGGCAACTGCTGCTCGATTTCGTCCAGGCGCCGGATCAGCGGCTGGACTTGCTGAATGCGATCGAGCTGGCTTTCGAGCTCACCGACTTCACGGTCGACCACCTCGATGCCCTGGGTGTCGGCGTTGCCGATGGCCTGGTCGGCCACCCGGGCCTGCTGCGCCATCACCCCGAAACGCTTGGCGCCTGCGGTGAACGCCGGGTTGTGCAGTACGGCCTGCAGGCGGCTGCGGGCATCGATAATGGCCTGGACGTCGTTCAGGCCCTTGTCGGCCTGCCTCAGTTGCGCGCGCGCCGACTGGGTGTTGCGTTCGTAGGTATCGAGGTCTTGCTGCACGCTGTCGCGGTTGTCGCTGTCGATCAGTTGCGGCCACGGTCGGTGCGTCAGCAGTGTCTGAACCTGCGTCAGCCGCTCGGCAAGCGGCCCCAGCAGGCGTGTGACCGCGGGCTCGGGCTGTTGCGCGACGGCTTGCTGCAACGCATCGAGGCGCGACTGGTGCTGCGCAAGGTCGGCGCTCAGATCGCTGCTGCGATACTCGGCCGTACGGACGTTGTCCTGCACCTTGGAGGTCTTGGCGGTGTCGTTCACCACCCGGGTGCACTGTACGGCCAGCAGCGCGACGACGATCAGTTGCAGGATGCGCATGAGCTTCCTGCGGTTGAGCAGCAGGCGCGTGGTCAGGCGTTGCAGTGCGGTCTGTTCGGGCGCCTCGAAGGCCAGGCGCCGGGCGAAGAACGCCCGCACACCCTGTTCGATCAGTGCATCGTCATAGGCGATGCCCTGGGCCTGGTAGTAGGTGCGGATACGCTCGGCGACTTCAGCGCGGCGCTGCGGCAGGTTCAGGTGCTCCTGCACCTGCATCTGCTGATGGCGCAGCTGGTCGACCACCGCCATCGCGCCCAGCTGTTCGGACAGAGGAACACTGCTCATCAGGCGGCCTTGGTCAGCAGGGCGGCGAACTTGCGCTTGGCCTCTTCGACAGCTTCGGCGATATCCCGGGCGGCGTTGCTCGACTCTGCGCGGTAGGTGTCGGCCATCTGCTTCATGTCGGTCTGGAACGACAGCGTGGCGTCAGCCAGGGCGCGCACCGAGTCGACCTTGATGGTCGAGCCGTAGCTGGCTTTGACCGCGGCTTCGAGCTGCTGGTTGCCGGTGCTGCCCAGCGACTCCAGGCCCTGGCTGATGCCGTCGGTGGTGGCATTGAGGGTGTGGGTGGCTTCGGCCAGGCCGCTGTTGGCGGTGAACGACACGGCAAGCCCGGTGAGTACCACTTCGTTGGTGGAAAAGAACGACACCATGCGCTGGTATTGACGCTCCTTGATCACGTGCACCTGATTGATGCGTGCAAAGACCATTTCGGCGGTGTTGTAGCCGACCTTCAGGTCATCGGCGATGTCCTTGATGATCTGGTAGCGCTTGTCTTCGTCCTGCAGGGCGCGCACGGCTTCATCGCGGCCCAGTTCCAGCGCGGCGCGTGCGGCGGGCTCGGCGCTTTCGGCGTCGGCGACCCGGGCGTTGGCCTCGTTCAGGGCCAGGGTGCGCTGCTGCAGGGCCTCGCCAGCGATGGCCAGCACCTGCTGGGCTTCCACCTCGGCGGCTTTCATGGCCATGCGAAAGTCCATGTATGACTCCAGGATCACGCTCTCGCGGGCGATCTGGTCGTTGGCCGACTTGCACACCTTCAGGTAGTTTTCGCGGATATCGGCAAAGCGGCTGGGGATGGAGCCGCGACGCACGTTCATCCAGGTCAGCTTGATCTTTTCCATCGCGTCCAGGCGCCCGTCATCCATCCAGCCGGCCATGGCGGCGGCGTCCTCGCGGATGGAGGTGAAGCTCTGCGTGATGTCCATGAAGCGCGTGGAGATGTCCATGCCTTCGATCTGCTCGCGCACCATGCTGTTGAAGCTGGTGGCCTGCTGCAGCACGGTGGCGATGGAGGTGACCTTGGTGGTGTCGTAGTGGGCCACGCGGTCCAGCAGTACCAGAACCGGGGCATCCTGAACGGGCTGGATGAAGTTGATGCCGATGGTGCGCAGGCTGGTGAGTGCCCGTTCCAGGTAGTGGCTCATTGAGTGTCCTTACAGGTGTGGCAAAAATAATGAGGCCGGCAGTATACCGAGCACGCCAGCGCCCCGCAGGCTTTCGCACAACCAAAAAAAATGCCCGCCTCCGTATCAGAGGCGGGCATTGCATGCAGCAGCGTGTCAGTTGGCGTTTACGCCGCCTTAGCAGCCTGCTGGCTCAGCGAGCGGTTCAGTGCGCTGAACAGCGCCTTGAAGCTGGCGGTGGTGATGTTTTCATCGATACCCACGCCGTGCACCGGACGACCGCCAGCCACGCGCAGTTCGATGTAGGCCGCCGCCTTGGCGTGGGTGCCGGCACCGATGGCGTGCTCGTTGTAGTCCATGATTTCCACGGCTACCGGCAGGCCGGCCACCAGGGCCTCGAGGGCGCCGTTGCCCTTGCCGCGCCAGTGCAGGGTGGTTTCGCCTTCACCGGCCACTTCCACTTCCACGGCGCTGTGGCCGTTCTCTTCCTGCAGGCGATGGCTGACCAGCGCATACGGGGCGTTGGCTTGCAGGTACTCGCTCTGCAACAGCTTGTAGATCTGCTGGGCGGTCATTTCCAGGCCCAGGCGGTCGGTCTCGCCCTGTACCACCTGGCTGAACTCGATCTGCATGCGGCGCGGCAGGCTGATGCCGTATTCCTGTTCGAGCAGGTAGGTGATGCCACCCTTGCCCGACTGGCTGTTGACGCGGATCACCGCCTCGTAGCTGCGGCCGATGTCGGCCGGGTCGATCGGCAGGTACGGTACTTCCCACAGGGTGTCTTCTTTCTGCTGGGTGAAGCCCTTGCGGATCGCATCCTGGTGCGAGCCGGAGAACGCGGTGTGCACCAGGTCGCCCACATACGGATGACGCGGGTGTACCGGGATCTGGTTGCACTCTTCGACCACCTTGCGCACGCCGTCGATGTCGGAAAAGTCCAGCTCAGGGTCCACGCCCTGGGTGTAGAGGTTCAGGGCCAGGGTCACCAGGTCGACGTTGCCGGTACGCTCGCCGTTGCCGAACAGGCAGCCTTCGACACGGTCGGCGCCGGCCATCAGGCCCAGCTCGGTGGCAGCCACGCCGGTGCCACGGTCGTTGTGGGTGTGCAGGCTGATGATCACGCTGTCACGGCGCGACACGTTGCGCCCGAACCACTCGATCTGGTCGGCATAGATGTTCGGGGTGGAAACTTCCACGGTGGCTGGCAGGTTGAGGATCACCTTGTGTTCGGGGGTCGGGTTCCACACCTCGATCACCGCGTCGCAGACTTCCTTGGCGAACTCCAGTTCGGTAGCGCTGAAGGTCTCTGGCGAGTACTGGAACGTCCAGTGGGTTTCCGGCTGCTGGGCGGCGTACTTGACGAACAGCTTGGCCGCGTTCACCGCGATGTCCTTGACGCCCTGCTTGTCCTGGTTGAAGACAATGCGGCGGAATGCCGGGCAGGTGGCGTTGTACAGGTGCACGATGGCCTTCTTGGCCCCGCGCAGCGATTCGAAGGTACGTGCGATCAGGTCTTCACGGGCCTGGGTCAGCACCTGGATGGTGGTGTCGTCCGGGATGTGGCCGTCTTCGATCAGGGTGCGCACGAAGTCGAAGTCGGTTTGCGAGGCCGATGGGAAGGAGGCCTCGATTTCTTTCACGCCCACGCTGACCAGGGTCTTCCAGAAGCGCAGCTTCTTGACCGCATCCATCGGCTCGATCAGCGACTGGTTGCCGTCGCGAAGGTCCGAGCTGCACCAGATCGGCGCGGCTGTGATGGTCTTCGAGGGCCAGGTGCGGTCAGGCAGGTTTACCTGAGCGAAGGCACGGTATTTTTTCGAAGGGTCTTTGAGCATGGTCATGAAAGCAATCCTTATTGTGCGGCCTTGAAAGGGGCCCGCCGAACGTACAAGTGATGAATGGGCGAGGCGACGCGATTCAGCTTGGTAGTCGGGCACTGACCAGGCAAAGGCTGCGATGTTGGCGAAGCAGGATGAGGGTGTGCGTGGTTTTCATGGGTTCAACCCTAACCAGTGGGGTGAACGATGGCAAGCACTGCAAAAAAATTGAGAGGAATGCTTAAAAACTGAAGAATGTCGTGATTTTATAGCGCCGACCAATCAAAAAGACCGCGCCAGTTGCGCGGTCTTTTTGATTGGCGCAAGACGCTGATCAGGGCTGGAAGGCCCCGATGAAGATCGCCGGATCGACCCGTGCGTCGTTCAGGCTGACGTTCCAGTGCATGTGCGGCCCGGTGGCGCGGCCGGTGGAGCCCACCCGTCCGACGATGGCGCCACGGCTCAGTTGCTGGCCGGGTTTCACGTCGATCTTCGACATATGGCAGAACATGCTGATGAAGCCCTGGCCGTGGTCGACGAACACGGTGTTGCCGTTGAAGAAGTAGTTGCCGATCAGGATCACCTTGCCGTTGGCCGGGGTCTTGATCGGGGTGCCGGCGGGCACGGCGAAGTCCAGGCCGGCATGCGGGTTGCGTTCCTCGCCGTTGAAGAAGCGGCGCACGCCGAACTTGCTCGACAGCGGGCCGTTGACCGGCTTGTCGAGGAGCAGGTTGCTCGGCAGGTTGGGGCTGAAGCTGCGGTAGGCCTTGAGCTGCTCGGCCAGCTCGGCGTCGATGCGCTTGAGGTCGGCCGGGTTGGGGTTGACCTGGCGCTGGTTCTTCAGGGTGATGCGCTGCTCGGGGTACTTCTTGCTGGCGACCGTGAAGCTCAGGGTGCGCTCGCCCTGGGTCAGGCTGGCGGTGCCGGGCTTCTGGGTCAGCGGCAGGCCGACAATGGCCAGCCAGGTGTCCTGCTCGCGTACCACCAGCACCGGCTTGCCGTCGAAGCGCGCCTGAGGGGCCTGGGCGGCGGGGCCGAGGTCGACCACCGCGACGCCGCCGGGCACCGGCTTGTTCAACTGGCGGGTGATGTAGCTGGCCTGGGCGCTGCCGGCGAAGGCCAGGCAGAGGACGAGCAGCGGGGCAAACAGTCGGGGCATGAGTCAGTCCAGTAGAGAGAGCGTGACCGGGGTCAGGTGGTTGTCTTCGACCCGCACCTGCAGCTCGCCTTCGCCCAGGCGGGCGGTCAGGCGCTGGCCGTTGCGGGTCTGCGCGGCGCTGCGGATGGCCTGGCCGCGCTCGTCGAGCAGGATGCTGTAGCCACGGCTGAGGGTAGCCAGCGGGCTGACCACCTGCAGTGTCTGCACCTGCACCTGCAGGTGCTGGCGGCGGGTGGCGAGGGTCTGGCGCATGGCTCGCGGCAGGCGCTCGGCGAGGTTGTCCAGGTGTTGCTTGAGCAGCGCCAGGGCACGCCCGGGGTGCTGCGCGGCCAAGCGGGTATCCAGGCGTGCCAGGCGTTCGCGGCGCTGGTTCAGGCGCTGCTCGAAGGCGCGGCGCAGGCGCATGTCCAGGTCGTCGAGGCGCTGGGCCTGCTGGCGCAGGCGTTCGCCGGGGTGGCGCAGACGCCGCGCCAGGCTGTCCAGGCGCAGCCGGTCATGGGCCAGGCGGTTCTGGATGCGCAGCAGCAGGCGGCGTTGCAGGCTTTCCAGGCGTCGGCCCAGGTCGCTGCTGTCGGGGGCCAGCAGTTCGGCGGCGGCCGAAGGGGTGGGGGCGCGCACGTCGGCGACGAAGTCGCTGATCGACACGTCGGTTTCATGCCCCACGGCGCTGACGATGGGCGTGACGCAGGCGGCGATGGCACGGGCCACGGCTTCTTCGTTGAAGCACCAGAGGTCTTCCAGCGAGCCGCCGCCACGGGCCAGGATCAGCGCGTCGAAGCCTTGCGCATCGGCGCGTTGCAGGGCCCGCACGATCTGGTTGATGGCTTCGCGGCCCTGCACGGCGGTGGGTATCAGGGTCAGCTCCACCTGCGGGGCGCGGCGGCGGAACACGCTGATGATGTCGCGGATCACCGCGCCGGTGGGCGAGCTGACGATGCCGATACGCTGCGGGTGGGCGGGCAGGGCGCGCTTGCGTTCACTGCTGAACAGGCCCTCGTTGCCGAGCTTTTCCTTGAGCGCGTCGAAGGCCAGGCGCAGGGCGCCGTCACCGGCCGGTTCGACGGTGTCGAGGATCAGCTGATAGTCGCCGCGCCCCTCGAACAGCGAGACCTTGCCACGCACCTTGACCGCCAGGCCGTCGCGCAATGCCTGGCGCACGCGGGCGGCGTTGTTGCGAAACAGTGCACAGCGCACCTGGGCGCCGCTGTCCTTGAGGGTGAAGTAGACGTGGCCGGAGGCGGGCCGGGCGAGGTTGGAGATTTCGCCCTCGACCCAGATGTTGCTGAACACGTCCTCGAGCAGCACGCGGGCGCGGCCGTTGAGCTGGCTGACGGTAAGGACCTCGCGGTCCAGGCCGAGTCTTTCGAAAGGGTCTCTGATCATGCGGGGCATCATAAAGGGAATCGTGCGGTCTTTGCAGTCCCGGCAGGTGGCGGCGCTGCTTGCCGGCTCCTACAGGTCATGCGCGGTCTCTTGCAGGAGCCGACGTTGCCGGCTCAGCCCTGCATGTGCTCCACAAACTGATGCACCAACGGCCCGGCATCGCGTCGATAGGCCAGCGCCACCGAACTCACGCACCCCGCGTCGGCCAGCGGCACGAAGCGCAGCGCCGCCGGCGCGATATCGCGCATGCACCGTGGCAGCAAGGCCACCCCGAACCCGGCCTGGATCAACTGCAACTGCGTGGTCTTGCGCGACACCACCCGCGCAGCCCGAGGGAAGAACCCTTCACGCATGCACAGCTCGGCCGACAGGTAGCTCAAGCCACCGCGCTGGCGGTGCGGGATGGAAATGAACGCCTCGTCGCGTAACTGCGCCAGGTACACGCTGGGCTCATCGGCCAGCGGGTGGTCTGCGGCCACCGCCAGCAGCAGCGGTTCGTCGAACAGCGGCTGCACGCACAGCCCTTCGTGCTGGCGCAGCACCGGCAGGCGCAGCAGGCCGAACTCCAGGCGACCTTCGGCCAGTTCCTCCAGTTGCGCCTCGGAAGATAGCTGCGCGATGTCCATCGACACGCCGGGGTTGTGCTGCAGGTAGCCCGTGAGCCGATCCAGCAGCGCGCCGGTCAGCGGCACCGTGCTCGAATGGCTCAGGCGCAGGCTGCCGCGCAGGCCCTGACCGATTTCGGTGGCCAGGCGGCAGGCCTTTTCCAGCTCGCCCAGCAGGTTGCGGGCCCGCGGCAGAAACGCCAGGCCCGCTGCGGTCAGGCGCGGCTGGCGGGCGGTGCGTTCGAACAGCGGGGTGGCCAGCTGACTCTCCAGCTCCTTTATCTGCCGGCTCAGCGCCGACTGCGCGACGAACAGGCGCTCGGCGGCAGCACTGAAACTGCCGGACTCGGCAATCTCGACGAAGTAGCGTAACTGTCGGGTGGAGATCATGAAGGATGCCTTTTCGAGATGGCTGATGGCGCAATTGCATATTAGTCGGCATGGCTGGCCAATGGCTAAAGTTCGTCTGAACGCTGCCTCACTCACGACTCAGGCATACACCATGCTCTCCACACTGCTCGACTCGCTCCCTTTCACTGCGCTCCAATGGCTGCCGATACTGCTTGGCATCGGCGTCGCCTACATCGTGTTCGGCATCGCCGGCTTCGGCACCGCGCTGGTCGCCGGGCCGGTCCTGATCAACTTCATGCCGCTGTCGCGCATCATCCCGTTGCTGGTGCTGCTGGACTTCGTCGCCGCCTTCGGCAACTGGCTGCCGGCGCGCAAGGCCGTGGTGCGCGGCGAACTGCTGCGCCTGCTGCCGTGCATGGCCATCGGCTGCACCCTGGGCGTGGTGTTCCTGCTCAACCTCGAGTCCGACCTGCTGCTGTTGCTGATGGGCCTGTTCATCAGCGCCTATGCGCTCTACAGCCTGGCGGTGAAGGTCAAGCCGGCGCGCCTGAATGCCGGCTGGTCGGTGCCGATGGGCATCACCGGCGGCCTGTTCGGTGCGCTGTTCGGCAGCGGCGGCTTCCTCTATGCCATCTACCTCAATGCCCGGCTCGACGCCAAGGAGCAGGTGCGCGCGACCCAGAGCGCGCTGATCAGTTGCAGCACCGTGGTGCGCCTGAGCCTGTTCCTGATTGCCGGGGTATACGCCGACCTGCCGTTGCTGCTGCTTGCCCTGTGCCTGCTGCCGATGATGTTCGCCGGCCTGTGGGTGGGGCGCCGGCTGACCCTGAAGATGTCCCGCGAAACCTTCGTGCGGCTGGTCACCTGGCTGGTGCTGGCCAGCGGCATCGCGCTGATCGCGCGCTACCTGAGTGAGGTAAACTGGCACCTTTAACCTGTTCGGCCGCCTTCATGACATTCCAGAGCATCATCGTCCCCAAGATCTCCACCGTGCCGGTGCACGAGCCGCGCGCCCGCGCGATCCTGCGCTGGCTGGTACGCGAAAAGGTGATCGAGGAACAGCTCAGCACCTGCGGGCGCACTGGCAACCGCATGGGTTATG
This sequence comes from Pseudomonas sp. B21-036, assembly GCF_024748925.1. Classification (NCBI taxonomy): domain Bacteria; kingdom Pseudomonadati; phylum Pseudomonadota; class Gammaproteobacteria; order Pseudomonadales; family Pseudomonadaceae; genus Pseudomonas; species Pseudomonas sp. B21-036. The sequence continues at coordinate 1,198,365 of NZ_CP087178.1, forward strand.
CCATCGCCGAGGGGGCGCGCAAGGTGGTCGAGCGGCCGCAGTTGCTACCGTACGGCCAGCCCGTCAATGGCCTGGAAGTCATCTACAAGCGCTGCATCTATACGCCCACCGAAGGCTTTCTCGAAGAAGCCGGCTGCGCCGAGTGCCGCCGGGAAGTGGGGGTGGAGCTGTTCGCCAGCCTGGAGGAGTGGATGCCCGGCATCAGCGACAACTTCACCTGCCCGCGCTGCGGCCATGAAGACGACATCAACGGCTTTCTTTACCTGCAGCCCTGTGCCTTTTCCAACCTGGGGTTCATCTTCAACAACTGGGGCGAGGCCGGTTTCAAGCCGTCTTTCATCGATGCCTTTGCCGACTGGCTCGACCAGCCGGTGGCAGTGGTGCAGGTAAAGCTGCAAGACAACTGACCGAAGGCCCATCTTTACATTGAGTCAGACGGCGCGCATGAGTATAATGGCGCGCTTCCATTTTCCCGCCCGGGAGCCCCCGCGATGCTGCGTATCAGCCAAGAAGCCCTGACCTTCGACGACATTCTCCTAGTACCCGGTTACTCCGAGGTGCTACCTAACGAAGTCAGTCTCAAGACCCGTTTGACCCGTGGCATCGAGCTGAATATTCCACTGGTTTCCGCCGCCATGGACACCGTGACCGAAGCCCGTCTGGCCATTGCCATGGCCCAGGAAGGCGGCATCGGCATCATCCACAAGAACATGACCATCGAGCAGCAGGCTGCCGAAGTGCGCAAGGTCAAGAAGTTCGAGGCCGGCGTGGTCAAGGACCCGATCACCATCGAGGCCGACGCCACCGTACGCGACCTGTTCGAACTGACCCGCCTGCACAACATCTCCGGCGTGCCGGTGCTGCACAACGGCGACCTGGTCGGCATCGTCACCTCCCGTGACGTGCGCTTCGAAAACCGCCTCGACGCCACCGTGCGTGAAGTGATGACGCCCAAAGAGCGTCTGGTCACGGTCAGCGAAGGCGCCGACAAGAACGAGGCCCGCGAGCTGCTGCACAAGCACCGCATCGAGCGCGTACTGATCGTCGACGACAAGTTCGCCCTCAAGGGCATGATGACCGTCAACGACATCGAGAAAGCCAAGGCCTACCCGCTGGCCAGCAAGGACGACCAGGGTCGCCTGCGCGTCGGTGCTGCAGTGGGTACCGGCAAGGACACCGGCGACCGTGTGACCGCACTGGTTGCTGCCGGCGTCGACGTGGTGGTGGTCGACACCGCCCACGGCCACTCCAAGGGCGTTATTGACCGCGTGCGCTGGGTCAAGCAGAACTTCCCCGACGTACAGGTGATCGGCGGCAACATCGCCACCGGCGCAGCCGCCAAGGCCCTGGCCGAAGCCGGCGCCGACGCGGTCAAGGTCGGTATCGGCCCTGGCTCGATCTGCACCACCCGTATCGTCGCTGGCGTCGGCGTGCCGCAGATCAGCGCCATCGCCAATGTGGCTGCCGCGCTGGAAGGCACCGGCGTACCGCTGATCGCCGACGGTGGCATCCGCTTCTCCGGTGACCTGTCCAAGGCCATCGTCGCCGGCGCCAGCGCCGTGATGATGGGTTCGATGTTCGCCGGTACCGAAGAGGCCCCGGGCGAGATCGAGCTGTTCCAGGGTCGTTCCTACAAGGCCTACCGCGGCATGGGCTCGCTGGGTGCGATGTCCCAGGCCCAGGGTTCCTCGGACCGCTATTTCCAGGACTCCTCGGCCGGTGCCGAGAAGCTGGTACCGGAAGGTATCGAAGGTCGCGTGCCATACAAGGGCACCCTGACCGCGATCATCCACCAGCTGATGGGTGGCTTGCGTTCCTCGATGGGTTACACCGGCAGCGCCAACATCGAAGAAATGCGTACCAAGCCCGAGTTCGTGCGCATCACCGGTGCCGGCATGGCCGAATCCCACGTGCATGACGTGCAGATCACCAAGGAAGCGCCAAACTACCGCGTAGGTTGATGCTCCTGGCAATACCTGTAAGCGGGGCTGTTCACGACAGCCCCGCGTCGTTTCCGATTACCACTGACGAGATTGAGTCATGGCCCTCGACATTCACGCTCACCGTATCCTGATCCTCGACTTCGGTTCCCAGTACACCCAGCTGATCGCCCGCCGCGTGCGCGAAATCGGCGTGTACTGCGAACTGCACCCGTTCGACATGGACGACGAGGCGATTCGCGAATTCGCTCCCCGCGGGATCATCCTCGCCGGCGGCCCCGAGTCGGTGCACGAAGCCGACAGCCCGCGCGCGCCACAGGCCGTATGGGACCTGGGCGTACCGGTATTCGGTATCTGCTACGGCATGCAGACCATGGCCGAGCAACTGGGCGGCAAGGTTGAAGGTTCCGAGCTGCGCGAGTTCGGCTACGCCCGTGTCGATGTGGTCGGCAAGAGCCGCCTGCTCGACGGCATCGAAGACCACGTCGACGCTGACGGCGTATTCGGCCTGGACGTGTGGATGAGCCACGGTGACAAGGTCACCCGCATCCCGGAAGACTTCCACATCCTGGCCAGCACCCCAAGCTGCCCGATCGCTGGCATGTTCAACGATGATCGCGGCTACTACGGCGTGCAGTTCCACCCGGAAGTGACCCACACCAAGCAGGGCGGTCGCATCCTGTCGCGCTTCATCCTCGACATCTGCGGCTGCGAAGCACTGTGGACCCCGTCGAAGATCGCCGAAGACGCAATTGCCCAGGTGCGCGCCCAGGTCGGCACCGACAACGTGCTGCTGGGCCTGTCCGGCGGCGTGGACTCCTCGGTGGTTGCGGCGCTGCTGCACAAGGCCATCGGTGACCAGCTGACCTGCGTGTTCGTCGACAACGGTCTGCTGCGCCTGCACGAAGGCGAGCAGGTGATGGCCATGTTCGCCGAGAACATGGGCGTCAAGGTGATCCGTGCCAACGCCGAGGACCAGTTCCTGAACAACCTGGCCGGCGAAGCGGACCCCGAGAAGAAGCGCAAGATCATTGGTCGTACCTTCATCGACGTGTTCGATGCCGAGTCGAACAAGCTGCACAACATCAAGTACCTGGCCCAGGGCACTATCTACCCCGACGTGATCGAGTCGGCCGGTGCCAAGAGCGGCAAGGCCCACGTGATCAAGTCGCACCACAACGTCGGTGGCCTGCCGGAGGAAATGAACCTCAAGCTGGTCGAGCCCCTGCGCGAACTGTTCAAGGACGAAGTCCGTCGTCTGGGCCTGGAGCTGGGCCTGCCGTACGACATGGTCTACCGTCACCCGTTCCCGGGTCCGGGCCTGGGTGTGCGCATCCTGGGTGAAGTGAAGAAGGAATACGCCGACCTGCTGCGTCGTGCCGACCACATCTTCATCGAAGAGCTGCGCAAGGCCGACTGGTACCACAAGGTCAGCCAGGCCTTCGTGGTATTCCAGCCGGTGAAATCGGTGGGCGTGGTCGGTGACGGCCGTCGTTACGCCTGGGTGGTGGCGCTGCGTGCGGTCGAGACCATCGACTTCATGACCGCGCGTTGGGCGCACCTGCCATACGAACTGCTGGAAACCGTCAGCGGCCGCATCATCAACGAGATCGAAGGCATCTCGCGCGTCACCTACGACGTATCGAGCAAGCCGCCTGCGACGATCGAGTGGGAGTGAAATCGGGTCCTTCGAGGACTATCGCCAGCTATTGAAAGATCGTCGTAACGTATTGATCCGTTATGGGAAAACGTCACGGCATCTATCGGTAGCTATCGCCGGCTAGCAAAACAGGTTGACGGTAGCGTTGGCGGTAAGAATCGAGGCCGGATTAAGACACTCTCGTTCACTATTGAGACTTTTACCGTCTTTGACGGTAAAAGCCTTCTCGGGAAAGCTTGTTTTACGCGGCTTTCCGGGCATCAGCTGGTCTCCAGGTCCCTGACGGTACAAGCCGTCAAAAAACCGGAGGAAATCCTCGATGCTCACCGACACTGCTCTGCGAAATCTCAAGCCTAAGTCCAAGATTTATAAGGTGTCTGACCGGGACGGGATGTACGTAACGGTATCGCCCAGCGGTACCGTCACCTTCCGCTACGACTACCGTCTCCACGGCCGTCGCGAGACACTGACCCTCGGACGCTACGGCCCGGGGGGTATCTCGCTGGCGATGGCGCGCGAACTGCTCCTGGATGCACGCAAGTCCGTTCAGGCAGGCTCATCCCCCGCGCTTGAGAAGCAACGCGAGAAACGCCGGGTTGTCGCCATCAAGACTTTCGGTGCGGCGATGGAGGCATGGCTGGCCAATGCACGATTGGCCGATAGCACCCGTGCCATGCGCAAGCACATCATCGATCGAGACATCCTGCCTGTTTTTCGCAATCGTCTACTGACTGAGGTCCAGGCCGAAGACCTGCGGGCCCTCTGCAACAAGGTCAAGGAGCGTGGGGCGCCGGCCACCGCCGTCCAGATTCGCGACATCGTAAAGCAGGTCTATATCTACGCCATTGTCCACGGTGAAAAGGTTGAAAACCCCGCTGACAGCGTAAAGGCGGCTTCGATCGCCACCTTCGTGCCGAAGGATCGTGCCTTGTCGCCGCTGGAAATCCGTCTGATGATCCAGCACCTGGAATCGGTGGCGACCTATCCGACCATCAGACTCGCCTTGCGCCTGATTCTGCTGACGCTGGTGCGAAAGAGTGAACTGATCCAGGCCACCTGGGATGAGGTCAATTTCGAGTGCGCAACCTGGACGATTCCGAAGCAGCGGATGAAAGGGCGCAATCCGCATGTGGTCTATCTGTCGAGCCAGGCGCTCGACATCTTCGTCACGCTGCACGCCTGCGCTGCAGGCTCAAGGTTCGTCTTTCCGTCTCGTTACGATGCCGAGCGGTGCATGTCAAATGCGACCTTGAATCGGGTCACGCAGCTTGTGGTACAGGCCGCGAAAACCAAAGGGATGCCGCTACAGCCATTCACTGTCCATGATCTGCGCCGCACCGGCTCGACGCTGTTGAACGAAATCGGCTTCAACCGCGACTGGATCGAGAAGTGCCTGGCCCACGAGGACGGACGTTCTTCGCGCTCGGTCTATAACAAGGCCGAATATGCCGAGCAGCGGCGCCACATGCTACAAGAGTGGGCAAATCTGGTCGAAGCCTGGGGAGGCGGGCAAACCTACATGCCGGTGCTAATGCCGAGAAAACTGGTCGTGCCGGCGCTGAGCGCGCTGGACGGAGTGGCATGGTTGTCACTTGACAACCATGCTAGAGATCCCCATACTGGAGATCACTAATGGCCCGTTCCTCTCATTCCAAGAAAGAGGTCGAGGACGCTCTCAGGCATGCAGAAGGGCAGGGCTGGCGCGTCGAGGTCGGCGGCAGCCACGCTTGGGGGCGGATTTACTGTCCGTATAACGACGAGGAGTGCCGATGCGGCGAGTTCTGCATCACGTCAGTATGGAGTACGCCGAAGAACCCCGGCAACCATGCCCGCGCCTTGCGGCGTGTCGTGGACAACTGCATCACGCATCGCAAGCAACGCGAGGCTGGCGACGATGCCAAGGAGTAGCGCGATGGAATATACCTTTACCTTGAAGTACCAGCTTGCCGACGACGACCGCGACCCTGACGTGCTGGTTGATCGCCTGGGCGACGCCGGGTGCGACGATGCTTTGGTAGGCATCGGCCAGCCGGGGCGGCTGGCGCTGGAGTTCACCCGCGAGGCGGCCGACGCAGACGCTGCCGTGCGCAGTGCGTTGGCGGCCGTGCGCAGTGCCGTACCGTCGGCCAAGCTGATCGAAGTTGCCCCCGATCTGGTCGGACTCACCGACGTGGCCGACATCGTGGGTGTTTCCCGGCAGAACATGCGCAAGCTCATGCTGGCGCATCCGGGAAGCTTCCCCACGCCCGTGCATGAGGGGAGTGCGTCGATTTGGCATCTAGCGGACGTGCTGGCCTGGCTGCAGGCCAAGGGCAGCTATTCGCTGGCCAAAGACGTGCTGGATGTGGCGCGGGTGGCCCTGCAGGTCAACGTGGCAAAGGAAGGCCAGCGGTTGCCGCGCTCGGCGTCCGAGAAGCTGCAGGCCTTGGTTGGATAAGGCGTATCGCCGTCTTCATCACTCGCTTGAACCCGCCCGAACAGGGCGGGTTTTTCGTAGGTGGACATCCGGTTTCGAGCTGCTGCTGCGAGGTGCTTGTTTGCGTTCCTCAATCCACGCCTCCACTTCGACCAGGTCCCACACGACGCAGCGGGGCGTCAGGTTGAAGCGACATGGGAATTCGCCGCGGCGCTCCATTTCGTAGATCGTCGTTTCAGCCAAAGGAACGATTTGCCGAAGCTCCTGACGGCGGATGGTGCGGCGGAAAGGTAAAACACCGGATTTCGGAAACTGCGGTAGTTCCTGGTAGGCAGTCGAACCGGGCAGGGGAGTTGCTACGGGGTCAGTGGATCCCTGGGGTCCCTCCATTCTGGGCAAAGGTGTGTTTTCCATATCGCACTCCATGAGTGTTGATGTCGCAAACCACGTAGCAATGGTGGCTTTCGTTGGCTATCGGCGAAACTCGTTGGAGCGCAATCAGGCGTATTGAAGAGCAACTAACTATCAAAGGGCAGGGACATGGCGACGGTAACGGTTTCTCCAATTCATTTTGAAGATTTCAGTGGCATCCAGTTCGAGCGTCTCGTCTTTGCGTACCATTTGCGTGCTGGATGGCGCGATTTGATTTGGCGCGGCCAGTCTGGCAGCGACCAGGGGCGGGACATCACGGGTATTGAAGCGTTCGATGACCAGCCAGCGCGCAAGACCATCATCCAATGTGCGAACCAGGATACGCTGACATTGGCGAAAGCCACAAGCGACATGACCAAAGCGGTTAAGGCGGCAGGCGGGATACCCGATGCCTTTAAGTTTGTTTCTCGGGGCGCCGTTTCGGACGCAAGTAGAGGCCGGATTGAGCAAGTCGCGGCATCCCTGGGAGTTGCCCAAGTGACGATCTGGTCGGGGGTGGAGTTCGAGGAAAATTTGCGGCTTCGTGCAGAGTACCTATTGCATCGTTTCGTCCAAGGGGTCGAGTTTCCTGATGCCGAGGCCGACATCCGCAAGTTCATTGATGACTTTCCCGATCTCTCGGATGCAGATGCGCTACAGCTGATGGCGGCCGTATTCGACCGGCCTGCTTTCCGCACGCCGTTCCATCAGGAAAGCTCCCTACCTGCTTTTCAGCAGGCGATCGAAGATACCATCGGCGCACTCAATACCGGTGTATGGCGAACTCGCAACGGCGATGAGATCAGACGCATCCCTTCGGTCCACAATCTTAAGGATAGGGGCATCCGAACGACGCTGGAGAAGGTCGTCCGCCATGTCGATGATCTGCGTCGTATCTTCGTGGCCGGTCTGAGGGCGGGTGAAATAAAGCCTTGCGGCTGTGGCGAGCCCGACTGCCCGACCTTTGAGCTCTCTAAACGCAGCGCTGATCAGTTGGATGCTGCTAGGTACAAGGTTCTGACAATGTTCCGGTCGGTATACGCGCCGTTTAATGTGGACCTCGAATAGGGTTTTCGTATGAGCTTTATTTGTGCGAACTGCGTAGGTGAGCCGTATTTGCGGCGTTTGATTGACGAGACTGCAACGCCTGAAAACCCGTGCGAATATTGTGACGAAGGTCTGCGGTCTGCTGATCTTTGGATGGTGGCCAACTTGTGCGACGAGGTCATTGATACGTTCTTCGAAGAATCTAGTCACACGATTGCCGTCGTGCATTTTGGCCGGACTCCCGCTGGTCTGGACTTGCAGGAGACGATTTCACAATTGACTCAAACGCCGCAGGCCGCTGTTGAGATCATCGTGGATTATCTGGGAGAGCTCTGGTTTGACGCCGATTCGGGAGAGTCTCGATACGGCGATGACGACCCTTGGTTTGTTCGCAGGCCATCCATGGCCGAGACGTTAGGGCACGCTTGGAGGGAGATGGAGGAAAGCCTGCATTCTGAGGTTCGCTTCTTCAATCCGAAAGCGACTGAGCTGCTTGACAGGATTTTTGGCGAGATCGCCGATGACCGCGATAACGAAGGGCAGTCGATGGTCATACTGGCTGGACCTGATGCTCCATTAGAAGCGCTTTACCGTGGTCGTGTGTTCCAGACAGATGAATCCTTGGCGTCTGCCCTTAGCTGGCCAGAGCGCTTTTTGGGCTCACCCGCCCCAGGGGTCGGCGCCGCTGGCCGCATGAATGGAAAAGGTCAACCTGCCTTCTATGGTGCTACTAGTCCTGAGATATGCATCGCCGAAGTGCGCCCTCCAGTGGGCAGCAGGGTTGCACTTGCTGCATTTGAAGTTGTTCGCCCATTACGGTTGCTGGATCTTCGGCGGCTGTCCGGTGTGGAACTTAGGAATGGGGCCAGCTTGTTTGACAGTGCGACTCGCGCTGCGGCGCAACGTCGAGATTTTCTCAAGACACTCGGTGAGCGCCTGTCGGCACTAGTGGTTCCTGAGTTGCAGGATCGCGACTATCTGGTCACTCAGGCGGTGGCAGACTATCTAGCTGCTCATACCACGTTGAATGTTGATGGCGTCATTTATCCATCAGCTCAGGCGCGCCGTCCTGGCGAGCGAGCGGAAGGCGACAACGTGGTTCTCTTTCGCAAGGCTTGCGAAGTCATCGACGCAGATGGATCTCAAGCGACGGCCGATATCTCACTGTGGGAATATGAAGAAGATGGCCCGGGCCGATGGTTTAGTCCTTCGATTCTGTTCAAGGAGCGTGAGGTTCCATGGCGTGAAAACCGTTCTGTGCATCCCGCTTTGAGATTGAAGCGTGAGTCGTTGGTCATCCATGACATTTCAGCAGTGCGCTACGACACAAAGTCAGATGTAGTGTCCGGAGTGTCATCGCTCAACGACCGGCACTACTGTTAGCTGCTCAGGCAGCAGCTCCTTCAGTTAGAGTGGGGCGGCATCTATTGAGATTTGAGCGTCCCGGCGTCCCCTTGGGTTGAAGTTAACTGCTACGTCCAGTCGAGACTAGACGTGCAGCAACAATTGCTAGCGTCCGCTTCGTAGATCGAGGCGGTCTAGCTCCTCAAGTGTTTGGACGACGGACTCCACAAGCTCCCCGTCAAAGTCATCGCGGTCAGCCTCCTCATGAGTGCCTTTGTTGAGGTATGTCCAGACAAGATTGTTGACCGGAATGCCCAAAATACGGCCATACGCAGCGAGGAGGGGCTGTTTGTTCGCATGGTTGAAGGTCTGGGCATCTCGCAATTTCTTGACCAACGCTTCGCATAGATTTCTCAATGCAGGCTCGGCGCCAACGCCAACCAGCATGAGATTCAACACGCCCTGATCATGGCTTCCAAGCCAGCGCCAAGTTTTCTCGCCCAGCATCTCCAAGGCTTGGCGCGAAGCAGCGAGCGCATCTCGATCATTGAGCGCTTCCCTTGCTGCCCTAGCTTTGGCGATGTAGTTCGCGCTCGGTACATTGCCGGTAACTCTCGGTTGATAGTTGCCATCGTGATGTCGTAGCAGGTAGACCTGGCATGCGTTCCTGCGCTGGGCCGGCAGGTGTTGTTGAATGTCTTTGATGAACTCGTTGCTGTGACAGGTGACGATCAATTGGATTTGAGCGAAATTGTCGCTCTCAAAGATCGCCTCCCGGATTCCGCCACGATGGTCATGGTCGATAGCATTGATGGCATCGTCGAAAACGATAACTGGGCAGCCGATGCTCTTCGCCTTGCTCATCAGAATGGCAAGACCGAGACAACGTATATGTCCTTCGCTCAGAACGTGGAGTGCATCGACTCGGACCCCAGGATTTCCCCGGAAACTGATTTCGATCTTTTCATCGCCGGTCAAAGGCAGATGCAGTGCTGATAACTTGTCCTCTTCGCGATCATTGCGATTGAATGCGTTATAGAGATCTCTGGCGGCGTCATTCAACCCAGCCATTAGCTGACCAGGGAGCTGATCCCTATAAGACCTAAGAGCTTCGAGAAATCTGTCGTAGGCTGTCTTGTAAGGGGTGTCGCGGGTGATATCTAGCTTCTCCTGCTCCGCTTGTGCGATCAACCCTGCGTTTGTTTCGTCAAACGCCTTGATGCGGTTGCGCGCCGCTTCGATATCCGCTTGCAGTTGTTGCCGCTTGAGATCTTGCGCTTGCACCTTTAGCTGGAACTCGTTGAGTCGCCGACGCTCGTCGATGTGCGGTTGACGATCCCGCTGAGCCGTTCTTGAGGCCTCATCTTGCGCTGTCATGCGGTCTACCACTGCGAGGATCTCATCCAGCGAAGGCAATCTGCGCGGGTCTGCAGGTGCCTGGGGGTAGATGTCTGTCCACCAGCGACCGGCAGGCTCTGCAGGGAGCTGCAGAGCCCAACGGCCGATCGCTGATTCCTCTTCTTGATGAGCAGTTATGAACGTACTGAGGGGGGAGAACATCTGCCGCAACGCGCGAGATGCTTGGCCAAGTTTTACCTCGATGGTCTGCTGTTGATCTTGTAGGGCGCCCAGCTCTTCAAGCTGCTGCAAGCCGTCGGCCGCTTTCTTAAACGGATCTGCAGCAACACGAACTTCACCGGTCAGTGGCGTGTCGCAAGCTGGGCAGTAATCTCCCACATTCTGCTGCAAGGCGAGAACAGAGTTGTACAGTGCCTTGAAGGAAACTTGGTCGCTCTTGGCCCTAAGAGCATCGAGGATCGCATTAAGCTCCTGGGAGCATTGGTGTGCCTCAGCGAAAGCTTCCTGGAGACGTTGGCGTGTGACGCCAAGAACATTCGGTGGAACCGCTCCCAGCTTGTCATCAAGCTCTTGGAGGCGTCCCGGCGCTTCCCCGGTACCAATCAGGCCCTTCAGGCCTTGATAAGTGAGTTCAACTTCATACTCCTTGGCCAGAGAGGATTCCTCTTCGTCCAATACCTGCTGGGAGGCAGCTTCGCCGTCAACGGTCGCTTGGTCTGCCACCAGCGCGTTACGGCGAATCGTCAAGGCAGTTTGCCGCTCGCTGACCAGGACAAGCTGTCCGTCGATACTCTCGTTGAAGTGGCCTACGAATTCATTGAACTGATCCATGCCAAAGAGTGTGGCAATCAGTTCGGCTCGCTGAGCATTGGGCCGGGCAGCGATTCTTGAGAATGCGTCGATTCGGTTTTTTTCTATGAAGCAGAAGCGATAGGTGTCGAGGTTTGCAGCAACGTCGACCTCGCGTCCTTGTTGATCCGTGGCCTTCAGGACTGGCGGATCGAATCGTCTGGCGTGAACATTCCCCAGATACGTCCTGGCCGCAATGCGTTTGTTGCCAGCTTCTTCTACATCCCCAAGAAGGGCATACTCCAGTCCTTCGCAAAGGCTGGTTTTTCCGCTGCCATTGGGGCCGTAGAAAAGGATGATTTGCTTTGTCAGGTCGAAGGGCTCAGGTGCTCGAAATCCCCGAAATGGACCAAGTGTCAGATGACGCAAGCTGACCCATGGCCAGACGCCGGCGTTTGCTTCGGCGACGTCGTCTGGCGGTGCCTCAGCCGTACCGCCAAACTCTCGCCGCATTAGGCTGACCAGAAAGGTGGAGCGCTGGCTTCGTTGGCGCGAGGTTCCCGCCAATTCGTCAAAGTGAGCAAGGGCCAAAGTTGCGAGGCGGCGCACATCGCCGGGAACTTGCCTATCCGGCTGGTAAACCCATCGCACGAAACGTTCAAAGTCCTGTCTTGCAGATGCCATACCCACTCCCTTTGATTAGCGGTATCTGTGGCTAGCGTACCGTAATGGATGCTCACTGTTACGAGAATAGTGATGGTTCTCACACTTTCTGCCGCGAGGTTGTAGTGAGCGCCGACCCCGGTGGGGCAGCTTGGCATGGCTCCTGAGGCAACGTCATTATTAGGCCTTGTCTAGCAAGCATGGGCGTCCCCGGCCTAGAACCTTGGCCGGTCGCGCTGTCGTGCGCTTAGCGCATCAAGCCGCCTGCGGCGTCTCGCCCCTACGGGCTTCCGTCGTTCCCTCGCTCCGCTTGGCTGACGCCTCCGGCCCGGCTTCCAGCTTCGGGCCTGCGCGCTTCGCTTGCGTGCGGTTTGGCACACGGGGGCGGCCGTTGCTATGTCCAGCCGTCTTCCCTGACCTCATCACCTTGTCCGCGACTGTAGCCCGCGGCCGTGCGCCGTCAAGGCGCGCAGGGCCGTGTCCTCGGCTGCGCCTGCGGGCCGCACCAACCCTGCGCTTGCCTCCTGGACGGCACCTGTCCGCGCGCTCCTGACCGTCGCGGGCGATGAACTCAGGAAAGACGGTGGCAACAGGGCCAACCGGGTTCCTCGCGCCAACCGCACCGAACAGCCGAAAGGCTGGGCTCCGAATCTAGGAATCCGGTGTGCGGTTTGAACAGCAAACCCTTTTCGTCAGGAGAAAGACCATGCAACTCGCATCCCGTTTCGCTTCCCGTTCCCCGGTACTGCGCAGCGATTCCCCGCTGTCCGATGATCAGATTCACCGCGTAGCCCCGTCCATCTTTGCGGAAGCGCCCCACGAAAGCCGTTCCCCGCGTTACGCCTATATTCCCACCGCCACGGTGCTGACCGAACTGCGCAAGGAAGGGTTTCAGCCTTTCATGGTGACGCAGACCCGCACCCGCCACGAAGACCGGCGCGACTACACCAAGCACATGATCCGCCTGCGTCACGCCAGCCAGATCAATGCCCGAGATGAAGCCAGCGAAATCATCCTGCTGAACTCACACGATGGCACCAGCAGCTACCAGATGCTGGCCGGGATGTTCCGTTTCGTGTGCAGCAATGGGCTGGTGTGTGGCGATACAGTGGCCGATGTACGTGTGCCGCATAAGGGCGACGTCGCGGGGCAAGTCATCGAAGGCGCATATCAGGTGTTGCACGGTTTTGACCGTGCGCTGGAATCCCGCGAATCCATGCAGGCCATCACGCTGGATGAAGGCGAAGCTGAAGTGTTCGCTCGCGCCGCGCTGTCGCTCAAATACGACGACCCCGACAAGCCCGCACCCATCACCGAATCGCAAATCCTGATGCCACGCCGCTTCGATGACCGCCGCCCGGACTTGTGGAGCGTGTTCAATCGCACTCAAGAGAACCTTACCAAAGGCGGTTTGTCCGGCCGCAGCGCCAACGGTCGTCGCCAGAAGACCCGCCCGGTGCAGGGCATCGATTCCGATATTCGCCTCAATCGTGCTCTGTGGCTGCTGGCCGATGGCCTGCGCCAGTTAAAAGCCTAATTCCCCTGCGCGGCAGGGGCAGGCAGCAACCCTTGCCGCGTCATTCGCTGCTGCATTCCATCATCGCTAGGAGTTCAACCATGAAGGCCATCAACCACACCGAAGCCCAAGCTATCCACGCCAGCTCCGCGTCTGCCGTGCTGCTGGAAGCCGTCGGCCCGAGCATGAACTTGATTCTAATGCCGCTGTCCCGACTGGTGTCACGCCTCACAGGCCGTAACGTGCACAAGTCCCCTCGCATGTCTTGCCGCCAGCATTCAGCTGTCGGCCTGCTGCAAAACCTGATCGTCACCGCCACCGTTGACGGCGAACACCACGACGTGATGGCTGGTGGCCGAAGGTCAACCCATTGAGGTCATTGCCGCAGATTTTAGTGTCACTCCGCTGGTGGTGTACCGCTACCTGAAGCCTGAAGCTCGCCAACGTATCGTCGCGTATGCTGGCCGGCGCCGCCGGCACATGGAGGCAAGCTATGCCGCCGGCGCGACGCGCTAGCTCTTGAACTGGTCAAACTGCGCCGACCTTAGCGACACTCAGGCCACCACACGGCACGGGGTCAAGTGCCGTGTGGTGGTGCATCAAGATGAAGGAGTAATCCGATCAGCGCCGCGCCCAGGTCGTTCCGCCCTAGGCGCGGTTAAAAGCAAATCCTTACTCGGCAGTTGCCGCACACGGTATTTAAGGCCAACAGCCGAATAGGAAAGCCGCCGCCTTCGCAGTAGCTCAAGCAGCTGCGTTTAGAGGGTGTCAGCCTTGGAAGGAGGCCGCCACTACGCTTGGCAGCGCCTCTAGATATGGGCTGCTCGTGAGCTTAGAGCTGGAAGCATCAATCATGACCACCTCGCCAGTTCCTTCATCGGCAGAGATTCCAGTTGCAGGTGTTACTGAAAATAGGGTGAAGCACCCAAAGAGATCAACGGAAGTCACCACACCAACGCTGGGCATGAAAGCGCAAGTAATAGCATGTTCAGTGTGTCTTGCAGACCGAGCAAACCCAGGCGGAAGCGGCTGGAACGCAGCCCCGGCAATCTTGGTGCTAGCCAAGGCCTCATCACTTTCGGCCATCATTGCAGCCCGAAGCTGCTGGCCACTTGGTCCTGTGATTGCCTCGTCACCGAAGATTCTCACGGTCGTGAGATAGGCGATCTTGAACAGTTGCCGCCGGATCATGATCATGTCGGCGATCAGCCGCATGTTCAGTTGAGGCTTCTCCTGGCTTACTTCTGCTCCAAGTTCGACGGCGACGCCCTTCTTTGCGTAGTTAGCCGCGATTTGGTTTGCCATCTGTCTGGCGGCATCACCAAAGCCGCGGACACCAATCACACGCCCCTCGCTATCGGTGTCCACTGGCTGATGAAACTTCAGATCCAGGCCGTTCTGCGAGAACGTAGCTCTCACATGCTCGCTGCTGCCGTGAACAGTTCCATCTGCGGCTGCTTTGACGCTGCCAGACCTGGAGACAACTCCCTGAGACATAGCCAGGAAACGAACCATCGGATCGTTGACTGTCGGCTCGTCGATGAGGTCGTTCATCCGACTGTTTTCAGCGGCTAGCGCTCGAACCGTGAAGCTGGGTGGAGCCCCCAGGGCGACGGGAAGTATGTGCTCATCGTTGCTTTCTCCCGATGTGAGCGGCGTCAGGGCATATGGGCAAAGTGTTTGAGTCATCATTTATCCCGTTGAGATTTTTTCCGCTTTGCGCTGACACTGATTCCGAAAGGCATATGGTGCCTGGTGCTGAATGTTTTTTGGCATGTCGGCTCAGCTCTGCTGGGCTTTACGGGTCGCGCTTCGTCATGACCGCTCAGATTCAATCCCTCACACATTTTTCCTGTGGCGCTATGGGTTTCGTTTGCCGTGCAGTAGTTTCATGCTAACTATTATTTTCTTTGATTTTGAGCAGCTCTAGAGCAGGCTCGCAAATCAATCTTGCCAGAACTTGTGTTTTGTATATTTCATTTTCCCAGTACGCTCTTCTATTTGGATCTCGTCGAGTGCATTCATGTATATCAATATAGTCGTAGTAACCAATCATTCCTCCGCTTTGCTGAGAGAAATGGCGGTAGAAGTTCCATATTCTTGAATTTAGAGTTCTTCTCAATTCCTCGAGGGTTGTGTTTTGAAAGACATAAGCTGGATTGTTCTCCATTCCCAATGCCGCATCTAGAGGGTTGGTGACATCGTGACTGACTTTGCTTCCAAATAACTCACCTCTAATTCTCTCAATAACGGCCCAAGTAAAAATTCCACTATAAGCTGACAGTATTTTTAGATCTTTTGGGGAGTATAGCGCGGAAAAATTTGCGACTTGAGAAGTCGGCCCATACTCCAAATTTCTCCTGGCGATGTTCTCTGCATGATTTTTCCATGCCTTAATATCAGAAGTGGAGTAGGCGCTGTCCTTATCTATCAAAGATCCGTGGCGGGGGCACATCCATATGCCATTTTCGATTGACCGACGCTGTTCAGGCGTCAGCGATGGGTCATATCGAGGGCCGCCAGGGGCGGCTGCAGTTATATGCGCCGCCGTCCCATTTTTGATCATTTTTTCGGGAGAGTCATGAGATGGCCCTGAGGTGGATTGACCGCAATTGGGGAATGAACATATCCAGCCAACTCTGCCAGCAAGCTCAATTTTCACCCCGTTTGAAAAATCATCCCTTTTTCCATTCATTCTCAATAACTCCTGCATTTTACTGAATTCTGAGTTCGGTCTCGGTCATCAATACACCGGGACTGCTCTCCAATGCTCGTGCGATCTTGAAGATGATCGCCAGACTAGGCGCATGCTCGCCACGTTCGATCTTGCCCATGTGCGAGCGCTCAATGCCAGCCAAGTTTGCCAGCGTTTCCTGGGCAATGCCGCGCTCCGTTCGCAGCGCGCGCACCGCCGCGCCGAAGGCCTGGGCTAGCTCGGCGTCGAAGGTGGTGGAGCCGGCTGGTCGGCCGCGCTGGATGGTTCGCTTCTGCATGAACAGAAGCGTCGACTCGCAGAGAAATTAAAACCACGTTATATTTAACTCATTCATCTGATCTTCACTTGTATTTGTGTCTTTACTGAAATCCGCATCTGCGGCTTTCTTCAAAAGCGGAGAGCCTGATCCGTGTCTTTCCCGACTTCCGCCAATGCGTGTTCGTTCCTTTGCGCTTCTGAGAGTGCGTGTGCGTGCTCATCAGTGCTTCCGTTCAAGGACAGAAAAGCGTCTCTGATGCTCCGTACATCCGTGGAAGTACAGTCATGACCCTGCTCATCACCGCCTACGAGCGCACGCGCTTGCTGGCTAACGGCCAGGCCAGAGCCGCCGGGCAGGACACCGACCCGCCTCCCGTGGTGCGCCTATTCACCCCGGATGCTCATGCCACTTGGCTGCTGGCATCGCTTGACCCAGCCGATGGCGACTCGGCCCACGGCCTGATCGACCTGGGGATTGGAATGCCTGCGCTGGGAACGGCGAAATTGTCCGACCTGGCCGCCATCGTCGGGCCACGCAAGCAGTCGGTGATGCGGGATCGCTACTTCCAACCGGTGCGGCGGCTATCGCAATACCTGCGGCTGGCCGAAGAAAACGGCTCGATCACCGATTGAGTACCACCGCCAAACGGGGCGCACTGTATCTATTTCGGTCTGGTCTATGACGCGTTCGGTCTTAATTGGCAGTATTGCGCCGACGCGGTGCGTGCTTGATCGAAACGGTCATGATGCCGGGTGAGGGTTGCGGCAAGCTGTCCGACGCGGCATGCCATTTGGGTGCGTAGCCGCCGTCGCACTCGGACGATTTCAGCAACGCACTGGGCCCATCAGTCTTGACACTGCCAGTTCACGCTTCATCCATTACGTTTTGACGATGGTCTCGTAGCACACCGTTTCGCCGTGGCGACGCATCCCCAGCACAGGGAGGTTGCCTCATGGCTGATCGCAGTGCCGAGCCGTGGTATGCCACGGCGGCCTATCTCTACGTTCTGCATCTGGATGGCCCGGTGCTGGCCTGGGAGTATCTGCGCCGCCATCCCGACTACCGGCACGACTGGCTACATCGCCGCCGTCATCCGGGTGCTGCGCAACTCTGGGGGCTGCGTCTGCTGGAAGACCCAGCTTTGGATGCACGGGACGCGCACCCGGCCTGGTTTCCCGATCACGATACTGTGGTGCAGCTCTATCCAGATGCCGATCCGCCGCCCGATGCCCTGTGCTTTGAATTCTGGAAGCTGCCGGGCCACAAACACCTGATCCATGACGGCAAGCGCCTGGTGTTGGTGGTGCGCTGGCCCGGCTGCTGCCTGCGCTTCGTGCTCGGGCCAGGCTTGGCCGATGGCATGCCCTACGCCTATGTCATCCGGGCCTGCACAGAGCCTTGCGAACGCTATGCGAACCTGGCCAGCGAGTTGGACAAGATTGCCTTAGCAGCCGATACCTCACCTTTGGTTGCTGTTCGCCCGCGGCCGCCGCTATCAGCATTGCTTGAACTGCATACGCTCCAGGCACTGGACGCGACCCTAGCGGGCGCCTCTTTGCGCGAGGTGGCCGAAGGACTATTTGGCGCGGATGCCGTTGCTGCCGACTGGCATGCCGACAGCGCTTTGCGCGCCCGAGTGCGGCGGCTGGTGCGCCGGGGTGATGAATTGATGGGCGGTGGTTATCGCCGTCTGGCACAGCTTCCGCTTGCTCCGTCGAATGGGAGGGACGTTTCGCATCCTCTGCAAAACGTCCCTGAGCAAGAGCCCTGGCTTTCTTGAGACTGCCTCCATCCGGTCGCGCTGTGTGGCTGGGCTTGATGGAGGTACATCCCATGCGACCCGCTCCGTTGCGGCCTGCCGCCGCTCCCGTTGCCATACCCGCGCAACCTCAGCGTTACCTGACCAACGATGAAGCCGCCGATTACCTGCGGCTCTCACCTCGCACATTGGAGAAACAGCGCGTGATCGGTGGCGGGCCGAAGTTCCGTAAGTTCGGCCGCCGCGTCATGTACGCTGTGGCTGACCTCAATGCTTGGGCGGAAACGCGCAGCTTCGAGACGACCTCCGATCCCGAATACGCCGAACACCACTCGGCTGACAGCCGTGCGCGCTGATCTGCGCATCGCCGGTGGCCATCGCCATGTCCCGCCCATCAGGGCACGCCTTGCAGCAGCGCGAACAGCTCGACCTGTTCCGCGCACTACCGAGCGACGACATGGCACCGCGCGATGCCCAGGACTTGATGGCCTATCCATTTTTCTCGCTGGCGAAGTCGCGGCGCACGGCGCCGATCGACTTTCGCAGCGGCAATATCACCATATGCGTGGAGGGCACGCAGGAACATGGCATTGCCACCATCTGGGATGCCGACATCCTGATCTGGGCTGCCAGCCAGATCGTCGAGGCCAAGGACGCGGGCATCCAGCCGTCCCGGCGGATGCAGGCCACGCCCTACGAGATCCTGCGCTTCATCGGACGCGGCAAGTCGTTGCGCGATTACCAGCGTCTCAAGGCTGCGCTGGATCGGCTGCAATCGACCACGGTGGCCACGTCCATCCGCGAAACCACGGGAAGGCGGCTGCACCGCTTCTCCTGGATCAACGAGTGGAAGGAACTGGCCGATGCCAGAGGCACGCCACTGGGCATCGAGCTGATCCTGCCGGACTGGTTCTATGCCGCCGTGCTGGACACTGCTCTGGTGCTGACCATCGACCCGACTTACTTCCGGCTCACGGGTGGCATCGAGCGCTGGCTGTACCGCCTGGTGCGGAAGCACGGCGGCAGGCAGGAATATGGCTGGCAGTTCGACTTCCGGCATCTTCACCGCAAGTCGGGCAGCAGCACGCGGTTTTCAGATTTCGCCTACGACCTGCGGGCGCTGGTCGCCCGGCAATCTCTGCCGGGGTACGAGCTCGGCATCGTGCGGATTCCCGAGGACGACATGGAATTGCTGACTTTTCGGCCCGTGTCGCAGACGGCACGGGGATAACAGCGGGACAAGCTGTGGATGGGGTCGTGCTATCAGGAGTCAGGGATGTCGTGCTATCGGGAGTACGCCTATCGTGCTATCAGGAGTACGAAAACGCCGGAAAGCCAGTAACGGCGGGGGGGGGCGCGCCCTCTAACATCACTAACTTAAATTCTCTAACTATTGGTAGAGAAACAGCATTGCGGTGGACAACTGCCGCAGGCCGAAAAATCAGCCAGAAAGAACCAAAAAAATCATCCGGTTCGGCGCGGCAAAAACCGCCCGGCCTTCCAGGCTGGAGGGCTGCGCCATGATCGTCGCCTTGCTCAACCAGAAAGGCGGGGTGGGCAAGACCACGCTCGCCACTCATATCGCCGGGGAACTGGCCTTGCGCGGCCAGCACGTAGTCCTGTTGGATGCCGACCCGCAGGGCTCGTCACTGGACTGGACGCAGCGCAGAAGCCAGCAGGGCTTGCCCCGGCTGTTCAGCGCCGTGGGCCTCGCCCGTGAAACACTGCACCAAGAAGCGCCAGAACTCGCCAGACAGGCCGATCACGTCATTATCGACGGGCCGCCCAGGATCGCCGCCTTGGCGCGCTCCGCGCTGCTGGCGGCCGAACGTGTGCTGATCCCGGTGCAACCCAGCCCCTACGACCTGTGGGCCAGTGCCGAGATGGTGGCGCTGATCCGCGAGGCGCAGGTGTTCCGGCCTGCGTTACGCGCGGCCTTCGTCATCAACCGGCGCGTCAGCACCACCATCATCGGTCGGGAGGCGCGGCAGTCGCTGGCCGAACAGCCGCTACCGGCGCTGCGCTCGGAAGTGCATCAACGCATCGTCTTCGCCGACAGCGTAGCCGCCGGCCGGCTCGCCCGCGAGATAGCACCCGACAGCGCCGCCGCGCGCGAGATCGCCGCGCTTACCGATGAACTGCTGCGGTGGCCGACATGACGAGCACGCGCGGCAAACGCATCGGCATCGGCGCGCGTCCGCCGGCGAACCCCCACGCCGAGGCGTGGATTCGCCAGGGCGACGCCGACGCTTTGCAAAAGGGTGACCTCTATACCGCGCGCCTGACGCTCGACATCACGCCCGCGATGCGGGCGCGCATCAAGGTGTCGGCCTTCACTCGTGGCGTGACGGTGGCCGAGCTGCTGCGCGCACTGCTGGAACGCGAGTTCCCGGAGAATCCTCAATGAACGTGCAATCTTCGGTGGCCACGGCTGCCACAACCAGCGCGGATGCGCCTTCGCTCGCGGTGCTCGCCAGCCAGCCCGGCGCCGCACCGCTGACCCGCGTATCGCTTGCCTACATCGAGCAGCGCATCGACATTTACCTGCGCTTCGGCGAGCCAGCGCGCACCGTCCGGCTCGACCGCTGGCGGCGTTGCGCGGTGTTCCTGCCGGGCGCGCTGTTCTGCCGCATCCGCTGGCATGCCAACGACTACGGCACGACCCGCTGGCAACTCATGGTGATGCAGGCTTGCACGTCGCTGGATGCGACGCAGCGCATCCCCGGCGTGCTGCCCGGCGCACGGTTGCTGCTGCACGTCGAAGGCGAACCCGCCGTGCGCGCCGTGCTTGCTCAGCTCGACGCCATCGAGGCGCTGGGCATCGCGCCAGTTGCCGTGTCGCCCGCGTACTGGCGCACGCTCGGCAACCGGCTCGCTGCGCGCTTGCCGCTACCCGAATACACCGCCGAGCGGCATGCCGCCTGGCTGGCCGGGAGGGCGTTGCCATGACGGCCGATTACGCACCTGTCGTCGCGCCGCGACCTCGCTCTCGCCTGCGCTCGCGCATCGTGCTGGCTGGCTTTACTGCCGTCGGCTTCGCCGCGCTCGCCTGGGCGTCCTTCGTGTCGCCGCTGCCGCGACTGACCTACAACCCATCGGATAGTGTCGCTGTCGGCTGGTATCGCGTCGATCCGCTCGACCACAAGACCGCCTCGCTGCCACGTTGGTTGTCCGTGGACAGCATCGTGCTTGTCCCGCTGCCGGCCGAGGCCGCCGCGCTCGCTGCGCAGCGTGGCTACCTGCCGACGCATGTTCCGTTGCTCAAGCGTGTGGGCGCCGTGTCGCCGCAACAGGTGTGCATCACTGACGGTATTGTTCGCATCGACGGTGTGCCTGCGGCAGCCGTTCTTCGGGCCGACCGGCTGGGCCGCCCGCTGCCATCCTGGAAGCAGTGCCGCCGCCTTGAACCTGGCGAACTGTTCTTGTTGAGCGTGACCAATCCGGCATCGTTCGACAGCCGATATTTCGGGCCGATTGCTGCATCCACCGTGATCGGTGTTGCGCATCCGGTCTGGCTGGAGACGCACCGATGATGGCCACCGATTCGCTGCACGCTCCTGTGCATCTCATCGTGCCATCGGGCATGTTGTTCCGCTGGTCATCGCCGTGTCGTCGCGCGTGCAGTGCTAGCGCATTCGCGCCGCACTTCGCGCAACACCCGGCGGCGCCTTCCCGCGAGCAGAAGTCTTCCCTCGAACGCGCCCAGCCGGTGGCCGTGGCCGCGTTCGCTGACGGGCTGGCTGCGCGCAGCGCAGCACCGCCGGACCACCGATGCCTGGAGCGAAAGCGAAGGGCAAAGGCGGAAGGCAAGACAAAAGGACGCGGCACTTGGCCGCGTCGAAAGGCAGTCTGCACATGGGGGAGACACGGCACGCAGCGGCTTTGCCGCCGTGCCGTGTCAAGCGCGAGACTCGCGCCAATGCAGGCATGTCCGCGTGCTTCGCACGATCGGACACGCCCGAACTTACGAGGGGCGCAGTCATGAGCGATCGCCGCGACGACGATTTCCGGGTGCGCCCCAGCGCCCCGAGAAACCGGGGCAAAGGCCAGGGCCAGAGCTTCGTTTCCAAGTTGCTCAAGCAGGCTGGCAAGGCCAGCGGCGGCAAGTCCTCGATGCGCTATTCCGTAGCCGGTGGCAGCGGCGCACGCGCTGGCCAGCGTCCCGGCTCGCGCCTGGGGCGCGGCCATACGGCGGCGCGCTTCGCCGGGGCGAAGCTGACTCCCATGTCTCGGCGCGTGACGATCAAGACCCTGCTGGTCAATCAACGCAATGCCAGCCCGCAATCGCTCGCCAAGCATCTGCGCTACATCGAGCGCGACGGCGCCGGCCGCGATGGCGAACCTGGGCGGGCCTACGGGCCGCAGACCGACGAAGCCGACCTTGACGCTTTCAAGGAGAGGGCCGCCGACGACCGGCATCATTTCCGCTTCATCGTCTCACCGGAAGACGGCGCCGAGCTGGACGACCTGCGCACCTATACCCGGCATCTGGTGAACCGGATGGAAGCCGACCTGGGGACGCGGCTGGATTGGGTGGCGGTCGATCACTGGAACACCGACAACCCGCATACGCACCTCATCGTGCGTGGGCGCGACGACACCGGCAAAGATCTCATCATCGCGGGCGACTACATCGCCCACGGCTTTCGCCATCGCGCCGCCGAACTGGCGACGGAATGGCTGGGGCCACGCACCGAACTGGAGATCCAGCAGACCTTGCAGCGCGAGGTGGAGCAAGAGCGGTGGACGAGCCTCGACCGCACCCTGCAACGAGAGGCCGGCGAGGATGGCCGGGTGCAGACCGAACGCTTCAACGAACCCCGGCTGCAACGCCAGCGCCTGCTGCTGATCGGTCGCCTGCAGCGCTTGCAGCGCCTGGGCCTGGCTGACGAGATGCAGCCGGGCACCTGGGCCGTCCATGCAGATGCCGAGAAGACCTTGCGCGCCCTGGGCGAGCGTGGCGACATCATCCGCACCATGCAGCGGGCCATGAGCGGCCGGCCGCGTGAGCTGGCGGTGTTCGACCCGGGCCAAGATGCAGATGGAAGCGGCCGCAGCATCGTCGGTCGCGTGGCTGCCAAGGGGCTGGCCGACGAGCTGCACGACCGGGGTTATCTGGTCATCGACGGCGTGGACGGCAAGGCCCACTACGTTGCGCTCAACGCCCGCGACGAGTTGGCGAACTATCCCACCGGAGCCGTGGTGGAGGTACGCGGCTCCGCCGAGGTGCGGGCGGCCGACAAGAACATCGCCGCGCTGGCCAGCGATGGCCTGTACCGCACCGATCATCACCTGGCGATCGAGCAAGGCCGAGCAAAGCCCGGACGTGACCCGCAGGAAGTGGTCGCCGCCCATGTTCGCCGGCTGGAAGCCCTGCGGCGGGCTGGCATCGTCGAGCGCGTGGCCGAAGGGCTATGGAAGGTGCCGGACGACCTGCCCGAGCGTGGCCGCCAGTACGACGCGCAACGACTGGGTGGTGTCGCCGTGGAGCTGAAATCGCCCCTGCCGATCGAGCGGCAGGCGCGGGTGATCGGCGCGACCTGGCTGGATCAGCAGTTAATCAGCGGCGGCAAGGGACTGGGCGACCTGGGCTTTGGCGGGGAGGCCAAGGACGCTTTGCTGCAGCGCGCCGACTTCTTGGCCGAACAGGGGTTAGCCGAGCGACGCGGGCAGCGCGTGATCCTCGCCCGCAACCTGCTGGCGACGCTGCGCGGGCGCGATCTGGCGAAGGCCGCACAGGACATTGCCGCCGAAACCGGCCTGGAGCATCGGCCTGTCACGGACGGGCAACGCGTGGCCGGCATCTACCGGCGCTCGGTCATGCTCGCCAGCGGGCGCTACGCGATGCTGGACGATGGCATGGGGTTCAGTCTGGTGCCGTGGAAGCCTGTGATTGAGCGGCGGCTGGAGCAGCACCTTGCCGCGACGGTGCGCGGCGGCGGGGTGTCATGGGAGATTGGGCGACAACGTGGCCTGTCTATCTGATAACAATGGAGGAAAGATATTTCCTACGAGTCAACCGTTGTTCCCTTTTTCGCTTCGTCGAGCAGCCATTGAGCAAACGCTTGTATTGGCTCTCTGCTCAATCCGATGGGCTCGGGGAGGATGAGGCAGAAGGTTTTGGAAATGGTTTTCCCCTCTGGCCACGGGGCCACCAGATTTCCTAGCGCAAGTTCGGTTTCAACGTAGAGGCGCGGTACTAGCGCAACACCGAGGCCGGCCAATGCGGCTTCTATCAACATTCCATGGAGGTCATAGCGTGCACCAATTGCAGCATTGGTCAGCGGGGTTCCCGTCTCTTGGGAGTACTGAAGCCAAGCTTCCGGGTTCTGTCGTCGGTGCAGGCGCGGTAATTCGTCCAGTGCGGTTTTTCGTTTGCGTCCTGTCAGAAGTTCAGGATGGCAAACCGGAACCAGCACTTCATGCAAAAGCTGGTGAGTCCGCATTCCCGTCCACGCTGGGTGCTCGAAATGAATGGCGGCATCGAATCCGCTCCCGGCCAGGACGAAGGGCTCCATGCGCTCGGCAAGATGCACCGTGATGTTCGGATGCTTCCGCTGGAATCTTGACAAGCGAGGAATGAGCCATCGCATCGCGAACGTCGGGATAGTGGCAATGTCCAGGCTTGCGCCATCGTTCGGCTGCCCCATCAGGTACTGACTGTCCCGATCCAGGCGGTCAAGCGATTCGCGAACCTGGACCGCGTAACGCTCTCCGTTGGGAAGGAGTCGGACACGATTGCCGACCCGCTCGAACAGCGCGACCCCGAGGAAGGCTTCGAGCCGCCCAATCTGGCGACTGATCGCGCCTTCAGTCAAAGACAGTTCCTCTGCCGCGCGCGCGAAACTGCCGTGGCGGGCGGCGGCTTCGAATGCGGTCAGTGCCGTGCTGCTGGGGATCTTCCTTCGCATGAGTGTTCTCTTTTTGAAGATGGCGATCCAGCTTAGCTTGATCTTTTATCACTGAAGCATACCGAATAATCGTTTTATGCAGCGAGATCAAGGTCATACCATGACGAGACATCAACAAAGAGGGCCGGACGCACAAGAAGTCCGGTAGCGCGTGATCCATGATCTATACCGTCGAGTGCAGCTTTTCCGACCCAACCAGCGAAGCAGAGTGGAATGATTTCTATAGCCTGGAAAAGCTGCCCGCGCTTATTTCCGTGAGCGGATTCCATACTTCGCAACGCTTCAAGGCGTTGAGCCCTGGCTGCCCCGTCTACCTTGCCATGCACTCAATCGACGGTCTGGCTGTGCTCGAGGGCGATGAGTATCGCCAGAAGGGCGGGGGCAACTTCGCACGCTGGCAGCAGCACATCACCGATTGGCACCGCAATCTTTATGGCGGCCTTGAACGCGCGCCTGCCATCGGTGAAGGAGACCATCTGATCGTGAGCGCAGTCGGTCCCGAGCCGCTCATCGAGATGGGGCTCAAGCCTGATCTGATGCAGGCCGTCGCATTGGAGAAATTTCCTGAAAACAGGTGGCTGGCGAGGCTGGATAGCGCCATCAGTCTCGGTGTGGAAACCCTTCCGAAGGGCGTGCACCTCTATGCCCCAATGACCGCGCAATTGACCAGTGGCAGTGGCGCATGGCCCCAAGCGCAGGCGCAGAACCGACATGCCTAACCTGACGATCTTCATCCCGGCTGAAAAGATGCCGCCCGAAGCGAATCTGGCCGAACTCACCGAACGATGCACTGCGCTTTGCACGGACGTCCTCCGGGCTGCGCTGGACAACGTACATGTCATCTACGTCGCTGTTCATCAGGGGCGCGGGCATCCTGCATACGCGGAAATCAAGCACCGCCTCGAACCGTTCAGAACGCCATCGGTCATGGACGCCTTCACGGCGCAATTGGATGTGGCCATAAAGCGCCATACAGGGCTGACGGCGCGCATCCGTTGTTTCGGCTATCCAACCCCCGCCATTTACGCGCGGAACTGATGACGCGCAAGGAGTACCGCAATGAACGACATGAAATTTCCGGGCCAGCAGATCGGCGAGTTTTCTATTACCGCCATCAGTGACGGATACCTTTCCGCAAGTCTGGATCTTCTCTCCAACATCGATCCCATGGAAGCGTCTAGGTTGCAGCAGGACGCAGGCGTGAGCGACCCATCTGCGATCCACATCAACTGTTACCTGGTGCGCGGAAGGGGCCGCACGATCCTCATCGACGCGGGGGCTGGCGGCTTCAAGCAGTGGGGCGGCAAGTTGAAGGCAAATCTCGCGCTCGCAGGCGTGCAGCCCGCCGACATTGACACCATTCTTCTGACCCATGCACATCCCGACCATGTTGGGGGGCTGCTTGACTCTTCAGGGGAAGCGGCCTTTCCCGATGCAGAGTTGGTCATCCACCAGCGTGAGGTTTCTTTCTGGGAGGACGATAGCAATCTCAGTCGAGCGAGTGAGCGTGCTCGTGGCAACTTTCTGTTGGCCCGGAAGGTGTTCGATCAGTATCGGGAGAAGACGCGCACGTTTGTTGATAGCGAAGTTCTCCCTGGCATTAGTGCGATGCCCCTTCTGGGACATACCGCAGGTCATTCCGGTTATCGCATCGAATCCCATGATCGTAGTCTGCTGGTTTGGGGGGATATCGTTCATTTCCCCCAGATCCAGATTGCTCGTCCCGGCGTGTCCATTGCATTCGACCAAGATCCGATTCTCTCCGCCGAAACACGATCCAAACTGTTGGATGTTGTTAGCTCGGACAAACTTCTGATCGCTGGGATGCACCTGGGCGAACTCGGATTTGCGCACATTAAGCGCAAAGGTATGGGCTACGAGATTTTCTACGAAGCTTAGCGGCCGATAGTGATGCCTGGGATTAGCCAGCAGTGTGTAATGAGATCAATGATCCCACGGTGCTTGCTGCCAGCGATCAAACAGAAAGTCGCTAAACGCCGTCAGCCGGCGCGGCACGGGCTCACGCCGTGCCCGCACAATGCTGATCTTCGAGGGCGTGGCTTCCCAATCCGGCAGCACGCGCACCAGCCGCCCGTCGTGCAGTTCCTCGTGAATGTCCCAGGTTTCACGCAGCGAGATGCCCAGCCCGGCCAGACACCATGCGTGTAGCACGTCACCGCTGTCGCTGCACAACGTGCCGCTGACCGCGACGGGTTTCTCCCGGCGGTTTTTGCGCAGCGGCCAGGTGCTTTGCAGCAGGCCCGGATAGGCGAACACCAGGCAGTTATGCCGTTCCAGTTCCTCCGGCTGCTCGGGATGCCCCTGCGCCTTCAGGTAGGCGGGAGATGCCGCCAGGATGCGCCGGTTGTCGGCCACGCGCCGCGCCACCAGTCGCGAGTCAGCCAACTCACCCATGCGGATCGCCAAGTCCAAGTCGCCGCTATACAGATCCTGCACTTGGTCGGACAGACGCAGGTCGAAACCGACCTTGGGATGTAGGCGGCAGAAATCGTGGATCGCCGGAGCCACGAATTTGCGGCCGAACGGTGTGGGGGCCGTGAGACGAATGGTGCCGCTCAGTTCCTGGCTGCCACCGGTCGCCAGCTCCTGCACTTCTTCCAGCACTGCCAGGGCGACCCGCGCCCGTTCGGCAATGGCGCGGCCTTCGCCGGTGATGCGCAGGTTGCGGGTGTTGCGCTCGAACAGCGTGGTTCCCAGCGCCTGTTCCAGCCGGGCGATCTGCTTGCTGACCGTCTTGGGCGCAAGGTGCAGGTCGCGTGCGGCAGCGGAGAAACTGTGGCGGTCCACCACATGCACGAACACCGCAAGGTCATCCAGATTGCGCAAAGCCATTTGGGTCATTCCGTAGAAAGTGTTTGTCTATTTTGGTCATTTAAAGGATATACCAATTCCGCCAGACTGACACTCTTTGTCCCCCATGCTGCCGTCGTCATGCCCCTGTCGGGGCGTGCTCGGCAGCGCACCCCGACAGGAGTTTCAGATGACCCAGCGCGTTCTTTTTGTCTTGACCAGCCATGACCGCAAGGGGCCGGCCGATGCCACCGATGCGGCACCCAGCGGTTTTTATCTTTCCGAAGTTACCCATCCGCATGCGGTACTGGCAGCAGCCGGTTATGCCGTCGACTTCGTCAGCCCCAAAGGTGGCAAGGCCCACGTCGATGGGCTCGATCTGGACGATCCGGTCAATGCCGCGTTCTGGAGCGATGCGGCGCTACGCGGCGCCACCGAAACCACGCTGGCGCCGTCACAGGTCGATATCGATGCCTATTCGGCAATCTTTTACGCAGGAGGCCACGCGACGATGTGGGACTTTCCGGACAACACTGATCTGGCGGCTATAGGGGCGCGCGTTTACGAACGCGGCGGCGTAGTTGCAGCGGTCTGCCACGGGCCGGCCGGACTGGTGAACCTCACACTCTCCGATGGCCGTTATCTGGTCGCGGGCAAGGACATATCCGCTTTCACCAACGACGAGGAACGCGCGGTTGGCCTGTACGACACGGTGCCGTTCCTGCTGGCCGATGCCTTGCAGGCGCGCGGAGCCCGGCATGTGCCTGCGCCGAATTTCCAGGCGCAGGTGGTGGTGAGCGGCCGGCTGGTGACGGGCCAGAACCCGGCCTCGGCCAAGGGCATCGCCGAAGCAATGTTGCCTTTGCTGGCGGCGCCAGCCGTGGATCGGGGCTAAGCCATGAACGAGCGCATGCCTTTCGTCATCTACGTCTTCGCGCTTTGCGCGTTCGCCTTGGGCTTCACCGAGTTCGTCACCATCGGGCTGGTATCCACCATTTCCGCCGACCTTCATGCCAGTGTCAGCCAAGTCGGCACGGCGGTCACCGCCTATGCGCTGGGCGCGGTGATTGGTGCGCCCGGCCTGACCGCGCTGGCGACCCGCTGGCCACGCAAGCGCCTGCTGCTAGTGGCAATGGGGCTGTTCACGCTGGGCAATGCGGTGGTCAGTCTGTCGGATGCACTGACACCCATGCTGGTTGCTCGCTTCGCCTCGGGCCTCGGGCATGGCGTGTTCCTAGCCGTGGCATCCAGCGTTGCCACCCAACTGGCCGGCCGGCATCGAGCAGGTGCAGCGGTGGCAGTAGTTTTCGGCGGCCTGACGCTTGCCTTGGCGCTGGGCGTGCCGCTCGGCACCTATCTGGGCAGCGTGTTGAGTTGGCAGGTCATCTTCATGGCTGTGGCCGCGAGTGGCGCGATTGGCTTCCTGGGCCTGCTGGTCCTGATGCCCACGGATCGGGCAGATGCCTCGGTACAAGCCAACGCGATGGACGGCCTCAAAGCCATGTTCAATCCGCGCCTGCTGGCCGGGGCAGGCATCACGGTGCTGGCGTATGCGGGTTCTTTCACTCTCTACACGTACATATCGCCGATCCTGCTGCAAGTCACCCGGATCACCGAGAGCACCAGCAGCCTGCTAATGCTGGGCTATGGCGTGATGGCTGCCGTTGGCAACGTGTGGGGTGGTCGCCTAGCCGACCGCAAGGGTGCCGATCATGCGGTAATGACCGTCCTGGTCGGCCTGGCCGTGGTGCTATTGGCGATCTGGGCATCGGCGCCGTCGCTTCCCTTGATGGTGCTTCTGACGGGCTTGTTGGGTGCGCTGACCTATGCGGCAGTGCCTGCCTTGCAGGCGCGGGTAATCGCCTTGTCGCATGTCCACGCGCCGCAGGCACCGGCAGTTGCGGCTGGCCTGAATATCGCCGGCTTCAATGGCGGAATCGCGCTGGGTTCGCTGCTGGGCGGGGCCAGCCTGGAGGCGATGGGGCTGACCAGCACGGCCTGGGTTGGTGCGGTTGCCGTGGGCCTGGGGATCGCCTGGATGCTCTGGCAGATGCGGCGTCCCACGTTCTTGGGCGCAAGAACTCATAAATAGGTGAACAATGGATCTTCGGCATCTTCGCTGCTTTCTTGCCGTAGCCGAAGAACTCCACTTCGCCCGTGCGGCGGAGAAACTGCACATTGAGCAATCGCCGCTGTCTCGGGCCATCAAGGAACTCGAAGAAGAACTTGGCGTGGTGCTGTTCGCACGCACAACACGCAGCACACGCCTGACACGTGCGGGCAAGCTTTTCTTTGAGCACGTGCCGCGTGTCTTCTCTGCCTTGCAACAAGCCCGCGACAGCGTGAAGGCCGCAGCCAACGGCTTTCACAGTCAACTTCGCATTGCCCTTTCCGACGGCATGACGCCCTCGCGTCTGCCGGCTTTGCTGGCGCTATGTCGGCAGGAAGAACCCGAGGTCGAAATCCGCTTCTTCGAGGTGCCGCTGTCGCAGCAGATCAAAGGACTGCACGGCGACCTGTACGACGTGGGCTTTGCCCGCGCCGATGAGGTCGGCGATGGCCTCATTGCCGAGCCGGTATGGAGTGATCCGCTGATGGTGGCCGTGCCGGCACGGCATCCCCTGCTGGCGCACAAACGCATTCCCTTGGAAGAACTGCTGCGCTATCCGCTGGTGCTCTGCGATCCGCAGGCGTGCGAAGGCCATGCGCGGCAGGTTGATCGTGTGCTGCGCCGCGTGGACATGGAACCGCTTGTGGCCGAACGGGTGGCGTCCTGCGACCTGATGATGGCGCTGGTGTCCGCTGGCATCGCATTGGGTCTGACGGGCTACGCGCACATCTTGGCAAGCCAGGAACCTGGCGTGGTGGCGCGGCCACTGGCGGGCCGCGCACCGTTGCTGACGACCTACTTGCTGCGCCCAGAAGGAGAGCCTTCGGAAATGCTCGCCCGTTTCATCGACCGCGTGCAAGCCATCGAATCGCCCGAAGGCAGCAGGCCCACCCCGAGGCTTGATGCCGACCCCCTGGAGGAACCCGAGTCATGAACAAGACCATTCCTTTCCTGCTGGTCGCGGTACTGACCGCTTGCGGCCAATCGGAAACTCCCAAGCAGGCCGACGTGCCGACCGTGGAGGAACTGGCCGCCGATCCGGCACGGCTAAAGGAGCTGCGCCAGCAGTGCAAGACTGATCGCGCCAGGCTTGGCGACGTGCTGTGCAATCGAGTCGCAGAGGCTACGCGCAAGCGGTTCTACGGCGATGGCAAGACCCCATACACACCGCCGAAGGAGTCGCCCAAGTTCTGATCACGAGCGTTCCCCAAAAATATTCTGTTTTCTCGCCATACACGCCGCAATGCGCTCTCGCTTGCGGCGTTTTTCTTTGGCTCGACGCTGCGCGAGTTCTTTCTTTTTTCTAGAGCTTTCTCCCGATAACGGTCTTTGACCGGCACCGACCCGGCACCGATCCTCGCGCTATGCGGCACGTCCTTGTGCCGCGTGTGAACGAGGAATCAGCGCAGAGGAAATCGGAGGCCAGTCAATGCAAGCTCAGGGTGTGCTGTTTGGACAGATCGCGGTTGTTTTCAGCATCGTGATCGCCGGTGTGTGGAGTGCCACGCAATGGACAGCCGCCGCGCTGGCCTACCAACTACGCCTTGGCTCGCCCTGGTTTGATTTCTTCGGAACGCCGGTCTATCACCCCTGGCGGCTATTCGAGTGGTGGTTTTTCTTCGATGCTTACGCGCCGCATGTCTTCGACATAGGCGGCGCGATCGCAGGCGGCAGCGGTCTGGTCGCCGTGGTGGTCGCCATCGCCATGTCGGTGTGGCGTTCGCGGCAATCGCGCCTGGTCACGACCTATGGATCGGCACGCTGGGCCAACACCGCCGATATTCGCAAGGCCGGACTGATGCAGTCTGCCGGCGTCCTTCTCGGTTTGTATGACGGACAGTACCTGCGACATGAAGGCCCGGAACACGTCCTGACGTTTGCGCCCACGCGCTCGGGCAAAGGCGTGGGCCTGGTGGTGCCGACCTTGCTGTCCTGGCCTGCATCGGCAGTGATCCACGACATCAAGGGCGAGAACTGGCAGATCACCGCTGGTTGGCGCTCACGCTTCTCGCATTGCCTGCTGTTCAACCCCACGGATCCGCAGTCGGCCGCATACAACCCGCTGCTGGAGGTGCGGCGCGGCGCGCATGAAGTGCGCGACGTACAGAACATTGCCGACATCCTGGTCGATCCAGAAGGTGCGCTGGAGAAGCGCAATCACTGGGAGAAGACCAGCCATGCGCTGCTGGTCGGCGCCATCCTGCATGTGCTCTATGCGGGCGAGGACAAGACGCTGCGCGGCGTCGCCAACTTCCTCAGCGACCCGGCGTGCCCGTTCGAGCTGACGCTACATCGGATGATGACGACGAAGCACCTGGGCGATGCATCGCACCCAGTTGTCGCGTCCGCCGCGCGTGAAGTGCTCAACAAGTCGGACAACGAGCGGTCGGGCGTGCTCTCCACCGCGATGAGCTTCTTGGGCTTGTACCGCGATCCGACCGTGGCCGAGGTCACGTCGCGCTGCGACTGGCGCATCGCCGACCTGATCGCTTCCGAATCCCCTGTGTCGCTGTACCTGGTGGTGCCGCCGTCCGACATCAGCCGCACCAAGCCGTTGATCCGGCTCATCTTGAACCAGATCGGGCGACGCCTCACCGAATCGCTCGATGGCAGCGACGGCATCGAACGCCGCCACAAGCTGTTGCTGATGCTCGATGAGTTCCCGGCGCTTGGCCGGCTCGATTTCTTCGAGACGGCGCTTGCCTTCATGGCCGGCTATGGCATCCGCAGTTTCCTCATCGCGCAGTCCCTCAATCAAATCGACAAAGCCTACGGCCAGAACCATTCGATTCTGGACAACTGCCATGTACGGGTGACGTTCGCCACCAACGACGAACGCACCGCCAAACGCATTTCGGAAACGCTGGGCACCGCGACCGAACTGCGCGCGCAGCGCAACTACGCCGGCCACCGGCTCGCGCCGTGGCTCGGGCATCTCATGGTGTCGAGGCAGGAAACCGCCCGGCCGCTGCTCACCCCTGGCGAAGTGATGCAACTCCCGCCCGATGAATCCGTGGTGATGGTGTCCAGCGTGGCGCCGATCAAGGCCAAGAAGCTGCGCTACTACGCCGACGCCAATTTCAAGCAGCGCGTGTTGCCACCGCCCGAGCTTGCGGCTGGGCAGTACGCCGACGTGCCACCGGCCCGCGCCGACGACTGGAGCGGCCTGGCGATTCCGGCCGTGCCCGCCGCATCAGTCCCGGCATCCGCCGATGAGCTGTGCGGCACCGATGACGGCGGCCCGCGCCGCCAACCCGAACTCTCCGAATCCGTCGCCTACGACCCCGAGCTGGATGCGCCCGATGACCTGGCGCTGCTCGATGACGACGACGACCTACCGCTGCCGCTCCCAGGCCAGCTCGATCCGGCCATGCAGCGCACGGCGCGGCTGGCCTCTCTCGACCCCAACGACGGAATCGACCTATGAGCCAATACCGCCTCAATCTGTTCATCCAGCACGAGCATGCCAAGCGGCTGGAGGAACTTGCCGCCAAGAAAGGCGTCTCGAAATCCAGCATCGTCGCGGCGGCGCTGGCGTCCTGGCTGTCGCCGGACGCGGCCGACCAACGCGAGGCCGCCATCGCCAAGCGGCTGGATCGCCTGTCGCGGCAGGCCGAGCGCCTGGAGCGCGACCAGAACATCCAGATCGAAACGCTGGCGCTGTTCATCCGCTACTTCCTGACCGTCAGCACGCCGGTGCCCGAGGCGCATCAGGACGCGGCCCGCGCACAGGGCAAGGCGCGTTTCGAGCAGTTCATCGAACAGCTTGGCAGGCACTTGCTGCGCGGCCGGAGCCTGGTGCGCGATGTGGTGGAAGAACTGCATCCCGATCCGATGCGGATGGATGACGCGGCGGCGCGGGCCGAAGCGCAGGAGCGTGCCTCATGAGCGCCGTTCCACAGCCCCCTCCCGAACCACGCTCGTCGGCCAGCACTTCACAGGATCGCCGCATCCAGATGCTGCGCACGGCAATGGGGCCGCTGATCGCCGCCGCGCTGGAAGACCCGGACGTGGTGGAAATCATGCTCAACCCTGATCGCACCCTATGGGTCGATCGGCTCTCAATGGGTCGCGCGCCGCTGGGTGTCGAACTGCCCGAAGCCGATGGCGAACGCATCATTCGCCTGGTGGCCGCCCACGTCGGTGCAGAGGTGCATCGCGGCCAACCGCTGTTGACCGCCGAGCTGCCGGAAACTGGCGAGCGTTTCGAGGGCATCTTGCCGCCGGCCGCGCCGGGGCCAGCGTTCGCGCTGCGCAAGCGCGCCGTGAGCATCATCGGCCTGGATCGCTATGTGGCCGACGGCATCCTGACTGCCGGCCAGGCGGACTTCCTGCGCCGCGCCGTGCGCGAGCGGCAGAACATCCTGATCGCCGGCGGCACCAGTACCGGCAAGACCACGCTCGCCAATGCGTTGCTCGCGGAAATCGCTGCCACAGGCGACCGCGTGCTGGTGCTCGAAGACACCATCGAGCTGCAATGCGCCGCTCGCGACCATGTGCCGCTGCGCACGCGCGCAGGCGTCGTGTCGATGCAGGAGCTGGTGCGCGCCACGATGCGCCTGCGCCCTGATCGCGTGATCGTCGGCGAGGTGCGCGGCGGCGAAGCCCTGGACTTGGTGAAGGTGTGGGGCACCGGCCATCCGGGTGGCATCGCCACCATCCATGCGGGTTCCGCGCTGGGCGCGCTGCTGCGCCTGGAGCAACTGATTCTTGAAGTGGCGGTGAATCCGCCGCGGGCGTTGATCGCCGAAGCCATCAACGTCGTCATCCACATCGCCGGGCGTGGCCGCAAGCGCCACGTCGAAAGCATCGCCCGCGTCGTCGGCTTCGACGGCGCGGGCTATCGCATGGCGGATGCGCTGGAAACGCCGTTTCCCGAGCTGCCGCCAGTTCCTTCCCCGTCCCCTGAACCCTCTGGAGAACTGCCATGACGCAGATGCACATCCATGCTTTCCGTATTTCCGTACATCCGGCTTCGGCCTTCGCGCGCCTGCGGCGCCTGGCCGCGCCGGCGCAGCACGGCCTGCTGCTGGCCGCCATCATGCTGATGACGGCCGGCACGGCGAAAGCCTCCGGTTCCTCGATGCCCTGGGAAGGCCCGCTGACCTCGATCCTCGAATCCATCCAGGGGCCGGTCGCACGCATCGTCGCGGTCATCATCATCATTTCCACCGGCCTGGCGCTGGCCTTCGGCGATACCAGCGGGGGCTTTCGCAAGCTGATCCAGATCGTGTTCGGCCTGTCCATCGCGTTCGCGGCGTCCTCGTTCTTCCTGTCGTTCTTCTCGTTCTCCGGCGGGGCCGTCGTATGAGTGCCCCGGACGCCTTCGCGGCAGGCTTCGAGGTGCCGCTGCATCGCTCGCTGACCGAACCGATCCTGATGGGCGGTGCGCCGCGCACCGTGGCGATTGCCAACGGCACGCTGGCTGCCGCCGTCGGGCTGGGTCTGCAACTGTGGATTCCCGGTGTGGTGCTCTGGATCGTCGGCCATTCGCTGGCGGTCTGGGGCGCGCGCGTCGATCCGCAGTTCATGCAGGTCTTCGCCCGGCACATCAAGCACAAACCGCTGCTGGACGTGTAGGGGGACGCCGCCATGCTGAACCTTGCCGAATACCGCCAGCGGCCTGCGTTGCTGGCCGACTGGTTGCCCTGGGCCGGGCTGATCGCGCCGGGCATTGTCTTGAACAAGGATGGCAGTTTCCAGCGCACGGCGCGCTTTCGCGGGCCTGATCTGGACAGCGCGACACAGGGCGAACTGATCGCGACGTCGGCACGCCTCAACAACGCGCTGCGCCGCCTGGGTTCGGGCTGGGCCTTGTTCATTGAAGCCGAGCGGCGGCCGGCGGCGGATTACCCGCACTCCGACTTTCCCGAGCCGCTGTCCTGGCTGGTCGATGAAGAGCGCCGCGCGGCCTTCGAGGAATCGGGGCATCACTTCGAGAGCGGTTATCACCTGACGCTGGCTTACCTGCCGCCCGAGGAATCGCGCGCCCGCGCGGCCAAGCTGCTCTACGAGAACGCGCCAGGCGACGGCGTGGACTGGCGCGGCCGGCTCGATGCCTTCGCGGCAGAAACCGATCGTGTCTTCGACCTGCTCGATGGCGTGATGCCGGAAATCGCTTGGCTTGATGACGCCGAAACGCTGACCTACCTGCACGCCACGGTTTCGACGCGGCGCTATCCGGTAGCCGTGCCGGAGGTGCCGTTCCACATCGACGCGCTGCTGGCCGACTCCGCGCTGGTCGGTGGCCTGGCACCGATGCTGGGGGACCAGCATCTGCGCGTGGTGTCGGTGCGTGGCTTTCCGACCTCGACCTGGCCGGGCCTGCTGGACGACCTCAACCGCCTCGGCTTCGCCTACCGCTGGAGTACGCGCTTTCTCTGCCTGGACAAAGCCGAAGCGGAAAAAGAGCTCGGCCGCCTGCGCCGCCAATGGTTCGCCAAGCGCAAGAACGTCATCGCGCTGCTGCGCGAGACGATCTTTCAGCAGGAATCGCCCCTGGTGGATACCGACGCCAGCAACAAGGCGGCCGACGCGGACGCCGCGATGCAGGAGCTGGGTGGCGATCAGGTGGCCTTCGGTCACTTCACTGCCACGGTGACGGTGCTCGATGCCGATCCGTCCGCGGCCGACGAAAAGCTGCGCATGGTGGAGCGCATCATTCAGGGCCGGGGTTTCGTGACCATCCCCGAAACGCTGAACGCCGTGGATGCGTGGCTGTCGTCCATCCCCGGCAACGCATACGCGAATGTCCGCCAGCCCATCGTCTCGACGCTGAACCTGGCGCACATGATGCCGCTGTCCGCCGTATGGGCCGGGCCGGAGAAGAACGACCACCTGGACGGCCCGCCGTTGATCGTCACCCGCACCGATGGCGCCACGCCGTTCCGGCTGGTGACGCACATCGGCGACGTGGGGCACACGCTGGTGGCCGGCCCGACTGGCATGGGCAAGTCGGTGTTGCTTGCCATTCTGGTGCAGCAATTCCGCCGCTATCGCGGCTCGCGCGTGTTCGCCTTCGATATGGGCCGCTCGATGCGCGCCACCATCCTGGGCCTGGGCGGCGAGCACTACGACCTGGGTGCCGATGGCGGCATTGCCTTCCAGCCACTCGCGCGTATCGACCGGGAAAGCTATCGCTCCTGGGCGGCCGAATGGGTGGAAGGCCGGCTGCTGCATGAAGGCGTGGCCGTCGGCCCCGACGAGAAGGCGGTCATCTGGTCGGCGCTGGGCAGCTTGGCCGGTGCTCCGGTCGAGCAGCGCACGTTGACCGGGTTCTCGGTACTGCTGCAATCGAACGCGCTACGGCAGGCACTCGCACCCTATGTGCTCGGTGGCGCGCACGGCAAGCTGCTGGACGCGGACACCGATCGTCTCGGCTTCGGTGACGTGCAGGGCTTCGAGATGGAAGAACTGATGCACAGCCCCGCCGCCGTGCAAGCGGTGCTGCGCTATCTGTTCGCCCGCTTCGATGAGCGTTTCGATGGCGCACCCACGCTGCTGATTCTGGATGAGGCGTGGCTGTTCCTCGATGAGCCGTCTTTTGCCGCGCGCATTCGCCAATGGTTGAAGACGCTGCGCAAGAAAAACGTGTCCGTGATCTTCGCCACGCAGAGTCTGGCGGACATCAAGGATTCGAGCATTGCGCCCGCAATCATCGAGAGCTGCCCGAGTCGGATTTTCTTACCCAACCCGCAGGCGACCGAACCGCAGATTCGCAAGATCTACGAGGGCTTCGGCCTCAACAACCGGCAAATCGAAATCGTCGCCACCGCCCAGCCCAAGCGCGACTACTACTACCAATCGCGTCTCGGCAATCGCCTGTTCGACCTCGACCTGGGGCCGGCCGCGCTCGCCTTCACGGGCGCGTCCACACCGCAAGACCAACGCGACATCGATCGCGTGCTGATGCAGGCCGGCGCTCTCGGCTTCGCCGGCGCGTGGCTGCGCCATCGCGGCCTCGACTGGGCCGCTGACCTGCTGCCGTCCTCGCCTGGGGCGGCTTCGTTCCTCAACTCCCAATCACTGGAGATTTCGCCATGAAGACCCGTGTGCTTTCCGCTTCGCTCGCCGCCGCGCTGGCCGGCTCGCTGGTGCTTACCCAGCCGGCGGTGGCGCTGACCTTCGTTGATCCCGTCAACTTGGTGCAGAACACGCTCACTGCCATCCGCACGCTGGAGCAAATCAACAACCAGATCAATCAGCTGCAGAACGAGGCGCAGATGTTGATGAACCAGGCGCGCAATCTCGCGAGTCTGGATTTCAACATCGTCAACCGGCTGCGCTCCACGCTGGCCACTACCGAACGCCTGATCGCCGAGGCGCAGGGACTGGCCTACGACGTGCAGAGCATGGATGCCACGTTCGCCCGTCTGTACCCGGAGCAGTACGCCGCAACCATCAGCGGCGACCGCATGGCGCAAGACGCCCGCGAGCGCTGGAAGAACACGCTCGATGGTTTGCATACCGCGATGCGGATGCAGGCGCAGGTGTCGCAGAACCTGGCCCAAGACGAAAGCGCACTGGCCGATCTGGTCAGCCAGAGCCAGTCCGCCACCGGCGCCTTGCAGGCGCAGCAGGCGACCAACCAGCTTCTTGCCTTGCAGGCCAAGCAGTCCATCCAGTCCCAGCAGCTCCAGATCACGCAAGACCGCTCGGCCTCGCTGGAACTGGCGCGGCAGGCGGCGGCCACCGAGCGCGCCCGCGAAGTGCGGCGGCGCTTCCTGGGCAGCGGCACGCCGTACACGCCGCAGTCCATAAGTTTCTACAACAACTGACGGAGGCGGCCATGCGATGCGCTCCCGTCTTGTCGGTTTCGCTGCTGGCCGTGCTACTGACCGCTTGCGGCCAGCAGTCGGCCGAGTGCCTGGCCGATGCCTTAACCGCCGATCCCGTGCGGCTCAAGGCGTTGCGTGCGCAGTGCGCGGACGACCGGCAGGCCGTGGGCGAAGACGACTGCCGCGCCGCCGCCGAAGCCTTCCGGCGGCGCTTCTTCTCCGGCCAGGCAGGGCCGGATGAATACCGGACGCTGGCCGAGCTGCCGCCGATTCCGGCGAGCTTCGATGAACCCATTGGAGAGGACGCGCCATGAACGACGTGACCATCATCGACCGCTTCCTCGATACGTTCTCGCGCTACATCGACTCGGGTTTCGGCCTGCTGCAAAGTGAAGTGGCGTTCCTGACGGCCACGCTGATTGTCATCGACATGACGATTGCGGGTTTGTATTGGGCCATGAGCCACGCCACTGGCCAGGGCGAGGACGTGATCGCCAAGCTGCTGCGCAAGGTGCTCTACGTCGGTGCCTTCGCCTACATCATCGGCAACTTCAACTGGCTGGCCGGCATCGTCTTCCGCTCGTTCGCCGGCCTAGGCCTAACGGCCACCGGCTCGGCCATGACGATGGAGAACTTTCTTCAGCCGGGCCGGCTGGCTAAGACGGGTATCGACGCGGGCGCACCGATTCTGGAGCAGATCGGCGACATGGCGGGCTTCCCCGAAGTCTTCGTGAACATCGACCCCATCGTGGTGATGTTCCTCGCCTGGCTCACCGTCATCCTGTGTTTCTTCGTGCTGGCGATCCAGCTTTTCATCACGCTGATCGAGTTCAAGCTGACCACGCTCGCAGGCTTCGTGCTGGTGCCGTTCGCCTTGTGGAACAAGACCTCGTTTCTCGCCGAAAAGGTGCTCGGCAACGTGGTGTCGTCGGGCATCAAGGTCTTGGTGCTGGCCGTCATCGTCGGCATCGGCTCGGGCCTCTTCGCAGAGTTCCAGGTTCACCCCGCCGAACCCTCCATCGACCACGCCCTAGTCGTGATGCTGGCCTCGCTCGCGCTTTTGGCGCTGGGTATCTACGGGCCGGGCATCGCCACCGGCCTGGTATCCGGTGCGTCCCAGCTCGGCGCAGGCGCCCTTGCGGGTGCTGCGGTCGGTGCCGCCGGCACGGCCGTTGCCATCGGTGCCGCTGCAACCGGCGTGGGCAGTGCCGTGGTCGCTGGCGCACGCATGGCGCCTGCGGCCGCCAAGCTGGCCGGGGCCGGTGCGCGTGCCGCCACCTCGGCGGCTGGTAGCGCACGCTCCGCGTTCCAGGCCGGTTCCGCCGCTGCGGGCGGCGGCGCCAAGGGCGCGATGGCCGGCTTGGGCAATGTCGCCAAGACCGGCGCGCAGTCTGCCGGGCGCAGCGCCGCATCCGGGGCGTCCGGCGCAGCGCAGAAGATGACCGGCGCTTTCCGTGCTGGATGGAACGGCACAGAGGCCGGTAGCGGTGCTGCATCCGGTGCGGCTGGCTCCGGCCAGGCGGCGGCAGACAGCGCCGCCAGCTCGCAGAAGCAAGAGCAGCCAGCCTGGGCCAAGCGGATGCACCGCCGCCAGCAGATCACCCATGCCGCGACCACTGCCGCACACACGTTGCGCGGCGGCGATGGCGGCGGCTCCGGGCAAGGCCCGAGCCTGCGCGGCTCCGACGACTAAAGCGATTCACAAGGAGAACTGACCATGCGATTCAAACGACCGCAGGTGCGCTATGCCGATACGCCGCAGCCTGCCACCCCGTATCAATCCGCCGCCCAGGTGTGGGACGAGCGCATCGGCTCGGCCCGCGTGCAGGCGAAGAACTGGCGGCTGATGGCCTTCGGGGGCCTCACGCTCGCGCTGCTGAT
This sequence comes from Pseudomonas sp. B21-036, assembly GCF_024748925.1. Taxonomy (NCBI): domain Bacteria; kingdom Pseudomonadati; phylum Pseudomonadota; class Gammaproteobacteria; order Pseudomonadales; family Pseudomonadaceae; genus Pseudomonas; species Pseudomonas sp. B21-036. Next base: position 1,238,734 of record NZ_CP087178.1, read on the forward strand.
GGCCGGCGGTTTGGTGTGGCGCTCGGCGCAGTCCGTCGTGACTCCCTACGTCATCGAAGTCGATCAATCCGGCCAGGTGCGTACCGTGGGTGAGGCCGCCACGCCGTATCGGCCCGCCGATGCGCAGATCGCGCACCACCTGGCGCGCTTCGTGACGCTGGTGCGCTCGCTGTCCATCGACCCCATCGTGGTGCGGCAGAACTGGCTCGATGCCTATGACTACACCACCGACAAGGGCGCGGCCGTGCTCAACGACTACGCGAGCAAGAACGACCCGTTCGCCCGCGTCGGTCGCGAATCGGTGACGGTGCAGATCACCAGCGTCACGCGCGCGAGCGACGCCTCGTTCAACGTCCGCTGGACAGAACAGCGGTTCGTCAATGGCGCGCCCACGGGCACCGAACGCTGGAACGCCGTGCTTTCCACCGTCCTGCAAACCCCGCGCACCGAACAGCGCCTGCGCAAGAACCCGCTGGGGATCTACGTCAACGGCCTGTCGTGGAGCCGCGAACTGGATTCTTCCGAAGGAGCCAAGCCATGAACCTGCCTTTCCGCTTTTACGCTTTCGTGTTGATGTTCGCGGCCATCACGTCGTCATTGCTGGGCTGCGCCTCGCAAGGTAAGCCGCCGCCGTCAATCTCGCTCGATGAGCCGGTGCAGGCGCAGCCGCTGCCCGAGCCGCCCAAGCCGGTCGAAGTCGTCGCCGTGCCCGAGCCGCTGGCGCTGCCGGCGCAGTTGAAGCCGCTGCCGGAGCTGGACGAGGCAGCGACCGTGCCGGAGCCGGCCGACGAGAAAGTGCGCGTCTCGCGCGCCAATGCCGAGGCACGCATCGCGCCCACGCGCGAGGGCTACGTCAATGCGATTCAGGTGTGGCCGTACAGCGACGGCGCGCTGTATCAGGTCTATGCGGCGCCGGGGCGCGTCACCGTGGTGTCGCTCCAGCCTGGCGAGGAACTTGTCACCGTCGCCGCTGGCGATACCGTGCGCTGGATCGTCGGCGACACGTCCAGCGGCAGCGGCGAGGCGCTGCGCGTCAATGTGCTGGTCAAGCCCATTCGTTCGGGCCTGAAAACCAATCTGGTCATTACCACCAGCCGTAGGACATACCTGCTGGAACTGACCTCGACGGAAAAGGCATGGATGGCCTCGGTGTCCTGGGACTATCCCAAGGATCGGATGCTGGCCTTGCAGCGCCAGTCGCAGGCGGCCAGCGCCGCCGCGCCGGTCGATACCGGCCTGGCGCTGGAGAAGATCCGCTTCCGCTACGCGATCAGCGGCAGCAATCCGCCATGGAAGCCGCAGCGGGCCTTCGATGATGGCGAGAAGGTCTATATCCAGTTTCCACCTGGCATCGCCCAAGGCGAACTGCCGCCGCTGTTCGTCATCGGCGCGCAGGGTGATGGCCAGCTCGTCAATTACCGATTCCGCTCGCCGTACTACATCGTGGATCGACTCTTCGGCGCAGCCGAACTGCGCTTGGGTGGCGATGGTGGTGACATGGTGCGGATCGAGCGCACTGACGGCGTGGCGCGGAGGAATTGACCATGAGCCAGGACGACACGCCCGACCTTGCCGCCTCGCAGGCGGCGGGCAAGATCGCGCCCGAGACGGTGGCGTTGCGCGCCCAGCCGCGTCCGGTCACGCGCCTGAACCGGCGCACGCTGGCCACCCTCGTTGGCGGACTGTCGGTCGCCGTGCTCGGGGCCACGATCTGGTCGCTCCAGCCGGCGCGGCGCGGCGTGGGTGAGCAGACCGAGCTTTACAACGTCGATCGCGTCTCCAAGTCCGAACGGCTGGATGCGCTGCCGGCGGACTACTCCAAGCTGCCGCCCGCTGTTCCCGAGCTGGGGCCGCCGCTGCCGGGCGATCTCGGCCCGGCCATCGTGAAGTCGCAGCAGCCGGTGACGGCCGGCTACGCGCCCCCCGGCCACGACCCAAACGATGCGATGCGCAAGGAAGCCGAAGCCGCTGCGGCATCTTCCGTGTTCTTCCGCTCGGGCACGCAGAAGACCGCGCCAGCGGCGCAGTCGCAGGCCGCGGCCGCGTCGGGCTTCGCCGCCAATGCGGCGTTCGACCCGATGGCTGCCGGGCCAGCCTCAACGGCGGCGCAGCCTGCCGACCCTACCGCCGTGCAGAACCGGCAAGACCAGAAAGAGGGGTTCCTGAAGGCCGGGACCACGGAAAGCCGTAATTCCGGTAACCTGACCCTGCCGGCTTCGCCGTATCAGGTCATGGCCGGGACGGTCATCGCCGGGGCGCTGGTGACGGGCGTCAAGTCGGATTTGCCGGGCGACGTGATCGCCACGGTGACGGAGCCGGTCTATGACACGGCTACCGGGCGCTTCCTGCTGATCCCGCAGGGTTCGCGCATCCTGGGCCGCTACAACAGCCAGGTCAGCTACGGGCAGAGCCGCGTGCAGGTGGTGTGGAACCGGATCATCCTGCCCGACACGTCTTCGCTCACGCTCGACAACCTGGTCGGAGCCGACCCGGCCGGCTATGCCGGGCTGGAAGACGACGTGGACTACCACTGGGGCCGCATCTTCGCTGGCGCAGCGTTGACCACGTTGCTGGGCGTCGGCGCCGAGTTGGCCGCGCCGGAGAATCGCCAGGATGGCGACCGCATCATCATCGCCGGGCGCGACAGCGCGCAGGACAGCATCAATCAGGTCGGCCAAGAGATGACCCGGCGCAACATGAACATCCAGCCGACGCTGACCGAGCGGCCGGGCCTGCTGGTTCGCATCATCGCCAACCGCGATCTGGTGTTGCGGCCATACCAGCCGCTGTTCTTCAATAGGGGGACTTCACGATGACGACGCGCAAGCTGCGGCTCGGGCCGCTACAAAAACGGAATCCACAAAGCTGACCTTTGCCTGCCCGGCAAGCCTGAAAGACGACCTAGACCGCTACGCCGCGTTGCACGAGCACGCCTACGGGGAGGCGGTCGATGCGGCGACCCTGATCCCTCACATGCTCGAAGCGTTTATGGCCGGGGACCGCGGATTCAAAAGACTGCCTGGGAAGTAAGGCTTAGCAAGGGCAGGGGGAAGACTCGAAGTCGACGATGATTATCACATACTGATACAATCGACCGGAAACACATCTCGGGACTGAACATGGAGCGGTGCATCGTTGGCATTCAGCGACCAGATGGCGTGGATCCTCATCGCCCGGGGAGTGAGACGCCGCAGATTTGGTTCAGTTCGTTAGCGTCGCTTGCTGCTGTACTCTCAGACGACAACCGGCGCTTGCTGCGCTTAATCCATGAGAAACATCCGAAGTCACTCACAGAACTGGCTGAGCTCAGCGGTCGTAAAGTCCCTAATCTATCGCGCACCTTGCGTCTTATGGCGGATTACGGCCTCGTCTCGTTGCAGCGCAATGTCAGGGATGTCCAACCGACTGCACTGGCGACCGAATTCTTGGTTGTGTTGGATTGATGGGCACGAACATGAGAGGGAGCACGATGGCCAGGATGTGGATGGTACGCGGCGAAGGTGGCAGCCTGTACGAGGCTTTTCGGGAGCGCGGCGTTGCAGCCGTGGGCTGGAATCAGTTGGCCGCACATGCAAAGCCTGGAGTCGGACGTAAACAGTTGATCGCTCTGTACCAGTCCGTCGAACCCCATGCAAAACAAGGGACGATTATCTCTGGCGCATCTCAAGTGTGGCGGTTCGTCAATGACATACAGGACGGTGATTGGATCGTTACCTATTCGCCCGCTAATCGACTGTACTCAATTGGCAAGGTCACCGGTCCGGCCGAGCATCATACCGAGTGGGGCGAGCAAGGCATGCCGCTGGTGCGAAATGTGCAGTGGCAAACGCAGGAACTGCCGCGCGATAACTTGGGCACGAGCACTAAAAACAGCCTTGGTTCAACCCTGACCCTGTTCGAGGTGCCGTCCAACGCTGCAGCCGAAGTGCTGGCTGCGCTGAAGGGTAAACCTGCGCCTGCATTGGAAGATGAAGCTGAGGGAATCACCGCCGATCCGCTAGCCGATATCGACTTGCAGGCGCTGGAGCGCATCAAGGACCGAGTTCACGAACTTGACTGGGATGACATGCAGCAATTGGTCGCCGGTATCTTGCGCGCCATGGGCTACAAGACCCAAGTCTCTCCACCTGGTTCAGACCGTGGCAAGGACATCGTTGCCTCGCCTGACGGCTTTGGTTTCGAGCACCCGCGTATCGTCGTGGAGGTCAAGCACCGTAAGGGGCAGATGGGTAGCCAAGAAATTCGCAGCTTTCTTGGTGGCCGCCACAAGGATGATCGCGGGCTGTACGTCAGTACTGGCGGTTTTACTAAAGACGCGCAATACGAAGCCGACCGCGCCTCTATACCGCTGGCGATGTGGACACTGGACCATGTGGTCCGCGCACTTGTCGAGCACTACGACGCCACCGACGCCGAGACCAAACGAGTCATTCCGTTGAAGCGGCTGTATTGGCCTGCTTGACGCCATGGGGGTAGCTAGTGGCATCTACTGAGCAATTTATCGAATGCTTCAATGGAAACGCTGCTGGCTTGCTGATAACGCACGCCTACGTGGGACTCTGGACTAGCAGAACTGTACGTACCGACAGATTAATAAGAAACTGATCAGTTAGTCTTGCATTTGTTCTGAGCGGCGACGTGGTCGTTTATCGAGATCGCGGTTCATCTGCTGCCGAAACACATAATTTCTTCTGGCTCGTATTTCACATCTGGGCCAGACCCGTTCAAATAGGAAAACCGTATGACCAGTGCCCAACAACGTGCCGCCCTGCAACGTCAGATCTGGGGCATTGCCAATGACGTGCGTGGCGCAGTCGACGGCTGGGATTTCAAGCAGTACGTGCTCGGCACCTTATTCTATCGCTTCATCAGCGAGAACTTCGTTGACTACATCACCGGCGGCGATGGGTCGGTCGATTACGCCGCCATGGACGATGGCGAGCCGCTGATAGCCGCTGCCAAAGACGACGCCATCAAAACCAAGGGATATTTCATCTATCCCAGCCAGTTGTTCAGCAATGTGGCCGCCAAGGCTAGCATTAACGACAGTCTGAACACCGATTTGGCGCGCATCTTTGCCGCTATAGAGAGCTCTGCTAATGGTTACCCCTCAGAGCTCGACATTAAAGGCCTGTTCGCCGACTTCGACACCACCAGCAACCGCCTGGGCAATACGGTCGCTGACAAGAACAAGCGCTTGGCGGATGTACTCAAGGGGGTGAGTAAGCTGGAGTTTGGCAGCTTCGATGCCAGCCATATCGACCTGTTCGGCGACGCCTACGAGTATCTCATCTCCAATTACGCCGCCAATGCCGGCAAGTCCGGTGGCGAATTCTTCACCCCGCAGCATGTTTCCAAGCTGATCGCCCAACTGGCCATGCACAAGCAGACCAGCGTCAACAAGATCTACGATCCGGCCTGCGGCTCCGGCTCGCTGTTGCTGCAAGCCAAAAAGCACTTCGATGCTCACGTCATCGAGGATGGATTCTTCGGTCAAGAGGTGAACCACACTACCTACAATCTGGCGCGGATGAACATGTTTCTGCACAACATCAACTACGACAAGTTCAACATCCAGTTGGGCGACACGCTGCGCCATCCGCACTTTGGTGATGACAAACCCTTTGATGCCATCGTTTCCAACCCACCATACTCGGTGAAGTGGATCGGCAGTGACGATCCCACGCTGATCAATGACGACCGCTTTGCGCCGGCCGGCGTACTGGCGCCCAAATCCAAGGCGGACTTCGCCTTCGTGCTGCATGCGCTCAGCTACCTTTCTGCTAAAGGACGCGCCGCCATCGTTTGCTTTCCCGGAATTTTCTACCGCGGAGGCGCCGAGCAGAAGATCCGTCAATATCTGGTGGACAACAACTACGTGGAAACGGTGATCTCGCTGGCGCCCAACCTGTTCTTCGGTACCACCATCGCCGTCAACATCCTAGTACTGTCCAAGCACAAGCTGGACACCACCACACAGTTCATTGACGCCAGCGCGCTGTTCAAGAAGGGCACCAACAACAACTTGCTGGAAGACGCGCATATCGAGCGGATCATGCAGGTGTTCGACAGCAAGGAGAATGTGGATCACTTCGCCCGATCCGTGCTGTTGGAAAAGGTGGCCGCCAACGATTACAACCTATCTGTCAGCAGTTATGTGGAGGCCAGGGACACCCGTGAAGTTGTGAACATTGCCCAGCTCAATGCTGAGCTGAAAAACACAGTCATCCGGATTACCCAGCTTAGGGCTGAGATTGATGCCATCGTCGCTGAGATTGAAGGTGAGGGGCTAGAGGCATGAGCAGAGTAAGTCTGTTGGAGACGCTGCTGGATGGGGGGGGCGTGGAGTGGAAAACGCTTGCACAGATTGCAGAGTATTCGTCGACGCGCATCAATGCTGCAGAGCTTGATGCGTCCTCATTCGTAGGGGTAGACAATCTTGTTTCAGAAAAAGGTGGCCGTATTGACGCGAGTTATTTACCCAATACCGAGCGTTTGGCGGCGTACGAGCCCGGGGATATTCTCCTGGGAAATATCCGCCCGTACCTTAAGAAGGTCTGGAAGGCAACTAATTCGGGCGGCTGTAGTGGTGATGTCCTGGCGATAAGGATATCAGATAGATTCAAAGGGATAATTGAACCAAGCTTTCTCTACTACTTTCTGTCGTCAGACGAGTTCTTCGCGTACAACATGCAGCATGCCAGAGGCGCCAAGATGCCGCGCGGAAGCAAGGCTGCAATCATGAATTACGCTATCCCTGTTCCTTGCCCGGGTAACCCAAAAAAATCGCTCGAAATTCAGGCCGAAATCGTCCGCATACTGGATACATTTACCGAGCTGACCGCCGAGCTGACCGCCGAGCTGGCCACGCGCAAAAGACAGTACAACTACTATCGCGACCAGTTGCTGAGTTTTAACGAGATGGAAGGGGAGGTGGAGTGGAAGGCGCTGGGGGATATTGGTGAGTTCATTCGTGGGAAGCGATTTACCAAGGCTGATTACGTCGAAGAAGGCATCCGCGTCATCCACTACGGTGAAATTTATACCCGATATGGTGTGTGGGCGGACCACGCATTTTCAAAGGTTCGAGATGACATGGCTGGTTCGCTGCGCTATGCGGAGCCGGGTGATGTTGTCATTGCCGGTGTTGGCGAAACTGTGGAAGATGTAGGCAAGGCTGTTGCGTGGCTAGGAACCCAGAGTGTGGCCATTCACGACGATAGCTACGCTTTTCGCCACTCAATGAATCCAAAGTACATCTCCTACGCGATGCAAACAGCTTCATTCAATACCCAGAAGACGAAGCATGTGTCTAGTGGGAAAGTTAAACGCATACTCATCGAGGGTATTAAAAAAGAAGTACGGATCCCTGTTCCATACCCCGACGATCACGAAAGATCGCTTGCGGAACAGGCCCGCATCGTCGCTATTCTGGACAAGTTCGACACCCTCACCAACTCCATCAGCGATGGCTTGCCCCGCGAGATCGAACTGCGCCAGAAGCAATACGAGTACTATCGCGACCTGCTGCTGGGCTTCCCCAAACCGGAAGAGGTGGCGGCTTAATATGAGCAAGACGCTGACCGAGATTGCCCGGCAACTGAAAGACGCCAACAGGAAGGTGCAACTGATCTACGCCTTCAACGGAACCGGCAAGACGCGCCTGTCGCGCGAGTTCAAGCATTTGGTTGCACCCAAGGGGGAGGGTGAGGAGGCGGCTGATCCACCAGCTTTGTCGCGCAGCAAAATCCTATACTTCAACGCCTTTACCGAAGACTTGTTCTATTGGGATAACGACTTGGCGCTGGATGCGCAGCCCAGACTACGGATCCAGCCCAACTCATTCACGGACTGGCTGCTCGCGATACTCCGGGACCTGGGGCAGGACGGCAACATCGTCCGCTATTTCCAGCACTACACTAGTGACAAGCTGACCCCGCATTTCAGCGAGGACTTTTCGGAGGTCACTTTTTCGCTTGAACGGGGGAATGACGAAACCTCCGGAAACCTAAAGATCTCCAAGGGCGAAGAGAGCAATTTCATCTGGAGCATCTTTTATACGCTACTTGATCAGGTCATTAGTACGCGCAATGTGCCAGAGCCGGAAGACCGCGAAACGCGAGAGTTCGATCAGTTGGAATATGTATTCATTGATGACCCGGTTAGTTCGCTGGATGAAAACCATCTCATCGAATTGGCGGTCAATCTGTCAGGGCTTATCAAGGCCAGTCCTGCCGATCTGAAGTTCGTCATCACCACCCACAGCCCGCTTTTCTACAACGTGCTACACAATGAGCTTGATCTCAAAAAAGGTGGCAAGAAAGAGGGCTGCTATTTTCTGGACCGTCTTGAAGACGGCACCTTTGATCTGAGCGTCAAGTATGGCGATTCCAACAAGAGCTTTTCTTATCACCTCCATCTGAGGCAGGTCCTTGAGCAAGCGATTGCTTCTGACCAGGTACAGCGCTATCACTTCACCCTGCTGCGCAATCTCTATGAGAAAACCGCCAGTTTTCTGGGGTACCCACAGTGGTCAGGACTTTTGCCTGACGACAAGCTGGCCTACCTGAACCGCATTATTCAATTCACCAGCCACAGCACGCTGTCCAACGAGAGCGTCACCGAGCCAACCCTGCAGGAGAAGCAGACGGTCAAATTCCTGCTGGATCATCTGGTCGCCAACTATGGCTATTGGCAGCAAGAAGAGGCGCTTGGTGCGTGATGGCATGATGATTTCTATTGTTGTGAACCTAGGGAGTGGCAAGGTATGAGTGAGATCACCCGCCACCGCGGTTGCCGACAAGTGCTGGCCACCATCAAGCAGCCTATCGAGACATCTCAGAGCCGTGCGGTACTGGCGGTGAATGCCGAGTTGCTGAACCAGCCGACGGTAGCGGAAATTAAAATCGAGCTCGCACAGGGCAACGGGGGCATCCCAAGCAATGACTGATTTTAAGACCATAGCCGAGTCGAACAACTTCATCGTCCTCGACAAATACACCAAGGAATGGAAGGTCTCTGAGAGCTACCAGAGCGAAGGTGATCTGGAGCGCGAGTTCATCCAGGATCTGGTCAATCAGGGCTATGAGCTCTCAGTTGGCCTAAAAAACGCCGAGGCGATGCTGGCCAATGTGCGAATGCAGTTACAGTCTCTCAATAACGTTGAGTTTTTGGACGGTGAGTGGGCGCGCTTCGTGGAAAGCTGGCTGGACAAGCCGAGCGACAGCATCGTCGACAAGACCCGTAAGATTCACGACGACCATGTCCATGACTTCGTATTCGATGATGGGCGCATCCAGAATATCTACCTGCTGGACAAGAGGAACCTCGCCCGCAACAAGCTGCAGATCATCAAGCAGTTCGAGCAGGCTGGCAGCCAGGCCAATCGCTATGACGTAACGATTTTGGTGAACGGCCTGCCGCTGGTGCAGGTCGAGCTGAAAAGACGCGGCGTGGCGATTCGCGAAGCTTTCAATCAGGTGCACCGCTACAGCAAGGAAAGCTTCAATACCGAGCATTCGCTATTTAAGTATCTGCAGCTGTTCGTCATCTCCAACGGCACGGATACGCGCTACTTCGCCAACACCACGCAACGCAACAAGCATAGCTTCGACTTCACCATGAACTGGGCTCAGGCTGACAACAGCCCAATCAAGGACCTGAAGGACTTCACGGCGACCTTCTTCCAGAGGCGCACCCTGCTCGATGTGTTGCTGACCTATTCGGTGTTCGATGTCAGTAACACCCTGCTGGTGATGCGCCCGTACCAGATTGCCGCAACCGAGCGCATCCTGTGGAAGATTAGGAGTGCCTATCAGGCCAAGCGCTGGAATAGTACCGAGGGCGGCGGTTATATCTGGCACACCACCGGGTCAGGCAAGACCCTGACCAGCTTCAAGGCGGCGCGCCTAGCTACTGAGCTGGACTTCATCGACAAGGTGTTCTTCGTGGTGGACCGCAAGGATCTGGATTACCAGACCATGAAGGAATACCAGCGTTTTTCGCCCGATAGTGTGAATGGCTCGGAGAGCACCGCCGGGCTCAAGCGCAATCTGGACAAGGATGACAACAAGATCATCGTCACCACAATCCAGAAGCTCAACAACCTGATGAAGAGCGAAGGTGACCTGCCGGTGTACAACCAGCAGGTAGTGTTTATTTTCGACGAGTGCCACCGTAGCCAGTTCGGTGAGGCGCAGAAGAACCTGAAGAAGAAATTCAGGAAGTTCTACCAGTTCGGTTTCACCGGTACGCCCATCTTTCCGAAAAATGCACTGGGCGCGGACACCACCGCCAGCGTGTTCGGCCGGGAGCTGCATTCATACGTCATCACCGATGCCATCCGCGATGAAAAAGTGCTCAAATTCAAGGTGGATTACAATGACGTGCGTCCGCAGTTCAAAGCCCTCGAAACCGAGCAGGACGAGAAGATGCTCAGCGCCGCAGAAAACCGCCAGGCCTTGCTGCACCCCACGCGCATCCGAGAAATCTCGCAGTATGTTCTGAAGCATTTCCGCCAGAAAACCCATCGCCTGCTGGGGGGAGGCAAGGGCTTCAACGCCATGTTTGCAGTGAGTAGTGTCGATGCCGCCAAGGCGTATTACGAGTCGCTTAAGAAGCTGCAGGAAAGCAGTGACAAGCCGTTGAAGATCGCCACTATCTTTTCGTTCACTCCCAATGAAGAGCAGGACGCCATTGGCGAGATCGTGGATGAGAGTTTTGAAGTGTCCGCGATGGACAGCAGTGCCAAGGAGTTTTTAAGCGCTGCAATTGGCGACTACAACGCCCTATTTAAAAGCAATTTCGGCGTGGACACCAAGGGCTTCCAGAACTATTACCGCGACCTGGCCAAGCGCGTTAAAGGGCAGGAAATCGATCTGTTGATCGTGGTTGGCATGTTCCTGACAGGCTTCGATGCGCCGACGCTAAATACCCTATTCGTGGACAAGAATCTGCGCTATCACGGCCTGATTCAGTCTTATTCGCGCACCAACCGCATCTTTGATGCCACCAAGACCTTTGGCAACATCGTCACATTCCGTGATCTGGAACAGGCCACCATCGATGCCATCACGCTGTTCGGTGACAAAAACACGCGCAACGTGGTACTGGAGAAGAGCTACAAGGAGTACATGGAGGGCTTCACTGATGCGCTGACCGGGGAGGCGCGGCGCGGTTTCGTGGATGTGGTGACTGAGCTGGAGCAACGCTTCCCCGACGCCTCCAGCATCGTCAAGGAGTCCGACAAAAAGGCCTTCGCCAAGTTGTTCGGCGAATATCTGCGCGTGGAAAACGTGCTTCAGAACTACGATGAGTATGCCAGTCTGAAGGCCTTGCAAAACGTTGACATGAACGACCCGCAGGCTGTAGAGGCGTTCAAGGCCGATCACCATCTGGATGACGAGAAGCTTGCTGAGTTACAGGGTATCTGCTTGCTAGCCGAGCGCAAGATTCAGGACTATCGCTCCACCTACAACGATATTCGCGATTGGTTGCGACGTGAGAAAATAGGCAACGAGAAAAGCGAGTCCACCATCGACTGGGATGACGTGGTGTTTGAGGTAGATCTGCTAAGGTCGCAGGAAATCAATTTAGATTACATCTTGGAACTGATCTTCGAGAAGAACAAGAAGGTCAAAGACAAGGCCTCCCTGGTCGAGGAGATGCGCCGGGTGATTCGCGCCAGCCTAGGTAACCGCGCCAAGGAAAGTCTGGTGGTTGACTTCATCAATCAGACCGATCTGGACCGCATTGGTGACAAGGCTAACGTGATCGATGCCTTTTTCAATTTCGCCCAATCAGAGCAGCAGCGCGAGGCGCAAGAGCTGATCAGTGACGAGGAACTGAATGAAGATGCGACCAAACGTTACATCGCCACTTCACTGAAAAGAGAGTTTGCCAGCGATAATGGAACTGAGCTTAATTCCATTCTGCCAAAAATGAGTCCGCTTAACCCGAAGTATCTCAAAAAAAAGCAAGATGTTTTTCAAAAGATCGCTGCTTTTATTGAAAAATTTAAGGGCGTAGGTGGACATTTATAACGAAGGGGCAGCAGGACACGTACACGGGATGGACCAAGAGTTCTCAGGCAGTCTGCGCTGAGCTAAGATGAAGCTCGATTGACAATCAGCCCGAAAGTGTTGCTCCCTCGCAGAGCGCTCCATCTCCCGCTTCAGCAAGAGATGTGTGGTTTTGACGGTAGAGGCGACGGTAAGGCTCCATGTTGATCACAGCTAATCCCTTTACTTACGCGGACCTACGCGGCCTGTTGATGATCGAGTGGGAATGATGCACGCCCTGAACTGACCGGCACCCGCCAGCCAGAAAGCCAAAAGCCCGCCTAATAGCGGGCTTTTGGCTTTCTGGCTGGCGGCATCTGCACCATGCGCTTCATTCACGGCTTGTCATAAGGAACATCCCGCACCTTGCCATAGCCGATCTGGAACGGCTCCATCGCACGGAAGGTAGGCGGCGTCGTGGAGATCATCCTGGCGGTGTGGATCAGCTTCGGCACAAGCTCCGCAACCGCTCGCTCGAAGCTCCAGTAGGCCGTCGACACCGACAGGTTCACCGCCGCCACCGCCTCGCCACGAATGTTGTACACCGGCACGGCAAAGGCCAGGTCGCTGAGGTAGAACTCCTCGATGCTGTAGGCGAAGCCAGTCTCCCGAACCTTGGCGATGATGCTCGTTAGCGTTTCGACGTCGGTAATCGTGTGCGGTGTGAATCTGGGCCGATCCACACCGGTGAGAATGTGCCTGATCTGCTCATCGGGCAGCGCCGAGAGAAAGGCGCGGCCTGCCGACGAGCAGAAGATCGGCAGTCGCCTACCGACGGGCATGTGCACGACGGCGCGATGCGGGCTGGGGAATCGCCCGATGTACACCATCTCGTGCCCATCGCGTTCGGCCAGGTTGACCGTCTCGCCGGTCTGGCGGTTCAGGTCCAGCAGGTAAGGGTTGGCTCGCTCCAGCAGCACGTGCGCCTGTAGGTAGCGGTAGCCGGTATCCAGGGTGCGAGGCGACAGCGAGTAGCGCTTGGATGCTGCGTCTTTTCGTAACAGGCCCAATGTGACCAGGGTATGAGTGAAGCGCTGAGCCGCACTTTTGGTAACACCCGCAGCTTCTGAAATTTCTTTCAGGTTCATCGTCGGCCGTTCGGCCGTGAATGCATCGAGGACGCCGAGGCCGGTGGCCAGGGCCTGGACAAACAGGGGGGACTCGTTTGGCTCCATGAAACTCTCCAGACCAACGTGGTGCAGCAGTGGCGTGCCGAGCACTGAATTGGGGCGTAACGGTGAAAAATGGCCCGCCGAGGGGGCTGCCTGACGAAGCAAGTCTAACCGCTCACACCGTTGTGAAATATCACACTCGAGTTTGCTCGTATTGCTGTGCGATACATTGATATCAGATTCGGTACAGGCTCTGCATCCTCTCGGGGACTCATCCATCAAGAGCCCTGTACAAGATGCCCACTACTCAAGCTCGCAAACCCGAAGCGATCGTCATCGGCGCCGGAATAGTCGGCCTGTGTACCGCCTACCATCTGCTTGCGACGGGCGTTTCGGTAACCGTCATCGATCCCGGTGCTCCGGGGGCGGAGTGCTCGTCCGGCAACGCCGGCTCGATTGCCTCCGGTGCCGTGGCCCCCCTGGCCATGCCCGGCGTGTTGAAGCAGGCGCCGCGCATGTTGCTCGACCCCACGGGGCCGTTGTACCTTCCCGCCAGTTACCTGCTCACGGTGGCGCCGTGGATGGCGCGCTTTGTTGCCGCCTCGCGACCGGCCAGGGTTGCGCAGATTGCCCAGGCCCTGCATGCATTGCTGGGGGATGCGACAACCCAGCACAAGGCCATCGCCGCCAAGGCTGGCTGCCGTGAACTGATCGCGGAAACGGGTCAACTGCACCTTTACCCCGATCAGGCCAGCCTGGAGAAAGACAACGCCGGCTGGGCCCTGAAAAAACAGCATGGGCTCGACGCCCGGCATGTCACGGGCGAAGAGATCCGAGCGCTGGAGCCTGCGCTCGGGCCGATCTATCAAACCGGCTACTACCTGCCCGATCAGCTGTGGGTCCGGGAGCCGCAGCGCTACGCCACAGTCATTGCAGAGCATCTGAAGACGCGCGGCGTGAGGTTCATCCGCGATCGAGTGCAACGCCTGGCACGGGATACCAGCGGCTGGCGCGTTGGCGCCCAGTCCGGGGACTACTGTGCGGTGCAGGTGGTTGTCGCTGCAGGTGCCTGGTCTGCTCAACTGCTGCGCCCGCTGGGGGTGAAGGTTCCGCTGGAAACACAACGCGGCTACCACCTGCGTTTTCCCCACGGCGGCGTGGAGCTTCAGCGCATCGTGGTTCTCGCAGACCGCAAGGTGTTCATGACGCCCATGCAGCAAGGGCTGCGGGTTGCCGGCACCGTCGAGTTCGGCGGCCTGCAGCGAGCGCCAAGCAGCCCTCGCGCGCAGTTGCTCGCCGCTCACGCCAAGGCAGGGCTTCCAGGCCTGGACATTCGTGCTGCCACCGAGTGGATGGGCCACCGTCCGTGTCTCCCCGATTCGCTTCCGGTGATTGGCGAGCTTCCCGGGCACACGGGCCTGTGGTGCGCGTTCGGCCACGGCCACCTCGGGTTGACCGGATCGGCGGGCACGGGACGCTTGCTGGCTCTGGCCATGTCAGGGTCTGTCGATGCCCAACGCGACTTGTTGCCCTTTTCGATCAGCCGTTTCTGACCTACTCACACCCCAGGAGATGACCATGAACAACGCCATCACGCGCCACCAGACCAACGCCCGCATGAGCCGCATTGTCGTGCATGCGGGCACCGCCTACTTTGCCGGGGTTGTCGCCGCCGAGCGAAGTGGCGATATCAAGGCCCAGACGACCGAGATTCTCAAGCGCATCGACGCGTTGCTCGCTTCTGTCGGCAGTGACAGCACCCGACTGCTCACTGCGCAGATCTGGCTCAAGGACATCGCCACCGACTTCCAGGGCATGAACGAGGCCTGGGATGCGTGGGTACCGCATGGCTGCGCGCCCACCCGCGCCACTTGCCAGGCCCTGCTGGGTGCCCCCGACATGCTCGTGGAAATCATCGTTACCGCAGCTGTGTGACCTTCACTCTGCGAACAACAGGAGACGTCCCATGCTCACCCGATTGATCAAACTGACCACCTGTGCGGCACTGACTCTTCCCGTACTGCTGGGCACTGCCCAGGCCCAGGACACACTGCGCGTCGGCGCCACACCCACTGCGGTGCCCTTCAACTTCCTGGACACCAGGACCAACACGCTTCGGGGCGTGATGATCGATATCACCCAGGCGCTGGGCAAGGAGCTTGGTTTCACGCCCGAGCTGCGTCCGATCCCCTTCGGTGGCCTGGTGCCGTCGTTGCAGACGGACAAGATAGACATGATCAGCTCTGCTTTCGCCATGAATGCCCAGCGCGCCCAGGTGGTCGACTTCTCCGACGAACTGTTCGCCTACAGCGAGGAGGTGATTGCCAACAGCCAGGACACGACGGCGTACCACAGCAGCGCCGACTTCGCCGGCAAGAAGGTCGGCGTGCAGACTGGCACCGTGTCGGTGGAACCGATGAAAGCCCAGCAGGGCATCAAGGAGCTGCGGATGTACGACAGCATGTCCGACATGATTCGCGAGGTGGCCCTGGGGCGTATCGATGTTGCCGTAGGCGATGGCCCGGTGATGCTCTACACCGTGCAGCAGTCCGGCTCCAGCAAGCTGCGCGTTGCCGATGACTACCAGAAGCAGATCCGTATCGCGATCGGCGTGGCGGTGCGCAAAGGCAACAGCGAGCTGCTCGCCCGAATCAATGGCGGTGTAGCCAAGCTCAAGGCCGACGGTACGCTCGACGCGATCCTCACCAAATGGAACGTCAAGAAACTCTGATTCGTGATCACGGCCACCGCCCGACGGTGCCCGCATGTGAGGATGCAATCCTATGTTCGAAGGTTTTTTCAGCCAGGCAGTCGAGTACTTTCCGATACTGATGGAAGGTGCCTGGACAACGATCGGCATCACCCTGTGCGCGCTGCTCATCAGTACCTTGCTGGGGTTGTTCTGGGCGCTGTTGCGGGTCAGCAGCGTGCGCTGGCTGGCCGAAGGCTCGCGCTACCTGACCAATGCCATTCGCGGCATCCCGATCATCGTCATTCTGTTCTACCTGTACTTCGTGTTGCCGGAAATGGGCGTGGACATGAGTGCGTTCCAGGCCGGTGCCATGGGGCTCGGGCTTGCCTATTCCGCCTACATGGCCGAGGTGTTTCGCTCGGGTATCCAGGCCATCGACCCCGGTCAGAACGAGGCGGCGCACTCCATCGGCATGAGCCGCGCAATGACCATGCGCCGGGTGATCCTGCCCCAGGCGTTGAAGATCGCGCTGCCGCCATACAGCAACAACATGATCATGCTGCTCAAGGACTCCTCCCAGGCCTCGATCATCACCGTGGTCGAGCTGTCGATGCAGGGCAAGCTGATCGCGGCAGCATCGTTCAACAACGCCAACATCTTCACCCTGGTTGCCCTGATGTACCTGTGCCTGAGCCTGCCTCTGATGGGGTTGGCCGGCTGGCTCGAACGCAAATACAAAAGGAGTGCCCGATGATCCGCATCGACAACATCACCAAGTCGTTTGGTCCGCACCAGGTGCTCCATGGCATCAGTGCAGAGATCCGCCAGGGCGAAGTGGTTTGCCTGATCGGCCCTTCGGGCTCGGGCAAGTCCACGGTGCTGCGTTGCATCAATGGCCTGGAGCGCTACGACGGCGGCGTGATCAGCATTGACGGCGTCACGGTCGACGCCAGCTCCGGGAACATCCGCCAGATCTGTCGCTCGGTGGGTATGGTGTTTCAGCGGTTCAACCTTTTCCCCCATCGCACCGTCCTGGAAAACGTGATCGAGGGCCCGGTGTACGTAAAGGGTGAACCCGTCGACAAGGCCCGCAAGCGTGGCAAGGAACTGCTCGACCGTGTCGGCCTGGCCGCGAAGTACAACGCCTATCCGCCGCAGCTTTCCGGCGGCCAGCAGCAGCGCGTGGCGATTGCCAGGGCACTTGCCATGGAACCCAGGGCCATGCTGTTCGATGAGCCCACCTCGGCGCTCGACCCCGAGCTGGTCGGTGAGGTCCTGGCCGTCATGAAGAGCCTGGCCCAGGAAGGCATGACCATGGTGGTGGTGACCCACGAGATGGGCTTCGCACGCGCCGTGTCGACCCGCACGCTGTTCCTTGAAGGCGGCTCGATCGTCGCCGAAGGGCCATCGGCGCAGATCCTGAGCAACCCGACCAACGAGCGCATGAAGGACTTCCTGCGCCGGGTATCCCATTCCTGATCGCGGGCGTAGCTCAAGCATTTTCGGGCATCGCGCATCAGGTGCGTGGCGGCCTCAACATGACCAGACGAGAATCCAGACATGCAGCACAAAGCCGTACTGAGCCACACAGATGTTCGCCGGATCCTGGACGCCGCCTGCGTGCAGGCTCGACAGAACGATTGGGAGGTCGCCATCGCGGTCGTCGATGACGGTGGCCATCCGCTCGCGCTTGCGCGCCTTGACGGGTGCGCTCCGATCGGTGCCTACATCGCATCGGAAAAGGCCCGGAGCGCGGCGCTGGGGCGGCGCGAGACCAAAGGCTACGAAGACATGGTCAACGGTGGGCGCACGGCGTTTGTTGGTGCCCCGTTGATCACGCCGCTCGAAGGCGGTGTGCCGATCATCGTCGACGGCCAGGTGGTCGGTGCAGTGGGGGTGTCCGGGGTCAAGGCGCAGCAGGATGCGCAGGTCGCCAAGGCGGGCGTCGCAGCGCTGTGATCCGTTGGCGGTGTATCCAGGCGTCGAGTAGCCTCAAGTTGCCCCGGCCGCAGGCGCGCTTGCTATCCTGCACGCCTTTGCGCCCCAGCCAGGAGAACCGGTCATGGTCAACCGCGTGTTCAACTTTCCCATCGACGCTACCATCGAGGCCATCGGCGGGCGCTGGAAGTGCTCCATCCTGTGCCACCTGATGGAAGGCCCCAAGCGCACAGGCGAGCTGCTGCGCCTGATGCGCCCCTTGTCGTCGAAGGTGCTCACCGAGCAACTCAAGGAGTTGCAGGGCGATCTGCTGGTCGAGCGCGAAGCCTTCCCTGGCAAGGTGCCCAAGGTGCTGTATCGGGTGACCGAGCACGGCCGCACCTTGCAGCCGATCATCGATGCGATGTGCCAGTGGGGTGCCCTGCATTCAGGTAATGCGCTGGCCACCGAGACACCGCCGGCGCCCGCCGAAGGCTGAACTCAGGCTGCCTGGGCAAATTGGCGCAGGTAATCCAGGTAACCTTCGGCGTTGGCCTCCAGCTCCGCCGGGTCGATGGCGTACTCGGCACCATAGAACACCCACGGGCGTACCGGCAGTGCTTCGATGTAGCGGAGGGTGACTTCCAGCGGGCGCAGCAGTTCGTCCAGGCTGTAGCTGTAACGCCCGCCGGCCCTGTAATCGTCTTGCCTGATGCCGGCAGAAATCGCCATGCCAATGCGTTTGCCCGCCAGCTGGCGCTGCCCTTCGCCGTGGCCGTAGGCAAAGTCGTGGGTGAGCACTTCGTCCTGCCATTGCTTGAGCAGCGGCGGGGTGCTGAACCAGTAGAACGGGAACTGCCACACGATGCTGTCATGGGCGCGAACCAGTGCCTGCTCGGCTTCCACGTCCAGCGCGCCGCCCTGGGGATACACCTCGTACAGGCGGTGCAGGGTGACGTTCATGTCGCTGGCTTCAAGGGCTTTCAGCCAGGCCTGGTTGACGACGGATTTTTCCAGGTTGGGGTGGGCGAGAATGATCAGGGTGCGCATGGCTCGGTACTCCAGTGATTGAGGCGGGCAATCTAGGGCGGGCGTCAGATCCCCACAAGTACGCACCTTTTTGTAACCACCCGGGGCCGCCCACGCGGTTTCACGTTGAACCGCAGGCGCGGCGGTTTTCACCAAGCCATCGATAAAAAAGATATACACTCGCCTGCATCTATAAAAACAACGTACCGGGTAATGCCCATGATGACTCTGCGTCAGATCCGCCACTTCATTGCCGTGGCCGAGACCGGTTCGATCTCGGCTGCGGCCCAGGCGGTTTACATCTCCCAGTCCACCCTGACCCTGGCCATCCAGCAGCTGGAACAGGAAATCGGCGTGAGCCTGTTCAATCGCCACGCCAAGGGCATGCACCTGACCCACCAGGGCCATCAGTTCCTGCGCCAGGCGCACCTGATCCTGGCCACGGTGGACAACGCCAAGCGCAGCCTGCAGCAGAGCACCGACCAGGTCGCCGGCCAGCTGGTGGTGGGTGTGACCAGCCTGGTGGCGGGTTACTACCTGGCCGACCTGCTCACGCGCTTCCAGCGTGCCTACCCCAACGTCGAAATCCGCGTGATGGAAGACGAGCGACCGTACATCGAGCACCTGCTGGTCAGCGGCGAAATCGATGTGGGCGTGCTGATACTCTCCAACCTCGAAGACCGTCACGCCCTGCAATCGGAGGTGCTGACCCACTCGCCTTACCGGCTGTGGCTACCGGCCCAGCACCCGTTGCTCGAAAACGACAGCATCAACCTGGGCGACGTGGCCCGGGAGTCGCTGATCCAGCTGAACGTCGACGAGATGGACCACACCGCCCAGCGCCAGTGGGCGCAGGCCGGGCTGCAGCCGCGCATCACCCTGCGCACGGCCTCGACCGAGGCGGTGCGCAGCCTGGTGGCAGCGGGCCTGGGGGTGTCGATACAGCCTGACATGACCTACCGCCCGTGGTCGCTGGAAGGCGACATCATCGAGGCCCGCCCGATTGCCGACCTGACCCAGACCCTCGACGTGGGCCTGGCCTGGCGCCGCGGCACGGCGCGCCCGGCGCTGGTCGACCCGTTTCTGACGGTCGCCCGCGAGCAGCCCCACGGCGGGCGCAAGTCATCCCTTTAGCCGCATGGCCACACCACAA
This sequence comes from Pseudomonas sp. B21-036, assembly GCF_024748925.1. NCBI lineage: Bacteria > Pseudomonadati > Pseudomonadota > Gammaproteobacteria > Pseudomonadales > Pseudomonadaceae > Pseudomonas > Pseudomonas sp. B21-036. The sequence continues at coordinate 1,258,696 of NZ_CP087178.1, forward strand.
GAAGGAACCCTGCACATGCCAGTCGCGCAGACCCCGTTGTCCACCGCACTCCTGATCGATGGCGAACTAGTCGCAGGCGAGGGCGTCGTCGAGCCGATCCTCAACCCGGCCACCGGCCAGGTGCTGACCCCTATCGCCGAAGCCAGCGCCGAGCAGACCGAGGCCGCGATCCTGGCCGCCCACCGCGCGTTCGCCGGTTGGGCCCGCACCACGCCGCAGCAGCGCTCCAACCTGCTGCTGGAGATCGCCAGTACCATCGAGCAGCACGCCGACGCCTTCGCCCGGCTCGAAGCGCTGAACTGCGGCAAGCCGCTGCACCTGGCGCGCAAGGATGATCTGAGCGCCACCGTCGATGTGTTCCGCTTCTTCGCCGGCGCGGTGCGCTGCCAGACCGGCCAGCTCAGTGGCGAATACGTACCCGGCTACACCAGCATGGTGCGCCGCGACCCGATCGGGGTGGTGGCATCGATCGCGCCGTGGAACTACCCGATCATGATGGCCGCCTGGAAGATCGCGCCGGCCCTGGCCGCAGGCAACACCCTGGTGTTCAAGCCGTCCGAGCACACCCCGCTGTCGATCCTGGCCCTGGCGCCGGCGCTGGCGCGGATCCTGCCGCGCGGGGTGATCAACATCATCTGCGGCGGTGGCGAGAACGTCGGCGCTCACCTGGTCGGCCACCCCAAGGTCCGCATGGTCTCGCTGACCGGCGATATCGTCACCGGGCAGAAGATCCTCTCCACAGCGGCCAAAACCCTCAAGCGCACCCACCTGGAACTGGGCGGCAAGGCCCCGGTGATCGTCTGCGACGATGCCGACCTGCAGGCGGTGGTCGAGGGCGTGCGTGCCTATGGCTACTACAACGCCGGGCAGGACTGTACCTCGGCGTGCCGGGTCTACGCCCAGGCCGGCATCCACGACCGGCTGGTGGCCGAACTCGGGGCTGCGGTCAGCAGCATTCGCTATGCCGGCGCGCACGATGCCGACAACGAGATCGGCCCGCTGATCAGCACGCGCCAGCGCGACCGGGTGTCCAGCTTCGTCGAGCGCGCCCTCAGCCAGCCGCACGTGGAGTGCGTCACGGGTGCGGCGATGCATGCCGGGCCCGGGTTCTACTACCAGCCGACGCTGCTGGCAGGCTGCCGGCAAACCGACGAGATCGTCCAGCGCGAGGTGTTCGGCCCGGTGGTCACCGTGACCCGTTTCGACGAGCTGGCCCAGGCCGTGGACTGGGCCAACGACTCCGAATACGGCCTGGCCTCGTCGGTGTGGACCCAGAACCTGGACAAGGCCATGCAGGTGGCGGCGCGCCTGCAGTACGGCTGCACCTGGATCAACAGCCATTTCATGCTGGTCAGCGAAATGCCCCACGGCGGGCTCAAGCGCTCGGGCTACGGCAAGGACCTGTCCAGCGACTCGCTGCAGGACTACAGCGTGGTGCGGCACATCATGGCGCGCCACGGGCAGCACCTGTAGGCCGCTACCCCCGGTGCAAGGGAGCATTCGATTTAATCGAATGCTCCCTTGAGTTTTTAGTAATTGTCGATCCGCTACCCGTGTCTTAGTGTCTGGCCCCATACCGGCCTGTGCCCACCGTGCAGCGCCTGGACAAGCGGTCCATCGGCTTCGGCGATCGGCTACCGCCACAACAATAACCAGACACCCACCGCCCAGGCGGCCCCTCTGACTCGTCTGCCATAACTACAACATTGCAAGTGCGCCCCAGTGCGAGAGGAACCTACCGATGCAATTCCAGTTTCTGTTACCCACCAAGATCGTCATGGAACCTGGCCTGCGCCAGCGTACCGGCGAGCACCTGACCGACCTGGGCCTGCGCCACGTGCTGCTGGTCACCGACCCGGGCGTGAAGAACGCCGGCCTGCTCGACAGCATCTATACCAGCCTGGACAAGGCCGGCGTGCGTTATGACGAGATCGTCGACGTCAAGCCCAACCCGCGCAGCGAAGACGTCAACCGCGCCGCCGAGCTGTATCGCGGCAAGGGCATCGACGGCGTGCTGGCAGTGGGTGGCGGCAGTGCGATGGACGCGGCCAAGGCGATCAGCGTACTGCTGACCCACGACGGCAAGGTCGAGGACTACGAAGGTGCCTTCACCCTCAAGGGCCCGGTGCTGCCTATCGTGGCGATCCCGACCACCGCAGGCACCGGCAGCGAGGTCACGTTCTTCTCGGTGATCACCGACACCCGCCGCCAGTTCAAGATGAGCATCCTGGACTACCGCATCGGCCCGGTTCTGGCGCTGCTCGACTCGGACATCACCGCCACGCTGCCGCCGCACATCGCCGCCGCCACCGGCATGGACGCGCTGACCCACGCCATCGAGGCCTACACCGGCAAGCCGGCCAACCCGATCAGCGACGGCCTGGCCCTGCATGCCATTCGCCTGATCGCGCAGTACCTCAAGCCCGCCGTGCAGGAGCCGGACAACCGCGAGGCCCGCGAACAGATGCTGATCGCCAGCCTGATTGCCGGCATGGCCTTCGGCAATGCCGACATCGCCAGCGTGCACTGCATCTCCGAAGCCATCGGCGGCATGTACGACACCCCGCACGGGGTGGGCAACGCGATCTTCCTGCCGTTCGTGTTCAGCCATAACCGCGACGCCGACCTGCGCCGCCATGCCGATGTCGCCTATGCCCTGGGCATCGACCCCAATCTTGGCGCCAGCGCTGCCGCCGAAGCGGGCGTGGAGCAGTTGTTCCGCATGAACCGCGAGCTGGGTATTCCGCGTTTCGCCGATGTGGCCGGGGTGCGCGAGGAGGACTTCCTGGCCATCGCAGAGAAGTCCAAGAGCAACATTTCCGATGCGAGCAACGCCAAGGAGATGTCAGTCGAGAGCTACCTCGACGTGATCCGCGCCGCCTACACCTACGCAGCCTGAGGCCCTAACCATGAGCGCATCGACTTCCTCCGCGCACCTGCGCCGGACCCTCGGGCCGGTGTCCGTGCTGTTGTTCGGCCTGGCCTTCATCGCCCCGCTGATCGTGTTCGGCACCTATGGCGTGATCGCCCAGGCCAGCCAGAACACCGTGGCGCTGTCCTATGTGGTGGCCTCCATCGGCGTGATCTTCACCGCCCTGAGCTACGGGCGCCTGGTGCGGATCTTCCCGGCGGCCGGTTCCGCCTACACCTACACCCGCAAGGTGTTCAACCCTGGCATCGGCTTCATGGTCGGCTGGGCCGCGCTGCTGGACTACTTCTTCATCCCGATGCTGATCTGGCTGCTGGGGGCCAGCTACCTGAGCCTGGCGTTCCCGGATGTACCGCAGTGGTGCTGGATCACCGGCTTCATCGTTTCCACCACCTTGCTCAACATCCTCGGCATCCAGGTCGCCAACCGCTTCAACATCATCCTGATGCTGATCCAGCTGACCATCATCGCGGTGTTCATCGCGCTGTGCTGGCACTACGTGTCGGCCATCAACGGCCCGGGCGGTCTGCTCTCGGTCAAGCCGTTCTTCAATGCCGACGTGCCGTTCTCGGCCACCATGGCCGGGGCCGCGATCGCCGCCTATTCGTTCCTGGGCTTCGACGCGCTGTCGACCCTGAGCGAAGAAACCGTCGAGCCCGAGCGCACCATCCCGCGTGCCATCCTGCTGGTGGCCCTGATCGGCGGCAGCCTGTACGTGGGCTCTTCGTACTTCATGTACCTGGCGCACCCGGCGGGCCTGTTCGAGAACATCGACGGCGCGGCCTTCGAAATCGCCAAGACCATCGGTGGCGACCTGTTCTTCGGCGTGGTACTCACCGGCATCATCATTGCCCACTTCGCCGCCGGCTTGTCGTTCCAGGCCAGCGTGGGGCGTCTGCTGTATGCCCTGGGCCGCGACAACCAGCTGCCGCAGAAGCTGTTCGGCGTGCTGCACCCGCGCTACAGGACTCCGGTATTCAACATCGCCCTGTGCGGGGCCTTCGGTTTCGTCGGGTTCGGCCTGACCATCGCCACGGCTACTTCGCTGGTCAACTTCGGCGCCTTCCTGGCCTTCACCTCGGTCAACCTGTGCGCACTGAAACTGACCTTCGACCGCAGCATCGGCGACAAGGCCGGCGTGGTCCGCGGGGTGATCTTCCCCCTGGCCGGCGCCTTCACCTCGGGCTGGATGCTGATCAGCCTGGATGCCGACGCGCTGATTCTCGGCTGTTGCTGGGTGCTGCTGGGGCTGGTGTACCTGGCCTGGCGCACCCGGCTGTTCAGCACGGCAGTGCCTGAAGCCGCACTCTGAACCTGCGGGCGCCCGGCGCCTGCCCCCCCTGTAATGCTCCCCCTGTGCGCAGCCCGGCTGCGGGCACGGGGCGCTTGCGACTTTTTTATGGCGGCGGCCAACCTCGCCGCACAGGAGAACCCATGCAAACCTGCCTGCTGATCAATGGACAACTCATCGCCGGTGAAGGCGAAACCCTGGCGGTGCTCAACCCGTCCCTGGGGGCCACGCTGGTGGAGATCCCCGAGGCCAGCCTGGCCCAGGTCGATGCCGCGGTGTGCGCTGCGGATGCGGCGTTCGACAGCTGGTCGCAGACCACCCCCAAGGACCGTTCGCTGCTGCTGCTCAAACTGGCCGATGCGATCGACGCCCACGCCCCGGAGCTGGCGCGCCTGGAAGCGGACAACTGCGGCAAGCCCTACGCGGCGGCGCTCAACGACGAGCTGCCGGGCGTGGCCGACGTGTTCCGCTTCTTTGCCGGTGCCAGCCGCTGCCTGCAAGGCAGTGCCGCCGGCGAGTACCTGGAAGGGCACACCTCGATGATCCGCCGCGACCCGGTGGGCGTGGTGGCCTCCATCGCACCGTGGAACTACCCGCTGATGATGGCCGCCTGGAAGCTCGGGCCGGCCCTGGCCGCAGGCAATACCGTGGTGCTCAAGCCGTCCGAGCAGACGCCGCTGACCACCCTCAAGCTGGCGCAACTGATGGCGGAGATTTTCCCGGCAGGCGTGGTGAACGTGGTCTTCGGCCGCGGCCCGAGTGTCGGCAAGCCCCTGACCGGGCACCCCAAGGTGCGCATGGTGTCGTTGACCGGCTCGGTGGCCACGGGCAGCCGCATCATCGCCGGCACCGCCGACAGCGTGAAACGCATGCACATGGAGCTGGGCGGCAAGGCCCCGGTGATCGTGTTCGATGATGCCGATATCGATGCCGTGGTCGAAGGCGTGCGCAGCTTCGGCTTCTACAATGCCGGCCAGGACTGCACCGCCGCCTGCCGCCTGTATGTGCAGAAGGGCGTGTACGCGGCGTTCGTGAAGAAGCTCGGCGAGGCGGTGGCCAGCATCCGCTACGGCCTGCAGGACGACCCTGACACCGAGCTCGGGCCGCTGATCACCCAGCAGCATCTGGAGCGCGTGGAAGGCTTTGTGCAGCGCGCCCGCGAGCAGTCGCACATCGAGGTGGTGACCGGTGGCCAGCGTGTCGCCGGGCCAGGGTTCTTCTTCGAGCCGACCGTACTTGCCGGCGCCCGGCAGGACGACGAGGTGGTGCGCCATGAGATCTTCGGCCCGGTAGTCACGGTTACCGCCTTCGACGACGAGGCCCAGGCCCTGGCGTGGGCCAACGATTCGGACTACGGCCTGGCCTCCTCGGTGTGGACCCGCGACGTGGGCCGCGCCCACCGTTTGGCCGCACGCCTGCAATACGGCTGCACCTGGGTCAACACGCACTTCATGCTGGTCAGCGAAATGCCCCACGGCGGCGCCAAGCTCTCCGGCTATGGCAAGGACATGTCGATGTATGGCCTGGAGGACTACACCACCGTGCGCCATGTGATGTTCAAGCACTAGTTGACGCACCAGGCCTAGCGGCCCGGTTGCCGCGAGGCGAAAGCAAGGGCAAGGCCAGGCGGCCTTGCCCTTTTTCATCGCCGCCTGCCTGGCGTCACAGCGGCACGTACTTCAAGCCGTACCGGGACAGCTGGAAGGCCATTTCCGACAGGTCCGGCAGGCGTCGCTTGTCCAGCCATGGCCAGCTGGCGCGTTCGATATAGATGAACTCACCGTCCCTTGCGATGGGCGTGTAGTGCAGCGCCAGGTCCTTGCTGCGGTGCACCAGGGTCATCTTGCCGTCGATGTCCTTGAAGCCGAACGCCCCCGGTTTGGCCAGCCGGCTTTCCAGCGTGCCCGAGGCCGAGGGCGGCTGGGCAAGCGGCACCTGCAGGCGCAGGTCGCCCTGCACGCGGGTTTCGCGAATACCGTCGTCCACTGCGTAAAGCCCCGGGTCGCGGCCGACGCTTGCGCTGCTGCCGATTTCGATGTCCTCGACGCGCACACCGATCACACCTTGCAGTTCGCTGACCCCGGGCACGCTCTCGAAGGTGTTGGCGTGGGTGTTGCCCATCAGTGCAACCCATTTGCCGGCGCCATGGGCAGCCTGGTCGGCAGCGATCACGCGGTGGGCGAAGAAGTTCATCATCTTCTGGCGAATCGCGGGTGGTCGGGGGCCCATCCATGCCTGGCGGTAACTGGCCATGCAATCGATGGCCTGTATCCGGATGCCCTGTTTCTGCGCGCTCCTGAGCACCTGCATGAAGGTGTAGCGCTGGGCGGGGTCGGTGTGCCAGCCGCGGTCCAGATCGGTCACGTAGGTCTTGAGTGCCTGGGGCATCTGCCCGGTCTGGTTGAACAGGTCCAGGTCGGCCTGCTGGAAGTCGGTCATCAGGTGCTCCATGTACAGCACCCGCACCTTCTGCTGCTTGAGCAGGGCCATGTTCTCGATCAGAAACTGCTTGCTGCCCAGTTGTGAATGGGCTTCGCCGACCACCAGGCCCTCGCTGTTTTCGTACACGCTGCGAATGATCTGCCTGGCGCTGGCATCGGCAGCCAATGTTGGCAGCGGTGGCCGCTGCGGCAGGCTTGCGGTGCTGAAAAACGCTTCGGCGTCGTCGACCAGCAGGTCGCGCAAGGTGCGAAATTGCGCGTAGGCCTGTTCGCGGGCGGGGTTGTTGGGGGAGAACGTGCGCCCGCTCAGGTTCGACTCCTCGCCACCGTTGGAGGCCTTGAGCAATTCGGGCTGCAGCGCCTTGTCGACTTCATAGGGGGTGGGCACGCGTTCCGGGCCGGGCGCGGGTACCTGGGCCTGGCCCCAGAGCTTGAGGCGAAAGCGTGGCGCCCCGCCTTTCAGACCCTGCTCCAGCGGTTGCCATACGCCTTCGTCGTTCAGGCCAATGGGCACGTTGCGGTAGAACGAGTAGGGGTTTTGCGGGTCGACCACCGCCCATGAACGCAGCTCGCCGATGTAGCGCACGTGGTAGGGGAACCCGTCTATCTGGGCATAGAAGCCGTCGTCCAGGGTGTAGATACCCTGGAATTTGCCGCTGCCGGTGGCGTGCCCGTCCAGCAGGACGTTGGTTTCGAACGGGGCCAGCAGTTGCGAGCGCTCGGCCGGTATCAGCGGCGCAGGCGCCCACTCGGCGAGTTCCGCCGGGGTGGCCATTGGCGTGTGTTCGGGCTCGACGGGTGCAGTCTGCGTGCCCGCGTCCAGGTTGGGTTCGATCTCGGCGATTTCACCGGTGACGGCCGGGCCTGCGAGCAGGGTGGCGTTGAACAGCGTGTTGATGGCCGCCAGCACGGCGCCGATCACGCCGGCCTTGCGTTGGGCAGTGGTGTGCCCGTTGACCGCCTGATCGATGTTCAGGCCGGTTTCGGCCAGCCCGGCGCCCACGGCAGCCAGCGCTACCGGCCAGTCGACCGCGGCCATGGCACTGGCGAAGGTGCCGAAGGCCTTGAGGTAGCCGATCCACAGTTGCTTGCGCAGGTCGGCGTTGGAGCGCAGCGAGAAGTTCGCATCGTCGATCATGCGCTGACGCGCTGCATCGCGCAGGTGGGTGAACCCGTCGCCATGCACGGTCGTGTTCGACTGGTTGAGTGCGTCGTGACCGTTGCCGCCCCAGTTGTTGAACAGCACGTCGATCAGGTGCTCGAGCCCCACCGCGCTGGCTTTTTCGCCGCGGTCCGCAAGGGCGAAGTGGGTCATGAAGCGTGCGCGGTTCTGCGCCGCGTTGGTGTTGTGCAGCACCCACCAGTACAGCTCGCTGTGGTTGGCGAACAGGTGCAGGGCGTCGACCTCGCCCGGGATGTAGAGCAACTGGTAACCGTCGTCGAGTTCCACCCGCAGGATATCGGTGGCCACATGGCCGCCGATGTCGAAGGTGCACAGGCGCACCCCCGCCACCGGCCTGGCCTGTTGTTGCAACTGGCTCAGCGAGGGCGGCCAGCTGGCGTCACCGGCCAGGGCAGTGGCCACCCGCCGCAAGCGTGCCAGGCGGGCGGGGTCGGTCTGGTGCGCGCAGGTTTCGAGCACCTTGCTCAGGAAGTTGGCCTTGGCCAGGGTGCGGAAGTTGTCCGAATGACGGGTCCAGAAGCGGGTCAGGTCCTGGTGGAAGGCGCTGCAGAAGTCGACCTTCCACAGCTCGTCGAGTACCTCGCGCGGGGCCATCGGCACTTCATCGCGCTCATCGAACAGGCCTGTACCCGGCCCGCGGCTGTAGAAGCCGGTGCGGTAGCCGAGCAGGTCGGCGTTGTCCTGGTCGTTGACATCGAACCGCTGCATCACCAGTTGCGGCAGTGTCAGCGATTCGCTGGGCGGGCCGAGGTGTTCCCAGCCGCTGAAGGTGCGCGGGCTGCTATGCGCGGTGTTGAACCGGTGCAGGTACACCGCGTCCGGGTCCAGCGTGCTGCGGGTGTGTTTCTTCAGGATATGGCTGGCGATTTCGCGGGCCATCTGGCGCATGTCGGGGCAATGCTTGACCAGTTGTCGGGCCAGGTTCTGCAGCTGTTCATGGTCGTGGGTCTGTTGGGCGGTCAGGGGCATGGCGGTACTTCCGTGTCAGGGGCGAGGGGCCAGCTTGGCCGGGGGCGGCGAGCAGCGTGCGGTAAGTAAGTAGTGCGGGCCGCCCAGCCAGCCCGGCCCGCTCAGGCAGCAAGCAACGCTGGGCGCCGCCGTTACAGGGGCACGAAGGTCAGCCCGTTGGATGTCACCAGGGTCGACAGTTGCGCCAGGCTTGGCATGCGGCGCTTGTCCACGCGTGGCCAGCTCGCCCGATCGATGTAGTAGAACGTGCCGTCCCGTTGGATGGGGGTGTAGTGCAGCGTCAGGTCCTTGCTGCGGTGGATCATCTGCAAGGTCCCCTCCACCTGGGTGAAACTGAAGGAGCCGACAGCGCGCAGCTTTTCTTCCAGGGTGCGTGCCACGCCGTGTGCGGGAGCAATGGGCACCTGCAGCAGCAGGTCGCATTTGACCGCCGCCAGGTTGGCCGCCTGGTCGGGTTGGATGCCGGGGTCGACGCCGAATCGCACAGGCAGCCCGCACTCGATGTCTTCGATGCGCAGGCCGATGGCGCCCTGCAGCTCGGCAAGCCCTGGCACGCCGTCAAACGTGTTGGTGTGGGTGTTGCCCACGAAGGCGATCCACCTGCTGGGGTGCAGGGCCTGGTCTGCTGCAATGACCCGATGGGCAAAGAAGTTCATCATCTGTTGCCGGATCGGGCCCGTCGGGGTGGCCAGCCAGGCCTGACGATAGCTGGCCATGCAGTCGATGGCCTGGACGCGTATCTGGTTGGCCTGTGCGGTGCGCATCACCTGCTGGAAGGTATAGCGTCCGCTGCTGTCGGTGGCCTGGCTTCGGTCCAGTTCGGCCACATAGTCGCGCAGGTGCTGGCTCAAATTGCCTGTGCGGTTGAACGCATCGAGGTCGGCCTGGTGAAAGTCCGTCAGCAGATGCTCCAGGTACAGCACCTTGACCTTCTGCTTGCGCAGTTGCGCCATGTTGTCGATCAGAAAGCGTTTGCTGCCCAGGTGTGCGTGGCATTCGCCGATCACCACGCCGTCGCAGCGGGAGTAGCAACCACGCAGGATCTGCTTGGGCGCCGGGTTGCTTTCGAACAGCGGCAGTTGCGGGCGTGGCGGCAGCTCCACCGTGCTCAGATACTCCCTGGCATCGTTCAGCAGCTTGCTGCGCAGTGTGCGAAACAGGTCGCAGGCTTCTTCCAGGTGTGGCTGATTGGCCCGGTAGGTAATGCCGCTGAGCTGTTCGTCATCCACCGAACGCAGCTGTGCCTGCTGGCGTGGGAGCAACTCGTAGGGCGTGGGGATACGTTCGGCAGGGGGTGGCGCGTAGTCGCTGCGACCCCACAGTTTGAGGCGAAAGCGCGGTGTACCCCCCAGAAGGCGGCCCTGTGCGACGGGCTCCCACTGCTGTTGCGCATTGAGCCGGATGGGCACGTTGCGGTAGAACGAAAAGGGCGCGTTCGGGTCGATCACCACCCAGCTCTTGAGCTCGCCCACGTACCGCACCTGGTAGGCGAAATCGCCGATCGCTACATAGAAACCGTCGGCCAGCGAGTAGATGCCCTGCATCTTGCCGACCCCGGGTTTCTCGCCGTCGAGCAGGGCATTGGTCTCGAAGGTGGCCAGGCGCTGGGAAGCCGGTGTCGGTCGCAGGGGGGCGGGCACCTGGGCGTCGATATCCTCGGCAGTGGCAAGGGGTTCGTCCTCGGCCTCCACATAGGGCTCGGCGACGGCGGGCACCTCGCCGTCGACCCGTATCGCTTCACCGGTCTCCTCGCCGAGCAGCGTCGCGTTGAACAGCGTGTCGAGGGAGGCCAGTACGGCGCCGATTACGCCCGCCTGGCGCTCGGCAGTGGTGTGGCCGTTGATCGCCTCGTCGATGGACAGGCCGGTCTCGCCAAGCCCTGCGCCCACGGCAGCCAGTGCAACCGGCCAGTCGAAGGCGGCCATCGCCCCGGCGAACCGGGTAAAGGCGTGCAGGTCCGCCACCCACATCTGTTTGCGCAGGTCGGCGTTGGAGCGCAGGGCGAAGTGCGCGTCGTCGCTCATGCGCTGTCGCGCCGCATCGCGCAGGTAGCTGAATGCATCCTGCTCGACCGGCTTGTCCAGCAGGTTGATGGCATCGTGTGCGCTGCCGGCCCAGTTGGAGAACAGCAGGTCGATCAGATGCTCGAGCCCGACCCCGGCGGGGTGTTCGGCATGGCTGGACAACGCGAAGTGGGCCATCAGGCGCGCGCGGTTATCTGCGGCATTGGTGTTCTGCAGCACCCACCAGTAAAGCTGCGCAGGGTTGGCAAACAGGTGCAGGGCCGTGACCTCGCCGGGCATGTACAGCACCTGGTAGCCATCGGGCAGCACGGCACGCAGCATGTCGCTGGCGACGTAGCCGCCGATGTCGAAGGCATGCAGGCGCACCCCCTGGTCGGGAACATGCGTTTGCTGCAGTTGTTCGAGGGTGGGCGGCCAGTCGGTGACGCCGGCCAGTGCCCGGGCCAGCAGGCGGTAGCGTTTGCGCTGTTCGGGCAGGTCTGCGTGTTCGCAGGCTTCCACCACCTTGCTCAGGAAGTTGGCCTTGGCCATGCTGCGAAACGCCTCTGCACTGTCGGCCCAGAACGCCTGCATCTTCTGTTTGAAGACCGAGCTGAAGTCGATCTGCCAGAAGTAGCGCAGCACATCGGCCGGTGCCATGGGGACTTCGTTGCGTTCGTCGAACACCCCGGCATGCGCGCCTTCGCGGTAGAAGCCGGTGCGGTAGCCGAGCAGGTCGGCGTTGTCCTGGTCGTTGGCGTCGAAGCGCTGCATCACCAGTTGCGGCAACGTCAGCGACTGGTAGGGCAGCTCACGGTGCTCCCAGCCGCTGAAGCTTCTGGGGTTGGACTGGGCCGCCTTGAAACGGTGCAGGTACACGGTGTCCGGATCGAGGCTGCTGCGGGCGAACTTCTTCAGGGCGTCGACGGCCACCTCACGGGCCATCTGGCGCATGTCCGGGCAGTTGACGACGAGCTGGCGCGCAATGTCCTGAAGCTGCGCGCGTTGTGGGTTGGGGGGCTGGGGCATGGCGATCCTTCCTTGGTCTGGGCCATGGCAGGATGGGCTGGCTCCAGCGGGCAGGTGCGGTAGATAGTGCTGCGCGGGTGGGTGCGGCATCGTGTGCCGCTGCCGGGGCAACTCTTCACTTAAAGTTTCGCAAATGCAGGTGTATCGTATTCGCCCTTACCGCCAGCCCGGTCATGGCTGGCAGGCTGTTTTCGCGATACGAGGTGCCTGTTCCGATGTCCTTTACCCGTCGACAAATGCTCAAGGGGCTGACTGGCCTGGTGGTGGTTGGCCTGGGCGCCGGGGGCGCCGCACGTTACTGGATGGGCAAGGTCGAGGACGAGCAGGCCGGGCATGACTATGAACTGATCGCCGCGCCGCTGGACGTCGAGCTGGTGGCCGGGCACACCACCCAGGCCTGGGCGTTCGGCCCGTCCGCGCCGGGCACCGAGCTACGGGTGCGTCAGGGGCAGTGGCTGCGGGTGCGGTTCATCAACCACCTGCCGGTGGCCACCACCATCCACTGGCACGGTATCCGCCTGCCGCTGGAAATGGACGGCGTGCCCTACGTGTCGCAGCTGCCGGTGCTGCCGGGCGAGTACTTCAACTACAAGTTCCGCGTGCCGGATGCCGGCAGCTTCTGGTACCACCCCCACGTCAACAGCAGCGAAGAGCTGGGCCGCGGCCTGGTCGGCCCGCTGATCGTGGAGGAGCGCGAGCCCACCGGTTTCAAGCACGAGCGCACCCTGAGCCTGAAGAACTGGCACGTGGACGAGCAGGGCAACTTCGTCGAGTTCAGCGTGCCGCGCGAAGCGGCCCGTGGCGGCACCGCAGGGCGCCTGATCACCATCAACGGGCAGCCCGACGCGGTGGTGGAAATGCCCGCCGGGCAGATCGTGCGGGTGCGCCTGCTGAACCTGGACAACACCCTGACCTACCGCATCAACCTCAAGGGCGACTTCGAGGCGCGCATCTATGCGCTGGATGGCAACCCGATCACCCCGCGCCCATTGGGCAAGGACTACTGGCTGGGCCCCGGCATGCGCATCTGCCTGGCCATCCGCGTGCCGGCAGCCGGGGAGGAGCTGTCGCTGCGCGACGGCTCGGTGCGCCTGGGCACCCTGCGTTCGGTGGCCAGCAGCGAGGCACCTGGCGACTGGCCACCGGCGCTGCCGGCCAACCCCATCGCCGAGCCGGACCTGGCCAACGCCGAGAAGATCAACTTCAATTTCGAGTGGGTAGGCTCGGTGTCGGTCAATACCGAGAACGGCAAGCCGCCAAGCCTTTGGCAGATCAACGGGCAGGCCTGGGACATCACCGACAAGACCTGTTCCGACCGGCCGATCGCCACCTTGAAGAAGGGCAAGAGCTACATCTTCGAGCTCAAGAACATGACCCAGTACCAGCACCCGATCCACCTGCACGGCATGAGTTTCAAGGTGCTCAGCTCCAATCGCCACAAGATCCCGGAGCAGTACTTCACCGACACCTACCTGCTGGGCAAGAACGAGCGGGCGCAGGTGGCGCTGGTGGCGGATAACCCCGGCACCTGGATGTTCCATTGCCACGTGATCGATCACATGGAAACCGGCCTGATGGCCGCCATCGAGGTGGCGTGATGCGTCAGCCGCAGATCATCGACCGCAGCCGCGACCAGCACTTCATGCGCCTGGCGCTGGAGCTGGCGGCGCAGGGGGCTGCATTGGGCGAGGTGCCGGTGGGCGCGGTGCTGGTGCAGCACGGCGAGGTGATCGGGCAGGGCTTCAACTGCCCGATCAGCGGCAGCGACCCCAGCGCGCACGCCGAAATGGTGGCCATTCGCGCGGCGGCGCAGGCGGCCAGCAACTACCGGCTGCCGGGCAGCACGCTGTATGTGACGCTGGAGCCGTGCAGCATGTGCGCCGGGCTGATCGTGCATTCGCGGGTCAACCGCGTGGTGTTCGGGGCCCTGGAGCCCAAGGCAGGGATCGTGCAGAGCCAGGGGCAATTCTTTACCCAGGGGTTTCTGAACCACCGGGTGCTGTTCGAGGGCGGGGTGCTGGCCGAGGAGTGCGGGGCGATTCTGACCGAGTTCTTCAGGGCTCGGCGGGCCAAGGCCTGATAACCGTGGTGTGACCATCGCGGGTCAAGCCCGCTCCCCCGTTGTTGCGGGAGCGGGCTTGGCCCGCGATACAGGCGCTGCAAACTAGAGCGGCGGCGAAGCGTCGGCCGGCTTGGTCTTGTTGACCCCCGGCACATGCAGGTTGCCTTCGGCCACCTGGCTGCCCTCCAGCTGCGGCTGGGTCACCCAGGTCAGGATGTCGTAGTAGCGCCGGATGTTGGCCACGAAATGCACCGGCTCGCCGCCACGGGCATAGCCGTAGCGGGTCTTGCTGTACCACTGCTTCTGCGACAGGCGCGGCAGCATCTTCTTCACGTCCAGCCACTTGTTCGGGTTCAGCCCCTCGCGCTTGGCCAGCTTGCGTGCATCGTCCAGGTGGCCGCTGCCCACGTTGTAGGCGGCCAGGGCAAACCAGGTGCGGTCCGGCTCCTCGATGTCGTCATCGAGCTCCTTCTTCACATGCATGAAGTACTTGGCCCCGCCCTCGATGCTCTGGCGCGGGTCGAGCCGGTTGGACACGCCCATGGCCTGGGCGGTGCGCTGGGTCAGCATCATCAGCCCGCGCACGCCGGTCTTGGAGGTGACCTCGGCCTGCCACATCGACTCCTGGTAACCGATCGCCGCCAGCAGGCGCCAGTCCACCTGTTCCTTCTTGGCCGAGGTCTTGAAGTGGTTCTCGTAGCGCGGCAGGCGCTGCTGCAGGTGCTGGGCGAAGGTGTAGGCGCCGACATAGCCGAGCACGTCCACGTGGCCGTAGTAGCGGTCCTTGAGCCGTTGCAGGGTGCCATTCTTGTGCACCTTGTCGATGAATTCGTTGATTTCGTTGAGCAGGCTGTTGTCTTCGCCGGCCGCCACCGCCCAGCGCTGGTCGCGCCCGTCGCCCAGGTCGAAGGCGACCCGCACGTTGGGGAAGTACACCTGGTTCATCGCCACTTCGTTGGAGTCGACCAGGGTCAGGTCGATCTGGCCCTCGTCGACCATGCGCAGCAGGTCGACCACCTCGACCTGGTCGGATTCTTCATATTGCAGGGCCGGGTACTGTTTTTTCAGCTCTGCCAGCTGTTCGGCATGGCTGCTGCCCTTGAGTACCAGAATGCGCTTGCCGACCAGGTCGCCGGCGTCGGTGGGGCGGGGCTTGCCGTTGCGGTAGATGATCTGCGGGGTGACTTCGAGATACGGGTGGGAAAAACGTACCTGCTGCTTGCGCTGCTCGCTGCTTACCAGGCCCGCTGCCGCCAGCACCGGGCCGTTCGGCTGGCCGAGCTGGTTGAACAGGTCGTCGAGGTTGTCGGCGGTCTCGATCTGCAGCTTCACGCCCAGGTCGTCGGCAAAGCGCTGGACCAGCTCGTACTCGAAGCCGGTTTCGCCGTTGCGGTCCTGGAAGTAGGTGGCCGGGCTGTTGCGGGTGATCACGCGCAGCACGCCGTCCTCCTTGACACGCTCCAGGGTGCTGGGTTTTTCAACACAGGCACCGAGCATCAGGAAGAGTCCGGTTGCGATGAGCCATTTGGCACAACGCTGGCGCAAAGCAGTCTGGGCAAACATAGGGTGCAGTATACGCAAAGGACCTGCCGCGCCATATCTCGACAACATCCGGCTTGTCTGCTAGCACAGCCCGATAAAACCGCGTCGGGACGGGTTTTTGTCATCTCGTGAAGCACTCTTGTCGGCTTGCCGACATTCGGCCTGTCGCCGATGCAGCGTTTCGGGTGCCGTCGGCGGCGGTTTAGGCTAGAATGCACGGCCTCTAAGCACACCCCCTTCCTGAGGCTGTCCCGACGATGTTGATCCTGCGCGGCGCTCCTGCCCTTTCTGCCTTTCGCCACGGTAAATTACTCGAGCAACTGAGCCAGAAAGTCCCCGCTGTTAGTGGTTTGTACGCTGAATTCGCCCATTTCGCCGAGGTTGACGGCGAGCTGAGTGCCGACCAACAGCATGTGCTCGCGCGCCTGCTCAAGTACGGCCCGAGCGTGCCGGTACAGGAGCCCAGCGGTCGCCTGTTCCTGGTCATGCCGCGTTTCGGCACCATCTCGCCCTGGTCGAGCAAGGCCAGCGACATCGCCCACAACTGCGGCCTGGAGAACGTCAAGCGCCTGGAGCGTGGTACTGCCTTCTATGTCGGCGGTGAACTGAGCGAGGCCGATGTGGCCGCCGTCGCCGAGCTGCTGCACGACCGCATGACCCAGATCGTGCTGGGCAGGCTCGAAGAGGCCGCCGGCCTGTTCAGCCATGCCGAACCCAAGCCGCTGACCGCCGTCGACATCCTCGGCGGTGGCCGCGCCGCGCTGGAAAAAGCCAACGTCGAGCTGGGCCTGGCCCTGGCCGAAGACGAGATCGACTACCTGGTCACCAGCTTCCAGGGCCTCAAGCGCAACCCGCACGACATCGAACTGATGATGTTCGCCCAGGCCAACTCCGAGCACTGCCGCCACAAGATCTTCAACGCCAGTTGGGATATCGACGGCCAGAGCCAGGAAAAAAGCCTGTTCGGCATGATCAAGAACACCTACCAGATGCACAGCGAAGGCGTGCTGTCCGCTTACAAGGACAACGCCTCGGTGATCGTCGGTTCCACCGCCGGGCGCTTCTTCCCGAACCCTGAAACCCGCCAGTACGGCGCGGTGCAGGAGCCGGTGCACATCCTGATGAAGGTCGAGACCCACAACCACCCGACCGCCATCGCGCCGTTCCCGGGGGCCTCCACCGGTTCCGGCGGCGAGATCCGCGACGAAGGTGCCACCGGTCGCGGCGCCAAGCCCAAGGCCGGCCTCACCGGCTTCACCGTGTCCAACCTGCAGATCCCGGGCTTCGAACAGCCTTGGGAAAAGCCCTACGGCAAGCCGGAGCGCATCGTCACCGCGCTGGACATCATGATCGAAGGCCCGCTGGGCGGCGCGGCGTTCAACAATGAATTCGGGCGCCCGGCACTGACCGGTTACTTCCGTACCTTCGAGCAGTCGATCAACACCCCCCACGGCGAAGAAGTGCGCGGCTACCACAAGCCGATCATGCTCGCCGGCGGCATGGGCAACATCCGCGAAGGCCATGTGCAGAAGGGCGAGATCACCGTCGGCGCCAAGCTGATCGTGCTCGGCGGCCCGGCCATGCTGATCGGCCTGGGTGGCGGTGCTGCCTCGTCGATGGCCACCGGCGCCAGCTCTGCCGACCTCGATTTCGCCTCGGTACAGCGCGAAAACCCTGAAATGGAACGCCGCTGCCAGGAGGTCATCGACCGCTGCTGGCAGCTGGGCGATGCCAACCCCATCGCGTTCATCCATGACGTCGGCGCGGGCGGCCTGTCCAACGCCTTCCCCGAGCTGGTCAACGACGGCGGCCGTGGCGGTCGTTTCGAGCTGCGCAACGTGCCCAACGACGAGCCGGGCATGGCGCCGCTGGAAATCTGGAGCAACGAGTCCCAGGAACGCTACGTGCTGGCGGTCGACGCCAAGGACCTGGAGCGTTTCACCGCCATCTGCGAACGCGAGCGCTGCCCGTTCGCGGTGGTCGGCGAAGCCACTGCCGAACCGCAACTGACCGTCACCGACAGCCACTTCGGCAACAGCCCGGTGGACATGCCGCTGGAAGTGCTGCTGGGCAAGGCCCCGCGCATGCACCGTTCGGTCAGCCGCGAAGCCGAGCTGGGCGACGATTTCGACCCGAGCACTCTGGACCTCGCCGACTCGGTACAGCGCGTGCTGCGCCACCCGGCCGTGGCCAGCAAGAACTTCCTGATCACCATCGGTGACCGCACCATCACCGGCCTGGTCGCCCGCGACCAGATGGTCGGTCCATGGCAGGTCCCGGTGGCCGACGTGGCCGTCACCGCCACCAGCTTCGACGTGTACACCGGCGAAGCCATGGCCATGGGCGAGCGCACCCCGCTGGCTCTGCTCGACGCCCAGGCGTCCGGGCGCATGGCGATCGGCGAGACCCTGACCAACATGGCGGCCTCGCGCATCGGCAAGCTGTCCGACATCAAGCTGTCGGCCAACTGGATGTCGGCTGCCGGCCACCCCGGTGAAGACGCGCGCCTGTACGACGCGGTCAAGGCCGTGGGCATGGAACTGTGCCCCGAGCTGGGCCTGACCATTCCGGTGGGCAAGGACTCGATGTCCATGAAGACCCGCTGGGAAGATGAAGGTCGCGAGAAGACCGTGACCTCGCCGATGTCGCTGATCGTGACCGGCTTTGCCCCGGTTACCGACATCCGCAAGACCCTGACCCCGCAACTGCGCATGGACAAGGGCGAAACCGACCTGATCCTGATCGACCTGGGTCGCGGCCAGAACCGCATGGGCGCCTCGATCCTGGCCCAGACCCACGGCAAGCTCGCCAGCCAGGCACCGGACGTCGACGACGCCGAAGACCTCAAGGCGTTCTTCGCGGTGATCCAGGGCCTGAACGCCGACGGTCACCTGCTGGCCTACCACGACCGCTCCGACGGCGGCCTGCTGGCCACTGCGCTGGAAATGGCCTTCGCCGGCCATTGCGGGCTGAACCTGGAACTGGACACCCTGACCGGCAAGCGCGAGAAAGTCGCGGCCATCCTCTTCAACGAAGAGCTGGGTGCGGTGATCCAGGTGCGCCAGGACGCCACCCCGGACGTGCTGGCCCAGTTCAGCGCCGCCGGCCTTGGCGAAGACTGCGTGGCGGTGATCGGCAAGCCGGTCAATTGTGCCGACGTGGCCATCAGCCTGAACGGCGAAGTGCTGTTCACCGGCGACCGCCGCCTGCTGCAGCGCCAGTGGGCCGAGACCAGCTACCAGATCCAGCGCCTGCGCGACAACGCCGACTGCGCCGACCAGGAGTTCGACGGCCTGCTCGAGGAAGACAACCCGGGCCTGAGCGTCAAGCTGGGCTTCGACGTCAACCACGACATCGCGGCGCCTTACATCAAGAAGGGCATTCGCCCACAGGTGGCGGTACTGCGCGAGCAGGGCGTCAACGGCCAGGTGGAAATGGCTGCGGCGTTCGACCGTGCCGGCTTCAACGCCATCGACGTGCACATGAGCGATATCCTCGCCGGTCGCGTCGACCTGAACGAGTTCAAGGGCATGGTTGCCTGCGGCGGCTTCTCCTACGGTGACGTGCTGGGTGCCGGTGAAGGCTGGGCCAAGTCGGCGCTGTTCAACAGCCGCGCCCGCGACGCCTTCCAGGGCTTCTTCGAGCGTAGCGACAGCTTCACCCTGGGTGTGTGCAACGGTTGCCAGATGATGTCCAACCTGCACGAGCTGATCCCGGGCAGCGAGTTCTGGCCGCACTTCGTGCGCAACCGCTCCGAGCAGTTCGAGGCGCGCGTGGCGATGGTCCAGGTGCAGGAGTCCAACTCGATCTTCCTGCAGGGCATGGCCGGTTCGCGCATGCCGATCGCCATCGCGCACGGTGAAGGGCATGCCGAGTTCGCCAGCGAAGAGGCACTGCTGGAAGCCGACCTGTCCGGTTGCGTGGCCCTGCGTTTCGTCGACAACCACGGCAAGGTCACCGAGACCTACCCGGCCAACCCGAACGGTTCGCCGCGCGGGATCACCGGCCTGACCAGCCGCGACGGGCGCGTCACCATCATGATGCCGCACCCTGAGCGGGTATTCCGTGCGGTGCAGAACTCGTGGCGCCCGGATGACTGGAACGAAGACGCCGCCTGGATGCGCATGTTCCGCAACGCGCGGGCCTGGGTGAACTGAGGGTGTTCAAACTCGCCTTCTTCGTGCCGCCCAGCCATGTGGAGCAGGTCAAGGCCGCTGTGTTCGCCGCCGGTGGCGGACGCATCGGCGCCTACGACAGCTGTGCGTGGCAGGTGCTGGGCCAGGGCCAGTTCCGTCCGTTGAGCGGCAGCCAGCCGTTCATCGGGCAGAGCGGGGTGGTCGAGCAGGTCGAGGAGTGGCGGGTCGAGCTGGTGGTGGACGATGCGCTGGTGGGGCCGGTAGTCGCGGCCCTGAAGGCGAGCCACCCCTACGAGACCCCGGCCTACGAGGTCTGGCAGCTCGCTGATTTCTGATTGGCAGGTCTGCCTCTTCGCCGGCCTTGCCGGTGAAGAGGTCCGATCAGGCAACCTCCATCCTCTGCTCCTGCTTGCGCTGCACCCCCGCACACGCCAGCAACCCCACTTCAAACAGTATCCACATCGGCACCGCCAGCAAGGTCTGTGAAAACACGTCCGGCGGGGTCAGCAGCATGCCCACCACAAAGCATCCGACGATCACGTAAGGCCGGCTCTTGCGCAGTGTCGCCACATCCGTCACCCCCGCCCACACCACGATGAAGGTGGCCACCGGTATCTCGAACGCCAGCCCGAACGCCAGAAACAGCGCCAGGATGAAGTCCAGGTACAGGCTGATGTCGGTCATCATCGACACCCCGGCCGGGGTCACGCTGGCAAAAAAACCGAACATCATCGGAAACACCACAAAGAACGCGAAGGCCATGCCGGCATAGAACAGCACGATGCTCGATACCAGCAATGGCAAGGCGATGCGCCGTTCCTTGCGGTACATCCCCGGTGCCACGAACCCCCACACCTGGTGCAGCAGCACCGGCATGGCGACGAACAGCGCAGCCATCAGGGTCAGCTTGAAGGGCGCCAGGAACGGCGACGTCACGCTGGTCGCGATCATGCTCGCGCCTTCGGGCAGGTAACGGCGCAAGGGTTCGGACACGGCGGTATAGAGGGTCTGGGCGAACGGGAACAAACCCAGGAACACCAGCGTGACGGCCAGCAGGCAGCGCACCAGGCGCCGCCGCAGTTCGGTCAGGTGGGCAGTCAGGGGCATGCCCGCTTGGGTATCAGTCATGGGCAGGGTCCATTGGTCGAAGTCGGGGTCGGCTGCGCCTGCAGGCTCACGCCCTGGCGCAGTTCCTGTTCCAGACGCCGCAGTGGCTCGGCATCCAGCTCCTGGGTCAGTGCCTGGGTGTCGAGCTCACGCTCCACCTGTGCACGCAGCGCCCCCATGGCACGCCTGGCCTGGCCCACGCCACGCCCCACGGTGCGCATCGCCACCGGCAGGCGTTCGGGGCCCAGCACCAGCAGCGCGACCACGCCCACCAGCAGCAGCTCGGTAAAGCCGATCTCGAACATCAGCTGCGTTGTTCCGGTTGCCCCTGCTGTACCTGCTGCACCGGGGCAGGGGCGTCCGGGGTGTCGGCCTGCGGGCCGTTGCCCATGGATTTGCGAAAGCCCTGGATCGCCTCGCCCACGTCCGCGCCCAGGCCCTTGAGGCGCTTGGTGCCGAACAGCATGAACACGATCATCAACACGATAACCAGTTGCCAGATCCCGATACCGCCCATGTGAAGCACTCCAAGGTCATGAAAAAGAAGGGTTTATCCTGCCTGCGCTTTATGACGCAAAGGTGACGGGCAACGCCTTTGCCATGTGCCTGAAACATCCGCCGTGTTGACTGGCCGCTCTTTGGCAGAGGTAGCGTGACGATGGGTGGCAAGCGACAGCAGGGCGCGGCATTGCTGATGGTGCTGGTGGTGCTGGCGATGATCGCCGGTGGCCTGGCATGGCTGGTACAGGAGGGGCGCGCCCAGGTCGATGCGGTGCGCCTGGTGCAGCAGCGCGTGCAGGCGCGCGGGCTGGAGCGGGCCGGGCTGGCCTTTGCCGAGCAGGCCCTGCAAGACCCCAGCTGGCGTGCCAGCCCGCTGTTCTGGCAGGCGCTGCGTGGCCAGGCGCTGCCGTATGCGTTCGACGGCGGTTCGGCGACCCTGCGTATCCGCGACCTGCACACCTGTTTCAACGTCAACAGCCTGGTGGGCGAGGATGCCGAGCGCGCCGAACGCCAACTGCAGTACCTGCTGGGCGGCGACATGGCCGCCGCCCAGCTGGCCCAGGCCCTGGCCGACTGGATCGACAGCGATCACCAGGCGCGTCGCGAGGGCGCCGAGAACGATCATTACCTGCGCCAGTCGCCGCCGCGCCTGGCGGCCAACCAGCTGATGCTGGACATGAGCGAGTTGAACCTGCTGCTGGGCCCCGACCCGCAACGCCAGGCCCGTTACCCGCAGCTGTGTGCGTTGCCCGAAACCACGCACTGGCGGCTCAATGCGAATGCGCTGAGCCTTGAACAGTTGCCGTTGCTGGAGGCGCTGTATGAGGGAAAGATGAGCCGCTCACTGCTGAGCCGGGTGGTCACTGCACGCCCGGCCACCGGCTACCGGGATGCCGGCGCCTTGCGCCAGGCACTCGGTGCGCTGGACGATGCGACCTTCGAACGCTTGAGTGAGGGGTTGTTGCTCAACAGCGGGGACTTTCTGTTGCAGCTGGAGATCGAGCAGGACGCTCACGTGCTGCGCAGCCAGTACCAGGTACATGCCCGTGGCGTGGTGCAGTGGCATGCCCTGGTGCCGGTGCAGCAGGTGCGGGTAACCCGGCGCGAACCGCTGCCCTGGTGAGGGCAGCGGTGCCGGTCGGGTCTAGACGCCGATTTCACCGCCATCGTTGCGCTGGATCACCACTGTCGAGGCGCGTGGGCGCACGGTGGTGCCGGCGGGGGTGACGGTGGTTGCGACGTCGGTCGACGGCCAGTTCTCCGGGTGCTGGATGTTGACGAAGATCGACTTGTTGTCCGGCGTGAAGGCGATGCCAGTCACCTCGCAGCCGTTGGGGCCGACGAAGAAGCGGCGCAGGTCGACCTGGTTCTGGGCATTGATCGGCACCTGCTTGCCGCTGGCATCGACCAGGTCGGTGGGGATCACCGCCAGCATCTGGTCGTTGGTGTAGTCGGTCAGGGTCGATTCGCCGTTGTCGGTCTGGAACCACAGGATGCCGCGGCTATCGAAGCTCATCCCGTCGGGGCTGGCGAACTGGTTGAGTTCGGTCAGCCCCGAGCGGTTGATGTCGGCGCTGCCGGCGGCGTTGGCGCCGAACACGAAGATGTCCCAGGTAAAGGTCAGGTGGTCGTCGCTGTCGTGCCAGCGGATGATGTGGCCATGCTTGTTCGGCCCGCGCGGGTTGGCGTTGTCGACAGTGGCCGGGGTGCGCTTGCTGTTGTTGGTCAGGGTCAGGTACACGTCGCCGTTGAGCGGGTTGACCGTGGTCCACTCCGGACGGTCCATAGGCGTTGCGCCCAGGGCATCGGCGGCGCCACGGGTGTTGAGGATGATGCCCGGCAGGTCGGTGTATAGCGCGCCCAGGGTGGTGCCGGCCTTGGTGGTGGTGGCGACGTCCAGCAACAGCCAGTGGCCGCTGCCGTCGGCGTCGAAGCGCGCCACGTACAGTTTGCCGTCGTCCATGTACTTGGCACCGGTAGCCAGGCGGTTGCTCGGGTTGGCGTCGGCGGTGTCCCACAGGGCGGTGGAGACGAACTTGTAGAGGTACTCGTTGTTGGAGTCGTCGCCCATGTAGAACACCACCGGCTTGCCGGCTACCGGCAGCGCCGGGCAGCAGCCTTCATGGCGGAAACGCCCCAGGGCGGTGCGCTTGACCGCACGGGTGCTGGCGTCATAGGGGTCGATCTCGACGATGTAGCCGTAGGTGCTGGCTTCGTTGCGGTAGTCGTCGGTGGCCGTCGCGCCGGTGGGGTCAAGGATGAACCGGGTGAACTCGCCGTCCACTTCGCTGGCATCGCCGGCGGCACTTTCCCAGGCGTAGTTGCCCTTGCTGGTGCTCACCCCGATGCGGCGCTGATCGTCCGGCACGGCGCCGCTGGTGTTGACGAAAATTCCTGGCCAGTTCTCTTCGCAGGTGAGGTAGGTGCCCCACGGGGTGAAGCCATTGCCACAGTTGTTGTTGGTGCCGCGGGCTTGGGTACCGGTGTTGGAGAACACGGTCTTGACGTGGTCGCTGCCGCGCAGCGGGCCGGCCAGGTCCATCAGCGTGGCGGTGGTGAAGCGGCGGTTGAGCGGGTCGTTGTCGACCACTTGCCAGCGTCCGTTGACCTTGCTCAGGCGCACCACGCCGGCACCGTGGGCGTTGATTTCCTTGCGCACTTCCTCGGCCGGGCGCTTGCCGCTGCCGTCCACGGTCGGGCCGGCCGGGTGCAGGGCGTCGGCATCGATGTACTCGAAGTTGATCGCCAGCAGGCCGTCGTCGGAGCTGCCGTTGATGGGGAAGAAATGCATGCCGTCATGGTGCATGCCCATGGCGTTGGCCTGGTCGGCGGCAGTGTTGGTGCCGTCGCTTTTCCACGGGTTGCCCGCGCTGTTCAGCGGTGTACCCCAGGGTGCCAGCACGTAGGCGCTGTAGCCGTCGGCGACCACGCAGGCGTCGGTGCGCGAACCGGCGATGGAGTTGAAGCCCAGCTTGAGTTTCGGTTTCTCGGGTTCCACCGGAGGGGTCGGCTTGTGGCTCGAGCCCCCGCCGCTGTCGAAGCAGCCGCTCAGGCCTGTCCCTGCAATCATCGCGATCGCGGCACCGAGGCTGCCGCGCACCACGCTGCGGCGGCTCAGGTAGGCATCCAGGACAGTCGCCATTGGCAGGTTGCCACTGGTGTTGCGGTCCAGGTTGTCGCCGGTGTCTCGACTCATCTCTTCATATCCTTGTTGGGTGAAGTGGCTTCTACGGAAACCGGCACTGTAGAGAGCGAGTGTGATGATTGATTGGCAGTTTTGTGAACAGACCTTTAAGGAAATGAATCCTTACCATTTGATTTGGATGGGGTTTTGTACGCCCTGTCGAATAACTGCCATCAAACTGTAATCCCCTCGCCGCACTATCCGCTGCGACAGTTGATCAGCCCGAGGGCGATGGAGTAGATGGCGAGCATGTACAGACGCGATGTGTTGGGCTGGATGGGCGTTGGCGCAATGGCGCCGCTGCTGACCGCCTGTTCCAGCCTGGCCACACCGTCGACGGCAGAGGCCGGCACGGTGGAGCTGCTGTATTTTGCCGACACCCTGGATGCGCGCCAACCCGGCATGCCCGTGGTGCCGGCGACGCGCCTGGGGCCGGTGAGCCACCTTGGCAAGGCACCGTGGATGAGCGGTATCAATGCCCGCCAGGGGCGTGCCGAGCTCAACCCGCTGCTCGACGCCAGCCTTGCCGAAGGCGTACAGACCGGCGGGTATGCGGTGTTGGGTGCCCTGCTCGAACAGCTGCGCGAGGCGGCGGGGCGGGGCAACTGCCTGACCCTGGAAAATGGCCAGGGCTGGAACGGCAGTGGCCTGGCCTACCTGACCCAGGGCGCTAGTGGCGTGCAGGGCAGCCGGATGCTGGGCAGCGAGGTACGCGTGAGCAGCGATGAGCGGGTGCTGTGGCCGCGCCAGTGCGCCGGCCTGTATCGCCAGTACGGTCAGGCCGTGCTTGGTGCGGGGCTGGCCCCCGAACGCGCCCAGGCCCTGGGCACGCCGGCCTTCACTGTGCTGCACCGCGGCGGCGTGCGGGTGGCGGTGGTCGGCATTACCGACCCGTACGCCCGCGACCAGAACGCATCCCTCAAACAGTGGTATCAGGCGCTGCTGCCGGCCTTCGAACAGGCACGCCAGGCGGCGGACCTGGTGATCGCCCTGGCGGACGTGGGCACCGGCCCCGGGCTGTGGCTGGCCGAGCGTCTGAGCGATGCCGACCTGCTGCTGTGCGCCCGTGGCCAGGACCTGTGGCCGCAGCCTGTCTCGGTACTGCAGGCCAGCGGCAAGCAGGTGCCGGTGCTGCTGGCCGGCAACCGTGCCAGCGGCGTGTTCGCGGTGAACTGCCTGCATTGCGACGGGCGCTGGCAGTTCACCGCGCAGTTTCATCCCGCCTTCGAACACCGCCTCACGCCGGCTGCCCGCGCGCGGGTCGAGCCGTTGCGCGCGCAGTTGCAGCAACAGCGCGCCGGGCATGCCGCCTGGCTCGACCAACCCCTGGCACAGGCACCGCAAAACCTGTGGCGACGCGATACCCGTGGCGGCAGCTGGGACAACCTGCTGCACCAGGCGCTGGCCGATGACAGCGGGGCACCGGTGCTGTTGCCGGGGCTGCGCTACGACAGCCCGCTGGCGGCCGGCCAGCCGATCACCCGCGAACACCTGATCAGCCTCACCGGCAGCTACCCGGCCCCGGTGGTGCAGGTGCCGGCACGCCAGGTACAGCAGGTGCTGGAAAACGCTGCCGAGCAACTGTTCGGCACGCCGCTGCTGCTCGACAACAGCCAGGATTTGCCGCGCTGGTTTGGCGCGCCCTGGCAGGTCAGCTACAGCCCGGGCGGCAAACGGGTCTCCGGGGTAGCCGCACAGGATGGCCAGTGCCGCACCTTCGGCCTGCAATTCGACAGCGACGCCGGCGAGCCACTGTGGCAGCGGGTGGAAGCATGGCTGGCGCAGCAGCCCCCGGGCTGGCAGTTGCCGCCGCTGGCCCTGCCGCAGGTGCGTTACGTCCAGGGCCACCCTGGCTGGCACCCGCGCGGGCTGGCCAGTTGATCAGCCCGGGCCGCGTGCTCGACGGCGTGCTGTTGAGCCTGGCCGGCTGGCTGGCTGCGCAGTGCGTGCTGCTGGCCGCCCGCGAGCCGCTGCCGGCGCCGGCCGCAGAGGCCGAACCGGCTGAGCTGCCCGGCCTGCTGGTCGGGCATTGGCAGGCGCCGCCGGCCAGTGACGCGCTGCCGCTCACGCGCTTGCCCGTGCATTACCTGGGCGGCCTCAAGGCCGTGCCCGCCAGCGCCACAGTGGTGGTGCTGCGCTACGAGCAGGCGGTGCGTACCTACGTTCGCGGCCAGCGCCTGGCACCGGGCATCGTGCTGCAGGATATCGATGACGATGGCCTGATTTTCGACAACCAGGGGCGGCGCGAGCGCTTGCCCTGGCCGCCACGGCCCGCCGTGACCGGCTTCAAGCGCCAAGGATGAAGGGATGATCGCAAGATTCTGCGTGGCTGGCGTACTGGCCCTGGGGCTCAACCTGGCCTGGGCGTTCGACGAGCCCGAAGCGGTAGCGGACGAAGACGGTACACCGCTGTACGAGGTGAATTTCGTCGACACCGACCTGGGCGAGTTCATCGACAGCGTGTCGCGCATCACCGGGACCACGTTCATCGTCGACCCGCGGGTAAAAGGCAAGGTCACGGTACGTACGGTGGACCGTCACGACAGCGAGGCGATCTACGATATCTTCCTGGCCCAGCTGCGGGCCCAGGGCTTTGCTGCAGTGGACCTGCCCAACGGCAGCGTGAAGATCGTGCCCGATCAGGCGGCGCGGCTGGAGCCGGTGCCCGTCGAGAGCGGGCGCAAGGCCCAGGCCGGCAGCGATGGCATCGCCACCCGGGTGTTCAACGTGCGCAACGCCGCCAGCGAACAGATGCTGGCGATCCTCAAGCCGCTGATCGACCCCCGTGTGGGGGTGATCACGCCGTACCCGGCCGCCAACCTGCTGGTGGTGACCGACTGGCGCAGCAATCTGGAGCGCATCGACAGCCTGCTGCGCCAGCTCGATCAGGTCAGCGAGGAGCCGCTGCAGGTGATGCCGCTGCACCATGCCAGCGCCAGCGATACCGGTCAGTTGATCACCCGCCTGCTGGCCCGCGAGCAGGGCGCCGACAGTGCCCAGGTGGTCGCCGACCCGCGCAGCAATGCCCTGCTGGTGCGCGGCAGTGCCGACAGCCGCGAGCGCGTGCGTGCCTTGCTGGCGCAGCTGGACCGCCCCGGCGACGCATTGCGCAGCTCCAACACTCAGGTGATCTACCTGCGTCACGCCAATGCCGGCGAGGTGGTCAAGGTGCTGCGCAGCCTCAGCCAGGATGCCGGCGCTGCGCCGGGCGAAGCTGACAAGGACGCCAAGGCGCCCGTGCCGGTCAACCTCTCGGGCATTCGCCTGGAATACGAGGAGGGTACCAACGCCGTGGTCATGGTCGGGCCCGACAGCGAGCTGGCGGCCTACCGCACCATCGTCGAGCAACTGGACATCCGCCGTGCGCAGGTGGTGGTCGAGGCGATCATCGCCGAAGTGTCCGACTCGCGGGCCCAGGAGCTGGGCGTGCAGTGGCTGTTCGCCGACGAGAAATTCGGTGCCGGCGCGGTCAACTTCGGTACCGGCGGTGCCAGCATCACCGGCATTGCCGGGGCCGTGGCCAGCGGCGACAACGCGGCGCTGGGCAAACTGTTGTCGGGCGTGAACGGCGTGACGGCCGGCATCGGCAACTTCGGCGGCGGCTTCAACTTCGCCATGCTGGTCAATGCACTCAAGAGCAACAGTGGCTTCAACCTGCTGTCGACCCCGACCCTGCTGACCCTGGACAACGCCGAGGCGTCGATCCTGGTCGGCCAGGAAGTGCCCTTCGTGACCGGCTCGGTAACCCAGGACAACACCAACCCCTACCAGACCATCGAGCGCAAGGAGGTCGGTGTAAAACTGCGCATCAAGCCGCAGATCAACAGTGACAACACCGTGCGCCTGGACATCGTGCAGGAGGTCTCGTCGATTGCCGACACCGCTGCGGCCAGCGACGTGATCACCAACAAGCGCGAGATCAAGACCAAGGTCATGGTCGAGGACAACGGCCTGATCATTCTCGGCGGGCTGATCAGCGACGAGGTCACCTCCAGCCATCAGAAGGTGCCGTTTCTGGGGGATATCCCCGGGCTGGGCCGGTTGTTCCGCTCCGATGCCAGCCGTGGCGTGAAGCAGAACCTGATGGTGTTCATCCGCCCGCGGATCCTGCGTGACGGGGCCAGCCTGACCAGCCTCAGCAGCGAAAAATACCGCAGCCTGCAACAGACCACGCCGCTTGCCCTGCCCAGCCTGGCCGATGGCAGCGAGTTGCTGCGGGTGTTCCCGGCCAGCCGCCAGCGCCTGGACGAGGGCACCTGGTGAAACCGTTGCTGCCCTATCGCCTGGCGCGCCAGGGCGGGCTGGCCATGGCGCCTGGCGCCGACGGCTGGAGCCTGTGGCTGCGCCCGGATGTCGACAGCGACCAGTTGCACGAGCTGCTGCGGGTGTATGGCCCGCCCCAGACCGTGTGCCATTTCGACGCGGGGGAGTTCGACACGCGCCTGGGCCAGTTGTACCAGGCCGGCGAGAACGCCACGGCGGCGCTGATCGAGGGCATTGGCGAACAGGTCGACCTGGACGGCCTGATCAGCGAGATGCCGCGGGTCGAGGACCTGCTCGAAAGCGATGACGAAGCCCCGGTGATCCGCCTGATCAACGGGCTGTTCGGCGAGGCGCTGCGTCAGCAGGCCTCGGACATCCATGTGGAAACCTTCGAGCAGAGCCTGGTGGTGCGCCTGCGGGTCGACGGCCACCTGCGCGAGGTGCTGCGCCCGCCACGTGCGCTGTCGGCCATGCTGGTGTCGCGGATCAAGGTCATGGCGCGCCTGGACATCGCCGAGAAGCGCCAGCCCCAGGACGGGCGCATCACCCTGCGCTCGGGTGGGCGCGAGGTCGATGTGCGTGTCTCGACGCTGCCGGGTATCCACGGCGAGCGAGTGGTGATGCGCGTGCTCGACAAGCAGGCCAGCCTGCTCTCGCTGGGCAACCTGGGCATGCCCGGTGCCGTCGAGGCGGGCCTGCGCGCCTGCCTGGGGCGACCCAACGGTATCGTGCTGAGCACCGGCCCGACCGGTTCGGGCAAGACCACCACGCTGTACGCCAGCCTCAACAGCCTGAACGACGGCAGCCGCAATATCCTCACCGTCGAGGACCCGGTGGAGTACGCCATCACCGGCATCGGCCAGACCGCCATCAACCCGCGTGCCGGGCTGACCTTTGCCAGCGGTTTGCGCGCGATTCTGCGCCAGGACCCGGATGTGATCATGCTTGGCGAAATCCGCGACCGCGAAACCGCGCAGATTGCGGTGCAGGCCAGCCTCACCGGCCACCTGGTGCTTTCGACCCTGCACACCAACAGTGCGGTGGGCGCGGTGACGCGCCTGCGCGACATGGGCGTGGAGCCTTTTCTGATTGCCTCGTGCCTGCGCGGGGTCATGGCCCAGCGCCTGGTGCGGCGCCTGTGCAGTTGCGCCGTGGCGCAGCCATTGCAGGCGGCCGAGCGGGCGTTGTGGCCGGAGCTGGTCGAGCTTGAGCACAGTTATCACGCAGTGGGCTGCGCGCAGTGTCAGGGCAGCGGCTATCGCGGCCGGCTGGGGCTGTATGAGTTCATCGAGCTGGACGCCGGGCTGATCGGCCTGCTGTATGACGGGGCCAGTGAGGTGGCCATGCAGGCGCATCTGCAGGGCCGGCGCCAGAGCCTGGCCGGCATGGCCAGCGAGTGCCTGCGCCAGGGCCAGACGAGCCTGGCCGAAGTGCTGCGCGCGGTGCAGGGCTGAGCCATGCCGACCTACCGATACCAGGCCGTTGACCTCGCCGGGCGCACCCTCAAGGCCAGCCTGCAGGCCGAAAGCGAGCGCCATGCCCGCCAGTTGCTGCGCGAGCAGGGGCTGTTCGCGCGCCAGTTGCAGGTGCAGGGCAACGCGCAGGTGTTGCCACGGCGCCAGCGCGTGAGCCGCGCACAGCTGTGTGAACTGACCCGGCAACTGGCCACGCTGACAGGGGCCGGCATTGCATTGGTGGATGCCCTGGCCACCCTTGAGCGGCAGTTGGTGGAGCCGGCCCTGCGCAATCTGCTGGTGGGGGTGCGCGGCGCGCTGGCAGAGGGGCTGGGCCTGGCCCGCAGCCTGGCACGCCAGGGCGGGGTGTTTTCAGCGCTGTACTGCGCGCTGGTCGAGGCCGGCGAACGCTCGGGGCGCCTGGCCCAGGTGCTGGAACGCCTGGCCGACCACCTTGAGCAGGTGCAGCGCCAGCAGCACAAGGCGCGTACCGCGCTGATCTACCCGTGCGTGCTGATGGGGGTGTCGCTGGCGGTGGTGGTCGGCCTGATGAGCTTCGTGGTGCCCAGGCTGACCGAACAATTCGCCCATTCCGGGCAGAGCCTGCCGTTGATCACGCGCCTGCTGATCGGCGCCAGCGAAGCCCTGTTGCTGGCCGGGCCGTGGCTGCTGGGCGCCGCGGTGCTGGGGGCGGCAGGCGCGGCGCGGCTGCTGCGTCGGCCGCACTGGTGCCTGCGCCGTGACGACCTGCTGTTGCGCCTGCCGCGCGTGGGTGCGCTGCTGCGGGTGCTGGAAAGCGCGCGGCTGTCGCGCAGCCTGGCGATTCTGGTCGGCAGCGGGGTACCGCTGCTCGAAGCCTTGCAGGTGGCCACCGCCACCCTGGAAAACCGACGCATTCGTCTGGCGCTGGAGCGGGTGCAGGTCGATGTGCAAGGCGGCGTCAGCCTGCACCGCGCGCTGGATGCCAGCGGGCAGTTCCCGCCGATGCTGCTGAACATGGTCGCCAGCGGCGAGGCCAGCGGCACCTTGCCCGACATGCTCGAGCGCGTGGCCGACAACCAGGAGCGCGGCTTTGCCCGTCAGGTCGACACCGTGATGGCGTTGTTCGAGCCGCTGATGATCCTGGTCATGGGCGCGGTGGTGCTGTTCATCGTGCTGGCGGTGCTGTTGCCGATCATGCAGCTCAACCAGGGCCTCACACTTTAATAGGAGCACTACCATGCAGACACGACGTTCCCGCCAGCACGGCTTCACCCTGATGGAAATCATGGTGGTGATCTTCATCATCGGCCTGCTGATCGCGCTGGTGGCGCCCAGTGTGCTGGGCAGCCAGGACAAGGCCATGAAGCAGAAGGTGATGGCGGACCTGTCGAGCCTGGAGCAGGCGCTGGACATGTATCGCCTCGACAACCTGCGCTTCCCCACCGCCGAGCAGGGGCTGTCGGCCCTGGTGAGCAAGCCGCAGGCCGAGCCGGTGCCGCGTGCCTGGCGGGCCGATGGCTATATTCGCAGGCTCCCGCAGGACCCGTGGGCCACACCGTACCAGTACCGGGCGCCGGGGCAGCATGGGCGCATCGACATCTATTCCCTGGGTGCCGACGGGGTGGAGGGCGGCGAGGGGATCGATGCCGACATCGGTAACTGGGACCTCTAGGCATGCCGGCCCAGCGTGGCTTCACCCTGCTGGAGCTGCTGGTGGTGATCGCCATCGCCGGGTTGATGAGCGCCCTGGCGGTGGCCTCGCTCGCCAGTGCCAAGGCGCCTTTGCACCAGGCCCTGGAGCGCCTGGCCGCGGCGTCGCGGGCGCAGGCCGACCTGGCCCTGCATGGCGGGCAGGTGCGCGGCCTGCGCTGGAACGGGCAGCGGCCCGAGTTCGTGCGCCTGGTCGAGGGCGACCAGTGGCAGGTGGAGCCGGTGGCGCTGGGCGAGTGGCCGGCCGGGCTGCGCCCGGACTGGCCTGCGGGCAGCACGCCACGGGTGATGTTCACCCCCTCCGGGCTGGCCCGACCGGTGAGGCTGGAGTGGCGCTGGGCCGAGGGCCGGCAGCGCTGGCACTGGCGTCATGCTGCCGGCCTGCAGGTGGTGAACGTGCCATGAAGGCTCGCCAGCGTGGTTTCACTCTGCTCGAAGTGAGCGTGGCCCTGGGCATCGCCGCGACCATGGCGATCATCAGCAGCCAGGTACTGCGCCAGCGCCTGGTGGTGCAGCAGGGCGTGCAGCAGCATTGGCTGGGCAGCCTGTGTGCCCGGGAACTGCAGGCGCGCTTTGTGGTGGAGCAGTACTGGCCGGCGCAGGCACTGAGTAGCGGCGAGCTGCGTCAGGGGCCGGGCACCTGCCACTGGCGGTTGCAACTGGGTTCCACCGGCGTGCGCAACCTGCGCGGTGGCGAACTGCGCCTGTTTGCCGACCGCGATGAACGTGAGCCGCTGGGTCAGTACCGCCTGTTTCTGGTGCGCCCGTGAGGCGCAGGCAGCAGGGCCTGACCCTGCTCGAACTGCTGGTGGCGCTGGCACTGACCGCTGTACTGGGTGTGCTGCTGGCGGCGCTGGTCAATGGCTGGCTGAGCGTACGTGAGCGACTCGACCAAGCGCCGCAGGCGAGCCCGGTGCTGAGCTTCTGCCTCGGGCTGGAGCGCCGCTTCGACGCCACGGTGCTGCGCCAGTTGTACGAGCAGCGCCTGCCGTTGGCCTTGAACTGGCTGGACTGGCAGCCTGCCGAGTTGCAGCTGCAATGGGTGGCGCTGGCGGCGTGGCCGGCGGCCGAAGGCGGCTCGCGCTTGCAGCGCCAACGCCTGCGCTATGACCGGCGCGATGCACGCCTGCTGTTGGAGACCTCTGCCGACCTGTATGCCGTCGAGCGCCCGCACTGGGTGCTGCGCGACAGCCTGACCGGGGTGTCCAGCCCCGTTTTCGAATTTCGCCAGGGCAGTCGTTGGCTGGCCTGGCCCTCTGCCGAACGCGCTGCGCCCGATCGTGGTGTACGGCTCGAGTTCCAGCGTGATGGAGCCCCCTATGTGTGTACGTTTGCCCTGCCGGAGAGCCAATGATTGACATTCGATACTGGCGACGGCGCCAGCCTGGGTCGTGGTTGCTGGTGCGCCCCGATGAGGCCGGCTGGAGCTGGCTGCAGGTGAGGGCCGGTGAGGTGCTGCGCGCGGGGCACGGGCAACCGCCGGAAGGTGCCGATCGCGTGGCGCTGGTGGTGCCGGGCAGTGAATGCGCGCACTTCCATTTGCAGGCGCCGCCGGGTCTCAAGCGTGAAGAGTGGCCATTGCTGCTTGAAGATCGCGTGTTGCAGCCAGCCGAGGCGATCCATGTCGGTTGTGTGTCGCGAGGTTCGGGATGGCTTGAGCTGGCGGTGATTGACCGGCAACGCCTGGCGGGCTGGTTGCAGGCTTGCCAGGGCTGGGGCCTGCAGGTCGAGCGCTGCTGGGCGGAGTTCCAGCTGCTGCCGGAGCTTGCCCCCGGCGATGCCTGGTGCTGGCGACGCAGCCCGGACCTGAGCCTGTTCAAGAGTTGTGGCGCCGACCGGCGCCAGGCGTGGCTGGCCTGGCCGACGGCGCTGGGGGCAACCCCGCCGCCGGTGTGGTGCGACAGGCAGGTGCAGGCATTCGAGGGCGCGTGGCCGGCGTCGCTGGCGGCGCTGGAACGTCTGCCCGGCCTGTTCGAGCTGCGCCGCACGCCCCGCGCGCGACCGCACCTGGCACAGGGGCAACGGCGCCTGGCGACGGCCTGCGCCGTGCTGGGTGTGGTGTGGTGTGGCCTGTGGCTCGGCCTGCAGTGGCGCCAGGTCACGCTGTACAAGTCGCAGGTGGTGGCCGTGACCGGGCCGCTGAGTACCCCGCGCCAGGCTACGCAGTGGCTCAAGCGCGAGCGTCAGACGCGGGATGAGCGCAACCTGCGACTGCGCCAGCTGGAGGCATTGCAGGGCGCCATGGTGCAGTGGCTTTCGGCGCAGCCTGGCTGGCGGCTGCAGCGTGCGCGGTTTGATGGCACACGCTGGACCTTGCAGTTGCAGGGTGCGCAGGCACCGTCGGACACGCCGTGGGCTGCCATGGCCGCCAGTGCCGGGGCGCAGGTGGCGGTGCAGCCGACCACGGCAGATGCCGTGCAACTGGTGTTCGACCTGGGGGCAGGAGCATGAGCAGCGTCACCGCACGGCGCTGGTTGATGCCGCTGGCCTGGACCGCAGTGGCCCTCTTGCTGTTGAGCCTGGTGGTGCGCGAAGGCCTTGGCCAATGGCGCGAGCTTTCGCAGTGGCGCGAACTGGCCGCCTCGGCGACGGCCATGCACTCAGGCGCCGAGGTGACGCTGGAGCGATTGCAGCAGTCGGCTGCGGCGCAGCAGCTCGTGCTCAGCGACGTGCAGCCGGTTGACGCGGGGTGGCAGGTGCGCGGCCAGGTCAAGGACGAGCGGCGGCTTCAGGCGTGGTTGCTGAGCTTGCAGCGTGAAGGCGTTCAGCCGCTTCAATGGGGGCTGGAGCAGGCGCCGTCGGGCCTGAGTTTCGATCTGGTGCTGGCGCGATGAGCCGCAGGAGGTTGGGGTGGATGCTGTTGGTGTTCTGCCTG
This sequence comes from Pseudomonas sp. B21-036, assembly GCF_024748925.1. Classification (NCBI taxonomy): domain Bacteria; kingdom Pseudomonadati; phylum Pseudomonadota; class Gammaproteobacteria; order Pseudomonadales; family Pseudomonadaceae; genus Pseudomonas; species Pseudomonas sp. B21-036. Next base: position 1,293,357 of record NZ_CP087178.1, read on the forward strand.
ACGTTGCTGGCGGGGTTGCCGGCGCGCTGGTTGTTCAAGGCTGCGCCGTGGCCTGCGCAGGGCGTGGCCGGTAGCGTGTGGCAGGGGCAGGCCGGGCGGATCGGCGACGTTGGCCCGTTGAGCTGGCAGGTGCGCCCGTGGGCGGTGCAGGTGCAGGCAGGGTATCAGGGCCAGCGCTGGGGGCTGGTATTGCGCGGCTGGCCGTGGGACTGGCAAGCGAGCGTCATGCCGCAGGGGCCGGCCAGCCGTGTGGCTTCGGCGTATCGCCTGGGGGGTGAGTGGTCGGGGCAACTGGCACTGAGTGGGCGTGGCGCGCGGTGCGTGAGCGGGCAGGGTGCGCTGGTGGCGGATCAGCTGGCCCTGGTGGCGCCATGGACGCTGGCCCTGGGGCGCGGCGAGGTGCGCGTGGTGTGCAACGAAGGCTGGCGGCTATCGGCGCGACTGGCTGCGGCGGGGCAGCACCACCTGGCGCTGGACGCGGGGGGGGCAGGCGGTACGCTGCAAGGGCAGGTGGAGCAGGGGGCGGCATTGTATCCGGTGCTGGTCGGCGGGCAGTGGCTGCAGGCCGGAGAGCACGCGGTGCGGTGGTCCTTCAATTGGTGATTCGCCAGTGGGCGCTTTTTCGCCGGCAAGGCCGGCTCCTGCAGGTTTGGGGGGGCGGCAGGTAGGAGCCGGGGAAGGGGCACGCTCGGTCAGGGCCGAATCTCGATCAGCGTGCCGTCGCTGACCAGGTTCCACACTTCGCGCATGTCGCGGTTGGTCATGGCGATGCAGCCTTCGGTCCAGTCCAGGGTGTGGAACAGCGCCTCGGGGTAGTCCGCACTGTCCGGTGTGCCGTGGATCATGATCATGCTGCCCGGCTTCACCCCTTCGCGGCGGGCACGGGCCGAGTCGCTGACATTGGGGTAGGAGACGTGGATGGCCAGGTTGTAACGGTCGGACACCTTGCGCCAGTCGAGCCAGTACAACCCCTCGGGCGTGCGCTTGTCGCCCTCGCGCAGCTTGGCACCGGTGGGCTGCTTGCCCAGCGAGATGCGGTAGCTCTTCATCGAGGTGTCGCCGCTCATCAGTTGCAGGCGGCGTTCGGACTTGATCACCAGCACCTTGTCGATCAACGGGGCGCCGGAGGGGGTGGGCGCCGGGGTCGAGGGTGTCACCTGGCCAAGCGGTTTTCGCACAATGGTTTCGGTAAACGCCGCCTGGGACACCGACGCCACACCGAGGCAGAAGAGGGCAAGCAACCAGCGCATGAAACGGTATCCCTGATAGTGGCGACGTATGGGTTCAAGTGAGCGGTTCGACCCGCGGGGACAGGCATTCGGTGCGTACCGGGTAATGCTGCCCCTGGCGGTCGAGATAGTAGCATTCTAGGGCACGACTCACGGTCCTGAAAGCCAGCTCGTCCCAGGGGATCTCGCTTTCCTCGAACAGGCGCACTTCCAGGCTCTCGACGCCCACCGCAAATGCCAGGTCGGCCAGCTCGGCGCGGTAGAACACATGCACCTGGTTGATGTGCGGCAGGTCGAACAGCTGGTACAGGGCCATCGGCCCCAGGCGCGCGCAGGCTTCCTCGTCGGCCTCGCGGCGGGCGGCGTGTTCCATGGTCTCGCCGTTTTCCATGAAGCCGGCCGGCAGGGTCCAGTAGCCACGTCGCGGCTCGATGGCGCGTCGGCACAGCAGCACCTGGCTGCCATGGCTGGGCAGCACGCCGGCGACGATGTTGGGGTTCTGGTAATGGATGGTGTGGCAATGATCGCAGACATGACGCAGGCGGTTGTCGCCGTCGGGGATGCGATGAGTGACCGGTTTGCCGCACGCACTGCAGTAATTCATGCTTATCTTCCTGGTGGCTGCGCCTATCTTCGCGCCAGTGCGCGCAGGCCCGCAAGCGCGATTGTCGCGGGGGCTTGGGCGGGCTGCGCCTTTGGTGCATCATGCAGAGACCCGACAGAACGAGAGAGACCATGCTGGACGAGTTACTTCGCCGAATGAGCAGTCACACGCCGGGCACCCTGGAGACCGATCGTCGGTTCCCCGAGGCTGCCGTGTTATTGCCCATCACCCGCAGCGAGTCGCCCGAACTGGTGCTGACCCTGCGCGCCAAGGGGCTCTCGACCCATGGCGGCGAAGTGGCCTTCCCCGGCGGGCGGCGAGACCCCGAAGACCCGGACCTGGTGTTCACCGCGCTGCGCGAGGCCGAGGAGGAAATCGGCCTGCCGCCCGGGCTGGTCGAAGTCATCGGCCCGCTGAGCCCGCTGGTTTCGTTGCACGGGCTGAAGGTCACGCCGTTTGTCGGGCTGATTCCCGACTATGTCGAGTACCGCGCCAACGATGCCGAGATTGCCGCGGTGTTCAGCGTGCCGCTGGAGTTCTTCCGCCAGGACCCGCGCGACCATACCCACCGCATCGACTACCAGGGCCGCAGCTGGTACGTGCCCAGCTACCGTTTCGGCGAGTACAAGATCTGGGGCCTGTCGGCGATCATGATCGTCGAGCTGGTCAACCTGCTTTACGATGCGCGCATCAGCCTGCACCATCCGCCTGAGCGCACCCCTACAAGATGAGCGGGCCAACCCGCCGCCTTCCCACCGTGAGGAACCACGCATGAAATACCGTCTGGGCGACCTGCGCGTCGAAACCCACCCACAGAGCTGGGTAGCGCCCACCGCCACGCTGATCGGCAAGGTACGCCTGCAGGCGGGGGCCAACGTCTGGTTCGGCGCGGTGCTGCGCGGCGACAACGAGCTGATCGACATCGGCGAGAACAGCAACGTGCAGGACGGTACGGTAATGCACACCGACATGGGCTGGCCACTGACCCTGGGCAAGGGCGTGACGGTCGGCCACAACGCCATGCTGCATGGCTGCACGGTCGGCGACTACAGCCTGGTGGGCATCGGCGCGGTGATCCTCAATGGTGCGCGCATCGGCAAGCACTGCATCATCGGCGCCAATGCGCTGGTGCCCGAGGGGCGCGAGATTCCCGATGGTTCGCTGGTGGTCGGCTCGCCGGGCAAGGTGGTGCGCGAACTGACCCCGGCGCAGCAGCAACTGCTCGAGGCCAGCGCTGCCCACTATGTGCACAACGCCCAGCGCTATGCCCGTGACCTTGTACCCCAGGAGGACTGATGAGCAGCCCTGAACGACCGGTGGCCTCGCCTTGCGTGCATATCTGCGCGCTGGACGAGCAGGATATCTGCACCGGCTGCCAGCGCACCGCCAGCGAGATCACGCGCTGGGGCCGCATGGCCAACGACGAACGGCGCCAGGTGCTGGTGCTGTGCCATGAGCGCGCCGTGGCGGCGGGGCTGGTGATGACGGTGGGCAAGGCCGCCAGCTGATCCCGGGCTTGGCCGTGCGGGGGCACTCAAGTACCCTGTACGGCTTGCCAACCGGTGTTTCTATGTTCTTTCTGATTGCTTATATCGCCAGCGTGGTGCTGATCAACTACGCGTTCTCCAGTGCCCCGCACCTGGACGTCATCTGGTCCGCCTGGGGCGGGCTGGTGTTCATCCTGCGCGACATGGTGCAGACCCGCTTCGGCCACGGCGCCCTGCTGGCCATGCTTGGCGCCCTGGTGCTGTCCTATATCACCTCCGAGCCTGCCATCGCCCTGGCCAGCGCCACCGCGTTCGCGGTATCGGAGCTGATCGACTGGCTGGTGTTCAGCATCACCAAGCGCCCGTTGCATGACCGCCTGTGGCTCAGCTCGGCGCTGAGCATCCCGCTGGACACCTTCATCTTCTTCGGCATGATCGGCGCACTGACCCCGGCCGTGGTCGGTACCGCGCTGGGCTCCAAGTTCGCCGGGGTGACGGTGGTGTGGCTGGCGATGGCCTGGCGCGCACGCAAGAACGCCTGCGCCATGTAAAATGGCGCTTCTTTTCACCGGGTTGCACCGTGCTGGGGCGGCCCTGGATTCCTTCCCTCTGAGGACCTGAGATGACCCGTATCGGAACCCCCTTGTCGCCGACCGCGACCCGAGTACTGCTGTGTGGCTGTGGCGAACTGGGCAAGGAAGTGGTGATCGAGCTGCAACGCCTGGGCGTTGAAGTGATTGCCGTGGACCGTTACGCCGATGCCCCGGCCATGCAGGTGGCGCACCGCAGCCACGTGATCAACATGCTCGATGGCGCCGCCCTGCGCGCGGTGATCGAGGCCGAGCAGCCGCACTACATCGTGCCGGAAATCGAAGCCATCGCCACCGCCACCCTGGTGGAGCTGGAAGCCGAAGGCTTTACCGTGGTGCCGACCGCACGCGCCGCGCAGCTGACCATGAACCGCGAGGGCATCCGCCGCCTGGCCGCCGAGGAGCTGGACCTGCCAACCTCGCCTTACCACTTTGCCGACACCTTCGAAGACTACCGCAAGGCCGTCGAAGACCTCGGCTTCCCGTGTGTGGTCAAGCCGGTGATGAGCTCGTCGGGCAAGGGCCAGAGCCTGCTCAAGGGCGTCGATGACGTGCAGGCCGCGTGGGACTATGCCCAGGAAGGCGGGCGTGCCGGCAAGGGCCGGGTCATCATCGAGGGCTTCATCGACTTCGAGTACGAGATCACCCTGCTCACCGTGCGCCATGTGGGCGGCACCACCTTCTGCGCGCCGGTCGGGCATCGCCAGGAGAAGGGCGATTATCAGGAGTCGTGGCAGCCGCAGGCGATGAGCCCCAAGGCGCTGGCCGAGTCCGAGCGCGTGGCGCGTGCGGTGACCGAGGCCCTGGGTGGTCGCGGCATGTTCGGCGTGGAGCTGTTCGTCAAGGGCGACCAGGTGTGGTTCAGCGAAGTCTCGCCGCGCCCGCACGACACTGGCCTGGTGACCCTGATTTCCCAGGACCTTTCGCAGTTCGCGCTGCATGCGCGGGCGATCCTGGGCCTGCCGATTCCGCTGATTCGCCAGTTCGGGCCGTCGGCTTCGGCAGTGATTCTGGTGGAAGGCACTTCGCAGCAGACCGCCTTCGCCAACCTCGGCGCGGCGCTGAGCGAGCCGGACACGGCGCTGCGCCTGTTCGGCAAGCCAGAGGTGAATGGCCAGCGGCGCATGGGCGTGTGCCTGGCGCGTGACGAGTCGATCGAAGCCGCGCGGGCCAAGGCGACCCGGGCTTCGCAGGCAGTCAGCGTAGAGCTGTAAGGCTTTAGTACGTCATCGCGGGTCAGGCCCGCTCCCACAGAAACAGTGATGATGCCTGTGGGAGCGGGCCTGACCCGCGATAGCTGCGCAGCAGCCTGTCTTCAGAGTTCCGTATGCCGGGTCTCTTTCAGGCACAGCACTGCAATCAGGCTCAGTACTGCTGCCGCCGACACATACCCGCCCACCCAGCTCAGGCCGCCCATGGCCACCAGCTTCTGTGCAAAGAACGGCGCCGCCGAGGCTCCGACGATCCCGCCCAGGTTGTACGCCGCCGAGGCCCCGGTATAGCGCACGTGCGTGGGGAACAGCTCAGGCAGCAGCGCCCCCATCGGCGCGAACGTCACCCCCATCAGAAACAGTTCGATGGCCAGAAACAGCGCCACGCCCGCGGTCGACCCCGACGTCAGCAGCGGCTCCATGGTGAACCCCGACAGGATGGCCAGCACCCCACCCACGATCAGCACCGGCTTGCGTCCGTACCGGTCGCTCAGCCAGGCCGACAGCGGCGTGGCCAGGGCCATGAACACCACCGCAAAGCACAGCAGTGCCAGAAAGGTCTCGCGGCTGTAGCCAAGGGTCGATACCCCGTAGCTCAGCGAGAACACCGTCGAGATGTAGAACAGCGCGTAGCACACCACCATCGCCGCCGCGCCCAGCAGGGTGGGCGCCCAGTACTGTGCGAACAGCTCGACCACCGGCATCTTCACCCGCTCGTGGCGCGCCACGGCCTTGGCGAACACCGGCGACTCCTCGAGCTTGAGCCGCACATACAGCCCCACGATCACCAGCGCGGCGCTGAGCAGGAACGGAATGCGCCAGCCCCAGCTGCGGAACTGCTCGTCGGAAAGGGTCATGGCCAGGGTCAGGAACAGGCCGTTGGCCGCCAGAAAGCCGATCGAAGGGCCCAGCTGCGGGAACATGCCGAACCACGCCCGCTTGCCCTTGGGCGCGTTCTCGGTGGCCAGCAGCGCTGCACCGCCCCATTCGCCGCCCAGCCCCAGGCCCTGGCCGAAGCGCAGCAGGCACAGCAGGATCGGTGCCCAGGCGCCAATGCTGTCGTAACCCGGCAGCACGCCGATCAGCGTGGTGCAGATGCCCATCAGCAGCAGCGAGGCCACCAGCGTCGACTTGCGACCGATGCGGTCGCCAAAATGGCCGAACAGCGCCGAACCCAGCGGGCGCGCCAGAAACGCGATGCCGAAGGTGAGGAAGGCCGAGAGCATCTGCGCGGTGCCCGAGGTCTGCGGGAAGAACACCGGGCCGATCACCAGGGCCGCTGCCGTGGCGTATACGTAGAAGTCGTAGAACTCGATGGCGGTGCCGATGAAGCTGGCCGTGGCTACCCGGGCGGGCGAGTTGACTGGGGGCGCTGCGGTTTCATCGTTGTTGTTATAGGTGCTGCTGGTCGTCATGAACGTTTCCCTGTCGAGTGCTGCGAAGGCTCCGGCACCTGCCGCGGGCAAGCGCCGGCGGGCTCGAGTATAGCTAGCGGGAAACGGTCCAGACCAGTATGCGGCTGGCGCAATTGTCCTCGGTTTCGAGGATTTCCATGCGATAACGGCCCATTTTCAGGCACACCGCGCTGGCAGGGATGCTTTCCAGCGCCTCGGTCACCAGGCCGTTCAGGGTTTTCGGGCCGTCGCTGGGCAGGTGCCAGCCCAGGCTGCGGTTGAGCTCGCGGATCGAAATGTTGCCCTCGATCACGTAGCGCCCATCGGGCTGCGGGTGAATGTGCGGGTTGTCCAGGCTGTGCTCTTCCTCGAACTCGCCCACGATCTCTTCAAGAATGTCTTCCAGGGTGACGATGCCCTGCACTTCGCCATATTCGTCCACCACCACGCCCAGGCGCCGCTGCTGTTTGTGAAAGTTCAGCAGCTGCAGTTGCAGCGGTGTGCTTTCGGGCACGAAGTATGGCTCGTAGCACGCCGCCAGCAGGTTGGCCAGGGTCAGCTCGGCCTTGGGCAGCAGGTGGCTGATCTGACGCGTGTTGAGGATCGCCTCGACCTGGTTGATATCACTGTGGAACACCGGCAGGCGGGTGTGACGGCTGACGATCAGTTGCTCGATGATTTTTTCGATCGGCTCGTCGAGGTTGATCCCGTCGACATCGTTGCGCGGCACCAGGATGTCGTTGACCGTCACCTTGTCCAGCGCCTGAAGGCTGCCGAGCAGGTCGCTCCTGTGCTGGGCATGTTCCTCGTCCGGCGTACCGGAGGCACCGGGGGTGTCGTGGCGATTGTCATGCTGGGTGACAGCCGTGACCTTGCCCGCGAAGGGGCGCAGCAACAGGCGTGCAACGCCATCGAGCAGCCAGGCCAGTGGCTGCAGCAGCATGAGCGGCACCTTGAGCAGGCTCTCGCCCAGGCCCAGCAGGGCGTCGGGGTAGCGTCGGGCCAGCTGGCGGGGGAGGTAGTCGGTGAGCACCAGCACGGCCAGTGCCGCTGCCGCGCAGGCCAGCCAGAAGCCGCGCTCGCCGGCATGGGCAAAGCCCAGCAGCGAGGCCAGGGCGAACACCAGCAGCTTGCCCAGGGTGGCGCCCAGCATCAGTGCACGTTCGCTTCTGGGGCCATTGCGGCGGGTGCCGCCCTGTTGCTGCTGGGCGGCATCCACTGCGCTGAACAGCGCCGCCCACACCAGGGTCAGTGCCAGTACCGCGACCTGTGGGCCTAACGGCAGAGTGTTCATAGGTCGCCTGTCAGATATGCAGAATGAATTCGCGTACCAGCTTGCTGCCGAAATACGCCAGCATCAGCAGGCAGAAACCGGCCAGGGTCCAGCGGATCGCCTTGTGACCGCGCCAGCCCAGGCGGGTGCGGCCCCACAGCAGGACGCCGAAGACGATCCAGGCCACGCAGGCGAGCAGGGTCTTGTGCACCAGGTGCTGGGCGAACAGGTTGTCCAGGAACAGCCAGCCGGAGATCAGCGACAGCGACAACAGCGCCCAGCCGGCCCACAGGAAGCCGAACAGCAGGCTCTCCATGGTCTGCAGCGGCGGGAAGTTGCGGATCAGGCCCGAGGGGTGCTTGTGCTTGAGCTGGTAATCCTGCACCAGCAGCAGCAAGGCCTGGAACACCGCGATGGTGAACAGCCCGTAGGCCAGGATCGATAGCAGGATATGCGCCAGGATGCCGGGCTCCTCGTTGACCAGCGGCACCGTGCCCGAGGGCGCGAACTGCGCCATCAGCGCGGTCAGCAGGCCCAGCGGGAACAGCAGCAGCAACAGGTTCTCCACCGGGATGCGCAGGGTGGCGACCAGGGTCAGGGCAATCACTGCGGTGGCGATCAGGCTGGCGGCGCTGAAGAAGTCCAGGCTCAGGCCCAGCGGCGTGAGCAGCTGCCAGCACAACGCGGTGCCCTGAGCGACCACGGCGAAGGCGCCGAGCATTCCGAGCAGCCGCTTGTCGGCCTTGGTGCCTCGGGCCAGGCGGGTGCCTTGATAGAAAATCGCGGCGGCGTACAGGCAGGCGGCGATCAGATTGGGTAGCAAGCTGGGTGACAAGGGGAGCATAAGTCCTGTTAGGCAAGCCCGAAAGGCCCTGAGTTTGGCATACAACGCGCCTGCCAAGGAAGACTGGTGGCCGACGCCATGGTGTGCGCGTGCGCGAGTCTTCGCTATAATCGCCGGCCTGCCCTTGCCCAAGGCTGGCCGAATGCGCCAGGGGCAGCTGATAAACCTCGGTTCTACAGAGCCTGAAAGGATCCCCATGTTTGAAAACCTGACCGACCGTCTGTCACAGACGCTGCGCCATGTCACCGGTAAAGCCAAGCTCACCGAGGACAATATTAAAGACACCCTGCGCGAAGTGCGCATGGCGTTGCTCGAGGCCGACGTCGCCCTGCCGGTGGTCAAGGATTTCGTCAACAAGGTCAAGGAACGCGCGGTCGGCACCGAGGTGTCGCGCAGCCTGACGCCTGGCCAGGCGTTCGTGAAGATCGTCCAGGCCGAACTCGAAGAGCTGATGGGCGCGGCCAACGAAGACCTCGCGCTCAACAGCGCGCCGCCTGCCGTGGTGTTGATGGCCGGCCTGCAGGGTGCGGGCAAGACCACCACCGCCGGCAAGCTGGCGCGCTTTCTCAAGGAGCGCAAAAAGAAGAGCGTGATGGTGGTGTCGGCCGACGTGTACCGTCCGGCGGCCATCAAGCAGCTCGAAACCCTGGCCAACGACATCGGCGTGACCTTCTTCCCGTCGGACATCACCCAGAAGCCGGTGGCCATCGCCGAGGCGGCGATTCGCGAAGCCAAGCTCAAATTCATCGACGTGGTCATCGTCGACACCGCCGGGCGTCTGCACATCGATGCCGAGATGATGGGCGAGATCAAGCAGCTGCACGCTGCGGTCAAGCCGATCGAGACCCTGTTCGTGGTCGATGCCATGACCGGCCAGGACGCCGCCAACACCGCCAAGGCGTTTGGCGAGGCGCTGCCGCTGACCGGCGTGATCCTGACCAAGGTCGACGGTGATGCCCGTGGCGGTGCCGCGCTGTCGGTACGCGCGATCACCGGCAAGCCGATCAAGTTCATCGGCATGGGCGAGAAGAGCGAAGCGCTCGAACCGTTCCACCCGGACCGCATTGCCTCGCGGATCCTGGGCATGGGCGACGTGCTCAGCCTGATCGAGCAGGCCGAGCAGACCCTGGACAAGGAAAAGGCCGACAAGCTGGCCAAGAAGCTGAAGAAGGGCAAGGGCTTCGATCTCGAGGACTTCCGCGACCAGCTGCAGCAGATGAAGAACATGGGCGGCCTGAGCGGCCTGATGGACAAGATGCCGAGCATCGGCGGCGTCAACCTGTCGCAGATGGGCAATGCCCAGGGCGCGGCAGAGAAGCAGTTCAAGCAGATGGAGGCGATCATCAACTCCATGACCCCGGCCGAGCGCCGCGACCCCGAGCTGATCAGTGGTTCGCGCAAGCGCCGCATCGCCATGGGCTCGGGCACCCAGGTGCAGGACATCGGCCGCTTGATCAAGCAGCACAAGCAGATGCAGAAGATGATGAAGAAGTTTTCCACCAAGGGCGGCATGTCGAAGATGATGCGCGGCCTTGGCGGCATGCTGCCTGGCGGCGGCATGCCCAAGCTGTAACCACATTCAGGCCGGTGCCTCCCGTGGGGCACCGACCGGAACCCCGCCGCTGGCGGGACCCGTGCCGCCTTCTATATACAGAAGCGGCTCATTCGCAGATCAGCACGGCGGCTTGTCGCTCGCCGTGAAAAGGCATTTGCAAAAGTCCGTGTATTCCTTGAGAATATGCGGCCTTTCGGGCACCCGTGTGCCCGCTGTGCATTATGATTTGCAGCACCGACTACAGGAACGATGTTCTATGCTAACCATCCGTCTTGCCCGTGGCGGCTCCAAAAAGCGCCCATTCTACACCCTGACCGTGACCGACTCGCGTAACCCGGTTACCGGTTCGCACATCGAGCAGGTTGGTTTCTTCAACCCTATCGCTCGTGGCCAGGAAGTTCGCCTGTCCGTTAAGCAGGATCGCGTTGCTCACTGGCTGAGCGTTGGCGCACAGCCATCCGAGCGCGTTGCAAAACTGCTGAAAGATGCTGCTAAGGCTGCTGCCTGAATAGTATGAGCGCGACGCCAGAAAAAGCTGACGACCTGATCGTTGTTGGCAAGATTTTTTCGGTTCACGGCGTTCGCGGCGAGGTGAAGGTCTTTTCCTTTACCGATCCGATTGAAAACCTGTTGGATTACCGCAACTGGACGCTCCGGCGCGAAGGTGTGGTCAAGCAGGTCGAGCTGGTCAGCGGCCGATCCACTCAAAAGGATCTGGTTGCCAAGCTCAAAGGCCTCGACGATCGCGATGAAGCCCGTCTTCTGAGCGGTTACGAGATTTGCATCTCGCGTAGCCTTTTGCCCGACCTGACCGAAGACGAGTACTACTGGTACCAGTTGGTAGGTCTGAAAGTCATCAACCAGGACGAACAGCTGTTCGGCACGGTTGATCACCTGTTGGAGACCGGCGCGAACGATGTAATGGTGGTCAAGCCCTGCGTGGGCAGCCTGGATGATCGTGAACGCCTGTTGCCCTATACCGGGCAGTGCGTGTTGAAGGTCGACCTGGCTGCAGGCGAAATGAGGGTGGAATGGGACGCGGACTTCTAGACGATGGCGAGCCTTCGTGTCGAAGTCATTACGTTGTTCCCCGAGATGTTCTCGGCCATCAGTGAGTACGGCATTACCAGCCGCGCGGTGAAGCAGGGGTTGTTGCAACTGACCTGCCACAATCCGCGGGACTACACCACAGATCGCCACCACACCGTGGATGATCGGCCGTTTGGCGGTGGTCCGGGCATGGTGATGAAGATCAAGCCCCTGGAAGATGCGCTGGTTCAGGCCAGGCAGCAGGCAGGGGAAGCGGCGAAGGTGATCTACCTGTCGCCACAAGGCCGTCAGCTGAATCAGTCGGCGGTACGCGAACTGGCGAATGCAGAGTCGTTGATTCTCATCGCAGGTCGTTATGAAGGCATTGACGAGCGGTTCATTCAGGCTCATGTCGATGAAGAGTGGTCGATTGGCGACTATGTACTGTCTGGCGGCGAGCTGCCGGCGATGGTCCTGATCGATGCGGTTACGCGGCTGCTGCCCGGAGCTTTAGGGCATGCGGACTCGGCGGAGGAAGACTCCTTCACCGATGGTCTGCTCGATTGCCCGCACTACACCCGACCGGAGGTGTATGCGGATCAGCGTGTTCCCGACGTGTTGCTCAGTGGCAACCATGCACACATCCGGCGCTGGCGTTTACAGCAGTCCCTTGGGCGGACCTATGAACGACGCGTCGATCTTCTGGAAAGTCGCTCACTTTCTGGAGAAGAGAAGAAGCTGCTCGAGGAGTATCTCCGAGAGCGGGACGATAGTTAACGTATCGATGGTGGGTCTGACGACCTATCTTAGGAGCACAGCATGACCAACAAAATCATTCTGCAACTCGAAGCCGAGCAGATGACCAAAGAGATCCCGACCTTTGCCCCAGGCGACACTGTTGTCGTTCAGGTGAAAGTGAAGGAAGGCGACCGTTCGCGTCTGCAGGCGTTCGAAGGTGTTGTTATCGCCAAGCGTAACCGTGGTGTGAACAGTGCTTTCACTGTTCGTAAAATCTCCAACGGTGTTGGCGTAGAGCGTACTTTCCAGACCTACAGCCCGCAGATCGACAGCCTGGCCGTGAAACGTCGTGGTGACGTGCGTAAAGCCAAGCTGTACTACCTGCGCGACCTGTCCGGCAAAGCCGCTCGCATCAAGGAAAAACTGGCCTGAGGCTAGTTTGACCGGCGGGCACGGGACCGCCATGCGAAAAGAAAGCAGCCTTCGGGCTGCTTTTTTGTTGTCCGTCATTCGTGTTTCAGAGATGTCATGAACAGTAGAGAGCAAGAGATCCAGCGCCGTACCCAGTTGTCGGTGACCCGCGTGACCAAGGCGGTGTTCCCCTCGACCACCAACCATCACAACACCCTGTTCGGCGGCACCGCGCTGGCGTGGATGGACGAGGTGTCGTTCATTGCCGCCACGCGCTTCTGCCGCTTGCCGCTGGTGACGGTGTCGACCGACCGCATCGACTTCAAGCACCCGATTGCCGCCGGCTCGATCGTGGAACTGGTGGGGACGGTGGTGAAGGTGGGTACCACCAGCCTGAAGGTCGAGGTGGAGGTGTTTGTCGAAAGCATGAGCTGCGACAGTCGCGAGAAGGCGATTCACGGGTTGTTCAGCTTCGTCGCCATCGACGAAGACAAGCGGCCGGTGCCGGTGTTGCCCGGCTTCTGAACGGCCAACAAGCCCGCGCGATCAACCTGCCTGCGGCTGGACCAGCGCCACCAGCGTCCACCCAGGCCCCGGCTTCAGCGCCGTATCCGGTCCTACCACATACACCCAGCCACTGGCATCGCGGGCAAACAGCAAGGTCGCGCGATCGCCATGCAACGCCTGGTAGTCCGCCCAGCCAAACGCCTCGGTCAGGTGTGTGGTGTACAGCTCGGCGCCCTGGTTGAACAGGTTGGCCAGTTGCACATAGGTCAACGCCTGGCTGCCAAACAGGCGCCCGCGATGTTCGTCACTGGCGCGGTGCTTGTCGCTGCGCTGGCGCTCCAGCCCGCTGGCCAGCACGAACAGGCGCTGATGCCCGAAATCATGTCGAAAGCGCGTGCATGCCAGGGTGTTGAGCTCGCCCGCCGGCGACAGCCCCAGCAGGTGCCCCAGGCCTACAAGGTCCAGGTGCGCATCGGCATGCTGCGAGGCCGGGTGACCGAAATAGGTCGGCAACCCCTCCATGCGCGCCGCGCGGATGTTCTCCCAGCTCGAATCGGCCAGCAGCACCCGGCTGCCCAGTTGTTGCAAGGCCGTGCCCAGGGCCCTGGCCGGCGCGTTGGCGCCCACGATCAGAAACCCGCTGGGGGCAGGCTCGGCCACCTTGAGCAGGCGCGCCAGCGGCCGCGCCGTGGCGCTTTGCAGCACCACCGTACCGATGATCACCGCGAACGTCAGTGGCACCAGCAGCAAGGCCCCCGCGTGCCCGGCCTCGTCCAGGCGTATCGCGAAAATCGCCGACACTGCCGCGGCCACGATGCCGCGCGGGGCGATCCAGGCCAGCAGCGCACGCTCGCGCCAGTTGAGCTGCGAGCCCCAGGTCGACAGTGCCACGTTCAGCGGCCGCGCAATCAGCTGGATCACCAGCAGCAGGGCCAGCACCGCAGGGCCCAGGCCGAGCAGGGCATTCAGGTCCAGGCGCGCCGCCAGCAGAATGAACAGGCCGGAGATCAGCAGCACGCTGAGGTTCTCCTTGAAGTGCAGGATCCGGCGCACATCCACGCCCTTCATGTTGGCCAGCCACATGCCCATCAGGGTCACCGCCAGCAGCCCCGACTCGTGCATCACCTGGTTGGAGGCGATGAAGATCCCCAGCACCGCTGCCAGCGAGGCCAGGTTGTGCAGGTACTCGGGCAGCCATTGATGGCGGATCACCTGGCCCAGCAGCCAGCCACCGGCCACGCCGAAGGCGCTGCCGCACAGGATCACCCCGGCGAACGTCAGCAGGCTCTGGCTCAGGCCGTCGCCAGCGGCGCTGGCAATGATGAAGCTGTACACCACCACCGCCAGCAGGGCGCCGATCGGGTCGATGACGATGCCTTCCCAGCGCAGGATGTTGGCCACCGCCGCCTTGGGCCGTACCACCCGCAGCATCGGCACGATCACGGTCGGCCCGGTGACCAGGGTCAGGGTGCCGAACAGGATCGCCAGCAGCCAGTCGAACCCCAGCAGCCAGTGGGTGGCCGCGCTGATCACCACCCAGGTGGACAGCGCGCCGAGGGTCACCATGCGCCGCACCACCGTGCCGATCTCGCGCCATTGCGACAGGTGCAGGGTCAGGCTGCCCTCGAACAGGATCAGCGCCACCGCCAGCGACACCAGCGGCATCAGCAGCGGGCCGAACATTTCCTGCGGGTCGAGCCAACCCAGGATCGGCCCGGCCATTATGCCGCTGAGCAGCAGGAACAGGATCGCCGGCAGCTTCAGCCGCCAGGCCAGCCACTGGCAGCCCAGGGCCGCGACACCGATCCCGCCGAATGCCAGCAATATCTCTTGTTCGTTCATTCGGGCTCCCTATGCCGGCGGTGTTATGGAAGACTAGCGGTATTTTTACGGCCTACCACCGAGTCTTCATGCCCGCCATCGACCACCCGCTGATCGACCAGTTCCTCGACGCCCTGTGGCTGGAGAAGGGGCTTTCCGACAACACCCGAGCGTCCTACCGCAGCGACCTGGCCCTGTTCAACGGCTGGCTCCAGGAGCGGGGCATGGTGTTGCCCGATGCCGGTCGCGAGCTGATCCTGGACCACTTGGCATGGCGCCTCGACCAGGGCTACAAGCCCCGTTCCACGGCGCGGTTCCTGTCGGGCGCGCGTGGCTTCTACCGCTACCTGCTGCGCGAGAAGCTGATCGCCCTCGACCCGACCCTGCAGGTCGACATGCCGCAACTGGGCAAGCCGTTGCCCAAGTCGCTGTCCGAGGCCGATGTGGAGGCCCTGTTGAAGGCTCCCGACCTTGGCGAGGCCATCGGCCAGCGCGACCGCGCCATGCTCGAGGTGCTGTATGCCTGCGGGCTGCGCGTCACCGAGCTGGTGAGCCTGACCCTCGATCAGGTCAACCTGCGCCAGGGCGTGCTGCGGGTGATGGGCAAGGGCAGCAAGGAGCGCCTGGTGCCGATGGGGGAGGAGGCGGTGGTGTGGGTAGAACGTTACCTGCGCGACGGCCGCGTCGAACTGCTCAACGGCCGCCCCAGCGATGTCCTGTTCCCCAGCCAGCGTGGCGAGCAGATGACCCGCCAGACCTTCTGGCACCGCATCAAGCACCAGGCCCAGGTGGCCGGGATCGGCAAGGCGCTGTCGCCGCACACCCTGCGCCATGCCTTCGCTACCCACCTGCTCAACCACGGCGCCGACCTGCGCGTGGTGCAGATGCTGCTGGGCCACAGCGACCTGTCGACCACCCAGATCTACACCCATGTGGCCCGCGCCCGCCTGCAGGAACTGCATGCCCGTCATCACCCGCGCGGCTGAGCGCTGATCGCACATTGCATGCGTCGCCAGCAGTCAATGCAGGGCGGCGAATGTGGTACGCTTTCGCGGTTTACACCCGGGCCCTGGATCGCGGCCGTTTTTCGGTACGCCTGTTCCGCTTTCGGCCCCCTGTCCGCCTTCAGGAGTTTTCATGCGCGTGACCCAGATTTTAGCCGCCGCCGCCCTGGCGCTGGCCAGTTCCTTCGCCGTGGCTGCGGCCAACGATGCCGAGCAGGCGATTCGCAAGTCGCTGCAGTCGCTGGAGTCGGAAATACCGGTCGACAGCATCGCTGCCAGCCCGGTCAACGGCCTGTACGAGGTCAAGCTCAAGGGCGGCCGTGTGCTGTACGCCAGCGCCGACGGCCAGTTCCTGGTACAGGGCTATCTGTTCCAGATCCAGGACGGCAAGCCGGTCAACCTGACCGAAAAGGCCGAGCGCGTGGCCATCGCCAAGACCATCAATGCGATTCCGGCTTCCGAAATGGTGGTTTACCCTGCCAAGGGCGAAACCAAGTCGCACATCACCGTGTTCACCGACACCACCTGCCCGTACTGCCACAAGCTGCATGCCGAAGTGCCCGAGCTGAACAAGCGCGGCATCGAGGTGCGCTACGTGGCCTTCCCGCGTCAGGGCCTGGGCTCGTCGGGTGACCAGCAGCTGCAGGCGGTATGGTGTTCCACCGACCGCAAGGCGGCCATGGACAAGATGGTCGACGGCAAGGAAATCAAGGCCGCCAAGTGCGAGAACCCGGTCAGCAAGCAGTTCCAGATGGGGCAGTCGATCGGCGTCAATGGCACGCCGGCCATCGTGCTCGAGGACGGTCAGGTGATCCCGGGTTATCAGCCGGCCCCGCAAGTGGCCAAGCTGGCATTGACCGCAAGCAAGTAATTCAATCAGTGAGCCGTCACCATGGGGAGACGGCTGTTTTTTCGACCGGCGCATGGCCGGTCGTTCAATGGGGAGTTCACAGTGAAACCGGTCAAAGTAGGCATCTGTGGGTTGGGGACCGTCGGTGGCGGTACCTTCAATGTACTTCAGCGTAACGCCGAGGAGATTGCCCGCCGCGCCGGGCGTGGAATCGAAGTGGCACAAATCGCCATGCGTACGCCAAACCCGAACTGCCAGATTACCGGTACCCCCATTACCGCTGATGTGTTCGAGGTCGCGAGCAACCCCGAGATCGATATCGTCATTGAACTGATTGGCGGCTACACCATTGCCCGCGAGCTGGTGCTCAAGGCCATCGAGAACGGCAAGCACGTGGTCACCGCCAACAAGGCGCTGATTGCCGTGCACGGCAACGAGATCTTCGCCAGGGCGCGCGAGAAGGGCGTCATCGTCGCCTTCGAAGCGGCCGTGGCCGGCGGCATCCCGGTGATCAAGGCGATCCGCGAAGGCCTGTCGGCCAACCGCATCAACTGGGTGGCCGGTATCATCAACGGCACCGGCAACTTCATCCTCACCGAAATGCGCGAGAAGGGCCGCACCTTCCCCGACGTGCTGGCCGAAGCCCAGGCGCTGGGCTATGCCGAGGCCGACCCGACGTTCGACGTCGAGGGCATCGACGCCGCGCACAAGCTCACCATCCTGGCGTCCATCGCTTTCGGTATCCCGCTGCAGTTCAACAAGGCCTACACCGAAGGCATCACCCAGCTGACCACGGCCGACGTGAACTACGCCGAAGCGCTGGGCTACCGCATCAAGCACCTGGGCGTGGCCCGCAGCACGGCCAATGGCATTGAGCTGCGCGTGCACCCGACGCTGATTCCGGCCGACCGCCTGATCGCCAATGTCAACGGCGTGATGAACGCGGTGATGGTCAACGGTGACGCCGCAGGCTCCACCCTGTTCTACGGCGCCGGCGCCGGCATGGAACCGACCGCCTCGTCGGTGATCGCCGACCTGGTCGACGTGGTCCGTGCCATGACCAGCGACCCGGAAAACCGCGTGCCGCACCTGGCCTTCCAGCCCGACTCGCTGTCGGCTCACCCGATCCTGCCGATCGAAGCCTGCGAGAGCGCCTACTACCTGCGCATCCAGGCCAAGGATCGTCCGGGCGTGCTGGCCCAGGTGGCGAGCATCCTGTCCGAGCGCGGCATCAATATCGAGTCGATCATGCAGAAGGAAGTCGAGGAGCACGATGGCCTGGTGCCGATGATCCTGCTCACCCACAGCGTGCTCGAGCAGCGCATGGACGACGCGATCACCGCCCTGGAAGCCCTGCAGGATGTGGTTGGCAGCGTTGTGCGCATCCGCGTCGAACAACTGAACTGAGCCGTCTTTGAGTTAGAGGAATAGGTCATGCGTTACATCAGTACCCGCGGCAAGGCACCGGCCCTGAATTTTGAAGATGTCCTGCTGGCCGGCCTGGCCAGCGATGGCGGCCTGTACGTGCCGGAAAACCTGCCGCGCTTCACCCAGGAAGAAATCGCCTCGTGGGCCGGCCTGCCGTACCACGAACTGGCCTTCCGGGTGATGCGCCCGTTCGTCACCGGCTCCATTGCCGATGCCGACTTCAAGAAGATCCTCGAAGAAACCTACGGCGAGTTCGCTCACGCCGCGGTTGCCCCGCTGCGTCAGCTGAACAGCAACGAGTGGGTACTGGAGCTGTTCCACGGCCCGACCCTGGCGTTCAAGGACTTTGCCCTGCAACTGCTCGGCCGCCTGCTCGATCACGTGCTGGCAAAGCGCGGCGAGCGCGTGGTGATCATCGGTGCCACCAGCGGTGACACCGGTTCGGCTGCCATCGAAGGCTGCCGGCGTTGCGACAACGTCGACATCTTCATCCTGCACCCGCACCAGCGTGTGTCGGAAGTTCAGCGCCGCCAGATGACCACCATCTTCGGCGAGAACATCCACAACATCGCCATCGAAGGCAACTTCGACGACTGTCAGGAGATGGTCAAGGCCAGCTTCGCCGACCAGGGCTTCCTCAAGGGCACCCGCCTGGTGGCCGTGAACTCGATCAACTGGGCGCGGATCATGGCCCAGATCGTGTACTACTTCCACGCCGCCCTGCAGTTGGGTGGCCCGGCGCGTTCGGTGGCGTTCTCGGTGCCTACCGGCAACTTCGGCGACATCTTCGCCGGCTACCTGGCGCGCAACATGGGCCTGCCGATCAGCCAGCTGATCGTGGCAACCAACCGCAACGACATCCTGCACCGCTTCATGAGCGGCAACCAGTACGTCAAGGAAACCCTGCACGCCACCCTGTCGCCGTCGATGGACATCATGGTGTCGTCGAACTTCGAGCGCCTGCTGTTCGACCTGCACGGTCGCAATGGCGCCGAGATTGCCGGCCTGATGGACACCTTCAAGCAGGGTGGCGGCTTCAGCGTCGAGCAAGACCGCTGGACCGAGGCGCGCAAGCTGTTCGATTCGCTGGCGGTGGATGATGCGCAAACCTGCGAGACCATCGCCGACGTGTTCGCGCAAACCGGCGAAGTGCTCGACCCGCACACCGCGATTGGCGTCAAGGCCGGCCGCGAGTGCCGTCGCAGCCTGGACACGCCGATGGTGGTGCTGGGTACCGCGCACCCGGTCAAGTTCCCCGAGGCGGTGGAGAAGGCGGGCGTGGGCAAGGCCCTGGAGCTGCCGGCGCACCTGACCGACCTGTTCTCCCGCGAGGAGAAATGCACGGTACTGCCCAACGACCTGAAAGCGGTGCAGGCCTTCGTCAGCCAGCACGGCAACCGTGGCAAGCCGCTCTGACGGCAGCGGTATGCAGCGTTGAACCAGGCCCCGGTGCGCAAGCCCCGGGGCTTTTTGTTGCGCGGCCCGCCATGCCACGGCAGGAACCTGGCTTGCTGGCGAACCGACGCGACGCGTCGATACCGTGGCGACACGAGGACGTTGCCGCCCCCTGGTTTCGGATTTTTCCTATGGGACGCCCGCGCGGGCTTTCCTAGAGTGGGCGCCCGTCCAATCCGGAGTCGCCCATGCGCTCACTCAAGGTTCTGCTTCTGGAGCCCCATGCCTATCGGCTGATGAACCTGCACCAGATGCTCAATGGCCTGGGCATCTACGACGTGCGCGTGGCTGAAACGACCCTCCAGGCGCACGGTGTGCTCGAACGACGGGGGCCGGTGGATATCGTCATCTGTGACCCGCTGTCGCCCGAGCACGATGGCATGGGCTTCATCGAGCACCTGGCGCTGCACGGCCTCGCCAGTGCCCTGATTGTCCTCAGTGGCGCCAGGCGCAGCGTGCTCCAGGGGGTTGTCGAACTGATCGAGCTGTCGGGCCTGCGGGTGCTGGGCAGCACCCCCGCGCCAGCCAGCCCCAGCCAGTTGCACCCGTTGCTGCTGCAACACCCGGAGGCCGGGCCCGTGGCATGAATCTGTCATGTGCACCGGGCATGCTCGATGAACGTGCAGCGCGCCGCGGCAGAACTTTCAGCCTGTGCCGAGGGTCAGTGAAAGACCCCCTTCAACAACAACGTGAACGGTGAATGGATGGACAATATCAGCTTGTTGCTAAGTGAAGCATTGACGCCCTATCAGGTCACGCTGACCTCCCGGCATGCCAGTGCCGACTTCGACCTGCAGCTGGTCGACCCTGCCGGCGACACCGTGCTGCAGCGCAGTGTCAAGGCCAGCCAGCTGCATGACCAGCGCCTGCTCATCGACCTGGTGGACGGTATCCAACGTGACCTGCGCATCCACGAAGGACGCCTGCAACCCTGCGTGATCGCAGCCCTCAAACATGCCCGCCAGGGCCGCGCGCAAATCGTTGCGGCGTGACGGGAACCTTTGTCCAGACAGGTACTCAGACAGCTTAAGGACAGTTGAACGGCATTTTGCTCCGATGCCGCCAGGCTGTTCGTGCGAGGCTCCAAGCAGCCCTCGTTTAACCCCGACGGCCTCCCCACCGCTCGGGGTTTCTTTTTGCCTGCGTAAAAGCGCGTGCCGGGGTCAGTGCTGGCTCAGCAGCTCGCGCGCCGCATCGAGGTAGGTCTTGCGCTGGTCGGGCTCTAGCCATTGTGCATACAGCGGTGCCAGGGTCTGCAGGCGCAGGTTGCGCAGCAACTGGTCGAGGTGGCTGATGGCCTCGCGGCCCAGCGGGGTGTCGGAGCAACCCACGTAGGTCAGCTGGTAGCGCGCCACGCCCTTGATCGGGAAGTACGTCAGGGCCTGGGGCTGCGGCTGCTTTTCGTTCATGTAGCGCACTTCCGGCCAGTAGGCCAGCAGCAGGTTCAGGCGCCCCAGCTGCTGCATCTGCAGCAGGCTGCCCACCGCATCGTTGCCGTAATGGCGGCTGATGGTGGCGGGCGGGGCGTTGGCCAGTATCGCGTCCACGGCGGGGCTGTAGCTGCGCTGGCCGACGACACCGAGCTTGTGCGTGTTGCTTGCCAGCAGGGCGTCCAGGTCGATTTCGCCATCATGCAGGTACGGCGCAAGGCTTGCCTGGTCACTCTGGCGGGCAATCACCATGTTGCTCTGCGCAGCCAGCGCCGGTATCGAGAACTTCACGAAGCGCTCGCGCTCCGGGGTTCGCAGCAGCGTGGGGTCGCAGGTGAAGGAGGGCTCCTGGAGCATCTGCATGCCGCGCGCGCGGTTGACCCGCACGATGCTGTGCTGGTACTCGGGCATCTGCGCAATGAGCAGCGGCAGCAGCTGGTCCATGGCGCCCTGGCCGGTTTTGGGGCCCTCGAACACGGTCAGCGGCGGCAGGTCGCGCAACAGCCAGGTGAGGGTTTCCTTGGCCCAGCTCGAGGCAGGCAGCAGGCTCAGCAGCACAGCCAGCAGTGCGCCGTGCAGGTTGCAGCACATGGCGCGACTCAGACCGCGCCCTGTTCGCGAAGATGGGCGATCTGCGCCGCGTCATAGCCCAGCTCGCCCAGCAACTGCGCGGTGTGCTCGCCCAGCGCCGGCCCCACCCACTCGCTGGAGCCTGGGGTGTCCGACAGCTTGGGCACGATGCCCGGCATCTTGAACGGCTTGCCGTCGGGCAGCCTGGCCTGGAGGAACATCTCGCGGGCGAGAAACTGCGGGTCGCTGAACATGTCTTCGGCCGAATAGATGCGGCTGGCCGGCACCTGGGCCTGGTTGAGCACCTGCATCAGGGTGTCCAGCGGCACGCTGCGGGCCCAGCGGTCGATCACCGCATACAGCTCGTCGCGGCGCAGGTCGCGCCCGTCATTGCTGGCCAGCGCCGGGTCGGCGGCCAGGTCGTCGCGCCCGATGGCCTGCATGAAGCGCTTGAAGATCGCATCGCCATTGGCGCCGATCTGCACATGCTTGCCATCGGCGCTGGTATGGATGGAGGAGGGGGTGATGCCCGGCATGATGTTGCCGGTGCGCTCGCGGATGAAGCCGAACACGTCGAACTCCGGCACCATGCTCTCCATCATCGCGAAGATGGCCTCGTACAGGGCCACGTCGACCACCTGGCCCTGGCCCCCGTTGACCTCGCGATGACGCAGCGCCATCAGTGCGCCGATCACGCCCCACAGCGCGGCAATCGAGTCGCCGATGGAAATGCCGGTGCGTACCGGCGGGCGGTCCTCGAAACCTGTGATGTAGCGCAGCCCGCCCATCGACTCGCCGACCGCGCCGAAGCCGGGCTGGTCCTTCATCGGCCCGGTCTGGCCGAAGCCGGACAGGCGTACCATCACCAGCTTCGGGTTCAGCGCGTGCAGTACCTCCCAGCCCAGGCCGAGCTTTTCCAGCACGCCGGGGCGGAAATTCTCGATCAGGATGTCGGCCTCGCCCAGCAGCTGCTTGAGAATGGCCAGGCCTTCGGGGTGCTTGAGGTTGAGCGTGAGCGACTGCTTGTTGCGCGCCTGCACGAACCACCACAGCGAGGTGCCCTCGTACAGCTTGCGCCATTTGCGCAGCGGGTCGCCGCCATCGGGCGATTCGACCTTGACCACCTGGGCGCCGAATTCGGCGCAGATGCGCGAGGCGAAGGGGCCGGCGATCAGGGTGCCGAGTTCGATGACTTTGAGGCCGGCAAGCGGTTTGGTGGGCAACGACATGGGGCTTCCGTGGCAGCAGGGCAGAGCGCTAGTTTTTATCACAGGGCGGCAGCGGCAGATACTGCTGTTGGCCGCAGATTGTACGGTTCGGTTCGTTGATTGCCAGCGCATCGGTTAGACTGGGCGACTTTTCCTGTTACCAGAAGCCCGTCCATGGCCCAGCCGTCCACCACCTACAAGTTTGAACTGAACCTCACCGATCTCGACCGCGGCGTGTACGAAAGCGTCAAGCAGACCATCGCCCGCCACCCTTCGGAAACCGAAGAGCGCATGGCCGTGCGCCTGCTGGCCTATGCCCTCTGGTACAACGAGCAGCTGTCGTTCGGTCGAGGCCTGTCGGACGTCGACGAGCCGGCGCTGTGGGAAAAAAGCCTGGATGACCGGGTGCTGCACTGGATCGAAGTCGGCCAGCCCGATGCCGACCGCCTGACCTGGTGCTCGCGCCGCACCGAGCGCACCAGCCTGCTGGCCTACGGCAGCCTGCGGGTGTGGGAAACCAAGGTGATCCCGGCGGTCAAGAACCTGAAGAACCTCAACATCGCCGCCGTGCCGCAAGAGGTGCTGGAGGTCCTGGCCAAGGACATGCCACGCGCCATCAAGTGGGATGTGATGATCAGCGAAGGCACGGTGTTCGTCACCGACGACCGCGGCCAGCACGAAGTCCAGCTGCAATGGCTGCTGGGCGAGCGCGGCTGATCCGCCCGCCGACCTTTTTCAAACCAGAGAAGCCTTGATCACTCCATGCGTATCGAACCGCGTTCACTGCCGTCCACCCTGCCGTTTCTTGGCGACCTGCCGCCCCTGCTGACCCGCCTGTACGCCGCCCGTGGCGTACAGAGCGCCGTCGAGCTGGACAAGAGCCTGGCACGCCTGCTGCCCTATCAGCAGCTCAAGGGTATCGACGCGGCGGTAGACCTGCTGGTGGAGGCACTGGACCAGCGCCAGCGCATCCTGATCGTCGGCGACTTCGACGCCGACGGTGCCACGGCCAGCACCGTGGGCGTGCTGGGCCTGCGCCTGCTTGGCGCCGCGCACGTCGACTACCTGGTGCCCAACCGTTTCGAATACGGTTACGGGCTGACCCCGGAAATCGTCGAGGTGGCACTGCAGCGCACGCCGCAGCTGCTGATCACCGTGGACAACGGCATCTCCAGCGTCGAAGGCGTGGCGGCGGCCAAGGCGGCCGGCCTGAAGGTGCTGGTCACCGACCACCACTTGCCGGGCCATGCGCTGCCGGCGGCCGATGCCATCGTCAACCCCAACCAGCCGGGCTGCGAGTTTCCGAGCAAGGCACTGGCCGGGGTCGGGGTGATCTTCTACGTATTGATGGCGCTGCGTGCGCGCTTGCGCAGCCTGGGCCGCTACAACGACCGCCCGCAGCCGAACATCGGCGAGTTGCTCGACCTGGTGGCCCTGGGCAGCGTGGCCGACGTGGTACCGCTGGACGCCAACAACCGCATCCTCGTGCACCAGGGCCTGGAGCGCATCCGTGCCGGTCGCGCGCGCCCGGGGCTCAAGGCGATTCTCGAGGTGGCCCGGCGCGAAGCGGCGCGCATCACCTCCACCGACCTGGGCTTCATCCTGGGCCCGCGGCTCAATGCTGCCGGGCGCCTGGACGACATGAGCCTGGGCATCGAATGCCTGCTCAGCGACGACCCGACCCTGGCTCGCGAGATGGCGGTGCAGCTGGACGAACTGAACCAGGACCGCAAGTCCATCGAGCAGGGCATGCAGCGCGAGGCGCTGGCCCAGCTCAAGGACCTGCCGCTGGAGTCGATGCCGTTCGGCCTGTGCCTGTACGAGGCTGACTGGCACCAGGGCGTGATCGGCATTCTGGCCTCGCGTCTGAAAGAACGTTATCACCGCCCGACCATCGCCTTTGCCGATGCCGGCGACGGCATGCTCAAGGGCTCTGCGCGCTCGGTGCCGGGCTTTCACATTCGCGATGCGCTGGACGCCGTGGCGGCGGCCAACCCGGAGCTGATCAGCAAGTTCGGCGGGCACGCCATGGCGGCGGGGCTGTCGCTGCCGGCCGAGAACTTCCCGGCGTTCGCCCAGGCGTTCGACGAAGAAGTCCGCCGCCAGTTGCAGGAGGACGACCTCACCGGCCGGCTGCTGTCCGACGGCAGCCTGGCGGTCGAGGAGTTCCACCTGGAGCTGGCCCGCGCCCTGCGCAACGCCGGGCCGTGGGGGCAGCATTTTCCCGAGCCGCTGTTTCATGGCGTGTTCCAGCTGGTGCAGCAGCGGGTGGTGGGCGAGCGTCACCTGAAGGTGGTGCTCAAGAGCGAATGCGGTTCGGTGACCCTCGACGGCATCGCCTTCGGCATCGACCGCGAGGTATGGCCCAACCCCACCGTGCGCTGGGTGGAGCTGGCCTACAAGCTGGACGTCAACGAGTTTCGCGGCAACGAGACGGTGCAGTTGATGATCGCCCACATCGAGCCGCGCTGAACCCCTGGGTGGGCAAACTGGTCTAGTCTCTCAGAGACCGGCACTGAGCCGCGGGGAAGCCAAGGCGCTCGGTCCGGTCCACCATTCGGAGACTGGAGAGGTGCCCCATGAGCCTGCTGCTTGAGCCCTATACCCTGCGTCAACTGACGCTGCCCAACCGCATTGCGGTCTCGCCGATGTGCCAGTATTCGAGCGTCGACGGCCTGGCCAACGACTGGCACCTGGTCCACCTGGGCAGCCGCGCGGTCGGCGGTGCCGGGTTGATCTTCACCGAAGCCACCGCCGTCACGGCCGAGGGCCGCATCACCGCCCAGGACCTGGGCCTGTGGTGCGACGAACAGATCGCCCCCCTGCAACGCATCACCCGCTTCATCACAGCCCAGGGCGTGGTGCCCGGCATCCAGCTGGCGCACGCCGGGCGCAAGGCCAGCACGCATCGGCCGTGGCTGGGCAAGCACGGCAGCGTCAAGCCCGAGGACGGTGGCTGGGTGCCGGTGGGGCCGTCGAAAATCGCTTTCGACCCGCAGCACACGGCGCCCACCGAATTGAGCGAAGGGCAGATCCACGAGGTGATCCAGGCCTTTGTCGAAGCCGCCCGGCGTGCACTGGTGGCCGGCTTCAAGGTCGTGGAGGTGCATGCCGCCCATGGCTACCTGCTGCACCAGTTTCTCTCGCCATTGAGCAACCAGCGTCGCGACCAGTACGGCAGCTCGTTCGAGAACCGCATTCGCCTGACCCTGCAGGTGACCGAGGCGGTGCGCGAGGTGTGGCCGTCGGAGTTGCCGCTGTTCGTGCGGGTATCGGCCACCGACTGGGTGGAGGATGGCTGGAACCCGGATGAAACCGTCGAACTGGCCAAGCGCCTCAAGGCCCTGGGCGCCGACCTGATCGACGTGTCGTCGGGGGGCACCTCGATGAATGCCGAGATTCCCACCGGGCCTGGCTATCAGACACGCTTTGCCGAGCGGGTGCGCAAGGAATCGGGGATCGCCACTGGCACGGTGGGCATGATCACCGAGCCGGCCCAGGCCGAGCACATTCTGCGCACCGGCCAGGCCGACATCATCCTGCTGGCCCGCGAGCTGCTGCGCGACCCGTACTGGCCGCTGCATGCCGACGACGACCTGGGCGGGCAGAAGGCCATATGGCCGGCGCAGTACCAGCGTGCGACCCACCGCGACCAGCCGATCCACGAGTCCGACCTGCGCGATTGAAGGCTACGCCAAAGGGCCGCCGAGCGGCCCTCCTGCGCAGGTAACGCCTGCCTGCGCCGTGGGCCTCAATGCCTGAACATCACATGCCGCACGCAGGTGTAGTCCTCCAGCCCATACATCGACATGTCCTTGCCGTAGCCCGACAGCTTCTGCCCGCCGTGGGGCATTTCGCTGACCAGCATGAAGTGCGTGTTGACCCAGGTGCAGCCGTACTGCAACCGGGCGGACACCCGGTGGGCGCGGCCGACATCGGCGGTCCACAGTGACGAGGCCAGGCCGTAGTCCGAATCGTTGGCCCAGGCCAGCGCCTGCGCTTCGTCTTCGAAGCGGGTCACCGACACCACCGGCCCGAATACCTCGCGGCGCACGATCTCGTCATCCTGCTGGGCGTCGGCCAGCACCGTCGGCTCGAAGAAGAACCCGTCGCCCGTCACCGCCTTGCCGCCGGTGACCAGGCGAATATGCGGCTGGGCCACGGCGCGCTCCACCAGCGCTGCCACCCGGTCGCGGTGTGCGGCACTGATCAGCGGCCCGAGTTCGGTGTCCGGGTCGTCCTGCAACCCGTGCCGGAGGCTGGCCACCGCCTCGCCGAGCTTGTTCACGAAGGTGTCGTAGATGCCGGCCTGGGCATAGATCCGGCAGGCCGCGGTGCAGTCCTGCCCGGCATTGTAGAAGCCGAAGGTGCGAATGCCTTCCACCGCAGCGTCGATGTCGGCATCGTCGAAGATGATCACCGGGGCCTTGCCGCCCAGTTCCATGTGCAGGCGTTTCACGCTGTCGGCGGTGCCGGTGATGATCTGGCTGCCGGTGGCGATCGAGCCGGTCAACGACACCATGCGCACCTTGGGGTGGGTAACCAGGGGCATACCTACGCTCTGGCCCTTGCCGAACAGGATGTTGAGCACCCCGGCCGGAAACAGCTCGGCCGCCAGTTCGCCCAGGCGCAGGGCGGTCAGCGGGGTCTGTTCCGAAGGCTTGAGCACCACGGTGTTGCCGGCGGCCAGGGCCGGGGCGATCTTCCATGCCAGCATCATCAGCGGGTAGTTCCACGGCGCGATGGACGCCACCACACCCAGCGGGTCGCGGCGCACCATCGAAGTGTGCCCCGCCAGGTACTCGCCCGCCGCCGAGCCGCCCAGACAGCGGCTGGCCCCGGCAAAGAAGCGGAACACGTCGGCGATTGCCGGCAGTTCGTCGTTCAGCGCGGCCGGGTAGGGCTTGCCGCAGTTGTCCGATTCCAGCCTGGCCAGCTCCCCGGCATGGGCGTCTATCAGGTCGGCCAGCTTGAGCAGCAGTGCGGCGCGGTCTTTCGGTGCGGTCTGCGACCAGCCGTCGAAGGCATGGTCGGCGGCGCGCACCGCCGCATCCACCTGCGCTTCGCTGGCCTCGTTGATGTCCACCAGCACGCTGCCCAGCGCGGGGTTGAGCACGCTGTGGGCCGGGCCTTCGCCGGCGACGAGCTGGCCGTTGATCAGCAGTCGGGTTTGCATGGTGTTCGATCCTCCTGGTTCAGGTCATTTGCCGTCGCTGCCGGTCACGTTCTCGGCGCCACGGGTCAGGTAGTAGGCGCCCAGAATCGGCAGCATGGTCACCAGCATCACCAGCATGGCCACCACGTTGGTCACCGGCACGTCGCGCGGGCGGCTGAGCTGGTTGAGCAGCCAGATCGGCAGGGTGCGTTCGTGCCCGGCGGTGAAGGTGGTCACGATGATTTCGTCGAACGACAGCGCGAACGCCAGCATGCCGCCCGCCAGCAGCGCCGACCCCAGATTGGGCAGCACGATGTAGCGAAAGGTCTGCCAGCCGTCGGCGCCCAGGTCCATCGACGCCTCGATCTGGTTCTGCGAGGTGCGCCGCAGACGCGCGATGACGTTGTTGTAGACGATCACCACGCAGAAGGTGGCGTGGCCCACCACGATGGTGAAGATCCCGGGCTCGATGCCCAGGGTCTTGAACGCCGACAGCAGGGCGATGCCGGTGATGATGCCGGGCAGGGCGATGGGCAGGATCAGCATCAGCGACAGGCTCTCCTTGCCGAAGAAGCTGCGCCGGTACAGGGCCGCGGCGGCCAGGGTGCCAAGCACCAGGGCGATCAGCGTGGCCAGGCACGCCACCTGCAGCGACAGCTTGATCGACTCGAGCACGTCGGGGCGCGAAAACGCCACGCCGAACCACTTGAGGGTCAGGCCCCGGGGCGGAAAGCTGAAGGCCGCGTCTTCGGTATTGAAGGCGTACAGCACGATGATCAGGATCGGAAAGTGCAGGAACAGCAGCCCGCCCCAGGCGGCCAGGCGCAGCCCCGGCGAGGCGTTGTCAGAGTGCATCGAAGGCTCCCAGGCGTTTGACGAGGGTCAGGTACACGGCGATCAGCATGATCGGCACCAGGGTGAAGGCGGCGGCCATCGGCATGTTGCCGATGGCGCCTTGCTGGGCGTACACCATGCTGCCGATGAAGTAGCCGGGCGGGCCCACCAGCTGCGGCACGATGAAATCGCCCAGGGTCAGCGAGAAGGTGAAGATGGAGCCGGCGGCGATGCCCGGCACCGCCAGCGGCAGGGTCACCTGCACGAACGTCTGGCGCGGGCGTGCGCCAAGGTCGGCCGAGGCGTGCAGCAGCGAGGGCGGCAGGCGCTCCAGCGCGGCCTGGATCGGCAGGATCATGAACGGCAGCCAGATGTACACGAACACCATAAAGCGCCCCAGGTGCGAGGTCGACAGGGTGCTGCCGCCCACCCCGGGAATGCCGAGCAGCCATTGCAGCAGTGGCTCCAGGTTCAGCTGCTGGACGAACCACTGTGCCACCCCGCCCTTGGCCAGCAGCAGGGTCCAGGCATACGCCTTGACGATGTAGCTGGCCCACATCGGCATCATCACCGCGATGTAGAAGAACGCCTTGGTGCTGCCGCGGGTGTAGCGGGCCATGTAGTAGGCGATGGGAAACGCCAGCACCGCGCTGGCGATCGACACCGCCACCGCCATGCCCAGAGTACGCAGGATGATGTCGAAGTTGGATGGCTGCAGCAGCGCGGCAAAGTTGGCCAGGGTCAGCTCGGGCGTCACCGCCATGGTGAAGTCGTCGAAGGTGTAGAAACCTTGCCACAGCAGCGCCAGCAGCGAGCCCAGGTAGATCGCGCCGAACCAGATCAGCGGCGGTATCAACAGCATCGCCAGGTACAGGTTGGGGCGACGGTAGAGCAGGGTGGCCAGGCGCCGCATCATCTCAGCGGCCCTCGTCGAGCACGGTTTCGCGCAGCGCGGTCATGGCCTCGCGCGGCCAGTGGGCGTGCAGGCGCTGGCCGGGCTGCCAGGGGGCGGCGTCGGCATGCCACTGGCTGTTGGCCTGGCTCACCGCCAGCAACTGGCCGTTGTCCAGCTGCAGTTCGTAGCGGGTGGTGCTGCCCTGGTACTGGATATCGTGCAGCACGCCGCTGAGCTGGAGGACGTCGCCCGGGATGGCCGACGCGCTCAGGCGAATGTGTTCCGGGCGGATCGAGAACGGCTGCGGGCTGGCCACCAGGTGTTGGGCCAGCTCGCCGCGCAGCACGTTGGAGGTGCCGACGAACTCGGCAACGAAGGGGGTGGCCGGTTGCATGTAGAGGTTGCGCGGCGTGTCGACCTGTTCGATGCGCCCGCGGTTGAACACCGCCACGCGGTCGGACATCGACAGCGCCTCGGTCTGGTCGTGGGTGACGAAAATGAAGGTGATGCCCAGCTGGCGCTGGAGCTTCTTCAGCTCGCCCTGCATCTGCTCGCGCAGCTTGAGGTCCAGCGCGCCGAGGGGCTCATCCAGCAGCAGTACCCGGGGACGATTGACCAGCGCGCGGGCCAGGGCCACGCGCTGGCGCTGCCCGCCGGACAACTGCACCGGCTTGCGCTCGCCGTAGCCGGCCAGGGCCACCATGCCCAGGGCCTCTTCGGCGCGGGCATGGCGCTGGGCCTTGGCCACGCCCTTGACCTTGAGCCCGTAGGCCACGTTGTCGCGCACGTTCATGTGCGGGAACAGCGCGTAGTCCTGGAAGACCGTGTTGACGTCGCGCTGGTAGGGCGGCAGGCCGGCGGCTTCCACGCCGTGGATGCGAATCGAGCCGTGGCTGGGTTGTTCGAACCCGGCGATCAGGCGCAGGCAGGTGGTCTTGCCCGAGCCCGAAGGGCCGAGCATGGAGAAGAACTCGCCGTCTTCGATGTCGATGCAGACCCGGTCGACGGCCTTGACCTCGCCGAACAGGCGGGACACTTGGGTGAACTGCACGGCTGGGGGCATGCGGGGTACTCCACGGTTCTGCGAGGGCGGTGCGCTCGCTTTGCCGTCAAGGCCGGCCCCTGCAGGTGTGCGAGTCGCCTGCAGGGGCCGGCCTTGACGGCGAAGAGGCCCTAACGGCCGCCCATGATCGCGATGTAGTCCTGGGTCCAGCGGCTATAGGGCACGAACTTGCCCCCTTGCGCCTGCGGCGTGCGCCAGAACGCGATCTTGTCGAACAGGTCGAAACCGTTGGTCTTGCACCCGTCGGCCCCCAGCAGTTCGCTGCCCGAACACGCCGCCGGCACCACCGGCAACGAGCCGAACCACGCCGCCACGTCGCCCTGCACCTTGGGCTGCAGCGACCAGTCCATCCATTTGTAGGCGCAATTGGGGTGCTTGGCCTCGGCGTGCAGCATGGTGGTATCGGCCCAGCCGGTGGCGCCTTCCCTGGGGATGGTCGAGGCCACCGGCTGCTTGTCGGCCTTGAGCCCGTTGACCATGTAGCCCCAGGAGCTGGAAGCCGCCACGCCTTCGTTCTTGACGTCGCTCATCTGCACGGTTGCGTCATGCCAGTAGCGGTGAATCAGGGGGCGTTGCTGGCGCAACAGGTCGAGCACCGCCTTGTACTGGGTTTCGTTGAGCTCGTAGGGGTTGTCGATGCCCAGTTCCGGCTTGGCCGTCTTCAGGTACAGCGCCGCATCGGCGATGTAGATCGGCCCGTCATAGGCCTGCACACGGCCCTTGTTCGGCTTGCCGTCCGGCAGGTCCTGCGGCTCGAACACCACGCCCCAGCTGGTGGGCGCCTGCTTGAACACCTCGGTGTTGTACAGCAGCACGTTCGGCCCCCACTGGTACGGCGTGCCGTAGACCTTGGCGTCGACCACGTACCAGGGGCCGTCCTTCAGGCGCGGGTCGAGGTGCTTCCAGTTGGGGATCAGGTCGGTGTTGATCGCCTGCACACGCTTGCCGGCAATCAGGCGCAGCGAGGCATCGCCCGATGCGGTCACCAGGTCGTAGCCGCCCTTGGTCATCAGGCTGACCATCTCGTCGGAGGTGGCGGCAGTCTTGACGCTCACCTTGCAGCCGGTGTCCTGCTCGAAACCGCTGACCCAGTCGTAGGCCTTGTCGCTCTCGCCGCGCTCGATGTAGCCGGGCCAGGCCACGATGTCCAGTTGCCCTTCGCCGGCACCCACGGCCTTGAGCGGCTCGGCGGCCTGCAGGCTGGCGCTGGCGAGGATCCCGGCGCCCAGGGCGCCAAGCAATGCGGTGGTGTGCACAAGCATGATGTTCCCTCTTTTATTGGAATTGTGCAGGGGCAGTGATGACGGTGCTGCAGCGGTGCATTCCCTACTAGCGTAGTGCGTTCCCGCGAATGCAACATCCAGAAGCAAATGCGCAGCGTGACGACGCAGGTCAGGCTTTACTCTGGCGTTTCATTTCCTTGTTGAGGACGTTCAGATGAACACCCGAGGTTTGCTCGACCAGTTGCTAAAGTCCGGCCAGGAGCTGCTGCAGAACCAGGCCGGCAAAGGTGCCAGCGCCAAGCCAGGGGGCAGTGGCGGGCTGGGTGGGTTGCTCGGCGGCGCCGGTGGCGGTGGCCTGGGCGGGCTGCTCTCCGGTGCCGGCGGTGGTGCGCTGGCGGCGGGCGCGATGGGCTTGCTGCTGGGCAACAAGAAGGCGCGCAGCCTGGGGGGCAAGGCGCTCACCTATGGTGGCCTGGCCGCCCTCGGTGTGCTGGCCTACAAGGCCTACGGCAACTGGCAGGCCCAGCAGGGCAGTGCGCCGCAGCGCGAACCGCAGACCCTCGATCGCCTGCCTGCCGCCCAGGTCGAATTGCACAGCCAGGCCATCCTCAAGGCGCTGGTGGCTGCGGCCAAGGCCGACGGGCATGTCGACGAGCGCGAGAAGGCGCTGATCGAAGGCGAGTTCGTCAAGCTCGACAACGACCACGAGCTGCAACAGTGGCTGCATGCCGAACTCAACCGACCGCTGGACCCGGCCGACGTCGCCC
This sequence comes from Pseudomonas sp. B21-036, assembly GCF_024748925.1. Classification (NCBI taxonomy): domain Bacteria; kingdom Pseudomonadati; phylum Pseudomonadota; class Gammaproteobacteria; order Pseudomonadales; family Pseudomonadaceae; genus Pseudomonas; species Pseudomonas sp. B21-036. Next base: position 1,325,932 of record NZ_CP087178.1, read on the forward strand.
GCGCCGCCACAACGCCGGAAATGGCGGCCGAGATGTACATCGCCAGCGTCATGCTGGTGGACGAGGAACACTTCATGGAGCGCGCCTACCTCGACGAGCTGGCCAAGCAGCTCAAGCTCGACCCGGCCCTCAAGGCCGAGCTGGAAAAACAGGTTCGCCAGGCCTGAGTCAGTAAATGCGGGCATATGGCCATCGCGCAGGCCATTTTGCCCGAGCCGTCTTGATCCAGAGCGCGTGCAGATAAGGTGCGTGGGCTATAATCTGCGCATTTTTCTGCTCGCGTAGAATCCTTGAGGGCTGACTGTGAAGAACTGGACATTGCGCCAACGCATCCTGGCGAGCTTCGCCATGATCATTGCCATCATGCTGTTGATGGTGGTCGCTGCCTACTCGCGCCTGGTGGCGATCGAGTCCAGTGAGGAGGCGGTGCGTTCGGACAGCATCCCTGGCGTGTACTACAGCTCGATGATCCGCAGCGCCTGGGTCGACAGCTACGTCAACACCCAGCAGTTGCTCGGCCTTAGCAACCACCGCGAGCTGACCAATGCCGACGCCGAGCTGTACAAGAGCTTCGAGGATCGCCTAAAGCAGAACATGGCCGATTACCAGAAGACCATCCAGTCCTCCGAAGACCAGTCCAGCTACGAGGAGTTCGTGCGCCTGGAGCAGGGCTACCTGAAGCTGCTCGACAGCGTGCTGGAGGCCTACCGGCAGAAGAACTACGCCGAGGCCCAGCGCCTGCTGCAGGACAGCATGACCCCGGCCTGGAACGAGGGCCGCAAGCACCTGAACACGGTGATCGAAGGCAACCGGGTGTCGGCCGAGCTGGCCACCGGTGCCATCGTCAGCGCGGTGACCACGGCCAAGGTCAGCATGATGATCTCGCTGGTGCTGGCGATCATTGCAGCCGGCATCTGCGGCCTGATGCTGATGCGCGCCATCACCGGCCCCATGCAACTGATCGTGCGGGCGCTGGACAAGCTGCGCGGCGGTGACCTCAGCGTGCGCCTGAGCCTGGACCGCAAGGATGAATTCGGTGCGGTGGAAACCGGCTTCAACGAAATGATGAGCGAGCTGACCACGCTGGTGTCCCAGGCCCAGCGCTCGTCGGTGCAGGTCACCACCTCGGTGACCGAGATTGCCGCCACCTCCAAGCAGCAGCAGGCCACCGCCACCGAAACGGCCGCCACCACCACCGAAATCGGTGCCACCTCGCGGGAAATCGCCGCCACCTCCCGGGACCTGGTGCGCACCATGACCGAGGTCACCAGCGCCGCCGACCAGGCCTCGGTACTGGCCGGCTCCGGCCAGCAGGGCCTGGCGCGCATGGAAGAGACCATGCACCAGGTGATGGGCGCGGCCGACCTGGTCAACAACAAGCTGGCGATCCTCAACGAGAAGGCCGGCAACATCAACCAGGTGGTGGTCACCATCGTCAAGGTCGCCGACCAGACCAACCTGCTGTCGCTCAACGCCGCCATCGAGGCCGAGAAGGCAGGCGAATATGGCCGCGGCTTTGCTGTGGTGGCCACCGAGGTGCGCCGCCTGGCCGACCAGACCGCCGTGGCCACCTACGATATCGAACAGATGGTGCGCGAGATCCAGTCGGCGGTGTCGGCCGGGGTGATGGGCATGGACAAGTTTTCCGAGGAAGTGCGTCGCGGCATGGCCGAGGTGCAGCAGGTGGGCGAGCAACTGACCCAGATCATCCACCAGGTGCAGGCGCTGGCGCCACGGGTGCTGATGGTCAACGAAGGCATGCAGGCCCAGGCCACCGGTGCCGAGCAGATCAACCATGCACTGGCGCAGCTGGGCGATGCCAGCAGCCAGACCGTGGAGTCGCTGCGCCAGGCCAGTTTCGCCATCGACGAGCTGAGCCAGGTAGCAGTCGGCCTTCGTGGTGGTGTGTCGCGGTTCAAAGTCTGAAGCCCCGATGAGCGACCTTCAGTCACGCCGCGACACTTCGGTGCCTACGCCAGGGCGCCTGTTCCTGGTATTTCGTATCGGCGAGCAGCGCTTTGCCCTGGACACCCATGAGGTAGTGGAGGTGCTGCCGCGCCTGCCACTCAAGCCCATCGCCCACACCCCGCGCTGGGTGGCGGGGGTGCTGGCGCATCGCGGTGCGCTGGTACCGGTGATCGACGTGGGCGACCTGGGGTTCGGCACCCCGGCGCCGCTGCGTACCAGCACCCGGCTGGTGCTGGTGCACTACCGGGGCCAGGCGCAGGCCGAGCCGCAGTTGCTGGGCCTGATCCTGCAGCAGGCCAGCGACACCCTGCGTTGCCACCCCGACGAGTTTCGTCCCTATGGCGTCGACAACCAGCAGGCCCCCTACCTGGGGCCGGTGCGCGAAGATGCCCAGGGCCTGATGCAACGCATCAGCGTCCAGGACCTGCTGACCGACCAGGCCCGCGCCTTGCTGTACCCGCCCGTGGAGGTGCAGCCATGAGCGACGAGCAGCGGTTCTTTCGTTTCTTGCAGGAGCGTATCGGCCTGGATGTCGCCTCGGTTGGCGCGCCGATGGTCGAGCGGGCCCTGCGCCAGCGCTGTGCTGCCCTGCAGGCCCGCGACCTGGACGACTACTGGGTGCGCCTGCAGCAGTCGACCCCGGAGCAGCAGGCGCTGATCGAAGCGGTGATCGTGCCTGAAACCTGGTTCTTCCGTTATCCCGAGTCGTTCAGCGCGTTGGCCGGGCTTGCCCTCAGGCGCCTGGCCGAGCTCAATGGCACCCGGCCGCTGCGGGTGCTCAGCCTGCCGTGTTCGACCGGTGAAGAGCCCTATTCGATTGCCATGGCCCTGCTCGATGCCGGTATCGCCGGCCCCGGGTTTCACGTCGACGGCATCGACATCAGCCCCAACTCGATCGCCCGCGCCGAACAGGCGGTGTATGGCCGCAACTCCTTTCGCGGGAGCGACATCGCCTTCCGCCAGCGCCACTTCAGCGAGGTGGAGCAGGGCCATCGCCTCGACGAGCGGGTTCGCCAGCAGGTCGAGCTGCAGGTGGGCAACGTGCTCGACCCGGCGCTGCGCACCCGCAGGGGCAGCTACGACTTCGTCTTCTGCCGCAACCTGCTGATCTATTTCGATGTACCCACCCAGCAACGGGTGTTCGACGTACTGAAAAGCCTCACCCATGAAGACGGCGTACTGTTCATCGGCCCGGCCGAAGGCAGCCTGCTGGCACGCATGGGCATGCGCCCGCTGGGTATCGCGCAGTCGTTCGCCTATGTACGGCATATCCCGCAGGAGCCGCCCCCAGTGCTTTCGCCGCCGCCCCCGATGCCTGCACCCAGTCCACGGCGGGCGCCTGCGCCGTTGGCGCGCCGTGCGCCAGCCCCGGCACCGCAGCCTGCCCGAGTTGCGCCCCCAGCCGCCGGCAAGCCCGGCGCCGAACAGCTGCTGGTGCAGATCGCCACGCTGGCCAACGAGGGCCGCAGCGACGAGGCACGCGCGGCCTGCGAACGCTATCTGCAGCAGCATGCACCGGATGCGCAGGTGTATTACTGGCTGGGCCTGCTCAGCGATACCGCCGGCGATGCGGCCCAGGCCGTGAGCCACTACCGCAAGGTGCTGTACCTGCAACCCCAGCACCCCGAGGCCCTGGCGCACCTGGCGGCGCTGCTGGCGTCCCAGGGCGATGAGGTGGGCGCCCGGCGCCTGCAGGAGCGTGCGGCGCGCCGAGAGCGCAGCGAGCGGGAGCCTGAACGATGAGCGGCCAGGCAGAGCTGGGCGTGATGGCCGCCACGGTCGAGGCCATCGACGATTGCTGGAACCGTATCGGTGTGCACGGCGACAAGAGCTGCCCGTTGCTGGCCGAGCATATTCACTGTCGCAACTGCCAGGTGTACGCGGCAGCGGCCACGCGCCTGCTGGACCGCTATGCGCTGGCCCAGGACGCCCATGCGCAGACGCATGTGCAGGCACCGGTGAGTGTCGGGCGCTCGCTGTTGCTGTTTCGCCTGGGCGAGGAATGGCTGGCCCTGGCGACCCGCTGCCTGGTCGAGGTGGCGCCGCTGCAGCCGGTGCACTCCTTGCCGCACCAGCGCTCGCGGGTGCTGCAGGGGGTGGCCAATGTGCGCGGTGCGCTGGTGCCGTGCCTGTCGCTGGGCGACCTGCTGGGGCTCGAGCCGGGCAGCCCGGTGGCGGTGTCGGCGCGGGTCATGCCGCGCATGCTGATCCTGGGTGCCAGCGGCGGCGCCGTGGTGCTGCCGGTGGACGAAGTGGACGGTATCCATGCCCTCGACCCCGGGCAGCCGGCCAGCGACACCGCCACCGATGCACGCTTCACCGAAGCGGTATTGCAATGGCGCGGTCGCAGCGTGCGGGTGCTGGATGAAGAACAGCTGTTGTCTGCCGTGAACCGGAGCCTGTCATGACCCCAGAGCAAATGCGCGACGCTTCGCTGCTCGAGCTGTTCAGCCTGGAGGCCGAGGCGCAGACCCAGGTGCTCAGCGCCGGCCTGCTGGCCCTGGAACGCAACCCTACCCAGGGTGACCAGCTCGAGGCCTGCATGCGCGCCGCCCACTCGCTCAAGGGCGCGGCGCGCATCGTGGGGATCGACGCCGGGGTCAGCGTCGCCCACGTGATGGAAGACTGCCTGGTCGAGGCCCAGGAAGGCCGCCTGCGCCTGCGCCCCGAGCACATCGATGCGCTGCTGCAGGGCACCGACCTGCTGATGCGCATCGCCACCCTGGGCGGTGCGGCCACCGAGGCGGCGGTTCAGGCCTTCGTGGTGCAGATGGCCGTGCTGCTCGATCCGGCCAGTGCGCTGATGGCGATGGGGCCGGCAACCGGCGACGCGCCCGAGCCGACGCAGAATCCCGAACCCGCACCGGCTGCGCCGCAGCCGGTGCCCCCGGCGCCCGAGCCTGAGGCGCTCGCGCAACCGGAGGCGCCTGCCGAGCCCGTGGCCCTTGCGCCGGGCAAGCGCAGCGAAGGCGGCGAGCGGGTGCTGCGGGTCACGGCCGAGCGCCTGAACAGCCTGCTCGACCTGTCCAGCAAGTCGCTGGTCGAAACCCAGCGCCTGAAGCCCTACCTGGCCACCCTGCAGCGCCTCAAGCGCATGCACGGCCAGAGCATTCGCGCCCTCGATACGCTCAAGGCCGAGCTGGACACCGGCGGCCAGCGACCGGAGGTGCAGGAAGCGCTGGCGCAGGCCCAGCGCCTGCTCGGCGAAACCCGCGAGATGCTGCAGCAGCAGGCCGCCGACCTGGACGAGTTCGGCTGGCAGGCCAGCCAGCGCGCGCAACTGCTGTACGACACCGCGCTGGCCTGCCGCATGCGCCCGTTCGCCGACGTGCTCAACGGGCAGAGCCGCATGGTTCGCGACCTGGGGCGGTCGCTGGGCAAGCAGGTGCGCCTGGAGATCGAGGGCGAAAAGACCCAGGTCGACCGTGACGTGCTGGAAAAACTCGAGGCGCCGCTCACCCACCTTCTGCGCAACGCCGTGGACCACGGTATCGAACTGCCCGAGCAACGCCTGCTGGCAGGCAAGCCGGCCGAGGGCCTGATCCGCCTGCGCGCCTCGCACCAGGCCGGCCTGCTGGTACTGGAACTGAGCGATGACGGTGGCGGCGTCGACCTGCAACGCCTGCGCCACAGCATCGTCGAGCGCCAGTTGTCGCCGGCCGACACCGTGGCGCAGATGAGCGAAGCCGAACTGCTGACGTTCCTGTTCCTGCCGGGGTTCAGCCTGCGCGACAAGGTCACCGAGGTTTCCGGGCGCGGCGTGGGGCTCGATGCGGTGCAGCACAGCGTGCGCCAGTTGCGCGGCTTCATCGACCTCAGCCAGCACAGCGGGCAGGGCAGCCGTTTTCACCTGGAGGTGCCGCTGACCCTGTCGGTGGTGCGCAGCCTGGTGGTCGAGGTGGGGGGCGAGGCCTACGCCTTCCCGCTGGCGCATATCGAACGCACCCTGGACCTGCCCGCCGAGGCCATCGTGCAGATCGAGGGGCGCCAGCATTTCTGGCATGAAGGCCGGCACATCGGCCTGGTGGCCGCCTCCCAGTTGCTCAACCGGCCGCCCAGCCAGGCGGCGGAACAGGCCATCAGGGTGGTGGTCATCCGTGAGCGCGACACCCTGTATGGCGTGGCCGTCGAGCGTCTGATCGGCGAGCGCGTGCTGGTGGTGATGCCGCTGGACGCGCGGCTGGGCAAGGTGCAGGACATCTCGGCCGGGGCCCTGCTCGATGACGGCTCGGTGGTGCTGATCGTGGACGTCGAGGACCTGCTGCGCTCGGTCGAGAAGCTGCTCAGCACCGGCCGCCTGGAACGTATCGAGCGCGGCCAGCGCGCCGCCCGCGAAGCGACGCGCAAGCGCGTGCTGGTGGTGGATGACTCGTTGACCGTGCGCGAGTTGCAGCGCAAGCTGCTGACCAACCGCGGTTACGAAGTGGCCGTCGCGGTGGACGGCATGGACGGCTGGAACGCCTTGCGCAGCGAGGATTTCGACCTGCTGATCACCGACATCGACATGCCGCGCATGGACGGCATCGAACTGGTCACCCTGCTGCGCCGCGACAGCCGGTTGCAGTCGTTGCCGGTGATGGTGGTGTCGTACAAGGACCGCGAGGAAGATCGTCGTCGTGGACTGGACGCCGGGGCCGACTACTATTTGGCCAAGGCCAGTTTTCATGATGATGCCTTGCTGGAAGCCGTGGTGGAGCTTATCGGGGGAGCCCAGGGATGAAGATCGCCATCGTCAACGACATGCCCCTGGCCGTGGAAGCCCTGCGCCGGGCATTGGCGTTCGAGCCGCAGCACGAGGTGATCTGGGTGGCCGGCAATGGCGCCGAGGCGGTGCAGCGCTGCGCCGAGCACACCCCCGACCTGATCCTGATGGACCTGATCATGCCGGTCATGGACGGTGTGGAGGCCACGCGCCAGATCATGGCCCGGACTCCTTGCGCCATCGTCATCGTCACGGTCGACCGCCAGCAGAACGTGCACCGCGTGTTCGAGGCCATGGGCCACGGCGCCCTGGACGTGGTCGACACCCCGGCGGTAGGCGCCGGCAACCCGCGTGAGGCGGCCGCGCCGCTGTTGCGCAAGATCCTCAATATCAGCTGGCTGATCGGCCAGCATGGCAGCAACCGCGTGCGGGCAGTGGCAGCACCGCAGCGCCAGGGCGCACAACGCCAGCGCCTGGTGGCGATCGGTTCCTCGGCCGGTGGCCCGGCGGCGCTTGAGGTGCTGCTCAAGAGCCTGGAGCAGGATTTCAACGCGGCCATCGTGCTGGTCCAGCACGTCGACCAGGTGTTCGCCGCCGGCATGGCCGAGTGGCTGAGCAGCGCCTCCGGCCTGCCGGTACGCCTGGCCCGCGAGGGCGAAGCACCCCAGCCCGGGCAGGTGCTGCTGGCCGGCACCAACCACCATATCCGTCTGTTGAAGGACGGCACCCTGGCCTACACCGCCGAACCGGTCAACGCGATCTACCGCCCTTCGATCGATGTGTTCTTCGAGAGCGTGGCGCGCTTCTGGCAGGGCGATGCGGTGGGCGTACTGCTGACCGGCATGGGCCGCGATGGCGCACAGGGGCTCAAGCTGATGCGCGAGCAGGGCTTTCTGACCATCGCCCAGGACCAGCAGAGCAGTGCGGTCTACGGCATGCCCAAGGCGGCTGCGGCTATCGATGCCGCCGTCGAGATACGTGCGCTGGAGCGCATTGCGCCGCGCCTGATGGAGATTTTTTCGAAATGACGATGTGTAATGAACCAAACCGGTCGTTCGCCAGGGAGCAGGGCGCGCATGAATGATCTACCGCTCGTGGGGTTCCCGACCACCAATGAAAACTCGGCGATGGTGCTGCTGGTCGACGACCAGGCGATGATCGGCGAAGCCGTGCGTCGCGGCCTGGCCAACGAGGCCAACATCGACTTTCACTTCTGCGCCGACCCGCATCAGGCAGTCGCGCAGGCGATCCGTATCAAGCCCACGGTGATCCTGCAGGACCTGGTCATGCCCGGCCTCGATGGCCTGAGCCTGGTGCGCGAGTACCGCAGCAACCCGGCCACCCAGGACATCCCGATCATCGTGCTGTCGTCCAAGGAAGACGCGCTGGTCAAGAGTGCCGCGTTCGCCGCCGGGGCCAACGACTACCTGGTCAAGCTGCCCGACAACATCGAGCTGGTCGCGCGCATCCTGTACCACTCGCGCTCCTACCTCACCCTGCTGCAGCGTGACGAAGCCTACCGGGCGCTGCGGGTCAGCCAGCAGCAGTTGCTGGACACCAACCTGGTACTGCAGCGGCTGATGAACTCCGACGGCCTGACGGGGCTGTCCAACCGCCGGCATTTCGACGAGTACCTGGAACTGGAATGGCGCCGGGCCATGCGTGACCAGTCGCAGCTGTCGTTGCTGATGATCGACGTCGACTATTTCAAGGCCTTCAACGACTCGTTCGGCCACCTGGCCGGGGACGAGGCGCTGCGCCAGGTGGCCGAGGCGATTCGTGCCTCGTGCAGCCGCCCCAGCGACCTGCCGGCACGCTACGGTGGCGAGGAATTCGCCCTGGTGCTGCCCAACACTTCGCCGGGCGGGGCGCGGTTGGTGGCCGAGAAGCTGCGCCAGACCGTGGTGGGCCTGGCCATCGCGCACAACATGCCGCAGGCGGGCAGCGTGCTGACCATCAGCATCGGCCTGGCCACCCACACGCCGGCAGTCGGCAGTCATTGCCGACAGTTGATCTCGGCGGCGGACAAGGGCCTGTACCAGGCCAAGAATGGCGGGCGCAACCAGGTCGGGGTGGCCTGACAGACCGCCATCGCGGGTCAAGCCCGCTCGCACGGGCATCGTGCCGCCCTTGTGGGCGGCTTGACGCGATCAGGCGCCGGCTTCTCCAAAGGCCGCCCGACGGGCTGCCGCGCACCTGCAGACTCGTTTATACTCTCCGGCTTTTCACAGAATACGCACGAGAGCTGCCCGCCCATGGAAATCCAACCGATCCTGAACACCATCAAGGACCTGACCGAGCGCTCCGAATCCATTCGGGGGTATCTTTGACTACGATCACAAGCATGACCGCCTGATCGAAGTCAACCGCGAGCTCGAAGACCCGAACGTCTGGAACAAGCCCGAGTACGCCCAGGAACTGGGCCGCGAACGCGCCATGCTGGCGCAGATCGTCGACACCCTGGACGAACTGTCCGGCGGCCTGGTCGACGCCCGCGAGCTGCTCGACATGGCTGTCGAGGAGAACGACGAAGGCGCCGTCAATGACGTCGTCGAAGTGCTCCAGGGCCTGGAAGACTCCCTGGCCCAGCTCGAATTCCGTCGCATGTTCAGCGGCGAGATGGACATGAACAACGCCTACCTGGACATCCAGGCCGGTTCCGGCGGCACCGAGGCCCAGGACTGGGCCAACATCCTGCTGCGCATGTACCTGCGCTGGGCGTCCAAGCGTGGTTTCGACGCCACCATCATGGAACTGTCCGAAGGCGACGTGGCCGGCATCAAGGGCGCCACCGTGCACATCAAGGGCGAGTACGCCTTTGGCTGGCTGCGCACCGAGATCGGTGTGCACCGTCTGGTGCGCAAGAGCCCGTTCGACTCCGGCGCACGCCGCCATACTTCGTTCTCGGCGGTGTTCGTGTCCCCCGAGATCGACGACAAGGTCGAAATCGAGATCAACCCGTCCGACCTGCGTATCGACACCTACCGCTCCTCGGGTGCCGGCGGCCAGCACGTGAACACCACCGACTCGGCGGTGCGTATCACCCACGTGCCGACCAACACCGTGGTCAGCTGCCAGAACGAACGTTCCCAGCACGCCAACAAGGACACCGCCATGAAGATGCTGCGGGCCAAGTTGTACGAGCTGGAGATGCAGAAGCGCAACGCCGCGTCGCAGGCCCTGGAAGACAGCAAGTCGGACATCGGCTGGGGTCACCAGATCCGTTCGTACGTGCTCGACGCCTCGCGGATCAAGGATCTGCGCACCAACGTCGAACGCAGCGACTGCGACAAGGTGCTCGACGGCGATATCGACGAGTACCTGGAAGCCAGCCTCAAGCAGGGGCTGTAAGTTTCGCGACCCGCTACAAGACCCTCGCCTGCGGGCGGGGGCAATGAACCCCTGATGGAAAATGTGACCACATGAGCGACCTCAAACTCGACCCGCAAGACCTGCAACAGGAAGAAAACACCCTGATTGCCCTGCGCAAGGAAAAGCTTGCCGCAGAGCGCGCCAAGGGCAACGCCTTCCCCAACGACTTCCGCCGTGACAGCTACTGCAACGACCTGCAGAAACAGTATGTCGACAAGACCAAGGAAGAGCTGGAAGCTGCAGCGATCCCGGTCAAGGTTGCCGGTCGCATCATGCTCAACCGTGGCTCGTTCATGGTGATCCAGGACATGACCGGGCGCATCCAGGTCTACGTCAACCGCAAGACCCTGCCCGAGGAAACCCTGGCAGCGGTCAAGACCTGGGACCTGGGCGACATCATCAGCGCCGAAGGCACCCTGGCCCGTTCGGGCAAGGGCGACCTGTACGTCGAGATGACCAACGTGCGCCTGCTGACCAAGTCGCTGCGCCCGCTGCCGGACAAGCACCACGGCCTGACCGACACCGAGCAGCGCTATCGCCAGCGCTACGTCGACCTGATGGTCAACGAGGAAACCCGCCACACCTTCCGTGTGCGCTCGCAGGTCATCAACCATATTCGCAACTTCCTCATCCAGCGCGACTTCCTGGAAGTGGAAACGCCGATGCTGCAGACCATCCCCGGTGGCGCTGCGGCCAAGCCGTTCGAAACCCACCACAACGCGCTGGACATGCCGATGTTCCTGCGCATCGCGCCGGAGCTGTACCTCAAGCGTCTGGTGGTCGGTGGTTTCGAGAAGGTCTTCGAGATCAACCGCAACTTCCGTAACGAAGGCGTCTCGACCCGGCACAACCCCGAGTTCACCATGCTCGAGTTCTACCAGGCCTACGCCGACTACGAAGACAACATGGACCTCACCGAAGAGCTGTTCCGCGAGCTGGCGCAGCTGGTGCTGGGCAGCACCGACGTGCCGTACGGCGACAAGGTGTTCCACTTCGGCGAGCCGTTCGTGCGCCTGTCGGTGTTCGACTCGATCCTCAAGTACAACCCCGAGTTGACCGCCGACGACCTCAACGACATCGACAAGGCCCGTGCCATCGCCAAGCAGGCCGGCGCCAAGGTGCTGGGCTTCGAAGGCCTGGGCAAGCTGCAGGTGATGATTTTCGAAGAGCTGGTCGAGCACAAGCTGGAGCAGCCGCACTTCATCACCCAGTACCCGTTCGAAGTGTCGCCGCTGGCCCGTCGCAATGACCAGAACCCGAACGTCACCGACCGCTTCGAACTGTTCATCGGCGGCCGCGAGATCGCCAACGCCTACTCCGAGCTCAACGATGCCGAGGACCAGGCCGAGCGCTTCATGGCCCAGGTGGCCGACAAGGACGCCGGCGACGACGAGGCCATGCACTACGATGCCGACTTCGTGCGCGCCCTGGAGTACGGCATGCCGCCCACTGCCGGTGAGGGCATCGGTATCGACCGCCTGGTGATGCTGCTGACCAACTCGCCGTCGATCCGCGACGTGATCCTGTTCCCGCACATGCGCCCGCAGGCCTGAGTGTCTTGAACAAGCCGCCTCTAGGGGCGGCTTTTTCATGTCTGCGACAAGCTGATCGATCAGTCAGCATTCAACGAGGTAGACCCCAGTGACGACTGCAATGGCTCAACAAGGTGCTGCTGGCGTGGCCACAGCGGTAGCCGAAAGTGTTCAGTACCAGGGGCGCAAGGCCAGCCGCCAGGGCAGCGAGCAGCGCCGTCAGCAGATCCTCGACGCGGCCATGCGCATCATCGTGCGCGATGGCGTGCGCGGCGTGCGCCACCGTGCGGTGGCCGCCGAGGCCGGTGTGCCGCTATCGGCCACCACCTACTATTTCAAGGACATCGAAGACCTGCTCACCGACACCTTCGCCCAGTATGTCGAACGCAGCGCGGCCTACATGGCCAAGCTGTGGGAAAACACCGAGGTGCTGTTGCGCCAGCTGATCGCCAAGGGCGACGGCAGCCCCGGCGCCCGCGCGCAGCTGGCCGACGAAGTGGCGAAGATGGGCGCCGAGTACGTGCAGCGCCAGTTGCACAACCGCCGCGACTTCCTGATGGCCGAGCAGGCGTTTCGCCAGGAAGCGCTGCTGTGCCCGCGGCTGGCCGAACTGGTGCGCCTGCATGCGCAGATCCTGCTGCGCGGCACCTGCCAGCTGTTGCAGGTGGTGGGTTCGCGCCAGCCACAGCAAGATGCCATAGTGTTGACGGCCATCATCGAGCAGATGGAATATCAGGGCCTGCTCGATGCTGCACAACCCCAGGCCGAAGCGCAGATGCTCGCTATCCTTACCCGATACCTGCATCTGGTGCTGGCATCGGCCTGAGGCTCTACCTAATTCAAGGAGTATCGGATGAAAGCCTGGCGTGTGCTGTTGGCCCTGTCGTTTGTGCTGTTGAGTGGTTGCCTGGTGACGTTCAACGAGCCGATCCCGACCAACCAGCCGGCGCCCAAGGCCCTGCTCGGCAAATGGACCAGCAAGGACGCCTGGGGCGAGCCGCTGACGTTGCAGATCAGCCGCAGGGGCGACAACGCCTACAAGGCGGTGGCCACCGCCAAGGGCAAGAAGCCTGAAACCTACGCCTTCACCGTGGCCCGCCATGGCAACCGCTGGTACCTCTCGGCCGCCGTGCCCAAGCGCCTGGGGGGCAACTTCCTGATCGGCGGCTTCGAGGTGATCGACAACAAGCAACTGGTGATCTACAACCTGGATGTCGAGCAGATCAACCAGGCCCTGAAGAACAAGGAACTGAGCGGTCGCGCCATCGAGATACCGGAGGAAAACGGCCAGGGCGTGCTCATCGACAGCCCGGCGGCGCGGGTGCTGGCCTACCTGGACGACCCGGCCAACTCCGACCTGTTCATCGAAGTCGCACGTTTTCAGCGGGCCGGCAAGTAGGCTGGCCAACACAAGGAGTTTCGGGTGGACGAGTACCAGCAGACGATACGCACCCTGTCTGATCGCATTGTCCTGGCGCAAACCCCCATTCGCGTACTCGATGCGGTGAAATGGGACGACAGCATTCGCCAGGGTTTCCTCAAGGCCAAGGGCCGGGAAATGCCGGCCGTGGACCGCGCCTACTATCAGGGCAGGCCCTTGTCGTTCGACTCCAGCGCGGTGAAGCTCGAGTTCCAGAACATCGAGCGCGACATCACCCGCCAGCTCGGCCAGTTCAACCCGGTCGGGCAGATCATGCGGCGCATGTGCAAGGAATACCGCATGGTGGTGCGCATGCTCGAGGCGCGCGGCACCGAAGACTTCGGCCTGATTTCCCAGGAGCTTTACGGCGCCGCCTCCGACGCCTTCCATGCCGGCGACCCGACCCTGGCCGACCTGGGCCTGATGCTCTCGGACTACCTGAACAACATCGACGGGCGCGGCGACCTCAAGGACGAACCCAAGGACCTCACCGCCAAGCAGGCCGTGGAGCTGCTCCAGGGCCGCCTGAACAAGGTGTTCGGCGAGGCCGAGGAAACCATCCGCGTGTTCGAGTCCGACGGTATCGTCGCCGACGCGGCGGCGGGCGCCGACTATATCAAGATCCGCAGCGACGCGATGTTCAACAGCCGCGACGTGCGCGCGCTGGAGGTGCATGAAGGGCTGGTGCACGTGGGCACCACGCTCAACGGCCTCAACCAGCCGATCTGCACCTTCCTGGCCAAGGGCCCGCCCTCGTCGACGGTGACCCAGGAAGGCCTGGCGATCCTGATGGAAGTGATCGCCTTTGCCTCCTACCCCAGCCGCCTGCGCAAGCTCACCAACCGCACCCGCGCCATCCACATGGTCGAGGAGGGGGCGGACTTCATGCAGGTGTACGAGTTCTTCCGTGCCCAGGGGTTTGAAATGGCCGAAAGCTATGGCAATGCCAGCCGCGTGTTCCGCGGCTCGGTGCCCAATGGCCTGCCATTCACCAAGGACTTGTCCTACCTCAAGGGCTTCATCATGGTTTACAACTACATTCAGTTGGCCGTGCGTAAGGGCAAGCTGGAGCAGATTCCGTTGCTGTTCTGCGGCAAGACCACCCTGGAAGACATGCGCACCCTGCGCCAACTGGTCGATGAAGGCCTGGTGGAGCCACCCAAGTACCTGCCCGAGCAGTTCCGCGACCTGAACGCGCTGTCGGCCTGGATGTGTTTTTCCAACTTCCTCAACCACCTGAGCCTGGACCGGATTGAAGCCGATTATTCGAACATTCTCTGAGCACTGGCGGGTCGGCCTGCTGGCCGCGCTGCTGAGCCTGGCCGGCTGCAGTTCGCTGTTGTTCTACCCCGAGCGTGGCCTGCCGTTCACGCCCGAGAAGGCCGGGCTGGCCTACCGCGACGTGAGCCTGACCACCGAGGACGGCACGCGCCTGCACGGCTGGTGGTTGCCGGCCAAGGCCGGGGTGCCGGTCAAGGGCACGGTACTGCACCTGCATGGCAATGGCGGCAACCTGGCCTGGCATCTGGGCGCCAGCTGGTGGCTGCCCGAGCAGGGCTACCAGGTGCTGCTGGTGGACTACCGGGGGTACGGGGTGTCCCAGGGCGAACCGACCCTGCCGGCGGTGTACCAGGACATCGCCGCGGCTCTGGACTGGTTGCAGCAGGCTCCCGAAGTGCAGGGCAAGCCGCTGGTGCTGCTGGGGCAGAGCCTGGGCGGGGCGATGGGCATTCACTACCTGGCGCAGCATCCCGAGCAGCGCCAGCGCTTCAAGGCCCTGGTGTTCGACGGGGTGCCGGCCAGCTACCGCAAGGTGGGCCAGTTTGCCCTGAGCACTTCCTGGCTGACCTGGCCGTTCCAGGTGCCGTTGTCGTGGCTGGTACCCGATGGCGACAGCGCCATCGGGTCGATCGACCAGCTGAGCACACCGCCCAAGCTGTTCTTCCACAGCATCGACGACCCGATCGTGCCGTTGGCCAACGGCCTGGCGCTGTACCGCGCCGCGCCGCCACCGCGGGTTCTGCAACTGACCCGTGGCGGGCATGTGCAGACCTTCGCCGACAAGACCTGGCGCCAGGTGATGCTGCGCTTTCTGGATGACCCCGAGCATTTCAACGGGCTGCGGCGCTTGGCCGAAGTCCCCAATTACCCTGACGAGAAGTCGCAATGAGTGAAGAACGCAACGCCATCCCGCTGATCATTACCGGTATCTGCAGCATCATCGGTACGGTGGGCGTGCTCTGGTACTACGGCTACCTGCATTTCGCCAAGCCCCAGGATGCACTGTTGCTGGCCGACTACACCATGCTCAAGACGGTGCCGGGGGAGGACTACAAGATCTCGCTCAAGCCGGCGGCGCAGGTGGCGCAGTGCATCGATGGCGTGCTGGTGCTGTTCGACACCGAACAGAAGGGCCTGACCGGCGTGCTGGTGGACAACCGCAAGCAGGCGGTGCGCTGCATGGGGCAGGAGACGCCCCAGCAGGTCCAGCAGTAAGCGGTTCCCGGTACGCCGCGTGAATACCTGCGGCGTACCGGGCACGCGTCAGCTACGTGACGAAGGGCCCGGGCGCGGCTCGCGCAGAATGGTCCTGGTCAGTTCCATGCGGGCCTGTTCGACCCGTTTCATCAAGGCCTGGTAGGCCGCGCGGTATTCGCTGCTGTTGAGCGACAGCATGTCCGGCAGCGCTTCATGCAGGCCCAGCCGACCACTCAGGTGCAGGATGTCGCGCAGGCGCGCCTGTTCATCCTCGCTCAAGGGTGGCGGCAGTTCTTCGTTGCTGACGGCGTCCAGGTATTCGCTGATCCGATCCCGCCAGCGGTTGACCTGCTCCAGTTGCGGTGACGCGGCAAAATCCAGGTAGCGCTGCCAGTAGGCCTGCCCATAGAGGTAGTCGGGCAACTGGCTCATCTGGGAGCGCAACACGGCCTCGCAGGCTTCATCGAGCATGGCCGGGGTAACCCAGCGGGTGTAACCGGTGAAGGCCTGGGTGGCCGGCTGGTCGCGCAGCCCCAGGCGCGTGGTCAACGCGATCCTGAAATGCAGTTCGATTTCGCTGTAGTCGATCTGGTGTCCCAGGCGGCGCCAGCCCGGCAGGTTGGCGCTGACATGCTCGCGCAGGCGCAGTGCGCGCCAATGGCTGATCGCCATGTCGATCAGTTCGCCCTCGGCTGCCGCATCGCCCACGCTCGCCAGCGCCAGGTCGGCGTGCAGCAGGTTTTCCAGTTGCGAGAACACCACTGCATCGCGGTCGATGCAACTCACCGCCTCGAGCGCCACCTCATACAGGGTTCTGCGCAGGTCCTGGCCGAAAGCACCCCGGATCAATGCCTGGATTCGCGTGCGCATTGCCGTGTGCCTTGGCGGCAAGGCGTGCAGACGGTCCTGGCGCAGCAGCAAGGCGAAGAACTCGATCACCGCCGAGCCGTTGTCTTCGAGCAATTGCCGGGCCCGTGCCTGATCGTCAGCGGACATGCCTTCGAACAGGCGCGGTGCGTCGCGCAGTGCCGTGGCGTGGCGCACCGAGGCCGGTTCGACGTCGGTGGAGCCCTGCGAGTCGGAGCTCCCGGCGCTGGATGCATCGGAGTCCTGCAGCGTGTTGCCCGTGGCGATCATGTCGTCCTCGAACCGCTGGCGCTGTGATTCGGGCAGGTACTCGTATGCCATGCGCAGGCCGCGTACAAGGCCGGCCCCTTCGGGCACGCTGGCAATGGCCAGCCCGCGCAGGTCGGCGCTGTGCACCCGGGGCAGCCGCTCAAGGCCCGTGGGCCACTGGTCGACGGGCGAGGCCAGGTACGACAGGTCGAGCTCTTCCAGGGCCTGCAGGCGGGTCACGTCCGGCATGCGTGAAAGCGGGTTGGCGGACAGGTCGAGGCTGACCAGGCGCTGCAGGCCACCCAGATCGATGATGTCCTGTTCGCTCAAGCTGATGAGGTTCTGCGCCAGGTTCAGGGTGTGCAGGTGCGTTGCCTGCTGCAGTGCGGCGAAAACGCCCTGTTCGAAGCGCGCGCTCGAGCCCTGCAGGGTCAGAATGCGCAGCGAGTCGCGGGTCAGCAGACGGGTCATGTGCTGGGCCGTCCAGCTGAAGTCGGGCACGTCGATGTCGTTCAGGATCAGGGTCTGCAAGCCGCTCAGGGTGCCCAGTTCGGCCAGGCGGGTCGGGGTCAGCCGGGTACGCGACAGGTTCAGGTGGCTGAGCCGGTGTAGGTTCTCCAGACCTTGCGGCAGCTCGGTCAGGGGCAGGTTGACCAGTTCCAGCCTGTGCAGGTTCGGAAAGCGCTGCACGAAGGCTGCCAGGCCGTCGATGCGCGGTGTATCCAGGACCCTCAGCGCCACCACTGCCGGCAACGTCACCGACAACGGTGGCAACGCCTGCTGGCTGTCGATGCGAACCTCGTCCCGCCGGCGCAGAATGCGGCATTCCCAGGCCCGCACCAACTGCTGCGCCACCTCTGTGCGCTCGGCGCGGGCAGTGGCATCGGCACTTTGTTCGACCCACCGGTCCAGGCTGCCATCGAGTTGCAGGCGCTCCTGTTCCAGCTGCGTCACGTGCGCGCCGATGGGCTGGTTCTGGCTGAGCAGATGGGCGATGTAGGCATTGACGTAGCGGCGCGCAATGGGCAGCCGATGGTGGCTGATCAGGCGTTCGAGGCGGGTATGCAGTGGTTCGCGATTGAACATGTTCTGCTCGCCACGACTGGGGCTGCGTTGGGTCGGGGCATTGGCGGTGGTGGTCAACCAGCTTCTTTGCACCGGCAGGCCCAGCAGCAGGCGGGCGCGGGTGGGGCGCGCCAGCGCCATTTCCATCAGGCGCTGGTGCAGGCGCTGCGGCTCGTTGAGCCCGAAGCCCAGGCGGGCGCTGCGCGACTCGCCCAGTGCATGCAGCAATGCGCGGTAGAACCCGAACTCGCTGGTGTCCTGGGCCAGCAGCACCTGGGTCGCGCTGATTGCGTGCCAGCCCTCGTCTTCATCCAGGTACACCGAGGTGGTATCGACGTCGGTCTGGCCCAGCGCTGCAAGCGGGGTGCCGAACCGTGCGCCGCTGCGCAGCAGCAGCGCGGTACCGGCCGGCCAGTGGTCCAGGTGTTCGAGCAGGCGCACGGCCAGGATGAAGGTGTCCTGGTTGATCGAGGCCGGCTGGGTAAAGCCTTCCAGGGCATTGCTCAGGCGCGCGTCATGGTCGAGGGCACGCGCCTGCTCGGCCACGTCCAGAGGCAGGGGCAGCGGCGGGGTCGCCTGCAGCGGGGCATAGATGCGCTGGCGGTTTTCGTCCAGCAGTCGTTGCGCGACACTCAGTGGCAGGTTCGGATAGCGTTGCTGGAGCTCCAGCACCGCATGATCGGTATCCAGTTGTGCCAGTTCGAAGCGGTGCAAGGCAATCGCCCGATTGAGCCGAGGTGACCAGGCATCGTACAGGTCGGCCGGCGGCGGGTTGCAGCCAGTGGTGCAGGGGGTGGCGGTGTCGCCGGGGGTAGGGGTCGAATCGCCGCTGCGACGGGTCCGTCTCGATGCCGGTTCCTTGCCCAGATAGACGGCCACGGCCCGGTAGAAGGCCTGCAACTGGGGCACATCATCGATTTCGGGTACCGCCAGCCCCTGGGCGATCAGGGCCATGCTGCGCGTTACCTGGTCCTGAATGCGTGCCCGCTGCAGCACATGCACCAGCAGCGCGGGCGCGGGTCGGTCGCGCAGGTACATCTGGCGCAGGCTTGAATTGTCAGCCCCGCTGACGCGACCCAGCTCCAGCAGGCGCGCATCGTCGAAGCCGGCCGCGAGCGGCCCCATGCGACGCAGCAGCGACAGGCGTTCCCAGCGCTGGGGCTGCTCGTGGCGATGGTGCCAGGCTCCGGCACCGTTGTGGTAAAGAGGCGGGCAGTAGGCATCCTTGTCGGTGGGGTGGCGTATCTGCCAGTGGCCCTCGGGGGCCTGCTCCACCCGGTAGAACGCCTGGTTGATCATGATCGCCTTGTGCGCGCCCTGGGTGTAGAGCCCCATGGCATCCGGTTGCCCGGTCGGGGAGCTGGCGGCGTCAAGGCGGTAACTGCTCAGGTCGGGTAGCCAGCGCCGATAGTCGGCGGGTGCCGGCTTGATCACACGCAGCGGTGTGACCCACTGCGAAGGTGCCTGGCCTTCGTCTTCCTCGGTGCAGCACAGGCCCGCGCCGGCGCCGATCAGCAGATGCGCTTCGAGAGCGCTGGCGAACGGGGTGCACAGGGTGTTCAGGCTGTCGGCCTGCTGCGGTGTGGTCGGGATCAGCAGGCGCGCATCGTCGAGCAGGCGCTCGATCATGTGCTTCTGCACGAACCAGCGCAGCCCCTGGTCCAGGGCGCTGGTGTCCATCGGCAGGTCCAGCATCGCGTCGCTGGCCTGCCAACTGCTCACCACCCGCTGCTGGTGACGCAGGGGGATGAAGCGCAGAAAGTACTGCTGGAAGGTGGTGCTCGCCAGCGCACCACGCAGGTTGGAAAAGAAGTGCGTGCGCGAGGGGTACTGCTTCAGCGGGTGCTGCGGGTGGCCCGGCATGTACGCGACGCACGGGGCATCGTCCACCGGCGGGCCGAGCAGAAGGATGCCGGGCACCAGCAGGTCGTCGAACAGCCTGAGCGATGCGCACACCGTTACATCCGGGCCGAAGTACGGGCCCTGTTGCGGGAACTCCACCGAACCGTCCGGATAGGCGCCGATGATCCACTCGAGCAGTTGCCTGCCTTGCCTGCCCAGGTGGCCCCGGATGTGCGCGATGCTGTATTCCTCGCGCAGGGTCGCCAGGTAGGCATCCTGCTTGGCGTCAAGCAGCGTACGGCGCTGGAGCATGGCCTGCAGGTAGGTCAGGTAGACCTCGTCCAGGCTCCTGCGCTGCTGCACGCGATGGAACACCTGTGCGGTGACGGTGGCGAAGTCCTTTGCAGTCAGGTCCAGAAGGTTGTAGGTGTACAAGCTCTGAACCTGCGCGAATGCCTGCGTTGCCCGCCGTCGGGCCAGCCGGCCCAGTACCTGGTACTGGTGCAGCTGGCGTCGTTGCTCGGGGCTGGCCTGCTGCAGCCAGGCCGGTTGCTCCTGGGTTTCAAGCGGCGAGAACAGGGTATCGAATTGACGCACCTGCGCGTCGGTGTTGGAAGTGGGCATGGTGCACAGTCCTGGTGGAGGGGGAATGTGGCATTGATCCAGAGGCCCGGCAGGTGGCGGTGGTAGTTATTTGCGCAAGGGGCAGGCAAAAAAAATCCCGCCCTGTAACAGGCGGGATTCTGCGGGTTGCTCAGCCTGTCAGTAGGCTTTGCTTACCGAGCGTGGCGCTACCGGCTGGTTGTCGTTGGAGATGGTGACCTCCACGCGACGGTTCTGCGCACGGCCCGAGTTGCTGGAGTTGTCAGCCACTGGGAATTCCTTGCCGTAGCCCTGGGCCACGATGCGCGATGGGTCTACGCCGGCACGTACCAGTGCGGTGCGAACCGCGTTGGCGCGACGCTCGGACAGCGACTGGTTGTAGCTGGCAGAGCCCTTGCTGTCGGTGTAGCCCTCGACGATCACCTTGCGGTCAGGGTTTTCCTGAAGGAACTGCGCCAGGGTGGTGATGTTCGGCAGGGCGCTGCTTTTCAGGTTGGCCTTGTCGAAGTCGAACAGCACGTCGCCGAAGGTCACCAGGGTGCCGCGTTCGGTCTGCTTGGCGTTGAGGCTGTTCTGCAACTGCTTGATTTGCGCATCACGGGCATCCAGGCGAGCCTGGGCGCGTTTGGCGGCAGCGCTTTTCAGGTTGTTTTCGGCGTCACGCAGGGCGATGGTCTGCTTGGCCACTTCCACGCGCTGGTTGGTCAGGTAGGCGAGCTGGTCGACTTTCTTCTCGTCTTCCTTGTTCATGTAGGCCTGGTCGGCCTTGTTCAGCCAGTCTTGCGCGTCCTTGGTTTCCAGCGCCGCGACCTTGCTCGCCTGCGGGTTGCTCTGCAGGGCGGAGAAGTTGGTGCGGGCGGATTCCAGGTTCGGGTTAGGCGGCGTGGAGCAGGCAGCCAGACCAACGCTCAAGGCCAGAAGGGCGGGGATCATCACGTGTTTACGCATAGTGGGTCATCCTTTATCGATTACGAATGCATGGGTCGGTGAGGCGAGCGGCTTACTGCACGCTGCGCATGCCTTCCTCACGCAGGTCCTGCACGCCCTGGTTGGCGTCCTGCACCGCTTTTTCGGCCTTGGCCGCCTGGGCTTTGCGCTCGGCGACGCGAGCGTCCCATTCGGCCTGTTCGGCCAGGCGCTTGGCCTCGTCGTACTTCTTGTCATGCATGGCGATTTCAGCTTGTTTGAGCTTGTCCTGAGCCGCCTTCATTTCCACCGCCGCGAACTCGGTACCGCCCGCGCTGACGGCGGAGTTCACCGCTGACTGCGTTACGGCGTACTGCTCGGTTGGCGGATTGCCTGCGCAGCCGGCCAGAACCAGGCTGCTGCCCAATGCCAGCGCAGCCAGCTTGAGCCCGCGCAGTTGGGTGAAGGAGGTTTTTTCGGTGCGGGTCTTCATGGTGGTCAACTCCATTGGATCACTCCTGATGAACAACGAATTCCGTAACAATCCATCGGCATGGCCCGTCAGCCTGGGGAACACGATATGCCCGTAGCTTAGGGGTTTTGCCGTAATGGCTATTGGCTGTGACCGAAGCGTTTTTTGAATAGTTCAGAAAAAAGTCTCGCCTTATCGTGTTTTTATCTGACTGATCGGTCAGTAGGTTTTCGGGGGAACTTTGCAGCGCGTGCGTAGTACGCGTGCCTGTATGGGTATAGACGGGGTTTGTGGTTCGGGCCATCAAAGGGCCTTGAATGCGGGGTTCTCGAGGCGGCTGCACGGCCCGTTGCAGAGGCCTGCGGGCTGTGGCGCTCCACAGCGCAGCCCGCAGTCGGCCAGCGGATCACTAGTGCGCCGGCCCGTCCTTGCGCTCACTCATGTCGCGCAGGTAACGGCGTGACAACGCCAGAAACCGAGGGGTGGGGCCGACGTCTTCGTAGAGCGGATTGTCTTCCTCGTCGGTGGCGATCACCTGCTGGCCCTTCACATACGGAAAGCTCGCCTCAAGCTCCTCCAGCGCCGCGCCGAGCAATTCGCCCAGCAACTCTTCGGGCCGGCGCTTGGGGTACATTTCGCTCAGCGCCGCCAGGCGCGCCGCCGCTTCGACGTCCAGGTGCAGGACGTGGCCGGTGGCGCTCAACGGACCCTTGGCGCTGTGTTCCCAATGCTCGGCTAAATCACGGATCTTCATGGTGGCCTCCCACAGGTGGATGTGTTCGTTAGAGCATCGCCACCGCACATAGTTTGGTTGCATCGCCCACCCGGCTTGAAAGCCCAACCTCGACGGGGCACTCTGGACCCAGAGCTGTTTTCCCAGGATGCGGAGGCAAGGCTGATGACCGATATCGATGTGCGCTTGCGAGAAGATGTTCACCTGTTGGGCGAGTTGTTGGGCGACACCGTGCGCGAGCAGTACGGCGAAGCCTTTCTGCAGAAGATCGAAGACATTCGTCGCAGCGCCAAGGCCGACCGCAGCGGCAGTGCCGAGCAGCTGAGTTCGACCCTGAACGACCTTGCCGAAGACGAACTGCTGCCGGTGGCGCGGGCCTTCAACCAGTTCCTCAACCTGGCCAACATCGCCGAGCAGTACCAGCTGATTCGCCGTCGTGATGCCGACCAGCCCGCGCCGTTCGAGTCGCGCGTGCTGCCCGAGCTGCTGGCCCGGCTCAAGGCCGCCGGGCACAGCGACGACGCCCTGGCTCGCCAGTTGGGCAAGCTCAGCATCGAGCTGGTGCTGACCGCCCACCCGACCGAAGTCGCGCGCCGTACGCTGATCCAGAAGTACGACGCCATCGCCGCGCAACTGGCCGCCCAGGACCACCGCGACCTGACCCCCGCCGAACGCGACCAGGTGCGCCAGCGTCTGCAACGGCTGATCGCCGAGGCCTGGCACACCGAAGAGATCCGCCGTACCCGGCCGACCCCGGTGGACGAAGCCAAATGGGGCTTCGCGGTGATCGAGCACTCGCTCTGGCACGCCATCCCGCATCACCTGCGCAAGGCCGACAAGGCGCTGCACGAGGCCACCGGCCTGCGCCTGCCGCTGGAGGCTGCGCCGATCCGCTTCGCCTCGTGGATGGGCGGCGACCGTGACGGCAACCCCAATGTCACCGCCAAGGTCACCCGCGAAGTATTGCTGCTGGCGCGCTGGATGGCCGCCGACCTGTTTTTGCGCGACATCGATTCGTTGGCCGCCGAACTTTCGATGCAGCAGGCCAGCGAGGCGTTGCGTGCCAAGGTCGGTGATTCGGCCGAGCCTTACCGCACCCTGCTCAAGCAACTGCGTGATCGCCTGCGGGTGACGCGGGCCTGGGCCCAGAGCTCGCTGGCCAGCCCGCAGCCGGCCCCCGCCGAGGTGCTGCACGACAACCGCGACCTGTTCGAGCCGCTGCTGCTGTGCTTCGAATCGCTGCACGCGTGCGGCATGGGCGTGATCGCCGATGGCCCGCTGCTCGACTGCCTGCGCAGGGCCGTTACCTTCGGGCTGTTTCTGGTGCGCCTGGACGTGCGCCAGGACGCCGCCCGGCACGCCGACGCACTCAGCGAGATCACCGAGTACCTGGGCCTGGGGCGCTACGCCGACTGGGATGAAGACGCGCGTATCCGTTTCCTGCAGCAGGAGCTGAGCAACCGCCGGCCGCTGCTGCCTGGCGACTTCAAGCCCCAGGCCGATACCGCCGAGGTGCTCGCCACCTGCCGCGAGGTGGCCGCCGCACCTGCCGCTTCGCTGGGCTCCTACGTGATCTCGATGGCCGGCGCCGCTTCCGACGTGCTGGCCGTGCAACTGCTGCTCAAGGAAGCCGGCGTGCGCCGGCCGATGCGCGTGGTGCCGCTGTTCGAAACCCTGGCCGACCTGGACAACGCCGGCCCGGTGATGGAGCGCCTGCTCGGCCTGCCGGGCTATCGCGCCAGCCTGCACGGGCCGCAGGAGGTGATGATCGGCTATTCCGATTCGGCCAAGGATGCCGGCACCACCGCGGCG
This sequence comes from Pseudomonas sp. B21-036, assembly GCF_024748925.1. NCBI lineage: Bacteria > Pseudomonadati > Pseudomonadota > Gammaproteobacteria > Pseudomonadales > Pseudomonadaceae > Pseudomonas > Pseudomonas sp. B21-036. The sequence goes on from NZ_CP087178.1 coordinate 1,349,953, forward strand.
GCCTGGGCGCAGTATCGTGCCCAGGAAACCCTGGTGCGCATCTGCCGTGAAGAACAGGTCGAACTGCTGCTGTTCCACGGTCGCGGCGGCACCGTTGGGCGTGGTGGCGGCCCGGCGCATGCGGCGATCCTGTCGCAGCCGCCGGGCTCGGTGGCGGGGCGCTTCCGTACCACCGAGCAGGGCGAGATGATCCGCTTCAAGTTCGGCCTGCCGGACATCGCCGAGCAGAACCTCAACCTGTACCTGGCTGCGGTGCTGGAGGCGACCCTGCTGCCGCCACCGCCGCCGCAACCGGCCTGGCGCGAACTGATGGACCAGCTGGCCGCCGACGGCGTGAAGGCCTACCGTGGCGTGGTGCGCGACAACCCCGAGTTCGTCGAGTACTTCCGTCAGTCCACCCCGGAACAGGAACTCGGCCGCCTGCCACTGGGCAGTCGCCCGGCCAAGCGGCGCGCGGGCGGCATCGAGAGCCTGCGGGCGATCCCGTGGATCTTCGGCTGGACCCAGACGCGCCTGATGCTGCCCGCCTGGCTGGGCTGGGAGGCGGCGCTGAACAACGCGTTGGCCCGTGGCCAGGGCGAACTGCTGGCCGAGATGCGCGAACAGTGGCCGTTCTTCCGCACTCGCATCGACATGCTCGAGATGGTGCTGGCCAAGGCCGACGCCGACATCGCGCGCTTCTACGACGAACGTCTGGTGCAACCGCAACTGCGACCTTTGGGTGCCCATCTGCGCGACCTATTGTCGCAGGCGTGCCAGGTAGTGCTGGGCCTCACGGGGCAGCCGGTGCTACTGGCGCACAGCCCAGACACCCTGGAATTCATCCGTCTGCGCAACACCTATCTGGACCCGCTGCATCTATTGCAGGCCGAGCTGCTGGCACGCTCGCGCGCACGCGAAGCCGCTCTGGACAGCCCCTTGGAACAGGCGCTGCTGGTGACTGTGGCGGGTATTGCGGCAGGTCTGCGCAACACCGGTTGAGGGCGGGGCAGGGGTGGCGCGCCAGTGCCCGGCGCGCGCCCCGAGCACCCGGGCGAAGCGGTTTCGCCCCCGGTTGCGCCGGGCGCAACCCGGGCACGAACGGGCCTCACGCAGTATTTTTTTCCGACTTTCGACCGCTTGTGTGGTCCGGGTGCGCTGTGTATCTTGAGCAGCCTTTTGACCGATTTGCGGTCATCACCCGATTCTTGGGATTGGCCCTGAGTGGCGAATCCATTGATTTGCTTATAAAAAATTGAGGAGCACAAGATGCGCGTAATTCTGCTGGGAGCTCCCGGGGCCGGTAAAGGTACTCAGGCAAAGTTCATCACCGAGAAGTTCGGTATTCCCCAGATTTCCACCGGCGACATGCTGCGTGCCGCGGTCAAGGCCGGCACCCCGCTGGGTCTGGAAGCCAAGGCGATCATGGACGCCGGCAAGCTGGTGTCCGACGAGCTGATCATCAACCTGGTCAAGGACCGCATCGCTCAGGCCGACTGCGCCAAGGGTTTCCTGTTCGACGGTTTCCCGCGCACCATTCCCCAGGCTGAAGCCCTGGTGAGCGCCGGCGTCGAGCTGGATGCCGTGGTCGAGATCGCCGTTGCCGACGAAGAGATCGTCCAGCGTATCGCCGGCCGCCGCGTGCACGAAGGTTCGGGTCGCGTTTACCACGTGGTCTACAACCCGCCGAAGGTTGAAGGCAAGGACGACGAGACCGGCGAGCCGCTGATCCAGCGCAAGGACGACACCGAAGAAACCGTGCGTCATCGCCTTTCGGTCTACCACGAGCAGACCAAGCCGCTGGTGGACTTCTACCAGAAGCTGTCGGCTGCCAACGGTGGCAAGCCCAAGTACAGCCACATCGAAGGCGTGGGCTCGGTCGATGCCATCACCGCCAAGGTGCTGGCCGCTCTGAGCTGATCACCGCTCGGATGTGCACACAACGGCCCGCTTGCGGGCCGTTGTTGTTTATAATGCCGTTCTTTTTTCTTGCCCCCTGGAACCCCCGATGACCACCTTGCTGGCCCTGGATACCGCCACTGAAGCCTGCTCCGTTGCCCTGCTGCATGACGGCAAGGTGCTCAGCCACTATGAGGTGATCCCGCGTCTGCACGCGCAGAAGCTGCTGCCGATGATCCAGACGATGCTGGCCGAAGCGGGCATCGCCCTGTCGGCCGTCGATGCGATTGCCTTCGGCCGCGGCCCCGGCGCCTTTACCGGGGTGCGGATCGCCATCGGCGTGGTGCAGGGCCTGGCGTTCGCCCTCGAGCGTCCGGTGCTGCCGGTGTCCAACCTGGCGCTGCTGGCCCAGCGCGCGTTGCGCGAGCACGGCGCCGAGCAGGTGGCGGCGGCGATCGATGCGCGCATGGACGAGGTGTACTGGGGCTGCTACCAGCAGCAGGCCGGCGAAATGCGCCTGCTGGGCAGCGAGGCGGTGCTGGCCCCCGAACAGGTCAGCCTGCCGCCGGGCGCGGCCGGCGACTGGTTCGGTGCCGGTACCGGCTGGGGCTACGCCGAGCGCCTGCCGGTGGCCGTCAGTGGCCAGGACGCCGGCATGCTGCCCCACGCCCTCGACCTGCTGACCCTGGCGCGGTTCGCCTGGGACCGGGGCGAAGGTATTGCGCCCGATCTCGCCCAACCGGTGTACCTGCGCGACAAGGTGGCCACGCCCAAGGCGCGGTAAACCGCTGGTCGTCTATCGCCGTTGCGCATAAACCTTTTGCTCGATATGTGGTCCAGTTATCAGTCGGGCATTTGCGAAGTCTCTCAGGTGCCGCTAAATTGCCATCATTGCTCCTGAGTAATCGTTCATGCGTGTCGACGGCTTCTCTTCCCAGTCCTATCCGATCAAGCGCCCGCTGCGCAAGCCGCCGGTGCGCGAAGAGGACGTGGACGAAGACCTGCCGGGCGAGTTCGAGGCGCAGCCGTCGCCCTCAGGTGCTGCAGGCGGCGCCAGCCGCAGCGGCCTGCCGGTGCGCCAGCAGGACATGATCTTCCCGCGGGCGCGCAACAAGCGCACCGCCCAGGCCCTGGCCAGCTACCTGACCACTGCCGGCTTCGTGGACTGGGAGATGGAAGTGCTGGGGTTGGACCTGTACATTTGAGGCATGACGCCTTTACCTTACTTTCTCGGTTGCCCGTCCTGGAGTGAAAACGCCTGGCGCGAGTACCTGTACCCCGCGGAGGCCAGACCCAGCGACTTTCTCGGCCTCTACTGCCAGGTGTTCAATGCGGTGGAGGGCAACACCACCTTCTATGCGCGCCCCGCGCCCGCCACCCTGGAACGCTGGGCACAGATCATGCCCGCGCACTTTCGCTTCACCGCCAAGTTCCCCGGCGACATCAGTCATGCAGACGACCTGCGTCAGCAATGCGTGGCCGCGCACACCTTCATCAACCTGCTCAAGCCGCTGGGCGCCCGTGTGGCGCCCTACTGGTTGCAGCTGCCTGCCAGCTTCGGTCCGGCACGCCTGGGCGAGCTGGTGGCGTTCATCGACGAGGTGGACGTGCCGCTGGCGGTGGAGGTGCGCAACAAGGCCTTCTTCGCCAAGGGTGAGGAGGAACGTCTGCTCAATCGGCTGTTGCTCGATCGCGGCGTCGAACGCATCTGCCTGGACCCGCGTGCCCTGTTCAGTTGCACCTCGCGCGATCCGGGCGTGCTGCATGCCCAGTCCAAGAAACCGCGGGTGCCGCCACGCCCTGCCGCCTTCAGCCAGAGCCCGCAGGTGCGCTTCATCGGCCACCCGGAACTGGCGGCCAACGAGCCGTTTCTGTTGCCGTGGCTGGACAAGGTCGCGGCCTGGATCGAGGAGGGGCGCACCCCGTACGTTTTCCTGCATACTGCCGACAACCGCCTGGCAGCCGCGCTGGCGCAGCGTTTTCATCAGGGCCTGATGGAGCGCCTGCCCGGCTTGCCGGCCTTGCCTGAACTGCACAGGGCGCCCGCAGCCGAGCAGCTTGGCCTGCTCTGACCGCCCCGTACCGCCTGCTCTGGAGTCGTGATCATGGATGTGCAAACCCTGCGTGCCGAAGCCTTCAAGGCGCTGCATGAACGTGATGGCGCCTTTGTCATCCCCAACCCCTGGGATGCAGGCTCGGCCAAGCTGCTGGCCAGCCTCGGCTTCGAGGCGCTGGCCACCACCAGCGCCGGCCTGGCGTTCTCGCTGGGGCGCCCCGATGCCGAAGGCGCCATGAGCCTGGAGGAAACCCTGGGCAACGCGCGCAGCATTGTCGATGCCACCGCTCTGCCGGTGGCTGCAGACCTCGAGAACGGCTTCAGCGATACGCCCAAGGGCTGCGCCGAGGCCATCCTGCAGGCCGCCGCTGTGGGGCTTGTAGGCGGCTCCATCGAGGATGCCAGCGGCAACCCGCAAGAGCCGATCTATGGCTTTCATCAGGCAGTGGAGCGCGTCGAGGCAGCCGTTGCGGCGGCGCGCAGCCTGGAGTTCCCGTTCACCCTGTGTGCCCGCGCCGAAAACCTGCTGCACGGGCGCCTGGACCTGGACGACACCATCAAGCGCCTGCAGGCCTTTGCCGAGGCCGGTGCCGATGTGCTGTACGCGCCGGGCTTGCGCAGCGCCGAGGAGATTCGCCAGGTGGTGCAGGCCGTGGCGCCCAGGCCGGTCAACGTGCTGATGGGGCTGAGCGGGGTGGGCCTGAGCGTAAGCGACCTGCAGGCGCTCGGGGTCAAGCGCATCAGCGTCGGCTCGTCGCTGGCGCGTGCGGCCTACGGCGCATTCTTCCACGCCGCCGAACGGATCCAGCAGCAGGGCCGCTTCGACTATGCCGAACAGGCGCTGCCGTTCGACCAGCTCAACCAGTTGTTCAGGCGCTGATCGTCCATGCGGGGAGTGGGCATTTTCCTGGCGATAGCGATGGCGGCGGGGCTGGTGGCCTGGCAACAGGGCTGGCGCCTGCCGGCTGCCTGGAACCCGTGGGCGGTGCTGGACGTCAAGGCGCCCCCGAACCTGCTGACCCCCTACAAGCTGAGCCGCCTGCAGGATGACCCCAGGCTTTGCGAACAGGCCCTGGCCACCTCGACGCTGCGCTACAGCAAGCAGGCCGACAGCGCGCCAGATGTGGCCTGCCCGCTGCACAACGTGGTGCGGGTGCAGGGCTCGGGCGTGCGCCTGAGCAGCAGTTTTCTGGCCAGTTGCCCGGTGGCGGTGGCCTTCGCGCTGTTCGAGCGCCACGGCCTGCAACCGGCCGCGCAGCGTGCATTCGGCCAGGCGGTGGTGCAGGTCGATCACCTGGGCAGTTTTGCCTGTCGCAATGTGTACGGGCGCAAGGAAGGGCGGCGCAGCCAGCATGCCAGCGCCAATGCGCTCGACATCGCCGGGTTCAGGCTGGCCGATGGGCAGCGCATCGAGGTGCTGCGCGACTGGCCGGGTGAGGGGGTGAAAGCGAAGTTTCTACGCGAGGTGCAGGCTGGCGGCTGCGACAGTTTCAACACGGTGCTGGGGCCTGACTACAACGCTGCCCACCGCAACCACTTCCACCTGGATATGGGCTTCTGGCAGATCTGCCGTTAGGCGGCGATGCGCACGTTGTTCAGTACCACCGGACGGGCCCAGCTGAGGTCGAACTCCAGCTCCGACTGCTGCTTGAGCAGCGTGGCCTGGTCGAACGGCTCCGGCGCCGGGTCGAGCAGGCTGGCTTCCAGCTCCGCGATCGGCAGGTGCAGCGGGTAGGGTTGCGGCGCAGGGCCTGGCTGCGGCAGCGGATGACCCTGGCTCATCACCACCGGGCGCACCCAGTTGTTGCTGATGTCCAGCTGGCGCTGCTGCTCCACCAGTTCCAGCGCGCTGAATGGCGGCGCAGGCTTGTCCAGCAGGTCCAGTTCGAATTCGGCAATCGGCAGGAACAGCGGCTCGGGCGGGGCGACGATGGTGTCGTGCACGTCGCACAGGCGCTGGCTGTGGATCTGCGCCAGGGTCTGGCTGCCGGCAATCGGTTCGCCGGTGACGGTGTCGACCTCGGGGACCGCCAACTGACCTTCCTGCGCACCTTCACCCTGCTGCTCTGCCAACGCCTGGGCAAAGAAGTCCTGCCACAGGTGGCTGACGCCGCCGAGGGTCTGGGTGTTGTGCCGGGCAAAGTCGCCGACGGGCGACAAATAACCGGAAGGGAGCTGAAGAATGTCTGACATGGCAGTCGAAGGCTGTCCGGGTCTGGCAAAATAGCGATTACTGCGGTTATCGGCACAGGCCGGCAATCATTTAATTTTTTTGTGTGGGGAAGGTGAGCGGTGGAGCAACTGGCGGACGGCGGTATCCGGGTCGAGGCGTTGGCTGCCGAGTATCAGGCACAGGCCGAGCACTGGGCGGTGCGCCTGGGCTTGCCGCTGCAGGATGCGTCGGCGGCCTTTGCCGTGCAGGTGGGCGAGACCGGCCTGCAGATCCAGCAGTTGGGCCCGCAGGCACCGGGCCCGGTGCGGGTGGATTTCGTCGAGGGCGCGGCGGCCCATCGTCGGGTGTTCGGCGGGGGCAGCGGGCAGATGATCGCCAAGGCGGTCGGCATCGCCCAGGGCGTGCGCCCACGGGTGCTGGATGCCACGGCAGGACTGGGCAAGGACGCCTTCGTGCTGGCCAGCCTGGGCTGCCAGATGCAACTGATCGAGCGCCAGCCGCTGGTGGCGGCGCTGCTCGAGGATGGCCTGGCGCGTGCGGCAGCGGATGCCGAGGTGGGCCCCATCGTGGCCCGCATGCAGCTGCTGGCAGGCAACTCCATCGAGCGCATGCGCGACTGGCAGGGCGAACCGCCGCAGGTGATCTACCTCGATCCGATGTTCCCGCACCGCGACAAGAGCGCCCTGGTGAAAAAGGAGATGCGCGTGTTCCGCCCGCTGGTGGGCGATGACCTGGATGCCCCGGCACTGCTGGAGGCCGCCCTGGCCCTGGCCAGCCACCGGGTGGTGGTCAAGCGCCCGCGCAAGGCGCCGATCATCGACGGGCCCAAGCCCAGCCATAGCCTGGAAGGCAAGTCGAGCCGCTACGACATCTACCCCAAGAAAGCCCTCAAGCCCTGACTAGGGGCGGTAGGCCCGCAAAAACACCGCCACCACATCCTGCACATGTGCCTCGGCAGCCTCGGCGTCCAGCGCCGGGGAGTAGCCGAGCAGCAGGCGATAGTTCGGCGCCCCCTTGAGCAGGCAGAAGAAGTGCTCGGCCGCCCTGGCCGGCTGCTCGATACGCAGCAGGCCATGCTGGTCGACGCGCTGCAGCAGTGCTTCCATCTCGCGCAGCACGCGCAACGGGCCGGCTTCGAAGAAGATCTGGCTGAGCTTGGGGTCCTGGGTGCCCAGGGCCATGATCAGGCGGCTGAGCTTGACCGATTGATCGCTGTTGATCAGCGCCTGGAAGCCGCGCCCGATGTTCAGCAGGACCTGCTCCACCGACGTGCCTTCGGTCAGTTCGAAGAACAGTTCGGGCAACTGGGCCGTGCAGGTGGCCACGATCGCCGAGGAGAACAGTGTCTCCTTGTCGTTGAAGTGGCTGTAGACCGTCAGTTTCGAAACCCCTGCCGCATTCGCGACCGCATCCATGCTGGTGTTGGCGTAACCGTGGGTGAGAAACAGGGCTTTGGCCGCCTCGAGGATGGCCTGGCGCTTGGCGAGGTCCTTGGGCCGGCCGGGGCCGTTGGGGGCGCTGGTTTCGTTTGGCATGAATGACACGTACAGGTTCGTTAAGGGGTACAGGGTACACCGTGGTCGCCGCCTGGGGGCTGCAATCTGCTTTTTGAACGCCTATCAGCGCCAGTGATGGCGGGTGGAAGTGGCTTTTTCGGCTCCACGGAGGGCCCAAGCGGCAGGTCCAGGTGTCAGTTCGGTGCGTGCGACGACCCTGAAATTTCTGTCCGACAATCGCTTCCCGGCGCCGTTGCGCTGATTTACTATACCCGCCGGTATAAATATTAGATGCGCTACTCACGGAAGGTTCTCGATCATGTTGCGCCATGCCTTGCCCCTTGCATTCCCGCTTACCCTTGCCTTGCTGCTGAGCGGCTGCGGGCAGGAGAGTCCCCCGCCAAGCACCCTGCGCCCGGCCATGGTGGTGCAGCCGCAGCTGTCCACGGCGGCGGTCGACAGCTACCCCGGCGAAGTGCGCGCCCGGCTCGAGCCGGAGTTGGCGTTTCGTATTCCCGGCAAGGTCAGCAAGCGCCTGGTGGAGGAGGGCCAGCGGGTCAAGGCCGACCAGCCATTGGCCGAGCTCGACCCGCAGGACGTGCGCCTGCAGCTGGAGGCCAGCCGCGCGCAGATGGCAGCGGCCCAGGCCAACCTGAGCCTGGTCAAGGCCGAGCGCGACCGCTACCAGACCCTGCTGGAACGCCAGATGGTCAGCCGCTCGCAGTTCGACAACGCCGAAAACCTGTACCGCGCAGGCCTGGCGCGAGCCAACCAGGTGCGCGCCGAATTCGATGTGGCCGGCAACCAGGCCGGCTATTCGGTGCTGCGCGCGCCACAGGACGGGGTGGTGGCCAAGCGTCAGGTCGAGGTGGGCCAGGTGGTGGCTGCCGGGCAGACCGTGTTCACCCTGGCCGCTGATGGCGAGCGCGAGGTGCTGATCAGCCTGCCGGAGCAGAACTTCGGCCGCTTCAAGGTCGGCCAGCCGGTGTCGGTGGAGCTGTGGTCGCAACCGGATACGCGCTTCGAGGGTCGCATCCGCGAGCTGTCGCCGGCCGCCGACCCGCGGTCACGTACCTTCGCTGCGCGCATCGCGTTCGCGGCCGGCAAGGTGCCCGCAGAACTGGGGCAGAGCGCACGGGTGTTCATCCAGCACGCCGAGCAGGTGCCGTTGGCGGTGCCGCTGTCGGCCCTGAGCGCCGAGAACGGCCAGACCTACGTGTGGCGGGTGGAGCCTGACAATACGCTCAAGCGCACCGTGGTGCGGGTTGGCGCCTACGGCCAGGCCAGCGTGCCGGTGCTCGAAGGCCTCAAGCCCACCGATTGGGTGGTGGCGGCTGGCGGCCATGTGCTGCACGAGGGGCAGCAGATACGACCGGTGGACCGGTCCAATCGCGTGGTGAATCTGGCGGCCAAGGAGTAAGTCCCGATGGGTTTCAACCTTTCCGCCTGGGCGCTGCGCAATCGCCAGATCGTGCTGTTCCTGATGGTGCTGCTGGCCCTGGTCGGCACGCTTTCGTATACCAAGCTGGGCCAGAGCGAAGACCCGCCGTTCACCTTCAAGGCCATGGTGATCAAGACCAACTGGCCGGGGGCGAGCGCCGAGGAAGTCTCGCGCCAGGTCACCGAACGCATCGAGAAGAAGCTGATGGAGACGGGCGAGTACGAGAAGATCGTCTCGTTCTCGCGCCCTGGTGAGTCCCAGGTCACTTTCATGGCCCGCGACTCGATGCATTCCAAGGATGTTCCCGAGCTGTGGTACCAGATCCGCAAGAAGGTCGCGGACATTCGCCACACCTTGCCGCCGGGTATCCAGGGGCCGTTCTTCAACGACGAGTTCGGCACCACGTTCGGCAATATCTATGCACTGACCGGTGAAGGTTTCGACTACGCGGTGCTCAAGGACTACGCCGACCGCGTGCAGATCCAGCTGCAACGGGTAAAGGATGTGGGCAAGGTCGAGCTGCTCGGCCTGCAGGACGAGAAGATCTGGATCGAGCTGTCGAACCTCAAGCTGGCGACCCTGGGCCTGCCGCTTGAAGCTGTGCAGCAGGCGCTGGAGGAACAGAATGCGGTGACCACCGCAGGCTTTTTCGAAACCCCCAGCGAGCGCCTGCAACTGCGCGTGAGCGGGCGTTTCGAGACGGTGGAGCAGATCGAGCAGTTCCCCATTCGGGTGGGCGAGCGCACCTTCCGTATCAGCGATGTGGCCGATGTGCGCCGCGGTTTCAACGATCCGCCCGCGCCACGCATGCGCTTCATGGGCGAAGACGCCATCGGCCTGGCGGTATCGATGAAGGCCGGTGGTGACATCCTGGTGCTGGGCAAGGCCCTTGAGGTCGAGTTTGCCCGTATCTCGGCCAATCTGCCGGCCGGCATGCAGCTGCGCAAGGTGTCCGACCAGCCGGCCGCCGTGAAAACCGGGGTAGGCGAGTTCGTGCAGGTGCTGGTGGAAGCACTGGCCATCGTGCTGCTGGTGAGCTTCTTCTCGCTGGGCATGCGCACCGGCCTGGTGGTGGCGCTGGCGATTCCGCTGGTGCTGGCGATGACGTTTGCCGCGATGTATTACCTCGGGATCGGCCTGCACAAGATTTCCCTGGGGGCACTGGTGCTGGCGCTGGGGCTGTTGGTGGATGACGCGATCATTGCGGTGGAGATGATGGCGATCAAGATGGAGCAGGGCTTCGATCGCTTCAAGGCCGCCAGCTACGCCTGGACCAGCACCGCCTTCCCGATGCTCACCGGCACCCTGATCACCGCGGCGGGCTTTCTGCCGATTGCCACGGCGCAGTCGGGCACGGGCGAGTACACCCGCTCGATCTTCCAGGTGGTGACCATTGCCCTGATTGCCTCGTGGATCGCTGCCGTGGTGTTCGTGCCGTACCTGGGCGAGCGGCTGCTGCCAGACCTGGCCAAGCTGCACGCGGCCAAGCACGGCACCACCGATGGCGCCACCGACCCCTATGGCACGCCGTTCTACCAGCGTGTACGGCGGCTGGTGGGCTGGTGCGTGGCGCACCGCAAGACGGTGATCGTGGCGACCCTGGGCCTGTTCGTGCTCAGCGTGCTGTCGTTTCGCTTCGTGCCCCAGCAGTTCTTCCCGGCCTCCGGACGGCTGGAGCTGATGGTCGACCTGAAGCTGGCCGAGGGCGCCTCGCTGAGCAACACCGCCGAGCAGGTCACGCGCCTGGAGGCCCTGCTCAAGGAGCGCGCCGGCATCGACAACTATGTGGCCTACGTGGGCACCGGCTCGCCGCGCTTCTACCTGCCCCTGGACCAGCAGTTGCCGGCAACCAGCTTCGCCCAGTTCGTGGTGCTGGCCAAGACCATCGAGGAGCGCGAGGCGCTGCGCAGCTGGCTGATCGAGACCCTGAACGAGCAGTTCCCGGACCTGCGTTCGCGGGTCACGCGCCTGGAAAACGGCCCGCCCGTGGGCTACCCGGTGCAGTTCCGGGTCACCGGCGAGCACATCGAGGAGGTGCGTGCACTGGCGCGCAAGGTGGCGGCCCGGGTGCGCGAGAACCCGCATGTGGTGAACGTGCACCTGGACTGGGAAGAGCCGAGCAAGGTGATCTACCTGAGTATCGACCAGGACCGTGCCCGGGCCCTGGGGATCAGCACCGCGCACCTGGCCAAGTTCCTGCAAAGCTCGCTGACCGGTTCGTCGGTCAGCCAGTTCCGCGAAGACAACGAGCTGATCGAGATCCTGCTGCGCGGCACGCGCCAGGAGCGCACCGAGCTGACCAACCTGTCGAGCCTGGCGGTGCCCACCGAGAATGGGCGCAGCGTTGCGCTGTCGCAGGTGGCGACGCTGGAGTACGGCTTCGAGGAAGGCATCATCTGGCACCGTAATCGCCTGCCGACGGTGACGGTACGTGCCGACATCTATGGCAAGGAGCAGCCGGCGACCCTGGTCAAGCAGATACTGCCGACCCTGGAGCCGGTGCGTGCCGAGCTGCCGGATGGCTACCTGCTGGAAGTGGGCGGTACGGTGGAGGATTCGACCCGCGGGCAGAATTCGGTGAATGCCGGGGTGCCACTGTTCATCGTGGTGGTGTTGAGCTTGCTGATGGTGCAGTTGCGCAGCTTCTCGCGCACGGTGATGGTGTTCCTCACCGCGCCATTGGGGCTGATCGGGGTGGTGCTGTTCCTGATGGTGTTCCGCCAGCCGTTCGGCTTCGTGGCGATGCTGGGCACCATTGCGCTGTCGGGGATGATCATGCGCAACTCGGTGATTCTGGTGGACCAGATCGAGCAGGACATCGCGGCCGGGCTGGACCGTTGGCAGGCGATCATCGAGGCCACGGTGCGGCGCTTCCGGCCGATCGTGCTGACCGCGCTGGCGGCGGTGCTGGCTATGATTCCGTTGTCGCGCAGCGTGTTCTTCGGGCCGATGGCGGTGGCGATCATGGGCGGGCTGATCGTGGCCACGGCGTTGACGCTGCTGTTCCTGCCGGCGCTGTATGCGGCGTGGTTCAAGGTGCGCAAGCCCTGAGAAGGCGTTCGCCGGCAAGGCCGGCTCCTACGGGGGCACTGCGCATCCTGTAGGAGCCGGCCTTGCCGGCGAAGGGCCCTAGAGGGCGCCGAAGACCTTCTTGGCCAGGCTGGTAGCCGCGGCCGCCGGGTTCTGGCGGATCGTCGCTTCCTGCTTGCCGATCATCTCGAACAGGCCATCCAGCGCCTGCTCGGTCACATAACCCTCGACGTTGGCGTTCTTGCTGTCCAGCAGGCCCAGCGACGAGGCCTGCCCGGCAAAGCTGTTGTACTGCTTGGCCAGGCCGACCTGGTCGGTGGCCTGCTTGACGATGGGCAGGAACTTGGCACGGATCTGCTCGCGGCTGGTCTTGTTCAGGTACTGGGTGGCCGAATCGTTGCCACCGCTGAGAATACCCTTGGCATCGGCCACGCTCATCTTCTTGACCGCATCCACCAGCAACGCCTGGGCCTGCGGTACTGCCGCCTCGGCCGCCTTGTTCATGCTGGCCTCGAGCTGGTCGACCTCGGCGCCCATGCCGAATTTCTTCATGGCCTTGGCAGCCTTGCCCAGGTTGCCCGGCAGCTCGATGCGCACGTCCGGGTTGTTGCTGAAGCCGCCTGGGGTGCCCAGTTGCTTGACGGCAATCTGCGCACCCTGGGTCAGGGCATCCTTGAGGCCGCCGGTGGCGTCCTTCTGCGACAGGTCGCCGAGTGACAGGGCCAGCGCACTGGCCGACAACAGCAGGCCGGCACACAGGCCGGTAAAGGTAAGAGCAGGGCGGAACATGGCAGCATCCTTATCCAAAGGCAAAAAGGGGATCAGCGAACGGCGTCGACCTTGATTCGTACAGGCTGGGCGTCGCTACCGTCCAGCTGCACGCCGTGGTGTTCGGTGTTGATGAACAGCAGCTTGCCGTCCAGCTCGATGCGCGCGCTCACGGCATAGCGGTGGCCCGGCTTGACCTGTGCCGGGTCGTAGCTCAGGTGAAACGGCAGGGGCACCTGGCCTTTTACCGGGCCGCTCTGGTTGGCCAGGGTGACGGCTGGCGCATCGGCCAGCGACACGTCCTGCAGGCTGACGCTCAGGGTGGCTGCCGGTGGCAGGGCGATGCGCTGCAGGTAGAACACCTCGCCGTCCAGGCTGGCCTTGGAGGGTGACGGGGTGCTGCTGCAGGCGGCCAGCAGGCTGCCCAGCACAGCCAGGGTCAATTTCTTCATCGTGTACTCCTGTTCAGACTTGTTGCTCGGTGTGTTCGTTGGTTTCGTCGCTGCGCTGCAAGGCCACCTGGCGGATCGACAGGCGCACCTCGGCCGACAGCACGCGCTTGGCGGCGCCTTCGGCCAGCTCGCTGAGTTTTTCATGGTAGCCGAGCTTGCCCGCCGCATCCGGGCGCAGCACGCCCTGTTCGATCTGGGTCTGGATGAAGTGGCGGAACAGGCTCTTGTCGAAGAATTCCGGGGCGTTCAGGCCATGCAGGATCGACAGGCGCTGGGCCATGACCACGCACAGGTCTTCCAGCTCTTCGGCGCTGAGGGTGTGCTGGCCGCTGTTGAGCAGCAGCGCGGTGGCCATGTAGAAGCGCTGCAGGGTCTGGGTGATGGCCCGCGCCAGCAGGGTCAGCAGCACGAACTGGCGCGAACTCGGGGCCGGGCGCAGGTACACGCCGTTCTCGAAACGCAGCAGGCCCTGTTCGACGAATGCCTCCAGCCACTGGTCGATCACCCCGTCGAGCTCCTGGGCATCCCAGCGGATGAACAGCTCCGACTGCAGATACGGGTACAGCGCGCGGGTGTAGCGGCCGATCAGTTCGCGGCTGATGCGCGAGCTGCTCTGGAAGAAGCTTGCCAGCAGCGCCGGCAGGGCGAAGATGTGCAGTACGTTGTTGCGGTAGTAGGTCATCAGTACCGCGTTGTTTTCATCCAGGTACAGGATGCGCCCCAGCGCGTCCTGCTGCTCGGCCAGCAGGTCCATGCCGCGCACGTGGCCGATCAGCGCCAGGCCGTCGCCTTCGGGCAGGGTGGTATGGGCCGAGTAGGGCACCTGGCGCAGCAGCGCCAGGTACAGGTCCAGTACCCGCGCCAGGGCGCGTTCGTCCAGGGCCAGGCGGCTGGTGGACAGCAGCGCCAGGGCCACCAGGTTGACCGGGTTGATCGCGGCGGCCTCGTTCAGGTGCTGCGCGACCTTCTCGCCCAGGCGCGAGGTGGTTTCGTTGAGCCAGGCCGGGCGGAACTGCGGGCTGTGGTCCTGTTCGCGCCAGCCCGGTTGCTGCTGGTCGAGGAAGCTGGCCAGGCGGATCGGCTCGCCGAAGTTCACGGCCACCTGGCCAAAGCGCTGCTTGAGCGCGCCGATGACCTTGAAGATGTCGAAGATCGATTCCTTCTTCTTGCTCGCCCCGCGCAGCTCGCCCAGGTAGGTGCGGCCTTCGAGCACGCGCTCGTAGCCGATGTACACCGGCACGAACACGATCGGGGTGCGCGAGGAGCGCAGAAAACTGCGCAGGGTGATCGCCAGCATGCCGGTCTTGGGCTGCAGCATGCGCCCGGTGCGCGAGCGCCCGCCCTCGACGAAGTACTCCACCGGGAAGCCCTTGGTGAACAGGGTGTGCAGGTACTCGTTGAACACCGCGGTGTACAGCGGGTTGCCCTTGAAGGTGCGGCGCATGAAGAACGCACCTCCGCGGCGCAGCAGGCTGCCGATCACCGGCATGTTGAGGTTGATGCCGGCGGCGATGTGCGGCGGCGTCAGGCCGTTGCGAAACAGCAGGTACGACAGCAGCAGGTAGTCGATGTGGCTGCGATGGCAGGGCACGTAGATCACCTCGTGCCCCGGCGCGATGCCTTGCACCTGTTCGATATGGTTGACCTTGATGCCGTCGTAGATCTTGTTCCAGAACCAGCTCAGCACCACTTCGAGGAAGCGGATGGCGGTGTAGGTGTAGTCCGAGGCGATCTCGTTGCCATAGCGCAGGGCCTGGGCCTCGGCCTTGGCCAGCGGGATGTTCTCGCGCTGGGCCTCGTCGCTGATGGCCTGGCGTACCAGCGGGTCGTGGATCAGGCCCTTGACCAGGTTGCGCCGGTGCGAGATGTCGGGGCCGATGACGGCGGTCTTGAGGTTGCGAAAATGCACCCGCAGCAGGCGCTGGGCCATGCGCACGGTGCGTTCGTGGCCCTTGTTGTGCTCGACCAGCTCACGCAGATGGATCGGCGCGGAAAACTGCACGCGGGTCTTGCGCCCCAGGATCAGCACGGTAAGCAGCCGGCGCAGGCGCCCGGTGACGGCCCAGCTGTCGGCGAACAACAGCTTCCACGGGCTCGATTCGCTGGCCGGCGACTGGCCCCAGAACACGCTGACCGGAATGATCTGCGCGTCCTGTTCGGCGTGCTGGCTGACCAGGTTGACCAGGCGCGTCAGCGTCGGCGGTGCGCCGCGCTTGTCGTGGCGGCCCAGCCAGTCGGGCTCGGGGGTCAGGTAGAAGAACGCCGCCGGCTCCATCACCGGGCCTACCGCCACGGGCAGCACCGGGCGCGGAAGCCCGGCTTTGGTGCATTCGCGGTCGAGCACGGCCAGATCGGTGAGCGCGGGTGATTGCAGCACGTAGAACACCGGACGGCTGCGGTCCAGGTTCAGCGAGAAGGATGACTGGTTGATGGTTTCGGAGCGCACCCACAGGTACAGCAGTCGGCGCAGGGCGCCGAAGATCAGGCGGCGCAAGGGGGAACGGGTCATTCGGTAGGTGCCCTGGGTAATGGGATTCGAGCAGATGCTCAGTAGGTTAGTGTGCCGTATCCGCGCAAGTTCAGCAAAAAGCGCCCCGGTCATGAAAATTGTTGAATGGCTGCGTTATAGTCGGTCCGCCACTTGCAGGACAAATCCGCAAGCGGCGTAGGTGGGGACTGGTGAGGCCCTGCCGACAAGGCGATTCCAAAATAAAAATCCGGAGTAGTTCAGATGTCGTCTCGTGAGACTGGAAGTGTGAAGTGGTTCAATGACGCCAAGGGATATGGCTTCATTCAGCGTGAGGGCGGTGCGGATGTGTTCGTGCATTACCGCGCGATCCGCGGTGAAGGGCATCGCACCCTGCTGGAAGGGCAACAGGTCGAGTACAACCTGACCCAGGGCCAGAAAGGCCTGCAGGCCGAAGACGTAGTGGGGCTGTAAAGCGGCAGGCGCCAGCCTTGCTGGCGATGGGCTGCGCAGCAGCCCCTTGGCCCGGCGATGCCGGGCTTCGCCAGCAAGGCTGGCGCCTAAGCAGAGCCGGTCAACGGCTCAACTGGTACGCCAGGTGATCTCTTCCTCGCCATCGGCGCTGATGCGGATCCAGCGGTCGGCGTCTTCTTCACCTTCCTCTTCCACCCAGCTACCCGGCGCGCAGCGCACTTCGACATTGAGGGCGGCGAATGCGGCGCGGGCGCAGGCGATGTCGTCCTCCCACGGGGTCTGGTCGCTTTCCAGGTACAGGCTGTTCCATTTGCCCACAGCCTTGGGCAGCCAGGTAACAGGTACGTTACCGGCCTTGCACTTGTAGGTCTGGCCCTTCTGCTGCCAGTCGCTGCACGGGCCGAGGGCCTGGCCCAGCCAGGCGGCGATCTGCTTGTGATCGACGTCGGCGTCCTTCAGGTAAATCTCGATATCGGGTTGGCGCATGGGGCTCTCCGGGTGCGGCTCAGTCTTGGCGCACAAAGTAATCGTAACGCATCGATACCGTCACCTCTAAGGGCTCGGGGTGATCGATGACGGCCGCGCGTCTTTCTGCGCTGGCGCGCCAGCCATGGGGGGTCATGGCCAGCAGGTTGGCGCGGTCGGCCGGGGCCGCCAGGCTCAGGCGAAACTCCAGCACTTCGCCGTGGGCGTGGTGCATGCCCTCGGGCACCAGGGCCAGGTGCTTGTCGTCGGCATAGTCGCGCACTTCATCGTACAGCCGTTCGCGCAGCTCCATCAGGTGACCGCGGGTGGGGCCGACCCGCATCAGGCCGCCGCCGGGGCTGAGCAGGCGCCTGGCTTCCTGCCAGTCCAGCGGGCTGAACACGCTGGCCAGGAACTGGCAGCTGGCATCGGCCAGTGGCACCCGGGCCATGCTCGCCACCAGCCAGGTGAGTGCCGGGTTGCGCCGGCACGCACGCTTGACCGCCTCGCGGGAGATGTCCAGGGCATAGCCGTCGGCCTGGGGCAGGGCGTCGGCCAGTTGCGCGGTGTAGTAGCCTTCGCCGCAACCGATGTCCAGCCAGCGCGCGGGGGCGCGCTCGGCCGCAAGCTCGGCCAGGCGCCGTGCCACCGGGGCGTAGTGCCCGGCATTGAGGAAGTCGCGACGTGCCTCGACCATGGCCTGGTTGTCGCCAGGGTCACGGCTGTTCTTGTGCTGCACCGGCAACAGGTTCAGGTAGCCTTGGCGCGCCCGGTCGAAGCGGTGCCCGGCAGGGCAGCCGACACCGTTGTCCAGGGCGCCGAGCGCGGCGCTGCAGATGGGGCAGATGAGCATCAGACGAGCAACCGGGTCAGGGTCTGGTAGTAGATCTCGGTCAGTACGTCCAGGTCGCTGGCCAGGACCCGCTCGTTGACCTGGTGAATGGTGGCGTTGACCGGGCCCAGTTCGACCACCTGGGTGCCCAGGGTGGCGATGAAGCGCCCGTCGGAGGTGCCGCCGCTGGTGGAGGCCTGGGTGTCGCGGCCGGTCACGGCCTTGATGCTGGCCGACACCGCGTCGAGCAGGTCGCCCGGTTCGGTGAGGAACGGCAGGCCCGACAGCGCCCAGTCCACCTGCCAGTCCAGGCCGTGCTTGTCGAGGATCGCCGCCACGCGGGCCTGCAGCCCTTCGACGGTCGACTCGGTGGAGAAGCGGAAGTTGAACAGTGCGGTCAGCTCGCCTGGCACCACGTTGGTGGCGCCGGTCCCCGAGTTGAGGTTGGAGATCTGGAAGCTGGTGGGGGGAAAGAAATCGTTGCCCTCGTCCCAGTGCTCGGCGGCCAGTTCGGCCAAGGCCGGGGCGGCCAGGTGGATCGGGTTCTTCGCCAGGTGCGGGTAGGCCACGTGGCCCTGCACGCCACGCACGGTGAGCCTGGCGCCAAGCGAGCCGCGACGGCCGTTCTTGACCACGTCACCGACCAGGGTGGTGCTCGACGGCTCGCCGACGATGCACCAGTCCAGGCGTTCGTTGCGCGCCGCCAGGCGTTCGACCACGGCCTTGGTGCCGTGATGGGCCGGGCCTTCCTCGTCGCTGGTGATCAGGTAGGCGACCTTGCCCTTGTGGTTCGGGTAGTCGGCGACGAAGCGCTCGGTGGCCACGATCATGGCGGCCAGGCTGCCCTTCATGTCGGCCGCGCCGCGCCCGCAGAGCATGCCGTCGGCGTCGATCAGGGCGTCGAACGGGTCGTTGGCCCAGGCCTGCACCGGGCCGGTGGGCACCACGTCGGTGTGGCCGGCAAAGCACAGTACCGGGCCGTCGTCGCTGCCGTGGGTGGCCCAGAAATTGTCGACGTCTTCGATGCGCATCGGTTCGAGCATGAAGCCGGCATCGCCCAGGCGCTGCATCATCTGTTTCTGGCAGTCGAAGTCCAGCGGGGTCACCGAGGGACGACGGATCAGGTCGCAGGCCAGTTCAAGGGTAGGCGAGAGGTCGGCTGGGGCCGTCATGAAGGACTCCGGGGTGCAAGGCTGGGGCAAAAAGAAGGGGCGTTATCTTATAGCAAAAGTGCGGGGAAGGGACTGTGGATCTGTGCTGTCTGTGCGGGCCTATCGCGGGTCAAGCCCGCTCCCACAAGGTACTGCGCAATCCCTGTGGGAGCGGGCTTGACCCGCGATGGCGGTTTATCAGGCGGCAGGTGCGGGCTGCGTGACATCCGCGGGCTTGGGCAGCGACGACAGCATGGCCATGATCAGCGCCGCCAGGTACGGCAGCGATTGCACCAGCAGCATGGTCACCCAGAAGCGCATGTCGTTGCTCGGCAGGCCCTGCACCAGGTAGATGCCCAGCGCCGCGCCCCACAGCAGCAGCATGATGAACAGCTCCTCGCGGGCCTCTGCCAGTGCCACCAGCAGCCCGTGGCTGTCGGCGTTCTTCGGCGTGCGGAAGAACGGAATGCTGCTGGTGAAGAACCCGTACAGTACCGCCTTGGCAATGGTGTGCGACAACGCCAGCCCCGCCAGCGCCGCCGAGAACGCGTCCTTGAGGTTGACCCCTACCGCGCGGCGGTACAGGAACACGATCTTGCCCACCTTGAACACGAACAGCGCCAGCGGCGGGATCGCGAAGATCAGCAGCGGCGGGTCGACCCGCTGCGGCACGATGATCATGGCCGCCGACCACAGCAGCGCACCCACGGTGAAGAAGATGTTCATGCCGTCGGCGATCCATGGCAGCCAGCCGGCCAGGAAGTGGTAGCGCTGACCGCGGGTCAGTTGGGTGTCCTTGCCGCGCAGCAGGCTGGAGGTGTGGCGCTTGATGATCTGGATCGCGCCGTAGGCCCAGCGAAAGCGCTGCTTCTTGAAGTCGATGAAGGTGTCGGGCATCAGGCCCTTGCCGTAGCTCTCGTGGGAATAGGCTGCCGAGTAACCCTTCTCGAACACGCGCAGGCCCAGTTCGGCATCTTCGCAGATGCACCAGTCGGCCCAGCCGAGCTCTTCGAGCACCGAGCGCCGGGTCATGGTCATGGTGCCGTGCTGGATGATTGCGTCACGGTCGTTGCGGGTGACCATGCCGATATGGAAGAAGCCCTTGTACTCGGCGTAGCAGAGCTTCTTGAAGGTGCTTTCGTTCTGGTCGCGGTAGTCCTGCGGCGACTGCACCACGGCGATCTTGGGGTCGGCAAAGTGCGGCACCATGTGCTTGAGCCAGTTGCGGTCGACACAATAGTCCGAGTCGATCACCGCGATCACTTCGGCGTCCTTGGCGGTGTGCGGGATCAGATAGTTCAGCGCACCACCCTTGAAACCTGCCAGCGGTGCCACATGGAAGAACTTGAAGCGCTCGCCCAGCAGCTCGCAATGGGCCTTGAGCGGCTCCCACACGGCCGGGTCCTTGGTGTTGTTGTCGATGATCAGCACTTCGAAGTCCGGGTAGTCCAGCGCCGCGAGGGCATCGAGGGTCTGCTTGACCATCTCCGGGGGCTCGTTGTAGCACGGCACATGCACCGACACCTTGGGCCGATAGGCGCTATCGGCCTCCACCGGCAGGAACAGCCGGCGGCGCTTGTGCGTCCATACCGCCTCGGCCAGTTCATGGGCCTCGGTCAGCAGCACGATGAACACCCCCAGCGCGCCGAGCGCCAGCAGGAAACCCACGGTGAGGCTGAACCAGGTGCTGTACTGCTGGCTGTAGTCATAGCCGATCCATACCAGCACCGAGCCGCACAGGAACGCGATGAAGGTCAGGAAGGTGCGCCCGCGCTGGCGCAGCGCCGAGCCGTCGATCAGCAGCAGGGTCAGCGACAGCATCGCCAGCACCACCGAGCCCACGGCCAGCACGCGCCACTGCGGAATGGCCACCACCGGGCCCTCGAAGTTGAATTTCTGCTGGCGCGCGGCATTGAACACGCCCCAGTAGGCGCCCACCGAACCTTCGTCACTGGCTTTCCAGGGCTGGTCGTAGGCTTCGATCACGAAGTAGTTGTAGCCCTGGCGGTTGAGCAGGTTGACCAGGCTGCGCAGGTAGATGGCCTGATCCGCCTGGGTGGCGTCGGCACCGCCGCGCATGCGGCCATTGCTGGGCCAGCCGACCTCGGACAGCAGCAGCGGCTTGCGCGGGAACAGTTGCTTGAGCTCGCGGGCGCGGTCGAGCACGAACTGCTCGGCCTGGCTCACCGGGATGAATTCCCAGTAGGGCAGGATGTGCGCGGCGATCAGGTCGGCGTGCCCGGCAAGCTCGGGGTTTTCCTTCCAGATGTGCCACTGTTCGCTGGTGGTGACCGGCACCTTCACTGCGGCGCGCACGCGGTCCATGTAGTCCATCAGGGCCTGGGGGGTGACCTCTTCGCGAAACAGCGCCTCGTTGCCGACCATCACCCGCACCACGCTGCGCGAGGTGTTGGCCAACTGGATGGCGGTCTCGATTTCGCGCTCGTTGCGTTCCAGGTCGGGGCTGATCCACACACCCAGGGTCACGCGCAGGCCGAACTCTTCGGCCAGACGCGGGATCAGCGCCTGGGTGCCTTCCACCGTATAGATGCGGATGCTGTCGGTCAGCTTGCTCAGTTGCTCGAGGTCTTCGCGCAGCTCGGCTTCGGTCGGGTACTGGCCCTTTTGCGGGCTTTCGCCCAGGCGAAAAGGCGAATACGAGAAGCCGGAGATCTGCTCCGGCCAGTCGGGGGCGGACACCGGGCGGTTGATCAGTGCCCAGAACCCGGTGAATAGCGCGGCAATCGCCATGACGACCACCAGGTTGATACCAAATTTACGCGATGACATAGATATTTCGGGTTCCGAAAAGTGGAACGGGCAAGCGCCGGCGGGCACGGATCCTACGCACCAGGCAGGTAGCGTGGTATAGGAAACGGGTGCATGTAGCGCTTGGATTTTCCTCAGATGCTGAAGTTCTGAAGCCCGTACAATTGCCGTCCAAAGCAGGGTTTGCACCGGTCATTAAAGCAGGGTTGGCGCCAGGTTTACCAATTCATGGCAATCAGTGCGTCGGTTGCGGGCTGTCATCCTGCGTTGTGGGGCCTATAATGCGCGCCGGTTTTTTCAGGGTTGGGCCATGAGTACAGAAGATCCACGCTTTGCCGGTGTTGCCCGGTTGTATGGCCAGCAGGGCTTGCAACGCCTGCGCGAGGCGCATGTGGCGATCGTCGGCATCGGCGGTGTCGGCTCGTGGGCGGCCGAGGCCATGGCCCGCAGCGGCGTTGGCGAAATTTCGCTGTTCGACCTGGATGACGTGTGCGTGAGCAACACCAATCGCCAGTTGCATGCGCTGCAGGGCAACGTGGGCAAGCCCAAGGTCGAGGTGATGGCCGAGCGCCTGCGCGCAATCAACCCGGACTGCAAGGTGCACGCGGTGGTGGACTTCGTCACCCGCGACAACCTGGCCCAGACCATCACCGATCATATCGACTGCGTGATCGACTGCATCGACAGCGTGATGGCCAAGGCTGCGCTGATTGCCTGGTGCAAGCGGCGCAAGATCCAGGTGATCTGCACCGGCGGTGCGGGCGGGCAGCTCGACCCCACGCAGATCCAGGTGGCCGATCTCAACCGCACGGTCAACGACCCGCTGGCCTCCAAGGTGCGTTCGACGCTGCGCCGCGACCACGGGTTTTCGCGCAACGTGAGCCGCAACTACGGGGTGCCGTGCGTGTTCTCCACCGAGCAGTTGCGCTATCCGCTGCCCGATGGCGGTATCTGCCTGCAGAAGAGCTTCGTCGGGGACGGGGTCAAGCTCGACTGCTCGGGCGGTTTCGGCGCGGTGATGATGGTGACGGCGACCTTCGGCATGGTCGCTGCCAGCAAGGCCGTGGAGAAACTGGTGGGTGGCAAGCGCCGCCCGGCCGATCGCGTAGCGGCTCAGGCGCCGGCGGCGAGCTGAGCCATGCGCTGCAGCACGGCGTTCAGGCCGTTGCTGCGGGACGGCGAGAGCTGTCGGCCAAGGCCCAGGGCGGTGAACCAGGCGGGCAGGTCCAGCTGCTGCAGCTGGCTGCCGGTCAAGCCTTCGGCCCGCACCAGCAGCAGCGCCAGCAGGCCGCGCAGCAGCCGCGCATCGCTGGCGGCCTTGAAGTGCCAGCGACCTTCGACCTGCTCGGCCACCAGCCACACCTGACTTTCGCAACCGTGCACGCGGTTGGCCTCGCACTGCTGCGTCGCGTCCAGGGGGGCCAGGCGCTCGCCCCATTGCATCAGCAGGCGGGCGCGCTGCTCCCAGCCGGCAGCCTGTTCGAATACATCCAGCGCCTCGCGGGCGGCGTCGGGCAGGCTCATCGCAGCAGCTCCAGGGCCTGGTCCAGGGCGCTGAAGAAGCGCTCCAGGTCGTGGGAATCGTTGTACAGCGCCAGCGACACGCGGATCGCGCCGTCCAGGCCCAGGCTGTTGACCAGCGGCATGGCGCAGTGATGGCCGGCGCGCACGGCGATGCCCTGTTCGGTCAGCAGGTGCGCAAGGTCGGCATTGTGCACGCCCTCGACCACGAAGCTGGCCAGGGCCAGTTGCGGCGCGCCCAGTATCCGCACCCCTTCACGATCGTTGAGGCCGCGCAGCAGATGGCGGTGCAGGGCGGCTTCATGTTCGACCACGCTGGTAGCGTCGAGGCTGGCCAGGTAATCCAGGCTGGCACCCAGCCCGATCACGCTGGCGATCGGCGGCGTGCCGGCCTCGAAACCCAGCGGGGCGGGGCGAAAGCTCGACTGCTGGTAGCCGGCCAGTTGCACCATCTCGCCGCCGAACTGCCAGTGACGCAGCAGGCCCAACGCCTCGCGGCGCCCATAGAGCACGCCAAGGCCGTCCGGGCCATACAGCTTGTGACTGGAAAACACATAGAAGTCGCAGTCCAGTTGCTGTACATCGTGACGCCCGTGCACCACGCCCTGGGCGCCATCGACCACGCTGAGGGCGCCCTGGGCGCGGGCGTGGTCGAGCAACGGTTGCAGCGGCTGCCAGGTGCCGAGCACATTCGACAACTGGCTCACCGCCAGCACGCGGGTACGCGGGCCGATCAGTTGCAGGGCCGCCTCCAGGTCGATATGCCCGTTGGCGTCGAGCGGCAGGATCACCAGCCTGAGGCCCCGGCGCTGGGCCAACTGCTGCCAGGGCAGCAGGTTGGCGTGGTGCTCCAGGGCGCTGACGGCGATCTCGTCGCCCGCCTCCAGGCGCCATTCCAGGCCATAGGCCAGCAGGTTGAGCGCCGAGGTGGCGCCATGGGTGAACACGATCTGCTGCGCATCGGCGGCATTGAGCCAGGCGGCGACTTTTTCGCGGCTGGCCTCGAAGGCCTGGGTGGCAAGTGCGCCGGGCAGGTGCTGGGCCCTGTGCACGTTGGCCGCACCCTGGGTGTAGTAGTGGCTCAGGGCGTCGAGCAAGTGCTGGGGTTTCTGCGTGGTGGCAGCGCTGTCCAGGTAGGTCTGGTGCTGGCGTTGCAGGGCGGCGATGGCAGGGAAGTCTGCGCGCCAGGGAGAGGGCTGGAACATGATGTGTAGGGCCTGATATCGGGTCTGGCAGAGGGCCAGACCCGATCGTACCACTTAGTTGTGGGCGTGCAGCGCTTCGTTCAGCTCGATGGCCGACTTGTGGGTCTTGCACTCGACCGCGCCGTTTAGCGAATTGCGGCGGAACAGCAGGTCGGTCTGGCCAGCCAGGTCGCGGGCCTTGACCACCTTGACCAGCTCGTTGTTCTCGTCGAGCAGGTTCACCTTGGTGCCGGCGGTGATGTACAGGCCGGCTTCGACGGTGTTGCGGTCGCCCAGCGGGATGCCGATACCGGCGTTGGCGCCGATCAGGCAGCCTTCGCCGACCTTGATGACGATGTTGCCGCCGCCCGACAGGGTGCCCATGGTGGAGCAGCCGCCGCCCAGGTCCGAACCCTTGCCGACGAACACGCCCGCCGAAACGCGGCCTTCGATCATGCCCGGGCCTTCGGTGCCGGCGTTAAAGTTGACGAAGCCTTCGTGCATGATGGTGGTGCCTTCGCCGATATAGGCACCCAGGCGCACGCGGGCGCTGTCGGCGATACGCACGCCGCTCGGCACCACGTAGTCGGTCATTTTCGGGAACTTGTCGACCGAGAACACTTCCAGCAGCTCGCCCTTGAGGCGGGCTTCGAGTTGCTGCTCGGCCAGTTCGGCCAGGTCGATGGCGCCCTGGCTGGTCCAGGCCACGTTCGGCAGCAGCGGGAAGATGCCGGCCAGGCTCAGGCCGTGGGGCTTGACCAGGCGGTGCGACAGCAGGTGCAGCTTGAGGTAGGCCTCAGGGGTGGAGCTCAGGGTGGCGTCTTCGGCCAGCAGCGTGGCCACCAGCGGCTTGTTGCTTTCGGCCAGGCGGGTCAGCAGTGCAGCCTGGGCGGCGTCGACGCCCTTGACGGCTTCGGCCAGTTGCGCGGCCTGGGCGTTGCTGAACGCGATGGCCTGGTTGCCGCCTTCATAGCCCAGGATCGGGGCGACGGCTGCGACCAGCTCGGCGCTCGGGGCGAGCAGTGGCTGTGCGTAGAAGACTTCCAGCCAGGCGCCTTGACGGTTTTGAGTGCCGACGCCGAAGGCCAGGCTGAACAGTGAAGTGGACATGCGGTTACCTCTTGCGAAATTGAGTGAAGGCGTCGCGGTTCAGCGCAGGGCTGCCGCGTACAGGTCCGGTTTGAAACCGACCAGGGTCTTGCCGCCCAGGTCGAGCACCGGGCGCTTGATCATCGAGGGTTGTGCCAGCATCAGCTCGACGGCCTTGGCCTGGTCGAGGTCGGCCTTCTGCGCGTCATCGAGCTTGCGGAAGGTGGTGCCTGCGCGGTTGAGTACCACCTGCCAGCCGTGCTCGTCGCACCAGCGGTTCAGGTGGTCCCGGTCTATACCCTGGGTCTTGTAGTCGTGAAAGTCGTACTGGATGTGGTGTTCTTCAAGCCAGGTACGGGCTTTCTTCATCGTGTCACAGGCTTTGATGCCGAAGAGAATATAAGCCATTGAACGTTAAGGGCGCGCGGGTGTTCCCGCAGCCGCCCCGAAACTCCTCGAAGAATGGGTGGGCTGGATTATGCGACAACATCGGGCAGGGCGCCACGGCTGGCGCCGCCCAGTTGCCGCGCCTGAATGAACTGCACCCCGGCAGCCTGCATCTGTGCCATCGCCGCCGCGCAGGAGCCTGCGGTATCGATGGCGCGGCAGGCGTCCAGCACCACATAGGTGGCAAACCCTTCGCGGCGTGCGTGCAGTGCCGTCCAGGCCACGCAGAAGTCCAGGGCCAGGCCGCACAGGAACAGCGTGTCGATGCCGCGCTCGCGCAGGTTGCCGGCCAGGCCGGTGGGGGTGATCTGGTCGGCTTCGGTGAACGCCGAGTAGCTGTCGACCTGGCGGTTGCCGCCCTTGCGCACGATCAGCTGTGCGTGGGCAATGTTCAGGTCCGGGTGAAACTGTGCGCCGGGGCTCCCTTGAATGCAGTGGTCGGGCCAGAGTGTCTGCGGCCCGTATGACAGTTCGATGACCTCGAACGGATTCTTGCCCGGGTGGCTCGAGGCGAACGAGGCGTGCCCGGCCGGGTGCCAGTCCTGGGCCAGCACCACGCGCTCGAACTGGCGGCCGAGCTGGTTGACCAGCGGCACGATCTCGTCGCCACCGGGCACCGCCAGGGCGCCGCCGGGGATGAAATCGTTTTGCACATCGATGACCAGCAGCGCACGGTTGGGGCTATCGTGGGTCAATAGGGTCGACGCGGGGGTGATCATGCGAGGCTCCTCATTTGTAGCATTGTGTTACAGATTGCCGGCGGGTCTGCGACTTAGGTGGGGCGGTTGTGTTCATGCAGATCCCGGTAACATGTTGTTTCAATGGCATAACCCTGGCCGTTGAGCGTATTTGAAACTGAACAGGAAAAACACGCCGTATGCAGTCAGCCTATACCGTTCTCATCCTGCTGATGCTGGTCAGTGTCTCGAAACTGGTGGGGCGATTGATCCCGCTGCCACTGCCGCTGGTGCAGATTGGTGCCGGTGCGCTGCTGGCCTGGCCGACCCTGGGCCTGCACGTGGCCCTGGACCCTGAGCTGTTTCTGTTCCTGTTCTTGCCCCCGTTGCTGTTCTCCGATGGCTGGCGCATGCCCAAGCGCGAGTTCTGGCGCCTGCGCGGGCCGATCCTGACCCTGGCGGTGGGGCTGGTGCTGTTCACGGTGGTGGGGGCCGGCTATTTCATCCACTGGATCCTGCCGAGCATACCGCTGCCGGTGGCCTTTGCCCTGGCCGCCGTGCTGTCGCCCACCGACGCGGTGGCGGTGTCGGCAATCAGCCAGGATCGCCTGCCCACCCCGTTGATGCACATGCTGCAGGGTGAGGCGCTGATGAACGATGCCTCGGGCCTGGTGACGTTCAAGTTTGCGCTGGTGGCGGCGATCACCGGGGTGTTCTCGCTGGCCGAGGCCAGTGTGACCTTCGTGCTGGTGGCCGTGGGTGGCCTGGCCATCGGCGTGGCGCTGAGCTGGTTGGTGGGGCGCCTGCGGGTGTGGATGATCGCGCGCGGCTGGGACGACCCGGCCACCCACGTGGTGTTCATGCTGTTGCTGCCGTTCGCCGCCTATGTGCTGGCCGAGCGCCTGGGCGCCTCGGGCATTCTCTCGGCGGTGGCGGCGGGCATGATGCAGAGCTGGCTTGACCTGCTGCCGCGCCAGACCAGCACGCGCCTGCTCAACCGCAGTGTGTGGTCGCTGCTGGAGTTCGCCTTCAACGGCCTGATCTTCCTGCTGCTGGGCCTGCAACTGCCCGATATCGCCAAGGCGGTGACCAGCCATGAGGCATCGCTGTGGCCAACCCTGCTGTACCGCTGCCTGGATGTGGTGGCGATCTTCCTGGTGTTGCTGGCGCTGCGGTTCATCTGGGTGCAGAGCATCTGGCGCCTGATCGGGGTGATCCGGCGCTGGCGCGGCAAGGAAGACCTGGTGCTGGTGCCCAACGCGCGTTCGTGCTGGCTGCTGACCGTGGGCGGCGTGCGGGGGGCGGTGACCCTGGCGGGCGTGATGTCGGTGCCGCTGCTGATCGGCGCGGGCAAGGCGTTCCCCGAACGCGACCTGCTGATCTTCATTGCCGCAGGGGTGATTCTGCTGTCGCTGGTATCGGCCTGCATTGCCTTGCCGTTGCTGCTGCGCGGGGTGGAGAAGAGCCCCGACGATACCCTGCGCCAGGAGGCGCGCGAGGCCTGGCGGCGCACCGCCGAGGCGGCGATCCATGCGTTGGAGGCCGAGGAACTGGTGGAGCCCGGCGCGCCCCAGGATGCCTCCCAGGCCGCACTGGCCGCCGAGTTGAAGGCGCGCCTGATGGCCGAGTACCGGCAGCAACTGGACGTGTTCAACGACAGTGCCGAGGCCCAGGCGCTGGCCGCGCAGATGGATCAGCTGGAGCGACGCCTGCGCCTGCGGGCGCTGCGGGCGCAGCGCCTGGAGCTGTACAGCCTGCACCGCCAGCACCAGATCGGTGATGACGTGGTGCGCCAGGTGCTGGGTGAGCTGGACATGAGCGAGGCCAACCTGGGGCCGGTCAAGTGAAGTGCTCGGGGTCGCATGGCGGCCCCGCGCTGAGGGGCAGTCGCGCGGACAGGTCAGGCGCATGCTGGCGCCCAGGTCCCGCTCGCTGCCGGGCTGGGCGGGGTGTACTTCACGGGTGTACCGGGGTGAAGGGGTAGGCCTTGCCCGCCAGCGCCTTGTCGCCGTCACTGAGCTGCGCCGAGCCGGTGAAAGCCACATTGTTCAGGGTGAAGGTGGCCGGAATCGGGTAGTGCATGACCGAACCCGGGTCGTAGGCGTTGTGCAATGCCTGCGTGCGTTCGATCCTGTTGAGGAAGTTTTCAGCAATCTCTTCCATGGGCATGCCGACCTGTTCGGCGTATTCCAGCAGCTTGGCCAGGTTCCACTGGATGTCCGCATCCGGGTGCTGATGCTCATGGTCCAGGCCCAGCGCGTGCCCGAACTCATGCAGCACGCTGCGCTGGAACTGCTCATCGCCAGGCCAGTCGCTGAGGGTCATGGTGCTGTCTTCGCGGAGCAAGGCGTCGGTACCGACCAGTGAATGGTTGATCCCCGTGCCGCTTGGCTTCATCTCGATCCTGATCTGTGCCTCGGCCCAGTCGGCGGTGCGCTGGAACTTGAGGTTGGCGTACGCCAGCCATTGGCAGGCAACCTCGAAGATGCTCTGTTGCGTCTGTTCCGGTACGTCGGCCGCGAAGGCGATGAGCAGGGTGCGGCCCGGCGCCCAGAGGCGGCTGTGGTAGGCAACGCCGCGTTTCTGACGACCCGAGCGCGAGGGCTGCGGGGCGTTGAGCGGGTTTTCTTTCAGGGCTGTTTCGTGGGATTGCTGCTGATCGGCCACCTGGGTGACCTTGCACAAGGTTGGTATGTCCATGCTGGAGCTCCTGTTGAGTGGAGCTCCATGATTGGCGGGCCGACCGGGCCTTGGGCGTTACTTATCTATCGGTCGGCCGACCAGGCGTACCGGCTCAGCCTTCGACGAATGCGCGGATGCGCTGGGCCGCCTCGACACATTCGGCAAGCGGGGCCACCAGCGCCAGGCGCACGCGCCCGGCCCCCGGATTGAAGCCCTCCACCTCGCGAGACAGGTACGAGCCCGGCACCACGGTCACGTGCTGCTGTTCGAACAGGTCGCGGCAGAACTGCGCGTCATCGCCGGGGACCTTCGGCCACAGGTAGAAACCGCCGTCGGGCTTCTGTACATCCATTACCGGGGCCAGCACCTGCAGCACGGCGTCGAACTTCTCGCGATACAGGTCGCGGTTCTCCAGGACATGCGCCTCGTCGTTCCAGGCGGCGATGCTCGCCAGCTGGGTCTGTACCGGCATCGCGCAACCGTGATAGGTGCGGTAGAGCAAAAAGGCCTTGAGAATCTCGGCATCGCCGGCCACGAAGCCCGAACGCAGGCCTGGCAGGTTGGAGCGCTTGGACAGGCTGTGGAACACCACGCAGCGCTTGAAGTCGCTGCGGCCAAGTTCCACGCAGGCGCTGAGCAGGCCGGGTGGCGGGGCCTGCTCGTCGAAGTACAGCTCGCTGTAGCACTCGTCGGCGGCGATCACGAAGTCGTGCTCGTCGGCCAGTGCGATGAGTTTTTTCAGGGTGTCCAGCGGCACCAGTGCGCCAGTCGGGTTGCCTGGCGAGCACAGGAACAGGATCTGGCAACGCTGCCAGATCTCGGCTGGCACCGCGTCGAAGTCCGGGTTGAAGCCGTTGCTGTCCAGGCACGGCAGGTAGTGCGGCTGGGCGCCGGCGAGCAACGCGGCACCTTCGTAGATCTGGTAGAACGGGTTGGGGCTGACGATCAGCGCGTCCTCACCACGGCTGACCACCGCCTGGGTGAAGGCGAACAGCGCCTCGCGGGTGCCGTTGACGGGCAGCACGTGCTGTGCGGCATTCAGCCAGCCGGCCGGTACACCGAAGCGGCGCTCGCACCAGTGCACGATGCTTTCGCGTAGCGCGGGCAGGCCCAGGGTGGTGGGGTACACCGCCATCTTGTCGAGGTTGTCGGCCAGCGCCTTGGCCACGAATGCCGGCGAGGCGTGCTTGGGCTCGCCGATCGACAGGGCGATGGCGCGCTTGTCTGCGGCCGGCGTCACGCCATCGAGCAGGGCACGCAGTTTCTCGAACGGGTAGGGCTGAAGCTGGTTCAAAGCGTTGTTCATTGGCGCTGGGTCTCGTCAATCGGTCAAAGGGTGAGGCGGGTCATCTCGACGCCGGTGGCCTGGTCGACGCGCAACTGCTCGACGATCTCGGCCTGCAGGCGGCGGCACAGTTCAGGGTCGGACAGCGGCTGGTTGTCGGCGTCGGTGATGAAGAACACGTCTTCCACCCGCTCGCCCAGGGTGGCGATCTTGGCGTTCTGCAGCGACAGGTCGAACTCCAGGAAGATCTTGCCGATGCGTGCCAGCAGGCCCGGGCGGTCCGGGGCGCTGAGCTCGAGGATGGTCACCGGGCGCTGGGCATCGTTGAGGATGGTCACCTGGGGCGCGAAGGTGAAGTGCTTGAGCTGGCGCGGTACCCGACGCTGGATGATGGTGGGGTAGTCGTCGGGGTTGCGCAGGGCTTCGGTGAGGCCTTCACGGATTTCCTTGACGCGCTGCGGGTTGTCGCCGATCGAGCCGCCGTCGTTGTCGAGCACGATGTAGGTGTCGAGGGTGAACTGGCTGCTGGAGGTGATGATGCGTGCGTCGTGGATGTTCAGGTTGAGCTGGTCCATCGCGGCCACGGTCACGGCGAAGAAGTCGTGCTGGTCGGGGGCATAGATGAAGATCTGCGTACCGCCTTCGAACTCGCGCTGGGTGGTCTCCTTGATCAGCACCAGCGGGCCGCCGTCGGCCGGCTGCTGCAGGATCGCGTCGGAGTGCCAGGCCACGTCCGCGGCGGTGTGGCGCAGGAAGTAGTCATCGCCCAGTTGCGACCACAGTTGTTCGACGTCGTCCGGGTCGGTGCCTTCGCGTACCAGGATGTCCAGAGCTGCGCTCTGGGTCTGGCGGATCTGCTCTTCGCGTTCCAGCGGGTTTTCCAGGCCGCGGCGCAGGGCCCGCTTGGTTTCGGTGTAGAGCTGGCGCAGCAGGCTGGCACGCCAGGAGTTCCACAGGCTCGGGTTGGTGGCGTTGATGTCGGCCACGGTGAGCACATAGAGGTAGTCCAGGTGCACCAGGTCGCCGACCAGCTGGGCGAAGTCGTGGATCACCTGCGGGTCGGAGAGGTCCTTGCGCTGGGCAGTGGTCGACATCACCAGGTGGTTCTGCACCAGCCACACGATCAACCGGCTGTCCCAGGCGGGCAGCTGGTGGCGGCTGCAGAATGCCTGGGCGTCCACCGCACCGATCTCGGAATGGTCGCCCTGACGCCCCTTGCCGATGTCGTGGTACAGGCCGGCGAGGTAGATCAGCTCGGGCTTGGGCAGGCGCCCCATGAGCTTGCTGGCCAGCGGGAATTTCTCGGACACGGGGGTGTACTGCAGTTTGCGCAGGTGCTTGATCAGGTTCAGGGTGTGCGCATCGACCGTATAGATGTGGAACAGGTCGTGCTGCATCTGCCCCACGATCAGGCCGAACTCGGGCAGGTAGCGCCCCAGGATGCCGTAGCGGTTCATGCGGCGCAGGTTGCGGTGGATGCCGATCTCGCACTTGAACAGCTCGATGAACAGGCTGGTGTTGCGGATATCGTTGCGGAACTCGTCGTCGATCAGGTGCCGGTGCTCGCGCAGCAGGCGGATGGTGTCGGCACGCACGCCCTTGATTTCGGGGTGCTGAGCCATCAGCACGAAGATCTCGAGCATGGCGAACGGGGTGCGCTTGAACACGTTGCTGCGCACCGCCTCGATGTAGCCGTCATGCAGCTGGAAGCGCGGGTTCAGCGGCTGGGTGCTGCTGGCGCTGTCATCGGCGAGGATGACTTCCTCGAAGTGCTGGATGATCAGGTCGCTGAGCTCGGCGATGCTCATCACCACCCGGTAGTACTGCTGCATGAACTGTTCGATGGCGCGCTTGGGGTTGTCATCGGTAAAGCCCAGCAACGCGGCGATGCTGCGCTGGTGGTCGAACAGCAGGCGGTCTTCGGCGCGCCCGGCGAGCATGTGCAGGGCGTAGCGCACCTTCCACAGAAACTCCTGGGACGAGGCCAGCAGGTTGTTCTCGCTCTCCAGCAGGAAGCCTTCGCCGGCCAGCGCATGCAGGTTGAGCGTGCCGTACTGGCGGCGCGCTACCCAGAGCACGGTCTGGATGTCGCGCAGGCCACCGGGGGAGCCCTTGACGTTGGGTTCCAGGTTGTACTCGGTGTCGTTGTACTTGTGGTGGCGCGCCTTCTGCTCGGCGCGCTTGGCCAGGAAGAATTCCTTGCTCGGCCACATGTGCGCCGTGCTGGTGACCTCGAGCATGCGCTGGCGCAGGTGTTCGGGGCCGCAGATGGTGCGGCTTTCCATCAGGTTGGTGACCACCGTGAGGTCGGCGCGCGCCTGTTCGGCGCATTCGTCCACCGAGCGCACGCTCTGGCCGACTTCCAGGCCGATGTCCCAGAGCAGGGTGAGGAAGCGCTCGATCGAGTCGCGAAACACCTCGTGGTCGGCGTCATCGAGCAGGATCAGCAGGTCGATGTCGGAGTAGGGGTGCAGCTCGCCGCGCCCGTAGCCGCCGGTGGCGATCAGGGCGATGTCGGCGGCTTCGCTCCAGCTGAACTGGTTCCATGCCTGTTGCAGGATGTTGTCGACGAACCAGGCGCGGTCCTCGATCAGTCGGCGGATCTCGCGGCCGCTGCGAAAGCGCCCGTCGAGCACCTCGCCGGCCTGGCGGATGGCTTTCTTGAAGGCCGCTATGGGGCTGGCCTTGAGGGCCAGTTCCGCCTGGAACTGGCCGCGGTCGAACAGCTCGGGGTCCACCTGGGGCATCGATGACGTTCCTGTGAGGGTCAGGCCGAAGTGCGCGGGATCGTGTCGTCCTTGCGCAGGGTGAAGATCTCGTAGCCGGTGGCGGTGACCACCAGGGTGTGTTCCCACTGCGCCGAGAGCTTGCGGTCCTTGGTGATGGCGGTCCAGCCGTCGCCCAGCACCTTGGTGTCGGCCTTGCCCTGGTTGATCATCGGCTCGATGGTGAAGGTCATGCCTTCCTTGAGTTCCATGCCGGTACCGGCGCGGCCGTAGTGCAGGATCTGCGGCTCTTCATGGAACACCTTGCCGATGCCGTGGCCGCAGAACTCGCGCACCACCGAGAAGCCGTTCTTTTCGGCGTGCTTCTGGATCACTTCGCCGATGTCGCCCAGGCGGCAGCCCGGCTTGACCAGCTCGATGGCCTTGTACATGCACTCCTGGGTGACCTGGGACAGGCGCTCGGCCCATACCGGCACGGTGCCGACGTGGAACATGCGGCTGGTGTCGCCGTGGTAGCCGTCCTTGATCACGGTCACGTCGATGTTCAGCGTGTCGCCATCCTTGAGCGGCTTGTCGCCCGGGATCCCGTGGCATACCACGTGGTTGACCGAGGTGCAGATCGACTTGGGGAAGCCCTTGTAGTTCAGGGGCGCGGGGATGGCCTGCTGCACGTTGACGATGTAGTCGTGGCACAGGCGGTCGAGTTCCTCGGTGGTGACACCGGGCTTGACGTGTTCTTCGATCATCTCCAGGACTTCGGCGGCCAGGCGGCCGGCGACACGCATCTTTTCGATGTCTTCGGCGGTTTTGATAGTGACGGTCATTGCAGGCTCTCTACGGCGCGCGCAGGCGCAAATGAAACGGGAAAGGCGTGATTCTAACAGAGCGAGGCGGCGGGCTGGGGCCTGGGCTGCTGGGCATTGCCTACTATTTATGTTGATTGCATCGGTCGCTGCGTGAGCAGGGCGGGTGCAACCCTCGGGTGTCGTCTGTTTTTTCGGTTTCGCTCGGCTCACTTGTGTGGTATAAAATGCGCCGCTTTCGGGGATAGCCCCGTCTGCTCAAACCCACACACGTGTCGACACGATGGCCTGGGTGCCCCTGACTTCGGTTTCGGGGTTGGTCATTGGGATACGTGGAGGCCCAACCCGACTTATCAAGGAACTATCATGTCCCAAGTCAACATGCGCGATATGCTGAAGGCCGGTGTGCACTTCGGTCACCAAACCCGTTACTGGAATCCGAAAATGGGCAAGTACATTTTCGGCGCGCGCAACAAGATCCACATCATCAACCTTGAAAAAACCCTGCCGATGTTCAACGAGGCACTGACCTTCGTAGAGCGCCTGGCCCAGGGCAAAAACAAGATTCTGTTCGTCGGCACCAAGCGTTCCGCTGGCAAGATCGTTGCTGAAGAAGCAGCACGTTGCGGTTCGCCGTACGTCGACCACCGCTGGTTGGGCGGCATGCTGACCAACTACAAGACCATCCGTGCTTCGATCAAGCGTCTGCGCGACCTGGAAACCCAGGCCGAAGATGGTACCTTCACCAAGCTGACCAAGAAAGAAGCGCTGATGCGCACCCGCGATCTGGAAAAACTGGACCGCAGCCTGGGTGGTATCAAGGACATGGGCGGCCTGCCTGATGCCCTGTTCGTGATCGACGTTGACCACGAGCGCATCGCTATCACCGAAGCCAACAAGCTGGGTATTCCGGTCATCGGCGTTGTCGATACCAACAGCAGCCCGGAAGGCGTTGACTACATCATCCCAGGCAACGATGACGCCATTCGCGCCATCCAGCTGTACATGGGTTCGATGGCTGACGCCGTTATCCGTGGTCGCAACAACGTTGCCGGCGGCACCGAAGTGTTCGCAGAAGAAGCAGCTGCACCGGCTGCCGAAGCCTGAGTAGCTGACGCTTAGCGTCGACTCGGCACGCAAAAAGGGGGCTTGGCCCCCTTTTTGCCACCTTGAAATCCTCTTGTCAGCGTCGCCGTTGCATCATTGCGAACTGCATGTGCTCTGGCAGTGGATTTCCAGAATTGAACGCCCGTCAGGTATCGGGTGGAATGGTTGAAAACCTATCCAAGAGGAATTTGAAATGGCAGCAATTACTGCAGCGCTGGTAAAAGAACTGCG
Source organism: Pseudomonas sp. B21-036 (assembly GCF_024748925.1). Taxonomy (NCBI): domain Bacteria; kingdom Pseudomonadati; phylum Pseudomonadota; class Gammaproteobacteria; order Pseudomonadales; family Pseudomonadaceae; genus Pseudomonas; species Pseudomonas sp. B21-036. Next base: position 1,385,157 of record NZ_CP087178.1, read on the forward strand.
CGAGCGTACCGGCGAAGGCATGATGGATTGCAAGAAAGCCCTGGAAAAGGCTGGCGGCGACATCGAAAAAGCCATTGACGACATGCGCGCTTCGGGTGCCATCAAGGCAGCCAAGAAAGCTGGCAACGTTGCCGCTGAAGGCGCCATCGCCATCAAGGCCGACGACAAGTCCGCTGTCCTGCTGGAAGTGAACTCGCAGACCGACTTCCTGGCCCTGCAAGACGACTTCAAGGCCTTCGTCGCCGAAAGCGTCGAGCAAGCCTTCGCTGAAAAACTGACCGACGCTGCGCCGCTGATCGCTGCGCGTGAAGCTGCTCGTGAAGCCCTGGTGGCCAAGGTTGGCGAAAACGTCAACATCCGTCGCCTGGTGCGCGTTGAAGGTGACGTTGTCGGTACCTACCTGCACGGCAACAAGATCGGTGTTGCAGTGGTCCTGAAGGGCGGCGACGTCCAACTGGCCAAAGAGATCGCCATGCACGTGGCGGCAAGCAACCCTGAGTTCCTGCTGCCGTCGGAAGTTTCGGCTGAAGCGATCGAGCGCGAAAAAGCCGTGTTCCTGCAGCTGAACGAAGAGAAGATCAAAGGCAAGCCTGAGAACATCGTCGAGAACATGGTCAAAGGCCGTATCTCGAAGTTCCTGGCCGAAGCCAGCCTGGTCGAGCAAGCCTTCGTCATGAACCCGGAAATCAAGGTCGGCGAGCTGGCCAAGAAAGCCGGTGCCGAAATCGTTTCCTTCACCTACTTCAAGGTAGGCGAAGGCATCGAGAAGCCAGTCGACAACTTCGCTGAAGAAGTTGCTGCACAGCTGGCTGCTGCCAAGCAGTAAGACAGAGTCACCTCTGTCGCCCCAAAGAGGCTGCCCGCTCACGCGCGCAGCCTCTTTGTCAAAGCGGGGGCGGTTTACAACGCCGCCCTTTCGCTGGCGCAGTCGCTGCGCCACGCTACAGTTAGCAGGCTGAAAACAGCCCGCCCAGATTTTTTTTCAAAACGCCGCAGGAGAGATTCGCAATGGCTCAGCAGGGCAGTGGTTATCAAGCTCGCTATAAACGCATTCTACTCAAGCTTAGCGGCGAGGCCCTGATGGGCTCGGAAGAGTTCGGCATCGACCCCAAGGTGCTGGATCGCATGGCGCTGGAAGTCGGCCAGCTGGTCGGTATCGGTGTGCAGGTCGGCCTGGTGATCGGTGGCGGCAACCTGTTCCGTGGCGCGGCGCTCAGCGCAGCGGGCATGGACCGCGTTACCGGCGACCACATGGGCATGCTGGCCACGGTAATGAATGCGCTGGCCATGCGCGATGCGCTGGAGCGCGCCAACATCACCGCCATCGTCATGTCGGCGATCTCCATGGTAGGCGTGACCGATCACTATGATCGCCGCAAGGCCATGCGCCACCTGAACTCGAAAGAAGTGGTAATTTTCGCGGCCGGTACCGGCAACCCGTTCTTCACCACCGACTCCGCCGCCTGCCTGCGCGCCATCGAAATCGATGCCGACGTGGTATTGAAGGCAACCAAGGTCGATGGTGTATACACTGCAGACCCATTCAAAGACCCGCATGCCGAGAAGTTCGATCATCTTACCTACGATGAAGTGCTGGATCGCAAGCTGGGCGTGATGGACCTGACAGCTATCTGTCTGTGCCGAGACCACAAGATGCCGTTGCGCGTCTTCAACATGAACAAGCCTGGCGCCCTGCTGAACATCGTGCATGGTGGCGCTGAAGGGACCCTGATCGAGGAAGTTCAAAAATGATCAACGAAATCAAGAAAGACGCCCAAGCGCGTATGCAGAAATCCCTGGAGTCTCTGGCTTATGCGTTCGGCCAGATTCGTACCGGCAAGGCACACCCCAGCATCCTGGCAAGCGTGATGGTGCCTTACTACGGTACCGACACCCCGATCAGCGGCGTGGCCAACGTCACCGTGAAAGATTCGCGCACCCTGCAAGTCGTGGCGTTCGAGCGCAACATGCTCGCTGCCGTCGACAAGGCCATCCAGAGCGCCGGTTTGAATCTCAATCCGACCAACCTGGGTGAGCTGCTGCTGATCAGCATGCCAGCCCTGACCGAAGAAACCCGCAAGGGCTTCACCAAGCAGGCGCGCAGTGCAGCCGAAGACGCGCGCGTTGCTGTGCGCAACATTCGCCGCGATGCTCTGGGTGAGCTGAAGAAGCTGGTCAAGGACAAGGAAATCAGTGAAGACGAAGAGCGTCGCGCCATCGCTGATATCGACAAGCTGACCAAAGATACCGAGGCCCAGATCACCAAGGCCACCGAAGAGAAAGAAAAGGACCTGATGGCCGTTTAAGGGCCGGGACTTTTTTCAATGGAAAAGACCAAACAGGGTGTGCCTCCATCGGTGCCGCGCCATGTCGCGATCATCATGGATGGAAATAATCGCTGGGCGAAGAAGCGCCTGTTGCCCGGCGTTGCCGGGCACAAGGCAGGCGTGGATGCGGTGCGCGCGGTCATCGAGGTGTGCGCCGAGGCCAAGGTCGAGGTCCTGACCCTGTTCGCGTTCTCCAGCGAGAACTGGCAGCGCCCGGCCGACGAGGTCGGTGCGCTGATGGAGCTGTTCTTCTCGGCGCTGCGTCGCGAGGCCAGGCGGCTCAACGAGAACAACATCAGCCTGCGCATCATCGGTGATCGCTCGCGCTTTCACCCTGAGTTGCAGGCTGCCATGCGCGAGGCCGAGGCGCTGACCGCAGGCAGCAATCGCTTCATCCTGCAGATCGCCGCCAACTACGGTGGTCAGTGGGATATCGCCCAAGCCGCCCAGCGCCTGGCGCGTGAAGTGCAGGCCGGGCATCTGCGCCCGGAAGACATCACCCCCGAGTTGCTGCAGCCGTGCCTGGCGACAGGCGATCTGCCGTTGCCCGACCTGTGCATCCGCACCGGTGGCGAGCACCGCATCAGCAACTTCCTGCTGTGGCAGCTGGCGTACGCCGAGCTGTATTTCTCCGACCTGTTCTGGCCGGACTTCAAACACGAGGCCATGCGCACTGCATTGGCCGATTTCGCTTCGCGCCAGCGCCGCTTCGGTAAAACCAGCGAGCAGGTCGAGGCTGGAGCCCGTGCTTAATGCTTAAACAACGCATCATCACTGCGCTGATTCTGTTGCCGATTGCCCTGTGCGGGTTTTTCCTGCTCGACGGGGCGAACTTTGCCTTGTTCATCGGCCTGGTGGTCACCCTCGGGGCCTGGGAATGGGCCCGCCTGGCCGGGCTGGTTGCCCAGGGCCTGCGCGTTGCCTATGCCGTGGTGGTCGCCGGCCTGCTGATGCTGCTGCACCTGATGCCGGAGCTGGCACCCTGGGTGCTGGGCGTTTCGGTGCTGTGGTGGGCGCTGGCTACCTGGCTGGTGCTGACCTACCCGCGTACCAGCGAGCTGTGGGCCAGTGTGGCCTGCCGCCTGCTGATCGGCCTGCTGGTGCTGTTGCCGGCCTGGCAAGGCCTGGTGCTGATCAAGCACTGGCCCCTGGGCAACTGGCTGATCATGGCGGTGATGGTCCTGGTATGGGGCGCCGATATCGGCGCCTACTTCTCGGGCCGGGCCTTTGGCAAGCGCAAGCTGGCGCCGCAGGTCAGCCCCGGCAAGAGCTGGGAAGGTGTCTACGGTGGCCTGGCGCTGAGCCTGGTGATCACGGCGGTGGTGGGCGTGACCCGCGAGTGGAGCGCCGGCGAGCTGATCCTCGGTCTGTTCGGTGCCGCCGTCGTGGTACTGGTGTCGGTGGTCGGCGACCTGACCGAAAGCATGTTCAAGCGCCGTTCCGGAATCAAGGACAGCAGCAACCTGCTGCCGGGGCATGGTGGGGTACTGGATCGCATCGACAGCCTCACGGCTGCCATCCCGCTGTTTGCCGTGCTGCTGTGGGCCGCCAACTGGGGCGCGCTGTGAGCCGCCCGCAACGGATCACGGTGCTGGGCGCCACAGGTTCCATTGGCCTGAGCACACTGGACGTGATTGCCCGTCACCCCGAGCGCTACCAGGCCTATGCCCTGAGCGGCTATTCGCGCCTGGGCGAGCTGCTGGCCCTGTGCCTGCGCCATGCTCCGGTGTTTGCCGTGGTGCCGGGCGATGAGGCCGCGCAGCAGTTGCAGGCCGACCTGCGTGCTGCGGGGTCGAGTACCGAGGTGCTGGTGGGCGAGCAGGGCCTGTGCCAGGTGGCGGCCGACCCGCAGGTGGATGCGGTGATGGCGGCCATCGTCGGTGCGGCGGGGTTGCGTCCGACCCTGGCCGCAGTGGAGGCGGGCAAGAAGGTGCTGCTGGCCAACAAGGAGGCGCTGGTGATGTCCGGCGCCCTGTTCATGCAGGCCGTGCAGCGCAGTGGTGCGGTACTGCTGCCGATCGACAGCGAGCACAACGCGATCTTCCAGTGCCTGCCCGGGGACTATGCCCGCGGCCTGGCCCGGGTGGGTGTGCGGCGCATCCTGCTGACCGCCTCCGGTGGCCCGTTTCGTGAAACGCCGCAGGCCGAGCTGGAGCACGTCACCCCGGAGCAGGCCTGTGCGCACCCGAACTGGTCCATGGGGCGCAAGATCTCCGTCGACTCGGCCAGCATGATGAACAAGGGCCTGGAGCTGATCGAGGCGTGCTGGCTGTTCGATGCCAGGCCTGCCCAGGTCGAGGTGGTGGTCCACCCGCAAAGCGTGATTCACTCGCTGGTCGACTACGTCGATGGTTCGGTGCTGGCACAGTTGGGCAACCCCGACATGCGCACGCCGATCGCCAACGCCCTGGCCTGGCCGCAGCGCATCGACTCGGGTGTGGCGCCGCTGGACCTGTTCGCCGTTGCCCGCCTGGATTTCCAGGCGCCGGACGAGCAGCGCTTTCCGTGTCTGCGCCTGGCGCGTGAAGCGGCGGACGCCGGCAACAGTGCCCCTGCGATGCTCAATGCGGCCAATGAAGTGGCCGTCGAGGCATTTCTTCAGCGGCGCATCCGCTTCCCGCAGATCCCGAGTATCATCGAGCACGTGCTCAACCAGGAAGCGGTCGTTGCCGTGCCGACGCTGGAGGCGGTGTTTGCAGCCGACCAGCGTGCACGCAGCCTGGCCGGGCACTGGTTGGATCGTCACGGGGTCTGAGGTGCGACGTCGCCACGGGTTGCGCCCGCTCCCGCTGAACGCTATTCGGAGAAAGACATGAGTGCGCTCTACATGATTATCGGCACCCTGGTCGCATTGGGCGTGCTGGTCACCTTTCACGAGTTCGGTCACTTCTGGGTGGCGCGGCGCTGCGGCGTCAAGGTTTTGCGGTTTTCCGTAGGGTTCGGCATGCCGCTGGTACGCTGGCATGACCGCCATGGCACCGAGTTCGTGGTGGCCGCCATTCCCCTGGGCGGCTACGTGAAGATGCTCGACGAGCGCGAAGGCGAAGTGCCTGCCGACCAGTTGGAGCAGTCGTTCAACCGCAAGAGCGTGCGCCAGCGCATCGCTATCGTCGCGGCCGGCCCCATCGCCAACTTTCTGCTGGCCATCGTGTTCTTCTGGGCACTGGCCATGCTTGGCAGCCAGCAGGCGCGGCCGGTCATCGGCGCGGTCGAGGCTGGCAGCCTGGCGGCCGCCGCAGGCCTTAGCGCCGGCCAGGAGATTGTCGCGGTCGACGGCAAGCCGACCAACGGCTGGGCAGCGGTCAACCTGCAGCTGGTGCGCCGGCTGGGTGAAAGCGGCGCGCTGCAGGTCAGCGTGCGTGAAGAGGGTGCCAGCACCGACAGCAGCCATGTGCTCAAGCTCGATGCCTGGCTCAAGGGTGCCGACGAGCCCGACCCGATCCGCTCCCTGGGCATCCGCCCATGGCGCCCGGCGCTGGTGCCGGTGCTGGCCGAACTTGATCCCAAGGGGCCGGCCCAGGCCGCCGGTCTGAAAACCGGCGACCGCCTGCTGGCACTCGATGGCAAGGCGCTTGACGATTGGCAGCAGGTGGTGGACACCGTGCGCGGCCGTGCCGGCAGCCGCATCGTGCTGAGCGTGGCGCGTGACGGGGCGACGCTGGAGTTGCCGGTAACCCTCGCCGCCCGTGGCGAAGGCCAGAATGCCAGTGGTTACCTGGGGGCGGGCGTGGCGCCGGTGGAGTGGCCTGCGGCCATGTTGCGCGAGGTCAGTTATGGCCCGCTGCAGGGCCTGGGCGAGGGTGTTTCGCGCACCTGGAACATGAGCGTGCTGACCCTCGATTCGCTGAAGAAAATGCTGTTCGGCGAGCTCTCGGTAAAAAACTTGAGCGGACCGATAACCATTGCTAAAGTGGCGGGCGCTTCGGCCCAGTCCGGCGTTGGGGATTTCCTGAATTTCCTCGCCTACCTGAGCATTAGCCTGGGGGTTCTTAATTTGCTGCCCATTCCTGTACTGGATGGGGGGCATTTGCTGTTTTACCTGATCGAATGGGCGCGTGGTCGTCCGCTTTCGGATCGGGTGCAAGGTTGGGGGGTCCAGATCGGTATCAGTTTGGTAGTCGGGGTGATGTTGCTTGCCCTGATCAACGATTTGGGTCGACTGTAACGCTTCGCTCAATTGCGAACCTGCCGCGTCCCGCGGTGGGTCGTTTATTGCCAGTTGGAATAAGAAAGGACTTCATGAAACGTCTGCTGCTAACTGCGGTTCTCGCCGTACTGATGATCGCTGAAGTTCACGCCGAGTCCTTCACCATCTCCGATATTCGTGTCAATGGTCTGCAGCGGGTTTCCGCGGGCAGCGTGTTCGGCGCCTTGCCATTGAACGTTGGGGACGAGGCCGATGATCGGCGCCTGGTGGATTCCACCCGTGCGCTGTTCAAGACCGGCTTCTTCCAGGACATCCAACTGGGTCGCGACGGCAACGTCCTGATCATCACCGTGGTCGAGCGTCCTTCCGTCTCGAGCATCGAGATCGAAGGCAACAAGGCCATCAGCACCGAAGACCTGATGAAGGGTCTGAAGCAGTCGGGCCTGGCCGAAGGTGAAATCTTCCAGCGTGCCACCCTCGAAGGTGTGCGCAACGAGCTGCAGCGCCAGTACGTGGCCCAGGGCCGCTACTCGGCCGAGGTCGACGCCGAGGTGGTGCCGCAACCGCGCAACCGCGTAGGTCTGAAAATCAAGATCAACGAAGGCACCGTCGCTGCCATCCAGCACATCAACGTGGTGGGCAACACCAAGTTCAGCGACGACGAGCTGGCCAGCCTGTTCGAACTCAAGACCACCAACTGGCTGTCGTTCTTCAAGAACGACGACAAGTATGCCCGCGAAAAACTGTCCGGCGACCTCGAGCGCCTGCGCTCCTACTACCTGGACCGCGGCTACATCAACATGGACATCGCCTCCACCCAGGTGTCGATCACCCCGGACAAGAAGCACGTCTACATCACCGTGAACGTCAACGAGGGCGAGAAGTACACCGTTCGTGACGTCAAGCTGTCCGGCGACCTGAAGGTGCCGGAAGACCAGGTCAAGGCACTGATGCTGGTGCAGCCTGGCCAGGTGTTCTCGCGCAAGGTGATGACCACCACCTCCGAGCTGATCACCCGCCGCCTGGGCAACGAAGGCTATACCTTCGCCAACGTCAACGGCGTGCCGCAGCCTCACGATGACGACCACACCGTCGACATCACCTTCGTCGTCGACCCAGGCAAGCGTGCCTACGTCAACCGCATCAACTTCCGTGGCAACACCAAGTCCGAGGACGAAGTGCTGCGCCGCGAGATGCGCCAGATGGAAGGTGGCTGGGCATCGACCTACCTGATCGACCAGTCCAAGACCCGCCTCGAGCGCCTGGGCTTCTTCAAGGAAGCCAACGTCGAGACCCCGGCCGTGCCGGGCACCGACGACCAGGTCGACGTGAACTACAGCGTCGAAGAGCAGGCATCGGGTTCGATCACCGCCAGCGTCGGTTTCGCGCAGAGCGCCGGCCTGATCCTGGGTGGTTCGATCAGCCAGAACAACTTCCTTGGTACCGGTAACAAGGTCTCCATCGGCCTGACCCGTTCCGAATACCAGAGCCGCTACAACTTCGGCTTCGTGGACCCCTACTGGACTGCCGATGGCGTGAGCCTTGGCTACAACGCCTTCTACCGCACCACCGACTACGACGACCTCGACGTCGACGTGGCCAGCTATGCGGTGGACAGCCTGGGTGCGGGCGTCAGCGTCGGCTACCCGATCAGCGAGACTTCGCGCCTGACCTTCGGCCTCACCGCCCAGCAGGACAAGATCAAGACCGGTCGCTACACCGTTGACGAGATCTTCGACTTCGTCAAAAAGGAAGGCGACAACTACCTGAACTTCAAGGCATCGGCCGGCTGGTCGGAGTCCACCCTGAACAAGGGCGTGCTGGCTACCCGTGGTCACTCCCAGAGCCTGGTGCTCGAGGCGACCACCCCGGGCAGCGACCTGTCGTTCTTCAAGCTTGACTACCGTGGCCAGCTGTTCAAGCCGATCAACAACGACTACACCCTGCGTCTGCACACCGAGCTGGGCTACGGCGACGGCTTCGGCGGCACCTCGGGCCTGCCGTTCTACGAGAACTACTACGCCGGTGGCTTCAACTCCGTGCGTGGCTTCAAGGACAGCAGCCTGGGCCCGCGCAGTACCCCGAGTAAAGGCAACAACCCTGGCACTGCGCGCGACCCGGACCAGGACCCACTGCCGTTCGGCGGCAACGTGCTGGTGCAGGGCGGCGTGGAACTGCTGTTCCCACTGCCGTTCGTCAAGGACCAGCGTTCGCTGCGCACCTCGGTTTTCTGGGACGTGGGTAACGTGTTCGACACCAACTGCGGCTCCAAGCCGGATTGCGAGAAGGTCGGCCTCAGCGGCCTGGCCAGTTCGGTCGGCCTGGGCGTGACCTGGATTACTGCACTGGGCCCGTTGAGCTTCAGCCTGGCGATGCCGGTCAAGAAGCCGGACGATGCCGATACCCAGGTGTTCCAATTCTCTCTGGGCCAGACCTTCTAAGGGTCTGCCCCGCGTAAACGACAACGGATTCTGTAGGAGTGCATCGTGCGTAAGTTGACTCAACTGGCTGTACTGGCTGCGACCCTGATCGCGACCCCGGCATTTGCCGAGATGAAAATTGCCGTCCTGAACTATCAGATGGCGCTGCTGGAATCGGACGCGGCCAAGAAGTACGCGGTCGATGCGGAGAAGAAATTCGGCCCGCAACTGACCAAGCTGAAAAACCTGGAAAGCAGCGCCAAGGGCATCCAGGACCGTCTAGTCAAGGGTGGCGACAAGATGGCCCAGGGCGAGCGCGAGCGTCTGGAGCTTGAATTCAAGCAAAAGGCCCGTGACTTCCAGTTCCAGTCCAAGGAGCTGAACGAAGCCAAGGCCGTTGCCGACCGCGAGATGCTCAAGCAGCTCAAGCCCAAGCTCGACGGCGCAGTGGAGGAAGTGATCAAGAAGGGTGCTTTCGACCTGGTACTCGAGCGTGGCGCGGTCATTGATGTCAAGCCTCAGTACGACATCACCCGCCAGGTCATCGAGCGCATGAACCAGTCCCGTTGAACATGACTGCGACCATGAAACTCGGCCAGCTGGCCGAGTTCCTCGGGGCCACCCTCAGTGGCCCGGCGGAGCTCGACATCACTGGCCTTGCGACCCTGCACGAGGCTGGCCCGGGACAACTGAGTTTCCTGGCCAACCCGCAGTACCGCAAATTCCTGCCTGAGAGCAAGGCCGCTGCGGTCCTGCTCAAGGCTGCCGATGCCGAGGGCTTTGCCGGTCACGCGCTGATCGTTGCAGATCCCTACCTGGCCTACGCACGTGTTTCCCACCTGTTCGATCCAAAGCCCAGGGCTGTGGCGGGAGTTCATCCCAGCGCCGTGGTGGCTGCAGACGCACAGGTCGATGCCAGCGCCAGCATCGGTGCCTGTGCAGTGATCGAAAGCGGGGCGCAGATCGGCCCTGGCGTGACCATCGGTGCCCACTGCTTCATCGGTGCGCGCAGCGTGATCGGCGAAGGCGGCTGGCTGGCCCCGCGCGTCACGCTGTACCACGATGTGCATATCGGCAAGCGTGTGGTGATCCAGTCCGGCGCCGTGCTGGGGGGTGAGGGTTTCGGTTTCGCCAATGAAAAGGGCGTATGGCAGAAGATTGCCCAGATCGGCGGCGTGAGCATCGGCGACGATGTCGAGATCGGCGTGAACACCGCCATCGACCGCGGTGCACTGGCCGATACCCGTATCGGCAATGGCGTGAAACTCGACAACCAGATCCAGATCGCCCATAACGTACAGGTCGGCGACCACACGGCAATGGCCGCGTGTGTCGGTATTTCCGGCAGCACCAAGATCGGCAAGCATTGCACCATCGCCGGCGGTGTCGGCATGGTCGGGCATATTGATGTGTGTGATGGGGTGTTCGTCTCCGGGATGACCATGGTCACCCGTTCCATCACCGAGCCAGGTGCCTATTCGTCCGGTACGGCCATGCAGCCGCTGGGTGAGTGGCGCAAGAGTGCCGCGCGCATTCGCCAGCTGGATGAGATGGCCAAACGTCTTCAACAAGTGGAAAAGCGACTCGAGGCCGTGACCTCGGGCGACAAAGCTTCATCAGAAGGCTGATACCATTTCCTGATCAAGAGCGCCCAGCCGCTAGACTGCGCTCCTTGATTTGCTAAAGGAGCGCCGCTCGAACGTGCGCGCTCCCTATCTTTACTACAGGCTTCCCCCCGAAATGATGGACATCAACGAGATTCGCGAATATTTGCCTCACCGTTACCCGTTCCTGCTGGTGGACCGGGTGGTGGACTTGGACGTAGAGGCCCAGCGCATTCGTGCCTACAAGAATGTCAGCATCAACGAGCCTTTCTTCAACGGTCACTTCCCGGCGCACCCGATCATGCCCGGCGTGCTGATCATCGAAGCGATGGCCCAGGCAGCCGGCATCCTCGGGTTCAAGATGCTGGACGTCAAACCCGCGGACGGTACCCTGTACTACTTCGTCGGTTCCGACAAGTTGCGCTTTCGCCAGCCGGTGCTGCCGGGTGATCAACTGATCCTCGAAGCCAAGTTCATCAGCTGCAAGCGCCAGATCTGGAAGTTCGAGTGCCAGGCGTCGGTGGACGGCAAGCCGGTATGCTCGGCCGAGATCATCTGCGCGGAACGCAAACTATGAGTTTGATTGACCCTCGGGCAATCATCGATCCATCGGCAAAGATTGCCGACGGCGTCGAGGTCGGCCCATGGTCGATCGTCGGTGCCGGGGTCGAGATCGGGGAAGGGACCGTGATTGGTCCGCATGTGATTCTCAAAGGGCCGACCCGCATCGGCAAGCACAACCGCATCTACCAGTTCGCCTCTGTCGGCGAAGACACCCCTGACCTCAAGTACAAGGGTGAACCGACGCGCCTGGTGATCGGCGACCACAACGTGATCCGCGAAGGCGTGACCATTCACCGTGGCACCGTGCAGGACCGTAGCGAAACCACCCTGGGTGATCACAACCTGGTCATGGCCTATGCCCATATCGGGCACGACAGCGTGATCGGCAACCACTGCATCCTGGTCAACAACACCGCGCTGGCCGGGCATGTGCATGTGGGCGACTGGGCGATACTGTCCGGGTTTACCCTGGTGCACCAGTTCTGCCATATCGGCGCCCACAGCTTTTCCGGCATGGGTACCGCCATCGGCAAGGATGTGCCGGCCTTCGTCACCGTGTTCGGCAACCCGGCCGAGGCGCGCAGCATGAACTTCGAAGGCATGCGCCGTCGCGGTTTCAGCGATGAAGCTATCCATGCCCTGCGCCGCGCCTACAAGGTGGTGTATCGCCAGAACCTGACGGTCGACCAGGCCATCGCCGAACTGGCCGAGCCCGCCCAGCAGTTCCCCGAGGTCGACCTGTTCGTCAAGTCGATCCAGAACTCCGCCCGCGGCATCACCCGCTGACATGGCGCCACTCTGTGTAGCGCTGGTGGCAGGCGAAGCCAGCGGCGATATTCTTGGCGCCGGCCTGATGCGTGCACTCAAGGCCCGCCATCCGCAGGTACGCTTTATCGGCGTCGGCGGCCCATTGATGGAAGCCGAGGGGCTGAGTTCCTACTTTCCCATGGAGCGCCTGGCCGTCATGGGCCTGGTCGAAGTGCTGGGTCGCCTGCGCGAGCTGCTCAAGCGCCGCAAGCTGCTGATCCAGACGCTGATCGAGCAGAAGCCGGACGTGTTCATCGGTATCGATGCGCCCGACTTCACCCTCAACATCGAACTGAAACTGCGCCAGGCCGGCATCAAGACCGTGCACTACGTCAGCCCTTCGGTATGGGCCTGGCGGCAGAAGCGTGTGCTTAAGATCCGCGAAGGCTGCGACCTGATGCTCACGCTGTTTCCGTTCGAGGCGCGGTTCTATGAAGAGCAGGGCGTGCCGGTGCGTTTCGTCGGCCACCCGCTGGCCGATACCATCCCGCTGCAGGCCGACCGCACTGCAGCGCGTGAAGCGCTGGGCCTGCCCGACGGCCCCTTGGTGGCGCTGATGCCAGGCAGCCGTGGCGGCGAAGTAGGGCGCCTGGGTTCACTGTTTCTGGATACCGCACAGCGGCTTCGCGAGCTGGTGCCGGGGGTGCGCTTCGTCTCGCCCTGCGCCAACCCGGTGCGCCGTGCCCAGCTCGAACAGATGCTCGAAGGCCGCGACCTGCCACTGACCCTGCTCGACGGCCAGTCGCACCAGGCCCTGGCAGCCTGCGATGCGGTATTGATCGCCTCGGGCACCGCTACCCTGGAGGCGCTGTTGTTCAAGCGACCCATGGTGGTGGCGTACCGTGTGGCCCCGGTGACCTACTGGATTCTCAAGCGCCTGGTCAAAAGCCCTTATGTATCGCTGCCCAACCTGCTGGCCCAGCGCCTGCTGGTGCCCGAACTGCTGCAGGAGGCCGCCACCAGCGAGGCCCTGGCGCAGACCCTGGCACCACTGGTGAATGGTGGCGAGCAGCAGACCGAGAGCTTCGATCAGATTCACCGTACCCTGCGCCGCGATGCCTCCAACCAGGCAGCCGACGCGGTACTGGCCTTGCTGGAACATCGATAAATGCAAATCGGACTGGATTTCAACCTGGTCGAAGACCTGGTCGCCGGGGTTGACGAAGTCGGCCGCGGCCCGCTGTGTGGCGCGGTGGTGACCGCTGCCGTGATCCTCGACCCGAGCCGGCCGATCCTGGGCCTGAACGATTCGAAAAAGCTCACCGAGGCGCGCCGCGAAAAGCTCTTCGACGAGATCTGCGAGAAGGCCCTGAGCTTTCACATCGCCCGCGCCGAGGTCGACGAAATCGACCAGCTGAACATTCTGCATGCCACCATGCTGGCCATGCAGCGCGCGGTCGAAGGCCTGCACATCACGCCCAAGCTGGCACTGATCGACGGCAACCGTTGCCCCAAGCTCAATGTGCCATCAGCGCCGGTGGTCAAGGGTGACAGCCAGGTGCCGGCCATCGCTGCGGCCTCTATCCTGGCCAAGGTGACCCGTGACCGGGAAATGGCTGCCTTCGAGCTGATCTACCCTGGCTACGGCATCGGCGGGCACAAGGGCTACCCGACCCCGCTGCACCTTGAAGCCCTGGCCCGGCTTGGCCCCACGCCGATTCACCGGCGCTCGTTCGCCCCGGTACGGGCTGCATTCGAGGCCCGTGGCCTGCAGGCCAACGGCCTGTTGCCGGTGTAGAGGCAACCCCCGTTCAGCCTGACCACTCCCGCGCAGGCTGTAGTTTTGATCGAGGCCCGGTACAATCCGGGCCTTGTTGTTTTGTGCTGCTATAGGATCATCATGTCGGCTTCTTTCGTTCATCTTCGCCTGCACACCGAATTCTCGCTGGTCGATGGCCTGGTGCGGATCAAGCCGCTGGTCAAGGCCCTGGCCGGGATGAACATGCCGGCGGTGGCCGTCACCGACCAGAGCAACATGTGCTCGCTGGTCAAGTTCTACAAGACCGCCATGGGCAGCGGGATCAAGCCGATCTGCGGGGCCGACCTGTGGCTGTCCAACGCCGACCCCGACCTGCCGCTGTCGCGCATCTGCCTGTTGGCGATGAACGCCAAGGGCTACCGCAACCTCACCGAGCTGATCTCCCGTGGCTGGATGGACGGCCAGCGCAATGGCGTGGTGGTCATCGAACGCGAGTGGATCGCCCCGGCCAGCGAGGGCCTGATCGCCTTGTCGGCGGCCAGGGAAGGCGATATCGGCATGGCACTGCTGGGCAACAACCCGCAGGAAGCCGAGGCCCTGCTGCGCGACTGGATGGCGATGTTCCCCGATCGCTTCTATGTCGAGGTGCAGCGCACCAACCGCAGCGGCGACGAAGAGTACCTGCACGCCGCCGTGGCCCTTGCCGACCGCCTGGGCGCGCCGCTGGTGGCCACCAACGACGTGCGCTTCATCAAGCAGACCGACTACGACGCCCACGAAACCCGGGTGTGCATCGGCGAAGGCCGTGCCCTGGACGATCCGCGGCGCTCGCGCAACTACAGCGACCAGCAGTACCTGAAAAGCCCGGAAGAAATGGCCGAGCTGTTCAGCGACCTGCCCGACGCCCTGGCCAACACGGTCGAGATCGCCAAGCGCTGCAACATCGAGGTGCAGCTGGGCAAGCACTTCCTGCCCGACTTCCCCACGCCCAACGGCATGGGCATCGATGAATACCTGCGCCATGTGTCCCATGAAGGCCTGGAAGAGCGCCTGGCGGTGCTCTGGCCCAAGGACACCACGCCCAACTATGAAGAGAAGCGCCAGGTCTACCTCGACCGGCTGAAGTTCGAGCTGGACATCATCATCCAGATGGGCTTCCCCGGTTACTTCCTGATCGTTATGGACTTCATCAAGTGGGCCAAGAACAACGGCGTGCCGGTAGGTCCGGGCCGGGGGTCGGGTGCCGGCTCGCTGGTGGCCTACGTGCTGAAGATCACCGACCTCGACCCGCTGGCCTACGACCTGCTGTTCGAACGTTTCCTCAACCCTGAACGGGTCTCGATGCCCGACTTCGACGTCGACTTCTGCATGGACGGTCGCGACCGCGTGATCGAGTATGTGGCCGACGCCTACGGGCGCAATGCGGTGAGCCAGATCATCACCTTCGGCACCATGGCGGCCAAGGCGGTGGTGCGTGACGTGGCGCGGGTGCAGGGCAAGTCCTACGGCCTGGCCGACCGCCTGTCGAAGATGATTCCGTTCGAAGTCGGCATGACCCTGGAGAAGGCCTACGAGCAGGAGGAAATGCTGCGCGACTTCCTCAAGACCGACGAGGATGCCAAGGAAATCTGGGACATGGCCCTCAAGCTCGAGGGCGTTACCCGGGGCACCGGCAAGCACGCCGGTGGCGTGGTCATCGCGCCGACCAAACTCACCGACTTCTCGCCGATTGCCTGTGACGAAGAGGGCGGCGGCCTGGTAACCCAGTTCGACAAGGATGACGTGGAGGCGGCCGGCCTGGTGAAGTTCGACTTCCTCGGCCTGCGTACCCTGACCATCATCAAGTGGGCGTTGGAGACGATCAACCGCGAGCAGGCCAAGGCCGGCCTGCCGGACCTGAACATCGACTTCATCCCGCTGGACGACAAGAAGACCTACGACCTGCTGCAGAAGGCCGAGACCACTGCGGTGTTCCAGCTCGAGTCGCGCGGCATGAAGGAGCTGATCAAGAAGCTCAAGCCCGACTGCCTGGAAGACCTTATCGCACTGGTGGCACTGTTCCGCCCGGGCCCACTGCAATCGGGCATGGTGGACGACTTCATCAACCGCAAGCACGGCCGCGCCGAGCTGGCCTACCCGCACTCCGACTACCAGTACGAAGGCCTCAAGCCGGTACTGGCGCCGACCTACGGCATCATCCTGTACCAGGAACAGGTGATGCAGATCGCCCAGGTGATGGCCGGCTACACCCTCGGCGGTGCGGACATGCTGCGCCGGGCGATGGGCAAGAAGAAGCCCGAGGAAATGGCCAAGCAGCGTGGCGGTTTCATCGAAGGCTGCGCCACCAACAACATCGACCCGGACCTGGCGGGCAACATCTTCGACCTGGTGGAAAAATTCGCCGGTTACGGTTTCAACAAGTCCCACTCAGCCGCCTACGGCCTGGTGTCGTACCAGACCGCCTGGCTCAAGACCCATCACCCGGCCGCGTTCATGGCTGCGGTACTGTCGGCGGATATGCACAACACCGACAAGGTGGTGACCCTGATCGAGGAAGTGCGCAGCATGAAGCTGCGCCTCGATGCACCGGATGTGAACACCTCCGACTTCAAGTTCACGGTCAACGACGACGGCCGCATCGTGTATGGCCTGGGCGCGATCAAGGGCGTGGGCGAGGGCCCTGTCGACGCGATCGTCGAGGCGCGCAGCAGCGGGCCGTTCAAGGACCTGTTCGACTTCTGCGAGCGGGTCGACCTCAAGCGCATCAACAAGCGCACCCTCGATGCATTGATCCGCAGCGGTGCGCTGGACCGCCTGGGGCCGTTCTTCCACGACGAAATCAAGGCCTACCAGGCCAACATCGACCGTAACCGCGCGGTGCTGCTGGGGGCGATGGAAGAGGCGATCAAGTCGGCCGAACAGACCGCACGCACCCACGACAGCGGGCACTCGGACCTGTTCGGCGGGTTGTTCGTGGAGGCCGACGCCGACGTCTATGCCAACCACCGCAACGCCCGCGAGCTGACCCTCAAGGAACGCCTGCGCGGCGAGAAGGACACCCTGGGCCTGTACCTGACCGGCCACCCGATCGACGAGTACGAAGGCGAGATCCGCCGTTTCGCCCGTCAGCGCATCATCGACCTCAAGCCGGCCCGCGATACCCAGACCGTGGCCGGCATGATCATTGCGCTGCGCGTGATGAAGAACAAGAAGGGCGACAAGATGGGCTTCGTGACCCTCGACGACCGCTCCGGGCGCATCGAGGCGTCGCTGTTTGCCGATGCGTTCATGGCCGCGCAGCCGTTGCTGCAGACCGACGCGATGGTGGTGGTCGAAGGGGAGGTCAGCAATGACGACTTCTCCGGTGGCCTGCGCCTGCGGGTCAAGCGCGTGATGAGCATGGAAGATGCACGTACCAACCTGGCCGAAAGCCTGCGCCTGAAGATCCATGCCGACGCCCTCAAGGGCGACCGCCTGGCGTGGCTGGGCGAGCTGTTCAAGCGCCATCGTGGCGCGTGCCCGATCAGCATGGAATACACCGGCAACGATGCGCGCGCCCTGCTGCAGTTTGGCGAAGGTTGGCGCATCGACCCCGCGGACGGACTGATTCAGGCCCTGCGTGACCAGTTCGGGCGTGAGAACGTCTTCCTGCAATATCGATGAATTGATGAATTTTTAATCTCGACCTGAATGCGCCTGATCCCTTAAGGTAGGGCGCCAAACGGATCAACCGGCCGGCCGCCTGGCCGTCGACCCAAGACGGATGCCTATGAACCCGAATTTTCTGGATTTCGAACAGCCGATTGCTGACCTGCAAGCCAAGATCGAAGAGCTGCGCCTGGTCGGCAATGACAACTCGCTGAACATCGGCGATGAAATCGCCCGTCTGCAAGACAAGAGCAGCACGCTGACCGAGAGCATTTTCGGCAACCTGACCAGCTGGCAGATCGCGCGCCTGGCGCGTCACCCGCGTCGTCCGTACACCCTGGACTACATCGACCACATCTTCACCGAGTTCGACGAGCTGCATGGCGACCGCCACTTCTCCGACGACGCCGCGATCGTTGGTGGCATCGCCCGCCTGGACGACCAGCCGGTGATGGTGATCGGTCATCAGAAAGGCCGTGAAGTGCGCGAGAAGGTACGCCGCAACTTCGGCATGCCACGCCCTGAAGGCTACCGCAAGGCGTGCCGCCTGATGGAAATGGCCGAACGCTTCAAGATGCCGATCCTGACCTTCATCGACACCCCGGGCGCCTACCCCGGCATCGACGCCGAAGAGCGCAACCAGAGCGAAGCGATTGCCTGGAACCTGCGCGTGATGGCTCGCCTGAAAACGCCGATCATCGCCACCGTGATCGGCGAAGGCGGTTCGGGCGGTGCACTGGCCATCGGCGTTTGCGACCAGCTGAACATGCTGCAGTACTCCACCTACGCGGTGATTTCGCCGGAAGGCTGCGCCTCGATCCTGTGGAAGACTGCCGAGAAGGCTGCTGACGCAGCCGAAGCGATGGGCATCACGGCCGAGCGCCTCAAGGGCCTGGGTATCGTCGACAAGGTGATCGGCGAACCACTGGGCGGCGCACACCGTGACCCGGCGGCAGCCTCGGCCAACATCCGCGCTTCGCTGATCGAGCAGTTGGACATGCTCAAGGCGTTCGACAACGACGCGCTGCTCAAGCGCCGTTATGATCGCCTGATGAGCTACGGGCTCTGATCTGAACTCATCGGTGGCCCTTTCGCTTCTGTAGGAGCCGGCTTTGCCGGCGAAGGGCCACCGATGATCGACCTGCGCAACACCCTGTCCCCCTGGCACCAAGCTACCGGCTGGTGCGTCGCCCTCTCTGGCGGCCTCGACTCCACCGTGCTGCTGCACCTGCTGGCCCAACAGCCGGCTGCGCCCCTTCGTGCCCTCCATGTCCACCACGGTCTGCAAGCCGCTGCCGATGCGTGGCCGGCCCACTGCCAGCGCCTGTGCGACAGCCTGGGCGTACCGCTGGACATCATCCATGTGCACGTCGCCCCTGGCGCCAGCCTGGAGCAGGGCGCCCGGGACGCGCGCTATGCAGCCTTCGCCCAGGCCCTGCGCCCGGGCGAACTGCTGCTGACCGGCCAGCACCGCGACGACCAGGCCGAGACGCTGCTGTTTCGGCTGTTGCGCGGGGCCGGCCTGCGTGGCCTGTCGGGGATGCCGGCGCAGCGGGCGCTGGGGCAGGGCAGCCTGCTGCGACCCTTGCTGGATACCCCGCGTGATGAACTGCTGGCCTACGCCACCGCGCATGGCCTGCACTGGATAGAAGACCCCAGCAACGATGACACCCAGTTCTCGCGCAACTACCTGCGCCACCAGGTGCTGCCGGCGCTGACCCGACGCTGGCCCCAGGCGTCGCGCAGCCTGGCGCGCAGCGCCGCGCACCTGGCCGAGGCGCAGGGCCTGCTCGATGAAGTGGCGCAGCAGGACCTCGCACAAGCCTCGACCCCTGATGCCTTCGCCTGGTTGGGCTGCCCGTCGCTGGATCTGGAGGTGCTGCGCCAACTGTCCCCGGCACGCCAGCGCAACGCCCTGCAGTACTGGCTGGCGGCGCGCACGCGCCTGCCGGACACCCGCCACTGGTCGGGTTGGGAAGACGTGCGCGATGCCGGCGGCGAAGGGCGTCCTGTATGGCGCCTGGCCGATGGCGAGCTGCACCGCAGTGGCCTGCGCATCTACTGGCTGGATGCGCACTGGCTCACGCCGCCGGCGCAGCCGGTGCCTTGGCTCGACCCGCGCCAGCCGCTTGCACTGCCCGGTAATGGCCAGTTGACACTAGGCGGTAGGTTGCCGCAGGGCCCGCTGCAGGTGCGCTATCGCCAGGGCGGCGAGAGGATGGCGGTCGAGGGCAGAGGCCATCGCGACCTCAAGCGGTTGCTCAACGAGCGCCAGCTACCCTTGTTCGCCCGCCAGCGCGTGCCGCTGCTGTACCGCGACGGGCAGTTGCTGGCGGTGGCCAACCTGCCGGGGCTGGGGCTTGCCGACGGGCAACTGCACTGGTGCGTACCGACAAGCGCGCAAGGTTTGAGATGAAAGGGACATTCCGGTAGACTACGCTCCCTTCTTGATACAACTTCTGTGACTTCATCTGAATCACGGCAGTTGCCGATTACCAAGCAGTTTTTTGCTGGGCGATTCTAAAAATGTTTAGCGAGCTCCTTACCGGGTTTTCAACCCCCGGTCTGACCAGGCGCGGCAGTTTTTTAAGATGCACTGTGATTGACGCAGGTGATCGGGGGCTTCGGCCTTCCTTCGCTTTCCCCGGCGGCACTGACCGCTTTAACGCAGACTTCTAGGGTTTTTCATGACGCGCTACATATTCGTCACGGGCGGTGTTGTTTCTTCATTGGGGAAAGGCATTGCCTCGGCTTCATTGGCGGCCATCCTGGAGGCGCGGGGGCTCAAGGTCACCATGCTCAAGCTGGACCCGTACATCAACGTCGACCCGGGCACCATGAGCCCGTTCCAGCACGGTGAAGTGTTCGTCACCCACGACGGCGCCGAGACCGACCTGGACCTGGGCCACTACGAGCGGTTCATCCGCACGACCATGACCCAGAACAACAACTTCACCACCGGCCGCGTGTACGAGCACGTGCTGCGCAAGGAGCGCCGTGGTGACTACCTGGGTGCCACCATCCAGGTGATCCCGCACATCACCGACGAAATCAAGCGCCGCATCATCAAGGGCGCCGGCGATGCCGACGTGGCCATGGTCGAGATCGGCGGTACCGTGGGTGACATCGAGTCGCAACCGTTCCTCGAGGCCATCCGCCAGCTGCGCTTCGAAGTGGGCGCCAAGCGCGCGATGCTGATGCACCTGACCCTGGTGCCGTACATCGCCACCGCCGGCGAGACCAAGACCAAGCCTACCCAGCATTCGGTCAAGGAACTGCGCTCCATCGGCCTGCAGCCGGACGTGCTGGTGTGCCGTTCCGATCACCCGATCGACAGCTCGTCGCGCCGCAAGATCGCGCAGTTCACCAACGTTGAAGAACGTGCGGTGATCGCGCTGGAAGACGCCGACACCATCTACAAGATCCCGGGCATCCTGCACTCCCAGGGCCTGGACGACTTCGTCGTCGAGCGTTTCGGCCTGCAGTGCGGCAGCGCCGACCTGTCCGAGTGGGACGCGGTGGTCGATGCCAAGCTCAACCCCGAGCACGAAGTCACCATCGCCATGGTCGGCAAGTACATGGAACTGCTCGATGCCTACAAGTCGCTGATCGAAGCGATGAGCCATGCCGGCATCAGCAACCGCACCAAGGTCAACCTGCGCTACATCGACTCCGAAGACATCGAGAACCAGGGCACCGGCCTGCTCGAAGGCGTGGACGCCATCCTGGTACCGGGCGGTTTCGGCCTGCGCGGCGTGGAAGGCAAGATCACTGCCGTTCAATACGCCCGCGAGAACAAGGTGCCTTACCTGGGTATCTGCCTGGGCATGCAGGTGGCGGTCATCGAATTCGCCCGCAACGTGATGGGCTGGAAGGACGCCAACTCCACCGAGTTCGATCGCGCCAGCGGTCACCCTGTGGTGGGCCTGATCACCGAGTGGGAAGATGCCACCGGCGCTGTCGAGACCCGTACCGAAGCCTCGGACCTTGGCGGCACCATGCGTCTGGGCGCCCAGGAGTGCCAGCTGCAAAGCGGCTCCAAGGTGCACGACTGCTACGCCAAGGACGTGATCGTCGAGCGTCACCGTCACCGCTACGAGGTCAACAACAACCTGCTGCCGCAACTGATCGAGGCGGGCCTGGTGGTCTCGGGTCGTTCCGGCGACGGCGCACTGGTCGAAGTGGTCGAGTCCAAGGACCATCCGTGGTTCGTGGCCTGCCAGTTCCACCCGGAGTTCACCTCTACCCCGCGTGACGGCCACCCGCTGTTCAGCGGCTTCGTCAAAGCTGCATTGGCTCAAAAGAACAAGGCCTGATCCATGACCCAGAAGATCATTCGCGTCGGTAACATCGAGATCGCCAACGACAAGCCGTTCGTCCTGTTCGGCGGCATGAACGTGCTGGAATCCCGTGACCTGGCCCTGAAGGTCTGCGAAGAGTACGTGCGGGTTACCGAGAAGCTCGGTATCCCCTACGTGTTCAAGGCCAGCTTCGACAAGGCCAACCGTTCGTCGATCAACTCCTACCGCGGCCCTGGCCTGGAAGAGGGGATGAAGATCTTCGAAGAGATCAAGCGCACCTTCAACGTGCCGGTGATCACCGACGTGCACGAGCCGCACCAGGCGCAGGCCGTGGCCGACGTGTGCGACATCATCCAGCTGCCGGCCTTCCTGTCGCGCCAGACTGATCTTGTTGTCGCGATGGCCAAGACCGGCGCGGTGATCAACATCAAGAAGGCGCAGTTCCTCGCACCCCAGGAGATGAAGCACATCCTGAGCAAGTGCGAAGAGGCCGGCAACGACCAACTGATCCTCTGCGAGCGTGGTTCGAGCTTCGGCTACAACAACCTGGTGGTGGACATGCTCGGCTTCGGCATCATGAAGCAGTTCGAGTACCCGGTGTTCTTCGACGTGACCCATGCCCTGCAGATGCCGGGTGGTCGCGCCGATTCCGCAGGTGGCCGCCGTGCCCAGGTCACCGACCTGGCCAAGGCCGGCCTCAGTCAGGGGCTGGCGGGCCTGTTCCTCGAGGCCCACCCGGACCCAGACAATGCCAAGTGCGACGGCCCGTGCGCCCTGCGCCTGGACAAACTGGAGCCATTCCTGGCCCAGCTCAAGCAACTGGACGAACTGGTCAAGAGTTTTCCGACGGTAGAAACCGCGTAAACCTCGATTCTCCGGTAAAGTACCGCCCGTTCATCCCCTGACCCCCGGGTCAGGGGCTTGTCCTCGTCAGGCCTGCCCGTGCGCCGACCGCCTGTGACGGACCCGGTTTTTTTCTCAGCTGCGTTGTTTTCGTCAATTCTGGAGTGCTTACAACAATGGCAAAAATCGTCGACATCAAAGGTCGTGAAGTTCTCGATTCGCGCGGTAACCCTACCGTCGAAGCGGACGTACTGCTCGACAACGGCATCATCGGCAGCGCCTGTGCGCCGTCGGGTGCTTCCACTGGCTCGCGCGAAGCGCTGGAGCTGCGTGATGGCGACAAGAGCCGTTACATGGGCAAGGGCGTACTGAAGGCCGTCGCCAACATCAACGGCCCGATCCGCGACCTGCTGCTGGGCAAGGACCCGGTCGAGCAGAAAGCGCTCGACCTGGCGATGATCAAGCTCGACGGTACTGAAAACAAAGGCAACCTGGGCGCCAACGCCATCCTCGCCGTGTCCCTGGCTGCCGCCAAGGCCGCTGCTCAGGACCAGGACCTGCCGCTGTACGCGCACATCGCAAACCTCAATGGCACCCCTGGCCAGTACTCGATGCCGGTCCCGATGATGAACATCATCAACGGCGGCGAGCACGCCGACAACAACGTCGACATCCAGGAGTTCATGGTGCAGCCGGTCGGCGCCAAGACCTTCTCCGACGCGCTGCGCATGGGCACCGAGATCTTCCACCACCTCAAGGCAGTACTGAAGGCCCGTGGCCTGAACACCGCCGTGGGTGACGAGGGTGGTTTCGCACCTAACCTGGCTTCCAACGAAGACGCGCTGTCGGCCATCGCCGAAGCCATCGCCAACGCCGGCTACACCCTGGGCACCGACGTGACCCTGGCGCTGGACTGTGCGGCCAGCGAGTTCTACGAGGACGGCAAGTACAACCTGTCCGGTGAAGGCAAGTCGTTCGACGCAGCCGGTTTTGCCGACTACCTCAAGGGCCTGACCGAGCGTTTCCCGATCATCTCGATCGAAGACGGCCTGGACGAGTCCGACTGGGCTGGCTGGAAGATCCTGACCGACAAGATCGGCGACAAGGTGCAACTGGTCGGTGACGACCTGTTCGTGACCAACACCAAGATCCTGAAGGAAGGCATCGACAAGAAGATCGCCAACTCGATCCTGATCAAGTTCAACCAGATCGGCACCCTGACCGAAACCCTGGAAGCCATCCAGATGGCCAAGGCCGCCGGTTACACCGCGGTGATCTCGCACCGTTCGGGCGAAACCGAAGATTCGACCATTGCCGACCTGGCCGTGGGTACCGCTGCCGGCCAGATCAAGACCGGTTCGCTGTGCCGCTCCGACCGCGTCTCCAAGTACAACCAATTGCTGCGTATCGAAGAGCAACTGGGCAGCAAGGCTGTGTACCGTGGTCGCGGCGAGTTTCGCGGCTAAGCCAGAGATGGTAAAAAGGCCGCAGTGTGAGGCTGAAAGACGCAGCTAATCTTTCAGCAACCCTGTGCAGCAAGTGCTTTCCCCACAAAGCCTGGCTTCGGTCAGGCTTCGTGCCATCAGCCCCTTGTGCACGGGCGGCCTTTTTCCAGTGGATACCCTGATGCGTAGTCCCTATTGGTTGTTCCTCGTCTTGCTCCTGTTGCTGGGTGGCCTGCAGTACCGTCTGTGGGTGGGCAACGGCAGCCTGGCCCAGGTTGCCGACCTCAAGCAGCAGATCGCCGACCAGCACGCTGAAAACGAGCGTCTGCTGGAGCGTAATCGCGTGCTTGATGCCGAAGTGCTGGAGTTGAAGAAAGGTATGGAAACCGTCGAAGAACGCGCTCGTCATGAGCTGGGTATGGTCAAGGAGGGTGAAACCCTCTACCAGTTGGCCCAATGACGGCGTCCCTGCCTGCCTTCTGGGCAGTGATTCCTGCCGCGGGTGTTGGTGCCCGCATGGCGGCCGACCGTCCCAAGCAGTACCTGCAACTGGGCGGGCGGACGATTCTCGAGCATAGCCTCGACTGTTTTCTCGACCATCCATGCCTCAAGGGCGTGGTGGTCAGCATTGCTGCCGACGACCCTTACTGGCCGGGCCTGGCCTGCGCCAGCGATACGCGCATCCAGCGTGCGGCAGGTGGGCGCGAGCGTGCCGATTCGGTGCTCAACGCCTTGCTGCTGCTGCACGCCCAGGGCGCGGCCGACAACGACTGGGTGCTGGTGCACGATGCGGCGCGGCCGAACCTGGCGCGCGACGACCTTGACCGCCTGCTGGGCGAGCTGGCGAATGACCCGGTGGGCGGGCTGCTGGCGGTGCCGGCGCGCGACACGCTCAAGCGTGCCGATGCCAACGGGCGGGTAAGCGCCACTATCGACCGCAGCACGGTGTGGCAGGCGTACACCCCGCAGATGTTCCGCCTGGGGGCATTGCACCGTGCGCTGGCAGACAGCCTGGTGGCGGACGTGGCGATCACCGACGAGGCGTCGGCCATCGAATGGTCGGGGCAGGCGCCGCGCCTGGTCGAAGGGCGCAACGACAATATCAAGGTGACGCGACCGGAAGACCTGGAGTGGCTGAGGCAGCGCTGGGCCAATCGCGGCAATTGACCGCGGTGGCCCATTCTCTGGCAAGCCAGCCTTGCACAAGGGACTGCAGTACGTTCAAGGGCGGGTGAATGATTTGTGGGAGCCCGCGACGTTTTCTACACGCTGCGGTACTCAGGCAGCTGTCCCAACTTCTCCCGTAGATAATCCACCAGCTTGCGCACCTTCGGCGACAGGTGCCGCTGTTGCGGGTACAACGCCCACACCGCCGTATTCGGCGGCTGATGCGCTTCAAGCAGCGACACCAGCGCGCCACTGCCCAGATGCTCCAGCACGTAGTAGTCCGGCAACTGGCACAGGCCCATCCCCTGCAGCGCCGCATCCAGCACCGCCTGCCCGCTGTTGCAGCGCCAGTTGCCCTGCACCCGCTGACTGATTTCCCGGCCCTCCTGCTGCAAGGCCCAGATATCCGTGCTGCCGATCAGGCAGTTGTGCCGCGCCAGCTCCGACACGCTGTGGGGCCGCCCATAGCGCTCCAGGTACGCTGGCGAGGCGCACAGGTACATGCGCCGTGGGGCCAGGCGTGCCGCCACCAGGCGTGACTCCTGCAACCGACCCAGGCGAATCGCCATGTCCATGCCTTCGTGCAGCAGGTCGAGGGTGCGGTTGGTCAGCTCGATGTCCACCCGCAACTGCGGGTACTGCGCCATGAAGCGGGTGACCAGCGGCACGATGAAGCGCTCGCCATAGGCCACCGCACAGGTCATGCGCAGCAGCCCCTTGGGCTCGCTGGTCAGGTCGCCTATGGCGCGCAGGGCCTCTTCGCGGCCATCCTGCAGGCGCTGGCAGTGCTGAAGAAAGGTCTGCCCGGCCTCGCTCAAGGTCACCTTGCGCGTGCTGCGGTACAAAAGGCGCGTCTGCAGGCGATCTTCCAGGCGCGCCACCGCGCGGCTCACGTGCGACGACGATACCCCCAGGCGCTCGGCTGCCGCAGTGAACTGGCCCGTTTCGGCCACCGCGACGAATTCGTCGATCCCTTCCCAGCGGCTGCTCATCAATTATCCCTGCATGGCAATAATGTTTTGTGTTTGGCTCGATTATTAATCAAAAGACGATGAATTACACTTCACGCCTGAACTGAAACCTTTGTGGAGAACCTTGATGATCAAGTCCCGTGCTGCCGTTGCCTTCGAAGCCAAGAAACCGCTGGAGATCGTCGAAGTCGACGTGGCCATGCCCAAGGACGGCGAAGTGCTGTTGCGCGTGGTCGCCAGCGGCGTCTGCCACACCGACGCCTACACGCTGTCGGGCGCCGACCCGGAAGGCATCTTCCCGTCCATCCTGGGCCATGAAGGCGGCGCCATCGTCGAGGCCATCGGTGAGGGCGTGACCTCGGTGGCGGTGGGCGATCACGTGATCCCGCTCTACACCCCGGAATGTCGCCAGTGCAAGTTCTGCAAGTCGGGCAAGACCAACCTGTGCCAGGCCATCCGCGCGACCCAGGGCAAGGGCCTGATGCCCGACGGCACCACGCGTTTTGCCTACAAGGGTCAGCCGCTGTTCCACTACATGGGCACCTCGACCTTCTCCGAATACACCGTGCTGCCGGAAATTTCCGTGGCCAAGATCCAGAAAGAGGCCCCGCTGGAGAAGGTGTGCCTGCTCGGTTGCGGCGTGACCACCGGCATCGGTGCGGTACTCAATACCGCCAAGGTCAAGCCGGGTGACACCGTGGCCATCTTCGGCCTGGGCGGCATCGGCCTGTCGGCCGTGATCGGTGCGGTCAAGGCCAAGGCCAGCCGCATCATCGCCATCGACATCAACCCGGCCAAGTTCGAGATCGCACGCCAGCTGGGTGCCACCGACTGCATCAACCCCAAGGACTACGATCGCCCGATCCAGGAAGTGATCGTGGACCTGACCGATGGCGGCGTGGACTTCTCGTTCGAGTGCATCGGCAACGTGCAACTGATGCGTGCGGCCCTGGAGTGCTGCCACAAGGGCTGGGGCGAGTCGGTGATCATCGGCGTCGCCGGTGCCGGCCAGGAGATCGCAACGCGTCCGTTCCAGCTGGTCACCGGCCGCGTCTGGCGCGGCTCGGCATTCGGTGGCGTGCGTGGTCGCACCGAGCTGCCAAGCTATGTGGACATGGCCGAGCAGGGCGAGATCCCGCTGGACACCTTCATTACCCACACCATGGGCCTGGAGGACATCAACAAGGCCTTCGACCTGATGCATGAAGGCAAGAGCATCCGCAGCGTCATCCACTTCTGAGGTCTGCCATGAGCCTGGAAAACATCTCCTGCCAGAAGAGCTTCGGCGGCTGGCACAAGCGCTACCGGCACCGCTCCAGCGTGCTGGGGTGCGACATGGTGTTTGCCGTGTACCTGCCGCCGCAGGCGGAGCAGGGCGGCAAGCTGCCGGTGCTGTACTGGCTGAGCGGGCTGACCTGCACCGACGAGAACTTCATGCAGAAGGCCGGCGCGCACAAGCTTGCCGCCGAGCTCGGCCTGATCATCGTGGCGCCGGACACCAGCCCGCGCGGGCCACAGGTACCGGACGACCCGGACGGCGCCTGGGACTTCGGCCTGGGCGCGGGGTTCTACCTCAATGCCACCGAACAGCCGTGGGCCGAGCACTACCGCATGCACGACTATGTGGTGGATGAGCTGCCGGCACTGGTGGAGGCGCATTTCCCGGCCTCCGCTGCGCGCAGCATCAGCGGTCACTCCATGGGTGGGCACGGCGCGCTGGTGTGCGCCTTGCGCAACCCCGGGCGCTATGTGTCGGTGTCGGCGTTCTCGCCCATCGGCAACCCGATGGACTGCCCCTGGGGCCAGAAGGCGTTCAGTCGCTACCTGGGCGAGGAGCGTTCACGCTGGCGCGAATGGGATGCCAGCGTGCTGATCGCGCAGGCGCAGGAAACGCTGCCGCTGCTGGTCGATCAGGGCGATCGCGACGACTTCCTGCAAACCCAGCTCAAGCCCGAAGTGCTGGCCCAGGCCGCGCAGGCGGCTGGTTACCCGCTGACGTTGCGCCTGCAGCCTGGCTACGACCACAGCTACTACTTCATCGCCAGCTTCATCGATGACCACCTGCGCCACCATGCGGCGGCATTGGGGCGGGCGTAGGGCTAGTCCTACAAATAAGCCAAACCCCCGGCAAAGCAGGTAGAATCACGCCCTGACTCAATCAGGGCGTTTTTTTATGCGTATTGGCCACGGCTACGATGTGCACCGCTTCGCGGAAGGCGATTTCATCACCTTGGGTGGGGTGCGCATTGCGCACAAGTTCGGCCTGCTGGCCCATTCCGACGGCGATGTGCTGCTGCACGCGCTGAGCGATGCACTGCTGGGCGCCGCCGCGCTGGGTGATATCGGCAAGCATTTCCCCGATACCGACCCGCAGTTCAAGGGCGCCGACAGCCGCGTGCTGCTGCGCCACATCCTGTCGATCATCCATGCCAAGGGCTGGAAGGTGGGCAACGTCGACGCCACCATCGTGGCCCAGGCACCCCGGATGGCCGCGCACATCGAAACCATGCGTACCCTGATCGCCCAGGACCTGCAGGTCGAGCTCGACCAGGTCAACGTCAAGGCCACCACCGAAGAGAAGCTCGGCTTCACCGGCCGTGAAGAAGGCATCGCCGTTCACGCCGTCGCGTTGTTGCTGCGCGCATGACCGAACTCGAACTGCTCGGCCCGCAGGCAGCCGGGCCGGCGCTGGGCAGCGCCATCCTCAAGGCCACGGCCGAAGATTTCCAGGTCGATGAAGTGCTCGACATTCCCCTGTCGGGTGAAGGCGAGCACTTGTGGCTGTGGGTCGAGAAACGCGACCTCAATACCGAGGAGGCCGCCCGCCGCCTGGCCCGCGCCGCCGGCGTACCGCTGCGCACCGTGAGCTATGCCGGCCTCAAGGACCGTCAGGCGCTGACTCGCCAATGGTTCAGCCTGCACCTGCCGGGCAAGGCCGACCCTGACCTGAGCGCGGCTGAAAACGAAACCCTGAGCATCCTCAGACACACCCGCCACTCGCGCAAACTCCAGCGTGGCGCGCACTCGGCCAACGGCTTCACCCTGCGCCTCACAGCGCTCAGCGCCGATCACCAGGCCCTGGACGCGCGCCTCGAGCAATTGCGCATACAAGGCGTGCCCAACTACTTCGGCAGCCAGCGATTTGGCTTTGCGGGCGGCAACGTGCACGATGCGCGCCAGTGGGCCGAGCGCAAGGCCCTGCCCGAGCAGCGCAATGTGCGCTCGCGGCTGCTGTCCAGCGCACGCAGCTACCTGTTCAACCGGGTGCTGGCCGAGCGGGTTGCCGATGGCAGCTGGCAACAGGCTCAGGTCGGCGACCTGCTGGCGTTCACCGACAGCCGCAGCTTTTTCGCGGCGGGCGAGGCCGAGTGCAGCGACCCGCGCCTGGCAATACTCGACCTGCACCCTACCGGGCCGCTGTGGGGCGAGGGCCTGCCGGCCACCAGTGGGGCAGGCGGTGCGATCGAGCAACGCGTGGCCGAACAGGAGGCAGCCCTGTGCCAATGGCTGGGCAATGCCAACCTCAAACAGGAGCGGCGCATTCTGCGGCTGCCCATTGGCGGCTTGACGTGGCATTATCCCGAGCCTGATATCCTGCAACTGGAATTCGTCCTTCCGGCCGGATGCTTCGCCACCGTGGTGGTGCGCGAACTCGTCGATCTGGTGCCGGCAGGGCAGACGGACAGCCCATGCGTATTCTGATTTCGAACGACGACGGGGTCACCGCACCCGGTCTCGCCGCGCTGCATGCTGCGCTGGCGGATTATGCCGAGTGCGTGGTGATTGCCCCGGACCAGGACAAGAGCGGCGCCAGCAGTTCGCTGACGCTCGACCGCCCGCTGCATCCGCAGACCCTGGCCAACGGCTACATCAGCCTCAACGGCACACCGACCGATTGCGTGCACCTGGGCCTGAACGGGCTGCTGGAGCATCCGCCGGACATGGTCGTCTCGGGTATCAACCTGGGCGCCAACCTGGGCGATGACGTGCTTTACTCGGGCACGGTCGCCGCGGCGCTGGAAGGTCGATTCCTGGGGGGCACCTCGTTTGCCTTCTCGTTGCTCTCGCGCCTGCCGGACAACCTGCCCACTGCCGCCTATTTTGCGCGCAAGCTGGTCGAGGCGCATGCAAGCCTTGAGCTGCCACCGCGCACCGTACTCAATGTGAACATTCCCAACCTGCCGCTGGAACACATCCGTGGCATCCAACTGACACGCCTGGGGCATCGTGCACGTGCGGCGGCGCCGACCAAGGTGGTCAACCCGCGCGGCAAGGAAGGCTACTGGATCGCGGTGGCCGGCGACGCCGAGGATGGCGGCCCGGGTACCGATTTTCACGCGGTGATGCAGGGCTATGTCTCGATCACCCCGCTACAGCTTGACCGCACCTTCAACGATGCCTTCGACCGTCTCGAGGGTTGGCTGGAGGGGCTGCTCTGATGCGAGAGCCGGAGGATCTGATGCGCCATGGTATCGGTTTTACTTCGCAGCGAACCCGTGAACGGCTGATCCAGCGTTTGATCGAGGAAGGCATCAAGGACCAGCGGGTGCTCGAGGCCTTGCGCAACATCCCGCGGCACATGTTCGTCGACGAGGCGCTGTCGCACCGTGCGTATGAAGATACCGCCCTGCCCATCGGCAACAACCAGACCATCTCGCAGCCGTTCATGGTCGCGTACATGAGCGAGGTGCTGCTGGAGGACGGTCCGCTGGACAAGGTGCTGGAGATCGGCACCGGGTCTGGCTACCAGACCGCAGTGCTGTCCAGGCTGGTGGAGCGGGTGTTCTCGGTAGAGCGCATCAAGCCCCTGCAGGACCGCGCCAAGGAACGGCTGGTCGAGTTGAACCTGCGCAACCAGGTGTTCCGCTGGGGCGACGGTTTCGAGGGATGGCCGGCACTGGCCCCCTACAATGGCATCATCGTCACCGCTGGCGCACCCGAAGTGCCCCAGGCCTTGCTCGACCAGTTGGCACCGGGCGGGCGCATGGTGATACCGGTGGGCGCCAGTGGCGAGACACAGCAATTGCTGTTGATAGTGCGCGAAGAACAGGGCTTCTCGCGGCGCAAACTGTGCGACGTACGCTTCGTGCCGTTGCTCAATGGCACATTGAGCTGAGTCGATTTTTTCGCGGGCGTCGAATTCCCGGTGCATTGCCGGGTCTATGGGGCGTGCGGTTTCTTGAACGATCGCACAACCTGGCAAGCAGTTGATCTGCATTGCCTGTGCGCTCGGTTATAATTGCAACAATATTGCATTCCTACATCGGTCACCACATAAGGGAGCGGCGGGTGAGTCACACAGTCATTCGGCAGCGCATGGGTCTATCGAGCTTAAAGCTTCTGGTGATTGCACTCGCCTTGGGAACCCTGGTTTCAGGGTGTTCCAGTTCATCTTCGAGCAGCGTGCGGGTGGTCGACCGCAACAGCGCCGCGCCCAAGCGCCCGGTGGTCACTACGGGGCAGTACGTGGTTCGCCCGGGCGATACGCTGTTCTCGATTGCCTTTCGCTACGGCTGGGACTACAAGGAGCTCGCTGCGCGCAACGGTATCCCGGCGCCTTATACCATCCGGCCCGGCCAGGCGATCCGCTTCGGCTCCGGCACGGCTACCAGCAGCGGCTCGCGGGTCGTCACCTCCACCTCGCCCTCCAGCAAGACCACGGTCACCCGTCGTCCGGCAGGTACCCCGGCACC
The DNA here is from genome assembly GCF_024748925.1 of Pseudomonas sp. B21-036. Taxonomy (NCBI): domain Bacteria; kingdom Pseudomonadati; phylum Pseudomonadota; class Gammaproteobacteria; order Pseudomonadales; family Pseudomonadaceae; genus Pseudomonas; species Pseudomonas sp. B21-036. Next base: position 1,416,793 of record NZ_CP087178.1, read on the forward strand.
GGCAAAAACCACGTCTTCAGGCGGTACCAGCGCGCCGCCCGTCGTCGCCACCACCCCTGTCCAGGTGCCGGCTTCGGAGCGTTCGGCCGGTGGCTGGGCATGGCCGGCCAACGGTGTGCTGATTGGAAAATTCGCTTCAAACGGTAGTTTGAATAAAGGCATTGATATCGCCGGTGATTTGGGACAGCCTGTTTTTGCTGCGTCGGATGGTTCCGTTGTGTACGCCGGAAGTGGCTTGCGGGGCTACGGTGAACTGGTAATCATCAAGCACAGCGATACCTACGTCAGTGCCTACGGTCACAACCGCAGGCTGTTGGTTCGGGAGGGACAGCAGGTCAAGGTTGGGCAGACAATTGCCGAAATGGGGTCCACGGGCACCGACCGGGTGAAGCTTCACTTCGAGATTCGCCGCCAGGGCAAACCTGTAGATCCGTTGCAATTCCTGCCACGTCGTTGATAAGCATGTACCCGGCCTGTTCCTTCGCGTAGTGGGGACAGGCTCAGCGTTGCCAAGGATAAAGGCGCCGCTTGAGTCTGAGTTCGAACTCAGCAAAGGACTATAACAATGGCTCTCAGTAAAGAAGTGCCGGAGTTTGACATCGACGATGAGGTGCTCCTTATGGAAACCGGCATCGTTTTGGAAACGGATGTGGTGTCAGACGAACCTGCTGTATCTCCGGTTCGGACCCGGGCCAAACAAGGCTCACCGCTCAAACAGCACAAGTACATCGATTACACTCGAGCACTTGATGCAACTCAGCTCTACCTCAACGAAATCGGCTTTTCGCCCCTGCTTTCCCCGGAAGAAGAAGTTCATTTTGCGCGTCTGTCGCAAAGTGGCGACCCTGCCGGGCGCAAACGCATGATCGAAAGCAACCTGCGCCTGGTGGTGAAGATTGCGCGCCGTTATGTCAACCGCGGGCTATCGCTGCTCGACCTGATCGAAGAGGGCAACCTGGGCCTGATTCGCGCAGTCGAGAAGTTCGACCCCGAGCGTGGGTTCCGTTTCTCGACCTACGCCACCTGGTGGATCCGGCAGACCATCGAACGCGCCATCATGAACCAGACGCGCACCATTCGCCTGCCGATCCATGTGGTCAAGGAACTGAACGTCTACCTGCGTGCAGCACGCGAGCTGACCCAGAAACTCGATCACGAGCCGTCACCGGAAGAGATCGCCAACCTGCTGGAAAAACCCGTAGGGGAGGTCAAGCGCATGCTCGGCCTGAACGAGCGCGTGTCTTCGGTGGACGTTTCACTGGGCCCGGACTCTGACAAGACCCTGCTCGATACCCTCACGGACGATCGTCCCACCGACCCCTGCGAGCTGTTGCAGGACGACGACCTGTCCCAGAGCATCGACCTGTGGCTGAGCGAACTGACCGACAAGCAGCGTGAGGTGGTGATTCGCCGCTTTGGCCTGCGCGGGCATGAGAGCAGCACCCTGGAGGATGTTGGCCTGGAGATTGGTCTTACCCGGGAGCGGGTACGTCAGATCCAGGTGGAGGGCCTCAAGCGGCTGCGGGAGATCCTGGAGAAGAACGGTCTGTCCAGCGAGTCGCTGTTCCAGTAACTGCGACGGCTGTGAAAAGGCGCCTCGACCCAGTCGAGGCGTTTTTGTTCGTGCCTGTCTAAAGCGCTCAGACACGCGCAGAAACACCGATACCACGGCGGCAACCTTTCCCGGTTGCGTATTGTTATTGGATTTGTAGGTTATCGCTTACAAGATCCGTAAGCCTTTACATCAAGAGGGTGTAAATTCCAGTCGGTTTTGACGTGGTATTTTGTCTAACCAATTGATATTGAAAGAGTTTATTGTGAGGTGGCGTCACCTTCCGGACTTTTTTTGAGAGCTTTTACCAGTTGCTCTGCCGGCTGCAGGGGATAGTATCTGAACTGTGTCTACGGACTGACACAGGTTCTCAAGGATGAGCGCCAAGGACATCGCGGGATGCGATTCATCAGGATGATGATAGGGAATACAGGGACTACGGAAAAAAATGTGGGCGGGTCATACCGCCCCTTTTTTTTGCCTGCGAAAAAGTGGCTGGCCCTGCAGCGAACATAAAAAAAGGCCCCGAAGGGCCTTTTTCATTGATCCGGCGTCGATCAACGCTCCAGATCTGCAATCTTGCCCGGCTTGCCATCCCACTCTGCAGCGTCTGGCATCGAATCCTTCTTCTCGGTGATGTTCGGCCAGATTTCGGCCAGCTCGGCGTTGAGCTCGATGAAGTTTTCCATGCCGGCCGGCACTTCATCTTCCGAGAAGATCGCAACGGCGGGGCACTCAGGCTCGCACAGTGCACAGTCGATGCACTCATCCGGGTGAATGACCAGGAAGTTCGGGCCTTCGTAGAAGCAGTCCACCGGACAGACTTCTACACAGTCGGTGTACTTGCACTTGATGCAGTTGTCGGTGACGACGAAGGTCATTTCTAATTTTCTCCTCAGGCGACGGCAGCGTTCCCTTCCAGACAGGGCCGCTCGGTTCGGTAGGTCGTCAGCGAGCCAGGCTAATAACTCGCTGCCCCGCCGAACCGCGCGGGATTCTATCAGTTTGTGCGATGGGGCGTTATAACAGAGTCTTTAGTGTATAGAGCATTTCGATAGCTTGGCGTGGCGTCAGGTTGTCCACGTCGAGCTTGCCGATTTTCTCGATCACCGGATGCGGCAGGCTGGCGAACAGGTCGCTCTGGTGCGGCGTGCTGGGCGCTCCCGGGCTTGCTGGCGCGGTTTCGTGGGGCAGGCTGTTGGTTTCCAGGCGGCCCAGGTGCTCGCGGGCTCGCTGGATCACCGGTGCCGGCACGCCTGCCAGTTGTGCCACTGCCAGGCCGTAGCTCTGGCTGGCAGGCCCTGGCAGCACATGGTGCAGGAACACGATGCGTTCGTTGTGCTCGGTAGCGTTCAGGTGCACGTTGGCCACCAGCGGCTCGCTTTCGGGCAGCACGGTCAGTTCGAAGTAGTGCGTGGCGAACAGCGTGTAGGCGCGCAGCTGGGCCAGGCGCTCGGCGGCGGCCCAGGCCAGCGAGAGGCCGTCGAAGGTACTGGTGCCGCGGCCCACTTCGTCCATCAGCACCAGGCTGCGTTCGGTGGCGTTGTGCAGGATGTTGGCGGTTTCGCTCATCTCCACCATGAAGGTAGAGCGCCCACCGGCCAGGTCGTCGCTGGAGCCGATACGGGTGAAGATGCGGTCCACCAGCGACAGCTCGCAGCTGGCGGCCGGCACGAAGCTGCCGATATGCGCCAGCAGCACGATCAGTGCGGTCTGGCGCATATAGGTGGACTTACCACCCATGTTCGGGCCGGTGATCACCAGCATGCGCGTGTTGTCGTCCAGGCCCAGGTCGTTGGCCACGAACGGCGTGGTCAACACCTGCTCGACCACCGGGTGGCGACCCTGGCTGATGCGCATGCACGGTTCGTCGACGAATGTCGGGCAGTTGAGGTCAAGGTTCAGCGCACGCTCGGCCAGGTTGCTGACCACATCCAGTTCGGCCAGCGCCGCGGCGGTGTCCTGCAGCGGGGCCAGGTGGCCGATCAGGGTTTCGAGCAACGCATCGTAGAGCATCTTCTCGCGCGCCAGGGCACGGCTCTTGGCCGACAGCGCCTTGTCTTCGAACGTCTTGAGCTCGGGGGTGATGAAGCGCTCGGCGCCCTTGAGGGTCTGGCGGCGGATGTAGTCGGCCGGCGCCTGTTCGGCCTGCTTGCTCGGCAGCTCGATGAAGTAGCCATGCACACGGTTGTAGCCGACCTTGAGGTTGGCAAGGCCCGTGCGGGCCTTTTCGCGGGCTTCGAGGTCGATCAGGAACTGCCCGGCGTTCTCGCTCATCGACAGCAGGTCGTCGAGCTCGGCGTCATAGCCGACCTTGAGCACGCCGCCATCACGGATCACCGCAGGCGGGTTGTCGATGATCGCCTTCTGCAGCAGGTCGGCCAGTTCCGGGTAGGTACCGGCGATGGCCGCCAGGCGCGCCAGGTGCGGTGCCTCCAGCTCGGCCATGGCGTTCTGCAGTTCAGGCAGCGCGCCAAGCGCGTCGCGCAGGCGCGCCAGGTCCCGTGGGCGAGCATTGCGCAGGCCGATACGGGCGAGAATCCGCTCGATATCGCCGATGTCCTTCAGTTGCGGTTGCAGCTTCTCGAAGCGGTAGCCGTCGAGCAGGCAGCGAATCGAGCTCTGGCGGGCTTGCAGCACCTTCAGGTCACGCAGCGGCCGGTTCAGCCAGCGGGTCAGCAGGCGGCTGCCCATGGCGGTCTGACAGCGGTCGATCACCGATTGCAGGGTGTTGTCGCGGCCCCCGGCCAGGTTGACGTCCAGCTCCAGGTTGCGCCGGCTGGCGCCGTCTAGCACCACGGTGTCGTCCAGCCGCTCGTGCTTGAGGCTGCGCAGGTGCGGCAGGGCGGTGCGCTGGGTTTCCTTGGCGTAGGCGAGCAGGCAGCCGGCGGCGCCGATGGCCAGGGTCAGCTTCTCGCAGCCGAAGCCCTTGAGGTCCTGGGTTGCGAACTGCTGGCACAGGCTCTTGCGCGCCGAGTCACGGTCGAAGTCCCATGGTGCGCGGCGGCGCGAGCCACGGCGCTTCTCGGCGGGCAGGCCCTGGGGCCAGTCGTCGGGGATCAGCAGCTCCACGGGGTTGACCCGCTCGAGCTCGGCCAGCAGGTTTTCCCAGCCCTTGAACTCCTGCACGGTGAAGTTGCCGCTGGTGATATCCAGCACGGCCAGGCCGAACAGGCGTTCGTCACCCAGTACGGCGGCGATCAGGTTGTCGCGGCGCTCGTCGAGCAGGGCTTCGTCGCTGACCGTGCCTGGGGTGATGATGCGCACCACCTGGCGTTCCACCGGGCCCTTGCTGGTGGCCGGGTCGCCGATCTGCTCGCAGATCACCACCGATTCGCCCAGCTTCACCAGCTTGGCCAGGTAGCCTTCGGCGGCGTGGTAGGGGATACCGCACATGGGGATCGACTGGCCCGCCGACTGCCCGCGGGCGGTCAGGGTGATATCCAGCAGTTTGGCGGCCTTCTTCGCGTCTTCGTAGAAGATCTCGTAGAAATCGCCCATGCGGTAGAACATCAGCTGGTCCGGGTGCTGGTTCTTCAGCTTCCAGTACTGCTGCATCATCGGGGTGTGTGCGGAAAGATCGCTCATTACAGAAACTTGGCTCGCAGTGTCGTTTAGACCAAAGGCAGCGGGCAATGGTACAGGGATTTTTTCCCCGTTGCCGGGCCTAACGCTGCGCAGCGACCTTTTGCCCCTGGCATTGTGTTAATGCATATTTGAATTTGCATTTGTGCACGAGATGGTTACTATGCACGTTATGCAAAAACGCAACGTAGCTACCGTCTTGAGAGCATTGCTCGACCGCCACGGGATCTCCCCCACGGAGCTTCACCGTCGCACCGGCGTGCCCCAATCCACCCTGTCGCGGATTCTCAGCGAGAAGATCGTCGATCCTTCCGACAAGCATGTGTCGAAGATCGCCGAGTACTTCGGCGTGAGCACCGATCAGTTGCGCGGCCGTGCCGACCTGGGCGATACCCGCCCGGCGAACGCGCCGCGCGCCGACGTGCAGCTGCAGGACATCAGCCTGTGGGATGACGACACCCCCGTCGAGGACGACGAAGTGTCCATTCCGTTTCTTCGTGAGGTCGAGTTGGCAGCAGGATCAGGACGATTCGTCATCGAGGAAAGCGAGAAGGCCAGCCTGCGCTTCGGCAAGCGCAGCCTGCGTCACAACGGCGTGCAGTTCGACCAGGCCAAGTGCGTGACGGTGCGCGGCAACAGCATGCTGCCGGTGCTGCGTGATGGCGCCACGGTGGGGGTGAATGCGGGCAAGAGCGGCATCGGCGACATTGTCGACGGCGACCTGTATGCCATCAACCACAATGGCCAGTTGCGCGTGAAACAGCTGTATCGCCTGCCCACGGGTATCCGCCTGCGCAGCTTCAACCGCGACGAGCACCCGGACGAGGACTACACCTTCCAGCAGATGCAGGAGGAGCAAATCAGCATCCTCGGGCATGTGTTCTGGTGGGGCATGTACGCCCGCTAGGTTCTACGCTTTCTCAGAAACCCGCCCCGGCGGGTTTTTTGTGCCTGCTCAAACCCCTTATTGATCCTTTCCGGCAAGACCGATACCTGCAAAAGTTTGCGGGGTCGGCCCTGTCGGAGCAAGCATCAGCGCGCTGGCTACTTCGCCATTTCGGCGGTTTGTGCCGAGCGGGTAAGCCCTTCGGCCAGCGCGGGATAGACCTTGAGCGCCCCCGTGATACTCAGGTGATCATCATCGGAATACAGAAACGCGTTCCCCTCGACCAGCGGGCAGATATCCCCAGGGCACAGCGCGCGGTCGAAGTTGATGATTGTGGCGGATGTCTTGCGCAACGCCGCGTTCACGAATGCTTGATTGCGAACATGCTCTTCGCGGCTGACCGACAACTTCAAGTATTCGCGTTCTATGCCGCGCCCACGCCGTAATACATCCTTGGGCTCATACCGCTGCTGCGGGTTATCCTCGATGAAGATAACGTTCACGCCAATCTGGGCATAGCGAGAAACGGTGTTATCCATTGCCCAGACAAGGTCATGGGTTGAGCTCTGGACCGTTGCCTTTGCGGATGGATCTCTTGCAATGCCATTGAACTCCGAAGGGCGTGACGGTGATGAAGTGTAATACGTCCAGCGATTGATCAATATGACGTGCTTAATACCCGAGGCCCGAACGTCGTTGAAGATGCGCTCGTTCAATGCCTGGCAATTGTGTTTTTCAATTCCGGCTTCGCCACGCAGTGACTGGATACCCAGCAGCGAGGGGCAGCCAGACGTTCCCGTAAACTTCATGCCTACCTTATGGTCGCGTGCAAACTTCTCCAATGCCGGCACCAGGCTCAGTGCATGACTGTCACCGTACGCAAAGTACTCAACGGGCGCACCACGCTCACCCAGCCCGCAGAACCAGCCATCCGGCTTCTTGTAGGCATAGGGTATTTCAAAGCATTCGGCCGCTCGCTCAGTGACTTTTATACTGTTCTGGTAGGCCATGAGTTTTTGGTTATGCGTTCGCTGTGCAATGCTGTCCTGCGTGTAGGTCGCATAGCCTGTTGCTCCGCAGCCAGCTGCCAGCAGCACGAGCACAATGACCTTGGAGCGCCCCTGCCACCTTGAACGCAGGGGAAGCTCCACCAGCCTGTATGTCAGCCAAGCCAGAAGAATAGCCAACAGTACGGCCGCTACGCGAATGCCGACAGTGGGTACTTCGCCTTCCACGATCCTTGCGAAAGACAACAAGGGCCAGTGCCACAGGTAGAGAGGGAAGCTGATCAAGCCGAACCACACGGCCAACTTGTTACCCAGCACCCTGCGATTGAACCAGGCATCAGGGCCCGCCGCAATGATCAACACAGCGCCCAGTACTGGAACGAGTGCCCATTTTCCAGGAAAGTTGAGGCCTTTGTTTATCCTGAAGAAGCCGAATACCAGTAAACACACACCCAGCACGGAAAGCACATGCCCAAGTCGTTTTCGCACGGCACGCGTTCTATAAAGGGTGAGCCATGCGAGAAGCGTGCCGGCCAGCAACTCCCAGAAACGTGTATGTGGTGAATAGAATGTGGCGATCGCATCATGCTTGACGCCTTTGACGCTCAGGAAAAATGAGACAGCACCCAAGAGGATCGTCAAGGCCAGAACGTTGAACCTGAATCGCCACGCCACCCACAACAATATTGGCCAGACAATGTAAAACTGTTCCTCTACGCCCAAACTCCACAAATGCAATAGCGGTTTGGTTTCCACTGAGTTGTCGAAATAACCGACCTCACTCCATAGCACCAGGTTCGAGACGAAACCGGCGCCGCCTGCGACATGTTTTCCCAGTTGCCTGAATTCATCGTCCAGCAACGTGAACCAGCCGAAACCATAACACGCTGAAAGTATCAGCAGCAGCGCAGGAAATATGCGTTTTATACGTCGTGCGTAGAACTCGGTAAAACTGAATGCGCCCCGATCCAGGCTTTCAAAAATGATAGTGGAAATCAGGTAGCCTGAGATGACAAAGAATATATCGACGCCGATAAACCCTCCCCTGAGCACACTGGGGAAGGCGTGATAGATAACTACTGCCAAGACGGCAACAGCCCGCAAGCCGTCGATATCTGGGCGATATTTGGGATGAGAAAGATGAAGGGTAGGTTGTGTCATTTATAGGGTAAGCACTTGATGTCCGACGGAGGAGAACAGCCCCGTCAAAGCGAGGAAAATTCCGCGATTATAGCCTTTCGCCTCACTTCCAATGCAACGTTGATGGCGATGCCACAGCTATCTATCTGCCCGCTCAGGAGCAACTGCGCAGATCTCACCGATCACGAGCAACCAGATGGAAACGGAATTCATCTGCTGGCGCCCGTCAAAATCTCTGCTCCTCATGAGCCCGCTCTTGCCGATTCGCAGCCGGTGTTGACTGCATAAAACAGCCCTGCAGGCCCCACCGCGCAAGGCCAGCATGCGTCAGTGCAAAAGAAAATGCATAAATATTTCCAGAAATGCATTGACTGCATATGCATTGATGCATAATCTTTGTCTCAAGCCGGTCAGACACCGGCAGTGGCAAGGCAGCGATGAACAGGCCTGAACTGTTCAGAGGGTTGGCAACTGACCCGGGTGTGCAGCGTAAAGCACCGTAAGCAGTTATCCGGCGGGCAGGCGGCCGCGGTCGGAGGAACAATTTGAGGCGGGATCGCACGGCGCACCAGCAGTGGCCGGCGATCCGACCACGCATTACTGAAAAGCCTGGGCGGCCGGGCTTTTTGGAATGCCGAGTGATCGGCTGTTCAACAAGGGAGCACGAGCATGACAAACGAGCAACAGACGTTGCTGGAAATGCCGATCTGGCTGGTGATCGTCCTGGCATTGCTGGGTGGTCTGTCTGGCGAGATGTGGCGCGCAGACAAGGAGGGCGCCCGCGGCTGGGGCCTGTTCAGGCGACTGCTGCTGCGCTCCGGGGCCTGCATGGTCTGCGGCGTATCGACCGTGATGCTGCTGTATGCCAGCGGGCTGTCGATCTGGAGCGCCGCAGCCTTTGGTTGCCTGACCGCCATGGCGGGCGCCGACGTGGCCATCGGGCTTTACGAGCGCTGGGCTGCGAAGCGGCTGGGTGTGAAGGATTGCACACCTGTGCAACCAACCGACCATCCACCCCGCTGACGGGCGTCGGTGTTCGGAGGTGAAGGCCATGAGCCTCCAGTCATCGCCTGCGAGCGACACCTACAGGGCACACGCCCGCATTTGATCAATCAACGGAGAAAGACTCATGTCACTTACTGCTGAACAGATTCAGAACTGCAAGGCCCTGGTCACCAGCATCTGGGGCGCCAGTGTGGCAAACAACCTGGACTACAACGAGGAGGTCCTGGCCGTGGTAGGTACGGCGGTGAACGAAATCGGCACATGCAGTGCTCTGCTGGCTGATTTGTTCCGGGCCCTGGTGATCGCCACCGGGGCGGGTGCCGCATTGATCTACTCACGCATGTGGATCGTGGAAGGCGCGCAGAAGATCGCCGATACCATCAACGACATGAAGGAGGCCAATCTGCAGGCCCGGGCCTGCATCGCCACTGCTGCCGCAACCTATCGATCGCCGCTTGAAATGGCATCGATGGGTATTTGAACCCTTGCAGTAGACCCGGCATCCATCTGTCACGCCCAGGTTCGCCTGGGCGTTTTCATTGCGATGCAATAACAGAACAGCGCACCGATAGCGAGGAGTGACCGTGAACGAACTTGGGACGTTACATCAAGCGATCAGCGCCACCCTGAGTGCGGGCATGCCCCAGTTGCGGCACGTGGAAGCGTTTGCGCTGCCGGACGAGAACACGGCCTTGCCTGCGCTGATGCACACCCTCACCGGCATGAGGCCTGGCGTCGACCCCGGCGATGGGCGTACATGCGTTAACGCCTCGTTCGAGGCGAGGATTCTGGTGAGTAAAGCGCGCCAGCAGGCTTCGCTGGAAGCAATGACACTGGCCGCGCAATTGACCGCGCTGCTGCGCCAGCAGTTCTGGAGCCTGGGTTTCGTCGACGCCATCTCCCAGGTGCAGGCCCGCCCTTCAGCCATACCTGCCGAAGTACCCGGCACCCTGGAATGGCGGGTGCAATGGCAGCAGCCCGTTTATCTTGGCGACCTGCAGTGGCCCTGGCCAGACCAGCCACCCGGTTCGCTGCTGTTCGCCTTCAGCCCGGACACAGGGCCCGCGCACAAGGACAGCTACCAGGCACCGGAGGACATGGCATGAGTTACGCCAGCTCCATGCATGACCGCATGCTGGCGGCGTTGGTCATTCCATGTCGGGTGGTCGGCATCGACCTGGCAGCAGCGCGGGTACGGGTCTCCGATGGCGCCGGCTGGACCAGCGCCTGGGTGCGCTGGCACAGCCACGCGGCAGGCAAGGCCCGCCACTGGCGTGCGCCGAGCCTGAACGAGCAGGGCGCACTGCTCAGCCCCAGCGGTGAGCCGGCGCAGGGCACCTTCGTACCGGGCCTGTACGGCAATGCCGGCGCGCCACCCGACAATCGCGAGCACGTCGAGGTATGGCGCTTCGATGACGGTGGCTCGCTGGTCTACGACTGGCAGGCCCGCAGCTACAGCATCGAGCTGCCCGGTGGCACCGTCAGCCTCAAGGTGGCCGGCAGCTCGCTGCTGGTCACCGACAACGCAATCACCCTGAACGCCGCCAACATTGCCCTGACCGGTGAGGTGAGCATCAACGGTGGCCTGCGCGTGACCGGTGACATTCTGGGGGCCGGCAAGATCATCGACACCGGCGGCAACACCGCCAATCACAAGCACTGAACCCCGCCCGCCGACGCGGGCTTTTTTATGCCTGGAGACAACATGGCTAGTGAATGCATTCAGGCCAGGGAGGTACCGCGATGATCGGCATGAGCCGCCACGGCGGGCAGACGCTGTCCGGCATCGGGCACCTGCGCCAGTCCATCGAAGACATCCTCACCACCCCGCTGGGCAGCCGGCGCATGCGCCCCGACTACGGCAGCAAGCTGCGCCGTTTCGTCGACCTGCCAGTCAACGAGGGCTGGAAGAGTGCGGTGCAGGCCGAGGTCGCCCGCGCCCTGACCCGCTGGGAACCACGCCTGAAATTGCAGCGGGTGCGCGTGGTGGCGGTAGTGGGCGGGCAGATCAGCCTGCAGCTGAGCGGGCAGTACCTGGGTGACAGCCAACTGCTGGAGATAACGGCATGAGCAACGTGGAACTGTCGGCGCTGCCCGCGCCGCAGGTGCTGGAAGACCTCGACTTCGAGGACATCTTCCAGGATGACCTGGCGGCCTTTCGGTCGCACATGGGCGAGAACTGGGACGCGCTGCTGGAAAGCGACCCGGTGACCAAGCTGCTGGAGGTGGGCGCGTACCGCAAGCTGCTCAATCGGGCGCGGGTCAACGATGCCGCCAAGGCGTTGCTGCTGGCCTATGCCCAGGGTAGCGACCTGGACCAGCTGGCCGCCAACGTGCAGCTCAAGCGGCTGGTGGTACAGGCCGAAGACGCGAACAGTGTGCCACCGACCCTCGAAGTGCTTGAGGAAGACGATGCACTGCGCGAGCGGGTGCAACTGGTGTACGAGGGCCTGACCACCGCCGGCCCGCGCAACAGCTACATCCTGCATGCACGCAATGCCTCGGGGCAGGTGGCCGATGCCTCTGCAGAAAGCCCGTCACCGGCAGTGGTGGAGGTGACGGTGCTGAGCCTGGAGGAGGACGGCATCGCCAGTGCGCAGTTGCTGGCCGAAGTGGCCGCCTATTTCAACGACGACGATGTACGCCCGGTGGCGGACCGCCTGGAAGTGCGCAGTGCCGAGGTGATTCCTTATCGCATCGATGCCGTGCTCTACATGGCCGGGACGGGGCCGGAGAACGAAGCGACCCTGGCCGAGTGCCAGCGGCGCCTGCAGGCCTGGGTCAACCCCCGACGACGCCTGGGCGTGGAGGTCTCGCGCTCGGCCATCGATGCGCAACTGCACATCGCCGGTGTGAGCCGGGTGGAGCTGCGCAACTGGACCGACATCCGCCCGAGCAAGGCGCAGGCGGCCTGGTGCACCGGGTTCGAACTGACGCGGGGGGGCTGACATGCACAGCCTCCTGCCGCTCAACAGCACGCCGCTGGAACGGGCCGTCGAGGCGGCCTCCAGCGAAGACCTCAAGGTCACCCTGCGCACCCTGTACAACCCCGATACCTGCCCGGCGAACCTGTTGTACCAGCTGGCCTGGGCCTGGTCGGTGGACCGTTGGGACGACACCTGGCCCGAGGCGATCAAGCGCTCGGTGATTCGCTCCTCGTTCTACGTGCATGCCCACAAGGGCACGATCGGCGCATTGCGCCGCGTGGTGGAGCCGTTTGGCTATTTGATCGAAGTGATCGAGTGGTTCAAGGCCACGCCCCCGGCGGTGCCCGGCACGTTCGCGCTGAAGATCGGCGTGTCCGAGGCGGGGATCAGCGAACAGACGTACCAGGAACTGACCTGGCTGATCGACGACGCCAGGCCCGTCAGCCGACACCTGAGCGGCCTGGTCATCAGCCTGGAAACCGCCGGCTCGCTTTACCTCGGCGCCGCGCTGCAAGACGGCGACGAACTTGACATCTACCCGCCTGCGCCGGCCGACCTCACGGTCATGGGTGCCATCGGGCGTGGTGGGCGAGAACACACCATTGACTATCTGGACATTTACTAATGGTTGATCAGAACTCCCAGTTCTACGCGATCCTGACCAAGGTGGGGGCCGCGAAACAGGCCAATGCGGATGCCCTGGGCATTCCTTGGAAAATCACACACATGGCCGTCGGTGACGCCAGTCCGGCAGGGCTGGACAACCCGCCGCTGCCAATGCCCGACGCGAGCTGGACCAGCCTGCTCAACGAGTGGCGGCGGGCGCCGCTGAACCAGCTCAAGGTCGACGAAAAGGACAGTGCGGTCATCGTCGCCGAGCAGGTGATTCCTGCCGAGATTGGCGGGCGCTGGATTCGCGAGGTGGGGCTGTACGACGCCGACGGCGACCTGGTGGCGGTGGCCAACTGTGCGCCTACCTACAAGCCGCTGCTCAACCAGGGCTCGGGCCGCACCCAGGTGGTGCGCATGAACCTGGTGGTCAGCAGCGCCAGCAATGTGCAACTCAAGATCGATCCGGGTGTAGTGCTGGCGACCCGCGAGTTCGTGACCGAGGAACTGGCCAAGCGCGACTTCAAGCACTCGGTGCTGGCTGCGACCACCGCCGCGGTCACCTTGAGCGGGTTGCAGACGATGGATGGTGTTGCGCTACAGGCGGGCGCGCGCGTGCTGGTGAAGAATCAGGCCGCTGCCAAGGACAACGGCCTGTATCTGGTTGCCAGTGGAGCGTGGACACGTTGCCCGGATGCGGACAGCAGCGCCAAGGTCACGCCCGGCCTGCTGGTGCTGGTGGAGCGGGGCGCGGCCAACGGTGACAGCGCCTGGCAACTGACCACGGATGCACCCATTACCCTGGGCGTCACTGCGCTGGCCTTCGAAATGGCCTTCGGGCGCAGCGGGGTCGCCGCCGGTACCTATCGCAGCGTCAAGGTGGATGCCTACGGCCGTGTCATTGCCGCGACGAATCCAACCACATTGGCCGGCTACGACATCACCGATGCGTACACGATGGCGCAGATCGATGCTCTTCTGGAGCAGAAGGCCGGGTCTGCTGGTGTGTACAGCTTCAGCATCGACAAGACCTTGACCAGCTCGCACCGGGGGCTGGTGCTGCTCGATGCCAGTGCTGGCACGCGCACGATTACTTTGCCGGCGGTTACCCCCGCCCTGGGTGTGATGGACGTGATCCTGCGCCGTGTCGACCTGACGACCAACGCCCTGGTAATTGCGGCAAGTGGCACGGACAAGATTTTGCTCGATACCACGGGATCGACCTCCGGCCAGACCTCCACCGAGCTGCTGTTTGCCGGGGATTACCTCTGCCTGCGTAACGATTCGGTAGGCCGATGGTGGTGTGTTGGGCAGGCCCAGTTGCCGCCAAGTATCGAAACGGTGATCACGAAGTACTCGACCCCTGGAATTTTTACTTACACGGTGCCGCCACTGTTTCGTTCGGGGCGTCGCCGGGCTCGGGTGAAGGTGACCGCCGGCGGTGGTGGCGGCGGGCACGTAGAAGGTAATGGCGTAGCCGGTGGTGGTGGCGGCGGGGGTGGCATGGGCTCATCGGTGCTGGATCTGAGCGGCGTCGTATCGGTAACCGTTACCGTCGGGGCCGGCGGTGCTGCCCGTCCTGCCGGCGCCTCGCTTGCCGGTGGGGCTGGCGGGGCTTCGTCGTTCGGTGAGCTGATCAGCTCGACCGGCGGCAGCGGTGGTTCATCGCCCAGTGGCGGGATTACCGGCAGCACAACAGGTCAAATCGTGTACCCGGTATCAGCGTCTGGTTGTGGCACGGCGTCCTCTCTTGGACACGGTGGCGGCCATGGCGGGTGCAGTAAGGCTTTCAATTGGCAAGTCGGTGATCCCGGCGTCGGCCCTGGTGGTGGTGGTGTAGGTGGTGCAGGAACGTCAGGCGCACGGGGCTCTGGCGCGGGTGCACCGGGTGAAGTGCTGATCGAGGTGGCGTGATATGTGGGCATTGGTTGTAGGCGACAAGGTTATCGAGGTGACCCCAATTGACCCGGTTGGCCGGTTCCATCCCGCACTTAATTGGCTGCCGTGCGCGGCCGATGTTGTTCCGGGTTTCCGGCTGGGAGACAAGGGCTTTGAGCCTGCGCCCGAGGGCGACCGGATCGCCGCTGAGCGTGAATGGCGGGATGCCCAGGTTAGCGGTACTGAATGGCTGGTAAATCGACACCGCGACGAACAAGACATGCAGTTGACCACGACGCTGCAGGCGGGGCAGTTCGCCGATCTGCTGCAGTACCGCCAGGCCCTGCGCGACTGGCCCCAGTCGGAGCTGTTCCCAGTTTCTGAGCACCGGCCGGTACCGCCGCTCTGGTTGGAGAGCATCACCCCCTGAAGCCCCGCACTGTCGGGGCTTTTTCATTCTTCAAGACCCTTCAGCAGAAAATCACAAGGCTTTGCAGATGTTGAAAGATTGCAGATGCGGCAGATGCAAACGACTGCTTGCCCGTATGGGCGAGTTCACAGAACTCCAGATCAAATGTTCCCGCTGCGGAACGTTGAATCATGTGAAGGCCACGAGCCTCGAACCATCGCCTGTGAGCGACATGAACGCGGAATGTTCCGCTACCCAGCATTCGACTCGATAGGTGAAAAATCATGGAACCAGTAAAAGTAGGCAAGCATTTCTTCAACGCTCACCCGACCACGGTAACTCAAGTCTTCAGCCCGGAAGAAAACAAGGAAGGTGTCTATCTGCGCACCGCCACCATTTGCACCGGCGGCGGCATCATCAACCTGTACAGCGGTCCCAAGGCACCTGCTCGTCTGGGTGACATGACGGTGCACGCCATCATGGGCGGAGTAGCCAGTAGCAACAACTGGCAGTACACCCAACCCTACCCACTGCTTATCCCTGCTGGCTACGGGCTGTGGACCGTCTCGAACAACTCTGTCGCCGCGATCTCGCTGACCTGGGACTTCCTCGCCTGATTTTGGCCACCGCATCTGTACCTGCAACGGCCGGTTCACCCCGATAGTTGCCGATCCAACCTTACAAGGCCCTGCACCGCAGGGCCTTTTTCATACCCGGAGTTTACCCATGAGTGGTTTCTTTCACGGCGTCACCGTCACCAACGTCGACACCGGCGCACGCACCATAGCATTGCCGTCGTCCTCGATCATCGGTCTGGTGGACACCTTCACCGAAGGCCCGACCGCCAGCGCCAAGTTCAACGACCTGGTGCTGATCACCAGCGAGCGTGAAGCCATCGCCGCCTTCGGCGCCGACGCGGCCATCACCCGTGCCTGCCAGGCCATCTACCAGCGCGCCAAGGCGGTCATCGTCGCCTGCGGTGTGGCCAAGGTAGCCGACGCCGCCGAGCAGACCTCGGCCATCATCGGCAGCGTGCTGGCCGACGGCAAGCGTACCGGCCTGCAAGCGCTGCTCGACGGCAAGAGCCGTTTCAACGCCCAGCCGCGCCTGCTGGTCACTCCAAAGCACAGCGCAACTCAAGCCGTCGCCACCGCCCTGGTGGCCCTGGCCGACAAGCTGCGCGGCCTGGCCATCATCGACGGCCCGGCCACCACCGACGAGGCCGCCCTGGCCTACGCCGAAAACTTCGGTGCCAAGCGCGCCTTCCTGGTCGACCCGGGCGTGCAGTACTGGGACACCACCACCAGCGCCACCGTCGATGCAGCGGCCTCGGCCTGGGTCGCCGGCCTGTTCGCCTGGACCGACAACGAGTACGGCTTCTGGGCCTCGCCCTCGAACAAGGAGTTCGTCGGCATTACCGGCACCACCCGCCCCATCGAGTTCCTCGATGGCGACGAGACCTGCCGCGCCAACCTGCTCAACAACGCCAACATCACCACCATCATCCGCGATGACGGCTATCGCCTGTGGGGCAACCGCACCCTGAGCAGCGACCCGAAGTGGGCCTTCGTCACCCGCGTGCGCACCATGGACATCGTGATGGACGCGATTCTCTACGGGCACAAATGGGCAGTCGACCGTTCGATCACCGCCACCTACGTCAAGGACGTGACCGAAGGCCTGCAGGCGTTCATGCGCGACCTCAAGGCCCAGGGCGCGATCATCAACTTCGAAGTGTTCGCCGACCCGGAACTCAACAGTGCCAGCCAGCTGGAGCAGGGCAAGGTGTACTGGAACATCCGCTTCACCGACGTACCACCGGCCGAAAACCCCAACTTCCGCGTCGAGGTCACCAACCAGTGGCTGACCGAAGTTCTCGATAACGCAGCTTAAGGAGCACTAGCAATGGCAATGATTCCCGAAACCCTGGCGAACCTGAACCTGTTCGTCGATGGCACCAGCTTCCAGGGCGATGTCACCAGCCTGACCCTGCCCAAGCTCACCCTGAAAATGGAAGAGCACCGGGTGGGCGGCATGGATATGCCCATCGAGATGGACATGGGCATGGAGAAGCAGGAAGCCGGCTTCACCACTACCGGCGTGCGCCGTGAGTCGCTGAAGTTCTTCGGCCTGGCCGATGGTTCTGCGTTCAACGGCACCTTCCGCGGTGCCTTCAAGGGCCTCAAGGGCGCTGTCACCCCGGTGATCGTGACCCTGCGCGGCGCGCTCAAGGAAGTCGACATGGGCGATTGGAAGGCCGGTGACAAGGCCGAGGTCAAGCACACCGTCGCCGTCACCTACTACAAGCTGGAAGTCGGCGGACGCCTGATCTACGAGATCGACCCCATCGGCATGAAGCGCGTGATCGACGGCGTCGACCAGCTCGCGGCACAACGTTCGGCCCTGGGCCTGTAAGGACTTCTCATGACCCAAGCAAAGATCCCCAGCTGGATGAAGCTGAGCGCCGACGGCGTGGTGGTGGCGCTGACCCGGCCGAGCGAAGCCAATGGCATCAAGGTCGACAGCCTGTCGTTGCGCTCGCCTACGGTACGCGACATTCGTGCGGCTCAGTCGGCCGGCAGCGGCGACGACGAGCAGCGTGAGCTGAACCTGTTCGCCTCCCTCGCCGAGGTGGGCATCAAGGACCTGGAGGGCCTCGCGCTCAAGGACTATGGCCGCCTGCAGGCGGGCTATTTTCGCCTGGTGCAAGACGACGAGCTTTGACCCCTCCCTTCAGAAGGTGGCCGCCAGGCGGCTTGCCCGTGAGCTGAATTTTTCTGCCACCGAGATCATGACCATGTCGTTCAACGACATGGTCTGGTGGCTCACGGAGTGAGCCGGTTTTGCACGCACAGGGGGACCGTATGGCAAACGCGTTAGCGTTGAAACTGGTTATCGGCGCCTCGGTCAGTTCGACGATCGGCGCATCATTCAAGCTGCTTGAGGCGCGGATCCGGCAACTCAGGCAATTGAGCAGCGAAGGCAAGGGCGACCTGTACCCGCTCGGGCACGAGACGCAGGGCAACGGGATGCTCGACAGCGCTCCTGGTGATCCGCCAGGCGCGAGAACTCAAGCAAAGACCGGGGGCGTCGTACAGGCTGCTGAAACACAGGGCTCCCGGCACAAGCTGACATTGTTGAAGAGCATCGACGGGCACTTGCAGGTGATCAGTTTCCAGGTCGCCGATGTTGCGCGCCGGCTTTCGCAATCGAAGCCCGCCAGGGTATTCGTAAACATCAGATCGCAAGCGGCACCGCAGGCACCCGCAGGGGCAGCTGCGGCTGCTTCACTGGAGACTGCAGCGCCTGCATCTCTGCCAACCGATGGGACACCTGCGGCGGGTCGGGTATCCGACCCGCTCAGCAGGAGGATGGCGGGGAGCGATGATACCGGGCCTCCGGCAAAGGGGCCGCAGCCCATAGGTATCATCGCTGTTGCCAGTGATTTCAGGGCAGGGCCACGGAAGGCTGGCGTGCTGGGTGGCGACGCTCCCAAAGGCGCAAGGGCGCCGCAACGCGTGTTTGTCGTCAATGCCCAGGACTTTTGCTGCGGCGCGATAACTTCGAGAAGGGGTAGAGGGGGAAGAAAGAACAGCCCCTCCAGGCGCCGACCTTCATCTGCTCCGGTTGGGCGCTGGGAAAGCATCAAAGGTTACCTCGGCAAGGCTGTTCCGGCGATCAAGGCCGCTCGAGCGCCCGCAGCCGTCGAGGCCATCTACAAGTTCGGCAAGACCTTCCTCACTGCAGAAACCACCGAGCAGAAGGCCGAGGGATATGGTGGGGCAGTGGGCGGTTTTGGTGGCGCACTGGCCGGGGCTGCGCTGGGCGCTTTCGTTCCTGTCATCGGTCCTGCGATCGGTTCGGTGATCGGGGGTATTGTGTTCAGCGAGTGGGGCTCCTCGTTAGCCAAGAAGTGGTTTGCAGACGACGATGCTGCCAAGCCTCCTGCTGGCGAACCCACTCACTTGTCCAAGTCGTTGGGCGATGTCGCTCGTTCGATGAATCCCGGCGCTGGCGAGCCGATGACAATTCTGTCGTTGCCTCCTGCGCCACCTTCGATCAGCCCTGCGCCGCAGCCGATTGCCCAACAGATCACCTTCGCCCCGAACATGCCCATCACCGTGCAGGGCAGTGTCACCGACCCGGCCCAGTTGGCGATGAACATCGAGCCGATCATTCGACGTCAGTTCCTCGAACTGACCCGTCAGGCTTCGATGCGGCAACTGGCCGACCCCACATTTGTATAAGGAGCTGCCATGACCTACATGGACCAGTTGCACTCGGCCCTGCGGGCGCTGATCGCAGCGGGGGAGGCGGGCCGGCGCAGTGCCGACGAGATGCTGGAGCCCATGACCGGCGCCATCAGCGATATCGCCGAAGCCGCTGCCGCGCTCGAGGACATCCCCTACGTCGGGCCGCTGATCGGCGCCAGGCTGCAACGCACGATGCGCGCCATCAACCGGGCGCAGCAGGGCGTCGACAAGGTGCTGGGCCGTTACAGCCGCGCCGTGGCCAAGGTTGCGCTGGTGCAGGAGCGCATCGTCATCTTCGAGCAGAAGGCGGCCAAGGCTGCCGCAGCCATCAACAAGGTGGCGGGTCGCATCAGCCCGTCGCTGGGCACGTTGCTGCCCACCGGCAGTTTCGCGCTGTCGGTCACGCCGGCAGCCGAGGTGGTCAAGCCGTTCCCGCACCTGCTCATTCTGCAGTCGTTGCAGGCGCAGGCGCAGCCTTACTACTTCAACCTCGACACCGCGACCTTCGATGAACTGCGTCGCCAGAGCGGCTTTCGCTGGGCGGGCCAGGAGCGCCTGAGCCGCCACCCGGCGCAGCAGGCGGTGGGGCTGGGCGAAGAGCGCATCACCCTCAAGGGCACGATCTTTCCCGGTGCCCAAAGCGGGCTCGGCCAGTTGCAGGCGCTGCGCAGCATCGGTCGGCAATTGCAGCCACTGAGCCTGACCACCGGCTACGGTGAGGTACTGGGCAACTGGTGCCTGACCAGCATCGAGGAGGACCAGAGCAGCCTGGTGGCTGGCGGCATTCCTCGCAAACAAGGCTTTTCATTGGAGTTCGTGAGCTATGGCGACGATCTGCAGAACCTCTGACGGCGACCTGCTCGACAGCCTCTGCCAGCACTATTACGGGCACCTCAACGGCAGCGTCGAAGCGGTACTCGATGCCAACCAGGGCCTGGCCGACCAGGCGCAGCCGTTTGGTGCCGGGGTGCTCATCAGGCTGCCCGCATTGACGCCCGCCCGCCAGGCCCTGGTGCAGTTGTGGGACTGAGCTGGCGCGCCCCCCCTGCCTGCCAGCGCTGCGTGCGCGGGCAGGCCCTTCTGGAGCAGCAACCATGCAACCTGTGTTTCGCATCGTGGCCGATGGCAAGGACATCACCGCGCTGATCAATGATCGCCTGCTGTCGCTGCGTACCACCGACAAGCCGGGCATGGACTCGGACGAGTTCGAACTGCGTATCGACGATCGCGACGGCGAGGTGGCATTGCCGGCACGCGGTGCCTTCATCGAGGTGCATCTGGGCTACGCCGGCCAGGCATTGACCCGCCTGGGGCGCTACGCCGTGGATGAGGTGGAGCTGTCCGGGCCGCCTGACAGCATCGTGATCCGAGGCAAGGCCAGCGACATGCGCGGCAGCGGCAAGACCACCCGCAGCGGCAGTTGGGAGAACGTCACCCTGCAGCAGATCGTGCGCGACATCGCCGCGCGCAATGGCTGGCAGCCAGCGTGCCCGGTGACGCTGCGCATACCGCGCATTGACCAGTTCAACGAGTCGGACTTCAACTTCATCACCCGTCTGGGGCGCCTGTTCGACTGCACCGCCAAGGTAGCGAACGGCGCGCTGCTGGTGATGCCGCGCCAGGCCGGCAAGAGCGCCAGCGGCAAGGCCCTTGGTAACGTCAGGATCAGCCGGGGCGACGTGCGCAGCTGGCAGTTTCGCATGACCGACAAAGGCACCCACAAGGCCGTGCAAGCCCGTCATCTGGACAGCAAGACCGGCCAGCAGAGCGTGGTCGACCTGCCCAACGACGACGCGCCCGACGGCCTGTCGCCTGTGCACACCGACCGCCACCTGTACCCCAACCGTAGCGCTGCCGAGCAGGCCGCCAAGGCCCGCCTGGCGGCGCTCAACCGCAGCACCGCCAGCCTGCGCCTGGAAATGCCGGGCCGCACCGACCTGTTCGTCGAACGCACCCTCGATGCCCAGGGCTTCAAGCCCGGCCTCGATGGCGAGTACCTGATCGAGTCGATCGAGCAGGTGTTCAGCGCGTCCGGGTGGAGCACCACGGTCGAGTGCAATGGCGGCAAGCAAGGCAAGGCCAGGGCCAAGGGCGGGCAGGGTAATGCCGGTCGTTCGCTCAAGGCCGGACAGGCCTGAACCCCTATGCATTTTGGAGAATGATGATGGTCATCACTCAGCAGAACTTGATGCAGATTCTTCCCGGTGCCGGCGCCAATGCCGGCATTTTTTCACCCGCCCTGAACACCGCCATGGCCCGTTGGGAAATCGACAACCCCCGACGCATTGCCGCCTTCCTCGCGCAGATCGGCCACGAGTCGGCCCACCTGCGTTACGTGAAGGAGCTGGGCAGCGATCGCTACCTGTCCCGTTACGACACCGGCGCCCTGGCCCTGCGCCTGGGCAACACGCCGGAGGCGGACGGCGACGGTCAGCGGTACTGCGGCAGGGGGCTGATCCAGGTTACAGGGCGCAACAACTACCGCGCCTGCAGCATGGCGCTGTTTGGCGACGAGCGTCTGCTGGAGTTGCCGCAGTTGCTCGAGCAACCGCGTTGGGCCGCCGAGTCGGCTGCCTGGTTCTGGCACTCGCGCGGGCTTAACGCGCTGGCCGACCGCGGTGAGTTCAACCGCATCACGCGGCATATCAACGGTGGCCTCAATGGCCTGGAGGATCGCCTCAAACTCTGGGCCCGCGCCCGCGAGGTGCTGTGTTGAACCGCTTGCACGCTGGCGTGCTGCTGAGCCTGGCGCTGCTGGCCTGCGCATTGACCTGGCAGCTCCAGGGCTGGCGCCTGGGCCGCCAGCTGGCGCAGCAGCAACAGGCCTGGGCATTCGAACGCCAGCAACTGGCCGAGCGTGCTGCCGCCGAGCTGCAGGGCGAACGCCAGCAACGCCATGTGCTGGAGCGCCAGCTGGACTTGAACGACAATACCCATTATCAGGAGCTTCTCGATGCACAACAGGCTCAGGCACGCTTGCGTGATCGGCTGGCTACTGCTGATCTGCGGTTGTCGGTCCTTCTCGACCGCGACGCCACTCCCGACCTGCCTGCCGCCCCCGGCGCCGGCGGCCTGGATCATGGCGCCCCACGCGCCCGACTTGACCCGGCGCATGCTCGACGAATTATCGCCATCACCGATGCCGGTGACGCCGGACTGATCGCCCTGCGCGCCTGCCAGGGTTACATACGCGCGCTCACACCTTGAGTGTTCAGCCACGCCGATAGCTGGTGTAGGGTAGGCGCCAGACCTTCAAGGAGCCTGCCATGGACCCGATCACCGCACTTTCTGCCCGGCTGGGGGAACACCTGCGCCGTTACAATGCCCAAGTCACCACGGCCGAGTCCTGCACCGGCGGCGGTATCGCCGAGGCCATCACGCGTATTCCTGGCAGTTCGGCCTGGTTCGAAGCGGGCTACGTGACCTACTCCAACGCCCAGAAGACTCGCCAGCTGGGGGTAGACCAGGCACTGTTCCCGCAGGTCGGGGCGGTCAGCCAGGAAGTGGTCGAGGCCATGGTGCGCGGCGCCCAGGCTGCCAGCGGGGCACGCTTTGCCGTGGCGGTCAGCGGCGTGGCAGGGCCCGATGGCGGCTCGCCGGCCAAGCCGGTGGGCACTGTATGGCTGGCCTGGGGCGACGGTGCGCATGTGGCCAGCGAGCGCCGGCACTTCGATGGCGACCGCGATGCGGTGCGCCGACAAACGGTAATCGCCGCCCTAGAGGGCTTGTTACAGCTTGGCGCAGAGTAAATCGCAAATCGGGGGTAGGCGGAAAGAAAACCCTGTGGAATAATACTGGCTACTTATACAGGTGTTGTGGCCGTCAGGCCCTATCGATGATTACGTGAGGACTTCAATGGACGACAACAAGAAGCGTGCCTTGGCTGCGGCCCTGGGTCAGATCGAACGTCAATTCGGTAAAGGCGCGGTCATGCGCATGGGCGATCACGATCGCCAGGCGATTCCGGCAATCTCGACCGGCTCGCTGGGTCTGGACATTGCTCTGGGCATCGGCGGCCTGCCAAAGGGCCGTATCGTCGAAATCTACGGTCCTGAGTCGTCGGGTAAGACCACGCTGACCCTGTCGGTGATCGCCCAGGCACAAAAAGCCGGCGCCACCTGCGCATTCGTCGACGCCGAACACGCCCTCGACCCCGAGTACGCCGGCAAGCTGGGCGTCAATGTCGACGACCTGCTGGTCTCGCAGCCGGACACCGGTGAGCAGGCCCTGGAAATCACCGACATGCTGGTGCGCTCCAACGCTGTCGACGTGATCATCGTCGACTCCGTGGCAGCCCTGGTACCCAAGGCCGAGATCGAAGGCGAAATGGGCGACATGCACGTGGGCCTGCAGGCTCGCCTGATGTCCCAGGCACTGCGCAAGATCACCGGCAACATCAAGAACGCCAACTGCCTGGTGATCTTCATCAACCAGATCCGCATGAAAATCGGCGTGATGTTCGGCAGCCCGGAAACCACCACCGGTGGTAACGCGCTGAAGTTCTACGCTTCGGTACGTCTGGACATCCGCCGTACCGGCGCGGTGAAGGAAGGCGACGAAGTGGTCGGCAGCGAAACCCGCGTCAAAATCGTCAAGAACAAGGTGGCGCCGCCGTTCCGCCAGGCCGAGTTCCAGATTCTGTATGGCAAGGGCATCTACCGCAACGGCGAGATCATCGACCTGGGCGTGCTGCACGGCTTCCTCGAAAAAGCCGGTGCCTGGTACAGCTACCAAGGCAGCAAGATCGGTCAGGGTAAAGCCAACTCCGCCAAGTTCCTGGCAGAGAACCCGGAAATCGCCGCGACCCTCGAGAAGCAGATCCGCGACAAGCTGCTGACCGGTGGTGTTGAAGCTGCAGCTGCTGCGGCTGCTGGTAAAACGGCTGCTGCAGAACCTGAAGATGATCTGGTCGACGCTGACGCCGACGCCAACTTCTGATTTGCAGATAGACCATGTCCGTCGTACTCGATACCCCCGTCGCCGTAAGGCGGACAGCTATGGACCTGCTCGCGCGACGCGAGCATGGTCGTGTCGAGCTGACGCGCAAGTTGCGTCAGCGCGGCGCTGAGCTCGAATTGATCGACCAGGAACTCGACCGTCTGACGGAAGAGGGCCTGCTCAGCGAAGCGCGCTATCTCGAAAGTTTCATCAGTTACCGCTCCCGTTCGGGCTATGGCCCTGCGCGTATCCGTGAAGAGCTCAGTCAGCGCGGTTTGCAGCGTAGTGATATCGAACAGGCCTTGCGTGAGTGCGGCATCGACTGGCAAAGCCTGCTGATCGATGTATGGCAACGCAAGTTTTCCGGGCAACTGCCCTCCGATCCGCGCAGTCGCGCACAGCAAACCCGTTTTCTGGTCTACCGTGGTTTTTCCATGGAGATGGTCGGTCGTGTGCTGAGTGGTCGCAGCCTGGACGATTGAGCGATGGCCGACCCCGAAAGGGGGTAGGCCAGGCATGTTCACGGTGTGGCTGTTCAGGTGACCTTGAGGGGTTCACGTGCCCGTTGCGGGGCTTCATTGTGCTGAGGCTTTGCCCAGTTTTCCGAGCGGTTGATGAAGTCCACCAGCTCGCGCAGGCGGCCCTGATCGCGTCCATTGAAGGCAAAAGCCAGGCGTGACAAGTGGCTGAACTGTGCCTCGTCATGCTCCTCGCCTGCATAGGCGTGCTGATGGAAGTCGCCACTCAGGCGCAGGTCGGCGAAGGACTGCTGGATGTCGAGCAGGGCCGCTTCGCTGAGCGGGTGGTGTGTGCGAATCACGAACTGGTTCTTCAGCCAGCGGCTGGAGTGGTAGTTGCTGTAGAACTGGTTGATTTCCGCTACCGCATCGTCGGCGTTGTTCACCAGGCGCACCAGCTTCAGATCGTTCGGCAGGATGTAGCGATTGCCTTCCAGCTGGCGGGTAATGAAGTCCAGTGCATCCTGCCAGAAGGTCCCCCCCGGTGAGTCGAGCAGTACCACCGGCACCAGCGGACTCTTGCCGGTCTGGATCAGGGTCAGCACTTCCAGGGCCTCGTCCAGGGTGCCGAAACCGCCCGGGCACAGTACCAGCGCGTCAGCTTCCTTGACGAAGAACAGCTTGCGAATGAAAAAGAAGTGGAACGGCAGCAACTTGTCCGTTCCATCCACCGTGGCATTGGCGTGCTGCTCGAAGGGCAGGGTGATGTTGAAGCCCAGGCAGTTGTCGACGCCTGCGCCTTCGTGAGCCGCAGCCATGATGCCGCCCCCGGCCCCGGTGATCACCATCAGGTCCGAGCGCGCCAGGGTCGCACCCAGCTCGCGGGCCAGGGCATACATGGGGTGTTCGACCGGGGTGCGTGCCGAGCCGAACACGGTGACCTTGCGTCGCCCCTTGTACTGGTGCAGCACACGGAAGGCGTGGTCGAGTTCACGCAGTGCCTGCAGGGTGATCTTGGCGCTCCAGCGGTCGCTGTCATCGTGCGCCATGCGCAACACGGTCAGCATCATGTCCCGGTACAGTGGCAGGTTGGGGCTGTTGGGGGCGACCAGGTTGAGCTGTTGTTCGAGGTGGGTCAGGTCGATTGCATTGTTCTTGAAATGGTTGGCTAGCAATTCGTTGGTCTGGTACGGCATTCAACTTCTCCTTTTGCAGCAAAACCTTCGGCCTGGCCGCACATCGGTCAGGCCCCTCTGCTTGTCCGCAAAGTGAAAGGTCCTGGCTATAAATCTAGACCTTGTCGCAGGGTTATGCCGGTGTCGATCGTGGGCTCGCGAGGACGCGGCAGGCAATGGGCTGTGCGTGATGTTCAGGTGGGAGCCGGGCGGACAAGCCGGGCCCGAACTGCGCAGTACAGGCCAACAACCGGGGCCTGAAGTGACAAGGCCTGTAGTGACCGTGCGTAGAGTACGCGTCACATTCAGGCCTTGATCGCTGAGCTGCGCGCCGATGGCGAGCAGCGGCGCAACAGAGGACGCTGGTTACTTCTTCTTCTGCCCGGAAACGCAACTGGCCTTGTTGAACGACTGGTCGATCACCGGGCGGTTGGTCTTGTACTCGGTGAAACGGTAGGTCAGCACGGCACCGCGGTCCATCAACTGGCGAAAGCCGGTGTTACGGCACACGCTGTCTCCCAGTTGGCCGCGCATGACTTCCGGGTTTTGCTGCATTTTTTGTGCATGGCCGGCGCGAACGCTGAGGTGGTTGATCAACTGGTTGCCTTCGACAGTGTAGCCCTGATCGAGGATGTCTTCGTTGATTGCCCGAGGGGTACCCACGCTGCTTTCCTTGGCGACTTCTTGAAGCTTCTGGTTCAGGGCGTACTCTTGCTTGGAGACGGCATGCGCGCCCAACGGCAGGGCAAGCAACAGGCTCAAGGATGGGGCAATGAAACGCAGCATGAATCTCTCCTGGTTCGATAACTGGCGATTTGACCGGTCATTGCGCGCAGTGTTCCGTCACAGGCGCGATGGCAGTACTGGCAGGTCTGTACAGGCTGGAGATTATAAGGGAGTAGCGCGCAACGCTGCACGGCAAATACGGCCAGTGGAGGCGGGCTCTGGTAAACTGCCGGGGTTTTAGTCTCGCTGAGCCTGCGTCGTGCCCTGCCTTTATTGCCATCCCCATTGCCACCGTTGCGCCCTGTCATGAGCCATGCCGTCTCGCGCCTGCGCGCCGAGCGCCTGGCGCGCAGTGTCAAACCCTTCGTCGCGCGCGGCTCGCGTGCGCCACGCTGTCCCGGCTGCCGGGTAATCCCCGAATACTGTCTGTGTGCCTGGCGCCCGCGGGTGCAGGCGCACTCGGGCATTTGCCTGCTCATGCATGACACCGAACCACTCAAGCCTACGAACACGGGCTGGCTGATTGCCGACGTGATCGGTGACACCACGGCGTTTGCCTGGGAACGCAAGGCGGTGGATGCACAGTTGCAGGCGCTGCTCGATGATCCACAGTGGCAGCCCTACATCGTTTTCCCGGGTGAATTCGTGGCGCCGGAGCGAGTGGTCAGCAGCGTCGCCCCAGCGTCGGGCAAGCGCCCGCTGTTCATTCTGCTGGATGCCACGTGGCCCGAAGCCCGCAAGATGTTTCGCAAAAGCCCGTACCTGGAACGGTTCCCGGTGCTCAATCTGCAGCCTGAACAGATCTCGCGCTACACATTGCGCCGCTCGCGGCGCGACGACCATTTCTGTACCGCTGAAGTGGCAGCCATGTGTCTGGAACTGGCCGATGACCAGCAGGCCTCGCAGGCACTGGATGCCTATCTGGACGTATTCAGCACCCATTATCTGGGCGCCAAGAACAGGCTTGTGCTGGATGAAGACGATGCCGTGCACCAAAAACTGCGGCCCTTCCTATAGTTCAAGGGGCAAGTACGCCACTTTGCTTCATAATGTGTGCACTGGCGCCATGGGCTACGAGACAACCACCGGGCTTTGAACTTGACCACCCGGTCCGGGCTCGGCATCCTTGGCGCCGATTCGGGCACGACGAAGGCTTGAATGCTGTTTTCCTGGCCCCGACGTGCCTTTTTGGCTTCCGGCACTGCCGCCCGATGCCCTTGAGCTGCCCCGCCAGGCGCCCCCACGCTGGCTGCGCCTGCACAGAACAGGATCATTAGATCGATGGCCACATACGAAATCCTGATTGCCGATGACCACCCGCTGTTTCGCAGTGCGCTGCGCCAGGCCGTTACCCTGGGCCTTGGTCCGGACGTTCGACTGGTTGAGGTGGCAAGCATCGCCGAACTGGAAACCCGCCTGGCCGAGAAAAACGACTGGGACCTGGTGCTGCTGGACCTGAACATGCCCGGTGCCTATGGTTTCTCGGGGCTGGTGCTGCTGCGCGGTCAGTATCCGCAAATCCCGGTGGTGATGGTCTCGGCCCAGGAAGAGGCGGCCGTGGTGGTAAAGTCCCGAGAATTCGGTGCCAGTGGCTTTATCCCAAAATCCAGCCCGCTGGAGCAGATTCAGGACGCGGTCAAGAAAGTGCTCGATGGCGATGTCTGGTGGCCGCCGCAAGCCTTCGAGAAGATCGATGTGTCCGCTGAAGCCAAGGCCGCCAGCGAGGGCCTGGCCAGCCTTACCCCACAGCAATTCCGCGTGTTGACCATGGTGTGCGAAGGTCTGCTGAACAAGCAGATTGCCTATGAGCTGAGCGTGTCGGAGGCCACCATCAAGGCCCACGTCACCGCGATCTTCCGCAAGCTGGGCGTGCGTACGCGCACCCAGGCCGCGTTGTTGCTGCAACAATTGGAATCGGTTTCAACGAGTTAAGGCCACTGGCCTTCACGCTTTTTTGACTCGGCGTGCACTAGCCTGCATCGCTCCTCATTGGGTTCAAGTGGCTTTCTATGTCGCCTTTCAAGGGCCAGACCGGCCTTAAACGAGTGTTCAACGCCGCCGGCTATTCGTTCGACGGCCTGCGCGCCGCCTTTACCGGCGAAGCGGCGTTTCGTCAGTTGGTGCTGCTCAACGTGGTGCTGATCCCGGTCGCCTTCTGGCTGGATGTAAGCCGTGCCGAACGCGCGATCCTGATCGCGGTGTGCCTGCTGGGGCTGATCGTCGAGCTGCTCAACTCTGCCGTGGAAGCCGCGATCGATCGTATTTCCCTGGACCGCCACCCGTTGTCCAAGAACGCCAAGGACATGGGCAGTGCTGCCCAGTTCGTGGCGTTGAGCATCGTGGCGGTGGTGTGGGCGGTGATTCTGCTCTAGGCAATGTGCGGCAGCACGATTTCGTCGCTGCGTCGTACCCCGGCGGTAAAGTTGCGGCACAACTCCAGAAACTCGCGCATCGCCGAGGTCTGGTACTTCTGCTTGTGCCAGATGAAGTAGAACTGCCGCGCCAGGTCCAGGTCGGGGGTTTCCACCGCCACCAGGCTGCCGCGACGAAACGCATCGCGCAGCGCCAGACGTGAAATGCAGCCGATCCCGAGCCCTGATTCCACCGCGCGCTTGATCGCTTCGGTATGTTCCAGTTCCAGGCGGATGTTGAGTGTCGAGCGATGGTGGCGCATCGCCTGGTCAAAGGTCAGGCGCGTGCCTGAACCCTGCTCGCGCAGAATCCAGGCTTCATGGGTCAGTTCCTCAAGGCTGGCGCGACCCTTGAGCGCCAAGGGGTGCTGCGGCGCGCAGAACACCACCAGTTCGTCCTCGACCCAGGGCTGAACCTCCAGGTCGGGGTGGTTGCAATCGCCTTCTATAAGACCCAGATCAATTTCATAGTGCGCGACCTGATGCACGATATGGGCGGTGTTCTGTACATGCAGTTTGACCTGGCTTTCCGGGTGAACCTGCATGAAGCTGCCGATCAGCAAGGTGGCCAGGTAGTTGCCGATGGTCAGTGTGGCGCCCACTGCCAGAGAGCCGAAGCCGGACTTGCCGTTGAGCAGGTCCTCGATTTCCTTGGCCTGGTCGAGCAGGGCCACGGCCTGGGGCAGCAACTGGTGCCCCAGTGCATTGAGGCTCAGGCGCTTGCCGGCACGATCGAACAGCTGACAGCTGGATTGCCGTTCAAGCTCGGTGATGGAGGTGCTCGCAGCCGACTGCGACAGCGCCAGTATCCCGGCCGCACGGGAGACGCTCTGGTGTTGCGCGACGGCCACGAAGACCTGAAGTTGACGCAGTGTAAATCGCATATCTATATAACCGATAAGACATATCTTGATAATTCATTTAACAGATATTGTCGCTCGCACTAAACTATCGCGCAATCGCGCTCACGGTCAGCGCTGCGTTATTTTTCAGGAGCCCCCGTACATGAGCAACATGAACCACGAACGTGTCCTCAGTGTTCATCACTGGAACGACACCCTGTTCAGCTTCAAGTGCACCCGCGACCCGGGCCTGCGCTTCGAGAACGGTCAGTTCGTGATGATCGGCCTGCAACAGCCTAACGGCCGCCCGCTCATGCGCGCCTATTCGATCGCCAGCCCTAACTGGGAAGAGCATCTGGAGTTCTTTAGCATCAAGGTGCCGGACGGCCCGCTGACCTCGCAGTTGCAGCACCTGAAGGAAGGCGACGAGATCATCATCAGCAAGAAGCCTACCGGCACCCTGGTGCTGGATGACCTGAACCCGGGCAAGCACCTGTACCTGCTGAGCACCGGCACTGGCCTGGCACCGTTCATGAGCGTCATCCAGGACCCGGAAACCTACGAGCGCTTCGAGAAAGTGATCCTGGTCCACGGTGTGCGCTACGTCAACGAAGTGGCCTATCGCGAGTTCATCACCGAGCACCTGCCGCAGAACGAGTTCTTCGGCGAGGCGCTGCGTGAAAAACTGATCTACTACCCCACCGTCACCCGCGAGCCGTTCGAGAATCAGGGTCGCCTGACTGACCTGATGCGCAGCGGCAAACTGTTCAGCGACATCGGCCTGCCGCCGATCAACCCGCAGGACGATCGTGCGATGATCTGCGGTAGCCCGAGCATGCTGGATGAAACCAGCGAAGTCCTGAACAGCTTCGGCCTGAAAGTCTCCGCACGCATGCGCGAGCCAGGTGACTATCTGATCGAGCGTGCGTTCGTCGAGAAGTAAGCAGGCAGTACCAATAAAAAACGCAGACCTTGGTCTGCGTTTTTTTTTGCCCTGGATTTGTGGTGCGGCATTCGCCGGCGCGGCGTTCCTGGGACCTTGCGGGCGCCGGCCCTACGCCTCGCGCACCACCTCCAGCACCCGGATCGTATCCAGCTGAGGGTAGTGCCAGCGTACCTGCACATCCCAGAACCTCACCCCGTACACGCGCTCGACCGGGGGCACCTGATAGGCCGGGCGTGGATCCTGTGCCAGGCATTGTTCTATCAGCTCTACCAATGGCTCTGCGAGACGCAGCGCATGCGCATGGGCCTGCTGCAGTGCCGAGTTGCTCCATTGCACCGTGATCGGCGCAGGCGGGGCGCTGGCCATGTGATTGACCGCCCCGGCTACGCTGTCGGCATAGGGTACATAGGGCTTGATATCGATGACCGGCGTGCCGTCCAGCAGGTCGATGCCCGACAGCAGCAGTCGCCCGGCCTCGACGCCCTCCAGCTTCACCACCGATTGCCCGATGCCGTTTGGCCGGTGGGTGGCGCGGGTGGCGAACACGCCCATCGACGTGTTGCCGCCCAGGCGCGGCGGGCGCACCTTCAGGCGCGGCTTCTCTTCCAGGGCCTGATGAAACAGGAACAGCAGCCACACGTGGCTGACCTGCTCTAGCCCGGCAACCGCTTCCCCCTGATCGAAAGGCGATACCAGCTCCAGCACCCCGCGCGCAGCCGGAGCCAGCTGCGGCTGGCGCGGGATGGCGAATTTCTCCTTGAAGCAGGAGCGCACGTAGCCGACCGGCTCGACACTGTAGGCCATGATCGAATCAGCCACGCACTCGCAGGGTCAGGCCCTTGAGGAAGTTGCGCAGCAACTGGTCGCCACAGGGGCGGTAGTTGCTGTTGCCGACCTTGCGGAACAGGGCGCTGAGTTCAGGCTTGGATACCGAAAAATCCGCCGCCTTGAGAATGGCATGCAGGTCGTCTTCCTTTAGCTCGAAGGCCACCCGCAGTTTTTTCAGGATGATGTTGTTGGTGACCGGCAGTTCGACCGGCAGAGGCGGGCGGCTCTCGTCACGACCACGCTTGAACACCACCAGGCCATCGAGAAAATGCGCGATGACCTCGTCCGGGCAGCGCACGAAGCCTTCTTCCTCGTCTTTTTTCAGGTAGCTGGCAATGTCGGCATCGCTGACGTCAAAACCGTTGATGCGGGTGATCTCTGCCAATTTGGCATCGCTGATATCCAGCATGTAGCGCAGGCTGCGCAGCACATCGTTGTGAATCATTGGACAATCCTGATCAAGTGGCAACGCCCGAGTGGCGAGGCCTAGAATTTTTCTTTGCTGGATAGGTAGCGCCACTGGCCCAGCGGCAGCTTGCTCATGGCCACGCCGCCCAGGCGGATACGGCGCATGCTGACCACGCTGACACCGACACTGCGGCACAGCAGCTCGATCAGCCCCGGCGCCGGGTTTTTCAGCACCATGCGCAGGTGCGTCTCGTTCTGCCAGCTGGCCTTGATGCGGGGCAGTTCCTGGCCCTTCCAGGTGAAACCGCGGTTAAGGCGTTCGAGGCCATGGGCAACCATCTCGCCGCTGACCTCGACCACATACTCCTGCTCCAGCTTGGCCAGGTCCGAGGTGACCTTGCGCACGGCACGCCAGTCCTGGCTGTACACCTGCAGGCCGCTGGCGCCCTGTTGCAGCTCGGCGACGCAGGTCAGCCGGGCAAAGTGGCCCTTGAGCGGGCGATGCCCTTCGGCGTGGGCCTCGGACAAGGTGGCCGGGGTCATGCTCAGGCGAGCGCTTTCGCTGTCCTGGTCGGCGGCCTGGTGCAGCAGCAGGGTTACCGGTTCCAGGGCTTCGGCCTTGGCGCCCGGCAGCAGGGCGACGACCTGGCCGTCGACCTTGAGCTGTGGCTCGTCGACGACGTTGCCGTCAACGGTCACCCAACCGCCTTCGATATAGAGTTCGGCCTCCCGTCGGGAGCAGCCGACCAGTTCGATAAGGCGTTTGGAAAGACGAATGGGTTCAGACATGACGGCGGCCGTGGCACAGGGAAAGGCGCCCATTGTAACCGCCCGGGCGAGCGAAGGCCCGGCTACATTCGTGCCGGGCGGCTATTAATGCCGTGAGGGGATGATTTTCGGATCGGCCTTACAGCGTCCTTCAGCCCGTGCTCGCAGACTGTGTACGACCTAGCCTGAGGTGAAGCAGGGGGTAGGGTTTGCCCATGCCGTCCTTTTCCGAGCGCCCGATGACTTCGAAGCCTTGGCTGGCATAGAAGCCGATGGCCTGGGGATTCTGCTCGTTGACGTCGAGCTCATCGGCGTTCAGCTCATTGATGGCATGCCGCAGCAACTGCTTGCCGATGCCCTGACCGCGATACTGCGGGTCGACGAACAGCATTTCGACACGCCCGGCCGCTACACCGGCAAAGCCGGTGATGCGTTGCTGGCTGTCCTTGCAGCAGATCAGCATCACTGCATCCAGGTACTTGGGCACCAGTTCACGCAGCAGCACGATGTAGCTTTCGGGGAGAAAATCGTGGGTGGCACGTACCGAGGCTTCCCATACCTGCAGCAGGCGAGGGTAGTCGTGGGGGCTAGGGGTTTGCACGGTGGAATGCGCGCGCATCGCAGGGTCTCCTGGGGTGTCCGTACTGGACACGATAGTCCAATAAAAAGCCCCGCCATGATGGCAGGGCTTTTCCAGGCCGCAAAGCGTCAGACAGGCTCGGCCCACAGGTCGTATTCGTCGGCATCGGTGACGACGCACCAGACCTTGTCCCCCGGCTTGAAGCCGTGGTCGCCGTCGATGAACACATTGCCGTCGATCTCCGGGGCGTCGAAGAAGCTGCGGCCCACCGAGCCCTGCTCCTCCACTTCGTCGATCAGCACTTCGATGCGCTTGCCGATGCGCAGTTGCAGGCGTGCGCTGCTGATGGCCTGCTGGTGGGCCATGAAGCGATCCCAGCGGTCCTGCTTGACGTCATCAGGAACCACGGGCAGGTCCAGGTCGTTGGCCGGTGCGCCTTCGACGGGCGAGTACTGGAAGCAGCCGACGCGGTCGAGCTGAGCTTCGGTGAGCCAGTCGAGCAGGTACTGGAAGTCTTCCTCGGTCTCGCCGGGGAAGCCGACGATGAAGGTGGAGCGGATGATCAGCTCCGGGCACTGTTCGCGCCATTTCTTGATGCGTGCCAGGGTCTTGTCTTCGAAGGCAGGGCGCTTCATCGACTTGAGCACCTTGGGGCTGGCGTGCTGGAACGGGATGTCCAGGTACGGCAGCAGCTTGCCGGCGGCCATCAGCGGGATCACGTCATCGACGTTCGGGTACGGGTACACATAGTGCAGGCGCACCCACACGCCCAGGCTGCTGAGCGCTTCGCACAGCTCGAGCATGCGCGTCTTGACCGGCCGGCCGTTCCAGAAGTCGGTCTTGTACTTGACGTCGACGCCGTAGGCGCTGGTGTCCTGGGAGATCACCAGCAGCTCCTTGACGCCGGCCTTGACCAGGCGCTCGGCCTCGCTCAGCACCTCGCCCACCGGGCGGCTGACCAGCTTGCCACGCATCGACGGAATGATGCAGAAGCTGCAGGTGTGGTTGCAGCCTTCGGAAATCTTCAGGTAGGCGTAGTGACGCGGGGTCAGCTTGACACCCTGGGGCGGCACCAGATCGATCAGCGGATTGTGGTCCTGACGTGGTGGCACCACTTCGTGCACGGCGTTGACTACCTGCTCGTACTGCTGCGGCCCGGACACCGACAACACGCTGGGGTGCACGTCGCGAATGTTGTTGGCGTCGACACCCATGCAGCCGGTAACGATGACCTTGCCGTTTTCCTTGATGGCCTCGCCGATCACTTCCAGCGATTCGGCCTTGGCCGAGTCGATGAAGCCACAGGTGTTGACCACCACCACGTCGGCATCCTCGTAGGTGGGCACGACTTCATAGCCTTCCATGCGCAGCTGGGTCAGGATGCGCTCGGAATCGACCAGGGCTTTGGGGCAACCCAGGGAAACGAAGCCGACCTTTGGCGTGGTGGGCGTGGCGGTGGTGGACATGGTTAACCTCGGTGTAGAGGGGCTGCTTGGCACGCGAAGGTGGCAGCCCTGACGGGCGCTTTGGGGCGCCTCTGATCAAAAAGTGCGCAATTCTAGCGAGGCACAACGCGCTTGACTAGCAGAAATGCGACGAACGCTGCGCTATGCTTCGCGCCATCGCTCCCGCGTCGTTCAGCGCTGCGTTCGGCACGCTGCGACGGGTTGCAAAAATGATAGCGCCTGGCGCGAATTTCGCCGGCCTCTGGGTCTTGGTTGCGGGAGTGGTTGATGGTTCAGGCAAGCAGTCAGGCCAATGCCGGGCATACGGCGGCAAAGCCGCTGAGCCTGCTGGTGGCGGCAGTCGGGGTGGTATACGGCGATATCGGTACCAGCCCCTTGTATACCCTCAAGGAAGTCTTCTCCGGCGGCTACGGGGTGCCGGTCAACCATGATGGTGTGCTGGGCATCCTGGCGTTGATCCTGTGGTCGCTGATCTGGGTGGTGTCGATCAAGTACGTGCTGTTCATCCTGCGCGCGGACAACCAGGGGGAGGGTGGCATCATGGCCCTGACCGCGCTGGCCCGACGAGCGGCTGCACCTTATCCCAGGCTGCGTGCGCTGCTGGTGGTGTTCGGCTTGTTCGGTGCGGCGCTGTTCTATGGCGACAGCATGATCACCCCGGCGATTTCGGTGCTGTCGGCGGTCGAAGGCATGCAACTGGCGTTCGATGGCATCGATCACTGGGTGATACCGGTGGCGCTGGTCGTGCTGGTGGCGCTGTTCCTGATCCAGAAGCACGGTACCGCGCGCATCGGCATTCTGTTCGGGCCGGTGATGGTGGCCTGGTTCGTGGTGCTGGCGGCCCTGGGCGTGCACGGCATCGTCCAGCGCCCCGAAGTGCTGCAGGCGCTCAACCCGATCTGGGCCGTGCGCTTCTTCATCGTCCACCCCGGCATGGGCGTGGCGATTCTGGGCGCCGTGGTGCTGGCGCTGACCGGGGCCGAGGCCTTGTACGCCGACATGGGGCATTTTGGCCGCAAGCCGATCGCGCGGGCCTGGTTCGCGCTGGTGCTGCCGGCGCTGGTGCTCAACTATTTCGGTCAGGGCGCATTGCTGCTGGAGAACCCCGAAGCGGCACGCAACCCGTTCTACCTGCTGGCCCCCGGCTGGGCGCTGGTGCCGCTGGTCGGGCTGGCCACCCTGGCCACCGTGATCGCTTCCCAGGCGGTGATTTCCGGGGCCTTCTCCCTCACCCGCCAGGCCATCCAGCTTGGTTATGTGCCGCGCATGCAGATCCAGCACACCTCCAGCGACGAGCAGGGGCAGATCTACATCGGGGCGGTCAACTGGTCGCTGATGGTCGGGGTGATCCTGCTGGTGCTGGGCTTCGAGTCCTCCGGCGCGCTGGCGTCGGCCTATGGCGTTGCGGTAACCGGGACCATGCTGATCACCACCATCCTGGTGTCGGCGGTGATGTTGCTGCTGTGGAAGTGGCCACCGCTGCTGGCGGTACCGGTACTGCTGGGCTTTCTGTTCGTCGACGGGCTGTTCTTTGCCGCCAACGTGCCCAAGGTGCTGCAGGGTGGGGCATTTCCGGTGCTGGCAGGGATTGCGCTGTTCATCCTGATGACCACCTGGAAGCGCGGCAAGCAGATCCTGGTGGAGCGCCTGGATGAGGGCGCGTTGCCATTGCCGGTGTTCATCGCCAGCATCCGCGTGCAGCCGCCGCACCGTGTGGAAGGTACGGCGGTGTTTCTGACCGCGCGTTCGGACGCGGTGCCCCATGCGCTGCTGCACAACATGCTGCACAACCAGGTGCTGCACCGCCAGGTGGTGTTGCTCACCGTGGTCAACGAGGATTCACCGCGGGTACCGCCACAGCGGCGTTTCGAGGTGGAGGGGTATGGCGAGGGGTTCTACCGGGTGATCCTGCATTTCGGCTTCATGGACGAGCCGGACGTGCCGGCGGCGTTGAAGCTGTGTCACCTGGACGAGCTGGATTTCAGCCCCATGCGCACCACCTACTTCCTCAGCCGCGAGACGGTGATCGCATCCAAGCTGGTGGGCATGTCGCGCTGGCGTGGGGTGCTGTTTGCCTTCCTGCTGAAGAATGCCAACGGCAACCTGAGGTTCTTCAACCTGCCATTGAACCGGGTGATCGAGCTGGGTACGCAGGTGGAGATCTAGCGGGACCTTTCGCCGCCAAGGCGGCTCCTGCAGGATGCGATCCGTTGCAGGAGCCGGCCTTGCCGGCGAGGCTTCTACTGTTCAGCGACGCTGGACTTTCCCTGGCGCGTTTCGATCTCGCTGATCAGGCGTTTGGCCAGGGCCGGGTAGTTTTCGTCGAAGTGGTGCCCGCCGGGCAGCTTCACGCGCTCACCCACGGCGGTATGGTCTGTGCAGCCGCTTTCATCGGCCTCTTCTTCACCATAGATGCACAGCACCTTGCTCGGCGGCATCCTGGCCATCTCAGGCCCGGTTGGCGCCTCCTTGCCGGCATTGCCCAGCCAGCCCTCGACCTCGATCTCGAAACTGCCACTGCGCGCGAACGCCAGCAGAATCACCGCATCGATGCGCTTCTGGTCTTCGGGTGGCAAGCGGTTGTAGATCGCCGGCAGCACGTCGGCACCGAATGAATAGCCGGTCAGTACGAAGCGTTTGGTGCCCCACTTCTGGCGGTAGTGCTGCATCAGCTCGGACAGGTCGACTGCGCTCTGCTCCGGTGTCTTGTGCTGCCAGTAGTAGCGCAGGGTATCGATGCCCACCACCGGGTAGCCCAGCTTGGCCATCTCGCCCGCCACGTCGCGGTCAAGGTCGCGCCAGCCGCCATCGCCGGACAGGAACAGCGTCACGGTGTCGGTGGTCTGGCCGGCCGGCACTTCCACCACCGGAATGCTCAGTGCATTGCCATCCACGCCCAGCAGGGCCTGGGTCAGTTGGGCCTTGAGCACCTGGGGCAGGTGGATGTCGTAATCGCTGATGCTGGTCTGTGCATTGGCCTGGTCGCGCACGAAGGCGGCACTGGCGTCATCCGGGTTGTCGTTCCAGGCCACGTTCCAGTGACCATGGGCGGCCGACTTGGGCAGCGCGGCGCTGCAGCCGGGCTGCTCGATGCTGAACCCCACGGAGATGGCCTGGGCCTTGTCGTTGGTCTGCCCGGCCAGCCAGCTCCAGGCCAGCCCGGCTCCCGGGCCGATGCCGGCAACCAGCGTCGGCGTGCCCTGCAACTGTTGCAAGGCCTGCTGCAGCGCCTGCTGCTGCAGGTTGCAGTCGCTCGGCGGCAGGATCACCTGTACCAGCTGGGCGCGGGCACTCTGGCTCAGGTCGATCAGTTGCTTGTCGCTCAGGGCCTGGTCCTGCGGCACGGCCACGGCCACCAGGTCCTTGCCTCGCGTGCTTGGGGTAACCCGCACCAGGCTGCTGCCATCGGCCAGGGTCAAATGTTCAAGGTGCGGTTGCGGGGCAGGGCGGGCCCACAGCCAGAAGCCCAGGGCCGCCGCGAGCAGGGCCAGCACCAGGGCGGCCAGTACATGAAGCCAGTAGCGTCGAATCATCAGCGTTTCACCAATCCGGTCAGGCCGCCTGCAATCAGGGCGGCGGTATCGGCCAGGGCCACCAGGGGATCGAGCCCGGCGGGTACGGCCATGTAACGGGGTTCCCAGTCAGGCTGGAACTTGTCTTTGAAGCGGCGCAGGCCCTGGAAGTTGTACAGTTGCTCGCCGCGCTGGAACACCATCGAGCCCAGGCGCTGGGTCAGAGGTGCGCCGCGACGCGGCTGCAGCCCGGACAACGGCACCATGCCGAGGCTGAAGCGCGCATATCCATGCGTCTTGTAGTGTTGGATCAGGCCGATCATCAGAAACTCCATGGTCAGCTTTGGTGCTTGCGGGTGCGCGCGCATCAGGTCCAGGCTGGCCAGCTCGCGGCTGTGGGTTTCGAGCAGGTTGGCAAAGGCCACCGGCTGGCCCTGGAAGCGAATCAGCGCGATGCGGAAGTGCTGCAGGTACTCTGCGCTGAAGCGGCCCAGCGAAAAGCCTTTTTCGCGCACGTTCTTGCCTTCGAGCCAGGCATCGGAAATCACCTTCAGTTCCTCGAGCGGGGCTTGCCCGGGCTCGTGGATCTCCAGGCTCAGGCCGTCGCGCCCGCCGCGGTTCCAGGTATAGCGCAGGTCTTTCATCTCCTTGCCCTTGGCGTCGAGGTCGAAGCGCAGCAGGTCCACGCGGGCCTCTTCGCCCAGCTTGATCGCGGTCAGGCCGATGTCCATGTAGAAGGGCAGGTTCTCGGCACGCACCTGGTAGAACACCGGTCGAGCGTGGTGGATATCGCACAGGTCGCGAAACTGCCAGATCATCTCGGCGCGGCGCTGGGCCGGGCCGATCGGGTCGTACAGCGCCACCAGGCTGCGCCCGCGGCGGGCGTACATCAGGAAGGCGTCATCCTGAGGGTGGAACAGCAACGCCTTGTCGCCGGTCAGCGCCAGGCCGCCATCGGGCTGGTCGGAGCTCTGCAGGATGCGGTTGGCCCGTTGCAGCTCGTCACCTGTAGGCAGGTGGATGGTCGGGCGTGCGGTACGCAGCAGCCAGGTCAGTGCAACGATCACCAGCAGTACCGCGCTACCGAGCAATGAGCGCAGCCCGCGCGGGGCATCGGCGTCCAGGGTGAACTGCCACCACAGCTGGTGGCTGTAGGGCACGTCCTGGTAGGCGAACAGCAGCAGCCACACCGACGCGCCGATCACACAGGCACTGGCCACCACGTAGACCGGCGAGAAGGGCAGCTCGAGCAGTCGGCTGGGCCGGTAGAACGAACCGCGGAACACTGCCAGCAGGCAGGCGGTAAACGTCAGCAGGCTGGCCTCTTCCCAGTCGAAGCCCTTTAGCAGCGACAGCAGGGCGCCGACCAGCAGCAGCACGGTGGTGAGTATCCAGGCTGCCGACAGGCGCCGCCGCAGGCCCTGGGCCAGCAGCAGGCACAGCACGCCGATCAGGCTGGCGCCGAAGTGCGAGGCATCGATCAAGCGGTGCGGCACCAGGAAACCCAGGTGCTCCAGGCGCGTGTCGATTTCAGGCGTGGCCCCGGAGAACAACAGCACCACGCCCGACAGGAACACCAGAATCGCCAGTACCGGTGCGGCAAGCCCGGAGGCCACCTTCATGGCCTGGCGCGCGAACAGAAAGCGCTTGGCTTCGCTGGCCAGCAGGACCACGCAGGCCACCAGCAGCGGCAGCACGACATAGATCAGGCGGTACAGCAGCAGCGCAGCGGCAAGTGGCGCTGCCCCCAGCTGGTCGGCGAAGGCGGCCAGCAGGATGGCCTCAAAGACCCCGACCCCGCCGGGCACGTGGCTGAGCACACCGGCAGCCAGGGCCAGCAGGTACACCAGCAGGAACGCACCGAAGGGCGGAGCCTCGGGCAGCAGCAGGTACAGCACCGTGGCGGCGGCGGCCACGTCCAGTGCGGTGATCAGCAGCTGCAGCAAGGTCAGGCGCGCGCCCGGCAGGCGCAGTGTGCGTCGGCGTATGCGTACCAGCAGGTTGTCGGCCAGCGGCTGTTCCGGCAGTCGACGCCGGTACAGCCCGTAGGCCAGGGCCATGCTCAGGCCCAGTACCGCGACGGCGATGGCGGCCAGTACCGGGGCCGGCGTGCGCAGCGCCATGGCCGCGGCGGGCAGGTTGCTCAGGGTGGCCAGCGCTGCCAGCGGCGGCAGCGCGCAGCCCAGCGACAGGCTGGCAAACAGCGTCATGCGGGCCACTTCGGCACCGCCTATGCCGTGGCGGGCGTACAACCGGTAACGCACCGAGCCGCCGGACAGCAGCGACAACCCGATCGCGTTGCCGATGGCGAATGCACAGAAGCCGCCCATGGCCAGGGTGGCTGAAGGCAGCCGGACCCCGGCATAACGGCTGGCTGACCATTCATAGCCCAGCAGGATGACAAAGCCTGCGACCGTGGCCAGCAGTGCACCGGCCAGGGCGGGCTTGGGCACACTCAGCAGCGAGTCGTGCAGGGCATAGATATCCAGCTCGCTGAGCAGATGGCGACAGGCAATCAGGGCGATGCCGAACAGTAGCAGGGTGACCGCCAGGCCGATCGGCTGACGATACCGGCTGAGCAGTTCCAGCCAGCGCAGGCGATGCGGGGCGATGGGCTGGGCGGCGCTAACGGGGGTTTCTGCTTCGGGCGTTTGTGGGCGCATCAATCACCTTTTTGGATTGCGCGCGACTGGACGATGTATCCGACCAAGTTACCAATCCCTATGGAAAAATAATGTCTGAATCTTACTCGCGATCATGCCGATCCGCGCCCATCAGGATAGTTAAAGAAGTTTCATGCTGCCGCAAGGGCATGGAGAGGAGGGGAAGGTATTTTTCGCCAGACGCAAAAAAGGCCACTTTTTTCAAAGTGGCCTTTCCTGTTGTTTGGTTGCGGGAGCCGGATTTGAACCGACGACCTTCGGGTTATGAGCCCGACGAGCTACCAGACTGCTCCATCCCGCGTCTGTGGGGCGGATTCTACAGCGTATGGAGATGCTGTCAATGCTTAATTGTTGATTTACAACAAAAACCTGCTATGGGCCAAACAGCGCCCAACAAAAAAGGCCACTTTTTCAAGTGGCCTTCTCTGATGTTTGGTTGCGGGAGCCGGATTTGAACCGACGACCTTCGGGTTATGAGCCCGACGAGCTACCAGACTGCTCCATCCCGCGTCTGTGGAGTGGATTCTACAGATATCTCAGAACGTGTCAACCGCTAAAATCCAGAAATCCTTTTTTGTTCAATTGCTTAGCGTTTGTGATCTGGCTGCGGGCGCGCTAAGGCGGGGGCTGCAGGGCATTTGCCCGGGGTGACGGGTGCAGGGTGCAGCCGGTGGTGACGAGTGAGATACTGCGCGTACGAATCAACGGTGTTAACGGTCATCCATGTCCCAACGCAAGATCATCCACATCGATTGCGACTGTTTCTACGCAGCCATCGAGATGCGCGACGACCCGCGGCTGGCCGGCAAGCCTCTGGCCGTGGGTGGCTCGGCCGACCGGCGCGGGGTGATTGCTACCTGCAACTACGAAGCGCGGGCCTTTGGCGTACGCTCTGCGATGTCGTCGCACCACGCGTTGAAGCTGTGCCCCGACCTGACCATCGTCAAGCCGCGCATGGATGCCTATAAGGAAGCCTCGCGGGAGATTCACAACATCTTCCGCGAGTACACCGAGCTGATCGAGCCATTGTCGCTGGATGAAGCCTATCTGGACGTATCCGACAGCCCGAAGTTTTCCGGCAGTGCCACGCGCATTGCCGACGACATTCGCCGGCGGGTGTCCCAGCGCCTGCACATCACGGTATCGGCGGGGGTGGCGCCCAACAAGTTCCTGGCCAAGATTGCCAGTGACTGGCGCAAACCCAACGGCTTGTTCGTGATTACCCCGGCACAGGTGCAAGACTTCGTCGCCTGCTTGCCAGTGACCAAGCTGCATGGAGTTGGCAAGGTCACGGCTGACAAGCTGGGGCGCCTGGGCATTGTCGATTGCAAGGATCTGCGCGAGTGGGACCGCCTGGCCCTGGTCCGCGAGTTCGGCAGTTTCGGCGAGCGTCTTTACGGGCTGGCGCGCGGCATTGACGAGCGGGTGGTGCACAACGACAGCCGGCGCCAGTCGGTGAGCGTCGAGAACACCTACGACAGCGACCTGCCGGACCTGGCCAGCTGCCTTGAAAAACTGCCTGAACTGCTGGAATCGCTGGGCGGTCGCATGGCCCGGATCGACGACAGTTACCGGCCGGGCAAGCCGTTCGTCAAGGTCAAGTTCCATGACTTCACCCAGACCACCCTGGAGCAGGCGGGGGCGGGGCGTGATCTTGAAAGCTACCGGCAACTGCTCAGCCAGGCTTTCGCGCGTGGCGCCAAGCCGGTCAGGTTGCTGGGAATTGGCGTGCGGTTGCACGACTTGCGTGGGGCGCATGTTCAGCTGGAGCTGTTCACGCCCGAGTGAAACGCCAGGCATCGTGGTCGATGCCTGGCGTTCATGGTGCTGGAGCTACTTCGCGCCGGGGTCTGCCACCAGGCGGCCGGCATCCCTGGTCA
The DNA here is from genome assembly GCF_024748925.1 of Pseudomonas sp. B21-036. Classification (NCBI taxonomy): domain Bacteria; kingdom Pseudomonadati; phylum Pseudomonadota; class Gammaproteobacteria; order Pseudomonadales; family Pseudomonadaceae; genus Pseudomonas; species Pseudomonas sp. B21-036. The sequence goes on from NZ_CP087178.1 coordinate 1,459,645, forward strand.
GCGCCTTGAGAAACTCCTGTTGCAGCTCCGGATCATTGCGGGTCAGCTCGATCAGGCTCTGTTCCAGCTCGCTGGCTTCCTCTTCCAGGCCGAGTTCGGACAAGCGCTTGACCCGGTGCACCCACTCGCTCACCTCGTCGTCTTCAAGGTCGTCGTAGATCAGCTCATGGGCTTCGACCAGTTTGCCGCGCAGCGTTGGGCTGAGCAGCAGGCTGGCGTCGGCACGCACGTTGTTTTCTTCATCGGCCACGGCCAGGTGCAAGGTGCCCACCTGGGTCAGGTTCTGTTCGGTGAACGGGCTGTCGAGCAGGTTCAGGCGCAACACACCATTGCGGTCGGTGGTCAGCTCGTGGGTGAGCTTGCCAGCCTTGACCTCGACCGGGCGTTCGCCCCACGGCAGGCTGGTGTACTCCTGGCGTTTGTCTTTCTGCACTTCGCTGATACTGGCCAGGTTCTGTTGTGCGCGGCCGTTGGACTGCACGTTCATGAACGGGTTGAGCCCGGCCACGCCATAGCTGAGCCAGTCATGGGTCACGCTGTCGGGCAGGTTGCCCAGTGCGAACACATTGACCACATTGGCGCCGATACCGGCAACCACGGCCACTGCGCCCAGCGGGATCTCGTAGATTTCGCGCCAGGGTTGGTAGGGCGTGTAGCGATCATAACGACGGGTCACTTCGAATTCGGTGACTTCGAAGTTCTTCTGTTCGTGAACGCGCACGCGCCGTTGCGGCAGCTCGAGTACCTTGGGCTCTCCGACATCGATCTGCAGGCTGTGCTCGAGCAGCTTGCGCTCGATCCGCTCCTCATGCTCGCTGCGCTGGGACATCTGGTTGGCGCAGCCGCTGAGCAGCACGGCGCCGCACAGGGCGGCGCCTCCGAAGGTGATTCGCTTGAACATGGCTACTCTTGTATTGGCTATCAGCGACGAATACGGGCTTGCAGGAACGACAGCACCTCGGCCACGGGCAAGGCCTGGGCCTCGCTGTCCTTGCGGTACTTGTATTCCAGGTTGCCTTCGGCCAGGCCCCGGTCGCTGACTACGATGCGGTGCGGGATGCCGATCAGTTCCATGTCGGCGAACTTGATCCCCGGGCTGGTTTTCTTGTCACGGTCGTCCAGCAGCACTTCGAAACCGGCGGCTGTCAGCTCGGCGTAGAGCTTGTCGGTGGCTTCGCGCACTTCGGCGGTTTCGTAGCGCAGCGGTACCAGGGCGATCTGGAATGGCGCGAGGCTATCGCTCCAGATGATGCCCTTGTCGTCGTAGTTCTGCTCGATGGCAGCGGCGACCACGCGCGAAACACCAATGCCGTAGCAGCCCATGGCCAGGGTCACCGGCTTGCCGTTCTCGCCCAGCACCTGGCACTTGAGTGCTTCACTGTACTTGGTGCCCAGCTGGAAGATGTGCCCGACTTCGATGCCGCGCTTGATCATCAGCGTACCCTTGCCGTCCGGGCTCGGGTCGCCGGCTACCACGTTGCGCAGGTCGGCGATTTCCGGTACGGGCAGGTCGCGCTCCCAGTTCACGCCGAAATAGTGCTTGTCGTCGATGTTGGCACCGATGCCGAAGTCGCTCATGAAGGCCACGGAACGGTCGATGATGCACGGCAGCGGCAGGTTCAGCGGGCCCAGGGAACCGGCGCCGGCGCCGATGGCGTCACGCAGTTCGGCGTCACTGGCCATCACCAGCGGGCTGGCCACCTGTGGCAGGTTGGCAGCCTTGATTTCGTTGAGCTCGTGGTCGCCGCGGACGATCAGGGCAATCAGCTTGCCTTCTTCGGCGGCATGCACGATCAGGGTCTTGACGGTGCGCTCGATAGGCACGCCGTAGTTTTCGACCAGGGCAGCGATGGTTTTCGCGTCCGGGGTATCGACCAGGCGCAGCTCCTCGGTGGGGGCAGGGCGCACGGTTTCCCGTGGGATCGCTTCGGCCTTCTCGATGTTGGCGGCGTAGTCGGAGCTGTCGCTGAAGATCACGTCGTCTTCACCGGACTCGGCCAGCACGTGGAATTCGTGGGACCAGCTGCCACCGATCGAGCCGGTGTCGGCCTGCACGGGGCGGAAATCCAGGCCCAGGCGGGTGAACACATTGCAGTACGCCTGGTGCATGCGGTCATAGGTTTGCTGCAGGGATGCCTGGTCGGCATGGAAGGAGTAGGCATCCTTCATGATGAACTCGCGACCGCGCATCAGGCCGAAGCGCGGACGGATCTCGTCGCGGAACTTGGTCTGGATCTGGTACATGTTCAGTGGCAGCTGTTTATAGCTGCTCAGCTCGTTGCGCGCGAGATCGGTGATGACCTCTTCGTGGGTAGGCCCCACGCAGAACTCGCGACCATGACGGTCCTTCAGGCGCAGCAGCTCGGGGCCGTACTGCTCCCAGCGGCCGGACTCCTGCCACAGTTCAGCGGGCTGAATGGCCGGCATCAGCACTTCCAGGGCGCCTGCGGCGTTCATTTCCTCGCGTACCACGGCTTCGACCTTGCGCATCACGCGAAGGCCCATCGGCAGCCAGGTATAAAGGCCGGATGCGAGCTTGCGGATCATGCCGGCACGCAGCATGAGCTGGTGGCTGATGACGACCGCGTCGGAAGGGGTTTCTTTCTGTGTGGCGAGCAAATATTGACTGGTGCGCATGGTAGGCCGTTGTCGGTTGCTTAACTGAAATGACCCCGCATTGTACGGGGGCGATTCGGTGACGTATAGGATGGTGGCGCGGGAAACTGCGCCAAGTGCATCAACACAAAAGAAAAAGCCCGGCAGGGCCGGGCTTTTTCGAGCTGGGGTCCGTGAGCCGGAAGGCTTACAGGATGCTCAGCGGGTACTCGACGATCAGGCGCAGTTCGTCGATCGAAGGCGACGAGTTGTTGTACACCGCATCGCTGGAGCGGTAGGTGGCCTGGCGAACGCGGAAGCTCAGGTCTTTGGCCGGGCCTTCCTGCAGTACGTACTTGGCTTCGATGTCGCGTTCCCACTCTTTGCCGTTGTTGCCGGAGGAAACGTTGGCATCGGTACCACGGATGTAGCGGGTCATGAAGCTCAGGCCCGGTACGCCGAAGGTGGCCATGTTGATGTCGTAGCGAGCCTGCCAGGATTTCTCGTCTTCGGAGTTGAAGTCCGAACGTGCCACCGAGTTGGCCAGGAACACGGTACCGCCGCCGTCGACGCCGTAGGCGTAGCCGCCGTCGCCGCTGATGCGCTGGTGCGCCAGGGTGAAGGTGTGCGCGCCGATGGTGTAGGCGGCGGACAGGCTGAATGCACGGCTGTCGATCTTGTCGCCGTCGTAGGCTTTTTCCAGCGCGGCGCCGGTGCTCTTGGTGTTGTAGAAGTTGAAGTCGAACACCAGGCCCTGCTCGTCGTTGATCGGCAGGCTCCAGTTCACGTTGGCGTAGTATTTGCGCCAGTAGTCTTCGACCTTGGAGTAGTAGAGGCTGGTGCTGAGCTCGTCGCTGAACGCGTAGGTGCCGCCCAGTACGTCGGCCTTGGTCAGGTGGATGCCGCCGTCACGGTTGGTCTGGTCTTGTGCGGTGATGCTGGTGAAGCGACCGGCGTTGAGCGTCAGCCCCTTGATTTCGTTGCTGGTGATCAACGCGCCCTGGGCCATTTCAGGCAGCAGGCGGCTGTCGTCGGTGGCCAGCACTGGCAGCGAGGTGAACTGGTCACCCACTTTCAGGACGGTGTCGGAAATCCGGAACTTGATGGCTGCGCCGCCTTTGGAGTAGTCATCCTGCGAGCGTTCGTCGGAGCCGGTCGGGAACAGGCCGGTGCCGGCAGTGCCCTTGCCGCCGTCCAGTTTCAGACCCAGCATGCCGATTGCGTCGACGCCGACGCCGATGGTGCCTTGGGTGAAGCCCGACTCGAAGGTGCCGATGAAGCCTTGGCCCCACTCTGCAGCGCGGCTCTGCTCGGTGTTGGGGACGTTGCGGTAGTCACGGCTGAAGTACAGGTTGCGAAGTTTGACGTTCAAGCTGCTGTCTTCTACAAACCCCTTGGATTCATCCTGAGAAGACGCCATGGCCAGCTGCGAGGTGCCTGCCGCTACGGCCAGGGCGATTATGCTCCACTTCATCACGCGCATCGTGATTTGCTCCTTTGGTTTTGGAAGATTACGGCCTTGCCCCCTGGTTTTTTTATGGGGCGGCTCTTTCTTTTTTGAGTCGGCGAAATGTATATCACGCTGACTGTCGTTGGCGATACTTGCGAAAGGAACCTTTCATTAACTTTATGGTCCCGTCGCAAACGGTTAAATCCCTGTCGCAAATTACGCCCCGGCATGACCGGTGCGTTCAACTACAGCGCTGTTTCGCGGAGCAGCAAAGGCAGCGCAATCACGCCAAGCCTTTGATGCCAAAACTCCCTGGTTGCCCTTGCAGCTGTTGTTATTTGTCGCACTTGGCTTGCTTATGCAGGCGCCATGCCGACGTTGGGCAGAGATGAATGCAACAAGCGTGCTCAATTGCGCTGTGTGTTGATGAAATTTTCACATTTCGTTGGCCGAAGGGCGCGTGGTGCCCGAAAACCGGGGGTGTACAAATCTTTTGGTTTGAGGGTCGATGCCGTCGCGGAATAAGCAAAAAATCGACTTTGAAGTCAAAACGTTACCGGCTTGTAGGACAAGTGAGTAGTTTTCGGTAGGAGGCGGTGCTGATTGTGTTCGCGAGGCGCTATTTTGGTGCGAAAAGTAGCGTTTTGTTACCGGCGTGAGCGGACCTCCTGCGTGCAGTGTGGTCTGCCTGCTCCGGGATGGAGCGCCATGTACTCATGCCTGTGACTCCAATCGGGAGTATCCTTGCGTCAATCACCTGCCGGGTGCAGGTATCGGGATTGAAAGGTGCGAGGAGATTGTTCTGTGTTTGCTCTTGATTCACGTTTGCAACAAGACACGATTGCGTTGGGGGACTTTCCTCTTTGTCGCTTGTTGCTTAGTAAGGATGCTAACTATCCGTGGTTCATTCTGGTGCCGCGGCGTCCTGCTGTCAGCGAAGTATTCGAACTTGATGAAGAGGCGCAGCAGCAACTCTGGCAAGAGACCACGTTGCTGGCCAAGTTGCTCGACGGGCTGTTCGATGCCGACAAGATGAATGTCGCGACCCTGGGCAACGTCGTGAGCCAGTTGCACATGCATGTGATCGTGCGACGCCAGAGCGATGTGGCATGGCCTGGCCCGGTGTGGGGGCGCGTGCCGGCGCTGGTTTATACAGCCGAGGCGCTGGCTCATGTGCGCCGCATCGTCGAGCGTGAGCTTGGTGATTATCTTCAACCGATCGAGGCTTGAATCATGACCCTGGAAGCACGGGTAACCGAGTTGGAGAGTCGTCTGGCATTTCAGGACGATACGCTGCTGGCGCTGAACGATGTGCTGGTGGAGCAGCAGCGGGTGGTTGAGCGGCTGCAGCTGCAGATGGGCGCGCTGCTCAAGCGTTATGAGGAGATGGTGGGGCAGTACGAGTCCAACGAGGAAGAAGCGCCGCCCCCGCACTATTGATGCATGCGCCTCGCGCAGCGGGCTTAAAGGCTCAGTGCAGATCGACAGCAGAGCAGGGCGGGTGAGTAGGCGTAAAAAAAAACCGCGATCGGCCGAGTGGCCGTCGCGGTTCTTCACGCGAGGATCAGCGACGCGGTGCCGCAATCACATCCTCGGCCTGCAGGCCCTTGTCCCGGTTCATCACCGAAAACTCCACGCGCTGACCCTCCACCAGCACCCGGTGACCCTCGCCACGAATGGCCCGGAAGTGCACGAAGATGTCATCGCCGGAATCCCGCGAAATGAATCCAAAGCCCTTGGACGTGTTGAACCACTTCACGGTACCCGTGTCGCGGTTGCTCATGTCGTAGGCAGGTGCCTGGCTGCGCGCACGGCCAACCTTGGCCAGGCCCGCCACCAGATGCAGCAGCACGGCCAGCAGAGCGCAGACCATGGCCGCGACATTGCCCAGCTCCGGGCGCAGCAGCACAGTGACCGCTTGCAATACCACTGCAAGCACCAGCAGCGCGCTGGCAGTGTGTTGCAGGTACTGGCGCGCGCCGCGGTAGTGCATTGGCAGCACAGGCACCAGGATCAGGTTGAGCAGCCCGAACAGCGCCAGGTAGATGGCATCGGGTTGTTGCAGGAAAGGGACAGCTTCGCCCCTCAGGCTAGGAATCAGGGACAGCAGCAAGGCAGCTGCGCCCGTCAACAGGTGAACGATCTTGAACATGGTGGTTTGGCTCACATTTTATTCAGGCATATCACAGGAAGAGCTGAACCCACGGTGCGCGGTTACCGATGAGGCGCCAAAGCGTGGCTGCAGCCTATGCGCCATTGCACAAAAAATGCGCAATGACGGCACAGTGCCTATTTAACAGCAAAGCCGGGTGCTTCTCAAATCAGCGGGCCAAACGGGCCGCGCGGCTGCAGCCCTGTGTCGCACGCCAGACCGGCAATCGGAGCTGCAGGCACGCGCAACTCTTGGTACAGTGCTTCCAGCATGTTGAACTGACATCACAGGAAGGAAATGTACATGGCAATTGATATTGGTATCAGTGAAGAAGATCGCAAGTCCATTGTTGACGGCTTGTCGCATCTGTTATCGGATACATATGTACTGTACTTGAAGACCCATAACTTCCACTGGAACGTGACCGGGCCGATGTTCAATACACTGCACTTGATGTTCGAAGGCCAGTACAACGAACTGGCCCTGGCAGTCGATGCCATCGCCGAGCGAATTCGTGCACTGGGCTTCCCGGCGCCGGGTACTTATTCCACCTACGCCAAGTTGTCCTCGATCAAGGAGGAGCCAGGTGTGCCGGCGGCTGAAGAGATGATCAAGCAACTGGTCGATGGCCAGGAAGCCGTGGTGCGGACCGCGCGCAGCCTGTTCCCGTTGCTGGACAAGGTCAGCGACGAGCCGACCGCCGACCTGTTGACCCAGCGCATGCAGGCCCATGAAAAGACTGCCTGGATGCTGCGCTCGCTGTTGGCCAAGTGAGTGTTCGGCGCCTGTAAAGGCGCCTGTTGAAAGACGCAAGCCCGATTTTTCTTTAGAGGAATCGGGCTTTTTTAATGGGTACTTCCTGCGTGCTGCGGCCGGCGTGGAACAGTTTCAGCAGGTGTGGTACATGAACTCAACTAAAAGGTTATTCCTACGCTGCGCAGGCTCGCGGTCTGCTGGTTGCAATACGATGAACAGCGCTTCATAGGCAGGTACCTGGATAGCAAGTATCCAGGTGATGAACTTCCTGTCAGTCAATGCGTGGGATGAATATGTCGCGAGTCGTGAATGAACGTGCATGCACCGCCGAGCAACTTCGTATGGCCCCTGGTGATCCTTTTCAGGCAGATTTCAATATGGGCCTGGCGCGCCCGCTGTCGCGTTCGGTGCGACTCAACGGCTTCGCCACCTGCTTGCGCCTGGAAGAGGTCTACTGGAAAATCCTCGAGCGCATTGCCGCCGCCAACCGGTGTACGGTCAATGCGGTGCTGTCCCATGTGGACCGCGAAGTCCACCTTCGCCACGGCGGCGTCAAGAATTTCAGCGGCCTGGTGCGGGTGATCTGTGTGGTCTACGTGCTGGGGGGCGGCGCCAAGCCCTGAACCATTCGTGCGCTGGCACGGCGGGCGGGCTGCACAGCCCCGGTTAACCATATATAATCCCGCTTTTTGCTGCGTGGCGCGGCCCGCGCAGTGGTCAACGAGATACGCCAATGCCCCTGTACGACTATCAATGCGGTTCCTGCAGCCACCAGATGGAAGTTCTGCAGAAGATCAGCGCAGCGCCGCTGACCGATTGCCCGGCCTGCCAGGCACCTGCCCTGAAGAAGCTGATTTCTGCCCCGGGCTTCCGCCTGGGCGGCGCCGGCTGGTATGAAACCGACTTCAAGACCGGCACCAAAAAGAACCTGGCGGGCGCCGACAAGGCCGACTGAGTTGAACTGTACTGCCAGGGTCTTGCACTATGGGCCCCCTGGGGCCGGCAAGGTCCACACCCGAATTCACGAATGACGAGAAGCGAAACCACCATCATGATGCGCAGCCACTATTGCGGCCAACTGAACGAGAGCCTGGAAGGTCAGGAAATTACCCTTTGCGGCTGGGTCCATCGTCGTCGCGACCACGGCGGGGTGATCTTCCTCGACATCCGTGATCGCGAAGGCATGGCTCAGGTCGTGTTCGACCCGGACCGCGCAGAAAGCTTTGCCGCCGCCGACCGCGTGCGCAGCGAGTACGTGGTGAAAATCACCGGCAAGGTGCGTCCGCGCCCTGCAGGCGCAGTCAACGCCAACATGGCCTCGGGCGCCATCGAAGTGCTGGGCTACGAGCTCGAAGTGCTGAACGAAGCGGAAACCCCGCCGTTCCCGCTCAACGAGTACTCCGACGTGGGTGAAGAGACCCGCCTGCGCTATCGCTTCATCGACCTGCGTCGTCCGGAGATGGCCGAGAAGCTGCGTCTGCGCTCGCGCATCACCACCAGCATCCGTCGCTTCCTCGACGAAAACGGCTTCCTCGACGTCGAGACGCCGATCCTGACCCGCGCTACCCCGGAAGGCGCGCGTGACTACCTGGTGCCAAGCCGTACCCACGCCGGCAGCTTCTTTGCCCTGCCGCAATCGCCGCAGCTGTTCAAGCAACTGCTGATGGTGGCCGGTTTCGATCGCTACTACCAGATCGCCAAGTGCTTCCGCGACGAAGACCTGCGCGCCGACCGCCAGCCGGAATTCACCCAGATCGACATCGAGACCAGCTTCCTGGACGAGACCGAGATCATGGGCCTGACCGAAAGCATGATCCGCAAACTGTTCAAGGAAGTCCTGGACCTGGAGTTCGGCGAATTCCCGCACATGACCTTCGAAGAGGCCATGCGCCGCTACGGTTCGGACAAGCCTGACCTGCGCAACCCGCTGGAACTGGTGGATGTGGCCGACCAGCTGCAAGCGGTCGACTTCAAGGTGTTCAGCGGCCCGGCCAACGACCCGAAATGCCGCGTTGCCGCACTGCGTGTACCGGGCGGGGCGAGCATGCCGCGCAGCCGTATCGACGAGTACACCAAGTTCGTCGGCATCTACGGTGCCAAGGGCCTGGCGTACATCAAGGTCAACGAGCGCGCCAAGGGCGTCGAGGGCCTGCAGTCGCCAATCGTCAAGAACATCCCCGAGGCCAACCTGAACGTGATCCTCGATCGCGTGGGCGCGGTCGATGGCGACATCGTGTTCTTCGGTGCCGACAAGTCCAAGATCGTCAGCGAAGCCCTGGGCGCGCTGCGCATCAAGGTCGGCAACGACTTCAACCTGCTGACCTGCGAATGGGCACCGATGTGGGTTGTCGACTTCCCGATGTTCGAAGAGAACGACGACGGCAGCTTCACGGCGCTGCACCACCCGTTCACCGCGCCAAAATGCTCCCCTGAAGAGCTGGAGGCCAACCCGGCCACCGCGCTGTCGCGTGCCTATGACATGGTGCTCAACGGCACCGAGCTGGGTGGCGGTTCGATCCGTATCCACCGCAAAGAGATGCAGCAGGCCGTGTTCCGCCTGTTGGGCATCGAGGCGGCGGAACAGGAAGAGAAGTTCGGCTTCCTGCTCGACGCGCTGAAGTTCGGTGCACCGCCGCACGGTGGCCTGGCCTTCGGTCTGGACCGCCTGGTGATGCTGATGACCGGCGCCCAGTCGATTCGTGAAGTGATCGCCTTCCCGAAAACCCAGAGCGCTGCGTGCGTCATGACCCAGGCCCCAGGCCTGGTCGATGCCAAGGCACTGCGTGAGCTGCACATCCGTCTGCGCGAACAGCCCAAGGCTGAGTAAGCGGGCCCGGGGCGCATCCACTTGGATGCGCCTTTGCGTTACGGCATACCGAATTGATTGCCCACGCCAGGTTTTTCCGGGCGGGGGCGTGGTTTTGTTTCAAGGATTTCTGGAGTCAGTTATGGCGGGTCATTCCAAGTGGGCGAACATCAAGCACCGCAAAGAGCGCCAGGATGCCAAGAGAGGCAAGATCTTCACCAAGTGGATTCGTGAGCTGACCGTCGCCGCCAAGCAGGGCGGTGGCGACCCGAATTCCAACCCGCGCCTGCGCCTGGCGCTGGACAAGGCCTTGGGCGCGAACATGAGCCGCGACATCATCGATCGCGCCGTGGCCCGTGGTGCAGGCGCAACCGAAGCCGACAATGTCGAAGAGCTCAGCTACGAAGGCTACGGCCCGGGCGGCGTGGCGATCATGGTCGAGGCCATGACCGACAACCGCAACCGCACCGCCGCGGCCGTGCGCCATGCCTTCAGCAAGTGCGGTGGCAACCTGGGCACCGATGGCTCGGTGGCCTATCTGTTCGAGCGCAAGGGGCAGATCAGCTTTGCCGCCGGTGTCGATGAAGACGCGCTGATGGAAGCGGCGATGGAGGCCGATGCCGACGACGTGGTCAGCAACGAAGATGGCTCGTTCGACGTGTTCACCTCGTTTGCCAGCTTCTACGCGGTGCGTACTGCCCTGGAGGCTGCCGGCTTCAAGGCTGCGGATGCGGAAATCGTCATGCAGCCGACCACCAGCGCCGAACTCGACCTGGAGGGCGCACAGAAGGTGCTCAAGCTGATCGACATGCTTGAAGACCTGGACGATGTGCAGAATGTGTATTCCAACGCCGAAATTCCTGACGAAGTCATGGAACAACTCGGCTAAGGTTCAGTTCTGGCGTACTCGAGGCCGGATTCGTCCGCAGGCACCTTGTGCCCGTGACGGGTCCGGCTTCTGTCTTTTTAATGGCGCCCCGGTGCGCCACTGGTTGCGCAGGCGATATGACTCTGATTCTTGGTATTGACCCCGGCTCGCGGATTACCGGCTATGGTGTGGTGCGCCACACGGCGCGCGGGTGCGAGTACGTGGCCTCCGGTTGCATCCGTACCGGCAGCGGCGAGCTGCCCGAGCGCCTGCAGGTGGTATACCGCAGCGTGCGCGAAATCATCCAGTTGCACGGGCCGGTGACCATGGGTATCGAGCGGGTGTTCATGGCGCGCAACGCCGACTCGGCGCTCAAGCTCGGCCAGGCGCGCGGCGCCGCCATCGTCGCCGGGGTCGAAGAGGGCCTGGAGATCGCCGAGTACAGTGCCACCCAGGTCAAGCAGGCGGTCGCCGGTACGGGCGGGGCCAACAAGGAACAGGTGCAGATGATGGTCATGCACCTGCTCAAGCTCACCCAGAAGCCGCAGATAGACGCCTCCGATGCCCTGGCCATCGCCCTGTGCCATGCCCATACCCGTTCCAGCCTGGTGCCGCACGGGCTGGGCGCTGCACGCAGCCGCAGTGGCCGCCTAAGGCTCTGATAGCATCATCGGTTAACACAATTTCGCTTGCCGGCCACCGCCGGCTTGCAATCATGGCGGCTGATGGCGGGCTCGATCGCCCCGGCGCCCTGGATAAAGGACCTGAACGTGATTGGACGTTTGCGCGGTACCCTGGCTGAAAAGCAGCCGCCGCACCTGATTGTCGATGTCAACGGCCTGGGCTACGAGCTCGAGGTGCCGATGACCACCCTGTATCGCCTACCCAAGGTTGGCGAGGCAGTGACGCTGCACACCCACCTGGTGGTACGTGAAGACGCGCACCTGCTGTATGGCTTTCACGAAAAGCGCGAGCGCGAGCTGTTCCGCGAGCTGATCCGCCTCAACGGCGTAGGGCCCAAGCTGGCCCTGGCATTGATGTCGGGCCTGGAGGTCGACGACCTGATACGCTGCGTGCAGGCCCAGGACACCTCGGCGCTGGTCAAGGTGCCGGGGGTGGGCAAGAAGACCGCCGAGCGCCTGCTGGTCGAACTCAAGGACCGCTTCAAGGCCTGGGAAACCGCGCCAAGCCTGTTTACCCTGGTGTCCGACGGCCCGCAGCCGGTGGCAAGTGCCTCCACTGCCGAAACCGATGCGGTCAGCGCGCTGATCTCGCTGGGCTACAAGCCGCAGGAAGCCAGCCGCGCCGTGGCGGCCATCGATGCCAAGGGCCTGAGCAGCGAAGAGCTGATCCGGCGCAGCCTCAAGGGGATGATTTAAGTGATCGAAGCCGACCGACTCATAGCCGCTACCGGGCGCGACCGCGAAGAGGTCCAGGACCGGGCGATCCGGCCATTGCGCCTGGACGAGTACATCGGGCAGCCAGTGGTGCGCGAGCAGATGGCGCTTTTCATCCAGGCGGCACGTGGGCGCAGCGAGTCGCTGGACCATACGCTGATCTTCGGCCCGCCGGGCCTGGGCAAGACCACCCTGGCCAACATCATCGCGCAGGAGATGGGCGTTTCGATCAAGAGCACCTCCGGGCCGATCCTTGAGCGTCCGGGCGATCTGGCGGCGCTGCTGACCAACCTGGAACCCCACGATGTACTGTTCATCGACGAGATTCACCGGCTTTCGCCGATCGTCGAAGAGGTGCTGTACCCGGCCATGGAAGACTTCCAGCTGGATATCATGATCGGCGAGGGGCCGGCCGCACGTTCGATCAAGCTCGATTTGCCGCCGTTCACTCTGGTCGGGGCAACCACCCGCGCCGGCATGCTGACCAATCCGCTGCGCGACCGTTTCGGTATCGTGCAGCGCCTGGAGTTCTACAACACCGCAGACCTGGCCACCATCGTCAGCCGCTCGGGCGGGATTCTGGGCCTGCCGATCGAGGACGAGGGCGCCTTCGAGATCGCCCGGCGCGCCCGCGGCACCCCGCGTATCGCCAATCGTCTGCTGCGTCGTGTACGCGACTACGCCGAGGTGCGTGGCAAAGGTGACATCACCAAGGCCATCGCCGACCTGGCGCTGAACCTGCTGGACGTGGACGAGCGTGGTTTCGATCACCAGGACCGGCGCCTGCTGCTGACCATGATCGAGAAGTTCGACGGTGGCCCGGTGGGTGTTGACAGCCTGGCGGCGGCGATCAGCGAAGAACGTCACACCATCGAGGACGTGCTGGAGCCCTACCTGATCCAGCAGGGCTACATCATGCGCACACCCCGTGGGCGCGTGGTGACCCGGCACGCCTACCTGCACTTTGGCCTGAACATTCCGGGCCGCATGGGCGAGTCGGTCAACGGCGAGGGTTTTTCCGACCTGGCCGATGAATGACAGACTTATCCGGCGTTTTCGTGGTCCTATCGGCGGACACGCATGAGTCGCGCTGGCAATACGACATAATCCGTTAAAAACAGTTGGTGGGGCGGATTGGCAAGCTGAGGAGTTAGCACTAGAGTATGCGCGCGCAAAATGGGGTTGAGTCGTTCGCACATCGCTGTCGCGTCTATTACGAGGACACCGATGCGGGCGGCGTGGTGTATTACGTCAATTATCTGAAATTCATGGAGCGTGCCCGCACCGAGCGGTTGCGCGAGCTGGGCTTTGCCCAGTCTGCGATGGCAGAACAGAACACCTTGTTCGTCGTTCATTCCAGCGAGGCGCGCTACCACGCGCCGGCCCGCCTGGACGATGAATTGCGGGTCACCGCACAAGTGCTTGAATTGAATCGTGCCAGCCTGCGCTTTGTGCAGCAGGTCTGGCGCGAGCGTGATGCAACGCTGCTCTGCGAGGGGCAGTTCCTGGTGGCCTGTGTGCGCGCCGATACGTTCAAACCCCGGGCCATTCCTTCCGAGCTGCGTGCAGCCTTTGTGGCGGCGGATGGTGCGGGTAACCAAACAATTGCAGGAGATTAAGCGTGGAAGCTAACGTCGTCGACCATACCTCCATGTGGAGCCTGGTCAGTAATGCCAGCATCGTGGTGCAGCTGGTCATGCTGATTCTGGTGGCCGCATCGGTGACCTCGTGGATCATGATTTTTCAGCGCAGCACCATGCTGCGTGCCGGTCGTCGTGCGCTGGAAAGCTTCGAGGAGCGCTTCTGGTCGGGCATCGACCTGTCCAAGCTGTACCGCCAGGCCGGCAGCAACCCGGACCCGGACTCGGGCGTGGAGCAGGTCTTCCGTGCCGGCTTCAAGGAATTCTCGCGCCTGCGCCAGCAACCGGGCGTCGACCCTGACGCCGTGATGGAAGGCGTTGGCCGGGCCATGCGCGTGGCCATCTCGCGTGAAGAAGAGAAGCTCGAACAGAGCCTGCCGTTCCTCGCCACCGTCGGTTCCACCAGCCCGTACATCGGTCTGTTCGGTACCGTATGGGGCATCATGAACTCCTTCCGCGGCCTGGCTTCGGCCCAGCAGGCGACCCTGGCCACTGTGGCTCCGGGTATCGCCGAGGCACTGATCGCCACCGCGATCGGCCTGTTCGCCGCAATCCCGGCAGTTATTGCCTACAACCGTTTCGCTGCACGCAGTGAAGTCTTGATCGGCCGCTACTACACGTTCGCCGACGAGTTCCAGGCCATCCTGCACCGTAAAGTGCACACCAGCGAAGAGTGATCAGGTAAAAGCCCATGGCTCGAGTTCGACACAAACGCAAGCCGGTCGCGGAGATGAACGTGGTGCCCTACATCGATGTGATGTTGGTACTGCTGGTTATCTTCATGGTGACCGCACCGATGCTCAACCAGGGCGTGAAGGTCGACCTGCCCAAGGTTTCCAGCGAAGCCTTGCCGCAGGACAACAACGTCCAGATCCTTACCATTTCGATCAAGGCCGACAAGACCTATTTCTGGAACCTTGGCAGCGAAGTCGACACCGAAAAGCAGATGGACAAGGCCATGACCTTGCCGCAAATGACCGACGCGGTGACCAAGATCATCGCGGCCGGACGTGACCAGGGCAAACAGACCCAGGTGTTCATCCGTGGCGACAAGGCCGTCGACTATGGCGCGGTGATGGGCGCCATGGGCGGGTTGCAGAAGGCCGGTGTCGGTAACGTTGGCCTGATTACCGAGGCGCCCTGATGCAACAGCGAGAGCCATCCGCCTCGGAAAGCTATTTCTGGCCCAGCGTCTGGGCCATCGCGCTGCACGTTCTGGTGTTCGGCATGCTGTTCGTCAGCTTTGCCATGACCCCGGAACTGCCGCCGGCCAAGCCTATTGTCCAGGCGACCCTGTACCAGCTGAAGTCCAAAAGTCAGGCCACCACCCAAACCAATCAGAAGATTGCGGGTGAAGCGAAGAAAACCGCTGCGCGCCAGACCGAAGTCGAGCAGATGGAACAGAAGAAGGTCGAGCAGCAGAAGCAGGAAGCGGTGAAGGCTGCGGAACAAAAGAAAGAAGAGGCGGCTCAAAAGGCCGAAGAAGCCCGCGAGGCGGCCGAAGCCAAGAAGGCCGACGAGGCCAAGAAAGCCGACGAGGCCAAAAAGGCCGACGCGGCCAAGAAAGCCGAGGAAGCCAAGAAGGTCGAAGAGAAACAGCAGGCCGACCTCGCCAAGAAGAAAGCCGAGGAAGAGGCCAAGAAACAGGCAGCAGAAGAGGCCAAGAAGCAGGCCGCTGAAGACGCCAAGAAGAAAGCCGCCGAGGATGCCAAGAAAAAGGCAGCCGAGGATGCGAAGAAAAAAGCGGCAGCCGAAGAGGCCAAGAAAAAGGCCGCCGAGGACGCCAAGAAGAAAGCCGCAGCCGATGCGGCCAAGAAGAAGTCAGCAGAAGCGGCGCGCAAGGCGGCGGAAGACAAGAAAGCCCAGGCCCTGGCCGAGCTGTTGTCCGACTCCACCGAACGGCAGCAGGCGCTGGCCGACGAGCAGGGTGACCAGGTGGCCGGCGACTTCGACGACCTGATTCGTGCCCGCGCAGCCGAAGGCTGGGCGCGCCCACCTTCTGCACGCAAGAACATGACGGTGGTCCTGCAGATTGGCATGTTGCCCGATGGCACCGTGACCACGGTGAGCGTTGCACGCTCCAGTGGTGATGGTCCGTTCGATGCCTCTGCGGTAGCAGCGGTCAAGAACATTGGCCGCCTGACCGAAATGCAGGGCTTGAAACCGAGCGAATTCAATCCCTATCGTTCATTCAAGATGACATTCACACCTGAGGATCTAGCCTTGTGATTAACCTTCTTAGAGGACTGCTGGTCGTTCTCTGCTGCGCAGCAGGGATGGCCGTTGCAGAAGAAAAGAACATCCTGGTCACCAGCGGCAGTGACCGTGCCACGCCGATCGCGGTCGTGCCGTTCGCCCTGCAGGGTGGCAGTGTGCTGCCCGAGGACATGGCCGATATCATTGGCAATGACCTGCGCAACTCCGGCTACTATGCGCCGATTCCGCGCCAGAACATGATCAGCCAGCCTAGCCAGGCCAGCGAAGTCATCTTCCGCGACTGGAAGGCCCTGGGCGCCCAGTACGTGATGGTAGGCAGCATCGTGCCAGCGGGCGGTCGCCTGCAGGTGCAATATGCGCTGTTCAACGTCGCCACCGAGCAGCAAGTGCTGACCGGCAGCGTCTCGGGCACTACCGACCAGCTGCGTGACATGTCGCACTACATTGCCGACCAGTCGTTCGAGAAACTCACCGGCATCAAGGGTGCGTTCTCCACGCGCATGCTGTACGTCACCGCCGAACGCTTCTCCAAGGACAACACTCGTTACACGTTGCAGCGTTCGGACTACGACGGCGCCCGCGCCGTGACCCTGCTGCAGTCGCGCGAGCCGATCCTGTCGCCGCGCTTCGCGCCAGACGGCAAGCGCATTGCCTATGTGTCGTTCGAACAGCGTCGTCCGCGTATCTTCGTACAGCACATCGACACTGGCCGTCGTGAGCAGATCACCAACTTCGAAGGCCTCAACGGTGCACCAGCCTGGTCGCCCGATGGTTCGCGCCTGGCGTTCGTGCTGTCCAAGGACGGCAACCCTGACATCTATGTGATGAACATGGCTTCGCGCCAGATGTCGCGTGTCACGGCCGGCCCGGGTATCAACACCGAGCCGTTCTGGGGCAAGGATGGTTCGACCATCTATTTCACGTCGGATCGTGGCGGCAAGCCGCAGATCTACAAAACCAACGTTTCGGGTGGTGGTGCCGAGCGTGTAACTTTCGTGGGTAACTACAACGCCAACCCTAAACTGTCGGCGGATGAAAAGACCCTGGTAATGATTCATCGCCAGCAAGGTTTCACCAACTTCAAGGTGGCCGCGCAGGATTTGCAGCGAGGAAGTGTAAAAATCCTCTCTGAAACAAGTCTTGATGAGTCACCCACTGTTGCGCCCAACGGCACCATGCTAATCTACGCCACCCGCCAGCAGGGCCGGGGAGTCTTGATGCTCGTCTCTCTCAACGGACGCGTGAGGCTCCCGCTTCCTACCGCTCAAGGCGAAGTCAGAGAACCGTCCTGGTCCCCTTACCTGAACTGACGCGGCGCTTTACGTAACACTTAACACATTGGGGTTCATTAGGAGTTTCACGATGGAAATGCTGAAGTTTGGTAAGTTTGCTGCGCTGGCTCTGGCCATGGCTGTAGCTGTAGGTTGCTCCTCCAAGGGCGGCGACAACGCTGGTGAAGGCGCTGTTGATCCAAACGCTGGTTACGGCGCTAACACCGGTGCTGTTGACGGTTCCCTGAGCGAAGAAGCCGCTCTGCGCGCAATCACCACCTTCTACTTCGAATACGACAGCTCGGACCTGAAGCCAGAAGCCATGCGCGCTCTGGACGTTCACGCCAAAGACCTGAAAGGCAATGGCGCTCGCGTCGTCCTGGAAGGCAACACCGACGAGCGTGGTACTCGCGAATACAACATGGCCCTGGGCGAGCGTCGTGCTAAAGCCGTACAGCGCTACCTGGTACTGCAAGGCGTTTCCCCAGCCCAACTGGAACTGGTTTCCTACGGCGAAGAGCGTCCAGTTGCTACCGGTAACGACGAGCAATCCTGGGCTCAGAACCGTCGCGTCGAACTGCGTAAGTAATTCGATATGCGAACGTGCCGCCGTGCTGTAACCGTCCTGGCTCTCGCCCTGCCACTCGTGGCCTGGGCCGAGGTTCCTGTTGTTGATGACAACGCTGGCTATAACGGCGCAAGCAGTTATCCGCCAGCGGGTTATGGTACGAGCGGCGCCTACGCCGGGGGAGGGGTTTCGGCCCCTGCCTCGGCGCAGGGTCAGCTGTTCATGCAATTGCAGCAGATGCAGGATCAGATTTCGCGCCAGCAAGGCGTGATCGAAGAACTGCAAAACGATGTAGCCCGCCTGAAACAGGAAGGCCTGGAGCGTTACCAGGACCTGGATCGGCGTATCGGAGCCGGCGGTGCACCCGCTGCAACTCCAGAGAATTCCTCCACCGGTGGTGACGTAGCCGCCGGTGCCGCTGCAGGCGCGGCCACCGCCCCTGCGGCCAGTAGCGAACCTGGCGACCCGGCGAAAGAAAAGCTCTATTACGACGCTGCTTTCGACCTGATCAAGGCCAAGGATTTCGACAAGGCCAGCCAGGCATTCAATGCCTTCCTGCGCAAGTACCCCAACAGTCAGTACGCCGGCAATGCCCAGTACTGGCTGGGTGAAGTGAATCTTGCCAAGGGCGACCTGCAGGGCGCTGGCCAGGCGTTTGCCAAGGTCAGCCAGCTGTATCCGAAGCACAGCAAGGTGCCGGACTCGCTGTACAAGCTGGCCGATGTCGAGCGCCGCCTGGGTCACACCGACCGGGTCAAGGGTATTCTGCAGCAGGTGGTCACCCAGTACCCGGGTACCTCCGCCGCACAGTTGGCCCAGCGCGACCTGCAGAAGCTCTGAACTGCCCGCCTGGAAGAAACCCGCGCTAGTCGCGGGTTTTTTCGTTAGAATCGATGCCCTTTTATTGACACACGCTGCTGCGAACTACGCGATGCCGGGTTCGCTGCAGTGCCTGACGGAGGCGGACAGCCTGTTTAGCTGTTACGCCCGTGGCGACTATGCAAGACACATTACGAATTACCGAAGTTTTTTACTCGTTGCAGGGTGAAACGCGTACCGCTGGGCTGCCCACGGTATTTGTACGTCTCACCGGCTGCCCTTTGCGTTGCCAGTATTGTGACAGTGCCTATGCCTTCAGTGGTGGCACCGTGCGCAGCCTCGACTCGATTCTCGAGCAGGTGGCTGGTTTTCGCCCGCGTTACGTGTGCGTCACTGGCGGTGAGCCATTGGCCCAACCCAACGCCATCCCCTTGCTCAAGCAATTGTGCGACGCCGGCTATGAGGTGTCGCTGGAAACCAGCGGAGCACTGGACATCTCGAAGGTCGACCAGCGCGTCAGCCGGGTGGTGGACCTCAAGACGCCGGGCTCCGAAGAGATGCACCGCAACCTCTACGAGAATATCGAGCTGCTGACCCCGAACGATCAGGTCAAGTTCGTCATCTGTTCCCGTGAAGACTATGACTGGGCGGTATCCAAGCTGATCCAGTATGGTCTGGAGAAGCGTGCCGGGGAGGTGCTGTTTTCGCCGAGCCACCATCAGGTCAAGGCCAGCGACCTGGCCGACTGGATCGTGGCCGATAATTTGCCGGTTCGTTTTCAACTGCAGTTGCACAAGCAATTGTGGAACGACGAGCCGGGACGCTGATTGGGGAGTGATGTCATGACTGAGAAACGTGCGGTAATCCTGCTGTCTGGTGGCCTGGACTCGGCCACGGTGGTCGCGATGGCCAAGGCCGAAGGCTACAGCTGCTATACCATGAGTTTCGACTACGGCCAGCGTCATCGCGCCGAGCTGGACGCCGCTGCGCGAGTTGCCCGTGACCTGGGTGCAGTCGAGCACAAGGTGATCGGCCTGAGCCTGGATGGTATTGGTGGTTCGGCGCTGACCGACAGCAGCATCGATGTACCCGAGACGCCGGGTGAAGGCATTCCAGTGACCTACGTACCGGCGCGCAATACCGTGTTCCTGTCGTTGGCGCTGGGCTGGGCCGAGGTGTTGCAGGCGCGGGATATCTTCATCGGCGTGAACGCGGTGGATTACTCGGGCTACCCGGATTGCCGTCCCGAGTTCGTCGAGGCATTCGAGCGCATGGCCAACCTGGCCACCAAGGCCGGTGTCGAGGGGCAGGGCTTTCGCATCCAGGCACCGTTGCAGAACCTGAGCAAGGCGCAGATCGTTCAGGCGGGCATGGCGCGTGGTGTCGACTACAGCCTCACTGTGTCGTGCTATCAGGCTGACGATCAAGGCCGTGCCTGTGGCAAGTGCGACAGCTGCCGCCTGCGTGCAGATGGCTTCCGGGCAGCCGGCGTGACCGACCCAACCCGATATTTTTGATTTTTTTACGGTGGGGTGTTGATTTCCTTAAGGAAATCAGTATTATACGCCCCACGCAACGGGTCGTTAGCTCAGTTGGTAGAGCAGTTGGCTTTTAACCAATTGGTCGTAGGTTCGAATCCTACACGACCCACCATTTCGAAAACCCGCTTTCCATGAGAAAGCGGGTTTTTTTTCGTCTGTTGAATTTCCCTCCCTGTTCAGCAACTGAACCGTGATCTGCGGGTTGACCTGGAGATTGCGTTCGCGCCAGCTCGGCTGGGTGCGAGCTGGCGCGGGAGGGGGTCACCGGTTTACGGGTTGCCTACCGAGAGTGTCTGCAGGCCCTGGCTTCGGGCCTGCTCGAGCAGTTCTTCGGTGTCTGCCCCGCCGGGCAGCGCGAGCACGATGTCCGGTCGGCTATCGGCCAGCATGAAGCGGTTGCGCAGGCGTTCGGCCTGTTTGCCGTGGTGCTGCCAGTTGGGTGGGTAGCGCACGATGTGGGCTGCGTTTTCCCGGGCCCAGTCCTCGATATGTGCACCGAGGAACTGACTGCCACCGTGGATGACCACCTGCACCGGGTGCAGGCGCTGGAAAGCTTCCAGAGCCTGCCGGCACACCCGGCTGTCGGCGTAATGGCGGCCGGCGCAAATCAGTACGCGCATAGGCGTTCTCCCTGAGCCACGTTCTTCAGAACCACTGCTTGAAGCGGCGGATGTACAAGGTCTTCATGGTCTGGGCGACCACGCAGTAGCTGAGCAGTGTGCCCACCAGCCAAGGGAAGTATTCCCACGGCAGCGGAACCAGGCCGACCATGCTGCCCAGCGGCGAGAAGGGCACGTAGATTCCCAGCGCCATCACCAGCCCCGTCGCCAGCATTACCGGCAAGGCTGCAGTGCTCTGGATGAACGGGATCTTGCGGGTGCGCAGCATGTGCACCACCAGGGTCTGGGACAGCAGCCCTTCGATGAACCAGCCCGACTGGAACAGGCTGGCCATTTCCACGCTGTTGGCGGCGAACACGTACCACATCAGCGCGAAGGTGGTGATGTCGAAAATGGATGAGGTTGGCCCTATCCACAGCATGAACCGCCCGATGTTCCGGGCATCCCATTTGCGTGGCTTGGCCAGGTACTCCTTGTCCATCTTGTCCCATGGCAGCGCCAACTGGGAGAAGTCGTACATCAGGTTCTGCAGCAACAGGTGAATCGCCAGCATCGGCAGGAAGGGGATGAAGGCACTGGCGACCAGCACCGAGAACACGTTGCCGAAGTTGGAGCTGGCGGTCATGTTCAGGTACTTCATGATGTTGCCGAAGGTCTCGCGACCCTTGATCACCCCTTCCTCCAGTACCATCAGGCTCTTTTCCAGCAGGATGATGTCTGCCGACTCCTTGGCAATGTCGGTGCCGCTGTCCACCGAGATGCCGACGTCGGCGTCGCGCAAGGCAGGGGCGTCGTTGATCCCGTCACCCAGAAACCCGACGGTGTGGCCGTTGGCTTGAAGGGCCTTGAGCACACGGGACTTCTGCAGTGGCGTGAGCTTGGCGAACACCGTGCGCTCTTCCACCCGGCGCGCGAGCACCTCATCGTCCATGTGCTCGATGTCGCGGCCCAGCAGCGGCTCGCCTGCCTCCAGGCCCACTTCCCGGCAGATCTTGGCGGTAACGGTGGGGTTGTCGCCGGTGAGTACCTTGACCGTCACGCCGTTGTCGCGCAGTGCGGCGATGGCCGGGCCGGCGCTTTCCTTGGGCGGGTCGAGGAAGGTCAGCAAGCCTTCGATGATCAGCTCGCGCTCATCGCTGGCGCTGTACTGGGTCTGCGTCTCGCCTGCGGCTATTTGGCGGGTACCCACCAGTAGCACGCGAAAGCCGTCGCGGTTATAGGCCTCGGCGAGTTTGAGCAGGGCCGAACGGCGCTCGGCATCCAGGCTTACGGCAGTGCCCTGCTGGCGGACCCGGCTGGCGGTCTCCAGCATCTCTTCCACGGCGCCCTTGCACACCAGCAGGTGACCACCACTGGCATCGGCCAGTATCACCGACAGACGCCGACGTACGAAGTCGAAGGGCAGTTCATCGACCTTGCGCCAGGCTGCCGGAGGGGTGAACTGCGGATTGTCCTCGGCGAAACTGACCACGGCGCGGTCCATGAGGTTTTTCATGCCGCTCTGGTGGTGGCTGTTGAGCCAGGCCAGTTGCAGCACCTCGTCGCAGCGGTTGCCGCCGACATCGACATGGTGTTCGAGGATGATGCGGTCCTGGGTCAGGGTGCCGGTCTTGTCGGTGCACAGTACGTCCATGGCGCCGAAGTTCTGGATCGCGTTCAGGCGCTTGACCACTACCTTGCGCCTGGCCATGGCGGCCGCACCCTTGGCCAGGTTGGCGCTGACGATCATCGGCAGCATTTCCGGGGTCAGGCCAACCGCTACCGCCAGGGCGAACATGAAGGCTTCGGCCCAGTCCCCCTTGGTGAAGCCGTTGATCAGCAGCACGATGGGTACCATCACCAGCATGAAGCGGATCAGCAGCCAGCTCACGCTGTTGACCCCGCGGTCGAAGGCGGTCTGCGCGCGGGAGCCGACGATGGAGCGGGCGAGTGAGCCGAAATAGGTACGAGCCCCGGTGGCGACCACCACGGCCGTGGCGGTCCCGCTGACCACGTTGGTGCCCATGAAGCAGATGTTGGGAAGGTCCAGCAGGTCCTGTTGGTCGGCGGCCTGGGCCTTGGCGGATTTTTCCTGCACCGCACCCAGGGTGTCGTACTTTTCCACTGGCAAGGCTTCGCCGGTCAGTACCGCCTGGCTGATGAACAGGTCGCGGGACTCGATCAGGCGAATGTCTGCGGGGATCATGTCGCCGGCAGACAGCTGGATGATGTCGCCCACCACCAGTTCGCGCATGGGTAGTTCTCGAACCCGCGCCTGGGCCCCTAGCTGCTCGCGCCGCAGCACGGCTGCGGTGGTGCGCACCATCGCCTTCAGGGCTTCGGCGGCCTTGGCCGATCGGTGTTCCTGCCAGAAACGCATCACGCCGCTCGCCAACATCATCACCAGCACGATGATTACGCCGGTCAGGTCGGTTTCTTCGCCGGCCTGCAGCGGCAGCCAGAAGTCGGTGAAGAAACTGATACCCGTCAAGGTCATCAGCACATAGATGAAGGGGTTGTTGAAAGCGTGCAGCAACTGCACCAGTGCATGGGGCGGACGGTCATGGGCGACTTCGTTGTGGCCGTCCCGTTGCAGGCGCCCCTGGGCTTCTCCTTCGGTGAGCCCGGCGGGGCTGGAGTTGACGTTGGCCAGGGTAACGGCCAGGCCGTTCTGGGCCTCGCGCGCGGCGCGCATCGACAGCTTGTTGCTGTCACGGGTGGGGTGGGTGTGGCGGGGTGTTGGGTTTTTTACAGTCATGGTCTGTGCTCCTGCCGCCTGCTCGCGGCACGACACACCGACAACTCAACTAATCATAGGCGAGTGAAAGTATGTCGAGTCGCGGGCAGGCGATCGATTCGAAGAGTGGAATCTTTAGCGGTGACGTTCGCTGCCTGTTGAATGAACGTGCACAGGCAGCGAACCGACTACTGGCCTCTTCCATAATGTGCTCCACAGATTTTTATTAATGCGAAGGCAATAAAGTGCCGGCGAATTTTCCAACTAGGAAATTCGTTTTTTAATAAGCGCAAAGTTGCCGTTTATTCAAGGGGAAGTACGCACCCCGAATGCATGCAAACCTGGATCAGGCGTGCTGCAGAAACAGGGCGGCGCCCCGACTCGGTGGGTCCTGACTGTCGTCCAGGCTCCAGCGCTGCTGGCGTTGGCCGCTTGTGGAGCAGACGCGCCAACGGGCCCGCAAGGCGCTGCTGGCAGGGGAGTCGCAGAGGAGCCTTGGCGCACGCACGGGCAGCCTGGGCGCGCGCAGAAGCCTGGCCCGCAGGGCTGAAGTGAAGGCGCGTACGCCCGGTATTGCAGAAGAAGTGAAGTACATAACGTGTGCCTCGCGACCGGACGAACCGGGGAGGCAAGCCACGTTGGAGCATCAAGCCCTAGCGCAGCTTACCCGACCGCGGAGTCGAGTCCCGTCATTTTCAGGGTTAAGTGCCTGGCGTTGCGCAGCGGCAATGACCAGACAGCGTCTAGATACTATGTCCATTGGCTTCTTTGGTGAGTTGAAAAAAGGCCGGATTTCCGGCCCGCGCAATTTACTCAGGAGGGGGAGCGAAGTCAACAGCAATCAGGCGTGAAAATTGAAACGTTAATAAAATTTCACACAAAGCAGCCAGCGGCAGAGGAGAGTCTGCCTGTGCCAAGGAATAATGCTAAGTGGGCAGAGTTTCACCGGTGGAAGGGTAATGTTTTTTTGAAACAGCAATTAATGTCTGTTTTGCTATAGCGATTCTGTATATGGCATTTTTTTGTAATTGCTATGGTACTTGGCATGGATTCAAAACCAGCCAGGGAGTGGGGCTATGTCTAAAACTATTGTCGTCGTGGGGGGAGGTGTCGGCGGCACGATGCTCGCCAATCAATTGGTCAGACAACTGTACCCGGAAATACTCAAACACCAGGTCACGGTCAAACTGCTGTCGAATTCGCCGGATCATTATTACAAACCTGCCTTCATGTACGTTGCCTTCAACAGCTATTTCCAGGAAGACCTGAAACGGCCCGAGCGTTCGCTGTTGCGACCTGAAATCGACTTCCAGGTGGAGGAGGTCACCCGCTTCGACTTCCCCGGACAAACCCTGCACACCCGCTCTGGAAGGCACGTGGGCTATGACTTTCTGGTGATCGCGACGGGCTGCGTACCCGCTCCCGAGCGCATCGAGGGGCTGCAGGAGGCGGGGGATCATTTCTATCAATACAAGGCGGCGCGACAATTGGCGCAACGTCTGATGACGATTGAAAAAGGGCGCATCTTCATATCCGTTTCTTTCCCACAGACGCCCAATGTTCCGCATCAGTGCGGTATTGCGCCGGTGGAAACTACCTTGATGCTGGATGACTTGCTGCGCCGTCGCGGTGTTCGCAATAACATTGAAATTGTTTATACCTATCCGACCACTGCGCAATTGCTCAGAAACTGTCTGTTCATGCAGCGGCCAACCGGAGAACTGTTGCCCACCCTTTTGAACAGAAGAACATCAGGTTTCAGCGTGGCTTCACCCTGGACCGCGTGGACCCGGATCAACGTATTGCCTATTCGGCCGAAGGCCAGGCGCAGCCGTTCGACATCCTGATGGCGACCCCACCCATTCGTGCAGTGGACGCGGTGATACAGAGCGGTGCGTCCCAGGCCCCCAACAACGAGGGCTGGCTGCCGACCAACCACGAGACCCTGCAGGTCTACGGCCTGGAGAACGTCTACGTGATCGGCGACACCATGGACCTGCCCATCAGCAAGGCGGGCGGTGCCTGCCATAACCAGGCACCGGTGGTGGCCAACAACATCGCCGGCGAGATCCGCCTGGGCACCCCCTGCGCCGTCTACGACGGGAAGGTCCAGGCCGTTGCGCAGATGGGCCTCAACGCCGGCATGCCACTGACCTACAACTACCAGCAGGATGTGGTGCCCACCCCGCCGACCAAGCTGGGCGGCCTGTTGCGCAATGGATTCAACCGGGGTCTCTACTGGGCGGTTGCCCGTGGAATGATCTGAGTCGAGCGGTGCAGGAGTACGTCGATATGGAAACCTTCGAACCTACCGTGGAACACCTTGCTCACCCGGGCGTTGATGCCCTGATGAAAAAACTCGAACCGCTGCTGGTCAGTGGTCGCATGGACAACATCATCGACTTGCTGTCGCTGGGGTCCGACCTGGTCGACCTGCTCGACACCGCGATGGTGGACAAGCTGGCCCATGGGTTCGAGGACGTGACAGCCCTGACCTGGACCGTGGGCAACGCGCTGCGCATGGCGCAGGCGCAGAGCAGCGATACCCAGCCACCAAGCCTGCTGGGCCTGGTGCAACTGCTGCGCGAGCCGCAAACGCGACGTGGTATCGCGCTGGTGTTGAGGGTGTTGAACAATCTTGGACGGCAATATTGATCGCATGGAGCGAGAGGAACGTGGCAATGCTTGTAAAACAGCAACAGGGTCTGCGCGGGAGTACGACCTGGGACCCGCAAGGCTATCAGCAGTTTTCGCGTTTGAGGGAGCGTCCGGTGATCGAGCTGCTCGATCACCTGCCCTTGCAGGCACCAGCGTCCATCTATGATTTGGGCTGTGGTACCGGAATCGCCACCCGGCTGCTGGCCGAACGCTGGCCGGAGGCACAGTTGTTCGGCGTCGACAGCTCGGCGGAAATGCTCGCCGAGGCCCGAGCCCTGCCGGTCAATGCCCAATGGCTGAACAGCGACATAGGCCAGTGGGAGCCCAAGCAGCCGGCAAGCCTGCTGTTCGCCGCTGCCGTGCTGCATTTCATGGAGGACCACGAAAACCTGCTGCCGCGGCTGCTCGGCAATCTGCACGCCGGCGGCTACCTGGCGCTGCACATGCCCAACTGGCGGGATGCACCCTGGTACCACCTGATGCTCAGGGCCCTGAGCGAATGCGGGCCTGCGGGCCGGGTGATCGGCACGCTGGAGCTGCGCAAGTTCATGTCGGCGCGCAATGTCCTGTCCCTGGACTGCTACTACCGGTTGCTGGCGCCGCTTACCAGCAAGCTGGATATCTGGGAAACCGAGCATCTGCAGGTGGTCGAAGGCCAGTCGCCGGTGTTCGACTGGGTCAAGGTTTCGGCACTGCGCCCGGTGCTCAGCTCCCTGGATGACGAGGACCGTGAGGCCTTTCTGCGCAAGTACCTCAGGCTTCTGGAAGCGCACTACCCGCGTGAGGACGACGGGCGCACGCTGTTCCCGTTCAAGCGCACCTTCATCGTGGCCTCGGTCTGAGATTGCCCTTGGGCGGTCACTCTCGACAGCCCTGCAAGCCGCGACTGGTCTCTCCCTCAGAATGAGGGGTGTCAGCGCGTGCAGGGCTTCTGGAGGGGGGGCGTTTTCGTTTTCTGTTCGCTTATTTTTGTTTGGGTTCGGGTCTGGCGACTGTCGGAGTGTCGGGCAGGAATGGTATGTTCTCCTCCAGAATGAAGATGAAGAAACTGGAATGATCATGCCTAGAGCCTCCCACCAAGATTTGCGCCGTGCCTTTCGTAAACTCCTGGCCTCCCCGGTCTGCTATCACACGGCTTCCGTGTTCGACCCGATGTCTGCGCGAATCGCCGCCGACCTCGGCTTCGAAGTCGGCATCCTGGGCGGCTCGGTGGCTTCGTTACAGGTGCTGGCGGCTCCGGACTTTGCCCTGATCACCTTGAGTGAATTTGCCGAGCAGGCCACGCGCATCGGGCGTGTCGCACAGCTGCCGGTGATCGCCGACGCCGACCACGGCTACGGCAACGCGCTGAACGTGATGCGCACCGTCACCGAGCTCGAGCGCGCCGGCGTGGCTGCGCTGACCATCGAAGACACCCTGCTGCCTGCCCAGTTCGGGCGCAAGTCCACCGACCTGATCAGCATCGACGAAGGCGTGGGCAAGATCCGCGCTGCCCTGGAGGCTCGCGTCGACCAGGAGCTGTCGATCATCGCGCGCACCAATGCCGCGCTGATCCCGGTCGAAGAAGTCATTGCCCGCGTGGTCGCGTACCAGAATGCTGGCGCCGACGGCGTGTGCATGGTCGGCATCCGCGATTTCGATCACCTCGAAGAGATTGCCCGCCACGTCAGCGTGCCGCTGATGCTGGTGACCTACGGCAACCCGCAGCTGCACGACGACACGCGCTTGGCCGAGCTGGGCGTGCGTATCGCCGTGGATGGCCATGGCGCCTACTTCGCCGCGATCAAGGCCACCTACGACTGCCTGCGCGAGCAGCGCCGCATCACCAGCAGCGCCTCGGACCTCAGTGCCACCGAACTCACCCATACCTACACCGTACCCGGCGACTACATCGTCTGGGCGCGGGAGTTCATGGACGTCAACGAGTAACATCGCTTCACCTCAATATGGATAGCAAACGGATCAATTCATGAAGAAAACACTGGGAGTGGTGTGCGGGCTTGCCGTCGCCGTAGCGGCCGTATGCACGGCCGGGGCGTGGTATACGGGCAAGCAGTTGCCTGGCGTGCTGGAGCACGCTACCGCACAGTCCAATCTGCAGATGCAAAAGTCGTTCAAGGGCCTGGGTGCCACGGCGCGGCTTGAGCTGGTATCGCTGGAGCAACACCTGTTCAGCAGTGTCGCGCGTTACAGGTTCACCGTGCAGAACCTGGAGCTGGGCGATGAGCCGAGCAACCTGGAACTGACCCTGGTCGATCGCATCGAGCACGGGCCGTTTCCCTGGCAGCGGGTCAAGGCATTCAAGCTGATGCCGGTGATGGCGGCATCCAGCACCTCGATCGAGAAGGATGCCACCACAGCCGAGTGGTATGCGGCCAGCGGTGATGTCTCGCCGGTGCAGGGCGAGTTCAGCCTGGGCTATGACCAGTCGTATGACGGCACGTTGAGGCTGATGCCGCTGGACATCGCCAAGGACGGTTCGTCGGTGAAGTTCTCCGGCTTCGACCTGGGCATGAGCGGTGACTTCGAAGGCAAGCGCCTCAAGCTCGACGGCAGCATGGGCACCTTGCAGGTGTCGATGGTCGATAGCGAGACGCCGCCGCTCAAGTTCGACCTCAAGGGCCTGAAACTGGTTGCAGACCTCACCCTGACGCCCTACGACTTCTATGAAGGCCAGGCCGACGTGACCCTGGACGACAGCGCCTTCACCTTTGGCGATCGCCAGGTACCGCTGACCGTCAAGGGTGTGGAGCAACGCAACACCTACAAGGTCAACGGCGACAAGGTCGATGCCAGGGCCGCCTACAAGGTCGACGCCATCACCTATGACGGCAAGGCCGTGGGCGGCGGGCAACTGGTGGTGGCGGTCAACCGCTTCGATATCCCTGCGCTGCAGGCGATCATGGCGATCTATGAGAAGCACATGCCCCAGTTGCAGGAGACGGCCGCTGCCGGCCAACCGCCCGAGCTGGAGCTGAATGCCGAAGAGCAGGCGCTGATGCAGGTGCAGATGATGCAGTTGCTGGCGGGCAAGCCTCAGGTGGCCGTGGAGGACCTTTCCTTCAAGACCGCCAACGGTGAAAGTCGCTTCAACCTCACCCTGGACCTGGCCAAGCCGACGTCGGCCGACCTGCCTTCCGATCAACTGGTGCGCCAGATGATCGAGAAACTGCAGAGCAGCTTGTCGCTGTCCAAGCCGATGATCGGTGACCTGGCAGCCTTGCAGGCCAGCCTGGAAGGGCAGGACGAGGCGCAGGTCAAGCAGGCCGCAATGGCCGGCGAGATGGTCGGGCAGATGGCCTTGTATTCCAAGCTGGCCACGCTCAAGGGCAATGACATCATTGCCAACCTGCACTATGCCGATGGCCAGGTGGCCTTCAACGGGCAGAAGATGACCGTTGAAGAGTTCGCCGCGCTGGTGATGTCCAGCCTCGGCGGCCTGCAACCGGCAGGCAACTGACCGCTGGGCTGGCGGGCTTGCCCCGCCAGCCTGGTTTGGCAAAAAACCCTTTAGAATTCATTCGATTATCTGTAGCCTTCGGCAACCCATAAAACCCGAGGCCGCAGAGGGTCTTTGGTTCTGTCGTACAGGCTGAACCGTTATCCGATTTGCCAGGGCTCGGTGATACACTCGACTTACGCGCACTAGCGCCTGCAGGTCTTGCGAACATGACCCAGATTTCCGAACGCCTTCTGGTCCAGGCCCACCTCGACGCCAAGCAGCCCAAGCCGCTGACGCCCGAGCAAGAGGCTGACTACCGTGCCGCCATCGCCGCCGAGCTCAAGGCTCAGGACGCCGTGCTGGTGGCCCACTTCTACTGTGATCCGGTGATCCAGGCCCTGGCCGAGGAGACCGGCGGTTGCGTGTCCGACTCGCTGGAGATGGCCCGTTTCGGCAACCAGCATCCGGCCAAGACCGTGGTGGTGGCCGGTGTACGCTTCATGGGTGAGACGGCGAAGATCCTCAACCCCGAAAAGCGCGTGCTGATGCCGACCCTGGAGGCCACCTGCTCGCTCGACCTGGGTTGCCCGGTGGAGGACTTTTCGGCGTTCTGTGACAAGCACCCCGAGCGCACCGTGGTGGTGTATGCCAACACGTCGGCGGCGGTCAAGGCACGGGCCGACTGGGTGGTGACCTCCAGCTGTGCGCTGGAGATCGTCGAAAGCCTGATGGACAACGGCGAGACCATCATCTGGGGGCCTGACCAGCACCTGGGCCGCTACATCCAGAAGAACACCGGCGCGGACATGCTGCTGTGGGACGGTGCCTGCATCGTTCACGAGGAGTTCAAGTCGCGTCAGTTGCTGGACATGAAGGCGCTGTACCCGGACGCGGCGATCCTGGTGCACCCCGAGTCGCCAGAGGCGGTGATCGACCTGGCCGATGCGGTGGGTTCCACCAGCCAGCTGATTGCGGCTGCGCAGCGCATGCCGAACAAGACCTTCATCGTGGCCACCGACCGCGGCATTTTCTACAAGATGCAGCAGCTGTGCCCGGACAAGATCTTCGTCGAGGCGCCCACTGCCGGCAACGGCGCGGCGTGCCGCAGTTGCGCGCACTGCCCGTGGATGGCGATGAACACGCTTGAGCGCACCTTGCAGTGCCTGCGCGAGGGCAGCAACGAGATCTTCGTCGAGCCGGCGCTTATCCCGCAGGCACTCAAGCCACTCAAGCGCATGCTGGACTTCACCCAGGCGGCGCGGCTCAAGCTCTCCGGCAACGCCTGAAAGCAGCATCGCGGGTCGAGCCCGCTCCCACAAGGGGGCGGGGCTGACCCGCGATATGGTGTGCGCGCTACCTTGATGCGTGTCAGCGCATCATGTCCTTGACCATCCGCTGCTGTTCCATCAGCTCGCGCTGACGGGCATCGATCTTCGACGACAGCACAAAGTTGTTGCCCGCCCGCTGCTTGGCGTAGTCGAGCTGCTGCAAGGCCTGGTCGAAGTCGCCCACCAGAGCAAAGTACTCGGCGCGAGCCTGGTGCAGGCCGATTGTGTTGCCCGACAGGCCGCGAACCTCCGCCACCTCATACCAGACATCCGGGTCTTGTGGCCGATTCTTGAGCAGCGCATCCAGTGCCTTCTCTGCCTCGGCCGGGCGGTTCTGCTTGAGCAGCAGGTCGATGCGTGACTGCTGCAGCGGGTAGTTGCCCGGGTACAGGGCTCGCATCTTCTCCACCCGTTGCTGGGCATCGGCCAGGCGGTTGTTGGTGACGTCCAGGTCGATCTGCGCAAGGTTGTAGGTGATGTCGTTGGGTGCCTTGGCGAGCAAGGGCTTGAGGCTCTCGCGGGCCTCGTTGAGCTGGCCGCCCTTGATCTGCGCCAGTGCCAGGCCGTAACGCGCCGCATCCAGGTTGGGGTTTTCGTCCAGCAGGGCGCGGAAGCGCTTGGCACCCAGGCCCGGCGTGCCTTCGTAGGTCAGTTGCAGGCGTGCACGAATCAACTGGTAGCGCAGGCTGTCGTCCACACCGCCCTTGGGGGCCTGTTCGGCACGGTTGCGGGTGTCGGCGACCCGCGACTCGGTAACCGGGTGAGTCAGCAGAAATTCCGGTGGCTTGGCGCTGTACTGGTACTGGCGCATCAGCCGTTCGAACATGGTCGGCATGTTGCGCGGATCGTAGCCGGCCTTTTCCAGGTTGAGGATGCCGATGCGGTCGGCCTCCTGTTCGTTCTGGCGCGAGAAGCGCCGTTGTTCCTGGATGGCGGCGGCCTGGGTGCCGGCAATCGCGGCGATGCCGGCATCGCCAGCCCCGGCAGCGGCGGCAATGATGCCCACCAGCAGGGCGCCCATCATCGGCAGTTGCATGCGTTGCTGGGCTTCCACGCCGCGGGCGAAGTGGCGTTGCGACAAGTGCGCCAGTTCGTGGGCCAGCACCGAGGCGTACTCGCCCTCGGTCTGGGCGTTCAGGAACAGGCCGCCGTTGACCCCCACGATCCCGCCGGGGGCGGCGAAGGCGTTGAGTTCCTTGCTGTCGATCAGGATGAACTCCAGGCGCCGGTCCTGCAGCTGGCTGGTTTCGGCAAGGCGGTAGACGCTGGTTTCGACGTAGTCCTTGAGCTGGGGGTCGGACAGCTGGCGCACGTTGCCGCGCAGCAGGCTCAACCAGGCGCGGCCCAGTTGGTGTTCCTGTTGCGGGGAAACGATGGCCGAGCTGGCGTCGCCGAGTGACGGCAGGTCGTCGGCATGGCTCGGTAGAGCCAGCAGGCAAGCCAGCGTCAGCAGGGTAGGGCGCAGAAAATTCATGCACGAAGCTCGGGTCGACAAAGAACCTTACTGTAGCCGGCTCACACGTTGACGACCAGTGGCGGTATCCTACGAGGTCTGTGCATGCCGCTACCTGCCGTGGGCATGCACCTGCCTGGAGAAGCCCGATGACCGATGCCGTACCCTGCGACGCCGAACTGGATGCCAGCGGCCTGAATTGCCCCTTGCCGTTGCTCAAGGCCAAGATGGAGCTCAACCGCCTGGGCAGTGGTGCAGTACTCAAGGTGGTGGCCACCGATGCCGGCTCGCAGCGCGACTTCCGCACTTTTGCCCGCCTGGCCGGTCATACGCTGCTGCATGAGCAGGCCGACGCCGGGGTCTACACCTACTGGCTCAAGAAAGCCTGAACCCTTCTTTTTAAGGATCACCGATGTTCAAAGTGCTTCGTGGCTGGCTGCACCGCTATTTCTCGGATGAAGAAGCGGTGGTGCTGGCGGTCCTGCTGTTTCTGGGGTTCACCGCGATACTGACCCTGGGCGGCATGCTGGCTCCGGTGCTGGCGGGCATGGTGCTGGCGTTCCTGATGCAGGGCCTGGTCAATGCGCTGGAGCGCCTGCGGGTGCCCAGCAAGGTGGCGGTGGGGCTGGTGTTCCTGCTGTTCCTGAGCGCGCTGGCGGTGTTCCTGCTGGTGCTGGTGCCGTTGCTCTGGCACCAGTTGATCACCCTGTTCAACGAACTGCCGGGCATGCTTGGCAAGTGGCAGTCGCTGCTGTTGCTGCTGCCGGAGCGCTACCCGCATCTGGTCTCGGATGAGCAGGTGCTGCAGGCCATCGAGGCGATGCGCGGCGAGATCGGCAAGTTCGGTCAATGGGCGCTGACCTTCTCGCTGTCGAGCCTGCCGTTGCTGGTCAACATCATGATCTACCTGGTGCTGGTGCCGATCCTGGTGTTCTTCTTTCTCAAGGACCGCGAGCAGATCGCGCGCTGGGTCAGCGGCTACCTGCCGCGCGAGCGGGCCCTGATGACCCGCGTGGCCGAGGAGATGAACCGCCAGATCGCCAACTACATTCGCGGCAAGGGCATCGAGATCCTGATCTGCGGCGTGGCCACCTACATCGCGTTCATCGCACTGGGCCTGAATTATGCGGCGCTGCTTGCGCTGCTGGTGGGGTTGTCGGTGGTGGTGCCGTATGTGGGGGCGGTGGTGGTAACCGTACCGGTGACCCTGATTGCCCTGTTCCAGTGGGGCTGGGGCGACCAGTTCATCTACCTGATGGCGGTGTACGCGATCATCCAGGCGCTGGACGGCAACGTGCTGGTGCCGCTGCTGTTCTCCGAAGCGGTCAGCCTGCACCCGGTGGCGATCATCTGCGCAGTACTGCTGTTTGGCGGATTGTGGGGCTTCTGGGGGATCTTCTTCGCGATCCCGCTGGCTACGCTGTTCAAGGCGGTGCTCGACGCCTGGCCGCGGCGTGAGCCGGTGGTGGCGCCGCTGCTCTAGCCGCGGCGCACGCTTCGCCGGCGAAGCGCTTCAGCCCTTGTTCAATGCTTGCGCCTGCGCCAGCACCGCTTCCACATGCCCGGGCACCTTCACGCCGCGCCATTCCTTGCGTAGCACACCCTCGCTGTCGATCAGGAAGGTGCTGCGGTCTACCCCCATGTATTCCTTGCCGTACAGCTTCTTGAGCTTGATCACGTCGAACAGCTGGCACAGGGCTTCGTCCTTGTCGCTGATCAGCTCGAACGGGAAGCCCTGCTTGGCCTTGAAGTTCTCGTGGGACTTGAGCCCGTCACGCGATACGCCGAACACCTCGGTGTTGGCCGCCTGGAACGCCGCGTACTGGTCGCGAAAGCCCTGGCCTTCGGTGGTGCAGCCCGGGGTGCTGTCCTTGGGGTAGAAGTAGATCACCACTTGGCGACCCTTCAGGCCGCTCAGGCTGACGGTCTTGGCGCCGGTGGCTTGCGCCTCGAAATCGGCGACGGGTTGGTCGAGTGCTACGGCCATTGCGGGTTTCCTTACATGGGGTTCTGTGGGCGCCACGGTTCGATCAGCGCATCCAGGTTCAGGGCGTCGGAGAAGTCCAGGAACTGGTCACGCAGCCAGCTGATCTGGGTGCCGGCCGGCAGGGTCACGGTGAACGTGGCGTTGAGCATGGTGCCGCCGGTCTGTGGTGCCTGATAGGTGTCGCAGGTCAGGTTCTCCAGCTCGACGTTGTGGTCGATGAAGAACTGGCACAGCTCGTTGATGATGTCGGGGCGGTACGCGGCACTGACATAGGCGACGTAGGGCAGCGACAGCGGGCGCACTTCGAGTTCGGCGCTACGCACCACATTCACGGTGAAGGTGTGCTTCTTGGCCAGGGTCGGCAGCGCCGCTTCGAAACGCGCCAGGGCGTCCCAGCTACCGGTGACCTGCAGCACCAGTGCGCTGCACTCGCCGTGGCGGGTCAGGCGCGAGGTGACGACCGAGCAGCGATTGTCGTTGCTGGCCCGGCACAGAATGTTGGTCAGTTCCATGGGGTTGGCGCCCAGGGCACTGATGACAAGGAATTGTTCGCGAACGGTGGGGGTGGACATGCAGCATTCCTAAAGCGATGAGCGGTCGGTACGTGACGGGGCAAATAGGCTTGTCGGCGTGGTTCCGTGGCTCAGGATCGAGGGCTCGGGCACTGTCGGGGCGCGTTGTCGGCAGCCCGGCGGGCCGCTGTGTACCGATCAAAGAGAGAAGGGTAGCGAAAATGGTCGCCGAGGGGAATGCTCCTGCCGCCTGCTTCGCTTGTGCAAGCCCTGTGGCGCCAGTACCATTACCGCTCTCTTTTTCCGGCAGGAGCAGCTTCATGATTGCGGGCAGTATGGTGGCATTGGTCACACCCATGGATGCACAAGGGCGTCTTGACTGGGACAGCCTCAGCAAACTCGTGGACTTCCACCTGGAAAACGGCACCCACGCCATCGTTGCGGTCGGTACCACCGGCGAATCGGCGACCCTGGATGTCAATGAGCACATCGAAGTCATCAAGGCCGTGGTCAAACAGGTCAACGGCCGTATTCCGGTGATCGCCGGTACGGGTGCCAACTCCACCAGCGAAGCGGTGCACCTGACCCGCAATGCCAAGGACGCCGGTGCCGACGCCTGCCTGCTGGTGGTGCCTTACTACAACAAGCCGACCCAGGAAGGCCTGTACCAGCACTTCAAGCACATTGCCGAAGCCGTCGACATCCCGCAGATCCTCTACAACGTGCCCGGCCGTACCGCCTGTGACATGCAGGCCGAGACCGTGATCCGTCTCTCGAGCGTGCCCAACATCATCGGCATCAAGGAAGCCACCGGCGACCTCAAGCGTGCCAAGGCGATCCTGGATGGCGTGAGCAAGGATTTCATCGTGCTGTCCGGCGATGATCCGACCGCCGTCGAACTGATCCTTCTGGGCGGTAAAGGCAACATCTCGGTGACCGCCAACGTCGCCCCGCGCGAAATGGCCGACCTGTGCAACGCCGCACTCGAAGGCAAGGCCGACGAGGCCCGCGCCATCAACGAAAAACTGATGCCCCTGCACAAGGACCTGTTCGTCGAAGCCAACCCGATTCCGGTGAAGTGGGCTTTGGTCGAAATGGGCCTGATGCACAAAGGCATCCGCCTGCCGCTGACCTGGCTGAGCGAATCCTGTCACGATACGGTACGCCAGGCCATGCGCCAGTGCGGCCTGAAGTTTTAATTGAGGACGTACACCGCATGAAGCGATTGGCTGGTCTTTCCGCCCTTGCCTTGATCATCTCCAGCACCAGTGGTTGTGGCTGGCTCTGGGGCGAAGAGGGTTACTTCCGTGACCGGGGCAGCGATTATCTGGAGGCCACTCAAAAGCCGCCGATGCAGCTGCCGCCGGATGTCAGCAACGTCAAGCGTCTTGACCCGCTGCTGCCGATTCCGCGCAACGTCGCCGACGACAACGTCAAGGGCGAGTTCGAAGTGCCGCGTCCACAGCCGTTGGCGGCAGGTGCCGACATCAGCGATTTCAGCCTGCAGAAGAGCGGCGCTTCGCGTTGGGTCCTGGCCCAGCGCGCCCCGGCCGAGGTGTGGCCGGTGGCCCACCA
Source organism: Pseudomonas sp. B21-036 (assembly GCF_024748925.1). Classification (NCBI taxonomy): domain Bacteria; kingdom Pseudomonadati; phylum Pseudomonadota; class Gammaproteobacteria; order Pseudomonadales; family Pseudomonadaceae; genus Pseudomonas; species Pseudomonas sp. B21-036. The sequence continues at coordinate 1,496,016 of NZ_CP087178.1, forward strand.
GTTCTTCGAGGACAACGGCTTCCGCATCGCCGAAGAGCGCCCGCAGACCGGCGAGTTCAGCACCACCTGGCAGCGTTTCGACGAGTTGTCGGCGTCCATGGCCCAGCGCCTGGGCGGTGTTGCAGGCAGCAGCAACAATGAAATCCGTGCCCGGGTTCGCATCGAGCCGGGCGTACAGCGCAATACCAGTGAAGTCTATGTGGTGACCGTCGAGCGTGCTGCCGGCAGCACCGCCGAACAGGACTTCCCGGCACGCGCCGAGAACACCGGTGTGGACGCTGCACTGGTCGACGAAATGCTTGCCAGCATGACCCGCAGCGCCGAGAAGGGCGGTTCGGTATCGCTGCTGGCGGCCCGTGACTTCGATACCCCGAGCCGTGTCAGCCTGAGCGAAGACGGCAGCGGCAACCCGGTACTGAACCTGAGCGCCGACCTCGATCGCGCCTGGTCCAGCGTCGGCCGTGCCCTGGAACAGGGCGAATGGCGGGTTGAGGACATCAACCGCAGCCTGGGCCTGTACTACATCAACCTTGCCGAAAAAGCCGAGGCCAAGGACCAGGAGCCTGGTTTCTTCAGCCGCCTGTTCGGCAGCGCGCCGAGCAAGGAAGAGCGTGAAGCCCGCGCCGAGCGCTATCAGGTACGCCTGAGCAAGGTGGGTGACAGCGTGCAGGTGACGGTCGAGAAGAACATCAACACCGTGGCCCCGGCCGATGTGGCCCGTCGCGTGCTGAGCGTCATCCAGGACAACCTGGGTTAAGTGCGCTTCGCCGTACTCGGAAGTGGCAGCCAGGGAAATGGCACGCTGATTGTCAGTGGCAGTACCTGCGTACTGGTCGATTGCGGGTTCTCCCTGCGCGAAACCGAGCGGCGTCTCGCGCTGCTCGGCGTGTCGGCGGCGCAGTTGAGCGCGGTGCTGGTGACCCACGAGCATGCCGACCACGTGCATGGGGTGGGTTTGCTGGCGCGGCGCTACAATGTGCCGGTGTACCTCAGTCGTGGCACCTTGCGCGGGATGCGCAAGCCCGTGGAGCCCAGCGGCTTCCTGGCAGCTGGCGATACCCTGCAGCTGGGTGCATTGAGCATTGCCGCCGTTGGCGTCAGCCACGATGCGCTGGAGCCCTTGCAGTATGTGTTCAGCGATGGCCGCCGCCGGTTTGGCGTGCTGACCGACCTGGGCTCGTACGACGCGGCCCTGCTCGACAGCTATCAGGGCCTGGATGCCTTGCTGATCGAAGCCAACCATTGTCGCGACATGCTGGGCCGCGGGCATTACCCGATGTTCCTCAAGCAGCGCGTGGGTGGCGACTACGGACATTTGAACAACCACCAGGCCGCGCGCCTGGTGTCGGAGTTGGGCTGGCAGAACCTGCAGCACCTGGTGCTGGCCCACCTCAGCAGCAAGAACAACCTGCCACAGCTGGCCCGGCAATGTTTCGTCGACGCCCTCGGGTGTGACCCGGACTGGCTGCAAGTGGCGAATCAGGATTACGGGCTCGACTGGCGCGAAATCGCCTAGCCCATTTCAATTTAGCAAGCGGAGCCCATCATGGAAAAACGTGAAGAACTCTACCGCGGCAAAGCCAAGTCGGTGTACAAGACCGACGACGCCGACCGCTTGATCCTGCTGTTTCGCAACGACACCTCGGCGTTCGACGGCAAGCGTATCGAACAGCTCGACCGCAAGGGCATGGTGAACAACAAGTTCAACGCCTTCATCATGCAGAAGCTTGAAGAAGCCGGCATTCCAACCCAGTTCGACAAGCTGCTGGGCGACAATGAATGCCTGGTCAAGAAGCTCGACATGATTCCGGTCGAGTGCGTGGTGCGCAACTACGCAGCCGGCAGCCTGGTCAAGCGCCTGGGCGTGGAGGAGGGCATCAAGCTGGAGCCGTCGACGTTCGAGCTGTTCCTCAAGAACGACGAGAAGGGCGACCCGTTCATCAATGAATCCCACGTGGTTGCGTTCGGCTGGGGCACCGCCGAGCAGCTGGTGAAAATGAAGGCGCTGTCGTTGAAGGTCAACGAAGTGCTGAGCAAGCTGTTCGACGACGCTGGTCTGCTGCTGGTGGACTTCAAGCTCGAGTTCGGCGTGTTCCATGGCGAGATCGTGCTGGGTGACGAGTTCAGCCCGGATGGTTGCCGCCTGTGGGACAAGGAAACCCGCAAGAAGATGGACAAGGACCGCTTCCGTCAGGGTCTGGGCGACGTGATCGAAGCCTACGAAGAAGTTGCCAAGCGTCTGGGCGTGCCGCTGTAAGCGCGTGACTGACGCAAGCGCCTGATACCACGCGAATTTTTTTCACAAGAAGCTTTGCGTTTGGGAAAACTGCTGGTATCATGCGCGCCACTGGAGAGATGCCGGAGTGGCCGAACGGGACGGATTCGAAATCCGTTGTACTGGCAACAGTACCTAGGGTTCAAATCCCTATCTCTCCGCCATACATGCAAGAGCCCCTGAAACCTACGGTTTCAGGGGCTTTTTGCTTTTCGCGTGCGCACAGCAATTGTGCGTAGGAAACACTGTTCCCTGTTTCGGCGCGTTCTGGCACTCAAGTAACACCCCATAAACCACGTATTCACGCCTGGAGTCAGGACTTTTCCTATGGGCAGTGAAAGTGGCCGGTATTACTCTCGACCTGCACCTGAAAACAAGTGCGCACATGAATCCATCATGAAAAGGATATTTCCATGGGTAAGTACTGCTGCATGTATATCAACGAGTTCAAGGTCGACCAACCTGCTGAAGACGAAGTGGATAGCGTCAAGCTGGAAGAAGAGTTCACGCCAGAAGAAGCTGCTGTACTGGCTGAGTGATGAAAATGAATGAGGCGCTTGCTGCGCCTCATTTTTCTTTCAGCGTATATGGAAATTCCAGCCGATGAACATGATTGCTCCCGAACGAACGTTGTCATTGCAAGATGCAGAAAGTGTGATAGATCAGCACTTTATCAACGAAGGAATACAGGTAACCCTGAACCGTTACGGTAGCCCGCTGTCCAGCACTGTGGCCACGCTTGAATTCCCCTTTGACAGCCGTGACATGGAGTCTGTCGGCTGCGGAAAAGGGTATGAAGCAGAGGCGCGCATCGGCGCCAAGTATGAAGCGTATGAACATAGCATGGGGCCACTTCAACTACGCTCCCATAGCGCCTTGCAGTGTTTTGATTCGGTTGTTTCCCAACCGGCCCTGCAGGACGTACTGCCGGTGCAGATGCTTCGTCATTCGAAGACTGCACAGATGGCTGTCATCCACTTTGCGGCGCATGAAGCATCAGGCGGCGCTGATCTGCACTACCCGTCATTCCTGATCAATCATCAGTATGCCAATGAAGCCATCGCTGGCGATGATACCGACTATGGCGCTGCGCGCCGATATTCCTGTGGTACGGGTGTGGCAGCAGGCTACGGGTTCGCCGAGGCGGCGATACATGCCGCGAGCGAAGTCATAGAGCGCCACGGTATCGGCCGCTTTATTGCACAGCACTTCTTTTACGAGTGCAAAACACACATAAGAAAGATCGCTCACGCCTCGATGCCGCAAGCATTGCTGCAAACCTTGCGCGATGCGCAAGGTGCCATCGGGGCCTCGATCGAAGTGTTCGACGCCACCAGCCAGATACCCTATCCCGTTTTCATTGCCTATTGCCCAGACAAGACAATCGCCGATGTGCATGTGGTTGGCGGTGGCTGTTCGCTGTACCCGAGCCACGCCGCAGCACGCGCCATCAAGGAGCTGGTGCAGCAATACAAAGTCGCCGAAGGCCTGGAAGAGGTCACCCGGGAATGGACAGGTTCAAGGAACAACCTGGCACGGCACCCACGGCTGCTGCGGTGCCTGCGCCTGGCGTTTGATTCGACGCAGCGCGCCAGGATGACATCTGCCCCCATGCCACGCGACCCGGACAGAATGCCACTGGATCAACATTTGCTGCACCTGAAGCACGAGTGCTTCAAGGCGGATCATCCCATCTGGGTAAAGGAGCTGCATTGCAGCGCGGCCCAAGTGAGCCTGGCCTGTGCCGTCATGCCGAAAATGGAAAGGTTCTCCATCGTCTCGCTGGGTGGAAAAGTGGTGCCTTGCTACAAGTACGAGTAAACGGCACCACCCTCAGGTCGCCAGGGGCAGGTCATCATCAACGGGCTGGATCAGCCCTCTCTTTCGGAATCAGGCCATTCATGAGCCCAACCAAAAACGTGAGCCCGCGTGAACGGCAGCGCCGTGATTATCTGCTGTCTTCGCCACTCGGCGCTGCTACCCGCGCGATCCACCTGGGGCAACATGAGGCGGGCCTGGATCAGTTTCCAGTGCCCGCACTGATCTGCAATTCCGCGGCACTGTTGGACTCCGTTGAAGCGGGGAGGGACATGCTCGGCAATGCAGAGGGGGAAAACTTTGCCTACCAGCGCTACGCCAACCCCACCGTTTCCGTCCTGGAGGCGAAGTTTCGTGCCATCGAACACTGCGCCTACAGTCTGGCAGTCAACAGCGGAATGACCGCCTGCCTGCTGATCTTTCGTGCGCTGCTGGGCGCAGGTGACCACGTCATCGTGCCCCGCGGCCTGTTCTATGAAGTGATCGAACAGCTTGAGCATGAAACACGTCAGCGTGGCATGACGCTGTCGGTCATTGAAGCGTACGAAACGGCGGCGTTTCAGGCGGCCCTGCGGCCCGACACCAGAATGATCTTTATCGAGGCACCCACCAACCCGGCTTTTCTGGACATCAATATTGCGGAACTGGCGAAACTTTGCATGAAGAACGCCGTTCTTCTGGTTGTCGACAATACCTTTCTAACGCCACTTTGCCAGAAGCCGTTGTCGCTGGGGGCGGCAGTGACCTTGTATTCCACCACCAAGCATATCAATGGGCACGGTGATGTAATGGGCGGGATGGTAAGTACCAATGACCCGGATCTGTTCAAGGCATTGAAGTCTCACAGGGAAAGTGCCGGGCTGATCCTCGACCCGTTTTCGGCCTGGCTTACGGTGCGTGGTTTGAGAACACTTGCGCTCAGATTGAAAAAGCATGCCGACAATGCACTTGCTGTCATTGCCATGTTGAATCAGGAGTTTCCCACGTTGCAATGGCGTGCCGTATGGTCGACCAGGAGCGCACAGGCCAACGGCATTGATCCGTCATTGCATACAGGTCTTATTGCCATTGTGTTGCCTTCGCAGGAAGCGGGCACAATCTTTGTTAGTCAACTGCAATTGATACGAACAGGTACCACCTTCGGGAACATTGAATCCCTGTGTTATCACTACGGTAGTTTTGCCCGAGCAGGCGGCACCGACCTGGAGCGAATGGGCGTACCTCGCGGGTTGGTCCGGATCTCTGTGGGGCTGGAAGACACCGACGATATCAATGCAGACATCAGGAGCGCACTGCGCCTTGCCATGCCCGCCGAAGCCTCGGCAGCAGGCGAAGTGTCGCTGGTGTGAAGCTCGAGAATCTGAGCCGAAAATCAGAATGACCGTCGAAGTCGATTCGCAGGCCCTGCCCGGGCAACTAGCACGAACGTTCCATAAGACTTTGAAAGGTGTAACAAATCTTTTGATTTATTGTGCTGACCTCCCTACAATCGCCGCGCCATCAGTAAGACGGCGAATCGTAATTTAAGGGATTTAGAATGAAAAAGTTTATCAAGGCATCGGTCGCAATCGCTGTTGTTTCGGGTGTTGCCCTGCTGTCCGGTTGCACTGGCCAAGTGTACAACCAGCCAAAGAACTGCTCGTACGATTACCTGTTCCACCCTTCGGTTTCCATCTCCAAGGTTATTGGTGGCTGCGGTCCAATCGACAAACTGCCGCAGCAGCAGTAAGTTTGGCGTGATCAGGCCATTGCGGCCTGATCAAGAAACCCCGACACGCCAAGTGTCGGGGTTTTTTTTGGCTTGCCAATTACCTGGCAAAAAGTTGATATCAAAATGATATTAACTGTTGTGGTCAACCAAGATTTATCCAGCATGGCAAGCGGTACAACGCCTAGGCTTTGAGATGGTCGACGATCTCATCCTTGGTCAGCAGCCGTTTCTTGCGCAGTTCCGTCACCTGATCGTCCGTGGCGCTGCCGCTTTCTGCCTCGACCACTTGGGCGTCGATCGCGTTGTACTTCTCGTGCAACGTACTGAGCCGCGGGTCGGTTTTCTTTTTTTCGTCGAAGGCTTCCCTGGTCAGATTCAGGTCTGCAAGCAAATCGTGTTTGACCGGCATCTCTTCACCTCTGCTGATAGGTTGGTGGGCATGAACCTTCAGGATAGACGCGTTTGCCGCCACCCGCAGATGGGGTAGTCTGTCGAATCATTTCCCCCGACGGACGCCCGAGTCATGCCCCATCTGCACCTGGAATACAGCGCCAACCTGCGCGAGCTTGAAGTCGACAAGGTTCTGCTGCGCCTGAATCACGCGCTGGTCGGCAGTGGTCAGTTCGCCCAGGAACTGGATATCAAGAGTCGCGCGCGCGCCTTCGAACATTTTCGTGTGGGCGTGGCCCCGGTCGAGCGGGCATTTGTCTGTGTGCGGCTGTCGCTGCTCAGCGGCCGCTCCCCGGAGGTCAAGAAGCAGCTCTCGGGCAGCCTGCTCGAGGTGCTCAAGGATGCGGTGGTCGAGGTGAGCGGTCGCGAGCTTCAGTTGAGCGTCGAGCTGGTCGACATGGACCGCGACAGCTACGCCAAGGTACTGTTGCCCGCCTGACCGCTGTTCGGGAGCAGGGCGACAGGCCCTGCTCCTGAATAAAGGCTGAACAAGAAGTGTTCTGCCCTTCGTTCAATAAAGTGCAATTATTTGTTGGCGTCTTTTTCACGAAAAATTGATGGCACCCTGCCTACAGTCCGCCTTGTTTTTAATTGATGTTGCAATGACATCGTCCCGGACTTTCAAGAAGCGAAGCGCCATGTTCAAGTTAAAACCCCTGCGTGCCGAATGGGTAACGTTGATTGCCAGCCTGTACCTGTTGATCGGTTTCAACGCGGTGCTGTGGCAGCATGTTTTCAGTATCGTGCCGGGGGATGCCCCGGGCCTGGTGCTGCGCCTGGCGTTTGCCGTGCTGGTGTTCTGCGCGTTCAACCTGGTGCTGACCCTGGTGGCCTTCCGGCCCGTGTTCAAGCCGGTGCTGGCGGGGTTGTTCCTTGTCAGCGCGGGGGTGGCCTACTTCATGAATCGCTACGGCGTGCTGATCGATGTGGGCATGTTGCGCAATACCATGGAAACCAATGCCACCGAAGTGCGTGATCTGCTCTCGTTCACGTTGGCCGGCTATATCCTGTTACTGGGCGTAGTGCCGAGTATTCTTTTATATAAAACCCCGATTCTTTATCGCACCTTCCCCCGCGAGTTGTTGAGCAAGTTGGTGGTCGGTACGGCCAGCGCAACAGTACTGGGCGCGGTGGCATTGCTCAATTACCAGGGGCTTTCCTCGTTGTTTCGCAATCACCATGAACTGCACCTGATGGTCGTGCCCAGCAACTATGTCGGCGCCGCAGTAGCCTATGTCAGCGAGCAGCTAGGCAGCGCGCATGTACCGTTGCGCCGCATTGGCGAAGATGCCGTGCGCCCGCTGGCGGTAACGCCCCAGGCCCGCAAGTCGTTGACCGTGCTGGTGGTGGGCGAGAGCGCCCGCGCACAGAACTTCGGCCTGCTCGGTTACGACCGCGATACCACGCCTCAGCTGAGCAAGGAGGCGGGGCTGGTGGCCTTCAGCGACGTGCATTCGTGCGGCACCGAAACGGCGGTGTCGGTACCCTGCATGTTCTCCACCTTCACCCGCAAGCAGTATGACGCCAGCAAGGCCAGGAACCAGGAGGGCCTGCTCGACGTGCTGCAGCGTGCCGGCATCGCGGTGCACTGGCGCGACAACCAGTCCGGCTGCAAGGGCACCTGCGATCGCGTGGCGTTCGAGGATGTCAGCAACCTCAAGGACCCGGCCCTGTGCGTCGACAGCGAATGCCACGACGAAATCCTGTTGAAGGGGCTGGAGGCGATGCTCGACAACCTGCAGCAGGACACCGTGCTGGTACTGCACCAGATGGGCAGCCACGGGCCGGAGTACTTCAAGCGCTACCCCAAGGCCTACGAGCGTTTCACCCCGGTGTGCCGCAGCAATGCCCTGGACAAGTGCGACCGCCAGAGCATCATCAATGGCTACGACAACACCCTGGTGTACACCGACCACGTGCTGGCCACGCTGATCGACGTCCTGCGCAGTCGTCAGGACAAGGTCGACACCGCCATGCTGTACCTGTCCGACCATGGCGAGTCGCTGGGTGAGTACAACCTGTTCCTGCACGGCACGCCCTACATGCTCGCTCCCGAGCAGCAGAAGCACATACCGATGCTGGCGTGGTTTTCCGATGGCTATCGCAAGGACTACGCCGTCGATACCGACTGCCTGCAGCGCTCGCGCAACCAGCCGCTGAGCCAGGACAACCTGTTCCATTCGATGCTCGGCCTGCTGCGGGTGCACACCTCGGTGTACGACCCGCAACTGGACATGTTCGCCAGTTGCCGTCCGGTGGTCGCTACACACTGACCGCGTGCGCAGGCTGGCGAGGGAACGGCGGTCGAGCGGTTTCCCGGCGGTGGCCTGCGCCGTATATACTGCGCGCCATTGTTCGTGGGAGAGCCTTGTGGCCATCGATATTCACTGGATTTGCGACGACCGCAGCCTGGCCGAGCACTGCCGACAGTGGCGGCAGTTGCCTTATGTAGCGCTTGATACCGAATTCATGCGGGTTGACACGTTTTACCCCATCGCCGGTTTGATCCAGGTCGGCGACGGGCAGCGTGCCTTTCTGATCGATCCGTTGCTGATCGGCGACTGGCAGCCGCTGGCCGAGCTGCTCGAAGACAGCGCCGTGACCAAGGTGCTGCATGCCTGCAGCGAAGATCTCGAAGTGCTGATGCGCCTGACCGGCAGCCTGCCGGCGCCGCTGTTCGACACCCAACTGGCCGCCGGCTACCTGAATCTCGGGTTCTCCATGGGCTACTCGCGACTGGTGCAGGAAGTACTCGGCATCGAGCTGCCCAAGGGCGAGACCCGTTCGGACTGGCTGCAGCGCCCGCTGTCGGAAACCCAGGTCAGCTACGCCGCCGAAGATGCCGTGCACCTGGCCGAAGTCTACGAGCGCCTGCGCCCGCAGCTGTCCGAAGACAAGAATGCCTGGGTGCTGGAAGACGGCGCCGAGCTGGTGGCCCAACTGCGCCGCGAAACCGACCCCTACGAGCTGTACCGTGATGCCAAGCTGGCCTGGAAGCTGTCGCGTGCGCAACTGGCGGTACTGCGCGAGCTGTGCGCCTGGCGCGAACGCGAGGCGCGTGCGCGCAACCTGCCGCGCAACCGGGTGCTGCGCGAGCAATCGCTGTGGCCTCTGGCCCGTACCCAGCCCGACAATCTGTCGGCCCTGGCCAAGATCGAAGACATGCACCCGCGCACCATTCGCCAGGATGGCGAGTTCCTGCTCGAGCTGATCAAGAAGGCCGCCAGCGTGCCGCCCAGCGAGTGGCCGCCGGCCCTGCCCGAGCCCTTGCCGATCGAGGCTTCGGCGCTGCTCAAGCAGCTGCGTGCCATCGGTCAGGCCGAAGGCGAGCGCCTGGGCATCGCGCCCGAACTGATGCTGCGCAAGAAAACCCTCGAGGCGCTGCTCAAGAGCGGCTACCCCAACGGGCCCTATCAACTGCCTGATTCGTTGCGCGGCTGGCGCCGCGAGCGGATGGGCCAGGCGCTGCTCGATTGCCTGGCCGGCACCGGAGACCAGCCATGAAACGTATCTGCTCGATCTACAAGAGCCCGCGCAAGAATGAAATGTACCTCTACGTGCTCAAGGCCGATGGCCTGGAGCGCGTGCCCGAGGGGCTGCTGCCGGCCTTTGGCAAGCCGGTGCATGCCTTCGACCTGGTGTTGACCCCCCAACGCCAACTGGCCCGCGAAGACATCACCCAGGTGCTGGCCAATCTGGAGAAGCAGGGCTACCACCTGCAGATGCCGCCACTTGAAGACGAGTACATCGAGCATCTTCCCGAAGAGCTGTTGCGGCGCAACGACCCGGTCTGAGCTTTTTTCTGTCTTGCATGGCGCGGCCCGCGCAGTGAGCGGGCCAGCGCCGTGGTTTATGCCAAGGTTATCCAAAACATGCGCGTTCTGATCGTTGAACAGGATCATGCCCTTTACGCTCGCCTGCTGCGCGAGATGGCACCGGACCTCGAGGTAGTGACCAGCGGCGACTCTGCCGAACTGTCGAAGCTGGCAGCAGAGTGCCCGGTGTGGCTCGGCCAGCCCGATCTGCTGGCCACCCTGCTGCGTCAGGGCCACGGCCCTGCCTGGGTGCAGTCGACCTGGGCCGGCATCACCCCGCTGTTGGTCGACGGCTTGCCGCGTGGCTATCGCCTGACGCGGGCGGTGGGCATCTTTGGCCAGGTGATGGCCGAGTACGTGCTCACCTACATGCTCGGCCATGAGCGCGAGGTGCTCGCGCGCGTGCTCAGCCAGGTGGAACGCAAGTGGGACGGGCGCCTGGGGCGCAGCCTGGAAGGGCGGCGCGTGCTGATCGTGGGCACCGGTGACATCGGCCAGCAGGTTGCCGAGTTCCTGCTGCCCTTCGGTGTCACCTTGTATGGCGTGGCCAGCCAGGCCCGCGTACAGGCGCCGTTTGTCGAGGTGGCCGGCCTGGATGAGCTGGGACGGTTGGTGGGCGAGGTGGATTATGTGGTCAACCTGCTGCCCGATACGCCTGCCACCCACGACCTGTACAACGCCGCGCTGTTCGCCAGGTTCAACCCCCAGGCGCTGTTCATCAATGCCGGGCGCGGGGTGTCGGTGGTCGATGCCGACCTGGTCGAGGCGCTGAAGCTGGGGCACCTGGCGGGCGCGGTGATCGATGTCTGCCGCCAGGAGCCGCTGCCGCAGCGTCATCCGTTCTGGACCGCCTGGGGCCTGCTGCTGACCGGGCACAGCTCGGCGCCGACCTCGCCGACGGCGATGGTGCGTTTGTTCGTGGAGAATCTGCGGGCATACGAGGCGGGGCAGGCGTTGCGTGGCGAGGTGGATTTCGAGCGGGGCTACTGACTGAAACCGCGTCGCAGCCTTCGTTGGCAAGGCCGGCGCCTACAGGAGATCCTTTAGGCGCCGGCCTTGCCGGCGAACGGGGCGCCGCGAACTTCAGCCCTACAGTCTGAAATCACCCTCGGCCGCCAGCTCGCTCAACGGCTTGCGCGGGCTTGGCACTTCACGGGCCTGCAGGTACTCGGCCAGGCTGGCCTTGTCGCCCAGCTTGCCGATGGCGACCATCGCATGCAGTTCATAGCCGTCCGGAATCTTCAGCTCCTTGCGCGCCAGCACTTGGTCGAACCCGGCCATGCCGTGGGTATGCCAGCCACTGATGCTGGCCTGCAACGCCAGGTGGCCCCAGGCCGAGCCGGTGTCGAAGGTGTGCCACAGCGCCGGGGTTTCTTCGCTGGCGCCTGGGGCGGTAAAGGTGGTCTTGGAAATCACCAGCACCAGCGCCGAGGCGTGCTGGGCCCAGCTGCGGTTGAATTCGTTGAGCAGGCCCAGGAAGCGCTCCCAGTTCGGCGTGTCACGGCGCGCGAACAGAAAGCGCCATGGCTGCGAGTTGTAGGCCGAGGGGGCCCAGCGCGCCGCTTCGAAGAAGCTCAGCAGGGTGTCTTCGGCAATCGGTTCGGCGGTAAACGCCCGGGGCGACCAGCGCTGGATGAACTGCTCGGCAATGGCATAGTCGGCAACGCGAGGGTTGGCACTCATGGAGGGGTTCCTGACGGGGTGGGAAAACACACAGCCTGTCAAACTACTGCGTGGCGCCAGCCCTGACAAGCGGTCTGGCAAAGCCCGGCCACACGCCCTAGACTGGCGCCGCCACGCGCGCGCACTTGAATTGAAACAGGACAAAACGCACCATGCCTGCCACCCAACCCTTCTGGATCAGCAAGCCCCTCGATCAGCTCGATCGCCAGGAGTGGGAGTCGCTGTGCGATGGGTGCGGCCTGTGCTGCCTGCAAAAGCTCGAGGACGAAGACGACAACAGCGTCTACTACACCAGCATTGCCTGCAAGCTGCTCGACCTCAAGACCTGCCAGTGCAGCGATTACCCCAACCGCTTTGCCTCGGTACCCGACTGCATCCAGCTCACCCCGGGCAAGGCCGACCAGTTCAAGTGGCTGCCGCCCACCTGTGGCTATCGGCTGGTCAGCGAGGGCAAGGACCTGCCCAGCTGGCATCACCTGGTCAGTGGCGATCGCGAGCAGGTGCACAAGCAACGCATTTCGTGGTCTGGACGCATGCTCAGTGAAGACAGCGTGGCCGAAGACGATTGGGAAGACTATCTGATTTTCCGCGCCGGCTGAGGCTGCGGCGCAAGGGGATGTGAATGGAGATACGTCGCTGTTTGCTGGGGGCTGCGCTGTTGCTGGCGAGCCATGGCGCCTGGGCGAAGAAGGTCGACCTGGATTACCACGTGCGCCTGTTGCCCCAGAGCGGGCAGGCCGAGGTGCGCCTGACCCTGGCCGACGGCGCAGCGGTGCGCAGCCTGGATTTCGACCTGGGCAAGGAAGCCGTCTACAGCGATTTCAAGGCCGATGGCGCCTGGCAGTTGCAGGCCGGAGCACGCCGTGGCCTGTGGCAGCCGGGGGCGGGAGTGTCCAGCCTGAGCTACCGGGTACAGCTTAACCATGCCCTGAAGAACGCCGGCTACGACAGCCGCATCACTGCGCAATGGGCCTTGTTCCGGGGCGATGACCTGGTGCCTGCCGCACGCCTCGACCAGCAGGACGGCACCGAGCTGGTCGCGCGCCTGATGTTCGAGTTGCCGGGCGACTGGAAGAGTGTCGAAACGCCCTGGCCGCGGATTGGCAAGCAGCGTTTCCGCATCGACAACCCTTCGCGGTTGTTCGACCGGCCTACCGGCTGGATGCTCGCCGGCAACCTGGGCAGCCGGCGCACCCGTCTGGGCGAGACCGAGGTCACCGTCGCCGGGCCCCAGGGCCAGGGCCTGCGGCGCATGGACACCCTGACCCTGCTGACCTTCGTGTGGCCACAGCTGCAGAGCGTGTTCCCGCGCAACCCGCCCAAGCTGCTGCTGGTGGGCGCCCGCGACCAGTTATGGCGCGGCACCCGGGCCGGCTACCACTCGATCTACCTCAACAGCAATCGCCCATTGGTCAACGAGAACGGCAGCAGCCCGTTGTTGCGCGAACTGGTGCGGGTGTTCGCCCAGGTCAACGACCAGGAGCGCAGTGACTGGATTGGCGAGGGGCTGGCCGAATACTACGGCATCGAACTGCTGCGCCGTGCCGGCGGCATCACCGAGGACCGCTACCAGGCGGTGCAGGCCCGGCTGGCCAGGCAAGGTGAAAAGGTCACCACGCTGCGCGGCGAGCAGATCACCGATGCGGGGGTGGCCCGTGCGGTGTTGCTGCTGCAGGCGCTGGACCGCGAGATCCGCCTGCACACGCATAACCAGCGTTCGCTGGACGACGTGACCCAGGGCCTGATGCGCCTCAACAGCGTCAGCACCGCGGAGTTCATCCAGCTCAGTGAAAACGTGCTGGGGCGTGGCTCCGAGGTGCTGGACACCAAGCTGTTGCGTTAGGCCTTGGGGCTTTTGAGCGAGTCGTTGCCGGTGACCGTGGCGCTGTGGGTGGCCGCTTGCGCATTGGCCTTCAGCACGCTGAGCTCTTCACCGGTGCGTTCGATCTTGCTGCGGATCTGATCCAGGTCGCGGCGCCCGCGCTCGATCAGGCTCTTGGCCGAACTGTGTCCGGTGATGCCCCGGGCCAGCGCCACGCCGCCGATGGCGATCTGGATCAGGCCGAAGAAACCGCCGCGACGCAGCCCCTTGCCGACCATCACTACACCTGTGGCCAGGGAGCCAGCGCGCTCCCAGCCTTGCACGTTGTGTTCGGTCTTGCTCTGAAACGGTGTGGCCAGGGTCAGGGTCTTGTTCTGGGACATGGTCGTACTCCTGTGGGGGCATGGATAGTCAGCAGACCGCCAGGGCCGCCAGGACGTTCCCGCGGATTACTTGAATTTGGGCCCGGAGCGGGTGTTCAGGCCCTTGGCCATGCGGTCGTAGAGCACCACGTTGACGGTGGCAGCGAGGTTCATGCAGCCATTGGTCGGGATGTAGATGGTCTCTTCGCACCAGGCGCGCACGTCGGCATCCAGCGAGCCGTCTTCAGGGCCGAAGATGTAGATCGCGCGGTCGGGGTGGGTGTATTCGGGCAGCGGGCGGGCGCCCTCGACCAGTTCGACGGCAACCGGTGTGCAGCCCAGCGGGATGATCTTCTGCAGGTCGTCGATGCCGATCAGCGGGATGTCATAGTGCACCCGCTTGGTGTCGGTGACGAAGTCGCGGGCGCGCTCGTAGCGCTTGCCGGTGTAGAACACCGAGTTCACGCCATAGCAACCCGCCGCACGCATCACCGAACCGACGTTCTCCGCTGATTTGGGGTTGAACAGACCAATGCAGCTGTACCGTTTGTTCGCCACGTGCCGGGGCCCTTGAGAAAAAAGACGCGATTATACGGGCTTGCCGGCACGGGTGGGGCGCAGGGTCAGTCTTTCTTGAGCAGCCCGGCCAGCCCGGCGAACGGGTTATGGGTGGCCTTGGCGATGCTTGGGCTGGCGGTGGAGCCTTCGCTGAAGTACTGCTGGTCGGTGTAGCGCGAGTGCTCGTTGTCGTGGCAGTACAGGCACAGCAGTTCCCAGTTCGAACCGTCCTGGGGGTTGTTGTCGTGGTTGTGGTCGCGGTGGTGCACGGTCAGTTCGCTCAGGCGCTTGCCGGCGAATTCGCGGGCGCAGCGGCCGCACACGTGGAGGTACATGCGCAGGGCCTTGTCGCGGTAGCCCATTTCCTTGTCGCGCTTGGCATCGGCGAGGATGCGGTCCAGCCGCGCGGTGGCGGCGGCGGAAGAGGTTGCCGAACTCATGGTTGTACCTTTCTCGGGCTTGTTACGGTTATGCCGTGAAGTTTAGCGCCATGACGGGCATTTCGGACAGGCAAACCGCAGCGCTTGCGCGTAGCCTGTAGGCAGCACTCTCCAGGAGCCCGCCCCATGCGCCATGCGAGCATTGCCCTGCTGTTGATTGCCTGGCTCGGCCAGGCCCAGGCTGCGGACCTGCAGCCACGCACCCTCGCACCGGTACCGGGTGCACCGGGTACGCCCACGCCCACCCCTTACCCGCAGGTGGCCCCGTCGACCATCCCCCGTGCAGGGCAGGGCTCGTCGGGTGCGCCGCTGTTGCCGCCGATTCCCTTGCCCAGCCCGCCGAAGGACCAGCCGCTGCCAGGGCTTGCGCCGGATGCCGGCAAGGACAAACCGCGCGAGGGCTAGACCTGCTGCGAGAGACGCTGGCCGTCGAGCATGCGCAGGCGACGCGACAGTGCCACGGCCAGGGCGCGGATGATCTTGGCGGCCACCTTGGGCGTTTCGTTGAGCATTTTTTCCAGTGAGTCCTTGCCCAGGTTGAGCAGTTGACAGTCGCTGGCGGCCACGCAGCTGGCCGATCGGCGTTCGCCGTCCAGCACGGCCATCTCGCCAAAGGCGCGGCCCTTGCGCAGGGTGGCGATCTCCACCTGATGCTCGTCGGGGTCGGTCTTGCGTACCGATACCTGGCCCGCGTGGATGATGCACATGAAGGTGCCGGCATCGCCTTCGTGGAAGATTTCCTCGCCCTGGGCGATGGTGCTGATGCTGAAGTAGCCGGCAGCGGTCTGAAAGTCAGGCGGCAGCAGTTGGTCGAACAGGCCGCAGTCCATGAGCATGTCGCGAATTTCGTTGTTCAGGGAAGTCGGGTCGGGCATCGCGGTTGGTCTTTTTCTTGGAGGTTTGTGGTGTCTGGTTTTCGCCGTCAAGGCCGGCTCCTGCAATGGCCAGTGCATAGCTTGCAGGAGCCGGCCTTGCCGGCGAATTGCTGATTCAGACAACAGAAATCCTGAATTACACCAGGCCCAGCACTTTAAATACGAACGCGTACTCCAGTGCCACGTCCTTGAGCCCCTGGTAGCGCCCGCTCATGCCGCCATGCCCGGCGCCCATCTCGGTCTTGAGCAGCAGCAGGTTGTCATCGGTCTTGTGCACGCGCAGCTTGGCCACCCACTTGGCCGCCTCCCAGTACTGCACGCGGCTGTCGTTGTAACCGGCCACCACCAGCAGGGCAGGGTAGGCCTGGGCCTTCACGTTCTCGTAGGGCGCATACGCCTTGATGCGCGCGTGCACCTCGGGCTCCTGCGGGTTGCCCCACTCGTCATACTCGGTGACGGTCAGCGGCAGATCGGGGTCGAGCATGGTGTTGAGCACGTCGACGAACGGCACCTCGGCAATCGCCGCCTTGAACAGCTCGGGACGCTGGTTGAGCACCGCGCCGATCAGCAGCCCGCCGGCACTGCCGCCACTGATCGCCAGGTGCTCGGCATCGGTCACGCCGGTGGCGATCAGGTGTTCGGCGCAGGCGATGAAGTCGCTGAAGGTGTTGGGCTTGTGCTCCTGCTTGCCGGCCCGGTACCAGGCCTCGCCCAGTTCGCCGCCGCCGCGCACGTGGGCAATGGCGAAGGCCACGCCGCGCTCCAGCAGGCTCAGGCGCGCATGGGAAAACCACGGGTCCAGGCTTTCGCCGTAGGCACCGTAGCCGTACAGGTACAGCGGCACCGGCTTGCCGAGGTCCTCACGGCGCTGAACCAGGCTGATCGGTACCTGCGTGCCGTCGCCGGCGGTGGCCCACAGGCGCTGGCTGACGTAGGCGTCGGGGTCGAACGGGCCGAGCACCGGGGTCTGCTTGAGCACCTGCTGCTGACCATCGGCAAGCGTCAGCTGGCGTACCTGCGCAGGGCGGTTCAGCGCCTCGTAGCGCAGGCGGATGCGTGGGCTGTCGAACTCCAGGCTGTCCTGCACGTACAGGCTGTAGGCTGCATCCGGCAGCTCGACGCGGTAGGTGGGCAGGCCGTGGGGGCGCACCTCGATGATCGGCAGGCCGCCCTCGCGCAGGCTCAGGGTCAGGGCGCTGGCGTTCAGGGTCAGCCCCTCGAGCATCACGGTGTCGCGGTGCGGCACCAGTACCTGCCACTGCTCGTGGGTTGGCAGGGTGTCGGCCGGGCCGTGGAACAGGGCGAAATTGATGCCTTGCTGGTTGCTGCGGATGAACCAGTGCCAGTGGCCGTTCAACTGGCCATGGTCAGGGTAGTACTCATGGCCTTCGACCCGTGGTGCCAGGCAGGTGAACGCCTGTTCCGGGGTGTGCGCATCCAGTACCCAGGCCTCGCTGGTGGTCTTGCTGTTGAGCAGCAGGATCAGCTGGCGCTCGGAGCTGGCGCGGTAGCAGTGCAGGAAGAAGCGACCGTCGGCCTCCTCGAACACCTGCACCGCCCCCTGGGTGCCCAGGCGATGACGCATCAGCCGGTGCGGGCGGTGGGTGTCGTCCAGTTCGGCGAAGAACAGCGTCTGGCTGTCGTTGGCCCAGGTCATGCTGCCGTCGCAGTCTTCGAACGGCAGCTGTTCGACCGCGCCGCTGGCCAGGTCCTTGACGTACAGGGTGTAGACCTCGTCGCCGCTGGTATCCAGGCTGTAGGCCAGGCGCTGGTGGTCGGGGCTGATGTTGAAGGCGCCCAGGCTGAGGAAGCCACCGGCGGCCAGCAGGTTGGGGTCCAGCAGCAGCTCTTCGCGGCTTTCATCGACCGTCGGCGAATCGTCGGCCGGGCGTGGGCAGCGGTAATGACGCGGGTACTCGTCGCCGGCGGTGGTGCGGGTGTAGTAAAGGTAGGGGCCCCAGGGCGAGGCCAGCGACAGGTCGGTTTCGAGAATGCGGCCACGGATCTCTTCGAACAGCTGCTCGCGCAACCCGGCCTGGTCGGCCAGTTGCGCCTCCTGATAGGCGTTTTCCGCGTTCAGGTAGGCCAGCACCTCGGGGGTGTCCCGGGCCTGCAACCAGGCATAGGGATCGGTGCCGGCATCCTGGCGGGCGATCGGGGCTTGGGGGGCGTTGGCAGCTGCGGACATGCGGGGTTCTCTTTGCTGGGGCGCGCCTGCGCGCTGAAAAGTCGTTATCATAAGCATCTATTTGCCTAGCTTGCCACGGACGCCATGACCGAGAACGATTATCTGCTCGCCTGGGGACTCTATGCCCTGGCCGCCCTGGGTTGCCTGCTGGTGGGCTTTCGCCTGACCGCGTGGATGTGGCGCTGGTTGCGCGAGCCGCTGCGGGTGATCATGGCAGTGCTGCTGCTGACCCCGACCATCATCGACCCGGTGAAGGAGAAGTTTGCCCCGGCCATTGCCATCACTGCCCTGGACCTGGCCTTCAAGGTCGGCAACAACGTGCTGCGCGCCGCGTCCGACCTGGCCATGTACGGCATGATCGCGTTCATCCTGTATGCCGTGTTCGTGCTGCTGCGCTGGCCGCTGGAGCGCCGTGCCAAGGCCCGCCGCGCCGCTGCCGAAGCCGCCGCCAGGCGCGATGCCGACGAGCCGCTGGACGACCAGCCGTTCGCCGCCGACAGCCGTGACCGCTACCGCAGCGAACCCCCTGAAGCACCCGCCGGCGGCAGCCGCGAGCGCCTCGAACCGCGTTTGTAAGATCCGCCCTGGAGCGACCCCTGCATGTGTGAATTACTGGGCATGAGCGCCAATGTCCCTACCGATATCGTGTTCAGCTTCACCGGGCTGATGCAGCGTGGCGGACGTACCGGGCCGCACCGTGACGGCTGGGGCATCGGCTTCTATGAAGGCCGTGGCCTGCGCCTGTTCCAGGACCCGGCGGCCAGCTGCGAGTCGGAAGTCGCCAACCTGGTGCAGCGTTATCCGATCAAGAGCGAGGTGGTCATCGGCCACATTCGCCAGGCCAACGTGGGCAAGGTATGCCTGTCCAACACCCACCCGTTCGTGCGCGAACTGTGGGGGCGCAACTGGTGCTTCGCACACAACGGCCAGCTGGGCGACTTCCAGGGGCAACGCACCTTCTACCGCCCGGTGGGCGATACCGACAGCGAGGCCGCCTTCTGCGACCTGCTCAACCGCATCCGCGAGGCATTCCCCGAGCCGGTCGAGGTCGAGGAGCTGATCCCGGTGCTGGTGCAGGCCTGCGCCGAGTTCCGTGGCAAGGGCGTGTTCAACTGCCTGCTCAGCGATGGCGACTGGCTGTTCTGCTTCTGTTCGACCAAGCTGGTACACATCACCCGGCGCGCACCGTTCGGCCCGGCGCGGCTCAAGGACGTGGACATGATCGTCGACTTCCAGGCCGAGACCACGCCCAACGACGTGGTCACCGTCATTGCCACCGAGGCCTTGACCGAGGACGAGATCTGGCACCGCTACGAGCCTGGCCAGTGGGGCCTGTGGCGGCGCGGTGAATGCATTGCCCAGGGTCAGGCCAGCTAAGGATCAGCCTTCATGTTCAGAAGTTACCTGCGTTTGCTGTTGTTTACCTTCGGCCTGCTGGTCGGTGTGCAGATCCCCGGGCTGATCAACGATTACACCCAGCGGGTCGAGGCGCACCTGCTCGAATCGCGCGAGGGCCTCAAGGGCTTCAACCAGACCGCGCAGCGCTTTTTCAATGGCGACCTGCAGGCGCTGGTACGTCACTACCGTGCCAGCGACGACCCGGTGTTCAACAGCGATGCCGACAGCATCGACAGCCTGGTGGCGCGCAATCGCCTGCTCGAAGAAGAGTGGCAGACCCTGCAGCGCCCGTGGCTGGTACGCACCTGGCACGTACTGGTGGCGGCCGACCCGGCCTTGCGCGAGGAAACCCTCAAGGGCTACAGCTACCAGATCCTGCTGGCGCCCGAGGCGATGGCCTGGGGCCTGGCCAGCGCCATGCTGCTGGCACTGGTGATCGAGAGCCTGCTGATGCTGATCGGCTGGGCGATCCTCGGCGGTCGGCGCAAGCCGGTGGAGCCGAGCTGGCGCTAGACGGCCTCCGGGCCGCCCCCCCCACCCGACACAGGAGCAACGCGCGTGAGCCGCCTGCTACTCAATTGCGACATGGGTGAAAGTTTCGGCAGCTGGAGCATGGGGCTGGATGCCGAAGTGATGCCCTTTATCGATTGCGCCAACATCGCCTGCGGTTTTCATGCTGGCGACCCGGGCATCATGCGCACCACCGTGGCGCTGGCCGTGGCCGGGGGCGTGCTGGTGGGGGCGCACCCGGCGTACCAGGACCTGGCCGGTTTCGGACGCCGCTCGATGGCCTGCAGCAATGAAGAGATTCGCGACCTGCTGCATTACCAGATCGGCGCGCTGGACGGTATCTGCCGTACCCAGAAGACCCAGGTGGCCTACGTCAAACCCCACGGGGCGCTGTACAACGACATGATGGCCGAGCCGGGCAAGCTGCGTGCGGTGATCGAGGCGGTGGCCGCCTACGACCGCAGCCTGCCGCTGATGCTGATGGCCACGGCCGACAATCGCGCGGCCCAGGCACTGGGTGACGAATATGGCGTCACGTTGTGGTTCGAGGCCTTTGCCGACCGTGCCTACAACCCCGCCGGACGCCTGCTGTCGCGGCGCCTGCCCGGTGCCGTGCACCACGACCCGGCCCTGATCGTCGAGCAGGCCCTGCGCCTGGCACGGGGCGAGCCGCTGGTTGCCAGTGATGGCAGCGCACTGCGCCTGCAGGCCCATACGCTGTGTGTGCATGGCGACAATGCCAGCTCGGTGGCTGCGGTGCGGCAGATTCGTCAGGCTCTCGATGCGCAGGCGGCGCCATGAAGTGGCGCGTCGAGGTGGTTGCTGTCGATTGCCTGATGGTGCGCCTGTTCGATGCGATCGATGAGTCCAACATGCCCTGGATGCTCGCTGCCACCCAGCGTCTGCGTGCAGCCTTTGCGGCGCAGCTGATCGATCTGGTGCCGTCGTACACCACCGTGATGGTGCATTTCGACCTGTCGCCCACCCAGGCCCGCGAGCGTATCGCGCAGGCGCTCGAAGGTCTTCGCCCCGACGAGGGCGGGGCAGGGCAGCGCCACGACATTCCGGTGTGGTACGACCCCAGCGTCGGGCCCGAGCTGGCCTTGCTGACGCAGCGCAGCGGCGATTCCGTGGCGGGGGTGATCCGCCGCCACAGCGCGCGCGAGTACCAGGTGTTCGCCCTGGGCTTCGCCCCGGGTTTCGCGTTCATGGGGCTGGTCGAGGAGGCGCTGGCCGCGCCGCGCCTGGCCACCCCGCGCAAGCGCGTGGCAGCCGGCAGTGTGGGCATCGCCGAGCGCCAGACGGCGGCCTACCCGGCGGTGTCGCCCGGGGGCTGGAACCTGATCGGGCGTACCCCCAGCCGCCTGTTCGATCGCCAGCGTGAGGGCTACAGCCTGCTGCAGCCGGGCGACCGGGTGCGCTTCGTGGCGGTGGAGCGTGCCGAATTCCTTGCACTCGGCGGCGACGACACGCCCCTGCAGGTGTCGCCGTGAGCCGCTTGCTGATCGAGGCCAGCACGCCGCTGTGCCTGTTGCAGGATGCCGGGCGCTTTGGCGTGCGCCACCTGGGCGTGACCCAGGGCGGTGGTCTGGACTGGGTATCGATGCGCTGGGCCAACTGGCTGCTGGGCAATGCACCGCAGGCGGCGGTGGTGGAAATCACCCTGGGCGGGCTGACGCTGGTGGCCGAGCAGGCGTGCTGCCTGGCACTGGCCGGTGCTGATCTGGGCGCACGGCTCGACGACCAGCCGCTGGCGCCGTGGCGCAGTTTCGTGATGGCCAAGGGGCAGCGCCTGCAGTTCACCCAGCCGCTGCAGGGTGTGCGGGCCTACCTGGCGGCGCCAGGGGGATTCGCTGCGCCGCAGGTGCTGGGCAGTTGCGCTACGGTGGTGCGCGAGGAGCTGGGCGGGCTGACGGGACTGGGCGGGGCATTGGCCCGAGGCGAGTGCCTGGGCTACGCCGGCAACGCGCCGGGTGTGCGTGAGGTGCCCGAAGGGCTTCGACCCGTGCCTGGTACCTGCACCGTGCTGGACCTGGTGATGGGGGCGCAGATCGGCGAGTTTGCCGGGCAGAGCCTGTTCGATGCCTTCAACCGCGACTGGACCCTGGACACCCGCGCCGACCGCATGGGCATGCGCCTGCTGGGCCCGGCGTTGCAGTATCAGGGGCAGCCGATGATCTCGGAGGGGATACCGCTGGGCGCGGTGCAGGTACCGCCGGATGGGCAGCCGATCGTGTTGCTCAATGATCGGCAGACGATTGGCGGCTATCCGCGACTGGGGGCGCTGACCCCGCTGGCGCTGGCCGGCCTGGCGCAGTTGCTGCCGGGGCGTGTGGTGCGGTTGCGGGCCGTGGTGCAGGAGATGGCATGGCGAGAGCAGCAGGTTTATCTGCAGAGGTTTGCCGACTGACAGGGCCTCTTCGCCGGCAAGGCCGGCGAAGGGTTCACCGCTACTTGGACAGAAACCGCATCCCTTCCTCCAGCCCGCGCAAGGTCAGCGGGAACATCCGGTCCTCGACCAGCTCGCGCACGATGTTGGTCGAAGCGGTATAGCCCCAGGTGTCCTTGGGGTAGGGGTTTATCCAGATCAGCTTCTTGTACTTCTCCATGAAGCGGCGCATCCACACATACCCGGCTTCCTCGTTCCAGTGCTCCACGCTGCCACCGGGCTGGGTGATCTCGTAGGGCGCCATGGCCGCATCGCCAACGAACACCACCTTGTAGTCGGCGCCGTACTTGTGCAGCAAATCCATGGTCGAGGTGCGCTCGGAGGTGCGGCGCAGGTTGTTCTTCCACACCGACTCGTACACGAAGTTGTGGAAGTAGTAGTACTCCAGGTGCTTGAACTCGGTCTTGCAGGCCGAAAACAGCTCTTCGCAGATCTTCACGTGGGCGTCCATCGAACCGCCGATGTCGAACAGCAGCAGCAACTTCACGCTGTTGCGCCGCTCCGGCCGCATCTGGATGTTGAGCAGCCCGGCATCGCGCGCGGTGTGGTCGATGGTGCCGTCGATATCCAGCTCTTCGGCCGCGCCCTGACGGGCGAACTTGCGCAGCCGGCGCAAGGCCAGCTTGATGTTGCGCGTGCCCAGTTCCACCCCGTCGTCAAGGTTCTTGTACTCGCGCTGGTCCCATACCTTGACCGCCTTGCCCTGGCGCTTGCCGGCATCGCCCACGCGAATGCCCTCGGGGTTGAAGCCGCCCGAGCCGAACGGGCTGGTACCGCCGGTGCCGATCCATTTGTTGCCGCCGGCATGGCGTTCCTTCTGTTCTTCCAGGCGTTTCTTGAACGCTTCGATCAGCTTGTCCAGACCGCCCAGGGACTGGATCTGCGCACGCTCTTCATCCGTCAGGGAACGCTCGAATTCCTTGCGCAGCCAGTCTTCGGGGATCAGCGCCTCCAGGTGGTGGTCGAGGTTTTCAAGGCCCTTGAAGTAGGCCGAGAAGGCCCGGTCGAACTTGTCGAAGTGGCGCTCGTCCTTGACCAGGATGGCGCGCGCCAAATAGTAGAACTCGTCCATGTCGGCGAAGATCACCCGCTGCTTCAAGGCATTGAGCAGGTCGAGCAACTCGCGTACCGACACCGGCACCTTGGCCGCGCGCATTTCATTGAACAGGTTCAGCAGCATGGCAATGACCCCGTTGGCTCAGCGGTTGCCGCGCCGGCTCATGAACGCCAGGCGCTCCAGCAACTGCACGTCCTGCTCGTTCTTGACCAGCGCACCGGCCAGCGGCGGGATGGCCTTGGTCGGGTCGCGCTCGCGCAATACCGCTTCGCCGATGTTGTCGGCCATCAGCAGCTTGAGCCAGTCGACCAGCTCGGAGGTGGAGGGTTTTTTCTTCAGGCCCGGCACCTTGCGCACGTCGAAGAACACGTCCAGCGCCTCGCTGACCAGGTCCTGCTTGATGTTGGGGTAGTGCACGTCGACGATCTGCTGCAGCGTGGCGCGATCGGGGAAGGCGATGTAGTGGAAGAAGCAGCGGCGCAGGAAGGCGTCGGGCAGTTCCTTCTCGTTGTTGGAGGTAATGATGATGATCGGGCGCTGTTTGGCCTTGATGGTCTCGTCGATCTCGTAGACGTAGAACTCCATCTTGTCGAGTTCCTGCAGCAGGTCGTTGGGGAACTCGATGTCGGCCTTGTCGATTTCGTCGATCAGCAGGATGACCCGCTCCTCGGCTTCGAAGGCCTCCCACAACTTGCCCTTTTTCAGGTAGTTGCGCACGTCGTGCACCTTGTCCACGCCCAGCTGCGAGTCGCGCAGGCGGCTGACCGCATCGTACTCGTAGAGGCCCTGGTGGGCCTTGGTGGTGGACTTGATGTGCCAGGTGATCAGCTTGGCACCGAAGGCTTCGGCCAGTTGCTCGGCGAGCATGGTCTTGCCGGTGCCGGGTTCGCCCTTGACCAGCAGCGGGCGCTCCAGGGTGATCGCCGCGTTGACGGCCAGTTTCAGGTCATCTGTGGCGACGTATGCGCTGGTGCCTTCGAACTTCATGTACCGATCCTCAAAAAATGGTCATGCGGTGACTATCATGCGACGACTATAACGCGGGGCTTGCGTGGCTGTGAACGCGGACGGGGTATTCAGTCTGTGGATGATTGGTCATGGAACCGGGGTGGCAGGCCTGGCCTCGTCGCTGGCTTGCCAGCGAAAGGGCCAGTACCGCGATGGATCAGTCAGCTTTCGGCGGCCCCTGTTCATACCGCGCATTGAATGCCTGCACGAAGCCGTTGCGCAGAATCTGCAAAAACGCCTCGAACGCGCTGATATCGCTGTGATGTACGCTGCCGCTGAGCTCCACGCGCGTGGCGAACTGGTTCTTGCGCTGGTTCTTGAGCACCGTTTCGGTACCGCCCACCAGGGCTTCCCAGATCGAGCGCAGAAACCCCTTGTCCTTGTTGTCCACGTCCTGCTGCCAGTTGAACACTTCGACATCGCGCAACAACGGCTTGATGTAGCCCTTGAGCTGGCCCTTGTTCGCCTCGGCCTCGATCACCACGTCGCCGTGCCCGGCATTGAAGTCGAACTTGCCGTAGGCGCTGGCAAAGTCGTTCATCTGGCGCAGCTGGATGCCGGTGGCGCGCAGGCGGAACTGGAAGTCCTCGAAGTTGCTCAGCGGGTCGAAGGTGGCCGTGCTTTCCACCCGCGCGTCGCCCAGTAGCCGGGCCTTGCCCTCGAAGCGGGCGTCGCGCTTGCCTTCGACGTCCACCACGTTGGTCAGGTTGTAGACGCTGGCGTTGAGCTGGGTCGCTTCAAGGCTGACCGGCGGTTTGGAATTGAAGTTGCGAAAGGTCAGGGTGCCGTCGTCTATGCGCAGCTCGTTGAGGGTGATCGGCAGCAGCTTGCTCAGCTGCGCGCGCCAGTCGGTGCCCTTACCGGTCTGCGACGCCTGGGTGTTGCCGCCATCGACGAAGTTCAGTTTCGGGCGCAGGAAGGTCACTTCGGCCACCACGGCATGGTCGTACCACAGTGAATGCCAGCTCACCGACAGGTCGATCAGCGGCGCCTCCAGAAACGGCACCGGCACCTTGCCCGTGGTCTTGACGATGGTCAGGCCGTTGATCTTGTAGGCACCCCGCCACAAGGCCAGGTCGACATCGGTGACCTGGCCGCGGTAGTCGCCCATGTCGGCGAGCTTTTCGTTCAAGTAGTTGCGTACCAGGATCGGCAGGGTCAGGTGCAGGGCCAGCAGCAACAGTGCAATGCCCAGCAGCCCCCACAGGGGCCAGCGGTAGCGGCGTTTCATCGGCGTGGGTTCCGTGATTGAGGATGATCGGTTGACCGCCGCATGGGCGCATCGGTTCGTTCGGGGTGGACGCACCGCAGGGGCAGGCATACCCTTGAAGTTTTCGCACGGTGCCAAAAGGACCCAAGCCATGAGCCGTATCTTCGCTGACAACGCGCACTCCATCGGCAACACGCCGCTGGTGCAGATCAACCGCATCGCCCCGCGGGGCGTGACCATCCTGGCCAAGATCGAGGGGCGCAACCCCGGCTATTCGGTCAAGTGCCGGATCGGCGCGAACATGATCTGGGACGCCGAAAGCAGCGGCCGGCTCAAGCCGGGCATGACCATCGTCGAGCCGACCTCGGGCAACACCGGTATCGGCCTGGCCTTCGTGGCCGCTGCGCGCGGCTATAAGCTGATGCTGACCATGCCGGCCTCGATGAGCATCGAGCGGCGCAAGGTACTCAAGGCGCTGGGCGCCGAGCTGGTGCTGACCGAGCCTGCCAAGGGCATGAAGGGCGCGATCGAGAAGGCCGCCGAAATCGTAGCCAGCGACCCGGCCACCTACTTCATGCCGGCGCAGTTCGACAACCCGGCCAACCCGGCCATTCACGAGAAGACCACCGGTCCGGAAATCTGGAACGACACCGACGGCGGGGTCGATGTGCTGGTTGCCGGCGTGGGCACCGGCGGCACCATCACCGGTGTGTCGCGCTACATCAAGAACACCCAGGGCAAGCCGATTCTGTCGGTGGCGGTCGAGCCGCTGGTGTCTCCGGTGATCACCCAGGCCCTGGCCGGCCAGGAAATCAAGCCCAACCCGCACAAGATCCAGGGCATCGGCGCAGGTTTCGTACCCAACAACCTGGACCTGTCGATGGTCGACCAGGTCGAGCTGGCCAGCGACGAGGAGTCCAAGGCCATGGCCCTGCGCCTGATGCAGGAGGAAGGCATCCTGTGCGGTATCTCCTGTGGCGCGGCGATGGCCGTGGCGGTACGCCTGGCCGAAAAGCCGGAAATGCAGGGCAAGACCATCGTGGTGATCCTGCCCGATTCGGGCGAGCGCTACCTGTCGAGCATGCTCTTCAGCGACCTGTTCACCGAGCAGGAAAACCAGCAGTAACCACCGCCAGGCTCCACCGAGGCTGATCCGCCTCAATGTTCGGCGCACTGCGTTGTTGCACAATTGCCAACACTGAATGTCCGGCCCCGGTTGTTTTTACCGGGGCCGGATCGGTTTATCATGTCCGATTATCCGGCAGCGATGGCCTGATCGAAATTCAAGGAGTGTTGCATGACCTTTTCCTTTGTCGCCAAGGCAGGTGTACTGCTGCTGTTCTTCGGCAGCACCCTGTACGTGCACCTGCGCGGCAAGGCGCGTTTGCCCGTGTTGCGCCAGTTCGTCAACCATTCGGCGCTGTTCGCCCCCTATAACGCCCTGATGTACCTGTTTTCCGGGGTGCCTTCCAAGCCCTACCTGGACCGTAGCCGCTTCCCCGAGCTGGACGTGCTCAAGGACAACTGGCAGGTGATCCGCGAGGAGGCCATGCACCTGTTCGACGAGGGCTACATCCGCGCCGCCGAAAAAGACAACGATGCCGGCTTCGGTTCGTTCTTCAAGAAGGGTTGGAAGCGCTTCTACCTGAAGTGGTACGACAAGGCGCTGCCATCGGCCGAGGCGCTGTGCCCCCGCACCGTCGAGCTGGTCAACAGCATCCCCAACGTCAAGGGCGCGATGTTCGCCCTGCTGCCGGGCGGCAGCCACCTGAACCCGCACCGCGACCCGTTCGGCGGTTCGCTGCGCTATCACCTGGGGCTGTCCACGCCGAACTCGGACGACTGCCGCATCTATGTCGACGGCCAGGTGTACGCCTGGCGCGATGGCGAAGACGTGATGTTCGATGAAACCTACGTGCACTGGGTGAAGAACGAAACCGAGACCACCCGGGTGATCCTGTTCTGCGATATCGAGCGACCGCTGACCAGCCCGCTGATGACCCGCATCAATCGCAAGGTCAGTGCCTTCCTGGGCCGGGCCACCGCGCCGCAGAATACCGACGACGAGCGCGTGGGCGGCATCAACCAGGCGTATGCCTGGAGCAAACGCTTCAGTACCGTGATCAGCAGCCGGGTCAAGACCTTCAAGCGCGCCAACCCCAAGGCCTACCGCGTGCTGCGCCCGGTGCTGGCGGTGCTGGTTGCTTACCTGCTGTACCGCTGGCTGTTCTGACCCCACTCGGTGCAAGGTTGGCCCCTGCCGGGGCGGGCCTTGCACCGTGTCGCGAGTGTGGCTATATTCACCCACAGTTCACCTCACCGAAGACCTGCACATGCCAGCTTCCCGCCCCACCACCGTATTCGCTACCGCGCCCGACGCGGTCGTGGTCGTGCGTGGGTCCCAGCAGCCGGTCATGATCAGTCACTACCCACCACCTGTCAGTAGCCCCGTGGCGTGCGTTGTCGCACCACCCGGCGTGGTTGTAGTGCTGGGCTGAGCGGCCACTGGCTGCGCCCCCACCACACCTGAACCCTACTGAATACGGCCGGCTGCACCGCGCAGCTAGACCGTTCGGCTTACTTGCCCGAATACAGGTGGCATTTCATGTCAGTTATCTCGAAACAATCCGTGGCCTCGGCGGCCACCACCAGCCTGTTCGTCCTGCTCTGGAGCAGCGGCGCCATCGTCTCCAAGCTCGGCCTGGCGCAGGCCTCGCCCTTTGCCTTTCTGCTGATCCGCTTTGCGATTGCCTTTGTCGGCCTGCTGCTGCTCGGCCCGTTGCTGCGCCTGCACTGGCCACGCGGTCGCGGCCCGTTGCTGCAAGCCATCGCCACCGGCTGCGTGCTGCTCGGTGCCTACCAGATCTTCTACCTGCTGGCGCTGGACCTGAAGGTGACGCCCGGCATCATGGCCACCGTGATGGGCGTGCAGCCTATCCTCACGGTGGTGCTGATGGAGCGCAAGCGTTCGTTCAGCCGGCTGTTCGGCCTGAGCCTGGGGCTGATCGGGCTGGTGATGGTGGTGTACCAGGGCATCGGCCTGGGCGGCATCTCGCTGGCGGGCATGCTGTTCGCGCTGCTGGCGCTGGCCAGCATGACGTTCGGCTCGATCATGCAGAAGCGCATCACCAGCAACCCGGTGGGCACGCTGCCCTTGCAGTACCTGGCGGGGCTGCTGATGTGCGCGCTGTTTGCACCGTTCCAGCCGCTGGCGGTCAACCCCAATACCAGCTTTGTGTTCTCGGTGCTGTGGATGGGCCTGGTGGTGTCGTTGCTGGCGACCTTGCTGCTGTACCGGCTGATCGCCAAGGGCAACCTGGTCAATGTCACCAGCCTGTTCTACCTGGTGCCGGCGGTGACGGCGGTGATGGACTACCTGATCTTCGGCAATCGCCTGGCGGCCTTGAGCCTGCTGGGCATGGGCTTGATCGTGGTGGGCCTGCTGTTCGTGTTCCGCAAGCCCGCGACCAAGCCTGACACGGTGGATCAGTCGCTGGCCAGCTGACGGGCCTGGCGGGCCGGCTTGAGCACCAGCCACAAGGCCACGGCAATCAGCAGCCCGCCATACAGGTGCGCCATCGACAGGGGCTCGTCCAGCAGCCACGCGCCCCACAGCACGCCGAAGGCCGGGATCATGAAGGTCACGGTGGTGGATTTTACCGGGCCGATTTCGCTGATCAGGCGAAAGTACAGGATGTAGGCGAAGGCGGTGCACAACAGGCCCAGCCCCAGCAGCGACAACCACACCTGCCAGCCGCCCCAGCTGGCAGGTGGCTGGGTGATCACGCTGAAGCCGAACAGCGGCAGCAACAGCAAGGTGGCACCCATCATGCTGCCCAGCGCCGACAGGCGACTGTCCAGGCCGCCCTGCTGGTCGAGCCAGCGCCGCGCCAGATACCCCGAGAAGCCATAGCAGGTGGTGGCCGCCAGACACGAGAGGGCGCCCTGCATGAGCCTGGCGTCGAAGGCCACCGGCCCCGCACCACTGAGAATGCCGACCCCGAACAGGCCCAGGAAGATGCCGCCCAGCTTGGGCAGGGTCATGGCCTCGCGAAAGAACAGCGCGCCGATCAGCACGCCCATCAGCGGCGTGGTGGCGTTGAAGATCGCCGAGTAGCCGGCGGGCAGCACCTGTGCGGCCACCGAGTAGAGCGTTGCGGGTATTCCCGAGTTGATCATGCCCAGAAACAGGCAGGCCTTGAGTTTGCCCTGGAAGTCCCAGCGCACGCGCAGCAGGGCGAGAATCACCAGCAACCCGGCGCAGGCGATGGAGACGCGAAAGAAGGCGGTGGGCAGGGTGCCCAGCACCGGCGCAATGATGCGCATGAACAGAAAACTGGCCCCCCACACGGCAGCGAGAATCAACAGTCGGGTGATGGCGATGGGGCTCACGGGGGTTCTCCGGGTAACAGGGGCAGGGGCGGGAGTTTACGGTAAAAGCCCGGGCGGGCTCTCTCGCTTTCTTGCGGTGTCAATTTGGGCGCTTTCGCCAGCACCGCCGGCTCCTGCTGTGGGGGCGGCATCTGTAGGAGCCGGCCTTGCCGGCGAAGGGCGCGAAACGGTTCCTAAGTAGGCTATCGCAGCCTTGCGTGACTGGCTAAGCTCAGGTCTTTGAAATTCCCGCAGAGGTCTTACCCATGCCCCAACAATGGCCGGCCGCCGCCATCGCCCGGATGATTCTCGATGGCTTCGACAGCTACCGTGAGCACTTTCGCCAGATCACCGACGGGGCACGCCAACGCTTCGAGCTCGCGCAATGGCAGCAGATCCAGACGGCCTCGGCGGCACGTATCAATCTCTACGAGGAAAAGGTCAGCGAGGTCAGCGGCTGGCTGGCCGGCGCTTTCGAGCCCGAGGTTCTGCTGGATGCGACGTTCTGGCCGCTGGTCAAGAGCGCCTACATCAGCCTGATCGACCCGCGCCTGGACGATGAGCTTTCCGAAACCTGGTACAACTCGATCTTCTGCAGCCTGTTCAGCCATGACCTGATCAGCGACGGCTGCATGTTCATCCATACCACGCGCCCGGCACTGCGCGCCCATGAGCGCGCCGCGCAGACCCGCACCTACCGCCCCCAGGGCGGGCTGGGCGAGATGCTCGCGCAGGTCTTCGCCGACTACGCCTTCGCGGTGCCCTTCGCCGACCTGCCCGGCGACCTGGCGCGCCTGGAGGCGCAGTTGCGCGAGAACCTGCCCGATTGGGTGTGCAAGGACCCGCAACTGCAGGTGGAGCTGTTTTCCTCGGTGCTCTATCGCAACAAGGGGGCCTACCTGGTGGGCCGGCTGTTCACCCACGATGAGCAGTGGCCGCTGGTGATTCCGCTGCTGCACCACGAAGGCCACGGCATCGAAATCGATGCGCTGATCACCGATGAAGCCGATGTGTCGATCATCTTCTCGTTCACTCGCTCGTACTTCATGGTCGATGTGCCGGTGCCGGCCGAGTTCGTGGGCTTTCTCAAGCGCATCCTGCCGGGCAAGCACATCGCCGAGCTGTACACCTCCATCGGTTTCTACAAGCACGGCAAGTCCGAGTTCTACCGGGCGCTGATTAATCATCTGGCCAGTACCGATGACCGCTTCATCATGGCCCCCGGCGTGCGCGGCATGGTCATGAGCGTGTTCACCCTGCCGGGCTTCAACACCGTGTTCAAGATCATCAAGGACCGCTTCTCGCCGTCCAAGAGTGTCGACCGCGCCACGGTCATCGAGAAGTACCGCCTGGTAAAGAGCGTCGACCGCGTGGGGCGCATGGCCGATACCCAGGAGTTCGCCGACTTTCGCTTCCCGCTGGGCAAGTTCGAGCCCGAGTGCCTGGCCGAGCTGCTGGAAGTGGCACCGTCGACCGTGGTGGTGGAGGGCGACACGGTGCTTATCCGCCACTGCTGGACCGAGCGGCGCATGACCCCGCTGAACCTGTACCTGGAAAACGCCAACGAGGCCCAGGTGCGCGAGGCGCTGGAGGACTACGGGCTGGCGATCAAGCAACTGGCGGCGGCGAACATCTTCCCCGGCGACATGCTGCTGAAGAACTTTGGCGTTACCCGGCATGGGCGGGTGGTGTTCTATGACTATGACGAGATCTGCTTTCTGACCGAAGCCAACTTCCGCTATATCCCGCCGCCGCGTTTCCCCGAGGACGAGATGGCCAGCGAGCCGTGGTACTCGATCGGGCCGCTGGACGTGTTCCCCGAGGAGTTCCCGCCGTTTCTGTTTGCCGACATCGGTCAGCGGCGGCTGTTCAGCCAGTTGCATGGCGAGTTGTATGACGCCGATTACTGGAAGGGGCTGCAGGCGGCGATACGGGAGGGGAAGGTGATCGATGTGTTCCCGTACCGGCGCAAGTGCCGGGAGAACTGAGCAGCTTCGCCGGCCTTGCCGGCGCCAAGGGGAAGCGCGTCGCGCCTGTAGGAGCCGGCCTTGCCGGCGAATCGGTTCAGGATTGCAGGCACTTGAGCTTGCTGAAGTCCTGCTGCACCTTGGCCAGCCTGCCCAGCAGGTGCTGACGTTGCTGCTCGCTGCTCTGCGCCATCAGGTCCACCAGCAGGCTGCGCGCCTCCTGTTCGGTACGCTGGTAGGCCATGCGGTACTCCGGCGTCCACAGGCTTTCGCGCTGCTTGAGCAGTAGTTCCAGCCTTGGTTCGAATGCCTCGCTGCGCCGTTGCTCCATCGCCGCAGTGAACTGCGCCTGCCAGTGTGCGCGGTTGGCGATCCACTGACGGTTCTGTTCGCCCAACGCCTGTGACCACTGCGCCACGCGCAGGCGCTGCTGCGGGTTCAGTTCGCCCAGCCATGGCGTCAGGCGTTTTTCCATGCGCTGCTGGCGCTGCTCGATCTGCCTGGCCAGCGGCGTCTTCACATACTTGGCCTCGCGCTCGCGAATGTCTTCGGCAAACGCCTCGCGCATGTCGCTGACCTGTTCGTCGTCCATGCCGCGCAGCAGCTGCGTGGCCGACGGCATGATCTGGTCGGCCACCTCGGCGATGGCCTGCTTGGCCTGCTCGGTGCGCAGCCTTAGCTGCGCGTCGGTGACCTCGTTGTGCGCGACCATCTGTCGAATATCGCCCAGCCATGTCAGATAGCCCGGCAGCTGTGTACGACAATGCCATGCCAGGTGCGCCTTTAGTCGTTCGTCCAGCCAGCCTTTCTGCTGGCGATTCATGCTCAGGTAGTCGCTCAGCGACCAGGGCACCAGTACATCGAGGTTGCGGTAGGCGAGGTCCATGCGGTTGCAGCCGACCAGCAGCAGCGTCGACAGCACCAGCAGCGAAAGGCAGCGAAACAACGTGGACAGGCAGGCATCCATGGGTGCATATCCTTGCAGGGGCGTGCTTGTGTTTATAGAACAACGGCGCGCCTGGCGGTTCCCGTAGCGTGTAGAATGCCAGCCTCGCAACGAGGATTTCAGCAAATGGCTTTAGTTGGGCGTTACAACACTTTGCAAGTGGTCAAGCACACGGATTTCGGTCTGTACCTGGACGGCGGGGCGGACGGCGAGATCCTGCTGCCCAACCGTTACATCCCCAAGGACACGCCCACCGAGGTCGAGGACTGGCTCAACGTCTTCGTCTACCTCGACAGCGAAGACAAGCTGATCGCCACCACCGAGAAGACCAAACTGCAGGTGGGCGAGTTCGCCAGCCTCAAGGTGGTGGAAATCAACAGCATCGGCATCTTCCTCGACTGGGGCCTGCCCAAGGACCTGTTGATGCCGTACTCCGAAGAAAAACGCCAGATGAAGGCGGGCGAGTACTGCGTGGTGCATGCTTACCTCGACAAGCGCACCCGGCGCATCACCGCCACCGCGCGCCTGGACCGCTACCTCGACAAGCTGCCGGCCAACTACAGCGTGGGCCAGGAAGTCGACCTGCTGGTGGTCGAGGAAACCCCGATGGGGTTCAAGGCCATCATCAACAACAAGCACTGGGGCCTGATCCACAAGAACGAAGTGTTCAAGTTCTTGCGTTCGGGCAAGCAGGAGAAGGGCTACATCAAGGAGCTGCGCAGCGACGGCAAGATCGCCCTGAGCCTGCAGCCGGTCGGCCAGGCCCTGGCCAGCACGCTGAACGACAAGATCCTCGACAAGCTCAAGGCCGCCAACGGCGTGCTGCCGGTCAGCGACAAGAGCGACCCGCAGGTGATCAGCGACCTGTTCGGGGTGAGCAAGGGCAACTTCAAGAAAGCGATCGGCGCCCTGTACAAGGACGGGCGCATCGTGATTCACGCCGACCGCATCGAACTGGTCTGATCAGACCTGCACGAAGGCGGCAAAACTCAGGTTTTCGCCGCCCGGACGCAAGTCCTGCAGCAGCGAGTCGCGGTCGGCGCTCAGCGCCAGGCTGATGGTCGAGCGACGCTTGCCCGGCTTGCGTACTTCCATCTTCTCCAGGTGCGCACGCAGGAAGTTGACCGGCACCTTGAGGTGCTGCAACTGGTCGGTCTCCGGGGTGTAGAGCAGCAGGTTGACCCAGTCGGCCACGCTCTTGGGCAGCACCAGCTTCACCGGCACATCGAACCACCACAGGCTGCGCTTGGTATCGAGCACGGCAAACAGGGTGTTGTCGCTGTTGAGCACAGGGCGTTCCAGCGCCTGGTTGCGACGGGCGATGGCGGTGGGTTTGTCGAGTTTCATGCAGGTTCCTACGGGTGACGCTTGAAAGGTCGGCCATTGTGCTGGGATTGCGCTGAAAACTAAAGCGGGGCCTGCTGACAGGGCCGACCATTTGCAGACAATCCCTGCCGACGAATGGCCGCCCCGCGGTCCTCAGCGCGCCAGCGCCTTGCTCAACTCCGAGGTGGCCCCGTCGGACCGGGTGACCGTCGCGGTGAACGCCTGCAGCCCATCTGCTTGCGGCAATACATACTCGAACTGCGCCTGACCCTTGGCATCCGTCGCCACCATCACTTCGCCCAGATACTGCTCCGCTTCACTGGCCTTTGAGTCAGCATTGCCGAACACCTCCACCCGCAACAGGCTGTCGGGCTCGCCACTCACCTGGCCCAGCAAGCGGTCACCTTTGACTGCCATGAGCAACGGGGCCGCCTGATCGTGATTGGGTACCGGCTGGCAACCCTGCGGTGCGGCCTTGTCGGTACAGATGATCGCCCGGTTGGTGCCCGACGGGTCGACACCGATGCCGCGCGAGCCCACATAGATCGCATGCTCCAGCGCCGGCACCGAAAACACGATGGCACCGGTGCGCTGATCGGGCACGCACGAACCACCCGCTTCGCAGCGCCGGATATCCTGGCTGTTGTTCCAGATGCGGTTGGCGGTCAGGCGGTTGCTGGTGGAGGTCGGCTCCGGGCGCAGCGCCACGCCGATGCGGTTGCCGTGGATCAGGTTGCCATCGAGGATGTTGCCCGCACCGCTGACGCTCACGCCGATGGAGTTGCCGGTAAAGGTGTTGGCCCCCAGATAATTGCGCTGGCCCCAGTTGATCTGCAGGCCGTCGGAATAGTCCTCGAAGCGGTTGCGCACCACCGTGTTGTCATTGCCCCACAGGATCTCGATGCCCTGGGAGGGCTCCGCGTTGGCCGGGGTGGAGCGAAACAGGTTGTCGGCCACCAGGTTGAACGCCGCGCCGCGGGTCAGCTCCAGGCCGTCGCCGTTGTCCACCAGCTGGTTGCGCAGCACCTTGTTGTTCACCGTGGTGGTGGCGGTCGAATTGCCCTGGCCGTCGTCGCCGGTCAGCATGATGCCGGCGCCACCCTTGTTGGCGGTGATGCGGTTGTCCTGGATGACGTTGTGGCTGGCGCGGTTGACCAGGATGCCGATGCAGAAATTACGCACATCCAGGCCGGAAATCTCCACGCCCTGGGTATCGCGTATCACCAGCCCCGGGCCGGTGGTGGTGCGCACATTGGTGCCGAACTGTCCGGGCACGGCGCCAGGGCATGCGCGCGTGCCGTTGCCGACGATATAGGCCGAACCGTCGATGGCGATGTACTCGCCGTTGCGCTTCCAGGCCGCACCTTCGAGGCTTACCGGGCCGAGAATCGGCGGCAGGGCCGAAGCGGGCTTGATCACGTAGGGCGGCTGGCCGACCGGGCGGATCTCGATCCGGTAGGTGCCGGGCGCCTGGTTGTTGCGCTCGATGGCCCAGCGCAGGCTGCCGGGCTGCTCGTCGTCGGCATAGCGATCGACCACCAGGGTGGTCAGGGCGGCGGGCTGTACGTCAGGTGCTGCGTGCAGGGCATGGGCAGGTACGGCCAGCAGCAGGGCTGCCAGCAAGGGGGAGATACGCATGGGTAGTGATCGCTGTGTCTGTTGTTTTTATCGCGCCCGGGCTGCAGGGCGCTGGTGCCCGATTCTAGGCAAAGCCGACAGCCCCTGGCGCAGGCCAGGCACGATTGGGTGCGATATTCGCCCGCTGTTTATCCATTGTGGGAATCCACACCGCCCAAAAATATTTGAAACTCTCGCAGAAGCGGGCGGGTCCACTGACTGTCGACACTGACAGCTATCTGTTCCCCTTCAGGAGAAATGCCATGAGCAGCACTTCGGACAAAGCAAAAGGCTTGGCCAACGAAGCGGTAGGCAACATCAAGCAAGGCGTGGGCAAGGTGACCGATAACGATAAACTGCGCGCCGAGGGCAAGGCCCAGGAAGTCAAGGGCGAAACCCAGCAGGCAGTGGGCAAGGCCAAGGATGCGGTCAAGGATGCTGTGAAAAAGCCCTGACCGGCTGCGCGTGTAGCCGATAACGGCCATCTTCGGGTGGCCGTTCTGCTGTCTGTGGCAATCAATCGTAACCTCACAGACGTGGTCTACTAGACTACCGTCAGGTAAAACACCCCCCAACGCTTGGATTACTGCCTATGACAGTGGAGCGGCGAAAGGAGACGCTATGATTTTCCCCAACTTGCACGGCCTGCCGTTGCATCGTGTTCTGGTGCGCACGGTAAGCGAGTTTCTCGATGACGAGATGTCCACCTATGCGTCGGCCCTGGCCTACCAGATGCTGTTTTCGCTGTTCCCCTTCCTGCTGTTCCTGATCGCCCTGATCGGGTTTCTGCATTTGCCCGACTTCTTCACCTGGCTGCGCCTGCAGTCGGAACTGGTGTTGCCGCCCCAGGCGCTGGAGCAGGTCAACCCGGTGATCGACCAGTTGCAGCAATCCAAGGGCGGGCTGCTCTCGGTAGGTATCGTGATCGCCCTGTGGACCGCGTCGGCGGGCGTGCGCCTGATGATGAGCGCGATGAACGCCGCCTATGACGTGGTGGAAGGGCGCCCGGTGTGGAAGCGCATCCCGCTCTCGGTGCTGTATACCGTCGGAATCGCCGGCATGCTGCTGGCCGCCGCCGCCTTGATGGTGCTGGGCCCGCAGGTGATGGAATGGATCGCCTCGCAGGTAGGCATGCAGGAGTTCATCGTCACGCTGTGGACCATCCTGCGCTGGCCGGCCATCATCATCCTGATGATGGTGGCGGTGGCATTGATCTATTACGTGATGCCCGATGTGGAGCAGGAATTTCGCTTCATCACCCCCGGCTCGGTACTGGCGGTGGTGGTGTGGATCATCGCGTCGCTGGGGTTTGGCTACTACGTCAAGACGTTTGCCGACTACAACGCGATGTACGGCAGCATCGGTGCGATCATCGTGCTGTTGCTGTACTTCTATATTTCTGCCGCAGTATTGCTGCTGGGGGCGGAGATGAATGCGGTGATCGAGCACATGTCGGCCGAAGGCAAGGACCCTGGCGAGAAGGAAATGCCCGACGACGATGCGCCGGAACATGATAAAAAGCATGTTTCCGGGTTGGGGCGCGATCACTCCATCCCGTCCGATTCCGCGCCTGAACCCGTGAGCCGAGCCCCGCATGATTCGTGACATCCTGAAGATGGGCGACGAGCGCCTGTTGCGCGTTGCACCGCCCGTACCGGCCCGCCTGTTCGGCACTGCCGAGCTGGAGCAGCTGATTGCCGACATGTTCGACACCATGCAGCACGTGGGCGGCGTGGGGCTGGCGGCGCCGCAGATCGGGGTCGACCTGCAACTGGTGATCTTCGGCTTCGAGCGTAGCGAGCGCTACCCGGATGCCGAGCCCGTGCCGCAGACCATTCTGCTCAACCCGGTGATCACCCCGGTGGGCACCGAGGTCGAGGATGGCTGGGAGGGCTGCCTGTCGGTGCCCGGCCTGCGCGGCGTGGTCAGCCGCTACCGGCACATTCGCTACAGCGGGGTCGACCCGCAGGGCCAGCCCATCGAGCGCTCGGCAGAGGGTTTTCATGCGCGGGTGGTGCAGCACGAATGCGATCACCTGATCGGTCGCCTGTACCCCTCGCGCATTCATGACTTCAGCAAGTTCGGTTATACCGAGGTGCTGTTCCCGGGGCTGGACCCGGCCAGCGACGACTGATCCCGCGCCAACGCGATCAACGATTTGCTGCGCTGATAGCGCGCCAGGCGCTCATTGAGCTGCAGCGGCAGTGCGCCGGCAGGGCTGAACCCCAGTGGCTGGTAGAAGGCCAGCAGGTCCGGGTGGCAGAACAGCCACACCGTGCCCGGCTTGCCGGCGCAGGCATGCTCGATCAGTTGTCGTGCAATGTGCCGGCCGCGCCAGGCGGGTGCCACCAGCAAGCCGGTCAGCCAGAACCCGTCGGGTACCGCGCTCATGTTCACTGCGGCGACAAGCTCACCCGCACGCGCCACCCAGGCCTCGCCCTTGGCACTGGCACGCATGGCCGTACCTTCGGCGCGATAGAATTTGTTCAGCAAAGGGCGCTCGGCAGCGCTTAGCAGGCTGTAGCGTATTTCACTCACGGCGGTTTCCAGCAAGGGCTCTGGCACGGGCTTTTACACGGGCTTGGGTAGGCTGTCGAGGGCTTGCCGTGCGGTTATTGTTACCGAGGCGGTAACAGTGAATGTCCGGCTTCGGGCTTCAACCACCTTCGCAACCTTATAAACTTGACCCATCCCAGCAACTAGAAGCGTAACGGGATCGGTACTTCGTGTTATGTCCATTCGTTGATATGACAACTTCTCCGCGCCAACTTGGCTGATGAAGTCAAACACTTCGTTTGATTGCTTTGCAGGCCTAATACCATGAAAACCTTACTTGCACTTGTATTGGTGGGTGTCTCTTCGTTCGCCCTGGCGGACGAGGTCAAGACCGCTGCTGCGCAGCCGGTGGTCGAGCAATATGACTATTCGACCAACCTGGACATCGCCCGGGTGATCAGCCTCTCGACCCTGCCCAATGTCTGCGAAGTGGTGCCGGCCACCATGACCTATGAAGACCATCAGGGCCAGCGCCACACCATCGAATACCGCGCCATGGGCGACGGCTGCAGCCAGGGCTGATCATCACAGGTCACTGGGCTGTTGTTCTCGGGCCAGGAGCGCCTGCTTGCGCTCCACGCCCCAGCGGTAGCCGGACAGGTTGCCATCACTGCGTACCACCCGATGACAGGGCACTGCCACCGCCAGGCTGTTGGCGGCGCACGCCTGGGCCACCGCCCTGACTGCCCTGGGCGCGCCAATGCGCTGGGCGATCTCGGCGTAGCTGGCGGTGCTGCCTGCCGGGATGCTGCGCAACGCCTGCCACACCCGCTCCTGGAAGGCCGTGCCGCGCAGGTCCAGCGGCAGGTCCAGGCCCAGGGCGGGCGCTTCTATGAACCCCACCACCTTGGCCACCCACTGCTCGAATTCGGCGTCGGCGCCAATCAGTTCGGCTTTGGGAAACTTGTCCTGCAGGTCGTGCAGCAACGCCTCGGGGTCGTCGCCGAGCAGGATGGCGCACACCCCGCGCTCGCTTTGGGCCACCAACAGCGCGCCGAGTGAGCACTGGGCAATGGCAAAGCGGATCGAGGCATTGGCGCCGCCCGCGCGATAGGCGGCCGGGGTCATGCCCAGCCGGGCGTTGCTGTCTTCGTAGAAACGGCTGTTGGAGTTGTAGCCAGCCTTGTACAGGGCGTCGGTGATCGAGCCCGGCTGCTCAAGCTGCCGGCGTACCTTGTGCGCGCGTCTGGCATTGGCGTAGGCCTTGGGGGTGAGGCCGGTCGCGGCCTTGAACACCCGGTGGAAGTGATACGGGCTCATGCCGACATGGGCGGCCACTTGCTTGAGGCTGGGCTCGACCTCGGCCGTTTCGATCAGCTGGCAGGCCCGGGTGACCTGGGTGGCATGCTGCTCGGCCAGTTGGCGCGGGTCGGCGGCGTAGTGCCGGCTGGGGCGATAGCCGGCGGCCTCGGCCTGGGCGGCAGTGTCGAAGAACTCGACGTTCTCCGGGCGCGGCAACCGTGACGGGCTGGAGGCGCGGCAGTAGACCCCGGTGGTGCGAACCCCATAGACGAAAGCATCATCCGCGGCGGCGTCGCGGGCCAGCACGGCTTGCCAGCGTGGGTCGTTGACATCGATCGAAGGTGTGCGGGGCATGGCGTGTGGCTCTTGGCTGAGGGCGATGTGGTGAGGGTAGGTGGTGCCGTGCGGGGCGGCACTCCGGGTCTTGCGGTGGAATTCGCCCGGGTTTCATCCGGTGGCGGCTACGCGCCACAGGTACCAGGCGGCCACGGTACGATACGGGCTCCACGGGGCGCCCAGTTCCAGCATCTGCTTGCGCGTGGGCTGGGCGGGCAGGGCGAACAGGCGACGGTAGCCTTCGCGCACGCCAAAGTCATCGGCGGGCAGGGTATCCATGTGTTCAAGGGTGTAGATCAGCAGCATCTCCACGGTCCAGCGTCCAACCCCACGCAGTTGCGTCAGGCGCTCGATCAGGCTGGTTTCGTCGAGACGGCGGGCCAGCTCATGGTCGGGTACCAGGCCGTCGAGGCGAGCCTGGGCGATGCCCTGGATAGTGGCCAGCTTGCTCGCGGAAAACCCGCAGGCACGCAGTTGCTCGGGCGCGGTGGCCAGCAGTTGCTCGGGGCTGGGGAAGGCCTGCCCGGGGTACAGCGCCAGGAACCGCCGCAGGATCGCTTCGGCGGCCCTGGCGTGCAATTGCTGGTAGGCAATCGACCTGACCAGCGCCTGATACGGGTCGCGGGTGGGCAGCGGTTGGTGCAGGCATGGGCCGATGCGCTCGATATGCGCGGCCCAGATCGGGTCGAGGCTGGCCAGGTGGGCGCAGGCCTGGGTATAGAACAGCGGGTTCATGCCGGTTTCCGTGGGTAAGGGAGCAGGTTCAGTGTAGAAAAGGTGACTGGGGTTTCACTCCGGATGTTGCGATTGAATTGGAGGGCCTCTTCGCCGGCACCGGTACCGCGTTCTCTGCAGGAGCCGGCCTTGTCGGCGAAGGGGCGGCCCGCTCACCCTGAAACCACTTCCGCCACCCTTTCCAGCGCCTGCTTCAACTGCGCCCGGCTCTGCGCCGCCGACAGGCTGATGCGCACCGCTGCCCGGTCGCCCTGGCGCACCGCGAACACCTCGGCTGGCACCACTGCCACGCCGGCATCACGGCACGCTGCAGCGTGCACACCGTTGACCCAGACATGCGGCGAAGGCACATCCCCCACCAATGCCTTGCCCAGTATCCGCCTGGCCATCCGCCAGCGCTGACCCACTTCTTCACGCTGCCAGGCCACGCGTCGCGCCGCGGTGCCGTCATCGATCCAGCGGCAGGCGATCTCCAGGTCCAGCGGCGACACCGGCCAGTGTGTTGCCTGGGCATGCGGGTCGATGCGCGCCAGCAACTCGGCGCTGCCGACGATCCAGCCCAGGCGCAAACCGGCCGCGACGCTCTTCGACAGGCTGGTGACCAGCACGCCGCGCCCGCCCACCTGTGCCAGCAGCGCCGGGGTATCGGCCAGGGCACCGTAGACATCATCCTCGATCAGGGTCAGGGCATGGCGCTCGATCACTGCGGCAATGGCGGCCTGGCGCGCAGCGCCCATGCAGGCGCCGGTGGGGTTCTGCAGGGTCGGCGTCAGCACCACGACCCGCGCGCCGGTGGCACGTGCGACACGGTCCAGGTCGTCGGGCAGGATGCCCTGGCCGTCCAGCGCAACCTCGTGCAACGGCAGGCGCAACTGTCGACAGGCCGCCTTGATGCCGGGTGCGGTCAAGGCCTCGACCATCACGGCGTCTCCTGGCTGGCACAGCGAAAGCAGCACGTTGAACAACCCCAGCTGGGCACCGCCGCACAGCAGCACCTGGCGCTCGTCCAGTTGCAGGCCGCGCCGGCGCAGCCAGGCGGCGCCCTGAAGGCGCCCGCGCAGCAACTGTTCGGCACCCAGGTAATGCTCGAGCTGGCCGGCAGGGCCTTGTTCCAGCAGATGGCGCAAGGCATGCGCCAGGTCGGGGTTGCTGTCGTCGGCCACCGGCACATTGGTCGACAGGTCGATCTGCGTCGCTTGCTGGCCGGGTTGCTTGAGGCGGAACAGCGTGGCTTCCTTGCTGCCCGCCAGCACGTAGGTGCCGCGCCCTACCTCCCCGGACACCAGGTGCCGGGCCGCTGCCTCGCGGTACGCCTGCTGGGTGGTGCTGGGGTTAAGGCCCAGGTTCCAGGCCAGGCGCCGCTGCGGCGGCAGGCGCTCGCCCACTTTCAGCTCGCCGCTTTCGATCGCCCGCGCAATCGCCTCGACCAGTTCGAGGTAGCGGGGCAGGGAGGTGTCGCCTAGGGTGGGGGTCCACATTTATTGTTGGCCATGCAATATAAGGGTTCACCCATACAATGCGGCGCGACTAGGATCAGGTCAATTCCCCTGGCCATCGAGGTGCCTCATGTTCGACCTGTCCGCCCTGCGCGACGCTGCCCGCCTGGTACACACCCGCGTTCCTGCCACGCCCCAGTACGCCTGGCCGCGCCTGGCCGAACGCGTGGGCTGCCAGGTGTGGGTCAAGCACGAGAATCACGCGCCCACCGGTGCCTTCAAGGTTCGCGGCGGGCTGCTGTACGTGCAGGCGCTGCTGGCGCGCTCACCCACGGTGCGCGGGCTGGTCACCGCCACCCGTGGCAACCACGGGCAGAGCCTGGCGCTGGCGGCGCGCAGTGCCGGGTTGCCGATCATCATCGTGGTGCCCGAGGGCAACTCGCGGGAAAAGAATGCCGCCATGCGCGCGCTGGGTGCGCAACTGGTGGAGCATGGCGCCGATTTCGACCTGGCGCGGGCCGAGGCGGCGCGACTGGCGCAGGTGCACGGCTATGAAAGCGTGCCGCCGTTCCACCCGGACCTGATCCGCGGCGTGGCCACCTACGCGCTGGAGCTGTTCGAGGCCGTACCGGCGCTGGACTGCGTGTACGTGCCGATCGGCATGGGCTCGGGCATCTGCGGGCTGATTCGTACCCGTGACCTGCTGGGGCTGCACACCGAGATCGTCGGGGTGGTGTCCACCGAGGCCGATGCCTTTGCCTCGAGTTTCGAGCAGAACCGCATCGTCACCACCGAAACCGCCAACACCTTCGCCGACGGCATGGCATGCCGCATGCCCTTGCCCGAGGCGTTCGAGATCATCCGCCAGGGCGCGGCGCGGGTGGTGCGCGTCAGCGACCCTGAAATCGCCAACGCCATGCGCATCTTCCACGAAGACACACACAACACCGCCGAAGGTGCCGGTGCGGCGGGGCTGGCGGCGTTGTTGCAGGAGCGCGAGCGCCAGCAGGGGCGCAAGGTGGCAGTGGTGCTCAGTGGCGCCAATATCGACCGGGAGCGGTATGCGCAGGTGCTGGCGGGTCAATGAAAGATCCTGAATGACTCCTTTGGAAAAAATGCTATCTTATTTTGATAGCATTTTCCGATGAACAATCGATATCGAAAGACCCTCGATGCCATTTTTTGGATACCGACCCTTTCTTCTGTGGTCTTCTCCGATATTGAAGCGCTGGTTCTCCATCTTGGGGGGCGGGTCATCGAGCGTGAGGGCTCAAGGCTCAAGCTGGTGCTGGGCGATCAGCAGTGGCGCTGCCACCGCCCGCACCCAGGCAAAGAGGCCAAGCGATATCAGGTTGAAGAAGCCCGTGAATTTCTCTCGCGGGCAGGAGTTCAGGTATGAGCAGCATGACTTACAAGGGCTATTCGGCCCGTGTCGAATACGACGCACGCGACGATATCTTCGTCGGGCGGGTACTCGGGGTTCGAGACATCATCAGTTTTCACGCAAGCTCCGTGAGTGCGTTGCATGAAGCGTTTAGCCTGGCGCTTGAAGACTACCTGGCCGATTGTGCTGAACAGGGCATCGCTCCCGAGAAACCGGCTTCTGGCAAGGTGATGCTGCGTATCCGGCCAGAGGTGCACGCCGCTGCCAGCATCGCGGCGCAGGCTGCAGGCAAGAGTCTCAATCAATGGGCCGATGAGGTCTTCGAGCGGGCCGCGCGGGCCTGAGCACGGCAATTTCTTCCAATACACCACCCTCCCTCACTGAGTCTAATGGCGCCTGCCCTTCATCGTCGGTAGTCGAGCGTTCATGCCATTTTCCAACGGATTTCTTCTCAGCCTGTCGTTGTGCCTGGATATCGGCGTGGCCAATATCGCCATGATCACCCTGGCCATGCAGCGCGGCTTTCTGCAGGGCTTCTGGCTGGGGCTGGGCACCTGTGTGGGGGATCTGATCTATGCCGTGGCGGCATTGCTCGGCATGACCGTGCTGCTGCAGTTCACCAGCGTGCGCTGGGTGTTGTGGGTGGGCGGTTCGCTTTTGCTG
The DNA here is from genome assembly GCF_024748925.1 of Pseudomonas sp. B21-036. NCBI lineage: Bacteria > Pseudomonadati > Pseudomonadota > Gammaproteobacteria > Pseudomonadales > Pseudomonadaceae > Pseudomonas > Pseudomonas sp. B21-036. The sequence goes on from NZ_CP087178.1 coordinate 1,540,224, forward strand.
GTGTGGTTTGCACTGAAGATGCTGCTGGCCGCCTGGCGCGGCAATGCGCATATGGACACCAGCCAGCAGGTGGTGCGCGAATCGCCCTGGCGCGAGTTTCTGCGCGGCATCTTTCTGGCCATGTCTTCGCCCAGCGCGATCCTGTGGTTTGCCGCGGTCGGCGGGGTGCTGATCTCGCGCTCCGGCGCAGGCGGCATGCTCGAGGCCGGGTTGTTTCTCAGCGGGTTCTTCATTGCCGGGCTGCTGTGGTGCGCGTCGCTGTGCACCTTGGCCAGCCACGGCGGGCGCCTGCTGGGCGACCGTCTGCTGACCTGGTCGTACCTGGCCTCGGCGGGCATCTTCTGCTATTTCGCGGTGTACGTGATCGTATCGGGCTACCGCGAATTCATCCTCGCCGCGCCGGTCGCCGGGGCGGGTCTATAATCAGTCGGTCACCGGCAAGCAGGTGTCGCGCTCAGCGGAGGGCCTGTCATGAAAGGTCTGGATGCGAAAAAATCGGTCAAGAAGAAACCCGCCAAAACCGCCAAGGAAAAACGCACGGCAAAACGTTCCAAGGACGGGACGGCAGGCTTTTTGCCGCATTGACCGGTCAGGGCTGCGCCAGCAGCTCTTTTGCTTTATGAAGGCTTGAACGCCTGCCAGTAATGATGGGGCGTGGCGCCCATTACCCGGCGAAAACTGTTGATGAAATGGCTCTGGTCGTAGAAGCCCAGAAGCTGGGCCACATCCAGCGGGTGCAGGCCGGCGCGCAGGCAACGGCGTGCCTCGATCAGGCGCAGTTGCATGTGGTACTGCAGCGGTGCCAGCCCTGTGGCCTTCTTGAAGCTGCGCACGAAGTGGTACTTGCTCAACCCGGCCACCTGCGCAAGCTCGTCCAGCTCAAGCTTGTGCCCCAGGTGCTGGCGCATGAACTGCAGTGCCTGGGCCAATGCGTGGCTGTATTCGCCGGGCCTGCCGGGCGACTGCTCCAGCCATTGCGCCAGCAGGGCCAACAAGGCTTCCTCCTGATGGCCGGAGTGTGCCGGCGCACGGGCGAAGGCCACGATAGCCTGGCACAGCGAAGGCTGGTCGAACACGCCTTGCTCGAACAGCGGGCTGTTCAGGTTGTTCTGGCTGACCAACCGGGCAATCGCCTCGGGTGCCAGGTGCAGGCTGATGTACTCCACGCCTGCCGGGTCGAAGGTGGAGGCCTGCACCGCCAGCGGGTTGTACAGGGTCACCTGACCCGGCGCCGCCTGCAGCTCACGTCCGTCCAGCCAGATCTGCTCGCAACCGCTCAGGTTAACGCCCAGCACATACTCGTCATGGGCATGACGCGGAAAGCTGGCGGCGCTGGCCCTGACCCAGTAGGCCTCGACCAGGCCGCCCGCCTGCAGGTGCTCGGTCACCAGCGCCATGGGCCGCTATCAGCCGATGGTGATCGGCGGCGGGCTCACCAGGTCGACGCTCTGCTGCTTGCGCGGGGCGAGGATCTCGGCTTCGCCGTCCACCACCAGTTCGTCGTGCTGGTTGAACACGCGGGTGGCAATGCGCACGCGGAACTTGGGCAGCTTCTCGAGGATTTCCAGGCGCACGGTCAGGGTGTCGCCGATCTTCACCGGCTTCTGGAAGCTCATCTGCTGGCCCAGGTAGATGGTGCCGGGGCCGGGCAGTTCGCAGGCCACTGCGGCACTGATCAGCGCGCCGCTGAACATGCCGTGGGCAATGCGTTCCTTGAACATGCTCCTGGCCGCGAATTCGGCATCCAGGTGCACCGGGTTGTGGTCACCGGACATCGCGGCGAACAGCTGGATGTCGCGTTCTTCGACCGTCTTGCTGAAGCTGGCGGTCTGGCCCACTTCGAGGGCTTCGTAAGGCGTGTTGGTGACCTGGGTCATGCAGGCTGTTTCCTTCAAGGTTCGGACAAGGTGCGTACTGTATCACTCGCTGCGGGCCGGGCGACCCTGGGTCAGCGCCTGCTCGAGCCAGGCGATGAGCGCCGCCGTCACCTCGTCACGGTTGGTTTCGTTGAGCAGTTCATGGCGTGCCTGCGGGTAGAGCTGCAATTGCACGCGCTGATTGCCGGCAAGGCGCAGGGCGCCGACCAGATCCTTCAGACGCTTGCCGGCGCTCACCGGATCACATTCGCCGCCCATCACCAGGATCGGCAGGTTGGGATCGATCTGTGCCAGGTGCCGCGGCTGGCTGATGTGTTCCAGGCCCATCAGCAGGTCGACCCACAGGCGGTTGGTGCAGCGAAACCCGCACAGCGGGTCGGCCACGTAGGCGTCGACCTCGGCGCTGTCGCGGCTGAGCCAGTCGAAGGCCGTGCGGTTGGGCTTGAACGCCTTGTTGAACGAACCGAACGACAGCCAGTCGATCAGGGCGCTGCGTCCCAGCGGGCCCTGGCGCCAGGCTTCGAGGCGGGCGATCACGCAGGCCGCGCGGTACAGCGCCGGTGGCTGGAAGTTGGAGCCGCTGAGCACCGCCCCCTGCAGGCTGGCGCTGTGGTGCAGCAGGTAGGCCTGGACGATGTAGCTGCCCATGCTGTGGCCGAACAGGAACAGCGGGGCGCCCGGGTGCTGCTGGCCGATGTGCTGGGCCAGGCTGGCCAGGTCGTTGACCACGCTGTCCCAGCCCTGGTGGCTTGCGAACAGCCCCAGGGTGCCGTGTTCGGCGGTGCGCCCGTGGCCGCGCTGGTCGTGGGCATACAGCGCGAAGCCGGCAGCGCTCAGGGCCTGCCCGAGGCGCTGGTAGCGCCCGGCATGCTCGGCCATGCCATGGGCCAGCAGCACCACGGCCCGGATCGGCGCGGCGGGCAGCCATTGATACACATGCAGGCTGCAATGGTTGCTGGCCGGCAGCCAGAACACGTCGTGGTTCATGGCGGTTCCCTTGCGCAAGTGGCTGATCCTGCAAGTGTATAGCCCATTTGTGTAATTGAACGGATGATGGCAACAAGATTCAGAATGTTAATGACAGGTCTTGGCATGTTTGCCCCCTGCGGCTTAACTGCTAACGTCGGCACACGATGCGATTTTCTGCATGCAGGCAGCCCACAGGCTCAGGAATGAGGACAAGAATAAATGCAAGCTGACTTCTGGAATGACAAGCGCCCCGCGGGCGTGCCCTCACATATCGACCTGACTGTCTACAAGTCGGTGCTGGAGGTGTTCGAGCGCTCCTGCAAGCGCTTCGCCGACCGCCCGGCGTTCACCAACCTGGGCGTCACCCTGACCTACGCCGATCTGGATCGCCAGTCCGCAGCCTTTGCCGGCTACCTGCAACAGCACACCGACCTGGTCCCGGGTGATCGCATCGCGGTGCAGATGCCCAACGTGCTGCAGTACCCGATTGCCGTGTTCGGCGCGATGCGCGCCGGGCTGATCGTGGTCAACACCAACCCGCTGTACACCGCGCGCGAGATGCGCCACCAGTTCAAGGACTCCGGCGCCCGTGCCCTGGTGTACCTGAACATGTTCGGCAAGCTGGTGCAGGAGGTGCTGCCCGATACCGGCATCGAGGTGCTGATCGAGGCGAAGATGGGCGACCTGCTGCCGCTGGCCAAGGGCTGGCTGGTGAACACCGTTGTGGCACGGGTCAAGAAGATGGTGCCGGCGTATCACCTGCCCCAGGCGGTGCCGTTCCGGCAGGTGATGCGCCAGGGCCGTGGCCATGCGCTCAAGCCGGTGCAGGTGACGCTCGATGACGTGGCGGTGCTGCAGTACACCGGCGGCACCACCGGCCTGCCCAAGGGCGCGATGCTCACCCACGGCAACCTGGTGGCCAACATGCTGCAGGTGCTGGCGTGCTTTTCGCAGCTGGGGCCGGACGGGCAGAGAATGATCAAGGAAGGCCAGGAGGTGATGATCGCGCCGCTGCCGCTGTATCACATCTATGCCTTCACCGCGAACTGCATGTGCATGATGGTCACCGGCAATCACAACGTGCTGATCACCAACCCGCGCGACATACCGGGCTTTGTCAAAGAGCTGAAAAAGTGGCGCTTCTCGGCATTGCTGGGCCTGAACACGCTGTTCGTGGCACTGATGGAAAATCCGGATTTCAAGCACCTGGATTTCTCCTCGCTGAAGGTCACCAACTCCGGCGGCACGGCGCTGGTCAAGGCCACTGCCGAGCGCTGGGAGAGCATCACGGGGTGTCGCATCGTCGAAGGCTATGGCCTGACCGAAACCTCGCCGGTGGCCAGCACCAACCCCTACGGCCAGCAGGCGCGCCTGGGTACGGTCGGCATACCGCTGCCCGATACCGCGTACAAGGTGATCGATGATGACGGCAACGAGCTGGCCCTGGGCGAGCGCGGCGAGCTGTGCATCAAGGGGCCGCAGGTGATGAAGGGCTACTGGCAGCGTCCGGACGCCACCGCCGAGGTGCTCGATGCGCAGGGCTGGCTCAAGACCGGCGATATTGCAGTGATCGACCCGGACGGCTTCACGCGCATCGTGGACCGCAAGAAGGACATGATCATCGTGTCGGGCTTCAACGTGTACCCCAACGAGATCGAGGACGTGGTGATGGCGCACCCCAAGGTGGCCAACTGCGCGGCCATCGGAGTGCCGGACGAGCGTTCCGGCGAGGCGGTGAAACTGTTCGTGGTGCCACGCGATGGCGGCGTGAGCGTCGAGGAGCTCAAGGCCTACTGCAAGGCCAACTTCACCGGCTACAAGGTGCCCAAGCAGATCGTGCTGCGCGATTCGCTGCCGATGACCCCGGTGGGCAAGATCCTGCGCCGGGAATTGCGCGATATCGCCTGAAAGCCATTCGCCGGCCAGGCTGGCTCCTACTTTGCCGTGTAGGAGCCGGCCTGGCCGGCGAAGCTTTTGCTGAATAGACCCTTTACTCTAAAAATGACTACTGGGTATTCGTTAGTCATTTATGTGACTTTGCGGCCCACTTTGGCTCTAGGCGCCCTCTGGCAAAGCTGCTACTCTCGGCGCGCTTCTGATGCTTCGGTTTGTAGCAATCCGTCATCACATATCAATAATAATCGCGTCGACTGCGGAGAAGATTTCGCTGTTGCTGGAGGAGTGGGCTTCCATGATCGAACACTTTTGGAAGGATAAGTACCCAGCCGGGGTTGCCTCGCAAATCAATCCTGATGAGTATCCGAACATTCAAGCGGTATTGAAGCAGTCCTGCCAGCGTTTCGCCGACAAGCCGGCGTTCAGCAACCTGGGCAAGACCCTCACCTATGGCGAGCTGTATGAGCTGTCGGGGGCGTTTGCCGCCTACCTGCAGCAGCATACCGACCTGCAGCCCGGTGACCGCATCGCGGTACAACTGCCAAACGTATTGCAATACCCCGTGGCCGTCTTCGGTGCGATGCGCGCCGGGCTCATCGTGGTCAACACCAACCCGCTGTACACCGCGCGGGAGCTGGAACACCAGTTCAACGATTCCGGTGCCAAGGCGTTGGTGTGTCTGGCCAACATGGCCCACCTGGCCGAAAAGGTCGTTCCCAAGACCCAGGTCAAGCACATCATTGTCACCGAAGTGGCCGACCTGCTGCCACCGCTCAAGCGTCTGCTGATCAATAGTGTGATCAAGTACGTGAAAAAGATGGTGCCGGCCTATCACCTGCCCAAGGCCGTCAAGTTCAACGATGCGCTGGCCAAGGGGCAGGGCAAGGCGGTCAACGAAGTCAGCCCCGACAGCGGCGATGTCGCCGTGCTGCAGTACACCGGTGGCACCACGGGTGTGGCCAAGGGTGCGATGCTGACCCACCGCAACCTGGTGGCCAACATGCTGCAATGCCGTGCGCTGATGGGCTCGAACCTGGGCGAGGGCTGCGAGGTCCTGATCACGCCGCTGCCGCTGTACCACATCTATGCCTTCACCTTCCATTGCATGGCGATGATGCTGATCGGCAGCCACAACATCCTGATCAGCAACCCGCGCGACCTGCCGGCGATGGTCAAGGAACTGTCCAAGTGGAAGTTCACCGGCTTCGTCGGCCTGAATACCCTGTTCGTGGCCCTGTGCAACAACGAGACCTTCCGCAAGATGGACTTCTCGGGGCTCAAGCTCACCCTGTCGGGCGGCATGGCCCTGCAGGTGGCGGTGGCCGAACGCTGGAAGAGCGTCACCGGTTGCTCCATCTGCGAAGGCTACGGCATGACCGAGACCAGCCCGGTGGCGGCGGTCAACCCGGCCGAGCACAACCAGATCGGTACCATCGGCATTCCGCTGCCGTCGACCCTGTGCAAGGTGATCGACGACAATGGCAAGGAGCTGGCGCTGGGCGAGATCGGCGAGCTGTGCATCAAGGGCCCGCAGGTGATGAAGGGCTACTGGCAGCGCGAAGAGGCGACCACCGAGATCCTGGATGCCGACGGCTGGCTCAAGACCGGTGATATCGCGGTGATCCAGACCGATGGCTACATGCGCATCGTCGACCGCAAGAAGGACATGATTCTGGTGTCTGGCTTCAACGTTTACCCGAACGAACTCGAAGACGTGCTGGCGACCCTGCCGGGCGTATTGCAGTGCGCCGCCATTGGCGTGCCGGACGAGAAATCGGGCGAACTGATCAAGATCTTCATCGTGGCGCGGCCGGGTGTGACCCTGACCAAGGACCAGGTGATGGAGCACATGCGCGCCAATGTCACGGCGTACAAGGTGCCGCGCCTGATCGAGTTCCGCGATGCCTTGCCGACCACCAACGTGGGCAAGATCCTGCGGCGCGAGTTGCGCGATGAAGAGTTGAAGAAGCTGGGCCTCAAGAAGATCGCCTGAGGTTTAACCTTCGGGCCTCATCGCGGGTCAAGCCCGCTCCCACAAGGACAGTAGTGATCCCTGTGGGAGCGGGCTTGACCCGCGATGTTTTCAACGCAGTTTCTCAAGCATCTGGTAGTACCACATCCCCGCCGCCAGCAATGGGTTGCCCAGCACATCGCCCATCGGCACCTTGATGTGGCTGCAGCCGGCAAAGGTATCGAATCGGCTCAATGTGCCGGTGATCGCTTCGGCCATGATCTCGCCCATGATGTGGCTGGTGGCAATGCCATGCCCCGAATACCCCTGGCAGTACCACACGTTGTCCGACAGCTTGCCCAACTGCGGAATGCGGTTGACCACGATGCCCATCGCGCAGCTCCACTGGAACTCGATCGGCACGCCCTTGAGCGCCGGAAAGGTCGCCTCGATGCACGGGCGCAGCTCCCCCGCGATATCCCGCGAATCACGTCCCGAATAATTGGCCCCGCCACCGAACAGCAGGCGCCCGTCTGCGGTCATGCGGTAATAGTCGAGCACGAAGCGGCAGTCGTACACCGCCAGGTCCTGCGGGTTTAGCTTGCGGGCCAGCTCGCCCAGTGGCGTGGTGGTCACGATGCCGCCCATGGCCGGGAAGATCTTGCCCTTGAGCTGGGGCTTTTCCAGCTTGTGGTACACGTCGCCGGCCAGCATCACCTGGCGTGCGTTGACCCGGCCCTTGGCGGTGACCACCGCAGGTTTGTCGCCATGCACGATCTCCAGCACTTCGGAGTTCTCGAAGATCAGCGCCCCCAGCTGGTGCGCTGCCCGCGCCTCGCCCAGGCACAGGTTGAGCGGGTGCAGGTGCAGGTTGCGCAGGTTCTTCAGCGCGCCCAGGTACAACGGGCTGTCCAGGTGCTGGCGCACCGCCTCGCGGTCGAGCATCTGCACCTGCTCGCCCATGCCGCGCCGCTGGGCTTCGTCGGCGAAGGCCTGCAGTTCGGTCATGTGCGCAGGCTTCATGGCCGCGTGCAGGTGGCCGTGCTTGAGGTCGCAGTCGATGGCGTAGCGTTCGACCCGTTGCTGGATGATGTCGTGGCCGCGAAAGCGCAGTTGCCAGATGAAATCGTCCACGTCATCGCCCAGGCGCTTGCGCATCTGTTTGCGCATGGCCTCGTCACCCGACAGGCTGCCGGTGACCTGGCCGCCGTTGCGCCCGCTGGCGCCCCAGCCGATACGGTTGGTTTCGACGATGGCCACCTTCAGGCCGCGCTCGGCCAGTTCCACCGCGCTGGCCACGCCGGTGAAGCCGCCACCGATGATCACCACGTCGACCTCGACCGTGCCCTGCAGGGTCGAGTACTGGGTGGTGTCGTTCAGGCTGGCGGTGTAGTAGGAGGCGCTGCGCTGGGCGGTGCCGTGGTTGAGGGCTGCATTCATGGGTGTGTTCCTTGAAGAATAGGGGGCTCAGGCCTGGGTCAGGTACCAGCGCCAGTCCTGCTCGCCGACCTCGGCCATGAACTGGCGGTACTCGGCGCGCTTGACCGCCAGGTACACCCCGAGGAAGGCCTCGCCGAACGCTTCGCGCGCCCAGCTGGAGCGCTCCAGCGCGGTCAGCGAGGTCAGCCAGTCGGTGGGCAGCAGCGTCTTGGCCTGGGCGTAGCCGTTGCCCTGCACCGGGGCGCCGGGGTCCAGTTGCTGGCGGATGCCATGGTGGATGCTGGCCAGAATGGCTGCGGCTGCCAGGTACGGGTTGGCATCGGCGCCGCAGATGCGGTGTTCGATATGTCGGGTATTGGCCGGCCCGCCGGGCACGCGCAGGCTCACGGTACGGTTGTCCACACCCCAGGTCGGCGCCAGCGGTGCATAGCTGTTGGCCTGGAAGCGGCGATAGGAGTTGGCGTTGGGGCAGAACAGCAGCAGCGAGTCGAGCAGCATGGCCAACATGCCGCCCACCGACTGGCGCAGCAGGGGCGTGCCGGCCTTGTCTTCGCTGGCGTACAGGTTGTGGCCGGCGGCGTCGGCCAGGCTCACGTGCATGTGCATGCCGGTGCCGGCCAGGTGCTCGAACGGCTTGGCCATGAAGCAGGCCTGCATGCCGTGCTTGTGTGCCACGCCCTTGACCAGGCGCTTGTAGCGCACCGCCTGGTCCATGGCCAGCAAGGCGTCGCCGTGCTCCAGGGTGATCTCCACCTGGCCGGGGGCGTATTCGGAAATCGCGGTACGCGCAGGAATGCCCTGGGCCTTGCAAGCGCTGTACAGGTCGGCCAGAAACGGTTCGATCTGCTCCAGCTCGCGCAGGCCGTATACCTGGGTAGCGCGGGGGCGACCGCCGTCGGTATCCAGTGCCGGTTGCGGGTGGCCCAGGTGATCGCGCTTCTGGTCGAGCAGGTAGAACTCCAGCTCGCAGGCCATTACCGGCTCATAGCCATCGGCCTTGAGCGCGTCGATCACCTTGGCCAGCAGTTGGCGTGGATCGGCGACGGTGGCCGGCAGGCCTTCGCTGGGGTGCATGCTCACCTGCAATGCCGCCGTGGGGATCTGCCGCCACGGCATGCGCACCAGGCTGCCGGCCAGCGGGTATGCGCGGCAGTCGATATCGCCCACGTCCCACACCAGCCCCGAGTTCTCCACATCGTCGCCATTGAGGGTCAGGCCGAGGATGGTGCTGGGTAGCGGCCGCCCGCTTTCATACACGGCCAGCAACTCCTCGCGGTGCAGCAGCTTGCCGCGGGGCACGCCGTTGGCGTCGAGGATGAACAACTCGATCATCTCGATATCGGGGTTGGCGGCCAGGAAATCCTCGGCCTCGGAAACAGGGGCAAACTGCATGGTGCACTCGCTTACGCCGTGATGGCGTACAGGATCGCGCGCCAGTGGGCACGTCGATCGGTCGACAGGGTTGGCCGCAACCGGGCCAGCGGTATCAGTGGGGTGCGAGGGCGGTATCTGGTGGGCGGGCATGGCGGCAATGCCACAAGGCCCAGAACGCGAGGATGCTATTGAACAGCGGATTTTCACCGGGGCGCGCCCGCACCTTCGGGAACGAAGGGCGCATCAGGGGGCGGGGCGTACACGCTGGCAAAGTCATGCACGGATACTCCCACGCGTGGGAAGGTTCATTAAATCGGCCTTTGTATACCTTCAGTTAATCAATGGCTAAACAATGGCCCTGCATGGCGAACCGTGCCGTGGCAGGGCAAATCTGCGACAATCCCCGACCAAACTACGCCGATCATGTGAAAGCAGGCTCACCTGCATTATTAAAAAGACGTCATGACTGACCAGAACGCCGCCATCGAGCAACTGCTGAAAAACCTTGACCACGCCATGATCGCCGAGCGCCATCGGCTGCGTCGGCAACTGCATGACCTGCGCAAGCGCCCCGACGAGGCCAAGCTGGCCCAGTGGGCCGCCCGGGTACAGGCCTCCTGCGATCAGGTCGCCGCGCGCAAGGCCAGCGTGCCGCGCATCCGCTACGACGACAGCCTGCCGATCGCGGCCAAGCGTGACGAAATCAAGAAGGTGCTGGCCGCCCACCAGGTGCTGATCATCGCGGGCGAAACCGGCTCGGGCAAGACCACCCAGTTGCCCAAGATCTGCCTGGAACTGGGCCGCGGCCAGCATGGCCAGATCGCCCACACCCAGCCGCGCCGGATTGCCGCGCGCAGCGTGGCCACCCGCGTGGCCGAAGAGCTGGGTACGCCGCTGGGCGCGCTGGTCGGCTACCAGGTGCGCTTCGAAGACCAGAGCGATGCCAACACCCTGGTCAAGCTGATGACCGACGGTATCCTGCTGGCCGAAACCCAGCACGACCGCTTTCTGGAACGCTATGACACGATCATCGTCGACGAAGCCCACGAACGCAGCCTGAACATCGACTTCCTGCTCGGCTACCTCAAGACCCTGCTGCCTCGGCGCCCCGACCTCAAGGTCATCATCACCTCCGCGACCATCGACCTGGAGCGCTTTTCCAAGCACTTCAACGATGCGCCGATCATCGAGGTGTCCGGGCGTACCTACCCGGTCGAGACCTGGTACCGGCCGCTGACCAGCGAGCAGGACGAGGAGGGCAACCGCGTCGAGGACGATCTGACTGTCGACCAGGCGATCCTGGCCACCCTCGACGAGATTGCCGCCCATGAGCGCAGCATCGGCAAGGGCCCGGGCGACGTGCTGGTGTTCCTGCCCGGCGAGCGCGAAATTCGCGATGCCGCCGAGATGCTGCGCAAGGCACAGCTACGCCACACCGAAATCCTGCCGCTGTATGCACGGCTGTCGCCGGCCGAGCAGCAGAAGATCTTCCAGTCCCATCCGGGGCGGCGCGTGGTGCTGGCCACCAACGTTGCGGAAACCTCGCTGACCGTACCGGGCATCCGCTACGTGATCGACAGCGGCACGGCGCGCATCAGCCGCTACAGTTACCGTGCCAAGGTGCAGCGCCTGCCCATCGAGGCGGTGTCCCAGGCCAGTGCCAACCAGCGCAAGGGTCGTTGCGGGCGGGTCGAACCGGGCATCTGCGTGCGCCTGTACAGCGAGGACGACTTCAATGGTCGGCCCGCCTTTACCGACCCCGAGATCCTGCGCACCAACCTGGCTGCGGTGATCCTGCAGATGCTGCACCTGCGCCTGGGCGAGATCGACGCCTTCCCGTTCATCGAGCCGCCGGATGGCAAGGCCATCAGCGACGGCTTCAACCTGCTGCAGGAACTCTCGGCAGTCAATCGCGAGAACCAGCTGACCCCGCTGGGCCGCCAGCTGGCGCGCCTGCCGGTGGACCCGCGTCTGGGCCGCATGCTGCTCGAAGGCGCCAAGCAGGGCAGCCTGCAGGAACTGCTGATCGTGGCCAGTGCACTGTCGGTGCAGGACCCCCGCGAGCGTCCACCCGAGCGCCAGCAGGCTGCCGACCAGGCCCATGCGCAGTGGAAGGACAGCGACTCGGATTTCGCCGCGCTGGTCAACCTGTGGCGCGGCTTCGAAGAACAGCGCCAGGCCCTGACGGCCAGCCCGCTGCGCAACTGGTGCCGCAAGAATTTCCTGAATTACCTGCGTCTGCGCGAATGGCGCGATGCACACCGGCAACTGAGCCTGATCTGCCGCGACCTGCAGTTGAGCATCAACAAGGAGCCGGCCGACTACCCGCGCCTGCACAAGGCGATTCTGTCCGGGCTGCTCAGCCAGATCGGCCAGAAGACCGAGGACGGCGACTACCTGGGCGCGCGCCAGCGGCGCTTCTGGGTACACCCGTCCTCGGGCCTGGGCAAGAAACGCCCGCAATGGCTGATGACCGCCGAACTGGTCGAGACCACCAAGCTGTATGCGCGCATGGTGGCCAAGATCGAGCCGGACTGGATCGAGCCGCTGGCCGGGCACCTGATCAAGAAGAACCACTTCGAACCGCACTGGGAGAAGAAGCGCGGCCAGGTGGTGGCCTTCGAGCAGGTCACGCTGTACGGCATGATCGTGGTCGGCCGGCGCCCGGTGCACTACGGGCCGATCGACCCGCAGGCCTCGCGCGAGCTGTTTATCCGTCAGGCCCTGGTGGGCGGTGAGATCCAGTCGCGGGCCAAGTGCCTGGCAGCCAACACGCGCCTGCTCGAGCAGCTCGACGAGCTGGAGGCCAAGGCCCGCCGGCGCGACATCCTGGCTGATGAAGAGACCCTGTACGCCTACTACGAGGCGCGCCTGCCGGCCGAGATCCACCAGACCGCGACCTTCGACAGCTGGTACCGCGTCACCAGCCAGAAAGACCCGCAGTTGCTGATCATGCGCGAAGAGGACGTGCTGGCCCGCGAGGCCAGTGAAGTCACCGCCACGCAGTACCCCGATACCCTGCGCATCGGCGACCTGAGCCTGGCGCTGAGCTATCACTTCGAGCCCAACCACCCCCGCGACGGCGTTACCGTGAGGGTGCCGGCGCCGCTGCTGCCCAGCCTGCCGGGCGAGCGCCTGGAATGGCTGGTGCCGGGGTTGCTGGAAGCCAAGTGCATTGCGCTGGTACGCAACCTGCCCAAGGCCTTGCGCAAGAACTTCGTGCCGGTGCCCGACTTCGTCAAGGCCGCCTTGCAGCGCATGACCTTCGCCGACGGCTCGCTGCCCCAGGCGCTGGGCCGCGAACTGCTGCGCATGACCGGTGCGCGGGTCAGCGACGAGGCCTGGGCCGAGGCGGCTGCGCAGGTGGAAGGCCATTTGCGCATGAACATCGAAGTGGTCGATGCCCAGGGCAAGTTCCTGGGTGAAGGCCGCGACCTGACCGAGCTGACGGCGCGCTTCGTTGCTGCCAGCCAGGCCGCGCTGGCCGTGCCGCAATCGGCCAAGGCCCAGCAGCCGGTGCAAGCCAAGGTGTTTGCCGAGGTGGCCCAGACCGCCCAGCAGAAGATCGCCGGGCTGTCTATGACGGTGTACCCGGCGCTGGTGGAAGAGGGCGGTACGGTCAAGGAAGGGCGCTTCTCGACCCAGGCCGAAGCCGAGTTCCAGCACCGCCGAGCCTTGCAGCGGCTGCTGCTGCAGCAACTGGCCGAGCCGGCGAAGTTCCTGCGCGGCAAGCTGCCGGGGCTGACCGAACTGGGCCTGCTGTACCGCGAGCTGGGGCGTGTCGATGCGCTGGTCGAGGACATTCTGCTGGCCAGCCTGGATACCTGCATCCTCGACGGCGAGAGCAGCCTGCCGCGCGACGGTGCCGGGCTTGCTTCGCTGGCCGAACGCAAGCGCGGCCACTGGGCCGATCACGCCGAGCGCCTGGCCCGCCTGACCCTCGAGATACTCAAGCTCTGGCACGGTCTGCAGAAGCGCTTCAAGGGCAAGATCGACCTGGCCCAGGCCGTGGCGCTCAACGACATCAAGCAGCAACTGGCCAACCTGGTGTACGCGGGGTTTGTGCGGGAAACCCCGGGCATCTGGCTCAAGGAACTGCCGCGCTACCTCAAGGCAGTGGAGCTGCGTCTGGAAAAACTCGGTTCGCAGGTGCAGAAGGACCGCGTGTGGAGCGGCGAACTGAGCGGTCTGTGGGCACAGTACAAGGCGCGTGCCGACAAGCATGCCCAGGAGGGCAAGCGCGACGAGCAACTGGTGCTGTACCGCTGGTGGATCGAGGAATACCGCGTGTCGCTGTTTGCCCAGCAGTTGGGTACCAAGGTACCGATTTCCGACAAGCGCCTGGCCAAGCAATGGAGTCTGGTGGAAGCCTAATCCCCGGAACTTGTGGCACACTTGGCGAACTTCGCTACCGTGTCAGGTACCTGCCACGGTAGCTACAGAATGCAGCACAGCGTACTGCCCCGCTTGCCGGGTGCATTGCCTGTATTAATTGGTACTTTCGTGCCATTTGACCGACAGAACAGGCCGTTGCCCGGCAGGCAGCGGCCCCGAACAGAGGAACGACCGTGCATAACGTCGTCATCAGCGGCACCGGCCTGTACACCCCGGCCAACAGCATTTCCAACGAAGAGCTGGTCGAGTCTTTCAACACCTATGTGCAGCAGTTCAACGCCGACAATGCCGCTGCCATCGAACGGGGCGAAGTGCAGGCACTGGCCGAGTCGAGCGCTGCGTTCATCGAGAAGGCCTCGGGCATCAAGAGCCGCTTCGTGATGGACAAGGCCGGCATCCTCGATCCGCAGCGCATGAAGCCGCGCCTGCCGGAGCGCAGCAACGACGAGCCGTCGATCCTCTGCCAGATGGGCGTGGCAGCCGCCGAACAGGCCCTGGCGCGTGCCGGGCGCACCGCAGCCGATGTCGACGCGGTCATCGTCGCCTGCTCCAACCTGCAGCGCCCTTACCCGGCCATCGCCATCGAAGTGCAGCAGGCTTTGGGCATCGCCGGTTTCGGTTTCGACATGAACGTGGCGTGTTCGTCGGCGACCTTCGGCATTCAGGTCGCCTGCAACAGCGTGCAACTGGGTCAGGCCCGTTCGGTGCTGGTGATCAGCCCCGAGATCTGCACCGGCCACCTGAACTTCCGTGACCGTGACAGCCACTTCATCTTCGGCGACGCCGCCACGGCGGTGCTGGTCGAACGTGCCGACCTCGCTACCTCGGCGCACCAGTTCGATATCGTCAGCACCAAGCTGCTGACCCAGTTCTCCAACAACATCCGCAACAACTTCGGCTTCCTCAACCGCGCGGCGGAAGAGGGTATCGGTGCGCCGGACAAGCTGTTCGTGCAGGAAGGCCGCAAGGTGTTCCGCGAGGTGTGCCCGATGGTGGCCGAGCTGATCGGCCAGCACCTGAGCGAAAACAACCTCAACGTCAGTGACGTCAAGCGCTTCTGGCTGCACCAGGCCAACCTGAGCATGAACCACCTGATCGTCAAGAAGCTGCTGGGCCGCGACGCGCTGGTCGAGGAGGCCCCGGTGATTCTCGATACCTACGCCAACACCAGTTCGGCCGGCTCGGTGATCGCGCTGCACAAGCACCAGGACGACCTGCCCAAGGGTGCCCTCGGGGTGCTCAGTTCGTTCGGTGCCGGCTACTCGATCGGCAGCGTGATCCTGCGCAAACGTTGATCGCCCACGCCAGTGACGGCTGACGAACAGCGCTTGCTCGACCGCTTGCTGGCGGGAGAGCAGCGCGCGTTCGCCGAACTGGTTCAGACCTGCCAGGGCGCCATGCGCGCGGTGGCCTATGCCATCGTCGGCGAACGTGGCGCCGACGAGGTGGTGCAGGATGCCTGGCTGGCGGCGGTACGCGGTCTGGCGGGCTTCCAGCGCCGCTCCAGCCTCAAGACCTGGTTGCTGACCATCACCGCCAATACGGCCAAGACCCGTTACCGGCAAAACCGCCGCGAGGTGCTGCTCGACGACCTGCCGGCCCCCCATGGCAGCATCGACGACGCGCGTTTCGCCAGCGACGGTCACTGGCTGCTGGCGCCTTCGGCTTGGCACGAAGACAGCCCCGAGGCCCTGCTCAGCCAGGAGCAGTTGCGCGAATGCCTGGAGCACACCCTGCTCAGCCTGTCGCAACTGCAGAGCAGTGTGCTGTTGTTGCGTGAGCGCCAGGGCCTCGAACTGGTGGAAATCTGTAATCTGCTCGACCTGTCGCTCTCCAATGTACGTGTGCTGCTGCACCGTGCACGCCTCAAGGTCTTCGCGACCCTGGAACATTTCGAGGACACCGGCCAATGCTGACCTGCAAGCAACTGGTCGCCTGCTCCAGTGATTACCTGGACGGGCAACTGACCCTGGGCGAGCGCCTGATGACGCGCCAGCACCTGCTGTTCTGTCGCAATTGTCGTCGCTTCATCAAGCAGTTGCGCCTGGCCCAGGCAACCCTCAAGGCGCTGCCGCCGGCGCCTGTGGAGGGGGCCGAGGCCCTTGCGGCGCGGCTGGCCGCTGAGCGCCGGGCAACGCGCTGAAACCCCGCAACCAGCCCTGCAACGGGGCAGATTGTCTTATTCACATTCGAAGTAAAAAGTTCCCCTGTCACTAAATATTTATCTAACAGCCACTGATCTGAAATAACCCCCCGCCAAGATTCGTCCCCAGCACAAGTGGCCTGAGCCGCGTGTTTTTTCAACGTAATCAAGACCATAAACGTTATGAACGTAGGGGAGTTCCTTCGATGATCCGTAAGCACTTCGCAGGTTTCGCAGCCAGCGCCTTGGCAATGGCCGTTACCGCCCAGGCTTTCGCGGGCACCGTGACTACTGACGGCGCCGATATCGTAGTCAAGACCAAGGGTGGCCTGGAGGTCGCTACCGCTGACAAGGAATTCAGCTTCAAGCTGGGTGGCCGGGTCCAGGCCGACTACAGTCGCTTCGACGGTTTCTACACCAAGAACGGCGATACCGCCGATGCGGGCTACTTCCGCCGTGCCTACCTGGAACTGGGCGGTGTGATGTACACCGACTGGGCCTACCAGATCGCCTACGACTTCTCGCATAACTCCGGTGGCGACAACCGTTCCGAAGACGGTTACTTCGACGAAGCGTCGCTGGCCTACAACGGCTTCAAGCCGGTATCGATCAAGGTCGGTCGCTTCGACCCCGAGTTCGGCCTGGAAAAAGCCACCAGCTCCAAGTGGGTGACTGCCCAGGAGCGAACCGCTGCCTACGACCTGGTGGACTGGACCAACTCGCACAACGGCGGCTTCGGTATCCAGGCATCGGGTAACGCCGGTGACTCGCTGTACGGTTCGGCCGGCCTGTTCGCCAAGGACGCCACCAACCAGGACAAGGACGGCGACAGCTCCAAGCAGTTCAACCTGCGCGGTGTGTTCGCACCGATGCACGAGGCCGGCAACGTACTGCACGTTGGCCTGAACTACGCCCAGCGCGACCTTTCCGACACCGCGTTCGACGGCCGTATCCGCAGCCGCCTGGGCATGCGTGGGGTGAGCACCGACGGTGGCCAGGACGCCGGCAACAACGGCAACCGCCTGGTGCTGGGCGGCAACGCCACCACCCCGGCCGGTGCCTACGACACCGACAAGGCCTGGGGCCTGGAAGCCGCCTACGCGCTGGGCCCGTTCTCGGTGCAGGGCGAGTACATCAAGCGTGATGTTCAGGCAGACGACTCGGCCTTCTCCGACATCAAGGCCAAGGGTTACTACGGCCAGGTGGCCTACACCATCACCGGTGAAGCGCGTGGCTACAAACTCGGCAAGTTCGACAGCATCAAGCCTTCCAACAAGCAGATTGGTGCGTGGGAAGTGTTCTACCGCTACGACCACCTGAGCGTCGACGACAACAACGGCGCATTTGCCGACATCGGTGACGTGGAAGCCAAGGTGCACAACCTGGGTGTGAACTGGTACGCCAACGAGTCGATCAAGCTCAGCGGCGTGTACGTCAAGGCCAAGACCGACAACGCGCAGAACGCTGCCGGCGACGACAGCGGCGACGGTTTCGTGATGCGCGCGCAGTACGTGTTCTAAGCGTTACCCCTGCAACACACTCCTTCATCCGTTAGATCTTCGCCCCGCACCTGCGGGGCTTTTTTTTGCTCGCACGAGGGGGCAGACTGCGCGCATGCCCATCTCAATTCTGCCGCACCTTGCCGATATCGACGCCGCCACCTGGGATGCCCTGGTGCCGGATGCCCAGCCGTTCCTGCGCCATGCCTTCCTGCGCAGCCTGGAAGACAGCGCCAGCGTCACCCCACGCACCGGCTGGGCACCGGCCCACCAGGTCCTGACGGACACTCAGGGCCAGGTGCGGGCGGCCATGCCGGCCTACGTGAAGACCCATTCGTTCGGCGAGTACGTGTTCGATCACGGCTGGGCCGACGCCTGCGACCGCGCCGGTATCGACTATTACCCCAAGCTGCTGTGCGCGGTGCCGTTTTCACCGGTCAGCGGCGCGCGCCTGCTGGGTGACGCGCAGGCGGCGGGTGAGCTGATCGACGGCGTCAGCGATGCTTTGCTCGAACAGGGGCTGTCGGGCCTGCACGTGAACTTCACCGACCCGGCCAGCGACGAAGTATTGCGTGGGCGTGGGGGCTGGATGGAGCGCCTGGGGTGTCAGTTTCACTGGCGCAACCAGGGTTATCGGGACTTCCAGGATTTTCTCGACAGCCTCAGTTCGCGCAAGCGCAAGCAGATGCGCAAGGAACGCGAGCAGGTGGCGGGGCAGGGTATCGAGTTTCAGTGGTACCACGGTCATGAGCTGAGTGAGGCACAGTGGGATTTCGTGTACGCATGCTATGCCAACACCTACGCCGTGCGCCGCCGTGCCCCGTACCTTACCCGGGCGTTTTTCAGCCTGCTGGCCGAACGCATGCCCGCGTCGATCCGCGTGGTGATGGCGCATCAGGGCGGGCGGGCGGTGGCGATGGCGTTCAGCCTGGTGGGCGGTGACAGCCTGTATGGGCGCTATTGGGGCTGCCTGGCGGAGTTCGATCGGTTGCATTTCGAGACGTGCTTCTATCAGGGCATGGACGTTGCCATTGCCGAAGGGTTGCAGCGTTTTGATGCCGGGGCGCAGGGCGAGCACAAGCTGATTCGCGGGTTCGAACCGGTGATCACGCGGTCCTGGCATTACTTGCTGCATCCGGGGTTGAAGGCGGCCGTGCAGGACTTTCTGGCGCAGGAGCGGGTGGGGGTGCTGGGGTATGCCGAGGAGGCGCGTACGGCGCTGCCCTTCAGGCAAGTCTGAACGCCAAGCCCGCTCCCGCAGGCGCAGTGAAATCCCTGTGGGAGCGGGCTTGACCCGCGATACCGTCGCCGCGGTGTTCAATCGACCCCGACAAACCCACCCGTCTGGTGATGCCACAACCGTGCGTACAGCCCCTGGTGCGCCAGCAGTTCGGCATGGGTGCCCATCTCGGCAATCCGCCCCTGCTCCAGCACCACCAGCCGGTCCATCCGCGCGATGGTCGACAGGCGGTGCGCAATGGCGATCACCGTCTTGCCCTGCATCAGGGTCTCCAGGCTCTCCTGGATGGCTGCCTCCACTTCCGAATCCAGCGCCGAAGTGGCTTCGTCCATGATCAGGATCGGCGCATTCTTGAGCAGCACCCGCGCAATCGCGATGCGCTGGC
Organism: Pseudomonas sp. B21-036; assembly: GCF_024748925.1. Classification (NCBI taxonomy): domain Bacteria; kingdom Pseudomonadati; phylum Pseudomonadota; class Gammaproteobacteria; order Pseudomonadales; family Pseudomonadaceae; genus Pseudomonas; species Pseudomonas sp. B21-036. Next base: position 1,559,393 of record NZ_CP087178.1, read on the forward strand.
GCTGGCCGCCGGACAGTTTCACGCCACGCTCGCCCACATGCGCATCGAAACCGGTGCGCCCCTGGGCATCGGACAGCTGAGGGATGAACTCATCGGCCCGCGCCCGGCGCACCGCCTCCCACAACTCCTCTTCTGTCGCATCCGGCCGGCCATACAGCAGGTTGTCGCGAATCGAGCGGTGCAGCAGCGAGGTGTCCTGGGTGATCATGCCGATCTGTGCGCGCAGGCTGGCCTGGCTCACCTGGGCAATGTCCTGGCCGTCGATCAGGATACGGCCACTTTCCAGGTCGTACAGGCGCAGCAGCAGGTTGACCAGGGTGGACTTGCCGGCGCCCGAGGGGCCGATCAGGCCGATCTTCTCGCCGGGGCGAATGTCCAGGGTCAGGTTGCTGATGATCCGGCTGCCCTGACCGTAATGAAAGTCGACGTTGTCGAAGCGCACCGCGCCGCGATCGACCTTGAGCGCCGGAGCATCTGGCGGATCGGTGACGGTGACCGGCTGGGCGATGGTCTTGAGGCCATCCTGCACCATGCCGATGTTCTCGAAGATGCCGTTGACCACCCACATGATCCAGCCCGACATGTTGACGATGCGGATCACCAGGCCGGTGGCCAGGGCGATGGCGCCCACGGTGATCAGCGACTGGCTCCACAGCCACAGCGCCAGGCCGGTGGTGGTGACGATCAGCAGCCCGTTGAGGCTGGTGATGACCACATCCATGCTGGTGATCACCCGCGAGGCCAGCTGGGTCTTTTCGGTCTGCTCGCGAATCGCTTCGCGGGCGTACTGGCGCTCGAAGTCGGTGTGGGCGAACAGCTTGAGGGTGGCGATGTTGGTGTAGCCATCGACAATGCGGCCCATCAGCTTGGAGCGCGCATCCGATGACACCACCGAGCGCTCCTTGACCCTGGGCACGAAATAGCACAGTGCGCCGATGTAGGCGAAGATCCAGACGGTCAGGGGCAGCATCAGGCGCCAGTCGGCCTCGGCGAACAGCACCAGCGAGCTGATCGCGTAGATCAGCACGTGCCACAGGGCGTCCACCGCCTGCACGGCCGAATCGCGCAGCGAGTTGCCGGTCTGCATGATGCGCTGGGCGATGCGCCCGGCAAAATCGCTCTGGAAGAAATTGAGGCTCTGCTTGAGCACATGGGTGTGGTTCTGCCAGCGGATCATGCTGGTCATGCCCGGGCTGATGGTCTGGTGCACCAGCAGGTCGTGCAGGCCGAAGAACAGCGGGCGCAGCAGCAGCGTGACCACCACCATCCAGATCAGCTCGCTGGCGTGATCGCTGAAGAAATCGGGGTTTGGCGTGCCCTGGGCCAGGTCGATGATGCGGCTCAGGTAACTGAACAGCGCCACTTCGATGAGCGAAGCCACCAGCCCCACCACCAGCAGTGCGGCAAAGCTGGGCCACACCTGGCGCAGGTAGTAGAAATAGAACGGCAGGACCTTGCCCGGCGGCGATGCGGTCGGTGCTTCGCGAAAGATATCGATCAGCTTTTCGAAATAGCGATACAACCTCAAAACTCTAACTCCTGTCTGACTCGACCGGGCCGGTCGTGGTTCACGTCCCTGTGAACACGGGCTCAGTCAATGCGTTTGGCGGACTTGATCAGCACGGGATCGGCCGGTACATCGGCCATGCCGTTCTTGCGCGTGGTAGGCGAGTTGACGATCTGGTCGACCACGTCCATACCCTTGACCACCTTGGCGAACACGGCGTAGCCGGCATCGCGGCCCGGATCGAGGAAGGCGTTGTCGGCCACGTTGATGAAGAACTGGCTGGTGGCCGAGTTCGGGTTGGATGTGCGGGCCATCGACAGGGTGCCGCGGGTGTTGTGCAGGCCGTTGCTGGCCTCGTTGCGGATCGGGTCCTTGGTCGACTTCTGTTGCATCTGCGCGGTGAAGCCGCCGCCCTGGACCATGAAGCCCGGGATCACGCGGTGGAAGATGGTGTTGGTGTAGAAGCCGCTGTCGACATACTCGAGGAAGTTCTTGGTCGAGATGGGCGCCTTGACCGGGTCCAGTTCCACTTCGATCTGGCCGAAGCTGGTGTCGAGCAGTACGTGCGGGGCTTTTTCGGCAGCCATCAGGCTGGTGGCGAAGACGACCGAGCAGGCGCCAAGCAGAAGTTTTTTCAGCATGAACTCAATGATCCTTGAGAAGTGGTTGAAGCCGTTGCCAGAAACTGCAGCAGGGTCTGGTTGAACAGCCGGGGTTGATCCAGCGGTGTAGCGTGCCGTGAATCTTCGATGACCGCCAGTCGTGCTTGAGGAATAAGCGCGACGTAGCGCTGCTTGAGCTGTATCGGGGTGTAATCGTGGTCGGCGCTGATGACCAGCGTAGGACAGCGGATCTGGCCCAGGCGTTCCTGTACCCCCCAGCCGACGATGGCATCGAAGCTGGCCAGGTACGCACGCTTGTCGTTGCGCGCCCAGCGCTCGGCCATCTTGCGTCGCAACTCGGCCTGCTCCGGCTTGGGAAACAGGCGCGCGGCCAGGCCTTTGCCGATGGTCTTCAGGCTCAGCAGGCGGGCCAGGCTCCAGCGCTTGAACCATTGCCAGTAATCGTCGCGGCTGCGCAGCTTGACCTCGGGTGCGCTGTTGACGATGCACAGGCTGCGCAACCCGTGGGGATGGTCGACGGCAAACTGGAAGCCGATCATGCCGCCCATCGACAGGCCAGCCAGGTGCACCGGGCCGGTGTTCAGGTGCTCCAGCAGGGCCAGCAGGTCGGCGCTGAAGCCGGCGATGCTGTAGCGCTCGCGAGGCTTGTCGGAGCGCCCGTGGCCGCGCACATCGAGCAGGATCACGCGGTACTGACGGGCCAGCTCCGGTACCTGGTATTCCCAGTCCTGGCAGCTCGAGCCCAGGCCGTGCAGCAGTACCAGGGGCTCGCCCTGGCCATATTCCTCGTAATGCAGGGTGCAACCTTCATGTTCGAAATAGGCCATGGGCGTTACCTGTCAGGCTTGGGCGGGGGCGGCGAAGGGCACGTCCAGCGGCGCAGTGTCGAAGTTGCGCAGCAACTCGATGAGGATCTGCGTGGCCGGGCCCAGGGGTTTGTCCTTGTTCGAGTAAAGGTAGAACAGCGGGTGACGGCTGCCACCCTGGTCCAGCGGCAGTGGCTTGAGCACGCCTTCGCGCAGTTCGCGCTCGATCAGGTGGCGTGGCAGCCAGGCAAAGCCCAGGCCGCTGCTGACGAAGGTGGCGGCGGTGGCCAGGCTGCCGACCGTCCAGCGCTGTTCGGCGCCCAGCCAGCCCACATCCCGCGGTTGTGCCCGGCCAGAGTCGCGGATCACCACCTGCAACTGGCTCTCCAGGTCCTGGAAACTGAGCTCGCGGCCCAGGCGGTGCAGGCTGTGCTCGGGGTGTGCAACGGCCACGAACTCCACCGCGCTCAATTCGGTGCCCAGGTAGCCGGGGATGCTGAAGCCGCTGATGGCAAGGTCCGCCACCCCTTCATGCAGCACTTCCTCGACCCCTGACAGCACCTCCTCGCGCAGGCGCACCCGGCAGCCGCGACTTTGCGGCATGAACGCACTCAGGGCACGTACCAGTCGGGCATTGGGGTAGGCGGCATCGACCACCAGGCGCACCTCGGCTTCCCAACCCTGCTCCATGTGATGGGCGAGGTCTTCGAGTTGGCTGGCCTGCTTGACCAACTGGCGCGAGCGGCGCAGCAGCACGCTGCCGGCATCGGTGAGCACCGCCTTGCGCCCGTCGATGCGCAGCAACGGCACGCCGAGCTGGTCCTGCATGCGGGCCACGGTATAGCTCACCGACGATTGGGAGCGGTGCAGGGCTTCGGCGGCCTGGGCAAAGCCGCCGTGGTCGACCACCGCCTGCAGAGTCCGCCACTGATCCAGGGTAACGCGCGGCGCTTTCATCTTCGGCTCCTGTTGTCCTAAGCTGGCGCACTTTCATGGAGAGCGCCGTTATGAAGAAAATCTGTGTTGCACTGCTGGCCCTGCTGCCGCTGACGGCCCTGGCCTACCCCATCGACGTGACCAAGAACACCGACGGGGTGAAGCTTGACTACACCACCTACGACACCGACCGTGACATCGGCTCGATCAGCCTGAACAACTACGGCGATGTGGCAGCGACGTGCAAGGTCACCTTCCGCAACGGCCCGGAGGCCCCGAGGGTACGGCGCATACAGGTACCGGCGAAAAAGAGCGTCGACGTGACGGCCAAATTCAACCGCGAAATCCTCAAGCTGCGCATTGCGCTGGACTGCAAACCGCAATAAAACAGGTTAACTGATAGATTTAACCCAGTTTTTACGCTTTTTTATCGATAGGTCAATCTCTAATCTTGCCTCCATCGACTTAGCGAACTTGCCGATGGAGGCAACCCATGTCCCGCGTACTGATCATCGAAAGCAGCGCCCGCCTGCAGGACTCCGTGTCTCGTCAGCTGACCCGTGATTTCACCAGCCAGTGGCAGGCGGCCAACCCGGCCGACCAGATCAGCGTGCGCGACCTGGCATTGAACCCGGTACCCCACCTGGACAGCCATCTGCTGGGTGGCTGGATGAAGCCCGAAGCCCAGCGCAGCGCCGAAGAAGTGCAGGCACTGGCACGTTCCAACGAACTGACCGACGAAGTGCTGGCCGCCGATGTACTGGTGCTGGCGGCGCCGATGTACAACTTCACCATCCCCAGTACGCTGAAGGCCTGGCTCGACCATGTGCTGCGTGCCGGCATCACCTTCAAATACACCCCCACCGGCCCGCAGGGCTTGCTGACCGGCAAGCGCGCCTATGTGCTGACGGCCCGCGGCGGTATCCACGCCGGGGCCGGTAGCGACCATCAGGAGCCCTACCTGCGCCAGGTGATGGCCTTCATCGGCATACACGAGGTGACGTTCATTCACGCCGAGGGCCTGAACATGGGCGGCGACTTCCACGAAAAAGGCCTGAACCAGGCCAAGGCGCTGCTGGCTGCGGTAGCTTGAGCCGTACCGATTTTCCCCCCGCCTGACACCTTTGCTCCTTTGGGTGTACCTGCCCGGTCAGACACTGGTTTGACCGGGCTTTTTTGTGGGTGGTTATAAAACCTGTCATTGCCAGGTTGATTGTTTATAGAGAACTGACAGTTTTGTCAGGTGCGCGCTTGAATGCCTAGCTGTTTATATACAGGTGACGGACAGACTTTCCGCCGTGAAAGTTTGTAACTTGCCTCGCGGATATAAGGATGCGTACCTATGCCTGCTAAAATTGAGTCCAAGCTATATGCCTGGGATGCCCCGACGATCGACTGTTCGATTGATCATCCCGAATACCCCCAAGACCCGTCGAGAAGGTATTTCCTGATAAGGGGGATCTACAACTGCGGCAGCAATACGGATTTTTTGTCAGTCAGGACGCTCATATCAGCCGGTATGTACGCCGGTGACAGGGTCAGGGTAAGAATTGTCGAACCTTCCGGTATCATCTTCGATTTGCCCGTGCAAGTCATCAAAAACCCGCCGCAAGCGCTGTACTCTTCTTGTCCAAAAGCGCTGATGTACAGCAGTTCCGGTCAAACGGCACAGGTAAATTTCGCGCTGAGCAGGAATGGCGGAGCATGGGTGGTTTCGCAGAGTCGTTACTATACGGTGCAAGTCCAAAGTTTCGATCCATTGGACCGGCCAAAACTTGACCGCGGTTCTCGCGTGGCCACGGTTACCTATGACAAATGGCACCGTTCACACAAGGTTCGTCTAAGAGGTTTCACCGCGACAGGGCATGAGGACCTGGGGTGGAAATCCATGGAGGGTGGTAAAGCCCAGTTTGAAATTCCACTGAGCTGGTTTCAGCAGAACAGAGGCAAGCCAGTGTGGCTCAATTATGCGCTTGAAGCGGTTACGGGCTCGGACTACCAATTTTCCAGGCTGCTTTATATCCCGAGCCTGGAGGTGCCCCCGGCATCTGAGGAGGCGCCTGAGGGCCCTGCGAAAGTGCCGGTGAAAAAACCTGCGAAGGCGTCAGAAGCACCTGCGAAAGTGCCTGGCAAACCTGCGAAACGCCCGCCAAGCAAGGCGTGACCCGCAAGCAAGGGTTCAAAGCCGGCGCGAGCGCAGGGAGGCACCATGTTGAACACGTTCACACTGTTGCTGTTGATCAGCCTGATGACAGCCTGCGCCAACCGGGCGCCGGTGCAGCCTGCCAATGACGAGGTTGCGCAGGCAAGCTCGGTGCCGCCAACGGTCCAGGCCGCTGCGTTGCAGTCCCGTGCAGGTACGGCGGCTGTTTCCGGAGCCACGGTTGCACGCCACCTGCAGGAACGTTACCGCGACACCCGGCAGAACTGTAACGCCTCCAGCGCGCCGGCCTTTCTGTGCAGCGGCATCCTCATGCGCGCTACGCAGAACAGCCCGGCGTTTCATTCGTGGAACCCGAACCCCACCGCCTCGGGCGTGTCGTTCTCCTACCTGCGCGCCGACTCTGCGTTCAGTCGGTTGGCCTATGGGTACACTAACGGCTTCATCTTCGTGCCTATCTTGTACGCCAACAATCAATACAAGCCCCGTGTGTTGTGCTCGTTTCCTGTGGACGCCGATTCCAACAGGCGAGAGTCGCAGGGGTGCGGGCAGAATGTCGGTTACCCCACGGTGAGTCGCGAGTGCAGGGCGCAGGGCATCGGTACAGCCGAACAATGGCTGGCGCATTACAACGCCAACCGGATCAATGCACGCCAGTGCGGCTTCAATGTTCGCGATGAACTCAACAAAGAAGGCGCCATCGCGTTCTATCAGAGCCTGCGTGCCAGAAACCTGCCCGGCGCCAACCTTGGCGGCATCCAGAACGAAGTGCGCATGGCCCTGTGGCCGCAGAACATCGGTCGCCAATTGCCGATGGAAGCCTTCTTCTATATTGGCGGGAGCGCGAGCGGAAGGGCGGGGGCGCAGGCGGATCAGCGGGACTTCTTCAGCCAGACGGGCATCCTGGTGCCGATCATCGCGGTGACCTTGCCCTCTGGCGCCACCCCCGCACGCTTCCAGTTCATCACGGCCGATCAGACCCGTTGAGCCTGCTGGCACCTTGAGTGCAGGCCTTTCAAAAGCGGTTGCCGGCCCGGTGGTCAACCGCTAAGGTCGCCGCCTGCATATCAGGGGGCATACATGGGCTACTTATTGATCGTCGCGCTGATCCAGGCGTTTTCCTTCAGCCTGATCGGCGAATACCTGGCCGGGCATGTCGACAGCTACTTCGCGGTACTGGCGCGGGTACTGCTGGCCGGCCTGGTGTTTTTGCCGTTGACCCGCTGGCGCAAGGTCGAGCCGCGCTTCATGCGGGCCATGCTGCTGATCGGCGCGTTGCAGTTCGGCATCACCTATGTGTGCCTGTATTTGAGCTTTCGTGTGCTGAGCGTGCCCGAAGTGCTGCTGTTCACCATTCTTACACCCTTGCACGTGACCCTGATCGAGGATGCCCTGAACCGGCGCTTCAACCCGTGGGCACTGGTGGCCGCACTGGTGGCGGTGGGGGGCGCAGCGGTGATTCGCTTTGACCGCATCAGCCCGGACTTCTTCATGGGCTTTGTGCTGCTGCAACTGGCCAACTTCACCTATGCCGCCGGTCAGGTGCTGTACAAGCACCTGGTTGCCCGTTACCCCAGTGACCTGCCGCACTACCGACGCTTCGGCTACTTCTACCTGGGCGCCCTGCTGGTGGTGCTGCCGGCCTTCCTGCTGTTCGGCAACGCGCAACATTTGCCCAGCACCGACGTGCAGTGGCTGGTGCTGCTGTTTCTGGGATTGTGCCCGACGGCGCTGGGGCTGTACTGGTGGAACAAGGGCGCCTGCCTGGTTTCAGGCGGCACCCTGGCGGTGATGAACAACCTGCATGTGCCGGTCGGGCTGTTGCTCAACCTGCTGATCTGGAACCAGCACGAGCCGCTGGGCCGGCTGTTCATCGGTGGTGCGGTGATACTGGCCTCGCTATGGCTCAGCCGACTCGGTGCTCAACGCCCGTTGCTCGCGAACGGCACCGGCCGGTAGCAGCCCGGCGCGCAGGTCGCTGCCGCTGGGTTGCTGGTACAGGCCCAGACCGAACTCGGGCATCACGGCCAGCAGGTAGTCGAAGATATCGCCCTGGATACGTTCATAATCGGCCCAGGCGGTGGTGCGGGTGAAGCAGTAGATTTCCAGGGGCACGCCCTGGGCGGTGGTCTGCATCTGACGCACCATGCAGGTCATGTTCGGCTGGATGTCCGGGTGGCTTTTCAGGTACGCCAGGGCATAGGCGCGGAAGGTGCCGATGTTGGTCATGCGCCGGCGGTTGGCCGACAGCGCTGCCACAGGGCCCTGGGCTTCGTTCCAGGCCTGCAGTTCGCTGCGCTTGCGGGTCATGTAGTCGGTGAGCAGGCGCACCTTGCCCAGGCGTTGCTCTTCTTCATCGGTCAGAAAGCGCACGCCGCCAGCATCGATGAACAGGCTGCGCTTGATGCGCCGACCGCCGGCCTGCTGCATGCCACGCCAGTTCTTGAACGATTCGGACATCAAGCGCCAGGTGGGGATCGAGACAATGGTCTTGTCGAAGTTCTGCACCTTGACCGTGTGCAGGGTGATGTCCACCACGTCGCCGTCGGCGCCCACCTGGGGCATCTCGATCCAGTCGCCGACGCGCAGCATGTCGTTGCTGGTCAGTTGCACGCTGGCCACGAACGACAGCAGGGTGTCCTTGTACACCAACAGGATCACCGCCGACATCGCACCCAGGCCCGACAGCAGCAGTAACGGCGAGCGGTCGATCAGGGTGGCGACGATGATGATCGCGCCGAACACGAACAGCACCATCTTGGCCAGTTGCACATAGCCCTTGATCGAACGGGTACGCGCATGTTCGGTGCGGGCATAGATATCGAGCAGGGCATCGAGCAGTGCACTGATGGCCAGCACCAGGAACAGAATGGTGAACGCCAGCGCCACGTTGCCCAGAAAATGCTGGCTGGTGGCGCTGAGCTCCGGCACCAGCTTGAGGCCGAACTGCACCACCAGCGAGGGCACCATCTGCGCCAGGCGCTGGAATACCTTGTTGTGCAGAAGGTCGTTGAGCCAGTGCAGGGCCGGCTGGCGGCTCAGCAGCCGGACGGCGTGCAGGATCATGAAGCGTGCCACACGCCCCAGTACCAGGGCGGCCAGCAGCAGTACCGCCAGACCCAGGCCGGCGTGCAGCAGCGGGTGCTGATCGAGGGTGCCCCACAGATCCAGGGCGTTTTGCCAGAACAATTGAATATCCATGCCTTAGTAAAGGTGTCCGCAAAAAGAGTGGAAGTGCAATTAGAACGCGGAAAGTCGTGACAATGCCAAAAGAAATTCGGCGTGAGCGCCGGAAAACGTTACCCTATATGGCTGAATTTCTGCACTTGCCCGAGGTACACCCGTGTTTTCCCAATTCGCCCTGCACGAACGCCTGCTCAAAGCCGTGGCCGCACTGAACTTTGTCGAGCCCACGCCTGTGCAGGCGGCGGCCATCCCCCTGGCGCTGCAAGGGCGTGACCTGCGGGTGACGGCGAAAACCGGTAGCGGCAAGACCGCCGCCTTCATGCTGCCAGTGCTCAACCGCCTGGTGGACCTGAAGCAGAGCCGTGTCGAGATCCGTGCCCTGGTGCTGCTGCCGACCCGCGAGCTGGCCCAGCAGACCCTCAAGGAAATCGAGCGTTTCGCCCAGTTCACCTACATCAAGGCCGGCATGATCACCGGTGGTGAAGACTTCAAGGAACAGGCCGCCATGCTGCGCAAGGTGCCGGACATCCTGGTCGGCACCCCGGGGCGCATGCTCGAACACCTCAATGCCGGCAACCTGCACCTTGAACATGTGCAGGCGGTGGTGCTGGACGAAGCCGACCGCATGCTCGACATGGGCTTTTCCGAAGACGTCGAGCGTCTGTGCAACGAGTGCGCGAACCGCGAGCAGACCCTGCTGTTCTCGGCTACCACTGGCGGTGCCGGCCTGCGCGACATGATCGGCAAGGTACTCAAAGACCCCGAGCACCTGATGCTCAATACCGTCAGCCAGCTCAACGACGGCACCCGCCAGCAGATCATCACCGCCGACCACAACCAGCACAAAGAACAGATCGTGCAGTGGCTGCTGGCCAACGAGACCTACCAGAAGGCAATCATCTTCACCAATACCCGGGTGATGGCCGACCGTATCTACGGTCACCTGGTGGCCAAGGACATCAAGGCATTCGTGCTGCACGGCGACAAGGACCAGAAGGACCGCAAGCTGGCCATCGAGCGCCTCAAGCAGGGCGGCGCCAAGGTGCTGGTGGCGACCGACGTCGCGGCCCGTGGCCTGGACGTGGACGGCCTGGACCTGGTGATCAACTTCGACATGCCGCGCAGCGGCGACGAATATGTACACCGTATCGGTCGTACCGGGCGCGCCGGCAACGAAGGTCTGGCAGTGTCGCTGATCTGCCATGGTGACTGGAACCTGATGTCGAGCATCGAGCGCTACCTCAAGCAGAGCTTCGAGCGCCGCACCATCAAGGAAGTCAAAGGCACCTATACCGGGCCGAAGAAGGTCAAGGCGTCGGGCAAGGCCGCCGGGGTCAAGAAGAAAAAGACCGACAAGAAGACCGACAAGAAGGTGGTGGCCAAACGCAAGCCGACCGCCAAGCCCAAGCCCAATGCTCCCTCCCTGGTGAGCCAGGACGGCATGGCACCGCTGAAGAAGCGCAAGCCGGCACCGGCTGCCGAGTAAGGTTGCAGGGCCTATTCGCCGGCAAGGCCGGCTCCTACAGGAGCTGTCTTGCCAGCGAACGCGTCATCCTCGATTCAGACTTTCTTCTCTGCCGCCTTCAGTTCCTGCATGCGCTTGTCGATCAGCTGGCATTTGTCCGGCAGGTCCTTGCTCTCGGTTCCCAGCTTCATCCCCTGCAGTTCTTCATTGATCTCCTTGGCCTTCTGCGGGTTCTGCTCCGTCAGTTTGCTGACCTCCTTGGCCAGCTCCTCGCGTTTCTGCGTGGCCTCTTCCAGCGTGCAGGCCCAGGTGGGCACGGCAAATAGAAGGGCAGCGGCAGCGGTGATGCTCATCAGCGTTTTCATGGTCGGACCTCGTGTTCCATTACGGGCGAAGGTGTTCGGTGGAGGGCTGTGCCGGCCGGAAAGTTCAGTCGAACCGCTGCCGCGCGCGCCTGTCACACCCTTACATCCCCTTGCTGGAGGTTGGACCGATGAGCACTACCTATGACTGGGACCTGATGGAGCGCCTGCTGCACGAAGTGCAGAACGGCGCCGGCCACAGCTTTACCCCGCGCCCGTATGCCGAGCAGCATGCTGCCGGCCTGGCTGCCAAAGGCGATGCAGTGCCGGAGCTTGATCATCTGAAGACCCAGGCCTGTGAATACGAGAAGCTGCTGTTCGAGCGCGGCTTTATCGAGACGCGCCCTGAAGAGGAAGGGGGCAATGGCGAGAACTTCGTCCTTACCCAACGAGGCTCGCGCCTGCTCAGCCTTATCGACAGCGCAATCCCGGGCAATGATCATCCGCGCCAGGTGTTGAACGAGCAGGCTGATGCACTGGATGAGGCGACCTTCGACGAAGTGGCGTCAAAGGCACAAATCGCCTGATCGGGCTGGTAATCGCTGGCAGCAGGCCCTGATAATCGGCGCTGGATCCACTATTGCCGAGAGCCTGCCATGCCGTGCCGCGATAATGGGGGTCGCCCTTGAGCGCCCTTCGTAAGAATACCGACACCTTCGCTCTGCAGGTCATGCTGGGCCTGTGCCTGATCTGGGGCATCCAGCAGGTCATGATCAAGTGGGCCGCGCCGGACATCGCACCGGTGATGCAGGCCGCCGCGCGCTCGGGCATCTCGGCACTGATGGTCGCGTTGCTGATGTGCTGGCGGGGTGGCTGGGAACAGCTGGGCACTACCTGGAAGGGCGGTTTGCTGGCCGGTTCGCTGTTCGGCCTGGAGTTTCTGCTGATAGCCGAAGGGCTGCAACTGACGTCCGCGGCGCACATGTCGGTGTTCCTCTACACCGCGCCGGTGTTCACTGCGCTGGGGCTGCACTTCATGCTGCCCAGCGAGCGCCTTCGCCCGCTGCAGTGGCTCGGCATCCTGCTGGCGTTCGCCGGTATTGCCGTGGCCTTTGCCGGCGGACTGTCGCTGGACAACCTCGATGGGCGCATGCTGCTGGGCGATGCGATGGGCGTTATGGCCGGCATGGCCTGGGGCGCGACCACCGTCGTGGTGCGGGCTTCGCGCCTGTCGGAGGCACCGGCTACCCTGACCCTGTTCTACCAACTGATGGTCGGCTTCGTCGGCCTGCTGCTGATCGCGGTACTGACCGGGCAGGTCGGCCATGTGACGCTGACCGCCACATCGATCAGCAGCGTGCTGTTCCAGGCGGTGGTGGTGTCGTTCTTCAGCTACCTGACCTGGTTCTGGCTGCTGCGTCGCTACCTGGCGTCCAACCTGGCGGTGTTCTCGTTCATCACCCCGTTGTTCGGGGTGACGTTCGGCGTGTTGCTGCTGGGCGAGCCGTTGAGCCTGAACTTCATCCTGGGCGCCGTCTGCGTGTTGCTGGGCATTACCCTGGTCAGTGCCGAGCAGTGGGTACGCAGGCGTCTGCGGCGCCTGCTCGGCCAGTAGCCGGGCGCAACAGCAGGGCCCCGGCGATGATCAGGCCGCTGGCGGCCACTACCAGCGCCGGTTGCAGGCTGGCGCTGAACTGATTGCTCAACGCCGCCAGCAGCGGGCCGCTGAGTTGGCCGAGGGCGAAGCAGGTGGTCAGCAGGCCGGCATTGCGGTGGGTGGCGTGGGGGGCCAGTTCGCGCGAGCGCTGCATCACCAACTGCATGCAGGCCAGAAACGGCGTGCCGCACAGCAGTACACCCAGCGCCAGGCCGGCGCCGCTGCCCAGCAGGCAGGCCAGTACCCCGGCGGCCTGCAGCCACAACGTTGCCATCAGCCAGCGCGCCGTGCTGCCGTGGTGCGGGCGGCGCAGGCTGACCAGCACCACACCCATGGCGGCAGCCAGGCCGAAGGCCGGCCAGAACAGGTCGGCCAGCCACTGGCCGTGAAAACGTGCGCTGGCCATCTGCGACATGAAAGTGGCCGGAATGATGTATCCCACCCCGTACAGTGCATAGATCAGCCCCAGCCGTCCGATGCCGGGTGTCGCACCCTGCGCGGTGGCCTTGTGCGCGGGCACTGGTTGCGGGTGTGGCAGCGCGGGCTGGATCACCAGCAGCATCAGCAGCGCCACGGCGGCGTAGATCAGCCACAGCGGTGCCGAACCCAGGCCCTGCAGATTGGCGCCCAGTGCCAGCATCCCCGTGAGCAGGATACCCATGCCAGGGCCGGCGAACACCAGTGCGCCAAGACGCGGTTGCCGGCTTTGAGCGGCCAGGTGCTGAGTCATGCCGGTGAGCGTCACCACCACCCACGCGCTGGCGATGCCGGTGCCCAGGCGCAGCGCCATATGCGGCCAGAACCCGTGGGCCCAGAACGAGGCCAGGGTCAGCAGCACACACAGCCACAACCCGGCCAGCAGGCGCCTGCGCACCTGGGTGGGGCGGTGCGCGAACATCGCGTCGAGGGCGCCGAGCAGGTAGCCCAGGTAATTGGCGGCGGCTACCAGCCCGGCGGCGGTCAGGCTGATCTGGCCTTCGCTGATCAGGTGCGGCAGTTGCGGGGTGAGGGCGAATCGGCCGATGCCCATGGCCATCATCAGGGCAACGAAGCTGGCCAGCAGGCGCATTGTCGAGGACATGGTCGGGTTCCTGTGCGATGAGCGTTGACCGTCAGGCTACTGCGGGTTGACTTTCATAAAAATTGAATAATGATGAGGAACTTGTTCTGTTTTGGAGAATTGCCGTGGAGCTGAGTCAACTGCGCATCTTTCAGGCGGTCGCCGAAGAGGGGTCGATCACCCGCGCGGCCGAGCGCCTGCACCGCGTGCCCTCCAACCTGTCCACGCGCCTGCGCCAGCTGGAAGAGCAACTGGGTGTGGAGCTGTTTCGGCGCGAGCGCCAGCGCCTGCAGCTGTCGCCGGCTGGCAAGGTGCTGCTGGACTACAGCGCACGCATGCTGGCGTTGCATGACGAAGCCTTTGCGGCGGTTCAGGGGGGCGAGCCGGCGGGGAATTTCGTGCTGGGCAGCATGTACAGTTCAGCGGCCATTCATCTGCCTGAGTTGCTGGCGCGCTATCACCGAGCTTACCCGGCGGTGAACCTGCAGGTGCAGACCGCCCCCAGCGGCGAATTGCTCGAAGGGCTGCTCAGCGGGCGTCTCGACGCGGCGCTGGTGGATGGACCGCTGGCCCTGGCCGGGCTCGATGGGGTGCCCTTGTGCGAGGAGACCCTGGTGCTGCTCACCGAGGCCGACCACCCGCCGGTGCACAGTGCCCGGGATGTGGCTGGGCGTGCGGTGTTCACGTTTCGCCAGGGATGCTCGTACCGCATGCGGCTGGAGGCCTGGTACGCCCATGATCGTGCGGCGATGGGGCGGGTGATGGAAATCGAATCGTATCCCAGCATGCTGGCCTGTGTGATCGCCGGGGCGGGTGTGGCGTTGATGGCGACCTCGATGCTTGAAAGCCTGCCGGGCCGGGAACGGGTCACGGTGCACCCGTTGCAGTCGCCGTTCGACCAGACCACCACCTGGCTGATGTGGCGCAAGGGCATGTGCGGGGCCAACCTGAGTGCCTGGATAGCGGTGCAGGAAGCGGTGAAGGGGCAGGTGAGCGATGATGCCGAGGTGGCCCTGCGTGCCTGACTGAAATCAATAGAGAAGTTTTTACCCGGGCGTGATGCTGCACATGGGGCTATGATGAGTTTGTAGCGCCGCCGCCGTACTTCGCGCGCAGATGACCCGTGAGGGGGAGTTATGAGAAACGATCTGTTCAACTGGCTCCACGACCTGGCTGTGGCATTGGGGCTTGTCCCGCCACCCATGCAGCCTGTACCGATCCCTACCGATGAGGAGCAACGCAAACGCCAACCTCGGCGCTAGCGTGCTGCTGAAACCGACGCATTGCGCAATGCGTCGGTATTCTTTTGCGATTTTTCAGCCGTCCCCATTCCCACAAAATCCCTGAAAGGCTTTGGCTTTGGCTTTGGCTTTGGCTTTGGCTTTGGCTTTGGCTTTGGCTTTGGCTTTGGCTTTGGCTTTGGCTTTGGCTTTGGCTTTGGCTTTGGCTTTGGCTTTGGCTTTGGCTTTTGATCTTCCCGTCCCCCAGGAGGCCGAATGGAACCTGCGCGTAGTGGGGTGGAGGGCCATGGATGGCCCGTAAAGCGCCGACGGGCAGGGATGCCCGTTCGGCGTGGCCCCACGGAGCGTGGGTGGAATGAGGGGACCCGTAGCGAAGCGTAGGGCCGGATGATGGACGGGAGCGGTTTTGCTTACTTTTTCCAAGAAAAAAGTAAGCCGCTGTAAGAGCGGAAGGGGCCCTTGCTGGCTGCATCCATGCTGGATAAGCCTGCGCTTGCCGATTTTACAGGGCCTGTTGCTGATCCAGAATTTCGGACGTTGCGTTTCAGGCATGTGGCGCGTTGCTGCCTTCGCGGGGCAAGGCCCGCTCCTACAGGTCGTCCATGACCCTCCACCCCGCTACCCAGGCGGGGCGTCCTATGCCAGATTCACCGCGCCCACCGGCCGACGCGACATCAAACTCACCACCACAAAACTCACCAACCCGATAGCCAGGCTGTAGTAGATCGGCGTATTGGCATCCATCCCATCCTTGAACATGAACACCAGCGCCGTCACGAACCCCAGCCCCATGCTGGTGATTGCCCCGGCCGTGGTTGCACGCTTCCAGTAGATTGCCCCGATCAACGGCACCAGCATGCCGCCCACCAGCAGGTTGTACGCCAGGGTCAATGCACTGATCACATCCACTACCACCAGCGCGATCCCCAGCACCGCAATACCCGTAAGCAAGGTAAACAACCGGTTGATGCCAAGGCTCGACTGCTTGCCGCCACGCAGCTTGGGCAGCAGGTCTTCGGTCAGCACCGTGGAGGCAGCCAGCAAGCCGGCACTGGCGGTGGACATCATTGCCGCCAGGGCCGCGGCAATCACCAGCCCACGGATGCCGTCGGGCAACGCTGACTTCACGATCGCCGCAAACGCATTGTTGGCATTGCCCAGGTCAGGCAGCAGCACATGCGCACACATGCCGATCAGGGCACACACCAGGCCGTAGATCACGCAGTACACACCGGCCGTGGTACCGGCCCGCTGGGCGACTTTTTCGTCACGGGCAGTGAACACGCGCTGCCAGATGTCCTGGCCGATCAGGATGCCGAAGAAGTAGATCAGGAAGTAGGTGATGATGGTGTCCCAACCAATGGTGGTCAGGTTGAAGCTGGCAGCCGGCAGCTTGGCCACCAGTTCGTCCCAGCCGCCCACCCGGTACAGGCAGATCGGCAGCAGGATGAACATCAGGCCCACGGTCTTGATCACGAACTGCACAATGTCGGTCAGGGTCAGCGACCACATGCCGCCAATGGTCGAGTAGACCACTACCACGCCACCACCGAGCAGGATGGCGCCCCAGAACGGCAGGTCGAACAGCACCTGCAGCACGGTGCCGATGGCCAGGGTAGAGGTCACGGCGATCATCAGGGCGTAGGCCAGCATGATCACGGCGCTGGCCTGGCGGGCCATGGGGTTGTAGCGCTTTTCCAGCACCTGGGTCACGGTGAAGATGCGCAGGCGCAGCAGCGGCTTGGCCAGGAACAGGTTCAGGGCAATGATGCCCAGGCCCAGCGCGGCGCACAGCCAGAAGCCGGAAATGCCGTGCACATAGCCCAGCTTCACGGTGCCGACGGTAGAGGCGCCGCCCAGCACGGTGGCGGCCATGGTGCCCATGTACAGGCTTGGGCCCAGGTTGCGCCCGGCCACCAGGTAGTCTTCGTGGGTCTTCGCGCGGCGCATGCCGAACCAGCCCAGTACCAGCATGCCGGCGGCGTATATCAGTACAACGAATATGTCCAAGGCCATGGGGTGTCTCCGATTATCTTTATTATGGTGAGATCGATCGCCGGTGGCGTGCGCCAGGCGTCATTCATCCGCAAGCGGGCCGCGTGTACGGCCCGCCGAAAGGCTCCATCCGGGGGTGAAACTCCAGGCCGATGGCCGTTAGCGATGCGCTACGCCAGGCAGAACACACAACATTTCGTACAACAGGTTGGCGCCGAGCAATGAGGTGTTGCCGGTGGTGTCGTAGGGCGGCGAGACCTCCACCAGATCGCAACCGATCAGGTCCAGCCCCTGGCAGCCACGGATGATCTCCATCGCCTGGATGGTGGTCAGGCCACCGATTTCCGGGGTGCCGGTGCCCGGTGCCCAGGCCGGATCGATGCCGTCGATGTCGAAGCTCAGGTAAACCGGACCACCACCGACCTTTTCACGCACTTCGGCCATCAGCGGCTCCAGCGACTTGTGCCAGCACTCCTCGGCCTGCACCACGCGAAAGCCCTGCTTGCGGCTCCAGTTGAAGTCTTCGGCGGTGTAGCCCTGGGCGCGCAGGCCGATCTGCACCACGCGGTCGCAGTCCAGCAGGCCTTCTTCGACGGCGCGACGGAAGGTGGTGCCGTGGGCGATCTTCTCGCCGAACATGTGATCGTTGACATCGGCATGGGCATCGATGTGCACCAGCCCGACCTTGCCGTGCTTCTTGTGGATCGCGCGCAGGATCGGCAGGGTGATGGTGTGGTCACCGCCCAGGGTCATGGGGATCACGTCGTGCTCGAGGATCTCGTCGTAGGCCTCTTCGATGATGCGCACCGCGTCGAGCAGATTGAAGGTGTTGATTGCCACGTCGCCGATGTCGGCGACCGACAGCGAGTCGAACGGGGCGGCGCCGGTGGCCATGTTGTACGGGCGGATCATCACGGATTCGGCACGGATCTGGCGCGGGCCGAAGCGGGTGCCGGAACGCAGCGAGGTGCCGATGTCCAGCGGGATGCCGATGAAGGCAGCGTCCAGGCCGGCGGCGCTGGGCAGGTGGGGAAGACGCAGCATGGTGGCGATGCCGCCGAAACGCGGCATTTCGTTGCCGCCCAGTGGTTGGTGAAGAATCTTGTCCACGGTCGGGCCTCACGGTTTGGATTGTTCTAGTTGTTGGAACCTGTCCGGCCGCCCTGCGAACAGGTGCAGCAATGCGCGAGGACAGGTGCATTGGCGCAGAGTCTGCAAAAGGTAGTGCGCCAAGAGAATCGCTACAGGCAAATACTTACTTCAGGTTTTCATGAACTAATGGCGATCAACGGGTAGACTGGCGCGTATTCGTTGCCCTGTTGGAGCCCTTGCCATGGCCTCGGCCCTGCCTGATCTGAAATTGCTGCGCATCTTCGTCAGCGTGGTACGCCACCAGGGCTTCGCCAATGCCCAGCGCGAGTTGAACCTGTCCACGTCCGCCATCAGTACCTACATGAGCCAGCTTGAGTCGGCGCTGGGTATCGTGCTGTGCCACCGTGGGCGCGGCGGCTTCAGCCTCACCAGCAAGGGCGAGCTGTTCCATCAGGAGACCCTGCGCCTGCTGGCCGAAATGGACGGTTTCGAGCAGTACGCGGCGGCGCTCAAGGGCGAGCTGCGCGGCACCCTGAACCTGGGGGTGATCGACTCCACGGTCGGCGATCGCGCATTGCCGCTGGCCGACGCCATCGGTGCCTATAGCCTCGAACACCCGGCCGTGCACCTGCACCTGTCGGTGTCCAGCCCCTACGAACTGCAACTGGGGGTGCAGGACAACCGCCTGGACCTGGCCATCGGCGCTTTCTCCACACGCATGAGCGGGCTGGTGTATCAGCCGTTGTACCGCGAGCAGCATTGGCTGTACTGCAGCAACCGGCATTCGCTGTTCACCGAGCGGCGCATTCCCGAACAGGTGATCACCCAGCAGCGCATGGTCGGTCGCGGCTACTGGAGCCAGGCCGAACTGGCCCGCCACGGCTTCAAGCACAGCGCCGCCACGGTCGAGAGCATGGAGGCACAGCTGATCCTGGTACTGTCGGGGGCCTACATCGGCTACCTGCCTGAACACTATGCCCAGGCCTGGGTGGACAAGGGCGACCTGCGGGTGCTGTCGCCGGCGACCTTCGGCTATCAGGCGCCGTTCTCGCTGATCATTCGCCGGGGCCGCAGCCGCGAACCCTTGATCCAGACCTTTCGCGACCGCCTCAAGGCGCAGCTCACGCCAGCCTGATCGGATGCGCATGAAAATCTTTTGCGCAAATAGAAGAAAAATCCTTCAGACAAGCCCTACAAGCCCGTAAATGCTCTGCTAAACCTGTTCTTGCTTGTTGAAAATTCCCAACATCTTCCAAGCAGGGATCGCCGAGATGCGTACGAATCTGCCCGTCACTGAGCATGAAAGAACCTTCCCGAGCGATCAGCGCCTGATATCCACCACCGACCTCAACAGCCGCATCACCTACTGCAACGACGCCTTCGTCAGCATCAGCGGTTTTACCTACGACGAACTGGTGGGCCAGCCCCATAACCTTGTACGCCACCCGGACATGCCGCCCGCGGTGTTCGGGCACATGTGGGACACCCTCAAGCAAGGCAAGCCCTGGATGGGGGTGGTCAAGAACCGCGCGAAGAACGGCGATTTCTACTGGGTCAGTGCCTACGTGACGGCCATCTACGAGGATGGCCGTATCAGTGGCTACGAGTCGGTGCGCTCGGTGCCCACCCCGGACCAGATCCGTCGAGCCACGGCGTTGTATGCACGCTTGCGCCAGGGCCGGGGCGCCATGTCCTGGGCCGCGCGTGCAGCGGTGCAACTGGAGCTGGGCTGGCCGCTGGTAGGGGCGGCGCTGCTGTCGGCCGCCGGCTACCTGTGGCTGCCCCAGTACGCGGCGCTGGGCGTGTTGATGGCCAGCCTGCTCAGTGCCTGGTACCTGATCGAGGCCCATCACGACCGGATGATCCGGCGTACCCTGGCCGAGCACCCCAGGGCCTTCACCAGCCCGCTGGTAGCGCTGACCTACAGTGACAACCGGGGCCTGCAGGGGCAGTTGGACCTGGCGATCATCAGCGAGGAAGCGCGCCTGCAGACCGCGCTCACGCGGCTGGTGGACGCCGGCGTCGGGGTCAAGGCACGGGCCACGCAATCGAGCGACCTGTCCGGGGCCCAGGCGCAGATGCTCGACCGGCAGCGCTGCGAGACCGACCAGTCGGCGGCCGCCATTGCGCAGATGGCGGCAACCATCCAGCAGGTCACCCACAACGTGCAGGACACCGCCACGGCGGCGTCCGATGCCGACCAGTTGGCCCGCCAGGGCAGCGACCTGGCACAACGAAGCCTGCAGGCAATGGGCAGCATGGCCGATGCGGTGACCGAGATCGGCCAGGCGGTGAACGAACTGGCCGGGCAAACCCAGTCCATCGGCAGCGTGGTGGATGTGATCACCTCGATCGCCGAGCAGACCAACCTGCTGGCGCTCAATGCCGCCATCGAGGCGGCGCGGGCCGGCGAGCAGGGCCGCGGTTTTGCCGTGGTGGCCGACGAGGTGCGGTCGCTGGCGCAGCGCACGCGGGTCTCGACCGAGGAAATCCACCAGATCATCGCCAGCCTGCGTGCCGGGGCCGAGCGGGCGGTGAGCAGTGCCAGCCGCGGCGAGCAGATCTCGCGTGACAGCGTGCACAGTGTCGAGGCCGTGCAGACCGCGCTGGTGGGCATCAGCCAGGCGGTCAGCCGCATCACCGGCATGAGCCAGCAGATGGCCACGGCGTCGGAACAGCAGAGTCATGTGGCCGAAGACATCAACCAGCAGATCACG
Source organism: Pseudomonas sp. B21-036 (assembly GCF_024748925.1). Lineage (NCBI taxonomy): Bacteria > Pseudomonadati > Pseudomonadota > Gammaproteobacteria > Pseudomonadales > Pseudomonadaceae > Pseudomonas > Pseudomonas sp. B21-036. The sequence goes on from NZ_CP087178.1 coordinate 1,580,141, forward strand.
CGCATCGCCCAGCTGTGCGACCACAGCGCCGGGCAGGCCAAGCAGGGCGCCGAGATCAGCCAGGACCTGCAGCGCATGGCCGACTACCTGTACAGCCTGGCCGAACGCTTCAATCGCTGAATCCGCGCGTTTGACCCAGGGCGGTGCGGTATTTCGCGGGCCTGCTGTGGCACACTTCGCGCCCCAGGAGAACCCGATGTCCAGAATTCACTGCGAGCGCTGCTTGCGCCCACAAACCCATTGCCTTTGCACGTTGATCCCCCGCCTGGACAGCCGCACCCGTGTACTGCTGCTGCAGCATCCCAGCGAAGTGAACCATGCCTTGAACACCGCCAGGCTGGCGGCGCTTGGCCTGCGCAATGCCGAGTTGCGGGTGGGCGAGGTGTTCGAGGATCTCGAGCAGTGGCTGACGCAGCCGGGGTATCGCACCGGCCTGTTGTTTCCGGGTGAGGGCGCGCAGGCGCTGCAGGCTTATGCTGGCGATGAGCGACCGTGGTTGCTGGTGGTGCCCGACGGCACCTGGCGCAAGGCGCGCAAGTTGCTGCATGTGAACCCTTTGCTGGCAACGTTGCCACGGGTCACGCTGGGGGCGTTGCAGCCGTCGCGCTACCGGTTGCGCAAGGCACCCGGGGAGGGCGCCTTGTCGACCATCGAGGCAGTGACGCAGGCGTTGAACGTGCTGGAGGCGCCGGCGCTGTTCGATGCGCTGCTGCGGCCGTTCGATGCCCTGATCGAGGGGCAGATTGCGGCGATGGGGCAACAGACCTACGAGCGCAACCACCTGCGTTGATGGGCGCTAGCGCTCGCGCAACGCCTCGGTGCGTGCCTTGAGCACCGGCTTGAGCAGGTAATCCAGCACGCTCTTGTGCCCGGTGATGATGTCCACCGTGGCGGTCATGCCCGGGATGATCAGCAACGGTTTGTTGTCCCCGCCCAGGTGGTTCTTGTCGGTGCGCACCTGGATCAGGTAGAACGCGTTGCCCTTGTCGTCCGTCACCGTGTCGGCGCCGATCAGTTCCAGCTTGGCCTTCAGGCCACCATAGATCGTGTAGTCGTACGCACTGAACTTGACCATCGCGGTCTGCCCGGGGTGCAGAAAGGCCACATCCTGTGGGCGCACCTTGGCCTCGATCAGCAGGTTGTCTTCCAGCGGCACGATCTCCAGCAGGTCGCTGCCCGGCTGCACCACACCGCCAATGGTGTTGACCTTGAGCAGCTTGATGATGCCGTGCACCGGCGACACCACGGTGGTGCGGGTGACACGGTCGTCGATGGCGATGCTGGTGGCGGTGATCTTCGAAAGCTCGGTGCGCTTGTCGTTGAGTTCCTTGGCCGCCTCCGAGCGAAAGCCTGCCTCGGATTCCTCGATCTTGCTGCGGATCTCCGCCGCCGCCGCTTCGGCCCGCGGAATCGCCAGGCTGGTGGCGTTCAGCGAGCCGCGAGCCTCCACCGCGCTGCGCTTGAGGCGCAGGATCTCCACCGGCGAAATCGCGCCGGTGCCCACCAGCGGCGTGGACATGTTCAGCTCTTGCTGCAGCAATGCCAGGCCCGAGCGGTACTGCTCCAGTTTGGAGCGAAACTCGGCCAGCTCCTGGGTTTTCTGCCGCAGTTGCTCGTTGAGCGTCTGTTTCTCGCTGGTGAGGCGGCGCTGGCGCGACTGGTACAGCGACAGTTCGTCCTCGGCCACCTGCGGGGCCTTGCTGCGTACCACCTCCGAAAGCTGGAAGGGGCGACCCTCGGCCTCGGCGGACAGGCGCTCGACCTGCGCGGTCAGGGCATAGCGGTCGGCTTCGCTTTCGCCCTTGTTCGACAGAAAGCGCGTGTCGTCCAGGCGCAGCAGGGTGTCGCCCTTGTTTACCATCTGCCCCTCGCGCACGAAGATCTCGGTGACGATGCCGCCCTCCAGGTTCTGGATCACCTGCACCTTGCTCGACGGGATGGCCTTGCCTTCGCCCATGGTGACTTCATCGAGCACCGCGAATTTGGCCCACACCAGTGCCACCAGCAGCAAGCCTGCCGCCAGCCACACGGTGATGCGCGACAGGCGGGGCGAGTCCTGCAGCGTCGCGCCGGCCAGGTCCGGCATGTACTCGCGTTCGGCAGTCTTGCCGAAGCTGCGGATGTAATCGCCCAGGCCGGACAATGCAGACATGCTGATTCCCCTCAGAGTGCAGAGCCGACACGGCCCTTGCGCAGTGCATCGATGACCGCGTCCTTGGGCCCGTCGGCCACCACCTTGCCGTTGTCCAGCACCACCAGGCGGTCGACCAGGCTGAGCATCGAGGTGCGGTGGGTGACCAGCAGCAGGGTCTTGCCCTGCACCCAGCCGTGCAGGCGCTGGCGCAGCTGGTCTTCGCTGCTGTTGTCCATATGGCTGGTGGGCTCGTCGAGGATCAGGATCGGCGGTTCCAGCAGCATCGCGCGGGCCAGCAGCACGGTCTGGCGCTGGCCGCCGGAGAGCAGCATGCCGCGCTCGCCCACCGGCCGTTCGAAGCCTTGCGGGTGCTGGCGGGCCAGTTCGCTCACGCCGGTCATCTCGGCCACTTCGAGCATGCGCGCATCGCTGACGTAGCGTGCGCCCAGGGTCAGGTTGTCGCGCAGGCTGCCGGCCAGCAGCGGCAGGTCATGGGCCACGTAGCCGAGCTGCTGGCGCAGGTCGGCGATGTCGAGCTGGCGCAGGTCGAGGTTGTCGAGCAGGATCTGCCCCTCTTCGGGTTCGTAGAAGCCCATCAGCAGGCGTGCCAGGGTGCTCTTGCCCGAGCCGCTGCGACCGATGATGCCGATGCGTTCGCCCGGCTTGACCGTGAAGCTCACGTTGTCCAGCGCTGCGGCGTTCTGCCCGTTGTAGCGGAAGGTCACCTGGCTGACCTGCAGCGCGCCGTGCAACTGGGTGCGCTCCAGGGTCTGCTGGCCGGCAGGTCGTTCCTGGGGCAGGGCCATCAGCGCGTCGGTGCTGTGCATGGTCAGCTGGGCCTGCTGGTAGCGGGTGATCAGCCCGGCGATCTGGCCCAGTGGTGCGAGCACGCGGCTGCCGAGCATGTAGCTGGCCACCAGGGCACCCACGCTGAGGTTGCCGGCAATGATGCTGTACACCCCGGCGACGATGGTGGCCATGCCGCACAGCTGCTGGATGAACAGGGTGCCGTTGGTGGCCAGTGCCGAAAGGTTGCGCGCCTGTACGTCGAGGCGGGTGAGGGCGCCGTGGGTGCTTTCCCACTGGTGCTGGCGCTCGCTTTCGGCCCCGCAGGCCTTGAGGGTTTCCAGGCCGCCCAGGGTCTCGATCAGCAGCGCCTGGCGCAGCGCGCCCAGGCTCAGGCTTTTTTCCACGGTATCGCGCAGGCGTGCCTGGATGAACAGCGCAAAGGCGATGGTGATCGGAAAGGCCACCAGCGGAATCACCACCAGCCAGCCGCCCAGCAGGCCGATCACCAGTAGCATCAGCACCACGAAGGGCAGGTCGATGACGCTGGTCAGGGTCACCGCCGTGAGGAATTCGCGCAGGCCCTGGAAGTCGTGGATGCTCTGGGCGAAGCCGCCGATGGTGGCCGGGCGGGCCTTCATCGACATGCCGGTGATGCGCTCGAACAGGGTGGCCGAGAGGATCAGGTCGGTCTTCTTGCCGGCCTGGTCCAGCAGGTGCGCACGCACCACGCGCAGCACCAGCTCGAACAGGGTGCCGAGCATCAGGCCGATGACCAGCACCCACAGGGTGGAGGTGGCCTGGTTGGGCACCACCCGGTCGTAGGTCTGCATCACGAACAGCGGCACCATCAGGCCCAGCAGGTTGATCAGCAGGCTGGCCAGCAAGGCGTCGCTGTAGAGCCAGCGCGACTGCTTGAGGGTGTCACGGAACCAGGCGTTGACCCTGGGCAGCAGCGGTGTGCGCAGGTCTTCGACCTCGTGGCGCGGGCGTGCGAACAGGGCCTGGCCGCTGTAGACGTCGGCCAGCTCCTGGCGGCTGACCCACTGCTCGCCGCCTTCGGCTTCACTGGGCAGTATCAGGGCCTGGTCGTTCTCGCCCCAGCGCCGCAGCACGGCGCTGCGGCCATCGGCAAGCAACAGCAGCACCGGCAGGTTGAGCGCCGAGATCGCGCCCAGCTCGCGGCGCAGTACCCGTGCCTGCAGGCCGGCCCGGGCCGCTGCGCGCGGCAGTAGGTCGAGGCTCATGCGCTGTTCGGCCAGCGGCAGGCCGGCACACAGGCTGCTGCGACTGACCGCAGCGCCGTGCAGCTTGCACAGTATCAGCAGCCCGTCGAGCAACGGGTCATCGAAGCTCTGGCGCGGGTCGGCGGTGCCGGCCGGCTGCATGCTGGTCATGGGCGGCTCCTCGGGCGGTCGAACGTGTTCAACGCAGGTCCGGCAGGGTGGCGTCGCTTCTGACTTCGCTGCGTGCAATGGCCTCCGGTGGCAGCGAGATCTTCTGTTTGCTCAGCAACTCGCCCATGTTGGCCAGCACCCGGTACATCGAGAACTCCTCGGTGTAGCGCACTTCGGTGTAGCGACGGTTGGCGTTGTACAGCTCGTTCTCGCTGTCGAGCAGGTCGAGCAGGGTGCGTTGGCCCAGGCCGAACTGATCCTGGTAGGCGGCGCGCACACGGGTGGTGGTGTCGGCGTATTCGCGTGCGGTCGGGGTTTGCAGGCGCGCGTTGGTCATGGCGTTCCACGACAGCGCGAGGTTTTCGTTGAGGGTGCGCAAGGCGTTGTTGCGGATGTCCATGGCCTGGTTGATCTTGTGCGCATCCGACTGCAGGCGGGCCTTGTCGCTGCCGCCCTTGAACAGGTTGTAGCTCATCACCACGCCGGCTCGCCAATCGCTGTTGGCATGCCCGGGTTCACCGGCGATGTTGTTGTTGGCGCCGGTGGCGAGCTCTGCATCCAGGCGCGGGTAGAACGGCGACTTGGCCACTTCGTACTGTTGCTCGGCGGCCTGGATGTCGGCCTGGGCCGACTTGAGGTAGGGGTTGTTCTGCAGCATGGCCTGGCGCGCCTGGGTCAGGTCGCCGGGCATCTCGCCCTTGATCGACACCGGGGTTTCCAGCTCGTCGGGGGCACGCCCGACCACGCTGATGAAGTTGGCTTCGGCATCGGCCAGGTCGACCTGGGCGGTGTACAGGTTGTTGTCGGCCAGCGCCCGGCGTGCGGTGGACTGGTCGAGGTCGGCATTGCTGCCCACGCCGCGCTCGCTGCGCAAGCCGATCTGGTCGTTGACGCGCAGGTGTGCCTGCAGGTTGTTCTTGGCCAGGGTCACCAGCTCGCGGCGCTTGAGCACTTCCAGGTACACCTCGATGGCGCGCAGGGCGATGGTCTCGGAGGTGGCCTGCACGTAGTAGGCGCGTGAATTGACCACGGCCTCGGTGCGGCCCACTTCATTGGCGGTATTGAAGCCGTCGAACAGCATCTGGCGTAGGCGCAGTTCGGACTGGGTGTAGTTCAGGGTTTCCTTGTTGTGATTGCGGCTGCCGTCGGCGTTGAAGCCGCGGGTGTTGGTGTTGTCTGAACGTTCGCGTCCGTAGCCGGCCACCAGGTCGACGGTGGGAAAGTAGCCCCCTCTGGCCACCTTCACATCCTCGTCGGCGGACAGCCGGCTATTGATCCCGGCCTTGTTCTCCGGGTGGTAGTCCACGGCGCTCTGCACGGCTTGTGACAAGGACATGGCCTGCGCGTTGGCACAGATCATGGCGAACAGAATCGCGCTACTGATGGGGGTCAAAACGCGCATGGATGACATCTCCCTGATTTCTTGTGGTCTCTCAATCGCCAAAAAAATGACGAAAAATGGAGGTCAAACCGTTTCAGGCTTGTAACAACAGAGCTAAGAACATTTAACGGCCAACCTAAGAAGTATTTCTCATAACCAATATGCGAAAAAAAACTTATGCGCTGTGCTCAAAGCAAGACATTGTTCTCTTCAGATAGCTCGAAAACAGGCGCAGATGTTGGCCTGTCAGGGCGTCCGATAAAGTTCCTCGTTTTTTGCAGCATTGGGTATGGAGTGAGCGGAGGGGAGGTCAACGCGGCGAAATATGGCGACAAAATTTTGGCTCATGGCCGATTGCCAGATCGCAGCGTGACTTAACCGGAGCATGGGCAGGCCGAATGCATTGATTTCGTTGAGATCGGTGCGTGCGGTCGCAAGGTTGTTCTCCGAGTCGGCCGGGCATTGCCCGCGCCAGGTTTCGCGATACCCCGGCACGTGTTTGCGAAAACCTTCGGCAATGGAGGCATGCTCATGGCTAATTTAATCGGTGTGGTCAGCAAGGTTGTCGGCCAGGTATTCGCGGTAGCGGCCGATAGCGGTCGACGTGCCCTGGTGGAAGGCGACCGCCTTTATGCCGGGGAACAACTGGAAACCGGCGCGGCCGGGGCAGTGGCGGTGCACCTGGAAAACGGTGCCGAGCTGACCCTGGGCCGTGACAGCAGCCTGCAGCTGTCTCCCGACCTGCTGGCCAACCATGCCTCGCACGTGAACGCGCCCGAGACGGTGACGCCCAGCCAGGCACAACTGACCGATGTGGAGAAACTGCAGCAGGCCATTGCGGCGGGCGCCGACCCCAGCCAGGAGGGCGAAGCTCCGGCGGCGGGCCCCGGCAACGGCGGTTCGCCAAGCGCATTGGGCGGCGGCCATTCGTTCGTGCAGCTCACCGAGGTGGGAGGGCACCTGGACCCGGTGATCGGCTTTCCGACGGCGGGTTTCAACAGCATCCCCGAGATTCCCGAACCCTGGATTGGCGCGCGGGGTGATGACCAGGGCCCTGGCGGTTTCGTGCCGCCGGTGATCCCGCCGGTTGAGCCGCCCATCGACCACCCGGTGACACTGGACGGGCTGGAGGTGAATGGCGGTGAACTGACCGTGTACGAGAAGAACCTGGCCGATGGCTCAAGCCCCGATAATGGGGCGCTGACCCAGAGCGGCAGCTTTACCGTGCATGCCCCCGATGGCCTGCACACGCTTACCGTCGGGGGCATCAACGTGGTGATCGGCGGGGTGGTCAGTGGTTTTCCGCAATCGATCACCACGGGGCTGGGCAATACCCTCACCATCACCGGCTACAACCCCGCCACAGGCGTGGTGAGCTACAGCTACACCTTGCTCGACAACGAAGCTCATCCCGCTGGCCAGGGCATCAACAACATCGGTGAGAGCTTCAGCGTGGTGGCCATCGACAGCGATGGCAGCAAGGCCACCGGCAGCCTGGACGTGAACATTGTCGATGACGTGCCGCAGGCCAGGCCCGACAGCGCCTCGGTAGTCGAAGGCGGTACCGTCACCGGCAACGTGCTGCACAATGACAGCCTGGGCGCCGATCGCCCGCCGGTCGAGCACACGGTGGTCGGTGTGCGGGCCGGCTCCGATACCTCGATATCGGCCATCGGCTCGCTGGGCGTGAACATTGCGGGTACCTACGGCACGCTGGTGCTCAACGCCAATGGCGAGGCGGTGTACAAGGCCGACCCAAACGCCGTGCCGCCAGCGGGCGCGACCGATGTGTTCACCTACACCATCCGCGATGCGGACGGCGATGAAAGCACCACGACCATCACCATCAATGTCACCGACAGCAAGCTCGTCGCCTGCCCGGACAGCGTCACGGTGTATGAAAAGGCCCTGGACCTGGTCCAGGACCCGCAAGACCTTGCGCCGGGCACGGTGGTGGGCAGCAACCCGGGCTCGGCGGGCGAGACCGCGACCGGAACGCTGGCCGGCTCGGTCGGTGGTGGCTCCGGCGCGCTGACCTTCACGCTGGTGGGCAGCAGCACCGGCGCCTACGGGCAGATCCAGATCAACGCCGACGGCAGTTACAAGTACACCCTGACGTCCGCGCCGCAGGTGGGCGGTGGCAACGACGGGGCCAATGTGGTCACCTCCGAAACCTTCACCTACAAGGCTACCGACGCGCTGGGCAACAGCGTCACCAGCACCATCGTGATCAAGATCGTGGACGATGTGCCACGGGCTGAGTCGGACAGCACCACGGTGGTGGAGGGCGGTACGGTCACCGGCAACGTATTGGACAACGACACGCTGGGTGCAGACGGTGCAGCCCAGGGCGGTGCGGTGGTGGGTGTACGGGCAGGCTCCGATACCTCGACCTCGGCCATCGGTTCGCTGGGCGTGAGCATCGCCGGCACCTACGGCACGTTGATCCTGAACGCCAATGGCGAGGCGATCTACAAGGCCGACCCCAACTCGGTAGCGCCAACCGGCGCCAAGGACGTGTTCACTTACACCATCCGCGACGCGGACGGCGATGAAAGCACCACGACCATCACCATCAACGTCACCGACAGCAAGCTCGTCGCTTGCCCGGACGATGACATCAAGGTGTACGAGCGCGGGCTGGACCTGGTGCAGGACGCCTGGGACCTTGCGCCTGGCACGGTAGAAGGCAGCGCGCCGACCAGGGCCACGGAAACCTCGGTCGGCAACCTTCAAGGCCGGGTGGGCGGTGGCTCCGGTGCCCTGACCTACAGCCTGGAAGGCAGCGCCATCGGTAACTACGGGCAGATTCAGATCAACGCCGACGGCAGCTACAAGTACACCCTGACCTCGGCGCCGCACATCGGCAACGGTAACGACGGCGCCAACGTCGTGAGCACCGAGACCTTCACCTACAAGGCCACCGATGCGCTGGGCAACAGCGTTACCAGTACCATCGTGATCCATATCGTCGACGACATGCCCATCGCCGAATCGGACAGCGCCACGGTGATGGAAGGCGGAACGGTCACCGGCAACGTGCTGCTCAACGACATCCTGGGGGCAGACGGCGCAGCCCAGGGCGGTGCGGTGGTGGGTGTGCGGGCAGGCGGCGACACCTCGACCTCGGCCATCGGTTCGCTGGGCGTGAGCATCGCCGGCACCTACGGCACGTTGATCCTGAACGCCAATGGCGAGGCGATCTACAAGGCCGACCCCAACTCGGTAGCGCCAACCGGCGCCAAGGATGTATTCACCTACACCATCCGCGATGCGGACGGTGACGAAAGCACCACGACCATCACCATCAATGTCACCGACAGCAAGCTCGTCGCCTGCCCGGACGATGACATCAAGGTGTACGAGCGCGGGCTGGACCTGGTGCAGGACGCCTGGGACCTGGCGCCTGGCACGGTAGAAGGCAGCGCGCCGACCAGGGCCACGGAAACCTCGGTCGGCAACCTTCAAGGCCGGGTGGGCGGTGGCTCCGGTGCCCTGACCTACAGCCTGGAAGGCAGCGCCATCGGTAACTACGGGCAGATTCAGATCAATGCCGACGGCAGCTACAAGTACACCCTGACCTCGGCGCCGCATATCGGCAACGGCAACGACGGCGCCAACGTCGTGAGCACCGAGACCTTCACCTACAAGGCCACCGATGCGCTGGGCAACAGCGTTACCAGCACCATCGTGATCCATATCGTCGACGACATGCCCATCGCCGAATCGGACAGCGCCACGGTGATGGAAGGCGGAACGGTCACCGGCAACGTGCTGCTCAACGACATCCTGGGGGCAGACGGCGCAGCCCAGGGCGGTGCGGTGGTGGGTGTGCGGGCGGGCGCCGACACCTCGACCTCGGCCATCGGCTCGCTGGGCGTGAGCATCGCCGGCACCTATGGCACGCTGATCCTGAATGCCAATGGCGAGGCGATCTACAAGGCCGACCCCAACTCGGTAGCGCCAACCGGCGCCAAGGATGTATTCACCTACACCATCCGCGATGCGGACGGTGACGAAAGCACCACGACCATCACCATCAATGTCACCGACAGCAAGCTGGTGGCCTGCGCCGATACCGAGGTGAAAGTCTACGAAAAAGCGCTGGACCTGACCCAGGACCCGCAGGACCTGGCCCCGGGCACGGTGGTGGGCAGCAACCCTACCTCGCCTGGCGAGACGGGTACCGGCACCCTGGTCGGCTCGGTCACGGGCGGTTCCGGCGCGCTCACCTACACGCTGGTGGGCAGCACTACAGGTGCCTATGGGCAGATTCAGCTCAATGCCGACGGCAGCTACAAGTACACCCTGACCTCGGCGCCGCACATCGGCAACGGCGACGACGGGGCGAATATCGTCACGTCCGAGACCTTTACCTACAAGGCGACCGACCAACTGGGCAACAGCGTCACCAGCACCATCGTGATCAAGATCGTGGATGACGTGCCAAGGGCGGAGTCCGACAGCACCACGGTGGTGGAGGGCGGTACGGTCACCGGCAATGTGCTGGATAACGACACATTGGGGGCAGACGGCCCGGCCCAGGGCGGTGCGGTGGTGGGCGTGCGGTTCGGCGCCGACACCTCGACCTCGGCCATCGGCTCGCTCGGCGTGGGCATCGCCGGCACCTATGGCACCCTCATCCTGCATGCCAACGGCGAGGCCGAGTACAAGGCCAACCCCAATGCGGTGACGCAGGACGGTGCCCAGGACACCTTCACCTACACCATTCGTGACGCGGACGGAGACGAAAGCACCACCACCATCACCATCAATGTCACCGACAGCAAGATCGTCGCCTGCCCCAACAACGAGGTCACGGTGTACGAGAAGGCCCTGGACCTTACCCAGGACCCGAACGACCTCGCCCCCGGCACCGTGACCGGCAGCGACCCCGGCTCAGCGGGTGAAACCGCGACCGGCAGCCTGGTGGGCTCGGTCAGCGGAGCCAGCGGCGCGATCACCTATACGCTGGTGGGCAGCAGCACGGGCGCCTATGGGCAGATTCAGCTCAACGCCGACGGCAGCTTCAAGTACACCCTCACGTCCGCACCCAAAACCGCAGGCGGGCTCAACGACGGCCCCAACGTGGTCACCAGCGAGACCTTCGTCTACAAGGCCACCGATGCGGCCGGCAATTCGACCACCAGCAACATCGTGATCAATATCGTCGATGACGTGCCCACAACGGCCGACGCCGTGCGTTCGACCACGCCGGGGCAGGTGGACACCAACGTCATGCTGATCATCGATGTGTCCGGCAGCATGGCCGACAATTCCGGGGTGCGCGGCCTGTCGCGCCTGGAGCTGGCCAAGGAGGCCATCGGCGCACTGCTGGACAAGTACGACGACATGGGCGATGTGAAGGTGCAGGTCGTCACGTTCTCCACCGGTGCCAGTGATCGCACCGACGTGTGGGTGACGGTGGCCGAGGCCAAGGCCCTGATCAAGGACCTGACCCCGGGTGGCTCGACCTATTACGACTCGGCAGTCAACGTGGCGCAGACGGCCTACCAGACGCCGGGCAAGCTGGAGGGGGCGCAGAGCGTCAGCTACTTCTTCTCGGACGGTGCGCCGACCTCGGGGCATGCCCTGACCGAAACGCGCACCGGCAACTGGGAGAACTTCCTGGGCGACAACGGCATCAAGTCGTATGCGATCGGGCTGGGCAGCGGCGTCAACACCGGCAATCTCAACCCGGCTGCCTATGACGGCAGTACCCACACCAATACCAACTCGGTGGTGGTCACCGACCTGGCGCAACTGGACAACGTGCTGTCGGGCACCGTGCAGGGCGCGCCGATCACCGGCAGCCTGATGAGCGGTGGCGACTTCGGTGCCGATGGTGGCTTCATCAAGTCGCTGTTGATCGACGGCACCACCTACACCTTCGACCCCAAAGGCAACGCCAACCAGCCCAGCTATGCAGCCAGTGGCGGCGCAGACCGCGGCACCTTCGACGCGAGCACCCACAGCATCACGGTCAAGACCGCGCTGGGCGGGACGCTGGTGGTGGACATGGACAACGGCCAGTTCACCTATACGCCGCCCAAGGACAGCGGCAGCAATCAGGTGGAGACCATCCGCTTCGTGGCCAGCGACAACGACGGCGACCTGAGCGGTGCCAACCTGGTGATCAACGTCAACACCAATGCTGCGCCGGTGGCCGGTGCCGATCATGTCATCACCAATATCCTTGCGCCGAGCATCAGCGTGCCGGCCGCCGCCTTGCTGGCCAACGACAGCGACGCCAACCACGATCGCCTGAGTGCGGCGCCGATCACCTTCAACACCGGCTGGACCAAGGGGGCGGATTTCACGGCCGGCAACGGCAAGACGGTCATCACCTTCACCGGCCAGGACGACACGCTGGCCAATCAGGAGCGGGTTCTGGCGCGCAGTGCCTTTACCGGCGCAGCCGGGTCGATGACCGCGGCGCTGGTGGTCAGTGGCTACCTGGGGGCGGTGAGTGCTGCCAATGGCAATGACGAAGACGTGATCAAGGTAAGCCTGCGCGAGGGCGAAACCCTGACCCTGGACCACAACCGCACCGCTGATCGCAACTTGCTGATGCAGTGGAAGGATGAGGGCGGCACCTACCACACCATCGCCGATGGCGGCAGTTTCACCGCCAGCCATGATGGGGTGTACAGCATCCATCTGGTCAACCAGGTCAATGACGACGGCGGCAAGGGCGCAGAAAGCTACCAGCTGAGCATGTCGATCAACTACGCCGGGGCGCATGACTACACGCCCACCTACAACGGCACCTATACCGTCAGCGACGGCCATGGCGGCAGCGCCACGGGGGCGGTGGACATCACCTACCAGGCCGGCAGTACCCTGGAAGGCACCAGCCACGACGACGTGCTGCTGGCCGGGAGCGGTGATGACGTTCTCAATGGCGGTGCAGGCAACGACGTGCTGATTGGCGGCGATGGCAACGACAAGCTCTACGGGGGGGATGGCAACGACCTGTTGATCGGCGGCAACGGCAACGATCTGCTCGACGGTGGCGCTGGCAACGACACCGCCAGCTACGCCGGGGCGAGCGCTGGGGTGACGGTGAGCCTGGCGCTGACCGGTGAGCAGAACACGATCGGCGCCGGGCTCGACAAGCTGGTGTCGATCGAGAACCTGATCGGTTCCGACCACGACGACAAGCTGACCGGCGACGACAACGCCAACACGCTGATCGGCGGCCTGGGCAACGACATTCTGATCGGGGGCGGCGGTGACGATCTGCTGATCGGCGGGCCGGGCAACAATACCCTGACCGGTGGCGCGGGCAGCGATACCTTCCTGTGGCAACAGGGCAATACTGGCCACGACAAGGTGACCGACTTTACCCCGGGTACCGATCGGCTGGACCTCTCGCAATTGCTGCAGGGCGAGAACGCGACGTCGGCGTCGCTGGACGATTACCTGCACTTCACGGTGACGGGCACGGGCAACGGCGTGATATCGACCATCCAGGTGAGTGCGGTGGCCGGCGCGGCGCCGACCCAGACCATCGAACTGGCCGGCGTGGACCTTGCCCATCACTATGGGGTGACGGCGGGCGCGGGTGGGGTCATCTCGGCGGGGGCGGATACAGCCACGGTGATCAACGGGATGCTCAATGATCATTCGTTGAAGGTGGATACGGTGTGACATGAGGCGTAGATGGCGCAGCTGACCTGCCGCTGCCATCGCGGGCCAAGCCCGCTCCCACAAGAGCAATGAAGTAGCTGTGGGAGCGGGCTTGGCCCGCGATGAGGTTGGCGCGTGGTTGCGCCTAGGTACGCTTGCGCAAGGTCTTCTGCCGCGCGATGTACACGGTCACCAGCACCGCACTGGTGAGCATGAACCCGCGTGCCCACGGCAAGGGCACCAGGTAGCACGAAAAACCTATGCTCAGCCACATCAGCCCGATGGCGTATACCTTGGCCTTGAGCGGAATGCCCTCACCGCCCAGGTAGTCGCGAATCCACGGCCCAAGCCGTGGGTGATTGACCAGCCATGCGTGAAAGCGGGGCGAGCTGCGCGCAAAGCAGGCTGCCGCCAATAACAGAAAAGGGGTGGTCGGCAGCACCGGGAGGAAGATGCCGATCACCCCCAGCGCGACGCTGAGCCAGCCGATGGCCAGCAGCAGGTGGCGCATGGATGCAGACTCAGTGGTGGCGAGGCTTGAGCAGCGCAGGTTTCTCGTCCGGGGCATGGCACAGCAGGTACAAGGCCGTCAGCGCCTCGGGGATCTGCACGATCATGTCGTCCATCAGGTTGGCGTCGCTGGCGATGTCGGCGAACTCGGCCTCTTCGTCGAACAGGCCGGAACCGACCATGATCGGCAGCAGCATCTCGCTGACTTCTTCCTCGGCGCTTTCGAACCAGGCCGCTTCACGCAGGAACACCCCTTCCATGAAGCCGATGCACCAGCCGCGCAGCTCGGAGTCGTCCGGCTCGTCGCCAAGGTCCAGGTCGCACGGCAGCTCGAATTCCTCATCGCTGGCCAGTTGGCGGGCGATGTGCTCCTTGAGCTTGATCAGTGTGCTTTCGATTTCTTCGCGCTGGGCCTCGTCCTTGTAGTGCGGCGGCTCGGCGAACAGGGCATCGATCCATTCACGCTCGGGAACGGCTTCGGAGCAGATCGACAGCGCGGTCAGGTAGCCGTGTGCGGCAACGTAGTCCAGCGCTTCTTCGTGCAGCTCGTCAGCGTCGAGGAAGGCTTGCAGGCGGGTTAATTGCTCAGCGAAGGACATTACAGGGCTACCTTGGGAATAAACGATGCTGGAATTCTAGCATCTTGCGGCGCCTGCGAGGCAAAGGATGACGCCTATCGCAGAGCCCCCTGCACGGGCGCCGTGTCCGGTATAATGCCCGGCTTTTGCGCCCGGTCACGCCAGCATGCGGCCCCGGCAAAAGCCGCTTACGCAATTTCAGGTGTGGCGGGGAAGCTTTTCATCCAGCCTGTGGCCAGGATGGTTCTGCGATTTATGGAGTTTTTATGCTCGAACAGGCTCAGCGCGTCCTCAAGGACATCTTCGGCTACGACAGCTTTCGCGGGCGCCAGGGGGCGATCATCGAATGCGTGGCCAAGGGCGGCGATGCGCTGGTACTGATGCCCACCGGCGGCGGCAAGTCGCTGTGCTTCCAGGTTCCGGGGCTGCTGCGCGAAGGCCTGGCAGTGGTGGTGTCGCCGCTGATCGCGCTGATGGACGACCAGGTGGCGACCCTCGACGAGCTGGGTGTCGCCGCGGCTTCGCTGAACTCCACGATGAGCGCCGACCAGCAGCGCGAACTGGCCATGCGCATTCGTCGCGGCGAGCTCAAGATGCTGTACCTGGCCCCGGAACGCCTGGTGCAGCCACGCATGCTGGATTTTCTGCGCAGCCTGGACATCGCGCTGTTCGCCATCGACGAGGCGCATTGCGTGTCGCAATGGGGCCATGACTTCCGCCCTGAATACCTGCAACTGGGGCAACTGGCCGAACTCTTCCCCAACGTGCCGCGCATTGCCCTGACCGCCACCGCGGACATGCGTACCCGCGAAGAGATCGTCACCCGCCTGCACCTGCAGAACGCCGAGCGCTTTCTGTCGAGTTTCGACCGGCCGAACATCTTCTATCGCATCGTGCCCAAGGAACAGCCGCGCAAGCAGTTGCTGGCGTTCCTCAACGAGCGGCGCGGCAACGCCGGCATCGTCTATTGCCTGTCGCGCAAGAAGGTCGACGATGTGGCCGCGTTTTTGTGCGAGCAGGGGTTCCCGGCGCTGCCCTATCATGCCGGCCTGCCTGCCGAGACCCGCGCCAGCAATCAGCGCCGCTTCCTCAACGAGGAAGGCCTGATCATGGTCGCGACCATCGCCTTCGGCATGGGCATCGACAAGCCCAACGTGCGTTTCGTGGCCCACCTGGACCTGCCCAAGTCGCTGGAAGCCTACTACCAGGAAACCGGTCGCGCCGGCCGTGATGGCCTGCCCGCCGATGCCTGGATGGCCTACGGCCTGCAGGACATGGTGATGCTCAAGCAGATGCTGCAGAACTCCGAAGGTGACGAGCGTCACAAACGGGTCGAGCAGCACAAGCTCGATGCCATGCTGGCACTGTGCGAAGAGACCCGCTGCCGTCGCCAGACCCTGCTCAACTATTTCGATGAAGAACTGCCCCAGCCCTGCGGGCACTGCGACAACTGCGTCGACGGCGTGCAGACCTGGGACGCCACCGAGCCTGCGCGCCAGGCGCTGTCGGCCATCTACCGTACTGGCCAGCGCTACGGCGTGGGCCATCTGGTGGACGTGCTGCTGGGCAAGGACAACGAGAAGATCCGCAGCTTCGGGCACGAGAAGCTTGCCGTGTATGGCGTGGGCAAGGCTCGCGCAGAAGGCGAGTGGCGTTCGCTGTTCCGCCAGCTGGTGGCGCGTGGCCTGGCCGATATCGACCTGGAAGGCTATGGCGGGCTGCGCCTGTCCGATACGTGCCGGCCCTTGCTGCGTGGTGAAGTCACCCTTGAGCTGCGCCGCGACCTCAAGCCGCAGACCAGCAGCAAGAGCAGCAGCTCGGGCAGCCCGGCCAGCCAGCTGGTGCGCGGCGAGGAACGCGAACAGTGGGACGCCTTGCGCGCCCTGCGGCGCAAGCTGGCCGAGGAGCATGGCGTGCCGCCGTATGTCATCTTCCCAGACTCGACCCTGCTGGAGATGCTGCGCAGTCAGCCCGGCAGCCTCAGCGAGATGGCCCAGGTCAGTGGCGTGGGGGCACGCAAGCTGGAGCGCTACGGCCAGGCCTTCCTCGAGGTGCTGGGCGGCGCTGCAGAGGCCCCGGCCCCGGTCGCCGACCTGCGCCACGAGCTGATCAGCCTGGCCCGCGCGGGCATGACTCCGCTGCAGATCGCCGGCCAGCTGCAATGCAGTGAAAAGAACGTTTACAGCCTGCTGGCCGAGGCCATCGGTCGCCAACAGCTGTCACTGGAACAGGCGCTGGACCTGCCCGAGGACCTGATGGGCGAGATCCAGGATGCGTTCCTCGACGGCGAAGGCGAATTGCCGCCGGTGTCGGCGATCATCGAGCAGTTTGGCGGACGCGTGCCTGAGGGCGTGCTGTATTGCGTGCGCGCCGCACTGGCGGCCGAGTTCGAGATGTAGAAAGGTTGTTTGTCATCATTTATGACGATTATGCAGCGCCTGCCGACGGCATGAGCCTTGCCTAAGGCCCAAGGGCATGATTAGCTGCCTATTAATTAGTTCTGATGATGAGTTTCCTATGCCGTTGACCGATCACCACCGTTTCGGGATGCAGTTGGCCCATATGTCCCGGGGTTGGCGCGCCGAGCTGGACCGCCGCCTGGCCGGGCTCAACCTGTCGCAGGCGCGCTGGCTGGTGCTGCTGCACCTGGCGCGCTTCGACGAGGCCCCCACCCAGCGTGAACTGGCGCAGAGCGTGGGGGTTGAAGGGCCGACCCTGGCCCGTCTGCTCGACAGCCTCGAGGCCCAGGGCCTGGTCAAGCGCCAGGCCGTGCTGGAGGATCGGCGCGCCAAGAAGATCGTGTTATGCCCGCCCGCCAAGCCGTTGATCGACCAGATCGAGACCATTGCCAACGCCTTGCGCGTCGAGCTGTTCGAAGGCATCGACGAAGAAGAGCTGCGCGTGTGCATGCGGGTGCACGCGCGCATCCTGGGCAACCTGGAGAAGTCCTAGAAGGTCTGCCCCAGGTTGAGGTAGAACGCCTTCTGGTTCTCGGTGTTCATGCCGTAGCTGAAGTTCAGCGGCCCCAGCGGCGTTTCGAAGCCCAGGAAGATGCTCGCGGCGTTGATGTAGCCGCTGTCGAACTCGTTGTCGTTGTTCCAGGCGCGGCCGCGTTCCAGCGAGCCGCCCAGATACAGCGGGAAGTCCAGCGGCAGGTAGGAGCGCGGGGTCAGGCGCCGGTAGTAGACCATGCGCATCAGGCTCAGGTTCTGGCCTGACACCGAGTCCTGGCGAAAGCCCGACAGCTGCCGGGCGCCGCCCATCACGAAGCTCGAGGTGACCACCTCGGCATCATCCAGAGTCCGCGCATAGCGACCGCCGAATACCCAGGTGTTCGGCCCGCTGCTCAGGGCCTTGTCCAGTTTCATGTCCCATTGGCGATAGCGCTGGTCGGAGCCCAGGCCCGGCTCGAACTGGCGCAGGGTCAGGCTGACGTCTTCGCCGCTGTGGGGGAAGTAGACGTTGTCCAGGGTGTCGAACGAATACTTGAGGTCATAGAAGCCTTCGTTGAAGTTCACCTTGGGCAGGCCCTGTTCGCCGATGCGTACCTCGGCCTGCCCCCAGGCCTGGCCCACCCCCAGGCGCACTTCGCCGTTGTTGCCGATCTGGCGGCCCAGGTTGAGCCCGAAGCCATAGCGTTCGAGGCGGTACTCGGCGATGGGGTCGTTGTCCAGGGTGGCCTCGATGTTCTGCGAGCCGATGTCCAGGTAGGGCGCCACGAAGTAGCGCGACCCGGTATCCAGCGGCTGGTAGAACTCGCTGTAGAGCTCCTGCTTGTCGCCGATCTGGGCCCGGGTGAGCCACTCGGCGCCCAGGCGGTTGATGCCGTTGACGCGGTAGCTGGCGCCCAGGTTGAAGGCGCTGTCGCCACGCAGGTCATCGGACAGGTTCAGCCCCAGCCGCAGATAGTCGGTGCCGCCACGTCGGCCCCGGGCGTTGATCACCAGGGTGTTCTCATCGCCCTTGTGCACCACGCGGTACTGCACCCGGTCGAAGTAGTCCAGGCCGTACAGGGTGCCCATGTCGGTGCGCAGGCGGTCGAGCTCCAGCGGTTCGCCGATGGGCTGGCGAATGTAGTAGCGGATCACGTCGTCACTGACCTTGGAGTCGTTCTCGACCTTGATGGCGGTGATCACCGGGGTGCGTTGCCCGGCCGAGCGCGCCTCGGCCAGTTGCACCGCCGTGTCGTTGACCCGGCGCAGGCTGGCCAGGCGCGGGTCGAGCAGGCGGGTGGCGCGGTAGCCGGCGTCGATCATGTCCTGGGCCCGGCCGAAGTCGGTGACGCCAAAGCTCGACAGCGGCGGCTGTACCAGGATGTCGTCGCGGTGCAGCGAGGCCAGTTGCTCTTCGGAGTTGCGCCGGGTCATCAGGGTGATCGACTGGTTGAGCACATCGACCACCGTGGCCAACTGCTTGCGATTGCGCAGCGGCGTGCCGATATCGACGACGATCGCCATGTCCACACCCATCTCACGCACGATATCCAGCGGGATGTTATCGACCATGCCGCCGTCGACCAGCAGGCGGCCGTCCAGCTCGACCGGGGCGAATACCGCCGGGATCGACATGCTGGCGCGGATCACCTGGGGCAGGTGGCCCTTGCGAAACACCACTTTCTCGCCGCTGGCGATATCGGTGGCCACTGCGCGGAACGGGATCGGCAGCTTGTCGAAGTCACGGGTGTCACTGGCGTGGGCCAGCAGGCTTTCGAGCAGCAGCGCCAGGTTCTGCCCCTGGATTACCCCCAACGGCAGGCCCAGGCTGCCGTCGTCGCGAAAGCTCAGGCGCTGTTTGACCAGGAAGTCGCGGTCGTCCTGCTTGCGCCTGAAGGGGATGTCCTTGCGCGGCGGTGCATCGGACAACGCCTGCTGCCAGTCGATGGCCAGGGCCAGCTTCTCCAGCTCGTCGATCTTGTAGCCCGAGGCGTACAACCCGCCGATCACCGCGCCCATGCTGGTGCCGGCGATGGCGTCGATCTTCACCCCCTGTTCTTCCAGCGCCTTGAGCACACCGATGTGGGCCAGGCCGCGCGCCGCGCCGCCGGACAGTACCAGGCCGACCTTGGGCCGGGCGGCCTCGGCGGCGCAGAGGGCAAGGGAGGTAAGGGACAGCAACAGGCACAACAGCAGACGACGCATCGCGGCTCTCGGAGCAAAGGCTAAAGGTGGCTAGTATAAGCGCGACCACCTATCAGGAGACCGTTACCCCATGTCCGTATCCAAACCCGAAATTGTCATCACCTATTGCACGCAGTGCCAATGGCTGCTGCGCGCCGCCTGGCTGGCCCAGGAACTGCTGAGCACCTTCAGTGACGACCTGGCCCGGGTGGCCCTGGAACCGGCCACGGGCGGCAACTTTCGCATCACCTGCGATGGCGTGCAGATCTGGGAACGCAAGGCCGATGGCGGTTTCCCCGAGGCCAAGGTGCTCAAGCAGCGGGTCCGCGACCAGATCGACCCGCAGCGCGACCTGGGCCACAACGACCGCGCCTGACTCAGCCGCCGGAGGTGGCGGGTGCGGTGCGTGGTGCGCCGGCGGCCAGGCGGCTTGAAATCACGATGGCCAGAATGATCAGCACCCCGCCCATCAGCATGCGCAAGGTGGGCTGCTCGGCGAAGATCACCCAGGCCATGGCGATGCCATAGACCGGCTCCATGGCAAACACCACGGCGGCGGTACGGGCCTTGATCACCGCCAGGCTGGCCACGAACAGGCTGTGTGCCACGCCGGTGCAGAACACCCCCAGCAGCCCCAGCCACAGCCAGTCCAGCGCGCTCACCGAAGGCAGCAGCGGGCCCGCCACCGGCAGCAGACACAGTGCCACCACGGCGTTCTGGCACAGCGCCGCCTGTACCGCCGGAATGTGCCGCGAGCCTGCACGGTTGAGCAGTGACAGCAGGGCGAACAGCAACCCCGAGAACAACGCCCACAGCAGCCCGCTGGTGGCCTGGCTGGCGAGGTCGAAATCGGGCGTCACCAACACCAGGCCGATGCTCACCAGCAGTACCAGCAAGGCTTCGTTGCGACGGATGCGCTCTCGGAACAACAGCCCTTCGAGAATGACCGTGAACGCCGGGAAGCTGGCAAAGCCCAGGGTCGCGATGGCCACGCCGGCCACCTTGACCGCGACGAAGAAGCTGACCCAATGGCCGGCCAGCAACATCCCGGCCAATGTCAGCCCGCGCCAGTCCCGTGCCTTCAGGGGTTGCCAGTGTTGTCGGGCAACGCCGACGAAGATGGCCAGGGCCAGCACGGCGAAGGCCGCACGGCCGAACACGATGACCGACGGGCCGGCACTGACCAGCTTGCCGAACACGCCGGTCAGGCCGAACAACAGCGCGCCTGCATGCAGGGCGCCCAGGGCGGTACGAGGGGTCATGGCGGGCGGTTGCCTTGGATCGGGAGTACAGGCCACGCAGTGTACATGCCCCGACGGCCTGTCACAGGACTGCCGCACAACGGTCATGGTCGATTCACTGCCCACAGGCAAGCTCGCACAAACTCTCCCGGAGCCTGCCCATGACCCATGCCGAGCTTGGCAAACCTTCGCGCAAGCAGCGCGTGCGCACGCTGTGGATCTCGGACGTGCACCTTGGCACCCGCGACTGCCAGGCCGAGCATCTGTCGCAGTTTCTCAAGGGCTACCAGGCCGATCGCATCTACCTGGTGGGCGACATCATCGACGGCTGGAAGCTGCGGGGTGGCATGTACTGGCCCCAGGCCCATACCAACGTGATCCGGCGCCTGCTGACCATGAGCAAGCGCGGCACCGAGGTGATCTATGTGACCGGCAACCACGACGAGTTCCTGCGTCGCTACTCCAAGCTGGTGCTGGGCAATATCCAGCTGGTGGACCAGGCCGAGCACCTCACCGTCGACGGCAGGCGGCTACTGGTGATCCATGGCGACCAGTTCGACGTGATAACCCGCTATCACCGCTGGCTGGCCTTCCTGGGTGACTGGGCCTATGAACTGACCCTCACCCTCAACCGCTGGCTCAACCACTGGCGCGCGCGGTATGGCTATGGCTACTGGTCGCTGTCGGCCTACCTCAAGCACAAGGTCAAGACGGCGGTGAGCTTTATCAGCGACTTCGAGGAGGCGATTGCACGCGAATGCGTCAAGCGAGGGTTTCACGGGGTGGTGTGCGGGCACATCCACCACGCCGAAATCCGCAAGGTGGGGGAGGTGGACTACCTCAATTGCGGCGACTGGGTGGAGTCGTGCACTGCCTTGATCGAGCACTGGGACGGCACGATCGAGCTGTACCGCCTGGCCGACGCCCAGGCCCGGGAGGCCCTGCGCCAGGCCCGGGCGGTGGGTGAGCCCAGCCTCTAGGCCACGCGCAGGGGGCGGGCGATGCTCAGAACTGCACCTTGCCGCGCAGCATGTCGCGGTACAGGACAAAATCGCCCAGCAGGCTGTAGAAGGGGTAGGTGAAGGTGGCGGGGCGGTTCTTCTCGAAAAAGAAGTGGCCTGCCCAGGCAAAGCCGTAACCGGCCACCGGGACCGCCAGCAGCAGCCAGCCGTTGGCACTGGCCAGGGCGTAGGCCAGCAGGGCGATCACCAGGCTGGTGCCGACGAAGTGCAGGCGGCGGCAGACAGGGTTGCTATGCTCACCCAGATAATACGGATAGAACTCGGCAAAGCTGTTGAAGCGTGGGGGGCTGTTCACTGCGTCGCTCCCGTATCGGTCGAAGGTGGCGAAACATGCACGGCGTGGAGCCTGAACCGAGTCTAGAATTGTGTCGCAGTATCAGTCAGTGACAATAAGCGCCACTTTAGTATCCTTTGCGTTCACCGCAGGAGCGGTCTTACCCAAAAGAAGCCAGCCATGAGCGAAAGAACCACGTCAGCAAGCTGGGCCTCGGGGATCGTCAAGGCACTTGAATTCGAAGGGCTCGATTGCCCTGCGCTGTTCAAGCAGCTCGGCCTGGACTTCGCCGCGCTGGACGACCCCGACGCACGTTTCACCCAGGACTCCATGACCCGCTTGTGGCAACTGGCCGAAGAGTTGTCGGGCAACCGTGCCATCGGCCTGAACATGGCGCGGGTGGTGCGCCCGGCATCGTTTCACGTGGTCGGCTATGCCTTGATGTCCAGCCGCACCCTGGCCGAGGGGTTCGAGCGCCTGGTGCGTTACCAGCGCATTATCGCGGAGAGTTCCGACCTGAGCTTTCGCCTGGGGCCGGAAGGCTACTCGCTGGTGCTGACCGTGCATGGCGATCACCTGCCGCCCACCCGGCACAGTGCCGAGGCCTCGCTGGCCTGCGCCCTGGCGCTGTGCTGCTGGTTGAGCGGGCGCACCATCCAGCTGCGCCGGGTGCTGGTACAAGGCCCGCAGCCTCAGGATATAGAACCCTACAAGCAGGCGTTTCGTGCCCCGCTGGTGTTTGGTGCGCCCCACGATGCGCTGGTGTTCGAGCGCGCCGACATGGAGGCGCCGTTGCCCACGGCCAACGAGGCCATGGCGATTCTGCACGACCGTTTTGCCGGCGAGTACCTGGCGCGTTTTTCCGAAAGCCGGGTGACCCACCGTGCACGTCAGGTGCTGTGCCGCATGCTGCCCCAGGGCGAACCCAAGCGCGAAATGGTCGCCCAGGCCCTGCACCTGTCGCAGCGCACGCTGCAGCGGCGCCTGCAGGAGGAGGGCACCAGCTTTCAGACCCTGCTCGACGATACCCGTCGCGAACTTGCCGAGCAGTACCTTGCGCAGCCGAACATGACATTGCTGGAGGCTGCCTACCTGCTGGGTTTTGCCGACCCGAGCAACTTCTTCCGGGCCTTCCGGCGCTGGTTCGACCTCACCCCCGGGGAATACCGCACACGCATGGAGCTGGCGCGCAGTGCCGGCCCCGAGGCGTCGGCCCAGGGCGTCAGTGCCGCCAGAACGCCGGCATGCACAGAACCAGCACCGTAATGATCTCCAGGCGGCCCAGCAGCATGCCGCCGGCCAGGATCCACTTGGCGGCGTCGGGCAGGGTGGCGAAGTTGCCCGCCGGGCCGATGGTTTCGCCCAGGCCCGGGCCTACGCCGGATACGGTGCTGGCCGCGCCGGTCAGGGCAGTCATCCAGTCCACGCCCAGCAGCGAAAGCAGCAGCGCGATGATGCAGATGGTGATGGCGAAGAAGAACGAGAAGGTCAGGATCGACCGCACGATCTCTTCGTCGAGGCGGTGACCGTTGTATTTCTGCTTGATCACCGCGCGCGGGTGAATCAGCTGGTTGAGGCTGGCCTTGAGCAGGATGTAGGCCACCTGGAAGCGGAAGATCTTGATCCCGCCCGCGGTCGAGCCCGAACAGCCGCCGATGAAACCCAGGTAGAAGAACAGCATCAGCGAAAAGTTGCCCCACAGGCTGTAGTCGCCCAGGGCGAAGCCGGTGGTGGTGACCACCGAGGTCACGTTCAGCGCCACGTGGCGCAAGGCATCGAACCACGGCAGGCTGGTGGTGGCCCAGTACCAGGTACCCAGCACCACCCAGGTGGCCACCAGAAGGCCGAGCAGGCCCTGTACCTGCTGGTCCTTGATCAGTGCCTTGCGATTGCCACGCATCGTGGCCACGTAGAGGGTGAACGGCACACTGCCCAGGATCATCACCACCACCGCCACCCAGTGCACGGCCGGCTGGTCCCACTTGGCCAGCGACTGGTCGGAGGTGGAGAAACCGCCGGTGGAAATCGCCGACATGGCGTGGTTGATGGCATCGAACGGGCTCATGCCGGCCAGCCAGAACCCCAGCCCGCCGATGGTGGTGATGCCCACGTACACCGCCACGATCGACTTGGCGACCATGTGCGAGCGGGGCATGACCTTTTCGGAGCGGTCCGAGGACTCGGTCTGGAACAGGCGCATGCCGCCAATGCGCAGCAGCGGCAGGATCGCAACCGCCATGCCGATGAAGCCGATGCCGCCCAGCCAGTGCAGCAGCGAGCGCCATATCAGGATGCCCGGCGACATGCTGTCCAGGCCACTGAGCACGGTGGCGCCGGTGGCGGTGATGCCCGACATGCTCTCGAAGAAGGCATCGGTGTAGCTGATGTGCTGGGTCAGCAGGAACGGCAGGGCGGCGAAGATGCACACCACCAGCCAGCTGCTCACGGTGAGCAGGTACATGTCGCGCGGACGCAGGTGCACGTGCTCGGGGCGCCCGGGTATGACCAGGGCCAGGCCGGCAATGAAGGTGATCAGGCTGGCCCACAGAAACGACGGCAGGTCGCCGGTGCGCTCGTAGATGACCAGGGTGGCCATGGGCACGGTCATGCTGATCGCCAGGGTAATCAGGAAGATGCCGATAATGAAACCGATGATCCTTAAGGTCGGCAACGCCATGTGATCTGCTCTGGGTTGAAACGGAGGGGCGCCATTCTACCTATGGGCCTCTTTAAGTAAACGGTAGAATAGCCGCACATTTCTCGACAGGGGGTAGCCGATGGAGGCTCTCGACGCATTGCTCAACCGTGTTTCCGTTCCTCGCCTGGTAGAGCCGGCACCTGATGCTGCGCAGCGCGAGTTGCTGTTTCGGGCGGCCTCGCGTGCGCCGGACCATGGCCAATTGCGGCCCTGGCGGTTCCTGACCATCGAAGGCGCGGCCCGCGAACAATTGGGGGCGCTGCTGGCCGAGGCGGTGAAGGAGCAGGGCGAAACCACCGAGGCAGCGCTGGAAAAGGCCCATGCCATGCCGCTGCGGGCGCCGTTGCTGATTGTGGTGATCGCGAACGTGCAGGATCACTTCAAGGTGCCCAAGTCCGAGCAGCGGCTGGCGGCCGCGTGTGCGGCGCATGCCATTCTGCTGGCGGCATATGCCCAGGGGATCGGCGCGGTGTGGCGAACCGGCGAGCTGTCCTACAGCCCGCAGGTGGCCAAGGGCCTCGGGTTGGCGGATACCGAAGAGCTGATCGGCTTCCTGTATGTGGGCACGCCGCTTAACCCGCCGCGTACGGCGCCAGTGGTGTCTGTCGAGGCGTTTGTCAGCGCCTGGGAGCAGCCCCGCTAAGCTATACAGGCATCAGATGGCCCTTTCGCTGGCAAAGCCAGCTCCCACAGGTGCGCACTTGCCCTGGAGGACGGTGACATGCCTGTGGGGGCCGGCTTGCCAGCGAAGAAGCCACCACCCGTCTTTATTCAGGCGCTAGCCGGCCCCGCCACCGGCAACTCCAGCGTCGCCACGAACCCGCCCTGCGCATGGTTGCCCAGCACCAGGCTGCCACCATGACGTTCCGCCGCCTTGCGCGCGATCGCCAGGCCCAGGCCATGCCCGGCCGTGGTCTGCCCCGGAGCGCGGAAAAACGGCTCGCCCAACTGCGCCAGGTGCTCGTCGGCCACCCCCGGCCCGTGGTCGCGCACCGTCAGCACGATACGCTCGCCTTCACGCTGTGCACTCATCTCGATCGGTTGCCCCGGCGGATTGAAGCGCACGGCATTGCGCAGCAGGTTGTCCAGCGCACGTTCGATCAGTGTCGGCCAGCCCTGCAGGCTCAGCCCAGGCGTGTCGTGCAGCTGGATGTCCTGTTCCGGCGCTGCGAGCTGAGCATCCTTGCGCACGCTGGCCAGCAGCGCATTGAGGTCGACCGGTTCTGCGCTGGCGCTTTCGGCATCCACCCGCGCCAACACCAGGATTTCGCTGATCAACGCCTCGAGGCGGTCGCACTCGCGGGTCAGGCGCGGCCAGTAGGCCTGCTGCTGTGCAGGCTCTGCCCGCTCGGCCAGGGCCAGGGCGATCCGCAGGCGTGCCAGCGGTGAGCGCAGTTCATGGGACACGTCACGCAGCAGTTGGCGCTGGCTGGCAATCAGGCTCTGCAGGCGCGCGCCCATGCGGTTGAAGTCATTGGCCAGCACACCGAACTCGTCGCGCCGGTTGGCCAGGCGTGCCAGGCTGTTCTGCTGGTAGGTGGTCTGCCCCAGGTCATGTACCGCGCCACGCAGGCGACTGAGGGGGCGGGTGATCGACAGGGTTACCAGCAGGCTGAACAGGGTCAGTACCACCAGGGCAATGCCCAATGCACTCAGCGGCCACAGCAGGCTGTCGCGGTGCCAGGCGTCGAGTTCGGGGTGAGGGATGCGGTAGATCAGCAGGTAGGTGTCGCCCGTGCCGGGGCTGGTGTACTCCTCGGTGAGGCGTCGCCAGGGCAGCGGCTCGCCGTTGTGCCGGCGCGCCTCGAAGGCTGCTGCGCGGCGCGGGAACGTGCCTGGCACCACCGCCTCGCCGCTTTCGTTGAGCACCTGCACGTCGATGTTGTAGCGCCGCTTGCGCAGCTCCAGATAACGCTGCGCGGCCTCGGGCCCTTGCTGTTCGTAGCGCGCCGACCAGTTCATGGCCAGGGTATTGAGCCCCGGGTGGCGGCTGAGGATCCAGGCGTCCTGATTGAGCATGTGGCCGAGCAGGATCGACAGCCCGGCAACCAGGGTGATGGCCAGCCAGAAGCTGGCCAGGATGCGCCAGAACAGTGAACGCAAGGGCATTACCTCAAACGAAAGAAGCCCGACCTGCGGGGGCAGGTCGGGCGGGGTGTGGACAGCTTACTGGGCCTTGCTGGCTTTTTCAGCTTTCCAGGCTTTGAACTCGGCCCACTCGGCCTTGCGCTCTGCCTGCTTCTTCTTCATTTCATCGAACTGCTTCTGCTGCTCTGGCTTGAGCATGCCGCGGATCTGGGTGTCGACCTTGTCGTGGCTTGCCTTGAGTTCGTCCTTGAGTGCCTTCTGGTCGGCTGCCGGCAGCTTGGCCAGGTAGCGCTGGGTGATTTCGTGGCGGCTCTTCATCTGCTCGCCCATCAGTTGACGGATCTGCTGGCGCTGCTCGCGGGTCAGGTCCAGCTGGGCGAAAGGCGCTCCACCGCGTTGGTGCTCGGCGCCGTGACGGGGGCCGCCATCGGGCATGGCCATGGCTACGGTTGGCAGGGCGGCAGCGAACATCAGGGCGATAAGGGTCTTGCGCATGGTGACTCTCCTTGTTGAGGCCGGTCGTTACCGGATGTGCCCAGTCTAGGGAGATCAAGGTCAGCGGCGGTCAGGCAAGGGTAAAGCTTGGGTAAAGAGGGTGGGCGAGGGTGTTTACACGGTGGGGCGTTGGCGTGCGCCCCTTTGCCAGCAAGGCTGGCGCCTACAGGCTGTAGTAATAGCCGCGGCTGCGCAGGGCGACGATGCGCGGCCTGCCATCGGGATGCGGGCCGATCTTCTTGCGCAGGTTGCTGACGTGCATGTCCAGGCTACGGTCGTACAGGGTCAGCTTGCGGCCCAGGGCGAGCTGCGCCAGTTCCTGTTTGTCCAGCGGCTCACCCGGCTGGCCCAGCAGGGCTTCGAGAATGCGGCTTTCGGAAAGGGTCAGGGTCAGCTCGCGTTCGTCGATGTCGACCACGCCACGGGCGGGGCTGAAGCGCAGGTCGCCCACTTCCATCTGGGTGGGTGTGGCGGCCGGGTGGCTGCGGCGCAGCACGGCGCGCAGCCGCGCGGTGAGCTCGCGGGGGTCGCAGGGCTTGGCCAGGTAGTCGTCGGCGCCCAGTTCCAGGCCCAGGATACGGTCCAGCGGCTCGCCGCGAGCAGACAGCATCAGCACTGGCAGTTCGGCGTGGTCGCTGCGCAATTGCTTGAGCAGTTCCAGGCCGCTGCCGTCGGGCAGCATCACATCCAGCACCACCGCTGCCGGGGCGTGCTCGGCCAGGGCCTTGCGGGCGCTCTGGCCATCATGGCAGGCACGCACCTGAAAGCCTTCCTGGGTCAGCCAGCTGCTCAGCAGCTCGCACAGTTCCTGGTCATCATCAATCAGTAGCAGCTCGCTCATGTCTCACTCAATTCAACCATTGCCGGCGCCGTCTGTGGCTGCCACTGGCAAAGATACCGCAGAGCACGGCCAACAGGGCAACTCCGGCACCAATCACGAACCATTGCTGCTGATCGGTGAGCAGCTTGGGCAGCGGGTTGGCCTGGTGTTGCTCGAGCTGCTGCTTCAGGCGTTGGTTCTCCTGGCGCAGGCGGGTCAACTGGGCGCTTTCGCGTTCGTTCTCGACATTTTTCAGCTGCTGCTTGAGCGCTTCGTGCTGGCGCTCACTTTCCTTGAGGCGTTGCTGCAGCTCGGAGATCTGGCTACCCGCACTCAACGACAAAGGGGTGCTGGCGGAGGCTTCGGCGGCCTTGGCGAGCGGGGTCAGCAGCAACAGGCACAGCAGCATGGACAACGGACCTTGACGCATCGGAACTCCTTGATTCCAATCGGGTGTTGCGTAGGTTGTCGGCAGGTGGACGAGAATGATGAACATTCGAGTGGATTTTAAGGCGTAGCACTACAGGCCCGCTGTAGTGGGCAAAGCCAGGAAGGGGAGCAGCGAGTGTGTGCGAAGGTGCGCAGAAGGTAAGGCGAACCGGCGCGACGAAGGGCTCGTCGCGCCGATCAGGTTACGGCAGGACCTGCTTGAATGGTTTCACCAGCACTTCGGCATATACACCCGCCGCAATGTAAGGATCTGCATCTGCCCAGGCCTTGGCAGCCTCGAGCGAGTCGAACTCGGCGACGATCAGGCTGCCACTGAACCCGGCCGCGCCAGGGTCGTTGCTGTCGATCGCCGGGTGCGGGCCGGCCAGTACGATGCGGCCTTCGGCCTTGAGCTGCTGCAGGCGCTCAAGGTGCGCCGGGCGTGCAGCCAGGCGGGCTTGCAGCGAATCGGCAACGTCTGTGGCGATGATGGCGTAGAGCATGTCAGTCCTCGGTCTTGGGGGTAGTAGGGTCGCTGTCGTGCAGGTGACGGGACAGGTAGACACCCTGGCCCACCAGGAACAGTACGGTCATGCCCAGGCTGCCGAATACCTTGAAGTCCACCCAGATGTCCTGGAAGGTGAAGGCAACGAACAGGTTGGCCGCGCCGCAGAACAGGAAGAACGCGATCCACGCCAGGTTCAGGCGCGTCCACACCGGCTCGGGCAAGGTCAGCGCATGGCCCATGATGCGCTTGATCAATACACGGTCACCAATGAAGTGACTGCCCGCAAAAGCGGTGGCGAACAGCCAGTTCACCGCCGGGGCCTTCCACTTGAGGAAGGTCTCGCTGTGGAAGGCCAGGGTCAGGCCGCCAAATACCAGGCATGCCACCAGGGTCAGCCACTGGCCCTTCTCCAGCTTGCGCTGGCGGATCAGCAATGCGCCATACACCACCAGCGAACTGATGATCAGCACCGCCGTGGCGCTGTAGATGCCGCCCAGCTCGAACGACTGGCCGGCAACATCGACCGTGCGCGGGTCGAGCTTGTAGACGATGAAAAACAGGAACAACGGGATGAAATCGATGAATTGTTTCACAGTGGCAGCCAGAAGCAGGATGTGACGGCATAATAACAAACATCAATGAGAGCGTATGCGCCACCTATGAATGTTGATCTGCACTGCCACAGCACCGCTTCCGATGGCGCCCTGTCGCCCACGGCGCTGGTCGCTCGCGCCCACGAACACGGCGTGCGGATGCTTTCGCTGACCGACCACGACACCCTCGAAGGCCAGCTCGAAGCCCAGGCTGCCACCCAGGCGCTGGACATGCAGTGGGTCAGCGGGGTCGAGCTGTCCTGCACCTGGGGCGGGGCGACGATTCACATCCTGGGCTACAACTTCCCGCTCGATGCCGAACCGCTGCAGCGCGCCGTCGAGTCGCTGCACCGTGGACGCTGGCTGCGCTCCGAGGAAATCGACCGGCGGCTGGCGCTCAAGGGCATGCCCGGCGCGCTGGACGGCGCCCGTGCCATCCAGCAGGAGCTGGGCGACAGCGGCAATGCGCCGGCCCGTCCGCACTTTGCCGAGTACCTGGTGCGTGCCGGCCACGTCAAGGACCGCGGCGAAGCCTTTCGCAAGTGGCTGGGCGCCGGCAAGCTGGGGGATGTGAAGCTGCACTGGCCAAGCCTGGAAGACACCGTGCAGACCCTGCGCCAGTCCCACGCATGGGTCAGCCTTGCCCACCCGATGCACTACGAATTAACCCGCAGCAAGCGTCGACGCCTGATTGCCGACTATATTCAAGCAGGTGGCCAGGCGCTGGAAGTGGTGAACGGGATGATGCCCGCCGAACAGGTGGGCACGATGTCGATCCTGGCCCGTGAGTTCGGTCTGCTGGCCAGCGCCGGCAGCGATTTCCATGGCCCGGGCGCCTGGTCTGAGATCGGTGTCTACCGGCCGTTGCCGGAGGACCTGCCACCCCTGTGGCGTCGATTCAAACATGAGCAGCCCACTGCACCCGTCTGAACAGGTAGAAAATGTGAGTCAATTTTTCCAGATTCATGCGGAAAACCCGCAACCGCGCCTGATCAAGCAGGCCGTCGAGATCATCCGCAAGGGTGGGGTGGTGGTCTACCCTACCGATTCGTCCTACGCCATGGGTTGCCAGATCGGCGACAAGTCTGCCGTGGAGCGCGTGCGCCGCTTGCGCGGGCTGGACAAGAGCCACAACTTCACGCTGATCTGCTGCGACCTGTCGCAGATGGGCCTGTTCGCCAAGATCGACACCGCCACGTTCCGCCTGCTCAAGGCGCATGTGCCGGGGCCCTATACCTTCATCCTCAATGGCACCCGCGAAGTACCGCGCCTGCTGTTGCACGAGAAGCGCCGCACCATCGGCCTGCGCGTGCCGCAAAACCCCATTCTTCTGGCCTTGCTCGAAGAGCTGGGCGAGCCGTTGATGAGCGTCAGCCTGATCCTGCCAGGCGACGACGAACCCATGACCGACCCGTACGAGATCCGTCAGCGCCTGGAAAAACAGGTCGACCTGATCATCGACGGCGGTTACGGCGACCTCAAGGCCTCCACCATCATCGACCTGACCGGGGAGGAGGCGGTGCTGGTGCGTGAAGGCTGCGGCGACCCTGCGCCCTTCATGGCCGAAGCGTGAACCAGGTCGCTGCGGTCGAGCCGGCCCTGGACCCACAGGCCGGCGCCCAGCAGGAGCTGCCACTGGTGATGGTGTATGGCGAAGCCATGACCGAGATGCCGGTGGACCTGTACATCCCGCCCGATGCGCTGGAAGTGTTCCTCGAAGCCTTCGAGGGCCCGCTCGACCTGCTGCTGTACCTGATTCGCAAGCAGAACGTGGATATTCTCGACATCCCGGTGGCGGAGATCACGCGCCAGTACATGGGCTATGTCGAGCTGATGAAGACCGTACGCCTGGAACTGGCCGCCGAGTACCTGGTGATGGCCGCGATGCTGGCCGAGATCAAGTCGCGCATGCTGCTGCCGCGCTCGGCCGAAGTGGAGCAGGAAGAGGACGATCCGCGTGCCGAACTGATTCGCCGGCTGCAGGAGTACGAACGTTTCAAGGCCGCCGCCGAAGGCATCGACGGCCTGAGCCGGGTTGGCCGCGAGGTGATCGTACCGCGCCTGGAGGCACCCCAGGCCAAGGCGCGCAAGCTGTTGCCCGACGTTGCGCTGGAAGAGGTGCTGATGTCGATGGCCGAGGTGCTGCGCCGCGGCGACATGTTCGAGAGCCATCAGGTCAGCCGCGAGGCGCTGTCGACCCGCGAGCGCATGAGCGATGTGCTTGAGCGCCTCAAGGGCGGCGGCTTCGTGCCCTTCGTCGAGCTGTTCACGGCCGAGGAGGGCAAGCTGGGGGTGGTGGTGACCTTCATGGCCATCCTCGAACTGGTCAAGGAATCTCTCGTCGAACTGGTGCAGAATGAGCCCTTCGCTCCCATCCATGTCCGCGCCCGGGCCGAATAACCGTACACGAGCACCCCAATGAACCTGACCGACCCCCGTGACCTGGCGCCGCTGCTGGAAGCCTTCCTGCTCGCCTCTGGCAAGGCGCAATCGCTGGAGCGCCTGTACGAGCTGTTCGAAGAGGCCGAGCGCCCTGAGCCCGGCGTGTTCAAGAAGGCCCTCGAGGTGCTGCGCAAGTCCTGTGCCGGGCGCGCGTTCGAGCTCAAGGAAGTGGCCTCGGGCTACCGCCTGCAGATCCGCGAGGACTACGCGCCCTGGGTCGGGCGGCTGTGGGAAGAACGGCCGCAGCGCTATTCGCGTGCGTTGCTCGAAACCATTGCGCTGATCGCCTATCGCCAGCCGATCACCCGTGGCGAGATCGAGGATGTGCGGGGCGTGGCGGTGAACACCAATATCATCAAGACCCTGCTCGAGCGCGAGTGGGTGCGCATCGTGGGCTACCGCGAAGTGCCCGGCAAACCGGCGATGTTCGCCACCACCAAGGCCTTTCTCGACCACTTCAACCTGAAGAACCTCGACGAGCTGCCCTCGCTGGCCGAGTTGCGCGAGATGGAGCCCGAGCCATTGCTGGAAGTGGATGACGCACCGGTGCCAGCCCACCTGCAGGCCCTGGCCGACGAGAGCGCCGAGCCCGAAGCACCGGTCGAGGAGACCAGCTTTCACAGCCTGTTGCTGGAGCTGGACTCGATGGAGCAGGGGCTCAAGACCGACTTCGACGACCTGCTCGAGCAAGCCGATGAACCCGATGAGGGCCAGGCAGCGCCCGGTTCGCCGCAGGGCTGAGCGGCCTTCGAGCGGAAAACAGCGTCCTGGGGTGCAATATCGGCTAGTCTGTGGTGCGTTTGTCGTCGGTTCGGCGTATGATTCGCGACCTTTTTTGGCGCTTGTTTGGCCAATTCAATGATTTTCAGCAGCACTACACCGGGAGGTGCCCAGATGAGTGAACAGGATCTGCACGATAGCCCGCCGCGTCCAGCCGGCGAAAAACTGCAAAAGGTACTCGCGCGCATCGGCGTGGGTTCGCGCCGCGACGTCGAGGCCTGGATCAGCCAGGGTCGCATCAAGGTCAATGGCGTGGACGCCACCCTTGGCCAGCGCGTCGACATGCACGACGCGATTTCGGTCGACGGCCGCCTGATCAAGCGTGAAGAGGCCGCAGAGACCGTGCGCCGCGTCATCATGTACAACAAGCCCGACGGCGAGATCTGCACCCGTGACGACCCGGAAGGTCGCCCGACCGTGTTCGATCGCCTGCCGCGCCCGAAAGAGGGCCGCTGGATCAACGTCGGTCGCCTGGACATCAACACCACCGGCCTGCTGATGTTCACCACCGATGGTGAGCTGGCCAACCGCCTGATGCACCCGTCGTCCGAAATGGACCGTGAATACGCAGTGCGTGTACGCGGCGAAGTGGACGAAGACATGATCGCGCGCCTGAAGGCGGGCGTGGTGCTCGAAGACGGTCCGGCGCGTTTCACCGACATCCAGGAAGCCCCGGGCGGTGAAGGTTTCAACCACTGGTACCACTGCGTGGTGATGGAAGGCCGCAACCGTGAGGTGCGTCGCCTGTGGGAGTCCCAGGGCCTGGTGGTCAGCCGGCTGAAACGTGTGCGCTTTGGCCCGGTGTTCCTCAACAGCGACCTGCCGATGGGCCGCTGGCGCGAAATGAGCCAGGGCGAAGTGGACATCCTGGCTGCCGAAGTGGGGCTCAAGCCGGTGGCAATGCCGGCGATGAAGGCCAAGGTCAAGGACAAGCTCGAGCGCATGCAGCGCAAGTCGTCCAAGCCGGTGGGCCGTGGCGAGCGCGTGCGCACCCTGCGCCCGGCCAAGGAAGGTGGCGCGACCACCGAGCGCGCAGCGCGCCAGCCGCGTGACGACTCGCCACGCAAGGGCCGCAGCACCGTGGCCGAGCGTCCGAGCGACATGAACAAGCGCAAGCCGGCCGGCTCCGCACCCAAGCGGCCGGGCAGCAGCCGTGGCAAGCCGCCGCGGGCTGAGTAAGCGCTCACACAAGCCAACCTTCGGGTTGGCTTTTTTGTGCTTGTGGTGTTTTCACGTGCCTTTCGCCGGCAAGGCCGGCTCCTACAGGCATTGCACTCGCAGTGTAGGAGTCGCGTTGCCGGCGGAGGGCCGGCGCAGACACTCCAAGGCAACCAGTGGAAACTTTTTGAACCACGTCGTAAATAATTCGTTACGACTTGTGGCGTACTGATTGGGCAAGCCAGCCCATCCTTCAGGCTGTAAACAAACCTTGCCGAAAACGTCGGCGACGGCCACCTTCCGTCCACGTCAACCTCTTGCCCAACCCCCGCAACCACGGTGTGATAGCCGCCATTGCCAAGTGCAAAAGCCCCGCCGCAGAGCTGGGCAAGCCATAACAAGAAATGGAGGCGCCATGCACGCCGTACACTCCCCCAGGCTTCAGAACCCCCGCCGGACCGCTGCGTCTTGTCATCCGACAGTCACGCAACGTGTTGACCCCTGCGCCAAAGCAAGGGTATAC
The DNA here is from genome assembly GCF_024748925.1 of Pseudomonas sp. B21-036. NCBI lineage: Bacteria > Pseudomonadati > Pseudomonadota > Gammaproteobacteria > Pseudomonadales > Pseudomonadaceae > Pseudomonas > Pseudomonas sp. B21-036. The sequence continues at coordinate 1,614,747 of NZ_CP087178.1, forward strand.
AATGCGCCGCGTTTTAACTGTGACCCAACTGCGTACCGCGCAACCTTGCTGACTCCGGGCTGATTCGCCTCGGGCTGCCGCCCGTACCGAAGGCTCTGGTCCAAGACTCCTCAAGGTATACCACCTTGTTAATTCCGCTGCGCCACGAGCGCGGTGGGTCCGATTCCGTCACAGATAAAAACAAACAGGTGACTCCGTTCATGAGTGGACAAAACTCGCATTCAGGTGAGCTCAAGCGTGGCCTGAAAAACCGCCACATCCAGCTGATCGCCCTCGGTGGCGCCATCGGCACCGGCCTGTTCCTGGGGTCGGCCGGGGTGATGCAATCGGCCGGCCCGTCGATGATCCTGGGCTATGCGATCTGCGGCTTCATTGCCTTCCTGATCATGCGCCAGCTGGGCGAGATGATCGTTGAAGAGCCGGTGGCCGGCTCCTTCGCCCACTTCGCCCACAAGTACTGGGGCGGTTTCGCCGGCTTCCTGTCGGGCTGGAACTGCTGGGTGCTGTACATCCTGGTGGGGATGTCGGAGCTGACCGCGGTCGGCAAGTATGTCCACTACTGGTGGCCGGAGATCCCCACCTGGGCCTCGGCAGCCGCATTCTTCATCCTCATCAACGCGATCAACCTGGCCAACGTGAAGGTGTTCGGCGAGGCGGAGTTCTGGTTCGCGATCATCAAGGTGCTGGCCATCGTCGGCATGATCGGCCTGGGCAGCTACCTGCTGGTCAGTGGCAGCGGCGGCCCTGAAGCCTCTGTCACCAACCTGTGGGCCCACGGCGGTTTCTTCCCGCACGGCGTCGGCGGCCTGGTGATGGCCATGGCGATCATCATGTTCTCCTTCGGCGGCCTGGAAATGCTCGGGTTCACCGCAGCCGAGGCCGACAAGCCGAAGACCGTGATCCCCAAGGCGATCAACCAGGTCATCTACCGCATCCTGATCTTCTACATCGGTGCCCTGGTGGTACTGCTGTCGCTGACCCCGTGGGACAGCCTGGTCAGCAGCCTGACCAGCTCGGGCGATGCCTACAGCGCCAGCCCGTTCGTGCAGGTGTTCTCGCTGCTGGGCAGCAACACCGCAGCGCATATCCTCAACTTCGTGGTGCTGACCGCGGCGCTGTCGGTGTACAACAGCGGCACCTACTGCAACGCGCGCATGCTCTACGGCATGGCCGAGCAGGGTGATGCGCCGGCCAGCCTGGCCAAGATCGACAAGCGTGGCGTGCCGGTACGCTCGATTCTGGCGTCGGCAGCCGTTACCGTGGTGGCGGTGCTGCTCAACTACCTGATGCCGCACAGCGCCCTGGAGCTGCTGATGTCGCTGGTGGTGGCGACCCTGGTGATCAACTGGGCGATGATCAGCTACTCGCACCTCAAGTTCCGCCAGCACATGGACCGTACCGGTCAGAAGTCGCTGTTCCGCGCGCTGATCTACCCCTACGGCAACTACCTCTGCCTGGCGTTCGTGGTGTTCATCCTGGGCATCATGCTGCTGATGCCGGGCATCCGTGTATCGGTGTACGCGATTCCGGTATGGCTGGTGGTGATGTGGGGCTTCTACTGGCTCAAGAGCAAGCGCAGCGCCAACGGCGCCCCTGCAGTGCCGAGCGCCGCCCTCAAGTAAGCGCAGGATGCTGCAATGAAAGCCCGGCCTTGTGCCGGGCTTTTTGGTTTTGTGCACCAGGGCGGGTATCCTGAAGGCCAATTCGCGCAAAGCCAGGCCCATGCTGATCATTTCCAACGCCGTGCACATTCCCGATGACGAGATCGAATTGAACGCCATTCGCGCCCAGGGCGCCGGTGGGCAGAACGTCAACAAGGTCTCCAGCGCCGTGCACCTGCGCTTTGACATCAATGCCTCGTCACTGCCGCCGTTTCACAAGGAACGGTTGCTGGGCCTGCGTGACAGCCGGATCACCAGCGACGGGGTGATCGTGCTCAAGGCCCAGCAATACCGTACCCAGGAGCAGAACCGGGCCGACGCCCTGGAGCGCTTGCGCGAACTGATTCTGGCGGCGGTGAAGGTCGAGAAGGCGCGGCGGCCTACGCGCCCGACCCTGGGCTCCAAGACCCGTCGCCTGGAGTCAAAGAGCAAGCGCGGGGCGATCAAGGCCGGGCGCGGCAAGATCGATTATTGAAGCGTGTGGCGTACCGGGTTCAGTCGTGCCTGGCGGTACAGGTAAAGGCTGAGCAGCAGGCCGCACAAGGCGGCGATTGCCGCAAACAGAAAGATCGAGGCAAAGCCGAAACCTGCCGCCACGGCCCCCGCCAGTGGGCCAGTGATACCCAGCGACAGGTCGATGAACAGTGAGTAGGCCCCCACCGCCGCACCGCGGTTGGCCGCCGGCACCAGATTGACCGCCTCTACCCCCAGCGCCGGGAATACCAGCGAAAAGCCGAAGCCGCTCAGTGCCGCACCGGCCAGTGCCAGTTCGGCGCTGGGGGCCAGCCACAGCAGCAACAGGCCGATCGTCTCCACGCTCAGGCAAGCAATGGCGACACGGTAGCCGCCCAGACGGTTGATCAGGTTGCCGAACAGCAGGCGTGCGCTGATGAAGCTGGCGCCGAACAGGCTCAGGCACAAGGCGGCGTTGTGCCAGGACTGGCTGGCGTAGTACAGGGTAATGAAGGTGGCGATGGTGCCAAAGCCGATCGAGCCCAGCGCCAGCCCCGAGCCATGCCCGAACACCCGCCCCAGCACATGCAGAAACGGCATGCGCACGCCACTGACGATCGGCGCCGCCTGCTTGGGCCAGGCCAGCGCCAGGCCTGCCGCGCACAGCAGCAGGATGCTCACGCCCATGCTCCACAGCCCCAGCTGCTGTACCAGCACCACCCCCAGCGGTGCGCCGATGGCCAGCGCGCCGTAGCTGGCGATGCCGTTCCAGGAGATCACCTTGGCGGTGTGCTGCGCGCCCACCCGGCCGATGCCCCAGCCGATGGCGCCCGAACCCACCAGGCTTTCGGCGCTGCCCAGCACCAGGCGCCCCACCAGCAGGCTGGTCAGGCTCATCCAGGGCGTGGCCTGCAGCCAGGCGGCCAGCAACATGAACACGCCGCTCAGGCCGCAGCCGGCCAGGCCGTACATCACCGCACGCTTGCAGCCCTGATTGTCGATGAGGCGGCTGGCATAGGGGCGGCTGAGCAGGGTAGCGAGGTATTGCACGCTGATCACCAGGCCGGCGACCACGGCGCCGAACCCCAGGGTGTCGTGCACGAAGCCGGGCAGCACGGCCAGGGGAATGCCGATGTTGAGGTAGCCGATGAAGGTGAACAGCACGATGGAGACGACTTGCAGGGTGACCGCCAGGGGGCGCGGTGTGACAGGCATGGAAGGTCCGGGAGGTGACGGGCTGGAGTGCCTATCATAGACCTGTGGAGCGCGGGGAGGGTTCTTGGCGGTGTGAAAACCCGTTGCCGGGGTCGTCCCCTGTCGTAGTGGTTTTCACACGCCGGGTAGTGCGCGGTTTATTCCTGTTCGGCGCTCGGGGTTTCGTCGCCATCGGAATCTGCCACGTGGGCAGGTTCGGCGCTGAGAGGAGCAGCAGGCTGCTCGGCTTGGTTCAGGCTTGGGAAGGGAAGATTCGGGATTTCATGCATCTCGTCGTTCCTCGCAAGTTTATAAGGTGGAAAGGCTGCGCAAGGCGCGCTTGGCTTCGATAAAGCCTGGGCAGGATACAGGAGTCTGGATGACAGTATGAATTTTCCTGCTGATTGGTGGCCTTCAACGGCTTCGCCGGCACGGCCAGCGCCTACACGGATCGACGTCGTCCCTGTAGGAGCCGGCCTTGCCGACGAAGGGTTCAGCGACAGACGTCCGCGATGGCCGCCGCCAGCACCTGCAGCCTGGCCGCATCCGCCCCGGCGATGTTCGCCCGACCGGTACCGACCATGTACACACTGTGCTTCTCCCGCAGTTGCGTCACTTGCTGCGGTGAGAGGCCGGTGTAGGAGAACATTCCGCGTTGCGCGGCGATATGCGCGAACCGCTCGCTCAGCCCATGGGGCTGCAGCGCCTCGACCAGGCCGACCCGCAGCATGGCGATGCGCTGGCGCATGGCGTCGACTTCGTCGGCCCACAGGCGCTTGAGCGCCGGATCGCCAAGAATCGTCGCCACCACCGCCGCGCCATGGTCTGGCGGCGTCGACCACAGGTTGCGTGCAATCGATGCCAGCTGACTGCGCACATCCTGCAGCTTTTCGGCGCTGTCGGCGCATACCAGCAGCGCACCGGTGCGCTCGCGGTACAGGCCGAAGTTCTTCGAGCACGAACTGGTCACCAGCAGCTCCGGCAGGGCCTGGGCAAACAGCCTCACGGCCCAGGCATCCTGCTCCAGCCCGTCACCGAAGCCCTGGTAGGCGAAGTCGATCAGCGGCAGCAGTTCGCGGCGCTTGACCACTTCCAGCACCGCCTGCCAGTCCTGCTGCGACAGGTCGAAGCCGGTGGGGTTGTGGCAGCAGGCGTGCAGCAGCACCACGTCGCCCGTGGGCACCGATTCCAGTGCCGCGAGCATGCCGTTCACGTTCAGGCGGTTGTCTGCGCCCACATAGGGGTAGTGGCTGACCTTCAGGCCGGCACTGGCGAACAGCGTTTCGTGGATCGGCCAGGTCGGGTCGCTCAGCCAGATGCCACGCCCTGGCAGGCACTGGCGGATGAACTCCGCCGCCAGTCGCAGTGCGCCGGTGCCGCCCGGGGTTTGCGTGGCGCCTGCGCGCCGGGCTGCGAGCAGTGGCGCGTCGTCACCGAGTACCAGTTGCGCGATCAGTTGTCCGAAGGCTGCATCCCCGTGACCGCCTACGTAGCTCTTGCTGGTCTGGCCGTCGAGCAGGCGCTGTTCGGCCAGCTTGACCGCCCTGGGCACCGGGGTAAGGCCCTGGGCGTCCTTGAACACGCCAACCCCCAGGTCGAACCTGTCGGGGTTGGTGTCCCTGGCGTACGCCTCCATCAGCCCCAGAATCGGGTCGCCCGGCACGCGCGCGATGGCGCCGAAGTGCATTACTTGCGACCTTCTGCGGTGCTGGCGACCTCATCGGTGCGCGCGGCCATGATGAAGTCGTTGCGGTGCAGGCCCTTGATCGAGTGGCTCCACCAGGTCACGGTGACCTTGCCCCACTCGGTCAGCAGGCCAGGGTGATGGCCTTCGGCTTCGGAGATCTCGCCTACTGCGTTGGTGAACGCCAGGGCATGTTTGAAATTCTTGAACAGGAACACTTTTTCCAGCTGCATGATGCCGTCGCGCACTTCGATGTTCCAATCCGGGATCTGCTTGATCAGTACCGGCAGTTCTTCGTCGCTGACCTGTGGGGCGTCGGCACGGCAGGCTTCGCAATGGGCTTGGTTCAAGGCGTTCATAGGTGATTCTTCCGCAAGTGGTTGTTATAGGTGTACAGGGTGGCTCAAGCGGCCACCTTGGGGGGGAATTTGGGGGCGTGCAGGCCCAGCTGCATGGCGCGTTGAACCATGCCCATGATGTCTTCGTGGGCCAGGTCGAACAAGCGCTTGAGCTGCGGCAGGGCGAAGTACACCGGCTGCAGGATATCGATGCGATACGGCGTGCGCATGGCCTCGAGCGGATCGAAGGCCTGGTGTTCCGGTTCGTCGGACAGGCTGTAGACGGTTTCCTTGGGCGAGGAGAGGATGCCGCCGCCGTAGATCCTGCGGCCCTGCGGGGTGTCCACCAGACCGAACTCGATGGTCATCCAGTACAGGCGGGCCAGGTAGACGCGCTGTTCCTTGGTCGCGGCCAGGCCGAGTTTGCCGTAGGTGTGGGTGAATTCGGCAAACCAGGGGTTGGTCAGCAGCGGGCAGTGGCCGAAGATCTCGTGAAAGATGTCGGGCTCTTGCAGATAGTCGAGTTCTTCTTCGGTGCGAATGAAGGTGGCCACCGGAAAGCGCTTGCTGGCCAGCAGTTCGAAGAAGGTCTGGAAGGGGATCAGGGCCGGCACGCGGGCAACTTGCCAGCCGGTGGTGGCGCCCAGTACCTGGTTGATCTCGCTCAGTTGCGGAATGCGGTCATGAGGCAGGTTCAGTTGTTCGATGCCGTCCAGGTACTCCTGGCACGCGCGCCCCTCGATCACCTTCAGCTGGCGGGTGATCAGGGTATTCCACACCGCATGTTCCTGCGGCGGGTAATCGATAAAACCCTGCGCATCGGGCTCGCGGGCCACGTAGTGCGTCTGTTTCATGCTGCTCTCCTGATGAGGGCCTTTATTGTTATAGGGTGGCTTTCGCCATGCCCTAGGAATACCCCCTCACCCTGGTGTTTGCATCCCGTTGCCTCGTGCCCGGCGGGCGGTTCAACCGTATTTTTGTAACGCAGATTTTACGGTGGTGCCGAAGTGCCGAGAAAACGCAGGTGCTGGTAGCTGTGAATTCGCCTTTTTGTAACGTATTCTTTACGATAATTCATGCCGTTGTGCAGATAGTTGGCCTCGTCTTCTTGTTTGTAGGACCTTTCATGCGTATCAAAGTGCACTGCCAGAACCGCATCGGTATCTTGCGCGACATGCTCAACCTGCTGGTCGAGTACGGGATCAACGTGGCCCGCGGCGAGGTGGGGGGCGAGCATGGCAATGCCATCTACCTGCACTGCCCGAACCTGATCAACCTGCAGTTCCAGGCGCTGCGCCCCAAGTTCGAAGCCATTACCGGTGTGTTCGGGGTCAAGCGCGTGGGCCTGATGCCCAGCGAGCGCCGGCACATGGAGCTCAATGCCTTGCTGGGTGCGCTGGATTTTCCGGTGCTGTCGATCGACATGGGGGGCTCGATCGTCGCGGCCAACCGTTCGGCGGCGCAGTTGCTCGGGGTACGGGTGGACGAAGTGCCGGGCATTGCATTGTCGCGGTATGCCGAGGATTTCGACCTGCCGGAGTTGGTGCGGGCCAACAAGTCACGCATCAACGGCTTGCGGGTGAAGATCAAAGGCGATGTGTTCCTGGCCGATATCGCACCGCTGCAGTCCGAGCACGATGACAGCGAGGCGCTGGCAGGGGCCGTGCTGACCCTGCACCGGGCTGACCGCATCGGCGAACGCATCTACAACGTGCGCAAGCAGGAGCTGCGTGGGTTCGACAGCATTTTCCAGAGCTCCAGGGTGATGGCGGCGGTGGTGCGCGAGGCACGTCGCATGGCGCCGCTGGATGCGCCACTGCTGATCGAGGGCGAAACCGGTACCGGCAAGGAGCTGCTGGCCCGTGCCTGCCACCTGGCCAGTCCGCGTGGGCAGGCGCCGCTGATGGCGCTCAACTGTGCCGGGCTGCCCGAGTCGATGGCCGAGACCGAGCTGTTCGGCTACGGGCCGGGGGCGTTCGAAGGCGCCCGCGCCGAGGGCAAGCTTGGCCTGCTGGAACTGACCGCGGGCGGCACGCTGTTTCTCGACGGCGTGGGTGAGATGAGCCCGCGCCTGCAGGTGAAGCTGTTGCGCTTTCTGCAGGACGGTTGCTTTCGCCGGGTGGGCAGTGACGAGGAGGTGTACCTGGATGTGCGGGTGATCTGCGCGACCCAGGTGGACTTGTCGGAGTTGTGCGCCCGCGGCGAGTTTCGCCAGGACCTGTATCACCGCCTCAACGTGCTGTCGCTGCACATTCCACCGCTGCGCGAATGCCTGGACGGCCTGGCGCCGCTGGTGGAGCATTTTCTCGACCAGGCCAGCCGCCAGATCGGCTGCCCGTTGCCGAGCCTGGCACCGGCGGCGATGGAGCGCCTGAGCCAATACCATTGGCCGGGCAACGTGCGGCAACTGGAGAACGTACTGTTCCAGGCGGTTTCATTGTGCGACGGCGGGGTGGTCAAGGCTGAGCATATTCGCCTGCCCGATTATGGCGCGCGCCAACCTTTGGGCGAGTTTTCCCTGGAAGGTGACTTGTCGCAAATAGTCGGTCGTTTCGAAAAAGCCGTACTTGAAAGTTTGCAGGGTGAATTCCCCAGTAGCAGAGCACTGGGTAAACGCCTGGGCGTTTCGCATACCACCATTGCCAACAAGTTGCGTGATTACGCAATCGGCAAAGTTGTGGAGTGACTTGAAAGGCGGGGAAGTTACTGTTTGCAGCGAGGGTGCGCCTCGTCGACACAAGGCCCGAGGCGCAACTACCGTCAGTGTGCTCTATCAGCCGTTGGAGCACCCGTTACCCATGACGCGGTATTCGAGAATGTGCTTCTGGCCTTGGGAGTCCTCGTAGGTCATGCGGGCCGGAACCACTTCGCAGACGTTCGGGACTTCGGTCATGGAAATGACTTTGGCGATGTCCAGATGTTGCGAGTAACTGTATTGTTCAACCGGAATCTGCTCGGCGGAAACATCTGCAACTTCAGCCGCCATGGCCGATGCGCAAAAACTACCGAGTGCCAATACCAGTAAAGCTTTCATCTTCAAGTTACCTGTCTAAGGTCGTAAGGGGTCACGCTGCGCTTGTGGCGCGGCGTGTGCAGCAAGTTGAAACTTTCAGGGTTATCGCGGGATTAACATGCCTTCGTGGGGGCTGTTACCAGTTAATTCGCGTTGCCGTTGCTGGCGAGGTGAATTCTAGGAGTGTGGCGGGCCCCGAAACAGAGCCCGTTTTGATAAACACTGTTGGCGGAAACTGTAACAATCAGTTGAAATTTCACCTCGGGATTTATTTTTCTATCTGTTGCCGCGCTGGAACGCCCGTGCCAGAGCGGTCGGCGCGCAGTGTTGGACCAAATGCAGGTCCCGTTACTACCAACGTCGAATGGCCCTTGGCGCTCTGGTACAGTTAAAACGAGGTCATACAAAAACAACTATTACACCGAGGTAACAAAGATGAGTGCGGCTCCCCTGTATCCCGTGCGTCCCGAGGTTGCGGCCAACACGCTGACCGACGAGGCGACCTACAAGGCCATGTACCAGCAGTCGGTGATCAACCCTGACGGCTTCTGGCGCGAGCAAGCTCAGCGCCTCGAGTGGATCAAGCCCTTCACCAAGGTCAAGCAGACCTCGTTCGACGACCACCATGTCGACATCAAGTGGTTTGCCGACGGCACTCTGAACGTTTCCTACAACTGCCTGGACCGTCACCTGGCCGAGCGTGGCGATCAGCTGGCGATCATCTGGGAGGGCGACGACCCTTCCGAGCACCGCAACATCACCTATCGCGAACTGCACGAGCAGGTCTGCAAGTTCGCCAACGCCCTGCGTGGCCAGGACGTGCACCGCGGCGATGTGGTGACCATCTACATGCCGATGATTCCCGAAGCCGTGGTCGCCATGCTGGCGTGCGCGCGTATCGGCGCGATCCACTCGGTGGTGTTCGGCGGCTTCTCGCCCGAGGCGCTGGCCGGGCGCATCATCGACTGCAAGTCCAAGGTCGTGATCACCGCCGACGAAGGGCTGCGTGGCGGGCGTCGTACCGCACTCAAGGCCAACGTTGACCTGGCGCTGACCAACCCGGAAACCGCCAGCGTGCAGAAGATCATCGTGTGCAAGCGCACCGGTGGCGACATTGCCTGGCACCAGCACCGCGACATCTGGTACGAAGACCTGATGAAAGTGGCTTCTGCCCACTGCGCGCCGAAAGAGATGGGCGCCGAAGAAGCGCTGTTCATCCTCTATACCTCCGGCTCCACCGGCAAGCCCAAGGGCGTGCTGCACACCACTGGCGGCTACCTGGTGTACGCCTCGCTGACCCATGAGCGCGTGTTCGACTATCGCCCTGGTGACGTGTACTGGTGCACCGCCGACGTGGGCTGGGTAACCGGTCACAGCTACATCGTCTATGGCCCGCTGGCCAACGGCGCCACCACCCTGCTGTTCGAAGGCGTGCCGAACTACCCGGACATCACCCGTGTGGCGAAGATCGTCGACAAGCACAAGGTCAACATCCTCTACACCGCGCCCACCGCCATTCGCGCGATGATGGCCGAAGGTCAGGCGGCCATGAAGGATGCCGACGGTTCGAGCCTGCGCCTGCTGGGCTCGGTGGGCGAGCCGATCAACCCTGAAGCCTGGAGCTGGTACCACACCACCGTGGGCAAGGAGCGTTGCCCGATCGTCGACACCTGGTGGCAGACCGAGACCGGCGGCATCCTGATCAGCCCGCTGCCGGGCGCCACTGCGCTCAAGCCGGGCTCGGCCACCCGTCCGTTCTTCGGCGTGGTGCCGGCGCTGGTGGACAACCTGGGCAACCTGATCGACGGCGCCGCCGAGGGCAACCTGGTGATCCTCGATTCGTGGCCGGGCCAGTCGCGTTCGCTGTACGGCGATCACGACCGTTTCGTCGACACCTACTTCAAGACCTTCCGCGGCATGTACTTCACCGGTGACGGCGCGCGCCGCGACGAAGACGGCTACTACTGGATCACCGGCCGGGTCGACGACGTACTCAACGTCTCGGGCCACCGCATGGGGACCGCCGAGATCGAGAGCGCCATGGTTGCGCACCCGAAGGTCGCCGAGGCGGCGGTCGTCGGTGTGCCGCATGATCTGAAGGGGCAGGGCATCTATGTCTACGTCACGCTCAACGGTGGCGAGGAGCCGAGCGAAGCATTGCGTCTGGAGCTGAAGAACTGGGTGCGCAAGGAGATCGGGCCGATCGCCTCGCCAGACGTGATCCAGTGGGCGCCAGGGCTGCCTAAAACCCGCTCGGGCAAGATCATGCGCCGTATCCTGCGCAAGATCGCCACGGCCGAGTACGACGGCCTGGGCGACATCTCGACGCTGGCCGACCCGGGTGTGGTGCAGCACCTGATCGACACGCACAAGTCGATGAACCTGGCGTCGGCCTGAGTCATCGCCGGCAGGCCGGTCCTTGTAGGGGTCGGCCTGCCGGCGATAGGGCCGGTTGGCTGTCAGCACAAAGCCCCGCACTGCGGGGCTTTTTCATGCCTGTTACGCCGACTTTCATCGGTAACCTTTTCTGTCACCGGTTTCGCACACAAACGGGGCATTGGGAAACGCCGCCGCCCGATCCGGGCGCATCCACCACGCCAATTTTGCATGGCTGCCACGCTGCACTTGCCGGATTACAAGGCTTTGCCAATAATGGGCGCGGTTATTGCTTGATTGATAGGTTATTTGTCTCTCGCTTTTGCATATTCCGCGAAAGCTGTCAATATCTCCGGCCCTGACTTCCGGCGCTTCTGTAACTAGTTGTCGCATTGAAGAAATATCGGGTTCGGAGCTGTCGCTAAAATGCCAATCACTCGCTCGTGATGCCTCGACCCTGTTTCGTCGAGCCCTGCGCAGCTCGCGTTGTACCCATTCGCAACGTCGACGGCCAATCGGCCTGTCACGTATTGCCCTTTACCGATGGAGTTCCCAGATGAAGAAACTCGCACTGCTTGGCGCCCTGGCGCTGTCCGTGTTTTCCCTGGCATCGCTGGCTGATGAAAAACCACTGAAGATCGGCATCGAGGCCGCCTACCCACCGTTCGCTTCCAAGGCGCCGGACGGCAGCATCGTGGGCTTCGACTACGACATCGGCAACGCGCTGTGTGCAGAGATGAAGGTCAAGTGCGTTTGGGTCGAGCAGGAGTTCGACGGCCTGATCCCGGCGCTCAAGGTGCGCAAGATCGACGCCATCCTGTCGTCCATGTCGATCACCGATGATCGCAAGAAGTCCGTGGACTTCACCAAGCGCTACTACCTCACGCCGGCCCGCCTGGTGATGAAGGACGGTACCACCGTCAGCGACAGCCTGGACGAACTCAAGGGCAAGAAGATCGGCGTTCAGCGTGGCTCGATCCACGACCGTTTCGCCAAGGAAGTGCTGGCCCCCAAAGGCGCCACCATCGTTCCCTACGGCACCCAGAACGAAATCTACCTGGACGTTGCCGCCGGTCGTCTGGATGGCACCGTGGCCGATGCGACCCTGCTCGAAGACGGCTTCCTCAAGACCGACGCCGGCAAGGGCTATGCATTCGTAGGCCCGTCCTTCACCGACGCCAAGTACTTCGGTGACGGTATCGGTATCGCCGTGCGCAAGGGCGACGCCCTGAAGGACAAGATCAACACCGCCATCGACGGCATCCGTGCCAATGGCGAGTACAAGAAGATCCAGGACAAGTACTTCAACTTCGACATCTACGGCCCTGACGCGCAGTAATCCGTCGACGTTTCACCTGTTCAATGGTGCAAGCAGCAGAAGCGCTGAGGTTTGCACCATTTTTTCATCCCTAAGGTCGAGGACCTCAACATGTTGAAAGGCTACGGGGCAGTCATCCTCGATGGAGCATGGCTGACGCTACAGCTCGCCTTGTCGTCCATGGCCCTGGCCATCGTACTGGGCCTGATCGGCGTGGCGCTGCGGCTGTCGCCGGTGCGCTGGCTGGCCTGGCTGGGCGACCTGTACGCCACGGTGATCCGCGGGATCCCCGACCTGGTGCTGATCCTGCTGATCTTCTACGGCGGTCAGGACCTGCTCAACCGCGTCGCACCCTTGCTCGGTTTCGACGATTACATCGACCTCAATCCGCTGATGGCGGGTATCGGTACCCTGGGCTTCATCTTTGGTGCATACCTGTCCGAAACCTTCCGCGGCGCTTTCATGGCCATCCCCAAGGGGCAGGCCGAAGCCGGCATGGCCTATGGCATGAGCGGCCTGCAGATCTTCTTCCGGGTGCTGGTGCCGCAGATGATTCGCCTGGCGATCCCTGGCTTCACCAACAACTGGCTGGTACTGACCAAGGCCACCGCACTGATTTCGGTGGTGGGCCTGCAAGACATGATGTTCAAGGCCAAGCAGGCGGCGGACGCGACCCGCGAGCCGTTCACGTTCTTCCTGGCGGTCGCGGCGTTGTACCTGGTGATCACCAGCGTCTCGTTGCTGGCCCTGCGTTACCTCGAGAAACGCTACTCGGTTGGCGTAAAGGCGGCTGATCTATGATTTTCGATTACAACGTCATCTGGGAAGCCATGCCGCTGTACCTGAGCGGCATGCTGACCACGCTCAAGCTGCTGGCGCTGTCGTTGCTGTTCGGCCTGCTGGTGGCAGTGCCGCTGGGCCTGATGCGGGTGTCCAAGCAGCCGCTGGTGAACATGAGCGCCTGGCTCTACACCTACGTGATTCGTGGCACGCCGATGCTGGTACAGCTGTTTCTGATCTATTACGGGCTGGCCCAGTTCGAGGCGGTGCGCGAGAGCTTCCTGTGGCCGTGGCTGTCCAGTGCGACCTTCTGTGCGTGCCTGGCCTTTGCCATCAATACCAGTGCCTACACCGCCGAGATCATCGCCGGCAGCCTCAAGGCCACGCCCCACGGCGAGATCGAGGCGGCCAAGGCGATGGGCATGTCGCGGGTCAAGATGTACCGCCGCATCCTGCTGCCCTCGGCCCTGCGCCGGGCACTGCCGCAATACAGCAATGAAGTGATCATGATGCTGCAGACCACCAGCCTGGCGTCGATCGTGACCCTGATCGACATCACCGGTGCGGCGCGCACGGTCAATGCCCAGTACTACCTGCCGTTCGAGGCGTACATCACCGCCGGTGTGTTCTACCTGTGCCTGACCTTCATTCTGGTGCGCCTGTTCAAGCTGGCTGAACGCCGCTGGCTCGGCTACCTGGCGCCGCGCAAGGGCTGAGCCCGGCGGCAACTTTTTCGCCCCGGGCGCAGGCCCGGGACTGACGCTTTGTGAGAACCGACAGCATGTACAAACTCGAAGTCCAAGACCTGCACAAACGCTATGGCAGTCACGAAGTGCTCAAGGGTGTGTCCCTGGCGGCCAAGGCGGGCGATGTGATCAGCATCATCGGCTCCAGCGGCTCGGGCAAGAGCACCTTCCTGCGCTGCATCAACCTGCTCGAGCAGCCGCATGCCGGCAAGATCCTGCTCAACAACGAAGAGTTGAAGCTGGTGGCGAACAAGGACGGCGCGCTGAAGGCGGCCGACCCCAAGCAGTTGCAGCGCATGCGCTCGCGCCTGTCGATGGTGTTCCAGCACTTCAACCTGTGGTCGCACATGACTGCGCTGGAGAACATCATCGAGGCACCGGTGCACGTGCTGGGCATGAGCCGCAAGGACGCGCTGGAAAAGGCCGAGCACTACCTGGCCAAGGTCGGTGTGTCCCATCGCAAGGATGCCTACCCGGGCCATATGTCCGGTGGTGAGCAGCAGCGTGTGGCGATTGCCCGTGCACTGGCGATGGAGCCTGAAGTGATGCTGTTCGACGAGCCGACCTCGGCGCTGGACCCGGAGCTGGTGGGCGATGTGCTCAAGGTGATGCAGGCGCTGGCCCAGGAAGGCCGCACCATGGTGGTGGTGACCCACGAGATGGGCTTCGCCCGCGAGGTGTCCAACCAGCTGGTGTTCCTGCACAAGGGTGTGGTCGAAGAGAGCGGCAACCCGCGTGAAGTGCTGGTCAACCCGCAGTCCGAGCGGTTGCAGCAGTTCCTGTCCGGCAGCCTGAAATAATCGACCGTGCTACAGTTCGAGGCTGCCGCTTTGCACCAGAATAGGGCATGCTGCGCCTCGATCGAGGCTTTTCTCCCAGACTCCTCTCAGGTTTCGGACCTTACCCAATGACCACCCAGCGAATCGGTTTTCTCCTCTGGCCCAGCACCAAGGCCTTGACCCTGGCGCTGGCCGAAGAGGTCTTGCGGGTGGCCCAGAAGGTGCACCCCGAAGTGGTCTACGAGTTGCTGTTCCTGCAGGCCGAACCTGCGCCGGAGGGCGCCTGGCGCTTGCCTGGCGAAGCCTGGGTGGGGCGGCTGGAAGGTTGCCAGAAGCTGTTTCTGCTGGCCGATGAGCCGCCGCAGGCGGTAGGCGCGGCGCTGGGCAGCGCGCTCAAGCAACTGGTGCGCTCGGGGTGCGTGGTGGGTGGTCTTTCGGCAGGTGTGTATCCGCTGGCCCAGCTGGGCCTGCTGGATGGTTATCGCGCCGCGGTGCACTGGCGCTGGCAGGATGACTTCGCCGAGCGCTTCCCCAAGGTCATCGCCACCAGCCACCTGTTCGACTGGGATCGCGATCGGCTGACCGCGTGTGGTGGCATGTCGGTACTGGACCTGCTGCTGGCCGTGCTGGCCCGTGACCATGGCGCCGAGCTTGCCGGTGCGGTTTCCGAAGAGCTGGTGGTCGAGCGCATTCGCGAGGGGGGCGAGCGTCAGCGCATCCCGCTGCAGAATCGCCTGGGCTCCAGCCATCCGAAGCTGACCCAGGCGGTGCTGCTGATGGAGGCCAATATCGAAGAGCCGTTGACCACCGACGAGATTGCCCAGCATGTGTGCGTATCGCGCCGGCAGCTGGAGCGGATCTTCAAGCAGTACCTCAATCGGGTGCCCAGCCAGTATTACCTGGAGCTGCGCTTGAACAAGGCGCGCCAGATGCTGATGCAGACCAGCAAGTCGATCATCCAGATCGGCCTGTCGTGCGGGTTCTCGTCGGGGCCGCATTTTTCCAGCGCGTACCGCAACTTCTTTGGCGCAACGCCACGCGAAGACCGCAACCAGCGCCGCAGCAACAGCCCGTTCGAGTTATCGTCGGCGCCTGCCGAGCGCGGCTGATTCGGTAGCGCAGCGCGACCTTCGGCGGCAAACCAGCGCCCGCAGCGTCGAAGGGGGCTGCACCGGCCCGAGGGCGCTGGCTTGCCAGCGAAGAAGCCCCCGCAAATCCGTGCGTGACACAATCTCCCCGCCAGCACCGCGCACCGTTTAAACTGCGCCTTTGCGACCCTATTTGTCGCATTGCCGAAAGCCTTGGCAAAACAGGGTTTGGCGCTATAAGAAGTTGTCGCTTGGCGGCAAGGCCGGGCGTTCATCAGTCCTTACAATCCCCCCATCGCTCGCCAGTTCCAGGCAGGCGTTCCTCTTCAGGAGACTCCGATGTCCGTTGAGCAAGCTCCGGTGCAACGCGCCGATTTCGACCAGGTAATGGTCCCCAACTATGCGCCGGCCGCTTTCATCCCCGTGCGTGGCCAGGGCTCCCGTGTATGGGACCAGGCGGGGCGCGAGCTGATCGATTTCGCTGGCGGCATCGCCGTAAACGTCCTGGGGCACGCCCACCCGGCGCTGGTCGGTGCGCTGACCGAGCAGGCCAACAAGCTGTGGCACGTGTCCAACGTGTTCACCAACGAGCCAGCCCTGCGTCTGGCCCACAAGCTGGTCGACGCCACCTTTGCCGAGCGTGCGTTCTTCTGCAACTCCGGCGCCGAGGCCAACGAGGCCGCCTTCAAGCTGGCCCGTCGTGTCGCCCACGACCGCTTCGGCCCTGAAAAGCACGAGATCATCGCTACCGTGAACAGCTTCCACGGTCGCACCCTGTTCACCGTGAGCGTCGGTGGCCAGCCCAAGTACTCCGACGGCTTCGGCCCTAAGATCACCGGCATCAGCCATGTGCCGTACAACGACCTCGAAGCGCTCAAGGCGCAGATCAGCGACAAGACCTGCGCGGTGGTGATCGAGCCGATCCAGGGCGAGAGCGGCGTGGTGCCGGCCGACAAGGCCTATCTGCAAGGCGCGCGCGAGCTGTGCGACAAGCACAACGCACTGCTGATCTTCGACGAAGTGCAGACCGGCGTCGGCCGTACCGGCGAGCTGTTCGCCTACATGCACTACGGCGTGACCCCCGACATCCTGACCAGCGCCAAGAGCCTGGGCGGCGGTTTCCCGATTGCCGCGATGCTGACCACCGAAGCGCTGGCCAAGCACCTGGCCGTGGGCACCCACGGCACCACCTATGGCGGCAACCCGTTGGGCTGCGCCGTGGCCTCTGCGGTGCTGGATGTGGTCAATACCCCTGAAGTGCTGGCGGGCGTCAAGGCCAAGCACGAGCGCTTCAAGGCGCGCCTGGAGAAGATCGGTCAGCAGTACGGCCTGTTCACCCAGGTCCGCGGCCTGGGCCTGCTGATCGGTTGCGTGTTGTCCGATGCCTGGAAGGGCAAGGCCAAGGACGTGTTCAATGCTGCCGAGAAAGAAGGCCTGATGGTTTTGCAGGCCGGCCCGGACGTGGTGCGTTTCGCCCCCAGCCTGGTGGTGGAAGATGCCGACATCGATGAAGGCCTGGACCGCTTCGAACGCGCTGCCGCTGCACTGACCAAGGCCTGATACCGGCCTGCGGTCCTTCGCTGGCCCCGGTGGCCAGCGAACCGATTCTGGTGGCCCGTGCCCGTGGCACGTGCCGCTTCTTCTGCGCCGGCAGCTGTCGGCCCGATTTTCCCTAAAGGAGTGACACCATGCTGGTGATGCGCCCCGCGCAAATGGCTGACCTGGGTGAAGTGCAGCGTCTGGCCGCGGATAGTCCCATCGGTGTCACGTCCCTGCCGGATGATGCCGGTCGCCTGGGCGACAAGATCGCCGCGTCCGAAACCTCCTTTGCCGCCGAAGTCAGCTTCAATGGCGAGGAGAGCTACTTCTTCGTGCTCGAAGACAGCGAGACCGGCAAGCTGGTCGGCTGTTCGGCCATCGTGGCCTCGGCCGGATATTCCGAGCCGTTCTACAGTTTTCGCAACGAGACCTTCGTGCACGCCTCGCGCGAGCTGAAGATCCACAACAAGATCCATGTGCTGTCGCAGTGTCACGACCTGACCGGCAACAGCCTGCTGACCAGCTTCTACGTGCTGCCCGAACTGGTGGGCACCGGCTGGGCCGAGCTCAATTCCCGCGGCCGGCTGCTGTTCATGGCAGCGCACCCGGAGCGGTTTGCCGATTCGGTGGTGACCGAGATCGTCGGCTACAGCGACGAGCACGGCGACTCGCCGTTCTGGGATGCCATCGGGCGCAACTTCTTCGACCTCAACTACGCTGCCGCCGAGCGCCTGTGCGGGCTCAAGAGCCGTACCTTCCTTGCCGAGCTGATGCCGCATTACCCCATCTATGTGCCCCTGCTGCCGGATGCCGCGCAGGAGGCCATGGGCCAGGTGCACCCGCGCGCGCAGATCACCTTCGACATCCTGATGCGCGAAGGCTTCGAGACCGATCACTACATCGATATCTTCGACGGTGGGCCGACCCTGCATGCGCGGGTGTCCGGCATCCGCTCCATCGCCCAGAGCCGGCTGGTGCCGGTCAAGCTGCAGGAGCAGGCCGTCAAGGGTGGGCGCCCGTACCTGGTATCCAACGGCCAGTTGCAGGATTACCGCGCCGTGATGCTGGAGCTGGACTGGGCCCCTGGCAAGCCGGTGCAGCTGGACCTGGCCGCCGCCGAGGCGCTGGGAGTGGGTGAGGGCGCCAGCGTGCGCCTGGTCGCGGTCTGATTGCCTGGCTACCCCAGGTCGAGTTTCGCAGGGGCCAGCAGGCACCTGCCCGAGGAGATAGCATGATTGTTCGTCCCGTACGCAGCAGCGACCTACCGGCGCTGATCGAGCTGGCGCGCAGCACCGGCACCACCGGCCTGACCACTCTGCCGGCCAACGAAGAGCGCCTGGCCCACCGGGTGGGCTGGGCCGAGAAGACCTTCCGCGGCGAAGCCGAGCGTGGCGATGCCGACTACCTGTTCGTGCTCGAGAACGACGAAGGCGAAGTGGTGGGCATTTCGGCCATCGCCGGTGCCGTTGGGCTGCGTGAACCCTGGTACAACTACCGGGTGGGCCTGACCGTCAGCGCGTCCCAGGAACTGGACATCTACCGCGAGATCCCCACGCTGTTTCTGGCCAACGACCTGACCGGCAACTCCGAGTTGTGCTCCCTGTTTCTGCGCAGCGACTACCGCAGTGGCCTCAATGGTCGTCTGCTGGCCAAGGCTCGCCTGCTGTTCATTGCCGAATTCAGCGAACTGTTCGGCAACAAGATCATTGCCGAAATGCGCGGCATGTCCGACGAGCAGGGCCGTTCGCCCTTCTGGGAGAGCCTGGGCCGACACTTCTTCAAGATGGAGTTCAGCCAGGCCGACTACCTGACCGGGGTCGGCAACAAGGCGTTCATCGCCGAGCTGATGCCCAAGTTCCCGCTGTACACCTGCTTTCTGTCCGAGGCGGCGCGCAATGTGATCGGGCGCGTGCACACCGATACCGAACCGGCGCTGGCCATGCTGCAGAGCGAAGGCTTCAGCTATCAGGGCTACGTCGACATCTTCGACGCGGGCCCGGCGGTCGAGTGCCAGACCAGCAAGATTCGCGCGGTGCACGACAGCCAGGCCCTGGTGCTGGCGATCGGCACGCCGGGCGACGATGCCACGCCTTTCATCATCCACAACCGCAAGCGCGAGGACTGCCGTATCACCGCAGCGCCCGCGCGCTTGGCTGCGGGCACCCTAGTGGTCGACCCGCTGACGGCCAAGCGCCTGCGCCTGAGCGCCGGTGACCAGGTACGTGCGGTGCCACTGTCCGCAGCACGGGAGGCCAAATAATGACCACGCACTACATTGCCGGTACATGGCAGGCCGGCCAGGGCGAGGCCCTGCAGTCGCTGAACCCGGTCAGCCAGCAGGTGATCTGGCAGGGCCAGGGCGCCGACGCGGGGCAGGTCGAGGCCGCAGTACAGGCTGCGCGTCAAGCCTTTGCTGGCTGGGCTCGCCAACCGCTGGAGGCGCGTATCAGCGTGCTCGAAGCCTTTGCCGCGAGCCTCAAGGCCCACGCCGATGAACTGGCCCGCTGCATCGGCGAAGAAACCGGCAAGCCGCTGTGGGAGGCCACCACCGAAGTGACCAGCATGGTCAATAAAGTGGCCATTTCGGTGCAGAGCTACCGCGAACGTACCGGCGAGAAGAGCGGCCCGCTGGCTGACGCCACGGCGGTACTGCGGCACAAGCCCCACGGTGTGGTGGCGGTGTTCGGCCCGTACAACTTCCCGGGCCACCTGCCCAACGGGCATATCGTGCCGGCGCTGCTGGCCGGTAACAGCGTGGTGTTCAAGCCCAGCGAGCTCACGCCGAAAGTGGCCGAGCTGACGCTCAGGTGCTGGATCGAGGCCGGGCTGCCGGCTGGCGTGCTCAACCTGGTGCAGGGGGCGCGGGAAACCGGGGTGGCCCTGGCGGCCAACCCCGGCATCGACGGCCTGTTCTTCACCGGCTCCAGCCGCACCGGCAACCTGCTGCACCAGCAGTTTTCGGGGCGCCCGGACAAGATCCTGGCCCTGGAGATGGGGGGCAACAACCCCCTGGTGGTCGATCAGGTGCAGGACCTGGACGCTGCGGTATACACCATCATCCAGTCGGCCTTCATTTCCGCCGGCCAGCGCTGCACCTGTGCACGCCGCCTGCTGGTACCCCAAGGCGAATGGGGCGACACCCTGCTGGCGCGGCTGGTGGCCGTCAGCCGGAACATTTCGGTGGGCGCGTTCGATCAACAGCCGGCGCCGTTCATGGGCTCGGTGATCTCCCTGGGGGCAGCCCGCGCGCTGCTCGATGCCCAGGCCCAGTTGCTGGCCAGCGGCGCACAGTCGCTGCTGCCGATGACCCAGCCACAGGCCGATGCGGCGTTGCTGACCCCGGGCATCATCGACGTGACCTCGGTGGCCGAGCGCCCGGACGAGGAGTTCTTCGGGCCGCTGCTGCAGGTTATCCGCTACAGCGATTTCGATGCCGCGATCCGCGAAGCTAACAACACCCAGTACGGCCTGGCCGCAGGGCTGTTGTCCGATTCCGAGGCGCGCTACCAGCAGTTCTGGCTGGAAAGCCGCGCCGGTATCGTCAACTGGAACAAGCAACTGACCGGTGCCGCCAGCAGCGCACCGTTCGGTGGTGTCGGGGCCAGTGGCAACCATCGGGCGAGCGCCTATTACGCGGCCGACTACTGCGCCTACCCGGTGGCGTCGCTGGAGGCATCCAGCCTTGTGCTGCCCGCCACGCTGACGCCCGGCGTCACCCTATAACAACAGCTTCACGGAGCCTTAGCCGATGAAATCATTTGAAGTGAATTTTGATGGCCTGGTGGGGCCGACGCACAACTACGGCGGGCTGTCCTACGGCAACGTTGCTTCGCAGAGCAACAGCCAGCAGGCATCCAACCCGCGTGAAGCGGCGCGCCAGGGCCTGGCGAAGATGAAGGCGCTGATGGAGATGGGCTTTGTGCAGGGCGTACTGGCCCCGCAGGAGCGTCCGGATGTGGCTGCGCTGCGTCGCCTGGGCTTTGGCGGCAGCGATGCGCAGGTCATCGAGCGGGCGGCCAGGGAGGCAATGCCGTTGCTGGTCGCCAGTTGCTCGGCGTCCAGCATGTGGGTGGCCAACGCCGCCACGGTCAGTCCGAGCGCCGATACGGCCGACGGACGCGTGCATTTCACGGCGGCCAACCTGAACTGCAAGTACCACCGCAGTATCGAGCACCCGACCACCAGTCGTGTGCTGGGCGCGATGTTCGCCAATACGCAGCACTTTGCCCACCATGCCGCGTTGCCGGCGGTGGCGCAGTTCGGTGACGAAGGTGCTGCCAACCACACGCGCTTCTGCCGTGCCTATGGCGAACCGGGCGTGGAGTTCTTCGTGTTCGGGCGCAGTGCATTCGATGCGCGCTACCCGGCGCCGCACAAATACCCGGCCCGCCAGACCCTGGAGGCTTCCCAGGCGGTTGCCCGGCTGCATGGCCTGAGTGCCGACGGCGTGGTCTATGCTCAGCAGAACCCTGCCGTGATCGACCAGGGCGTGTTTCACAACGATGTGATCGCGGTAGGCAACGGCGAGGTGCTGTTCTATCACGAGGATGCCTTCCTCGACACCGAAGCGGTGCTGGCCGAGCTGCAGGCTAAACTGGCAGGATGTGGCGGCAAGTTCAAGGCCATCTGCGTGCCGCGGGCCCAGGTGACGGTCGAGGACGCCGTGCGTTCGTATCTGTTCAACAGTCAGTTGCTGTCCCGTGAAGACGGTTCGATGCTGCTGATCGTGCCGGAGGAATGCCGCAACAACGAGCGGGTCTGGGCCTATCTGTCGGCCTTGACCGGCCAGGGCGGGCCGGTGACCGAGGTCAAGGTCTTCGACCTCAAGCAGAGCATGCAGAATGGCGGCGGCCCCGCGTGCCTGCGTTTGCGCGTGGCGCTCAACGACACGGAACTGGCGGCCGTCAACCCAGGGGTTATCATGACCGCGCCGCTGTACGACACCCTGACCCAATGGGTCGACAGGCACTACCGCGACAGCCTGAGCGAACGCGACCTGGCTGACCCGCAGCTGTTGCTGGAATGTCGCACGGCACTGGATGAGCTGACCCAGATCCTCAAGCTGGGTTCGGTGTATCCGTTCCAACTCCAACCTTGAAAGAGAACTCGATTATGTCCGACGCCCTGCAGCTGATCCTCGAAGATGAAGATGGCACCCAGCTGGAAACTTCCTGCACCCGTTTTGCCGTGCTGTGGCAAGGCAAGGAAGTGTGGATTCAGCAGGATGGCCGCGGCCAGCTGCTGATCGGTGTCGATGTTGAAGAAGGCGACGCCGAGTATGCCAACCTGCTGCTGCGCCCGCTGGCCACCAACCTGGTGAGCCTGCAGCTGGAAATGGAGCCGGCCGATGCTGGCGAAGATGACGACCACGTCCATGGCCCCGATTGCGGGCATCACCACTAAGGAACACCGCCCATGCTCGCCCTCGGCAAACTGCTTGAACTGACCCTTGCCGGTCGTGAACCGGCAGAGAAGACCCAGCTGACTGTCGAAGGCGTGCGCATGCGCTGGCTCGACGAGGGGGCGCTTGAAGTGACCCCGCCCGAGGGGCGTGACGATGGCATGGACCTGCTGCTGTCTGCGGGCATTCATGGCAACGAGACTGCACCGATCGAGTTGCTCGACGAACTCCTGCATGGCATTGCCAGGGGGGAGATCAAGCCGCGGGCGCGTGTGCTGTTCCTGTTCGGCAACCCCGAGGCGATGCGCACGGGCGCGCGGTATATCGAGCACGACGTCAACCGTCTGTTCAACCGGCGTCATGAGCAGTCCAGTGGTGTCGAGGCATTGCGTGCCTGTGCGCTGGAGCGTCTGGCAACGGCCTTTTTTTTCTATAAAGAGGGCCGTACCCGCCTGCACTATGACCTGCACACCGCCATTCGCGGCTCCAAGATCGAGCAGTTTGCGCTGTATCCCTACAAGGAAGGCCGTCAGCACTCGCGTCGGGAACTGGCTCGCTTGCGCGCCGCCGGCATGCAGGCTGTGCTGCTGCAGAGCAAGCCTTCGATCACCTTTACCGCATTCACCTACGAAACCCTGGGGGCCGAAGCGTTCACCCTCGAGCTGGGCAAGGCGCGGCCGTTCGGCCAGAACGGCGAGATCAAGCTCGGCAAGCTCGAAGCGCGGCTCAGGGCGATCATCGAGGGTAACGAGCCGGCTGAAGATGAAGGGATCGGCGGGCTGCAACTGTTCAGCGTCGCGCGCGAGATCATCAAGCACAGCGACAGCTTCCACCTGCACCTGCCGGCGGATATCGAGAACTTTTCCGAGCTTTCCAGAGGGTATCTGCTGGCCGAGGACCTGGCCGAGACGCGCTGGGTTGTCGAGGAGGAGGGCGCGCGGATCATTTTCCCGAACCCCAAGGTGAAGAACGGGCTGCGTGCGGGGATGCTGATCGTGCCTGCGTCGGATGAGCAGTTGGTCTGAAGATGAAACACCTTCGCCGGCAAGGCCGGCTGCTACAGGTGTCGCGCATCCCGTAGCAGCCGGCCCTGCCGGCGAAAGGGGCAGTGCAATCAGCCCGCCATCTTCTGCGGTACTTCATTGCGGCGCAGCGAGCGCAGCTTGAGCAGGGTGTCGGCGCAGGTCACTGCCGCTTCGGCGCCCTTGTGCACGAAGTGATCGAAGAAGAACTTCTGGTGCTCGTCGCCGGCATGGAAGTGATGCGGGGTCAGTACCACCGAGAACACCGGCACTTCGGTTTCCAGCTGCACCTGCATCAGGCCGCTGATCACCGACTGGGCGACGAATTCATGGCGGTACAGGCCGCCGTCCACCACCAGGCCTGCAGCCACGATGCCGGCGTAACGGCCGCTGCGGGCCAGCAGCTTGGCGTGCAGCGGGATTTCGAAGGCACCGCCGACTTCATAGAAGTCGATATCGCTCAGCTGATAGCCTTGCTTGGCCATCTCTTCGACGAAACCCTTGCGGCTCTGGTCAACAATATCCTTGTGCCAGCAGGCCTGGACGAAGGCGATGCGATCGTTGTGATGGCCTTTGCTGTCGATTGGGGTAGCTTGCATTGAAACGAACTCCTGTTTGTATGAGAAACAGGGCAGTGGATCGAAGGGGATTGTCGTTGCGCAGATGTGCAGACGCAGGCACTCGCGTGCCTATCCCGCTCTCTCTTTATCCGGACTATGACCGTCGGCCCCGGAATCACACCGGGTCTGCTGACCTTGCAGGGTTGCCTGCAAGCGCTCGCGGGCTATGCGCAATGGGCGCAATTACCGCCGGTGGGGAATTGCACCCCGCCCTGAGAACGTGCCGCCAGTGGCTGGCGACGCACACGTTGTAGCATAGATGTCGGCAGAACGTATAGCCTGCTAAGCAAACCGCGCCGGATGAAGGTCATTTCATCCTCAAATGGCGGTTGGCGATGTATAAACTCACTGCACCTCGTGTTAAGGCTCGATATAATGCGGCCCTTTGCCGTCGTTTCGTCAATTTGACGCAGGCCGCCGTTTCCGTGGAAGAACCTATGAAAAGCGCAGAAATCCGTGAAGCCTTCCTTCGCTTCTTCGAAGAGCAGGGCCATACCCGAGTTGCCTCCAGCTCCTTGATCCCGGGCAACGACCCGACCCTGCTGTTCACCAACGCGGGGATGAACCAGTTCAAGGACTGCTTCCTTGGCCAGGAAAAGCGCGCGTACACCCGCGCCACCAGCAGCCAGAAGTGCGTGCGCGCCGGCGGCAAGAACAGCGACCTGGAAAACGTCGGGTATACCGCGCGTCACCATACGTTCTTCGAAATGCTGGGCAACTTCAGTTTCGGCGACTATTTCAAGCGTGACGCCATCACCTACGCCTGGACCTTCCTCACCGGCGTGCTGCAACTGCCCAAGGAAAAGCTCTGGGTCACCGTGTATGCCACCGATGACGAGGCCTACGACATCTGGACCCAGCACATCGGTGTGCCGGCCGAGCGCATGGTGCGCATTGGCGACAACAAGGGCGCGCCCTACGCCTCGGACAACTTCTGGACCATGGGCGATACCGGCCCGTGCGGCCCCTGCACCGAGATCTTCTATGACCACGGCGCCGACATCTGGGGTGGCCCGCCAGGCTCGCCGGAAGAAGACGGTGACCGTTACATCGAGATCTGGAACAACGTCTTCATGCAGTTCAACCGCACTGCCGACGGCGTGCTGCACCCGCTGCCTGCACCGTCGGTGGACACCGGCATGGGCCTGGAGCGCATCAGTGCGGTGATGCAGCATGTGCATTCGAACTATGAAATCGACCTGTTCAAGAACCTGCTGAGCGCGTCGGCTGCCGCCATCGGCTGCAGCAACGAAGACCAGTCGTCGCTCAAGGTAGTGTCGGACCACATTCGTTCGTGCAGCTTCCTGATTGCTGATGGCGTGCTGCCTTCCAACGAAGGCCGTGGCTACGTGCTGCGTCGCATCATTCGTCGCGCCTGCCGTCACGGCAACAAGCTCGGTGCCACCGGCAGCTTCTTCTACAAGATCGTTGCGGCGCTGGTTGCCGAGATGGGCGAGGCGTTCCCGGAACTCAAGCAGCAGCAGGCCAACATCGAGCGCGTGCTCAAGGCCGAGGAAGAGCAGTTTGCCAAGACCCTGGAGCAGGGCCTGAAGATCCTCGAGCAGGACCTGGCCGAACTCAAGGGCAGCGTGGTGCCCGGTGACGTGGTGTTCAAGCTGTATGACACCTACGGTTTCCCGATGGACCTGACGGCCGACATCGCCCGTGAGCGCAGCCTGACCATCGACGAAGTCGGTTTCGAGCGCGAGATGGAGGCGCAGCGTGAGCGCGCGCGTTCGGCCAGCGCCTTCGGCCTGGACTACAACACCCTGGTCAAGGTCGATGTAGCCACCGAATTCACCGGTTATGCCACCACCGAAGGCGCTGCCAGCGTCGTTGCACTGTACAAGGACGGCAAGGCCGTCGAGCAGCTGGGTGAAGGCGAGGAGGGTGTGGTGATCCTCGACCGCACGCCGTTCTACGCCGAGTCCGGCGGCCAGGTGGGTGACTGCGGGTACCTGCAGGCCGGTGCCGTCCGCTTCGATGTCCGTGACACCACCAAGACCGGCGGTGCCTTCCTGCACCACGGTGTGGTTGCCAGCGGCAAGCTGAGCGTCGGTGCCCAGGTTGAAACCCGGGTCGATGCGCAGGTTCGTCATGCCACCTCGCTCAATCACTCGGCCACCCACCTGCTGCACGCGGCATTGCGTCAGGTGCTGGGCGAGCACGTACAACAGAAAGGCTCGCTGGTCGACAGCCAGCGCCTGCGTTTTGACTTCAGCCATTTCGAGGCGGTCAAGCCAGAGCAGCTCAAGGCGCTGGAAGACATCGTCAACCGCGAAGTGCGCAACAACACCGAGGTCATGACCGAAGAGACCGACATCGAGACTGCCAAGCAGAAGGGCGCCATGGCGCTGTTCGGCGAGAAGTATGGCGACAGCGTGCGCGTGCTGAGCATGGGCGGTGATTTCTCCGTCGAGCTGTGCGGCGGCATCCATGCCAAGCGCACCGGCGATATCGGTCTGCTCAAGATCATCAGCGAAGGCGGTGTGGCCTCCGGGGTGCGTCGTATCGAAGCGGTCACTGGCGCCGCCGCACTGGCCTACCTGAACGCTGCCGAAGAGCAGCTCAAGGAAGCTGCCCAGCTGGTCAAGGGCAGCCGCGAGAACCTGGTCGACAAGCTGTCGGCGGTGCTCGAGCGCAACCGTCAGCTGGAAAAACAACTGGAGCAACTGCAGGCCAAGGCCGCCAGTGCTGCCGGCGATGACCTGTCTGCCAGCGCAGTCGACGTCAAGGGCGTCAAAGTGCTGGCCGCGCGTCTGGACGGGCAGGACGGCAAAGCCTTGCTGGCCCTGGTCGACCAGTTGAAGAACAAACTCGGCCGCGCAGTGATCCTGCTCGGCAGTGTCCACGAAGAAAAGGTCGTACTGGTTGCAGGCGTGACCAAGGACCTGACCGGCCAACTCAAAGCCGGTGATCTGATGAAGCAAGCCGCTGCAGCGGTGGGCGGCAAAGGCGGTGGTCGTCCGGACATGGCGCAAGGCGGTGGCGTGGATGCCGCAGCGCTGGACGGTGCACTGGCTCTGACCGTGCCATTCGTAGAACAGGGTGTCTGAAGCGCCCGGTGGCCCGCCATCCGATGGCGGGCCCTGGCGTTGGTAATTGTGTTTATTGGGTGCCCTTCACGGGCTGAGGCGGCTTTGAAATGGCGTTGATCGTACAGAAATTTGGCGGCACCTCGGTGGGCACGGTCGAGCGCATCGAACAGGTTGCCGACAAGGTGAAGAAGTTCCGCGAGGCTGGCGACGACCTGGTGGTCGTGCTGTCGGCAATGAGCGGGGAAACCAATCGTCTGATCGAGCTGGCGAGGCAAATCAGCGATCAGCCGGTTCCGCGCGAGCTGGACGTGATCGTGTCCACCGGCGAGCAGGTGACCATCGCGTTGCTGGCCATGGCGCTGATCAAGCGGGGTGTGCCTGCGGTGTCCTACACCGGCAACCAGGTGCGTATTCTCACCGACAGTGCGCACAACAAGGCGCGCATCCTGCAGATCGATGATCAGAAGATTCGTGCCGACCTCAAGGCAGGTCGCGTGGTCGTGGTAGCCGGTTTCCAGGGCGTTGACGAGCACGGCAGCATCACCACGCTGGGGCGTGGCGGTTCCGATACCACCGGCGTGGCCTTGGCGGCTGCATTGAAGGCTGACGAGTGCCAGATCTACACCGACGTCGATGGTGTCTATACCACCGACCCGCGCGTGGTGTCCCAGGCGCAGCGGCTGGACAAGATCACTTTCGAAGAGATGCTGGAAATGGCCAGCCTCGGGTCCAAGGTGCTGCAGATTCGGGCCGTGGAGTTTGCCGGCAAGTACAACGTACCGCTGCGTGTACTGCACAGTTTTCAGGAGGGTCCGGGTACCCTCATTACTATTGATGAAGAGGAATCCATGGAACAGCCGATCATTTCCGGCATCGCCTTCAATCGCGATGAAGCCAAGCTGACCATTCGCGGTGTGCCGGATACCCCGGGCGTGGCATTCGGGATTCTGGGCCCCATCAGTGCAGCCAATATCGAAGTCGACATGATCGTGCAGAACGTTTCGCACGATAACACTACCGACTTCACCTTCACCGTACACCGCAACGATTACGAAAAGGCGCAGAAGGTACTGGGTGAAACCGCCCTGAAGCTCAATGCCCGCGAAGTGGTGGGTGATACCAAGATCGCCAAGGTATCGATCGTGGGTGTGGGCATGCGCTCGCATGCGGGCGTTGCCAGCCGCATGTTCGAATCGCTGGCCAAGGAGAGCATCAACATCCAGATGATCTCCACTTCGGAAATCAAGGTGTCGGTGGTTATCGAAGAGAAGTACCTGGAACTGGCTGTGCGTGCCTTGCACACCGCTTTCGAACTCGACGCGCCTTCCCGTCAGGGCGAGTAAGCGTTGTGCTCACTGGGGCGCGGCCTGGCCGCGCCCTTCGTGTTTTTGAACGGCACAAGAAACCTGTGGGTTGTCGGGTGTCGGTCAACGTTCAGGCGTAGGTCCGCCGCTGTTCTGGCGGCGGGTTGAAGCCCTTTTTTTGCAGACTGTTATCCCTGAACTGAATTGCGTGAGGAGAAAGGTATGTTGATTCTGACTCGTCGGTGCGCAGAGAGCCTGATAATTGGCGACGGCGAAATCACCGTGACCGTGCTCGGCGTCAAAGGAAACCAGGTACGGATTGGGGTGAACGCGCCCAAGGAAGTGGCCGTGCACCGTGAGGAAATCTACCTGCGGATCAAGAAAGAGAAGGACGAAGAACCAACCCATTAATTTTTATCGATATTTTTTCAAAAAAGGGTTTGCAAACGGGGAAGGCTCTGGTTATTATACGCCCCGTGTTGCGGAGAGGTGGCCGAGTGGCCGAAGGCGCTCCCCTGCTAAGGGAGTATACCTCACAAGGGTATCGGGGGTTCGAATCCCCCCTTCTCCGCCATTATTCATGTAGGGCGCTGTAATCTTGCTTGAATCGCTAAGTAGTTGAAATTAAACGAAAAAGTGGTTGGCAAATCGATTAAGCGGTCTATAATGCGCGGCAACAAATGCACTCGTAGCTCAGCTGGATAGAGTACTCGGCTACGAACCGAGCGGTCACAGGTTCGAATCCTGTCGAGTGCACCATACGACGAAGTAGTTTCCAGTCTGGAAGTTGCCTCAGTTTCAACCAGAGGTGATCTGGTCCATCAAGTACCAACCCTGCACTCGTAGCTCAGCTGGATAGAGTACTCGGCTACGAACCGAGCGGTCACAGGTTCGAATCCTGTCGAGTGCACCATACGACGAAGCAGTTTCCAGTCTGGAAGTTGTTTCAGCTTCAACCAGAGGTGATCTGGTCTATCAAGCGCCAACCCTGCACTCGTAGCTCAGCTGGATAGAGTACTCGGCTACGAACCGAGCGGTCACAGGTTCGAATCCTGTCGAGTGCACCATACAACAGAAGGCCCGCTTTTTGAGCGGGCCTTCTGCTTTTCGGCTTTTCACTTTCCCGTAAGGCGCGATGAATAAACTGTCATCGATGCGTTTACCGGCCTCTGCTAACTTTTGCGTCTTCAATGTGTTCTTTGGGGTGTGCCAGCCGTCGCACTGTCAGAGCTGTACGTTGTCACAGCTTTATCTCGCAAGCGATTGTTCTGGCCAATATTTTCAGCCCGAGCAGCCCAAGCCGTGTATGATTGCGCCCGTCAGCTCCGCCGGGGCTTGTGGAATACCACCATGGACTTACCCAGTAGTTACTCAATAGCTTGTTTTGCCAATCACGATCTGACTGATTGATTCTCCTGGCGTGCTCCGCTGCTGGGAGTGGAGTACGCGTATGACCGAAAGTGAAGTAAAAAAATCGCAAGAAAGCCTGCAGGATCGCCTGGCCCAGGTGGTCGAATTGCTGCAGCGCCAACGAGTGGTCGAAGACCTGACACATCGTCAGGAAGGGCACCATAACGATCGGGTCGAAAATCTCGTACACCGCCAGAATCTGGTCGAGCTGCAACGCAAGCTCGATGATCTGCACTCCGCTGACGTTGCCTACATTCTCGAAGCCCTGCCGCTGGATGATCGTCTGACGGTCTGGCAACTGGTCAAGGCCGAGCGTGATGGTGACATCCTGCTCGAGGTATCCGATTCGGTTCGGGAAACCCTGATCGCCGACATGGACGATCACGAGCTGCTTGCCGCTGCCAAGGAGATGGACGCCGACGAGCTGGCCGACCTTGCGCCGGAGCTGCCGCGCGACGTCGTGCATGAGCTGATGGAAACCCTCGATGCCCAGCAGCGTGAGCGCGTACGCTCCGCGTTGAGCTATGACGAGGACCAGGTCGGTGCCTTGATGGACTTCGAGATGGTGACCATCCGCGAGGACGTCAGCCTTGAGGTGGTGTTGCGTTACCTGCGCCGGCTCAAGGAACTGCCAAGCCATACCGACAAACTGTTCGTGGTCGATTACGACGGCAAGCTCAAGGGTGTGCTGCCCATCAAGCGGCTGCTGGTGAACGACCCCGACAAGCAGGTTGCCGAGGTCATGGCCAGTGACCCGGTGAGTTTTCATCCCGATGAAGACGCCTACGATGCGGCACAGGCCTTTGAGCGCTATGACCTGATTTCGGCACCGGTGGTGGACAAGAGCGATCGCCTGATCGGCCGTTTGACCATCGACGAAATGGTCGACCTGATCCGTGAGGAAAGCGAGAACGAAGTCCTCAACATGGCGGGTCTGCGTGAGGAGGAAGACATCTTCGCCTCGGTCTGGCGTTCGCTTCGCAACCGTTGGGCATGGCTGGCAATCAACCTGATCACGGCCTTTGTCGCTTCGCGAGTGATCGGCCTGTTCGAGGGGTCGATCGAGAAGCTGGTGGCGTTGGCTGCACTGATGCCCATCGTGGCCGGTATCGGGGGCAACTCCGGCAACCAGACCATTACCATGATCGTACGTGCCATGGCGCTCGATCAGGTCAGCCCGGGCAATACTGCGCGATTGATGCGCAAGGAGCTTGCGGTGGCCTTGATCAATGGCCTGGTGTGGGGGGGCGTGATCGGCGTTGTGGCCTACCTGCTCTATGGCAGCTGGTCGCTGGGGGTAGTGATGACTGCGGCGATGACCCTGAACCTGCTGTTGGCGGCCCTGATGGGCGTTCTTATCCCGATGACGCTTGCTCGAATGGGTCGCGATCCTGCGATGGGCGCAAGTGTGATGATCACTGCCATGACCGACAGTGGCGGGTTCTTCATCTTCCTGGGCCTTGCTACGATCTTCTTGCTGTAAAAAGGCAAGGCATAAAAAAAGCCAGCGAAAGCTGGCTTTTTTGTGCGTGGGTGGAATCAGGAAGCGTCTGCGGCCATCTCGACGTCATGGGCGATCAGTGCGACCAGAGCATTTTGCTGGCGATGGGACAGCTGGCGGAAGCGTTGCAGCAGTTCACGTTCGTGCAGTGACAGCTCTGGGCTGTCCAGGCGCATGCTCAGCTCGTCGCCCAGTGCACCTTCCTGAATAAGGCTCTGCTCCAGGCGTGCAATGATCTCGGAGTTCATGCTGCGGTGGTGGTTACGCGCAACCTCGGCAATGCGCTCACGCATTCCGTCTGGCAGGCGGACGACAAATTTGTCAGCGGTGCGGCTTGAGTAGATAGCCTGTTTCATTGGGCGCATATAATTGACCGGTTTAGTTCAGGGGGAAGCGGTTCTCGAAATCGGCCGCACGATGAGTGTTACGACCATCGTTAAGACAAAATGTTCAACCTGGAGTACGAATGAGGTCTTCATCATGCCTCAGTGTCGCCAGTTCCTTGGCGTCAATTCTGTGACAAATATTGAACTGGGTAAAGGCGTTATGCCAGTACCAATTATCAGAAATGCGCACTGGTTTGAAAAGTTTTCATTTGGCGCTCGGCCTGGCCACCTCGGCGGCTCGACTTTTCATCACCGGCAAAGGCGCAAAGACCGTGCAATGCGCCTAAAATGCGCGAGCTTTCCTTTCTCTGAGCATAGTGGCTATGCAGTATGACGCAAGCGACGTTCCCTTGGCGGGGGCGGGCAGGGTGATCTATTTGATGGGGCCGTCCGGTGCCGGCAAGGACAGTCTTCTGGATGCGGCGCGTGAGCTTTTGCTGGCAAGCCAGGTGCGCATTCCTAAGCGTGTCATCACTCGCTCCGCCGAGGCGGTGGGGGAAGACGCAGTCGCCGTATCGGTCCAGCAGTTCGAGCAGATGGCTGACCGTGGCGAATTTGCCCTGCAGTGGCGCGCCAATGGGTTGGCTTATGGGGTTCCTGCTTATATAGATGCGTGGCTTGCCGAAGGCTGGCACGTGATGGTCAACGGGTCGCGCGCGCACCTGCCGGTGGCGCAGGCGAAGTACCCGGACCTGTTGCCCATATTGCTTTGTGTGAATCCGCAGGTATTGCGCGGGCGATTGCTTCAACGGGGCAGGGAGGGGCAGCACGAGATCGAGCAGCGAATGGCGCGCAACCAGCAGTCCATGACACAGGTTGATGATCGGGTCCGGCGGGTGGACAACTCGACCAGTCTTGACGATGCAGTGCGCCGCCTGCTGATGGTTTTGCAGGAGGCAGGCGTACGTGCCTGAGGCTGGAAACCACCTACTGGTAAAAAGCGCAGAGACGACATGACAAATCCTGGCTCGCTGGGTAACATGCTCGCCGTTCCGTATGGCGGGCCATGTACGCCAGACGCATGTCTCAGTAGCTCAATTGGATAGAGCATCCCCCTCCTAAGGGGAAGGTTGCAGGTTCGAACCCTGCCTGGGACACCATCC
>NZ_CP087178.1:1650000-5665049 GCF_024748925.1 Pseudomonas sp. B21-036
GCGTGAAGTCGGAATCGCTAGTAATCGCGAATCAGAATGTCGCGGTGAATACGTTCCCGGGCCTTGTACACACCGCCCGTCACACCATGGGAGTGGGTTGCACCAGAAGTAGCTAGTCTAACCTTCGGGAGGACGGTTACCACGGTGTGATTCATGACTGGGGTGAAGTCGTAACAAGGTAGCCGTAGGGGAACCTGCGGCTGGATCACCTCCTTAATCGACGACATCAGCTGTCTCATAAGCTCCCACACGAATTGCTTGATTCATTGAAGAAGACGATTAGGTTAGCAACCTTCGATTGGGTCTGTAGCTCAGTTGGTTAGAGCGCACCCCTGATAAGGGTGAGGTCGGCAGTTCGAATCTGCCCAGACCCACCAATTTGCTGGGGCCATAGCTCAGCTGGGAGAGCGCCTGCCTTGCACGCAGGAGGTCAGCGGTTCGATCCCGCTTGGCTCCACCACCCCGCTTGCTAATTTGTCAAAGCTTAGAAATGAATATTCGCGTCGAATATTGATTTCTGAACTTTATCAGAATCGTTCTTTAAAAATTTGGGTATGTGATAGAAAGATAGACTGGACAGCACTTTCACTGGTGTGTGTTCAGGCTAAGGTAAAATTTGTGAGTAATTACAAGTTTTCGGCGAATGTTGTCTTCACAGTATAACCAGATTGCTTGGGGTTATATGGTCAAGTGAAGAAGCGCATACGGTGGATGCCTTGGCAGTCAGAGGCGATGAAAGACGTGGTAGCCTGCGATAAGCTTCGGGGAGTCGGCAAACAGACTTTGATCCGGAGATCTCTGAATGGGGGAACCCACCTGGCATAAGTCAGGTATCTTGTACTGAATACATAGGTGCAAGAGGCGAACCAGGGGAACTGAAACATCTAAGTACCCTGAGGAAAAGAAATCAACCGAGATTCCCTTAGTAGTGGCGAGCGAACGGGGACTAGCCCTTAAGTGGCTTTGAGATTAGCGGAACGCTCTGGAAAGTGCGGCCATAGTGGGTGATAGCCCTGTACGCGAAAATCTCTTAGTCATGAAATCGAGTAGGACGGAGCACGAGAAACTTTGTCTGAATATGGGGGGACCATCCTCCAAGGCTAAATACTACTGACTGACCGATAGTGAACCAGTACCGTGAGGGAAAGGCGAAAAGAACCCCGGAGAGGGGAGTGAAATAGATCCTGAAACCGTATGCGTACAAGCAGTGGGAGCCTACTTGTTAGGTGACTGCGTACCTTTTGTATAATGGGTCAGCGACTTATATTCAGT
The DNA here is from genome assembly GCF_024748925.1 of Pseudomonas sp. B21-036. NCBI lineage: Bacteria > Pseudomonadati > Pseudomonadota > Gammaproteobacteria > Pseudomonadales > Pseudomonadaceae > Pseudomonas > Pseudomonas sp. B21-036. The sequence continues at coordinate 1,651,273 of NZ_CP087178.1, forward strand.
GGCGAGCTTAACCGAATAGGGGAGGCGTAGCGAAAGCGAGTCTTAATAGGGCGTTTAGTCGCTGGGTATAGACCCGAAACCGGGCGATCTATCCATGGGCAGGTTGAAGGTTAGGTAACACTGACTGGAGGACCGAACCGACTACCGTTGAAAAGTTAGCGGATGACCTGTGGATCGGAGTGAAAGGCTAATCAAGCTCGGAGATAGCTGGTTCTCCTCGAAAGCTATTTAGGTAGCGCCTCATGTATCACTGTAGGGGGTAGAGCACTGTTTCGGCTAGGGGGTCATCCCGACTTACCAAACCGATGCAAACTCCGAATACCTACAAGTGCCGAGCATGGGAGACACACGGCGGGTGCTAACGTCCGTCGTGAAAAGGGAAACAACCCAGACCGTCAGCTAAGGTCCCAAAGTTATGGTTAAGTGGGAAACGATGTGGGAAGGCTTAGACAGCTAGGAGGTTGGCTTAGAAGCAGCCACCCTTTAAAGAAAGCGTAATAGCTCACTAGTCGAGTCGGCCTGCGCGGAAGATGTAACGGGGCTCAAACCATACACCGAAGCTACGGGTATCACTTAGGTGATGCGGTAGAGGAGCGTTCTGTAAGCCTGTGAAGGTGAGTTGAGAAGCTTGCTGGAGGTATCAGAAGTGCGAATGCTGACATGAGTAACGACAATGGGAGTGAAAAACTCCCACGCCGAAAGACCAAGGTTTCCTGCGCAACGTTAATCGACGCAGGGTTAGTCGGTCCCTAAGGCGAGGCTGAAAAGCGTAGTCGATGGAAAACAGGTTAATATTCCTGTACTTCTGGTTATTGCGATGGAGGGACGGAGAAGGCTAGGCCAGCTTGGCGTTGGTTGTCCAAGTTTAAGGTGGTAGGCTGAGATCTTAGGTAAATCCGGGATCTTAAGGCCGAGAGCTGATGACGAGTTGCCATTAGGCGACGAAGTGGTTGATGCCATGCTTCCAAGAAAAGCTTCTAAGCTTCAGGTAACCAGGAACCGTACCCCAAACCGACACAGGTGGTTGGGTAGAGAATACCAAGGCGCTTGAGAGAACTCGGGTGAAGGAACTAGGCAAAATGGCACCGTAACTTCGGGAGAAGGTGCGCCGGTGAGGGTGAAGGACTTGCTCCGTAAGCTCATGCCGGTCGAAGATACCAGGCCGCTGCGACTGTTTATTAAAAACACAGCACTCTGCAAACACGAAAGTGGACGTATAGGGTGTGACGCCTGCCCGGTGCCGGAAGGTTAATTGATGGGGTTAGCTAACGCGAAGCTCTTGATCGAAGCCCCGGTAAACGGCGGCCGTAACTATAACGGTCCTAAGGTAGCGAAATTCCTTGTCGGGTAAGTTCCGACCTGCACGAATGGCGTAACGATGGCGGCGCTGTCTCCACCCGAGACTCAGTGAAATTGAAATCGCTGTGAAGATGCAGTGTATCCGCGGCTAGACGGAAAGACCCCGTGAACCTTTACTATAGCTTTGCACTGGACTTTGAATTTGCTTGTGTAGGATAGGTGGGAGGCTTTGAAGCGTGGACGCCAGTCTGCGTGGAGCCATCCTTGAAATACCACCCTGGCAACTTTGAGGTTCTAACTCAGGTCCGTTATCCGGATCGAGGACAGTGTATGGTGGGTAGTTTGACTGGGGCGGTCTCCTCCTAAAGAGTAACGGAGGAGTACGAAGGTGCGCTCAGACCGGTCGGAAATCGGTCGTAGAGTATAAAGGCAAAAGCGCGCTTGACTGCGAGACAGACACGTCGAGCAGGTACGAAAGTAGGTCTTAGTGATCCGGTGGTTCTGTATGGAAGGGCCATCGCTCAACGGATAAAAGGTACTCCGGGGATAACAGGCTGATACCGCCCAAGAGTTCATATCGACGGCGGTGTTTGGCACCTCGATGTCGGCTCATCACATCCTGGGGCTGAAGCCGGTCCCAAGGGTATGGCTGTTCGCCATTTAAAGTGGTACGCGAGCTGGGTTTAGAACGTCGTGAGACAGTTCGGTCCCTATCTGCCGTGGACGTTTGAGATTTGAGAGGGGCTGCTCCTAGTACGAGAGGACCGGAGTGGACGAACCTCTGGTGTTCCGGTTGTCACGCCAGTGGCATTGCCGGGTAGCTATGTTCGGAAGAGATAACCGCTGAAAGCATCTAAGCGGGAAACTTGCCTCAAGATGAGATCTCACTGGAGCCTTGAGCTCCCTGAAGGGCCGTCGAAGACTACGACGTTGATAGGTTGGGTGTGTAAGCGCTGTGAGGCGTTGAGCTAACCAATACTAATTGCCCGTGAGGCTTGACCATATAACACCCAAGCAATTTGCGTCGAACGACCAGATTGCGGTGTTGTGAAGACACAGTAAGCCGAAGATTTGTACCTCACGAACATCACATACCCGATTCGCTGGAGTGTCTGAACAAGACCTTCTGGCAACAGAATTTCTTGACGACCATAGAGCATTGGAACCACCTGATCCCATCCCGAACTCAGTAGTGAAACGATGCATCGCCGATGGTAGTGTGGGGTTTCCCCATGTGAGAGTAGGTCATCGTCAAGATTAAATTCCGAAACCCCTATCTGCATCTGCAGGTAGGGGTTTTGTCTTTGTGGGCTGAAAGTTTCCTGCAAGGCGGGCATAAAAAAACCACCTTGGGAGGTGGTTTTTTACGTAATACGATTCAGGCCAGCGGGTCCGTCCTGTCCTTTTCGTTGGTGCCTTCTGCCGACAGTGTCTGTGAACCTGCCAGTGCACTGACCGCATCCATCTGTTGAGGCGGTTGCAGCTTGGCCATGGTTTTTATCTCCATTTCTTCCTTGATGCGTTGAGCGATCTGCTTGTCGATCAGCTCCTTCTTCTCAGGGGGTAACTCTTCGTATTCTTCAAGGCTCAGCCCAAGTTCGCGCAGCATCTTCTCGCGAATTTTCTGCTCGGGAGACAGTGCCATGTAGTCGCGAAACTCTTGCAAGGCAGTGCTCTCTGGTTCCTTCGTGTCAAAGATCTCTTCCAAGTTCTGCAGACTGACCTTGAACTTTGCGAACGCTTCTTGCTGGTTGTCGTGAAAGCGCTGCTCGGAGTGACTGGCACTCCCGCGCGTGTCGGACGTCGACTGGATGGCAACTGAAACAGGTACATACGGCACAGCATCGCTGTCTGTAGAAACACTGCTACGTTGCTGAGTGGTAGCGGCTACCTGCCAACCATAATCATTGATGATGCTCACCTGAAGGTCTCCCGATACTGTGCAGAGCAAGGGAAGAGCAAGGGCTGTGCCAGTTACCTCACGCTCTGAACCCTCTGTATTACAAGGGGGCAGCAATGCTCGGCCGTTTACTCTGGCACGCTGTTGCCCCAAAGAGGAGGATGATTGCCGCAGGCGGCAACAGCCAAGGCTTGCAGTTGGACGTGCGGTCGGTTCCGCCTGCCGCTTCCATTCTTTCGCGAGTATATTGTTCGAAATTTCGCGCAGGCTTTGGCGCATAACAATCGGCAGCACCATCATTGAGCTGGGGCGTAGTTGCTGGACAGGGGAGAGTGTCCATGAGTGAGAATACCGCTTGCGTGATGGCGCCATTGAGCGACCTGGGGCAAGAGCAACTGCAAACCCTCCTGGACCTGGTCAGTGATGGCATCTGGGACTGGAACGCCAACACCGGCCATGTCTATCGCAACCCGGGTTGGTATCGCATGCTGGGCTACCCCAGCCACTCGCTGGACAATACGGTGTTCACCTGGGAAAACGTCATTCACCCCGAGGACTACCCGCGGGTGATGGCCTGCTTCGAGGACTACCTGAGCCAGCGCGCGCCAAGCTACCAGGTGGAGTACCGTTGCCGTTGCAAGGATGGCAGCTACCTGTGGATCGAGGACAGCGGGCATGTGGTTGCGCGCAACCCTGATGGCTCGGTGGCCAGGATGTTCGGTGCACACCGCAACATCGACGACCGCAAGCGCCTGGTTGCCCATCTGGAGCAGCGCAACAGCTCGCTGGAGTCACTGATTGCCGAACGGACCCGGGAACTGTGCTGGGTGAACGAACAACTGAAACGTCAGCTCGATGAGAACCGTGACCTGGCCGAGCGCGACTCGTTGACCCTGGCGGCCAATCGTTATCGCCTGGAAAAGGCCCTGCTTCAGGAATGCGAACGTGCCGGCCGCTTTCGTTTGCCCTTGAGCCTGATCCTGATGGATTTCGACGATTTCAAGCCGATCAATGATCGTTACGGCCACGCCCGTGGCGATACCGCCCTGGTAGAGGTGGTCGAACAGATCCGTAAGTGTGTCGGCCCCGAGCACTTGCTTGCCCGATGGGGGGGTGACGAGTTCATGGTGTTGATGCCAGGGAGTGACCTGCAGGCAGCAATGGCGGTAGCCGATGCCATCCGCCAGCAGGTGTTGAGGTTGCCCCCAATTGGCGAGCACCGCGTCACATTGAGTTTTGGCATCGCCCAGTGGCGTGGCGGCGAGCGCCCGGAGCAACTGGTCGCCCGTGCCGACCAGGCGCTCTATCGCGCCAAGGCCGGCGGCAAGAACCAGATCGCCTGATGCCTGGGCGTCGATGATCGACGCCCAGTGGTTCTGGCTACAGGTGCAACGCGTGCCCCAAGGCACGCAATGCAGCCTCCTGCACAGCCTCTCCGAGGGTAGGGTGGGCATGGATGGTTCCGGCCACATCCTCGAGCCGGGCGCCCATCTCCAGTGATTGTGCAAACGCGGTAGACAGTTCCGAAACCCCCACGCCGACAGCCTGCCAGCCCAGGATCAGATGATTGTCGCGACGCGCCACCACGCGTACGAAGCCGCTTTTGGATTCCAGCGTCATGGCCCTGCCATTGGCCGCGAACGGGAACTGCGCAACGATGCAATCCAGGCCTTGCTGTTGTGCGGCCTCGGGTGTCTTGCCTGCCACCACCACCTCGGGGTCGGTAAAGCACACTGCCGCGATGGCCACCGGATCGAAAACCCGCTGCTTGCCGGCGATGAGTTCGGCCACCATCTCGCCCTGGGCCATGGCGCGGTGGGCCAGCATCGGCTCGCCGCTCAGATCGCCGATTGCCCACACATTGCGCATGCTGGTCTGGCAACGCTCATCGATGGCAATGGCTGAGCCATTCATCTTGAGCTCCAGGGTTTCCAGGTTGAACCCTTGAGTGCGTGGCCGACGTCCTACGGCAACCAGCACCTGATCGGTTTCCAGCGTCAACTGTTCGCCATGTGGGTCCCTGATCTGCAGGCACTGGGTGGCGTTATCGAAGCCTTCGACGCTGTGCTTGAGGTACAGCGTCACGCCCAGTTTCTTCAGCGACTCGGCTACCGGCTGAGTGAGCTCGCTGTCATACGTAGGCAGGATACGCTCGCGCGCTTCCACCACGCTTACCTCGACCCCCAGCTTGCGGTAGGCAATACCCAGTTCCAGGCCGATATAGCCTGCACCCACCACCGTCAGGCGCCTTGGCAGGCGTTGCGGGGCCAGGGCTTCGGTGGACGAGATGATCGGGCCGCCCAGTGGAAGCATGGGCAGCTCCACACTGCTGGAGCCCGTGGCGAGCAGCAGGTGCTCGCACTGAATGCGCTGGCCTTCGACGTCGACGGTTTTGCCGTCGACGATCTTTGCCCAGCCATGAATCACCGTCACGCCGTGTTTCTTCAGCAAGGCGGCAACGCCGCTGGTCAGGCGGTCGACGATGCCGTCCTTCCAGGCCACGCTCTGGGTAATGTCCAGGCTGGGAGCCTGTACCTTGATGCCCAGGCTGGAGTGCTGGCTGTGCTGACAAGTCTGGTGGAACTGCTCCGCTACATGGATCAGTGCCTTGGATGGAATACAGCCTATGTTCAGGCAGGTGCCGCCCAGTGCCTGGCCTTCGACCAGTACAGTGGGGATGCCCAGTTGACCGGCACGAATCGCCGCGACATAACCGCCGGGGCCGCCCCCAATGATCAGCAGGGTGGTATTGAGAGTCTGCATGGTCACTCCACAAACAGGCTGGCAGGTTGTTCGAGCAGGCCGCGGATGGCCTGGATGAAGAGCGCGGCGTCCATGCCGTCGACCACACGATGGTCGAACGAACTGGACAGGTTCATCATCTTGCGCACCACGATCTGGCCGTTGACCACCATTGGCCGCTCGACGATGCGGTTGACCCCGACAATGGCCACCTCCGGCGTGTTCACCACCGGTGTGCTGACGATGCCGCCCAGTGCGCCGAGGCTGGTGAGCGTAATGGTCGAGCCGGATAGCTCTTCACGGCTGGCCTTGTTGTTGCGGGCGGCGTTGGCTACCCGGGCGATCTCGCTGGCATTGCTCCACAGGCTGCCGGCCTCGGCATGGCGCAGCACCGGTACCATCAGCCCGTTGTCGCCCTGGGTGGCGATACCCACATGCACTGCACCATGGCGGGTAATGAGCTGGGCTTCGTCGTCATAGGTGGCGTTGATCTGCGGGAATTCGCGCGCGGCGATCACCATTGCCCGTACCAGGAAGGGCAGCAGGGTCAGCTTGCCGCGGCTGTCACCATGCTTCTTGTTCAGGTGCACGCGCAGTTCTTCCAGCGCGGTCACGTCGATTTCCTCGACATAGCTGAAGTGCGCGACGCGGCGCTTGGCATCCTGCATGCGCTGCGCGATCTTGCGGCGCAAGCCGATCACTGGCACCTGCTCGCTGTCGTCACGCCTTGCATAGCCACCGGGGCCCGATGCACTGCTGGTACTCGGTTGAACGAGAAAAGCGTCCAGGTCTTCGTGCAGGATGCGCCCGGCAGGGCCACTACCATGTACATAGCGCAGCTCTATGCCCGCATCCAGCGCGCGCTTGCGCACCGCCGGGGAGGCCAGCGGACGCTCGTTGGCCTCACGTGGCACGATCGTCGATGAACGCTGTGCGTTGCCTGAAGGTGCCGCTGCCGGGGTAGACACGACGGCGGGCTGGGGTTGGGCTTCGGGTACGCTGGCCTTCGGTGCGGCAGCTACCGCAGGCGGCGTGGCTGCTGCCGGCTTGCCGGCGCCTTCCTGATAGTTGCCGGCCCCTTCGACCTCGATGCGAATCAGCTCGCTGCCTACGGCCATGACCTCACCGGGCTGGCCGCCCAGGGCCAGCACCTTGCCGGTGACCGGCGAAGGAATTTCCACGGTGGCCTTGTCGGTCATGACGTCGGCGACCACCTGATCTTCGGTGACGGTATCGCCGACCTTTACGAACCATTCCACCAGCTCAACCTGTGCGATGCCTTCGCCGATGTCCGGCATCTTGATGACGTGCGTGCCCATTCAGACCTCCATGACCCGTTTCAATGCCGCACCCACTCGCGATGGGCCGGGGAAGTACGCCCATTCCTGCGCGTGCGGGTAGGGGGTGTCCCAACCGGTGACACGTTCGATCGGGGCTTCGAGGTGATGGAAGCAGTGCTCCTGTACCAGCGCCACCAGCTCGGCGCCAAAGCCGCAGGTGCGGGTGGCTTCGTGCACGACCACACAGCGGCCGGTCTTCTTCACCGACTCGACGATGGTCTCCAGGTCCAGCGGCCACAGGCTGCGCAGGTCGATGACCTCGGCGTCGATGCCGGTCTCTTCGGCAGCCACCTGGGATACATACACCGTGGTGCCGTAGGTCAGTACCGTCACCGCATTGCCTGGGCGGGTGATGGCAGCCTTGTCCAGTGGCACGGTGTAGTAGCCATCCGGTACCGCGCTGGCGGGGTGTTTGGACCAGGGCGTTACCGGCCGGTCGTGGTGCCCGTCGAAAGGGCCGTTGTACAGACGCTTGGGCTCCAGGAAGATCACCGGGTCGTCGTTTTCGATCGAGGCGATCAACAGGCCCTTGGCGTCGTAGGGGTTCGAAGGCATCACGGTACGCAGGCCGCAGACCTGGGTGAACATCGCCTCCGGGCTCTGGCTGTGGGTCTGGCCGCCGTAGATGCCGCCACCGCACGGCATGCGCAGGGTCAGCGGGGCCACGAACTCGCCGGCAGAGCGGTAGCGCAGGCGGGCCATCTCCGAGACGATCTGGTCCGAGGCAGGGTAGAAGTAGTCGGCAAACTGGATTTCCACCACAGGGCGCAGGCCATAGGCACCCATGCCCACGGCGGTGCCGACGATACCGCTTTCGGAGATCGGTGCGTCGAACACCCGCGACTTGCCGTACTTGTTCTGCAGCCCTTCGGTGCAGCGGAACACGCCGCCGAAGTAACCGACGTCCTGGCCATAGACGACAACATTGTCATCGCGCTCAAGCATGATATCCATGGCCGAGCGCAGGGCCTGGATCATGGTCATGGTGGTAGTCGCCATGGCGGTTTCCAACTGGATAGTGGTGTTGTGATCGTTCATGTCAGATCCCCAGTTCCTGGCGCTGGCGCCGCAGGTGTTCCGGCATTTCCTTGTACACATCCTCGAAAATGCTCGCCGGGCTGGGCATCTGCCCGCCGGCCAGGGTGCCGTACTGCTCGGCTTCCTTCTGCGCACTGATGATTTCGGCTTCCAGCTCAGCAGTCACCGCCTGATGCTCTTGCTCCGACCAGTGCCCGATGGCCATCAGGTGCTGCTTGAGGCGGGCGATCGGGTCGCCGAGGGGGAAGTGGCTCCAGTCGTCGGCCGGACGGTACTTGGACGGGTCGTCCGAGGTGGAGTGCGGGCCGGCGCGGTAGGTCACCCATTCGATCAGGGTCGGGCCCAGGCCGCGGCGGGCACGTTCGGCGGCCCAGCGCGAGGCCGCGTACACCGCGATGAAGTCGTTGCCGTCGACCCGCAGCGAAGCGATGCCACAGCCAACGCCGCGGCCGGCGAAGGTGGTGGATTCACCACCGGCGATGGCCTGGAAGGTGGAGATGGCCCACTGGTTGTTGACCACGTTGAGAATCACCGGGGCCTGGTACACGTGTGCGAAGGTCAGCGCGGTGTGGAAGTCCGACTCGGCCGTAGCACCATCGCCGATCCAGGCCGAAGCGATCTTGGTATCGCCCTTGATGGCCGAGGCCATGGCCCAGCCGACCGCCTGCACGAACTGGGTCGCCAGGTTACCGCTGATGGTGAAGAAGCCGGCTTCGCGCACCGAGTACATGATGGGCAGCTGGCGACCCTTGAGCGGGTCGCGCTCGTTGGACAGCAGCTGGCAGATCATCTCCACCAGCGACACGTCGCGGGCCATCAGGATGCTCTGCTGGCGGTAGGTGGGGAAGCACATGTCGCTGCGGTTCAAGGCCAGTGCCTGGCCGCTGCCGATGGCTTCCTCGCCCAGGCTCTGCATGTAGAAGGACATCTTCTTCTGGCGCTGCGCCACGACCATGCGGCTGTCGAACAGCCGGGTCTTGAGCATCGCGCGCATGCCTTGGCGCAGCACTTCGGGGCCGATGTCCTCGGCCCAGGGGCCAAGCGCACGGCCCTGTTCGTCGAGCACGCGGATCAGCCCGTAGGCAAGGTCGGCGGTACCGGCGGGTTCGGCATCGATGGCGGGTTTGCGGACCTGACCGGCGTCATTCAGACGCAGGTAGGAGAAATCGGTCTGGCAGCCTGGCCGGCCTGTAGGCTCGGGCACATGCAGACGCAGGGGGGCGTACTCGTTCATGCTTTTTTACGCTCGCTCTGTCTTGTGTTTTTGTTGAGCTTTGAAGCGGTCGCTACTGAACCCGGCTTGTGACCGGAGAGTCAGTCTTGTCTACATCATATTCCGCTGGCGGAAGAATATTTTTCTCAAGTTCATTGCCTTTGGGCTGGCTTGCGGATAAACATTCTTCAAAAGAACAAGAAGCAGGTGAATTTGTCTCATGCGCAAACTGGATCGTACTGACATCGGCATTCTCAACAGCCTTCAGGACAATGCCCGCATCACCAACGCCGAGCTGGCCCGTTCGGTAAATCTGTCGCCCACCCCCTGTTTCAACCGGGTCAAGGCGCTGGAGGATCTGGGCGTGATTCGCCAGCAGGTGACCTTGCTGTCGCCCGAAGTGCTGGGGCTGGACGTGAACGTATTCATCCACGTCAGCCTGGAAAAACAGGTGGAGCAATCGCTGCACCGCTTCGAAGAGGAAATCGCCGAGCGCCCGGAAGTGATGGAGTGCTACCTGATGACCGGCGACCCGGATTACCTGCTGCGTGTACTGCTGCCGAGCATCCAGGCCCTGGAGCGGTTTCTGGACTACCTCACCCGCTTGCCCGGGGTGGCCAATATTCGCTCCAGCTTCGCCCTCAAGCAGGTGCGCTACAAGACTGCGCTGCCGCTGCCGGCCAACGGTATTACGCTGCCAGGCACAGTGTAGACAGCTTCTACGGGTTGGCTGGCGGCGTTCGTCCAGCGATCGGGACTATATGGTGCTTGATATTTTTAACACCCCCGGACTATGTTGTTCGGGTCGCCGTTCGCGGCTTGTTAAAAATAACAAGGATCAAGTCATGACGACCAATGGCCAACGTTCTCTCGCCGAGCGATTGACGGGCATTGATGAAATCGAATGCGTCACCCCCGACCTCAATGGCGTGCCTCGCGGCAAGGTGATGACCGCCGAGGGGTTCCTGGAAGGGCGGCGCCTGCAGATGGCACGCGGCGTGTTGCTGCAGTGCATCATGGGCGGATACCCTGCGGCACGCTTTTACGGCAGCGACGATGGCGACCTTGCCCTGGCGGCCGACCCCCTGCATATCTACCGCCTGCCCTGGAGCGACGAACCAAGGGCACTGGCGATCTGCGATGCCAATGAGCTCGATGGACAGAGCTCGGGCTTGTCCACCCGCGGCCAGCTCAAGGCGGTGATCGAGCGGTATCGCACGCACGGCCTGGCGCCAGTGGTGGCCACCGAACTCGAGTTCTTCGTGTTCGCTCCCAATCCCGACCCGAGCCAGCCGTTCCTGCCGCCCACCGGGCTGGACGGTCGGCGCGAGGACGGCCATTCGGCGTTCAGCGTCAGTTCCAACAATGGCCTGCGCCCGTTCTTCAGCGAGGTCTACCGTTGCATGGAGGCCCTGGGCCTGCCGCGCGACACCTTCATGCACGAGATGGGCGTCAGCCAGTTCGAGATCAACCTGCTGCACGGGGACCCGCTGCTGCTTGCCGACCAGACCTTCCTGTTCAAGCACCTGCTCAAGGAGGTTGCGCTCAAGCATGGCCTGAATGTGGTGTGCATGGCCAAGCCGCTGGCCAGAACCCCAGGCAGTTCGATGCACATTCACCAGAGCGTGGTCGAGATCGACAACGGCCGTAACGTGTTCAGCGATGCGCAGGGGCAGCCAACCCCTGCCTTCTATCACTTCATCGGTGGCCAGCAGGCATGCATGGCCGACTTCACCGCGTTGTTCGCACCCAACGTCAACTCCTACCAGCGCCTGTGCCACCCTTATGCATCGCCCAACAATGCCTGCTGGTCGCAGGACAACCGCGCTGCGGGCCTGCGTATCCCTGCCAGCGCACCGGTAGCGCGCAGGGTCGAGAACCGCCTGCCCGGGGCCGATACCAACCCCTACCTGGCCATCGCCGCCAGCCTGGCGGCCGGCTTGTACGGCATCGAACAGCAACTGGAGCCGGCGCCAGCGATCCAGGGCGAATTCGAGGTGCCCGACAACCTGTCACTGCCCTGCACGCTGCACGCGGCACTGGAGCGTCTCAAGCGCAGCCAGTTGGCGAGGGAACTGTTCGGGACTGAGTTCATCGAAGGTTACATCGCGTCCAAGACCCTGGAACTGACCAGCTTCTTCGACGAGATCACCCCGTGGGAGCGGCGCGTGCTGGCGGCACAGGCGTAACTGCGGGGCGGCAATGCCGCCTGGCGCCAGGGTAAGCAGAGGCAGGTGGCAGCCATGATCGAGATCATGGTTTGTCACCTGTTTTTTTATGCCCGGCCCGCCGCGTCGGCGTTTTTTTCACTTATGCTTTCAAGCAGTTTTTTCACCTGCTCAAGGGGCCCTCAGGGACGTCGATGCGAAGTATCTGGAAGTCTTTTCGCGCGCTGTATTTCGCCGCATTGATGATGTTGATCGGTTCCGGCCTGTTGAGCACCTACCTGGCCCTGCGCCTGGCGGCCGATCAGGTCGACAGCCTGTGGGTCGGTGCGCTGATGGCGGCCAACTATTTCGGCCTGGCGCTGGGGGGCAAGATCGGTCACCGGCTGATCGCCAGGGTGGGGCATATCCGCGCCTACGCTACGTGTGCCGGCATCGTCGGCGCAGCGGTGCTTGGTCATGGTCTGGTCAGCTGGCTGCCGGCCTGGCTGCTGCTGCGGGTGATCGTCGGCCTGGGCATGATGTGCCAGTACATGGTGATCGAGAGCTGGCTCAACGAACAGGCCGACGCCAAGCAGCGTGGGGCGGTGTTCAGCGGTTACATGATCGCCTCCTATCTGGGCCTGGTACTGGGCCAGCTGATTCTGGTGGTTCACCCGCAGCTGGGCCTGGAGCTGCTGATGCTGGTGGCCATGTGCTTTGCGCTGTGCCTGGTTCCGGTGGCCCTGACCCGGCGCATCCACCCTGCACCGCTGCGTCCGGCCCCCATGGAGCCGCGGTTCTTCATCAAGCGCGTCCCCCAGTCGCTGAGTACGGTACTCGGGGCGGGGCTGATCGTGGGGTCGTTCTATGGTCTGGCGCCTCTGTACGCCTCCAAGCAGGGGCTCAGTACAGAACAGGTCGGTGTGTTCATGGGCTGCTGCATCTTTGCCGGCCTGCTGGTGCAGTGGCCATTGGGCTGGTTGTCGGACCGTTACGACCGGGCCGTGCTGATTCGCAGTGTGGCGGTGGGGCTGGCCGTCACCTCCCTGCCATTGGCGCTGCTGCCGAGCGTGCCGCTCGAGGTGCTGTTCATCACCGGTTTTGCGGTCTCGCTGCTGCAGTTCTGCCTCTACCCGCTGGCGGTGGCGTTTTCCAATGACCACGTTGAAAGCGAGCGACGGGTCTCGCTCACCGCGATGCTGCTGGTGACCTATGGCGTGGGGGCGAGCATCGGGCCGCTGGTGGCCGGTGTGCTGATGAAGACCCTGGGCGACCAGATGCTGTACGCGTTCTTCTGTTTCTTCGCGCTGGTGCTGGTGTGGCGCATCCGTCCCAAAGCGGTTACCAACCTGCATCAGGTCGAGGATGCGCCATTGCTTCACGTAGCGATGCCGGCGGCAGGTTCACCGCTGTCTGCGGCGCTCGACCCGCGGGTTGATGAGCAGGTGGTGCAGGATCAGATGCAGGCACCGGTAGGTGCCGAAGATACCGAAGAGGAGGGCACGCCCGGGGAGGCTGAGGGCGTCGAACCTGTCAAGCCTGCGCCAGAAGTGTGAGTGGCGTGGGGGGCAGATAGTGGCGAAGGGCTGCGTCTGAGTTCCGCTGGCAGGCGGGGCGCCAGGCGCCCCTTTGCGGATGAATCCGTTGCCGCTGAATGGGTAGCTACCCTTGGAAATGTGAAGCGTGATGTCTATCAGTAATCGTCTTTGTCGAAGCGTCGCGCTTCACGTTGCAGCTGGTACACAAAGCTTTCGATCTTGCGCGCCATCTGTCCTGTCACGTTATGAAAGCGAATGCCGGCGAAGGTGGCGTTCAGGCGCTCTTCATAGTGCAGGTGGCGCAGCTCGACCATTACCTGAGAAAGCCCCAGCGGCAGGCCGGTAGCAAACTTCTCGTAGACCTGGCCCAACTGCAACCGCTCCTCGATATCGCCCTCGAAGCGAAGCTTGCAGCCAGTAGCCGAAATATCCAGCAGCTTGCCCTTGAGCGGGTGCTCGCCACGCAGTTTCTCGCCGTCGAAAATCACGTCGACCAGTTGCGACAGCTTCAGTGCCGCGCGAAACGCATTGCGACGCTGGTGATAGGTAACTTCTGTGGGCAGGCTGCCGCGGTAGCAGCGTGAGCCGTCAGAGGTGCTGATGCTCAGCGGGGTAGTGCAGTCCCAGGCAATGCGCACGCCGTCATGGAAGCCTTCGATACGGAATGGTTCACCATTTTCGAGGAAGCGTTCGCCATCGCGCGGGATCATTTCGTCCAGGGCCATGCTGTTGCTGTCCCGGTCTACCTCCACCACATAACTCTGGAAGCGCTGGCTGCGTTCGGGGAACGTGATGATCAGTGGGTCATGGCTCTCTAGCAACATCCGCAAATGAGCGGCAATTTCCAAAGGCGTAGTCAGCACCTTCGGAGGCTGAGGAGCTTCTTCGTCATTGAACACGGTTGATGAATCTCCAGGCAAAAACGACACAGGCAATTGCTGGCATTCTGCCAGCATGAATCGTGCCTTGATAGAGGGGGTCACGCCTGGCTGAGTGCACGAGGCTTTGAAAGCGGCGATGTAGTGCCACGGGCATCGTAGAGCGACGGTGATTCGCCACCCATGAGGATCTTGATCTGGTTTTCGGTGGTGTACTGCTGAAGCTGGATCGCCTGGCCGTTGCGTGCGTTGACCGCCTGGCAATCATTCATCAGCGCAGCCAGCACATCGAGCTGCTCGATGAGCAGGGAGCCCAGGTCCGATTGCTCGGCCATGGCCACTACACCTTCGCGGCTTTGCGGCAGGCCCAGGTTCGCAAGCAGCGCACTACGTCGTTGTCCGCCTTGATCGAGCAGCACCACCAGCGATTGCTTGCGGGCCAGAATATTTTCCAGCAAGGGCATGTCGCGACCATGCAGGGCCACGGCTTCAGCCTGCAACAACTCGAGCAGTTGTTGCGCTGGAGCAATATCATCTTCGATCAGTTGCAGCAGAGTAGTGTCGTGCATTGGCTGGCTCTTGGTTCTAGCGTCCTGAAGTCAGCGCGCCAGAGGGCTAGCGCTGGGCTTCGAAATTAAGCAGTTTGCTGGCGACGCGCTGGGCGTCCACCTGGTAGCTGCCGTCGGCGATGGCCTGTTTCAACTCGGCCACGCGGGCGCTGTTGACAACCGGTTGATCGCGCAGCTTGTCGCTGACCTGTTGCAACTGCTGGGCCTCGTGGCTCAGGTGTACGGCTTCTCCGCTCTGGCCAGCCTCGGTAGCGCTGGTGGCGGTGCGAGCAGTGGCCGTGCTTTCCTGGCTGTTGCCAGTGCGCACGGCGCCCGTCACGGACGGGGAATTATTCAAACGACTGAAGTCGATGACCATGATCAGAAAACCTCTGGGTGTTTGGACGCTTGCCTTGTTTTCGGCCAACCCGAAAGAAACTTTAGACGCAAATGCAGTGCAGCTTGCGCGGCCAGCCCATCAACCCGGTTCGACACAGTTTAGGAAAAGCGGTTCCTGACCGCCAGCCTTGTTTGTTCTGGCGTCGTGACCCGCTTCACATCGCGACTTCCACCTGCCCTGGTCCAGTGACCCGTGCCTTCACCACCCGTTTGGAGTTCAGATTGCGTACCCGTATCTGTTCACTGATGCCGCCCTTGCTCAAGGCTTCTCCCGGCATGCGCACGCTCAGCGTGCCGCTGCGGGCGATGATGACCACATGATCGCCCTTGCGGACCACTTCGGCCTGCTCCAGATGCAGCGGCGTGAGCACCTGATCGATGACCGTCGGTCGGATGACCTTCAGGCCCACGGCCTGCTCCAGGCTGGTCAGGTAGCCCTGGTTGAGCATGCCCACGTCCCGCTCGCGCAGGCTCACGTCCTGTTCGCCGACCACGCTGTCGCGCTTGAGCGGACGCGCCACGGTCACCACATTGCGAAACAGCCGCACCTGGGCCGGCACGAACACCGTCCACGGGGAGCTGCCATCGCAGCGTACGCGCACGGTCACCCTGCCCAGCGGTTGCGCCGGGCTTTCCAGGGTGGCGCCCAGTTGCTGGTCGCACAGTGGCATGCGCAGGCGCGGGTCGAGGCTGTTGACCTGGATCTCGAAGCGCCCTTCGGTCTGGCTGGTCGCCAGGTAATCCTCGACCGTGAATTCAAGAAACCCCTGAGTGACACCGATAAGCTGTTCAGGCAAGGTGAAAGCGTCAGCCAGAGTTCGAACGCCGGGGGCCAGCAGGCACAGCGCAGCAAGGATGCCGGGCAAGGGGCGGGTCAGGCGTCGGAAAAATGTCGTTTTCGTGTTCATACAGTTAAAAAAGCAAGGCGCGTGCCGACTGCGGTACGACGCTCGAGCATTTGGTCGAGGAGTCTGGCATGGCTGGTGTAATGGATTCGGTTAACCAGCGCACACAACTGGTAGGGCAGAACCGTCTCGAACTGCTGTTGTTCCGCCTCAATGGCGAGCAGCTGTACGGGATCAACGTGTTCAAGGTGCGGGAGGTGCTGCAATGCCCGAACCTGACCGTGATGCCCAAGTCCAACCCGGTGGTGCGCGGTGTGGCGAATATTCGTGGGGCAACCATCCCGATCCTGGATCTGGCGATGGCGACCGGCATGCCCGGTCTGAGTGAAGATGTCAGCAAGAGCTTCGTGATCATCACCGAGTACAACACCAAGACCCAGGGGTTTCTGGTGCACTCGGTCGAACGCATCGTCAACATGAACTGGGAGGAGATCCATCCGCCACCCAAGGGCACCGGTCGTGACCATTACCTGACGGCCGTGACCCGGGTGGACGGCAAGATGGTCGAGATCATCGACGTGGAGAAGATCCTCGCCGAGGTCTCGCCGACCTCCGAGGCGATCTCCCTGGGTGTGGTCGACGAAGAAGTGCAGGTCAAGGCCGTGTCGCTGCGCGTGCTCACCGTGGATGACTCCTCGGTGGCACGCAAGCAGGTCAGCCGTTGCCTGCAGACGGTGGGGGTCGAGGTGGTTGCGCTCAACGACGGCCGGCAGGCGCTGGATTACCTGCGCAAGATGGTCGATGAGGGCAAGCATCCGGAAGAGGAATTCCTGATGATGATTTCCGACATCGAGATGCCGGAAATGGACGGCTATACCCTGACTGCAGAAATCCGCAACGACCCGCGCATGCAAAAGTTGCACATCATCCTGCATACTTCGCTTTCCGGCGTCTTCAACCAGGCCATGGTCAAGAAGGTGGGCGCGGATGATTTTCTCGCCAAGTTCCGGCCGGATGACCTGGCGCAACGCGTGGTCGACCGGATCAAGGCCACCCACTAACGGCCAGGGCTCGTCCCTGGCGTTACACATGATTTAAGAGGCGGCATCATTGTCTACGGGTAATTTGGATTTCGAACAATTCCGGGTCTTCCTGGAAAAAGCCTGTGGCATCCTGCTGGGCGAAAACAAGCAGTATCTGGTCTCCAGCCGTCTCAACAAGCTGATGGAACAGCAGGGCATCAAATCGTTGAGCGAGCTGGTGCAGCGGATCCAGACCCAGCCGCGCAGCGGCTTGCGCGAGCAGGTGGTCGATGCGATGACCACCAACGAAACCCTGTGGTTTCGAGACAACTATCCGTTCGAGGTGCTCAAGAACAAGGTCTTGCCCGAGCAGATCAAGGCCAACCCTGGTCAGCGCCTGCGCATCTGGTCGGCGGCCTGTTCGTCGGGGCAGGAGCCATACTCGATCTCCATGGCCATCGACGAGTTCGAGCGCAGCAACATCGGGCAATTGAAGATGGGCGCGCAGATCGTCGCCACCGACCTGTCCGGCTCGATGCTGGCCAACTGCAAGACCGGTGAGTACGACAGCCTGGCCATTGCCCGTGGCTTGTCCCAGGAGCGCCTGCAACGCTATTTCGACCCCAAGGGGCCGGGGCGCTGGGCAGTCAAGGCCCCGATCCGCAGCCGCGTCGAGTTTCGTTCGTTCAACCTGCTCGACAGCTACGCGAGCCTGGGCAAGTTCGACATCGTGTTCTGCCGCAACGTGCTGATCTACTTCTCCGCGCAGGTGAAGAAGGACATCCTGCTGCGCATTCACGGCACGCTCAAGCCCGGCGGTTACCTGTTCCTGGGGGCGTCCGAGGCGCTCAATGGGCTGCCCGACCATTACCAGATGGTGCAGTGCAGCCCGGGGATCATCTACCAGGCCAAGTGAAACGAAAAAGGCCGGTGTCGCGAGACACCGGCCTTTTTCATGCAGCTGTCATCGATCAGAAGTCGTAACGCACCTTGGCCGAGAACACATCGGCGTCAAAGCCCGATTTGCCGATGTAGTCGTAGTTCACGCCCAGGGTCACCGCGCCCAGCTTGTAGTCGGCGCCTACGCCGGCTTCGTAGCTGTTGCGCACGGCCTTGGCGCCGCTGGTGACGAACGGGGTGCTACCCAGCAGGAAGGTCGAGGTGCTCTTGGCTTCGTCCGCCGCGAAGTCATGGTATGCCATCAGGCGAGCCTGTGGCTGCAGGGTGCCGGCGCCCAGCGGATACTCGCCGGCAACGCGCAGGCCTGCGCCCAGCTCGATGGCCTCGTAGCGCTGGTCTTCGACCTTCAGTGCAGCCGACGAACCCTTCTCGCGGTAACCGTCGATGTTCACCAGGCTGTAGCGTGCGGCAATGCGCGGCTCGACCAGCATCTGCGGGTTGATGTGATAGGTGTAGCCACCCACCACGTTCAGGCCCAGCAGGTCGCTGTCGTAATCGGCCTTGGCCGAGGTGCCGGCAATCTTGCGTTTGCTGTCGTTGTCGTTCAAGCCATAGCTCAGGCTGGCATCGACGAAGTAGTTGCCCTGCTCGAAGCCGCCGTACAGCGTGAAGGCGTGGCTGTCCACCTTGGTCTGGTTGCCGCTTTTGCCGTTGACGTCGGTGTTGATGAAGCTGTACGCCAGGCCCAGGGTCAGGTTGTCGTTGAGCTTGCCGTCGGCACCCACCGCGATGCCGCGGCTGTAGGCGTTGTAGCCGGCCACGCCGTCGCGCAGGTCCTGGCTGGCATCGCTGTAGAGGGTCTGCACCCACACGCCGGTGTCCTTGAACGCTTCGCCCGAGGAGGCGCCGCGCAGGCTGCTGGTACGGCTGCCGGTGACATTGCTCACCAGGTTCTGGCTGGTGGTGGCTGCCTGGGTGGCGCCGCCGTTGACTTCAGGTGTCAGTTGCTCGGCCAGCTTGGCCAGCTGGGCCTCGTCGGCATTGGCGAAGGCTTGCAGCAGCGGGTCGTTGGCGCTCAGTTTGCTCAGGATGCTGTCGCGGTTCAGGCTGCCCAGGGCCAGTTGGCTGTTGGCCGAGGCACCCTGGCCGACCAGGATGTCGGTGACTTCTTCGGCGCCCTTGCCGGTGACGGTAGCCACCAGCTTGTTGTCCTGCAGGCTGTAGCTGTCGATCTTGAGCAGGGCCGAGCTGCTCACCAGGTTCAGCTTGCCGTTGGCGTCGACATTGTCGGAAGCGTCCAGCAGATCGATGCGCCCGGCCTGGAACAGGTTGTACGTGCTGCCCTGGGCGCTGAAGTCGCTGCCCTGTGCGGCCAGGCGAATCTGTGCGCCCTTGCCGAACTCGGCAGTACCGCTGACGGCCACCACGGCGGTGTCGGCACGGGTGGCGCTGCTCAGGTTCAAGTCCAGCGACGAGTTGCCGGCCACGTACAGGTTGCCGTCGATGGTGGTGTGCGGCTGCACGAAGTTCAGGTGCGCTGGCGCATTGCGGCTGACGCTGCCCACGTCCATCCAGCCGCCCTGGCGCAGACGGATGTTGGCACCGTCGCTGCTGCTGTCGGTGCCGCTGAAGTCCACCTTGCCGTACACCTCGACGGTGGTCAGATCGATCAGGTTGCCGGTGATCTTGCTGCCGTCCAGCAAGGTCAGGTACACGCTGCGCTCGGTTTCGGAGGCATCGACCGCTTCGTCTTCGGAGATCAGCGTGCCGCTGTTGACGATTTCCAGCCCTGCATAGCTGTTGTACAGCCGGTTGTCATCGTAGGCATCGATGTCGAAGTTGCCGATCACGATGGCCGCATCGGTCGCCTTGATGGTGCCGGTGTTGACGATCTGGCGCTCGGCGGTGGTGAAGCTGGCGCCGTCCACACGGATGCCTTCGGCGTCATCGCCGGTGGCGATGATGGTGCCGTTGTTGACGATGCCGGCCAGGTCGACCATGTCCACATTCTGCCCGTTGAAGCTGGTAGTGGCGTCGATGGCGGTAGCGCCGTTACCGGTAACCTGGATCAGGCCGTTGTTGATCAGCTTGCCGTCGATACGGCCGCCTTCCAGGTTGATGCCCTTGGCGCTGGTGCCCTTGGCGATGATGCGGCCAGTGGTGTCATTGAGCAGGTCGCCCTTGATCGTGCCGGTGAAGTCCAGTGCACGGGCCACGTCCATTTCGCTGCCGTCGAGCAGCGGTTCGCCGGTAGCGCTGAGCAGGCCCTGGTTGATGACGCTGCCATTGATGGTGGCCGGGTCGATCATCAGGGCATTGGAGCCGCCGCCCACGGCGCTGATGCTGCCCTTGTTGATCAGGTTGCCGTCGATCTGGTTGCTGGCCCAGCTGCTGCCGTCTTCCCAGGCGTCCAGGTCGATGCCGCCGGCAAAGTCGCCGCTGCTGTTGATCGTGGTGTTGAGAATCAGGTCGCCCTTGACGTGGTTGCCGTTGAATTCGATCGCGTCTTCGGCGGCACTGCCGGTGTAGGCGCCAGTGAATTCGAGGTTGCCTTCGTAGGTCTTGTGCTCGCTGATGAAGCCGGCATCGGTCAACTTGATGGTTTGGGCACCGACAGGCAGGGCGGTGGCAGTGATTGCCAGGGCGAGCAGGGTCTTGCGAAACATCACAGGAGTCACGGTTTATTCCTTAAACACAGCGTATTGAATTCGGCGCTTGCCTGCGTGGCGTGACGGCTGTGCGGTGATAGCCAGATGCCACGTAGCGGAGCGGGACGGATCTTAGATGAGAGATAGCGAATTGACATTAAAATTTGACGCCAAAAGGGCGCAGGGTGGGGTTGCCGCTGCCAGGCAATTGCCGCTTTGCCGGTGTCTGGCGGAAATCCGTTGCCGCTTTTCTGGCATTGCCATGGCTGGCAAGCGCGGTAAAGCCCCGGCTTTGCTGGGTTTTGTGTTTTGGCACGGGACTTGCTCTATCACCGGCAACGAACCCTACGGTCAACCTTCAAAGGTTTCCCCGACATGAGCATCAGTTTCGACAAAGCGCTTGGCATTCACGAAAAGGCACTGGGCTTTCGCGCCCAGCGTGCCGAAGTGCTGGCCAACAACATCGCCAACGCCGACACCCCCAACTACAAGGCGCGCGACATGGACTTCTCGTCCGTGCTGGCGGCCGAGACCGACAAGGTCAAGAACGGCCATTTCTCCCTCGAGCGCACCAACACCCGGCACATCGAGGCCCAAGGCCTGGCGATGGGTGACGAAACCCTGCAGTACCGCACGCCCATGCAGCCCTCGATCGACCAGAACACCGTTGACGCGCAGCTCGAGCAATCCAGCTATGCCGAGAATGCCGTGGGTTTCCAGGCCAGCTTCACGCTGCTCAACAGTAAATTCAAAGGGCTGGTGTCAGCCCTGCGCGGAGAGTAAGTCATGTCCCTTGCCAGCGTTTTCAACATTGCCGGTAGCGGCATGAGCGCGCAGACCACGCGCCTGAACACCGTTGCCTCCAACATCGCCAACGCCGAGACCGTTTCCTCGAGCATCGACCAGACCTACCGTGCCCGCCACCCGGTGTTCGCCACCACGTTCCAGCAGGCCCAGAATGGCGTCAGCCAGTCGCTGTTCCAGGACCAGGGCGAAGCCGGGCAGGGCGTTCAGGTACTGGGTGTGGTCGAAGACCAGAGCAACCTCGAGGCGCGCTATCAGCCCAACCATCCGGCGGCGAACAAGGACGGCTACGTCTACTACCCGAACGTCAACGTGGTCGAGGAAATGGCTGACATGATCTCCGCCAGCCGCTCGTTCCAGACCAACGCCGAACTGATGAACACGGCCAAAACCATGATGCAGAAGGTCCTGACCCTGGGTCAGTGATAAGGGGCGTTTTTTATGGCTGATGTAAACCTGAACGACGTCATTTCCAATTCCGGCGTCAAGAAGTCCAGCAATACGAACGCGGCAAGCGGCCTGGGCGGCAAGACCGCCAACGGCCAGACCCTGGGCAAGGACGCGTTCCTTCAGCTGCTGGTTACCCAGATGCAGCACCAGAACCCGCTCGACCCGCAGGACAACAGCGAGTTCGTGGCCCAGCTGGCGCAGTTCTCCAGCCTCGAAGGCATCACCTCGCTGAACGATTCGGTCAACGCCATCACGGGGGCCATGGGTTCCTCGCAGGCGCTGCAGGCCTCCGGGCTGGTCGGTCGCTCGGTGATCACCCAGGCCGACAAGGCCGTGGTCGACACCACCAAGAGCTTCACTGGCCAGGTGGTGGTCCCGCAGTCGATCACTTCGGGCACCGTCACTGTCACCGACAAGGATGGCAAGACCATCAAGACCATCGACCTGGGCGAGCAGAAGGCCGGCAATGCCGACTTCATCTGGGACGGTACCAACGAGAAGGGCGAAAAGGTCGACCCGGGTACCTATACCTTCACGGCCAAGACCACCGTCGATGGCAAGTCGGCCGAGATGTACACCCTGCTGCCGGCCACCGTCAGCAGCGTCACCATCAGTCAGACCGGCGGCGAGCTGATGCTCAACCTCGCTGGCCTGGGCAGCGTTGCGCTGTCCAAAGTCCAAACTATCGGTATATAGAGCCGGCTAACGCGGCACAAGGAGTGGAAAGATGTCTTTCAATATCGGCCTTAGCGGTCTCTATGCAGCCAACAAGCAACTGGCTGTCACCGGCAACAACATCGCCAACGTTTCGACCACCGGCTTCAAGGCCTCGCGCGCCGAGTTCGCCGATGTGTACTCGGCCAGCAAACTGGGCGTGGGCAGCAAGACCGTCGGCAACGGCGTGCGTCTGGCTGCAGTCTCCCAGCAGTTCGGTCAGGGTGACATCAACAACACCGGCAACGTACTGGACATGGGTATCCAGGGCCAGGGCTACTTCGTCCTGAGCGACAACGGCTCGCTGAGCTACACCCGTTCCGGTGCGTTCCAGACCAACAAGGACAACTACGTGGTGACCTCGGACGGTATCCGTCTGCAAGGTTACGCGGCCGACGTCAACGGCAAGATCATCAAGGGCGTGCTGACCGACCTGAAGATCGACACCTCCGCGCTGGCGCCAAAGACCACCACGCTGATCGATCAGGGCATCAACCTGAACTCCTCGGCGCCGTCGATCCCGCTGCAGGTACTGGATGACAGCACGCCGCCGGTGCTGGTGGACAACAAGACGTTCGACCCTTCGGACGAGAGCACCTACACCAAATCGTTCCCGACCAAGATCTACGACAGTCAGGGCAACGAGCACACGATGGAGCAGTTCTATCGCAAGACCGGTGACAACCAGTGGACCACCTACACGCTGGTCGATGGTCGCAACCCGTTCGACCCTGCCAGCACCAAGCCACTGTCCGGCACCATCAGCTTCAATCCTGATGGCAGTGTCAAGGCCATGACTGCCGACAATACCGGTCACCCGGCGGGCTCCGAATTCACCGTGGTCAACAACAACTTCACCATGAAAGGCTGGGTGCCGGCGTCCTACGACAAGGCCACCGACAAGTGGGCATCCAACGGTTCGGCCGGCAATGCCGACGGCATCCGTATGAACATGACCAGCACCACGTCGTACAACACCGACACTGCCCGCATGTCCCAGGCGCAGGACGGCTATGCCACCGGCATCCTGTCCAGCCTGAGCATCGACTCCACCGGTGTGATGTTCGCCAGCTTCAGCAACCAGCAGTCCCGCGCCATCGGCCAGGTCGCGATTGCCAGCTTCGCCAACGAGCAGGGCCTGGAGCAGCTGGGTGGTACCCGCTGGAAAGAGACCTACGCCTCGGGCATCCCGGGCATCGACACGCCGAAGACCGGTACCCTGGGTTCGATCGAGTCCAACGCACTGGAAGCGTCCAACGTCAACCTGACCATGGAGCTGGTCGAGCTGATCAAGGCGCAGAGCAACTTCCAGGCGAACTCCAAGACCATCTCTACCGAAAGCACCATCATGCAGACCATCATCCAGATGACCTGATGATCGCCTGATGGAATGAGCATGGACGAACCCCTTTCTCGGAAGGGGTTCGTTGTTTCGGAGGCAGTAGAAATGAAGTGCGCACTCGCAATCGTGGGCTTCGCCTTGCTGGTGGTGGCTGTGCAGGTCGGCGCCGACATGGCCGCCTGGTATCGCTGGGAAAGCCAGGCCGATGGCCGGCTCGTCTGTTCGCAGGTTTCGCCGGGCGAGGGCTGGCGTCGGTTTGCCGGGCCTTACAACAATGGCGCTTGCCGTGACAACTGAGGTTTGCCGCTAGCGGCAAGCTGGCGCCGTATTTTCGACGGTGCATCGCACGCGCAGGCGCTGGCCTGTGCTCCAGCCCCCGCATTGACGGGGCTTTACCCCTGTTTTGCAGAGTTGGTTTGAAACTTGCTTGAGTGACCGGCAAAGCAGCGGTGAACGGCAAGTGTTCGCCAGCGCAGCGGAGGATGATCTGTGGACAAGATGCTTTACGTGGCCATGACCGGTGCCAGCCAGAACGCACTGGCGCAACGGGCGCATGCCAACAACCTGGCGAACATTTCCACCAGCGGCTTTCAGCGCGACCTGGAGCAGGCGCGCTCGATGCCGGTGTTTGGTGACAGCTTTCCGGCGCGTGCCTATGCCATGACCGAACGTCCTGCCACCGATTTCAGCCCCGGTGCCATGCAGGAGACCGGCCGCGACCTGGACATCGCCATTGGTGGCGACGGCTTCATCGCCGTGCAGGCCCCGGATGGCAGCGAAGCCTACGTGCGTACCGCCAGCCTCAACATCGATGCCCTGGGCGTGCTGCGCGCGGGCAACGGCATGCCGGTGATGGGCAATGGTGGCCCGATTGCCGTGCCGCCCGAGCAGAAGGTCGAGATCGGCCAGGACGGCACCATCAGCATTCGCGCCATGGGTGAAGGCCCGCGGGTGATGGCCGAGGTCGATCGCATCAAGCTGGTCAACCCCGACGTCAAGACCCTCAACAAGGGCCTGGACGGCATGATCCACACCAAGAGCGGCCAGCCTGCCGATGCCGATGCCAACGTGCAGGTGGTGTCCGGTTTCCTGGAAGCCAGCAACGTCAATGCCGTCGAGGAAATGACCTCGGTGCTGGCGCTGTCCCGTCAATTCGAACTGCACGTCAAGATGATGACCACGGCCAAGGAAGGCGACGAAGCCATGGCTCGGGTTTTGCAAATCGGCTAATTACACAGACGTAGCGCCGTAAAACAGGCGCACGAGGAGAACAGCATGCTTCCGGCTCTTTGGGTCAGTAAAACCGGTTTGTCCGCCCAGGACACCAACCTGACCACCATTTCCAACAACCTGGCCAACGTCTCGACCACCGGCTTCAAGCGTGATCGTGCCGAGTTCCAGGACCTGCTCTACCAGATCAAGCGCCAGCCAGGTGCACAGTCGACCCAGGACAGCGAGCTGCCATCGGGTCTGCAGGTGGGTACTGGTGTGCGCATCGTCGGCACCCAGAAAAACTTCAGCACCGGCAGCCTGCAAACCACCGAGAACCCGCTGGACATGGCCATCAACGGTCGCGGCTTCTTCCAGGTACTGCAGCCAGACGGCACCGTTTCGTACAGCCGTGACGGTACCTTCCACCTGAACTCCGATGGCCAGGTGGTCACCGCCAACGGTTTCGCCCTCGAGCCTGCCGTGGTCGTGCCGCCAGACGCGCAGACCTTCACCGTGGGCCAGGACGGCACCGTATCGATCACCACCGCCGGCAACCCGGCCGCGCAGATCATCGGCAACATCCAGACCGCCGACTTCATCAACCCGGCCGGCCTGCAGGCCATGGGCAACAACCTGTTCCTGGAAACCGCCGCCAGCGGTGCGCCGCAGATCGGCACGCCGGGCCTGAACGGCTTCGGTACCACCCTGCAGCAGACCCTGGAAAACTCCAACGTCAGCACCGTGGAAGAGCTGGTCAACATGATCACCACCCAACGTGCCTACGAGATGAACTCCAAGGTGATTTCCACCGCCGACCAGATGCTCTCGTTCGTTACCCAGAACCTGTAAGTGAAGCCCCAGGGGCGCTGATGCGGCGCCTGTTACACCGTGAGGTCAGAGTCATGAGCCGTTTGTTGTCCGTATTCGCCCTGGGTGGGGTGGTGTTGCTGGCCGGTTGCGTCGCGCCGACGCCAAAGCCCAACGACCCGTACTACGCGCCTGTGTTGCCGCGTACACCCCTGCCTGCAGCGGCCAACAACGGCTCCATCTACCAGGCCGGTTTCGAGCAGAACCTGTACAGCGACCGCAAGGCGTTCCGGGTGGGCGACATCATCACCATCACGCTCAACGAGCGTACCCAGGCGAGCAAGAACGCCAACTCGCAGATCGCCAAGAACAGCAAGGCCGAGCTTGGCCTGACCTCGCTGTTCGGTGCCGGGGTCAACACCAACAATCCGTTTGGCGACGGTGACCTGAGCCTCAGCGCCGGCTACAGCGGCGACCGTGCCACCAAGGGCGACAGCAAGGCGGCCCAGGGCAATACTCTGACCGGTTCGATCACCGTCACCGTGGCCGACGTGCTGCCCAACGGCATCATCGCGGTACGCGGCGAGAAGTGGATGACCCTCAACACCGGCGACGAGCTGGTGCGTATTGCCGGCATGGTACGCGCCGACGACATCGCCACCGACAACACCGTGCCGTCGACCCGGGTCGCCGATGCGCGCATCACCTATTCGGGCACCGGCTCGTTTGCCGATGCCAGCCAGCCCGGTTGGCTGGACCGCTTCTTCATCAGCCCGCTTTGGCCTTTCTAGGTTCGGATGATCATGTTCAACATCAAGCAGCTGATTGCCGCGACTGTCCTGTTGTCCACCGCGTTCGGCGTACATGCCGAGCGCCTCAAGGACATCGCCAGCATTTCCGGCGTGCGTACCAACCAGTTGATCGGCTACGGCCTGGTGGTGGGGCTCAACGGCACGGGTGACCAGACTACCCAGACCCCGTTCACCCTGCAGACCTTCAACAACATGCTCTCGCAGTTCGGTATCAAGGTGCCGCCGGGCTCGGGCAACGTGCAACTGAAAAACGTCGCGGCAGTGTCGGTGCACGCCGACCTGCCGGCGTTCGCCAAGCCGGGCCAGGTGGTGGACATCACCGTGTCGTCCATCGGCAACTCCAAGAGCCTGCGCGGCGGCAGCCTGCTGATGACCCCGCTCAAGGGTATCGACGGCAACGTCTACGCCATTGCCCAGGGCAACCTGGTGGTGGGCGGCTTCGATGCCGAGGGCCGTGATGGTTCCAAGATCACCGTCAACGTGCCATCGGCCGGGCGTATTCCGGGCGGTGCATCGGTAGAGCGCTCGGTGCCGAGCGGCTTCAACCAGGGCAACAGCCTGACCCTGAACCTCAATCGCCCCGACTTCACCACCGCCAAGCGTATCGTCGACAAGGTCAACGAACTGCTCGGCCCGGGTGTGGCCCAGGCGCTGGATGGTGGCTCGGTGCGCGTCACCGCGCCCCTGGACCCGAGCCAGCGCGTCGACTACCTGTCGATCCTGGAGAATCTCGAGATCGACCCCGGCCAGGCAGTGGCCAAGGTCATCATCAACTCGCGTACCGGTACCATCGTGATCGGCCAGAACGTCAAGGTATCGCCAGCGGCGGTCACCCACGGCAGCCTGACCGTGACCATCACCGAAGACCCGATCGTCAGCCAGCCCGGCCCGTTCTCCAATGGCGAGACGGCAGTGGTGCCGCGCTCGCGGGTCAACGCCGAGCAGGAAGCCAAGCCGATGTTCAAGTTCGGGCCGGGCACCACGCTCGACGAGATCGTACGTGCGGTCAACCAGGTGGGCGCGGCCCCCGGTGACCTGATGGCGATTCTCGAAGCCCTCAAACAGGCCGGCGCGCTGCAAGCCGACCTGATCGTGATCTGAGGGGCTGGTCATGGATATGCCTAAAAGCGGCATCAGTGCCGCCGACAGTGGTGCCTACACCGACCTCAACCGCCTCAACTCGCTCAAGGTGGGTGATCGCGACAGCGACGCCAACCTGCGCAAGGTCGCCCAGGAATTCGAGTCGCTGTTCCTCAACGAGATGCTCAAGTCGATGCGCTCGGCCAGCGATGTGCTGGCCAAGGACAACCCGCTCAATACCGAAACCACCAAGCAGTACCAGCAGATGTACGACCAGCAGCTGGCGGTGAGCATGTCCCGCGAGGGCGGCGGCATCGGCCTGCAGGATGTGCTGATGCGCCAGCTGTCCAAGCAGAAGGCCACCAACGCTGCAGCGGCGGCCAGCAGCCCGTTCCCGCGGGTCGATCTGCAGCAGCGCAGCCTGTGGGCGACCAAGGTGGCCGAGCCACTGCGTGATGCCGCCAGCACCAGCCACCGCAACGACATGGCGGCGCTCAATTCGCGGCGCCTGGCATTGCCCGGCAAGCTCACCGATCGCCTGCTGGCCGGTATCGTGCCGTCGGCAGATGGAACGCCAGCCACCACCAATACCGCCGCGTTGCCGCAGCGCACCACGGCCATGACCGATGCGCTGGTCAAGGGCGACTGGGCCCCGGCCCAGACTTTTGCCGCGCCGGGCTCGATGCGTATCTACGGACGTGCCGTGGCGCAGCCGCCACTGGCCCCGGCCAAGCGCGCGTTCGATTCCAGCGACGAGTTCGTCACCACCATGCTGCCGATGGCCGAGCAGGCCGCCAAGCGTATCGGCATCGACCCGCGGTACCTGGTGGCACAGGCCGCCCTGGAAACCGGCTGGGGCAAATCGGTGATGCGCCAGGCCGATGGCAGCAGCAGCCACAACCTGTTCGGCATCAAGGCCACCGGCAACTGGAAAGGCGATCAGGCACGTGCGATCACCAGCGAGTTCCGTGACGGGCAGTTCGTCAAGGAAACCGCTGCGTTCCGTTCCTATGACTCCTACCAGGACAGCTTCCACGACCTGGTGAGCCTGTTGCAAAACAATGCTCGCTATAAAGATGCGGTAAATGCGGCCGATAAGCCTGAACAGTTTGTGCGAGAGCTGCAGAAGGCCGGGTATGCAACCGATCCGGACTACGCCAGCAAGATCTCGCAGATCGCAAAACAGATGAAGTCGTACGAGAGCTACGCAGCTGTCGCTACTACAACGAAACTATAAGGTTTGAATTATGGCGAGTTTGATCAATATCGGCTTATCCGGTGCCAGCGCTGCCCAATCGGGCATGCACACCACGGGTAACAACATCGCTAACGTCGATACCGCTGGTTACTCGCGCCAGCAGAACATTCAAAACTCCAAGAGTTCGATCCGCGAAGGCCAGGTGTTCATCGGCACCGGCACCACGCTGGCCGATGTGCGCCGCGTGTACAACAACTTCCTGGAAAACCAGCTGCGTACCACCAACTCGCTGAGCAGCGAGGCCAACGCCTTTCTCGACCAGGTCAGCCCCACCGACAAGCTGCTGTCGGACAAGGACACCGGTATCACCGGCGCCCTGCAGAGCTTCTTCACCGCCCTGCAGAGCGCTGGCGCCAAGCCGACCGAAGACGCCTCGCGCCAGTTGCTGCTGACCAGCGCCCAGGCACTGAGCAAGCGCTTCAACACCATCGCCGCGCAGCTCAACCAGCAGAACACCAACATCAACGGCAACCTGTCGTCGATGGCCACCCAGGTCAACAACCTGACGGCCACCATTGCCAACTACAACGACCAGATCTCCCGCGTGTCGTCATTGCAGGGCAGCCCCAACGACCTGCTCGACAAGCGCAACGAAGCGGTGCGCCAGCTCAGCAACCTGGTGGGCGTGGATGTGGTCGAGCGCGAGGGCAACCTCGACGTGTACCTCAAGAACGGCCAGTCGCTGGTGCTCGGCAAGACCACCAACACCCTCGAGACGGTGAACAGCCCGACCGACCCGACGCGTTCCAACCTGGTGCTCAACCGCGGCACCACCAAGATCGATATCACCAACAGCGTCAGCGGTGGCGAGATCGGCGGCCTGATCACCTACCGCAATGACGTGCTGGAACCGGCGCTCAACGAACTCGGCCGTGTGGCCCTGGTGGTGGCCGACCGGATCAACAGCCAGCTGGCGCAAGGTATCGACAAGAACGGTGACTTCGGCGCGACCCTGTTCAACGATATCAACAACGCCACCATGATGGCTCAGCGCAGCATCGCCAAGGCGGGCAACAACGCCGCCACCGGCAGCCTTAACGTCAACATCAAGGACACCGGCAAGCTGACCACCAGCGACTACCAGGTGACCTTTACCGACGACAACAACTACACCGTCACCCGGCTCCCGGGTGGCACTGCAGTGGGCTCCTACAAGCTGGACGAGACCCCACCGCCGGTGATCGACGGCTTCACCCTGGAAATGAACGGTGGCCTGCCCAGCAAGGGCGACTCGTTCAAGATCACCCCGACCCGCGGCGCCGCGGGCAGCCTCGACACCGTGCTCACCGACCCCAAGCGCATCGCGCTGGCGGCGCCGCTGACCGGCACCAGCGGTGCAGGCAACCAGGGTACCGGCATCATCGGTCAGCCCAACCTGACTTCGATGATCGACATCTACGACTCGGCCCAGCGCATCGAGCTGCAGAACGGCCTGAAGTACTCGACGCCGGTCAAGCTGGTGTTCGGTGATGAAAGCACCAACCCGCAGACCTACAAGATCCACAACGCCCAGGGCGATGAAATCGGCAGCGGTACTATCATTCCGGGCCAGGAAAACAAGCTGCAGATCAACGTGCCGATGGTCGATGCCAGCGGCAACCCGGTGGGTACGCCACAAAAGAACATCACCTTTGAAATGACCGTGGCCGGTTCGCCCAAGCAGGGCGACAACTACACGGTGGGCATGACCGGTGCCGGCTCGGCCGACAACCGCAACGGCCAGGCGGTGATCGATCTGCAGACCAAGGCCACCGTCGACGTCGGCCCCAACGGCAAGGGCATCAGCCTGACCGATGCCTACGGCAAGCTGGTGGAGAACGTCGGCGGCAAGGCGGCCCAGGCCAAGCTCGATACCGAGGCCACCGGGGCCCTGCAGAAGTCTGCGGTAGCCGCCAGCGCTTCGGTGTCCGGCGTCGACCTGGACGAAGAAACCGGCAACCTGATCAAGTTCCAGCAGTACTACACGGCCTCCTCGCAGATCATCAAGATCGCGCAGGAAATTTTCTCCACGCTGATCAACAGCCTTTAAGGAGTCGTAGATCGTGCGCATTTCCACCGCCCAGTTCTACCAGACCAGCACCTCCAACTATCAGGCTAACTTCGCCAAGGCCGTGGAGTCCCAGCAGCAGGCCAGTGACCAGTTGCGCGTACGTACCGCCGCGGACGACCCGGTCGGTGCCGCGCGCCTGCTGCAACTGGAACAGCAGAACAACCTGATCACCCAGTACAGTGGCAACATCTCCAGTGCACGCTCCAGCCTGGGCACCTCCGAGGCCACCCTCAACAGCATCACCAATGTGCTGTCGCGGGTGAAGGAGCTGGCGATCGGCGCCGGCAGCGGCAACATGACCGACAACGATCGCAAGGCCAACGAGCAGGAGTTGTCGCAGCTCGAAGAGCAACTGTTCAGTCTGATGAACAGCCGCGACGAGAACGGCAAGTACATCTTCTCGGGTTCGCGTGGTGACACCCAGCCGTTCGAACGCAATGCCGATGGCACCTACTCGTACAAGGGCGACCAGAGCACCACCAACCTGCAGGTCGGTGACATGCTCAGCGTGGCCACCAACGAGACCGGCTACGACGTGTTCCAGAAGGCGCTAAACACCAGCCGCAGCCAGACCACCATGACCGCGCCTGCCAACCCGGCCGACGTGCGTGTCAACCTGTCCAATGGCCAGGTCTCCGGCAGCTCGACCTACAACGACCTGTTCCGCAGCGGCGAGCCGTACAAGATCGAGTTCGTCAGCGCCACCGAATTCAAGATCACCGACGTCAACAACGTCGACCGTACCCTGGAAGCCACCAATGGCGGGGTCTTCAACCCGAAGGGCGGCAACACCACCATCAATTTCCGCGGCGTCGACATCCGCATGGAAGTCGGCCTGCAGGGCGACGAATTGACCGACCCCACCGCCGCTGACGACGCGGTGCGCGGGCACGAGTTCACCCTCGCTTCCAAGCCCGACGAAATCACCGGCACCCGCAGCCCCGGCAACGTGTCGCCCGACGGCCAGCTCAGCGGCCTGTCGATCGCGGACAAGGCAAAATACGACGCTGCGTTCCCCGGTGGCGGTGCGGTCGTCAAGTTCACCAGCGACACCACGTTCGATGTCTATGCGCAGCCGATGACCGCAGACAGCCGTCCTGTGGGCAGCGGTGATACCACCGTCAGCCCGACCCGTGTGGCCGGCGTCGACTTCACCTTCACTGGTACTCCGAAAGATGGCGACCAGTACTCGGTGCAGGTCAACAACCACCAGAACCAGAACGTGCTCGACACCATCCATCAGTTGCGTACCGCGCTGCTGACACCTGTCGACAACGATCCGACAGCCCGCCGCAACTTCCTCGCGTCGATGGACTCGGCTATCTCCAACCTGGCCAGCGCAGCGGACAAGATCGCCGAATCCATCAGCTCCATCGGTGGACGCGGTGCGGCACTGGATGTGCAAGCAGAAACCAACGAAGCCTTGCAGTCGGCCAACACCATCACGCAGAACTCGATCCGCAACGCCGACCCTGCCGAGACGATGATCCGTCTCACGCTTCAGCAGAACATGCTGCAAGCCTCGCAACTGGCCTTCAGCAAGCTGGCCGCGCTCGGGCTGTTCAACCGGCTCTGATTGACCCTTTTCTGCAGTACCCACCCGGGGGCGCTCAGTCGCCCCCGGGGTTTTCTCCAGGTCTATCTCAATGAACGAACTGCCGCTCGTCAGCATCGCCATCCCCGCGTTCAACCCCGAGTTCTTCAGTCGCGCCCTGCACAGTGCCATTACCCAGCGTTATGCCAACGTGGAAGTGGTCGTGTGCGACGACAGCCAGGGTGACGAGATCAAGGCGATTTTCGATCTGTGGGCAGGCCAGGCCACGTGCGCGTTGCGGTATGTGCGCAACCCGTCGACGCTGGGCTTTTCGCGCAATGTGCTGATGTGCCTGGAGCAGGCGCAGGGTGAATTCATCAAGTTTCTCTGCGATGACGACTGGCTGGTGAGTGACTGCATCGCTCAGTCGGTGCAGGTGATGCTCGACTGCCCGGATGTGAATGTGCTGGTTCACCATCGGCTGATCTGCGCGGCGGACGAGACGCTGCTGCCCATGCGCCCGGCCAACTGCATGATTTCCCCCAGCAGTGCGGTGATCAACGGCGGCGATTTGCTGGAAGCGCTGGAGAGCAGCCTGCCGAACCTGTTCGGTGGCATCAGCCATGCCCTGGTGCGCCGCGCCCAGGTTCAGGCATTGCTGCCGCAACTGGTGCAGGACGGCGAGGGCTTTCGCGCGCGTCTGGTCGAGGCACTGTTCATCTGCCTGCTGCGCCATGGCCATCTGGCTTATCTGAACACCATGCTCAGCCTGGAGCGCGTTCACCCCGGGCGCTTGAGCCATCACCCCAGCATGACCCTGGCTTTCGCTACCGAAAGCGAGTGGTTGCGCCAGATGCTCGCCTCGCGCACCAGTGAACCGGCGCCGGCCAGCGGTTGGGTGCGGCACATACCACTGGAGCTCTACACCGCCGGCGCTGACAAGGCCTGGGAAGAGTTCGAGCTGACGCGCCTGTATGCGCGCCAGGTCGCCAGCTTTCAGCAACAGGTCGGCACCAGCAGCCTGAGCTTCACCGAGCTGTACGGCGAGTGGCTGGGGTGTCGGATATTGTCGGCGGCGCAGCTTGACCTGCTGCCCAAGCGCATTGCGCAATGGCCGCGTCGCCCGCGCATCGACGTGCTGGTGCTCGCTGCCCAAGACGATGGCGTGGCACTCAAGGCCACGCTGGACAGCCTGGAGCAACAGTCCTATGCCGCTGCGGCCATTTGCGTGCTGGGCCCGGCAGCGCTGCAACCGTTGAACCCCAAGTTCGTACAGGTGCACGCCCAGGGCCATGCCATCGAGCAGCTCAATGACTGCGTGACCCGCGATGGGGCGGGTGACTGGGTATTTCTGCTGCGTGCAGGCGACTGCCTGCACCCGCATGCGTTGGTCATCATGGCCGAGCGCATGGCACTGCAACCCGACTGCGCGTGCCTGTACACCGATGAAGGCACCCACGACAACCTGCAGCCCAGCCAGCCGATCTTCAAGCCGGACTTCAACCTGGACCTGATGCGCAGTGTTCCCTACGTAGGCAGGCTGCTGGCCTTCGATACCGCCCGGGTGCGTGAGCAGGGCGGTTTCGACCCGCAGTTCGAGTCGCTGGCACCCCACGACATGCTCTGGAAACTGGTCGAGAGTCAGGGGCTGGGCGCGGTGGGGCATGTCGCCGAGCTGCTGGTGCAATGTCGCTACGGCTATGAGGCCTGGCAGCGGGAAGCGGCCTGTGCCGTACAGGCACCCAGGGTGCTGCGTGCGCATCTGGCACGCCTGGGCGTCGAGGCCAAGGTGGTCAGCGCCGAAGGCTCGATGTTTGCCCACGTGCAGTATCGACATGCCGATACGCCGGCGGTGTCGATCATCGTTGCCGCAGGCGATGACGTAAAGGCACTGACGCGCTGCGTCGAATCGATTTTCGAGCACACCGCCTACCGCAACTACGAGATCCTGATTGCTGTCAGTGGTCGTGAGTCGATGCCAGTACAAGGCTGGCTGGCTGCAATGCAGGGGCTTGGCAGCGAGCAGTTGCGCATTGTGCCGGTAGCCTCGGCGAATGGCCCGGCGCTTTACAACCAGGCCAGCCTGCAGGCACGTGGCAGCTACCTGCTGTTGCTCGATTCGGACTGCGTGTTTTTCGACGCGCAATGGCTTGATGAACTGGTAGGTCAGGCCCAGCGTCCAGAGGTCGGCATCGTCGGGCCAAAATTGTGCAACCAGACTGGCAACGTGACCGGAGCAGGCCTGGTGCTGGGGCTGCACGGTGTTGCCAGCAGTCCGTTTTTCGGCCAGCCCGCAGACGCCAATGGCTACATGAATCGGTTGGCTTGCGTGCAGAACTACAGCGCCGTGAGTGGCGTCTGCCTGATGGTACGTCGCGAGCTGTTCGACCAGCTTGGCGGTCTGGACGGCGAAACCTTCTCGACCGGCTTGAGTGATGCCGACCTTTGCCTGCGTATGCGCGACCATGGCTATCTGATCGTCTGGACTCCCTTTGCGGTGGTTGCCAAGGCCACCTCGCAGACGGTGGCCCTGGACGAGCAGCACAAGGACAGCTTCTACGAGCGCTGGCTGCCGCGCGTGGCCAATGACCCGGCGTACAACCACAACCTCAGCTTGCGCATGGCCAGTTTCAACCTGGAGCCGGGCCTGCGCGAGGGATGGGTGCCGTTCATCCAGCCGGTGCTGCCTTTTGTCATGGCCTTGCCAATCAACACCACTGCGGTCGGACACTATCGCGTCAGCCAGCCGTTCAAGGAGCTGGAACGGGCCGGCTGGATACAGGGACAGTTGAACTATGTGCTGCCGAGCATGGTGGAGCTTGAGCGTTGCAAGCCGGATGTGATCATCCTGCAGTGCCGCTATACCACCGGCTCGCTTGAGGAGATGGCGCGCATCCAGCGACTTTCTTCGGCTCGGCGCATCTACGAGATCGATGACTACATCATCGATGTGCCCGAGAAGAATGAACACCGGCGCAACATGCCCGGCAACATGCGCGAAATGGTCAGCCGCGGTATCGCCCTGTGTGATCGGGTGGTGGTCTCCACCGAGCCACTGGCCGACGCGCTGTCGAGCATGCACCGGGATATTCGCGTGGTCCCCAACATGCTCTCGCGCTCGTTGTGGGGCGGCCTGAAGGGGCGCCGCCAGACGTCGGCGCGTCCGCGTGTCGGCTGGGCGGGCGGCACCAGCCACCGCGGCGACCTCGAACTGCTGGCCGAGGTGGTCAAGACCTTGGCCAATGAGGTCGACTGGGTGTTCTTCGGCATGTGCCCGCAGTTGCTGCGTCCCTACATCAAGGAGTTTCATGCCGGCGTGCCGCTGCACCTGTACCCGCAGAAGCTGGCGGGCCTGAACCTCGATCTGGCGCTGGCGCCGCTCGAGCAGAACCTGTTCAACGACTGCAAGAGCAACCTGCGCCTGCTGGAATACGGTGCTTGCGGTTTCCCGGTGATCTGCACCGAGACCAAGGCCTACGGTGGTTACCTGCCCTGTACGCGGGTCGCCAGTAACACCACCGAGCAGTGGCTGGACGCGATCCGCATGCACCTGGCAGATCCGCAGGCCAGTTATCGCCAGGGCGATGCGCTACGCGAAGCGGTACTGCGTGACTACGTACTCAATACACACAATCTGCAGCAATGGGCCAACGGCTGGTTGGCCGATTGACCTCCACCGGCCGGCAAGTCGCCTGGTCGGGCATCCAACAACAGAGGTAGGTGCTTTATGACTGACAACGCAACCGGGTTGGGCAAAGACGTTACGGTCGTGCTGCTGGGGCATGAAGAGCAGGGCTATCGCGAGCGCGCACTGCATTACTACAAGACGCAGGGTCTCGCCTGTGCAGTGGTCGAGCACGCCTCGTCGAACCTGACTGGCGATGCCTGCACCCAGGGGCTGCAGGCGCTGCTTTCGCAGCTTGCAACGCCGTTCGTGAGCCTGGCGCTGGATACCGACTTTGTCCGTGTTCAGGCCCTGGAGGCTGCGGCAGAGCATCTTCATGCGCACCCGCAGTGCCAGTTGGCCCAGGGCTACGTGCTGGGCTACGCCCCCGGCAGCAAGCAGGTGGCCTACCACAAGATCGGCGATGCACTTGATGCCGCCGTTGGCGAAAACGCACGTGTTGCCATCGAGCAGTATGCCGCCAGCGGACAGTCGGCCTGGCGTGCGCTCGTGCGAGTACCGACGCTGCAGGCTGTGCTGGCGACCTTGCCCGCCGGGCTCGATTTCGATACCTGGCTGGTGGTGGTGTCGTACTCGATGCTCGGCCAGGGCGCGCTCAAGCGGCTGGACCAGACCGATGCGCTGGTGCAGTACGCCGACAGCCGGCTGAGCCAGGTCGAACGCGAAGAGCAGCGAGTGCGTGCGGTGCGCGTGCTGCGCCAGTGGGACGCCGACCACCTTCGGCTATGCGCCGACGATGAGGGCTTCACCGTCATCGACCGGTTCGTTGGCGCCACCCAGGGTGGTGTTGCTACCGATCTGCTGTTCACCTCCACCTGGAGCGGCATGAATGCAGCGCCCGAGCGCAGGTTCGAGCCGCGCCAGTTTGTCGAGCTGCCTTACTACAATGCGCCGTTGTTCGAGGTACTGACCGGTCTGGAGTTCCTGTTGCACGCCTGGCCTGTGGGACAGGCCCATCGGCAGGCGGTCGAGGGTACCTGGGTGAGCCAGTTCGAGCTGTTGCGCGAGCACCCCAACGACACCGTCGATACCCTGAGGGCACGCTACTGGCAAGCGTTGGACCTGGGGGTGTTCACCCCCGAGGTTTGCCGCCGTCTGCTTGCGACCCTGGTGGATGAGGACGTCCAGGCCGATGCCCGCGAGCTGCAGGCATGGCTGGAACGCCTGGATGGTCTGCCGGGCATCGACCCGGCCGCGTGGCTCAGGGCCACCGCCTCGGGCCTGGTGCAGGAGTCGATTGCCGCTGCCACGCCGGACGCCGCCACCCAGCAGCGCATCGTCGCCCACCTGAGCAAGCAGCGTGCTGCGCAGATCGCCTTCGTGGTTGTCGACCTGGAAGACGACAACGGCGCACTGCAGAACACCTTCGACAGCCTGTTGGCCAGTGGCCTGCGCGACTTCAAGCTGGTCGTGCTCAAGGCCGGCAAGCCGCCGGTGGTGACCACGCCCCGCGATACCCTGCATTTCATCCAGGTGACGCCGGGCAATTTCGTCTCCCACCTGAACCAGGTGGCGCGTCAGGTACCAAGTGAATGGCTGTTGCTGCTGCAGGCCGGCGACCTGCTGACCGTGGGCGGCTTGCTGCGCCTGCAGGTGGAGCTGGCGTCAGCCCCGGGCTGCCTGGCCATCTGCGCCAACGAAGTGCAGCGCGACTCCGACGGGCGTCTGGTCAGCGTGGTGCGCCAGGGTGGCAACCTGGACCTGCTGCGCAGCCGTCCCGACCTGATGTCGCAGCACTGGCTGGTACGTCGCGAGGCAGTGGTCGAACTGGGCGGCTACAGCGAAACCTACCCGCAGGCGGTGGAGTTCGACCTGCTGCTGCGTCTGGTCGAGCACAACGGCCTGAACTGCCTGGCACACATGGACGAGTACCTGGTGATCGGTCGGGGCGGGCGTGAGGGCATGGCCCAGGACGCGCTGTCCACGCTCAACCGTCACCTGGCGGCGCTGGGCTACCGTGGCCAGGTCAATGATGCAGGCGAGGGGCAGTTGCAGATCGACTTCCGCCATCAGTCCACGCCGCTGGTGAGCATCCTGATCGCGGCCGACGATGACCTCGAGCAACTCAAGGCCTGCGTGGCCAGTGTGCTGCAGCGTACCCGCTACCCGCGCTATGAAGTGCTGGTGGCCTGCCGCGACACCCTGGCAGACCTCACGGTCGCTGCGCTGCAAGGGTTTGGCGGGCGGGTCAAGCTGCTGGCCGGCGAACACGTGCAGTCAGCCTCGCAGCTCATCAACCTGGCTGCCGTCAACGCCAGTGGCGAGTACCTGGTGCTGCTCTCCAGCCGTTGCCAGGTGGTGACGCCGGCCTGGATCGAAGCCCTGCTCAACCAGGCCCAGCGCCCTGAAGTGGGCGTGGTGGGTGCGCGTCTGGTGGACCGCGAAGCCGCCATCAGCCATGCCGGTTACGAACTGCTTGCCGGCGCCCAGGTGCAGTCGCCCTGGCTGGGGGTGTCGACGCGCGACAGCAAGGCGTCGCTGTGGTCGGGCGTGGTCCGCAGTTGTGCGGCGGTGTCGGCTGACTGCCTGATGGTACGCAAGGCACTGTTCGAGCAGTGCGATGGCCTGTCTGCCGAGGGCGGTGCCGACATCGAGCTGTGCCTGAAGGCAGCCGATGCCGGCCTGCTGGTGATCTGGGCGCCACAGGCGCAGTTGCTCAGCGACCAGGTGCCAATGCCGGATGCCCAGGTCTGCCAGGCGCTGGAAGGCCGTTGGCCGGCTGCGTTCAGCAGCCGGGTGATCATCGACGGCCGGTTTGGTGTCGATGTGTCGCGCTCGGTCGCTGCCGGTGGTTCGCCGGTGCTGGAGTGGCTCGCCGACCTGGGCTGATGGCGCGGGTTTTGCAAAAGCCGGGTTTCGTGCCCGGCTTTTTTGTGCCCGACCCGCTCAGGCATGAGCGCCGCGTCAGGATCATGCCGGGGTACGGCAGTTTATTGACAGCCATCGCAGGGCGGGCGGGCTTTTCGAGCCGCAGGTGCGCCGTTGTGATCGCCTGAAAAACCTACACAGATCGTATCGGCCCCAGGGCCGTGCGATGGAGGCGTTACCGTGAGCAAACAGGTTATCCCTTTCAACAAGCCGTTCGTGGTTGGCAAAGAGCTGTTCTACATTGCCCAGGCGGTCATGAACGGCTCCATTGCGGGGGACGGCGAATTCACCACGCTGTGTCAGGGCTGGCTGGAAAACAACCTGGGCTGTGAAAAGGCGCTGCTGACCCATTCGTGCACCGCTGCGCTAGAAATGGCCGCGATCCTGGCCGACGTCGGGCCGGGCGACGAAGTCATCATGCCGTCCTTCACCTTCGTCTCCACGGCCAATGCCTTCGTGCTGCGCGGTGCGGTACCGGTGTTCGTGGACATTCGCGACGACACCCTGAACCTGGACGAGCGCCTGGTCGAGGCGGCCATCACTGACAAGACCAAGGCGGTGGTGGCAGTGCACTACGCCGGGCAGCCGTGCGACATGGATGCCTTGGCGCAGATCTGCGAAAAGCATGGCCTGTTCCTGATCGAGGATGCCGCCCAGGCGATCCTGGCCCGCGACCGCAAGCGCGCCCTGGGCACCATCGGGCACCTGGGCTGCCTGAGCTTTCACGAAACCAAGAACGTCATCAGCGGCGAGGGCGGTGCCCTGCTGATCAACGATCCGCGGCTGGTCGAGCGGGCCGAGATCATCTGGCAGAAGGGCACCAACCGCAAGGCCTTCAGCCGCGGCGAAGTGAGCAAGTACACCTGGGTGGATGTCGGCTCGTCGTTCCTGCCCAGCGAGCTGACGGCCGCATTTTTGTACGCGCAGCTCGAGCATGGCGAGCGCATCAACAAGCACCGTCGGACCCTGTACGAGAAGTATTTCAGCCTGCTGCGACCGCTGGCCGCCGATGGTCTGTTCCAGCTGCCGCGTACCCTGGACGACAAGCCGGCCAACGCACACATCTTCTACCTGCTGATGCGCAGTGTCGAAGAGCGCACGGCGTTGATCGCGTTTCTGCGCGAGCATGGGGTGAATGCGGTGTTCCACTATGTGCCATTGCATGACTCGCCAGCCGGCCTGCGTTATGCGCGCAGCAGCGGCCAGTTGCCGATCACCACGGATGTCTCGCAGCGCCTGTTGCGCCTGCCGTTGTTTTCCGACATGCGTAGCCGCCAGGTGGCGCATGTGTGTGCGTGCATCGCGCGCTTTTTCCAGGACAAGCCTTCGAGCGCCTCGCGCTGACAGCAGCACGCCCCTAATCAGAGATTGGAGTTTCACCATGTCGCATGCCTCGCAGGTCGACGCGCAGGTCCTTGAGCAGGCGTTGTTTCGACACACCCTGATGTTCGCCAAACCCGAACACCCTTACTACATCATGGCGCCCGACTACCGGGACACCTCCTCGGGCATCGTGTCGCTGCACTACCTGTGTCACGTGCTCAATCTGAACGGGCGCGAGGCGTATCTGTGCGGGCCCAAGGTGGTCAACCCCAACCTGAAGACGCCGCTGCTCGACGCCGCCACCGAGCAGCGGCATCAGCAACACGGCAAGGTGGCCATCGCCGTGTATCCGGAGGTGGTGGTCGGCAATCCGCTGGGGCGCAGGGTGGTCTCGCGCTTTTTGCTGAACTTCGAAGGGCTGATCAACGGCAAGTCGATGGAGGCCGCGCCCACCGACCTGTTGTTCTACTACGGCCCGGCGCTGGCCGAAAAACGCGGCCACGCCAACCCCGACCTGCTGGGCCTGCCGGTGCTCGACATCGACCTGTTCAAGGCGCCGCCGGCGGGCACGCCACGCAGGGGTTGCTACCTGTATCAGAACCGTCATCCCCTGGAGCAGATCGACTACTCGCTGTTGCCCGAGGGTATCCAGTTGCTGCGCATCGCCAATGCGCTGCCGCTTCATGAACTGGCCCAGGTGCTGCGCTCGGCCGAGGTGATGTACAGCTACGAATGGTCGATGACCTGCGTGATTGCCGTGCTGTGTGGCTGCCCGGTGATCTTCATGCCCGGTAGTGGTGTCGACCAGACGTTTCTCGAAACCGGCTTCCTTGGCAGCGCCGGCTTTGCCCTGCTTGACCAGCCGGACGCGCTGGCCACCGCCAGGGCAGGGGTGGAGGGGGCATTGCAGCGCTACGTGCTGGCAACGCTGCCGTTCTGGCAGCAGCTGGATACGTTCATTGCCAAGACCCAGGCCGCGGCCGCGCTCGAAGCAGCGGACCTGAACCTGGGCGTGCTGTCCTGGTTGCGCGAGCGCCACCCTGATGCCCAGCAGCTGCGCCTGATCAACGAGCGCCTCGACAGCCAGTCGATGCCGGTCATCGGTGTGCTTGTGCTGGATGACGCTGATGATCGCCAGCGCCTGGCCGCCACCCTGGCCAGCCTGGGTACGCAGCGCTGCCTGTACCCGCACCTTGAGGTCAGCGTGCTCGGCAACCAGTCGTTGGCCAACCCGCAGGTACGGCATGTGCCCTGTGCCCGGGAGCGGCAAGCTGAAGCCATCAATACTGCGCTGCAGCACAGCCGGTGCGACTGGTTTCTGATCGTGGAGGCGGGCGTCGAATTCACGGCCTCGGGCCTGCTGATCGCGGCACTCGAGCTGGCCGGTGCCGAGGCCGGTTGCCTGGCGTACATGGCGGATGAAGCGATGCGCGCGACCAATGGCAGCACCGACATCGCACTGCGACCGGATTTCAACCTCGACCTGCTGCTGAGTTTCCCGGCAAGCCTGTCGCGGCACTGGTTGTACCAGCGCCAGGCCTTGTTGCAACGGGGCGGCTTCGCCCTCGACTGCGCTCGGGCGTTCGAGCTGGAGTACCAGCTGCGCCTGGTCGAACAGCAGGGCCTGGGCTGCGTGGGGCATGTCGCCGAGCCGTTGCTGATCGGCGAGGCCCTGCCATTGCGTGATTGCGCCCACGAGCGCGCGGTGCTGGAACGCCACCTGCAGGCCCGCGGTTACACGCAGGGGCAGGTCGCGGTGCTGGCGTCGTTGCCGGGCCGTTATCGTCTCGATTACGGGCATGCCCAGGCCGCCTCGGTGAGTATCCTGATCGCCCTGGAAGGCAGCGTCGGCCACTTCCAGCGCTGCATCGAAACCTTGCTGGAGAACACGGCGCTGGCTGGCGGCTTCGAAGTGCTGTTGCTGGCGCCGTCTGCCCTGGACGAGGCTGCCCGTGAATGGCTGGCGATGGTCGAGCAGATCGGCGGTGAGCAGATTCAGGTCCTGCACTATGCTGCCGGCCAGTCGCGGGTTGCCATGTGCAATCACGCGGCGCAGCAGGCCCGTGGCGATTTCCTGCTGTGGCTGGATGCGCGTGCGGGGATCCTCGCGCGCGACTGGCTGCAGCAATTGCTCAATCACGCCCAGCGGCCCGAGGTGGGCGCGGTGGGGGCCAAGCTGATGGCGGCCGACGGCAAGGTCCGGCATGCCGGCCTGGTGCTGGGGCTCACCGGCCTGGTGGGCTCGGCATTCGACGGGGTCGATCATCAGCAGGCCGGTTACATGGGGCGGCTGCAGGTCGATCAGGACTGTTCGGCGCTCAGTGGCGAATGCCTGATGCTGCGCCGGGCGCTGTTCCTTGAGGCCGGCGGCTTTGCCGAAGATCCGCTGCTGGCCCGCTGGGTGGATGTCGACCTGTGCCTGAGGCTGCAGGAGGCCGGTTACCTGAACGTCTGGACGCCCCATGTGCAATTGCTGATGGACGCTTGCGAGCGCGACGCGGCGACCACGGAGCAGGAGGACGCTCTGCTGGCCCGCTGGCTGCCACGCCTGGCCCGCGATCCGGCATACAACGCCAACCTGTCGTTGCAGGTGCCGGGTGGCTTTGTCCGGGCGAGCAACTCGCTGGTGTGGAACCCGCTGAAAAGCTGGCACCCGCTGCCCATGTTGCTGGCTCACCCGGCCGACCTGCAGGGCGCCGGCCAGCAGCGCATCGTCGAGCCGTTCAAGGCGCTGCGCGAGGCGGGGTGGGTGGACGGGCTGGTCACGCCGCACCTGCTGTCTGCCGTGGAGCTGGAGCGCTACGCACCGGACACCGTGCTGCTGCAGCGCCCGCTCGATGACGCGCAACTGCTGGCCATGCGGCGCCTGCGGGCGTTCTCGCGGGCGTTCAAGGTGCTCGACGTGGACGGCTACCTCCCGCAGATGCGCTTGCAGGGCGCGCATGCCGGGTTTGGCGCCGACGAAATCAGCCAGCGCTTGCAGAGCGCGGTGATCCTCGCCGATCGCATCATCGTGCCTGCGCCCGCGCTGGCCGAGTTGCTGGCAGGCCAGCACGACGATATTCGTGTGCTGGAGGCCAGCTTGCCGGGCCGATGGTGGCGCAATCTCCAGGGCAAGCGTGGCATGGGCAGCAAGCCCCGTGTCGGCTGGGCCGGGGCGGTGGATGCCGACCTGCTGGTCGATGTGGTCAGGACGCTGGCCGCGGAGGTGGAGTGGGTGGCGCTGGGCGACTGCCCCGAGGCCCTGCGCCCCTACATGAAGGAGGTACACGCCGCCGTCGCCCCCGAACGGCAGGCCGCAGCGCTGGCCGCGCTCAACCTGGACCTGGCGCTGGCGCCCATGGCCCAGAGCCTGCTCAATGCCTGCTCGGGCAACCCGGGGTTGCTGGAGTACGCCGCCTGTGGCTACCCGATCATCTGCAGCAATGTGCCGGGCTTTGCCGGTGTCGATGTGCTGCCGCTGACCCGCGTGGCCAACACCACGGCCGACTGGCTGGCCGCGATCCGCCTGCACCTGGGCGACCCGCAGGCTTCCGCCAGCCTGGGCGAGGTGCTGCAGGCCAGCGTGCGGCGCGACTGGCTGCTCGAGGGCGAGCGCCTGGCGCTGTGGCGCGCGGCCTGGCTGGCGGGCTGAGCGGTTTTGCAGGGCGGTCGGGCCTTCCCGACCT
This sequence comes from Pseudomonas sp. B21-036, assembly GCF_024748925.1. Classification (NCBI taxonomy): domain Bacteria; kingdom Pseudomonadati; phylum Pseudomonadota; class Gammaproteobacteria; order Pseudomonadales; family Pseudomonadaceae; genus Pseudomonas; species Pseudomonas sp. B21-036. The sequence goes on from NZ_CP087178.1 coordinate 1,695,337, forward strand.
GGCCGTCCTCACGTGACCGTGAAGTGCTGTGCACAAGCATCGCCCTGGTTCGCGTACAATGCCGTGACTTGGCAGTCGAAACGTGCATCTCTAAGCTAATGAATCAGCGGGCGGTGCAGGTGGCCTGGAGCGGCGCTGCGTGAGATCCCTTGCCTGCAGGGGAGTGAGGCCCGTGAAAATCCGCATATCTATCGGGAAGCCACAATGATTGGCATCAAAAGTATCGCGAGTTACGTACCTGTCGAGGGTCTGAACAATTACGCCCAGGGTGCGAAATTCGGCAAGGATCAGGACTTCATTCTGGGCAAGATCGGTTCGACCTTTCTGCCGCGCAAGGAGGCAGGTCAGGAGACCTCGGACTTGTGTGTAGAGGCCGCCAAGGTCCTGTTCGCTGCCAATCCTTCGTTGTCCCCGGAGTCGATCGATGTGCTCATCGTGGTCACCCAGAACGGCGACGCCGAAGGGTTGCCGCACACTGCCGCGATCGTCCAGCACAAGCTTGGCTTGCCCACCCATGTGGCGGCCTTCGACATTTCCCTGGGCTGTTCCGGTTACGTCTACGGCCTTTATGCCATCAAGGGCTTCATGGAGGCGGCGGGGCTGAAGAACGGCCTGCTGATCACCGCCGATCCCTATTCCAAGATCGTCGATCCGGAAGATCGCAACACCACCATGCTGTTCGGTGATGCTGCCACGGTCACCTGGATGGGCGAGGACGCGGCCTGGCAACTGGGCAAATCGAGCTTTGGCACCGACGGCGGCGGCGCAGAGCACCTGAAGGTGAATGACGGGGTGTTCTTCATGAACGGTCGCCAGGTGTTCAACTTCGCGTTGCTCAAGGTACCTGCGCACCTGCGTCAGTTGCTCGAGGCGAGCAACCTGGGGGCCAACGACATCGACCTGTTCTGCATTCACCAGGGCAGTGCGGCAATCGTCGATGCCGTGGCGCGCCGCTTCGAGGAAGACAAGCCCGAAACCATCGAGAAATTCGTCAAGGACATGGTCGAGACCGGCAACACGGTGTCCTCGAGCATTCCGTTGCTGCTGGAAAAGCACGTACTGGGCACCCAGCACAGGCGTGTGGCCTTGAGCGGTTTTGGCGTGGGCCTGTCGTGGGGCTCGGCAATCATCGAGCGTCGGGACTGAACCGACCTCCCGTCTACAGAAGCGCTGCCTTGAAGGTGGCGCTTTTTTTTGCCTTTGCGGTATGCCACAACCAAGGCTGTGCCGCAGGGGCCATAAAGCTGGCGTCAAACCCTTGATTTCATTGGGGTGGCAGGGTGCCAGTAAAAATTTTCAAAAAACCCCTAAAGCAACCTGCACAGACGACGATAACTATTACGAAGGTTCTCTAGGCCACACCCGGCGCTTGCCAGGGCCGGAAGCCGCAATACCCACAAACGAGGAATTCGTCATGGCATTAACCGTAAACACCAACGTCACGTCGCTGAACGTTCAGAAAAACCTGAACCGCGCTTCCGACGCCCTGAGCACCTCGATGACTCGCCTGTCTTCCGGCCTGAAAATCAACAGCGCCAAAGACGACGCCGCTGGCCTGCAGATCGCTACCCGTATGACCTCGCAGATCCGCGGTCAGACCATGGCAATCAAAAACGCCAACGACGGTATCTCGATCGCCCAGACCGCTGAAGGCGCGATGCAAGAGCAGGTCAACATCCTGCAGCGTATGCGTGAACTGGCTCTGCAATCGCGAAACGACTCGAACGATTCGGACAACCGTGACTCGCTGAACTCCGAGTTCGCTCAGATGCGTGACGAGCTGACCCGTATCGCTCAGTCCACCCAGCTGAACGGCAAGAACCTGCTGGACGGTTCCGCCAGCACCATGACCTTCCAGGTCGGTTCGGAAACCGGTGGCATCAACCAGATCAGCATCGACCTGACCGGCAAGTACCTGGCCAGCGACCTGGGTATCACCAACGCCATCACCATCGCCGGTAGCGACAGCGCCACTGCCGAGACCAACTTCTCGGCTGCAATGGACGCGATCGATGCTGCGGTCAAGACCATCGGTGAAGGCCGTGCTGCACTGGGTGCCGTTCAGAACCGTCTGACCAGCACCATCAACAACCTGCAGAACATCAACGAAAACGCCGACGCTGCCCGTGGTCGTGTACAAGATACCGACTTCGCTGCCGAGACCGCTCAGCTGACCAAGCAGCAGACTCTGCAACAAGCTTCGACTTCGGTTCTGGCCCAGGCCAACCAGCTGCCATCCGCCGTACTGAAACTGCTTCAGTAATCGCCTGATGGTTATCGGCGGGGGAGTGCACCTGTGGCGCTCCCCCGCCTTTTGCATTGAGAGGTGGTTGGCATGGATATGAGCGTCAAGCTGAACCTGTCCTACCAGGCTGCAAAGCCTGTGGAGCAGCCCACCGAGCGCCCTGCGGTCAAGCCCGTGGAGGCTGTCGAATCCATCAAGCCAGCGAAGGAAAGCGCCGACAGCGGCCTGACCGAAGCTGAGAAGGTCAAGAACGCGCTCAAGGACATCGAGAAGTTTCTCGCCTCGTCGCGTCGCAATCTCGAATTTTCCACGGATGAAGAATCCGGCCGAATTGTAGTTAAAGTCATCGCCAGTGAAACCGGTGAGCTGATCCGCCAACTTCCTTCGGAAGAGGCGTTGAGAATTGCCCACAGTCTGAGCGATGTTAACAGCCTGCTGTTCAACGCCAAGGTCTGATGCTGGCGTCCGAGCAGCACGTTCGCTAGCCTTGATCGGCTAGGGGCGGCGCGCAACCAAGAGGGAATAGCAATGGCGAGTTCAATTTTACCGGGCACCGGTCTGGGTTCTGGGGTCGATATCAACAAGATCGTCAGCACGCTGGTGGCGTCTGAAACCGATCCGAAAGCCAACCAGATCAAACGCCAGACTGCCAACAACTCGGCCATGCTTTCTGGTGTCGCATCGCTCAAGAGCGCGCTGTCTGTCTATCAGGCGGCGATGAAGAAGCTCAATGATCCCCTCGCGCCGTCGTTCAATGCCTATGCGGCAACGTCCAGCAACGACGCCGCGATCAAGGCAACCTCTAACAATACCGCGGTGCCTGGTACCTACACGATCCGTGTCGACAACCTGGCCACCTCGTCCAAGGTGGCCAGCCAGAACTTCGACACCGGCGCCACCACGCCGATTCCCGAAGGCGACCTGCTGATTACCCAGGACGGTGTCACCCACACCGTCAAGGTCGGCCCTGGTGCAACCTTGCAGTCCGTGCGCGACACCATCAACTCGTCGCTGTCCGAGAAAGGCATCACTGCCAACCTGGTCAATGGTGCAGACGGTTCGCGCCTGGTGTTCAGTTCGACCAAGACCGGTGAGGGTACGGACATTTCCGTCGACGGCACCATCGACGCGCTCAAGATCGCGCCGGGCGAGAAGATGGATGGTGACGGTGCCGGCTACATCGGTGAGCCGGCCAAGGACGCAAAACTGTACGTCGACGGCCTGCCGGTCACGAGCAAGAGCAATACCGTCACCGGTGCCATCAGTGGCATCAGCCTGGACCTGCTTCAGGCAACCGGCCCCGACGCCAGCAAGGCTGTACAGGTTACGGTGGGTGAGAACACCGATGGCCTGAAAAAATCGGTGCAGGCCTATGTCGATGCCTATAACACCCTGATCAAGGCGGTCACCAACCTGACCTCCGTGAGCAAGGATGCCGATGGCAACACCGTGCTGGGCCCGTTGACCAACGACCCGACCACCCGTTCGCTGCTGAGCGACCTGCGCAGCCAATTGGCGACCGAGTCGGACGGTACCCGCCTGACCACCCTCAGCCAGCTGGGCATCAACACCCAGAAGGACGGTACCCTCGAGTTCAACTCCGTCAAGTACGACGCGGCGATGAAGGACAAGAAGCTCGGTGCCGACGTGCAGGAGCTCTTCACCGGTAAAAATGGCGTGTTCGCGCACATGAACAAGGCGATCGAACCGTACCTGCAGACCGGTGGCATTCTCGACTCGCGCAAGAACGGCCTGGACAGGCTGCAGAAAGACCTCGAGAACCAGCAGGAGGCCCTGGATCGGCGCATTGCGTCGCTGACCGAGTCGCTGACCAAACGCTACGTGGCCATGGATACCCTGGTCGGCAAGCTCGAGGCGCAGCGCAAGAACATTGCCTCGATGTTCGCCTCGATCGAAGCGCAGCAGAAGAACTCCTGATAGCAGGGGCCGCAAAAAAGCCCGGCAGCACCCCTTCGGGTGCTCCGGGCTTTTCGTTTTCGGGGTTAAAGTTTTTTGACCCGCAGGCGATACAGGCGGTATATGAACCTTTTCGTTTGTTACGAGGTAGAACATGAACCCTATGTTGGCCCTTCGGCAGTATCAGAAAGTCAACGGCGTGGCGCAGACCTCCGAGGCCAGCCCGCACCGTCTCGTGCAGATGCTCATGCAGGGCGGGCTGGATCGCATCGCGCAGGCCAAAGGTGCAATCGCGCGCAATGACCTGGCCCAGAAGGGCATCCTGATCGGCAAGGCCATCGGGATCATCGGCGGTCTGCGCGAAGGGCTCGACCTCGAAAACCAGGCCGAGGCACTGGCCGACATCGATGGGCTGTACGCCTACATGAGCAGGCGCCTGGTCGAGGCCAACGTGCAGAACGACCCGGAGATCCTCAATGAAGTCGCACGCCTGCTGATTACCGTCAAGGAAGGTTGGGACGCGATCGGCGATCAGGTCGCCGACGTCTAGGAGAACGCCATGAGTGCCGTGCTCGAACGTATCGAACAAACCCGCGAAGCCCTGCTCGGGGCATTGGCCAGCCGCGACTGGGAAACGATCACCGAACTGGACCTGAGCTGCCGTGTTTGCGTCGAGGACGTACTGGCCGAGGCATCGACCAACGAACAGGTTCTGCGCACCAGTCTTGAGGAATTGCTCGACGTCTACCGCCAACTAATTGATGTTGCAAGTGGTGAACGTCAAACAATAGTCGACGAGATGACGCAGATCCGCCAAGCGAAAAACGCCGCAAAGGTATACCATCTGTTCAGCTGACGCTGGACGGTTCGAAAATGCAGTGCGCCATAAATTTGACTGTGTACGATTTTTTGACTTAACTAGTGGCTGTTTTCTAATTTCAGACGTCCGATCACTGACCGCTCCAGTCGGAATGGATGTCGAGCATGCCCACATTGGGTGTCGAGTTGACTAGGGAAGTTTCGATTGCATGTGGCGTGAAACCAAAATTCTCCTGATCGATGACGATGACGCTCGCCGCCGCGACCTGGCGGTGGTGCTGAATTTTCTTGGCGAAGAAAATCTTTCCTGCTCCAGCCACGATTGGCAGCAGGTCGTTCAGTCGTTGTCATCCAGCCGTGAAGTACTCTGTGTCCTGGTCGGCACCGTGAACGCTCCGGCAAGCCTTTTGGGCTTGCTTAAGACCGTGGCTGCCTGGGATGAGTTCCTTCCGGTATTGCTGTTGGGTGAAATATCTTCTGCCGAGTTGCCCGAGGACCTGCGCCGCCGGGTGCTTTCCAACCTGGAGATGCCGCCCAGCTACAGCAAGCTGCTTGATTCGCTGCACCGTGCCCAGGTCTATCGCGAGATGTACGACCAGGCCCGCGAGCGCGGTCGTCAGCGTGAGCCCAACCTGTTCCGTAGCCTGGTCGGTACCAGCCGCGCCATCCAGCATGTGCGCCAGATGATGCAGCAGGTGGCCGACACCGACGCCAGCGTGCTGATCCTCGGCGAGTCGGGTACGGGCAAGGAAGTGGTCGCGCGCAACCTGCACTACCATTCCAAGCGCCGTGAAGCGCCGTTCGTGCCGGTCAACTGCGGCGCGATCCCGGCCGAGCTGCTCGAAAGCGAACTGTTCGGTCACGAGAAGGGGGCGTTCACCGGCGCCATCACCAGCCGTGCCGGGCGTTTCGAGCTAGCCAATGGCGGCACCCTGTTCCTCGACGAAATCGGCGACATGCCGCTGCCGATGCAGGTCAAGCTGCTGCGCGTGCTGCAGGAGCGCACCTTCGAGCGTGTGGGTAGCAACAAGACCCAGAGCATCGATGTGCGCATCATCGCCGCCACTCACAAGAACCTCGAGAGCATGATCGAGGTGGGCAGCTTTCGCGAAGACCTGTACTACCGCCTCAATGTGTTCCCGATCGAGATGGCCCCGCTGCGTGAGCGGGTCGAAGACATTCCGCTGCTGATGAACGAGTTGATCTCGCGCATGGAGCACGAGAAGCGGGGGTCGATCCGCTTCAATTCCGCCGCGATCATGTCGCTGTGCCGCCATGGCTGGCCGGGCAACGTGCGCGAGCTGGCGAACCTGGTGGAGCGCATGGCGATCATGCACCCGTATGGCGTGATCGGCGTGTCCGAGCTGCCGAAGAAGTTCCGCTACGTCGATGATGAGGACGAGCAACTGGTCGACAGCCTGCGCTCGGACCTGGAAGAGCGCGTGGCAATCAACGGCCATACGCCCAATTTCAGCAACCATGCGATGTTGCCGCCCGAAGGTCTCGACCTCAAGGACTACCTGGGCAGCCTCGAGCAGGGCCTGATCCAGCAGGCGCTGGACGATGCCAACGGTATCGTGGCGCGTGCCGCAGAGCGCCTGCGCATCCGCCGCACCACGCTGGTGGAAAAAATGCGCAAGTACGGCATGAGCCGTCGCGATGGAGACGAACAGGCGGAGGATTGACGCCTGCTTCCTGCTGGCAGGCCCCGACCGGGGCCTGCCGAACGCAATACCCCTATTTTCCACAGGGCTGTAAAGCCTGCCCTTGCTGGCTTTGGGCGGCGCGCCGCTGCTGCTGGCACCCCCCCGTCAAAGTATCCGGCACGTCTATTGCTATACCGCTGGCAACATACCGTTTTATGACGGTGAGCCATGCGAGAGAGCAACCCATGCCCCACGCCGCCCACATCCCCGCCGCCGAGCCCAGGCGTTCTGACGCCGCCGAACAGCAGAGTCGTCAGGGGCTCGAGCAGGCGTTTGCCCTGTTCGACCAGGTGTCGACCCAACTGAGCCAGTCCTACAACCTGCTCGAGGCCCGTGTCACCGAGCTCAAGGGGGAGTTGGCCGTGGTCAGTGCGCAGCGCATGGCGGAGCTGGCGGAGAAGGAGCGACTGGCCAACCGCCTGCAGAACCTGCTGTCGCTGTTGCCCGGCGGGGTGATCGTGATCGACGGCCAGGGCCGCGTGCGCGAGGCCAACCCGGCCGCCGTCGAACTGCTGGGTCAGCCGCTGGTGGGCGAGCTGTGGCGTCAGGTGATCGCCCGCAGCTTTGCGCCGCGCGAGGACGACGGCCACGAAGTGTCGCTGCGCGATGGTCGCCGCCTGTCGATCGCTACCCGCTCGCTGGATGCCGAGCCGGGCCAGCTGGTGCTGTTGACCGATCTCACCGAAACCCGCCACCTGCAAAGCCAGCTGGCGCGGCACGAGCGCCTGTCGACCCTGGGGCGAATGGTGGCCTCGCTGGCGCATCAGATCCGCACGCCACTGTCGGCCGCCTTGCTGTATGCCAGTCACCTGGCCGAGCAGGACCTGCCGCTGGACACCCGTCAGCGTTTTGCCGGCAGCCTCAAGGAGCGTCTGCACGAACTCGAGCACCAGGTACGCGACATGCTGGTGTTCGCCCGCGGCGAACTGCCGCTGACCGACCGTGTGACCCCCAAGGCGTTGTTCCAGGCGCTGCAGCAGGCCGCGCAGGTACATGTACAGGGGCATGCTGTGCGCTGGCAGTGCGACAGCCACCTGGGCGAATTGCTGTGCAACCGCGACACCCTGGTGGGGGCGCTGCTCAATCTCATTGAAAACGCCCTGCAGGCCGCGCCCGGCGCTGCTCGGCTCAAGGTACACCTGTATCGTCGCGGGCAAAGCCTGCGCCTGTGCATCAGCGATGCCGGGCCGGGCATCGACAGTGCATTGCTGGCGCGCCTGGGCGAGCCGTTCCTGACCACCAAGGCCACTGGCACCGGGCTTGGCCTGGCGGTGGTGATGGCGGTTGCCCGAGCACACCAGGGCACCGTGCAGCTACGCTCGCGCCCCGGGCGCGGTACCTGCGCGCTGGTGACCCTGCCGCTGATCGGCGCACCGCTGGAGGCAACGGCATGAGGGCGATCAAGGTTCTGCTGGTCGAGGATGACCGCGTACTGCGCCAGGCCCTGGCCGATACCCTGGAGCTGGGCGGTTTTGCCTATCATGCAGTGGGCTCGGCCGAAGAAGCGCTGGAAGTGGCGGCCAGTCAGCCCTTCAGCCTGGTGGTCAGCGACGTCAACATGCCGGGAATGGACGGCCACCAGTTGCTGGCCGCGTTGCGGGCCCGCCAGCCGCAGTTGCCGGTGCTGCTGATGACCGCGCACGCTGCCGTTGAGCGTGCAGTGGATGCGATGCGCCAGGGCGCTGCGGACTATCTGGTCAAGCCCTTCGAGCCACGCGCATTGCTCGACCTGGTGGCCCGTCATGCCCTGGGCGTTGCCAGCGGCGCGGACGCCGACGGTCCGGTGGCGCGCGAGCCTGCCAGTGCGCAGTTGCTCGAACTGGCCGCGCGGGTGGCGCGCAGTGATTCCACCGTGCTGATTTCCGGCGAATCGGGCACCGGCAAGGAGGTGCTGGCGCGCTACATTCACCAGCAGTCCCTGCGTGCCGACCAGCCATTCGTGGCCATCAACTGCGCCGCCATCCCCGACAACATGCTCGAAGCCACGTTGTTCGGACATGAAAAGGGCTCGTTCACCGGGGCGATAGCCGCCCAGCCAGGCAAGTTCGAGCAGGCCGACGGTGGCACGCTGCTGCTCGACGAGATTTCCGAAATGCCGCTGGGGCTGCAGGCCAAGCTGCTGCGAGTGCTGCAGGAGCGCGAGGTCGAGCGGGTAGGCGGGCGCAAGCCGATCGCGCTGGACATCCGCGTGGTCGCTACCACCAACCGCGACCTTGCCGGCGAAGTGGCGGCGGGGCGGTTTCGCGAAGACCTGTTCTATCGCCTGTCGGTGTTCCCGCTGGCCTGGCGACCGCTGCGCGAGCGCAGCGCCGACATTCTGCCGCTGGCCGAGCGTCTGCTGGCGCGACACGTCAATAAAATGAAGCATGCCCCCGTGCGCCTGTCGGCCCAGGCTCAGGCCTGCCTGCAAGGCTATCCGTGGCCGGGCAACGTGCGCGAGCTGGACAACGCCATCCAGCGGGCGCTGATCCTGCAGCAGGGCGGGGTGATCGAGGCGGCGGACTTCTGCCTGGCCGGGGCGTTGCCGCTGCTGGCGATATCGCCCGTAGAGCCGGTGCCGGTGCTGGCCGAGCCGTCCGAACCAGCCGGGCTGGGGGATGATCTGCGCCGCCACGAGTTCCAGATGATCATCGATACCCTGCGCGCCGAGCGCGGGCGCCGCAAGGAGGCTGCCGAGCGTCTGGGCATCAGCCCGCGCACCTTGCGCTACAAGCTGGCACAGATGCGTGATGCCGGCCTGGATGTGGAGGCGAGTCTCTACGCCAGCGGCGTGTGACGCCGTAACCGGTCGTTTTTGTTGGTCCTGTGGGTAGAGCTGGCACTCTTGTTGCTAAGTTCTGCCTGTCCGCTGCGTAGTGTCAAAAAAATGCGGGTCGTCGGAGAGAAGAGTCAATGAGCCAAGGTGTTGAATTTAATCGATTGATGTTGGACATGCGGGCCATGCAGGCGGACGCCATGTCGATGTCGAAGGCTGCCCCTGCGCCAGAGCTTGGCTCGAGCGGTTTTGCCGACATGCTTGGCCAGGCCATCAACAAGGTCAGCGATACCCAGCAGGCGTCCACCCAGTTGGCCAACGCCTTCGAGATCGGCAAGAGCGGCGTCGACCTTACCGACGTGATGATCGCCTCGCAGAAGGCCAGCGTGTCGTTCCAGGCCTTGACCCAGGTGCGCAACAAGCTGGTGCAGGCGTATCAAGACATCATGCAGATGCCGGTATAAGGGCGAGATTGAGTCATGGCCGAAGCAGTCGTTGATAACGTGCCCGCCAAAGGCAGCCCGGCGCCCAAGCCGCCGCTGTTCGGCATGTCCTTTCTGGAAAACATCGCAGAGATGCCCATGCTGCGTCAGGTCGGCCTGCTGGTCGGGTTGGCGGCGAGCGTGGCGATCGGCTTTGCCGTGGTGCTGTGGTCGCAGCAGCCCGACTACCGCCCGCTGTACCCAAGCCTTGCCGGCATGGACACCAAGCAGGTCATGGACACCCTGTCCGCCGCCGACATCGCCTACAACGTCGAGCCCAGCTCCGGGGCGCTGCTGGTCAAGTCCGAAGACCTCTCCCGTGCGCGCCTGAAACTTGCCGCGGCCGGCGTGGCGCCAGGCGACGGCAACGTCGGCTTCGAACTGCTCGACAAGGAGCAGGGGCTGGGCACCAGCCAGTTCATGGAGGCCACCCGTTATCGTCGCGGCCTGGAAGGTGAACTGGCGCGTACCATCTCCAGCCTGAACAACGTCAAGGGTGCCCGCGTGCACCTGGCCATTCCGAAAAGCTCGGTGTTCGTGCGCGACGAGCGCAAGCCCAGTGCCTCGGTACTGGTCGAGCTGTATTCGGGGCGTGGCCTCGAGCCCGGCCAGGTGGCGGCCATCGTCAACCTGGTGGCGTCCAGCGTTCCGGAACTGAACAAGTCCCAGGTGACCGTGGTCGACCAGAAGGGCAACCTGCTGTCCGACCAGGGCGAGAACTCCGAGCTGACCATGGCCGGCAAGCAGTTCGACTACAGCCGCCGCATGGAAGGCATGCTCACCCAGCGCGTGCACAACATTCTGTTGCCGGTGCTGGGCAACGACCGCTACAAGGCCGAAGTCTCCGCCGACGTCGACTTCAGTGCGGTCGAGTCCACCTCCGAACAGTTCAACCCCGACCAGCCTGCCTTGCGCAGCGAGCAGTCGGTGAACGAACAGCGCTCCAGCAGCATGGGCCCGCAGGGCGTGCCTGGTGCCCTGAGCAACCAGCCACCCGGCCCGGCCACTGCGCCGCAGCAGACCGGTCAGGCACAGGCCGCCGCGGGCATGGTGCAACCAGGCCAGCCGCTGCTGGACGCCAACGGCCAGCAGATCATGGACCCGGCCACCGGCCAGCCGATGCTCGCACCGTACCCGGCCGACAAGCGTCAGCAATCGACCAAGAACTTCGAACTGGACCGTTCCATCAGCCACACCCGCCAGCAGCAGGGGCGCCTGAGCCGCCTGTCGGTCGCGGTGGTGGTCGACGACCAGGTCAAGCTCGACCCGGCCACTGGCGAGTCGACACGCGCCCCATGGGGGGCCGAAGACCTGGCGCGCTTCACGCGCCTGGTGCAGGACGCCGTCGGCTTCGATGCCAGCCGCGGTGACAGCGTCAGCGTGATCAATGTGCCATTCGCCGCCGACCGTGGCGAAGTGTTCACCGAGATTCCGTTCTACCAGCAACCGTGGTTCTGGGACATCATCAAGCAGGTCATGGGCGTGCTGTTCATCCTGGTGCTGGTGTTCGGCGTGCTGCGCCCGGTGCTCAACAACATCACCGGCAACGGCAAGCAGGGCGCCGGTGCCGATGGCGACATGGAACTGGGCGGCATGCTCGGTCTGGATGGCGATCTGGCCAACGACCGCGTCAGCCTGGGTGGTCCGCAAAGCATTCTGTTGCCTAGCCCGAGCGAGGGTTACGACGCTCAGCTGAACGCAATCAAGAGCCTGGTGGCCGAAGACCCGGGTCGTGTGGCCCAGGTCGTGAAAGAGTGGATCAACGCCGATGAGTGATAATCGAGCCCTTACCGCCAAACTGACCCGTGTCGACAAGGCGGCCATCCTGCTGCTGTCGCTGGGTGAAACTGATGCGGCGCAGGTGTTGCGCCACATGGGCCCCAAGGAAGTGCAGCGGGTCGGCGTGGCCATGGCGCAGATGGGCAACGTCCATCGCGAACAGGTCGAGCAGGTGATGAGCGAGTTCGTCGAGATCGTCGGCGACCAGACCAGCCTGGGTGTCGGCTCTGACGGCTACATCCGCAAGATGCTCACCCAGGCCCTGGGCGAGGACAAGGCCAACGGCCTGATCGACCGCATCCTGCTGGGTGGCAACACCAGCGGCCTGGACAGCCTGAAGTGGATGGAGCCGCGTGCCGTGGCCGACGTGATCCGCTACGAGCACCCGCAGATCCAGGCCATCGTGGTGGCCTACCTGGACCCCGACCAGGCTGGTGAGGTGCTGGGCAACTTCGATCACAAGGTGCGCCTGGACATCATCCTGCGCGTCTCCTCGCTCAACACCGTGCAGCCGGCGGCGCTCAAGGAGCTCAACCAGATTCTGGAGAAGCAGTTCTCGGGCAACTCCAACGCGGCGCGTACCACCCTGGGCGGTATCAAGCGCGCGGCCGACATCATGAACTTCCTCGACAGTTCGGTCGAAGGCCAGCTGATGGACGCGATTCGCGACGTCGACGGCGAGCTGTCCGAGCAGATCGAAGACCTCATGTTCGTCTTCAACAACCTGGCCGATGTCGACGACCGCGGTATCCAGGCGCTGTTGCGCGAGGTGTCCTCGGACGTGCTGGTGGTGTCGCTCAAGGGCGCCGACGAGAAGGTCAAGGACAAGATCTTCAAGAACATGTCCAAGCGGGCTTCCGAGCTGCTGCGTGACGACCTCGAGGCCAAGGGCCCGGTGCGGGTCAGCGACGTGGAAACGGCGCAGAAAGAGATCCTCACCATTGCCCGGCGCATGGCCGAAGCCGGCGAGATCGTGCTTGGCGGCAAGGGCGCCGAAGAAATGATCTAAAGCCGTTCGCCGGCCCCGGCTCCTCCACAGGAGCCGGCCTTGCCGGCGGATGCCTCAACGCGGTACACGCCGGTGCCTGGCGGCCGCATCGCCGACCACCCCGGCGCCTACCCAATTGAACGCGTGGAATCATGTCGACCAACGAGCACCTGAGTGAACTGATCCCCGCCCGCGACGTCGAGGGCTTCGACCGCTGGGCGCTGCCCAGCTTCGACCCGGAGCCGGAACCCGAGCCCGAACCCGAGCCGGAAATCGTCGAGGAAGTCGAAGAGGTGCCGCTGGAAGAAGTCCAGCCGCTGACCCTCGAAGAGCTCGAAAGCATTCGCCAGGAAGCCTATAACGAAGGCTTTGCCACCGGCGAGCGCGAAGGGTTTCACAGCACCCAGCTCAAGGTCCGCCAGGAGGCCGAAGTGGCCCTGAGCGCCAAGCTGGCGAGCCTGGAGCAGCTGATGGGCCACCTGCTCGACCCGATCGCCGAGCAGGACAACCAGATCGAGAAGGCCCTGGTGCACATGGTCAGCCGCATCACCCGCGAGGTGATCGGGCGTGAGCTGGCCACCGACTCCAGCCAGATCACTTACGTGCTGCGCGAGGCCCTCAAGCTGCTGCCGATGGGCGCCGAAAACATCCGCATTCATGTCAATCCGCAGGACTTCGAGCTGGCCAAGGCCCTGCGCGAGCGTCATGAGGAAAATTGGCGCCTGCTCGAAGACGACGCACTGTTGCCCGGTGGTTGCCGCATCGAGACGTTGCACAGCCGTATCGACGCCACCGTCGAGACCCGCATCGAAAAGGCCATGACCCAGTTGTTCGACCAGTTGCATGACCAGGGCCTGCACCCTGCCGCGCCAGACTTGCACGTCGACCTTGCTGGCGACCCGGGCACCCGCGAGGCCACGCCCGATGCGCCTTGACCGCACCAGCTTCGGCAAGCGCCTGGGCACCTATGCCGAGGCCGTGAGCCTGCCGGCGCAGCCGGTGGTGGAAGGGCGGTTGTTGCGCATGGTCGGCCTGACCCTGGAGGCCGAGGGCCTGCGCGCTGCCGTCGGCAGCCGCTGCCTGGTGATCAACGATGACAGCTACCATCCGGTGCAGGTCGAGGCCGAGGTCATGGGCTTTGCCGGTGACCGGGTGTTTCTCATGCCGGTGGGCAGCGTTGCCGGCATCGCGCCCGGTGCGCGGGTGGTGCCGCTGGCCGAAAGCGGCCGCCTGCCGATGGGCATGAGCATGCTCGGTCGCGTGCTGGACGGTGCCGGCCGGGCGCTGGATGGCAAGGGTGGGATGAAGGCCGAGGACTGGGTGCCGATGGACGGCCCCACCATCAACCCACTCAACCGCGACCCCATCAGCCAGCCGCTGGACGTGGGCATTCGCAGCATCAATGGCCTGCTGACGGTGGGCCGTGGCCAGCGCCTGGGCCTGTTCGCCGGTACCGGCGTGGGCAAGAGTGTGCTGCTGGGCATGATGACCCGTTTCACCGAGGCCGACATCATCGTGGTGGGGCTGATCGGTGAGCGGGGGCGTGAGGTCAAGGAGTTCATCGAGCACATCCTGGGCGAGGAGGGCATCAAGCGTTCGGTGGTGGTGGCATCCCCTGCCGATGATGCGCCGCTGATGCGCCTGCGCGCCGCCATGTACTGCACGCGGATCGCCGAGTACTTTCGCGACAAGGGCAAGAACGTCCTGCTGCTGATGGATTCGCTGACCCGTTTCGCCCAGGCCCAGCGGGAAATCGCCCTGGCCATCGGCGAGCCGCCAGCCACCAAGGGCTATCCGCCTTCTGTGTTCGCCAAGCTGCCCAAGCTGGTGGAGCGTGCCGGCAACGGCGAGGCCGGTGGTGGCTCGATCACCGCCTTCTACACCGTGTTGTCCGAAGGCGACGACCAGCAGGACCCGATTGCCGACTCCGCGCGGGGCGTACTCGACGGCCATATCGTGCTGTCCCGGCGCCTGGCCGAAGAGGGGCATTACCCGGCCATCGATATCGAGGCTTCGATCAGCCGGGTCATGCCGCAGGTGGTCAGCCCCGAGCAGATGACCCAGGCCCAGCAGTTCAAGCAGCTCTGGTCGCGCCTGTCGCAAAGCCGCGACCTGATCAGCGTGGGTGCCTATGTGGCTGGCGGCGACCGCGAGACGGACCTGGCGATTTCCCTGCAACCCAAGCTGGTGCAGTACCTGCGCCAGGGGCTCAATGAAAACGTCAGCCATGAGCAGAGCCGCGATGAACTGGCGGCGGTCTTCGCCCCAGCGGCTTCGGGCTGATAACCGATGGCCCTGCCAAGTCGTGCCGCGCGCCTGGTGCCGGTGGTGGAGATGGCCGAGGAGGCCGAGCGCAAGGCTGTGCAGCGCCTCGGGCATTTCCAGCAGCAGGTGAGCATGGCCGAAACCAAGCTCCGGGAACTGGACCAGTTTCGCAGCGAGTACCAGAACCAGTGGATGGAAAAGGGCGGCCAGGGCGTTTCAGGCAGCTGGCTGCTGGGCTATCAGCGCTTTCTCAGCCAGCTGGACACCGCCGTGGCCCAGCAACACCAGAGCCTGGTGTGGCACCAGACCAACCTCAACAACGCACGGGCCACCTGGCAGCAGGCCTACGCCCGGGTCGAGGGCCTGCGCAAGCTGGTACAGCGCTACCGCGATGAAGCCCGCATGCTCGAGGACAAGCGCGAGCAGAAGCTGCTCGACGAATTGTCCCAGCGATTGCCGCGCCACGATCGCTTCTAGCACGGCATTGGTCGGCGCAGGTTGCCCAGGGGCGGGCGGGCTGCTAAACCTGTGGTGTCTGCAATCGCCATGATCGAAGGAGTCGAGCATATGGCCGTGGAGCACGATCTATCGCCGGATGGGAACAGCCTGACGATCAGGGTCAAGGGACGGTTCGATTTCGGCAAGCACCAGGCGTTTCGTGAATGCTACGAGCGCGAGCCAGTACCTTCCAAGGGCGTGGTCGTCGACTTGAAGGACGCCACCTATCTCGACAGCTCCGCCCTGGGCATGCTCCTGCTGCTGCGTGACCACGCCGGCGGCGACGATGCGTATATACGGGTGATCAACGCCAGCTCCGACGTTCGCAAGATCCTCGCCATCTCCAATTTCGACAAGCTGTTCGAGATCACTTGAGCGACCTCGTGAACGAGCAGTCGTCGCTGACCGTGCTGATTGCCGAAGATGGCGCCACCGACCGCCTGTTGCTGGCGCGCATCGTGCGCGAGCAGGGGCATTCGGTGATCACGGCCGAGAACGGTGCGCAGGCAGTGGCGCTGTTTGCCGAGCTGCGTCCGCAACTGGTGCTGCTCGACGCGCTGATGCCGGTGATGGACGGCTTCGAGGCGGCTCGCCAGATCAAGCTGATGGCTGGCCAGGCGCTGGTGCCGATCATCTTTCTTACCTCGCTGAGTGAGGAGCAGGCCCTGGTGCGTTGCCTGGAGGCTGGTGGCGACGACTTTCTGCCCAAGCCTTATCGCCCGGTGATCCTGGCCGCCAAGATCAAGGCGATGGATCGCCTGCGTCGCCTGCAGGCGACCGTGCTGGAGCAGCGCGACGAGCTGGCGCGCCACCACGGTCACCTGCTCAACGAGCAGCGGGTGGCCAAGGCGGTGTTCGATCAGGTCACGCATTCGGGGTGCCTGAATGCGCCGAACATCCGCTACCTGCAATCTCCCTATGCGCTGTTCAACGGCGACCTGCTGCTGGCGGCGTTCACGCCGACCGGTGAAATGCATGTGCTGCTTGGCGACTTCACTGGCCATGGCCTGCCGGCTGCAGTGGGCGCCATGCCGTTGGCCGAGGTGTTCTACGGCATGACCGCCAAGGGCTACGGCCTGGCCGAAACCTTGCGCGAGATGAACGCCAAGCTCAAGCGCATCCTGCCGGTGGACATGTTCTGCTGCGCAATGATGCTCAGCCTGAGTTTCGAGCGGCGCCTGGCCGAGGTATGGAACGGCGGCATGCCGGACGGCTACCTGCTGCCCGCGGCCGGTGGCGAGCCCCAGGCGCTGGTGTCGCGGCACTTGCCCTTGGGGGTGCTGGCGCCGGAGCGTTTCGACGAGCACCCCGAGGTGGTGTCGCTGGCGTTGGGGGATCGCCTGTTCCTGCTGTCCGATGGGGTGGTGGATACCTGCGACCAGGACGAGCAGCTGTTCGGGGTGGAGCGCCTGCGCCAGGTGTTTGCGCGCAACCGTGCGCCGCAGCACCTGTTCGAGGATGTACTGCAGGCGCTCGAAGACTTTCGCGGCCAGTCCCGCGACGATGTCAGCATGCTCGAGATCAGTGTGGTCGAGCCACAGACACTGGCCCCGCCGCCGCTTGTCTATTCGGACAGCGGCCAGTCCAGCCCACTGGACTGGTCGCTGTCGTTCGAGTTTCGCGCGCAGACCCTCAAACGCTTCAACCCCTTGCCCTATCTGTTGCAGGTACTGCAGGAAATACACGGCCTGCGCCCCCAGAGCGGTGCGCTGCACAGCGTGCTCAACGAGCTCTACACCAATGCACTGGAGCACGGTGTGCTGGCCCTCGACTCGGCCCTCAAGCGCGACGCCCAGGGGTTTGCCGCCTATTATCAGGAGCGCAGCCGACGCCTGCAGGCATTGCAGGAAGGTTACATACGCTTGCACCTTCAGGTTGAACCCGTAGCGGGTGGCGGGCGTCTGGTGATTGAGATCGAAGATAGCGGCAGTGGCTTCGATGTGGGTACAGTGCTGGCCCGACCGGTGTTGGAGCAGCGGTTGTGCGGGCGTGGCCTGAGCCTGATCCGGCGTTTGAGCCGTCACGCCGAATGGGCCGACGGAGGGCGCAGGGCCCGCGTGGAGTTCGCCTGGGTGGCTCTGGCATAATTGAACTTGATCAAGGAGTGAGCAAGTGTCCGATCAGCGTATCGATAACAAGGTAGTGGGCGAGTTGCGGGAGGTCATGGGTAGCCAGTATGCCGAGTTGCTGGAGACCTTCCTGGCCGATTGCGAAAAGCGCATGGTGCAACTGCGCGACGCCCGCTCCCCCCGGCAGCTGAGTGAGGCTGCCCACAGTTTCAAGGGTAGCTGCAGCAACATGGGCGCCACCGACCTGGCCGAGTTGTGTCGGCAGCTGGAAGTGCGCGTGATGGAGCAGCCGGCACACGGCATCGAGGACCTGATCAGCCAGATCAGGTGCGAGTACCTCGAAGTGCGTCCCTTCTATGTCGCCGAGTTGGAGCGCGTGTCGCCGCAGGCGGCCAGGCATCCTGTGTAGCGCAAACCTGGCGCGACTCTTGCAGTCTCTTCGCTATTCAAGTTCGCGCTTCTGTAGTGGAGACCCTTCCCATGCCTGTCGCTTCAAACCCGCTGCTGCAACCGTCCGCCGTGGCCAAGGCCTCGCGCACGGCTGCGCCAGCGCCCGAAAAGGTGCCCCAGGTCGCCAATGACAAGGCTGCGGGCTTCTCCAAGGTGTATGCCGATCAGTCCCGCGACAAGCTGCCGGCCAAGGCGGATGTGCCCAATGCCGACAAGGCGGGCGTTGCAGCCGTGGCGGCAAATGCCGGCAAGACGGCGACCGATCAGGAGCGCACTGTTGCCGACAGCGGCAATTCATTGCCTGAACAGAAGCCGGCATCGGACGAGTCGACGCCAGTTGCCGATGACCTTCAACTGCTCGATTCGAGCCTGGTGGCGGGTCAGGTTACTGACGCCCAGGCCGGCGCACAGCTGATCCAGGCTCAGGCCGAAGCGGTGGCCCCAGTGGTGCAGGCGGCTGCCGCACAGTTGCAGGCCCAGGTGCAGGCCCCGGCCGTCGCGCCGCAGCCACCGGCCCCGGAAGAACCCGCTTTCGACCCGGCCGGCGACGTGCTCGAGGACCTGCCGGCATTGCGCCTGGCCCTGGAGCAGAACGCCCAGGCCCAGGGCACCACCTCTGCCCATGCCAGCAAGCCGACCACGGCGCAACCCGAAGCCACCCAGGGCCAGCCTGCCGTCAATACCCTGGCGGCCATGCTCGACCCGCGTCAGGCCGATCCGGGCGACAGCGAGCCGGGCGAGAAGGGCTTCAGCAACCTGCTCGATGACGGCCTGAAGGACCTCAAGGGCGCCTCCAGCGATACCCGTGTCGATGACTTTGCCGAGCGCCTCAGCGCGCTGACCCAGGCCGCGACGCCCAAGACCGCCAATGCGGTGCCGGTGGCGATGCCGCTGAACCAGCCGCTGGCGATGCACCAGGGTGGCTGGACCGAGGGCCTGGTCAATCGCGTGATGTACCTGTCCAGCCAGAACCTGAAGTCGGCTGAAATCAAGCTGGAGCCAGCCGAACTGGGGCGCTTGGACATTCGCGTGCACATGACACCCGAGCAGCAGGCGCAGATCACCTTCACCAGTGGCAACGTGGTGGTGCGCGAAGCGCTGGAAAACCAGGCCAGCCGGCTCAAGGAAATGTTCGCCGAACAGGGGCTGGCGCAACCTGACGTGAACGTGGCCGACCAGTCCCGCGAGCAGCAGCAGGGCTCGCAGGACGGCACCTCGAAGCTCAGCGGCGTGGCCGCGCGTCGCAATGAAGGCGCGGGCGGCGAAGAGGCCGACGCCGACGCGGCGGCCCAGCCCGTGGAGCGACCGGTGGTGCTGGGGTCCAGCGCGGTCGATTTCTACGCCTGATTGCACGGGGAGGGCTGGGCGTTGCGGGGCGGCTGCCCAGCCCTTCACGGATGAATCTGCCCCTGCGTTCGTCGCCTTCCTCAATCGGGCCGGTGTGGCCCGCAAATCTGGCATAACACTTGCTCAACCCTCGCCATGTGGGACAAACCTCTTGTGAGTGACGGATTATTGGCATGGCGAAGAGCGAAGCAGTGAAAGACCCCGCCGTAAAAGGCAAACTCAAGCTGATCCTGCTGCTGGTGCTGGCATTGCTGCTGGCCATCGGCTTGTCGGTGGGCGCCACCTGGTTCTTCCTGCAAAGGGGCGACAGCAAACCTCAGGTCGACCCGGCAACCGTCAGCAACGTCAGGCCTGCGGCCATCTACGAGCCGCTGGCGCCAGCCTTCGTCGTCAACTTCAACCAGAACGGTCGTCAGCGCTACATGCAGGTGAGCATCACCATGCAGGGGCGCGACCAGGCTGCGCTGGATGCGCTGAAAGTGCACATGCCGGTGATCCGCAACAACCTGGTGATGCTCTTCTCCGGCCAGCCGTTCGACTCCCTGGCGACCCCGGTCGGCCAGGAGATGCTGCGCCAGAAGGCCACCGCCAGCGTGCAGGAAGTGGCCCAGAAAGAAGTCGGCAAGCTGGTGATCGACCAGTTGCTGTTCACCAATTTCGTATTGCAGTAGGAGCCCAAGATGGCCATGCAGGACCTGCTGTCCCAGGATGAGATCGATGCCCTGCTGCACGGCGTCGACGACGGGCTGGTGCAAACCGATAGCGGCGCCGACCCCGGCAGCATCAAGAGCTACGACCTGACCAGCCAGGACCGGATCGTGCGCGGGCGCATGCCGACCCTGGAAATGATCAACGAACGTTTCGCCCGGTATACCCGCGTGAGCATGTTCAACCTGCTGCGCCGCTCGGCGGATGTGGCAGTGGGGGGCGTGCAGGTGATGAAGTTCGGTGAGTACGTGCACTCGCTGTACGTGCCCACCAGCCTCAACCTGGTGAAGATCAAGCCGTTGCGCGGCACCTCGCTGTTCATCCTCGATGCCAAGCTGGTGTTCAAGCTGGTGGACAATTTCTTCGGCGGTGACGGTCGTCACGCCAAGATCGAGGGTCGCGAGTTCACGCCCACCGAATTGCGCGTGGTGCGCATGGTGCTGGACCAGTGCTTCGTCGACCTCAAGGAAGCCTGGCAGGCGATCATGCCGGTCAACTTCGAGTACATCAACTCGGAGGTCAACCCGGCCATGGCCAACATCGTCGGCCCGAGCGAGGCGGTGGTGGTGTCCACCTTCCACATCGAACTCGATGGCGGTGGCGGCGACCTGCACGTGACCATGCCCTACTCGATGATCGAGCCGGTGCGCGAAATGCTCGACGCGGGCTTCCAGTCCGACCTGGACGACCAGGACGAACGCTGGATCAAGGCCCTGCGCGAAGACGTGCTGGACGTCAGCGTGCCGATCAGCGCCACCGTGGCACGCCGCGAGCTGCGCCTGCGCGACATCCTGCACATGCAGCCGGGTGATGTGATCCCGGTCGAACTGCCGGACGAGCTGGTACTGCGCGCCAATGGCGTACCGTCGTTCAAGGCCAAGTTGGGCTCGCACAAGGGCACGCTGGCATTGCAAGTAACCGAGCCGATCGAGCGCCGCTGATCGGTACCCTGGCTTTAACTCCGAATTGATTGCCCCGTCGAGGACAAGATGGCTGACGAAAACGATATCACCTCCATGGAAGACCAGGCCCTGGCCGATGAGTGGGCAGCAGCCCTGAGCGAGACCGGCGATGCCGGCCAGTCCGACATCGACGCGCTGTTGGCGGCTGACGGCGGCAGCAGTGCCGGCTCGCCCAACCGCCTGCCGATGGAAGAATTCGGCAGCTCGCCCAAGGGCAGCGATGCAGTGACCCTGGACGGCCCGAACCTGGACGTGATCCTGGATATTCCGGTGAGCATCTCGATGGAAGTGGGCAGCACCGAAATCAACATCCGCAACCTGCTGCAACTGAACCAGGGTTCGGTGATCGAGCTGGACCGCCTGGCCGGCGAGCCGCTGGACGTGCTGGTCAACGGCACCCTGATCGCGCACGGCGAGGTGGTGGTGGTGAACGAGAAGTTCGGCATCCGCCTGACCGACGTGATCAGCCCGAGCGAACGCATCAAGAAGCTGCGCTGAGTGAAGCGTCTTCTGCAAGCAGGGCTGACCGGGGTCGGCCTGCTCTGGCTCGACCTGGCGCTGGCGGCACAGCCCGCGGCCACGGCAGCCGCTGCGACCACGGCAGCAGCCGGCAGTGCCAGCGGGCAGCTGGGCCGTCTGGTGCTGGGGTTGTTGCTGGTGCTGGGCCTGATCTTCTTTCTCGCCTGGCTGCTGCGCCGGGTGCAGAACGTGACGCCGCGTGGCCAGCAGGTCATCGAGATCGTCGGCACGCGCGTGGTCGGCCCGCGTGATCGGCTGCTGCTGGTGCAGGTGGGTAACGAACAGATACTGATCGGTCATACGCCGGGCAGCCTTACCGCGTTGCATGTGCTGGCCGAGCCGGTGCAGGTACCGGCCAGCGCCCGCCAGGCTACGCCCGAATTCGCCCAGCGCCTGATGGAGCTGCTGGGCAAGGATCAAAAGGACAAGTCGTGATGGGCGCATTGCGCATGCTGTTGACCCTGCTGCTGATGTTCGCAGCGCCGCTGGCCCTGGCCGCCGACCCGCTGTCGATTCCGGCGATCACCCTGTCCAACGGGGCGGATGGGCAGCAGGAGTACTCGGTCAGCCTGCAGATCCTGCTGATCATGACGGCGCTGAGCTTCATTCCGGCGTTCGTGATTCTGATGACCAGCTTCACCCGGATCATCATCGTGTTCTCGATCCTGCGCCAGGCCCTGGGCCTGCAGCAGACGCCGTCGAACCAGATCCTCACCGGCATGGCGCTGTTCCTGACCCTGTTCATCATGGCGCCGGTATTCGACCGGGTGAACAAGGATGCCCTGCAGCCGTACCTGGCCGAGACCCTGTCGGCCCAGGACGCGGTGGCCAAGGCCCAGGTGCCCCTCAAGGACTTCATGCTGGCGCAGACCCGCGAGAGCGATCTCGACCTGTTCATGCGCCTGTCCAAGCGTACCGATATCGCCACGCCGGACGAGGCGCCGTTGACCATCCTGGTACCGGCCTTCGTCACCTCCGAACTCAAGACCGCGTTCCAGATCGGCTTCATGATCTTCATCCCGTTCCTGATCATCGACCTGGTGGTGGCCAGTGTGCTGATGGCCATGGGTATGATGATGCTGTCGCCGCTGATCATCTCCCTGCCGTTCAAGATCATGCTGTTCGTGCTGGTGGATGGCTGGGCGTTGATCATGGGCACCCTGGCCGGCAGTTTCGGTGGCGTCTAGCGCGCCGAGGAGAACAACATGACCCCAGAAGTTGCTGTCGACCTGTTCCGCGATGCGCTGTGGCTGACTACCATGATCGTGGCCGTGCTGGTGGTACCGAGCCTGCTGGTGGGCCTGATGGTGGCCATGTTCCAGGCCGCCACCCAGATCAACGAACAGACCCTGAGCTTTCTGCCGCGCCTGCTGGTGATGCTGATCACGCTGATCGTGGCCGGGCCCTGGCTGGTGCAGAAGTTCATGGAATACATCCTGTCGTTGTACGGCAGCATTCCCCAGTTGATCGGCTGAGCGCGCGATGCTCCAGTTGACCGATGCGCAGATCGCCACCTGGGTGGCGAGCTTCATCCTGCCGCTGTTTCGCATTGCCGCCGTGCTGATGACCATGCCCATCATCGGGACCAAGATGGTGCCGGGGCGTATCCGCCTGTACCTGGCCCTGGCGATCACCGTGGTGGTGGTGCCGGGCCTGCCGCCGATGCCCGAAGTCAATCCGCTGTCGCTCAGCGGGCTGCTGCTGATTGCCGAGCAGATCCTCATCGGTGCGGTATTCGGCCTGTCGCTGCAACTGTTCTTCCAGATATTCGTGGTGGCTGGGCAGGTGGTGGCCATCCAGATGGGCATGGCCTTCGCCTCCATGGTCGACCCGGTCAACGGCGTCAACGTGGCGGTGGTCAGCCAGTTCCTGAGCATGCTGGTGACGCTGCTGTTCCTGTCGATGAACGGGCACCTGGTGGTGTTCGAGGTGATCACCGAGAGCTTCACCACCTTGCCGGTGGGCACCGGCCTGATGGTCAACCACTACTGGGACCTGGTCGGGCGGCTGAGCTGGGTGCTGGGCGCGGCGCTGCTGCTGGTGCTGCCGGCGATCACCGCGCTGCTGGTGGTGAACATCGCCTTCGGCGTGATGACCCGTGCAGCGCCGCAGCTGAACATCTTCTCCATCGGTTTCCCGTTGACCCTGGTGCTGGGGCTCGGGATTTTCTGGGTTGTCCTGGCCGACATCCTTTCCCATTACCAGGCGCTGGCCTCCGAGGCCCTGCAGTGGCTGCGTGAGCTGGCGAGGGCGAGCTGAGCATGGCAGAGAGCGAAAGCGGTCAGGACAAGACAGAAGACCCCACGGAGAAAAAGAAGAAGGACGCCCGCGAGAAGGGCGAGATCGCCCGTTCCAAGGAGCTCAACACGGTGGTGGTGACCCTGGCCGGGGCCGGTGGCCTGCTGGTGTTCGGTGGTGGCCTGGCCGAAGTGCTGATGGACATCATGCGCATCAACTTCACCCTGTCGCGCGACACGCTGATCGACGAGCGCTCGATGGGCACCTTCTTGCTGGCCTCGGGCAAGATGGCCCTGATGGCGCTGCAGCCGGTATTGCTGGTGGCGCTGATCGTGGCCTTCATCGGGCCGATCTCGCTGGGTGGCTGGCTGTTTGCCGGCGGCACCCTGGCGCCCAAGTTCAGCCGCATGAACCCGCTGTCGGGGATCAAGCGCATGTTTTCCCTGAACGCACTGACCGAGCTGCTCAAGGCCCTGGCGAAGTTCTTCGTGATCTTGATCGTGGCGCTGGTGGTGTTGTCGTCGGACCGTGACGACCTGCTGGCCATTGCCAACGAGCCGCTGGAGCAGGCGATCATCCACAGTGTGCAGGTGGTGGGCTGGAGTGCCCTGTGGATGGCCGCCGGCCTGTTGCTGATTGCCCTGGTGGACGTGCCGTTGCAGCTGTACCAGTCGCACAAGAAGCTGCTGATGACCAAGCAGGAGGTGCGCGACGAGTACAAGAACAGCGAGGGCAAGCCGGAGGTCAAGCAGCGTATTCGCCAGTTGCAGCGCGAGATGTCGCAGCGGCGCATGATGGCGGCGATCCCCGATGCCGACGTGATCATCACCAACCCGACCCACTATGCGGTGGCGCTCAAGTACGACCCCGAGAAGGGCAATGCGCCGACGCTGCTGGCCAAGGGCACCGATTTCCTGGCGCTGAAGATTCGCGAAATCGCCAATGCCCACAACATCCAGGTGCTGGAATCGCCGGAGCTGGCGCGTTCGATCTTCTACTCCACCGAGCTCGAGGAAGAGATCCCGGCCGGCCTGTACCTGGCCGTGGCCCAGGTGCTGGCCTACGTGTACCAGATTCGCCAGCACCGGGCGGGCAAGGGCAAGGCGCCGGAGCCGCTCAAGGATCTGCCGATTCCGCCGGACCTGCGCCGCGATTCTTGAGCCGTTTGAGCTCTTCCCGTCGGCGCGAGGTGTCGGCCCCTTCGCTGCAGGAGCCGGCCGTGTCGGCGAAGGTCGCGTCACTGATCCAAAGTTGGAAAGCTTCTTGCAATAGCAGCGCCAAGCGCCCGCATGGCGTCAAAAGTTTGCTTGAAGAGGAATATCGGTGGATCGCTCTCAGTTAATCAACAGCGCCCGTAGCAACCTGTCCGGGCTCGGCCGGGGCAACCTGGGGGTGCCGCTGTTGCTGCTGGTGATGTTGGCAATGATGATGTTGCCGATCCCGCCGTTCCTGCTCGACGTGTTCTTCACCTTCAACATCGCCCTGTCCATCGTCGTGCTGCTGGTGTGCGTGTACGCCTTGCGCCCGCTGGATTTCGCCGTGTTTCCGACCATCCTGCTGGTGGCCACGCTGCTGCGCCTGGCGCTGAACGTGGCGTCCACGCGGGTGGTGATGCTCCACGGCCACGACGGCCACGAAGCCGCGGGCAAGGTGATCCAGGCCTTCGGCGAGGTGGTGATCGGCGGCAACTACGTGGTCGGTATCGTGGTGTTCGCGATCCTCATGATCATCAACTTCGTGGTGGTGACCAAGGGTGCCGGGCGCATTTCCGAGGTGAGCGCGCGCTTCACCCTCGACGCCATGCCCGGCAAGCAGATGGCCATCGACGCCGACCTCAACGCCGGCCTGATCGACCAGGCCCAGGCCAAGGCGCGGCGTACCGAAGTGGCCCAGGAGGCCGAGTTCTACGGTTCGATGGACGGTGCCAGCAAGTTCGTGCGCGGTGACGCCATCGCCGGCCTGCTGATCCTGTTCATCAACCTGATCGGCGGCATGGCCGTGGGTATCTTCCAGCACGGCATGACCTTCGGCGACGCCGGTCGCGTGTATGCGCTGCTCACCATCGGTGACGGTTTGGTGGCGCAGTTGCCTTCGCTGCTGCTGTCCACCGCCGCCGCGATCATGGTTACCCGTGCCTCGGGCTCCGAGGAAATGGGCAAGCAGATCAACCGGCAGATGTTCGATTCGCCCAAGGCGCTGGCCGTGTCCGGCGGCCTGATGATCGTCATGGGGCTGGTGCCGGGCATGCCGCACGTGGCATTCCTCAGCCTCGGCCTGATGGCCGCGGGCGGCGCCTACCTGGTGTGGCGCAAGCAGAACCAGGCCAAGGTCAAGGCACAGCAGGAAGTGCAGCGCCAGCAGGACCTGCTGCCGTCGCCGCAGCGTGCTCAGGAAACCAAGGAGCTGGGCTGGGACGACGTTACCCCGATCGACATGATCGGCCTGGAAGTCGGCTACCGGCTGATCCCGCTGGTGGACCGCAACCAGGGTGGGCAGTTGCTGGCGCGGATCAAGGGGGTACGCAAGAAGCTGTCCCAGGACCTGGGCTTCCTGATGCCCACCGTGCACATCCGCGACAACCTCGACCTGGCCCCCAGCGCCTACCGCCTGACGCTGATGGGGGTGATCCTGGCCGAGGCCGAGATCTACCCCGACCGCGAACTGGCGATCAACCCGGGGCAGGTGTTCGGCAACCTCAACGGCATCGCCGCCAGGGACCCGGCCTTCGGCCTGGAGGCAGTGTGGATCGATGTGGCCCAGCGCAGCCAGGCGCAATCGCTGGGCTACACCGTGGTGGACGCGAGCACCGTGGTCGCCACCCACCTCAACCAGATCCTCTACAAGCATTGCCACGAGCTGATCGGTCACGAAGAGGTACAGCAACTGCTGCAGGTCCTGGCCAAGGGCTCGCCCAAGCTGGCCGAGGAACTGGTGCCGGGGGTGCTGCCGCTGTCCGGTCTGCTCAAGGTGCTGCAGGCGTTGCTGGCCGAGCAGGTGCCGGTGCGCGACATCCGCACCATTGCCGAAGCCATCGCCAACAATGCCGCCAAGAGTCAAGATACCGCCGCGCTGGTGGCTTCGGTGCGCGTAGGATTGAGCCGCGCAATCGTGCAAAGCATTGTAGGAACTGAGTCCGAGCTGCCTGTGATCACGCTTGAGCCAAGGTTGGAACAGATTTTGCTCAATAGTTTGCAAAGGGCCGGGCAGGGTCAGGAAGATGGTGTTCTTCTTGAGCCGAGCATGGCCGAAAAGCTTCAGCGTTCGTTGATCGAGGCCGCCCAGCGTCAGGAGATGCAAGGGCAACCTGCAATCCTGCTGGTCGCAGGACCCGTTCGACAGATGCTGTCGCGTTTTGGCCGCCTGGCTGTACCGAATTTGCATGTTTTGGCGTATCAGGAAATACCTGACAACAAGCAAGTTACCATCGTTGCCACAGTAGGCCCCAACGGCTGAGGTAGTGGGATATGCAAGTTAAGCGTTTTTTCGCCGCTGATATGCGTCAGGCCATGAAGCTGGTTCGTGATGAGCTGGGGGCAGAGGCCGCCATCATCGGCAACCGACGGATTGCTGGCGGTGTCGAGCTGACGGCGGCGCTGGACTACAAGCTGTCCGCGCTTGCGCCGCGGGTGCCGAACGTCGAGCTCGAGGACGAACTGCGCAAGACCCAGTCGCGCATCGTCACCGCGCAGGCCGAGCTCAGCAGCCGGGTCGAAGGCGAGGAGGGCAACCGCCAGTTGTTCGCCGGCCTGCCGCTGACCGCCTCCGAGCCGCTGGTAGAGCCGCAGGTCGAGGCCCCCGTGCGGCCTCAGGCAGCGGCCCCGGCGCCGGTCGATCAGCGTCTGTTCGATTCCATGCGTTCGGAGCTCTCGGGCCTGCGCGAGCTGCTCGAAGTGCAGCTCGGCTCGCTGGCCTGGACCCAGCTGCAGGGCAGCAAGCCGCACCAGGCCAACCTCTGGCGCCGCCTGCAGCGCATCGGCATCGCCGGGCCGCTGGCCCGCGAGGTGCTGGACATCACTGCCGACATCGAAGAGCCCCGCCAGGCCTGGCGCATGCTGCTGGCGCACCTGGCCCGCATGATCCAGGTGCCGGAAATCGAGCCGATCGAAGAGGGCGGCGTGATCGCCATGGTCGGCCCGGCCGGCATGGGCAAGACCACCACCCTGGCCAAGCTGGCGGCGCGCTATGTGCTCAAGTACGGCGCGCAGAACATCGCGCTGGTGAGCATGGACAGCTTTCGCATCGGCGCCCAGGAACAACTCAAGACCCTGGGGCGCATCCTGAATGTGTCGGTGACCCACGTCGACCCCGGCCAGTCGCTGGCCCAGGCCCTGGACCCTCTGCTGCGCAAGCGCGTGGTGCTGATCGATACGGCCGGCCTGCAGGCCAGCGACCCGGCACTGCGCATGCAGCTCGAAACCCTGGCCGGGCGCGGCATCCAGGCCAAGAATTACCTGGTGCTGGCCACCACCAGCCAGAAGCAGGTGCTGACCGCTGCCTACCACAGCTACAAGCGCTGCGGGCTGGCCGGTTGCATCCTGACCAAGCTCGACGAAACGGCGTGCCTGGGCGAGGTGCTGAGCCTGGCCATCACGCATGAGTTGCCGGTGGCCTATCTGACCGATGGGCCGCGCATTCCGGACGATCTGCACTTGCCGCGCCGGCACCATCTGGTCAGTCGCGCGGTCAGTGTACAAATGCAGGACGATCCCAGCGAAGAGGCCATGGCCGACATGTTCGCCGATCTGTACCACAGCGACGGCAAGCGTGTCGGCTGAGGTAAATGTGTATACGTTGCAAAGTACCTACATCAATGGTCTGCCAGGCATTTTTCAGGTGTTGAAAGCGCAGCCAGTCATGTGGCCTCGGTCTAAGTAAGACAAGGTAAAGAACAAACATGGGCAGCATGCATCCCGTACAGGTGATCGCCGTGACAGGCGGCAAAGGTGGCGTCGGCAAGACCAACGTGTCAGTGAACTTGTCATTGGCGCTGGCTGAGCTTGGCCGTCGGGTCATGCTGCTGGACGCCGACCTGGGCCTGGCCAACGTCGACGTCTTGCTCGGCCTGACCCCCAAACGCACACTGGCCGATGTCATCGAGGGCCGCTGCGAGCTGCGCGACGTGCTGCTGCCGGGGCCTGGCGGGGTACGCATCGTGCCTGCGGCCTCCGGCACCCAGAGCATGGTGCACCTGGCGCCGGCCCAGCATGCCGGGCTGATCCAGGCGTTCAGCGAGATCGGCGACAACCTCGACGTGCTGGTCATCGACACCGCGGCCGGCATCGGCGATTCGGTCGTCAGCTTCGTGCGCGCGGCCCAGGAAGTGCTGCTGGTGGTGTGCGACGAGCCCACGTCCATCACTGACGCCTATGCCCTGATCAAGCTGCTGAACCGCGATTACGGCATGAACCGTTTCCGGGTGCTGGCCAACATGGCACAAAGCCCTCAGGAAGGTCGCAATCTGTTCGCCAAATTGACCAAGGTCACGGATCGCTTCCTGGATGTCGCCTTACAATACGTCGGTGCTGTGCCCTACGACGAATGTGTCCGCAAGGCAGTGCAGAAGCAGCGAGCAGTCTACGAAGCCTTTCCGCGTTCCAAGTGCGCGCTGGCCTTCAAGGCCATTGCTCAGAAGGTCGATAGCTGGCCGTTGCCTGCCAACCCGCGTGGTCATCTGGAGTTCTTCGTCGAACGGCTGGTGCAACCGACCAGTGCGGGACCAGTGCTATGAGTGCAAGCGGCTATCGGATGTACAGCAAGGCTTCGCGTGATGCCCAGTACGAGCTGATCGAGCGGTACGCACCCTTGGTCAAGCGCATTGCCTATCACCTGCTGGCGCGTCTGCCAGCCAGTGTGCAGGTGGAAGACCTGATCCAGGCCGGCATGATCGGCCTGCTCGAGGTCTCCAACAAGTACGACTCCAGCAAGGGTGCCAGTTTCGAGACCTATGCCGGTATCCGCATCCGTGGGGCCATGCTCGACGAGGTGCGCAAGGGGGATTGGGCGCCGCGTTCGGTACACCGCAATACCCGCATGGTGAGTGACGCGATTCGTGCAATTGAAGCAAAAACCGGTCGTGATGCTAAAGATCACGAGGTTGCTGCCGAACTTCAATTGAGTCTCGATGATTATTACGGGATTTTGAACGATACCTTGGGCAGTCGCCTGTTCAGTTTCGACGACCTGTTGCAGGACGGCGAACATGAAGGCCTGCACGAGGACGGCGCCAGTGCCCAGCTCGAGCCATCGCGCGATCTGGAAGACGAGCGCTTTCAGGCAGCCCTGGCGGATGCAATCGCCAACCTGCCCGAGCGCGAGCGCCTGGTGCTGGCGCTGTACTACGACGAAGAGCTGAACCTCAAGGAAATCGGCGAGGTGCTGGGGGTCAGCGAGTCACGTGTCAGCCAGTTGCACAGCCAGTGCGCCGCACGCTTGCGCGGTCGCCTGGGGGAATGGCGGGCGCGTTGAGCAGCCGTTCCATACAGTCGTGAAATGTAGTGCCCGAATTGATTGAATGCGCGTTCAGCGCTGAGCGCGTTAAAGACTGCTTGGAGGTCTAATTGAACAAAGACATGAAAATCCTCATCGTCGACGATTTTTCGACGATGCGGCGGATCATCAAGAACCTGTTGCGTGACCTGGGCTTCACCAATACCCAGGAAGCCGACGACGGCAACACCGCGTTGCCGATGCTCGAAAGCGGTCACTTCGATTTCCTGGTGACCGACTGGAACATGCCCGGCATGTCCGGTATCGACCTGCTGCGCAAGGTACGTCTGGATGAGCGCCTCAAGCACCTGCCGGTGCTGATGGTGACGGCCGAAGCCAAACGCGAACAGATCATCGAAGCCGCCCAGGCGGGCGTCAACGGCTATGTGGTCAAACCGTTCACCGCCCAGGTGCTGAAAGAAAAGATCGAAAAGATCTTCGAGCGCGTCAATAGCTGAGGTACGCCACGGGGGCGCTTATGGAGCAAAAAAGATCATCTTTGGACGACTTCGAGTCGACTCTGAAGAAACATGCCCAGGAGCTGGTCAGCAGCCTTGAAAAAGGCAGGTTCGGCGACGCGGTGCAACTGATCCATCAGCTGAACCAGACCCGTGACCTTGGCCTGTACCAGGAAGTCGGCAAGCTTACCCGCGAGCTGCACAGTGCGATCGTCAGTTTCCAGATCGATCCGCACATGCCGCAGGCCGAGGAAGTCTCGCAGATTACCGACGCCACCGAACGCCTGTCTTATGTGGTCAAGCTGACCGAGGGCGCTGCCAACCGCACCATGGACCTGGTGGAGGCAAGCACGCCGGTACTCAATGACCTCAGTGCCGAGGCGGCCAGCCTGAGTGGCGACTGGCAGCGCTTCATGCGCCGCGAAGTCGAGGCTCCGGAGTTTCGCGAGCTGGTCAAGCGCGTCGACAGTTTCCTGACGCACAGCGCCGAGGGCAACCGCAAGGTCGCCGGCCATCTCAACGACATTCTTCTGGCTCAGGACTACCAAGACCTGACCGGCCAGGTGATCAAGCGCGTCACGGCGCTGGTCACCGAAGTAGAAAGCAATCTTCTGAAGCTCGTGTTGATGGCGAGTCAGGTCGACCGGTTCGCCGGCATCGAGCATGACCACGACCAGCTGCGTGCCGAAAAAGATCAAGAAAAACATCCGACTCGGGGTGAAGGACCACAGATTCATGCCGATAAACGTGAAGACGTTGTGTCCGGTCAGGACGATGTCGACGATCTGCTGTCCAGCCTGGGTTTTTAGGGAGCACGTTTAATGAGCTTCGGCGCCGATGAAGAAATCCTCCAGGATTTTCTGGTAGAAGCCGGCGAAATTCTTGAGCAACTGTCCGAGCAACTGGTCGAGCTGGAAAGCCGCCCGGATGATGCCGACCTGCTCAATGCAATTTTTCGCGGTTTTCACACTGTAAAAGGGGGCGCCGGCTTCCTCCAGCTCAATGAGCTGGTGGAGTGCTGCCACATCGCCGAAAACGTCTTCGACATCCTGCGCAAGGGTGAACGACGTGTGGACGCCGAACTGATGGACGTGGTCCTGGAAGCCCTGGACACCGTCAACAGCATGTTCGGCCAGGTGCGCGAGCGCACCGACATCACCGCAGCCACTCCGGAACTGCTGGCCGCCCTGGCGCGCCTGGCCGAACCTGCCGGTGCCGAAGCGGCGGCGCCTGCGCCGGTGGCGGCGGTTGCCGAGCCGGAGCCTGAGGCCGAGGCGAGCGGGGGTGATATCACCGACAGCGAGTTCGAGCAGTTGCTCGACTCGCTCAATGCCGCCAAGGCCCAGGCCGAGGCGCCCGAGCCGGTGGCCGTGGACGCTGCCAGCGATGAAATCACCGACGCCGAGTTCGAGTCGTTGCTGGACCAGTTGCATGGCAAGGGCCAGTTCGCCCCCGACAGCGTGGCGGCGGCATCTGCTGCTGCACCTGGCGCGGACGCGGCGCCCAGCGGTGACATCACCGACGATGAATTCGAAGCACTGCTGGACCAGTTGCACGGCAAGGGCACCTTTGCCGCCGATGCACTGCCCGGCGCTGTAGCGGCCGCCGCACCGGCCGCTGCCGCACCCGCAGCGGCGGGTGACCATATTTCCGAACACGAATTCGAGGCCCTGCTCGACGAGTTGCACGGCAAGGGCAAGTTCGCGCCCGACGCCGTCAGCGGCGCTGGCGCTGCCAGCGCGCCTGCTGCTGCGGCGACGGTTGCGGCCAAGCCGGCGGCCAAGCCCGCAGCGGCAGCCGCTGCACCGGCACCGGCCAAGGCACCCGCCCCCGCGCCGGCCCGTCAGGCGGCTCCCGCTGCCGACAAGCATCCGGCCAGCGAGGCCGAGACCACCGTGCGGGTCGACACCGCGCGCCTGGACGAGATCATGAACATGGTCGGCGAACTGGTGCTGGTGCGTAACCGCCTGGTGCGCCTGGGCCTGAACAGCGGCGATGAAGCCATGTCCAAGGCCGTCTCGAACCTGGACGTGGTGACCGCCGACCTGCAGACCGCGGTGATGAAGACCCGCATGCAGCCGATCAAGAAGGTCTTCGGGCGCTTCCCGCGTCTGGTTCGCGACCTGGCCCGCCAGCTCAAGAAAGAGATCAACCTGGAGCTGGTCGGCGAAGAGACCGACCTGGACAAGAACCTCGTCGAGGCCCTGGCCGACCCGCTGGTGCACTTGGTGCGCAACGCCGTCGACCATGGCGTGGAAACCCCGGAAGAGCGCGAAGCCGCCGGCAAGTCGCGCAATGGCAAGGTGATCCTCGCTGCCGAACAGGAAGGCGACCACATCCTGCTGTCGATCTCCGATGACGGCAAGGGCATGGATGCCAATGTCCTGCGCGCCATTGCGGTCAAGCGCGGGGTGATGGACAAGGACGCCGCCGATCGCCTCAGCGAAAGCGACTGCTACAACCTGATCTTCGCCCCGGGCTTCTCGACCAAGACCGAGATCTCCGACGTGTCCGGTCGCGGCGTGGGCATGGACGTGGTCAAGACCAAGATTTCCCAGCTCAACGGCTCGATCAACATCTACTCGACCAAGGGCCAGGGCTCGAAGATCGTCATCAAGGTGCCGCTGACCCTGGCGATCATGCCGACCCTGATGGTGATGCTCGGCAACCAGGCCTTCGCCTTCCCGCTGGTGAACGTCAACGAGATTTTCCACCTGGACCTGTCGCGCACCAACGTGGTCGACGGCCAGGAAGTGGTGATCGTGCGTGACAAGGCCTTGCCGCTGTTCTACCTCAAGCGCTGGCTGGTCAGCTCGGCAGCCCACGAGGAGCAGCGTGAAGGCCACGTGGTGATCCTGTCGGTGGGTACCCAGCGCATCGGCTTCGTGGTCGACCAGCTGGTGGGCCAGGAAGAGGTGGTCATCAAGCCGTTGGGCAAGATGCTGCAGGGCACCCCGGGCATGTCGGGCGCCACCATTACCGGTGACGGGCGCATTGCGCTGATCCTCGACGTGCCGAGCATGCTCAAGCGTTACGCCGCTCGGCGTATCTGATCCCGGTGGCGTGGCCAGGTGGCCGCGCCCCGTAATGGAGTGTTTATGGTAGTCAAGGTCCTGGTGGTGGATGATTCCGGTTTTTTCCGCCGCCGTGTCTCGGAAATTCTTTCAGCGGACCCGACTATCCAGGTGGTCGGTACCGCGACCAACGGCAAGGAAGCGATCGATCAGGCGCTGTCGCTCAAGCCCGACGTCATCACCATGGACTATGAAATGCCCATGATGGATGGCATCACCGCCGTGCGTCATATAATGCAGCGCTGCCCCACGCCTGTCCTGATGTTCTCCTCGCTCACCCACGAAGGCGCCCGCGTCACCCTCGACGCACTGGACGCCGGTGCGGTGGACTACCTGCCGAAGAACTTCGAGGACATCTCGCGCAACCCCGAGAAGGTCAAGCAGATGCTGTGCGAAAAGGTGCATACCATTTCGCGCAGCAACCGCCGTTTCAGCAGCTATGCCAGCCCGGCACCGGCCGCAGCGCCTGCACCGTCGCACAGCGCCGGCAGCAGCGCCCCGGCAGCGTCCATGCGCGCCGCCCCGGTTGCCCCGCAAGCCCCTGCGCGGGCCGCTGCACCCAGCTCGCCGGCGCCCAAGCGCAAGGCCTACAAGCTGCTGGCCATCGGTACCTCCACCGGTGGTCCGGTGGCGCTGCAGCGCGTGCTGACCCAGCTGCCGGCCAACTTCCCGGCGCCGATCGTGCTGATCCAGCACATGCCGGCGGCCTTCACCAAGGCCTTCGCCGAGCGCCTGGACAAGCTGTGCCGCATCAGCGTCAAGGAGGCCGAGGACGGCGACGTGCTGCGCCCCGGCCTGGCCCTGCTGGCACCGGGCGGCAAGCAGATGATGGTCGACGGGCGCGGCACGGTGAAGATCCTGCCAGGTGACGAACGCCTCAACTACAAGCCCTGCGTGGACATCACCTTCGGTTCGGCGGCCAAGTCGTATGGCGACAAGGTGCTGGCCGTGGTGCTGACCGGCATGGGCGCCGATGGCCGCGAAGGCGCGCGCCTGCTCAAGCAGGGCGGCAGCCAGGTGTGGGCCCAGGACGAAGCCAGCTGCGTGATCTATGGCATGCCCATGGCCATTGCCAAGGCCAACCTGGCCGATGCGGTGTACGGCCTGGACGAGATCGGCCGGCACCTGGTAGAGGCGTGCATCTGATGGACGTGTTGAGCCTTATCGGGATCATCCTGGCGTTCGTCGCCATCGTTGGCGGCAACTACCTCGAAGGCGGCCATCTGTCGGCGCTGATCAACGGCCCGGCGGCGCTGATCGTGATCGGCGGGACGCTGGCGGCCTCGCTGCTGCAGGCCCCCATGAGCGCGTTCAAGCGCGCCCTGCAGATCGTGCGCTGGATCCTCTTCCCGCCGCGGGTCGACCTGGCCGGTGGTATCGACCGGGTGGTCAACTGGAGCCTCACCGCACGCAAGGAAGGCCTGCTGGGCCTTGAGGGCGTGGCCGATGCCGAGCCCGACCCGTATGCCCGCAAGGGCCTGCAGCTGCTGGTCGACGGCGCCGAGCCCGAAGCCATCCGCAGCATTCTCGAGGTGGATTTCTACACCCAGGAAAGCCGCGACATCCAGGCTGCCAAGGTGTTCGAGAGCATGGGCGGCTATGCGCCGACCATCGGCATCATCGGCGCGGTGATGGGCCTGATCCACGTGATGGGCAACCTGGCCGACCCGACCCAGCTGGGCAGCGGTATCGCCGTGGCGTTCGTGGCCACCATCTACGGCGTGGCCAGTGCCAACCTGATCCTGTTGCCGATCGCCAACAAGCTCAAGGCCCTGGCCATGCGCCAGTCGCGCTATCGCGAAATGCTCCTGGAAGGCTTGCTGTCGATTGCCGAAGGCGAGAACCCACGTTCAATCGAACTGAAGCTTCAGGGCTTCATGGAGTAAGCCATGGCCCGTCGTCGTCAACCCGAGGAACATGAAAACCACGAACGCTGGCTGGTGTCGTATGCCGACTTCATCACCTTGCTGTTCGCCTTCTTCGTGGTCATGTATTCGATTTCCTCGATCAACGAGGGCAAGTACAAGGTCATCTCGCAGGCGCTGATCGGCGTGTTCAACGATCCCGAGCGCAGCATGAAGCCGATTCCGATAGGCGACGAGCGCCCCCTAAGCGTCAAGCCGGCCGAACCGCTGATCAAGGACAGCGAGCAAGTCGATGCGGGCCTGGGGCAAAGCTCCAGCGACCCGCTGCAGACCATCGCCGACGATGTGCGCGATGCCTTTGGCGACCTGATCAAGTCCGACCAGATGACCGTGCGCGGCAATGAACTGTGGATCGAGATCGAGCTCAATTCCTCCCTGTTGTTCGGCAGTGGCGATGCCATGCCCAGCGACAAGGCGTTCGACATCATCGACAAGGTGGCGCACATCATCAAGCCGTTCGCCAACCCGGTGCACGTCGAAGGTTTCACCGATGACCAGCCGATCCGCACGGCGCAGTACCCGACCAACTGGGAGCTGTCGTCGGCACGGGCGGCGAGCATTGTGCGCCTGCTGGCGATGGAAGGGGTCAACCCGGCACGCATGGCTTCTGTGGGCTACGGCGAGTTCCAGCCCATCGCCAGCAATGCCAGCCCTGAAGGGCGCGCGCAGAACCGCAGGGTGGTGCTGGTGATCTCGCGCAATCTGGAGGTGCGCCGCAGCCTGACCGGTACCGGCAGCGCCAATGCCACACCCGATGCGGCGCTCAAGCGTGCTGGCACACAAACTGCACCGCCAGCCGTAGCACCGACGGCCGGGCGCAATCCCGTCAATTCCCCGTCGTCGACCCTTTAATCGATCCCGGCAGGGTCCGACCCGACCGGGAGGAAGCAGCGCAATGAGAGTCTGGGCAGTAGCCAATCAAAAAGGTGGTGTCGGCAAGACCACCACATCCATCGCCCTGGCCGGCCTGCTGGCCGAGGCGGGCAAGCGCGTGGTCGTGGTCGACCTCGACCCGCACGGGTCCATGACCAGCTACTTCGGTCACAACCCGGACACCCTCGAGCACAGCAGCTACGACCTGTTCCTGCACAAGGGCACGGTGCCCGAAGGGCTGCCGGGCCAGCTGTTGCTGCCCACCAGCGACGAGCGCATCTCGCTGCTGCCTTCGAGCACCGCCCTGGCGGTGCTCGAGCGTCAGTCCCCGGGCCAGAGTGGCCTGGGCCTGGTGATCGCCAAGAGTCTGGCGCAGCTGTGGCAGGATTTCGACTACGCGATCATCGACAGCCCGCCGTTGCTGGGCGTTCTGATGGTCAATGCGCTGGCTGCCAGCCAGCAACTGGTGATCCCGGTGCAGACCGAATACCTGGCGGTGAAAGGCCTCGAACGCATGGTCAGCACGTTGAGCATGGTCAATCGCTCACGCAAGCAGGCCTTGCCGTACCACATCGTGCCGACCCTGTTCGACCGCCGTACCCAGGCCTCGATGGGCACCCTGCGGGTGCTGCGCGACGCTTATCCCGAGACCATCTGGCAGGGCTACATTCCGGTCGATACGCGCCTGCGCGACGCCAGCCGTGCCGGGCTCACGCCGTCGCAGTTCGATGGCAGGAGCCGTGGCGTGATTGCCTACCGGGCATTGCTCAAGCATCTGCTGGCGCAGAATGCCGTTGCGCAGGTGGCCTGATGAACAGCCCGCAGCAGGTCACCATAAAGCCTCAACTGGCCTTGCAGTCGTACCTGGACGGCCTGTTGCAGGAGGCCACCGAAGAGCTGCAGCCATTGCCCCTGGCGGTGGCCGAACGCGTCGCAGTGGCCCCGGCCCCGGTGGTCGTCACGGCGCCTGAAGCGATCGACGAGTTCCAGGCCGCCGTGCTCGAAGAACAGGCCCGTGACGCCCAGCTCAAGACCGCGGTGCCGGCATTCGCCGAGCCTACGCGGCTGGTAATGCCGGTGATGGCGCCACCGGTGGTGGCCAAGGTGGTGGAGGCGGCCCCGGTGGTCGCCCCGGTCATCGCCGACGTGCCAACCCCGGTCGAGCCGCTGGTGCAGGTGCACCTGCCCGCAGCACCGGACCAGCCGGTGCCGCCGTTGACGGGCGACGGTCGCCCGGCCTGGGCCGCCGAGCCGTTCGAATGCCTGCTGTTCGACGTGGCCGGGCTGACCCTGGCGGTGCCGCTGGTGTGCCTGGGCTCGATCTACTCGCTGGCCGGCCAGGAGCTCACGCCGCTGTTCGGCCAGCCCGAGTGGTTCCTGGGCATCCTGCCCAGCCAGGCGGGCAACCTGAAGGTGCTCGACACGGCGCGCTGGGTCATGCCCGACCGCTACCGCGACGACTTCCGCCAGGGGCTGCAATACGTTATTTCGGTACAGGGCTACGAGTGGGGGCTGGCGGTGCATCAGGTCAGCCGCTCGCTGCGCCTGGACCCGAGCGAGATCAAGTGGCGCAGCCAGCGTGGGCAGCGCCCGTGGCTTGCCGGTACGGTCATCGAACACATGTGCGCGCTGCTGGATGTCGCCGAGCTGGCCGAGCTGATCGCCAGCGGCGCCGTCAAGCAGATGCACGGTACGCATAAATAATCGGTCGCAACTGCCGCGACCGCACTGAGTACACCGCCGAGAACGGCTTTTGAGGGTTAGGGGAATGAAAAACATGACTGCGCAGGGTTCCGACGATCCGATTCTGCAGTGGGTAACGTTCAAGCTGGACAACGAGTCCTACGGCATCAACGTGATGCAGGTCCAGGAAGTGCTGCGCTACACCGAAATCGCTCCGGTGCCGGGCGCGCCGAGCTATGTGCTGGGCATCATCAACCTGCGCGGCAATGTGGTGACCGTGATCGACACGCGCCAGCGCTTCGGCCTGATGTCTGCCGAAATCTCCGACAACAGCCGTATCGTGATCATCGAGGCGGACAAGCAGGTGGTCGGCATCCTGGTCGATAGCGTGGCCGAGGTCGTGTACCTGCGTCAGTCGGAGATCGAGACCGCGCCGAATGTCGGCAACGAGGAATCGGCCAAGTTCATCCAGGGTGTGTGCAACAAGAACAACGAACTGCTGATCCTGGTCGAGCTGGACAAGATGATGACCGAGGAAGAGTGGTCCGAGCTGGAGAATATCTGAGTTGATTCTCGAGGGTGCTGTCATATTTCTGGCGCTGGTCTGGATCCTCAGCCTGTGGCTGTTCTACGGCTACAGCAAGCGCCAGCGCGAGCTGGCCTCGCAGCAGGCCCAGGGCGATGCGCTGCGTGACCAGCGCATCAAGGACCTGGCCAAGCGTGTGGACGATTATCAGAACGGTACGGTGCGCATGGGCGACGCGTTGCACGAGCTGCGCGCCGTGGTGGCGCCGTTGCCGGACAAGCTGATGCAACTGGAGCAGCGCGACCCCAACAGCCTGTCGTTCGCCCAGGCGGCGCGGCTGGTGGGCATGGGCGCCAGCGTCGACGAGCTGACCCAGTCCTGCGGCCTGACCCAGGCCGAAGCCGAGCTGATGAGCAAGCTGCACCGCAGCTGATGCAAGGCCCCCGGCCTGCGCGTCGTCAGTCCGGCGCAGGCAGGCTGTACAGGTTCGGGGTAATGTCGCGCTCCTGCGGGGCGTTGTCCACGAACCCCTCCGGCACCTGGCCCTTGAGCTGCCAGGCGAAGGCGATGATCTCGGCGATGGTCAGGTACAGCGCCTCCGGGATCTGATCGCCCAGCTCCATGCGCGCCAGCAGGCGTACCAACTCGGCATTCTCGTAGATCGGCACTTCGTGTTCGCGGGCAATGGCCAGGATCGCCTCGGCCAGCTCGTCGTCGCCCTTGGCGCTCAAGGTCGGGGCCTGCTGGCCGTCGTAGGTCAGGGCAATGGCCTGACGTGGCGGGGTCTGGCTCATGCGTTTTCATCCACCCAGCGTTGTTCCAGATGCGTACGCGGCCCCTGTGGCGGCGTACCGTGATGGCACAGCAGTTCACCGACGTTGAGCCCGCGCTCCACCAACCGCGCGCGCAGCTTGCCGAGCTGGCTGTCGATCAGTTGCGCGGTGCTCGGCAGCTCCGCCCACAGCTGGCTGGACAGGTTGCCCTGGCTGATCTGCGCCTGCACCTGCAAGGGCCCCAGCGGGCTGAGGTCGAATGCCAGTTCCACGCGCCAGAGCATCTCCAGCGGGTCGCGCTGTTCGCGTTCCGGGTCGGCCTGCTGCTCGGGGGGTTCCTCGCGCTGCAGCTTCACTTGCAGCGGCATGAACTCCTGACCGTTGCGCACCGGTATCTCCAGTTGCCAGGTGGTCTGCAGGTTGCCGTCGGCGGTGGTGCGGGTTTGCTCCAGGCCAGCGAGCTGGTGGCTCTGCAGGCGTGAAATGGCTGCCGCTGCCAGGCGCAGCAGGTGTTCCAGGTCGCCTTCCTCGTCGCCACTTTGCAGCAACCGCGAGGGCAGCGGAAAGCTTCCCGGGGCCGGGCGCGGGCTTACCTGGCCGAGCATGCCCAGGGCGTTGCGCACCATGCCCGGCAGCACCTGGGCCAGGGTGCTGGCAGCCACGGCCGGGTTGAACTGGGTGCTGCCGGGGAGGCCGGGCAGCAACTGCGCCACCAGCCGGATCACCTGGGCCTTGAGGTCGGGGGCGAGGGCGGCGGGGGCGCCAGCCAGCAGCTTGGCTTCCAGAAACGCGCCGCTGTTGTTCAGGGCCTGGGCCAGGCCCTTGGCCGTGCCGAGCTGTTCCATGTCCGGCAGGCTGGCCAGCAGGGTGCTCACGCTGGCCCGCACATCGGCCGGCAGGCGCTGCTCGGCGCTCATCTGTTGCAGGCTGGCGAGCAGGCCCGGCAGCGAGGCCTGGCGGCTCAGCTGCGCGCTCAGGTGCTGGGTGATCGCCAGTTGTTCCTGGCGCCCGCTCAGGGGCACGAAGCTGATCGACTGTTCACCCTGTACCCGTGCGCTGAGCAGGCTGCCCAGCGCCAGTGGCCGAGGGCTGTCGATGTTCAGGGTGGCGCCGGCCTGGGCGGTGTTGAGCAGGGTCACCAACGAGCGGAACAAGGCCGGCTGCCCGGCAGCCTGGGGCAGCGTCTGGGTGGTCAGTACCTTGCCCTGCAGCAGGGTGCCCGGCGGCAACTGGCGGGTGTCGAGCTGGGTGAGGGTGGCCACGCTGCGCGCGATGGCCTGCTGCACGGTGATGCTCAGGTTGCCGGCATTGGGCTGGCTGACCGTCAGCTCGCTGCCCTGGGGCAGGGGCTGGCTGGCGCTGGTCTGCACGGTGGTCTGGCGCCCGTTGGTCTGGGTCAGTTGCAGCAGGAGCTGGAAGTCCTGACCGACCTGGCGCAACGACAGTACCTGCGCCTGCGCGGTCTCGCCCGGGGCGAGCAGGGCAGGCTGGGGTTGCAGCAGCTTGAGCAGTTCGCCGGTCATCGCCGCGCTGCGCGCCTGGGGGTTGGCCAGGGCCTGCGGGCCAAGGCTGTTGATTTCGCCTGTCATCACGTTGCAACCTGTGGAAATAGCCCTCTTTGCAGTAGGACATGCCATGTATAATGCCGCCCGTTCCTGGCGGGTGCGCACGTCCTGTGGCGTGCCCGATGCGACCGGCCATGCCGTACAGCTGTTGCTCAGTATAACGGCCAGGCCCGGACCGACTTGAGACCGAACCATAAGGCGAACCTGTGACCCCTCGACTCGAAGCTGTGGGCCTGGCCTGCGAGCGCGACTGGCGAATGCTTTTCGAACACCTCGAACTGCACCTGGCGGCCGGTGACATGCTGCAGATCAGCGGCCCCAATGGCAGCGGCAAGACCAGCCTGCTGCGCCTGCTCAGCGGGTTGATGCGGCCCACCAGCGGTGAAATCCGCCTGGACGGCAAGCCCTTGGCCGAGCAGGGCAGTGAACTGGCCAGGATGCTGCTGTGGATCGGTCATGCGGCCGGCATCAAGGACCTGCTCACCGCCGAGGAAAACCTGGCCTGGCTGTGCGCCCTGCATCAGCCTGCCAGCCGCGAGGCGATCTGGCAGGCACTGGCGGCCGTGGGCCTGCGCGGCTTCGAAGATGTTGCCTGCCATACCCTGTCGGCCGGCCAGCAGCGCCGCGTGGCGCTGGCGCGGCTGTACCTGGACAGCCCGCCGCTGTGGATTCTCGACGAACCCTTCACCGCCCTCGACAAGCAGGGCGTGGCCCAGCTCGAAGCGCACCTGGCGGCGCATTGCGAGCGCGGCGGCATGGTCGTGCTGACCACCCACCACACGCTGGCGCAGACGCCGTCCGGCTACCGAGAACTGAACCTGGGGCAGTACGCGGCATGAGTGTGTTCGTTCATTTGCTGCGCCGAGAAGCGCAGGTGCTGTGCCGCCGGCCGGCCGAGCTTGCCAACCCATTGGTGTTCTTCGCGATCGTGATCGCGTTGTTCCCGTTGGCGGTCGGGCCGGAGACGCAATTGTTGCAAAACTTGTCCCCTGGGTTAGTCTGGGTGGCCGCCCTTTTATCCGTTCTGCTCTCGCTGGACGGGCTGTTTCGCAGTGATTTCGAGGACGGATCCCTCGAGCAGTGGGTCCTTTCGCCGCACCCCCTGGCGCTTCTGGTATTGGCAAAGGTGCTGGCACACTGGGCCTTTTCCGGTCTGGCACTGGTATTGTTGTCGCCGCTGCTGGCCCTGATGCTCGGTTTGCCGGTGCAATGCCTGCCGGTACTGCTGGCCTCGCTGCTGCTCGGTACCCCGGTACTGAGCCTGCTGGGTGCAGTGGGCGCAGCCTTGACCGTGGGTTTGAAGCGCGGTGGCCTGCTGCTGGCACTGCTTATTTTGCCGTTATATATCCCGGTGTTGATCCTGGGCAGTGGCGCCTTGCAGGCGGCACTGCAAGCTATGCCGGCGACCGGTTACCTGCTCTGGCTTGGCAGCCTGACCGCCCTTGCAGTAACCCTGGCACCCTTTGCAATAGCGGCTGGCCTGAAGATCAGCGTCGGCGAATAATGAGGTCTGGGCCCCGCCCAGCAAAGACCCTGGATGTACCGTGATGAAAAGCAGCGCAATAAGCTGGACGTGGTTTCACAAGCTGGGTTCACCCAAATGGTTCTATGCCATCAGCGGCCGCATGCTGCCGTGGCTGAGCATCGCCGCCATCCTGCTGATCGCCGTGGGCGTGGTCTGGGGCCTGGCCTTCGCCCCGCAGGACTACCAGCAGGGCAACAGTTTCCGAATCATCTA
Source organism: Pseudomonas sp. B21-036 (assembly GCF_024748925.1). Taxonomy (NCBI): domain Bacteria; kingdom Pseudomonadati; phylum Pseudomonadota; class Gammaproteobacteria; order Pseudomonadales; family Pseudomonadaceae; genus Pseudomonas; species Pseudomonas sp. B21-036. The sequence goes on from NZ_CP087178.1 coordinate 1,738,185, forward strand.
CATCCACGTGCCGGCGGCCATGCTGGCGCAGTCGTGCTACGTGATGCTGGCGGTGGCCGGCGTGGTCGGCCTGGTCTGGAAGATGAAGATCGCCGACGTTGCACTGCAATGCGCCGCGCCCATCGGCGCCTGGATGACCGTGGTGGCCCTGAGCACCGGTGCCATCTGGGGCAAGCCGACCTGGGGCAGCTGGTGGGTTTGGGATGCACGACTAACGTCGATGCTGATCCTGCTGTTTCTGTACTTCGGTCTGATTGCCCTGGGCCAGGCGATCAGCAATCGTGAGAGCGCGGCCAAGGCCTGCGCGGTACTGGCGATTGTCGGCGTGATCAACATCCCGATCATCAAGTACTCGGTGGAGTGGTGGAACACCCTGCACCAGGGCGCCACCTTCACCCTCACCGAAAAGCCGGCGATGCCTGCCGAGATGTGGCTGCCGCTGCTGCTGACCGTGCTGGGGTTCTATTGCTTCTTCGGCGCGGTGCTGCTGTTGCGCATGCGCCTTGAAGTGCTGCGGCGCGAGGCACGCGCCAGTTGGGTCAAGGATGAAGTGTTGGGCCACCTGGGGCGGGAGACCGCACGATGAGTTTTGCCAGCTTCAATGATTTCCTCGCCATGGGCCATCACGGCCTCTATGTCTGGTCGGCCTATGGCATCTGCCTGCTGGTGCTGGCCATCAATGTTGCCGCGCCCGTACTGAGCAAGCGCCGGTATCTGCAAGAAGAAGCGCGCCGCCTGCGCCGGGAGAAGTCCAAGTGAATCCGCAACGCAAGAAGCGTCTGTTCATCATCCTCGGCCTGCTGGTGGGTGTCGGCGTCGCCGTCGGCCTGGCCCTGAGCGCGCTGCAGCAGAACATCAACCTGTTCTATACCCCTACCCAGATCGCCAACGGCGAAGCCCCGCTCGATACCCGCATCCGGGCTGGCGGCATGGTCGAGGCCGGTTCCCTGCAACGCTCCGGCGACTCGCTGGACGTGCGTTTCGTGGTCACCGACTTCAACAAGTCGGTGCCCATCACCTACCGCGGCATCCTGCCCGACCTGTTCCGTGAAGGGCAGGGCATCGTCGCCCTGGGCAAGCTCAACGCCGAGGGCGTGGTGGTGGCCGACGAGGTGCTGGCCAAGCACGACGAAAAATACATGCCGCCCGAGGTCACCAAGGCCCTGAAGGAAAGCGGCCAGGTGTCCACCGACGGCGGAGCCAAGCCATGAATGCTGCACTGATGATTCCCGAGCTGGGCCAGTTGGCGATGATCCTGGCCATCTGTTTTGCCGGCGTTCAGGCCAGCGTGCCGCTGCTCGGCGCCTGGCGGGGCGACAGCCTGTGGATGAGCCTTGCACGCCCGGCGGCGTGGGGCCAGTTCGCCTTCCTGGCGTTTGCCTTCGCCTGCCTGACCCATGCCTTCATGACCGACAACTTCTCGGTGGCGTATGTGGCCAGCAACTCCAACAGCGCCTTGCCCTGGTACTACAAGTTCAGCGCCGTGTGGGGCGCCCACGAAGGCTCGCTGCTGCTGTGGGCGCTGATCCTGGGCGGCTGGACCTTCGCCGTGTCGATCTTCTCGCGCCAGTTGCCGCAGGTGATGCTGGCCCGGGTGCTGGCGGTGATGGGCATGATCAGCGTGGGCTTCCTGTCGTTTCTGATCGTTACCTCCAACCCGTTCCAGCGCCTGCTGCCGCAGGTGCCTGCCGATGGTCGCGACCTCAACCCGCTGCTGCAGGACATCGGCCTGATCGTGCACCCGCCGATGCTCTACATGGGCTACGTGGGCTTCTCGGTGGCCTTCGCCTTCGCCATCGCCGCCTTGCTCGGCGGGCGCCTGGACGCGGCCTGGGCACGCTGGTCGCGGCCCTGGACCATCGTGGCATGGGCGTTCCTGGGCATCGGCATCACCCTGGGCTCGTGGTGGGCCTACTACGAACTCGGCTGGGGTGGCTGGTGGTTCTGGGACCCGGTCGAAAACGCCTCGTTCATGCCGTGGCTGGTGGGCACCGCACTGATCCACTCGCTGGCCGTCACCGAGAAGCGCGGCGTGTTCAAGAGCTGGACCGTGCTGCTGGCGATCGCTGCATTTTCGCTGAGCCTGCTGGGCACCTTCCTGGTGCGTTCCGGCGTGCTGACCTCGGTGCACGCCTTTGCCGCCGACCCCGAGCGCGGCGTGTTCATCCTGATCTTCCTGCTGTTCGTGGTCGGCGGTTCGCTGACCCTGTTCGCCTTGCGCGCCCCGGTGGTCAAGAGCCAGGTCGGGTTCGCTCTGTGGTCGCGGGAAACCCTGCTGCTGGCCAACAACCTGGTGCTGGTGGTGGCGGCCTCGATGATCCTGCTGGGCACCCTGTACCCGCTGGTGCTCGATGCACTGACCGGGGCCAAGCTGTCGGTGGGGCCGCCTTACTTCGATGCACTGTTCATCCCGCTGATGGCCCTGCTGATGGTGGTGATGGCGGTCGGCGTGATCGTGCGCTGGAAGGACACCCCGACGAAATGGCTGGTGAGCATGCTCACCCCGGTGGCGATCGGCAGCGTGGTGCTGGCGCCCATCGGCGGGCTGCTGGTGGACGACTTCGACTGGCAGGTACTGACCACCTTCGCCCTGGCGGCGTGGATCCTGCTGGCCGGCGTGCGCGACCTGCTCGACAAGACCCGTCACAAGGGCCTGCTCAAGGGCATGCGCGGCCTGAGCCGCAGCTACTGGGGCATGCACGTGGCGCACCTGGGCATCGCGGTATGCGCCCTGGGCGTGGTGCTGTCGAGCAACAACAGCGCCGAGCGCGACCTGCGCCTGGCGCCGGGCGAGTCGATGGAACTGGGCGGCTACCAGTTCGTGTTCGAAGGCGCCAAGCATTTCGAAGGGCCGAACTTCACCTCCGACAAGGGCACCGTGCGCGTGCTGCGGGACGGTCGTGAAATCAGCGTGCTGCACCCGGAAAAACGCCTGTACACCGTGCAGCAGTCGGTGATGACCGAGGCCGGCATCGATGCCGGTTTCACCCGCGACCTGTACGTGGCGCTGGGCGAGTCGCTGGACAACGGCGCCTGGGCCGTGCGCGTGCACGTCAAGCCGTTCGTGCGCTGGATCTGGCTGGGCGGCCTGCTGACCGGCCTGGGCGGCCTGATGGCGGCGATGGACAAGCGGTATCGGGTCAAGGTGAAAAGCCGGGTACGTGAAGTACTGGGCATGTCGGGAGCAACTGCATGAAGCGTTGGATCATGGTGCTGCCGCTGGCGGTGTTTCTGCTGGTGGCGGTGTTTCTGTACCGGGGCCTGTACCTGGACCCGTCCGAGCTGCCCTCGGCGATGATCGGCAAACCCTTCCCGGCGTTCTCGCTGCCGACCGTGGAAGGCGACCGGACCCTGACCCGCGACGACCTGCTGGGCAAGCCGGCGCTGGTCAACGTGTGGGCCACCTGGTGCCCCTCGTGCAAAGTCGAGCACCCGGTGCTGAACAAGCTGGCCGAGCAGGGCGTGGTGATCTACGGGGTCAACTACAAGGACGAGAACGCGGCTGCGATCAAGTGGCTGACCGAGTTCCACAACCCCTACCAGATCGGCATCCGTGACGAGCACGGCACCCTCGGCCTGGACCTGGGTGTGTACGGCGCGCCGGAGACCTTCATCATCGACGCCAAGGGCATCATCCGTCACAAGTTCGTCGGCGTGGTCGACCAGACCGTGTGGCGCGAGCAACTGGCGCCGCTGTACCAGGGCCTGCTCGACGAGGCCGGCCAATGAGGCGCTGGCTGGCAGGCGCGCTGCTGGGCCTGAGCATCGCCGGCGTGGCCCACGCGGCCATCGACACCTATCAGTTCGCCGACGACGCCGAGCGCGAGCGTTACCACGTGCTGACCAAGGAACTGCGCTGCCCCAAGTGCCAGAACCAGGACATCGCCGACTCCAACGCACCGATTGCCGCCGACCTGCGCCGCGAGATCTTCCGCATGCTCGGCGAAGGCAAGGACAACCAGCAGATCATCGACTTCATGGTCGACCGCTATGGCGACTTCGTGCGCTACAAGCCGGCCCTGACGGCGCGTACCTGGCTGCTGTGGTTCGGCCCGGGCATCCTGCTGCTGGGCGGCTTCGGCATGCTGGCGCTGATCGTGCGCAAGCGCCGTACCCAGGCGGCAGGCGGCACCGTCGACCTTTCCCCCGAGGAGCGTGAGCGCCTCGCCAAACTGCTGGACAAAGAACGCACCCATGACTGAATTCTGGCTTCCCGCAGGCCTGCTGTTACTGGTAGCCCTGAGCTTTCTGCTGATCCCGGTGTTGCGCGTGCGTCGTGCGCAACAGGAAGAAGACCGTACCGCGTTGAACGTGGCCCTGTACCAGGAGCGCGTGGCCGAACTGCAGGCCCAGGGCGAGGCCGGTGTGCTCACCGTCGAGCAACTGGACCGTGGCCGCGACGAGGCCGCCCGCGAGCTGCTGGCCGACACCGACAACGCCGAGCCCGACCGCAGTGCGCGCCTGGGCAAGACCTTGCCGCTGCTGGCCGCAGTGCTGGTGCCGGTGATGGGCCTCGGGCTGTACCTGCACTTTGGCGCCAGCGACAAGGTCGAGCTGACCCGCGAGTTCGCCCAGGCGCCGCAGTCGGTGCAGGAGATGACCTCGCGCCTGGAGCGTGCGGTGCAGGCCCAGCCAGACTCGGCCGAAGGCCTGTACCTGCTGGGCCGTGCCTACATGGCCCAGGAACGCGCCACCGATGCCGCCAAGGCCTTCGAGCGCGCTGCCGCCCTGGCCGGGCGTCAGCCTGAGCTGCTTGGGCAATGGGCGCAGGCGCTGTACTTCGGTAACGGCAAGCAGTGGACAGCGCAGATGCAGGCGTTGACCGACGAAGCGCTCAAGGCCGATCCGGCGGAAGTCACCAGCCTGGGGCTGCTGGGTATCGCCGCGTTCGAGGACGGGCGCTACCAGCAGGCCATCGACTACTGGAACCGTCTGATTGCCCAGCTGCCCGAGGGCGATGCCTCGCGTGCCGCGCTGCAGGGCGGCATCGAGCGTGCTGGCGAACGGCTCAAGGCCGCGGGCCAGGCGCCGGCCACCAGCGCACGCCTGACGGTGCGGGTCGAGCTGGCGCCGGCGCTCAAGGACAAGGTGCGTCCCGATGACAGCGTGTTCATCTTTGCCCGCGCCAGTTCCGGGCCGCCGATGCCGCTGGCGGCCAAGCGCGTGACCGTGGCCGACCTGCCGATCGAGGTTCAGCTCAGCGACAGCGATGCGATGATGCCGAACATGAAACTGTCGAGCTTCCCCGAAGTCCAACTGGTTGCGCGCGTCTCCCGTGCCGGCCAGCCGACCAAGGGCGAGTGGATCGGCCGTGGCAGCCCGCTGGCCAGCAGCACCGAGGCGCCGCAGCACCTGACCATCGACAGCCCGGACCCGTAGAGAGCTCACTATGAACAGCATCGCACGCCTCACCCTGATCGCCCTGGCCGTGGGCTTGAGTGCGTGTACGGTGCATCGGCCCAGCGAGCCCACCGTGCCGCCGATCGAAACCCTGCCGCCGACCGGGCCGGTGATCAAACCGGTGCCGGGGCCCAAGCCAAGTACCCCGGCCACGCTGCCGACGCCCAAGCCGATGCCACGCACCTCGGCAAGCTTCGCGCCGCCGCCGGGTGGCGCCAGCCACTGGGACCCTAAACTCGGGGTGTACGTGCTCGAAGGCAAGACCAACACCTTCTACCGCCAACGCACCTACTACCGCTTCAGCAATGGCTGGAGCTGGGCCACCAGCCCTGACGGCCCCTGGCAGGACACCGACAGCAGCGGCGTGCCGGGCGGCCTGGGACGGGCTTTCGCCCAGTAAGCCCAAGCCGGCATAATGCCCCTTTTGCGAATGGCCAGGGGGCAGGGCATGACACACAAGGTACTGGTGCTGGTAGAAACGGTGGATGACTACCTGCCCTTGCTCGAACAGGCCGGCTTCGAGCTGATTCGGGCACAGACCCCGGCCCTGCGTGCCGAGGCCATCGCCCGCCACGGCGGCGCAATCGATGCGGTACTGACCCGCGGGCCGCTGGGCTTGCGAGCCGACGAAATCGCCGCCTTGCCCCATCTGAAAATCATCTGCGTCATCGGCGCCGGCTACGAGGAAGTGGACCTGGCAGCGGCTGCTGCGCGTGACATCACCGTGACCAATGGCGCCGGTGCCAACGCCACGGCGGTGGCCGACCATGCCCTGGCGCTGCTGTTCGCCATCGTGCGCGATATTACCCGTGCCGATGCCACCACCCGCCTGGGGCAGTGGAACCGTGTGATCAGCCCGTCGCTGAGCGGCAAGCGCCTCGGGGTACTGGGCCTTGGCGCGACGGGGTTGGCGATTGCCCGGCGTGCGGCGCTGGGCTTCGACATGCAGGTCAGCTACCACAACCGCCGGCCACGCACCGACGTGCCCTACACTTGGTGCGAAAGCCCGCTGGCGCTGGCGGGGGAGGTGGACTTTCTGATCGTTGCCACCCCGGGCGGGGCCGGTACGCGCCACCTGGTCGACGCGGCGGTACTGGACGCACTGGGGCCTCAGGGTTTTCTGGTGAACATTGCGCGGGCCAGCGTGGTGGACACCGATGCGATGGTGGCGGCGTTGCGCGAAGGGCGTATTGCCGGGGCCGGGCTGGATGTGTTCGATGCCGAGCCTGAAGTGCCGCAGGCACTCAAGGCGCTGGACAACGTGGTGCTGACCCCGCATGTGGCCGGACAGTCGCCGGAAGCGGCGCGCGATACGGTGGCGCTGGTGCTGCGCAACCTGCAGGCGTTCTTTGCCGGGGAACCGGTGTTGACCCCGGTGACGGCGTAATCCGCTGTAGGAGCCGGCCTTGCCGGCGAAAGGGCCGGGGCCGACTGCTGCTAGACTTCAGCCCTACCGCTCACCGCAAGGACCCTGCACCATGTCCCAACCCCAGGAAAAACACGGCAGCTGCCTGTGCGGCGCCATTCACCTCAGCGTCAGCCTCGACAACGCCAGCGTCAGCGCCTGCCATTGCAGCATGTGCCGCAAATGGTCCGGTGGCCCGTTGATGGTGGTGCACAGCACCCAGACCCTCAGGCTCAGCGGCGACACCCCGCGCATCTACGATTCCTCCGAGTGGGCCCAGCGCGGCTTCTGCGGCACCTGCGGCACCCACCTGTTCTATCGCCTCAAGGCCGGCGGCTTCGACGCCGTGCCGGTGGGCGTGCTCGATGGCGAGAGTGACTGGGCGCTGGAACTGCAGATCTACATCGATCAGAAGCCGGGTTACTACTGCTTCGCCAACCAGACCCGGACCCTCACCGGCGCCGAGGTGCAAGCGCAGTTCAGTTGAGCGCCAGCAACCAGTCCCTGAACACCTGGGCCGCCGGCGAGCACACACGCTGCCTGTCGTGCACCAGGTAGTCGGCCTGGCCGGTGTGCACGACGAACTCCGACACCGGCCGCACCTGCCCGCTGGCGATACGCTCGCGGGCCATGAACTCCCAGCCCAACCCCACCCCCATACCCTGCATCACCGCGTCGAACACCAGGGTGATCTGATTGAATGTCACCGCATCGGCCGGCGCCTTGTAGCGCACCCCCAGGTGCGCGAACCAGTCGGGCCAATCCAGACAGTTCCAGGCCGAGGCATCCAGCTGGATCAGCGGCAGGGCCTGCAGCGCCGCCAGCGAATCGGCTGGCGGCAGGGCCCGCTGGGTGCTGACGATGGGGTAGATGCATTCATCGAACAGCTTGTCGGCCTGCAGTGAACTCCAGCGGCCATGGCCGTACAGCACGCCGAAGTCATAGTTGCCCACCACGCGTTCATCCATCTCGTTGCTGGCATGGATGTTCACTGTCAGCTCGGGGTGCTGTGCGTTGAAGCGCAGCAGCCGCGGGAACAACCAGTACTGTGCCACCGCATGGGTGCAGATCACGCTGACATTGCGGCTGCCGTGCCCGCTCTTGAGGCGCAATACGTTGGCCAGCAGGCTGTCGAGCATCGGCTCGACGATGGCATTGAAGCCACTGCCGGCGGCGGTCAGGGTGATGCCGCGGGCGCGGCGTTCGAACAGCGGCGCACCCAGGTGTTCTTCAAGCAGCTTGATCTGTTTGCTCACCGCGCTCTGGGTCAGAGACAGCTCGGCGGCGGCGCGGGTGAAACTGCCGGTGCGTACCACCGCCTCGAAAGCGATCAGGGTATCCAGCGGGGGCAGGTGACGGCTGAAGCGGCTCATTGCGGTGTCTTCGGTTCAGGGAATGGCTGGATGGTAAACCCGGTGCTTTGCGCTTTAAAGGTATTCCCCATGGGAATGCCTGCATGCCGAATGATCTTTTGCCTGGACGCCTGCATTTGGCTAGCCTGCGTGCTCTGAAAAACGAGGAGCAGGCAAGTGAAACGGGGTGTGGCGTATGCCGGCGTGGCCGGTGCGATGTGGGGCATGGTGCTGATGGTGCCGCAACTGCTGCCGGAGTTCAGCCCGGTGCTGCTGGCCTGTGCGCGGTTCGTCCTGCTGGGGGCGGTATCGCTCGCGCTGCTGCTGCCAATGCGCAAGGCGCTGCGTCAGCTCGAACGGGCAGACGTGTGGATGCTGGCGCGCCTGGCGCTGATCGGCAACCTGCTGTACTTCATGTGCCTGGTGGCGGCGATCCAGCGCCTGGGCGTGGCGCCGGCATCGCTGATCGTTGGTGTGCTGCCGCTGACCATCACCCTGTACGGGCGCAATGACAGCGGCGCGGTGGCCCTGTCGCGCCTGGCCGGTCCGTTGGCGCTGATCCTGGCGGGCATGCTGTGCATCAACCTGCAGACCTTCGCGGTGGAGCCGGGGGCGGTGCAGGACAAGCTCGCCGGGCTGCTCTATGCGCTGGCCGCGCTGGCCTGCTGGACCTGGTACGCCACCTACAACAGCCGCTATCTCAAGCAGTGCCGGCACCTGGACAGCCATCAGTGGTCGGTGCTCACCGGGGTGGTGACCGGCGTGTTCAGCCTGGTGCTGGTGGCGCTGCTGTGGGTGTGGCAGCCGCAGCAGTTGCAGGTGCAGGCCACTGCTGAGCGCTGGCAGCTGTTCTGGGCGTTCAGCCTGGGTTGCGCGCTGTTTGGCTCGTGGCTGGCGGGGGTGTTGTGGAATGCGGCAGCCAAGCGCATGCCGCTGACCCTGAGCGGGCAGTTGATCGTGTTCGAGACCCTGTTTGCCTTGCTGTATGCGTTCATCTGGCGCCAGAGCGGGCCGAACCTGCTGGAGGGCGCGGCGATCGTGCTGGTGGTGGGCGGGGTGTGCTGGTCGATGCGCCAGCACGAGCCGGTGACAGCCGGCGCCACCTCATGATCCGAGTTCGCTCCCCACAGCCTTGCAAAACACGGCCATTGCTGCGAAAACGCATCGGCAGAAAACGTCCCATAGCCGTCAGAGATCACCCATGAGTAACGAACTTCAAATCATCGACCTCCAGTTGGGCGACGGCAAGGCGGCCGTCAAGGGGGCGCTGATCACCACCCAGTACACCGGCTGGCTGGACGATGGCAGCGTATTCGATTCCTCCCACCAACGCGGCAAGCCGTTCCAGTGCGTGATCGGCACCGGCCGCGTGATCAAGGGCTGGGACCAGGGCCTGATGGGCATGCAGGTGGGCGGCAAGCGCAAGCTGATCGTGCCGGCGCACCTGGGTTACGACGCGCGCAGCGTAGGCAGCATCCCGCCGAATTCGACCCTCACCTTCGAGATCGAGTTGCTCGAGGTTCTCACCCGCGACGATTGAGGGCTGAGTCATTCTCATTACAGTCTTTGGCCCTGATGCCGATAACAGCCTGTCTCTCACCCGAAGCAAGGACATTTTGCGTGCTGCGTACTTTCTGTTTTCTTTTCCTGGCCTGCCTCGGCCTTACCGGTTGCTACTCCTTCACACCGGTGGGCCCGATCGGCGAACCGGTCACCGTGGCCGATAACACTGCACAGCGGGGCGCCCAGATCGCCGACGTGGCCATCACCGCGCCCGACCTCAAGGATGACGTGCGCCTGAACATCAGCCGCCAGCTCACCGCACAGATCAGCCACTACGTCGACCGCGGCGAGTACTTCACCAAACTGGTGGAATTTCCCGCCACCCTGGGCGAGCAGGATGTAGTGCTCAAGTTCACCATCACCTCGCTCAAGGGCAAGCGCACCACGCACCCCGGTTACGTTCCCGGCGCGTTGGTGACGCTGACGTTCTGGATCTGGTTCAACGGCCCGATCTATGTCGACAAGTACGACCTGGCCGGCGAGCTGGTGATCGAAGACCGCGACGGCAAGCGCCTCACCCGCGTCACCGAGCAGGTCAAGCTCGACAACAATGTCGGCCTGTACGACAACGACTATGCCAACGGCAGCCTGGGGGGCGTGCAGTTGCGTCAGCTGATCACCAGGTTGCTCGACACCGCGACGGCTGCCCCGCAATTGGCCACTCACTGAAAGGAATTCAACCATGCGTCATTGCCTAATGGCCCTGTTGCTGGCCCTCAGCACGGCCCTGACCGGCTGCATCAGCTACTCCCAGCACCAGTTGCCGGTGGTCGAAGCCTGGCCGCCGCTGCCTGCCGCCGATGCGGCGCCCGCGCACAAGACCGCCTATGTGCGCTTCAACACACTGTACGAGTTCAACGGCCAGCCGCGCGCCAGCAACGCCAACCTGATGCGTTTCGAAAAGACCCTGGTGCAGAGCTATGAACAGAGCGAGCGCTTCACACGGGTGACCAGCGAGAAGGTCGACTCCGACGTGTACGCCTACGTCACGCTCAGGAACAACGAGCAAGGCAACGTGCTGGCGGCGACGCTGACCGGTGCGACGCTGTTCATCATCCCGTCCACCTTCGACAACACCCTGACCCTGGAGACGCTGTACAAGGACCGTGAAGGCAAACTCATCGGCAAGGTCAGCAAGAGCGAAACCATCACCACCTGGATGCAATTGCTGTTGATCTTCGCGGTGCCGTTCAACGATTCGGGCGATGCCATCATCGAACACCTGAGCCGCAGTTCGGTTGAAGAAGCGATCCGGCGCAAGCTGATCTGAGCGTCATCATCGCGAAACATCCCTGCGCCAGACTGGCGCGGGCTCAAGGCTGAGCCGGCACGGATGAACCAAACGGGTTTGCGACACTCTCAAGCACGCCCGTTTCCACGGATGGAACGACAGACAGGGATCACCCCGCAGCCTCGGCTGCGGGGTGGCACAGGCGGGTCAGCCTCAACCCTATTTGTCGCAAAGAGCCCGTGCCATGAAGTTGCCCTCCTTTTTTCGGCGTTATCGCCCTGCGCTGTTTTCCGTTCCGCTGGTCGTCGGCGCCACCCTGCTGACCTTCGAAGCGCTCGAAAGCCGAGCCCAGCCGGTGGACGGCACCCAGACCCTGGTCTTCCTGCGCCATGCAGAAAAGCCCGGCGAAGGCCTCGGGCAACTGAACTGCCAGGGCCTCAACCGCGCCCTGGACCTGGCCACTCTGCTCCCGGAAAAATTCGGCCCCGCCGACTACGTGTTTGCCGCCAACCCCAGCCGCGAAGTGGAGGAGGGCAGCAACGACAACGCCTACAGCTATATCCGTCCGCTGATGACCATCAGCCCGAGCGCGATCAAGCTCGGCCTGCCGGTGAACATCGACTTCGGCGCCAACGACACCGGCGACCTGGCCGACGAGCTGCTGCAGGACAAGTACCGCAACGCCACGGTCTACACCGCGTGGTCACACGGCTACCTGCCCGAGCTGATCAACACCGTGGCCGGCAAGGCGCTGGGCGAAAAACGCACCATCACCGACGACTGGGACGGCGAGGATTTCGACTCGCTGTATGTGCTGACCCTGACCTGGCACGACGGCAAGGCCAGCCTGCTCAGCCGCAACTACAAGCAGGGGCTGGACAACGGCGACCTCGCCTGCCCGAGCTGAGGGCTAGTTCACCACCTCGAAGCGTGCGCTGGCCTCGCGCCACTCGAACGTCTTGCCCAGGCAATACGGGCTGGAAGGGATGAGCACCTGGGTGGCGCCACCCTGCAGGCGTACCTGGACGGTGTCGATACCCTTGCTGCGACAGCCCGGCACCTTCACCTCCAGCGTCTGCTGCAGCTTGCCGGTGGCCTTGTCCATTACCTGGATGGTTTCGAGGGCGGCATAGTCCATGTCCATCGGCAACTGGAAGTAGAAGCGTTCGGTGGATGCAGCCTGGGGCAGTACCGCGCCCGGCGAGGGTGTCTGCAGGCCGATGTCGGCCACCAGCTTGAGCGTGAAGGGCAGCTGCTTGCCGCTGGCGTAGGCGGTCCAGGTGCCTTGCAGCGGCTGGGCACGGCTGCTGAAATCGGCTTTCTGGAAATGCAGACGCGCGGTGGGCAGGCCGCCGCTGTCCAGTTCGTCCATGGCGAAGTTGTAGGTATCGGTGTTGCGCGTGGGCTTGAGCCGGATCGGCGTGTGGTAGCGCTCGTAGTAGTAGATACCGGTCACGTAGTCGTTGGTGCGCTCGATCACCAGCGTCACCGGCAACCCGCCGAGTTTGCCCTGGTACACGGAATGGTAGGCCAGGGCATTGGCGCTCAGGCACAGCAGCAGGCAGGCGAACAGGGTACGAAACGGCATCAGAAAGGCTCCACGCTGTGGCGCTGCCACACCAGTTGCTTGGGGTCGACGAAGTGGTAGTACTGCCAGTCGCTGGTCCCGGTGTCGTAGTTGCTGCCCTGGCGCTGGGCTACCCAGCCGGGGGCGGGGAACTTGAGCGCGCCCTTGTCGCCCAGCGCTTCGAGTTCGGTGTGGCGTTGGTAGGTATTGCTGGTGGGCTGGTACAGGTAGAACTGGTCCGGCTCCTGGTTGGCGCCGCCGGTGGCGCGCTGGCCGATGGGCGAGGCCCTGAAGTCGATGATGCCGTCACCGTTGTAGTCGGCGAAGGTCAGGGTGCGGGTGCCGTTGAACGCCAGCGCCAGGTTGTCCAGCACCTGCAGTGTGCTGCCGCTGGCGAGGTCGATGATGGTGATGCGATCGACCTTGCCGGTGTATTCGCCCTCGGCCTTGCTGGCGTGCACATAGAAGCTCTTGCCGCGGTTCTGCGGCTGTTGCAGCAGCGCGCCTTGCCAGCTGGAGCGCTGCTCGTCGCTGAAGCGAGTCTGGCGCGTGAGGCTGAAGGGCACACGTTCCCGGGTGCGCAGGTCGATCCATTCGCCACTGAAGTCGCGATCGTGCGTGAACACGAAGGGGCGCACCCGCAATGCTGCGGCGGGCATGCGCGGGTTGTCCATGATGTTGATCAGCAGTGGCACGTCCTTGCTGTAGGGCGTCACTTCCAGTGGCTGGCTGGTGTGGTGCTCGGTGTCCAGCAGGTAGCCTTGCACGTACTCGTACTGCGAGGTGTATTGCAGGGCGACCTCGACCTTGCGCTCGCCGAGGGTGCCCTGGTACAGGTTGATCGGGTCGGTGGCGTGGGCGCTGGTGAAGGCCAGCGCCAGGCCCAGCATGCAGAGGGGCCTTGGGAAAGCGAACATGGTGACAGTGCGTCCTTGCGGGAGAGGGGCGCAAGGCTAGCATATGTGTGGAACGTGCCGTTGCTCTGCGAATCCCGCGCCGCCCGCCAGTATGGCGCTTATGCCATCGGCGGCAGCCGTCGCTTCACCGGGCTTTTCTTGACGATGGCGGTGTTGGTTTCGGCGTGGCTGTTGAGCTTGTCGAGCAAGGTGTCGAGCTGCTCCATCGAGCGTACATGCAGGCGCGCGATGAAGCAGTCGTCACCCGTGACCTTGTCGCACTCGGTGAACTCGGGGATGGCGATGATCTGGCGCTCCACCTCCTGCAACTGCCCCGGCAACGGACGAATGCGCACGATGGCCTGCAACTGGTACCCGAAGCTGCGCGGGTCGATGTCGACCGTGTAGCCCTTGAGCACGCCGCGTTCTTCCAGGCGACGCAGGCGCTCGCTGACGCTGGGCGCCGACAGCCCGCTCAGGTGCGCCAGCGCCTTGAGCGAACGCCGCGAGTCTTCCATCAGCGCCTTGATCAACAGCTGGTCAATATCGTCAGTCATGCAATCCTCGTCAGGCAGATCAATGAAATTGCCTTGATAAAAAAGGCAAGGCTTGAGTCTAGCCTTGTTTTTGCTATGGAGTGCCCTGGCTTCTCGCTCGCATAATCTGTCCATCGTCTGGGAGGTGAGAGATGGACAATTCAATACGCCGTGGGTCGTTGGAAATGGTCGCCGCGATGCTGATATCCGGCACCATCGGCTGGTTCGTGCTGGTGTCGGGGCAACCGGTGCTGGACGTGGTGTTCTGGCGCTGCGTGTTCGGCGCCGGCACGCTGTTGCTGGTGTGCGCCGTGCTGGGTTTTCTGCGGCCGGGCATCCTCACACGTGCCAGCTTTGCCCTGGCGGTACTCAGCGGGGTGGCCATCGTGGGCAACTGGGTGCTGCTGTTCGGCTCCTATTCACGGGCCTCGATTGCCATCGGTACGGCGGTGTACAACGTGCAGCCGTTCATGCTGGTGGGGCTGGCGGCGGTGTTTCTGGGTGAAAAGCTCAGTGTGCCCAAGCTGTTCTGGCTGGGGGTGTCGTTTGCCGGGATGCTGGCCATTGTGAGTGCCCACGGCAGCGGGCAGGGCAGTGGCGAGGATTACCTGCCGGGCATCGCGCTGGCGCTGGGCGCGGCGTTTCTGTACGCGGTGGCCGCGCTGATCATCAAGCGCCTGAGTGGCACGCCGCCGCACCTGATCGCGCTGATCCAGGTGAGCACCGGCATCCTGTTGCTGGCGCCCTTTGCCAATACCGGCGGCCTGCCGGGCACTGCGGGGGCGCTGGCCAGCCTGGTGACGCTGGGTATCGTGCACACCGGCCTGATGTACGTGCTGCTGTATGGCGCCATCCAGAAACTGCCGACCGCGTTGACCGGGGCGCTGTCGTTCATCTACCCGATTGCGGCGATCTTCGTCGACTGGTTCGCCTTTGGCCATCGCTTGAGCGCGCTGCAATGGCTGGGGGTGGCGGCGATTCTGCTGGCGGCTGCCGGCATGCAGCAGGGCTGGTGGTGGAGGGCGAGCGGCAAGCTGCACGCCACAAGCGACAAGTAAACAGGCGCCCGGCGCAAACTTGTCGCTTGCTGCGTGAAGCTTGCCGCTAAAATAGCCCTTTTTGTCCCAGTGAATCCTGCCATGCCGATTGCCACCCTTCACGCCCACCTGCTCGGTGCCCTGAACCCTGCGCCTGCCGAAACCCGGCGCCTGTTCCATGGGCGCGGGCGCTGCTGGCCGGGGCTCGAACAGATCACCGTGGACTGGCTGCAGGGCGTGCTGCTGGTCTCGCTGTTTCGCGAACCGCCCGAAGGGCAGCTGGCCACGCTGGAGCAGATGCTGCGCACCCTGGCCGCCAGCCCTGGCTGGCCCGGGCAGGCGATTCTGATTCAGCACCGCTACCTGCCCGATAGCCCCGGCCAGTGGTTGCTGGGCGAGCCGAGCGAGCACCGCGTGATCGACGAGGATGGCCTGCGCTATCAGCTGGACCTGGGCCTGAAGCAGAACACCGGGCTGTTCCTGGACATGCGCTATGGCCGGCGCTGGGTGCGCGAGCAGGCGGCGGGCAAGCGGGTGCTCAACCTGTTCGCCTACACCTGTGGGTTTTCGGTGGCAGCGATTGCCGGGGGGGCCGAGCAGGTGATCAACCTCGATATGGCGCGCTCGGCCCTGAGCCGTGGGCGCGACAACCATCGGCTCAACGGGCATGACCTGGGGCGGGTGGGGTTTCTGGGGCATGAGCTGTTCAAGTCATGGGGCAAGGTGCGCAAGAGCGGGCCGTATGACCTGATCATCATCGACCCGCCGACGTTCCAGAAGGGCAGCTTTGTGCTGACCCAGGACTACAGCAAGATCCTGCGCCGCCTGCCGGAGCTGTTGAATGAAGGCGGCACGGTGCTGGCGTGCGTGAACGACCCGGCCATCGGGCCTGACTTTCTGATCGAGGGGATGGCAGCCGAGGCGCCGGGGCTGGTGTTCGTGGAGCGTCTGGCCAACCCACCGGAGTTTGCGGACAGTGATCCGGTGGGCGGGCTGAAGGCGCTGGTGTTTCGCCAGGGGTGAATCTGTTGTGCCAGTGCTGGCCTATCGCGGGTCAAGCCCGCTCCCACAAGGATTGGCACTAACCCTGTGGGAGCGGGCTTGACCCGCGATGCGATCCGAAGGCTAGCGGCGCAAACGCCGCCACCCCATCACCACACCACTCACGCTCAGCACCAGCCCACCCAGGCTGAGCACGATCATCCACCCATCCCACAACGGCCGCCGCGTCAGCAGCGGTAGCCAGTCCCAGCTGTGCAGCAACGCGAACAGCCAGCGTGACACGCGCCGTGGCTGGTCCAGCTGCCCCAGTACTTCACCGGTGTACAGGTCCAGATGCAGCCAGGTCTGCGCCGGGTCGTCGAAGCGCACCCGCAGCACCGGCAGACGCTTTTCAAGATGCCCGAGCATGCTCTGCTCGGCCCGCGCGTAGTAGTAGAAGTCGTAGGCCTCCAACTGCTGCACCTGCATCGCCGGCCCGATCGCCCGCGCCGCCTGCTCCAGCACCGCCCGTGGCAGACGCTGCAGCACCTGGCCGTCGTGCATCGACAGTACCCGCGTGCGTCCCGCGCCGTCCTGGCCCACCACATACCCCGCGCCCCCGATCAGCCGCCACTCCAGCTCGCGGGCGGTGAAGCCCTTGTCGGCAAAGCGCGCCAGTGCCTGGGGCACCGACAGCGGGAACGCCGCCGCATTCAGCGGCCCGCCCTGATACGCCGAGGTATCCAGCGGCTGCGCACTGCTGAACAGCCGCCACGGGTTCATCGACATCAGCCCACTGAAAATCCAGGTGATGGCCAGGGCACCGAACAGCAACCCGCCCACATGGTGCCAGCGTGCCCAGCCCTTGTACGGCGAACGCGAACCGCTGCGGTAGGGCCGGCTGAAACGCCAGCGCATCACCCCCACCACCGCGCCCAGCAGCGCCATCACGCTGGCCGCCAGCGACAGGTAGATCACCAGGTTGCTCCACAACCCGTCCACGCCGATGCCGCGCAACGGATACAGCCAGTGCAGCCAGGCGCCGATCAGGTTCCAGCCGCGCTCGCTGGCGCTGGCATCGCGCACCACTTCGCCGGTCTGGCCGCTGATGTACAGCAAGGTGCCGTCCGTATCGCTCAACTGCACGCGATGCAGCGGCCGGTGCGCATCCAGTGCGCGCGAATGGCTCCACAGGTCTTCCTGCACCGCGTCGCGATAGGTCAGCGGCGCATGCGGGTCGTATTGCCCGGCACTGGCCAGCGCCCGTTCGCGGGTGGTGGGTGCGATGCGCTGGCCGCTAGTTGCGTCCACCGCCACGGCCTTGCCGCTGGCATAGTCGAACAGGTAAAGCGCCTGCCCGGCCACGCTGCTCAGGCGTATGCGTGCAGGTTGCGGATCGGCCACCGCCAGCGCCTCGCCCAGCGAGACGCAACAGCCCTGCGCCGACAGCGCCGGCAGGTGCGCCAGGTGCTCGCGCGGGGTCAGCTTGGGGTAGCCCACGTACAGCATCACCATGCCCGAGACGAACCACAGCGCCATGAACACGCAGGTCACGATCCCCAGCCAGCGATGCCACAGATACAGATAACGCTTCATTGCAACGCTCCATCAGGGCCGGGGCGCGAACGCCCCGGCCCGGCCCAGTCAGAAGCGGGTCTGCACCGCCAGTTCGAAGGTGCGCGGTGCACCCAGGTAGAGCATGCTCGACGAAGTCCAGCGTGCGTACACCTCGTCGGTCAGGTTGCGCACCCGCGCGGTGATGCGCGTGTCGGCATCCACCTTGTAGCCGACGAAGGCCCCGAACAGGGTGTACGACGGCGCGTAGCGGGTGTTGGCCGCATCGGCATACACCGACGACACATAGCGGCTGTCGCCGCCCACCTGCCACTGCGGGTCCAGGTCGTAGGTCAGCCACAGGTTGGCCACCCGGTCCGGGGTGTTGGTGGGGGTGTTGCCCTTGCGCGAGAACGACTGGCCGCCGACGTTTTCGTTGAACGCGTCGTACTGCGCATCGACATAGGCGAAGTTGCCTTCGGCCAGCAGTTGCGGGGTGACGCGCAGCGCCGCCGCCACCTCGATACCGCGTGACGACTGCTTGCCCACCGGCTGGGTGAAGCCGGGGTTGGCCGGGTCGGCGGTGGCCAGGTTGTCGCGCTCGATGCGGTAGGCGGCCACGGTGGCCGAACCGCGTCCGTCCAGAAAGTCGAACTTGCTGCCCACCTCCAGCTGCTTGCCGGTGCTCAGGTCGAAGTCGCGCACCTGGCCGAAGCTGGCGGTGGTGAGCATGCCGGCGGGCGGGTCGGCGGCGGTGCTGTACTGCACATACACGTTGGCCGACGGGGTCAGCTCGAACACCAGGCCCACACGCCCGGTGGTGGGCTGGTAGCGGCGTTTGAACTGCGCCGGGTTGGCCTCGTTGACGGCGCGGTAGTTGCGTACCTGCAGGTCGATGCTGTCGTGGCGCAGGCCCGTCAGCAGGGTCAGGCGATCGGTCAGGGTCAGGCGGTTCTCCAAAAAGCCGGCCCAGGTGTCGACCGTGTTCTGACGGTTCTTCTCGTAGCCGGGGAACATGCCCGGCAGGTCGTAGAAGTGTCCCGGGTCGAAGTGGTCGGGGTCGACGCTGCCGGCAGCGGTGCCCGAGCGCGGGTAGGTCATCTGCACGTTGTGGCTGTAGTCCAGGCCCGTCGACCACTGGCTGCGCAGGCCGAACAGCTGGCCGTCATGCAGCAGTTCCACGCGGTTGCCGTTGAGCTCCTGGTCGTGCCGTTGCAGCAGGCTGCCGGCGCGTTGCACGCGGCTGTTGTCGGCGTTGTAGGTGTAGGTCTCGAGATTGCGGAAATTGCGCTCGGCGTTGTAGTGGTAAAGCGTATTGCGCAGCGAGGTGGCGTCGTCGAAACGGTACTCGGTGATCGAGCGCAGCCAGCGCACGCGCTGCTCGTAGCGCCCGTCCTCGACGTTGTAGTTCTCGAAGCGCCGGCTCTTGTCGACCTTCATCTGGCCGCCCAGCGGGTTGAGCACCGGGCTGCCCCAGTAGGGGCTGTCGACGCTCTCGTTCTGGTATTCGAGTGCCAGGGTGTGGGACAGCTGGTCGTTGATGTCGGTCAGCAGCGAGAACGCCACGCTCCAGGCATCGCGCTCCTCGCGGTCGACGTAGCCATTGCTGCGGGTATGGCTGAAATCCAGGCGCGCATGGTTGGTGTCGTTGAGTGCGTGGTTGAAGCCGAACGAGGTCTCGCTGCTGTCGTAGCTGCCATAGCTGACGCGGCCTTCATTGAAATCTTCGTCGCGGTTGGCCAGCTTGGTGATGTAGTTGATCGAGCCGCCTACGGCGCCGGCGCCGAACAGGAAGCTGGACGGGCCGCCGACCGCTTCGACGCGGTCATAGATCCAGCTGTCGACCGGGCGTGCGGCGATCGAGTCGTACTGCACGCTGATGCCATTGAACAGTTGGGTGATCTGCGCCCCGGAAAAGCCCCGGTACGATACCGAGCCGGCCGAGCCGGGCGGGGAGGCGGCGTTCAGGCCGGGTACGCCGGCGAGCATGTCCTGGGTGGTCCTGGCGCCGCGCTGTTCGATCTGCTGGCGGTTGACGATGCTGATCGAGGCCGGGGTTTCGCGGGGCGTGAGGCCCAGGCGCGAACCGGTTTGCGAGGGGGTGTCGAGCAAAACGCCGTCCACCGGAATCGGCCGGTCGCTGACCAGTACATCGGGCAGCACGAGTGCCTCGTCGGCAACGGCGTTGAGCGACAGGGCGCAGAGCAGGGCAGTGCAGCCCTGCAAACGTGGGAAAGGGGTCATTGAGCGAACTCTGCAGGTGAGCCAACGGCACCCCCGCGCAGTGGCGCAGGCGTGTGCCGGTACGGGCAGCGGCAAGGCTGCCGGGTTGGATCAGGCCAGCAGGGGGGAGGCGCGCGGGTTGGCCGAGGGCCAGCAGTAGCGAGGTGGCGCCTTGCTGCGCAGTTCGCGGTGGTAGCGTCGCGTGCGGGTGAACGCCAGCAGCCAGCCGATCACCAGGCTCAGGGCCAGGCACACCACGGCCGCGGCACACACCGGGCAGGTTTGCAGGCTGTCCCAGCCGGCGATGGAGGCGTCGCTGTAATCGGTCTTGAGGGTCGGGCCCGGGGTGCCCATGGCCGAGCAGAAGGCTCCGCCGATGCCGTTGAGCTGCAGGCCCATCATCTGCCCGTGGCCGATACCGCAGGCGAACAGATTGAACAGGACGCTGAAGTACAGCGTCCAGGCAATCAGCGAGCGGTCGGCACGGGTAAATTTCATGGCGGCGACTTTAGCACCACCTTCCCATGCCGGGAAGGTTGAACGCCGCAGTGTCTACACCGTTTCGTCGCGTACGTGGGCTGGCTGCGGGTAATACTGCGCGAAGCTCACGTCGTCGGTCTGGTCCACGCGCTTTTTCAGGCGTTCGTTGAACGCCCGGTTCACCGCGTACTGCCCGCCCGAGGTGGTGCGGAACTGGGCGGTGAGGGTGATGCCGTTGAGGTTCATGGCGTCCACCCCGAACACCTGCAGCGGCCCTTGCAGGCTGTGGCGCAGCACCGGGTCCTCGCTGATCGACTGGCCCACCTCGCGGATCAGGTGCAGGGCGCTGTCGACATCGGTCTGGTAGCTGAACTGCACCGAGAAGAACGCATAGGCGAACTGGCGCGACTGGTTGGTGACGGCCTTGATCTGGCCGAACGGTACCGAGTGCACGAAGCCCTTGCCGTCACGCAGGCGCAGGGTGCGGATGGTCAGGCTCTCGACGGTGCCGGCGTGGCCGGAGTCGAGCACCACCCAGTCGCCGATGGCGATGGTGTCCTCGATCAGGATGAACAGGCCGGTGATCACGTCCTGTACCAGCTGCTGCGAACCGAAACCGATGGCCAGGCCGACCACCCCGGCACCGGCCAGCAGCGGCGCCACGTTGATGCCCAGGTTGGCCATGGTGGTGATGGTGCAGATCACCACCAGCACGATCTTCACCGCGTTGCGCAGCATCGGCAGGATGGTGCGCACCCGTGTGCTGGGCTGGCGCGAAGCGCGCCGGCCGGCGCTGGGCTTGAGGGCTTCCTGGATGGCGGTGTCGATCACCACCCACAGCAGCCAGGTGACCAGCAAGATCAACCCGATGCTGCTCAGCGAATCGCTGATTGCCCGGCCCAGGCTGTTGCGCACGGCGAATTCGAGCACCGAAAAACCCCAGATGCGCCCCAGCAGCTCGATGAAGGCGATGGCCATGCCGATGCGCAGCAGCGCGTGGGCGAGGTTGCGCACCAGTTCCTTGTAGGGGCGAAGGCGCTGGCCGGGGTCGACCTCGCGGGACTTGAACAGGTGCTGCAGCACCGTGCTCAGGAACACCGTGCCCACCAGCAGCACCGTGGTCAGCAGGGCCTTTTGCAGGGCCTTCTGGCTTTCTTCGCCGGCGCCGATCAGGTTGATCGCCGATACCAGGATCATCATCAGGATCGGCAGGTACCACAGCCACGAGAAGATCCGCAGGGTTTCCTGCAGGGCGCGGTGCTGCAGGCGGTCGTGCAGGTCGCGGTTGCGGATCAGGTGGGCCACCGGGCGGCGCAGGCGGATTACCAGCGCGGCGAAGGCGAAGGTGGCCAGCAGGCCGGTGATCACCGCGATGCTGCTGGTGAGGTTGCCACCGATCTGGCGGGTGATCTGCGGGCTGGTCAGGGCGTCGGCCCAGGCGGCGAGAAAGCCGATCATGAACAACGGGCGTGGCGCGATCTTGCGGATGATGCGAACGGCGGTGCGCTTGTGGCCGGTGTCGAACACGGTGATCAGGCACAGGATGATCGACGTCGAGAACAGGCCGCTGCTGGTGGCGTAGGCCAGGCTCAGGCCCAGCGCGCGGCCGATCGAGGGGTCGAGCAGGCGCGTGCTGGCGTAGAGGGTGGCGGGCAGGCTGGCCAGGGCCGGCAGGGTGTAGGGCAGCAGGTAGCCGAGCAGTTTCTGCAACCGCGGACGTTCGCGCAGCGGGCGCCTGCGATTGATGTGGTGGGACAGCACGCGGCCCAGGCTGGTGAGCACGCCGAACACCACCAGCCAGGTGAGGCTGAGCAGGGCAAAGTCCACCAGCAGGTCGAAGGAGTCTTCGGCGTGGCGGTCGACCAGCTGGTTGGCCTCCTTGCTGGCGCGATTGGCGCGCAGGCGCCAGGCGTCGACCAGGTGACCGTCGACGTCGATTTCCTGGGTGACGCTGTCGAGGCTGTTGGCCAGGGCGCCGAGCAGGCCGCCCTGAACCACGGGTTCCGGGGCTTTTTCGGCGGTTTCGGCGCTGTCGGTGCCGGGGATGAGGCTGGCGGCGAGCAGTTGCGTGCTGAGCAGGCAACCGAGCAGCAGGGTGAGCAATCGGGTCACTGGGCACTCCTTGAGCCGTGAATGACGGAAAGGGTAGTCCAAGGAACTGATCGGTATTTGCCGGGCAAGTTCGAAACCGAGGTGAATTCATCGCGGGTCAAGCCCGCTCCCACAGGTGCGATATCGCCCTTGAAATCGGCACATCACCTTGTGGCAGCGGGCTTGACCCGCGACAGGCCCGAACGCCGGCCACAAAAAATCCGGGGCCCGTCACAGGCCCCGGATTCGTCACCCGGCCTTACTGCCCGGTGTAGATCTGGTCGAAGATCCCGCCGTCGTTGAAGTGGGTCTTCTGCACGGTGCGCCAGTCACCGAAGGTCTTCTCCACCGACAGGAAGTCGACTTTGGGGAAGCGGTCGGTGTACTTGGCCAGCACGGTCGCGTCGCGTGGGCGCAGGTAGTTGTTGGCGGCAATTTCCTGGGCTTCAGGCGACCACAGGTACTTCAGGTACTCCTCGGCGGTGGCACGGCTTTTCTTCTTGTCCACCACCTTGTCGACCACGCTCACCGGCGGCTCGGCTTCGGCCGACACGCTCGGGTAGATCACCTCGAACTGGTCGCGACCGAATTCGCGCGCGATCATCTCGGCTTCGTTCTCGAAGGTCACCAGCACGTCGCCGATCTGGTTGGTCATGAAGGTGGTGGTCGCGGCACGGCCACCGGTATCGAGCACCGGTGCCTGCTTGAACAGCTTGCCGACGAAGTCCTTGGCCTTGTTCTCGTCACCGCCGTTCTTGAGCACATAGCCCCATGCCGACAGGTAGGTGTAGCGGCCGTTGCCCGAGGTCTTGGGGTTGGGCACGATCACCTGTACGCCGTCCTTGAGCAGGTCGGGCCAGTCCTTCAGGGCCTTGGGGTTGCCCTTGCGCACGATGAACACGGTGGCGGAGGTGAAGGGCGCGCTGTTGTTGGGCAGGCGGGTGACCCAGTTGTCCGGCACCAGCTTGCCGTTGTCGGCCAGGGCATTGATGTCGGTGGCCATGTTCATGGTGATGACGTCGGCCGGCAGGCCGTCGATCACCGAGCGCGCCTGCTTGCTCGAACCGCCGAAGGACATCTGCACGTTGATCTTCTCTTTGTGCTCGGCTTCCCAGTGCTTCTGGAACGCGGCGTTGTAGTCCTTGTAGAAGTCGCGCATCACGTCGTAGGAGACGTTGAGCAGGGTGGTCGGGGCGGCCTGGGCGAGGTTGCCCAGGGCCAGGCCTGCGGCCAGAAGCGAGGCACCAAAGAGTTTTTTCACTGCGCATTCCTTGTTCGAGTTGGGAGAAAGGCATTATGCCAGCGACTATAGCGGCTCGGCCTTAGTCGCTTAAAGATTAAAAAGTGCTGTGGTTATTCCATTTTCTTGAACAGCGCATTGCCGCAGCGTGAACAGAACGCGGCGCTCTGCTCGTGGCTGCCCTTGTGGCAGGTGGGGCAGGCGTGCTGCAGCTGTTCGCCGCGCATGGCGTTGGCCAGCTCGGCAGTGAAGATGCCGGTGGGCACGGCAATGATCGAATAGCCGGTGATCATCACCAGCGAGGAAATCACCTGGCCCAGCGGGGTCTTGGGCACGATGTCGCCAAAGCCCACGGTGGTCAGGGTCACGATGGCCCAGTAGATGCCCTTGGGGATGCTGGTGAAGCCGTGTTCCGGGCCTTCGACCACGTACATCAGGGTGCCGAACACCGTGACCAGGGTCGACACGCTGACCAGGAACACGATGATCTTCTGCTTGCTGCCGCGCAGCGCCGACATCAGGTAGTTGGCCTGCTTGAGGTACGGGCCGAGCTTGAGCACGCGGAAGATGCGCAGCATGCGGATCACGCGGATGATCAGCAGGTACTGCGCGTCACTGTAGTAGATGGCGATGATGCCCGGCACGATTGCCAGCAGGTCCACCAGCCCGTAGAAGCTGAAGGCGTAGCGCAGCGGCTTGGGCGAGCAGTACAGGCGGGTGAGGTATTCGGCCAGGAAGATGGCGGTAAAGCCCCACTCGATCCAGGCCAGCAGCCCGGCGTAGCCCTGGTGGACCTCGTCGATGCTGTCGAGGATGACGGTGATCAGGCTGGCCAGGATGATCAGCAGCAGAATGCTGTCGAAGCGCCGGCCGGCCACGGTGTCGGCTTGAAAGACGATGACGTAGAGCCGCTCGCGCCAGCTCGAAGGGGTGCTCATGGGCGCTTTCCATTACAAGATGGAGCAGAGCCTAGGGGCTGGCCCGCAGCTGTGCAAGCGGGCGACGTCGGGCAGCGGTACCCAGTTGCAGCAGCCAGCAGGCGAGGATGAACGGCGCGGTCAGGCCCGGCACCGGCAACAGGCCCAGCAGCGGTTGCAGCACGATGGCCAGAACGATGGCCAGCAACGGCCGCCAGGGTTGTGCGCGGGTCTGGCTGAAGGCCAGCGCGGCCAGCGCCGCATTGAAACCGTACAGGCCGTAGTAGCCGGCGCCGGCCTCGCCACCGAGCAGCGCCACGCTGCCGCCCAGGGCGGCGCCCAGTAGCGCCCAGGCGGCGGCGTAGCGGTTGGCGATCAGCAGGCCCAGGGCAATCAGCAGGCCAGCCAGCGGCTGGTCGAGCAGGAAGATCTGGCCCAGGCCGCGGCCCAGGGCGAACAGCGGGTTGGCCGCGACCGGGGCGTAGCCGGCGCTGGAAGGCTCGGCCAGCGCCAGTACCGCCCAGCCGATCAGCACGAAGGGCGCGGTGTAGGCGGGCAGCAGGCGAGGGCTTTTGCGCTTGAGCCACTGGTGCACCAGCATGCTGCTCAGGCCCGCGGCGGCGATGATCAGCGGGGGCAGCAGGGCCGACCAGGGCAGTGCGTGGCTGAGCAGCAGGCCCAGCAGCACGCCGTTGTAGCTGTACAGGCCGGCCTGGCGGTCGGCGCGGTTGTAGCCGCGGCGCTGCGCGGTGAGCAGCCCGGCAAGGGCGCCCAGCAGCGCACCGCCGATGAGTTCGGGGGCGGTAATCAGGATGGCCAGCAGGCACAGCAGGCCGCACAGCGGGTTGCGCTGCAGCAGCACCTGACTGAAACCGTTGAGCAAGGCGGTGGCCCAGTCGGGGCACGGGTTGACGAAGTTCTTGGTGTACATGGCAGTGGGTCAGGGTGGGTGGAGTGGGGCGCCTCTTCGGGCTATGTTGTCCCACGGTGTGGTGTGTGTCAGTGCGGGCCTCTTCGCCGGCAAGGCCGGCTCCTACAGGGTCTGTGCCGTGTGTAGGAGCCGGCGTTGCCGGCGAAGCGGTCAGAGCAGGGTTTCGATCCGCAGCGTATTGGTCGACCCCGGCTTGCCAAAAGGCACACCGGCAGTGATCAACAGGATGTCGCCACGGCTGGCCATGCCCTGGGCCTGGGCAATCTCCAGTGCCGTGGACACCACTTCGTCCACCTGGCGCAACCGATCGTTGACCACCGAATGCACGCCCCAGGCCACACTCAGGCGCCGTGCGGTGTTGAGGTTGGGGGTCAGGTTGAGGATCGGTGCACGCGGCCGTTCACGCGCTGCGCGCAGGGTCGAGTTGCCCGACTCGCTGTAGTTCACCAGCACCGCCACCGGCAGGATGCCGCTGATGCGACGGATCGCGCAGCTGATCGCATCCGACACGGTGGCCTCGGCCTGTGGCCGGCCCACGTCCAGCTGGGCCTGGTAGTCCGGGCCGCTTTCGACCTGGCGGATGATCTTGCTCATCATCTGCACCGCTTCGAGCGGGTAGTCGCCCGAGGCGGTCTCGGCCGACAGCATCACCGCATCGGCGCCCTCGGCCACGGCGTTGGCCACGTCGGTGACCTCGGCGCGGGTCGGGGCCGGGCTGAAGCGCATCGACTCGAGCATCTGCGTGGCCACCACCACCGGGCGGCCCAGCTGGCGGCAGGTGGTGATGATGCGCTGCTGGATCTGCGGCACGCTTTCGGCCGGCACTTCCACGCCCAGGTCGCCACGGGCGACCATGATCGCGTCGCTCAACTGGGCAATCTCGCGCAGTTGCGCGACCGCCGAGGGCTTCTCGATCTTGGCCATCAGGTAGGCCCGGTCGCCGATCAGTTGGCGCGCCTCGATGATGTCTTCAGGGCGCTGCACGAACGACAGGGCCACCCAGTCCACGCCCAGCTCCAGGCCGAAGGTCAGGTCGCGACGGTCCTTTTCGGTCAGCGGGCTGAGCTCGAGCAGCGCCTGGGGCACGTTCACGCCCTTGCGGTCGGACAGTTCGCCGCCGTTGAGCACCTCGGTGTCGATGGCGTCGGCGTGCTTGGCGGTCACGCGCAGGCGCAGTTTGCCGTCATCGAGCAGCAGGTCCATGCCCGGCTCCAGCGCGGCGATGATCTCCGGGTGGGGCAGGTTGACCCGCTGTGCATCGCCCGGTGTGGCATCCAGGTCCAGGCGCAGGGCCTGGCCGCGTTGCAGCTGCACCTTGCCTTCGGCAAAACGCCCGACGCGCAGCTTGGGGCCCTGCAGGTCCATGAGGATGCCCAGCGGGTAGTTGAGCTGGCGCTCCACTTCGCGGATCCATTCGAAACGCATGGCGTGGTCGGCGTGCTCGCCGTGGCTGAAGTTCAGGCGAAAGATGTTCACCCCGGCTTCGACCAGCTGACGGATGTCGTCGATGCCTTTGGTCGCGGGGCCGAGGGTGGCGAGGATTTTGACTTTCTTGTCAGGCGTCATGTTGTGCGGTCTCGAGGATCAGGATGGCGCGAAAATCGTTGACGTTGGTGCGCGTGGGCTCGGTAACGATCAAGGCGTCGAGCGCGGCGAAATAACCGTAGCCATTGTTGTTGTCCAGCTCGTCCGCCGCCGACAGGCCCAGGGCCTGGGCACGCGCATAGCTGTCGGGGGTCATGAAGGCCCCGGCGTTGTCTTCGGAGCCGTCGATGCCGTCGGTGTCACCGGCCAGTGCGTACACGCCGGGCAACCCCTTCAGGCTTTCGGTGAGGCTGAGCAGGAACTCGGCGTTGCGCCCGCCGCGGCCATTGCCGCGCACGGTGACGGTGGTTTCGCCGCCCGACAGGATCACGCAGGGCGCCGCCAGTGGCTGGCCGTGCTGCACGATCTGGCGCGCGATGCCGGCATGCACCTTGGCCACTTCACGCGACTCACCTTCCAGGTCACCCAGGATCAGCGGGCTGAAGCCGGCCTGGCGCGCCTTTACCGCAGCGGCCTCCAGCGACTGCTGGGGGCGGGCGATCAGCTGGAAGTGGCTGCGGGCCAGGGCCGGGTCATCGGCCTTGACGGTTTCGGAGGCCGGGTTGTTCAGCCACGCGGTGACGGCGGCCGGGGCCTGGATGTTGTAGCGCTTGAGGATCGCCAGCGCTTCGGCCGAGGTGCTCGGGTCGGCCACGGTGGGGCCGGAGGCGATCACGGTGGCGAGGTCGCCGGGTACGTCGGAAATCGCGTAGGTGTACACCGTGGCCGGCCAGCAGGCCTTGGCCAGGCGGCCGCCCTTGATCGCCGAGAGGTGCTTGCGCACGCAGTTCATCTCGCCGATGGTAGCGCCGGATTTGAGCAGGGCCTTGTTGACCTGCTGCTTGTCGGCCAGGGTCAGGCCTTCGGCGGGCAGGGCCAGCAGGGCGGAACCTCCGCCGGAGAGCAGGAAGATCACCCTGTCGTCGGCGCTGAGGTCGCTGACCATCGCCAGCACACGCTTGGCCACGGCCAGGCCGGCGGCGTCCGGTACCGGGTGGGCGGCTTCGACCACTTCGATCTTGCTGCAGCTGGCGCCGTGGCCGTAGCGGGTCACGACCAGGCCCGAGACCTCGCCCTGCCAACTGCGCTCGACCACTTCGGCCATGGCGGCGGCGGCCTTGCCGGCGCCGATGACGATGACGCGGCCGCTGCGGTCGCTGGGCAGGTGGGCTTCGAGCACCTGGCGTGGATGCGCGGCATCGATGGCCGTGGCGAACAGCTCGCGCAGAAAGTGTTGCGGATCGACCGACATGGCAGGCTCCCAAATCTTATTGTTTTGCAGAATCGAAAACGCCCCTGGGCCTGCCTCCGTGCAGACGGGCCCAAGGGCGGGTGGTGCTCTTTAGCGCGGCAAGCTTCAGGCTACAAGCTGCGAGAGGCAGCGGACCGATGCGCGGTCTGCCGGTCTTGCCGCATGAAACCTGCCGCTTGACGCTTACTTGTCGCCGCGGATCGAGAAGTTGGCCATGTGCTCAAGGCCCTTGACCAGCGCCGAGTGGTCCCAGTTGGCGCCACCGATGGCCGCGCAGGTGCTGAACACCTGTTGGGCATTGGCGGTGTTGGGCAGGTTGATGTTCAGCTCCTTGGCACCCTGCAGGGCCAGGTTCAGGTCCTTCTGGTGCAGGCTGATGCGAAAGCCCGGGTCGAAGGTGCCCTTGATCATGCGCTCGCCGTGCACTTCGAGGATTTTCGAGGAGGCAAAGCCGCCCATCAGTGCTTCGCGCACCTTGGCCGGGTCGGCGCCGTTCTTGGCGGCGAACAGCAGGGCTTCGGCAACGGCCTGGATGTTCAGGGCCACGATGATCTGGTTGGCGACCTTGGCGGTCTGGCCGTCACCACTGCCACCCACGTGGGTGATGTTCTTGCCCATGGCCTGGAACAGCGGCTGGGCACGTTCGAAGGCTTTGGGGCAACCGCCGACCATGATGCTCAGGGTCGCGGCCTTGGCGCCGACTTCACCACCGGACACCGGGGCGTCGAGGTAGGTGGCGCCGGTGGCCTTGATCTTCTCGGCGAAGGCTTTGGTGGCGGTAGGGGAGATCGAGCTCATGTCGATCACCACCTTGTTCGGGCCAATGCCCTGGGCCACGCCGTTTTCACCGAACAGCACGGCTTCGACCTGGGGAGTGTCCGGCACCATGACGATGATGAACTCGGCTTCCTGGGCCACTTCCTTGGGGTTGGCCAGGGCCACGCCGCCGGCGGCGATCAGGTCGCTCGGCGCGGCGCCGTGGTGCGAGGAAAGGAACAGGCTGTGACCTGCCTTCTGCAGGTTCTGAGCCATTGGAAGGCCCATGATGCCGGTGCCGATGAATCCGATTTTAGCCATTACAATTACCTCTTGTTTTTGTACATGTAGGAGCCGGCCTTGCCGGCGAATGGGGCCATGAGGTGTTCGGTCAGGCCCCTTCGCCAGCAAGGCTGGCTCCTACAGGGGTTATGTGGGGTTCAGATCGCGTTGTGGGTCTTGAGCCAGCCAAGGCCCGCTTCGGTGGTGGTCAGCGGCTTGTATTCGCAGCCTACCCAGCCCTGGTAGCCGATACGGTCCAGGTGCTCGAACAGGAAGCGGTAGTTGATCTCGCCGGTGCCCGGCTCGTTGCGGCCCGGGTTGTCGGCCAGCTGGATGTGGTTGATCTTGGCCAGGTTGCCTTCCATCGTGCGGGCCAGGTCACCTTCCATGATCTGCATGTGGTAGATGTCGTACTGCAGGAACAGGTTGGTGCTGCCCACTTCGGCCTGGATCTCCAGCGCCTGCTTGGTGGTGTTCAGGTAGAAGCCCGGGATGTCGCGGGTGTTGATCATCTCCATCACCAGCTTGATGCCTGCTGCCTGCAGCTTGTCGGCGGCGAACTTCAGGTTGTCGACGAAGGTCTTGCGCACCGTGGCGCAGTCCGGGCCTTGTGGGCGAATGCCGGCCAGGCAGTTGACCTGGGTGTTGCCCAGTACCTGGGCGTAGGCAATGGCCAGGTCCACGCCGGCACGGAATTCCTCGACACGGGAAGGGTCGCAGGCGATGCCGCGATCACCTTTGGCCCAGTCGCCGGCCGGCAGGTTGAACAGCACCTGGGTCAGGCCGTTGCTGTCCAGGTGCTGCTTGATTTCAGCCGAGCTGAAATCGTACGGGAAGAGGTACTCGACCCCGCTGAAGCCGGCGTCGGCAGCAGCCTTGAAACGGGCGAGAAAGTCCTGCTCGGTGAACAGCATGGACAGGTTGGCGGCGAAACGAGGCATGGTTGTCTCCTTGCAAAAGTGGGCCCTGTGCGCGGGGCAGCAGGGCCGCTACAACAGTCAGTCGAGCAGCGAGATCGCGGTTGGCGCGTCGTTGCCGACCAGCGCCAGGTCTTCGAATTCGTTGACCGCGTTGATTTCGGTACCCATGGAAATATTGGTCACGCGCTCGAGGATCACCTCGACCACGACCGGCACCTTGAACTCTTCGGCCATCTGCTGGGCCTTGCGCAGGGCCGGCTGGATTTCTTCCGGCTTGAACACGCGCAGTGCCTTGCAACCCAGACCTTCTACAACCGCGACGTGGTCCACGCCGTAGCCGTTCAGTTCCGGGGCGTTGAGGTTCTCGAACGCCAGCTGTACACAGTAATCCATCTCGAAGCCGCGTTGGGCCTGGCGGATCAGCCCCAGGTAGGAGTTGTTCACCACCACGTGGATGTACGGCAGGTTGAACTGCGCGCCCACCGCCAGCTCTTCGATCATGAACTGGAAGTCATAGTCGCCCGACAGTGCCACGACCTTGCGCGACGGGTCGGCCTTGACCACGCCCAGTGCCGCAGGAATGGTCCAGCCCAGCGGGCCGGCCTGGCCGCAGTTGATCCAGTGACGCGGCTTGTACACGTGCAGGAACTGCGCACCGGCGATCTGCGACAGGCCGATGGTGCTGACGTAGCAGGTGTCCTTGCCGAACACCTGGTTCATTTCCTGGTACACGCGCTGCGGTTTGACCGGCACGTTGTCGAAGTGGGTCTTGCGGTGCAGGCTGGCCTTGCGCTGCTGGCAGTCCTTGAGCCACTCGCCACGGTCCTTGAGCTTGCCGGCGGCTTTCCACTCGCGGGCCACTTCCAGGAACACGTCCAGTGCGGCGCCGGCGTCGGACACGATACCCAGGTCCGGGGTGAACACGCGGCCGATCTGGGTCGGTTCGATGTCGACGTGAATGAAGCGACGGCCTTCGGTGTACACATCCACCGAGCCGGTATGGCGGTTGGCCCAGCGGTTGCCGATGCCCAGCACCACGTCCGACTTGAGCATGGTCGCGTTGCCGTAGCGGTGCGAGGTCTGCAGGCCGACCATGCCCACCATCAGCGGGTGGTCGTCAGGGATGGTGCCCCAGCCCATCAGGGTCGGGATGACCGGGATACCGGTGAGTTCGGCGAATTCCACCAGCTTGTCGCTGGCATCGGCGTTGATGATGCCGCCACCGGCCACCAGCAGCGGACGCTCGGCGGAGTCGAGCATGGCCAGGGCCTTCTCGACCTGCACGCGGTTGGCCGACGGCTTGCTCACCGGCAGCGGCTGGTAGGCGTCGATGTCGAATTCGATCTCGGCCATCTGCACGTCGAACGGCAGGTCGATCAGTACCGGGCCAGGACGGCCGGTGCGCATTTCATAGAAGGCTTTCTGGAACGCATACGGCACCTGGCCAGGTTCGAGCACGGTGGTGGCCCACTTGGTGACCGGCTTGACGATGCTGGTGATGTCGACGGCCTGGAAGTCTTCCTTGTGCAGGCGCGAGCGGGGCGCCTGGCCGGTGATGCACAGGATCGGGATGGAGTCGGCCGAGGCGCTGTACAGGCCGGTGACCATGTCGGTGCCGGCAGGGCCGGAGGTGCCGATGCACACGCCGATGTTGCCGGCCTTGGTACGGGTGTAGCCCTCGGCCATGTGCGAGGCACCTTCCACGTGACGAGCAAGGACGTGATCGATGCCGCCGACTTTCTTCAGGGCCGAATACAGCGGGTTGATCGCGGCGCCCGGGATGCCGAATGCGGTGTCGACGCCTTCACGGCGCATGACCAGCACGGCTGCATCGATTGCTCTCATTTTGCTCATGGTTTTGTGCCTCTTAGATTTTGTAATTGTATACAAATTGCTTTTCGACAGAGTGTATTCACGGCAGGCGACTCTGGTCAATCCATTTTCATCCGCCACTGGGTGCTTTCGTCGTTACCCCGTAAAAAAGGGGTTGTGACGGGTTTTGGTCGGATGGAGTGAATTATTGTATACAAAAATATTCTTCATTGTGTTCTATTTGTTGTATTGGTTTTTCACTTGCCCACGTGGGCTTCTAACAACAAGAGGACCTTTGGATGAACGTTCTGAGCTTGAAAGTAGCGGTGAGCCTGGTGAATGGCGCGCTGGCGGCCGGCCGCAGGATCTCGGCGGCGCCGCTGACCGTGGTGGTGCTCGATGCCGGTGGGCACCTGCTGACCCTGCAGCGCGAGGACGGCGCCAGCCTGCTGCGTCCGCAGGTGGCGATGGGCAAGGCATGGGGCGCGATTGCGCTGGGCAAGGGCTCGCGCCTGCTGGCGCTGGACGCGCAGCAGCGCCCGGCGTTCTTCGCCGCGCTCAACGGGTTGGGCCAGAGCCCGGTGGTGCCGGCGCCGGGTGGGGTGCTGATTCGGGATCAGAGCGGGGCAGTGCTGGGCGCGATCGGTATCAGCGGTGATACGTCGGATATCGACGAGCAGTGCGCGATCAGTGCGATCGAAGAGGCGGGGTTGACGGCGGATGCGGGGGTAGCGGCTTAAGGCCCTATCGCGGGTCAAGCCCGCTCCCACAAAGATCACTGGTGTTTTTGTGGGAGCGGGCTTGACCCGCGATGCAATCGCCGCTATCTGTCAGGCGTCCGGCGCACAGCCCTTGAGCACCAGCCGGATGATGGTCTGCGCCGCCGCCTCGTAGTCGCTGTCCTCGAGCTTGGCCTTGCCGGTGACCACCGAGATCTGCCAGTCGAAATCGGCATAGGTCTGGGTTGCAGCCCAGATGCTGAACATCAGGTGGTGCGGGTCGACCGGGGCGATCAGGCCGCGTTCGATCCAGCCCTGGATGCATTCGATGTTGTGCCGTGCCTGCACGTTGAGCTGCTCGACCTGGCTGGCGCTAAGGTGCGGCGCGCCGTGCATGATCTCGCTGGCGAACACCTTGGACGCGAAGGGCAGGTCGCGGG
This sequence comes from Pseudomonas sp. B21-036, assembly GCF_024748925.1. Taxonomy (NCBI): domain Bacteria; kingdom Pseudomonadati; phylum Pseudomonadota; class Gammaproteobacteria; order Pseudomonadales; family Pseudomonadaceae; genus Pseudomonas; species Pseudomonas sp. B21-036. Next base: position 1,771,354 of record NZ_CP087178.1, read on the forward strand.
AGATGCGCACCTTGGAGCGGATGTAGGCACTGAGCACCTCTTGCGGCTCACCGTCGGCATTGAACGGGGTGGAGGCCTGCATGATCGGCTCGATGATGCTTTCGAGCACCTCGCGGTAGAGGTTTTCCTTGGATTTGAAGTAGTAGTAGACGTTGGGCTTGGGCAGGCCGGCCTTGGCCGCGATGTCGCTGGTCTTGGTGGCGGCGAAGCCCTTGTCGGCGAACTCCTCGCTGGCGGCCCGCAGGATCAGTTCTTTGTTGCGCTCGCGAATGGTGCTCATGGTGGCGCTGTTCCTTGTATCTGGCCGCGTGCGGCAACAGGCCTGGGCAGGCGGTTGCGCATGGTAGCACCGCGTTCGCGAAGCGCTCAAGGTCGCCCCTTTTGCCCATCGACAGGCTAAGCTTGGCGCCATCTCACCTCAACGGAACATGAATCATGGCTGCAAGCAGTTTGCTGGTACTGATCGACGATATCGCCACGGTACTCGACGATGTCTCGGTCATGACCAAGGTCGCGGCCAAGAAGACCGCCGGCGTACTGGGTGATGATCTGGCCCTCAATGCCCAGAAGGTCACGGGTGTGCGCGCCGAGCGGGAACTGCCGGTGGTGTGGGCGGTGGCCAAGGGCTCGTTCCTGAACAAGCTGATCCTGGTGCCGGCTGCGTTGCTGATCAGCGCATTCATCCCGTGGGCGGTAACCCCGCTGCTGATGCTCGGCGGCGCCTACCTGTGCTTCGAGGGGTTCGAAAAGCTCGCGCACAGGTTTCTGCACAGCGCCGAGGAGGCCAAGGCCGGGCATGCGGCATTGACCGAAGCAGTGGCCAACCCGGCGATCGACCTGGTGACGTTCGAGAAAGACAAGATCAAGGGCGCGGTGCGTACCGACTTCATTCTCTCGGCCGAGATCATCGCCATCACGCTGGGCACCGTGGCCGATGCGCCCCTGCCCCAGCAGATCATCGTGCTGTCGGGCATCGCGATCGTGATGACGATCGGCGTGTACGGGCTAGTGGCGGGGATCGTCAAGCTGGATGACCTGGGCCTGTGGCTGACGCAAAAGGCCTCGCGTGCAGCCAAGGCCATCGGCAACGGCATTTTGAGTGCGGCGCCCTACATGATGAAAAGCCTGTCGGTGATCGGCACCGCGGCGATGTTCCTGGTAGGTGGCGGGATTCTGGTGCATGGCATCGCGCCGCTGCATCATGCCATCGAGGCCTTCGGCGAAGGGCGTGGCGGGGCGCTGACGACGGCCTTGCTCAATGCCGGCGTGGGCGTAGTGGCGGGGGCTGCGGTGCTGGCGGTGGTTGCCGTGGTGGGCAAGCTCTGGAAGGCCATCCGGGGCTGATGGCCTCTTCGCCGGCAAGGCCGGCTCCTACAGGAGTGAGCCCTCTGTAGGAGCCGGCCTTGCCGGCGAAGAACGCAACCCGGTCAGAAGTGCACTTTCACCAGCAGGCTCGCGGTGTTCTGGTCGGTATCGAAGGCGTCGCTGTCCTTGATGCCGTACTTGTCTTTCCAGTAGTCGTATTCGAAACCGACGTACAGCTGTTTTTCGCCCAGGTTCAGGGCCTTGCCCAGGTCATACTTGATCTGCGGGTTGAAGTGCAGGTTGGAATGATAGGTGCCGCGACGCCGGGTCTCGTCGTTGTCCACCACCCAGTCCATGTAGCCGTCGATCAGGATGTCCGACTTGCCCACGGGAATGGTGTACGACCACACCGGGGTGATCTGCCATACGTTGTCACCGGCGCGGCTGCCCTCGGTGTGGCGCTGGTAGAAGTTGAGCTGGAAGTAGTCGAAGCCGGGGATGGCCAGGTCGAAGCCTGGGCCGATCAGGTACGACTCGTTGTCTCCCTCGCCAAACTCGTAGGTCATGGCCAGCAGCACATCCTTGACCGGGCCGAACTCCAGTTTCTGGTCGAAGATCTTGCCGAACGACAGGCGCGGGGTGAACTCGCCGTAGTAGGTGTTCGGGCCGACGTTGCCGTCCTTCTTGCCGTTGTAGAAGATCTTGTCGATGAACAGGAAGTTGTCGCCGTACTTCCAGGCATCGGCGTGCTCGAAAGTGAAGGTCTGCTGGATCTGCGGGTTGACCGTAAAGTCTTTGCCGTAGAGGTAGGTCAGGCTGTTGTTCTGCCACTGCAGCAGGTCACCGGCGGTGGCGGTACTTGCCGCCAGCAGGCCGCCTGCAAGCATCAGGCTGTTGGTAATGCGCATTGCGTGCTCCCTTGATTGATTCGGCACTCTGTGTCGGCGCCGTTCTGGTTCAACGTGTTGTCTTTTTGGTCAGCTTTTTTCGATCGGCCACAGCGCGTTCGCAAGAGCTGAGCCAACCTTGGCGGGTTGGCGCAACGGGCCTGCTCGACGTCTTTCTGAACAGTTGAACAAGGGGCGTGAGGCTGGCAATACGCTTACCAACCGCCCGAATTCATTGACTGAGCGGTCAGTAAACGCAGGTAGGAGGGGTCCTACCCTGAGCGAGGGGGCGCGCAGATTACTGGCTTGCGCGCCGTCCCTCAAGTGCTCCGTTATGGAGCGTGTGCGACAAAAACTGTGCGTTCGATCAGGTTTTAGAAGTGAACCTTGATCAGCGCACTGGTCACGCTCTGGTTGGTCTTGAGGCGATCGCTGTCCTCGATGCCGTATTTGTCCTTCCAGTAGCTGTATTCGATACCCACGTACAGCTGCTTGGCGCCGATGTTCAGCGCCTTGCCCAGGTCGTACTTGACCTGCGGGTTGAAGTGCAGGTTGGCGTGGTAGGTGCCGCGACGGCTTTCGTCGTTGTCCACCACCCAGTCCATGTAGCCATCGATAAGCAGGTCGGACCGGCCCATGGGGATGGTGTAGGAGAACGCCGGGGTGATCTGCCACACGCGATCACCCGGGCGGCTGCCTTCGGTGTTGCGCTGGTAGAAGTTGAGGGTGAAGTAGTTGAAGCCGGGGATGGCCAGGTCGAAACCCGGGCCGATCAGGTAGGCCTCGTTGTCGCCTTCACCGGTTTCGTAGGTCATGGCCAGCAGCACGTCCTTGATCGGGCCGAACTCCAGCTTCTGGTCGAAGATCTTGCCGAACGACAGGCGCGGGCTGATCTCGCTGTAGTAGGTGTTCTTGCCCTTGTTACGGTCTTGGCCGCCGTTGTAGAAGATCTTGTCGACGAACAGGAAGTTGTCGCCGTACTTCCATTTGTTGGCGTGCTCGAAAGTCACCGTCTGCTGGATCCGCGGGTTGACCTGAAAGTCCTTGCCGTACAGATACGTCAGGCTGTTGGTGTGCCAGAGCAGCAGGTCCTCCGCTACCGCAGGAAGCGTGGCCAGCAAGCTGCTGCCCAGCAAGAGGGAAGAGGTGATGCGTTTCATGTGGTTATTCCCGGCTATTGTTATTGTTGGATTGCGGTTTTTTCGGCGCAAACGCGCCCCGAGCGGCCCACTCCCAGGGGCCGACGGTACTGCGTGGTGCTCGGGTTGAGCGGGGCGGCAGGCGCCGCCCCGTGTATCAGTGCTGGTGCACGGCGTCGTTGTGCGCGGCGCGTTCGGCGCCGCCCAATACGTTGAACAGCAGGTTCAGTACCAGGGCACTGACGGTGGCCATGGCGATGCCGCTGTGGGTGATCGGCTCCATCCACTGCGGCATCTGCGCGAAGAACTCCGGACGTACCACCGGGATCAGCCCCATGCCGACGCTGACGGCCACCAGCAACTGGTTGCGCCGGTCGCCGATGTCGGCCTCCTGCAGGATCTTGATGCCGGTGGCCGCGACCATGCCGAACATGGCGATGGAGGCGCCGCCCAGCACCGCCGGCGGGATCGAGGCAATCAGGAATGCCGCCTTGGGCAGCAGGCTGAGCACGATCAGGAACAGCCCGGCCACCACGGTCACGTAGCGGCAGCGCACGCCGGTCATCTGGACCAGGCCGATGTTCTGTGCGAACGAGGAGTGGGTGAAGGTGTTGAAAAAGCCTGCCACGAACGAGGCGCCGGCGTCCCAGAACAGGCCGCGACGCAGCATGCCCGGGGTCACTTCACGCTCGGTGACCTTGCCCAGCGCCAGGAACATGCCGGTGGACTCGACGAAGATGATCACCACCACCAGGCACATCGACAGGATCGGCGCCAGGCTGAAGGTGGGCATGCCGAAGTGCAGCGGGGTGACCACCTGTACCCAGGGGGCCTGGGCCAGTCCGCTGAGGTCGACCATGCCGATGGCGCCGGCAATGATGTAGCCCAGGCCCATGCCGATCAGTACCGACACGTTCACCCAGAAGCCACGCATGAAGCGATTGATCAGCAGGATGGTGGTCAGCACCAGGCCGGCCACGGCCAGGTAGATCGGCGAGCCGAACGGCGCGGCCGCCGCGCCGCCGCCGGCCCAGTTGACGGCGACCGGGAACAGCGACAGACCGATGGAGGTAATCACCGTGCCGGTGACCAGTGGCGGGAAAAACCTCACCACCTTGGACATGAACGGGGCGATCAGCATGCCGAAGAAGCCGGCGGCGATGGTCGCGCCGAAAATCCCCTGCAGGCCCACGCCGGGCATGCCGGCCATGGCCACCATGCTGCCGACGGCGGCGAAGCTGGCGCCCATCATCACCGGCATGCGGATGCCCAGTGCGCCAATGCCGAGCGACTGGACCACGGTGGCGACACCGGCGACCAGCAGATCGGCATTGATCAGGAATGCGATTTCTTCACGAGAGAGCCCGGCGGCCTGCCCGATGATCAGCGGCACCGCAATGGCACCTCCGTACATCAGCAGAACATGTTGCAAACCCACCAGGATCAGTTGCAGCAGGGGCAGTGGCTGTCGTGGCGGCGCAACGGGGATGTACGCCTTGCGTGACTCGGACATGCAGCACCTCAGGTTTTGTTTTTATTCTGGGTAGCTGCAGGCTCAGGCGCCCTGCTTGCGAAGAAGCAGGAGGCCGCGCCTGGCTTGCAGCTTGTAGCTTGCCGCTTGAAGCTTGTATCAGTTGGTTGGAGCACCCTTGGCGATCCATGCACCAATCAGTTCACGTTCCTGCTGGGTCATCTGGGTGATGTTGCCCAGGGGCATGATCTGGCTGGCGACGGCCTGTGCCTGGATGCGTGGGGCCAGTTGCTGGATCTGTTGCGGGGTATCGAGCATCACGCCGGCCGGGGCGGCACTGAACAGCGGGCTGGTCGGCTTGGCCGAATGGCACACGGTGCAGCGTTCCTGGATGACGCTGTGGATCTTGTCGAAGTTGCCGCTGTCCGCCGCAGCGGTGGCAGTGGCGGGTGCTTCGGCCGGGGTAGCGGCAGGTGCCGGGTTGGCAGCCTGTTCGGCGGCTTTCTCGGCAGCGGTCTTGCCACCCAGTGCGGTTTCCGGCAGCGGCTGGTACTGGACCTTGGCAGCGGCCTGCTCAGGGGCGGTCGGCATCGGCTTGGGGCCGGTGACGTAGGCCAGGCAGATCATCGCCAGGGCGCCGACGGGCAGGGTCCAGGCGTACTTGGCGCTGTCGTGGCGGGTGTTGAAGTAGTGACGCACCAGCACCGCTGCAATCGCGATCCCGGCCAGGATCAGCCAGTTGTACTGGCTGCCGTAGGTGCTCGGGAAGTGGTTGCTGATCATGATGAACAGCACCGGCAGGGTGAAGTAGTTGTTGTGGCGCGAACGCAGCAGGCCCTTGGCCGGCAGGGTCGGGTCGGGGGTTTCGTTCTTCTCGATGGCGGCGACCAGTGCACGCTGCGCCGGCATGATGATGCGGAACACGTTGCCGACCATGATGGTGCCGATGATCGCGCCGGTGTGCAGGTACGCACCACGGCCGCTGAACACCTGGCTGAAGCCGTAGCAGGCCGCAATGATCAGCACGAACAGCACCAGGCCGAGCAGGCCGGGGCGCTTGCCCAGGGGCGAGTCGCACAGTACGTCGTAGATGAACCAGCCGGCGATCAGCGAACCGACGCCGATGGCGATGCCTTCACCACCGCTCAGGGTGCTGCCGGGGGCCAGCAGGTAGACGCTGGGGTTCCAGTAGAACACCAGGCACAGCAGGGCAATACCCGACATCCAGGTGAAGTAGGCTTCCCATTTGAACCAGTGCAGGTTCTCCGGCATTTTCGGCGGGGCCAGCTTGTACTTTTCCAGGTGGTAGATACCGCCACCGTGAATCGCCCAGAGGTCGCCCGACAGACCGTCGCGCGGGTTGGCCCGGTTGAGGTTGTTCTCCAGCCATACGAAATAGAACGACGCGCCGATCCAGGCCACGCCAGTGATCATGTGAACCCAGCGCACGCTCAGGTTCAGCCATTCCAACAGATGTGCTTCCACAGTCTTTACCTCTTGCCGGTCACCGCAGGCCAGTGACCGACCTTCTCTTATTGGTGGGGTGCGAGGATCAGTTGCTCATCCTCATTGAAGAAATGTTCGTCGCAGTTGTTGCCGGAACCGCTGCGATCAACCACCAGGAAGTCATCCCGCTTTTCGATCGTCAGCACCGGGTGGTGCCAGACGCCGCGATGGTAATTGATGCCCTGCCTGCCATTACTGACAAAGGCGCGGACAAGACCCGATACAGGTACATCGCCAACGGGCGCGACCACGATCAGAAAGGGATTGCCGAGCAGCGGGATGAAGGCCTGGCTGCCCAGCGGATGGCGCTCCAGCATGCGCACGGTCAGCGGCATGTCCTGCGCGTCGGCGCGGAAGATGCTGATGATGGCGGAGTCCTCGGGCTGGGCGGTTTCTACCGTGGCCAGCTTGTGGAAGCGCATGGTCGAACCGTTGTTGATCATGAAGTGGTCGCTGCCGTCGGTTTCGATCACGTCACCGAAAGGGGCGAAGGCTTCTTTGGTCAGGGGCTCAATCACTAAAGTGCGCATGCGGGTGTTCTCTAATTATGTGTTGTCGGGGCTTTGGCGATTGCCGGCAGGCCAGTGCCTGCCAAGGCGCGCCGGTTACAGCTGCTGCAGGCGGAACAGGGCGATCAGGTTGATCTGCGCCAGGGCTTCCTTGAACTCGGCTTCGACCGAGTTGTGGATGCGTTTCTCGAACGAGGCGAGGATCTGGTGCCGGTTGCTGCCTTTTACCGCCATGATGAACGGGAACTGGAACCTGGCCTTGTAGGCGTCGTTGAGTTCGGTGAAACGGGCGAACTCTTCGGCGGTGCACTGGTGGATGCCGGCGCCAGCCTGTTCGTTGGTGCTCGATTCGGTCAGTTCGCCCTGGACGGCGGCTTTGCCGGCCAGGTCCGGGTGAGCATTGATCAGGGCCAGCTGGCTGGCGTGATCGGCGCTGAGCAGGATGTCGCTCATGCGCTGGTGCAGGGCTTCGATCTGGTCCAGCTCGTGCAGTTGTCCCAGGTCGTAGGCTTTTTCGGCGACCCACGGCGAGTGCTCGTAGATATCGGCGAAGGCGGCGACGAACGCGGCACGGTCCAGGGTCGAAGGCTTGAGGGTCTTGAAGTCGGTCATTTGGCGCTCTCGGCTTGGAAAGGGTGGGTGGCATGCCAGTGGCGGGCGATGTCCACGCGCCGGGCGAACCACACCTGCTCATGGCTCTTGGCGTACTCCACGAAGCGCTTGAGCGCGGCGATGCGTGCCGGGCGGCCGATCAGGCGGCAGTGCAAGCCGATCGAGAGCATCTTCGGCGCCTCGGCACCTTCGGCGTAGAGCACGTCGAAGGCGTCCTTGAGGTACTGGAAGAACTGCTCGCCACAATTGAAGCCCTGCACCTGGGTGAAGCGCATGTCGTTGGTGTCCAGGGTGTAGGGGATCACCAGGTGCGGCTTGCCGGTGGGGTTGTTGGGCTCCCAGTAGGGCAGGTCGTCGTCGTAGGTGTCGCTGTCGTAGAGGAAGCCGCCTTCCTCCATCACCAGGCGGCGGGTGTTGGGCCCGGTACGGCCGGTGTACCAGCCCAGCGGGCGCTCGCCGGTGAGGTCGGTGAGAATGCGGATGGCCTCGAGCATGTGCTCGCGCTCCTGGTTCTCGTCCATGTACTGGTAGTCGATCCAGCGGTAGCCGTGGCTGCAGATCTCGTGGCCGGCGGCGACCATGGCGCGGATCACGTCGGGGTGGCGCTGGGCGGCCATGGCCACGGCAAACACGGTGAGCGGCACGCCGGTGTCTTCGAACAGCTTGAGCAGGCGCCACACACCGGCGCGGCTGCCATACTCGTAAAGCGATTCCATGCTCATGTTGCGGGCGCCCTGCAGGGGCTGCGCCGAGACCATCTCGGAAAGGAAGGCTTCGGATTCCTTGTCCCCGTGAAGAATGTTGCGTTCGCCACCTTCTTCATAGTTGAGCACGAAAGACAAAGCGATGCGGGCATTCCCCGGCCAGCGCGGATGGGGTGGGTTGTTGCCGTAACCGATCAGGTCGCGAGGATAATCAGCGCTCACTGCAGCCTTCCTTCTTGTACGTGAAAACGGGGGTGTGGTGTCTGAGTCAGGTCATCGGCCACAACGATGGAGTGATTGTATACAACTTTATTGACGATTTGTAAGCCTGTTTTTTCGCATTTCTTCCGCCATTCGCCCTTGAAAAAGGTTGCAAGAAACCTGCCTGATTGGTCAGTAAATGACGATAGCGTCCGCCAGGCACGCGGCTTTGCGACTGATGGCGTATTTACAGGGTACGCTCGGCAGGCTAACAAAATCGTCGAATTTATTGTGTACAATTTTAGCTGAAAATGTCTTAATAATCCGACAGCCGCACGCTGCCCTGCTTCATCCCGGTGCCGTGCGGGTATTTTTTGCCCATAGATTGAAACGAGGCGCACGCAATGGGACGTTTGACCACGCATGTACTGGATGCCGCACATGGCTGCCCTGGCAGCTCGATCAAGGTCGAGCTGTACCGGGTCGAAGGCCAGCAGCTTGAGCTGGTGAACACGGCGCTGACCAACAGCGATGGCCGTTGCGATGCGCCACTGCTGCAGGGTGAGGATTACCGCAGCGGTGTGTACCAGCTGCAGTTCAGTGCCGGTGACTATTACCGTGCCCGTGGTGTGCAGTTGCCGGAGCCGGCGTTCCTGGATGTGGTGGTGCTGCGTTTCGGCATCAGCGCCGAGCAGGATCACTACCACGTGCCGTTGCTGATCTCGCCGTACAGTTACTCGACCTATCGCGGAAGCTAGTTGGTCGCTAGATGAATCTTCGTAGGTCCTTGCCCGCTCTCACTGGCGGGCTTTTTTTTGCCTCGGATTCGAGGGCGTGCCTGCAGGGCTGTTCGCTGGCAGAGCGGCACAGGCAACAAAAAGCCCCGCCCGAAGGCGAGGCTCCTTGAACCGACGCAGTGCTTACAGGAACACGAACTTGGCCACAAAGATCGCACACAGCACCCACAGGCTCGCCGAGATCTCCCTGTAGCGCCCGGTGCCGGCCTTGAGCACCACATAGGTGATGAAGCCCAGCGCAATGCCGTCCGCCACCGAGAATGTCAGCGGCATCATGATCGCCGTGACGATCGCCGGAATGCTGTCGGTGGCTTCATCCCAGTTGATGTGCGCCATGCTGCCCATCATCAGCATCGCCACATAGATCAGTGCGCCGGCGGTGGCATACGCCGGGATCATGCCCGCCAGCGGCGCAAAGAACATCGCCGCGACGAACAGCAGGCCGACCACCACGGCCGTGAGCCCCGTGCGCCCGCCGGCCGCCACACCTGCAGCACTTTCCACGTAGCTGGTGACCGGCGGCACACCCACCACGGCACCGAACACGCTCGATGCACTGTCGGCCTTGAGCGCCCGCGACAGGTTTTCGATGCGCCCCTCGGCGTTCACCAGGTTGGCGCGCTGGGCCACGCCCATCAGCGTGCCGGCGGTGTCGAACATGTGCACGAACAGAAACGCCAGTACCACGCTGATCATGCTGACGTTGAACACGCCCGCCACGTCCATGGCCATCCAGGTGGGCGCCAGGCTCGGCGGCAGGGAGAACACGCCGCCATATTCCACCAGGCCCAGGGCCCAGCCGGCCAGTGTCACGGCGATGATGCTGATCAGGATCGCGCCGAACACCCGGCGGTAGCTGAGCACGGCAATCATCAGGAAGCACGCCGCCGCCAGCAGCGGGCCAGGCTCGTGCAGCGAACCGAGCTTGATCAGGGTGGCTGGGCTGGCGACGATGATGCCGGCCGTCTTCAGCCCGATCACCCCGAGAAACAGCCCCACACCCGCGCCCATGGCGTGACGCAGGCTCAGCGGGATGCTGTTGAGCAGCCATTCGCGCACCCGCGACAGCGTCAGCAGCATGAACAGCACACCCGATACGAACACCGCACCCAGCGCGGCCTCCCAGGTGTAGCCCATGGTGCCGACCACGGTGTAGGTGAAAAAGGCATTCAGCCCCATGCCGGGTGCCAGGCCCACCGGCCAGTTGGCATACAGGCCCATCAGCAGGCAGCCGAGCGCCGCCGCGATGCAGGTGGCCACGAACGCGGCACCGTGGTCGATGCCGGCGTCGGCCATGATGTTGGGGTTGACGAAAATGATGTAGGCCATGGTGATGAAGGTGGTTACACCCGCGATCAGTTCGGTCCTGACAGTGGTGCCGTGCAGCTTGAGTTTGAAAATCCGCTCCAGCCAGCTCGTTTCGAGCGGTGGGGCAAGATCCAGCGTAGGGGCTTGGGGTTTGCGGCTTTCCACAGCGTGTACTCCTCACGTCTTTTCTTGTTGTTCAGAGCTTGTCCTGCGCGTTGACTGGGGGCTCTGCGAGGGGGAGGGCATGGCGACCAGACCTGTTGTTGACCTGCGGGTCAGGAAGTTGCACGGCTGGATTATGCGTTTGTATACAAATAATGCAAATAATGTTTTTGTCGGTGTGTGCAGGTAAATTGTCGCCACGGCTATAACGTGATGGCACTCTGCAGAAATCGCCAAGCCTGTGTACAATGCGTCAATACCATGAACGTCTAATTTTCTATCCAGGACTTGCCATCGCCCTACTGGCTGGTATTACAGTCAGGGTCCGATAGGTGGATCTCCGTGCTCGAGCGCCCATGAACGAACAGCTGCAACCCCTCAAGAAACCCACGCGCACCGGCAAGGCCGGTCGTAGCGGCACCCAGGACGATATCGTTTACGCGCACATATTCGAGGCAATCCTCGAACAACGCCTGGCGCCGGGTACCAAGTTGAGTGAGGAAGCCCTGGGCGAGATCTTCGGCGTCAGCCGCACCATCATCCGGCGTGCGCTGTCGCGCCTGGCCCACGAAAGCGTGGTGCTGCTGCGCCCCAATCGCGGTGCGGTAGTGGCCAGCCCGACCGTCGAAGAGGCGCGTCAGGTGTTCTTTTCGCGGCGCATGGTCGAGCGTGCCATCACCGAACTTGCAGTGGAGCACGCCACCGCCGAGCAGTTGAACGAACTGCGCCAGATGGTGCGCGACGAGCGCGACAGCTTCTCGCGCGGCGACCGGGGTGCCGGCATTCGCCTGTCTGGCGAGTTTCACCTCAAGCTGGCGGAAGCGGCGGGCAATGCACCGCTGATCAGCTTCCAGCGCAGCCTGGTATCGCAGACTTCGCTGATCATTGCCCAGTATGAAAGCGGCAACCGCTCGCACTGCTCGTATGACGAGCACATGCAACTGATCGACGCCATCGAGGCGCGTGATGCGGCCCAGGCGGTGAGCCTGATGATGCACCACATGGACCACATCGACAGCAAGCTCAACCTCGACGAGGAGAGTGCGTCGGATGACCTGCACGCGGTGTTCTCGCACCTGCTGCAAACCAAGAAGCGCGGCAGCTCGGTGCCGGCAAAGGGCTGATACTGCGTCGCCTGCAATCGCGGGTCGAGCCCGCTCCCACAGGATTGTCTCGGTCCTTGTGGGAGCGGGCTTGACCCGCGATGCTTTCAGGGCTGCTGGCACTTGAGCCAACCTCTGCTAGATTTCTATCTGTTGCACTCCCGCAAACCTTCATCAAGCAGTTGGGCTTGCGCTTCAGGCGTACCACTTCTTGAGGACTGACTGATGTCGATGCCCATGAGCAAACGCATGGGAGCTGAATTGATAGGGACGTTCTGGTTGGTGTTGGGGGGTTGTGGCAGCGCGGTACTGGCTGCGTCTTTTCCGATCGGCATTGGCCTGGTCGGTGTCTCCATGGCCTTCGGGCTGACTGTGCTGACCATGGCATTCGCCATCGGTCATATCTCCGGTTGTCACCTCAACCCTGCGGTATCGCTGGGCCTGGTCGTGGGCGGGCGTTTTCCGCTCAAGGACCTGGTGCCGTACGTGATCGCCCAGGTGGTGGGCGCCATCCTGGCTGCCGGTGTGATCTACCTCATCGCCAGCGGCAAGGCCGGCTTCGAGCTGTCGAACGGGCTTGCCTCGAACGGCTATGGCGAGCATTCGCCGGGGCAGTACTCGCTGGGGGCAGGTTTTGTCAGCGAGGTGGTGATGACCGCGATGTTCATTCTGATCATCATGGGCGCCACCGATTCGCGGGCGCCGGCCGGCTTTGCGCCGATCGCCATCGGGCTGGCGCTGACGCTGATCCACCTGGTGTCGATACCGGTTACCAACACGTCGGTGAACCCGGCACGCAGCACCGGGCCGGCGCTGTTCGTCGGTGGCTGGGCGCTGCATCAGCTGTGGCTGTTCTGGGTGGCGCCGCTGATCGGGGCAGTGATCGGCGGCGCGTTGTACCGCGGCCTGTTTCGAACGCCTTAGCGCTGGTGCACGCTGCGCCCGGCGGCAAAGGTTTCGCGAATGGTACGGTCGTCGCCCAGGGTGGTCAGCACGAACAGGGTCTCCTCGATGCTGCCGGACTGCTGGAGACGGTAGTCCAGCAACGGGGTGGCCTTGTAGTCGAGCACGATGAAGTCGGCATCGCTGCCCGGTTGCAGGTTGCCGATGCGCTCCTCCAGGTTCAATGCCCGCGCACCGCCCAGGGTGGCCAGGTACAGCGACTTGAACGGGCTCAGGCGTGCGCCCTGCAACTGCATGACCTTGTAGGCTTCGTTCAGGGTGTACAGCAGCGAGAAGCTGGTGCCGGCGCCCACGTCGGTGCCCAGGCCGACCTTGACCTTGTGCTGCTCGGCCTGGGGCAGGTTGAACAGGCCGCTGCCCAGGAACAGGTTGGAGGTCGGGCAGAACGCCACGGCCGAACCGGTCTCGGCCAGGCGCTGGCACTCGGCATCGCACAGGTGAACGGCGTGGGCGAACACCGAGCGCTCGCCCAGCAGTTCGAAATGGTCGTACACATCCAGGTAGCCGCTGCGCTCGGGGAACAGCGCCTTGACCCACTCGATCTCCTTGAGGTTTTCGCTCAGGTGGGTGTGCAGGTACAGGTCCGGGAACTCCTTGAGCAACTGGCCGGCCAGGGCCAGCTGTTGCGGGGTGCTGGTGGGCGCAAAGCGCGGGGTCACCGCGTAGTGCAGGCGGCCCTTGCCGTGCCAGCGCTGGATCAGCGCCTTGCTGTCGGCGTAGCCCGACTCGGCGGTGTCGGTCAGGTAGTCGGGGGCGTTGCGGTCCATCATCACCTTGCCGGCGATCAGGCGCAGGTCCAGGCGCTCGGCTTCCTCGAACAGGGCGTTGACCGAGGCAGGGTGCACGCTGCCGAACACCAGCGCCGAGGTGGTGCCGTTGCGCAGCAGCTCCTTGAGGAACAGCTTGGCCACCTTGTCGGCGTGAGCCTTGTCTTCGAACTGGCGCTCGCACGGGAAGGTGTAGGTGTTCAGCCAGTCCAGCAACTGCTCGCCGTAGGAGCCGATCATGCCGGTCTGCGGGAAGTGGATATGGGTATCGATGAACCCCGGGGTGATCAAGGCGTCCTGGTAGTGCACCACTTCGATGTCGGCGTCCAGGCCTGGCAGCAGTTCGCTGGCGTGGCCGATGGCGCTGATCTTGCCCTGGTCGATGACCAGCAGGCCGTCTTCGAAATATTCATACGATGCTTCGACGCCTACCTCGGCAGGGTCGGCGAGGCTGTGCAGCAGGGCGGCACGGTAGGCTTTGCGGGTTGCGCTCATGTGGCTCTCGTCAAATGGCTTGGCTGCGCCGTGACGGCGGCAGCAGTTTGGCAATGGGTTGGGTGGTGGCCGAGCCGGTATGCTGGCCGAAGTTCGCGTTGTAGGTGGCGATGATTTCGGCGGCGATGGACACGGCGATCTCGATCGGCAGCTTGCCCTTGACCTCGGCCAGGCCCATCGGGCAGCGCATGCGTGCCAGGCTGTCGGCGGCAAAGCCGCGCTCGCGCAGGCGGTGCTCGAACTTCACGCGCTTGGTCCTGGAGCCGATCAGGCCGAACCAGGTGAAATCGTTGCGCTTGAGGATCGCGGCGGTCAGTTCCAGGTCCAGTTGATGATTGTGGGTCATGACGATGCAATAGCTGCCGGTGGGCAGTTCATCGACCTCGTCGACCGGTTCCTCGCTGACGACCTTGCTCACCCCCGTGGGGATGATGTCGGGGAATTCCTGCTCGCGCGAATCGATCCAGCGTACCCGGCAGGGCAGCGCGGCGAGCAAGGGTACCAGAGCGCGGCCGACATGGCCTGCGCCGAATACCGCGATCTGCGCCTGCACGCCGCCCATGGGCTCGAACAGCAGCACGGTGGCGCCGCCGCAGCACTGGCCAAGGCTGGCGCCGAGGCTGAAGCGCTCCAGGTGGGTGGTTTCGCGGCCTTCGGCAAGCATCTGCCGGGCGATGTGCATGGCCTTGTATTCCAGGTGCCCGCCGCCGATGGTGTCGAACAGCTGGGTCGCGCTGACTACCATCTTCGAGCCGGCATTGCGTGGGGTGGAGCCCAGCTCTTCGATGATGGTCACCAGCACGCAGGGTTCGCCTCGGGTGTGCAGGTCGGACAGGGCGTTGATCCAGGTGTGCATAGTCGGTTGCCTCTTCAGTGCCTGATCGGGCCTCTTCGCCGGCAAGGCCGACTCCTACAGCAATCGCGCCCTGTAGGAGCCGGCCTTGCCGGCGAAAGGCGCACTACGGTGTAACGGTTTCCACCTCGGCAGCCGCCTGCCGGCCCGCCACCACCTTGCGCATCTGCTCGCAGCCCCACAGCACCCGCTCGGGGGTGGCCGGGGCATCGATCTGCGGTTGCTCGCGATAATCCGCCAGGCTGGCCACTGCATCCTTGATCGCGCACCACGGCGCGATCCCCAGCATGAACGGCGGCTCGCCCACCGCCTTGGAATGGAACACCGTGTCCTCGGGGTTCTTGCGGTTCTCCACCAGCTTCACCCGCAGGTCCACCGGCATGTCCGCCACCGCCGGGATCTTGTAGCTGGCCGGGCCGCTGGTCATCAGCTTGCCCTTGGCGTTCCACACCAGTTCCTCGGTGGTCAGCCACCCCATGCCCTGGATGAACCCGCCCTCCACCTGGCCAATGTCGATGGCCGGGTTCAGCGAGGCGCCCACGTCATGCAGGATGTCGGTGCGCAGCATCTTGTACTCGCCGGTCAGGGTGTCGACGATCACCTCGGCGCACGCCGCGCCGAAGGCGAAGTAGTAGAACGGGCGCCCGCGCGCCTGGCTGCGGTCGTAGTAGATCTTCGGGGTCTTGTAGAAGCCGGTGCTCGACAGCGACACCTGGGCAAAGTAGGCCTGCTGCACCAGGCTCTCGAAGGTGAGGATTTCATCGCGCACGCGCACGTGCCCGTTGCGAAACTCGACGTCTTCTTCACTGACCTTGTACTGGCGCGCGGCAAATGCCACCAGGCGCTGCTTGAGGATTTCGGCTGCGTTCTGCGCCGCCTTGCCGTTCAGGTCGGCGCCGCTGGACGCCGCCGTGGGCGAGGTGTTGGGCACCTTGTCGGTGTTGGTGGCGGTGATCTGTATGCGGCTGAAGTCCACCTGGAACACTTCGGCCACCACCTGGGCCACCTTGGTGTTCAGGCCCTGGCCCATCTCGGTGCCGCCATGGTTGAGGTGGATGCTGCCATCGGTGTAGATGTGCACCAGCGCACCGGCCTGGTTGAGAAAGCTGGCGGTGAACGAGATGCCGAACTTCACCGGGGTCAGCGCCAGGCCCTTTTTCAGCACCGGGCTGTTGGCGTTGAAGCGGCGGATCGACTCGCGGCGCTGCTGGTAGTCGCTACTGGCTTCGAGCTCGGCGGTGATCTCCTCGAGCATGTTGTGCTCGACCGTCTGGTAGTAGTGGGTGACGTTGCGCTCGGTCTTGCCGTAGTAGTTGGCCTTGCGTACCGCCAGCGGGTCCAGTGCCAGGTGGCGGGCGATGCGGTCCATCACCTCTTCGATGGCAACCATGCCCTGCGGGCCGCCAAAGCCGCGGTAGGCGGTATTGGAGGCGGTGTTGGTCTTGCAGCGGTGGCCGTTGATGGTGGCGTCGCCCAGGTAATAGGCGTTGTCGGAGTGGAACATCGCACGGTCGACGATCGAGGCCGACAGGTCCGGCGAGCAGCCGCAGTTGCCGGCCAGTTCCAGGTTGATGCCATGCAGGCGGCCGCTGTCATCGAACCCCACGTCGTATTCGATATAGAAGGGGTGGCGCTTGCCGGTCATCAGCATGTCCTCGACCCGTGGCAGGCGCATCTTGGTCGGCTGCCCGGTCAGGCGCGCGATCACCGCGCACAGGCAGGCGGGGCTGGCGGCCTGGGTTTCCTTGCCGCCGAAGCCGCCGCCCATGCGGCGCATGTCCACCACGACCTTGTTCATCGGCACGTCCAGCACTTCGGCCACCAGCTTCTGCACCTCGGTGGGGTTCTGCGTGGAGCAGTACACGATCATGCCGCCATCCTCGGTGGGCATCACCGAGGAGATCTGAGTTTCGAGGTAGAAGTGCTCCTGGCCGCCGATATGCAGGGTGCCCTGCACCCGATGCGGGGCGCTGGCCAGCGCGGTGACCGAATCGCCGCGCTGGTGGGTGTGGCTGTCGAGCACGAAATGCTTCTTGCGCAGGGCCTGAACCACATCCAGCACCGGCTCCAGGTCTTCGTATTCGATGATCGCGGCCATCGCTGCGCGGCGGGCGGTGTCCAGGTCGCAGGCGGCCACGGCCAGCACCGGCTGGCCGACGAACTCGACGGTGTCGATGGCTAGCAGCGGGTCGCCCGGCAGCAGCGGGCCGATGTCCTTCAGGCCCGGGATGTCTTCGTGGGTGATGGCGATGCGCACGCCTTCGATGGCGTAGCACGGGCGGGTGTCGATGCTCAGCACCCGTGCATGGGCGCGGTCCGACAAGCGAGCGTACACATGCAACTGGTTGGGGAATTCGAGGCGGTCATCGATATACACCGCCTCGCCGGACACATGCTTGTCGGCGCTGTCGTGCTTGATGCTGCGCCCGACGCCACTGGTCAGACCCTGGGCGAACAGCTCGGCCAGTTCGGCCTGGCTCCTGGCAACGTGAGGATGGTTAGACATAGGCGGTCACCCGGGTTTCGATGTGCGGCGTGTGCAGTTCGATGAAGTACTTGCGCAGCAGGTTCTGCGCGCCGAGCAGGCGGTATTCCTTGCTGGCCCTGAAGTCCGACAGCGGGGTGAAGTCTTCGCCCAGCGCCTGGCAGGCGCGCTCGATACCGGCCTGGTTGAACGGCTTGCCGAGCAGGGCGGCTTCACAGGCGCGGGCGCGCTTGGGGATGGCGGCCATGCCGCCGAAGGCGATACGGGCCTCGGCCACCACGCCGTTGTCGATGCGCAGGTTGAAGGCGGCGCACACCGCCGAAATGTCGTCGTCCAGTCGCTTGGACACCTTGTAGGCCCGGAACGCCCAGGCCAGCTTGGCCCGCGGCACGATGATCTTCTCGATGAACTCGCTTTCCTGGCGTGCGGTGATGCGGTAGTCGATGAAATAGTCTTCCAGCGCCAGGGTGCGTGTGTCCTGACCCCGGCGCAGCACGATCTGCGCACCCAGGGCGATCAGCAGGGGCGGCGAATCGCCGATCGGCGAGGCGTTGCCGATGTTGCCGCCCAGGGTGCCCTGATTGCGGATCTGCAGCGAGGCGAAGCGGTGCAGCAGTTCGCCGAAGTCGGGGTATTCACGGCTCAGCGCGTCATAGCAGTCGGTGAGTGGCGTGGCGGCGCCGATTTCCAGGCGATCGTCAAAGGCCTCGACCCGCTTCATCTCGGCGACGTTGCCCACGTAGATCATCACCGGCAGGGTCTTGTGGAACTGCGTGACCTCCAGCGCCAGGTCGGTGCCGCCGGCCAGCAGGCGGGCTTCGGGGTGCGAGCCGTACAGCTCGGCCAGGTCGGCCACGGTCAGCGGCACCAGGCAGCGCTTGTCGCCGCTGTTGAGTTCGCCGGTTTCCTTGGGCGCAATCGCCTGGAGCCGGGCGATGGTCTGTGCCTGGGCGCTGTCGAACTGGTCGGGGGCGGCCTGGCAGCAGGCCTGCTCGGCGGCTGCCAGGATCGGCCGGTAGCCGGTGCAGCGGCACAGGTTGCCGGCCAGGGCCTCCTGGGCGCGGTGCAGGTCGGGGGCGT
Source organism: Pseudomonas sp. B21-036 (assembly GCF_024748925.1). Classification (NCBI taxonomy): domain Bacteria; kingdom Pseudomonadati; phylum Pseudomonadota; class Gammaproteobacteria; order Pseudomonadales; family Pseudomonadaceae; genus Pseudomonas; species Pseudomonas sp. B21-036. The sequence continues at coordinate 1,789,701 of NZ_CP087178.1, forward strand.
CGCTGTTCTTCTGCAGGGCGAACAGCGACATCACGAAGCCCGGGGTACAGAAGCCGCATTGCGAGCCATGGCAGTCGACCATGGCCTGCTGCACGCTGTGCAGCTTGCCCTGGTGCTTGAGCCCTTCGACGCTGATCAGCTGCTTGCCATGCAGCGACGAGACGAACGTCAGGCACGAATTGAGGCTGCGATAACGCAGGTGCTGCCGGCCGTGTTCATCTGCAGCCAGTTCACCGACCACGACGGTGCAGGCGCCGCAATCGCCGCTCGCGCAGCCTTCCTTGGTACCGGGTTTGCCCAGGTGCTCGCGCAGGTACTCGAGCACCGTCAGGTTGGGGTCCAGGGCATGCTCACTGCGCAGCTCCTGGTTGAGTAGAAACTGGATCACGGAAGGCCTCACAAGCGAATTATTGTTGTTGAGTGGACGGGGTCGACTGTAGGCAGACTTGACTTGCCGGTCAACTGCTTTCTGACTTCAAGGTCAGCTTTTTGTGCGTGCTGATCCTGTCATCCTCGATAGCCTCTGTATTCAGCATAGAACCGGGGCCGGGTTGACGATTGTTTTGCTTCAATCGTGCCAACTGCGTGCCTGTGCCGCTGCGCGAGGTGCAGGCAAGTGCGCTACAATCGGCGCTTGTGCACAGTTCAATGATTTTGAAGGAAAACCATGACGTTCAAGGCGCCGGACAGCCTCTCCGAGCAAATTGCCCATTACCTAGCCGAGCGGATCATCCGCGGTGAGCTCAAACCTGCCGAGCGCATCCAGGAACAGAAGGTCACCCAGGCGCTCAATGTCAGCCGTGGCTCGGTGCGCGAGGCACTGCTGATACTCGAGCGCCGGCACCTGGTGACCATCCTGCCGCGCCGTGGCGCGCAGGTTACGGCGCTCAACGAGCACAACGTGCGCAGCCTCTGCACCCTGATGAGCGAGCTGTACATCCTGCTGGGCAATGCCGTGGCCAGCGCGCCGCGCAGCGAAGCCGAACTTGCACCGTTTCTGGTCATCCAGCAGCGTCTGCACGCCGCCAGTGCGCGCCAGGACATCAAGGCCTTCGTCGAAGAGAGCTTCGCGGTGATGCGCGCCGCGTACCCGTTCGCCAACAACCCCTACCTGCAGGAAACCGTCGAGAACCTGCAGCCGGCCATGAGCCGCACCTATTACCTGGCGCTGGACCAGCGCAAGGCCAACATGAACGACTTCCTGGTGCTGTTCGCCCAACTGCTCGAAGCGGTGGTGGGTGGCGACCTGCCGCGTATCCGCGAGGTGCTGACGCAGTACTGCGAGCGCAGTTGCACGCTGGTGCTGTCCTCGCTGGTTGCTGGCTGAGCATGCGCCTCAAGTGCATTCGCCTGGCGGGGTTCAAGTCGTTCGTCGACCCGACTACCGTCAACTTCCCCAGCAACATGGCGGCCGTGGTCGGCCCCAATGGCTGCGGCAAGTCCAACATCATCGATGCGGTGCGCTGGGTGATGGGCGAAAGCTCGGCGAAAAACCTGCGTGGCGAGTCGATGATCGACGTCATCTTCAACGGCTCCACCAGCCGCAAGCCGGTCAGCCAGGCCAGTATCGAACTGGTGTTCGACAACAGTGACAACACCCTGGTGGGCGAGTATGCCGCCTATGCCGAGATCTCGATCCGGCGCAAGGTGACCCGCGACGCGCAGAACACCTATTACCTCAACGGCACCAAGTGCCGTCGGCGCGACATCACCGATATCTTCCTGGGTACCGGCCTGGGCCCGCGCAGCTACTCGATCATCGAGCAGGGCATGATCTCCAAGCTGATCGAGGCCAAGCCCGAAGAGTTGCGCAACTTCATCGAAGAGGCCGCCGGCATCTCCAAGTACAAGGAGCGCCGCCGCGAAACCGAAAACCGCATCCGCCGCACCCACGAGAACCTGGAGCGCCTGACCGACCTGCGCGAAGAGCTCGAACGTCAGCTCGAACGCCTGCACCGCCAGGCCCAGGCAGCGGAGAAGTACAAGGAATACAAGGCCGAGGAGCGTCAGCTCAAGGCCCAGCTGGCGGCCCTGCGTTGGCGTGCGCTGAACGATCAGGTGGGCCAGCGCGAGGCGATCATCGGCGACCAGGAAGTGGCCTTCGAGGCCCTGGTGGCCGAGCAGCGCAATGCCGATGCGAGCATCGAGCGCCTGCGCGACGGTCACCACGATCTGTCGGAGCGTTTCAACCTGGTCCAGGGGCGCTTCTATTCGGTAGGCGGCGACATCGCCCGGGTCGAGCAGAACATCCAGCACGGCCAGCAGCGCCTGCGCCAGTTGCAGGATGACTTCAAGGAAGCCGAACGCGCGCGTCTGGAAACCGAATCGCACCTGGGCCACGACCGTACCTTGCTGGCGACCCTGGGCGAAGAGCTGGAGATGATCGAGCCCGAGCAGGAACTGTCGCTGGCGGCAGCCGAGGAGGCCGCCGCGACCCTTGAGGAAGCCGAGACCACCATGCACGGCTGGCAGGAGCAGTGGGACAGCTTCAACACCCGCTCCGCCGAGCCGCGCCGCCAGGCCGAGGTGCAGCAGTCGCGCATCCAGCAGCTGGAGCAGAGCCTGGAGCGCGTCTCGGAGCGCCAGCGCAAGCTGGGCGAAGAACGCGACCAGTTGAGCGCCGACCCTGAAGATGCGGCCATCCTGGAACTGAACGAACAACTGGCCAGCAGCGAATTGCTGCTCGAAAACCTGCACCTGGAAGAACAGCAGGTGATCGAGCGCCTCGACGCGCTGCGCGAGCAATTGCAGCAGGCCGCTCAGGCGCAGCAGCAGGCCCAGGGTGAACTGCAGCGCCTGGGTGGCCGGCTGGCATCGCTCGAAGCCTTGCAGCAGGCCGCGCTGGACCCAGGCAGCGGTACCCTCGACTGGTTGCGCGCGCAGGGCCTGGAGCAACGCCCACGCCTGGCTGAAGGCCTGCGCGTGGAGCCGGGTTGGGAGCTGGCGGTGGAAACCGTGCTGGGCGCCGACCTGCACGCGGTACTGGTGGACGACCTGGCCGGGCTCGACCTGACGGGCTTCGAGCAGGGCGAGTTGCGTCTGCTGGAGGCCGCCGGCACCGGCAAGCGCCTTGCCGGCAGCCTGCTGGACAAAGTACAGGGCGGCGTTGACCTGGCCCCCTGGCTGGGCCAGGTCAAGCCGGTCGAGAGCCTCGAGCAGGCATTGAGCCTGCGCGGCCAGCTGGCCGACGGCCAAAGCCTGATCAGCCGCGACGGCTACTGGGTGGGGCGCCACTTTCTGCGGGTCAGCCGAGGCAACGATGCCCAGGGCGGCGTGCTGGCCCGCGGGCAGGAGCTTGAGCTGCTGGGCCTGGGGCGTCTGGAGCAGGAAGCTGCCCTGGAGCAGCTCGAAGCGCAGTTGCTGGCCCTGCGTGAACAGCAGCGCGTGCAGGAAGACAGCCGTGAACAACTGCGTCGTCGCACCCAGGAAGAAGCCCGCCAGCAAGGTGAGCTCAAGGCCCGTCTGTCGGCCGGCAAGGCCCGCGCCGAGCAGCTGACGTTGCGCCGCCGGCGCCTTGAAGAAGAGCTGGCCGAGCTGCTGGAGCAGCGCGCCATCGAACACGAAAGCCTGGGCGAGTCGCGCCTGCACCTGCAGGAAGCCCTCGACCTGATGGCCCACGACACCGAACAGCGCGAGGCCTTGCTGGCCCAGCGCGACAACCTGCGCGAACGCCTCGACCGCGTGCGCCAGGAAGCCCGCCAGCACAAGGACCACGCCCATCAGTTGGCGGTGCGCCTGGGCTCGCTGCGTGCCCAGCACGACTCCACGCGCCAGGCCCTCGAGCGCCTGGAGCTGCAGTCGGAGCGCCTGAACGAAAAACGTGAACAACTGAGCCTGAACCTGGAGGAGGGCGAGGCGCCCCTCGAAGAGCTGCGCATGATGCTTGAGGCGCTGCTGGAAAAGCGCATGAGTGTCGACGAGGAAATGCGTCAGGCGCGCCTGCACATGGACGAGGCCGACCGCGAACTGCGCGAGGCCGAAAAGCGTCGTACCCAGGCCGAACAGCAATCCCAGCTGCTGCGCGGTCAGCTCGAACAGCACCGCATGGAATGGCAGGGGCTGAGTGTGCGGCGCAAGGCCCTGCAGGAACAGTTGCAGGCTGACGGCTATGATCTGGAAGGCGTGTTGGCGACCTTGCTGGCCGAGGCCAGCGAGCAGGAGGCTGAACTTGAGCTGGAGCGCATCGATGCGCGCATCCAGCGCCTGGGCGCGATCAACCTGGCGGCCATCGACGAGTACCAGCAGCAGTCCGAGCGCAAGCGCTACCTCGACGCCCAGGATGCCGACCTGGTCGAGGCCCTCGATACCCTGGAAAACGTGATTCGCAAGATCGACAAGGAAACCCGCAACCGCTTCAAGGATACCTTTGATCAGATAAATGCCGGATTACAGGCACTTTTCCCAAAAGTTTTCGGTGGTGGCAGCGCTTATCTGGAACTGACGGGCGAAGATCTACTCGATACAGGGGTAACGATCATGGCGCGCCCGCCGGGCAAGAAGAACAGCACCATCCATCTGCTCTCGGGTGGCGAGAAGGCGCTGACGGCCCTGGCCCTGGTGTTTGCCATCTTCAAGTTGAACCCGGCACCGTTCTGCATGCTCGACGAAGTCGATGCGCCGCTGGACGATGCCAACGTCGGACGCTATGCGCGCCTGGTCAAGGAGATGAGCCAGACCGTGCAGTTCATCTATATCACCCACAACAAGATCGCCATGGAAATGGCCGATCAACTGATGGGGGTGACCATGCACGAGCCCGGTTGCTCGCGGCTGGTGGCGGTGGACGTGGAGGAGGCGATGGCCATGGTCGACGCCTGAAAAACGGATATAACGCACGAACTTGCAGCAAATGCCCCTGTCAGTTGCGACAGACGGTGTAAAGTTATCTTTGGTCGTGCTAGCTTAATGTAAATTTTTCTATGCGTGGGTAAAACGCCTGTCAGAACATAGAGTTGGCGCCACGTTTTAAAGGGGTTTAAACCCTTTATTTTTCAGCATTTTTCACAGAGGCACGGGATTACATGGAAATCGGTCTGCGCGAGTGGCTGATCGTCATCGGCATCATAGTCATTGCCGGTATTCTTTTTGACGGCTGGCGCCGCATGCGCGGCGGCAAGGGCAAGTTGAAATTCCGTCTGGACCGCAGCTTCTCCAACCTGCCGGACGAAGAGACCAGCGCCGAAGTGCTGGGCCCGCCGCGGGTGCTTGACGACCACAAGGAGCCCCAGCTCGACGAGCACGACCTGCCGTCGATGACGGCTGCGCGCGAGCAGCGCGAGCCGAAGGTGGGCAAGGGGTCCAAGCGCGCCAAACGTACCAGCGAGCCGCAGCAGGGCGACCTGAACCTGGCGGCCGAGCCACGCGAGCCTGACCTGTTCGGCAATGCCGACGACGACTTCCCGGACGAAAGCCCCAAGAGCACTGGCTTCGGTGCCAGCGAAGGCAAGGACCTGCCGCCGGTCGAGGAAGTGCTGGTGATCAGCGTGATTGCCCGCGACGAGAGCGGCTTCAAGGGCCCTGCGCTGCTGCAGAACATCCTGGAAAGCGGCCTGCGCTTTGGCGAGATGGACATCTTCCACCGTCACGAAAGCATGGCCGGCAATGGCGAAGTGCTGTTCTCCATGGCCAACGCGGTCAAGCCTGGGGTGTTCGACCTGGACGACATCGACCATTTCAGCACCCGTGCGGTCAGCTTCTTCCTTGGCCTGCCGGGCCCGCGCCATCCCAAGCAGGCGTTCGACGTGATGGTGGCGGCGGCGCGCAAGCTGGCCCATGAACTGAATGGCGAGCTCAAGGATGACCAGCGCAGCGTGATGACCGCGCAGACCATCGAACACTACCGCCAGCGCATCGTCGAGTTCGAGCGCCGCGCCCTGACCCAGAAACGCTGACAGGTATGGCCGCTCCCTGCAGGAGCTGGCCTTGCCGGCGAAAGCTGCCCCGCCGATCCACCGATTTGAACGCCAAGAGCAGCCCCGAGCTGCTCTTTTGCTTTGCAAGAGACGACACACATGACCGCCCAAACCCGCATCCTCGAACTGCGCGCCGAACTCGACCAGCACAACTACCGCTACTACGTGCTCGACGAGCCAAGCGTCCCGGACGCCGAATACGATCGCCTGTTCCGCGAGCTGCAGGCCCTGGAGGCCGAACACCCCGAGCTGGTCACCCCCGATTCCCCCACCCAGCGGGTGGGCGGCGCGGCGCTCTCGGCCTTCACCCAGGTGCGTCACGAGGTGCCGATGCTGAGCCTGGGCAACGCCTTCGAGGAAAATGACCTGCGCGAGTTCGACCGGCGCGTGGTCGAAGGCCTCGACCTGCCGACCGGCGACCTGTTCGGCGCAGGGGCGGCGGTGGACTACAGCTGCGAACCCAAGCTCGACGGCCTGGCGGTCAGCCTGCTGTACCGTGACGGCCTGCTGGTGCAGGGTGCCACCCGTGGCGACGGCACCACCGGCGAAGACATCAGCGTCAACGTGCGCACCATCCGCAACGTGCCGCTCAAGCTGCAGGGCAAGGGCTGGCCGGCGGTGCTGGAGGTGCGCGGCGAAGTGTTCATGAGCAAGGAGGGCTTCGAACGGCTGAACGCAGCCCAGGCCGAGATCGGCGGCAAGACCTTCGCCAACCCGCGCAACGCCGCCGCCGGCAGCCTGCGCCAGCTCGATTCGAAGATCACCGCCAGCCGCCCCCTGGAGTTCTGCTGCTATGGCGTGGGCCAGGTGTCCGAGGCCATCGCCGACACCCACATCGGCACCCTCGAAAAGCTCAAGGGCTGGGGCATGCCCATCAGCCGCGAACTGCGACATGCCGCCGGCATCAAGGAATGCCTGGACTACTACCGTGACATCGGCGAGCGGCGCAACGCGCTGCCCTACGAGATCGACGGGGTGGTGTTCAAGGTCAACAGCCTGGCCTCGCAACGTGAACTGGGCTTTCGTGCCCGTGAGCCGCGCTGGGCGATAGCGCACAAGTTTCCGGCCATGGAAGAGCTGACCGAGGTGCTCGACGTCGAGTTCCAGGTTGGTCGCACCGGTGCGGTAACCCCCGTCGCACGGCTCAAGCCGGTCAAGGTGGCCGGCGTGACCGTGGCCAATGCCACCTTGCACAACATGGACGAAGTGGCGCGCCTGGGGGTGATGATCGGCGATACGGTGATCATCCGCCGTGCCGGTGATGTGATCCCGCAGGTGATGCAGGTGGTCACCGAGCGTCGCCCGGCCGATGCGCGTGCGGTGCACATCCCTACCCAGTGCCCGGTGTGTGGCTCGCAGGTCGAGCGCACCCAGCTGGTCAAGCGCAGCAAGGGCAAGGAAACCGTCAGCGAAGGCGCGGTGTACCGCTGCGTCGGCCGCCTGGCCTGTCGCGCGCAGCTCAAGCAGGCGATCATCCACTACGTGTCGCGCCGCGCCATGGACATCGAGGGCCTGGGCGAGAAGAGCGTCGAGCAGTTGGTGGACGAAGGGCTGATTGCCTCGCCGGCAGACCTGTACCGCTTGAAATTCGAAGACATCGTCGACCTCGAAGGCTTTGCCGAGGTGTCCAGCAACAAACTGCTGGCTGCCATTGCCGACAGCAAGCGCCCGAGCCTGGCACGCTTCATCTACGCCCTTGGCATCCCGGATGTGGGCGAGGAGACCGCCAAGGTGCTGGCGCGCTCGCTGGGCTCGTTGCAGCGCGTGATGGTGGCGTTGCCGCAGGTGCTGACCTACCTGCCGGATATCGGCCTGGAAGTGGCGCACGAGATCCACAACTTCTTCGAGGACGAACATAACCGCAGCGTCATCGCGCAACTGCTCGAGAACGGCCTGCAGTTGCAGGAGGAGGGCGAGCTTGCCGCCGAGTTCGCGGCCAGTACGACCCTGGCCGGGTTGATCGCCAAGCTCGACATCCCTTCTGTCGGCCCGACGGGTGCCGAGAAGCTGGTGGCCAAGCTGCAAAGCCTTGAGCGCATCATTGCCGCCGACGGCATCGACCTGCGCCAGGCGCTGGCAGCCAAGCAGGCTGATGCGGTGCGCGAGTTCTTCCTGGTCGAGGCCAACCAGGCGCTGGCGCGCAGCGTCGAGGCGCAACTGCGCGAGTTCGGCATGCACTGGGAGAGCGAGAAGAAGGTTGCCCAGGGCTTGCCGCTGGCGGGGCAGACCTGGGTGCTGACCGGTTCGCTGGAGCGCATGAGCCGGGATGTCGCCAAGGACAAGCTGGAGAGCCTGGGGGCCAAGGTGGCGGGGTCTGTTTCGGCCAAGACCCACTGCGTGGTGGCGGGCCCGGGGGCAGGCTCCAAGTTGGCCAAGGCCACTGAGCTGGGGCTCAGGGTGTTGGATGAGGATGCGTTCGTGGCGTTTCTGTCGGAGCAGGGCATAGCGGTGTAGCGGTCACGCGGCCCACTTCTGCCCGAAGGGCGTGGGAGCGGGCTTGACCCGCGATCGAGCGCGAAGCGCTCGCAACACCTGAGCGCACGGTGCGTCAGGCACACCGCAAGCGCTGTCACGCACATGGTGTAGGCTAGGCTCCAGCCAGGAGGTGGCCCCATGTACCCATTCTTCGAACAGCTCGTCGCCCGTATCGCCGCACCCTTCGTCAGCCAGGCACGCCGCAGCGCGCGCGTGTGGCAATGCGAGTGCGGACAGTCCGTGTTCTTTCGCAACAGCCAATGCCTGGCCTGCCAGGCGTCGCTGGGCTACTGGCCCGATACCCACCATGTCGGTACCTTGCTGCCGGCCGCTGTGGACGGCCAGTGGTACCTGGACGGCCAGCCAGAACTCGGCCCGCTCAAGCGTTGCGCCAACCTCGACACCCCGGCTTGCTGCAACTGGCTGCTGGCTGCAGACGACCCCGAAGCGTTCTGCCTGGCCTGTCGCCTCAACCGCACCATCCCCGACCTGTCGTTCACCGAAAACCACCTGCGCTGGCGCAAGCTGGAAACCGCCAAGCGCCGCCTGATTGCGCAACTGCTGCACCTGGGGTTGCCGGTCACGCCCAAGCAAGGCGCAGCCGGCGAGGGCATCGCCTTCGACTTCATCGGCATCGACATTGCCGGCAATCCCCCCACCACCGGCCACGCTGGCGGCCTGATCACCCTGGATATCCGCGAAGCCGACGACGACTGGCGCGAGCAGGTGCGCGTGCAGCTTCAGGAGCCCTACCGGACCGTGCTGGGCCACCTGCGCCACGAGATCGGGCATTACTACTGGGACCGTCTGGTGGCCAGCAGCGCCTGGCTGCAGGACTTCCGCCGCCTGTTCGGCGACGAGCGCGCCAGCTACGCCCAGGCCATGGAGCGCCACTACCAGCAAGGTGCACCGCTGGACTGGGCAGTCGCCCACGTCAGCGCCTATGCCACCATGCACCCCTGGGAGGACTGGGCCGAAACCTGGGCGCACTACCTGCACATGACCGATGCGGTGGACACCGCCCTTGCGCTTGGCATGGACGCCTCGGTGATGGACCTGGACTATCCGCCGTTCGATGCCCGCAGCCTGTACCAGCCCGAGCACCCTGGGGCGCCTGCGTTCCTGGCGTTCATCAATGCCTGGGTGGAGCTGTCGGCGATGCTCAACGAGCTGTCACGCAGCATGGGCCAGACCGACTTCTACCCGTTCGTACTGAGTGCGCCGGTGGTGGCCAAGCTGCACTTCATTCACTGCGTGATCCAGGGCGATGCCCCGGCGGCAGTCACAAGTCCTTGAGCCAGAGTGGTTTTTTCACGGTACAGAGGTTGTAACTTCGCGTCAGACCGGTACAATGGCCCCGCTCGCTGCCAGGCGAGCATCGTTATGGTGACCCCATCGGTCCCCCCGCAACGATTACCCGTAAACCTGGTCAGGCCCGGAAGGGAGCAGCCACAGCGGGAACATCGTGTGCCGGGGTGTGGCTGGTGGGGTTGCCTCCATAACGCAAGCCCTTGTCTGCCAGGGGCCGCCTCTATCCAGTTCCCTTTCCCCCGAATACGCATGCAGTGCACTGCTTTCCCTTCGCGCGCACGAAAAATGCCTGCGACCGGATCACTGTCGCAGACACCTCACTCTCTTCAGCGCTATCAGCAGGGCTCGTAAATGAACGCCTTGTAATCGCCACCCTCCCGGTAGATATAGCGCCCGATACATTCAATGTTGGCTATCTGTGCAACGTAGGTAATACGATCCGGTTTGAATTCCCGTGCCGCGGTGAGCAGCACTTTGGACAGGTCTCTTTTGACGTTTGTCACATGTTGCTCGTTGGTCTGGCTGAAATCATCATACTCGATGGCCCAGACGGTATTCACACCAGCCAACTTCTTCCATTGTTGTTCTGCCAGGAAGTTGTTGAAGTTGTCTCGTTCCGATTCCTTGTTGGTGAGGTCCAGCGAAAGCAATACCCTGATCATTGAGTCATTCCTTTGTGCGGTGCGCTAAGGGACGACACTGCCCGCTGGCAGCGCCCGGCGGGCATGATTGCAGAAGCGCAGCGCTCGCTTCAAGACGCTGTAATTGCGCCGAAACGGCACGCCTTTGAATGTTTCTGTTTATTTTAAAGTGCCTGAAAGCCCTTTGTTCCATAAAAAGACTTTATAGCTCGTGTTTCTTTGCGTAGTAACTTTCCTACATGGCCTTGGCTAAGTTGTTTAGTTGCTGTTTTTTGGTAAATTCTTGAATTATTTTAACTCTCAGGTGATGGCCATTTAGCATTGATGGATGAAAAGCGAGTGACTAGGTTGCAAGGGAATTTCACTGCTTATGGGAGCCCACCATGACCCTCTGCCTGTTGTCCCTCGACCTGTCCAATACCGGCGAAGTTCAGCGCGTGGCCTTTTGCAAGGTGCTCAAGGACGATAACTGGAAGCGATTTCGCAATGCCGACGCCACCTGGGAGAAGTCATACGAACTGGCCTACGACGCCCTTGTCGAAAAGCGCGTCAAGACCCTGCTCGAAGCTGCCGCCAATATGGCGGGTATCGAAGAACTGAGGTTCGTGGTGCAAGCCGGCGAGCAGGAGGGCTGGTGTTGCCAGCTGGAGAAGATCCACGGCATCTACCACTTCACCACGTTCGATTCAGCGGCAGATCTGAAAAAACTTGCCTGAGCAGTCGCCAGCGCCCGCTGCGCCGTGTCAACGCGCGCAGCGGGCGTGGTGCGTCATGGCCTGGGGGGCAGCTGCACGTCACCCGCATAGGGCGTCTGCAGGTCGCGCTCGGGTATCTCCCAGATCACCAGCTGTGGCGGCGTCTGCCTGAACGCCGGGCTGTCGAAGTAGGCCTTGGCGGCTCCGGAGAATTCGCCGCCGTCCTTGGCGAAGTTGCCCACAGGCGCCGACAGCGCACGTTGCAGAAAGCCGACAAAGCTCGAGTTGCGCGAAAACGAGGTGCCGATCAGCGCGACGTTCGGCAGGTTGTCGTCGCCGAACAGGTCATCGAGGTTGTCGCCCGCATCGCTGACGGCCTCGGCCCGCTCGGTGATGACCGTTGGCGCCACCTGTTCCTGCGGCGGCTGCAAGGCCACTGGCAGCCAATCGATGCCGGCCAGCCGCACCAGGTCCCCGGGGCGCGGTGCCAGAGGCTCCTGGCGGGTGTCGAAGGTCTTGCTGGGGGTGGCGCTCAAGCCCATGCCCTTGACCTGCTCGGCAATGGCCTGGGCAGCGGCCTGGGCGCCGGCTTCGCTCCAGTGGGTATCGGTACGCAGAAATGCACTGGCGCCCAGCGGCTGCAGGCTGGCAGTCAGGTCCAGGGTGGCCACGCCGGCCGCCTGGAGTTTCTGCACCCACTGCTGGATGCGCGCCTGCGAGGCCGTGGGGCGAGTCAACCCGCACAGCTCGCTGGCGGCGATACGGCTCTTGTCCGGCACCACGCTCACCAGCAGGCGGATACCCCGTTGCTGCAAGCTGCGTTGCAGGGCGATCACCGCATCGGCCTTGGCCTGGGCGTTGTCGGCCGCGTGCCGGTCGAGCTTGAGTTCATCGCTCAGAAAAAGCCACTGCGTGCAGCCCGGCCGCACCCGCGGCCCGGTGTCGCCCAGCAACAGCCAACTGCCGGCCCGTTCCAGGTCGGCGGCCTCGCTCGGCAGCGGCGCCTTGGCCAGCTCCTTGGCAATGCGGTGGGTGATTTCACCATGCAGCACCTGGCCATTGGACAGGTGCTTGTCGGGCATCAGCTCGAGCTTGCCGCTGGCCACCAGCCAGCCACACGACAGCAGGCCGGCACCCAGGAACAGCGCCAGGGTGACGCCGGCGATCGGGCTGGTGCGCAGGGCCAGTGCACTGGGGGGCGTGGGCGCTGTACTGGGAGGAGGTGTCTTCATCGTCATCAGAACTGGAAGTACAGGAAGGGGACCGAATCACGGCTGGCGATCAACGCGAACGACAGCACGAAGCCGGCCACGGGCCACAGGGCAGCGGCATGCACGAACCACGCGCGGCTGGCGAAGCGGTGCTCGGCGCGTGTCTGCCAGATCGGCAGGATGATGCACGCCACGCCCAGCAACGCCGCCAGGCCGTGCACCGGGCGTACGGTGGCTGCCAGTGCCTCGCCCAGGGCAAAGCCGTGCAGGCCGAACTGGCCGGCGTACATCGACAGCGCCGTATGAAAGTCCGGGGCGCGGAACAGCGTCCAGGCCAGGCACACGAACAGCAGCGTCAGGGTGTGCGACAGCACCTTGGGGATCGCCGGCAGGCTGGAACGGCTCCAGGCCCGGTCGACGCACAGCGCGATACCGTGGGCCGAGCCCCACAGCAGGTAGTTCCAGCTGTCCCCGCCATGCCACAGGCCGGCAATGGCCATGGTCAGGAACAGGTTGCGGTAGGTGTTCCAGGTGCCGTGGCGGTTGCCGCCCAGGGCGATGTACAGGTAGTCGCGCAGCCAGCTCGACAGCGACAGGTGCCAGCGCCGCCAGAAGTCCTGGATGCTGCTGGCCAGGTACGGCCGGTTGAAGTTCTCGGGAAAGTGGAAGCCCAGCATCAGGCCCAGGCCGATGGCCATGCAGCTGTAGCCGGCAAAGTCGAAGAACAGTTGCAGCGAATACGCCAGGCAGCCCAGCCACGCGTCCAGGAACGACGGGTTGTCCAGGTGGAAGGCCACGTCCACCAGCGGCGACAGGGTATCGGCCACCAGCACCTTCATGCACATGCCGATCATGAAGCGGCGCGCGCCCAGCGAGAAGTTCTGCCAGTTGAAGTAGCGCTGGTTGAGCTCGCGGCGTACCCAGTCGTAGCGGATGATCGGGCCGGCGATCGAGTGGCCGAACATCGAGATGTAGGTGGCGAAGTTCACGAAGCTGCGCTCTACCGGCACGGTATGGCGGTGCACATCCACCAGGTAGGAAATCGCCTGCAGCACGATGAACGACAGCCCCGCCGGCAACGCCACCCGCTGCCACTCCATCGGCAATGCACCGTAATAGGTGATCAGCTCGTTGTAGTTGGCGGCCAGGATGTTGGCGTACTTGTACCAGCACAGCACCAGCGTATTGAACACGATCAGCGCGGCCAGCAGGCGTATGCGCCCGCGCGAGTCCTCATGGCTGCGGTTCACCAGCAGCCCGCCAACCCACGCGACCACGGTCAGCGCCATGTGCAGCAGCAGGAACAGCGGGCTCAGCCAGCCATAGAACAGCCAGCTGCCGATCAGCAGTACGCCGTTGCGCCAGGCCGGACGGCTCAGCGCGTACACCAGCATGAAGATCGGCAAAAACAGCGTCAGGAACTCGAGTGAGGCGAATACCATGGTGGTGAAGACGTCCGATCAGTTGGAGAGCGTGTCCGTGACGGGCACAAGCTGCGGGCCGCTCGCCGTGGGCAGCAGCAATACGCTGTAGCGCTCGCCGGCCTTGAGTTCGCCCAGGTCCACCGGGCCGCCGACGTTGGCATTGGCGCACACCAGTTGCACCGACAGCTTCACCGGGTTGATCGATCTACGCTGCACGCTGGCCTCTGGCGCGTCCTTGAACAGGTCCGCCGTGCGCCCGGCAGGGCGCAGGCTTGCGCCCTGGCAGGAAGGGTCGAGGTTGACGAAGGCCAGCGAAGCCTTCAGCGCATTGAAGTCGTCGGGTTGCTCGCGTACCACGCGTTGCCGGATGCCGCTGGCGTCCTGCAGGGCGACTACCGTGGCGAATTCGCCAGGAGCAACGCTCAGCTGCAGGGCCGAGCGCTGGCCGTCAAGGCTCAGGGTGCCCTTGATGGCCTTGTTGGCCGGTACCGGCAGGTACGCCGACACCGGTTTGGCCGCGTCCAGCTGCAGGCTGGCCCTGGAGCCGTCCGCCACCAGTTGCAGGGTGCCGGGGGCCGCGTTGACGAAGCGCAAGAACGCCGAGTCTTCGCTGGGGCCGGTGGGGTACAGCGCGATCTCTGCCTGGGCCAGGCCCGCGCCGAAGGCGGCGGGCAGGGCCAGCAGTACAGCGTGCAGGGCGCGCTTCATTTCTTGATGCTCGTCACGACCGGCGCCTTGACGATCTCTTCGCTGATCTTCTTGCTCCAGGCCAGGTAGCCCGGGGCGGTCAAATGCTGACCGTCGACCGTGGCCCACTCGCCTTGCTTGGAGAATTTGAGCGAGTCGACGTAGTCGCACGGCGCCACGTTGGCGGCGAGGAACTTGGAGGTCAGTTCGACGCGGGCGTAGGTCTTGCCGTACTTGCCGCCTTCGGTCCCCCAGTTGGGGCCGACCCATACGCACTTGGCCCCGGTGTTGGCGATTTCCTTGGCAAAGCTGGTGGTCTGCTGCCACAGCCAGGCCTTGGGGAAGGCCGGTTTGGTGTAGCTGGCCATGGTGTCGCCCATCACCACGACCACCAGGTCCGGCTTGTCGGCCTTGATCAGGTCGCCGATCGGCCGGGTGGCCGCCTTGCTGCCCAGTACCACGGGCTTTTCGGTGCCACGGCGCTCGGCACCGCCGCAGGTGCCAGGGGTGGCTTTGAGCCAGTCGCCGGCATTGGCGCCGCAGATACCCAGCGAGTGCACCTGGGCACCTTGCTGCACGAGGTTGTCGTGCAGGCTCTTGATCAGGTAATCGGGGGTCGCCAGGTGGCTGTCGCCGATCATCAGAATGGTCAGGCCTGCGAGAAGTGAACTAGCCATGGTTGATACTCCTGCAAATCAATTCGAATAAGGGGAACGGTACGGGTTGACGGGCAACGGCATGGCGCCGCGGCCGTCGTCGAACAGGTAGCGCAGGTACAGGCCACCGGTCCATTGCTGGTAGTCGCGGGCGTTGTCCACACCCAGGGTGCCGCCGAAGAAGAACCCATCGCCCAGCCGGTATTCGCCACTGGCGCCCAGCGAGTAGCCGATGCCGGTCTTGCTCTGCGAGGCATAGGTGGTGCGCAGGGTCGTACCGTCCGTGGCAAAGGCCTGGGAAATTCGTTCCAGCGCCGCTTGTGACTGCCTGTCGCGGAAGTACGGTGCGCTGTCCTGCTCGATGTGCTGCATGCCCACCGAACCCTGCACCTGGTAGCTGAAGTTCGGTCCCCGCTGCGCCCAGCTGACCGGCACACCGATGGAGAAGAAGTTCTGCGGGCTGAAGTAGCCGCCGTGGCCGTAGGTGAAGAAGCTCTGGTTGTTCGCGTAATGCGCCCCGGACACGCTCAGGCCAGCGGTAAGGCGTTCATCCTGATTGTTGAGCAGGTACCAGTAGATGCCGCTGCCCAGTTCACTGCGGGTGTTGGACTCCACGTCGTGACCCAGCAGCTTGTGCCAGGAACCATAGCCGTACATGCCGTAGGTCTGATTGTCATAACCCAGCTGCAGACGACCACCGTTGGAGGTTACGCCACCCCATTGCAGGTCGGTGCGCTTGTCGCGGGCTCCGGCGAAGGAGGTCAGGCTGTCGGTGACCGAGCGCCGGGACAGGTTGAGGTTGTAGCGCCAGTTGCTGCCTTCTGCAAAGGGGCGATCCAGGCTGATGCCGCCCACGGCGGTGTTGTACAGGAAGCCTACCGGGCTCACGCCCAGGTCTGCCTTGAGGCCCTGCGACGGGTTCTCGTAGGCTACGGCCACGCCTACGCCGCTGTCCTTCTGCGAGCCGGGGCTGTCGATGTAGAAGTCCTCTGCTTCTGCAAGCAGGTCGGGTAGCGGCATGGCGAGTATGTTCCTGGCCATTTCGCTGGTGATCCCGCCAAAGCGCGAATTGGCGCTCAGCTCGTTTTTCACCCCCCCTGCGTTCAGCGACACTGGCGTGATGCGCAGGGCCAGTCGATCGTCGTTCCACGGCACGCTGATCTCCAGCGGCGCCTCCACATCGGTAATCTTGCCCAGCCCCGATTCGCTGTCGTTACCGCGGAAAGTGACACCCTGCTTGATCTGCGGGCTGCGGGCCTCGCGAATCG
This sequence comes from Pseudomonas sp. B21-036, assembly GCF_024748925.1. Lineage (NCBI taxonomy): Bacteria > Pseudomonadati > Pseudomonadota > Gammaproteobacteria > Pseudomonadales > Pseudomonadaceae > Pseudomonas > Pseudomonas sp. B21-036. The sequence goes on from NZ_CP087178.1 coordinate 1,805,981, forward strand.
TATCCAGCTCGGTCTGCAGCGCGGCGCGCGGGTCGACCGGTGCCGGCGTGGCGAGCTGCGGCGTGGCCTGGCTGGCCGTGCGCAGGCCAGGTTCGCTGTCGCGACTGGCCAGCAGCACCGGTGCGTCGAACGCCTCGTTGGCGCGGCTGCTGACCTGGGTCTGTGCCGGCTCGGGAATCTCGGCCAGCACCGTTTCGCTCAGGCGCGACTGCTTGCGCTGGCCCGGCTGGCCGACGAAGGGGTTGACGGCAATCGCCTGGCCGAAGGGGTTGAGCACGTTCTGCTCCGGCGGCGCCTGCAAGGCCAGGGCCTGGGCATACAGCTGCTCGGCCTTGGCCAGCTTGCCGCGGCCACGGTAATAGCCGGCAGCACTGGTGAGAATCTGCGGGTTCTGCGGGGCCAGTTGCAGGGCCTTTTCAACGGCGCGCTCGGCCTTGTCGGCATCGCCGGCCTGTACGAAGGCCTGGGCGGCGCCCATCTGCACGTCGGCATTGTCCGGGTACTGGCGCAGCAGCGGGGTGAACAGCTCCACCGCCTTGGCCGGGTTGCGGTTGTCCAGGTACATGCGCGCCAGCGACGACACTGCCTGCGGGTCTTGCGGGCGTTGCGCCAGGGCCGGGGCGAGGGTGTCGTAGGCGGCCACCAGGTCGCCCTTTTCACGCAGCAGGTCGGCCTGGCGCACGGTGTACTGGAACACCAGGTCGTCGTAGCTGCGCTGGTCGCCGGCCTGCAGTGGCTGGCTGCGCAGCTCGCGCAGAATCTGGTTCACCTGCACGTCGTCGCCGGCCTTGAGCAGTGCGCCGGCATAGGCCAGGCGCAGGGACGGGGAGGGCGTGCTGCTCTGGGCAATGGCGGTGCGCAGCATGCCCAGCGCATGTTCGGTCTGGCCGATATCGATATAGGTCGCGGCCAGCGCCGAGAGCATGCCGGGGTTGTTGGCCGCTGCCGGTTCGGCGCGTTGCAGCAGCTTCATGGCCTGTTGGCGCTGGCCCTGTTTGGCCAGGTCTGCCGCCTGGCGGGTCAGCAGGTGCAGTTCGATCTCTTCGGCCAGGGTGTGCATGGCGGCGCTGCGCTGGGCCGCGGGCACCTGCGCCAGGCTGCGCTGGGCCGACTGCCACTCGCCCAGGCGGCTGGAGAACAGCGCGCTGGCATACAGCGCCTCGGCCCGCTGCGGGTTGGCCTTGAGCATCTCGTCGATGGTCTGGCGCGCCTTGCCGGAGGCATCGCTCTTGAGGTAGACCTGCGCCAGGTCGTAACGCGCCCACACGTTCTGCGGGTCGTTGCGCACGGCCTCTTCCAGCGCCTTGCGAGCGCCGGCCAGGTCGCCACTGCGCTCGGCGTCGCGGGCCTGGCCTACGGCGATGGCCGCGCGCAGCACGCGCAGGTCGCCCAGGCGTTCGCGCTGGGCATCGCTGAGCCCGTCGATCAGGCGCTGGCTTTCGCCCAGCTTGCCGTTCTGCGCCAGCACGCTGACCAGCCCGCGCAGCGCATCGGGGTTGCCGGCATCCAGGCTCAGGGCCTGGCGATAGGTGGTTTCGGCGCTGTCGAACTGACCCTGGGCGGCCTGCAGGTCGGCCAGGCTGACAGGCCCCTGCACCTGGCGCGGGTTCATCGCGATGGCGCGTTGCAGCAGCTCGCGGGCGTCTTGCGGATTGCCGGCGTCGCGGGCGGCATTGGCCTGGTCCAGCAGCACCCAGTAGCGGTTGCCTTGCAGGGCGCTTTGCCAGCGGCTGCTGTTGCCACGGCTGATGGCCTGCTTGAACAGTGCATCGGCGTCGCCCAGGCGGCCCTGGCGCTGGCGCACGATGCCCAGCCCGCCGAGGGCGTCGGCATCCTGCGCCTGCTCGCGCAAACGGGCCTGGAACGACTGCTCGGCCTGGGGCAGGTCGTTGGCGTCCAGCGCCTTGAAGCCGCGCACCAGGTGGCTGTTCTGGCGTTGGACGGCGCTGGCCTGGCTGGCACGGGCACCGCTCTTGAGCTGGTTGCGGATCTCTTCGTCGTCCGGGTAGGCTTTGAGGTAGGCATCGAACAACGGCATCTCGGCCGGGCGCGGCGCACCCAGCCAGGACAGGCCCTGGCGCCAGCCCTCGATCGATTCACTGCCGATCACCGGGTCGTTGGCATAGGACGCCAGCCGGCGAATGCCCTCCACCCGCGTGCTTTCGTTGCGCAGCAGCAGCTTGGCCAGGTTGAGCTTGATCTTGGGGTTGTCCGGCGACTGGCCCTGCAGGCGCTCCAGGCCCTGGCGCGCTTCCTGCCAGCCGGTGGCGGTGTAGCCCAGGTAGCTGTAGAACTCCAGGCCCAGCTCGCCCTGCGGTGCACTGCCACCGAACAGCGTGCGGTATGCCGCCACGGCCTGATCCAGCTCGCCCGATTCGGCGAGTTGGCGGGCCTGCTCCAGTTGCGCGGTGTTATCGGCGCTGTGCAGGGCGATCTCCTGTTGCAGCAACAGGGTCTGACGCTCGCCGGGGTGCGCCTGCCTGAGCTGGTCGAGGTAGCGCTTGGCGCCCTGCGGGCGATTGCCATCAAGCTCCAGCAGGCCAAGGCCGTACAACGCGTCGGCCTGCTGCGGATCGATCAGCAGCAGCTTGCGCCATGCCTCGGTGGCGCGGGTGGTGTCTTTGCGGGCCTGCCAGTATTGACCCTGTTCCAGCAGGACCTTGCCGTTCTCGCTGAGCTCGGCAAAGCTGCTGTTGTGGATCAGGGCGGCAAGCACCCCAATGGCTAGGGTTTGGCGGCGCGAGGGCATGAAGTCTCCCAGAGTGGTTGCAGCTTCCCGTCGTCGAGGAAGTGGTAACGATCATCCATGAAGCCGAGGGCGAACAGGCTCAGCACGAAGTCGTAGTAAGGGGGTTGTCTGGCCTGCAGCGCTTCGGGGCTCAGGCTTTTGCTCATCAGCTGGTCGACACGGGCACGCTGCTGTTCCTGCAGCCAGGGCTGCTGGCGCGCCTTGAAATACGGCAGCAGGGCGGCAGAAAAGCCGAACGGGCCATCGCCGCTGCTGGTGTTGGCCTGCACCTGCACTTTCTCTGGCGGTACGCCGTGGGTCGCGACACTGCGCGCCATGCCGTCGAGGCTGTCGAGGATCGGCTTGGCCAGTGGGTCCTTGGCCGGGGTCATGCCGGCCCACAGGTAGGTGCGGATGGCGTCGTAGCTGCCGGTTTCGCCCTTGACCGGGTCGATCACGAACAGGCCCTTGTCCGGGCCGGTGCCACGGTAGCCCACCCAGTCGGCCACATAGCCGTTGTGGCTCACGCCCTTGATCAGGCTGGCGGTGCTGCGGGCGATCTGGCTCCACGGCCCCTTGGGGTCGACCACCGCCAGGCGTCGCAGCACCGGCACCGGCAGGTAGCTGGGGTTGAGCTGCCAGAAGTGATCGGGCTTGGCAAAGCCCTCCACGCCGGGCAGCAGCATCATGCCCAGGCCCGGTAGCTCGGCCACTTCGCGGGCCTTGATATTGGCCAGCAGCTGGGCAGCCTGGGCGTTGTAGGCCGGGGTGTTCCACAGCCGCGCGGCCTCGCTCAGCGCGTAGGCGAACCACAGGTCGGCGTCCGAGGCCGAGTTGTGGTCCAGCAGGCGCCACTGGCCCTTGTCGTCCAGGCCCCAGATCCACCCCGGCAGGTTCTGCTTGATGTCGCCACCGGCAAGGTTGTTGCTGGCCCACAGCCAGAGCTTGTCGAAGCTGGCCTGGTCGTTGGCCACCAGGGCAAAGAACATCGCGTAGGACTGGCCTTCGGACGAGCTGTGCTGCTGCGGCGTGCTGGCATCGAGCACGCGCCCGTCGGGCTGCACGAAGTGCTGGCGAAACACCTGCCACAACGGCCAGGGGTCGGCCTGGCAGCTGTTGGCCTGGCTCACGCCGGGCAGCAGCAGGGTAAGGGCGCTGGCGCCCAGCAGGCGGCGCAGCAGCGAGCGCGAACGCCTGGCGGGCAACGGTGCGGTGTGTCCGGTTGGCAGAGGCATGCGATTACTCGATGTTGAGGCGACGTTTGGCCTGGGCGCGCAGCGAGAAGAACGCCACCAGGCTGACCAGGGCAACCCCCAGCAGGGTCAACAGCAGCAGCGCCGGTACATGCTGGGACAGCAGCCACTGGATGTAACGGAACGGCCCCAGGTGCCCCACGTAGTAAGCCTGCTCGGCCACCAGCGATTCGACATTCCTGCCGTTGATCACCACAAGGCTGCCTTGCAGTGCCTGGGTGTACTGTTCGCCGCCGATCAGGGCGTCGGTGACCTCCACCAGGTTCTGCGGCTGCGGGCTGGACAGCACCACCACGCTGCGCCCGCTCTTGAGCGGCGACTCGAACCCGGTGACGTACGAGCTGCGGTTCTCGCCGGTGAAGGTGAGCGCACCGCGCGCGGCGCGCAGGTTGGCCTTGGGATCGGGGCTGATCCATTCGCGCAGGCGCATCGGCAGGTCGGAGAACTCCACGTAATGCCTGGCGTCCTGGGTCCTGCTGGGCAGGTAGTCGGCCCAGGTCTTGAGCAGTGGCTGGTTGTCGCCGGAAGCCAGCACCAGCAGGTCCTTGTCGGCCAGGGCATCGACCTGGCCGGCCTGGGCCACGGTGACGGCGGTGGCCGGGTAGCCGGTGGAGTCGCCAAAGCGTCCGAGCACGGTGAGGTAGGCGCTCCAGTCGGCGCTGCCGGCGTTGTCCGGCAGGATCACCGCCGAGTCGGACAGGTCGGCCAGGCGCGTGAACGGGAAGCCGCTGTCCTTGAATACGCCCAGGTTGGGCATGGCGATGAAGTGGTCGTAGCCGCTCAGGTCCAGGGTGGAGTCCGGGTCGATGGCGCCGCGCATGTTGTCGATGATGATGTCGCGGCATTCACCCTGCTTGATGTAGTCGTACATGAAGCGGAACTGCAGGCGCGACTGAAGGGCGACCGAGTCCAGCGGCAGCAGCATGCTCGCCTCGCGGGCGATGCTGTCGTCTTTCTTCAGGGCTGCCAGCAGGCTGTCGCCGCCGCCCAGGCGCTCGATCGAGGGCAGGTTCATCGACTTGATGAAAGTGTCGTTGAAGCTCACCAGCAGCGAAGAGTTGGACGAGGTCTGCTGTGGGGTGTAGCGGTACTTGAGGTCCAGCCGGGCGCCCTGTTCGCGCCAGTTGAACAGGTCGGGTGGCAGGCGCACCGGCACGGTGATCATGCCGGGGTTGTAGCCCGACACATTGAGCTGACGCGGGTCGATCAGCTCGCCAAGGCGCACCGGGCGATCGGTCGGCAGCCAGTTGGGCGCGTCATACGGCTGGCGTGGCTGCAGCGCATTGACGGTGTCGATCTGCACGCTGGGGCCGGAGAAGCTGCGGTAGCCGATCACCAGGGCGGTGGCGGCGCGCTTGAGTTCGGCGCTGTCGCGTCCGGCGATGACCAGCAGCTTGCCGTGCGGGTCGTTGGGGTTGCTCACCAGCGACAGGGTCGGGCCCTTGAGGTCGGGCAGCGTCAGGCCCTCGACCTGGTTGGCCTCGGCGGTGTTGACCAGCACCACCGCGTTGCCGCTGGCGGGCAGGCTGTGCAGGTTGGTGGGGAAGTTTGCGCCACGGTAGCTGGCCAGTGCACCGATCCACGACGACACCGCGCCCGCCGCTTCGAGGGTGGTGTTGTCGGGGGCCACGGCAAACACGAACGGCAGGCTCAGGGCGCGTGGGTCGCGACGATCGAACAGCGGCAGCGGCAGCAGGGCCAGGTCGTTGGGCAGCACCACCGGCTTGACCTGCAGGCTCAACTGGCTTTCGTTGCTGATCTTGGCCCACAGGCTCGAATGCAGCGGGTCTTCGCACTGCATGGTGTAGTGGCCGATCAACTGCACGCCGAGCCGGTTGAACTCGGTGATCAGGTACGGCGGAATGTCGATCACCTGCTTTTGCAGGACGCCGGCGTTTTCCTTGGGCAACGGCAGGCTGGCGGCCACTTCGTCGTTGACCATGATGTTGATCTGCGAGAGGTCGCTGAGCAGCGCTGGCGAATAGGTGTATTGCAGGGTCAGTTGCGCGCCGGTCACCACCTCGTCGGCCCGCACGTCGAAGTTGACCGTGTCGGTCGACTCCACGCCACGCAGGCTCATGGTGTAGTTCTTGCCCAGCTGCTTGAGGCTGAGCTGGTACTTTTCGCCGGCCGCATCCGGTGCCGCCGGCGCCGTTTCGCTGGCGGCGGGCTCCGTGGCGGGCGCCGCTGCGCTGGCCGCGACCTCATCGGCCTGGGCAGGTTGCAGCAGGCTGCCCAGGCACAGCAGCGAGCCGGCGAGCAGACGGCGAGAACGGCGCGACAGGTTCACTTGTTGGTCGGTATGAAGCATGACGGTCATTGCGAGTCCAACGAAGGTTCGAGGTGGGTGGGGGCTTGCTTGCGCTTGTAGCGACGATGGCGCAGGGCGCTGAGGGTCGCCTGGGCCAGGTCCATGATGCCGCGCACGCCGATGCGGCTCACATCGTGCAGGGCGCTCAACGGGGTGTCGGGCTTGCTGCCACCCCAGGTTGCGGCCCAGGTATCGGCCCGCGAGAAGGTCAGGCGCACGAAGTCGCTCTGCTGGCGCAAGGTCAGCGGCTTGAACTGCACCCCGACCATGGCGCCACGGCTGAACACCACGGTGGCCGGCAGTACGCAGGCCTGCTGCTTGCGCATCAGGATCACCTGGATGTCCTGGCCCTTGTGCAGGCTCTGGCCCTCGGGAAGCTTGAAGCCCACGCCCTTTTGCGAGAAGTCCACGGTGGTGCAGTCGATGGTGGTGCCGTCGGCGGTCTGCACCTGAATCGGCAGCTCGGCGCGCACGCGCGGCTCGGAACGCACCTGGCGGGTTTCACTGGCAACCGCAACGGCAGCGCTGGTGATGATCACGTTGTAGATCGTCCAGGCCAGGTTGATGATGATGGTGATGGCTGCGGCCGGGTCGCCCCAGATCAGTTGCACCACACCGAACACCATGCCGATCAGGTTCAGGGTCAGCAGGATGATGTAGGGGCGCGCCAGCTCCCAGTCGAAGTATTCCTTGTCGATGATGCCGCCCTTGTCGGTCACGTTGAAGCCGCCGAGCTTGGGGTTGATCAGCGCCACCAGTACCGGGCGCATGATGTACCAGGCCAGCACCGACTCGTAGACCTCGTTCCAGAACGAATGGCGAAAGCGCCCCTGGATACGCGAGTTGGTCAGGCTGGCGTGGAAGATGTGCGGCAGTACGTAGGCGGTGATCATCAGCGCCGAGGCGTGGAAGATCTGCGCGCCGAAGATCAGGTACGCCAGCGGCGCGGTCAGGAAGACCAGGCGCGGCAGGCCGTAGAAGAAGTGCAGCATGGCGTTCACGTAGCACACGCGTTGGCCGAAGCTCAGGCCCTTGCCGATGAACGGGTTGTCGGTACGGAAGATCTGCGCCATGCCGCGTGCCCAGCGGATGCGCTGGCTGATGTGCCGCGACAGGCTCTCGGTGGCCAGGCCCGCAGCCTGGGGGATCGCTAGGTACGCGGTGTTGTAGCCCTTGCGGTTGAGCTTGAGCGCGGTGTGCGCATCTTCGGTCACCGTCTCGATGGCCACGCCGCCCACTTCCAGCAGGTGGCTGCGGCGGATCACTGCACACGAGCCGCAGAAGAAGGTGGCGTTCCACAGGTCGTTGCCGTCCTGCACCAGGCCGTAGAACAGCTCGCCCTCGTTGGGCACCGAGCGGAACGTGTCGAGGTTCTTCTCGAACGGGTCGGGCGAAAAGAAGAAGTGCGGGGTCTGCAGCAGGGCCAGTTTCGGGTCCTTGAGGAACCAGCCCATCGCCACCTGCAGGAAGGAGCGCGTGGGCACGTGGTCAGCGTCGAAAATGGCGATGTACTCGCCGTCGGTGACTTTCAGGGCCTCGTTGAGGTTGCCGGCCTTGGCGTGGACGTTGTCGGCGCGCACGATGTAGTTGACCCCGATCTGCCGGCAGAACTCGCGAAAATCGTCGCGGCGGCCATCATCCAGCACGTGCACGCGCAGCTTGTCGCGCGGCCAGTCGATGGCCTGGGCGGCGAAGATCGTCAGCTTCACGATGCTCAGCGCTTCGTTGTAGGTGGGGATGAACACATCCACCGTGGGCCAGTCCTTGGGGTCCTGGGTAAGAATCTTGGGCTTGCGCTGCAACGGCCAGGCGGTCTGCATGTAGCCGAACGCCAGCACCACCAGGGCATAGAACTCTGCTGCCACCAGGCCGTAGCCGAACACGATGTCCAGCCAGCTGTCGAAGCCCAGCGTGTCGGTGACGCGCCAGTACACATAACGCAGGGTGGCCACCAGCGACAACACCACCATGGCCAGCACTGGCAGGCGCCCGGGCAGCTTGCGCAGTATCAGCAGGCCGGCGAAGCACAGGGCGGCGAAGGCGAACTGGCGCTCCAGCTCCAGGGGGGCGGTGACCACGGCCACCAGCAGCAGGGCGCCGATCAGGCCGGCACCGATCTTCAGCGCGCGCAGCACCGGGGCGGGCCATTGCCCGAAGCGTTCGAGCCAGACATTCAAGCGCGCAACCGTGTTGGGCGCCTGCACTGCAGACGCCTGGTCTAAGGGGGCGGTCATGGGGTACCGGACTGTTGGTGGTGATGGGCGAGGTGGGCGCCAAGGGCATGCGCCACGTCGCGCAGGTCCTGGCAGGCAGGGCTGTCGGGCACCTTGACGAACGGATCGAATTCGAAGGCCTGGGCTTCGTCCAGGCTGTGGTCGAGACGGACCATGCCCAGCAGCTCGCGACCGATGCGCTGGCGCAGTACCTGGCACATGTCCAGGTCCAGCGCGCGGGTGGGGTCGACCTTGTTGATCAGGTAGCTGCAGCGCGGCGCGGGGCTGCGCTGGTGCAGGGGCGCAAGCCAGGCCTGCAGTTCATCCAGCACGCGGTAGGCGGCTGGAGTCGGCAGGGTCAGGGCCACCACCTGGTCGGCCATCTCCAGCACTGGCGCAAGCCATGGGGTGGCGCCGGTGGGCAGGTCGATGATCAGTACGTCAGCGGGTGTCAGTGCCAGCGTTGCCAATTGCTGCAGCAGCCAGCCAGGCTGGTTGGCCAGGCGCTGCTCCAGGCTGCGCAACTGGGTGGCGTCGGCGTGCCCGAATGGCAGGCATTCGGCGGTCGAGTCGGGCACTGGGTGGCAGTGGATGCTCCAGGGTTCGTCGCTGTCGGTAGCCTGGCTCAGACCGGGGGCGGTACGCGGCAGCATCAGTTGGCTGGCGAGGCTGTTCTGCGGGTCCAGGTCCAGTGCCACCACGCGACCGTGCGGGCGCTCCAGCAGCTTGGCCAGCGCGGCGGCAAAGGTGGTCTTGCCCACACCACCCTTGGCCGAAACCACAGCGATGATGCTGGCCTGGGGGCGTGTCGGTGCCGGTTTGTGCATGGCATGCTCCAGTGCACCCTGATTCAGCCCCTGGGCCGTGGCATGGCGCAGGCGAGCCGCCGCTTCGAGTTGTTCACGCAGCGACAGGGGGGCGCCGGCGGGTTGTGCAGCCGGTTCGGGAGCGGGCGATATACGCTTCACGGGCGCGGGCACCGCAACGACTGCCGGCGCAGGAACTGGTGCCTGTACCGGCGCAGGCACCGATGCCAGGGTCGGCGGCAGCTTCAGGGCCGCCAGGGTCGCGGCCACCGGGGCAACCGGCTCGGGCGCGGCAGCAGGTGTGATCGGTTCAGCCACCGTCAGCGCGGGTTCGAGGTATTCGAACTCGGTGTCGATTTCTTTATAGCTGTCCGCACTTGCCCCAAACCTGGTGAACAGATTTCCAATGTCGTCTGCATGACTCATATGTGTAATCCCGGCCTACGGCTATCTGATCAACTGCTGGGGCAGATAAGGTCTGTCACACTGCTAGGATGCTAATGTGTGATATCAAACTGATAGTGTCAATATTTTGTTTATTTCTGGGCTGGTTTTTCGCATTTTCGCCGAGTTAAAAAAAATACCGCCATAAGTTTGACTGTTTTGTCGCTGCCTGTGCAGCGCATCTGTACGATGGATGCCGTTCTTGAACAAGGTCGGCACGAACGGCATAAAGCTTAGCCTAGCTTGTAGGAAATGACTGATAAGTCGTGCTGACATATATCAGTTTGTTTCACGATTGGCACATAGGTTACCAAGCTTTGCCTGGCGCGTGTTCAGTCAGAGGACAGGCAACCGGCCAGCCCGCGCCGTTGTCCGATCAACGGTGACTGGCCGGCGTGCCCATGCACGGCGGATGCATTTTTGCCCCTGCTCCGCTAGGATTAGCGGTCTTTGGTCTATCTATCCGACGGTTTTCGATGAGTTATCAGGTTCTTGCACGTAAATGGCGTCCGCGCTCGTTCCGCGAAATGGTCGGCCAGACCCATGTGCTCAAGGCCCTGATCAACGCGCTGGACAACCAGCGGCTGCACCACGCCTACCTGTTCACCGGCACCCGCGGGGTGGGCAAGACCACCATCGCGCGCATCATCGCCAAATGCGTCAACTGTGAAACCGGCATTACCTCGACACCGTGCGGCACCTGTTCGGTGTGCCGCGAGATCGACGAGGGGCGCTTCGTCGACCTGATCGAGATCGACGCCGCCAGCCGCACCAAGGTCGAGGATACCCGCGAGCTGCTCGACAACGTGCAGTACGCGCCAAGCCGCGGGCGCTTCAAGGTCTACCTGATCGACGAAGTGCACATGCTCTCCAGCCACTCGTTCAACGCCTTGCTCAAGACGCTTGAAGAGCCGCCGCCCTACGTCAAGTTCATTCTTGCCACCACCGACCCGCAGAAGCTGCCCGCCACCATCCTGTCGCGCTGCCTGCAGTTCTCGCTCAAGAACATGACCCCCGAGCGGGTGGTCGAGCACCTGAGCCATGTGCTCGGGGTCGAGAACGTGCCGTTCGAAGACGACGCCCTGTGGTTGCTGGGTCGCGCCGCCGACGGTTCGATGCGCGATGCCATGAGCCTCACCGACCAGGCCATCGCCTTTGGCGAAGGCAAGGTGCTGGCGGCGGATGTGCGCGCCATGCTCGGCACCCTCGATCACGGCCAGGTCTATGGCGTGCTCCAGGCCCTGCTCGAAGGGGACGCACGAGCCCTGCTCGAAGCCGTGCGGCACCTGGCCGAGCAGGGGCCGGACTGGAACGGCGTGCTGTCTGAAATGCTCAATGTGCTGCACCGCGTGGCGGTGGCCCAGGCGCTGCCCGAGGCGGTGGACAACGGCCAGGGTGATCGTGACCGTGTGCTGGCGCTGGCCGGCGCTCTGCCGGCCGAAGATGTGCAGTTCTATTACCAGATGGGCCTGATCGGCCGGCGCGATCTGCCGCTGGCCCCCGACCCGCGTGGCGGCTTCGAGATGGTGCTGTTGCGCATGTTGGCGTTCCGCCCGGCCGACACCGTCGATGCGCCGACACCGACGCTAAAGTCGACGGGGATCAGCCAGGCCACAGCTGACTCCCCACCCGCGGTGGCAGCGGTCGCCGCGCCGGTGGTGGCTGCACCAGTCGTGCCCACGCCCGTTGCCGAACCTGTTGCCCGCCCGCAGCCCGAACCCGAGCCGCCGGTGCAGGCTGCGCCAGTACTGCAAGCGCAGGTTGCCGAGCCGCCCGTGCCCGAGGTCGACCTGCCCTGGAACGAGCCGGCCGCGCCTGCGCCCGAGCTCGCTGCGGCGCCTGAACCCGAACCGGAACCCGAGCCGCAGCCCGAACCTGAACCCGAGGCGATTGCTGCGCCCGTGCCAGCCGCGCCCGCGCCGGCCATCGCGCATCACGATGAGCCACCGATCGCCGACCACGCCAGCTATAGCCCGGCGGGCATGGAGCGCGACGACGAGCCACCGCTGGACGAAGATTACTACGACGCCGAGATCGACCCGGTGGGCTACAGCTACCTGGACGAGCTGGCCAGCGAGACCGCGCCGGAGCCTGCACCGGAGCCCGAGCCAGAGCCTGCCGCGCAACCGGCCACCGGCCTGGCGTTGCAATGGCTGGAGATGTTCCCGCTGCTGCCGATTTCGGGCATGACCGGCAGCATCGCCGCCAACTGCACGCTGATCGCGATGGACGGCGACAACTGGCTGCTGCACCTGGACCCGGCGCACAGCGCCCTGTTCAACGCCACCCAGCAGCGGCGCCTGAACGATGCGCTCAACCAGCACCTTGGGCGTACCCTGAACCTGAGCATCGAGCTGATCCGCCCTGAGCAGGAAACCCCGGCCCAGGCCGCGTCGCGCAAGCGTGCCGACCGTCAGCGCGAGGCCGAGGCGTCGATCGAGAACGATCCGTTCATCCAGCAGATGATCCAGCAGTTCGGCGCCACCGTGCGTCACGATACTATTGAACCTGTCGACGCCCTGGTGGCCCAGGGCGAATAACCCGTTTACCCCAGCACCGCGGTCTGCCGCGGTGTGCCAAGTAACTTGATACCGAGGTGATTCCCATGATGAAAGGTGGCATGGCCGGCCTGATGAAGCAGGCACAGCAGATGCAGGAAAAAATGGCCAAGATGCAGGAAGAGCTGGCCAACGCCGAAGTGACCGGCCAATCGGGCGCCGGCCTGGTCAGCGTGGTGATGACCGGTCGCCATGACGTCAAGCGCATCAGCCTGGACGACAGCCTGATGCAGGAAGACAAGGAAGTGCTGGAAGACCTGATCGCTGCGGCCGTGAACGATGCGGTGCGCAAGGTCGAGGCCAACAGCCAGGAAAAGATGGGTGGCATGACCGCCGGCATGCAACTGCCGCCGGGCTTCAAGATGCCGTTCTGAGGCATTGCCTGCGTGACCCTCGGTGGGAGCACAGCCAGTCGGTTGTCGCTCCCATCGTCGTTTTTCCGTTCAACCGATGATCTGCCAGGCCTTTTACCATGAGCTTCAGCCCCTTGATTCGCCAACTGATCGACGCCTTGCGCACGCTGCCGGGTGTGGGTCAGAAAACCGCCCAGCGCATGGCCCTGCAACTGCTGGAGCGTGACCGCAGCGGCGGCGTGCGCCTGGCCCAGGCGTTGAGCCAGGCCATGGAGGGGGTGGGGCATTGCCGTCAGTGCCGCACCCTGACCGAGCAGGAGCTGTGCCCGCAGTGCGCCGACCCACGGCGTGACGACACCCTGCTGTGCGTGGTGGAGGGGCCGATGGACGTGTACGCGGTGGAGCAGACCGGTTATCGCGGCCGCTACTTCGTGCTCAAGGGGCATCTGTCGCCACTGGACGGCCTGGGGCCGGAGGCCATCGGGATTCCGCAGTTGCTGGCGCGTATTGCGGAGCAGGGCAGCTTCACCGAGGTGATCCTGGCCACCAACCCCACGGTGGAAGGGGAGGCCACGGCGCATTACATCGCGCAGCTGCTGGCGGACAAGGGGCTGGTGGCTTCACGCATCGCCCATGGTGTGCCGCTGGGCGGGGAGCTGGAACTGGTGGATGGCGGAACGCTGGCGCATTCGTTCGCGGGGCGCAAGCCGATCACGCTGTGACCGTGCCGGCCAATCGCGGGTCAAGCCCGCTCCTACAGGGGTTGCGTAACACCTTGTGGGAGCCGGCTTGACCCGCGATTGGCTGCACAGCGGCCCCATCAATATTCGCTAAGCGAAAACTCGGTCAGGCAGAACGTCTGCACCCCTGCCGCCTGCAGCTTCTGCGAGCCGCCCAGCTCCGGCAGGTCGATGATCGCCGCCGCCTCGAACACGGCCGCCCCCATGCGCCGTATCAGGCTGGCCGCTGCCAGCAGGGTGCCGCCGGTGGCGATCAGGTCATCCATGATCAGCACCGCATCGCCCTCGCACAGGCTGTCGGCATGCACTTCCAGAAACGCCTCGCCATATTCGGTCTGGTAACCCTCGGCCAGCACATCGGCCGGCAGCTTGCCCTGCTTGCGAAACAGGATCAGCGGCTTGTTGAGCTGGTGGGCAATGATCGAGCCGATCAGGAAGCCGCGCGCATCCAGCGCCCCGACATGGCTGAAGTCAGCCTCGACATAGCGTTCGATGAATTGGTCGGCAACGTGGCGCAGGCCCCGAGGGGACTGGAACAGCGGGGTAATGTCGCGAAAGATCACCCCCGGCTTGGGAAAGTCCGTTACCGGGCGGATCAGGGATTTGAGGTCGAACGCATCGGTCGGCATGGGACAGGTATCCTGAAGGGCAAACGCCAGCCAGTATACCTGCTGCGCCAGGTGTCAGCTGTCCAGCGAGCCGCCGGCCAGGGCGCACAGCTGAATCGGGTCGATGATGCGTACTTCCTTGCCTTCGGCTTCGATCAGGCCGTTCTGCTGGAAGCGCGTGAACACCCGTGACACGGTTTCCACCGCCAGGCCCAGGTAGTTGCCGATTTCGTTGCGCGACATGCTCAGGCGGAACTGGTTGGCCGAGTAGCCGCGTGCGCGAAAGCGCGCCGACAGGTTGACCAGGAAGGTGGCGATGCGCTCGTCCGCAGTCTTCTTGGACAGCAGCAGCATCATCTGCTGGTCGTCGCGAATCTCGCGGCTCATCACCCGCATCAGTTGGCGACGCAGCTGCGGCAGTTGCACCGACAGCTCGTCCAGGCGCTCGAAGGGGATCTCGCACACCGAAGTGGTTTCCTGGGCCTGCGCCGATACCGGGTAGGCCTCGGTGTCCATGCCCGACAGCCCGACCAGCTCGCTGGGCAGGTGGAAGCCGGTGATCTGCTCCTCGCCCGCGTCGCTCAGGCTGAAGGTCTTCAGGGCGCCGGAGCGCACGGCGTAAACCGAGCCGAAGTTGTCGCCCTGGCGGAACAGAAACTCGCCTTTTTTCAACGGACGCCCGCGCTTGACGATTTCGTCCAGTGCGTCCATGTCTTCCAGATTCAGCGAAAGAGGCAGGCACAAGGGCGCCAGGCTGCAATCCTTGCAATGGGCCTGGTTGTGAGGGCGCAGTTTAACTGGCTCGGACATTTTCATTCGATCCTTCTGGGGAAAGCACACATAAGCCGTAAGGGTAACTCAGACGGCCGGGTTCAGGCCAGCGTGCGCGCTTTTGGTGCGTGCTGGGCTCAAGATCGGCGATGTTTGGCCGATGACCTGGAATAGTGTCCTTAACAGGAAAGACTGTCCATGCTCTCTATCGATTCAAATCCTCTGAATAGCGCTGCAACCCAGCTCAAACCCCCTGTCGCCAAGACCAATGTCGACGGTACCCAGAGCGCCCAACCGGCCGAGGCTCCTGCCAAGGAGGGGGTCAGGGTCAACCTGTCCCTGGCGGGCCTGCAGGCGTCCAAAAGCAGCGGCGGCAACAAGGACATCGAGGAAAGCGGTCTGCCCCAGACCATCCAGCAGACCCTCAAGACCATCCGCAAGCTGCAGCAGCAACTGGCTGAAAAGATGCAGCAGATGCAGGCCGTCATGCGAGACAACTCCCTGACCCCCGAGCAGATGCGGCAAAAGGTCTCATCGCTGCAGGGTGAGATCGCCACGCTGACGGGGGCAATCACCACCGCCACCGCCAACCTGAACAAGGCAATGAAGCAGGAGAACCTGAGCCTTGATCAGGTCGCGAAGGTGTTCGAGTTGATGGGCTGATTCAAATCACCCGCGAAAACCGCTGGCGGTTGTGCAGGTCCAGGTAGGCATCGAACACCATGCATACCGAGCGTACCAGCAGGCGCCCCGCCGGCAACACCTTGATCCCGTTGGCATCCAGGCTGATCAGGCCGTCCTTGGCCATGCCCAGCAGGGCAGGCCACTGCGCGTTGAAGTAACCGCGAAAATCGAGGGTGAAGGCGCGCTCGATGGTCTCGAACTCCAGTTCGAAATGGCAGATCAGCTGCTGGATCACCGCGCGGCGGATGCGGTCGTCCTCGTTGCAGATCAGGCCGCGACTGGTGGGCAACTGCGAGGCGCCGAGGGTGTTCTGGTATTCGTTCAGATCACTGCTGTTCTGGCAGCACAGGTCGCCGATCTGGCTGATGGCCGACACGCCAAGGCCGATCAGGTCGCAGTGGCCGTGGGTGGTGTAGCCCTGGAAGTTGCGCTGCAGGGTCGACTCTTCCTGGGCAATGGCCAGTTCGTCGTCGGGCAGGGCGAAATGGTCCATGCCGATGTAGCGATAGCCTGCCTCGGTCAGCTGCTCGATGGTGTTGTGCAGCATTTCCAGTTTCAGCGCAGGCGCCGGCAGGTCGCTGCTGTCGATGCGCCGCTGGGGCATGAAACGCTCGGGCAGGTGCGCATAGTTGAACACCGAGAGGCGGTCGGGCTGCAGCTTGATCACTTCCTCGACGGTGCGTGCAAAGCCTTCGGTACTCTGCTTGGGCAGGCCGTAGATCAGGTCGAGGTTGATCGAGCGAAACTGCAGGGTGCGCGCCGCCTCGATGATCGCGCGGGTCTGCTCCAGGCTTTGCGGGCGGTTGATGGCCCGTTGCACCACCGGGTCGAGGTCCTGCACGCCCAGGCTGACACGGTTGAAGCCCAGTTCGCGCAGCAGCCCCATGGTCGACCAGTCGGCCTCGCGCGGGTCGATCTCGATGCCGTAGTCGCCCGAATCATCATCCAGCAGGTTGAAGTGCTGACGCAGGTGCGTCATCAGCTGGCGCAGTTCGGCGTGGCTGAGAAAAGTCGGTGTACCGCCGCCCAGGTGCAGCTGCTCCACGGTCTGGCGCGGGTCCAGGTGGCAGGCGATCAGCTGGATTTCCTGCTCCAGGCGCTGCAGGTAGGGCTGGGCGCGGCCGCGGTCCTTGGTGATCACCTTGTTGCAGGCGCAGTAGTAGCAGATGTTGGCGCAGAACGGCACGTGCACGTACAGCGACAGCGGGCGCGCGGCGCGGCGGCTGTCACGCAGGGCGTGCAACAGGTCGAACGAGCCGACCTGGCTGTGCAGTTGCACGGCGGTCGGGTAGGAGGTGTAGCGCGGGCCCGCCAGATCGTAACGGCGAATAAGGTCGGGGTCCCAGTGGAGGGCGTCGAGCATGGTGGCAGTCCCTGGAATGGCGGCAGTGTCCGGAGTCTAGGGAGCGTTGTGTCAGGGCGTGTTGATTTGTATCAACGGGTGTTCAGTGCCCCATGAGCCAGTGCTGGTGCGACCCCGGCAGGGTCCACAGGCCGAACAG
This sequence comes from Pseudomonas sp. B21-036, assembly GCF_024748925.1. Taxonomy (NCBI): domain Bacteria; kingdom Pseudomonadati; phylum Pseudomonadota; class Gammaproteobacteria; order Pseudomonadales; family Pseudomonadaceae; genus Pseudomonas; species Pseudomonas sp. B21-036. The sequence goes on from NZ_CP087178.1 coordinate 1,822,952, forward strand.
GATCACCAGCAGGCCCCCCGTCACGCGTACCCCGCGCTTGCGCAGCAGGGCGCTGGTGCGCTCGGCAGCCAGCCCCGTGGCCAGCAGCACCGGCCAGGTGCCCAGGCCGAAGGCCAGCATCAGCAGGGCGCTGTGGGTGGCGTTGCCCTGGCTGGCGGCCCACAGCAGGGTGCTGTAGACCAGCCCGCACGGCAACCAGCCCCACAGCGCGCCCAGCAGCAGCGCGCGCGGCAGGCTCGACACCGGCAGCAGGCGATTGGCCACCGGCTGTATGTGCCGCCACAGGCCGCGCCCCAGGCTTTCGATGCGGGTCAGGCCGCTCCACCAGCCGGCCAGGTACAGGCCCATGCTGATCAGCAGCAGCGCCGCGAGCACGCGCATGCCGGTGGCCAGCGGGCCGCCCGCCACCGCCCAGCCGGCCAGGCCCAGCAGCAGGCCGGCAGCGGCATAGCTGAGGATGCGCCCCAGGTTGTACGCCAGCAGCAGCTGAAAGCGCCGGCTGCGCTGCGCCTTGGGGATGGCCAGGGTGAGTGCGCCCATCAGGCCGCCGCACATGCCCAGGCAGTGGCCGCCCCCCAGCAGGCCGAGGATCAGCGCCGAACTCAGCAGCGGCAACAGGTCAAGCACGGGGCGGGGCGCCGCTGTCGTCGGGCTTGCGCGGCTCGGCCTGGTCCAGGGCGGCCTGGTGCTTGGGGTCCTGGTCGTCGAACAGGATGCTGTGGGCCGGGCCTTCGAGGTCGTCGTACTGGCCGCTGTCCACGGCCCAGAAGAAGATGTACACGGCGATCGCGACGATCAGCAGCGCGGCGGGAATCATGACGTAGAGCGCGGGCATGGGGTCTCCGGGTCAGGCCGTCGCGGGGTGTGCGGCGTCGACGATAGGGGCGGTGGCAGGCAGCTCGCGGATGCGCGTAAGGCGCAGGGCGTTGAGCACCACGATCAGCGAACTGACCGACATGCCGACCGCCGCCCAGATCGGAGTGATCCAGCCCAGTGCGGCGAACGGCAGCATGAGGCCATTGTACAGGCCAGCCCACAGCAGGTTCTCGATGATTATCCGGCGCGTGCGGCGCGCCAGGCCGAAAGCCTGCACCAGCGCCTCCAGGCGGTTGGACAACAGCACCGCATCGGCGCTGGTCTTGGCCAGGTCGGTGGCCGAGCCCATGGCAATGCTGATGTCGGCCGCGGCCAGCACCGGCACGTCGTTGACCCCGTCACCCAGCATCAGCACCTTGTGTCCCTTGGCCTGCAGGGCCTTGAGCCGTTGCAGCTTGTCGTCCGGGCGCAGGCCGCCGACGGCCTGGTCGATGCGCAGCTCGGCGGCGACGCTGGCCACCATCGGCGAGCTGTCGCCCGACAGCAGCAGGGTCTGCCAGCCGCGGGCACGGCAGGCTGCCAGCAGGTCCGCGGCGTCGTGGCGCAGGCGGTCGTCGAGCACGAACCAGGCCAGCGGCCCGTGGCTGTCGCCCAGCAGCAGCCACTGCCCGGGTTCGTCGGGCATCGCCGGCGCTGCGCTGTGGCTCAGGGCGCACACGAAGTCGGCCTGGCCGATGCGCAGGCGGCGGTTCTCCACCTGCCCCTCAAGACCCAGCCCCGGCGTGCTCTGCACGTCGTCGGCGACCGTGATGGTGCGCCCGAAGGCGCGGGCGATCGGGTGCTCGGAGCGGCTTTCGAGGGCGGCGGCGAGGGTCAGGCACTGGTCGGCGTCCAGCGTCCCCAGCGGGCGGATGGCGCGCAATGTCAGGCGCCCCTCGGTGAGGGTGCCGGTCTTGTCGAAAATCACCGTGTCGATCTGGTTCAGGCCTTCCAGCACATGGCCGCGGGTGAGCAGCAGGCCGAGCTTGTGCAGCGTGCCGGTGGCCGCCGTGAGCGCGGTGGGGGTGGCCAGCGAGAGTGCGCAGGGGCAGGTGGCGACCAGCATGGCCAGCACGATCCAGAACGCCCGCGAGGGGTCCAGTTCCCACCACAGCAGGCCGATGGCCGCGGCGGCCACCAGCGAGAACAGCAGGAACCACTGCGAGGCACGGTCGGCGATCTCGGCCAGGCGAGGTTTTTCCGACTGGGCGCGTTCGAGCAGGCGCACGATGGCCGACAGTCGGGTGTCCTGGCCCAGGGCCTGCACCTGCACGGTCAGTACGCTCTCGATGTTCAGCGTGCCGGCCGTCACCGCATCGCCGCGCTGGCGCGGTTGCGGCAGGTACTCGCCGGTCAGCAGCGATTCGTCGACGCTCGACTGGCCGTCGATGATGCGCCCGTCGGCGGGCAGCACCGCGCCCGGGTGTACCAGGACCCGGTCGCCGGTCTGCAGCTCGCGCAGCAGGATGCGCTGGCTGTTGCCGTCGGCATCCAGGCGCAGGCACGAGGCCGGCAGCAGGTTGACCAGTTGCGCGGTGGCTGCGGCGGTGCGCTCGCGGGCACGGCGTTCCAGGTAGCGCCCGGCCAGCAGGAACAGCGCGAACATGCCCACTGCATCGAAATACAGCTCGCCGCTGCCGGTGATGGCGGTCCAGATCCCGGCGAAGTAGGCCAGGCCGATGGCCAGCGACACCGAGACGTCCATGGTCAGGTGGCGGGTGCGCAGGTCGCGGGCGGCGCCCTTGAAGAACGGCGCGCAGCTGTAGAACACGATGGGCGTGGTGAGAAACAGTGCCACCCAGCGCAGGATGGTGTGCAGCTCCGGGCTCAGGTCGATGTTGAACTCGGGCCAGGTGGCCATGGTTGCCATCATGGCCTGGAACCACAGCAGGCCGGCCACGCCGAGCTGGCGCAGGGCGGTGCGGTTCTCGCTGGCCAGCTGCTCGGCGGCGCGGTCGGCCTGGTAGGGGTGGGCGGCGTAGCCGATATGGCGCAGTTCACCCAACAGTTGCGAGAGCGGCAGCTGGCTGTCGGCCCATTGCACCTGCAGGCGATGGTTGGACAGGTTCAGTCGCGCCTCGGCCACCGCCGGCAGGTTGCGCAGGTGCTTTTCGATCAGCCAGCCGCAGGCGGCGCAACTGATGCCTTCGATCATCAGGGTGGTTTCAGCGAGTTCGCCGGTGTGGCGCACAAAAGGCTTCTGCACGTCGCTGCGATCGTACAGGGCCAGTTCGTCGACCAGTTGCACGGGCAGCGCGTCGGGGTTGGCGCTGGCTTCGCTGCGGTGCTGGTAGTAGCTTTCCAGGTTGCCGGCGACGATGGCTTCGGCCACGGCCTGGCAGCCGGGGCAGCAGAATGCACGGGGTTCGCCGAGTACCACGGCGGTGAAGTGGCTGCCGGCCGGGACGGGCAGGGCGCAGTGGTAGCAAGGCGTGGGGCTGGTCATTGTTATCTATCGCAGATGGGTGGTGACCTTGTCGCGGGTCAAGCCCGCTCCCACAGGGTGTCTGAGCACCGAAAACCTGTGGGAGCGGGCTTGACCCGCGATTGCAGTCGACTCATTTCTCGAGGTGTTCAGCCCCTTGCAGCGCCTCGTCACCCAGCATCAGCGTGGTGTCGTGCGCCACTTGCTCTTCTTCGAACAGGCGCCATACCTGGCCCTTTTCGGTACCCAGCAGCTCGACGAAACGCCGGCCCTCGACCTTGTCGCTCAACTGCCCCAGGTAACGTCCGGGCTCGCTTTCGCTGCGGGTCAGCATGATCTTGCGGTCCTTCTCCGGCTGGGTCGGCGAGATCAGGTTCAGCTCCAGGGTCTGCGGCTGGCTGTCACCGCTCAGGCGCAGGTCCACTTCGCCGGTCAGCTCGTCCAGGTGCACGCTGGCCTTGAGCTTCAGGCTCTGCCCCAGCAGCTCGCGGTCCAGCGAGCGGTTGATGCCCTTGCCAGCCTCGTAGTAGTTGTCGTTGACCAGGTTGTCCGGGTTGTTCACCGCGATGGTCACCATGGTCAGGCTCAAGGTCACCGACGTGGCCAGCACGCCGATGATGATCCACGGCCAGAGGTGGTGGTGCCAGGGGCTGGAGGCGTTTGCAGGCATGTCTCTACTCTCTTAGCGAATGTTGGGGCCGATGAAACGGCTCTTGGCTTCGACCTGGGTGCCGTTGTCGTCGGCGTCCTTGAGGGTGAAGGTGACTTCGTTGGCAGTCGAAGGCAGATCTTCCGGTGCCATCGACAGTTGTACCGGCAGGCTGACGATATCGCCGGCCGCCACGCGGATCTCCCGCGCGCCTTCGAGCTTGAGGTCCGGCAGGCCGGAGGCATCGAGCACGTACACGTGGTCGCGCTGGTCCTTGTTCATCACCTTGAGGCTGTACACGTTCTCGATGCGGCCCTGGGCGTTCTCGCGGTACAGCACGCGGTCCTTGCTCACGTCGAAGCCCACCAGCGGGCGCATGAGGAAGGCGGTGGCCAGCAGGCCGATCATCACCAGCAGCACCACGAAGTAGCCGATCAGGCGTGGGCGCAGCATGTGCGTCTTCTGCCCCGACAGGTTGTGCTCGGTGGTGTAGCTGATCAGCCCGCGCGGGTACTCCATCTTGTCCATGATGGTGTCGCAGGCATCGATGCAGGCGGCGCAGCCGATGCACTCGATCTGCAGGCCGTCGCGGATGTCGATGCCGGTCGGGCACACCTGCACGCACATGGTGCAGTCGATGCAGTCGCCCAGGCCCTTGGCCTTGTAGTCCATGTCCTTCTTGCGCGGGCCGCGGGTTTCGCCGCGACGCGGGTCGTACGACACGATCAGCGTGTCCTTGTCGAACATCACGCTCTGGAAGCGCGCATACGGGCACATGTAAATGCACACCTGCTCACGCAGCCAGCCGGCGTTGCCGTAGGTGGCCAGGGTGAAGAAGCCGACCCAGAAGTAGGCCCAGCCGTCGGCCTGGCCGGTGAAGAATTCGATGCTCAGTTCGCGAATGGGGCTGAAGTAGCCGACGAAGGTCATGCCGGTGACGAAGCCGATGCTCAGCCACAGGCTGTGCTTGGCCAGCTTGCGCAGCAGCTTGTTGGCGCTCATGGGCGCCTTGTCGAGCTTGATACGCTGGTTGCGGTCGCCTTCGGTGACCTTCTCGCACCACATGAAGATCCAGGTCCACACGCTTTGCGGGCAGGTATAGCCGCACCACACGCGCCCGGCGAACACGGTGATGAAGAACAGGCCGAAGGCCGCGACGATCAGGATGCCCGAGAGCAGGATGAAGTCCTGGGGCCAGATGGTGGTGCCGAAGATGTAGAACTTGCGCTCGGGCAGGTTCCACCACACGGCCTGGTGCCCGCCCCAGTTCAGCCAGACGGTACCGAAGTACAGCAGAAACAGGAGGGCCCCGCCGGCCATGCGCAGGTTGCGGAACAGGCCGGTGAAGGCGCGGGTGTAGATCTTTTCCCGTGCGGCATAGAGGTCGACGCCGCCGGCATCTTTCTTGGCAGGTGGGGTGACGTCATGTACTGGAATCTGTTTGCTCATCATTGAGTCCCACGGCAGTGGAAAAGTGCCGCGGCCAGTACATGCCGACCGCAGTCAGAAGTTGTTGCTGCTCTAGGGCGCATGATACGCCTGTCATTGCGGTACAGGGTGCAGTGCGACCTTTGGTCGCGTTGGTTAGTGGCGGGCGATAGTGTAGTGGAGCTTGTCAATTGACCTGAGTCACGTGGGTGGCAGATCCGGCCCCTTGGCCGGCTAGCCGGCAGAAGGGGCCTGCGCCAATAAAAAGGCCCCGCCAGCAACACTGGCGGGGCCTTTTCACAGCCGGGGCATGTTCACTGCGCTTCGGCGGTTTTCTCTTGCTGGTGAGACAGGCTGTAGACATAGGCCGCCAGCAGGTGGACCTTGTCGTTGCCCTGAATGTCCTGCTGCGCCGGCATCTGGCCCTGGCGGCCGTAACGGATGGTCTGCTGCAGCTGGGCGTAGCTCGAGCCGTAGATGAACGCCTGCGGATGGGTCAGGTTGGGCGCGCCCATCGCCGGGGTGCCTTTGCCTTCCGGCCCGTGGCAGGCCACGCAGTTGGCGGCGAACAGCTTCTTGCCGTTTTCCACGTCGGCCTTGGCGTCCTTGGGCAGGGTGCGGCCATCGAGGTTGGTCAGCACGAACCCGGCCACATCGGCCACGCCCTGCTCGCCGATCACTTCGGCCCACGCCGGCATCACGCCGTGACGACCGCCCATGATGGTGGCCTTGATGGTCTCGGGCTCGCCGCCCCAGCGCCAGTCGTCGTCGGTCAGGTTGGGGAAGCCGTAGGAGCCCTTGGCGTCGGAGCCGTGGCATACCGAGCAGTTGGAGGCGAACAGGCGGCCACCCATCTTCAGGGCTTGCGGGTCCTTGGCCACTTCTTCAATTGGCATCGCTGCAAATTTGGCGAAGATCGGCCCGAACTTGGCATCGGAACGCGCCATTTCCTTTTCCCACTCGTGCACGCCGGTCCAGCCCGACTCGCCGTTGGCAAAGGCCACCTTGTTTTCGTTGTCCAGGTACTGGTAGCCCGGCAGCAGGCCTTTCCAGTTGCCCAGGCCCGGGTACAGCACCAGGTAGCCCAGGGCGAACACGATGGTGCCCACGAACAGCATGAACCACCACTTGGGCAGCGGGTTGTCGTATTCCTCGATGCCGTCGTAGGCGTGGCCCACGGTTTCTTCGGTGGTTTCGCTGCGCTGGCCCTTGCGGGTGGACAGCAGCAGCCAGGTCAGGGCAAAGATGGTACCCAGACTCAGAACGGTGACGTACAGACTCCAGAAGGTAGTCATTCTTTGTTACTCCTAGAAGCGCTCGCTTGCGCTTGCTCGACGTGCTTGCTGGCTTCGGGATCATCCGCGAAGGGCAGCATGGTCGCTTCGTCGAACTCGGACTTGCGCCGAGAACTGAATACCCACAACGCCAGGCCGATGAAGGCCACCATCACCACGACGGTGCCCAGGCCACGAATCATCCCGATATCCATCAAGGTCACCGTTTGCTTTTGATGATGGTGCCCAGCCCTTGCAGGTAGGCAACCAGAGCGTCCATTTCAGTCTTGCCCTTGACCGCGTCGCGGGCACCGGCGATGTCCTCGTCGGTGTAGGGCGTGCCGAGGGTACGCAACACTTCCATTTTCCTGGCGGTCAGCTTGCCGTCGAGGGTGTTCTCCACCAGCCACGGGTAGGCCGGCATCTTCGACTCCGGCACCACGTTGCGCGGGTTGTACAGGTGCGCGCGGTGCCAGTCGTCGGAGTAGCGGCCGCCGACGCGGGCCAGGTCAGGCCCGGTACGCTTGGAACCCCACAGGAACGGGTGGTCCCACACGCTTTCACCGGCTACCGAGTAGTGGCCGTAGCGCTCGGTTTCGGCGCGGAACGGACGGATCATCTGCGAGTGGCACTGTACGCAGCCTTCACGGATGTAGATGTCGCGGCCTTCCAGCTCCAGCGCGACGCGGGGCTTCATGCCCTCGACCGGCTTGTTGGTGACGTCCTGGAAGAACAGCGGGACGATCTGGGTCAGGCCGCCGATGCTCACGGCGATGACCATGAAGAAGGCCAGCAGGCCGATATTCTTCTCGACTACTTCGTGCTTCATCAGTGAGCTCCAACGACAGCGATCTGAGCGGCGGCTTCAGCTTCGGCCGGCTGCGAGGCGCGGACGGTGCGCCAAACGTTGTAGGCCATCAGCAGCATGCCGGAGGCGAAGAACGCACCGCCCAGTGCACGCACGATAAAGCCCGGGTGGCTGGCCTGCAGCGCTTCGACGAAGGAGTAGGTGAGGGTGCCGTCGTCGTTGATGGCGCGCCACATCAGGCCCTGGGTGATGCCGTTGACCCACATCGAGGCGATGTACAGCACGGTGCCGATGGTCGCCAGCCAGAAGTGCGCGTTGATCAGGCCCACGCTGTGCATCTGCACGCGGCCATAGATTTTCGGAATCATGTGGTACAGCGCGCCGATCGAGATCATCGCTACCCAGCCCAGAGCGCCGGCGTGTACGTGGCCGATGGTCCAGTCGGTGTAGTGCGACAGCGAGTTGACGGTCTTGATCGCCATCATCGGGCCTTCGAAGGTCGACATGCCGTAGAACGCCAGCGATACCACCAGAAAGCGCAGGATCGGGTCGGTGCGCAGCTTATGCCAGGCGCCCGACAGGGTCATCATGCCGTTGATCATGCCGCCCCAGCTCGGGGCCAGCAGGATGATCGACATCGCCATGCCCAGCGACTGCGCCCAGTCGGGCAGGGCGGTGTAGTGCAGGTGGTGGGGGCCTGCCCAGATGTACAGGGTGATCAGCGCCCAGAAGTGCACGATCGACAGGCGATACGAGTAGATCGGGCGTTCGGCCTGCTTGGGTACGAAGTAGTACATCATGCCCAGGAAGCCGGTGGTCAGGAAGAAGCCTACGGCGTTGTGGCCGTACCACCACTGGATCATCGCGTCGGTCGCGCCCGAGTAGGCCGAGTACGACTTGAACAGGCTGACCGGCAGCGAGGCGTGGTTGACGATGTGCAGCATCGCGGTCACCACGATGAAGGCACCGTAGAACCAGTTGCCCACATAGATGTGCTTGGTCTTGCGCTTGACGATGGTGCCGAAGAACACCGCACCGTAGGTAACCCACACGATGGCCAGCAAAATGGCGATAGGCCATTCCAGTTCTGCGTATTCCTTGGTCGTGGTGTAGCCCAGCGGCAGGGTGACCAGCGCGCCGACGATCACCGCTTGCCAGCCCCAGAAGGTGAAGGCCGCGAGGCTGTCGGAAATCAGTCGCGTCTGGCAGGTTCGCTGCACGACATAGTAGGAAGTGGCAAACAGTGCGCACCCACCGAAGGCGAAGATCACCAGGTTGGTGTGCAGGGGGCGCAGGCGTCCAAAGCTCGTCCACGGCAGGTCCAGGTTCAGCTGAGGCCAGACCAGTTGCGAGGCGATGAAGACACCGAGGCCCATGCCAAGGATCCCCCAGACCACCGTCATGATGGCGAACTGGCGGACGACCTTATAGTTATAAGCAGTCGGACTGATTGCTGTGCTCATTCTAAGGTTCCACGGTTTGGGTGTTTTTGTTGGTTAAAAAATCGGCGCAAGTATGTATAAACCGTGTGGTTATTGCAACGCGATGGAAATCGCGCCGCACCTTGCGAAGGCCGATTTTACGGCGTTTCCAGCCGATTGGCGGTGGGAAGTGTACACAATCGCAAGGCGATAATGTGCACCATTATTCCGCTTTCGTTGTGCACGCATTAAGCTGCCTTGGCACTATCGTCCTGCGTGGTCAGGGCAGGCAATTCGCACTTGGGCCGGGATCCATCAGCCTTTGGTGGTGGCTCGCGAACAGAAAGTGCGCCAAAAAGGTGCATTCAGGTGCAAGACTTCAAGCCACTGTGGCAACAAGCTTAGTCTCGATCAGGGGGGGTGCAAGGCGGGTGTGCGGCGGGGTGCGACACTTGGTCGCAAGGGGCGGTGGGAACCGCCGCACCGTTGTCGATGCGGCGGTTTGAGTCAAGGCTCAGTTACATCATCGTTTCACTTGGCAGTTACGTTCTCTGCCGGTTGCGACAGGCTGTAGACATAGGCCGCCAGCAGGTGGACCTTGTCGTTGCCCTGAATGTCCTGCTGCGCCGGCATCTGGCCCTGACGGCCGTAACGGATGGTCTGCTGCAGCTGGGCATAGCTCGAACCGTAGATGAATGCCTGCGGGTGGGTCAGGTCAGGTGCGCCCATCGCCGGGGTGCCTTTGCCTTCCGGTCCGTGGCAGGCCACGCAGTTGGTGGCGAACAACTGCTTGCCGTTTTCCACGTCGGCCTTGGCGTCCTTGGGCAGGCTGCGGCCATCGAGGTTGGTCAGCACGAACCCGGCCACATCGGCCACGCCCTGCTCGCCGATCACTTCGGCCCAGGCCGGCATCACGCCGTGACGACCGCCCATGATCGAAGCCTTGATGGTTTCCGGGTCACCGCCCCAGCGCCAGTCATTGTCGGTGAGGTTGGGGAAGCCGTAGGCACCCTTGGCGTCCGAGCCGTGGCACACCGAGCAGTTGGAGGCGAACAGGCGACCGCCCATTTTCAGCGCCTGCGGGTCCTTGGCCACTTCCTCCACCGGCATGGCGGCGAACTTGGCGAAGATCGGCCCGAACTTGGCGTCGGCGCGGTCCATTTCCTTTTGCCACTCGTTCGCGCCGGTCCAGCCGTTCTCGTAGCCGGGCAGGATGCCTTTCCAGTTGCCCAGGCCCGGGTACAGGATCAGGTAGCCCACCGAGAACACCAGGGTGCCGACGAACAGCCAGAACCACCACTTGGGCAGCGGGTTGTCGTACTCCTCGATGCCGTCGAAGCTGTGGCCCATGGTCTGGTCGGTGGTGCCCTTGCTCTGGCCCTTGCGGGTGCTGAGCAGCAGCCAGGTCAGGCCGATCAGGCTACCGATGGTCAGTACGCAGATGTACGTACTCCAGAAGGTGGTCATTGCCCGTTACTCCTCGATTCGGATTCTTTGGCGGCAGGTACAAGGCGATCGTCGGCGAACGGCAGCAGGCTCGCTTCGGCGAACTCGCGGTCACGCCGGCCGCTGAACACCCACAGCGCCAGGCCGATGAAGGCGATGGCTACCAGCAGGGTGCCCAGGCCGCGCAACTGGCCGATATCCAGTGTGAAGTCCATGGCGCTTACCTCTTGTTCTTGATCGCGGTGCCGAGCACCTGCAGGTAGGCGACCAGCGCGTCCATCTCGGACTTGCCCTTGAGCGAGGCCACGGCGCCGGTGATATCGTCGTCGCTGTAGGGCACGCCCAGGGTGCGCATCACGCGCAGCTTGGTCTCGGTATGGCTGCTGTCGACCGGGTTGGCCACCAGCCACGGGTAGGCCGGCATCTTCGACTCGGGTACCACGTTGCGCGGGTTGTACAGGTGCGCACGGTGCCAGTCGTCGGAGTAGCGGCCGCCGACGCGGGCCAGGTCAGGGCCGGTACGCTTGGAGCCCCACAGGAACGGGTGGTCCCACACGCTTTCACCGGCTACCGAGTAGTGGCCGTAGCGTTCGGTTTCGGCGCGGAACGGACGGATCATCTGCGAGTGACACTGTACGCAGCCTTCACGGATGTAGATGTCGCGGCCTTCCAGCTGCAGCGCGGTGTAGGGCTTCATGCCTTCGACCGGCTTGTTGGTGACGTCCTGGAAGAACAGCGGGACGATCTGGGTCAGGCCGCCGATGCTGACGGCAAACACCATCAACAACACCAGCAGGAAGACGTTCTTCTCGATTACTTCGTGTTTCATCAGGTTCTCCTCAGGCCAGCTGCGCAGTGGCGTTGGCGGTCTCGCCCGCTGGGGCACGCACGGTGCGCCAGGTGTTCCAGGCCATCAGGAACATGCCGGTGAGGAAGATCGCACCGCCCACGAACCGCACGATGAAGCCAGGGTGGCTGGCCACCAGGGTTTCGACGAAGGAGTAGGTCAGGGTGCCGTCGGCGTTGACTGCACGCCACATCAGGCCCTGGGCGATGCCGTTGACCCACATCGAGGCGATGTACAGCACGGTGCCGATGGTGGCGAGCCAGAAGTGCGCGTTGATCAGGCCCAGGCTGTACATCTGCTCGCGGCCGAACACTTTCGGGATCATGTGGTACAGCGCGCCGATCGAGATCATCGCTACCCAGCCAAGGGCGCCGGCGTGTACGTGGCCGATGGTCCAGTCGGTGTAGTGCGACAGGGCGTTGACGGTCTTGATCGCCATCATCGGGCCTTCGAAGGTCGACATGCCGTAGAACGCCAGCGACACCACCAGAAAGCGCAGGATCGGGTCGCTGCGCAGCTTATGCCAGGCGCCCGAGAGGGTCATCATGCCGTTGATCATGCCGCCCCAGCTGGGCGCCAGCAGGATCAGCGACATCACCATGCCCAGCGACTGCGCCCAGTCGGGCAGGGCGGTGTAGTGCAGGTGGTGCGGGCCGGCCCAGATGTACAGGGTGATCAGGGCCCAGAAGTGCACGATCGACAGGCGATACGAGTACACCGGGCGCTCGGCCTGCTTGGGCACGAAGTAGTACATCATGCCCAGGAAGCCTGCGGTCAGGAAGAAGCCTACGGCGTTGTGGCCGTACCACCATTGCACCATCGCGTCGGTGGCGCCGCCGTACAGCGAGTACGACTTGGTCAGGCTGACCGGGATTTCCAGGTTGTTGACGATATGCAGGATCGCCACGGTGATGATGAACGCACCGAAGAACCAGTTACCCACGTAGATGTGCTTGGTGGTGCGCTTCATCAGGGTGCCGAAGAACACCACGGCGTAGGCCACCCAGACGATGGTGATCAGGATGTCGATCGGCCATTCCAGTTCGGCGTATTCCTTGGAGCTGGTATAACCCAGCGGCAGGCTGATGGCCGCGAGCACGATCACCAGTTGCCAGCCCCAGAAGGTAAAGGCGGCAAGGCGTGGCGAGAACAGCACGGTCTGGCAGGTACGCTGTACCGAGTAGTAGGAGGCGGCGAACAGTGCACAGCCCCCGAAGGCGAAGATCACCGCGTTGGTGTGCAAGGGGCGCAGGCGCCCGAAGCTGGTCCACGGGAGGTCGAAGTTGAGTGAAGGCCAGACGAGCTGCGCGGCGAGAAAAACGCCGAGCCCCATCCCGACGATTCCCCACACCACCGTCATAATGGCGAATTGGCGGACCACCTGGTAGTTGTAGGCGGTACTGCTGGTTGTGTTCATGTATGGGTTCCCATCCACGGTTATAGGCAGGCTAAACAGCGAGGCAAGCATGAGTAATGGGCAAGTGGCCGGTATTGACGGGGATCAATGGGCGCAGTGGGTCGAACAACGCGGCTGGTTGTACGATGCCCCGCAAAATCAGGCAGATGCGTCGCCTCTGGGGTGCCTGATCCTGGCCCACGGCGCGGGCGCACCCATGGACAGCGCGTTCATGACCGACATGGCGCAGAGGCTTGCCGCGCAAGGGCTGGCGGTACTGCGCTTCGAGTTTCCCTACATGGCTCAGCGCCGGCTCGATGGTGGCAGAAGGCCGCCAAACCCCCAGGCCCGCCTGCTCGACTGCTGGCGCGAAGTGGTGGCCCAGGTGCGACCATTGGTCGCTGGGCCGCTGGTGATCGGCGGCAAGTCCATGGGCGGGCGCATTGCCAGCCTGGTGGCGGACGAACTGGGGGTGGATGCGCTGGTGTGCCTGGGGTATCCGTTCTATGCCGCAGGCAAGCCCGAGAAGCCGCGGGTGGCGCACCTGGCCGAACTGAAGACGCCAACCCTGATCGTGCAGGGCGAGCGTGATGCGCTGGGCAATCGCGAGACGGTGGAGGGGTATGCACTGTCGTCAGCCATCGAGCTGTGCTGGCTGGTGGCAGGGGATCATGACTTGAAGCCGCTGAAGGCCTCGGGGTTCAGCCATGCGCACCACCTGGGGGCGGCGGCGGACAGCATCGTGGCGTTTTTACGCTGATGGCCGCTTCGCCGGCAAGGCCGGCTCCTGCAACGACCGCAGTCCCCTGCAGGAGCCGGCCTTGCCGGCGAAGCCTTTGAATCAGTCGCGGTATTCGCACAGGTAGGCGGTATCGACCTTCACCTGCAACTGGAACTTGCTGTCGGCCGGCACATTGAACTGGCTGCCGGCGGTAAAGGTTTCCCAGTTGTCGCTGCCCGGCAGCTTGACGATCAGGGCGCCGGACACCACGTGCATGATCTCGCGCTTGGCCGTACCGAACTCGTACTCGCCCGGGGCCATCACGCCGACAGTGGCCGGGCCTTCGGCGCTGGTGAAGGCGATCGACTTGACCGTGCCATCAAAGTACTCGTTGACCTTAAACATGGGCGACTCCTGAAAGGGGCAAAAAAGGGCTGGCCAGTATGCCCAAGCCTCCCGGTGGCGTCATCCGCTTTCAGGCGCCCTGGGCCGGCAGGCTCAGCGGCAGCAGGCGTGCGGTATTGCGCGCATCTTCCAGGGCGCGGTGCTGCTGCCCGACAAACTGCAGCCCGGCCAGGGCCAGCGCGCCCTTGAGCCCGGGCGGGCGTTTCAGGTGGCGGGCCTTGGCGAAGCGCTGCTTGAGGTTGAGGTGGCAGGCGTCGGCCAGCAGGCTGTGCACCTGGTGCACCTGCCATTCCTGCAGCAGCTGGCGGCGATCGTAGTCGCCCCAGCTGACCCAGCCCTGCAGGTGCGCCTGCTGATGCTGCAGCCAGCGCTCGAAGGCTTTCCACACCTCTGCAAACACCGCGGCCGAGTCGATATCGGCCTGGCTGATATGCGTCAGCTCCCGGCAAAAGGGCGTCAGCAGCGGGCGCCGCACGGGTTTGACGAAACGCTGGAAGTGGTCCACCTCGCGGCCTTCGCGGTTGACCAGGCTGGCGCCGATCTCGATGATTTCCATGTCTTCGATCGGCCAGCCACCCTCGTCGGTGGTAGCTTCCAGGTCGATCACCAACCAGTGGCCCATGGCAGGCTCCTTGACAGATACTCGCCTGAGCGTAGCCAATCTGTGGCCTGTGCGGTATCCCGTGGCCATTTGCCTGATGGTTCTGCCAGTTGTGCAAGCGTAGGAAAACGCCTAGTTTAGGCGCGAACCCGTAAAGAGTGTGTTGCCTTGAGTTCAGCGTCACTGCCACAGGTCGTGCTCTCCCTGTCGATGCTCGCGGTGGCGTGGCTGACCACACCGGCGTGTGCCCAGGAGCAGATCAGGATCGGCGCAGCGCACTTTCCGCCGTACACCGTCAATCCCGAACGCGATACCGACAGCGGCCTGCTGGCGCAGTTGATCCAGGCCTTGAACGCGCTTCAGGACACCTACCATTTCACGCTGGTGCCCACCTCCATACCGCGACGCTTTCGCGACTTCAACGAGGGTCGCATCGACATGGCGATCTTCGAAAACCCTGACTGGGGCTGGAAAGGCATCGACTTCGTCAAGGTCGATCTCGGCCTCGAAGATGCCGAAGTCTTCGTCACGCACAATATCGAAGGCCGCGGCCAGGGCTACTTCGACAGCCTGCAGGGCAAGCGCCTGGCGTTGTACAGCGGCTATCACTACGCCTTCGCCGGTTTCAATGCCGACGCCAGGTACCTGCAGCAAACATTCGGCGCCACCCTGACCTATTCCCACGACAGCAACCTGATGATGGTGCAGCGCGACCGCGCCGACGTGGCCTTGGTGACCCGTTCGTACCTGTACGACTTTCTGGCGCGCCACGAGGATTACCGAGGCCAGTTCTTGGCCTCCGAGCGTACCGACCAGACCTATCACCATTACGCACTGTTGCGTCCTCAGGCACCGATCAGTGGCGAGGCCTTTGCCCGTCTGTTGCAGCAACTGCACGAGAACGGTCAGTTGCAGGACATCTTCGGGCCTTACCAGATCGGTGTCAGCGCGGCCCATTCGCCCTAAATTCGCCCACGGTTTTCACGTCAACAGCAGTGAGATTGTCTCTTCCACTTCGTGAGCCCAAGACCATGCCTTCCGATACCGCATCCTGCGCGTTGGCCCTGCCGCGCTGGCGCAGCCTCAGCGCCGATGAAACCGACTGCCACCTGAGCCTGGTGCTCGAAGACACGCCATTGGTGCGCCTGCGTCTGGAGCGCGGTGATGACCTTAACGTGCACCTTGAATACACCTGCCCCGAGCGCCCACAGCAGGCGTTGTGGGCCGCGTGCTACTGGCTGTTTTCCCGCGATCCGGGGTGTCAGCGCCTGTGCTGGCATCTGGCGCAGGAGCCCGAGGCGGCACTGGCCAGCGGCCTGCTGGTGGCCGACGAACAGGCGGGGCGCTACCGCTGCGAGCGCACGCTGTTCTGGCAGTTGCCGCAACCGTGGCTGGGCGAATCGCTGTCGGGCGTGTACCCGCAGCAGATGCAGATCAGTGCCGGCAAGCGTCATCCGCGCCGTGCGCCCAAGCCGCGGGGGGAAGTGTATCGGCGCTTCGATGCGCGGCTGGGGGCCTGGATCTCGTTGCGGACCCTGGAAATCGACCACGACCTGGAGCGCTTCAACCGTTGGCAGAACAACCCGCGGGTGCTGAGCTTCTGGCAGGAGGGCGGCAGCCTCGAACAGCACCGCGACTACCTGAGCAAACTTGAGGCCGACCCGCACACACTGACCCTGATCGGCTGCTTCGACGACCAGCCGTTTGCCTACTTCGAAGCCTACTGGGCCAAGGAGGACCGGATTGCACCGTTCTATGCGGCCGACGACTACGACCGCGGCATTCACATGCTGGTAGGGGAGCAGGCGCACCGCGGGCCGCACAAGGTGGCCAGCTGGCTGTCGGCGCTGGTGCACTACCTGTTCCTGGACGACCCGCGCACCCAGCGCGTGGTGGCCGAGCCTCGGGCCGACAATGCCAAGATGATCGGCTACATGCACGACCAGTGCTTTCACTGCGAGAAGGAATTCGACTTCCCGCACAAGCGTGCGGCGCTGATGATCCTGGGGCGCGAGCGCTTCTTCGAGCGCTGCAGGCTGGTATAGGCCGGCACCCGATCCTGTAGGCGCCGGCGTTGCCGGCGAACCAGCAAAGGCGCTCGTGCTGCCGGACACCCGGCATCTGGCCTGGAGGATCGCCGGCAACGCCGGCTCCTACAGGGCAGCAGCGGCGCAGGGTGGCCCCTTCAGGCCACCTCACCCCGCGCCAGCGACACCTTGCGGCAATGCACCAGCGCATCGCGAATCATGAAGTTCACCAGGGTCGGCGACACGCCCAGCTCCTTGGCGATGTCCTTCTGCGGCACGCCATGCAGGCGGTACATCTCGAACGCATAGCGGGTGCGCTGCGGCAGCTCGCTCAGCGCATCGGCAATGTGCTCAAGCGTCGCGAAATTGATGTGCGTGGCTTCGGGCGAGGCACCATGGATGACCACATTCAGACCTTCCTCTTCGCTGCCGGAATACTTCAGCTCCATCGCCTGCTTGCGGTAATGGTCGATGGCCAGGTTGCGCACGATCTGGAACAGGTAGCTCAACTGCGCCTTGAACGACGAGGTGATCTGCGGGGCTGCACTGAGCCGGAAGAAAGCGTCCTGCACGACATCCTCGGCGCGTGAGCGACACCCAGTGATCCGGGCGGCAATTTTCACCAGAATGCTGCGATTGTCGACGAACGCTTGGAGTAACGGTGAATCGCACTTACTTGTGGACAGTTGTTCCGCCATGGAAATTTCACCTTGTTCTCGAAGAGGGAAGCGAAGCACTCCGCGAGGAGATGCTTCCTACGACGTGCGACAAGCTATTCTTAATGATAATTATTGTCAAATGCGAAAAGTAATACTTCAAACTGTTTTTTGGTTCTAAGCACCACCCCGTGATCCGCTTCGAAAATCACCTGTCGCCGCGCCACAGTGGCGCCTAATTATTTCACCCGTTCATCCGTTCCCCTGTGTACATCCTCGGCCCCTGAAGGGCGTGTGCCGGTGCCCGAACACCCGGCTCCCTGCGCCCCGCGATGCCGATTTTCACGTACAGACACTGGCAGGAACTTTCCATGACGGACGCCTTCGAACTCCCGGTTACGCTGGTCCAGGCCCTCACCCAGCGTGCTGCGCTGACCCCTGAGCGGGTGGCCTTGCGCTTTCTCGCCGAAGACGCCCGCGACCAGGCCGTGCTCAGCTACCGTGACCTGCACCTGCGTGCATGCAGCATCGCCGCCGCATTGCAGGCGCGTGCGGTGCCGGGCGACCGCGCGATCCTGCTGTTCCCCAGTGGCCCGGACTACGTCGCCGCGTTCTTTGGCTGCCTGTATGCCGGGGTTATCGCCGTGCCGGCCTATCCGCCGGAATCCTCGCGCACCCACCACCAGGCCCGCCTGCTGTCGATCATCGAGGACGCCCAGCCGCGCCTGCTGCTGACCGTCGACAACCTGCACAACAGCCTGCTGGCCCTGGATGCACTCAAGGGCGAGGATGCGCCGCAGCTGCTCAGCGTCGATCACCTCGACGTCGGCCTGGGCGAGCAGTGGCAGGCCCCGTCGCTCAAGCCGGACGACATCGCCTTTCTGCAGTACACCTCCGGCTCCACCGCGCTGCCCAAGGGCGTGCAGGTCAGCCACGGCAACCTGGTGGCCAACGAAGTGCTGATCCGCCACGGCTTCGGCATCGACGTGAACCCCGACGACGTGATCGTCAGCTGGCTGCCGCTGTACCACGACATGGGCCTGATCGGCGGCCTGCTGCAACCGATCTTCAGCGGCGTGCCCTGCGTGCTGATGGCCCCGGCCTACTTCCTGGCGCGGCCGCAGCGCTGGCTGCAGGCGATTAGCGATTACCGCGGCACCATCAGCGGCGGGCCGGACTTCGCCTACCGCCTGTGCAACGAGCGCGTCAGCAGTGCGGCGCTGGCCAGCCTCGACCTGAGCTGCTGGCGCGTGGCCTATTCGGGCTCCGAGCCGATCCGCCAGGACAGCCTCGACAGCTTTGCCGACAAATTCGCCGCGTGCGGTTTCGTGCCCTCGAGTTTCTTCGCCAGCTACGGCCTGGCCGAAGCCACCCTGTTCGTCAGTGGCAGCGTGCGCGGCGGCGGTATCCCCGCGCTGGCGCTGGACAGCGCGGCACTGGCGCACAACCGCGCCGAAGCAGGCGAGGGCAGCGTGCAGATGAGCTGCGGCTTCAGCCAGCCGCTGCACGCGGTGCAGGTCGTCGAACCGCACACCCTGGCTGTGCTGGGCGATAACCAGGTGGGCGAGATCTGGGCCGCCGGCCCGAGCATCGCCCTCGGTTACTGGCGCAACCCCGAGGCCAGCGCAAAGACCTTCGTCGAGCACGGCGGGCGCACCTGGCTGCGCACCGGCGACCTGGGCTTCATGCGTGACGGCGAACTGTTCGTCACCGGGCGCCTGAAGGACATGCTCATCGTGCGCGGGCACAACCTCTACCCGCAGGACCTGGAAAAGACCCTGGAGCGCGAGGTCGACGTGCTGCGCAAGGGCCGCGTGGCGGTGTTCGCCGTCGACGACCAGGGCGAGGAGGGTATCGGCATCGCGGTGGAGATCAGCCGCAACGTGCAGAAGGTCATCGAGCCGGCGAACCTGATCCGCACCCTGCGCCAGGTCATCGCCGATGCCTGCCAGCAGGCACCGGCGGTGGTGCTGCTGCTCAACCCCGGTGCGTTGCCCAAGACCTCCAGCGGCAAGTTGCAGCGTTCGGCCTGCCGCCTGCGCCTGCACGATGGCAGCCTGGACTGCTACGCCCGCTTCCCGGAGGCCCAGGCGCCTGCCGCACGCCACGCGGCGCCGAGCGGCGACGGGTTGCAGGCGCTGATCGCGCGGCTGTGGTGCGAGCAACTGAACGTGGCCGAGGTGGGCGACGACGATCACTTCTTCCTGCTCGGCGGCAACTCCATCGCCGCCACCCAGCTCACGGCGCGCCTGCGTGACGAACTGGGGCTGGAACTGAGCCTGAGCCTGCTGTTCGAAGCGCCGACCCTGGCAGGCTTCACTGCCCAGGTGGCCCGCCTGCACATCGACGGCGGGGTGGCCCAGGGCGCCATCGCGCAATTGCCCCGGGAACAGGCGCTGCCGCAATCGCTGGCTCAGGCCCGGCTGTGGCTGCTGTGGCAACTGGAGCCTGGCAGTGCGGCCTACAACATCCCGGGTGGCCTGCGCCTGCGCGGCGAACTGGACGAGGCCGCGCTGCGCAGCAGCTTCCAGGCGCTGGTGGCCCGCCATGAAGCGCTGCGCACGGTGTTTGCCGACCACCACGGGCAACCGGTGCAGCGCGTGCTGGCGAACCTGGCGTTGCAGGTGCACAGCCTGGACCTGGGGCACGAAACCCCGGCCCGCGTTCAGCAGTTGCGCGAAGACGAGGCGCGCCAACCCTTCGACCTGGAGCGCGGGCCGCTGCTGCGGGTCACCCTGGTACGCCAGGACAACGAAACCCATCAGCTGTGGGTGACCCTGCACCACATCATCGCCGACGGCTGGTCGATGAACATTCTGCTGGACGAATTCGCGCGCCTGTATGCCGCCGCCTGCCAGGGCCAGCAGGCGCGACTGAATACGTTGCCGGTGCATTACGCCGACTATGCCAGCTGGCAGCGCCAGTGGCTGGCCCAGGGGGAAAGTACCCGCCAGCTCGCCTACTGGAAGGCCTTGCTCGGCGATGCGCAGCCGGTGCTCGACCTGCCCACCGATCACCCGCGCTCGGTGCAGCAGCGCAACAGCGCCACGCGCCTGAGCCTGCGTCTTGAGCCGGCGCTGGGCACTGCACTGCGCCAGGTGGCCCAGGCCCACGATGCCAGCCTGTTCATGCTGTTGCTGGCGGCCTGGCAAACCCTTCTGCACCGCTATAGCGGCCAGCGCGACATCCGTGTCGGCGTGCCCAATGCCAACCGCCCGCGCCTGGAAACCCAGGGCCTGGTCGGCTTCTTCATCAACCCCCAGGTGCTGCGTGCCGAGCTTGACCCGCGCCAGCCCTTCAGTGCCTTGCTGGCCCAGGTGCGCCAGCGCACCCTTGAAGCCCAGGCCAACCAGGACCTGCCGTTCGAGCAGTTGGTCGAAGCCTTCCCCGAGGCCCGCGAGCAGGGCCTGTTCCAGGTCATGTTCAACCACCAGCAGCGCGACCTCGGCGCCTTGCGCCGCCTGCCGGGGCTGTTGGCCGACGAACTGGCGTGGCACAGCCGCGAGGCCAAGTTCGACCTGCAACTGCACAGCGAAGAAGACCACCAGGGCCGCATCAGCCTTTCCTTCGACTATGCCGACGAGCTGTTCGACGCTGCCAGCATCGAGCGCCTGGCCGCGCAACTGGTCAGCCTGCTGCAGCAGGTGAGCAGCGCGCCGCAGCTGCCGCTGGCCGAGCTGAACCTGCTCGACGCCCCGGGCCGCGCCCAACTGCTCGACTGGGGCCAGGCCCCGGCAGCGGCCCCCGGCCAGTGGCTGGTGGAGCAACTCAACGAACAGGCGCGCAGCACCCCGCAGCGCACCGCGCTGGTATGGGCCGGCGGCAGCCTGGACTACGCGAGCCTGCACACCCAGGCCAACCGCCTGGCCCATTACCTGCGCGACAAGGGCGTGGGCCCGGACGTGTGCGTGGCGATTGCCGCCGAGCGTTCGCCGCAGCTGCTGGTGGGCCTGCTGGCGATTCTCAAGGCCGGTGGTGCCTACGTGCCGCTGGACGTCGACTACCCGGCCGAGCGCCTGGCCTACATGCTCGCCGACTGCGGCGCAAGCCTGCTGCTCAGCCACAGCGAGGTGCTCGAACGCCTGCCCCAGGTCGAGGGCGTGAGTACCATCGCCATGGACACCCTGCACCTGGACAACTGGCCCAGCCAGGCGCCGGGCCTGCACCTGCACGGTGACAACCTGGCCTACGTGATCTACACCTCCGGCTCCACCGGCCAGCCCAAGGGCGTGGGCAACACCCATGCGGCCCTGGCCGAGCGCCTGCACTGGATGCAGGCCACCTATGCGCTGGACGACCACGACGTGCTGCTGCAAAAAGCCCCGATCAGCTTCGACGTGTCGGTGTGGGAATGCTTCTGGCCGCTGGCCCAGGGCTGCACGCTGGTGCTGGCCGGCCCCGGCGAGCACCGCGACCCGCAGCGCATCGCCGAACTGGTGCAGCAGCATGGCGTGACCACGCTGCACTTCGTGCCGCCGCTGTTGCAGGTGTTCGTGCAGGAGCCGCTGGCGGCCGCCTGTACCAGCCTGCGCCGGGTGTTCTCCGGCGGCGAGGCGTTGCCGGCGGCGCTGCGCGACCGTGTGCTGCAGGAACTGCCGCACGTGGCACTGCACAACCGCTATGGGCCGACCGAAACCGCGATCAACGTCACCCACTGGCACTGCCGCCGTGAAGACGGCCTGCGCTCGCCCATCGGCCGGCCCCTGGCCAACGTGCAGTGCCAGGTGCTTGATGAGGAGCTGGCGCTTTCGCCTGTGGGGGTGCCCGGTGAGCTGTGCCTGGGCGGTGCGGGCCTGGCCCGTGGCTACCTGGGCCGGCCGGGCCTCACCGCCGAACGCTTCGTGCCCGGCGCCGACGGCCAGCGCCTGTACCGCAGCGGCGACCGTGCGCGCTGGCTGGCTGACCTGGGGGCACTGGAATACCTGGGCCGCATCGACCAGCAGGTCAAACTGCGCGGTTTTCGTGTAGAGCCCGAAGAGGTGCAGGCCTGCCTGCTGGCCCAGCCGGGCGTGGAGCAGGCCGTGGTGCTGGTACGCGACACGGCGGCCGGCCCGCAACTGGTCGGCTACTACACCCACGCGCACGACTGCGGCGAAGCATTGCTGAGCGCACTGGCGGCGCAATTGCCGCCCTACATGGTGCCCGCGCAACTGGTGCACCTGGCGCAGATGCCGCTGGGCCCCAGCGGCAAGCTCGACCGCAAGGCGCTGCCCGAGCCGAGCTGGCAGCAGTGCGTGCATGTTGCCCCGGTCACGCCGCTGCAACAGCAGATCGCCGCCATCTGGTGCGATGTGCTGGGCCTGGCGCGGGTCGGCCTGGACGATGACTTCTTCGCCCTCGGCGGGCACTCGCTGCTGGCCACCCAGATCATCGCCCGCACGCGCCAGGCCTGCGACGTCGAACTCCCGCTGCGCACCCTGTTCGAAGCCAGCGCGCTGGGCGCCTTCGCCGCGCGCATCGAGGCGCTGCAACTGGCCGGGCAGCACAACCTGCAAGGCGAAATTACGCGCATCGACCGCAGCCAGCCGGTGCCGCTGTCGTACTCGCAGCAGCGCATGTGGTTCCTCTGGCAGATGGAGCCGGACAGCCCGGCCTACAACGTCGGCGGCATGGCACGCCTGCGCGGGGTGCTGGACGTCAGCCGCTTCGAACAGGCCCTGCAGGCGCTGATCGTGCGCCACGAAACCCTGCGTACCACCTTCCCGAGCATCGATGGCGTACCGTACCAGGCCGTCTCGCCCGACACCGGGCTGGTGATGAACTGGCTGGACTTTTCGGCCCACGACCAGGCGCAGCGCCAGCAGCGCCTGCAGGCCCTGGCCGACGAGCAGGCGCACCAGCCGTTCGACCTGGAGACCGGCCCGCTGCTGCGTGCCTGCCTGGTCAAGGCCGGCGAGCAGGAGCACTACTTCGTGCTCACCCTGCACCACATCGTCACCGAAGGCTGGGCCATGGACATCTTTGCCCGCGAGCTGGGCGAGCTGTACGAAGCGTTTCTGGACGACCGCGATTCGCCGCTCGAACCGCTGCCGGTGCAGTACCTGGACTACAGCGTGTGGCAGCGCCAGTGGCTGGAGGCCGGCGAGCGCCAGCGCCAGCTGGACTACTGGCGCGCACAGCTGGGCGATGAACACCCGGTGCTGGAATTGCCCGCCGATCGTCCGCGCCCGGCGGTGCAGAGCCACCGCGGCGAGCTGTACCGCTTCGACCTGAGCGATGAGCTGGCCGCCAGGGTGCGCGCCTTCAATGCCGAGCATGGCCTGACCCTGTTCATGACCATGACCGCCACCCTGGCGCTGCTGCTGTACCGCTACAGCGGGCAGACCGACCTGCGCATCGGCGCACCGGTGGCCAACCGCATCCGCCCGGAAAGCGAGGGGCTGATCGGCGCCTTCCTCAACACCCAGGTGCTGCGTTGCCAGCTGGACGGGCAGATGCGCGTGGCCGACCTGATCGAGCAGGTGCGCCAGACCGTGATCGACGGCCAGTCGCACCAGGACCTGCCGTTCGACCACCTGGTCGAAGCCTTGCAGCCACCGCGCAGCGCCGCCTACAACCCGCTGTTCCAGGTGATGTGCAACGTGCAGCGCTGGGAATTCCAGCAGAGCCGCCAACTGGCCGGCATGCAGGTGGAGTACCTGGTCAACGACGCCCGGGCGACCAAGTTCGACCTCAACCTGGAAGTCACCGACCTCGACCGTCGCCTGGGCTGCTGCCTGACCTACAGTTGCGAC
Source organism: Pseudomonas sp. B21-036 (assembly GCF_024748925.1). Classification (NCBI taxonomy): domain Bacteria; kingdom Pseudomonadati; phylum Pseudomonadota; class Gammaproteobacteria; order Pseudomonadales; family Pseudomonadaceae; genus Pseudomonas; species Pseudomonas sp. B21-036. The sequence goes on from NZ_CP087178.1 coordinate 1,846,645, forward strand.
CTGTTCGACGCGCCGCGCATCGCGCGCATGGCGGCGCACTGGCAGCGGTTGCTCGACGCCTTGCTGGCCGACCCGCAGCAACGCCTGTGCGAACTGCCGCTGCTGGGCCAGGGCGAGCGCCAGGCCCTGTTCGACAACCTGGCCGGCGACCCCGCAGCGCCGGGCCTGAACCGCACCGTGCATGACCTGTTCAGTGCACAGGCCCAGCGCACCCCGGATGCACTGGCACTGACCTTTGCCGGTGAACACCTGAGCTACGCCCAGCTCGATGCCCGGGCCAACCGCCTGGCGCGGGTGCTGCGCGAACGTGGCGTGGGCCCGCAGGTGCGGGTGGGCCTGGCGCTGGAGCGTTCGGCGCAGCTGGTGATCGGCCTGCTGGCGATCCTCAAGGCCGGCGGCGCCTACGTGCCGCTGGACCCGGAATACCCCCTCGAACGCCTGCAGTACATGATCCAGGACAGCGGCATCGGCCTGCTGCTGGGCCAGCGCGCGCTGTTCGACAGGCTGGGCGAGCTGCCGCCCGGCGTGGCCCGCTGGTGCCTGGACGACGACGCGGCGGCGCTGCACGGCTACAGCGCCGAGGCCTTGCCGTCACTCAGCCTGCCGGGCCACCAGGCCTACCTGATCTACACCTCCGGCTCCACCGGCAAGCCCAAGGGCGTGGTGGTCAGCCATGGCGAGATCGCCATGCACTGCCTGGCGGTGATCGAGGCGTTCGGCATGCGCAGCGACGACTGCGAGCTGCACTTCTATTCGATCAACTTCGACGCGGCCACCGAGCGCCTGCTGGTGCCATTGCTCAGCGGCGCACGGGTGGTGCTGCGCGCCCAGGGGCAGTGGGGCGCCGAGGAAATCTGCACGCTGATCCGCCAGCAGCAGGTCAGCGTGCTGGGCTTCACGCCGAGCTACGGCAGCCAGCTGGCGCAATGGCTGGCCAGCCGCGACGAACAGCTGCCGGTGCGCCTGTGCATCACCGGCGGCGAAGCCCTGACCGGCGAGCACCTGCAACGCATTCGCGAGGCGTTCAAGCCGGCGCAGTTCTTCAATGCCTACGGCCCCACCGAAACCGTGGTGATGCCGCTGGCCTGCCTGGCACCACCGGCCCTTGAAGCGGGCGTCGGCAGCGTGCCGATCGGCCGGGTGATCGGCGCCCGCGTGGCGTACATCCTCGATGCCGACCTGGCGCTGCTGCCGCAGGGCGCCATTGGCGAGTTGTACATCGGTGGCGCAGGCCTGGGCCAGGGCTACCATGATCGACCTGGGCTGAGCGCCGAACGCTTCGTCGCCGACCCGTTCAGCCAGCGGGGCGGGCGCCTGTACCGCACCGGCGACCTGGTGCGCCAGCGCGCCGACGGGCTGCTGGAGTACATGGGGCGTATCGACCATCAGGTGAAGATCCGCGGCTTCCGTATCGAGCTGGGTGAAATCGAAAGCCGCCTGCTGGAACATGCCGACGTGCGCGAGGCCGTGGTGCTGGCGCTGGACATGCCCGGCGGCAAGCAACTGGCTGCCTACCTGATGTGCGAGCAGGCACAGGCCGGCGCCGAACAGCAGGCGGCGCTGCGCGACAGCCTCAAGGCGCAACTGCGGGTGAACCTGCCCGACTACATGGTGCCCGCCCACCTGGTGCTGCTGGATCAGATGCCGCTGACCGGCAACGGCAAGCTCGACCGTCACGCGTTGCCGCTGCCGGACAGGGAGCAGGGCCGCGAGCACTACGAGGCGCCACGCAGCGAGGTGGAGCAGCAACTGGCCGCGATCTGGCGCGATGTGCTCAACGTCGAGCGCGTGGGCCTGCAGGACAACTTCTTCGAACTGGGCGGCGACTCGATCCTGTCGATCCAGGTGGTCAGCCGCGCCCGCCAGCTGGGCCTGCACTTCAGCGCCCGCGACCTGTTCCAGCAGCAGACCGTGCAGACCCTGGCCACGGTGGTCAGCCGCAGCCAGGCCACGCTGATCGAACAGGGCCCGCTCAGCGGCGCCGCAGCGCTCACGCCGATCCAGCACTGGTTCTTCGACAGCGACGTGGTGCAACCGCAGCACTGGAACCAGGCCGTGCTGCTGCAACCGGCCGAGCGTCTTGTCGGCAAGGCGCTGGAGCAGGCCTTGCACGCGCTGGTGGCGCATCACGATGCGCTGCGCCTGCGCTTCAGTGAAGGCCACGCCAGCTATGCCCATACCGACGCGCGCGAGTTGCTGTGGCAGGCCTCGGTGGCCGATCTGCAGGATTGCCAGGCCCTGTACAGCGATGTGCAGCGCAGCCTCGACCTCGCCGACGGCCCACTGCTGCGTGCGCTGCTGGTGGAGGACGGGCAGGGCGCCCAGCGCCTGCTGCTGGCGATCCATCACCTGGTGGTGGATGGCGTGTCGTGGCGCGTGCTGCTCGAAGACCTGCAGGCGCTGTACCGTGGCCAGCCGCTGGCAGCCAAGACCAGCGCGATGAGCCACTGGACCGCACGCCTGGCCACCTATGCCGGCAGCGACTCGCTGCGTGACGAGCAGCACTGGTGGCAGGCGCAGCTCAGTGCCGCCACCCGCGAGCTGCCGTGCGACCACCCCCAGGGTGCCAACCTGCACCGCCAGGCGCACACCGTCAGCGTGCAACTGAGCCAGGGGCAGACGCGCCAGTTGCTGCAGCAGGCCCCCGCGGCCTACCGCACCCAGGTCAACGACCTGTTGCTGACCGCGCTGGCCCGGGTGCTGTGCCGCTGGAGCGGCGATACCTCGGTGCTGGTGCAGCTCGAAGGGCATGGCCGCGAGACCCTGTTCGACGACATCGACCTGAGCCGCAGCGTCGGCTGGTTCACCAGCGCCTACCCGCTGCGCCTGAGCCCGCTGAACATCGAGGAGGCCGCCGGGCAGGCGGCCTCGATCAAGGCGATCAAGGAGCAACTGCGCAGCGTGCCGCACAAGGGCCTGGGGTATGGGGTACTGCGCTACCTGGCCGATGACGCCACCCGCGAAGCCATGGCCGCGCTGCCCCAGGCGCGCATCACCTTCAACTACCTGGGCCAGTTCGACCAGCAGTTCGGCAGTGCGGCGCTGTATCAGCCGGTGGATGAACCCGCGGGCCTGGCCCACGACCTCGACGCACCGCTGCCCAACTGGCTGAGCGTCGACGGCCAGGTGTACGGCGGCCAGTTGCAGCTGCGCTGGAGCTTCAGCCGCGAGCGCTTCGACACCCAGACCATCGAAGAGCTGGCCCGCGCCTACCTCGGCGAGCTGGCGAGCCTGATCGTCCATTGCCTGGATGACGCCAACGGCAGCTTCACGCCGTCGGACTTCCCGCTGGCGCGCCTGACCCAGGCACAGATCGACAGCCTGCCGGTGCCCGCCGCGCAGATCGAGGACGTGTACCCGCTGACCCCGATGCAGGAGGGCATGCTGCTGCACACCCTGCTCGAACCGGGCACCGGCATCTACTACATGCAGGACCGCTACCGCATCAACAGCGAGATCGACCCGCAGCGCTTCGCCCAGGCCTGGCAGGCGGTGGTGGCGCGGCACGAAGCCCTGCGCGCCTCGTTCTGCTGGAATGCCGGCGAAGGCATGCTGCAGATCATCCACAAGCCCGGCACCACGCCCATCGACTATCAGGACTGGAGCGCCGACCCGCAGGCCGATCACGAAGCACGCCTGCAGGCCCTGCACAAGCAGGAGCGCGAGGCCGGTTTCGAGCTGTTGCAGCAGGCGCCGTTCCACCTGCGCCTGATCCGCGTGGGCCAGGCGCAGTACTGGTTCATGATGAGCAACCACCACATCCTCATCGATGCCTGGTGCCGCTCGCTGCTGATGAACGACTTCTTCGAGCTCTACCTGGCCCTGGGCGAGGGCCGTGAGGCGCAGCTGGCGACGCCGCCGCGCTACCGCGACTACATAGGCTGGCTGCAGCACCAGAGCCTGGACGAGGCGCGCCAGTGGTGGCGGCAGAACCTGCAGGGCTTCGAGCGCACCACCTACCTTCCAAGCGACCGCCCGCTGCTGCGCGAGCACGCGGGCGATCACGGCGGCATGCAGGTGGGCGACTGCTACACGCGCCTGGCGGTGGAGGACGGGGTACGCCTGCGCGAGCTGGCCCAGGCCCATCAGCTGACCGTCAACACCTTCGCCCAGGCGGCCTGGGCGCTGGTGCTCAGCCGCTTCAGCGGCGAGCGTGACGTGGTGTTCGGCGTGACCGTGGCCGGGCGCCCGGTCAGCCTGCCGCAGATGCAGCACACCGTGGGCCTGTTCATCAACAGCATCGCACTGCGTGTCACCCTGCCGGCCCCCGGCGAGCGGTGTTCGGTGCGCCAGTGGCTGCAGGGCCTGCTGGAACGCAACATGGAGGTGCGCGAGTACGAGTACCTGCCGCTGGTCAACATCCAGGAATGCAGCGAACTGCCCAAGGGCCAGCCGCTGTTCGACAGCCTGTTCGTGTTCGAGAACGCCCCGGTCGAAGTGGCGGTGCTGGACCGCGCCCAGAGCCTGAATGCAACCTCCGACTCGGGCCGCACCCACACCAACTTCCCGCTCACGGCGGTGTGCTACCCCGGCGACGACCTGGGCCTGCACCTGTCGTTCGACCAGCGCTACTTCGACCGCGCCACCGTCGAACGCCTGCTGGGCGAATTCAAGCGCCTGCTGCTGGCGCTGATGGAGGGCTTGCACGGCGATGTGGCGCAGCTGGCACTGCTGGGCGAGCAGGAACAACGCTTCCTGCTGCAGGACTGCAACCGCAGCGAGCATGCCTATCCGCTGCAGCAGAGCTACGCGGCCTTGTTCGAGGCGAGGGTGGCGGCGCATCCCGAGCGGGTGGTCGCACGCTGCCTCGAACAGCAGTGCAGCTACGCCGAGCTGAACTGCCAGGCCAACCGCCTCGGGCATGCCCTGGTGGCGGCCGGGGTGCAGGTCGACCAGCCGGTGGCACTGCTGGCCGAGCGCGGGCTGGCGCTGCTGGGCATGATCGTCGGCAGCTTCAAGGCCGGCGCCGGCTACCTGCCGCTGGACCCGGGCCTGCCCGGCGCGCGTCTGCAACGCATCGTCGAGCTCAGCCGCACCCCGGTGATCGTCTGCACCCGGGCCTGCCTGGCCCAGGCACAGGCCCTGCTCGACGAACTGGGGTGTGCCGGGCGGCCGCGCCTGCTGGTGTGGGAGGACATTCAGGCCGGCGACGGCACCGAAGCCAACCCGGGCATCTACAGCGCGCCGGAGAACCTCGCCTACGTGATCTACACCTCCGGCTCCACCGGCCTGCCCAAGGGCGTGATGGTCGAGCAGCGCGGCATGCTCAACAACCAGCTGAGCAAGGTGCCGTACCTGCAACTGGGCGAAGCGGACGTGATCGCGCAGACCGCCTCGCAGAGCTTCGATATCTCGGTGTGGCAGTTCCTTGCCGCGCCGCTGTTCGGCGCGCAGGTGGCGATCGTGCCCAATGCCATCGCGCACGATCCGCAAGGGCTGCTGGAGCATGTGCAGGCCGCCGGCATCACGGTGCTCGAAAGCGTGCCGTCGCTGATCCAGGGCATGCTGGGCAACGAGCGCCAGCACCTGAGCGGCCTGCGCTGGATGCTGCCCACCGGCGAGGCGATGCCGCCGGAACTGGCCTGGCAGTGGCTGGAGCGCTACCCGCAGATCGGCCTGGTGAATGCCTACGGCCCGGCCGAGTGCTCCGATGACGTGGCGTTCTTCCGCGTCGATGCGGCCTCCACCCAGGGCAGCTACCTGCCGATCGGCACGCCGACCGACAACAACCGCCTGTACCTGTTCGGTGAAGATCACGAGCTGGTGCCGCTGGGCGCGGTGGGTGAGCTGTGCGTGGCCGGCACCGGGGTAGGGCGCGGCTACGTGGGCGATCCGCTGCGCACGGCCCAGGCGTTCATCCCGCACCCGTTCGGCGCCCCGGGCGAGCGTCTGTACCGCACCGGCGACCTGGCACGCCGGCGTGCCGACGGGGTGCTGGAGTACGTGGGGCGCATCGATCACCAGGTGAAGATTCGCGGCTACCGCATCGAACTGGGCGAAATCGAGGCACGCCTGCATGAACAGGTCCAGGTGCGTAACGCGGCGGTGGGCGTGCAGGAGGGTGCAAACGGCAAGCACCTGGTCGGCTACCTGGTGGCGGCCGACAGCCGTGCCGACACGGCGACATTGCTGGAACAGGTTCGCCAGCGCCTGCGCGCCGAACTGCCGGAGTACATGGTGCCGCTGCACTGGGCGTGGCTGGCCGAGTTGCCGCGCAACGCCAACGGCAAGCTCGACCGCAAGGCGCTGCCGGCCATCGAGTTCGGCCAGCAGCACAGCCAGGCCTACCTGGCGCCGCGCAGTGAACTGGAGCAGCAGCTGGCTGACATCTGGGCCGATGTGCTCAAGGTCGAGCGGGTGGGGGTGCGCGACAACTTCTTCGAGTTGGGCGGGCATTCGCTGCTGGCCACCCAGATTGCTTCGCGGGTGCAGAAGGTGCTGCAACTGAACGTGCCGCTGCGGGCCATGTTCGAATGCAGCAGCGTGGAGGAACTGGCGATCTATGTGGAGGGCCTCGAGGCCACGGTGCTGAGCGACGACAAGGTCGACCGGCTGAGTGACCTGATGGCTTCGCTGGAGGCGTTGTAGGCAGCCGAGCGGGGCATTTTGGTTTAGCATCCATGCTTCGCTCATGCGCGCCAGCCTTCGGGCTGGCGCGCTGCTGTTCATCTGCACACGGTCGGTATCGATGCGCCTTTTCCCTGCTTTGTTTCGTGGTTGTTCCTGTCTGTCGCTGCTGGCGGCCCTCTTGTTGCTGTGCCTGCCGGGCATCGCCAGCGCCGCCGAGGTCGATGGCGCGCGCATGGGCCTGCTGTGGGGCGTGCCGTTTGCCGGCATCCTGCTGAGCATCGCCTTGCTGCCCATCGTGGCCGCACCGCTGTGGCATCACCATTTCGGCAAGATCACCCTGGGCTGGACGCTGCTGTTCGCGCTGCCGTTCTGCTTTGCCTTCGGCTGGCACGCCAGCCTGGGGCTGGGCGTGCACGTACTGCTGGCCGAGTACCTGCCGTTCATCATCCTGCTGTTTGCGCTGTTCACCATTTCGGGCGGGATCGTGGTGGAGGGCAACCTGCATGGCTCGCCGTGGCTCAACACGCGGTTGCTGGCGCTGGGGGCGGTGCTGGCCTCGGTGATGGGCACCACGGGGGCGGCGATGCTGCTGATCCGCCCGCTGCTGCGTGCCAACGACAACCGCAAGCACACCGCGCACGTGGTGGTGTTCTTCATCTTTCTGGTGGCCAACGTCGGCGGCGGCCTGACCCCGTTGGGCGACCCGCCGTTGTTCCTGGGTTTTCTCAAGGGTGTGAGCTTTGCCTGGACCCTGCAGCACATGGCCTTGCCGGTGGTGCTGCTGGCGGTGCCGTTGCTGGGCGTGTTCTACCTGATCGACCGCTACTACTATCGCCGCGAAAACGAGATGCTGGCCGAAGACCCGACGCCGGATGCGCCGTTGCGCCTGCTGGGCAAGCGCAACTTCCTGCTGTTGGCGGGCGTGGTGCTGGCGGTATTGATGTCGGGCCTCTGGAAACCGGGGATTGGCGTCGAGCTGATGGGCACGCGGGTCGAGGTGCAGAACCTGTTGCGTGACGGCCTGCTGGTGGTACTGGCCTTGCTGTCGTTGTGGTTCACCCCGCGCGGCCTGCGGGTTGCCAACGAGTTCGACTGGGGGCCGATCGTCGAGGTGGCCAAGTTATTTGCGGGCATCTTTCTCACCATTGCCCCGGTGATTGCGATATTGCGGGCCGGCAGTGACGGCCAGTTGGCGTGGTTGGTGGCGAGCGTGAGTGGTGCGCAGGGCGAGCCGATCGACAGCATGTACTTCTGGTTGAGCGGGACCTTGTCGAGCTTCCTGGACAATGCGCCGACCTATTTGTTGTTCTTCAACATGGCGGCTGGGGATGCGCAGGTGTTGATGGAGCGCATGCCGCAGACCTTGCTGGCGATCTCCATGGGTTCGGTGTTCATGGGGGCGATGACCTACATTGGCAACGCGCCGAACTTCATGGTCAAGGCGATAGCCGAGCAGCGCGGGGTGAAGATGCCGAGCTTCTTCGGGTACATGGCGTGGTCGTGTGCGGTGCTGTTGCCGTTGCTGGTGGTGTTGACGCTGGTGATGCTGTAGCGCCACCCCAACCCCCAAAGGCCATGATGGCCCTACTGCGATCTTCGGCCGAACAAACAAGGCTGACAACACCGATCCTGCAGGCCATGGCCTGTGGGATTTGCATCGCCAGCCCTGGTGCCCGGCTTCAGATATCTGTTGGTGTGGTGAGTCTCAACGCTTGCCCAGTATCTTCCCCAACATCTCTGGCCGCGGCGCACCCTGCTGGGTCTGCAACTGCCCCTTGTCATCCAGGTAGAAGATCGCCGGCGTAGCCGACAACCCCAGCTCCTCCATCAGCGCCAGGTTCGCATCCAGCTTGGCCTGCACCTGCGCCGGAATCTTCGCCAGCGGCTTGAGCGTGCTGGCCTTGCCCGCGCTTTCATGGGCCTGCAAGGCCTTCTGCGGGTCGGCGCTGGCCAGCAACGCGGCCGACTTGGCCGGGCTGTCGGCGCGGATGATGCCGACCATGATGTGGCGCAACTGCACCTTGCCCGAGTCTACCCACGGCCGTGCCTGCTGCCAGAACATGTTGCAGTACGGGCAGTTGGGGTCGCTGAACAGGTACACCACCCGCGGTGCATCGGCCTTGCCATCGGCAATCCACGCGGTCTTGTCGAGCTTGGCCCACACCTGCTTGGCCATGGGCGCATACACCAGCTTCTCCAGCGGCGCCTCGCTCAGGTCCTGGCCCTGTTCGTCGAACAGGCTGCCCACCAGCACGTGCTTGCCGTCCGGGGTCAGGTACAGGGCCACGCCACGGTTCTGGAACTGCGCGGCATAACCTTTCAGGCCATTGGGCGCATCGAAGCTGCCGGTGACCTTGGCGCCCTTGGCCTCGATCTGCTGCACGGCCTTGGGCAATTCTTCGGCGACGGCCAGTTGGGTGGCGAACATGCCCAGGGCGAGGGTAATGGCGGAAACTTTCATGGTGTCGTCCTTGCTGGAACGGTGGGAGCGAGCGCGGTATCGCGGTCGAAGGATTCGAGGGCATGGCGCAGGCTGGCACGGGACAGCTCCCCCAGGTGGCTGCCCACCAGGCGCCCCTCGGCGTCGTAGAACAGGGTGGTGGGCAGCGCCATGGAGCCGACCTGCTGGGCCAGCTGGCCACCGGTATCGAACAGTACATGGGACAGGTTCAGGCCGGTGGTGGCCAGGAAGTTGGTGACGATCTGCGGGGTTTCGCCCTGGTTGACGAACAGGAAGGTCACGTCCGGATAATCATGCTGGGCCTGTTGCAGCACCGGCATCTCGCGCCGGCACGGCGGGCACCAGGTGGCCCACAGGTTAATCACCAACGGCCGGCCGCGGTGGCTGTGCAGCGCCACCGAATGGCCCTGGGCATCGCGCAGGGCCAGGTCCGGCAGTTGCGTGCCCTGTTCGTAGAGGTGGCTGGCCCAGCTGGCCAGCAGCCAGAACAGCGCGCCGCTGAACAGGCCCCAGCCCAGTGGCCGGCGCAGGCTCGCCTGGCGCCAGGCGTACCAGGCCGCCCCCAGCAGCACCGCCACCAGGCCGGCCCAGGGCAAAAAGCCGCCATCGCGGATGTCGATGATCTGCACCGGGTCTTCGGCATACATCGACCAGTAGCGCGCCACGAACCCCAGCCGGGCGCACAGCAGGCCGAGCAGGAACAGGCGAAACAGTGCGGCCTCGGGGTTGTCGCCGCCGCGCCTGGCCACCCGCCAGCCCACCAGCGTGGCCAGGCCCAGGGCGCAGAGCAGCAGCAGGTGGTCGAGGGCGATGGTCAGGGGGCCCAGGTTAACGGTCAGCATCAGCCTTGGCTCCGGGTGGCGGTCCAGTGTTGCAGGAAGGTGGCGGCGTTGACTTCACCGGTGATGCGCCTGGCCCGGCGCTCGTCACCCTCGGGGCCGATCCACAGCATGCTCGGCGGGCCGGGCACCTGGTAGCGCTGCAGCAACTGCTGGCTGGCCGGGGCATCGGCGGTCACGTCCAGGCGTACCAGGCGCACGCCTTCCAGCGCGGCGAGCACTTCGGGGCGGGCGAACACCTGTTTTTCCATGACCTTGCACGACACGCACCAGTCGGCGTAGTAATCCAGGAACACCCACTGCCCCTGGGCCTTGGCGGCGTCCAGCTGCGCCTGCAGCTCGGCCGGGGTGCGCACCGTGGTGAAGGCGTCGGCGTGGGGCGCAGCCACGGCATTGCCGGTGCCACCGGCATAGGGTTGCAGGGGCTGCAGCAGGTTGCTCGCGCCACCGGCCGCGCCCACCACCAGCAAGGCGCCCCACAGGCCCGCCAGCAGCACGGCCGGTTGCAGGGCGCGCAGGGTGTGGACCGCGGGCCAGGCGCCCCAGGCCAGCGCGATCAGCCAGGCCCCGCACAGGCCCAGCCACAGCGCAGGGTCGAGCACCGCGCGCAGGGTGTACAGCGCCATGCCCAGGAACACGAAGCCGAACACCGCCTTGACCCGGTTCATCCAGGCCCCCGGACGTGGCAGGTAGCGGTTGCCCACGGTCACCAGCAGCAACAGCGGCAGGCCCATGCCCAGCCCCAGGCTGAACAGCACCAGCGCCCCATGCACGGCATTGCCGCTCTGCGCGATGTACAGCAGCGCGCCGGCCAGCGGGGCGGTCATGCACGGCCCCATCAGCAGGCCCGACAAGGCCCCCAGCAGTACCGCGCCATACAGATTGCCGCCACGGGTGTTGCGGCCTGCGCGCTCCAGGCGGTCGCGCACGAAGGTGGGCAGCTGCAGCTCGAAGGCGCCGAACATCGGCAGGGCCAGCAGCACGAACAGCGCGGCCAGGCTGCCCAGCAGCCAAGGCTGCTGCAGCCATGCCTGCAGGCTGGCGCCAAGCAGTGCGGCGACCACGCCCAGGGCGGCATACACCAGCGCCATGCTCAGCACGTAGGCGCCTGCCAGCACCAGCCCGCGGCGGGTGCTGGCGCCGTTGCCCATCACCAGCCCGGCCAGGATCGGCAGCATCGGCAACGAACAGGGGGTAAAGGCCAGCAGCAGTCCCAGGCCGAAGAAGGCCAGCAGGCTCCAGGCCAGCGGGTGTTCGCCGAGGCTGCCGGCCAGGGCCTGGTCGCTGGCCTGTTCGGCGCCTGCGGCCTGCCCGCCCAGGTCGACCGGGCTGGTTTGGGGCGGGTAGCACAGCCCCGCGTCGGCACAGCCCTGCCAGCCCATGCGCAACTGGCCGGTGGCGTTGGCCGGTATCAGCAGCTCGAGTTCGCCGCGGTACACCTGGGTTTCGCCGAAGTACTCGTCGCTGTGGGGCAGGGCCGGCGGCAATGGTGGTACCGCCTCGGGGGCCAGGCCATCGAACTTCAGACGCTTCTGGTACAGGTAGTAGCCGTCGCTGATCTGCCAGTGCAGGCGCATCTGCCCCGAGGGCAGGCGCTCGCTGCTGAACACGAAGGCCTTTTCCACGGGCAGGAATTCGCTCTGGGCAAAAGGGTTGTTGAAGGGCTGGGCCTGGCTCAGCGAACTGAACAGCCACAGCAGGGCTAGCAGAAATACGCGCATGTCGACGCCTTGGCAGTGCGATAAGCCCGCAAGACTGACCGGCATGGATTAACCCAGGGTTAACCGATGGGCAGCCGTCGCCTCGCAGGCGACGTGTGCGCCTGGGCGCGGCATAATCCCCGGTTAATCCGCCTGTGGCCCACTGGGCCTTTCTGCCAACGACCGAGCCCGCCCCATGCACGTACTGCTCTGTGAAGACGATGACCTGATCGCCAGCGGCATCATTGCCGGCCTGAGTGCCCAGGGCCTGACCGTCGACCGCGTGGCCAGCGCCAGTGCGGCGCGGGCGATGCTGCAGGCCGCGCATTTCGACGTGATGGTGCTGGACCTGGGGCTGCCCGACGAAGACGGCCTCAAGCTGCTGCAACGCCTGCGCCAGCAGGGCCACAGCCTGCCGGTGCTGATCCTGACCGCGCGCGATGCGGTCACCGACCGGGTCGACGGGCTGCAGGCCGGCGCCGACGACTACCTGCTCAAACCCTTCGATCTGCGCGAGCTGGCCGCGCGCCTGCACACCCTGCTGCGCCGCGTGGCCGGGCGCTGTGTCAACGTCATCGAACACGGCCCGCTGAGCTTCGACCCCTCCAGCTGCGAAGCGCACCTGGCCGGTCAGCCGGTGGACCTGTCGCGCCGCGAACAGGCGCTGCTCCAGGCCCTGCTGCAGAACCGCGGCCGGGTGCTGTCCAGCGAGCAGCTCAAGGACAGCGTCTACGGCTTTGGCGACGAGGTCGAAAGCAATGCCCTGAACGTGCACATCCATCACCTGCGCCGCAAGCTGGGCAACGGCATCGTCGAGACCGTGCGCGGCCTGGGTTATCGCCTGGGGCCGGCCCAGGTGCCGCAGGCGTTGCAACGATGAGCCTGCGCCTGCGCCTGAGCCTGATTCTGGGCACTGCCTTCATCCTGATCTGGGCCCTGGCCGCGACGTGGATGCTGTGCGACCTGCGCCAGCAGATGATGTTCTCCCTCGACCAGCGCCTGGTGGCGTCGGCGCGCATGGTCGCCGGGCTGATCGACCAGTTGCCGCAGCCGCTGACCAGCAAGGGCGAGGGCACGCGCCTGAGCACCGACCAGTTCAGCATCCCCGATGGCATGGCCTGCCAGGTCAGCTCGCTGCGCGGCGAGATCCTGGCGCGCAGCCACAACCATGCCGACCAGACCCTCGACGACCAGCGCAGCGGCTTTCACGACCAGATGATCGATGGCGCACTATGGCGCAGCTTCACCTATGCACGCGGCGACGTGCGCATCACCACTGCCGACCGGCACCTGGAGCGCGAGGCGCTGAACCGCTCGATCCTGCTGGCGGCCTCGGCACCCGTGCTGGTGGCGTTGCTGGGTAGCCTCGGGCTGCTGTGGCTGGGGGTGGGCAAGGGCCTGGCGCCGCTCAACCGCATGCGCGACGCACTGCGCAGGCGCAGCCCCGATTCGCTGGAGCCGTTGCAGGTGCGTGCCCTGCCCAGCGAATTGCAGCCGTTGCTCGAAACCCAGAACCAGCTGTTCCAGCGCATCGGCCAGACCATCGAGCGCGAACGGCGCCTGACCGGCGATGCCGCGCATGAACTACGCAGCCCGCTGACGGCGATCAAGACCCACCTGCAAGTGGCCCGCATGACCGATGGCAAGGTGCGCGAGCAGGCCCTGGAGCATGCCGAGCAGGGCGCCGATCGCCTGCACCGTACCCTGGAGCAGCTGCTGTTGCTGGCGCGGGTGGAGGGCAGCCTGTCGTTCGATGATGGCGTGCAGTACAGCGCCGAGCAGATCGCCCGCCAGGCCATCCAGGATGCGGGCCTGGGCGACAATCGGCGCATCGTGCTGCAGGCTGCGGCGCCGGCGGCCCAGGTGTTTCCCGACATGCCCGCGGCGCTGGCGGTGGCGGCCTTGCGCAACCTGCTGGACAACGCCCTGCGCCACAGCGCCGCCGATGCGCCGGTGGAGCTGCAGGTTCAGGTCGAGGCGAACACCGTGGGCTTTCTGGTGCGCGACCATGGGCCGGGCATCGATGCACAGAACCTGCAGCATGTGACCCAGCGTTTCTGGCGCAATGGCCATAGCGAAGGCTGTGGCCTGGGCCTGGCGATCGTGCAGGCGATCGTGCAGCGCTGCGCCTGCTCGCTGACGTTCGACAGCCACGCCGACGGCTTGCGCGTGTTGCTGCAGATGCCGTTGCGTGCACATCAAATGTAACCCCGCCGGCCTCGTCAGGCGCCGGTCGCCCCCGTAAGGTGTGGACCGCACAGCACCAGGGAGCACTCATGGACGAACGGATTCGCATTGCCAGGGCCCGGCCGGCCGAGGCCGCCCTGATCGAGCGGCTGATGCAGCAGAGCATCGCCACCGCAGCCGACCAGGACCATCACGGTGACCTGCAGGTGATCGACGCCTGGTCGCGCAGCAAGCAGCGTGCGCAGATCACCGACTGGCTGGGCGACCCGGCCCTGTACCTGAACCTGGGGCGCTGGCAGGGTCGCCCGGTGGCTACCGCGCTGGCCTTGCGCAGCGGCGAGATCTGCCAGTGCTTCGTGCAGCGCGACTACACAGGGCATGGCATCGGTCGGGCACTGGTGCTGGACCTGGAACACGCCTTGCGCCGCTGGGGCTGTACCCATGCATCGCTGTACAGCACCGCCTCGGCCCAGGATTTTTTCGCACGCCTGGGTTATTCGCCCAGCGGTGAGGCGCTGGGATTTCATGGCCTGCACCTGCAACTGATGCACAAAACCTTCTAGAAGACCGCCCCGCGCGCTAAATCCGCAGGGCGTTGATGCGTCTTTCAAGCGAGTACACATCCCGACACAACGCTGCCATCGGCGCGTGGTGGGACCATCCGCTTGCTTGCGAGGGTTACTTCCGATGTCAGTCGCTACCTGCCTTGCCCAGGCACAGCCGGCTTCTTCAGCCGACGAGCCTGGCGAAACGCTTTATCACTTCGAAGATTCGCCGCTGCTGACGCGACAGAAGCAGCAGGAGTCCAATGCACGCAGTTACCCGCGGCGCATTCCGCTGGCGCTCAAGCGTGCCCAGGGGCTTTACGTCGAAGACGTCGAGGGCCGCCAGTTCATCGACTGCCTGGCCGGCGCCGGCACCCTGGCCCTGGGCCACAACCACCCGGTGGTGATCGAGGCGATCCAGCAGGTGCTGGCCGACGGCCTGCCGCTGCATACCCTGGACCTGACCACGCCGGTCAAGGACCAGTTCGTGCAGGACCTGTTCGGCCTGCTGCCACCGGCCTTCAGCGCCCAGGCCCGGATCCAGTTCTGCGGGCCGACCGGCACCGATGCGGTGGAGGCCGCGCTCAAGCTGGTACGCACTGCCACCGGGCGCAGCACGGTGCTGTCGTTCCAGGGCGGCTACCACGGCATGAGCCTGGGCGCGCTGAGCCTGATGGGCAGCCTGGGGCCTAAGAAACCGATGGGCGCACTGCTGGGCAACGGCGTTCAGTTCCTGCCATACCCCTACGACTACCGCTGCCCGTTCGGGCTGGGCGGCGAGCAGGGCGTGCAGGTCAACCTGCGCTACCTGGAAAACCTGCTGAGCGACCCCGAAGGCGGCGTGCAGTTGCCGGCGGCGGTGATCGTCGAGGTGGTGCAGGGCGAGGGCGGCATGATCCCGGCCGACCTCGACTGGCTGCGCGGCGTGCGGCGCATCACCGAGCAGGCGGGCGTGGCGCTGATCGTCGACGAGATCCAGAGCGGCTTTGCCCGTACCGGCAGGATGTTCGCCTTCGAGCACGCCGGCATCGTGCCGGATGTGGTGGTGCTGTCCAAGGCCATCGGCGGCAGCCTGCCGCTGGCAGTGGTGGTGTACCGCGACTGGCTCGACACCTGGCTGCCGGGTGCCCACGCCGGCACCTTCCGTGGCAACCAGATGGCCATGGCTGCAGGCTCGGCGGTGATGCGTTATCTCAAGGAACACGACGTGGCCGCCCACGCCGAGGCCATGGGCGCACGGCTGTGCGAGCACCTGGCGGTGCTGCAGCGCGACTTCCCGCACCTGGGCGACATTCGCGGTCGCGGGCTGATGCTCGGCGTCGAGGTGGTGGACCCGCAAGGGGCCGCCGATGCGCTGGGGCATGCGCCCGGGTTCGGCAAGCTGGCCTCGCTGATCCAGAACGAATGCCTCAAGCGCGGGCTGATCATCGAACTGGGTGGGCGCAACGGTTGCGTGGTGCGCTTTCTGCCGCCGCTGATCATTACCGCCGCGCAGGTGGACGACGTGGCCGAGCGCTTTGCCCGCGCCGTGCCGGCGGCCCTGCAGCGTCTGTAAGGCGCGCGGGTGCGATCAGCCCTGGCCGGTGCGCAGGGCCTCGATGTAGCGCATCACCGCGGGCGCCTTCTCGAAACGCCGATGCAGCACGGTGAGGCACGAGGTGGGTTGGCTGTCGGCGATGCGCCGGTAGCTGACCTGCGGCAGGGTGATGTGTTGCAGCACCGACTCGGGCACCAGCGCCACGCCCTGGCCCAGCGAAACCAGGGTGATGACCGCCACCAGGCTACCCGGCTGCGGCCCCAGGCGCGGCACGAAGCCACCTTGGGCGGCGACGGCCAGGGTGCCGGAGATCTGCTCGGGCAAGATGAAGGTTTCGGTGGCCAGGCGTGCGGCCATGATCTGCGGCAGCTCGTTCAACCGCGAGCTGGCCGGCAGGGCCAGGACAAAGCCTTCTTCGTGCAGGTCCATCGCGACCAGTTCGTCGGGCAGGTCCATCGGCGTGCGCACGTAGGCGATATCCAGCACACCGTCACGCACCAGCGCGGGGGACTCGGCCATGGGTTGCTCGCGGATGTTCAGCACCACCCCCGGGTGCGACTGGCTGAAGCGCGTCACCTGCTGCTGGAGCAGCCCCGAAAAGGCTGCCGAGGCCACATACCCCAACTCGATACGCCCCACGTCACCGCGCCCGGCCCGTTGTGCGCCCAGCTGCGCGGCATCGAACTGGCGCACCGCCTGTTCGGCCTCGGGCAGCAGCGCCTCGCCGGCGGCGGTCAGGCACACCTCGCGCTGGCTGCGCTCGAACAGGCGCACACCCAGCTGCCTTTCCATGTCCTGGATCTGCCGGCTCAGGGTCGGCGGGGCGATGCCCAGTTGCTCGGCGGCGCGGGTGAAGTGGCCGAGGCGGGCGACGCTGAGAAAATAGCGGAAATGGCGGATTTCCATGGGGTCTCGTTAGCTGCAGGCTAATGACGCAGGCGATCCTGGCTAACAAGGCCAGGCCGTTGCGGCGGTAATGTGTAGTAACACTACAAGATGCGTGACGTGGCGGCAAAGCCGCTGCGCCTATGAGCATCCGGTGGCTACACCGGCCCTGTCGCGGCAGCCTGCTCGGACACCGCGACACTGGCCCCAGATCGCCTTGCACGGGAGCCTTGCAATGTCCTCCGCCCGTTTCACCCTGTTCACGGCTTCGGCCGTGTGCGCCCTGATCATCCTCGACACCAATATCGTCGCCGTCAGCCTGCCTAGCATCGCCCGCGACCTGTCCGGCTCGTTCGCCGACATCGAATGGGTGGTCAGCGCCTACCTGCTGGCCTTCGCCGCACTGCTGCTGCCCGCCGGCAGCCTGGCCGACCGCTTCGGGCGCCGGCGCATGCTGCAACTGGGCCTGGGCCTGTTCGGCCTCGCCTCGCTGGCCTGCGGCGCGGCGCCCACCCTGGTGTTCCTCGACATCGCACGGGCCGCCAAGGGCGTGGGCGCGGCGTTGCTGCTGACCTCGGCACTGGCTGCCATCGGCCACCGCTTCCACGAGCCCGAGGCGCGCATGCGGGCCTGGGCGTTCTGGGGCGCGTGCATGGGCGCGACCATCACCTTCGCGCCGCTGCTGGGCGGGCTGATCGCCAGCACCCTGGGCTGGCGCTGGATCTTCTACATCAACCTGCCGCTGGTGGCGGTGCTGGCGGTGATGGTGCGGCGCAGTGTCGAGGAGTCCCGCGATAGCGCCGCCGCGCGGCTGGACCCGTTTGGCAGCCTGACCTTCGCCGGCAGCCTGGGCTACCTGATCTGGGCGCTGATCGATGCCAACCAGGTCGGCTGGGGCAGTGCCCAGACCCTTGGGCGCCTGGTGATCGCAGCGTTCCTGTTCGGCCTGTTCATTCTGGTGGAGCGCAACCAGGCGCGGCCGATGATCGACCTGCAACTGATGCGCAGCGCACGCTTCATCGGTGCATTGCTGGGCATGTTCGCCTACGCCGCCTGCGCCCAGGTGATGATGACCCTGCTGCCGCTGTACCTGCAGAACGGCCTGCAACTGTCGGCCTTGGCCGCCGGCGCGGGCATGCTGCCGTTTGCCCTGGCGATGCTGCTGACCCCGCGCCTGGGCATGCGCCTGTCGGCGCGGCTGAGCAGCGCCCAGGTGTTCGCCCTGGGCCTGCTGCTGGTGGGCGCGGGCAACCTGCTGTGCGGCGCGGCGGCCAGCTATGGCGGCTACCTGAGCTTCGCCCTGGCCAGCATCGTGCTGGGCGCCGGGGCCGGGCTGCTCAACGGCGACACGCAGAAGAACATCATGGCCTGCGTGCCGCGCGAGCGCACCGGCATGGCCTCGGGCCTGAGCACTACCACGCGCTTTGGTGCCATCGTGCTGGCCATCGGCATTCTGGGCGGCATCCTGGCGGCGCGCAGCGGGCAGTTGCTGCGCGAGGCGGTGGCAGGGGTGGCGCCTGGGCAACTGGACAAGGTCGGCGACATGGCCACCCGGGTTGCCGCCGGTGACCTGCCGGCAGCGCTGGCTATGGTCGACCCGGCACTGCGCGAAACCCTCGCGCCGCTGGCGCAGCACGCCTTCATCGGCGGCTTCGAGACGGTGCTGCAAAGCGCCGGGGTGGCGGCGCTGGTGTTCGCCGTGGTGGTCGGTGTGCTGCTTGGCAGGCCGCTGCCGGTGCCGCAACCGCTGCCGGCGCGCTGATCGCGCGCACGCTGGCGTTCGGCGCAACTGAAAAGCCCCAGGCGTTGCGCACTGGGGCTTTGTTTTTGCCGACCTTAGGCCTTCGCGGCGAGTGCCTTGATCACTTCATCGATACTGCCCTGCAGTTCGCTCACCGGGTTTTCGCCGCCGCCCTCCAGCACCAGCAGGCGGCTGCCGGCCTTGGCGACTGCCGCAGCTACCGCCTCGCTCGGCTGGCGGTGGTCGAGTACCAGCGCCACGTCGTTGTCCTTGAGCAGGGCGGTCAGCTGCTGCAGTGCCTCGGGGGTCCACTGGTCTTCGGCGGGTACGCTGTAGGCCACCTGCTCCAGGTTCAGCCCGCCGATCAGGTAACCGAAGCGCTCCGACAGGCTTACCACGCTGAGGTTGTCGACTTCGCCCAGGCGCGCTTCGCTGTCGGCACTGAGCTTGAGCAACTGCTGCTTGAGCGTGGCCAGGTTGGCCTCGATTTTCGGCTTGGCGGCCGGCGCCAGGCGCACCAGGTCGGCGGCGGTCACGTCGGCCATGCGCCCCAGGTTGTTGCTCGACAGCCACGGCTGGCTGTTCAGGCCGTCCTTTGGCGCCCCCGGCTGCACCGCAATGCCGGGCAGGCTGCCATCCACCGGGCGTGCGGCATCCACTTCGACGATGCGGATATTGCTGCGCCGCGCCATCGGGTACAGCGGGTCGTCCGCCCATACCGAGCGCAGGCCGATCACCGCATCGGCGTTCACGGCCAGCTTCTGCAGGGCCGGCGCCCCACGCCCGCTGAAGTAGGCGGTCTGGCGCGAGCCGGGCAGGTTGGCCGCGGCGGCGCGTTGCAGCTTCACCTCGCTGCCGTCGAGCAGCAACTGGCCAAGGCCGTAGGTGATGGGCAGGGACGCCAGTACCTGCACCGGACGCGCGGCTTCGGCGGCCTGTGCGGCAACACTGAAGGCGCCGCTCAGGGCCAGTACCAGGGTCAGTTGGCGAAATGTCGGCTTCATCCGATGTTTCCTTTCAGGCTGGGCAGGGTGCCACGGGCGATGGCGGCCAGGGCGAAGGCCATGCCGGCGACCAGGATGATCGCGGCGCCCGAAGGCAACGGCAGGTCGAACACGATCGGCAGCAGGATGCCGCTCAGGGTGCTGAGGGTGGCGATCACCACCGAGGTCCAGAAAAAACCCTTGAGCGACTGGCTCAGCAGGCGGGCGGCAGCGGCCGGGATCACCAGCAGTGCGCCCACCAGGATCGCGCCGATGACCTTCACCGCGGCCACGGTGATCAGCGTCACCAGCACCACGAACAGGTAGTCCAGGGTCTTCACTGCCACCCCGCGCACTGCCGCCAGCTGCGGGTTGAAGCTGGCCAGCATGATGCGGTTGTACAGCGGCAGGCTCAGGCCCAGCACCAGCGCGCCGACGATGGCCAGCACCAGCAGGTCGTTGCCGTTGACCGTCAGCACCGAGCCGAACAGCACGTTCTCCAGGATGTGCACGTTGATCTTGCCCGCCAGTATCAGCAGCAGGCTTGCGCCCAGCGCCAGCGACACCGACAGGAACACCCCGATCAGGGTGTCCGGGGCCAGCCCGGTGCGGTTGCGCAGGTAGTTGAGCAGCACGCCGAACAGCAGGCAGTAGCCGAACAGGCTGCCGTAGGGGCCGGTATAGGGTTCGCCGAGCAGGATGCCGATGGCCACCCCGGTCAGGGCCGCGTGGCCCACCGCCTCGGAGAAGAACGCAAAGCGCTTGACCACCACCAGCGTGCCCAGCCCGCCCAGCACCGGCCCGATCAGCAGGCCGGCGAGCAGCGCGTTGACCACGAAGCCATAGGCCAGGGCTTCGGGCAGGTAGCCCGAGGACGCCAGGCCCTGGATCATCAGGCGAAATTCTTCATAGTTCATCAGGCGTGGCTCCCGGTCACCGCAGCGCTGCGCGGGTGGGTGGAAAACAGTTGCAGCAGCGCCTCCGGGCGCAGGGCCTGCTCGGGCGGCGCGTCGAACAGGATGCGCCGGTTGAGGCCGGTGACGTGGTCGGCCAGGCGTTTCACCGCCTCCAGGTCGTGTTCGATCCACAGCACGGTGGTGCCGCTGGCGCGCCAGTCCAGCAGCAGTTGTTCGAAGATGCGGATGCCGGCTTCATCCAGCGCCGACATCGGTTCGTCCAGCACCAGCAGTTGCGGCGCCGGAATCAGCCCCTGGGCCAGCAGCACGCGCTGGCGCTCGCCGCCGGAGAGGGCGCCCATGCGCCGCTTGCGCTTGTCCTGCATGCCCACGCGCTCCAGCGCCTGGCCGATGCTCGCCGCGTAGTGGCGCGACAGCCCCAGGAACGCCGGGCGGCGCTGGCACATGGCGGCCATGAAGTCGTCCACGGTCATCGGCAGGCCACGGTCGAATTCCAGGGCCTGCGGCACGTAGCCGATGCAACCGGGGGCGCCGGCCCAGTGCAGGTTCAGGCGGCCGTGGTGGGGCATCTGGCCGAGCAGGGTCTTGATCAGCGAACTCTTGCCGCCGCCGTTGGGCCCCACCAGCGCATGCACGCTGCCAGGGCGCACCTTGAAGCTCACCTGGTCGAGGATGGTGGTGCGGCCCAGGGTCAGGCCAACGGCGTCGAACTCCACGCCGGGGCCCTGGCTGGCAAGGGTGATCGGCTCGATGGCGCTCATGCCCCGGCCTCCTGGATCGCGCGCACCACGGTATCGAGGTTGCTGGTCATCTCCTTTTCGTACTTTTCGGCGCTGTAGTCGCCGTAGGAGATGTGCGACAGCGGGTACAGGCGCACGCCGGACTCACGCTGGATGGTGTCCACATAGGTGGACGGGAAGTCGAGCTCCGAGAAGATCACCTTCACGTCCAGGTCGCGCAGCTGGTTGATGGTCTTCTTCAGCTGGCTGGGGCTCGGTTCGATGCCATGGGCGGGCTCGACCACGGCGGTGACTTCCAGGCCGAATTCACGCAGCAGGTAGTCGTAGGCCGCGTGCACGGTGGCCACGCGCAGGTCGGCATTGGGCGCGCTGGTGAGCTTGGCCAGGGCCTCGGCACGCAGCTGGCGCAGGCGCTTGCCATAGGCGCGGGCATTGGCGGTGTAGGCCTTGGCGTTGGCCGGGTCGAGCTTGCCCAGCTCGCGGGCGATGTTGTTGACCTGGGCGATCGAGGCGCTTATCGACAGGAAAGTGTGCGGGTTGACCACCTTGCCCGCGCCGCGTGCGGCGATGCCGGTGGCCGCCAGCAGCGGCACGTTGGCGTTGGCCTCGATGGTGGCCACGCCAGGCTTTTCGCTGGCCTCGATCATGCGGTCGGCAAAATCGTCATGCCCCACGCCGTTGAGCACCACCACGTCCAGCGTGCCGATGCGCTTGATGTCCTCGGCGCGTGGCTCGTAGGCGTGCGGGTTGAAGCCTGCCGGAATCAGCGGCACCACCTCGGCCTTGTCGCCGACGATGTTGGCCACGTAGCTGTAGTAGGGGTGCAGGGTGATGCCGATACGCAGGCGCTTGGCCTCTTCGGCGTGCGCCAGGGGCGCCAGGCACAGGGCGAGCACGCCGGCCAGGATGCGTCGGCGGTTGACCAGAAACGATGAAATAGACATGGGCAGGCGGTCTTCTCTCAGGTGTATCCGTGGGTTCAGTGCCGATGCTGGCGAGTGACCCCGGCATCGAATTGCGCGACGACCTGTTGCCAGCCCGCAGCGCTCAAGGCGGCGTCGCTGAGGTCGTGGGGGGCGGTGAGGTCGGTGCTGCGGTTGAGCCAGATATCGGCCGGGCTGTCGGGCTGTGCGCCCAGGCGCATCAGGAACGAGCCGGCCACTTCGCTGGCCTGGCTGAGCCCCAGGTAGGCGCCGCCTTCGAGCAACTGCCAGGTGTGGCCGCCACGGCTCACGGCGCTGGCGTCGCGGGCGAACGGGGCGTAGCCCTCGGCATCCAGCTCGGCCGGGGTGGGCAGGCGCTGTTCTTCCTGCTGACGCAGCTGGATCTCCTCCAGGGTAACCCGCAGGTCGGCGTATACCCCTTGCTCGCCGGCCGTGAGGTCGCGGCGCGCATCGAACTGATGGGCCGCCACTTCGCTGGTTTCGGTGGTTTCGCCGCGCCAGCTGACCACCGCGCCGGCCACCAGCAGCACCAGGGCGCAGAACAGCAGCACGTACAGCGTTTCATGGCCGGCACCGGCCGGGCGGATGGTCTGGGTCGTGGTCGGGGTGCTCATGGTGCCTCGATGTCGGCCTGGTCGATTTCCACCACATGACCGGGGCCTGCGTCGAACAGCACGTAGAACTCGGCATCGGGGCGCTTGAAGGTGAGCTTGGAGTCTTCGCCCAGCTTGCCGGGCACCAGGATGCTTTCGTCGTAGCCGATCACGTCGAGGGTTACGCCGGGGGCGCCGCTGCCGTCGGAAAAGCCGCCGGTGCACTGGATCTGGCCGCCTTCGATCTGCTTGCATTCGCAGATCGGGTTGTGGGCCAGCGCCAGGTTGCTGAAGGTGGCGAGCGAAGTGAGCAGTGCCGCGCCACCCAGGCGACGCAGCAGGTCAGAAACAGGCATCATTTGCCTCCTTGTTTTTGAAGCCAGGCGACAGTGCTTGGCGAGGCCTTGCTGAGCGGGACCGAACCCTGGTGCATGCTGCCGTCCCAG
Organism: Pseudomonas sp. B21-036; assembly: GCF_024748925.1. Classification (NCBI taxonomy): domain Bacteria; kingdom Pseudomonadati; phylum Pseudomonadota; class Gammaproteobacteria; order Pseudomonadales; family Pseudomonadaceae; genus Pseudomonas; species Pseudomonas sp. B21-036. Next base: position 1,869,733 of record NZ_CP087178.1, read on the forward strand.
CCTTCCATGGTCACCCACAGTTCGGCGTCGGGGCTGGTCTTGAGCGGCACCGGCACCGTGGCGCCCATGCGGTAAGGGGAACCGAAGAAGATTCCGCCGGCGGCGCGCAGGCTGCGCGGCTTGCCGATACGCAGGTAGGTGGCCTTGACCTGTGGGATACAGGCTTCGCACAGGCTGGCGTTGAAGCTCTTCATGTAGCCGGCCGGCCCGTCCTGGCGCGGCGCCTCGTTGCGCAGCTCGGCCAGCTTCAGGCTCCAGGGGCCGACCTGGACCTCGCCGATCTCGCGCTCGCCCAGGCCCACGTCGCCGCGAAACAAGGCCGCATCAGCAAAGTACTTGGGCATGAAACCCAGCGGTACCAGCAACAGCAGTATGTTGATGTGAAAACGCCATTTCAGCCAGAACTGGCGCAGGCGCGAAGGCGGTTGTGCAGCGATTGCCTTGCTCATGCCTGGCTCTCCGAAGGGGTAGGGGTGGCAGCGGCGGCGCGCTTGGCGCGTGCCGGTTTTTCGCTGCGCTTGAGGGCGGTGGCCGTGGCGATGGCGGTGCGCTTGGTCCAGATCAGCAGGCCGCTGAGCACCATCATGCTCAGCAGCAGGCCGAACACGAACCAGATCAGCTTGATCCAGATACCGCCGAAATCGCCGGTATGCAGCGGGCGCATCGACTCGGTGACGAATTCGAGCTTGCTGCGGTCGGACAGCAGCTCATGGGCCTCGACCACGCCACTGTAGGGGTTGACCGATGCGGTCTGGAACATCAGCGGGTACCAGCTGCGCCCCCCCACCGAGGTGTGGCTGTAGGCGTTGCTCGGCAGGCTGATGAAGCTCACGTCCAGCCCCGGGATCTTGTCGATGGCGATCTTTTCGATGGCATCCAGGCTCAGCACCGGGGCCGGCTGGCCGGCGGGCGCGGTGGGCACGTTCTCGCGGGCGATCACCGGCAGCACCTGGTTGCTGGAAATCGAGATCTGGTTGTCGAACAGAATCGCCTGGATCAGGAACCAGGTACCGGTGATCGAGATGACTGCGATGAACCAGATCGACCAGATCCCGCTCAGGCGGTGGAAGTCGCCCCAGAAAATCCGCGCACCGTGCTTCAGGCGCAGGGTCGGCTTGAGAAAGCCCTTCCAGAAGCGCTTGTACACCACCAGCCCGGTAACCAGCGAGGCCAGCATCGGCAGCCCCAGCAGCGACACCAGGTACCAGCCCCAGCTGTAGCCATTGGTGAACGGCACCAGCCACCAGCCGTGCAGGGCGCGGGTAAAGGCCTGGAAGTTGAACTGCGCCGCCTCGCCCTGGACCACCCCGGTGTACGGGTTGACGTAGAGCGTGGTGGAGCGCGAGTCGGGGTAGGTGACGCTGACGGTCAGGGCGAAATGCGATTCGTCCGGGCGCACGATGGTGCTGACATACACCCCCGGCTGCGCGGCCTCGACGGCGGCGCGCACCTGGTCGAAGCCCAGCATCGGCGGGTCGCCGTCGGGTTTGGAGGCGCGGACCTCGGGCTGCGCCAACCAGACGATTTCCTGGCTGACCACGGCCAGCGTCCCGGTGAAGCAGACGATCAGCACGAAGAACCAGATCGGCAGGGCTAGCCAGCTGTGGACCAGAAACCAGAGTTTTGAACGTGACTTTTTCGACATTGGGCAGGCAACTTCGATTCGGAGTGTGGTGAGCATGAGGTTCCGGAGCACGGGGTGTCTGGGCTCAGGCTCGCTCGAAAGGGTGCAGTGGTAATTGTTAGGACGAATGAGAAGCAGAAATCCTGCACTAAAAAATGCAAGCAAATGTTTCCAAGGCTCCCGGCCTGCCGCCCGGAGCCCTGGAAAACGCCTGCGGTCCTACTCGAACGTGCGGCCGGCGCGCCAGTAGCCCATCAGGGTCAGCGCGTTGCGGTCCAGGCCCTGTTCGTTGATCAGAAAGCGCCGGATCTGCATCACCGCAGCCGATTCCCCGGCCACCCAGGCGTAGAAGCTCTGGTGGCTGGCGCTGGCACGTTCCCAGAGGATCTGCTGGTCGATGTCCACCTCCTCGAGGCGCGTGTCGGCGGGCGGGCGTCTGGCGGGCAGGGTGGCCAGCTGGGTCACGGCATGCACCATGGCCTGGCCCTGGATGCGCTGTTGCTGGTCGCGTGGCAGCCAGTGCAAGGTGGTGCTGGCATTGCAGCGCAGGGCCAGGCAGTCCTGTTGCAGCGGCACCTCGACATAGGCTTCGACCTGGGGCGGGTCATCTTGCCCGGCGAGGGTTTCGAGAATGCCGGCAATGGCTGGCAAGGCGGTTTCATCGCCCACCAGCAGAATGTTGCGCACCCCGGCGGGCGGGTTCCATTCGTAGCCCCCGGGGTCGCCGGCGAAGGCCAGGTTGGGTGCCAGGATCTGCAGACGGTCGCCTGTGCGGGCGTGGGTGGCCCAGGCCGAGGCGGGGCCGTTGACCCCGTGCAGTACGAAATCGATATCCACCTCGGCCTGTTCGCGGCGCAGGGCACGGATGGTGTAGGTGCGCATGGGCGGGCGGCTGGCCTCGGCCAGGGCGCGGCGGGCTTCGTTCCAGTGCAGGTCGTTGGGCAGTTCGGGCGGGCTGCCGTCGGCGGCGGGGAAGAACAGCTTGACCCGTTGATCGGCAGCCAGGGTGTGCATCCGGGCCACGTCCGGGCCGGTGAACACCAGGCGGCTCAGCGACGGGCTCAGTTGGATGCGTTGCTTGAGGGTGACATCGAACAGGCGGTAGGCGCGCTCGGGCTGTGCGCCGGCCAGCTTGCGCAGGCCGCGCCCGACGGCGCGGGTCAGGGAGGAGGCGGAAGTCATGGCATGCACCTTCTTGCTACGGGTTCCATAGATAGACGGCTAGCGGCACGGCTGATTTAGCCGCGAGCAATGAACGGGGGCCGTGGCGGTGTTTAATTTTTCCTGGGGTGTATCCGTTTCGTAGGGATAACCGGGGCGCTGCCCGCTATCCACCCTGCACGGAAACCATTCGATGAATGCTGAGAAGTCCCTCCAACTGGCCTGTCGTTTCATCGAGCTGGCGCCGGAAAAGCGCAGCCTGTTTCTGCAGGCCCTGAGCAAGGAAGGCCTGGACTTTTCGCAGTTCCCGATTCCTGCCGGGGTCCAGGTGCCGGACCGCCAGGCGTTGTCCTATGCGCAGCAGCGCATGTGGTTTCTGTGGCAGCTGGACCCGCACAGCGGCGCCTACAACCTGCCGGGTGCGGTACGCCTGAACGGCGTGCTGGATGTGGCGGCCCTGGAGCGTGCGTTCAGCCTGCTGGTGGCGCGTCACGAGGTGCTGCGCACGGTGTTCCGCTCGCAGCCCGATGGCAGCGTGCAGCAGGTGCCGTTGGAGCATGCGGTGCGCCTGGAGCAACTGGACCTGAGCACGGTGCCGGCCGCTGCGCGTGAAGCGCGGGTGCAGCACGAGGCGCAGCAGGAGTCGCTGCGTGCATTCGATCTGGCACAGGGCCCGCTGCTGCGCCTGCGCCTGCTCAAGCTGGATGAACAGGCGCACGTGCTGTTGCTGACCTTGCATCACATCGTCGCCGATGGCTGGTCGATGAATATCCTGATCGACGAGTTCGCGCGCAGCTATGACGCCTGTGCCCAAGGCCTTGCGCCGCAGTTCGAGGCGCTGCCGATCCAGTACGCCGACTACGGCCTGTGGCAGCGTCGCTGGCTGGAGGCCGGCGAGCAGGCGCGGCAACTGGCGTACTGGCGTGAAAAACTCGGCGACGAGCATCCGGTACTGGAACTGCCGCTCGATTGCCCGCGCCCCTCATCGCCCAGCTTCGACGGCGAGCGCCATTGCCTGACGCTGGACGCAGGGCTGGCCGAGCAGGTGCGTGGCTTTGCCCGGCAACACAACGTGTCGTTGTTCATGGTGCTGCTGGCGGTCTTCAACGTGCTGCTCTATCGCTACACCGGGCAGACCGACGTGCGCTTCGGCAGCCCCGTGGCCAACCGCAATCGCAGCGAGCTGGAAGGCCTGGTCGGCTTCTTCGTCAACACCCAGGTGTTGCGCACCCCGCTGGCAGGGCACATGAGTTTTCTCGAGTTGCTGCAGGCTACCCGCGACACGGTGAGCGGCGCGCAGTCGCACCAGGACCTGCCATTCGAGCGCCTGGTCGAAGGGTTGCAACTGGAGCGCAGCCTGAGCCATTCGCCGTTGTTCCAGGTGATGTTCAACCACCAGCCGCACGTGGCCGATGTGTCCGCGCTCAGGCTGGCTGGGGGCCTGCAACTGTCGATGCTCGACTGGCGCAGCCGTACCACCGAGTTTGACCTGAGCCTGGACACCTACGAGCAGGGCGGCCAGTTGCAGGTGGCCTGGACCTATGCCAGCGACCTGTTCAAGGCCGCGACCATCGAGCGCATGGCACGCCACTGGGTGGCCCTGCTGCAGGCCGTGGTCGCCACTCCGACGTGTCGCCTCGACGAACTGGCGTTGCTCTCGAGCGAGGAGCACGAGTGTCTGCTCGAGCAATGGGGGCGTGCACCGCTGACCTGTCCCGACCTGCGCGTGCACCAGCGTTTCGAGGCGCAGGTGGCGCAGCGCCCGCAGGCCCTGGCGCTGATCTTCGAGTCGACGCAACTGAGCTATGCCGAGCTCAACCAGCGTGCCAACCGCCTGGCGCGCCACCTGGTGGCGTGCGGGGTAGGGCCGGAGGTGCCGGTCGGCATCGCGGTGGAGCGCGGCATCGACATGATCGTCGGGCTGCTGGCGGTGCTCAAGGCCGGTGGCGCCTATGTGCCGCTGGACCCGCAGTACCCGCAGGACCGTCTGCTGTGCATGATCGAGGACAGCGCCACGCCGCTGGTGCTGACCCAGACCCCGTTGCTGGCGCGCCTGGGCCTGCCGTGCGGGGTGCGCAGCCTGTGCCTGGACCAGGATGCGGCCTGGCGCCAGCTCGACGCCAGCGACCTGGCCAATACCGCCCATGCGCACAACCTGGCGTATGTGATGTTCACCTCCGGCTCCACCGGGCGCCCCAAGGGGGTGGGCATCAGCCACCTGGCGCTGGCCGGGCATGCGCAGGTCGCGCGTGAGTTCTCCAGGCTCGGGCCGGACGACCGGATCCTGCAGTTTGCCACCTTCAACTTCGATGCCTTCGTCGAGCAGTTCTACCCTGCGCTGATCTGCGGCGCTGCCGTGGTGCTGCGCGGCCAGGAACTCTGGGACAGCGAACGCTACTACCACGAGGTCATCGACAAGCAGGTCAGCGTTTCCGACCTGTCCACCGCCTACTGGAACCTGCTGGCCAAGGACTTTGCCGCCGCTGGCCCACGCGATTACGGCAAGCTCAGGCGCGTGCACATCGGCGGCGAGGCAATGCCACCTGAAGGGGTGGCAGCCTGGCGCCAAGCCGGATTGTCGCAGGTGGCGCTGCTCAACACCTATGGCCCCACCGAGGCCACGGTCTGTGTCACCACCCTCGAATGCGATGATTATGTCAGCGGTGTGCGCAGCACCCCGTTGAGCATGCCGATCGGTCGGGTGCTCGGCGGGCGCAGCCTCCATGTGCTGGATGCAAGCGGCGCACCGACGCCGGTAGGGGTGGTGGGGGAGCTGGTGATCGGCGGCGAGTTGCTCGCCCGTGGCTACTTCAACCGCCCGGGCCTGACGGCCGAGCGTTTCATCCCCGACCCGTTCGCCGCGCAGCCGGGTGGGCGCCTGTACCGCAGTGGCGACCTGGCCCGCTTCAATGCCGAAGGGGTGCTCGAGTATGCCGGGCGTATCGATCATCAGGTCAAGATTCGCGGGTTTCGCATCGAGTTGGGCGAAGTCGAGGCGCGCCTGCTCGAACAACCGGGCATTCGCGAGGCGGTGGTGCTGGCCCAGCCCGCTGCCGACGGCCTGCAGCTGGTTGCCTATGTGGTGCCCGGCGACAGCCGCCAGGCACTGGAGGCGCAGGCCCAGGCGGCGTTGCGCGAAGCGATCGGCGCACACTTGCGCGCGGTGCTGCCCGCCTACGTGGTGCCGGCGTACCTGCTGTTTCTTGAACGTTTGCCGCTGAGCCCCAACGGCAAGCTGGACCGCAAGGCCCTGCCACCGGTCGATGCCAGCCAGGCCCAGCACACTTACGTGGCGCCGCAAAGCGCGTTGGAACAACAGGTGGCGGCGATCTGGCAGGACGTGCTCAAGCTGGAGCGGGTAGGGCTTGACGATGCGTTCTTCGAGATCGGCGGGCACTCGTTGCTGGCCACCCAGGTGGTGTCGCGGGTGCGTCAGGTGCTGGGGCTGGAGGTTGCCTTGCGTACCCTGTTCGAGCGCAGCCGGCTGGGCGACTTCGTGGCAGCGCTGGGGGGGCGGCAGGCCGCCGGCGAGCCCCCGTTCACCTGTGTCGAGCGCGGCCGGCCATTGCCGCTGTCGTATGCCCAGGAGCGCCAGTGGTTCCTCTGGCAGCTGGACCCGCAGAGCAGTGCCTATCACCTGCCGGCCGCCCTGCGCCTGCGCGGGGCGCTGGACGTTGCGGCGCTGCAGCGCAGTTTCGACAGCCTGCTGGCGCGGCACGAAAGCCTGCGCACCACATTCGTCGAGGTGCAGGGCGAGCCGCGTCAGCTGATTGCCGAGCAGGCCCGTGTCGATATCGACCTCCAGGTGCTGTATGCAGGGGACGATCCGGCGGCGCAGATCCAGGCTTGTATCGAGGCCCAGAACGGCCGCCTGTTTGCCCTGGACCAGGGGCCGCTGCTGCGGGTCAGGCTGCTGCGGCTGGCGGCGCACGACCATGTGTTGGTACTGGTTCAGCACCATATCGTTTCCGATGGCTGGTCGATGCAGGTGATGGTCGACGAGCTGATCGCCTTGTATGCGGGCTACAGCCAGGGGCGCGAAGTTCAGTTGCCGGCCCTGCCGATCCAGTACGCCGACTTTGCCCAGTGGCAGCGCCAGTGGATGGAGGCCGGCGAACGCGAGCGCCAGCTCGATTACTGGTGCCGGCAACTGGGCGGCGAGCAGACGGTGCTGGAGCTGCCGAGCGATCGACCGCGGCCGGCCACGCGCAGCTTCAAGGGCGCGAAGCTGAACATCGTGCTCGATGCCGCACTGGCCCGTAGCCTGCGCGCGCTTTCCCAGCGCGAAGGGGTGACCCCGTTCATGCTGTTGCTCGCTTCGTTCCAGACCCTGCTGCACCGCTACAGCGGCCAGGCGCAGGTGCGGGTCGGGGTGCCGGTGGCCAGCCGCAACCGTCTTGAAACCGAGCGCCTGATCGGCTTCTTCGTCAATACGCTGGTGCTGGAGGCGAGGATTGGTGCCGATCTGTCGTTCGCCGAACTGCTGCAGCAGGTGCGCCAGACCACCCTGCAGGCCCAGGCCCACCAGGACCTGCCGTTCGAGCAACTGGTGGAAGCCCTGGAACCGGGCCGCAGCCTGTCACACAGCCCGCTGTTCCAGGTGCTGTTCAACCACCACAGCGAAGATGCCGGTGAACTGCGCGCCATCGAGCGACTGCCGGGCCTGGAGGTGGAGCGTCTGGACTGGGACAACCACACTGCACAGTTCGACCTGACGCTGGACACCACGGAAACGGCCGATGGCCTTTCGGCGATTCTGGTCTACGCCACCGACCTGTTCGACGCCGCGACCATCGAGCGTCTGGCCCGGCACTGGCAGAACCTGCTGCAGGCGATTGTCGCTGACCCGCAACAGCGCGTCGCTGAACTGCCGTTGCTCGATGCCCGCGAGCAACAGGCCAACCTCCAGCAATGGAACCCGGCGCCTGCGCAGTTCGCCAGCCAGCGCTGTCTCCATGAACTGATCGAAGCCCAGGCTGCGCGTGCGCCGGGCTCCATCGCGCTGACCCTGGGTGACGCCCAGCTCAGCTACCGCGAACTCAACGAACGCGCCAACCAGATGGCCCATGCGTTGATTGCCCAGGGCATCGGGCCAGAGGTGCTGGTGGGCCTGGCCTGCGAGCGCAGCCTGGAGATGGTGGTCGGCCTGCTGGCGATCCTCAAGGCTGGCGGCGCCTATGTGCCACTGGACCCGGCGTACCCCGAGGACCGCCTGGCCTACATGATGGAGGACAGCGGCCTGAGTGTGGTGCTGGCCCAGTCGCACCTGCAACTGCCAGTTCCGCAAGGCGTGCGCACGTTGCTGCTGGACGATGACTTCGGCGCCTTCGCCACGCACAACCCGGCACTCTCGCTGGACCCTGCCAACCTGGCCTACGTGATCTACACCTCCGGCTCCACCGGCAAGCCCAAGGGCGCGTTGCTCGCGCACCACAACGTACTGCGCCTGTTTGCCGCCACCGAACACTGGTTCAACTTCGGGCCGAGTGACGTGTGGAGCCTGTTCCACTCCTATGCCTTCGACTTCTCGGTGTGGGAGATCTTTGGTGCGCTGCTGTATGGCGGCAGGCTGGTCATCGTGCCGCAGGCCACCAGCCGGGCACCGGAAGAGTTCTTCCAGTTGCTGTGCGAGCAGGGGGTCACCGTACTCAACCAGACGCCATCGGCGTTCAAACAGCTGATGCAGGTGGCCTGTGCTCCGGCGCAAGCCGAGATGAAGCCCGCCCTGCGCTACGTGGTATTCGGTGGCGAAGCTCTCGACGTGCACAGCCTGCGCCCTTGGTTCGAGCGCTTCGGCGATCAGCAGCCGCAACTGATCAACATGTACGGCATCACCGAGACCACGGTGCACGTCACTTACCGTCCGGTGTCGCTGGCCGATCTGGCCGGCGATGCGGCAAGCCCGATTGGCGAGCCGATCCCGGACCTGTCGTGGTACCTGCTCGATGCCGACCTGAACCCGGTGCCAAAAGGCGCCATCGGCGAGCTGTATGTGGGCCAGGCCGGCCTGGCGCGTGGTTATCTCAAGCGTGCCGATCTCACCACCACGCGCTTCGTGCCCGACCCGTTCTCGGCCCGCGGCGAGCGCCTGTACCGCACGGGCGACCTGGCGCGTTATCGCCAGGATGGCATCGTCGAGTACGTCGGCCGCATCGACCATCAGGTCAAGATTCGCGGTTTCCGCATCGAGCTGGGTGAGATCGAGGCACGTCTGGCGCAACAGGCCGCCGTGCGCGAAGCGCTGGTGCTGGCGGTGGACGGGCCGAGCGGCCAGCAGTTGGTGGGCTACGTCGTGCCGCAGGACGCCAATGCCGAGCACACCCAATTGCGTGATCAACTCAAGGCCGGGCTCAAGGCCGAACTACCGGACTACATGGTGCCCACGCACCTGCTGTTCCTGGAGCAATGGCCACTGACGGCCAACGGCAAGCTCGACCGCCGCGCCTTGCCGGCGCCGGATGCGAGCTTGCTGCAGGCCGAATACGTGGCGCCGCAGGGCGAACTTGAACAACAGATCGCCGCCCTCTGGCAACAGATGCTCGGCTGCGAGCGTATCGGCCGTACCGACGATTTCTTCGAGCTGGGCGGGCATTCGCTGCTGGCCACCCAGGTGATCTCGCGGGTGCGTCAGGTGCTGGGCTTCGACGTGGCCTTGCGCACGCTGTTCGAACACAGTCGCCTGGCGGATTTCGTCGCCACGCTGGATGCATTGAAGCGCATTGACGAGCCTGCGCTGGTTGCGGTCGAACGCGGCGTGCCGCTGCCGCTGTCCTACGCCCAGGAGCGCCAGTGGTTCCTCTGGCAGCTGGACCCGCAGAGCAGTGCCTATCACCTGCCGGCGGCCCTGCGCCTGCGCGGGCCGCTGGATGTGCCGGCGTTGCAGCGCAGCTTCGATGCGCTGGTTGCGCGGCATGAGCCGTTGCGCACCCGGTTCGTCCAGGTGGACGCCCATGTCAGGCAGGTCATAGACCCAGCGGCGCCGCTGCCTATCGACTTCGAGGTGCTGGCGCATGTGGCTGATCGCACGGCGCAGATCCAGGCTAGTGTCGCGGCTGAAAGCAGCCGCCTGTTTGCCCTGGACCAGGGGCCGCTGCTGCGGGTCAAGCTGCTGCGCCTGGCCGAGGACGACCATGTACTGGTGCTCACCCAGCACCATATCGTCTCGGACGGCTGGTCGATGCAGGTGATGATCGACGAACTGATCCGTCGCTACGGCGCTGGCATCAGCGCTCAGGAACTGGTGCTGCCGGAACTGCCGATCCAGTACGCCGATTTCGCCCAGTGGCAGCGTCAGTGGCTGGAGGCAGGCGAGCGCGAACGTCAGTTGCGCTACTGGCTGGAGCAACTGGGGGGCGAGCAGCCGACGCTGCAGTTGCCCACCGACCGTGCCCACCCCGCCCAGCGCAGTTTCCACGGCGCCAGGCGCGATGTGGCGTTGGACGCCGGTCTGACACGCGGGCTGCTGCAACTGGCCCGCGAGTGCGGGGTTACCCCGTTCATGCTGTTGCTGGCCTCGTTCCAGGCGCTGCTGCACCGCTATAGCGGCCAGGACGATATTCGTGTCGGAGTGCCGGTGGCCAACCGCAACCGCCTGGAAACCGAGGGCCTGATCGGATTCTTCGTCAACACCCTGGTACTCAAGGCTCAGGTGAGCGGGCGACAGGCGTTCACTGCGCTGCTGGAGCAGGTGCGCCAGGCCACCCTGCAGGCCCATGCGCACCAGGACCTGCCGTTCGAGCAATTGGTGGAGGCGCTGCAGCCGGGCCGCAACCTGGGGCGCAGCCCGTTGTTCCAGGTGCTGTTCAACTACCAGGCGCAAACCCGAAACGGGCAGGGGCTGCAGCCGTTGCCGCACCTGCAGGTGGAGGCGTTACAGTGGGATACCCATACCGCACAGTTCGACCTGTCGCTGGAGGTGTTCGAGCGTGAGGAGGGCATAGCGGCTTCGCTGACCTTTGCCACCGACGTGTTCGAGGCCCACACCATCGAACAGATGCTGGGGCACTGGCAGAACCTGCTGCGCGCCATCGTCGAGCGTCCGCAACAGCGCGTCGCTGAACTGCCGTTGCTCGATGCCCGCGAGCAACAGGCCAACCTCCAGCAATGGAACCCGGCGCCTGCGCAGTTCGCCAGCCAGCGCTGCCTCCATGAACTGATCGAAGCCCAGGCTGCGCGTGCGCCGGGCTCCATCGCGCTGACCCTGGGTGACACCCAGCTCAGCTACCGCGAACTCAACGAACGCGCCAACCAGATGGCCCATGCGTTGATTGCCCAGGGCATCGGGCCAGAGGTGCTGGTGGGCCTGGCCTGCGAGCGCAGCCTGGAGATGGTGGTCGGCCTGCTGGCGATCCTCAAGGCCGGCGGTGCGTATGTGCCACTGGACCCGGCGTACCCCGAGGACCGCCTGGCCTACATGATGGAAGACAGCGGCCTGAGCGTGGTGCTGGCCCAGTCGCACCTGGGTTTGCCAACGCCGGCCGGGGTGCGCACGTTGCTGCTGGACGATGACTTCACTGGTTATGCCGCCAGCAACCCAGGCCTGACGCTGGACCCGGCCAACCTGGCCTATGTGATCTATACCTCCGGCTCCACCGGCAAACCCAAGGGCGCGTTGCTCGCGCACCACAACGTGCTACGCCTGTTTGCCGCCACCGAACACTGGTTCGCCTTCGGGCCGAGTGACGTGTGGAGCCTGTTCCACTCCTATGCCTTCGACTTCTCGGTGTGGGAGATCTTTGGTGCGCTGCTGTATGGCGGCAGGCTGGTCATCGTGCCGCAGGCCACCAGCCGGGCACCGGAAGAGTTCTTCCAGTTGCTGTGCGAGCAGGGGGTCACCGTACTCAACCAGACGCCATCGGCGTTCAAACAGCTGATGCAGGTGGCCTGTGCTCCGGCGCAAGCCGAGATGAAGCCCGCCCTGCGCTACGTGGTATTCGGTGGCGAAGCTCTCGACGTGCACAGCCTGCGCCCTTGGTTCGAGCGCTTCGGCGATCAGCAGCCGCAACTGATCAACATGTACGGCATCACCGAGACCACGGTGCACGTCACTTACCGTCCGGTGTCGCTGGCCGATCTGGCCGGCGATGCGGCAAGCCCCATCGGCGAGCCGATCCCGGACCTGTCGTGGTACCTGCTCGATGCCGACCTGAACCCGGTGCCAAAAGGCGCCATCGGCGAGCTGTATGTGGGCCAGGCCGGTCTGGCGCGTGGTTATCTCAAGCGTGCCGATCTCACCGCCACACGTTTCGTGCCCGATCCGTTCTCGTCCCGCGGCGAGCGCCTGTACCGCACGGGCGACCTGGCGCGTTATCGCCAGGATGGCATCGTCGAATACGTCGGCCGCATCGACCATCAGGTCAAGATCCGCGGCTTCCGCATCGAACTGGGTGAGATCGAGGCACGTCTGGCGCAACAGGCTGCGGTGCGCGAAGCGCTGGTGCTGGCGGTGGATGGGCCGAGCGGCCAGCAGTTGGTGGGCTACGTCGTGCCGCAGGACGCCAGTGCCGAGCACACCCAATTGCGTGATCAACTCAAGGCCGGGCTCAAGGCCGAACTGCCGGACTACATGGTGCCCACGCACCTGCTGTTCCTGGAGCAATGGCCACTGACGGCCAACGGCAAGCTCGACCGCCGCGCCCTGCCGGCCCCGGATGCGAGCCTGTTGCAGCGTGAGTATCTGGCGCCGCAGACCGAGCTGCAGCAGCGCATCGCCGCCATCTGGCAGCAGGTGCTGGGCTGCGCGCAGGTCGGCCTGGCCGACAGCTTCTTCGAGCTCGGGGGGCACTCGCTGCTGGCCACCCAGGTGATCGTGCGCCTGCGCGAGCAGCTGGGACTGGAGGTACCGCTCAAGGACCTGTTCATTGCCGAGGATCTGCTGGCGTTCAGCGCCAGCGTGCAAGCCTTGCAGGTCGACACCCAGCCGGTGGAGGACGAATTGGCTAAATCTTTGGCTGCCCTCAAACGTTTATCAGCTGAAGAGCTCGAGAAGCTGATTTCATAACCAGGAGTAGTGGCGTGCAAGAATTGATCGGGGCGGTGGGCGAGCTGTCACCAAGGGAGCGCAAGGCCTTGGCGATAATGCTCAAACAGAAGGGCATCAACCTTTTTGGCATTGCCCCGGTATTCAAGCGAAAACCCGAAGAGCCGCTGTTGCTGTCGTACGCCCAGGAACGCCAGTGGTTCCTCTGGCAGCTGGACCCCGGTAGCGCGGCCTATCACCTGTCCAGCGCGCTGTCGCTGGACGGCGATCTGAACGTCGAGGCCCTGGAGCGCAGCTTTGCAGCGCTGCTGGAGCGTCATGAAGCGCTGCGCACCACCTTTGTCCAGCACGCCGAGCAGACCCTGCAGCAGATTGCCGAGCACGTGCCGTTCAGCCTTGGCCGGGCGACCCTGGCCAATGCCGACGCGGCGGCGATCAAGGCCTTCGTCGAGGCGCAGACGCGCAGCCTGTTCGACCTGCAGCAGGGCCCGCTGGTGCGTGCCACGCTGCTGCAGGTGAGTGCGACGCAGCATGTGCTGGTGATCGTGCAGCACCATATCGTTTCCGACGGCTGGTCGATGCAGATCATGGTCGACGAACTGATGCGCCTGTATGCCGCCCATAGCCAGGGCCGGACCCTGGAGCTGCCCGCCCTGAAGATCCAGTATGCCGACTACGCCCTGTGGCAGCGCCAATGGATGGAGGCCGGCGAACGTGACCGCCAACTGGCCTACTGGACCGCGCAACTGGGGGGGGAGCAGCCGGTGCTGGAGCTTCCCCTGGACCGCACCCGTCCGGCCGAGCAGAGCTTCAGGGGCGCGCAACTGGGTATCGAGTTGCCCGTCGAACTGGGTGCAGGGCTCAAGCGCCTGGCCCAGGCCGAGGGCGTGACCCTGTTCATGCTGCTGCTGGCTTCGTTCCAGACCCTGCTGCACCGCTACAGCGGCCAGCCCGACATTCGCGTGGGCGTGCCGGTGGCCAACCGCAACCGGGTCGAGACCGAAGGCCTGATCGGGTTCTTCGTCAATACGCAGATCCTCAAGGCGCAGTTCGATGCGCCCCTGACGTTTCGCGCGCTGTTGCAGCAGGTACGCCAGTGCGTGCTGGCTGCGCAGGACCACCAGGACCTGCCCTTCGAGCAACTGGTGGACGCGTTGCAGCCGCAGCGCAACCTGAGCCATAACGCGCTGTTCCAGGTGATGTACAACCACCAGGGCGAGGCCCAGGGCAACCCGGCGGCGCAACTGCCGGGCCTGACCCTGGCGCCGCTGCACTGGGACAACCCCACCGCGCAGTTCGACCTGACCCTCAACACCTACGACAACCCTGAAGGCCTGGCGGCAGCGCTGACCTACGCCACCGACCTGTTCGAGGCAAGCACCGCCGCGCGCATGGGCCGGCACTGGCTGAACCTGTTGCAGGCGATCCTCGCCAACCCGGCCGGGCGCATCGACGAGTTGCCCCTGCTGGGCCCGGCCGAGCAGCAGGCAACCCTGCGCCAGTGGAATGGCCAGCCCCGTGCGTTCCCGGTCACACAGTGCCTGCACCAGATGATCGAGGCCCAGGTCGAGCGGACGCCGCAGGCGATTGCGCTGTGCTGCGGCGAGGCCCGGCTCAGCTATGGCGAACTCAACGAGCGTGCCAACCGTCTGGCCCACCGCCTGATCGAACAGGGCGTGGGCGCCGATGTGCGGGTCGGCCTGGCGGTCGAGCGCAGCCTGGAGATGCTGGTGGGGCTGCTGGCCATCCTCAAGGCCGGCGGTGCCTATGTGCCGCTGGACCCGGCCTACCCGAGCGAGCGCCTGGCCTACATGATCGAGGACAGCGGCATCGGTCTGCTGCTGACCCAGCCATCGCTGCTGGCGCAGTTGCCGCTTGACGGCGGTGTGCAGTGCCTGTTGCTGAGCGACGATACAAGCGGCTACAGCCCGCACAATCCACAGGTGGTGCTGACCCCGGCCAACCTGGCCTACGTGATCTATACCTCGGGCTCCACCGGCAAGCCCAAGGGCACCTTGCTTGCCCATCACAACGTGCTGCGCCTGTTCGCCGCCACCGAGCACTGGTTCGCGTTCGGCCCGGACGATGTGTGGAGCCTGTTCCATTCCTACGCCTTCGACTTCTCGGTGTGGGAGATCTTCGGCGCGTTGCTGTATGGCGGGCGCCTGGTGGTGGTGCCACATGATGTCAGCCGCTCGCCGGAGGACTTTCATGCCTTGCTGCTCAAGGAGGGTGTCACGGTACTCAACCAGACCCCTTCGGCCTTCAGTCAGTTGATGCAGGTGGCCTGTGCGCCCGAGTACGCCGGCGCACGCAACGCCTTGCGCCACGTGGTGTTCGGTGGCGAGGCGCTGGAGGTGAAGAGCCTGCGCCCGTGGTTCGAGCGCTTCGGCGACCGGCAGCCGCAATTGACCAATATGTACGGCATCACCGAAACCACGGTACATGTGAGCTACCGTCCGCTGCGCCTGGCAGACCTGGCGGGGGAGGCCGGCAGCCCGATCGGCGAGGCGATCCCGGACCTGTCCTGGTACCTGCTCGACCGCGCGCTCAACCCGGTGGCCAGGGGCTGCATCGGTGAGTTGTACATCGGCCAGGCGGGTCTGGCGCGTGGTTACCTCAATCGCGGCGACCTGACGGCCACGCGCTTTGTCCCCGACCCGTTCGGCGCTGCGGGCGAGCGCCTGTATCGCACCGGCGACCTGGCCCGCTATCGCGCCGACGGGGTGATCGAGTACATCGGGCGCATCGACCATCAGGTCAAGATCCGTGGCTTCCGTATCGAGCTGGGCGAGATCGAGGCCAGGCTGCAGGCACTGTCGCAGGTGCGCCAGGCCGTGGTGCTGGCCCAGGCGGGGGCCAGTGGCGCGCAACTGGTCGGCTACGTGGTGCCGCGCACGCCGGGCATCGACCCGGGCGAACTGCGCGAGGCGCTGAAGGCGCAGCTGCGCGAGGACCTGCCCGAGCACATGGTGCCGGCGCACCTGCTGTTCCTCGAGCACTTGCCGTTGACCAGCAACGGCAAACTCGATCGCAAGGCCCTGCCGCAACCCGATGCCAGCTTGCTGCAGAGCGTCTACGTGGCCCCGCAGAGCGATCTGGAACAGCGCCTGGCGAGCATCTGGCAGGACGTGCTCAAGTTCGAGCAGGTAGGCCTGACCGATAACTTCTTCGAGCTTGGTGGGGATTCGATCATCTCGATCCAGGTGGTCAGCCGTGCACGTCAGGCGGGCATCCGTATCAGCCCCAAGGATCTGTTCCAGCACCAGACCGTGCAAAGCCTGGCCACGGTGGCGCAGGTCGGCACCGCCGGCACCGCGCCGGACCAGGTAGCACTGGTCGGCCCGACACCGCTGCTGCCGATGCAGCAGCTGTTCTTCGACAGTGTGCAGGTGCAGCGTCACCACTGGAACCAATCGGTGCTGCTCAAGCCGTCGCAGGCACTCGACGCGTCGCTGCTCGAGCGTGCCTTGCAGGCGGTGGTCGCGCATCACGATGCGCTGCGCCTGCGCTTCGAGCAGCGGGCCGACGGCTGGCACGCCCACGCCGTCGCCGAGCCGGGCACGGCGCTGCTGTGGCATCGCGAGGCGGCGTCGCTGCACGAGCTCGACAGTTTGGGCGAGGCCGCGCAGGCCAGCCTGGACCTGCAGCATGGCCCGCTGTTGCGCGGCCTGCTGGTCGACCTGGCGCAGGGCGAGCAGCGCCTGCTGCTGGTGATCCATCACCTGGCGGTGGACGGCGTATCGTGGCGCATCCTGTTCGAGGACCTGCAACAGGCCTACGCCGCCTTGCGTGACGGGCAGGCCGTGCAGCTGCCGCCCAGGACCACATCGATCAGACGCTGGGCGCAGTGGCTCCAGCAGCATGCGCGCAGTGAAGCGGTGCAGGCCCAGCTGGATTACTGGCAGCACCAGTTGCAGGGGGTGGCGCTGGCGTTACCGTGCGAGCACCCGCAAGGCGACCTGAGCACCCGCCAGGCTGCCAGTGTCAGTACGCGCCTGGACCTGGCGCAGACCCGTCAGTTGCTGCAGCAAGCGCCCGCCGCCTACCGCACCCAGGTCAACGACCTGCTGCTGACCGCGTTGGCCCGGGTGCTGACCCGCTGGACGCAGGCCCCGGCAGTGGCGCTGCAACTGGAAGGGCATGGCCGCGAGGAGCTGTTCGAGGACCAGGACCTGACCCGCACCGTGGGCTGGTTCACCAGCGTGTTCCCGCTCAAGCTGACCCCGGCCGCAGGCCTGGGTGACTCGATCAAGGCAATCAAGCAGCAGCTGCGCACCATCCCCGACAAGGGCATCGGCTTCGGCGCCCTGCGCTACCTGGGCGACGAGGCGACGCGCCGTGCGCTGGGCGAGCTGCCGACGCCGCGCATCACCTTCAACTACCTGGGCCAGTTCGATGCCAGCTTCGCCGACGCCACCGCGTTGTTCACGCCCTGCGGCGATGCGGCCGGCAACCCGCAAAGCGCCGAGGCGCCGCTGGACAACTGGCTGAGCATCAATGGCCAGGTCTACAAGGGCGAGCTGGAACTGAACTGGACCTTCAGCCGCGCCATGTTCGATACCGCCAGCGTGCAGCGCCTGGCCGATGCTTATGGCCACGAACTGGGCCTGCTGATCGCGCATTGCTGCAGCCCCGAGGCCGGTGGCGTGACGCCGTCGGACTTCCCGCTGGCGGGACTCGAGCAGGCCCAGCTGGATGCCTTGCCGATTGCCGCGCCTACCCTCAAGGACCTCTACCCGTTGTCGCCGATGCAGCAAGGCATGCTGTTCCACAGCCTGTACCAGCAGGACAGTGCCGACTACATCACGCAGATGAGCCTGGAGATCGACGGGCTCGACCCCGTGCGCTTTGCCCGCGCCTGGCAGGATGCGGTGGACGCGCACGACATCCTGCGTACCGCATTTCTCTGGCAGCCGCCGCTGCTGCAGCCGTTGCAGGCGGTGCTGCGCCAGGCCACGCTGAGTTTCGAGGTGCACGACTGGCGTGAGCGCGACGACCTGGCACAGGCGGTGGCCGCGCTGGCTGGCAACGAGCGTCGCCGCGGCTTCGAGCTGGGCCACGCGCCGCTGTTGCGCCTGCACCTGGTGCAGAGCGGGGCGCAGCGCTACCACTTGATCTATACCCACCACCACATCCTGATGGATGGCTGGAGCAATTCGCAGTTGCTGGGCGAGGTGCTGCAACGCTATTGCGGGCAGGCACCGCAGGTCGCCGTTGGCAACTACAGCGACTACATCGCCTGGTTGCAGCGTCAGGACCGTCAGCGCAGCGAAGCCTTCTGGGGCGAGCAGTTGCGCGACTTGCAGGAGCCGACACGCCTGGCCCGGGTATCGACGCCTGCCGGAGATGGCTATGCCAATCACTACCTGACCCTGCAGGCCGTCGACACCGGGCGCCTGCAACGCTTTGCCCGTGAACAGAAAGTCACCGTCAATACCCTGCTGCAGGCGGCCTGGCTGTTGCTGTTGCAACGCTATACCGGGCAAGCGTGCGTGGCCTTCGGCGCCACGGTGGCGGGGCGCCCGGCCGAGCTCAAGGGGGTCGAGCAGCATATCGGGCTGTTCATCAACACCTTGCCGGTGGTCGCCAGCCCGCGCCCGGAGCTGACGGTCGGCCAGTGGCTGCAGCAGGTCCAGGCACAGAACCTGAGCCTGCGCGAGCATGAGCACACACCGCTGTTCGAAGTGCAGCGCTGGGCCGGCAAGGGCGGTGAGGCGCTGTTCGACAATATCCTGGTGTTCGAGAACTACCCGGTGGCCGAGGTGCTGGAGCAGGCGGCGCCAGAGGGCCTGCGCTTCGGCGCGATGGAGCAGCACGAACAGACCAACTACCCGTTGACCCTGGCCGTGGGGCTTGGCGACGAACTGTCGTTGCACATGAGCTACGACCTGGCGCACTTCGCACCGGCCACGATCGAGCAGATCGCCGCGCAGCTGGGCCACCTGCTGCTGGCCATGCCCTCTGCGGCTGATCGGCCCCTGGGCACATTGGCGCTGATGGAGCAGGCCGAGCAGCGCGAGGTGCTGGCCGAATGGAACCCGGCGCCTGCGCAGTTCGCCAGCCAGCGCTGTCTCCATGAACTGATCGAAGCCCAGGCTGCGCGTGCGCCGGGCTCCATCGCGCTGACCCTGGGTGACGCCCAGCTCAGCTACCGCGAACTCAACGAGCGCGCCAACCAGATGGCCCATGCGTTGATTGCCCAGGGCATCGGGCCTGAGGTGCTGGTGGGCCTGGCCTGCGAGCGTAGCCTGGAGATGGTGGTCGGCCTGCTGGCGATCCTCAAGGCCGGCGGCGCCTATGTGCCACTGGACCCGGCGTACCCCGAGGACCGCCTGGCCTACATGATGGAAGACAGCGGCCTGAGCGTGGTGCTGGCCCAGTCGCATCTGGATTTGCCAACGCCGGCCGGGGTGCGCACGTTGCTGCTGGACGATGACTTCGGCGCCTTCGCCATGCACAACCCGGCACTCTCGCTGGACCCTGCCAACCTGGCCTACGTGATCTACACCTCCGGCTCCACTGGCAAGCCCAAGGGCGCGTTGCTCGCGCACCACAACGTACTGCGCCTGTTTGCCGCCACCGAACACTGGTTCAACTTCGGCCCCGACGATGTATGGAGCCTGTTCCACTCCTATGCCTTCGACTTCTCGGTGTGGGAGATCTTTGGCGCGCTGCTGTATGGCGGCAGGCTGGTCATCGTGCCGCAGGCCACCAGCCGGGCACCGGAAGAGTGCTTCCAGTTGCTGTGCGAGCAGGGGGTCACCGTGCTCAACCAGACGCCATCGGCGTTCAAACAGCTGATGCAGGTGGCCTGTGCCCCCGCCAATGCAGCAGCCAAACCCGCCCTGCGCTACGTGGTGTTCGGTGGTGAAGCTCTCGACGTGCACAGCCTGCGCCCTTGGTTCGAGCGCTTCGGCGATCAGCAGCCGCAACTGATCAACATGTACGGCATCACCGAGACCACGGTGCACGTCACTTACCGTCCAGTCAGCCTTGAAGACCTGGCCGGCGATGCGGCAAGCCCGATTGGCGAGCCGATCCCGGACCTGTCGTGGTACCTGCTCGATGCCGACCTGAACCCGGTGCCAAAAGGCGCCATCGGCGAGCTGTATGTGGGCCAGGCCGGCCTGGCGCGTGGTTATCTCAAGCGTGCCGATCTCACCACCACGCGCTTCGTGCCCGACCCGTTCTCGGCCCGCGGCGAGCGCCTGTACCGCACGGGCGACCTGGCGCGTTATCGCCAGGATGGCATCGTCGAGTACGTCGGCCGCATCGACCATCAGGTCAAGATCCGCGGCTTCCGCATCGAACTGGGTGAGATCGAGGCACGTCTGGCGCAACAGGCTGCGGTGCGCGAGGCGCTGGTGCTGGCGGTGGACGGGCCGAGCGGCCAGCAACTGGTGGGTTATGTACTGCCCCACGATAACGCCGCCGACCCCACGGCCCTGCGGGAAGAACTGAAAACCCGGCTCAAGGCCGAACTGCCGGACTACATGGTGCCCACGCACCTGCTGTTCCTGGAGCAATGGCCACTGACGGCCAACGGCAAGCTCGACCGCCGCGCCCTGCCGGCCCCGGATGCGAGCCTGTTGCAGGCCGAGTACGTGGCGCCGCAAGGTGATCTGGAGCAGAGGATTGCCCAGGTCTGGCAGCAGGTGCTGGAGCTGTCGCGGATTGGTCGCGACGACAACTTCTTCGAGCTGGGTGGCCACTCGTTGCTGGCTACCCAGGTGGTGGCGCGGCTGCGTCAGGTACTGAGTGTCGAGGTGGGTTTGCGTGACCTGTTCGGCACGCCGACCCTCGGTGCCTTCGCCGCCTTGCTGGCTCAGCGCGATGGCCGGTCGCGCGCGGCGCTGCCGAGCCTGCAGGCCTACGGCGAGCGCGCCACGGCGCCGCTGTCGCTGGCCCAGCGTCGGCTGTGGGTGGTCGAGCAGTTCGCCGCGCCCAGCGGCGCTTATGGCATGCCCCTGGCGCTGCGCCTGGAAGGCGAACTGTCGGTGCCGCTGCTCGAAGCCAGCCTGGCGCAGTTGATCAGGCGCCATGAAGTACTGCGTACCGCGTATGTGGCCGATGACGACGGTGATCCACTGGCAGTGGTCAGCACAGACGTGCCGCTGCCTCTGCCGCTGCTGGATCTGTCGATGCTGCCAGCAGGGGAGCAGAAGGCGAGGGTGGCCGAGGCGATCGAGCACAATGCCCGCCAGCCCATCAGCCTGGTGCAGGCACCGCTGTTGCGTGGCCAGGTGATACGCCTGGGTCAGGAGCGCCACGTGCTGCTGTTCTGCATGCACCACATCATCTCCGATGGCTGGTCGCTGGCGCTGCTGAGCAACGAAGTGGTCGAGGTCTACGCCCGCCTCAAGGCCGGGATCCAGACGCCGTTGCCGCCCTTGCCCTTGCAGTATTCCGATTATGCCCAGTGGCAGCAGGCCCTGGAGCAGGCGGGAGTGATGCGCGAACAGGCTGCCTTCTGGCAGCGCACCCTGGCCGGTCACGACGGGCTGCTGGTGTTGCCGGCCGACCACCCGCGCAAGCCCCAGGCCAGCCATGCCGGTCGCGACCTGCACTTCAGCCTGCCGGCGGCCCTGCACGAGCAGCTCAAGGGCCTGTCACGTACCGCCGGGGTCACCCTTTACAGCACCTTGCTGGCGGCATTCCAGGTGATGTTGCACCGGCTCAGTGGCAGCCACGACGTGCTGGTCGGGGCGGACGTGGCGGGGCGCTCGCAGCCTGAACTGGAAGGCCTGATCGGCTTTTTCATCAACGTGCTGCCGCTGCGTTCACGCTGGCAGGAGCAGCTGTCGGTGCGCGAGTACCTGGCCCAGGTCCAGGACACCGCACTGAGTGCGTTCGAACACCAGGAGTTGCCATTCGACCAGATCGTCGAGGCTGCCGCGACGCCTCGGCACAAGGGCGCCAACCCACTGGTGCAGGTGCTGTTCGTGATGAACAACCTGCCGGTGCGCCAGGCGGCGATGGACGCGGTGCGGGTCGAGGCACTGCCGATGGGCGGTGGCTACTCCAAGTTCGACATGGCCCTGTTCATCGACCAGGAGGCCGACCAGTTGCATGGCACCTGGCAGTACGCCAGCGACTTATTCCAACAAGAACGTATCGAGCTCTGCGTGAAAGGCTGGATGACCATTCTCGAACAGATGGTGCGTGATCCAGATAAACGTCTAGGGGAAATCAACATGCCTACCCATACCGCGGCCCCTGTGGCTGCGCCTGCAACACCCGCTGCACCGAGCAAGGCCGACAAACTGGGCAAGTTTCTGAAGAAGGCCCAGGGGCCGGCAGCGCGCCCTGCGGTAGCCGCCATGCGCGAGAGCCTGATGGTGCCGGGCCAGGCGTTCCCGCTGCTGTGGGAACCGACCGACCCGGGGCTGGACCTGATCCAGTGGATCGAGCACAACCGCCCACTGGTGGAGCACAAGCTTGCCCAGCATGCCGGCATCCTGTTCCGTGGTTTCGCCCTGCGCGATATCCACGCCTTCGAAGCCTTTGCCGAAGCGGTGCAGCCTGGCCTGTATGGCCAGTACGGTGACCTGCCGAAGAAGGAAGGCGGCAAGAACACCTACCGTTCGACGCCGTATCCGGAGAAGAAGATGATTCTTTTCCACAACGAAAGCGCGCATCAGGATCGCTGGCCGCGCAAGCAGCTGTTCTTCTGTGAGCAGCCTTCACCCGTGGGGGGCGCCACCCCGGTGGTGGACTGCCGTCTGATGTACCAGAAGCTGCCGACCGAGCTGCGTGAGCGCTTCGAGGGCAAGGGCCTGCTATACGTGCGCACCTTTGCCGACAAGCTCGATGTGTCGTGGCAGCACTTCTTCAAGACCGAGGTGCGTGCCGAGGTCGAGGCGCGCTGCAGTGCGGCGGGCATCCAGTGGACCTGGCTGGACAACGACGAACTGCAGATCCGCACGCCGTGCCCGGCGATCATCAGCCACCCGGTCACGGGCGAGAAGAGCTTCTTCAACCAGGTGCAGTTGCACCACATCTACTGCCTGGACCCGGATGTGCGCGAAGACCTGCTGGCACTGTTCGGCGAGCAGCGCATGCCCCGTCATGTTTACTACGGCGACGGTTCGCCGATCGAGGACGAGGTCATGCAGCAGATCGGCGACCTGTACGAGGAATGCGCGGTGCGTTTCGAGTGGCGCAAGGGTGATGTGATTCTGCTCGACAACATGCTTGCCGCCCATGCTCGCGACCCCTTCGAGGGGCCGCGCAAGATTGTCGTGGCGATGGGCGAGATGATCGAACGCAGTGCCCTGGAGGCGCTGCCTGACACACAACAGCGGACGATGGCAAAGGACGAGGCGGGCGCATGAGCACGGCACAGCTGGAAACACAGGACACAGGCCTGGCCCTGCTTCCCGAGCAGGAAACCTGGGTCGCGGCATTGAATGCCGGTGCACGGCGCGAGGCCATCGCGCATTGCCTGCGCGTCGATATCCACGGCGAGCCGGATGTGCCGCGCCTGCAGCAGGCACTGGACAGCCTGCTGGCGCGACACGCCGCCCTGGCCATGCGCCTGGGCAGCGTGGCCGGCTATCACGGCCAGCGCCAGTTCATGCCCGAGGCATCGGCGCAGGCGTTCGACCTGCAGGTGCAGCCGGATGTGGCGCCCGAGGCGTGGCTCGCCGAACCCTGGCCTGCGGCAGGCCCGTACGTGCAGGCCTTGCTGTCGCGTGTGACGCAGGGGCGGTGGGTGCTGGTGCTGGCGCTGGCCCGCTTTGTCGGTGATGCCGGCAGCCTCAAGGTAATGTTCGACGCGCTGGTACAGGCCTACCTGCACGCTGCTGCGGTCGACGACGAGGAACCGGGGCAATTTGCGCAATACCTGGAGTGGCGCAGCGAAGTGCTGTTCGACGAAGATGCCGACACCGCCAAGGCGTACTGGCAGGCGCACCTGCCGGCCAGCGAAGCGTGCGTTGCGCCCTGTTTGCCATACCGCCGTGCCACGGCCCAGCCCGCAGCCGCGCTCAAGCTTGAGGCTACGCTGGAGGCGCCGTTGCAGGCGCAGCTGGCTGGCCTGGCGCAACGCCTGGGGGTAACGCTGGACACCGTGCTGCAGGCAGCCTGGTGGACGCTGCTGGCACGCATCAGCGGGCGCCATCGGTTTGTCGGTGGCTGGCGCCACGACGGGCGCAAGGATTACGCGTTCTTCGAGAACAGCATCGGGGTGTTCGAGAAAACCCTGCCGCTGGTAGTGCATGTGGATCAGGAGCAACCCTTCGAAGCGTGGGTTACCGACCTGGCGGCGCAGCTCGAGCAGCATGCAACCTGGCAGGAATATGCCGCAGGCAACCTGCCGGTGGCGTATGAAAACCCGCTTTACGGCTTTGCCGCGCGCGCTGCCTTGCTGGAGCAGGTTGTCGGCACTGCGCAGTGGCAGGCGACCCGCCTGGCCGAAGCACAGCCCCGGTTCGAGTTGCTGCTGAGCGTCAGCGACACGGCCTTGCGTCTTGACGCCGAAGCGGGGCGCTACAGCCAGGTCGGTCTTGAAGTGCTGCTCGGACAGTACCAGGCGCTGCTGCACAGCATCGCCGCGCACAGTCGACAGGCCCTGGGCCGGCTCAACCTCTCGGGGGCTGCGGACAACGCCGCGCTGCTTGCCCTCAACCCCGCAGTGCGTGCGCTGGAAGACCGGGTGCTGTTACCCGAACGCATCGCCCAGTGGGCCGCCATCACCCCGGACGCTCCGGCGCTGGTCAGTGCCGGCGTGACCCTGAGCTACGCCGAACTTGAACAGCGCGTGGCACGCCTGGCGTTCGACCTGGTGACACTCGGCGTGGGCCAGGGTGGGCGGGTAGGGCTGGCCTTGCCACGTTCGACGCAATGGGTGGTGGCCATGCTGGCCTGTTGGCGGGTGGGCGCCGCGTACTTGCCGCTGGACCCGCAATGGCCGGTTGCACGGCAGTTGCAGATGCTGGAACAGGCACAGCCAGGCCTGGTGCTGACCGAGCAGGCGCATCTGGCCCAACTGGCCGGGCAGGGTATGGTCGTGCAGGACATCGCGCTGCTGGGCCACGTCGACGGCGATGTGGCCAGCCCTGCGCTCAGTGCGACCGATGTCGCCTATGTGCTGTTCACCTCCGGCTCCAGCGGCACGCCCAAAGGCGTGGTGGTGGAGCATCAGCAGTTGCTCAACTACGCCGCCGGGGTGTGCCAGCAACTGCAACTCGATGCATGCCGTCACTTCGCCCTGAGTTCCACGGTGGCTGCCGACCTTGGCAACACCGCGCTGCTGGGCGCGCTGTACCTGGGTGCAGCGCTGCATGTAGCCGACGACGACAGCATCCAGTCGCCCGAGGCGTTCGCGCATTTCATGCGTGAACAGGCCATCGACTGCCTGAAGATCGTGCCCTCGCACCTGGCCGCGTTGCTCGAAGCCCAGGCGCCGCACCTGCCGGCGACCCTGGTGCTGGGCGGTGAAGCGATCGGCGTCTCGCTGCTGCAGCGCATTGCCGAGATTCGTCCGGACTGTCGCGTGTTCAACCACTATGGGCCTACCGAAACCACCGTGGGTGTGTTGGTGCATCGGGTGACAGCGGCGGATATGGACGCAGGGAGTGTGCCCTTGACCGAGGTGCTGCCCAACAATCAGGTGCTGGTGCTGGATGAGCACCTTCAGGCGGTGGCCATTGGTGAACTGGGCGAGCTGTACATCGGTGGACGACAACTGGCGCGTGGCTACCTGAATGCGCCCGAGCAGACGGCACAGGTGTTCATCGAGCATCCGCTGCAGCCGGGTGAGCGGCTGTACCGCAGCGGCGACCTGGCACGCTACCGTCCCGAGGGCGGTGTACAGCTGTATGGCCGGCGCGACCAGCAGGTCAAGGTGCGAGGGTTTCGTATCGAACTGGCGGAAATCGAAGTGCAGCTGGCCAGCCTGGCGCAGGTCAGCGAGGCGGTTGCGGTGCTGGTCGACGCCGAGCCGGTGGCCTTCTTGGTGCTGCGTGAGGGCGCAGGTCAGGAGGCGGCTGCCGCAGTGACGGCGCAACTGGCCCTGAGGCTGCCGGCGCCGATGCTGCCACGCCATGTACAGGTGCTGGCGCAGATGCCGCGCCTGGCCAATGGCAAGGTCGATCGACAAACATTGCAGCAGCGTCCGTTGGCCACTGCCGAGGTGGCCTGTGTGGCGCCGCGCGATGCCGTCGAGGAACTGCTGGCCAGCCGCATGGCGCAACTGCTGGGGCTGGAGCGCCTGAGCGTGGAGCAGGACTTCTTCGCTGCCGGTGGGCACTCGTTGCTGGTGATCAAGCTGGTGGCGGGCATTCGCAAGTTGCTGCAGTGCGATGTGCACCCCGGCGTGGTGTTCGACAACCCCAGCGTGGCAGCGTTGGCGCAGGCGTTGCGCTCGCAGGAGGCCGCCCCCGGGCAACTGGAAAAACTGGCGGCGGCACGGTTACGTCTGGACAGCATGACCCCCGAGCAGCGTGCACAGTTGCTGGCCAAGGCGCAGAACGCCAGCGCCTGAGGCGCGTCCGTGTTGCCGGAGCCCATCGACGTCGATGGGCTCCGTTCGCTGTGACGTTTCAGCTGCCGTGCAAGACGGTGCGCTATCTTTTTTCAGTATGTCTGTACTGAAAATGTGAACGATTCCTAAATTTTTCATTTTTAATTCGTCTTCCATTGGGTTCCACGAAGAATCCGATGGAAGTCCGGCCTGCGTGCCCCTTAGGCATTGGCGCGGAAGTGGCAGCAAGGAATGCCCATTGACTGATCAGTGGCCCTGAAGAGGCGACGATCTTCCGACGAATGATATCTGGGGTGATCCAACACTATGAAGGTTGAGCAAAAAAGGCGTGCACCACGTGTGCTGAAAAATTCACTGGCCACCTGGCGTACTTCGGCTTCCATCATCGTGTTGGGGTTGGCACTGGGTGCCAGCGGCGGTGTGTATGCACAGAGTGTGGCGGTCAATATCCCCGCCCAATCGCTGGAGAAGGCCCTGATCGATCTGGGCAACCAGACCGGTTTGCAGATTCTCTACGGGCCTGACCTGGTCACTGGCAAGAAGGCCCCGGCCGTGGTGGGCACCATGGAGCCGCAGCAGGCGCTTGAGCAGCTGCTGCGCAATGCCGGGCTGAGGTATCGCATCGAAGACAACACGGTGTTGCTGACCAATGAAGCCGCTTCAAACTCTGCGCTGGAACTGGATACCACCACCATCCAGGGCCAGGGCATGGGGCAGATGACCGAGAATACCGGTTCCTATACGCCCAGCCTGACCAGTGTCGGCTCCAAGACCCCGACCAGCCTGCGCCAGACCCCGCAGTCGGTTTCGGTCATTACCCATCAGGTGATTCAGGACAAGGGCATGGTCGATCTGACCGATGCCATGAAGATTGCACCAGGCATTACCGTGCAGAATTCCACCGACCGGCTGTCGACCTACTTTTCTCGAGGTTTTGCCATCGAGAACATCCAGATCGATGGAGCGGCGCCCATGGCCCTGGGTACCACGGCAGGCAGCTTCTACTCGAACAAGAACTACAACCTGGTAGAGTTCGATCACGTCGAAGTCCTGCGTGGGGCCTCGGGTCTTTTCGGCGGCACTGGCGATCCGGGCGGCATCATCAACCTTGTGCGCAAGCGCCCATTGGACACCTATCAATTGAAGGTCGAGGCATCGGCCGGTTCCTGGGACAACTACCGTACGCAACTGGATGTCACCGGCCCTATGGCCTTCGACGGAAAACTGCGCGGACGATTGGTCACCGCCTACACGGACCGGCAGTATTTTCTCGACGAACGAAGCACCGAGCTGCCCACGATCTACGGTGTGCTCGAGGCCGACGTGCTGCCCGGCACTCGCCTGACCGTGGGCGGGCGTTACGAGCGTATTCATGAAAACGGTTCGGGAACCGGGCTTCCGCGTTTCAGCACCGGCGGTGATCTGGGCCTGCCACGCCATACCAACCTGAGCCAGAGCTGGGCTTATCAGGATGGCCGCTCGCAGGAACTGTTCGCCAAGATCGACCATGAATTGTCTGACCGCTGGAAAGTGAACCTGAGCTATACCCAGACGCAAGATGTGGGTATGAAAAAAGGCTCCTTTTCCGTGGGCGCGCTCAACCCGGTCACCGGGCTCGGCCCGATGTGGCTCGGTTCGAACTCTCGCTATCGGAGCGACCAGCAACTGTGGGACGTGAACGTTGCCGGAAAATTCGACCTGCTGGGCCGTGAGCATGAATTCCTCATGGGCGCCGACCATCAGCGCATCACCAGCCGCTGGCAGGGTACGCCACAATTGGCCGGTGCCTTTGGCGCCATCGATGTCTACGACCCGAAGTCGACCCCCTGGATCGAACCACCTATCCGCAAGGACTGGGTCAGCGACTATGACCCCAACTCGCAAGTGCAGTACGGGCTCTACTCCACGTTGCGGATGCACGTTGCCGATCCGCTGCACCTGATCGTCGGCGCCCGGGTGCAACGCTACAAGTTCGACCAGGTCTACCGCGAGTTCGATGGCAGCACCGGGGCGTGGTCAGTGGCCTCGGACGTGTCGGTCCGTGAACCGACGAAGGTCGTGCCCTATGGCGGTGTTGTGTATGACCTGAATGAGGAGTGGTCGGCATACGCCAGCTACTCGGAAATCTTCAAGCCGCAGCAAAGCAACCTTCAAGGACCGCTGCCGGGAAGCCCGGTCGAGGCCATGACCGGTGAAACCTATGAAACCGGTATCAAGGGCGAGTTGTTCGGCGGTGCGTTGAACACCTCGATCGCGCTGTACTACACCAAGCGCGAAAACCAGGCCGTCGAAGACCCTGCCTACCCGTTGACCTCGGTGCTGTTCGGAGGCAACTGCTGCTACCTGACCCAGGGCAAGGTGGTCAGCAAGGGCATCGACCTTGAGGTCAGTGGTGAGGTGTTGCCGGACTGGAGCGTCATTGCCGGCTATACCTACAACAACAACCGTAACCGCAAAAACGGTGATGTGTTCAGCGGGGTCACGCCCAAACACCTGTTCAAACTGTGGTCGACCTACCGTCTGCCGGGCGACTTCAATGACCTGAAGATAGGCGGTGGGGTCAATCTCCAGAGCGCGAACTATGTCAACGGTTCGGCATCGGTACTGGACCCTGCCACCGGCGCAGTGGTGGGCAACGAGCGCTACGAATACCGCCAGGCCGGCTATGCGGTGTGGAATGCCATGGCGGAGTACCGGCTTGATGATCACTGGTCGGTGCTTTACAACCTCAACAACGCGTTTGACAAGAAGTACTACTCCACTGTCGGCTCCTCGGCACTGGGCAACTGGTACGGCGATCCGCGCAATCACATGCTGACGTTGCGTGGTACGTTCTGGTAATCCGCACTCTTTTCGAAAAGCCCGTTCTGATGCGGGCTTTTTTGTGGGCGGTGGCGGCTTAAACGGAGGTCGTCCGCTTCCTGCATGACGCCAATGTTTTTTGATATTGCGAACGATTCTCAAAATTCGTACCCTAGCGCTCCCGCCACCTGTGCTCCTGCACATGGATCGCTCTGGAGTGTGCATTGGATAATCTGGATCGGTTGTTTCGCCTCTATCACCGCGAACTGCAGCAGATTGCCTACCGCCGCCTGGGCGATCGGGAAATGGCGGCAGACCTCACTCAGGACGCCTTCGTGCGTTACGTCGGCCTTGACCGTCAACAGCGCACGCATTCGATTGCCAATCCGCGCTTTTTCCTGATCCGCGTGCTGCGCAACCTGATCATCGACCTGGGGCGCAGCCGCACTCGGCGTGGGCCGGTCGGCTCGCTTGACGAGGTCGAGCATGAACTGCTCGATCCATGTCCGGGACCCGCCGCGCTGTTCGAGTTGCGCCAGCAACTGATGCTGTTGCAGCAGGCCCTGGACGAATTGCCCGTCAACTGCCGCCAGGCCCTGCTGCTCAATCGCCTCGAAGGGCTGGGCCATGCGGCCATCGCCGAGCGGCTCGGGGTCTCGGTGAGCATGGTCAGCAAGTACATCATGAGCGCCTTGCTGCACTGTGCTCGACGCCTCGAAATGATGGATGACTGAATGAGGCGCGAGAGCAGCGGTTTTTGTTCAGGCAAGGCATCCACAGTGCTGACCGAGCAGGCCTTGCAGTGGTTGGTCGACCTGCATTCGGGCGACGCCGAGGCGCCTGCCTGGGACGCCTACCTGCAGTGGTGCGAAACATCACCGCAACACCAGCATGCCGCCCACGCGGCGGAGCGCCTGTGGGAGCGGCTGGGCAGTGCATTGGAGCGGCCGCCTGCATCGTCGCGCAGGGTGCCGTTGTTGGGTTTGACAATAGCCTTGAGCCTTGCGGGGGGGCTCTACTGGCAGGCTCAAACCCAAGGTTGGGTAGCCGACCAGGTGACCGCTCTGGGCGAGCACCGCACGTTGAACCTGGCCGATGGCTCGCGCCTGGAGCTGGCGCCGCACACGCGTGTGGATATAGATCTGGAAGGCGATCGCCGGGTGTTGCGTTTGTACGCCGGGGAGCTCTTCGTGCAGGTCGCAGCCGATGCACAGCGTCCGTTCGAGGTACTGGCTGGCAACGGGCGCATGCGCGCGCTGGGTACCGGCTTCGATGTGCGACGCGAGGGCGAGCAGGTGCGGATGGTGGTGACCGAGCATTCGGTGCGGGTGACGCTCGAGGGGGATGCGCAGGCTGTTGACGTTGACGCCGGCCAGGCGGTGCAGTTCGGTCCGCACGGCCTGGAGGATGCGCAAGCGGTGGATATCGCATCGGCAACCGCGTGGCGTCGCGACCGCCTGGTGTTCAACCAGCAGCCGCTGGGTGAGGTGCTGGAGCAGATCGGCCACTACCACCGCGGCCTGATCTGGGTGCGCGACAACGACCTGCGCCGCTTGCCGGTCACCGGTGTCGTTGCAACCGATGACACTCACGCCCAGTTGCAATTGCTGCAGCGCACCTTGCCGCTACGCGTGCGGCAGTTCCCATGGTTGACCGTGATCGAGCGAGACGACGCACGGCAAAAGTAGGGCCTGCGCAGAAATAATTGATTGTTGCCACTGTCGGGTTTCAGAGGGCTGACGTCTTTCCTTTCGAGATTGATTTTTATTTCGCTGATTTCAGCAGGGGAGCGTTATGCCGTATCTGATCAGACAAACCGCCTTGAGCCTGGCGATCGTGACAGCGAGCTGCGTGGGTGTCAGCCTACCGGCCAGGGCGGTGGATCACCAACACGCCGTTGAGCAGGTCTTCGATGTTGCGCCAGGCCCGCTTGACCAGGCACTGACGCGGTTTGCCGATCAGGCGGGGTTGCGCCTGATGGTTGCCAGTGAAGTAGTGACCCGCCAGCATTCGCAAGGGCTGCACGGGCGTTACGCGGTACAGCAGGGGCTTGATCGATTGTTGTTGGGCAGTGGCTTGAGCGCCAGGCTCAGCGGCGATGTGATCCTGGTCGAAAGAACTCCTGCGCTGGGGGCGGCTCTGGAACTCGGTACCACCACCATCCAGGGCCAGGGCATGGGGCAGATGACCGAGAATACCGGTTCCTATACGCCCAGCCTGACCAGTGTCGGCTCCAAGACCCCGACCAGCCTGCGCCAGACACCGCAGTCGGTTTCGGTCATTACCCATCAGGTGATTCAGGACAAGGGCATGGTCGATTTGACCGATGCCATGAAGATGACGCCGGGTATCACTGTGCGCAACTCGAACGAGCGCATCAACGACTTCTACTCCCGCGGCTTTGCCATCGAGAACATCCAGATCGATGGTGCAGCCCCCATGGCGCTGGGCACTACAGCGGGCAGCTTCTATTCAAGCAAGGTCTACAACCTGGCCGAGTTCGATCACGTTGAAGTACTGCGTGGTGCTTCAGGCCTTTTTGGTGGTACGGGCGACCCCGGTGGCATCATCAACCTGGTGCGCAAGCGCCCATTGGACACCTATCAATTGAAGTTCGAGGCGTCTGCGGGTTCATGGGACAACTACCGTAGCCAGGTCGACATCACGGGGCCGATGGGCTTCGACGGCAAGCTGAGGGGGCGACTAGTAGCGGCCTATACCGACAGGCAGTACTTCATGGATGAGCGCAGTTCGCAGAGCCCTACGCTTTACGGCATCCTGGAGGCGGACGTGTTGCCCAGCACACGCCTGACCATCGGTGGACGTTCCGAGCGTATCAATGAGAACGGTGCCAGCGCCGGCCTGCCTCGCTACAGCGACGGCAAGGATCTTGGTTTGCCGCGCCATACCAACCTGAGCGAGAGCTGGGCGTTCCAGGACGGTCGGTCGGATGAGGTGTTTGCCAAGGTCGACCACGAGCTGTCGGATGACTGGAAGCTTAACGTCAGTTACACCCAGACTCAGGACTCCGGGTTGCAGAAGCGCGCGTTCAACGTGGGCAGTGTCAACCCGGTGACGGGCACCGGGGCAACGCGCTTCGGCAGTGTGGCGCGCTACCGCAGCGATCAGCAATTGGCGGACGTTAACCTGGCGGGTAAATTCAACCTGTTCGATCGCCAGCATGAGTTTTTGATGGGGGCAGATCATCAGCGAATCACCAGTCAATGGAGGGGCACCGGGCAACTGGCAGGCGCCTTCGAGCCAATCAACGTGTTCGATCCCGGTTCCACTCCGTGGCCAAACCCACCCACCACCAAGGATTGGCTGGCTGATTACAACCCCAATACCCAGATCCAGTACGGTCTCTACTCGACCCTGCGGCTGCAACTGGCCGAACCTCTGCACCTGATCGTTGGTGCTCGTGCGCAACGGTACAAGTTCTATCAGACGTATCAGGAAAGGGGCGTTGCACCGGCTTATCTTTCTACCCGAGAGCCCACCAAGGTGGTTCCATATGGTGGCGTGGTATATGACCTGAATGATGAGTGGTCGGCGTATGCCAGCTATTCGGAAATCTTCAAGCCACAGCAGAACAAACTTGAAGGCCCAACGCCTGCACCGGGTACCGAATCCAGCAATTCGATCGAACCCATGACCGGCAAGACCTACGAAACCGGTATCAAGGGGGAGCTGTGGGGCGGTGCCGTCAACACCTCCTTCGCTCTGTATTACACCAAGCGTGAGCACGAGGCTGTTCTGGACCCTGCTTATCCGGTAACGACCGTTCCGTTTGGTGGCAGCTGCTGTTATGTGACGCAGGGCGAAGTGGTCAGCAAGGGTGTGGACATGGAGGTCAGCGGTGAGCTGCTTCCCGACTGGAGCCTGATGGCGGGTTACACCTATAACCACAACCAGAATCGTAACGACGACACGGTGTTCAGCAGCCTGACCCCCAAACACCTGTTCAAGCTATGGTCCACATATCGTCTGCCAGGCGAATTCAATGACTTGAAAATCGGCGGCGGGGTGAACCTGCAGAGTGCCAACTATGTCAGTGGAACCGCAGCGGTGCTGGACAACACAGGTGCGGTCATTCGCAACGAAAGCTATGAATATCGCCAGGCAGGCTACGCCGTGTGGAACGCCATGGCCGAGTATCGTCTCGATGATCATTGGAGCCTCACCTACAACCTCAACAACGTGTTCGACAAGACCTATTATTCGACAGTAGGCTCTTCGGTTGCCGCCAACTGGTACGGTGAGCCGCGTAACCACATGCTGACGTTGCGGGGTACGTTCTGGTAATCGCCAACGCCACAAAAAAGCCCGCAACGCTGCGGGCTTTTTCATGGGCGCCACCTGCCTCGACTACAGCGAGGCCAACCAGCGGTCCACCGCCGTATAGATCGCCTCGACATCCGCCACAATCCCGCCCATGCGCAGAAAATCGTGGGTCAGCCCCTGTTGCACCTTCAACGTCACCGAAGTACCGCTGGCCTCCAGCAGGCGGGCGTACTCCAGCCCTTCGTCAAACAGCGGGTCGTATTCGGCCAGGCTCACATACGCCGGGGCCAGTTCGCCCAGCCCGCTGGCCAGCAACGGCGAGACGCGCCAGTCCAGGTGCTGCGCCGGGTCGGCACTGTAATGGTGGTAGAACCATTCCAGCGTGGCGGTCTCGAGCAGGTAGTCCTGGGCATAGCGGCGATGCGAGTCGCGCTGGCGCGAGGTATCGGTGACCGGATAGAACAGTAGCTGCGCCCTGGGCTTGAGCTGCAACGCCTGTGGCTGCTTGACCGCCGTGATCGCCAGCACGGTGGCCAGGGTGGCGCCGACGCTGTCGCCCGCGAGTGTCACCCGCTGGTTGTCCAGGTGCAGCGCCGTGGCCTGTTCAGCCAGCCAGTTGGCGGCATCCAGCGCATCATGCACGGCGGTCGGGAACGGGTATTGCGGGGCCAGCCGGTAAGCCGGCGCCAGCACCGCCTGGCGCCCGCTTGCTGCCAGGCGGCGGCAGATGGAGTCATGGGAGTCCAGGCTGCCGACCACATAACCGCCACCATGAAAGAACAGCAGCGTTGGCAGCAACGCCGTGTCGCTGGCATCGGCGCGGTAAAGACGCGCCGCGATGGACTGGCCGTCGCGGGTTGGAATGCTCAGGGTAGTGACGTTGATGGCGCCTGGCGGGCAGGGGTCGAGCACTTGCGAGGTGGTTTCGAACTGCGTGCGCGCCAGTGCCAGATCAAGTTCGTGCAGCGCGCTGCTCTTGCCACTCAGGCGGCCCATCTGGGCCAGTTCCAGGAAGCCTTCGAGGTCGGGATCCAGAGGCATGTAGAGGTTCCTTGCAAAGCTATCGGTAAGCGCCGCCCCGGCTGACGGGGCGGCGGTGGTATCAACAGGTGACGCTGTGGCTTTCCTGCAACTGCTCCAGCACGCGGCGCAGCAGCTCGGGATGCTTGAGCATGTCGTAATGGCCGGCGGCCACCGGTTCGTTGAGTTGCGCCTGCACCAGGCGCAGCTGGGTCTGGCCTGCGTCGGCCCTGGCCCACCAGCACTGCGCTGGCACCTGCGTTGCGGGGAGCCCCTCGATGGCCTCGGACAATGCCTTGAGTTTCATGGCTACACGGAAGGTATGGGCCAGTTCTTCAGCGCCGATGGAGGCGAACGCCGAGGCGCTGATGACCTGGGCCTGCACCTGGGCAATCGCCGTTTCGAGGTGGTTGGCAGGGCTGCTGGCGCGCACCTGCAACACCGGCAGCGCGTCACTTGGCACGCCCATGATGACACCCAGGAAGCTGCCAAGGTCTTCGCTCCAGTCCTCATCGGCTGCAGGCTGCGCAAGCGCAGATGACGGCAGAAAGCTGTCCACCAGGCCGAGGAAACCCACCCGCTGGCCCTGTTTCTCAAGCTCTTGCGCGACCAGCACCGCCAGGGTGCCGCCCAGTGACCAACCCAGCAGGTGGTAAGGACCGCTGGCCTGTTTCTGGCGGATGTACTGGGCATAGTCGATGGCCATGGCCTCGAGGGATTCATCTTCCCAGCTACGCTCCAGCAGCATTCGACATTGCAGGCCATACACGCTGCGCTGGCCTTCCAGGCGGCGAGCCAGCGGCTCGTAGTCGAATACCGTGCCGAAGCCTGCGTGCAGGCAGAACAGCGGCCGCGCCTGTTCGACCGGGCTGTTGAGCAACAGCAACGGGTCGAGGGAAGACACCTGGGCCTCGTAGCCCGACAGCTCGGCGATGGTCGGCTTGCCGATCAGGTCGCGCAGTTTCAGTTCGATGCCCAGCTCCGGCTGGCTACGTACCCTGGACAGCACCTTGAGCACACGCAGCGAGTCGCCCCCCAGTTCGAAGAAGTTGTCGGTAACGCCAACCTGTTCGACCTCCAGCACCTGTTGCCAGATGGCCGCCAAGCCCTGCTCCAGCGCATTGCGCGGGGCGATGAAGGCACGCGCCTTGAAGTCCGGGTCGGGCAGGGCCTTGCGGTCGAGCTTGCCGTTGGGGTTGAGCGGGAAGGCGGCCAGCGCGAGGATCTGCGCCGGTACCATGTAGTCGGGCAGCTCGACCTGCAGTGCACCGCGCAGGCGTTCGCCCAGGTCACCGGCGTCGTCCGCTACCACGTAGCCGATCAGTTGCTTGCCGGCGCCGGTTTCACGTGCAACCACCACCGCGTCGGACACCCCGGGTTGCTGGCGCAGGCGCGATTCGATTTCGCCCAGCTCAATGCGGAAACCGCGCACCTTGACCTGGTTGTCCAGTCGGCCGAGGTAGTCGAACACGCCGTCGGCGCGCTGGCGCACCAGGTCACCGGTGCGGTACAGGCGGCTGCCATCGCCCGCGAACGGGTCGGCAACGAAGCGTTCGGCGCTGAGCCCGGGACGCTGGTGATAGCCGCGCGCCACGCCTTCGCCACCGAGGTACAGCTCGCCGGCCACGCCGTCGGGCACCGGGTTGAGCTGGTCGTCGAGTACGTACAGGGTACGTCGACCCACGCGGGTGCCGATGGGCGCATACACCGCACCGCACTGCTGGCTGGCGTCGACTTTCCACAGCAACGGCGTGACCACGGTTTCGGTGGGGCCGTAGCCGTTGGTGAGATAGGCCGGCTTGAGTGCACGCTTGACCAGCTCGAAGTTGGCCTCGGCCACCGCGTCACCACCAAAGCAGTACACCCGCACCGCCGGTGGCGGCGCTTCGACGCTGGCGGCGTATTCGGCCAGTTGCTGCAGGTAGGCGGGCGGGAAGCAGGCGATATCGATGTTGTGCGCGTGCAGGGCCTGCCAGGTTTCCTCGGCAGTCCACAGGCGGTTGTCGCGCAGCACCAGCTGGCCGCCGCCGAGCAGGGTCGACTGCCAGCGTTCCTGGGCACCGTCGAAGGCGAACGACATGAACAGCAGCTCGCGGGTGCTGGCGTCCATCGCGTAGCGCTCGGCAATCGCCAGGCAGTGCATGCGGATCTGCCCGTGGCTGACGGCCACTCCTTTGGGCTTGCCGGTGGAGCCGGAGGTGTAGATCAGGTAGGCGAGGTTGTCCGCGTCGGCGCGAGGCGCCGGGCAACTGGCGGGGTAGGTGTCCAGGGCCAGATGGTCAAGTGTGATCAGGGTGCCGGCACCGGCATCGGCAAACCGGTGCTGGAGTGAGCGTTGCGTCAGCAGCACCGGCATGCGCGAGTCTTCGACGATCCACTTGACGCGCTCCTGCGGGTAGTCGATGTCGAGCGGAACGTAGGCTGCGCCGGTCTTCATCACGGCATAGAACGCCACGATCACGTCGACCGAACGCTCCAGGGCAATGCCGACGCACACTTCAGGGCCGATGCCCTGTGCGATCAGGTGGTGGGCCAGCCGGTTGGCGCGGGTTTCCAGTTCGCCGTAGCTCAACTGCACATCGGCGCAGGTGACCGCGATACGCTGCGGCTGCCGTTCGGCATGGCTGCGGATGCACTCGGCCAGCAGCGCCGGGTCGTGGCTCGGCGGCGCCAGTTGATTGTGTTGTGCAAGTGCCTGCTGTTCGTCGGCACTGAGCATCGACAGGCTGCCCAGGGTTGCTTGAGGGTTGTCGAGCAGGGCATCGAGCAAGGTTTCGAAGCTGGTGCGGATCTGCGCCGTGGCAGCCTCGGTGAAGCGGTTGCGCAGGTAGAGGAACTCGATCTTGAGGGTGCGGCCCAGGTTGATCGCCAGGTCCATGGCGAAGTTGGTGACGTCACGACTGTTCACCTCGCCAAAGCTCAACTGATTCTGCTCGGCTTCCTGCAGGCGGTCGTCCACCGGGTAGTTTTCGAACACGATGATGCTGTCGAACAGTGCCTGGCCGTTCTGCCCCGACCAGCGCTGCACGTCGGCCAGCGAGGCATGCTCCTGGTCACGAACCTCCAGGTTGTAGGTTTGCAGTGCTTGCAGCCACTGCGCCAGCGGCATGTGCGGCTGCGGGGTCTGAATGATCGGCAGGGTATTGATGAACAGCCCGAGCATTTCTTCGGCACCGGGCAGGCTGGCCGGGCGACCGGCCACGGTGGCGCCGAAGCACACGGTGGGCTGGCCGGTGTAGCGTTGCAACAGCAGCAGCCATACGGCCTGGATCAGTGTGTTGGGCGTGATACGCAGGCGCTGGGTCTGTTCGCGCAGGCGCTGGGTGCGTGCTTCGTCCCAGTGCAGGTACAGCGCTGCATGCCCTTGCAGGTCGCCGGCCGGACGCGGTGCAATGCTGCCGGCCAGCAGGGTCGGGCCTTCAAGGTCGTGCAGCTTGTGTTTCCAGAACTGCTCCAGGCTGGCCTGGGACTGATTCTGCAGCCATTGGATATGGTCGCGATATTGCCCGCGCTTTGCCGGTGGCGTGCGCCCGTGGTACAGCTCCAGCACTTCGCCGAGCAGGCGCGAGCTGGACCAGCCGTCCATCAGGATGTGGTGGCTGGTCCAGATCAGGTGGTGCTTGTGCTCGCCCAGGTCGATCAGCGTCAGGCGCGTCAACGGCGCCTGCAGCAGATCGAAGCCTTCGGCGCAGTCCGCTTCAAGGATACGTTGCAGGGCCTTTTCATCGAACGTCGTGGCTTGCCTGGCCAGGCGACGCACCGGCAGGGTGGCTTGCTTGTACACCACTTGCAGCGGCTCATTCAGCTCGTTGGCCGACCAGAACCCGGTGCGCAGGATTTCATGGCGGGCAATCGCGGTGTTCCAGGCCGCGATGAACCGTTCGGGGTCCAACCCGATAACCGGTACGCTCATCTGGTTGATGTAGAGGCTGGCCTCGTTGGACTCCAGCGTGTGAAACAGCATGCCTTGCTGCATGGGCGAGAGCGGGTAGAGGTCCTGCACGTCGCTGCACGGTACTGGCAAACGGTCCAGTTGCGGCTGGCCAAGACGCGCCAGCGCGAAGTCCGATGGCGTCAGCCCCCTGTGCTGCGGGTCGCGACAATGCGCAATGACAGCGGCCAGTTCCAGGCAGAAGGCATCGGCCAGTTGCTGAACCGTCGCCTCCTCGAACATTTCGCTGCTGAAGCTCCAGTTCATGCTCAGCTCGCCGCCATACACCTGGCCGTTGAGCGACAGCCAGTTGCCCAGCGTTGCGTGGGTACTCTGGTTGGCGCCGGTGCTTTCAGCGGCCGGTGCGAACAGCGCGCCCTCATTGCTGTCGAAGCTGGCGTCGAACTGGCCCAGGTAGTTGAAGGTGATGCGTGGGACGGGCAGTTCGCCCAGGGCCTGACGCGCGCTCCCATCGCCAAGAAAGCGCAGTGCGCCGTAGCCGATGCCCTTGTTGGGAATGGCGCGCAGCTGTTCCTTGATTGCCTTGATCGACTCGCCCATACCGCTGGCGGGGGTGAGCTTGACCGGGAACACGCTGGTGAACCAACCCACGGTACGGGTCAGGTCGATCGTGTCGAACAGGTCTTCGCGGCCATGGCCTTCCAGCTCGATCAGGCTGGTTGGCGAGCCGCTCCAACGGCCGATCACGCGTGCCAGTGCGGTCAGCAACAAATCGTTGATCTGTGTGCGATAGGCCGCCGGTGCCTCCTGCAGCAGTTGGCGGGTGAGCTGCGTGTCGAGGCGGCTTTGCACGCTGCGTGCGTGGCGGTTCAGCAAGCTGCCGTGTGGGCGCTCGCAGGGCAGTGTGGTGGGTACATCCTGCAGTTGCGCCTGCCAGTACTGCAGTTCCTTTTGCAGGGCCTCGCTGTGTGCATAGCCTTGCAACTGCTCGGCCCAGGCCTTGACCGAGCTGGTTTTGCCCGGCAGTTTCGTCGGCTGGTTTACCAGCCGTTGCTGGTAGGCCAGTTGCAGGTCTTCGAAGAGGATGCGCCACGACACGCCATCCACCGCCAGGTGGTGAATGACCAACAGCAGGCGCTGCTGGCCATCGGGTAGGGTCGCCAGCAGGGCGCGCAGCAGCGGGCCTTGCTGGATGTTCAGGCTGGCCTGGGCGCGATTGGCCCATTCGTTGAGCGCAGGTTCGTCAGCGACCTCGGCCTGCCACAGCAATTTGCAGGTCGGGTCCACTGGCAGGTAGCGAGCCCCTGGATGTTCGCCGTCGAGGGAGAACACCAGGCGCAAGGCATCGTGGTGTTCCAGCAGCGCGTGCAAGGCATGGTCCAGTACGGCTGCATCCAGCGGCCTGGATGGTTCGAGCATCACCGATTGATTGAAGTGATGCGGTTCGGGGGTATCGCTGAGCAAGAACAGTTGCTGGATCGGCAGCAGGGGCGTGGTGCCGAGCACGGGGCCCTGATCGATCTGCTGCGTGGTGTCGGCGACCTGCGCGACACTGGCCAGGCTCTTGATGGTCTGGTGCTGGAACAGGTCTTTGGCGCTGAAGCGGATCCCGCTCTGGCGGGCACGGCTGACCACCTGGATCGAGATGATCGAGTCGCCACCGAGCTCGAAGAAGTTGTCGTCCAGACCAATGCGCGGCAGCTTGAGCACGTCTTGCCACAAGGTGGCGATGCGTTTTTCCATTTCGGTCTGCGGTGCCACGTATTCACGCTGCAGCAAGCTCGCATCCGGCGCCGGCAAGGCGCGGCGATCAAGCTTGCCGTTGGCCGTCAGTGGCCATTGCTCCAGGAACAGCAGGTGCGTGGGCACCATGTAGTCCGGTAGTTCGGCCTTGAGCCCGGCCTTGAGTTGATCACGCAATTGGGTGTGCTCGGCATTGGCGTCCTGCGGCACGACGTAGCCCACCAACTGCTGGCCGCTCGGCCCGTCCACCGCCAGCACCAGCGCTTCGCGCACGGCGGCCTGTTGCGCCAGACGTGCCTCGATCTCACCCAGCTCGATGCGGAAACCGCGAATCTTGACCTGATGGTCGATGCGGCCGACGTACTCGACGATGCCATCCTGGCGATAACGCGCCAGGTCGCCCGTGCGGTACAGGCGCTCGCCGCGGGCCGAGAACGGATCGGGCACGAAACGTGTGGCGGTGAGATCGGCACGCTTGAGATAACCACGCGCCAGGCCGGCCTGGCCCACATAAAGCTCGCCGATGGCGCCTTTGGGCACCGGGTTCAGGTCGGCATCGAGCAGGTACCACGACAGGTCCGGGATCGGCTCGCCGATGGGGCTTGCCGCATCACCGGCCAGATCGGCCAGCGACACAGGACGGTAAGTGACGTGCACCGTGGTCTCGGTGATGCCGTACATGTTGATCAGTTGCGGCTGCTGATCGCCAAAGCGCTCGAACCAAGGGCGCAGGCTGTGCACGTCGAGAGCTTCGCCACCGAACACCACGTAGCGCAGGGCGGGCTTCATCTCGGCTTGCGCCGGCGCACAGGCCACCTGCATCAGCTGTTTGAACGCCGATGGCGTCTGGTTGAGCACGGTGACCCCCTGCTCGCACAGCAACTGGAAGAACTCTTCCGGCGCCCGGCTGGTGGCCTGCGGCACGATGACCAGCCTGCCGCCATACAGCAGCGCACCAAAGATCTCCCACACCGAGAAGTCGAAGGCATAGGAGTGGAACAGGCTCCACACGTCACTCGGCCCGAAGGCGAACCAGTGTTCGGTGGCGGCAAACAGGCGTAGCACGTTGTGGTGCGCGAGCAACGCGCCCTTGGGCTTGCCGGTGGAGCCGGAGGTGTAGATCACGTAGGCCAGGTTGGCAGGGTCAAGCGTCAGGCCTGGGTTGCTGGCGGCATAACCAGTGAAGTCATCGTCCAGCAGCAACGTGCGCACCCCGGCCGGCGTTGGCAAACCCAGGTGCGACTGGGCCAGCACCACACTCAGCCCGCTGTCCTCCATCATGTAGGCCAGGCGGTCCTCGGGGTACGCCGGGTCCAGTGGCACATAGGCGCCGCCAGCCTTGAGGATCGCCAGCAGGCCGACCACCATCTCCAGGCTGCGCTCGCAGGCCAGGCCCACCAGCACCTCTGGCCCGATGCCCTGGGCAATCAACGCATGGGCCATCTGGTTGGCGCGTTCGTTGAGTTCGCGGTAGCTGAGCTGGGCGTCACCCAGGGTCAGCGCGATGGAGCCCGGCGCACGCGCAGCCTGGGCTTCGATCAGTTCATGGAGGCAGCGCTGGCTGGCGAACTGCGCAGGCGCCGGGTTCCATTGCTGGAGATTGGCCTGTTGCTCGCGGGCATCGAGCAACGGCAGTTCAGCGACGCGCTGTTGCGGGTCAGCGACAATCGCCTGCAGCAGGTTCTGCCAGTGCCGGGCCAGACGCTCGATGGTGGCCGCCTCGAACAGATCGGTGGCATAGGTGAATACCGCTGAGAAGCCTTCGGCGCTTTCAGTTGTATGCAGCATCAGATCGAATTGCGATGTCTGCTTGTCCCAGGCGAGGAACTCTACGTCCAAATTTGGCAGCGCGTTTTGCCTTTGTACGCCACGTGTCTCGCCCTGGTGGCTGAACATGACTTGAAACAACGGATTGTGACTCAGGCTTCGTTCAGGCTGCAGCGCTTCAACCAGCTGTTCGAACGGAAGGTCCTGATGAGCTTGGGCCTGCAAAGTAATGTTTCTAACCTGATCAAGCAGGGTGGCGACGGTGTGCTGACTTTCTATCTCGGTTTTGAGCACCAAGGTATTGACGAAGAAGCCGATCAAGCGCTCGGTTTCCATACGATTTCTGTTGGCAACGGGCACGCCTACACGAATGTCGCGTTGGCCGTTGTATCGATGCAGCAGCATTTGGAACGAGGCCATCAACAGCATGAAGGGCGTGATGCCGCGCTGTTGTGCAAGTTTTTTGAGGCTCAGCGCTAGTGGTTGATCGAGCGTAAGCGCGAGATGGTCCCCACGGAAACTCTGCTCTGGCGGTCTGGCATGGTCTGTCGGCAACGTTATGACGGAATGCTCGCCGCTCAACTGCTTGAGCCAGTAGTGCAGTTGCCGATCCCGCTCTCCGGCCTCCATCCACTCGCGTTGCCACAGCGCATAGTCTGCATACTGAATGGGCAGTACGGGTAGCACAACATCCTGGCCTGCGCTGTATGCGCTGTACAGGCTGATCAGTTCGTCGACCATCACCTGCATCGACCACGCATCGGAAACGATATGATGCTGGGTCATGATCAACACATGGTCAT
The DNA here is from genome assembly GCF_024748925.1 of Pseudomonas sp. B21-036. Taxonomy (NCBI): domain Bacteria; kingdom Pseudomonadati; phylum Pseudomonadota; class Gammaproteobacteria; order Pseudomonadales; family Pseudomonadaceae; genus Pseudomonas; species Pseudomonas sp. B21-036. The sequence goes on from NZ_CP087178.1 coordinate 1,912,297, forward strand.
CGGCTGCCAATTGCAGCAGCTTCACCCGTAACAATGGCCCCTGATCCAATGCAAACAGACGGTTGATTTCGACTTCGACAAAGGTGTCTATCTGGTCTTTCTGATTGGTCAGGTCTTCCTGTTCGATCAGTATGGCTGGTTGATGGGTGACTATCTGGTGCAGTTGGTCATCTTTTTGAGTGAAGTGCGTTCGCAGACTTTCATGACGCGCTAGCAACGTGTCGAAGCTACGTTGCAGTGCCTTCAGGTCCAGATGGCCGCGCAGGCGCAGGGCCGCCGGCAGGTGATAGGCACTGCTCTGCGGGTCCAGCTGCCAGAGGAACCACTGGCGCTCCTGGGCGTAGGACAGCGGCAGCGGCACGCCGCGTTCGACCGCGACCAGCGCAGGCTCGTCAATGCGCTTCAATGCATCCAGCGTGGCGACGAAATCCGCCAGGCGACTGTGTTCGAACAGCGTGCGCAAGGCCACGTCGAAGCCCAGCACCTGACGCACCCGCGAGATCACCTGGGTGGCCAGCAGCGAATGCCCGCCCAGCTCGAAGAAATCGTCGGTACGGCCGATACGCTCGCAGCCGAGCATCTGTTGCCAGAGGGCGGCGATCTGTTGTTCAAGTTCGCCCTGCGGCGCCACGTACTCGGCCTGCAGCAGGCTCGCATCCGGCGCCGGCAAGGCGCGGCGGTCGAGCTTGCCGTTGGCCGTCAGTGGCCATTGCTCCAGGAACAGCAGGTGCGTGGGCACCATGTAGTCCGGCAGTTCGGCCTTGAGCCGGGTTTTCAGGTCTTCCCGCAGGGCCGTGGGGTCGGCGGCGTTATCGTGGGGCAGTACATAACCCACCAGTTGCTGGCCGCTCGGCCCGTCCACCGCCAGCACCAGCGCCTCGCGCACCGCAGCCTGTTGCGCCAGACGTGCCTCGATCTCACCCAGTTCGATGCGGAAGCCGCGGATCTTGACCTGATGGTCGATGCGGCCGACGTATTCGACGATGCCATCCTGGCGATAACGCGCCAGGTCGCCCGTGCGGTACAGGCGCTCGCCGCGGGCCGAGAACGGATCGGGCACGAAACGTGTGGCGGTGAGATCGGCACGCTTGAGATAACCACGCGCCAGACCGGCCTGGCCCACATACAGCTCGCCGATGGCGCCTTTGGGCACCGGGTTCAGGTCGGCATCGAGCAGGTACCACGACAGGTCCGGGATCGGCTCGCCAATCGGGCTTGCCGCATCGCCGGCCAGATCGGCCAGCGACACAGGACGGTAAGTGACGTGCACCGTGGTCTCGGTGATGCCGTACATGTTGATCAGTTGCGGCTGCTGATCGCCAAAGCGCTCGAACCAAGGGCGCAGGCTGTGCACGTCGAGAGCTTCGCCACCGAACACCACGTAGCGCAGGGCGGGCTTCATCTCGGCTTGCGCCGGCGCACAGGCCACCTGCATCAGCTGTTTGAACGCCGATGGCGTCTGGTTGAGCACGGTGACCCCCTGCTCGCACAGCAACTGGAAGAACTCTTCCGGCGCCCGGCTGGTGGCCTGCGGCACGATGACCAGCCTGCCGCCATACAGCAGCGCACCAAAGATCTCCCACACCGAGAAGTCGAAGGCATAGGAGTGGAACAGGCTCCACACGTCACTCGGCCCGAAGGCGAACCAGTGTTCGGTGGCGGCAAACAGGCGTAGCACGTTGTGGTGCGCGAGCAACGCGCCCTTGGGCTTGCCGGTGGAGCCGGAGGTGTAGATCACGTAGGCCAGGTTGGCAGGGTCAAGCGTCAGCCCTGGGTTGCTGGCGGCATAACCAGTGAAGTCATCGTCCAGCAGCAACGTGCGCACCCCGGCCGGCGTTGGCAAACCCAGGTGCGACTGGGCCAGCACCACACTCAGCCCGCTGTCCTCCATCATGTAGGCCAGGCGGTCCTCGGGGTACGCCGGGTCCAGTGGCACATAGGCGCCGCCGGCCTTGAGGATCGCCAGCAGGCCGACCACCATCTCCAGGCTGCGCTCGCAGGCCAGGCCCACCAGCACCTCTGGCCCGATGCCCTGGGCAATCAACGCATGGGCCATCTGGTTGGCGCGTTCGTTGAGTTCGCGGTAGCTGAGCTGGGCGTCACCCAGGGTCAGCGCGATGGAGCCCGGCGCACGCGCAGCCTGGGCTTCGATCAGTTCATGGAGGCAGCGCTGGCTGGCGAACTGCGCAGGCGCCGGGTTCCATTGCTGGAGGTTGGCCTGTTGCTCGCTGGCGTCGAGCAACGGCAGTTCGCCGACGCGCTGTTGCGGGTCAGCGACAATCGCCTGCAGCAGGTTCTGCCAGTGCCGGGCCAGACGCTCGATGGTCGCGGCGTCGAACAGATCGGTGGCATACGTGAAGCTTGCCGAGAAGCCAGTCGGCGATTCGGCGGTGTTGAGCGTCAGGTCGAACTGCGCGCTGTGGGTGTCCCACTGCAGGTTTTCGACCTGCAGCGCATCCGAGTGGTCTGATGCCTGCCGCGTTTCATTGACCAGCCCGCGATGGTTGTACATGGCCTGGAACAGCGGTGTGACGCTCATGCTGCGGGTGGGTTGCAGCGCTTCGACCAGGTAGCCGAAAGGCAACTCCTGATACTGCTGTGCTTCGAGCGACGTCTGCTTCACCTGCTGCAACAGTGCCTCAAAGCTCGATGCGGTGCTGAAGTCGGCCTTGTAGACCTGGGTGTTGACGAAGAAGCCGATCAGACCCTCGGTCTCGACCCGGTTGCGGTTGGCCACTGGCACGCCGACGCGGATGTCCGCCTGACGACTGTAGCGGTGCAGAAGGGTCTGGAATGAGGCCAGCAACAGCATGAAAGGGGTCACGTTGTGCGATTGGGCCAGGTGTTTGAGACGCTGGGCGACGGTGTGATCGAGGTCGACATCCAGGCGCGCTCCGCGGTGGCTTTGCTCGGAGGGGCGCGGGCGGTCCAGTGGCAACTCCAGCACCGACTGCTCGCCACCGAGCTTTTCAGTCCAGTACTGCAACTGCCGCTCACGTTCGCCGGCTTCCATCCAGCGTCGCTGCCAGATGGCGTAGTCGGCGTACTGGATCGGCAGCTCGGGCAACGTCACCTCGCGCCCCTGGCTGTAGCCGGCATACAACTGCACCAGGTCGCTGACCATGATCTCCAGCGAGGCGGCGTCCGACACGATGTGGTGCTGAACCAGCACCAGCACATGCTCGTCCGGCGCCGAGGATGCTAACGCGATGCGCAACAGAGGGCCGTGCTCCAGGTCGAACGGGGCCTGTGTCTGCGCCTGGACAAAGGCCAGAACCGCCGCCTCTGTCTGGGTGTCCAGCACATGACGCGCAATTTCCAGCGTCAAGTGCGGGGCAATGCGCTGCACCGGGCCGTCGTGGGTCTGGGTGAAGGTGGTGCGCAGGGCCTGGTGGCGTGCGACCAGGGCGTTGAAACTGCGCTCCAGCGCGTTCGCGTTCAACGGGCCCTTCATGCGCAGCGCAATGCAGATGTGGTAGGCCGCACTCTGCGGCTCCAGCTGCCAGAGGAACCACTGACGCTCCTGTGCGAAGGACAGCGGAACCGTCTCGACCTCCGACTGCACCTGCGGGATCGGCAGGTTGGCCGGCGACACGCCTTCGCCGAGCATTTTTTCGAGAAACACTTTGCGCTTGTCCAGCGGGAGGGTGATGAATCGCTTGGCGATCCGTGCAGCCATGTCCTTGTCCATCACACTTCCTCCAATTCGTCGAACAGTGCTTCGAGTTTGCTGAGTTTCGTGGTGTCGACCTGTGCACCGAGTTGCGCCACCTGTGCAGTGAAATCACCCAGAACAGGGAATTGGAACAGCTCGTGCGGGCTCACCTGTATCCCCACATCCAGTTGCATGCGTGACATCACGCGAATCACCATCAAGGAATGTCCACCCAGTTCGAAGAAGTTGTCGTGCAGGCCGATGCGCTCGCAGCCGAGCACGTGCTGCCAGATGGCAGCAATGCGCTGCTCCAGCTCGCTTTGCGGGGCCACATATTCACGTTGCAGCTGGCTGGCATCGGGCTTGGGCAGCGCCTTGCGCTCCAGCTTGCCGTTCGGGCTCAGCGGCATCTGCTTCAGCCATACCCATTGCGCCGGGATCATGTAGTCCGGCAGATGTGCATTCAGTGCGTGCCTGAGGTGCTCGCGCAGGTCGTCCTGCCCGGTACCAGCGCTTGGCACCACATACCCCACCAGTTGCTGGCCGGTGGCACCCTCGATCGCCAGTACCACCGCTTCGCGCACGGCGTCGAGTGCCATCAGGCGTGCCTCGATTTCACCCAGCTCGATGCGCAGGCCGCGGATCTTCACCTGATGATCAATACGCCCGCGGTATTCGATCACGCCGTCGGTGCGGTAGCAGGCAAGGTCGCCGGTGCGGTACAGGCGCTTGCCTTCGCCGAACGGGCTGGTGACAAAGCGCTCGGCAGTCAGTGCGGCGCGGCGGTGGTAACCCCGCGCCAGGCCTTCGCCGGCCAGGTAGAGCTCACCGGTGACGCCCGCCGGCAACAGCCCCAGGTCGTCGCCGAGGATGTAGGTCTGCAGGTTGGCAATCGGCTGGCCGATCGGTACGCCATCCTTGCCTTCCTCGCGGCAGGTCCAGTGAGTCACGTCGATGGCGGCTTCGGTAGGGCCATACAGGTTGTACAGGCCGGCGTTCGGCAACTTGGCGAACACCTGCTGCTGCGCGTCCACCGGCAGGGCCTCGCCGCTGCAGACGATGCGGGTGAGGCTGGTGCAGCGCGGCACACCGGCATCCAGCAGGAAGGCCTGCAGCATCGACGGTACGAAGTGCAGGGTGCTGACCTGGTGCTGGTTGATCAGCGCTACCAGCCTGGCCGGGTCGCGATGGTCGCCAGGAGCAGCGACCACAAGGCGCGCACCGGTCATCAGCGGCCAGAAGAACTCCCACACCGACACGTCGAAGCTGAACGGGGTCTTCTGCAGTACCGTGTCGCTGGCGTCCAGGGCGTAGGCCTGCTGCATCCAGCACAGGCGGTTGGTGAGTGCGCTGTGGCGGTTGCCGGCGCCCTTGGGATTGCCGGTGGAGCCGGAGGTGTAGATGACGTAGGCCAGGTTCTCCGGGTGCAGGGCAATGTCCGGGTTGCTCTGGGCGTGCTCGCTCAGGTCCAGTGTGTCCAGGGCCAGCAGCGGTAGGCCTTCGGGCACCGGCAGCTGTGCCAGCAGGTGCTGCTGGGTCAGCAGCAGGGCGATGCCGCTGTCGTCGAACAGGTAGCCCAGGCGCTCGCGCGGGTATTCCGGGTCCAGCGGCACGTAGGCGCCACCGGCCTTGAGGGTCGCCAGCAGGGCGACGACCATCTCGATGCTGCGTTCCATGGCGATGCCAACCAGCACGTCGGGGCCGACACCGCGTGCAATCAGCGCATGGGCGAGCTGGTTGGCACGGCTGTTGAGTTCGGCATAGCTCAGGTGCTGCCCGCCGAACACCAGGGCCGGCGCGTTCGGTGTCTGTTGGACCTGCGCCTCGATCAATTGATGAACCGGTTGCTCGAGTGGGTAGTGGGTCGATGTCAGGTTCCAGTCGAGCAGTACGGTGTGCTGTTCCTGCGGTGCAAGCATCACCAAGTCGCCGATGGCCTGGTCTGGCGAGTCGAGCATCGCCCTCAGCAGCCTGAGCAGCGAGTGAGCGAGCTTCTCGACCGTGGCGGTATCGAAATGCGCCTGGTCGTAACTTGCCTGCAAGGTCAGCATCGCGCCGAAGCCGACCATCAAGGTCAAGGGATAGTTGGTCTGCTCATGGGTACGGATGCTGCCAAAGTGCAGTGTTGTGCTTGGCGTCTGTTCCAGGGCTTGCGAAATCGGATAGTTCTCGAACACCAGAAGGGTGTCGAACAGGCTTTCGGCGTTCTTGCCGGCCAAGCGTTGAATCTCGAACAACGGGGTGTGTTCATGTTCTCGCAAGCCCAGGTTCTGCGCCTGCACCTGCTGCAGCCATTGGCCGACGCTGAGCTCGGGCAGCGGCGTGGCGACCACTGGCAAGGTGTTGATGAACAGCCCCAGCTGCTGTTCCACCCCGCTGAGCTCCGCCGGGCGACCGGAGACGGTGGCACCGAAGCAGACCGTCGCCTGCGCGCAGTAACGCTGCAGCACGATCAGCCAGGCTGCCTGAACCAGTGTGTTGGGGGTCACCTTCTGCTGGCGGGCAAAGGTCTCGAGCCGGGCAGTGTCGGCCTGTTCGAGCGCGGCTTCGAGGTGTGCGTGGCCGGACCCCGGTGAGCGTTGCGCAGTGATGGCCGCTGCAAGCCGAGTGGGCGCATCGAGGGTCTGTACCTGGGCTTTCCAGAACGTCTCGCTCAGTGCCGGGTCCTGCTGTTGCAGCCAGGCGATGTAATCGCTGTAGCGACCGCTGGACTGGGGCACGCGCTGGCCATGGTAGCGCTGCATCACCTCACCCATCATCTGCGAGTTGCTCCAGCCATCCATCAGGATGTGATGGTGGGTGTAGATGAGGTGATGGCTGTCCTCGCCGGTGCGGACCATGAACAGGCGCAGCAATGGCGGTTGCTGCAAGTCGAACGGCTGCATCAGCTCTTCGCCAGCCAGGGTGTCCAGCGCTGCGCTGCAACCCTGGCGCTCGCGCCAGTCCAGTACGCTGAACGGCAGTTCGACTCGCTTGTGCACCACTTGCAGCGGCTCGTCGAGCTGGCCCTGCCAGAGGAAACCGCTGCGCAGGATGTCATGGGCATCCAGGGTGGCCTGCCAGGCGGCCCGGAAGCGTTCTGCATCCAGGCCGCGTACGTCCAGGCGCATCTGATTGATGTAGTCGCCTGCTTGTTGCTGGTAAAGGGTGTGAAACAGCATGCCCTGTTGCATCGGGGCCAGCGGGTACAGCGTTTCAACCTGCTGGGCCGAAAGGGGCAGTGCATCGAGCTGCGCCTGGCTCAAACGGGCCAGAGGCACGTCCGACGGCGTCAGGCCGTGGTGGTCGGCCTGCAGGCAGTGCTCGATCAGGCGGCTCAGCGAATGCAGGTAATCTTCGGCCAGCCCTTCAATGGTCGATGCATCGTACATTGCGCTGTTGTAGCCCCAGGTCAGGCTCAGTTCACCGGCAAACACCTGGCAGTTGAGGGTCAGCCAGTTGCTCTGCGGGGCGTCCAGGCTCTGCCCGATACCTGCGCTTTCTGCAGCGGGGGCAAACAGCGCACCCTCGTCACTGTCGAAGGTGCCATCGAGCTGGCCCAGGTAATTGAACGTCAGGCGTGGCACAGGCAGCTGCTGCATGGTCTGTTGCGTCTGTGCATCGCCCAGGTAGCGCAAGGCGCCGAAGCCGATGCCCTTGTTGGGGATGGCGCGCAGTTGCTCCTTGATCTGCTTGATCGTGCCACCCAGCGTACTGGCCGGGGTCAGGCGTACCGGGAACAGGCTGGTGAACCAGCCGACGGTACGGGTCAGGTCCATGTCTTCGAACAGCTCTTCGCGGCCATGCCCTTCGAGTTGCAGCAGCAGGTCGTCGTGACCGCTCCAGCGCGTGATGACCTGCGCCAGCGCGCTGAGCAGCAGGTCGTTGACCTGGGTGCGATACGCCGCCGGTGCCTGTTGCAGCAACTGGCGGGTGCGTTGCTTGTCCAGCACGACCTGCACACTGTTGCTGTTGCGGTTGATCAGGCGATCGGCTGCACGGTCGCAGGGCAGGTCATTGCTCGCTCCGTGCAACTGCTGCCAGTAGGCGAGTTCCTGGTTCTGCCCGGTGTGCCTGGCGAACGCCTGCAACTGTTCGGCCCAGGCACGCAGCGAGCGGGTCCTGGCGGGCAGTTCGACAGCGTGCCCGGCCACTGCACGGCGGTATGCTGCCTGCAGGTCTTCGAAGAGAATGCGCCACGACACGCCATCGACCGCCAGGTGGTGAATCACCAGCAACAGGCGCTGGCTGCCATCGGCGAGCTCGGCAAGCAGCGCACGGACCAGGCCGCCTTCCAGGTCCAGGCTACGCTGCGCCGATTCGGCCAGTGCTTGTAGCGCATGCGCATCACTGACTGTGTGTTGCCACAGCAGCGGTGTGTGTGCCCAGGCTTCGCGCTGGGCCGCTTGCGAACGGTACTCGCCGGTCCAGCCGCGGGCGGTTTCGGTGAACTGCAGGCGCAAGGCGTCGTGGTGCAGCACCAGGCTTTGCAGGGCCTGCTCCAGCGCCGCCGCATCAAGCCTGGCGTTGGCCTTGAGCAGTACGGCCTGATTCCAGTGATGCCGCTCGGGCATCGGCAGTTCGAAGAACATCTGCTGGATCGGCAGCAATGCCGTTTCGCCCTGCAAGGGCGATTGGTCGACAACCGAGCGTGCATCGCTGGTCTGGGCAACCGTGGCCAGGCGCTGGATGGTCTGGTGTTCGAACAGCGCCTTGGGAGTGAAGCGGATACCGGCCTGACGGGCGCGACTGACGACCTGGATCGAGATGATCGAGTCGCCGCCCAGTTCGAAGAAGTTGTCGGTAACGCCCACGCGATCAAGCTTGAGTACCGCCTGCCAGATAGCGGCCAGTTGCTGTTCCAGTGGGTTGGAGGCAGCGACATGCTCGCTGCGCGTGGCTGCGTCGCCGATGCCGGGCAGAGCCTTGCGATCGAGCTTGCCGTTCGGGCTCAGCGGCAGTTGTTCCAGCAGTATCAGGTGGGTTGGCACCATGTAGTCGGGCAGACCGGTCAGCAACTGCTGGCGAACAGCATCGCGCCATTGCGCCTGCTGCGCACTGCTGGCCGACGCCAGGGTGGCGTCACTGGCCACCAGGTAGGCGGCCAGTTGCAGGCCGCTGCCTGCTTCAACGGCCAGTACGCTGGCCTCGCGAACGCAATTCAGTTCGAGCAGGTACGCTTCGATTTCACCGAGTTCGATACGCAGGCCGCGGATCTTCACCTGGTGGTCGACTCGCCCCATGTAGTCGATCACGCCGTCGGCGCGTTGGCGTGCCAGGTCACCGGTACGGTACAGGCGCTGGCCGGCGCCGAACGGGCTGGCGACGAAGCGCTCGGCGGTCAGCGCGGCACGGCGGTGGTAACCGCGCGCCAGGCCTGCACCGGTCAGGTACAACTCGCCGGTGGCACCCGCCGGCAACGGCAGCAGGTCGGCACTGAGCACGTACGCGCCCAGGTTGGCGATCGGCTGGCCGATCGGCACGCTGTTGCGACCTTCGTCGCGACAGGTCCAGTGGGTCACGTCGATGGCGGCTTCGGTAGGGCCATACAGGTTGTACAGGTCGGCGTTCGGCAACTTGGCGAACACCTGCTGCTGCGCGTCCACCGGCAGGGCCTCACCGCTGCAGACGATGCGGGTGAGGCTGGTGCAGCTCGGCACACCGGCATCCAGCAGGAAGGCCTGCAGCATCGACGGTACGAAGTGCAGGGTGCTGACCTGGTGCTGGTTGATCAGCGCTACCAGCCTGGCCGGGTCGCGGTGGTCGCCAGGAGCAGCGACCACAAGGCGCGCACCGGTCATCAGCGGCCAGAAGAACTCCCACACCGACACGTCGAAGCTGAACGGGGTCTTCTGCAGTACCGTGTCGCTGGCGTCCAGGGCGTAGGCCTGCTGCATCCAGCACAGGCGGTTGGTGAGTGCGCTGTGGCGGTTGCCGGCGCCCTTGGGATTGCCGGTGGAGCCGGAGGTGTAGATGACGTAGGCCAGGTTCTCCGGGTGCAGGGCAATGTCCGGGTTGCTCTGGGCGTGCTCGCTCAGGTCCAGTGTGTCCAGGGCCAGCAGCGGTAGGCCTTCGGGCACCGGCAGCTGTGCCAGCAGGTGCTGCTGGGTCAGCAGCAGGGCGATGCCGCTGTCGTCGAACAGGTAACCCAGGCGCTCGCGCGGGTATTCCGGGTCCAGCGGCACGTAGGCGCCACCGGCCTTGAGGGTCGCCAGCAGGGCGACGACCATCTCGATGCTGCGTTCCATGGCGATGCCGACCAGCACGTCGGGGCCGACACCGCGTGCAATCAGCGCATGGGCGAGCTGGTTGGCACGGCTGTTGAGTTCGGCATAGCTCAGGTGCTGCCCGCCGAACACCAGGGCCGGGGAGCCGGGGGTCCGCTCGACCTGGTCTTCGATCAGCTGGTGCACGCAGCGTTCGAGCGGGTATTCGGTGCTGGTGGCGTTCCACGCCTGGACGACCTGATGGCGTTCGGTCGGCGCGAGCATCTCCAGCTCGCCCAGGTGCTGGCGGGGGTTGTCGCGCATGCGTTCGAGCAGGTTGAGCAGGTGCTCGCCGATGGCCTGCACGCCCGCGTCGCTGAAATGCTGTCGCGAATAGCTGGCATGCAGCAGCAGCGAGTCGCCAGCACTGATGGCCAGGGTCAGCGGGTAGTTGGTCTGTTCGTGATAGTCGACTGCACCGAATGTCAGCCCGGCGGGCGCCTCCTGTTCCAGGGCTTCGGCCACCGGGTAGTTCTCGAACACCAGGATGTTGTCGAACAGTGCCTCGCCCTGTTGACCGGACCAGCGCTGGATATCGCTCAGCGCGGTGTGTTCGTGCTCACGCAGGCCAAGGTTGATTTCCTGCACCTGCTGCAGCCAGCTGGCCACGCTGACGTCGGGGCGCGGGCTGGCGATGACCGGCAGGGTATTGATGAACAGGCCGATCTGCTGTTCCACGCCCGCGATATCAGCCGGGCGCCCGGCCACGGTGGCCCCGAAACATACGCAGCGCTGGCCGCTGTACTGTTGCAGCACTACCAGCCAAGCGGCTTGCACGAGGGTGTTGAGGGTGACTTTCTGCTGGCGTGCGAAGTCGTTGAGGCGTTGAGTGCGTGGCGCATCCAGGTTCAGGTAGCAGGCGCCATGGCCCTGCGCCGGCGTGCTGTTGACGACCGAATGCGCGAGCCGGGTGGGCTCCTCCAGGTCGGCCAGTTGAGTGTGCCAGTAGGCCTGGTCAAGTACGGCGTCCTGACGGCCGAGCCAGTCGATGTAGTCGCGGTAGCGGCCTGGCGGGGTAGCGAGGGCCTGGCCGCTATAGCGTTGCAACACTTCGCCGAGCAACTGCGAGGTGCTCCAGCCATCCATCAGGATGTGGTGGCTGGTATGGATCAGGTGATAGTGCCCAGGTGCGGTGCACACCAGCACAAGCCTGAACAGCGCAGCCTTGTCCAGCGCCAGGTCCTGTTGCAGCTGCTCGGCGGCCAGTGCGTCGAGCGCGCCCGGCAGGTCAGCGCGTTGCTGCCAGTCGAGCAGGCTGAACGGCACGCGCATCTGCCTGTACACCGCCTGCAGTGGCTGCGCCATTTCGCCTTGCCAGAGGAACACCGTGCGCAGGCTGTCGTGTCGGTCGACGGCGGCCTGCCAGGCTTCGGCGAATGCCTGGGGGTCCAGGCCGCTGATGTCCAGGCGCATCTGGTTGATGTAGCTGCGACCGTCCAGGTCGTGGGCTTCCTGCTCGTAGAGGGTATGGAACAGCATGCCTTGCTGCAGCGGCGACAGCGGATAGAGGTCGTCAATCAATGCCAGGTCGATCGGCAGGGCATCCAGTTGCGCCTGGTCGAGCCCGGCCAGCGGGAAGTCCGACGGGGTAGCGCCCTGATTCAGGCTGTCACAGCAGTGGTCGATCAGTGCACCGAGCTCTGCGACATAGTCCTCTGCCAGACGCTCTATCACCTGCGGGGCGAAGCGGTTCTGGTCATAGGTCCAGCTCAGGCTCAACTCGCCGGCGTACACCTGGCCATTGATGCTCAGCCAGTTGCTCAGCGGGGCATCGGCGTGTTTCTCGGCACCGGCCGCTTCGCTGGCCGGTATCAGCAGCGGTTGCTGGGTGTCATCGAAGCTGGTGTCGAACTGGCCGAGGTAGTTGAAGGTGATACGTGCATCTGGCAGCGCCTGCAACACCTCGCGCACGGCTTGCTCGCCCAGGTAGCGCAGGGCACCGAAACCGATGCCTTTGTCGGGTATGCCACGCAGTTGCTCCTTGACCTGCTTGATGGTGGCCTGCAGGTCATGTCCCGCCGACAGCCGGAGCGGGAAGGCACTGGTGAACCACCCCACGGTACGGGTGAGGTCCAGCCCTTCACTCAGCTCTTCGCGGCCATGCCCTTCGAGCTGGATGAGGTTGTCGGCCTGTCCGGTCCAGCGTGCGAGTACTCGGGCCAGCGCGCTGAGCAGCAGGTCGTTGACCTGGGTGCGGTAGGCCGCAGGAGCCTGTTGCAGCAGGCGACGCGTGCGTTCGCTGTCCAGGTGCGAATCGAGCAGCGCGACCTGTGCCGGTGCGCCCATGGCGCTCCGGGCATCGGGCAGGTCGGCTGCGATGGCCTGGTGCTGGTCCAGCCAGTAGTCCAGCTCGCCGATGGCCTGGCCCCTGGCATGCTCGCGCAGCGCCTGGGCGAAGGCCTGCAGCGAACTGGTACGGGCCGGCAATTGGGGGGGCTGGCCAGCCAGGCACTGCTGGTAGGCGCTTTGCAGGTCATCAAACAGGATGCGCCAGGAAACCCCGTCGATCACCAGGTGGTGGGCTACCAGTAACAGGCGTTGACGCCCATCGGCCAGGCTCACCAGCAGCGCGCGCAGCAACGGGCCGTGTTCGAGGTCCAGGCTGCGCTGGGCGCGTTCGCACAACTGCTCCAGTTCGCGATCATCGCACGCCACCGCTTGCAGCAGGGCGTTGTGGGCGTCGGCAGGCGCGCGGTAGACGCTGTTCCAGCCCTGTGCCTGCTGGGTGAAACTCAGGCGCAATGCGTCGTGGTGGTTGATCAGGGTGTTCACTGCCTGTTCCAGCACAGCGGCATCGAGTGGCTGCCCGGCCGGCTTGAGCAGGACCGACTGGTTCCAGTGATGACGTGATGGCACCGGCGTATCGAAGAATGCCTGCTGAATCGGCAGCAGCGCGACCGTGCCGCTGGCCGGCCCCTGGTCGATGTGTGCAACCGGGTCGTCGAACTGTGCGACCTGGGCCAGCCCCTGCACGGTCTGGTGCTGGAACAGCTGTTTGGGAGTAAAGCGAATGCCAGCCTGACGGGCGCGGCTGACCACCTGAATGGAGACGATCGAGTCGCCACCCAGTTCGAAGAAGTTGTCGTTCAAGCCGATGTTCGGCTGCTTGAGCACTTCCTGCCAGAGCATCGCGATCTGGCGTTCCATGGCGCTTTGCGGGGCCGCGTACCGGTAGCCGGTGGGCGCGGTGTCGGGCATAGGCAAGGCCTTGCGGTCGAGCTTGCCGTTGCGTGTCAGGGGCAGGCCGTCGAGCAGCAGCAAGTGGGCCGGTACCATGTAGGCCGGCAGTTGCTGTTTGAGCCCGGCGATCAGGGCCTGGCGCAACTGGTCCTGCGCCTGAGCATCGGGCAAAGGCCGGGTGGCCACCACATAGGCCACCAGGCGCTGGCTGCCCAGGTAGTCCGGGGCCAGTACCACGGCTTCGGCCACCTGGGGCTGTTGCAGCAGGCGTGCCTCGATCTCGCCCAGTTCGATGCGCAGGCCGTGCAGCTTGATCTGGTGGTCGATGCGGCCGACATAGTCGATCACGCCGTCGTCGCGATAGCGGGTCAGGTCGCCACTGCGGTACAGGCGCTCGCCGTGTCCGGCGAAGGGGTCTGGCACGAAGCGTTCGGCGGTCAGCCCGGGCCGGGCGTGGTAGCCGCGGGCCAGGGCCACGCCACCGATCAGCAGCTCGCCACTGACGCCGATGGCGCAGGGGTTCAGCTCGTGGTCGAGCACGTGGGTGCGCAGGTTGCTGATTGGCTGGCCGATGGGCACGATGGCGCCGTCGGGCGTGGCCGGCACGCTGTAGCAGCACGTGTCGATGGTGGCTTCGCTGGGCCCGTAGAGGTTGTAGATACGGGCGTCGCTGACGCTGCGCAGTTGCTGCACCAACGCCGGGCTCAGCGCTTCGCCGCCCAGCAGGATTGCCCGCAGGCTGGCCAGTGATGTGCGCTCGGCCTGGCCCATCAGGGCTTGCAGCAGCGAAGGCGCGGCTTGCAGCACGGTGATGCGCTGGGCCTGCACTTCGGGCCACAGCAGCGACATGTCGTCGTTCAGTTCAGGGCCAGCCAGCACCAGTTGCGCGCCGTTGAGCAACGGCAGCCAGAACTCCCAGACCGAGGCATCGAAGCTGAACGCGGTTTTTTGCAGCACCCGGTCCTGGGCCTGCAATTGCAGGGTCTGCTGCATCCACAGCATGTGGTTGGTGAGTGCGCCATGACGAACCTGCACGCCCTTGGGGCGACCGGTGGAGCCGGAGGTGTAGATGATGTAGGCCAGGTTGTCCGCGTCGACCACTGGCGTCGGGTTGCTGTCGGCATACCCCTGCAGTTCGTTGTCGGCCTGCTCCAGCAGCATGACCGGCAGGGCCTCGGGCAGCAGCAGGCCAGGGTGCACCGATGCCTGGGTCAACAGCAGTGCAATGTCGCTGTGCTCGATCATGTAGGCCAGGCGATCCTGCGGGTAGCCGGTGTCCAGCGGCACATAGGCGCCCCCGGCCTTGAGCACGCCCAGCAGCCCGATCACCATCTCCAGGCTGCGCTCGCACGCAATGCCCACGCCGACCTCTGCACCTACGCCCAGCTCCAGGAGCTTGTGCGCCAGGCGGTTGGCGCGCTGGTTGAGTTGACGATAGGTGAGAGCGGCACTGCCCAGGCGTACGGCGACGGCATCCGGGGTGGCGTGCGCCTGACGTTCGAACAGGGTCTGCAGGTTGGCATGCGCGCCGAAGTCCGTGGCTGTGGCGTTCCAGGTGTGGAGGGCCATCTGCTGTTCGGCACGCTCGAGCATTGGCAGCTCGCCCAGGCGCAGTTGAGGCGTTTCGACAAGCCCCTGAAGCAGGTGCTGCCAGTGGCCGGCCAGACGCTCGATGGTCTGTGGCAGGAACAGTGCGGTGCTGTAGCTGAACGTGGCGTTGATCTGCTGCTGGCTGTAGTCGATCTCCAGCGACAGGTCGAACTTGGCCTGCTGCTGCTCGACACCGAGAAATTCCACCTCCAGGCCATCCAGGCGCAGTTGTGCTGCGTCCTGGTTGGCCACGCGCCAGTTGAACAGCGTCTGGAACAGCGGGTTGGCCTGGGTGCTGCGTTGCAGTTGCAGGTCTTCCAGAATCAGCTCGATGGGGTAGTCGGCGTGCTCCAGTGCGGCCAACGACTGTTCGCGCAGGCGTTGAAGAAATTCGGCGACGGGTTGCGCGCCGTCGAGTCGGGCACGGTACACCTGGCTGCTGACGAAGAAGCCGACCAGCGCCTGTGTCTGGCCCTGGCTGCGGGTTGCATTGGGCACGCCGACGGTGAAGTCGTGCTGGCCGGTATAGCGACCCAGCAGCAGTTGCCAGGCACCCAGCAGCACGATGAAGGGGGTCAGCCCCTGTTGCTGGCAGAACCGCTGCAGGGCGCTGCCCAACGAGGCCGGCAGGGTTAGGCAATGGTTGCCGACGAGGTGTAGCTGGTCTGGTGCATGCGGCCTGTCGAAGGGCAGGTCCAGGCTCGGCAGCTCGCCGTCGAGCACTTGCTTCCAATGGGCGGTCGCGCGTTCGTGGGCGGCGCTGAGCGGGTACTGCTGGCGCTGCCAGTGCGCGTAGTCGGCGTATTGGATCGACGGCCGCTGCAGGCCAGCGGGCAGGCCTGCCTGCGCTTGCGCAAAGGCTTGGGCCAGGTCCTGCAGCAGGATCGCATTGGACCAGGCATCGGACACGATGTGGTGCATGTTCAGCAGCAGCACGTGCTCGCTGGCACCGGTACGCAACAGCGTGCCGCGAATCAGAGGTGCCTGGCTCAGGTCGAACGGTTGGGCCAGGTCGGCGTCATGGTGCCGGCGTATAGCTGCGTCGCGCCCGGTGGCGGGCAGTTCGCCCAGGTTGTGCCGTGCAAGTATCAGTCGCGCCTGGCGGTCGACCTGCTGCTGCGCCAGGTTGTCGATTTCGACGAAGCGGGTGCGCAGGATATCGTGCTTGTCGATCACTGCATTCAACGCCTGCTCCAGCGCGTCGGCGTTCAGCGGACCGTTCAGGCGCAGTGCGCGAGGCAGGTTGTAGGCACAGCTCTGCGGGTCGAACTGCTGCAGGAACCAGAGGCGCTGCTGAGCGAAGGACAAGGCGCCATGCGTGGGTGCGCAACCGGCCTTGATCACGTGTTCGGAGCCGGCTTCGTCGGCCAGCAGCAGGGCCAGCAGGTCGTCGTCGGAGGGGTGATTCATCTGATTCATGTCGATCTCGTCGCCGTCGGCAGAAATTGAGCGTTGTCAGGAAGACGAAGGGCGACGAATGCGATTTAGTTGCAAAGGCGGGCAGCGGCGAGCGGCGGTGCGCTCGCCGGTTCAAGGCATTCAGGCGAAGACTTTTTCGCTGACCACACGACCGCCGTGCATGCGCACCAGTTGGTCGGCCACGTCGAAATAGCGGTCGTCGTGGGAGATCACGATGATGGTCTTGCCCAGGCGTTTGAGATCGGGCAGCAGCTCGGTGTAGAAGATCCGGCGGAAGGTCGGATCCTGGTCGGCGGCCCACTCGTCGAACACCAGCACCGGGCGCCCGTCGAGCCATGCATTGACCAGGGCCAGGCGCTTGCGCTGGCCGGTGGACAGGTCGGTGGTGGTGAAGGCGCCGTCGCGCACGCTGACCTTGTGCGCGATCTCCAGGCGTTCCAGGTACTGCGCGGCATCGTCGGGCAAGGCGCCTTCGCGCTGCACCAGTTCGTCGAACAGGAAGTAGTCGGCAAAGATGGTGGTGAACAGCTGGCGGTAATCGTCCAGGCCAGGCGCATCAACAGCCTTGCCGTTGAGCAGCACCATGCCCTGTTGCGGCGTGTACAGGCCCAGCAGCAGCTTGATCAGGGTGGTCTTGCCGCAGCCGTTCTCGCCGACGATGAACAGAATCTCGCCGGGCTCGATGTTCAGGTTGACCGGCCCCAGGCGGAAGGGCGCGGCGCCGGGTGCCGCCGGGAAGCTGTATTGAACGTCGCGCATTTCCAGGCCCTCGAAGGCGCCTGCGGGCTTTTCTGCAGCGCTGAGCAGCAGGTGTGGCTCGGGCGAGGAGAAGCGCTCGGCCAGGTCGGCGATGCGGCGGAAGGCGATTTGCGCCCGGCTGATGATCGGGATGTTGCCGATCAGGTTCTCCAGTGGGCCTTTCATGTACAGCAGTACCAGCACGAAGCCGCTCAGCGCGGTGGGGTTGCTGGCCGGCCAGAACGCCTGCAGGGCCAGGGCCAGGCCGATGACCACGAAGAACAGCATCGAACCCAGGCTCTTGGCGATCACGAAGATGTTGATGGCGCGTACATGGGTATCGCAGATGAAGTCGGCGGTGCCCTGGATGTTGCGGGTGAACATGGCGTGGCGGCGTGGGCGGTGGATGCGCAGTTCCTTGGCGCCCTCGGCGATTGCCTGGTAGTGCTTCTGCAGGTTGTCCTCGGCGTCGCGCGCGGCATGGAAACCCTTGACGCCGCGGCGCTGGGCAAAGAACTGCACCGCCGAACCGATGCCGATGGCGATCAGGGTCATCAGGCAGATCGGCCAGGACAGCATCGCCAGGTAGCCCAGGCAGCCGATCACCACGGTCAGCGAGATGGCCAGTGGCGCGAACGAAAAGGCGAAATCGCTGATGGTGTCGACGTCGTGGGTCAGCACCGGGATCAGGCGGTGGGTACGGTAGCGCTCGATCTGCTCGATCGGTGCGGCGAGCACCTTGGCGCCCAGGTCCTTGCGCAGCTTGGCGATGATTTTCTGGCCGACGTAGTTGCTGCCGATATCGGCCACGATGGTGCTGAGCAGGGCCAGAACGCATAGCCCGGTAAACGCCAGGACCACGCCCTTGCCCATGCCGCCGGCATCGTGCAGGCCCTGGTTGACGGTGGCCAGCAGGGCGGTGACGCTCAGGCCTCCGACGATACCCAGCGCGATCGAGGCGATCACGATGGCGCGGTAAGGCCTGAGCAGGCTGAAGAGTTCGCGAATGGCGCTACGCGGTGCTGCGGTCATGAAACTACCTCGGTCGCGACGTGGCTACGTGCTAAGGGCGAGTGGACCCGCGCACGGCGGGCTGTCTGAAACTGGACGAGTGGATGCGCGGGGGATTTAGTGAGGGCGCCGGCGCGGCACCGGCGCCCTGGCCGGTCGGCTACAGGTCGCGCATCACACGAAAGCCCAGCCAGTCGCCGGCGTTGTCCGAACAGCGGTCGTTGCGGTTGCCTGAGCGCGAGAAGATCGGCGCTTCGGTCCAGTCGTTGCCGCGGATGTGCCGGTAGTCGCAGGTGGGGTCGCTCGGCTTGGAGTCAATCCAGGCGCTGCCATCGGTGGGTGCGCCGACGTAATCGTCATGCACGCTGTCGGCGACCCATTCGTAGACGTTGCCGTGCATGTCGTACATGCCGAAGGCGTTGGGGGGGAAGCTGCCCACCGGGGCGGTGAAGCTGAAGCCGTCTTCAGGCCCGTAGGTGTTGGCATGCCTGGCGATGCTGTATTCCTTGCCTTCGTCGAAGGGGAACGGGAAGGGGCCGGTGCTGCCGGCACGTGCGGCGTACTCGCGTACCGACTCGCTGAGCATGCGGTAGGGCTTGCCGGTCTTGTTCGACAGCCAGTCGATGTAGCGCTGCGCTTCGTGCCAGGTCATGCAGACGGCGGGGTGACGCGCGGTGGTCGGGTAGCTGGGGTTGCCGGCGCTGCATTTGCGGCCGGGGCGGTCATCGGCGTCGGGCATCTTGTAGCCGGTGTCGCGCAGAAATGCCTGCCACTGGCCGATGGTCACGGTGAAGCGGCTGACGGCAAATGGCTTGCTGAAGGTCACCTGGTGCAGCGGGCCTTCGTCGGGCTGGCGGCCGACTTCGTCATCAGGGGTGCCCATGGTAAAGCTGCCGCTGGGCAGCACGACCATTTCAGGGCAGTCCTTGCAGTCCTGGAACACCTCGCCCGGGGGCGGTACGGCGGCGTGTGCGGCGGGCATCAGGCAGGCGAGCAGGGCACCAAGGGCCAGTGCGTTGCGCCAGGGGGTCGGGATCATCTGGGGTCTCCATGAGGGGCGGATCGCTGCACGCAGGCAGGGACGGTACGCGGTGTGCTCCCCAGGAAGAACGAGCGCAGGGCCGATTAATTTATCCGGCACCGGGTGTGGCGCCGACACTAAATTTAACCTTCAAGCCTACGTCCTAGCTTGGATAAAGCCTGCTTCCAGGCTGATACAGGTAGGGCAATGACGATATCTCGACGAGGATTTGTCGCAGGCCTGGCACTGACCGGTGCTGCGGTGCCTGCTGCGTTGTACGTGCACAAGGAACTGACGCGACCCGAGCATCCGGTTACCCCGGGGGAAGCCAGGGTCGAGCTGCCGGATACGGCAGGACGCCAGTTGGCCGATCAGTTGCGCGGGGTGTGGAGCCTGCGCCTGGAAGGGCGCGATGCGGGACTGGACGGCCTGGCCACGCATGACCTGGAGGTGTTCATCGACATTGCACCGCGCGGGCGCGCGGTTCGCGGTTTCATCGACACCGCGCAGGCCCTGCGTGCCCCCGCGGCCCCGCGCTACAGCCTGCTGGGCGACCTGGCCACGCCGGGAGCGGGGGAGCTGACGTGGCGTCTTTTCGATCGGGAGCAGGGGCTGCAGCAACCGGTCTACGAATTGAGCATGGTGCTGGATGAGGTGTGGGGTGAGTTTGCCAATGCCGGCAGCGGCACGCTTACCGGGCGCATTGCGCGCCTGGACCGCAGCCTTGCCCTGGTACAGCAGGACAACCGTTTTGTCGCCACCCGCAAGCTGTTCCCGGAAGCACGCGAGCGCATCGGCTTGCAGCCGGCCCTGCTGAACTGGCTGATTTCCGACGAGCACAGGTTGTTTCACCAACTCTGGCACGCTTCGCGTGACCAGTGGCACTCGTTGCCCGAAGACAAGCGCAATGCCTTGCGCGGGCTTGGCTGGCAGCCGGGAACGCGCGAGCGCGAGCGCGATGCGCGGGGGCCGACCAAGGACCGCAATGGCTCCGGGGTGGATTTTCTGTTCATGCATCGACATATGCTGCAGACCGCGCGGGGGTTGCAGGACCTGCCTTCCTGGCCGCGCTTTCCGGCGCCACAGCCGGAGCTTGAACGCGACCGCCTGGGCTTTGCGCGCTACTTCGACAACCATGATGGCTGTGCGGTGCCGCCAACCTGGCTGGCGCCGGGGGATGCCGAGTACACCCAGTGGGTCAGTGACATCAAGAGTGCCGAGACCTACCACAGCAATTTCGAGGTATGGGAGTCGCAGTACCGCGACCCGCGCTACCTGTCGCGCCTGACGCTGGGACAGCTGGGCTCGGAGATGGAGCTGGGCCTGCATGACTGGCTGCACATGCGCTGGGCGTCGGTGCCGCGTGACCCGTCCAACGGTGCGCCAGTACCCATGGCGCGTGACCTGGACGACTTCTCGGCGCGTTGGTACGGGCCCGAAAACGACTTTCTCGGCGATCCGTTTTCCTCCCATGTGAACCCTGTGTTCTGGCTGTTCCATGGCTGGATCGATGACCGTATCGAAGACTGGTTCCGCGCCCACGAACGCTTCCACCCCGGCCAGGTGACGCGCAACCGGGTCAATGGCGTGCCGTGGTTCGCCAAGGGGCGCTGGGTCGATATCAGGCAGCCCTGGCTGGGCCCTGTGACCCATGGTTGCAGCACCACGCCAGGCCTGCAGCCGGGCAAGAGCGTGGAGATGGACCCGGAGACCATGAAGCTGGCGCTGCGGGTGATCGTCGCCAATACCAAGGACAAGCAGCGTTTCAAGGGGTTGCTGCGCCGGGTGCCGCAACGGCCCTGGTACGCGCGTCACCTGGTGGTCACGCGTCGCACCTGAGGGCAGGTGCAGTCATTGCACCTGCCACCCCCCTCCCACAGCCTTGTACAGGGCGATGCTGGCCTGCAGTCGCTGCAGATGCAGCAGCACGGCCTCGTCCTGGCTTTCGTACAGGCTGCGTTGCGCGTCCAGTACATTGAGCAGCAATTCGGCGCCTGCCTCGTAGCGTGTGCGTGCAATGTCGAAGGCCTGCTGGGCCTGGTTCAGCTCGACGCGCTGCCATTGGCGCTGGCGATCGAGGCCGTCGATGCTGTTGAGGGCCTTTTCGACATCGGCAAATGCGTTGATCAGTTCGCCGCGGTATTTTTCCAGCAGTTCCTGCTGCACGGCGGTGGCCTTGTCGCGTTCGGCACCGAGCCGCCCATTGTTGAAGATTGGCGCACTGAGGCCGGCCGCCAGGCTGTAGAACGGGTTGCGCAGCACGTCGGCGGCGACGTTGGCGCCGGAGCCCAGGCCGGCAGTCAGGGTCAACTTGGGCAGCATCGCGGCGCGCGCCACCTGCACGTCGGCCTTGGCCGCTGCCAGGCGAGCCTCGGCCGCGGCGATGTCTGGCCGGCGGCTGAGCAGGTCGCTGGGCAACCCGGCATCGATGCCAGGGGCGGCGATGCGGTTGAAATCGCTGGCGTGCAGGGTGAGGGCCTGCACCGGCTTGCCCAGCAACGCGGCCAGGGTGATGCGGGCCTCGGTGGCCTGCTGGCGCAGCAACGGCAGCCGTCGCTGTTGCGCAGCGACCAGTACTTGCTGCTGGGCCAGCTCCAGTGCAGTTGCCGAGCCCGCGTTGTACTTGGCGCGTACCACCTCCAGTACCTGCTGGGCGTTGGCCAGGTTGAGGCTGGCGATACGCTGCTGTTCGTCCAGGGCCAGGGCCTGCAGGTAGAAGCTGGCCACGTTGCTGAACAGGGTCAGGGTGACGGTAGCCTGGTCGAACTCGCTGGCCTTGAGGGCCTGCTCGGCACTGTCGCGTGCCGCCGCATTGCCGCCCCAGAAGTCGACCTCGTAGCTGGCGTTGAAGCTGGCGCTGTAGCTGACCGATTCTCGGTCGTTGGTGCTGCTGGAGGTGCCGTAGCCGTTGTGGTGCATCTGTTTTTCGCGATTGCCGGCCAGGGCTGCGCCAACTTCGGGCAGCAGCGTGCCGCCAGCGATGGTGCGCGCCGCACGGGCCTGGCGCACGCGGGCGATGGCAGCGGCAATGTCGTAGCTGCCGCTGTCGGCCTGTGCGATCAGTTGGTCGAGTTCGGGACTGGCAAAGCTGCGCCACCAGGCGCGGTTGCTGTCGCGCACCGCCTGGGTGTTGGCTGACTGCCACTGTTGTGGCGGGGCAAACCCGATGTCAGGCGGGGTGGGTGGAGTGCTGCAGGCACTGAGCAGCAGGGCCAGGCTCAATGCGCTCAAGAGCGGTTTCATCGGAGGTTCATTCACTGGTGAGGGCCTTGACCGGATCGAGACGGGCGGCTTTGCGTGCGGGCATGAAACCGAATACCACGCCGGTGATGACCGCGCAGGTGAATGCGCCAAGCATGGCGCCCAGGGTAAAGGCCACGGCAATGTCGGCCAGCAGCAGGCCGCCGCCGATCAACAGCGCCAGGGCAATGCCGGTGATGCCACCGACCATCGACAGCAGCACCGCCTCGCTGAGGAACTGGCGCAGGATGTCGCGCTGGCGGGCGCCGGTGGCCATGCGGATGCCGATTTCGCGAGTGCGTTCGCGCACGGTCATCAGCATGATGTTCATCACCCCGATGCCGCCCACCAGCAGCGAAATGGCTGCGATTGCGCCCAGCATCAGCGACAGGGTGTTCTGGGTGCGGGCCTCGGCCTGGATCAGCGCCGCATCGTTGGTCAGCTCGAAATCATGCTTGCCGTTGTGCAGGCGGCGCATCAGGTGATCGATGGCCTGCTCGGTTTCCTTGACCCGGCCCGAGTCGACTGCGCCGATGGTGACGTACTCCGGATCGCGGCTGCCGAACAGGCGCACGGCAGCGGCGGAGTAGGGCACCACGATGCGGCCATCGCTGTCCTGGTTGCCGGAGCTGGAACCTTTTTCGGCAAGTATGCCGATGACCTGGAAGGGCACGTTGCCGATCAGGATGTACTGGCCAATAGGGTCGCCGGCATCCTTGAGGAGTTTTTCCTTGACCTTGTGACCGATTACCGCGACGGCTGCGGCAGCATGTTCGTCAGCGTCGGTGAAAAAGCTGCCTTCGACCACCGGCCAGTTGAAGATCTCGGGGAAGTGGGTGTTGTTGCCGCCGACGTAGAAGCGCTGGTTGCTGTTGCCGTAACGCACCGTCAGTTCGCTGCCGATGACCGGCATGATCATCTTCACCTGTGGTAACTGCGCCACTGCTGCCACATCGTCGAGGGTCACCACCCCGGCGGGGGCGTTGTGCGTCGGCTCGCTGCCGCTGAGGTAAAGGATGTTGGAGCCGAAGGCGGCCATCTGCGCCATGACCTGGCGCTTGCTGCCTTCGCCGACGGCCAGCATCACCACCACCGAGGCCACGCCGATGACGATGCCGAGCAGGGTCAGGGCGGTGCGGAAGCGGTTGATCCACATCAGGCGCCAGGCGGCCTGCAGGGCTTCGATGAGCTCGCCTTTCCAGGCCCCGCTCTGGGTGGCGCCGCGGTCCAGGCGCTGGCGCAGGTCGTCTGCATTCAGGCTGGCCACCGCTGCGCGCGCTGGCGCCGCCGCGTTGGCCGAGTCGCTTAGGATCAGGCCGTCGCGGATCTCGATGATGCGCTTGGCGCGCGCGGCGACTTCGCGGTCATGGGTGATCAGGATCACGACGTGGCCCTGGCCTGCCAGTTCGTCGAGCAGGCTCATCACTTCGGCGCCGCTCTGGCTGTCGAGGGCGCCGGTGGGTTCGTCGGCCAGGATGATGTGGCCGCCGTTCATCAGCGCGCGGGCAATCGAGACACGTTGCTGCTGACCGCCGGACAGCTGGTGCGGACGGTTGCCCGTGCGGGTGGCCAGGCCCAGTCGGGCCAGCAGCCCGGCCGCGCGGGCATGGCGCTCGGCGGCAGGGGTACCGGCGTAGATTGCCGGCATCTCGACGTTTTCCTGGGCCGACCCGGAGGCGA
This sequence comes from Pseudomonas sp. B21-036, assembly GCF_024748925.1. Lineage (NCBI taxonomy): Bacteria > Pseudomonadati > Pseudomonadota > Gammaproteobacteria > Pseudomonadales > Pseudomonadaceae > Pseudomonas > Pseudomonas sp. B21-036. The sequence goes on from NZ_CP087178.1 coordinate 1,936,076, forward strand.
TCAGGTGGTAGCCCTGGAACACGAAGCCGAAGGCTTCGCGACGGATCCAGGCCAGTTCGTCGCTGTCCAGTTCGGCGACATCCTTGCCGGCGAAGTAGTACTGGCCGCTGGTGGGGCGGTCGAGGCAGCCCAGGATGTTCATCAGGGTCGACTTGCCCGAGCCCGAAGCCCCGACGATGGCAACGAACTCACCGGGCTGGATGGCCAGGCTGATACCGCGTACCACCTCGACCTTGGGCGTGTCGATGCCGCCGTAGGATTTGCGTATGTCGCGCAGTTCGATCAGGGGTGTGGACATTCAGCCTCCACTGGCGGCGGGCGCGCCGATCAGCAGGGTGTCGCCCTCGGCCAGGCCTTCGAGGATCTGCACGCGCAGGCGATCGCTGAGGCCGGCGCGAACCTGGCGTTGCTCGACCTTGCCGTTGGGGTGCAGTACCTGGACCAGGCGCATGTCGTTTTGCCGGGCATCGGGTTCCAGCGCCACGATCGGGGCGGTGAGCACGTTGCTGGCCTGGCCGGCGACGAAGAACACCTGGGCGGTCATTTCCGCCATCAGGGAATTGTCGACGTTGTCCACGTCCAGCAGGACGGTATACAGCACGACCTTGCCCCCACCGCCGGAGGCTCTGGAGCTGGTGGGGCTGCCACCGCCCTGGCTGATCTGGTCGAGCGGCTTGGGCGGTACCGGCAGGATCTGGCGCACGGTGCTGCTCCAGCGGCGCTTGCCGCCGGCCAGGGTGGTGAAGTAGGCCTGCATGCCGGGTTTGACGTTGCCGATGTCGGCCTCCGAGACCTCAGCCCATACGGTCATCGGCGACAGCTTGGCGATGCGCAGGATCAGCGGTGTTTGCTGCTGCGCGTTGAGTGTCTGGCCCTCACGCGCATCCACGGCGACCACCGTGCCGGACATCGGCGCGTAGATACGCGTGTAGCCCAGCTCTGCCTCGTCGCTGCGCAGGCTGGCCTGGGCCTGCAGGATCTGCGCCTGGAACATGCCGATGCGTGCCTGGGTGACTTTCAATTGTGCCTGTGCGGTCTGCACATCCTCTTCGCGGGTAGCGCCGCTGGCGGCCAGTTGCTGCTGGCGCTTGAGCTGATGCTCGGCCAGGGTGTACTGGGCGCGCTGCTCCTGCAGCTGGGCCTTGAGGTTCTCGATCGAATAGCGGCCTGCATCGAGGCGTGCCTTCTGGGTCGAAGGGTCGATCTCGACCAGCAGTTGGCCTTCCTCGACGTGGTCTCCGGTTTCCACATGCAACTTGCGGATCTGTCCCGAGGCCTGGGCGCCGACATCGACATAGCGGCGTGGCTGCAGGGTGCCGAGTGCTGTCACGCTGCTTTCGATGTCGGCGCGGGTGACCTTGATGGTGTTCGAGGGCTCACCACCCAATGGCAGGGTTTGCCAGGCTGCCAGGCTGCCGGCGGCGAGCAGGCCGAGGCCGCAGAGCAACAGGCGGCGATTTTTCATAAGACGTGTCATGCGGGCTTCCAGCCAGAAGGGTTGACCCGCGAGTTGCTGGCGTAGACAGCGCAGGCACGGGGGCTCCTCGTTAGACGAGCTATATGCGCAGGAATTTACCGGTGCACATTCAGGGTCGCAGGCCGTGCAGTCGGGTAATCTGCGAGGCGTGACGGAGGTTGCTGAGAATAATAATAATTTGTATTGTTGCCTACTGGCTTCACCCTGATTCTCCATTCTCGGCGCTTTAGCGCCGAATCCTGGCCAGGTGTCGTTTTGGAAAACTACTATCGCGAACTGGTGAGCTTTCTGTGTGTTCGGCTGGGCAGTCGCCAGGCGGCCGAGGACGTGGCCCACGACGCTTATGTGCGAGTGCTCGAGCGACATGGCGAACAGCAGATCGAGTATCCGCGGGCCTTTCTCTACCGTACCGCGCTGAATCTGGTGATCGACGACCATCGGCGTAGTCAGGTGCGGCACAACGAGCCGCTGGAAGTGCTCGACACCGACGAGGCATTCCGTTCGCCGGCGCCCTGCCAGCGCATGGACATGGATCGCCGACTGGAGCTGATGCAGCAGGCGTTGGGGGAACTAAGCCCTGGGTGCCGGGACAGTTTCCTTCTACGCAAGCTGGAGGGGCTTTCTCACCAGCAAATTGCCGAAAGACTCGGAATTTCTCGCAGTCTGGTGGAAAAAAATATCGTCAATGCCATGAAGCATTGCCGGGCGCGGATGCGCCAAAATTCCGTCTGATGCACTGGTCAGCAACAAACAATTGAGGCTGCGCCTTGATTTCCCGGCATTTCCCTACAACTATCTATCAGATCCGTCACCTGACGTAATGCCTGTCGCAGCCTGAGGTTTATCGTGGCGTAGTAGCGGTCAAGGAATGTCTTCCATGCTCTCTATCCAGGCCCTTCCGATGCCCGACAAGTCCATGCGAATCCTGATTGCCGATGAGCACCCCATCCAACTGCTGCAGTTGGAGAAGATGCTCAACGGCCTGGGGTATTACCGGATTGCCCCTGTCGAGACCTTCGACGACCTGCAGCGCCTGGTGCAGAACGCGCTTTTGCCGTTCAGTCTGCTGGTCGGAAATATCGACCTGGCCAGCCACGTGGGGGTCGATCTGGAGCGGTTCTGTCGCGTGAGTACGCAGATCCAGCATGTGCTGCTGTATGAGTCGCAACACCTTCGCGTACCTGCGGTGCCTGCTGGCCAGCGTCAGGCGGTGAGCGTCAGCCTGCCCAAGGTGCCCGACAACGAGGCCCTGCAGTCCTTCATGGCTATCATCGATGCCCCACTGCTGCTGGGGCAGTTGCCCAACCCCGGGTACAGGCCTGCTGGTAACGCGCCCCCCATGCGCCGCCTGAACATGGGGCATACGGTGTTCCCTCGCGAGGCCTGAGCCGTTCGCCGCTTTTTGGTATGCTCTGCGCCTGTCCTGGCGCGCCTTGCTGCGCGCAGTGAGCCTATCGAAGCGGATGCCTTTATGACTGCCACCAACCCTGCGCGCCCGCTGCGGCTTTCGCGCGACGACCACAAGACCCTGGGCCTGGCGGCGCTGGGCGGTGCGCTGGAGATCTACGATTTCATCATCTTCGTGTTCTTCGCGCTGACCCTGAGCCAGCTGTTCTTCCCGCCCGAGATGCCGGAGTGGCTGCGTCTGCTGCAGAGCTTCGGGATCTTCGTCACCGGGTACCTGGCGCGGCCGCTGGGCGGCATCCTGATGGCGCATTTTGCCGATCACCTGGGGCGCAAGAAGGTCTTCAGCCTGAGCATCCTGATGATGGCGCTGCCGTGCCTGCTGATCGGGGTGATGCCGACCTATGCCGACATCGGCTACGCGGCGCCGCTGATCCTGCTGGGCCTGCGCATTCTGCAGGGCGCGGCGGTGGGCGGCGAGGTGCCAAGCGCCTGGACCTTCGTCGCCGAGCATGCGCCGGCCGGGCGGCGGGGCTATGCGCTGGGTTTTCTGCAGGCCGGGCTGACGTTCGGCTACCTGCTGGGCGCGCTGACCGCCACGGCGCTGGCCCAGGTGTTCACCGCCCAGGAGATTCTGGACTACGCCTGGCGCTATCCATTCTTGCTGGGCGGGGTGTTCGGCGTGATCGGGGTGTGGCTGCGCCGCTGGCTGAGCGAGACGCCGGTGTTCCTGGCGCTGCGCGAGCGGCGTGAACAACCGGTGGCCTTCCCGCTGCGCACGGTGCTGCGCGAGCACCGCCGCGCGCTGGTGCCGGCGGCCCTGCTGACCTGCGTGCTGACCTCGGCGGTGGTGGTGCTGGTGGTGATTACCCCGACGGTGATGCAGCAGCGCTTCGGCATGAGCGCGGCCGACACCTTCGCCCTGAGCGCGCTGGGTATCGTGTTCTTGAACATCGGTTGCGTGCTGGCCGGCTTGCTGGTAGACCGGGTAGGTGCCTGGCGCGCGCTGATGGTCTATAGCCTGTTGCTGCCGCTGGGAGTGGGGGCGCTGTATGCCAGCCTGATCGGCGGCTGGGGCTGGACCGGGGTGGCCTATGCGCTGGCAGGGCTGGCCTGTGGTGTAGTGGGGGTGGTGCCGTCGGTGATGGTCGGGCTGTTTCCGCCGGCCATTCGCGTGTCGGGGATTTCCTTTACCTACAACCTGGCCTATGCGCTGTGGGCCAGCACCACGCCGCTGATGCTGATTGCGCTGATGCCGTGGAGCCCATGGGTGTGTGTGGGGTTCTGCCTGCTGATGGGCACGGTGGGCCTGCTCACGGCGGTGTACTTCAGTGCGCGGGAGGACCTGCGGGCCGGGGATGAACTGGTGTTGGCGAAGGTGTGAGACCGTTTGCTCGAACGCCTTCACGAAAAAGCCCCCAGCGCCGCAAGGCGTGGGGGCTTTTTTTGTGGGCTGTACTTACATGTTCGGGTAAGTCGGGCCGCCAGCACCTTCCGGGGTCACCCAGGTGATGTTCTGCGAAGGGTCCTTGATGTCACAGGTCTTGCAGTGCACGCAGTTCTGGGCGTTGATCTGGAAGCGCTTGCTGCCGTCTTCCTGGCTGATCACCTCGTATACGCCGGCCGGGCAGTAGCGCTGCGCCGGTTCGTCGTACAAAGGCAGGTTGGTGCCGATCGGGATGCTCGGGTCGGTCAGCTTCAGGTGGCACGGCTGCTCTTCTTCATGGTTGGTGCTGGAGAGGAACACCGAGCTCAGCTTGTCGAAGCTCAACTTGCCATCGGGCTTGGGGTAATCGATCTTCTTCGAGTCGGCCGCCAGCTTGAGGCAGGCGTAGTCCGGCTTGGTGTCGTGCAGGGTGAACGGCAGCTTGCCGCCGAACCAGTTCTGGTCGACATAGTTGAATGCCGCGCCGAGCATCGGGCCGAACTTGTGCATCGCCGGGCCGAAGTTGCGGCTGGCGAACAGTTCTTCGTACAGCCAGCTGGCCTTGAAGCCGTCGACGTAGGCGGTCAGTTCGTCGCCACCCTCGCTACCGGCCAGCAGCGCATCGGCCACCGCTTCGGCTGCGAGCATGCCGGACTTCATGGCGGTGTGGCTGCCCTTGATCTTGGCCACGTTCATGGTGCCCAGGTCGCAGCCGATCAGCGCGCCGCCCTTGAATACCATTTTCGGCAGCGAGTTCAGGCCGCCCTTGGCCAGGGCACGGGCGCCATAGCTGATGCGCTTGCCACCCTCCAGGTACTGGGCGAGCACCGGGTGGTGCTTGAGGCGCTGGAACTCGTCGAACGGGGAGAGGTAGGCGTTGGCATACGACAGGTCGACGATCAGGCCGACCACCACCTGGTTGTTTTCCAGGTGATACAGGAACGAGCCGCCGGTGTTCTCGGTGCTCATCACGTCCAGCGGCCAGCCGGCGGTGTGGATCACCAGGCCTTGCTGGTGCTTGGCCGGGTCGATTTCCCAGATTTCCTTGAGGCCGATGCCGTAGTGCTGCACGTCGCTGGCGTTGTCCAGGTCGAAGCGCTTGATCAGTTGCTTGCCGATATGCCCACGGCAGCCTTCGGCGAACAGCGTGTACTTGCCGCGCAGTTCCATGCCGGGGGTGTATACGCCTTCCTTGGGGTTACCTTCGCGGTCGACACCCAGGTCGCCGGTGATGATCCCGCGGACCACGCCGTTTTCATCGAACAGCGCTTCCTGGGCAGCGAAGCCTGGGTAGACTTCCACGCCCAGGTTCTCGGCCTGCTGGGCCAGCCAGCGGCACAGGTTGCCCAGCGAGATGATGTAGTTGCCTTCGTTGTGCATGGTCTTGGGCACGAACAGATCGGGCACCTTGACCGAGCTGCTGGCGTCGCGCAGCACGTAGATGTCGTCGCGCTTGACCTCGGTGTTCAGTGGCGCGCCGAGTTCTTTCCAGTCCGGGAACAGTTCGTTCAGGGCACGCGGCTCGAACACCGCACCGGAGAGAATGTGTGCACCGACCTCGGAGCCTTTCTCGACCACGCAGACGCTGATTTCATTACCGGCTTCGGCGGCCTTCTGCTTCAGTCGGCAGGCGGCGGACAGGCCTGCCGGGCCAGCGCCGACGATGACCACGTCGAATTCCATGTATTCGCGTTCCACAGGTTCTCTCCTACTCAAGGCTCATCGGTTTTTCTTTGTTGGCGGGTGTCAGGCGGTCATTTCGAAGTACCCGGGTGTGTAGCTCGGGTGATGACGGACTACACCGCTTTCTCTTGGCCGCGCATTATATCTACACCACTTGCGAGGTCCAATACAAACGTTTGTTTGAATTTGCCGCAGCCCAGTAAAATCAAAGACGCACGGCTTGAAGCTGGCTGGTTTGCCGTATTGACCGGATTGGGCGTTACGGTCAAGATACGGGCGGTTTTACGCTCGCCGTAGGCTGACCGTCGGATGCAGGAGCACCCCTAAAAACCAGGCAAAAAGCAGGGCAGTTACGCCAGGACCCGCCTTTGTAGTGGAGTTTACACGCCACGACAAACAATGACCCACGGGTTTTGCGCGCAAGCGTCGAGAACAGACTGCACAGTCAGTTGAATTTCACCTGCTCGCGTTCGTTTTTGGAGGTGCCCTTGTACCCACGCGCAATCGCCCGGTTCTGCCCAGGCGACATTCTTTTCACCGGAGAGTAACGAGGAATCCATGAAGGTTCTTGTAGCTGTCAAACGAGTGGTCGACTATAACGTCAAGGTTCGCGTCAAGGCGGACAACTCCGGCGTAGACCTTGCTAACGTCAAGATGTCCATGAACCCCTTCTGCGAAATCGCCGTAGAAGAAGCCGTGCGCCTGAAAGAGAAGGGCGTGGCGAGCGAAATCGTCGTCGTTACCGTCGGCCCGGCCACTGCCCAGGAGCAGCTGCGTACCGCCCTGGCACTGGGTGCCGACCGCGCCGTGCTGGTCGAGTCGGCTGAAGAGCTGACCTCGCTGGCCGTGGCCAAGCTGCTCAAGGCTGTGGTCGACAAGGAGCAGCCGCAACTGGTCATCCTTGGCAAGCAGGCCATCGACAGCGACAACAACCAGACCGGCCAGATGCTGGCTGCGCTGACCGGTTATGCCCAGGGTACTTTCGCCTCCAAGGTGGAAGTGGCCGGCGACAAGGTCAACGTCACCCGTGAAATCGATGGCGGCCTGCAGACCGTTGCTCTGAACCTGCCGGCGATCGTGACCACCGACCTGCGTCTGAACGAGCCGCGCTATGCGTCGCTGCCGAACATCATGAAGGCCAAGAAGAAGCCGCTGGAGACTGTGACTCCGGACGCGCTGGGCGTTTCCACCGCCTCTACCAACAAGACCCTGAAAGTCGAAGCGCCAGCTGCACGCAGCGCTGGTATCAAGGTCAAGTCGGTGGCTGAACTGGTCGAGAAACTGAAGAACGAGGCGAAGGTAATCTAAATGACTATCCTGGTTATCGCTGAACACGAAAACGGCGCCGTTGCCCCGGCGACCCTGAACACCGTTGCTGCCGCCGCGAAAATCGGTGGCGATATCCACGTACTGGTCGCTGGCCAGAACGTGGGTGGCGTTGCCGAAGCTGCCGCGAAAATCGCTGGCGTGGCCAAGGTGCTGGTAGCCGACAACGCTGCCTATGCGCACCAGCTGCCGGAAAACGTCGCGCCGCTGGTGGCCGAGCTTGGCAAGGCCTACAGCCACGTGCTGGCACCAGCCACCTCCAACGGCAAGAACATCCTGCCGCGCGTTGCCGCGCTGCTGGACGTCGACCAGATCTCCGAGATCATCGCGGTCGAGTCGGCGGACACCTTCAAGCGTCCGATCTACGCCGGTAACGCCATTGCCACCGTGCAATCGAGCGCTGCGGTCAAGGTCATCACCGTGCGTGCCACCGGCTTCGACGCCGTTGCCGCCGAAGGTGGTTCGGCTGCTGTCGAAGCGGTTGGCGCTGCCCACGATGCGGGCAAGTCGGCATTTGTCGGCGAAGAGCTGGCCAAGTCCGATCGTCCTGAGCTGACCGCTGCCAAGATCGTCGTCTCCGGCGGTCGCGGCATGCAGAACGGCGACAACTTCAAGCACCTGTACGCGCTGGCCGACAAGCTCGGCGCCGCCGTGGGTGCTTCGCGCGCCGCGGTCGACGCAGGCTTCGTGCCCAACGACATGCAGGTCGGCCAGACCGGCAAGATCGTTGCGCCGCAGCTGTACATCGCCGTCGGTATCTCCGGCGCAATCCAGCACCTGGCCGGCATGAAGGACTCCAAGGTGATCGTTGCGATCAACAAGGACGAAGAGGCGCCGATCTTCCAGGTGGCCGACTACGGCCTGGTCGCCGACCTGTTCGAAGCCGTACCTGAGCTGGAGAAGCTGGTTTAATCCAGCCGCTTCACTTATAAAGAGCCCGGTCTTTTGATCGGGCTTTTTTATTTCGCGACGCAAGGGAGGCATGTGCATGGGGTGGCTTGGCCGAATGGCGATGGCGGGATTGCTGGGGTTTGCCAGCTTGCCCACGGCGGCGCTGGCGGTGGGCAAGTGCGAGCGTCTGGTGGCGACCGGCAGCCCCGATGCGCCGCCCTATGCCTGGCGCGACCCGCAGGACCCCAGGCACCTGATTGGCGCCAACGTCGACCTGCTCAAGCAGGTGGCGACGGAGCTTGGGCTGAAGGTCGAGGTGCTGTACGCAGGCAAGCGCAACGAGGCGCAGGATGAAGTGCGCAGCGGACGCATGGACCTGCTGGTGGATGCGCCGCTGGCCACTGAAGACCTGACCCGTGTCGACTTCATCCACCCGGCGCTGCTGCAGAACGACTACCTGGTGTGGACCCGGCACGACTCCACGCTGGCCTACGACGGCCTGGCCGATCTGCACCAGCACCAGGGCGCGATCTCGGAGAAGGCCAGGCTGACCCCGGCGTTCGCCCAGTTTGCCAAGGACCAGTTGAAGCTGGCGCCGGCGCAGAATCTGACCCAGGCATTCCAGAAGCTTTTGCTTGGCCAGGTCGACTATGTGCTGGCCGGGCGTTACGCCGGCATGGCCATGGCGCAGACCCTTGGCATGGCCAACGACCTGATCGCCCGCGGCCTGCCGCTGGATCGCCCCGGGCTGTACCTGGCGCTGTCGCACAATTCGGCGTGCAATGACGCCTGGTTGCGCGGACAGCTGGCCAAAAAACTGACAGAATTGCCGGCCTCAGGCGTGCCTCAGGCAGTACTGCAACGCAATGTCGAGCGCTGGAAGGCGCAGCTGCAGCAACCGCTCGACGCCCCCAAACAGTAGGAAGATTGTGTGAGAACTCAACCGCTTTTCGCTGCCATGGCGTTACTGGCCCTGGCCGGTTGCGCTGCCGACCCGGCGCCCCACGAGCAGATGCGCCTGTCCGAACAGGCGCTGGAGCAGGCCAAGGCCGTCGGTGCCACCGACGAAGTGGCCGAGCTGAAGCTGGCCGAAGACAAGCTTGCCCGCGCCCGCAGCAACATGGCCAGCGAGTCGTACCGTGATGCGCGGCTGCGCGCCGAGCAGGCCGAGCTTGATGCGCGGCTGGCCGAAGCCCGGGTGCTGACCCTCAAGAGTCAGGAGCAGCTGTCGCTGCTGCAATCGCGGGTCAATCGTCTGCGCAAGCAGTTGGGGGAGCAACAGTGAGTTCGATCAAGCCCTTGGTGGCCGTGTTGTGTGCAGGTGTGCTGGGGTTGCAGGGCTGCGCCAGCGAGCGCAGCGAAACCGCCCTCGACCAGGCCGCCGCCAGTTTCCAGGCAGTGAAGGACGATTCCAATGTGCTGCGCAGTGCGCCGCGTGACGTGATCCGCGCCGGCGAGTCGCTGGCCCGTGCCGAGCGGTTGTCCAGCTACGTGGGCAGTGGTGCGGACGTGCGCCATTACGCCTACCTGAGTCAGCGCTACAGCGAGATTGCCCGCGAGCACAGCAACCTGGTGCTCAATCAGGAGCGCCTGGCCAAGCTCGAACTGGAGCGCCAGCGCCTGCAGCTGGCCCTGCGCGAGGCCAAGCTGGTCAGCGTGCAGCAGCAGGGCAAATGGCTGGAGGCGCAGATCGTCAGCCTGGCCACGACCCAGAGCGACCGTGGTCTGGTGATGACCCTGGGTGACGTGCTGTTCGATACCGGGCAGGCCGAATTGAAGAACTCCGCCAGCCGTACCGTGCTCAAGCTGGTGCAGTTTCTGCAGCTCAACCCCCGGCGCGTTGTGCGCATCGAGGGGTATACCGACAGCACCGGCACCCCCGAGGACAACCTGACGCTGTCGCGTGATCGTGCGCAGGCCGTGGCGGACATGCTGGTCGACCTGGGCGTCGACGAAAAACGCATCCAGGTCGAAGGCTATGGCGACCAGTACCCGATCGAGGCCAATGCCTCGGAGCGGGGCAGGGCGCAGAACCGTCGGGTGGAGATCGTGTTTTCCGACGAGAAAGGCCACCTGGGCGCGCCGCGCTGAGGTCGAGGTAAACAAAAACCGGTGATAGTCACCGGTTTTTTTATGCCGCAAAGCTTGAAAAAGCCGCTGTCACACAACTGTGTAGTCGACTATTCTGGCATCTGTGCCCGTACACTTATGCACTGTTCCGGTATTCTTCGCCGACTGTACAAGAACAATTAGATAGCCCGCGTTTCGAGATCCGTCCCATGACCAATCTGTTGCTCTACCAGCGCATCGCCCAGCAACTGGCGGAAGACATCCGCCGCGGCGTCTATCAGCCCGGTGAGCGCGTACCGTCGGTACGCAAGATGAGCTCGCAGCTCAATGTCAGCCATGCCACCGTGCTGCAGGCCTATGCCAACCTCGAGGACCAGGGGCTGATTCGCGCGCGGCCGCAATCGGGCTACTACGTCCACCAGACCCCGGCCCTGACTGCGCAGACCCCGGACATCGCGCGGGTCGAGCGTCCAGGGCTGGTCACGCGCAGCAGCATCATCCAGCAGGTACTGACCGAAGCCCGGCGTGATGGGGTGTTCCCGCTGGGGGCGGCGGTTCCGCATGTGGACTACCTGCCTGTGCGGGCGCTGCACCAGCAACTGGCCAAGGTCACGCGGTTCCAGAGCCCGCGCGCGTTCAGCTACATGTTCAGCCCGGGTTTCGAGCCGCTGCGCCGGCAGATCGCCATTCGCATGCGCGACGCCGGGGTGGTGGTCGACCCGTCCGAAGTGGTGGTGACCCACGGTTGCGTCGATGCGCTGCAGATGTCGTTGCGGGTGCTGACCCGGCCAGGCGACCTGATCGCCGCCGAGTCGCCCACCTATTACGGGCTGCTGCAACTGGCGGACCTGCTGGGGCTCAAGGTGATCGAGATCCCCAGCGACCCGGCCACCGGCATCAGCCTGGAGGCCCTGCAACTGGCGGCCAACCAGTGGTCGATCAAGGCGCTGGTGCTGACTGCGCGGTTGAGCAACCCGCTGGGCGGCACCATTCCCGAGGAACGCCAGAAGCAGTTGCTGCGCCTGGCCTCGGATTTCAATATCCAGATCGTCGAGGACGATATCTACGGCGAGCTGATGTTCGAGCAAGGGCGCACCAAGGCACTCAAGGCCTTCGACCGGCTGGGGCGGGTGATCTATTGCTCGAGCTTTTCCAAGACCCTGTCGCCGGGGGTGCGTATCGGCTGGATGATCGCGGGCAACTATCAGCAGGAAATCCAGCGACTGCAGACCTTTACCACGCACTCGGCGTGCAGTGTGACGCAGATGGGGGTGGCGGCCTACCTTGAAAATGGTGGCTATGACCGCCATCTGCGCTACATTCGCCAGGAATATCGCAAGAACCTCAGTGCCTACCAGCTGGCGGTACAGCAGCACTTTCCGGAAGGCACCCAGATGAGCCGGCCTACCGGGGGCTTCATCCTGTGGGTCAGCCTGCCGGGGCGGGTCAACACCCAGGAGTTGCATGTACGTGCCTTGCAGCAGGGCATCAGCATCGCGCCCGGGCTGATCTTCAGTAACACGGAGCAGTTCAACCACTGCATTCGCCTCAACTGCGGCATTCCGTGGAACCGCGAGGCTGAGCGGGCGCTGCTGACATTGGGGATGCTGGCCCATCAGCTTTGCCAGGAAACCGCCTCGGGCGGATACCTCTAGATCGCGGGCTTGCCAGCGACTGCAGGAACAAGGAGCATGTGCGACTCATGAATACGTCTCGTTGCCTATGAAAGCGTTGAGCTGTGCTGCCGTGATGTTGTGTGCGCTGGGCCTGTGTGCAACGGGCCCGGCACTGGCTGTGCCCGGACCGGGGCCGATACTGCTGGCACAGGCGTCGGCTGCCCCGGCACCGGACCGGAAGCCTTCGACCCAGGCCCCGGTAAAAGCGAGTGCCAAGCCACAGGCCAAGCCCAAGGCGCAACCCAAGACCAAGGCTGGCGACCCCAGGAAGACGCCGGCCAAGGCGGTAAAGTCGGGCAAGCGCAAGGCCTCCGAGGTGATTGCCGCGCCCTTGCCCAAGGCGCGCCTGGATCTGAGCCTGCCCCCGGAGATGGTCAAGGACCTGCAGCCGAGCAGTCAGGAGGAAGTCCGTGTGCGACGTCCGCTGCTGCCGTCGTTGTTCGAAGAAAAGCCTGCCGCGGACAGCCCGTTCCAGCTCAATGGCCGCTTGATCAGCAACGAAATGCAATTGCAGTTGCGCAATGATGCCCGTCAGGACATTGAGGGTGCAGCCATCGATTTCGAGTTCAAGCAATAAACGCTGCTCGACCTGCCGGTCACATTCTGCGCGGCGATATTTCATCTGAGCGGTAATTTCAAACACCTGTTTTAGCGGTTACTATCCCCATTCACCCATCATTTGTTAGGCCGAGGTCCATGTCGTCATGAACTGCCGTGAAGGCTGTGGCGCTTGCTGCATTGCCCCTTCCATCAGCTCGCCCATTCCTGGCATGCCGCACGGCAAGCCGGCTGGCGAACGCTGTGTGCAACTGTCCGAGCACAACCTCTGCAGCCTGTTCGGCCAGCCTGAACGGCCGGCGGTGTGCTCGGGCTTCCAGGCGGAGGTGGACACCTGCGGCAATGATCGCGACGAGGCGATCAGGATCATCGGTTGGCTGGAGCAAGTGACGGCGGCTTGAGTGAGTGGAACTTCGCAAACAAGGAAAACAACACGATGGGTTCGATGAAGCGGGTAGCGGTGATTTGTGGTCTGAGTGCGATGTTCATGTCGGTGGCGCAGGCTGAAGACTGGAAGGTTGCCAAGCAAGCGGATGGCATCAAGGTATCGCTGAGCGAAGTGAGTGGTTCGAACTACAAGGCCTATCAGGGCGTGACGACCATCAAGGCGCCGCTGGCCAAGGTCCGGGCGCTGCAGGAAGACGTGGCCGGGGCCTGTGCCTGGATTCACGAGTGCAAGAGCCAGAAGCTGCTCAAGCACGAGGGTGACCAGAGCTGGACCTACACCCAGTTCAATACGCCGTGGCCGGTCACCCCGCGCGATTCGATCATCCATGTAACCACCAGCGAAGGTGCTGACGGCAGCCTGACCCGCAAGCTGGAGGGTGTGCCCAAGTACCTGCCGGAGGAAAAAGGCTATGTGCGGGTGGCTGAAGTGCAGGGTTTCTGGAAGCTGGTGCCCAAGGGTGACACTACCGAGGTGACATACCAGGTGCACACCGAGCCAGGCGGGAGTGTGCCAGCGATGGTGGCGAACAAGTTCGTGGTGGATGCGCCGTTCAATACGCTCAAGGCGTTGAAGGAGCGGGCGGAGAAACCGTAACAGTTTGATGGTTGGCTGGAATATGTCTCAACTGTAGGGGCCGCCAAGGCTGGCTCCTCCTACATGAAGCGTTACGCAACAAAAAAGGCTGCCCGAGGGCAGCCTTTCTTGTTGTTGCAGGCGAGCCGTTTGGCTTACTTGCGGTCTTCCAGTTTGACGATGTCACGCGACTCGTAGCCGGTGTACAGCTGGCGCGGACGGCCAATCTTGTACGGGCTGGAGAGCATTTCCTTCCAGTGCGAGATCCAGCCGACGGTCCGCGCCAGGGCGAAGATCACGGTGAACATGCTGGTAGGGATGCCGATCGCCTTGAGGATGATCCCCGAGTAGAAGTCGACGTTCGGGTACAGCGAGCGCTCGATGAAGTACGGATCGGTCAGGGCGATCTCTTCCAGGCGCATGGCCAGTTCCAGCTGCGGATCGTTGGTGATGCCCAGCTCGCGCAGCACTTCGTCGCAGGTCTGCTTCATCACGGTGGCACGCGGGTCGCGGTTCTTGTAGACGCGGTGACCGAAGCCCATCAGCTTGAACGGGTCGTTCTTGTCCTTGGCCTTGGCGATGAAGGTGTCGATGTTCGAGACATCGCCAATTTCGTCGAGCATGGTCAGCACGGCTTCGTTGGCGCCGCCGTGGGCAGGGCCCCACAGTGCAGCGATGCCGGCAGCGATACAGGCGAACGGATTGGCGCCCGAGGAGCCTGCCAGGCGTACGGTGGAGGTCGACGCATTCTGTTCGTGGTCGGCGTGGAGGATGAAGATCCGGTCCATTGCCTTGGCCAGCACCGGGCTGATCGGTTTGATCTCGCACGGGGTGTTGAACATCATGTGCAGGAAGTTTTCGGCGTAGGTCAGGTCGTTGCGCGGGTACATCATGGGCTGGCCCATGGAGTACTTGTAGACCATCGCGGCCAGGGTCGGCATCTTGGCGACCAGGCGCACTGCCGAGATTTCCCGGTGCTGCGGGTTATTGATGTCCAGCGAGTCGTGATAGAACGCCGACAGGGCGCCAACCACACCGCACATGACGGCCATCGGGTGGGCGTCGCGGCGGAAGCCGTTGAAGAACGACTTCAACTGCTCGTGCACCATGGTGTGATTTTTGACGGTGCTGACGAACTGAGCCTTCTGCTCGGCATTCGGCAGTTCGCCGTTGAGCAGCAGGTAGCAGGTTTCCAGGTAGTCGGATTGCTCGGCGAGCTGTTCGATCGGGTAGCCGCGATGCAGCAGGATGCCCTTGTCGCCGTCAATGTAGGTGATCTTGGACTCGCACGATGCGGTCGCCATGAAACCAGGGTCGAAAGTGAAGTGACCCGTGGCCCCCAACCCTCTAACGTCGATAACATCGGGACCAACGGTGCCGGTTAAAATGGGCAGCTCGACGGGGGCTGCGCCCTCGATGACCAACTGCGCTTTTTTGTCAGCCATGTGGCCTCCTATTAATGCTTGAAATCATCAGACAGACCCCCCACGCAGGGCCCGCACCACTATAGTGAGATAAATTCGAATGTCAATTTGCCTAAAGCACGGTTGTAAAGGGCTTTGGGCGCTGTTTTTCCGCGAAATTGCGGCCCGTTTACGCCTTTTGTTCGCCAAAGGCAATGCGCTATTTGGGCTAGGGCTTCACGTTGTCATTAGTAGCCTAACTGTCTATACTCGGCACCCGACCGCCAGGGGCTTTAAAGCCCGCTTTTCTGGGGTGGTCACTCCCTGGGTGGTGGGTACCTGACCAGTACACTTACCAACAACTTTGCCCTGCTTGCTAGGGGCTCTTCAGTGTGAAAAAAGCCGTGAAAAGCCAACGACCTGTAAACCTAGACCTAAGGACCATCAAACTCCCCATTACCGGCGTTACGTCATTTCTTCACCGTGTTTCCGGCATCATCCTCTTTCTGGGCCTGGGCATCATGCTGTACGCATTGAGCCAATCCCTGAGTTCCGAGGAAGGTTTTGCCGAGGTGAAGGCATGCCTGACCAGTCCGCTGGCCAAATTCGTGGCGTGGGGCCTTCTGTCCGCCTTGCTGTATCACCTGGTTGCCGGTGTGCGCCATCTGATTATGGACATGGGCATCGGTGAGACGCTGGAAGGCGGCAAACTGGGCTCGAAAATCGTTATCGCCATTTCCGTGGTGGTGATCGTTCTGGCGGGAGTTTGGATATGGTAACTAATGTCACGAACCTGTCGCGTTCGGGCCTCTATGACTGGATGGCGCAGCGCGTTTCTGCGGTCGTTCTCGCGGCTTACTTCATTTTTCTGATCGGCTACCTGGTGGCGCACCCTGGCATCGACTATGCCCAGTGGCACGCCCTGTTCTCCCATAACGCGATGCGGATCTTCAGTCTGCTGGCCCTCGTTGCTCTGGGCGCTCACGCCTGGGTCGGCATGTGGACCATTGCCACCGACTATCTGACGCCGATGGCGCTGGGCAAGTCGGCGACTGCAGTTCGTTTCCTGTTCCAGGCGGTATGTGGTGTCGCGATGTTCGCGTACTTCGTCTGGGGTGTGCAGATTCTCTGGGGTATCTGATTCATGGCTAACATTCCAACGATTTCCTTCGACGCCATCATCATTGGTGGTGGCGGTGCCGGCATGCGCGCTGCGCTGCAGCTGGCTCAAGGCGGCCACAAGACCGCCGTGATCACCAAGGTGTTCCCGACCCGTTCGCACACCGTATCGGCCCAGGGTGGCATCACCTGCGCCATCGCTTCGGCCGACCCGAACGATGACTGGCGCTGGCACATGTACGATACCGTCAAGGGTTCCGACTACATCGGTGACCAGGACGCTATCGAATACATGTGTCAGGAAGGCCCGGCTGCGGTGTTCGAGCTGGACCACATGGGTCTGCCGTTCTCGCGTACCGAAACCGGCCGTATCTACCAGCGTCCGTTCGGTGGCCAGTCCAAGGACTACGGTAAAGGTGGCCAGGCCGCCCGTACCTGCGCCGCTTCCGACCGTACCGGTCACGCGCTGCTGCACACCCTCTATCAGGGCAACCTGAAAGCCGGCACCACCTTCCTCAACGAGTGGTACGCGGTTGACCTGGTCAAGAACCAGGACGGCGCCTTCGTCGGCGTGATCGCGATCTGCATCGAAACCGGCGAGACCGTCTACATTCGCGCCAAGGCCACCGTACTGGCCACCGGCGGTGCAGGGCGTATCTACGCCTCCACCACCAACGCCCTGATCAATACCGGCGACGGTATCGGCATGGCCCTGCGTGCCGGCGTGCCGGTGCAGGACATCGAGATGTGGCAGTTCCACCCGACCGGCATCGCCGGCGCAGGTGTACTGGTTACCGAAGGCTGCCGTGGTGAAGGTGGTTACCTGATCAACAAGCACGGCGAGCGTTTCATGGAGCGCTACGCGCCAAACGCCAAGGACCTCGCCGGTCGCGACGTTGTGGCCCGTTCCATGGTCAAAGAGATCATCGCCGGCAACGGCTGTGGCCCGAACGGCGACCACGTGATGCTCAAGCTCGACCACCTGGGCGAGGAAGTGCTGCACAGCCGCCTGCCAGGCATCTGCGAGCTGTCCAAGACCTTCGCGCACGTCGACCCGGTCGTTGCACCCGTACCCGTCGTTCCAACCTGCCACTACATGATGGGCGGCGTTGCCACCAACATTCATGGCCAGGCGATCTCGCAGAACGCCGACGGCGAAGACACCATCATCGAAGGGCTGTTCGCGGTCGGTGAAGTGGCTTGCGTATCGGTTCACGGCGCCAACCGCCTGGGCGGCAACTCGCTGCTCGACCTGGTGGTGTTCGGCCGTGCGGCCGGCCTGCACCTGGAAAAGGCCCTGAGCGACGGTATCGAATACCGCGACGCCAGCGACACCGACGTGGAAGTCGCGCTGAACCGTCTGAACAAGCTCAACGAGCGTACCGACGGCGAAGACGTGGCAACCCTGCGTCGCGAGCTGCAAAGCTGCATGCAGAACTACTTCGGCGTGTTCCGCACCGGCGAATACATGCAGAAGGGTATCGAACAGCTGGCTGGCCTGCGCGAGCGTATCGCCAACGTCAAGATCAACGACAAGTCCCAGGCCTTCAACACCGCGCGTATCGAAGCGCTGGAGCTGCAGAACCTGCTGGAAGTCGCTGAAGCCACTGCAATCGCTGCTGAAGTGCGCAAAGAGTCCCGCGGTGCCCACGCCCGTGAAGACTTCGAAGACCGTGACGACGAAAACTGGCTGTGCCACACCCTGTACTTCCCGGGTGAAAAGCGGGTTGCCAAGCGTGCAGTCAACTTCTCGCCGAAAACCGTTCCGACGTTCGAGCCTAAAGTCCGGACTTACTAAGGGTGGCCACTATGTTGAAAGTCGAAGTTTATCGCTACAACCCCGACACCGACTCGGCACCTAAGACCCAGGTGTTCGAAGTCGATACCGGCGGCAAGGACCTGATGGTTCTGGATGTGCTGGCACTGATCAAGGAACAGGACGAAGGTTTCTCCTATCGTCGTTCGTGCCGCGAAGGCGTGTGCGGTTCCGATGGCATGAACATCAACGGCAAGAACGGCCTGGCCTGCATCACCCCGCTGTCGGCGGTGGTGAAGAAGAACAAGCTGGTCGTGCGTCCGCTGCCCGGCCTGCCGGTCATCCGTGACCTGGTCGTTGATATGAGCATCTTCTACAAGCAGTACGAGAAGGTGAAGCCGTTCCTGCAGAACGATACCCCGGCGCCGGCGATCGAACGCCTGCAGTCCCCGGAAGAACGCGAGAAGCTGGACGGTCTGTACGAGTGCATCCTGTGCGCTTGCTGCTCGACTTCCTGCCCGTCGTTCTGGTGGAACCCGGACAAGTTCCTGGGCCCGGCCGCTCTGCTTCAAGCTTATCGCTTCCTGGCCGATAGCCGTGACACCAAAACCCAGGAGCGCCTGGCGTCCCTGGATGACCCGTTCAGCGTATTCCGCTGCCGCGGGATCATGAACTGCGTAAACGTTTGCCCCAAAGGTCTGAACCCGACCAAGGCAATCGGCCACGTACGTAACATGCTGCTGCAAAGCGGCACCTGATTCAAAAGTGTTGTACCCGTAGCACACCGAAGTGCGGGCCCTTGCCCGCACCGAGGTGCAACTTGAGCAAAGGCCAAAAGCCCGAGCTTTTACCTATGAAGATATGAGACCAGCAGGGGCGTCCGGGCTGGTACCCGGTAAATCTGCGGAACTCTCGGTGGCTTGGTTCAGTCGCTGCATACGGACTCAACTCAGCTTGCTGTGGTTCTTGCCGATCGAGGCCCCTAACCGAGGGTGACCAAGCATGCAAGAAAGCGTGATGCAGCGCATGTGGAACAGCGCCCACCTTTCAGGTGGTAACGCTGCCTATGTGGAAGAGCTCTACGAGCTCTACCTGCACGACCCTAACGCTGTGCCAGAAGAGTGGCGCACTTACTTTCAGAAGTTGCCCGCCGAAGGCAGCACTGCCACCGATGTATCGCACTCGACGATCCGCGACCATTTCGTACTGCTGGCAAAGAACCAGCGCCGCGCCCAACCGGTTTCCGCCGGTAGCGTGAGCAGTGAACACGAGAAGAAGCAGGTTGAAGTGCTGCGACTGATCCAGGCCTACCGTATGCGCGGCCACCAAGCCGCGAAGCTCGACCCCCTGGGGTTGTGGCAGCGCCCTGCGCCAGTAGACCTGTCGATCAATCATTACGGCTTGACCAATGCCGATCTTGATACGACCTTCCGTGCCGGCGACCTGTTCATCGGCAAAGAGGAAGCGAGCCTACGCGAAATCTTCGAGGCGTTGCAGCAGACATATTGCCGCACCATCGGCGCCGAGTTCACCCACATCGTCGACTCCGAGCAGCGCAGCTGGTTCCAGCAGCGTCTGGAGAGCGTGCGTGGGCGTCCTGAATTTTCCGCAGACATCCAGAGCCACCTGCTCGAGCGCGTTACCGCGGCAGAAGGCCTGGAGAAATACCTGGGTACCAAATACCCGGGCACCAAACGTTTCGGCCTGGAAGGTGGCGAAAGCCTGATTCCGATGCTGGACGAGCTGATCCAGCGCTCCGGTTCCTACGGTACCAAGGAAGTCGTGATCGGCATGGCCCACCGTGGTCGCCTGAACGTACTGGTCAACACCTTCGGCAAGAACCCGCGCGAGCTGTTCGACGAGTTCGAAGGCAAGAAGAAGGTCGAGCTGGGTTCCGGTGACGTGAAGTATCACCAGGGCTTCTCGTCCAACGTGATGACCGCCGGCGGTGAAGTTCACCTGGCCATGGCGTTCAACCCTTCGCACCTGGAAATCGTCTCGCCAGTGGTGGAAGGTTCGGTGCGTGCCCGTCAGGACCGCCGCAACGACAGCGTTGGCGACAAGGTACTGCCGATCTCGATCCACGGCGACGCGGCCTTCGCTGGCCAGGGCGTGGTCATGGAAACCTTCCAGATGTCGCAGACCCGCGGTTTCAAGACCGGCGGCACCGTGCACATCGTGATCAACAACCAGGTTGGTTTCACCATCAGCAACCCGCTGGACTCGCGTTCCACCGAGTACTGCACCGACGTCGCCAAGATGATTCAGGCGCCGATCCTGCACGTCAACGGCGACGATCCGGAAGCGGTGCTGTTCGTGACCCAGCTGGCGGTCGACTACCGCATGCAGTTCAAGCGTGACGTGGTCATCGACCTGGTCTGCTACCGTCGTCGCGGCCACAACGAGGCCGACGAGCCGAACGGCACCCAGCCGCTGATGTACCAGCAGATCAGCAAGCAGCGCACCACCCGTGAGCTGTACGCCGATGCACTGACCCAGGCCGGTCGTCTGGATGCCGAGCGCGTCCAGGCCAAGGTCGACGAGTACCGCAATGCGCTGGACAACGGCCTGCATGTTGTGAAAAGCCTGGTCAAGGAGCCGAACAAGGAGCTGTTCGTCGACTGGCGTCCATACCTGGGCCACGCCTGGACCGCGCGTCACGACACCCGCTTCGACCTCAAGACCCTGCAGGAGCTCTCGGCCAAGTTGCTGGAGCTGCCGGAAGGCTTCGTGGTTCAGCGCCAGGTCTCGAAGATCTACGAAGATCGCCAGAAGATGCAGGCCGGTGGCTTGCCGATCAACTGGGGTTACGCCGAAACCATGGCGTACGCCACCCTGGCCTTCGAAGGTCACCCGATCCGCATGACGGGTCAGGATATCGGTCGCGGCACCTTCTCTCACCGCCATGCGGTGTTGCACAACCAGAAGGACGCCAGCACCTATATCCCGCTGCAGAACCTGTTCCCGGGCCAGCCACGTTTCGACCTGTACGATTCGTTCCTGTCCGAAGAGGCGGTACTGGCGTTCGAATACGGCTACTCGACCACCCAGCCCAATGCGCTGGTGATCTGGGAAGCCCAGTTCGGCGACTTCGCCAACGGTGCCCAGGTGGTTGTCGACCAGTTCATCACCAGCGGCGAGCACAAGTGGGGCCGTCTGTGCGGTCTGACCATGCTGCTGCCACACGGTTATGAAGGGCAGGGGCCTGAGCACTCCTCGGCGCGTCTGGAGCGTTACCTGCAACTGTGTGCCGAGCACAACGTTCAGGTCTGCGTACCGACCACGCCGGCTCAGATCTACCACCTGCTGCGTCGTCAGGTCATCCGTCCGCTGCGCAAGCCGCTGATCGTGCTGACACCCAAGTCGCTGCTGCGCCACAAGCTGGCCATCTCGACCCTGGAAGAACTGGCCGAAGGCTCGTTCCAGACCGTCATTCCGGAAATCGACAGCCTCGATCCGGCCAAGGTGACGCGCCTGGTGCTGTGCAGCGGCAAGGTCTACTACGATCTGCTGGAAAAACGCCGTGCCGAAGGTCGTGAAGACATCGCTATCGTGCGTATCGAGCAACTGTATCCGTTCCCTGAAGACGATCTGGTTGAAATCCTTGCGCCTTACACCGGTCTGAAGGACGTGGTGTGGTGTCAGGAAGAGCCGATGAACCAGGGCGCGTGGTACAGCAGCCAGCACCACATGCGTCGCATCCTGAGCCGTCACAACAAGGACCTGGTCCTTGAGTACGCCGGTCGTGACGCCTCGGCAGCACCTGCCTGTGGTTACGCTTCGATGCACGCCGAACAGCAGGAAAAACTGCTGCAAGCTGCCTTCACCGTTTAATGCCATCGCGCACCAGAAACCGAATTTAAGGAACCACTGATAATGGCTATCGAGATCAAAGCCCCTACTTTCCCGGAATCGGTTGCCGATGGCACCGTTGCCACCTGGCACAAGAAACCGGGCGAAGCCGTCAAGCGTGACGAGCTGATCGTCGACATCGAGACCGACAAGGTCGTCCTGGAAGTGCTGGCCACCGCCGATGGCGTGCTGGGCGACATCGTCAAGGGCGAAGGCGAGACCGTGCTGTCCGACGAAGTGCTGGGTTCGATCAATGAAGGCGCTGCACCAGCTGCTGCTCCGGCCGCCGCTGCCGCCGCACCTGCCCAGGCTGCCGCTGCGGCCGACGCTGGCGAAGACGACCCGATTGCTGCGCCTGCCGCACGCAAGCTGGCCGAAGAAAACGCCATCGACCTGGCCAGCGTCGCTGGCACCGGTAAAGGCGGTCGCATCACCAAGGAAGACGTCGTCGCTGCCGTCGCCAACAAGAAGGCCGCTCCGGCTGCCGCTGCTGCCAAGCCGGCCGCTGCTGCCGCTGCCCCGGTTGTCGCCACTGGCGACCGTACCGAGAAGCGTGTGCCGATGACCCGCGTGCGTGCCACCGTGGCCAAGCGTCTGGTCGAAGCACAGTCGAACATGGCGATGCTGACCACCTTCAACGAAGTCGACATGACCGAAGTCATGGCACTGCGTTCGAAGTACAAGGACCTGTTCGAGAAGTCCCACAACGGCGTGCGCCTGGGCTTCATGTCGTTCTTCGTCAAGGCTGCCACCGAAGCGCTGAAACGCTTCCCGGCTGTCAACGCCTCGATCGACGGCAGCGACATCGTCTACCACGGCTACGCCGACATCGGTGTTGCCGTGTCCAGCGACCGCGGCCTGGTGGTACCGGTACTGCGTAACGCCGAGCAGATGAGCCTGGCCGAAATCGAAGGCGGCATCGCCACCTTCGGCAAGAAGGCCCGTGACGGCAAACTGTCGATCGACGAGATGACCGGCGGTACCTTCACCATCACCAACGGTGGTACCTTCGGTTCGATGATGTCGACCCCGATCGTCAACCCGCCGCAGGCTGCAATCCTGGGCATGCACAACATCATCCAGCGTCCGATGGCCGTCAACGGCCAGGTCGTGATCCGTCCGATGATGTACCTGGCACTGTCCTACGATCACCGCCTGATCGATGGCAAAGAAGCCGTGACGTTCCTGGTGACCATCAAGAACCTGCTGGAAGACCCGGCTCGTCTGCTGCTGGACATCTGATAAACAGCTGCAGGCTGCAAGCGACAAGCTTCGAGCAGAAGCGTGTTCGCCTTGCCGCCTGCAGCTTGCCGCTTGACGCTAAAAGGAATCTTTTATGACCCAGAAATTCGACGTGGTAGTGATTGGTGCAGGTCCTGGCGGCTATGTAGCCGCGATCAAGGCTGCCCAGCTCGGCCTGAGCACTGCCTGTATCGAGAAGTACGTTGACGGCGAAGGCAAACTGGCCCTCGGCGGTACCTGCCTGAACGTGGGTTGCATTCCGTCCAAGGCGCTGCTGGACAGCTCCTGGAAGTACAAGGAAGCCAAAGAGAGCTTCAACGTGCACGGCATCTCCACTGGCGAAGTGAAGATGGACGTGGCGGCGATGGTTGGCCGCAAGGCTGGCATCGTCAAGAACCTGACCGGCGGCGTTGCCACCCTGTTCAAGGCCAACGGCGTCACTTCGATCCAGGGCCACGGCAAACTGCTGGCCGGCAAGAAAGTCGAAGTCACCAAGCCTGACGGCAGCACCGAAATCATCGAAGCCGAGAACGTGATCCTGGCCTCCGGTTCGCGTCCGATCGACATTCCGCCGGCTCCGGTCGACCAGAAAGTCATCGTCGACTCCACCGGCGCCCTGGAATTCCAGACCGTGCCAAAACGCCTGGGCGTGATCGGCGCCGGCGTCATCGGCCTGGAGCTGGGTTCGGTATGGTCGCGCCTGGGTGCCCAGGTGACCGTGCTCGAAGCCCTGGACACTTTCCTGATGGCAGCCGACACCGCTGTTGCCAAGGAAGGCCTGAAGACCCTGACCAAGCAAGGTCTGGACATCAAGCTGGGCGCTCGCGTGACCGGCTCGAAGGTCAACGGCGACGAAGTCGAAGTGACCTACACCGACGCCAACGGCGAGCAGAAGATCACCTTCGACAGGCTGATCGTTGCAGTCGGCCGTCGCCCTGTGACCACCGACCTGCTGGCTGCCGACAGCGGCGTGACCATCGACGAGCGCGGTTTCGTGTTCGTTGACGACTACTGCGCTACCAGCGTACCGGGCGTCTACGCCATCGGTGACGTGGTACGTGGCATGATGCTGGCGCACAAGGCCTCGGAAGAGGGCATCATGGTCGTCGAGCGCATCAAGGGCCACAAGGCCCAGATGAACTACGACCTGATCCCATCGGTTATCTACACCCACCCGGAAATGGCCTGGGTCGGTAAAACCGAGCAAGCCTTGAAGGCTGAAGGCGTTGAGGTTAACGTGGGCACCTTCCCGTTCGCGGCCAGCGGCCGTGCGATGGCGGCCAACGACACCGGTGGTTTCGTCAAGGTCATCGCCGATGCCAAGACCGACCGCGTTCTGGGTGTACACGTCATTGGCCCAAGCGCTGCCGAACTGGTGCAGCAGGGTGCAATCGCAATGGAATTCGGCTCCAGCGCCGAAGACCTGGGCATGATGGTCTTCTCCCATCCGACCTTGTCTGAAGCGCTGCACGAAGCCGCTCTGGCCGTGAATGGCGGTGCCATCCACGTAGCCAACCGCAAGAAGCGTTAAACAATAAGAAACCACGGCGGACGGCCCGTCGTGAGTCTTGCGTGCATGGCTCACCGCGGAAAGTCCGCCGGACTCGAACTCCCGGAGCATACCGGGGGCAAGCGGTCACAGGTGGCGCGGCACTCCACAGGAGCGCAGCGCCGAAGCGCAGTACCTAACGAAGACGGTAAAAAGCATGAATCTTCACGAGTATCAGGGTAAGCAGCTGTTCGCTGAATACGGCCTGCCAGTTTCCAAGGGTTTCGCAGTCGACACCCCTGAAGCTGCAGCAGAAGCCTGCGACAAGATCGGTGGCACCGAGTGGGTTGTAAAAGCCCAGGTTCACGCCGGTGGTCGCGGTAAAGCGGGCGGCGTAAAGCTGGTTCGCAGCAAAGAAGACGCCAAGGCGTTCGCTGCCCAGTGGTTGGGCAAGCGTCTGGTTACCTACCAGACCGATGCCAATGGTCAGCCAGTCACCAAGATCCTGGTTGAATCGTGCACTGATATCGCTAAAGAGCTGTACCTGGGCGCTGTCGTTGACCGTTCGAGCCGTCGTATCGTGTTCATGGCCTCCACCGAAGGTGGCGTGGACATCGAGAAAGTCGCTCACGACACTCCGGAAAAAATCATCAAGGCCACTATCGATCCACTGGTTGGCGCTCAGCCATTCCAGGGTCGCGAGCTGGCATTCCAGCTGGGTCTGGAAGGCAAGCAGGTTGCTCAGTTCGCCAAGATCTTCGTCGGTCTGGCCAAGCTGTTCAAAGAGCACGACCTGGCACTGCTGGAAGTGAACCCGCTGGTGATCAAGGCCGACGGCGATCTGCACTGCCTCGATGCCAAGATCAACATCGACGCCAACGCCATGTACCGTCAGCCCAAGCTGAAAACCTTCCACGACCCGTCGCAGGACGATCCTCGTGAAGCCCACGCTGCCAGCTTCGAGCTGAACTACGTGGCCCTGGAAGGCAACATCGGCTGCATGGTCAACGGTGCCGGCCTGGCCATGGGTACCATGGACATCGTCAACCTGCACGGCGGCAAGCCAGCCAACTTCCTCGACGTAGGTGGTGGCGCTACCAAAGAGCGCGTGACCGAAGCGTTCAAGATCATCCTGTCCGACAGCAATGTCGCGGCCGTACTGGTCAACATCTTCGGCGGCATCGTTCGTTGCGACATGATTGCCGAAGGCATCATCGGTGCGGTGAAAGAAGTTGGCGTTAAAGTGCCGGTTGTTGTTCGTCTGGAAGGCAACAACGCTGAACTGGGCGCCAAAGTACTGGCAGAAAGCGGTTTGAACATCATTGCGGCAACCAGCCTGACCGACGCTGCTCAACAAGTTGTCAAAGCTGCGGAGGGCAAGTAATGAGCGTCCTGATCAATAAAGACACCAAAGTCATCTGCCAGGGCTTCACCGGCTCGCAGGGTACCTTCCACTCCGAGCAAGCCATCGCCTACGGCACCAAGATGGTTGGCGGCGTGACCCCAGGCAAAGGCGGCACCACTCACCTGGGCCTGCCGGTGTTCAACACCGTGAAAGAAGCAGTAGCTGCTACCGGCGCCGACGCGTCGGTCATCTACGTACCGGCTCCTTTCTGCAAGGACTCGATCCTGGAAGCAGCGTTCGGCGGCATCAAGCTGATCGTGTGCATCACCGAAGGCATTCCTACCCTGGACATGCTCGATGCCAAGGTCAAGTGCGACGAGCTGGGTGTTACCCTGATCGGCCCTAACTGCCCAGGCGTCATCACCCCGGGCGAGTGCAAGATCGGCATCATGCCAGGTCACATCCACTTGCCAGGCAAGGTCGGTATCGTGTCGCGTTCCGGCACCCTGACCTATGAAGCCGTGAAGCAGACCACTGACGCCGGTTTCGGTCAGTCCACCTGCGTCGGTATCGGTGGCGACCCGATCCCGGGTTCGAACTTCATCGACATCCTGAAGCTGTTCCAGGAAGACCCGAAGACCGAGGCGATCGTGATGATCGGCGAGATCGGCGGTTCGGCTGAAGAAGAAGCGGCTGCCTACATCAAGGCAAACGTCACCAAGCCAGTGGTTTCCTACATCGCCGGTGTGACTGCCCCAGCGGGCAAGCGCATGGGCCATGCTGGCGCCATCATTTCGGGCGGCAAGGGTACTGCAGACGAGAAGTTCGCAGCCCTGCAGGACGCCGGTGTAAAAACCGTGCGTTCGCTGGCCGACATCGGCAAGGCCCTGGCCGAGCTGACCGGTTGGGAAGTGAAGAAGTAAGCTGCGGCTGATCTTCCACGCTTCGGCAAAGGCCACCCTCGGGTGGCCTTTGTGCTTTCTGGTGTACAACGCTGCCCCCTGTAGGGGCCGGCCTTGCCGGCGAAGCAGACAGCGCGGTCTTGCATAAAAGTCGGTCATCCACGCGACATGCATATTCGCTCATCGGACAAGCACCCCTCTGGCAGTGCGTTTTGCGGCCAGATTCGTTAACCTGTGCCCTCATTTTGTGCCAGCACCCCAAAAGGGAGCTACACGCTAAACGGGTCTGCTCCATCCGGGCAGGCAGCATTTCCCTCACCCAAGGGGAAGTCCCTCTCTAAATCCCGATTTCAGAAGTGTGGTATTTCCTTAATGAAAGTCTTGAAAGGCCAGGACATCCTGGCGCTTGGTTTTATGACGTTCGCGTTATTCGTGGGCGCAGGCAACATCATTTTCCCGCCTATCGTCGGCCTGCAATCGGGCCCCTACGTCTGGTTGGCCGCCCTGGGCTTTCTGGTCACTGCCGTGGGCCTGCCCGTGATCACCGTGGTGGCACTGGCCAAGGTCGGTGGCGGCATGGACGCGCTGAGCAGCCCGATCGGCAAGGTGGCCGGTGGCCTGCTGGCGGCTGCCGCGTACCTGGCCGTAGGCCCGCTTTTCGCCACCCCGCGTACCGCGACCGTGTCCTTCGAGGTAGGTGTGGCACCGCTGACCGGCGAGAGCCCGACCGCGTTGTTCATCTATAGCCTGGTGTACTTTGCCGTGGTGCTGGCCGTGTCCATGTACCCGGGCAAGCTGCTCGATACCGTCGGGCGCTTCCTGGCCCCGCTGAAGATCATCGCGCTGGCCGCGCTGGGCATCGCCGCCTTCATGCTGCCGGCCGGCACCATGGGGGTGGCGCAACCTGAATATGTCGCCGCGCCGTTCTCCCAGGGCTTCATCAATGGCTACCTGACCATGGATACCCTGGGCGCGCTGGTGTTCGGTATCGTCATCGTCAACGCGATCCGCTCGCGTGGCGTCGACTCGCCGCAACTGATCACCCGCTATGCCATCATCGCCGGCCTGATTGCCGGTGTCGGCCTGGCGCTGGTGTACATCAGCCTGTTCCGCCTGGGTGCGGGCAGCCACGAGATCGCCGCCGGTGCGAGCAATGGCGCGGCGGTGCTGCATGCCTATGTACAGCACACTTTCGGTTCGCTGGGCAGTGGCTTCCTGGCTGTACTGATCGCGCTGGCCTGCCTGGTCACCGCCGTGGGCCTGACCTGCGCCTGCGCCGAGTACTTCAGCCAGGTACTGCCGTTGTCGTACCGTATGCTGGTGGTGCTGCTGGCCGGCTTCTCGCTGGTGGTGTCGAACCTGGGCCTGACCAAGCTGATCGCGTTCTCGATCCCGGTGCTCACGGCAATCTACCCGCCCTGCATCGTGCTGGTGGCGCTGAGTTTCTGCGGCAACCTGTGGAACTCTCAGACCCGCATCATGGCCCCGGTCATGGCGGTGTCGCTGCTGTTCGGCGTGATCGACGCGCTCAAGGGCGCCAACCTCGCTGGCTGGCTGCCGGAGTCGCTGGCGCACCTGCCGCTGAGCGAGCAAGGCCTGGCCTGGCTGGTGCCTTCGGTGGCGATGCTGGCTGTTGCCGTGGTGCTTGACCGCATGCTCGGCAAGCCGCGCGAAGCGGTCGCCTGAGTGCCGGCCGCGGCAGGCGAGGGCCACAAGCCATGATCGCCTGCCGGGCCAGCCTCTGAAGAGCCCCGCATCCATTCGGATGCGGGGCTTTTTCGTCTCGGGGCCACGTGTCTTTTTGCCGCTGGCAGCGTCGAAAGGCGGACAATGCACCATCCTGTGCCATTTCTTCGGGAGCGCCATGAGCTTCATCCAGAACAACCTGATCAACCTGTTTGCCGCCTGCTGGTTCGTTGCCTGCTGGGGCGGCTACACCCGCTACGCCAGCTGGAAGGCCCGTGATACCGCCTGCCTGGCCAGCGTCATGCACCTGTACCGCGAGGACTGGATGCGCCGCATGCTGCTGCGCGACAACCGCATCGCCGACGCCAGCGTGATCGGCAACCTGGAGCGCAACGCATCGTTCTTCGCCTCCAGCACCCTGATCATCCTGGCCGGTATCCTCACCGTGCTGGGCGCCTCGGACCGTGCCTGGTCGCTGCTGGCCGACCTGCCGCTGGTACAGCAGACATCCCAGGGCATGTCCGAAATCAAACTGTTATGCCTGGCGATGGTGTTCGTGTACGCCTTCTTCACCTTCAGCTGGTGCATGCGCCAGTACAACTTCGCCGCCGTGCTGGTGGGCTCGGCACCGATGATCGGCGAGCGTCAGGTCAGCGAGCAGGAGCGCAAGGCCTTCGCTCTGCGCGGGGCGCGGGTTATCTCGCTGGCGGCCAACCAGTTCAACTTCGGGCTGCGCTCGTACTATTTCGGCATGGCCTTGCTCAGCTGGTTCATCAGCCCCTGGCTGCTGGTGCTGATGAGCACCGGGGTAGTACTGGTGCTGTATCGCCGCGAGTTTCATTCCGACGTGCTCGACGTGATGGTCTATACCCCTACAGAGGCGCCATTGCCTGAGCCGAACAAGGAACCGGTCGCATGAGTATTCCGTTCTGGTGTGTGTTGATCAGCGCACTGCTGATCTATGTGGCGCGGGTGCCGGTGGCGCGTGCGATGAAGCAACAGGGCAGCTACGACAACCACCTGCCGCGCAGCCAGCAGGCGCAACTGACCGGCATGGGCGCCCGGGCGGTGGCGGCGCACCAGAACAGTTTCGAAGCATTCATGTTGTTCGCCGTAGGTGTATTGATGGCGCACACCACCCAGACCCAGGGTTTTCTGATCGATACCCTGGCGATCATCTTCGTGATCGCGCGGATCATCTACCTGCCGCTGTATTGGTATGACTTTGCGTGGCAGCGCAGCCTGGTCTGGTCGATCGGGCTGATCTGTTCATTGTTGCTGATGCTCAGCCCGACCTTTCGCCAACTTCTGGCCTGACATGAAAAAACCCGACCTGAGTCGGGTTTTTTCATTAAAGCGCAGTTGCTTACTTGGCAGGTTCTGCCGGGGCGGCTTCTGGTGCTGGCGTCACAGGAGCGGCCTGGTTGTTTTCTTCTGCACGCTTTTGTTCGGCTTCAGCACTGTCTTTGGCGGCTTCGGCGTTTTCTTTGGCGGCGTCGTTCATCTTATCCTGAGCGTCGTCCATTTTCTTCTGGGCTTGCTCGGCATGTTCTTGAGCGTCCTGGGCTTTGTTTTCGCTGGCTTTATCGCAAGCAGCGAGGCCCAGGGCGGCGGCCAGCATAACGGCAAAGGCAATGGGTTTACGCATGGGGTGTTTCTCCTTGTGGAATAGAGTTGCTTGAATTATCTGAGTTCAAGTAAGCGACATAAGTTCCGCGTCGTTTGCACATATATAAGTGCCGGATCCATATAGACTTTCCCTCAGGCTTATGCAGCACCTGAGTTATTGCACAAGGAGCTGACCGTGAATGAACCGTCACCGTTGATGGCCCAGGCCGAACGTTTTCTTTCGGCGCTGCGCCATTGCCAGTTGTTGAAGATGCACGTAGAGCGTGCCGATGCCGACGGCATCACGCTGTGCCTGCCGTACTCGCCGCAGATCGTGGGTAACCCGCAGAGCGGCGCGATCCATGGCGGTGCAATCACCACCCTGATGGACACTGCGCTGGGCATGGCCACCCTGTGCGCCCTGGCCGAGTTCGAGGTGTGCCCGACCCTGGACCTGCGCATCGACTACATGCACCCGGGGCAGGCCGACAAGGCGGTGTATGGCCAGGCGCAGTGCTACCGGGTCACCCGCGATGTGATCTTCATCCGCGGCTGCGCCTACCAGGACGACCCCGGCGAGCCGATTGCCCAGGTGGTGGGCACCTACATGCGCCTGGGCAAGGACATCAAGGGCGGCCTGGGCTTTGGCCGGCAGCTCAAGGCGGTGGCGCAATGATTCCCGCGGACGTGCATGCACAGCTGCGCCAGGCGCATGCCCAAGGCAACTACGCGCCATTGCTGCAACTGATCCCCTACGCCAGCCTGATCGGCATCCAGTGCAGCCGTGACGGCGACGACCTGCTGTTCTGCCTGCCGGCCAGTGCCGACAATATCGGCAACCCGTTGCTGCCGGCGATCCATGGGGGGGTGATCGCCGGGTTCATGGAACTGTCGGCGGCGCTGTACCTGCTGATTTTCAGCGAAAGCGCGAGCATTCCCAGGATCATCGACTTTTCCATCGATTACCTGCGCGCCGGCCTGTACCGCGATACCTATGCTCGGTGCCAGCTGTGGCGCCAGGGGCGGCGGGTGACCAACGTCGCGATCACCGCCTGGCAGGGCGACCCGGACCAGCCTATCGCCACGGCCCGTGCGCATTTCAAGATCAAAGAACTGCCCGTGCCCTTGAAATAGATATGCCAGCCCCCATCTGCTGTTCATCCCGCCACGAAAGGCCGGACGCTGCCCCGCGGGGGCCGTCGGCCCGAGTGACTACTGCCATCAGATCGGAGTGTTGAAGACCATGAGTGTGGAAACTCAAAAAGAAACCCTGGGCTTCCAGACCGAGGTGAAGCAGCTGCTGCACCTCATGATCCATTCGCTGTACTCGAACAAGGAAATCTTCCTTCGCGAATTGATTTCCAACGCCTCCGACGCCGTCGACAAACTGCGCTTCGAAGCCCTGGCCAAGCCCGAGCTGCTCGAGGGCGGCAGCGACCTGAAGATTCGCGTGAGCTTCGACAAGGCGGCCAACACCGTCACCCTGGAAGACAACGGCATCGGCATGAACCGCGATGACGTGATCACCCACCTGGGCACCATCGCCAAGTCCGGCACTGCCGACTTCATGAAGAACCTCACCGGTGACCAGAAGAAAGACTCGCACCTGATCGGCCAGTTCGGTGTGGGCTTCTACTCGGCGTTCATCGTCGCCGACCAGGTCGATGTCTACAGCCGCCGCGCCGGTACTCCGGCGAGCGAGGGCGTGCACTGGTCGTCCAAGGGCGAGGGCGAGTTCGAAGTCGCCACCGTGGACAAGGCCGAGCGCGGTACGCGCATCGTGCTGCACCTGAAAAAAGGTGAAGACGAATTCGCCGATGGCTGGCGCCTGCGCAACATCATCAAGAAGTACTCCGACCATATCGCCCTGCCGATCGAACTGCCCAAGGAAGCGACTGCCGCCGAAGGCGAAGAGCAGCCGGCCGTGGAGTGGGAAACCGTCAACCGTGCCAGCGCGCTGTGGACCCGTCCGCGTACCGAGATCAAGGACGAGGAATACCAGGAGTTCTACAAGCACATCGGCCACGATTTCGAAAACCCGCTGGCCTGGAGCCACAACAAGGTCGAAGGCAAGCTGGAGTACACCTCGCTGCTGTACGTGCCGGCCCGTGCGCCGTTCGACCTGTACCAGCGTGAAGCGCCACGCGGCCTGAAGCTGTACGTGCAGCGCGTGTTCGTGATGGACCAGGCCGAATCGTTCCTGCCCTTGTACCTGCGCTTCATCAAGGGTGTGGTCGACTCCAACGACCTGTCGCTGAACGTGTCGCGCGAGATTCTGCAGAAAGACCCGATCATCGATTCGATGAAGTCGGCGCTGACCAAGCGCGTGCTGGACATGCTCGAGAAGCTGGCCAAGAACGAGCCTGAGCAGTACAAGGGCTTCTGGAAGAACTTTGGCCAGGTGCTCAAGGAAGGCCCGGCGGAAGACTTCGCCAACAAGGAGAAGATCGCCGGCCTGCTGCGCTTTGCCTCCACCCACGACGACAGCGGCGAGCAGAGCGTGTCCCTGGCCGACTACCTGGCACGTGCCAAGGAAGGTCAGGACAAGATCTACTTCCTCACCGGCGAGTCCTACGCGCAGGTACGCAACAGCCCGCACCTGGAAGTCTTCCGCAAGAAAGGCATCGAAGTGCTGCTGCTGACCGACCGCATCGACGAGTGGCTGATGAGCTACCTGAGCGAGTTCGACGGCAAGGGCTTCGTCGACGTGGCCCGTGGCGACCTGGACCTTGGCAAGCTGGACTCCGAGGAGGACAAGAAGGCTCAGGAAGAAGTGGCCAAGGACAAGGAAGGCCTGGTCGAGCGTCTGAAAGCTGCGCTGGGCGATACCGTCAGCGAAGTGCGCGTGTCGCACCGCCTGACCGATTCGCCGGCGATCCTGGCCATCGGTGAGCAGGACATGGGCCTGCAGATGCGCCAGATCCTCGAAGCCAGCGGGCAGAAGGTGCCGGACTCCAAGCCGATCTTCGAATTCAACCCGGGTCACCCGCTGATCGAGAAGCTGGACAACGAGCAGAGCGAAGACCGTTTCGCCGACTTCTCGCATATCCTCTTCGATCAGGCCGCCCTGGCGGCGGGCGACAGCCTCAAGGATCCGGCGGCGTATGTGCGTCGACTGAACAAGCTGCTGGTCGAACTGTCGGCGTAAGCAGTTGCAGGAAAGCCCGCTTCGGCGGGCTTTTTTCATTGTGCAAGGAGGGGTTCATGAGCAACGTGACGATCGAGTCGCTGGTGTACAAGCTTGACGGCAAGGTGTACGAAAGCCGCCTGGTGTATACCCACGGCGCCAAGGAACAGCCGGGCCTGGTGATGGCGCCGAACTGGATGGGCATCGGCGAGGGCGCCGAGCGCATTGCCAGGGAGGTGGCGGCCCAGGGCTATGTGGTGCTGCTGGCTGACCTGTATGGGCAGACGCTGCGCCCATCCAACATGGATGAAGCGGGGGCGGCGATGATGCCGCTGAAAAATGATCGGGTCGAGCTGCGCAAACGCATGAAGGCGGCGCTGGATCAGTTGCTGGGGCAATCGAAGGCAGTGCTTGCGCCGGGCAAGCTGGCCACCTTCGGCTTCTGCTTCGGCGGTTGCTGCGCACTGGAGCTGGCCCGTGAAGACCAGCGTCTGCGCGCTGCGGTGTCGTTCCACGGTACGCTGGACACGCCGCTGCCGGCCCAGGAGGGCAAGGTGTCGGCAGCGTTGCTGGTGTTGCACGGTGCAGCCGACCCGCTCGTGCCGCGCGAGCAACTGCCTGCCTTCGAGGCCGAGATGGATGCGGCCAAGGCTGACTGGCAGCTGGTGAGCTACGGAGGCGCGGTGCATTCGTTCACCGACCCCGCAGCGAGCGTGCCAGGCAAGATGAAGTACGACGCCAGGACGTCCAAGCGCGCGTTCCAGGCGATGCACACCCTGCTGCGGGAAGTGTTCCAGGCCTGATGGCCTCTTCGCTGGCAAGCCCGCTCCTGCCTCTGTAGGAGCCGGCCTTGCCGGCGAATCTCAAGGCAACTCGATTCGCCCGATCTCGCCCGGTACCACCGGCCAATCCCCGGCCGCCCAGCGTGCCCGTGCCTGCTCGATCAGCGCCGGGTCACTGGCGACGAAGTTCCAGTTCATCCGCCGCGGCCCGTCCAGTGCGTCGCCGCCAATGATCACCAGGTGGCATTCGCTGTCGGCGTACAGGCTCATCGCTTCGCCTTCGGGCAGCACCACCAGGCTGCATGGCTCCAGTGGCTGATCATCAAGGCTCGCCTCACCGTCGAGTACATAAACCGCCCGTTCAGCGTGTTCGGCGGGAATCAGCAGCGTGCTCGCCGCTTGCATGCGCACCTCGGCATACAGGGTCGCTGACAACACCGGCACTGGCGAGGTCAGGCAAAACCCCGTGCCCGCGATCATGCGGATACTCACCCCCAGCGCATCGCTGCTCGGCAAGCTGGCCGCCGGGTGATGGCTGTAGTGTCCCGGCCCCTGTTCGTGATCCTTTGGCGAGGCCAGCCACACCTGCAGCCCGTGCAGGCGCTTGGGCTGACCCAGCAGCTCCGGCGGGGTGCGCTCGATATGCGCCACGGCGCTGCCGGCGGTCATCCAGCTCACCTCGCCGGCACTCACGCGCTGATCCGAGCCCAGGCTGTCCTTGTGCTGCAACTGGCCTTCGAACAGGTAGGTGAGGGTGGACAGGCCGATGTGCGGGTGCTGGCGAATGTCCATGCCACGCCCGGGCGGGTAGTCGGTCGCCAGCATGTGATCGAAGAACACGAACGGCCCGACGCTGCGCCGCCGTGCCGAAGGCAGCGGGCGCAGGATGGGTTGGCCTTCGACGGATTCGGCGCGCGGGCGGATTACCAGGGGAGGGTTCATCAGGGGCACCAGGGCGATGGAAATAATTGGAAGCATAACCTGCCCGGTGCCCGGGCTGAACCGTTGCGCCCGGCGGCAGGTCTACCCTGGGTCAATTGCACAAGGGGATTGCGATGTGGGCCAGGACGCTGGGGTGCCTGTTGCTGTCGGTGACGCTGTCGGGCATGGCCCAGGCGCGGGAGTACCGCTACAGCGACGCGCACCTGCATTATGTCGATTTCTTTCAGGAAAGCGCCGGCATGGACGAGTTGCTCAAGGCCATGGATGCGGCGCGTATCGATCAGTCGATGATCTCGGGTGTGGCGGTGGCCAAGAAATGGCATGAAGACGAGCCCAAGCGCCCGCGCTACTACGCCGGCGATGATGCCGCAGCCTACTGGTACAGCGCCACCGACATCTATGTGGCAGCGGCGCTGCAACAGTTGCCCGAGCAGCAGCGCCAGCGCTTTCACCCGTTTCTGACCGGCTTCAACCCGGTGGACAAGAACGCGGCCACCCATATCGAGCGCATGCTCGAGCTGTTTCCCGGCCTGTGGCAGGGCATCGGCGAAGTATTCACCCGCCACGACGACCTGACGGCGTTGACCAGCGGCGACACGCCACGGGCCAACAACGAAGCGCTGGGCCTCATCTATCAGCTGGCGGCCAGGCACGACATGCCGGTGCTGATCCACTCCAACATCACCTCCAAGCGCGAACGCAACCCACTGTACCTGGAAGAGATCGAGCAGCCCCTGCGCGAGCACCCCGATACCCGTTTCATCTGGGCCCACGCCGGCACCAGCATGGAGATTCACCGCCACCAGACCCAGCTGGACTTTCTGCTGCCGACCCTGACGCGCATGCTCGAGCGTTATTCGAACCTGTACATCGACCTGTCGTGGAGCGTGCTCGAACCCTACCTGCTGGACGACAAGGGCGTGCCACGGCCCGAATGGGTTGCGCTGGTGGAGCGCTTCCCCGAACGTTTCATGCTCGGTTCCGATGTGGTCGGCCGCTTCGGCAGCCTGGGCGAGCAACTGCACGGGTTCGACCGGTTCCTGGATGCCTTGCCCGAGGCCGTGGCGCACAAGGTGGCCAAGGACAACTTTCTCGCGGTACTGCCCAGGTCACGCTGATGTCATCAGCCTGTCATGCAAGCCCCATAGCCTGCCGCCATCAACCTGATGGAGAGCAGTATGTCGAAGAGTCGTTTGGGCGCCATGGCCGCGCTGATGCTGGTGAGTGCGGTGGCCGGTGCAGAGGTGCGGGTGCAGGGGCCGGTGGAGTACGGCGTGTTCCAGACCCGCCACCAGGACTTCCAGCCCGGTGAACGGGTATTGACCCAGACCAGCCAGACCCTGGAGCACACCGACCGAGTGCCGGCCCGTCTTGGCAGCAAATTCGGCCTGCGCTATCGCCTTGAAGGCAAGGTGGCCGAAGACACGCCCCTGACGCTGCTGTACCTGACCCCCGGGGTGATCACCCCCGACGGCCAGCGCCATGACAAGTTCGAGGTGGTGCAGAAGCTGGTACCGGGGGCCGCGCAGGATGTCATGGCCTATGAATTTACCGAGCACCACGAAGTGGTACCGGGCCAGTGGCACTTCATGGTGTTCCAGGGGGACCGCCTGCTGGCCGAGCAGCGCTTCATCGTGCAATGAGGCATGCGCCGCCTGCGCTCGCAATGACAAGGCGTTTTGATATCACTTTTTCGTCTTACGCAAAAATCTCAAGGGCCGATACCTTCTAATAAGCACGTCAGCTGCATGACCGATGCAGCGCTTTTGGAGGGAACCGGAAGATGAGCTTGAGACGTTTGAACATTGCGCCGCGGGCAGGTCTGGGGTTTGGTCTGGTAGCGTTGCTGGTGTTTGCATTGGGGGCCTTCTCGCTCCTGCAGATGAGCAGCATGCGCCAGCAGTCCGAACAGGTCGACAGCAACTGGCTGCCCAGTGTGATCTCGGTGGGGCAGATCAGCCAGGACATGTTCCGGATACGGGCGCTGACCCTGCGCCTGCTGCTCAACAGCGACAACGCCGCGCAGCAGCAGACCCATTCACGCATCGAGCAGATCAAGGGCGAGCTGGGCAAGGAACAGCAACGCTACCAGGCCCTGATTGCATTGCCCGAGGAGCAGGCGCTGTTCGACCGCTACCTCAAGCTCGAGCAGCAGTACCTGGGCTATCAGGCACGGGTAGCGCAGATGGCCCTGCAGGGCCAGACAACGGAGGCGGTGGCGCTGGTCAACGGTGAGATGAACCAGCTGGCCGATCAGCTCACCACCACCCTCAACGAGCTGATCGCCCTCAACAACCATCACGCCAACATGGCCACCGAGCTTGCCGGCACGGTGTATGAGCGTGCCCGCGTGTGGGTGGTCGGCCTGCTGGTGGCCGCACTGGTGCTCACCGTGGTGCTGGCGCTGACCTTGACCCGCAGTATCGTGCGCCCGCTGGCGCAATCGCTGCAGGTGGCCGAGGTGGTCGCCACCGGCGACCTGACCCCGCAGATCAACGTGGAGGGCAGTGACGAGCCGGCGCGCTTGCAGGCGGCCCTCAAGCAGATGCAGCAGAGCCTGCGCGATACCATCGGGCGTATTTCCGATTCGTCCAACCAGCTGGCCTCGGCGTCCGAAGAGCTCAGCGCAGTGACCGAGGACGCTACCCGCGGCCTGCACCAGCAGACCCAGGAAATCGAGCAGGCCGCCACCGCCGTGAACCAGATGACCGCCGCGGTGGAAGAGGTGGCGAGCAATGCGGTGGCCACCTCCCAGGCCTCGACCGAGTCCGATCGCATTGCCCGTCAGGGGCGCGAGCAGGTGCGCCTCACGGTAGCGTCGATCGAGGCGCTGGCCGATGGCGTTACCGCCAATGCCGCGGAAGTCGGGCAGTTGGCCGAGCAGGTGCACGGCATCACCAAGGTGCTGGATGTGATCGGTTCGATCGCCGAGCAGACCAACCTGCTGGCCCTGAACGCGGCCATCGAGGCGGCGCGGGCGGGGGATGCCGGGCGCGGTTTTGCAGTGGTGGCCGACGAGGTACGGGCACTGGCTCATCGTACCCAGCAGTCGACACGGGAAATCGAACAGATGATCGGTGGCATCCAGGAGGGTACCGACCGGGCGGTGGAGGGCATGCAGCAGACCAACCAGCGTGCTCAGGGCACCCTGGATGGCGCGCATGCGGCGGGTACGGCGCTGGAAGAGATTGCCACGGCCATCAGCCTGATCAACGAGCGCAACCTGGTGATCGCCAGTGCGTCCGAACAGCAGGCACAGGTGGCGCGGGAGGTGGACCGCAACCTGACCAACATCCGCGACCTGGCGCTGCAGAGCTCGGCGGGGGCCAACCAGACCAGCGCGGCGAGCCAGGCGTTGTCGCAGCTGGCCATCGAGCTCAATACGCTGGTGGGCAGGTTTTCGGTGTAACGCCTTTGGCCGGCAAGGCCGGCCCCTACAGGCATCGCGTGCCCTGCAGGAGCCGGCCTTGCCGGCCAATTGCCCCGAAAGCCGCAAACAAAAACGCCCCGAACCAGTCGGGGCGTTTCTACAGCAGGGGCGAGCCCTTGCTTACTTGCCAGCCCAGCGCTTGAGCACCAGGGTGGCATTGGTGCCGCCGAAACCGAAGCTGTTGCTCATCACGGTGTCGATCTTGGCATTTTCGCGGGTTTCGCGCAGAACTGGCAGGTCGGCCACTTCCGGGTCCAGCTCGTCGATGTTGGCGGAGCCGGCAATGAAGTTGCCTTCCATCATCAGCATGCAGTAGATCGCCTCGTGAACGCCGGCAGCGCCCAGCGAGTGGCCCGACAGGCTCTTGGTGGAGCTGATGGCCGGGGCCTTGTCGCCGAACACTTCACGCACACCCTTCATTTCGGCAACGTCACCGACCGGGGTCGAGGTGCCGTGGGTGTTCAGGTAGTCGATCGGGGTATCGACGGTGGACAGCGCCTGCTGCATGCAGCGGATCGCGCCTTCGCCACTTGGGGCAACCATGTCGTAACCGTCGGAGGTCGCGCCGTAGCCAACGATTTCGGCGTAGATCTTCGCGCCACGGGCCAGAGCGTGCTCCAGCTCCTCGACCACTACCATGCCGCCACCGCCGGCGATGACGAAACCGTCACGGTCGGCATCGTAGGCGCGCGAGGCTTTTTCCGGGGTGTCGTTGCGCTTGCTGGACAGTGCGCCCATGGCGTCGAACAGGAACGACTGGCTCCAGTGCTCTTCTTCACCGCCACCGGCGAACACCACGTCCTGCTTGCCCATCTGGATCTGTTCCATCGCGGTACCGATGCAGTGCGCGCTGGTGGCGCACGCCGAGGCGATGGAGTAGTTCAGGCCCTTGATCTTGAACGGGGTGGCCAGGCACGCCGACACGGTGCTGCTCATGGTGCGGGTAACGCGGTATGGGCCGACGCGCTTGACGCCTTTTTCGCGCAGGATGTCCAGCGCTTCCATCTGGTTCAGGGTCGAGGCGCCGCCGGAACCGGCGATCAGACCGGTGCGCGGGTTGGACACCTGCTCTTCGCTCAGGCCCGAGTCCTTGATCGCGTCCTGCATCGCCAGGTAGGCGTAGGCGGCTGCGTGGCCGACGAAGCGATAGACCTTGCGGTCGATCAGCTCTTCGAGGTTGAGGTCGATGGAACCGGAAACCTGGCTGCGCAGCCCCATTTCCTTGTATTCCGGGTTGAAACGGATGCCCGGACGGCTTTTACGCAGGTTTTCGGAGACGGTCTCTTTGTCATTGCCCAGGCACGATACGATGCCCAGACCTGTGATTACGACGCGGCGCATGCGAATAACCCTTAGAAATTTTCAGTGGAGGTAAATACACCGACCCGAAGGCCTTCGGCGGTGTAGATCTCGCGGCCGTCGACGCTGACCGAGCCATCGGCGATGGCCATGTTCAGCTTGCCTTTCAGGACGCGCTTGATGTGGATGTTATAGGTGACTTTCTTGGCGGTCGGCAGTACCTGACCGAAGAACTTCACTTCGCCCGAACCCAGGGCCCGGCCACGGCCTGGCAGGCCTTGCCAGCCCAGGAAGAATCCGACCAGCTGCCACATGGCATCCAGGCCCAGGCAGCCTGGCATCACCGGGTCGCCTTCGAAATGGCAGGCGAAGAACCACAGGTCTGGACTGATATCCAGCTCGGCGACCAACTCACCTTTGCCGTACTTGCCACCCTCTTGGCTGATGTGCGTGATGCGATCCACCATCAGCATGTTAGGGGCGGGCAGTTGCGCGTTACCTGGGCCGAACAGCTCACCGCGACTGCAGCGCAGCAGGTCTTCCCGGGTAAAGGCGTTTTGTTTGGTCATGCGAGCTCCTCAATAGTCACCGTGCGGCACGGGGTAGATCTTCCCGACCGACCCAAAAGCCTCAGGCTTGGGGCGGCAGCCTACACATAGACTATTGCGTTGTAGTGAAAGTCACAGCACAGGGGACGAAGATGTACACTTGTGCACTGAAATTTTTATGACAAGCCCGGCAAGGGCCCGGTTCAGTCTGTAAGACTGCCGCACTTTAGCATTTATCGCCAGTCACAGATGCCTGTGCGGGCAGCCAGCGTTGCAGAATCTGCTGCAGATCAATGCGTTTGAACGGCTTGGTCAGGTAGTCGTTCATGCCGGCGGCCAGGCAGCGTTCGCGATCGCCCTGCAGCGCGTTGGCAGTCAGGGCGATGATCGGCATGGCTGCGGCATGGGGGATCTGGCGGATGCGCCGGGTGGCCTCGTAGCCGTCGATGACCGGCAGGCGGCAATCCATCAGCGTGGCGGCAAAGCGCTGGCGGCTGGCCAGCGCCACCGCCTGGGCGCCATCGGCGGCCACGCACACCTCGAACCCCAGGCTGCGCAGCATGGCCTGGGTCACGGCCTGGTTCACCGGGTTGTCCTCCACCAGCAGGATGCGCCGGCCCTGGCCAGGGTCACTGTTGTCGGCCCTGGGCGCAGGCAGCGTGGGGTTCTGCTGCATGCATAGCGCCAGCGGCATTTCCAGGGTAAAGGTCGAGCCCCTGCCTTCACGGCTTTCGGCACGCAGCGTGCCGCCCATGCGCTCGGTCAGGGTGCGGGCGATAGACAGCCCCAGGCCGGTACCGCCGTAACGTCGTGAAATAGAACTGTCGGCCTGCTGGAAGGCAACGAACATGGTTTCCAGGCGCTCGCTGTCGATACCGATGCCGGTATCGCGCACCGCACAGGTGAACCAGATCAGTTGTCGGTCCAGTACCTGCCAGCGCGGTTCGATCTGCACGCTGCCGTGTTCGGTGAACTTCAGCGCGTTGCCGATCAGGTTCACCAGCACCTGGCGGATGCGGGTCGGGTCGCCGGCCACGCGCAACTGTTCCATGCCCGGCGGCAGTGGCGCCAGCAGCAGCAATCCGCGCTGCTGGGCGACGTGCTGGAACGACTGCGTGCAACTGCCCAGCAGCTCGGCCAGGTTGAACTCGATGTGCTCCAGCTCCAGCGTCGTGCGCTCGATCCGCGAAAAGTCGAGGATGTCGTTGATCACCTTGAGCAGATGGCCGGTGGACTCGCTGGCCACGGCCGCGTACTCGCTCTGTTCTTCGCTCAGCGCGGTGGTCTGCAGCAGTTGCAGCATGCCCAGCACCCCGTTCATGGGGGTGCGCAGCTCGTGGCTCATCATCGCCAGGAAGTCCGACTTGGCCTTGTTCGCCTGTTCCGCTTCCTCGCGGGCCTGGATCAGCTGGGCGATGGCCTGTTGCTGCTCGTGGCTGGCCTGTGCCAGGCCGCTGGCCAGGTTGTTGATGTGGCGGGCCAGGTGGCCCAGCTCGCTGTCGTCGACCACCGGCAGCGGCGCATTGAAGTCGCCTTTCTGGATGGCCTTGACCGCGTGCCCCATGTCGCTGATCGGACGCGACAGGCTGCGCGCCAGGCGCCGTGCGAGGATGAAGGTGAACAGCAGGGCGAACAGGGCCAGGATCGCGGCCTTGATCACGATTTCCTGCTGGCGCTGGTTGAAGGCGTCATCGGACATGCCCACGATCACCCGGCCCAGGTAATCGTCCTTGCGGGTCGAGGCCGAGCCGCCGTTGTGCAGGAAATCGCTGTCCAGAAAGATCCGCTGCAGGCGGATAGGCGCCTGGAAAACCTCGACCTGCTGGGGGCGGTTCTCGTGCTCGTCGGCCTGCTCGACATACACCAGGATGTGGTTTTCGCTGTCCTGCACTTCGAGAAAGCGCACATGCGGAATGGTCAGGGTGGCGCGCATCAGGCTCTCGAGCACTTCGTCATTGCCCGAAATGACCCCGTATTCCGAGGCCGGTGCCAGCTGGTTGGCGATCAGCTGGCCGGTATGGTTGAGCTCCTGGCGCAAGTCCTGGATGCGCACGAAGGTGAAGAAGCTGATCAGCAGCAACGTCAGCAGCAGGGCCGGCCCCAGGCTGATGATCTGGGTGCGGGTACTGATGTCCCAGGTCAGTTTTTTCATCGGTGCTTCTCTCCTGCGGCCACGGCCTGTTGTGCGGCCACCGGGTCTATCGCCTCGATGCCCAGGGCTCGGGCCACCTGCTGGTTGCCGGCCACGCGAAATCGCTCGGGGTACAACGTCCGCGGCCAGGCCGCCGGCGGCTGGTCGAGCAGGCGGTCGAGCACCGCCAGCCAGTCATGCTGGTCGCTCAGGGTACTGGCCAGCCCGCCGGCGCGCACGAACCCGGCATTCGGACCGATCAGCGGGACCTGGCGTGCATAGCTGCTCAACAGCAGGTGCTTGGCCGTGGTGGCGTTGTACAGCAGTGGGTCGTCCAGGCCCAGTAGCACATCGCTGTTTTTGAGCACGGCCTGCAGCGGCCGATTGTCACGCGGGTCGGGCCAGGCCTGGGCGATGATCTCAAGGCGCAGCGCCTTGGCCGCCTGGCGCAGCTCGTCGAGCAGGAACCGGCTGTTCTCGGTATATAGCACACCAATGCGCCTGGCCTGGGGCAGCAGGTAGTGGGCCAGGCGCAACTGACGCGCGGGCGGCGGGTCGCTCCACAGCAGGCTCAGGTAGGACGGGCGTCGGTCGCCCAGGTGCCGGCTGGCCTGTACCCGGCTGACCCGCAAGGCCAGCGTCGGCGGGCCTTCGGCCTGTTTCAGGCGCCAGTCCAGTGCGGCCAGGTCGAGCAGAATCAGGCGCGTGCCCGGCTTGAGCCTGTGCCCGGCAGGCAGTTCTGACACGGCGGTGAAGCGCACGTGATCGGTGGGGCGCTGCGCGCGCAGGGCGGTGACGAAGTCGCGCACGCCTGCATTGCCCTGGGCGGCCGTAACCAGAATGTCTGCGGCCGCCAGTGCGCTCAGCGGCCACGCCAGCATCAGCACCAGGCAAGCGTGCAGCAGGCGCATCAGAATTCCAGCTCCGCGCTCAGGTACAGCACCTGCCGGCTGTCGTAGCGGTTCTGCCAGTTGCTGGTGGGCTCGTCATCCAGGCGTTGCTGAAGCATCCCGGCCAGCTCCAGGCTGGCGTTGCGGATGGGGATGCGCCTGGCCACGCGCAGGTCGACACGCTCGAAGCGGTACTGGTTGAGGGCGTCGTCGCCGTAGTAGAACACTGCGCTCGACCAGCCTCGGCCCCAGTCGCGCAGCCAGCCGGCCGAGCCGCTGTTGCGTGCGCTGAGGTGGCGGTCATCGGGGTTGCTGGCCCAGGCATCCACATAGGCGTAGGTCAGGCGCAGGCGGTCGGCACTGCGCAGTTGCCAGTCCAGTTGCGCCTCGCTGCCGGTGAAACGCGCCTTGTTGGCGTTGCTGGCGATGGGCCGGTTGTTGCGCAGCGGTTCGCTGACCATGCCGGTGAGCTGGTCATGGAACAGCT
The DNA here is from genome assembly GCF_024748925.1 of Pseudomonas sp. B21-036. Taxonomy (NCBI): domain Bacteria; kingdom Pseudomonadati; phylum Pseudomonadota; class Gammaproteobacteria; order Pseudomonadales; family Pseudomonadaceae; genus Pseudomonas; species Pseudomonas sp. B21-036. Next base: position 1,979,646 of record NZ_CP087178.1, read on the forward strand.
TGATGTCCAGGCTCAGGCCGATTTCGCTGAAAAAGCCGTTGTAGCCCAGCTCCTGCGAGCGCATGCGTTCCTGGTCGAGGTCGCCCGGGCCGCGGGTGGTGACGAAGTACTCGGCGTGGCGCTGGCCGAAGGCGGCCGGGCGCAGGTTGTCGACGCGGTAGCTCCAGTTGACGTTGTTCTCGAACATGTCCGGCGAGCGTACCGCCTCCGAGTACACCGCACGCAGGCCGTGGCGCGGGGTGATCAGGTAGTTCACGGCCAGGCGCGGGGCCAGCGAGCTGCCCGCCAGCCGGGTATCCTCGAACATCGCGCCGCCCTGCACGATCCAGTGTTCGTCGGCGCGCCACTCGAGCTGGCCGAACAGGCGCCAGGTGGTGTCGTCGAGGCTGCCATCGTAGTAGGTCTGCGAGTCGGCCCGGTCGTAGCGGTAGGCGATTCCGCTGACCAGGCGCAGGCTGTCGCTCAGGCTCAGGGTGTCCTGCAGCTCCAGGTCCAGGCGGCTTTCGCGGGTACTCTGGTCGATGTCGCCGCACACCGGGTTGGCACCGCCGTTGTGCCACTGCTGGCGGACCTCGCGGGCCAGCGCCTGCTCCTGGTCGCTGCCAGGAGGAATCGGCGCGTCGATGTTGCGGGCCAGGCGTTCGGTATAGCCCGGGTTGAGCCGCCACAGCTGCGCCAGTTGCGGGCTGAAGGCGATGGCCGCATCGCACGCGCTCCACACCTGCTGGCGATCCCAGTGCAGCGCCGAACCCTGCAGGTACAGGCTGTGCCGCGGGTCCAGGTCGATGTTCCAGCGTACCGAGGCGGCGTAGTCCTTGGCATTCACGTCGGCGTTCGCCCCTGCGCCGCTAACGCCGGGGAACACCGGGGTATAGGCATAGGGGCGCTGCTCGCTGCCTTCCTTGGCGGAAAACTGCCAGTCCAGGCTCTGCTCGGCGTTCAGCGCATGGCTGGCGCTCAGGCTCAGGCGGGTCAGGCGGCGGCCATCGCGGTAGTGCTGGCCCTGCGCGTTGTGGTCAAAGCCGTCGTCCTGCTGGCCCGACAGCGACAGGCGCAGGTCGCCGCCGTCCCAGCCCAGGCCCTGGCTGGCGTACCAGTCGTCGATGCCGCGCTGGCCGCGGATCATCTTGAGCCGCGTGCCATGGCTGTCGGCCGGGCTGCGGGTGAGGATGTTGACCACCGCCATCAGTGCATTGGCGCCATAGCTGACGGTGTTGGGCCCGCGGAACACCTCGATGCGCTCGATATCCTCCAGTGCCAGCGGGATATCGCCCCAGTCCACCGTCGCCAGCCCCGCGCGGTACACCGAACGGCCATCGACCAGCACCTGCATGCGCCGCGCATCGTTGACGCTGCTGCCGTGGTAGTTGGCCGCCGGCTGGTTGCCCGCGCCGTAGCCGACCATCATGCCGGGCACCAGGCGCAGCAGTTCGGGTACGTTGCGCGCGCCGCTGGCGCGGATCAGCTCACTGTCGAGCACGCTCATGCTGCCGGGCACCGCCGCCGGCGACTGCCTGAGGCGGGTGGCGGTCAGGATCTGCGGCAGCGCCTGGCTGTCGACGAACAGGTCGTCCGCCACCGCCGGACCGCCCAGCAGGGCAGTCAGCAGAACCAGCGGGCGCGAGGGGGGAGGGCCAAGATGCACGGCGCGGCCTTGATGGCGGGTATCGAGCGGGCATGTTAACCGAGTAGCCGGCTTTTTCCAGCGATCAAACCCGCATTGCTGCGGTCCAATCGCACATCTGGCGCTGGCCGTGGCCTTAACGCTCCGTATAATGCGGGGGTCGCCACTTTATTGGTTTTAACGGATTGGATATGACTGAACAGCAGCCTGTTGCAGTTCTTGGAGGCGGGAGCTTTGGTACCGCCGTGGCGAACCTGCTGGCCGAGAATGGTGTCGAGGTACGGCAGTGGATGCGCGACCCCGAGCAAGCCGAGGCCATGCGCAACAACCGCGAAAACCCGCGCTACCTCAAGGGCGTGAAGATCCACCCGGGCGTCGAGCCGGTCAACGACCTGCTGGCCACCCTGCAGGCCTGCGAGCTGATCTTCGTCGCCTTGCCGTCCAGCGCCCTGCGCAGCGTGCTGGCGCCCCATGCCGAGCTGCTGAGCAACAAGCTGCTGGTGAGCCTGACCAAGGGCATCGAGGCGCACACCTTCAAGCTGATGAGCCAGATTCTCGAAGAGATCGCCCCACAGGCGCGCATCGGCGTGCTCTCCGGGCCCAACCTGGCCCGCGAGGTGGCCGAGCACGCGCTGACCGCCACCGTGGTCGCCAGCGAGGACGAGCAGCTGTGCCAGCGGGTCCAGGCCGTGCTGCACGGGCGTACTTTCCGTGTCTATGCCAGCAACGACCGCTTTGGCGTCGAGCTGGGCGGCGCCCTGAAGAACGTCTATGCCATCATCGCCGGCATGGCGGTGGCGCTGGGCATGGGCGAGAACACCAAGAGCATGCTGATCACCCGCGCGCTGGCCGAGATGACCCGCTTCGCCGTCAGCCAGGGCGCCAACCCGATGACGTTCCTGGGCCTGGCCGGTGTCGGCGACCTGATCGTCACCTGCTCTTCGCCCAAGAGCCGCAACTACCAGGTCGGCCATGCCCTGGGCCAGGGGCTGAGCCTGGACGAGGCGGTCAACCGCCTGGGCGAGGTGGCCGAAGGGGTCAACACCCTCAAGGTGCTCAAGGCCAAGGCCGAGCAAGTGCAGGTGTACATGCCGCTGGTAGCCGGCCTGCATGCCATCCTGTTCGAAGGCCGGACCCTGAGCCAGGTGATCGAGCTGCTGATGCGCGGCGAGCCGAAAACCGACGTCGACTTCATTTCCACCAGCGGTTTCAACTGAATTACAGGAGCAGGGCATGAACGAGTCCCCAAAACAGGCGCAGCGCGAATCGATCATCTTGCGTGTGCTGTGGATGCTGGTGTTCCTACTGGTATGGCAACTGGCCGAGCTGCTGCTGGGTGGCCTGGTGGTGGTGCAACTGGTGTACCGGCTGATCTACGGCGCACCCAGTGCCAGCCTGATGAACTTCGGCGACAGCCTGAGCCAGTTTCTGGCCCAGATCGGTCGCTTCGGCAGTTTCCACACCGACCAGAAGCCCTGGCCGTTCGCCGACTGGCCCACCCCGCGCGCGCCGGAAGGCGAAGCCGCCCACAGCGTGCCGCCTGCGCCACACCCGGCGCGTGACGAAGAGCCCAAGCTGTGAGGCTGTGGGTACTGCGCCACGGTGAAGCCGAGCCCCGCGCCAACAGCGACGCCGAACGCCGGCTGACCGCCCACGGTCGCGAGCAGGTGCTGCGCAGTGCCGCCCAGTTGCTCGGCTGCGCGCCGCAGGTGATCCTGGCCAGCCCCTATGTACGCGCGCAGCAGACCGCTGCGCTGGTCCACGAGGCGCTGGGTTTGGACAAGCCGGTGCAGACCGTGCCCTGGCTCACCCCCGAAAGCGACCCGCAGCAGGTCATCGCCGAGCTGGACAGGCTGGGGGTGGAGCAGGTGCTGCTGGTCAGCCATCAACCGCTGGTGGGCACGCTGGTGTGCCTGCTCGAGCATGGCCACCGCAAGGACCCCGCACCCATGGGCACCGCCAGCCTGGCCGAACTCGACGGCGACCACCCCCTGGCCGGGCTGATGACACTGCGCAGTCTCACTCCCCCCTGATCGCCAACCACGACAAGGAATGCTGCATGAGCCTCTGGAAAACCCAACCCGATATCGACCAGCTCAACGCCCGCCAGAAAGGCACCATCGGCGAAGTGCTGGATATTCGCTTCGAAGGCTTCACCGACGACTCCCTGAGCGCCAGCATGGTCGTCGACCAGCGCACCCACCAGCCGTTCGGCCTGCTGCACGGCGGCGCCTCGGTGGTGCTGGCCGAGAGCGTCGGCTCCATGGCCAGCTACCTGTGCATCGACACCACGCGCTTCTATTGCGTGGGCCTGGAGATCAACGCCAACCACCTGCGCGGTGTGCGCAGCGGGCGCGTCACGGCCACTGCCCGGCCCGTGCACATTGGCCGAAGCACCCATGTGTGGGACATCCGCCTGAGCACCGAAGACGGCAAGCTCAACTGCATCTCGCGCCTGACCATCGCCGTCATCGCGCTGGGCGACAACCCACCGGCGACCTGATATTTCTACCAGTTGTTGCCCATGCGCTGCCTTGCTAGCGTGCCCCCAGGACCCATCGGGGGCGCGAACAGGAGTTTGGCGATGAACACACCGGATCCGGAAATGGCAGGCTCGGCCTACTTCTACGACATCGTGCGCCAGGTCGAGCGTGCCCAGGCGCTGGATTTTGCCGAGTACAACGTGCTCAAGGACAGTGCCGAGGCCAAGCTCGACGAGTTGATGCGACGCCTGGAGGGGCTGCGTGAGCTCAGGCAATTGCGCGAGACGGGCCGCCTGATGGGGCATCAGTTGCAGGCCACTTGCCTGGCACTGCGCCGGGCCGAACTGAGCCGCGAGCACAAGCGCAAGGCACGTGATGCGCTCGAGTACCAGTTGCTGTACCTGCAGGCCTGCCTGCGCCGTTCGATCGCCAGCTTCGACGCGAATTGACCTGATCGTCGTGCTCCCTGGCCTGTACGGATGTTGCCGGGTGTTGCCGCGGCGGGGAAAATGGCCCGATTCCCCTTCGCGGACAGGCGACCATGACGCAGCAGATCTTCTTCGCCCATGCCAACGGCTTCCCCTCGGCCACCTACGGCAAGCTGTTCGCTGCGCTGGCCCCCGATTATCACGTCACCCACCTGCCGCAGCACGCGCACGACCCGCGCTTTCCGGTCAACGACAACTGGCAGAACCTGGTCGATGAACTGATCCATCACCTGGAGCAGCAGCCCGAGCCGGTGTGGGGGGTAGGGCACTCGCTGGGCGGGGTGCTGCACCTGCACGCGGCGATGCGCTGCCCGCAGTACTACCGTGGGGTGGTGATGCTCGATTCGCCGGTGCTGACCCGAGCCGACGAGTGGCTGATCCAGCTGGCCAAGCGCTTTGGCTTCATTGACCGCATCACCCCGGCCGGCCGCACCCTGGGACGCCGCGAGGCGTTCGCCGACCGCGAGAGTGCCCGGGCCTACTTCACCGGCAAGGCGCTGTTTCGACAGTTCGACCCCGACTGCTTCGAGGCTTATCTGGAACATGGCCTGCAGGACGAGGGCGAGCAGTTGCGCCTGCGCTTCGACCCGGCCACCGAGATCAGCATCTATCGCAGCCTGCCCCACGTAAGCCCCGGCCCGGCCCGCCAGCTGACGCTGCCGCTGGCGATGGTGCGTGGCAGCCAGAGCCGCGTGGTACGCCGCCACCACGCGTATGCCGTGCGCAGCATGCCCAGGGGCGAGTTCCACAGCCTGCCGGGCGGGCACATGTTTCCGCTGGAGCGCCCGCATGACACCGCGAGCCTGATCAAGGGCCTGTTCGATCGCTGGCAGGAGGCGGTGCAATGAGTGGCGTGGAGGAAGTGCGCCTGAACCTGGGGCACATCGAACTGGCAGCGCACCTGTTCGGCCCGCAGCAGGGCATCCCGGTAATCGCCCTGCATGGCTGGCTCGACAACGCCAACACCTTCGCGCGCCTGGCGCCCCGGCTGCATGGGCTGCGCATCGTGGCACTGGACCTGGCCGGGCATGGCTATTCAGACCATCGGCCGGTGGGCGCCGGCTACGCGCTGTGGGACTACGCCCACGACGTGCTGCGGGTAGCCGAGCAACTGGGCTGGCAACGGTTTGCCCTGCTCGGGCCCTCGCTGGGGGCGATCATCTCGGTGATCCTGGCCGGTGCCTTGCCCGAGCGGGTCACCCGCCTGGCGCTGATCGACGGGGTGATTCCGCCCGGCGCCGGCCCCCAGGACACGGCCGAGCGCATGGGCATGGCCTTGCAGGCGCAGTTGCGCCAGGGCGGCAAGGGCAAGACCGTCTACCCGACCCTGGAGCTGGCGGTGCAGGCGCGCATGCAGGGCATGGTCGCGGTCACCCGCGAGGCCGCCGAGCTGCTGGCCCAGCGCGGCCTGATGCCGGTGCCGGGTGGCTACACCTGGCGCAGCGACAGCCGCCTGACCCTGCCGTCGCCGCTGCGCATGAGCGAAGAACAGGCGCTGACCTTCGTGCGCCGCATCGCCTGTCCGACCCAACTGGTGGTGGCCGCCGACGGCATGCTGGCGCGCAACACCACCCTGCTCGAGCAGCTACCCTTCAAGCTGGAACAGCTGCCGGGCGGGCATCACCTGCACCTGAACGACGAGTCGGGCGCCAGCCTTGTTGCAGACTGTTTCAATCGCTTCTTTGCCATTTCTTGACTTGCGGCGGGCAACTGTCGAGGCTTGGCGGGTTGAACAGGGAGACAACCATGACCAAGCGCGACACCGTTGCACCTTTTTTCGCCATCGAGGCCCTTAGCGCCATGGCCCGCCAATGAGTATTTCGCGTCTGATTCGAACAGGCCTTGCCGGCCTGGCCGTGCTTGCCAGCACGCCACTGATGGCCGATCAACTGCCGATTCCGGTGGATGCCAAGGTAGTGGGCCAGACCAGTGCGCAGGAACTGGAGCAGGAACAGGAGCGGGTGTACCCCCTCGGTTCGCTGCGCAAGATCAGCAATGTGGTACGCATGGAGGGCAAGGTCGAGGGCCGCGGCAAGGTCAGCTATGCCACCTACCAGCTGCCGGCCGAGCGCAGTGCCAACGAAGCCTTTACCGCCGCCCGCGAAGCCTTGCAGACCGCAGGTGGCTACCCGCTGTTCTGGTGCCAGGGGCAGGACTGCGGTGAAAGCAGCCTGTGGTCGGCGCAGCTGGCCGGGCGATTCAACCTGACCGGTGCCGACAATCAGCAGGCGTTCATTCTGTTGCGCCGCTCCGGCGCCTCCAGCGACACCCTGGTTGCGCTGTACAGCATCACCAAGGGCAATCGGCGCGCGTACCTGCATGTCGAGGAGTTCGTGGCCAACGCACCGCTGGGCGAGGTGTTGCCCACGCCGGCCACCGTGCAGCGCGAACTGCTGAGCACCGGCAAGCTCGACTATGCCGACCTCAAGGGCGAACCGCAGCCGGCCTGGGTCAACCTGCTGTCGCGCAGCCTCAACCTGAACAGTACCTTGCGCGTGACCCTCACCGGCGCCCAGGCCGAGGCCTGGCGCGAGCAACTGGTCAAGGCCGGGGTGCGCGCTGCACGGCTTGAAGTGGGTACGCAGCCGGCTGCCGGGCTGCATGTCGAACTGATCCGCTGACCGGGGCCGCTATGCTCAACAACGATCGCCTGCTGGTGCAGATCATCCTTATCGGCCTGCTGGGGGCCGGTCTGTGGGTCATGGCCCCGTTCATTTCCGCGCTGCTGTGGGGGGCGATCCTGGCCTATGCCAGCTGGCCGCTGATGCGCCTGCTCACGCGCGTGCTCGGCGGGCGCGAAACCCTCGCGGCGAGTGTACTGACGGGCGTGTGGATGCTGCTGGTGGCATTGCCGCTGGTGTGGCTGGGCTTCAACCTGGCCGACCATATTCGTGATGCCACCGCGTTCGTGCGCGACGTGCAGGTCGACGGCCTGCCCGATTCGCCGGCCTGGCTGGGCGGCATACCCTTCGTGGGGGAGCGCCTGGTCGGCTTCTGGGACACCCTCGACCAGCAGGGCGCGGCCATGCTGGCGGCGATCAAGCCACACCTGGGGCAGGTGGGCAACTGGTTGCTGGCCCGCAGTGCGCAGATCGGCGGCGGGATTCTCGAACTGACCCTGAGCCTGGTGTTCGTGTTCTTCTTCTACCGTGACGGGCCGCGGCTGTCGGCCTTCGTGCTGCGCCTGCTGAACCGCCTGATCGGCGAGCGCGCCGAATACTACCTGGACCTGGTGGCTGGCACCGTGCAACGGGTGGTCAACGGCGTGATCGGCACCGCAGCGGCGCAAGCCCTGCTGGCGCTGATCGGCTTCCTGATCGCCGGGGTGCCGGGCGCGCTGGTGCTGGGCCTGGTGACCTTCCTGCTCAGCCTGATCCCCATGGGGCCGCCGCTGGCGTGGGTGCCGGCCACCGCATGGCTGGCGTGGCAGGGCCAGTACGGCATGGCGGTGTTCCTGGGGATCTGGGGCACGTTCATCATCAGTGGCGTGGACAACGTGCTCAAGCCCTACCTGATCAGCCGGGGCGGCAACCTGCCGCTGGTGATCGTGCTGCTGGGGGTGTTTGGCGGGTTGCTGGCGTTCGGCTTCATCGGCCTGTTCATCGGCCCCACGCTGCTGGCGGTGGCCTACAGCCTGCTGCTGGACTGGACCCGCAGCGAGCCGCAGCACCCGCCGCGGGCCTGATCGCACCGGCCTGGCTGGCCGGACCGCCCTTGCCAGGCGCCGGCCTTGCCGGCCAACGGGGCGTCCCAGCCATGCCGACTCGCTCTCTTTACGCATTCTTTATACCCAACCCTCGCTAGCCCTCTCGCCCCTTTACGCCCCCCCTCCCGACAATCACCGTCAGCGGCACCGTGCCGCGGGACGGAGATTCTTCATGAGCATTCTGGACGGGGTGTCACTGCTGCTGGCAGTGGCGTTGTTTGTGTACCTGATGGCCGCGCTGCTGCGCGCCGATCGCGGTTAGGAGCAGCCATGCACAGTTACGATTACGCATTGCTGCTGGCCTTTTTCGCCCTGGTGCTGCTGCCGGCGCCCTGGCTGGGCCGCTTCTACTACAAGGTGATGGAAGGCCAGCGCACCTGGCTGAGCCCGCTGCTGGGGCCGGTGGAGCGAGGCTGCTACCGGCTGGCCGGGGTCGACCCTGCCACCGAGCAGAGCTGGAAGACGTACGCCCTGGCGCTGCTTGCCTTCAACCTTGCAGGCTTCGGGCTGCTGTTTGCCGTATTGCTGCTGCAAGGGCACCTGCCGCTGAACCCGCAGCACCTGCCCGGCCAGGAGTGGTCGCTGGCGTTCAACACCGCCGTCAGCTTCATGACCAACACCAACTGGCAGTCCTACAGCGGCGAAGCCTCGCTCAGCTACCTGAGCCAGATGCTCGGCCTCACCGTGCAGAACTTCGTCAGCGCCGCCACCGGCCTTGCCGTGCTGGTCGCGTTGTGTCGTGGCATTGCCCGACGCTCGGCCAGCACCCTGGGCAACTTCTGGGTCGACATGACCCGCGCCACCCTCTACGGGCTGCTGCCGCTGTGCCTGCTGCTGGCGCTGCTGCTGGTATGGCAGGGCGTGCCGCAGACCTTCACCGATTATGTGCATGCACTGACCCTGCAGGGCGCCGACCAGGTGATCCCGCTGGGCCCGGCTGCCAGCCAGATCGCGATCAAGCAGCTGGGCACCAACGGCGGCGGCTTTTTCGGGGTGAACTCGGCGCACCCGTTCGAGAACCCCAGCGCCTGGAGCAACCTGTTCGAGGTGGCCTCGATCATCCTGATTCCGGTGGCCCTGGTGTTCACCTTCGGCCACTACGTCAAGGACCTGCGCCAGAGCCGCGCGATCATCGCCTGCATGCTTGCGCTGTTCGTGATCGGCGGCGCCACCGCGCTGTGGTCGGAGTACCAGCCCAACCCCACCCTGAACAGCCCGCTGGTGGAACAGACCGCCCCCCTGGAAGGCAAGGAGAGCCGCTTCGGCACCACCGCCAGCGTGCTCTGGAGCGTGACCACCACCGCGGCCTCCAACGGCTCGGTGAACAACATGCACGACAGCCTCAACCCGCTCAGCGGCATGGTCGCGCTGGTCAACATGATGGTCGGCGAGGTGATTTTCGGCGGCGTCGGCGCCGGGCTCTACGGCATGCTGCTCAACGTGCTGATCGCGGTGTTCCTGGCCGGGCTGATGATCGGTCGTACCCCTGAATACCTGGGCAAGAAGCTGCAGGCCCGCGAGGTGCAACTACTGGTCGCCACGCTGCTGGTGATGCCGGTGGGCGTGTTGGTGCTCGGCGCGCTGGCCACCAGCCTGCCGGGGCCTGCCGCCGCGGTCAGCAACCCGGGCCCGCACGGCTTCAGCCAGTTGCTGTACGCCTACACCTCGGCCAGTGCCAATAACGGCTCGGCGTTTGCCGGGCTGGGCGCCAACACCACCTTCCACAACCTGATGATCGGCCTGGGTATGTTGATCGGGCGCTTCGGCTACATCCTGCCGGTGCTGGCCCTGGCCGGCAGCCTGGCGCTGAAGAAGAGCGCGCCGGTGGGCCAGAACAGCTTCCCGACCCATGGCCCGCTGTTCGTCACGCTGTTGCTGGTGACCATCCTGCTGATCGGTGGCCTGACCTTCCTGCCGGCCCTGGCCCTGGGCCCGGTTGCTGAATACCTGAGCCTGGGCTTGTGAGGAGCCGACCATGAACCTGCCTGTTTCCGAAGTGAAGGCGGCCCCGTCCGCCACTGCCCGCACCACCTTCGCCGCGCTCTGGCGTCCGGCCCTGGTGCAGGCATTCGTCAAGCTCGACCCGCGCCAGCTCAAGCGCGCCCCGGTGATGCTGGTGGTGGAACTGACCGCTATCTTCACCACCCTGCTGTGCCTGCTGCCCAGCGACGTACCCACCGGCGTATCGGTGCAGATCGCCGTGTGGCTGTGGTTCACCGTGCTGTTCGCCAACTTCGCCGAGGCCCTGGCCGAAGGCCGTGGCAAGGCCCGCGCCGACAGCCTCAAGGCCGGCAGCCAGGGTCTGAACGCGCGGCGGCGCATGGCCTCGGGCGAGTTCGAGGTGGTGCCGGCCAGTGACCTGCGCAAAGGCGATGTGGTGCGTGTGGATGCCGGGGAGATGATCCCCGGTGACGGCGAGGTGATCGAAGGGATCGCCGCGGTCAACGAGGCGGCAATCACCGGCGAGTCCGCACCGGTGATCCGCGAGTCTGGCGGCGACCGCTCTGCGGTCACCGGCAACACCCGGCTGGTGTCCGACTGGCTGCTGGTGCAGATCACCAGCAACCCGGGCGAGTCGACCCTGGACCGCATGATCGCCCTGGTCGAGGGCGCCAAACGCCAGAAGACGCCCAACGAGGTGGCCCTGGACATCCTGCTGATCGGCCTGACGCTGATCTTCCTGGTGGTAGTGGTCACGCTGCAGCCCTTCGCGCACTTTGCCGGCGGCAGCATCCCGATGGTGTTTCTGGTGGCCTTGCTGGTGACCCTGATCCCCACCACCATCGGCGGCCTGCTGTCGGCCATCGGCATCGCCGGCATGGACCGCCTGGTGCGGCTCAACGTGATTGCCCGTTCGGGGCGTGCAGTGGAAGCGGCCGGCGACGTACACGTGCTGCTGCTGGACAAGACCGGCACCATCACCTTCGGCAACCGCCGTTGCAGTGCGGTGCACGCCGCCCCCGGCATCACTGCCCGCGAGCTGGGCGAGGGCGCCTTGCTGGCCTCGCTGGCCGACGACACCGCCGAAGGCAAGTCGATCGTCGACTACCTGCGCCAGTTGCATGACTTCACCCCACCCGACGCTGAACACCTGGTGCCGGTGGCCTTCAGCGCCGAAACCCGCCTGTCGGGCGTCGACTTCGGCGCCCAGCGCTACCGCAAGGGCGCGGTGGATTCGGTACTGGCGTTCGTCGGCATGCAGCGCCTGGACCTGCCGGCCGCCCTGGCCCGTGAAGTCGACCGCATTGCCCAGAGTGGCGGTACCCCGTTGCTGGTGTGCGTGGACAAGCGCCTGCTGGGCGTTATCCACCTCAAGGACGTGGTCAAGCCCGGCATTCGCGAGCGCTTCGCCGAGCTGCGCAAACTGGGCATTCGCACCGTGATGGTGACCGGCGACAACCCGCTGACCGCCGCGGCGATTGCCGCCGAGGCCGGGGTCGACGACGTGCTGGCCGAGGCCACGCCGGAGAAGAAGCTGGCACGCATTCGCCAGGAACAGAACGACGGGCGCCTGGTAGCCATGTGCGGCGACGGCGCCAACGACGCCCCGGCGCTGGCCCAGGCGGATGTCGGCATGGCCATGAATGACGGCACCCAGGCGGCCCGCGAGGCGGCCAACATGGTCGACCTGGACAGCGACCCGACCAAGTTGCTGGATGTGGTACAGGTGGGCAAGGAGCTGCTGGTGACCCGTGGCGCGCTCACCACCTTTTCCATTGCCAACGACGTGGCCAAGTACTTCGCCATCCTGCCGGCGCTGTTCGCTGCGATCTACCCGCAGCTGGGCGTGCTCAACCTGATGCAACTGGCCAGCCCGCAGAGCGCCATCGTCTCGGCGATCGTGTTCAACGCGCTGATCATCGTGGTGCTGATCCCGCTGGCGCTGCGCGGGGTACGGGTGCAGGCCGCCAGCGCTGCCCACCTGCTGCGGCGCAACCTGCTGATCTACGGTCTGGGCGGGCTGCTGGTGCCGTTCGTGGGGATCAAGCTGATCGATCTGGCGCTCAATGCGCTGCACCTTGTGTGAACTGGGAGATGAACATGACGACGCTAGTACGCCCGGCCCTGAGCCTGATTGTGCTGATGACCCTGATCACCGGCGCGGTGTACCCGCTGGTGGTCACCGGAGTCGCCCAGGTGGCGTTCCCCGAGCAGGCCAACGGCAGCCTGCTGCGCGACGACAGTGGCCAGGTGCGCGGCTCGCGCCTGCTGGCCCAGCCGTTCAGTGGCGCGGGCTGGTTCCAGCCGCGGCCCTCGGCGGCCGACTATGCCACGGTGTCCAGCGGTGCCAGCAACCTGGCGCCGAGCAACCCGGCGTTGGCCAAACGCGTGGGCGAGCAGGCCCAGGCGCTGTATGTGCCGGCACAAGGCCCGGTGCCGCTGGCGCTGCTGACCACCTCCGGCAGCGGCCTGGACCCGCACCTGCCGCCAGCAGCCGTGGCCTATCAGCTGGCGCGGGTGGCAGCGGCGCGGCAATTGCCGCTGCCCACCTTGCAAGCCCTGGTGGAGCAGTCCACCCTGCACCCACTGGTGGGGCCGCCGGTGGTCAATATCCTGGCCCTGAATGCGGCCCTCGACCAGCTCGCACCTGCTTCGAAATAAGGACGTGTGTCGACCATGAGTGATTCTGAACGCGCCGATGCGTTGTTGGCCGAGTTGCCGCGCGAGGGGCGCGGCCGGCTCAAGGTGTTCCTGGGCGCAGCGCCCGGCGTAGGCAAGACCTACGCCATGCTGCAGGCGGCCCATGCGCAGTTGCGCCAGGGGGTGAGGGTGCTGGCGGGCATCGTCGAAACCCATGGGCGCAGCGAAACCGAGGCGCTGCTGGGCGGTTTGCCGCAACAGCCGCTGGTGCGCTCCGAGTACCGTGGCGTGCAGTTGGAGGAAATGGACCTGGACGGCCTGCTCAAGGCCGCCCCGCAACTGGCGCTGGTGGACGAGCTGGCCCACAGCAACGCACCCGGCAGCCGCCACGCCAAGCGTTGGCAGGATGTGCAGGAGCTGCTGTCGGCCGGTATCGACGTGTACACCACGGTCAACGTGCAGCACCTGGAAAGCCTCAATGACCATGTGCGCGGCATCACCGGCGTGCAGGTGCGCGAAACGCTGCCCGACTGGGTGCTGCAGGAAGCCTTCGAACTGGTGCTGATCGACCTGCCGCCGCGCGAGCTGCTCGAACGCCTGCGCGACGGCAAGGTGTACGTGCCGGAGCAGGCGCGGGCGGCGATCGATGCGTTCTTCACCCAGACCAACCTGACGGCCCTGCGCGAGCTGGCGATGCAGACCGCCGCCGCCCAGGTCGATGCCGACCTCGCCCACGGCTACCGCAGCCTGGGCCAGGATGCGCCGGCGCTGCGTGGGCGCCTGCTGGTGGGGGTGGATGGCGATGCCCAGGCCGAGCGTCTGGTACGTCATGCCAGCCGCGTGGCACAGCGCCGCCACCTGCCCTGGAGCCTGGTGCACGTGGACAACGGCCGCCTGCGCGACGAAACCGCACGCCAGCGCCTGCAGGCCGCCCAGCAGCTGGCCGAGCGGCTGGGCGGCGAAGTGGTGGTGCTGCGCGCCGGCGAGGTGGCCAACACCTTGATCCAGCATGCGCTGGAGCGGCGTGCGAGCCTGGTGCTGGTGGGCCAGTCGCGTGATCGGCTGCGTCGGCGCTGGTTCGGTGCCGGTGTGGCGGCGCGCCTGTTGCGCGAGGCCCACGGGCTGGAAATCAACGTGCTCGACCGCGACGCACAGCCAGAACCGGTCAGCGCTCCGGTGGCGCGAGCCTGGGCCTGGCGCCACTACCTGCTGGCGCTGCTTGCCACCGTGCTGGCCAGTGCACTGGCCTGGGGCGTGGCCGGTGTGCTGGCGCTGCCCAACATCTCGCTGGTGTTTCTGGCAGCAGTGCTGCTGGTGGCGGTGCGCAGCAGCTTGGGCCCGGCGCTGGTGTGCGCCGCGCTGTCGTTTCTGGCCTACGACTTTCTGTTCATACCGCCGAATTTCTCGCTGAGCATCCAGCGCGAGGAGGACGTGCTGACCCTGGTGTTCTTTCTGCTGATGGCCGCCCTGACCGGCAACCTGGCGGCGCGCCAGCGGCGTCAGTTGCAGGCGCTGCGCGAAACCCAGGAGCAGACCGGCCAATTGCTGGACCTGACCCGCCGGCTGACCGCAGCCACCGACCGCCAGGCGGTGTTCAATGCCGCCAGCCACCACCTGGAGGGCTGGACGGACGTGCAGATGTGCCTGCTCGAACGCGATGCCGAAGGTCGCCTGCAGGTGGCCAGCGGCGGTGCCCTGCAGTTCAATGACACCGAGCGGGCGGCCGCCGACTGGGCCTGGCAGCATGACCAGGCCGCCGGCCTTGGCAGCGACACCTTGCCCAACGGGCGCTGGTGGTGGTGGCCGCTGTCGGTGGAGGAAGGCCCGCTGGCCCTGCTGGGGGTACGCCCGCGCGAGGGCCAGGTGCTGACGGCTCAGCGCCGGCGCCTGCTCAAGGCCCTCAGCCAGCCATTGGCCCAGGCCCTGGCCCGGGCGCGGCTGGCCGATCAGCTGGAGGCGGCGCGCCTGCACGGCGAAACCGAGCAGTTGCGCAGTGCCTTGCTGGCCTCGGTGTCCCACGACCTGCGCACCCCGTTGACTGCCATGCGCGGCAGCATCGACAGCCTGCTGGCACTGGGTGAGGCAATCAGTCAGCACGACCGTCGCGAGCTGCTCGAAGGCACCCGCGACGAGGCCGAGCGCCTGGACCGTTACATCCAGAACCTGCTCGACATGACCCGCCTGGGGCATGGCGGGCTCAAGCTCGCGCGGGACTGGGTGGCGCCGACCGACATCGTCGGCAGCGCCCTGAGCCGCCTGCGCGTGGTGCTGGCCCCGTTGCAGTTGCGCACCGAGGTGCCGGCAGAGCTGCCGCTGCTGTTCGTGCATGCCGCACTGATCGAGCAGGCCCTGATCAATGTGCTGGAGAACGCGGCACGCTTCTCGCCGGCCCACGGGCGCCTCGAACTGCGGGTGAGTGTGGAAGGCGAGCAGCTGTGCCTGGCCGTCGCCGACGAGGGCCCGGGGATTGCGCCGCAGGACCGGGCGCGCATCTTCGACATGTTCTACACCGCTGCGCGCGGGGACCGGGGCGGGCAGGGCACGGGGCTGGGGCTGGCGATCTGCCAGGGCATGATCGGCGCCCATGGCGGGCAGATCCGTGTAGAGGACGGCATCGATGGCCGTGGCACCTGCATCACACTATGCTTGCCGCTTCCGGCCCAACCTGAACTGGACAGCGAGACCCCATGAGCCAGACCGCGACCGTGCTGGTCATCGACGACGAACCGCAGATCCGCAAGTTCCTGCGCATCAGCCTTGGCTCGCAGGGCTACAAGGTGCTGGAGGCGGGCACCGGTGCCGAGGGCCTGAGCCAGGCGGCGCTGGGTCGGCCGGAGCTGGTGGTGCTCGATCTGGGGTTGCCCGACATGGACGGGCAGCAGGTGCTGCGCGAACTGCGCGAATGGAGCCAGGTGCCGGTGCTGGTGTTGTCGGTGCGGGCCAGCGAAGTGCAGAAGGTCGAGGCGCTGGACGGCGGGGCCAATGACTACGTGACCAAGCCGTTCGGCATCCAGGAGTTTCTGGCGCGGGTGCGCGCGTTGCTGCGCCAGGTGCCCCAGGCGGTGGCCGAAGAGTCGGCGCCGCGCTTCGGCCCGTTGACCGTGGACCTTGCCTACCGGCGCGTGACCCTGGCGGGCGAGGAGGTGGCGCTGACCCGCAAGGAGTATGCGTTGCTGGCGCAACTGGCGCGTCACCCGGGGCGGGTGATCACCCAGCAGCAGTTGCTCAAGGATATCTGGGGCCCCACCCATGTGGAGGACAGCCACTACCTGCGCATCGTGGTGGCGCATGTGCGGCAGAAACTGGGGGACGACCCGACGGCGCCGCGGTTCATCGTGACCGAGCCGGGGGTGGGGTATCGGTTGATCGGGCCGGAGCAGGCTTGAGGGCCTCTTCGCCGGCCTAGCGCCTCTCGGCCTCATAGTTGTCCAGCGTATCGCGTGCAATCTCGCGTCCCAGCGCGATCAGCTCCGGCGCCTTGTAGAACTCGAAGAACCGGCACACCCGCTTGGGCACGTTGATCAGTACATCCGGCGGGTAGCCGGCGATCTTGTACTGCGCCAGCGACGTCTGCATCACCTCGAAGCTCTGGTTGATCAGGTCCAGCAGCGAAGCCGGGCCCACGTTGTCGACAATGAACGAGCCGGCTGCCGATTTCGGCGCGCCGTCAGTCTCGGGCGCCGCCGAGGGCTGCTGCGCCTCGGGCTCGGCCGCATCGCTGAGCCACGGGTTGGGCGCCGCCTGCTCGATGCGGATCAGCCCTTCGGCGGCCTTGCGCCGGAACGGCAGGTGCGAGCCCAGCGAGTTGATCAGGTTGTCGAAGCGCAACTTGAACGCTGCCGGCCGCTCGATCACCGGCAACTGGTAATGCTTCTGGTTGGTGGAGTTGAGGTTCACCGCCACGATCAGGTCGCAGTGGCTGGACACCACCGGGATGATCGGCAACGGGTTGAGGATGCCGCCATCGACCAGCATGCGGTTGCCCTGCACCACCGGGGTGAACAGGCTGGGGATCGCCGCCGAGGCGCGCATGGCCTGGTGCAGGCAGCCTTCCTGGAACCAGATCTCCTGCTGGTTGGTGAGGTCGGCCGCCACTGCGGTGTAGGGGATGCGCAGGTTCTCGATGTTGACCTCGCCGACGATCTTGCGGATCTGCCCGAACACCTTCTCGCCGCGAATCGCGCCCAGCCTGAAACTCACGTCCACCAGGCGCAGCACATCCAGGTAATCCAGGCTCTCGATCCAGCGTCGGTATTCGTCGAGCTTGCCGGCGGCGTAGATGCCGCCGATCACCGCGCCCATCGAACAGCCGGCAATGCAGGCGATGTCGTAGCCGCGCCGCTCCAGCTCCTCGATCACGCCGATGTGTGCATACCCTCGGGCGCCCCCCGACCCCAGCACCAGTGCTACGCGTTTGCTCATGGTCGTTCCTTGCGGCTGTTCTGCTCGTGGGCCTAACAATGCACCCATTCAGGGCTGTGCTTCAATCGTGACAAGCGCTGGGCTACGCTGAGCAGGGCACTTTTCAGCGTGCGTGCCGTCGAAGTGCCACCCCGAACATTTTCCTTTTGAGGTAACACCGATGAAAGCCTGGATCTGCCTGCCCCTGATTGCCCTGGTACTGAGCGGCTGCGCCGGCAAGACGGCGTACCGGGACAGCTGCGCCAATCAGCTGGATTCGGCCTGGAAGGAGCTGGACCTGGCCAAGGCCGAGGGCTTCGCCGGCACGGTCAGCTATTCCAAGGCCCTGTCGCTGCTGACCGGCGCCAAGACCCAGCAGCAGTTCGAAGCCTTCGAAGGCTGCAGCAACAAGGCCGAGAAGGCACGCTTCTACATCCGTGAATCGCGCGCCGGGCGCTGAGGGAGGACCAGGCCATGTCGGCAATGCTCGACCATGTGATCGCCCAGGTGCTGACCCTGCACGTGCGTCTGCTGGCCTGCCAGGCGCGCCTGGCGGCCAATACCGACAGTGAGGCGCTGCATGACCTGCGTACCAGCGTGCGTCGCCTGCGCAGCCTGCTGCGGCCCCTGCGCGGGCTGCCGGGGGTGGACAAGCTGGAGGATGCTGCCGCCGAGCTGGGGCGCCTGACCACGCCGCTGCGCGATCGCGAGGTGCTGACCGCGCAGTTGCTCGAACGCGGGCTGCCCGAGGTGGCCCGCCAGCAGCTTGGCGACCCGGCCCGCACCTTTGCCCGGGTGGCGGCCAGCGCCGAGCTTGCGCGGCTGCTGGCGATCATCGATGCCTTCCCGATGTTCCTGCGCGCGGCCCAGCGCCAGGGCCTGGTACGCCGCCTGGAGGCGCGGGTGGGCAAGCGCCTGCACAAGCAGTGGCGCAACCTGCAGGCTGCCATGAACGACCCGGCGCACGACCGCCACCGCCTGCGCCTGCTGATCAAGCGGGTGCGCTATGGCGCCGAGGCCTATCCACAGCTCGAACGCCTGCGCCCGGCCCTGCGCCGCGGGCTCAAGCGCGCCCAGGGCGATCTGGGCGACTGGCACGACCTGTTGCAGTGGCTGTTGCAGGCCGAGCAGCAGCCTGGCCTGGCGCCCTGCGTGGCGCACTGGCAGGCGCAACAGGCGGCGGCCGAGCAACGTGCCGACCGCACGCTGGAGACACTGCTGAGCGAAATCCAACGTCGATAAGTCGCGTGTTTGGCGCAAATGCGGCCTGTGCGCGGCGCGGCGGCTGGTTAACATCGCCACATTTGCCCACTGGTCGAGGTCCCGATGAATTTTTCCCAACTGCTCACCGCCGTGCGCCTGCAGCCCCAGGCGGTGACCATCCCGGCCGAATGGGCCCAGGGGCGTGCCTGTTTCGGCGGGCTGATGGCGGCGCTGGTGTACGAGGCCATGCACGCCAAGGTCGCCCCGGACCGTCCGGTGCGCTCGCTGGCCATCACCTTCGTAGGGCCGGCCGAGCCTGGGGTGCCGATCAGTTTCGAGGTGGAGCTGTTGCGTGACGGCAAGGCGGTCAGCTCGCTGCTGGGGCGCGCGGTACAGAATGGCCAGGTGGTGACCCTGGTGCAGGGCAGTTTCGGTGCCGGGCGCGATTCGGTGGTGCAGGTGTCAGGGCTGGCGCCGGTGCCGATGAAAAGCCTTGCCGAGTCCAGCCCCGAGTTGCCCTTCATCAAGGGCGTGACCCCCGAGTTCATTCGCCACCTGGCCATGCGCTGGGGCATTGGCGGCTTGCCGTTCAGCGGTAGCCGGTCACGCGAGATGGGCGGCTGGGTGCGCCTGCGCGGTGAGGATGTGGTCGAGGAGCCGGTGACCGAAGCCCACCTGCTGGCGCTGGTCGATGCCTGGCCACCGGCGTTGATGCCGCACCTGAGCAAGCCCGCTGCCGGCAGCA
The DNA here is from genome assembly GCF_024748925.1 of Pseudomonas sp. B21-036. Taxonomy (NCBI): domain Bacteria; kingdom Pseudomonadati; phylum Pseudomonadota; class Gammaproteobacteria; order Pseudomonadales; family Pseudomonadaceae; genus Pseudomonas; species Pseudomonas sp. B21-036. Next base: position 1,998,877 of record NZ_CP087178.1, read on the forward strand.
CCCTGACCTGGACCATCGAGTTCGTGCAGCCGGTGGCCAGCCTGACCACCCTGGACTGGTGCCAGTACTGCGCCCAGATCGACTACGCGCGTGACGGCTACGGCCATGTGGCGGCCGCCTTGTGGAACGGAGCCGGTGATTTGCTTGCCATCAGCCGCCAGACGGTGACCGTGTTCGCCTGAATCACTGGCGCTGGCGCTCCACCGCCACACCGGCCAGCAGGCCGATGACGCCGACGGCCAGGGTGCCCAGGTCGGCGTCGAGCGCGCCGCTCAAGACCAGCAGCGCGCCGATGGCCAGCAGCGGCAGTGCAATCAGCTGCAGCGCGATGTTGGTGGGGGTACGAGGGGCGTGATGCCAGTGGGGCAGGTGAAACAGGTGCTTGTTCATCACGGTTCTCCTCAAGGTGCAAAACGGATAACCCAAGCGTAGTTTGGCCCCCGCCAGGGGGCCAATTGCGCGCGGCTATCGCGTTTATAGCTTGAGTTGACCGATGGCCTTGTTCAGCTCGCCGGCCAGGGTGGCCAGTTCGCTGCTGGTGGTGGCCGAGTCGACGGTCTGCTGCACGGTCTCTTCGGTCACGTCGCGGATGCTCACCACTGCGCGGTTCATCTCTTCGGCCACCTGGCTCTGCTGTTCGGCCGCCACGGCGATCTGGGTATTGCTCTCGCGCATCTGCGCCACCGCGCCGGTGATCTCCGCCAGGGCCTCGCCGGCTTCCTGGGCCTGCTTGACGCAGTCGTCGGCCTTGAACGAGCTCTCGGTCATGAACTCCACCGCATCGCGGGTGCCGGCCTGCAGGGCAGAGACCATGGTGGTGATTTCATCGGTGGAGCTCTGCACGCGCTTGGCCAGGTTGCGCACCTCGTCCGCCACCACCGCGAAACCGCGGCCCAGGTCGCCGGCACGGGCCGCCTCGATCGCCGCGTTGAGGGCCAGCAGGTTGGTCTGTTCGGCGATGCTGTGAATCACCCCGACCACGCTGTTGATCTTCTGGCTGTCCTCGGCCAGTTGACGGATCATCTCGGCCGTCTGCTGCACGCCGGTGGAGAGCCCCGAGATCGACGACTGCACGCGGCTGACCACGTCCTTGCCGCTGCCGGCCAGGGTGTCGGCGCTTTGCGACAGGTCGCGTGTGGCACCGGCATGCTGGGCGATGTGGTAGACGGTGGCGGTCATTTCGTTGATGGCGGTGGCGGCCTGGTCGGTTTCGCTCTGCTGGCCGAGCATGCCGTGGCGCACCTCGTTCATGCTGGCGGCCAGGCGCGCGGCGCCGGCATCCAGCTGCGCGGCGGTTCGCGCCACGGTGTTGACCACGCGGTGGTAGGTGGTCTGCATGGCGTTGAAGGCGCTGGCCATCTGGCCGATCTCGTCGCCGCAGGACAGCGGCACCCGTGCCGACAGGTCACCGGTCTTCTCGACGTGCAGCATCACGTCCTTGAGGATGTTGAGCTGGCTGAGCAGGAAGCGGATCAGCAACTGCGAGGCGCACAGCATGGCCAGCATCAGGATCAGTACGCACACCGCATAGTTGACGAAGCGGTCGGTGAACACCTGCGCCATGCTCGGGGCCTGGGCCAGTACCGCGATCTGCTGGCCATCGCGCTGGATGACCTGCGCACCGATCAGCGGGTCGCTGCCCAGCAGCGGCATGCCGTTCAGCTCGACCCAGCCCTGGGCAGTGGCCAGGGCCGGCAACGCCTGGCCATCGAAGGTGGGCGCCTGCCCGGGTGTGAAGCTGACCCAGGTGGCGTTCTGCGGCAAGGCCTGGCCGGCGGGCCAGGCGGCCAGCAGGCGGGCTTCGGATTGCACCCGGGCCTGGGCCGTCTCGGCCCTGGCGCGGGTTTCCAGGTGCACCGCATACAGCACCACGAACAGGGTTGTGACGAAGGCGACTGCGTTCACCGCCCAGAACTTGTACTTCAGTGAGATATTGCTGAGCCAGGCACCCATGGATAGGTCTTCTCTGATTGAGCGGAAACAATTTGGCAAGGTGCCATCAGTGTGCCAGCCAATTCAAAGACAAATCTTGATATGCGTCAAACTATGTCGGGGAGCCCGAAGAAGCGCCGGGCGCAGTCGCTGGTGTGCGCAGCCACTTGCTCGGGTGTCTCGCCCCGGTGCAGGGCCACTTCGCGCAGCACTTCGGGCAGGTAGGCCGGTTCGTTGCGACCGCTTTTGGGTTTGGGGCGCAGGGTCCGGGGCAGCAGGTAGGGGGCGTCGCTCTCCAGCATCAGGCGGCCAGTGGGGATGCTGGCAACCAGCGGGTGCAGGTGGGTACCGCGACGTTCGTCGCAGATCCAGCCGGTGATGCCGATGTGCAGGTCCAGGTCCAGGTAGCTGAACAGGGCGCTGCGCTCGCCGGTAAAGCAGTGCACCACGGCGGCTGGCAGGCGGTCGCGGTAGTCCTTGAGAATCTGCAACAGGCGTTCGTTGGCATCACGCTCGTGCAGAAACACCGGCATCTGCAGCTGCACCGCCAGCGCCAGTTGTTCTTCCAGGGCCTTTTCCTGTTGCGGGCGCGGCGAGAAGTCACGGTTGAAGTCCAGCCCGCATTCACCCACCGCGTGCACCCGTGGCTGTTCGAGCAGCGCGCGCAGATGGCGCGCGGTGTCGCTGTTCCAGCTGCTGGCATCGTGGGGGTGTACACCGGCCGTGCTGAACAGGCGCCGGGCCTGCGGGTCGAGTTGCTCGCACAGGTGTAGCGCGGCTTCGCTGCCGGCCAGGCTGGTACCGGTCACCAGCATCTGATGCACCCCGGCGGCCTCGGCACGCTGCAAGATGGCCTCGTGCTTGCCGTCGAAACTTGGGTTGGTCAGATTGACGCCGATGTCGATGAGTTGCATGGTGCTACCTCAGGTTGTGCGGCAAAAGCGCTTGGCAGCGCCGGAAAATACCAATAACGCCAAGAACTTCAAGAAGTTGTCGCGGTCTTTTGCGGTCAATTGTCACGGACCGACCGCTCATTATGGCGTCAAATACTCAATCGCGGCCCTTTGCCGGAGACCGGATGACGCGATCACTTTGGCTTTTTTTGCTGTGTGTGGGCCTGCTGTGCGCCGGCCCGGCCCACGCACGCCTGCCCGGCCCGCAGCAGGCGGTGCCTGCGGCCAAGGTGCGCGACCTGGCGCAGATCCGTGAAAGCCGGGTGTTGCGCGTGCTGGTCAACCAGAGCCGCAACAGCTCCGGCGAAGTCAAGGGCCAGCCGGTGGGCATCGAGTACCATCGGCTGATCGCCTTCGAGCACTACCTCAACGGGCGTGCCCGTGACGGTCAGCAGATCCGCCTGAAGATCATCCCCAAGGCCAAGGACCAGTTGATCGGCGCATTGCAGCGTGGCGAGGGCGATCTGGTGGCGCCCGGCGAGCTGATCGATTTGAGTTCCACCCGCGGGGTGATGGCCAGCGACCCGGTGCTGGAGAATGTGCCGCTGGTGCTGGTGGGGCGCAAGGGCGAACGGACCTACCAGCGCGTCGAGCAGCTTGCCGGCCGCACCGTGACCCTGACCAGTTCGAGTGCGGCAGGCGATACCCTCCACGAAATCAACCAGCGCCTGGCCCTGCGCAAGCTGGCGCCGCTCAAGGTGGAATGGGCGGACCCCAGCCTTGCGGTGGAGGATGTGCTGGAAATGGTGCAGGCCGGCATCTTCCACCTGACCGTGGTCGAACAGCCGATTGCCCGGCGCTGGGCGCAGGTGATGCCCAAGCTGCTGGTGCAGCGCAAGGTGCAGCTGGCCCAGCCCGAGGCGATGCATTGGTACGTGCGCCGCGACGCGGCGATGCTGCACGCCAGTGTCGATCGCTTCCTCAAGGGGTATCACGCCCCGGCCGATCAGGATGTGGCGTTCGAGCGTATCTACCGGCGCCTGTACAAGGTGCATTACCCGCTGGCCCAGGCCAACCGCCAGCGCCTGGAAAAACTGCGGCCGGTGCTGCAGCGTCACGCCCAGGCCCAGAACCTGGACTGGCTGAACCTGGCGGCACTGGCGTTCAAGGAGTCGGCCCTCGACCCGGCGGCCAGGGGCGCAGGTGGCGCCCATGGGCTGATGCAGATCACCCCCGGTGCGGCGCAGCGGGTGGGGATCAGCGATATCGCCAATGTCGATGGCAATGTACAGGCCAGCGCGCGCTACCTGGCACTGATCCGGCGCAAGTTCTTTTCCAGCAACCAGCTCAACGAACGCGAGCGCATGGCGTTCGTGCTGGCCGGCTACAACCTGGGGCCGGAGCGGGTTCAGGCCATGCGGGCCGAGGCGCGGCGACGCGGCCTGAACCCCAACCAGTGGTTCTTTCAGGTAGAGCGTGTGGCGCTCGAGCAGGTGGGAATGGGGCCGGTCAGCTATGTTAATAGCGTCAACAAGTACTTTCTGGCATTCGACCGCGAACGCGACGCGCTGGAAGCCCGGGGACGAAAAGTGGCCTCACGCAAGTAATCGAAAATTACGATTTGTATGTGCAGATAATCGCGATTTTAACATTTGAAAATATGATTAAGATGGCGACCTCTACCACACACCTGCATCGCTTAAGGAAGACAGCATGAACGCCATCAACTCCGTATTGTTCACCCGCGCCGGCTGGGGCATTACCGTACTGCGCATCTTCATCGGCATCATCTTCATGGCCCATGGCTCGCAGAAGCTGTTCGGCCTGTTTGGTGGCGGCGGGCTGGCAGGCACCGCGCAGTACATGGAAAGCCTGGGGCTGACCCCGCCGACACTGATGGCGGCGCTGTCCGGTGGGGCCGAGTTCTTCGGCGGGCTGGCACTGGTCATCGGCCTGCTGGCACGCCCGGCGGCCCTGGCGCTGGTGGGGTTGCTGCTGGTGGCGATTTTCTCGGTGCACATCGGCAACGGTCTGTTCATGGCCAACAACGGCTATGAGTTCGCCCTGGCGCTGCTGGGTGGCGCGATTGCGGTACTGGTGGAAGGGGCGGGTAGGGCGTCGGTGGACCGCATGATCGCCAAGTGAGCCTTGGCGTTGTGGCAAAAAAAGGGCCTGCATTGCAGGCCCTTTTTTGTGCCCGACCCGGCTGCTTGCTTCTGCGGCAACGCAGGCGCCTTCAGGGGCACCGACAGGTGCAGGAACCGGCGTCGCCGTCGAATGCGAGAAACTCGCTTGTTTTTCCGGCGTCCGGGTCGTTTATCAGACGATGGCATTGTTGACAGCCGGGCCGGCGCTTCTCTAGGATGTTGGCTTGCGCCGATTTAAACAGCTACTTGCGGGGCGCAGGAAGACCACCAGCAGGTCGTCCGAATACCGCTAAAGCGCTGGTTCGGTGACGCCTCGCACCGCAGCCCAGCGGGATCTGCGAGGCACAGAGAAGTACACCATGAGTTGCCCACGTACCAGCGTTTGCCTCACCCCTCTCCCTACCAGCCAGGCGACTCGCACGCCGCGCATTATGCTGAGCGGCAAACACCAGCCGACCCTGCTGCGCTACCTCGATGGCTGGCCCCGCCCCAAAGGCCGCGCCACGGCGTTCCTGATCCAGTTCGCCGACTCCTGCGAAACCCTCGCCCGGTTCGGTAACGACCGTTTCGACCTGGCCGTGGTGCAGGCGCCCTCGAGGGCCGATGCCGCCGAAGTGATCCACCACCTGACCCGCGTCGCCCGCCAGGGCTTGATCACCCGCGCCTGATCGCTCAGGGGTACTCGATCTCGACGATGTACACCGTCTGTTCGCCAGTCGGTGTCTGCACCCGCACTTCAGCGTCCAGCGCCTTGCCGATCAGGGCGCGGGCCAGGGGCGAATCGATGCTGATCAGGCCCAGTTTCAAGTCCAGCTCGTCGGGCCCGACGATGCGGTAGCGCGATTGTTCGCCGTCTTCGTTCTCGACCGTGACCCAGGCCCCGAAGTACACCTTGTTCGGGTCGCTGGGCCGTTCGCTCACCACTTTCAGGTTTTCCAGGCGCTTGGTCAGGAAGCGCACGCGGCTGTCGATTTCGCGCAGCATCTTCTTGCCGTAGGTGTACTCGGCGTTTTCCGAACGGTCACCTTGCGCTGCTGCCTCACTGACCGACTGGGTCACCTGGGGCCTGCGCACATGCCACAGTTCATGCAGCTCGGCGCGCATGCGCGCCTCGCCCTGTGGGGTGATCAGTGCGGTGCCGGCAGTGCGGGGCGGGCGGTATCGGCTCATGGGCTTCCAGGCTCGGGTAGGTAGCCGCCGAGTCTATCAGCCCTCGCGAAGCACTGTCAGCGGGCTGGCATTGAGCGCCCGGCGCGTGCCGAATACCCCCGCACCCCCCACCAGCAACGCACCGATCACCGGCAACAGCAGCAGCCACGGGTGCGGGCTCCAGTGCAGGTCGAATGCGTAGCGGTACAGCAGCAGGCTGATCAGTTCGGTGCCCAGCGCCGCGAGCAGGCCGCTGGCAGCGCCCAGCAGGCCGAACTCGATGCGCCGGGCCTTGACCAGCAGGCTGCGGCTGGCGCCCAGTGCCCGCAGCAGCGCACCCTGGTGGATGCGCTCGTCCAGGGTGGCCTGCAGCCCGGCGAACAACACGGCCAGGCCCGCCGCCAGCACGAACAGCAGCACATACTGTACCGCCAGGGTCACCTGGGCCAGGATGCTGCGCAACTGCTCCAGCAGCGCATCGACCTGCAGGATGGTGGCTGCCGGGAACGCTCGCGACAGGGCCACCACCTGCTGGTCGTGGCCTGGGGCCAGGTAGAAGCTGGTGAGATAGGTGGTCGGCAGGTCCTGCAGGGTGCCGGGCTGGAAGATCATGTAGAAGTTGGGCTGGAAACTGTCCCAGTTGACCGTGCGCAGGCTGCTGACCTGTACCTGGCGCTCCAGGCCACCGATGCTGAAGGTCAGGGTGTCGCCCAGCTTGAGCTTGAGGCTCTCGGCCAGCTGCGCCTCCACCGACACGCCGGGTAAGGCATCGGCCGTTGGCTGTGCCTGCCACCACTGGCCGGCGCTCAAGGTGTTGCCCTGGGGCAGGTCGGCGGCCCAGGTCAGGCTCAGGTCGCGCTGGACGGCGCGGTCACCGGTGGATTCCTTGCTGACGATCTCGCGCACCGGCTCGCCATTGATGAGCGTCAGGCGCCCGGGAATCACCGGGAACAACGGCGCGGCATGGACCGAGAATTCGTTCAGGCGCTGGGCGAAGGTGTCCTTGTCGTCCGGCAGGATGTTGAGCACGAAATAGTTGGGAGCATCCTTGGGCAGCTGGTTCTGCCAGGTGTCGAGCAGCTCGGTGCGCAGCAGGGCGATCAGGGCCATGGCCAGCAGGATCATGCCGAAGGCCAGCGACTGGCCTGCCGCCGCCAGCGGATGCTTGAGCAGTTGCCCCAGGCCCAGGCGCCAGGCCAGCGGGGCGCCGGCCAGCAGCCTGCGCAGGCTGCGCAGGCCGAGCAGCAGCAGACCGCCCAGCACCAGCGCGGCCACCAGACCACCGCCGAGCAGGGCGAAGGTCAGCAGCAGGTCCAGGCTCAGGCGCCACATGATGAGGCCCAGGGCCAACAGCGCTGCGCCATACACCAGCCAGCTGCTTGCCGGCACCGGCAGCAGGTCGCGGCGCAGTACACGCAGCGGCGGCACCCGGCCCAGCGCTGCCAATGGCGGCAGGGCGAAGCCGGCCAGCGCCACCAGCCCGGTGGCGATCCCGGCCAGGGCCGGGGCGATGCCACCTGGCGGCACCTGCGAAGGCAGCAGGCCCTGCAGCAGGGCGAACAGACCCAGTTGCGCCAGCCAGCCGAGCAATGCGCCCCCCAGGGCTGCCACGCTACCCAGGATCGCCAGTTGCAGGCAGAACAGGCTCAGCGCCTGGCGCCGGGACAGGCCCAGGCAGCGCAGCAGGGCGCTGGCATCGAAGCGGCGCATGGCAAAACGGCTGGCCGACAGCGCCACGGCCACGCCGGCCAGCAGCACCGCCACCAGGCTGGCCATGTTCAGGTAGCGTTCGGCCTTGCCCAGTGCACCGCCGATCTGCTGGTTGCCGTCACGCGAGTCGCGCAGTTGCTGGTGGGCGGCAAGCCCCGGCTTGGTAGCCTGGGTGTAGCTTGCCAGGGCCTGGGGCTCGCCGCGCCACAGGTCGCGGTAGGTGACCCGGCTGCCGGGCTGCACCACGCCGGTGGCATCCAGGTCAGCCAGGTTCATCAGCACCCGCGGAGTGAGGCTGTAGAAGTTGCCGGCGCGGTCCGGCTCATAGGTCAGCACGCGGCTCAGGCGCAGGGTCTTCATGCCCACGTCGACGCTGTCACCGATCTTGAGGTTCAGCGCCGCCAGCAGGCGCGACTCGACCCAGGCTTCGCCCGGCGGCGGACCACCGCCGGCCACGTCCGGCCCGTAGGCCTCGGCGGCACTGCGCAGCTCTCCGCGCAGCGGGTAACCCGTGCCGGCAGCCTTGACACTGGAGAGCTGGATGCCGTTGTCGGTGGCGATCACGCTGGAGAACTCGACCACTTTCGCATGGGCCAGGCCCAGCTGCTCGCCGTTGCGGATCTGTTCCGGGGTGGCCGGGGCGCTGCCCTGCAGCACCAGGTCGGCGCCAAGGAACTCGGTGGCACGCAGCAGCATGGCGCCGTTCAGGCGGGCGCCGAAGTAGCCGATGGCGGTGCTGGCGGCCACGGCCACCAGCAGGGCGAAGAACAGCACGCGCAGTTCGCCGGCGCGTGCATCGCGCATCAGTTGACGCAACGCCAGGCTCGGCAGGCGCAGAAACGACAGGTGTGCCATCTAGGGCTCCAGCGGGGTGACCAGGTGGCCGGCTTCCAGGCGAATCAGCCGTCCGCAGCGGTGCGCCAGGCGTTCATCGTGGGTGACCAGGACGAGGGTGGTGCCGCGTTCCTTGTTCAGTTCGAACAGCAGGTCGCTGATGCGTTCACCGGTGTGGCTGTCGAGGTTGCCGGTGGGCTCGTCGGCGAACAGCACCGCAGGCTCGGCGGCAAAGGCGCGGGCAATTGCCACCCGCTGCTGCTCGCCGCCGGACAACTGGCGTGGCGAATGGCTCAGGCGCTGGCCCAGGCCGACCCGTTCGAGCAGGCTGCGGGCGTGTTCGCGGGCATCGCGGCGTCCGTCCAGCTCCAGCGGCAGCATCACGTTCTCAAGGGCATTGAGGCTGTCGAGCAGCTGGAACGACTGGAACACGAAGCCGACATGCTCGGCGCGGACCTGGGCGCGCTGGTCTTCGTCGAGCGGGCCCAGGTCGTGCCCGGCCAGTGTCACCGAGCCTGCACTGGGCAGGTCGAGGCCGGCCAGCAGGCCGAGCAGGGTGGACTTGCCCGAGCCGGAGGCGCCGACAATGGCCAGGCTGTCGCCCTGTTTCAATTCCAGGCTCAGTTCGTGCAGGATGGTCAGGTCGCCTTCCGCGCTGGGGACCACTTTGCTAAGGTTGCGCGCAGTCAAGATGCTGGGGCCCATGGAGAATCCAATGCGAGTGTGGTTATTGAGTGCAGGCCTGGCCTTGCTGTGCATGGCCCAGGGCGCATCGGCAGGAACGGTGTTGATCGTTGGGGATAGTATCAGTGCCGCTTTTGGCCTGGATACCCGTCAGGGGTGGGTTGCCCTGCTCGAACAGCGGCTCAAGGCCGAGGGTTTCGATGACAAGGTGGTCAATGCCTCGATCAGTGGCGACACCAGTGCGGGGGGCCAGGCGCGGCTGCCTGCGCTGCTTGCAGAGCACAAGCCCAGCCTGGTGGTGGTGGAGCTGGGTGGCAATGACGGGCTGCGCGGGCAGGCACCGGCGCAATTGCAACAAAATCTTGCCTCGATGATCGATCGCTCCCGTGATGCCGGTGCCAGGGTGCTGCTGCTGGGCATGCGCCTGCCACCCAACTATGGCAAGCGCTACACCGATGCGTTCGCACAGGTGTATGCCGATCTTGGCAAGGAAAAGGACGTGCCGCTGGTGCCGTTCTTTCTCGAAGGGGTAGGTGGCGTGCCCGAGCTGATGCAGGCCGATGGCATCCATCCGGGGCAGGGCGCCCAGGCGCAGTTGCTGGAAAATGCCTGGCCATCAATAAAACCGCTGCTTTGACGCTTTTATACTGATCGGCTTTCGGCTAATGTTGCGCCCCCGATTTGGAGCCCCCGATGCCGCGTCCCGCCTGGTCCCTGTATGCCTATCAATTGATCGAGCCTGACGAACAGCTTGACCTGTTCGCCTGCCAGGAGAGTCGCGTCCACCTGATCGCCCGCCAACTCGAACTGGGCGGCTCCGTCGACCGTACCCTGTGTGGCACCCTGTTGCCGGCGCAACCGCGCTGGTCGGGTGTGGAACGCAGCATCTACCGTGACCAGCGCCTGTGCCGCCTGTGCCGGGCGATCCTCGAGGCGCAGCGGCGCGGCACGCGTCCGGTATGGCCCGAGCTGCAGGCCTGACGTCGGATCTTTTACGTTTGGCAAGGGTTCTGTGCCCGGATGCCTCCCGATCCCGCAGGGGGCGGTGTACAATTGCCCGCTTGACCCACCTGAATTAGCGAAGGATTTCCCGGATGTTGCCGCGCTTTCCCGCCGTCACCCGTTGCCTGTCCCTGGCCGCCCTGCTGGCGGCGGGCCCTGTTGCCGCTCTGGAGTTCCCCCTGCCGCCGCCGGGCGAGGATGTCATCGGCCAGGTCCAGGTGATCAAGGCCAAGTATGAGGACACCTTCGCCGACATCGGTACCGCCAACGACCTGGGCTACCTGGAAATGGTCGCGGCCAACCCGGGCGTGGACCCCTGGCTGCCAGGCGCCGGCACCGAGATCGTGCTGCCGACCCGTTTCATCCTGCCGCCGGGCCCGCGCGAAGGCATCGTGATCAACCTTGCCGAGTACCGCCTGTACTACTACCCCAAAGGCGAGAACGTGGTGCACACCTTCCCGCTGGGCATCGGCCGCGAAGGCTGGGGTTCGCCTATTGCCAACACCAAGGTCACGGCCAAGACGCCGAACCCGACTTGGACCCCACCGGCCTCGATCAAGGCCGAGCACGCCGCCGACGGTGATCCGTTGCCCAACGTGGTGCCGGCCGGCCCGGACAACCCGCTGGGCCCGTTCAAGTTCACCCTGGGCGTACCGGGCTACCTGATCCACGGTTCCAACAAGAAGTTCGGCATCGGCATGCGTACCAGCCATGGCTGTTTCCGCATGCTCAACAACAACGTGCTGCAACTGGCGAGCATGGCCCCGGTGGGGACTTCGGTGCGCATCATCAACGAGCCGTACAAGTTCGGCCTCAGTGGTGGCAAGGTCTACCTCGAGGCGCATACCCCGCTGGATGACAAGGGCGACCCGTCGGTGGTCGACAAGCACACCGCAGTGATCAATGCCCTGCTCAAGCGCGAAGACCTGGCCAACAACCTGCGCATGAACTGGGACATGGTGCGTGACGTGGTGGCGGCCGAAGATGGTATCCCGGTAGAGATCGCGGTGCCGGGTGACGCCAGTGCGCCGATGGTATCGAGCGTTCCGCTCGAAATGCAGTAACCCGCTTGTGTTTGCACGAGGCCCGCTTCATGCGGGCCTCGTCGTTTGCGCAGGACGGTTCTGCAGGCAATAAAAAAGCCGACCCACAGGTGGGTCGGCTTTTTAACAATCCCGAGGGATTATTACTTGCGGCTGGCTTTTTCCAGCATACGCAGAGCGCGCTCGTTAGCTTCGTCAGCAGTTTGCTGAGCTTTCTGAGCGGCGGCCAGAGCGTCATCAGCCTTGCGGTAGGCTTCATCGGCACGAGCTTGTGCACGGGCTGCTGCGTCTTCGGTTGCAGTCAGACGGGCTTCGGTTTCTTTGGAGACGCTGCTGCAACCGGTGGCCAGTACTGCGGCCAGAGCCAGAGCAGAGAATTTCAGAACGTTGTTCATCGTGTTCCCCTTCAAGGACTTTCTATTAAAGAGCCATCTCTCAACAAAGAGAAACTGGCCGGCGTACATAGTACCCATTACTTGTAGTAAGTAAACTGACCGAGCGCAAGAACCGGAAAAAAATTGCGCGGTTGCGCAGGCCGCCCCGGCGGGGGTGTGAAAAGAATGCAGGCGCTTTTGTAGCGGCGCTGAAACACCGCTGTAAATGCGTCTTTGTAGTGAACTAAAAGTGACTCCAAGTGTCATTGTTCGTCTTACCACTACATCATCCGGCTACTGTTGGCAGTGTGGCTCGCTGCCGTGTTCGCATGCTGCAAGTGCAGGTTTTTTACGATCAAGTACCTTGAGCATCTGTGCACTGGGCGCCTACTATTTGTGGGTGCTCAGTTGCCAGAGAACAACCAGGCTGTTCTCGCTGTCCAAACGGGCACGGGGTGGCGTAGAGGTTCCTTCGCCGGACAAACATCGGTAAGGTAAGGGTCTGACGAGAAGACCCGCGAGGAGTAGTGATGAGCGAGGCGTTGTCCATCCACCATGACCAGGCTGGTCATCAGTTCGAGACCAATGTGGACGGTCATCGTGCCTACCTGACCTACATGGACCTGGGTAAGCAGACATTGGATATCTACCGCACGTTCGTGCCCAATGCGCTGCGTGGGCGAGGCATCGCTGCGGCACTGACCGAAAAGGCCCTCGCCTATGCCGAGGACATGGGCTACACCGTGATCCCCTCGTGCTCCTATGTCGAGCGCTACATGGAACGTCATCAAAAGCATTCCAACAAGGCCTGAGCCTGCTGACACCCTGTTGAAAACGAAAACGCCGGGCATTGCCCGGCGTTTTCGTTGATGGCTTTCAGCCGCGGTTGCGCTTGGGCAACACGTCCTTGAGCTTGGCGCGCATGCTGCGCACGGACTTCTCGGTGGCTTCCCAGTCGATGCAGGCATCGGTGATCGACACGCCGTACTGCAGTTCGGCAAGGTCCTTGGGGATGGCCTGGCAGCCCCAGTTGAGGTGGCTTTCGACCATCAGGCCGATGATCGACTCGTTGCCTTCGAGGATCTGGTTGGCCACGTTGTCCATCACCAGCGGTTGCAGGGCCGGGTCCTTGTTGGAATTGGCGTGGCTGCAGTCGACCATGATGTTCGGCTTGATCCTGGCCTTGGCCAGGGCCTGCTCGCACAGGGCGACGCTGACCGAATCATAGTTGGGCTTGCCGTTGCCGCCGCGCAGCACCACGTGACCGTAGGCGTTGCCCTTGGTGGTGACGATGGACACGCCACCTTCCTGGTTGATGCCCAGGAAACGGTGCGGGCTGGAAACCGATTGCAGTGCGTTGATCGCCACGGTCAGGCCGCCGTCCGTACCGTTCTTGAAGCCGACGGCCGACGACAGGCCCGAGGCCATCTCGCGGTGGGTCTGGGATTCGGTGGTGCGCGCGCCGATCGCCGACCAGCTGATCAGGTCCTGCAGGTACTGCGGGGAGATCGGGTCGAGGGCTTCGGTGGCGGTGGGCAGGCCCATTTCCGCCAGATCCAGCAGCAGCTGGCGACCGATGTGCAGGCCGTCCTGGATCTTGAACGAGTCATCCAGGTACGGGTCGTTGATCAGGCCCTTCCAGCCCACCGTGGTGCGCGGCTTCTCGAAATACACGCGCATCACCAGGTACAGAGTGTCGGCGACTTCGGCCGCCAGCACCTTCAGGCGCTCGGCGTATTCATGTGCGGCCTTGAGGTCATGGATCGAGCAGGGGCCGATCACCACGAACAGGCGGTGGTCCTTGCCGTCGAGGATATTGCGTACCACTTCGCGGCCCGCGGTCACGGTCTGCAGGGCGGTGGCGCTGAGTGGAATGTCCTTCTTGAGCTGATCGGGGGTGATCAAGGTCTCGTTGGAGGCAACGTTAAGGTCGTCGATCGGTAAATCAGCCATCGTGTTACTCGTCAGGTCACGGGTGCCGGCCGCCAGCTACCCGCGCGGCGGAGCAGCATGATTGAACGCGGCGGGGTGCCGAACCTTAGCGCGTTACACCGTGATTCGACAATGGGCAGGGCCCGCTTTCCTGCCGCTTTGGCCCATTGGTATGGGCTTTTCTGATCAAAAGTGCCGTCACCCGACACGCTCGCAGGTTGCGGGCGGCAGCGCCCGGCCTGATAGTGTGTCGATTGTTTGACCTTATGGCGCCCGATGCAGGGCAGTGCGGAGCAGAGCGGCGATGAGCAAAGGCCTTGGCGACAAACTGGTGGTAGCCATTTCATCACGGGCACTGTTCGACCTCAGCGAGAGCCATCGACTGTTCCTGGCCGAGGGTGTCGAAGCCTACCGCCAGTACCAGATCGAGCACGAAGACGAATACCTGCAACCGGGTGATGCGTTCCCGTTGGTGGAAAAGCTGCTGGGCCTCAACGCCAGCCTCGGCCAGGCCCGGGTCGAGGTGGTGCTGGTGTCACGCAACAGCGCCGACACCGGGCTGCGGGTGTTCAATTCCATCGAGCATTATGGTCTGGGTATCTCGCGGGCAGCCTTCGTTGGCGGGCGCAGTCCGTATCCGTACCTGGCCGCCTTTGGTTGCCACCTGTTTCTGTCCACCGATGCAGAAGATGTGCGCCGCGCACTGGACGCCGGCTTTGCCGCTGCCACCATCCTTTCCGGCGGGGCACGGCGTGCGGCCAGCGCGGAGCTGCGTATCGCCTTCGATGGCGATGCAGTGGTGTTTTCCGACGAGTCCGAGCGCGTCTATCAGCTAGGCGGCCTGGAGGCGTTCCAGGCCAGCGAGCGCGAGTCGGCCCGCGAGCCGCTGCGCGGCGGGCCGTTCAAGGCCTTCCTGGCGGCGCTCAACGTGCTGCAGAAAGAGTTCCCCAGTGGCGCCTGTCCGATTCGCACCGCACTGGTGACGGCGCGCTCGGCGCCGGCCCACGAGCGGGTCATCCGCACCTTGCGCGAATGGGACATTCGCCTGGACGAGTCGCTGTTTCTCGGCGGCCTGGACAAGTCGGCGTTTCTCGAGGCGTTCGCGGCCGATGTGTTCTTCGACGACCAGGCAGGGCACTGCGAACGCGCCAGTGCAGTGGTCGCCACCGGCCATGTGCCCCACGGCATCAGCAACGAACGTACCCCCGGCTAGGCCGCCTGGCAGGGCGCCGGACGGCTCTGCGCGTCGTTTTGGCGCTGCTAAGCTGAACCTTGCCCTGCCGTATCGGCAGCTAGGAGGTCAAATGATCCGTTCGATGCTGTGTGCCACCGACCTCGGTTGTTACTCCCCTTATGTCATGCAACACGCGCTGGCGCTGGCACGCAGCTTCAGCGCCGAACTGTACGTGGTCCATGCCGTGGAACCGATGGGCCAGTTCGCCGAATCGCTGCTGGAAAGCTACCTTGATGAACATACCCTGTCCCATATGCGCGGTCGGGCGCTCAATACCGTGATGGCGAACATCGAACAGCGGGTGCTGGAGAACTTTCAGGATGAACTGGGCGAGAAGGAAGACCTGGCGCTGATCCGCGCGGTGCGGGTACGCCAGGGCGACCCGGCCGACGTGATCCTGGAGCAGGCCCAGCGCCTGAGCGTCGACCTGCTGATCGTCGGCAGCCACAGCCAGGGCGCCGGTAGCGAGATCCCCTTGGGGCGCACGGCGGTACGCGTCCTGCAGCTGTCGCCCGTGCCTGTGTACATGGTGCCCCTGGCGCAGTACCTGGGGCGGCGCAAGTCATAGGGGAGGCGGTGTAGGACGTTGTAAGAAAGCTGAAGAAATAGTTCTAGATTTATTCTTCAAACCACTAATATAGTTATAACTCGTCGCTGCTGCCGGTGACGCCCAGTTGATTTGAGGGATACCTATGAAGCTTCAACAATTGCGCTACATCTGGGAAGTGGCGCACCACGACCTCAACGTCTCCGCGACAGCGCAGAGCCTGTATACCTCCCAGCCGGGGATCAGCAAGCAGATTCGCCTGTTGGAAGACGAGCTGGGTGTGGAAGTGTTCGCCCGCAGCGGCAAGCACCTGACCCGCGTGACCCCGGCAGGTGAGCGCATCATCACCACCGCCGGCGAGATTCTGCGCAAGGTCGAGAGCATCAAGCAGATCGCCCAGGAATTCTCCAACGAGAAAAAGGGCACCCTGTCGATCGCCACCACCCACACCCAGGCACGCTACGCCCTGCCGCCGGTGATCAGTTCGTTCATCAAGCAATACCCTGAAGTGGCGCTGCACATGCACCAGGGCTCGCCGATGCAGATCGCCGAGATGGCGGCTGACGGTACCGTCGACTTCGCCATCGCCACCGAGGCCCTGGAGCTGTTCGGTGATCTGGTGATGATGCCGTGCTACCGCTGGAATCGTTGCGTGGTGGTGCCGCAGGGTCACCCCCTGACCAAGCTGCCCAAGCTCACCCTGGAGGCGTTGGCCGAATACCCGATCGTGACCTATGTGTTCGGCTTCACTGGCCGCTCCAAGCTCGACGAAGCCTTCAGCCATCGCGGCCTGACCCCCAAGGTGGTGTTCACCGCGGCCGATGCCGACGTGATCAAGACTTACGTGCGCCTGGGCCTGGGCGTGGGCATCGTGGCCAAGATGGCGGTGGACACCAAGCTCGACAACGACCTGGTGGTGCTCGATGCCAGTGAGCTGTTCGAGTCCAGCATCACCAAGATCGGTTTCCGTCGTGGCACCTTCCTGCGTGGTTTCATGTGCGACTTCATCGAGAAGTTCGCGCCCCACCTGACCCGTGAAGTGATGGCCAAGGCCATCCAGTGCCACAACAAGCAGGAACTCGAAGAGCTGTTCGCTGGCGTCGAACTGCCAGTGCATTAAGCCCTTGCAGTGCCTTCAGGCCGCCAGCACGGTGGCCTGAAGGCGCTCCTGCAGATAGCCCCGCGAGCAGGTAGCCCAGCCACTGGCCACGATGCCCTTACTGCTGACGCGATGTCTGGCAGGTGGGGCCAGGTGCTGCGCTCAGGGTGTGCATGTTCAGCCCTTGGTAATCAGGTTGCCGGCGTGCAGCCCGCATTCCTTCTGAGTCGACTCCTCCCACCACCAGCGGCCTTCGCGCTCGTGCTGGTTGGGCAGTACCGGGCGCGTGCAGGGTTCGCAGCCGATGCTGATGAAGCCGCGTTCATGCAGGCTGTTGTAGGGCAGCTCGAGCATGCGGATATAGCCCCACACCTCTTCGCTGCTCATCTGCGCCAACGGGTTGAACTTGTACAGGGTGCGCTCGGGGGTGGAGAAGGCGCTGTCGATTTCCAGCGCGGCCACCTGGCTGCGGGTGCCCGGGCTCTGGTCGCGGCGCTGGCCGGTGGCCCAGGCGCTGACGGTGCTCAGCTTGCGGCGCAGCGGCTCGATCTTGCGGATG
Source organism: Pseudomonas sp. B21-036 (assembly GCF_024748925.1). Classification (NCBI taxonomy): domain Bacteria; kingdom Pseudomonadati; phylum Pseudomonadota; class Gammaproteobacteria; order Pseudomonadales; family Pseudomonadaceae; genus Pseudomonas; species Pseudomonas sp. B21-036. The sequence goes on from NZ_CP087178.1 coordinate 2,016,016, forward strand.
CCGCAGCATTCGCCGTGGCCGTCCTTGTAGAAGCTGAACAGGCCCTTTTCCTTCACGAAGGGGTCGAGTGCACTGCGATCAGGGGAAAGGATCTCGATCGGCAGCTTGTACTGCTCGCGCACCTGGTCGATGAACCGGTAGGTTTCCGGATGCAGGCGGCCGGTGTCGAGGCTGAACACCTTGACGTTCTTGTTCAGCTTCCAGGCCATGTCCACCAGCACCACGTCTTCGGCGCCACTGAAGGAGATCCACAGGTCGTCGCCGAAGTGTTCGAAGGCGAGCTTGAGGATGTCCTGCGGGGACTTGTTGGCATAGGTCGCGGCGAGGGCGGCGACGTCGAAGGGTTGGCTCATCAGGCGGCTTCCGGTCATTGAATGGCGCTTGGCGCTCGTAATGGGCGAATGTTAACAAAAATTGCCGGGTTAGACGGCGCGCCTGTAGAGTGCGCCTTCCATTTTTAGCGTTGTTCGAGGAGTGAGCTGTGGAAATTGCCTGTCTCGACCTGGAAGGTGTACTGGTCCCGGAGATCTGGATCGCCTTTGCGGAAAAAACCGGAATCGAATCGTTGCGGGCCACCACCCGCGACATTCCCGATTACGACGTGCTGATGAAGCAGCGCCTGCGCATCCTGGATGAGCATGGCCTCAAGCTCTCCGACATCCAGGCAGTGATTGCCACGCTCAAGCCGCTGGACGGCGCCATCGAGTTCGTGGACTGGTTGCGCGAGCGTTTCCAGGTGGTGATCCTGTCCGACACCTTCTACGAATTCTCGCAGCCGCTGATGCGCCAGCTGGGTTTCCCGACCTTGCTGTGCCACCGCCTGATCACCGACCAGAGCGATCGTGTGACCGGCTACCAACTGCGCCAGAAAGACCCCAAGCGCCAGTCGGTGCTGGCATTCAAGAGCCTGTACTACCGGGTGATCGCGGCGGGTGACTCGTACAACGACACCACCATGCTGGGCGAGGCGGATGCAGGCATCCTGTTCCATGCGCCGGAAAACGTGATTCGCGAGTTCCCGCAGTTCCCGGCGGTGCATGATTTCGAGGCGCTGAAGAAAGAGTTCATCAAGGCCTCGAACAGGTCGTTGAGCCTGTAATACCGCCTTCTCCGGCAAGGCCGGCTCCTGCACGCTGTAGGAGCCGGCCTTGCCGGCGAAGCGTTCTAGAGGCCCTGCAGGGTCTGGAGCAACACCCTGACCTTGGTGATCGACTCCTCGTACTCCGCCTCCCACTGCGAGTCCGCCACCACCGCACCGCCTCCCCAGCAGCACACCTGGCCGTCCTTCACCAGCAGGCTGCGGATGGCGATCGAGCTGTCCATCTCCCCGCGCACGTCCACATACAGCAGCGAGCCGCAATACAGTGCACGTCGGCTCGGCTCCAGTTCGTCGATGATCTGCATCGCCCGAATCTTCGGCGCCCCGGTGATCGAGCCGCCGGGGAAGCTGCCGGCTATCAGGTCCAGCGCATCCTTGCCCGGTGCCAGGCGTCCGGTCACGCTGCTGACCATGTGGTGCACGTTGGGGTAGCTCTCCAGGCTGAACAGCTCCGGCACCTGCACCGAGCCGGTAGCGCAGCTGCGCCCCAGGTCGTTGCGCAGCAGGTCCACGATCATCAGGTTCTCGGCGCGGTCCTTGGTGCTGGCCAGCAGCTCGGCAGCATTGGCGGCATCCTGCACGGGGTCGGCGCTGCGCGCACGGGTGCCCTTGATCGGGCGGGTTTCGACCTCGCCCTGGCTGACCCTGATGAAGCGCTCGGGCGAGAAGCTCAGCAGCGCGCTGCCATCGGCCAGTACCTGATAGCCGGAGAAGGGCGTAGGGCAGGCAGCCCGCAGCGCCTGGTAGGCCGTCCACGGGTCGCCCTGGCAGGGTGCGCGAAAGCGTTGGGTAAGGTTGATCTGGTAGCAGTCGCCGGCATGGATGTACTGCTGCACCCGCTCGAACGCCTGACGGTAATCCTCGGCTGCGAGGTCGCCGCGCATTGGCGCCGCAAGCCTGAATGCGCCGGTTGCCGTCGGGGCGTCGTGCTCGAACAGTGCCACCAGGCGCTCGCGTTCGGTGGCGGGCAGCGCCGGATGAAACACCAGCTGGCTGCGCTGCAGCTGATGGTCGCTGATCAGTGCCCAGGCATACAGCCCCAGGCTTGCGTCACCCAGCCCCAGGTCGTCGCAGGCAATGGCGGGCAGGCGCTCCAGGCGCCGGCCGAAGTCGTAGCTCAGGTAGCCGATCAGGCCGCCGGCGAACGGCAGCTCGACACCTGCCGGCAAGTGCGCGCGCCCAAGCCCGGCCAGTTGCTCGCGCAGGCGCTGCAGGTAGTGCTGGCCGTCTTCTTCGGCGTCCGGGGTCAGCGTGCACAGTGGCCAGGCGCTGAGCAGGTCGAAGCGCCCACGCACGGCGCCAGGCCGTGCGCTGTCGAGCAGCACGGCGCCAGGTGCCTGGCGGATACGGGCAAAGTAGGCGGCCGGGTCGGCCTGGTAGGGCAGGGGGTGAAGTGTGCAGGTCGGCATTCGGGTGAACAGCTGTCGAGGCGGGGCGAGCATTGTAGCCCTGTGCAGGCGATGCTCCTAGCGGATCGGCGACCGCCCTGTGCGCGGCTGCGCCAGGGCGGTGGCAGATTACTGCGCCGGGATGTGGCCGAACAGTTCCTGGGCGAAGCGCACGCGCTCTTCGACGCTTTCCTTGATGCCATTGCTGGCCAGTTCCTCAAGGTGCGCCTCGACGGCGTGGGTGCGCAGGGTCAGGCCGCAATCGTTGGCGATCTGGATGTTCAGGCCGGGGCGGGCGTTGAGTTCCAGGATCAGCGGGCCCTTGTCCTGGTCCAGCACCATGTCCACGCCGATGTAGCCCAGGCCGCACAGTTCATAGCAGCCGGCGGCCAGCTTCATGAAGCCGTCCCAGTTGGGCAGTTGCACGCCGTCCACCGCATTGGTGGTGTCGGGGTGCTTGCTGATGATGTTGTTCAGCCAGGTACCGCGCAGGGTCAGCCCGGTCGCCAGGTCCACACCCACGCCGATGGCGCCCTGGTGCAGGTTGGCCTTGCCGCCGGACTGGCGCGTGGGCAGGCGCAGCATGGCCATGACCGGGTAGCCCATGAGCACGATGATGCGGATGTCCGGCACGCCTTCGTAGCTGATGCTCTTGAAGATCTGGTCCGGGGTTACCCGGTACTCGATCAGCGCGCGGTCGCGATGGCCACCCAGCGAATACAGCCCGGTGAGGATGCTTGATACCTGGTGCTCGATTTCCTCGTGGGTGATGATCTTGCCGGACACCGTGCGGTAGCGGTTCTCGAAGCGGTCGGCGATCACCAGGATGCCGTCACCACCGGCGCCCTGCGCCGGCTTGATGACGAAATCGCTGCGCCCGCCGATGATCTCGTCGAGCTTGTCGATGTCCTTTTCGGTGGAGATCACCCCGTACATTTCCGGCACGTGGATGCCGGCCTTGATCGCCCGCTCCTTGGTGATGATCTTGTCGTCGACGATCGGGTACAGGTTGCGCTTGTTGTACTTGAGCACGTAGTCCGCGTTGCGCCGGTTGATACCCATGATGCCCCGGGCTTCCAGGGCCTTCCAGGTTTTCCATAGGCCGAACATCAGGCGTCAGCCTTCACGAAGGCCTTGAAGCGCACCAGCTCCGTCAGGCGGTAGCCGCGGTAGCGGCCCATCGCCAGCATGAAGCCCACCAGAATCAGCAGCACCGCCGGGAAGGTGAACACGAAGTACACCAGTTCGGGCACGCTCATCAGCAGGTGCGCGACCGAGGCGGCGAACAGGGTGCCGATGGCGACTTTCATGGCATGGCCGCCGCCGCGTTCCTCCCAGGTGATCGACAGGCGTTCGATGGTCATGGTCAGAATTACCATCGGGAACAGTGCCACCGACAGCCCGCGCTCCAGGCCCAGCTTGTGGCTGAACAGGCTGATGGCCGCGATCAGCACCACCACGAAGGTCAGTACCACCGACAGGCGCGGCAGCATCTGCAGCTTCAGGTGTTCGAGGTAGGAGCGCAGGGTCAGGCCCAGCGCGGTGATCACCGTGAACAGGGCGATACCGAAGCCCAGCTGGGTCTCACGGAAGGCCAGGGCGATCAGCACCGGGGTGAAGGTACCCAGGGTCTGCAGGCCGATCAGGTTGCGCAGCACCAGGATCACCAGCACGCCGATCGGGATCATCACCATGATCATGAAGGTCTGCTGGGTCTGCAGCGGCAGGCCGTACAGCGAGTATTCGAGGAAGTCGGCGTCGGTGTTCTCGTCGGTCAGCTTGGCCAGGCGGATGGCGTTCATCTCGCTGTTGTTCAGGCTGAAGCTGACGTTGACCTTCTTGCCGCCATCGACGGTGATCAGCGGGTCATCGCCGGTCCACCACAGCAGGCGGTCGGCCGGCAGGCCCTGCTCGCCGGTGTCCGGGTTGAAGTACAGCCAGTCGTTGCCGTTGAAGCTGCGCAGCCACAGTTCCGGGCTCTGCGGCTGGTCGGCCAGCAGGCGGATGGTGTGCACCTTCTCCACCGGTACGTGGGCGATCGACAGCAGCAGGTCGATGACCTTGGCCTTGTTCAGCGAAGAGGCATCGCCGGCCAGCAGCAGCTTGACGTTGTCGTCGTTGGGGTTGTTGACCCGCTTGATGGTCTCGCTGACGAAGGTCTCGACGTCGGCCGAGTGCTGGCGGATAGGTGCCATCAACGCTTCGGCGGCGATCTTCTCCGGCCCTTCGACCGGCTGGCTGTCACGGAAGGTCGGGCCCTTGATCTTGACCTTTTCGCTGCTGTAGCGCTTGGTCAGTACCAGGCGGTAGTAGAGGGTCTGGTTGCCCTTGGCGCGCCGCGCCGACCAGGTCACCTTGCGGTTGCCATCGACACGGTTGACGCTCACGCCGTAGTTGTTGGAGATGAAGCTCTCATTGAGGCTGACGTAGTCGTTGCTCAATGGCGGCACGAACATCTGGATCTTGATCGGGTCCTTGGGGCTGGCGACGAACTCGACCTTGGCATCGATGTTCCACAGGTCGTCGGTTTCGTCTTCGGTCACCGGGATGCCGAGCATGAAGATCTGGTACGCCGTGATCGACACACCCAGCAACACCAGGAGGGTGATCAGGACTTTCAGATGAAGGGTAAGAGAGCGCATCGAAATTACTCTGCGGTATGAGCGTCAGTGGCGCAGGCAGGTTTGCCGGCAGCGTATTTAAGGCTTGGGTCGACCAGCGCGTCGAAGTGCTTGAGCGCCTCGGAGCCGATCAGTAGCGGGTACTGGAAGGCACTGCGGTCGGTCAGGTTCACTTCGATGCTGCGCAGGGCCGTACCCATGCAGATATTCAGCGCGATCACCGGGCGGGAGGTATAGGCCTTGCCTTCGTCCGGGTTGTAGTCACCGGCGCGTCGCTTGATCTTGCTGACACGAGCCAGTGGTCGTTCTATCGGATGCGAATGGGCTGCGTCAATTGCCAGATAGAAGCGCACCCACGATTCGCCGTTGCGCTTGAAGCGCTTGATATCGCGCGCGCTCAGCGAGGCGGTCTTGGCCCCGGTGTCGAGCTTGGCCGCAACCTCGAGGTCGATATCGACAAGGCGGGCATATTCATTGAGGCCATAGACAGTCTTGTCTGCCGCCTGGCTCAGGGCAGGCAGCCCACAGAGGCTGAGTAACAGTAGAAAGGGTGTGAGTCTCATAAATCCTGACGCGATGCTGTGGGGGTTTGCCCCCTCAGAGGCGGCGGCATTCTACCACGCTGGTGTGTCGATGCCAGCGGCTGGAGTCAGACAACACCGACAGACACGAAGTTCGTTCTTAGGCGATTGTCGACAATATTGAATTTGTCTTTGACTGGGGTGGCTTAATTAGCTAATTTTAGCCCTACAGATTTTCAAGGTGTCGACAATATGCTGGATGCAGCCCAAGCCTCCGCCCCCCTTCAGGAAGATTCGGAGACGCTTTCCGAAAACGTCTTCCGGCGTATCCAGGCCGCGATCGTCAAGGGCGAGATCGCCCCCGGCAGCAAGATCTCCGAGCCGGAGCTGGCGCGTACCTACGGCATCAGCCGCGGCCCGCTGCGCGAGGCCATCCACCGCCTGGAAGGCCAGCGCCTGCTGGTGCGGGTGCCGCACGTAGGGGCGCGGGTGGTGTCGCTGAGCCATGCCGAGCTGATCGAGCTGTACGAGATTCGCGAGTCCCTCGAGGGCATGGCCTGCCGCCTGGCCGCCCAACGCATGAGCGTAGCCGAGATCGACGAGTTGCGCCGGGTGCTCGACACCCATGAGCGTGATGCCGCGTTCCAGGCCGGGGTGGGCTACTACCAGCAGGAGGGCGACTTCGACTTCCACTACCGCATCATCCAGGGCAGCGGCAACCGCACCCTGGTGCAGATGCTGTGCGGCGAGCTGTACCAGCTGGTGCGCATGTACCGCATCCAGTTCTCCGCCACGCCCAACCGCCCGCACCAGGCGTTCGCCGAACACCACCGGATTCTCGATGCCATCGCCGACCGTGACGGCGAGCTGGCCGAATTACTGATGCGCCGCCACATCGGCGCATCCAAGCGCAATATCGAGCGTCATTACAAAGACGCCACCGCCCCTAGCCCACGAGGTGAGTCATGAGTCAGAAAAGCAGTCCCGGCCAGCGTTTTCGCGATGCAGTCGCCGCCGAGCACCCGCTGCAGGTCGTCGGCGCCATCAATGCCAACCATGCGCTGCTAGCCAAGCGCGCCGGGTTCAAGGCCATCTACCTCTCCGGTGGCGGTGTGGCGGCAGGCTCGCTGGGCCTGCCCGACCTGGGCATCACCGGCCTGGATGACGTGCTGACCGACGTGCGCCGCATCACCGACGTGTGCGACCTGCCGCTGCTGGTGGACGTGGACACCGGGTTCGGTTCGTCGGCGTTCAACGTGGCGCGCACGGTCCGCTCGATGATCAAGTTCGGCGCCGCCGCCATTCATATCGAGGACCAGGTGGGCGCCAAGCGCTGCGGCCATCGTCCGAACAAGGAAATCGTCTCGCAACAGGAGATGGTCGACCGCATCAAGGCGGCCGTGGACGCGCGTACCGACGACAGCTTCGTGATCATGGCGCGTACCGACGCCCTGGCGGTCGAAGGCCTGGAGGCCGCGCTGGATCGCGCTGCGGCGTGCATCGAGGCCGGTGCCGACATGATCTTCCCCGAGGCCATCACCGAGCTGTCGATGTACAAGACCTTCGCCAACCGCGTGAAGGCGCCGATCCTGGCCAACATCACCGAATTCGGCGCCACGCCGCTGTACACCACCGAAGAGCTGGCTTCGGCCGACGTGTCGCTGGCGCTGTATCCGCTGTCGGCGTTCCGCGCCATGAACAAGGCGGCCGAGAACGTCTACACCGCGCTGCGCCGCGACGGCACGCAGAAAAACGTCATCGACACCATGCAGACTCGCATGGAGCTTTACGATGCCATCGACTACCACGTGTTCGAGCAGAAGCTCGACGCACTGTTCGCTCAGAAGAAGAGCTGAACCGCAGCACACCGCAATTAGCCGATTCCCATAACAAATTCAAAAGTGGAGAAAACCAATGGCCGAAGCAAAAGTACTCAGTGGTGCCGGCCTGCGTGGTCAGGTGGCCGGGCAAACCGCACTGTCGACCGTGGGCCAGGCCGGCGCCGGCCTGACCTACCGTGGCTATGACGTTCGCGACCTGGCCGAGCACGCGCTGTTCGAAGAGGTCGCCTACCTGCTGCTGTACGGCGAGCTGCCGACCCAGGCCGAGCTGAGCGAGTACCAGCACCAGCTCAAGGCGCTGCGCGACCTGCCCCAGGCGCTCAAGGAAGTGCTCGAGCGCATTCCGGTCACCGCCCACCCGATGGACGTGATGCGTACCGCCTCCTCGGTGCTCGGCACCCTGGAGCCGGAGCTCAACTTCGGCCTGCAGCACGAGAAGACCGACCGCCTGCTGGCGCTGTTCCCGGCGGCCATGTGCTACTGGTACCGCTTCAGCCACCATGGCGTGCGCATCGACTGCACCAGCGACGAAGACACCCTGGGCGGGCACTTCCTGCACCTGTTGCACGGCAAGAAGCCGAGCGAGCTGCACGTCAAGGTGATGAACGTTTCGCTGATCCTGTACGCCGAGCACGAATTCAACGCCTCGACCTTCACTGCCCGGGTGTGTGCCTCGACCCTGTCGGACCTGTACTCGTGCGTGACGGCGGCCATCGGCTCGCTGCGCGGGCCGCTGCACGGTGGTGCCAACGAGGCCGCGATGGAAATGATCGAGCGCTTCAAGACCCCGCAGGAAGCCGTTGCCGGCACCCTCGGCATGCTCGAGCGCAAGGACAAGATCATGGGCTTCGGGCATGCCATCTACAAGGAGTCCGACCCGCGCAACGAAGTGATCAAGGGCTGGGCGAAGAAGCTCGCCGACGAGGTGGGCGACACCGTGCTGTACCCGGTGTCCGAAGCCATCGACAAGACCATGTGGGAACAGAAGAAACTGTTCCCCAATGCCGACTTCTACCATGCCTCGGCCTACCACTTCATGGGTATCCCGACCAAGCTGTTCACCCCGATCTTCGTCTGCTCGCGCCTGACCGGCTGGGCGGCGCATGTGTTCGAACAGCGTGCCAACAACCGCATCATCCGCCCGAGCGCCGAATACACCGGCGTCGAACAGCGCAAGTTCGTGCCAATCGAACAACGCTGAGACTGGCGTGCAGTACCTTTGATATGGCCCTGCCGAACCTGGTGGGAGCGGGCTTGCCCCGCGATAGCCGCTGCGCGCAGTAGCTGATACCGCGCCGATGCCATCGCGGGTCGAGCCCGCTCCCACAGGGGGCGGGGTATGCCATCAGGGGGACTGCGCACCGCCGACTTATCCGTGATTGAGTCCCGCGTCCATGAATACTGAATTTCGCAAGCACCTGCCGGGCACCACGCTCGACTACTTCGACGCCCGCGCCGCCATCGACGCCATCAGCCCCGGCGCCTACGACAAGCTGCCCTATACCTCCCGCGTACTGGCCGAAAACCTGGTGCGCCGCTGCGACCCGGCAACCCTCGATGCCTCGCTCAGCCAACTGATCGAGCGCAAGCGCGACCTCGACTTCCCCTGGTACCCGGCCCGCGTGGTGTGCCATGACATCCTTGGCCAGACCGCACTGGTTGACCTTGCCGGCCTGCGTGACGCCATCGCCGACAAGGGCGGCGACCCGGCCCAGGTCAACCCGGTGGTGCCGGTGCAACTGATCGTCGACCACTCGCTGGCCGTGGAGTGCGGCGGCTTCGACCCGCAGGCGTTCGAGAAGAACCGCGCCATCGAAGACCGTCGCAACGAAGACCGCTTCCACTTCATCAACTGGACCAAGAAGGCGTTCAAGAACGTCGATGTGATCCAGCCCGGCAACGGCATCATGCACCAGATCAACCTGGAGAAGATGTCGCCGGTGATCCACGCCGAGCAGGGCGTGGCCTATCCCGATACCTGCGTCGGTACCGACAGCCACACCCCCCACGTGGATGCCCTGGGCGTGATCGCCATCGGCGTCGGCGGCCTGGAGGCCGAGAACGTGATGCTGGGTCGTGCGTCCTGGATGCGCCTGCCGGAAATCGTCGGCGTGCAGCTCACCGGCAAGCCGCAGCCAGGCATCACCGCCACCGACGTGGTGCTGGCGCTCACCGAGTTCCTGCGCAAGGCCAAGGTGGTAGGCGCCTACCTCGAGTTCTACGGCGAGGGCGCCCGTGCGCTGACCCTGGGCGATCGCGCGACCATCTCCAACATGGCCCCCGAATACGGCGCGACGGCGGCGATGTTCTCCATCGACCAGCAGACCATCGATTACCTCAAGCTCACCGGTCGTGAAGACGCCCAGGTCAAGCTGGTGGAAACCTACGCCAAGGTCGCCGGCCTGTGGTCCGACAGCCTGGTCAATGCCGAATACGAGCGTGGCCTGCAGTTCGACCTGTCGAGCGTGGTACGCAACATGGCCGGCCCGTCCAACCCGCATGCCCGGGTGGCCACCAGCGAGCTGGCTGCCAGGGGCATTGCCGGGCAATGGGAAGAGGTGCCGGGGCAGATGCCTGACGGCGCGGTGATCATCGCTGCCATCACCAGTTGCACCAACACCAGCAACCCGCGCAACGTGATCGCTGCCGGGCTGCTGGCGCGCAATGCCAACAGGCTGGGGCTGACGCGCAAGCCGTGGGTCAAGTCGTCGCTGGCGCCAGGCTCCAAGACCGTGGCCCTGTACCTCAAAGAGGCGGGCCTGGAGGATGAGCTGGAGCAGCTGGGCTTTGGCATCGTGGCGTTTGCCTGCACCACCTGCAACGGCATGTCCGGCGCTCTGGACCCGGTGATCCAGCAGGAAATCATCGACCGCGACCTGTACGCCACCGCCGTGCTGTCGGGCAACCGCAACTTCGACGGGCGTATCCATCCGTATGCCAAGCAGGCCTTCCTGGCCTCGCCGCCGCTGGTGGTGGCCTACGCCATTGCCGGTACCATCCGTTTCGATATCGAGAAGGACGTGCTGGCCGTGGTGGGCGGCAAGGAAATCCGCCTCAAGGACATCTGGCCCAGCGACGAAGAGATCGATGCAGTGGTCAAGGCTGCGGTCAAGCCGGAGCAGTTCCGCCAGGTGTACATCCCGATGTTCGCCGTGCACGAAGACACCGGGCCCAAGGTCGACCCGCTGTACGACTGGCGCGCCATGAGCACCTACATCCGTCGCCCGCCGTACTGGGAAGGCGCGCTGGCAGGCGAGCGCTCGCTCAAGGGCATGCGCCCGCTGGCGGTGCTGCCGGACAACATCACCACCGACCACCTGTCGCCGTCCAACGCGATCATGCTCGACAGCGCCGCAGGCGAGTACCTGGCGAAGATGGGCCTGCCCGAAGAGGACTTCAACTCCTACGCCACCCACCGTGGCGACCACCTGACCGCGCAGCGCGCGACCTTCGCCAACCCCAAGCTGTTCAACGAGATGGTGCAGGAGAACGGCAAGGTCAAGCAGGGTTCGCTGGCGCGTATCGAGCCGGAGGGCAAGGTGACACGCATGTGGGAGGCCATCGAGACCTACATGCAGCGCAAGCAGCCGCTGATCATCGTGGCCGGTGCCGACTATGGCCAGGGCTCGTCGCGCGACTGGGCGGCCAAGGGTGTGCGCCTGGCCGGTGTCGAGGCCATCGTGGCCGAGGGCTTCGAGCGTATCCACCGTACCAACCTGGTGGGCATGGGCGTGTTGCCGCTGGAGTTCAAGCCGGGCACCGACCGCAAGACCCTGGGTATCGATGGCAGCGAGACCTATGACGTGGTGGGGCAGCGGACACCGCGGGCCACCTTGACCCTGGTGATCACGCGGCGTGACGGCGAGCGCCTGGAGGTGCCGGTGACCTGCCGTCTGGACACGGCGGAAGAGGTGTCGATCTACGAGGCGGGCGGTGTACTGCAGCGCTTTGCCCAGGACTTCCTCGAGTCGTCGGTGGCTTGACGTACACCTGACCTGTAGGAGCCGGCTTTGCCGGCGAAGGGAGCGACGCAGGGTGCATTGATGTACCAGCCCCTTCGCCGGCAAGGCCGGCTCCTACACAGGATTGTGTTGTATTCCAGAGGACACATGTTTCCATGCCACACGTACCCCAGATCAGAATCCCCGCCACCTACATCCGTGGCGGCACCAGCAAAGGCGTGTTCTTCAACCTCGAAGACCTGCCCGAAGCCGCACAGCTCCCCGGCGCCGCGCGCGATGCGCTGCTGCTGCGGGTTATCGGCAGCCCCGACCCCTACGGCAAGCAGATCGACGGCATGGGCGGGGCCACCTCCAGCACCAGCAAGACAGTCATCCTGTCGCGCAGCATCAAGCCCGGGCACGACGTCGACTACCTGTTCGGCCAGGTCGCCATCGACAAGGCCTTCGTCGACTGGAGCGGCAACTGCGGCAACCTCTCGGCGGCAGTCGGCTCGTTCGCCATCAGCGCCGGCCTGGTCGACGCCAGTCGCATCCCGCGCAATGGTGTGGCTGTGGTGCGCATCTGGCAGGCCAACATCGGCAAGACCATCATCGCCCACGTACCGATCACCGAAGGCGAAGTGCAGGAAACCGGCGACTTCGAACTCGACGGCGTGACCTTTCCGGCCGCCGAAGTGCAGCTCGAATTCCTCGACCCGGCCGCCGACGAAGACGGCGCGGGCGGCTCGATGTTCCCCACCGGCAACCTGGTCGACGACCTGGTGGTGCCCGGTGTCGGCACCTTCAAGGCAACCCTGATCAACGCCGGCATCCCGACCATCTTCATCGACGCCCAGGCCCTGGGCTACACCGGCACCGAGCTGCAGGACGCAATCAACGGCGACCCCGAGGCCCTGGCGCGTTTCGAAACCATTCGTGCCCACGGCGCCGTGCACATGGGCCTGATCGAGCACGTCGAGCAGGCCGCGCAGCGCCAGCACACGCCCAAGGTGGCGTTCGTGGCACCGCCGGCCGACTACCAGTCCTCCAGCGGCAAGACCGTGGCAGCGAGCGATATCGACCTGCTGGTGCGTGCGTTGTCGATGGGCAAGCTGCACCACGCCATGATGGGTACGGCAGCGGTGGCCATCGGCACCGCGGCGGCCATCCCCGGCACCCTGGTCAACCTTGCTGCCGGTGGCGGCGAGCGCAGCGCCGTGCGCTTCGGTCACCCCTCGGGCACCTTGCGCGTGGGCGCCGAGGCGCGCCAGGTGAATGGCGACTGGACCGTTACCAAAGCAATCATGAGCCGCAGCGCTCGCGTGCTGATGGAGGGTTGGGTACGCGTACCTGGCGATACCTTCTAGAGGCAGCGGTGCTCGGCTCTCCTTTCACCCCATGTGAACAGAGAGACGACAATGAGTGCCAATGTTGACCTGAACGACCGCCCCGACTACGACCGGGTCCTGCAGGACATTGCCGACTATGTCCTGCACTTCAGGGCCGAGCCGGGGGAGGCGCTGGACACGGCGCGCAACTGCCTGATGGACACCCTGGGTTGCGGCCTGCTGGCGCTGCGCTTTCCCGAGTGCACCAAGCACCTGGGGCCGCTGGTGGAGGGTACCGTGGTGCCCCATGGCGCGCGGGTGCCCGGTACCGCGTACCGCCTCGACCCGGTCAAGGCGGCCTGGGACATCGGCTGCATCGTGCGCTGGCTGGACTACAACGATACCTGGCTGGCCGCAGAATGGGGTCACCCCTCCGACAACCTCGGCGGCATCCTCGCGGTGGCCGACCACCTCTCGCAAAAGCGCGTGGCCAACGGCGACGCGCCGCTGACCCTGCACACGGTGCTCGAGGCCATGATCATGGCCCACGAGATCCAGGGCGTGCTCGCGCTGGAAAACGCTTTCAACCGGGTGGGCCTGGACCACGTGCTGCTGGTCAAGGTCGCATCCACGGCGGTGTGCGCCCGGCTCATGGGCGCCAATCGCGAGCAGTTGCTGGCGGCCCTGTCCCAGGCCTTTGTCGATGGCCAGGCGCTGCGCACCTACCGCCATGCCCCCAATGCCGGCTCGCGCAAGTCGTGGGCGGCCGGTGATGCGTCGAGTCGCGGGGTGCGCCTGGCGGACATCGCCCTGCGCGGCGAGATGGGCATCCCCGGCGTGCTCACCGCGCCGCAGTGGGGCTTCTATGACGTGCTGTTCAGCCATACCAACAAGGACCTGGCGCTCAAGCCCGAGGGCAAGCGCGAGTTCAGCCTGTCGCAGCCGTTCGGCAGCTACGTGATGGAGAACATACTGTTCAAGATCAGCTTTCCGGCCGAGTTCCATGCGCAGACCGCCTGCGAGGCGGCGGTGACCCTGCATCCGCAGGTGCGCAATCGCCTGCATGAAATCGAGCGCATCGTGATCACCACCCATGAGTCGGCGATTCGCATCATTTCCAAGGTCGGCACGCTGGCCAACGCAGCGGACCGGGACCACTGCCTGCAGTACATGACGGCGGTGCCGCTGATCTTCGGCAACCTGGTGGCCGAGCATTACGAAGATGATTTCCATGCGGCGCACCCGACCATCGACCGCTTGCGCGAGAAGATGGTGATCGTCGAAGACCCGCGTTTCAGTCGCGAGTACCTGGAGGCCGACAAGCGCTCGATCGCCAACGCGGTGCAGGTGTTCTTCACCGACGGCTCGAGCACCGAGCAGGTGGTGGTGGAGTATCCCATCGGGCACCGGCGCCGACGCGCCCAGGGCATCCCGCTGCTGGAGGACAAGTTCAAGGCCAACCTGGCGACGCGGTTTACTGCGCAGCGTTCGGCCGAGATCCTTGCGTTGTGCAAGGATCAGGCGAAGCTTGAGGCGACGGCGGTGCATCGGTTCATGGATCTGTTCGTGATCTGAGGGGCGAAGCTTTTCAGAAGACAACAAAAAGCCCCGCCAATTGGCGGGGCTTCTTTTCACGCTAAGTCAGCTTACGCTTGAACGACAGGGATATTGGCGTTCGCAGCGGCTTCACGGAACTCGGCGATCTGGTCGAAGCTCAGGTAGCGGTAGATGTCGGCAGCCATGCTGTCGATATTCGCCGCGTACTCCATGTACTCCTCGACGGTTGGCAGCTTGCCCAGGATCGAGGCAACGGCAGCCAGTTCGGCGGAGGCCAGGAACACGTTGGCACCATCGCCCAGACGGTTCGGGAAGTTACGGGTCGACGTCGACACAACGGTCGAGTTCGGCTCTACGCGTGCCTGGTTACCCATGCACAGCGAGCAGCCCGGCATTTCCATGCGCGCGCCAGCCTTGCCGTAGATGCCGTAGTAGCCTTCCTCGGTCAGCTGGTGAGCGTCCATCTTGGTCGGCGGCGACAGCCACAGACGGGTTGGCAGCTGACCCTTGACCTTGTCCAGCAGCTTGCCGGCAGCGCGGAAGTGACCGATGTTGGTCATGCACGAACCGATGAACACTTCGTCGATCTTCTGGCCCTGGACGCTGGACAGCAGGCGAGCGTCGTCCGGGTCGTTAGGAGCGCAGAGAACCGGCTCCTTGATATCGGCCAGGTCGATCTCGATGACTTCGGCGTACTCGGCATCGGCGTCGGCCGACAGCAGCTCGGGCTTGGCCAGCCAGGCTTCCATCGCCTGTGCACGGCGCTCCATGGTGCGCGCATCGCCGTAGCCTTCGCTGATCATCCAGCGCAGCAGGGTGATGTTCGACTTCAGGTACTCGGCAATGGCTTTTTCAGGCAGCTTGATGGTGCAACCGGCAGCCGAACGTTCGGCCGAGGCGTCGGACAGTTCGAATGCCTGTTCCACGGTCAGGTCGTCCAGGCCTTCGATTTCCAGGATGCGGCCGGAGAAGGCGTTGATCTTGCCCTTCTTCTCGACGGTCAGCAGGCCTTTCTGGATGCCGTAGTAAGGGATGGCGTGAACCAGGTCACGCAGGGTGATGCCTGGGTTCAGCTTGCCCTTGAAGCGCACCAGTACCGACTCCGGCATGTCCAGTGGCATCACGCCAGTGGCAGCGGCGAAGGCGACCAGGCCGGAACCGGCCGGGAACGAGATGCCGATCGGGAAACGGGTGTGCGAGTCACCACCGGTACCGACGGTGTCCGGCAGCAGCATGCGGTTCAGCCAGCTGTGGATGATGCCGTCGCCTGGACGCAGGGACACGCCGCCACGGGTGCGGATGAAATCCGGCAGGGTGTGGTGGGTGGTCACGTCGATCGGCTTCGGATAGGCCGCGGTGTGGCAGAACGACTGCATGACCAGGTCGGCCGAGAAGCCCAGGCACGCCAGGTCTTTCAGTTCGTCACGGGTCATCGGACCGGTGGTGTCCTGGGAGCCGACGGTGGTCATCTTCGGTTCGCAGTAGGTGCCAGGACGAACGCCCTTGCCCACTGGCAGGCCGCAGGCCTTGCCGACCATCTTCTGGGCCAGGGTGTAGCCCTTGCCGGTGTCGACAGGTGCTTCAGGCAGCTTGAACAGGTCGGTCGGGCCCAGGCCCAGCTCGGCGCGCGCCTTCTCGGTCAGGCCACGGCCGACGATCAGCGGGATACGACCACCGGCGCGGACTTCGTCCAGCAGCACGGGGGTTTTCATCTCGAAGGTGGTGATGACTTCGTCGGTACCGTGCTTGCACACCTTGCCGGCGTGCGGGTACAGGTCGATCACGTCGCCCATTTGGATGTTCGACACGTCGAATTCGATCGGCAGGGCGCCGGCGTCTTCCATGGTGTTGTAGAAGATCGGGGCGATCTTGGAGCCGAAGCAGAAACCGCCAGCGCGCTTGTTCGGCACGTAAGGGATGTCGTCGCCGAAGAACCACAGCACCGAGTTGGTCGCCGATTTACGCGAGGAACCGGTACCGACCACGTCACCGACGTAGGCGATCGGGAAGCCTTCGTTGCGCATCTGCTCGATCTGCTTCATCGGGCCGATGGCGCCTTGTACGTCCGGCACGATGCCGTCGCGGGCCATTTTCAGCATGGCCAGGGCGTGCAGCGGGATGTCAGGGCGCGACCAGGCGTCCGGGGCAGGGGACAGGTCGTCGGTGTTGGTTTCGCCGGTGACCTTGAAGACGCGCAGGCTGATCTTGTCGGCCAGGGTCGGACGCTTCTTGAACCACTCGCCGTCAGCCCAGGACTGCAGTACCGCCTTGGCGTGAACGTTGCCGTTCTTGGCTTTTTCGGCCACGTCGTGGAAGGCGTCGAACATCAGCAGGGTGTGCTTGAGCTGTTCGGCGGCAACGGCGGCCAGTTCGGCGTCGTCCAGCAGCTCGACCAGGGTGGCGATGTTGTAGCCGCCCTGCATGGTGCCCAGCAGTTCAACGGCGCGCTGCTTGCTGATCAGCGGGGAGGTGGCTTCGCCCTTGGCGACCGCCGACAGGAAACCGGCCTTGACGTAGGCGGCTTCGTCCACTCCTGGTGGTACGCGGTTGGTGATCAGGTCGACGAGGACGGCTTCTTCGCCAGCGGGGGGATTCTTCAGCAGCTCGACCAGGCCTGCGGTTTGTTCGGCGTTAAGCGGCTGGGGCACGATACCCTGGGCGGCACGCTCTTCGATGTGTTTGCGGTAGGCTTCAAGCACAGTTATTACCCTCATCAGTGGTCCCAAATGGGTGTCCGGGACGCTCATCCAGAATGGCCGGCACCCATGCGCAATACGGCTTTTTGAGCCGCGTAGCCAGGGTTGCAGGACATCCTTACAGAAGCTGCTTTCAAAGTTTTACGCCTGTAGAACGGAGGCTGATGAGGGCTGGCGCGGTGCATTCGATGTTCGAATACCCCGAGCCAACGCCGTTCTACCGGATCAACTGTGCTCGTGACGCTTTGAAAACAGCTTCTAACGGACATTGCTGCCTTAAAAAGGCCGGGTGATTCTACGGTAAAAACGCGCCAAAGGTAAGGCGATTGCAACGACTTTACGGCGTGACCCTCGTTAGACAAAGGGCTAACATGGCCGTCTGTTCCATCGCCATGCCGTTGAATCTTTCATGTCCAATCAGTCAATAAAAACGCCTTGTGTCGGCCTGTGTTCCACGGTTTACGGGGACCTGGTGTGTCGCGGGTGCAAGCGTTTTCACCATGAGGTGATCCACTGGAACGGCTACAACGACGATGAAAAGCGTGCGGTGTGGCTGCGCCTGGAACACCTGCTGGTGCAGGTGATGGCGGCCAAGCTGGAGGTGTTCGACGCCGACAAGCTGCGCGGCCAGCTGGAGCTGCGCAAGATTCGATTCGTGCCGCATCAGTCCGAGTATTGCTGGGCTTATCAGCTGATTGCGCGGGGCGCGCGGGTGATTCGCGAGCTGGAAGCGTACGGGATGGTGCTGCTGCCGGAGTTTCGCGACTGGGAGCTGCCCGAGCTGCGCGATGCCATCGATCGGGAATTCTTTCTGTTGTCCGAGGCGCATTATCAGCGCTACATCGCGCCGGGCTTTCTCAAGGATGCGCTGGGTTAAGCGGTGTTCCCATCGCGGGTCACGCCCGCGCCCACTGGATCACCGCTTACCCTGTGGGCGCGGGCTTGACCCGCGATGGGGTCTTCAGCCTCTGGCCAGCTCGTCCAGGTGCTTCACCTGGTCCTCGGTCTTGAGCACCAGCACATCGCATTCCAGCGAATCGAGCACCACCTCGGCGGTGTTGCCGATCAGCGCACCGGTAATCCCGCTACGCCCCACCGTACCCATCACCGTCACCACGGCTTCGTACTTTTTAGCCGTGTGCGGAATCAGCACGTCCGCCGGGCCTTCGGCCACATGCAGGCGATCGTCGGCGATATCGAATTCGGCCTGGAACGCAGCGCATTCGTCGCGGTACTTCTTCTCGATGGTGTCCTTGAGCTGGTACACCGGGTCCGCCGCCGAGAGCATGGGCGAGGGGTGGGCGCTGATCACGTGCAGGTTGCCCTTGGCCACGCTGGCAATGGCATAACCGTGGTCGATGATGCTGGCGTGCAGCTTGCGATGCTCCTGATCGTCGTTGCCCACGTCCACCGCCGCCAGAATCACGCCACCGGTCCAGGGGCGCTCGGTCTTGACCATCAGCACCGCGCACGGGCACTGGCGCAGCAGTTTCCAGTCCGAAGGCGTCAGCAGGAACTTCTTCAGCGCGTTTTCCGGCCGGTGTTCCTTGATCACCAGCTCACAGCCTTCGGCTTTCTGCACGTCGATGATCGACTCGTGCAGAGTGTCGTGCCAGGCCTGCTCATAGGTGACATTGTCGTAGCCATCGTCGTGCAACTGGCTGGCGAGCAGGCTGAGCAGGGCACTGTGGTCCTGCTTCTTGTCGCACATCAGCAGGTGCAGGCGTGCCTTGGTGACGCCGGCGATCAGCTTGGCGCGGGTCAGGGCCTTGCTGTGGGCGTGGTCGGGGTCGAGCACCACCAGGATGCTGCGAACTTCTAAAAGCATGAGGGAGAACTCCTTCGACAATGGCATGCGATGCCTGACTATAGTCGGCGCCCCGGATGCGGTGGATGTTGATATGCATCAAGCATAGTCACTGGTGATCGCCACTGCCGCCGGTATAATCGCCGGTCTTGTCGACACCCCATGCCCGTTTGTGAGCCTATGTCCCTTATTCCCGAAATCGAAGCCTTCCTCGCCTGCCGCACCCCGGATGCCTGGGTCGATGCCGCCCTGGCCGACCAGGAGACGATGCTGATCGACCACAAGAACTGCGAGTTCAAGGCCGCCAGCACGGCGCTGAGCCTGATTGCCAAGTACAACACGCATGTCGACCTGATCAACATGATGTCGCGCCTGGCCCGCGAGGAGCTGGTGCATCACGAGCAGGTGCTGCGCCTGATGAAGAAGCGCAAGGTGGCCTTGCGCCCATTGTCGGCAGGGCGCTATGCCTCGGGGCTGCGCAAGGTGGTGCGCGCGCACGAGCCGGTGAAGCTGGTGGACACGCTGGTGGTCGGCGCGTTCATCGAGGCGCGCAGCTGCGAGCGCTTTGCTGCGGTGGTGCCGCACCTGGACGAGGAACTGGGCAAGTTCTACCACGGGCTGCTAAAGAGCGAGGCGCGCCATTACCAGGGGTACCTGAAGCTGGCGTATCAGTATGGCGAGGCGGCGGATGTGGAGCGCACCGTGGAGCGGGTGCGCGAGGTGGAAGCCGAACTGATCACCACGCCGGACGTGGAGTTTCGCTTCCATAGCGGCGTGCCGGCCTGAAGCATCGCGGGCCAAGCCCGCGCCCACAGGCTGATGACCCATCCTGTGGGAGCGGGCTTGGCCCGCGATACGGGCGCCGCAATACCTCCTTTTGTCGATCAAATAGAAAGCAAGCTAATTAATGCTTGGCCATTCGCTGCCTGAGCAGTAATATCTGCGGCATCCACTGCCTAAGCAGGTATCTCCCTTCATGCAGCACTTCACCCCCGAAAACTTCCAGTCCTGCACCATCGGCATGCTCCTGGGGCGCGCCGCACTGGTGAAGGACCGCATTCTGGACAGCCACCTGCAGGACTTCGGCGTCACCGCCGCGCAGTTCAAGGTGCTGATCATCGTGTCCCAGTACGGGGTCGATACCCCCGCCGAACTGTGCCGTTTCCTCAGCCTGGACAGCGGGTCGATGACGCGCATGCTCGATCGTCTGGAGCAGAAGGGCCTGATCGCCCGCAGCCGCTGCCCGCAGGACCGGCGCCAGGTACGCCTGGAGCTCACCGCCGATGGCGATGTGCTGGCCGGCCAGTTGCCCCAGATCGGTGCCTCGGCGATGAACGAGCTGGTTGGCGTGCTGGCCCCGGACGAGCTCAAGACCCTGGAAAAAATTCTGACCAAGGTGCTGCTGGCGGCCGGCGATGCCGTCACCGCTCTGCGCGTGGAGGCCCAATGAAACCACGAGCCCTGCGTGCCGGTGCAAGCCTGCTGGTGCTTGCCCTGAGCCTGGCCGGTTGCGCCAACTACAGTGGCCTCGATACTCAGGGCCGGCGCCTCGGCGCCGCCGACCTGCAGGCTGGCAAGACCCTCGGCGGCGTTGCCCTGTCGCCTGCGGCCTGGCCCAAGGGCGACTGGTGGACCCGCCTTGGCGACCCGCAACTGAACAGCCTGATCGGCGAGGCCTTGCGCGACAGCCCCGACATGCAGGTTGCCAGCGCCCGTGCCCATCAGGCCAGCGCCGCAGCCTACGCTGCCGACGCCGAGCGCATGCCCACGCTGGATGCCAGCGCCGGGGTCAGCCGCTCGCGCCTGGCCCGTGACCAGGACCCGACGGGGCAGGGCGGCAGCTACTCCACCCTGCGCAGCCTGAGCGCGACCTTCAACTACACCTTCGATCTCTGGGGTGGGCAACGCGATGCCTGGGAAGCCGCCCTGGGCCAGGCCCGTGCCGCCGAGGTGGACCGCCAGGCCGCACAACTGACCCTGGCCGCCGACGTTGCCCGTGCCTACAGCCAGCTGGGCCAGGCGCACATCGTCAACGACCTGACCCAGGAAGACCTCAAGCGTACCCGCCAGATGCTCGAACTCAGCCAGCGCCGGTTGGCCTCGGGTATCGACAGCCAGTACCAGCTGCAGCAGACCGAAAGCCTGGAGGCCAGCTCCCAGGAGCAGGCCATCAATGCCCAGAAGCAGCTGCGCAGCGCGCAGATCGCGCTGGCGGTGCTGCTGGGCAAGGGCCCCGACCGTGGCCAGCAGATCGCCCGCCCCAATGTGCTCAAGCCTGCTGCGGTGGCGCTGCCCTCGGTGCTGCCGGCCGAGTTGCTGGGCCGGCGTCCGGACCTGGTGGCCGCGCGCTGGCGGGTCGAGGCGGCGAGCAAGTCGATCGATGCGAGCAAGACACGCTTCTACCCCAACCTCAACCTGAGCGCCGCCGCCGGCACCCAGGCACTGCTGGGCGATGCGATCTTCGGCGCGCCGAGCCGCTTCTTCAACATCGCCCCGACCGTGTCGCTGCCGATTTTCGACGGCGGGCGCCTGCGCGCCGACCTCGATGCCCGTGATGCCGACTACGACCTGGCCGTGGCGCAATACAACAAGAGCCTGGTGCGTGCACTGGGCGAGGTCAGCGACAGCATCGACCAGTTGCATGCACTGGGCCAGCAGATTGCAGCCAAGCAACGTGCCACCGACATCGCCCAGCAGTCCTACGACACCGTGATGCAGCGCTATGGCTCCGGCATCGGCAACTACCTGGATGTGCTGAGCATCGAACAGCAGCTGCTGCAGTCGCAGCGTCAGCTGGCCGAACTGAACGCCGAACAGATCGACCTGTCGATCCAGTTGATGCAGGCGCTGGGGGGCGGCTACCAGGCCGACACCCAGGCCGCCGCATTGCCCTCGACTTCCCGCAATCAATAAAACGCCAAGGTATTTCTCATGGCCACTGCATCCTCCCCGGACACTGCCCCTACCGAGCAGGACCTCAACAATCAGCGCAAGCGCAAGACGCTGCTGCTCGGGCTGCTGGTGCTCGTACTCGTACTTGGCGCCGGTGTGTGGGCCTGGCACGAGCTCTACGGACGCTGGAGCGAAAACACCGACGACGCCTATGTGAACGGCAACGTGGTGGAAATCACCCCGCTGGTCACCGGCACCGTCACCAGCATCGGCGCCGACGATGGCGACCTGGTGCACGCCGGCCAGGTGCTGATCCAGTTCGACCCGAGCGACACCGAGGTCGGCCTGCAGAGCGCCGAGGCCAAGCTGGCCCGCGCCGTGCGCCAGGTGCGTGGGCTTTACAGCAACGTCGACGGGCAGAAGGCCCAGGTGGCGGCGCGCAAGGCCGAGCTGCAGAAGGCCCAGGAAAACTACAACCGACGCAAGACCCTGGCCGCCGGCGGGGCGATCTCGCAGGAGGAGCTGTCCCACGCCCGTGACGACCTGGCATCGGCACAAAGCGCGCTGAGCAATGCCCAGCAGCAGCTCAACACCACCACCGCGCTGGTCGACGACACCGTGGTCTCCTCGCACCCCGAAGTGCAGGCTGCCGCCGCCGACCTGCGCCAGGCCTACCTGGACAATGCCCGCACCACCCTGGTGGCGCCGGTCACCGGCTATGTGGCCAAGCGTACGGTGCAACTGGGCCAGCGCCTGCAGCCGGGCACCGCGACCATGGCGGTGATTCCGCTGGATCAGCTGTGGATCGACGCCAACTTCAAGGAAACCCAGCTGCGCAACATGCGTATCGGTCAGCCGGTGGACATCGTTGCCGACCTGTACGGCAGCGACGTGAAGTACAGCGGCACCATCGACAGCCTGGGCGCCGGTACCGGCAGCGCCTTCGCCCTGCTGCCGGCGCAGAACGCCACCGGCAACTGGATCAAGATCGTCCAGCGCGTGCCAGTGCGGATCCACATCAACCCCGAGCAACTGGCCGAACACCCGCTGCGGATCGGCCTGTCGACCCAGGTCGACGTCGACCTGCACGACCAGAGCGGCCCGGTGCTGGCGCAACAGCCGCCGCAGAAAGCCTCGTTCGCCACCCAGGTGTACGACCGCCAGCTGGTGGAGGCCGATACCCTGATCGCGCGCCTGATCCATGACAACAGCGCCGCCAGCGGCAAGACTGCGCAGCGATGAGCGGGCAGGCTTCGTTCACCCCGCCAAGCCTGCTGCTGACCACCATCGGCCTGTCGCTGGCGACGTTCATGCAGGTGCTCGACACCACCATCGCCAACGTCGCCCTGCCTACCATCTCCGGCAACCTGGGGGTGAGTTCGGAGCAGGGCACCTGGGTCATCACCTCGTTCGCGGTGAGCAACGCGATAGCCTTGCCGCTGACCGGCTGGCTGAGCCGGCGCTTCGGCGAGGTGAAGCTGTTCATCTGGGCCACGCTGCTGTTCGTGCTGGCGTCGTTTCTGTGCGGTATCTCGCAATCGATGCCCGAGCTGGTCGGCTTTCGCGTGTTGCAGGGCGTGGTGGCCGGGCCGTTGTACCCCATGACCCAGACCCTGCTGATTGCGGTGTACCCCCCGGCCAAGCGGGGTATGGCCCTGGCGCTGCTGGCGATGGTCACGGTGGTGGCGCCGATTGCCGGGCCGATACTCGGTGGCTGGATCACCGACAGCTACAGCTGGCCGTGGATCTTCTTCATCAACGTGCCGATCGGCCTGTTCGCTGCCGCCGTGGTGCGTCAGCAGATGCGTACCCGGCCGGTGAGCACCAGCCGCCAGCCGATGGACTACATCGGGCTGTTGAGCCTGATCGTCGGGGTGGGGGCATTGCAGATCGTGCTCGACAAGGGCAATGACCTGGACTGGTTCGAGTCCAGTTTCATCGTCATCGGCAGCCTGATTTCGGTGGTGTTCCTGGCGGTGTTCATCATCTGGGAACTGACCGACAAGCACCCGGTGGTGAACCTGCGCCTGTTCGCCCACCGCAACTTTCGCATCGGCACCATCGTGCTGGTGGGCGGGTATGCGGGGTTCTTCGGCATCAACCTGATCCTGCCGCAATGGCTGCAGACCCAGATGGGCTACACCGCCACCTGGGCGGGGCTGGCGGTGGCGCCGATCGGCCTGCTGCCGGTGCTGATGTCGCCGTTCGTGGGCAAGTACGCGCACAAGTTCGACCTGCGTGTGCTGGCGGGGCTGGCGTTCGTGGCAATCGGTGCCAGCTGCTTCATGCGGGCAGGGTTCACCAACGAGGTGGACTTCCTGCACATCGCCCTGGTGCAGCTGTTCATGGGTATCGGCGTGGCGCTGTTCTTCATGCCCACCTTGAGCATCCTGCTTTCGGACCTGCCGCCGCAGCAGATCGCCGACGGCTCGGGGCTGGCGACCTTCCTGCGGACCCTGGGCGGCAGCTTTGCCGCGTCGCTGACCACCTGGATCTGGATTCGCCGGGCCGACCAGCACCATGCGTACCTGAGCGAAAGCATCAGTACCTATGAGCCGGCCACCCGTGACATGCTCGGCCACCTGGGAGGGGCGAACGGGCAGTCGTATGCGCAGCTGGAGCAGATGCTCAACAGCCAGGCGTACATGATGTCGACGGTGGATTACTTCACGTTGATGGGCTGGGTGTTCGTCGGGCTGGTGCTGCTGGTGTGGCTGGCCAAGCCGCCATTCGCGGCCAAGGCCGGGCCGGCGTCGGCCGGGCACTGAAAAAGGCTTCGCCGGCAAGACCGGCTCCTACAGGATTACGCAAAACCTGTAGGAGCCGGCCTTGCCGGCGAAGGGGTCAGGCAAAGTCGAAGGGTGCCAGCTGGAACCCTTGTTCATCCACCTGTAGCGCCCACCCCTGGCGATCCCAGTCGCCCAGCACGATACGCCGCGCCGGCGCATCGCCCACCATCAGCTTGTGGATCGCCGGGCGATGGGTGTGCCCATGCACCAGAGTGTGCACGCCATGCTGCTGCATCACCCGCGGTACCTCCTCGGGCGTCACATCGACAATGTCATTGGCCTTCATGCGCGTCTGCGCGCGGCTTTCGCTGCGCAGCTTGCGCGCAAGCTTGTGCCGCGTGCGCAACGGCAGGTGGCGCAGCACCCACAGGCTCACGGGGTTGCGCAGGTAACGGCGCAGCTTCATGTAGCCTTCGTCACGGGTGCACAGGCTGTCGCCATGCATCAGCAGCACCGGCTCGCCGCCCAGCTCGACCACGCTGGGGTCGGGTAGCAGGGTGGCGCCTGCGGCCTTGCAGAACGCCTGGCCGATGAGGAAGTCGCGGTTGCCGTGCATCAGGAACACCTGGGTGCCCGTGTCGCTCAGCGCACGCAAGGCCTGGCAGATCGACGCCTGGTAGGGCGTCATGGCATCGTCGCCGATCCAGGCCTCGAAAAAGTCCCCGAGAATGTACAGCGCTTGCGCGCTGCGGGCACGGGTGGCCAGCAGATCAAGAAACGCCCGGGTAATGTCCGGGCGTTCTTCTTGCAGGTGCAGATCGGAGATCAGCAGTATCACCCAATGATCTCGGCTTTCTCGATGATCACGTCTTCGGCTGGCACGTCCTGGTGGCCGGCTTTGGAACCGGTGGCAACGGCCTTGATCTTGTCGACCACGTCGGTGCCTTCGGTGACTTTGCCGAACACCGCATAACCCCAGCCCTGCACGTTCTTGCCGCTGTGGTTGAGGAAGCTGTTGTCGGCGACGTTGATGAAGAACTGCGCCGAGGCCGAATGCGGCTCCATGGTACGGGCCATGGCGATGGTGTACTTGTCGTTGCTCAGGCCGTTGTCGGCTTCGTTCTGGATGCTCGGGCGCTTGTCTTTCTTCTCTTTCATGCCCGGCTCGAAACCGCCGCCCTGGATCATGAAGTTGCCGATGACGCGGTGGAACACGGTGTTCTCGTAGTGACCGGCTTTGACGTACTCGATGAAGTTGGCCACGGTGATCGGGGCTTTCTCGGCGTTCAGCTCGATGACGATGTCACCGTGATTGGTGGTCAGTTTGACTTGGGTCATGCTCAAATTCTCGCTTTTCAGGCATTCAAGAAATGGGTGCGCAGGATCGCGTAGTAACCCTGACGCACAGTTTACAGGCCACGATACGCACGTCACGGCAGTTTTTTTGCCCGGCCAGCCGAATATAGCGCCAGTTTGTCGGCGCTGCCCTGTCGGCAGCTCGGGCGCTTGGGCTATGATAAGCGCTTTGATTCAGTCGGCCTACCCGGGCCGTGTACCGGTATTTCAAGGATCCTATGAGCAAGCCCACCGCTGACAACGCTCCCAACGCCGCTGCCAAAGGCGCGCCCGCCGTCCCTGTGAACTTCCTGCGTCCGATCGTGCAGGCCGACCTGGATTCGGGCAAGCACACCAGCATCGTCACCCGTTTCCCGCCGGAGCCCAACGGCTACCTGCACATTGGTCACGCCAAGTCGATCTGCGTGAACTTCGGCCTGGCCCAGGAATTCGGCGGTGCCTGTCACCTGCGCTTCGATGACACCAACCCGGCCAAAGAGGACCAGGAGTACATCGACGCCATCCAGCGTGACGTCAAGTGGCTGGGCTTCGAGTGGACCGGCCCGGTGCGCTATGCCTCGCAGTACTTCGAGCAGTTGCATGCGTGGGCGGTCGACCTGATCAAGTCGGGCAATGCCTATGTGTGCGACCTGACCCCGGAGCAGGCCCGCGAGTACCGCGGCAACCTGACCGAGCCGGGCAAGAACAGCCCGTTCCGCGAGCGCAGCGTCGAGGAAAACCTCGACCTGTTCGCGCGCATGAAGGCTGGCGAGTTCCAGGATGGCGAGCGCGTGCTGCGCGCCAAGATCGACATGGCCTCGCCGAACATGAACCTGCGCGACCCGATCCTGTACCGCATCCGCCATGCCCATCATCACCAGACCGGTGACACCTGGTGCATCTACCCGATCTACGACTTCACCCATGGCCAGTCGGACGCCATCGAGGGCATCACCCACTCGATCTGCACCCTGGAGTTCGAAAGCCATCGTCCGTTGTACGAGTGGTTCCTCGACCACCTGCCGGTGCCGTGCAAGCCGCGCCAGTACGAGTTCAGCCGCCTGAACCTGAACTACACCATCACCAGCAAGCGCAAGCTCAAGCAACTGGTGGACGAGCAGCACGTACAGGGCTGGGACGACCCGCGCATGTCCACGCTGTCGGGCTTCCGCCGTCGTGGCTACACCCCGGCGTCTATCCGCAATTTCTGCGAGATGGTCGGCACCAACCGTTCCGACGGCGTGGTCGACATGTCGATGCTCGAATTCAGCATCCGTGACGACCTGGACCGCACCGCGCCACGGGCCATGTGCGTACTGCGCCCGCTGAAGGTAGTCATCACCAACTACCCCGAAGGCCAGGTCGAGCAGCTCGAACTGCCGCGTCACCCCAAGGAAGACATGGGCGTGCGTGCACTGCCGTTCGCCCGCGAGATCTACATCGACCGCGACGACTTCATGGAAGAGCCGCCCAAGGGCTACAAGCGCCTGGAGCCGGCCGGTGAAGTGCGCCTGCGTGGCAGCTACGTGATCCGCGCCGACGAGGCGATCAAGGATGCCGAGGGCAACATCGTCGAGCTGCGCTGCTCGTACGACCCCGACACCCTGGGCAAGAACCCCGAGGGCCGCAAGGTCAAGGGTGTGATCCACTGGGTGCCGGCCGCGGCCAGCGTCGAGTGCGAAGTACGTCTGTATGACCGCCTGTTCCGTTCGGCCAACCCCGAGAAGACCGACGACGGCGGCAGCTTCCTTGACAACATCAATCCCGATTCGCTGCAGGTGCTGAGCGGTTGTCGTGCGGAACCTTCGCTGGGCCAGGCCCAGCCCGAAGACCGCTTCCAGTTCGAGCGCGAAGGCTACTTCTGCGTCGACCTGAAAGACTCCACGCCGGGTAAGCCGGTGTTCAACCGCACCGTGACCCTGCGCGATTCGTGGGGCAGCTAAGGAACTCTACGTGCTAAGCATCTACAACACCCTGAGCAAGACCAAGGAAGTTTTCGTTCCGCTCGATGGCAACAAGGTTCGCATGTACGTGTGCGGCATGACCGTGTACGACTTCTGCCACCTGGGCCATGGGCGCAGCATGGTCGCGTTCGACCTGGTCACGCGCTGGCTGCGCTACAGCGGCTACGACCTGACCTATGTGCGCAATATCACCGACATCGACGACAAGATCATCAACCGCGCCAACCAGAACGGCGAATCGTTCGAAGCGCTGACCGCGCGCATGATCGACGCGATGCACGAGGACGAGCGCCGTCTGAACATCCTGCCGCCGGACCAGGAGCCGCGTGCCACCGACCACATCGCCGGCATGCACGCGATGATCCAGACCCTGATCGACAAGGGTTATGCCTACGCGCCGGGCAATGGCGACGTGTACTACCGCGTCGGCAAGTTCGTCGGCTACGGCAAGCTATCGCGCAAGAAGATCGAAGACCTGCGCATCGGTGCCCGCATCGAGGTCGACGAGGCCAAGCAGGACCCGCTCGACTTCGTGCTGTGGAAGGGCGTCAAGCCCGGCGAGCCGAGCTGGGAATCGCCGTGGGGCCCGGGCCGTCCGGGCTGGCACATCGAGTGCTCGGTGATGTCGACCTGCTGCCTGGGCGAGAGCTTCGACATTCATGGTGGCGGCAACGACCTGGAGTTCCCGCACCACGAGAACGAGATTGCCCAGAGCGAGGCGGCCACCGGCAAGCAGTACGCCAAGGCGTGGATGCATTGCGGCATGATCCGTATCAATGGCGAGAAGATGTCCAAGTCGTTGAACAACTTCTTCACCATTCGCGACGTGCTCGACAAGTATCACCCGGAGGTGGTGCGCTACCTGCTGGTGTCGAGCCACTACCGCAGCTCGATCAACTACTCCGAGGACAGCCTGCGCGAAGCCAAGGGCGCGCTGGAACGCTTCTACCATGCGCTGCGCGGCTTGCCGCGCGTGGCCGCGCAAGGTGGCGAGGCGTATGTCGAGCGTTTTGCCGCGGCCATGAACGACGACTTCGGCACGCCTGAAGCCTGTGCGGTGCTGTTCGACCTGGTGCGCGAGATCAACCGCGTGCGCGAGGCCGAGCCTGAGGTGGCCGCTGGCCTGGCGGGCCGTTTGCGCGAGCTGGCCGAGCTGCTGGGCGTGTTGCAGCTGGAGGCCGACGACTTCCTGCAGGCGGGCGCCGAAGGCAAGGTCGATGCAGCTGAAGTGGAGGCGTTGATCCAGGCGCGTCTGCAGGCACGTACCGACAAGAACTGGGCCGAATCGGACCGCATCCGCGACCAGCTGACCGCCATGGGCGTGGTGCTGGAAGACGGCAAGGGCACGACGACCTGGCGCCTGGCTGACTGATCGCGCTGCCCTCATCGCGGGTCGAGCCCGCTCCCACAGGTTGATCACTGTGCTCTAGATCAGTGATCAACCTGTGGGAGCGGGCTCGACCCGCGATGAGGCCCTAACTGGCCACCTTCGGCCGACACTGCAACACCAGCCGCGCCCCGCCCAATTCGCTGTCTCCTACCTCCAGCTCAAACCCATGCAGGTCGACGATCGCTGCAACGATCGAAAGCCCCAGCCCGAACCCGTTGTGCCGATGACCTTCCTCGCTGCGGTAGAACCGCTTGAGCACGGCCTCGCGCTCGTCCGCCGGAATCCCCGGCCCGCTGTCCTCCACCTCGATCAGCACGCCCTGGGCGTCTTCACGGGCTCGCATCCGCACCTGACCACCGGCCGGGGTGAACTTGATGGCATTGCCCAGCAGGTTGGCCAGGGCCTCGAACAGCAGCTCGCGGTCGCCCTTGAGCGCCGGCAACTGGTCGGGCAGCACCAGGGTCAGGCGAATTTCGCCGTCCTCGGCCAGCGGCAGGTAGAAGTCATGCAGCTCTACCAGCAGGGCACGCGGGTCCAGCTCGACGAAGCCGGCACGGCGCTGGCGGTCTTCCAGTTCGCTGATGCGCAGCAACCCGCGAAAACGCGCCATCAGGGTGTCGGTTTCGCTGATGGCCTGGTCCATCTGGTCGGCCTGGATCGAGTCGTCGCCGACCTGCTGGCGGATCCGGTACAGCTGGGCCCGCAGGCGCGTCAGCGGGGTGCGCAGGTCGTGGGCAATGTTGTCGCACACGCCTTTGACCTCATGCATCAGCCGCTCGATGCGGTCGAGCATGGCGTTGACGATGGCTGCCAGCATGTCCAGTTCGTCACGGCGCGACGACAGCGGCAGACGGTGGGTGAGGTCGCCGGCCACGATCAGCTCGGCACTGGCCTGGATCGCCCTTATGCGCTTGAGCGGGCGGCGACGCAGCAGGTACCAGCCGGCGATGCCGGGAATGATGGTCAGCGACAGCCCCCACAGCAACGCATGCAGAATGATCCGCGTGACCACGAACAGCGAACCGTTGTCGCGTACCAGCACCAGCCAGCGGCCATCGCGCACCTTGAGCGCCACGGCATCACAGCTGTCTTTTGGCATGCGCGGGTCGTCAGCGTCCAGGCAGCGGCTGAGCTCGTGGATCCTGCCATCCAGGCCCAGCTCGGGCGGGATCTGGCGGATCTGCCCGCCCAGTGGGTTGAACTGCGCGTCGAACAGCCCGTAGGCATCGAAGCTGCGTTCGTCGAAGGCCTGGCTGGCGATCAGGGCGTCGTCGAGCTGCTTGCCGCTCATGTGTGCGAACAGATGCTGGCGCTGCAACAGGGAATGGCGGGTGAGCTTGTTCAGGTAGCCGGACACCTCGAAGTACAGCACCCCCATGAGGATGCTGCTCCAGGCCACGAACAGAAAGCTGTACAGCGCCAGCAGGCGGCTGGTGGACGAACTCCAGCCCTTAGACGGGTTCGGCAATGGCATAGCCGGAGCCCCGCACGGTGCGAATCAGCGGGGTTTGCCCGGCGGCGTCGATCTTCTTGCGCAGACGCCCGATGTGCACGTCGATCAGGTTGGTGCCGGGGTCGAAGTGGTACCCCCAGACTTCCTCGAAGATCATCATGCGGGTGATGACCTGGCCGGCGTGGCGCATCAGGAATTCCAGCAGCTTGTACTCGGTGGGCAGCAGGTTGAGGGTCTGCTCGCCGCGCCGGGCCTCGTGGCTTATCAGGTCCAGCTCCAGGTCGGCGACCTGCAGGCGGGTCTGGGCCATCGGCACGCTGTTGCGGCGCAGCAGCACTTCCACGCGCGCCGCCATCTCGTCGGAGGCAAACGGCTTGGTCAGGTAGTCGTCACCACCGGCGCGCAGGCCGCGCACGCGTTCGTCGACATCGGAGAGGGCGCTGATCATCAGGATCGGCGTGGCGATCTTGAGGTTGCGCAGGGTGGTGACGATTGTCAGGCCGTCGACTTCGGGCAGCATGCGGTCGAGGGTGATCAGGTCGTAGCCGCCGGCGATTGCCTTGGCCAGGCCTTCACGACCGTTGTCGGCCCAGTCGACCTCAAGGCCGTGGCTGGAGAGTTCGGCGACGATTTCCTGGCCGGTGACGGCATCGTCTTCGATAGTCAGTACGCGGGGCATGCTTTTACCTGGGCGGCGTGTGGAGACTCGATTGTGCCAAAGAATAGGCGGTGCCCGGGTTAAAGAAAAATTCATCTTGAAAAAGGGCTGCTGCGCAGCCAGTCACGGGTCGAGCCCGCTCCCACAGGGTTGCGATGAACCTGTGGGAGCGGGCTTGACCCGCGATGCATTCAGGCGACCTTGACGATCCAGCCCGCCGGCGCTTCGACGTCACCGCTCTGGATACCGGTCAGCTCGGCGTAGAGCTTCTGGGTCACCGGACCGACTTCGGTCTCGCTGTGGAACACGTGCAGCTTGCCGTTGTACTGGATGCCGCCGATCGGGGTGATCACCGCAGCGGTGCCGCAGGCACCGGCTTCGATGAAGCGGTCCAGCTGGTTGATCAGCACGTCGCCCTCGATCACCTTCAGGCCCAGGCGCGATTCGGCCAGTTGCATCAGCGACAGGCGGGTGATGCCCGGCAGCACCGAGGCGGATTTCGGGGTCACGAACTCGTTGTTGGCGGTGATGCCGAAGAAGTTGGCCGAACCCACTTCCTCGATCTTGCTGTGGGTCAGCGGGTCGAGGTAGATGCAGTCGGCAAAGCCGGCCTTCTTGGCCTCATAGCCTGGCTGCAGGCTGGCTGCGTAGTTGCCACCGACCTTGGCGGCGCCGGTGCCCTGGGGCGCGGCACGGTCGAAATCGGAGATCAGGAACTTGTGCGGGGTCATGCCGCCCTTGAAGTACGAGCCAACCGGGATGGCGAAGATCGAGAAGATGAACTCCGGCGCGGTGCGTACGCCGATGTTGTCACCCACGCCGATCACGAACGGACGCAGGTACAGGGCACCCTTGCCGTGCGGCGGTACGAAGCGTTCGTTGGCCTGGACCACCTGCTTGCAGGCCTCGATGAACTGTTCGGTCGGCACCCGCGGCATCAGCAGGCGATCGCAGCTGCGCTGCATGCGCAGGGCGTTCTGGTCGGGGCGGAACAGGTTGATCGAGCCATCCTTGCAGCGGTAGGCCTTCATGCCTTCGAAGCATTGCTGGCCGTAGTGCAGCGCGGTGGAGCCTTCGCTGATGTGCAGTACGTTGTCTTCGGTCAGGGTGCCCTTGTCCCACTCGCCATCACGGAAGTAGGAAAGGTAGCGCTTGTCGGTCTTGATGTAGTCAAAGCCCAGCTTGTCCCAGTTAATGCTCTCGTTACTCATGGCACCCTCGATCGGTTGGCAAATGCCTGTATGGTCAGGCCACGCATATTGCGCAAGCAGCCACGATAATACATCCCGTGCAGATCGGAAACGGGCAGATGCCGATTGCGCCGGTGCCCGGCCGCCAGCGCTTCAGGTCCGGCGTGACGAGCGTGAGTGGTCGCGCCGCCAGGGGCTTGACCGACGCAGGGCTCGTGGAGCATTGTGCGTGACATGAATATCGACCTGTTGACCTCGACCCGCACCACCACGACCGCCATCGGCGGGCGATGGGTGGCTGTGTAAAGCGAACGCAGCAGGTCACCCAAGGCCCCGCCAGCAATGGACGGGGCCTTTTGGTTGGCGCGTCCGGCTGGCATCTTAAGGAGAGACACCATGCCCGTACGGCGCGCGTTACTGATTCTGGATATGCAGGTAGGCCTGTTCCATGGCCCCGAACAGCCCTGGCAGGGCGAGCGGATACTGGCCAACATCAACCGCCTGATCGGCACCGCACGGGCGGCCCGGGCGCCGATATTCGTCGCGCGCCACACCGGCCCGCAGGGTTCGCCGATCGAGGCCGGCAGCACACCCTGGCAACTGCTCCCGGCGCTGGAGGTAGACGAGCAATACGACCGCGTGTTCGACAAGTTCCGGCCCAGTGCCTTCTGGAACACGCCGCTGCGTGAGTGGCTGCAGCAGGCGGGCGTTGAAGAGCTGGTGGTGGTCGGCATGAAAACCCAGTACTGCGTCGATACCAATTGCCGCGTTGCTGCCGAGCTGGGCGTGCGCCCGGTACTGGTCAGCGACGCGCACACCTGCATGGATACCCCCGGCCTAGGCGCCGAGGCCATCGTCGCCCATCACAACCTCACCCTGGGCAGTGGCTTTGCCACCTTGTGCGTCACCGAAGCCGTGCAGTTCTGATTGCGGCATGCACAGCTGCCCCTGCAACTGCAGGTGTTGCAGGAACACCAGGTCATGGGACGCCACCAGCAGGGTCCCCTGATACTGGCAGAGCATCTGTTCCAGGGCCTGCAACGATGGCAGATCGAGGTGGTTGCTGGGTTCGTCGAGCAACAGCAATTGCGCTGGCTGGTCGCTGTAGAGTACCGCGGCCAGCGCTGCCTTGAGCCGTTCGCCGCCACTGAGCAGGCCGCTGGGCAGGGTGATGCGGTCTGCATCCAGGCCCAGTTGTGCCAATCGGGTGCGCACGCTGCTCTGGTCGAGTTGACGGCACGCCTCGCGCACATGCTCCAGCACGCATACGCTCGGGTCGAGCAGGCTGCACTGCTGATCCAGGTACGCCACGCTGGCGCGGGTCTCGCATTCACCCTTGCGGGGCGGCAGTTGCCCGGCCAGCACCTTGAGCAACGTGGATTTGCCGCTGCCGTTGGCGCCGGTGAGGGCAAGGCGTTGGCCGACGTACAGCACCAGGTCGAGCGCGTGCGGATGCTCGATGTGGGGTAGCTCAAGGTCACGCAGCCAGGCGATCTGGCTGCCTGGCGGCAACTGACGTGCCGGCGCGTGCAGTACCACCGGCTGCTGTGGGTCCAGGCGTTGAGCGGCTTCACGCACCTGGGCGTCCATGGCCTGGCGCGTGGCCAGGTGGTTGCGCTGCTGCCTGCCTGCGGTGGCCTCGCTGCGTTGCTGTTGACGGTCGAGCAGGATCTTCGCCTGGTTGCTGTGCCTGGCCTCGTGGCCGGCCCTGGCCTGGTGGCGTTCGAGGCGCTCGTGTTGACGCTGCAGGTCGCGGGCCTGGCGCTGGCGTTCGAGCTTCAGACGCTCGAGATTGCGCTCGGCCAGTTCGGTGTCGCGGGCCTTGCAAGCGGTGAATGCGCTGTAGTCGCCCCCGTAGCTGTGCAGGCCCGAGGGCGACAGCTCGACGATGCGCTGCATGCTGGCGAGCAGCGTGCGGTCGTGGCTGATGACCAGCAGCCCCTTGTTCCAGCGTTCGAGCATGATCATCAGGGCGGCGCGGCTGGGGGCGTCCAGGTGGTTGGTGGGCTCGTCGAGAATCAGGTAGTCGGCGTCGCCGAGAAACGCACCCAGCAGTGCCACGCGCATGGCCTGGCCGCCGCTCAGCGTTTCGGCGGGGCGATCCCAGCGCAGCATGCCGAGCTGCTCGCGGGCCAGGTGGCTGTGCAGTTGCTCGCGTATGTTCCAGCGTTCGCCGACGGTCTCGAAGTCGCTCGCGGCGGTACTGCCAGCCTCGATGCGTTGGAGCGCTTCTATCACCTGGCGTACCTGGGCCAGGTCGGCGACCGTGGTGCGGGAGGTGATCGGCTGTTGAGCGAGGTAGTGCACGCGCCCCTGGCGCAGGCAGCGGCCATCGCTGGGCTCGAGCTGACCGGCCATCAGGCGTGCGAGTATGGATTTGCCCACGCCGTTGCGCCCCACCAGGCCGGTGCGGCGCTGGTCGAAACGTTCGGTGAGGTTGGAAAACAGCAGCCTGCCGTCTGGCAGTGCATAGGTGACGCTGTCCAGCGTCAGGGATGACGTGTTCGTCATGCGAACCTCCAAGGATGCCTGGTGCTTCCCCCGGTGAAGGGGCTGAAGACGGGCCGTCTGAAACGACGGTGGCATCAATGGCGCATTGGACGAATACCTCGGGATGCGGGAAAAGGCCTGTAGTCTAAGGGGATAGCGGCAGTCGGTAAAGGCCCTCCAGTGCCATTACCGGTCGAGTTTTTCATAGCCTATCGCGCCCGAGACGGGTTGTGCCCGGCTGATATCGAAGGCGTGTTCGAGTAGCGGCCTGGCTTGCTCCCATTGCGCGGCGCCCGTACCGTCGCGCCCTGTTACCGAGAGTGCGATCAGCTGTGCACTGAGGTGCTTCAGATCAAGTGGCTGGGCGTCATTGGCCGTTTCCGGCAGCCTGTCTGCCACCTTGTGGCGGCTCGAGTCCTGTTTGGCATAGTTGCCGAACTGTTCGACGCCCTGCACCCCTGCCAGCCGAGAGACGTGCTCATCATGCAGGGGGAAGCGCCGTACATGGCTGTCGGAGAAGGAGTCCTGCAGCAGGTGGAGCAACGAGCCCAACGCCAGGTTCTGGATGGTGCTGGCAGCATGCTCATTGTGCGAATCGTCACAGCGCGACTCTGTCCAGCCGTGTCCTCGCAGCATTGCCTTGAGTGCGGGCATACGCGTGCAGTTCCTGCTGAAAAGGTCTTCGGGCTGCCATAGCAGCCGTCGGGTGTTGCTGTGGGTGAGCGACTGGCTGAACTGCTCGCCACCTTCGGGGCTCATCAGTTGCGGCACGCTGCGAAAGTAGCGGTTCTTGGGGATTTCTCCGGTGGAAACACGGAATGTGAATTCGGCCCACATCATGATTCTGGCGCGTGTTTGTGTCGTGGTTTCCAGAGCGCTTGAGGCCATGGCGTGAAGGTACTGCATGTCGCCGCAGTGGGTGCGATACATGAGGTCCCAGGTGGGATTGATCTGTGTTGAACGCTTGCACGAGTCTTTGAACGACAGGTAGAAATCCACTGGTACACCCGTCTTCATGAAACCCAGCGGATCATCGTTCCAGCGTGCGCCCGCGATGAGGCTTTCGATGAAGTTCTGATCCGCTTTAAGGGCATCGGGAATCGCTGCCTGCCTGATCGATGCCAGGGTCAGGTTTTCGTGTACCGCCTCGCTGAAGACACGAGTGTAGGCACCATTGTTCACCTTGCCGTAGGGTGACAGTTGGAAAGCGCTGGCCGATGCACTGACCAGGCACAGTGTTGCGGCGGACAGGATACGGTAGGCTCGCACGCTCGAACTCCCTTTCAGTGTGCCGGCAGGCTTTTGAGCAGCGTAGACGAGTTGCGTTTAGCGCGCGCGGGCTGAACGGCCCCTTTGGTCTATCCGGCAACGAGTACTTTGAAAGGGCGGTGCAGGTCAACGCTGTTGCACCAAGAAGGCTTCACCGCGGCTTGCCATACGCCTGGGTGATGCGGTCGATCACGATCGCCAGCGCAACGATGGCCAGCCCGGCCTCGACCCCCTTGCCCACGTTCAGTGTCTGGATGCCGGCCAGCACGTCCTCACCCAGGCCGCGTGCGCCGATCATCGAGGCCACCACCACCATCGACAGCGCCATCATCACCGACTGGTTCAGGCCGGCCAGGATGCTCGGCAGCGCCAACGGCAATGCCACCCGGCGCAAGCGCTGCCAGCGGTTGGCGCCCAGCCCCTGGGCGGCCTGGGTCAGCGACGGGTCCACCTGCGACAGGCCCAGTTCGGTGAGGCGTACCAGCGGCGGCAGGGCATACACCAGGGTGGCGAAGATCGCCGGCACCTTGCCCAGCCCGAACAGCATCAGCACCGGGATCAGGTACACGAAACTGGGCAGGGTCTGCATCACGTCCAGCACCGGCATCAGCAACCGGCGTGCCAGTGGCCGGCTGGCCAGCAAGATGCCGAACGGAATGCCGATCAGGAGGCACAGGCCGGTACTCACCAGCACCAGCGCGCAGGTCTGCAGCAGCTTGTCCCACAGGCCGACCACCCCGATCAGAAACAGCAGGCCGCTCAGCAGCAGCGCCCGCCGCACACTGCGTGTGGCGTGCCAGGTCAGCAGTGCCACCAGCGCCAGCAGCAACCACCACGGCGTGGCGCGCAGCAGGTTTTCCAACCCTACCAGCAGTTGCAGCAGCCCGTCCGAGACCGCCCGAAGCTGGTCGCCGTAGGCCAGCACCAGCCAGTCGACGAAGCGATTGACGCTGTTTGCGAACGAAACGTGCAGCGCCTCGGGAAAGCCCGTACTCACAGGGCCGACTCGACCCTGGTCGCCACCTCGGCGGGCAGCCAGGCCTTCCAGATGCTCGGGTTCGCCTTGAGAAAGGCCTGCGCTGCAGCGTCCGGTGCCTGGCGCTGCTCGCTCATCGTTGCCAGGGCGCTGTTGAGGGTGGCGATCGGCAGATCGACCTTGGCGAAGAATGCCACCAGCTCCGGGTATTGCTGGCGAAACGGCGCCGATACGCCGATCGACAGCCTGGCCGGCAGCGAGCGGGTGCCTTTGGGCTCGGGGTTGCTGGGGTCGGTGAGGGTGGCCCAGGCCTGGGCGTCGAATGGCGGCTCTTCAAGGCGCACCAGCTCGTAGCGGCCCATCAGCGGGGTGGGCGACCAGTAGTAGAACAGCACCGGCTTGCCACGGCGGATGGCGGAGGTGATTTCGGCGTCCAGCGCCGCGCCCGAGCCGCTGCGAAAGTTCACGTACTGCCCGTCCAGCCCGTAGGCCTTGAGCTTCTGGCTGTTGACGGTCTCGGAGGTCCAGCCGCTGGGGCTGTTGAGAAAGCGGCCCTTGTCGGGTGACTCGGGGTCCTTGAACAGTGGGGCATGGCGCTTGAGGTCCTGGACGGAACGCAAGTCCGGGGCCAGTGCCTTGAGGCCGCGCTGTTCATCGCCCTTGATCACGTAGGCGGGCACGTACCAGCCTTCGTCGGCGCCCTTGACCGTGTCCCCGATGCTGAACACCTGGCCGGCCTGCTCGGCCCTGGTCCAGGCCGGGCTGCGGCCAGCCCATTCCTCGGCGATCACCTGGATGTCGTTGCGCGCCAGCGCCACCTCCATGCTCACGGTGCTGCCGGGCAGGGTGTCGGTGGGGTAGCCGTAGCCTTTCTCGACGATAAAGCGCAGCAGTTGCGTGGTCAGGCTGCCGCTTTCCCAGGTGATGTCGCCAAAGTGGATGGGGGCCGCAGCGGGCGCCGCCAGGCTCTGGGAGGCTACGCCCAGTGCCAGCAGGGCGCCGCCGATCAATTGTGTCAGTCGCTTCATGTCGTCTCACTTGCCGCGCCGCTTCAAGGTCAGGCAAGTGTAGTAGACCCGCGCCAGGGGTTTAGCGCAGTACCGCCAACTTGATGCTGAAGCCCACCAGGCACATGCCGGCCAGGCGTTCGAGCAGGTTCGAGACCTTGGGGTTGGCGCGCAGGCGGGCGGCCAGGTTGTGGGTCAGCAGCACGGCCACCAGGCCATACAGGAAGGTCAGCACGGCAATGGTCACCGCCATGAAGCCGAACGTCACGAAGCCCTGATGCCGGACCGGGTCGACGAACAGCGGAAAGAACGCCATGTAGAACATGATCGCCTTGGGGTTGAGCAGGGTGATCATCATGGTCTGGCGCAGGTAGTGCTTGGACTTCATCGGCCGTACCGGCGTGCTGCCGGGTTTGGCCAGGGCCATGCGCAGGCCCAGGTAGGCCAGGTACGCTGCACCCAGCCATTGCACGGTATGGAACGCTGCCGGGTAGGTGGTGAGCAGCGCTGCCACACCGGCCACGGCCAGCCACAACAGCACCTGGTCACCCAGGATGACGCCGAAGGTGGCGCCCAGGCCGCCTTTGATGCCGCCCTTGCCGGTGGCAGTGATCAGCGCGAAATTGCCCGGCCCCGGGATCGCCAGCAGCACCAGGAAGGCAATCACGAAGGCACCGTAGTCCGTTACGCCAAGCATGGGGAAACTCCGTGTTACCTATCAGGATTCGAGTGCATACGATACGCCTGCGCTGCGCCGGTGCGAACCCCGTGTTGTGCATCTGGCCCGAACAATCGCACAGCGATGTGCGCCTGCTGCCAGCCCGGCAGGTCACGCCCGGGCCCGTGCAACTTCCGGTTTCTCACGTACACGCTGGGCTTTGCCCGGCTGATCCGGCCGGGCTGCGCTGTTCTACTGGGGGCTCTTTGTACCTCTGGAGCAGGCGATGCAACTTTGTTACGCAGCCAACATGCACGGCATCTTCAACCGTGCTTTCCCTACCGAGTCGCAGCCTGTGGCTGGCGGTTGCCGGGTAGTCGTACACCGGGGCGTGCTCTATTGCGCCTACAACGCCGACGGCAACGTGGCCGAATTCGTCGCGAAAGTGAGTGGCATCGACGTATGGACGACGCCGGCGGTGCTGCCACTGATGGTGACCCCGAGCAGGTCACTGGCGCTTTTTGTGTTCAAGGACAAGGTCCATGCGTTTCGAAGCGATGACCAGGGTGAATACACCCTGGCCTCCTACAACGACACGCTCATGGGGTTCGAGCCCATGACGTTGAGTCAGCCCATGCACGGCTCGCCGTCGCTGGTGGAGTTTCAAGGGCGGTTGCACGCCTTCTATCGGCACGGCCACACGAGGCAGATCGAGTGCCTGAGCAGTGAAGACCTGGAAAACTGGGGCAATGGCCCGGTGCTCAGGGCCAGGGGGGTAGCGGTGACCACCCCCGACGACCCGATCGCCATTGTCTACCAGGGCCTGATCCACCTGTTCTACAAGGATGGCGATGGTCGGACCCTGTTGGTGAAGTACGACGGCAAGCAGGCCTGGACCGAGCCACGGGTGTTCATCGAGCAGGCCTACCCGTTCATGCCGGGTGTGACGGTTCACGCGGGGCTGCTCAAACTCGCCTTCACCCGCAGCATTGCCAATGCCAACGGTCGCGCGCTCTATCAATACGCCTATGACGGCAATGCCCTCAGCCCGGCAACGGTCAGCAGCAACCTGGCCGCTACCGAGCGGGTGGGGCTGGGCGTGCTCGATGGCGAGCTGTTTGCGCTGTTCCAGAAGGCCTGACCCGGTGGAGGTGTTCCCATGCCCGTTGACCGTGTCATTGGCCTGTACATCGACAACAACCTGGTGCCCGACATGCCGGCCGTTGCGTTCGAAGAGCAGGTCGACGTGGTGTTCATGGACGCGGTGGCGCTGCTCGCCGCCGCCAGGCCCCGGGACTGCGTGCATACCCTGGTCTACCTGAACTACATCGTTTCGGCACGCCTGATACGCAGCAGCAACCATGAGGCACAGGCCGGCTATGGGGCATGCATGACCACCCTGTTGCGCCGCTGGTACAGCGACACCACGGTGCTGTAGCATCTGCAGGCCTCGCCAGGGCTGTATCGTCATGGCGTGATGATCGGGCTCTACCGTGTGCACCATGCCCTGGTCATGAATGGCCTAAGGAGCGTACAGGGGCCACACCTGCTGGATCCTGGCGACCCCTTGCGCATGCTCCAGCACGGGGTCATGGCCATCTTCGGCCCGTGGCATGCGCACATTCGCCTGCATGGGCGCATTCGTGATTACTACCACAGCCGATTGAACACTGCAGGGCCCTCGGCACAGATCGAAATAGGTCGCAGCGCGCGCACTGAGGTCCCGATACGGGTGGCCACCTGGAACCTGCAGGGCGCATCGGTCAGCACCGAGAGCAAATGGTTGACCGGGGTCCTGCCGCTGCTGCGCAGCAACGATGTGGTGGTTCTGCAGGAGGTCGGCGTTGCCCCGCATTCTGCGGTGTTCAGCCGCACCGAACGGGTGGCCGACCAGTTCGGCAGTCACCACGACATCCATGTCTACAGCTGGCAGGCCGGCACCCGCAGCCGGCCCGAGCGCTACCTGATCTACTTCCTCGATGTGCAGCGGTTGCGGGTGAACCTGGCGATCGTGATGCCTGACCCCGGCGAGTTCATGGTCAGCCAACTGGCCATCATCTCGGACGGGCAATTGCCGGTGGCGGGCCCGCCCCTTTACCGCCCGGCCATGGGGGTGCGTGTGAGGCGACGAGCGCTGGCGGGCAACACGCCGGAGCTGGCTATCTTCAACCTGCATGCCATTTCCGGCGGGGGCGTCAACGCCGCGCGCATGTTGAGGGAGATCAGCTGGCACACCGATACGCCGTTCGCGCTGCTGGGGGATTTCAACCGCGATCCGCGACCGACCACTCCCCCGGTGCCGACGCGTGGCAACTGGGTGTCGCCCGAAGACATCGCCCGTATCGAGCTGGCGGGCGGCAGTACCCACCCCAGCGTGGCGCCGAGCAACATGCTGGACTATGCGGTGACCAATGGCACCTCGCAGGTGCCGGCGCCGGGGAACGTCTCTGCGCCGGGGGCATCGGACCACCGCTCGGTGCATTACAACCTGACCTTCAACTGCTAGCGCCGGCAGGTGCCGCGGGATTTTCCCAGCGTCGCTAATTTATCCGCACGCCGCTTCGTCTCCTCCAGTAGCGCCCGTACGCCTCCCGCGCCACGAGCCTCATTCAACCAAGGAGACAGGCAATGACTTCCGTATTCGATCGCGACGATATCGTGTTCCAGGTTGTGGTCAACCACGAGGAACAGTACTCCATCTGGCCGGACTACAAGGCTATCCCCAACGGCTGGCGCACCGTCGGCAAGAGCGGTTTGAAGGCTGAGTGCCTGGCGTACATCGATGAGGTATGGACCGACATGCGCCCGCTGAGCCTGCGCCAGAAGATGGCCGAAACCGCTGCGGCGCAGTGAGGGGCGGCACGTGTCGTCACTGACCCTGTTGTGCCTGCCGTACTCGGGTGCCAGCGCCATGGTCTTCAGCCGCTGGCGGCGCAAGGTGCCCGCCTGGTTGAACGTGCGCCCGGTGGAGCTGCCAGGGCGGGGTGCACGCCTTGGCGAGCCGTTGTACACCGACATGCAGGCCCTGGCCCGGCAACTGGCCGCCGAACAGAGCCTTGTCGCCCACCAGCCCTACGCGGTGCTGGGGCACAGCCTGGGGGCGCTGCTGGCGTTCGAGCTGGTGCACGAGCTGCAGGCGCTGGGCTGCCCGCCACCGGTGGCGTTGTTTGCCAGCGGCACGGCGGCGCCAACCCGTCGTGAAGGCTACGACGACGAAAGCTGGCGAGAACCCAAGAGCGACCCGCAACTGATCGAAGAGTTGCGCACCCTGGGCGGTACTTCGGAGGAAGTGCTGGGCAACGAGGAACTGATGAGCCTGACCCTGCCGGTGTTGCGCGCAGACTTTCTGTTGTGCGGACGCTACGCCTATCGGCAGCGCCCGGCACTGCGTTGCCCGCTGCATGTGCTGGGGGGCGAGGAGGATCGCGCGACCCAGGAACAGTTGCTGGCCTGGCGTCAGGAGAGCCAGGGTGATTTCTCGCTGGCGCTCTTCCCCGGCGGGCACTTCTTCATCCATGAGCATGAAGAACAGGTGCTGGGCGTGCTCAGCCAGGCCCTGGAGCCGCACCGCCTGACCGCATGAGCCTCGCGTGGTAGCATCCGACCGGGCCCGGGCAGCCATCGCGCTGCCCGGGTTTCTGTCCGCAAGCCGCCTGGTGGTGACACCCATCGCCCCGGCGCCCGCCATGGAGCGCACGCAATGCTGATCGACCCTACCCAGGCCACGCTGCTGGTCATCGACGTTCAGGAAAAACTCATCGGCGCGGTCAGCGACCCGGCCGGCACGCTGGCCCGTACCCGCTGGTTGCTGGCGGCGACGGCCGAACTGGGGTTGCCCACGGTGATTTCCGAACAATATCCCAAGGGCCTCGGGCACACCGTCGGTGCGCTGCTCGAGGCGGCGCCCGCTGCCGAGGTGGTGGAAAAGGTGCACTTTTCCTGCGTGGCTGCCGACTGCCTGCCCGCCAGCCTGCTGGCCCGCCACCAGGTGATTGTGTGCGGCATGGAAACCCACGTGTGCGTGCTGCAGACAGTGCTCGGCCTGCTGGCGCTGGGCAGGCAGGTGTTCGTGGTGGAGGACGCCTGCGACAGCCGCAGCCTGCTCAGCAAGAGCGCCGGCCTGCAGCGCATGCGTGATGCCGGCGCGCAGATCGTGACCCGCGAGATGGTGCTGTTCGAGCTGCTGGGCAGCGCGGGCCACGAGAAATTTCGCCACATCAGCAAGACCTTCCTGGTCGGCGAGCAACCTTGAGGGTGGGCGGATCATGTTGTTCGTGGTGATGCTGGGGGGCAAACACCCCCGGGCCCGCATCGAAGTGCACGATGTGGTGTTCGTGGTGGCCCCGACCCTCGAAGCGGCCTACCCGCAATTGCGCGAGCAATGGTTCGGCAGCGCCAGGGGCGTGCATATCGATTCCTGGCTGGAGGTCGACGGGGTCGACGGCTACAAGCTGCACTGGTCGGACATGCAGCCGGCTGCCGGCGAGCCACGCCTGTATTTCATCAACCTGGGCGGCTACGAGCCCGGTGCGTTCGGCGAGGCGCACCAGTACCTGTTGGTGGTGGCCACCAGCAAGGCCCAGGCCAAGGCCATCGGCAAGCAACGCATGGCACGTCACTGGAGCCAGGCGCACACCGATGCAGTGATGGACGTGGATGACTGCATCGCCATCGACCAGCTCGGTGGCCGATACGTGCGCCTGATTGCAGGCGAGCATGCCCCGCTGGTGCAGCGCAGCGACTACATCGTGCTGGGCTGATGGGCGAGCTTGATGGCTATTTGCCGTTAGCCTGGATTACAGTACGCGCTTAATTTTCTGCCCTTACAGGATGTTCCGATGCGTTCACGTGCACTGTCTGGCTTCTGCTGCGCACTCACCCTCAGCGCTCTGCCGAATCTGGCCCTGGCCC
Organism: Pseudomonas sp. B21-036; assembly: GCF_024748925.1. Taxonomy (NCBI): domain Bacteria; kingdom Pseudomonadati; phylum Pseudomonadota; class Gammaproteobacteria; order Pseudomonadales; family Pseudomonadaceae; genus Pseudomonas; species Pseudomonas sp. B21-036. The sequence goes on from NZ_CP087178.1 coordinate 2,059,737, forward strand.
AGGCCACGGTGGCCCAGGTGTTCAATGGCGAGATGCTGGGCACCAACCTGCGTTTCTTCGAGTCGGTAGCCGGTGTTGCGCGTACCTCGTTCGGCGACACCCATACTTACAAGGTGCAAGGCTGCGAAATCACCGCCACGGCCGGCGGCGGCACGGTCAGCGAGCTGCGCATGGAGCTCTCGTCCACCTGCAAGGCAGACCTGAGCACGTTCATCGGCGACTTTGCGCCGCCGGCCGCGCAGCCCCTGACGTTCGGTGCAATGGCCGGGTCTTCGGGAGGCGGGCTGGAGTTCTACGCCAGTTGCCTGAGCATGTGCGGCAATGCCGCCGACCCGTCGGTGTACGCGCTCTGGCAAGGACCGCGGGCAGTGGGGTTTACCGAAGTGCTGCTGGAGGTGGTGCTGGTGGATGATGAGGCCAGCGCGGCGGCCGGTCACTGGAGCGAGGCCATGCAGAAGGCCAAGGGTGACGACTTTGTGGTGGACACCCGCTTCAACTGCGAGCGCACCTTCGATGAAGTGGCGCAGGCCAGCTTCGACAAGGTCAAGGTCAATGCGGTCACCATCGGCACCGAGTTGACCAAGCCGGGCTGCTGACGGTTTGCACGGGCCGGCCCCGGCTGTGTACTGTGGGGCCCTCGACCGATAGCCGGGGGCTGTATGCCTTTACGCGGATGGATGGTGCTGGCCACGCTGGCGCTGCTGTTGCAGGGGTGCGCCGGCCAGCGTGGGGCGCAACAGACCACGCCGGCCCAGGTGCGCGCCACGGTGGTTGCACTGATGCCAGCCGCCACTGGTGACCGTGAAGGGTGGGCGGCGGACATTCAAACGGCGTTTGCCGCACAGAAGCTCGACCCCAGCCGCAGCAACCTGTGCGCGGTGCTGGCGGTGACCGAGCAGGAGTCGACCTACCAGGCCGACCCGCAAGTGCCCGGCCTGGGGCGCATTGCCCGCGCCGAGATCGACCGGCGTGCGGCGCGTCTGCATGTTCCGCAGCGGCTGGTGGAGGCCGCGCTGCAAACCCACTCGCCCGATGGCAGAACCTACAGCCAGCGACTGGCGGCGGTGCGCAGCGAGAAGCAACTGAGTGCACTGTTCGACGACCTGATCGGTTCGCTGCCGCTTGGGCGTACCTTGCTCGGCGACCTGAACCCGGTGCGCACCGGGGGGCCGATGCAGGTCAGCATCGCGTTCGCCGAACGCCACGCCCAGGACTACCCCTATGCCTACAGCGGCACCCTGCGCCAGGAAGTGTTCACTCGGCGCGGCGGGCTGTACTTCGGCATCGCCCATCTGCTGGGTTACCCAGCCAGCTACGAGCAGCCGCTGTATCGGTTTGCCGACTTCAATGCAGGCTGGTACGCAAGCCGCAACGCGGCGTTCCAGCATGCGGTCAGCCAGGCGTCGGGCGTGGAACTGGCGCTGGACGGCGACCTGATCGCGCCAGGGGCGATTTTTCCGGGGGCCACCGAACAGGCGGTACGGCGCCTGGGTGACAGGCTCGGCCTGCGCAACCCGACCATTCGCAGTCAGCTGGAGGAGGGGGACAGCCTGGCATTCGAGCGCACGCGGCTGTATCAGCGGGTGTATGCACTGGCCGAGGCGGCTGCGGGCAAGCCGTTGCCGCGGGCGCAGTTGCCAGGCATCGAACTCAAGAGCCCCAAGATCACCCGAAAGCTGACCACTGCATGGTTTGCCAAACGGGTGGATGAGCGCTATCGGCGCTGCATGCAGCGCTGATAGCACGGGGCAGGCTCAGGCGCTGGCCAGGGTCGCGCTGGCGCGGGCGTTGCTGGCGCGCTGGCCCAGGCTCTGGTACAGCGACTGGCCGATCTCGGCTGCGCGCACCGGCAGTACCGACAGCAGGGTATCGCTCAGGCCGTGTGACGCTTCGCAGAAGCCCTGCAGGTAGACCGCCGCGTTGAGCTCCGGGCTGGCCAGCACGCGATAGTCGCGGTCCACTTCGAAGTCCTTGAGGTGCTGTTGCAGCGGCGCCAGCAGCTCGCGATGGGAGCGGCGCTCATAGCCGGTGGCAAGAATCACCGCGTCGTACACGTGGGTCTGCTGGATGCCGGTGGCCAGGTCGCGCAGGGTCAGCTCGATGCCCTTGTCGGTGCTGACGGCGGCCTCGATGTTGCGTCGGCACAGAACGGCGTGACGGTACTGATGGGCGACTTTCTGACGGTAGAGCATGCCGTAGATGCGTTCGATCAGGTCGATGTCCACTACCGAGTAGTTGGTGTTGTGGTACTCGGAGATCAGCTTGGCACGCTCGGCCTGGGGCTGGTTGAACACCAGGTCGGTGTAGTCGGGGGTGAAGACCTCGTTGACGAACGGGCTGTCATCGGCCGGCTTGAGTGCCGAGCCGCGCAGGATCATGTCGGCCTTGACCGACGGGTAGCTGTCGTTCAGGTCGATCAAGGCCTCGGCGGCGCTTTGCCCCGAGCCGATGATCGCGATGCGCATGGGCTTGCCCTGGGTGCACGGCAGTTGTTCCAGGCTGTTCAGGTACTGGGAGTGGTGGAACACGCGCGGATCGTCCTTGAAGGGCGCGAATACCGGCGGGATCTTCGGCGTGCCGCCGCTGCCCACCACCACCGAGCGTGCCCGGCGCAGTCGTTCATGGCCCTGGGCGCTGCGGGAGATCACGCGCAGGTGGTCGATACGCCCGTCCAGCAGTTCAGGTTCCACGCGCAGGATCTCCTCGCCATACACCGCCTGGGTGGCGAAGTGCTCGGCGGCCCAGCGCAGGTAGTCGTTGTACTCCAGGCGGCAGGGGTAGAAGGTGCCCAGGTTGATGAAGTCGGCCAGGCGCTTCTTCTGGTGCAGGTAGTTGACGAAGCTGTAGGGGCTGGTGGGGTTGCGCAGGGACACCAGGTCCTTGAGGAAGGAAATCTGCAGTTCGCTCTGGGTGGCCAGGGTGTTGCCGTGCCAGCGGTAGTCGCTCTGCTTGTCGATGAACAGCGCATCGAGGGCATGGCCGTTGGTCTGGGCGAGTTCTTCCAGGGCGATGGCCAGGGCCAGGTTGGAGGGGCCGAAGCCGACGCCGATCAGGTCGTGGATTGTTTCGGATGTTGAGGGCTGGTTCATGGGTGCGGCTCCCGTGTGTGGTCGAGGTGGGGCGCCAGTTTTTTGCGCCCCTGATCCTGCTCAGGTACTCCGATAGAACGAGCTGTGAGGCTTGGAATTTACCGCTGACCCTGCTTCAGGGAGCCCTGCCGCCCGGCGGCAGGGCTGGAAACGGGCTCTGTCAGAGGTATTGGGTCAGCAGGGCCATGGCCCGATCGATCTGCTGTTCGTCGTTGAGCAGGCCGGGTGCGAAGCGGATCACCGGCCCGGCATCGCGGGAGACGGCATCGACCATCACGCGGTTGCGTACCAGATGGGCGGCCACGGCGCGGGCGTCGTGGTCCTTGATGCGCAGGAAAGTAAACCCAGCGGAGTACTCGGTGCTCAACGGGGTCACCAGCTCGATCGCCTTGTGTTCGAGCAGGCGCTGTTTGAGCGCGGTGTTGAGCTGGTGGATGCGTGCCTGCACCTGCGCCTTGCCCAGTTGCAGGTGCAGTTCGAAGGCCTTGCCCAGTGCCCATCGATGCTCGAAGGCGTGGTAGCCCCCGGGGGTCATGATGGTGGCGAAGTCCTCATCCTCGGAGAAGGTCGCGAAGGTGGGCACCAGATGCTGCATTTTTTCCGAGGCGGCGCAGATGATTCCCGTACCCCGCGGACCGAACATCCACTTGTGGGTGCCAGCGATGAAATAGTCGCAGTTGAAGTCGTCGAAGCGCTGGTTGTCCACGCCGAACCCATGCACGCCGTCGATCACATACAGGATGCGGTCCTGCTCGCTGCGTTCGCGATTGTGGCGGCGCACCAGAGCGCCGATCTCGCCCACCGGCAACTTGACCCCGCTGCCCGAGTGCACCCAGGTCATGCCGAGCACGCGGGTGTTGGGGCGGATATTCTGGTCGATTGTGCTCAGCACCTGGTCGGTGGACACCTGCCAGGGCTGCTCGAACAGGCGCAGTTTGCGCACGGACGTGCCCTGGCGCTGGTGGCGGAAGGCCAGGCATTTATGCGTGGAGTAATGCTCGTGCTCGGTGGTCAGGATCTCTTGCCCGGGGCCCACCTGCAAGCCACCGTAGATCATGCCCAGCCCTTCGGTGGTACTGCCGGTAAGGGCGATCTGGCGGGGCTTGACCTCCAGATAACGGGCCGCCCAGTTGCGCACTTCGCCTTCACGCTTCCACTCGTTCTGGCTTTCCCAGTCCATCTGCTCGGCGGGATTGAGATCGACTTCGGCACGAAACCGATCGATGGCCTCCTGAACCGGCCTGGGGTGGGCGGTGACCAGGAAGTTGGCGAAGTGGGCCACATTCGGGTCCAGCGGGAACAGTTGACGCAGGTTTCGCCATTTGTCCGGGCCGTTTAGCTGCGCGGTAGGGGCCGCCTGGGCGGCAGGCAGCAGGCTGGTGCCTAGCGGCAGGCTGGCGGCAAGTACCCCGGCCTGCTTGAGGAATGTACGACGGTCGGTCATGTCGGCGCTCGATAAGGGTCAGGGGGCTAGCGTGGCAACGGGTTGTGCGGCTTTTTGCACCTGGGCCCACACGCGCAGGAAGTTGCCACCCCACAGCTTGGCGATGTCTGCTTCGGAGTAGCCGCGGCTGAGCAGTTCGGCAGTCACGTTGCGGGTTTCGCTGGCGTCCTTCCAGCCGTCCAGGCCGCCACCGTCGTTAAAGTCCGAGCTGATGCCCACATGGTCGATGCCGATCTTCTTCACGACGTAGTCGATTGCATCGCCGAAATCCTTGAGGGTGGCCTTGGGCTCCTCATCGATGATGCCGTAGAGGTTGCCGGCATACTCGCCAAAGCGCGCCTCGGGCCAGATCGCAATCACCGCATCGCCCGGCATCAGCGCATTGGCCAGCCCCTGCAGGGGCTGCAGGTCGAAGCGGGCGCGCAGAGCCTCGAGTTTGTCCAGGGTCGGTTTGCTCAGGGGCTTGAGATAGGTGCCGAAGCCGACGACCTGGACCACGCCGTCGCTGTCCCTGATCAGTTTCAGTTCCTTGTCGCTGAGGTTACGCGGGATATCTACCAACGCCCGTGGCGCCGAGTGCGAGGCCACGATCGGGGTGCGGCTCAGGCGAGCCACGTCCTCCAGGGCCAGGGTCGACATCTGCGAGACATCGATGATCACCCCCAGATCGTTCAGGCGCTTGACCGCCTGCTTGCCGATTGGCGACAGCCCGCCCAGGGCGTCAGCGGTGTCGTTGAAGAACGGCAGCGGCCGCGAGGAGTCCGCCCAGTCATTGTTGCCGGTGTAGCTGAAGCCGAACATGCGCATGCCACGGGCCGCCCACAGGTCGAGCTGGGACAGGTCGTTTCCCAGTGGGTAGGCGTTGAGCATGCTGATGAAGATGGCGAACCTGCCCTCGCCATGCAGGCGGCGCATGTCGTCGGGGGTGTAGGCGATGCCGATCTGGTTGGGGAAGTCGCGCACCATGGCGCTGATGATCTTGTAGCGCACCTCCTGTTGGTGGCGGGCCTCGTCGACAAATCCCGGAGTGGGGCGGTGGGGCGCATTCGGGCCGTTCCACAGTTCGGGCCAGCCGAAGATCGTCAGCGCCGCGCCGGATAGTCGCCCCTGGCCGGCCTTGACCAGATCGAGCTGGCCGCCGCTGTTCTTGTCCACCTCGTGGCCAGCGGTGCCCATGTCCAGCGGTACGGTGACGTGGCTATCGAAGGACAGCATGTGCTCGTGCAGGGCATTGGCCTGCTCGACGATCTCGCGGGGGTAGGCAGGCCCTTGCTTCCAGTACAGGTAGCCAGCGGCGGCTGCGCCCACGACTGCTGCCAGGGCAAGCGGCAGGCCGATGTACAGGGCTTTTCGGGAACGGTTTCTGGTCATTGCCATCTCGGTCGCAGTACTGATCGGTCCGACGGCCTGGCTGTGTCAGGCGAAGGTCGGGTGTCAGGGGAAGGACGATTGATGGAGGGCTAAATTTACAACCTCCGGCGCGCGCTCGGAGTTGTGGCTTCACGCTCTTGGCGGGTGGGGTGTCTGCCGTGCGCGAGGCACGGCAGTGTGTGCGATCAGTCGACCGCAGGGCGGTTCTGGCTGCGTTCGGCCTTGTAGCGGATCGCGACGGCCGGGGCGGGTTTGGCGTCGCCGGTTTCCAGCCATTGGCGCATGCGGCTGGCATCGGCGAAATGGGTGTACTTGCCGAAGGCATCGAGTATCACCATGGCCACCGGGCGATTGTCCATCCGCGTCAGCAGCACCAGGCAATGGCCGGCCTCGTTGGTGAAGCCGGTCTTGGTCAGCTTGATGTCCCAGTTGCTCTTGTTGACCAGGTGGTCGGTGTTGCGAAAGCCCAGGGTGTAGTTGGGTTTCTTGAAGGCCACGGTCTTTTCGCGGGTGGTGCTCAGCTCGCTCAGCAGCGGGTAGCTGCGCGCGGCCAGCAGCAGCTTGCTCAGGTCGCGGGCGGTGGACACGTTGCTGGTCGACAGGCCGGTGGGTTCCACATAGCGGGTATGGCTCATGCCCAGGGCCTTGGCCTTGGCGTTCATGGCCTTGATGAAGGCGGCGTAGCCACCGGGGTAGTGGTGCGCAAGGGTCGCGGCGGCCCGGTTTTCCGAGGACATCAGGGTAATCAGCAGGGTGTCGCGACGGTTCAGCTCGCTACCCAGGCGAACCCGCGAGTACACGCCCTTCATTTCCTTGGTCTGGGCGATGGTGATGGTCAGGGGTTCGTCCATGGCCTGCTTGGCATCGAGCACAACCATCGCGGTCATCAGTTTGGTGACCGAGGCGATCGGCACCACACGGTCCGGGTTGCTCGCATAGAGCACCTTGTTGGTCTGCAGGTCGATCAGCAGTGCACTGCCCGAGGCCAGGTGCAGCTTGGCAGGGTCGCGCTGGACCTGGGGGGCCGGTTGGGCAACAGCGTTCGACGTGACGCTGGCAGTGCCAGTGAGCATCAGCAGCAGGCTGAGAATAGACAGGGAGGTTTTCACGTTGGTGCTCACTAAATGTAGGTATGTCGTTGGCTGTACACGGGTTTTTTATTACAAGCCGTTACATTCTAGGAGTATGGTCGAGTCTGTGTCGATTGCCCCGTAAACATTGGGCGAACTATGAAATTTATTTAACCCTGGGCTTCGTTTGCAGCGGCTGGATCGGCGTGCCGAACCAGCCGAGCGGGACCTTAGCGGGACTTGAGGTAGCCGGCGGTGACGGCCTTGAGCAGCTCGTGACCTGCCTCGGCCGCCTTGGCGGGCGTCTGCGGCAGCTTGTACTGGCCGCTGAGGATGATCGCGAGGGTCATCTGCTGCGCGGCGGCAAGGGGGTGTTGGGCTGGGTCGAGCGGGGCTGGAAATCCTTTTTCAGCGGTCATGCGAACTCCTGGGTTCAGGCTGTGAGGGTATGCCAGCCTAGGCCTGAACGGCGATCAAGCCAATGCGGGCGGTTTCCCCGACAGCCTGCGCCCTGCCCGCAGGCAGGGCGCTGGGCCGGTGCTACCAGCGGGGCGGTCCGTAGTACACCGGTGGCGGGCCGTAGTAGCGCTCGCGATAATACGGCGGCGGCACCGGTACGTAGCGCTCCACTACCGGATACGGCGGGTACGGCTGGTAGTACACCGGCGGCGGCGGGGCCTGGACATACACCGGCGGGGGACCGTAGTAGGCCGGCTGGCGCTCGACGTAGACGGTACGGTCGTGATTGCCGGACACCACCGCACCCACCACGGCACCGACGACGGCCGCGCCAAGCACCGGGCCGGCACCGCCGTGCCAGCCGCCGCCACCACCGTGGGCGGCCGCTTGCCCGCAGACGGCCAGGGCGCCAACCAGCAGGGCGATTCTCGGGATGTGACGGTTCATGAAGACTCCTCGGTTTGCAGCCCCGGCGCTGGTGCTGTCGAGACACCCAAGACGTGGCGCGGGGATACCCATAAGACCGCAGCCCCCGGAAAAATGGCACGGGCGTTGAGTAAAGGTTGTGTAAGCCCCGATCAACGGTTCGGTGCGCAGTGAGTGCATACTGGTGCCCCAGCCGTTTCAGGAGCCAATCGATGACCCCCAGCAAAGACACCGTTTTGTGCATGTCCCTGGCCGGGCGCCCCGGTACCTTCGGCGTGCGCTTTCATAACCATCTGTACCAGCAGCTGGGGCTGGATTACTACTACAAGGCCATGACCACCACCGACCTGCCGGCCGCCGTGGCCGGCATTCGCGCGCTGGGTGTGCGTGGGTGCGGTGTGTCGATGCCGTTCAAGGAGGCCTGCATTGCGTTGCTCGATGAGCTGGACCCCTCGGCGGCGGCCATCGATTCGGTGAACACGCTGGTCAACACCCAGGGGCATCTCAAGGGCTTCAACACCGACTACCTGGCGGTGCGTCAACTGATCCACCAGCATCGCCTGGACCCTGCATGGAGCGTGGCGCTGCGCGGCAGCGGCGGCATGGCCAAGGCGGTGGCGTGCGCGCTGCGCGATGCCGGTTTCAGCGACGGCACGATCGTTGCGCGCAATCGCGAGGCTGGCGAGCGGTTGGCCCGCACCTGTGGCTATCGCTGGCAGGCCGAGCCACACGGTGTGAGGGCCCGGTTGCTGGTGAACGTGACGCCGATCGGCATGGCGGGCGGGGCCGAGGCGCAGCAACTGGCCTTCGAGCACGAGCAGATCGAGGCGGCGCAGGCGGTGTTCGACGTGGTGGCGATGCCGGCGCAGACGCCCTTGATCGTGGCCGCCCAGGCTGCTGGCAAACCAGTGGTTAGCGGGCTGGAGGTGATTGCGCTGCAGGCGCTGGAGCAGTTCGTGCTGTATACCGGGGTGCGCCCCGATTCACGGCAGATCGCCGAAGCGGTGGCGTTTGCGCGGGGCGATTGAGCCCTGCAGGCAGGTTCGCGCCAGGCAGTGAGCGGGAGCGACTGAACGCGCTCCCGCAAAGCATTGCTCGACCCTGTGCCGAGCTGGCTACTCCAGCTGCGCCAGGCGTTCTTCCAGCGCCGCGATACGCGCCTCCAGTGCCTCGATGCGCTCGGCCGACACGCCGCCGACAGGGCGTTCCGCGCCTTGCTGGCGTGCCGCCAGAATCGCTTCGATGTCGGCCGGGTCGCCGAAGGCATGGGTGTAGCGGTCTTCGCGCTGGCCTGGCTGGCGCGGCAGGTGCAGGGCAAAGCCCCGGGCTACCAGGCGCTCCAGCTGATGCAGCACCTGTTCGGCATCCTCGAATTCATGCATGCGGTTGCTGCGCGTCAGCAGCTCGCTGACAGTCTGCGGCCCGCGCAGGAACATCAGCCCCAGCAGCACCTGTTGCGCCGGTACCAGCTCCAGCGCCTTGTCGACGCGGTGCTCCCAGCGGTCGGCCCGGCTGCCCATCTGCAGGCGCGCCAGGCCCTGGCTTTCGAGGGCACGCAGGCTCTGGCCGACCTGGCCCTGGGTCAGGTTCATCACCGGCTCGCGGCTGGTCTTCTGGTTGCAGGCCAGCACCACGGCGTTGAGGGTGAGGGGGTAGGTTTCGGGGCTGGTGGCCTGCTTTTCGATCAAGGCGCCGAGGATACGGATTTGCGTGCTGTCGAGGCGCTGCTCGTCAACGGGGGTGTCCAACTCAGTGCTCATCGCGCGTTCCCTATGCTGTGGAAGGCAACTAGCCTAATCCTTGCAGAATAAAAGACAAGCCGCCGGGCGCCGCCAAGCGTGTCTATAATCGGCCACGCTCAATCCATCACCCAGCGAGACTGTCATGACCATTTCCCTGTACGCCGCCTCTGTTCCCGTTTTCAAGCAGATGCTCAATGCCCTGAGCGATGTGCTGGGCAAGGCCCAGGCGCACGCCGAGGCGAAGAATATCGACGCCAATGTCTTCCTGCAGGCGCGCCTGTACCCCGACATGTTCCCGCTGGTTCGCCAGGTGCAGATTGCCGTGGACTTCGCCAAGGGGGTTTCGGCCCGCCTGGCCGAGGTCGAACTGCCCAAGTACGACGACACTGAAACCACCTTTGCCGAGCTGCAGGCGCTGATCGCCAAGGTGTTGGCCTTCGTCGAGCAGATCGAGGCGAAGCAGATCGACGGCAAGGAAGGCATCGAGATCATCACCCGCCCGGGTACGCCGAAAGAAAAACGCTTCACCGGCCAGAGCTACCTGCTGACCTACGGCCTGCCGCAGTTCTTCTTCCACGTGACCACGGCCTACGCCATCCTGCGCCACAATGGCGTGGAAATCGGCAAGCGCGACTACATGGGCGCGTTCTGATTACCCAGGCATGAAAAAAGCCCGGCAAGGTCAACGCCTTGCCGGGCTTTTTCATGCCTGCCAGGATCAGCTCGCCTGGCGTTCCTCGGCCTCGCACGCGGCGGCCGTGAACAGCACGTCGGTGGACGAATTGAGCGCCGTTTCGGCCGAGTCCTGCAGGATGCCGATGATGAAGCCTACCGCCACCACCTGCATGGCCACCTCGCTGGGAATGCCGAACAGGCCGCACGCCAGCGGAATCAGCAGCAGCGAGCCGCCCGCCACACCCGAGGCGCCGCATGCGCACACGGCGGCGACCACGCTGAGCAGGATGGCCGTGGGCAGGTCGACGCTGATGCCCAGGGTATGCACCGCCGCCAGGGTCAGCACGGTGATGGTGATGGCCGCGCCGGCCATGTTGATGGTCGCACCCAGCGGGATCGACACCGAGTAGGTGTCCTCATGCAGCCCGAGCTTTTCGCTCAGTGCCAGGTTGACCGGAATGTTGGCGGCCGAGCTGCGGGTGAAGAACGCGGTGATGCCGCTTTCGCGCAGGCACAGCAGCGTCAGCGGGAATGGGTTGCGACGGATTTTCCAGTACACGATCAGCGGGTTCATCACCAGCGCCACGAACAGCATGCAGCCGATCAGCACCGCCAGCAGGTGCAGGTAGCCCAGCAGGGCCCCCAGGCCGGATTCGGCCAGGGTCGCCGCCACCAGGCCGAAGATTCCCAGAGGCGCGAAACGGATGACCATGCGCACGATCAGCGTTACGCCCTTGGACAGGTCGTCGACCACGGTGCGGGTGGTTTCACCGGCATGTCGGATAGCCACGCCCAGGGCGATCGCCCAGGCCAGGATGCCGATGAAGTTGGCCTCCATCAGCGCAGTCACCGGGTTGGCCACCACGCTCAGCAGCAGGCCTTGCAGCACTTCGCTGATGCCACCAGGCGGGCTCATCGCCACATCATGAGTGGCCAGCACCAGTTGGGAGGGGAACAGCATGCTGGCGACCACCGCCACTACCGCTGCGGAAAAGGTGCCGAAAAGATAGAGCACCAGAATAGGACGGATATGGGTTTCCTGGCCGTGCCTGTGGTTGGCGATGGAAGCCATCACCAGGATGAACACCAGAATGGGTGCCACCGCCTTGAGTGCACTGACAAATACCTTGCCGATAAATGCCAGGTTCAGCGCGGCGGCTGGCCAGAGCAGCGCCACGGCAATGCCGGCCACCAGGCCGATCACGATCTGCAGTACCAGACTGGTACGGTTCAACAGGTTCAGAAGTGGGGTCATGACAGGTGTTTCTCGTTCTTGTGCAAGGTCCGGGAGGCCCGGATAGCGTAGCAAAGGCATGCCGCGGGCTAGCCCTGCGGCGAAAGGGGCGGGACTTTAGCACAGCACGCGGGCCCTGACCGCAGCACACTGCCTGGCGGTAGGTGGGGCGTGTTGTCGCGATGCGTCGGCGCGTCCTTGTATCGACGGTTCGGGCCGTGGAATGTTTAGGCCCGGGATGTGATGTCGGTGCCGTGTGTCTCTCAGGGCGCAGGCCAGTTGAACAGCTCGCGGCGGGCACCTTCGGTGATCGCGACGATACCCGGGTGCTTGACCTTGCGCTCTACCGAAATGGCATAGAACGACTCGGTGACGGCATCGGTCTGGCCGATCAACTCCACCCCGTACTGGCGGCAGACCTCGTCGGCGATCACGCTGGGGGCGATGAAGATGCCGCTGCCCGACTGCCCGAATGCCTGCATCAGCGCACTGTCATCGAATTCGCCGACGATGCGCGGCTGCAACTGTTGCTCGGCGAACCAGCGCAGCAGCCGGCTGCGCACCACCGTCTCCTGGCCGGGAATGAGCATCGGTGCATGCTGCAGGCCGACAGGAAAGGGCGCCGGATGCAGGGCAGCCAGTGCCGGGGTGGCGAAGAAACTGATGCCGCACTCCCCGAGCTTCTGGCTGTAGCCCTTGATGTCGAGATGGCTGGGCATCGGGCTGTCGGAGATCACCATGTCCAGGCGCTGTACTGCCAAATCTGCCAGCAGGCGTTCGAGCTTGTCCTCGCGGCAGGTCAGGCGCAGCGGGTCGGGCAGCTCCATGGTCGGCGCCAGCAGCCGGTACACGATCGACTTGGGCACCACGTCGGCCACCCCCACGCGAAACAGAATCTGCTGCTCATCGGGCTGGGCGCGCAGCACTGCTTCCAGTTCGCCGCCAATCTGGAACATCTGCTCGGCGTAGGACAGGGCCTGGCGCCCGGTCTCGGTCAGTTCGAGCTGGCGTCCCACACGGCGAAACAATTCGATACCGTAGCTATGCTCAAGCAGGCTGATCTGCCCGCTGATGGTCTGCGGGGTGAGATTGAGCTGCTCGCCGGCACGCACGATGCTGCCGGTCTTGGCCACGACCCAGAAGTAATGCAGTTGTCGGTAGTTGAGCATGTGCATCTCCGATTCGTAAAAACCGAAGTATAACTGCTGAAAATACGAATTTTCCGGATGTTTCAGTCTCTTTAGAATGCGTCGCTATCAAGGCAAGACCTTCAGAGAGGAACCCATGCTGTATTTCAAATCGATTGGCACACCCCTGGTGATGGCGCTGGCGCTGCTGGCCATGAGCGGTTGCGAGCAGGCGGAAAAATCTGCCCAGCAGATGCTCAACCAGGCTGCCCAGTCGGCCAAGGAAGCGATCGACAAGACCAACGATGCCGCCCAGCAGGCGCTCAGCGACGCGACCGGTTCGCCCCTGGCGAAAAAGCCCGATGAGGCCCAGGACAAACCCGAGCGCGACGACAGCGCCCGGGAAATCTGATTTTTTACCCACACTGATTCAGGATTGATTCATGGAATACCTGTTGGAACTTGCTGCAAGCCCGACCGCCTGGGTGGCCCTGGCTACCCTGGTGGCCATGGAGATCGTGCTGGGCATCGACAACCTGATCTTCATCTCGATTCTCACCAACAAGCTGCCTGAGCAGTTCCGCTCCAAGGCACGGCGCATCGGTATCAGCATGGCGCTGGTGATGCGCCTGGGCCTGCTCAGCACCGTGGCGTGGATCGTGCAGCTTACCGAGCCGGTGGTGGACGTGTTCGGCCATGCCTTCTCGTGGAAGGACATGATCCTGATCGCCGGTGGCCTGTTCCTGCTGTGGAAGGCGACGTCCGAGATTCACCACAGCGTCGACCCGCGTGCCAAGGAAGAGACCAAGGCGTCGTCTACCGTGACCCTGGGCTTTGCTGCGGCGATCGGGCAGATCCTGGTACTGGACATCGTGTTCTCGATCGACAGCATCATCACGGCCGTGGGCATGACCGAGCACTTGCCGATCATGATCATCGCGGTGATCAGTGCGGTGATCGTGATGCTGGTGGCCGCCGACCCGCTGGCCCGATTCATCAACGACAACCCTACCGTGGTGATGCTGGCCCTGGGCTTCCTGATCATGATCGGCATGACCCTGATCGCCGAAGGCTTCGGTGCCCATGTGCCCAAGGGTTATGTGTATGCGGCGATGGCGTTCTCCACCGCGATCGAGGTGCTCAACATCATGTCGCGCCGGGCTCGCGAGCGGCGCGAGGCGCTGCAAGCGAAACCTGACTGACCGCTTCGCCAGCGACGTCGGCTCTGCAGGACGCACCTGCAGACGCCGGCGTTATCGGCGAAGGTTGTTATGCAGTGTCGCGTCAGTGCGCGTTGGCGTGGCGGCGAGCGTGCCGCTGTGCCTCGGATGCAGCCCTGGTCGGCTGCGGATGGTGAAGATGGTGGCGGCGCGCGATGCGCAACACCCCCCAGAGCATGGCTGCGGCTACCACCAGCCACGTGCCTATCAACAGAAAGATTCCCATCGTCAGACTCATTGCGTGCCTCCTTCGACTGGGCAAGCTGCACTCGCCATTCGGACACAAGCTCAGTCTAGCCCATCGTCTGTGACAGACGGTTGACCAGTGGTCCAGCGCCTTGGTTCAGTTCGCTCTAAGCGTGCCGCGGGCTATACCGCAGGCCTGCGCCAGCCTATGATCGCAAGCCAGGGCCGGGCGTCGTCTGCCCGGCATCAGCACAAGCGAGTGTCCATGTTGCCCACCGCCCCCAAACGTCGCGTGTCCCATCGTCTGCTGCTGGCTTGCCTGCTGGCCGCCAGCCTGGCCGGTTGCGCCAGCCAGCCTTCATCCCAGCTCAACAGCCTGCCCCAGCGCGTGGAACTGGGCGCGGTGCCGTTCTACCGTGGTAACGCCAACCAGAGCGCGCCGATGGCGCTGGCCGCGATCCTCTCGCAGCAGGGGGTGCGCATCACCCCCGGCCTGCTCGAAGGGCCCTTGCAACTGCCACAAGGTGTCGACAGGCTGCAGGCCTCGGTAGCGACCGTGGCACGCCAGTACGGCATGGTGGTGTACCTGCTCGACGGCACCCTGCCGGCGTTGCTGACCCAGGTGGCCGCGGGCAATCCGGTGCTGTTGCGCTATCAGGAAGGTTCGGCGTTCTGGAGCGAGCCGCGCTATGCCCTGCTGGTGGGCTATGACCGCTACAAGTCGCGGGTGCTGCTGCGTGCGGGCAACAATCGGCGGTTGCTGATGGACTTCGACGATTTCGCCGCAGCCTGGAAGAAGGAGGGGAGCTGGGCGGTGCTGGTGCAGCCGCCCGGCCAACTGCCGGCCCAGGTGGACCGCCAGCGCTGGCTCAAGGCCGCCAATGAACTGGCCCAGGCAGGCCAGGAGCAGGCGGCCCGCCAGGCCGTCAATGCCGTGGGGCAGTGACGGCCCGGGGTTGCCGGCTTACACGCCCAGGCGGTCGCGCAGGCTGTAGTACCACGCGCCCAGGGCACTGAACGGAACGCGCAGCATCTGGCCACCCGGGAACGGGTAGTGCGGCAGTTCGGCGAAGGCGTCGAAACGCTCGGCCTGGCCGCGCAGGGCCTCGGCCAGCACCTTGCCGGCCAGGTGGGTGTAGGTGACGCCGTGGCCGCTGCAGCCCTGGGAGTAGTAGATGTTGTCGCCCAGACGACCTACCTGCGGCAGGCGCGACAGGGTCAGCAGGAAGTTGCCGGTCCAGGCGTAGTCGATCTTCACGTCCTTGAGCTGCGGGAAGGCCTTGAGCATTTTCGGGCGGATGATCGCCTCGATGTTGGCCGGGTCACGCGCGCCGTATACCACGCCACCGCCGAAGATCAGGCGGTTGTCGCCGGTCAGGCGGTAGTAGTCGAGCAGGTAGTTGCAGTCTTCCACGCAGTAGTCCTGCGGCAGCAGGGTACGTGCCAGCTCTTCGCTCAGCGGCTCGGTGGTGATCACCTGAGTGCCGCATGGCATCGACTTGGCGGCCAGTTCCGGTACCAGGTTGCCCAGGTAGGCGTTGCCCGCCACGATGATGAACTTGGCGCGCACCTTGCCCTGCGGGGTATGCACGACCGGGTTGGCACCGCGCTCGATGCGGATGGCCGGGGACTGTTCGTAAATCTTGCCACCCAGCGATTCCACTGCGGCGGCTTCGCCCAGGGCCAGGTTGAGCGGGTGGATATGGCCGCCGCTCATGTCCAGCATGCCGCCGATGTAGCTGTCGCAGGCGACCACTTCACGGATGCGGCGCTGGTCCATCAGTTCCAGCTGGGTGTGGCCGTAGCGTTCCCACAGGCGTTGCTGGGATTCCAGGTGGCCCATCTGCTTTTTGGTCAGGGCGGCGAACACGCCACCGTCCTTCAGGTCGCACTGGATGTTGTACTTGGCCACGCGCTCGCGGATGATGCGCCCGCCCTCGAAGGCCATCTGGCCGAGCAGCTGTGCCTGTTTGGGGCCGACGGTACGTTCGATCACGTCGATGTCGCGGCTGTAGCTGTTGACGATCTGACCGCCGTTGCGGCCAGAGGCACCGAAGCCGACCTTGGCGGCTTCAAGCACGGTGACGCTGAAACCGTTCTCGAGCAGGAACAGGGCACTGGACAGGCCGGTGTAACCCGCACCGATCACGCAGACGTCGGTCTGTACTTCTTCCTGCAGGCTCGGGCGCTGCGGGACGGGGTTGGCCGATGCGGCGTAATACGACTGGGGGTAGGGGGTGTTGGCCATGTGCGGGCACCTCAGGGTTTGTAGTTGTATGTTCTATATTTTTTACGATTGTGCAGATCGTATCAACAATAATAAACACCCGCCAGCCAGACGGTAAAAATCGCGCAAACCCGGGCTGGGGTAAAAAATATTAGTATTCAGTGGCTTAGCGTGAAAAAAAGTATTGACACGCTGCGTCGATTGCGTAGAATGCCGCCTCACAGCAGGCACATAGCTCAGTTGGTTAGAGCACCACCTTGACATGGTGGGGGTCGTTGGTTCGAATCCAATTGTGCCTACCAAACATCACCGCCCCTGCTGGCGGTACACGAAAAAGGCGATCCGAGAGGGTCGCCTTTTTCGTTTGGGCCGTTTTCATGGGCGCGGCAAAGCTGCTGATTTTTTTGTACATTTCGCTTTACGAGGGGGCTTGAACCTGAGTAGAATGCGCCCCGCAGCAGGCACATAGCTCAGTTGGTTAGAGCACCACCTTGACATGGTGGGGGTCGTTGGTTCGAATCCAATTGTGCCTACCAAACATCACCGCCCCTGCTGGCGGTAACACAAAAAGGGCGACCCGCAAGGGTCGCCCTTTTTGTTTGCCTGAAGCAAAGGGCGCGGCCGGATTGCTCGGGCCGCGCGGTGCATCAGGGGATACGGGTGATCTCCACGCCGCTCTGTACCAGCTCGAAGCGATCCTCGCCCAGGTGGTTGACCCGATCGCCGATGGCCAGGCGATAGCTGGTGATCGGCAAGGAGTCGGCACTTCCATCGGCCTGCAGGGTGGCTTCCTGAAATTCATGAACGGGGTAGATGCGTCCTTCAGCATCCCGAGCATGAAATTGTCCGACCAGTACTGCTGTCATTTGGCGTGTGCCCTCTGAAATGTTCTCTATGGGCCATAGACCACTGTTTTGCCTGGGAAGTTTAGTCCCCCTGGAAAAAAACCTGTGGGCCGCGCCGTAGCGTCTATAACTACCACTTCTCTATGTCGATCAGGTTGGAGCGTGGTCATGAGCCAGGTCTATTCGGTTGCGGTGTTGGTAGGCAGCTTGCGCAAGGAGTCGATCAACCGCAAGGTCGCCAGGGCGCTTGCAGAGCTGGCACCGGCCAGCCTCAAGCTCGGTATCGTCGAAATTGGCGAGCTGGCGTTGTACAACGAGGATATCGACACCGACCCACCGGCAGCCTACAAGGCCTTTCGCGACAAGGTGCGTGCCAGCGACGCGGTGCTGTTCGTGACCCCCGAGTACAACCGCTCGGTGCCCGGGGTGCTCAAGAACGCCATCGACGTCGGCTCGCGCCCGTATGGGCAGAGCGTGTTCAGCAAGAAGCCGGGGGCGGTGATCAGTGTGTCGCCGGGGGCGGTGGGGGGCTTTGGTGCCAACCACCACCTGCGCCAGTCCCTGGTGTTTCTCGATGTGCCCTGCATGCAGCAGCCAGAGGCCTATGTGGGTGGGGCGGCGACGCTGTTCGACGAGCATGGCAAGCTTTCGGAGAAGACCCGGCCGTTTCTGCAGAGCTTCATCGACAGTTATGCGGCGTGGGTGGCGCGGCACCTGGCATAGGGCCCAGGCGCGCCCTTGGCTGGCGAGGGCGGCTCCTGGCCTGCAGGAGCCGCCTTGCCGATTGCAGGAGCCGGCCTTGCCGGCGAAAGCCCCAACGCGGTCTATACCCCCTGCGGCATCTCACCCTGCGCCAAACGCCGATTGATATCCTCCACCACCTGCGGCAGGTCATTGATGGTGTCGATCAGGTAGTGCGGGCGTGACCCTTCGAACAGTGCATGAATGCGCGCACGCTCGCTGGCCAGTTGCTCGGCATCCAGCGCCAGGTAGCCTTCATGGGTCAGCCCCAGCGCGTTGCCCGAGCACACCAGCGCCACGGTCCACATGCCGGCACGACGCCCTTCCAGAATGCCCGGTACGGTGTCGTCCACCTTCACGCACGCCGCCACATCGTCGATACCCAGCGCAATCACGTTGGCCAGCGCCTGGGCCGGCCACGGGCGACCGTTGGGGGTCTGGTCGGTGGCCACCACATGGTCGGCCACATAGCCATTGTGCCCAGCCAGTTCCACTACCTTGTCCATCACCACCTTCGGATAGCCGGAGCACGAACCGATCTTCAGGCCCTGCCGGCGCAGGGCGCTGATGGTCTGCAGTGCGCCGGGGATCAGCGCCGAATGGGTGGCGATCTTTTCGATCTGCAGCGGCATGAAGCGGTTGTAGAGCGCCGTCACGTCATCATCGCTTGGCACGCGGCCGAACACCGCGCGATAGCGCTCGGCAATCTGCGGCTGGTCGCACAGCGTGCGGATATGGTCCCACTTGCCCATGCCCATGGGGCCGCGGGCCTCCTCGATGGACACCTGCACATCGAATTCGGCAAAGGCCTCGACGAAGATCTGCGTGGGGGCGAACGAGCCGAAGTCGACCACGGTTCCGGCCCAGTCGAGAATGGCCGCTTGCAGCTGTGTGGGGTTGCTGTAGTTCATCATTGCGTTCCTTGTTCGGTATACCGCAGAAAAGGGGGATAAAACGGAATCAGATGTGCAGCACTTCCATTTCCCGCAGCGCATCGGCCACGGCCCGGACCGCGGCGCGCATCTCGTGGGGGCCGACGCAGCCGATGCAGCCCACGCGGAATGTCTCGACCTGGGTCAGCTTGCCGGGATAGAGGATGAACCCCTTGGCCTTGACCCGTTCGTAGAAGTCCGCGAACTGGTAGCGCGGGTCACGCGGGGCGTGGAAGGTGACGATGATCGGGGCCTGGATGGCGGCGGGCAGAAAGCTGCGCAAGCCGATGGCCGCCATGCCGTCGAGCAGGGTCTTGCAGTTGCTTGCATAGCGCTGGTGACGCGCCGCCAGGCCGCCTTGCTCGTGGTACTGCAGCAGCGCCTCGTGCAGCGCCGCCACCACGTGGGTGGGCGGGGTGAAGCGCCACTGGCCGGTGCGGGCCATGTAGGCATGCTGGTCATGCAGGTCCAAGGCCAGCGACGGCGAGTTGCCCTTGGCGCCAGCCAGTGCGGCCTTGTCGGCGAACACGAAGCCCATGCCCGGTACGCCTTCGAGGCACTTGCCGGACGCCGCGATCAGGGCGTCGAAAGGCACCTGGGCCGCGTCGATCGGCAGGGCGCCGAACGAGCTCATGGCGTCGATGATCAGGCGCTTGCCGTGATCGGCGACGACCTGGGCGATCTGCGCCAGCGGGTTGAGGATGCCAGTACTGGTTTCGCAGTGAATCAGCGCCACGTGGGTAATGCTGGCATCGGCGCGGATCAGGCGTTGGACATCGGCGGCGGTGGTGGGCTGGTCTTCGGCGGTCTCGAAGGTGGTGAATGCGCGGCCCAGCACCTGGCAGATCCTGGCCAGGCGTTGGCCATAGGCGCCGTTGACCAGTACCAGCACCTTGCCGTCACGGGGCACCAGCGTGCCGATGGCCGCCTCCACGGCGAAGGTGCCGCTGCCTTGCAGGGGCACGCAGTGGTGGCTGGCGTGGCCATTGACGATGCTCAGCAACTGCTGGCACAGGTTGGCGGTCAAGGTGTTGAATTCGCGGTCCCATGAGCCCCAGTCGAGCATCATCGCCTGCCGCGTGCGTGCCGAGGTGGTCAGGGGGCCCGGCGTCAGCAGGACGGGGGTGTGGGTCATGGCGATGCTCCTCGCAAGCGGTGGGCTGAAACTACGGTGCCTACGTTGCAATTGCGCGCTTCATCAATCAAATTGTTTGTCGTTATGCCAACCATAAGTCAGGCCGATAGATATGAACCTGTTCCAGCTTCGCGCTTTCGATGCGGTGGCCCGCGAGGGCAGCTTTACTCGCGCTGCCGCGCGCCTGTTCATCAGCCAGCCAGCGGTCACCGGGCACATCAAGGCACTCGAGGAGCATTACCAGATCACCCTGCTGCGGCGCACTGCGCGGCGTGTGGAGCTGACCGAGGAGGGCACCCGCCTGGCCGCCATCACCCGCGCGATGTTCGGCCTGGCCGAGGAGGCGCAGGTGATGCTCGAAGCCAACCGCCAGTTGCTTACCGGGCGCCTGGAAGTTGCCGCCGACGGGCCACACCAGGTCATGCCGATGCTGGCCCAGCTGCGCGTGCGCTACCCCGGCATCACGGTCAACCTGCGTCTGGGCAATGCCCAGGAAACCCTGGCGGCGCTGCTGTCCGAGCATGCCGACGTGGCCGTGCTGACCGAGGTCGAACCGCGCAAGGGCCTGCACCTGCAGGCCCTGGGCCCGTCGCGTATCTGTGCCTTGCTGCCGGCCGGCCATCGCTGGGCCAGCCGCCCCGAGTTGCCCCTTGCCGAACTGGACCAGCAGATCATGGTGCTGCGCGAACCCGGCTCGATCACCCGGCGCACCTTCGATCAGGCCTGTGCCCGGGCCGGGGTGCAGCCACGGGTGCTGCTGGAGCTCGACAGCCGCGAAGCGGTGACCGAGGCGGTGGCCGCGCAGCTGGGGCTGGGTATCGTCTCGTCGATGGAGACCAGCCACGATCCGCGGGTGGTGGCCCGGCCCATAGAGGGGCCAGGGCTGGTCAACCAGCACATGCTCGGTTGCCTGGAGCGGCGCCGCGAGTTGCGCCTGATCCAGGCCTTTCTCGGGCTGGCGTCATCGGCATGACACGGCGTTGGCGTTTTGCCGTCGGCCCCCTAAGATGGCCGGCACACACCACCTGCAACACGAGTGAGGGTCGATGAAGGAGAAAGACACCATCTCCATGCAACTGGTGCGCGAGGCCCTGTTGCAAAGCAGCGCACCCGGCGCGGCGGCTGCGGCGTTGCTGCAGCGGGTGGGGATCGACCCGCAGCAACTGGAGCAGCCCCAGGCCCGCGTGCCGGCCAGTGCCTATGCCCGGCTGTGGCGGCTGCTGGCGCGTCGCTGCAACGACGAGTTCTTCTGCATGGACCCGCGCGGGCTGCGCAGCGGCAGCCTGGCGTTCATCTGCCGCTCGTCCATGGCCCAGCCGACCCTGGGCGCGGGCCTGGAGTGCGCGCTGGGGTTTCTGTCGCTGATGCTCGAGCACTTGCACCCGGTGCTGGTGCGCCAGCAGAGCCTGGCTGAAATCGTGATCGGCGAACCCGCCGAGGCGCCGCGCCGACCCTTCACCTATTTCACCTTCTGGATGATCGTGCATGGTGTGGCCTGTTGGCTGGCGGGTCGGCGCATTCCGATTCTGGCCATCGAATTGCGCTGCGCCGAGCCGGACTACTGCGATGACTACCGCGTGATGTTTTCACAGAACCTGCAGTTCGAGCGCCCACGCACGCGGCTGATTTTCGCTGCCGATTGCCTGGACCTGCCGCTCAGGCGCACACCCGAAGAGCTGCAGCGTTTTCTGGCCGAGGCGCCGGCCAACATTCTGGTGAAGTACCGCGACCCCACCAGCCTGGCGCGGCGGATCCGCGACGACCTGCGCCAGTTGCCCGCCAGCCAGTGGCCGGATGCCGAGGCACTGGCCCAGCAGCTGTGCCTGTCGGCCTCCACCCTGCGCCGACGCCTGGCCGAGCAGGGCCAGACCTACCAGGCCCTCAAGGACAGCGTGCGCCGCGAGCTGGCCATCGGCTGGCTGGCCGATGCGCAGGTCAGCTACGTGGAGATCGCCGAACGCCTGGGGTTTGCCGACACCAGTTCGTTCTACAAGGCCTTTCGCAAGTGGTCGGGGTGCAACCCCGGGCATTACCGCAGCCTCGTGCTGGGTTCGGGCTGAGGCCGCGAGGCAAGCCTTCCCGCTCCCTTGCCGGCGGGGCTGTTCCTAGTCTGGGTGCCCACCCCTTGATGGAGCAGGCGCCATGAGCCCGACCTCGAGCACCCGCAAAACCACCGGCACCACAGACGATCCCACCATTCTCGATCAATTCATCGCCGAACGCCTGCCGGGTTGGCTGCGCACGGCATCCAGGGACCAGGCGCGCGCAGTGAGCGCTGCATTGATCCGGCATCAGGCGTCGCTTGAAGCGTTGACCGAGTTGTTCCAGCTCCTGCAGTCGCCCGACGTGTTCGCTGCGCCCCTGCTGGACAAGGCCTTGCGCGACACCCTGGGGCTGCAACTGGACACGCGTGCGGCGCACTGGAAGGAAGTGCGCCTGCGTCAGTACCGCCCGGGGCTTTCGGCCACGCCCATGCCTTATCTGGAGGCGATCGAGATCCAGAGCCCGCTGTTGCAGCGTGCCCTGCAGAACTTCAGCGAGACTGCCGGCGGCTACTGGGGATTCTTTCGCGGCACGGCGATCGTGTCTGCGGGTCAGGCACTGGGCGTCGCGCCCGAGCGGTTTGCCGGCCTGTGCCGCACGCTGGACCTGGGCCAGAAGTATCAGGCTCATCTGGACAGTGTGCTCGACCCGCCGGATGACGCACTCAAGCGCCAGCGCCATGCGCTGCTGGCCCGCGAACAGCGCGATCAGCTGGATGTGGCCGCCCAGGTCGGCTACCTGAAAAAGGACATCGACGAGGTGGCCTACCGCATGCTGCGCCAGGTGGTCGACGGGGCGAGCCAGGTGACTTACGCCGAGCACCCGGTAAGGGTGCGCAGCATCGAGGTGCTGGGGCAGCAGGTACAGGGCGCGGTCGCCTTTCTGGCCCGTGGCGAACCCCTGGAGGGGGCGATACGCTGGACCGAGGCCGGCCTGGTGCGCCAGGTGGTGGTGTTTCTGCCTGGCGATCCGCAGCGCCCGCTGCGTCAGTATCCGACCTGGTATGCCTGTGCAACCGATCTGGGCCTGGCCTTGAAATCGGCTGGTTACCTGAGCTACTTCCAGAGCCTGATCAGCCTGCAGGAGCGTGCAGCTTTCGGCGCGGCCTGGCAGGCGCAGCGAGACGCGGCGCGCCCGGACCTGGAACTGCTCGATTACCCGCTGGCCGGAGAGTTGTTCGCCAGCCTTGCGCAATGGCGTATCGCCCGGCTCAAGGCCGACGCTGCGGTGCTTGCCGTGCCTACGGCCAGGGTCGACGATGCGCTGGCCGAAGCACGTCGCGAGGCCTACCTGGCCGCAGGTGAAACCCTGCTCGGCATAGCGGCCTCGTTCGTCCCCGGGGTTGGCCAGATCATGCTGCTCAGTAGCGTCGGGCAGTTGCTGGGCGAGGTCTATGAGGGCGCCGTCGACTGGAGCAAGGGCCAGCGCAAGGAGGCCCTGGCGCATCTGACCGGCGTGGCCGAAAACGTGCTGGCCAGCGTTGCAACAGGGGCGGGTGTGGCGGGCCTGGTGGCGGTGGCCAAACGGTCGGCCTTCGTCGACGGCCTCATGCCGATAGTGCGCAGCACGGGCCAATACAGGCTGTGGAACGAAGACCTGGCAAGCTACCGTCATGCCCACCCTTTGCCTGAAACCCTGGTGCCGCGCAGCGATGGCTTGTATGAGGATGCAGGCGCGCTGTGGCTCAGGCATGAAGGGCAGACCTATCAGGTTCAGCAGCGCGATGGGCGCTGGGTTATGGTGCACCCGCAGCGTGCCGAAGCCTACTCGCCCGGCCTGGAAACCAATGGCGAAGGCGCCTGGCGCCTGCCTGGCGAGCATGCGCTGCAGTGGGCGGGCAATGCCCTGCTGGTGCGGCGCCTGGGCCCGCTGGCCGAAGGGCTGAGCGATGCGCAGATCGACCAGGTCATGGTGATTGCCGGTATGGACGAGGCGCGTTTGCGCGGCCTGCACGTGGAGAACCGGGGCATGCCGGTTCGCCTGCGCGATACCCTGGTCCGCTTCGGTATCGATACGCGCATCTCGACATTCTTCGAGCGTCTGCACCGGCAAACCGATGCCCAGGGCCTGGACCCTGTGCTCCATGCCTTCTGCAGGGAGCATCTGCAGGGTGTCGAAGACGCGGGGCAGGACTCGGAGCTCGATCATATCTGGGAGCAGATGCCGCGCTTGCGCTTCGAACTGTTCGAGCACCTTGAGGCGGCCACGCTGACCGCTGCCGATAGCCGTGTGAGCCTGTTGCAACGTGACTTTCCCGGGCTGGCGCGACGCTATGCCCAGGCGCTGGCAGAGCAGGCCGATGCCACGCAGCGCCAGATGATGGATCAGACTCGGCGCATTCCCCTGGCGGTCGCCGAGCAGGCACGCCACACCTTGCGTGAGGCGCGATTGAGCAGGGCGCTGGAGGGGTTGTGCCTGCAGAACGTGCACAGTGACGACAGCGTGGGCCTGGCCTTCGGCTTGCTGCGACGCATGCCGGCCTGGCCCGACGGGCTGAACCTGGAGCTGCGCGAAGGTTCGTCCAGCGGGCGGGTGATCGAGCGCCAGTTGTCACTCAGCGATACCCGCCAGACGCGCGTGCTGGTGCGTCGCGACGGGCAGTTTTCGGTGTACGACACTGAAGGCTACGAGCTCGACGACGAGATCCCGGCGCCCCAGGGGATGTTCGAGGCGATTGCCTGCTGCCTGACGCGCGAGCAGCGTCGCGCCCTGGGCTGGACGCGTCATGACAGCGCGGCACAAATGCGCGAGGCCCTGGCTGCGCGGGCCCTGGCCAATCCCTCCGAGGCCGCGCAACTGATCGGACAGGCGCGCTCGACCGGGCGCTTCAGCCCGCCCCAGCGCTTGCCCGACGGTCGCATCGGGTATCCGCTCAGTGGCCGGGGCAGTGCGACACGACGGTCCCTGGTCAGTGTGGTGCGTGTACTGTTCCCGGGCTATGACCAACTCCAGATCGATGTGCTTCTGACCGAACTGCAGGGGGGCTCGGTTGAACCGATGACGGCACTGATGCGCCTGCTGGACCAGTACCAGCGCCTCGATGCGAGCCTGCAGCTGTGGTGTCGGGAGGTCTTTGGCCAGTCCCGCGAGTGGCGACGCCTGGTGGCCGATGAGCTGCGCCGGTGCTGGCGACGACAGACCGATCGCGTGACCAATGGGGGTGGCACGCTGATCGGCTATCGCCTGAACCTGGTGGCGATGCCGGTGGGGCATCTGCCGCCGCTGGGGGCCGGTATCGATTTTTCCCACGTGATAGACCTGAGCCTGGTGGGCATGGGGCTGACCGAGCTGTCGAACAGCTTCCTGCAACGCTTTGTCGGCGTGCGCTGGCTCAACCTGGCCAACAACCGCTTCGGGCGCATACCGCCTGCCTTGAACGGCATGAACTGGTTGCGTGAGGTGAACCTGAACCTCAACCAGATCAACCTGCGCAACACCGGGGTCAATACCCTTGCGTCCCTGCATCGGCTTGAAGTGCTGAACCTGGACAACAATCCCATCGAGATCCTGCCGAACATGGCCGGCATGTACAACTTGCGCCACGTGTGGTTGCGCAGCACGCGCCTGCAGCTGTTCCCGACCGGGTTGCTCGAATGTCCGTTTCTGGATGTGGTCGACTTGCGCGACAACCTCATCACCCAGTTACCGGAGACGTTCTTCGTGCCCGAGTCGCTGAACATCTACCTGCTCCAGCGTAACCCCCTGCCGCAGGCCACCTGGGACCGCATCAACGATCTGCAGCAGTTGCTGCCCGTGGTGGAGGCTGCGGCCGGTGTCATGGTACGTGCTGAAACGACTGCGCAAGCCCGCGCACTGTGGCTGGAGCTGGCGAACGAGGCGCAGCTGGATGTGCGCAGCCGTTACTGGGACAGCCTGATTGCAGAGCCTGGCGCCGCAGACTTCTTCCAGTTGCTGACCGAACTGACCGGGTCGGCGGATTTCCAGCATACCCGGGCCGAACTGGACCAGCGCGTGTGGCGCATGCTCGAGGCGATGGCGCAGCACACGGCGCTGCGCGAGGAACTGTTCGAGCTGGCGGCCAGCCCGACCACGTGCGTGGACAGCGTGTCGTCCACCTACAGTGCGCTCGAAGTGCGGTTTTTGCTGTTTCAGACCGTGCGCGCAGACAGCCCGAACGAGCAGCAGGGCGAAGCGTTGCTCGCCTTCGCGCGGCGTCTGTTTCGTCTTGAACAGGTCGAACAGTTCGCGCGTGCCGACATCCAGGCCAGGACGCAGGAGGCGCGTGGGGTGGACGAGGTCGAGGTGAGCCTGGCCTATCGCACCCGTCTGGCCGCTGCACTGGACCTGCCCGGGCAACCGCGCAACATGCAGTTCGCCGAAGTGGCCGCCGTGGCCCCGGCACAGATACACGAGGCCCAGCGGGTGGTGCTGGCTGCCGAGCAGACCGACCAGCTGGCAACGTTCATCAGCGGCCGGGATTTCTGGCTGGCCTACCTGCGCCAGGCTCACGAAGGCGAGTTCGAGCAGGTCGAACAACCGTTCTGGGATCGACTCGAGGTGCTGGCCGCGCAACAGGGCACGCTGCAGGAAGGGGTGTACCTGACGCGAATGAACGCATTGCGCAGCGAACGCGAGGCGGCAGTGCAGGCGCTGGCATTGCGCCTGACCCAGGCGGCGCTGGAGGCTGCCGCGCCGCCTGCGGGCTAGCGCCGGGGGCTGTGCAGGCAGTGGCCAAACCAGTCATCCAGATTGACAGCTTTGGCCATTGTCGCTGCGCGCTGGTGGCGCGACTATCGTCAGATCATTCGTTCTATTCCAACAATAAGAAACGAGGAGTCTGGCAATGCGTGATTACCACGACGCGCAGCGTGCTTTCGATTACCTGCACACTGCCGATGCCGTGCTGGCGGGCAACCTGGGTGCGCTCAACGCCTGCGTCGAGTGTTGCGACCGGCACGCCGCCGAGGGCGGCGTGGCCTTGTACTGGGAGCGCCACGACGGGGCCTGCGCGCAGTACACCTTTGCCGACCTGCAGCAGCGCGCCGCACGCCTGGCCAATGTGCTCAAGGCGCAGGGCGTGGGGCCGGGCGACCGGGTGGCGGGGCTGCTGCCGCGCACCGTCGAGCTGCTGGTCACGGTGCTCGCCACCTGGCGCCTGGGGGCAGTCTACCAGCCGCTGTTCACTGCCTTCGGGCCCAAGGCCATCGAGCACCGCCTGCACAGTTCCGGCGCCCGCGTGGTGGTCACCGACCGCACCAACCGCCCGAAGCTCGACGAGGTCGAGGGCTGTGCGCGGATCATTACCGTCGATGCCCAGGCCGGCAGCGGCGACCTGGATTTTCACACTGCCCTGGACGCTGCCAGCGCCGACTGCGCGCCTGTGCTGTTGTCCGGGGAGGCCCCCTTCCTGCTGATGTTCACCTCCGGCACCACCGGCCCGGCCAAGCCGCTGGAGGTGCCGTTGCGGGCCATCGTGGCGTTTCAGGGCTACATGCGCGACGCCATCGACCTGCGCCCCGAAGACAACTTCTGGAACCTGGCCGACCCCGGCTGGGCCTACGGCCTGTACTACGCCGTCACCGGGCCGCTGGCGCTGGGCCAGGCCACCACCTTCTTCGACGGCCCGTTCAGTGTCGAAAGTACCTGCCGGGTGATCGACAAGTACGCCATCACCAACCTGGCCGGGTCGCCCACGGCCTATCGCATGCTGATCGCTGCCGGCCAGGCCTTCGCCGAGCCGATCAAGGGCCGCCTGCGGGTGGTCAGCAGCGCCGGCGAACCGCTCAACCCGGAAGTGATCCGCTGGTTCGCCGAACACCTGCAGGTGCCCATCCACGATCACTATGGCCAGACCGAACTGGGCATGGTGCTGTGCAACCACCACGGCCTGCGTCACCCGGTGCACCTGGGCTCGGCCGGCTTTGCCATCCCGGGTCATCGCATCGTTGTGCTTGATGAACAGCAGCGCGAACTGCCGCCCGGCCAGCCCGGCATCCTCGCGGTGGACCGCGAGCAGTCACCGCTGTGCTGGTTCGGTGGCTACCACGGGGTGCAGACCAAGGCCTTCGTCGGCAAGTACTACCTCAGCGGCGACACGGTGGAGCTGAACCAGGACGGCAGCATCAGCTTTGTCGGGCGCAGCGACGACGTGATCACCACCTCCGGGTACCGGGTCGGGCCCTTCGATGTGGAAAGCGCGCTGATCGAGCATCCGGCGGTGATCGAGGCCGCCGTGGTCGGCAAGCCGGACCCGGAGCGCACCGAACTGATCAAGGCGTTCGTGGTGCTGGCCAGCGGCGTGGAGGGCACGCCGGAGCTGGCCGAAAAACTGCGCCAGCATGTGCGCCAGCGCCTTTATGCACATGCCTACCCGCGCGAAATCGAATTTGTCGGCGAGCTGCCCAAGACCCCGAGCGGCAAGCTGCAGCGTTTCATCCTGCGCAATCAGGAAATAGCCAAACAACACACCGCGCCGGCGCCCGTCGCCAGCGCCTGAGGACCCCTTATGCAGATTGCCAACAAGAACTTCATCGTCAGCGGCGCCGCCTCCGGGCTGGGCGCCGCCACCGCCGAGATGCTGATCGGCGCCGGTGCCCAGGTGATGCTGGTGGACCTTAACGCCGAGGCCGTTGCAGCCAAGGCGCAAGCCCTGGGTGACAAGGCCCGTTTCGCCGTGGCCGACATCAGTCAGGAGGCCCCGGCCAAGGCCGCCGTGGACGCGGCCGTCAGCGCCTTTGGCAGCCTCCACGGGCTGGTCAACTGTGCCGGCATCGTCGGCGCCGAGAAGGTATTGGGCAGGCAGGGGCCGCACGGCCTGGACAGCTTCAGCCGGGTGATCAACGTCAACCTGATCGGCAGCTTCAACCTGCTGCGCCTGGTGGCAGCGGCCATGGCCGAAGGCGGTGCCGACGCCGACGGCGAGCGCGGGGTGATCATCAATACCGCCTCCATCGCCGCCTATGACGGGCAGATCGGCCAGGCGGCCTACGCTGCCTCCAAGGGCGCGATTGCCAGCCTGACCCTGCCGGCCGCCCGCGAACTGGCGCGCTTCGGTATCCGCGTGATGACCATCGCGCCGGGCATCTTCGAAACCCCGATGATGGCCGGCATGACCCAGGAAGTACGCGACTCGCTGGCGGCCGGCGTGCCGTTCCCGCCGCGTCTGGGCCGCCCGCAGGAGTACGCGGCGCTGGCGCGTCACATCATTGAAAACAGCATGCTCAACGGCGAGGTGATCCGCCTCGACGGTGCCTTGCGCATGGCTGCCAAGTAATTCAGGAGAACCGCATGAGCATGTCCCATGATCCCATCGTAATCGTCAGCGCCGTGCGCACGCCCATGGGCGGCCTGCAGGGCGATCTCAAAAGCCTGACTGCACCGCAACTGGGCGCTGCCGCCATTCGCGCAGCCGTCGAGCGTGCGGGCGTGGCTGCCGACAGCGTCGACCAGGTGCTGTTCGGCTGCGTGCTGCCGGCCGGTCTCGGCCAGGCCCCGGCACGCCAGGCGGCCCTGGGGGCCGGCCTGGACAAGGGCACCACCTGCACCACCCTGAACAAGATGTGCGGCTCGGGCATGCAAGCCGCGATCATGGCCCATGACCTGCTGCTGGCCGGTACCGCCGAGGTGGTGGTGGCCGGCGGCATGGAGAGCATGTCCAACGCCCCGTACCTGCTGGACAAGGCGCGCAGCGGCTACCGCATGGGGCACGGCAAGGTCATCGACCACATGTTTTTCGACGGCCTGGAAGATGCCTACGACAAGGGTCGCCTGATGGGCACCTTTGCCGAGGACTGCGCCCAGGCCCAGGGCTTCAGCCGCCAGGCTCAGGACGACTTTGCGATTGCCTCGCTGACCCGTGCGCAACAGGCGATCGAGAACGGCAGCTTTGCCGCCGAGATCGTACCGGTGGAGGTGACCGAGGGCAGGCAGACCCGCCTGGTCAGCCACGACGAACAGCCGCCCAAGGCCCGCCTGGACAAGATCGCGCAGCTCAGGCCGGCGTTTCGCGAAGGCGGTACGGTCACGGCAGCCAACTCCAGCTCGATTTCCGACGGTGCGGCGGCGCTGGTGCTGATGCGCAGGTCCCAGGCCGAGCAGCGCGGCCTCAAGCCACTGGCGGTGATCCACGGGCATGCGGCGTTCGCCGACGAGCCTGCACTGTTCCCCACCGCGCCGATCGGCGCCATCGATGCGCTGCTCAAGCGCACCGGCTGGAGCCTGGCCGAGGTCGACCTGTTCGAAATCAACGAGGCGTTCGCGGTGGTCACCCTGGCGGCGATGAAGCAGCTGGACCTGCCCCACGACAAGGTCAACATCCACGGCGGCGCCTGCGCCCTGGGCCACCCCATCGGCGCATCGGGCGCGCGTATTCTGGTGACCCTGCTTGCCGCGCTGCGCCAGAAGGGCCTGCGCCGCGGCATCGCGGCCATCTGCATCGGCGGTGGCGAAGCCACGGCCATGGCTGTCGAGTGTCTGGACTGAGGTGCACCATGCTAGTCAACGATGAACAACAGCAGATCAGCGACGCCGTTCGCCAGTTTGCCCAGGAGCGCCTGCGGCCGTTTGCCGAGCAGTGGGACCGCGAGCACCGCTTCCCGCGGGAGGCTATCGAGCAGATGGCCGAGCTGGGCCTGTTCGGCATGCTGGTGCCGGAGCAGTGGGGCGGCAGCGACACCGGCTATGTCGCCTACGCCATGGCCCTGGAGGAAATCGCCGCCGGCGATGGTGCCTGCTCGACCATCATGAGCGTGCACAACTCGGTGGGCTGCGTGCCGATCCTCAAGTTCGGCAGCGAGCAGCAGAAGCAGCAGTTTCTGACGCCGCTGGCCACGGGCGCGATGCTCGGTGCCTTTGCCCTGACCGAGCCCCAGGCGGGCTCCGATGCCAGCAGCCTGAAAACCCGTGCGCGCCTCGAGGGCGATCACTATGTGCTCAACGGCTGCAAGCAGTTCATCACCTCGGGGCAGAATGCCGGCGTGGTGATCGTGTTCGCGGTGACTGACCCGGCAGCCGGCAAGCGCGGCATCAGTGCCTTTATCGTGCCCACCGACTCGCCTGGCTACCAGGTGGCGCGGGTGGAGGACAAGCTCGGCCAGCATGCCTCCGATACCTGCCAGATCGTCTTCGAGAACGTGCGTGTGCCGCTGGCCAATCGCCTGGGCGAGGAGGGCGAGGGGTACCGGATCGCCCTGGCCAACCTGGAGGGCGGGCGCATCGGTATTGCCGCGCAATCGGTGGGCATGGCGCGGGCCGCGTTCGAGGTGGCACGTGACTATGCGCGCGAACGCGAGAGCTTCGGCAAGCCCCTGATCGAACACCAGGCGGTGGCGTTTCGCCTGGCCGACATGGCCACGCGCATCGCCGTGGCCCGGCAGATGGTGCATCATGCCGCCGCCTTGCGTGATGCCGGGCGCCCGGCGCTGGTGGAAGCCTCGATGGCCAAGCTGTTTGCTTCGGAAATGGCCGAAAAGGTCTGTTCCGATGCCTTGCAGACCCTGGGCGGTTATGGCTATCTGAGCGACTTCCCGCTGGAGCGGATCTACCGTGACGTGCGGGTTTGCCAGATCTACGAAGGCACCAGCGACATTCAGCGCATGGTCATTGCGCGCAATCTTTGAAGGGAGCAGCTTGCATGAGTTTCGAAACCATTCTGTTGGACATCCGTGGCAAGGTCGGCCTGATCACCCTCAACCGGCCCCAGGCGCTCAACGCCCTCAACGCGCAGATCGTGCGCGAGCTGAACCAGGCGCTGGACCAGCTCGAAGCCGACCCGAACATCGGCTGCGTGGTGCTGACCGGTTCGGAGAAAGCCTTCGCCGCCGGTGCCGATATCAAGGAAATGGCCGAGCTGAGCTACCCGCAGATCTACATCGACGACCTGTTCAGCGACAGCGACCGCATCGCCAACCGCCGCAAGCCGATCATCGCCGCGGTGTCCGGCTTCGCCCTGGGCGGTGGTTGCGAGCTGGCACTGATGTGCGACTTCATCCTGGCCGCCGACAATGCCAAGTTCGGTCAGCCTGAAATCAACCTGGGCGTGTTGCCGGGCATGGGCGGCACCCAGCGCCTGACCCGCGCGGTGGGCAAGGCCAAGGCCATGGAGCTGTGCCTGAGCGGGCGCATGATGGGGGCCGAGGAGGCCGAGCGTGCCGGCGTGGTGGCGCGTATCGTGCCCAAGGAGCAGCTGCTCGAGGAGGCCCTCAAGGTGGCGGCACAGATCGCCAGCAAGTCGGTGCCGGTGGCGATGATGGTCAAGGAGAGCATCAACCGTGCTTTCGAGGTGAGCCTGTCCGAAGGCGTGCGCTTCGAGCGCCGGGTGTTCCATGCCGCGTTTGCCACCGAAGACCAGAAGGAAGGCATGGCGGCGTTCATCGCCAAGCGCGAGGCTCAGTTCAAGGACCGCTGAGCAACATCTACCACCTGCCCGGCAGGGCGTGACGCTGTACTGCGGCTTCTTTACTCACAAGGAAGTCGCATCATGGATGCAGCAGATACGCTTTTCGGGCAGTTGGCCACACACGCTTCGCTGTGCGGCCCCATCGGCCGCCAGATGGTCACCCGGCCCTCGTTGCACGCCGTGGCTGCGCAGGTGTGCGCGCAGCAATGGCAGGTGCGCGGGATCAAGGGCCCGGCGCCATCGGCCTTGACCCTGGTCAGGGGGCGGCCGGGGCAGGGCGCGCGGCTCGATTCGCTGGCCGATGCCCTGATACGGCGCTATTGCGAACGCACCTGCCTCAACCTGGCCAGCGGGCTGGACTACCTCACCCTGCAGCGCGGCGCCGAGTATCCGCAGGCCGCCGATGTCGACCTGCACGCGGTCGAAACCCTGCTCAATGAATGCGGGCCGTTGCTGCTCGATGAATACAAGCGTGTGCTCAGCCGTTACTGGGGCCAGGCCGAGCCGGGCCAGACCGCGCGCTGGGACTGGCTGGCCGATTACCTCAAAAGCCGTTTTTCCAGCGCCTGCGAACTGGCCCGAGGGGCTGGCGTGCTGGACGGGCTGGAGCTGGCCACGGCGACGATGGTCGGCATCTATCCACGGGCGACGCAGCGCGCGCAGTTCGGCAACGGCGCGGATGTACGCGTGTCGCTGCTGTGCCTGGATGCCGAACCCGGTGGCGGGCTGGACCCTGAACTGGCCAGCGCGGTGCTGATCGAGCGCCAGGTGCTCGGCCAGTTGCGCACTGTCGTGGTGCTCTACACCCTGGCGGGTGGGCTGTATCGCTTCGATTCGCGCCAGGCACTGCTGGAGGCATTGGCCAGGGGCTGGGGCGCGCAGGCTTCGGGCACCTTCAAGCTCAACCTGTACCAGACCGAACTGTCGATTTTCCAGGCCCAGGCGCGGTTGTTGTTCGAACAGCAATTGCGCCTGATCGATGCCATCGCCGCCGCACCTCTCGATTCGCAGGTCGACCCGGTGCAGACGCTGGTCGCGCGCCTGGACGAAGCCACCTCGCTGGTGCAGGTGTGCGATGTGAGCGAGCGCCAGACCCTGGCCAGCCTGCGCGGGCTGTTGCCGACGTGGTTGCGCGACGCTGACGAGGCGCCGCGCCTGCAGTACACCGAGATGCTGGTGCGCCTGGCGCGGGCGCAGCAGCGCAGTGGCGGGCAGTCGTTCCTGCATGACCTGCCCGGCATGCCGGAGTACGCCTGGGCCCAGTGGCAGGCGGCGGTGCATGCCGGGCACCCGGGCTTTACCCGTGCCGAGCTGGAGGATGTCGAGCTGGTCAACCGCCAGGTGATTGCCGGCGCCGGCGGCAGTGGGGGGGATTTTGCCCCGGCGGGCAGCATTCGCGAGGTGACGCTGAACCTGGCCCAACTGGCGGTGGGCAACCTGGGGCTGCTCAGGGCAGGCAGCGTCACCTTGCGCAGCCGCAGCGGCGCAGTGCTGCCGACATGGCTGGATCTTGCATTCATCAAGGCCCAGGTCACCCGCCTGGACGTGGGCCAGACCTACCCGGACCTGTTGCAGCACAGCCTGCTGGATGACCCTGTGCAGTCGGCCAGTCGCCAGCAGCTGTTCGTCGATCAGTTGCGCGAACAACTGCCGATGCTGGTGCTGGAGTATTGCCTGCGTCAACGCGAAGGGGTTAGTGCACTGAGTGCCCGGCGGGTCACGGCACTGTGCCGTGGCGAGGAAACCGACGCGGTGCTGCGTCCGTTGGGCCTGTTGCGCGAGGCGGGTGCACACCCCGATGTCGCGCTCAATGCGTACCTGGTCGAGGGCCGCGACCCGCGCCAGGGGCCGTGCCTGCTGTATCGCCCACTGCACCGCGAGCCGCTGCAGGAGTTCAGCTCGCGCCAGGCCCTGTTCGAGCGGTTGTGCGAGCCTGGCGCGCTGCACGACGATCTGCTGAAGCGGCTGCCTGCCAAGGCACAGCCGGTGTACGCGCGTGGCGGGCTGGAGCAGCCGCATACGGTGCGCTTTCTGCCCGGCTCGGACTTCGCTCCCCTTCAGGTGCCGGCCCCGGCGTCGTTCAGCGACGCGCTGATCGATGGCGACCCGCTGGTGCATCTGTACCGTAGCTGCGCCCAGGAACTGGTGGCCCGCGCCCGGGCCGGCTCGCAGTCATCCAGCGAACAGCGCTGGGCGGCCTATGCCGAACTGGGCTGGCTGATGTTCAACACGCTGTTGCCACTGTGCAATGGCCCGGTTGCGGTGGCCGGCTGGCTTGTGCAACTGACGGCAGGCCTGCGCGATACCTTGCAGCAACACCAGAGCGAGGGTGACGGGCAGCTGGCGGAATGGTTGTTCAACCTGGCGCTGACGTTGCTGGCGAGCAGGACCGACACCACCCGGCTCAAGCTCTCAACCCCTGCGCAGAGGGGCGAGTCGCCGCTGGCCCAGGTGCTGGAGCCCGAGTTCGGCCATGCCCTTGCTTCGCCCTCGGGCCAGGCGCTGGACAGCCTGGATTTCAGCTGGGCAGCGGCGGCGGACCGACTGAACGGCGAACAGCGCGCGCGCCTGGTGCCCCTGCAGCGCGTGCAGGGCCGCGAGGGGCTGGGAGCACCGATCAGCCACGGGCCCTGGCAGGGGTTGTACCTGCATGAGGACCGTCTGTGGGTGGGTGTCAGCGGGCAGGTCTACCCCGTGGTGGAGGAGGATGCCGGCCTGCGAATCCGCGACGCGCAACAGCGTCCCGGGCCCTGGCTGCGGCACGCCGCCGATGGCAGCTGGCAGTTCGACCTGGGCTTGCGCTTGCGTGGCGGCATGCCGCTGAATCGGCGCATCCAGCAGTTGCGCCTGGCCAACCAGGCTCGCGTGGAGGTTCTGCAGAAGGAACTGGACGACTACCAGCCGGTGCGCCAGGCCAGCGCCTTGCAGCTCAAGCGCGATCTGGACGAGGTGGTGAAACAGGAGCCGCAGCCCTCGGCCGAGCGATTGCAGCGCTATGTGGATGATCTGCGACGGCACGGGCAGGGGCTGGCCAAGGCGCGGGAAAGCCATGCGCAACTGAACCAGCTTAAAACCCTGGCAAACTTTCGCGCCCAGCAGGGCAACTACCTGTTCGAGGAGTCCAGCATTACCGTGCAGTTGCTGTACGCCTTGCGAAGCCTGTTCATGCATAACAAGGACGGCATAAACAACCTTCGCGGCGGCCAGGGTCAGGACCGTCTGCGCGAACTGGTGCTGGAAGGCACTTCGCCCACCTATCGGCAATTGGTGGTGCTGCTCGAAGGGGCCAAGACCCTGACCGAGCAGATCATCGACTGCTATCAGGCCCTCGATCGCCTGACCGGGCAGCTGCGCCAGATCCTGCCCGGCGGCCCGGCCCAGGCAAGCAGGATCGAGGCGATGCGCGGTGAAGAGCTGGCAGTCCAGGCCTGGCGTTCGTCCCAGATCAACATGCTGGGGGTGTTGGTGCTGCAGGCAGACCGCGGGCACGCCGGAGGCGAGGGTATCTACGAGACGGTGTTGTCTGCCCGATTGGGCTTGCAGCTGGAGCTCGAGATGGGCGGGGCGTTCACCGATCAGGAACGGGTGCAGATGCTCGACAGCAGTGTGCGCCACTATGCCAGTGCACTGCAGGGCACCCAGCTGTACAAGGCCTCCAGCGCGGTTTTGCAGGGGGCGGCACAGGTGGAGGAGTACCAGCAGGTGCTGCAGGCCCTGCATGATGCTGCCCAGAAGCGACTGGCCGGGCTGATTCGCGACCTGCCACGCCAACCTTCGGCGCCACCGGCCTCAGGCAGCCGCTCGCGCACGTTGATACGCACCCGCAACCGCGGCGTGGTGGTGGGGCAGCAGCGTCGGCTGGCCGGGGCCGACAGCGACGTGGTGGTGGTGATCGACCCGGTGGAACAGCGCGAGCTGGCCCGCTACGAGGAAACCGCCGAGGCCGGTATCTGGCAGCCGGTGGAGCGCCCCCGCCCAGCACCTGCGCGCGCCACCCAGGCGCAGTTGCCGGGCTTGCTGGAGCGCTCCACGCGGTTGCTGAACGACTCGACGCAGCAGCTCAGGCGCGCCGTCGCCCAGGCCAGGACCGCCATGCTTCCGGTGGAGATGGAAGAAATCCTGACGCAGCAGGCGCGCCCGCTTGACGAGCTGGCCCGGCAGATCGAACAGGCATTGACTGCCGGCAACGACACCGACCGGTCTGCTGCCGGCCAGGATGCGGCGCTGCAAGCCAAGGCCCTGCTCGAGCAGGCCAAGCACCTGCGTGATGAAGGGCGGCGTCTGCGTGTGCAGATGACCCTGGCACAGTTGCCGACGGTCAGTCGGGTGGCCTACCTCAAGGCCCAGGGCGAGGTCAGCCTGCACAGGCTCCAGCCGCGCAAGCCCACGCGAAAACGCAAGGGTCATGCCCAGGATTTCCTTCAGGAGTACGAAATCCACGACAAGGCGGGGCAGTTGCTGTGGGTGGCGCACTTTCATTACGCGACCCTGGACGCAGAGCCTGGGCTGTACACCGCGGCGCATCTGAAAACCGCCGCACAGCGGTTCGAGGGGGGGCAGTACCAGTTGCCGGCAGACGCCGACAATGAGCGCGTGATCCAGATCTACCGCAGCCAGATCGACAGCCGCTCGGCCCGGGCGCTGTTCCTGGACCTGTAGCGGCGCCCGCGCCTACTACCAAATGACGAGTTGTCCTCTGCCAAAGGGCGATTCGTCAGCCGCCCCGGGCTGCCTAAGATCCGTACACCGCCTGTCGTCATGACAGGCCCGGATCAACAGAGGCCCGAACATGATCTATGCAGCTCCCGGCACCGAAGGCGCCCTTGTCAACTTCAAACCGCGTTACGGCAACTACATCGGCGGCGAGTTCGTTGCCCCGCTGAACGGCCAGTACTTCACCAACAGCTCGCCGGTG
Organism: Pseudomonas sp. B21-036; assembly: GCF_024748925.1. Taxonomy (NCBI): domain Bacteria; kingdom Pseudomonadati; phylum Pseudomonadota; class Gammaproteobacteria; order Pseudomonadales; family Pseudomonadaceae; genus Pseudomonas; species Pseudomonas sp. B21-036. Next base: position 2,096,975 of record NZ_CP087178.1, read on the forward strand.
AACGCCCAGGTCATCGCCGAATTTCCACGTTCCAGCGCCGAAGACGTCGAGCGCGCCCTGGACGCCGCCCATGCCGCTGCCGATGCCTGGGGCCGTACCAGCGTGCAGGACCGCTCGCGCATCCTGCTCAAGATTGCCGACCGTATCGAGCAGAACCTCGAAGTGCTGGCCATTGCCGAAACCTGGGACAACGGCAAGGCCATTCGCGAAACCCTGAATGCCGACGTGCCGCTGGCCGCCGATCATTTCCGTTACTTCGCCGGCTGCATCCGTGCCCAGGAAGGCAGCGCCGCCGAGATCAACGAAAACACCGCCGCCTACCACTTCCATGAACCGCTGGGCGTGGTCGGGCAGATCATTCCATGGAACTTCCCGCTGCTGATGGCCGCCTGGAAGCTCGCCCCGGCCCTGGCCGCCGGCAACTGCGTGGTGCTCAAGCCGGCTGAACAGACCCCACTGTCGATCACCGTGTTCGCCGAGCTGGTGGGCGACCTGCTGCCGCCGGGCGTGCTCAACATCGTGCAGGGCTTCGGACGCGAGGCCGGTGAAGCGCTGGCCACCAGCAAGCGCATCGCCAAGATCGCCTTCACCGGTTCCACCCCGGTGGGCTCGCACATCATGAAGTGCGCTGCCGAGAACATCATCCCCAGCACCGTGGAACTGGGCGGCAAGTCGCCGAACATCTTCTTCGAAGACATCATGCAGGCCGAGCCGAGTTTCATCGAGAAGGCCGCCGAAGGTCTGGTGCTGGCGTTCTTCAACCAGGGCGAAGTGTGCACCTGCCCATCGCGTGCGGTGATACAGGAATCGATCTACGAGCCGTTCATGGCCGTGGTGATGAAGAAGATCGCCCAGATCAAGCGTGGCAACCCGCTGGACACCGAAACCATGGTTGGCGCCCAGGCGTCCGAGCAGCAGTACGACAAGATCCTCTCGTACCTGGACATCGCCCGCGAAGAGGGCGCGCAGGTACTGACCGGTGGCGCCAGCGAGCGCCTGGCCGGCGACCTGTCGAGCGGCTACTACATCCAGCCGACCCTGCTCAAGGGCCACAACAAGATGCGCGTGTTCCAGGAAGAGATCTTCGGCCCGGTGGTGGGCGTGACCACCTTCAAGGACGAGGCCGAGGCCCTGGCAATCGCCAACGACACCGAGTTCGGCCTGGGCGCCGGGCTGTGGACCCGCGACATCAACCGTGCCTACCGCATGGGCCGTGGCATCAAGGCCGGGCGCGTGTGGACCAACTGCTACCACCTGTACCCGGCGCACGCCGCGTTCGGCGGGTACAAGAAGTCCGGCGTGGGTCGTGAAACCCACAAGATGATGCTCGACCACTACCAGCAGACCAAGAACCTGCTGGTGAGCTACGACATCAATCCGCTGGGCTTCTTCTGACGCCCGATGGCTGTGGGAAAATCTGTTCCAAAGTAGCATTCGACCTGCGCCGGCAACGGTGTATTAATAGACGCACCGCAATCCTGTGGTGCCAGAAGAGGATGGACCTATGTGGAAAAAACCCGCGTTCACTGATCTGCGTATCGGCTTTGAAGTGACCATGTACTTCGCCAGCCGTTGATCCCTCTTGCGCCGGTGCCCCAAGGCACCGGCGCTGCCTTGTGCATCCCCCCTATCGTCTGATTGCAAAACCCTCCTGATGCTTTAGGCTGGCGCTACCTTAAAAGAACAAGAAGGCGTCGCATGAGCCCGAACCTGAGCCAGTTGCGTAAATTCGTCTCTCCGGAAATCATCTTCGGTGCCGGCTGTCGGCACCATGTGGCCAATTACGCCAGGACCTTCGGCGCGCGCAAGGTACTGCTGGTCAGTGACCCTGGCGTGATCGCCGCCGGCTGGGTCGGCGACATCGAGGCCAGCCTGCAGGCGCAGGGCATCGATTACTGCCTGTACAGCGACGTGTCGCCCAACCCGCGGGTCGAAGAGGTCATGGCCGGCGCCGAGCGCTATCGCAGCGAACAGTGCGACGTGATCGTGGCCGTTGGCGGCGGCAGCCCGATGGACTGCGCCAAGGGCATCGGCATCGTGGCGGCCCACGGCCGGCACATCCTGGAGTTCGAAGGGGTCGACACCATCCGAGTGCCGAGCCCGCCGCTGATCCTGATCCCGACCACCGCCGGCACCTCGGCCGACGTGTCGCAGTTCGTGATCATCTCCAACCAGCAGGAACGCATGAAGTTCTCCATCGTCAGCAAGGCGGTGGTACCCGATGTGTCGCTGATCGACCCTGAAACCACCCTGAGCATGGACCCGTTCCTCTCGGCCTGTACCGGCATCGACGCGCTGGTGCATGCCATCGAGGCGTTCGTGTCCACCGGTCATGGGCCGCTGACCGACCCCCATGCCCTGGAGGCAATGCGCCTGATCAACGGCAACCTGGTGCAGATGATCGCCAACCCGCAGGACATCGCCCTGCGCGAGAAGATCATGCTCGGCAGCATGCAGGCCGGGCTGGCCTTCTCCAATGCCATCCTCGGGGCGGTGCACGCCATGTCCCACAGCCTGGGCGGGTTTCTCGACCTGCCCCACGGTCTGTGCAATGCGGTGCTGGTCGAGCATGTGGTGGCCTTCAACTACAGCGCCGCCCCCGATCGCTTCAAGTTGATCGCGCAGACCCTGGGTATCGATTGCCGCGGGCTGAACCACAATCAGGTCCGCCAGCGCCTGGTCGAGCACCTGATCGCGCTCAAGCACGCCGTGGGCTTTCACGAAACCCTGGCCTTGCATGGGGTGGGCAGCAGCGACATTCCGTTCCTGTCGCAGCATGCGATGGACGACCCGTGCATCCTCACCAACCCGCGGACTTCGAGCCAGCGTGACGTCGAGGTGGTGTATGGCGAAGCCCTCTGAGCCTGGCGCGAATGCGCTGGCCGGGCTGCTGGGGCTGAGCAACCACACTGTTCGCAAAAGCCACTACCCGGAACTGGCGGCGCGCCTGGACGAGCTGGAAACCGAGCGCAAGCGCTATTCGTGGCTGTTCGAGCATGCGGTGCACGGCATCTTCCAGGCCAGCCTCGACGATGGCCTGCGCGCCGCCAACCCGGCGCTGGCGCGCATGCTGGGGTATGCCGACCCCCAGGCGGTGCTGTTTTCCCGGCGTGACCTGGCCAGCCACCTGTTCGTGGGCGGCCAGGCCGAGTTGCAGGACATTGCCCAGGTGCTGCAGCGCGAGCAGGCCCTGCTGGGTTACGAAACCCAGCTGCGACGCAAGGACGGCAGCAGCATCGATGTGCTGATGAACCTGTTGCTGCGCCCGGACGAGGAGGGCGTGGTCGAGGGGTTCGTCGCCGACATCACCGAGCGCAAGCTGGCGCAGGAGCGTCTGCAGCAACTCAACGACGAGCTGGAGCAGCGCGTGGCCGAGCGTACCCGCCAGCTGATGGAGGCACGCGATGCGGCCCAGGCGGCCAACCGCAGCAAGGACAAGTACCTGGCCGCCGCCAGCCACGACCTGCTGCAACCGCTCAACGCTGCACGCCTGTTGATTTCGACCCTGCGCGAGCGCCAGTTGCCGCAGGCCGAGCAATTGCTGGTGGAGCGCGCGCACCAGGCGCTGGAAGGCGCCGAAGACCTGTTGAGCGATCTGCTGGATATTTCCCGGCTCGACCAGGCGGCAATCAAGCCTGACCTTGACCTGTACCTGCTGGACGATGTGCTGGCGCCGCTGGCCTCGGAGTTTCAGCCGGTGGCGGCTGCCGAGGGCCTGGGCCTGCGTTTGCGCAGCGGACGCCAGGTGATCCGCACCGATGTGCGGCTGCTGACGCGGATCCTGCGCAACTTCCTCAGCAACGCCTGCCGCTACACCGAACAGGGGCGCATCCTGCTGGGGGCGCGGCGGCGTGGCGACTGCCTGCGCCTGGAGGTCTGGGATACCGGGCGCGGCATTGCTGCGCAGCGCCTGCAATCGATCTTTCTCGAATTCAACCAGCTCGATGTGGGCCGCGCCGCCGATCGCAAGGGGGTGGGCCTGGGCCTGGCGATCGTCGAGCGCATTGCGCGGATCCTCGATTACCCGGTACGGGTGCGCTCCTGGCCGGGGCGCGGTTCGGTGTTCAGCATCGATGTGCCGCTCTCCACCGAACGTCGTTGCCCGCCGGTGCTGGCGCCAGCACCGCTGCCGAGCGTCGGCGACCCGCTGCCGGGGCGCCGCCTGCTGGTGCTGGACAACGAACTGAGCATCCTGCAGAGCATGGCCGCCCTGCTGGCCCAGTGGGGGTGCGAGGTGCTGACCGCGACCGACCGCAAGACGGCATTTCAGGTGTTGCAGGGGCGCGCGCCGGAACTGGTGCTGGCGGACTTTCACCTGGACCACGGGGTGACCGGCTGCGAAGTGGTGCGCGACCTGCGTGAGCATTTCGCGGTGACCATACCCGCCGTGATGATCACCGCCGATCGCAGCGACCAGAGCCGCCGTGCGATGCAGCGCCTGGGCGCGCCATTGCTCAACAAGCCGGTCAAGCCGGGCAAGCTGCGTGCGGTGCTGAGCCAGCTGCTGGGCGAGGCGGGCGTGCGATAAACAGCGAGACTACCCCCGCGGACGAGTTTTTTTGCTATAAAGGCCGCCCTCAGGGGAGCGTTGACGCTCGTTCGAGGGGCATTTCGGACAAAACCACCTTCATTTGTATTGCCCCTTGCGAAACTCGGCCTTAGACTGCCGCCCCCTGTAAATTGAGTGCCGGATGGTGCTTGAAGAATTGCGCCGCCGGCGAGCTGTTCGCCGGTAGCACCCGATCGCCTAAATGCACGTATTTTTTATAGAGAAATCAATGACAAAGGAAAAGTTGCTGGCCATGCCGGCCGATGACTACATGAACGCTGAGCAGCATGCCTTTTTCACCGAGCTGTTGCAGTCGATGAAAGTGGAGATCCATGAGCGCATCGAGAAAAGTCGTGTAGCCATCGAAAGCCTGGACACCCCTGCTGATCCTGCCGACGCCGCCTCGGTCGAAGAAGAGCGTCACTGGCTGGTCAACACCATCGACCGCGACCAGCGCCTGCTGCCCCAGCTGGAAATTGCCCTGGGCCGCATCAAGGACGACAGCTTCGGCTGGTGTGAAGACAGCGGCGAGCCGATCGGCCTCAAGCGCCTGCTGATCAGCCCCACCACCAAGTACTGCATCGAGGCGCAAGAGCGCCACGAGCAGCTCGACAAGCACCAGCGTCAGGCCTGACGCCCGCTGTCGTGCCAGCAAGCCCCGGGTTCACAGCCCGGGGCTTTTGCGTTTCTTTGCCTTGCATCAAGCAGGAGGGTCTTACATCCAACGAAGCATGGATAATGGCCTTGTAGTGGCGTTTAATGGGGGCACAATAACGACACTGCGGGAACCATTGTTATGATGCGAGAAGGATCTCTGCCTGGCACGCTGGTGCCGCTGCAAGGTACGTCCACTGGCGCCCGGCGCTGGTCGGGCACGGCGCTGCAAAGCCTGGTGCTGGTGGTGTTGCTCAGTGCCATGGCGTTTGCCGATGTGTCCTTCTACCTGTGTCTGCCACTGGCCTTGCTGGCCCTGTGGCTGCCGTTGATGCGCAAGCGGCCGGCCGAGGTGGTGAGCGAGCAGGACCCGCTGGGCGACCTGACCCGTGACCTGGCCCAGGCCACCAGCCACAACGCGCTGTCTGCCGCTGGCGTTGCCCATGCGGTGCAGCAACTGGCCGACAAGCTGCAATCGCAACTGGTGTCGGCGGCGCAGATCGTCAGCAGTGCCGAAGTCATGATCGGTACCGAGAAAGCCACTTCGCAGCTCAGCCAGCAGGCCCTGGGCGCGGCCCGCGAGGCCCACCACAGCAGTGCTGCCGGCAGAACGGTGCTGGCCGAGTCGATCCAGCGCATGCACCAGCTCAGCGCCCGTGCCAACGACAGCCGCGAACTGATCGAGGCGCTGCACCAGCGCAGCGAAGACATTGCCCGGGTTACCCTGGTGATCCAGACCATCGCCAGCCAGACCAACCTGCTTGCATTGAACGCGGCCATCGAGGCCGCGCGCGCCGGCGAACATGGTCGTGGCTTTGCCGTGGTGGCCGATGAGGTGCGTGGCCTGGCCGGACGTACCGCCAGTGCCACCGAGGAGGTCGGCCTGATGGTGGCCGATATCCAGCAGCGTACCGCCCAGGTGGTGGAGCAGATCCGTGAGTTGTCCGATGACCTGCACCAGGGGGTGGACCAGGTCGAGCACACCGGCGAGCAACTGGACGCCATCGCCGGGCTCGCCGCTGGCGTCGAGCAGCAGATCGATGCGATCGCTGCCGGTACCGAGACCAACCGTACTCAGCTCGACAGCCTGTTCCAGGCCGTGGCGCAGATGCGCAGCGACCTGGTGGTGAGCGACCAGCAGACCCAGCGCCTGGCCCAGGCAGCCGTGCAGATGGAAGGTCAGGCCGAGCGTATCAGCGAGCGTCTGGCCGAGGTGGGGCTGGATGACTACCACCAGCGCGTATACGACCTTGCCCGCCAGGGGGCCCAGAAAATCGCCGATTGCTTCGAGGCCGACATCGCCCAGGGGCGCATCAGCGTCGATGCTCTGTTCGATCGCCAGTATCAGTTGCTGCCCGGTACCCGCCCGGCCCGTTACCGCACGCGTTTTGACGACTACACCGACCAGGTACTGCCCGCGATCCAGGAGCCGCTGCTGGCCCAGCATGAAGGCCTGGTGTTCGCCATTGCCTGTACTCAGCAGGGCTATGTGCCGACCCACAACAACGCCTTCAGCCAGCCACTGACCGGTGACGAGGCGACCGATACCGCGCACAACCGCAGCAAGCGCAAGTTCGACGACCGTACCGGTATCCGTTGCGGCAGCCATCAGCAACCGGTGCTGCTGCAGACCTATACCCGTGACACGGGCGAGCTGATGCATGATCTGTCGGTGCCGATCCAGGTACAGGGGCGCCACTGGGGCGGCTTGCGCCTGGGCTATCGACCCCAGCACAGCGTGATTTCCTGAGTCGGATTTGTTGCGCTTGATGCAAAACAGCTATGCCGGGGATAGCTTTTTCCCGCAAGGGGCAGGGGTTTATCATCGCCTCATCGTTAGGCTGCTAATTAAATTCCGGAGGGAATCATGCAGTGCAAGGTCGATGTGGCGGTGATGATCGGCAGTGGCGTTCCCATTTCGCTGCGTTCGGTGGGCATGCGCGTGTGCTGGGTGGTGCTGGTCAACGGTGAGCGCAGAGGCACCGCGTTCGCCAGCCGTGACGAGGCACACGCCTGTCGCGCCGCCTGGCTGGCACAGTTCGATGGGCAGGGGCTGGACGCCTGTCAGGCCGGGTAGGCGCGGGGCCTGGCCTCGAGGGTCCTTGCCAGGTCGCAGGCCTCCCCGTGATGTCGGCGAAAGCCTTTCACCCGGCCCGTGGCAGACTCCGTGATATGGAAAAAACCGACGCCAGCCGGCACTACAATGTAGCGCGGCCGGGTTTTGCCGGATGCACTCCCGATATTTTTTGATACTTCTAGTGTATTGCCCACTCGACGTGTTTCGGTGTTTTCGTGCATATTCGCTTCCCTGTGCAGTGAACATGTTCGTCCAGAGGTCCTTCGTTCTGGGATCTTTCTTTCAGCTATCGCATTTTTTCAGCGAGCACGCTGTCAGAGAAATCGGTTGCACTTTGGGAAATGGCTGTTTGTAGCCGCCGGTTATCAACTGGCAGGGCACGACGTGTTTTCCTTCGCAGCCTGGTGTCTGTGCGTACGAACAACCCTGGCACTGATCCACTAGTCTTTCAGACTTCAAATTGAAAACCGGGACCTTCGCGGCGCAGTGCCGCCTGCGAGGTGGCGGGGTGATGCTGGTTTTGAGGAATTAATCATTGGCAGTCAGTAATCTGGATATGCACGCCCTCTTCGTGTTGGGCGACCTGCGGGCCAAGTTGGTCAAACAGTTTCAATCGCGCTTCGTCTACGTGACCGAACAAAGTGCCGAAGGTATCTACCTTGCCGAGATCGATACCGAAGAGGCCCTGGTGGTCGATGACAAACAGCGGCTTGAACTGAAAGTGGGCGATCACTTTCGGGCGGCGGTATTGCCCAGCCGCGAAGGTGGCAAGTTGGAGATCCGCTTTCGCGACATCAAGCTGACCGTCTACGAACTGGGCGATTATGCGTTCGTGACCGTGCCCGAAGGGCATGGCATCGTGTTCCGCGAGGGGCAGACCGTGGTGATGGTGTTTGCTGCCCACGAGCAGATCAAGGAAGGCCTGACCAAGACCCTGAAGGCTGCCACGGCCAAGGCCGCCAAATGGCGCAAGGGCGAACTGACCTTCAAGGCCAGCGAGTGAGCAGTACCGCTGCGGCGTCGGGGCGTGCGCGCTTCCACGCCGAGCATCAGGCCCGCGCCCAGGCCCAGGCCCTGGAGTGGCTGGCACAACGCGCGGTGCTGCAGGGCGCCTGGTTGAACTGGGTGGCAGGGCAGCTGTATCAGCTGAGCCCGCCGGAATATGCGGCAATGGTGCGCCGCGAGCTGCAGGTGTTGGCAGCTCGATAGGGCCAGGTGTCAGTGCCCGGTATCGCGCCCGCGGCCACTGCTGACCTCTTCGGGTACGTCATCCCCGGCCATGCGCTTGCGAAACAACCCGGCCCGCGCCAGCAGCAGGGTGGTCACCGGCACGGTGATCGACAGCAGGATCGGGATCAGCCAGGCGTGCAGTACGGGCGAGTGCTTGAGGCCCGAAAAGTACAGGATCGAAGCCATGGCCACGCACCAGGTGCCGAAGGTCGACGCCAGGGCGGGCGGGTGCATGCGCTGGAAGAAGGTCTTCAGGCGCAGCAGGCCTACCGCGCCGCTCAGGGCGAACAGGCTGCTGACGACCAGCAGCACAGCCGTGACCACTTCAAGCCAGAACGGCAATTCGACGGTCGAGTTCATTCGATCACCTCGCCACGCAGCAGGAATTTGGCCAGGGCAAACGAGCCGACAAAGCCGAACAGGGCTATCAGCAGCGCACCTTCGAAGTAGGTGTCGCTGGCGTAGCGAATACCCAGCACCAGCATCATCAGCATGGCCAGAATGTACAGGTAGTCCAGCGCCAGTACCCGGTCCTGCGCCGAAGGGCCCTTGAACAGGCGCACCAGGGTCAGGGCCATGGCCAGGGCAAAGATGAACAGGCTGGCGAGAATGGCGTTGGCGAGCAGGCCAGTCATTCGAAAATCTCCATCAGCGGACGTTCGTAGGTGTGCTTGAAGTGGTCGATGAACTGCGTTTCATCGTCCAGATCGAAGACATGCAGCAGCAGGATGCTGCGGTCCAGCGCCAGCTCCGACCAGATGGTGCCGGGAATGACCGTGGTGATCATCGACAGCGCCGCCAGGCCATGGGCATCGCGCAGGTCCAGCGGAATACGTATGAAGCGCGAGCGTGGCGGCCGGCCACCGGCCTGCCATACGCTACGGGCAACCTGCAGGTTGGACATCACCACATCGCCCCCCACTCGCAGAATCAGCCGCACGATGGTGCCCGGCTTGCGTATGCGCACCGGTAGCGGACGCAGCGGCGCCATCAGGATGGGTGCCAGGATTGCCAGCAGTGCGCCAAGCAGCAGGTTGCCGGCACTCAGCGAGAGGTTGAGCAGCAACCACAACCCCCAGAGCGAAAGCGACAGCAGTGGCGCGGGAAACAGGCGCTTCATGGCTGCACCTGCCCGGCAATCGCCTCGCTGGTGGGGCCGGGCACCGGTCGCGTGCCGAGTACCGCATTGACGTAGCTGGCAGGGTCCTTGAGCCCGGCTGCCGTGTCCTGGGTGTAGCGCAGCAGTGGTTCGGCGCGCACGCTCAGCAGTACGCACAGCCCCAGCAGCAGCACGATGGGAATGCACTCATTGCGCCGTAGCAACGGCGAGGGGCGCTCCTGCGGGGTCCAGAAGCGCTGGATGCCGACACGGGTCAAGGCGATCAGCGATGCCAGGCCCGAGAGCACCAGCAAGGCCACCAGGCCCCAGCCGGCTGCGGACAGCGGCTGGTCGACCGGCACGCCCAGGCCGTTGGGGTTGAACAGGGCGCTGATCAGGCTCAGCTTGCCGATGAAACCGGACAGCGGCGGCATGCCGATGATCAGCAGCGCGCAGGCGATGAAGCTCAGGCCCAGGAATGCCATGGTCCAGGGAATCACCTGGCCGATCACCGCCTTCTGTTCATCGTCCAGGTTGATGCCCTTGGGCGGCTGCAGCGATTCCAGGGGCGAGGGCAGCGCATCGGTGTCGTCTTCCAGCGGGATCTCGTTGGCCGAGCGCGAGCGCTCGATCAGCTCGGCCAGCAGGAACAGCGCGCACAAGGCCAGGGTGGAGCTCACCAGGTAGAACAGGGCGGCGGCGGTCAGCGCCGCCTGGCCGAAGCCGATGGCGGCCAGCAAGGTGCCGGCCGAGACCAGGATGCTCAGGCTGGCCATGCGCTCCAGGCGTTGCGCCGCCAGGATCGACAGCGCCGCGCAGCCCAGGGTGGCCAGGCCACCGATGACCAGCCACTCGCCGCCGAAGAACGCCGAAGCGCCGGCCTGACCGGAGAACAGCAAGGTCCACAGGCGCAGCACGGTATAGGTGCCCACCTTGGTCATGATCGCGAACAGTGCGGCAACCGGGGCACTGGCCGACGAGTAGGCCGGGACCAGCCAGAAGTTGAGCGGCCAGATACCCGCCTTGGCCAGAAAGGCCGTGGCCAGAATCGCCGCGCCGGCATGCAGCAGGCCGCGGTCGGCCTCGGGCACCAGCGGAATCTTCAGGGCCAGGTCAGCCATGTTCAGGGTACCGGTGACCCCATAGAGCATCGCCGCCCCCACCAGGAACAGCGAGGAAGCGAGCAGGTTGATGGCAATGTAGTGCAGGCCGGCCTTGACCCGCGCACGACCCGAGCCATGCAGGATCAGGCCGTAGGAGGCGGCCAGCAGCACTTCGAAGAACACGAACAGGTTGAACAGGTCGGCCGTCAGGAAGGCGCCGTACAGGCCCATCAGCTGGATCTGGAACAGGGCGTGGAAGCTGGCGCCTGCGCGGTCCCAGCGCGCGGTGGCGAACACCAGCGCGCTGACCCCGACGATGCCGGTGAGTACCAGCATCAGTGCCGAAAGGCGGTCGAGTACCAGCACGATGCCGAAGGGGGCCTGCCAGTTGCCCGGCAGGTACACGCCGATCGAGCTGGCCTGGCCCTGCTCCTGCACCCACAGCAGCAGGCAGATCGAAATACCCAGCCCGGCCAGGCTGGAGATCAGGTTGATGCGGGCCTTGAGCGGCCGGCGCTTTTCGCCCAGCAGCAGCATCAGTGCGGCGGTCAGCAGCGGCAGCAGAATGGGCGCGACGATCAGTTGGTTCATCACACTCATTCTTTAGGCTCCCGGCCATCCACGTGGTCGGTGCCGGTCAGCCCGCGCGAAGCCAGCAGCACCACCAGGAACAAGGCGGTCATGGCGAAGCTGATGACGATGGCCGTCAGTACCAGTGCCTGGGGCAACGGGTCGGTGTAATGGAGCAGGTCCTGGGGTACGCCGTCCTTGATGATCGGCTCCTTGCCGATGAACAGGCTGCCCATGCTGAAGATGAACAGGTTGACGCCGTACGACAGCAGACACAGGCCCATCACCACCTGGAAGGTCCGTGGGCGCAGGATCAGCCACACGCCTGACGCGGCGAGCACACCGATGGCAATTGCAATCACTTCTTCCATCAGGCGGCTCCCGGGTTGACGGTGGGTTTGGGCTGGCTGCTCGGCCGGTGGCTGCGCACCGACTGGTGGGCCAGTGCGGTGAGGATCAGCAGGGTGGACCCGACCACCACGGTAAAGATGCCCGTGTCGAAGAACAGGGCGCTGGCGACATGGATGTCGCCCAGTATCGGCAGGTCAAGGTGCGCGGTATGCGTGGTCAGGAACGGGTAGCCGAGCAGCATCGCCCCGGCCCCGGTGAGGGTTGCCAGCAGCAGGCCGGTGCCCATCCAGCGCAGCGGACGCAGGCTCATCTGGGCTTCCACCCACTGGGTGCCGGCGACCATGTACTGCAGGATGAACGCCACCGACATCACCAGGCCGGCGACGAAGCCGCCACCGGGCTGGTTGTGGCCGCGCATGAACAGGTACATCGAGATCACCAGCGCGATCGGCAGCAGCAGTCGCACCAGGGCAGCGGGCACCATCATGAAGCCCAGCGCGGTATCGGCGGCCTGACGCGGGTTGACCAGGTCGGTGACCACGTCCGGCGCCAGCAGGCGCTGCTGGGCAGGTAGCTGGATGCTCTCCTTGGGCGGGCGGAAGCGGCGCAGCAGGGCAAACACGCTCAGTGCCACGGCCACCAGTACGGTGATTTCACCCAGGGTATCGAAGCCGCGGAAGTCAACCAGCATCACGTTGACCACGTTGGTGCCGCCACCCTCGGGCAGCGCCCGGCTCAGGTAGAAGGAAGAAATCACGTTGGGTGTCGGGCGGGTCAGCATTGCGTACGACAGCAAGGCCATGCCACCGCCGACCAGCACCGCCAGCAGCAGGTCGCGCAGGCGGCGTGCCACAGCGCGCTCCTTGCTGCCGGGCAGGGGCGAGATGTCTTCGATACGCCGTGGCAGCCAGCGCAGGCCCAGCAGGATCAGCACCGTGGTGACCACTTCGACCACCAGTTGGGTGAGTGCCAGGTCCGGCGCCGAGAACCAGACGAAGGTGATGCAGGTCATCAGGCCGCAGACGCTGACCATGGTCAGGGCCGCCAGCCGGTGGTACTTGGCCTGCCACGCAGCGCCGATGGCACAGATGATCGCGATCAGCCAGAGCATCACGAATACACCTGAGCCCGGGATCTTGGGCCGGTCGCCCCAGCTCAACCCGGTTTGCAGCATGGGCAGCACGCCGGCGAGCAGGGCGATGAGCACCAGCATGAACAGCTGCTTCTGCAGGCGGCGGGTGGTGAACAGGCGCTCGAAGCGGCGCGCCACACGCATCAGCAGCACCTGGCCGTGTTCGAAGAGGCGCTTGCCATTGAACAGCTCGATCAGCGGCGGGTAGAGGAAGCGCCCGCGCTTGAGCTGATTGCGCAGCACCAGGTAGAGCACCACGCCGCCGCACATGGCGATCAGGCTCATGATCAGTGGTGCATTCCAGCCGTGCCAGATGGCCAGGCTGTACTCGGGCAGCGTGCCACCCACCACCGGCAGTGCGGCAGCGGCCAGCAGCGGGCCCACCGACTGGGCAGGGAAGATACCCACCACCAGGCAGGTCAGCACCAGCAATTCGACCGGCGCGCGCATCCAGCGCGGCGGCTCGTGGGGGGTATGGGGCAGGTCGGTGGCCGGCGGGCCGAAAAACACGTCGACGGTGAAGCGCAGCGCATAGGCGACGCTGAAGGTGCCCGCCAGGGTCGCGATGATCGGCAAGGTGGTTTCGACCCAGGCCGTGGAACTGATGAACACGGTTTCGGCGAAGAACATTTCCTTGGACAGAAAGCCGTTCATCAAGGGTACGCCGGCCATCGAGGCACTGGCGACCATGGCCAGGGTGGCGGTGAACGGGATCAGCCGGAACAGCCCGCTGAGCTTGCGGATATCGCGGGTGCCGCTTTCATGGTCGATGATGCCGGCGGCCATGAACAGCGAGGCCTTGAAGGTGGCATGGTTGAGAATGTGGAACACCGCCGCTACCGCTGCCAGCGGGCTGTTCAGGCCCAGCAGCAGGGTGATCAGGCCCAGGTGGCTGATGGTCGAGTAGGCCAGCAGGCCCTTGAGGTCGTTCTGGAACATGGCCGCATAGGCGCCCAGCAGCAGGGTGCAGGCCCCTGCGCCGCTGACGATCCAGAACCATTCTTCGCTGCCGGCCAGCGACGGCCATAGCCGGGCCAGCAGGAACACCCCGGCCTTGACCATGGTGGCCGAGTGCAGATAGGCCGAGACCGGCGTGGGCGCGGCCATGGCGTGGGGAAGCCAGAAGTGGAAGGGGAATTGAGCGCTCTTGGTCAGGGCGCCGAGCAGGATAAGGGGAAGCAGAATGGGGTAGAGGGCATGACTGCGAATCAGGTCACCGGCGGCCAGGACCTTGTCCAGGTCATAGCTGCCCACCACATGGCCGAGCAGCAGTACCCCCGCCAGCAGGCACAAGCCACCGGCCCCGGTGACCATCAGCGCCATATAGGCGCCGCGCCGTGCATCGGCACGGTGGTGCCAGTAACCGATCAGCAGGAACGAGAACAGGCTGGTCAGTTCCCAGAAGAACACCATCTGGATCAGGTTGCCAGAGATCACCAGGCCCAGCATGGCACCCATGAACGCCAGGAAAAACGCGAAGAAACGCGGAACCGGGTCCTGGGGTGACATGTAGTAGCGCGCATACAGCGACACCAGGGTGCCGATGCCCAGCACCAGCAGCGAGAACAGCCAGGCGAACCCGTCCATGCGCAGCACGAGATTGAAGCCCAGGCTCGGCAGCCACAGAAATTCTTCACGGATGACGCCGCCATCGGCAATTTGCGGGTACAGGAGTGCGACCTGCACGGTACCGACCAGCGCGACAAGGCCGGCCAGAAGTGATTCGCTGTTACGCGCGTTGTGCGGCAGTACAGCCGCCAGACAGCTGCCAACAAACGGCAGAAGCAGTAGAACTATCAAGGACATAGATTTCTAATCTGCAGAGGTTTGTAAGGGATCATACGTGGCGCCCCGTCGATCACCAACACGCAAGCTGTCGCAGAATCCTACTTTTGCGCCTCATCAACGCGTTTTTTTATAACAGTTTTTTACAAGAATTGTGCCGCTATTGCAGATTACCGGTCCGTTTGTTGCACCTGTTGATCGTCATCACTGGCGCCGAGGGGCTCGCCACGACGTTTGATCTTCAGTTCGCTGACCACCACCGCGATCACGATCAGTAGCCCGCCGAGCAGTGCGATGCCCGGCAGACGCTCGCCCGCCAGGCGGCCGACGATACCGGCCCATACCGGCTCTGCAGCGTAGATCAGCGTAGCCCGGGTGGGCGAGACTGATTGCTGGGCCCAGTTCATTGCCACCTGGATCACCGCACTCATGGCGCCCAGGCCGACGGCACTACCCAGCAGCAGCCAGGAAAAGTCCGGCAGGGCTTCCCGGGTGGGCACCACCATCATGAACGACAGCGCCGACGCGGTAGCCAGTTGCACCACGGTCACGCGGCGCACGTCGACCTTGCCGGCATAGTTGCTGATCAGAATGATCTCGGCTGCGATTGCCACGGCGCCGATCAGCGTGGCGATTTCGCCGGGGCTGAACTGCAGCGAGCTGCCACTGGGGCCGGCCACCAGCATCAGTCCGGCGAACGCCAGGCCAATGCCCAGGCTCGGCATCAGCCCCGGGCGCCGGCCCAGCACCAGCCACTGCAGCAGCGGTACAAAAGGTACGTACAAGGCGGTGATGAATGCCGACTGGCTACTGGTGATGGTTTGCAGGCCCACGGTCTGCAGGCCGTAGCCCAGCATGATCGAGGCGCCGATCAGCACGCCGGCCTTGACTTCGAACCAGGTCAGGCCGGACAGCGCACGCGCACTGAACGCTCCGACAAACAGCGCCGCCGCTGCAAAGCGCAGGCCGACGAAGAACATCGGGCCGCTGACGGTCATCACGTTATGCACCAGCAGAAAAGTGGCGCCCCAGAGCATGGTGATGAACACCAGCACCAGTTCGGCCTTGCTCAGGCGCAATGAAAGGAAGAGGGATCGGGCAGTGGTCGGCGAGGTCATGGGCTTGCACACGTGGGGCGAGCGACGCACAATGCGTCGGAAGGTGGGCAGTATACTGCGCAAGCCATGTGAGTGAGCAATATAGTGCACAAAGATTCCAGTCAGCGGGCCTCCGTGCTTCAGCACGTGAGCCAGAATATCCGGCGCCTGCGCCATGCGGCAGAGCTGAGCCAGAGCGCCCTTGCAGAAAAATCCGGTGTCAGCCGACGCATGCTGGTGGCAATAGAAGCGGGTGAAAAGAATGTCAGCCTGACCACCCTCGACCTGATCGCCGAGGCCTTGTCGGTGGCGTTCAGCGACCTGATCCAGGCACCTGACAGCCGTGACCCTGATCGCATCAACGAACTGGCCTGGGCCGGTGTGCACCCCGGCAGCAAGGCCGTGTTGCTGGCAAGTTCCAGGGCCAGCCGCGAGGTGGAGTTGTGGGAGTGGCGCCTGGAGCCGGGCGAGGTGTACCCGGCCGAGGCCGATTTCGACGGCTGGAGCGAACAGATCTACGTGTTCGAGGGGCGCCTTACCCTGGTGATAGAAACGCAGGAATATGTGCTGGCGGCTGGCGATTTCTACAGCTTCGCCAGCAACCGCATGCATGCCTACCGCAACGATGGCGACGTGGTGACGCGCTTCGTGCGCAACGTGGTGATCTGAAGGCCTGTCAGCGCCGATTGGCGTCAAGCCACTCCTGGGTGGAGACCACCTGCGCGTAGGCGAAGGCCAGCGACGCCATGTACGCCGCGTGGGCCTGGGCCGCCGGTACGACCACGCCGTTGAATTCCAGGTCGCGGGTGGCGCAGGCATCGTGCACCACCGTGGTGCCATAGCCCATGTCCGAGGCGGCCCGGGCGGCGGCATCGATGCACATGTGGCTCATGCTGCCGACCAGGGTCAGGCCGGTAATCTTGTGCTGGTCGAGCAGGGCCTTGAGGTCGGTGCCCAGAAAGCTGTTGACGTTGTGCTTGAGCACCACCGGCTCGCCCTCGCGAGCGGCTGCTTTCGGATGAATCTGCGCGCCTTCGGAGCCCGGAGTGAAGAAAGGTGCATCGGCGGACTCGAACTCATGACGTACATGGACCACCAGGTCGCCGTTTTCGCGGGCGGCCTGGATGATCCGTGCGGCGTTGTCGGCGGCCGCATCGGCGCCGTGCAGCGTCCATTTGCCGCCGGGGAAGTAGTCGTTCTGGATGTCGACGATGATCAGTGCCTGTTTGCTCATGGTGCAGTCCTTCAGGAGAATGGTTGTGACGTGCTGATAGTTATAGGCTTGTGCGACAGGCTTGCGCATTGGCGCGACCGACAAATTGGCGGGAAAAACTGACAATGGATGCAATCGGCGATCAGGTCGAGATCGGTATTCTGGTTTACCCAGGTGCCCAGATGGCGGCAGTGCACGGCCTGACCGACCTGTTCGCGGTAGCCAACCGCATGGCCGCCGACCTCGGGGCGCGACGCAGCCCGCTGCTGCGGGTGTGCCACTGGGCCGAGGTGCCGGGACAGCCGCTGGCGGTGAGCTTCGACAGTCACCCGCAGGCGCATCACCGCCCACGAGTGATGATCATCCCGCCCAGCCTGACCGAGGAGCCGGGCCCCGAACTGATCGAACGTTTCTGCAACGACCTGCGTCAGTGGCACCGCGAAGGCGCGCTGCTGGTGTCGGTGTGTGTCGGGGTGTTCTTCATTGCCGCCAGCGGCCTGCTCGACGGTCGCTCCGCCACAACTCACTGGAATTTTGCCCAATCGCTGGCCGAGCGCTTTCCCCTGGTCAAGGTCGAGGCCAACCTGCCGTTGCTGGAAGATGGCGACATCATTACCTCGGCCGGATTGATGGCCTGGACCGAGTTGGGGCTCAAGCTGGTCGAGCGCTTCCAGGGGCAGACCCTGGCGGCTGAGACGGCGCGATTTCTCGCGGTGGCGCCAGTGCATGCCATGCCTGGGCCGGGCAGCGTGTTCAGCCCGCGCCTGGACCATGGCGACGAAGCGGTGCTCAAGGTGCAGCACTGGCTGCAGAGCACGGGGGCGCGGGAGGTCAACCTGGCCTTGATGGCCGACTGCGCAGGGCTCGAGCAGCGCACCTTCCTGCGGCGTTTTCGCAGCGCCACCGGCCTCAAACCCACCGAGTACTGTCAGCAGGTGAGGGTAGGGCGCGCTTGCCGGATGCTCGAGTTCACCAACCGCAGCATCGACCAGATCGCCTGGGGTGTTGGCTACCAGGACCCTGGTGCGTTTCGCAAGGTCTTCCACAAGGTCACAGGGCTTGCGCCAGGCGAGTACCGCAAGCACGTGGTCGGTCCTGCGGGCTGATCCTCCTTTGGTACCGCACCGCTGCCCTTGCGGTGGATTGCTGCTTATTATCCGGTCTCCCGGGAAAGGAGATACCGATGCACGAACAACAACCGGCACCTGCCTGCGACGACATGGCGGATGTACTGATCATCGGGGGTGGCCTGAGCGGCGCCTTGTTGGCGGCGCAATTGCTGCGTCGCCCCGGACGCCGGCGCCTGCTGGTGGTCGAGCCGCGTGGGGAGCTGGGGCGTGGCGAAGCCTACAGCGCTACCGAAAACGGTCATACCCTCAATGGCAATGCGGCGCGCATGAGCGTCGATCCGGACAATCCCGATGACCTGACCCACTGGCTGCAACAGCAGATCGATGCCGGGCAGTGGCCCGAATCCGCCGAGCAGGGCGTGCCGGTGGCCGAATTGTTCCCGCCGCGAGGTCTGTTCGGTCGCTATGCCCGCCAGCGTCTGGCAGAGGCCGAGTGTGTCGGCGCCAAGGCCGGCTCCACGCTGGAGCATGTGTGTACCGAGGTGGTTGACCTGCAGGTGCACAGTGACAGGGTTCAGGCGCAATTGCAGGATGGGCGCCGGGTGCAGGCGCGCCAGGCGGTGCTGGCTACCGGCATGTTTGCCGCAGCGCGCACGGCGCAGGTGGGTGAGAACAGCCTCAACGCTGCAGCCATCGACCCCTGGGACGTGGGCGCCATGCGCACGATCGACCCGCAAGGCACAGTGTTGATCATCGGTTCCGGGCTGACCATGGTCGACACCCTGGTGTCGTTGCAACTGGCCGGGCATCGTGGGCCTGTCGAGGTATTCTCGCGCCACGGGTTGTGGCCCCACGAGCGCCGTCAGCCACCGCCCTGGGAGGATTTTCTCGAGGCGGACCCTTCGCTGCGCAGCCCGCGCCAGTTGCTGCGTGCGCTGCGCCGGCAATGCAGGCTGGCGTTGGCCCAGGGCATCGACTGGCAGGCCCCGCTGGACACTGTGCGGGTGCATATCCCCAGGCTGTGGAGCCAGGCCAGTGACCGCGAACGCCGCCAGTTCGTGCGCCATGTGCGGCCCTGGTGGGAAAGCCATCATCACCGTTCGCCGCCCCAGGGTGCAGCGCTGCTGGAGCGGTTGCGCCAGGAGGGGCGCCTGCATATTCATGCGGCCTCCCTGCAGAGGGTCGAACCGGCTACCGGAGCCGGGGTGGGGGTGCGTCTGCGGTTTCGCGGCGAGGCCCAGGCGACGCGGGTCGAGGGTGCCGCGCTGGTCAACTCCACCGGTATCGAGTATGACTGGCGGCGCGTGGCGCGCCCGCTGCCGCAAGCATTGCTGCAGCGCAGGCTGATCCGGCCAGGGCCGCTGGCCCTTGGAATTGATGCCGACCCGCAGGGCGCAGTGATCGATGCCGATGGCGCGGTCAGTACGCGCCTGTTTGCGATGGGCCCGCCGCTACGTGGCCTGTGGTGGGAAAGTACTGCCGTCACCGACGTGGCGTTGCAGGCCAAGGGATTGGCTGCTCGTCTGACGCGGGAGCCTGAGTCATCACCGTAATGATATTTTCGTTATATAAATATGAAAATTGATAATTAATGGTTCTATGCGTGTTCGTGCACTATAGATGCACGACTACTCCACGCATTCAGGAAGCGCCTGGCCATGACCACACTCCCGCTGTATTTCGACTACGCCGCCACGACACCCGTCGACGAGCGAGTCATTCAAGTAATGGTGGAGTGTCTGGGGGTATCCGGGCGTTTTGGCAATCCGGCCTCCAGCTCCCATCGGTATGGTCAGCAGGCACGCCTGGCGGTCGAGCAGGCACGGTCCCAGGTCGCCGGCCTGGTAGGGGCGCGGGCCGACGAGATCATCTGGACGTCGGGTGCCACCGAATCCAACAACCTGGCCCTCAAAGGGCTGGCTCAGGGCCGCACAGGTGGGCATGTCATCACCAGCCGCATCGAGCACAAAGCCGTGCTCGATACTGCCCGACAGCTCGAGCTGGCAGGCATCGAGGTGACGTGGCTGAGCCCAGATGCCCAGGGGTTGATCACTGAACAGGCGGTATCGGCGGCGCTGCGTGACGACACCTTTCTGGTATCGCTGATGCTGGTCAACAATGAACTGGGCACCCTGAACGATGTGCAGGCCATCGGCGAGCGGGTGCGCCGCCACGGTGCATTG
Organism: Pseudomonas sp. B21-036; assembly: GCF_024748925.1. NCBI lineage: Bacteria > Pseudomonadati > Pseudomonadota > Gammaproteobacteria > Pseudomonadales > Pseudomonadaceae > Pseudomonas > Pseudomonas sp. B21-036. The sequence goes on from NZ_CP087178.1 coordinate 2,117,088, forward strand.
CTGCATGTGGATGCCGCCCAGGGGGCAGGCAAGGTGCCTATCGACCTGTCACGCTGGCCGGTGGACCTGATGTCGTTTTCGGCGCACAAGGTGTATGGGCCCAAAGGGATCGGTGCGCTCTACGTCGGCAAGCGCGCCGCGCCGCTGCTGCAGGCACAGATTCACGGTGGCGGGCACGAGAACGGATTGCGCTCGGGCACCCTGGCCACTCACCAGATTGCCGCCATGGGCGCAGCCTTCGCACTGGCCGGGCAGGTGCAGCAGCAGGAGGTTGCACGTATGCACCGGTTGCGTGAGCGGCTGCTGGAGCAGTTGGCCGATATTCCCGGCCTGGGGCTCAACGGCAGCCCTGTCCAGCGCATCCCTCATACGTTGAGCCTGACCTTTGGCGGTGACGGTATCGATCTGCAGGCGCTGGCCCGTACGCTGGCGTTTTCCTCGACGTCGGCCTGCAATTCGGCCAGCAGTGCGCCTTCGCATGTGCTGCTGGCGCTTGGGCATGACGAGCGTGCGGCACGGCAGACGTTGCGTCTGAGCCTGGGGCGCTATACCCGCGAAGAGGATATCGACGCCGCTGCCGGTGCCATCCACGCAGCGTTACACAATGTGCCTTTCTGGGCGGTTGCCCACGGTTGAGTGCTGCTTCATTATCGTCCACCAGAACATTGGTCGCGGTGGTGGCACAACATAATGAACAGTCAGCCTGGAATGCAGGAAGCAGTAACCGCGCGCCTGGCGCGCATGCGTGCAGTGATGAACCGCGAAGGGGTCGATGCACTGCTGGTGCCCTCGGCAGACCCGCACCTGTCCGAATACCTCCCAGGCTACTGGCAGGGGCGCCAATGGCTGTCCGGGTTTCATGGCTCGGTGGGTACGCTGGTGCTGACGGCCGATTTTGCCGGGCTTTGGGCCGACAGTCGTTACTGGGAGCAGGCCGAAAAGGAGCTGGCGGGTAGCGGTATCGCGTTGATGAAGCTGATGCCGGGTCAGCCGGGGGCCCTTGACTGGCTGGCAGAGCAGGCGCCCGCAGGCGGCACGGTGGCAGTAGACGGTGCGGTGATGCAACTGGCGTCGGCGCGGCAGCTGCAGGATCGCCTCAGGGTGCGCAATGTGCGCCTGCTCAGTGACAGGGACCTGCTGGCACAGGTGTGGCTGGAGCGGCCTGCGTTGCCAGGCAGCCCGGTTTACCAGCACCTGCCGCCGCACGCGAGCGTCAGCCGTGCCGACAAGCTGGCGCAACTGCGCACAACGCTCAAGGAGCGCGGCGCAGATTGGCATTTCATTGCGACGCTGGATGACATCGCTTGGCTGTTCAACCTGCGTGGCAGCGACGTTTCATACAACCCGGTATTCGTTTCCTTCGCATTGATCGGTCAGCATCAGGCCATTCTGTTCGTGGCATCGAGCAAGGTCGACAGCGCTGTGCGCGAGGCACTTGAGTCTGACGGGGTGCAACTGCGCGAGTATGAAGCAGTGGGCAGCGCGCTGGCAGGCATCGAGGCGGGCAGTGTCCTGCTGGTAGATCCGGCACGGGTGACCAGCGGGTTGCTGGCCAACCTCGGTGCCCAGGTGCAGCTGCTCGAAGGCATCAATCCAAGCGTTCTGTCCAAGTCGAGAAAGAGCGAGGCGGACCTCGTTCATATCAGGCAGGTGATGGAACAGGACGGTGCGGCGTTGTGCGAGTTCTTCGCGGACTTCGAAGCCGCACTGGGGCATTCGACCCTTACCGAGGTCAGTGTTGACACCTTGCTCGGCGCAGCCCGGGCTCGACGTCCCGGTCATGTGTCCCCAAGCTTTGCTACCATTGCCGCCTTCAACAGCAATGGGGCCATGCCGCATTACCGCGCCACCGACGCCTCGCATGCGCTCATCGAAGGTGATGGGCTGTTGTTGATCGATTCAGGTGGGCAGTACCTGGGAGGGACCACCGACATTACCCGTATGGTGCCCATCGGCACGCCAAGCCTGGAACAGAAGCTGGATTGCACGCGGGTGCTCAAGGGCATGATTGCACTATCCAGGGCGTGTTTTCCGCGGGGCATTGCCTCGCCTTTGCTCGATGCGATTGCCCGAGCACCGTTATGGGCCGAGCATGTGGATTACGGGCATGGCACCGGCCACGGCGTCGGCTACTTCATGAACGTGCACGAAGGGCCACAGGTGATCGCCTATCAGGCCTCGCCTGCGCCGCACACAGCCATGCAGGCCGGCATGATCACCTCCATCGAGCCGGGCACCTATCGGCCTGGGCAGTGGGGCGTGCGCATCGAGAACCTGGTGTTCACCCGGGATTCGGGCAAGAGTGGGTTTGGTGACTTTCTTGAATTCGAAACGCTGACCTTGTGCCCTATCGACACACGATGCCTGTTGCCTGAGCAACTGGGCAGCGAAGAACGCGAATGGCTCAATGATTACCACCGCACGGTGCGTGAACGGCTTTCGCCACTGCTGGCAGGTGCTGCTCTGCACTGGCTGGAACAAAGAACCGAAGCTGTCTGATCGGGCACATGAAAAAGGGCAACCTGCGGGTTGCCCTTTTTCGTTACTTGCAGATGACGATCATGCTTCGGCTGGTGTAGCCGGCGGGGTTGAGACCGAAGGGGTAGTCCCCTGGCTCGTCTTCGCCATCGCCAGACTTGGCGACGACTTTGTAGCCTTTGGTGCCGCAGGAACTGGCGGCCTTGGCGTAGCACTTGTTCCATGAAGACGACAGGCCCGAGCAGTTGATGTGCATGCCCTTCTTGCCGTGTTTGACCTCAGTTTTGGCGTTCGCCGCACAGCCAGCAATGGCCAGAATGGCTAGGATGAGCAAAATTCGTTTCATTCCTGTCCTTACAAAGAGTGTCGGGTCTGCAAGCCCGAGACGGTTACCTGCGCCTCTTCCTGATGCCTCTCGCGTCCTTGTCTTAAGTTAAAACTTCAAGCAGTGCATTGAATTACAGCTTAAACAGGGTGCCATGGCGACACAATGACAAAAACAGGTTCAAATGGAAATATTTCTCAAATCAGTCGGCTGGCACCAGTGCTGGGCTTTCCCTGCGCATGGACAGTGTGGCACCCACCGAGGCAGTAATGATCGCGGCGATGGCCAGCCATTGCGCCATGCTCAACACTTCGTTGAGAAACAGTAGTCCCGACAATGCGCCGAATGCCGGTTCGATGCTCATCAGTGTGCCGAAGGTTCGGGCGGGCAGGCGTGTCAGGGCCACCATTTCCAGGCTGTACGGCAATGCTGTCGACAGAATGGCCACGCCAATCGCCACGGGTAGCAGGGCAGGGTTGAGCAGGGCGCTGCCGGCATGAACGATGCCGATCGGCGCAACGAACAGTGCGGCAACCATGACGCCAAGTGCGGCGGTCTGAATGCCGTGCTCGGCCCCGGCTTTCTGCCCATATAGAATGTAGAGCGCCCAGCACGCGCCGGCGCCCAGTGCGTAGCCGGCGCCTACCAGGTCGATGGCCGCCCCGGTCTGCCCGATGGGTATCAGCAGCAACAGGCCGATCACTGCCAGTCCGATCCATACGAAATCCATGGCCCTGCGCGATGCGTACAACGCCACGGCCAGCGGGCCGGTGAACTCCAGGGCAACGGCGATACCCAGCGGGACACTGCGCAAGGACATATAAAAGAGAAAGTTCATGCCGCCCAATGCCAGGCCATAGATGATGACCGACTTGAGGGTGCTGGAGGTGAAGCGCGCGCGCCAGGGGCGCAGCAGCACCAGCATGATGAGGCTGGCGAAAATCAGGCGCAGCGTTGTGGTGCCTTGCGCACCTACCAGCGGGAACATGCTTTTTGCCAGCGAGGCGCCGGACTGGATGGATGCCATTGCAATTAGCAGCAGGCCAATGGGGAAGAGGCTGGAGGCCAGGCTGCGGGGGTGGGTGTTCATTGTTGGAGTTGCTTCCTTATATAGAGAGAGGCGTGTGGCCTGGCGTCTATGATGCGCAAGGAGGCGAAGATGAGCAATATAGTGCGCAACTTTCTTTGTTCATCGAATATCGCCAATTAGCCCTTGACGCACGATTTAATTTCTCTATAATTCGCCCCACTTCCGGCGCAGTCGGAACGAAAAACTCCTTGAATATCAACGAGTTGGACGTTTCAGGTCAGGCTGGAGGTGCTTCGATCGAAAGATCGGCAGCGGTGAAAAAGGTGGTTGACAGCAGGTTGTAACGCTGTAGAATTCGCCTCCCGCTACGAGAGATCGAAGCGAGTCAAGTGTTTGAAGTGAAACGAAAAACTTCAAAATAAACGCTTGACAGACCCTGAGGAAAGCGTAGAATGCGCGCCTCGGTTGAGACGAAAAGTTCTTGACCAACCGCTCTTTAACAATTGAATCAAGCAATTCGTGTGGGTGCTTGTGAGCTCAGACTGATAGTCAGAAAGATTATCAGCATCACAAGTGACTGCACGAAAATCGAAAGATTTGAAAGTAAGTCATTTGAGAATGCTGAGCCAAGTTTAGGGTTTTCTCAAAACCCAAGCAGTATTGAACTGAAGAGTTTGATCATGGCTCAGATTGAACGCTGGCGGCAGGCCTAACACATGCAAGTCGAGCGGATGAGAAGAGCTTGCTCTTCGATTCAGCGGCGGACGGGTGAGTAATACCTAGGAATCTGCCTGGTAGTGGGGGACAACGTTTCGAAAGGAACGCTAATACCGCATACGTCCTACGGGAGAAAGCAGGGGACCTTCGGGCCTTGCGCTATCAGATGAGCCTAGGTCGGATTAGCTAGTTGGTGAGGTAATGGCTCACCAAGGCTACGATCCGTAACTGGTCTGAGAGGATGATCAGTCACACTGGAACTGAGACACGGTCCAGACTCCTACGGGAGGCAGCAGTGGGGAATATTGGACAATGGGCGAAAGCCTGATCCAGCCATGCCGCGTGTGTGAAGAAGGTCTTCGGATTGTAAAGCACTTTAAGTTGGGAGGAAGGGCAGTAAGCGAATACCTTGCTGTTTTGACGTTACCGACAGAATAAGCACCGGCTAACTCTGTGCCAGCAGCCGCGGTAATACAGAGGGTGCAAGCGTTAATCGGAATTACTGGGCGTAAAGCGCGCGTAGGTGGTTCGTTAAGTTGGATGTGAAATCCCCGGGCTCAACCTGGGAACTGCATCCAAAACTGGCGAGCTAGAGTAGGGCAGAGGGTGGTGGAATTTCCTGTGTAGCGGTGAAATGCGTAGATATAGGAAGGAACACCAGTGGCGAAGGCGACCACCTGGGCTCATACTGACACTGAGGTGCGAAAGCGTGGGGAGCAAACAGGATTAGATACCCTGGTAGTCCACGCCGTAAACGATGTCAACTAGCCGTTGGAATCCTTGAGATTTTAGTGGCGCAGCTAACGCATTAAGTTGACCGCCTGGGGAGTACGGCCGCAAGGTTAAAACTCAAATGAATTGACGGGGGCCCGCACAAGCGGTGGAGCATGTGGTTTAATTCGAAGCAACGCGAAGAACCTTACCAGGCCTTGACATCCAATGAACTTTCCAGAGATGGATTGGTGCCTTCGGGAACATTGAGACAGGTGCTGCATGGCTGTCGTCAGCTCGTGTCGTGAGATGTTGGGTTAAGTCCCGTAACGAGCGCAACCCTTGTCCTTAGTTACCAGCACGTTATGGTGGGCACTCTAAGGAGACTGCCGGTGACAAACCGGAGGAAGGTGGGGATGACGTCAAGTCATCATGGCCCTTACGGCCTGGGCTACACACGTGCTACAATGGTCGGTACAGAGGGTCGCCAAGCCGCGAGGTGGAGCTAATCTCACAAAACCGATCGTAGTCCGGATCGCAGTCTGCAACTCGACTGCGTGAAGTCGGAATCGCTAGTAATCGCGAATCAGAATGTCGCGGTGAATACGTTCCCGGGCCTTGTACACACCGCCCGTCACACCATGGGAGTGGGTTGCACCAGAAGTAGCTAGTCTAACCTTCGGGAGGACGGTTACCACGGTGTGATTCATGACTGGGGTGAAGTCGTAACAAGGTAGCCGTAGGGGAACCTGCGGCTGGATCACCTCCTTAATCGACGACATCAGCTGTCTCATAAGCTCCCACACGAATTGCTTGATTCATTGAAGAAGACGATTAGGTTAGCAACCTTCGATTGGGTCTGTAGCTCAGTTGGTTAGAGCGCACCCCTGATAAGGGTGAGGTCGGCAGTTCGAATCTGCCCAGACCCACCAATTTGCTGGGGCCATAGCTCAGCTGGGAGAGCGCCTGCCTTGCACGCAGGAGGTCAGCGGTTCGATCCCGCTTGGCTCCACCACCCCGCTTGCTAGTTTGTCAAAGCTTAGAAATGAATATTCGCATCGAATATTGATTTCTGAACTTTATCAGAATCGTTCTTTAAAAATTTGGGTATGTGATAGAAAGATAGACTGGACAGCACTTTCACTGGTGTGTGTTCAGGCTAAGGTAAAATTTGTGAGTAATTACAAGTTTTCGGCGAATGTTGTCTTCACAGTATAACCAGATTGCTTGGGGTTATATGGTCAAGTGAAGAAGCGCATACGGTGGATGCCTTGGCAGTCAGAGGCGATGAAAGACGTGGTAGCCTGCGATAAGCTTCGGGGAGTCGGCAAACAGACTTTGATCCGGAGATCTCTGAATGGGGGAACCCACCTGGCATAAGTCAGGTATCTTGTACTGAATACATAGGTGCAAGAGGCGAACCAGGGGAACTGAAACATCTAAGTACCCTGAGGAAAAGAAATCAACCGAGATTCCCTTAGTAGTGGCGAGCGAACGGGGACTAGCCCTTAAGTGGCTTTGAGATTAGCGGAACGCTCTGGAAAGTGCGGCCATAGTGGGTGATAGCCCTGTACGCGAAAATCTCTTAGTCATGAAATCGAGTAGGACGGAGCACGAGAAACTTTGTCTGAATATGGGGGGACCATCCTCCAAGGCTAAATACTACTGACTGACCGATAGTGAACCAGTACCGTGAGGGAAAGGCGAAAAGAACCCCGGAGAGGGGAGTGAAATAGATCCTGAAACCGTATGCGTACAAGCAGTGGGAGCCTACTTTGTTAGGTGACTGCGTACCTTTTGTATAATGGGTCAGCGACTTATATTCAGTGGCGAGCTTAACCGAATAGGGGAGGCGTAGCGAAAGCGAGTCTTAATAGGGCGTTTAGTCGCTGGGTATAGACCCGAAACCGGGCGATCTATCCATGGGCAGGTTGAAGGTTAGGTAACACTGACTGGAGGACCGAACCGACTACCGTTGAAAAGTTAGCGGATGACCTGTGGATCGGAGTGAAAGGCTAATCAAGCTCGGAGATAGCTGGTTCTCCTCGAAAGCTATTTAGGTAGCGCCTCATGTATCACTGTAGGGGGTAGAGCACTGTTTCGGCTAGGGGGTCATCCCGACTTACCAAACCGATGCAAACTCCGAATACCTACAAGTGCCGAGCATGGGAGACACACGGCGGGTGCTAACGTCCGTCGTGAAAAGGGAAACAACCCAGACCGTCAGCTAAGGTCCCAAAGTTATGGTTAAGTGGGAAACGATGTGGGAAGGCTTAGACAGCTAGGAGGTTGGCTTAGAAGCAGCCACCCTTTAAAGAAAGCGTAATAGCTCACTAGTCGAGTCGGCCTGCGCGGAAGATGTAACGGGGCTCAAACCATACACCGAAGCTACGGGTATCACTTAGGTGATGCGGTAGAGGAGCGTTCTGTAAGCCTGTGAAGGTGAGTTGAGAAGCTTGCTGGAGGTATCAGAAGTGCGAATGCTGACATGAGTAACGACAATGGGAGTGAAAAACTCCCACGCCGAAAGACCAAGGTTTCCTGCGCAACGTTAATCGACGCAGGGTTAGTCGGTCCCTAAGGCGAGGCTGAAAAGCGTAGTCGATGGAAAACAGGTTAATATTCCTGTACTTCTGGTTATTGCGATGGAGGGACGGAGAAGGCTAGGCCAGCTTGGCGTTGGTTGTCCAAGTTTAAGGTGGTAGGCTGAGATCTTAGGTAAATCCGGGATCTTAAGGCCGAGAGCTGATGACGAGTTGCCATTAGGCGACGAAGTGGTTGATGCCATGCTTCCAAGAAAAGCTTCTAAGCTTCAGGTAACCAGGAACCGTACCCCAAACCGACACAGGTGGTTGGGTAGAGAATACCAAGGCGCTTGAGAGAACTCGGGTGAAGGAACTAGGCAAAATGGCACCGTAACTTCGGGAGAAGGTGCGCCGGTGAGGGTGAAGGACTTGCTCCGTAAGCTCATGCCGGTCGAAGATACCAGGCCGCTGCGACTGTTTATTAAAAACACAGCACTCTGCAAACACGAAAGTGGACGTATAGGGTGTGACGCCTGCCCGGTGCCGGAAGGTTAATTGATGGGGTTAGCTAACGCGAAGCTCTTGATCGAAGCCCCGGTAAACGGCGGCCGTAACTATAACGGTCCTAAGGTAGCGAAATTCCTTGTCGGGTAAGTTCCGACCTGCACGAATGGCGTAACGATGGCGGCGCTGTCTCCACCCGAGACTCAGTGAAATTGAAATCGCTGTGAAGATGCAGTGTATCCGCGGCTAGACGGAAAGACCCCGTGAACCTTTACTATAGCTTTGCACTGGACTTTGAATTTGCTTGTGTAGGATAGGTGGGAGGCTTTGAAGCGTGGACGCCAGTCTGCGTGGAGCCATCCTTGAAATACCACCCTGGCAACTTTGAGGTTCTAACTCAGGTCCGTTATCCGGATCGAGGACAGTGTATGGTGGGTAGTTTGACTGGGGCGGTCTCCTCCTAAAGAGTAACGGAGGAGTACGAAGGTGCGCTCAGACCGGTCGGAAATCGGTCGTAGAGTATAAAGGCAAAAGCGCGCTTGACTGCGAGACAGACACGTCGAGCAGGTACGAAAGTAGGTCTTAGTGATCCGGTGGTTCTGTATGGAAGGGCCATCGCTCAACGGATAAAAGGTACTCCGGGGATAACAGGCTGATACCGCCCAAGAGTTCATATCGACGGCGGTGTTTGGCACCTCGATGTCGGCTCATCACATCCTGGGGCTGAAGCCGGTCCCAAGGGTATGGCTGTTCGCCATTTAAAGTGGTACGCGAGCTGGGTTTAGAACGTCGTGAGACAGTTCGGTCCCTATCTGCCGTGGACGTTTGAGATTTGAGAGGGGCTGCTCCTAGTACGAGAGGACCGGAGTGGACGAACCTCTGGTGTTCCGGTTGTCACGCCAGTGGCATTGCCGGGTAGCTATGTTCGGAAGAGATAACCGCTGAAAGCATCTAAGCGGGAAACTTGCCTCAAGATGAGATCTCACTGGAGCCTTGAGCTCCCTGAAGGGCCGTCGAAGACTACGACGTTGATAGGTTGGGTGTGTAAGCGCTGTGAGGCGTTGAGCTAACCAATACTAATTGCCCGTGAGGCTTGACCATATAACACCCAAGCAATTTTCGTCGAACGACCAGATTGCGGTGTTGTGAAGACACAGTAAGCCGAAGATTTGTAACTCACGAACATCACATACCCGATTCGCTGGAGTGTCTGAACAAGACCTTCTGGCAACAGAATTTCTTGACGACCATAGAGCATTGGAACCACCTGATCCCATCCCGAACTCAGTAGTGAAACGATGCATCGCCGATGGTAGTGTGGGGTTTCCCCATGTGAGAGTAGGTCATCGTCAAGATTAAATTCCGAAACCCCTATCTGCATCTGCAGGTAGGGGTTTTGTCTTTGTGGGCCGAAAGTTTCCTGCAAGGCGGGCATAAAAAAACCACCTTGGGAGGTGGTTTTCAGATATGTCACTGTCAGCTCAGTCGCCGTAATACTCGCAGCCACTGGTGCAGGTCTCATGGATACGCACCTTGCTCAGTTCTGGCAGCAATGGCTTGACCTGGTCCCAGATCCATTTGGCAATCACTTCGCTGGTCGGGTTCTCCAGGCCAGGGATGTCATTGAGGTAGTTGTGGTCTAGCTGCTCGTACAGCGGCTTGAAAATCGCCTTGATCTCCGAGAAGTCGCGAATCCAGCCGGTATGCGGATCCAGCTGGCCGGTCAGGTGCAAGGCAACCTTGAAGGAGTGGCCGTGCAGGCGCCCGCATTTGTGCCCGGCGGGCACATTCGGCAAGCGGTGGGCCGATTCGAAGGTGAACTCTTTGAAAATTTCCACGGTATCTTAGAACTCTGAAAACCAATGCTGACCGGCAGTTTAACAGCAAGCCTACTTCAACGGTTGCAGATGCTGGTGCAGCTTGCCGGTTTCCACCAGTTCCAGAAACTCGTCGCCCAGCCGCTGGCTTTCGCTCATGGCGGTACGCCAGTAACGTTGGCGGTTACCGGCATCGCCCATGAAGCGCTTGAAGTCGCTGCGATCCGGCAGCTTGCCGTAGGGCAGGCGGGCCAGGTACTGCGGCGAGGGTGCCAGCAACAGCACGTTCTGCAGGTACTGCGCATTGCTGCGCCGCCAGGGCAGGGCCTTGTCGAACCACCCCGGCACCACCTTGTGGGTGAAGTGAGGGTAAAGCACGATGTCCTCGCCGCTGTAGGGCAGGTCGAGGTGATAGTCGAGTAAGCCACCATCCCGGTAGGTGCCCGCCCCGACCCCCGGAATGTCCCGCACGCCTTCCATCACCATGGGAATGGAGCCTGAAGCGAGCAGGGCATGACGCAGGTTGTCGACCGCCAGCGGCAGGCAGCGCGAAGGGAAGTCCGTGAGGGGGTTCAACGGCGGTGCGCAGCGTGCGTCATGCAGGATCACGCGTTCGAAGTGCCGGGCCAGCCGCGAACGGCTCACGAGGTTGTCGGCAATCACCGACGACAGGCCTACGCCCAGTCGGCCTCGATGATCGTGCTGAAGCAGGCCGTGGCTTCTGACCAGCATGATGTTGAGCCGATAGTGGGGGTTGTCGAGAATGCGAGCATCCTGGCCCTCCAGCAGGTCATCGAGCATGCGACGACAGCTCTGGCTGACCTGGGCCTGGGTCACGCCCTTGGCGAAATCCTGCTCGGTATACAGATGGCCCAGGCGCAGCAGGGCCTGGGCGGGCTCGGGCAGGCAGGCACTGGCGAAGCGCCAGGAGCCGATCGATGCCCCGATCAGCGAGCGCGCGCGCGGTGCTGTGGGCAGCCACTGGCCGAACAGCGCCAGGTCGATACCCTGGATACCCAGCGCCTTGGGGCCGCCTGCAGCGCCCGGTAGCACCCCCACGTCTGCAGCCTGCAGACCGCGTTCGTGTACATGGGCGAACGCCCGCGTGCCGGCCTTGAGTGTCAGCGCTGGAAACTTGATCTGGATTGAGCTCATAAGGGCCTCGTTGTCCTGGATCAACGATTATAGAGAAGCGTGGACGGAACAGGGGCGCGCCTGAGCTATCATGGCGCCAGTTGTTTTCAGTTTCAGTTAAGTTCGGTTCGGTATTCTGAACCCGTAAGCAAGATTGATCCTAAATGGAGAGACACGATGAAAACATTGACTGCCCTGTTCGCCACCGCCGCCCTTGCCCTGAGCGCCAACGTTGCGCTGGCTAAAGACATCCCCACCAATGAAGTCGTGCAGCTGGTCCAGGCCAAGACCATCCTGTCGCTGGATGACCTCAACGCAAAAGCGCTGGCCAAGCATCCGGGTGCCACCATCAAGGACTCCGAGCTCGAGGACGTGTACGGCCGTTATGTGTACAAGGTCGAACTGCGTGACGCGCAGAACGTCGAATGGGACGTGGACCTTGATGCCAAGACCGGTGAAGTACTCAAGGACGCCAAGGACACCTGATGACTGCACGCAAGCGAACGGCACCGTGGCTGTTCCTCGCATTGCTGGTCTTCTGTACGCCGGCCCTGGCCCGCGACCTCGATCAGGATGAAGCCCTGGAGCTACGTCAGAAGGGCATCATCCTGCCGCTGGAGCAATTGTTGAACTCCGCCCTGGGGCGTTACCCCGGGGCGAAGTTGCTTGAGGCGGAGCTGGAAGAGAAGCACAACCGCTACGAGTACGAAGTCGAGCTGGTCACCCCGCAAGGGGTCGTGCGTGAAATCAAGTTCGATGCACGCACGGGTGTGCTGATCAAAGATGAGGAAGATGACTGATGCGCCTGTTACTGGTCGAGGACAACGTCCCGCTGGCCGATGAACTCACCCAGAGCCTGCAGCGCCAGGGCTACGCCATCGACTGGCTGGCCGACGGCCGAGATGCGGTGTACCAGGGTAGCAGCGAGCCCTATGACCTGATTATCCTGGACCTGGGGCTGCCCGGCCTGCCCGGCCTCGAGGTGCTGGCCCAATGGCGCGCCGGCGGGCTGTCGACCCCGGTGCTGATCCTGACCGCACGGGGTTCCTGGGCCGAGCGCATCGAGGGCCTCAAGGCCGGTGCCGACGATTACCTGAGCAAACCCTTTCACCCCGAAGAGCTGCAACTGCGCATCCAGTCGCTGCTGCGCCGCGCCCGTGGCCTGGCCAACCAGCCGACCCTGCAGGCCGCCGGCCTGCACCTGGACGAAGGCCGCCAGTGCGTGAGCCGCGACGGACAGGACGTGCAACTGACCGCCGCCGAGTTTCGCCTGCTGCGCTACTTCATGTTGCACCCGCAGCAGATCCTTTCCAAAAGCCACCTGGCCGAGCACCTCTACAACGGCGAAACCGAACGCGACTCGAATGTGCTCGAAGTACACGTCAACCACCTGCGCCGCAAGCTGGGGCGCAGCGTGATCGAAACCCATCGCGGCCAGGGCTATCGCTTTGGCGGAGTGGTCGAGTGAAGTCGATCCAGGCGCGCCTGAGCCTGGGGCTGGTCGGTGTACTGGTGGTGGTCGGCCTGGCCCTGGCGCAGATCAGCCTGTGGCTGTTCGAGGTCGGGTTGCAGCGCTACCTGGAGACGGGGTTGCGCAAGGAAAGCGAAAACCTGCTGGTGGCGCTGGTGCGCGGCCACAGCGGCCTCGAACTGGACGAGCGACGCCTGTCGTCGGCGTACCAGCGGCCGTTTTCCGGCTACTACTTCCGTATCGATTTCGAAGGGGGCAGTTGGCGTTCCCGCTCGCTCTGGGACATGGACATGCCCCGTCCGCCAACTCCCGGCCTGCACGCGGGCCTGGAGCTGGGCCCGGCTGGCCAGCAACTGCTGGTGCTGCGTGCCGACTACCGGCGCCTGGGCCAGGCGATCTCGATCAGCGTGGCGCAGGACTATACCCCCGTGCGCGACGGCTTCCGGCGCATGCAGCAGCTCGGCCTTGGCCTGGGGCTGGTGGCGCTGCTGTTGATTCTGGTGCTGCAACGCATCACGGTCACACGCTCCCTGCGCCCACTGGAACGCACGCGCGAACAGATCGCCCAACTGCAGCAGGGCAAGCGCTCGCAGCTCGACAGTGAGGTGCCTGTCGAACTTGAGCCCCTGGTGGCGCAGATCAACCACCTGCTGGCACACACCGAAGACAGCCTCAGGCGTTCACGCAACGCGCTGGGCAACCTGGGGCATGCCCTGAAGACCCCCCTGGCGGTGCTGATGAGCCTGGCGTCGAGCGAGCGCCTGAACGACCTGCCCGAGGTTCGCGCCCAGTTGCAGGCTCAGCTGGAGCAGATCCAGCAACGCCTGAGCCGCGAACTCAATCGCGCCCGGCTGGCCGGCGATGCCCTGCCGGGGGCGCATTTCGATTGCGCCACCGAACTGCCGGGCCTGCTATCGACCCTGGGCATGATTCACGGCGATCACCTGCTCATCCGCCATCAGGTGCCCGATGGGCTGTCCTTGCCCTGGGACCGCGAAGACCTGCTCGAGCTGCTGGGCAACCTGCTGGACAACGCCTGCAAGTGGGCCGACAGCGAGGTCTGCCTGAGCATCGAGCAAGAGGGCGGGGTGTATCGCTTGTGGGTGGACGATGATGGCCCGGGCATCCCCGAAAATGCCAGGGCCGGGGTGCTGGAGCGCGGTGCGCGGCTCGACGAACAGGTCGATGGCCATGGGCTTGGCCTGGGCATCGTTCGCGATATCGCCGAAGCCTGGGGTGGGCAGATGAGGTTGCTGGAAAGCCCGCTGGGCGGGCTGCGGGTGAGCATCGAGCTACCCCGCAGGGCAGCCCGATAACACCATCAGACGCGGAACTGGTCCATCAGCCCCTGCTGCTGGTTGGCCAGGCTGTTCAGCGACTGGCTGACCCGCGCCGACTCATTGGCCTGCTCCGAGAGTGACTCGGTCACATCGCGAATGGTCGCCACGTTGTTGTTGATTTCCTCGGCCACCGCGCTCTGCTCTTCGGCGGCACTGGCAATCTGCAGGTTCATGTCGCTGATCACGGTGACGGCCTCGCCGATCTGGCGCAGCGCAGTCACCGCCTGACCGACCTGGTCGACGCTACCCTGGGCCTGGCGGTGGCTGCTGTCCATGGCGCCCACCACCTCGCGGGTGCCGGCCTGCAGTTGCTCGATCACCTGACGGGTCTCCTCCACCGACTCCTGGGTGCGTCGGGCCAGGTTGCGCACCTCGTCGGCCACCACCGCAAAGCCGCGCCCGGCTTCCCCGGCACGGGCCGCCTCGATGGCGGCATTGAGCGCCAGCAGGTTGGTCTGCTCGGCGATGGAGCGGATCACTTCCAGTACCGAACCGATCTTCTCGCTGTTGTCGGCCAACCCTTCGACCTGGGCCATGGCGGTGTTCATGTCGGCTGCCAGGGTATCGATGCTGGTGGTGGTGCGGTCGATCACCGCCAGGCCCTGACGGGTCGCCTGGTCGGCGTCACGCGCCGCCTGGGCCGCTTGCGCAGCACTGCGCGCCACATCCTGGGCGGTGGCGCTCATTTCGTGGGACGCCGTGGCCACCTGGTCGACCTGACGGTACTGCTGCTCCATGCCGGCGCTGGTCTGCGAGGCAATCGCCGAAGACTGGTCGGCAGTGTCGCGCGCCGCCTGCACCGAGCGTTTGACCTCGGCGATGATCGGCTGCAGCTTGTCGAGGAAGCGGTTGAACCAGCCGGCCAGTTCCCCCAGCTCGTCGCGCTTGTCGTAGTTCAGGCGGCGGGTCAGGTCGCCTTCGCCGCTGGCGATGTCCTTGAGCATGGCGGCCACGCCCAGGATGGGGCGGGTCACACTGCGCGCCATCACCCAGATCAGCAGCAGCCCCACGATCGCGGCCAGCACACCCAGGCCCAGCTCGATCAGGGTGCCACTGGTATTGCGCTGGTCGAGCTCGTTCTTGAGGGTCTCGGCCGGGCCGGTCAGGGCGCTTTGCGGCACATCCAGCAGCACGCCCCAGGGCTTGCCCCCCGGAATCGGTGCAAACGATGCCAGCACCTTCAGGCGCTCGTCCTTGTGGAGGCTCTGCAGGGGCGTGCCGCTGCTCAGCAGGCCTATCAGCTCCTTGCCGCTGGTGCTGTCGACCTGGTCGAAGCGTTGCGCCAGCTTGCCCGCATCCGGGCTGTAGCCGGCCAGCAGGCCGACCGGGCTGATGATGCCGATGCGGGTCTGGCCCTGGTACAGGTTCTGGCTGGCCTGCTGGCTCAGCGCCTGCAGGCTGTTCAGGTTGATGTCGATCGACAGGGTGGCGACCACCTTGTCGGCCACGATCAGCGGGAACACGATGCTGGTCATCAGCACCCGCTGACCGGCGATGTCATAGAAGTAGGGTTCGATCACGCAGGTCTTGCGCGTGGTACGCGGGCACACCGACCAGGTGTTGGCCGGCTCGCCGCTGGGGCCGATGCTGGTGTCGGTCATGTCCTTTTCGGGCAGCGCCATCGAGGTCAGCTTGCCGGGCGTGGGCTGCGACCAGTACAGGGCAAAGCGGCCGGCCTCGTTGCTGCCCAGCTCGGCCTGGTTGGCGAACAGGGCATCCTTGTTGTCCAGGGCGTTGGGCTCGAACACCAGCGACAGCCCCAGCAGGTCGGGGTTGGCCTGCAGCGCGGCGCGCACCTGGCGGGTCATGTCCTCGCGCAGGTCGAAGGCGTCCAGAAAGCGCTTTTCGGCCTGCTCGCGCAAAAACAGCACCTGGCGCGCAAAGCCTGCACCGTATTGGTAGGCATCCATGAACTGGCGGCGGATGCTCAAGGCCTGGACTTCGCCCTGGGACTCGATACGCGACTGGGCCGCTTCGGTCAGCATCTGCATGCTGCTGGCCTTGACCAGCTCGGAGTTGTGCTCCATGCGGTACAGCGAAAGGCCCACCAGCAGCGTAACGATGCTGGCCAGGCAGAGCCCGGCCAGCAGGGTGATTTTCCACTGGATGGAAAGTTGTCTCGACGACATGACGAAGTCCTTTGATCCAAAAAAAGATTGAGGCTGACGACTGTAACGGCCAGGCGCAGTTTTTCTTTATTCAAACGTTCAATTGAAATGCGTCGTTTTCAGTCATGCATGCGACCCGCGTGCAGCCGTCTAGCCCCGTACTTTGACAAGTGGCGGGTGCTGCTTCAGAGTGTGCGCCCTCCCATAAAAACACCTGTCGTTCGGCCACTGCGCTCGCAGTCTGTCGCCGCAGCGCAAGCTTTGTCTGGTTTCTAGAGGTCATGAAATGAATGCAGTAATTGCCGCGGTCGGCATCATGCTGATATTGAGCCTGGCCCGTGTGCACGTGGTCATCGCCCTCATCATCGGCGCGCTCGCCGGCGGCCTGGTGGGCGGCCTGGGTATCGAAGGCACGCTCAAGGCGTTCAACGGCGGCCTGGGTGGCGGTGCCACGGTGGCATTGTCGTATGCGCTGCTGGGCGCATTCGCCGTGGCCATCGCCAAGTCCGGGCTGGCCCATGCGCTGGCCGATCGCGCCCTGTCGATGTTCCATGGTCAGCGCAATGCCGAAGGCGGCAAGATCAAGTGGCTGCTGATCGGCCTGTTGCTGGTGGTGGCGATCTCGTCGCAGAACATCCTGCCCATTCATATCGCCTTCATTCCGCTGCTGGTGCCGCCGCTGCTGTACGTGCTGACCCGCCTGCAGATCGATCGGCGCCTGGTGGCCTGCGTGATGACCTTCGGCCTGATCACCCCGTACATGTTCCTGCCAGTGGGGTTCGGCAACATCTTCCTCAATCAGATCCTGCTGGCCAACGTCAGCCGCAGCGGGGTGGACGTCAGCGGCGTCAACGTGACCCAGGCCATGGCGATACCGGCGGCGGGCATGCTGTTCGGGTTGCTGCTGGCGGTGTTCTTCAGCTACCGCAAAAAGCGCGTGTACGACGTGGCAAAGATCGAGCAGGTCGAGCAGGTGGCGGTCAGCTACAACCCGCTGACGCTGATGGTGGCCGGCTGTGCGATCGCCGCGGCGTTCATCATCCAGCTGTGGCTGGACTCGATGATCATCGGTGCGATGGCGGGCTTTCTGATCTTCTCGCTGTCGGGCATCGTGCGCTGGAAGGACACCGATGACCTGTTCACCGAAGGCATGAAGATGATGGCCATGATCGGCTTCATCATGATTGCCGCGTCCGGCTTTGCCGAGGTCATGAAGGCCACCGGCGAAGTGAAGACCCTGGTGGAGGCCTCGGCCGGCTGGATCGACCACAGCAAGGCGGTCGGGGCGCTGCTGATGCTGCTGGTGGGGCTGCTGGTGACCATGGGTATCGGTTCGTCGTTCTCCACGGTGCCGATCCTGGCGGCGATCTTCGTGCCGCTGTGCGTGCAACTGGGCTTCGACCCGCTGGCCACCGTGTGCATCGTCGGTACTGCCGGCGCGTTGGGTGATGCCGGCTCACCGGCGTCGGACTCGACCCTGGGCCCGACCTCGGGCCTGAACGTCGACGGCCAGCACCATCACATCTGGGACACGGTGGTGCCGACCTTCCTGCATTACAACCTGCCGTTGCTGGCGTTCGGCTGGGTAGCGGCGATGGTGCTGTAGCGCGCCAGGGCGCAGGAGCTGGGCGCGAGGCTCAGCTTTTTCGCGGGGGCGGCGAGATGCGGTTGAGCACCGTATCGCCGTTCTTGTTGCGCGTCAGGTACACCGGCAGCACCTTGGGCATGTTGCTCACCAGGCGATTGACCTCGGTGGTGTTGTAGATGCCGCTGATGCGGATGCTGCCGGTACTGGCGTCCGCCAGCAGCAACGGCGTTTCCAGGTAGCGGTTGATCAGCGGCAGGGCCTGGTCCAGTGGCAGATTGTCGAGGATCAGCTTGCCGCCGCGCCAGGCCAGGCTGGTGTCGTGGGCATAGGTCTGGCTGAGGGCCGGCTCGTAGTCGCCGCGACGGTAGCTGGCCTGCATGCCGGGGCCCAGGCGATAGCCGCTGTCCGGGTCGCTGCTGTTGCTGCTGACCAGCACCGAACCTTCCACCAGGGTGACCTTCACCTGGTCCTGATACTTCCAAACGTTGAACTGGGTACCGGTCACCCGGGTCTGGCCCTTGCCGGCACGCACCACGAACGGGTGCTGGGTATCGTGCTGCACCTTGAAGAAGGCCTCGCCGTTGACCAGCGTCACCCGTCGTTCGTCCTTGTAGTTGGCGTAGCGCAGGGTGGTGTTGAGGTTCAACTCCACCTCGCTGCCATCCGGCAGCACCGCGCGGGCGATGGCATTGCCGCTTTCAACGCGCTCATAGCTGTTGGGCAGCCAGCCCTGTTCCCAGCCCACCCAGGCGCCAATCGGCAGCGCCACCAGCGCCACGGCCGCAGCCGAGGCCAGCCGACGCAGGGCGCGCCCGCGTGGCCTGGCTGACAGATTGATTACCGGGGCAGCAGGGCGGGGCAGGTGGTCGGCGGTCTGCCAGATCTCCTGCATGGCCTGGAATTCCTGCTCGTGCAGTGGGTCGGCTGCGCGCCATTGCGCGCAGGCGGCACGTTCCTGTTCACTGCAGTCCTCAGCATGCAGGCGCATGCACCAGTGCGCAGCGGCATCGGTGATGGCATCAAGTTCGGCTGCGCTGAGGCTGGTTTGGTTCATTGATACTCCCGGTTTTGGCCATTCTACCCTTGGCAGGTGGCCAACGAGAACCGAGTTCATCGTGAATGACTATCAGTTGTAAGAAATATTTGAACGAAAAACCACGCAAATGCGTGGTTTTTATCGTTTAAGCACCCGCCTGGAGCGTTGCGCGGCTCAGAACAGCTCGGCTGGCAACTGGTACAGCGGCGCACTGCCTGCGCGGATGCTGGCCTGCAACGACAGTACCCTGGGCAGCAGACGCTCGACGTAGAAGGTAGCCGTGGCCAGCTTGGCCTCGTAGAACGCCGGCTCCTGCTCGCGCCGTTCGCGGGCAGTGGCCGCCATGCGCGACCACATGTAGGCGTAGGCCACATAGCCGAACAGGTGCAGGTACTCCACCGACGCCGCGCCCACGGCATTGGCATCACCGGTGGCCTGCTCGCGTACCCACTGGCTCACGCTTTCCAGCTGCGCCAGGGCATGCAGCAGCGGTTCGCACAAGGGCGGACGGGTTTCACAGAAGCTGCGGATCTCGTTGGCGAACAGCGCCAGCGACTGTCCGCCATCGGCCACCACCTTGCGCCCCAGCAGGTCCAGCGCCTGGATGCCGTTGGTGCCTTCGTAGATCTGCGCGATGCGAACATCGCGCACCAGCTGTTCCTGGCCCCATTCGCGAATGTAGCCATGGCCGCCGAACACCTGCTGGCCCAGCACGCAGCTTTCCAGGCCCATGTCGGTGAAAAACGCCTTGGCCACCGGTGTCAGCAAGGCCACCAGGCGCTGCGCGGCCTCGCGCTCCTCCGGCTGCTCGGCGTACTTGGCGATATCCAGCTGCAGGCCGACATAGGTGGCGAACGCCCGGCCGCCTTCGGTCAGGGCGCGCATGCTCAGCAGCATGCGCCGTACATCGGCATGCACGATGATCGGGTCGGCCACCTTGTCGCTGGCCAGCGGCCCGGTGGCGGCGCGGCTTTGCAGGCGGTCCCGGGCGTAGCGTGCGGCGTTCTGGTACGACGCCTCGGCGCAGCCGATACCCTGGATGCCGATGGACAGGCGCTCGTAGTTCATCATGGTGAACATCGCCGCCAGGCCGCGGTTGGGTTCGCCCACCAGGTAGCCCACGGCGCCATCGAAGTTCATCACGCAGGTGGCCGAGGCCTTGATGCCCATCTTGTGCTCGATCGATCCACAGCTCACCGCGTTGGTTTCACCCAGGCTGCCGTCCTCGCCCACCAGGCGCTTGGGCACCAGAAACAGCGAGATGCCCTTGGGCCCGGCCGGCGCGTCGGGCAGCTTGGCCAGCACCAGGTGCACGATGTTCTCGGTCAGGTCCTGGTCGCCGCCGGTGATGAAGATCTTGGTGCCGCTGACCCGGTAGCTGCCATCGGCCTGGGGTTCGGCCTTGCTGCGGATGATCCCCAGGTCGGTACCTGCATGCGGTTCGGTCAGGCACATGGTGCCGGCCCACTGCCCGCTGTACAGCGCCGGCAGGTAGGTGGCCTTCAATGCATCGCTGGCGTGCGCGTCGATGGCCAGGCAGCAGCCGGCGCTCAGCGCCGAATACAGGCTGAAGCTGCAGTTGGCGGCGTAGAGCATCTCCTCGAACTGCACCGCGAGCATCTTGGGCATGCCCAGGCCGCCGTACTCGGGGTTGCCCGCCAGCCCGACCCAGCCGCCTTCGCGGTAGGTCTGCCAGGCCTGCACGAACCCCTGCGCAGTGGTGACCCGACCCTGCGCGAAGTGCACGCCTTCCTCATCGCCGCTGCGGTTGAGCGGCGCAATCAGCTGGCCGGTGATCTTGGCCGCCTCTTCCAGTATCGCATCGGCGGTATCCGCGTCGACGCTGGCCGCCAGCGCCGGCAGGCGTGCCCACAGGGCCGGGCCCTGGAACACTTCGTGAAGAACAAAACGCATGTCGCGCAGCGGTGCATTGAACTCAGGCATAACGGTTTCCGAATAAAGGTGAAAAAAGGTCAGAGCGCCTTGGCCCAGTCGCGCAACAGGTACTTCTGGATCTTGCCCGTGGAGGTTTTCGGCAGTTCGCTGAACACCACGGTCTTGGGCAGCTTGAAGCCGGCCAGATGCTCGCGGCAGAAGGCGATGATGTCCGCCTCGCGGGTACCTTCGAAACCGGCCTTGAGGGTGACGTAGGCACAGGGGGTTTCGCCCCATTTTTCATCCGGGCGGGCGACCACCGCAGCCTCGAGCACGGCCGGGTGGCGGTACAGCGTGTCTTCGACCTCGATGGTCGAGATGTTCTCGCCTCCGGAAATGATGATGTCCTTGAGCCGGTCCTTGATCTCCACATAGCCGTCGGCATGCCACACTGCCAGGTCGCCGGTATGGAACCAGCCGCCTCGGAAGGCTTCGGCGGTGGCCTCGGGGTTCTTCAGGTAGCCCTTCATCACGGTGTTGCCGCGCATGAAGATCTCGCCCAGCGTGTTGCCGTCGCGGGCCACCGGCTCAAGCGTTTGCGGGTCGGCCACCATCAGCCCCTCGAGGGTAGGGTAGCGCACGCCCTGGCGCGACTTGATGCGGGCCCGCTCCTCCAGCGGCTGCGCGTCCCATTCGGCATGCCAGGCACACACCGTCACCGGGCCGTAGACCTCGGTCAGGCCGTAGACGTGGGTCACCTTGATGCCCATTTCCTCCACCGCGCCGATCACCTTGGCGGGTGGCGCCGCCCCGGCCACCATCGCGTTCACGGGGTGGTCGATGGCGGCCTTGGCCGAGTCGGGCATGTTGATCAGCGCATTGAGCACGATCGGTGCGCCGCACAGGTGGGTGACCTGGTGCTCGCGAATCAGGGTCAGGATCTTCTGCGGGTCGACCCGGCGCAGGAACACATGGGTGCCGGCCAGGGCCGTCACGGTCCACGGGTAGCACCAGCCATTGCAGTGGAACATCGGCAGGGTCCACAGGTACACCGGGTGGTTGCCCATGGCCCAGGTCATCTGGTTGCCCAGTGCGTTCAGGTAGGCGCCGCGGTGGTGATAGACCACCCCCTTGGGGTTGCCGGTGGTGCCGGAGGTGTAGCTCAACGAGATCGCCTGCCACTCGTCCTCGGGCCAGTGCCACACGAACTCGGGGTCGCCCTCGGCCAGGAAGGCTTCGTAATCCAGGTCGCTGACGGCGCGGCCCTCGCCGTACTCCGGGTCGTCCACATCGATCACCAGCGGCGGGTGGGCCATCAGGCCCAGCGCTGCTTCGATCACCTTGTGGAATTCGCGGTCGGTGATCAGCACCTTGGCTTCCCCGTGCTCGAGCATGAACGCGATGGCTTCGGCATCCAGGCGCACGTTCAGGGCGTTGAGCACCGCACCGATCATCGGCACACCGAAATGCGCCTCGAGCATGGCCGGAATGTTGGGCAGCATCACCGCCACCGTATCGCCCAGCCCGATGCCGCGGCCGGCCAGGGCGCTGGCCAGGCGGCGGGAGCGCTGGTAGGTTTCCTGCCAGTTGCGGCGGATGGCACCATGGATCACCGCCGGGTAATCGCCATAGACCGCAGCCGTGCGTTCGATGAAACTCAGCGGGGAAAGGGCGACATGGTTGACGGGGGCGGGCTGCAGGCCCTGGGAGAAGATCGACATGAACGGTTCCTGTGCAGGAGGCAGCCGCGATCAGGCGCTGGCTGAAACCTCCGATGGCTGATTGTTAGCTCTGATCAGGTTTCTGGAAGGCGGTACGTATACCGACTTCGGTGTTTCATTTTTACGCTGTTCTCCATATTACTTGGAAGATAGACTATAGCAATATGGTATAAATACTATAAAAAGCCGGAGCCCCAAGTGACCTTTCCTCCCTCGGCCTTGCTCGACAAGGACCCGCAACCCACCGTGCTGCTCGATGCCGCCGCCCAGGTGGTGGCCGCCAACCCGGCGGTGCAGGCGTTGTTCGACACCTGGCCCAAGCCGCCCGTGGGCAGCCTGCTGCCCGCCAACTACAAGGCGCTGGTGAGCGCCTGCCTGCACCAGCAGCGGGCGATTGCCGAGGTCGAGGCCCTGGTGCAACAGCGTATCCTGTTGTGGACCTTCGTCCCGCTGGAGGGCGGCCTGCAGGTGCTGGCCCGCTGCCGCGACGCCACGGTTGAGCGCCTGGCCGAGCGCGAGGCCAGCCAGGCACGTCGGTTGTACCGCCTGATCACCGAAAACACCACCGACCTGATCTCGCGCCATACCCCCGACGGGTGTTTCCTGGATGCTTCGCCGGCCTCCTATCGCCTGCTGGGCTACTGGCCGGAAGAGCTGCGCGGGGTGGCGGTGCAGTCGCTGTTTCACCCCCAGGACCGCCAGCAATCGCTGCTGCAGGCCTCCCAGGCGCTGGAGCAGGACGGCTACCAGACCATGACCTGCCGCGTGCGCCACCGCGATGGCCGCGACCTGTGGTTCGAGATCGCCAGCCGCGCCATCCGCGAAACCTACACCGGTGCGGTGGTCGAGATCGTCAGCGTGTCACGCGACATCACCGTGCGCATCGAAGCCCAGGAAAACCGCCGGCGCCTGGCCGAGGTGGTCGAGGCCAACACCGACCTGGTGCTGTTCACCGACCCCGCCGGCCAGCTCACCTACCTCAACCGTTCCGCCCGGCGTGCACTGGGCCTGCTGGAGGTGCAGGCCGTGCCGCCCCTGCGCGAGCTGCTGGACGAAGAAGCCCTGCAACGCCTCGACGAAGAGGGCTGGGCCTGCGCCGAGCGCGAAGGGGTGTGGCAATGCGAGGCGCGGCTGGCGCCCTACAACGGCTCGGCGCCGTTCCCGGTGTCGCTGGTACTGCTGGCGCACCGGGCCGCAGGTGGCGAGCGCTACTACTCGCTGGTGGCTCGCGACATGACCGAGCGCGAGCTGCGTGAACGCCAGCAGCGCCGGCACCAGGATGAACTGGCGCACACCGCGCGGCTGGTCACCCTGGGCGAGCTGGCCTCCGGCATCGCCCACGAGATCAACCAACCGCTGGCAGCGGTGGTCAACTATGCCAGTGCCAGCCAGCGCTACCTGCTGGCGGTGGAGCGTGACCCGCAGGCGGCCGGGCGGGTCGCCCAGGGCCTGCAGCGCATCACCGAGCAGGCCACCCATGCCGCCGAAGTGATCAAGCGCCTGCGCTCGTTCCTGCGCAAGGAGCCGCGCCGCTTGCAGGCGCTCAACGTGGCCGATGTATCGCGCGAGGCCGTGCGCCTGTGTGCCTGGGAGGCGGCGCAGTCCCAGGTGACCATCGAGCAGCACATGGTGTACAACCTGCCGCCGGTGTACGCCGACCGTGTCTTGCTCGAACAGGTCCTGCTCAACCTGTTGCGCAACGCCATCGACGCCAACCGCGAACAGCATGCCGGGGCGCCCTCGCGCGTGTTGATCAGCGCCGACCAGCAGGCCGGTTGGCTGCGTATCCAGGTGGCCGACCAGGGCCCCGGGGTGGCCGCCGAGCAGCTGGACGGCATCTTCACCCCGTTTACCACCAGCAAGCCCGAAGGGCTGGGGCTGGGCTTGAGCATGAGCCGCAGTATCGTCGAAGGGTTCGGCGGTACCTTGCAGGCGCACCCGGGTGATACCGGCGGATTGATTTTGTGCTGTCGGCTGGCGCCGGTGGCCAGTGCATGAACAAGGGGATTTCCATGCAGGAACCGAAGGTGTACGTGGTCGACGACGATCAGGGCATGCTCGACTCCACCGTCTGGCTGCTGGAGTCGGTGGGCCTGCAGGCGCTGCCGTTCACCAGTGGCCAGGCTTTTCTGGAGGCCTGCGATGCGGCGTTGCCGGCGTGCGTGCTGCTGGATGTGCGCATGCCCGGCATGGGTGGGCTGAGCGTGCAGGAAGCCTTGCGCGCCCGGGGCGTGCAGGTGCCGGTGATCTTTGTCAGCGGGCATGCCGATGTGCCGATCGTGGTACGCGCCTTCAAGGCCGGGGCCATCGATTTCATCGAGAAGCCCTACAACGACCAGTTGCTGCTCGACAGCGTGCAGGATGCCCTGGGGCGCTCGTCACGGGTTCAGGTCAGCAGTCGCCAGCGCGATGAAGTGCAGGGGCGCATCGACAGCCTCACCCCGCGTGAGCGCGACGTGTTCGTGCCCCTGGTGCAGGGCTATACCAATCGGGAGATTGCCGAGCAGTTGCAGGTCAGCGTGAAGACCGTGGACCTGTACCGTTCGCGGGTGATGAAGCGCATGCAGGCCGAACACCTGCCTGATCTGGTGGGGATGGCGATTGCGTGTGGGGTGGTGGACCCCTTGAAACTGCGTTGAATGCATCGCGGGGCAAGCCCGCTCCCACAGATACAGTGCAAGCCTGTGGGAGCGGGCTTGACCCGCGATTGGGTGTCAGGAGCGACGTCCCAGCAACAGCCCGACCACCAGCCCGAAGCCGGCCGAAATCGCCACGGTCTGCCACGGGTGGCCGCCAATGTAATCCTCGGTGGCATCCACCGCCGGCTTGGCCTTTTCACGCACGCCGCCCACCGCATCCAGGGCCTGCTTGAGCTTGAGGCCCACCTGTGCGCGCAGGGTCTCGGCTTCTTCGCCCACCAGGGTGGAGCTGTCCTTTAGCAGCTTGTCAGACTCTTCGATCAGCGCCTGCAGTTCGCTGAAGGCCTGATCCTTGATTTGTTCGGCATCGGCTTTAAGGGTGCTTTTCCTGGCCATGTACGCTTCCTCGTTGAATGATGGTCACTGTATCAATGGATGCCTGAGCGCGCCGAAAGTTGCAGCGCCTTGGCGGCGCTCGGTGGCTACAGTGTAAGATAGCCCCCATTTTCAAGTGGCAGGAATCACCATGAGTTTCAATCTGGCCAACATGAGCTTCGCCGAGCGGGCACAGATCGAGGACGAGAAGTCGCGACTGTTCGAGCTCTGGCAATCGAACCTGGGCAAGGCCAAGGCCGAAGCCGCGCGGCTGATCAGCGAGAAGCCGCGGCGCAAGGGCAAATGGGCCGAGTGGGTGCGGGCCGAGCTCGACGGCATGTCGCCGCCGGAGTTCGCCAACATGGTGCGCAGCGAAGTCAACAAGCTGATGGCGGCTGCCAAGTAGCCGCCCCCCCAGCGCTACCACGCCGTATCGGTGGGCTTGGGCAGCGCCAGCCGCCCGCTGTCGGTGAAGCGCATCGTGCCGAAGGCGCCCCCGGCCAGCTTGCCGCGCAGCACATAGGGCATGCCATCCAGGTTGCTCACCCGGCTCAGGCCCACGGCCTGGCGCAGCATCGAGAACGCGGTGATGCTCACCGGAATGCTCAGTACCGCTTCGTCATAGCGCCCGATGCTGCCGTGCTGATCGCTGACCCCGGTTGCCAGCGGCTGGCCATTGACCTCCAGGTTGAGCGCCACGCCGTTGTAGTCGATGGGCGTTTCATTGGGGTTCTGCACCCGCAGTTTCACCGCCATGCGCATTTCCAGGTCCTGGCCGGGCAGCGGCTCGATGCCGATCACGCTGATGGTCAACGGGTCGCGCCCCTGCAGCAACGCGCAGGCGCTCAGGCTCAGGGCCAGCAGCAGGCCCAGGCCGACACGCAGGGTATGACGCAGGAAACAGGGCATGGGGCTTGGCTCCGGACAAATGTCTCTGCAGTGTGGCAAATGCCCGGCGCGGTTGAAAGTGGCGCAAGCAGCGTAACAATCTGAATCATCTCTGGCCCGGCAACGGGTTTCATCGCGAACCTCTCGCGCCGTAGGCTATCCAACGCCTGGGGCCACTGACGTTGTGCAGGAGATGAACGCGATGAACCGATGGTTGCCGGCACTGACCGGCGCAGCACTGAGCCTGATACTGGGCATGCCTGTTCAGGCCGCCGACGCGGGCAATCCCTACAACGACCCGGTGCGCCGCGCCAACCCCAATTCCCAGCAGGGCACCGTGCGTTCCACGCCACCGCCGCGCGGGCCTTCCACCCAGCCGCTGCCGCGCCCACCCACCCTCGACAATGGCGGCATCGGCAACGGCCAGAACCTGCGCCGTGAACAGGTGCCGCCGCGCCTGGACCCCTCCCGCCCGCCGCGCGAATCGACGCGTACGCCCTGATCGCTTGGCCCACTGCAAGGAACCCTGCATGTCTTCACGTACCTGGCTACTCTCCCTCTGCGCTGCGGCGCTGTTGCCGCTGACCGCCACCGCCGCCCCCGAGCGCACCTTCCCCAGCGAAGAAGGCCAGCTCACCGTCAGTACCCTGGCCGAGGGGCTGAAGAACCCCTGGGCGCTGGCGTTCCTGCCCGACGGGCAGGGCATGCTGGTGACCGAGCGCCAGGGCAACCTGCGCATCATCAGTGCCGACGGCAAGGTCGGTTCGCCGTTGAGCGGCGTGCCGCAGGTGTGGGCCAAGGGGCAGGGCGGGTTGCTCGACGTGGCGCTGTCGCCGCAGTTCGAGCAGGACCGCATGGTCTACCTCTCGTATGCCGAAGGCGGGGGTGATGGCGACACGGCCGGTACTACCGTGGGGCGCGGCCGCCTGTCGAGCGACAACCTGCGCCTGGACGACTTCAACGTGATCTTCCGCCAGCAGCCCAAGCTGTCCAGCGGCAACCACTTCGGTTCGCGGCTGGTGTTCGACCGCGACGGCTACCTGTTCATCGCCCTGGGCGAGAACAACCAGCGGCCCACCGCCCAGGACCTGGACAAGCTGCAGGGCAAGGTGGTGCGCATCCTGCCCGACGGCCAGGTGCCCAAGGACAACCCCTTTGTCGGCCAGAGCAACGTGCGCCCCGAGATCTGGTCGTATGGCCATCGCAACCAGCAGGGCGCGGCATTGAACCCGTGGACAGGCGAACTGTGGACCAACGAGCACGGGCCTCGCGGCGGCGACGAGATCAACATTCCCAAGCCGGGCAAGAACTACGGCTGGCCCCTGGCGACGCACGGCATCAACTACTCGCTGCTGCCGATACCCGATGCCAAGGGCAAGCGCGTCGAGGGCGCGGTGGACCCGCTGCACGTGTGGGAGAAGTCCCCGGCCATCAGCGGCATGGCGTTCTACGACAACCCGCGTTTCAAGGCCTGGGACCACAACCTGTTCATCGGCGCGCTGGCCGCCCAGGAGCTGATCCGCCTGCAACTGGATGGCGACAAGGTGGTGCATGAAGAGCGCCTGCTGGGGCAGTTGAATGCGCGTATTCGCGATGTGCGGGTGGGGCCGGACGGCTTTCTCTATGTGCTGACCGACGAGAGTGACGGTGCGCTGCTGAAGGTGGGCCTGACGCAGTAAGCGGCGGCGCGGCCTTTGCCGGCAAGGCCGGCTGCTGCAGGCGAAGGACGCCCCGCAAACCTCACTGATGCTACCCTTGGCCTTTTTCCGCACAGGCCCCCGGCATGTCCAGCCTCACCCCGCTGTCGTTGTACCAGCAATCCATCGAGCTCAATGGCTTTGTCCCCGACGCTGCGCAGCAGCATGCCGTCGACTGCCTTCAAGCCTGCTTCGAGGCTCTTGAGCGCGGCGAGGTGGCGCGTGGGGTATACCTGTGGGGCCCGGTCGGGCGCGGCAAGACCTGGCTCATGGACCAGTTCCACCGCTGCCTGCAGGTGCCCGCCCGCCGCCAGCACTTTCACCACTTCATGCGCTGGGTGCATCAGCGCCTGTTCCAGCTCAACGGCACCGCCGACCCCTTGCAGGCCCTTGCCCACGGCCTGGCCGAAGAGATCCGCGTGCTGTGCTTCGACGAACTGTTCGTCAACGACATCGGTGACGCCATCATTCTCGGTCGCCTGTTCCAGGTGCTGTTCGACAGCGGCGTGGTCATCGTCGCCACCTCCAACCAGCCGCCGGCGCAGCTCTACGCCGACGGTTTCAATCGCGAACGCTTCGTGCCGGCGATTGCCGCCATCGAGCGGCACATGCACGTGGTGGCGGTGGACGGCGGCCAGGACCATCGCCTGCATCCCGGTGCCGAACTGCAACGCTACTGGGTGCGCCAGCCGGGCCAGCCCAGCGCGCTGGCCCGGGTGTTCGAGCAGTCGAGCGCGGGTGAACCGGTCAGCCGCGAGGACCTGAGCCTGGGCTACCGCACGGTCAAGGTGGTGCGACGCAGCACCTCGGCGGTGTGGTGCACTTACAACGAACTGTGCGAGCAGCCCCTGGCCGCCATGGACTTCATGGCCCTGTGTGATCGCTTCAAGGTCATTCTGCTGGGCGAGGTGCCTGCACTCGGGGCCCGGCAACGACCGGGCAGAATCGCCCGCGGCACCGAGGACGGCGCCGAGCGGGTAGTGGCGGGGGATCGCGAACTGCCGCAGCTGTCGATTCACGACGACAGCGTGCGGCGCTTCATCGCGCTGGTCGATGAATGCTATGACCGCCGCGTGGCGCTTTACGTGGAGGCCGAGGTGGCACTCGAGGCGCTGTATACCGAAGGCTACCTGGAGTTCCCGTTCCGCCGCACCCTCAGCCGGCTGCGCGAGATGCAACTGCAACGATTCTGCTGAAGCCGCTCAGCTGTGCACCCAGCCCAGGGTCAGCAGCACCAGCACCAGGTAACGCCCGGCCTTGGCCACGGTCACCAGCAGCATGAAACGCCAGAATGGCTCGCGCATGATCCCGGCGATCAGCGTCAGCGGGTCGCCGATCACCGGCATCCAGCTCAACAGCAGCGACCACTGGCCATAGCGCTGGTAGCGCTGCTGGGCCTTGTCCAGCTGGGCCTGGCTGAACGGAAACCAGCGCTTGTCGCGCAAGTGCTCGATACCCCGGCCCAGCAGCCAGTTGACCACCGAGCCCAGTACATTGCCGGCGGTGGCAATCGCCAGCAGCAGCAACCAGGCATCAGGTTCGTGCAGCAGCAGCCCGACCAATACCGCCTCGGACTGCAACGGCAGCAGGGTGGCGGCGCCAAAGGCGCTGAGGAACAGCCCCCAGCCGCTCAGCATGGCGCCGTGCTCACGGGTAGTTGGCGACCACTTCGTCGGTGCCGTCGCGGGTCAGGCCGATGACCTGATAGGCATCCTTGTGATCGCCCATCTCCATGCCTGGCGAGCCCATCGGCATGCCCGGCACGGCCAGGCCGCGCAGGTCGGGACGCTTGGCCAGCAGCTGGATCTGCTCGGCCGGCACATGGCCCTCGACGAACTTGCCGTCGATCACCCCGGTGTGGCACGACGCCAGGCGCGGCGCCACGCCCAGGCGCTGCTTGACTGCACTCATGTTCGGCTCCACATGGTCATTCACGCTAAAGCCGTTGTCGCGCAGGTGGCTGATCCATTCCTTGCAGCAACCGCAGTTGGGGTCGCGGTACACATCGATGGTCTGGCCGGCCTGGGCCAGCGCACTCATGGCCAGCAGGCCGAAGGCAACGAAATTCTTTTTCAGCATCGTGGATCTCCGGGGCCGCCGTCAGGGCAACCCGCGTCTCGAATGATCGGTGGTCGGTCAGTGCAACAGGGTAACCGGGCTCATGGCTGGAGCATAGCCGGGTGAAGCTGTCGCCAGACTGAGCGCTGCATTACAGATTTGTAAGGTAGGACACTGCCTGCGTGACCTGTGGGAGCACTCGCTCCTCTAACCCCAAACGATGGCGTCGTGCCTGGTCAGGGCGACCATCGGTGATGGAGTACCACAGTCAATCAAGGAAACATGACCCATGCAGGCACTCAAGGCCTACTTCAAGCGTCACGGGCACGAGCCGTTCCGGTTCGGTGAAGGGCGTATCAGCGGCTACCTGTCGGCCATGCTCGGCTTGCTCAGCCTGCTGGCGGTGCTGTGCTTTCTGTTCCCGCAGTGGCTGACCTTCGGCGAGTTCCGCAAAGTCTACAGCGAGCAGTTCGCCCGCACCCTGCTGCTGGCCGGGCTGGTGCTGGCTTTCAGCCTGGGCACCCTCAACATCCTGCTCAACCGGCGCAAGCGCCTGGGCTTCACCGGCATCAGCGCGGCGGGCCTGGCCGTGTTTCTGGGCGGCACCAACATTCAGACCGAAACCATCGGTCAAACCCCGTATTCCCTTGGCCTTGACTGGTTCGTGCTGGCGCTGCTGGTTTCGGCGATCATCTTCATCCCGCTGGAAAAGCTCTACGCCAAGGACCCGCAGCAGAACATCCTGCGCCCGCAGTGGCGTACCGACCTGAGCTACTTCTTCGTCAGCCACATGCTGGTGCAGTTCATCCTGATCTTCGTCACCGCCTCGTCCACCTGGCTGGCCGGCTGGGTGGTGTCCGAAACGCTGCAGGCCAAGGTGCAGAGCCTGCCGATCGTGGTGCAGTTCGTGCTGGCGGTGTTCGTCGCCGACCTGGGGCAGTACTGGCTGCACCGCCTGTACCACGTGGTGCCGTGGATGTGGCGCTTCCATGCGGTGCACCATTCCAGCACCGCGATGGACTGGCTGGCCGGCTCGCGCATCCATTTCGCCGAAATCCTGCTGACCCGCACCGGCGTGCTGGTACCGCTGATCCTGCTGGGCTTCTCGCCGCAGGCGATGAATGCCTACGTGATCCTGGTGGGCGTGCAGGCGGTGCTGGCGCATGCCAACGTGCGAATCGACGGCGGCTGGCTGAACTACGTGCTGGTGATGCCGCGCTACCACCACTGGCACCATGCCCGGCACAAGGACTACATCTACAAGAACTACGCGATCCACCTGCCCCTGGTCGACATGCTGTTCGGCACCTTCAAGCTGCCGCGCAAGGAATGGCCGACCCGCTACGGCGTATTCGGCAAGGACCTGCCCGAAGGCATCGTGCGCCAGCACCTGTACCCGCTGCAAAAGCCCGAGCCCAAGGCCTGATAGCCCTTTGCCCGCTGCCCCATGCTGCGTTAGCCTTGCCGGGTGAACGGCATTGGGGCCAGGAGTATCCATGGACAACGTGATCATCATTACCGGCGCCGGTCGCGGCATTGGCGCGGCCACTGCGCTGGCCGCTGCGCGGGCCGGCTACCGCATCTGCATCAACTACCTTGCCGATGACGCCTCGGCCCATCGCGTGCTGGAGCAGGTGCGCGCGCTGGGTGCCGAGGCGATCACGGTGCGCGCCGATGTCAGCGTCGAGGATGAAATCATCCAGCTGTTCCAGCGTGTCGACAAGGAACTGGGCCGGGTCACGGCGCTGGTCAACAACGCCGGCACCATCGGCCACCAGAGCCGGGTGGAAGAGATGTCCGAGTTTCGCCTGCTCAAGCTGATGAAAACCAACGTGGTGGGGCCGATGCTGTGCGCCAGGCATGCGCTGCAACGCATGTCGACCCGCCATGGCGGGCCGGGCGGTGCCATCGTCAACGTGTCATCGGTGGCCGCGCGGTTGGGTTCGCCCAACGAGTATGTCGACTACGCCGCCTCCAAGGGCGCGCTGGACACCTTCACCCTGGGCCTGGCCAAGGAAGTGGCGGGCGAGGGCGTGCGTGTCAATGGCGTACGGCCGGGCTACATCTTCACCGACTTCCATGCCCTCAGCGGCGATGCCGAGCGGGTCCGCAAGCTGGAACCGGGCATCCCCATGGGCCGTGGCGGGCAGGCGGCCGAAGTGGCCGAAGCGATCCTGTGGCTACTGTCGGACAAGGCCTCCTACACCACCGGCAGCTTCATCGACCTGGGCGGTGGGCGCTGAGCGCGCAGCATGGCCAAGGATATCGACAACCCGTGCATTTCGGCGTGCAAGCTCAGCGGCGAGCTGTGCGTGAGCTGCGGGCGCAGCAAGGACGAGATCAAGCAGTGGAAGCGCATGAAGCGGCCCGAGAAGATGGCCACGGTGGAGCGGGCGGCCAAGCGCCTGAAGGCCCTGAAGAAGAAAAACAAGCGCTAGGCCGCAGGTAGCGCGCCATCCTGACGCGCCCCCAGCGGTGGTCAGTGGGTGTTGACCAGGTCCTCTTCCTCCAGCCCGCGCGAGGCGCGGCCGACCAGCAACGGGTCGGGCTGGTGGGCGACTTTCGGGTCCTTGTCGGGGTAGTCCAGCGTGTGCAGGAAGTGGCGGATGCAGTTCAGGCGCGCCCGCTTCTTGTCGTCCGACTTGATCACGGTCCACGGTGCATCGGCAGTATCGGTGTGGAAGTACATCGCCTCCTTGGCGGCGGTGTACTCGTCCCACTTGTCCAGCGACTTGATGTCGATGGGCGAGAGCTTCCAGTGCTTGAGCGGGTCGTCACGGCGCGAGATGAACCGGCGCAGTTGCTCTTCGCGGTTCACCGAGAACCAGAACTTGAACAGCAGGATGCCGCTGTTGCACAGCATGCGTTCAAGCTCCGGGGTCTGACGCATGAACTCCAGGTACTGCATCGGCGTGCAGAAGTCCATCACCCGCTCGACGCCGGCGCGGTTGTACCAGGAGCGGTCGAAGAAGACCATTTCACCGGCGGTGGGCAGGTGCTGGATATAGCGCTGGAAGTACCACTGGCCCTTCTCCTGGTCGGAAGGTTTTTCCAGGGCCACGATACGTGCGCCACGCGGGTTCAGGTGCTCCATGAAGCGCTTGATGGTGCCGCCCTTGCCGGCGGCATCGCGGCCTTCGAACAGCACCACGATGCGCTGGCCGGTGGCTTTTACCCAGTTCTGTACCTTCAGCAGCTCTATCTGCAACTCATGCTTGGCCTTTTCGTACTCGGCGCGGCGCATGCGGTTGCGGTAGGGGTAATTGGCGGGCAGGGCGGCAGACACGCTGTCTTCGTTGGAGCCGCGACGCGGCGCACTGGCCACCTGCAGCGCGGCAGGCTCGTGGCTGATGGCACTGATTTCGATTTCGGCAGGGATCACCTGAGCAGGCTTGCGCGGGGCGCGTGGGCGGCGCGAACGAGTGACGGCCGCTTTGGGCGTGGCCGGCGAACTGCTGTCGTTGGACGAGGCGGATGGCAGGGGCAGGGGGTGTACGGTGGATTCTTCGCTCATGGTGGGCCTGTTTTGCGTTCTGATTTCCTCTATCTAGTGTAGGAGTGTGATTTTGCGATCTGTTGATCCTGGTCAATAGCGTGGAGGCAAGTGGCCATATATCACGCGGTAACGGTGGTGCTGCAATCGCGGGTCAAGCCCGCTCCCACAGAAACCGTCGAACCTGTGGGAGCGGGCTTGACCCGCGATTGCAGACGGCACGGTCTCAGATCTGCACCAACCGCCCCGCATGCTCGGCCGGCAACCGATCCCCACGCCCGAACAGCTTGTGGCGCAAGGTGCCCGCCTCATACTCGGTGCGATAGCGCCCGCGCCGCTGCAGTTCCGGCACCACCGTGTCGACCACCGCCTGCAGGTCATCCGGCACCACCGCGTAGGTGAGGTTGAAGCCGTCGATGCCGGTGGCATCCAGCCATTGCTCCAGCTGGTCGGCAATCTCCACCGGCGACCCCAGCAGCACCGGGCCACGCCCGCCCAGGCTGACGAACTCCGCCGCCTCGCGCACGGTCCAGCGCCGGTTCGGGTCCGACCTGGTAAAGGCGGCCAGCGCCGTGCGCCCGGCATCGTTCTCGATGTACTCGATCAGCGCATCCGGCTCCAGGTTGGAAAAATCGATCCCGGTCCAGCCCGACAGCAAGGCCAGCGCCGCCTCGATATCCACGTACTGGCGGTACTCGTCCAGCCTGGCCTGGGCCGCTTCGCGCGTGTCACCCACGATCAGCAGCGCCTGCGCGTATATCAGCACCTCGTTCTCCTGGCGCCCGGCCTCGCGCGTGGCCTGGCGAATGCCGTCCACATAGCTGCGCAGTACCGTCTGGGTCGGGCCGCTGATGAACACGCATTCGGCATGGGTAGCGGCAAAGCGCTGCCCGCGTGCCGAGGCGCCGGCCTGGAACAGCACCGGGGTGCGCTGGGGCGATGGTTCGCTCAGGTGCACGCCAGGCACCTGGAAGTGCGCACCGGCATGCCCGATCGGGTGCACCCGCGCAGGCTCCACGAACACCCCGCGGGCCCGGTCGCGGACCACCGCATCGTCGTCCCAGCTCTTCTCCCACAGCTTGTAGAGCACCTGCAGGTACTCCTCGGCCAGCTCGTAACGCTCGTCGTGGGCCAGCTGCCGGGCCAGCCCCAGGTTGCGCGCGGCGCTGTCCAGGTAGCCGGTGACGATGTTCCAGCCCACCCGCCCGTCGCTCAGGTGATCGAGGGTCGACATGCGCCGGGCGAACGGGTACGGGTGCTCATAGGTGAGGCTGAAGGTGATGCCGAAGCCCAGGTGCTCGGTGACCCCGGCCATGGCCGGCACGATCAGCAACGGATCGTTCACCGGTACCTGCACGCCGCCGCGCAGGGCTGCGTCGTGGCTGCCCTGGTACACGTCGTACACGCCCAGCACATCCGCGATGAACAGCGCGTCGAAACGTCCGCGCTCCAGCAGCCTGGCCAGCCCGGTCCAGTAGCTCAGGCGATTGAAATCGCTGCTGGTGTTGCGTGGGTGGCGCCACAGCCCCGGCGACTGGTGCGTGGCGGCGTTCATGCTGAAGGCGTTGAAACGGATGGGCTTGGACATGCTCGAATCGCTCGCGGTCAAGGCAGTACGGAGACGGGGTACACGGCGTCGGCGACCTTGAGCGGCTTGGGAATCAGGCCCAGGCCCTGGAAGGTGTCCGCCAGCTTCTGCTGTTCGGCCGTGATCTCGGGGGTGATGGCCACCGCGTTGTAGTTGCGACGCTCGCTGGCCACTTCCAGCACGTCGGCGCCGATACCCAGTTGCGGAGCCAGCAGGGCCGCCACTTCCTTGGGTTTTGCGTTGGCCCAGTTGCTGACCTTGCCCAGCTCGGTGAAGAAGGTCTTGAGCACACCACGGTTCTCGTCGGCAAAGGCCGGTGAAGACAGGTAGAAGGTGCGGTTGTTGGTCAGCCCGGTGCCGTCGCGCAGGGTCTTGAGGCCGGGTTGTTTTTCCGCTGCGGCGAGGAAGGGGTCCCACAGGGTCACGGCCTTGACGCTGCCCGATTGCAGGGCGGCCACGGCATCGGCGGCGTTGTTGACGTAGGCCGGGTCGATGTCCTTGTAGCTCAGGCCGGTGTCCTGCAGGGCCACGGCCAGCAGATACTGGGCATTCCAGCCGCGACCGGTGGCCACGCGCTGGCCCTTGAGGGCGGCGATATCGGCGACCTTGTCCTGCTCGCGCACCACAATGCCGATGCCGCGCGGGTAGGGCTGTTCGGCGGCCAGGTACACCACCGACTTGCCCGATGCCTGGGCGAACACCGAGGGCGCATCGGCGGCGTGCCCCAGGTCGATGGCGCCGGTGCTCAGGGCCTCGAGCAACTGCGGGCCGGCGGCGAACTCGTACCAGCTGACCTTGATGCCTTGCGGCGCCAGGGCTTTTTCCAGGGCGCCGGAGCCCTTGAGAATGTTGACGCTGTTGAACTTCTGGTAGCCGATACGCAGGTTCTTGGTTGGCTCGGCGTAGGCGGCCGGGCCAGGCAGTACCAGGCTGGCGAGCGCGGCAAAGGCACCGCCAAGCAGCAGGCGGCGCAGGGTCGAAGGAGGTTTGCTGGACATGGTGAGGGCTCCGCAGGCGGGTTCGTCAGGTGTTTTCTGGTAGGGCCTGAAAGTAAAGGCTGATGCCCGCGGAGTGCAATTTTTTTATTACTTTTAGTTAGAACAAATAGTTATTTTTATATCCTTTTTGAATTTATCGGCCGTGCCAGTCGCCCACAAAAAAGCCCCCGACGGGTCGGGGGCTTTGTGTGTGCATCAATGCATGAACAAGGCGATCAGAATGATGATCGGGATAGGCACACCGAGGAAGAACAGCAGTATCGAGCGCATGGTGAATCTCCTGTCAGAGGGTACGGGCAGTGGTGGGGTCGACGCGCACCGGGTCGGCCGTCAGGAACACGGCGGCATCACGGCGACGGCCACCCCAGATGGCGAACAGGCTGGCGAAGAACGCGCCGCACAGCAGCGCCACGAACATCCACAGCGCAGAGGCGGCAGCGGCCTTGCGTGCGGCGTCGGCCAGTTGCTTGGCCTCTTCGATGGCCTGGCGGGCTTCGGCGAACACAGTGTCGATGCGCTGTTCGGCTTCTGCCTGGCTGATCTGGGTGCGCTGGGCAATCACGTTGGCCAGGTAGGCACGGTCTTCGGCGTTCAGCTGGCCGTCGGCCAGGCCACGCACGAAGATGCGCGCGGCAATGCCGTGGGCCGCGTCATCGGTGACCGCCACCGGGCGTTCGTCACGGAACAGCATGTCGATGAAGTAGGCCGAATCGTCATTGCTCGCCTTGCTGCTGTTGGCAGCCGCGCCGGCCCCAGCCGCAGCCACGCCAGAGGCCGCCATCGCGCCGGCCTGGACGCCGCCGCTCACCACCGAGCTCACCGAACCCACCACCAGCACCGCAGTTACCAGCGTGGCAAAGGCCCAGGCCAGGAAACCGTGGGCGGTATCGCGGAAATACACTTCATCGCCATGCAGGTTGGCCCATTTGACCCGCAGCCGCCCGGCGATGTAGCCGCCCAGGCCCGAGGCAATGATCTGCGTCAGCGCCAGCCACACGATGCTCGAAATACCCAGTTGCTTGGCCGTGGCGCCATCACCCGGCCACGGCGAGACAGCCGAGAACCCCAGGCCGAAGCCCAGCACGATAAGGATCAGCGACAGTGCGGCGGCACCGGTGGCACCGGCGAAGATGGCCGCCCAGGACACCCCTGAGTGGCTGGAGGTGTCCCCCGCGGGGACGGCGTAGGTATCGGCACTTGTAATCATTGTTGGTGCTCCAGTCATGAAATGGGTCTTCCCCCTCCTGTAGAGCAGTTGCTGTGCCAAATGCTACGAAATATTTATCCTTTCAAAATCAATCAGTTGTAAAACAGAACCGTCCTAAGGCCATGCAGCCTGCATGAGTGCCCGTTTTGCCTCATGCAAATTGCAACCTTGCGCCCGACGGGGATTCCCCACACCCCGCCTGGTGGCTTACCCTAGCCGCCGGTTGGCGCCAGTGGGCGTCACGCATTCCTGCCGTTGGAGCTCTAGCATGTATCAAGACACCGCCACCGTGACCGTCAGCGCCGAATACGCAGGCAAGGAGACCGAGGCCGTGGACAATGCCAATGTGTTGATCGGGTTGAAGGTCGATGGCGAAACCCGCTTCACGGTCGAGTTCAACGGCAAGCTGGACGCCCCGCAGGACCCCACCCACATCTGCGTCACCCTGAGCAACGGCCTGTCCTATCATGGCGAGATCACCGATGGCAGGGCCGATGAAGTGGGTGGCTACATCGCCTTCGACTGCGATGGCATCGACCCGGCACTGCTTGGCTGATTCGGCCGTTCAGGCCCGGTCAGCGGCAGGAGCGCAGCCTTGCGTTCCTGCCATAACCCTCCCGCCGGCTCATCCAGCAAAATAATTGCACTCAAGCTGCATTTTTTTGCGTTGGAGCCCATCCCCGCTTTTGTTCAGACTGCGCGCATCCGAACCCCCGGATTTCCATCTCCAGGGACGGAGCCCTTTGCGTATTGCCCCCTCGCGATACAAAGCCCCCTCGTCTTGGGCGGGCTTCTTTTATTTCAACAGGTACCAGGTCGTCGCATGCCCACCCGCCGTCTGAACAACTGGCTCGATCGCTTCATCCCCGCCGCGTTGCATATCCCGCCCAAAGAGTGGCTGCGGGCCGGCCTTGGCGCCGTGCTCGGCCTGCTGGTGGCCGGCGGGCTGTGCAGCGTGCTGTTCGGCAACGCCGTCACCCTGCACCTGATGGCCCCGCTGGCTGCGTCGGCGGTGCTGCTGTTCGGGGTGTCTTCGGGCGCACTGTCGCAGCCCTGGCCGCTGCTGGGCAGCTACAGCTGCGCGATGCTGGTAGGCCTGGTGCTGCACCACTGGCTGGGCGCGAGCCTGGTGGTGGTGTGCATGGCGCTGGTGCTGGTGGTGCTGCTGATGTGCCTGCTGCGCTGCCTGCACCCGCCGGGCGCGGCACTGGCGGTCAGCCTGGCGATGGCCGACCCGTCGCTGGCGAGCCTGGGCGCCCAGGTGGTCGAGCCGGTGCTGCTCAATGCCCTGTGCCTGCTGCTGGTGGCAGTGGTGTACAACCGCCTGACCGGGGTGCGCTACCCCAAGATCGTCGCCCCGCGGCCCGACCTGCACCGTACCCAGGATGCGCCCGTGAGCGAGCGGGTAGGGGTGAGTGCCGGCGACCTGGACCGCGCATTGAATGAACTGGGCGAGTTCGTCGACGTGACCCGTGATGATCTGGAGCGCATCATCCTGGCCACCGAGCGCCATGCCTTGCAGCGCAGCCTGGGCGGCATGACGGCTGCCCGGGTGATGTCGCGCGACGTGCAGTCCGCCAGCCCGGACACCACGCTTGAGCAAGCCTTCAAGATGCTGGGCGAGCATCGCCTGAAGATCCTCCCCGTGCTCGACGAGGCGCGCCAGCTGGTGGGTATCGTCAGCGTCGGCGACCTGCTCGATTCGGCAATGGCCGCACGCCGTTTCAGCTGGCGCGCGCTGTTCGGCCGGCGTCGCCCGGTGCGCCTGGAACAGGTCATGACCAAACCGGTACGCAGCGTGAACAGCGACGAACCGGCGGTGGCCCTGATCCCGCTGCTGTGCGACCAGGGCCTGCATTGCCTGCCGGTGCTCGAAGCCGGGCAACTGGTGGGGGTGGTCACCCAGACCGACCTGATCGGCGCGCTGCACCAGCAACTGCTGCAGCGCGAGCAGGCCGGTCTAGATCAGCGGGTCCCAGCGCTGGGACCAGTCACTGTCCCCCGCGACCACGCCGCGTAACAGGCCAAACGCCTGTTGCAGCGCTGCCGAGTCGCGCTCGCGGGCGTACACCAGGTAGGTCGGGTAGGTGAACTCCGGCGCCTGCGGCACCCGTTCGAGCACGCCGCAGTCCAGGTAGCTCTGCACAACGCGGGCGCGAAAGTAGCCGCTGCCGCCGTGTTCGAGGATGTACTGCAAGGCCATCGGGCCGAGGTTGAAGCTCAAGGCAGGGCGCGCGTGCTCGGGCAGCGCTGCGTCATGCTGGCGGCGGAACGCCTCGCCCCAGTCGATGTAGATATACGGCTCGGGCTGGCCGGCACGGCGCACGCACACCAGCTTCTCTTCCAGCAGTTGCTCCACCTGCACCCCCGGGCCGTACCCTGGCTGGTACACCAGCGCGGCATCCAGCAGGCCCATGTCCAGTTTGCGCAGCAGCGTGTCGCTGTCGCCCACCTCGCTGCGGATGGCATGGCTGGGCACCTCCTGATGCAGTACGCGAACCCAGTCCAGCAGCAGCGGGTTGCACAGGCTGACCTCGCCGCCGATGTGCAGCACCTGGTAGCCGCCGGCGGGCAACGGCAGGTCGCGCCGCGCCGCCTCCCAGGTGTGCACCAGCTGGTTGGCGTAGGCCACGAAGCCCTTGCCGTCGGCGGTCAGGCTGGCGCCGTTGCGGCTGCGCACGAACAATTGGCAGCCGAGCAACTGCTCGAGCTTCTGCACCCGTGCGCTGATCGCGGTCTGGGTCACGTGCAGGTGCTCTGCGGCGGCCACCAGGCTGCCGCTGCGCACGATTTCGATGAAGGTACGCGCCAGGTCGATATCCATGGGGGCCTCGTGTTCTACCAGTGCACAGTCTAGAGCTTTCAGTGCCCTTGTAGGAGCCGGCGTTGCCGGCGAAGGCCACGCAACGGATTTTGCGTCAGGCACAAAACCCCTTAGCCTAGGGCGACCACACCGCCGGAGCGCGCCTTGAACCCCACCTTCGCCTCGTTGAGCCTTGCGCACCTGCGTACCCTCGACACGCTGTTGCAGCTCAAGAACCTCAGCCATGCCGCCGAGCGCCTGGGCAGCAGCCAGTCGGTGCTCAGCCGCCAGCTGGCGCACATGCGCGAAGCCTTCGACGACCCGCTGCTGGTTCGCCAGGGCCGCGGCTATGTACTCAGCGAACGGGCCCAGGCGCTGGTGCTGCCCCTGCGCCAGGTACTGGGCGAGCTCGACGCCCTGCGCCAACCCGAGGCCTTCAGCCCGCAGCGCTGCGAGCGGCGCTTCTGTCTGGCCGCCTCCGACTACATCGCCGAACACATGCTGCCATTGCTGGTCAGCCGCCTGGCCGAGCAGGCGCCGGGGGTGTCGATCGACTACCGCAGCTGGTCGCCGGACCAGTTCGAACGCCTGGCCAGCGGTGAAATCGACCTGGCCACCACGCTGTTCGACAGCGCCCCGGCCAACCTGCACGGGCGCATGCTCGGCGAGGATCGCGCGGTGTGCCTGATGCACCGCGAACACCCGCTGGCCCGGCACGCCGAGCTGAGCCAGGACGACTACCTGGCCTGGGGGCACGTGCGCATCTGTGGCGGCGGCGACAAGGACAGCTTCATCGACCGCCACCTGCGCGGCCAGGGCCTTGCCCGGCGCATAACCCTGCAGGTGCCGTTCTTCTCGGCGGCGGTGCAGGTGGTGTGCGCCAGCCAGACACTGGTCACCGTGCCCGAACACATCGCCCGCCAGCTCAGCCGCCTGCACCCGGTGGTGTGGTGCCCGCTGGCGTTCGTCGAACACACCCAGCGCTACTGGGTGGTGTGGCACCAGCGCCTGCAGGCTTCGGCCGAGCACCGCTGGTTTCGTGCGCAGGTGTTCGAGCTGTGGCAGCAGTCGCAGTTTGGCGTCACCGGCAGCTATGTGGATTCGCCATAGCAGCTATGCGCGGCGCGGCGTGTTTCAGCGGCCAGCCAGCGCCTAGACTCGCTGGCACTGCAATCACCCCCACAGGAGCCAGCGCGTGAGCCCAGAAGAATTTCGCCAGCAAGGTCACCAACTGATCGACCGCATCGCCGATTACCGTGCCAATGTCGCCAGCCTGCCGGTCATGGCCCAGGTCGAGCCGGGCTACCTGAAGCACGCCTTGCCCCAGGCCGCGCCGCAGCAGGGCGAGCCTTTCGAGCAGATCCTCGCCGACGTGGACCAGCTGGTTATGCCCGGCCTGTCGCACTGGCAGCACCCGGACTTCTTCGGCTACTTCCCCTCCAACGGCACACTGTCTTCGGTGCTGGGCGACTTTCTCAGCACCGGCCTGGGCGTGCTCGGCCTGTCGTGGCAGTCGAGCCCGGCGCTGAGCGAGCTGGAGGAAACCACGGTCGACTGGCTGCGCCAGATGATCGGCCTGTCCGGTGCCTGGAGTGGGGTGATCCAGGACACCGCCTCCAGCAGCACGCTGGTGGCGCTGATCTGCGCCCGCGAGCGCGCCAGCGACTACGCGCTGGTCAAGGGTGGCCTGCAAGCGCAGGCCCGGCCGCTGATGATCTACACCAGCGCCCAGGCCCACAGCTCGGTAGACAAGGCCGCGCTGCTGGCCGGCTTCGGCAAGGACAACATCCGCTACATCGAAGTCGACAAAGCCTTCGCCATGCGCCCTGAAGCGCTGGCAGCGGCCATCGAGCAGGACCTTGCCGCAGGGCTGCAACCATGCGCGGTGGTCGCCACCACCGGCACCACGGCCACCACCGCCCTCGACCCGCTCGAACCGATCGGCCGCATCGCCCGCGCCCATGGCCTGTGGCTGCATGTGGACTCGGCCATGGCCGGTTCGGCGATGATCCTGCCCGAATGCCGCTGGATGTGGACCGGCATCGAGCAGGCCGACTCCATCGTGGTCAATGCGCACAAATGGCTGGGGGTGGCGTTCGACTGCTCGCTGTATTTCGTGCGTGACCCGCAGCACCTGATCCGTGTGATGAGCACC
The DNA here is from genome assembly GCF_024748925.1 of Pseudomonas sp. B21-036. NCBI lineage: Bacteria > Pseudomonadati > Pseudomonadota > Gammaproteobacteria > Pseudomonadales > Pseudomonadaceae > Pseudomonas > Pseudomonas sp. B21-036. The sequence continues at coordinate 2,159,369 of NZ_CP087178.1, forward strand.
AACCCCAGCTACCTGCAGTCGGCGGTCGATGGCGAAGTGAAGAACCTGCGCGACTGGGGCATCCCGCTGGGGCGCAGGTTCCGTGCGTTGAAGCTGTGGTTCATGTTGCGCAGCGAAGGCGTGGAAGGCTTGCAGCAACGCCTGCGCCGCGACCTGGGCAATGCTCGCTGGCTTGAACAGCAGGTAGGTGCGGCGCCGGGCTGGGAGGTGCTGGCGCCGGTGCAGTTGCAGACCCTGTGCATTCGTCACCAGCTTGGCGGGCTGGAAGGCGAGGCACTGGACCGCCACACCCGCGCCTGGGCCGACCGGCTCAATGCGTCGGGCGCGGCGTATGTGACCCCGGCGACGTTGAACGGGCAGTGGATGGTGCGGGTGTCGGTGGGCGCGTTGCCCACCGAGCGCGAGCATGTGGCAAGGCTCTGGGAGGGGTTGCAGCAGGTGGTCAAGGGCTGATCCCTGCGGCCCCTTCGCCGGCAAGGCCGGCTCCTACCGATAGCAGGCGCCGGCCTTGCCGGCGAAGGGGCCCATGAAAAGTACAACCTTGCCTCTGGAAGGTGCATTTTCCCCCCGTCACACCCATCCCATACTGGCCCTGCATCCGCCGCCAGCTGCCCACCTCGCAGCCCGGCCCGGACATCCAATAATAAGCAGGGCCCTCCATGAAAAAGCCAAACCCGCTGCTTGAAGACCTCAAGCCACTGTTGCCGACCATCGCTGCCAACGCCGCCCGTGCCGAGCAGGATCGCCAGGTACCCGCCGAAAACATCGCGCTGCTCAAGGGCATCGGCCTGCACCGCGCCTTCCAGCCCAAGCTGTATGGCGGCCTGGAAATTTCCCTGCCCGAATTCGCCGACTGCATCGCCGCGCTGGCCGGTGCCTGTGCCAGTACCGCCTGGGCCATGAGCCTGCTGTGCACCCACAGCCACCAACTGGCGATGTTCCCGGCCCGGTTGCAGGAAGAGATCTGGGGCACCGACCGCGACGCCACTGCCAGCAGCAGCATCGCGCCGTTCGGGCGTATCGAGGAGGTCGAGGGCGGCCTGCTGTTCAGCGGCGAGATGGGCTGGAGCAGCGGCAGCGACCATGCCGAATGGGCCATCGTCGGCTGTCGCCGCGCCAACGCCGAAGGCACCCAGGACTACTGCTTCGCCGTGCTGCCGCGCAGCGACTACGTGATCCGCGACGACTGGCACGCTGCGGGCATGAAGGGCAGCGGCACCAAGACCCTGCTCATCGACAAGGCCTTCGTGCCCGAGTACCGCATCCAGAAAGCCAAGGACATGATGGAAGGCAAGTCCGCCGGCTTCGGCCTGTACCCGGACAGCAAGGTGTTCTATTCGCCGTACCGGCCGTACTTCGCCAGTGGCTTTTCCACGGTCAGCCTGGGGGTGGCCGAGCGCATGCTCCAGGCCTTCCGCGAGAAGACCGCCAACCGCGTGCGCGCCTACACCGGTGCCGCGGTTGGCGCAGCCACCCCCGCATTGATGCGCCTGGCCGAGTCCACCCACCAGGTGGCCGCCGCGCGGGCTTTTCTCGAAAAAACCTGGCAGGAGCACGCCGACCACAGCGCCCGCCACCAGTACCCCAGCCGCGAGACCCTGGCGTTCTGGCGCACCAACCAGGGCTATGCGGTGAAGATGTGCATCCAGGCCGTGGATCGCCTGTTCGAAGCCGCGGGCGGCACCGCCTGGTTCGAGGCCAACGAGATGCAGCGCCTGTGGCGCGACTCGCACATGACCGGCGCCCATGCCTACACCGACTACGACGTCTGCGCGCAGATCCTCGGTCGCGAGCTGATGGGCCTGGAGCCCGACCCGAGCATGGTGTGAACACCGCGCCCTGCCCATAACAACAACGTACGGCTGCCCTGGCGGCAGCCGGGGAGTCTTGCATGTCTACTGAACCTGCCGTGGCCTTCGACAGCCGCGCGTTCCGCCGCGCCCTGGGCAACTTCGCCACCGGCGTCACCGTGGTCACCGCCGCCGATGCCGCGGGCAACAAGGTCGGGGTCACGGCCAACAGCTTCAATTCGGTCTCGCTGGACCCGCCGCTGATCCTCTGGAGCCTGGACAAGCGGTCCAGCAGCCTCGCGGTGTTCGAGGCCGCCAGCCACTTTGCGGTGAATATCCTGGCCGCCGACCAGATCGAGCTGTCGAACAACTTCGCCAAGCCACGGGAGGACCGCTTTGCCGGCATCGAGCACCGGGCGGGCGAGGGGGGCGCACCGCTGCTGGCCGATTGCGCCGCGTGCTTCCAGTGCGAACGCCATCAGCTGCTCGACGGCGGTGACCACTGGATCATGCTGGGCAAGGTGGTAGCGTTCGACGATGGCGGGCGTTCGCCGTTGCTCTACCACCAGGGTGCGTACTCGATGGTGCTGCCGCACACCCGCATGACCCGACGCGAAGAGGGGCAGGCCCCCAGCAGCCATTTTCAGGGGCGCCTGAGCCACAACCTGTACTACCTGATGACCCAGGCGCTGCGTGCCTACCAAGCCAGTTACCAGCCGCGCCAGCTGTCCAGTGGCTTGCGCACCAGCGAGGCGCGCATGCTGATGGTGCTGGAGAACGATGCGGGGTTGAACCTGGCCGACCTGCAGCGCGAGGTGGCGATGCCGGCGCGAGAGATCGACGAGGCGGTGGCCAACCTCAAGCGCAAGGGGCTGGTGTGCGACAGCGAGGCGGCCGGGCATGTGCGCCTGAGCGTGGCCGGCATCGACCAGACCGAGGCCCTGTGGACGATTGCGCGCGAGCAGCAGGACACGGTATTTGCCGCGTTCAGCGACGAGCAGATCGAGACGTTCAAGACGGTGCTCAAGGCAGTGATTCGCGCGTGAGCCAAAGGCTTTGCCAAGGACGGCCCCTGTAGGCGCCAGCCTTGCTGGCCAAGCGCTTTCAACCCATCGGCGAGCACAGCTCCACCAGCACCCCGGCCGGGCAGCGCAAGTAGGAAACCGTCTGGCCCCAGGGCTTGCTCTGCGGCGCCCTGATTTCCTCGGCGCCGTTGACCAGGGCATTGGCGTGGGCCGCCGCGACCTTCTCGGTCACCAGCGCGATCTCCATGCCCAGGGGCTTGTGGCTGTTGCTGGCGGCAACGAAACCTTCCGGGAAATTCGACTCGCCCAGTTCCAGCGACGCGAAGGCCAGGGTGGTTGGCCCGGTGTCCAGCTCGCCGTAATCGCCGGACTCATGCAGAAAACGACGCTTCAGGCCGAAGGCATTCTCGAAGAAGCTCAACGATGCCTCGACATCGGGTACATAAACGATGGTGTAGCCCAGTTTCATACACATTCCTTGTCGGTGGTTTCTGTAGGGGCCGGCCTTGCCGGCGAAGCAGCCGGCACGGGCCTAAGCCCCGGTTTTTTTCGCTTTGGTGGCACGGGGTCGCTTGCCGGCCGTGGCGCTGCTCTTGCGCTTCTTCTTCCACGGCGCGCCGCCGCGCCCGGCCGGCACCGGCGGCCCTGAAATGCGCAGGCTCATGCCCGAGCAGCGCTCCACCTGCTTGCTCATCCACGCCGACTGCTTGGCCACGAACGCTTCCAGGCTCATTTCGCCGCTCTGCACCATGTCCAGCGCCTGCTCCCAGATCGCCGTGGTGCCAGGGTCGGCAATCGCCCTTGGCACCGCGTCGATCAGGCTGAACGCCGCCGGCGTGGCCGACAGCGCCTTGCCCTGCTTGACCAGGTAGCCCCGGTCGAGCAGGCCCTGGATGATCCCGGCGCGGGTCGCTTCGGTGCCGATGCCGGTGGTGTCCTTGAGCTTCTGTTTAAGGCGCGGGTCGTCCACCAGCTTGGCGACGTTCTTCATCGCCTTGATCAGGTCGCCTTCGGTGAAGGGCTTGGGCGGTTGGGTCCACAGGTCCTTGAGGTTGACCCCGGCCACCTCGCACAGCTGACCCTCGTGCAATGCCGGCAGCACTTGCGCCACCGGCGCCTCGCGGCCCTTGGGCGGGGTCAGGGCTTCGGGCAGCGCGCGCCGCCAGCCCGGCTCGACGATCTGCTTGCCCACCGCACGCAGCGCCTGCCCGGCGCAATCGAAGTCGGCCTGGGTGCGGTCGTATTCATGGTTGGGCAGAAACTGCGCCAGGTAGCGGGCACGAATCAGCACGTACACCGACTTGTGCTTGGGCGGCAGGCGCGCCGGGTCGAGCGCGGCGGCGGTGGGGATGATGCCGTGGTGGGCGCTGACCTTGGCGTCGTTCCACGCGCGTGAGCGGCGTTGCGCCTGCAGGTGCGGCTGCAAGGGCGCCAGGCTCGGGTCGGCGCGCCCCAGCGCGGCAAGAATCGCCGGCGCCTCGGCGTGCTGGCTCAGGGGCAGGTAGCCACAGTCGCTGCGCGGGTAGGTGATGACCTTGTGGGTTTCGTACAGCGCCTGGGCGATGTCGAGGGTTTCCTGGGCGCCCAGGCCGAATTTCTTCGAGCACAGCTCCTGCAGGGTGCCCAGGTCGAAGGGCAGCGGCGCTGCCTCGCGCACGCGCTCGGTGGTCAGCGTCAAAAGGCGCGCCGTGGGCGCCGCCTGGATGGCCGCAGCCGCCTGCTGCGCGAACGCCCGGTTCAGGCAGCGGCCCTGGTCGTCGCACAGCTCGTCGGGCGCACGCCACTGGGCATTGAACACCTCGCCGGCGCTGCGCAACTGCACATCGATGGCCCAGAACGGCACCGGCACGAAATCGGCGATGCTGCGGTCGCGGTCCACCACCAGGCGCAGTGTCGGGGTTTGCACCCGGCCCACCGGCAACACGCCCTGATAGCCGGACTGGCGGCCGAGCAGGGTGAACAGCCGGCTCATGTTCATGCCGATCAGCCAGTCGGCACGCGAGCGGCCCAGGGCCGAGTGGTACAGGTTGAAGGTGGCGGCGCCGGGCCTGAGGGCGGCCAGGGCCTTGCGGATCGAGGCGTCGTCCAGCGCCGACAGCCACAGGCGCTGGATCGGCCCGCGATAGCGGCAGTGCTCCACCAGCTCGCGGGCGATCATTTCGCCCTCGCGGTCGGCGTCGGTGGCAATCACCAGTTCGGCCGCCTCGCCGAGCAGGCGCTTGACCGCCTTGAACTGGGCGGCCGTCCTGGGTTTTACCAGCATTTTCCATTGCGCCGGGATGATCGGCAGGTCGGCCAGCGACCAGCGCTTGTAACGGGCATCGTAGGCGTCGGGCGGGGCGGTTTCGAGCAGGTGGCCGATGCACCAGGTCACCGTGACGCCCGTGCCGACCCAGCAACCGTCGCCGCGGCGGCTGGCGCCAAGGACCTTGGCGATGTCCTTGGCCTGGGAGGGTTTTTCGCAGAGGTACAGGCGCATGGCCGGGTGAGCTCTTGGTCGGGCTGTGATGGGCCCTAGAATGCGCAGGATTGGCGATGCAGGCAAGGTTTATCTGTATGGATATACAGATGAATGTGTAGCGCTTGCCTGCCCGCCGATGCCTCAGCCGCGCGACGCTTCCAGTGCCTGGGCCAGGTCGGCCAGGATGTCGTCGCTGTGTTCGATGCCGATCGACAGGCGCACCATGTCACGCGGCACGCCGGCCTTTTCCAGCTCTTCGTCGTTCAACTGGCGATGGGTGGTGGAGGCCGGGTGGCAGGCCAGCGACTTGGCATCGCCGATGTTCACCAGGCGCACCACCAGCTTGAGTGCGTCGATGAAGCGTGCACCGGCCTCCTGGCCGCCCTTGATCCCGAACGACAGGATCGACGCCGGCTTGCCCTCGGTGTAGCGCAGCGCCAGCGCGTGCTCGGGGTGGTCCGGCAGGCCGGCGTACTTGACCCACGCCACCTGCTCGTGACCCTGCAGGTAGTGGGCCACCTTCAGGGCGTTCTCGGTGTGACGCTCCATGCGCAGGGCCAGGGTCTCCAGCCCCTGCAGGATCAGGAAGGCGTTGAACGGCGACAGCGCCGCGCCGGTGTTGCGCAGCGGCACCACGCGGCAGCGCCCGATGAACGCCGCCGGGCCGAAGGCCTCGGTGTAGGTCACGCCGTGGTAGGACGGGTCGGGGGTGTTGAGCAGGGCGAAGCGCTGCTTGTGGTCAGCCCACGGGAAGTTGCCCGAGTCGATCACGATGCCGCCGATGCTGGTGCCGTGGCCGCCGATGTACTTGGTCAGCGAGTGCACCACCACGTCGGCGCCGTGCTCGAACGGGCGGCACAGGATCGGCGTGGCCACGGTGTTGTCGACGATCAGCGGCACGCCATGGCGGTGCGCGGCATCGGCCAGCGCGCGCAGGTCGACGATGTTGCCGGCCGGGTTGCCGATCGACTCGCAGAACACCGCCTTGGTCTTGTCGTCGATCAGCGCCTCGAGGGCGGCGATGTCGTCATGGGCGGCGAAGCGGGTCTGGATGCCGAAGCGCGGCAGGGTATGGGCCAGCAGGTTGTAGGTGCCGCCATACAGCTTGGCCACCGAGACGATGTTGTCGCCGGCCTCTGCCACGGTCTGGATGGCGTAGGTGATCGCCGCCATGCCCGAGGCCACCGCCAGTGCGCCCACGCCGCCTTCCAGCGCGGCCATGCGCTGTTCCAGCACATCGTTGGTGGGGTTCATGATGCGGCTGTAGATGTTGCCGGCCACCTTGAGGTCGAACAGGTCGGCACCATGCTGGGTGTCATCGAAGGCGAACGAGGTGGTCTGGTAGATCGGCACCGCAACCGCTTTGGTGGTCGGATCGGGGCTGAAGCCCGCATGGATCGCCAAGGTTTCCAGCTTCATGATGCAGTCGTTCCTTGAAAGTCGTGGAGGCCGAAGCATGCGCGGCGCGCAAACGCGGGGTCAAGCCTTGCCCCGCTGAACGATGACCTGCGCCAGCCGGTCGGATGGTCATTGCCTGCCACCCTGCAACGGAGTCGCCCATGCTGCCCCACCTGATTGCACCCGGTTTCGCCCTGCTGGCCCTGGCCAGCACCCTGGCCATCGCCGCCGAGCCCTTGCGCATCACCGGCCTGCAGCGCTGTGGCGATGTGCTGAGCGCGGTGCAGCAGCAGTGGTGCGTGAGCACCCGCGGCCTGGCGCAGGGCACGCCCGGGGTGCATCTGGACGGGCACGTGCTGCCCGCCGCCCGTGTCACCCGCGATGGCGATACGCTGCGGCTGAACCTCGATACGGCGCGGTTGGACAGCGGCCCGTTGTGGCTGCAGGACGCGGGCGGCCAGGCCAGCAACCCGGTGTGGCTGTCGCTCAAGGCCAGCCATGTGGTGCCCGCCGGGCCGGGCGAGGTGGCGAAGAACATGGACGGCCTGACCACCTATGTCGACCTGGTCAGCCTGCTGATCGAAGAGCGCCACGACGGCCTGCAGGAGGCCCGGCGCCTGGCCGACAAGTACGGCGCCAAGGTGGTGGGGGCGATCGCGCCGCTGAACGTCTACCAGCTGCGCCTGCCGGTCAGTGACCTGGTGCAGCGCGATGCCATGGTGCTGCGCCTGGGCAGCGAGGTCAGCGTGGACGCCGTGGTGATCGAGGAGTCCGCGCCGGAAAAGGGCGAGGAGCGCGAACCCGCAGATGCGCAGGCCCGGCCCGGCGGCGAGGAGTGGGCCGCCAACCGTTTCATGGACGCGGTCAACTTCTACCAGCGGCGCATCCCTGCCCGCGATGCGGCGGTACCGGTCAGCCCGGTTCGCATCGGCGTGATCGAGCGCGACGTGGATTTCGACGCCCCCGATTTCGCCGATTACCTGGGCCCGTGCCGCGGCGAGCGACCACGCACCTGCCTGTACGCGCGTGACGCCGACAAGCCCGACGGGCATGGCAGCACGGTGGCCGGGGTGCTGGCCGCGCGCTGGGAGCAAGGCGGCAATACCGGTTTTCTGCGCGGGCTCGACCCGGCCAGCCCCGGCTTCGAGGTGATCGTGGAGCGCAATTCCGACGCCGGCATCACCGCCAACATCGCCGCCTCGGTCAACCTGGTGGAGGATGGCGTGCGGGTGCTGAACTGGAGCTGGGGCATCCACCGGGTGGGGGCGAAGAACGTCGAGGGCGACGAGGTCGACTCGCTGGTGCGCTCGGGCCTGGCCATGAGCGGCTATGAAGAGCTGCTGGAGGAGTTTTTCCTGTGGCTGCGCAAGGAGCACCCGGACGTGGTGGTGATCAACTCGGCGGGCAATGGCGCGTCGTACTCGGGTACCGACGAGTACCGCCTGCCGTCCTCGTTCGTCACCGAGCAGTTGCTGGTGGTGGGCGGGCACCAGCGCAGCGAGCGCCCGGTGGCGGTGGATGATCCGGCCTATGTGGTCAAGCGCGCCGCCTCCAACATCGACGCGCGCGTGGACATCACCGCCGCCGCCTGCGTGCAGGCGTCCGCTGCGCAGGCCGACCAGCGCGGCGAGGTGCACTGCGGTACCTCCTATGCCACGCCGATGGTGGCCGGGGTGGTGGCGGCCATGCTCTCGATCAACCCGCGCCTGCAGCCCGAGCAACTGCGCCTGTTGCTGCGCCGCAGCGCCATGACCCTGGGCAGCGAGGGCGACTTCGAGCCGATGGACGCCGAAGACCTGACCGCGCCGATCCTGCCGTCCGAGCGCAACTACCAGCTCAATGACAAGGACGTCGGCCGCTCGGCGCGGCTGGACATGCACAAGGCCCTGGACCTGGCGGTGCAGAGCCGCGACCGGGTGCGATGAGGGTGTCGCCTTCATCGCGGCTCCAGCCCGCTCTGCACAGTCCTGTGGGAGCGGGCTTGCCCCGCGATGGCTGCGACGCCGTTTGTGTTTGAGGTAAGCTAGCCAACCTTTTGCACCCCCTCGATACCCTGTCACCCCCGCAGGCGATGCCCTGCCGATTGGAACCCCGATGCAGCCCACACGCAAACCCTTCCGACTCGCCCCCGTGCGCGCCGACGTGCTCGCCGGCCTCACCACCGCCTTCGCCCTGGTGCCCGAGTGCATCGCCTTCGCCCTGGTCGCGCACCTGAACCCGCTGATGGGCCTGTACGGCGCCTTCATCATCTGCACCCTGACCGCACTGTTCGGTGGGCGCCCGGGCATGGTTTCCGGCGCCGCCGGCTCGATGGCGGTGGTGATCGTCGCGCTGGTGGTGCAGCACGGCGTGCAATACCTGCTGGCCACGGTGCTGCTGGGCGGGCTGGTCATGCTGCTGTTCGGCCTGCTGCGCCTGGGCAAGCTGGTGCGCCTGGTGCCGTACCCGGTGATGCTCGGCTTCGTCAACGGCCTGGCCATCGTGATTGCCCTGGCCCAGCTCGAACACTTCAAGTCCGGCCAGGCCTGGCTTGCCGGCAATGCGCTGTACCTGATGCTCGGCCTGGTGGCGCTGACCATGGCCATCGTCTACGTGCTGCCACGCCTGACCCGCGCCGTGCCGCCGGCGCTGGTGGCGATTCTCGGCGTGGGCCTGCTGGTGTACCTGTTCGACCTGCCCACCCGCACCCTGGGCGACATGGCGCACATTGCCGGAGGCCTGCCGGGCCTGGCCCTGCCCGAGGTGCCATGGACCCTCGACACCCTGCGCATCATCGCGCCATATGCAGTACTGATGGCCATGGTCGGCCTGCTCGAAACCCTGCTCACCCTCAACCTCACCGACGAAATCACCGAGAGCCGCGGCCACCCCGACCGCGAATGCGTGGCGCTGGGCGCGGCCAACATGGTCTCGGGCCTGTGCGGCGGCATGGGCGGCTGCGCGATGATCGGGCAGACCGTGATCAACCTCGGCTCCGGCGGGCGCGGCCGGCTGTCGGGCGTCGTGGCCGGGGTGATGATCCTGATGTTCGTGCTGTTTCTCGCGCCGCTGATCGAGCGCATTCCGCTGGCGGCACTGGTGGGGGTGATGTTCGTGGTGGCGCAGCAGACCTTCGCCTGGGCATCGCTGCGGGTGCTGCACAAGGTGCCGGTGAACGACGTGCTGACCATCGTGGCGGTCACCGTGGTCACGGTGTTCACCGACCTGGCGGCTGCCGTGATGTTCGGCATCATCATCGCCGCCCTGAACTTTGCCTGGCAGCAGGCCCGCGAGCTGTACGCCGACAGCGACGTGCACGCCGACGGCAGCAAGCTGTACCGCGTGCACGGCACCCTGTTCTTTGCGTCGGTCACCACCTTTCTGAACCAGTTCACCCCGGCCGACGACCCGGCCGAGGTGACCCTGGACTGCGCCCACCTGCGGGTGGTCGACTACTCGGCGATCGCTGCCATCAAGACCCTGCGCGAGCGCTATGCCAAGGCCGGCAAGCACCTGCGCGTGGTGCACCTGACCGAGCGCTGCAAGCAACTGCTCAGGCGCGCGGGGGAGCAGCACACCGCCTGAGCCCACGCGCATTTTTAAGGATCTGCTGATGGTCCGCGCTGCGGCATGTGCCTGAACATTGGCCTGTCACGGGAGTGACGTTCTCTGACGGCAAGCCTGTTGATTGGAGGAGTCTTTCGAAGCGGTGGATGGGCTATGGCACGCCTGCGTGGGAGGGGTGAGTGATGAATCAGTCGGCGCTTTACGTGGTCTCGACGCCCGTCGCGAGTACGTCGTTGCAGTCGGACCTCGGAAGGGCCCTGGAGCGGGATCAGTTCGAACTGCATTATCAACCGCTCTACCGCGTCGATCAGGGTCGCCCCTACATCGCGGGTGTCGAGGCGCTGCTGCGCTGGCGATCTGCCGGGCAACTGGTGCCGCCGCTGGCGTTCATCCCCACCCTTGAAGCCACCGGGCAGATCGTGCCGGTTGGCGAGTGGGTGCTGCAGCGCGCCTGTCGACAGGTCCGCGACTGGCAGCTGGCCGGGCAGGGGCAGCTGCACTGTTCGGTCAACGTCTCCAGCCTGCAGCTGGAGCAGGTCGGCTTCGCCGCCTCGGTGCGGCGCGTTCTGCAGGCCTGCGGGCTGCCGCCGGCGAGCCTGATCCTGGAAATCACCGAAAGCCAGTGGGTCAGCGACAGTGCCCAGGTCAAGGCCTGCCTCGATGAACTGGTGAGCATGGGTGTGCGGCTGGCGCTGGATGACTTTGGCACCGGCTACTCAGCCCTGAGTTGCCTGCTGCGTTTTCCATTGAGCATCCTCAAGGTCGACAGAAGCTTCGTCAGCGGCCAGCCCCAGAGCGGCAAGCTGCACGCGATCTGTCGTGCAATCATCGGGCTGGGGTGCGAGCTGGGCTTCGAAGTGGTTGCCGAAGGCGTCGAGGAGGCTGACCACCTGGACTTCATCGTGGGCCAGGGCTGCCATTACGCGCAGGGTTACCTGCTCAGCCGTCCCTTGCCGCCGACGGAGTTGCAACGCCTGTTCAACTAGCGGCTGCCACCTCCACGCAAGGGCGCCTGGCCGCTCGGAGTGTGGGCGTACCTCGATCGCCGATCATCGGAGGGCGGTGCGCAGGCCCGTTTTAAGGCTTGCCTGATAGGCTATTTCAAACGCCCTCATTAAAGTCCCCACCAGCAACGACGCGGAGTCGGGTGCCTCCGATTTTCTGCTTGTTTCTATGAGGGATTGAACATGCTGCTTAGAAATTTCAGGCTGGGCCATCGAGCAATACTGGTGTTTTTCGTATTGAACGTGCTGGTCATTGTTCTGGGTGTGGTTTCCATCATGCAAATGGGCCGAGTGCGTGCCGCTGCCCTGGAAATCGAGAAGAACTGGATGGAAAGTGTGCGCCAGGGAGGCGCGATCGACGCGCTGGTGCTGCGCCTGCGGCTTGAAAGCTATCGCCTCCTCAGTACCGATGACCCAGCGATCAGGAAGATGTCCATCGAGACCATCACCGGTGCACGCAGCGAGCTCGACAAGGCGGTCACCGACTATCGTCACCAGGTGTCCAGCCCGGACGAACAAGCGGCCTACGACGATGTCAAGACAGGGATCGCCAACTACATAGGGCAGCTGGACAGCTTTCTGGAACGGGTGCAGGCCGACCACGCCGCCGAAGCCACCGAGTACCTCAACCAGACGACTCGGCCGCTGGCGAACAGCCTGCAGGTCGTTATCGGCAAGATGATGGACATCAACCGCGAAGGTGCCCGCCAATCAGGGATCGAGTCCGAGGCCATCTATCAGAGCTCGGTGAAGACCGTGATCGTGATCATCAGCGTGGTCGTGGTGTTGAGCATCCTGATGGGGGTTCTGTTCGCGCGCAGCATCACCGTGCCGTTGCTGGCGGTGCTGGGGATCAACCAGCGGATTGCCGAAGGCGACCTGCGCAGTGTCGTGCCGATGTCCGGCAAGGACGAGCTGACCGACCTGATGGCCTCGACCGCGAGCATGCAGGCCAGCCTGCGTGACACCATTCGTCTGATGGGCGACTCGTCGAACCAGTTGGCCGCAGCGGCCGAACAGATGCATTCGGTGGCCGAGGAATCGAGCCGCGGGCTGCAGCAGCAGAGCGATGAAATCGAACAGGCCGCTACCGCAGTGAACGAGATGACGGTTGCGGTCGAAGAGGTGGCGCGCAACGCAGCCTCCGCGTCGGAAGTCACCCAGCAGTCCGCCAGTTCGACCCGCACCGGTTCCGAGCGGGTGACCCAGGCGGTTGTCGCCATCCAGAACCTGACAACGATTGTCGAGTCCACCAGCGGGGAAGTCGAAGGCCTTGCGAACAGGGCACAGAACATCAGCAAGGTGCTGGACGTGATTCGCGCGATTGCCGAGCAGACCAACCTGCTGGCCCTCAATGCTGCCATCGAGGCTGCCAGGGCCGGTGACCAGGGGCGGGGGTTCGCCGTGGTGGCCGACGAGGTGAGGGCACTGGCCCACCGCACCCAGGAGTCCACCAAGGAAATCGAGACCATGATCGCCGACATCCAGGCGGGGGCCGAGCAGGCGGTAACGGCGATGTCGCAAAGCCGCGTCAATGCCCAGGACACCCTGGGGATCGCGCAGGAAGCCGGCGCCGCACTGGATGCGATTGCCCGTTCGATCACCGAGATCAACGACCGCAACTTCCTGATTGCAACCGCTTCCGAAGAGCAGGCGCAGGTGGCACGTTCGGTGGACCACAACCTGGTGAGCATTCGCGATCACTCGGTGCAGACCTCCGACGGCGCCAGCCAGACGGCCACTGCAAGCAACGAGCTGTCCAGGCTGGCGATTGCCATGGCCGACCTGACCCGGCGTTTCACCACGTGAAACCGCGCCGGTGCACCAGCCACGGCATGCGCATTCGCGGCGGTACATCGAGCTGAGCCAAGCGCCCTGGCTGTGCTGGGGCGCATTTTTAAGGCTTGCCTGATAGTGCTGCGCAGCAAAGGGCACTTAAGCTGGCGCCATGAAATTGAAGCATTTCCTGCAACCCACCGACTCGTTCTTCTCCACCCCCAAGGCCGTGCGCCGGCTGCTGCGATTGTTCGCCCAGTTGCTGGTGCTGGGCATGGTGGTGGGTGCGATCATTTCCCTGAGCTCGATTCTCAGAAACGAAGTTTCCCGTCGTCAGGGGCTCATGAGCGATGCCATCGCCAATGCACGGGTGTTCTTCACCCAGCGCGAGGCGTTGCTCAAGAGCCTCGCGCTGTCGGCGGTGGCGAAGCCACCTGGGCAACAGTTCGCGGTGGCGCAACAGGTCGGCCACCGACAGCCCGGTGACGACCTCCGCTGGGACCTGCAGTTGTCCGGGCGCATGGTGGATTTCCTCACCACAAACCGCATCAACCTGCTGTACGTCGCCGATCAGGTGGCGGCCCGCGTGGTGTACCTGAACCGCACGGTCAGCTTCGATACGCCGATCCCTGGCGCGGTGCTGAGCCGCCTGCAGCGTATTGATCCCACCCTGCCCGAGGCGGACCAGGCGGTCTGGCTCAGCGATCAGCAGGCGTCGACGCCGCGGCTGTATCTGTTCGTGCGGGTGGATTTCCACCAGCCCCGATCGGGCTGGCTCGGCATGGAGATGGATGCCAGCGACGTGGCCAGCACGCTGCACGATGACGCGGCAGGGCAGTTCATGATGCTCAACCCCAGAGGCGATGTGATGATGCGCAGCGTGTCGAGCGTGTACCCGTCGCTGCCCTTGCCGAAGCTGGAGACAGGCCATGACTTCGGCTTCTCCGGGGAAGGCTTCTGGCCCGACCAGCTGGTGATGCGCAAGAAGCTGGGCTACTCGGATTGGAAGCTGTTCTATGCCATTGGGCTGGAGGCCTTGCTCAAGGTGTTGTGGTGGCCGTTGCTGGCTGCCAGCACCCTGATCCTGCTGATCGGCGTGCTGGTGGGGCGCCTGGTGACGCGCGTCGAACGGCGCCTGATCACCCCGGCAACCCAGCGCATCGATGCACTGATCGAAAGTGAAGCGTTCAACCGCGCGATCATCCAGACCGCCCCGGTGGCGCTGTGCGTGCTGCGCCGCGCGGATGGCCAGGTGGTACTGGAGAACACCTTGTCGCAGCAGTGGCTGGGCGAGTGCAAGGAGCGCGAGCGCCTGTGCCATGGCTGGATCGAACAAGCCTTCAGCGACCGCGAAATTGTCCAGTCCGACGAGTTCCAGGCCGGCGACGGTCGCCACCTGCACCTGAGTTTCGTGCGCACCCGCTACAACGGCGAGGATGTGCTGTTCTGCGCCTTCAGCGATATCAGTACGCGCAAGCAGGCCGAGGCCGCGATGACCATGGCCAAGCAGATGGCCGATGCCGCCAATGAAGCCAAGACACTGTTCCTGGCGACCATGAGTCACGAGATACGCACGCCGTTGTATGGCGTGCTCGGAACCCTGGAGCTGCTGGCCCGTACCGAGCTGAGGGGGCCGCAGAAAGACTACCTGCACGCCATCGAGAGTTCCTCGGCAGCGCTGCTCAACCTGGTGTGCGATGTTCTCGATGTGGCCAAGATCGAAGCCGGTCAGTTGGCCCTGGAGGCCAGCGAGTTCTCGCCGCTGGAGCTCATCCACGACGTGACCCAGAGCTACGCCGGTGCTGCGCGCAGCAAGGGGTTGTATCTGTATGCCTTCGTCGACCCGCACATGCCGGCGCTGTTGCGCGGCGACATAACGCGCATCCGCCAGGTGCTGAACAACCTGCTCAACAATGCGGTGAAGTTCACCGAGAGCGGGCAGATCGTACTGCGTGCCAAGGTCGGCTCGATGACCGAGGAACGGGCCGACATCCTCTGGCAGGTCAGCGACAGCGGCCCGGGCATTGCCCCGGACGACCAGGCCTTGCTGTTCGAGCCGTTCTACCAGTCCTCGACCAAGACCAACGTGGTGCCCGGCACCGGCCTGGGCCTGTCCATCTGCCAGCGCCTGGCCGCCTTGATGAACGGCAGCATCCGCGTGGTCAGCGCCGTGGGCCTGGGCAGCAGCTTTACCTTGAGCATTCCGCTGGGGCGTTCGTACCCGATGCCGGCGAGCGATACACCGCGCCTGGCCGACGAGATGATCTACGTGCATTCCCCGGTGCTGGAAATGGCCGAATACGTCAGTGGCTGGCTACGGCGCTGGGGCGCACAGACCCATATCGGGCTGCCACCCGAGATCCAGGCCGCGCATGACGTGCTGCTGGTGGAGGCCCACCCGCACACCGCGCACCCCGTCCTGCTGGAGTGGAGCGGGCCGCGTGTAGTGATATGCCCGCAGGAGTGCGAGCCGCCGTCGCAGCAACGCTACTGGCGGGTCAAGCTCAACGACCTGAACGGGCTGCTGGCGGCCGTCAGCCAGGCCCAGGGCATCGCCCCCCCGGCGCCTGGCCGGATCGAGCACGAGATCACCCGGCAACTGGACCTGAGGGTACTGGTCGCCGAAGACAATGTGATCAACCAGCTGATCGTCAAGGACCAGCTGGAGGAGCTGGGGTGCAGCGTGGGCCTGGCCCGCGATGGGCATGAGGCCCTGGCGCTGTGGCAGAACGAGGTGTTCGACGTGGTGCTCACCGACATCAACATGCCGCGCATGAATGGCTATGACCTGGCCAAGGCCCTTCGTCGTCAAGGTTGCGTGGTGCCCATCATCGGTGCCACGGCCAATGCCATGCGCGACGAGGGCGATCGGTGCCTGGCGGTAGGCATGCAGCAGCTGCTGGTCAAACCCTTCGGCCTCGGTGCGCTGTTCACCTGCCTGCAGCACTGCCAGCGTGAAGAGAGGCGAGCGTGACGTCGTTGGCCAGAAGCTCCCTACGCCTCGGTATCGGCTTGCTGCTTGGCATTGCCCTGATCTTCCTGCTGGCGATGACCCACGAGCAATGGGCAGCGCAGTACTGCGTCGATTGCGTCAGCTTCATCCGTGGGGCGAATTTACCGCTGCTGCGCATCGTGCTGGCATTCGCGTTGCTCAGTGCCCTGCTGGGGTGGCTGTACTACCACTATCGCCGGCAGGTCATCGCGCCGGCTCGCCAGGCCCGGAGCGAGCTGCTCGACAGCCAGGCGTTCAGCCTGGCGGTGATCGAAAGTGCACCTGCCGGGCTGATTGTCATCCGCCTGCACGACCACCAGGTGGTGGTGGAAAATCAGCGTGCCAAGGACAGTCGCGAAGTGGCGCAGTCCATCGTCGAGATGGCGCGCCAACCCGGCATCGAACTGTGCGGCGAGGCGAGCATGGTGCTGCAGGGTCGCTGTTTCCGGCTCAGTTTCTCCTCGACCCGCTACCAGGACCAGCAGGTTCTGCTGTGCGCGTTCACCGACGTCACCGAACACCTGGAACGCGCGGTGGCCTTGAGCCAGGCCAAGTCCATGGCCGACAAGGCCAGTGAAGCCAAGACCCTCTTCCTGGCGACCATGAGCCACGAGATCCGCACCCCGCTGTACGGCGTATTGGGCACCCTGGAGCTGCTCGGCCTGACCGGCCTCGACCAGCGCCAGATGGATTACCTCAGCATCATCCAGCGCTCGTCCTCCACATTGTTGCAACTGATCAGCGATGTGCTGGACGTGTCCAGGATCGAGTCGGGTCAACTCACCCTTGAGTCGGTGGCCTTTTCGCCATTGGGCCTGATCGAGGACGTGATGTCCGCGCACATCGCCAACGCGCGTGCCAAGGGCCTGCAGATCTATGCCTGCGTGGCACCGGAAATACCCGACCAGCTGGTCGGGGACGAGGTGCGCATCTGGCAGATCCTCAACAACCTGCTGGGCAACGCGATCAAGTTCACCGACATCGGGCGGGTTGTGCTGCGCTGTCGCGTGGTCAGGGGCGAAGGGCAAGACATCACGCTGGAACTCCAGGTCACCGACACCGGCATCGGCATTTCCCCGGAGCAGCAGCTGCACCTGTTCGAGCCGTTCTACCAGGCCCGCGCGAGCAACCTGGTCAGCGGCACCGGGCTTGGCCTGTCGATCTGCAGCCGCTTCAGTGCGTTGATGGGCGGCGAGGTGAAGGTGGTCAGCGAACAGGGGTTGGGCAGCAGTTTCACGGTGCGCCTGCCGTTCGTGCTGCCGGACACGCCGTTGCCGGCAGAACCTGGCATCGACCTCGGCGGCGTGCAGGTGTACGTGCGTGCGCCCGTGCTGGAGCTGGCCGAGAACATCGGCAGCTGGCTGCTGCGCTGGCATGCCACGGTTACGGTGCTCAGCGCCGCGCAGCACGAGGTGCACAGCGGGGCGCTGCTGGTCGAGGTACTGGGCAACGGCAAGTGGTTGCCGGACTGGAACGGCCGGCGCCTGTTGTGCGACTACGACGGCCCGCAGGTTCCCGAGCCGATGGAGGCGGGCTGGCGCGTCAGCGCCAATCATGTGCGGGCGATTGCCGGCGCCGTGCTGATGGAAAAGAACGGCGTCACCGAGCCCGCGCCGCCTGGCGCAGCCCCTGCCTTGCCGGCGCTTGGCCTGCAGGTGCTGGTGGCCGAGGACAACCTGATCAACCAGGCCATTCTCAAGGAACAACTCGAAGCCCTGGGCTGCACCGTGGAACTGGCCAGCGATGGCCAGCAGGCGCTGCAGCAGTGGCGCAAGTACCGCTTCGACGTGCTGCTGACCGATGTCAACATGCCGGTCATGAACGGCTACGAGCTGGCGCGCGCGATACGCCTGCAGAACGCCAAGGCGCCGATCATCGGCGTTACCGCCAATGCCATGCGCGACGAGGGCGAGCGTTGCCAGGCAGCGGGCATGACCTGCTGGGTGGTCAAGCCGCTGAGCCTGACCACCTTGCGCAACCTGCTGCTCAATGTCACCCCGGCGCTGGCGCACGAGGAGGCCGGGCGCCAGCCGTCGCTAGAGCTGTCGGTGCAGTTGGCCGAGGCGGAGTCATCGGCAGCGGGCATCGTGTTGTCGCCGGCCATGCGCGACCTGTTTTTGAGTACCATGGAGAAGGACATCCGCGCCATTCGCCTGGCCCTGGCGGCCGGCGAGCAAACCGACGTCCTGCACAAAGTGCATGGTGTCAGTGGCGCACTGTCGGTGGTGCAGGCGCACGCGCTGGCCAGGCTGTTCGGTGAGCTTGAGCACCGCCTGCGCGCGCCCAGCCTGCAGCTCACCTTGATTGACGATATTCACCAGGCGCTCGACCGGCTCTGCGACTTGATGAGGTCGGTATGACCCGGGCCGAGACTTGCCACACTTTGTGCACACCGGAGCGATCATGCATAAAATCACCGTAGTCATCGCCGATGACCACCCGATCGTGCTGTTTGGCGTACGCGAACTCATCAAGTCCGACCCGCGCTTCGAGGTGGTTGGCGAAGCGGGCAGCTCCACCGAACTGATCAACGTGCTGCACGACAAGCAGCCCCAGATCCTGATCACCGACTACAACATGCCGGAGAGTTCCCAGTATGGCGACGGCCTGCGGCTGATCACCTACCTGACGCGCAACTTCCCCGCGCTGCGCGTGCTGGTGCTGACGATGGTGTCCAACAGCCTCATCCTCACGCGGCTTTACAATCTGGGCGTGGCGGGTGTGATCGACAAGCGTACGGTGAACGAAGAGTTGCTGCGCGCACTGGAAGCCTTGAGCCAGAACCGCATCTACAAGCTGGCGCCGGCGAACCGGAACTCGGTGATCGACAACGGCTACCAGATCGACGAGCGCATGGCTTCGCTTTCCACCCGCGAAGTGGAGATCCTGCGTCTGTTCGTGGCGGGCATGAGCCTGCGCGACATCGCGATCAATCAGAATCGCAGCCCCAAGACCATCAGCACGCAAAAGATCGCGGCCATGCGCAAGCTGGATGTGCGCAGCGACCAGGAGCTGATCTCGTACTGCCTGGAGGCCAACCTGTTCCAGTAGGCGTGCCCGCGTTTTCAGGTTTGCCTGATGGCACGGGGCCCGGCTGTATCGTTCAATGGCGTCAAGCGACGGCAGCATTCCACAGGAGGCAATCATGGCGCCCGATCTTGAGCAGCGATGCCCCGACAGCGTGCGGACAATCTTCATTTCACACAGCGAGACAGCGGATGTTCGCCAGTTCATAGGTCAGTACATCGACAGCCGTTGCCTGCGTTCCAGCCCTGCGGTGCGGAACATGGTCCTCGCCGTACTGGCGGACTACCCGGGTGAAGCACCGGTGCGCCTGTACGAGCTCAATGCCTGGCTTGACCACACACTGAGCAGGCGCCCCTTTTACCGGCCAAGTGTACACCTGCTGCAGCTGGTGGTCAGCAATCAGCACATCCCTGCACCCAGCGACCGGGTCGGCGGGGCGTCGACCGTGCAGTAATCGCGCGACGACCTAGCCCTGCTTTTTGATGATGGCATCGGCCACGCTCGCCGGCGCCTCGGCATACTTGGTGAACTCCATGGTGTAGCTGGCGCGGCCCTGGGTCATCGAGCGCATCTGCGTCGAATAGCCGAACATCTCGCCCAGCGGCACGTCGGCGCGGATCACCTTGCCGGCCGGGGTGTCCTCGCCTTCCTGGATCAGCCCGCGGCGCCGGCTGAGGTCGCCGAGGATGTCGCCCTGGTACTCCTCGGGGGTCACCACCTCGACCTTCATCACCGGCTCCAGCAGCACCGCACCGCCTTTCTGCGCCAGTTGCTTGGTGGCCATCGACGCCGCCACCTTGAACGCCATCTCGTTGGAGTCGACGTCGTGGTACGAGCCGTCGAACACCGTGGCCTTCAGGCCGATCAGCGGGTAGCCGGCCAGCACGCCGTTCTTCATCTGCTCCTCGATGCCTTTCTGGATCGCCGGGATGTACTCGCGCGGTATCACGCCGCCGACCACCTCGTTGACGAACTCCAGGCCTTCCTTGCCTTCCTCGGCCGGGGCGAAGCGGATCCAGCAGTGCCCGTACTGGCCGCGCCCGCCAGACTGGCGCACGAACTTGCCTTCGATCTCGCAGGTGTTGCGGATCTTCTCGCGATAGGCCACCTGCGGCTTGCCCACATTGGCCTCGACGCCGAATTCGCGGCGCATGCGGTCGACGATGATGTCCAGGTGCAACTCGCCCATGCCGGAGATGATCGTCTGCGCGGTTTCTTCATCGGTGCGCACGCGAAATGACGGGTCTTCCTGGGCCAGCTTGCTCAGGGCGATGCCCATCTTCTCCTGGTCGGCCTTGGTCCTGGGTTCCACGGCCACCGAGATCACCGGGTCTGGGAAGTCCATGCGTTCGAGGATGATCGGCTGGTTGATGTCGCACAGAGTGTCGCCGGTGGTCACGTCCTTCATGCCGATCAGTGCGGCAATGTCGCCGGCGCACACCGCCTTGATCTCGGCGCGCTGGTTGGCGTGCATCTGCACCATGCGGCCCACGCGCTCCTTCTTGCCCTTGACCGAGTTGAGTACCGCATCGCCCGAGTTCAGTACCCCGGAGTACACCCGGGCGAAGGTCAGGGTGCCTACAAAGGGGTCGGTGGCAATCTTGAAGGCCAGCGCCGAGAACGGCTCGCTGTCGTCGGCATGGCGCTCCAGGTGCCGGTCTTCATGATCCGGGTCGGTGCCGTTGATGGAGGGGATCTCGGACGGGGCGGGCAGGTAGTCGATCACCGCGTCGAGCATCAGCGGCACGCCCTTGTTCTTGAACGACGACCCGCAGATGGCCGGCACGATCTCGTTGTTGAGGGTGCGCTGGCGCAGCCCGGCCTTGATCTGCTCGTTGTCGAGTTCGGTGCCGTTGAGGTACAGCTCCATGAACTCGTCGTTGGCCTCGGCGGCGGCCTCGATCATGTGTGCACGCCACTCGGTGGCCAGCTCCAGCATGTCGGCCGGTATCGCCTCTTCGCGGTAGCTGGTGCCGTTGTCGGCCTCGTTCCAGTAGATGGCCTTCATCTTCACCAGGTCGATCTGGCCGATGAAGTGTTCCTCGGCGCCGATGGCCAGCTGGATCGGCACCGGGTGGTGGCCCAGGCGCTTGTCGATCTGTTTGACCACGCGCAGGAAGTCCGCGCCCTGGCGGTCCATCTTGTTGACGTAGGCCAGGCGCGGCACATGGTACTTGTTGGCCTGGCGCCACACCGTCTCGGACTGCGGCTCGACCCCGTCGGCGCCGCTGAACACCACCACCGCGCCATCGAGCACGCGCAGCGAGCGCTCCACCTCGATGGTGAAGTCGACGTGGCCGGGGGTATCGATGATGTTGAAGCGGAATTTCTCGGGGAACTGCTTGGTCGAGCCCTGCCAGAAGGCGGTGGTGGCGGCGGAGGTGATGGTGATGCCGCGTTCCTGTTCCTGGGCCATCCAGTCCATGGTCGCGGCGCCGTCGTGCACTTCGCCCATCTTGTGGTTGACCCCGGTGTAGAACAGGATGCGTTCGGTGGTGGTGGTCTTGCCCGCGTCGACGTGGGCGACAATGCCGATATTGCGGTACAGCTCGATGGGGGTGGTGCGCGCCATGGTCGTTCACCTGTGCAAAGGCGGGCAGCCTGTGGCCCGGGTTCTTCCAGTTAAGCAGAAGAATGCACGGCTGCTGCTACCGGTCGGCGCGTGTGTTCAGACCTCCACGGTGTAGTTCAGGCCCAGCTCGTCGCCGGGCAGGCCGCGTATGCCCCAGTTTTCGCGGGGGGTCTCGAACAGGGTGATCTCGATGTCCTGGGCGCCGATGCCAGTGTGCTCGCCGATGCGCTGGAACAGTTGGCGGATGAGGTCTTTCCTTGCGGCGCTGGAGCGGCCTTCGAACAGGCTGATCTCGATGATCAGGTAGTGTTCGCTGCGGTCGTCGGGGTAGAGGAAGTCGGCGGGGTCCAGGGCCAGGTAGCGCTGGAAGCGTTTTTCCGGCGGGTACTGCAGGGCGCTCATCACCGCGCCATGGATGGCTTCGGCAAGGGCAGGGCGGTGCTGGTCGAGGGTGGTGCGCAATCCATAGATCTTGATCTGGGCCATGCTGACGTTCCGTGTAGGGCGGGGGGAGGTGCATCGTGGCCGATGGCCCTGGCGCCGGCAAGGCCCCCGCTATCATCAGGCCCCGCCGCCAACCCTTCCAGCACCGCCATCGCCCGCTGCGCATCGGCCTGCGCGACGAAGATATGGTCATGGTAGAACGCGGCCACCACGTTGCAGCTGATGCCGGCCTGGCCCAGCGCCGTGGCGAACGCCGCGGTCAGGCCCACCGCCTCCAGCGACGAATGCACCATCAGGGTGATCCACGCGGCCTCGTAGCTGAAAGGCAGTTTCAGCGCCTCGGCCCGCCCACGCGACACGATCACCGTCAGCCCCTCCTGCTCGCGAAAACTGCCGATCACCTCGCCAGGCTGCAGCCCCGACCAGTCGGCCAGCGTGCAGAACACGTAGCTGCCTTCATTCAACTGCGGCCGCATGCTGCGCAACAGCGCGGCCAGACTTGTTTCACCCGACATGATCGTGCCCCTGCAAAAGAAATCGGCCGCCAGTCTGGCAGCCGATTGTTGATCAGCAAAATCAATTCTGCTGGGCCTGCATAAGTGCAGCTTCTGGCGTTCAGGCCTGCGTCCAGCGCCCATCCGCCGCATCCGAGCGCACGCAGGCATCAATGAAGCGCATGCCGCGTACCCCATCCTCGGCCGTCGGGCACAGCAGCGACTGCGCGCTCGGCGCACGGTGCTCGCGGCGCGCCATGATCCGCTCGGCCGCCTCGCTGTAGATGTTGGCGAACGCCTCCAGCAGCCCCTCCGGCTGGCCCGCCTTGATTCGCGTCGACAACCTGGCCGACTCGCTCAGCCAGGCCTCGCCACGACGCAGGATCTGGTGCGGCTGGTCCTGATGACGCAGCTCCAGCCGGTCGGGTTCCTCTTGATGCCAGTACAGCGACCCGGTGGAGCCGAACACGCGCAACTGCAGGCCATGCCGGTGCCCGGCCGCCACGAAGCTGGCCCACAGCATGCCGCGCGCGCCATTCTGCAGGCGCAGCTTCACGTGTGCGTTGTCGTCCGACTGGCGCCCCGGCACCAGGGTGCTCAGCTCGGCCGACACTTCACTGACCTCCTGCCCGGTGACAAAGCGCAGCAACTGGTGGGCATGCACGCCCACATCCGCCAGCACCGATGAGGCCCCGGCCTGGGCCGGATCGGTGCGCCAGGCCAGCGCCTTGACCCCTTGCTGCTCCAGCGGGTGGGTGCCGAAGGCGCTGGCGTGTTCCACCTGCACCAGGCGCACCTCGCCGATGGCGCCGCGCGCGATCAGCTCGCGGGCTTCGCGCACCAATGGGTAGCCACTGTAGTTGTGGGTCAGCAGGTGCAGCGCCGGGCCCTTGCGTGCGCGTTCAAGCAGTTGCTGCGCCTGGGCCAGGCTCGAGGCCAGCGGCTTGTCGCAGATCACGTCGATGCCCTGGTCGAGAAACGCCAGGCTGGCCGGCACGTGCACCGCGTTGGGCGCCATGATCGCCACCGCCTGCACGCCATCGGCGCGCGCGGCTTCGGCCACGGCCATGCCCTGGAAGTCCGGGTACACCCGCTCCGGCGCTACGCCGTAGGCCTGGGCAGCGGCGCGGTTGCGTGCCGGGTCGCGGGCGAAGACCCCGGCCACCAGTTCGAAGTGCCCGTCCAGTTGCGCGGCGTAGCGGTGGGTGGCGCCGATCGACGACTCCAGGCCGCCACCGACAAAACCCAGGCGCAGGCGCTGGCTGGGGTTGGCTACGGTTTTCATTGCGCGGCTCCTTGCGCGGTGCGCTGCAGGTGGGCGAAGTGGTTGATGGCCAGCACGTAGCCATGGGTGCCGAACCCGGCCAGTACCGCCTGGGTCACCAGCGACACATAGGAGTGGTGGCGGAAGGCTTCACGCTTGTGCACGTTGGAAATGTGCACCTCGATCACCGGTACCTCGGCGGCGATCAGTGCGTCGTGGATCGCCACCGAGGTATGGGTCCAGGCACCGGGGTTGATCACGATGCCGGCCACGCGGCCACGGGCCTGGTGAATCCAGTCGATCATCTGGCCCTCGTGGTTGGTCTGGTGGAACTCGATGTCCAGGTCCAGGCGTTGGCCGGCGCTGTGGCACAGCGCCTGCACATCGGCCAGGGTTTCGCGGCCGTACACCTCGGGCTGGCGCAGGCCGAGCATGTTGAGGTTGGGGCCATTGAGCACGAGCAGGGTCTTCATTGGGCGGTTTCCGTAGCAGGGGTGGTGCGCAGGGCCTTGGCCCGCAGCGCGTCATACACGGGTTTGTCGAGGGCCACGGCGTCCGGCTTGCCGAGCTGGTCCAGGGGCGTGCGGTAGGTTTCCGGAGCGCTCCAGGCAGCCACGGCCGAAATGGCGGTGACCGCGCAGGTGATGGCGCCGATCAGCAGCGGCACGTTGTTCGAGCCGGGCGGGGCCACGGCGGTGAACAGCGCCGGAAGCAGGGCGGTGATCATGTAGCCGACGTTCTGCGCGATGGCCATGGCCGACACGCGGTAGTGGGTCTGGAACTGTTCGGGGAAGAAGCTTGGGAAGATCGCGTTGTAGCCCTGGTAGACCATGCCCCACATCAGCAGCGAGGCGCCGAACGCCAGCGGCAGGTTGTGCAGGCTGATGGCATACAGGTAGACGAACGACATCAGCCCGCAGCCCAATGCGCTGCCGATGATCAGCGGGCGCCGGCCGATGCGGTCGGAGAGGTTGCCCACAAACGGGATCACCAGCACCGCGACGATGTTGCCCACCACCGGAATCCACAGGTACACGCTCTTGTCGAAGCCCACGCCATAGGCCGGCTGCACCGCGTAGGCGGCGCCGAAGATGGTGGTCACCACCGGGATCACGTTCATCAGCGACACGCCGAACACCACCAGCATGCCGCGCCAGCTGTAGGTGAAGGCATCGCGGATCGGCGAGCGCGCGGTCTGCTTGGCGGCCACCTTGAAGGCCTCGGGCTCCTTGACCTCGCGGCGAATGATGTAGGCGGCGATCAGCACCGCGGCGCTGAGCAGGAACGGGATGCGCCAGCCCCAGCTGTTGAAGGCGTCGCTGGGCATGAAGTACGCCAGCGGCAGGAACACCGCCGCTGCCATCACCTGGCCGGCCTGTACGCCCTGCAGGGTGAAGCTGGCAAAGAAGCCGCGGCGCCCGGGCGGTGCGTGTTCGAGAATCATCGAGCTGGCCCCGGCGATCTCGCCGGCCACCGCAAAGCCCTGCACCAGGCGCAGCACCACCAGCAACGCCGGCGCCCAGTAACCGATCTGCTCGAAGGTCGGCAGCAGGCCCACGGCCATGGTCGCGATGCCCATCAGAAACATGCACAGCAGCAACACGTTCTTGCGCCCGCGGGTGTCGCCCCAGTGGCCGAGCACGAAGGCCCCGACCGGGCGCGCCAGGTAGCCCACGCCATAGGTGGCCAGGGAGGCGAAGATGGCCAGCTTGGGGTCGGTGCTGGGGAAGAAGATCTGCGGGAAGATCAGCGCCGCGGCCTGGGCATAGATGAAGAAGTCGTAGTACTCCAGCGCGGAGCCGACCCAACCGCTGGCGGTGGCTTTGCGGGTTTGGCGCGCACTGTGCGCGGCGTCATGTGTGGCCATCGCAATTCTCCGTTTGTTGTTTTTATTGGGGGCACGCAGGCGTCCCGGCGCAGGGCCGGGGCACCGATGTTCAGAGGCTGTCGATCATTACCGTGTGGCCGCAGCGGGCGGCTTGGCCAATGGCGTCGATGACCTGCAGGTTGCGCAGGCCGTCGCGCACGCTCACCAGCGGCCGGGCCTGGCCACGGATCACCTGGCAAAAGTGCGCCAGCTGGCGGGCCAGCGGGTCGGCCTCGTCGAGGCTGGCGGTGGCGCACTGGAACGGCCGCCACCACGAGCGCTGTTCGTCGCGGGCGTAGTACTTGAGGCGCATGGTCGGTATCGACAGCGAGCCCTGGGTGCCGGCCAGTACGTAGCAGTCCTCGTCGGCGTAGCTGGGATAGTCGAGGTTCTCGCGGGCGGTCTGCTCCCAGCTGCGCGCGCAGGCGGCGGTGTCGGAGAGCATGAAGGTGCCCAGCGCGCCGCTGGCAAAGCGCAGGCTGATGGCGATGCTGTCTTCCACGGCAAAGCCGCGGGTGGCGTTGGACGCCTGGGCCTGCACCGCGACGATCTCGCCGCACAGCGAACGCAGGTTGCCGATCTCGTGGATCAGGTTGATCAGCACCGGGCCGCCGCCGGCCTCGCGGCGCCAGGGGGCGGCGTCGAAGTAGTCGTCGGGCTTGTAGAACAGCGCGCTGCCCATCACCGCCACCAGGTTGCCCAGTACCCCTTCGGCAATCACTTCGCGGGCCTTGTGCAGGATCGCACTGTGGGCGCGGTGGTGGCCCACCAGCAGGCGTGCATCACGCTGCTCGGCGATGGCCAGCAGGCGCTTGCCGTCTTCCAGGGTATGCGCCACCGGCTTTTCGATCAGTGCCGGTATGCCGTGCTCCACGCAGGCCAGTGCGCCGTCGACATGCAGGTGGTTGGGCGTGGCAAGGATCACCCCGTCCGGGCGCTGCGCGCCGAACAGTTCGGCCAGCCCCGGGTACAACGGTACGCCGCAGGCGTTGGCCAGTTCGGCGGCGGCGGGCGAGGGGTCGACGATGGCGGCCAGCTGGCACTCGGCGCTGGCCTGGATCAGTTCGATATGGCGGCGGCCGATCAGGCCGGCCCCGGCCACGGCAAGGCGTAATGCAGTCATGGTTCTCACTTTCTTGTTCTGGGTCGAAGCGCGTTTGTGAGAGGCTAATAAAAAAGCGCCAGGAGATAATCGGGCCAGATGAAGAATCAGAATGCGCTGATAGCGAATAATGAGCCGTTGCTGCGTGACCTTCAGTTGTTCTGCGAGGTGGCGCGGCGCTCCAGCTTCATCGCGGCAGCCACCGAGACCGGGCTGTCGCCGGCGCATGTGAGCAAGCGCATCGCCACCCTGGAGACGATGCTCGGGGTCAAGC
The DNA here is from genome assembly GCF_024748925.1 of Pseudomonas sp. B21-036. Taxonomy (NCBI): domain Bacteria; kingdom Pseudomonadati; phylum Pseudomonadota; class Gammaproteobacteria; order Pseudomonadales; family Pseudomonadaceae; genus Pseudomonas; species Pseudomonas sp. B21-036. Next base: position 2,186,405 of record NZ_CP087178.1, read on the forward strand.
TGTTCAACCGCACCACGCGGCGGGTCAACATCACCAGCGATGGCGAGGCGACGTTCGTGTGGGCGCAGAAGATCCTCGAGGACGTGGGCGCGATGTTCGATGCGTTGTCCGGCGGGCAGCGCGAGCCGCAAGGCACCTTGCGCGTGTGCACCAGCCTGCGCCTGGGGCGCGAGCACGTGGCGCCGATCCTGTCGTTGCTGCGGCGCCAGTACCCGGCGCTGGAGGTGTGGGTGGAGCTGCTGGACCGGCGCGTGGACCTGATTGCCGACAACTTCGATATCGATGTGCGGGTGGGCGAGGTGCAGGAAAAACACCTGATCGCGCACCGCATCGCCAGCAGCTCGCGGGTGCTGGCTGCCGCCCCGGACTACCTGGCGCGGCGCGGCCAGCCGCGGGTGCCGGCCGACCTGGCGCAGCATGACTGCCTGCTGTTTCGCAGCCGCGACGACCGTTTCGGGGTATGGCGCCTGGTGGGGCCCAATGGCGCCGAGACGGTGAAGGTGACCGGGCCGATGGCCTCCAACCACAGCGACATCGTGCGCCAGTGGGCCCATGACGGGCACGGCATCATCATGGCTTCGCGCTGGGACGTGGCGGCCAGCCTGACCAGCGGGGCGCTGGTACAGGTGCTGCCGGGGTATCACCAGCCGGCGGACATCTGGGCGGTGACGGCGGTGCGCTCGTCAAGTTCGGCCAAGGTGCGCAGTTGCGTGGCGTTTCTGCGTGAGCAACTGGCGCAGGGGCCCTATGCGCTGGCTGGGGGAAGGGCGGGGCAATAGTGGGACGGCCTTCGCCAGCAAGGCTGGCGCCTGCACCCTGCGGGCGAAGGCCGGGCCCTCAGAACCAGCGGTCGCTGCGCTTGCGCCCGCGGCTGAGCATCGGCAGGATCAGCCCCGCCAGCAAGCCGGCCCCGGCAATGCCGCCGCCGTACACCATGTAGCGCATCAGCACCTGCTTGTTCTCGTCGCCCAGCTGCGCCTGGGTAGCGCGCAGTTGCGATTGCGCATCGCCCAGCTCGGCATTGAGCGCGGTGCTGCGCGCCTCCAGTTCGTCGATCAGGGCCTTGCGTGAATCCAGTGTCTCCTGCATGCCCTGCACCCGGGTCTTCCAGCTGTCGTCGATGGTCTTGAGCTGCTCGCTCAACTGGCTCACCTGTTCGCTCAGTTGCGGCACGCGCTCTGCCTGGCCGGGCACCGTCTGCAGGTCGCTGCTGTTGATCCACACGGTATCGCCCGACTCGCCACGTACCTGGCTGTAGTTACCCTGGCTGGTCAGCAGGGTGACCTTCTGGCCGGATTTGAGGTTGCCGACGATCCGGTGCCCGTCGGTAGGGCCGCTGCGCACGTAGGTGCTGAGGCTGTCGCTGACCCAGCGTTCATTGCCGCTGCCTTCTTCGGCGTGGGCCGGGCCACACAGGATGACCAGGCTGCCGAGCAGGCCGGGGATAAGAGAGCGCCGTGCGCGAAGCTGAAAAGATGGGGGCATGGTGATCTTCTTGAAAACGGAAAAAATGAAACCCACAGACCATTTTTTGCCCGTCAGGTTCACTGCGCACTGACGAAGGGCAGGCACGAATCGTGGCAATGCCGGAGAAGTTTCCTACCTGACAGCAGGATGCCCCCTGATAGGGGCGGGGCATGACCGGGAATAGTCTTACGCGGCTTGAACAATGGTCTGTCTTTCTCATGTTATGGAGTCTTTCAATGGTTGCTAAACGCACCACGAATTACCTGGCCGCCAGCAGCCTGCTGATGGTGCTGGCCGGTTGTGCCGGCGTGCCCGTGCCCACCGAGCAGGTCGAACTGACCCGCAACGCGGTCAGCCGCGCCGTGACCGCCGACGCCACCCAGTACGCGCCAGCCGAAATGAAGGCCGCCCAGGACAAGCTGTACGCCGTCGAACGCGCCCTGGGCGAACGGAACCTTGTCGCGGCCCGCACCCTGGCCGAGCAGGCCGAGGCCGATGCCAACCTGGCCGAGCGCAAGGCGCGTGCCGCCAAGGCCCAGCAGCAACTGCGCAGCGCGCAGCAGGGCATTGAAGTGCTGAAGCAGGAAATGCTCCAGTCGCCCGACGCCATCACCCCCACGATCACGCCGTAAGGATGCCCGTCATGTCCGTCAAATACCTGTTGCCTGCCGTTTCCGTGATGGGCCTGTTGCTCGCCGGTTGCAGCACTACCGCCGAAAACCCTGGCCTGCTGCAAGCCCGCGAGCACTTCAGCGTGCTGCAGAGCAAGCCGGAGTCCAGCCGCCTGGCGGCACTGGAAACCAAGGATGCGTTCAATGCCCTGGGCAAGGCCGAGCTGGCTTCGATCAAGGACCGCAAGGCCCCGCAGATCGAGCAACTGGCCTACCTGGCCAACCAGAAGATCGCCGTCGCCGAGCAGACCATTGCCCTGCGCCAGGCCGAAGCCGGCCTGCAGGGCATCGAGGCGCAGCGCACCCAGGCCCGCCTGGACGTGCGTACCGCGCAGCTCAAGGCCCTGCAGCAGCTCAAGGCCAAGCAGACCGAGCGTGGCACCGTGGTGACCTTCGGCGATGTACTGTTCGACACCGGGCGTGCCGAGCTCAAGGCTGGCAGCCAGCGCAACATCGACCAGCTGGCCGAGTACCTGCGTGCCAACCCGGAGCGCAAGGTGCGGGTCGAGGGCTTCACCGACTCGACCGGCAGCGACAGCCTCAACCAGCAGTTGTCAGAGCGTCGCGCAGCGGCTGTGACCAACGCCCTGCGCCGCAACGGGGTGGATGCCGGGCGCATCATCAGTGCCGGCTATGGCAAGGAGTACCCGGTGGCCTCCAACGCCGACGCGCAGTCGCGTCAGCTCAACCGCCGCGTCGAAGTGATCATCTCCCACGGCAATGCTGCCGTCGGCCAGCGCTGAGGCCTACAGCAGCCGGGTCAGCAGCCAGTACAGCCCGCCCGACAGCATGATCGCTGCGGGCAGGGTCAGTACCCAGGCCATCGCCAGGTTGGCGATGGTGCGCAATTGCAGGCCCGAACCGTTGGCCACCATGGTGCCGGCCACCCCGGACGACAGTACGTGGGTGGTCGACACCGGCAGCCCGTACATGTCCGCCGCACCGATGGTGCACATCGCCACCAGCTCCGCCGAAGCCCCCTGGGCGTAGGTGAGGTGGGTCTTGCCGATCTTTTCGCCCACCGTGACCACGATGCGCCGCCAGCCGACCATCGTGCCCAGCCCAAGGGCAATCGCCACCGCCACCTTGACCCACAACGGAATGAACCGGGTGGCGTCGTCGATGCGGCTCTTGAACAGCTGCACCTGCGCGGTGGCGGCCGCGTCGAGCCCGCCGTGCTGGTGCTTTTGCATCAGGCGGATGGCTTCGCTGGTCAGGTACATGTCGTTGCGCACGTTGGCCATGGCCTCGGCCGGTACGTGGGTCAGCGAGCCGTAGCCTGCGACTTCCTCGCCGATCAGGCCGGCCAGTGCCGCCAGGGCCGGTACCAGCTCGGCGCTCGGTTGCCGCTCGCGCAGGTACAGGGTGAGGGTGGCGCGCGGGTCGCCGACATGAGGCTGCGCCGACTGGCCGAGCAACTGCTGCTGGGTGGCCTGGGCCACGGCGGCAAACTGCAGCGACTGGTCGGCCGGCATGGTGCGGTTCAGCGCGTAGGCCATCGGCAGGGTACCCACCAGAATCAGCATGATCAGGCCCATGCCCTTCTGCCCGTCGTTGGAGCCGTGGGCGAACGACACCCCGGTGCAGGTGGCGATCAGCAGGCCGCGAATCCACCAGGGCGGCGGGGCGTCGCCGACCGGCGCCTGGTACAGCTCGCGGCGCTTGACCAGCATGCGCAGGCCCACCAGCAGCAGCGCCGCACAGGCAAAGCCCACCAGGGGCGAGAACAGCAGCGCGTAGCCCACCTTGCTGGCCTGGGTCCAGTCCACGCCGCTGGTGCCGTCGCGCCCGTTCATCAGCGCATTGGCCACGCCCACGCCGATGATCGAGCCGATCAGGGTGTGCGAGGAGGAGGCCGGCAGCCCCAGCCACCAGGTGCCCAGGTTCCAGATGATCGCGGCCAGCAGCAGGGCGAAGACCATGGCAAAGCCGGTGGCCGAACCCACCTGCAGGATCAGCTCCACCGGCAGCAGGGCAATGATGCCGAAGGCCACCGCGCCGCTGGACAGCAGCACCCCGATGAAATTCCAGCACCCCGACCACACCACGGCAAACTGCGCCGGCAGCGAGTTGGTGTAGATCACGGTGGCCACGGCGTTGGCGGTGTCGTGGAAACCGTTGACGAATTCGAAACCCAGGGCAATCAGCAGTGCCAGGCCCAGCAGCAGGAAGGGCGTCCAGGTGGTGACCACGGTACCGGCGGCATCGATGTCGCGGAACAGGCTCCAGGCGGTGTACACCAGGCCCCCCAGCAACAGGCAGACGAACAGGGTGACGGAGGCGCGGCCGGGGCGGGTGGCCAGTTGTGCAAGGGAGGGGCGGCCACCCGCGGAGTCAAGGGTGGTGCTGATCGGGGTTGTCATTAGACGGGTCCGGTAGGGTGGAAGTCGTGCCTGGCGCATCAAGGATAAAAACCCTGAGTGATGGCATAGTGACTTCGATCAACAAAAACGCGGGTTGCCCAGCTACGCTTACACCCAGGCAGTGGGAGGAACGTGCCGATGATTCAGTGCAAACGGGCCTATGAGGCGCCTGCGCCGCAGGATGGCGAGCGGGTGCTGGTGGATCGGATGTGGCCGCGCAACCGGCGCAAGGATCAGTTGCACCTGAGTGCCTGGCTACCGGAGGTGGCGCCGTCGTCGGCCTTGCGCCAGGCCTTTCACCGCGGTGAGGTGGACTACGACGGGTTCTGCCAGCGGTATCGCCAGGAGCTGGCCGACCGGCCGCAGCATTGGTGGGGGCTGCTGGACAAGGCCCGTGGCGGCACCCTGACTCTGGTGTATGCGTTCAAGGATGAACAGCACAACAATGCGCGGGTGCTGGCCCAGTGGCTGGAGGATGAGCTGGATCGCCAGGGGCCCGGGAGTTCGCCGGTTTGCTATGCCGATGAGCTGGGGCCTAAAGTGTGACTCTCTGAATCTGCGTTACGGCCATCGCGGGTCAAGCCCGCTCCCACAAGGCCCCGCCTTACCTGTGGCAGCGGGCTTGACCTGCGATGGCCGCGCCGAAAATCCCCTGACGGGCACCCAAATGACCCCAACCCTGACCCCCGCCACCGACCTGCACCGAACCTTCGCCCGCGACCTCACGCGCCGCGCCATGCTGGCGTACTACCGCGAATTCGATCTGCTCTGGCTGGAGGAAGCCTTCGACCAAGCCTGGGGCTGGCGCGAGCAATGGCTGATTGTCGACGCCGAACAGCCCCTGGGCTTCTGCAGCCTCAGCCAGGACAGCCGTGCGCTGTACATCCGCGAACTGCACCTGGTCGAGGCCGCCCGCGGCAAGGGTATCGGTGGCTGGGTGCTGGAGCAACTGGCCGAATGGGCCGGCAGGCGCCATCTGCCGCTGCTGCGCCTGACCGTGTTCAAGAGCAATCCGGCCCAGGCCCTGTACCTGCGCCACGGCTTCGTCGCGCAGGGTGAGGACGAATGCTTCGTGCGCATGCAGCGGGTTATCGGCTAGCACTCTGCACGCAGGTCAGCCCCGACTGCGGGGTACCGGCGGCCACCCGGCTTACCTGCACCACGCAGCCCTGGCGCACGGTGGCGTCGAGCAAGGGGCCCTGCACCGGCAGCAGGTCGCCGATCAGCAGGTTCTGCAGCAATGGCTTGCCCTCGAAACGGTTGCTGCCCAGCAGCACCTGGTCCATGCCTTCCACCCGAACCACCGCCTTGCCCACCCGGCCCAGGGTGTTGCCGCCCAGAATCAGCGGCCCGGCCAGCGGCTGGGTGTTGCGCAGGCTGATGGCGTACTCGGGGGTGTTGCCGATGTGGTTTTCCAGCATGACCGCGCCAGCCACGTCGCTGGCGTCCACCGCGCTGCCCTGGCTGTTGCCGATGAAGTTGCCTTCGATCAGCACCGGCATCTCGCCCTTGAGGTTGCGCAGCAGCACGCCGTTGCCGCGGCTGGCGCCAATGCGGTTGCCGCTCAGCAGCAGGGCGCCTTGCTGGTCGCTGACCTCGATGGCGGCCTTGTGCGTGCCCAGGATCAGGTTGTCGTCGAGCCAGGCGCGGGTCTGCCCGCGCAGGCGGATGCCGCTGTTGTTGTCGACCCCGCGAATCTGGTTGTGCGCCATGCGCATCTGGCTGTCGCGCACGTCCACGCCATACTGCTGGGCACTTTCGAAGCGGCTTCCCTCGATCACCCCACGGCTGTGCTGCAGCTCCACCGCCGACAGCTCGCTGAACTGGCTGTCGCGTATCAGCACGCTGGCCGGCCGGGTGGCCGGCGATTGCTGGCTGCTCAGGGCAGTGGTCAGGCCCCGCGACAGGTTGGCGTTGTAGCCCAGGCGGTTGAGGGTGGCGCCGATCAGCTGGGTATGGCTGCCGGCCCAGGCCACCACGAACGGGCGCCAGGCGCGCTCGGTGTTGCCGGCCTTGTCGCCGGCCACGCTTTCCAGGCGTGACTGGTTCAGGCCCAGCCAGCCCTGGTTGATCAGGGCCGTGCCCGAATAGCTGTAGAGGTACAGGCTGGTGCCCTCCAGCACCAGCCCGCCATCGGCGGCGATCATCAGCGGGTAGCTGAGCAGGTAGCCGTCCTTGTAGCGCTTGAGTACCTGCGGGTTGTTCAGGGTGTCGGCCAACTGCGCCAGGGTGATGCTGCCACCCTGGATCAGCACCGCCTGCGGGTGGTGCGCCTGGTAGCCGGCCACGGCGCGGAACAGGCCGTTGTTGACGAACGGCTCGAACGGCCAGCTGCCGCCCTGGGCCGAGAACATCGGTTGCAGGCTGACAGTGGCACGCCCGCCGGGGCGCGGGCGTTCCTGCAGGGTGAAGCTCACTGCTTCGCGGGTGCTGGCCTGCACCTGTTGCACCTGCGCCTGGTAGTCGTTGGGGCTGACCACGCGCAGTGCCTGCTGCATCGGCAGGCCCTGGGGGGCGGCGTGGGCCACGCCGGCGAGGCCGGCCAGCAGCAGGCCGGCCAGTCGGGTAAAGCGGAAAATGCGGGCAGGCTGGGCCATGGCGATTCGTCCTTGGGTTACGGCAAAGGGGGGTAGAAGGGCTTGAGCGGGCCGCCGATCTGACTGTAGTTGTCGACGTTGCCGTCCTCGCTTTCGTACAGCTGGCGGGCCAGGCGATTGTTGGGCGCGCGGTACAGGAACGGGATCAGCCAGGCCAGCTTGTAGGGGGCTACCTCGGTCTGGGCCTGGCCCATCAGTTCGGGCAGCGGGCCGGGGTCGAGCACCGTGCGTGCGGCGAAGTTGCCCAGCAGCTCCAGGGTCTGCTGGTCGTGTTCGCTCCAGGGCAGGCCATTGGCCCGCGCCGACTCGGCCAGCAGCACCAGCGGCACCAGCGCGTACTGGCTGTAGGTGGCGGCAAGCCGGGCACGCGCCACTTCCAGCGGCAGGTAGGCATAGCTGCCGTCCCCGCTGCGCACCGCCTGCTGCAGGCCGCGACGCAGATTGCCGTCGGCCCAGCGGATGAAGTCGTCGCGCTGCACCAGCATGCCGCTGGCGGCCACGGCCCAGGCGGCCCAGTAGTCGTGGTTGTTGAACCAGGTGAAGCTGGCGGCCTGGCGTGGCTGGTACTCGCGGATGATCAGTTCGCCGAGCTGTTCGAACCAGCGCGTCTGGGCCGGCGACAGCTGCACCTGGCCGTTGCTGGCGGCCTGGGTCAGCAGCAGCGTCGAGGCCATGGCCGCCACCGCCCACTTGCGCGCCGCCATGCCGGTGCTGCTGGCATCCGGGTTGAGCAGGGCACCGGCCTGCGCCCAGTGCTCCAGCCACTGGTCCTGGCAGGCCAGGGCCATGTTGGCCTGCTGCGGGGTCTTGGCGCGCTGGAAGCGCTTGCTGGCGAAGATCAGCCCGGCGATGAACTGCTTGACCTGCTTGCTCGCCGCCTCGGTGTCGGCATCGGGGCGGCTGCGCAGGGTCGACTTGCTGGCATCGCGCTGGTCGTACTTGCTCTGCATGCGCAGGCTGGCGGTGTACGGTGGCGGCGGCTGTTTGCTGCACTGCAGGGTGCGGTAGTCGGCGATCATCGCCGACTGGGCGGTGGCCCGCGCCGGCCAGATCGATTGCGCGGCCAGGCTGCTGCCCAGCTGCAACCCGGCGCACAGGCCCAGGGTGGCGACCAGCCAGGGCTTCAGAGGCATAGACGGGTTTCCACCTGGGTGGCGGCCTGGCTCGGCTTGGTCGGCTCGAGGAACACCGAGAGCAGGTTGGCCCCGGCGAACTCCTTGGCCTTGCTCAGCTCCAGGTAGTACTGGCCACCGCTGACGGCCGCCTCGCGGCGAAACCACACCTTGTCGCGGGCACCGTTGTCGTAATACACGATCACGTAGAAGTCCTTGACGTTCTTGTCGCTGATGCGGATGTCCAGAAAGCCCTGGCCGCTGCCCAGTGCCTTGCGACTTTCGCCGGCGTTGCTCAGCAGTTCGATGCGGTCGTTGACGCGCAGCGCCGGGCGCTGCAGGCGGTTGCCCAGCACCGGTGTGGAGGTGCTGCAACCGCCCTTGACCGCCGGAATCAGCTGGCGGTACATCTGGTCGGACTCCAGCTGGTAGTTGGCCGGCAGCTCCCAGATGATCAGTCTGGGCGGTGCGTCGGGCTTGTAGTTCTCGGACAGCAGGTATTCGAGCAGCGAGCCGTCCTGGCCAACGCCGGGCAGGGCGTAGTTGAGGATGTCGACATCCAGGTACTGCTTGAGGTAGCCGTCGAAGTTGAACTGCTTGCTCTCGTCCTCACGGGCTGCGGCGTTACTGTCGCCCACCAGGATCACCTGCGGGTCGGGGGCTTCGTCGAACAGTGCGTCGGCATCGTCGGCCACCGGGATGGTCTGGTAGCCGCGCACATACTGGAAGCCGTAGTTGTTGCCGCAGATGCTGCTCATCGCCAGGTTCATGGTGCCGTCCTTGGGCACCATAACGCCGGGCTCGGTGCGGTAGTGCTTCTTGGTCAGGTCGGCATAGAACGGCTGGCGGCGCACCTCATCGGCCACCAGGCGTGCGGTGGCCTCGGCACCGCTGGGGGTCCAGTGGTGGTCGCGGCGAAAGAAGTACTCGCCCGCCGGCGGGGTGCGCACCAGTTGCATCAGGTCGGGCACCACCGCGCCGCCGCTGCGCAGCTGCTGCAGGTAGCTGGCCAGGTTGTTGCTGGCGCGCTCGAAGTCGAACCCGTGCAACTGCCCGGGGTAGAGCTTGTCGCGGTGCATCAGCCCACGGGTGGGCTGCACGGCCATGGCCACGTGGATACCCTGCTGGCGGAACGCGGCCATCAGGCGCGCGAACTCCGGGCGCATGGGCGCGGGGATGCCGAAGTCGTTGGTCAGGTCGACGGCCGAACGGAACAGCCAGCGGTCCTTGCCCGGGACGATCTCGCGCATCAGTTTCATCCGCCCTTCGGCGTATTTCTGCGGATCGCTCAGGGCCGGGCAGACCATGCACTCAAGGCTGGTGCAGCCGGTGCTGGGCGCCTCGGCGGCCTGGCCGGCCTGGCTGGCGGCAGCGAGTACGGCCATCAGGCCGAGGGAGGTAAGGATCTTCATGCGCGGTTCATCATCCTGTGTTCAAGGCCAGCCTGCGGTTACAGCGTGGGGTCGATGCTGTTGGCCACGCTGATGCTCTTGTAGCCATTGGCGGCGGGCAGCAGCACGTAGCTGTACGAGCGGCCTTTCTTGAGGAACAGGTCGTCGAACTGGGCGACGTTGCGCTGATCGACATAGGCGGCGAAGCCGATCTTGATTTCGTTGACCAGGCGGCTGCCGGTCTGGTCCTTGCCCAGTGGGTCGATGACCGAGGTCTTGCCGTCGGAGGTCTTGAGGGCGGCCTGCGCGGGGGTCAGGTTGTAGAAGGCGATCTGGGCCTTTTTAGGTTCGTTGACGTATTTGTCGGCGATCAGGGTCAGGCCCTTGCCGTCATACACCACGGTGCTGGCGGCGTTGGCCTTGAGCTGCGGCTCGATGGCCTGCTTGTCGACCGCGATCTTGTGGCTGCCGGCAGGGGTGAAGCGGTAGCCGCTGAGCTGGCCGGGGGCGACCTTCTGGGGGTTGACCTTGCCGCTCAGGGTCACGTCGATGCTGCGATCGCTCAGGTTGAGCACGCGCACGAAGGCCGAGTCGGCCGGGGCCACGGCGTCGTAGAGGTCGGCATTGCCGTCGTTGGCGAGGCTGGCGGTGCTGACCAGCAGCAGGGCGGTGGCGGCGAGCAGTTGGCGTGGCGAACGGGTCATGGTGTATCTCCTTAGAAGTGTTGGGTCTGGTTCATCTGACGCTGGCCGCTGACCCGATGGGCCAGCAGGGTGCGCAGCGGGAATTCCCAGACCACGGTGTCGATGTCAGGGTTGCCCAGCTCATCGCTGGCCAGAAACTGGTTCATTGCCTCGAACGGCCCGCGGGCCTCCACGGCAATGCTCAGCAGGTCACGGTTGAGGGCTTCCTTGAGAAAACCGACGAAGTTCCAGTCGTCGATCTTGCTGTAGCTGGTACCTACCAGCAGCAGGCTTTGGGCCTGGTCGGCGAACAGCTCATCGCTGCTCTGTTCGGCCTTCAGGGTTTCGTACACGGCGATCTGGTTGGCGCCAAAGTCCGGCATCAGCCGGCTCTGGTCGAACTGGATGTAGTTCATCAGGTCGCCCTTGACGGTCTTTTGCGCGACCTGGTGCGACACATAGCGCTCCTGGCCCAGCAGCTCCGGGTGCTGGCGCGCCAGTTCGAAGGCGGCCAGGCGTGCGCCATCGGGGCTCCAGTGGGTGTCGGACTTGAGAAACAGCGGTGGGCCGCCGAGGTTGTCCAGAAACGCCGAGCGCAGTGGCGTCACCGTGACGTTGCGTGCCTGCAGCTGCGCCACGAAGCGGTCGTACAGGCTGATGGCGCGCGGATCGAACGGGTGCTCGGCATGCGCGGCATAGATGTCCAGCTTCATCGGCAACGGCAGCAGCACCAGGCGCTTGCCGTGCTGCGCCAGTTGCGCCTGCACGGCGTCGATCTGTGCCAGCTGGCCTTGCAGGTTGGCCTCCAGGTCATTGGGCACACGGTATTCCTGGGAGGTATAGAGCCAGCCGTCCTTGCCCAGTACCACGCCCTTGGTGCCCTCCCTGAACAGCAGGTACTGCGCGTCGGCCCACAGCTGCACCGAGGGCTCGCGCAGGAAGAAGCGCTTGTCGTAGGCCTGCTCGAACTTGCGCAGCAGCTTGCCGTCGACGAACAGGTTCCAGGCGTCACTCTGGTTTTTCGCGAAACTGAAAACCGGCGGCAGGGAGTAGACGAACATCCCCGCCAGCACCAGGCAGAACAGAATGCCGTTGACCTTGCTTGCCGAGTTCATCACCGGGTACATGACAGTCTCCTAGAACTGGAAGTAGAGGAAGGGGGAGAACGAGTGCGCAGCCAGGCTGCTCAGCGCCAGCGCGAAGCCGGCCCACAGCAGCACGGCCTTGAGCCCGCCGACATGGGCCATGAAGAAGTGCTGCTTGTTGCCGGCGTAGTAGCGCACGTTGTTGCTACCGGCCAGGATCAGCCAGCACAGCGCCACCGCCACGAACGACATGGCCATCTTCGAGGCGCCCAGCACGTAGAGCTCCAGCGAGCCCAGGCCGTTGAAGCCGAACAGCGCCTGGTAGATGTCCAGGCTATGGCGCAGGTCGTTGGTGAAGAACAGCGGCATGCTCAGGATGATCAGCAACCCGGTGCGCAGGTTGCGCCCCAGGCGGTAGGGCGTGGTGACCTTGGTGGCCAGGTTGAACTTGCGCTCGATCACCATGCCCAGGCCGAAGAACAGCCCCCAGCAGATGAAGGCGAAGCTTGCGCCGTGCCACAGCCCCGACAGCAGCATGGTGTACACCAGCGCCGGCATGGCCCCGGCGATGCGCTTGCGCACCAGCGGCATGTACACGTAGTCGCGCAGAAAGTGCGCCAGGGTCATGTGCCAGCGGCTCCAGAACTCGGTGATGCTCTGCGAGACGTAGGGCTGGTTGAAGTTCTCCGGGAAGCGAAAGCCCATCATCAGCGCCAGGCCCAGGGCCATGTGGCTGTAGCCGGCGAAGTCGAAGTACAGCTGCAGGGTCGACACCACCAGGCCGAACCAGGCATCGCTCAGCTGCAGGCTGCCCTCGCTGATGAACAGCACGTTGATCGGCGCCAGCTGGTCGGCGATCAGCACCTTCATGATGAAACCGAGCATGAACCGGCATACCCCCAGCGAGAACATCTCCAGCGAGTGGGTACGCTGGCGCAGCTGCGGGGCCAGTTGGCTGTAGCGCAGGATCGGGCCGGCCACCAGATGCGGGAACAGCGCGACGAATGCGGCGAAGTCGATGAAGTTGTTGGTGGGCGTGGCGTCCTTGCGGTAGATGTCGACGATATAGCTCAGGGCATGGAACACGTAGAACGAGATGCCCAGCGGCAGGAAGATCGTCTCCAGGGTGAAGGTGTTGATGCCCAGCGGCGCCAGCAGTGCGCCCAGCACCTCGGCGCCGAAGTTGGCGTACTTGAAATAGCCCAGGGTCGACAGGTTGCCGATGATGCCGATCCACAGCAGGCGGAACGCCCAGCGCTTGTCGCCGGCGTCCAGACGCGCCTTGATGCGCAGGCCGAACCAGTAGTTCCAGTAGGTGATGCCGACGAACAGCAGCAGGAAGTCCGGGCGCCACCAGGCATAGAAGATGTAGCTGGCGGCGACGATCACCGTGGAGCGCCACGGCGCACGCGCCAGGAAGTACACCGCCAGGAACAGCGGCAGGTAGAGGAACAGGAACACGTTTGAGGCGAAAATCATCGCGGGGCCCGCCCTTAGTAACTGATCACGACGCCGACCGTCAGCTGGTAGTCGTCACCGGTATCCAGCGCATTGCCGGCATTGAGGTAGCTGGCGCTGACCAGGGTGTTGACGTCCAGGTGCTTGCCGTCGAGGGCGACCGGAAACATCTTCCAGTAGTAGTTGAGGTCGAGCATCTGCCCCACGTGCTTGCCTTTGCCGTTGCTGCCCTGGGCGATGGCCTGGTTGCGTGCGCTGCGCTGGTCGCCGTCGACGCGGATCGGCAGGGTGCCACTGGCATCGCGCAGCTTGAGTTCGGTGAGGCGAAAATCCAGGGCGCTGCGCGGCGTGGGCCGGGTTTCCACGGCAAAGCCGTAGTAGCTCAGGTTGCGCAGGTCGAGGCTGACGAACGAGCTGGCCAGGCGGGTGCTGTAGGAGCCCTGGCGGGTGATGCGGTCGGACTGGATGGTGTTGAGACGAAAGCCGTCGTTCTCGTTGCTCGGCTTGTCGGTCAGCCCGCCGCGCAAGGCCAGGCGCGGGGTCCAGGGCAGGTCGTCGAAGCGTTTGCCGATCTCGCCCAGCGCCGCCCAGCCGCTGGCGTTGTGGCCGGTGGTGGTCAGGCCGTTGCCGTCGGTGTTGTCGACCTTGCCGTCGAGTGCGGCCAGTTCCAGGTGGTAGTCGCTGAACAGCGGACTGACCTGCAGGTTGTCGGCCTTGAAGAACAGCCCGTAGCGCATGCCGGTGAAGTCGTAGCGGTCACGCGGGTCGTGCCCGCTGTGGTCGTCTTCGTACATCACGCGCGTGCCGGCCCAGTTGTTCTCGCTCCAGCGGTAGGCGTACTCGCCCATCAGGTAGGTGGTGCGTTCTTCGCTGTCGGCCAGGCGGTTGACGTCGCTGTTGTAGTTGTAGAACTTCTGCGCCACGGCGAAGAAGCCCTTGGCGAAGGTGTCCTTGTAGTCGAAACGCAGCGACTCGATGCTGTCGTCCCACCAGATGCCGTAGTCGTCGGCAAAGCGCTGGCGTCCGGCCGACAGCGAGAAGCGTGGGTCGTCGCCCAGCAGGTTGCGCTTGACGTACAGCTCGCGCAGCTCGGCGTACCAGCCTTCGGGCTGCTCGCGGTCGAAGGCGTTGGTGCTTTCGTTCTGGCTGTTGGCCGTCTGGCTGGAGTCGTAGTTGAGCCAAAGGCGACCGTAGACCATCCACTTGGCCCAACGTTTTTCCGGCGAATACCAGGCGAACGAGGGTTCGTAGCGCAGGCTGTAGAAGCTCTCGCGGCTGCGCCCCACCTGGGAGTCTTCGGGGCCGTAGCCGGTCTGCACGGTGAGCTTGTTGAAGAATTCGGAGGTGATCACCGGCGTGCTGGCGTCGGCGTCTACTCGCACCGGCTCGCTGCTGTCGGCCTCGGGGCCGGTGATTTCTTCGGCGGCGAACGCGGTGTACAGCGGCGCGAGCATGAGCAGGGCGCCAAACAGGGACGGATGCGCTTTCACAGGGTGGTCTCCTTGAGCAGGTCATTGCGTGCCGCCATGGCGCGCTCGATGTCAGCCGTTTTCAGGGTTTTGTCCAGGCGCTTGAGCAGCCCGCGGGCGCGGCGCTCGCCCAGGTCCAGGGCAAGGCGCGCGTAGGTGTAGGCCTTGACCGGGTCGTGGCAGATGGCGCGGCCGCTCGCGTAGATGGTGGCCATGCGGTACCAGGCGGCAGTGGCGCCGCGCTCGGCCTGTTCCTGGTAGATCGCCAGGGCACGCTCCTGGTCGGGCTGGTCGAGGCCGCCCTTGCTGTACAGGTCGGCCAGCAGCAGGTGCGCGTCGCGAAAGTTGCTGGCGATCAGTTCGTCGATCAGCACCTGGGCCTTTTGCGGGTCCAGGGTCAGCCAGTTGGTGACCATGTACAGCGAGGCATTGAGCGCCTTGGCCCGGGTCGGGTCCTTGGCCTGCACCTGGGCAATCAGCGCCTGTACCTGGTCGGCGTTGTGCTCGGTGGGGTTGGAGATCATGAAGTTGGCCTTGGACACCAGCGCCGGCACGAAACCGCGCTGCGCGGCGTTGTCGAACCAGCGCTGGACCTCGGCCATGGCGGCCGCCCATTCATCGGCCAGGGCCTTTGCACGGGCCTGCTGTTCGGGGGTGGGCGCGGGCCTTGGGGCACCCATGGCGTTGCCCAGCTGCTCATCCTGTTCGGCCTGCTGGTCGGCACGCTGCACGGTGCTGATGGTGTCGAGCAACGAGCCGATACGGTGCACGATCTCCACCGGCAACTGCGCCATCCGGGGCTCCAGGGTGCGGGCGAAGGCGGGGAACGCGGTGTCCTGGCGCTCGCCGAGGAAGGCGTAGTAGCGGTCGACGCCACGCGGGTCGACGCGTACCGCCTGCTGGTACCAGTGCTCGGCAGCGGCGCGGTCGCCCTGGCGCTCGGCGACCACCGCACGGTACAGCTCGGGGTGGCAGTCGAGCAGGCAGGACTGCTCGTACAGCGCCAGCAGCTGCGCGGCCTCGGCGGTGGGCACCAGGTCCGGGTAGGTCAGGAACACTTCCAGCGTGGCATTGGTGTTGCGCGGGTCCAGGGTGGCCGGGTAGCGGGTCAGCGCCTGGGCCACCCAGGCGCGCTGCTGCTGGCGCAGGCCGGGGCTGCGGTCAAGCAGGCGGGCCAGCGAGGCCAGCGCCGGCACCAGGCCGCGACCCTCGGCAAACGCTTCCTGGTACAGGCGGATCGCCTCCTGGCGGTTGGCGCTGTCGCTGCTGGCCAGCACATCGCCCAGCAACTGCTTGGATGCCAGGTCACCGCGCTCGGCGAGCACGCGCAAATCGGCGCTCACATCGGCTTGCGGGTCCTTGTACAGCGCATAGCGGATCTGCTCCAGGCTTTGCCCGGCAAGGGCAGGGCCGGTGCAGGCGAGGGCGGTGAACAGCAGCCAGGCGGGCGTCATCGGTTTCATCTGGGGGCCCTTCAGCGCGACAGCGACGGCAAGGCCGGCAGGCCCAGGTACAGGTCCACCGCCACCGGTTTCTGGTAGGCCGCCAGTGGCAGCGGACGGTCCGGCCGGATGGTCAGGGCGAGGTTCTTGTTCAGTGCGTCGACCCGCGAGTCCACCACGGTGCCGCCGAAGCGTTCGTCCAGGCCGAATACCTGCAGGTCCACGGATCTGACCCGGCTGATGTCGCTCAGCTTGTCGAACGGCACGTTGGCGCTGACGTACAGCGGCTGGTCCTTGGGCAGCAGGTGCAGCAGCGGCGCCTGCTTGTAGCCGTAACCGTTCATGGGCGTGCTGGGGAAGTACACCTGGCAGTCGCACGGGCTGTTGATCACGGTCTCGATGGTGGCGCGCCCCAGCAGGGTCTGCAGGTCGCCGGGCGCGAGGTCGGCCAGCGCCTTCATGTCGGCCGGGCTGGTGAAACTGGTGGCCAGCTGGGTGGAGATGTTGGCCAGCGGCTCGCCGGCCTTGACCTCGCTCTGCCCAGGCTGCAGCAGGAACTTCACGTAGCCGTTGTCGGGCATGCTGATGATCTGCGCATCGGCACTGACCTGGGCCTGCACGGCCGGAATGCGGAAGAACAGCAGGTAGCTCTTGTAGGCCACGAAGCTCAGGGCGGCGATGCCGGCGGCGGTGAACAGCAGGGTGCCGCCGATGGCGCGCAGGCGATCGCCTGCATTGCGTGCGCTGGCGTACTTGTGCTTGCGCTCCTTGATGTAGTTCTCGCGCTGCATCACGTTGAACAGGCCGTTGACGTCGGCAATTTCGCCCGACAGGTAGGCGCTGATGATGTAGCGCAGGATGTCGCGCTTCTGGGCGTCGAGGTCGACGAACTGCGCGCCGACTTCGGCGCCGCGCTGCGAGACGATCTTGATCTGGCTGTCGATGTTCAGGTCGACCTGGTTCAGGCGCAGCTGGATCGAGGCGTTGTACAGGCTGCCGATCTTCAGCGGGGCGCTGTGCACCAGGCCCAGGCCGCCCAGGGAGATGTCCTGCAGGGTGCTGTCGATGGGCGCCTGGCCGGGGGCGCTGAGCCTGACCCGGGCATTGAGCTTGGTGCGCACGTACTGGCGTTCGTCGATGGCCTCGTGGACCACGTTGGCTGCAGTGGTGCCGGGGGCTGCTGGGATGTTCGAGCTACTCATGGCAGGCGCCTTTCCTTAACGTTGCGTGAGTTCGAGAAGTACCGAGATGGCACCGAAGAAAATCGCGATGGATGAAAACAGCATCGCCTTCGATGACCAGCGGTTCAGGGCCGTGTCGAAATCGACAGTGCCGTTGCTTAGCGTGGTTTTTTGCCGGGTCCAGCTCTGCTGGTCCATGTGGAACAGTGCGTACACCTTCATCAGCGAGCCCACGATCTGGTTGTAATAGAGAACGAACGGGTACACCGGGCTGACCGGGTGACCGGCGAACAGGAACAGCACCGTCACCAGGCTGCGCGAGAGCAGTACCCAGAACAGGTACACCAGCAGGTACTCGATGCCGAACACCACGCCGGCCACTACCGAGGCGGTCAGGCCCATCAGGCAGGTCCACATCGACACGCGCTGGTCGAGCAGCACGTACAGGGTGAACAGGCCCAGGCGGGCGCGGCCCAGCAGGTGGGTGGCGCGAAAGTTCTGGCGCAGCGAGTTGCCGTACCAGCGGAACATCAGCTGGCGGGTGGCGCGCCAGAAGCTGTTGTCTGGTGGATGCTCCACGGTCAGGGTGTTGCTGTCGGGCACGTAGAAGGTGTCCCAGCCGGCGCGCATCAGGCTCAGCCACGAGGACTTGTCGTCGCCGGTGAGAAACTGGAAGCGGCCCAGGCGCCAGTGTTCGAGAAAGTCGGCTTCCACGTCGCGGATGAATTCGGGGTCGGTCATCACGCTGGCGCGAAAGAACGACAGCCGGCCGGTCAGGGTCAGCACCCGGTGCGACAGGGCCATCGAGCACATGTTGATGTGCCGCTGCACGAAGCGCATCGAGTGCCACTGGCGCATCAGCGGGCTGCCTTCGACCTCGCAGAACTCGTTGGTGGTCAGGCCGCCGACATTGGGCAGGTAGGCGAACAGCTTGACCGCGCGCTCGACGCAGCCGGGCAGCATCATGGTGTCGCCGTCGACCACGCCGACCACCGCGTCCTGCAGCGGCATCTGCCGCGACAGGGCACGGAAGGCATGGGCCAGGCCGTCACGCTTGCCGGTGCCACGGGCGCGCACGATCACCAGCTTGATGTCGTCGCGATCGACCACCTCGTTGCGCATGATGGTCTTGATGAACTGCTCGTCGCCTTTTTCCACGATCGAGGCGATCACCGTGCACGGCACGTTCAGCCGCTGCACTTCCTGGAATACCGACTGGTACACCTTGAAGGTGGTGTGGGTGGGGATGCGAAAGCTGGTCACCACCATGAACATGTGCGAGGGCAGGGCATCGTCGCCCATGCGCTCGACCGCCTTGCGGATGCGCGGGAACTTCCAGTGCAGGAAGTACATGCCGCGGATGTAGTGGACGATGGCGTTGCCGTAGCGCCACATGCCCAGGGTACCGATGATGAAGATGAACGTGTGGTGGCTGGGGTCCAGGTACTGCGGCGCGATCATCTGCGACGCCAGCGCGACCAGGCCGAACAGGCAGGCCCAGGCACAGAAGCTGGCGCCTGCCTGCAGGTAGCCGGGTCGGCCCTCGGGCCGCTGTTGCTGTGGTTTCATGGTGCCGTTTCTCCTTGGTACGGGCAGCGCGCACCCGGCCGTTCACGCACATGAGGTTCGCCGGCGCTCCGAAGGAGGCGGCACTCAGGCAGGTAAACAGTCGGGTGACGCGTGGAGTCGAACGCCTTGGGCTCTCTTGACGGAGCCTGTGGCCTTACCAGCAGATCCCTTCCTGGGTGGCGTTGCTGGCGTTGGGCATGAAACCGACCAGGTCGACGATCTGCTTGTCGCCATTGCCTTCCAGGGCCTGGGCGAAACGCGGGTCGTTGTTGCCCAGCACGATGATCTCGGCGCCGTCTATCACCTGGTCGAGGTCGTTGCACAGCAGCGACGACACGTGCGGGATCTTCGACTCGATGTAGTCGCGGTTGGCGCCGAACACCCGGGCATACTCGACGTTGGCGTCGAAGATGCGCAGCTCGTAGCCCTTGCCGATCAGCATTTCGGCCAGCTCCACCAGCGGGCTTTCGCGCAGGTCGTCGCTGCCGGCCTTGAAGCTCAGCCCCAGCAGGCCGATACGGCGCTTGTTGAAACCGCTGACCAGGTCGAATGCGTTCTGCACCTGGCTGCGGTTGCTGGACATGATCGAGGCCAGCAGCGGGTGCTCGACGTCCAGCTGGCCGGCGCGGTAGGTGAGGGCGCGCACGTCCTTGGGCAGGCACGAGCCGCCGAAGGCGAAGCCGGGGCGCAGGTAGTAGCGCGACAGATTGAGCTTGTGGTCCTGGCACACCACGTCCATCACCTCGCGTCCGTCCACCCCGGAGGCCTTGGCGATGTTGCCGATCTCGTTGGCGAAGCTCACCTTGGTGGCGTGCCACACGTTGCAGGTGTACTTGATCATCTCGGCCACTTCGATCGACTTGCGGATCACCGGGGCGTCCAGGCCCTCGTACAGCGATTGCAGGATGTCGCCCGACTGGGTGTCGAGTTCGCCGATCACGGTCATGGCCGGGAAGTCGTAGTCCTTGATGGCCGTGCTTTCACGCAGGAACTCGGGGTTGACCGCCACGCCGAAATCGACGCCGGCCTTCTTGCCCGAGGCTTGCTCGAGCAGCGGGATGACCACGTTGTTGACCGTGCCTGGCAGCACGGTGCTGCGCACCACCACGGTGTGACGGCCAGCCTTGTCGCGCAGGGCTTCGCCGATCTGGCGGCATACGGCCTCCATGTACACCAGGTCGAGGTCGCCGTTCTTCTTGCTGGGCGTGCCCACGCACAGCAGCGACAGTTCGGTGTCGAGCACGGCGCGTTGTACGTCGGTGGTGCCGTACAGGCGCCCTTGCTGCACGGCCTGTTGCAACAGCTGCTCGAGCCCCGGCTCGACGATGGGCGACTTGCCCTGGTTGATCATGTCGATCTTGGCCGGGGAGATATCCACCCCCACCACATTGTGGCCACGTGCCGAGAGGCACCCGGCGCACACGGCACCTACATATCCGAGCCCGAAAATACTGATGTTCATAGAGATCCCTTTAGCACTGTTCGCCTGAGCGAACCCTTGTGTAGTTGATAAATGTTCAGGCGGCAGGCGCAAACTGAAACGCGGCGAACGTTGATGTTCGTCGGCGGCTTATCTCTCTTTTTTTCATCCTATAGCGTTTAATTTTGGAACGGCAACACTTCATATCAAATTAACTAGAAAAAAATATAGTTTGTTTTGTGAAAGTTAAAAAACCGTTTAAAAACAATGACATATAGTTTGTAGAAAGTTCGACGTCAAAAAATTGATATGTGTATTTGGTGCGTTTTAATGGCGCCAAAAAAATGCTTCCACGGGGTTTTTACATAACTTTAAATAGTGGCCAATCGCCTTCATTTAATTAGATGAACCGTTTCAGCTTAATGTTTTGAAAGTTCCACTCGGGCGACGGGTTAGTTGTGTTGATGAGTGCGTCGTGAGCGTGAATAGCCTGTTTTATTGGCGTTGCTTTTTTTGCATTCGCCACCGCTTGTGCTCCGCGTGGCGAGCCGGGCATAGTTTCAGTTTCATGCGTGGCCTGTGCCTGTACAGGCAGGTCTGCTCATCCAGGCAGAAGCCAAGCTGCAGTGACGATGAGTCGCGTAGGAAGCCACGTAGGAAGGCTGGGAAATTGACGTCAGCCAGATGGCGTTTACAGTTAGCTCACCCGGTCGATTTTTTGCTAAGGTGGCCGGATACAATTCACACCGTAACGCGAGGTGTCTGCTTGATCAGGGTCCTGGTGGTCGATGACCACGATTTGGTGCGTACGGGCATTACCCGCATGCTGGCCGACATCGACGGCCTGCAGGTGGTAGGGGAAGCCGATTCCGGCGAGGCAGCACTGAAACTCACCCGCGAACTCAAGCCCGACGTGGTCCTGATGGACGTCAAGATGCCCGGCATCGGTGGCCTGGAGGCGACCCGCAAGCTGCTGCGCAGCCACCCCGACATCAAGGTGGTGGCCGTGACCGTGTGCGAGGAAGACCCGTTTCCCACCCGCCTGCTGCAGGCCGGTGCGGCCGGCTACCTGACCAAGGGCGCCGGGCTGGGTGAAATGGTCCAGGCCATTCGCCTGGTGTTTGCCGGGCAGCGCTACATCAGCCCGCAGATAGCCCAGCAGCTGGCACTCAAGTCGTTCGAACCGCAGAATGCCTCGCCGTTCGACAGCCTGTCGGAGCGGGAGATCCAGATCGCCCTGATGATCGTCGGTTGCCAGAAGGTGCAGATCATTTCCGACAAGCTGTGCTTGTCGCCGAAGACGGTGAATACGTACCGTTACCGGATCTTCGAGAAACTTTCCGTTACCAGCGACGTGGAACTGACGTTGCTGGCCGTGCGCCACGGTATGGTTGACGCCAACCTCTGATATGACCCCAGCGTTTGATTCAAGTGCCTTTCTGGCGACCTGCAGCGGACGTCCGGGTGTCTACCGGATGTTCGATGAAGGCGCGCGCCTGCTGTATGTCGGCAAGGCCAAAAACCTCAAGAAGCGCCTGGCGAGCTATTTTCGCAAGGCGGGCCTGGCGCCCAAGACAGCCGCGCTGGTGGCGCGCATCGCCCAGGTCGAAACCACCATTACCGCCAACGAGACCGAGGCGCTGCTGCTCGAGCAGACCCTGATCAAGGAATGGCGCCCGCCGTACAACATCCTGTTGCGCGACGACAAGTCCTACCCCTATGTGTTCCTCAGTGATGGCGACTACCCGCGCCTGGGCATCCATCGCGGGGCCAAGAAGGCCAAGGGCAGGTACTTCGGCCCTTACCCCAGTGCCGGTGCCATTCGCGAAAGCCTGAGCCTGCTGCAGAAGACCTTCTTCGTGCGCCAGTGCGAAGACAGCTATTACGCCAACCGCACCCGGCCGTGCCTGCAGTACCAGATCAAGCGCTGCAAGGCGCCGTGCGTCGGCCTGGTCGAGCCACAGGAGTACGCCGCCGACGTGCGCCACTCGGTGATGTTCCTGGAGGGGCGCAGCCACCAGTTGACCAACGAGCTCAACGAAGAGATGGAGCGCGCCGCGATGGCCCTGGAGTTCGAGCGTGCCGCCGAGCTGCGCGACCAGATCGCCTTGCTGCGTCGCGTGCAGGATCAGCAGAGCATGGAGGGCGGCAGCGGCGACGTGGATGTGGTGGCCGCCTTCGTCAACCCGGGCGGGGCGTGCGTGCACCTTATCAGCGTGCGCGGCGGGCGGGTGCTGGGCAGCAAGAACTTCTTTCCGCAGGTGGGCATCGAGGAAGACGTGGCCGAGGTGCTGTCGGCGTTCCTGGCCCAGTACTACGTGGGCAACGCCGAGCGCGAACTGCCTGCCGAGCTGATCGTCAACGTGGTGCACGAAGACTTCGAAGCCCTGTGCGCCGCCGTCGAGGCCCTGCGGGGTCGCGAGCTGACCATCAGCCATCGGGTGCGCGGCACCCGCGCGCGCTGGCAGCAACTGGCCGTGACCAACGCCGAGCAGGCGCTGATGGCGCGTCTTGCCAACCGCCAGCACATGGCCGCGCGCTTCGATGCGCTGGCCCAGGTGCTGGACCTGGATGAAACCCCTCAGCGCCTGGAGTGCTACGACATCAGTCACTCCAGCGGCGAGGCCACCGTGGCCTCCTGCGTGGTGTTCGGCCCCGAGGGCCCGATCAAGTCCGACTACCGGCGCTACAACATCGAGGGCGTGACCGCCGGCGATGACTACGCGGCCATGCACCAGGCCCTGACCCGGCGCTTCTCGCGGATCAAGGACGGCGAGGGCAAACTGCCGGACGTGCTGCTGGTGGATGGCGGCAAGGGCCAGCTGAACATGGCCCGCGACGTGCTGCAGGAACTGGCCGTGCCCGACCTGATTCTGCTGGGCGTGGCCAAGGGCACCACGCGCAAGGCCGGTTTCGAAACCTTGTACCTCAACGATGTGGCCCACGAGTTCACCCTCAAGGGCGACTCGCCGGCGCTGCACCTGATCCAGCAGATCCGCGACGAGGCGCACCGTTTCGCCATCACCGGTCATCGCGCGCGGCGCGGCAAGACGCGGCGCACCTCGACCCTGGAAGGCGTCGCCGGGGTAGGGCCCAAGCGCCGGCGCGACCTGCTAAAACACTTTGGCGGACTGCAGGAACTGAGCCGTGCCAGCGTCGAAGAAATCGCCAAAGCACCCGGAATCAGTAAAAAGCTTGCCGAGTCGATTTATGACAGCCTGCATAGCGAGTAGAATGCCCGCTCACCTCGCAGCCAGTTGTGCCGATGAATATCCCGAATCTGCTTACCGTACTACGCGTTCTGCTCATACCGATCTTCATACTGCTGTTCTATGTGCCGTATCACTGGAGCTACATAGCCGCCAGCAGCGTGTTTGCCGTTGCCGCCGCCACCGACTGGCTGGACGGTTACCTGGCTCGTCGGTGGCAGCAGAGCACTCCGTTTGGCGCCTTCCTCGACCCGGTCGCGGACAAGCTGATGGTGGCCGTGGCCCTGGTGCTGCTGGTGCAGGTGCATGCCAACCTGTGGCTCACGCTGCCGGCGGCGGTCATCATCGGTCGCGAGATCGTGGTGTCGGCGCTGCGTGAATGGATGGCCGAGATGGGCGCACGTGCCCATGTGGCGGTGTCCAACCTGGGCAAGTGGAAGACCGCGGCGCAGATGCTGGCGCTGGTGATCCTGCTGGGCAACCCGCCGGTGTGGGGGTTCTGGGTAGGCCTGGGTTATGCGCTGCTGCTGGTGGCGGCGGGGCTGACCCTGTGGTCGATGGTGCACTACCTGCGTGCAGCCTGGCCGCACCTGCGTGAAGGCTCTGAAATAAAATAAACTTTTTTGAATCAAGGGGTTGACGGCGTTTTTAAAATCGCTAGAATGGCCCCCATCAACACGACGCGGGAATAGCTCAGTTGGTAGAGCACGACCTTGCCAAGGTCGGGGTCGCGAGTTCGAGTCTCGTTTCCCGCTCCAGTATTTGGAGCTACAGATCGAAAGGTCTGTAATTCGTCAGAAAGAAGGGCCACTGAAAAGTGGCCCTTTTTTCGTTGCGCAACAATCCTCTTCGAATACGCAAGACAGGACGGCTTCAACCGTCCAGGGCCTGCTGTGTGTTCAGCACGGTCTCCAGGCGCGTTTGCACCTGGCGTACTTTCCGGGCCAGCTGCGGCGTGATGTGCGACCCCGCAAGCTGGCATTCCAGTTCGGCGCACAAGGTGGCCAGGGCGAACGCCTGAACCGAGCACAGGGCGCCGCCCAGGCTGTGCAGTACCTGCGCCAGGACGCCGGCATCGGCGTTGTCCAGTGCGACGTGGATCTTGCGCAGGTCGTCGCGCATCGAGGTGATGAACAGTTTTCGCATCGCAGGCGGAACGTGGACGGTGTCGACGTCGCTCGATGGTGTGGTGGCGGGTTCGTCGACCTCGGTGAAGGGCTGCGGCAGAACCAGCTCGCAGTGCTGCAACAGCTGAGTACGCAAGGTGTGCAGGTTCAGGGGCTTGACCATCCAGGCGTTCATGCCCACGGCCGCGCAGCGCTCGCCTTCATCGCGCATGGCGTTGGCTGTGATGCCGATCACGGGCAGGTCGGCATCCTGCTGGCGCAATGCCTGGGTCAGCTCATAGCCATTGATAACCGGCATGTTGACGTCGGTGAGCACCAGGTCGTAAGCCCCGGGCGCCCAGAGTGCCAGTGCCTGCTCACCGTTGAACGCCACCGTGACCACGCAGCCCAGGGCTTCGAGTTGCTCCTTGATGATCGCCTGATTGATGGGGTTGTCTTCGGCTACCAGAATCCGCAGGTCCAGTGGCTGGCGGGTGCCCGCTGGCCAGGCGCTGTGCTGCGTGTCGTGACCGCCGTGCGCCAGGCCCACCGCCCTGGCGATCGCGCGAACGTCGTAGGCATCGACCTCCCAGCCATCAGCGCCGTGGTCGGGTGGGTTGGGCCCGCCCGGTACGGCGTTGATCCGGGGGCCAGCCCACGCTTGACCGGACGCGAGCATGTCCACCAACAGTGTCGCGTCGTTGCCCGAACCCATGTCGCTGGCCAGCGGACGGGCGTCGACCCCCAGCCGAACGAGCCAGGCGCAAAGGTGCCGGGCCAGTTCCGGGACGGGTGCGCGCACGTACACAGGGGCGGTGGATGGCTCGAGTTCAGGACAGTCGGTGAGTGCGCCGGGCGCGCGGGGCAGCTTCAGCTGCAGGGTGAAACTGCTGCCCAGCCCGATTGCACTGACCACGTCGAGCTGGCCGTCCATCAGTTCGCAGAGCCGGCGGCAGATGGACAGGCCCAGGCCTGCGCCGGCCTCGCTGCTGGCGTCGCGCACCTGATAGAACGGGTCGAACAGATGCACCTGCTGGGCCTGGGAAATACCCAGTCCCGAATCGCTGACCTGCCACTGCAACTGGCTGTATTCGCTGTCCTGTTCCACGACCCGAGCCCGCAGCACCACCCGGCCGCTGTCGGTGAACTTGATGGCATTGCTCAGCAGGTTGTTGAGGATCTGGCGAATGCGCAACGGATCGCCGCGCAGCCGGTCGGGCAGGTCGGCATCGATGCAGGCATACAGTTGCAAGCCTTTGGCCTGGGCGTATGCACTGTAGGTGCCGAGTGTGGCCTCGATCATCTCCAGAGGGCAGAAGTCCAGATCGTCGATGGTCATCTGTCCGGATTCGATCTTCGACACATCCAGCACGTCGCTGATCAGCTGGAACAGGGTGGCCGATGATCGCTGGATGGTCTGCAGGTAGTGCTGCTGGCGCGGGTCGAGCGCGGTCAGCCCCATCAGCTCCAGGGTGCCCAGTACGCCGTACAGCGGTGTGCGGATCTCATGGCTCATGGTGGCCAGGAAACGTGTCTTGGCTTCATTGGCGGAATCGGCGGCCAAGCGCGCCTGTTCAAGGCTGGCGGCATCTTCGACAAGCCGGGTAACGTCATGAAAGGCACACAGCCAGGCGTTTTCGCCGTGGTAGCGGGTAGGCACAAGGCTCACGTGCCAATGGCGGCCTTCAACCTGCAGATCGGTTGAGCCCCGCTCGGGCAGGTCGTGCTGTCGACGCAGGGCGCCGATCAGCGTGGCGCTGCCGTGGGACTGCTGGGCGTGCTGGTTTTCCAGCAGCACCGCGTAGTCGCTGCAACGCAGCACGCACAGACCGGCTGGCGCCGTGTCGATGACGGCTCGACTGAAAGCCTCGCTCTCGGCGATGTCTTCAAGTGCACGGTGGGCAGGCAACACCACATGCTTGCGATACCAGTGATTGAACGCCCAGCCGCCGCCCAATCCGGCCAGCATCAGTGCAACCAGCCCCAGCAGCGGCCAGAAGGCATAGTCCACAAAGCTGTTGAAACCGATCACATAGATGCCGGTCCAGGGCTGCTCGCCCGGGCTTGTCACACGGAACACCAGCCCGTCAGCGTTCAGGTTCAGGCCTTCATGCAGCACCCGATCGGGCTTGAACTCGCCCACCAATGCCTCGCGGGTGGGGGCGATCAGGCTGAAGTGATCGTAGATCGACCATTGCATGATGCGTTCGATGTTGTTGACCTGATCCAGCGTGAACATGGACGCCACCACCACCGAGGGGCTGGCCCCTGAAATGTGCAGCCGGGTTGCCGACAGGTCGATGTCGACATACCCCAGCACAGTGGCAGGGGCATCGGGGCCTGCGTCATAGGGCACCCACTGCACCTGGTGGTCCTGCGGCGCGTGGTCGTGCAGGCTCTTGCCCACCTGGCGCACCACACGATCGAAGTCCTCTTGTCGGGGCCGACCCGTGCCGCGCAGGCGCCCCATGGCCGGTACGCTGATATCGAAGTTGTCCGGCAGGTTGAACAGCAGCACCTGGGGCGATTGATAGTGCGAAGCCGACCAGAATGCACTGTAGTAGTTGGCCAGGTTCGCCCCCAGGGTAGAGACGCTGGCGTGTTGCGAGGCTGCGATCCTGGCCGGGTTGATCTTCACGCTGAACGGCAGGGAGAAGGCGTATTCGATTTCTTCATAGACCGCACCGGTGGCATCGGACGAAGACCGTTGCACCACCACCGGCACACTGGAGGCGCCCAGCAGTTGGCCTTCGGCGCTTTTGCGCGACACGGCGCTGAGAAAGGCTTCCTGCTCGCGGATGTTTTCCATCAGGCGGGCGAAGTGAAACTTCACCGTGTCTTCCTGCTTCTGCAGCACGCGATTCACGCCCCAGTAGCATAAGCCAGTCAACAGCAGCGCCAGGCCCAGGAGCACGGCGAGCCCCATGTTCAGGCGCAGTGAACTGCTGGCCAGCCTGTCCAGGCGGGTGTAGCGGTGATTCATCGTGCAATCCCGTGAGTGAGTCGCGTCCAGACCCAGTCTATATAAGAGCTGGAGTGCTTGCCGTCGAACTGATGGGCTGATCGGGCACCCAGTCACGCACTACGCCCCGTTGCCTGCCTCTTCCTTCAGCCACGCAATGAACTGCCGGGCCATGTCGCTGATCTGCTTGTGCGGCTTGGTCAGCAGGTAATACGCCAGCTGATGCGGCATCACCAGCTCGGGGAAGGGCATCACCAGTTCGCCGCTGCGCACCGCCCGTTCGGTCAGCTCGATCGCACACAGGGCGACACCATGCCCCTCGATCGCCAGCTGCGCGAGCACATTGGAGTCGGTGACCACGTGCCCGCTGCGCACCTCCAGCCCTGGCGTGGGGTACAGCGCCTGCCAGGCTTCCCAGTCGTGATGATGCCGGTCATGCAGCAGCGGGTGACGCGCCAGGTCGGCCGGCACCCGCAGCGCGTCGGGCCCTTCGAGCAATGCGGGCGAGCAGATCGGCACGTAGTTCAGGCCCATCAGAAACTGCGTCTCGAAACCCGGCCAGTCGGCCGTACCCCACTTGATCGCCAGCTCCACCTCGTCGGGAAACTCGACGCGCTGGGTGCTCAGCAGTTGCTGGATGCGCAGCGCGGGGAAGCGCTGGGTGAAATGCTTCAGGCGCGGGGTCAGCCAGAACGCGCTCATCACCGGCTCGGCCTCGATGTGCAGCACCGACGGTGCGGCCTTGCGCGCGCATTTCTCGAAGGCGGCCACCAGCTGGTCGAAGGGGGCGCGAATATCGTCCAGCAGCGCGGCGCCGGCCCTGGTCAGGGCCACGGTACGGGTCGAACGCACGAACAGCGTCACCCCCAATGCCTCCTCCAGCTTGACCACCTGCTGGCTGATGGCCGACTGCGACAGGTGCAGCGCGGTGGCGGCACGGGTGAAGCTGCCGTGCTCGGCAACGGTCTTGAAGGCCAGCAGCAGGGTCATGTGCGGCAGGCGGGTCAGGGCGAATTTATTCATAAGACTTCGTTATTAGTCCATTACCAAATCGCGATTCTCTCGGCGCTGGGCACCAGCTTACATTAGCCGCCGAGCCTGCCAATACGGGGGTCTGTCCAATAATTACAACAGTTGGGACTCACTATGCAGCAGAACACCCAGAAAGACCTGACGCTGATTTTCACCAGCATCGTGGTGATATCGCTGACGGTCATCGGTTTGATGATGTTCCCCGATCAGGCCAAGGTACTGGCCGATCAGCTCTTCACCCGTGCCACCACCACCTTCGGTGTGCTGGTCCAGGTACTGGGCTTTGCCTGCGTGGTGCTGGTGATCGGCCTGGGCATGAGCAAGTACGGCAACATCCGCCTGGGCGAGGGCAAGCCCGAGTACAGGAACACCAGCTGGATCTTCATGTTCATCTGCGCCGGCCTCGGCTCGGCGACCATGTACTGGGCGTTCATGGAATGGGCCTACTACTACCTCACCCCGGGCCTGAACATCACCGCCGCCAGCAAGCAGGCGCTGGAGATGAGCATCGCCTACTCGTTCTTCCACTGGGGCGTGACCCCGTGGGCCATCTACGGCATCGCCTCGCTGGCGATGGCGTATCACTTCCATGTGCGCAAGAACAAAGGCTTGAGCCTGGCGGGCATCATCGAGTCGATCACCGGCTACAAGGCCCACGGCCCGGTCGGGCGGGTCATCGACCTGATCTTCCTGTTTGCCACCTTCGGCGGGCTGGTGCTGACCACCACCCTGACCACCTCCACCGTGGCCAAGGGGCTGTCGGACCTCACCGGGCTTGCCGACGGCTTCATGCTCAAGGCGTCGCTGGTGATCCTGGTGACACTGGTGTTCTCGCTCAGCTCCTACATCGGCATCAGCTCCGGCATGCAGCGCCTGGCAAAACTGGCCTGCGGCATGACCATGCTGTTCGCCCTGGTCGTGCTGCTGCTGGGGCCCACCCAGTTCAGCGTCAGCAACATCGCCAACGCCATCGGCCTGACCCTGCAGAACTTCATCCACATGAGCCTGTTCACCGACCCTACCGGGGACGGCGGCTTCTCCCGTGACTGGACCGTGTTCTACTGGCTGTACTGGATCACCTACACGCCGGGCGTGGCAATTTTCGTCACCCGCGTCTCCAAGGGCCGCACGATTCGCGAGGTGGTACTGGCGATGATCCTGGGCGGCTGCGGCGGTTGCTGGTTCTTCTTCGGCAGCCTGCAGAGCTTTGCCATTCACCAGTTCGTCACCGATGTGGTCAATGCCCCGGCCATGCTCAGCGGTGCCGGCGGCGAAGCGGCGGTGTCGATGCTGCTCGCCAGCCTGCCGTTCGGCAAACTGCTGTCGGTGGTGTACTTCCTGCTCATGCTGGTGTTCCTGGCCTCGCACCTGGACGCCGTGGCCTACACCGTGGCCGCCACCAGCACCCGCAACCTGCGTGAAGGCCAGGACCCGTCGCCGAGCCTGCGCCTGTTCTGGTGCCTGATGCTGGCCGTGCTGCCGCTGGCGATGCTGTACATCAATGCCTCGCTCAACACCCTCAAGACTGCCGTGATCCTCACCGCCATCCCGTTCATCTTCATCCTCATGGTGAAGATCTGGGGGCTGCTGAAGTGGCTGCGCGAAGACTACGCGGCAATGCCCGCACACCTGATCGAAGCGCAGTCCGCCCGCCTGGCCCAGAGCACAGCATGCGACGCCGAACAGGCCCCTCGCCAAGCTCGCCAGGGCGCCCCGAAAACTCTGGAAAACCTGCAATGAAAATAGTCGATGTAGAAGCGATCTGGTTGCGCGTGCCTGCGCTCGACCAGCCCTGCGAGTGGGGTGAGGATGCGTTGATCGTGCGCATCTACACCGACAGCGGCCTGCTGGGCATCGGTGAAACCGACAGCTCGCCGGCCGTGGTCAAGGCCCTGATCGAAACCCCGGCATCCCATGAAACCTGCCAGGGGCTGCGCGACATCCTGGTCGGCGAGAACCCGCTGGAAATCGACCGGCTGTGGAAGAAGATGTACCGCCACTGCGAATACATGGGCCGGCGCGGCGTGGCCATCCATGCCATCAGCGCGCTCGACATCGCCCTGTGGGACATCGCAGGCCAGCACTACGGCGTGCCGGTGCACACCCTGCTCGGCGGCAAGTACCGTGAGCGCATCGCCGCCTACGGCACCTTCATCCCGCGGCCCGACGAGGCCGGCAACCGCGAGCGGGTACGCGGCCTGCTGGCCCAGGGCCTGCGCAGCATCAAGCTCGGCGGCGCAGGTTTTGGCGAAGACCTGCCCAGGGACAAGGCATTGCTGCAACTGGTGCGCGAGGAGATCGGCGACGACGTGCAACTGCAGATCGACCTGGTGGGGCGCTGGCGCAACTACTCCCACGCGCTGGTGCAATGCGATGCACTGCGCCAGTTCAACCTCAACTGGATCGAGGAACCCTTGCCTTCGGACGACACCCGCGGCCTGGCGTACCTGGCCGAGCGCTCCGGGCTGCGCGTATCCGGCGGCGAGGGGCTGGCCACGCGGCACGAGTTCCGTCACTTTCTGGAGGCTTCGCGCCCGGCGATCATCCAGCCCGACATCACCCGCTGCGGCGGCATCAGCGAGATGCGCCACATCTATGAACTGGCGCAACTGCACGGCGCGCAACTGGTACCCCACGGCTTCAGCACCGGCATCCTGCTGGCAGCCACCGTGCACTTTCTGGCGGCCAGCGAGTTTGGCGAGTTGATCGAATACTCGCAAAGCGAAAGCCCGTTGTTCCGTGGCCTGGTGAGCAACCTGCTGGCGCTGGAGGACGGCCATGTGCGCGTGCCCGACAGCCCAGGCCTTGGCGTGATACTGGACGAGGCGATGATCGAGCGTTATCGCGTTCGCACCTAGAGGCGGGAGGCCCCCATGCACAACCAGATCATCGACCGGGTCGAGGTGTTCGTGTGCGCGCCGCCGCTGCGCGGCTCCACCTGGACCCCGGAGCAACCGGCGCCGTGCACCACGCACACCTTCATCCGCATCAGCACCTGCGACGGCATCGTCGGCGTGGCGGCTACCGATTCGTACACCACGCACCACCCCGACGCGGTACTGGCCGAGACGCTGCGTGACATGATCCCCGACCTGCTCGGGCGCTCGGCACTGCAGCGCGAAGGGCTGTGGATGCACTTCAAGCCCAGGGCCTATGCGCGCTCGGCCCAGGCCCAGGCGCTGATCGACGTGGCGCTGTGGGACATCGCGGCGCAGGCGGCGGGCCTGCCCCTGTTCAGGCTGCTGGGCGGCTACCGCGAGCGCATCGACGCCTACGCCAGCACCCCGGTGCTGGCCACGCCGCAGGCCTATGTGGACGCCGTGCAGCAACTGGTCGAGGCGGGCTTTGCGGCCATCAAGTTCCATTGCTGGTGCGACCCGGCGCGCGACCTGCAACTGCTCGAGCAGGTTCAGCGGGCCCACGGCGACAAGGGCCTGGCGCTGATGCTGGACGTGGAACAGCGCTACGACCTGGACGCCGCGCTCAAGGTCGGGCGGGTGCTGGGCGAGCTGGGCTACGCCTGGTTCGAGGCGCCGCTGGACGACTACGACCTGGCCGGGTACCGACACTTGAGCACGCGGCTGCAGGTGCCGGTGCTGGCCGCCGGCAACGCCATCACCGACAGCCAGCTGGTGGCGTTTGCCGCCAGCCAGCAGTGCTGGAGCCGTGTGCGGGTGGATGTGATGACCTGCGGCGGCATCACCCCCGCGCTGAAGATCATCCACCACGCTGCGGCCAGCGGGCTCAAGGTCGAACTGCAGAGCTGGGGGCATTCGCTGGCACAGGCGGCCAACCTGCACCTGATGCTGGGGCAGCCGGTGTGCAGCTACTTCGAACAGGCGTGCGAGGTCGAGCTGTTCGAGTTCGCCACCGCCAACCCGATCCGCACCAACGCGCAAGGGCAGGTGACGGTGTCGCAGCTACCGGGCCTGGGCCTGCAGATCGACTGGGAGCAGATCGGGCGCGTTGCCCAGTTGCAGCTGAGCGTCGGCCGCCAGGCGGGCGCTGCGTAACTGCCGTGGTGCCGGTTTTGCAGTCATGGCGCGGGCAGCGTACGCTGCCTTGCTGCAAGGTTGGAGAAAGCTACACAGCCTAAGATTTGGTACGTGCAGTTGTGCACTGGCGACAACCCGCCCGGTGCGCAACTGCCAAGTCATACCAAAAACAATAACAGGCGACCGCCATGACGTTTTTCCTGCGCAGTATCTGCTCGATTGCTTGCTCCCTGTTCGCCACTTCGTTGCTGGCGGCGCCGCCGTCTTCGCCCGAGTGCATCGTGCCCGGTTCATCGGGTGGCGGTGGGGACCTGATGTGCCAGTTGATAAAGACAGCCCTGGCCCAGAACAAGGTGTTCGACCAGCCCATGCAGATCACCTACATGCCCGGTGGGGTCGGGGCGGTGACCTACAACACCATCATCGCGCAACGGCCGGCAGAGCCGGGCACCCTGATCGCATGGTCCAGCGGGTCGCTGCTCAACCTTGCCCAGGGCAAGTTCGGGCGCTTCGACGAGGGTGCGGTACGCTGGGTCGCCGCCCTGGGCAAAAGCTATGGCGCCATCGCGGTAAGAAGCGACTCCCCGTACAAGAAACTCGACGACCTGGTCAAGGCGCTGAAGCAGCAGCCGCGCAAGGTGCTGTTCGGCTCCGGCGGCACTGCCGGCGGGCAGGACTGGGTGCAGGCCGCATTGCTCGCCAAGGCCGCGGGTATCGATATTGGCGAATTGCGCTACATCGCCCTGGAAAGCGGCGGCGAAAGCGCCACGGCGTTGCTGGGCGGTTACATCGAAGTCAGCAGTACCGATGCGTTTGAGGTCATCACGCACCTGCAGCGCGGAGAAATGCGCCTGCTGGCCGTACTCTCGGAAGAACGCCTGGGCGGTGAGCTCAAGGACGTACCCACCGCCAGGGAACAGGGCTACGACATCGTCTGCCCGGTGGTCAGGGGTTTCTATCTGGGGCCCGGGGTCAGCGACGAGGACTATGCCTGGTGGAAGCACACCTTCGACCAGCTACTGGCCTCGGAACAGTTCGCCCAGCTTCGCAGCGGCTTCAGGCTGCTGCCGTTCGCCCTGACCGGTGATCAATTGCGCACCTACGTCAAGCAGCAGGTGGCCGGGTACAAGACCCTGATCGACGACCTTCGCAGGGGCCAGTGAGGCAGGTGCCCGAAACAGCTGCCATCTGTCGAGATACGTGCCTTGGCACGGAATTTTCATGCCTTTTTCGAACGCTGTTTTTTGTGGTGTAACCAGCACGTTCCTTCCCGCCCAGAAAAACAATCAGGGGGTTGCATGAGCTGTCTGATCTGCGCCGGCCACGCCGAGGCCATCGACTGCCCAGCCGGGTGGGAAGGGCGGCGTTGCCTGAAATGTGGGTGTTACCACATGTCTCAAAAGCTCATCCTGACGATGATGGACGAGGGCCAGATTTTCGACGCCTGCAAGATGCGCCAGTGGCTCGACACGCGCCGTTGTGTGGTGCCGATTCCGACAATTGATGTGCATGAGGCGATTCTGGTGGTGTAGTTGTAGTGGCTGACAACTCGAATCTCACAGGCGTTGGCACGTGGCAGCCCATGTAGGAGCCGGCTTTGCCGGCGAAGCGCCGCGCTCGCGGCGCTCGATCTTGTGACCGGCACAACAGCATTGACTGGCATCTGATAACCTCACCGCGATCCTTTGGTGGCCTTTCTGAAGACATCCTCAGTCACCTGTCTTGTAATTGCATCTGGGTTTGGGGGGCATGCCTTGAATCTGATGGCGCTCTCTAGGCCGCGCGCTGCCCGCGCGTCGCTTCGCCGGCGAGGCCGCCTCCTACATGGCGCATAGGCACCCCTATCAGTGGGCCGCGTCTGCGGCCCGGGTGTCTCGTCGTTACGCGTCTACCGCTTGCGCCTCCATGCCGTCCAGCACCGTGTCGATCAACACGGTGCTCATCTCCAGCGACTGCTGCGCTGCCACCAGCAGGTGCTTGAACTGCGCGTCGGCGCGTTCGCAAGCTTGTGCGGTGGTGTCCTTGGCGCATTGGATCTGTAGCGACAGATGGACCAACGCATCTTCGAGCTCGATGCCTTCGCAGACGGAAAACAGGGGAGGGTGGTTTCCGTTGCTACAGCCGAAGGCGGTGTAGGTGGTTTTGCGGGAATTAACAAGCGGGGGATCGGGGACGATTTTTGTCATTGTGCAGCTCCCTTTTGCAGTGGAACCGCCAGCCATCACTTGCAGTTGATAGGGTGGCGGCTACGTGCGGGTCTGCAAGACCGGGGCAAAAGGAACCCGGCAGACCCGAAGGTCTCCCACACCTAGCCACCATAAATCGAAACCACGGGCACAAAAAAGCGCCAGTGACTTTCAGGCGGCGCTGTGCGCTTTTTACTTGGCGGGCTAGAAGACCCGGCCGCTGAAATGACAGCGGCGAGGCGAAGGTTAGCGGGGATTGGGGAATGTTCAAGGCGGGTTGATTGAGGCTGTCTATGGGGCTATCGATCGATACCTGGTTTTTGGTGAAGGCTGCTTTCGGCCAGAAGCGGATATCTATGGACGACCGCTTCCGACCCATTGCACCCCTTGGTAGAAGGCGGCAAACGGCCAAAACCGGACACTTCCTGGTGAGTCGCAGGCGAATACACCTTCAGTGCTCCAGCATCAGGAGCGAGGCTTCCATTTACTCTTAGGCGGACGTGATCGCCCTTATCGCGTAGTCACAACATCTGGAAAATTGGCAACAGAAATTGAATCATCCACGGCATAATAGCCTTTCGATATCATTGATGATTCATTCACCAACCAAGGATCCAGCATGCCGAAGCTGAGCAAATATGAGCAACACGCACTGAAAGAGATTCACAACTGGAAGGAGCCTGACATTGGCTGGTTCGGTCAAGCACTGAAGGTGATAAACCAGCCGCTGGACAAAGCAGGTGACCTCTTGTTCAAGGCACCGGGTGTAGGCCCCGCAATCCAGGGCGCAATTGAGGGCTTGACCAGCGTTTGCCACGACGCTGCTCAGTGGAGCGTAAGACCAGAAGCAATTTTTGAAGAGTTTCGTGGCGACGGACACAGCACGATTAAAGCTCATAAAGACATTCACGACCTGGATTTAGAGCAAATCGATAAGGTCGTTGGATTCCTCGGCGCGAAATACAAGGGCATCGCTCTAGTAGAAGGCGCTGGGGCGGGTGCCGTGGGCTTACCGGGTCTGGCGGTCGATATTCCGGCGCTGATCACACTTAATCTTCGTGCGATCGGCGAGTACGCTGCCTACTACGGTTTTGACACCTCACGTCAGGAGGAACGACTGTTCGCCTTCAACGTGCTTGGCCTTGCCTCTTCTCCTACCGACAGTTCGAAGGCGCTCGCCATGGCTCAACTGATCAAGATTTCTCAGGATGTAGCGAAGAAAGCGACCTGGCAGGAGCTGGAAAAAAGCGTTTTTGTGAAGATCATCCAAGAAATAGCCAAAGCCCTGGGCATACGTCTTACAAAAGCAAAGCTCGCACAAACGATTCCCGCTGTAGGTGCAGCTGTGGGCGGAGGTTTCAACGCCTACTTCACCATGAAAGTCTGTGACGCAGCCTTCTACCTTTATCGGGAGCGCTTCCTAGCGCACAAATACGGTCCAGAGGTGATTGAGGTGACCGTAAAACCCGCAAATGACTATGACCCACACTACACTGAAGCCTCGCAAACGGTGTGATAACTCCGAAAAAAGAGCAAAAAAAGGGCGGATTTATTACATTAAAATAAATTCGCCAACTTTTTAATAAAAATAGCGGCAGATTTTGAAGCATGACTGTATTTATTCTAGGCGTCGCATTCGCGTTTGAAATAGAACGAATGAGAGCCCTGAATATCTTCGGATCACACTCTATTAGCACCTAGCTGTCCACGAGGATATCTGGGGAAAAACAGAAAAAACTTTGAGAGCAAACTTAAAGGAAACATAATCCAAGAGCACTGTTCCCAATGCGCTCGGCCAACTCGCCACATGATCATGACTTCATGCGATTACTCAGCCAGCGAAGAATACGATGACGACTTTTCTGTTGGCTGAGCAAGCAAGTGGTTTAATATCAAGGGTGCATGATATCCTCATTCAAGCAGGTTAGTTGGTTCTCTGAAGGCGTACAGCAAATAAGTGACGATGAATGATGATGGCGAAAGAGTAACCCTTTGCCCAAACGTTCTGGGAACACGCGGCCAGTAAAAGAATTTTGGGAAGTCCCACATAGCCTCCGACGAGTTTATCTCGAGTCCATTGACGGCTATAACAATGACTCTTACACATTGATCGCAGCATGTTTGAGAGCACTAATAGAAGGCCTATGCGCTCAACTGGTGTTTATCGATGAACCTAAAGCCATAGCAAAAGCAGACGGCACGCTAGAAGTAGAACGCTTGAAAAATCTCGAAGGAAAAATCTCAGGCCTACATGAGAAAAGTTTCTTAACTGAAAAAGCGCCACCTTACAAAACGAAGGGTGGCGCTGTACGCAGGTTGGTAGACCGGGAATCAAGGAACCCGGCGCGCACGAATGCGCCCCACGCACAGCTGCCATGACACGAAACAGCAGACACAAAAAGCGATAGGCGAAGGTTAACGGGGTGGGGGTGGGTATTCAAGGTTCTGGCTTGTGGGGAAGCTGGAGGGGTTACCGTTTCAGCATTGATGCTGGTGAGGTAACGACATTTTGGAGACTTCAACACCACAAGCACCCGGAATTTCAGATCAAGCGCTTACATCCGGTGATGTTCCAGCAAGAAGTCCACGAACAATCGCACCCGCGCCGGCATTGCCGCCCCGCCGACGAACACAGCATGGATCGGTTCCTGGTCCCCAGGGTTCCAGGCTTCCAGCAGCGGAATCAGGGCGCCGCGCTGCAGATCCTCGCGCACGCTGAACTCACCGATACGTGCAATGCCGGCACCTACTCGCGCAAGTTGTGCCAGCGCTTCACCACTGCTGCATTCGATGTTGCCGCTGACCTTCAGGGAAAACTCTTTTCCATCGCGGATGAACGGCCAGTTGGGTTCGGCACGCCGGAAGTTGAAGCGCAGGCAATTGTGCTGAAACAAGTCTTCCGGCTCCTTGGGGATGCCCTCGCGCTGCAGATAATCGGGCGATGCCACCACTACCTGGCCGGTGTCGCCGATCCTGCGCGCGGTCAGCGGGCTGTCGGGCAGATGGCCAAAGCGGATCGCGACATCGGCCTGCCCGCCGAGAATGTCGACCACTTCGTCGCCGAGGGTAAGGTCGACGACGATGTTCGGGTAACGGGCGCTGAATGCTGCCACCAGCGGGACGATGGCCAGCCGCCCGTGGCCAAGGGCGGCACTGACCCGCAATCGCCCCCTGGGCACGCCCTGGTCAGCGATCGCTGCTTCGACCTCGTCCATATCGGCCAGG
Organism: Pseudomonas sp. B21-036; assembly: GCF_024748925.1. NCBI lineage: Bacteria > Pseudomonadati > Pseudomonadota > Gammaproteobacteria > Pseudomonadales > Pseudomonadaceae > Pseudomonas > Pseudomonas sp. B21-036. Next base: position 2,224,028 of record NZ_CP087178.1, read on the forward strand.
ATACGCCGGGCGCCACGCAGGAACGCTTCGCCCTCGGCAGTGAAGGCGAGCGCTCGGGTGGTGCGCAACAGCAGGCGGGTGCCAAGGCGTTGCTCGGTACGCGCGATGACCCGACTGACTGCCGAGGGTGTCACGCCCAGTGCACGCGCCGCGGCCGACAGGCTGCCTTCGTGCGCCACGGTGGTGAACACGCTCATTTCACCTGACCTGCCGTTGAAGTCCACTTGTGCCTCCTGCGCAAAGGTGATTGCCAAAAATGCTATCTACCGCGTTAAAAAACTGCATCGTAGCATTGGCGGCATAGATAAGGAGCCTTCCATGCGTATCAATCCACCACTTGTCGCACTTGCCATCGGTGCCTTTGGCATCGGCGTAACAGAATTCGCCCCCATGGGCATGTTGCCGGGTATAGCTCAGGATCTGGGCGTTTCGATTCCCGCTGCCGGTTTGCTGGTCAGTGCCTACGCGCTGGGCGTATTGCTCGGTGCACCGCTGATGACACTGACCACCGGCAGGATTCCCCGACGCTATCTGCTGATCGGGCTCATGGGGATTTTCACCTTGGGTAATCTGATGTCAGCCCTGGCCACCGATTACTACAGCCTCATGGTCGCCAGGGTGGTGACCTCACTGAACCATGGTGCATTTTTTGGCGTTGGCTCCATCGTCGCCGCCAGCGTGGTCGCCCCGGAAAAACGTGCCGGGGCGGTGGCGGCGATGTTCATGGGCCTGACCTTGGCGACCATCGGCGGTGTGCCGCTGGCCACCTGGTTTGGTGAACTGTTCGGTTGGCGCACCGCTTTCTGGGGAATTACCGGCCTCGGTGTGGCGACCATGGCCGCATTATGGTTCGCCCTGCCTAACCTGAAGACGTCGCAAAGCGTCGGTGTAATGGCCGAAATTCGAGTACTGGGGCGCGGTCCAGTGCTGGGCGCGTTGGCCCTGACCGTAGTCGGGTCGAGCGCGATGTTTACTGTCTTCACCTACATCGCGCCGATCCTCAGCAGCGAGACCAATGGTTCCACCGCCTATATCACTGGCATGCTGGTTCTTTTCGGGGTGGGGTTGACGCTGGGCAACCTGTGGGGCGGCAAGGCCGCCGACCGCTCGATAGATCGCACCTTGATCGTCTCGCTAAGCGTTCTGATTCTCGTCTTGCTGGCGTTCACTCTGCTGATGCGTTGGGCGGTGCCGGCCGCTCTGGCCATCCTGATATGGGGTATCGCCAGTTTCGCCCTGGTGCCGCCACTGCAGATGCGTGTGATGGAAGCAGCGAAGGACGCGCCCAATCTTGCCTCTGCGGTGAACATTGGCGCCTTCAATTTTGGCAACGCGATTGGCGCAGCGCTGGGCGGAGCGGTGATCAACGCCGGGTTGGGTTATCCGGCCATTTCCCTGGCCGGAGCGTCGATGGGTGCTCTGGGGCTGCTGATGGTGTTGGCGTATGGCTGGCGCTCCAGAACTGTTGCATCAACAGTGGCGTGACGAAGCGCTGATGCCAGTGGCGTAGACAGTGGTCGAGCCTGAATTCAATGCGTGATGGTTGGCCGCCCCGATGACTTTAGGTTTAAAGTCAACTTCAAGGTCAACAGAGTGTTCAGGGTGGGTTATGCGAATAGGCGAACTGGCGAAAATCAGTGGTTTGGCGCCCTCACGCATCCGGTTCTACGAGTCGAGCGGCTTGATCAAATCTGTCGAGCGCAAAGCAAATGGTTACAGGGACTACGCGCCTGATACCAAGTGGGTGTTGGAGGTCATCACCGCAGCGCAGGCGGCGGGTTTTTCATTGGAAGAAATTCGGCAGTTGATGCCGATGAATGCCAGCGGTTGGCAGCACGATGAATTGCTCAGCGGGCTTAAGCAAAAGGTTGAGGAAATTGCTGTTCTACAGCAACGGCTAGCCCACAACAAAGCGCAGCTTCTGCTCGTCATCCAGGGCATCGAGGGTAAGCCCGAAAGCATGGCGTGCGCGGAAAATGCGCAAATGCTGATCAATCGCCTGCGTGAAGAAGGCATTGGCAAAGCGCCGGGCAAGCGTGCGGTGCGTTAAGGTCAAACTCCACTGCTGCACTGCGCAAAAGGGTATTGACCTTAAAGTTGACTTTAATCTTAAGGTGGCCTCCTCTTCAGTTGAGGGCTGCTCCATGAATGTGTTCGACACCCTGATGCTTCCCAACGGTTCAACCATCAAGAACCGAATCGCCAAAGCTGCCATGGAGGAGAACATGGCGGACGCCGATCAGGCGCCTTCCAAGGACTTGCTGCGTCTCTATCAAGCATGGGCCGACGGTGGTGCCGGCCTGATCATTACCGGCAACGTTATGGTCGACGGCCGCGCCATGACCGGACCGGGTGGCGTGGTGTTGCAAGACGATCAGCAATTGCACAAGTTCAAGCACTGGGCGCGTACAGGTCGGTCTGGCGGTGCGCAGTTCTGGTTGCAGATCAATCATCCCGGTCGCCAGATGCAGTCCAACCTTGGGCAAAAGACCTGGGCCCCGTCAGCCGTGCCGCTGGATCTCGGCAAAATGTCCAGGCGATTTGCCACACCTCATGCGATGACCCCAGGCGTGATCGAAGAGGTTGTTCAGCGCTTCGCGAATACCGCACGCCTCGGCGAACAGGCCGGATTCACTGGTGTGGAAATTCATGCTGCCCATGGCTATTTGTTGAGCCAGTTCCTTTCGCCGTTGACCAACCAGCGGACGGACGAGTGGGGTGGCCCTCTGGAAAACCGGGCGCGCCTGTTGCTAGAAATCGTCAAGGCGGTCAGGGCTGTGGTTTCTGCGGATTTTGCAGTGGCGGTCAAGCTGAACTCCGCCGATTTCCAGCGCGGAGGATTCACCGCCGATGACGCGAAAAAGGTGGTTGAGTTGCTCAACGACCTGGGCGTGGACATGGTGGAGTTATCGGGAGGCAGCTACGAAGTACCCGCCATGCAGGGTGACGCGCGCGATGGTCGCACCCTGGCTCGCGAAGCCTATTTCGTCGAGTTCGCCGGTGATATCCAAACCGTCGCCAACATGCCGGTGATGGTCACTGGCGGTATACGCCGCCGCCCGGTGGCCGACAGCGTCCTGCAAAGCGGTGTGGACATGGTGGGCATCGGAACCGCCCTTGCTATCGACCCGCACCTGCCTCGCCAGTGGCTGGCGGGCAACGACAATGCCCCGCAATTGCCGCCGATCACCTGGAAAAACAAAGCCATGGCGGCCTTGGCGAACATGGCTGTAGTGAAGTTTCAACTGCGTAAACTCAGTCGCAATAAAAATCCCGACCCGAGTGTTTCACCGTTGTTCGCGCTGATCCTGCAACAGGCCGCCATGGCCTTTCGCACTCGCCAGTACCGGAGATGGGTAGAAAAGTCTTCGCATTGCAACGGCCTGACGATCGCAGCGCACGGCGATGGTCTGCCTGGATGACACCTGCGCAACATCACTGAAGACGTTGCGCCAGGTGCTACGCGAGTGTTGTTCCGGGCTTAAAGCCCCCACCGCCCCAGCTCGGGCTTGCGCTCGTCAAGCAGCAGTGCAGGCGCCATGGCGCTCGCCATGTTCAGCAAGTGCATGTCGGTAGATACCGGTGACAGCAGCTGCACGCCAATCGGCATCTGTGCTTCATCGAATCCGGCGGGTAGGGCGATTGCCGGGGTGCCGAGGTAGTTACTGGCGCGGCTGAACGTGCCGATGCTCACGTGAGCAGCGTCCTGGTCATCAAGAGGCAGGGCCCCGTGACCGCTGACCGGCATCAGCAGAACACCGGATGAGCCGATCGCTCGTCTGAAGGCCTCGGCGGCGTGGGCACGCTGTGCAACGGCTTGTTCGTAGTCGTCACGGCTGATGGCCGCGCCGGCCAGGATGCGATTGCGCACCACCTCCCAGAGCGGCTGCGCAGGGTCATGTGCAAGGTGGCCGAACTCGCGATACCCCTCATAGGCAATGATCATCGAGTTGCACTCGGACAGCCGGCCGATGTTCAACTCATCCTCTGGAACCCAGCTCTGGAGCGTCCAGCCGGCCTTTTCCAGGGTGACCAGGGCCTGATCCCATACCCGGCGAGCGCCCACGGACAGCGCACTTGGGAACGCGCTCTGGTCCAGTACGAACACCGTGCCCGGCTTGGCTGGTACCAGCTCACCTGCAAGGTCGGCCTGAACGCTCGACCCACTGCCGGTAGACGGGCTGGCAAGGATGGCCGTGAGTGCATGGGCGTCGCCGACATCACGGGCGATCGGGCCCAGCACGTCGAGGCTGGGCGCAAGCGGAACCACACCGTGCACGCTGATGACCCCGCTGGACGGCTTGAAGCCGACCAGATGATTGAGCGATGCGGGGGCTCGGATCGATCCGCCGGTATCGCCCCCCACTGCAACAGGTACAAGCCCTGCGGCAACAGCAACCGCCGCACCTGAAGAGGAACCGCCCGGGGCGCGATGCAGCGTTGTGTCCCACGGGTTCCAGGGCGTGCCTCGGGTCGGGTTCTGCCCGGACAGGCCGAACGCAAATTCGGTCATCTGGGTCTTGCCCAGGATAACCATTCCGGCCGCCTGCAATCGTTGCGCGACGGTGCTGGTCACGGCACTGACAATGCTCAGGCGGCTCAACGAACCTGCCGATGCCGGGGTATGGGCTATTTCGATGTTGTCCTTGATGGCGACCGGTACGCCATGCAAAGCGCTCGATGGGTGGCCTGCCTCGAGCGCACTGTCGGCGGCATCGGCTGCCGCCAGGGCTTGCTCTGCGAACACTGCGGTAAAGGCATTGAGCTCGCTGCCGCGAGCAATGCGGTCCAGAAAGTAGTGCGTGACGGCACGCGAGGTGATCTGCCGGGTAGCGATCAGATGGGCAATCTGCAGGGCAGACTGGAAACATAGGGCTTCGGATCGTTCGAGCATGGGTTCTAGGTTCTAAGCGGTATGGGTCGGTAATCCCCGTATCCGATACTCGTTGACGGGGATTGCATGGCGTTGTTCGAGCCAGTGATTATTTCAGTGGCTTTCCGGCTGTTTCCGGCATTTTGATGAAGGTCACAAGCGTGAGCGCGGCGCCTGCGAGCACGTAGTAGAAGAACCAGCTCTCCTGACCGTTGCTCTGCAGCCAGGTCAGCAGATACGGCGTGGTACCGCCCAGCAGCGCCACCATCAGGTTGTAGGGAGCACCAATGCCGACGGCGCGAACGCGGCTGGGGAACTGTTCGGACATGATTGCCGGGGCGATGGAGGTATAGAGCGCGTAGAGCATAAGGCCGAACAGCTCCACCATCAGGATCGACGAGAACGTCGGCTGCATGCTGGTGATGATCGGGTAGAAGAACACCAGGTAGCCCAGGGCGAACACGATCAGTTGCGGCTTGCGCCCGAACTTGTCAGAGAGCATGCCGAAGAGTGGGTGCACGAGCATGAACGCGACCATTGCAACCGTGTTTGCAGCGAACGCTGTCGAGGACTCCACGTGCAGCGCACGGATGGCATAGGTCGGGATGTAGATGACGAACAGGTAGAAGGCAAAGGTGCTCAGGATCGAAAAGCCCACGATCCGCAGGGTCTCGCGCGGATAATCGCGCAGCAGGGTGCGCAGCGGTTGCTTCTCTACCTTGTCTGCGGTTGGCGGCGTGGAGGCTTCTGCTTCAGGTACCGACATACGCAGCCAGATGCCTGCGATACCGCCCAGGGCGCCGAGCAGGAACGGAATGCGCCAGCCGAACTCTCTCATCTGTTCCTCGGTGAGGAGGGTGGTCAGCGCCCAGCCGATCGCCGAGGCGGTCAGAATGCCCGCGGCGGAGCTGAAGAACACAAAGCTCGAAAAGAACCCGCGACGGTGGTCCGGCGCCAACTCGGCAAGGTAGGTAGAGGCTGAAGCGTATTCACCGCCCAGCGACAGGCCTTGCATCAGGCGCGCTATCACCAGTAAGACCGGCGCGAGCAGGCCGATCTTATCGTAGGTGGGGGTGATGCCGATCATCAGGGACCCGCCTGCCATCAGCAGGATGGTGACCCCCAGTGCCGATTTGCGGCCATAGCGATCAGAGTAGATCCCCAGGGCCCAGCCACCGATCGGACGCATGAAGAACCCCACGGCGAAAATCGCGAAGGTCGCCAGCAGGGACGCCGTTTCGTCATTTTTTGGAAAGAATTGTGTGGAAAAGAACACCGCGAACGACGCATAGATCGTCCAATCGAACCACTCCACCGCATTGCCAATGCTGCCAGCAGCAATTTTGCGCGCGGTTGATACCTGCGGCTTTGCCGCTTCGGACGTTTGAGTCGCATAATTCATTGGCTTGTGCCTTTGGGTTTGAGTTGTAATTGTTTTTAGACATATGCGGCGTTTTTTTGTATTAATTTGGCCACTTGAGCGAAGGTATTGTAAGGATATGGTCTCGTCAACCGTTGATTCGGATGAAAAAAGACATTTTGCGTTGGATGACGCGGATCTGGCCTGCCTGATTGCACTGCAGGCGAACCCTCGCGGCACCTGGCGGGATCTGAGTGCCGGCTGCGATGTGGCGGAGCGTACGCTTTCGCGTCGCCTGCAACGCTTGATGGACAATGGGTATATCCGGGTGATCGGCGAGCTCGACCCGGTTGTGGTGGGGAGTGGCCCGGTGCTGCATGCCTGGATTCGGGTAGCAGACGGTCGTCAGAGCGAAGTGGCGCAGCACCTGGCGCAGTGGGTACAGACGCAGGTTGTGATGGCGACAACGGGCGAGTTCGACATCTTCACCGAGATCAACCTGCCCAGCGTGGAAGCGCTTTCTGACATGGTGGTGCGGGAGTTGCCGCTGGTGCCGGGGGTTAGGCAGGTTCAGACGCAGGTGGTGCTCAGGTCGTTCCGACGAGCCAGCCGCTGGCGCATTGATGGTTCGGTGCCTAGCGAGCCGGTGCTGGCCGGGCCTGTGAGCCTGAGTGCTGACGAAATGCGGTTACTCGGCGCCCTGACCCTGGATGGAAGGGCCAGCCTGGGCGTGCTTGCCGAGACATGTGGAGTCAGTGAGCCGAAGGTTCAGCGGATGCTGAGTGGGCTCGTCGACAGCAATGCCCTGACATTTCGTGTGGAGCTCGAGCCGTTGCTGGTGGGCTATGGGGTAGAGGCGATTGTGTCGTTGCAGACTCGACCGGGTGCGGCGGAGGGCATTGCCCAGGAACTGGCGAAGGATGAACACACGCGTTGCCTGTTTGGCACCAGTGGCGGCTCGCAGCTGTTCTGGCATGTGCTGTGCCGTGATATCCATGATCTATGGACCGTCTCGACCGCCCGCATGGGATCCCTGGAGGGGATCATCTCGTGTGAGACCAACACGGTGGTCAGGGCCTACAAAAGGGCGGGGCGGGTGCGTCGAGGGTTGATGGTCGAGTAGGGTTCATGCCTGCCTTTGTGCAAGCAACGTAGCTGGCTACGTTGCCTGTTTGGGCTTCCAGTAGTCCATCTCGGCCACCGCTCTTTCAATGTCATCCATGTCGTCGCAGCCCAGCGCGAGGTCGAACTTTTCAGTGATTGTTCTTCGCATGGCGGCCAGTCGACGGGTGATCTGGTTTTCATCGATGAACCGTGTCGTCTCTTCGCAATACAGCGCTCTGTCGCCTGGGCTGATGTCGCCATCAACATCCCTGTAGTAATGGCGGGCAATGTCTCTCAGGGAAATGAGCATGTATTCGATATCGGCGACAAGGTGGATGGCTTCTTCTCCAGACAGGAGGATTTCTCTGTTTTCCTTGAGCAGTTTCAATGGGTCTTCCACTCGATCTTTGAACGGGTCAGGTAGCGAGGATATCCCATGTGGCGCTGGCGAACCCCATTGCGGGTCACTCGAATGATGACGGCCCCTGCGGGTCATTCACCAGAGCGGCCGCCGTCGCATGCAGCACCTGCACCAGCCACAGCACCGCGGCCCCCTTGCGGTAAAGCTCATTGACGGTCACGGGCGGGTGTTGGCGTACCACGCTCAAGCTGCTGAACCTGCCGTGCTCATCGTGAAAGGGTTGGGTCCAGCCGAGGCAAACGCCGTGATCCTGCGCGCCTGCCCACAACTCGGGGGGGCTGGTGAAAGCCTCTGGTGTCCACAGCAACGGGAAGGATGAGTGCCGGCTGTGCGCAAGCAGGGGCTCAACGACCGCAGGCTCATGGCGACGGTAGCGCTCGCCCCATGGGTTGGGGCAGTTGCTTTGTGTGATCGAAAACGTCGGGGTGGTGAAACTGAAGGCGTAGCAGTCGAAACCCAGGCACCGAAGCAGCTTTTCCAATTGCGCCAACTGGCTGTCCAGGTCCTTCGAGCACACCAGCTGACGCAGTTGCTCCGTTGTCCAGTGATCCATCGTTGCTCATCCCTGCATGATGTGAACATCCGTGGATACAGATCAGTTTCTCCTGATAAATACGTATCAGATGCGCCTTTTACGACTGTAGCTCAGCTTTTTTGCGCTATTGCAAAAAGCGCTAACGCTTTTGCCGGGTTGCCTGCCTCTGGTCGGGCCCGCCCTCAGGGTCAAGCTCGCGCAGGCTTGCGGGCCCTTGTGCCGGTGATTCACCAGTCACCTGGCACAGCAACGCGCTGACTCGCTCGCCGTCCACCACGCCCCGTGCCTGCAAGAGGTCGGCCACTGCTACCAGCCCCGCCCAGTACCGGCGTACCAGGCAGCCGGACCGGGCAATGGCCAGGGCCTCGGCATCGAGCAGCTTGTGCGCGGGCAACAGGCTGATCAGTTCATGCCCGCGGCAGCGGTCGCCACGGCCGCTGCCGCGCAAGACCCGGTCATAGCGTGCGTGCCGGTGGATGGCTTCGGCCACGGGCCCGGCAAAGCAGTGCAGCAGGTCGCGCTCGATGGGTTCGACGAGGGAGGGCAGGTACTCGGCAATGCCACGGGCGGCGAAGGCCGGGTGCACGATCAGATAGTCCGCCTCCACCAGCCCCTCGGCAAAGTGCGCACGCCCGTTCAGGTCGATCAGCGGGCCGCTGGCGGCCTGGGCGTGGGTCAGCACGGTCACCCGTGCAATGGGCTGGCCGTTCCACCACACGGCCAGGGCGTGACCGGCCTCGTGGATGGCGGTTGAACGCGGGCGCATGTCCATGGGGCGAGCCTCCCGTGGGGTGGTCGCTCGCCCTGACTACGCCTGCGTTATCGGTGCACGGCTCAGCGAGCGTTTGTCCTACCTTCTGCTCCCTGGCGGGTTCCGTATAAGAGATTATGGCTATCACCCACCAATACTGCGGCTATTTGCCGACTCGGGGGCGGCGAACTAGCCTTAGTTCGGTGCCGGCGCCAGCTGGCCGACCCATCCTGATGAAGAGACAAGATCGCGGCGCTCAGCCGTTCGAGTCGTTGACGATGCAACCTGTGTAACTGATTTCGCACGTTGCCACGGCGCCCTGGCAGGGCTGCCTGGCGACATGAACTCGACCAAGGGTAGCTCTCACATGGCAACTGAATCGAAATGCCCGTTCAATCATGCCGCCGGCGGTGGCACCACCAACCGTGACTGGTGGCCCAACCAGCTCAACCTGAAGATCCTGCATCAGCACGCGCCCCAGGCCGACCCGCTGGGCGAGGGCTTCGACTATGCCCAGGCGTTCAAGAGCCTGGACTTCCAGGCCCTCAAGCAGGACCTCACCGCGCTGATGACCGACTCGCAGGACTGGTGGCCGGCCGACTTCGGCCATTACGGGCCACTGTTCGTGCGCATGGCCTGGCACAGTGCCGGCACCTACCGTACCGGCGACGGGCGCGGCGGTGCCGGCTCCGGCCAGCAGCGCTTCGCGCCGCTCAACAGCTGGCCCGACAACGTCAGCCTCGACAAGGCGCGGCGGCTGTTGTGGCCGATCAAGCAGAAGTACGGGCGGGCGATTTCCTGGGCCGACCTGATCGTGCTCACCGGCAACGTGGCGCTGGAGTCGATGGGCTTCAAGACCTTCGGGTTTTCCGGCGGTCGCCCGGACGTGTGGGCGCCGGACGAGGACGTGTACTGGGGCTCGGAGAACAAGTGGCTGGGCGGCGACACGCGCTACGGCAAAGACCCTGAAGCCATGCAGCCGCCGGGCGAGGGCACCCTGGTGGCCGAACCCGAGCAGCACGGCAACGAAGAAAGCCGTACCGAGCAGGGCCGCAACCTGGAGAACCCCCTGGCCGCAGTGCAGATGGGGCTGATCTACGTGAACCCGGAAGGCCCGGAAGGCAACCCCGACCCGGTCGCCGCCGCCAAGGACATTCGCGAGACCTTCGGGCGCATGGCCATGAACGACGAGGAAACCGTGGCCCTGATCGCCGGCGGCCACGCCTTCGGCAAGACCCACGGCGCCGGCCCGGCCGACAACGTGGGCCCCGAGCCTGAAGCGGCAGGCCTGGAGGAACAGGGCCTGGGCTGGAAGAACAGCTTCGGCACCGGCAAGGGCCCGGACACCATCACCAGCGGCCTGGAAGTGACCTGGACCACCACCCCGACCCGCTGGAGCAACAACTTCCTGGAGAACCTGTTCGGCTTCGAGTGGGAGCTGACCAAGAGCCCGGCCGGGGCCCACCAGTGGACGCCCAAGGGCGGCGCCGGCGCCGGTATCATCCCCGACGCCCACGACCCGTCCAAGCGGCGCAACCCCACCATGCTGACCACCGACCTGTCGCTGCGCTTCGACCCGATCTACGAGAAGATCTCGCGCCGCTACTTGGAAAACCCCGACCAGCTGAGCGATGCCTTTGCTCGCGCCTGGTACAAGCTGATCCACCGTGACATGGGCCCGCTGTCGCGATACCTGGGCCCGGAACTGCCCGCTGAGGAGCTGCTGTGGCAAGACCCGATTCCCAAGGTCGACCACCCGCTGGTCGATGACGGCGACATCGCCGCGCTCAAGGCCAAGGTACTGGCCTCGGGCCTGTCGGTGGCGCAGCTGGTGTCCACCGCATGGGCGGCGGCTTCCACCTTCAGGGGGTCGGACAAGCGCGGCGGTGCCAATGGCGGGCGGCTGCGCCTGGCCCCGCAGAAGTTCTGGCAGGCCAACCAGCCCGAACAGCTGGCTGCTGTGCTCGCGACCCTGGAAAGCATCCAGAACGAATTCAATGGGGCGCAGGCCGGTGGCAAGAAGATCTCCCTGGCCGATCTGATCGTGCTGGCGGGCAACGCCGGCGTCGAGCAGGCTGCGAAAAACGCCGGGCATACGGTCACGGTGCCGTTCACGCCGGGGCGCACCGATGCCAGCCAGGAGCAGACGGACGTGGAGTCGTTCGGCTTTCTCGAACCCATTGCCGATGGTTTTCGAAACTACCTCAAGGGGCACTACCGCGTGCCGGCCGAAGCGCTGCTGATCGACAAGGCGCAACTGCTGACGCTCAGTGCACCGGAGATGACGGTGCTGGTGGGCGGCCTGCGGGTGCTGGGGGCCAATGTGGGCCAGAGCAGCCATGGCGTGTTCACCCAGCGGCCGCAGGCGCTGACCAATGACTTCTTCACCCACCTGCTGGACATGGACGTGGAGTGGAAGCCGGTGTCCGACGCCGCTCAGGCGTTCGAAGGGCGTGATCGCAAAAGCGGGCAGGTGAAGTGGACCGCGACCCGGGTCGACCTGGTGTTCGGCTCGAACGCGCAATTGCGGGCCGTGGCCGAGGTGTATGCCAGTGCGGATGCGCAGCAGCAGTTCGTCAGCGACTTCGTGGCGGCCTGGGCCAAAGTGATGAACCTGGACCGTTTCGATGTGAAGTAGCGCGTTCGTCGGCAAGACCGGCCTCTGCAGAGCAGCACAACCCCCGCAGGGGCCGGCCTTGCCGGCCAAGCGAATGCCTGCAGTACCGGCTCACACGCTGGCCGGCACCTCCCGTTGCAGCGCAAGGCGCGCAACAAGCCGCGTACAACCCGGCAGCGAAACCACCTCCAACTGACCGCCCACCCGGGCGATGCGCGCATGCATGCTGCGCATGCCCACGCTCACCCCGGCGCGCTGTACCGCCAGCACGTCGAAGCCGATACCGTCATCCTCGATGTTCAGCTCCAGGCTGTCGGGCTGCGGCTGCTGCAGCTCAACCTGCACATGCCGGGCACGGCTGTGCTTGACCACATTGGTCAGCGACTCTTCCACCAGGCGGGTCAACGCCATGCACTGCAAGGCGCTGGGCGGTGTGCGCCACTGCGCGGCAAAGTGCCAGGTGCAGGCCACATCCAGTTCGTCGAACAGCTGGGTGAAGCGATGGCGCAGCGGGGCGATCCATTCCTGCGGCGTGGCCGGCACCTTGATGCCGGCGCTGGAGCCATTGTCGATGGTCTGGCGCAGGTCATCACGCAGCAATTTGAGCATCGACAGAAACTGCGGGCCCTGCAGCGGCGTGCTGGCCTGCTCGACCATGGCCATCATGCGCACCAGCGAACCGCCCAGCCCATCATGCAGGTCGTGGGCGATCTGCAGGCGGTCCTGCAGGCGGGAGTTGGTCAGCGCCAGGGCGTGTTCGCGTTCGAGGGTGGTGGCCAGTTCCCCGCGAGCACGCTCGATGCCTTCGGCCAGCTCCAGGTTGAAGCGCTCGATGCGGCGCACGCTGCGCGCATGGCGCAAGCCCAGCACCACCGACATGCACAGGGTCGTCACCACGCTGGTGAGCGGTGTCCACGCGGGCGTTTCGCCGATCAGCTTCAGCATAATCAGCAGGTCATGGGCACCGGCCAGCATGAATATCAGCAGGCTGGCGGCCAGCCACACATGCTCGGGCCGCCGGGTGCGCAAGGCATGCAGCTGAAACTGCAGGCAGTTGAGGAAAAACACCGTCGCCGTGCTCAGCACCGCCACCAGTTGCGCGTTGCCGACGCGGGCATCCGGGGCCAGTGCCATCAAGGCCACCAGTGCGGCAGTCAGCAGCCAGAGTGCCTTCTCCAGGCGCGGCAGCGATTGCCCGCCAAAGCGCCAGACAAACACGCAGAAACAGGTGACGTACATCACCAGCGCGATGCCGTTGAAGCGCGCAGCCATCAGGGTGGTGGAGAAGGGCCAGGGGCTGGTCATCAGTATATTGGCGATGAACAGCACCCAGCACAGGGCCATGGCCGCATACCAGCCAAAGATCCGTTGCTCGCGGCGGATCACCCAGATACAGAAGAACAGCCCGCCCAGCACCGCCGAGACGGTCAGGTTGAGCACGAACAACGAGCGGTTGGTCCACAGCAACTCTTCATACAGCTGGCGTGCCGAGGCCTCATCCCCCAGGTACACCGGCCCCAGCCCGGGTGACTGTACCGCCAGGCCCACCACACGTACCCACAGCGTGTTGACGCCTTCGTGCAGCAGGCCTTCGGGCAGGTGCCAGTAGCGGGGCATGTTCCAGCTGCGTGACAGCGGCTCGCTCAGCTGGCTGTCACGCCACAGGCGCTGGTCGTTGACGAACACTTCGCCGGCCATGATCACCGAGCGCAGCGTCAGTGCCACCGGCATGCGTTGACCGGCCGCGCAGTCGCGCTGCCACTGGAGGCGGTACCACACCGTGCCGTCGTGCTGCGGCCAGCGTCGGCTCCAGTCGTCGGGCAGGGTCACGGCCTGCCAGGGGCCGGCCTCGGGGCGGTTGCCCTGGTCATCACCCTGGGCGGCGGCTACCGACAGCACCTGCACGGTGCAGCTTGCACCGCCCGGCGTTGCAGCCTGCGCTGCACCCGACAGGCACAGGACGAGCAGCCAGCACGCCATCAGGCCTCTCAATCGAGCAGGCCACGCGTGCGTGCCGCATGGATGGCGCGGGTACGCGAAGACACCGCCAGCTTGCGATAGATGCGTTTGACGTGGCATTCGACGGTGTAGCGCGACAGGTTCAGCTGTTCGGCGATTTCGCGGTTGCCCAGGCCCTCGGCCACAAGGCGCAGGATCTGGTCTTCACGCGGGGTCAGGCGTTCGCCATCGGCGGTGTCGACCGGCTGGGCGGCCCCCGGGCGCAGTTCCTCGATGATGCGCCGGGCCACGAACGGGTCGATGGGGGCACCACCGCGCAGCACGCTGCGAAGCGACAACAGGATCTCCAGGTCGTCGCGTTCCTTGAGCACATAGCCGGTGGCGCCTGCCCGCAGCGCCGCGAGCAGGGTGTCTTCGGTGCTCCATGCCGAGATCACCAGGATCGCCTGGCCGGGGTCGGTGGCGTGCATCTCTTCGATCAGCTCGATGCCGTTGCCGTCGGGCAGGCCCAGGTCTACCAGCGCCAGCGCCACCGGCTGCGCGGCCAGGCAGGCGCGGGCCTCGGCCAGCGAGCTGGCGAACAGCAGGGCCTCGGGCCGGTAGCCCAGTTGCAGCAGCAGGGCTTCCAGGCGGCGGTGGATCAGCGGCTCGTCCTCCACCAGCAGTACCGGCGCGAGCAGCGTGGGTTCGGGAACAGTCGTCTGGATAGGCATGGGCAGTCTCGGGCGCGCGGTGGGGGCGAATGTGCCCCATGCAGCGGCCAATAGGTATCCCTGAAAACAGGTAAATGAAGCCTCATAGCCTACCCCACGCCCCGGTGCTAGCCCAGCGCCATTACCGCGATCACGCCCAGCGCCAGCAGCACCAGCATCGCCCCCGTGGCCCGCTCCAGCCACGGCAGGGCACGGGCGAAGCGGCGGCGCACGTGGCGGTTGCCAATCACCACCGCCACCAGCAGGTCCCACGCCAGCACCACGCCGAACATCCACAGGCCGTAGGCCAGCTTCCAGCCAGGGCTTGCCTGCGGCCCGCTCAGCATGGCCGCCAGGCTGGCGTAGAACAGCGCGTTCTTGGGGTTGAGGATGCCGGACACCACCCCCATGCCGGCGGCGCCCAGCCAGGTGGTGGCCGCGGGCGACGGTGCCGGCGACCCCTGCGGGGCAACCTCCAGCGTGCTGGCACCGGCATGGCGGATGAACAGCCAGCCCAGGTACAGCAGGTAGGCGCAACCGGCCAGTTGCAGCACGATGAACAGCGTGCTGTGCGGCTGCAGCACCGACACGCCGGTAAAGGCGGCGACAATGAACACCCCGTTGGCCAGTGCGATGCCCAGGCAGGCTCCGCTGGCCACGCGCCAGCTGGTGGCCAGGGAGGTGCGTGCCACCAGGAAGAAATCCGGCCCGGGTGACAGCAGCGCCAGAAAGTGCGCTGCTGCAATGATCAGGAACTGCTCCATGTAACCTTCACTTCTATGGATGTGGGTCCAGGAAGTGTGTGGCGGGGCCGGGGGCGGCGTATTGAACAAAATTGCGCAGGTTCAGGCGGCGTGACGGGCGAACAGCTTTTCCAGTTGCTGCCACAAGGCCGGGTCGGTGCTGAACGCCACGTTGAAGCGCATCCAGCCGGTGGCCTGGGCGTCGACCATGAACAACTGGCCGGGGCCGATCATGATGCCGCGCTCCAGGGCGTCGTCCACCAGCGCTGCGCTGTTGGCGATCTGCGGGTGGCGGGTCCACAGGTACATGCCCTCGTCGGACTCGACGAAAATCTCGAAGCCCAGGCGGTTCAGGCGACGGCTGACCTCCTGCTGCGCCTCGGCCAGGCGCTGGCGCAGGCGCTTGAGGTGCTTGCGCCAGCGCCCGTCGGTGATGGCCGCATACACCACGCGCTCCATCACCTGTGAGGTGGTCAGGCCCGAGCGCATCTTCAGTTGCAGCAGCTTCTGGATCAGTTCGGGGTTGGCCAGCATGTAGCCCACCCGCACGTTCGGCGAGATGCTCTTGGAATAGCTGCCCACGTACACCACCTGCTGCAGGTGGTCCAGGCTGCTCAGGCACGGTTGCGGTTCGGCCACCATGTCGGCGTACAGGTTGTTCTCCACCAGGCGAAAGCCGTGTTGCGCCGACAGTTGCAGCAGGCGGTGCAGTTGCGCCAGCGGGGTGCGCGAGCAGGTGGGGCTGTGCAGGTGCGGCTGGGTGAAGAACACCGTGGGCCGGTGGTGGGCCAGCAGCCGCTCGAGATGCTCCAGGTCGTACCCGGCCGGGGTGCGCGGCACGCCGATCAGGGTGGCGCCCTGAAAGCGCAGGATGCTCATCAGGTTGGGGTAGCCCGGGTCGTCCACCAGCACCACATCGCCTGGGCGCACCAGGGTGCGCACCGCCAGGTCCAGCGCCTGGCTGGCGCCGTGGGTGAGCATCAGCTGGTTGGGGTTGGCCACGATGCGCTGGTCCTGTTCCAGGTTCTGCGCGGTGAGGGTGCGCAGCTCGAGCAGGCCCATGGGGTCGCCGTAACCGCTCAGTTCCATCACGCTGCCGGCCACCTGGCGCAGGCCGCGGCGCAGGCCGTCCTCGAACATCCACTCGTTGGGCAGCCAGCCACAGCCGGGCTTGAAGGCCAGTTGGCGGCTTTCGAAGATGTTCTGCAGGTACCACTCGGAGTTGAACTCCGGCTTGCCCGGCTCGGCGTCGCTGGCCTGGCTTTCGATGCGCTCGTTGACCGAGCGGTTGACGAAGAAGCCGGCATTGCCGCGGCTGACCAGCAGGCCCTGGGCCACCAGCCGATCGTAGGCTTCGACCACGGTGAAGGTGCTGACCGAGTAGGTGGCGGCGAAGGCGCGGATGGACGGTACCTTGGCACCGGGTTTGAGGGTCTGGTTCTCGATCAACTCACGCAACCCGTTGATGATCTGGTTGACGAGCGGGGGGGCGGAGTCGGGTCGTAATTCAAGCATGTTGGGGCTGTGCCTTCAGGGTGCGTAACGCCTGGCGCCTGCAGGGAACGGGGGTGTACTGCATTGGCGGCCTGTACAGTGCAGTGCATATTTCACGGCGCTGTGCATGGCTCTCTGTGTCGTACATTTTTACATTAGGGGTCTGTATTCGCCAGCTAAAGCATGTTGAGAGGCCCGATCACTACCGCCAGGGGCAAGCCCCCGGGCGTGCACAGCACGATTGCCGACCTTCAAGGCCATGGATGCCCGCCGGGTTTGCGATCCATCCCGTACACAATCAGACACTGACGAGCAATGAAGCCCGGCATTCGCCGGTCTTGCGTGTTCGCTGGAAAAAGAAAAACAAGGGGTAGACAACTGATGGACGCTACATCGACTTCCACATCCTCCAAGGTGGAGCCCGAGAGCAAGCTTAGCGCTTCGCTCAAATCGCGCCACCTGACCATGATGTCCATCGCCGGGGTGATCGGCGGTGCGCTGTTCGTGGGCTCGGGGAGTGTGATCCACAGCGCCGGGCCGGCCGCCATCCTGGCGTACCTGGCCGGCGGCATCCTGGTGGTGCTGATCATGCGCATGCTGGGTGAAATGGCCACCTCCTCGCCAGACACCGGCTCGTTCTCCACATACGCCGAGCGCGCCATCGGGCGCTGGGCAGGCTTCACCATCGGCTGGTTGTACTGGTGGTTCTGGGTCATCCTGATGGCCTGGGAAGCCTACGTGGCGGGCAAGATCCTGCACGGCTGGTTCCCCTCCATCAGCGTCAACGTGTTCGTGCTGGCCACTACCCTGGTGCTGATCAGCGTCAACTTCTTCAACGTCAAGCACTACGGGGAGTTCGAATTCTGGTTCGCGCTGATAAAGGTGGTGGCGATCATATGCTTCCTTGTGGTGTGCGGGCTGGCCGTGGCCAACCTGTGGCCCACCGGTGAGGTCCACGGCATCAGCAACCTTACGGCCCAGGGCTTCATGCCCAATGGGGTGGAGGCAGTGGTGGTGGCCATGCTGGGGGTGATGTTCGCCTTCCTGGGCGCCGAAATCGTGACCATCGCGGCCGCCGAGTCGAAGAACCCGTCCGAGCAGATCGTCAAGGCCACCAACTCGGTGGTGTGGCGTGTGTGCCTGTTCTATGTGGGTTCGATCTTCCTGATCGTGGCCCTGGTGCCGTGGAACGACCCGCTGATGGGCCAGTCGGGCTACGGTTCGTACCGTCGTACCCTGGAGCTGCTGGGCATTCCGGGCGCTGAGTTCGTGATGAACTTCGTGGTGCTGACCTCGGTGAGCAGCTGCCTGATCTCGGCGCACTACACCGCCTCGCGCATGCTGTTCTCGCTGTCGACCCGCGGTGATGCACCGTCGTTCTTCAAGATCACCCGCGCCGGTACCGGTGTGCCGGTGTTCGCCATCATCGGTTCGTGCTCGGTGGCGGTGTTCGTCGCCCTGATCAACTTCAGCGACACCCTGCGCCCGAAAGACGTGCTGGACGTGCTGATGAACACCACCGGCATGATCGCCTTGCTGGTGTACCTGGTGATCGCGTTCTCGCAACTGAAGATGCGCCGCAAGCTGGAAGCCGAGGGCAAGGAAATCCGCCTGAAGATGTGGCTGTTCCCGTGGCTGACCTACTTGGTGATCGTGTTCATCATCGGGTGCCTGGTGACCATGGCCTTTGTGCCGGACTACCAGGTACTGGTGTTCTCCACCGGTGCGGCGGCGGCCATCGTGGCACTGATGGGCGTGTTCATGCACGTGCGTGCGGCCAGGCAGCTCAAGGGCTGACAGGCACCATGACGAAAAAGACCAGGGCCGCAAACGGCCCTGGTTTTTTTTTGCCTGCCCGCGGCGCGGATGCCGCCCGCCGGGTTCGTCCTACAGGCAGTGGCCGTGATGCCGGTAAACAATCCCCATTACGGCACCGGGCAATCATCGCAACGTTGATTGCAGTGTGCCAGTACGCCTGCCTAGCATGCCCGTTTGCTCGATTCGGCACGGAGTGCAGGCATGAAGATCGTTCACAAGGCTGGCCTGGCGGCCGCCACATTGCTGTTCATTACCACCGGATTGCTGTCGGTCACGCAGGTCAGCCAGGTGCGCGACGCCCTGCACAAGCAAGTGTCTGCCGGCATCGCCGAGTCCAGCGGTGCCCTGGCCCGGCAGATCGAGAACTGGCTGAACGCCAAGCTCAAGCTCATGGGCCTGGTGGCGCAGGTCATCGACAGCCGCTACAGCCCTGAAAACACCCAGCGCATCATCGACAGCCCGATGCTCAAGGACGAGTTCATCCTGATATTCGGCGCCTTGCAACGCGACGGCAAACCCCTCACCAACACGCCCAGCTGGCGCCCCGATGCGAGCTGGGACGGGCGCACACGGCCCTGGTATGCCGTTGCCAAGGGCGCCGACAAGGCGGTGCTCACCGAGCCCTACATCGACTCGGCCACTGGCGAAACGCTGATTTCGGCGGTCACGCGCCTCTACGATGGCGCTACCTTCGCCGGCGTGCTGGGCGGCGATATCCGCCTCAAGAGCGTGGCCGATGCCATCAATACCCTGGACTTCAACGGCGCCGGCCATGCCTTTCTGCTCAGCCGCAACGGCACGATCATTTCCCACCCCGACAGCCAGTACAACGGCAAGCCCTACAGCAGCCTGTTCGATGGCCAGCACCCGGCGCTGGACAGCCAGCTGCAGACGGTTCGAACCGGCGATCACGATTCACTGGTGTCCTTCACCCCGCTGACCTACCTGGAGGGCATGGACTGGTTGATCGGCGTGGTGCTCGACCAGCGCATCGTGATGGCCGAGGCCGACAGCCTGACCTGGCGTGCAGTGCTGGCCACGCTGCTCGGCGTGCTGGTGAGCCTCGTGGTGCTGGGCCTGCTGCTCGGGCGCCTGCTCAAGCCGCTGGAGCTGCTGCACCGCTCGTTCCATGAGGTCAACCAGGGCGACGGCGACTTGACGCGGCGCCTGCCCGACGGCGGCAATGACGAGGTGGCGCTCGTGTCGCGCGAGTTCAACGGCTTTCTGGGCAACCTGCAGAACCTGATCCATCAGGTGATGAGCACCTCCAACCAGGTGCGCGAGAGCACCCACCTGACGTCGGCCGAAGCCACCCGGACCGATGAACGCCTGCAGCGCCAGTTGCAGGAGCTGGACCAGCTGGCCACGGCCATGCAGGAGATGGCCTCCACCGCCGAAGACGTTGCGCGCAACGCCCAGGCAGCGGCGCAGGCCGCAGTGATTGCCGACGAGGAAGCACACGGCGGCGAGGACGTGGTGCGACGCTCGACCGCGGCGATCCGGCAACTGGCCAGCGAAATGGACGACACCGGCCATGCAATCAATGACCTGTCGCGCCTCAGCGACAACATCGAGTCGATCCTGGCGGTGATTACCAGCATTGCCGAGCAGACCAACCTGCTGGCGCTCAATGCCGCCATCGAGGCTGCACGTGCCGGCGAGACGGGGCGAGGTTTCGCGGTGGTGGCTGACGAGGTGCGCACGCTGGCCTCGCGCACCCAGCAGTCGACCCAGGAGATCCGCCAGATGATCGACCAGCTGCAGGCCGGGGTGCGCCACGCCGAGTCGCGCATGCAGCACAACCGCGACAGCGCCGGCAAGACCGCCGAGGAGGCGGGCGCGGCCAACGACAGGCTCGTGCGCATTCGCCAGGCGATCACCCGCATCAACGACATGAACACCCAGATCGCCACCGCGGCCGAGCAGCAGAGCGCCACCAGCGAAGAGATCAACCGCAACACCACGACCATTCGCGACATCAGTCATGAAGTGGCCGCAGGCACCCAGGTGCAGGTGCGCCAGTGTGCGGTGATGGTGGAGCAGGTGGGGCAACAGCACCACCTGCTGGGGCGTTTCAACCTGTGAGGCGGGGGCTCAGGCCTTGAGCGAGGCCATGTCGATCACGAAGCGGTACTTCACGTCGCCGGCGATCATGCGGCTGTAGGCCTCGTTGATGTGCTGGATGTCGAGCATCTCGATGTCGCAGCAAATGCCGTGCTCGGCGCAGAAGTCCAGCACCTCCTGGGTTTCGGCGATGCCGCCGATCAGCGAGCCGGCCAGTACGCGGCGCTTGAGCACCAGGTTGGCGGCGTGCAGGGGCGGCTCCACCGGTTCGATCAGGCCCACCAGAATGTGCACGCCGTCGAACTTCAGGGTTTCCAGGTAGGGGTTGAGGTCGTGCTGCACCGGGATGGTGTCGAGCAGAAAGTCGAAGTGCCCGGCCACGGCGGCCATCTGCGCGGCATCGGTGGACACCACCACATGGTCGGCGCCCTGGCGGCGGGCTTCCTCGGCCTTGCTGGCCGAACGGGTGAACAGGGTGACTTCGGCGCCCATGGCCTTGGCCAGCTTGATGCCCATGTGACCCAGGCCGCCCATGCCGAGGATGCCGACCTTGTGCCCGGCCTTGACCCCGTGGTGCTTGAGCGGCGAATAGGTGGTGATGCCGGCGCAGAGGATCGGCGCGGCGCTGGCCAGGTCCATGCCGGCCGGAATGCGCACCACGAAATGCTGGTCGACCACGATACTGCTGGAATAGCCGCCCATGGTGTTGCTGCCGTCGACCCGGTCGGGGGTGGCGTAGGTCATGGTCGGGCCTTCGAGGCAGTACTGCTCCAGGTTGGCGGCGCAGGCCTGGCAGTGGCGGCAGGAGTCGACCATGCAGCCCACACCCACCAGGTCACCCACCTGATAGCGGTTGACGCTGGCGCCCACGGCAGTGACCTTGCCCACGATTTCGTGGCCGGGCATCAGCGGGTACACGGCGATGCCCCATTCGTTGCGGGCCTGGTGGATATCGGAGTGGCACACGCCGCAGTAGAGAATCTCGATGGCCACGTCGTCGGGGCGTGGGCTGCGGCGCTGGAAGGTCATGGGGGCGAGGGGCGTGGTGGCCGACTGGGCGGCGTAGCCGATGGCGGTGTCCATGGGGGAACCTCGCAAAAGCAATGACGGTAGAGGCGGCGCATTGTCCGCGCGGGCAACGGGCGTGCCCACCGGCATTCCTCTGCGTGTCATGCCTGATTCTCCGGACCTGCGGGGGTGTCGCCCGGGCGGGCCGCTTCGCCGGCAAGGCCGGCGCCTACTGGCGAAGAGGCGAGTCGAATCCGGTCAGTGCGCGGCCTGCTCCAACAGCTGGTAGATCCGCTCATCCTGCGCGTGCGCCACATTGAAGCGCAGCCACGGCACCACCCGCGCATCGGGCATGAACAGTTGCCCGGGCGCGAGCAGAATCTTGTGTTCGCGTGCGTCCATGGCCAGTGCCGTGGCGTCTTCGACCTGGGGGTGACGGGCCCACAGGAACAACCCCGCATGGGGCTTGACGAAGATCTCCATGCCCACCGCCTCGAGCTTGCGCGCCACCTGTTCATGGGCCAGGGCCAGGTTGGCCTGCAACTGCTTGACGTGCTTGCGGTGGCGCCCCTGCAGCAGCACCTCCAGTGCCAGTTCCTCGGCAATTGCCGAGGTGGTCAGGCCGCTGGCCATCTTCAGTGGCACCAGTTCGTCGATCAGGTCGCGGTGCGCGGCAACGAACCCCACCCGCAGCGACGGCGCGATGCTCTTGGAGAAGCTGGCCACGTAGATCACCCGCGCCAGCTGGTCCATGCCTGCCAGCGCCTGCTGGTCGGACGGGTCGAGGTCGGCGTAGATGTCGTTCTCCACGATCAGGAAGTCGTACTTTTCCGCCAGTTGCAGCAGACGGTGGGCCACCGCCAGTGTCAGGCTGGTGCCGGTGGGGCATTGCAGGCGCGTGTTGGTGAAGAACACCTTGGGCCGGTGTTCGCGGATCTGCGCCTCGAGCACGTCCAGGTCGATGCCGTCGCGGGTGCGTGGCACCCCCAGCAGGCGGGCCCCCTGCAGGCGCAGGTTGAGGAACAGGTTGTGGTAGCCCGGTTCGTCCACCAGCACGCTGTCGCCGCGGTGCACCAGGTAGCGCACCAGCAGGTCCAGCGCATGGCTGGCGCCGCTGGTCAGCAGAATCTGCTCGGGGTGGGCGTTGACCCGGGTATCGAGCAGTTTCTCCACCAGCCGGGCGCGCAGGTTGGCGCACCCCTTGGCATGGCCGTAGCCGGTGAACTCGCTCGGGTCGCGGCGGCTCAGTGCGCGCAGGCTGCGTTGCACCCCGTCATCGTCGCTCCAGGGCTCGGGCAGCAGGCCGATGCCCGGGCGCAGGTCCATGCCCAGTGGCTGGAACACCTTCTGCAGCAGCAGGTAGGCGTCGAAGTCGAAGGCATCGTCGCTGGCACTGGGCATCGGCGGCGGGGCGGGGGTGTCGGGGGCGCTGCGTACATAGAAGCCGGCATTGCGCACCGCCGTCAGGTAACCCAGAGCCACCAGCCGGTCATAGGCCTCGACGGCGGTGAAATGGCTGACCTTGTGGGTTTGCGCGAACTTGCGGATGGAGGGCAGCTTGGTGCCCGGGCGCAAGCGCTGTTCGTTGATCGCGAGGGTGATGCCCGCAACGATCTGGTTGACCAGCGACTGCGACGAGCTGGCATCCAACAACATCATAGAAAACATCCGTCAGGCGAGGGTGTGGCGGTGGGTGTACTGGTGAAAACACCATAACAGGGCCGGCACAACCAGCGCGTTCTGTGCATGGTGGGCCGCCGGGGGCTGCTGCAACATCCCTGCATGCCGGCGGGCCAAGTGCCCGAAACATACCATGAACAAGGAGGCGCGATGCACCCCAACACCCCGCGGATCGACGCGCAGCAGGTTTCGCCCGAAGAGTGGCAGACCCGTTGCGACCTGGCAGCGCTGTACCGGCTGCTGGCCCACTTTCGCATGACCGATCTGATCGACACGCACATCTCGGCCCGTGTCCCCGGCGAGCCGGGGCATTTCCTGATCAACCGCTACGGCGTGCTGTTTCACGAAATGCGCGCCTCGGACCTGATCAAGATCGACCACCACGGCAACACCATCGACCCTGGCTATGACGCCGGCAGCGTCAACCGTGCCGGCTTCAACATCCATTCGGCGATCCACGCCGCACGTCCGGACCTGGCCTGTGTGGTGCACACCCATACCGCTGCCGGCATGGCCGTGTCGGCCCAGGAGCAGGGGCTGTTGCCGATCACCCAGCATGCGCTGAAGTTCTATCGCCGCCTGGGTTACCACGACTACGAGGGCATTGCGCTGAACCCGGCCGAAGGCGAGCGCCTGGTCAGGGACCTGGGCCCGCACATGGCGATGATCCTGCGCAACCATGGCCTGCTGGCCGCCGGGCGCTGCATTGCCGAAGCCTTCAACCAGATCTACTTCCTGGAGCGCGCCTGCCAGGCGCAGGTACAGGCACTGGCGGGCAACTCGCCGCTGCGCCTGCCGGACGAAGCGGTCTGCGAACTGACCGCGCAGCAGTCCGACGCCGAATTCGATCAGCAACTCCACCTGTTGGCCTGGACCGCCGCCTTGCGCCTGATCAGTGGTGATCAGGTGGATTACCGAAGCTGAAGTGCGACCACCCGAAAGGACGCCCAGCGTGTATCAACTCTGCCAAAACCAATAAATTACAGAGGTAGACATGAAAAAAACCACCATTGCCGCCGTGTTGCTCAGTGCTTTTGCCGCCAACGCCCTTGCTGCCGAAATCACCGTGATTTCGTTTGGCGGTGCCAGCAAGGATGTACAGACCGAGGCCTTCTACGCCCCCTTTGCCGCCGCCAGCCACAGCAAGGTGGTAGCGGGTGAATACAACGGCGAAATGGGACGGATCAAGGTCATGGTCGACACCAACAGCGTCAACTGGGACGTGGTGCAGGTCGAGAGCGCCGAACTGATCCGTGGCTGCGAGGAGGGCCTGTTCGAACATCTGGACCTCAACCGTATCGGCAAGGAAGCGGATTTTGTGCCCGGCACCCTGTCGGACTGCGGCGGCGGCCTGCTGGTATGGTCGATGGCGCTGGCCTACAACGGCGACAAGCTCAAGCAGGCGCCTACCGGCTGGAGCGATTTCTGGGACACCAAGAAGTTTCCGGGCAAGCGCAGCCTGCGCAAGGGCGCCAAGTACACCCTGGAAGCGGCACTGATGGCCGATGGCGTGCCGTATGCCGACGTGTACAAGGTGTTGTCGACGCCGGAAGGGGTGGAGCGTGCATTCCGCAAGCTGGACCAGATCAAGCCAGACATCCAGTGGTGGGAGGCCGGTGCGCAGCCGATGCAGTTCCTGGCCAGCGGCGACGTGGTGATGAGCACCGCGTTCAACGGCCGGGTATTCGCCGCACAGGCGGCCGGCGCCAATGTGCACACGGTATGGAATGGCAGCATCTACGCCATCGACTCGTGGGCGATCCCCAAGGGCAGCAAGAACAAGGCCCTGGCCGAGGACTTCATCGCGTTTTCGCTGCGCCCGGAAAACCAGAAGATCCACACCACCAAGCTGGGCTATGGGTCGACCAACCTGCATACCGCCGGGCTGCTTGACCCTGCACTGGCGGCACAGTTGAACACCGCGCCGGACAACCTGGCGCAGGCCATCCCGATGGACAGCGAGTTCTGGGTCAACAACGGCGAAGACCTCGAGCAGCGCTTCAATGCCTGGGTTGCCAAGACCAAGTGAGTGAACCCCTTCGCCAGCAAGGCTGGCTCCTGCACCAATCGTTGTAGGAGCCAGCCTTGCTGGCGAAAGGGGCACAACCGTCAATGCCTCTCGTTGTCAGTTCAGCGACTTCAGCACCGCCTCCAGCGTCTGCACGAACAGATCGGCATGCTCGCGCTGGAAGATCAACTGCGGCCTGATCTTGAGGATGTTGGCCGCCGGCCCCGCCGAACTGATCAGCACGCCACGTTCACGCATGCCGTTCACCACCCGTGC
Organism: Pseudomonas sp. B21-036; assembly: GCF_024748925.1. Taxonomy (NCBI): domain Bacteria; kingdom Pseudomonadati; phylum Pseudomonadota; class Gammaproteobacteria; order Pseudomonadales; family Pseudomonadaceae; genus Pseudomonas; species Pseudomonas sp. B21-036. Next base: position 2,249,431 of record NZ_CP087178.1, read on the forward strand.
CGTTGCCTCGGTGGCCGGCGCCTTGCTGGCACGATCGGTTACCAGCTCGACCCCCACGAACAGCCCGGCCCCGCGTACGTCGCCAATCAGCGGGTAGCGCTCGGCAAGCCCTTGAAGACCCGCCTTGAAATATTCGCCCACCGCCGCGCAGTTGGCCATCAGGCCTTCGCCCTGGATCACGTCGAGCACCGCGTTGGCTGCTGCACATGACACCGGGTTGCCGCCGAAGGTGTTGAAGTAGCGGGCGGTGCGACCGAACGCATCGAGCACCTCGCCGCGGAACACCGCCCCGGCAATCGGCTGGCCGTTGCCCATGGGTTTGCCCATGGTGACGATGTCGGGCTGCACGCCATGGCGTTGGTAGCCCCACATGTGCGAGCCGGTACGGCCAAAGCCCGATTGCACCTCGTCGGCGATGTACAGCAGGCCCTCTTCGCGGGCCACGGCCACCGCCTGTTGCAGGAAGCCGGCCGGGTCGGACAGCACGCCATCGCTGGCGAAGATGCCGTCGAGCAGCAGTGCTGCCGGCTTGATGCCGCAGCGGCGCAGGTCGGCGATGGCGGCGCGCACGTCGTCGGCGAAGATCTGTGCCACGTTCTCGGCGCCCAGGCGGTAGGCGTCGGGAGCCCGCACGGTACGCACGAAGTCACCCACCGGCACGCCCGCACCCAGCGAAGGCGAGGCGGCGGCGATCTGGTCGGTCACGCCGTGGTAGGCCAGCTGGGTCACGATCAGGCCGGTACCGCCGGTGTACTGACGGGCGATGCGCAGGGCCAGGTCGTTGGCCTCGCTGCCGGTGCAGGTGAACATCACCTGGTCCAGCTCGGGCGGGAAGGTGGCCAGCAGTTTCTCGGCATAGTCGAGGATGCCTTCATGCAGGTAGCGGGTGTGGGTGTTTAGCACCTTGGCCTGCTCGTACAGCGCCTCGACCACCTTGGGGTGGCAGTGGCCGATGGAGGCCACGTTGTTGTAGGCATCCAGGTAACGCTTGCCGTCGGCGTCGTACAGCCACACGCCTTCACCCTTGACCAGGTGCAGCGGGTGTTCGTAGAACAGGCGGTAGGCCGGGCCCAGCACGCGCGCACGGCGCTCGATCAGGGCACGTTCGGTTTCGCTAAGGCGTGCGGCATCTTCGGCGGTGAAGCCATTGATCATGGTCATTTACAGCGTCTCCTCGGAGCAGATACGACGAATCTGTTGCTGCGCGACCTCGCGCGGCACGTCAGCCAGGGCCTTCAGGCCACGCCAGGCAGACGGCGCGTTGCGCAGGATGTAGGTGCGGTTTTCCGGGTACAGCGCAGCGCGCCAGTTGGTGATGGTCACGGTCAGCACCAGGCGGGTGGCGATCAGGTCCACCAGCAGTTCCTGTTCCAGCGGCTCCAGCGGCGCGATGCGGTGGTAGGCGCGGATGAACGGTGCAGCGTGTTCCAGCGGGTCGCCCTGGCTGCCCAGTTGATAGGCGGCGCCCACGGCCAGGTCGTTGACCAGCGGGGCATGCACCATGTCGCCGAAATCGAGGATGTTGCGCACCGGGTGCGGCTGGCTGGCATCGACGATCACGTTGTGCGGGTTCAGGTCGTTGTGGATCACCTGGGCGCGCAGGCCCTTGAGGTGCGGTTGTGCGTGGCGCTCGAAGTTGTCCAGAAAGTGCTGGGCCAGTTGGCGCTCTTCACGGTCCTGGATCAGGCCGATCTTGTCGCTCAGCCGCGAGGCGTGCTTGAGGTCCCACAGCAGCTCGTGCCCGGCGCCGGGGTGGAAGAAGCCGCGCAGGGCCAGCCCCAGGCGGGCCAGGTGCTCGCCCAGGCTGCTGCGCAGCGCCACGTCGGGGTGTTCGACGCGGTGCAGGCAGATCCCGTCGACGAACGAGAACAGCCGCACCAGCAGCGGCTGGCCATCGAACATCAGCGGGATCTGGTAGCTGCCGCTGGTGTTGGGGTAGATGCGCTGCACCGCCAGGGTCGGGTCGCAGTGCTGGATGTGCAACAGCGCCTGGTTCTGGAAGTCGGCCACCTGCGGGTCTTCGGCCGCGTTGGAGACCTTGAGCAGGTACTGGGCGCCGTCGGCGCAGGTGATCTGGAAGTTGAGGTCACGCTCGCCGGTGAGCAGGCGGCACGCGCCGTGCAGGCCGAAGTACTGCGCTGCCACGGCCTGCGCCTGTTCGGCCGAAACCTTGGGCGGAGCTGCGACCAGCAATGCGTCGAAGGCAGGGGGTGTGTGAAGGGTCACTGAACATCACTCTGTCGATTGCCGGGAAAGCTGGGGTGTCAGGCCAGCACTGGTTCGAACATAGGCCTGTTTGGCTATATCGGTTATATCCAGAGTTGATCAGTTGTTAAGGCCACTTGTATGCTCGCGGTTCCGATTCCGCCCCTGCAGTGAGGCACCCGATGGCATCGCTTCTCCACGACCTGCTGGTCGGCACGCTGGACCGCGACGGCGGCGTGACCCTGCAGCGCCAGTTGTACCAGGCGATCCAGGCGGCGATCCTGCAGCGGCGCCTGCCGGTCAACCACAAGTTGCCCTCCACCCGGGCGCTGGCCGAGCAGTTGCTGGTCTCGCGCCTGACCGTGTCGCTGGCCTACGACCGTCTGCTCGATGAGGGCTACCTGTACGCCCGGCCCGGCAGCGGCACCTTCGTGGCCGACACCTTGCCCCAGGTGAAAACCGGCGTGCCGGCCCCCGATACGCCCGATCAGGCGCCGCTGTCGGCCCGGGGCAAGGCGATCAACGCGCGTTTCGGCGCGGTGGCGCGGGCCGAGGGCGCCTTCGTGGGCGGCGTGTCGGACGCCGACCTGTTTCCGTTTCATATCTGGAAGCGCCTGCACAACCGCTACCTGAGCAAGCGCCAGGCGCACCTGGCTGGCTACGTGGATCAGGGCGGCTATCGCCCGCTGTGCGAGGCGCTCAGTGCCTACCTATATGCGGCCCGCGCAGTCCGTTGCAGCCCGGCGCAGGTGATCGTGACCCAGGGCACCCACCAGTCGCTGGACCTGGTGGCCAAGCTGCTGGGCGACCCGGGGGACACCGTGTGGGTCGAGAGCCCCTGCCACTGGGGGGCGCCGGTGGTGTTTTCGGCGGCGGGGCTGCACTGCGCGCCGCTGGCGATCGATGCGCAGGGCGCCTGCCTGCCCTCGGCAGTGCCGGCTGCTGCGCCGCGGCTGGCGTTCGTCACGCCGTCGCACCAGTACCCCACCGGCAACATCATGTCGCTGCAGCGCCGGCGTGACTGGCTGGCGTATGCCCAGGCCAACAACCTGTGGGTGGTGGAGGATGACTACGACAGCGAGTTCCGGTACGACATCGAGCCGATGCCGTCGCTGCAGGGGCTCGGTGGCGAAGAGCGGGTGATCTATCTGGGCACCTTCAGCAAGGTGATGTTCCCGGGGCTGCGCCTGAGTTACCTGGTGGTGCCCGAGGGGCTGGCCGAGGCCTTCGGCAAGGGCCTGATCCAGCTGTACCGGCCAGGGTACCTGTCGATTCAGGCGGCGATGGCCGACTTCATCCAGGAAGGGCATTTTTCCCGGCACATCCGCAAGATGCGCGCCGAGTACGCCCAGCGCCGCAGTTGCCTGCAGCAGTGCCTGGACGAGGCCTTCGGGGCGCTGATCGGGTACTCGGCGGGGCAGGCGGGGTTGCACCTGGCGGTACGCATCGGTGCACCGGGCACGGCGCGCAAGATGCTGGCGCAGGCCCCGGCACATGGGCTGGTGCTGCGCGGCGGCTACAGCGTGGAGCCCGACGCCGATGACGACAACCTGCTGGTGCTGGGGTACGGCGGGGTCAAGGTGGGCGAGATCGAGGCGGCGGTGCAGCGGCTGCGGCGGCTGTACGACCAGGTGGCGGCAGGGCCGGCTCCCGCACCTGTCGTGTAGGAGCCGGCCTTGCCGGCGAAACGGCCTGCGCGCTCGCTGCTCTACCGGCCTCCCTTCTGGCGCTTGTCAGCCGGCTGCGGATGCCCGAACAGATACCCCTGAAAATGCGAGCAGCCTTCGGCCTGCAACTGCTTGAACTGCGCCTCGGTCTCCACCCCCTCGGCGGTGGTGTTGATCAGCAGGCTGCTGCTCATGCCGGTAATGGCGCGGATGATCGACATCGCCTCGCGGCTTTCGCCCATGTCGTGCACGAACGACTTGTCGATCTTGATCCGGTCGAACGGGAACGAACGCAGGTAGCCCAGCGAGGAGTAACCGGTACCGAAGTCGTCCAGGGCAATACGCACACCCATGTCCTTGAGCGCCTGCAGGGTACGCAGGTTGCCGTCGCTGTTCTCCAGCAGCACCGATTCGGTGATCTCCAGTTCCAGGCGCGACGGGTCGAGCCTGGCGTCGGTCAGCGCAAGCTGCACCACTTCCACCAGGTCGCTGTTCTTGAACTGCACCGGCGACAGGTTGACCGCCACCGATTGCTCGGTGGCCCAGCTGGCGGCCTCCTGGCAGGCCAGGTTCAGCGCCCGCGTACCCACCTCGTGGATCAGCCCGGTCTCTTCGGCAATCGGGATGAAGTCCATCGGCATGACCTGCCCCTTGACCGGGTGCTGCCAGCGCATCAGCGCCTCGTAGCCGGTGATCTGCCCGTCGTTGCCGATGATCGGCTGGTAGTGCATGTGCAGCTGGCCCAGGTGCAGCGCGGTGCGCAGGTCGGTTTCCATGATGCGGCGGCGCCGCGCGGCTTCGTCGAGCTCGGGGTGGAACAGCTCGTAGCGGTTGCGCCCGTTGCGCTTGGCCTCGTACAGGGCCATGTCGGCGTAGCGCAGCAACTGGTCGGCCTTGTGGTGGTCGACCGGCGCGATGGCGATACCCACGCTCAGGCCCACCGAGAAACTGTGGCCGTCGATCAGGAACGCCGGCGCCACTGCCTCGATCAGGCGCGTGGCGGTGCGCTGGGCATCCTCGAGGCGCGCCAGGTGCGGCAGCACCACGGCGAACTCGTCACCGCCCAGGCGCGCCAGGGTGTCCTGGTCGCGCAGCACGCTGCGCAGGCGCTGGCCCAGGGCGCGCAGCAGGCGGTCGCCGAAGGCATGCCCCAGGGCATCGTTGATGTTCTTGAAATTGTCCAGGTCCAGACACAGCGCCGCAGTCATGTGCTGGCGCGCCTGCCCGTCGGCCAGGGCCTCTTCCAGGCAGTTGTGGAACAGCGTGCGGTTGGGCAGGCCGGTGAGTTCGTCGTGGTGCGCCATGTGGTGAATCTGCGCGTGCGCGGCGATCTCGTCGGTGACGTCATCGGCGATCTGCAGCACATAGTGGCCCGCACCCACCTGCGGGTTGCGGCTGAGCAGGGTGCGTGAGCGCAGGGTGCGTCGGCCCAGCGGGGTGTCGAGGTGGTCTTCGGTCAGGTGCAGGCCGTTGTGGTTCAGGCAATGCTCGGTGAGGTGTTCGAGGTAGCCGGCCATCACCGGCACCAGGCTCTGCTGCGGGGTACTGCCGACCAGGGCGCACTGCTGGCTGGAGAACAGCTTCTCGGCCTGCGGGTTGGCCAGCAGGATCTGGCGTGACGCCACATCCAGCACCATCACGCTGGACGGGATGTTGCTGATCACCGAGTCGAGAAACTGCGACAGCGCGGCCATTTTCTCGCTCTGCGCCTCGGCCAGCTCCTTGGCTGCCAGCAGGTCGAGTTCATACTGGCGGCGCTCGGTGATGTCGCGGGTGATCTTGGCAAACCCCAGCAGCTGGCCATCGTCGTCGTGGATGGCTTCGATCACCACGTTGGTCCAGAAGTGCGAGCCGTCCTTGCGCTGGCGCAGGCCCTGGGCCTCGAAGCGGCCGGTCTGGCGTGCGGCGTCCAGGCACTGGGCGGGCAGGCCGGCGGCGCGGTCCGACGGGGTGTAGAACACCGAGAAATGCTGGCCGACGATCTCGTCGTGGGTGTAGCCCTTGGCCCGCTCGGCGCCGGCGTTCCAGTTGATCACATGGCCCAGCGGGTCGAGCATGTAGATGGCGTAGTCGTTCACGCCTTGTACCAGCAGGCGGAAGTGGCGCTCCTGTTCACGTTGTTCGAGCAGGGCGCGGCGCTGTTCGGTGCAGTCGCGGGTAACCTTGGCAAAGCCGACCAGGTGGCCGTCGTCGTCATGCACCGCGTCGATCACCACGTGCGCCCAGAACGCACTGCCGTCCTTGCGCAGGCGCCAGCCCTCGGCCTCGAAGCGGCCCTGGTCGCGGGCGGTCTGCAGGTTTTTCTGCGGCAACTGCGTGGCGCGCTCCTCGGCGCTGTAGAACACCGAGAAGTGCTCGCCGATGATCTCTTCGCCGGTATACCCCTTGGCCCGCTGCGCCCCGGCGTTCCAGTTGCTGACCACACCCTCCGGGGTCAGCATGTAGATCGCGTAATCGATCACGCTCTGTACCAGCAGGCGATACATTACATCGGAGTTTTCAATCATGTCGGCATCTCGGATCGCGTGGGGATGAAGCCAGCGGGGTGGGCAAGAGGAAACGAAAGGCGCGGGTGCGCAAAGCGGCACACTCAATATCAGGGCCGGATGCGAACGGCAATGATTCTTTGGTACTGATTTTGGCGGCGCTCAGGGATTTGCGCGGCGCGAGGTGGGCATTTGGCCAGCAACGCCGGCTCCTGCAGGCTGCGTGCGCCCGTGCAGGAGCCGGCAATGCCGGCGAAGGGGCTCAGAACTCCAGCTGTGCCGAGAACGTCAGGGTACGCGGCGCGCCCAGGAAGTGGTCGCTCAGCCAGTACGCCTTGTTGGTCAGGTTGCTGACGTTGGCGCGCAGGGTCAGGGCGTTGTCCGCCAGCGGCAGGCGATAACGCGCACCGGCATCGAAGGTAGTGAACGACGGCAGGCTGTAGTGGTTGGCCTCATCCACGTACTGCTTGCCGGTGTAATAGGCGCCGCCGGTCACGGCGAATCCGGGCACGCCGTTCAGGTCGTATTCGGCGTACACCTTGGCCAGCTGGCTGGCCACGCCCACCGGCTTGTTGCCCTCGATGCTGGCATTGGCCGCCTTCTTCACCTGGGGGTCGAGCAGGGTCAGGCCGCTGACCAGGGTCAGCTGCGGGGTGACCTTGCCGGTGATGCCGAACTCCAGGCCGTTGTTCTCCTGGCGTCCGTCCTGCACGTAGATCTGCTGCTGGTTGGTGTAGCCATTGGGCTTGTCGATGTTGAACAGTGCCAGGGTCAGCAGGGCTTCGCCCACTTCGGCCTTGACCCCCACCTCGTACTGTTCGCTGATGGCCGGGGCCATGGCCTGGCCGGCGTTGAGTGCGGTGTTGGGCGCGATGCCGCCGGCCTGCAGGCCTTCGATGTAGGTGGCGTAGGTGGTCAGCCAGGGCAGCGGCTTGTAGATCAGCGAGACGTTGGGCGAGGTCTTGCTCTGGTTGTAGTTGTCGATCTGGCTCGGGGTGCCGAACGATTCGGCCCACACGAAGTTGTCGCTGAAGGTCTTGATGCGGGTGCGGGTGACCCCGAGGATGGTCGACCATTGTTCGTTGAAGGTGATCACATCGCCCAGCAGCAGGTTGTCGGCCTGGGTGCGCGACGACAGGCGCTGGTCGCCGTGGCCGATGGAGTAGTCGGGCTTGGCGTACTGCGGGGTTTCATCCAGCGGGATCGAGCCGTTGCCGCCCACCGGCTGGTACTGCGGGCCCGGGAAGGGAATGTAGTCGGTGTAGTCGCGTACCCGCGCCACGTTGCCCTGGTAGCCGAAGGTGACCTTGTGGCCGATGCTGGCGGTGTCGAAGGCCGCGTCGGCGAACAGGTAGGCCGAGGTTTCCTCGCGCTCGACCGGGGCGAAGGCGTACAGCGGTTGGCTGTAGACCCCGGGCGAGGTCACGGTGGGGCCGGTGTAGGCGTACTGGGTGCGGTTGCGGTCGTGGGCCACCGCGCCGCGCAGGCTGAACACCTCGTTCAGGCGCCAGTTGAAGCGGCTGCCGACGCGCTCGTGCTCGCTGTCGGAGAACGCCCAGCGCTGGCTGTAGAGCTTGTCGTTGTCCAACTGATCGGCGTCGGGGCGCAGGCGCTGGTCGGCGAAGTACCAGTAGCTGGTCAGGCCGTGGGTCTGGTTTTTCTTGTACGAGGCGTCGAACTGCACCAGCAGGTCGTCGCTGACGTTCCAGTCCAGCGCCAGGCTGACCATCTTGCGACGGCGGTTCTGCAGGTCGATGGCGGTCTCGCCGTCCTGGGCCAGCACGTTGACGCGGTAGGCCAGCACGCCCTGATCGTCGATCGGGCCGCCGAAGTCGCCGTGCACATAGGCGTTCTCGCCGCCGGCGTTGCCCAGGGTCACGCTGTTGTAGCGCTCGTAGGTGGGGCGCTTGAGCACGTAGTTGACCAGCCCGCCCGGGCTGCCGGGGCCATACAGGAAGCCGCTGAGGCCGGTGACGATCTCCAGGCGCTCCATCTCCTCGACGAAGTTGCCGCTGTCGGAGCCATTGCTGAAACGCAGGCCGTCGTTGGCGATGTTGAGATTGCCCAGGTCGTTGAAACCGCGGATCGCCACCGAACTGGCATAGCCGGCGCCCGAGGGCGAGGTGAACTGGGTGAAGGGGCTGAGCTTGAAGATGTCGTCGGTGGAGGTGGCCTGGGTGTTGCGGATCAGCTCGCTGGACACCACGCTGATCGAATAGGGCGTGTCCTTGAGGGCCATGCCGCCCAGGGCGCCGACGTTCTTCAGCGAGTCGGTGAGGTAGCCGGCTTCGGCGCTGCCGTCGGCGATGCGGGTGGCGTTGACGTCGGTTTGCGGCAGGTTCAGCCGGGCTTGGGGCGCAGCCTGTTCATCGGCGGCCAGCAGCGGTGTGGCGATACCGGCGCAGGCAATCGCAAGCGCCAGCAGGTGAGGGCGGGGCGTAGGGGCGGCAACGGACATGGGGTCAGGTTCCTGATGTGAATGGTTCTCAGTAACCCTGTTGCCGCACGAGAAACAAAAAGTGACAGAGGCGCTGCAAAATAAATCGTGCAGCGCCTTTTTTTCAGGTTTTGAAGCGCCGTACCAGCGTGTTCATTTCGTTGGACAGCTGGGTCAGGTTGAACGCATCGCTCTTGGCTTCACTGGCCAGTTGCGCCACCCGCTGCGCATCGCCGTGGATCTGGCTGATGTGCTGGTTGATGCTTTCGGCCACCTGGTGCTGCTCTTCGGCGGCGGTGGCGATCTGGGTGTTCATGTCGCGGATCATGTCCACCGACTCGCGGATCTGGCCAAAGCGGGTGCGTGCCTCGCCGATGCGGCTGACCGAGTCCTGCGACAGGCTCAGGCTGGTGTTCATCTGCGCGGCGACCTGGCTGGTGCCGCGGGCCAGGTTGGCGAGCATGCCGTCGATCTCGGCGGTGGAGTCGGCCGTGCGCTTGGCCAGCGCACGCACTTCGTCGGCCACCACGGCAAAGCCGCGACCCTGCTCGCCGGCCCGCGCCGCCTCGATGGCCGCGTTCAAGGCCAGCAGGTTGGTCTGCTCGGCAATCGAGCGGATGGTGCTGAGGATCGACTGGATGGCGTTGCTGTCGCGCTCCAGCTGCTGCATGGATTGCGCCGACTGGGCGATTTCCTGGCTGAGCTGGTCGACGCTGCCCACGGCGGCGTCGATCTGCTGCTGGCCCTCGGAAGCCTGGCGCTGGCCGTTGTCGGCCGACTCGGCGGCCTGGCTGCACGAACGCGCGACCTCGTTGGCGGTGGCGACCATTTCATGGAAGGCGGTCGACACCATGTCCACGGCCTCGCGCTGGCGACTGGCGGCGTCGGCCATTTCGTTGGACACGCTGGTGGCGCTGTGGGAGTTGGTCAGGATGCCATCGGCGGCGTGCATGATGTGCTGGATCAGGCTGCGGATCGCGCCCAGGAACTGGTTGAACCAGCCCGAGAGCTGGGCCGTTTCGTCGTTGCCGCGCACGTGCAGGTTGCGGGTCAGGTCGCCTTCGCCCTGGGCGATGCCTTCCAGGCCGTGGGACACGTCGTTGATCGGGCGCACGATGACCTTGGCAAAGCTGGCACCGACGAAGGCGAACAGCAGCCCAAGCGCGGCGGCAATGCCGACGATCAGCCAGGTGAGGCGGGTGGCCGAGGCCATCACTTCACTCTGCTTGACCAGGCCGATGAAGCGCCAGCCCAGTTGCTCGGAAGGCCACACGTTGGCCATGTAGCGCTCACCGTCAAGCTCGATCTCCACCAGCCCCTGGGTAGTCTTGGCCAGTTGCGCATAGCCCTGGCCGAGGCTGTCGAGCTGTTTGAAGTTGTGCGCCGGCTGCTTGGGGTCGACCAGGATGTTGCCGCTCTGCTCCAGCAGCATCACGTAGCCGGTTTCACCCAGCTTGAGCTGCTTGATGATCTCGGTCAGTTGCTTGAGCGACACATCCACGCTCACCACGCCGCCGTTGGCGCCCAGCGCGTTGGGCAGGCTGCGCACGGTGCTGACCAGCACCGCGTCGTCGTTGGCCCAGTAGTAGGCGGCGGTACGCAGGGTCTTGCCCGGGTTGGCCTGGGCCATCTTGAACCAGGGGCGCTGGCGCGGATCGTAGTTGGCCAGGCTGGGGTCTTCGGGCCATGAGATGTAGCCGCCCTCGGTGGTGCCGATGGAGATGTAGCCATAGGCCGGGTGGCTGGCGCCGAGGCGGGCAAAGTAGTCGAACACCGGTTTGTCCTGCGGCCCCATCGGCAGCGTGGGGGCGTCGGGCGAAATGTACTTCTTCAGGCTGGCGTCGGTGTTCTGCAGCATGGGCAGCTTGCTGAGAAATTCGATGTTCTGGCTGATGCCGTCGAAGAACAACTGCATGGCATTGGCCACCTGTCGAATCTCGCGGTCGCTGCCGTCGACGAAGTTCTCCCGCGCTTCCAGGCGGATGTTGAGTATCACCAGCGTAGCGACGACCAGTATCGGTACGCAGGCGATGGTCGCGAAGCCCCACGTGAGTTTCTGTTTGATGTTCATATCCGCTCCGCTGACGCCGTTTAATTGTTGTTTCGTCTGGTCGGGTTATCGGCGTGGCGAGCGGCCGCTTGAGCAGCAAAGGCAAGGATTGTAGGACATTTCATCTGCGCACTGCTGCGGTGCACACAAGCGCGTTCATGCGCCGTTTCGGGGCGCAGAAAAGGTGGGTTCGCAGGGGGCGTGGAAGGGGCTGGCAGAGTGCTATGTGGCTGGCTTGCGCGTCGGTTTTCAAGGTGGTTTTTTGCGTTGGCCTGGTAGTTGCCTGCCGAATGGACAAAGGAATGTCGTATCGGGAGATGTAAATGTCGCTATCGAACAATTGCATGCAACTGTCCGCCGCAGAAAAGCGCTGGCTGCCATGGTTTGGCAAGACCGGCAAACTGGCCATGGGCTGGGCCTGCCGCCTCAACCGATCGGCGTACCCGGTGATCGGGCAGACCTTCGAAGCCATTGCGCATACCCGCGTCAAGTTGCTGCAGGGCTGGGCCCAGGAGCAGTGGGAGCACCTGGCGGAGCTGGCCGCCAGTGCCGGCAACGACATCCGCAGCCTCGATGGGCAGGTATTGCAGCAGAAGCTGGCGCAGGCCGAAGACTTTTCCGAATTGTTCGTGGTGGATGCGGCGGGCGAGGTGCTTGCCTCGACCTGGCGCGGCCAGGGCACGCGCCCGCGCATCGACCCACGGCCGCTGGCCGAGGGGCTGAAGGCGCCGTTTCTGCATGGGCCCTACAGCGACCCGCTGACCCTGGCGATCGGCCCGTCGACCTCCAGCTTTCATGATGAAGTGACGCTGATGTTCTACCAGCCGATCAAGGTCGATCGCCAGGTGGTGGGCTGCCTGTGCGCACGGGTGCCCAACGACGTACTGGGCGACCTGATCCAGCGCGAGGCCGGGCATATCTTTGCCGAGTCCGGGGACAACTACCTGTTCATGGTGCAGTCGCGTTTCGACCCCGGCCTGCAGCCGGGGGTGGCCTTGTCGCGCTCGCGCTTCGAGGACGGCACCTTCAGCCACAGCGAGAACCTCAAGAGCGGCGTGCACACCCCGTGGAAAACCGTGCAGGTGCAGCGCCACACCGAGCTTGAGCTGCGCTTCACCGACCCGGCCACCGGGCAATTGCACCCCGGCGTGCGCGAAACCATCCGCACCGGCGCCAACCTGTTCGTGAGCTACCCCGGCTATTCGGACTACCGCCACATTCCCGTGGTGGGCAAGGGCGTGACCTTTCAGTTGCCCGGCTCGCCGGACCGCTGGGGCATGATGTGCGAAGCCGACCTGGAGGAGGTGTACCGGCGGCGCTCGCTGAGCTACGGCCTGATGAAGCCGTACCTGGCGACGATGCTCGGCCTGTTCGTCAGCAACTACCTGGTACAGCACTACAGCGGCCTCGACCAGGGCCTGATCGATGCGTGCGAGGGCGTGAGCCTGCTGCTGGCCGCGCTGGTGTTCAGCGTGCTGGGGCCGCGGCGCCTCGCCGCGCGCCTGAGCGAGATGACCGGCGTGATCAGGGCCATCGCCGAAGGCGAGGGCAACCTGCGCCAGCGCCTGGACACCACGCGCATGGCCAATGACGAGACCGGCGACATGGGGCGCTGGATCAACAGCTTCATCGACCATCTGGACGCGGTGGTGGGGCAGGTGATCAAGGCCAGCCACAGCGTGGGCACCACCAACCAGATGATGCTGGGGCGCAGCCAGGCCGCCAGCCTCACCTCCGAGGAGGTGGCCGATGCCGTGCACCGCATGATGGTGATCGTGGAGGAGCAACTGGGCGAGATCCAGCAGGCCTCGGCCGGCGCCGAGCAGATGAAGCAGGCCATGGACGAGGTGGTCAGCCGGGCGCGGGAGCAGTTCCTGACCGTGCAGGCGGGCACCCAGTCGATTCGCGATGTGGTGCAGCGCTCATCGTCCAGTGTCAGGTTGCTGGACAGCCGCATGGCCGAGATCGGCAACATCACCGGGCTGATCAGCGACATCACCAGCCAGACCAACCTGCTGGCGCTCAATGCCGCCATCGAGGCGGCGCGTGCCGGCGAGCATGGTCGCGGCTTTGCGGTGGTGGCCGACGAGGTGCGCAGCCTGGCGGCGCGCACGGCACGGGCGGCCGACGATATCCGTACGATGGTCGACGGTTTGCACAGCGAGACGCAGCAGGCCGTGGGCTTCATGCAGAGCGGCGTGCAGGACGTGGATGACAGCCTGCGCCTGGCCGAGCAGGCCTCGTCCGAGAACGTGCAATTGCACCGGGCCGTGGAGAACATGTTCGGCATCATCCAGCAGCTCAACCAGCGCAGCCTTGAATACGGGCGCACCATCAAGGAGGTCGATCAGGCGTCACTGGAAATGCGCCAGACCGTGACAGTGCTGCACACCAGTGCCGAGACGGTGCGCTTGAATGCGAACAAGCTGCAGAAGCTGGTGGGCGTGTTCGAAGTCAGCCGCGGGGCAGGAGAGCCTGCCGCCGCATGATCCCGTTGGCGAAAACCCACCCCAAATCTTTTTTAAATCAGGGGGTTGCAGGCCCTCCCGAATGCGGACATAATGGCGTCCATCGAAAGCGACGAGAAATAAAAATCTCAACGTTTTCAATGAGATGCAAATCTCTACAGTTTGTACGTGATTGAGCTGCTTCAGAGGGTTCAGTCATTTGAGGCCGAGTAGCAAAGTGGTTATGCTCCGGATTGCAAATCCGTCTACGCCGGTTCGATTCCGACCTCGGCCTCCATTATTGAAAGCCCCGCAGATTAACGTCTGCGGGGTTTTTATTTGGGCGATAGAAAACCTGATCGTTTCCGCATCTTGAGGCATCGTTTCCGCATCAGCCCTCTACTTGGTCGGGCTGACCACTTCGCCGACTCGGCGATAAACACGCTTGGTGATTTCCTCTTTCCCTGGTCGAGAAGTGCATGACTGGTGGCTCGTACAAAAAGTCAGAGCCAAAGACCTAGTAACGTCCGTTACAGTCAGCGCCGCCTCATCAGGCGGCGTTTTCGTATGGGGGGAAGGCGCTGGCGGGCAGCGCTGCTGGTGTTATGCTTCGCCGCTTACCAAACAGGGAGAGTGGTAGTGAAACTGCGGGAAAAGCATAAGGTATTTCAGGAATGGTTCACGCCGCGGCGGCGTCGGCGAGCGGGCGGTACGTTGCTCGTCATCTGGACTGTCGGCATCTGCGTTTACCCTGGCAAGCACTGGATCTACGTGATGATTCCCGGAATGATGTGGTTCATGAGCGCTTGGCCTCCCGAGCTCCATGACAAGCGCTGAGGCACTGGCGGGCGGCGCCGAAGGGGCAGGCCGCGCGGCGCTTCAGTTGATCAGTAAGTTGCGTTGGCAGGTTGCGGATAGTCAGGCTGCTGCTGTCCTGGTCGAACTCAATCTTGGAGCCGAGCAAGTGAGGCTCGAAGCTGATCGACAAACCCTCTGCTCGACCGGTGTAGCGCCTGAACTGGTTCAGGGTGCGCTTGTGCGCAGTGAAGCTTTCCATCAGGCCGTAGTCCCCGGCCTTGATAAATTCGGCGAAGGTCGCGGGTCGATCTTCATCGAGCACCTGCACCGTGTAGTGAGGCCCAAATATCAACATCAACCGGTCGGAACAGGGTCAATGCGGGAGCGCATTCAGGTGGGGCAAGACGTAATGCTTCGCGGCGGCATGCGCCGCCCTTTGTGACCTGAGCGCCTACGCAAGTTATCGTGCGGTTATGGATGGATTACTGAAGGAGGCGTGAATGCTGTGGTTCGGAACCGACAAAGCCAGGTTCAAGGTTCAGCGGCGCATCGCGGGCGTCGTCTTGTTCATCGCGGTCTTCTTTCTGGCCGCACAGCTCGAAGCATGGCGCTCAGATAACGCCGCATTTGGCGATGTACTGGACGGCATCATCTTGACTGTGTTTGCAGGAGGCATGTTCTACCTGGCAGGCAGATGGTGACTCTGGTGGCCCTCCGTGGCCGGATGCGGCATGGTGGTGAATGAACCTTTTCATACAGCGTCGTCTACATTGGAGAGGCTATCCCCTTTCTGAGAGTACGGCCATGCTCAAATCGAAAACGTTGATCTCAGTGCTATCAAGCCTTGTTTTAGTTACAGGCTCGGTCGGCGCATGCGCTGACCCCGGTAATGGAAAAGGGCAAGGCAACGGAAAGGGTAACGCCCACAATGCTCAAGGCCACGGCAACCAGGGGAGCGGGGCGAAGGGAACGCGTTCAGGTCAAAATGACTGGGACCACGGCCCGAACATTGATCGTGGCAGCGTCCTGAATGTACTGAACAGTTACCGCAATTATTGGGCCCCAAGTCCAGCACTACCGCCTGGCATCCAGAAGAACTTGGCACGAGGAAAACCGCTCCCTCCTGGCATCGCGAAAAAGCTCGACGCAAGACTTATCGGCCATCTACCGCGCTACGATGGCTATGAGTGGCAACAAGCTGGCACAGACTTGATTCTCGTTGCTATTGCCACTGGCATCATCTACGAAGTGATAAATGGAGTGCTGGATTAAGCTCGATCTATTAGAAGCTCGCATCAGGCTTTTCAGGCGGCGCGCTTGCTCCTCTGCATGCGAGTTGGAGGGTTACGGGGGCTGTGCGCTTGGACCGACAAGGAGCCGATAGCGCCTGAAGTACGTACCGTCGATATCAACTTCTCCGTCAGGGCGAAACCCTAGGCGCAGTACACCTTTGATTCGAACTCTGGTTGGTGGAAGCAGTAGGGTAATCGACTCCAGCCTCAACTCCTGAACAGCGCGCCGTACGATTTCATTGAAAATTACCTTTCCCAATCCCCAGTAGTGTGGATGGAGCACCAAGGCAAGATCGGCGTCGTCGCCCTCTTTCTGTAGCCCACCCCAACCGGCAAATTCATTCTCGACGAAGAAGGCCCAGGGCCCATATCCGTTAAGGACCCATTGGGCCTCTTTTTGGGCGACCCATGCCTTGCATTTTTTTTCGTCAAAGTCGGGGCGGCCCAAGGGCATCTGGCGTAAGACATCTGGATTGTTGTTAAGCGCCATGATGTCATCGGTTGAAACATCGCTGAGATGTCGGAACGTTAGCTGCATGATTTGCCTTGCGGATGACTTGATGTTCACCAATACCGGCAACCCACCATTATTTCAATGTCCAGGGGCGTGATGAGCAGACCGATGCCGCCACCATCGCCGACCGGATCAACCAGCAAAAGCTGAACCTGGCCAACCAGTACGGTGACAGCGCCTGCGGCATGAGCCTCGACGAGTACAACCAGAAGCTGGCGGCCCTTAAATTATGCTCATGCAGAAAAATGGCTCAAAAAAAGCCCGCGCTAGACGGGCTCAAGTACGCGTCGGGACAGTGACCTCACACGTTATGAGGGCTCAAATCGGGTGCCGCAAGCATGACACAGCCAACTACGGCGCCAGACTTCCAACTTGTCGTATTGCGCGACGTTGAACCGCCAATGACGAACAAAACCGATCACGCCGATTGCAATGAACGCAACGCCAATGAAGAACCTGGTCCAATCGACTCCCCACCAGGTGTTCATGAGTTTAAGGCCGTCATACAGGATGATGGAGCCCACGATCGTAAGTATGACGGGCCCCAGCAAGCGTTTGCCTGGTGGGGGAGAGACGCTGGCGGCCAGGTCAGTCTGATGTTTACCCGTCGTCTCGACCGTAACACTTGGCCCTACTCCGGATTGCACTTGATGAGTGGTTTTGATGCGGGAGGTGCCTGCGGCATGGATAACGGACAGCAGTTGAACATTTTGCCCGTGACAGTGTGGGCACGCGACGGCATTGTGACTTACCACTAGTTCATTCCTTTGAAATGACAAAGTGCGCATTTTAAAACAGCTCCGAACATTCTTGCACTTGGTGGCATTTTGCTTGCAGCCACTTTGCTGGTTGACCGAGAGGGGCTCTTTTCATCTTGAATCCATCGCTGTGGTAGCGCATTCGATTCATCCGCCCCTGCACCAGGGTGGCGTGCACCGTTGAAGTGAGCTATTGCTGATGTTTCGGCACCTGGCCGACTCAGGAGACAATTCGATGAAACAGCTACTGTTGGGCGCCTTGCTGGTGAGCGCTGCCGGCATTGCCCATGCGGACATCCCGCTGCTTAACGCCACCTGCCCAGGCAACATCGAGGTTCACGCCGATGAAGGCGGGCCGATCTATATCAATGGCAAAGAGGCCACGTTGAAGAAATTCAACGACAACTATTTCGAAGCCAAGGGCAGCGGGATAACCGTGTCGCTCACCATCAGGCCCGACGGCTCGCCGGATGTGTCGTACACCGGCAAGAATCGTGCGAATGGCGTCTGCGAACTGGCCGATCAGGACTGAACGCCAGCGCCCGGTAAGCGCTGGCACGATGCGTCACTCAACCGCTGCGAAGGCAAGTGCCGCAAGCGTTCTGGCGCGAGGGTCCATCAGCACATGGCTGCCCATGGTGGTGGTCACGAAACCAAAGCTCATCTCCCGGTCTGGGTCTGCGAACGCCACCGGCCCGCCTAGCCCAACATGACCGAATGCCTGCGGCCCCATGCAATAGGACGCGTCAGGGTCGGCGGCATGTTCCATCATGCAACCCAGGCCATAGCGCATGGGGCGCCGCAGGGTCTGGTCGAACCCTGCACTTTGCTCTGTGCCGAACGCCTTCAACAGTTGTGGCCCCAACAACTTGCCTTGCAGCAGGGCACTGTAGAAGCCCGCCAGGCCATGGGCGTTGCCATGGCTGCAGACGCCCGGCTGGTGGTAGCCCCACCAGCGCGGATTACCCGTACGGGTGGGTGAAAGGCTGGGGTTGGTGAATGCCAGGGTCGCCACATGCGCAGGCTCATTGAGGATGAGGCTGCGCAGGTCCTGTGCGAACCGGTCACCCACTCGGCCGGGCGCATGCTCGAAGTGAGCGATACGCTTGAACTGATCGGCAGGCACGCCCAGGAACACATCCAGCGCATGGGGTTCGAGGATCTCCTGGTGTATGAAAACCCCGGCGTCGCGACCGTCCACGCGGCGGATCAGCTCACCGATGATCCAGCCATAGGTGGTCGCGCCGTACCCCACCTGTGTGCCTGGCGACCACCACGGCTGTTCGTCTGCTGTCACCTGGGCCATGTGGTTCCAGTCGTACATGTGGGGCGTGCGATCCGGCAGGCGCAGCGCAGGCAAGCCGCTGGTATGGCTCAACACCTGGCGAAGGGTGATTCGTTCTTTGCCGTGTCGAGCGAATTCAGGCCAGTGTTTGGCCACGGGATCATCCAGACCCAGTCGGCCCCGTTCCACCAGCATGAGTACCGCCACAGCGGTGATCGGCTTGATGGTGCAATAGGCGTTGACCAGGGTATCGCGCTGCCAGGGGGCATGGCCGTGCGCATCCTTCACGCCGCCCCAGATGTCTACGACGGTCTTGCCGCCGACCTGTATGCAGACACCGCCACCGCGCTCGTGGGGCTCTTCCAGGATGGCGGCGAAGGCCTGGCGGACCGGTTCAAAAGCAGCGTCACATCGTCCTTGTACCTGCATCTCATTGACTCCATTCGATCGAGCGCTGAACTCTAGCCCGTACTGCGCGGTGGGGGTGCCGGTGCCCTGCGCTTGTGCGCACCGTTCGTCCAATGCCCGGCACTCCCACACCCTGCGAGGCTTCTCACGCTTATGCGCGGGCATCCCGTGCAGCAGCCTGGAGAAGCACCATGGACATCGACGAGAACGCACCTGGCAACAGGTCACAGCAGGGCGTTACGCGCACCACCGACAACGAAACCGGTCACGATCCAAGGCGCGAGGCGCCAGAGGTGCCACTGCCGCCTGACGACGAAGCGGCGGTCGAAGAAGACATGACCGATGTGGAGGCCGGCAACTCGGTACTGAGCGAGCATCCCGAGGCAGGAAACCACAGTCGCGACGACCACCCGCATGCGGGCTCGCCATTGCGCGAGCAGGGCGATGAGAGAAAGGAGACGCGCGACGTGCCTGCGAGCGATCCTGAGTCCGGTGCCTGAACCCTCGCCTGGTCAGTAGGTGGCGGTGATCGCCTGAGCCAGCTGCCGATCTGTCATCAAAGGTGGCCGGGCGGTCGCACGATAATGCCGAGACGCCTGCTCGAACTGTGCGCCGCGTATCTGGCCATCCGAGCCAACAAAGGCCAGCGCATCGCTTCTGGCCGACTTGAACAGATCGGGCGCATTGAAGGTCAGCGCGGTGGTGCCCGCCACCAGGATGCTCGGCACGAACGTGGTGTACATCAGCGCCTTGTCGAACGGATTGGCGTTTTCGGCAGCCGCAGCGTGGCTGCTGGCCAGGACAAGCAGGGCGGCGCCCAGGGCGTTCCATACGGTCATTTGCGGTTCCATTGCACCGGGTGGCTTAGCGTGATCTCAGGCTTCGATGCAGGCTCAGCACGCCCTTGTCGTCGAACAGAAAGATGATCTGGTTGCCCACGTTGTCCTGGCAGATGACGCCTTCATTCTGGCTGTCGACGATGCCCTGGCATGCCATGTTCGACACGTAGGGGCGCAGTTGGCACTTGAGCGTCTTGCCATCTTCGATCACCAGTTGGTGGTTGGGCGAGATGCTCTGCGGGTCTGGGGCCGGGCAAGTGCCCTGGCCCCAGTCGATGCCTTGATGATTGGGCTGATGATTGGGCTGGGTGGTGCAGCCGGCCAGCAGCACCAGGGGCAACAGGTACTTGCACTTCATGGTCACGGGTCCTGGTAGTTGCATCATTGTTGTGTTAGCGCTGCAGACTACAGGGTGAGGGTTTTCATTACCCTGCACTGAGTCTCGTTTTGAAGAACTCGCCCGGGCGATGTCAGTGCTGCGCCGGGGCGGTGCCGCCATCGATAGGGAGTGAACTAGCGCGCGGGCTCACCATCGGCCAGCCCTCTGGCC
This sequence comes from Pseudomonas sp. B21-036, assembly GCF_024748925.1. Lineage (NCBI taxonomy): Bacteria > Pseudomonadati > Pseudomonadota > Gammaproteobacteria > Pseudomonadales > Pseudomonadaceae > Pseudomonas > Pseudomonas sp. B21-036. The sequence continues at coordinate 2,269,167 of NZ_CP087178.1, forward strand.
AGGTCCACGGCTGCGGTAATGGCGGCCCTGGCCTGGGGGCTGTTCTTCCAGCAGGTCGAGCCCAATGCGGCAGATGCCTGGGCAAGGATGTCAGTGACATCCGATTTGCCCAGCTCGGCCAGGGAATCGATACCCATCTGCTCGAGCCGGGTGATAACGGTGGGGCCTACGCCCTTGAGCGCCAGCAGGGCAGTACGTTCTGTCGGGGAAAATGCCATCGATGAAATCCTTTTCTGTTCTGTCGAAGCCTGGCGACAAGCCCGCTCAACGCATGAACTTCACGAACACCAGTTCCGGGTCGCCCGGGTCGAGGTTTTCGATTGTCCCGCTGTGTTGATAGCCCAGCTGTGCCAGGAGTTGGCGCATCGGCAGGTTGGAGGTGTTGGTGGATGTGAAAACCTTCTGCGCCGAGGCGACTCGCTCCAGGTGTGTCATCAGCTGGCGGCCGACACCGGTGCGCCTGGATGCATCTGAAACGACCACCAGGGGAATGAAGTACTCACCGAAAAAGCTTCGGTCCAGGCAACCATAACCCAAGGGGGTGGCGGCGTCGTTCGCTTTGCAGGCAATCCAGCACTCACGTGCGCGGATGGCCTGCGCAAGCTGCTCGCGGCGGCGTTCATCGTTGCGTGCAACAGCGTCAATGCCTGTCAGGTGGTGGATGTCCTCTGTCAGGGCCTGCCTGATGGATAGGCTCATGGTCTCGCCTTGTCGGTTTGATGCCGCGAAGTGTACTTCAGGGACACTGAATCCATAAAAGTCGCGATATACGCAACTTGGCGCTACAGTGCCGAATAGTCCCGTCATGGTCTGAACAAGGAAGTTTGCGATGATAGCGAAGTTGATGGTCACCGTTGGTATCGTGTTTTACGCCGTCGTGGTACCGATCCTCGAAATCAATGATACCCACGTCTTCAATCAGGCCTGGGAGCCACACGCGCGCCTGCATGAAACCTGGCAGCTCTTCACCAATACCGCCATTGGTGCGTACAGCGTCTGGCTGGTGTGGGGGCGCGATAACCTGAGGCTGGCGAGCCTGCTGACCCTGTTCGTCACAGGCGGGTTCCTGATGGCGTACTGGCTGCGCGATGGCTACGGCGGCTCGATGGTACTCACCGACGGTTCGGAGAAGATGATCCTGGGCGTCAACCTTGGTCTTTTTGCCTACGCGCTGGCCATTTTGCTGGCGGGGCTTGCGGTCGCCCTCGAGCGGCGCGGGCCCGATAGGTCGCTGGGGGCTGACCAGCGCTAAGCCGTTGACCAAGGGGGGGATGAAGGGGCGCGTCACCCCGCCTGCCGTTCCCGCCGCAGTGTATGCCACAACAGGGCGGCCGACAGCAGGCCGGGCATCATGAAGATATACACGAGCTGCGGGAACTTGTGAGTGAAGCCGGCCAGCACGCCGCCCCATATCAGTGTGACTGCCACCCCGCAGATCAGCAGGCGACGGTTGGGTACCACGGGTATTTCAGCCATCGCCAGCAGGTAGATCTTCCAGCACGACCAGAGGCCGAACAACGAAATCGACATCAGGCCCATGGCTATGGGTATCGCGAACAGCGGTTGCTCACTGATGACCAACATCGGGAAGAAAAAACCGATGCACCCGGCAATGAACAGCAGCGTCAGGGGCATCAGGCCCAGTACGGCAGCCAGGGTGAGGCCCATTCGAAAGGTGGTGAGTTTGTCCATACAGCTACCTGCGACAACGAAGAGAAAACACTGCAGCCCACGCACTGTGCCATGGCCATGGGCATTTTCAAGGGCGCGAAAAACGCGATGTAGACGCTCTGCGGCAGTGCGCAAGGGGCCAATTCATGCATGATGGCTGATTGATGTCAATGTTGCCTCCCTGCTGCGCCTTTAAAATCGAGGCACATATCGATAGGCGTTGCGTGCCGGGGAGTTGTGGCAATGTTTGGTAGAAAGTGGCGAGAACAGGTCAACGCACAGGCGCGTGAGTTGCAGGAGCTGAAGCAGCAGAATCTGGCGCTCCAGCAGGAAAACCAGCAACTGACCGATTTGCTGGCGCAAACCCAGGGTGAGCAGGCCGAGCTCAATGCCTACAGCCGTTACCAATGTGATCTGCACAGCAAGATGGGTATGTTCGACGAGTCGATGAAGCAGACCCGTGATGGGGTGGTCAGCCAGGCCGAAACCCTGCGCGGGGAGGTCGACCACCTCAAGGCCAACAGCGGCGTGTTCAGCGAGACGTCCGAACTGCTTTCGTCGTTCTCCACCTCGCTCACGCACATGGCCGGTCAAGGCGTGAGCAGTGTCGAGAGCGTGACCCACCTGCAGGCGCGGGTCAGCGAAATCAGCAGCATCGTGGGCTTGATCAAGGCCATTTCAGACCAGACCAACCTGCTGGCACTCAACGCCGCCATCGAGGCGGCGCGGGCCGGTGAGCAGGGGCGCGGGTTTGCGGTGGTGGCCGACGAGGTACGGGCCCTGGCCCAGCGCACCCACCAGGCCACCCAGGACATCAGCGTGCTGGTGGACGCCATCAATGTCGATACCACGGCGGCGAGCAACTCGATCGGCAACCTCTCCAATGAAGCCACGCGCCTGGCTGGCGACGTGTCGACCTCGGCGCAGACCCTGGACGAAATGGTGGTGATGGGGGACCACATGACCACCCTGATCGAGAACATGGCCCTCAGTTCGTTCTGCGAGGCGGTCAAGCTCGACCACCTGTTGTTCAAGCTGATGGTGTACCTGCGCCTGTTCAATCAGGACCCGAACCTTGAGCTGTCGGACCACAAGCATTGCCGCCTGGGCAAGTGGTACCTGATGCCGGAAACCCAGCAGATCTACCAGCACGACCGGGCATTCGCCCAGCTCGACGACCCCCACCGTATCTGCCACGAATCGGCCAGCCATGCGCTGCACCAGGCGCAGCACAAGGACTGGAGCGCGGTGGTGGCCTCGCTGGACAGCATGGAGACCGCCAGCCTCAAGGTGAACCAGGTGCTGCAGGCGCTCGCCCATCGCGGCGACTGATCGACAGTTGCAGGCACAGGCGCGAGGGAGCAAGAGTGGTAGGATCCGTGCGATCGGATCGGGTAAAGGGAGTGCTGCATGGTGGGGGAGCTGGATGAGCGCGACGTCGCACGTCGTTTCTGCGTTGTCTGTGCAGTCATCATTGCGGCGGTTGGTCTCTGTGCTTCCCTGTACTGCCTGTTGAGCCCGGCCAGCATGTTCCCCTCGCTGGGCCCGGTGCTGGCGATTTTCGCGCTGGCACTGACCAACCTGCTGTGCCTGCCACTGGTGTTTGCCTATTGGCTGTTGGCGTTCCGGCCTGATGGTGCTCGGGTGTTGCTTGTGGTGCAAGGCATTGCAATGGCGCTGTTTGCGCTGTGGTACGGCCTTTTGCTGCTTTGACGTTGGTTGGCTGCGTCGGCACGTGCTGGCAAGGTTTTATCGCGGGTTTTCCACCAGCTCCGGGTGGCTGTCGAGGTTGCTGAACCTCGCCGAGTAGCGTCGGTAGTCTTCAGCATCGCGCTGCAGCGTAATGGCTACGTGCTTGCCGTCCCAGATAAGAATGTCGTTGTTGAACAGAAGCCCTGAGCGCATCTCCAGGTTCTGGTTCTCGCGCCGATTCGGTTGGCCATATTTGGACACGAGCAACTGTTGCACCTCGTTGAAGCCTTCCGCGCTGCCCGATATAGACAGGTACTCCAACTGCCCTGCGTTGAGCTTCATGCCCAGCTGGTAGTCCGCGCCAAGTCCGATGTAGGGAGCGCCCCTGACCTGGTAGTAATCACTCATCGACGTCTGCTCCAGGCACATCACCTCGGGAGGGATATGCGTAGCGTCGGCGGAACAGGGTGCGAATTCGGCAAGGTTGTTGCCATTGAGCTTGATGCCAGCAAAGTTGTCGGGTTCGAACTTCCAGATTTTGGCGTTTCCCGGCCAGTAGTCGGCCCAAGTGGCAGGTGCCAGGAGCAGCCCCAAGGTGATGGTCAGCAGATGAGCGTTCAAGTCGAAATCTTTTGATCAGACGGTGCCGCGTGATGCACGCGAAAAAACCACGCCTATTTGGCGGCGTATTGCACTCAGTCAAACAGAAAGCCGATTCGCTTTATGTAGGATTTTTCTCAAAAGTGTTTCTGATTCAAAAGAAAATCGTGATTTGCACAAGGCTTGAACGCAAACGTCCGGCACATGGCCGGACGTTTGCGTAGTGGCAGGCGACTTAACGGTGGCGGTGCTTGCGCTTGTGCTTGCTGGCGCTGTGCCTGTTGTCATCTGCCAGATGATTGCCCACCGCGCCCCCGGCCGCGCCGCCCAGGCCGGCGCCGACGGTCGAACCGGTGGAGCCGCCCAGCGCATTGCCGATCAGTGAGCCGCCAGCCGACCCCAGGCCACCGCCCACGGCGGCCTGGGTGCGGTTGCCCTTGCGCGCACCGGCCGCGCTACCTGCAGCGCCACCCAGCCCGGCACCGATGGCGGCGCCGGTGCTGCCGCCGATCTGCTGGCCAACCACATTGCCCAGTGCGCCGCCCAGCCCGCCACCGATGGCGGTGGTGCCGTCGCCGGCAACGGCAGTCAGGGGCAGCAGGATACCCAGGGCGAGGGTAGGCAGGGTGAAACGCATGATGTGAACCTCAGGTACTTGATCTGCAAGATGATTTTTTGGTGCTGTTCAGACCGCGCGCTGAAGGTTTGGTTTCCCGTCGCGCCATTTAAAAACGTGGTGCGCCCTTGCGAGGCTTCGCGGGCCTCGGCGAAGATGGCCGATTGGCTTTTGCACAGTGAGGTTGATATGGCGCAGTACAAGACCGTTGGCGAGCTGGTGGCAGCCTTGTCGCGGCTTCCGCAGGATGCACGGGTGGTGGTTCAGGGTGGCCTGGGCCTGAAGGACATCAGCCTGTTCGGGGCAGGGCAGGTCCAGATCGAGTTCAAGGAGCAGATCATCGACTCCTCGCCGTCGTGGGTAGTGTTCGTCAAGCAGTGACTTCTGCAGGCTGTGCTAGCGTGTACAGATACGGCAATTAACTTGTACAGAAAATTTTCCATGTGCAAGTATCGCCGCAACCCCCGCCCAAGGGGCTGCCAGGGAGTACCGCATGCGACCACCACCCATCGCGCTGTGCAGGCTGCTGTTGCTGATCGGTGTGCTGGCCTGCGGTTACGCCCAGGCGGGGTGGCGGGCCGACCTGCCGGATGCGCTTCTGGTAGGCAGTGCTGAATTCAGGACCTGGGGCCTGGATATCTATACGGCGCGATTGTGGGCCCCCGGTGCACGCTTGAATGAGGGCGATGGCTTCGCCCTCGAGATCACCTACCGGCGCGCGGTCAGTCGCGAGCGGTTGGTCAAGGTCAGCCTCGAGGAGATCCAGCGTCTGTCTGCCACCCCGCTGACGGCAGCGCAACGGGACCAGTGGCAGGCGCAGATGCAGCAGGCGTTCGTGGATGTAGAGGCGGGTATGCGCATCACGGGCGTGTACGTTCCCGGGCTTGGCTGTCGCTTCTATGTGGGGGAGCGCCTGCAGCACGAAGTGCGTGACCAGGCATTCGCCCGTGCGTTCTTCGCCATCTGGCTGGACCCTCGCAGCCGCTACCCCGACTTGCGTCGGCAACTCCTTGGAGCCTCCCCATGAAAGCCTGGTACCTGTTGGTGTTCCTGCTATTGGCCGGCTGCGGCAATGTCGATGTCGAGGCCTACCGCAACCAGTCACCGGCGTTCGACCTGCGCCAGTACTTCAACGGCCGCGTCGACGGCTGGGGCATCGTGCAGAAGCGTTCCGGCGAGGTCATCAAGCGTTTTCACGTGCTGATCGAAGGGCGCAGCGAAGGCGATAACGTGGTGCTGAACGAGCATTTCACCTACAGCGACGGCACCCGGCAGCAACGCACCTGGACCATTCGCCCGGACGGCCCGGGACGTTGGCGCGGCACGGCCGGGGATGTGGTGGAAGAGGCGCGCGGGCAGAACGCCGGTTTCGCCTTGCGCTGGCAGTACTTGCTCGACGTACCGGTGGACGGCAAGACCTGGGCCATCCGCTTCGACGACTGGATGTACCTGCTGGACGATAACACCCTGGCCAACCGCTCCTACATGACCAAGTTCGGCATCGAAGTCGGGCAGGTCACCTTGTTCTTTCGCAAGCAGGTGCAGTAGGCCGGCCGAGACGGTGCAGTACCGGCAGCAGCAAGGCCCACACGGCGGCAAGCACCAGCAGGCTCGGCCAGGTGCCCAATGGCAGCCTGGCACCGGCAAGCTGCACACCGCCCCAGTAGGACAACGGGCCGCCCACCGCGCCCAGCAGGCTGGCCCGCCACCAGGGGTTGGCGGTCCAGTGCAGGCTGTGGCGCAAGGTGCAGGCGAACACCGGCCACAGCAACAGCAGCCAGAACGGCGGCAGCCAGCGATGACCGCCAAACTCGAACACCCCGAGCGCCAGCAGCAGGCTGTCGGTCAGCCAGCCGCACAGGCTGACGGCGACGATCGGGCGCACCTCGCCGGGCTTGGCCAGGCAGCTCAGGTGCGTCACCAGGCAGGCCACTGCCACTGCCAGCAAGGCGGGGTGGCGAGCACCCAGCACGCAGGCGAACCAGCCAAGCTGAAACAGCAACGCATTGCCCAGCACCGCTGCCCAATGCGCTGTCCGCCGGTTCAGCCTGGTTGCCCCAGCAGCGGTGCGGGCCGTGCGCCGGCCTTGGCCAGCAACAGCTGGGCGGTGCCGATGGCACGCTCCAGAAAGCCCCCCTCGCAGTAGCACAGGTAGAACTCCCACAAGCGGTAGAACGTGTCGTCATAACCCAACGCCTGCAACGGCTGGCGCGCCTGCTGCAGGTTCTGGTGCCAGCAGCGCAGGGTGCGCGCATAGTGCAGGCCGAATTCTTCCATGTGGTGCAGGTTCAGATCGGTGTCGCGGCCCATCACCTGCAGCATCACCCCCACCGAAGGCAGGGCGCCGCCCGGAAAGATGTAGCGCTGGATGAAGTCGACCGAGCGGCACGCCTGTTCGTAGCGCTGTTCGCGGATGGTGATGCTCTGCAGCAGCATCAGGCCATCGGGCTTGAGCAGCCGCGCGCATTGCCTGAAGTAGCTGCTGAGGTAGCGATGGCCGACAGCTTCGATCATCTCGATGGAAACCAGCTTGTCGTACTGGCCCTGCAGGTCGCGGTAATCCTCCAGCAGCAGGGTGATGCGGTCCTGCAGGCCGGCTTCGTCGATGCGCCGACGGGCATAGGCGAACTGTTCGGCCGACACCGTGGTGGTGGTTACCCGGCAGCCGTGGTGGCGTGCCGCGTAAATGGCCAGGCCGCCCCAGCCGGTGCCGATCTCCAGCAGGTGATCGTCGCGGGTGAGGGCGAGTTTCTGGCAGATGCGCTGCAACTTGTAGTGCTGGGCCTGTTCCAGGGTATCGTCGGCCCCCTGAAACATGGCCGCCGAGTACATCATGCTCGGGTCCAGCAGGCGCTCGAACAGTTCGTTGCCCAGGTCGTAATGGGCGGCGATGTTGCGTCTGGCGCCGCGCCGGGTATTGCGGTTGAGCCAGTGCAGGCCATGCAGCAGCGGGCGCCCCAGGCGTGCCAGCCCGCCTTCCAGGCCGTCGAGTACCTCCAGGTTCGCCACCAGCACGCGGACCACGGCGGTGAGGTCCGGGCTGGTCCAGTAGCCGTGGACGTAGGCTTCGCCTGCGCCAATCGAGCCGTTGCTGGCCACCAGGCCCCATAGCGCGTCGTCCACTACCTGGACATGCCCTTGCAGGTTCGCGCCGGCGTCGCCGAAGTGGTGCACCACATTGGCTTCGATGACCACCAGTGCGCCGTGGCGCAGGCGTTCGAGCTGGCGCAGCACAGCGCGCCGCAGCAGCATCACGCCGATGCCGTTGCCGGCGGACGCGAAGCGTTTTGCCGGGATTGCCTCAGGGCTTTTCATGGGGGGTGTCCTTTGCGCTGTCGGGTGCATTGATCGGTTTGGCTCGCCGCCAGGTGCCCCGGGCGGCGAAGTGGTCGAACAGGCGATGACGCTTGAGCAGCAGGCGCAAGGCCTGCCAATGGATGGCCAGCAGGGTCTTGGCGGTCATCCACGGGAAGCTCAGCAGGTGCCGGTGCAGGCTGCGTCGGTTCAGGTCGATGCGCGCCAGGTTCAGCACGGCGCTGAACACCCGGGTGTGTGCCTGCCAGTCCTCCATGCGCACACGGATACGCGCTGCAGGTGTGCAGAAGTGCATGCGGTATTCCAGGTCGGCGGGCAGGAACGGCGACACATGAAACGCCTTGGCCACGCTGAAGTTCCACGGCCCCGGGCCGTCGGCGGGCAACACGTAGTGAAAGCGTTCGCGCCAGGGCGTGTTGGTGACCTCGCAGAGAATCGCAGCCAGACGCCCGTCACCTTCAAAGCAGTAGAAAAAGCTCACCGGGTTGAAGGCCAGGCCCCAGCTGCGGGGTTGGGTCAGTACGCACACCGGCCCTTGGGGGCGGTGGTGCAGCACCTGTTCGAGCAGGTCCAGCACGGCGCTCTTGAGGGGCGTGCCCTGGTGAGTGGCGGCTGGCAGATAGTCCCGCTCGTCGAAGGCAAAGGCGCTCCACCGGCCCCCGCCGGCCAGCCTCGACAGCGCTGGCAGCTGCGCCTGCTCGTCCAGGTCCAGGTACAGCAGGCCGATGCGGTAGGCAAAGCCGAAATCCCCCCTGGCGGGGCGGCGGTGGCTGACCCAGCCCTGGTAGAGCGCGCTGTTCACAACTGCTCACCAAATTCGGCGGCCACGCGCAGCGCGCTGACCACGCCGTCTTCATGAAAGCCGTTGCCCCAGTACGCGCCGCAGTAGTAGCTGTGTCGGGCACCGCACAGTTCGGCGTGACGCGCCTGGGCCCGTACCCCGGCCAGGCTGAACTGCGGGTGGGCATAGGTGTAGCGGCCAAGGACCTTGCCGGGGTCGATGGCGCCGGTCTGGTTGAGGCTCACGCAGAAGGTCTGCGGGGCATCGATGCCCTGCAGAATGTTCATGTTGTAGGTGACGGCGGCCGGCTGGGACTGCGAGCCGCCGAGGCGGTAGTTCCAGCTGGCCCAGGCCAGGGGGCGACGCGGCAGCAGGCGGGTGTCGGTGTGCAGGACCACGTCGTTGTCGGCATAGCGCAGCGCGCCAAGAATCTCGCGCTCGGCCTGGCTGGGATCATGCAGCATCAGCAGCGCCTGGTCGCTGTGGCAGGCGAACACCACCTTGTCGTAACGCTCCATGCCTGCTCGGCTGAACAGGCTGACACCGTCGGCATCGCGGGTCACGCCCAGTACAGGGCAGTTGAGGCGAATGCGTTCGGCAAACGGTGCGCACAGCGGGGCCAGGTAACTGCGCGAGCCACCTTCCACTACCCGCCATTGCGGGCGGTCGTTGACCGACAGCAGCCCGTGGTGCTTGAAGAAGCGCACGAAAAACTGCAGCGGGAAGCCCAGCATCTGCGCCAGCGGCATCGACCAGATGGCGGCTCCCATCGGCACGATGTAGTGGTCGATGAAGCGCTCGCCATAGCCGTTCATGTACAGGTAGTCGCCCAGCGAAAGGGTGTTGTTGACTCGCTGCTGCTCCAGGTCGTTCAGGGCCTGGCGATTGAAGCGCAGGATGTCGTAGAGCATGCCCCAGAAGCGCGGCGACAACAGGTTGCGGCGCTGCGCAAAGAGGCTGTTTAGGGTGTTGCCGTTGTACTCGTGGGCGGTCTGCGGGTCGTGGACCGAAAAGCTCATTTCGGTAGGGCGCGAGGCGATGCCCAGCTGATCGAGCAGGCGAATGAAGTTGGGGTAGGTCCAGTCGTTGAACACGATGAACCCGGTATCCACCGCGTAGTGTCGCTCGCCAAGCTGCACGTCGACGGTATGGGTGTGCCCGCCAATCCGGTCACTGGACTCGTACAGCGTGATGGCGTGCTGGCGCTGCAGCAGGTGGGCGCAGGTAAGCCCGGCGATACCGCTGCCGATGATGGCTATCTTCATGGGTGGGGTTCCTGGCGCAGTGGCCGTGACAGGTGCTTGCCCAGTGCCAGTTGCAGGCTCACCGGCAGCAGCGCGACCAGGCGCAGGCCGGCGATGAACAGGAGCGGAAAGGCAATGGTGTACGGGCGCTTGTGCAGGCGCCGGGCAATATGGCGTGCGGCCTTTTCGGCGGGCCAGCACAGCGGCATGGGGAAGTCGTTGCGCCGGGTCAGCGGGGTGTCGACGAAGCCCGGGCTGACCAGCGTCACGGCAATGCCTTCGCGGGCCAGGTCGATGCGCAGCGATTCGAACAGGTAGCGCACCGCGGCCTTGGAGGCGCCATAGGCACCGGCGCGGGGCAGCGCCAGAAAGGTCACGGCGCTGGCCACGGCCACCAGGTGCGGCTGTCGGCCCTGGCGCAGCAGGGGCAGGGCAGCCTCCACGCAGTGGCTGGCACTGAACAGGTTGGAAGCCACCACGCGCTCGACCATGGCGGCTTCGAAGGCTTCGCTGTCCAGGTACTCGCAGGTGCCGGCGTTGAGTATCACCTGGTCCAGGCCACCCCAGGCCTGGGCGATCTGCTGGGCGATCGCGCGCACCTGGTCACCCTCGCGAAGGTCGCCCGGTACCACCAGTACCTGGTCGGGGTAGCGCTGCGCCAATGCCTGCAAGGGCTGGGCATTGCGCGCGCTGACCGCCAGGCGATGCCCCTGGGCCAGCAGCAGGGGGGCCAGTGCCGCACCAATGCCGCTGCTGGCGCCGGTCAGCCAGATGCGTCTCATGCCAGCCTCCGCTTGAGCCAGCCGATCACGCTGCCCATCACCGGCAGGTGCTCGTACAGCAGCGCCCCGGCGTCGAAGTAGTCATGGTGCAGGTAGACCTTGTCGCGCCACATCAGGTGCGAGCAACCCTGTACCTGAACCGGGCGCCCACCGTTCAGGCGCGCATGCCGGTAGTGCAGGGTCCAGCGCAGGTAGCCCTTCCCGTCGTCGACCTGGTCATAACCGTGGAACTCGAAGCGCACCTGATCGACGTTGGCGTACAGCTGAGCGAAATAATCCTGCAGCGCGGCCATGCCGTGGATCTGATGCAGCGGGTCACGGAACTGGACATCGTCGCTGTACAACTCGCGCAGCACACCCAGGTTGTGCGCGTCGATGGCGCAGAATCGCTCTGCAAAGCGTTTGAGATACTCGGACATTGCCTGCACCCATGACCATTGTGGTCATTTAGTTGTACACGTGTTGTTATTTGTACAAGATATTTGCAGGTTAGAGGGAAATTTGTACAAGTCAATTCATCCCTGCAGATTTTGCTGCAGGGAGATGGACGCAGGGGCAGGGGCAGGGGCAAGGCGAGGGAGAACGCAGGACGCAGAAAGCAGAAAAGCGCCCCAAGGGGCGCTTTTCAGAAGATGGTGCGAGTGGCGGGACTCGAACCCGCAAGGCTCACGCCGGCAGATTTTAAGTCTGCTGTGTATACCAATTCCACCACACTCGCACGGATCATCCGGCTGCAAGGTCAGGCACAGGGTGTGTGCGACACTTTACCTTCCGGATCAAGGCGGCTTTATAACTCATCGTTATATTCGAGTCAACTCGCGCACCCGCTACTTTGCCATGTAACGCCGCAGCCAGCGACGCGGAATCAGCAGTGACACGATGGCCAGTGCCAGGGCGAAGCCACCGCAGGCCATCAGCGCCGCCAGGCCGTAGCGGTGCTCCAGCAGCCCGCCCAGCACTGCGCCGCCGAACATGCCGGACCACGGCACCAGTTGCACGCGCCAGCCCGGACGCCGCTCCCCCATCAGCCAGCGGCCCAGGCCGCGGCCAAAACGCGACAGGGCGCCGGTTACATAGGTCAGCCCGATGGGCAGCCCGTTCACCTCTTCGACCGCCGCATTGAGCATGCCCATGGCGATGATCGCGCCCAGCAGCGCCGGCAACTGCGCCTGCGCGCCCCACAGGCCTGCCCCCAGCAGCAGTGCCGCCGACAGGGCGAGCAGCGGCCATGCGCGCTTGGCGCTCAGGCGGGCGATGATCACCCCCAGCGCGTTGCCGGCAATGAAGGCGCCGATCAGCAGGGCCAGGCGGGCCACCAGTGCCCAGTGCGCATCGCCCAGGGCGACGGCCATGCGCGTGGTGTTGCCGCTCATGAATGAAACGAAATCGCCGGTGGCGAGAAAGCCGATGGCGTCGGTCATGCCCGCCAGCACCGACAGGGCGGCGACGAAAAACAACCCGACGCGGCCCCGGCGCTTGTAGACGAGGGTAGTCAGCGGCCCGCGTTGGCCCTGTGGGCGCTCTGGCAGCATGGGCGTCTCCGGGGCTAGGGTTCGATGCGGTCGGCCACGCTGCGCAACTGGTCGATCGATGCCTGCAGCCCATTGATGCTGCGCTGCACTTCCAGGGCATCCTGGGGGTGGGCCGAGTGCTGCAGGTAGCGCGCATGCCCGGCCATTTCGCGCGCGATCTGCTCCAGATCGGCGGCGGTGTGCTCCAGGTCATCGTGAATGCCTTTCATCCTTGCATCTGTGGTCAACGTCCTTCCCCCGGTTGCGCTTGCACCTGTGGACTATAACAAGTTGCCCCCCGGCCCGGAACGATTTCCCCGGGCACTGCCCGGATAGGTGAGCACCCGTTGACACCGGGCAATCACTGCGCCACTGTTCCGCCAGTGATTTATCGTTCACGTCCTGCAGGTCGATACGACTGTTTCGAAATTACGGAATTGCAGAGGCACCCGGTTGTCTACCTTCTCATTGTCCTCACTGCGGTGCCTGCGGGTTTGCCATGGATTCTTCCCAGCGCTCTGACCTTCAAACCATGCACGCCAGCCGCTATGAGCAGTTGGTGCAGACCGTTGCGGACTACGCCATCTATATGCTCGACCTCGAGGGCCATGTGGTGTCGTGGAACCTGGGGGCCCAGCGCATCAAGGGCTACAACGCCGACGAGGTCATCGGTCGGCACTTCTCGATGTTCTTCACACCGCAGGATTGCGCCGAAGGCCGGCCTGGCTGGTTGCTCAATCGTGCGCTGAGCACCGGCGGGGCACAGGACGAAGGCTGGCGCATGCGCAAGGACGGCACGCAGTTCTGGGCCCTGGCGGCACTGGATGTGATTCGGGACGAGCAGGGCGAGGTGGTCGGGCTGGCGAAAATCACCCGCGACATCACCGATCGTCGGGAAGCCGCATTACAGTTGGACGCCATGCGTGCGCAGCTGTTCCAGTCGCAGAAGCTGGAAGCCCTCGGCCAGCTTACCGGGGGCATGGCCCACGATTTCAACAATCTGCTCACGATCATCATCGGCTCGGCCAAGCTGGCCATGACCTCTCGCGACCCGCAGCGTACCGAGCGCCTGTTGCAGCATATCGTCGATGCCGGCGAACGCGGCAGCCAGGTGACCCAGCAGTTGCTCGGGTTCGCCCGGCGCAAGGTGCAAAGCACAAGCCGGGTCGATGTGGCGCAGTTGGTCCGGGCGAGCCAGGCGTTGCTGTCCCAGGCGCTGCCCAAGGGCATCGAATTGCTGGTGGATATCCAGGGCGAGGTATCGGATATCGAGGTGGACAGCGGCCAGTTGCAGATGGTGCTGCTCAACCTGATCTTCAACGCCCGTGACGCCATGGATGCCGAGGGGCGCATCGAACTGGTTGCACGCAACCAGGTGCTGCAGGGGGAGTGGGACGGGCTGGTTGGCGATCATGTGCTCATCAGCGTGCGCGACCCCGGACGTGGTATCGATGCTGCGGTGTTGCCGCGCATCTTCGAACCGTTTTTCACCACCAAGAGTTTTGGCAAGGGAACCGGCCTGGGGTTGAGCCAGGCCTACGGTTTTGCCAAGCAGAGCAACGGTTGCATCAGGGTCGAGAGCGAAAGCGGTCGCGGCACCTGCATGACCCTGTGCCTGCCGGCATGGCAGCCACCCCAGCCCGACAACCTTCAAAGCGAGTGAACCTATCGTGGAGCAGCTCAAGCGTCTTGCTACAGGCATCGAAGGTCTGGACGACCTGCTCAAGGGCGGCCTTGTGGCCGGCTCGTCCTATATCGTCCAGGGTCGCCCGGGCTCGGGCAAGACCATCCTGGCCAACCAGTTGGCGTTCAACCATGTGGCCACGGGCGGGCGGGTGCTGGTGGCGACGCTGCTGAGCGAGTCCCATGAGCGTCTGTTCCAGTACCTGTCCACCCTGAGCTTTTTCGACCCTGCGCTGGTGGGCAACCAGCTGCAGTTCGTCAGTGCCTTCGATACCCTCGAAAGCGAGGGGCTGGAGGCGGTGGTCAAGCTGCTGCGCGGTGAAATCGGCCGCCAGGGCGCCTCCCTGCTGATTGTCGACGGCCTGCTCAATGCACGTTCACGCGCCGAAAACGTGCTCGACACCAAGAAGTTCATTTCAGAGCTGCAAGGCCATGCCGCGTTTGCCGGCTGCACCTTGCTGCTGCTTACCAGTTCGCGCCTGGATGACGGCAGCCCGGAACACACCATGGTCGATGGCGTCATCGAGCTGGGCGAGGACCTGTACGGCGCACGTTCGGTGCGACGCATCCAGTTGCGCAAGACCCGCGGCAGCGGGGCGCTGTCCGGGGTGCACGAATGCGAGATCACCGAGCAGGGGCTGAAGGTGTATCCGCGCCTCGAAGCACTCTACAGCCACCCCTCCAGCCCGGGCAGCGAGGTGTTGACCCGCGTCGGCACGGGCCTGGCCAGTCTCGATGGCTTGCTGGGCGGGGGCTTTCCCAGCGCTTCGGTCTCGCTGGCGATGGGGCCGTCGGGCATTGGCAAGACCTCCCTGGGCCTGAGTTTTCTGGCCGGTGCCACAGTGGCCGAGCCGGGCCTGCATTTCGGCTTCTACGAGACCCCGCAGCGCTTGCGCATCAAGGCCAGGGCCATCGGTATCGATCTGCCGGCACTGGAGAAAAGCGGGGCGGTGCACCTGGCCTGGCAGCCCACTACCGAAGGGTTGCTCGATGGCGTGGGTGCCCGTTTGCTCAGCCATGTACGCAAGCACCGCATCAAACGGGTGCTGATCGACAGCCTGGGTGCGTTTGCCCGGCTCGCCACCAACCAGGGGAGGCTCAACGAGTTCTTCCGTGCGCTGATGGGCGAGCTGCGTGCCGAGGATGTGACGGTGTTGGCGACCTGGGAGATGCGCGACCTGTTCGGCTCTGAAATCAACGCACCCGCGTCGGAGCTGTCGTCGATCGTCGACAACCTGTTCCTGATGCGTTTCGTCGAGCTGGACGCCGAGCTCAAACGCTTGCTGTCGATCCTCAAGGTGCGCGACAGTGAATACGATCCGGCCCTGCTGGAGCTGGTCATCCGTTCGACAGGCATCGAGCTCGACAAGGCGTTCGTTCAGGCGAGCGCGGTGATGTCGGGCACCGCTTCATCGGCGCAAGGGGCATGAAAGCCCTGGGCTGGCAGCCATGAGCACGATTCTGGTCGTGGACGACGAGTATGTGATCGCCGATATCCTGGGGTATGCCCTGGAGGACGCCGGCTACAAGGTCGAGAAGGCGCCCAATGGCAAGACGGCCCTGGACGTGCTGGAGAAGGTGCGAATCGACCTGGTCATCACCGACTACATGATGCCGATAATGAATGGCGAGGAGTTGGCCAAAGCGATTCGCAGCAATGCGCAGTTTGCGGACCTACCGGTCATTCTCATGAGCGGGGCCCAGGCAAGTATCGGCAAAGCCATACCTGACCTGTTTTCTGCAGTGTTCGACAAGCCGTTCGATACTGCCAGCATGGTGGCCAGGGTCAGGGCATTCATCGGTGTGGCGGAGGCCGGGCGGGATACGCCAGAGCTTCAGTGAACCGTGTTGCCGGGACCAAGCGCATCCGTGCGACTCGATTAGCCCTGGTTACTGGTGATCATCCCCCTTCTCCGGCGCCGGGCTGCCGGCTTGAATGCGCTTGTAAATCTCTTCACGGTGCACCTGGACATCTTTGGGTGCATCGATGCCGATCCTCACTTGCATCCCCTTGACCCCTAGAATGGTGACCTTGATGTCATCATTGATGACGATGCTTTCGCCAACTTTGCGGGTGAGTATCAGCATGTACTTCTCCTTGGTAACTTTGAATGCCTTGCAGGCGGTAGCTGCACAGGCCGGGTGTGCGCGGTGGCACAGCCGTCTTTCCCTTCATTAAAGACGCATTCGATGGAAATTAATTCCCCGAGCACAAGATTCTGTTGAGGTCTTTAGTCACAGGTTCCGATTGGGCAGATGGGCAATTACGCACAACCGGTATCGCCCATGGACGCAAGCATAGGGGGCTTCAACGCATATGGGAAATTTCTCTGCCTGATGGGGGATATGTCTTTTTTCTATGGAACGGTGGCGTTTAAAAAGTAGGGTTATTTAATGTGCTAGTTAATGATTTTCATTCTTATCGCATGCATTCAATGTCATGAGAAAACGTGCCAGGGCCACCTCGGCCAGCTCCATGCGTTGGCGCGCCCGTGGCCGTGGCAGCGCGTGGAGCTCGCCCAGCACGAAGCGCTCCAGCAGCGCCGGGTGCACATAGCTGCGCCGGCATACGGCGGGGGTATTGCCCAGTCGCGACGCCACCTGCTTGAGCATGGCCACGATCTGTCGGCGCGCTTCGGTTTCCGGTTGCCATTGCAGCTCGCGCAGCAACTCCAGCGCCAGCGCGCTGCCGGCCCAGGTGCGATAGTCCTTGGCGGTGAAGTCGGCACCGGTCAATTGCTGCAGGTAGGCGTTCACGTCCGCCGAACCGACGGTGTGACATTGCCCCAGCGCGTCCTGCCACTGGAACAGGTCCTGGCCCGGCAGTTCCAGGCAGCGCTTGACGATGCGCGCCAGGCGACGGTCCTTGAGAGTCACCTGGTGCTCGATGCCGCTCTTGCCGCGAAAGCGAAACCGTATCGCGCTGCCTTCGACCTGCACATGGCGAGTGCGCAGCGTGGTCAGCCCGTAGGAGCGGTTGTCGCGGGCATACTGACGGTTGCCCACGCGGATCAGCGTGTTGTCGAGCAGGCTGACCACCAGTGCCATGACCTTTTCGCGGTCCAGGCCGGGCCGCGCCAGGTGCTCGTCGAGTTGCTTGCGCAGCCGCGGCAGGCGTTTGGCGAAGGCCAGCATGCGGTCGTACTTGTGGCTGTCGCGCAGTTCGCGCCAGTCGGGGTGATAGCGGTACTGCTTGCGACCACGTGCGTCGCGTCCGGTGGCTTGCAGGTGGCCGCGCGGGTCGGCGCAGATCCATACATCGGTATAGGCCGGCGGTATGGCCAGCGCCTTGATGCGGGCCAGGGTATCCGGTGCGGTGATGCGCTGGCCGTGCGCGTCGAAATAGGCGAAGTGCTTGCGCAGCAGGCGCCGATGGAAACCGGGGCGGCTGTCATCCACGTAATGCAGGCCACTGGGCAAAGGGGGCAGGTCGACACTCATGCTGGGCGCTCGCGTAGGGGCTCTGACGATGGACAGCAGCCGTTCGCGCAAGTTAGCCCAGCAATGCCACCGATTTTATCTGCGCCCACAACTGCTGGCCTTCGTGCAGCCCCAGCTGGTCGCTCGAGTAGCGCGTCACCCGCGCCAGCAGGGCTGTGCCATCGGCGTCCAGGCTCACCAGCATCTGCGCCGGGTTGTCACCGGCGCGCAACGCGCACACGCGCACCGGCAGGCGGTTGAGAATGCTCGAACGGCTGTCGTCGGCCAGGCTCAGGCTCACGTCGCGTGCCTGGACCTTGACCCGCAGGCGCGCCCCCGGGGCCAGCGCCTCGTGGGTGAGGCGCAACCTGAGGTCGCTGCCCGGCAGTTTCAGGTCCAGCAACTGGTAGGCCGCGTCGTGGGCGTCCACCTCGCCCTCGATGACCACCCCGGCGTCCTCCTGCAGGGCCAGCGGCAGGTCCAGGCGGGCCAGTGTCTGGCTGATCGGCCCGCTGGCCTGCACCTTGCCCTGTTCGAGCAGTACCAGGTGATCGGCCAGGCGCGCCACTTCGTCCTGCGCATGGCTGACGTAGATCAGCGGGATCTGCAACTGGTCGTGCAGGCGCTCCAGGTACGGCAGGATCTCGCGTTTGCGCGGGCCGTCCAGGGCTGCCAGGGGTTCGTCCATCAGCAGCACCTTGGGGCTGGTGAGCAGCGCACGGGCGATCCCCACGCGCTGTCGTTCACCGCCCGACAGGGTGTCCGGCTTGCGCGCGAGCAGGTGGCTGATGCCCAGCAGCTCGCAGGCGTGCTCCAGGCCGACCTGGCGCTGGTGCTGGGCGATGCGTCGCCAGCCGAAGATCAGGTTGTTCTTCACGCTCAGGTGGGGGAACAGGCTGGCTTCCTGGAACACATAGCCGATGGGGCGCTGGTGGGGCGGCATGAAGTACTGGCGTGCGGAATCCTGCCAGACTTCGCCATTGACCTCGATGTAGGCCTGGTCGGCCCGCTCCAGGCCTGCCAGGCAGCGCAGGCAGGTGGTCTTGCCCGAGCCCGAATGGCCGAACAGGGCGCTGACACCGCGCCCGGGCAGTTGCAGGTCGACATCCAGCCGGAAATCGTCGAAGGCCACCTGCAACCGGGCCTGGATCAATGCACTCATCGGTCAGCTCCAGGCCGGCTTGCCGCGGCGGCTGGCGTACAGCGCCAGCAGCACCAGGAACGAGAACACCAGCATGGCGCCGGCCAGCCAGTGGGCCTGCATGTACTCCATAGCCTCGACATGGTCGAAGATCTGCACGGAAACCACGCGGGTCTTGTCGGGAATATTGCCGCCGATCATCAGCACCACGCCGAACTCGCCGACGGTGTGGGCAAAGCCCAGGATGCTCGCGGTAATGAAGCCAGGGCGGGCCAGGGGCAGCACCACGCTGAAAAAACAGTCCCACGGGCTGGCGCGCAAGGTGGCAGCCACCTCCAGCGGGCGTTCGCCAATGGCGCTGAACGCGTTTTGCAGCGGTTGCACCACGAACGGCATCGAGTACACCACCGACCCGATCACCAGGCCTGTGAAACTGAACACCACGGTGCCCAGGCCCAGCGCCTGGGTGGCCTGGCCAAGCCAGCCGTGGGGGCCCAGGGCGATCAGCAGATAGAAGCCGATCACCGTGGGCGGCAACACCAGGGGCAGGGCCACGATCGCCCCGATCGGCCCGCGCAGCCAGGAGCGCGTGCGCGCCAGCCACCAGGCGATCGGGGTGCCGATCAGCAGCAGGATCAGGGTAGTCAGCGACGCCAGCTTGAACGTCAGCCAGATGGCGCCCAGGTCGCTGGCCTCCAGTGGCATCAGAGTTCGTAGCCGTACGACTTGATCACTTCAGCGGCCTTGGGGCCCTTGAGGTAATCGACCAGCGCCTTGGCGGCGGCGTTGTCCTTGCCCTTGTTGAGAATCACAGCGTCCTGTTTGATCGGGTCGTGCAGGTTGGCCGGCACGATCCAGGCCGAGCCGTTGCTGACCTTGCCGTCCTTGTAGATCTGCGACAGCGCCACGAAGCCCAGCTCGGCGTTGCCGGTGGAAACGAACTGGAACGCCTGGGTGATGTTCTGGCCTTCGACCAACTTGCCCTTGGTGGCCTCGGTCAGGTTCAGCTTGGCCAGTACCTGCGTGGCGGCCAGGCCGTAGGGCGCGGCCTTGGGGTTGGCGATGGACAGGTGCTTGTAGTCGTTTTTCTTCAGGACTTCGCCCTTGTCATCCACATAGCCCGCTTTGGGCGACCACAGCGCGAGGGTGCCGATGGCGTAGGTAAAGCGCGAGCCCTTGACGGTTTCGCCTTCGTTCTCGAGTTTTTCGGGGGTGGTGTCGTCGGCCGACAGGAACACCTCGAAGGGCGCGCCATTCTTGATCTGCGCGTAGAACTGCCCGGTAGCGCCGAAGGAGGCGACCAGCTTGTGACCGGTGTCCTTTTCGAAATCCTTGGCAATAGCCTGGATGGGCGCGGTGAAGTTGGCCGCGACGGCCACCTGGACTTCATCGGCCCAGGCGCTGTTGAGGGTCAGCAGGCCGAATACGGCGGTCAGGGCAAAACGAGGGGCGCGCATTCTCATCAAACAGCTCCATGTGCATGAGGTAATCGTTATGCATTGGAATATATAGCGATTGCCCGACAAACGGAAAGATCTGTTTTACCGTGACATCAATGCCAGCGCCTTTTCTGCCAGTTGGCGCGTCAGTTCGGCCGCCGGCAGGGCTTGGCCAAGGCGCAGCGCCTGGCCGGCCCACAGGTTGCTGAAATCGCTGTTGCCCTGCGGCTCGCTGATGGCGCGAAGGGGCATCAAGGCGCCGCCGGCCAGGGGGAAGGCAGGGGCCAGGGGGCTCATCGGGCCCAACTCACGCATGATGCGGGTATTGATGCCGCGTGCCGGGCGCCCGGTAAACAGGTTGGTGAGCGCGGTATCGCTGGCCTGTGCGCTGTGCAGTGCCTGGCGATGCGCGGCCGACACCTTGGCCTCGGGGCAGAACAGGTAGGCGGTGCCCACCTGAACGGCCGAGGCGCCCAGTGCGAAGGCCGCCACAACACCGCGGGCATCGCCGATGCCGCCAGCCGCGATCACCGGCACCTTGACCGCATCGGCCACCTGGGGCACCAGCGCCAGGGTGCCGATCTGGGTGGTGAGGTCATCGCTCAGGAACATGCCGCGGTGCCCACCTGCTTCATAGCCCATGGCGATGATCGCGTCGCAGCCATGGGCTTCGAGCCAGCGTGCTTCCTCGACCGTGGTGGCACTGGACAGTACCTTGGCCCCGCTGGCCTTGACCCGCGCCAGCAGCTCGGGCGCAGGCAGGCCGAAGTGAAAGCTCACCACTGCAGGCTTGCAGTCTTCCACCAAGGCACAGCCCGCTTCGTCGAAGGGCGCGCGATTGGAGACCGGGGTGGTGGCGCCGAAGTCGGCACCCACTTCTTCGTAGTACGGCTTGAGTGCCTGCTTCCAGCGGATTGCACGTTCGCCATCGGTGGCGGGTGGCCGATGGCAGAAGAAATTGAGGTTGAGCGGGCCGCGACTGGCCTGGCTGAAGGTCGCGATCTCCTGGCTTATCTGCTCGGGGGTGAGCATCGCGCATGGCAGCGAGCCCAGCCCCCCGGCGTTACTGACCGCGATGGCCATGGCCGACCCCGTGGCGCCCGCCATCGGTGCCTGGATGATGGGCAACTCGATACCGAGCAGGTCGAGGATACGTGGGTCCGGCCATTGGCTCATCGCGGGGCTCCTTGTGTGGGCGTGGGTTACAGCGCCTTGCTTACCTTGATATCGGTGATCTTGCTGAAGTCTTCGCCGTGCAGTTTGCGCAAGGCTTCCTCGACCTGCTGTGGCGCCGTGCTGCTGAGCACGGCGAAGTCGAAACGACGCTCGCCGTCGAGGTTGTACTTGATGACGTACTTGATGTTTTCGCTCATGGGGTTATCTCAGCTTCGACGACGAACGGCGGATGATCTTGATCGTGTGGGTGAAGGTCGGCTTGCTTACCGCCGACAGGGCACGGGGGCCAACGGTGTCGATGGTGATGTTCCAGAAGCCGTCGCTGGGCACGGTGATCTTCGCCGGGAAGTCGACGAAGGCGCCGCCGTGATAGGTATGCCGGCCGCCATTCTTGAAGCTGCGGAAGTTGGCATCGTTCATCAGGCGGATATTGCAGCGCTGGGAGCAGTGGATGACGACGATGTCGTCTTCATTGAGGTGCTCGCGCTGGTGTACGAATTTCATGTCGCTCTCCGCAAGGGATCTTTTGGCAAATCAAAACGATAGCACGATGTCGGGTTACACTGTGGGGCTGAGTGCCAAGGCCAGAGATAAAACTGCCAATCCAGGGAGCAAATCGGCCTGGCCATGGTCCAACGGTTTTTTATGGAGGGGTACCGATGAAATGGGTTGTACCAGCGCTGGCAGTTGCGCTGACCGGTTGTGCCAATGTAGCCGAAATCGAACAGAGCCCCGAGACCATGAGCGTGATCTCGGGCAAGTCGCCACGCGAGTTTGCCACCTGCGTTCAGCAAAAACTGGCTGATAGCCGTGGCCCGCTGACCATCGAGGAGCGGGGTAGCGGCCTGCGCGTGGTGGTTCCGCAGAAGCTCTCGGACAAGTCCCCGGCTGCAGTGCTGGAGATCAGCGAGCGCTCGAGTGGCAGCGCGGTCAAGTTGCATGAGCGGTTGAGCAATTTTCCCCTGCGCCCGGGGGATGTCAAAGCGGCTGTGAGCGTGTGCATCTCCAAGTGATTGCGTGAGCCGCGTTTAAACGATTCAGTGGTTGTCCCTGCATTTTTCTGTGCCTGCCCGCGTTGTAGCGCTGGCCGGATAGGCCTAGTATCGGTAGGCTTATATTTTATAAGTCTAAGCTTATAACAAGAAAAATGGAGTCCGTGATGATCCCACTGGATCGAATCCTGATAGGCAGCCTGCTGTTGCTTTCAATGCAAGCCGCCACTGCCGCCGATGGCCAGAAAATATTCACCCAGGGAGGGGAGAACCCCTCTGCCATGGCCTGCATGAGCTGCCATGGCCCCGATGGCCTGGGCATGGCCGCCGCCGGCTTCCCACGCCTGGCTGGCCTGCCGGCCGCCTATGTGAGCAAACAGCTCAAGGACTTTCGTGACGGCAGCCGCAAGCAGCCGATCATGGAGCCGCTGGCCAAGGCCCTGAGCGACGCCGAGATCAGCGCCATCAGCGCCACGCTGGCGGCAATGCCGGTACCGCCCACCCCTGATACCCGTCGCCAGCAGATGGCAACCGACCCGGTCGAGTCGCTGGCGCTTTACGGCGACTGGAGCCGAGGCATCCCCGGGTGCGTGCAATGTCACGGGCCGGGTGGTGTGGGGGTAGGCGAGCACTTTCCGCCATTGGCCCACCAGCCTGCCAGCTACCTGGCCGGGCAACTTGACGCATGGCGCGACGGCCGGCGCAGCAACGACCCTAACCAGTTGATGGTCGGTGTCGCCAAAGCCCTGACCGATACCGAGGTCAAGGCGCTGGCTGAATACTTTGCCACCCGCGCCAGCCAGGAGGCCGCCCAATGAATCGCTTGCTACTCACTACCCTGACCCTGTTCATGGGCGGCGTTCAGGCGGCCCCGATCGCCATGGAAGACCAGTCGCAACTGAAAGTGGCGCCGGCCAGCACGCCGGCCAGCTTCAAGCCCCCCGCCGAAAGCGAGTTGCCCGACAACGCCTTCGGCAAGATGGTGCGCGACGGCTATGCGCTGTTCGTCGACACCAAGCGCCTGGCCCCCGAGTATGTGGGCAACGGCCTGAACTGCAGCAACTGCCACCTGGATCAGGGACGGCTGGCGCATTCGGCGCCGCTGTGGGGGGCTTACCCGATGTACCCTGCCTATCGCAAGAAAAACGACAAGGTCAACACCTTTGCCGAGCGTATCCAGGGCTGCTTCCAGTTCAGCATGAACGGCAAGCCGCCGGCGGCCGACAGCCCCGAGATGACGGCGTTGTCGGTGTATGCCTACTGGCTGGCGAGCAAGGCACCGATCGGCGTCGAGACACCGGGGCGTGGCTACCCGGAGGTCGACAAGCCTGCGCAGGGCTATGACATCAAGCGCGGTGCCCAGGTGTATCAGCAGCAGTGCGCCATCTGCCACGGCGACAGCGGCCAGGGCCAGAAGGTGGCCAAGGACTACGTGATGCCACCGCTGTGGGGCAAGGACTCCTACAACTGGGGTGCCGGCATGCACCGCATCAACACGGCGGCCTCGTTCATCAAGCACAACATGCCGCTGGGCAAGCCAGGCACGCTGACCGACCAGCAGGCCTGGGACGTGGCGGCCTTCATCAACGCGCATGAGCGCCCTCAGGACCCGCGCCTGGTCGAAGGCTCGGTGGAAAAAACCCGGCTCAAGTTCCACGCCAATGACGGCGTCAACCTCTATGGCCAGAAGGTCGACGGGGTGCTGATCGGGCAGGGCACAGGCGGCTAGAACGCTCGCCCATCCGCGTATACAGGCCTGCCTGCGGGCCTGGATACGCGGATTATTTGCAACCTGCGGGAACTATCTACACTGAGTTTTTCTCTATCATTCATTCGGCCGGGCCACGGGGGCATTGTAAGCGCATCGCCG
Source organism: Pseudomonas sp. B21-036 (assembly GCF_024748925.1). NCBI lineage: Bacteria > Pseudomonadati > Pseudomonadota > Gammaproteobacteria > Pseudomonadales > Pseudomonadaceae > Pseudomonas > Pseudomonas sp. B21-036. The sequence goes on from NZ_CP087178.1 coordinate 2,293,100, forward strand.
CCTGATTAGACTGCGCCGAATTTCGTACCGCACAGCCCCTTGTTAAGGACGTTTATGATCAAGAAATGCTTGTTCCCGGCAGCCGGTTACGGCACCCGCTTCCTGCCAGCAACCAAAGCCATGCCAAAGGAAATGCTGCCAGTGGTGAACAAGCCACTGATCCAGTACGGCGTTGAAGAAGCGCTGGACGCTGGGTTGAACGAAATCTCCATTGTCACCGGCCGCGGCAAGCGCGCTCTGGAAGACCATTTCGACATCAGCTACGAGCTGGAAAACCAGATCAAGGGCACCGACAAGGAAAAGTACCTGGTCGGTATTCGTCGCCTGCTCGACGAGTGCTCGTTCTCCTACACCCGCCAGACCGAAATGAAAGGCCTGGGCCACGCTATCCTGACCGGTCGCCCGCTGATCGGTGACGAGCCGTTTGCCGTGGTGCTGGCCGACGACCTGTGCGTCAACCTCGACGGTGACGGCGTGCTCAAGCAGATGGTCAAGCTGTACAAGCAGTACCGCTGCACCATCGTTGCGATCATGGAAGTCGACCCGCAGGAAACCAGCAAGTACGGTGTGATCGCCGGCGACCTGATCGGCGACGACCTGTACCGTGTACGCAACATGGTCGAGAAGCCAAAGCCGGAAGACGCCCCGTCGAACCTGGCGATCATCGGCCGCTACATCATGACCCCGGACATCTTCAAGCTGATCGAAGAGACCGAGCCGGGCAAGGGCGGTGAAATCCAGATCACCGACGCCCTGATGAAGCAGGCCCAGGACGGCTGCGTGATTGCCTACAAGTTCAAGGGCAAGCGTTTCGACTGCGGTGGCGCCGAGGGTTACATCGACGCGACCAACTTCTGCTTCGAAAATTTCTACAAGACCGGCAAGGCCTACTGAGTTCACTCGGTCGGTTGCGTCACAAAGCCACCTTCGGGTGGCTTTTTTGTTTATGGGCCTGGCTGGCGGTATGCTGGCGGCCTGCCAAGGAGACTGATATGGCCTACGATTTTGATCTGTTCGTGATTGGCGCCGGTTCCGGCGGTGTGCGTGCAGCACGTTTTGCTGCCGGTTTCGGCGCAAAAGTGGCGGTGGTCGAAAGCCGCTACCTGGGCGGCACGTGTGTCAACGTCGGCTGCGTGCCGAAAAAACTGCTGGTGTACGGCGCGCACTTTGCCGATGACTTCGAGCAGGCGGCAGGCTACGGCTGGTCGCTGGAAGATGCACAGTTCGACTGGGCACAGCTGATCGCCAACAAGAACCGTGAAATCGAGCGGCTCAACGGCATCTACCGCAACCTGCTGGTCAACAGTGGCGTGACCCTGCTCGAAGGCCATGGCCGCCTCACCGGGCCCCATGAGGTCGAGGTGGATGGCACGCGCTACAGCGCGAAGAACATCCTGATCGCCACCGGCGGCTGGCCACAGATTCCGGACATCCCCGGGCGCGAGCTGGCCATCAGTTCCAACGAGGCGTTCTACCTCAAGACCTTGCCCAAGCGTGTGCTGGTGGTGGGGGGTGGTTACATCGCGGTGGAGTTCGCCGGAATCTTCCAGGGGCTGGGCGCCAAGACCAGCTTGCTCTACCGGGGCGACCTGTTCCTGCGCGGCTTCGATGGCGCAGTGCGCACGCACCTGAAGGAAGAGCTGGAAAAACGCGGTCTCGACCTGCAGTTCAACAGCGACATCCAGCGTATCGACCAGCAGCCCGATGGCAGCCTCAAGGCGACCCTCAAGGATGGTCGCGAGCTGATTGCCGACTGCGTGTTCTACGCCACCGGCCGGCGCCCCATGCTCGATAACCTGGGGCTTGAGAACACCGAAGTGCAACTGGACAAGCGCGGCTACGTGCAGGTCGATGACCAGTACCAGACCGACGAGCCGTCGATCCTGGCCATTGGCGATGTGATCGGCCGCGTGCAGCTCACTCCGGTGGCCCTGGCCGAAGGCATGGCCGTGGCGCGGCGCCTGTTCAAGCCGGAGCAGTATCGCCCGGTGGATTACCAGAACATCCCGACGGCGGTGTTCAGTCAGCCGCCGATCGGCACCGTGGGCCTGACCGAGGAGCAGGCGCTGGAGGCGGGGCACAAGGTGCAGATCTTCGAAAGCCGCTTCCGGCCAATGAAACTGACCCTCACCGACGTGCAGGAGAAGACCCTGATGAAACTGGTGGTCGATGCCGACACCGACCGCGTGCTGGGCTGTCACATGGTCGGGCCGGATGCCGGCGAGATCATCCAGGGCCTGGGCATCGCGCTCAAGGCCGGGGCGACCAAGCAACAGTTCGACGAAACCATCGGTGTGCACCCGACAGCCGCGGAGGAGTTCGTGACGCTGCGTACGCCTACGCGCTAAGCGGTGCCTCCAGCGCGGGTCCAGCCCCCTCCCACAGCGATTGCAACGGTCTTTGTGGGAGCGGGCTTGGCCCGCGATCGCATCAACATAAATCGTCTATCTGAACTGAGCTTTATAGCCAAAACCAATCACCAGCATCAGCTTTGCCAATGAGCGCTATCGGCGATGAATGGTTAGGATTCTCCCATCAAGTTTTTCAACCCTGAGGAGAGTCACCGATGCCTATCATCAACAGCCAGGTCAAACCGTTCAACGCTACTGCCTACCACAACGGCGAATTCGTCCCTGTTTCCGAAGCCGACCTGAAGGGCAAGTGGTCCGTGGTGTTCTTCTACCCGGCCGACTTCACCTTCGTCTGCCCGACCGAACTGGGCGACCTGGCCGACAACTACGCTGAATTCAAGAAGCTGGGCGTGGAAATCTACGGTGTGTCGACCGACACCCACTTCACCCACAAAGCCTGGCACGACACCTCGGAAACCATCGGCAAGATCCAGTACCCGCTGATCGGTGACCCGACCCACGTCATCTCGCGCAACTTCGACGTGCTGATCGAAGAAGCCGGCCTGGCCGACCGCGGTACCTTCGTGATCAACCCTGAAGGCCAGATCAAGATCGTCGAACTCAACGACGGCGGTGTAGGCCGTGATGCCAGCGAGCTGCTGCGCAAGGTCAAGGCTGCCCAGTACGTCGCTGCCCACCCAGGCGAAGTCTGCCCGGCCAAGTGGAAAGAAGGCGAAGCTACCCTGGCGCCATCGCTGGACCTGGTCGGCAAGATCTAAGACCGTGAACCAGCCGAGGGCGGGCCACCGCACCTGAAGTCTGTCCCGCCCCGCAAAACGCCCGGGCGACTCTGCCCGGGCGTTGTTTTTTCTACCGTTTGAAAAGGAATCGCCCGTATGTTGGACGCCACGCTTAAAACTCAGTTGAAAGCCTACCTGGAGCGGGTCACCCAGCCGATCGAGATCGTTGCCTCCCTCGACGACGGCGCGAAGTCCCGTGAAATGCACGACCTGCTGCGGGAAATCGCCAGCCTGTCGGATCTGATTACCTTGCGCGAGGACGGTGCCGACGCCCGTCGCCCGTCGTTCTCGCTCAATCGCCCGGGGGGCGATATCAGCCTGCGCTTTGCCGGCATCCCCATGGGCCACGAATTCACCTCGCTGGTGCTGGCGCTGCTGCAAGTCGGTGGCCACCCCTCCAAGGCGAGCGCCGAGCTGATCGAACAGGTCGCCGGGCTCAAGGGTGAGTTCAACTTCGAAACCTACTTCTCGCTGTCGTGCCAGAACTGCCCGGACGTGGTGCAGGCGCTGAACCTGATGGCGGTACTCAACCCCAACGTGCGCCATGTGGCCATCGACGGCGCGCTGTTCCAGGCCGAAGTCGAGGCACGCCAGGTGATGGCAGTGCCCAGCGTCTACCTCAATGGCGAGGTGTTCGGCCAGGGCCGCATGGGCCTGGAGGAGATCGTCGCCAAGCTCGACACCGGCACCAGCGAGCGCCAGGCCGAGAAACTCAATGCCAAGGACGCCTTCGACGTGCTGGTGGTCGGTGGTGGGCCGGCAGGCGCGGCAGCAGCGATCTACGCGGCCCGCAAAGGCATTCGCACCGGCGTGGCTGCCGAGCGCTTCGGCGGGCAGGTGCTGGACACCATGGCCATCGAGAACTTCATCTCCGTGCAGGAGACCGAAGGGCCGAAGCTGGCCACGGCGCTGGAAGAGCATGTCAAGCAGTACGACGTCGACATCATGAACCTGCAGCGCGCCGATGCGCTGGTGCCGGGCCAGGACGGCGCGCTGCACCAGGTGCGCATGGCCAACGGTGCCACGCTCAAGGCCAAGACCGTGATCCTGGCCACCGGCGCACGCTGGCGCGAGATGAACGTGCCGGGCGAAAAGGAGTACCGCAGCCGTGGCGTGGCCTACTGCCCGCACTGCGACGGCCCGCTGTTCAAGGGCAAGCGTGTGGCGGTGATCGGTGGTGGCAACTCCGGTGTGGAGGCGGCCATCGACCTGGCCGGCATCGTCGCCCATGTCACGCTGATCGAGTTCGACAGCCAGTTGCGTGCCGACGCGGTGCTGCAGCGCAAGCTGCACAGCCTGGCCAACGTGACCGTGATCACCAGCGCCTTGACCACCGAAGTGCTGGGCGACGGCCAGAAGGTCAACGGGCTGCGCTACAAGGACCGCAACAGCGACGTGCAGCATGACATCGCGCTGGAAGGGATCTTCGTCCAGATCGGCCTGCTGCCCAACACCGATTGGCTCAAGGGCACCCTCGAGCTGTCGCCCCGTGGCGAGATCATTGTCGATGCGCGGGGCCAGACCAGCGTGCCGGGCGTGTTTGCCGCCGGTGACGTGACCACGGTGCCCTACAAACAGATCGTGATCGCGGTGGGTGAGGGGGCCAAGGCGTCGCTGGCAGCGTTCGACCACCTGATCCGTACCAGCGCTCCGGCCTGAGGCGCATCGCCGGCCTTGCCGGCCTGTGACGGTGCAACAACGCAAAAGCCCTGACAGGTCAGCCTGTCAGGGCTTTTGCGTGGCCTATTCGAACAGCGACCGGCCCTTGTCCAGTTGCTGGTCGACCAGCGACTTGCCCAGTGCAATCGACGCGCGCTGGGCGTTTTCCAGGTCGGCCAGAAACAGCGGCGCGTGGGCACACAATCGCCGGGTGCTGTGCTTGTCTGGGGAGGTGATGCGGCATCCGACTTCGAACGGCAGGGGAATGCCGGCATGCGGGACCACGTTTGCCGTGACCGTGTAGTTGCGGTGGACACATTCAAGGGTGTGCATGAGCGCTACCTCGCTGTGGTGGCTTCAACCGGTATCAGCTCCGGTATACCACAGCCAGGTGCGCGGGGGCGGCGCGCCGACGAGCGCGCCCCCGGGGCCGCTGTCAGAACTCGGTCGGCTGGATGATCTCTACCCAGTAATCGTCCGGGTCCTTGATGAAGGCCAGGTGCTTCATGCGCCCGTCGCTCAGGCGCTTCTGGAAGTTCACGCCCAGCTGTTCGAAGCGCTCGCAGGCCGCGCGGATGTCCGGTACGGCAATGCAGATATGGCCGAAACCGCGCGGGTCGGTGTTGCCGTTGTGGTAGGCGAACGCGGGATCGTTTTCGGTGCCGTGGTTGTGGGTCAGTTCGAGGATGCCCGGGATCGACTTCATCCACTCGGTACGCTTGGCCGGGTCGGCCGGAATCTGCGCCTTGTCCACCAGCGCCAGGAAGTACAGGCTGAATTCGGCTTCCGGGAAGTCGCGTTTTTCCACGAGGCTGAAGCCCAGAACGCGGGTGTAGAAGTCCAGGGACTTGGCGACGTCCTTGACCCGCAGCATGGTGTGGTTGAACACGAAGTTGTGGGTCGCGGCATCCGGTTGCGCGGTGACGCCGGGGAGGGTGTCGAGGTTTTGCAGGCTCATGGGCACTCCGCAGATAGGGCCGGCGCTTGGCGCGCCAGCAAAACAGTCAGGGAGCAATGATACGGAACTGAAGCGATTGCGCAAACGGTTTGCGCCCCGTCGGCAAGGCCTGACGGGGCGCAAGAATTAGAAGCCCGCCGAAGCGGGCGTATGGGGCGCTAATCCTTTAGCAGTCTTCATCCTGAGCCAGTACATGTGAAAAAAGTGTGAAGTACTGTTTCACTTGCGCAACCAGCTGTCGACTGTCTGTGCGCCGTACTCCTGCTTCCATGCCTTGAGGCCGTGATGATTGCCGCCCTTGGTTTCGATCAGCTCGCCGGTATGCGGGTTTTCATAGACTTTCACCACGCGCGCACGGCGTTGTTTCGGCGCGCTGGCAGGCCGGCGCGTAGTGGCCGCCGGGTCGAGAATATTGATGATGTCGCGCAAGCCCTTGTCATAGGTTTTCATCAGGCTGACAAGTTTCTGCTCGAATTCGATTTCCCGTTTGAGGCCGGCGTCTTTTTTCAGTGCCTCCAGTTGAGCAAGCTGTTCCTGAAGGGCTTTTTCGGCAGCACGAAACTCTGCAAGTCTGGACACTGTCATCTCTCCTGTTGGTCGGTAAGGGCCGTGCGCGGCGCAACCGCTTGAGGCCGCTATTGATGCCGCGTCACCGGGTAGAAAACAAACAACACAGTAAAAAGAGTGTAGTCAATCGCCCTGCGATAAACATCAAACTTTTACGACAACACACTACGGAACTTTCTTATTGCACAGTGCTCGCCACACTAAAGAATTAATTACCGCATCGGCATCTGTTCTAGACCATGGTCCAATGGCCCGTGCCAGAGCGCTTTGGAGACAATAAGCGGTCGCTGCCTAGTTGTGTGCAGCGGCCCTTGCCCAGCCCCGTCGGGGCTGATGGATACCTTGCCCTTCGTTCTGGATACTGCTTTTCATGCGTGCCCCAACTCCCTTCATTGCCCAACGCCCGGTGGTCGGCGCGTTGTTGTCTCTCGTTACTGTTTCGGCCCAGGCCAGTGGTTTCCTGCAAGACAGCAGTGTCAACATCGAGGCGCGCAATGTGTATTTCAATCGCGACTTTCGTGACGGTCACACCGCCTCCTCCCAGGGCGCGTCGAAACGTGAAGAGTGGGCGCAGGGTTTCATACTCAACGCGCAGTCCGGGTATACCCAGGGCACCGTGGGCTTTGGTATCGATGCGCTGGGCATGCTGGGTTTCAAACTCGATTCCAGCCCGGCCGACAGCAACAGCGGGCTGCTGCCTTCCAGCGGCCACAACCCGCGCCATTCGGCCGATCAGTACGCAAAACTGGGTGTGGCCGGCAAGGTGCGTTACTCGCAGACCGTATTGAAATACGGTGCCATGCTGCCGGACATGCCGCTGCTCAAGTACAACGACGGGCGCCTGTTGCCCACCATGTTCCATGGCGCGATGCTGACGTCCAGAGAGGTCGACAACCTCACCTTCAGCGCCGCGCGGCTCGACAAGTACACCGCCCGCGATTCGACCGACCAGCAAGATATCCGCGTGCACTGCAAGAACAAGCGCTATGCCTGCGACACCCGCGCCGACCACTTCGACACGGCCGGGCTGGAGTACCGCTTCAACGAGCGCCTGAGCGCGCAGTACCAGGTGGCCAAGCTCGAAAACATCTATCGCCAGCATTTCCTCGGGCTGGTGGCCAGCCAGCCCTTGAGCGTGGGCCGCCTCTCGGCCGACCTGCGCCTGATCAAGAGCGACGACATCGGTCGTGCCCGTGCCGGCGACATCGACCACCGTGCATTCAGCGCCATGCTTGGCTACAGCCTGGGCGGGCACAAGCTCAGCGCCGGCTGGCAGCGCATGTACGGCGAGAACGCCATGCCGTACCTCGATGGCAGCAACCCCTACCTGGTCAACTACGCCCAGGTCAACGACTTCGCTGCGGCCCAGGAGCGGTCCTGGCAGGTGCGCTACGACTACGACTTCAAGGCAGTAGGGCTCGAAGGCCTGAGCTTCCTGACCCGCTACATCAGCGGCGATCACGTCAAGGTGCCGGGCAGCCCGGCACAGGGCAAGGAATGGGAGCGCGACAGCGAACTCAAGTACCAGGTGCAGAGCGGCACCTTCAAGGACGTCAGCGTGCGCCTGCGCAACTCCACCTACCGCAGCAACTACGAGAAATTCGCCCGCGACATGGATGAGACCCGGGTGATCGTCAGCTACAACTTCTCGGTACTGTAGGCGCAGGCTTTGCCAAGTGGCGCGGGCCGGCCGACAATGGCCGCGCGCCCCAGGGAGAGCTTGCGATGAAACACCTGCTGCTGATTGGAATAGGCCCGGGCAACCCCCGGCAGATCACCCTCGAAGCCATCGACAGCCTGAACCGCGCCGACGTGTTCTTCGTGCTGGACAAGGGCGCGGCCAAGGACGACCTGCTGCGCCTGCGCAAGGAGCTGCTGGAGCGCCACGTCACCCGGCCCTATCGCCTGGTGCAGGTCGAAGACCCGCAACGCGACGCGGCGGCTGCAGACTACGTCGGTGCCGTGGAGGACTGGCACCGCCAGCGCGCTGCGCTGTATGGGCGCCTGCTGCACGACGAGCTTGCCGAGGGGCAATGCGGCGCGTTCCTGCTGTGGGGCGAGCCGACGCTTTACGACAGCACCCTGCGCATTCTGGAGCGGGTGGCGCAGCCGGCGTTCAGCCTTGAAGTCATCCCCGGCATCAGCAGCGTCCAGGCCCTGGCGGCCGCTCACCGCATTGCACTGAACCGTATCGGCGAGCCGCTGCATATCCTGCCGGGCCGACGCCTGGCTGATGAGTCAGGCATCGACAACGTGGTGGTGATGCTGGACGGGCAATGCGCCTTTGCCGAACTGGACGATCCGCACCTGCACATCTATTGGGGCGCCTACCTGGGCACTGCCGACGAGCTGCTGATCGAGGGGCCGCTGATGCAGGTCAAGGCGCAGATCCTGGCGCAGCGCGAGCAGGCCCGCGCGCGCAAGGGCTGGATCATGGACACGTATCTGCTGCGCCGCCGCTAGGCCGGTTCTTGGCCTCGATCCACTGGGCCATGTACTGGGTGCTCTTGTGGTGATGGTGGCGCAGCATGGCCCCGGTGAAGTTGTACAGGCGCTGTTCATCCAGGTGCGCCAGCGTGTGTTCGATGCGCTGCACCAGGGCCTGGCCGTGCCAGCGCCTGTCGTAGCGGGCGCTCAGCAGCTGGCGCCCGTCGCGCTGGGCCTGCTCCCAGCGCGGTTGCTCGCTGTAGAGCCGCGCCGCGGCATCGGCCAACCCTTCGGCGGTGTCGGCCACCAGTCCTGGCCAGGGCAGGTCGCCGTGCATGGCCTCGGCGCCAATCGGGGTGGTCACGCTGGGCGTGCCGCACAGCATCGCATCGGTCAGTTTGCCCTTGATGCCGGCGCCAAAGCGCAGCGGGGCCAGGCACACCCGTGCGCCGCTCATCACCTGCAGGGCGTCCTCAGCCCAGTTCATCACGTGAAACCCTTCGGCAGCATTGTGCAGCGCGGTGGCCTTGGGCGGCGTGTAGGCACCATAGATGTGCAACTGCGCCTTGGGCAGGCGACGGCGGACCATCGGCCACAGGCTGTGCTTCATCCACAGCACCGCATCCCAGTTCGGCGCGTGGCGGAAGTTGCCGATGCTGAGAAAGTGCTCGCGTTCCGCGAACGGCCTGAAGGCTTCGGTGGGCGGCGCCAGCATCAGCGGGCACCAGTGCAGCAACGCCTCGGGCACGCCGAAGCCATTGACCAGCAGGTCTATCTCGACATCCGAGATCATCAGGCTCAGGTCGCTGCGGTAGATCGCCGCCAGTTCGCGCTGGGCCAGGTCGGCACCGGCCATCTGGCGATACAGGTCGGGGCCCGAGGTGTTGAACAGCGCGCGAAAGTCGTTGCTGTCCAGGCCCTCGGCCAGGCGCCGGCGCAGCAACTGATGACGGGCATCGCGCAGGCTCTGCAGGTCGGAGGTCTCGAGCACGCGCAGGGCCGCCGGGCAATGCTTCTCGACGCGCCAGCCGAACTGCTCCTCCATCATGAAGCGATCGAACAGCACCACGTCGGGGGCAAGGTCGGCGATGAAACGGTCGAAACTGGCGTTGTTCAGCTCGATGGCCTGCTCGGCGATGCCCAGGCTCGCGAGGTCGGCCTTGTGTTCGCCGATGGCTGCGGGGCTGCTGAAGGTGATGTGCCAGCCGCGCTCCAGAAAACACTCCAGCAGCTGCATCATGTGCCCGCCGGCGGCCGAAGAGCGGGGTTCGGGCCAGACATAGCCGATGACCAGTACGTGGAGGGCGGTTGGGTGCATGGGGAGGGCGGGCCTTTGGGCAAAAAAGGCGTATTAAACCAGAATCCAGGCCACCCGTTTCGGCCTCTTCGGCGGCAGGCCGGCTCCCGCAGGTACAGCGGTGCGGGAGCTGGCGCGCCTAGAGGGCCAGAATCGAGGTCACCTTGTCGCGCAGCTGGTCGATGCTGAACGGCTTGCCGATCATGTGCATGCCCTCGGGCACATCGAAGCTGTCGGCATAGCCACTGGCGAACAGGATGGGCAACAGCGGCCGCAGTTCGCGGGCCTTGCCCGCCAGTTGCTTGCCGTCCATGTCAGGCAAGCCGACATCGGTCATCATCAGGGCAAGGGGTTTGTCCGGGTCGCACAGCACTTGCAGCGCTTGTTCGGCATCTTTGGCCTCCACCACCTGGTAACCCAGTTCATCGAGCACATCCACCATCAGCATGCGCACGATGGTGTCGTCTTCGACGACCAGAAGAGGGTGATTATCGGGCATGGCAGGATCCTGTGAAAATGGGTGACACACTATCTGTAAACAGCACGCGGTGCTTAGTTCCCTGGATCGTCAAACGTACCAGCCAGTGAGCATAGCGGGCTCTGGCCAAACAGGGAACGTTTGGCGCAGCACTGGCTCAAATACGGGCTCGATGCCCGGCCAACACGGGCACGGCGCCACGCTGCGGGCATTGAACTGGCGGAAAACTGGAACAATTGCTCGAAAATCCGTCACACTCTTTCGTTCGTCTACTTGCTCGGGCCTTTCCAATGAGTCAACCAGCCTCGACCGATCAGCAGAGCTTTCGCAAGCTGCTGAGCCGCAACATCGGCCTGCCCCTGGGGGTCGGTCTGATCAGTGCGGTGGTTTTCGTCGCCGTGATTGCCTACCTGCTGTCGGTCATCCAGTGGGTCGCCCACACCGACCGGGTGATCAACAACGCCAACGAGGCGGTCAAGCTGTCCATCGACATGGAAACCGGCATGCGCGGGTTCCTGCTCACCGGCGACGAGCAGTTCCTCGACCCCTATGAAGTGGCCAAGCCACGCATACAGGCCGAACTCGAGACGCTCAAGGAACTGGTGGCCGACAACCCGCAGCAGGTCGACCGCCTGAGCCGCCTGCAAGCCCTGCAGGCCGCCTGGAACAACTTCGGCAAGGACATGATCGCCCTGCGCCGCGCCAATGACGACTACCGCACGCCCATCAAGCTCGGTCAGGGCAAGCGCCTGACCGACGAGATCCGCAAGGAGTTCGACGATTTCGTCGCGATGGAGCAACAGTTGCGTCTTGCCCGCAACGATCAGGTCAGCAACACCACGAAGTGGTCCATTTCCCTTTATCTGGCCTTCGTGGTGCTGCTCAGCGCATTGCTGGCCTACATCGGCCGCCGCGACCTGCTCAACCTGTCCAGCAACTACGCGGCCAACCTGGAGGCCCAGCAGCGCGCTGCCGAGCGCCTCGAACAGCAGGCCTGGCAGCGCGCCGGGCAATCGCGTCTGGCCGAGCAGGTGCTGGGGCAACTGACCCTGCCGATGCTGGGCAACAACATCCTGCAGTTCTTCGCCCATTACCTGGGCAGCGTGGTGGCGGCCGTGTACGTGCGTGACGAGCATGGCAGCCTGCGCCGCGTGGCCAGCTACGGCTTCTCCCGCGAGCAGCAGGGGCAGGAGCAGGTCGTCGGCGCCCAGGAGGGCATCCTTGCCCAGGCCGTGGCGCAACGTCGCCTGATGCGCCTGGACGAGGTGCCGCAGGACTACTTCAAGGTCAGCTCCGGGCTGGGCGAGGGGTGCCCGCGCAACGTGCTGGTGATTCCGGCGATCAACGACGGCCAGGTCAATGGTGTGGTCGAGCTGGGCTTTCTGCGTGCAGTGGAGGACCGCGACATCGAGTTTCTCGAGCGGTTGGCCGACAACCTGGGCACCTCCATCGAGAGTGCGCGCTATCGCCAGCGCCTGCAGGAAGTGCTGGCCGAAACCCAGCAGCTCAACGAAGAGCTGCAGGTGCAGCAGGAAGAGCTCAAGACCGCCAACGAAGAGCTCGAGGAACAGTCCCGGGTGCTCAAGGAGTCCCAGGCCCATCTGGAGACGCAGCAGGCCGAGCTGGAGCAGACCAACGAGCAACTGGCCGAGCGTACCGACGCGCTGGCCGAGCAGCGCGATGCGCTGGACCGCAAGAACGGCGAGCTGAACCGGGTGCAGGTCGAGTTGCAGGAGCGTGCAGAGGAACTGCAGCGCTCGAGCAAGTACAAGTCCGAATTCCTCGCCAACATGTCCCACGAGCTGCGCACCCCGCTCAACAGCTCGCTGATCCTGGCCAAGCTGCTGGCCGAGAACCCGCAGGACAACCTCAGCGCGGAGCAGGTCAAGTTCGCCGAGTCGATCTATTCGGCCGGCAACGACCTGCTCAACCTGATCAACGACATTCTCGACATCGCCAAGGTCGAGGCCGGCAAGCTCGATGTACGCGCCGAAACCACCCACATCAGCCGCATGGCCGAAGGCCTGCGCAGCCTGTTCGAGCCGCTGGCGCAGCAGAAGCAGCTGGCCTTCAGCGTCACCGTAGAGCCGCAGGTGCCGGCCACCCTGTTCACCGATCGCCAGCGCCTGGAGCAGATCCTCAAGAACCTGCTGTCCAACGCGCTGAAGTTCACCGAGCGCGGCCAGGTGGCGCTGACCATCGGCTACCAGGCCGGCACCGGCATCGTGTTCTCGGTGCGCGACAGTGGCATCGGCATTGCCGACAACCAGCAGCAGAGCATCTTCGAAGCCTTCCACCAGGCCGACGGCACCACCAACCGGCGCTACGGAGGCACGGGCCTGGGGCTGTCGATTTCCCGTGACCTGGCGCAGTTGCTGGGCGGCCAGATCCGTGTCGAAAGCCAACTGGGCCAGGGCAGCGTGTTCAGCCTGATACTGCCCGAGTCGTACGAGCCGAGCGTCGAGGCGCAGCCGCTGGCACTGGTGGCCCGCGCCGCCGCGCCGTTGCCCGTGGCGGCCCCCGTCGTGCTGCCGGCCGCCGAAGCCCCGCGGCCGGCGGCCAGCTTCGCCGACGACCGTCACCTGGCACCGTTCAGCAACCGCTGCATCCTGGTGATCGAGGACGAGCCCAACTTTGCCCGCATCCTCTTCGACCTGGCCCACGAGCTGGGCTACAGCTGCCTGGTGGCCCAGGCCGCCGACGAAGGCTTCGAACTGGCGGCCAGCTACATCCCCGACGCCATCCTGCTGGACATGCGCCTGCCCGACCATTCCGGCCTAACCGTGCTGCAGCGGCTCAAGGAGCAGGCGTCCACCCGGCACATACCGGTACACATCATCTCGGTCGAGGACCGTGTCGAGGCGGCCATGCACATGGGCGCGATCGGCTATGCGGTCAAGCCCACCAGCCGCGAGGAGCTCAAGGCCGTGTTCGGCCGCCTGGAAGCCAAGCTGACCCAGAAGCTCAAGCACATCCTGCTGGTGGAAGACGATGACCTGCAGCGCGAAAGCATCGCCCGCCTGATCGGCGACGAAGACATCAAGATCACCGCGGTGGGCATGGCTCAGGAAGCCCTGGAGCTGCTGCGCGAGAACATCTACGACTGCATGATCATCGACCTCAAGCTGCCCGACATGCTCGGCAACGAGCTGCTCAAGCGCATGACCGCCGACGATATCCGCTCGTTCCCGCCGGTGATCGTCTACACCGGGCGCAACCTGACCCGCGACGAAGAGGCCGACCTGCTCAAGTACTCGCGCTCGATCATCATCAAGGGCGCGCGCTCACCCGAGCGGTTGCTGGATGAAGTCACGCTGTTTCTGCACAAAGTCGAGTCCACGCTGTCCCATGAACGTCAGCGCATGCTCAAGACCGCGCGCAGCCGCGACAAGGTGTTCGAGGGGCGCAAGATCCTGCTGGTGGACGACGACGTGCGCAACATCTTCGCCCTCACCAGTGCGCTGGAGCACAAGGGCGCGATCGTGGAGATCGGTCGCAATGGCCGCGAGGCCATCGAAAAACTCGAGCAGGTCAGCGATATCGACCTGGTGCTGATGGACGTGATGATGCCGGAGATGGACGGCTACGAAGCCACCCGGCGCATTCGCAAGGACCCGCGCTGGCGCAAGCTGCCGATCATCGCCGTCACCGCCAAGGCCATGAAGGATGACCAGGAGCGCTGCCTGCAGGCCGGCGCCAACGACTACCTGGCCAAGCCGATAGAGCTGGACCGGCTGTTCTCCCTGATTCGGGTATGGCTGCCGCAACTGGAGCGAATTTGAGTATCGAACGTAACACCGACATTGAAATCCGGCTGCTGATCGAGGCGATCTACCTCAAGTACAGCTACGACTTTCGCGACTATTCCGGCGCTTCGATCAAGCGCCGGGTGCTGCATGCCGTGCGCCAGTTCGAATGTGCCACGGTGTCGGCCCTGCAGGAACGGGTGCTGCACGACCCGAGTGTGTTCATGCAGTTGCTGCAGTACCTCACCATCCCGGTGAGCGAGATGTTTCGCGACCCCGGTCACTTCCTCGCGCTGCGCGAGGAGGTGGTGCCGCACCTCAAGACCTGGCCCTCGATCAAGATCTGGATTGCCGGCTGCAGCACGGGCGAGGAGGTCTACTCCATGGCCATCCTGCTGCGCGAAGAAGGGTTGCTCGAACGCACCATCATCTACGCCACCGACATCAACCCCAGCTCGCTGGAAAAGGCCAAGCAGGGCATCTACTCGATGCAGAACATGCGCGAGTACACCGAGAACTACCAGAAGGCCGGCGGGCGCCGGGCCTTCAGCGACTACTACACTGCCGCCTATGGCAACGCGATCATCGACAGCAGCCTGCGCGAAAACGTGACCTTCGCCGACCACAGCCTGGCCACCGACAGCGTGTTCTCCGAAACCCAGCTGATCTCGTGCCGCAACGTGCTCATCTACTTCAACAAGACCCTGCAGGACCGGGCCTTCGGCCTGTTTCACGACTCGCTGTGCCACCGTGGCTTTCTGGTGCTGGGCAGCAAGGAAACCCTGGATTTTTCCGCTTACGCCAACCGCTTCGACGCGCTGGTCAAGCCAGAACGGATCTACCGAAAGTCATGAAAGGCACCGATGCGATCGTGGTGGGGGCTTCAGCCGGGGGCGTGTCGGCGCTGCTCACGGTGTTTGCCGCCTTGCCCGCCGACTACGCCATTGCGCTGCTGTGCGTGCTGCACCTGCCCGACGACCGCCACAGCCAGCTGGCCGAAGTCTTCAGCCGCCGCTTGCAGCGCCCCGTGCAGGAGGCCCGCGACAAGGAAAGCGTGGTGCCGGGGATGATCTACGTGGCCGGCCCCGGCTATCACCTGTCGGTGGAGCGTGACCGCAGCCTGTCCCTGAGCCAGGAGGACCGCGTGCACTTTTCCCGGCCCTCGATCGACATCCTCTTCGAGTCGGCCGCCGATGCCTATGGCGACGGCCTGGTCGGCGTGTTGCTGACCGGCGCCAACGAAGACGGTGCGCGCGGGCTGGCGCGCATCAAGGAGCACGGCGGTACTACCCTGATTCAGGACCCGCATGAGGCGCAAGTCGCGGTCATGCCCGAGGCGGCGCTGGCGCTGCACCGGCCCGACCACATACTCCCATTGAATGGCATCGGGCAATTGCTCGCCAAGCTGGAACCACGTGCATGCTAAGCCATATCCAAGCAAACCTGCTGATCGTCGACGACCTGCCGGAAAACCTGCTGGCGCTCGAGGCGCTGATCAAGGGGCCGGACCGCAACGTGTACCAGGCGCAATCGGCCGACCATGCGTTGTCGCTGTTGCTCGAGCACGAGTTCGCGCTGGCCATCCTCGACGTCCAGATGCCCGGAATGAACGGTTTCGAACTGGCCGAGATGATGCGCGGTACGGAAAAGACCAAGAACATTCCCATCGTGTTCGTGAGCGCTGCGGCGCGCGAGATGAACTACGCCTTCAAGGGCTACGAGAGCGGCGCGGTGGACTTCCTGCACAAGCCGCTGGACACCCAGGCGGTGAAGAGCAAGGTGGCGGTGTTCATCGACCTGTACCGCCAGCGCAAGGCCCTCGGCCAGCAGCTGGAGGCCCTGGAGCGCAGCCGCCAGGAGCAGGAGCTGCTGCTGGCGCAGCTGCAGGTCACGCGCAGCGAGCTGGAACACGCGGTACGCATGCGCGACGACTTCATGTCGATCGTCTCCCACGAGGTGCGCACACCGCTCAACGGTCTGATACTGGAGACCCAGCTGCGCAAGCTGCACCTGGCGCGCAACAACGCCGATGCCTTCACCCTGGACAAGATGCACGCCATGGTCGAGCGTGACGAGCGCCAGATCAACAGCCTGATCCGGCTGATCGAAGACATGCTCGACGTGTCGCGCATCCGTACCGGCAAGCTGTCGATCCGGCCCGCATCGTTCGACCTGTGCCAGCTGGTCAGCGGCCTGGTCGAGAACTTCGCCGCCCAGGCGGCTGCGGTCGACTCGAGCATCAGCCTGCAGGCCGGCGCCGAACTGGTCGGCTACTGGGACGAGTTTCGTATCGAGCAGGTGATCGCCAACCTGCTCACCAACGCCCTGCGCTATGGCGCCAAGTCGCCGGTGCAGGTGCGCGTGTTCGAGGAACAGGGCATGGCCTGCGTGCAGGTGCGCGACCATGGCATCGGCATCAGTGCCGAGAACCAGCAGCGCATCTTCCAGCAGTTCGAGCGGGTATGCTCCAACCAGAGCAGTGCCGGCCTGGGGCTGGGCCTGTATATTTCCGAACAGATCGTGCTGGCCCATGGCGGCAGCATCACGGTCAGCAGTACCGAGGGCCAGGGCGCGACATTCAGCGTGCGCCTGCCACTGGTACGCAGCCCGCAAGAAAGTGGCGCGCAGCAGGCAACCTCTGCGTGAGGCCGGGGTCGTATAGCGATCCCCCATGAATCAAATACGAGTTGAAGGCATTGGCATGAGTGAAGATGCGCAAGATGTAGTACTGGTCGTCGAAGACGAACCGGTCATTCGCATGATCCTGAAGGACTATCTTCAAGGCGAGGGCTATCACGTGCTGGTGGCCGAAGATGGCGAGCAGGCATTCAAGATCCTGGCCAGCAAGCCGCACCTGGACCTTATCGTGACCGACTTCCGCCTGCCGGGCGGTATTTCAGGGGTACAGATCGCCGAACCTGCGGTCAAGCTGCGCCCGGACCTGAAGGTGATCTTCATCAGTGGCTACCCGGCGGAGATCCGTGAGTCGGGCAGCCCGATCGCGTTCAAGGCACCGATCCTGGCCAAGCCGTTCGACCTGGACAGCCTGCGCGACCAGATTCAGGAACTCCTGAAATAGGCCTGACGTTGGCGTGAGTTCAAGCGGCAGCGTCCAGCGCACCGGTCTGCAGGGTGCGCTCTATCGCCCCCAGCAGCATGTTTTCCATCAGCGCCAGGCGTTGTGGCTGCCCCAGCGGTGAGGCCTGCAACCAGCCGGGCAGGCTGTTGAGCAGCGTGGCGATGACATGGCCGGTCGCCTCCCGGGCCGGCGGCGGCAGGGCCGCGTGAGGGGCGATCAGCTGCAACAGGCGGGTTTCGTATTCACGGCGCAGCTGGGCGATGCGTGCCTGTTGTTCCTCGCTCAGGCAGCACAGGTCACGTTCGGCCAGGCGAAACTGCAACGGGCGCTCGGCATGCAGCGCCCAGTGTGCCTTTATCACCCGGCTCAACGCCGTGGCCTCGGGCTTGCCGCGTCCACGGGGCTGCAGGGTGGCCAGCAACTCCTCGAACAGCTCTTCGATCAGGTCGAACAGCAGGTGCTGCTTGCTCGGGAAGTGGTGATACAGCGAGCCTGCCGTCAGCCCCAGGTGGCTGGCCAGTTCACGCATGCTGACCTGGCCGAACCCCTTGACCGCAAAGAGTTCGAGTGCCTTGTCCCGACGTTCTTCAAAGTTGGCGCAACGTTCGGCGCAGGTCTGCGGCATGCCCGTACCTCAGTAGGTGAAGAAGCCGCGGCCGCTCTTGCGCCCCAGGTAGCCGGCGGCGACCATTTCCTTGAGCAGGGCAGCGGGGCGGTACTTGCTGTCGTTGAAGCCGTCGTGGAACGACTCGATGATCGCCAGCAGCGTGTCCAGGCCGATCAGGTCGGCCAGGGCCAGCGGGCCGATGGGCTGGTTGCAGCCCAGGCGCATGCCGGTGTCGATGTCCTCGGCGCTGGCCAGGCCTTCCTGCAGCACCATGATCGCCTCGTTGATCATCGGCACCAGGATGCGGTTGACCACGAAGCCCGGGCGGTTGCCGGCACTGATGGCGGTCTTGCCCACGCGCTCGGTCAGGGCCATGGCGCTGGCGTAGGTGGCGTCGCTGGTCTGCAGGCCGCGAATGATCTCGACCAGCGCCATCATCGGCACCGGGTTGAAGAAGTGCACGCCGATGAAACGTTCGGGCTGGCTCACCGATGCGCCCAGCTGGGTGATCGACAGCGACGAGGTGTTGGTGGCGATGACGCAGTCGTCGGCCACGCTGGCGGCCACCTGCTGCAGAATCTTCACCTTCAGGGCGAGGTTCTCGGTGGCTGCCTCGATCACCAGCTGCGCGCCCTTGAGCTGCGCGTAATCGGTGCTGGTGGCGATGCGCGTCAGGGCTGCCTCGGCCTGTTCGGCCTGCAGGGTCTGCTTGCTGACCTGGCGCTCCAGGTTCTTGCGCAGGGTGGCCAGGCCACGCTCCAGCGCGGCCTCGGACACGTCGATCAGGGTGACCTGGTAGCCGGCCACTGCACACACCTGGGCAATCCCGTTGCCCATGGTGCCGGCGCCGATCACGGCGATGTTTTCAATACTCACGGTTAACTCCGACTCAAACACGTTCGAACACGACGGCGATACCCTGACCGCCGCCGATGCACATGGTGGCCAGCGCGTAGCGGCCCTGGATACGTTGCAGCTCATGGATCGCCTTGGTGGCGATGATGGCCCCGGTGGCTCCCACCGGGTGGCCCAGGGAAATGCCCGAGCCGTTGGGGTTGACCTTTTCGGGGTCCAGGCCCAGTTCCCGCGACACGGCGCAGGCCTGGGCAGCGAAGGCTTCGTTGGACTCGATCACGTCCAGGTCGGCGACGCTCAGGCCGGCCTTTTCCAGCACCTTGCGCGTGGCCGGCACCGGGCCCAGGCCCATCAGCTCGGGCTCGACGCCTGCATGTGCATAGGCCACCAGGCGCGCCAGCGGGCGCAGGCCCAGGCGCTCGACCATTTCGCCGGTGGCCAGCACCAGGGCGCCGGCGCCGTCGTTGAGGCCGCTGGCGTTGCCGGCGGTGACGGTGCCGTCCTTCTTGAAGGCAGGCTTCATGCCGGCCAGTTGCTCGGCACTCACATCGCCACGCACATGCTCGTCCACCTCGAAACGTACCGGACCTTTGCGGCTCGGGATCTCGATGGGCACGATCTGGCTGGTGAAGCGGCCTTCGGCGATGGCGCGGGCGGCGCGCTGCTGGCTGGTCAGGGCCACCTCGTCCTGCATCTGGCGGGTGATGCCGTTTTTCGCCGCCACGTTCTCGGCGGTGATGCCCATGTGAAAGCCTTCGAACGGGTCCTGCAGAATGCCCAGCATGTAGTCGACACCCTTCAGGTCACCCATGCGCGCGCCCCAGCGCGCCTGCGGCAGCAGGTACGGGCCGCGGCTCATGGATTCGGCGCCGGCGGCAATCACCGCCTCGGCCTCGCCCAGCAGCAGGCTCTGCGCGGCCGAGACGATGGCCTGCAGGCCCGAGCCGCACAGGCGGTTGACGTTGAATGCCGGGGTTTCCTTGGGCACGCCGGCGTTCATCGCGGCCACGCGGCCCAGGTACGCGTCACGCGGCTCGGTGGGGATCACGTTGCCCATGACCATGTGGCCGATCTGTTCGGGGGCAATGCCGGAGCGTTCGATGGCGGCGCGGGTCACCTGGGTGGCCAGGTCGGCCAGGGGCAGGTCCTTGAGCGAGCCGCCGAAGGTGCCGATGGCCGAGCGAACGGCGCTCACTACATAGATTTGCGGGGTGTTCATACGCGACTCCAGTGTGCGAAAGCGTGGCGGGGCGCTGCCTGGCTCTGCCAGAATGGCGCCCGGGGCCACGCTCGGGATGGGTTCGAGTCTAGGCAAAGGCCACGCCTGGGCCTATGCCATAACTGCCCAGCGAGGCTGGCACTTTTTGCCATATTCTTACGCTGCATAGCGGAAACAGTCATGCGGGAAAACGATTCGGTCGCGGTGTACTTCGTGCACATCATGCTGCACACACTGCGCCAACAGCCGGCGCGCGCCAGTGCGTTGCTGGTGCAGGCGGGCATCGACCCGGCAGTGGTGGACGCACCCGATGCACGGGTGCCGGCCAGGGCGTTCGCACGGCTGTGGCTGCTGCTCATTGAAGACCTGGGCGACGAATTCTTCAACCTCGACAGCCACGGCATGCCGCTGGGCAGTTTCGCCCTGATCTGTCGTGGGCTGATCCAGGAGCCGACGCTGGAAAAGGCCTTGCGCCAGTGCCTGAGCAACTTCGGCCTGTTCCTGCGTGACGTGCGCGGGCGCCTGGTGGTGCGCGGGCAGCGTGCGGTGATAAGCCTGGAGTCGCATTTCGACGATGCGCAGACGCGGGTATATGCCGAGGAGACCTTCCTGGTGCTGGTGGTCAGCCTGCTGTGCTGGCTGGGGGGGCGGCGCATCGCCATCGACCGTACCGAACTGCGCGACGGGCGTGCGGTGCTGGAGGACGACGCGTTGCTGTGGGGGCCGAACCTGCAGTTGGGCAGTGGCCGCACCCAGGTCGAGTTCTCGGCGCACTACCTGCGCTTGCCGGTGGTACAGGACCTGGGTGCGCTCAAGACCTTCCTGCGCAGTGCGCCGCAGTGGCTGGTGGTGCGCTACCGCAACCAGAACGGATTGGCGGCGCGGGTATACCGGCATCTGCGCGGGCGTCAGTACGGCCAGTGGCCAACCTTGCTGGGCATGGCGGCAGCCGAGGGCCTGAGCCCGAGCAGTTTTCGCCGGCAATTGGAGCGTGAGGGGTGTTCGTACCAGCAGATCAAGGACGAGGTGCGCCGTGCACTGGCGTTCGAATGCTTGCGCGATGGTGTGCTGAGCGTGGCGCAGATTGCCGAGCAGACCGGCTTCCAGGAGCCCAGCGCGTTTCATCGCGCGTTCAAGAAATGGACGGGGGAGAGCCCGGGGAGCTATCGGGCGCGGGTGGCGGGGGAGTAGGGGGCTGGCCCCCTCGACACCCTGCGCGCTGCTCGCACAGGGCCTGCAGCAGCTCGCGCAGCGCCAGGCCATCGGCATCCAGCCCCTTGCGCCCGTACAACGCCAGCTCCAGACCCTGGACCGGGGTAAACCCCTGCGCCTCACCCAGCACCCGATGGGTCGGCAACACGCTGCGGGTCGGTATCAGGCTCACGCCCAACCCCGCACTCACCGCCGCCCCCAGGCTGGCCAGACTGGTGCTCGAATAGCTGATACGCCAGCTGCGCCCACGGGCTTCCAGCGCATTGATCATTTCCTGCCGGTACAGCGCCCCCACCGGAAACACCACCAGCGGCACCGGGTCGGCCAGCTGCGTCTGCCCGGCACTGCACACCCACGACAACGGCTCGTGCCAGCCGGCATGGCGGTCGCGGTCCGCACCCCATTGCTTGACCAGCAGCAGGTCCAGCTCACCATCACGGTACAGGCGCAGCAGCGGGCTGCTCAGCCCGCTCTCGACCTCCAGGCGCACATGCGGGCGCTCGCCGATGAACCGGCTCAATGGCTCGGTCAGCACTTCCCCGGCCAGGTCTTCCGGCACCCCCAGGCGTAGCGCCCGTTGCGCCTGCACCGGGCTGAACGCCTGGCGCGCCTCTTCGTCCAGGCGCAGCAGGCGCCGGGCATACCCCAGCAGGCGTTCGCCGTCTTCGGTCGGCCACACCTGGCGCTGGCTGCGATCCAGCAGGCGCACCCCCAGGTGCTGCTCCAGCCGGATGATCTGCTGGCTGATGGTCGACTGGGTCAGGTGCAGGCGCTCGGCGGCGCGGGTGAAGTTGCCGGTTTCCACCACGGTCACGAAGCTGCGCAGCAGTACGGGGTCAAGCATTCGATTACCCACTGGTATGCATGAAATCAATTAATTTCATGCTACACCCCAAGCCTCGGATAATCCCGCTTCATTGCACCAAAGGAGGCGCCATGTCATTGCTCAGACACTGGATGTACGGGGTTGCCGGGCTGTGCGCCAGCCTCGGCATCGCCGGGGCCGCCGGGGCGGCCGACACCTTGCTCGAAGCGGCCGCCAGCGGCAACCCCACCCGCGTCGGCGCCTTGCTGGCCCAGGGCGCCGACGTCGATCAGCGCGACTCGCGCAACAATACGCCGTTGCTGCTGGCCACCGCCGGCGGGCATGTGGCGGCGGCGCGCCGGTTGATCGACGCCGGCGCCGACGTCAACGCCAGCAACTGGATGCACGACAGCCCGTATCTGCTGGCCGGCGCCGAAGGCCAGTTGCAGATTCTGGAGATGACCCTGGCCCATGGCGCGGACCTCAAGAGCACCAACCGCTATGGCGGCACGGCGCTGATCCCCGCATGCGAGCGCGGCCATGTCGAGGTGGTCGCCCGCCTGCTGGCCGCCGGCGTTGCACCCGACCACGTGAACTCGCTGGGCTGGACCGGGCTGCTCGAAGCCATCCTGCTCAGCGATGGCGGCCCGCGCCACCAGGCCATCGTGCAACTGCTGATCGACGCCGGTGCCGACGTCAACCTTGCCGACCGCCAGGGCGTGACGCCCCTGCAGCACGCCCGGGAACGCGGCCAGCAGCGGATCGTCGAGTTGCTGCTGGCCCACGATGCCCATTGAACCTGACAGGAGCCTGACCATGGCCAACGAACATTTCATGCAGCAAGCGCTGGGGCTGGCCCGGGCTAACATCCAGGCCGGCGGCCGCCCGTTCGCGGCGGTGCTGGTGCACCAGGGCCGGGTGATCGCCGAGGCGGTCAACCAGATCCACCTGACCCAGGACCCGACCGCCCACGCCGAACTGCAGGCCATCCGCCTGGCCAGTCAGGTGCTCGGCAGCCCGCGCCTGGAAGGCTGCGAAATCTACGCCACCGGCCACCCCTGCCCGATGTGCCTGGCCGCCATGCACCTGTGCGGTATCGAGCGCGCCTGGTTCGCCTACAGCAACGAAGACGGCGAGCCCTATGGCCTGTCGACGGCAGCGGTGTACGCGCAGATGGCACGCCCGCCGCAGCAGCAGTCGCTGCCCCTGGCACCCCTGAAGCCAGCCGGCGAGCAGGGCCTGTACGCCGCCTGGCGGCAGGTGCAGGGGTGATGCGCGAGCAGGCTCGCAGTACCTTGCTGCTGTTGCTGGTGGTGGTGATGGCGCTGAACCTGCGCCCCATCCTCACCAGCATCGGCCCATTGCTGGAGGCCATCCGCCAGAGCACCGGCATCGGCTACCAGCAGGCCGCGCTGCTGACCGCCTTGCCCGTGCTGTGCATGGGGCTGGTGCCCTTGCTGCAACCCTGGTTGCGCCGCTGGGTCAGCGAGCAGGGCGCGATGCTCGCCGGGCTGGCCGCCATCGCGCTGGCCTGCGCCTGGCGCCTGACCCTCGACTCCGCCGCTGCGCTGATCGCCAGCGCAGCATTGGCCGGGCTTGGGGTGGCCTGCATTCAGGCGCTGATGCCGGGGCTGGTCAACCGCTGGTTTCCTCACCGCCTGGCCATGGCCATGGGTGTGTATTCGGCAGCCCTGATGAGCGGCGGCGGGGCCGCCGCCGTGCTCGGGCCGCGGGTGGCCGAGCAGTTCTCGCACTGGCAGGCAGGCCTGGGCATCTGGCTGTTGCCGGCCTTGCTGGCGTTCGCGGTATGGGCCTGGGTGCGCCCGCAGCTCGAAGCGGCGGTCGGCGGCGCAGGTGCCAGCGGGCACCTGTTCGGCAGCCGTCGGGCATGGCTGCTGGCGGTCTATTTCGGGCTGATCAATGGCGGCTACACCAGCATGGTGGCGTGGCTGCCGGCCTACTACCAGCAGGTCGGCGGCAGTGCCCAGGGCGGGGGCGAGCTGGTGGGGCTGATGACCGTGTTCCAGGTGGCCGGCGCCCTCGGGCTGCCCTTGCTGCTGCGTCGCCTGGTGGATCGGCGCCCCGGCCTGTGGCTGGCGTTGACCGTGCAACTGACAGGCTTTGTCGGCCTGCT
Source organism: Pseudomonas sp. B21-036 (assembly GCF_024748925.1). Classification (NCBI taxonomy): domain Bacteria; kingdom Pseudomonadati; phylum Pseudomonadota; class Gammaproteobacteria; order Pseudomonadales; family Pseudomonadaceae; genus Pseudomonas; species Pseudomonas sp. B21-036. Next base: position 2,317,294 of record NZ_CP087178.1, read on the forward strand.
GCTGGCCCCGGCAATCGCCGGGCTATGGGTGGCCCTGATCGGCTTCGGCCTGGGCGCGTGCTTCAGCCTCAGCCTCACGCTGACCCTCGAGCACCTCAAGGCCCCCGCCAGTGCGGGGGCGCTGGCGGCGTTCGTGCAGGGCGTGGGCTTCATCATCACCGGCATCGTGCCTTACGTCACCGGCTGGTTGCGCGACGTCAGCGGCGACTTCCAGGCCTCCTGGCTGCTGCTGAGCGTGACGGTGCTGCTGATGCTGCTGGTGACCTGGCGCTTCGCCCCCAGCGGCTATGCGCAGGCGATGGGCATGCCGTTGATCCGCGAAAGCGACGCCAGGGCAGGCATGGCACCACACTGAAAGGGTCGGCGCGCGCCGGTGCCGGGCGTGCCTTCCATTTCACGGGAGAACTGTCATGACGCTGCGAATGCTGCTGCCCCTGGCGCTGTTGCTGGCCGGTGCCGCCCAGGCCCAGACGACCACGGTCTATCAGTACGGCATGCCACTGGACGTGGCGCGCGTGGTGCAACTGGACGAGCCGGCCACCGAGGTCTGCGACGTGGTGAAGGCGTACATGACCTACGTGGACTCTGCCGGCCGGCAGCACACCGTGCAGTACCTGAAACTGGCCAAGGTGTGCACCGACCGCGGTTGATCAGTCCCAGGCGGGTGCAAGCGACTCGGGGTCGACCAGGCGCTCGCCCTTGTCCAGGCCGGCAATCTGCGCCATGTCCTGTTCGCTCAGGCGCAGCTGCGCTGCCTTCAGGTTGCTGGCCAGGTTTTCACGCCGGGTCGAGGAGGGGATCACCGCATAGCCCAGCTGCATCGCCCAGGCCAGGGCCACCTGCGCCGGGGTGGCGCCATGGTGTTCGGCGATCTGCTGGATCAGCGGATCGTGCAGCACCTTGCCATAGCCCAGGGTCATGTAGGAGGTCACCGCGATGCCCTGTTCGTGCATGAAATCCACCAGCGTGCGGTTCTGCAGGTAGGGGTGCAGCTCGATCTGGTTGGTGGCGATCTGTTCGGCGCCAACCACCTCGATGGCCTGACGCAGCAAGGCGATGGTGAAGTTGGACACGCCGATCTGGCGGGTCAGGCCCTGGCGCTTCGCTTCGAGCAGGGCGCCCATGAACTCGGCCACCGGCACGGCGCCCTTGGGCGACGGCCAATGGATCAGGGTCAGGTCCAGATAATCGGTGCCCAGCTTGTGCAGGCTCTCTTTCAGGCTGGGGATCAGCTTGTCGGCGCCCAGGTTCTCGGTCCAGATCTTGCTGGTCAGGAACAGCTCGTTGCGTGCAACGCCGCTGGCGGCGATGGCGTGCCCGACGTCGGCCTCGTTGCCGTAGATCTGCGCGGTGTCGATGGCCCGATAGCCCAGTTCGAGGGCCTGGCTGACCGAGTCGATGACCACCTGGTCCTTGAGCCGGAAGGTGCCCAGGCCGAGCAGGGGAATAGTCATGGAGTGCGTCCTCTTGTGTGGGATGTAATGCGGTGAGGCGCAGTATCGGACAGCGCACAGCGCTGAAAAACACCGCCCGCGGCACAACTTTTTTGAGCGTGCGGCACGAATCGCCCTGGCGGTGGTAGCCTTGCAGGGTCATCCGCAACGGACCCGCCCATGGCCGCGCACAAGCACAGCATTCGCCAACGCAATGTCGACAGCATCCTGCTGGCAGCAGAAAAGGTCTTTGCCGAGAAGGGCTTTGCCGGCACGGCCATGGCCGACATCGCCGAGGCCGCCGCGCTGCCGCGCAGTAACGTGCACTATTACTTCAGCACCAAGGCCGAGCTGTACCAGGCGGTGCTGTTCGGCTTGCTGGAAGTGTGGAAGCAGGACGCCCTGTGCTTCGAGCTCTACGATGACCCGCGCATCGTGCTCAGCACCTATATCCGCGCCAAGATGAACCATTCCTGGACCCGCCCGCACGGCTCCAAGGTGTGGGCGAACGAGATCATCCACGGTGCGCCGCACCTGGGGGCGGCGCTGGATGACAGCCTGTACGGATGGGCCAAGCTCAAGGAGGGCAAGATTCGCCAGTGGGTCGAGGACGGGCGGATTCTGCCGGTGGAGCCCTCGGGGCTGCTGTACATGATCTGGGCCTCGACCCAGCACTACGCCGACTTCAGCCACCAGGTGAGCCTGCTCAACGCGCACCAGCCGCTGAGCGAACCGCAGTTCGAGCGGGCGTTGCAGACGGTGACCAGCGTGATACTGCGCGGGATCGGGCTGGAGCCCTGAGGCTGTACCGGCCTTTTCGCCGGCAAGGCCGGCTCCCACAGGGCCACACATGACCTGTAGGAGCCGGCGTTGCCGGCGAAGGCGCCAACACGGTCGCCTCAGCGTGCGGTGAGGTGCATCGCCAGCTGAACCAGCCCTATCAGCACCAGGATGAACACCAGCGTGAAGGCCGTGCCCAGCGCAATGAAGTGCGCGGGCTTGCCGTGGGTGAAGTCGCGGGCGCGGTTCTTGCCGGTCTGCACGCCAAAGGCTGCAGCCAGCACGCTGTGCAGCATTTGCCAGAAGGTCGGCGGTTTGTGTTCGGCCGGGTCTTCCATGATCTGCTCCTGTAAAAGGCTTCAGCTCAGTGTAGACCCTTGCCTCACCAGCGCTTAGTTGTCGTACCCCAGGTTGGGCGCCAGCCAGCGCTCGGTTACCGCCAGGTCCTGCCCCTTGCGCGCGGTGTAGCTCTGGACCTGGTCCTTGTCGACCTTGCCCACGGCAAAGTACTGCGCCTGCGGGTGGGCAAAGTACCAGCCGCTGACCGCCGCCGCCGGGAACATCGCGAAGTGCTCGGTGAGGAACACGCCGCTCGGGCCGGTCTCGCCGATCGCCGTGCCGTCGAGCAGGCGGAACAGGGTTTCCTTCTCGGTGTGGTCCGGGCACGCCGGGTAGCCCGGGGCAGGGCGGATACCCGCGTACTGCTCCTTGATCAGCGCCTCGTTGTCCAGGTGCTCGTCCTTGGCATAGCCCCAGTACTCCTTGCGCACCTGCTCGTGCAGCCACTCGGCGCAGGCCTCGGCCAGGCGGTCGGCCAGGGCCTTGACCATGATCGAGCTGTAGTCGTCGCCCTTGTCCTGGTAGGCCTTGGCCACTTCCTCGGCGCCGATGCCGGCGGTGGTGATGAAGCCGCCCACGTAGTCGGTGATGCCGCTGTCCTTGGGCGCCACGAAGTCGGCCAGGCAGAAATTGGGCTTGCTGTCGGGCTTGATCGTCTGCTGGCGCAGGTGGTGCAGCAGGGCCAGGGGCTGGCCGTCATCGCCGTACACCTCGATGTCGTCGTGCGCCACCTGGTTGGCCGGCCAGAAGCCGAACACCGCGCGGGCACTGATCAGCTTCTCGTCGATCAGCTTGGCCAGCATTTCCTGTGCATCGGCGAACAGGGCGGTGGCCGCTTCGCCCACCACCTCGTCGTTGAGGATGCGCGGGTACTTGCCAGCCAGGTCCCAGGAGATGAAGAACGGCGTCCAGTCGATGTACTCGGCCAGCACCTTGAGGTCGATGTTCTCCAGCACGCGGGTACCGGTAAAGGTTGGTGCCACCGGCTGGTAGGCAGACCAGTCGTATTTCGGCTTGGCCTCGATCGACTGCGCATAGCTCAGGCGCTCGGTGCGCGCGCTGCGGTTGGCGGTGCGTTCGCGCACCTCCACGTAGTCCTCGCGGGTCTTGTGCACGAAGGCCGGCTTGAGCTCTTTGGACAGCAACTGCGTGGCCACGCCCACCGCACGCGAGGCGTCGGTCACGTAGACCACCGCGTCGTTGCTGTACTTGGGCTCGATCTTCACCGCGGTATGCGCCTTGGAGGTGGTTGCCCCCCCGATCATCAGCGGCAGGTGGAAGTCCTGGCGCTGCATCTCGCGGGCCACGTGCACCATTTCGTCCAGCGACGGTGTGATCAGCCCCGACAGGCCGATGATGTCGCACTTCTGCTCGCGCGCCACCTGCAGGATCTTCTCGGCCGGCACCATCACGCCCAGGTCGACGATGTCGTAGCCGTTGCAGCCGAGCACCACGCCGACGATGTTCTTGCCGATGTCGTGCACGTCGCCCTTGACCGTGGCCATCAGGATCTTGCCCTTGGCCTCGGGCTTGTCGCCTTTTTCCAGTTCGATGAACGGGATCAGGTGAGCCACCGCCTGCTTCATCACCCGCGCCGACTTGACCACCTGGGGCAGGAACATCTTGCCTGCGCCGAACAGGTCGCCCACCACGTTCATGCCGCTCATCAGCGGCCCCTCGATCACCTCGATGGGGCGCGCGCACTGCTGGCGGCACTCCTCGGTGTCCTCGACGATGAACGCGGTGATGCCTTTGACCAGGGCGTGCTCGAGGCGCTTGTCCACCGGCAGCGAACGCCACTCCTCGTTCTCGACCTCCTTGACCGCGCCGCCGCCCTTGTAGTCGTCGGCAATCGCCAGCAGCGCATCGGTGCCGTCGGGGGTGCGGTTGAGCACCACGTCCTCGACCTTCTCGCGCAGCAGCGCCGGGATCTCGTCGTAGATCTCCAGCTGGCCGGCGTTGACGATGCCCATGGTCAGGCCGTTCTGGATCGCGTGGTAGAGGAACACCGAGTGGATCGCCTCGCGCACCGGGTTGTTGCCACGGAACGAGAACGACACGTTGGATACCCCGCCGGAGGTCAGTGCATACGGCAGGTGGTCGCGGATGTAGGCACAGGCCTCGATGAAGTCCACCGCGTAGTTGTTGTGTTCCTCGATGCCGGTGGCCACGGCGAAGATGTTCGGGTCGAAGATGATGTCTTCGGGCGGGAAGCCCACCTCATCGACCAGGATGTCGTAGCTGCGCTTGCAGATCTCGCGCTTGCGGGCGGCGGTATCGGCCTGGCCGACCTCGTCGAAGGCCATCACCACCACGGCGGCGCCGTAGCGCTTGCACAGGCGGGCATGGTGCTTGAACGCCTCGACGCCTTCCTTCATCGAGATCGAGTTGACGATGCCCTTGCCCTGGATGCACTTGAGGCCGGCCTCGATCACTTCCCACTTGGAGGAGTCGATCATGATCGGCACCCGGGAGATGTCGGGTTCGCCGGCGATCAGGTTGAGGAACTTGACCATGGCCGCCTGGGAATCGAGCATCCCTTCGTCCATGTTGATGTCGATCACCTGGGCGCCGGCCTCGACCTGCTGCAGGGCCACTTCCAGCGCCTCGGTGTAGTTCTCTTCACGGATCAGCCGCGCGAAACGGGCGGAACCTGTGATGTTGGTGCGTTCGCCGACGTTGACGAACAGCGAGCTGCGGTCGATGGTGAACGGCTCCAGGCCCGACAGGCGGCAGGCCCTGGGAATCTCGGGGATCGCCCGTGGCGGGTACTTGGCCACTGCCTCGGCGATGGCCTGGATATGCCCCGGGGTGGTGCCGCAGCAACCGCCGATGATGTTCAGAAACCCACTGGCGGCGAACTCTTCGATCACCGCGGCGGTTTCGGCCGGGGTCTCGTCGTACTCGCCGAAGGCGTTCGGCAGGCCGGCGTTGGGGTGCGCCGAAACGTGGGTGCCGGCCTTGTTCGACAGCTCTTCGAGGTAGGGGCGCAGGTCCTTGGCGCCCAGTGCGCAGTTCAGGCCCACCGAGATCGGGTTGGCGTGGCGTACCGAGTTCCAGAACGCCTCGGTGGTCTGGCCCGAGAGGGTACGGCCCGAGGCGTCGGTGATGGTGCCCGAGATCATGATCGGCAGCTCGATGCCGTCGTCCTCGAACACCTGCTGCACGGCGAAGATCGCCGCCTTGGCATTGAGGGTGTCGAAGATGGTCTCGATCAGGATCAGGTCGGCGCCGCCCTCGATCAGGCCGCGGGTGGCCTCGATGTAGTTTTCCACCAGCAGGTCGAAGGTGACGTTGCGGTAGCCGGGGTCGTTGACATCCGGGGAGATCGAGCAGGTCCGGCTGGTGGGGCCCAGCACCCCGGCGACGAAGCGCGGCTTGTCGGGGGTCTCGAGGGTCTTGGCATCGGCCACCTGGCGGGCGATGCGCGCACCTTCCACGTTGAGTTCGTACACCAGCGATTCCATGCCGTAGTCGGCCTGGGATACCTGGGTGGCGTTGAAGGTGTTGGTTTCGAGGATGTCGGCGCCGGCATCCAGGTAGGCTTTCTCGATGGCTGCGATCACGTCGGGGCGCGAAAGCAGCAGCAGGTCGTTGTTACCCTTGACGTCGCTAGGCCAGTCGGCAAAGCGCGTGCCACGATAGTCGTGTTCCTCCAGGCGGTAGCTTTGGATCATAGTACCCATGCCGCCATCGAGGATCAGTATGCGCTCTTTGAGGGCTTGCTGAAGTGCTTGGTAACGGGCGCTGCGGTCAGACATAGGACTACCTGGTCGGGCAAATACAAAAGTTGCGGAATAATAACAAACCTGCGCGGTTTTTAGGCGTGTTGCCGGTTTGCATGAATTTGATTCATGTTGGCACGCTGCCGCCACCGGTAGAATCGTGAAGCTATCAATACCCAGGACATTCGGCACATGGTGCATCGTTTACTTGCCGGCGCCTTCGCACTGCTCATCAGCGGCGCGGCGCTCGGACAAGCCCCCGTCACAAGCCCGGCTATTTCCTATACCCGGGACATCCAACCGATCTTCACCGAGAAGTGCGTTGCCTGCCATGCCTGCAACGACGCGGCCTGCCAGCTGAACCTGGGCAGTGCCGAGGGCGCCGCGCGCGGTGCCTCCAAGGTGCCTGTGTATCAGGGCGACCGCAGTACGGCGGTCGCGCCGACCCGGCTGTTCTACGACGCGCACAGCGTCGAGGCCTGGCAGCGCAAGGGCTTCAGTTCGGTGCTCGACAGCCAGGGCAGCCAGGCCGCGCTGATGGCGCGCATGCTCGAGCTGGGCCACAACACGCCGCTCACCCCCAACGCCAAGCTGCCCGAGGAGATCGTGCTGGGGCTCAACCGCAACAACATGTGCCCGCTGCCCGGCGAGTTCGACGCCTACGCCGGCGCCCACCCCAGGGAGGGCATGCCGCTGGCCGTCACCGGCCTTACCGATGCCGAGTACCAGACCCTGCAGCGCTGGTTCGCCGCCGGTGCGCCGGTGGAGTACAACCCGATCCAGCCAAGTGCCAGCGAGGCCGCGCAGATCACCGAATGGGAGGCGCTGCTCAACCGCCCCGGGTCCACCGAGGCGCTGGTGGGGCGCTGGCTGTACGAGCACCTGTTCCTGGCGCACATCTACTTTGTCGGCGGCGAGCAGGGCCACTTCTTCCAGTGGGTGCGCTCGCGCACGCCCAGCGGCCAGCCGATCGACCTGATCGCCACACGCCGCCCCAACGATCCGCCCGGCACCGACTTCTACTACCGCCTGATGCCCGTGCAGGGCGTGATCGTGCACAAGACCCACATCACCTACCCGATGGGGCCGAACAAGCTCAAGCGCGTCAAGCAGCTGTTCTACAGCGGCGACTGGCATGCCACGGCCTTGCCCGGCTACGGCCCGCGCCACCGCGCCAACCCGTTCGAGACCTTCGAGGCGATCCCGGCGATAGCGCGCTACCAGTTCATGCTCGATAACGCCGAGTACTTCGTGCGCACCTTCATTCGCGGCCCGGTATGCCGTGGGCAGATCGCCACCGACGTGATCCGCGACAACTTCTGGACCCTGTTCCAGGAGCCGGCACACGACCGCTACATCACCGATGCCGAGTACCGCGGCAAGGCCACGCCCCTGTTGGCGATGCCCGGTCAGATCGACGACGTGGGCAGCATCCTGACCCTGTGGCACGCCTACCGCGACAAGCGCAACGAGTACGAAAAACTGCGCCGCGACGCCTATGCCGACCTGCCGCCACCGAGCTGGTCGAGCCTGTGGGCCGGCAACGACAATGCCTTGCTGACCATCTTCCGCCACTTCGACAGCGCCTCGGTGAGCAAGGGCCTGATCGGTGATGTGCCCAAGACCCTGTGGCTGTTCGACTACCCGCTGTTCGAGCGCACCTATTACCAGCTGGCGGTGAATTTCGACGTGTACGGCAACGTCTCGCACCAGGCGCAGACGCGCCTGTACTTCGACCTGATCCGCAACGGGGCCGAGGTCAACTTCCTGCGCCTGATGCCGGCCAAGCAGCGCAGCGACATCCTCGGCGACTGGTACCAGAACAGCGGCAAGGTCAAGATGTGGCTGGACTACGAGGCGATCGACAGCAAGACCCCGACCGCCCTCAAGCTCGACCCGCGCGACCCCAAGCGCGACTTCGGCCTCAAGCTGGTGGAGCGCACCGGCAGCCTGAACGCTGCGCCCGACCCGATCAACCGCTGCCAGGGCGCGTACTGCTCGCTGCCCGGCAGCGAGGAGTTCCGTGACGTGGAGCAGGCCCTGAGCCGGCTGGCCTCGCGCCCGGCGGCCGGGCTCAAGGTGATCGGCCAGCTGCCCGAGGCGACCATGCTGCGCATCGAAGGGCAGGGCGGCCAGCGCAAGGTCTACAGCCTGCTGCGCAACCGCGCCCACAGCAACGTGGCGTTCATGCTCGGCGAGGCCTACCGCTACCAGCCGGGGCTGGACACCCTGACCCTCTACCCGGGGGTGATGAGCAGCTACCCCAACTTCATGTTCAACATTCCGGCCAGCGACGTGCCCGAGTGGGTCGAGGACATGGAGGCGGCGCGGGACGATCCGGCCCGCTTCGAGCGCATCGTCATGCGCTGGGGCGTGCGCCGCAGCCACCCGCAGTTCTGGCAGTACTTTCATGACCTGAGCCGCTACATCCAGCAGACCGATCCGGTGGAGGCCGGCGTGCTCGACATGAACCGCTACGAGAACCTCTGAAGCAACCGCCGGGCAGATCGGGCTGATCTTTCCCGGCCTTTCGTAGTCCCACCCGCAAGCGGTCCCGATTTGTGCGGGGCCAGGGTGGGGTAACGAGAGACGGGAATCGACATGCTGTTTTCGCTTCAGGCATTGAGGGCGCTCGCCGCCTGGGTGGTGGTCTGTCACCACTTCATGCAGATCTTCTTCGACTTCAAGGCCAGCGGCCCGGTAGGGCAGTTTCTGGCCGATCGCGGTGCGGTCGGGGTGGACATCTTCTTCGTCATCAGCGGGCTGGTGATCTACCTCTCGACCCGCGACAAACCCATGGCGCCCAGGCGCTTTCTGCTCAACCGGGTGCTGCGCATCGTGCCGGCCTACTGGTTCTATACCGGCCTGATGGCGCTGCTGCTGGTGGTGGCCAGCCAGTGGATGCCGCATCAGACCCTGGAGCTGTCGCACCTGCTGCTGTCGCTGCTGTTCATTCCGGCGGAAAACCCCGGCGGCTACGGCCTGTACCCCACGCTCAACGTGGGCTGGACGCTGAACTACGAGATGTTCTTCTACCTGCTGTTCTCGCTGGTGTTCCTGGTGCGCCAGCGCCATCACCTGTGGCTGGTGGCGCTGGCGCTGTTCGCGGTCAGCGAGGTGCTCACCGGCCTGGGCGTGCTGGGGCGGTTCTACAGCAACAACATCATCTACGAGTTCCTGCTGGGCGTAGCCATCGGCGTGCTCTACCGGCGCGGCTGGATTGCCCAGGGGCTGTGGCTGCCGTTGCTGACCCTGGCGGCCGCATCGGTGGCGATCTACCGCCTGGATGCTTCGTCACGCCTGTTGCACTGGGGCCTGCCGAGTGCGCTGATCGTGCTGGCGTGCATCTCGCTGGAGCCGTATTTCAAGGGCAACCGGGTGCTCAAGGCACTGGGCGACTGCTCCTATTCGGTGTACCTGATCCATGTGCTGGTGCTGTACGGCGGCTGGTTTGCCAGCGAGCGTCTGGGGCTCAACCCCTACCTGGTGTTCGCGCTGTGCGTGCCGCTGATCGGCGGGGCGTCGTGGGCCAGTTACCGCTGGCTGGAAAAGGGCCTGTACCGGCGCATGAGTGGCTGGTTCGAGGCGCGTCTGGGCCCGGCGGTGCCGGTGGCACTTTCCCGACAGAATTACTAGGACTTTGTTCGCCGGCCGTGTTGGCGTAAACTGCGCACAAGTCTGTGAGGAACTTACATGAGCGCCATAACGATTACCGACGCCGCGCACGATTACCTGGCCGATCTGCTGGAAAAGCAGAATACCCCAGGCATTGGCATTCGCATTTTCATTACCCAGCCGGGTACGAGCTACGCCGAAACCTGCATTGCCTACTGCAAGCCAGGTGAAGAAAAGCCGGAAGACGAAGCGGTGGGGCTCAAGTCCTTCACCGCCTACCTGGATGCGGTCAGCATCCCGTTTCTGGAGGATGCGGTGGTGGACTACGCCACCGACCGCATGGGCGGCCAGCTGACCATCAAGGCGCCGAACGCCAAGGTGCCGATGGTCAATGCCGACAGCCCGATCAACGAGCGCATCAACTACTACCTGCAAACCGAGATCAACCCGGGGCTGGCCAGCCACGGCGGTCAGGTCAACCTGATCGAAGTAGTCGAGGACGGCATTGCGGTGCTGCAGTTCGGCGGTGGTTGCCAGGGTTGCGGCCAGGCCGACGTTACCTTGCGCGAAGGCATCGAGCGCACCTTGCTCGAACGCATTCCGGAGCTCAAGGGCGTGCGTGACGTGACCGACCATTCGCAGAAAGAAAACGCCTACTACTAAGCAGTTGTAGCGTTCTGGCGGGCCCCTTCGCCGGCAAGGCCGGCTCCTACAGGTTTACCGTGACCTGTGTAGGAGCCGGCCTTGCCGGCGAAGGGGCCCGCTGCATTTCAAGGGCCAAGAAGGCCGATGTGCCGGCGAAGAGGCCCGCAAGGCCTCAAAAAAAAGCCCCGCCAATGGCGGGGCAAAGTGGTCGGTGCTAACCAACCAAAGGAGCTCTGAATCAGTTCGCCGCAGCCACGCTGTCGGTCTGCCAGCCACCACCGAGTGCCTTGTAGATCGCCACGATCCCGCGATACAGGTCCACCTCGCCCAACGCCTGCGCGTCCTCGGCAGTGAGCCGTTCACGCTCGGCATCCAGCAGCACCAGGTAATCCACCGTACCCTCGCGGTAACGAATCGACGCCAGGTCCGCCGCCTTGCGGCTCGCCTCGCTCTGGCGCAGCAGCGCCATCAGCCGTTGCTGACGCTTGGCGTAATCGCTGAACGCATTCTCCGACTCTTCCAACGCCAGCAGCACCTGCTGCTCATAGGTCGCCAACGCACCCTCGGCCTCGGCATTCGCGCCGCGCAGACGCGCCCGCACACTGCCCAGGTCGAACGCCGCCCAGGTGATGCTCGGGCCCAGTGCCCACGCCTGCGCCGCACTCGACCCCAACTGCGAACCACGCCCTGCGGTAAAGCCCAGGAAGCCGCTCAGGCTCACCCGCGGGAACAGGTCGGCCGTGGCCACCCCCACATTCGCCGTGGCCGCCGCCAGCTGGCGCTCGGCACTGCGCACATCCGGGCGACGCTTGAGCAGTTCGCCCGGGTCGCCAATCGGCAGGGCCTTGGCAATCGCCGGCAACTGCGCCGGCGACAGGTCGACACTCAACGCATCCGGCCGCTGCCCCAGCAAGGTGGCGATGCGGTTGCGCGAACGCACCTGCTCGGCCTGCAGCTGCGGCACGCTGGCCTCTACCGCCGCCAGGCGCGCATCGGCGCGCACCACGTCCAATTCGTTGCCAACCCCTGCATCACGCAGGGTTTCGGTAATGCCGCGCGAATCCTGCTGGGTCTTGAGGTTGGCCAGGGCTATCTTCTCGCGCAACTGCGCACCGCGCAGTTGTCCATAAGCATCAACCAGCTCGGCAATCAGGCTCACCTGCAATTGTTGCAGGTCGGCCTGGGCCGCGGCCTCCTGCGCCTCGCTGGCTTCCAGCTGGCGCTGAATGCGGCCGAACAGGTCAAGCTCCCAGGCCATGTCCAGGCCCAGGTCGTAGCGCTCGCTGTTGACCCGGCGGTCGGTCTGGCCAGGTATCTGACCCTTGCCCAGGTCGCTGCTGGCGCGGCTGGTGACGGTGGGCAGCGCATCGTTGCTCACATCGTCACGAATCGCCCGCGCCGCTTTCAGGCGCGCAAACGCCACGCGCAGCTCGCGGTTGTCGGCCAGCGACTGGCTCACCAGCTGGTTGAGGACCGGGTCGTCGAACTGACGCCACCAGATCGCATCGAAGCGGGTGCGGTCGAAGGCCGCCTTGGCCTCCTGCGCATCGGCCGCCGCCAGGTGCGCGGCGTCGGTGTGCGGGGCCTGGTAGTCCGGGCCGACCGCACAGGCGGCCAGGGCCAGTACCAGCAGGCTCGGTGCCCACAGTTTCAAGTGGTTCATGCCTGGTTCTCCAGCTGCAGCTGGCGGGCCGCCTTGCGGGCCTCGCTGCGCTCTACATAACGACGGATCAACACAAAGAACACCGGGGTCAGCAACAGGCCGAAAATCGTCACCCCGATCATCCCGGAGAACACCGCCACACCCATGGCATGGCGCATTTCGGCGCCGGCCCCGGAGGAGAACACCAGCGGCACCACACCCATGATGAAGGCGAACGAGGTCATCAGGATCGGGCGCAGCCGCAGCCGGCAGGCTTCCAGCACCGCAGCCAGCGGGTCGAGCCCTTCGGCCTGCTTGTCCTTGGCGAACTCGACGATAAGAATCGCGTTCTTGCACGCCAGCCCCACCAGTACGATCAGGCCGATCTGGGTGAAGATGTTGTTGTCGCCACCGGACAGGATCACCCCGGTAATGGCCGACAGCAGGGTCATCGGCACGATCAGGATCACCGCCAGCGGCAGGCTCCAGCTCTCGTACTGGGCAGCCAGTACCAGGAACGCCAGCAGCACGCACAGCGGGAACACGAACAGCGCGGTGTTGCCGGCCAGGATCTGCTGATAGGTCAGCTCGGTCCATTCGAAGGTCATGCCGTTGGGCAGCTCTTCCTTGAGCAGTTTTGCCATGGCCTGTTCGGCCTGGCCGGAGCTGTAGCCGGGTGCTGCGCCACCGTTGATCTCGGCGGTGATGAAGCCGTTGTAGTGCATCACGCGGTCCGGCCCGGAGGTGTCGCTGACCTTGATGAAGGTCGCCAGCGGGATCATCTCGCCCTGGTTGTTGCGCACCTTGAGCTGGCCGATCTGCTCGGCATCCAGGCGGAACTGCTGCTCGGCCTGCACGTTGACCTGGTAGGTACGGCCAAAGCGGTTGAAGTCGTTGGCGTACAGCGAGCCCAGGTAGATCTGCAGGGTGTCGAAGATATCGTTGATCGCCACACCGTGGGTCTTGGCCTTCTCACGGTCGATGGCGGCATCCACCTGCGGCACATTCACCTGGTAGCTGGTGAACAGCCCGGCCAGCTCCGGCACGTTGTGGCTCTTGGCGATGATGTTCTGGGTTTCCTTGTACAGCGCCTCGTAGCCCAGGTTGCCACGGTCTTCGATCTGCAGGCGGAAACCGCCGATGGTACCCAGCCCCTGAACCGGCGGTGGCGGGAAGATCGCGATGTAGGCTTCCTGGATGTCGGCGTACTGCGCGTTCAACGTGGCGGCAATCGCCGCGGCCGACTGGCTGGGGTCCTTGCGCTGGTCGAACGACTTGAGTGCGACGAACACGATGCCGCTGTTGGGGCTGTTGGTGAACCCGTTGATCGACAGGCCCGGGAAGGCGATGGAATCGGCCACACCCGGTTGCTTGAGGGCGAACTCGCTCATCTTCTTGATGACCGATTCGGTGCGGTCAAGGCTGGCCGCATCCGGCAGTTGCGCGAAGGCCACCAGGTACTGCTTGTCCTGGGCGGGCACGAAACCGGTCGGGGTGGCGGCAAAGCCCATCCAGGTCAGCACCATCAGCCCGGCGTACACGAACAGGGCGATGCCGCTGCTGCGGATCACGCGGCCCACGGTGCCCACGTAGCCATGGCTGGCACGCTCGAAGAAGCGGTTGAACGGCTTGAACAGCCAGCCGCCGAGCAGGCGGTCGAGCAGTTTCGAGAAGCGGTCCTTGGGGGCGTGATGGCCCTTGAGCAACACCGCAGCCAGCGCCGGCGACAGGGTCAGCGAGTTGAACGCCGAGATCACCGTGGAAATCGCGATGGTCAAGGCGAACTGCTTGTAGAACTGCCCGGTCAGGCCGGAGATGAACGCTGCCGGGATGAACACCGCGCACAGCACCAGCGCGGTGGCGATGATCGGCCCGGTCACTTCGCTCATGGCGCGCTTGGTCGCCTCCAGCGGGTTGAGCCCCAGCTCGATGTTGCGCTCCACGTTCTCCACCACCACGATGGCGTCGTCCACCACGATACCGATGGCCAGCACCAGCCCGAACAGCGACAGCGCGTTGAGCGAGAAGCCGAACAGGTGCATCACCGCAAAGGTGCCGATCAGCGAGACCGGTACCGCCACCAGCGGGATGATCGAGGCGCGCCAGGTCTGCAGGAACAGGATCACCACCAGCACCACCAGGATCAGTGCCTCGAACAGGGTGTGCACCACCGCTTCGATCGAGCCGCGCACGAACACGGTGGGGTCATAGACGATGCTGTAGTCCATGCCCTCGGGGAAGTCCTTCTTCAGCTCGGCCATCTTGGCGCGTACTTCGTCGGAGATCTCGATGGCGTTGGAGCCAGGGCGCTGGAAGATCGGGATCGCCACCGCCGGCTGGTTGTTGAGCAGCGAACGCAGGGCGTACTGGCTGGAGCCCAGCTCCACCCGGGCGATGTCCTTGAGGCGGGTGATTTCACCGTCGGCGCCGGAGCGGATGATGATGTTCTCGAATTCCTCTTCGCTCACCAGGCGGCCCTGGGTGTTGACCGACAGCTGGAAGCTGGTGGCCCCGGGGGCGGGCGGCGAACCGAGCTGGCCGGCGGCCACCTGGCGGTTCTGCTCGCGAATGGCAGCCACCACGTCGCTGGCAGTCAGGTTGCGCGAGGCGGTCTTGTTCGGGTCCAGCCATACGCGCAGCGAGTAGTCGCCCATGCCGAACAGCTGCACGTCACCCACGCCACCCAGGCGAGCCAGCTCATCCTTGATGTTGAGGATCGCGTAGTTGGACAGGTAGAGCATGTCGTAGCGGTTGTCCGGCGAGGTCAGGTGCACCACCATGGTCAGGTCGGGCGAGGCCTTGTCGACGGTGATACCGATACGCGTGACTTCCTCGGGCAGCTTGGGCTGGGTGCGGGTCACACGGTTCTGCACCTGCACCTGCGCGTTGTCCAGGTCGGTGCCCAGGGCGAAGGTGATGGTCAGGGTGATCTTGCCGTCGGCGGTGGACTGCGAGGACATGTACAGCATGTTCTCGACACCGGTGATGGCCTGCTCGAGCGGCGCGGCCACGGTTTCGCCGATCACCTTGGGGTTGGCACCGGGGAAGTTGGCGCGCACCACCACGGTGGGCGGTACCACCTCGGGGTATTCGCTGATCGGCAGCTGGAACAGCGAGATGCTGCCGGCGATCAGGATCAGCAGCGACAGCACGGCGGCGAAGATCGGCCGGGTAATGAAGAACTGGGAAAAATTCATCGGTCTGGTCCCTTAACCGCGTGGTGCCGCGGCACTGGCGAGCTTGACCGTGACCGGCTTGCTCGGGGTGCTGGCTTCCAGGGCCTGGCGTTGCTGGGCGAGGGCGGCGAGGGTGGTATCGCTGGCCATCGGGGTTTCTTCAGGGCTGACCGGCGAGCCAGGGCGTACACGCTGCAGGCCCTTGACCACGATGCGGTCTTCCTTGCTCAGGCCGCTGCGCACGATACGCAGGCCTTCGAGTTTGGGGCCCAGCTCCACGGCGCGGTAATCGGCCTTGTTGTCCTTGTCCATCACCAGCACGAACTTCTTGCCCAGGTCGGTGCCCACGGCCTCGTCGTTGATCAGCACGGCCGAATAGGTGGCGCTGCCGACCAGTTTCAGGCGCGCGTACAGCCCGGGGGTGAACTGGCCGTCGCTGTTGTCGAACACCGCGCGACCGCGAATGGTGCCGGTCTTGGGGTTGACCTGGTTGTCGACGAAGTTCATCTGGCCCAGGTGCGGGTTGCCGGTTTCGTTGGACAGGCCCAGGTACACCGGGGTGCTCTGGCCGCGCTGGCCGTCGCGGGCCAGCTGGGTGTACTTGAGGTACACGCGCTCGTCGGCGTCGAAGTAGGCGTAGACCTTGTCGGTGGACACCACGCTGGTGAGCGCGGTGACATCGGCGGTGACGATGTTGCCGGCGGTGAACTCGGCGCGGCTGACACGGCCGCTGATGGGCGCGGTCACGCGGGTGAAGCTCAGGTTCAGCCTGGCCAGGTCCAGTTGCGCCTGGATCGCGGCCACCCCGGCGCGGGCTTCGGCGGCGGCACTGGTGCGCGACTCGGCGAGTTCGGCGGAAATCGCATTGCTGCTGCGCAGGCGCTCGCCGCGCTGGGCTTCGGTCTGGCTACGGGTGGCGGTGGCGCGGGCTTGTTGCAGTTGGGCTTCAAGTTGGCGTACCTGAGCCTGGAACGGGCGCGGATCGATCTGGAACAGCAGGTCGCCTTTCTTGACCTGGGCACCTTCGGTGAAGGCTACCTGGTCGATCTGGCCGGAAACGCGCGGGCGTACTTCGACGGTTTCGGGGGCTTCGAGGCGGCCGGTGAACTCGTCCCATTCGTTGATGGGCTGCTCCAGCACCTTGGCCACCGTGACTTTCGGCGCACCGGGCGCTTGCGGGGCCTCCGGGGTACGACCACAGGCACTCATCACCACCAGTGCCAGGGCAGCAAGGGGATAGCGCAAGGGTTTGAGTGAGTGTTCCATGGATAGATCCGCCAATGTATTGAGAGTGGGCGGATTCTGCGATTTGTAACTATTAACAACGAATCGAATGGGGCGAAGGTAACTATCATTCGGAATGATATGAACACCATCGCGGGTCAAGCCCGCTCCTACACGGACCGCGATGATCCTTGTGGGAGCGGGCTTGACCCGCGATGCAGGCAGCGCCGATTCGAGATGTCAGGCCTGAACCTTCTCCTCCTGCCCCTGACGCAACCGCGTGCTGATCAGCGCCGCCAGCACCAGCAGGCCGGCGATCACCCACAGCCCGTTGCGCGTGCTGCCGGTGGTCTGCTCGATCAACCCCATCACCGACGGCCCGACGAACCCGCCGAACAGCCCGCACATGGTCACGAACGCCAGCCCCGCCGCCAGTGCACTGCCGCTCAGGCGGCTGGACGGGAACACGAAGATGATCGACTGCACCACGAACAGCATCAGCGCCGTCAGCGAAAAGCCCACCAGCCCGATGAACGAGTTGGAGAACGAGGCAATCACCAGCCCCGCCGCCATGGTCAGCAAGCCGAAGAACATGATCATCCGGCAGCGGGTGGGGGTGGTGGCCAGGCGCGGGAAGGTCGCGGCGCCAATGGCGGCGGCAATCCACGGTACCGAGGTCAGCAGGCCGATCTGGAACGGCGACAGGTTGCCATAGGTGCCGATGATGCCCGGCAGAAAGAAGATCACCGTGTAGATGGTGATCTGGTGCACGAAGTACACCGCGATCGCCAGCCAGATCTGCTTGTCGCGAAACATCTGGCTCAGGCGGGTCTGTGGCGGCGCGGCGGCTTTTTCGGCGCTCAGGCGCTGCTCGATGTCGCGCTTGTCGGCCTCCGACAGCCATTTGGCCGAGGCCGGCCCGTCAGGCAGTTTCTTCCACACCACATACGCCAGCGCCACCGCCGGCAGGCCTTCGATCACGAACAGCCACTGCCAGCCATGCCAGCCCAGCAAGCCGTCCATCTGCAGCAACGCACCGCCCAGCGGCCCGCTGAGGATGTTGGCCAGGCACACGCCCAGCAAAAAGTAACCGGTGGCGCGTGCCCGCTGTTCGCGGTCGAACCAGTAGGTCAGGTACAGCATCACCCCCGGGAACAGCCCGGCCTCGGCCACGCCCAGCAGCAGGCGCATGATGTAGAACGAGGTCTCGCCCTGCACGAACGCCATGCCCGCCGACAGCAGGCCCCAGGTGATCATGATGCGGGTGATCCAGAAACGTGCGCCCACCCGGTGCATGATCAGGTTGCTCGGCACCTCGGCCAGCGCGTAGGTCAGAAAGAACAGCCCGGCGCCGAGGCCGTAGGCAGCGGCCGACAGCCCCAGGTCGATGCCCATGCTGGCCTTGGCCAGGGCAATGTTGGTGCGGTCCAGAAAGCTCATCACGTAGACGATGACCAGCAGCGGCAGCAGTTTGCGCAGCAGCAGGCTGTTCAGGCGTTGTTCGGCAGGCACGGCGGGCGCGGCCGCCGCTGTCGCGGTATTGAGGATTGTCATTATTGTTAACCCCGGTATTGATGGTGCGGCCCGCCGACGCGCAGGGCGCGGCGGCGGGCTTGGGTGTCGATCAGGTGCGGGCGATGTCCAGCCACACCGGGCCGTTCGGGTACTGGTAGCGCTCCAGGGTGTCGGCGTGCATCTCGATGCTGTAGCCGGGGCGCAGCGGTGGCATGTAGCGGCCGCGGCGGATCACCACCGGGTCGATGAAGTGCTCGTGCAGGTGGTCGACGTATTCCAGCACGCGGTTGTGCAGCGAGGCCGAAACGCCGATGTAGTCGAACAGCGCGATATTCTGCACGTATTCGCACAAACCCACACCCCCGCCATGCGGGCACACCGGCACGTCGTACTTGGCCGCCATCAGCAGCACGATCAGCACCTCGTTCAGCCCGCCCAGGCGCGCCGCGTCGAGCTGGCAGAAGTCCAGCGCACCGGCCTGGAACATCTGCTTGAACATCACCCGGTTGTGGCAGTGCTCGCCGGTGGCCACGCCGATCGGCGCGATGCGCTGGCGAATGGTGGCATGGCCGAGGATGTCGTCGGGGCTGGTCGGCTCCTCGATCCACAGCGGTGCGAAGGCGGCCAGGCGGCGCATGTTCTCGATCGATTCGTCCACGCCCCACACCTGGTTGGCGTCCATCATCAGGGTGCGTTCCCAGCCCAGCTCGTCACGCAGGATGCCGGCGCGGCGAATGTCGTCTTCCAGGTTGGCGCCGATCTTCTGCTTCACGTGGGTCCAGCCATCGGCCACGGCCTCGCGGGTCAGCTGGCGCATCTTCTCTTCGCTGTAGCCCAGCCAGCCCGGTGCGGTGGTGTAGCCCGGGTAGCCTTCGCGCAGCATCTGCGCCTCGCGCTCGGCCTTGCCCGGCGCATTGCGGCGCAGCAGGGCGATGGCTTCCTCGGGGGTGATCACGTCGGTGACGTAGCTGAAGTCCAGGCAGCGCACCAGCTGCTCGGGGCTCATGTCGGCCAGCAGCTTCCACACCGGTTTTTCTTCGTGCTTGGCCCACAGGTCCCACACGGCATTGATGATGGCGGCGGTGGCGAGGTGGATCACGCCTTTTTCCGGGCCCAGCCAGCGCAGCTGGCTGTCGCCCACGGTGAAGTTGTGCCAGAAGGCGCCCATGTCGGCGGTGATCTCTTCCAGGGTCAGGCCCACCACCATCGGTGCCAGCGACTGGATCGCGGCCACGCAGATCTCGTTGCCGCGGCCGATGGTGAAGGTCAGGCCGTGGCCTTCCAGGGGGCTGTCGGTGTGCAGCACCACGTAGGACGCCGAATAGTCCGGTGCGCTGTTCATCGCGTCGGAGCCGTCGAGCGACAGCGAGGTAGGGAAACGGATATCGCGAACGCTCAGGTGGGTAATTCGAATGCTCATGGCGGGCTCTTGTTCTCGGTGACCACTTGGAGACCCGACTGTAGGTTGCCGAGCGATACGTGCATAATCGCGGTTTCCTAACCAGGGATACCGAATTCGATATGTCTGCGAGCCCTGAAGCCGATCCGCTGCTGCCACGCAGCCTCGGCGCGCTGAAAATTTCCAGCCGCCAGATCACCTTGCTCAACGCCCTGGGCGAGTTCGGCAACCTGCGCCGCGCCGCAGCGGCCATGCACACCACCCAACCGGCGGCGAGCCTGCTGTTGCAGCAGTTGGAGGAGCGCCTGGGCGTACGCCTGTTCGAGCGCCTGCCCCGGGGCATGCAGCCCACCCTGTATGGCGAGGTGATGATCCGCTATGCCCAGGGCGCGCTGCACGAGTTCGAGCACGCCCAGGCGCAGATCGCCGAACTGGCCCGCGGTGCCATGGGCCTGGTGCGGGTAGGCACGGTGATGGGCCCGGTGCCGCGCCTGCTGACCGGCGCGGTGCTGGCCTACAAGCGCGACCACCCCAAGGTGCGCATCAGCATCGAGGTGGGCACCAGTGATACCTTGCTGCCGGCGCTGCTGCGCGGCGACTTCGACGTGGTGCTCGGGCGCCTGCCCGACCAGGGTGACAGCCAGGACCTGGACATCGAGCTGTTCGACATCGGCGAGCAGATGCGCGTGATCGCCAGGGCAGGGCACCCGCTGGCCGGCGCCGCGGCGCTGCAGCTGGCCGACCTGGTCAGCCTCACCTGGATCCTGCACCCGCTCGGCAGCCCCATGCGCCGGCGCGTGGAAAGCGCGCTGCAGGCCGGCGGCATGGTGCAGTCGCTGGACATCGTCGAGACCGCCTCGATCCTGGCCACCACCGCCATGCTCGAAGCCTCCGACATGATCGCGGTGGTGCCCAACGACGTGGCCGAGCATTATGCGCGCTATGGCATGGTCGCCATCCTGCCGGTGGAGCTGCCCATCAGCATGGTCAACCTGGGCCTGCTGACCCTGCGTTCGCGCCCACGCTCGGTGGCGCTGAACACCCTGCTGCATTACCTGCGGGCGCAATGACATGACCTGCGCCGCCACCTTCAGGAGGCACTGAGCCGATGCCCTCGGACATTACCCATTCCAGCTTCTGCAACTGGGTGCGCTTCAAGCACCTGGTGCTGATCGACACCCTGGCGCGCACGCGCAACATGCACGCCACCGCCTCGCGCATGAACCTCAGCCAGCCGGCCCTGAGCAAGATGCTGCGCGACCTCGAGGAGCAGTTCGGCTTTGCCCTGTTCGAACGCCTGCCGCGCAGCATGCCGCCCACCGAGCTGGGCGAGTACGTGGTGCGCTATGCGCAGAACGCGCTGGCCGACTCGCACACCTTCGTCGACCAGGTCAATCGCCTGCGCAAGGGCGGGCACGGCTTCATCAAGGTGGGCGGCATCTTCGCCGCCACCTCGGTGGTGCTGCCCCAGGCCATTGCCGCGATCAAGGCGCGCAGCCCGCTGCTGTCGATAGAAGTGGTGGAGCAGTCCAGCGACTACCTGCTGGCGATGCTCGAACAGAACAAGCTCGACCTGATGATCGGGCGCTTCACCGAACCGCGCTTCGCCCAGTTGTTCGACTTCCAGGCACTGGAGCCGGAGCCCTTCTGCCTGGTGGTCAACAGCAGCCACCCGCTCAACCAGCTCGAGATCACGCCGCTGGAGGCCCTGGGCGACTGGCCGTGGGTGCTGTACCCGGTCGGCACGCCGATCCGCGACCGCCTGGAGCGGGCGTTTCGCGCTGCCAACATCGCCACCCCCGCCGACAGCGTGGATACCATCTCGATGCCGATGTTCCTGCAACTGCTGCAGTCGGGGCCGATGATCGCCATGCTGCCGCGCTCGATGGTGGCGGCGCAGCTGGCCAGCGGTCAGTTTCGCGAGCTGCAGACCCCGCTGCACCTGGCACCGCTGGAGTACGGCATCATCACCCGCAAGGACCAGCCGCTGACCGGCTCGGCGCAGGTGTTCGCCGATATCCTGCTGGACTTCGCCCGCCAGCGCCGTCAAGCCGAGGGTCATAAAACGATCTATAAATGAAACAAGAATTCGCACTTCGATAACCCAGGGTTATCGCTTGATCGGATCATCTCATTGGGAATACGCCGGCCGGCTCCTTACAGTTGGTGCAGATTCGCCCGCACAAGACGGGCGTGATGCCATAACAAGAAGCTTGCCGTAGCGCCCTGAGAGGTCCCATGCACCTGATTGCCAGAACCCGCAGCAGCGAAGACCCTGCGGTCATCCGCCTCAACCCGCTGGACAACGTGCTGATTGCCCGCCAGGTGCTGCCCGAGGGCCTGCACCTGGACGCCGAGGCGGTCACCGTGCGCCAGTCGATCCCTTCGGGGCACAAGGTGGCCAGCCAGCGCGTGGAGCAGGGCGAGGCGCTGCGCCGCTATGGCCAGATCATCGGTTTTGCCTCGCAGCCCATCGAGGCCGGCGAACACGTGCATGTGCACAACGTGGAGATGGGCGACTTCGCCCGTGACTACGCCTTTGGCGAAGACGCCCACAGCGTGCCGGCCAGGGAAGCCTTCTTCGAAGGCATCGTGCGTGCCGACGGGCGGGTGGCCACCCGCAACTACGTGGGCATCCTGACCTCGGTGAACTGCTCGGCGACCGTTGCGCGCGCCGTGGCCGACCATTTTCGCCGCGATATCCACCCCGAGGCGCTGGCCGACTACCCCAACGTCGATGGCGTGGTGGCCCTGACCCACGGTGCCGGTTGCGCGGTCGACCCCAGCGGCGAAGCCCTGGGCCTGCTGCGCCGCACCCTGGGCGGCTATGCCGTGCACCCCAACTTCGCCGCCGTGCTGATCATCGGCCTGGGCTGCGAGACCAACCAGATCGAAAGCCTGATGCAGACCCAGGGGCTGACCGCCGGCGCCCAGTTGCGCGCGTTCACCATCCAGGGCATTGGCGGCACCTCCAAGACCATCGCCGCCGGTATCGAGCAGGTCAAGGCGCTGCTGGCCGACGCCAACCAGGTGCGCCGCGAGCCGGTCAGCGCCCGGCACCTGATCGTGGGCCTGCAATGCGGCGGTTCCGACGGCTATTCGGGCATCACCGCCAACCCCGCGTTGGGCAATGCGGTAGACCGCCTGGTGGCCGCGGGCGGCACCGCGATCCTGTCCGAAACCCCTGAAATCTACGGCGCCGAGCACCTGCTGACGCGCCGTGCGGTCAGCCGCGAAGTGGGCGAGAAGCTGATCGCGCGCATCCACTGGTGGGAAGACTACTGCCAGCGCATGAATGCCGAGCTCAACAACAACCCCTCGGCCGGCAACAAGGCCGGCGGCCTCACCACCATTCTTGAAAAATCCCTGGGCGCCGTGGCCAAGGCCGGCTCCAGCAACCTGGTGGACGTGTACCAGTACGCCGAGGCCGTGCGCGCCAAGGGGCTGGTGTTCATGGACACCCCCGGCTACGACCCGGTGTCGGCCACCGGCCAGGTCGCCGGCGGTGCCAACCTGATCGCCTTCACCACCGGTCGCGGTTCGGCCTACGGCTGCGCCCCGGCGCCGTCGATCAAGCTGGCCACCAACAACCGGGTGTTCGAGCACCAGGAAGAAGACATGGACGTGAACTGCGGCGGCATTGCCGACGGTTCCACCAGCATTGAAGAACGCGGCGCCTACATCTTCGAACAGATGCTGCGCATCGCATCGGGCCAGCGCAGCAAGAGCGAGCAACACGGCTACGGGCAGAACGAGTTCGTGCCGTGGCAGATCGGCGCCGTGACCTGATTGACCTTTCCGCACCCTTACAGAGGCGAAATGCACATGAGCTTTTCCGGACACAACTTCATCGCAGGCCAGCGCAGCGCCCTGGGCGACACACTGGTCTACAGCGTCGACGCCCACACCGGCGAACGCCTGCCGGGCGGTTTCCACCAGGCCACCCTGAGCGAAGTCGACAGTGCCGTTGCCGGTGCCAGCGCGGCCTTCCCGGTGTTTCGCAGCCTGCCGGCCGTGCGCCGGGCCGAATTTCTCGACGCCATTGCCGATGAACTCGACGCCCTGGGCGAGGACTTCGTGGCGCTGACCTGCCGCGAAACCGCGCTGCCAAGCGCACGCATCCAGGGGGAGCGCGGTCGCACCAGCGGCCAGATGCGCCTGTTCGCCAAGGTGCTGCGCCGTGGCGACTTCTACGGTGCGCGCATCGACCAGGCGCTGCCCGAGCGCACGCCGCTGCCACGTCCGGACCTGCGCCAGTACCGCATCGGCGTGGGCCCGGTGGCGGTGTTCGGCGCCAGCAACTTCCCGCTGGCATTCTCCACCGCTGGCGGCGACACCGCCGCAGCGCTGGCAGCCGGTTGCCCGGTGGTGTTCAAGGCCCACAGTGGCCACATGGCCACTGCCGAGCGCGTGGCTGAAGCGCTGCTGCGTGCGGCCGACAAAACCGGCATGCCGGCCGGCGTGTTCAACATGATCTTCGGTGGCGGGGTGGGCGAGGCGCTGGTCAAGCACCCCGGCATCCAGGCCGTGGGCTTCACCGGTTCGCTCAAGGGCGGCCGTGCCCTGTGCGACATGGCGGCGGCGCGGCCGCAGCCGATCCCGGTATTTGCCGAGATGTCGAGCATCAACCCGGTACTGGCGCTGCCGCAGGCACTGGCCAGCCGTGGTGCGCAGATGGCCAGGGAACTGGCCGCCTCGGTGGTGCAGGGCTGTGGCCAGTTCTGTACCAACCCGGGCCTGGTGCTGGGCATCCGCTCGCCGGCCTTCACCACCTTCATCGAGCAACTGGGCGGCCACCTGGCCGAACAGGCGCCGCAGACCATGCTCAACGCCGGCACCCTGGCCAGCTATGGCAAGGGCCTGCAGGCACTGCTGGCGCACCCCGGCATCCAGCACCTGAGCGGCCAGGCACAAGCCGGCAACCAGGCCCAGCCGCAGCTGTTCGGCGCCGATGTCAGCCTGCTGCTGGAACACGACGAGTTGCTGCAGGAAGAGGTGTTCGGCCCCTGCACCATCGTGATCCAGGTGGCCGACGACGCCGAGCTGCTGCGCGCCGTCAGCGCCCTGCGTGGCCAGCTCACCGCCACGCTGCTGGCCGACGGTGACGACCTGCCGGCCTTCGCCCAGCTGTTCTGCGTGCTCGAAGACAAGGTCGGCCGCGTGCTGGTCAACGGCTACCCCACCGGTGTGGAGGTGTGTGACGCGATGGTGCACGGCGGCCCGTACCCGGCCACCTCCGATGCCCGCGGCACCTCGGTCGGCACCCTGGCCATCGACCGCTTCCTGCGCCCGGTGTGCTACCAGAACGTGCCCGACGCGCTGCTGCCGGACGCCCTGAAGGACGCCAACCCGCTGGGTATCCAGCGCCTGGTCGATGGCCAGTACAGCCGCCAGGGCCTGGGCGATGTCTGAAGCCCGGCGCTACGACACGGCCACGCTGACCCGGTTCGTCGAACAGTTGTTCGAGGGTGCCGGGGCCGACGCCGAGGTGGCCCGGGTGGTGACCCGCGTGCTGCTCGAGGGCGAGCTGCTGGGGCACCGCACCCACGGTCTGAACCTGGTCAGCCGCTATGTCGGTGGCGTACAGCGCGGTGAGGTCAAGGCACGTGCCGCCGACCTCGAACACCTGCAGGGCAGCGGCATCGCCACGCTGTTCGACGGCCACTACGTGCTCGGGCCGTACTGCGTGGAGCGAGCCCTGGCATGCGCCGCGCAGGGTGCCCAGGCGCAGGGTATCGGCATCTCGGTGGTGCGCCGTGCCTCGCACATCGGCTGCCTGGCGGCCTACCTCAAGCCCTACACCGACCGTGGCCTGGTGGCCCTGCTGTATTCCTCCGACCCGTCGGTGGGGCTGGTGTGCGCCCAGGGCGGCATCGACCCGATCTACACCCCCAACCCGATTGCAGCGGGTATTCCGACCCAGGGCGAGCCGATCCTGCTGGATGTGAGCATGTCCAGCGTCACCCTGGGCCTGGTGGGCCAGTGCCGCGATGCCGGCACCACCTTGCCCCACGCCGTGCTGATGAGTAACGACGGCACGCCGAGCAACGACCCGCGCGACTTCTTCACCACGCCCCAGGGCAGCCTGCTGCCATTGGGCGGGCAGGCCTTCGGGCACAAGGGCTTTGCCCTGGCCCTGCTGGTCGAGGCGCTGACCTCGGGCCTGGCCGGGCACGGGCGCAAGGACGCGCCGCAGCAGTGGGGCGCCTCGGCCACCGCAGTGGTGATCGACCCGCGCTTCTTCGGCGGGCTTGAGGCCTTTACCGCCGAGAGCAGCTTCCTTGGCCAGTTGGTGCTGGCCAGCCGTCCGCTCGACCCGCAGCGCCCGGTGCGCCTGCCGGGCCAGGCCGGGCTGAAACTGCGCGAGCAGGCGTTGCGCGAGGGCCTGGGCCTGTCGCCGGCGGTGCTCGATGCGCTGAACCAGACCGCTGCGCAGTTGCAACTTGCGCCGCTTTCGCAATGACCGACCACCACAACAAGAGTGCACACATGACCAACCAGAACCAGGCGCACGCGCCTCTCGCACTGAGCAACGATCTCGCCGTGTTCGCCACCGGCAGCTGGGTAGGGCGGGTGTGGCTGCCCGAGCAGGGCCCGGCCGTGGTGCTGGTCAGGGCCGGCGCCGTGCATGACATCAGTGCCCATGTGGCCACCGTCTCGGCCCTGCTCGAACAACCCGACCCGGCCGCCTACCTGCGCGCACTGCCGCTGGGCGAGGCGTTGATCGAGCTGCCCGCGCTGCTGGCCAACAGCGACCCGCAGCAGCGCGATGCGCGCCTGCCATGGTTGCTGGCCCCCATCGACCTGCAGGCGGTCAAGGCCGCCGGCGTGACCTTCGCCGCCAGCCTGCTGGAGCGTGTGGTCGAAGAGCAGGCCAAGGGCGACCCGGCCAAGGCCGACGCGATTCGCGACACCCTGGTCAGCCGCATCGGCGCCGACCTGTCGCGTATCGTGCCCGGCTCGGCCCAGGCCGAAGAACTGCGCGTGCTGCTGGTGGAGCAGGGCATGTGGTCGCAGTACCTGGAAGTGGGCATCGGCCCGGACGCCGAAGTGTTCACCAAGGCCCAGCCGTTGTCGGCGGTCGGCCACGGCGCCGATATCGGCCTGCACCCCAAGTCCAGCTGGAACAACCCCGAGCCCGAGGTGGTGCTGGCGGTGTCGAGCAACGGCACCATCCACGGCGCCATGCTGGGCAACGACGTGAACCTGCGCGACTTCGAAGGGCGCAGCGCGCTGCTGCTGTCCAAGGCCAAGGACAACAACGCCTCGACCGCCCTCGGCCCGCTGCTGCGCCTGTTCGACGAGACCTTCAGCCTGGAGGACGTGCGCGCCGCCGAAGTCGACCTGCGCGTCGAAGGCCGGGATGGCTTCGTGCTGCAGGGGCGCAGCTCGATGCGCCAGATCAGCCGCGACCCGGTCGACCTGGTGCAGCAGACCCTCAACGAGAACCACCAGTACCCCGACGGCCTGGTGCTGTTTCTGGGTACCCTGTTCGCGCCCAAGCAGGACCGTGACCAGCCCGGCAGCGGTTTCACCCACAAGCTGGGCGATGTGGTCACCATCAGCAACCCGCTGCTGGGCAGCCTGTGCAACCGCGTGACCACCAGCGACCAGGCGCCACAATGGGCATTCGGCCTGCGTGCGCTGATCGAAAGCCTGAGCCGTCGTGGCTTGCTGGAGGTGGCAGTGACTGCACGCCAGCCCTGAGCGGGCGTGCGTATTCCAGGGATGACGTGTGGATGAAGGATCGCCTCGGCGTTTGACGCTGCAACAACAATAATAAAGGCCATCAGATGAACGCACTGAAGAAGTACCAACGCATCACCGTCGTGTTTCTGCTGTTGATCGGCATCGTCAACTACCTGGACCGCAGCGCGCTGTCGATTGCCAACACCTCGATCCAGCGCGACATGCTCATCAGCCCTTCGCAGATGGGCATCCTGCTGTCGGCCTTCTCCGTGGCCTACGCCTTTGCGCAGTTGCCACTGGGCCTGATCATCGACCGCCTGGGCAGCAAGATCGCCTTGGGCGCCTCGTTGCTGGCCTGGTCGGTGGCGCAGTCGCTGTGCGGGCTGGTCAACAGCTTTGGCGGTTTCATGGGCCTGCGGGTGCTGCTGGGGATCGGCGAGGCGCCGATGTTCCCCTCGGCGGCCAAGGCGCTGTCGGAATGGTTCGACGCCAACGAGCGGGGCACGCCGACCGGCATCGTGTGGTCGTCGACCTGCCTGGGGCCGTGCCTGGCGCCACCGTTGCTGACGCTGTTCATGGTCAACTTCGGCTGGCGCGGGATGTTCATCATCACCGGCGTGATCGGCATCGTGCTGGCGCTGTGCTGGTTGACGTTCTACAAGAGCAAGGCCAGGTACCTGGCCGAACTGGCGGCGCAGGGCCAGGCGCTGCCAAGCGAACAGCCGGCGCCGCGGGCTGACGCGGTGCAGGCGCCCAAGGCGTCGTACTTTGCCGGCTGGCTCGACCTGTTCAAGCACCGCAGCACCTGGGGCGCGGTGCTGGGCTTCATGGGCGTGATCTACATGCTGTGGCTGCACCTGACCTGGCTGCCGGGCTACTTCGAGCGCGAGCACGGGCTGAACCTGTACGACACCGCGTGGGTGGTATCGCTGGCCTATGGTTTCGGCGCGGTGGGCACCATCGTGGCGGGGCGGTTCTGCGACCTGCTGGTACGGCGTGGCATGAGCGTGCTGGCCAGCCGCAAGTTCAGCGTGATCACCGGGCTGGTGCTGGCGGCGCTGTTCACCTTGCCGCTGTCGTATGTGAGCGGGTTGACCGGGTGCGTGATACTGCTGTGCCTGGCGCTGTTCAGCATCAACATGGCCAGTGCCACGGCGTGGATGATCGTCAACACCATCGTCGACAGCCCGCGGGTGGCCTCGTTTGGTTCGATCCAGAACTTTGGCGGCTACATTGCAGGGTCCGTGGCGCCGATCGTGACCGGGTTCAGCATCCAGTATTCGGGCTCGTTCAATACCGCGTTCATGATCAGTGCGGTGGTGGCGCTGTGCTCGGCGCTGGCGTACTTCCTGTTGCTCAAGGCGCCGATCGGCGGGGCGGATGAGCCGGCGGGGCAGATGGCCGGGGCTACCCAGTAGGACAGGTGGCGAGCGCTTCGCGCTCGTTCGCTGGCGTGCCAGCGAAGAGGCCGGTGGTCTTCGCTCCTCTGCCATTCATCCACCCAATCGCACCCTGGCGCACCCGGGCCCTCAAACCCCCTGAATGGCCCGTGACACGGGCCCGCATTCAACCGGATCGAGGGTGAGCACCATGCCCCAGGGAAGCAAAGCCAAGTACACCGCCGAGCAGAAACGCAAGGCGCAGCACATCGAAGAAAGCTACGAGCAAAAAGGCACGCCCAAAGCCGAGGCCGAGGCGCGTGCCTGGGCCACGGTGAACAAGCAGTCTGGCGGTGGCGAGAAAAAGGGCGGCTCAGGTCGCAGCACCCCGGCCGGCGAAAAGCACGCCGCTGCCTCCGACTCGGCCAAACGCGCCGCCAGCACCCGCGCCGGCCACGCGCGCACCTCCACCACCTCGTTGGCCAGCCAGACCAAGCAAAGCCTGCTCAAGGAGGCGCGCAGCAAGGACATCAAGGGGCGCTCGAGCATGACCAAGGCGCAGCTGATCGAAGCGCTGCACGCCCACCACTGAACCCGCCCGACGCTGACCGGCGAGGCTGCCGGCCAGCGTCACGGGCTCAGGCCACCACGCCGTCGTCGACGATGGCCATCGGCAACTCGATGCTGCTGTCGCCAGGCGTGAGGATGACCTTGCGGCACTCCTGCTCCTTCTTGTCGAAGATCCTGTAGCCCTCGGCCGCCTGCTCCAGCGACAGGCGGTGGGTGATGATGGTTTCCGGCGTGAGCGCGCCGGTTTCGATGTAGCCCAGCAGTTCGGGCAGGTAGCGCTGCACGTGGGTCTGGCCCATGCGAAAGGTCAGGCCCTTGTCGAACGCATCGCCGAACAGGAAGCCGTGGATGAACCCCGAATACACCCCCGGCACACTGACCACACCGCCGCGCCGGGCTGCCGCGATGCACTGGCGCAAGGCCTTGCCGCTGCTGCCCTCGAGCTTGAGCGCGGCCAGTACGGTTTCGGTGGTGCTGCCCTTGGCCTCGAAGCCCACCGCATCGACCACACCATCCACCCCGCGCATGCCCGGGGTCTGGCGGATGATGGTATCGGCCGGGTCGTCGTCATCGTCGAAATTGATCGGGATCACGCCATACGCCTGCTGCGCATAGGCCAGCCGGTAGGGGTGGTGGTCGACCATGAAGATGCGTTCGGCGCCGAGCATCCGCGCCACCGCCGCGCACAGCAGCCCGACCGGCCCCGCGCCGTAGATGGCGAGGCTCGAACCCTGGCCGATCTCGGTGTTCTTCACCGCCTGGAAGGCCGTGGGCAGGATGTCGGACAGAAACAGCACCTTCTCGTCGCTCAGCGTGCCCGGCACGCGGAACGGACCGGTGTTGGCCTTGGGTACGCGCACGTACTCGGCCTGGCCGCCGGGTACGCCACCGTACAGGTGGCTGTAGCCGAACAGCGCTGCGCCAGAGGGGATGAGCTTCTTGTTGAGGATCGCCCCGCGCCCGGTATTGGTGGTCTCGCACGCGGCGAACAGGTCCTGCTGGCAGAAGAAACAGCTGCCGCAGGCAATCACGAACGGGATCACCACGCGATCGCCCGGCTGCACCGCGGTCACCCCGGTGCCGACTTCCTCGACCACGCCCATGAACTCGTGACCGAAGATATCGCCGTCTTCGACCGCCGGGATCTTGCCGCGGTACAGGTGCAGGTCCGAGCCGCAGATGGCGGTGGCGGTCACCCGCAGGATCAGGTCGTCGGGTTCTTCCAGAATGGGGTCGGTAACGGTATCGACCCTGACGTCGTGGGCGCCGTGGTAGGTGAGTGCTCTCATGGTCTCTCCAGCTTCGCGTAAGTAGGTGCAACACAGAGGGGCGCGCCCCGGCGCACAGGGCGCCGGGGCGACACTCAGGGCCTGAAGCCCAGGCCGTCGGACAGGTCGGCAGGCCCCTCGCGGGGGGCCTGCGCGGCAGCTGCCGGCGCGCTGGCGTCGGCGTTGTGCACGGCCTGGGTGGCGTCGGCGTACAGCGCCTTGCCGGTGCGGGTAACCTTGTCGGCCAGGGCATCGCGGGTTTCGCCCATCAGTTCGTCCTCCTTGCGCGTGCCGGGCAATGCCGCGCCCAGGGCCGCGCCGAGGGCGATGCCGATGGCGGCCAGCACCAGCGGCTGGTCCTTGAGCAGGTGGTCGAACTGGCCCTTGAGCTGCGCGGCCTGGGCCTGCACCCGGTCGCTGGCGTGATGCGCGGCCTGGCGCACCTTGTCGGCCGAGCTGCCCAGGCTGTCGCCGGCGTCGCGCGCCTTGTCGTGGGCCACGTCCGAGGCGTGGTGCAGGTGCTCGCCGGCCTGGGCCATGGCGCCCTTGATGCCGCTGGCAGCGTCGCCCAGCGTGTCGGCCAGGCCGCTGCCGCCAAAGGTCGGGGAGCCGGGTGAGAAGGGGCGGTTCTGGTTCAGTGCCAGCCACGCCAGGCCCACGCCGGTGAGCACGGTGGGCACCGGGTTGTTCTTCAGGGTGGTCCCCAGGTTCTGGAAGAACTCGCCGCCGTTGCCCTTGAAGTACGCCATGCCCTGGTCGATCAGCTGGCCGGGGGTGAGGCGGTGTTCCAGCGAGTCCACCAGGTGGCTGATGCTGGCGCGCTTGGCGTCGATCTCCTGCTCCAGGGTTTCCGGGCTCTTGTGCGATTCGGCTTCGAATGAGGTGCTCATGAGACTTTCCTCTTCAGTGCGTCCTTGTCCTGTTGCAGGGCATGCAGGGTGCGGTCAGGGGTGAGGTTGGACGGGTCGAACTGCTTCTTGCCGGCCTGCAGCATCATGAAGCCGATGACCAAAGTCACCGCGCCCACGATCAGCGCCGCCAGCCAGGGCGCGACCACGTAGGCCAGGCCGTACACCGCCGCCATCAGCAGGATGATCAGGCCCGCCAGCAGCACCATGGCGCCGCCGGCCACGGCGGCTGTACCGGCCTTGAGGGTGGTCAGGCTGCGTTGCAGTTCGGCCTTGGCCAGTGCCAGCTCTTTGGTGAACAGCTCGGGCACTTCACGGGTGAGCTGGCGCAGCAGGCTGCCGATGCTGGTGTTGTCGTGCTCGCCCGGTGGCGCGGGGGGCAGGGTATCGAGTGGGTCGCGTTCCATCACACACCTCCCTTGAAGCTGTCCAGGGTGTTGGGGCCATCGGCCAGGGTGCGGCCGAGCGGGTCGGCGGGCACGGGGTTGTCGCGCAGCGGCGGTACCGAGCTCTGGTAGGGCGCGCTGGCACCGTAGGCCTGCGTGGGGGGGCCCGACGCGGTCGGGTGGCTGCTGCTGGCGCGCAGAAAGCGCGACAGGCCAAAGCCGATGGCGACGCTGCCGGCCAGGAACAGCGTGGGGTTGTCGCGGGCCAGTTGCGCGCCCTTGTGCACCAGGTCCTCGATGCTGTTGTCGCGGACCTGGTCGGCAAAATCGCCCAGCCCGCTGGCCAGTTGCGCCATGTACTGCGCCAGCCCGAGGGAATCCTTGCCTTCAAGGGCCGAGGCTGCCGACTGGGCGCCTTCGACCAGCGAGTCGAGCTGTTCGGCGGCCAGGTCGCGATACTGCTCGTACTGTCTGGCGCCGTGTTCCCTGGCGTCGTCGAGCAATGCCCCGGCGTCTTCGGCCAGGGTGTGCAGGTGTTCCTGCGGGGTGCCCTGGGGCGACTGCGAGGCGTCGCCGTGGGCCGACTGATCAGTCCCGTTCATTGTGGTTCTCCCTTACGTTCGGATAAACGCCGGGCACACTGCGCTGATTGCCAAGCACTGTTTTACGGACTCTCAGGCGGATGACGATGGACGTGGCGGCAGAGTTCAAGGCAAGTGACAGGTGACTGCCAAGGGCACGACCAAAGGTGGGGCGGGCCCGCCCGGCGGCGGGCCTGGGGAAGGGGTCAGTGGCTGGTGGTATTCTTGAGGGCCTTCATGTAGTTGGCCTTGAACGCCTGCATCTGTTCGCCAAGGGCCTCGAGTTCGGCCTTTTTCAGCAGCTTGCGGGCCTGCGGGAACATCTCGGACTCTTCTTCCTCGATATGGTGTTCGAGCAGCTCTTTCACCACCTTCACGCGGCCGGTGAACTCCGGGGTCGACGGGTCGGTGGTCTTGAGGTCGGGCAGCACCAGGGAGTCGACGGTGCGGTGCTCTTCCTTGGCCTCGTAGTACATCACGTCCTGTTCCTTGCCGCCGGCCTGCTTGAACGCCGGGTAGAGGATCTGCTCCTCGATCTCGGTGTGCACGGTGATTTCCATCTCCAGTTCGGCAAGCAGCTGGGTGCGCGTCTTGACGCCGCGCTCGGTGGATGCGCTCAGTTTTGCCAACAGGGCCTTTACGCGCTTGTGATCGGCTTCGAGCAGTTCAATGGCATTCATGGTGATCTCCGGTGGCGGGTACGGTGGCGTGTTCGCCTCGGTAGTCGTTGCATCAACGGTGCCAGCCTGCACCGCTGGAAAAACCTCGCTGAATCAACGGCGTCGCCCGCGCATGGGCAGCGTCAGGCTTGCAAATTGCCCGAAACGGCCACCGGATCATGCAGTTTGGATGAAGGCACACTGCCCACGCTGCCTCAGCGAAGTGGCGTGGGCATGCAATCAGCGCTTGCGCTTGGGCAGCACCGCGCTGAGCACCTGCTTGGCGGTCTGGGTGATCACGCCGGCTTCGTCGGGGTCGCCCTTGAGCAGGGTGGTGGCGAAGTTCTTCGCCTGTTGCACGGTGATGTGCGGCGGCAGGGGCGCCACGTTGGGGTCGGTCTTGAACTCGATCAGCACCGGGCAGTCGCTGGCCAGGGCCTGCTCCCAGGCGGCGGCAACGTCTTCTTCACGCTCGACGAAAATGCCCTTGAGCCCGATGGAGATGGCAAACAGGTGGTAGGGCACGTCGGGAATGTTCTGCGAAGCCTCGAACTTGGGGTCGCCCTCCATTACCCGCTGCTCCCAGGTGACCTGGTTGAGGTCCTCGTTGTTGAACACCGCGCAGATCCAGTTCGGGGTCTGCCACTGACGCCAGTACTTGGCCACGGTGATCAGCTCGGCCATGTTGTTCATCTGCATGGCGCCGTCGCCCACCAGCGCGATCACCGGGCGCTCGGGGTGGGCGAACTTGGCCGCGATGGCGTAGGGCACGGCCGCACCCATCGAGGCCAGGCCGCCGGACAGCGAGCACTGCATGCCGCGACGGATCTTCAGGTCGCGGGCGTACCAGTTGGCGCACGAACCCGAGTCGCTGGTGATGATGGCCTGGTCGGGCAGCCGCGGGGACAGCTCGTGCACCACCCGCTGCGGGTTGATCGGGTTGGCGCTGACCAGGGCGCGTTTTTCCAGGGTCTTGTCCCAGCGGGCGCGCCAGCCTTCGACCTTCTTGCGCCAGCTGCGGCTGGTCTTGCTGTCGAGCAGCGGCAGCAGGGCGCTCAGGGTTTCGGCCGCATCGCCCACCAGGTTGACCTCCATCGGGTAGCGCAGGCTGAGCATGTCGGGCTGGATGTCGATCTGCACCGCGCGGGCCTGGCCCTCCTTGGGCAGAAACTCGGCGTAGGGGAAGCCCGAGCCGATCATCAGCAGGGTGTCGCACTCCTGCATCAGCTTGTAGCTGGGCTCGGTGCCGAGCAGGCCGATGGCGCCGGTGACCCAGGGCAGTTCGTCGGGCAGGGCGGCCTTGCCCAGCAACGCCTTGGCCACGCCGGCGCCGAGTTTTTCGGCCACGGCGATGACCTCGTCGGTGGCGTTCAGCGCGCCCGCACCAACCAGCACGGCGACCTTCCTGCCCGCATTGAGGATGTCGGCGGCGCGTTGCAGGTCGGCCTCGTAGGGCACCACCCTGGGCTTGCTGTAGCCGACGCCCGAATGCAGGGTGCCGTGGGCACGGGCGGGTTCTTTATAGGGCAGGTCCTGCAGGTCGTTGGGCAGGATCACCGCCGTGACGCGGCGCTCGCCCACCGCCGTGCGCACGGCACGGTCGATCAGGTGGCGTACCTGGGAGGGTTCGGAGGCCTGCTGCACGAAGGCGCCGGCCACGTCCTTGAACATCGACAACAGATCCAGTTCCTGCTGGTAATGGCCGCCCAGCGCGGTGCGGGCCTGCTGGCCGACGATGGCGAGCACCGGCATGTGGTCCATGCGCGCATCGTAGAGGCCGGTGAGCAGGTGCGAGGCGCCGGGGCCGGAGGTGGCGATGCACACCCCCAGCTCGCCGGTGAACTTGGCATGGGCTGCGGCCATGAACGCGGCCATTTCCTCGTGCCGCGCCTGGATGAATTCGATCTTGCCCCGGGCCCGGTCGAGCGCGCCGAACACGCCGTTGATGCCATCGCCAGGGTAGCCGTAGATACGTCGCACGCCCCATTGATACAGCCGCTCAACCAGGAAGTCGCCCACTGTCGTCGTCATTCGATCCCTCACGTTTACAAGTGATAGTCAGAGGTCTGGACCGGGCGCGCGCGCAGAAAGTTTCAACTGTCGAGCGTGGCGACGACTATCGCGGCGGGGGCATTTGAAGGCATATTGCCGTGCCACCCGGCGTGCGCTGCACGCTTTACCAGAACAACCAGAAGAGGCAGAACGTGGTGCAACGGCGGCAGTTCAGCGGTGCCCTGCAGGGCTCGAACCTGCGTTTTGTAGGCGGGCAGGGTCACGGCAGCGGGCCCCGAGCGCGGGTGGGCTTTGTGCTGCTCGAACATTTTTCGTTGCCGGCCTTCACCCAGGCGCTCGATACCCTGGTCACCGCCAACCTTATCCAGGCCGATGCCTTCGTCACCACCACCTTCAGCCTTGACGGTGCCTCGGTGGTCAGCGACCTGGGGCTGGTGATCTGCCCGGATGCGCCGCTGGGTTTGAAGACGCTCGAAGGCCTGGACCTGCTGGTGGTGTGCGGTGGCCTGCGCACCGTGCTGCGCCCGCTGCCGGAGCTGGCGCTGTTGCTGCAACGGGCTGCGCAGGTGGGGGTGGCGTTGGCGGGGCTGTGGAATGGTGCCTGGTTTCTGGCCCAGGCCGGCCTGCTCGATGGCTACCAGTGTGCGGTGCACCCGGAGAACCGTGCAGCGCTGGCCGAGCTGGCCAGGCATAGCCAGGTGACAGGGGAGAGCTACACGGTGGACCGAGACCGCCTGACGGCGGGCAGCCCGGCGGGGGCGTTCAACATGGTGCTGGAATGGATCGGCCAGCGTCATGGGCGTGGCCTGGTGGATGCCGTGGTCGATATCCTGGCCTACGAGGCCTCGCGCTTTCGCCGGGTGCAGCCGACCGTGCACCAGAACATGAGTGCGCCGCTGCGCGAGGCGATCAAGCTGATGGGGGCCAACCTTGAAGAGCCGCTGAGCCAGGTGCAGTTGGCGCAGTATGTGGGGTTGTCCCGGCGTCAGATCGAGCGGCTGTTCCAGTCGCAGCTGGGGACCACGCCGGTCCGTTACTACCTGGAGTTGCGCATTACCGAGAGTCGCCGGTTGTTGCAGCACTCGGACCTGGCGTTGATCGATGTGGCCCTGGCGTGCGGCTTTGTTTCGCCCAGCCATTTCAGCAAGTGCTACACCTCTTTTTATGGGTACGGCCCGTCGAAGGAGACGCGATTTGGCTGTGTGAACGGGCCGCAAAAGCCGGATATGCCGTAAGCCATGCGGTAACCACCTGTTTTTTCGTTATTTTTTATCGTTGGGGGCTTCCCTGACGAAGCGAAAGTTGGTACATTTCCGCTCATTCCTGCCGAGGCCTTTCATGGGCCTCCAGTTGCATCACAGGGGCGTCGCCAAGCGGTAAGGCAGCAGGTTTTGATCCTGCCATGCGTTGGTTCGAATCCAGCCGCCCCTGCCATTTTTCTCGTATCAACCTTCCCCAACTATCAAAAAAACTGCTTTATTGCGGTCGGCTTCCGTTCGTGCTGCGTTTCGCTGCCGGGCCAGCGGCGCCAAGGCTGCAGGCCATGGCGCTCGGTTTAAACAACGCAGGTTCAAACGCTGGTCGCAGGGCTAGTGATCGTTGTGCTTGACCTTGCGCACCCGCACCAGAATCAACCCCAGCACGCCGATGGCCAGTGGCGCCATGCCCAGCAGTGCGTCCCGTGCGCTGACCTGCAGCCCCATTACCGTCAGGCCTGAATAGATCAGCTTGAACAGGTTGAGCAGGTAGTAGGTGATGGCGATGATCGACAACCCTTCCACTGCGCGCTGGATCTTGATCTGGGTGTCAGCGCGGGTGCTCAGGCTCTTGAGGATCTCCGCGTTCTGCTCCTCCATTTCCACCTGCACCCGTGCCTGCAGCAGGTCGCCCAGGTTGGCCACGCTCTTGGCCAGCTGGTCCAGGCGCTGTTCGGTCACGGCGCAGTAGCGCACCGTGGGCTTGAAGCGCCGTTCGATGAAGATACCCAACCGCTGGCAATCGCCCAGGTGGCTTTCGCGCAGCTCGCCCAGGCGCTCGAACACCAGTTGCGCATAGGCCTGGGTGGCGCTGAAGCGGTGGCGGGTCTTCGCGGCGCTGCGCACCATCTGCGCCGACAGCCCGGCAATGTCGCCCAGCAGTGCCTTGGCGTTGCCCGGCTGCGGGTCGGCGTTGCGCTCGGACAGGCTCACCAGGGTTCTGTCGTAGGCATTGAGCTCCACGCTCAGGGCCTTGGCGGTGTCCAGCGACAGCGAGGCCATCATGCGGTAGGTCTCGATCTCCAGCAGGCGCCGGATCATGCGGCCCTGGCGGTAGGCATTGAGGCGCCTGTTGACGAACAGGAAGCGGTTGGTGCCGTCCTCGCCCAGGCGAAAATCGCTCCATACCCGCGCATCGCCCCCGCCAATGCACGAGCCGCACGGGTCCTTGAAACCGTAGCGCGACAGCTCGCCGGCAAATGCCGCGTCGTTGTGCACCATGATCTGCACGGCATTGATCAGGTACGGCAAAAAGGCATCGACCCTGTCCATCAGCAGCGCGGGCAGGGGCTGCCAGGCCGGCGTCTGCTCGGTGGTGGTGACCACCAGGGTGAGGGTGACGAACTCGGCGTGCCGTTCCCATTTCAGGGCGTGGCCTTGCAGTCGGGTGATGCCCTGCACGGCGCCTGGGCTCACCGGCTCCGGGCAGCACTGCTGCAGCAGCGCCTCGCAACGTGCGTCGTCGCTGAGAAAGGCCAGGTGGTAGACGTGGGCGGGCTCGTCGAAGTACAGCGAGGGGCGGGCGTGCAGCTCGTTGTGCAAGGTCTTGCGCTGTGGGTGCATGTAGATCAGGCCATGTTGGAATTGTTCTTGGCGCTTTCGATGATGCCCGTGACGAAGGTGATCAGGGCCTGGGTCAGGCCCTGTTCGCTGACCTGCACCCCGCGCCACTGCGCGTGCCCGTACAGCATGCCGATGACGGCATGGGTGACGAGGCCGATCGCGCCTCCCTGGCGCCCGTCGCGTGCACACTCGCTAGCAATGATGCCGCTCAGGATCGACGCATGGCTGCGGTTGAGCGCGTCAATCTGCAACTGCTGTTCGTGGGACAGGTTGACGTACTCGCGAGTCACCAATTGCACGCGATGGGCGTGCGCCAGGTTGAACCGCACAAACGCCTGGACGAAGCGCTGCAGGCGTTCTTCGGGGGTTCTGGCGCCTTTCATGCAGCGTTTTGTGTCGAACACCAGGTCGGCCAGGGTCGACTCGATCAGCTCGAACAACAGGCACTGCTTGTTCTCGATGTGGTGGTACAGCGAGCCGGCACGCAGGCCCAGATGGCTGGCCAGGTCGCGCAGGCCGATGGCCTGGTAGCCGCGGGTGGCGAACAGTTCGGTGGCCGCGTCGAGCAGGCGGTCCCGGGGCGAGCAGGCAGTAGCGGCAGCGGGCATGGCGCAGTCCTGTATGGGCATCGAGCGGGGCAAATTCGGTTTGACCAAATGTAAGACAACAGGCATCTTACGTAAAGACTAATGCGCGGAGGTGGTTATGGAAGGTCAGACGGTCGTAATCGTTGGCGGGGCTTCGGGTTTGGGCCTGGAGACCGCCAGGTTGATGGTCAAGCGTGGGGCACGAAAAATCGGCTTGATCGATCGCAATGAGCAGTTGATGGCCGAGGCGGCAAGCACCTTGCGCGCCCTGGATTGCGAGGTGGCCACGGCGGCGGCGGACATTTCGCGCCAGGCCAGCGCCCATGCAGCCTTCGGGCAGGTCGTCGAGGCGCTGGGGCGGGTGCACTGCCTGGTCAACAGCGCGGCGATCTACCCGCGCCAGGACATCTTCGAGATCACCGACGAAGAGTGGGACCTGGAAAACGCGGTCAACATCAAGGGCACCTACCACATGATGGTCGCCGCCGTGCGCCACATGCAGGGCTTCGTCGCGGCGCCGCAGGTGACCGGGCGCATCGTCAACGTGACCTCGGTGGACGCCTTCAAGGCGCACCCGCAGAACGCCCACTATGCCGCCACCAAGGCGGCGGTGGTGAGCCTGACCAAATCCTTCGCCCAGGCCTGTGCCAAGGACCAGATCCTGGTCAACTCGGTGGCGCCGGCCGGCTTTGCCACCGAGCGCGCCCGCCAGCTGGGTTTTCTCGGCGAGCTGGCCGCCGCCAACCCGCTGGGCCGCGCGGCGGAACCTGCAGAGATCGCCGAATGGATCGTGATGATGGGCAGCAGCCGCAACAGCTATGCCACGGGTGAGAACGTGATTGTCAGCGGGGGTTACATCTATGCCTGAAGCAGCCGCATTACCGGCGTCCTACCGCTGTGCACTGGTGACCGGTGCCACCAGCGGCATCGGCAAGGCCATCGTGCTGGCCCTGCGCGATGCCGGCCTGCAGGTGATTGCCGTGGGCCGCAGCCGCGAGGCGCTGCAGGCGCTGGGCCAGGAGCAGGGCGTGGTGACGGTGGAGGCCGACGTGCGCCAGGCCGACGCCTTTGCCCAGGTGCTGAGCCAGTACCCGGTGGACGTGCTGGTCAACAATGCCGGGGTGCTGTCGAGCCGAGCCGCGTTCCAGGACATGGACCCGGCCGAGATCGACACCATGCTCGACATCAACCTCAAGGCGCCCCTGCACCTGACCCGTCAGGTGCTGCCGGGCATGGTGCAGCGCGGCCATGGCCACCTGTTCTTCATCGGCTCGAGTGCCGGGCGTGCGCCGCACCCCGGGGCGGCGGTGTATGGTTCGTCGAAGGCCGGCATCAGCCTGTTCTGCGACGCGCTGCGCTGCGACCTGCTGGGCAGCGGGGTGCGGGTGACCGAAATCGCCCCGGGTCGCGTGCAGACCCAGCTGTACCGCACCGCCATGGGCATGCAGGCCGCGGGCAGCGAGCTGTATGACGGCTACGCCTCGATCATGCCCGAGGACATCGCCCAGCTGCTGCTGGCGGCCTTGCGCCTGCCCGAGCAGGTGGACGTTTCGCGTCTGGAGGTGTTCCCCACGGCCCAGGCCGTGGGCGGCGCGCGGATGGTCAAGACGCTCGGCTGAGGCAGGCGGTGCCGGTGCGCACGGCGCATCGGCACGCCAGCCCGGGCGAGGGTGGAAAAGCGTGGTGTTAGTGCTTGACCACCTGTAAGACAACATATAACTTACATTAAGCCCGCCAACCAGTCGGGTGTGACAAGCACAAGAATTCAGGGGAACGACGATGACTGCTACAGCATGCCGAGTCGGCGTGGACATAGGTGGGACCTTTACGGATATCGCGCTGGATGTCGGCGGGGTGTTGCACTCGACCAAGATTCTGACGGACTACGCATTGCCCGAGCGTGCGATCCTCACGGGTGTGCAGGCGGTCGTCGACGCGGCAGGCCTGAAGCTGTCGGATATCGAGCAGCTGATCCACGGCACCACCCTGGCCACCAATGCCCTGATCGAGCGCCGCGGCGCGCGCACTGCGTTCATCACCACCGAAGGTTTTCGCGACACGCTGGAGATGCGCACCGAAAACCGCTTCGAGCAGTACGACATCAACATTGCGCTGCCACCGCCGCTGATCGAGCGCGAGCACCGCTACACCCTGCGCGAGCGCCTGGACGTACGCGGCAACGTGCTGATCGCCCCGCAACAGGCCGATATCGACGCGCTGGTGCAGCGCATCGGCGAGGGCGACTACCAGAGCGTGGCCATCGGCCTGATCCACAGCTACATCAATGGTGCCCACGAGCGCCTGTTGCGCGACGCCCTGCAGGCGCGCCTGCCACACCTGTCGATTTCGATCTCCAGCGAAGTCTCGCCGCAGATGCGCGAGTTCGAACGCTTCAACACCGTGTGCGCCAACGCCTACGTCAAACCCCTGATCAAGTCGTACCTGGACCGCCTGGTGGTCACCCTCAAGGCCGCCGGCGCCGATTGCCCGGTGTTCATGATCCATTCCGGCGGCGGCATCATCTCGGTGCAGAGCGCCGCCGAGTTTCCGGTGCGCCTGGTGGAGTCGGGCCCGGCGGGCGGGGCGATCTTCGCCGCCGACATTGCGCGCAAATACGCGCTCGACGCGGTGGTGTCGTTCGACATGGGCGGCACTACGGCCAAGATCTGCCTGATCGAGAACCAGGTGCCCAAGACCGCCAAGACCTTCGAGGTGGCGCGCACCTACCGCTTCAAGAAGGGCAGCGGCATGCCGATTTCCATCCCGGTGGTGGAGATGGTCGAGATCGGCGCCGGCGGCGGTTCCATCGCCAGCATCGACAGCATGCGCCAGATTCGTGTGGGCCCGCACAGCGCGGCGTCCGAGCCGGGCCCGGCCTGCTATGACCGCGGTGGCCTTGAGCCGACCATCACCGATGCCAACCTGCTGCTGGGCCGCCTGGATGCCGACAATTTCGCCGGCGGCGCGCTGCGCCTGTCGGTCGACAACGCCGCCAGCGCGGTGGACCGGGTGATCGGCCAGCCGCTGGGCATGGACCCGCGCACCGCAGCCTTCGGCATCTGCGAAGTGGTCGACGAGAACATGGCCAACGCCGGCCGGGTGCACGCGGTGGAGAGCGGCAAGGACATTGCCGACTACACCATGATCACCTTTGGTGGCGGTGGCCCGCTGCACGCTGCGCGCCTGTGCGAAAAGATGGGTGTGTCGCGCTTTCTGGTGCCGGCCGGTGCCGGGGTAGGGTCGGCCATCGGTTTTCTGCGTGCGCCGTTCGGCTATGAAGCGGTACGCAGCGCCTTCGTGCGCCTGGCCGAGTTCGAGGCGGGGCAGGTCAATGCACTGATCGACGACATGAAGGCCGAGGCCCTGGGCTTCCTGCGCCAGGGCATGCCCGAGGGCGAGCCGGAGATGGAGTGCACCGCGTTCATGCGCTACGTCGGCCAGGGCTGGGAGATCCCCGTGAGCCTGCCGTTCAAGGCTTTCAGCAACAGCGACACGGCGCAGTTCAAGACGCTGTTCGAGGCGGCCTACACGGTGTTCTTCGGCCG
Organism: Pseudomonas sp. B21-036; assembly: GCF_024748925.1. Lineage (NCBI taxonomy): Bacteria > Pseudomonadati > Pseudomonadota > Gammaproteobacteria > Pseudomonadales > Pseudomonadaceae > Pseudomonas > Pseudomonas sp. B21-036. The sequence goes on from NZ_CP087178.1 coordinate 2,359,191, forward strand.
CCCGATCGAAGGCCCGGACGTGGAGATCGTCAGCTGGTCGGTCAAGGCCAGTTCGCCCTTGCCGCCCGTGGCGCTGGCCAGCCAGGTCAAGGCCTCGCACCGCGCCCACGAAGTGGCGCGTCGCCAGGTGTTCGACGTGGTCGCCGGCGGTTTCGTCGATGCCGGCATCTACCAGCGCGAAGCGCTGCAGGCCGGTGCGCGCATCGATGGCCCGGCGATCATCGCCGAGCGCGAAACCTCGACCTTCGTGTCGTCCTCGTTCACCGCCACGGTCCAGCCCGACGGCTGCCTGCTGGTCGTCCGGCGCTAAGCCGCATTCGTTTGGAAGGCGATAACCCATGAGCGAAACAATGATCGATATTCAAATGCAGGTGATGTGGAACCGCCTGGTGTCGGTGGTCGAAGAACAGGCCCTGACCCTGATCCGCACCGCGTTCTCCACCAGCGTACGCGAAGCCGGCGACCTCTCGGCCGGGGTGTTCGATCGCGCCGGCAACATGCTGGCCCAGGCCGTTACCGGCACCCCCGGCCACGTCAACACCATGGCCGAGGCGGTGGTGCACTTCATCAACGACATCGGCCCGGACAACATCTTCGAAGGCGACGTGTACGTCACCAACGACCCGTGGAAGGGCACCGGGCACCTGCACGACATCACCATCGTCTCGCCCTCGTTCTACAAGGGCCGGCTGATCGGCTACTTCGCCAGTACCGCCCACGTGGTGGACATCGGCGGGCGCGGTTTCGGCCCGGATGCCCGCGAGGTGTACGAGGAAGGCCTGTTCATCCCGATCATGAAGCTGTTCGAGCGCGGCCAGGTGAACCGCGACCTGATCAACATCCTGCGCAACAACGTGCGCGAGAACGACCGCGTGGTCGGCGACTTCTACGCACTGTCGGCCTGCAACGAGACCGGGCACAAACGCCTGCTGAGCATGCTCGACGAGTTTGCCCTGGACGACCTGGAGCACATCGGCGGGTTCATCCTGGAGCACAGCCGCCGCGCCACCCTGGAATGCTTCAAGTCGCTGCCCCATGGCACCTACCACAACAGCATGACCCTGGACGGCTACGACGTGCCGGTGACGCTGGCTGTGACCCTGACGGTGGGCCCGGACGGCATTCTCACCGACTTCAGCGGCACCTCGGGCATGAGCCAGTTCGGCATCAACGTGCCGCTGGGCTACGCCAAGGCCTATGCCTGCTACGGGCTCAAGTGCATCGTGGCGCCGGAGATCCCCAACAACAGCGCCTCGCTGGAGCCTTTTGCGGTCACTGCGCCCGAGGGCTGCATTCTCAATGCCAAGCACCCGGCGCCGGTATCGGTACGCCATGTACTGGGCCACTTCGTGCCCGACCTGGTGCTGGGTGCGCTGCACAAGTGCCTGCCCGGCCAGGTGCCGGCCGAGGGCGCCAGCGCACTGTGGAACCTGCACCTGAGCGTGCGCCCGCTGGACAGCAACCCGACCGGGCGCAACGCCGAGATGCTGATGTTCAACAGCGGCGGCATGGGCGCGCGCTCCGGCATGGACGGCCTGAGCGCCACTGCGTTCCCCAGCGGCGTGCACACCATGCCGGTGGAAGCCACCGAACAGGCCGGCCCGGTGGTGGTGTGGCGCAAGGAACTGCGCGAAGGCTCTGGCGGTGCCGGCCTGCTGCGCGGCGGCCTGGGCCAGGAAATCGAGGTGTCGGCCGCCGAAGGCTACAGCTTCCGCTTCAGCGCCATGTTCGACCGCATCCAGTACCCGGCGCGTGGGCTCGAGGGGGGCAAGGAGGGGGCCCAGGGCTACGTGGGCCTGGACGACGGCACCCTGCTGCGCGGCAAGGGCCAGCAGTTCGTGCCGGCCGATCGGCGCCTGGTGCTGCGCCTGCCGGGTGGCGGCGGTTACGGCGACCCGCGCCAGCGGCCACGCCACGAGGTGGCGCGCGACCTGCGCTTTGGCTACATCAGTGCCAGCCAGGCACGCGACGACTACGCCTTCGAACCCGGCCAGGAGGGCTGACCCATGGACTTTCAGAGTGCCCGTGTGCGGGCGGTGAAAAGCTCGCCGAGCATGGCGGTATCGGTGCTGGCCAAGCAGATGCTGGCCAAGGGCGAGCCGGTGATCAACCTGAGCCTGGGCGAACCGGACTTCAATACCCCGGCCCACGTGATCGAGGCCGCGCACCAGGCGATGCTCGAGGGCAACAACCACTACACCGCGCCCAATGGCCTGGAGGTGCTGCGCCAGGCCATCGTCGACAAGTTCGAGCGGGAAAACGGCCTGCGCTACGCACTGGACGAAATCTGCGTGGGCAATGGCGCCAAACAACTGTTGTTCAATGCGTTTCTCGCCACCCTGGAGCAGGGCGATGAAGTGCTCACGCCAGCGCCGTACTGGGTGTCGTACACCGACATGGCGATGCTCAACGGTGGCGTGCCGAAGGTGGTGCCGTGCGGCGCCGAACACGGCTTCAAGCTGGATGCCGCGCGCCTTGAGGCCGCCATCACCCCGCGTACCCGCTGGCTGATGCTGAACTCGCCGAACAACCCCTGCGGGGCGATCTACAGCCGTGAAGAGTTCGCGGCCCTGGGCGCCGTGCTGGAGCGCCACCCCCGGGTGCTGGTGATCTCCGACGAGATCTACGAGCACATCGTGCTGGGCAGGCAGCCGTTCGTGTCGTTCGTCAGCGCCTGCCCACACCTGCGCGAGCGCACCCTGCTGATCAACGGCGTGTCCAAGGCCTACGCCATGACCGGCTACCGCCTGGGCTATGCGGCCGGGCCACGCGAGCTGATCGTGGCAATGAACAAGACCCAGTCGCAGACCACCACCTGCCCGTCGACCATTTCGCAACTGGCGGCTGCTGCGGCGCTCAACGGCCCGCAGGATTTCGTGCGCCAGGCCAATCGCGAGTACCAGGCCCGAGGGGCGCTGGTGGTCGAGGGCCTGGCGGCCATCGAGGGGCTGAGCCTGCAGATGCCCGAGGGCGCGTTCTATGCCTTCCCGCAATGCGCCGCGTTCATCGGCAGGCGCACGCCGGACGGGCAGGTGATCGAAACCGACGCCGACCTTGCCAGCTACCTGCTGCGGGTGGGCAAGGTGGCCACGGTGCCGGGCTCGGCCTTTGGCCTCGAACCCTACATTCGCCTGTCGTTCGCCACCTCGCGCCAGGAGCTGGAGCAGGCCCTGGGGCAGCTGCGCGATGCGTTCGCGGCGCTGGCCTAGTAACGACAAACCGACTTTCACGAGGTTTCAAGCATGAGCAAGCCGTTCAAACGTTTGTTGATCACCGGTGCAGCCGGCCGCCTGGGCAGCGTGTTGCGCAAGCACATGCAGGCCTTTGCCGACGAGCTGCGCCTGACCGATATCGCCGACATGGGCAGCGCCGCGCCGCACGAAGAGCTGGTGCGCTGCGACCTGGGCAACCTGGCCGATGTGCTGCCGCTGGCCGAGGGCGTGGATGCCATCATCCATGCCGGCGGCGTGCCGGTGGAGGACACCTTCGCGGCGATCCTCAACGGCAACATCGTGGGCACCTACAACATCTATGAAGCGGCGCGCCAGCATGGCGTCAAGCGCGTGATCTACACCAGCTCCAACCACGCCATCGGCTTCTATGACCGCACCGAAACCATCGACGCCAGCGCAGCGCACCGCCCCGACAGCCTGTACGGGGTGAGCAAGTGCTTTGCCGAGGACCTGGGCCGCTACTACTGGGACAAGTTCGCCATCGAGTCGGTGAACCTGCGCATCGGCTCCTCGTTCCCCGAGCCGCTGGACCGGCGCATGCTCGCCACCTGGCTGTCGTTTGCCGACTTCGCGCAGCTGTGCGAGCGCTCGCTGCTGGCGCCACGGGTCGGCCACATGATCGTGTACGGCATGTCCGACAACCGCGAAACCCTGTGGGACAACCGCCTGGCGTCCTCCCTCGGCTACGTGCCCAGGGACAGCGCCGACGACTACCGCGAGAAGGTCCTGGCCGAGCACCCGCCGCTGGACCCGAACGAGCCGGCAGCGCGCTACCACGGCGGCAACTTCGCCGGCGCCGGCCACTTCGAAGACCCGAAATGACCTTTTCCGAGCACTTTTGAAGAGACCCCAGCCATGGCTTCGACAGCAACAAAGCAGCATTACGATGTGGTGATCGTCGGCGGTGCGGTGAATGGCAGCGCCACCGCGTACTTTCTGGCCAGCAACCCGGACTTCACCGGCTCGGTGCTGGTGGTGGAGCGCGACTGGACCTATGCCCAATCGGCCACGGCGTTGTCCAGCAGCTCGATCCGGGTGCAGTTCTCCAACCCGATCAACATCCAGATCTCGCGCTTTGGCGCGCAGTTCATCCGCGACTTCCCCGAACTGATGGCGGTCAATGGCGACAGGCCCGACCTGGCCTTCAAGGAGAACGGCTACCTGTTCCTGGCCGACCAGAAAGGCTTCGACGTGCTCAAGCGTCTGCACCAGACCCAGCTGGACAACGGTGCCGACGTCACGTTGCTGGACACCGAGGCGCTGATCCGCCGCTTCCCGTGGGTCAACCCGGACAGCCTGGCCGGCGGCACCTATGGCGAGAGGGACGAGGGCTGGTTCGACAACTACGGGATCATGAACGGCTTTCGCAGAAAGGCCCGCAGCCTGGGCGTGGAGTATGTCGAGAACGAAGTGGTCCAGGTGCTGCGCGAGGGTGATGTGATCACCGGTGTGCGCCTGGGCGATGGCCAGTTGATCGGCTGTGGCCAGCTGGTCAACACCGCCGGCACCCGTGGACGCCAGGTGGCGCGCCTGGCCGGGCTGGACATTCCGGTGGAGGCGCGGCGCCGTTCGCTGTTCGTGTTCGACTGCCATACGCCGCTGCCCGGCACCGTGCCGCTGACCATCGACCCCACCGGGGTGTTCTTCCGCCCCGAAGGCCACCTGTACCTGGGCGGCACCTACCCACGCCACGACCCGGAGGTGGATTTCAGCGACTTCGACGTGATGCACGACGAATTCGAGGAAGAGGTGTGGCCGGTGCTGGCCGAGCGTGTGCCGGCGTTCGAGGCGATCAAGGTGGTCAACGCCTGGGCCGGGCACTACGACTTCTGCGTGCTCGACCACAACGCCATCGTCGGCCCCCATGACCAGGTGCGCAACTTCCTGTTCTGCAACGGTTTCAGTGGCCACGGCCTGCAGCAGGCACCGGCCATCGGCCGCGGCCTGAGCGAGCTGATCATCTACGGGGGCTACCGCACCCTGGACCTGAGTGCCCTGAGTTATCAACGGGTGATCGAGAATCGTCCTTTCCTGGAAGACTCGGTCATCTGACCGCGCCGCCTGATGGAGAACAACAAGATGAACACTGACAACAACGGGCTGCGCACGGGCGGGCAGGTGCTGGTCGATGCCTTGCGCATCAACGGCGTGGAACGCGCGTTCTGCGTGCCCGGCGAGAGCTACCTGGCGGTGCTCGATGCCTTGCACGATGCCAGGGACGACATCGAGCTGATCGTGTGCCGCCAGGAGGGCGGCGCCGCCTACATGGCCGAAGCCTACGGCAAGCTCACCGGCAAGCCGGGTATCTGCTTCGTCACCCGCGGGCCGGGGGCGACCAATGCCTCGGTCGGCGTGCACACCGCCTTCCAGGACTCCACGCCGATGATCCTGTTCATCGGCCAGGTGGCCCGCGACCAGGTGGAGCGCGAAGCCTTCCAGGAGATCGACTACCGCCGCATGTTCGGCCAGATGGCCAAGTGGGTGGTGGAGGTCGACGATGCCGCGCGCCTGCCCGAGCTGCTCAGCCAGGCGTTCCACCGCGCCACCAACGGCCGCCCCGGCCCGGTGGTGGTGGCCCTGCCCGAAGACATGCTGACGGATCGGGTGGCAGTGGCCGATGCCGGCCCGGCCCGGCGGATCGAAGCGGCGGCGGCATCTGCCGACCTGCAGCGCCTGCAGGCTCTGCTGGGCGAGGCACAGCGCCCGTTGGTGGTGCTGGGCGGTGGCGGCTGGACCGCCGCGGCGGTGGCCGATGCGCGGCGCTTCATCCAGGCCCAGAACCTGCCTGTGGCGGCTTCGTTCCGCTGCCAGGACCTGTTCGACAACACCTTGCCCCAGTACGCCGGCGACCTGGGCCTTGCCGCCGGCCCCGAGCTGGTGGAGGCGGTGAAAAGCAGTGACCTGCTGCTGGTGATCGGTGCACGCCTGGGCGAGATGAGCACCGGCGGCTATGCCCTGGTGGACATTCCGGTGCCCAGGCAGGCGCTGGTGCACATTCACCCCGGCATCGAGGAACTGGGCCGGGTGTACCAGCCGACCCTGGCGATCAACGCCGGCATGCCGACCATCGCCGCGCAACTGGCGGCGCTGGCGCCGGTCAAGCCGCAGGCATTCGCCGAGTGGGTACAGCGCCTGAACAGCCGCTACCGGGCCAACTTCGAATGCCCGCGTTCGCCCGGTGCGGTGCAGATGAGCGAGGTGATCGCCTGGCTCAACCAGCACCTGGCCGCCGACAGCATCATCACCTGCGGTGCCGGCAACTACACCGGCTGGGTGCACCGCGGCTACCAGCACCAGGCGTTTCGCACCTTGCTGGGGCCCACCAACGGCTCGATGGGCTATGGCGTGCCGGCGGCGATTGCGGCCAAGCTCACCGCGCCGCAGCGCAGCGTGGTGGCGTTCGCCGGTGATGGCTGCTTTCTGATGAACGGCCAGGAGCTGGCCACTGCCGCGCACTATGACGCCCGGGTCATCGTGGTGGTGGTGAACAACGGCATGTACGGCACCATCCGCATGCACCAGGAGCGCAGCTACCCGGGGCGGGTGTCGGGTACCGACCTGCACAACCCCGACTTCGCCGCGCTGGCACGGGCCTATGGCCTGCATGCCGAAACGGTGAGCGCCACCGAGCAGTTCGCGGGTGCGTTCGAGCGTTGCGAGGCGTCGGGCAAGCCGGCGCTGATCGAGGTGCAGATCGATCCCGAGGCGCTGACCCCGCGCATGACCCTCAGCCAGATCCGCGAAAAGGCCCTGGCGTCGCGTTGACCCTCCAGGCGGGGGCAGGGTCTGCCTCCCGCCGTTTCCCCCATTCCCCTGCGAGCCCATCAGCATGAACCTTGCCGATCCTGATCTGCTGCGTGAACGTTGCTATATCGATGGAACCTGGGTGGGCGCCGACAGCGCCCGCAGCATTGACGTGACCAACCCGGCCACCGGCCAGCGCCTGGGTGGCGTGCCGCGCATGGGCGCCGACGAAACCCGCCGCGCCGTGCTCGCCGCCCAGGCGGCGCTGCCGGCCTGGCGCGCCCTCACCGCCAAGGAACGCGCCAGCCGCTTGCAGGCGTGGTTTCGCGAAATTCTCCTGCACCAGGAAGACCTGGCGCGCATCATGACCGCCGAGCAGGGCAAGCCCCTGGCCGAGGCCCGTGGCGAGATCGCCTTCGCCGCAGCCTATGTGGAGTTCTATGCCGAGGAGGGCAAGCGCCTGTATGGCGACGTGATCCCCTCGCCGCAGGCCGACCGGCGCCTGCTGGTGACCAAGGAGCCGATTGGCGTGTGCGCGGCGATCACGCCGTGGAACTTCCCGGCGGCGATGATCACGCGCAAGGCCGCCCCGGCCCTGGCGGCCGGGTGCACGCTGGTGCTCAAGCCCGCCTCGCAGACCCCGTTCAGCGCCCTGGCGCTGTGCGTGCTGGCCGAACGCGCCGGCATACCGCGTGGCGTGCTCAACGTGGTGACCGGCGACTCGGCCGCCATCGGTGGCGAACTGACCGCCAACCCGGTGGTGCGCAAGCTGTCGTTCACCGGCTCCACGCCCATCGGCATCCAGTTGCTGCAGCAGAGCGCGGCCACGGTGAAGAAGGTGACCCTGGAGCTGGGCGGCAACGCACCCTTCATCGTGTTCGACGACGCGGACCTTGAAGCGGCGGTGGAGGGCGCACTGGTAGCCAAGTTCCGCAACAGCGGGCAGACCTGCGTGTGCGCCAATCGCTTCTACATCCAGGACGGCATCTACGAGCGCTTTGTCGAGCGTTTTGCCCAGCGGGTCGGCGAGCTGGTGGTGGGCGAGGGCAGCCAGGCCGGCACCACCGTCGGCCCGCTGATCGATGCCAAGGCCGTGGCCGGGGTCGAGGCGATGGTGAGCGACGCACTGGAGGGTGGTGCGCGACTGGTCGCCGGTGGCCGGCGCCACCCCCTTGGCGAGGCGTTCTACCAGCCCACCGTGCTGGCCGAGGTGACACCGGACATGCGCGTGGCCCGCGAGGAGATTTTCGGGCCGGTGGCGCCGCTGTTTCGCTTTCACAGCGAAGAACAGGTCATCGCCCAGGCCAATGCCACCGAGTTCGGCCTGGCCTGCTACCTGTATGCACGGGATGTGGGGCGGATCTGGCGGGTCTCGGAGGCCCTGGAGTACGGCATGGTCGGCGTCAATGTCGGCGTGCTGGCCACCGAGGTCGCACCGTTTGGCGGTGTGAAGTCATCGGGGCTGGGGCGCGAAGGCTCGCGCTACGGGATCGAGGATTACCTCGAGATCAAGTACGTGTGCCTGGGCCTGGGCTGACCCGCCAGGGCAGGGCGACAGCGCCGCTCAGTCGCCGCTGTCGACCAGGCGCTGGTAACGCGACAGGCTTTCTTCCAGGTGCTTGCGCACCGCCGAACGGGCGGCGTTGACGTCGCCCATGCTGATGGCCGAGAGAATCGCGCCGTGTTCGCGGCCGATCTTCTTGATGTGCGCCAGGCGGTTCTTGCCGGTGGACTGGCCGTGCTTGAGGTTGAGGTCGAAGATGATGTCCGGGCCCAGGGCTTCGAGCAACTGCGGGAAGTGCGGGTTGTTGGTGGCGCGGGCAATCGCCAGGTGGAACTCGAAGTCGGCACGGGCCTCTTCCTCGAGGTTGGAGCCATCCAGCGCGTTGAAGCGGTCGAAGGCCTCGGTGATCTGCGCCACGCTGGTGGGGCTGCGGCGCTCGGCGGCACGCGCGACCGACTCGGTCTCGATGCCCAGGCGCAGTTCCAGCACGTGGGCGGCGGCGCGCACGTCATCGACTGCGGTGCTCAGGGCAAAGCCCAGGCGCTTGACGTCCTGCTCGACCACGAATACGCCTACACCCTGGCGGGCGATCAGCCGACCGCCCAGACGCAACGAGGCCACGGCCTCGCGAATCACAGGGCGGCTGACGCCGAATTCCTTGCACAGCTCCTGTTCGGACGGAAGCTTCTGCCCCGGCCCGTATGTGCCATTGTCGATCCGGTTGGACAGCTCGTGGATCACTGTCTCCGCCAGATTGGCCCTGCGCGTTCCAAACGACGCATTCATAGTTGTGTAGCTCCTGAAACTGATGTGCTCATCACGATGGATTGAATGGTTGAACAGGTTGGCGCATCCGTCAAACGCGATCTGCGTCGATTTCACCCGACCCGCTAAAAACCCGAAGTAGCGGCGAAAATGTAGCCATATGTTATCAAACATCTGACTTGTTATGGTGCAAGCGCCTGATTCTACTGCAATCCCATGCCTCGTTAAGGTGCATGGATCAAGGCGTGCGTGGCTTTTGTCAGCATTTTCATTTTCCTCAAGCATACACCCATTGACAGTTGCCTGCTGACTGTTATCTTACAAGTGCGCCGGCGAGGTTGGCCAGGCGTGTGCAGTTCGTCCAATGATTACTGGGAGCTGAGAATGAATAAGAACAACCGGGGTTTGACCGCCCTTGCTGCACTGATGGCAACACTGATAGGGGCTGGCACGGCGAACGCGGCGGACACCCAGCTGGTACGGATCGGCTTTGCCGGCCCGCTGACCGGGCCCTCTGCGCACCAGGGGCTGGATGTGGAACATGGCGTGAGCATCGCCATCGAAGAGGCCAACCAGCAGCAGTTGAAGCTGGGCGACAAGGTGGCCCAGTTCAAACTGGTGTCCGAGGACGATGTGGCCGACCCGCGTACCGGTACCGCCGTGGCGCAACGCCTGGTGGATTCGAAGGTGGCGGTGGTGATCGGGCATTACAACTCGGGCACCAGCATCCCGGCCTCGAAGATCTACGCCGATGCCGGCATCCCGCAGATCTCGCCGTCGGCGACCAACCCGGCGCTGACCCGCCAGGGCATCAAGACCGTGTTTCGCGTGGTCAACGACGACGCCACCCTCGGCCGCTATGCCGGCAACTACCTGGTCAAGACCCTGCAGGCCCAGCGCATCGCGATCTTCGACGACCGCACCGCCTACGGCCAGGGCCTGGCCGACGAAGTGACCAAGGCGGTCAAGGCCGCCGGTGGCAACGTGGTGGTACGCGAATACACCAACGACAAGTCCACCGACTTCAATGCCATCCTCACCACCGCCAAGTCGCAGAAGGTCGATGCGGTGTTCTTCGCCGCCCTCGACTACCAGGCCGCCCCCATGGCCAAGCAGATGAAGAACCTGGGCCTGAAGGCCAGGTTCATGAACATCGGCAACCTGCCCAACGACGAGTTCAAGAAGATGGCCGGCAGCGCCGCCGAGGGCGTGTACGCCTGGAACTACGGCACCCCGTTGCTGGAGATGCCCAAGGGCGCGGCGTTCGAGCAGAAGCTCAAGGCCAAGTTCGGCACGGGCGTGGTGCAGTCCTCGCCGGCGGCGTACGACGCCACCTGGGCGGCGATCACCGCCATGGTCAAGGCGCAGTCGGCCGACCCTGCCGTGTACCTGCCGGTACTCAAGAGCGAAAGCTACGAGGGCGTCACCGGCACCATCGCATTCGATGAATTCGGCAACCTGAAAAGCCCGGCCGCCACGGTGTTCCAGTTTGCCGACGGCGGCTGGAAAACCCTCTCGGTCGAGCGCGACTGAGCCGTTGCTCTACCTCGAATAACAAGCGGGCCGCCCGGCTCGCAACAATAAGAAGCGTTCATTTCTGACCTGCCAGGCATGCCGCCGCGTCGCTGTTGCCAGCGCACGCGGTGAGCGACAACGCAGTTTTGAGGATTCAGCTCGTGGAAGGCAATTTCGATATCTTGTTGCAGCAGGTCCTCAACGGCCTGGTGCTGGGCAGCATCTATGCCCTGGTAGCCCTGGGCTACACCATGGTCTATGGCATCATCGGCCTGATCAACTTCGCCCACGGCGAGGTGGTGATGGTGGGCGCCATGGTGACCATCTCGGTGCTGAGCATGCTCGCGGGCATGGGCTTTGCGCCCGGCATCCTGACCCTGCTGCTGGCGATCATGGTGGCGGCGGCGGTGTGCATGCTGATGGCCCAGGGCATGGAGAAGTTCGCCTACCGGCCCTTGCGCAAGGCCCCGCGCCTGACCCCGCTGATCCTCGCGATCGGCATCTCGATCGCCTTGCAGAACCTGGCGATGATGATCTGGGGGCGTGGCTACAAGACCTTCCCCGAAGTGGTCGAAACCCGCCCGATCGAGGTGTTCGGCGCCACCGTCACCAACGTGCAGATGAGCATCATGATCATCTCGGTGGTGATCATGCTGGGGCTGTGGCTGCTGGTCGACAAGACCCGCCTGGGCAAGGCCATGCGCGCCACCGCGCAAAACCAGGAAGTGGCCGGGCTGATGGGTATCAACATCAACCGGGTGATTTCCGCGACCTTCCTGATCGGTGCCGGGCTTGGCGCCATCGCCGGGGTGATGCGCGCGGTCAACTACGGCCAGGCCGACGCCTACATGGGCCTGCTGCTGGGGCTCAAGGCCTTCTCGGCGGCGGTGCTGGGCGGCATCGGCAACCTGTTCGGGGCCATGGCCGGCGGGCTGCTGCTGGGCCTGATCGAGTCGCTGGCCGCCGGCTACACCGGCCACCTCACCGGGGGCTTCCTGGGCGCCAACTACCAGGACATCTTCGCGTTCGCCGTGCTCATTCTGGTGCTGCTGTTCCGACCCAACGGCCTGATGGGCGAACGCCAGGCCGACCGGGCCTAGGAGGCAACGCACATGAAAAACCAAACCGCACAGTACCTGCTGCTGATCCTGGCGTTCGTGGCCTTGCCCTTCGTCGTCGACAGCATTCCGTTCCTGGGGCCCACCTGGGTACGCATCCTCGGCTTTGCCATGCTCTACGTGCTGCTGGCACTGGGCCTGAACATCGTGATCGGCTACGCCGGCCTGCTCGACATGGGCTACATCGGCTTCTACGCCATCGGCGCCTACCTGTATGCCTTGCTGGCCTCGCCGCACCTGAACATGGCCGGCCTGGTGGACGGCGTGCTGAACTGGCCGCTGTGGGTGATCATCCCGCTGGCAGCGATTGCCGCGGCCATCTGCGGGGTGCTGATCGGCGCCCCGGTGCTCAAGCTGCGCGGCGACTACCTGGCCATCGTGACCCTGGGCTTTGGCGAGATCATCCGCATCTTCATGAACAACCTCGACCAGCCGGTGAACATCACCAACGGACCGCAGGGCATCAGCAACATCGCACCCTTGCACATCGACGGCGGGGCCTGGTCGCATGCCGCAGGGCAGGCGCCCGAGGCGCTGCTGTCGCTGCAGACCTCATGGAGCCTGTTCGGGCTCAAGGTCACCCCGGTGATCAGCTACTACCTGTTCTTCCTGGTGGTGGTGATCTTCGCCATCGTGCTGTCCAAGCGCCTCGAAGTCTCGCGCATCGGGCGGGCCTGGATGGCCCTGCGCGAGGACGAGGTGGCGGCCGAAGCCATGGGCCTGAACAAGCGCAACCTCAAGCTGCTGGCATTTGCCATGGGCGCGACCTTTGGCGGGGTGTCCGGGGTGCTGTTTTCCAGCTACCAGGGCTTCGTCAGCCCCGAGTCATTCACCCTGATGGAGTCGATCATGGTGCTGGCGATGGTGGTGCTCGGCGGCATGGGCTCGATTCGCGGCGTGGTGCTTGGGGCGTTGATCCTGTCGGTGATGCCCGAGGTGTTCCGCGACCTGGTCAACTGGATACAGCCGTTCGTGATGGACAACGTGACCTTCGTCAGCCGCGAGGTGCTGCGCAACGTGCTGGATGCCTCGACCCTGCGCATGCTGGTGTTCGGCCTGGCGCTGATTCTGGTGATGCGCTACCGGCCCGAGGGCCTGTGGCCGTCCAACCGACGCCGCGCCGAGCTGCATGAAGGCGACCCCGAGCCCACCCCGGCGGCGACCGCGCTGAGCACCACGGTGCCCGCGAGCACGCCGGCCTTCGATCACCCGGCCCAACAGGCGGACAAGGTATGAGCGACGTATTACTGGAGCTGCGTTCGGTCAGCAAGTTCTTTGGCGGCCTGCAGGCCCTGCACGGCATCGACCTGTCGATCCGGCGCGGCGAGATCCGCGGCCTGCTGGGCCCCAACGGCGCGGGCAAGACCACCCTGTTCAACGTGCTTACCGGGCTGTACCGGGCCGAAGAGGGCAAGGTCGAGTTCGACGGCAAGCCGCTGAACATCAGCAAGCCGCACAAGGTGGTAGAGGCGGGTATCTCGCGCACCTTCCAGAACATCCGGCTGTTCCACAACATGACCGCGCTGGAAAACGTGATGATCGGTCGCCATGTACGCACCCGCTGCGGGGTGTTCGGGGCCGTGTTCCGCACCCCGGCCTGCGTGCGCGAAGAGCGCGAGATTCGCCAGGCTGCGCGGCACTGGCTGGCCTACGTGGGCATCGGGCACCTGGCCGGGGAGCTGGCCAAGAACCTCTCCTACGGCGACCAGCGGCGTCTGGAAATTGCCCGCTCGCTGGCCACCGAACCCTTGCTGATTGCCCTGGACGAACCGGCGGCCGGCATGAACGCCTCCGAGACCGAAGGCCTGCGCCAGCTGATGTGCAAGATGAAGGCCGACGGCAAGACGGTGCTGCTGATCGAGCATGACGTGAAGCTGGTGATGGGCTTGTGCGATCACGTCACCGTGCTGGAATTCGGCAGGAAGATCGCCGATGGCCTGCCGGCCGATGTGCAAAGGGACCCTCGGGTAATCGAGGCCTATCTGGGTTCGGAGGCGGTGGCCTGAACATGAAGAACATTCTTGAAGTACGCGACCTGCAGGTGTCCTACGGGGCCATCCAGGCGATCAAGGGCATCGACCTGCACATCCGCGAGGGCGAAATGGTCGCGCTGATCGGCGCCAACGGCGCCGGCAAGACCACCACCCTCAAGACCCTGGCCGGCCTGCTCAGCCCGGTGGCCGGGCAGATCACCTTCGATGGCAAGGCGCATGCGGCGATCAAGAGCTACGACCTGATCCGCCAGGGCCTGGCGCTGGTGCCGGAAGGCCGCGGGATCTTCCCCAAGCTGACGGTGTACGAGAACCTGGAGATGGGCGCGTTCTCGCGAACCGACGGCAAGGACGCGATCCAGGCCGATATCGAACGCATGTTCGGCATCTTCCCGCGGCTCAAGGAGCGCGCCTTTCAACTGGCCGGCACCATGTCGGGCGGCGAGCAGCAGATGCTGGCGATTTCCCGGGCATTGATGGGCAGGCCCAAGCTGCTGTTGCTCGACGAGCCGTCGATGGGCCTGGCGCCGATCATCGTGCAGAAGATCTTCGAAACCATCGTCGAGGTGGTCAAGGGTGGCGTGACCCTGCTGCTGGTGGAGCAGAACGCCAGGCTTGCCTTGCAGACCTGCCAGCGCGCCTATGTGATCGATGGCGGGCGCATCGCGCTGGAAGGCCAGGCCAGCGACCTGCTGCACAACGAGCAGGTGCAGAAGGCGTATCTGGGCGAGTAGGCGCCGTTCAGGGGTGCCGGCGCTGCACCAGGGCCGGGCCCTGGTTGCGACTGTTGCCCACGGCGCTGTCCACGGGGTACCACTCGAACACCTGGGCGGGCTCGGCGAGGTCCAGCAGCAGCTGTTCGGCGTATGCCTTGGAGGTGGCGGGGTCCAGCCAGTGGCGTGCCGCATCTGCAGCCAGCACCACCGGGCGCCGGTCATGCACATCCAGCAGGCCGCCCTGGCTGTCGGCCGTGATGATCACGCAGCCGTCCTGTTCGCCGGGTGGGTCGCCCAGCTGGCCGATGGCCGCGCACAGGGCAGGGCGTCCATCGCGGCGGCGGATCAGGTAGGGCTGCTTCTTAGGCCCGCCTTCATCGACCCATTCGAACCAGTTGTCGACCGGCACGATCAGCCGGTGCGGCCAGATGGCGCGAAAGAACGGGCCGTGGGCCACCTTCTCGACGCGGGCATTGATCGGTGCCGGCTTGTCCTGCGCCCAGTGTGGCCGCCAGCCCCAGCGCAGCAGGTCGGCGTGCAGGGTGTCATGCTGCACGCCGAGTACCGCCAGCTGGGTGGTGGGGGCCACGTTGTAGTGCCCAAGCGGCGCATCGCCCACGCGGTTGACCAGTGGGTTGGGCATGCTCAGGGCGTCCACGAACTCGTGGATGCCGTGGTACTGGCTCAGTCGTCCGCACATGTGCACCTCCGCCGGCAGGCCTGTTTGAGCATAGGCCGATTTGGAGAGTGGCGGTGCGTGGCCGGTCGGCCGCTGTCAACCGGGGGCGAGGGTCACGGCGCTTCCTGGCTCAGCGCCGAGCGCCCGGCACTGTGGAACACCACGTCATCCTGCGGGGTGTGGATGCGGCTGCACAGCACGTTGCGGTAGTGCCGCTCCAGCGGGTTGTGCCGCGAAAGCCCTGGGTTGCCGCTGGCCTCGATGGCCAGCTCCACGGCCTGGATGGCGTTGTGCGTGACCAGTTGCTTGAGCTGCCCGGCGTGCTGCGCGGTGACCTGGCCGCTGGCCGCGGAGTCGAGCAGGTTGCGGTTGGCGAACAGCAGGGTATCGATGCGCCCGACCCGCTCCTGAAAGCGCGGCAGGCTGGCCAGCGGCTGGCCGAGGTTGGACGGCACCCGCTCGCGCAGGAAGCTCACCAGCCAGTCGCGTGCGGCCTGGGCCACGCCGTCGTAGAGGCTGGCCAGCAGCACCGCCATCCACAGCTGAGCTTCGCCATCGAGCTCGGCGCGCGGTGCGCTGGCCGGGCTGACGGCCACGGCGTGCTCCAGCGGCAGCAGCACATCGTCGAACTCGACGCGGTGGCTGCAGGTGGCACGCATGCCCAGGTGATCCCACTCATCGACGATGCGGATGCCGGGGCTGTCCTTGTGCACCAGAAAGCCGCCCACCAGCGGGTCGGCATCGTCGCTGCGCGCCCACACCAGGTACCAGCTCAGGCCGTGGCTGCCGGTGGAGTAGAGCTTGGTGCCGGACAGGCGCCAGCCTTCGGCGGTACGCCGCGCGAGGGTTGCGGGCAGGCCGCCACGGGCCGGGGTGCCCAGCTCGGGTTCGACCCTGAAGGCATTGATCAGCGCGCCGTGCTCCACCGCTTCGCGGGCCAGGCGCTGGCGCAGCGACACCGGCCAGCGCTGGTCGTCCTGCAGGCGCACGTGCTGCAGGTACTGCATGACCAGAATCAGTGCGGTGGAGGGCTCGCCCTTGGCCACGGCGGCCACCACCTTGCGCGCGGTGGCGAGGTCGGCACCGGCACCCCCCAGCTCGCGCGGCACGGTGAGCGCGAGCAGGCCATGGCGATGCAGCAGGGCAAAGTTGGCGGCGGGGAAGGCACCGCTGCGGTCCACCTCGGCGGCGCTGGCGGCCAGCTCGCGGGTCAGGGTAAACAGCAGTGGGTCCAGGTCGGCCAGGGCAGGGGCCGACTCGATCGAACGGTACGGCGCGGCAATAGAAGACAGGCTCATCAGGCACTCATCGCAGAAAATCCAGGGAGCACCCGGGGGTGCCGTCGTCCCGCCCCGAGTTGTGTGTGCAGATCGGCGGGCTTATGACCGTATGCGTTAAACTTTCTGATGTAAAATTCTTTATGGTTATAAGCTAATGGCGATAATTAAACGTTATTTGCATATTAGGATATTCATAAAATGCACTTCACTGATTTATGACGAGCCGGTAGAGTCGCTCTACAATCGCCTTCAGGAGTGCACTGCATGCCACCCATTTCACGACTTCTCGCCCTCGCTGGCGCCTTGCTGCTGGCCGGGCAGGTGCTGGCCGAACCGCGTATCGAACTGCGTATCGGCGACCAGAAGGGCAACATGCGTGCCCAACTGGAGGCCGCCGACGGGCTGCGCGACCTGCCGTATGACATCAAGTGGGCGGAGTTTCCGGCTGCCGCGCCGCTGGCCGAGGCGCTCAATGCCGGCGCGGTGGACGCCGGCATCATCGGTGATGCGCCGCTGCTGTTCGCCCTGGCGTCCGGCGCGCAGGTCAAGGCGATTGCCGTGGACAAGTCCGACGCCTATGGCACGGCGGTGCTGGTGGACCCCGGGTCGGCGCTGCACGCGGCGGCCGACCTCAAGGGCAAGCGCATCGCCACCGGGCGCGGCTCGATTGGCCATTACGTGGCGCTCAAGGCGCTGGCCAGCGCGGGGCTGAGCGAGAAGGACGTCGAGTTCCGCTTCCTTGGCCCGGTGGATGCCAGGATGGCCCTGGCCAACGGTTCGGTGGATGCCTGGGCGACGTGGGAGCCCTACACCGCGCTGGCCGAAACCACTGGCCAGGGCCGGGTGCTGGTCAATGGTCGCGGCTTGTCCAGTGGCAACAGCTTTCTGGCGGCGACCGACAAGGCGTTGGCCGACCCGGCCCGGCGCGCGGCCCTGCAGGACTACCTGGCGCGCCTGGCCAAGGCCCAGGTGTGGGCCAACCAGAACCTGGACAGCTACTCCAAGACCCTGGCGCAGATCATCGGCTTCCCGCAGGACGCGGCCCGGCTGCAGTTCGAGCGTCGCCAGTTGCGCTGGCAGGTCGTGGACGCCGGCACCATCGCCGAGCAGCAGGAAACCGCCGACTTCTACCAGGCCCACGGCCTGATTGCCCAACGTCTGGACGTGGCGCCGACCTTTGCCGGCGGCTTCGTGCTGCCCGCCAGGGTCGCCGTGACCCAGGCCCACTGACAGGAGCTGACCCCATGCAACCGTTCAAACGTCTGCGACAACTGGCCATCGGCGCGCTGCTTGGCGCCAGCCTGATCGGTAGCGCCAGCGCGGGGCAAACCCTGCGCATCGGTTACCAGAAATCCTCGACGCTGCTGATTCTGCTCAAGGCCCAGGGTACGTTGGAGCAGCAGCTGGCGCAGCAGGGCATACAGGTCAGCTGGCATGAGTTCGCCAGCGGCCTGCCGCTGCTGGAGGCCCTGAACCTGGGCAATGTCGATGTGTCAGCGGATGTGGCCGACACCGTGCCGGTGTTCGCCCAGGCGGCGGGGGCGCGGTTGACCTATTTTGCCCGCGAGACGCCATCGCCACTGGCCCAGGCCATTCTGGTGCCGGCGGATTCGCCGCTGCACAGCCTGGCGGATCTCAAGGGCAAGAAGGTGGCGGTGACCAAGGCCGCGGGGAGCCATTACCTGTTGATACAGGCCCTGGCCAGGGCCGGGTTGACCTTCAGCGATATCCAGCCGGCCTACCTGATCCCGGCCGATGGCCGTGCGGCGTTCGAGAACCGCAAGGTCGATGCCTGGGTCACCTGGGACCCGTTCGTGGCCAGCGCCCAGCGCCAGCAGCATGCGCGGGTGCTGAGCGATGGGCAGGGGCTGGCCAGTTACCAGCGTTACTACCTGGCGGGCAGCGATTACGCCAAGGCGCATCCGCAGGTGCTTGAAACTGTATTCGGTGCGTTGCAGAAGGCGGGGCAGTGGACCAAGGCCAACCCCACGCAGGCGGCGCAGGTGCTGGGGCCGTTGTGGGGCAACCTGGATGTGGCCACGGTGGAGCAGGCCAATGCGCGGCGCAGTTACGACGTGCAGTTGGTGAAGCCGGAGCATCTGGCCGAACAGCAGCAGATTGCCGATGTGTTCTTTGCCCAGGGTCTGTTGCCGCGCAAGGTGGATGCGGCGGCGGTGTCGTTGTTCCAGCCAGTGGCAGGGCGCTGATTGCGGCTCGGCGGGTGAGGGCTGCCTGATCCACGGTGGGTTCAGGTTGTACGAGCGCTTCGCGCTCGATTCGCCGGCAAGGCCGGCGCCTACTGTGCTTGTGCCCGAAGCAAGCAGGAGCGGGCCTTGCCCGCACCTGCGTATGCGGCCTGTCGGCCAGGGGCAGACCTGATACGGTCTGCTCAGGAGGTTCAGATCACCCGGAACCCATGGGTGCCATCACGCCCCAGCTGCGCCACCAACCCGAACTCCCAATCCAGGTACCCCTGCATCGCCTCACGCGGGTTGTCGGTGCCTTCATACGGCCGGCGGTAACGGTCGCTGCGCGGCACCGCCAGGTGCGTCTCGCCCGACTCCAGCGGCCGCCCCTCGGCAATCCAGCGGCCCGTACCACCCTCCAGCACGAACACCGGCACTCGGGTCAGGCGTTGCAGGTCCTGCGCCGCAAACCGCGCCAGCAAGCTGCTGCCGCAGGTCAGCACGTAACGTCCCGCCACCGGCAAGCGCTCCAGTGCCTGCTCCAGCTGTGCCCTGATCGCCCAGTGCGCACCCGGTATGTGCCGCTGCACGTAATTGGCACTGGTGGTGAAGTCGAGCAGCACCGTGTCGGCGTCGGCCTGCCACTGCACCAACTGCTCGGGGTCGATGGTCGAAGGCTGCGGCAACGCCGGCAACGGCGGCTGCCAATCACCCGTTTCGCTGAAGTCGCCTGCGCCCAAGCCATCGAGCACCGCCACCTCCCAGCCCATCTGCGCCAACCACGACGCACTCATGTTGGCACGCACGCCATCGTCATCGATCAGCACGATGCGCGCCCCGCGCACACTGGCCACATGGTCGGTTTCCTGCATCAGCTGACCACCCGGCGTCGAGCGGCTGCCTGGCAGGTGGCCCCGGGCAAATTCCTCGGGGGTGCGCACATCGAACACATAAGTACTGCGATCGGCCTGGGCGCGCCACGCCGCCAGCGTCTGGCTGTCCGCACGCACGACGCCGGCCTTGTCGGCCACGGCCCGGGCCTGTTCGGCGGCGCGCTGCCGGTTGGCCGGGCTCACGTCGCCAAAGCGCCGCGATTGGCCATGGGCCAGGGTCTGCCCCGCCAATGTCCAGCCAATGGTGCCGTTGCGCAAAGCCGATACCGGGTTGGGAATGCCGGCGTTGACCAGCGACTGGGTGCCGATGATGCTGCGGGTGCGCCCGGCGCAATTGACGATCACGCGGGTGGCCGGGTTCGGTGCCAGCTCGGCCACCCGCAGCACCAGTTCGGCACCCGGCACGCTGATGCCGCCCGGAATGCTCATGGTCTGGTATTCGTCGAAGCGACGCGCATCCAGCACCACCACGTCGGCCTTTTCGTTCAGCAGTGCGTGCACTTCTTCGGCCGCCAGCGAAGGGGTGTGGCGCTGGCTTTCCACCAGTTCGCCAAACGCCTTGCTCGGTACGTTCACATCCTGGAACAGCTCGCCGCCGGCCTCGCGCCAGCCGGCCAGGCCGCCTTCGAGCAGGGCCACGTCGCTGTAGCCAAGTTGACCCAGGCGCTGGAGCGCAATCTGCGCCAGGCCCTCGCCATCGTCATACACGGTGATCGGTGTATCGCGCCGGGGCACTCGCGCGTAGATTTCGATTTCAAGCCTGGACAGCGGGATGTTGGCCGCGAACAGCGGATGTTCCACGGCGAAGGGCGCTTCTTCGCGCACATCGATCAGGGCCAGTTCATGCCTGGCCAGCAAGTGCTGGCGCAGGTGGGCGTAGGTGCGGGTGGTCGGGGTGCTCATGGCGCAAGGTTCTCTTTTGACAGGTCCCACAGATTGGGCAGTTGGGTGTTGGAATAACCGGAAATGAAGGGTTTCTCGCTGCCGTCGGCCAGGTACACGGCACGCCTGACCGCGCCGATGTTGGCGCCGTACACGTGGATGCTGATCGACACCTGGTCGTCGAAGGCATTGCTGACCTGATGGATGTCGCCGATGCGCGGCGACACCGCCTCGACCTGGCCGCGCTCGAGGCGCACCGGGCTGCCGGACGGCAGCAGCGCGCCGTGCTCGTTGCGGGCAAAACCCTGGGCGTATTCGGCGCCGCGCAGCATGCCGATCAGGCCCCATACCCGGTGGTCGTGGACCGGCGTGGTCTGCCCCGGCCCCCACACGAAGCTGACGATGGAGAAGCGTTGGCGCGAATCGCAGTGCAGCAGGTACTGCTGATAGCGTTCGGGGCTGGGCTGGGCCAGCTCTGGCGGCAGCCAGTCGTCATGGGCCACCAGTTGCTGCAACAGGCGCTGGCCATCATCGAGAAGGGCCGCTTCATCGGTTTCTCGGTCGAGCAGGCTGGCCAGTTCGTCGATGAACTGACGCAAGCGGTCCAGGCGAAGGGGGTCGGTCATGGTCGGGGCTCTGGCTACGGTTTCGAATCACCCTAGCAACCGCCTGATGATTCTCAAAATTCAAATTGAGCATAAGCTAATATGCGCAAAGTGAATTTTAAAGCTGTTTCGATATAAATCATTTTTTATATTAGGTTATGCCTAAAATGAATTTCACAAGGGGTGGCGGGCTCGGTAGCTTATAAGCGTTCGTTTTGAAGAAAGAACCTTCTATAACCAATAAGCTTTCTTCGCCCTCTTCAAGGAGCCCCCCATGAGCGTTCAATTCATCGGCATGATCGGCCACCGCCTGTCTTCGGAGACCCTCGATCCGGCTGGCCCGATCTTCGACAAGGCGTACATCACCCGTTTTGCCCAGGTGCACGAGCAGGCAGGCTTCGACCGGATTCTGGTGGGGTACTGGTCGGATCAGCCCGACGGCTTTCTGGTCACGGCCCTGGCCGGGCTGGCGGCGCCGCGTATCGGCTTTCTGCTGGCGCATCGCCCCGGCTTCGTGGCGCCGACCCTGGCCGCGCGCAAGCTGGCAACCCTCGATCACCTGCTCGACGGACGCCTGGCGCTGCACGTGATCAGTGGCGGCAATGACGGCGAGCAACGCAAGGACGGCGACTACCTCGACCACGACCAGCGCTATGCGCGCAGCGACGAGTTTCTGGAGGTGGTGCGCAAGGTCTGGACCCAAGACACCCCCTTCGATCATCACGGCACCTTCTACCAGGCGCAGAACGCCTTCTCTGCCATCAAGCCTGTGCAAAAGCCGCACCTGCCGGTGTTTTTCGGTGGTTCTTCGGCGGCGGCCCTGGAAGTGGCCGGCAAGCATGCCGATGTGTTCGCGCTGTGGGGCGAGTCGCTGGAGCAGACCCGCGAAACCATTCAGGCAGTACGTGCCCAGGCGGCCTTGCACGGGCGGCAGGTGCAGTTCAGCGTGTCGTTCCGGCCCATCATCGCCGATACCGAAGCTGCGGCCTGGGCCAAGGCCGATGCCATTCTCGATACCGCTCGCCAGCGCCTGGAGCGCGCCGGCCCGGTGGTGGCCAACAAGCCGCAGAGCGTCGGTGCGCAGCGCCTGCTGGACACCGTGGCGCAAGGCGAGCGCGTGGATGAGCGCCTGTGGACCGGTATGGCCGCACTGGTTGGCGGGGGGCACAACTCCACCGCGCTGGTGGGAACCCCCGAGCAGGTGGCCGATGCCTTGCTGGCGTACTACGACCTGGGCGTGACCACCTTTCTGATTCGCGGGTTCGACCCGATCAACGACGCCGCCGACTACGGCCGCGAGCTGATCCCGCTGACCCACGCCAAGGTCGCGGCGCGCCAGGCACAACGCAGCGCCTGAACGGCGCAGCTACCCCAACCCCACCCCGAGACCGCACGCGCGGATCGCCTTGCCTTGTGCCGTACCGGCACCTGGAGACCTGCGTGCGAGATGCTCTGCAACGGGCCGCCACTGCGCGCCCGCATTCCCTGACCCTGAACCTCGATGCCCGCGAAGTGCTGGCCGGCTGCCTGTTCCTGGGCTTCGGCCTGACCGGGCTGCTGGTGGGCAGCGCCTATGCCAGCGGCACGGCGATGCGCATGGGCGCAGGCTACTTTCCCTGGCTGGTGAGCCTGGCCCTGTGCGGGCTGGGCGTGGCCTTGCTGGTGCGCGGCCTGTGGCTGGGCCGCGAGAAGGTCACGCTGGGCGGGTTGTTCATCGTCCGCCCGGCGCTGGCCATCAGTGCCAGCGTGGTGGCGTTCGCTCTGCTGCTGCCCAGCCTTGGCCTGGCGCTGGCGACCCTGTGCATGACGCTGCTCAGCGGCCTGGGCCGGCACAAGGCGCACCTGGGCGAACTGCTGGCGGTGGGCAGCGCGCTGGGGCTGTTCAGCGTGCTGGTGTTCGGCTACGGGCTGGGCCTGAACCTGCCGGCCTGGCCTGTCTGAGGAGCGACCCATGGAGCTGTTGGCACACCTGGGTATCGGCCTTGAAGCCGCCTTCACCCTGAACAACCTGCTGTACTGCCTGATCGGTGTGACCCTGGGCACGCTGGTGGGGGTGCTGCCCGGCCTGGGGCCGGTGGCCACCATCGCCATGCTGCTGCCGATCACCTATGGCCTGAGCCCGGCGGCGGCGCTGATCATGCTGTCGGGCATCTATTACGGCGCCCAGTACGGCGGCTCGACCACGGCGATCCTGGTCAACCTGCCGGGCGAGTCGTCCTCGGTGGTGACCTGCCTGGACGGCCATGCAATGGCACGCAAGGGCCGGGCCGGGGCGGCCCTGGCCATTGCCGCGATCGGTTCGTTCATCGCCGGCAGCCTGTCGATCCTGCTGCTGGCCGCTGCTGCCGCACCGCTGGCCGAGGTGGCGCTGAAGTTCGGCCCGGCCGAGTACTTCTCGCTGATGCTGCTGGGCCTGGTGGCCGCCGTGGTGCTGGCCCAGGGCGACGTGCTCAAGGCCGTGGCCATGACCCTGCTGGGGCTGCTGCTGGGCCTGGTGGGCACCGACGTGAATTCCGGGGTGGAGCGCTTTACCTTCGGCCTGCCCCAGTTGAGCGACGGCATCAGTTTCGTGGTGATCTCGATGGGCATCTTCGGCATCGCCGAGATCATCGCCAACCTGGAGCGCAGCCGCGGTCAGCCGCCCCAGGTGGCGCGGGTGGGCAGCCTGATGCCGACCCGCGAAGACTACCGGCGCAGCTGGAAGCCGATGCTGCGCGGCACCGGCCTGGGCGCGGTACTGGGCGTGCTGCCGGGGGGCGGGGCGATGCTGGGCGCGTTTGCCTCGTACATGGTCGAAAAGCGTATCGCCAGGCACCCCGAGCGCTTCGGCCAGGGCGCCATCGAGGGCGTGGCCGGGCCGGAGTCTGCCAACAACGCCGGGGCGCAGACCTCGTTCATCCCGATGCTGGTGCTGGGCCTGCCTTCCAACGCGGTGATGGCGCTGATGGCCGGGGCCATGATGATCCACGGCATTGTGCCGGGCCCGCAGGTGATCGACGAGCGCCCCGAGCTGTTCTGGGGGCTGATCGTGAGCATGTGGACCGGCAACCTGTTGCTGCTGGTGCTCAACCTGCCGCTGGTGGGGATCTGGGTGCGGCTGCTGTCGGTGCCGTACCGCCTGCTGTACCCGTCGATCCTGCTGTTCTGCTGCATTGGTGTGTACAGCGTCAACAACAGCCTGTTCGACGTGCTGCTCACGGTGGCGTTCGGGTTGCTGGGCTACCTGTTCATCAAGCTGCGCTGCGAGCCGGCGCCACTGCTTCTGGGCTATCTGCTCGGCCCGTTGATGGAGGAGAACCTGCGCCGGGCGATGCTGCTGTCGCGGGGCGACCCCACGGTGTTCGTCACCCGGCCATTGAGCCTGACCCTGTTGATTCTGTGCGTGCTGGCGGTGGGGCTGATGCTCATCCCGCGGGTGCGCGCCACGCGTCATGTGGCCTTCAGTGAAGACTGAGGGCTGCTTCAACCCTGACTGTTCCAGGACCTTTGCATGAAAATCATCCTACCGCTCAAGTTTGCCCTGGCCGCACTGGCCCTGGGCGTTGCCGCACTGGCCCAGGCCGATACCTACCCGAGCCGCGCCGTGACCCTGGTGGTGCCGTTCCCGCCGGGCGGCGCTGCCGATACCGTGGGGCGCTACTACGCCGAGCAGTTGTCGGCCTCGCTGGGCCAGCCGGTGGTGGTCGACAACAAGCCCGGTGCCGGCACCGCAATCGCCGCCGAGGCCGTGGCCAAGGCCAAACCCGATGGCTACACGCTGTCGCTGGCCACCGCCGGGCAGCTGACCATACTGCCCAACCTGCAGAAGGGCCTGCGCTACGACCCGCTGCAGGACTTCACGCCCGTGGCGGTGCTGGCCTCGGTGCCCAACGTGGTGGCCGTACCGGCTGCCAGCAAGGTCGACACGCTGCAAGCGCTGATCGACCAGGCCAAGGCGCGCCCGGGCGCGTTGAGCTATTCGTCGTGCGGCAACGGCACCCTGTGCCACCTGTCCGGGGAGTTGCTGAAGAACCTGGCGGGCATCGACCTGCTGCACGTGCCGTACAAGGGCAGTGCGCCGGCGGTCACGGCGGTGCTGGGCGGCGAGGTGGATGTGGCGGTGGATACCCTCACCGTGCTGGCCCCGCAGATCCAGGCCGGCAAGCTCAAGGGGCTGGTGCTCAGCAGCGCGCAGCGCTCGCCGTTGCTGCCAGGGGTGCCGAGTGCCAGCGAGGCAGGCCTGCCGGGGTTCGAGGCATCGGGCTGGTTCGGCCTGGTGCTGCCCAAGGGCGCTTCGCCGCAGCTGGTCGAGCAGTTGAGCGCGGCGATTGCCGCGATTGCCCAGGCGCCGCAGACCGCCGAGCGGTTCGCGCAGAACGGGATCAGCGTCGAGCACAGTACCCCGGCGGGGTTTGCCAAGCTGATTGCCGATGACGGCGCACGGTGGGGCGAGGTGATCCGGGCGGGCAACATCACGCTGGAGTGAGGCCCGCTGCCTTGGCTGATGCGGGGCAGGGCGGGGCTGCTACAGCGCCAGCCGCTGCGCCGTGACGCTGCCGAACAGCTCCACCGGCTCCTGCAGGTTGCCCAGGTAGCTGGGGTGAAACAGCCACAGGTCGACCTGGGGCTTGAAGTCGCTGACGTTGACCACTTCAAGCAGGTCGCGATGACGGCTGGCGGCCAGCAGCGGCTCGGGCACCAGCCCCAGGCCCTGGCCGTTGGCGACCAGGCCCAGTTGCAGTTCGGTGCCGAAGGTTTCCAGGTTGATCTGCAGCGACAGCCCCTGCTCGCTCAAGGCGCGCTGCAAGCCGGCGCGAAACCCGCAGCCGTCGGGGTTGAGCACCCAGCCCTGGCTGTAGCAGTCCTTGAGCTTGTAGCTGCGCTTGCTGGCGCTGCCCTTGGCGGCCACCACCCGCAGGTGCATGCGGCCGATGGAACGGCTGGCGATGCCTTCGGGGAAGATCTTGCCGGAGGGGAACAGCGCGGCGGCCGCATCCAGCTCGCCGTTTTCCATCCTGGCGATCAGCGCGCTGCCCCAGCCGCTGGCGACCTGGGTCCGCAGCTCGGGGTAGGCCTGGCGAATCTGCGCCAGGGCATCGAGCAGCACCACATCGCCGATGGTCTGCGGCACGCCCAGGCGCAGGGTGCCGCTGGGCGAGCCGTGGCTGGCCACCAGCTCGCGCAGGGTGTCGATCTCGCGCAGGATGGCCTTGCACTGTTCGTACACGCGCCAGCCCATGGGCGTGGGCTTGAGCGGCTTGGTGTTGCGGTCAAGCAGGTTGGTGCCCAGGTCTTCCTCGAAGTTCTGCACGCGTCGTGTGATGGCCGGCTGCGTCAACTGCAGCGACTGCGCCGCAAGGTTGGTCGACTGGCAGCGGATGACGGCGACGAAGGCGTCCATGTCATCGATCTTCATATTCGGCTCTCACATAGTCTGGCGTTGAAAAATGTCATTCAAGAATAATCTTTTTTGCTCGGCCAGGTAGAAAGCGTGTACAGGTTTTTTCAACGCGCCAGCGCTGCCCAGATCTTGCTGCGCAAGTCGCGCTCGCTGAACGGCTTCTGGATCACCGTCGAATGGCTCAGCCCCAGCACGTCGGTATTGGCATAGCCAGTCACGAACACCACCGGCAACTGCGGGTAGGAGCGCTTGACCAGGGCCGCCAGCTCGCCGCCGGTCATGCCGGGCATGGCGTAGTCGGTCAGCAGCAGGTCGATCTCGGGGCTCAGCATGTTCAGTGCATCCGGGCCGTTGCGCGCCTGCACCACCTTCAGGCCAAACGATTCCAGCAAGGTGGCCGTGAGGGTACGCACGGTGCTGTCATCGTCCACCAGCAGGATGGTCGAGCCCAGCGGCTGATGCGGTTCACTCACCGGCGAAGGGCTGGGCAGCACGGCCACGGCGTCGCCCTGGATCCGCGGCAGGTACACGCTGACCGTGGTGCCGACATCCAGGGTGGTTTCGATGCGCACCCCACCACCGGACTGCTTGGCGAAACCGAACACCTGGGCCAGCCCCAGCCCCGATCCATGCCCCACCGGCTTGGTGGTGAAGAACGGCTCGAAGGCCCTGAGCAGGGTGTCCTCGTTCATGCCGCTGCCTGAGTCGACGATGGAGAACACCACGTAGTGGCCGGGTTCCGGGTCTTCGGGCCGCAGGGGCGCGGCCTCCACGGTGACGTTGTGGGTACGCAGCAGCACCGAGCCGGGCCCGTTGGCCATGGCGTCGCGGGCGTTGATGATGAGGTTGAGGATGATCATCTCGGTCTGGGTCAGGTCCGCCGAGGCGGTCCACAGGTCCGGGGCCAGCGACATCTCTACCCAGATATTGGCCCCCAGCGCCTTGTTCAGCAGGCTCTGCATGCCGCGCACGGTGGCGTTCAGGTCCACGGGGCGCGGTTGCAGGCGCTGGCGGCGCGAGAACGACAGCAGCTGGGCCGTGAGCCGGGCGCCACGTTCACCGGCGTCGGTGATGTGTTCCAGCCGGGTGCGGGCCTTGTCCAGGTTGCCGCGGGCAATGTCGCGCGTGGCAAAGGTCGCGCTGGTGAGGATCACCGTGAGCAGGTTGTTGAAGTCGTGGGCCACTCCAGCCGTCAGCTGGCCGACCACTTCCAGGCGCTGCATCTGCTGCAGCGTGGCTTCCACGCGTTCCTTCTCGTCGATCTGTTCGCGCAGGCGCTTGTTGGTGGCGGCCAGTTCCTCGACCACCGCACGCTCATCGGTGATGTCGCGCACGGCGGCGTACATCAGGCCGTTCTCCGGCACGATGGTCCAGGACAGCCACCGGTAGTCGCCGTTGGCGTGGCGCATGCGGTTGACGAAGCGGGTCGATACGTTGCCGCTGGCGATGCTGCGGGTTTCCTTGATGGTGGCGTCCAGATCGAGGGGGTGGATCAACTCCCACAGGCGCAGGCTGCCGATCTGGTCCCGCGACCAGCCCAGCGCCGCCTCCCAGGCCGGGTTGAAGTTGATCGGGGTCATGTCGAAGCGCAGCACCCCCAGCAGTTCACGCGACAGCTCCCAGGTGCGGTCGCGCTCGCGGGTGCGTTGCTCTACGCGCTCGCCCAGGGTTTCGGTCAACTGCACCAGGGCCTGGGTGGCGACCTTGCGCTCGCTGATGTCCTGCATCACCCCGCTGAAACGCACGCAACGGCCATCCTTGAACAGCGAACGGCCGTTGGAGTTGATCCAGCGCAGGCGACCGCCCGACAACTGCACGCGGTATTCGGCATGGAACACCGATTCGCAGCTCAGGGCCTGCTCGACCTTGGCCCGCAGCATAGCCCGGTCGTCGGGGTGGCAGTGCTCCAGCACCTGGTCAAGGTGCAGGTTGCAGCTGGGCGTGACTTCGTACAGGGCGCGGCAGCGCTCGTCCCACAGCACCGAGCCGCTGGGCACGCTCAGTTCCCACACGCCCATCTCGGCAGCCTGGATGGCCAGGCGGGCGCGGGTCTCGACCTCTTCGAGGGCGTTTTCCGCAGCGCGGCGCTTCTCGCGTTCGCGCACTTCGAGCACGGCGCGGCGGATGGCCTTGGGCAGCACCTTGAGGTTCTGCTTGAGCACGTAGTCGACCGCGCCCAGGCGCATGGTCTCCACCGCCTGCTGTTCGCCGAAGATGCCGGACAGGAAGATGAACGGCGTTTCCGGGGCCGCCCGCTGGGCCACCTCGAGCACCTGGATGCCCGACGAGGAGGGCAGCAGGTAGTCGCACACGATCACGTCGAAGGTGTGCTGCTGCATGGCCTCGCAGGCGCCGATGTGATCGTGCACCACCACCGGGTCGACCTGCAGGCCATAGCGCTCCAGCGTCAACAGCGTGAGCTCGACGTCGTGGGTGCTGTCTTCGATCAGCAGCAGCTTTATTCTGGGGAGCGGCGTCGGCGCTCCGGGCTCTCGTCTAGGCATGTCTTGTCATCATGACTTGGGGCGACGCACGACCCGGGTGGAACCGGGCGGTGGCTCGTTGAGCACGGCCCAGAAAATCCCCAGGTCGGAGATGGCGCCGACGAACTCCTTGAACTCCACGGGTTTGACCACGTAGGCATTCACGCCCAGCTGATAGGCGCGGTCCAGGTCCGGCTCTTCGCGGGACGAGGTCAGCATCACCACCGGAATGCTGCGCAGGTCGGCCGAGTCGCGCACCTGTTCGAGCACCTCCAGGCCATCGACCTTGGGCAGCTTGAGGTCGAGCAGCAACACTGCCGGGTTGCCTTGCGGGCGGTCGGCATGGCTGTTCCTGCGGAACAGGTAGTCCAGCGCCTCGGCGCCGTCGCGTACCACGATCACCTCGTTGGCCAGCTGGCTGCGCTCGAGCGCGAGCAGGGTCAGTTCGAGGTCGTTGGGGTTGTCTTCTACCAGGAGTATCGGTTTGAGCATGGAGCGCCCTCGTGTGGGTCATGCAGTGGGCATGAGGGTTTTCTTTGGAAGTGAAAAATAGAACGTCGCGCCCTGGTCCGGGACACCGTGGGCCCATACCGTGCCACCATGGCGCTCGATGATGCGCCGCACATTGGCCAGGCCGATGCCGGTGCCTTCGAACTCCTCCATGCGGTGCAGGCGCTGGAACACGCCGAACAGCTTGTTGGCGTACTGCATGTCGAAGCCGACGCCGTTGTCGCGCACGCTGATCACGTGGGCGTCGTCGCGTTCCTGCACGTCGACCTCGATCAGCGCCACCGGCCGGCCGCGGGTGTACTTGATGGCGTTGGCGATGAGGTTGCGCAGGGCCAGGTGCAGGAAGGCCGGGTCGGCCACCACGATCGGCAGGGCGTTGAAGGTCCAGCGGATGTCGCGGCCCTCGTAGTCGGGCAGCATCTCCAGCTTGATGGAGGCGACCATCGCCGACAGGTTGACGTCGGACAGGTGCATGGCGCACCGGCCCATCTGCGAGAAGCTCAGCAGGTTGTCCACCAGGGTGCCGGCGAACTTGGCGGAGTTCTCGATGGTGCCCAGAAAGCGCAGGCTGCGCTCGGACATGTTGGCGCCTTCGGCATCGCTGAGCAGCTCGGCGTAGCCGGCGATATGACGCAGCGGCGCGCGCAGGTCGTGGGAAACGCTGTAGGAGAAGGCTTCCAGTTCCTTGTTGGTCTTTTCCAGGGATTCGGACAGTTGCGCCAGTTCTTCGGCCTTGCGCAGCACGATGCCGAGGATGGCCTGGCGCAGCTCCTGCACGCCCTCGATTTCGCTGGGGTCCCAGGGGGTCGAGAAGCCTTCGACGATCTGCTGCCACTGCTCGAAGCTTTCGCGCGGGTTCAGCGAGCCGCTCTGGGCGATGCTTTTTTCCGGGCGGCCGGCCCAGTGCACCACCTGGGACTGCTGGGGTTTGAACCAGATCAGGTAATGCGGGTGCAATTCGGAAATGGACACGGCAAGGATGCCGCTGGCCATGTCGGCCAGCCCTGCCAGGTGCGGGATATCGCGCCCGGCGTTGTCGGTATGGAACACCTCGGCGTCGCCGCGGGCGGTCAGCCAGCCCACCAGGGCCATGATCCGCGCCTGGGGCGGGGTGTGCCCGTAGGTGTCGCAGCCGGTGCTGGACACCACTGCGGCACCGGCGGCGCCGACGAAGTCGGTGAAGATGTCGGGCAGGGCGCGCAGGCCCAGGCGCACGCTGTCCTGGTCGGCGATGGCGCCCAGCAGCTGCACGATGCGCTGGCGGATCTCGAGCATGCGCGCGTGGCGCAGGTGGGCTTCGCGGGTCTCGATCTGCAGCGACAGCACCCGGCCCAGCAGTTCGCAGGCGGTACGCACCTGAAAGCTCACGCTGCGCGGCGTGCGGTGATGACACGACACCAGCCCCCACAACCGGCCCTCGACCACGATGGAAACCGACATCGAGGCCCAGGTCTGCATGTTGCGCATGTATTGCAGGTGCACGGGCGAGACGCTGCGCAGGGTCGAGAAGCTCAGGTCCAGGGGTTGGCCGGTGAGCAGGTTGGCGGCCGGCAGCAGGCGCGCCGGCTGGTAGTCGGCATCCTCGATCACGCGGATGCGGTTGGCACAGTACAGCGCCCGGGCCTGCGCCGGGATGTCCGAAGCAGGGAAGCACAGGCCCTTGTAGCTGGGGTAGTCGTCGTCGACCAGCTCGGCGTTGACCAGCCCGTTGCCCTCGGTGTCGAAGCGGTAGGACTTGACCCGGCCGAACCCGGTCAGGCGCTTGATCACGCGCACCGCCCGCTCGCACAGCTCGTCGATGCTCTCGCTGTCCGGTGCGCCGCCAACGAAGGAGCGCACCAGCGGGTACAGGCGCGAGCTTGGCGCCGGCACGGCGGCCGGGCGCTGGAATTCGGCGATCAGCACCTGGTCGTGGCGGTGCAGCATCATCGGCAGGCGCTGCGCCTGCTGGCCGATCAGAAACTGTACGTCGGCCACGTGATAGGGCTGGGACTGGTCTTCGTCGAGTTCGCCCAGCTGCTCGACGAAACTGCAACCGTCCTGCACCACCGCATCGAAATGCACGCCCAGCAAGGCGTCGATCTCCACCCCCAGCCAGTCCGGCAGGTTCTCGCTGACCTGGCGGATCAACATGGCCGGCTCCTGCACCACGACCATGAACCCCTGGGGCTGAATGCTGCCGGGGGTACGGATCTGTTCACGGGCGCAGTTGGCCAGGGCGATCTGGAAAGCGTCGCTGGGGTGGGTGGTGGTCACAAGATCCCTCCTGAAGGCGTGTTGGCAGGCCGTGCAGGGGAAGGGCACAAGCGATCCCGGCCAAGTGTAGAAAGCGCGGACAAGGTATCAAATCCTGTGGTTTCACGATGCTAAAACTGATCCTTAGCTGATGAATTGGTTCAGTTTGATAGCGTTTTGCCCGTGCCCTGGCGCCGCCGCGGCCCGATCCAAGGGAACCCCACTGACTGCATCGGGTCGCTTGTACGGCTTGTCATGCGCGATCCATGAGCCACACTCACTGGATCGTCTCGTAATGCAATTGGGGGGATATGCCATGAAGTTCGCAAGGAACGTGGCCACATTGGGCCTGGCCGTGTCACTGGCGGCCGGCCAGGCGCAGGGGGCGGAATCGAAGAAGGTCGATGTACTGCTGGTGGGGGGCGGCATCATGAGCGCCACGCTGGCAATCTGGCTCAACGAGCTGGAGCCGGGCTGGTCGATGGAGATGGTCGAGCGCCTGGACGGGGTGGCCGAGGAAAGCTCCAACGGCTGGAACAACGCCGGCACCGGGCACTCGGCGCTGGCCGAGCTGAACTACACGCCCGAGGACAAGGACGGCAAGATCAACATCACCAAGGCGGTGGAGATCAACGAGGCGTTCCAGGTGACGCGCCAGTTCCTGGCCTGGCAGGTCAAGAACGGGGTGCTGAAGAACCCGCGCTCGTTCATCAATTCCACGCCGCACATGAGCTTCGTGTGGGGTGACGACAACATCAGTTTCCTCAAGCGCCGCTACGAGGCGCTGCAGGCCAGCCCCCTGTTCCGGCCGATGCAGTACTCCGAAGACCCGGCGCAGATCCGCAAGTGGGTGCCGCTGATGATGGAGGGCCGCGACCCCAACCAGAAGATCGCCGCCACCTGGACGCCGATCGGCACCGACGTGAACTTCGGCGAGATCACCCGCCAGTTCGTGGCGCACCTGCAGCAGCAGGAGAATTTCTCGCTCAAGCTGTCCAGCGAGGTCGAGGACATCCGTCGCAATGACGACGGCTCCTGGCACGTGGAGTACAAGAACCTCAAGAGCGGCGAGAAGTCGACCGCCGATGCCAAGTTCCTGTTCATCGGTGCCGGCGGCGCGGCGCTGCCGCTGCTGCAGAAGTCCGGCATTCCCGAGGCCCAGGACTACGCGGGCTTCCCGGTGGGCGGCTCGTTCCTGGTCACCGACAACCCCACCATCGCCCAGCAGCACATGGCCAAGGCCTACGGCATCGCCGCCACGGGCGCGCCGCCGATGTCGGTGCCGCACCTGGATACCCGGGTACTCGATGGCAAGCGGGTGATCCTGTTCGGGCCGTTCGCGACCTTCTCCACCAAGTTTCTCAAGGAAGGCTCGTACCTGGACCTGTTCTCCAGCATGACCACCCATAACCTGTGGCCCATGACCAAGGTGGGGATCGATCAGTTCGACCTGGTGCAGTACCTGGCAGGCCAGCTGATGCAATCGGACGACGACCGCTTCGAGGCGCTGCAGACCTACTTCCCCCAGGCCAAGAAGGAAGACTGGCGCCTGTGGCAGGCCGGGCAGCGGGTGCAGATCATCAAGCGCGACAAGGAAAAGGGCGGGGTGCTCAAGCTGGGCACCGAGGTGGTGAGCGCGGCCGATGGCAGCATTGCCGGGCTGCTGGGCGCATCGCCCGGCGCATCCACGGCGGCGCCGATCATGCTCGAAGTGCTGCAGAAGGTGTTCAAGGACAAGGTCGCCAGCCCGGCCTGGCAGCAGAAGCTGCACCAGATCGTGCCCAGCTACGGCACCCACCTGAACGACGACCCGGCCCGGGTGCAGCAGGAGTGGGCCTACACCAGCGAGATACTGCAGCTTGCGCCGCCACCGGGCATCGATACCCAGGCGCCGCAGCAGTCGCCGGCCACCGACCCGATCGGCCAGAAGCACAGCGACTCGGACCCTGACCTGGCGCCATGACCGTCGATGGCTACCTGTCAGCGGGGCGGCGGGTTCAGTCCAGCGCAATCTCCAGGGTTGCGCACAGCCCGCCGGTGGCCATGTTCTCCAGCCGGACCTGACCGCCCAGCCGCATGGCGACCGCTTGGACGATGGCCAGGCCAAGGCCGGCGCCCTGTGCATTGCCACGACTGTAGAAGCGTTCGAACAGGCGCTCGCGTTCAGCTTCGTCGATACCAGGCCCCTCGTCCTGTATCGACAGCACGAAATGCGTCGGCTGGCGGCTCAGGCGAACGCTGATGATCCCTCCCTCGGGGGAGAAGTTCGCGGCATTGGTCACCAGGTTGTTGAGTGCGATATCGATCGCCCCGCCATCCACTCGGGCAAGGTAGTTGCCCGGGGCGGCCTCGAACACCAGTTCAAGGCCCTGGTCCAGTAGCCATGGGGTCATCTGCACCAGGCTGTCGCGCACAGTGTGTTCAAGGTCGATTCGCGGGGCATGGGCATGACCCGGCTGCGGTTCAAGGCGTGCCATGGTGAGCAGCTGGTTGACCAGCCGGCTGGCGCGGTCCACCCCGTGTATCAGGTGCGCCAGCGATTCACGGTGCTCCTGTTCGGTCCCGGCCTCCTGCAGGTTTTGCGCGTGCACCCGCAGGACCGCCAGGGGCGTACGCATTTCATGAGCCGCGTCGGCAATGAAGCGGCGCTCGCGTCCCAGCACTTCCTGGATCTGCGCCAGCATGCGGTTCAGCGCGGCCTGCATCGGTTCGAGTTCTGCAGGCAATGGCATCAGTTGCAGAGGTTCAAGCGACCCTGAATGACGGGCACGCAGGGTGGCTGCCATGTTGGCCAGGGGTTTGAGCCCCCAGCCAATGGCCAGCCAGACCATTGCTGCCAGGATCAGGCTGCCGAGCATATTGGGCCACAGGGTGTGGCGTACGATGCGGTTGACCAGGTCAGTGCGTACGTCGTCGCGCTCGCCCACCCAGATCCGCACCTGGTTGATTTTGTCTTCGAGCAGGAAGGCGCGCCACTGCCGGCCATGCAGGTCATGCACGTCACTGAAGCCCGGTGCCGACGGTGGCGAGGTGAAGGCAGGGGCGCTGTTGGTATGTACCAGCACCTGGCCCTGCGCATCCCACACCTGAAACGCGATCTTGCTTTCATAAGGGTGGCCGTCAAGCCTGGGTGTGGCTTCGCTCAGGGCCTGGTTGAACGCCTGGTACAGTTCGGTGTGTTGGTCGCCAGCCAGCGGCATGCGCATGACGCCCTGCAGAAGCCGCGCGTTCTGGGCCAGTTGTGCGTCATACACCTCGGCTATTTCATGGTTGCTGTCATGCAGGTTGAAGGCGCTGAGAATCATCAGGCCGGTAAGCATCAGGCCGATGATCAGGGTCAGGGTACGGCGTCGGATCGACATCATCGGCGCTCCTCCACCAGATAACCCACGCCGCGTACGGTTCGGATCAGGTCGGCGGAGAATTTTCTGCGCAGGTGATGGATGTGCACCTCCAGGGTGTTGCTTTCTGCTTCTTCGTTCCAGCCGTAAAGCAACTGGGTCAACCGCTCGCGGGTCATGACACGCCCCGGCGGTGAAAGCAGCTCATGCAGCAGCTGATATTCCTTGGGCGTCAGGGGCACGTTCTGCCCATGGAAGGACACCTGCTGAGTGCCGGGGTCCAGGCTGATGCCTGCATGCTCGATTCTTGCCTTGGCCCGCCCGGCGCTGCGGCGCAGCAGGGCCCGCAGGCGCGCCTTGAGCTCCGCCAGGTCGAAGGGTTTGATCAGGTAGTCGTCGGCACCTGCATCCAGCCCGGCAATGCGGTCTTCGGTGGCATCGCGCGCGGTGAGTATCAGCACCGGCAGGGTGGAGCCGCTATGACGCAGGCGACGCAGCACCTGGAGGCCGTCCATACGCGGCAGCCCCAGGTCGAGCACCGCCAGGTCGAAGGTTTCACTGAGCAGCGCATGCAGGGCGCTGCTGCCGTCCCGGAGCCAGTCGACGGTGTAGCCTTCGCGCCCCAGGGCCTGATGAATGCCTTCACCCAGGGCCACGTCATCTTCTATCAGCAGCAAGCGCACGGTGACTCCTGTCAGTCGAGTTTCTTGTCGATGTCCGCCAGCAGCGCGTTGATTTCATGGCGACGTCCGCTATCGGCGATTTCACGCCCTGGCCTCGGGGTGGCTTGCAGTGCCTTGAGCAAGGCTGCCCTGGCCTCGGGGTAACGCTTTTGACGGTAGAGGTGATCGCCCCAGAAGTACAGGCTGTCGATGCCATCGGGATTGATCAGCAAGGCCTGCTTGAGCAGCTGTTCGGCCTTGTCGGCGTCACCAAAGCCGATTGGCCAGCCTGGTACGCGATCATACAGGGCTGCAAGGCTGGTGTAGGCGGAGCCCTGCAGCGCCCTGGAGTCCAGCGTCAGCGCCTTTTCAAGGTCGGCCTTGGCCGTCTTGGCCTTGCCCAGCGCGCCCAGCCCGCCCTGCGCACCGGCCCAACTGCTGGTGACGATGCCCGACCAGATCCAGGCTTCAGCCGTGGTCGGACGTTCCCGGGTAAACGCCGAGGCCTGGCTGGACAATTGCTCGAAGGCTGTCGCGCGTTGGTCTGGCGGCAATTGGTATTGGATGTGTGCCCAGCTTTGCTGAAGCATGTTCAGGCGTTGCTGGTCGGCATTGTCCAGGGCCCAGGCGCCTTGGCTCAGGCCCCAGACCAGCAGGCAGGTGGCAATCTTTTTCATGGTTTGGGCGGCTCGCGGTCGGTCTTGTGGCTGAGGCGGCGGATCAGTGGCAACTGCTTGCGCAGACCGCGGTCCACCAGGTGCGGCAGCAGGTTGTTCAGGCGCACGAAAAAACGCTCCTGCCAACCCAGGTAAAGGTCGCGCCGATCACCGGCAATGGCGTGAATCACGGCGCTGGCCACGGTTTTCGGATCATCGACATTGGCCTTGAGGGCAACGTTCAGGGCCTGCGCCGCCGGGCTGTTCATGGGGGTGCGGGTGGCCCGCGGGGCGACGTACAGGACGTTGACCCGGGTGTCGGCCAGTTCCCGGCGCAGCGCTTCGGAAAACCCGCGCAGGGCGAACTTGCTCGCGCAGTAGGCCGCGTAGCCGGGGTAGCCGATCGAACCGTAGGTAGACCCGACATTGACCACCATGGCGCTGTCGGCCTGTTTGAGCAGCGGCAACAACAGCCTAGTCAGGCACATGGGGGCACTGATATTTACTGCCAGCATGGCATTGATGTCACTGTCGTCCAGTTGCTCGAACATGGCGAAATGGTTCACGCCCGCAGCATTGATCAGCAGGTTCGCGCCGCCCAGGGCCTGGGCCGCGTTGAGCACCTTGCGCCTGTCCACGAGAAAGGTCAGGTCGGCGCCCATCCAGGTCAGTTGCGCGGGGTACTCTTGCAGCAGCGATTGCAGGGGTTCGGCATGCCGGGCCACCGCCAGCACGCGGGCGCCGTTGGCGCAAAGGGCGGCGGCTATGGCCAGGCCGATCCCGCCACTGGCACCGGTCAGGACCACGCGGGCGTTAGACAGGCGCATGCTGTGCTCCATCGTGCGGCAGGCCGCGAAACATGTCGGCATACAGGCGGTAGACCACGCGCGACGCATCGATCACCGCGGCCTGGTCATCAGGGGCCTGCAGGGTGTTCATCAAACGGCGATAGGTCTGCATGTGCTCGAGGTCCAGCGAGCCATGGGAACTGAGGTAGCTGAAGGCGGCCTCCGGCAGCGCCAGGCGCGCGCGGATGCTGTGCGCGGCATGGGTGGCCAGGGCGATACTGGTACCTTCCAGCACATTGACCATGCCGAACAGCCCTACCGGGTTGCCCCGCGCGATCAGGTCGTAGAGGTAGGCGACCATCAGCTCGATCGGCAGTGAAGGCCGACCTTCGCGCACGGCATCGCTGTCACCGCCGCAGGCAGCAATGTCGTTGAGTATCCATTGCTCGTGGCCATACTCCTCTTCGATGTACTCGCACACGGCTTTGCGCAGCCACTCCAGCCGCGAGGGCAGGCGGGCGCCGCATGCCATCATCAAGGGTACGGTGTGACGCACATGGTAGTAGGCCTGGGCCAGGAAGGCCTGGTAGCTATCGAGGCTGACCTTGCCTTCGAGGGCATCGCGAATCACCGGCAGGCTGAACAGCGCATGGCGTTGCTGATGGGTTGCTTCTTGCAGCGTGTCGAAAAAGCTCATGGTCGGGTAGCCTCGCAGGCAAGGGGGTCGGTGAGTTGGGAGCGGTAGCGCTCGACGATGGCATCGCGGCGCGGGCGGCCATTGGCCGTGAGCAGGCCATTGGCGGTCGTGAACGGTTGTTCCAGGCGCGTCCAGCGATGCACCTGGGCGTAATCGGGCAGGGCCTGATTGGCCTGGGCCACGGCCGCTGCCAGTTCGGTGTCGGTGCAGCCCGGTTGATGTGGCCACAGCAATGCGTGGTTGTAAGCCATGGCTTCGCCATAGACGAAGGCCTGGGCGAACACCCCTCGCTGGGTCAGTTCGGCTTCGACCCATTCGGGGTTGATGTTGCGGCCGAAGCTGGTGACGAACTGGTGTTTCTTGCGCCCCTTGATGTACAGGAACCCTTCGGCGTCCAGCTCGCCCAGGTCACCGCTGGGCCACCAGGCGTCGGTGTGCGGCGGTTGGCCCAGGTAGCCGAGCAGGGCCGAGCCCTTGATCAGCACCTCGCCGTCTTCGGCCAGCCTGACCTGCAGGTGGGGCAGTGGCTGACCCACGCTGCCGGGGCGATGGGCCTGTGGCCGGTTCAGGCACACCACCGAGGCGCATTCCGACAGGCCGTAGCCTTCATACACCGGCAGGCCGATGCGCTGCGCGCGGATCAGCAGTTCGGTGGCGACCCTGGCCCCGCCCACCGCGGCAAAGCGCAACGTGCGCGGGTCGAAGGCGCGCTGTTCAGCGGCGCTGACCAGCACCAGCAGCAGTTGCGGCACCAGGATCAGGCTGTGGGGCGCACGGTCGGCGAGGGTGCCGAGCAGGCGCGCAGCATCGACGCCACTTGCGCCCTGGATGCCCAGAGCCGCCAGGCTGGGGACACTCACCGTGGCCCCGGCCATCAGCGCGGCGTAGCCACCCAGGTTCTCCAGCAGGATCGCCAGCGGCAGCAGGGTCAGGTGGTGCTGTGGCGCGGTGATTCGGCTGGCCTGCTCCAGCGCCCGGGCAACGCGCAGCATGCTCTCGGCGCCCAGGCATACGCCCTTGGGGGTTCCGGTGGTGCCGGAGGTGAAGGTCAGCTTGGCGGTGCCCTCGGGCATCAGGTCGGGCCCCGACCATTGCCTGCGCCAGAACGCGCCGTCTTCGACATAGCCGCACGCCAGCAGTTCGGGGGCCAGGGCCGGCTCGGCAATCACCAGGCTGGCCTGGCTCTGCGCCAGGCAATGGCTGCGCTGTGCGGGGCTGAAAAAGGGCGGCAGCAGCACGCAGGTCACGCCTGCAAACAGCAATGCCAGATCCCACAGCATGGCTTCCACACCGTTATCCAGGGCCAGTGCCACGACCCTGGCCGACTCATCGCGCAGGCGTTGCTGGCGGTACTGCACCTCGGCCTGCAGCGTGGCGTAGTCCAGCTTCAACTGGTCGCCCCACAACGCAATGGCGTTGGGCGTGTGTTCGGCGTGCCTGCGCAGCACCTGTTCGAAATGCTGCAGTTCAGGCGACATGACAGGCCTCCCCGGCGGCGGTAGGCAGGCCCAGGCGTGTGTACACGCCCATGTTGCGCAAATGGATGAAGCCTGCACGGATGTTGCCAACATGCACCTGGGGCTGGCTCTGGTAGTAGCTGCCCCAGTTATGGCGTTCTTCGCCCAGGCGCAGGGGGTCGGCCGTGCACAGCCTCACTGGCTTGAGCCCAAGGCGGTGGAAGCTGTTTACCAGGCCGATGCTGCCGGTGAACGCTACCCATTCCAGACCGCCCATGGCCAGCAGGTAGGTAACGGCAATGATGCTCAGGCGCGCGCTGCCGGTATCGGCGGCCGCCAGGTTGCCGACCTCGACGATGGCGCTGCGATCGACAGGGTTGTTCTCGGTGGCGCTGATCAGGGGGGCGATCGGCTCGTCCAGGTAGCGCTCCAGAAACAGCGCCTCACTGCTGGCCAGCCGCACACCGGCCACGGCGCACAGCGCGCCGGAGGCATCGCTGATGCCGAACAGCTGCGGCATGAACTGTGCGATATGCGCACCATGGGCCTTGCGAAAGCGCTGCTGGATGAAGGCCTCGTAGGCCGGGCGCAGGCTATCGCCGGGCAAGGCCCTGGCAAGGCTCATCACCGAACCGCCTGCGGCTGCGAAGTGCAGGGGCAGGGGGATGTTCCAGTCAGAATCGGGCATCGATCACGCCTCCCAGGGTGTGTGTCGGGAGGAGTATCCGAGGCAATTCTTAACGGAGTCTGAAGATCGCGAAAACAGCCAGCGGTCCGTTCAGACCGCGGCTTTCGATGCCTGTCGCATCATTGCCAGGTACCGGCCGGGGCGTCGCGCAGCGCGGCGTGCAGCAGGCGCAGCACCGGGTGCTCCAGCGCAGTGCCGCTGTAGCACAGGCCCACCCGGCGACTGGGTAGCGGGCTGTTGAGCGCATGCACCTGCACCCCTTGTGCCGCGCTCACCAGCGAGTGCGGCAGCGCCGCCACGCCGACCCCG
Source organism: Pseudomonas sp. B21-036 (assembly GCF_024748925.1). Taxonomy (NCBI): domain Bacteria; kingdom Pseudomonadati; phylum Pseudomonadota; class Gammaproteobacteria; order Pseudomonadales; family Pseudomonadaceae; genus Pseudomonas; species Pseudomonas sp. B21-036. The sequence continues at coordinate 2,399,508 of NZ_CP087178.1, forward strand.
GCCGCCACCAGCAGCAGCGACTGTTGCAGCGAGCCGCTGCTGGCCACCGCCGACGCGGTGGAGTTGCCATACAGCGCCATCAGGCGCTGGTGGGAGGGGTGTTCGGGGCAGATGACCCAGGGGTACAGGCTGGTGACCGTGCCCGGCTGCCTGCCGGCTGCGCTCACCAGCACGAACGGGTCGTCCCACACCGGCAGGAACAGCTCGTCTTCGCAGCACTGTTCTTCCACCGCCAGGCGCGCATCGCCGGCACAGCCCTCGTGCAGCGTGATGTACAGGTGCGCCACCACCTGGTGGGCAAAGCGCAGAAACGCAGCGACCTGCGCGGGACTCAGGTCCGGCTCGATGCCCAGGCTCAGGTGCTGGCGCGCATCGCTGGTGCGAAAGCGCTGGCGCAGGGCCTCGGCCTCGCTGACCAGCGCGCAGGCCTGCGGGTACAGCGAACGCGCCGCCTCGCTCACCTCCACCCCTCGCGACTGGCGGTTGAACAGGGTGGCGCCCAGGGCTTCTTCGAGCTGGCGGATGGTCACCGACAAGGTCGGCTGGCTGATGCACAGGCGCTGGGCGGCGCTGGTGATGTTGCGTTCTTCGAACACCGCCACAAAGGCTTTGAGGTGCCGGATATCCATAGGTAAGGCCGATGTCTGCAAGAGGAATTAAGCATTTTATCTGCTGTGGGCGGCACTATACGCTTTGCGTCATCTGATAAACCAATGACGGAAGCACTTTCATGAACAAACCCCTGATCATCGTGACCGGCGCCAGCTCGGGCATCGGCGAAGCCGTCGCGCGCCTGTTCTCTGCCCAGGGCCACCCCCTGCTGCTGCTGGCCCGGCGCGTGGAGCGCCTGCTCGCACTGGGCTTGCCCGCCACCCTGTGCAAGGGTGTCGACGTCACCGACCGCGAGGCGCTGCTGGCTGCGGTGAAGGAGGCCGAGGCGCAGTACGGCCCGGCCGATGCGATCGTCAACAATGCGGGTGTGATGCTGCTGGGTGATACCGCCACCCAGGCCCCCGAGCAGTGGGAGCGCATGCTGGATGTGAACGTCAAGGGCCTGCTCAACGGCATCCATGCGGTACTGGGCGGCATGATCGAACGCAACCACGGCACGGTGATCAACGTCGGCTCGGTGGCCGGGCGCAAGACCTTCCCCAACCATGTGGCCTACGTGGGCACCAAGTTTGCCGTGCACGCGATCTCGGAAAACTTGCGCGAAGAAGTGGCGGCGCACAACGTGCGGGTCATCACCATCGCGCCGGGTGCGGTGGAAACCGAGCTGCTCGGCCACACCACCGATGAGGCGATCAAGTCCGGCTACCAGGACTGGAAGGCCGGCATGGGCGGTGTGGTGCTGTCGGCGGACGATGTGGCCAATGCGATCCGCTACGCCTACGAACAGCCTCAGGGCGTGTGCATCCGCGAGATCGTGCTGGCGGCGACCCGCCAGCAGGCCTGATGGCGTGCGCGTTGCGCGTCAGAAACTGTACCTGACGTTGAACATCACGTTGCGCGGGTCGCCGTAGTAGACCGAGTAGTAGTTGCCGATGCCGCTGTAGTACGTCTTGTCGAACAGGTTGTTGAGGTTGGCCGACACCTTCAGTTGCTTGCTCACGTCATACGCGGCCATCAGGCCGACCACGCCGTAGGCGTCCTGGAAGAACTTGTGGCTGGGCAGCGCCACGTCGTTGACGTCGTCGTAGAAGGTGTCGTCGACGAAGTAGGTGCGGCTCTGCCACTGCCAGTTGCCGCCCACGGTGAGCTTGTTCAGCTCGGCCGGTAGGCGGTAGCTGGTGGCGACCTTGAGCAGGTGCTGGGGCTGGTTGGTCGCCACGCGCCGGTGATCGGCGTCGTAGGAGGCCTGATAGACGTAGCCGGCGTTGATGTTCCAGTCGGGCAGGATCTCGCCGGACATTTCCAGCTCCACACCGCGGGTGGTGGCGCCCTGCACGGCGCGCATCACTTCATTGCCGAACTCCCCGGTGGTGCCGGTCGACTGCGCCAGGTTGTCCTGCTTGAGCTCGAACAGCGCCAGGCTGGCATTCAGGCGACGGTCGAAATACTCGCCCTTGATTCCCACTTCGTAGCTTTGCCCGGTGAGCGGGTCCAGCGGCTTGTTGTCGGCACCCCGGTTGTAGGGCTGCGGCTTGAAGATGTCGGTGTAGCTGGCGTACACGGTGTGCTGGTCGTCGAGGTCGTAGGTGATGCCGGCATAGGGGATCACTTCACCGGTGTCGCGGGTGGCGGTGCGGCTGCTGCGCGGCAGCGCGTTGATGCTGTCCAGGCTCCACGCGTAGTCGGTGACCCGCGCCCCCAGCACCAGGTTGAGTGCGTCGGTGGGCTTGAGCACGACCGCAGCGTAGCCGACCTTCTGCGTGGTCTTGATATCGAAGGTCGACCACCAGGCCCAGTCGGTGGGGTAGGCGGCGTTGTTGTTCCAGTCGAAGGCATCGGGTGCCACGGCGTCGGTGCTGCCGTCGGTACGGTCCGATTGCGCGGTGGTGTGGGCATAGGTGTAGCCCACCACAAGGTCGTGGCTTCTGCCCAGCAGCGAGAACGGGCCCTTGGCGTAGATATCGAAGGACTTCTCGTCGGTATCGGTGTTGAACTTGGCCGCACCGCCCGGGTAGTAGCCGTGGGCGACGCTGTTGTCGTTCGGGTCGACATGGGCGGTGGCCAGGCCTGCGATGATCTCGCGCGAGGCATAGTTGCGGTAGCTGGCGGTGGCCTTGAGCGACCACTCGTTGTCGAACTGGTGATCGATGCTGGCGAATGCGCGCTGGGTGCGATGGTTGCGGTAGGCCCACTTGTCCGCCGGGTTGGTGGAGCGCGAGAAGCGCACCGGCGTGCCGTTCTTGTAGAAGGCCGGCAGGTGGGTGGTGGAGGACGCGTCGTTGTCGTTCTGCTGGTACTCGTAGCCCACGCTCAGCACGGTGGCGTCAGACAGGTCGCCGTCGAGCACGCCGTAGAAGATGTCCTGTTGCTGCTTCTGGTAGTCGATGAAGGTGTGCTGCTGTTCACGGGCCGCGACGAAACGCCCGCGCAGGGCGCCGCTGTCGAGCAGCGGTCCGGACACGTCCAGCTCGGTGCGGTAGTGATCCCACGAGCCTGCGCCGGCGGACACATGGCCCTGAAACTGGGCAGTGGGCCGCTTGCGCACCAGGTTGATCACCCCCGACGGGTAGCCGATGCCGTTGACCAGCCCGGTGGCACCCTTGAGCACCTCGACGCGGTCGTAGATCACCGAGTTGGTGATGCTGTAGTTGTCGCGCAGGTTGCCGGCGTCGGTGCTCAGGCTGGGCACGCCGTCATACTGGAAGTTCTGGATCTCGAAGCCGCGCGAGTAGAAGGTGAAGCCTTCGGAGTTCTCGCGGTTGACGGTGATGCCCGGGGTTTGCTGCATCACCTCGGACAGGTTGTTCAGGCCCTGGTCGTCCATCTGCTGGCGGGTGATCACGCTGATCGACTGCGGGGTCTTGCGCAGCGACATGTCCAGGCGCGTGGCGGTGCTGGTCTGCCCGGTGGTGTAGGAGCCGCTGCCCTCGGTGGTGCTGCCCAGGCTCCAGGCGCTGTTGATGGTGGTGGCACCCAGTTCGATGTTGTTGCCGGCGCTGTCTGGCAGCGGTACCAGGTACAGGGTCGAGGCGTCACTGCGCCCGAAGGTGAAGCCGCTGCCGGCCAGCAGTTGGGCCAGGGCCTGATCGGCGGAGTAGCTGCCCTTGACCGGTGCGCTGCGCAGGCCGGCGTCCAAGTTGCCGTCGAGCATCACGTTCTGCCCGGTCTGCTGGCTGAACACCAGCAATGCCTGGCGCAGATGCTGGGCGGGGATATCGAATGCCGTGTGCACGCTGACCGCCCCTGTACCGGGCGCGGGCACCTGGGCCTGGGCCGGTTGTGCCAGCAGCGCGCAACTGATCGCGGCGCCCAGCGCCGACATGCGCCAGCATGAACCCTGGGGGAACAACGTCTGGGGTGTTGCCATTTCCTTGACTCCTCGGCAGAACGACTTCGCCTGTTTGCGAATGGGTTTCATCTGCTGGTGATGACGCACGAGGAGTGCAAATGTCTGATGGGTACTGCAAATAATTTTCAATCAGCCATCGGCGGGTCAGGCAGGGCGGATGATGGTCACCAGGTCGGTGTAGCGGCTCAGGCGGATCGGCAGGGTGCGCGCCAGCACATCGAGCATCTGCTCTGGGTGCTGGCGATTGAGGATCAGGCTCACCGGGCGTGCCGCCAGGCGCTCGTCGGCGATGAAGATGCGGCCCTCGCGCCAGCGCTGCAGGTGATTGACCACCTTGGCCAGGGGCGTGTCGAAGAACACCAGGCTGCCGTTGCGCCAGGCCAGCACCTGGTCGAGTTCGGCGCGCTGCACCGGGCCGAGCCCGGCGGCGCCGAAGGTCACGGCCTCGCCCTGGCCCAGTTGTGCCTGCTGGCCGGGGATTTGCACCCCGGCATTGTGCTCACTGACGGCCAGGTCGGCGCTGCCGGCGTCGCAGGACAGGCAGAACGCACCCTGGTGGCTGACCACGGTGCCGGCCTCGGTGTCGATGCGCAGCGGGCGGGTATCGGCGGCCACCTTGAAATAGGCCTGACCACGCAGCATGCGCAGGCGCCGCGTGGTGCCGGAAAAGTCGAGGTCCAGGGCGGTGTTGCCGGCCAGTTCGATCACGCTGCCATCGGGCAGGCGCTCGGTGCGGGTTTCACCCACGCGCGTGTGCAGGTCGGCAAACGACAGGCCGTCGCCCTTGAGCCACAGCGTGGCCGAGCCGGTGGCCACTGCGGCGGTGCACGCCGCCATGGCCAGTTGCATGAAGCGCCGCCGCGAGACGCCGCGGGCCTTGGGGGCAGGCGGCGCCTGCACGGCAGGCAGCTCGGCGGCCAGGGCCCACAGCGCTTCGAGTTCCAGGTAGGCCTTGGCATGGCGCGGGTCGGCCAGCATCCACTCAAGCCATTGCTCGTGCTCGGCCTGGCTGGCCGAGCCTTCGAAGATCAGCGCGAACCAGGCGCAGGCCTGCTGCGAGATGGGGTCGGCCTGGGGCTCGTCGGGCGAGGCCGGGGCCGGCGTGGGGAAGGGCGGTTCAGCCATGGGTCGGGTCACTGTGCGGGCGGTGAGGTGTACAGGGGCGCATGATAGTCCACTCTCACTCGGACATGCCCAGCTTGAGCAATTCCAGTGCCCGCACCATGCGGCTGTAGGCGGTCTTGGGCGAAATGCCCAGGCGTTCACCGATCTCCACGTAGGTCAGGCCTTCGCCGCGCGCTAGCAGAAACACCTCGCGGCAAGGCTCGGGCATGCGCTGCATCACGCGGTTGAGCGTGGCCAGCTGGTCCTGGGCGATCACCGTGCGTTCCAGGCTCGGGGTCTTCTGCTCCAGCGCCTGCAGCTCGGTGGGCTCGACCACCTCGCCCTTGCGGTGGCGCTCGCGACGCAGGTAGTCGATGAACAGGTTGCGCGCGCACAGAAACAGGTATGCGCGAAAGTTGTCGATGGGCGTGCGCCCCAGCTGTTCGGACAGGCGGATGAAGGTTTCCTGAGTCAGGTCTGCGGCGGTGTCCTTGCAGCGCACCTGACGATTCAGGTAGTCCTGAATTTCTTCACGGTGGGCAAGGTACAACGCCTTGAGGTCTGCGCTTGACACGAAACACCTGCGAGCTGGGGGTCAGGGAGCGCAGGAAGATAACAGGAATTAATATCATTTAAAACAACGCGGCCGAGGCGCTGGGGTAGCGTCTCTAGCGGTTCGGGAGCAATCGGGTCTGGGCCCGCTGGAGCCAGACGCTGCCCTTCAACGCTGGTTGAGCCAATGCTGCTGGTAGGTCCCTTGCGGGTCCTGCACCGGGCCGTGATCGGGAAAGGGCAGGTTGGCGATGCACGCAAGCTGGGCCTGGGTTGGCGCTTCGCGTCGGATGTCTGCGTGCTGCCCGGGCGGGTAGGCCCCCACCACCAGAAAGCCCGGGCTGCAATCGAGTTTGCAGTGGCCCGTGCCGGCGGGCAGCAACAGCACATCGCCTGCACTCACCTGTACTTCGCGGCCCCGCGGGCCGCCCAGCATCAGCCTTGCCTGGCCACACACCACGCCGAGCGCTTCGTGGCCCTCGGTGTGGTAGTGGTGGTAGGCGTAGATGCCATCGCGCCATTGCGCCGGCCAGCCATTGGCCTCGAAAGTGCGTTCGATTTGCGCCGCCGGATCACTGCCATGCAGCGCAATCGCGTGGGGGTAGATCAGCACCGGCAGCCGGGTATTGTTGGGCACCCAGTCATCGGGTTGCAGCCTCAGTACCTGCGAGGCCGTTGAAGGTGTGTGTCGAGTGTTCATGGTCGACCCTCGGCGATGAAGCCGGGGCGGCATCGGGTTGCCAGCCCGGCGTGGTGAGAGGGAGGGGCAGGTGGATGCCTGCCCCGGTCGTCTAGCTTCGCAGGAACGCGAGCAGATCGGCGTTGATCGTGTCGGCGTCGGTGGTCGGCATGCCATGCGGCAAGCCCGCATAGGTTTTCAGGGTGCCGTTCTGCAACAGCTTCGCTGACCGCGGCCCTGAGTTTGCATAGGGCACGATCTGGTCATCGTCCCCGTGCATCACCAGGACGGGAATCGTGATGCGCTTGAGGTCGTCGGTGAAGTCGGTCTGGGAGAAGGCCACGATCCCGTCAAGGTGTGCCTTGGCGCAGCCCATCATGCCCTGGCGCCACCAGTTCAGGATGGTACCCTCGCTGGCGTTTGCGCCTGGGCGGTTGTAGCCATAGAACGGGCCCGACGGCAGGTCATGGTAGAACTGTGCGCGGTTGGCCTTGAGCTGCGCCTGCAAGTCATCGAATACCGACCTGGGCAAGCCGTCCGGATTGTTTGGGGTCTGGACCATCAGCGGTGGCACGGCACTGATGAGGGCAGCCCTCGACACACGCTCCTGGCCATGGCGAACGATGTAGCGGATCACCTCGCCGCCGCCGGTGGAGTGCCCCACGTGGGCTGCACCCTGCACGCCAAGATGGTCGACCACGGCCGCAACGTCGTCCGCATAGTGATCCATGTCGTGCCCGTCCCACACCTGGCTGGAGCGCCCGTGGCCGCGGCGGTCGTGTGCGACGACCCGGTAGCCGTGATCAAGGAAGAACAGCATCTGCGCATCCCAGTCGTCGGCACTGAGTGGCCACCCGTGGTGAAAGACGATCACCGGGGCATCGCGTGGGCCCCAGTCCTTGTAGAAGATCTCGACACCGTCCCGCGTAGTGACATACCCCATGTTCGTGGCTCCCGAGTGAAGTGGAGGGCGTGGTCAGTATCGTGTTGTGATCATGACCAGGTGAACAAAGTGCAGATCAGCGGATGAACGGCCTGCGCCGACGCTGCGATAGCCGTTGACCACGGACCATCGCAGGCTTGTACGGCTCAGTCCTGATGCATGGCCTGTGCTACCCCCTGATCCTCACCCAGGAACCCGCCACTCTGGTGATGCCACAGCTGCGCATAGGTGCCATTTCTGGCAAGCAACTCGGCGTGGGTACCCTGCTCGATGATGCGCCCGTCATCCATCACCACCAGCCGGTCCATGGCCGCAATGGTGGACAGACGGTGGGCGATGGCGATCACGGTCTTGCCCTGCATCATCTCGTCGAGGCTCTCCTGGATGGCCACTTCGACCTCGGAGTCGAGCGCGCTGGTGGCTTCGTCCAGCAGCAGGATCGGGGCGTTCTTGAGCATCACTCGGGCGATCGCGACGCGCTGGCGCTGGCCTCCCGACAGCTTGATGCCGCGTTCGCCCACCAGGGTGTCGTAGCCGCTATGGCCTTGCTGGTCGCTCAACTGGCTGATGAAACCGTCGGCCTGGGCACTGGCGGCTGCGCTGCGGACCTGTTCGTCGGTGGCGTCGGGCCGGCCATAGGCGATGTTGTCGCGAATGGAACGGTGCAGCAGCGAGGTGTCCTGGGTGACCATGCCGATGGCGCTGCGCAGGCTGTCCTGGGTCACATGGGCGATGTCCTGCCCGTCGATGCGGATCTGGCCGCTGTCGACGTCATAGAAGCGCAGCAGCAGGTTGATGAGCGTGGACTTGCCCGCGCCGGAGCGCCCCACCAGGCCGATCTTTTCACCCGGGCGAATGCTCAGGCTCAGGCCGTCGAGCACCTGGCGCTCGCCGTTGTAGTTGAAGCTCACCTTGTCGAAGGTGACCGCGCCGCCGCGGGTCTGCAGCACCTTGGCGTCCGGGGCATCCTTGACCTTGGGGCCGCGGGTCAGTGTGGCCATGCCGTCCTGCACGGTGCCGATGTTCTCGAACAGCGAGGTCATCTGCCACATGATCCAGTGCGACATGCCATTGATGCGCAGCGCCATGGCGGTGATCGCCGCCACGGCACCTGCGCCGACCTCGCCCTGGTGCCACAGCCACAGGGCATAGCCGCCGGCGGCCATGATCAGGGCCACCACCAGCGCCTGGTTGACGATCTCGAACTGGCTGACCAGGCGCATCTGGCGAAAGCCGGTCTGCTTGAAGTCTTCCATCGCCGCACGGGCGAAGTGCGCCTCGCGGTTGGAGTGGGAGAACAGCTTCACCGTGGTGATGTTGGTGTAGGCGTCGGAAATGCGCCCGGTCATCATCGAGCGGGCGTTGGCCTGCTCCTGTCCGACCTTGCCCAGGCGCGGCACGAAGTACAGCATGGCCAGGCCGAACAGCACCACCCAGGCAACGAAGGGCAGCATGAGCTTGAGCGCGAAGCCGCCGGCCAGCGCGATGATCGCGATGAAGTACACCCCGATGCCGGGGGCGATCTCGATCAGGGTGAACAGCAGGTCGCGCACCGCCAGTGCGGTCTGCATGACCTTGGTGGTGACGCGCCCGGAGAATTCGTCGGAAAAGAACGACAGGCTCTGGCGCAGCATCAGGCGGTGGAAGTCCCAGCGCAGGCGCAAGGGCAGGTTGATTGCCAGTATCTGGTGCTGAACCATGGTGCGCAGGGCCACCAGCCCGACGCTGCACAGCATCACGATGCCGATGCCCCACAGCACGCGGCGTTCCTGCGCTGCCGCATCGCCCCCGGCCTGCCAGGTGGAGAGCAGGTCCACGACCTGGCCCAGGAACGAAAACAGCCAGGCTTCATAGATGGACACCGCAGCGCTGAGCAGTGCGAACGCCAGAATGTAGCCGCGCGCACCCCGCGTGCACGCCCACAGAAAGCGTGCCAGGCCCACGGGCGGCGGGGGCACCTCGTCAGGAGGGAAAGGGTCGAGCCTTCGTTCAAATGCACGAAGCATGGTGGTCTCCAAAACGATCGAATGGGGGCAATTCTGACATCGAACGGCGGGCTTGCGGGATTTGTGGGGAGTGAAGAGGCGGTGGTGGTTTGCTGCGCTGGTTGAGAGAAAGCCGCAATCGACCCAACGCGGGTTCCCGCTTCAGGATTTCAACAATAAATTGATAATTCAACGCCTGGTTGATATTTTCTAGGCCCGACGATCATTACTTGGGTGCCCGATGCAACTCGATATTTTCCAGGTGGACGCTTTTTCTTCCGAGACGTTCGGCGGCAACCCGGCGGCTGTGTGCCCGCTGGACGCCTGGCTGCCTGATGCAACGCTGCAACGGATCGCAGCAGAGAACAATGTGTCCGAGACGGCCTATTGGGTACGTAACGGTGAGGTGTTCGAGCTGCGCTGGTTTACCCCCGCAGTGGAGGTCGATCTGTGCGGGCACGCCACGTTGGCCGCCGCCTGGGTGCTGTTCGAACAGCTTGGTGAATGCCGCGACACGCTGCGGTTTTCCACCCGCAGCGGTGAATTGCGAGTGCGCCGCGAAGGCGGTCGCCTGGCCATGGACTTTCCGGCCAAGCAGCCTGAAGCCGTAGCCCTGCCGCCTGGCCTGCTGCAGGCCCTGGGGCTGCAACAGGCCGAGGCGCTGTATCGCACGGACGATTACCTGGTAGTGGTCGAGGATGAAAGCATCGTCGCCGGGCTCGACCCCGACTTTGCCGCCCTGGCCGCATTCGAGGTGCGCGGGGTTGCCGTGACCGCGCCGGGTCGTCACATGGACTTCGTCTCGCGCTGGTTCGGGCCGCGAGTGGGGGTCAACGAAGACCCTGTCACCGGCTCGGCCCACACTTCGCTGGCGACCTACTGGGCCCAACGCCTGGGCAAGCGCAGCCTGAGTGCCGAGCAGGGCGGGGCGCGCAAGGGCCAACTGCACTGCGAAGTCCTGGACAACGACCGGGTCATCATCAGCGGTCACGCGGCGCTCTACCTGCGCGGCACCATCTTCATCTGAGGCCGGCCGGCCAAATCACTTCAAACTTTTCCTACCTCACGGGTTCTGCTTAGTAACACCCCGCACTCGAAGGAGAACCCGATGAAACCCACCGATACCAAACAGGGCGACAAGGTCCCGCGGCCACTCTCGTCGGACCAGGCGCAGAAGGGCACGCCATCCCCCGACCCGGTGCTGGAACAACCGGACCCGGATACCGAGGCAGTGGACAAGTTGATCACGCCGACGTCCATCAAGGAGCAGGAAGAAAAGACCCGCGAAATCCAGCGGCGCCTGGCCGAGGCGCAAGGGAAGGGCTGAAAGCGGCCCTGCCGGGTCCTGCGTGCCTTGGCGTGCCAGCGCCAGTCACAGCTTGGCGAGCAGGTGCTGCAGTTTTTTCGTGGCTTCGCGCCCGGAACAGGCGCGGCTGAGCAGGTCGCTGGACATGTTCTTGTACATGTCCACGGCCTGGGCAGAGGAGGTGACGCTGGCAATGCCCACATGCAGGTTGGGCAGCTCCCCTAGCCGGTAAGGGCTCACCGCCACGTAGCTGGTGGTCTTCTGCTCGAAGATCTGGAAGGTGGCGCTGGGCAGTGCCTCGTCGATCAGGTAGATACCCGGGTGATCGCTGTTGGTCTCGACGATGGAGATCAGGTTCTCGATTTCCTTGCGTGCCAGCAGGGCGCGCTCCATTCGCACGCTGGGGGGCAGGTCCAGGCGGCCTACCAGGCCGATGTGCAGGTAACGCTCGATCTGACGCAGGCTGACAATCGACCTGACCTGGAATTTTTCGCGAAAGAAGGTGGATTTGCGCTCGTCCAGAATGCTCAGAATCTGGCTCTCCATCGCTTCCTGTGCCGGGCTGAAGCCCTGCGGTCGAGCCTCGTGGAGCATGGTCTGAAACAGCGCCGAGTATTCGGGCGTGGTCAGCAGGTAGGAAAACGGGTCGAAGTAGGAGATGACGCTGCTGGAACGGGCCTCCAGCTGGCGCATGCGCTCGAAGTAGCCGAGGGCGTTGTCGAAGTACTCCGTATCGGAACCCAGCAGGCTGGTCAGCGACACCTTCAGCAGGTCGGCCAGGCGCTCCAGTGTGTCGAGTTTGACGATCTTGCCCAGTTCCAGGCGGTACACCGCAGCCCGCGAGATGCCGAGCTTGTCGGCCACCTGGTCGGCGTTGAGCTGGCGGCCGATGCGAAAGGCCCGGAGGCGCTCGCCGATTGCCTGGTAATCAATCTGGTTCACTGGGGGATCCTTGTCGTTTTTCGTGGTGGCATGTTCTACCAGATCGGCTTGACGAGGCCATGGCGCGAGTGTATCAATATTTAGACATGAACTGTTGCTTGTCCAAAAAATATAAAAAAGGCCGACACATGTCCACACCACCCTGCAGCTGCTGCGGCATCGCCTGCGCTGCCACCTGATACCACAACCCCACCCCCCACCTGATAGGAGCTTCCCTGATGAAGACTCGCATCGGCGCGCCCGCGTTCGCGCTTTTCATGACCCCGATGGTGATGGCTGGCCCGCCGCCAGCCTTCAGCGATACCTTTATCGGCTATCGCTACAGCAGCCATTTCTCGGACCCGGGCAAGCGCCAGGACATAGCCAAGCACATTGTCCAGCTTGCCCATGTGAGCAGCTACGCCCTGGGCCAGCAGTTCGCCAACGTGGATGTGTTCAAGTCCGACCGCGATGACCCGCGCAAGGACAGCAGCAGCGGCGCCACCGAGGTCTACCTGACCTACCGCAATCAGTTGCAGCATGCACGGGTGTTCGATCGGCCGCTGGCGTTCGGGCCGGTGAAGGACGTCGCGCTGACCCTGGGCCTGGACTGGAACACCAAGAACAACGCGTTCCAGTCGCGAAAGCGCATGATTTTGATAGGCCCGACCCTCAAGTTCGCGCTGCCGGCAGGGTTTCTCGACCTCAGCCTGTTCTATGCCAGGGAATGGAACCACTGCGGGCTCGACAGCTGCCGGCAGCCGGGCAACCATTCGCGCATGGCGTTCGACCCGTTCTACCAGCTGAACCTGACCTGGGGCATACCGTTCGCGCTGGGCAGCCTGCCGATGAAGTTCCAGGGCTTCTACAGCTACAGCGGCGAGAAGGGCGATGACTACCGGCGCAACCCGACGGCGGATGAACAGCTGATGCGCACCTCGCTGATGCTGGATGCAGGGGCTGTGCTGGGCGGCGCAAGAAACACGCTATGGATCGGGCCCGGATACGAGTACTGGCGCAACAAGTTCGGCAACCGCCGTGGCGACGGGATCGACGTGGACGCCTTGTCGATCAACCTGGAGTGGCATTTCTGAGCGCGGCGTTTTTTTTTGCGAGCCCGCAATCTAAATATTTAGACAATCGCGCAGGCTGGCAGTACGCTTTGTGAAGCCTTGCACGGGCGGACCGGCGGCGATCCTGGGCGGGTTCAGGCGTCAGCTGTCTAAAAAACCATACAAAAACAAGAGGTAAACCAAGATGGCTTCTTCCGAAAAGCGTCCGAAGAAGGACGCGTCACCCAAGAAGGCCCTGATAGCCAGCGTGACCGGCTATGCGATGGACGGTTTCGACCTGCTGATTCTCGGGTTCATGCTGCCGGCGATCACCATCGGTCTCGGTCTGAGTTCCTCGGAGGCTGGCTCGCTGGTGACATGGACGTTGCTGGGCGCCGTGGCCGGGGGGCTGATCTTCGGCCAACTGAGCGACCGCTATGGCCGGGTACGCATGCTGACCCTGTGCATCCTCACCTTCTCGATATTCACCGGGCTGTGCGCATTCGCCCAGGGCTACTGGGACCTGCTGATCTATCGAACCCTGGCCGGGTTCGGCCTGGGCGGGGAGTTCGGCATCGGCATGGCACTGATCGCCGAAACCTGGCCGGCCAACCGGCGCAATCGTGCTTCTTCCTATGTGGGCATGGGGTGGCAGGCCGGCGTGCTCGCCGCTGCATTGCTCACGCCATTGCTGCTGCCCTACATCGGCTGGCGCGGCATGTTCCTGGTCGGGTTGCTGCCGGCGTTCGTCTCGCTCGTGGTTCGCCATACCATGAGCGAGCCGGCAGAATTCGTGAAGGCCGCAGCCGACCCGGTGCCTTTCGCACGGCGCTTCACCGACCTGTTCAAGGACCGGCAGACCAGCAAGGCGAGCCTGGGGGTGATGGTGCTCACCTCGGTGCAGAACTTCGGCTACTACGGGCTGATGATCTGGATGCCCAGCTACCTGTCGAACAAGTTCGGCTTCTCGCTGATGGCCTCCGGAACCTGGACCGCAGTGACGGTGCTGGGCATGGCGTTCGGTATCTGGCTGTTCGGGCACCTGGCCGACCGTTTCGGACGCAAGCGCATGTTCCTGCTGTATCAGGCCGGCGCAGCGTTCATGGTCATCGCCTATGCCAACCTCGACAACCCCACGGTCATGCTGTTTGCCGGCGCGATCATGGGCATCTTCGTCAACGGCATGATCGGTGGCTACGGCGCATTGATCTCCGATCTGTACCCCGCGCAGATCCGTGCCACGGCGCAGAACGTGCTGTTCAACGTGGGCAGGGCCGCCGGTGGCTTCGGGCCGCTGTTGGTGGGCGCCGTAGCGCTGCACTATTCGTTCTCGGCGGCCATCATGCTGCTTGCCTCGTTGTATGGGGTGGCGATGCTCGCGACGGTGTTGCTGCTTCCCGCCTGCCAGGCCCACGACGTGCCGAAGCCGCAGCCGGCCTAGCCCGGCGGGATGGTTATGAATTTGCCCTGGCTTATTCGTATCAAAAATTAGACAGAAACACCGAGCTGCAGTACAGTCAGCTTACGCAATCGCTGAAACACCGCTTCATCTGCCGCTTCATCACTGAGGCGGCATTTAATTTTGACCGTGCTGTATAAAAATTTAGACAAATGCGAGGCCACCTCAATGAACGTGATTTCCGGCTGCTGCCAGGCGAGTGCCCTGACTCCCCCAGACGACACCTTGGCGGTCGTGATTTCCAACCAATGGGTCAACGATGAATACAAGCGCCTGGTGCTACAGGCCGACGGCGCCGCCAGCCAGTCGCTTCCGGGGCAGTTCTTCAACCTGCTGTGCCCGAGTGAAGGCGAGCACAAGCCGTACTTCCGTCGCCCCATGAGCACCTACAAGGCCGACCCGGCCACGGGCCAGGTGGAGTTTCTGTACAAGGTGACCGGCAAGGGCACCTATGGCCTGGAGACGCTTGGCCAGGCGCAGACCGTGGAGATCCTAGGCCCGCTGGGCAAGGGCTTCGACCTGCAGCCGGGGTGGCAGCACATGATCATCGTGGCCCGGGGCGTGGGGCTGGCCACCCTGGCGCCGCTGGCCGAAGCGGCGCATCGGCTGGGCATCCGCCTGACCGCAGTGCTGAGTGCCCGCAGCGAGAAGAGCCTGCTTTCGCGCGAGCGCTTCGCCTCGCTGGGGGCCGACGTGCGGGTGGTGCTGGATGAGGATGGCAGCAGCTCGCCCGAACGGCTCGAACCGCTGCTGCGCCAGATCATCGCCCATGAAGGCACCGATGCGCTGTTCACGTGTGGCTCCAGGCGGCTGACCCAGTTGCTGAAGAAGCTGAGCGCCGAGCTCGGCCTGGTGGGCCAGGTAGCGCTGGAGCAACAGATGGTGTGCGGCCTGGGCATGTGCCAGTGCTGCGTCGAGGTGTTCGAGGTGGACGGGCTCAGGGTGGGCAAGCGGGTATGCCTCGAAGGCCCTGTATTCGACCTGGCGGAGGTGGTGTGATGATCAATCTGAGCGTACAGGTCGGCGGGTTGCGCCTGAAGAACCCGGTGATGCCGGCATCGGGCACCTTTGCCGAAGAGCTTGCCCACCTGCTGGACTTCAACCAGCTGGGTGCACTGGTGACCAAGACCATCACCACCGAAAAGCGCAGCGGCAACCCGATGCCGCGGGTCTGCGAGCTGAACGACGGGATGATGAATGCCATCGGCATTCCCAGCAAAGGCGCGCAGCTGTTCATCGACAAGGTGGTGCCGTTCTACCGCGACTACGACGCGCCGTTGATCGTGAGCATTTCGGCGCCCACGGCCCAGGGCTTTGCCGACCTGGCGGCGCGGCTGAGCGATGTGCCAGGCGTGGCCGGCATCGAGGCCAATATCTCGTGCCCCAACCTGGAAGCGCATGGCCAGTCGTTCGGCATGCAGGCTGAAAGTACCCGCGACGTGGTGGAGCTGATGCGCCAGGTCACCTCGTTGCCGCTGTGGGTCAAGCTGACCCCCAATGCCGGCGAGGTGGTGCCGGTTGCCCTGGCTGCGCAGGAGGCCGGGGCCGATGCCGTCGTGGTGGGCAACACGCTGCTCGGGTTGTCGGTGGACATCGAGCGAGGCCGCGCGCGGCTGGGCAACTTCATGGGCGGCATATCCGGCGCCGCCATCCGCCCGCTGATGGTGCGCCTGACCTATCAATGCGCCCAGGCGCTGGAAATTCCGGTGATTGGCTGCGGTGGCATTGCCACGGCCGACGATGCGCTGGAGTTCATCTATGCCGGCGCCTCGGCGGTGCAAGTGGGTACGGCCACCTTCCTGCACCCGAAAACCATGAACACCATGGTGTCTGAACTGGAGGCCTATTGCCGGCGCAAGGGCGTTGCCTCGATCAGCACCCTGATCGGCGCCCTCGACGATTTGCCCGCCGAGCCGTTTGGAGCCTTGCCATGATCGCGCAATGGCCTGAACAGGCCGCCAGACTGTTCGACACCATCGCCGCCTTGTCACGCGATGCCCAGGAGGGGATCACCCGCGAAAGCTACGGCCCCGGCGAGAGTGACGCCATCGCCTGCCTGAGCGACTTCGCCTTGACCCAGGGGCTGGAGGTGGCAACCGACCGTGCGGGCAACGTGATCTTCACGCGCAAGAGCGACAATGGCCAGCCCGCACTGTGGTACGGCTCGCACCTGGACTCGGTGCCCCAGGGCGGCAACTACGACGGCCTGGCCGGCGTTGTGGCGGGCCTGCTGTGCCTGTGCCGGCTCGACCGCGAGGGCGTGGCCACGGCGCAGCCGGTGCGGGTCATCGGGCTGCGTGGCGAGGAGAGCGCCTGGTACGGCAAGTCGTACATCGGTTCGCGTGCGCTGGTCGGCGGGTTGAGCGAGCACGACCTGCAACTGACCAACCGCTTCAGCCAGCGCACCCTGGGCCAGGCCATGCAGGCCGTGGGGGCCGACCTGACAGCGATTGGCCGTCAGCAGTGGCTGGTCGATCGCACCCAGTTTGCCGGCTATCTGGAAGTGCATATCGAGCAGGCGCAGTCGCTGGAGCGCATGGGGCAGGCCGTGGGGATCGTGCCCGGCATCCGCGGCAACCTGCGCCATAACCAGGTTCGCTGCCTGGGCGAAGATGGCCATTCGGGCGCCGTGGCTCGGGAGGACCGCCACGACGCCGTGTTTGCCGTGAGCGAGCTGGTGGCCCGCATCGACCAATGCTGGCGTGAGTACCTCGCCGCCGGGCGAGACCTGGTGGTTACCGTCGGCACACTGGGGACCAACGCGGCGCACCATGCCGTCTCGCGTATTCCCGGCGAGGTCAGCTTCAGCCTCGAGATGCGCAGCCTCGACATGGCCACGCTCGAGGCCTTTCACGCGGTTGCGCTGCACGAGGCAAAGGCCATCGAGCAGGCCCGCCAGGTTCGCTTCGAGTTCGACCTGCGTATCGACACGGCCCCGGCGGCCATGCACGCCCCCTGGGTCGAGGCGCTGGTGCGCCAGGCCCGCCAACAAGGCTGGCAGGGCGTGCTCACCCCCAGCGGGGCCGGCCATGACGCTGCGGTTTTCGCCAACGTCGGCATCCCCAGCGCCATGCTGTTCATCCGCAACCAGCACGGCTCGCACAACCCCCACGAGGCCATGGCCCTGGACGACTTTCTGGTGGCCACCGAGGTGCTCTACCACACGACACTGGAGCTGACACCATGAGCGTACCCCGCAATGCCTGGTTGATCCGCAACGCGACCCTGGTGAATGAAGGCCGCACCTGGGCGGCCGATGTGCGGCTGCGCGAGGGCCGCATCGACTGCATCGGGCAGGCCCTGCAGCCGCTTGCCGGGGAGGGCGTGATCGAGGCGCACGGCCTGTGGCTGCTGCCGGGAATGATCGACGATCAGGTGCACTTCAGGGAGCCCGGCCTGACCCACAAGGCGGACATCGCCAGCGAGTCGCGGGCCTGTGCAGCGGGCGGCATCACCAGTTTCATGGAGATGCCCAACACCAACCCGCCCGCGCTCGATCGGGCCAGCCTGGAAGCCAAGTACGCCATCGCCGCCGCATCGAGCGTGGTCAACTACGCCTTCTACATGGGGGCAAGCAACGACAACCTGGCCGCCATTCGCGCCATCGACCCGGCCAGCACGCCAGGGCTGAAGGTGTTCATGGGGGCCTCGACCGGCAACATGCTGGTGGATGACCCCGAGGTATTGAACGAGATCTTTCGGGTTTCGCCGGTGCCGATCATCACCCATTGCGAAGACACGCCCATGATCAATGCCGAGCTGGAAAAGGCCAGGGCGCGCTTTGGCGAGGACATTCCGGCCCGCGAGCACCCGCTGATCCGTTCGCGCCAGGCGTGCATCAGGTCCACTCGGCTGGCCATCGAGCTGGCGCGCAAGCACGGCACGCGCCTGCATGTGCTGCACATCTCCACGGCAGAAGAGCTGCAGCTGTTCGAGCCCGGCCCCCTCAGCGGCAAGCGCATCACCGCCGAAACCTGCGTGCACTTTCTGCACTTCACCGATCACGACTACGAGCGGCTGGGCTTTCTGATCAAGTGCAACCCGGCGATCAAGTCGGCCAGCGACCGCGACGCCATCGTCAAGGCGCTGGCCGAAGGTCGGCTCGACGTGCTGGCGACCGACCATGCCCCGCACCTGCTCGAAGAAAAGCGCAGCACTTACGCCAAGGCGCCGTCAGGCATTCCGTTGGTGCAGTACGCGCTGCAGGCCGCCCTGGAGCGCGTCTTCTGCGGGGAGCTGAGCCTGGAGCGCCTGGTCGAGGTAGTCAGCCACGCACCGGCGCAGCTGTTCCAGGTCAGTGGCCGGGGCTACCTGCGCGAAGGTTACGCCGCCGACCTGGTGCTCGTCGACCCGCAGCGCCCGCACCGGGTGAGCAATGACCAGGTGCTGTCCAAATGCGGCTGGACGCCGTTTGCCGGTACCGAGTTCTCATCGAGCATCGTCGCCACGTTCGTCAATGGCGAACGGGTGTGGGACGGCGCCACGGTGAACAGTGCAGTCCGTGGGCAACGACTTTCCTTCAACCGCGCCACGCCTGCCTAGTGGCGCAACAAGAGGTACGAACAACGATGAATTTTCATGAAATGGTGCAACGCTTCGCCGCCGCGCTGCCGGGCACCGACTCGTTCAAGCAGGCCAACGCCGACTGTGAGGCCATCATCCGTGACCAGCCGTTCCAGGCCGGCGCGGCCTTTCTGGTCGCGGGCTTTTGCCGCAGCTACGTGCTCATCTACGAGGATCAGGGGCTGGAGCACGACTTCGCCCTGCGCAACCAGCGCCAGCTGCTCGAGTACATGAACAGCCTGCAGGCGGCACTGGCGACGTGCGATCACGCGATTGCGCACCAGGCGCTGATCGAGGTGGTAACCCATTACGCCAGGAGCGAGCGGATTTTCTAGGGCGGCGGCTGGCGGCGCCAGCAGGCCGGAGCCAACGGCCTAGAGCGCCGTCCAGGACTGCCTCGAAGCCTGCAGCTGGTTCTTGATCCAGTTGGTAAAGGCCCGCACGGCGGGCCGTTCGCACTTCTGCAGGTCGGTGACCAGGTAGTAGCCGCGGTGCGAGTGGATGACGATATCGAAGGGGCGCACCAGCAGCCCCTTGGCCATGGAGTCGCCACACAACAGGTTGTCGCCCATGGCAACGCCCTGGGCCGCGATGCACGCCGCCTGTGCGCAATGTGCATCGGAAAACAGGATGCCGGTGGCCACGTTCAGCTCCGGGGTGTTCGCCGCCGCCTGCCACACCCGCCAGTCGCTGTAGTCGCTCATGTGCAGCAATGGGAACGCGGCCAGGTCCTGCGGGGTCTTGAGCCCGCCCAGGGCGTTGATCAGCCGCGGGCTGCAGACCGGAAAGTAGTTCAGCGCCGCTATCTGTTCCACCTGCATGCCAGGCCAGTCGCCGATACCGTAGGAGATGAACAGGTCGGCGTTGTGGTTGCTCACATCATCCGCCGTGGTCGGTGTGACCATGTGCAACTGGACCTGGGGGTATTCCTTCACGAAGCCGCCGATGTGATGGCACAGCCAGTAGGTGGAAAACCCCGAGCTGCAACTGATGGTCAACTTGCCATACACCTCCTGGTCATCGACCCGCCGGCCTGCATCCTCCAGGTTGGCCAGCAGGCGCTGGATCTCCCGGGCGTAGCGTTCGCCGCGAAACGTCAGCGAGATACCCCGGCCCTGGCGCTCGGTCAGGGCAAAGCCGAGGGTGTCCTCCATGCCCGTGATCTGATGGCTGATGGCGCTGCGGGTGAGGTTGAGCTCAAGCGCCGCGGCAGTCACGCTGCCCAACCGGGCAACCGCTTCCAGGGCACGTAACGCGGGCATCGAGGGTAGACGCATGGGGCGCTCCACTGACTTATTGTTGAGCAAATATAAACATTAATGGCGAAATAAATCGATTGTCGTATTTTCTGGTTCAACAATACTAGGCAGGCCCTGCGGGTCCGAGCCGCTCAGCGGGGTCACATACCAATAAGGAATGCCCTGCATGATCGAGCCCAAGGCCTTTGCCCAGAACTGGGTGGACCAACAGCAAACGACCCTGTCCGACTGGCACCAGGTGATCTGGCACTATGCCGAGCCGGCCTTTCGCGAGTACAAGTCCTGCGCCTGGTACGTCGAGCTGCTGCGCAGGCAAGGGTTCGAGGTGGAGGAGGGCAGCGGCGGCATGCCTACCGCTTTCTGTGCCACGTTTCGCAACGGCGACGGCCCTGTGCTGGCGACCTACGCGGAGTACGACGCGGTGCCGGGCAACAACCAGGCGGCGACCACCCGGCGCCAGCCGCGCGAAGGGCTGTCGCGTTTCGCCCCGGGGCATACCGACCCTCATTCGGCGCTGGGCATCAGTGCCCTGGGGGGCCTGCTGGCCGCCAAGGCCGCCATGCTCGAACATGGCCTCGCGGGCACGCTGAAATTCTTCGGCGAGCCGGCGGAAAAGCTGCGCGCCTCCAAGCCGGTGCACGCGGCCAAGGGCTATTACGATGACCTGGACGCGGCCATCAGCTTCCACCCCACGTACATGCTGCCGCTGAACAACACCACTACCTGGGATACGCACTGCGGCATCGCCTACGCCTACATCTATACCTTCACCTGCGATTCGCCCCAGGACTGGATCGCAGCGGACAAGTACAGCCCGATCCCGCAGAACCACCTGGCCGCCAGGGCGCCTGGGGCCAACGACGCGCTGGTGCACTTCTATACCCTGAACGAGAGCATGCGCCGCTCCACGTTGCCGTTCACCGGGCTGTGGAGCTACAACGAGGCGATCCTCACCGCCGGCCAGGCCACGGCCGACAACCTGCCGCCGCACATCGCGCAGATCCAGTACCTGTCGCGCTGCGACTCGCTCGAGCAGGCCGAGGCCATCTCCCAGGTGATGGACAACAACGCTGCCGCCGCCGCCCTGGCCACCGGCTGCCAGTGGAACAAGACCTGGGTGTGCAAGTCCCGTGGCGGGCTGCCCAACCATGTGCTGGCGCAGGCCACCTACGACAACCTGCAGGCCATCGGCGCCCCCACCTGGGACGACGAGGCCATCGCCATCGCGCAGCAGATCCAGGGCAACCTGGGGCTCGAACCCATGGCCCGGCCGTTTCTGCCCGAAACCGAAACCCTGATCGACCCACAGGAGTGCGAGCGCCTGCTGCGCCAGCAGATGCCCGCCTGGCAAAAGCACCTGACCTCGGACGACTACCCCGAATACACCTGGCATTGCCCGACCGTGCGCCTGCTGGTGGCCCGCCCGATGCTCTCGGCACCGCCTGGCTACACCTACCCGGACTGGGTGCCCAATGCCCTGGGCGGCATCCGCCAGACCATCGACCCGATGATCCAGGTGGCGGCCAAGACCATCGGTGCCACCCTGATCGACCTGCTCACGCGGCCCGAGCTGCTGGCCGCCGCCCGCCAGGAATTCACCGAGCGTACCGGCGGCGGCATTGGCGGCACACGCTGGCAGGCGCCGCTGCTGCCCCGGGACTTCAAGGTCCCGCATGACTTCCGCTGGCCCGAATACATCCGCACCGCCCGTGGCGAGGAGTGGTGGATTCCGGCCCGGGACGACGAATAGCCGACCGGCGACGGCGCCTGCGGCGCCTTTTACCCAACCTGGTTTTCTTGGACTGGTGCCGCGCGGCGGTGCCATGCAAAGGTGTTCCCTGCGATGAGTGCGATGACCGATTACCGCTCCAGCCATGTGCCCGGCCCCCAAGGCGCCGCCGACCTGGTGTTTCTGAATGGCCGCATCTATACGGTCGATGAGTCTGCCCCCTGGGCCGAAGCCGTGGCCATTCGCAATGGCAGCTTCGTCGCGGTGGGCAGCAACGACGAGGCGAAGGCGTTCGTCGGCCCGCGCACCCAGGTGGTGGACCTGGACGGCCGTTTCGTGATGCCGGGTATCTACGACATGCACACCCACCCGGACCTCAAGCTTGCGCCCGGGTACTCCGGCTACCTCGAAGTCGGCGTCAGCGATCCGACCCCGGAGCAGGTGCGCCAGGCCATTCTCGACTATGCGGCCGAGCACCCGGGCGACGGCTGGGTGTATGGGCAGTACTTCGTGCGCTACACCTTCAAGCAGGCCGGGCTGGTGCCGTCGCGGCAATGGCTGGACAGCGTGCTGCCGGACCGCCCGGTGGCGATCCTGGATCGCTCCTGGGGCTGCATGATGGTCAACTCCAGGGCGCTCGAGATCGCCGGGATCGACGCCGACACCATCGACCCGCGCCACGGCTACATCGAGCGCGACAGCGTCACCGGCGAGCCGACCGGCATCCTGGTGGACGGTGCCTATGCACTGATGCACGCCGCCATGCCGCCCACGCCGCAACACGCCCTGAAGCGTGCCTATCGCGAAGGGGTGTGGTTCCAGAGCGGTCATGGGGTGGTGGGCACCAAGTATGTGCACGTGTGCGAGCACCGTCTCAATGCGCTCAAGGCCATCGACCAGGCGGGCGAGCTGTCGGTGCGCGTGGAGGCCGCGATCAGCTGGCAGGACGACATCTTCCCGGTCAAGCGTCGCTGGGAGCTGCTGGCGGGTGAGCGTCACTTCTATCGCAGCGCACGGCTCAACGCCAATGCGGTCAAGTTCCACTTCGACGGCACCCACGAATCGCGCTCGTCGTACCTGTCCAGCGCATGGCCGGGCGAGGAGCGCTGGCGCGGCCACCTCAACCTGACCCCCGAGCACATCACCGACATGGTGGTGGACATGGACCGCCGGGGTATCCGGGTCATCGCCCATTGCACCGGTGACGGCGCCTCCGACCTGTTCCTCGATGCCGTGGCTATGGCGCGGGCCAAGAACGGGCCCGACGGCGTGCGCCACCAGTGCGCGCACAGCACCACTTTGCTGGATGCCAACCTGCCGCGTTTTGCCGCGCTCAACGTCACCGCCGAGTTCTCCCCGGTGGGCTGGTTCCCTTCATCGTTCGCCAACGCCCGCGCCGTGTTCGGCGAGGACCGCATGCAGCGCGCCTACAACTTCAAGGGCGTGTTCGAGCATGGCGGCGTCGCGGTGATGGGCACCGACTGGCCGGTGTCCAGCATCAACCCCTGGATCGGCTTCGAGGCCATGGTCACCCGGCAGAACCCGTTCGGCGAGGAGCAGGGCAGTTTCTACGGCTCGCCCATCAGCCTGGAGCAGGCCATGCGCGTGATGACCATCAACGGGGCGTGGTGCATGGGTATCGAGGACAAGGCCGGCTCCATCGAGACGGGCAAGTCCGCCGACCTGATCGTGCTCGATCGCAACCTGTTCGAAGTGGAGCCCAAGGGCAACATCCACAACACCCAGGTGCAGATCACCGTGCTCGAAGGTGAAATCACCTGGGACCGCAACGGCGAGTTCGATGCCGGCACCCACGCGGCCACCTGGCGCCGTGAACTCCCCAACTTCTGAGGCGGGCCGTTTTGATGAACAAGCAGTCTCCCATTCCGGTGACGCTGGTGTCGGGGTTTCTCGGCTCCGGCAAGACCACCCTGCTCAACAAGATCCTGGGCAGCGATCACGGCTTGCGCATGGCGGTGATGGTCAATGACTTTGGCGCGATCAACATCGACAGCGAGCTGATCGTCAGCCAGACCCAGACCACCCTCAGCCTGGCCAACGGCTGCATCTGCTGCACGGTTGAAAGCGACCTGATCGAGCAACTGGGGCGCCTGCTCGGCGACCGGCAGAACCGCCCGGAGTACATTCTGATCGAGGCGAGCGGGGTGTCGAGCCCGGGCAAGATCGCCCGCACGCTGAAGTACCCGCAGTTTCGCGATGCGCTGTCGATCGACAGCATCATCACGGTGGTGGACACCGAGCAATTCGGGCAGCTCGAGGGCGAGATGGCGCAGTTGGCCATGGACCAGCTGGACGTGGCGGACATCATCGTGCTGAACAAGGTGGACCGGGTCGAACGCAGCCAGATCGAGGCGCTCAAGAGCCGCTGGCTGTACCCCCGGGCGCGAATGCTCGAATGCCAGTATGGCGATGTGCCGCTGGAGCTGGTGCTGGGCGTGGGGCGCGGCAACCCGCTGGCGTCGTTCACGCCGGTCAAGGCGGCCTCAGCGCCGAGCCTGGGCGGGCACGCGGCAGATCACGCCAGCGTGTTCGAGTCCTGGAGTTTCGCCAGCGACAGACCGATGGCACTCGACACGCTGCGCGCGACGCTGGCGCAGCTGCCGGCGTCGATCTATCGGGCCAAGGGCACGCTGCACATCGCCGAAGTGCCGGGCAAGCGGTTCATCATGCACCTGGTCGGCAGCCGCTGCGAGATCCTGCCCGACCGCGCCTGGGGCGATGAAACGCCCCACACCCGGCTCGTGTGCATCGGCAAGCGCGGCACCCTGGCCCCCGAGGCGCTCGAGGCAGGCTTCCAGGCGTGCGTTGTCCACACAAATGACAAGCTTTATTCACATCATGGGTGAAGCGGAGTTGGCGACGGCCTCTAGCAGGTTCAGCAATGTGGGTGGTAGTGGCCTTCTGGCCTGTGCGGAGGGGGCAGGAGTGGTGAGCAGATATCAACAATCAGCCAAATTTAATTCGATTGTGGTTGCCCAGCATCTACTGAAAAATGCCTCGGCGGTCTGGTAAAAATAACAGGAGAAGACCCAATGACTAGTTGTGCTCAGGCGCTCGTCAAACTGCTTGAAGGTTATGGTGTGGACACCGTGTTCGGTATTCCGGGCGTGCACACTGTTGAGTTGTATCGCGGATTGCACGGTAGCCGGCTTCGCCATATCAGCCCTCGCCACGAGCAGGGCGCAGGGTTCATGGCGGACGGCTATGCCCGAGCCAGTGGCAAGCCGGGGGTGTGCTTCATCATCACAGGCCCCGGCATGACCAACATTCTGACCGCCATGGGCCAGGCCTACGCCGACTCGGTGCCGATGCTGGTGATTTCCACCACCAGCCGTCGCGAGCACCAGCGGCTGGGGCACGGTTACCTGCACGAGCTGCCTGACCAGCGCGCGATGGTGGCCGGCGTGTGTGCCTTCAGCCATACCCTGCAGCGCCCGCAGGAACTGCCGGAGGTGATTGCCCGTGCCTTCGCGCTGTTCGGTTGCGCCCGGCCGCGCCCGGTTCATATCGAGATCCCGCTGGATGTGCTGGAAATGCCGGCCGATGGCCTGGACCTGAGCCCTCGCGCATTGCCGCTGGCCAGCGCGCCTGCCGAGGCGGCTGTACAGCAGGCCGCCGCCCTGCTGGGCGCGGCACGGCGGCCGCTGATTCTCGCCGGCGGCGGCGCGCGCGGTGCCAGTGATGCACTGCGGGCACTGGCCGAGCGTCTCCAGGCTCCCGTTGCGCTGACCACCAATGCACGCGGCATCCTGCCGCCTGCGCACCCGCTGCTGCTCGATGGCGTGCAATCGTCCGCCCATGGCCGTGCACTTTTCGCCCAGGCGGATGTGGTGCTGGCGGTGGGCACCGAGCTGGGCGAAACCGACTACGACTTCTTCGGCCTCGGGCCACTGGCCCTGCAGGTGCCGGTGATTCGCCTGGACATCGACCCGATGCAGATCCTGGGCGTGCAACGCGCAGCCGTCGGGCTGCTTGGCGACGCACGGTTGGGGCTGCAGGCCCTGATCGCAGCGCTGCCCGGGGCGGCCGCAGACAGTGACTGGGCCGCGTTGAACGTGCCGCGGGTCAATGCCGCCGAGCGCGGCAGCTGGACCGGCAGGCAGCAGGCCATGCAGGCGCTGCTGGATACGCTGCGCGACAGCCTGCCGGCGCCGATCCTGGTTGGCGATTCGACGCAGCCGGTGTACCAGGGCGCGCTGGGCTACCGCGCACCGGCCCCGTGCACCTGGTTCAACGCCGGTACCGGGTACGGAACGCTGGGCTACGGCCTCCCGGCGGCCATCGGTGCCAAGGTTGCCCTGCCTGAACGTGCCGTGGTGGCGCTGGTGGGCGATGGTGGTTTGCAGTTCTCGAGCGCCGAACTGATCGCGGCGCGCGAGCACGGCATCGGGGTCATCCTGGTGCTGTGGAACAACCAGTGCTACGGCGAAATTCGCGACTACATGACGGCGCGCGACATTGCGCCCCTGGGCGTGGACATCCTCACGCCGGACTTCGCGGCGTTCGCACGCTCCTGTCATGTGCAGTACCACACCGCCGGCAGCCTGGACGGGTTGCGCGATCTGCTGCAAGGCCTGGAGAGCGGCGAGCCGCATGTCATCGAACTGAACGCCTCGGACTTTCTGCCTGCCTGACGGGGCTGTCCGGTCGGGTTGATCAACAACAATGGGACATCGAAGCATGATCCACGAAAAAGGGCTGCCAAGCGTGCAGTCGACCCCCGTCGTCGCCATCGATGACCTGCACAAGAGCTACGGCGACCATCACGTCCTCAAAGGGATCTCCCTGCGTGCCCATGAGGGGGACGTGGTGTCCCTGATCGGTTCCAGCGGCTCGGGCAAGAGCACCTTGCTGCGCTGCATCAACCTGCTGGAGATTCCCAACGCCGGCAGCCTGCGCGTGAACGACGAGGAAGTCAGGTTCAGGCAGGGGCGTGGCGGGGTGCGCGAGATCGCCGACCTGCGCCAGGTCGAGCGGCTGCGTGCGACCCTGAGCATGGTGTTCCAGAACTTCAACCTGTGGCCGCATCGCACCGTGCTGGAGAACGTGATCGAGGCCCCGGTGCATGTACTGGGTGAGAAGCGCCAGGACGCGATCGCGCATGCCGAGCAGTTGCTGGAGAAGGTCGGGCTGGCCCACAAGCGCCACGACTACCCCTCGTTTCTGTCCGGTGGCCAGCAGCAACGGGTCGCCATCGCGCGGGCACTGGCGGTACGGCCCAAGGTGATGCTGTTCGACGAACCTACCTCGGCGCTGGACCCGGAGCTGGTGGGCGACGTGTTGAAGGTGATCCGCGACATCGCGCAGGAGGGCCGCACGATGATCCTGGTGACCCACGAGATGGCGTTCGCGCGGGATGTCTCCACCCAGGTCGTGTACCTGCACCAGGGCCAGATCGAAGAGCAGGGCCCACCGCAACAGGTGATGCTCGACCCGCACAGCGAGCGGTGCCGCCAGTTCGTGATGGCGCAGAACAATCGCTCATAACAACACTATTCATCCGCGGGGGCGTGCCCCTGCATTGTCCGCTGCCAAAAACCAAACAATAGCTGCATAAGGACTGTTAAATGAAAAAGACACTCGTTGCTGTCGTGCACTCGCTCCTGCTGGCCGGGGCGATCAATGTCGCTCACGCCCAGGACAAGGTGGTGTTCGCGATTTCCCAGGAACCCTACCCGCCGTTTTCCTTCAGAAACAGCAATGGTGCGTGGAGCGGTTTCGAGCCTGACCTGATCAGCGAAGTGTGCAAGCGCATGCAGGCCGAGTGCTCGCTCAAGGGAATGGCCTGGGACGGCCTGATTCCGGCGCTGCGCTCCAAGCAGGTGGACGTCATCATGAACTCGATGTCCATCACCCCCGAACGCGAGCAGGTGGTGGACTTCAGCGACCCGTACATCGAGACGCCCGCGCTGTGGGTCGGGGATGCCGCCCTGGAACTGACGCCCACCCCGGAAGGGCTCAAGGGCAAGATCATTGGCGTGCAGGGCTCGACCAGCCATTCGGCCTACGTCAAGGAGTACTTCGGCAAAGGCTCGACCCTCCGCTACTACAACGACCAGGACGACCTGCTGGCCGACCTGCGCAGCGGCCGCATCGACATCATGCTGGCCGACAAGATCTCGGTGGAGCCGATGCTGGCACTGCCCGACAACGCGATGCTGGCCGGCAAGGGCATCGCGCCGGCCGACCCGCTGTTCGGCAAGGGCATCGGCGCGGCGGTGCGCAAGGGCGACGATGCCCTGCGCGAGAAGCTGAACCAGGCGCTCAAGGCCGTGCGTGAAGACGGCACCTACGACGCCATCGGTGCGCGCTACTTCAAATCCAGTGTCACAGCCGCCCAATGAGGCGGTTGAAACCTGCGCGGGTGATCGGGTGCCTGTATGACCATTTCTGAAATGTCCAATCTGCTGTTCGCCGAGGGCTGGATTCAAACCCTGGCCCAGGGCGCGGTGAAAACCCTGGGTATCTCCCTGGGGGCTTTCGCGCTGGGCCTGTGCATCGGCCTGCTCGTCGCGCTGATCAAGCTCAGGGGGCCACGCTGGATGGTCGCCTGTGCCAACTGCTACACCACGCTGTACCGCGCCGTGCCGGAACTGCTGCTGATCCTGCTGCTGTACTACGCAGGCACCGACCTGCTGAACCTGGCGATGGCCGCGATGGGCCGGCCCAGTGTCGAGATCAACGGTTTTCTGGCTGCGGTCGTGGTGCTGGGGATTGTCCAGGGCGCCTACTCGGGTGAGGTGATTCGCGGCGCCGTCGAGGCCATTCCTGCGGGGCTGGTGGAGGCCGGCAGGGCCTACGGCATGTCGCGGGCAAAGCTGTTGAGCCGGATCATCCTGCCGTGCATGTTGCCGTTCGCCATCGCGGGCCTGTCGAACCTGTGGCTGGTGCTGGTCAAGGAAAGTGCGCTGATCAGCGTGGTGGGCTACAGCGAACTGCTGACCGCCGGGCGTCAGGCGGCGGCCAGCACCAAGCACTACCTGCTGTTCTACCTGGTGGTCGCGGCGTTCTATTACGTCATCACCCTGGTTTCCAGCATGGTGTTCCGCAAGTTCGAGGCCGGCTTCGAACGCTGGATGCCCAGGAACGTATAAGGGGACGATCATGGATTTGACTTGGCTGAATGATTTTTCCAGTGAACTGCTGCGCGGTGCCGGCCTGACCGTGCAGTTGCTGCTCATCTCGGCAGGCTTCGGGTTTGTACTGGCCATCGCGATGGCCCTGGGGCGCCTGTCCAACAGCGTCGTGCTGGCCAACGCCTGCCGGTTTGTCAGCAGCGTGATTCGCGGCACGCCGCTGCTGGTGCAGATCTACATCCTGTATTACGGCGTCGGCAGCGTGCTGGCCAGCTACCCGCTGATCAGGGGCGGGGTGTTGTGGCCCTACCTGCGCGAAGGGTTCTGGTATGTGGCCCTTGCACTGACCTTGAGCGTGGGGGCGTATGTGGGCGAAGTGCTGCGCAGTGGCCTGCGCGCCGTACCCAGGGGCGAGCTTGAAGCGGCACGCGCCTATGGCATGCGCCGCGGGCAGATCCTGCGCAGGGTGTGGTTGCCGCGGGCATTGCAGATGGTCAGGCCGACCCTGGCGGGGGAGAGCGTGATGCTGCTCAAATCCACGGCGCTGGCCTCCACCGTCGCGGTTACCGACCTGCTCGGCGCCGCCAACATCGTGCGTTCGCAGACCCTGCGGGTCTATGAGCCGCTGCTGTTGGTGGCGATCACCTACATCGTCCTGGCCCTGATCATCGAAAAGAGCTTCAAGTTGATGGGCACCACCTCGCAGCGTCGAGTCTAGTGGCTAACGTATTGGCGTCGGTCTGTACGCCACAAGGAATTCAAATGAAGTATTCATCTCTGGTTCAACGCATCAGCGGCGAGAGCGTAGCCGCATGGGACATTCACTATGCTGCCTGCCAGGCGCAGGAGCGGGGCGAGAACGCGATCATCCTCAGCATCGGCGACCCCGATTTCGCGACGGACGATGCGATCTGCGAGGCCGCGATCCAGGCCCTGAAGGCCGGCGATACCCACTACACCCCGGTAGTGGGCCGGGAAAAGCTGCGCGAAGCCATCGCGGCCAAGCAGCGCAAGCTGCTGGGCATACCGGTTGCCGCCGAGAACGTCGCGCTGGTGGCCGGTGCGCAGAACGGCCTGTACGCCGCAGCCATGTGCCTGTTCGAAAGCGGCGATGACGTGCTGGTGCCCGAGCCGATGTACCTGACCTACGCTGCCAGCGTGCAGGCATCCGGTGCGCGGCTGGTGTGCATCGAGCAGCCTGCCGAGAAAGACTTTCGCCTCACGGCCCAGGCGCTTGAAGCCGCACTGACCCCCAACACCCGTGGCATCGCCCTGGCCACGCCGAACAATCCCACCGGCAACGTCTACACCCGCGAGGAGCTGGAGGCGGTGGCGCAGGTGGCCCGGCGTCACGACCTGTGGGTGATCTCGGACGAGGTCTACTGCCAGCTGACCTACGACGCGCCGCACATCAGCATCGCCAGCCTGGAGGGCATGGCCGAGCGCACGGTGGTGCTCAACAGCCTGTCCAAATCCCACGCCATGACCGGCTGGCGGGTCGGCTGGGTGGTGGCGCCCACGAGCCTTGTCCAGCACCTGGACAACCTGCTGCTGTGCATGCTCTACGGTCTGCCGGGCTTTGTTCAGGAAGCCGCGCTCAAGGCCATCGAGCTGGACGATGAGATCGTCGCCTCGGCCCGCGAACTCTACACCCGCCGCCGTGACCTGATCGCCCGGGAGCTGGACGGGGTGCCGCTGATCAAGGGCAAGGTGCCCGAGGCGGGCATGTTCATGCTGCTGGACATTCGTGCCACGGGCCTGTCGGGCGTCGATTTTGCCTGGGCGCTGTTCCGCGAGACCGGCGTCTCGGTGCTCGATGCCCAGGCCTTTGGCGCCAGTTGCGCGGGCTTCGTGCGGGTGTCGTTCACCGTCGCCGACAAGGACCTGCTGGACGCCTGCCAGCGGATCCGCCAGTTCATCGAGAAGCTGCAGGCCGGCCTCTGAGCCGCTTGCGAAGGAATGACGATGCTCCCTCCTGAATGTTCATCCGAAGTGCTCGCCGGCGTGCTGATCGGCGAGCAATGGTTCGCCGACGGCCCGCCGCTCGAGGTCATCAACCCCTCCACCGAGGCGCTGATCGCCACGGTAGGCGGGGGCAATGCTGAAACCGTCGAGCTTGCGGTGCAAAGCGCCGCTGCAGCGTTTGCGCAGTGGTCAACCAGCACTGGCGCGTTGCGTGCCCAGGTGTTGCGCCGCATTGCCCGGGGCATACAGCAGAACCGCCAAGCCCTGATGACGCTGCAATCGCGCAACAACGGCAAGCCATTGGCCGAAGCGGGGCTGGACGTGGACGACGTGATAGCCACCTTTGACTATTACGCCGACCTGGCCCAGGGCCTTGACGCTGCGCAGGACCGCGATGTGGAGCTGCCTGCCAGCGACTATGCCGCGCGCTTGCGCCGCGAGCCGTGTGGCGTGGTTGCGCTGATCGTGCCGTGGAACTTCCCCATGGTCACCACGGCCTGGAAACTGGCGCCGGCCCTGGCGGCGGGGTGCACGGTGGTGCTCAAGCCATCGGAGGTCACGCCGTTGCCGGAGCTTGCACTGGCGCGGATCATTCTCGAGGCGGGCCTGCCGGCGGGCGTGTTGAACATCGTGTGTGGTACCGGCCTGGCCGTGGGCGCACCCTTGTCGGCGCACCCGCAGGTGGCCAAGATCTCTTTCACCGGCAGCAACGCGGTGGGGGTTCAGGTAATGCAGCGCGCGGCAGAGACAGTGAAGGGTGTCAGCCTGGAGCTGGGCGGCAAGTCTGCGTTGATCGTGCTGGAGGATGCCGACCTGGAGCTGGCGGTCGAGCTGACCTGTGGCGGCGGCTTCTACAACGCCGGCCAGATGTGCTCGGCCACCAGCCGGGTGCTGGTCGCCGAGCACCTGACGGACGCCTTCGTGGCAAAGGTCAGGGCCCGCGCCCAGGCGATCACCGTTGGCGACCCCTTTGTCGACGGGGTGCAGATGGGTGCGCTGGTCAACCGTGCCCAGTACGAGCGTGTGCTGGCGCACATCGCGCGCGGGCTGGCTTCGGGCGCCCGGCTCGAGTGCGGCGGTGGGCGCCCGCAGGGCTTGGCGCAGGGGTTCTACGTTGCGCCGACGGTGTTCACCGACGTGGCGCTGGACAGCAGCTTGTGGAACGAGGAGATCTTCGGCCCGGTGATCTGCATCCGCCGTTTCGGCACCGAAGCCGAGGCCATCGCGCTGGCCAACCAGGGTGATTTTGGCCTGGTGGCCACGGTGGTCGGCCGCGACCGCGTTGCGGCCAACCGGGTAGCGGATGCCTTGCAGGCCGGCATGGTCTGGATCAATGCGCCTCAGGTGATCTTCCCGCAGACCGCCTGGGGTGGGTACAAGCAGAGCAGCATCGGGCGCGAGCTCGGCCCCTGGGGGCTGGCAGCGTTTCAGGAGTTGAAGCATGTGGTGAGTGCTGGTTGATTGGGGGGGCTGATGGCGTGCTGTTGCGTCGATGATTCACTGCATCGGCAGCTTTGAGGGGCTGCATCCTGTCGCTCGGTTGCCAGCTGGTACTGGCGGTCCGTCTGTGGCTTGTCGTGATGTGGCAGGCCGGCAGGAGGCTGTTGCAGGCTGTCAGGGGGGGCACAGAACATTTTTGACAAGGCTCTAGGCAGGCAGAAAAATTTAAATGAGTTTGCAAAGTGTCTAGAGAGTCCGGGGCGATTAAGTACCTCTTGTTCTGCCAGCTCAGGCAGATGACCCCGTGGCGGCCCTTCAAGCCACCACGCGTTCAGCTTATTTAGTTGGCACGAATGGCGAATCAATCGGCTGGCAGACAATTCGCCACATCCCGCGTACGCCGTCTTCGACCCAAGTGCCTTCCAGCACATTCGAGCCTTCGAAGCGGTGCAGCGTTGCTCTACCGTCGAAGCCTTCTGCTTGCAGTTCGTAATGCCCCGGGCCTTTTGCCTGGCCTCGGTATTGCCAGGTCTGCCCCGCGTCGTCATAGGAGACGGTGATAAACTCGATGTCGATCGTAACCTTGCAGGGTTGATCGAACGAAGCGGCACTGCCGGGGCGGAAGGTGTCCATTTTGGCGTACATGTTGGCGTCCTTGTAAAGATATCAGCAGCGGTTCAGGGCAGCAGCCAAGTGCTGTTTGGGGTGGTTGACCGGATGCCGACTGCCTGGCACTGCTCCAGAATCGGCAGAATGTAGGTGATGTTGGTAGGGCCCGGCTGGCCTTCTGCTCTATAACGAGCCGCCCGGCAGAGTGGGCCAGCTTCTTCGTAGTTGTGATTGGAGCCGATTTGCACAGCGTGTGCTTGGCCGAAATGATTGTTACCGGCGAGGTAGTCCAGCGTTTGCTGAAAAGCTGCTCGAGTCAGCGCCAACTGCGAGTCTTCCGATCCGGTCTCAATCACAACACGATTTGCATCAACGGTCGTGATCCGGAAACGGGCGCGACGCGACGGTGTTTGCAGTTCCTTGCCTTGTAGGCGGCTGATCAATGCCCAGAGAGTGTTGTCGACTTGAATGATGTGCTGCATTGGATAACTCCTTCGTTGCTGAATGGACGCTAGCTTTAGCCCTGAGGCGACTTATGGAATCTTGATACCCAACGCATTCAGCGATGGCGTATCCATCCGACCATTCACGGTCAGCCCACTGTCCATCTGAAAGGCCATCAGCGCACCACGTGTCGCCTTGCCCATCACCCCATCAATGGCGCCTTGGTAATACTGACGCACCATCAGCGCGGTCTGCACACGGGTGACCAGGTTGCTTTTCTGCTCATTGGTCGCGCGGCTCTTTGAAGTGCTCGAACTAGTCCCGCTGGTAGTGCCAGTCGACTGATAAAGGCTGTTGCTGCTGGACGTGCCGCTCGAAGCACTCGGCGCGCTGTAGCTTCGGGTGCTGGTAGCGGGTGGGCTGTAGTAGCGAGGTGCGCTATAGCCACCCGAGCCGCTGTAGTGAGAACTGTGCGAGCTGTGGGACCGGTGTGAACTGTGCGAGCGATGTGCCGCATAGATGTTGACGGTGTCTGGCGCATTGAGCGTATCGGCAAATACTGGGGGCTGTAGCTTGTCGTTGGGTTGCCAGTTCGCATCGGCGAGCGACAGATGGCCTGCCTGTGCCAGGGTGGTACCTGCCATTGGCAGCAAACTGATCCCACTGATCAGGACTTTCCAGCGGTCGAGCAATTTCACTGTGCACTCCTTGCATAGGCGCTAAAGGCCTCGGTCGATAGTAGTTGTATGCCGCGGCTCTGCCAGCGGTCGGTGTGCGATTTGAAGAAGCCAGAGCAATGTTTCACCGCAGCGCATTGCTGGCAGGTATCGATGAACAGGTTCTTCCAGTCTGAGATGCTCTGGCGGGCGAAATGCGAGAGGTGTGCCGGGATCAGGCACAGGGGCAAGTTGTAGATCGAAACCGGCACTCCGCGGTTGAACAGGAAATACACGGCCTGGCTCAATGATTCCTGATAGTCCAGCGGGTCAATCCACAGTTCTTCGTAGTTCTTCCTGGCCAGGCCGGTACTTTCGATACCCATCAGTGCAACGTGCCGCACGAAGGGCAGGTTCCTGAACACGTAGTGGGCGAGTTCTGGCAAGCGTGGCGTGGTCAGGCGGTTGAGCACCACGCGTACCTCGATGATCTGGTTGGCGCGCGCCAGATTGTAAAGACCTTGCAGGGTTTCGCTGAACGCGCCTGGAGCCTGCACTACATGGTCATGGTCTTCGGCATTGTCGGCATACAGTGGGATGCCCCAGCTCAACTGAGGGTGGCCGATTGCAGAGAGCGCTGCGATCCAGTTCGTGTCGTGGAACAGACGCCCGTTGCTGAGCACATGAATGGATTTCTGCGGCAAGACGGCTTTGCACTTGGCCAGGATTTCGAGCAGGCCGTCGCGATAAAGCGTTGGTTCTCCGCCGCTGAT
Source organism: Pseudomonas sp. B21-036 (assembly GCF_024748925.1). NCBI lineage: Bacteria > Pseudomonadati > Pseudomonadota > Gammaproteobacteria > Pseudomonadales > Pseudomonadaceae > Pseudomonas > Pseudomonas sp. B21-036. The sequence continues at coordinate 2,434,005 of NZ_CP087178.1, forward strand.
TCCCAGATTTTCCTCGCCCGGGTCCATCAGGTCGATCAGCCGTAGGTTCTCTTCGATGTGCCAACGGTCATCGATATCTTTGGGCGGCTGCGAGCACATCAGGCAGAGGCTGTTGCAACGATCGGTCATGAACAGCAGGTTGCTGTCTGAGCCTCGTCGATAGAGCACTCGCACCATCGCGTTGCCTGGTGTGATGGCAATGACATCGCCGGGCTGCACGACATCCGCATCTTTAGGGGTGTGCAGGTGTGGCCGCGCGCTGTCGAAGTCGCCGATCAATGGCTCCGGGATCAGGAATCCACCCACTGGTAACGAGAGCAGATGCGGGCTCCGTAGCCGTTCTTCGTTTGGCAGCCAAAGCAGCAGGTCACCGAACTCAGCACTTCCGGCACAAACAGCCAGGCCTTGTTCGATGAACTCATCCAGAGTGATGACCTTGAGCAGTTTCGGCTCATTCAGGTTATGGATTTCGAAGTGGGTATCTTTTCGCAGCATCGCCTTCAGCCCTTGTACCCCGGGAACCGGACATCACTGTAAGAGCGCCTGTTCAACCAAGACAGCAGCACCCTCTGCACGTTGTCGTCGCCATCGCGAAGCAGGCCGAAAAGATGCTTCAGCAGCCCCATGTTCTTCTTGCAGAAGCTGCTGAACACTCGGTGTCCGATCGGGTCAGCTTGGCGGGCATAGTGTTCGATGGGGTCAGCGCCACAGTACGGGACAAGTGCGCAATCGGAGCAGCCCGGCAGCGCCTCTGCAACACCACTGGCGAGCAACGCATTCATGACGGGCGATGTGAGTAATTCAGACAAGGGTTGCTGCACGGTGCCGAGCCTCAAGCCTTCTTCACCCATCTCCAGCAGCATTCGGGCTTCGTCCGAGGGATAGACGTAACCGTCATAGTTGTAAACCAGCGCCGCAGTGCCAGCGCCAGCAGGGGAACGCAGGTCTACGTAGCCGGAGGAAAAGGGTGTCAGGATATTTTTCAGCAACAGGCTCGTATAACTTTCGCAAAGGTATACGCCCTGTTGATTGATATTCAGCAAATAGGCCAGTGCCTTCTTGTAGAAGACTAGGTATCGCTCAATAGGGTAATCAAGTCGATGGGCACTCTTGGTGGCAAAGCCATAAGGGCTAAGAGGCCGAAGCGAAATGCTGGAGAAACCCTGGCTAACATACTCATCGATGATCGCTTCAGGCTGTTCGAGGCTTCTGGAAGTCAGCGTGGTCAGCGCGGAAACTGCATCTTGGCCAAGGCGCTCACGGACCCACTGGATGCCTTTTACAGTGCGTTCGTAGGAGTCTCGTGACGGGGTAGGGCGGTTGGCATTGTGCAAGGGCGCCGGCCCATCGAGCGAGGTCGAAAACTGGATGCGATGTTGTTCTGCGAAGTCGAGTATTTGCTCCGTCAGGTGGTGCAGCGTGGTTGTAATGACGAATTGGATATCCCGCTGTTCGACCACGTTCCGTTCAACGACCCATTCGACAATCTGGCGGACGCGCTCGAAGGCCAGAAGCGGCTCGCCACCCTGAAACTCCACAGTCAGTGCGGGAGCGTTCGATTCGAACAGGCGATCGACCGCCGCCTGCGCATCCGCTTCCGACAGGTCGTGTCCGGATCCTCCCAGAGGGGCCCGCGACACCTGGCAGTACTGACAGGTGTGGTTACAGCGCAATGTAACCACGAACAAGTGCAGTGCAGGGCCCTGGAAGAGGAAGTCCTTGCGGCTGCGATACTGCGCTGCCATTTCCGGGAACGGGTCGTGGCAGCCTGGTTCGTAGATGAAGTGGCGGGCCAGCAGGTCCTTGTAAAAAGGCGTACTTGCTTGAACGTCGAAGTAACTGAGGGCTCGTAATTGCGCGTCGTTCACGTGCATGTACTCACCGGTATCGGAGGTGAGCAGGATGTCACGGTCATGTCCCGTGTTCATGCGCATGAATCGAAAAGGCAGCAAGCGGTAGTGCTTGGCGTCTGTCGCAATCAGTGTCACTGGGAAATCCCACATCCAGCGAGCGCGGCTCGGGCCAGGACTTCGCGCAGCCCTGCTGTTTCGCGGTTGATATGGTCGCGTAGGGCGAAGTCGTTCAGATGCTGAAGGATCTGCGAGTGGGCCTGCTCCGGGGAAAGCATTAACCTTGCTTTAGCGGGGTGGGCCATGAGGCTTATCTGATTGGCTTCAATGCCGACCTGGATCGTGAAAGTATCGGCAAGGGAATAAGCGGTGCGTTGTACCACGTTGAGCGGGTAGGCTGCGCTGTCGAGTTTCAGCGTGACTGGCCATGTCATCGGAACCGGTCCTTCAAATCCTTTGGGGGCGTGTGGATTTTGCCGATTGAAGAGGCATTATGCCATCATAATTTTTTACATTTGCACGCATTTGTTCAGCGTGGTGGATGGCGCGCTCACAACGACTCGGCCATTGATGCGGGTAGGGGCGGGGGCTCATATCCCTTCAGTCCATTCATCCTCATTAATAGCCTGCTTGCCGCCAGACTGGGGGCATCCTTTTCAAACCATCCAAAGCATGCCCTCAAATATGCCCAAAATGTAGCAATTAGCTGGAAGTAAATGGCTCTTTGAGGCTCGAAAAAAGTAGAAATGACCAGCTAACAAGCATGCGCGAAGCCCCTAAAGACTGTCAGGGTCGCCAAAGAACATCTGAATCCGCGACCGTAACCACCGCTCCCCCGGATCATTGTCCTGCGACCCGCGCCACGCCATATGCAGCTCGAAGCTCTGCACCTCCAGCGGCGGGTCTTCGGCGCGCAGGCCGCCGGCGGCGGTCAGCTGCTCGGCGGTGTAGTCCGGCACCGTAGCGAGGATGTCGGTGCCGGTCAGCAGGCTGCCCAGGCCGTTGAACTGCGGCACGGCCAGCACCACATGGCGCTTGCGCCCCAGCTTCTCGAGGATCTCGTCCATGAACCCGCTCAGGTCGCCGGCAAACGACACCAGGGCATGCGGGCGTGCGCAGAATTCATCCAGGCTGAGGCTGCCCGGCTTGCTGTCGGCACGCAGCACCTTGGGCCTGCTGCGGCGCAGCACCTTGCGCTTGGCGTTGGCCGGCAGGTCGCTGGTCCAGCTCACGCCCACCGAGATTTCACCCGACGCCAGCAGCGAGGGCATCAGCAGGTAGTTGACCCGGCGCACCACCAGCACGATGCCCGGCGCCTCGGCGCGCACACGTTTGAGCAGTTGCGGCAGCAAGGCGAACTCGGCGTCGTCGGAGAGGCCGATGCGAAACACCGCCGTGCTGGTGGCCGGGTCGAAGTCGGCAGCGCGGCTTACCGCCGTGGAGATGGAGTCCAGCGCGGGGGAGAGCAGGGCGAAGATCTCCACCGCCCGCGCCGAGGGCTCCATGCTGCGCCCGGTACGCACGAACAGCGGGTCGTCGAACAGGCTGCGCAGGCGCGACAGCGCCGCACTGATGGCCGGCTGGCCGAGGAACAGTTTTTCCGCGGCGCGGGTGACGCTGCGCTCGTGCATCAAGGTCTCGAACACGATCAGCAGGTTCAGGTCGACGCGACGCAAGTCGTTACGGTTCATCGGCTTCGCTTCATAGGTCTGGTCGGGGCAGGGGTGAATCTTAAGGGCAAAGACGGTACCCTGCACCGCATAAATTGCGCAGCAGGCGCTATCACCAATCAATGACAGGCATGTTGACTATTAATGGCCACTGATGGTCTAACCGCTATAGCCCCGATAGAGTTGCGGGTATTAGAGGTTCACTAGGCGAGGTTTGCGATGTCCCGCATGATCCGTTTTCACAAATTCGGCCAGGCCGAGGTGCTCAAGTGCGAGGACGTGGCCACGCCGCAACCGGCTGCCGGTGAAGTACAGGTGCGGGTGCAGGCTATCGGCATCAGCTGGTACGACGTGCTGTGGCGGCAGAACCTGGCGCCGTCCCATGCGCGCCTGCCGGCCGGCATCGGCCACGAAATGGCCGGTGTGGTGACCGCCCTCGGCGCCGGCGTCGACGACCTGGCCATCGGCGACAAGGTCGCCAGCTTTCCGGCCACCAGCCCCAACGAGCACCCGGTGTATGGCGAGGTCATCGTGTTGCCGCGCAATGCACTGACCCGCTACCCCGATATCCTCAGCCCGATCGAGGCCAGCGTGCACTACACGCCGCTGCTGATCGCCTATTTCGCCTATGTCGACCTGGCCCGGGCCAAGGCCGGGCAGACCGCCCTGGTCACCGACGCCAGCCACTGCGCCGGGCCGGCCTTCGTGCAACTGGGCAAGGCCCTGGGCCTGAAGGTGATCGCCGCAACCAAGGACAGCGCCGAGCGCGACAACCTGCTCAAGCTGGGGGCAGAGAAGGTCATCGTGACCGAAGAGCAGGACCTGCTCATGCAGATCAACAAGTACACCGACAACCGTGGCGTGGACATGGTGCTCGATGGCCTGGGCGGCCCGCAGATGTCGTTGCTGGGCGATGTGCTGGCGCCACGCGGCAGCCTGGTGCTGTACGGCCTGCAGGGCGGAAACCAGACGCCGTTCCCGGCCTGTGCGGCGTTCCAGAAGAACATCCAGTTCTTCGTGCACTGCGTGAGCAACTTCACCGGCAAGCCGGAGCTGGGCATCACCCAGGACCAGGTGGCGCTGCAGCGCGCACTGCGCGATATCAACCAGTTCACCGCCGACCGCCAGGTATTGCCACACATCATCAAGGCCTACCCGTTCGACGAGGTCGTCGCCGCACACCGCCACATGGACGAGTGCCCGTGTGGAGGCCGCGTGGTACTGGTGCTGCCTGACGCCTGACAGGCTGCGCGACACGCCAAGCCCGAGCCGAGTCTCGGGCTTTTTTGTGGAAATTTCTTATTAAAGTTTCAGATGTTTCCTATTTAACTTGTGCGGACTAAGTACGGCGCTTGCGTTATGTTGTGGGCGTGGGAATAAAGACTTTCCGGTGTCCGTAAAATTACATCTTCGCGTGGAAGGGCTGCTGTTTCCTATGGGCGTCGGGCACTGTCGTGCCTAAGGCGGCGCTGTTCATCCAACCATCAATCATCTCAAGGAGCGAGATATGGTGTGCCAGCTGTACTGTTCATGGAGGTGGGGCCCTCGCACGCAACGCGCCGGGGGGGCGCTGTCCGGGGCAAGGGTGGTCATCGGGCGATGCTGTTTCGACCTGAGTCGGAATAATCGTAGGAAGTTGTAAGAAACATCCTAAGACCATCATTCTTTTTTTAATTCACTTTGCCGTTGTTACGCAACGATGTCCTGTTACCCGCATCGGGTAACTTCCGGCTGCCGGCAGTCGTTATCGAATCAGGTATACACCATGAGTACCCTCCACGATCAAGCCATGACTCACATTTACCAGCAGGTCCTGCAGCGACTGCTCGAGTGCCTTACCCAGGGCCAGCGCGCGTCGCTGCAATTGCTTATCCAGCGCATGCTGGTGGCCGCCGGCGGGATCGAGCGCATAGGCGACTTCAAGGTGATGCTGGCCCATGGCGGCGGCAAGGACAGCTCCTTCGCCCTGGCGTTTCTGCGCGCCGCGCAGTTGAGCATTGCGGCGCGTGCGCCGGCCACCTTCGAGCTGCGCGTGGTCACCGCCCGCCATGTGGGCATGTCGACGGCGGTGATCGAGAACATCGAGCGTGGCTATTCGGCGCTGGTGCTGCATGACGACCTGCGGGTCGAGCTGCTGGTGCTGGACGACGGCGGCCTCCAGCACTTCGATGCACTCAAGCCGCTGTCGCCGCGTCAGCAGCAGGTCGAGCGCTTCGACACCCTGGTTGCCGGGCACCTGACCGCCGGCCAGGTGCGGCCGATGTTCTGCAATCGCTTCTACCTGGCGCTGGCCGAACTGTACCGCCAGGGCATGGGCTGGGAGGGCGGGGTGGACGCATTGATCAACGCCGACCCGATGCCCGAGCGCAAACGCTACCTGGCGTGGGGCCGCCGCATGATGCGCGAGGCCGGGTTGAGCAGTGCAAGGCCGGCCCACTCACACCCCGGCGCCCTGTTGCAGGGCCTTGGCCAACTGCGCCGCATCTACCTCAACGAGGTGCTGGGGCTGCCAGCCGAGCCCCTTCGGCAGGTCCCCGGCCCCCGCCGTATCCCGCGCTTCATCGACATCGCCGACCTGCTGCAGGACAGCCAGCAGGGGCAGAGCGTGCTGCTGCTCGAATTTCTCAGGTTTCGCTATGACGAGCTGGCCCTGGGTTTCAGCCAGTCGGCCTGTGCCAACCCGTTGCTGATGGCACACCTTGCCGGGCTGCGCGCGCAGTGGGTGCAGGGGCAGGACTATGCGCTGGGCATTGCCGAGCACCTGCAGCAGGTCAAGGCCCAGCTGCGGCGCAAACCGGTGCCGGCGGCGCTGCAGGCACTGGCCATGGAAACCTGGCAAGACCGCGAGCGCCACGGCCAGCGACGCCGCCTGGCAGACGACTTCGCCCTGCAGGGCTACAACCTCAACGAAGAACAGCTGGCCTGCCTGCTGTTCGCGCCCTTCGTCGACCGCGGGCGCAACCTGGAGCGCTTCGTACAGGCGCGGCACCCCGGCATGCAGGCGGCGCTGCCCTACCTGCACAAGGCACTCAAGGGCGTACCCTCGCCACAGCCCATGGTGCAATGGCTGGAGGAGATCAGCGGCTTGTCCCTGAGCACGCTGCAGATGCTCTACCAGCGCGAAAGTGAAGCGGCCGCCGGTGGACGTTCGCTGCTGGCGCGGGCCCGCGACAGCGATCCGGGCCGGTTGCGCCATTGATCCGCTGAAGTTGCCAAGCTCGCCTGTCTGTATGTATAACCAGTGGATTCCTTCTGCTGGTTACCCGCTCCGTGATCGCCCATTCCGTCGCCGACCCGTTCTATTACCTGTGCAACTTTCAGCAGGTACTGGCCTGGGTGCAACTGCGCTACGCCGACCTGCTCGATGAACACGAACACGCCTTCATTCAACAGTTCGCGACGCTGGGCCAGGCCTCCCAGGCCCTGCTGGTACGCATGGTGATGCGCAAGGGTGTGATGTTTCGCGCCAGCAAGCTGACCTACCTGGAAATCGGCGCAATCGAGCCTGCCGCCGCGCCGCTGGTGGCGCTGGGCTGGCTCGACGACCAGCCGAGCCTGGGCCTGGACCACCTGTTCCAGTTGCTGCGCAAGGACGAAATCGCCCGCTGTTTCGCCGACGTGCTGGAGCGCCCGCGGGCTGCCAAGGGCGAACTGCTCGAACAGTTGTCGGCGCTGTATGCCGAGGCCAGGCCCCTGCGTCAGTGGTGGCCCGAATTCGACGAACCGGTGTACGTGCTGCACCTGCAGGCGCTGTGCGATCGTCTGCGTCTGCTGTTTTTCGGCAACCTGCACCAGGACTGGTCGGAGTTCGTGCTCGCCGACCTTGGCCTGCTGCGCTACGAGCAGGTCGCGTTCGGCGAGGATTCCCGGGCGCTGCGCGAGCGCGCCGATATCGACCTGTGCCTGGCCCTGCACACCTGTGCCGAGCAGCTCGAGGCCGGGCAGCCGGTCGAGCAGGTGCTGGCACTGCTGGACGGCCTGCAGCCGAGCAACCCGTGGTTGGAACGGCGCCGCGCCAGGTTGCTGTTCCAGCTTGGCCAGCATTGCGAGCGCAGCGGCGACTGGGCCCAGGCCCTGAACATCTACCCCCGCAGCAACCACCCCCAGGCACGCATCCGGCATATCCGCGTGCTGGAGCGCAGCGCCGATCATGCCGCCGCCCTGGAGCTTGCCAGCGTAGTGGGCGCCAAACCAGCCAACGCGCTGGAGGTCCAGGCGCTGGCGCGCATCTTGCCCCGCCTGCAGCGCAAGCTGGGCGGCCCGCCACAGCGTCGGCGCGCCCCGGCAGCGATCAGCCGGCTGGACCTGTGCCTGCCTGTCGATCTGTCGACGCTTGGCGTGGAGCAGGCGGTGCAGGTGCACCTGGCGGCCGATGACGGGCCGGTGCACTACGTCGAGAACACCCTGTTCAACAGCCTGTTCGGGCTGCTGTGCTGGGAAGCCATCTTCGCGCCCGTGCCCGGCGCGTTCTTCCACCCGTTCCAGAGCGGCCCGCTGGACCTGCACGATGCCGGCTTCCAGGCGCGCCGCGCCGAGCATTTTGCCGCCTGCCTGGGGCAGCTGGACGATGAGCGCTACCGCCACACCATCCTGGCCAACTACCAGGCCAAGCACGGCCTGCAATCACCCTTCGTGTACTGGGAACTGCTGGATGCCACGCTGTTGCAGCAGGCCCTGGACTGCCTGCCGGCGGCGCACCTCAAGCGCTGCTTCGAGCGCCTGCTGGAGGATATCCAGGCCAACCGCGCCGGCATGCCGGACCTGATCCAGTTCTGGCCCGGGCAACGGCGCTACCGCATGATCGAAGTGAAGGGCCCGGGCGATCGCCTGCAGGACAACCAGCTGCGCTGGATCGCCTTCTGCACCGAGCACGGCCTGCCCGTCGAGGTGTGCCACGTGCAGTGGGCACAGCCGGCAGCATGAGCTACAAGGTAGCGGTGCGTGCGCTGTGCGAGTTCACCGCCAAGGTCGGTGACCTGGACCTGCGCTTCACCCCGTCGCCCTCGGCCCAGGAGGGCATCACCGGCCACCGCACGGTGGTCACGCGCCGGGGCCGGGGCTATGAGTCGGAGGTGGCGCTGGAGGGGCAGTTCGAGCAGTTGCAGGTACGCGGGCGCGCCGACGGCTACAACCCGGCGCTCAACCGCCTGGAAGAGATCAAGACCTACCGCGGCGACCTGGCCAGCCAGCCCGACAACCACCGCCAACTGCACTGGGCACAGGCCAGGGTGTATGGCTGGCTGCTGTGCCAGCAGCGAGAACTGGCCGAGGTGAACCTGGCGCTGGTGTACCTGGACGTGGACAGCGACCGCGAAACCCTGGTGGAGGCCCGCCATACCGCCGCCGAACTCGAGCAGTTCTTCATCGCCCAGTGCACGCTGTTCCTGCGCTGGGCCCAGCAGCAGATGCAACGCCAGGCCTTGCGCAACAGCGGCCTGCAGGCGCTCGCGTTCCCCCACGCCAGCTTTCGTACCGGGCAGCGCGAGCTGGCCGAAACCGTGTACAAGGCGGTAAGCACCGGCCGCTGCCTGATGGCCCAGGCCACCACCGGCATCGGCAAGACGCTGGGCACGCTGTTCCCGTTGCTCAAGGCGATGGTGCCGCAGCAACTGGACAAGGTGCTGTTCCTGACCGCCAAGACGCCGGGGCGGGCGCTGGCGCTGGAGGCCGTGCAGCGGGTCATGCACAGCAGCCCCGAGCTGGCCTTGCGTAGCCTGGAACTGGTGGCACGGGAAAAGGCCTGCGAGTTTCCCGGCACCGCCTGCCACGGCGAAGCCTGCCCGTTGGCCAAGGGTTTCTACGACCGCTTGCCCGCCGCCCGCCAGGCCGCCGCGCAGCAGCCGGTGCTGGACCAGGCCCGCCTGCGCGAGGTAGCCCTGGCGCACCAGGTGTGCCCCTACTACCTGGGGCAGGAGATGGCGCGCTGGGTGGATGTGCTGGTGGGCGACTACAACTACTACTTCGACCAGAGCGCCTTGCTGTTCGGCCTGGCCCAGCTCGACCAGTGGCGGGTGGCGGTGCTGGTGGACGAGGCGCACAACCTGGTGGAGCGTGCACGCCAGATGTACAGCGTGAGCCTCGATCAATGGCAATTGAAGGCCCTGCGGCGTGATCCCCCGGCAGGCATGGCCAACGCCTTGCAGCGCCTTGACCGGGCCTGGAACGCCGTGCACAAGGACCAGGACGTTCCCTACCGCGCCACCGGCCAGTTGCCCGAGGCCTTTCTCAAGGCGCTGCAGCGTTTTGTCAGCCATGTGCAGGACAGCATGAACCAGCAGCCTGCCAGCGTCGAAGGGCCGCTGTTGCAGCTCTTCTTTCAGGCTTCGCAGTTCCTGCGCCTGTGTGAGGTGTTCGACGAGCATTTCGTGTTCGACATCAGCAAGCGCGACGGCCCGGGCCGGCGCAGCCTGTCCACCCTGTGCCTGCGCAACGTGGTGCCGGCGCCGCTGATCGGCCCGCGCATGGCCGCTGCGCGCAGCGTCACGCTGTTTTCCGCCACCCTCAGCCCACGCCATTACTACGCCGACCTGCTCGGCCTGCCGGCCGACACCGCGTGGCTGGACGTGGCCTCGCCGTTTGCCGCCGAGCAGTTGCAGGTGCGCGTGATCAGCAGCGTGTCGACGCGTTTCCAGCACCGGCAGGCGTCACTGGCGCCGATCGTGGAACTGATCTCCGAGCAGTACCGCCTCCAGCCGGGCAACTACCTGGCGTTCTTCAGCAGCTTCGACTACCAGCAGCAGGTGGCGCGGCTGCTGGCCGAGCGCTACCCGCACATCGTGCAATGGTCGCAGTCGCCCGGCATGGACGAGGCGCAGCGCAAGGGCTTTCTCGAACGCTTTGTCGAAGACGGGCAGGGCGTGGGCTTCGCCGTGCTGGGCGGGGCGTTCGGCGAAGGGGTCGACCTGCCTGGCACCCGGCTGATCGGCGCCTTCGTTGCCACCCTGGGGCTGCCCCAGGTCAACCCGGTGAACGAACAGCTCAAGCTGCGCATGGGCGCTCTGTTCGACGCGGGCTTCGACTACACCTACCTGTACCCCGGCGTGCAGAAGGTGATCCAGGCGGCCGGGCGGGTGATACGTGGCACTGAAGATCGCGGTGTGGTCATGCTGATCGACGACCGTTTTGCCGAGCCCCGGGTGCAGCGGATGTTTCCCGGCTGGTGGGCACCGCAGTACAAATAGTCGCGGCGGGCGGGATCGCCGCCGTCGCGTTGTGGTCGAAGTGCCAGTAAACTGCGTATTTTCATCACCCTGTACATCTTTACTTGAGGTTTTGCATGAAGCTCAGTCCCTTGGCGGGTAAACCGGCGCCAGCCTCCGTGCTGGTCGATATCCCCCAGCTGCTGACCGCGTACTACACCGGCCAGCCCGATGCAGGCGTCGCCACCCAGCGCGTTGCCTTTGGCACGTCGGGGCACCGCGGCAGCTCCGTGGACCTGGGCTTCAACGAAGCGCATGTGCTTGCCATCAGCCAGGCCATCTGCCTGTACCGCAAGGCGCAGGGCATCGACGGGCCGCTGTTCATCGGCATCGACACCCATGCGCTGTCGACCCCGGCGGCGGCTACCGCACTGGAGGTGCTGGCAGCCAACGGCGTCGAGGTGATGCTGACCAAGGATGACGAGTACACCCCGACCCCGGCCATCTCCCACGCCATCATCTGCTACAACCGTGGCCGCAGCCGTGGCCTGGCCGACGGCATCGTGATCACCCCGTCGCACAACCCGCCGCAAAGTGGCGGCTTCAAGTACAACCCGCCCAATGGCGGCCCGGCCGACAGCGACGTGACCAAGTGGATCGAGGCCAAGGCCAACCAACTGCTGGCCGACGGCCTCAAGGGCGTGCAGCGCATGGGCCATGCACAGGCCCTCAAGGCCAGCACCACGCACCGTCACGACTACCTGGGCAGTTACGTCAGCGACCTGGTCAATGTGATTGATTTCGATGTGATTCGTGGTGCGGGCCTGCGCCTGGGTGTCGACCCGCTGGGCGGTGCCGGGGTGCGTTACTGGTCGGCGATTGCCGAGCACTACAAGCTCGACCTGGACGTGGTCAACACCGAGGTCGACCCCACGTTCCGCTTCATGTGCGTGGACTGGGACGGCCAGATCCGCATGGACCCGTCCTCGCCTTACGCCATGCAGGGCCTGATCGGCCTGCGCGATCGGTTCGACGTGGCGTTCGGCTGCGACCCCGACCATGACCGCCACGGCATCGTCACCCCGTCAGGTGGCCTGCTGGCGCCGAACAACTACCTGGCGGTGTCCATCGACTACCTGTTCCAGAACCGCCCGCAATGGCGCGCCGATGCGGCCGTGGGCAAGACCGTGGTCAGCAGCGGCATGATCGACCGCGTGGCGGCACGCCTGGGGCGTCGCCTGTACGAAGTGCCGGTGGGCTTCAAGTATTTCGCCGATGGCCTGTTCGACGGTTCGCTGGGCTTTGGTGGGGAGGAGAGCGCCGGCGCCTCGTTCCTGCGCAAGGACGGCACGGTGTGGAGCACCGACAAGGACGGCCTGATCCCGTCGCTGCTGGCGGCAGAGATGACCGCCCGTACCGGGCGCGACCCAAGCCAGGCATACGAGGCGCTGGCCGAGGCGCTGGGCAGGCCGTTCTCCACCCGGGTGGATGCCAAGGCCACGCCGCAGCAGAAGGCCCAGTTGGGCAAGCTGTCGCCGCAGCAGGTCAAGTCGACCACGCTGGCAGGCGAGCCGATCGAGCAGATCCTCAGCCATGCGCCGGGCAACGACCAGGCGATTGGCGGGTTGAAGGTGATGACGGCCAACGGCTGGTTCGCGGCGCGGCCGTCGGGCACCGAAGACATCTACAAGATCTATGCGGAGAGCTTCGTCGACGACGCGCACCTGCAGCGCCTGGTGGGTGAGGCGCAGGAGCTGGTGGACGCTGCCATCGCCTGATTCGGCCTCTTCGCCGGCAAGGCCGGCTCCTACAGGTGATGCGTGAACCTGTAGGAGCCGGCCTTGCCGGCGAAAGGGTCAATGCCTACGCCACATCCACCAGCACAATCTCGCTGTCTTGCAGCGCCACCACCCTGAGCACCTGCTCATCCTCCACCGCCACCCCGTCGCGGGCCTCGGCGCGCAGGCCATTGACCTCGATCACGCCCTTGGCCGGCACCAGGTAGGCCCGGCGACCCGCATCGATGCGGTACTCGGCGCTTTCCCCGGCCTTCAGCGTCGCCGCCACCAGCCGCGCATCGGCGCGGATCCCCAGGCTGCCTTCATCCCCCTCGCGCCCGCTGGCCAGGGTCACGAACCCTTCGCCGCGCTCGCCCTTGGGAAACGGCCGCACGCCCCACGACGGTGCCTGGCCCACACGCTGGGGCACAATCCAGATCTGGAAGATCCGCGTGTCCACGGCCTCCACGTTGTACTCGCTGTGGGTGATGCCGGTACCGGCGCTCATCACCTGCACGTCACCGGCTTCGGTACGGCCCTTGTTGCCCAGGCTGTCCTGGTGGGTGATCGCGCCTTCACGCACATAGGTGATGATCTCCATGTCGCGGTGCGGGTGCGGCGGGAACCCGCTGCCGGCGGCGATCAGGTCGTCGTTCCATACCCGCAGCGTGCCCCAGTTCATGCGGCGCGGATCGTGGTATTCGGCAAAGGAGAAGTGATGGTGGGCATCCAGCCAGCCATGGTTGGCGTGGCCAAGGGTGTCGAAGGGGCGCAGTTGCAGCATGCTCGTGTCCTCGGTAATCAGGTGGATGGCGCTGATGATCCTCTCGATAAACATCGAAAAAAAGCGTAAATATCGGCTAAATATGATCGTTATATTCGATATATAACCTGCGGTAGTTTCGCCGCTTCGTCGCCTAATCCACTGATGTGAAAGCATTCGGCTGGTGATTTGGTCGTGATAAGGCGAACATGGCCGCTGATTGAATTGATTGCCGGAGTCGGTGTGTCACACGAGCGTCCCAAGCTACCCACGGATCTAACCCCACCCGCGCAACTGCCCTGGGTCAGACGTCTGGCCGCACGCCTGCTGGGCCGTGGCCTGAGCCGGTTGCAGGCACAGCACCGAGATTCGTGGTTCCAGGGCCATGCCAACGGCCAGCGCACCGGGCATGCCGACGGGCTGCGTGAAGGCTATGAAGAAGGGCGCGTGGACGGTTTCGAGGCCGGGCGCCAGGTGCTGGTGATCCGCGATACGCGCCCGGATGCCCACGGCGTGCCGGGGCTGGACGATGCCCTGTTCGACGACTGGCGCCTGCCGCTGACCCCCGAGCTGAAGAAGCGCTTCAAGGCCGACGTCGCCGCGCGCCTGCCGGCCCACGCCCAACCCAGCGCAGCGCAGTGGAAGATGATCTTCAGCGACACGCCGTCCACCTGCGTGATCGCCGGCGCCGGCGCTGGCAAGTCCACCTCGCTGGTGCTGCGTATCCTGTTGCTGCGCCATTACCTGGGCTTCGAGCTGGAGGCCATGACCGTGGTCACCTTCACCCGCGAGTCGCGCAAGGACTTCATTGCCCGCCTGGTGCAGGTGTTCGGCCTGTGGCAACTGGCCCTGAGCCCGGTGCAGGCGCGTGAGCTGGTGCGCACCTTCCATTCGCGCATCCTGCCGCTGGTGCGCAGCCTGCCGGGCTTCAGCCAGGTGCGGGCATTCGAGACCCTGGGCAGCGAGCAGCCCGGGGGCAGCGAGGCGGGCGTGGACAGCAACCCGTTCGACCTGCGCATCAACGATGCCCAGCGCCAGCAACTCAACCTGTGCTACCGCGACCTGCTGCACACCAGCCCGCGGTTCGCCGAGCTGATTGCCGGGCTGCGCCGCGAAGCCCTGCAGCTCAAGGCCCTGGACCGCGACCACCCCGACGTGCAGAAGCGCGTGGCGGTGACCCAGCTGTCGTCCGGGCGCGACGAAGAGCTGTGCGACGTGATCGAAGACCTGTGGTTCCAGGCAGGTGCCTGGCCGATCAAGGGTATCGAGCCCAGCCGCGAAACCGTCGAAATCAACGGCAGCCGCTTTCATTTCCACGGCCATATCGCCGAGCTTGACGCCTGGGTGGTGCTGGGTTTCGACCCCAAGGAGAATCAGCAGTACAAGCGCCCCGGCGCCAAGCTGCCGGTGTGGGCCGAATGGGTGATCAAGCGCACGCTGTTCCAGGCGTTCTGCGACAAGCCGGTGATCTGGCTGGAAAACTACGCGGCGGCCAAACGCCTCACCGCCTCGCTGGCCGGTGATGCAGTGGCCGGGCCGGGCTTTGACTACAAGGTAAAAGGCGAGCTGGGCGCGGCGCCCTTGCTGGATGCGTTCGTCGGCGCTGCCGGGTTCATCGAGAACCTGGGGTTGGATGTGAGCGTGGCGGTGGGCGGCATGAGCTTCCCGCAGGGCGACACCGACGCGCTGTTCTTCGAGGCCCTGAGCCTGTACTGGAAGGCGCTGGAGGTGCACCTGCTGGCACAGTCGCCGCCGATCATGAGCTACAACCGCATGTTCGCGCTGTTCGGCGAGAACAACCCGGAAAACCTGCGCCTGCTGCCCGACCCGATGCTGCGCCCGTTGTCGCACCTGATGATCGACGAGTTCCAGGACGTGTCGCCGCAGATCGTCTCGTGGCTGCGCGCCTGCCTGCGCGAGATCCGCCGGCGCGGCCCGGCCATGCACGTGGGGCAGGTGGCGCAGCATTCCTCGCTGCTGTGCGTTGGGGACGACTGGCAGTCGATCTATGGCTGGCGCGGCAGCTCGCCTAAGTACTTCATGGAGTTCGCCAAGCAGTTCGTCGCCCCCAGCACCACCCGCGTGATGCTGGCCGACAACTACCGCAGCCACCAGCACATCATCGATGCAGCCGAGCATATCGTTAAGTCGGCCCCGGCAATTGCCGGCAAGAAGGCCCGTGCCTGTGGCCCGGCGGCCGAGCAGCCGGTGCCGGTGATGGTGATGGAGCGCGACGAAGCCACACTGGCCCGGCAGTTGATGGACCACTACCGCGATGGCGAGTCGGTGATGCTGCTGTACCGCAAGAGCGTCGACAAGTCGGTGATTGCCGAGCACCTGCAGCCCTTGCTCAACCACGAGGCCAGCCTGCCGGCGGCGCAGCGGCGGTTCCGCCAGCTCACCTACCACAGCGCCAAGGGCCTGCAGGCCGATGCGGTGTTCATGCTCGGTGACTGCCAGCACCTGACGCGCTCGCCGTACAAGAACCAGGTGTACCGCCAGGCCGGGCTGGGCCGCGCGGGCGACCCCGAAGGCTACGACAACGCCCAGAAGGACGAGATCCTGCGCCTGGCCTACGTGGCCATCACCCGCGCGATCAAGCACTGCTACTGGCATGTGGAGACGCCGACCGGGGAGGCGGCGAACCTACCCCGGGCGTCTGTTCAGGTGGACGGGAACAAGGCCTGCTTCGAAGACCTGCGCGGGGCGCAGCCTCAGGACGCCTCGCGGTAGGGGTTGCGTGGGTCGTGCAGCCAGTCCAGGAACGGCTTGCCGGTGTCCTGGGGCACCATCTCGATGCAGTCCTCGACCGGGCAGGTGATCTGGCACAGGTTGCACCCCACGCACTCGGCGTCGATCACCTCGTAGCGGTGCCCTCCCTCGGCCTTGACCAGGCTGGCGATGGCCTGGTGCGAGGTGTCTTCGCAGGCAATGTGGCAGCGCCCGCAGCCGATGCAGGCCTGCTGGTCGATCCTGGCGATCACCTGGTAGTTGATGTCCAGGTACTTCCAGTCGGTGGTGTGGCCCACCGCGCGCCCGCGAAAGTCCTGCAGGCTGTGGTAGCCCTGACTGTCCATCCAGCGCGAGAGGCCGTCCTTCATTTCGTCGACGATGCGAAAGCCATGCAGCATCGCCGCGGTGCACACTTGCACCGAGCCGCAACCCAATGCAATGAACTCGGCGGCATCCCGCCAGCTGCCGATGCCGCCGATGCCACTGATGGGCAGCCCGTGGGTGGCCGGGTCGCGGGCGATCTCGGCCACCATGTTCAGCGCGATCGGCTTCACTGCCGAACCGCAGTAGCCACCGTGGGTACTGGCCTCGCCGACGATCGGCAGGGCGATCATGCGCTCAAGGTCGACGCTGGTGATCGAGTTGATGGTGTTGATCAGCGACACTGCGTCGGCGCCGCCGCGGTGCGCGGCGCGGGCCGACTGGCGGATGTCGGTGATGTTGGGGGTGAGCTTGACGATCACCGGCAGCGAGCAGTAGGTCTTGCACCAGCGTGTCACCTGCTCGACGTACTCCGGCACCTGGCCCACCGCCGCGCCCATGCCGCGCTCGGGCATGCCGTGGGGGCAGCCGAAGTTCAGCTCGATGCCGTCCGCCCCGGTGGCCTCCACCAGCGGCAGGATGGTTTTCCACGCGTCCTCCACGCACGGCACCATCAGCGACACGATCAGCGCGCGGTCGGGCCAGGCCTTTTTCACCTGGGTGATCTCGCGCAGGTTGATCTCCAGCGAGCGGTCGGTAATCAGCTCGATGTTGTTGATGCCCAGCACCTCGCGGTTGGGCCCGAAGTGCGCCGAGTAGCGTGACGACACGTTGACGGCGGCGGGGTCTTCGCCCAGTGTTTTCCAGACCACGCCACCCCAGCCGGCCTCGAACGCACGTATCACGTTGTAGGCCTTGTCGGTGGGCGGTGCGGAGGCCAGCCAGAACGGGTTGGGCGCCTTGATGCCAGCGAATTCGATCGACAGGTCTGCCATTTATGCGGCCTCCACGTTGAGGGTCAGTTGGGCATGGATGGCCTCGGCGGCCCGCTTGCCGTGCTGCACGGCCTGTACGGTGAGGTCCTGGCCCAGGTGCGTGCAGTCGCCGCCGGCGTACACGCCCGGCAGGCTGGTGCGCAGGTTGTCGTCCACGCGGATACGCTCGCCATCACGCTCCAGTTGCAGGGCCTGCGGGTCGCTCAGGGCCTGGCCGTCGAAGGCCTGGCCGATGGCCTTGAAGATCGCATCCGCCGCCAGTTCGAAGGTTTGCCCAGTGGTTTGCAGACGCCCGTCCACCAGGTGCGTGCGGGCAAAGCGCATGCCGCGCACCCGGCCCTGGTCGTCGAGCAGCACCTGCTCGGGCTGGGCCCAGGTCAGCAGCCGTACCTGGTTGGCCTTGGCGATGTCCTGTTCATGCTGGGTGGCGCCCATGTCCTGCAGGCCACGGCGGTACACCAGGTTGACGTCATGGGCGCCCAGGCGGGCCATCTGTACTGCCATGTCGATGGCGGTGTTGCCGGCGCCGAGCACGATGCAGCGTTCGGCCAGGGGCAGGGTGCTCAGGTCGTCGGCCTGGCGCAGCTCGCGGATGTACTCGGTGGCGCTGAGCAGGCCGGGGGCGCCTTCGTCGGGCAGGCCCAACTGGCGGCTGGCGGCCAGGCCCAGGCCGAGGAACACCGCGTCGAACTGCTGTTGCAGCTCGCCCAGGCTGAGGTTGTCGCCCAGCACCTGGCCGTGGCGGATCTCGATACCGCCCACCTGCAGCACGAAGTCCAGCTCGCGCTGGGCGAAGTCGTCCACCAGCTTGTACTTGGCGATGCCGTATTCGTTGAGGCCGCCGGCCTTTTCCCGTGCTTCGAAAATCACCACCTCATGCCCGTGCCAGGCCAGCCGGTGGGCGCAGGCCAGGCCTGCGGGGCCGGCGCCGACCACGGCGATGCGCTTGCCGGTGCTGGGCGCACGCTGGAACGGGTGCTCGGCGAACTCGGCATGATCGACCGCGTAGCGTTGCAGCAGGCCGATCAGCACCGGGGCGCATTCCTGGGCGTTGTTGCGCACGCAGGCCTGCTGGCAGAGGATCTCGGTGGGGCACACCCGGGCGCAGCTGCCACCGAGGATGTTGGCCGAGAGAATCTTGATGGCCGCGCCCTGCACGTTGTCCTGCTGGATGTTGCGGATGAAGGAGGGGATGTCGATGTCGCTGGGGCAGGCGTCGACGCAGGGGGCGTCGTAGCAGTACAGGCAGCGCGCGCTTTCCACGGCGGCCTGGCGCGGGGTGAGGGGTGGAGCCAGGTCGCTGAAATGCGTGGCGAGGGTGGCGTTGTCGTCTTGCGGGTGCGGGAGATGGTTCAAGGCGTTGATCACGGTAGTGGCCTCTTTGTTTTTTTATAGAAACCGGGGCGCTGGCGCGCCCATCGCGGGTCAAGCCCGCTCCCACCGGGATCGCACGATACCTGTGGGAGCGGGCTTGACCCGCGATGCTTTAAAGGCTCAGCGCTTGACCGCGCCGGGCCTGCACTGCTGCGCACGCTTGCTCAGCAGGTCGAACACCGCCGGGTATGCCGGCCGTTCGACATAGCGCCCGGCGCCGCGCTCGGCGCGCAGGTCGCCGTCGGCCCACACCAGCTTGCCCTGGCTGATGGTATGGCTGGGCACCCCGCGCACCGTCTTGCCTTCGAAGATGTTGAAGTCGACGTTCTGGTGGTGGGTCTTGGCCGAGATGGTGCGCGTGCCGTGCGGGTCCCACAGCACCAGGTCGGCATCGGCGCCGACCCGCAGCGCACCCTTGCGTGGGTACAGGTTGAAGATCTTGGCGGTGTTGGTGGAGGTGAGGGCGACGAAGTCCTGCATCGACAGCCGGCCGGTGTTCACGCCTTCGTCCCACAGCACCGCCATGCGGTCCTCGATGCCCGCCGTGCCGTTGGGGATACGGCTGAAATCGTCACGCCCCGCGGCCTTCTGCTCGGCGCAGAAGCAGCAATGGTCGGTGGCGGTGGTATGCAGGTTGCCCGATTGCAGCCCGTGCCACAGGGCCTCCTGGTGCCCGCGCGGGCGAAACGGCGGGCTCATCACATAGCCGGCCGCCGTCTGCCAGTCGGGGTGCTGGTACACGCTGTCGTCCAGCAACAGGTGCCCGGCCAGCACTTCGCCGTACACCGGCTGGCCCTTGGCGCGGGCATAGGTGATCTCGTCCAGCGCCTCGCGGGTGGACACGTGCACCAGGTACAGCGGGGTGCCGAGGGTTTCGGCAATGCGGATGGCACGGCTGGCCGCTTCGCCTTCCACCTGCGAAGGGCGCGACAGTGGGTGCGCTTCGGGGCCGGTGATGCCCTGGGCCAGCAGCTTGCGCTGCAGGTGGTACACCAGCTCGCCGTTCTCGGCATGCACCGTGGGCACCGCGCCCAGCTCCAGGCAGCGCTCGAAGCTGCCGACCAGGGTGTCGTCGGCGGCCATGATCGCGTTCTTGTAGGCCATGAAGTGCTTGAAGCTGTTCACCCCGTGGTGGTTGACCAGCTCGGCCATTTCCTCGCGCACCTGCTCGCTCCACCAGGTGATGGCCACGTGAAAGCCGTAGTCGGCCGCCGATTTCTCGGCCCAGCCGCGCCACTGGTGAAAGGCTTCGAGCAGCGATTGCTGCGGGTTGGGGATCACGAAGTCGATGATCGAGGTGGTGCCGCCGGCCAGGCCGGCGGCGGTGCCGGTGTAGAAGTCCTCGCTGGCCACTGTGCCCATGAAGGGCAGCTGCATGTGGGTGTGGGGGTCGATGCCGCCGGGCATCAGGTACTGCCCGCTGCCATCGAGCACGGTACAGCCGGCGGGGACGTCGAGGTTGTGGCCGATGGCCTGGATCAGGCCGTCTGCGCAGTACACGTCGGCCGGGTAACTCTCGTCATGGGTAATCAGGGTGGCGCCACGAATCAAAAGCGTCATCACGAAGCTCCTCGCAGGCTTGACCGGTTGCTACCGGCTCTAGATTTTTGTCGTGATCGGCGCCGGAGTAATCCTGTCATCGCCGTCAAGAATTGAATCTAGTTGGCGATCCGGGATTGGGCAAGATTATTTTTTATATGCTTATTCTGTTTTCAACTTATTGAAAAATAAGAATAAAACTTCTTTTTACGGGTTAGGAAAGGTTTCTGGCGAGTCCTGTCTTGCTTGACAGGATGCGTAAATGGTCAAGATTTCTCAGATCACCTGACCGTGATTGCCTTACCTGCACGCGCAAGACTCCGGCGCCTCATCGCGAGGTGCACATAACCAGAAAAGTGGAGCGGCCAATGCACCAGACCCGATCGCAAGTGAGCGAGCGTGACGGCTTGTTCGAGCTCGACGCCGGCACCGACGTCCTCGACAGCCCTCGCTACAACCATGACATCGCCCCGACCAAGGTGGGGCAGCGCACCTGGAACAAATGGCACATCACCGCACTGTGGGTCGGCATGTCGATCTGCGTGCCCACCTACACCCTGGGCGGGGTGCTCACGGCGTACTTCGGCCTGACGGTGGGCGAGGCGCTGTTGGCGATCCTGCTGGCCAACACCATCGTGCTCATCCCGCTGACGCTCAATGCCTTCCCCGGCACCAAGTACGGCATCCCGTTCCCGGTGCTGCTGCGCTCCTCGTTCGGCATCATCGGCTCCAACGTGCCGTGCCTGATCCGCGCGCTGGTGGCGTGCGGCTGGTTCGGTATCCAGACGATGTTCGGCGGGCTGGCCATCCACCTCTTCCTGGGCTCGTTCTGGCCGGAATGGAAGGCGCTGGGCGGCACCGGCGAGGTCATCGGCTTCATGCTGTTCTGGTGCCTTAACCTGTGGGTGGTGCTGCGCGGCGCCGAGTCGATCAAGTGGCTCGAAACCCTGTCGGCACCGCTGCTGGTGCTGGTGGGTGCCGGGCTGCTGGTGTGGGCGCTGCCCAACGTGTCGTTCAGCGAACTGCTGGCGCAGCCGCCCAAACGCCCCGAAGGCGCCAGCGTGACCGGCTACTTCTTCGCCGGGCTGACCGCCATGGTGGGTTTCTGGGCCACGCTGTCGCTGAACATCCCGGACTTCAGCCGCTACGCCCGAAGCCAGAAGGACCAGATCCTGGGGCAGATCTTCGGCCTGCCGCTGACCATGTTCCTGTTTGCCGCGCTGGGGGTAGTGCTGACCGCTGCCTCGGCCTCGCTGGTGGGCGAGACGGTGTCCGACCCGGTGAGCCTGATCGGGCATATCCAGAGCCCGCTGTGGGTGGCGCTGGCCATGGCGCTGATCATCATCGCCACACTGTCGACCAACACCGCGGCCAACATCGTTTCGCCCACCAACGACTTCCAGAACCTGGCGCCCAAGTGGATCGGGCGTACCACCGCCGTGCTGCTGACCGGGCTGGTGGGCCTGCTGCTGATGGCCCATGAGCTGCTCAAGAAGCTCGGCCTGATCGTCTCGGACGTGAGCCTGGAGTCGGTGTATTCCAACTGGCTGCTGGGCTATTCCAGCCTGCTGGGGCCGATTGCCGGGATCATGGTGGTGGACTACTTCCTGCTGCGCAAGCAGACCCTCGACCTTGCCGGGCTGTACCGCGACGACGTGTACCCGGCCTGGAACGCGACCGGCTTCATCGCCTTCGGCGTGCCGGTGGTGCTGACCCTGTTGTCGCTGCACAGCCCGGCGTTCAGCTGGTTCTACGACTTCGGCTGGTTCACCGGCTCGGCGCTGGGCGGGGTGATCTACTACGCCCTGGGCAGCCTGAAGGGCGCGCGTGCCACCAGCCTCAAACCCACCGTGTAACCCCACGGCCCGCAGAGGCCGGCCAAGCAGGAGATGCTCATGCAAACCGCTAAGGACGTTCTGCAAAGTACCCAGGCCCACATCGATGGCCAGCGCCTGTGGCAGTCGCTGATGGAGCTGGCGCAACTGGGTGCCACCGCCAAAGGAGGCGTATGCCGCCTGGCCCTGACCGACCTGGACCGCCAGGCCCGCGACCTGTTCGTGCAATGGACCGAGGCTGCCGGCTGCACCGTCAGCGTGGACGGGGTGGGCAACATCTTTGCCCGCCGGCCCGGGCGCAACCCGCAACTGCCGCCGGTAATGACCGGCAGCCATATCGACACCCAGCCCACCGGCGGCAAGTTCGATGGCTGCTTCGGAGTGCTGGCCGGGCTGGAAGTTCTTCGTACACTCAATGACTTGCAGATAGAAACTGAGGCGCCACTTGAGGTTGTGGTGTGGACCAACGAGGAGGGCTCGCGGTTCGCGCCGTGCATGATGGGCTCGGGCGTGTTCGCCGAGAAGTTCACCCTTCAGGAGACGCTGGCCAAGCGCGATGCCCAGGGCGTGAGCGTGGGCGAGGCGCTGAATGCGATCGGCTACGCCGGCACCCGCGCGGTCAGTGGGCACCCGGTGGGCGCCTATTTCGAGGCGCATATCGAGCAGGGGCCGATCCTGGAGGACCAGCGCAAGACCATCGGCGTGGTGCTCGGCGCGCTGGGGCAGAAATGGTTCGACCTCACCCTGCGCGGTGTCGAGGCCCACGCCGGGCCGACCCCGATGCACCTGCGCAAGGACGCCCTGGTAGGCGCCAGTGCGGTGGTGGCGGCGGTCAACCGCGTGGCTCTGGAGCATCAGCCCCATGCGTGCGGCACGGTGGGCTGCCTGCAGGCGTACCCGGGCTCGCGCAACGTGATCCCCGGCGAGGTGCGCATGACCCTGGATTTTCGTCACCTGGAGCCGGCGCGGCTGGACTCGATGATCGCCCAGGTGCAGGAGGTGATCGCCGCGACCGCGCAGCAGCATGGGCTGACCTACACGCTGACGCCCACCGCGGACTTCCCGCCGCTGTACTTCGACAAGGGCTGCGTGGAGGCGGTGCGCAGCGCGGCGCAGGGGCTGGGCATGTCGCACATGGACATCGTCAGCGGGGCCGGGCACGACGCGATCTTCCTGGCCGAACTGGGCCCGGCCGGGATGATCTTCGTGCCGTGCGAGGGCGGCATCAGCCATAACGAAATCGAGAATGCCGACCCCAAGGACCTGGCGGCCGGGTGCGCAGTGCTGCTCAGGGCGATGCTGGCGGCGGCGCAGGCGGTGGCGCAGCGTGAAGCTGCTTAACTACATGAGGTTGTTGGCTTATCTGATTGATATATATGAAATAAAAATCACAACTTAAAGTGGTTTCTAGGTTGTGGATGCTGGCCTCTTCGCCAGCAAGGCCGGCTCCTGCAACGCCAGTAGGAGCCGGCCCTGCCGGCGAAGGGTTCACCAGGCCCGGCAACAGCCCAGCGTTTTTTTGTCGATTGCCCGGCGCAGCCTGTATAAACTGCACGCCACCTTGCTGGTCGCTACCTGAACCGGCAGCTGAAACAAGAGAGTCGAGATGGGCGCACAGTGGAAAGCCAAGCATAGAGAAGTAGCAGCCAACGCCAAGGGCAAGATCATGGGCAAGCTGTCCAAGGAGATCCAGATCGCGGCCAAGGCTGGTGCCGACCCGGACATGAACCCGCGCCTGCGCCTGGCCGTGGAACAGGCCAAGAAGGCCTCGATGACCAAAGAGACCCTGGAACGCGCCATCCGCAAGGGCGCGGGCCTGGATGGCGACGCGGTGCAGTACCACCACGTTACCTACGAAGGCTTCGCCCCGCATCAGGTGCCGCTGATCGTCGAATGCCTGACCGACAACGTCAACCGCACCGTGGCGCAGATTCGCGTGCTGTTCCGCAAGGGCCAGCTGGGCGCTTCGGGTTCGGTGGCCTGGGACTTCAACCATGTCGGCCTGATCGAAGCCAGCCCTGAAACCCCTGATGCCGACCCGGAAATGGCCGCCATCGAAGCCGGTGCACAGGACTTCGCGGAAGGTGAAGAAGAGGGCTCGACCCTGTTCATCACCGACACCACCGACCTGGACGCGGTACAGAAGGCCTTGCCGCAACAGGGCTTCAAGGTGATCTCGGCCAAGATCGGCTACACCCCCAAGAACCCGGTCAGCGGGCTCAGCGACGAGCACATGGCTGAAGTCGAGGCATTCCTGGAAGCCATCGACGACAACGACGACGTGCAGAACGTGTACGTCGGCCTGGCGGGCTGATAACCCACTTCGCCGGCAAGGCCTGCTCCTACGCCTCTTGCAGGAGCCGGCCTTGCCGGCGAAGCACCCGTTCAACCTGCGCAAAATCCGGCCTTGCCAGCACCTGCGGCTGAACACAGCTCGCCTGCAAGTCCGCCAGTTCCTCTGACGCCTCCCCGCAACACGCCAGCAGTTCCCCCAGCAACACCCCGAACGCCCGCACCTCGATACGCTGCAATGCGTCTGCTGCAACACTGCCATCCTGCGCAAAGAACGATGCCGCGCCAAAGTCCCCGAGCACCGCGTTGCCCTGTGCATCGCACAGGATGTTGTGCGCGTACAGGTCGCCGTGGGTGATGCCGCGCTGGTGCAGGTGCGCCGCGACCGACGCGATGGCCGTCGCCAGCCGGGTTGCGGCTTGCAGGCCAAGGCACAGGTCAGGCGGGTAGACGTCTCGGGTGCAGGTTTGCAGGCTGGGCGGCCCGGCCAGGGCAGACAGGTGGGTGCCCACCAGCGCCATCAGCAACCCCGGCACCTGGTGCGGGTGGTTGGCTACCTGCCCCAGCAGCGGGATCAGGTTCGGGTGGGCGCCAGCTGCCACGCACGCCTGCATTTCGTTGAGCGGCGAGCCATCGCTGGTCATCTGGCCCTTGTACAGCTTGAGCGCCGCCTTTCGGCCCGCCACCTGCACGCGGTGAATCACCCCGGAGGCGCCCTGGCCCAGCACCTCGCCCAGCTCGAGGGCGTGCCAGTCGATGGCGTCGCACCGGCCCGGCGCCTGGGGCGCCGCAAGGCCCTGGGGCAAGGGGTTGCCGGCATATGCCAGCCACGCCAGGCGGGGCATCGTCAGCAGCCACTGGGGCAGTTCGCTCAACCGGTTGGCCGACACCCGCAGCAGTTCGAGCCGCTGGCACCGCGCAAGGCTGGCCGGCAGGGCGCGCAGGCGGTTGCCCGCCAGCATCAGCTTTTGCAGCTGCTGGCAGTCGCCCAGTGCGTCGGGCAACTGTTCAAGGCAATTCTCGGTCAGCACCAGTGCCCGCAGGTTGGGGCCCAATGCGGCGGCCGGCAGGTGCGTGATGCGGTTGTTGCGCAACCCGAGCATTTCCAGGCGCAGGCACTGGCCTACGCTGGCCGGCACCTCGGTGAACCGGTTGTGGGAGCAGAACAGCACCTTGAGCCGGTGCAGTCGGCCCAGGTCATGGGGCAGGCTGCTCAACGCATTGCCGCTCAGGTTGAGCACTTCGAGGCTGTCGGCCAGTTCGAAGATCTCATCCGGGAACTGCGTGAGCCCGCAGTTCAGGTCGAGGCGGGTGGCACCTGCCAGGCGGCCGCGCCTGAGGTCGTCGAGGGTGTGCATGAAGGGGCTGCAAGGGCAATGAAGACGGCGGCGATGATACCCGACTTAAGTACCATGGCAGGCGCGCAATTGGCGTCCATACTCGATATTCGCCCTTTTAATAACAACAAAGTTCAGGGTTACCGATCGATGACTTACCAGCACAGCTACGACCGCTCCATTGCCGACCCCGCTGCGTTCTGGGCCGAACAGGCTGACCACCTGGCCTGGTACCGCAAGCCTGCGCAGACCCTTGTGGCCAACCCCGACGGCACCCACCAGTGGTTCGCCGACGGGCAGCTCAACAGCTGCTACCTGGCCCTCGACCACCAGATCGAGCAGGGCCGTGGCGAGCAGACCGCACTGATCTACGACTCGCCCGTCACCGACACCCGCCAGACTTTCACCTTCGTGCAACTGCGCGAGGAGGTGGCGCGCCTGGCCGGCCTGCTGCGCGAGCTGGGGGTGAAGCAGGGCGATGGGGTGATCATCTACATGCCGATGGTGCCGCAGGCGGCCATGGCAATGCTGGCCTGCGCCCGCATCGGCGCGGTGCATTCGGTGGTGTTCGGTGGCTTTGCCGCCAACGAGCTGGCCCTGCGCATCGACGATGCGCGGCCTGCGCTGTTGCTCACCGCCTCCTGCGGGCTGGAGTTCGACCGCGTCATCGAATACAAGCCGCTGGTGGACAAGGCCCTGCAACTGGCCACCCACCAGCCGCGCCAGGTGCTGGTGCTGCAGCGCCCGCAGGCCCGCGCCGAGCTGCGCGAAGGCCGCGATCTGGACTGGCAGGCGGCAGTGGCTGCGGCCAGCCCGGTGCCACCGGTGGCCTTGGCCGCAGGCGACCCGCTGTACATCATGTACACCTCCGGCACCACCGGCAAACCCAAGGGCATCGTGCGTGAGAACGGCGGCAACGCCGTGGCGCTGCGCTTTGCCCTGCGCCATATCTACGGCATGCAGCCGGGGGATGTGTGGTGGGGCATCTCCGACGTGGGCTGGGTGGTGGGGCACTCGCTGATCGTCTACGGGCCGCTGATGAACGGCTGCACCACGGTGTTCTACGAGGGCAAGCCGATCCGCACCCCGGACGCTGCCGCCTACTGGCGCGTGGTGGAGCAGTACCGGGTCAACGGGCTGTTCTGCGCACCCACGGCCATGCGCGCAATCCGCAAGGAAGACCCGCAGGGCGAGCTGTTCAAGCGCCATGACCTGAGCTCGCTGCGCCAGATCTTCCTGGCCGGGGAAAAACTCGACTCCAGCACCCATCAATGGCTGGAGGCAGCCAGCGGCAAGGCCGTGCACGACCACTGGTGGCAGACCGAAACCGGCTGGCCGGTGACCGCGCCCTGCGTCGGGCTGGAAGGTTGCGGGGTGCGTCCGGGTTCGAGCAACCGCGCCGTGCCGGGTTACCACGTGCGCGTGCTGGACGACGACGGGCACCTTCTGGGCCCCAACGAGCAGGGTGCCATCGTGATCGCACTGCCGCTGCCACCCGGCTGCAGCCAGACGCTGTGGGGCGACCATGCGCGCTACCTGCAGGCCTACCTGCACAGCCACCCCGGCTACTACCACACCGGCGATGGCGGCTACCTCGACGAGGACGGTTTCGTCTACATCATGGGGCGCACCGATGACGTGATCAACGTGTCCGGGCACCGGCTGTCCACCGGCGAGATGGAAGACCTGGTGGCGCGCCACCCGGCGATTGCCGAGTGCGCGGTGGTGGGGGTGCGCGACGAAATCAAGGGCCAGGTGCCGTTGGGCCTGGTGGTGCTCAAGGACGGGGTCAGCCTGAGCGAGCAGCAGTTGCAGGCCGAACTGGTGGCCAGCGTGCGCGAGCAGATCGGCGCGCTGGCCTGCTTCAACCAGGTGCGGGTGGTCAAGCGCCTGCCCAAGACCCGCTCGGGCAAGATTTTGCGGGCGGTGCTGCGCAAGATCGCCGACCACCAGCCCTACACCCCGCCTTCGACCCTGGACGACCCGGCCGTGCTGGCCGAGATCGAAGGGGTGCTGGCCAGCCTGGCGCGGGCCAGCTGAGGGTCAACCCGGGCAGGCCACCGGGCCCAGCACATTGAGCTGGCCCAGCCGGCTGCGGGTGCGGGCCAGGTCGATGGCGCTGCCGCCCAGGCTTTCGCACAGCGAGGCCTGGCCGACCAGCACCAGGTGCTTGTCCTGGTCATACAGCACGTCCACCAGGTTGATGAAGCGCTGCTGCGCCGCCATCGAGCACTGCGCCAGGTCCGGCAGGTGCTCGATCACCCAGTGGTCGTAGCGGCGCGCCAGCTCCAGGTAGTCCATCACCGCCGTGGGTTGTTCGCAGATCGCCTCGAAGCTGAAGCCTACCGCGCGCTCCTGGCTGAACAGGGCGTGCAGCGAGCGCTTGCCCACCTGCAGCCTTACCGGCGCGCCGGCGTGATCCAGGCCGGCGGCATGGCGCTGCGCCGGGCTGCCGGGCCAGAGGTAGTGACCCTGGGTGAAGCGCTGCTGGCTGCCGGAGGCCGGGTGGCTGCGGTAGTCCTTCTCGCCGCCCACTTCAAGCACCTGCATGTGCGCCTCGATCAGGCGGATCACCGGTTCGAAGCGCTGGTGGTAGAGCGGGTTGGGCAGCAGCCCGGCAGGCGGGTAGTTGGAGGTCAGCAGCACGAACACGCGGCGCTCGAACAGCGCCTTGAACAGGCCGGTGATGAGCATCGCGTCGCCGATGTCGTGCACGTGGAACTCGTCGAAGCACAGCACCTGGCAGCCTTGCAGCAGCTCGTCCAGGGTCGCGCCCAGCGCATCGTCCTGCTGGCGATGGCGGAACATGCCCTCGTGCAACTGGGCGAAGAAATCGTGAAAGTGCAGGCGGCGCTTGTGCGGATGCTCCAGTGACTGGAAGAAGCCGTCCAGCAGCCAGCTCTTGCCCCGTCCCACCGCCCCGTACAGGTACAGGCTGCGCGCCGTGCCGTCAGCCAGGTGCGCGGCCTGCTCGGCCATGCAGGCGATCACCCGCTGCTGGCCGTGGCTCAAGGTATAGCCCTGCTCATCGGCCTTTCGTCGGAAGAATTCATCGACTTCAACAGCCGCCAGGCGCTTGGCCGGCGGGTGTGCACGGGCAGCCAGGCGCTGGCGCAGGGCGCGCAGCGGCGAACGGATCCAGGACGGCGGTAAGGCGGTCAATCTCAGGCTCCTTGGGGGTGCCGGGCACAGGGGCCGGCTGAGTGGGCGGCGCTAATGTACCGAATAGGGGGTTGGGCTGCCAGTCATGTCGTGCCTGGCAGGTCATGTAGGAAGGTTCTTGTACGCGGCCTATACATTTCCGAGCTTGCTGGCAGGTTTTTCTTCGGCTGCTACCCTCTGGAACAGATGGATCCTGCATTGCAAGGAGGGTAACGGTGAAGGGACGCTCTCTGGCTGCGCTGCTCGGGCTGGTTGTCGCAGACGCTGCCGCCGCCGCAGATTTTCTGGTGGAAGTTCGCGTGGATGTACAGCGTGGTTGTCAGCTGGTGCACCAGACCCGCGATGCCGGCGCCCAGGCCCAGGGCCTGCTCGACTTCGGCCGTACCGCGCGCCTGGACGATCCGCAAGGCCCGCTGACCGGCGCCTTGCTGCAACAACGCCCCCCACGTCTGGAATGCAACCCCGACACGCTGTACCAGGTGAAGGTCGATGGCGGCCAGCATGGCGGCGTCGGCGAGGTGCGCTACCTGGCCAGCGACACGCCACAGGCCCGCCCCATCCCGTACCGCCTCTACCAGGACCCGGCCTGGCGCACTCCGCTGGCGGTGAACATCGCCCAGCACGCACGCGTACCCGACTCGGGGTCGGTGGAACTGCCGCTGTACGCCCGCATCGACACCCTGGCCCAGGTGCCCCGTGTCGGCCATTACTCGGACTTGCTCAAGGTGACCGTCACCTGGTGACCCTGTGCGTGCTAAAGGAACTGGCAGCATGAAGACATCGCAGATTCTGTTGATCAGCCTCGGGCCCTTGCTGTTGTGTCCGATGGCCAATGCCGCCCTCAGCGGGCATATCCAGGCACGCCTGGTGATCAGCGCAGCCTGCCAGATCAGCAATGTGCCGGACGACAGCCCGGCCGGTGGCGGCCTGGGCCTGCTGGACTTCGGCACCCAGGGGCCAAGCTGGGCCCGCCCGCTGAGCGCCAACCTCGACCAGACCGGCGGCAGCGGCACCCTGCAGGTCAGCTGCAACCCCTCGGTGCGGGCCTTCACGGTGAGCATCAATGGCGGCAGCAACGATGCCAACGGCGTGCGCCGCCTGCGCAACGGGAGCGAGCTCATCCCCTACCAGCTGGCGGCCGATCCAAGCGGTGCAGTGCGCTACGGCATCGGCCAGCAGCGCAACTTCTCGATCAGCAGCGCTGCGCAAATCCCCATACCGATCTACGGCGCCGTGGTGGCACACCCCAGGGCGCTGCCGGCCGGCATCTACCGTGACACCCTGATGGTGACCCTGGACTGGTAACAACAAGGAGTGACTCATGCATCCCAACGTCTCACGCATACTCTTCGCCGGGCTTGGCCTGGCCCTTGCCAGCCAGGCCCAGGCGGCCACGGTCACGGGCAATATCAACGCCACCCTGACCCTGACCGCGGCCTGCCAGGTGAACGGTTCGACCGCCACCACCGGGGTCAACTTCGGTAACCTGGATTTCGGCTCGCAGATTGCCCTGTTCACCGAGGCCAGCGCCCAGGTGATCGGCACCGGTGGTGGCGGCGCCATCAGCGTGCTGTGTTCGCCCGGTGCCACGCCGGTGGTGAAGGTGGGCGCAGGCGCGCATGACGCGGCCACCACCGGTGGCAGCCGCGCGCTGGCCATGGGCACCAACTACGTGCCCTATGACTTCTATACCGATGCCGGGCACACCAATCTGCTGGCAATCAACGGCACCATCACCCTCGCCACCAGCACCGGGGTGGCGCAGACCGTCAACCTGTACGGCCGCGCCGTGGGCAAGCCGTCGCTGCCGCCAGGGGTGTACACCGACACGGTGGCGGTCGAGCTGAGCTTCTAGGTCATGCGCCGGTTGCTCGGTGGCCTTGCGGTGCTGGCCTGGGCAGTGCCCATGCCGCTGGATGCCGCGCTCACCAGCACGCTTCAGGTCAGCGCGACGATTGCGGCAGGTTGCCTGGTGGTGGGCGGCGCCAGCAACTACGGCACCCTGGACTTCGGCACCCGTCCGGCGCTCGGCGCCGCCAGCGTGAACACCCAGCTGGCAGGCACCACGGTGACCCTGCAATGCACGCCCGGGGTGGCCCTGAAGATGAGCGTCGACGGTGGCCTGAACAACAACGGGGTACGCAACCTCAAGCGCACCAGCGGTACCTCGCTGGTGGCCTATCAGTTGTACCGCGACGCGGCCTTGTCCCAGGTGCTGGGCATCGGTCAGCTCGTGGCGGTCAGTTACAGCGATCCGACGGCGATCAAGCTGCCGGTGTATGCGCAAGCCCAGTTACCCGGCGTGTTGCCGGCGGGCACCTACACCGACGTGGTGCAAGTGGTGTTGTCCTGGTGAGTGCGCTCCCGGGGTTGTATCGGAACAAGCCAAAGGAGAGGGTGCATGGCGCTGTACGCACGTGGATGGCAAGGGATGGGCAAGTGGCTGCTGGTGGGCGCCTTGCTCGGCGCAGGGGGCGCCCAGGCGGCCACATCGGTGTTGATCTGGCCGATCGACCCGGTGCTGGAGGCCGACCAGAAGGCCGGGGCGTTGTGGTTGGAAAACCGTGGCACCACCCCGGCGAACCTGCAGGTCAGGGTGTTCGCCTGGCGCCAGGACGGGTATGACGACCAGTTCCAGCCCCAGCGCGAGATCATCGGCAGCCCGCCGGTAGCGACCATCAAGCCGGGTGAGAAACAGCTGATTCGCCTGACCCGCACCGGCCAGTCGCCGGCCGGCCAGGAACAGGCCTACCGCATCATCATCGACGAAATCCCACCCGCCCTGCCGGCCAGCGATGCGCAGACTTCCCAGGCGCAGATCCGCTTCCAGATGCGCTACTCGGTGCCATTGTTCGTCTACGGCCAGGGGCTGTGGAGCAAGCCGGACGCCGAGGGCAAGCGTGATGCAGCGGGCGTGGGCACGCCGTTGCTGAGCTGGCGACAGGTATCGCAGCAGGGCAAGCCTTTCGTCGAGATCCGCAACGTGGGGCCGGTGCATGCGCGCCTCACCGATGTGGTGATGCAGCAGGGCGCCCAGAGCAAGCCGCTGGTCGACGGCTTGCTGGGTTATGTACTGCCCGGCGCGAGCATGCGCTGGCCGGCACCTGCAGCAGCCTCGGCGGCCAGTGTGCTGAAAGGGCGCGTCAACGGGGCCGAGCCGCCCCAGACCATCAACCAGGGCCACTGAGCCCGGCGCCTCAAGGGCGCATGAAGATGGAGCAGGGGCCAGGGAGGACCCGGACATGGTGGGACGGCGTGCGTGAGTACTTCTCTGGCCTGCACCCGCAGCGTGACGCTGGCGGTGCTGCTGGCGGGCAGCGCGGTCGCAGGCGAACTGCCGCCACCCCCTGCGAGTATGGAGGCTGTCGCCGATGCGCCGTTGTACCTGGAACTGGTGGTCAACCAGATGAGCAGCGCTAGCGTGGTGCTGGTGCACCAGCGGGCCGGGCGCCTGTACATGGCCACCGCCGACCTGCAGGCGGCGGGCGTGCAACTGCCCGGGCAGCCCGGCCCGGAACTGGTGCTGGACGCCATCGATGGCTTGCACAGCGAGTACGACAGCCAGAACCAGCGGCTGCTGGTGCAGGTGCCGGCGGCGTGGCTGCCCAACCAGCGTATCGGCGAGCGCTCGCTGGGGCCGGCCGGCGAGGCGTTGAGCAGTTTCGGCGCCTTGCTCAACTACGACGCCTACTTCAACGACACCGATGAGGGGGGCACCTACCTGGCAGCCTGGAACGAACTGCGGGTGTTCGACAGCTGGGGCACCTTCTCCACCACCGGGCAGTGGCGCCAGCGCCTCGGCGGGGCAGGCTACGAAGGCGCCCAGGAAGGTTTTCGGCGGTACGACACCACCTGGCGCTACACCGACGAGGCGCGCCTGCTGACCTTCGAGGCCGGCGATGTGCTGACCGGCGCCTTGCCCTGGACCAGCTCGGTGCGGGTGGGCGGGGTGCAGCTGTCGCGGGACTTTGCCGTGCGCCCGGACCTGGTGACCTACCCCTTGCCGGCCTTCGCCGGTGAAGCCGCGGTGCCCTCGTCGGTGGACCTGTTCATCAATGGCTACAAGAGCGCCAGTGCCGACCTGCAGCCAGGCCCCTATACCCTGACCAACGTGCCGTTCATCAACGGTGCCGGCGAGGCGGTGGTGGTGACCACCGACGCCCTTGGCCGGCAGGTCTCGACCACGTTGCCGTTCTACGTCACCAGCAGCCTGCTGCAACAGGGGCTGGCGGACTTCTCGGTGGCGGCCGGCGCCCTGCGCCGCGACTATGCCGTGCGCGACTTTGCCTACGGCCCCGGCGTTGCGGCGGGCAGCCTGCGCTATGGCCTGACCGACTACTTCACGCTGGAAAGCCATGCCGAGGCGGCCGGGTCCCTGGGCCTGGGCGGGCTGGGCGGCAACCTGCGGGTGGGCAACTTCGGCGTGCTCAACACGGCGCTGAGCCAGAGCCGCTTCGAAGGTCGCAGTGGCCAGCAGTTGAGCCTGGGCTACCAGTACAACAACCGCTGGCTGGGCTTCAACTACCAGCGCCTGGAGCGTCATGGCGACTACGCCGACCTGTCGCTGGTCGACAGCCCGTATATCCGCCTCAGCCAGCGCAGCGAGCAGGTCACCCTGAGCCTCAACCTGCAACGCTATGGCAGCCTGGGGGCGGGCTACTTCGACGTGCGCGCCGCCGACAACTCGCGCACGCGCCTGCTCAACCTCAGCTGGAGCAAGCCGCTGTGGGGCAACAGCAGCCTGTACCTGTCGGCCAACCGCGACCTGGACGACAGCCAGTGGGCGGTGCAGGCGCAGCTGGTGGTGCCCTTCGACCTGCACGGCACGCTGGCCCTGAGCCTGGAGCGCAACCAGCAGGGCGAGAACCTGCAGCGGGTCAACTACAGCCGCGCCGTACCCGCCCAGGGCGGCGTGGGGTTCAACCTGGGCTATGCCGGTGGCGACCGTGAAACCTACCGTCAGGCCGACCTGACCTGGCGCCTGCAATCGGTGCAGTTGCAGGCCGGGGTGTACGGCAGCAGCGACAACATGACCCGCTGGGCCGACGCCAGCGGCTCGGTGGTGCTGATGGACGCCGGGGTGTTCGCGGCCAATCGCATCGACGACGCCTTCGTGCTGGTCAGTACCGAAGGCTTTGCCGATGTGCCGGTGCGCTACGAGAACCAGGTGGTGGGGCACACCGACAGCCAGGGGCACCTGCTGGTGCCCTACGGCAGCGGCTACTACCGCGGCAAGTACGAGATCGACCCGCTGGAACTGCCCCCCGATGTGCGCTCGCCGAATGTGGAGCAGCGTGTGGCGGTAAGGCGCGGCGCCGGCTACCTGCTGGAATTTCCGTTGCGCCGGGTACTGGCCGCCAGCGTGGTGCTGGTGGATGCCGGCAACAACGAACTGGCCGTGGGCAGCCAGGTACGCCACGAGCAGAGCGGCGCGCTGGCGGTGGTGGGCTGGGATGGCCTGGTGTACCTGGAGGACCTGAGCGAACACAACAGCCTGGTGGTGCAACTGGCCGGAGGCGGCAGTTGCCGGGTGCAGTTCGAGCTCAAGGCGCAGGCCGACCAGGTGCCGCTGATCGGCCCGCTGGTGTGCCAGTGAAGCGCCGGCTGACGGGGCTGCTTGCGCTGCTGGCACTGCTGGCCGGCATGCGCGCCCAGGCGCTGTGCCAGGTGCTGGCAACCACGCCGGCCACTTTCGGCCTGGTCAACTCCACCCTGATACGCACCACGGTGCAGACCACCACGGCGCCCAGTGCCGGCTTGAGCTGCACCGGTTCGCTGCTGACCCTGCTGCGTTCGGATGACTCCTTCAAGGCCACCTTCACCGCCAACAACGGCACCACCGGGCTGGTGGGCCCCACCGGCGACGTCATCCTCTACACGCTGTACGCCAACAACAGCACCAGCTACCCGATCACCCGGGGCCAGCCCTACGATTTTGCGCGCAACGGCATCATCGATGCCCTGGGCCTGCTCGGCGGCACCTCGCCCAAGACCGTGCCCATCTACCTGCGCACGCAAATGACCAGCAACGTGGCGGCCGGCCTGTACCAGGAGACGTTCACCGTGGCCTGGAGCATCGACTATTGCTGGGGGCTGGGTCTGGGCAGCGCCTGCCTGGGGCGGCAGGTGTTCAACGCCACTACCACCCTGACCATCAACCTGACCGTCACCAACGACTGCCAGATCAGCTCGCCCAACATCGTGTTCGGCAGCGCGCCGGTGGTCAGCGGGTTCGCCACGGTGAGCCAGAACGTCAACCTGGCCTGTACCAAGGGCAGTGCCTACACGGTGGGGCTGGATGACGGGCAGAACGTGGCAGGCGGGCGTCGGCGCATGAAATCCAGCGCCGGCAACTACCTGGCCTATGACATCTTCAAGAGTGGCGGGGGCGTGCGCTGGGGCAGCCTGAGCAGTGCGCGGCGCGCCAGCAGCGACGCCGACATCAACCCGGGCAACGGCAATGGCAGTGGCAGCGCGGCCGGCAGCCAGGTGTTCAACTACAACGCCAGGGTCTACACCGACCAGGCCACGCCGCCGGCCGGCGACTACCTGGACAGCGTGATACTCGACGTGCAGTTCTGAGCCGGCTGGCGCACGGTGCGCCACCAATACCCCAGTGCCAGCACATTCAACCCCGCGCCCAGCACGCATACCAGCAGCCAGCCGCCCCAGGCGTAGGCCAGCGTCGAGGCCAGCGAGCCCAGTGCACTGCCGATGGAGTAGAACAGCATGTAGGCGGCGGTGAGCCGGCTGTGAGTATCGGCCGGCAGGCGGTAGATCAGGCTCTGGCTGGCCACGTGCAGCGCCTGCAGGCCCAGGTCGAACACCACCACCCCCAGCAGCAGTGCCCACAGCGATTGCTGGGTGAGGGCGATGGCGCCCCACGAACCGATCATCAGCAGCAGCGAGAGGCCGCTGACCCGTTGCCCCAGGCCACGGTCGGCCAGCCCGCCGGCACGCGCGGCGGCCAGCGCCCCGGCTGCGCCGGCCAGGCCGAACAGGCCCACCTCGGTTGCCGACAACGACAGCGGCGGGGCGCTCAGGGGCAGTACCAGCGGGGTCCACAGCACCATGGCCGAAGCGAAGCTGAGCATCGCCAGCAGGGCCCGCTGGCGCAGCACCGGCTGCTCGCGCACCAGTTGCCACAACGACACCAGCAGCGCGCCGTAGCCAGTGTTGGGGCGCGCAGCCGTGTGTGCGGGCAGCACGCGCCACAGCAGCAGGGTCATCAGCAGGGTCAGCGCTGCCGACAGGGCGTAGATCGAGCGCCAGCCGGCCAGATCGGCCATCGCCCCGGACAGGGTGCGGGCCAGCAGGATGCCGATCACGATACCGCTGGTGACCATGCCCACCACATGCCCGCGTTCGGTGTCGGCCGATACGCTGGCGGCATGCGCCACCAGCAGTTGCGCCACCACCGCCAACAGGCCGGTCAGGGCCATGCCGACAAACAGCCAGGCGCTGCTGGTGGCCAGCGCGATCATCAGCAGGGCCAGCACCGACAGCAGCGACTGCAGCACGATCAGCCGGCGCCGCTCGAACAGGTCGCCCAGAGGCACCAGCAGTATCAGGCCCAGGCCGTAGCCCACCTGGGTCAGGGTCACCACCAGCCCCACCAGCGCCGGGTCGATGGCGAAGTCGCGGGCCATCGCGTCCAGCAGCGGCTGGGCGTAATACACGTTGGCCACCGCCAGTGCGCAGGCGACGGAGAACAGCAGGGCGAGCCACGGCGAAAGCCGGGGCGCAGGGGAGGCGGGCATGGCGATGTCCTATGTGGTTGCATAATGAAACTTGTTGTATGCTGAGAGGACCGGTTTTATATTGCAACTACTTTTTTCAGCCTGCCGAGAGCGACCATGGTTCAGCGTACCCGCCTGCAAGATGCCGAATGCCCGGTGGCCCGGTCACTGGACGCGATCGGTGACTGGTGGTCGCTGTTGATCGTGCGTGATGCGTTTGATGGCTTGCGCCGCTTTGGCGAGTTCCAGCGCAACCTGGGCATGGCCAAGAACATTTTGGCCTCGCGCTTGCGCCAGTTGGTGGAGCACCGGATTCTGGAGCTGGTGCCGGCGTCGGATGGCAGCGCGTACCAGGAGTACGTGCTGACCGAGAAGGGGCGCGGGTTGTTTCCCTTGATCGTGGGGCTGCGCCAGTGGGGCGAGGCGTTTTTCTACCAGCCTGGCGAGGCGCATTCGGTGCTGGTGGACCGCCAGAGCGGGGCGCCGGTGGGCCCGCTGCAGCTGCGAGCGGCGGATGGGCGGGTGCTGGGGCCGGATGATTGCGTGCGGGTGGCGGGGCCGCCGCCGGCCTGACCTGCCTCATCGCGGGTCAGGCCGCTCCCACAGGGCACTGCAAGCCTTGTGGGAGCGGGCTTGACCCGCGATGGGGAGCGCTGCGGGGCGACGGTGCGCCAGCCCCTAGCGCAGCGCTGCGACCAGCTTCGCCAAGGTGTCGATCACCGCGCTGCCCAGCGCCTTGGAGCGTCCACCCGACCAGCCGGTCACCGCATCGGGCGCGTCGTCGTGGTCCTTGAACGGCATCTCCAGGGTCAGCGACAGGCAGTCATGCGCCTGGCCCACCGCATTGCATGCCAGGGTCATGTTGGCCTGCCCAGGCTTGCTGCGCGGGTAGCCGTGGGTGGTCTGGAAGTCCCGGGTCACGCTGCACAGGGTGCTGCGAAAACGCTCCTCCAGCGCCGCGATCCGATCCGTGTAGCCCGGGTTGCCTTCGCACCCGGCCGTGAACACATGGGGTATTTCCTCATCGCCATGGGCATCCAGGAACAGGTCCACGCCATACAGCTTCATCTGCTGCTGGGCGAACAGCACCTCAGGGGTGTGTTCGATGTTCGCATCCTGCCAGGCGCGGTTGAGGTCCTTGCCCCTGGCATTGGTGCGCAGGTGCCCGGCAGCGGCACCGTCCGGGTTCATGTTGGGGATCAGGTACAGGTCGGCGACCGCCAGTAGGGCCTGCACGGTGGCATCGTTACCCTGTATGCGGTCGATCACGCCCTCCATGAACCACTCGGCCATGTGCTCGCCGGGGTGCTGCTGGGCGATGATCCACAGCTTGCGCTTGCCCGCGCCCCCGTCGCCCGCCCGCAGCAACGGGATATCGCGCCCTTCGACGCTGCGCCCGGTGGCCAGCAGTTCGACGCCCGGCAAGGCGCTGGCGCGTTCGATCAGCTGATTGTGCCGCGCGCGCGGGTAGGGCTCGAAATAGGCGAACCAGGCCTGTGTTTCGCGGGGCTCAAGGCTGAAGTGCAGGGCCTTGCCGTCGTAGCGGGTCGGCACGCGAAACCAGTTCTGCTGGTCGTAGGACGCTACCGCCTGGTAGCCCTCCCATGCGGCGCTATAGGACGACTGGCTGGCGTTGTCCAGGCTGAAGGCGTGGGTATGCCCGGGCGTCAGCCCGCTGGCCTTGAAGTGAAACCACTGGAAATGCCCGCTGTGGGTGTCGGGGCGGATGTTCAGGTGAATCCGGGACGGGTTGCCGGCATCGACGAGCAGGATGTTGCCGGCATCGAATGCGCAATCGATGCTAACGGGGGACAGCGTCACGGTCATGGCCAGGCTCCGGTAGAGTTGTTGTGCCAACCACTCTACACCCCTGGATCACGACCAGAAACCGATCGCCAGCGCCGCTGCCAACCCCAGGCCGAGCGCCACCGAGCAGCCTCCCAGCGAAACACCGGCCCAGGCCTGGCGATACCAGTGCCCATCGCCCAGTTGCCGGGCCGGTGCCAGCAGGTTGCGCCAGCGCAGTTCGGTGGCATGGAACGCATGCAGGTGTTCGGGGGCGGCATCCAGCCAGCGACGAAAGTCGATGCGCTCGCTGGCGGTGATGTCCGGGCTCTGCAGGCGCACATACCATTGCGCCGCCGCAGTGCTGGAGGTGCTGCGCACCGGCAGGGCGGCCTGCAGTACCTGGCCCATGTGCCGTTCCACGGTCGGTGCGCCGATATCCAGGCGCTGGGCGATGGCGGCGAACGACAGTTGATCGAGACGATTGAGCAGGAACACCTGCTGTACCCGACGTGGCAGCTTTTTCAGGCGCACGAGCAGGGCATCTTCGCCGAGGTCGGCGCTATCGTGATGGTGTTCAAGGGGCAGCAACAGACGGGTCATGTACGAGCTCCTTGCAGAAAGAAACGACTGAAGAGAAGGGGGCGTCTTCCCTGACGCTGCGACAGCTTAATCTACATGAGATTGATTCTCAAGTGCTGAATCGGCAAAGGCTTGCCTCGGGGTTACATATCGAGACATACATTTGCTATCATCGCTGCCATTCAAGCACCACCCGCCTTCATTAGCCTGAAGAGCCAAAAAAAAGACCCGGCAAAAAGCCGGGTCAAAAACCGTGATTAGCCTGATGAGGAGATAATCTGAGAGTCCGACCTAAGGGCTTTCAGTTATCCAACCAGTCTCGCGACCAGTTGCTTGCAATAATAATCGTTCTCATTTTCAAGTCAAATGAATTTTCTGTTATCCAGCAAAAAATTCCGCATCGTTGTGCCTGGTCGTTGAACCACGGCCTGCCCCACCGCCGTTCCCGTTGCCCATCATCCCTCCCTTGATTGAAGCTCCTGCCGCCTGGCCTGTTCCGCGAGGCTGCGGTCCAGCAGCGCCCTGGCCATGTTGATCATGTGCATCACCGAGAAGGCCATGTCCCGTGGGTTGCCCTTGAGGTTGTCGGCCGACTCGTAGGCGCTGGCTGCCGCGCAGCGCAGCATGCTCGAGGCGTGTTCGGTGGCCGCTTCGGCCGAGAGGTCCTGGCGGGCGATGAACAGCTGGTCATCCGTGTGGCTGACCGTAGATGGGGTAGGGTTGAGGTAATAGTCCAGTGCGCGGCGTGCCGCTTCGCTGTCCAGGTCGTTGAAAGGGGGTGGGGTCATGGGGCTGCCTTCCTTGTAGTGAGTAGGAAAAGATTACCCTTCAATCCTAAGTACATGTTGTATTGTATTCCATCGCTTAAATACTACAGATTATGTATTGAGTCGCTGCTGTCAGTCCGTATCGTGCCAGCGATGAAAAAATGGAATGAACTGGCGAAAGCCAGAATGCGCGAGCTGGGCCTCACGCAGGAGAAACTGGCCGAACGCCTCGGGGTGACCCAAGGTGGCGTTGGCCATTGGATTCGGGGAAGGAACAACCCACCGCTGGCCACCATCGATGAGATCCTGCGGATACTGGGCATGGGGCGCATGGGCGTGGTCTGCGACGACGCCGTCGCGGAGCCGTCCGGGGTCTATGCCACACCGGCGCTGGGTGCATTCCGCTACCCGCTGTCGGACTGGGAGCACCTGGCCGAGCCTGTCGAAGGCGCGCCGACCGTGCTCAGCGACCACCTGGCCGATGGCCCGTGCTACTGGCTGACGGTGGAAGGTGACGCGATGAATTCGCCCATGGGCCTGAGCGTGCCGGCGGGCATGATGGTGCTGGTGGACAGCGGTCGAACTGCCGAGATCGGCGCGCTGGTGATCGCGCGCCTGCCCGGCAATCCTGTCGCGGTGTTTCGCCAGCTGGTCGAGG
This sequence comes from Pseudomonas sp. B21-036, assembly GCF_024748925.1. Taxonomy (NCBI): domain Bacteria; kingdom Pseudomonadati; phylum Pseudomonadota; class Gammaproteobacteria; order Pseudomonadales; family Pseudomonadaceae; genus Pseudomonas; species Pseudomonas sp. B21-036. Next base: position 2,474,264 of record NZ_CP087178.1, read on the forward strand.
AGGGTGGTCAGCGGTACTTGCAGCCGCTCAATCCCACCTGGCCCAAACTGACGTGGGAGGAGGGCACCGAGGTGCTCGGTGTGGTGGTGCAGGCGTCTATCCGGCTGGGCTGAAAAGCGTCGCTGGCAAGCCGGCCCACACAGGGTTTCATGGCGCCCACAAAACCCTGTGCAAGTGCAGTGCCGTCAGCCTTCCTGAACCTCCAGCTCCACCAGCGCGGCCCCTTCGCTGACCATCTCGCCTTCCTGGCAATACAGTGCCTTGACCGTCCCGGCCTGGGGTGCGCGGATGCTGTGCTCCATCTTCATGGCCTCCAGCACCACCAGTTGCGTGCCGGCCTCGACCGCCTGACCGACCTCCACCAGTACCCGCACGATGCTGCCGTTCATGGGCGCACTCATGCCGCCCTGGTGCGCATGGCCGGCGTCCGCCTCGGCAATCGGGTCGAAAGCGCTTACCCCGTGCAGCTCGCCATCCCACTCCAGATACAGCGTTTGCCCACGGCGCACGGCCAGGTGCCTGCGCCGCACGCCTTCGTGCTCGATCACCAGGTGCTCGCCGTCCATGCGCGCGGACAACGACCCGGGGTTCAGGCTCAGTGCCCGATCTTCGCCATTGCAGCGCAGGTGCAGGGCGGTCTGCGCCGGTACGCCCGGCCTGAAACCGGTGGCGGCTGCCCACGGCGAGTGCCGGTCATCAGCGCGCACGCAGGCGGGGCGCGATTGCTGGAAGGCCTGCCCGGCAGCCTGCCAGAACGCTGTCGGCAACGCGACGGGCGCGGGCAGCAGTTGATCCTGATAGCGCGGGATGAACCCGGTATCCAGTTCGGCCTCGGCGAAGGCGCGGTGGGCCAGGATGCGGCGCAGGAAGGCGATGTTGGTCTTCAGGCCGCCAATGGCGAAGCTGTCGAGCATCGCCAGCAGGCGCAGGCGTGCCTGCTCCCGGTTCTCGCCCCAGGCAATCAGCTTGCCCAGCATCGGGTCGTAGAACGGCGAGATGCTGTCACCTTCGCACACGCCGCTGTCGACCCGGCGCCCTTCGCCCGGCGCCGACTCGCGGTACAGCGCCAGGTGCCCGGTGGCCGGCAGAAAGTCGTTGGCCGGGTCCTCGGCGTACAGGCGTACCTCGATGGCATGCCCGTGCAGCGGCACCTGATCCTGCGTCAGCGGCAGCGCCTCGCCGCATGCCACGCGGATCTGCCAGGCCACCAGGTCCAGGCCGGTGATCGCCTCGGTCACCGGGTGCTCCACCTGCAGGCGGGTGTTCATTTCCATGAAGAAGAATTCGCCACGGGCATCGAGCAGGAACTCGACCGTGCCTGCGCCCACATAGCCGATGGCCTGGGCCGCACGTACCGCCGCCTCGCCCATGGCCTGGCGCTGCGCCGAACTCAGGCCGGGGGCCGGGGCTTCCTCGACCACCTTCTGGTGACGACGCTGGATCGAGCAGTCGCGCTCGTTCAGGTACAGGCAGTTGCCATGCTGGTCGGCGAACACCTGGATCTCGACGTGACGCGGCTTGAGCACGTACTTTTCGACCAGCATGCGTGCGTCGCCGAACGACGACAGCGCTTCACGCTGGGCCGAGGCCAGGGCTTCACCCAGCTGGCTTTCCTGCTCGACCACCTTCATGCCCTTGCCACCGCCACCGGCGGTGGCCTTGAGCAGTACGGGGTAGCCGATGCGCTGCGCGGCCGCGCGGAAGGTCTCCAGGTCCTGGGCTTCGCCGTGGTAGCCAGGCACCAGCGGTACCCCGGCCACTTCCATCAGCGCCTTGGCCGCCGACTTGCTGCCCATTGCGTCGATGGCACTGGCCGGCGGGCCGAGGAAGATCAGCCCGGCTTCTTCGATGGCCCGGGCAAAGCCTGCGTTCTCAGACAGAAAGCCATAGCCCGGGTGTATCGCCTGGGCGCCGCTGGCCTTGGCCGCGGCAATCAGCCTGGGGATGTCCAGGTAGCTCTCGGCCGCCTTGGCGCCACCCAGGTCAACCCGGATATCCGCTTCGCGGCTGTGCCGCGCATCGCGGTCGATGGCGCTGTGCACGGCCACGGTGGTCAGGCCCATGGCCTTTGCGGTGCGCATCACGCGGCAGGCGATCTCGCCACGGTTGGCGACCAGCAGGGTGGTCAGCAGAGGGCGGCTCATGGGCGTGGCTCCTTGTCCGAAGCGGGGGTTTGCCAGGCTGGCGTGCGTTTTTCGAGGAAGGCGCGCAGGCCCTCCTGGCCTTCGGCGCTCACGCGGATACGCGCAATGGCGCCTTCACAGTAGCGGCGCAGGGCAGGGGTGAGCTCACCATTGCCCACTTCGCGCAGCAGCTCCTTGCTGGCGCACATGGCCTGCGGGCTGTTGAGCAGCAGGTTGTCGACCCAGCGCTCGACCTCGGCATCCAGCTGCGCGGCCGGGCAGGTTTCGGCCAGCAGGCCCAGTTCGCGGGCCCGCTCGCCGCTGAAGCGTTCGGCGGTCAGGGCATAGCGGCGGGTGGCGCGCTCGCCCATGGCCTGCACCACGAACGGGCTGATCACCGCCGGCGCCAGGCCGATGCGCACTTCCGACAGGCACAGCTGCGCGTCGTCGGCACCGATGGCCATGTCGCAGCAACTGATCAGCCCCACGGCACCGCCGAAGGCTGCGCCCTGGACCACCGCCAGGGTCGGCACCTTGAGCCGCGCCAGGTTGTACATCAGCTCGGCCAGCTCGCGGGCGTCGTCCAGGTTGGTGTTGTAGTCCAACTGCGCCGACTGCTGCATCCAGGCAAGGTCGGCGCCGGCACTGAAGTGCCGGCCGCGCCCGCGCAGCACCATGAAGCGCAGGCTGGCGTCGTTGCCGATCTGGTCGATGGCGATGATCAGTTCGCGGATCATCTGCGCGTTGAAGGCGTTGTTCTTGGCCTCGCGGCTCAGCCACAGGGTGGCGAAGCCGCGCGGGTCGCGAATCAGTTCAAGGGTAGAGAAGTCGCTCATCGGTCACATCCGGAAAATGCCGAAACGGCTCGGTTCGATCGGGGCATTGAGGGCTGCCGAGAGGGCCAGGCCGAGAATCTCGCGGGTTTGCGCGGGGTCGATGACGCCGTCGTCCCACAGCCTTGCGCTGGAATAGTAGGGGTGGCCCTGGTGTTCGTACTGGTCCAGGATCGGCTGCTTGAGCTGCGCCTCGTCCTGCGGGCTGAAAACCTGGCCGCTGCGCTCGCTCTGTTCGCGCTTGACCTGGGCCAGCACGCCTGCGGCCTGTTCGGCGCCCATCACGCCGATGCGCGCGTTGGGCCACATCCACAAAAAGCGCGGGTCGTAGGCACGCCCGCACATGCCATAGTTGCCGGCACCGAAGCTGCCGCCGATGATCACGGTGAACTTGGGCACCTGGGCGCAGGCCACTGCGGTCACCAGCTTGGCGCCATGCTTGGCGATGCCGCCGGCCTCGTACTTCTGGCCCACCATGAAGCCGGTGATGTTCTGCAGGAACAGCAGCGGGATGCCGCGCTGGCAGGCCAGCTCGATGAAGTGCGCGCCTTTCTGCGCGGCCTCGGCGAACAGGATGCCGTTGTTGGCCAGAATCGCCACCGGGTAGCCGTGCAGGTGGGCAAAGCCGCACACCAGCGTGGTACCGAACAGCGCCTTGAACTCGTCGAACAGCGAGCCGTCCACCAGGCGCGCGATCACCTCGCGCACATCGAACGGCTGCTTGGCATCGGCCGGCACCACGCCGTACAGCTCGTCGGCTGCGTACAGCGGGGCGATCGGGGTGCGCACCTGCAGCTGGCCCAGCTTGCGCCAGTTGAGGTTGGCCACGCAGCGCCGGGCGATGGCCAGGGCGTGTTCGTCGTTGTCGGCATAGTGGTCGGCCACGCCGCTGACCTTGCAGTGCACGTCGGCACCGCCCAGGTCTTCGGCGCTGACCACCTCGCCGGTGGCGGCTTTGACCAGCGGCGGGCCGGCCAGGAAGATGGTGGCCTGCTGGCGCACCATGATCGCCTCGTCGGCCATGGCCGGCACGTAGGCACCGCCGGCGGTGCACGAGCCCATCACCACGGCGATCTGCGGTATGCCCTGGGCGCTCATGGTGGCCTGGTTGAAGAAGATGCGGCCGAAGTGCTCGCGGTCGGGGAACACCTCGTCCTGGCGCGGCAGGTTGGCGCCGCCGGAGTCCACCAGGTACACGCAGGGCAGGCGGTTCTGCTGGGCGATGGTCTGGGCGCGCAGGTGCTTCTTGACGGTCAGCGGGTAGTACGAGCCGCCTTTGACGGTGGCGTCGTTGGCCACGATCATGCACTCCACGCCCTCGATGCGGCCGATGCCGGCGATCACGCCGGCGGCAGGCACGTCTTCGCCGTACACCTCGTGGGCGGCCAGCTGGCCGATCTCCAGAAACGGCGAACCCGGGTCGAGCAGGCGGTCGATGCGGTCGCGCGGCAGCAACTTGCCGCGTGAGGTGTGGCGCTCCTGGGCTTTGGGCCCGCCGCCCTGGTGCACGCTGGCGAGCAGGTCACGCAGGCCTTGCACCTGCTCGAGCATGGCCGCGCTGTTGAGCGCGAATTCGGGCGCGCGGGGGTTCAACTGAGACTTCAGAATCATCGTGGCTCCTGGCGCAGCTTCAAGCGGCAAGCTCCAAGCTGCAAGAGTGGGTCTGCGTTATGGCGGCGTTGCCGCTGAGCGCCTCAGCGCGTCTCGTTGAACAGCTCGCGACCGATCAGCATGCGCCGGATCTCGCTGGTGCCGGCGCCGATCTCGTACAGCTTGGCGTCGCGCAGCAGGCGGCCTGCGGGGAATTCGTTGATGTAGCCGTTGCCGCCCAGAATCTGGATTGCCTCGAGGGCCATCTGGGTGGCGCGCTCGGCGGTATAGAGGATCACCCCGGCGGCGTCCTTGCGGGTGGTCTCGGCGCGATCACAGGCCTGGGCCACGGCATACAGGTAGGCGCGGCTGGCATTGAGCTGGGTGTACATGTCGGCGATCTTGCCCTGGATCAGCTGGAACTCGCCGATGCTCTGGCCGAACTGCTTGCGGTCGTGGATGTAGGGCACCACCAGGTCCATGCACGCCTGCATGATCCCGGTAGGGCCGCCGGAGAGCACCACACGCTCGTAGTCCAGGCCGCTCATCAGCACCTTCACGCCACCGTTGAGCTGGCCGAGGATGTTCTCCTGGGGCACCTCGACGTTGTCGAAGAACAGCTCGCAGGTGTTGGAACCGCGCATGCCCAGCTTGTCGAACTTGTTGCTGCGGCTGAAGCCGGCCCAGTCGCGCTCGACGATGAACGCGGTGATGCCGTGGGGGCCCTTTTCCAGGTCGGTCTTGGCGTAGATCACGTAGGTGTTGGCGTCGGGGCCGTTGGTGATCCAGGTCTTGCTGCCGTTGAGCACGAAGCGGTCGCCGCGCTGTTCGGCACGCAGTTTCATCGACACCACGTCGGAGCCGGCGTTGGGCTCGCTCATGGCCAGGGCGCCGATGTGCTCGCCGCTGATCAGCTTGGGCAGGTATTTGGCTTTCTGTTCGGCGGTGCCGTTGCGGTTGATCTGGTTGACGCAGAGGTTGGAGTGGGCGCCGTAGGAGAGCGCGACCGAGGCCGAGCCGCGGCTGATTTCTTCCATGGCCACCACGTGGGCCAGGTAGCCCAGGCCCGCGCCGCCGTATTCTTCGCTGACGGTGATGCCCAGCAGGCCCATGTCGCCGAACTTGCGCCACATGTCGGCGGGGAACAGGTTGTCCTGGTCGATCTGCGCCGCACGCGGGGCCAGCTCGGCTGCGACGAACGCCTGCACCTGGTCGCGGAGCATGTCGATGGTTTCGCCCAGGGCGAAGTTCAGGGTCGGATAACGCATGCTGGCACCTTTCTTGTCGATTGTTCTTTGAGTGGCGTGGTGGTTGACCCGCGATCAAGGCGCTGCGATCTGTCACCTTTACGTTAACGTAAACCCCGCACCGAACACTGTCAATCTCCCCATGACCTTTACGTTAACGTTAATTTGCGCCACATTAGGTCTCGCGTGAATCAGCACCCACAACAATCACAATACGGGGTCGTCATGAATCAACCGAGCTACACCCAGGGTCGCCAGGACAAACCGCTGCTGGCCATGACCATCGGCCAGGCCCTGGACAACACCGTGGCGCGCTTTGCCGAGCGCGAGGCACTGGTGGTACGCCACCAGCAACTGCGCTACAGCTGGCGCGAACTGGCCGACAGCATCGACCTGCATGCCCGCGCCCTGATGGCGCTGGGCCTGAAGACCGGCGACCGCCTGGGTATCTGGGCGCCCAACTGCGCGCAGTGGTGCATCGCCCAGTTCGCCACCGCCAAAATCGGCGTGATCCTGGTCAACATCAACCCGGCCTACCGCACCAGCGAACTGGAATACGTGCTGCGCCAGTCTGCCTGCCAGTGGCTGATCTGCGCCGGCACCTTCAAGACCTCCGACTACCATGCCATGCTTGGCGAACTGCTGCCGGAGCTGGCGCACCAGGCGCCAGGCCAGCTCAATGGCGAGCGCCTGCCCGACCTGCGCGGGCTGATCAGCCTCGACGACGCGCCGCCGGGCGGCTTCCTGCCGTGGGCGGCGCTGGCCGGCATGGCCGAGCAGGTCGCCCCGGCCGAGTACCAGCAGCGCCAGCAGAGCCTGCAGTTCGACCAGCCGGTGAACATCCAGTACACCTCCGGCACCACGGGCTTCCCCAAGGGCGCGACCCTGAGCCACTACAACATCCTCAACAACGGCTACATGGTCGGCGAGAGCCTGGGCCTGACCGAGCATGACCGCATGGTGATCCCGGTGCCGCTCTACCACTGCTTCGGCATGGTCATGGGCAACCTGGGCTGCATCACCCACGGCACCACCATGATCTACCCCAACGACGCCTTCGACCCGCTGCTGACCCTCGAAGGCGTGGCCCGCGAGCGCGCCACCGTGCTGTACGGGGTGCCGACCATGTTCATCGCGCTGCTCGACCAGCCGCGGCGCGGTGACTACGACCTGAGCAGCCTGCGCACCGGCATCATGGCCGGCGCCACCTGCCCGATCGAAGTGATGCGTCGGGTGATCGACCAGTTGCACATGGGCGAGGTGCAGATCGCCTACGGCATGACCGAGACCAGCCCGGTGTCGCTGCAGACCGGCCCGGACGACGAGCTGGAGCTGCGCGTGACCACGGTGGGGCGCACCCAGCCGCAGCTGGAGAGCAAGATCGTCGACGAACACGGCTGCATCGTGCCGCGTGGCACCATCGGCGAGCTGTGCACCCGCGGCTACAGCGTGATGCTGGGCTACTGGGGCAACCCGGCGGCCACCAGCGAGGCGATCGACCCGGCGGGCTGGATGCACACCGGCGACCTGGCGAGCATGGACGAGCAGGGCTACGTGTGCATTGCCGGGCGCAACAAGGACATGATCATTCGCGGTGGCGAGAACATCTACCCGCGCGAGCTGGAGGAGTTCTTCTTCACCCACCCGTCGGTGGCGGACGTGCAGGTGATCGGCATTCCGGATGAGCGTTACGGCGAGGAGATCGTGGCGTGGATCAAGCTGCACCCTGGGCACAGCGCCACCGATGGGGAGCTGCAGGCCTGGTGCAAGAGCCGCATCGCGCACTTCAAGACGCCGCGACATTTTCGTTTCGTCGAGGAGTTTCCGATGACGGTGACCGGCAAGATTCAGAAGTTTCGCATGCGCGAGATCAGCATCGAGGAGTTGTGCAATCGCTGACATCGCATCGCCGGCAACGCCGGCTCCTACAGGTCGGCGCGTTTACTGTAGGAGCCGGCGTTGCCGGCGAAAGCAGCACCACCGTGCAACCCCGTCTACGCTTGCACCTTCACCGGCGGCTCTTCACTGGGCGGGTCACCCACGGGCTCCTGCTCCTTGGGCGGCTCAGGCTCCTTCTCGGGCGCCGGTGGTGGCAGATTGGGGTCATCGATATTCGGATCGGGCGTTTCAGCAGGAATAGGAATATTCATGGGCCGAACCTCACATAAAGGGCTGTTCAAAGGCTGACCCATTCTTCGACCGTGGCCGCGCCGCATCGCTCATTTTTTATTGAACCCCCACGCCTGCCATTGCTCTGAACCTTACCGTCACAGCGTAACGGAGCGATGTTCGATGACCCGCGATGAGCCTTTCAGCACCGATGAAACCAGCGAGCACACCCTGACCCTGGCCAGGGCGCTGCTGCTGCCGCGCATAGTGATCGAGAACACCGAACCTGTGCTCGACGCCGGCCAGCATGCGGTCAAGGGTACCGTGGGCGAACAGGTCACCGTTACCAGCAAGGTCTTCGCCGACGGCCACGACGTGCTGGCCGTGCGCCTGAGCTGGCGCCGCCTGCAGCACCCCAACTGGCACGAAGTGCCCATGACGCTGCTGGGCAACGACAGCTGGGAGGGGCGCTTTACGGTCAGCGAGGTGGGCCGCCACCTGTTCATGATCGAGGCCTGGATCGACCAGTACGCCAGCTACTGCTACGAGCTGGAGAAGAAATTCGCCGCCGGCGTCGACGTAGGCCTGGAGCTGGAGGAGGGCCGCCGCCATCTGATGCAGAGCGCCGAGCGCAGCAGCGAGCCGCTGCGTGCGCAACTGGAGGCGGTGGCCCTGCAACTGGCCAGCCTGCCTGCCCAGGCCGGCGTCGAGCTGCTGCTGCACGGCGACACCCGCGCCCTGATGGGCCGCGCCGACCACCGTGCCTACCTCAGCCGCAGCGCCGAGTTCCCCCTTGAGGTGGAGCGCGAGCGCGCACGCTTTGCCAGCTGGTACGAGCTGTTCCCGCGTTCGGTCACCGACGACCCGGCCCGCCACGGCACCTTCAACGACGTGCATCAGCGCCTGCCGATGATCCGCGACATGGGCTTTGACGTGCTCTACTTCCCGCCCATCCACCCCATCGGCACCCAGCACCGCAAGGGCCGCAACAATGCCTTGCAGGCCGGCCCCGACGACCCCGGCAGCCCCTACGCCATCGGCAGCGCCGACGGCGGGCACGAGGCCATCCACCCGCAGCTGGGCAGCCGCGAAGACTTCCGCCGGCTGGTGGCCGCCGCCGCCGAGCATGGTCTGGAAATCGCCCTGGACTTCGCCATCCAGTGCTCCCAGGACCACCCCTGGCTCACCGAGCACCCGGGCTGGTTCAGTTGGCGCCCCGACGGCACCATCCGCTATGCCGAGAACCCGCCGAAAAAATACCAGGACATCGTCAACGTCGACTTCTATGCCGCCGACGCGGTGCCCGCCCTGTGGCTGGCCCTGCGCGACGTGGTGCTGGGCTGGGTGCAGGAGGGCGTGACCCAGTTTCGCGTGGACAACCCGCACACCAAGCCGCTGCCGTTCTGGGAGTGGCTGATCGCCAACGTGCGCAGCCAGCACCCGCAGGTGATCTTCCTCGCCGAGGCCTTCACCAAGCCGGCGATGATGGCGCGCCTGGGCAAGGTCGGCTATTCGCAGAGCTATACCTACTTCACCTGGCGCAACACCAAGGCCGAGCTGCAACAGTACTTCAGCGAACTCAACCAGCCGCCGTGGTCGTACTGCTACCGCCCCAACTTCTTCGTCAACACGCCGGACATCAACCCGTTCTTCCTGCACGACTCCGGCCGCCCGGGCTTTCTGATTCGCGCAGCGCTGGCCACCATGGGCTCGGGCCTGTGGGGCATGTATTCGGGGTTCGAGCTGTGCGAGGCGGCGGCGATACCGGGCAAGGAGGAATACCTGGACTCGGAGAAGTACGAGATCCGCCCGCGCGACTACACCCAGCCCGGCAACATCATTGCCGAGATCGCCCAGCTCAACCGCATCCGCCGCCAGCACCCGGCCCTGCAGACCCACCTGGGCATCCGCTTCTACAACGCCTGGAACGACAACATCCTGTACTTCGCCAAGGGCGATCCGGCCAGCGGCAGCCTGATCCTGGTGGCCGTCAGCCTCGACCCGCACAACGCCCAGGAGGCGCACTTCGAGTTGCCGCTGTGGGAGCTGGGCCTGGAGGACGACGCCGAAACCTTCGGCGAAGACCTGATGAGCGGCCATCGCTGGAGCTGGTACGGCAAGACCCAGTGGATGCGCATCGAACCCTGGCACCAGCCGTTCGGCATCTGGCGCATCACCCCGGCCCGCTAGCCCCCCGCCAACCTGAAGGAGTCGTACATGGCGAAGAAAGCCCGCCCAGCCACGTTCATCAACGACCCGCTGTGGTACAAGGACGCGATCATCTACCAGGTGCACGTCAAGTCGTTCTTCGACTCCAACGGCGACGGCATCGGTGATTTTCCCGGCCTGATCGCCAAGCTCGACTACATCGCCGAGCTTGGGGTCAACACCCTGTGGCTGCTGCCGTTCTACCCCTCGCCACGGCGCGACGACGGCTACGACATCGCCGCCTACAAGGCCGTGCACAGCGACTACGGCACCCTGGCCGACGTGCGACGCTTCATCGCCGAGGCGCACAAGCGCAACCTGCGGGTGATCACCGAGCTTGTCATCAACCACACCTCCGACCAGCACCCGTGGTTCCAGAAGGCCCGGCGCGCCAAGCCCGGCTCCAGGGCGCGGGACTTTTATGTGTGGTCCGACACCGATACCAGGTACGACGGCACGCGCATCATCTTCCTCGACACCGAGCACTCCAACTGGACCTGGGACCCGGTTGCCGGCCAGTACTTCTGGCACCGCTTCTACTCGCACCAGCCCGACCTCAACTTCGACAACCCGCAGGTGCTCAAGGCGGTGATCGGGGTGATGCGCTACTGGCTCGACCTGGGCGTGGATGGCCTGCGCCTGGATGCCATCCCGTACCTGATCGAGCGCGATGGCACCAACAACGAGAACCTGCCCGAAACCCACCAGGTGCTGAAGAAGATCCGCGCCGAAATCGACGCCAACTACCCCGACCGCATGCTGCTGGCCGAGGCCAACCAGTGGCCCGAGGACACCCAGCTGTACTTCGGCGAAGGGCAGGGCGACGAGTGCCACATGGCCTTTCACTTTCCGCTGATGCCGCGCATGTACATGGCGCTGGCCCAGGAAGACCGCTTTCCGGTCACCGACATCCTGCGCCAGACCCCGGAGATCCCGGCCAACTGCCAATGGGCGATCTTCCTGCGCAACCACGACGAGCTGACCCTGGAGATGGTCACTGACCGCGAGCGCGACTACCTGTGGAACTACTACGCCCAGGATCGTCGCGCGCGCATCAACCTGGGCATCCGCCGGCGCCTGGCACCGTTGCTGCAACGCGACCGACGCCGGGTCGAGCTGCTGACCAGCCTGCTGCTGTCGATGCCGGGCACCCCGACCCTGTATTACGGTGACGAGATCGGCATGGGCGACAACATCTACCTGGGCGACCGCGACGGCGTGCGCACGCCGATGCAATGGTCCATCGACCGCAACGGCGGCTTCTCCCGCGCCGACCCGGCACGCCTGGTGCTGCCGCCGATCATGGACCCGCTGTACGGCTACCAGTCGGTGAACGTCGAGGCCCAGGCCAGCGACCCGCATTCGCTGCTCAACTTCAACCGTCGCCTGCTGGCGGTGCGCAAGCAACAAAAGGCCTTTGGCCGCGGCAGCCTGACCATGCTCTCGCCCAGCAACCGCCGCATCCTGGCGTATGTCCGCGAATTCACCGGCAGCGACGGCAAGGGCGAAACCATTCTGTGCGTGGCCAACGTGTCCCGCGCCGCCCAGGCGGCAGAGCTGGACCTCTCGGCCTATGTCGACCAGGTGCCGGTGGAGATGCTCGGCGGCAGCGCGTTCCCGCCGATCGGCCAGCTGCCGTTTCTGCTGACCTTGCCGCCCTATGGCTTCTACTGGTTCCTGCTCGCGCCCAGGGACCAGATGCCCAGCTGGCATGTGCAGCCCGCGCAGCCGCTACCGGAGTTCACCACCGTGGTGCTCAAGAAACGCATGGAAGAGCTGCTCGAATCGCCGTCGCGCGACACCCTGCAAGACGCCATCCTGCCGCAGTACCTGCCCAAGCGCCGCTGGTTCGCGGGCAAGGGCGCCGCGCTGGAAAAGGTGCGCATCGCCTATGGCGTGCGCTTCGGTGCGGCCACCAGCCCCGTGCTGCTCAGTGAAATCGAGGTCGACAGCGGCGGGCAGACCAGCCGCTATCAGTTGCCGTTCGGCCTGATCGGCGAAGACCAGCTGACCAGCGCATTGCCCCAGCAACTGGCCCTGTCACGGGTACGCCGGGGGCGCCAGGTGGGCCTGATCACCGATGGTTTCGTGCTCGAAAGCTTCATTCGCGCGGTGCTGGCCGGCTTTGCCGATGGCACGCGCCTGAGCTGCAGCGACGGCGAGTTGCAGTTCCAGGCCACCGAACAACTGGCCGCCCTGGAGCTGGGCGACGAGCCGGCGGTGCGCTACCTGTCGGCCGAGCAGTCCAACAGCTCGGTGGTGGTAGGGGGCAGCCTGGTGCTCAAGCTGATCCGCCGGGTCAATGGCGGCATCCACCCCGAGCTCGAGATGAGCGCCTACCTCACTGCCGCCCGCTACCCGAACATATCACCGCTGCTGGGCTGGTTGAGCCGGGTGGACGCCACCGGGCAGCCGCACCTGCTGATGATCGCCCAGGGCTACCTGAGCAACCAGGGCGACGCCTGGGACTGGACCCAGAACACCCTGGAACGCGCGATTCGCGACGAAATGGAACCCGGCACCCAGGCCCCGCAGGCCCATGCCGATGCCTTGCAGGAGCTGCAGGCCTTTGCCGCGCAGCTGGGCCAGCGCCTGGGCCAGATGCACCAGGTGCTGGCCGCACCCACCCAGGACCCGGCGTTCAAGCCGCGGGTGAGTAGCGCGCGCGATGGCAAGGCCTGGGGCAAGCAGGTCAGCGCCCAGCTCAACCAGGCGTTCGACCTGCTGGAGCAGCACCGCGATGAGCTGGATGCCGACAGCCAGGCGCTGGTCGACGACCTGGGCAAGCAGCGCAAGGGCCTGCTCGAACAGGTCAGCGAACTGGCCATGCAGGCGGTCGGTGGCGTGCTGATACGGGTGCACGGCGACCTGCACCTGGGCCAGGTGCTGGTGGTGCAGGGTGATGCCTATCTGATCGACTTCGAAGGCGAGCCGGCGCGCCCGCTGGAGGAGCGACGCGGCAAGCACAGCCCGTACAAGGACGTCAGCGGCGTGCTGCGTTCGTTCGACTATGCTGCTGCGATGGTGTTGCGCAGCGCGTCGGGGGTGGACGTCTCGCCGCCGGCCCGCCAGGCCCGTCAGCGCGTGGCGCGGCGCTACCTGCACCAGGCCCGGCATGCCTTTGTTCAGGCCTACGATCTGGCCACCGCCGACCTGCCGCACGCCTGGGAACAGCCCGGCGGGGCACGCGCGGCGCTGGACCTGTTCAGCCTGGAAAAGGCTGCCTACGAAATTATGTATGAAGCCGAGAATCGCCCGAGCTGGTTGGCCGTGCCCTTGCATGGCCTCCATGGGCTTGTCAGTACGTGGGGAGAATGAATGAGCGCGCACAAGCGGGAACAGGCTGGGCTGGGCACAAGGGATATCGATGACCTGGTCAATGCCAGGCACGGCGACCCGTTCGCGGTGCTCGGGCCGCACCCGGATGGCGCGGGCGGGCAGTGGATACGCGCCTACCTGCCCGATGCCCTGAGTGCCCGGGCGCTGGCCCGCGACAGCGGGCAGGTGCTGCTGGAGCTGGAGCAGGGCAGTGTGCCCGGGCTGTTCAGCGGGCGGTTGCAGCAACCGCAGGCGTACGACCTGCACATCAACTGGGCAGGGGGCGAGCAGGTCACCGAAGACCCCTACAGCTTTACCCAGCTGCTGCTGGGCGAGATGGACCTGTACCTGTTCGCCGAGGGCAATCATCGCGACCTGGCCAAGGTGTTCGGCGCGCAGCCCGCACAGGTGGACGGCATCGACGGGGTGCGCTTTGCGGTGTGGGCGCCGAATGCGCGGCGGGTGTCGGTGGTCGGTCACTTCAACAACTGGGACGGGCGCCGCCACCCGATGCGCAAGCGCGTGCCCAGCGGTGTGTGGGAGCTGTTCATCCCGCGCCTGCAGGCCGGCGAGACGTACAAGTACGAACTGCTCGGGCCCGACGGCATCCTGCCGCTCAAGGCCGACCCGCTGGCACTGGCCACCGAGCTGCCGCCCAGCACCGCCTCGAAGGTGGCCGCCGCGCTGGGCCATGTGTGGCAGGACCAGGGCTGGATGCGCGTGCGTGCGGCGCACCAGGCCACCAACGCGCCGCTGTCGATCTACGAACTGCACGCCGGTTCCTGGCAATGCGAGCTGGATGAAAGCGGTGAAGTGGCTCGCTACTACAACTGGCGCGAACTGGCCGAGCGGCTGGTGCCCTACATCCAGGAGCTGGGCTTCACCCATATCGAGCTGATGCCGATCATGGAGCATCCGTTTGGCGGCTCGTGGGGCTACCAGCCGTTGTCGATGTTCGCGCCCACCGCGCGCTATGGCACGGCCGAGGATTTCGCCGCGTTCATCGACGCCTGCCACCAGGCCCACATCGGCGTGATCCTCGACTGGGTGCCGGCGCATTTTCCCACCGACGAACATGGGCTGGCGCAGTTCGACGGCACCGCACTGTATGAGTACGCCAACCCGCTGGAGGGCTTCCACCAGGACTGGGACACGCTGATCTACAACCTGGGGCGCAACGAGGTGCACGGCTTCATGCTGGCTTCGGCATTGCACTGGCTCAAGCATTTTCACATCGACGGGCTGCGGGTGGATGCGGTGGCCTCGATGCTGTACCGCGACTACTCGCGCAAGGCCGGCGAATGGGTGCCCAACCGCCACGGCGGGCGGGAGAACCTGGAGGCCATCGATTTTCTGCGCCACCTCAACGACGTGGTGGCCCAGGAGGCGCCTGGGGCGCTGGTGATCGCCGAGGAATCCACCGCCTGGCCGGGTGTCAGTCAGCCGACCCAGCAGGGCGGCCTGGGTTTCAACTACAAGTGGAACATGGGCTGGATGCACGACACCCTGCATTACATCCAGAACGACCCGATCCACCGTGCGCATCATCACAACGAGATGAGCTTCGGCCTGATCTACGCGTATTCCGAGCATTTCATCCTGCCGATTTCCCATGACGAGGTGGTGCACGGCAAGCACTCGCTGATCGACAAGATGCCGGGCGACCGCTGGCAGAAGTTCGCCAACCTGCGCGCGTACCTGGCCTTCATGTGGTGCCATCCGGGCAAGAAGCTGCTGTTCATGGGCTGCGAATTCGGCCAGTGGCGCGAGTGGAACCATGACGCGGAACTGGACTGGTACCTGTTGCAGTACCCCGAGCACAAGGGTGTGCAGTCGCTGGTGGCCGACCTGAACCGGCTGTACCGCGACGAGAAGGCGCTGCATCAGCAGGACTGCGTGCCGCAAGGGTTCCAGTGGCTGATCGGCGACGATGCGCGCAACAGCGTGTATGCGTGGCTGCGCTGGAGCGCCGAGGGCGAGCCGTTGCTGGTGGTGGCCAACTTCACGCCGGTGCCGAGGGAGGGTTATCGCATCGGGGTGCCGTTTGGCGAACAGTGGGTGGAGGTGCTCAACAGCGATGCCCAGGTGTATGCCGGGTCCAACTACGGCAACCTCGGGGCGGTGAACAGCGAGGCGTTGCCCAGCCATGGGCAGCCGCTGTCGCTGGCGGTGAACCTGCCGCCACTGGCGGTGCTGGTACTGCGCCCGGCTTGAAAGACTTCGCCGGCAACGCCGGCTCCTACAGGTTGGGCGATCTGCTGTAGGAGCCGGCGTTGCCGGCGAATCGATTCAAAGGTCCAGCACCAGCCGGGCCGTGCGCGCCCGCGACACGCACAGCATCATGCTCTGCTGCGAAGCCTTCTCTTCATCGCTCAGGTACTGGTCGAAATGCTCGGCCTCACCCTCCAGAATCATGGTCTCGCAGGTGCCGCACACACCCTCGCGGCACAGGCATTCCACCTTGGCCGCCTTGGATTTCTCGATGGCCTGCAAGATGGTCATGCCTTCCTCCACCTGCAACTCCTGCCCCGAGCGCGCCAGCACCACGGTAAACGCCGCACCGGTCACCGGCGCCGCGGCAAACTGCTCCCAGTGCACGCGCTGCTCGGCAATGCCCAGCGATGCTGCGGTGGCGATCACCGCATCGATCAGCGGCTTGGGCCCGCACACATACACATGCGCCGCGTCATCCAGGCCCGCAAACAGCGTGGCCAGGTCCAGCTTGCGCTCCAGGCTGTCGATGTAGAACTGCGTGTTGGCCGCATGCGGCCCGCTGCTCAGTTCGGCCTGGAACGCACCATGCTCGGGGCTGCGAAAGGCATAGTGCAGCTCGTAGGCGGTGCTGCCGGCCTCCAGTTCATGCAACTGCGCCAGAAACGGCGTGATGCCGATGCCGCCGGCGATCAGTACGTGCCGGCCCGCGCTCGGGTCCAGCGCGAACAGGTTGTTGGGGCTGGAGATGGTCAGCACGCTGCCCACCTCGACCTGCTGGTGCATGAACGCCGAGCCACCTTTGGACTGCTCTTCAAGGCGCACGCCGATCTGGTAGCTGCGGGTGTCGCGCGGGTCGCTCATCAGTGAGTAGGCGTTGCTGAACTGGCGCCCGTCGGCGCCCTGCATCTGCACGATCACGTGGCTGCCACCGGTAAATGCCGGCATCGGCGCGCCGTCCTCACGGGCCAGGGTGAAGCGCTTGATCAGCGGCGTCGCCTGCTCGACGGCGGTTACCTGCACACTGAACATCTCGTATTTGTTGGCCATGATTCACCTCGACTGCCACTGGCTCACACGGCCAGGCACAGGTACTTGATTTGCAGATAGTCTTCGATGCCGTAGCGCGAGCCTTCGCGGCCCAGGCCCGACTGCTTGACGCCGCCAAACGGCGCCACTTCATTGGAGATCAGCCCGGTATTGATACCGACCATGCCGTACTCCAGTGCCTCGGCCACCTTGAACACCCGGGCGATGTCGCGGCTGTAGAAGTACGCCGCCAGGCCGTACAGGGTGTCGTTGGCCTGGGCAATCACCTCTTCGTCGCTGCGAAAGCGCACGATGGCCGCCACCGGGCCGAAGATCTCGTCCTGCAGCAGCTGGGTGCCCGGCGCAATGTTGGCCAGCACCGTGGGTGCGAAGAAGTTGCCACCCAGCGCATGGGCTTCGCCGCCCAGCAGCAGGTCGGCGCCCTTGGCCACGGCGTCGTCGATCAGGCTGCGCACCTTGGCCACGGCCTTGTCGCTGATCAGCGGGCCGACCTGGCTCGCGGCGCTGGTGCCGTGGCCCACGCCCAGGGCGCGCACGCGCTCCACGAAGCGTTCGGTGAACTGCGCATACACACTGTCATGCACGTAGAAACGGTTGACGCATACGCAGGTCTGGCCGGCGTTGCGGTACTTGGCTGCCAGCGCGCCTTCGACGGCGGCGTCGATGTCGGCATCGTCGAACACGATGAACGGCGCGTTGCCGCCCAGTTCCAGCGACACCTTCTTGATGCTCTGGGCACACTGGCCCATCAGCAGCCGGCCGATCGGGGTGGAGCCGGTAAAGCTCAGCTTGCGCACGGCCGGGTGCCCGGTGAACTGGGCGCCAATGGCCACCGCATCACCGGTGACCACGCTGAACACCCCGGCCGGGATGCCTGCACGTTCGGCCAGCTCCACCAGCGCCAGGGCGCAGAAGGGGGTTTCGTTGGCCGGCTTGACCACGATGGTGCAGCCGGCGGCCAGGGCCGGGGCCACCTTGCGCGTGATCATCGCCGCCGGGAAGTTCCACGGGGTGATGGCGGTGCACACGCCGATGCCCTGCTTGATCACCAGCAGGCGCTTGTCGTTGGAAGGGCTGGGGATGACATCGCCGTAGACGCGCTTGCCTTCCTCGGCAAACCATTCGATGAACGAGGCCGCGTAGCGGATCTCGCCCAGTGCCTCGTGCAGCGGCTTGCCCTGCTCGAAGGTCATCAGCCGGGCCAGGTCGTCTTCGTGTTGCAGCAGCAGTTCGAACCAGCGGCGCAGCACCTGCGCGCGGTCCTTGGCGGTGCGCTCGCGCCAGCCTTGCAGCGCGGCCTCGGCGGCTTCGATGGCGCGTACCGTCTCGGCGCCGCCCATCAGCGGCACGCTGCCCAGGCGCTCGCCGTTGGCCGGGTCGCAGACCTCGACCTGACGACCGTCGTCGGCATCGCACCAGTGGCCGTTGATGTACGCCTGTTGGCGCAGCAGTGTGGGATCGTTGAGTTTCACGCAAGGCACTCCATGCCGCCCCCGGCGTACCGGGGGCGGGCGTTGTCAGTCGTTGAGGTGGGCGACGGCGATCAGGTTGTGGAAGTGGGCGATGCCGTGCTCGCTCATGCCGCTGCGCTCACGGTCGGCCATGATCCGGCCCTGGCCACGGTAGCCGCGGGACTTGAGGCCCTTCTGCACGCTTTCGACCAGGCGCAGGTCCTCGGGGCGGAACACCTCGCGGTACCAGTCGATGAGTTTCTGCTGCTCTTCGGTGATGTCCTTGTTCAGGAAGTACACGTCGTAGTGCTGCAGGGTGGTTTCGGCGTCGACCGGGAACTCGTAGATCACGGTCATGAAGTTCGCGCCTGGCGGCACGTTGAACATGGTGCACGGCCATGCCCAGAAGCCGGCGAAGGAGGGGTCCTTGACGCTTTCGTCGAACTTGAACGACTGCTCCGACGGCTTGGCCAGGCCATATTGCAGGGTCCAGTTGCCGTAGGTGGTGTGGCTGTACTGGCCGACGTCCACCGAGTCGGAGAAGCCCGGGTGCGCCGGGGCGCAGTGGTAGCACTCCAGGTAGTTGTCGACGATGGACTTCCAGTTGGCCGGGGTATCGCTGACGAAACGTGCTGCCAGGTGCAGGTCGTCGATCACCGCGCAGGCCTGGCGCATGCGTGCCTGCAGGCCGGGCAGCTGGTCTTCGACGCTGCCGGCGTCCATGTCCATGTTGATGAAGATGAAGCCTGCGTACTCTTCCACGCGCAGCTGCACCAGGGTGGAGTTCTGCTTGTCGAAGTTGACCACGTTCTCGCAGTTGCGTGCGTGGGCCAGTTCGCCGTCGAGCTTGAAGGTCCAGGCGTGGTACGGGCAGGTGATCACGTTCTTGGCCTTGCCGCTGCCGCTGAGCAGCTGGTGGCCACGGTGCGGGCACACGTTGTAGAAGGCGCGCAGCACGCTGTCGCGACCACGCACCACGATGATGCTCTCGCCGATGATCTCGCGGGTGATGTAGGCGTTGTTCTCGGCCACTTCGCTGCGATGACCCACGCAGATCCAGCTGCGCGCGAAGATGTTCTCTTTCTCGTGCTCGAACACCGCAGGCTGGGTGTAGAACTTGGCCGGAATGGTGAAGGCCTCGTCTGCGCTGGCGCAGAAATCGGCGGGCAGGCGTTTGAAGTCGTTCATTGCTATCTCCTCACGGGGGCGTCCAGCCAGGCCGGCGCACCGTTGTTCAATTGGCTTTTACTTATTGGTTTACGTGTATCTATTGGTTAACAGAACAGGCAAAAAAAAGGACCGTCAGGCCTGCATCCGTGCAGGTGGGTCGGGGTCAGCGACTCAGCGGGCCGTCGCGGTTACCGGGGCCGCTGCGGGTTGTTCAACGGGTTCAGGCTGTTCGGGCTGCTCGCCGGCCAGGCGCGCGGCCTCTTCCTCGATGCGGTGGGCCGGCACGTGGCCGTAGTCCTGCAGCATCCACTTGAAGAAGCCGTAGATCTTGATCAGCAGAATCACCATGAACGGGATCGCGGTCAGCACCACGGCGGTCTTCATGGTCGACAGCGAGGCCTTGGCGAACAGCATGGCCAGCGGTACCAGGGTCAGCACCACGCACCAGAACAGACGGTGGGTGGGGGTGGGGTCGTCGCCTTCGCGCAGGTTGCGGGTACTGGTGGCCGCCACGGCATAGGCGGCAGCGTCCATGTGCGAGGCGCAGAACACCGCCATGATGAACAGGTACACGCCCAGGAACACCTTGCCCATCGGCAGTGCTGTCAGCAGGGCACTGACCGCCGATTCGCCGCCTTGCTCGCTGAGGATCTTCGGTACGTCGATGGCGCCGTTGATGAACTGGTGCATGCTGTAGCTTTCCAGCGCGCCAAAGAAGAACCAGCAGCCCACGCTGCCACCGGCGAGCAGGGCGAACACCACTTCCTTGAGCTGGCGCCCACGGGACACACGGGTCACGAACATGGCCACGCCCGGGGCATAGGACACCCACCACAGCCAGTAGAACACCGTCCAGTTGCGGGTGAACGCGCCGTCGCCGGCCGGGTCGGTGAACAGGCTCATGCGCACATAGTTCTGCACCATCAGGCCGATGGAGTTGGCGGTGTTGTTGATGGTGAACTGGGTCGGGCCCACCAGCAGCACCACGCCGGCGAACACCAGCGCGCCGATGCACACCATCTTGCTCAGGCGCTGCAGGCCGCCATCGATGCCGATGTAGGAACTGAGCGAGAACAGGATGGCCACTGCACCGATCACCATCAGTTGCACGGTGAAGGTGTCGGGGGTGCCGGCCAGGTCATGCAGGCCGCGGGTCAGGGTCGAGGCGGTGAGCGCCAGCGACACGGTCAGCGCGCCCATCATGGTCAGCAGGAAGATCAGGTCCACGGTGCGACCGATCGGGCCGGTGGCCTTGAAGCCGGTCACCGCCTCGACGATCGAGGCCAGGTTCAGGCCGCTCTTCTTGCGCACGTGGAAGTGATAGGCCATGGCCAGCGAGGCCAGGGCATAGATCGACCAGGCGCTGATGCCCCAGTGGAAGAACGAGTAGCTGACGCTGTATTCCAGCGCCTGGCTCGATTGCGCGGCAATGTTCAGACCAGGGGTCTGGTAGTAGTAGGCCCATTCCATCACGCCCCAGTACAGGGTCGAGGACCCCATGCCGGCACAGATGAACATGAACACCCAGGTGGGGGTGGAGTACTCGGGCTTGCCGCTGCCGAAGCGGATGTTGCCGTACTTGCTGAACGCCAGATACAGCACGGCCAGCGAACTGCCGAATACCAGCACCTGGACACTGGTGCCGAAGGTACGGGTGGCAATCTCGAACAACTGGTTGGCGGCCTGTTCGGCCTGGGAGGGAAACACGGCGAGGCCGATCACGGTGAGCAGCACGGCAATCAGGCTCACGGTAATCAGGAACACATCTATCTGTTTTTTATTCTTGTGCGACATCATCGTCTCCTGGACGTTGGCGTTCTTATCTGTACCCGGCAGGCAATCCGGGGGGTAGTGCGGTAAAGCGTCCTCCTTCTGTTAACTAAAAGTTAACGTCTATCTTTTGGTTAACAGATTCTGCCTAGAATCTTGTGGGCTCGCAAGAGGTGACGGGCCGGATTGTCTGGCAATTCAGACAACCGGCCCGTTGGTTCACCCTTCGATCAGCGCAGTGATGGCCTGGCCGACCTGTTGGGTGGACTTCTGCCCGCCCATGTCGCGGGTGGTGTCGCCGGCGGCGATCACGCGCTCGATGGCGCCAAGGATGTCGTCGTGGGCGGCGCGGTAGCGCGGGTCGGCGCCGTCATTGCCGAGGAACTCCAGCATCAGCGCCCCGGACCAGATCATCGCGATCGGGTTGGCGATGTTCTGGCCGAAGATATCCGGCGCCGAGCCGTGGACCGGTTCGAACAGCGACGGGAACCTGCGCTCGGGGTTGAGGTTGGCCGACGGTGCGATGCCGATGGTGCCGGCGCAGGCCGGGCCCAGGTCGGAGAGGATGTCGCCGAACAGGTTGGAAGCCACCACCACGTCGAAGCGGTCCGGCTGCAGCACGAAGCGTGCGCAGAGGATGTCGATGTGCTGCTTGTCCCAGCTGATCTCGGGGTAGTTGGCAGCCATCGCGGCGGTGCGCTCGTCCCAGTACGGCATGCTCACGGCCATGCCGTTGGACTTGGTGGCCGAGGTCACGTGCTTGCGCTCGCGGGTCTGCGCCACGTCGAAGGCATACTTGAGAATGCGGTCGACGCCGCGGCGGGTGAACACCGACTCCTGCAGCACGAACTCGTTTTCGGTGCCTTCGAACATGCGACCGCCCAGCGAGGAGTATTCGCCCTCGGTGTTCTCGCGGATCACCACGAAGTCGATGTCGCCCGGCTCGCGACCGGCCAGCGGGCAGGGTACGCCGGGGAACAGGCGCACCGGACGGATGTTCACGTACTGGTCGAAGTCGCGGCGGAACTTGAGCAGCGAGCCCCACAGCGAGATGTGGTCCGGCACCTTGTCGGGCCAGCCTACCGCACCGAAGTACAGCGCATCGAAGCCCTTGAGCTGCTCGAACCAGTCATCGGGCATCATCTTGCCGTGGGCCAGGTAATAGTCGCAGCTGGCCCACTCGAAGAATTCGAACTGGATGTCCAGGCCGTGCTTGCGCGCGGCGGCTTCGACCACGCGGATGCCCTCGGGCAGCACTTCGTTTCCGATACCGTCGCCGGGAATGGCGGCAATCTTGAAGGTCTTGGTCATGGCGGCTCACTCGTTGTTGTTTGGGAACAGGTGAGCGCATGCTATAAGCCATTGGATCAGAGATAATCTCGCCCCACATGAATTCTTTGTGCACATATCGTGAATAGTCTGCCCAACCTCGAAGACCTCAACATTTTTGTCCAGGTGGCCAAGCGCGCCAGCTTTGCCGCAGTGGCCGAGCAACTGGGCATGTCGGCCGCGTTCATCAGCAAGCGTGTGCGCCTGCTCGAGCAGCAGATGGGTGTGCGCCTGCTGCACCGCACCACGCGGCGGGTGTCGCTGAGCGAGGAGGGCGAGCGGGTCTACCAGTGGGCCTTGCAGATCTTCGAGACGGTGCAGCGCATGGGCGACGACATCAGCACCCAGCACCGCGTGCCGGTGGGCCAGTTGCGTATCGCAAGCAGTCTGGGCCTGGGCCGGCGCTTCGTGGCGCCGGCGCTGTCGGAGCTGGCCGAGCGCTACCCGCAGCTGGATATCCGTCTGGACGTGCACGACCGCCTGGTGGACCTGATCGAGGAGGGGGTAGACCTGGATATCCGCGTGGGCAACGTGATTGCCCCGCACCTGATCGCCAAGCCGCTGGCCCACAACCGGCGCGTGCTGTGCGCCGCACCGGGCTACCTGCAACGGCGCGGCACGCCGCGCCAGCTGGCCGAGTTGAGCAGCCATGACTGCCTGGTGATCAAGGAGCGTGACCACCCGTTCGGCGTCTGGCAACTACAGGGGCCGCAGGGCGAGCAGAGCGTGCGGGTGACCGGCGGGCTGTCGACCAACCACGGCGAGGTGGCGCACCAATGGTGCCTGGACGGGCGGGGGATACTGCTGCGTTCGTACTGGGATGTGCACGACAGCCTGGCCGATGGCCGGCTGGTGCCGGTGCTGGAGGACTACCACCAGGCGGCGGACATCTGGGCGGTGTACACCTCGCCCCTAGCCAGCTCGGCGAAAGTACGCGTGGCGGTCGAGTTCCTGCGCCAGTACTTCGCCGAGCGCTACAGCCTGCCGGTGCTGGGCTAGCCCTTGGCGGGCACGATCTTCTTGATGGTGCCGTTGGTGATTTCGATCAGCACGTAGTTGTCCTGGATCTTGACCCACTGGCTGTCTTCGTCGGGCTGGCTCAGGCCCTTTTCCTTCCAGCCGCGCAGGGCCATGTCGTCGCGCTTGTAGAGGTCGGGGGCCTTGTCGTGCACCTTCAGCTCGCGGGTCGGGGACTCGGGCGCGACCACGCTGGGCTCGGCGGCCTGGGCCGGGAGCTGGACCAGCGCGACACTGCCGAGCAGGGCAAGGGTGGTGAACAGTTTGCGTGCAGTCATGCGGTACTCCTGATGGCTGGGGCTTGAAGAATCGGACTGCGCGCTGCTGCAAACATTCAATCGGCTGTATATCTGCGGCGTTGCCTTCGCTGGCAATGCCAGCTCCCACAGGGTTTTGTGAACGCCCGACACGGTTTCTGTGACACAACCCGCACCCCAGAGCCTTCGTCTGAACTTTTTGAAACGCCCGGGGTTCGAAAGGTCGCATTCGACCCCGAGTGCCTTTCACATAAATGGAGACTGAAAGTGATGTCCAAGCGATTCGGCAACCTGCTGCTCAAGACCTCGGCCCTGGCGGTACTGGCCGCCCCCCTGAGTGCGCTGGCCGCAGCCCCCACCGACCCGATTGCAACCTTTGGTGTTCTCGGCGCCTACAACAAGTTCAAGCTCGAAGGCGGCAGCGAGTCCGATACCGACCGCATGGGTGAAGGCGGCCTGTTCTTCAACTTCGGCAACAAGCTCACCGCTGAATCCGGCTTCATCTACCAGGCCGGTGTCGATCTCAAGTACGGCGACCACAACGACACCAAGCTCAAGGAAGGCCAGGCCGACGTGGACCTGGGCTGGCGCGCCGCGATCGATGCGCGCAACTCGGTCGACCTGATCGTGGGCGGCGGCTACAACTGGTCGCGCTACGAGCTGGAATCCAACGGCTACGACATGAAGCTGACCGGTCGCACCCCCTTCGCCAAGGCCGCGCTGGGCTACAACCACCAGTTCGACGACATGACCCTGCGCCTGGAAGCCGGTGCACGCCGTTCGCTGGACAGCAAGGCCAAGCTGCATGTCGAAGACGTGGGCAACGACACCGTCGACCTCAAGGACCGTACCAACCCCTATGCCGAAGTCAGCCTGCTGATGAACCAGAAGGGCTCGATGCCGGTGATGGCCGGCCTGTACTACACCCGCACCGAGTACAAGCTGGACGAAGACTCGGAAGTGGCCGACAACATCAAGCTCAAGCGTGACGAGTTCGGCATCAAGGTCGGCCTTGCGTTCTAAGGGCTAGCGCCCGCGCTTGCGCGACACCACCGCCTCGATGTTCTTGCGCCCGATCAGCCTTGGCTGTTCGGGCGCAGTCATTTCACCCAGCCACTTGTACATCACCAGGCAGTCGACCAGGCCCAGGCGGGCATGCTGGTAGGCCCTGGGCAGGCGCCCGACGGTCTCGAAGCCCAGCGCGTGCCACAGCGCCACGGCCACCTCGTTGCTGGCCACCACCGAGTTGAACTGCATGGCCAGGAAGCCCTCGTTGCGTGCCAGGCGCTGGGAGTGCTCGCACATCAGCCGCGCCACGCCGCGCCCGCGGGCGGCCTCGGCGACCATGTAGCCGCAGTTGCTCACATGGCTGCCGGGGCCTGCGGCATTGGCCTTGAGGTAGTACGCGCCCAGCAACTGGCCCTCGTCCTCGACCACCAGCGTGTGCAGCGGCACCTCCAGCCACAGGTGCCGGGCCTGCTCCAGGCTCAGGTTCGGGTCGTAGGCGTAGGTCTCCCGCGCTGCGATCACGGCCTGGAAGGTGGGCCAGAAGCGGTCGAAATCGGCGGCGGTCATCGGGCGGATCTGCAGCATGGGAATCCTTGGCGGGCGAAGGGGGCGGGTGGGGCGCCATTCTAAGGGATTGCGCCCCGACCGGCGCAATCAACTGAACGCTGGCGCCGGGGTGGGCTCCAAATTCGACCACTGGTTGCGGATACCCAGACATGTCGAAAATCATCACCCAGCCCTTGCCCGTGCAATCGAGCGACGAAGACGACCCGTTGCTGTTCGGCTCGCCCAAGGAGCGCCTGGACTTCTACCGGCGCGAGATCCAGTACGAAACCAGCCTGCTGTCCAACCGGACCAACGCCTACCTCACGGCGCAGTCGTTCCTGGTGATCGCCTTTGCCTCGTCGATGGCCAACCTCAACCCCGAATGGGGCAAGCTGTTCACCCTGGTGGTGCCGTGCCTGATGGCGCTGCTTGGCATCGTCAGCTCGCTCAACGCCTGGCCGGGCATACGCGCGGCCTACCTGATCATCGATCACTGGCACTTCAAGCAGAGCAACCTGCTGCACAGCAAGCCGGCCATGGGCCTGGCCTACGACGAATCGCCGCTGTTCAACGAGCTGGAATCGAGCCACAAGGGCTTTTGCAAGTCGCTGCTGTTCTCCATGCGCACGCCCTGGCTGTTCATCGGCTTCTGGCTGCTGCTGGGCAGCTTCTGCCTGTACATCCAGTTCACCAACCCGGGTGGTTGAGGCCACCGTGCTGGCCGGCTAGAGTGGCGGCTCATGCATTCACAGGGGAAGGGAACCCATGGAGTCGATCACCTTGCGCGCGGCCCGGGCCGGCGATGGGGCAGCGGTATTTGCGGTGACGCACCAGTCGATCACGCAATTGGCGGGTGGGCGCTATTCGCACGAGCAGTTGCGCGGCTGGATGGGCCAGCGAACCCATGAGGATTACGAGCGTTCCATTGCCAAGGGCTCGATGGTGGTGGCATGTCAGGGTGAGACGGTGGTCGGTTTTGTCGACGCTGAACCTGGCGAAGTCACGCGCCTGTTCGTGCTGCAGCAGGCGGCCGGCCAGCAACTGGGCAGCCGCCTGCTGGAGGCGGGCCTGGCCAAGGCCCGGGCGCCGGGTGTGGAGGTGATCAAGGTCGAGTCCACGCTCAATGCCGAGGGCTTCTATCAGCGTCACGGGTTTGTCGCCAAGGGGCGCGACTTCTTCTCCCACGGGGTGGGCGGCGACCCGATCGAGGTGGTGCTGATGGAGCGGCCTGCGCAGCCCTGAGCGCAGGCCCCGGGCCGGGTTACTCCCCGGCCTTGCCCACCGCATCCAGTGCGCGCGCCGAGTACACCAGGGCGGCGCCGGCGTTCATCGCCACGGCCACGCCCAGGGCCTCGGCGATTTCCTCACGGGTGGCGCCTTGCTTGACCGCCTGCGCCGAGTGCACGGCAATGCAGCCGTCGCAGCGGGTGGTCACCGCCACGGCCAGGGAGATCAGCTCGCGGGTCTTTGCGTCCAGGTGGTTGGTCTTGGCCCCGGCGCCGCTGGCGGTCATGTAGCCGTCGACCGTGCCGGGCGAGAGTTGCTTGAGGTCGCCGATACCGGCCATCAGCTGTTTGCGGTAGCCATCCCAGTCCATCATGCTCATCGTCTTCACCTTTTTGTGTTGCGACAAAATGAACAGTGAAGCTAGTTTTTTCGCCACTGGGGCGCCGTTGGTCGATGGTCGGGGTGGGGGCGTACTTTGGTAGGGGCCGTTTTGCCGCAAGGCCGGCCCCCACAGGCTCACGCGCCGCCTGCAGGAGCCGGCCTTACCGGCGAAAGGGCCACCTCAGATATAGATGAACACCAGCAGCAACAGCGCCACCACTGCCCACTTCTCCAGGTAGTAGCGCAGCCGGTTGCGCTTCTTCAGCGCCTTGCCGCGCTCGCGGATCTTGTAGATGCGCGTGAACAGCCGGTTGATCCCGCCGGTCTTGTCGCCCGCATCGTTCGGCGCCGCAGCGGCGGCCATCACCTTGCGGCTGAACCAGCGGTTGAACGCCGTCGCCCAGCGGTACTTCAGCGGTCGCTCCACATCACAGAACAGGATGATGCGGTTGTGCTCGGTGTGGTTGGCCGCGTAGTGGATGTAGGTTTCGTCGAACATCACCGCCTCGCCGTCGCGCCAGTGGTAGTTCTCGCCGTCGACGCAGATATAGCAGGCCTCGTCGTTGGGCGTGTCCAGCCCCAGGTGGTAGCGGTAGGAGCCGGCATACGGGTCACGATGGCGCACAAGTTTGGAGCCAGGCGGCAGGGTGGCGAACATCGCCGCCTTGACCGTGCCGATGCCCTGCAGCAGTTCGGTGGTGCGTGGGCACAGCTTCATGGCCGACGGGTGGCTTTCGCCGTACCACTTCAGGTAGAAGCGCTTCCAGCCGCTCTTGAAGAACGAGTTGAAGCCGACGTCGTCATGGCTCTGCGAACTCTTGATTTCGCCCACGTGCAGCAGTTGCTGGGCTTCGGCACGAATTTCCTGCCAGTTGTCCTGCAGCGGCTTGAGCTCGGGGAAGGCCTCCACCGGCAGGTAAGGCTTGGCCGGCAGCCGGGAGAACAGGTAGAGGAACACGTTGATCGGGGCCAGGAAGCTGGAGTGATCGCCCAGCTGGCGGGTGAACTTGTGCCGCACGCGCCCGCGCAGGTGCACGTAGGCGATGGAGAAGACAAACAGTAGAACGAGAAAGATTTTCATGGTCGATTAACAGGTCGATGTGGCTATGCGCCATGGCATGAGCAGGCCAGCATAAACAATCAACCGCGTGCTTTGTACATATTGTTACGTTTTGGGGTGCCGACCTTTGGCTAGGTCGGCGGTCGTTCGGCAGGCATCAGGACGGTTGATGGCGCCACACCGGCTGGCCATGGGCATCCAGTGCCCAGTGCGCCAGCCCGGCCTGCAGGCGTACACCGCCTACCCAGCGTTCGGGGGCCGCCTGGTCCAGCCAGTAGGCGTCACCTGCCAGTACCCGCTGGCCCAGGGCCGTGAGGGTCAGGCTGCGTTGCGGCCAGGGCAGGTGAACGTCCGCTTCGAACAGCAACGGCGTGGGCGCATCGATCAGCGGGCGCATCAGCGCATGGAACATCTGGTCGCCCAGGTACGGCAGTGGCTCACGCCTGCCCATGAGCTCTGCGAACACCCGGCCGAACGCCAGGCTGCCGGCTTCGGCGACGATGCCCAGGGCCAGGCGCTCGGTCAGCGACAGGCCGTCGGCCAGCCCCGGCAGTTCCTGCAACTGGCGCAGCAATGCCGGCGCCAGCAAGGGCAGTGCCGGGCTTGGCGCATGGGCCAGCTGCGCCCAGGCCAGTGGCGAGGGCGCGCAGTACGCCGCCCAGGCACGCCGGGCCAGCGCCAGCGCTGCCTCGTTCAGGCGCCGACGCTGGGGCCACAGCCAGGCCAGCAGGTCCGGCGCGAGCTGGCCGATGCCGATGAAACGCTGCACCCCCGGCACCTGGCTGATCTCGATCAGTTCCAGGCACTCGGGCAACTGCTCGATGCCCGCCAGCACGCGGATCAGGAACAACTGGTCATAGGCATCCGCCTCGCACCACAGCACGGCGTGCGGGCACCCGTCGAGCTGCGCCAGGGCGGCGTACTCCTCGGCACTGCGCCGCGCCACGTCGGCTTCTGGCATGCCGAACACGCGGCTGATGTAGTCGTTGCGCAGGGCGAGCAACGGTTGCGCCGGCAGTGCCGGTACCGGGCCCATGCACAGCGGGTCGATGAAGGTATGGAAGGCCCCCTTGAAACCGGCCAGGCGCAGGGTATGGGCGATGTCGTTGCCACACCGCCAATGCACGCTGCGGGCTTCGTCGTCGGCTTCGAAGCCGGGGTTGCGTGCGGCAAAGTCGATGGCGTCGACATGCGCCTTGAGCCTTGGCCAGCTGGCAAAGCCCAGCTCCTGCGCGATCAGCCACTGCGCATCGGCCAGGCGTGGGGCGCGGGTGTGGGGCAGGGGCTTGAAGTGCGCCGGCGCAGTGCCGGCCAGCAGGTGCCTGAGCAGGGTCTTGGCGCGTTTGCGCTGGTGTTCGAGGTTGATTCTGCCGTCATGGCAGATGTGCGGGGGCAGGGCGGTGAGCATACGATCTCCTGGGTCGGGCCTTGTCCGCTTGCAGGCCGGGAGTCGTATCGACGAATGAGGCTGTTCTGTACCGGGGCGTGGCCCTTTGCGCGGACGGCAGGCGCGGAGAACGCCAGGGCGTGACTATAGCGAAGCCCGCCGGCAGCGACAACGGGCAACCGGCGTGAGCGCACGATGCGGGAGAAATCGTGCCCTCGCCGTGCAGCAGGAGTACCCTGTCGCCTTCGCTCATTCTGGAACCCACTGGGCAAGGACCTTATGCCGATACTCCCTTCCAACAGCGATTTCATGCAACTGGCCCTGATCGAGGGGCGCCGTGCCTTGCCGGCGTGCCGGCCCAACCCGCCGGTGGGCTGCGTGATGGTCCGCGATCACCAGGTGATCAGCCAGGGCCACACCCAACCGCCGGGGCAGCCCCATGCCGAGGCCATGGCGTTGGCGAAATTGCCGGAAGGGGGCCGGGGTGTGACAGCGTATGTGACCCTGGAGCCTTGTTCGTTCCAGGGGCGCACCCCGTCGTGTGCCCTGGCGTTGATCGACAAGGGGGTGGAGCGGGTGTTCGTCGGCATGCTCGACCCGGACCCGCGCAATGCCGGGGCCGGGGTTCGCCTGTTGCGCCAGGCCGGTGTCGAGGTGATCGTCGGGCTGCTGGCCGAAGAGGTCTCCAGGGACCTGCGCACCTACCTGCTGGCCGAGGCCTGAGGCGCCCCACCCACTCCAGCCGCCGGCCTTGCCGGCGAAGGCGCGCCCGCAACCTGGCATGCATAGCCTCATCGCTATGTATTTTTGTATATTGCGAGGGTCTTTCCCCGAAGTGCCATCGCCATGTCCAGCATTCGTCAACGCAACCAGCAGCTGATTCTCGAGGCCGCCAGCGAGGAATTCGCCAGCAAGGGCTACAACGCCGCCCAGACCCGCGACATCGCGGCCCGCGCCGGCGTGCCCAAGGCCAACCTGTACTACTACTTCCAGACCAAGGAAAACCTCTACACCCGGGTGCTGATGGCCTTTCTGGAACCCTTGCTCGCGGCCTCCGCCGTGCTGCGCGCCAGCGATGACCCGCAGGTGGCGCTGCCGGCCTACATCCAGGCGCGCATCCGCATCGTGCGTGACCACCCGTACACCTCCAACGTGTTCAGCAGCGAGCTGCTGCACGGGGCCAAGCAACTGCCCGGGGTGTGCCGCGACCTGCTGCGCGCCGAGGCGCAGCTCAACGTGCACTGCCTGAACAGCTGGATCAAACGCGGCCTGATCGCCCCGGTCGACCCGCAACACCTGATGCTGTTCATCTGGTCGGCCACCCGCACCTACACCAATTTCGGCTGGCGCATGGCCCAGCTCACGGGCGTGCATGCGCCCCAGGGCGACGACTACGCGCTGGCGGCCGCCACCATCACCCGCCTGGTGCTGCAGGGCGCCACGCCTGGCATGCCGGCGCCGCGCCCCATGCGGCCGACCAACTAGAAACAATCCTGCTTTTTTTTGTACACGAAACTGTATTAAAGATTTTTACCTCCCCAGCCGAAACAGCGGTGATAGCAAATTGCCAGAACTCACGCTGCACGGGTGACTGGCGCCTCATGCCCGGGGAGGGTGAAGCGCGCGATGAATATAAAAAACAAGCTGGTCCTTGCGTTTGTACTGGTGGCTTTCATCCCGGTGACGGTGGTCGCGGTGGTCAGCGTGATGAACATCCGCACCCAGGCGGTTGAACAGTTCATCGATGGCAGCACCCGGGAAATACGCCAGATCGACGGCAACATGCGCCAGTTCTTCGACGGGATGCAGCAGAACGTCGATCAGATGTCGGCCGATCCTGTATACAGCGCTGTGCAGACGCTCAAGGACTACCGCGCTGCCGACGCCGCCAGCCAGCCCCTGCCAGCGCCGGCCCAGGGGGTGATCGACGCCTTTGCACGCTTCGGCGCCACCCACCCGGCGGCGGCCATCCTGTCCATCGGCCTGGAAGACGGCACCTACGCCAAGTGGCCGGATGACCCGCAACTGGCCAACTACGACCCGCGCCAGCGCCCCTGGTACAAGGCCGCGATGGCCAGCCCCGGCAAGACCGTGCGCACCCCGGCCTACTACTACGACAAGGACGACGTGGCCCTGGTGGGCACCGCCCGAGCCATGCTCGACACCGCCGGCAAGCCCCGCGGCGTGTTCGTGGTCAGCGTCTCGCTGAAGAACCTCACCGAACTGGTCAAGAGCATCAAGCTGGGTCAAAGCGGCTACGTGATGCTGATCGAGGACGGTGTGGTGCTGGTCGACCCGCGCGACGACGGGCACAGCTTCAAGCCGCTCAAGGACCTGGGCGAGCCCTACGCCAGGCTCGCGGCCACCGAACAGGGGGCTGCCGACGTCGAGATCGACGGGGTTCGCTACATGGCCAACGTATGGACCTCCCCAGGCCTGGGCTGGCGCTTCGTGGGCCTGATCGAGCAGCGCGAAGTGATGGGCGCCGCCACGCGCATGACCTACCTGGCCGGGATCATCGTGGTGGTGCTGGCGATCTTCTTCGCGCTGATCGGGGCCGCGTTCGCCCGGGTGATCGTCAAGCCCATCGGCCAGGTCAGCACGGGCCTGCAGTCGATCGCCGAGGGCGAGGGCGACCTGCGCCGCGACCTGGTTGTGCAGGGCAAGGACGAAACCGCCGAGCTGGCCGGCTGGTTCAACCGGTTTCTGGCGGCCATCCGCCAATTGATCCAGCGCATCGGCGCAGCCTCCACCAACCTGCACGACGCCTCGCAGGTCAACAGCGAGGTGGCCACCAACATGAACCAGGCGGCCGGGCGCCAGCGTGAAGCGGTGGAGCTGGTTTCCACCGCATTCAACGAAATGGTCGCCACCGCCAACGAGGTGGCCCGCTCGTGCAGCAACGCCGCCGATTCCGCCGAAAGCGGGCATCGCCGGGTGGCCGAAGGCAAGCAGCAGATCGAGCTGACCACCGAGAACGTCAACCGCCTGGGCAACCGCCTGAGCGAGTCGTCCCAGGCCATGGTCGAGCTGGAGGAGGGCAGCCGCAGCATCAACCAGATCCTGGGCACCATTCGCGCCATCGCCGAGCAGACCAACCTGCTGGCGCTCAATGCCGCCATCGAGGCCGCTCGCGCCGGCGACCAGGGCCGCGGCTTTGCCGTGGTGGCGGACGAGGTGCGCGCGCTGGCCAAGCGCACCGCCGACTCCACCGGCGAAATCGACCAGTTGCTCGGTACCCTCGCCAGCAAGACCCAGGAGGTATCGCAGAAGATGCAAAGCTGCCAGGACCTGTCCCGGGCCAGTGTCACCTCCATCGAAAGCGCGCGCGACAGCTTCGAGGGCATCCAGCTGTCGGTCAACGAGATCCGCGACCAGAACCTGCAGATCTCGGCCGCCGCCGAGGAGCAGCACAGCGTGGCCGAGGAGATCAACCGGCATATCCAGCAGATCTACGACGAAGCGCGCCTGGTCGAAAGCCTGGCCAGCTCGGCGCAGGAGGACTCCGGACGGCTGTCCACGCTGTCGGCCGAATTGAACGCACTGGTGGGCCGCTTCAAGTCCTGACCACCGACAACGTTACAATTAATGTCAATGTGATATCATGGCTTCACTGCCGCCGAGTGATCCCGCCGGCAGTGGAGCAAGCACTCATAAAGAACACTGCCCTCCCGCTTCACCGCCTTGCCTGCAGAACCTGACCGCGCCGCCTGTCCCGGCGCGGGTTGTACTTTTGCAGCCACAAGGAACACCCCATGCTTCTGCGCTCCCTCAACATTTCCCTGCGTGCCGGCCTCAGCTTCGCGCTGATTGCCCTGCTGGCGATGGCCCTTGGCGGCCTGTCGCTGCTGGAAATGCGTCGAATGAACGAACAGTCCAACCAGGTCGACCAGAACTGGCTGCCCTCGATTGTCGCGGCCAACGGCGTAGCGCTGACCAGCACCCAGATCCGCACCCTGACCCTGCGCCTGCTGGTACTGCGCGACGGCGACGACCTGCAGGACCTGATCACGCGTCTGCACCAGCTCGAAGCGCAGCTGGACACCCAGGAGGCGACCTATGCCGGGCTGATCACCCTGGCGCAGGAACAGGCCGCGTTCGCCCGCTACCAGCAGGCCAAGAAGCGCTACCTTGCCGATCAGCACAAGGTCGTCCAATTACTGCAGCAGGGGCGCAAGGACGACGCCATCGCGCTGGTGGACGCCGGCCCGTACCTGACCAATGCCGACGGCATGCTCACCGACCTGCTCGAAATCATTGCGCTCAACGACAAGGGCGGGGAGCAGGCGGCCCGACGCAGCACCGAGGTATTCCATGGCGCCATCAGCCTGGTGCTGGCGATTCTGGCCGTGGTGCTGGCTTTGACCGTGGCGCTGGCAGTGCTGCTCACGCGCAGCATCGTGCGCCCGCTGGGCGAAGCCGTGGGCATTGCCCAGACCATCGCCGGTGGCGACCTGTGCGACGAGATCAGCATCAGCGGCAAGGATGAGCCGGCGCGTCTGCTGCTGGCGCTGCGCGACATGCAGGGCAGCCTGCGCGGCACGCTGCAGAAAATTGCCAGTTCCTCCAGCCAGCTGGCCTCGGCCGCCGAAGAGCTGCAGGCTGCCACCGACGACTCCAATCGCGCGCTGCAGCAGCAGAACGACGAAGTGGAGCAGGCGGCCACGGCGGTGAACGAGATGACGGCGGCCGTGGAGGAGGTGGCCCGCAACGCCGTGAGCACCTCCGAGGCTTCGCGCCAGACCGACGAGACCGCCCACCACGGCCGCGAGCAGGTGCAGCGCACCGTTGACTCCATCGGCCAGCTCACCGACGACGTGACCCACACCTGCGAGCAGGTCGAGCACCTGGCGGGCGATGTACGCAACATCGGCCAGGTGCTGGAAGTGATCCGCGCGATTGCCGAACAGACCAACCTGCTGGCCCTCAACGCCGCCATCGAGGCGGCCCGGGCCGGGGATGCCGGGCGCGGCTTCGCCGTGGTGGCCGACGAGGTTCGGGCGCTGGCGCACCGCACCCAGCAGTCCACCCAGGAGATCGAGACCATGATCGGGACCATCGAGCAGGGCACCGGCACGGCGGTCACGGCAATGCGCAACAGCAACCAGCGCGCCCACGCCACCCTGGAAGTGGCGCAGCTGTGCGGTCACGCCCTGGACGAGATCACCCAGGCCATCACCGGCATCAACGAGCGCAACCTGGTGATCGCCAGCGCCAGTGAGGAGCAGGCCCAGGTGGCCCGCGAGGTGGACCGCAACCTGGTCAACATCCGTGACCTGTCGATCCAGACCGCGGCCGGTGCACGCCAGAGCAATGCCGCCAGCCAGGCGCTGGCAGGCCTTGCGGTCGACCTCAACCTGCTGGTGACCCAGTTCAAGGTCTAGCAGTAGCCACCATCACGTAGCGCCCCCGGGTCCCCTGCCTTAGACTCAGGGGCTTGAACCCGGGGGACAACCGATGAACGAACCAGTACGCCTTACCCAGTACAGCCACGGCGCCGGCTGTGGCTGCAAGATTTCACCCAAGGTGCTCGAGGTGATCCTCGCCGGCAGCGGCGCGCAGAACCTCGACCCGCGCCTGTGGGTGGGCAACGCCTCGCGCGACGACGCGGCGGTGTATGCCATCGATGACGAGCGCGGCGTGGTCTCGACCACCGACTTTTTCATGCCCATCGTCGACGACCCCTTCGATTTCGGCCGCATTGCGGCCACCAACGCCATCAGCGACATCTACGCCATGGGCGGCGACCCGCTGATGGCCATCGCCATCCTGGGCTGGCCGGTCAACGTGCTGGCCCCGGAGATCGCCCGCGAGGTGATCCGCGGCGGGCGCGCGGTGTGCGATGCGGCCGGCATTCCCCTGGCCGGCGGGCATTCGATCGACGCCCCCGAGCCGATCTTCGGCCTGGCGGTCACCGGCATCGTCGACAAGCGCCACATCAAGCGCAACGACACCGCCACCGTCGGCTGCCAGCTGTACCTGACCAAGCCGCTGGGCATCGGCGTGCTCACCACGGCGGAGAAGAAGGGCCTGCTGCGTGCCGAAGACGTGGGCCTGGCGCGTGACCAGATGTGCACCCTCAACCGTATCGGCAGCCAGATCGCGCGCCTGGAGGGGGTCAAGGCCATGACCGACGTCACCGGCTTCGGCCTGCTCGGGCACCTGGTGGAAATGGCCGATGGCAGCGGCGTGACCGCGCGCCTGGAAGCGGCGCAGGTCCCGCGCCTGGCCAGTGTCGAGCACTACATCGAGCAGGGTTGCGTACCCGGTGGCACGCTGCGCAACTTCGACAGCTATGGCGAGCGCATCGGCCCGTTGAGCGAGGCGCACAAGCTGCTGTTGTGCGACCCGCAGACCAGTGGCGGGCTGCTGGTGGCGGTGGCGCCCGAAGGGCAGGCGGCGTTTCTCGAGCTGACGCAGGCACAGGGCCTGGCGCTGACGCCGATCGGCACGCTGGTGGCGCGCGGCACCCATGCGGTCGAGGTGTGTTGATGCACGACGACTGCACCGACTACCGTTCGATCTTTCTCGACGATGTGCCCCTGATGGATGTGCGCGCACCGGTCGAGTTCGACAAGGGCGCGTTCACCCACGCCAGCAATCTGCCGTTGATGAACGACGACGAGCGCCAGCAGGTGGGCACCTGCTACAAGCAGCATGGCCAGCAGGCGGCAATGGTGCTCGGGCACCAGCTGGTGTCCGGGGCGCTGCGCCAGGCCCGTATCCAGGCCTGGGCGCAGTTCGCCCGAGCCAACCCCGATGGCCTGCTGTACTGCTTTCGCGGTGGCCTGCGTTCGCAGATCACCCAGCAGTGGCTGCGCGATGAGGCCGGTATCCGCTACCGGCGCGTAGGCGGGGGCTACAAGGCCTTGCGCACGTTTCTGCTGGAGGTTGGCGACCAGGCCGTGGCGCAGTGCGATTTCGTGCTGCTGGGCGGCATGACCGGCACCGGCAAGACCGAGGCGCTGGCGCAACTGGACAATGCGCTGGACCTGGAGCGGCACGCCAACCACCGTGGCTCCAGCTTCGGCCGGCATGCCACTGCGCAGCCGGCGCAGATCGGTTTTGAAAACACCCTGGCGGTGGACCTGCTGAAAAAGCGCAACGCCGGCATCGAGCAGTTCGTGCTCGAGGACGAGGGGCGCATGATCGGCAGCCGCGCGGTGCCGCTGGGCCTGTACCGGCGCATGCAGCAGGCGCCGCTGGTGTGGCTCGAAGACAGCCTGGAATGCCGCGTGCAACGAATCCTGCAGGACTATGTGATCGACCTGTGCGCCGAGTTCGTGCTGGCCCACGGGCCGGAGCAGGGCTTCGAACACTTTGCCGGGCGGCTGCGCGAGAGCCTGTCGGGCATTGTCCGGCGCCTGGGTGGCGAGCGTTACCAGCGCCTGGCGGCGGCGATGGACGCGGCGTTGCAGGTGCAGCGTGCGAGCGGTGCGGTGGAGCTGCACCGTGCGTGGATCGAGGGCCTGCTGAGCGAGTACTACGACCCGATGTACGCCTACCAGCGCGATGCCAAGGCGGCGCGCATCGAGTTCGCCGGCGATCGGGCCGCGGTGCTGGCCTACCTGCGCGAAAGGCGGCTGTAGGCACCTGTGCCGGTGCTGTGGGGGCGGTGCACGCCGGCCCTATAGCACCAGCAGCGCAACCAGCCCGCTGAGCACCCCCACCAGCATCGTCAGCAGCGCAACCCACACCAGCACCCGCGTATCGAAGGAGGTGCGCAGCATCAGCAGTGACGGCAGGCTCACGCTGGGCAAGGTCATCAGCAATGCCACCGCCGGCGCGGTGCCCAGCCCCAAGGCCATCAGCGTCTGCACGATCGGGATTTCCGCCGCCGTCGGGATCACGAACAGCGTGCCGACCACCGCCAGCGGTACCAGCCACACCAGCCCTGAACCCATGCCGCCCTCGACATGCGGAAACAGCCATACCCGCGCCGCGCCCAGTACCAGCACGGCCAGCACATAGATCGGGATGGTGGTCCAGAACAGCTGCCACAGGGTTTTCATCCAGCGTGCCAGCAGGCTGCCGGGCACCGGGGTACTGGCCACATTGGCCGCGTCCACTGCGGGTTCGGGCAGTACGTCCGGGCGCGAGATGCGCTGGGCGAACAGCGACACCCCCACCACCAGCACCACACCCGCCACCAGGCGTAGGGCACTGAACTCCCAGCCCAGCACGAAGCCCATGAACACCAGCGTGGCCGGGTTGAGCACCGGGTTGGCGATCCAGAACGCCAGCGCCGCGCCTACCGACACATTCTGCCGACGCAGCCCGGCAGCCACCGGTGCCGCGCAGCAACTGCACATCATGCCCGGCAGGGCGAACATGCCGCCACGCAGGGTCGAGCCCAGCCCGGCCTTGCCGAACAGGCGCAGCAGCCAGTCGCGCGGTATCAGCACCTGAACCAGCGAGCCGAGGATCACCGCCAGCAGCGCCGCCTTCCAGATGGCCAGGAAGTACACCTGGGCATACGCCAGCGCTGCCGTCAGCGGTGCGTACTGGTGATCGTCCAGGATCGAGGCGCCGATGCTGTGGCTGTCGGCGGCAACAAACGACTTGGCGTAGTAGGGCGACCATTTCACGTAGTACAGGCCGATGGCGGCCACCAGCAGGAACGCCAGCGGTTTGCACCACTGCGTCCAGCCACGGGGGGCGGAAGTAGACAGGCCAGGCATGGTGCAACTCCAGGCAAGGGGGCGTTCAGGCAAGAATAGCCGCTGCGTCGGTGGCGCTCAGCGCGAGTAGCCGGTCATTTCCAGGTAGCCACGCCCGGCCGTGCTGCCCTGTACCTTCACCGGGCCTTCCCAGTAGGGAAAGCGGGTGCCCATCCAGGCCTGCGGCACCAGGGCGTCGACCTCGATGTCCAGCTGCCGGTCGGGCACCTGCACCCGCCAGCGCGTGGGCACCTGCGGGCCGTCGACCAGTTGGGTGCGGGCCAGCGGCTCAAGCACGATCTGCGCACCGTTGAGCGCGGTGCTGCTGCCGTCGGCGGCAATCCAGGTGCCTGCCCGGTACGGTTGTGCATCGGCCTGACGTACCTGGAACAGCATCAGCCGCGTGCCGTTGTCCAGGTGCAGCGAAAACCAGTCCCAACCATGCTGGTCGGGGGCCAGCGGCTGGCTGCTCCATTCGCGGTCGAGCCAGGCGTTGCCGGTCACCTCGACGCGCCGGCCCTCGTGCTGTACTTCACCGCGCACTGCATAGAACGGCTGGCTGTAGTAATACGACGCCTGGCCCTGGCCGGACTTCTCGCTGTAGCCCTGATCGCCCTGCAGCACCAGGGGCCGCTGGCTGCTCAGTTGCAGGTCGTAGCTGAAGCCCTTGCCGCCTGCGCGCATCTGCAACTGCTCGATGCCTTGGCCGCCCACCGCCTGCAGCGACCAGTCGTCGATCCAGGCCTTGAACGGTTGCGCCTGCACGTCCGCCTGGCCGACACCGCCACGCGCCAGCGTTTCACTGAACT
Source organism: Pseudomonas sp. B21-036 (assembly GCF_024748925.1). Lineage (NCBI taxonomy): Bacteria > Pseudomonadati > Pseudomonadota > Gammaproteobacteria > Pseudomonadales > Pseudomonadaceae > Pseudomonas > Pseudomonas sp. B21-036. The sequence continues at coordinate 2,513,025 of NZ_CP087178.1, forward strand.
GATGGCCAAACGGCCCGCTCAACGCCGCGTGCCCCAGCCATACGGCGGGGCTGGCCCAGCCCGGCTGTTCGGCGCCGGGGCGCAGCGCCGAACGGAACAGCGTCCATTGCGCACCCCAGTCGCGGCCCTGTGCATCGCGCAGGTTGGCGGTCACGTACCACCATTCGATGCGATACCCCGCATGGGCGCCGTGGTCACGCGGGAACTGCAACGGTTGGCCGCGCACCACGGTGGCAAAGGCTTCGGCGTCCTGGCCCAGGCCGGCAAAACCGGCGGGTGGCGGTGGCGAGGGGTCGCAGGCGCCCAGCAGCAGGCACAGCAGCAGGACGCCCCAGTGTCTAGGTTCCATCGGCATAGTGCCTCAGCAGTTCGGCGGGCTGGCGGCGGGCCAGTTGCCACAGGGGCCCGGCGGCGGCGAGCAGGGCGGTGAACAGGCCCAGCAGCGCCAGTTGCAGCAGCTGGCCAGGGAACACCTGCAACGGCAGGCGCCAGCCGAACGCCTGCACGTTGACCACCGCCACCAGGCACCAGGCCAGCAGCAGGCCCAGGGGAATTGCCAGCAGCACGGTCAGGCTGGCCAGCAGCAGCGTCTGCCCCAGCGACAGCCAGGCCAGGTGCTGGCGCCTGACGCCCAGTGCCCATAGCGGCGCCAACTGGCCGAGCCGGCTCTGGCCCAGGGTCAAAAGGCTGATCAACAGGGCCACGCCGGCCACGCCCAGGGTCAGGCTGTTGAGTGCGGCGGTGGCGGCGAAGGTGCGCTCGAACACCTCCACCGACCAGCGCCTTAGGGTGCGTTGGTCCACCAGCCGGGTGCCGTCCAGCGCATAGCGTTGCTGCAGCGCGGCCTTGAGCGTCGCCACCTGCTCGCCCGCCACGCGCAGGTTGAGGGTGTTGAGCGTGGCCTCGGGCCAAGTGCGCCGCAGCCATTCGGCGTTCACCAGCACCTGCCCGCGCGGGTTGCCGTAGTCGGCGTATACGGCCACCACGTCAAGGGGGGCAGCGCCGGGCAAGCTCAGGCGATCGCCCAGGCTCAGCGCCAGGCGCCGCGCCAACTGTTCGCTGAGCATCGCCCCGGCGCCGCTGGCCAACTGGCGCCACGCCTCGCTGCGCTGTTCGAGCAACGGCCAGTGCTGCGCGTAGGCCGGGTGGTCGATCACCCCCTGCACTTGCACCGGGGCGCCGCCTACGCGCACTTCGGTGCGCCACTGCGCGAGCACGGCGCGCACCCCTGGCTGGGTGGGTAGCCAGGCCGCGATGGCCAGGCCCTGGGCGGTGTCATGCGGGGTCACGTACAGCTCGGCCGACAGCCGTTGATCGAGCCAGCCCAGAAAGGTCTGGCGGAACCCGGACGTCATGCTGCCCACCCCGACGCTGGCGGCCAGCGCCAGCAGCAACGCCATCAGCGCCAGTGCCAGGGCCGGCAGTTGCTGGCGGCTGTCGGCCACGAACCACTGCGCCAGCGGCCGGTGGCACAGCCGCTGCAACAGCGCCAGGGCGCCATCGAGCAGCAGTGGCAGCATCAGCGCGGCGCCCAGCAGCAAGGCGGCCAGCAGGGTGAAGGCCGCCGGCAGGCTCGCGCCCCAGCGCCAGCACCCCAGGGCCACGGCCAGCAGCAGTAGCGCCAGCAGTGCCTGGCGCCGCAGCCAGCGCACCTGCGCCTGGCGCCAGGCCTGGGGCTGTGCCAGCGCCAGCAGCGGCAGGCGCGCGGCGCGCAGCAGGCTGCCGGCACCGGCCAGTGCTGCCCCGAGCAGGCTGATGGCCAGCCCGCTCAGCCACCAGTGCAGCGGCAGGCTCAGGTGCCCGGCCACCTGGGCGCCATACAGGCCGCGCAGGCTGGCGGCCACGTCACCCAGCAGCAGGCTGGCCAGCAGGTAACCGCAGGCCACCCCGGCCAGCCCGGCCAGCAGCGCGAACAGCCCCAGTTCGATGGCCAGGGCAGTCACCAGCGCACGCACACTCACGCCGCAGGCACGCAGGGTGCGCAACAGGCTGCGGCGCTGCTCCAGGGCCAGGCCGATGGCCGCATGCACGATGAACAGCCCCACCAGGAAGGCCAGCAGGCCCAGCGCAGTGAGGTTGAGGTGAAAGCTTTCGGTCAGCCGTTGCAGGTCGTCGGTGTCGCTGGCGGCCTGCACCACCAGTAGCTCGTTCAGGCCCTCGGGCAGCGCGGGCGGGGTGTAGCCGGCGGGTATCAGCAATCGCGAGAGCTGTTGCGGTGCCTGCAGCAGGCGTTGGGCCTGGCCGATGTCGACCACCATCACCCCCGGGGCCAGCTGCGCCTGTACCTGCAACGGCGGCAGACGCTGGCCGTCGCCGCTCAGCGGTTCGGCACCGGGCGCCAGGCCAAGGCGCTGCAGGGTGTCGGGTGCGATCCATGCCTGGCCCGGGGGGCCGATGAAGGCGGCGGGGTCGATGCGTTGGGCGGCCTGGCCGGCGATGGCGCTGCCGGGTGGCAGGCTCAGCGGCTCGATGCCCAGCAGCTTCACGCTGACCGGTTCGGCGCCGGCAAAGCGCAGGCGGCCTTCGAGCACCGGCGACACCGGCCAGCCGGCCCGGCGCAGTTGAATGTAGGCGTGCTGGTCGAAGCGTTCGCCGTGGCGCGGGCTCACCTGCGCCTGCGCTGCGCCGGTCAGCAGCGCGTTGGCCCGCGCGTAGTCGGCGCGGGCCTGCTGGTTGAGCGCCTGGACCCCGGCCCACAGGGTGGTAGCCAGCCACAGCCCGGTGAGGATGCTGGCGCATTGCAGGGGATGGCGCCGCCAGTGGCTGAGCAGCGCCTGCAGGCACAGGCCGATCATGCGCGTACCCGGCCCAGGTGCAGGGTCAGGCGCTGGTGCAGGCGGGTGGCCAGGTGGGCGCTGTGGGTGACCATCAGCAGGCTGCTGTTGCTTGCCCCGACCAGCTCCAGCAGCAGGTCGAGCACGTTTTCGCTGCTGGCTTCGTCGAGGCTGCCGGTGGGTTCGTCGGCCAGCACCAGCGCGGGGCGCGAGGCCAGTGCGCGGCCGATTGCCAGGCGTTGCTGCTGCCCGCCGGAGAGTTGCTCGGGGTAGCGTTGCAGCAGCGGCGCCAGGCCCAGGCGCTCGGCCAGGTGGGTGACCCAGGCCGGGTCATGACGGCCGGCCAGGCGCGCCTGGAAGGCCAGGTTGGCGGCCACGTCCAGGCTGCTGATCAGGTTGTATTGCTGGAACACCAGGCCGATGCCTTGTCGGCGCCAGTGGGCGAGCCCGGCTTCGGTGCGGGTGTGTAGCGGTTGGCCGTCGAACAGAATGCGCCCGCTGTCGGGGCGTTCGAGGCCGGCTATCAGGTGCAGCAGCGTGCTCTTGCCGCTGCCGGACTCGCCCATCAGCGCCAGGCTGGTGGCGGCGGGCAGGTGCAGATCGACACCGCGCAGCACCGGCAGGGTGCCTTGGGCGGTGGTGAAGGTCTTGTGCAGGTTTTCGACGATGAGCATGGGTGAAGGGTAGGCCAGGTTGGGGCAGGTGGGTACATCGGGTTGTGCCATGGCGATTCTGCGGGCCAGGGTGGTTTTAAAAATGCAGGAGCCGGCCTTGCCGGCTCCCACATTGGTTGCAACGCACCCTGGCCTGCAGGATCGCAGTTGTCAGCCCTGGTGGCTCGACACCCGATTGCCGCGTCGCCTCTACTTGCGCGCCTCCAGTATCAGGTTGAACGGCGTCTCGCACGCCCGGCGCATGTGGCTGAACCCCGCCTCTTCAAGCACACCCCGAATGCGCGCCTCACCCGCCTGCGCGCCTAGACCCAAACCCACCTCCTGCGACAGTGAATTGGGCGTGCACAGAAACGTCGAGACCGCATAGAACAAACGCCCCACCGGGTTGAGGTTGTCGTCCAGCCGATCATTCGAAAACGGCTCCACCAGCAACAGCGTGCCCCCCGGCTTGAGTGCCTGCCAGGCATGCCGGGCCGCACCCACCGGGTCGCCCAGGTCATGCAGGCAGTCGAAGAAGCACACCAGGTCATAATCGCGGCCAGGGTAGTCCTTGGCGCTGGCCTGGGTGAAGCGCACCCGTTCGGTCAGGCCGCTGTCCCTGGCCCGTTGACCGGCAGTGGCCACCGAGGGCGCGTGGTAGTCGATGCCGTCGAAATGCGAAGCCGCAAAAGCCTCGGCCATGAGCAGCGTCGAGGTGCCAAGACCACACCCGATGTCTGCCACCCGGGCCCCGGCGTGCAACTTGTCCACCACACCCTCCAGTGCCGGCAGCCAGCTGCCGACCAGATGGTTGCGGTAGCCAGGCCGGAACAGGCGCTCGACGCCACCGAACATGCACGCATGATGGTCGCCCCATGCCAGGCCACCGTCGCCGCGCATCGCCGCCACCAGCTTGTCCTTGTCGAGCACCATCGAGGCGATGGCCTGGGTGCCGCCAGCAATGTAGATGGCGGAGTCCTCATGGGCCAGGGCCTGGGCCTGCTGCTCGTCAAGGCTGAAATGTTCGTCGTTGTGCTGCATGTAGCCAGAGGCGGCATGGGCGTTGAGCCATTCGCGAAGCAGGCGCGCATTGCAGCCAGTGCGTGTGGCCAGGGTCTGGGCGGTCACCGGCTGGCCGTCGGCCATGGCCCGGTACAGGCCCAGTTCTTCACCGAGCATGATGTTGGGCAACATCGCGGCAGCGCCGAGGTCGTTGATAAGGGTATGGATGAAAGGGGTCGATGCAGGTTTGCTCATTGCCACCACTCCATTAGTTGGCATCCTTGAACGCGCAGATAACGTCGCCTATCTGCAGCCATCTGTCCTTGATGGGCAGCCTTTGACTCTAGTTCAGGGGGGCAGCAGGTCAAGTGCGAAGCGTGCGTCGCCAGCAGGGGCGGTCAGCCGCGCCGCCCGTAGTAGTTCAGCATCGGTTGCGTGCTCAGGCCATGCACCACGATGCTCAACGCCACCACCGACAGCGTGATGTTCAGGCACTGCGCCGAAAGCGTGCCGCCCAGGCCGTGGCTCAGGGCGTAGAACAGGTAGAACAGGCTGCCGATGCCACGAATGCCGAACCAGCCGACCATCAGCCGCTGGCGCAGGTCGAGCAGGCTGCCCCAAGGCATCAGCAACACGCTCAACGGGCGCACCACGCAGAACAACGCCAGGCCAAAGCCCAGTGCGCGCCAGTCCCAGTGGCTGGCCAACGCCACGCCGAGCACGGTCACCAGGAACACTTCCATCACCCGCTCCACCAGGCTGCCGAAGGCAAGCATGTCGCCCATCATCACCCCGGCCGCCACCTGGGTGTCTTCGAGGTTGTCCAGGTCGCCATGCACCGCATTCTCCGGCGCGGCTTCCAGGTGCCCGGCCACCGGTTGCGCCAGGTGCTCGGACGGGGTCTGCGAACCGCCGGTGAAGCTCACCTCGGCCTGGCGCAGCCCCAGCCCGGCGGCAAACACCGCCAGAAACCCATAGGCGTGCAGGGTGTCGGCCACCACATACGCCAGTGCAATCAGCGCCAGTGCCAGGTAGTCGTTGGGGGTGAGCGTGCTGTCGGCATGGCTGATGCGCAGGGTCAGGGTCAGGCGCCCCAGCAGCTTGCCCATCCAGTAGCCCACCAGCAACCCCACTGGCATCGCCCACAGCAGGTCGCGCCACAACCAGGTCAACAGCGCCGAGCCGTCGACGGCCTGGCCCTGCACCAGCAGCAAGCCCAGCAGCACGAAGGGAAAGGCCACGCCGTCGTTGAGCCCGGCCTCGCCCGACAGGCCGAAGCGCAGCGGGTCGTGGTCCTGCGCATCGTTGACCTGCACCAGCGCTGCCAGCACCGGGTCGGTGGGCGCAAGGATGGCGCCGATCAGCAGGGCCGGCGCCCACGCCATGTCACCCAGGTAGTGCAGCACCACGCTGAAGCCACCGATGCTCAGCAGCATCACCGGGCCGGCCAGGCCGAATGCCACCCGCCAGACACGGCTGCGCAGCGGCAGGCGCAACTTCAGGCCACTGATGAACAGCGAGAACAGCAACGCGACTTCGGTCAGGTGCTTGAGCCAGCCGGCGGCGTGGTCCAGGTCCAGGTGCAACAGGCCCAGCCCCAGCGGGCCGATGCCGATGCCCAGCAGCAGGCACACCGCCGAGGTGGTCACCGGCATCCAGCGCAGGTACGACGAGGTCAGGGCCAGGATCAGCAACACGGCGCCGAACACGGCGATCCACAGGGTAAAACTCATCGAAGGCACCGTCGCATGGGGTCGGGCCAACGCTGGCCCCTGAGCATTCGAGGGGCGGGGTGCGGCAGAGGTTCACTGCACGCAGCATCAGGGCGCCGGGCTGTCGACCTGCTGCAGGCTGAAGGTGCCGGTGAACGGGTTGCCCTGCAGCCTGTAGCACTGGCTGTGGTTCTTGCGCAGCCATGCAGTGCCCGCGTCGACCGGGCCGCAGTTGGAGGCGGGCATGGCATCGACGATCAGGGCGTACTCCAGGCCCTCGTCCAGCTGCTGCAGGGCGAACCCCGCACAACAGACCAGGGCCGCGGCAAAGAAGGGTTCGAACGTCGGCACTTTCTGCGCCGGGGCCGGGGCGGCGCCGGGGCGTAGTCTGCCAGCCGCCCTGCGCAGCCACTGGGGCAACAGCAGGTAGACCCCCAGCAGCATCAGCGAGAACGGGATGGAATAGAGTGCCCCATACACCACCGCCGCGTTGTCCAGGTAGTCCACCTCGATGCCAAAGCGCGCATTGAGCATCCGTTGCGCAGACAGCTTGCACAGGTACACCACGACCACGCTGTACAGCAACGACCCTGGCCAGTAGCTGAGAAAGGCGAAGAGGCGCGACAGGTTCAGCAGCGCATAGATGCCGCCGGCCGCCAGCCCGCCGACCAGTATCAGGTTCGCGCCGAGGCTCGGCGGCAGGCGCGCGAAGCCCCACAGCCCGGCCAGCAGCAACAGCAGCTTGAGTGTGTCGCGTACCGGTTTGCTCACGGTCAGTGGCTACCTTCGTTCAAGGCGCCGAGGATCTGGTAGGCCAGCTTCACCCGCGCTTCGTTGGGGTAGTTCTTGTTGGCCAGGATCACGATGCCGATCCGCTGCGAGGGCACGAACGCCACGTAGCTGCCAAAGCCGTTGGTAGAGCCGGTCTTGTTGATCCACACCGCCTGCTGCGGGGCCAGCGGGGGTTGCAGCGGCGTGACGTCGAGGGTTTCAAGGGCCATGCGGCTGGCATTGCCGTCGAGCAGGGTCTGCAATGCGACCGGGTAGGGGTACTGTTCCCAGATCAGGTCCTGGGTCATGGTGCCCACCTGGTAGTAGCCGGTATGGGTGGCGGCAATGGCCTGCTTGAGGGGCGTATCGAGTTTCTCCAGGCCCATGTTCGCCTCGACAAAGCGCAGCAGGTCGTCACTGCTGGACTTCACCCCGTAGGCTTCGTCGGCCAGCACCGCAGGGCTCAGCCGGGCGGGGACGTTGTCGCGGGTATAGCCCTGGGCGTACATACGCTGCCAGTTGGCAGGTACCTGCAGATGGGTGTTGTTCAGGCCCAGCGCCGGAAACAGCAGGTCCTGCAGGGCGGACCGGTAGCTCATGTCCAGTTGGCGGGCGCTGATCACCCCGAGCAGGCCGATGCTCGGGTTGGCATAGGTACGCCGGGTGCCTGCCGGGTAGCTCGGGGTCCAGTGCTTGAAGTAGCGCATCAGTTGCCTGTTGTCGTGCACGCTGTCTGGCAACTGCAGCGGAAAGCCGCCGGCGGTGTGGGTCGCCAGGTTCAGCAGGCTGGTGTTTTCCAGGGCCCGGCCGCGCAGTTCGGGCAGGTAGCTGGCCGGGCTGTCGGTCAGCTTCAGCTTGCCGGTGGCCTGGGCATAGGCCGCCAGGGTGACGTTGAAGGTCTTGCTGATCGAGCCCAGTTCGAACAGGGTGTCGCGGTCGACGGCCTGGCCGCTGTCGCGCGAGGCCACACCGAAGTCGTAGTAGTGGTGCTGGCCATTGACTGTCAGGGCCACGGCCATGCCGGGTATCGCGTGCTCCTGCATCACGGCCTGGCTGGCGGCCTCTACCAGGTTGTCGAGGTTGTCAGGCACGGTGGCGGCCCAGGCGGCAGGGCTGGCCAGCAGCAGGCCGCTCAGCAGGTGGTGCGGTTTGAACAGGTTCACGTAATGGGTTTCCGGTGGGTCTGGAGGAATTCGCCCGGTGACAGGCCGAACTGTTTGCCAAAGGCGGCGATAAAGGCCGACAGCGATTCGTAGCCGCAGGCCAGGGCCACGTCGGTGACGCGCTCGCCGCGGCTGAGTGCTGGCAGCGCACTGAGCAGGCGCATGCGCTGGCGCCAGGTGCGAAAGGTCATGCCGGTGTCACGCAGAAACAACCGGCTCAGGGTCTTTTCCGAAACGCCGTACTTCAGGCTCCAGGCTGCCAGCCCGGTGCTGTCCTCGGGGTGTGCCTTCAGGCGCCGGCACAGTGCACGCAGGCGGGTGTCCTGGGGCAGCGGCAGAATCAGGTCTTCCTGCGGGGCGCTGGCCAGCTGGTCGAGCAGCACGGCGACCAGGCGCCCGTCTGCGCCCTCGGTATCGTAGGCCACCGGCAGGCCGCTGAAGGTGCGGATCAGCTCGCGCAGCAAGGCATTCACGCCGATCACCCGGCACTGGGTACCCGGCCACACGCTGTGCTCGATGTACAGGCTGCGGATGCAGGTGTCGTCGGCGCAGCTGACCTGATGGGGGGTATGCGCCGGGATCCACACCGCGCGCTGCGGCGGCACCACGTAGCGTCCGGCGCCGGTGTGCACATGCAGCACGCCCTGGGCCGCATACGACAGTTGCCCCCAGGCATGCTTGTGACGAAAGCCCAGGGCGATGTTGGCCAGCGACTGCGCCTGCCCGTACAGCGGGCGCGGCAGTACCTTGAGCTCGCTCAGGGGCGGGATGCGCGGGGCGTGGGGTTGTCCTTTGGGCGACACTCTTGGGGTTCTGTCGTTAGTCGGAAAAGAAAAGAAACCTTACCGTCTGCGCCATCCCAATAACAAGACAGGACGTGACATGAAACACCTGCGGTTGCTGTTCGACAATTTCACCCTGGCCCTGCTCGGCGTGATTGCACTGGCCACCTTGCTGCCCTGCGAGGGCCAGGGCGCGGTGGTGTTTGGCTGGCTGACCAACCTGGCCATCGGGCTGCTGTTCTTTCTGCACGGCGCCAAGCTGTCGCGCGAGGCGGTGGCGGCCGGAGCAGGGCACTGGCGCCTGCACCTGCTGGTTTTTGGCTGCACCTTCGTGATGTTTCCGCTGCTGGGCATGCTGTTCAAGCCGCTGTTCCTGCCGCTGGTGGGCGACGAGCTGTACTTGGGCGTGCTGTACCTGTGCGCATTGCCGGCCACCGTGCAGTCGGCGATTGCCTTCACCTCGCTGGCGCGGGGCAACATCCCGGCGGCGATCTGCAGCGCGGCGGCCTCCAGCCTGCTGGGCATCGTGCTGACGCCGCTGCTGGTGATGGTGCTGATGGGCGTGCAGGGCGATACCGGGTCCAACCTCGATGCGGTGTTGAAGATCGTGCTGCAACTGCTGGTGCCGTTCGTGGCCGGGCAACTGGCGCGGCGCTGGATCGGCGCCTGGGTGGCGCGCAATGCACGCTGGCTGAAGACCGTCGACCAGGGCTCGATCCTGCTGGTGGTGTATACCGCGTTCAGCGACGCGGTGATCAGCGGGTTGTGGCAGTCGGTGCCGCTGGTGCGGCTGCTGGGGCTGGCGCTGGTGTGCTGCGTGTTGCTGGCGGTGGTGCTGTGGTGCACGCAGTTGCTGGGCAAGCGGCTGGGGTTCAACGTGGAAGACCGCATCACCATCCTGTTTGCCGGCTCCAAGAAAAGCATGGCCACCGGTGTGCCGATGGCCCAGGTGCTGTTTGCCGGGGGGGCGATTGGCGCGATGATTTTGCCGCTGATGCTGTTCCACCAGATCCAGCTGATGGTGTGTGCGGTGCTGGCCCAGCGCTATGCGGCGCGGGAGGAGGTGAGCGCCTGATTCAGGTGCTGTGGTGACCACTTCGCCGGCAAGGCAGGCTCCCGTAGGAGCCGGCCTTGCCGGCGAAGCGGCCTGAGCACTCACCGCAAGGCACGGCGCCTGCGCGAGTAGCACAACCACGCATAGACCCCCGCATTCACCACGAACACCAATGCCCCCAGCCACAGCTGGATGCCTGCCGTCAGCTTGGCCGGGTAGATCAGCGGTATCAGGTAATGCTCCACAAAACTGTCGGGGTAGCCGGTGTCACCCGCCGCTGCACGCAGGCGGTTTTCCCATTCGGTCAGCGGGCAGGGCAGGTGCAGCACCTCCACCAGCACGCCCCAGGTCACGGCCGGCAGGTGCAGCCAGCACAGCCGCGGCCACCTGAGCACCAGCAACCCGCCCAGCATCACGAACACGATGAACGTCAGATGAAACAGTACCAGCCCGTCGGCGGCCAATCGAAAGAACATGGCGTGGTCTCAACCCTGGGCGAAGCTGCGCAGCGTTTCACCTTCCATGCGATAACGCACCCACTCGTCCTGCGGCTGCGCGCCGATGGACTTGTAGAACTGGATGGCCGGTTCGTTCCAGTCCAGCACGCTCCACTCCAGGCGTCCGCAGCCCTTGGCACAGGCCTCCTGCGCCAGGTGGCGCAGCAATGCCTTGCCCGCACCCGTGCCGCGGGCCTGGGGCGTGACGTACAGGTCTTCGAGGTAGATGCCCTGGGTGCCGAGCCAGGTCGAATAACTGAAGAAGTACACCGCAAAGCCGATGGCCTGGCCGTCACGCTCGCAGATCAGCGCCTGGGTGCTGCTGCCTTCGCCGAACAGCGTGCGCTCGATATCGGCGACCGTGGCGATCACCTCGTGGCGGGCACGCTCGTACTCGGCAAGCTCGGTGATGAAGGTGAGGATCTGGCTGGCGTCTTCGACGCGCGCGGGGCGGATATGTACGGGCATGGCGGGGCTTCTGTTCCGGAAATCGAGGAGGGTTATCCTAAGGCAATTACCGGTCGAGGGCACGGGAAGCCTGGAGGGTAGTGAGGGCTCGCCAAGTGTAGTGCCACAATTGCCCCCAACTGTATCGCAGCGCTGCGCACCGACTTGGTTAGTGTCACTTCACAACAACACACCGCCGGACACCCGCCATGCTCACCTCGCTCAACCTGCTGATGGCCTTCGTGCTGTTCGCCTTCGTCTCCTCGATCACCCCCGGCCCCAACAACACCATGTTGCTGGCCTCCGGCGTGAACTTCGGTGTGCGTCGCACCATTCCCCACGCGCTGGGCATCAGTATCGGCTTCATGGTGCTGGTACTGGCGGTGGGCCTTGGCCTGGGCGAGCTGTTCAAGGCCTATCCGCTGGCCTACGGCGTGCTGCGCTACGTGGGCGCCAGCTACCTGCTGTACCTGGCCTGGAAGATCGCCAATTCAGGCCCGCTGACCAGCGCCGAGCCCGGCACGCGCAAGCCCCTGGGTTTCTGGGGCGCGGCAGCCTTCCAGTGGGTCAACCCCAAGGCCTGGGTCATGGCCGTGGGCGCCATCACCACCTATGCACCCAGCCAGGGCTACCTGACCAACGTGATCGTGATCGCCGCGGTGTTCGCCGTGGTCAACCTGCCCAGCGTGTGCGTGTGGGTGATGTTCGGCAGCGCGCTGCGCACCGTGCTGCAGGACCCACGCTGGCTCAAGCTGTTCAATTGGCTGATGGCCGCACTGCTGGTGCTATCGCTGTATCCACTGCTGTTTGTAGAATCCGGTTTTGTGTAACCCCCACAGCGAGTCCCGATGGAACTGATCCCCTGGTCGCATGACTGCGCCGAACACTTCACCCTGCGCGGCTGGCGCTCACCCGCCAGCGGCAAGCCGCTGCTGCATTTCATCCACGGCACCGGGTTCTGCTGCCTGGCCTACCAGCCGTTGCTGGAGCGCCTGGCCGAGCATTTCGACCTGTGGCTGTGCGATGTGCAGGGCCATGGCGACAGCGATCATGGCGGCGCCTTCGTGGGCTGGAACCGCAGCGCCGCGCTGGCGATCGAGGCCTTCCAGGCAGGCCGTGGCGAATACGGGCAGGTGGCGTGCTTTGCCATGGGCCACAGTTTCGGCGGGGTGCTGACCGGCTTGATGCTGGCGCTGGAACCGGGCCTGTTTCAGCGGGCGGTATTGCTTGACCCTGTGGTGTTCAGCCGCTCGATGCTGGGGGTGATGAGCGTGGCCACGCTGTTCGGCATGCACCGTCGCCACGGCCTGGCACGCAAGGCCGCCACCCGGCGCAGCCACTGGCCCGACCGCGAGGCGGCCTACGCCGCGCTGCACGGGCGCGGCATTTTCAAGGGCTGGCACGACGAGGCGCTGCAGGCCTATGTGGACCACGCCATCGGCGACTGCGGCGAAGGGGTAGTGCTCAAGTGCCGGCCGGCGCGCGAAGTGGACGTGTTCAGTTCGTTCCCGCGCGGGCTGTGGGCTGCCCTGGCCCAGGTGCAGACACCCGCACGGGTGCTGCATGGCATCACCACCTATCCCTTCGTACCCGTGTCGCTGGCGCGCTGGGCGCGTCTGAACCCAAGGGTCGAGCTGCGCGAGGTGCCCGGCGGGCACTGCTTCATGCAGGAAGATCCGCAGGCCTGTGCGCACGAGGTGCAAACCTACCTGCTGGGCTGATGGCAGGTTGTCCATTTCGCGACGAATACTGGCCTGTACGCTAGCGAACGCCAACCGCTGACCCCCTTAGAGTGCATCCTTGAACAACAACAGGGAGCACGAACATGAACCAGGCGGTCAGCCCCGAACCACCGGTTACCCAAGCCACCGAGCGCGTGCGCGTGATGACGCTGCGCCGCGCCCTGGGCGCAGCCGGCACGCTGGCGGTACTAGGGGTTGCCTTGTATGTGTGGCACAGCGGGCGCTTCAACGAACAGACCGACGATGCCTACGTGCGCGCCGACTGGGCGCCGATCAGTGCGCGGGTGGGCGGCTATGTGGCCCAGGTCAGCGTGGCCGACAATGCCGTGGTCAAGGCCGGCGACCTGCTGGTGCAGCTGGACGACCGCGACTATCGCCAGCAGGTGCGCCAGGCCCGTGCGGCGCTGGCCGCCAGTACCGCTTCGGTGCAGGCGCAGCAGGCCGTGCTGGTGACCCTGGCGGCGCAGCTGGAGGGGCAAGGGCAGGCGATTGCCCGTGCCGCCGCCGAGCGCGAGGCGGGCGGTGCCGAGGCGCGGCGCGCCGAACTCGACTGGCAGCGTTACCGCCAGTTGATCGGCATGAACGCGGTGAGTGCCCAGCGTGCCGAACGCGCCAGCACCACACGCACCCAGGCGCAGGCCACACTCAAGGGCGCGGACGCCGGCTGGGCCATGCAGCGGGCCCGGCACCAGGTGCTGGCCAGCCAGCAGCGCGAGGCCCGGGCCGAACTGGTGCGCCGCGAGGCCGAGCTGGAACAGGCCGAGGCGGCCCTGGCCCTGGCCGAGAACGCCCTGGCCGACACCCAGGTACGGGCGCCCTTCGACGGCGTGGTGGGGCAGCGCAAGGTGCGTGTGCAGCAGTACGTCAGCCCCGGCCTGCCACTGCTGGCAGTGGTACCGGTGGAGCAGGCCTACGTGGTGGCCAACTTCAAGGAAACCCAGCTCGAACACATGCGCCCGGGGCAGCGCGCGACCCTGGAGGTGGACACCTTCGGCCGGCACTGGCAGGGCACGGTCGACAGCGTCTCGCCCGGCTCGGGGGCGGTGTTCGCGCTGTTGCCGCCCGACAACGCCACCGGCAACTTCACCAAGATCGTGCAGCGCTTTGCCGTGCGTATTCACCTCGACCCGGTGGAACCCGGCACGCCGCGGCTGCTGCCGGGCATGTCGGTGATCGCCACCATCGATACGCGCACGGCGCAGGTGCGCGATGAGCACTGAAGACAAGGTATCGCTGCGCGCGTGGGTGGCGGTGATCGGAGGCTTGTTCGGCTGCTTCATGGCGGGCATGAACGTGCACGTCACCAGTGCCGCGCTGCCGGAAATCGAAGGCGCGCTGGGGGCGACGTTCGAGGAAGGCTCGTGGATCTCCACCGCCTACCTGGTGGCGGAAATCACCATGATTCCGCTCACCGCCTGGCTGGTGCAGGTGTTCTCGCTGCGCCGGGTGATGCTGGTGGGCTCGCTGGTGTTCCTGATCAGCTCGGTCAGTTGCGCGCTGGCGCCGAACCTGCAGGCGATGATCGCCATCCGCGTGATCCAGGGCGCTTCGGGGGCGGTGCTGATCCCGCTGTCGATGCAATTGATCATCACCGAGCTGCCGCCGAGCAAGATCGCCCTGGGCATGGCCTTGTTCAGCCTCTCCAACAGTGTGGCCCAGGCCGCCGGGCCGTCGATCGGCGGCTGGCTGACCGACGCCTATTCATGGCGCTGGATCTTCCTGCTGCAACTGCTGCCCGGGGTGGCGCTGCTGGCGGCGGTGGCGTGGTCGATCCCGGCGCAGGCCGGCGACCGCGCCCAGTTGCGCGGCGCCGACTGGCTGGGCATCGCGGCCATGGCGCTGGGGCTGGGCGCGCTGCAGATCGTGCTGGAGGAGGGCGGGCGCGAGGACTGGTTCGATTCGGCGTTCATCGTCACCTTCAGCGTGATTGCCGTGGTGGCGCTGGCGCTGTTCGTGCAGCGCCAGCTGTGGGGCGCGCGGCCCTTCATCAACCTGCGCCTGCTGGCCAGCTACAACTTCGGCGTGGCCAGCCTGGCCATGGCGGTGTTCGGGGCGGCGACCTTCGGGCTGGTGTTTCTGGTGCCCAACTACCTGTCCCAGGTGCAGGGCTACAACGCCCGCGAAATCGGCATCAGCCTGATCGCCTACGGCATGGTGCAGTTGCTGCTGGCGCCGCTGCTGCCGCGCCTGATGCGCTGGCTCAACGCCAAGGTGCTGGTGGCCAGCGGCTTCGCGATCATGGCGCTGGGCTGCTGGTTGGGGGCGCACCTGTCGGCGGACGCGGCAAAGAACGTGATCATCCCCTCCACGGTGGTGCGCGGGCTGGGCCAGCCGCTGATCATGGTGGCGCTGTCGGTGCTGGCGGTGAAAGGGCTGGACAAGGCCCAGGCCGGCTCCGCCTCGGCGCTGATATCGATGCTGCGCAACCTGGGCGGTGCGGTGGGCACGGCGCTGCTGACGCAGCTGGTGTCGTTGCGCGAACGGTTTCACGGGCAGCGTATCAATGAGAGCCTGACGCTGTTCGATGCACCCGTGCAGCAGCGTCTGCCCGGCGGGGTGCTCGATGCACAGGCCCCGGCGCACCTGCAGGTGCTGGCGCAGCTGGACCAGACGGTGCATCAGCAGGCCTACCTGATGGCGTATTCGGATGCGTTCTATGTGTCGTGCGTGGCGTTGGCGGTGTGTGCGCTGGCGTCGCTGCTGCTGCGCCAGCATGCACGCTGACTAGTCGGCGTCGGGCTGGCCGTAGGCCGGGGTCTTGCCGAAGTAGGCACTGGGCGAGACCCCCAGGGTGCGGCGGAACATGGCGCTGAAGGCGCTGGGGCTGTCGTAGCCCAGGTCCAGCGCCACGTTCAGGATCGAGTGCCCGGCGGCCAGCGCGTCGAGGCTGGCCAGCAGGCGCAGGCGGCGCAGCCACTGGATGAAGCTCAGGCCGGTTTCGCGCTGGAAGGCGCGGGTCAGGGTGCGTGCGTTGAGGCCGCTGTGGGCGGCGGCGCGCTGCAGGCTCCAGGGGCTGGCCGGGTCGTCGCGCAGGGCCTGGCACAGCGCGGCCAGTTGCGGGTCGACCGGCAGCGGCACGTACAGGGCCAGAATCGGCAGCACGCGGATCTCGTCCAGAATCAACTGCATCACCCGCTCGTCACGCCCGCCGGGCGGGTAGTCGGCGGGGATGAGCATGGCGCTGATGATCAGTTGGCGCAGCAGCGGCGGGATGTCCACCACGCGGCAGGTCAGCGGCAGGTCGGGGCGCGCGTCGGAGGCGACGAACAGGGTGCGCATGCGGACCTGGCCGGCCATCTTCAGGTCGTGTTCGACGGCGGCGGGCACCCATACGCCGCGCCCTGGCGGAACCACCCAGCAGCCCTGGCTGGAGTTGACCGTGATCACCCCGCTCAGGGCATGGATCAGCTGGGCGCGGTTGTGGCAGTGCGGGGCGATGCGCTCGCCGTGGGGGTAGTTTTCTGCCAGGGGGACAATCGGCTGCATGGCGGTGCGTTGGGGTTGAGGGTGGGGGGGCAGTATGCCTGATGATCGGTGGATGCAGGTTCAGCGAATGCTGTCCATTCGATCGCGGGGCAAGCCCGCTCCCACAGGTACAGCGCCTATTCAAAGAGTGCCGCAATCCCCGTGGGAGCGGGCTTGACCCGCGATCTGGCGCATAGCGCCAGCAAACCCTGGCACATCAATCGATCCCACTCTGGGCAAACTCCTGGGCCAGAAAATCCAGCAGGTGCCGCACCGAAGGCAGCAGCCCGCGCCGTGAGGCAAACACCGCGTGCACCAGCCCGCATTGCGGCGCCCAGTGCGGGGTGGGCTGCACCAGCTCGCCACGGGCCAGCTCGTCGCGGATCACCACCAGTGGCAGGTGCACCACCCCCACGCCCGCCAGCGCCGCCTGGCGCAATACCACCAGGTCGTCGGTCACCAGCCGCGGCGTGTGCCGCAAGCTGGCCGTGGCGCCGTCCGGGCCATTGAGCTGCCATTGATAATCGCGCTGCGGGTTGCCCCAGTGCAGGCTCGGCAAGGCGGCCAGGTCGGCGGGCACGATGGGGCTGGGCAACGACGCCAGCAAGCCGGGCGCGGCCACCAGCAACTGCGTGCTGTTGGCCAGCACCTTCATCACCAGGTCGCTGCTCTCCAGCGGCGGCACCCGCACCCGCAGCGCAATGTCGATGCCTTCCTGGATCAGGTCCACATGGCGGTTGGTGCTCTCGATATGCAGCTGCACCAGCGGGCACTGCACCATGAAGCGCGACAGCATCGGCCCCACCCAGAAATCCAGCAGCGCCGTGGGGCAGCTCAGGCGCACGATGCCCTGGGGCTCGGCACGGTGGCGCTCGATCAGCTCGGCCGCACCCTCGGCCTCCACCAGCATGGCCACGCAATGGCGGTGGTAGGCCTGCCCGATGTCGGTTACCGAAAAATGCCGGGTGGAACGCTGGATCAGGCGCACCCCGAGGCGCTCCTCGAGCCCGGCCACCCGCCGGCTGAGTTTGGACTTGGGCATGTCCAGGGCACGGCCGGCGGCGGCAAAGCCACCGTGCTCGACCACCTGGGCGAAGTAGTACAGGTCGTTGAGGTCTTCCACCACTGTTCTCCAAATGGAACGCTGAGGGCACTTTACGCTATCTACCGCCTTCAGCGTTGCGCCCTTATCGTTGGCTTCATGCACGAGAGGAGGTAGCTCATGAAAAAGATCCAAGGCGTCTACAGCAGCCCGCACCCGCATTGGGTGGGTGACGGCTTCCCGGTACGCAGCCTGTTCACCTACGACAACCTGGCCCAGCACATCAGCCCGTTCCTGCTGCTCGACTACGCCGGGCCCCATGCCTTCACCCCCACCAGCGCCCGTCGCGGCGTCGGCCAGCACCCGCACCGCGGTTTCGAAACGGTGACCATCGTCTACCAGGGCGAACTGGAGCACCGCGACTCCACCGGTGCCGGCGGCCTGATCGGCCCGGGCGATGTGCAGTGGATGACGGCCGCGGGCGGCATCCTGCATGAAGAGTTCCATGCGCCTTCGTTCGCCCGCAGTGGCGGCACCCTGGAGATGGTGCAGTTGTGGGTCAACCTGCCGGCCCGGCACAAGTCTGCCCCTGCCGGCTACCAGACCCTGCTGGCCGCCGACATCCCCAGCGTGGCGCTGCCCGGCGGTGCCGGCAGCCTGCGGGTGATTGCCGGTGACTACCACGGCCATCGCGGCCCGGCGCGCACCTTCACGCCGATGCAGGTGTGGGACATGCAGCTCAAGCCCGGCAAGCCCGTGCGGTTGCCTGCCCAGGCCGGTCACAGCAGCGCCCTGGTGGTGCTGCGCGGCCAGGTCACGGTCAATGGCGAGCGGTCGGTGGGCCCGGCACAACTGGTGCTGCTGGAGCGTGCCGGCGACGAAGTGCTGCTGCAGGCCGACAGCGAGGCGGCGGTGCTGTGGCTCAGCGGCGAGCCGCTGGATGAACCCATCGTCGGCTACGGCCCGTTCGTGATGAACAGCGATGCCGAGATCGAGGCGGCGTTCGCCGATTTTCGCGCCGGGCGCTTCGGCCAGATGACCAATGGCGGCGGCACTGTCACACGCGCCGACTAGGGTCTGTATGCAACTCACGTTTGTCCCAACTCCGGCGCCACGGCGCCGGACCACCCCTGCAAGGAGTATGACCATGAGTGTTCCCTACACCCGTCTGGACAAGAACAACGCCGCCGTGCTGCTGGTCGACCATCAGGCCGGGCTGCTCTCGCTGGTGCGTGACATCGAGCCGGACAAGTTCAAGAACAACGTGCTGGCGCTGGCCGACCTGGCCGAGTACTTCAAGTTGCCCACCATCCTCACCACCAGCTTCGAAAGCGGCCCCAACGGCCCGCTGGTGCCCGAGCTCAAGGCGCAGTTCCCTGACGCGCCGTACATCGCGCGCCCCGGCCAGATCAACGCCTGGGACAACGAGGACTTCGTCAAGGCGGTCAAGGCCACCGGCAAGAAGCAGCTGATCATCGCCGGTGTGGTTACCGAGGTGTGCGTGGCGTTCCCGGCGCTGTCGGCGATTGCCGAAGGCTTCGAGGTGTTCGTGATCACCGACGCCTCCGGCACCTTCAACCCGATCACCCGCGACGCGGCATGGGACCGCATGTCGTCGGCCGGTGCGCAACTGATGACCTGGTTCGGCGCAGCCTGCGAACTGCACCGCGACTGGCGCAACGATGTCGAGGGGCTGGGCGCGCTGTTCTCCAACCACATCCCCGACTACCGCAACCTGATCACCAGCTACAACACCCTCACCGGCGCCAACCAGTAGCCCGCCTCACTGCGCGTCGCCGCGCCTGCCCCCGGTTTCATCGGCGGGCAGGTCGGTGGCGCGGTCTTCGCCGATCTCCCGGTATTCCTTGAGCAATTGCTTGAGCTGGCTGTTGTCCAGCTGGTCGAGGTTCATCAGCGCGTTGTGCGCCGCCTTGGTCGAGCGCAGCAGTTCGTCGAGCTTGATGTGCAGCACGTCGTTATCGCGGTTCTGGGTGTTCTGGATGACGAACACCATCAGGAAGGTGACGATGGTGGTCGAGGTGTTGATGATCAGCTGCCAGGTGTCGTTGTAGTCGAACCACGGCCCGGTGACGGCCCAGACCACGATCAGTACCAGTGCGATGAGGAAGGTGCGCGAGCGACCGGCCTGTTTGGCCAGGCCCTGGGCGAAGCGTTCGAATTTCATGGCAGACTCTTGTGTGGGGATCTACTGGGTAGACCCTGCGGCGTTGCCGAAATTCTTTGTAACATCAGGGGAAGAAGACATGGGGCAGGACCACGGGGCACCGACGCACCTGGTGCGGGTGATACCCACCGATTACGGCCAGTTCGTGCTGGAGCTGAACAATGGCGAGCACCGCTTGCTCAAGGGCCTGGTGCTGACCCGCGAGCTGGGCTGGAGCGAGCTTGCCAACCCACGCAAGGCGCGCCAGCGAACCTTCAGTGCCACCCAGCTCGGTTGGCCGGGTGGGCGTACGCTGGGGCTCGACTACCTGCTCGCGCAGGCACAGCCGATGAACGAGCGCGAGCTGGGCTGGCAGTCGGTGGACTTCTCCCAGTGCAACCGCGCGCCCACCCCGGAGCACGACACCCACCACGTGTACTACGTGAGCCTCAAGCCCTTCGACCCGCAGCCATTCGGCCTGGGCGAGTCGATTCACGGCGGCCATGGCGAGCGGGGCGGCATGTTTTCCTTCGACCTGGCCGGGCTTGTGGCGTGGCCCAACTGGCGCGAACACTTCGAGCTGGCCGGCTGTGGCTGGGCCATTGCCCTGGTCGACGCCAACACCACGGATGCGCAGGCATTGCTGGACGTACTGATAGACGCCTGGTGCCAGCGTGAGGCCTGAGCTCAGCCCCGGGGCATCAGGCCCAGGCCATTGAGCAGCAGCGCCGCGACGAACAGGCTGACCCCGAACGCCGTGTGCGCTGCCAGGCTACGCAGGCGTGCCACCTTGGGGTTGGGGGTGCGACGGGCCAGTACGCCTGCGCCCATGCCCGGCTGCAGAATGAAGAACGGCGCCACCAGCGTGCCGATACCGATCGCCAGCGCCGGCAGCAGGGTAGGGCTGTGGGCCCAGCCGATGCCGAAGATCGCCAGCAGCAGCCCGGCGTACAGCACCCCGATCACATAGTGCGTCGCCCAGCCCAGCAGGGCTTCGCCCGGTACGGGCGGCGCCTTGGCGATGCTGTCATGAATGAACTGACCATGTCGCAGGTGCGCCACCCAGCGCCCGACCATCGGCCAGCTGGGCGTGGGCACCTTCAGCAGCCGCTTCTGTGTTTCGGCCCACAGGTCGGCCAGCGCCGTGCCCAGCAGCCCGATCAGGCTGGCACTGGCGATGAAGTGAAGCAGAGGGGACATGGCGTTGCTCCTGAATAAAACATTCAATGAATTGATTGAATGATTGGCGAATGATAGCTTCCTGTCAATGACCGACCTTCCTCAGCAACATTTCATCGATATCGCCGAGCTGGCCCGCACCCTGGGCCATGCGCATCGGCTGCACCTGCTCGAACACATCGCCCAGGGCGAGCGTGCGGTCGAGCGCCTGGCCGAACTGTGCGGGTTGTCCGTGGCCAACACCTCCCAGCACCTGCAGCACCTGCGTCGCGCCGGCGTGGTACAGACCCGCCGCGACGGCAAGCGCGTGCTGTACCGCCTGGGTGGTGGGCCGATCCTGGAGGTGCTGGCGGCACTGGGGCAGTTCGCCGAGCACAACCGCCTGGCGGTGCGCGAGCTGCTGGCCGACAGCATGAGTGCGCAGGAGCGCCTGGAGGCGATGTCGCGCGACGAACTGGTGCAGCGCCTGCACGAGCAGAGCATCACCCTGCTGGATGTGCGCTCCCACGAGGAATACGCCCTGGGGCACTTGCCGGGGGCGATCAGCATGCCACTGGACGAGCTGCAGCAGCGCCTGGCCGAACTGCCGCAGGACCAGGAGATCGTTGCCTACTGCCGGGGCCCCTGGTGCGTGCTGTCGAGTACCGCCACCGCGGCCTTGCGCGAGCACGGCTTCAAGGTGCGCCGGCTCGACAGCGGCCTGCCGGACTGGCAGGCGGCAGGGCTGCCGGTGGAGGCCTGAGCCTCTGCGGCGGCCCCTGGCGCTTTCGCGCGCGGGCCTGGCAGCGTTACCATCGACGGTCTGACTTTCCATAAAAACAATCAGGAAGCCTATGAACGCCCAAGCCTTACCCCTGCAAGACCTCGCCGCGCCAGAGGGCGTGTGCTACGGCTGCGGTACCTCGCACCCCAGCGGCCTGCACCTGAAAAGCCACTGGGCCGAGGACGGCAGCCACGTGCTGTGCCGGCACGAACCCGATGCCACCTTCACCGG
The DNA here is from genome assembly GCF_024748925.1 of Pseudomonas sp. B21-036. NCBI lineage: Bacteria > Pseudomonadati > Pseudomonadota > Gammaproteobacteria > Pseudomonadales > Pseudomonadaceae > Pseudomonas > Pseudomonas sp. B21-036. The sequence goes on from NZ_CP087178.1 coordinate 2,534,466, forward strand.
CTGGCCGGGGCTGGTGTACGGCGGGTTGCTGGCGATGCTGGTGGACTGCCATTCGAACTGGACCGCCATGGCCTGGCACTACCGCGCCGAAGACCGCGAGCCGGGCAGCCTGCCGCGCATCGACTGCGTCACCGGCAAGCTTTCGCTGACCTACCTCAAGCCCACCCCGATGGGCGTGGAGCTGGTGCTCAAGGCGTGGGTCGAGGGTGAGGTGGGGCGCAAGAGCCGGGTCATCTGCGAAGTCTGGGCCGGCGACGTGCTCACCGTGACGGCCGACTCGGTGTTCGTGCGCGTCGACACCGAACGCCTCAAGCAACAGGCCCACGCGACCGTGTAACCCCGGGGGCGATGGCCTTGGACATGTCCCTGGCCGTCGCCCCAGCCAACTCAGAACGGCATCGCCAGCGTCACCTGGCTGTACAGGTTGGTGCCATTGCCGCCCACCTGATTGCCCCCCGTGTTCTCGTCCTTTTTCGGCTGGTACAGCCCCACCAGCGGGCTGACGATCAGGTGCGGGCTGACTGCCCATTCCACGTACAGGTCCAGCTCGCGGGCACCTAGGTTCAGCGCGTTGCGTGTGTGCAGGGTATCGAAGTCGAAATACAGCGCGCCCAGGGTCAGGTTCTCCAGTGGCTTGGCCACCAGGCCCAGGTGATGCACCCCGGTATTGCTGTTGAACGGCCCCGCGTAGTTGGCCGCCACCTCACCCTGGAACCAGGTGCCGTAGCCGGTGCTCAGCCCGGTGAACAAGGCATCCCAGCCTTCGGAATAGCGGGTGTAGCGGTAGGTCAGGCTCGGTGCCCAGGGCAGCTCGGCGAAGGTGTAGCCGGCCTCGGCGTACCAGGCTTTTTCCGGGCCGGCCTGCTTGTCCTGCCAGGCGTATTCGAAGGCGAAGCTGGCGTTGTCGATACCGGCGTTGCCTTCGCCGCGCAGGCTGTAGGTGTCCATGCCGTCGCGTTGGCGCTGGAATTCGCTGGCCCATTGCTCGGTCACGCCCAGGCCGTGAATCCAGGTCAGCCCCAGGGTGCCGGCCGCGGTGGTGTAGTCCAGGGAGCCGGCGGCCAGTTCGGTCTCGGCCTGGGCGCGGTTGTCGGACTTGAGCCACAGCATGCTGGCGTGCACGCCACGCTCGCCGCCCAGGCGCAGCACAGCGGTGCGGTCGAACGCGTGGCGCGCCGCCAGGTAATAGGCGCCGCCACGGTCCAGCGCGCCGTCGGCTGGGCCCTTGCCGAGGTTGGGGCCGTCGTCGTTGATCAGAAAGCCGCGGCCCAGCTTGACCACCTGACGGCCGAACGAGGCATCCACGCCATCCTTGCCCAGCAACGGGAACAGCTCGCCGGAGCGCCAGCCGAGGTAGGCGTCCTCCAGCTTGGTGGTGCGCTCGGTGCCGTCGGTGTTGCCGGCTGCGTCGCCATCGCCCCAGGTGGCGGAACTGACCCAGCTGAGTGCGCCGTAGGCACTGCCGTTGCCGGCCAGGCGCTGGTCGCCGCTGATTCCATACTTGATGAAGCCCTCGCGCCAGGTCGAGCCGCCGGGCGTGGCGTCGTAGTTCTTGCGGCTGTTGAACAGGCCGTACACCGCCAGGATGTCGGCATTCAGGTGGGACTCGTCATCGGCGTAGAGCTCGATGGCCTGGGCTGATGGCTGGGCCAGCAGCACAGCCAGGCTGAGGGCGGCAAGCAGGTGTGGGTGCAGGTTCATGGTGGTGGGGTCCCCGGGTTGGCGTGAGTGGTGGCCATTTAGGGCGGGGACGGTGGGGGCTGTCTTTGATCTGGCTGCCACATGGATTGATTGTGGGCGCCAAGCGGGTAGGTGCCGGGGTGCTTGCCAGAAGCAGGTTGCTTGGGGCTGTGAGGTTGGCTTCTGCCCGCAGGGTGTGTCAGGCAAACCGTGCGCGCAGGTTTTGCTGCCGCTACGCGCCAGATCGCGGGGCAAGCCCGCTCCCACGGCCTTGCGGCCAGAAGCAGGTGTTTGGGGCTGTGAGGTTGGCTTCTGCCCGCAGGGCGTGGGAGTTGGCTCGGCCGACGATCGAGTGCGAAGCGGTCGTAAAACCTGAGTGCAGGGTGTGTCAGGCAAACCGGGTGCGCAGGTTTTGCTGCCGCTACGCGCCAGATCGCGGGGCAAGTCCGCTCCCACGGCCTTGCGGCCAGAAGCAGGTTGTTAGGGGCTGTGAGGTCGGCTTCTGCCCGCAGGGCGTGGGAGTTGGCTTGGCCGACGATCGAGCGCGAAGCGGTCGTAAAACCTGAGTGCAGGGTGTGTCAGGCAAACCGGCTACGGCCAGAAGTGCCCTGGCAGGCAGCAACAAAACCCCAGGCAGCCACGGGCAAGACGCCAGTCAACCGCCAGCGCACAGTGGCGCATAACCACAACAACGGCATTCGAGGTCGCTCATCATGTCGCTCAACCACACCCTCAGCGTGCACCTGAACCGCGGCACGGTCGGGTTCCCCACCGCGCTGGCCAGCACCATCGGCCTGATCATGGCCAGCCCGGTGATCCTCACCGCCACCACCGGTTTCGGCATCGGCGGCGGTGCGTTCGCCGTGGCCATGCTGATCGCGATGCTGATGATGCTCGCCCAGTCGACCACCTTCGCCGAAGCCGCCGCCATCCTGCCCACCACCGGCTCGGTGTACGACTACATCAACTGCGGCATGGGGCGCTTCTTCGCCATCACCGGCACGCTGTCGGCCTACCTGATCGTGCACGTGTTCGCCGGCACCGCCGAAACCATCCTGGCCGGGGTGATGGCGCTGGTGAACTTCGAACACCTCAACACCCTGGCCGAATCCGCCGGTGGCTCGTGGCTGCTGGGGGTGGGCTTCGTGGTGGTGTTCGGCATCCTCAATGCGTTCGGCATCAGTGTGTTCAGCAAGGCCGAGATCATCCTCACCTTCGGCATGTGGACCACGCTGATGGTGTTCGGCGTGCTCGGCCTGATCGCCGCCCCGGCGGTGCAACTGGACGGCTGGTTCGGCGCGTCGCTGGTGGGCACCGACCTGATCACCGTGCTGTCGCTGGTGGGCATGGCGATGTTCATGTTCGTCGGCTGCGAGTTCGTCACCCCGCTGGCACCCGACCTGCGCCAGTCGGCGCGCACCCTGCCCAGGGCCATGGCGCTGGGGCTGTTCGGCGTGGCCTCGTGCATGTTCATCTATGGCGCGGCGATGAAGCGCCAGGTCGACAACGTGCTGCTCGACGCCGCCAGCGGCACGCACCTGCTGGACACGCCCATGGCCATTCCGCATTTTGCCCAACAGGTGATGGGCGACATCGGCCCGTTGTGGCTGGGCATCGGCTTTCTGTTCGCCGGCGCCGCCACCATCAACACCCTGATGGCCGGGGTGCCGCGCATCCTCTATGGCATGGCGGTGGATGGCGCATTGCCCCGGGTGTTCACCTACCTGCACCCACGCTTCAAGACCCCCATCGTGTGCATTCTGGTGGCGATGCTGATCCCGTGCCTGCACGCCTGGTGGCTGGGCGGCAACACCGACACCATCCTGCACCTGGTACTGGCGGCGGTGTGTGCCTGGAGCACCGCCTACCTGCTGGTGACGCTGTCGGTGGTGATCCTGCGCATTCGCCGGCCCGACCTGCCACGGGCCTACCGCTCGCCGCTGTTCCCGCTGCCGCAATTGCTGTCGAGCGTCGGCATCGGCCTGGGCATGTGGTTCATCACCCCGCCGGGCATGAACCCGGCCCAGGTGTACGTGCCATTCGCCTGGATGCTCGGCGCCACGGCGGTGTACGCGCTGTTCTGGACCCTGGTGGTGCAGAAGGTCAACCCGTTCAAGCCGGCCTCGGTCGAAGAGGTGCTGGCGCGCGAATTTGCCCACCAACCGGGAGTCGAGCATGGCGCATACCCTGCCCACACTGTGGCAAAGGCTGTTTGACCGCGCGCCCTCGGGCTACCGCCCCGGGGTGACGCTGGCGCACCTGCAGCGCAACCTCGGCCTGGCCGGTTGCGAGGTGCTGGGGCCGGGCAGTGCACGCTACGCCCTGGCCGATGGCAGCCTGGCGTTCGAGGTGCGCGAGCGCACCGAGTCGCAGTTGCTGATGCACCTGGTGCTGTGCGAGTTCCGCCTGCAGGTGCCCGGCCCGCAACAGGGCACGGCGCGGCTGACGTTGCAGCATACCGGTGCACTGCGGCGCAGCGGCCTGCGCTGGCGCCAGCTGCGTGGCGAGCGGTCCTGGCAGGCGCGGCTGGAGCAGGCCCTGGCCCACGAGCCGGCCCTGCAACAGGCGCTGATGCCGCTGGATTTCAAGCGCCTGCACCTGGACCTGGCAGGCGGCTGCTGGACCCTGACCCTGGAGCACATGGGCGGCAGCGAGGTGGTCAACCGCATGCCGGCGTTTCGTCGCTACATCAGCCTGAACCCCGCGCAGCGTGACCTGCTGCTGGCCGCATTGAAAGGTCTGGCGCGGCTTGTCGAAGGCCTCTGAACCCGCAGGCTGGCACCAAAACTGCTTCCACCCTGGCGACGACGAACGTGTTGCGTGCATATAGCTAACATGTTAACTATTGCCCAACAAAAACAAGATGCCATCGTGGAGGTACCCATGAGTACTCATCAGCTCGCCGGCACTGCGCTGGACCGCTGGAATGCCGACATGCAGCACATTTGCGGGCATTTCGAGACCGAACTTGCGTTCAACCGCTCGCTGTTCATCGGCGAGATTTCCACCTGGTCACGCGGCGGCCTGGCCCTGGCCAACCTGCGCACCAACGCCGGGCTGATCCGCCGCGACGGCATCAAGCCCGACCGCGACAACGACCAGCACTGCTTTCTGGTCAGCCAGCGCACCGGTTTCTCCCAGGTCACCCAGAACGGCGTCAGTGTGCAGCTGGCACCGGGCGAGATGCTGCTGATGGACGCGGTCGGGGCCTGTGAAATCATGCCGTTCGGCCTGATCGAACACGCCTCGCTGTCGCTCTCGCGCGAGGCGGTGTGCCGGCAGCTGGGGGGCGATGCGCGTACCTTCGGCAAGATCTCCCAGACCAAGGCCTGCGGGCGCATGCTGCATGTGCTGATGGATCAGCTGTGCAAGGAAAGCGCTCCGGGGGAGGGCGAGCTGGCCGAGGGCCAGGCCCTGCACAGTGCATTTCTGTCGCTGCTGGGGTCGGCCCTGGAGGGCGGCGATGACCAGGTGCAGCCGGGCGCGGCGCTGCACGGCGCCAACCTGCGCAGCTATGTGCAGAAGGTGATCGACGAGTCCCTGGGCCAGCCCGGCCTGTCGCCGGTGAACCTGGCCAACCGCCTGAACATTTCGGTGCGCCACCTCTACCGCCTGTTCGAAGAGCAGGGCGACAGCGTGTGCCGCTACATCCAGCGCACGCGCCTGCAACGAAGCGCCGACGACCTGGCCAACCCGATCCTCAAGACCGAGTCGATCACCACCATCGCCTACAAATGGGGCTTCACCGATTCGGCGCACTTCAGCCGCTCGTTCAAGAAACAGTTCGAACGCTCGCCCAAGGACTACCGCTCCCATAGCCTGGCCGGCCCGGCCTGATAAACCACTGGCTTGACCCTGCGGGGCACAGTGTATAGGCTCGCATGTTCTGGCTACCTACCGGTCGGTAGGTTGGCATTCGGCAGCCAGACCTGTGACCTTTTTGTGGATTCGAGCTATGCACACCCCGCAGTCCCCCCACGTGAAATTTGCCGTGTCCCTGGCGCTGATCGGCGCCCTGGGGCCGTCGGCCATCGACATGTACCTGGCCAGCATGCCGAGCATCGCCGCCGAGTACGGCGCGACCTATGCCGGGGTGCAACTGACGCTGACGGTGTTTCTGCTGGCCATGGGCGCCGGTCAATTGCTGTTCGGCCCGCTGGTCGACACCCTGGGCCGGCGCCGGCCGCTGCTGGCCGGGCTGCTGGTGTTCGTGCTCAGTTCGCTGGCCGCAGCCCAGGCGCCCAGCCTCGAAACACTGCTGGCGGCGCGCTTTGTCCAGGGCCTGGGCAGTGCGCTGACCCTGGTGGTGATCATGAGCATGGTCCGCGATGTGGCCGAAGGGGCGCGCGCCGCGCAGATCTTCGCCCTGCTGATGACCGTCGAGGGCCTGGCGCCGGTGCTCGCACCGGCGGTGGGCGGTTTTGTGGGGGCGCACCTTGGCTGGCGCGCGATCATGTTCACCCTGGCCGGGCTCGGCGTGCTGGTGCTGTTGAACTCGGCCTGGGTGCTCAAGGAAACCCTGGCCGCCGACAAGCGCCAGCCCTGGCAGCCGCGGGACATCCTGCGCACCTACCTGCGCATCGGCAGCGATGGCCAGTTCCTGCGCCCGGCGCTGGCGCTGGCGGCGGTGTTCTTCTTTCTGTTTGCCTACATCGGCGGTGCGGCGTTCGTCTACCAGACCCACTTCGGCCTGTCGGTGCAAGCCTTCGGCACGCTGTTCGGCGCCACCGGGGTGGCAATTCTGCTCGGCGCCATCGCGGCGGGTCGGCTGGTGGCGCGCAAGGGCCTGCTGCGCCTGGCCAAGGCCGGTGCGGGGTGCCTGCTGATCGGTTCCCTGGTGGTACTGGCAGGGGCCCTGAGCGCGGCGGGGCTGGCCGGCATCGTTGCCGGCATGGCGCTGGCGATGTTCGGCCTGGGCATTCTCGAGGCCACGCTGATGTCGCTGGTGATGTCTTCGCAAAGCCGTGCGCTGGGCTCCACGGCGGCGTTGCTGGGCGCCTTCCAGTTGATCATTTCGTCGTTCGCCACGCCGTTGTCGGGCATCATGGCGCCTTTGGGCGCGGCGCACTGGGCGTCGCTGCTGGTGATTTCGGGTGTTGTCGTGGCGCTGCTGGTGCGGGCCTGCACCCGGCACGCGCCGGTCGAGGCGAGCAGCCTGGCCGGGCATTGATACGGGAGAACCCTGCATGAGAACCCTCACGCCTTCGGCGCAGAAGGTCTGCGCGATCGCGGTCGAGCAGTTTGCCGAGCATGGCTACGATGCCGCCTCGCTCAACGACATCGCGGCGGCGGCCGGCATGCGCAAGCCGTCGCTGTATGCGCACTTCAGCAGCAAGGACGACCTGTTCGAGGCGGTGTTCGAGCGTGCGGTGGAGGCCGAGCGGCTGTATGTGGAGCAGTGCTTTGCGCAGTGCGACGACGCGTTGCCGGGGGCCGGCTATGCCCACTGCCTGGGTGAGCGCTATCAGCAGTCGGCGCACCTGCGGTTTCTGCTGCGTACCGCGTTCTTTCCGCCGGCGGCGCTGCGGCCGATCATCTCGGCAGGCTTCGAGGGGTACCTGGCGCGGCTGGGCGAGGTGTTCGAGCAGGCGCTGGGCACGTGCCTGCCGCAGGTGCCGGTGGCGCGCCGGGGGGTGTATGTGGACGCGTACCTGGGGGTGGTGGACAGCCTGAATGTAGAGCTGATCTATGCCGGGCCGCAGGCGTACGCGCGGCGGTTGCGGGCGATGTGGGTGGTGTTCGGGGATGCTTTGAACGCAGCCGGATAAATCGTGGTGCCCTCATCGCGGGTCAAGCCCGCTCCCACAGGATCACAACAACCTGTGGGAGCGGGCTTGACCCGCGAAGAGGCCCGTCAGGCCACCGCCAGGTAATGCTTCACGAAGCTCTCGCTCAGCACCTCCCACAGCACCGGCGTGCCCTTGGTCACGAACCAGCTGTCGCCCACCTTGTACAGCGTGCTCTGCCCGGTGCTTTCATCGGTCAGGCGCACTTGGCCGGTCATCACCGTGGCCTGCTCGTTGAACGGATAGACCATGCGGAACCTGCCCTGGGTGGTACCGAAGTAGGCGCTGCTGAGCGCGTCGGTCGGCGCGCCGAAGGTCATCTTGCCGAAGGCACGCACCTCGCCTTCGAGAATCTCCGAGCCCAGGTCGGCAACGGTGCCCCAGGCGTCGAGTTCGCCGAGCTGGATGTTGTGCTTGAGTGCAGTCAGGGTCATGGCAGTGTTCCTTGAACAGTGGAAAAAAAGGGGGGGTCAGCGCCGGCCATTCCAGTACCCCGACAGCTGGTGCCAGGATTTGCCGGCCGTGAGCAGCAGCGGGCGGATATGGTCCTTGCCGACAATCGTCGGGCGCGGGATCGAACTGACCAGGTCATAGCGGGCCGAGCCTTCGCTCATGCCTTCGGCCAGCACCTTGCAGATGATGTGGCTGGGCGTCACGCCGAACCCGGAGTAGCCCTGCACGTAGAACGCATTGCTGCGCCCGGGCAGGGTGCCGACCTGCGGGAACAGGTTGGGGCTGCAGGCCATCGGGCCGCCCCAGGCCAGGTCGATCTTCACGTCCTTCAGGTACGGGAAGATCTTCAACATCAAAGCCCGGTTCCAGGCCTTGAGGTCGCGGGGGATATGCTCCACCAGCGGCGTCGCGGCGCCGAACAGCAGACGGTTCTCGTTGGTCACGCGGTAGTAATCGATCACCGGGCGAATGTCGCTGTAGGCGCCGCGAATCGGGCTGATGCGCCGGATCAGCTCCTCTGGCAGCGGCTCGGTCATCATCTGGAAGGCGTAGGTGTTGATGGTGGAGCGGTGCAGTTCGGGTTCAAGCCTGTTGAGAAAGCTGTCGCAGGCCCACAGCAGCTTGCTGGCGCGTACCGAGCCGCGGCCGGTGCGCACGGTGATGCGCTCGCCGTACTGCACCTGCAGCGCCGGGCTGTTCTCGAAGATGCGCACGCCATGCCCGGCCACGGCCTTGGCCTCGCCCAGCAGCAGGTTGAGCGAGTGCACATGCCCGCCGCCCATGTGCAGCAGGGCGCTGCCGTAGGCGTTGGAGCCTATGATCTGGCTGACCTCGCTGCCGCCCAGAAAGCGGATCTCGTGCTGGGAATTCACCGACTTGAAGTCTTTCTCCCAGGCGCGCAGGGTTTTCTCCTGGCGGGCATTGAAGCCCATGTAGCCATAGCCGTGGCAGAAGTCGGCATCGATGGCGTACCGGGCGATGCGCTGCTTGATGATGTCGGCGCCCAGGTCGCTGATCTCGAAGATCTGGCGCAGGCCATCTTCGCCCACGGCTGATTTGATCTTTTCAAGGTCGTGGCCGATGCCGGCCATGATCTGCCCGCCGTTGCGCCCGGTGCCGCCAAAGCCCAGGTAGCGGGCCTCGAGCACGACGATGTTGGTGATGCCCTTTTCGGCCAGCTCCAGCGCCGTGTTGATGCCGGAAAACCCGCCGCCGATGATGACCACGTCCGCGTCTTCATCGTGTTCCAGGGTCGGGAAGCTCAGGTTGTATTTCTTGGTTGCCGTGTAGTAGGTCGGCGTTTCGATCGTGATCATGGCGCAGCCTGAAAAGTGGAGGAGCTTTCGAGGCCTATTAGGGGGCTTGGCGGGGTGGCGTGTCTTGATCCTGCGTGCCGCATGCCTTGACCGCGGGTGCCAGCGCTGCGCAGGCGGGTAGGTGGCCGCCGGCTTCTTTGTTAAAGTGTTAACAAATAACCTGATGACCGTAGCCTTCCATGTCCAAACCTCGTGTTTCGCTGACTCTTACCTTGTTGCAAGCCCGCGAGGCGGCAATGAGCTTCTTCCGCCCCTCGCTCAACCAGCATGGCCTGACCGAGCAGCAGTGGCGGGTCATTCGTATTCTCAGCCAGCAGGGCGAGCTGGAGATCTACCGGCTGGCCGAACAGGCGTGCATCCTCAAGCCGAGCATGACCGGCGTGCTGGTGCGCATGGAGGCGGCGGGGCTGGTGTGCCGGCGCAAGGCCGAGCAGGACCAGCGGCGGGTGCTGGTCAAGCTGGCGGACAAGGGCGTGGCGTGTTTCGACTCCATGAGCCAGAGCATGGAGGCCAACTACCAGCAGTTGCAGGACCAGTTCGGTGAACAGAAGCTGCAGCAGTTGCTGGGGTTGCTGGAAGAACTGAAGCAAGTACGGCGCTAACTCATTCGCCGGCAAGGCCGGCTCCTGCAGGCACCGCAGCCTGTGTAGGAGCCGGCCTTGCCGGCGAAGCGGCCCGTCAGGTCAATACACCCCCCCAGCCTTGTCGACAGGTGCCGCCTCACCCTTGAACTTGACCACCAACCCCTGCAACCCGCGCATCAGCACCGTGGTATCCACCCCCACCGCCACGAACGCCGCGCCCAGTTCGATGTAGCGGCGCGCCAGCGCTTCATCGGCGCTGAGAATCCCGGCCGCCTTGCCCGCACGCTGAATCCGCACGATCGCGTCTTCGATTGCCGCCTGCACGTCAGGGTGCCCCGGATTGCCCCGGTGCCCCATCGACGCACTCAGGTCGGCCGGGCCGATGAACACCCCGTCCACCCCCTCCACGGTCGCAATCCGGTCCAGCTGCGCCAGCCCCTCGACGCTCTCGATCTGTACCAGCAGGCACATCTGCGCATCGGCCTGGTCCAGGTTGCCGGGGATGCTGTTCCAGCGCGACGCCCGCGCCAGTGCGCTGCCCACCCCGCGCACGCCCAGCGGCGGGTAGCGCATGGCGCGCACCAGCTCGCCGGCCTGGGCCGCGCTTTCCACCATCGGCACCAGCAGCGTCTGCACGCCGATGTCCAGCACCTGCTTGATCAGCGCGGTGTCGCCGATCACCGGGCGGATGATCGCCTCGCCAGGGTAGGGCGCCACCGCCTGCAGCTGCGCGAGCATGCCGCGCAGGTCGTTGGGCGCATGCTCGCCATCGATCAGCAGCCAGTCGAAGCCGGCATTGGCCGCCAGCTCCGCGCAATATGCGCTGGCCAGCCCCAGCCACAGGCCGATCTGCGGCTCGCCACTGGCCAGGCGTTGTTTGAAACGGTTCACAGGCAGGTGCATGGCAGTCTCCGAAGGTCAGACAAAACGGCAGGCGATGGAACCGAGCATGTCGTAGTCGACATGGAAGGTATCGCCGGGGTTGGCGGCCACCGGCCGGGTGAACGAACCGCCCAGGATCACCTGGCCGGCCTCCAGCGCCACGTCATACGGCGCCAGCTTGTTGGCCAGCCACGCCACGCCCTTGGCCGGGTGGTTGAGCACCGCCGCCGACACCCCGGATTCCTCGATCACGCCGTTGCGGTACAGCACCGCCGGCACCTTGCGCAGGTCGATGTCGCCCGGGCGCACCGCGCGCCCACCCATCACCACCCCGGCATTGGCGGCGTTGTCGGAGATGGTGTCGAACACCTTGCGCGTGGCGCCACTGTGCGGGTCCACCTGCTGGATGCGCGCATCGATGATCTCCAGCGCCGGGATCACCCATTCGGTGGCATCCAGTACATCGAACAGGGTCACATTGGGCCCCTTGAGCGGCTTGCCGAGGATGAACGCCAGCTCCACCTCCACCCGCGGCACGATGAAGCGTTCGAAGGGGATGTCGCTGCCTTCGTCGAAAAACATGTCGTCGAGCAGCGCGCCGAAGTCCGGCTCGGTGATGTTGGACGACACCTGCATGGCGCGCGAGGTCAGGCCGATCTTGTGCCCGACCAGCTTGCGCCCGTCCTTGATCTTTTGCGCCACCCAGGCGCGCTGGATGGCGTAGGCGTCCTCGATGCCGATGGCCGGGTGGTCGAGGGAAAACTGGCGCACCTGCTCGCGGCTGCGCTCGGCGCGGTCGAGCTGGGCGGCGGCTTGAAGGATCTGGCTAGGGTCGAGCATGTTCGGCGTCTCTTACTGGGGGTTGACGATGGCAGCCCGGGTGCGCAGCACCAGCAGGCCACCCAGGGCGATGAACAGGGCCAGCACGTACAGCGCAAGGCTGGCGCTGTGGGTGGTGTCGCGCATCCAGCCGATCAGGTAGGGCGCAAGGAACGAGGCGATGCTGCCGAACGAGCTGATCAGCGCGATACCGGCCGCCTGCGTGGTGTTGGACAGAAACGCCGGCGGCAGCTGCCAGAACATCGGCAGGGCGGCGCTGGCGCCCATGCCGGCGACGATCAGGCCGCCCAGCACCATCAGCGGGTTGCCCGGGGCCAGCCCGGCCACGGCGATGCCGAGTGCCGACATCAGCAGCGGCACGCACAGGTGCCAGCGCCGCTCGCGCTGGCGGTCGGACGAGCGCCCGCAGGCGATCATGAACAGGCAGCCGGCCAGGTAGGGGATGGCGCTGAGCAGGCCCACGCGGCCGTCGCTGCCGATACCGGCGCCGTGGATCAGGGTCGGCATCCAGAAGGCCAGGGTGTTGACCGCCAGCATCACCGCGAAGTACACCGCCACCAACAGCCATACCTGACGGTTGCGCAGGATGCCGCCGAACGAGGTGATCGACTTGCGTTGCTCTTCGCTGGCCAACTGCTCGCGCAGGTGCTGCTTCTGGCCGGCGTCCAGCCAGCTGACGTGCTCGAAGCTGTCGGGCAGGCGTTTGAGCACCACCAGGCCCAGCAGCATCACCGGGGCCCCTTCGATCAGGAACATCCACTGCCAGCCGCGCAGGCCGGCGGCGTCGTGAAACAGTTCCAGGATGCCGCCCGACAGCGGCCCGCCGATCACCCCGGCCATCGGCACGGCAATCGCGAACAGCGCGGTGATCTGGCCACGGCGCCGGGCCGGGTACCAGCGGTTGAGGTACACCAGGATGCCGGGGAAGAACCCGGCCTCGGCCACGCCCAGCAGAAAGCGCAGCACGTAGAAGCCCGAGGCCGACTCGACCCACAGCATGCCGGTGGACAGCGCGCCCCACACGATCATCAGGGTGGCGATCCAGCGCCGCGGGCCAACCCGGTCCAGGGCCATGTTGCTGGGTACGCCGAACAGCGCGTAGGCGATGAAGAACAGGCCGGCACCGAAGCCGTACACCGTGTCGCTGAAGTGCAGGTCGCTGCTCATCTGCATCTTGGCGAAGCCGATGTTGATGCGGTCCAGGTGGGCAAACAGGTAGCAGACCAGCAGCAGCGGCATCAGCCGCCAGGTGACGGTGCCGTGGGTGGAGTCGTGCTGGGCAAGGCTGGCCGATGCGGCGGTATTGGCTGTGCTCATGATCTTGTTCTTTTTGGTCAGAGGGCCGATGGGGGAGCGCAGGGCCGGGTTCAGCCCGGCTGCTGCTGGTTCAGAAACGCGTGCACGTTGTTCTGCTTGAAGTTCAGTTGCGGGTGCAGCTCGATCATTTCGAACGACAGGGCCAGCAGGCGCTGGCTCTGCAGGTCGGCAAAGTGCTCGGTGATCACCGCGAACAGGGCCTTGGCCACCTGTTCGCGGGTGGCCAGGTCGCGCCCGTGGCCGACCTTGAGGGTCATGTGCACGAAGGCGTAGTCGTGCTGCCCGTCGGCCATGCGCCAGGTGTCCAGGCGCACCGCACGGCTGCGGATGCCGCCCAGCGGGAACACGCCCGTGGCGCCCAGGCAGTGGTGGACCTTTTCGAACAGGCCGGGCAGGTCGGCCTGGGCTTGGAGGTTGTCGGTGTACTCGGCGATGAAGTGGGGCATCCTGGGCTCCTTGGCCGGGTCAGACGGGGAAGATGGCGTTGATCTGGCCGGTGCCGGAGCTGCCGAATGGCTCGGTCAGCACCTCCACCGGCCTGTCGTAGTCGGCGCCGCCAAGCAGGCCCAGCAGCATCGCGGTGTCGTGCATGCCACCTTCGCCGTAGCAGTGGCTGGCGTAGTCGGGCAGCATCGCGCAGAACTCCCTGAAGCGGCCCTGCTTCCACAGTTCCACCACGTGCAGGTCCATCTGCTTGTCGAATTCGCGGGTCCAGTTGTGGATGTTGGCCTCGGCGTTGCGGTCGTCCGAGAAGCGGTGCGAGAGCGAGCCGGAGGCCAGCACCAGCACCTTGCGGTCGCTCTTCTCGATGGCCCGGCGCACGGCGGCGCCGAACGTGAAGCTGTCTTCCAGGCGGTGCCAGGCGCACCAGGCGGCGATGGACACCACCTTGAGTCTGTCGGTGGCGGGCACGTCCATGTGCATGTAGCGCATCGGTACCAGGGTGCCGTATTCCAGCTCCAGGCTCGGGATGTTGTGGGCCAGGGTGCGCACGTCGGCGGCATTGGCCTCCTGTGCGATCAACTCGCCCAGTGCCGGCAGGCCGGGGTACTCGAAGTCCATGTTCTTGATGAAGTGCGGCAGTTCGTTGCTGGTGTAGGTGCCCTTGAAGTGCTCGCCGCAGTTGATGTGGTAGCCGCTGTTGACCAGCCAGTGCACATCGAACACCACGGCGGTGTCGGCGCCCAGTTCGCGGGCGCGGCGGCCGATCTCCTTGTGGCCGGCGATGGCGGCCTCGCGGCAACCGTGGTGCTTGCCGGGCAGTTCGGACAGGTACATCGAGGGGACGTGGCAGACTTTGGCTGCGAGGACGACTTCGCCCATGGTGGTGTACTCCTGGATCTGTTGTTCTTGTGGTGGGTCAGGGCGGGTGCTTTCGCCGGCAAGGCCGGCTCCTACAGGGGTTGTGCCGTCTGTAGGAGCCGGCCTTGCCGGCGAAGCCCTCAGAGGCCCCAGCGCGGAATGGCGTGGCTGCCCATCGACACGCACACGTTCTTGATCTCGGCAAACACCTCGAAGCTGTACTGGCCACCTTCGCGGCCGGTACCGGAGCCCTTCACCCCGCCGAACGGCTGGCGCAGGTCACGCACGTTCTGGCTGTTGATGAACACCATGCCGGCCTCGATGCCATGGGCCAGGCGATGCGCCTTGCCGATGTCCTGAGTCCAGATGTACGAGGCCAGCCCGTACTCGGTGTCGTTGGCCAGCTTCAGTGCCTCGGCCTCGTCCTTGAACGGGATCAGGCACACCACCGGGCCGAAGATCTCCTCCTGGGCGATGCGCATGCTGTTGCTCACGTCGGCAAACACCGTGGGCTGGATGAACTGCCCGCGTGCCAGGTGCGCCGGCAGGTTGGCCGGGCGCTCCAGGCCACCGGCCAGCAGGGTGGCGCCTTCCTCGATGCCGATGCGGATATAGCCGGTCACCTTGTCGTAGTGGGCCTGGGTGATCATCGAGCCGACCTGGGTCTTGGGGTCTTGCGGGTCGCCCACGATCAGGCGCCTGGCCCGCGCCGCGAACTCGGCCACGAACTGCGGGTAAACGCTCTCTTGAATGAAGATGCGGCTGCCGGCGGTGCAGCGCTCGCCGTTGAGCGAGAAGATGGTGAACAGCGCCGCGTCCAGCGCGCGCTCGAGGTCGGCGTCCTCGAAGATCAGCACCGGCGACTTGCCGCCCAGTTCCATCGAGTACTTCTTCAGGCCCGCAGTCTGCATGATCTTCTTGCCGGTGGCGGTGCCGCCGGTGAACGAAATGGCGCGTACGTCCGGGTGACGCACCAGGGCATCGCCTGCGGTGGCGCCGTAGCCCTGGATCACGTTGAGCACGCCGTTGGGGATGCCGGCCTCGACCGCCAGTCGGCCCAGTTCGTTGGCGGTCAGCGGCGACAGTTCGCTCATCTTCAGCACCGCCGTGTTGCCCAGGGCCAGGCAGGGCGCGGTCTTCCAGGTGGCGGTCATGAACGGCACGTTCCACGGCGACACCAGCGCACACACGCCGACCGGCTGGTACAGGGTGTAGTTGAGCATCTGGTCGTCGACCGGGTAGGTGTGGCCATCCATGCGCGTGCACACTTCGGCGAAGAAGTCGAAGTTGTGCGAGGCCCGCGGGATCAGCACGTTCTTGGTCTGGTGAATCGGCAGGCCGGTATCCAGGGTTTCCAGCTCGGCCAGCCGGGGCACGTTCTGCTCGATCAGCTCGCCCAGCCTGCGCATCAGCCGCGCACGCTCCCTGGCCGGGGTGCCGGCCCATTTGGGGAACGCCTCCCGGGCTGCTGCAACTGCCTGGGCAACTTCTTCGGCACCGCCGCTGGCGACTTCGCCGATGGCCTCGCCGGTGGCCGGGTTGTAGTTGACGAAGACGTCCTTGCTTTCGACCTCACGGCCATTGATCCAGTGCTTGATCATCGGGTTCATGCCTCTTGCGGGTTCAGCGCGAAGAACTCGGCTTCGCTGACAATGCGGTTGACCAGGCGGCCGACACCTTCCACTTCCACCACCACTTCATCACCCGGCACCACGTCGGCCAGGCCTTCGGGGGTGCCGGTGGCGATCATGTCGCCCGGTTGCAGGGTCATGAAGCTGGACAGGTATTCGATCAGGTAGGGGATGTCGAAGATCATGTCGCGGGTGCTGCCCTGCTGCTTGAGCTCACCGTTGATCCAGGTGCGCAGGGTGAGGTTGGACGCATCCGGTACATCGGCCACATCGACCATCCACGGGCCCACCGGGGTGGTGGCGTCGCGGTTCTTCACCCGCAGGTTGGGGCGGTAGTAGTTCTCCAGGTAGTCGCGGATCGCGTAGTCGTTGCACACCGTGTAGCCGGCCAGGTACTGCAGCGCGTCCTCGCGCCTGACGTTGCGCGCCGGCTTGCCGATCACCGCCACCAGCTCGCACTCGTAGTGCATGTACTTGACGTTGTCCGGGCGCCAGGTGACCTGGTTGTGGCCGGTGTAGGTACCGGGCGACTTGACGAAGGCCAGCGGCTCGGTGGGTGCGGCAAAGGCCAGTTCGGCGGCGTGGTCGGCGTAGTTCAGGCCCAGCGCGAACATGCTGCCGGTGGCCGGCGGCAACCACTGCACCTCGTGCTCGGCGAGCAGGCGGCCATCGGCCAGGCGCACGTTGTTGCCATCTTCCACGGTCACGGCGTGGTCCTGGCCCTGGTAACGGATACGGGCGTGTTTCATCAGCGTTGCTCCTGTTCGGCCACGATCGGGTTGGCCAGGCGGCCCAGGCCGCTGATCCGGACCTCGACCTGATCGCCTGGCAGCACGTCCACGCGGCCTTCGGGGGTGCCGGTAATCAGCACGTCGCCTGCGTGCAGAGTCATGAACTCGCTGATCTCGGCGATCAGCTGCGGGATGTTGCGCACCAGGTTGGCGGTGCTGTTGTGCTGGCGCAGTTCGCCATTGACGAACAGCTCGATGGCCAGCTGATGCGGGTCGGCCACCTGCGCGGTCGGCACCAGCTCAGGGCCGAGTACGCAGAAACCATCGCGGCACTTGGCCTTGACCGCCGGGCGGTAGTAGCTGTCTTCGGGCAGGCTGAACTCGTTGACGATGGTGTAGCCGGCCACGTGCTCCAGGGCCTGTTCGACGCTCACGCGGCTGGCGCGCTTGCCGATCACCACGCCCAGCGCCGGGCCCGGCTGCAGGCGTTCGACACCTTGCGGGTACACCACCGGGGCGCCATGGCGGTTGCGCGTGTTGGGGGTCTTGATGAACAGCACCGGCTTGACCGGGGGCTTCTGGTACGGCGCCTGTTCGAATTCGGCGAGACGCTGGTTCAGCAACCCCTGGTAGTTCAGCGCAACGCCGAACAGGGTGCCGGTGGCAACGTCGTGCAGGGCACGGCTCATGCTCTTCTCCTGGCAAGGGCAGGGCGGCAAGCACCCTGCGGGACAAATCGTTAATGTGTTAACGTTATAATTAAGATGTTAACGAAAGGCAAGCGGCGCGTGTCAGGCGTTAAGCTGCCGGCAGAACAAGAACACAGCAGGAAACCCCGTCATGAACGAACGCACGCCGATTCCCAACATCAACATCGGGCAGGTCTACGACCAGCGGTACAGCGATGCCGAGGTGCATTACGACAAGCTCGGCAACCTGGCCGGCTTTTTCGGCCGCAACATGCCGGTGCACCGCCACGACCGCTACTTTCAGGTGCATTACGTCAAGAGCGGCACGGTGCGGGTGTACCTGGATGACCAGCAGTACGTGGAGTCGGGGCCGATGTTCTTCCTTACCCCGCCGACCATCCCGCACTCGTTCGTCACCGAGCCCGACGCCGACGGCCACGTGCTGACCGTGCGCCAGCAACTGGTATGGCAACTGCTCGAAGCCGACCCTGCGCTGGCGCCTGGGCCGCAGGTGGCGCCGGCGTGCGTGGCGCTGAGCGGGCTGGAGGGACGGTTTGCCGACGAGGCGCGGCGCCTGGTGCTGCTGTTCGACGAGCTGCACCGCGAGATCAATGCCGCGCAGGTGGGCCGTGGCCCGGCGCTGGACAGCCTGACCCGGCTGATCATGCTCAGCCTGCTGCGCCTGTGCGCGCGTTCGCTGCCGGCGCGCCAGACCCGGCATGAGGACCTGCAGGTGTTCCACCGCTTCAACGAGCTGATCGAGGCGCATTACCTGGAGCACTGGCCGCTGTCGCGCTATGCGCTGGGGGTGGGGGTGACCGAGGCGCGGCTCAATGACGTGTGCCGGCGTATCGCCGACCTGCCGTCCAAGCGCCTGATCCTGGAGCGCCTGATGCAGGAAGCCAAGCGCCTGCTGCTGTTCACCGGCAGTTCGGCCAACGAGATCTGTTACAGCCTGGGCTTCAAGGACCCGGCGTACTTCAGCCGGTTTTTCCTGCGCTATGCGCAGGTGACGCCGGGCGAGTACCGCCAACGGCAGGCGGGCGTGCGCTGACATGGCATTTTTCCGTTTTTGTTGTTAGGCGCGGCAAGCGCCGCTGCCGCCATGATGGCGGTAGCGGTGTAACGGAAAAATGCCTTTTACAGGGGTGCGCTTGTACTTTTCAGAGCGCTCAGGCGGCGTTGTTCAACCACAGGTTTTCAAAACGCCAGGTGCTGAACAACGTCTGCTCCGGCGCCGCGCCGCCGACCTTGCGTGAAAACGCATCGAGCAGGTTGGCGTAGCCCCAGATCAGCAGGCCGCCCTTGTCGTACTGGATCTGCTGCGCCTGGTGGACCAGTTCGGTGCGCCTGGCCAGGTCCGGTTGGGCCATGGCCTGCAGAAACAGCTGGGTGAACTGCGGGTCGTCGAAGTGGGTCTTGTTGGCCACCGCGAACGGCGCGTCGGTGTGCATGGCGCTGGCCAGGAACGGCGCGCCGATGGTGCCGCCGGTGCTCAGCAGCCATTGGTCCTGCTGCGGGCCGTTGAAGGTGGCGCTGTCGACCTGGCGCACATCGAGGGTCACGCCGATGCGCCTGGCCTGCTCGGCCAGCACCAGCGCCGAGGCCAGCGCCGGCCCGGCGGTGGTCACCAGTTCCACCCGCAGGTGTTCCTGGCCAGCCTCGCGCAGCAGTTGCGCGGCGCGCTGCGGGTCATGGGCACGCGGGGGCAGGGCGTGGTTGAAGGTAGGGTCGAACGGGGCGTACAGGTCGTTGGCCACGCGGCCCTGACCGTTGAGGGCGCGGCGCACCAGCTCGTCGCGGTCGGCCAGCAGGCGCAGTGCCTCGCGCACCCGCGGGTCGTTGAATGGCGGCTTGCTGGTGTTCATTTCGAACGACAGCCAGTTGCCGCTGATCGACGTCACCAGGTTCAGCCGCGGGTCGCGCTCGAGCACCTGCAACTGCTCGCTGGGCATGCCGTTGGCCATGTCGATCTGCCCGGCACGCAGCGCGGCCAGGCGCGAGACCTGGTCCTTGAAGTCGATGATCTCCAGTTCATCGGCATACGGCCTGCCGGCCTTGTAGTAGTTCTCGAAGCGGCTGAACACCGAGCGCTGGCCGGGGGTGAAACTCTTGAACCGGTAGGGCCCTGCGCCGACCGGGTTGGTGACCGGGTGATAGTCCACCGGCACGATGCCGCCGAAATTCACCCAGGTTTCCGGCAGTGGCAGGAAGCTGCGGCCGTCCTTGAAACTCAGGCGCACCGTGCGGTTGTCGAGCTTGACCAGGTTGTCGCGGTCCACCCAGTGCAGCAAGGCGGCGTAGGGCGAAGCCAGCTGCGGGTCGGTGAGGCGGCGGATCGAGAAGATCAGGTCGTCGGCATCGATGGTCTTGGCGTTGTGGAATTCCAGGCCCTGGCGCAGGCGCAGGGTCCAGCTGCGCGCGTCGCTGCTGGCCTCGGCGAACTCGGCCAGGGCCAGGCGCGGCTGCATCTGCTCGTCCCATTCCCACAGTTTGCTGTACAGCGCAAAGCCGCGCACGATGCCGCTGCCGATGGGCTTGTGGGCGTCGAGGTTGCCGGTCTGGCCGCCGTCCAGGATGCCCAGGCGCAGGCGCCCGCCGTGCCGCGGCTTGGCAACCCCGGCGGCGGGGGCGGGGGCCTCATCCGGGCCGCAGCCGCTGAGCAGGCTGGTGCCCAGCAGCAGGCCGCCGCCCATGGCCAGGCCCTGGCCGATGAACTGGCGCCGGCTGTAGTGGTTGGGGTTCATGGCTCAGGCTCCTGCCGCGCGCAACTGCGCGGTGGCCTGCACGGGCCGGCTCAGCGACTGCCGTTCACCGCGAAAGTGCGGCAGGACGTGCTCGCCCAGGCGGTAGGCTTCTTCCAGGTGCGGGTAGCCGGCCAGGAAGAACAGGTCGATGCCCAGCGCGTTGTACTCGCGAATGCGCGCCACCACGTTGGCGTAGCTGCCCACCAGCGCCAGGCCCGGCGGGATGCCGATGTGGCTGAAGCCCGACCACACGTTGGGGTAGATGAAGAAATCGTCGAAGCCACGCTCGTCGTGCTCGGGCCGGTAGTCCTCCTCGTAGCTGAGCTTGCGCGCGGTACGCAGCCCTTCGTGGGCCGCCTTGGCCTTGGCGGCCCCCCTGGCCACGCCCTCGTCGAAAAAGCGCTTGGCTTCGGCCAGCGCCAGTGCCTCGGTCTCGCGGGCGATCACGTCGATCGACAGGCCGAAGCGGATGTCGCTGCGGCCGAACGTGAGCGCACGCTGGCGGATGTCGGCGATCAGCGCGGCGATCTCGTCGGGGTGCTCGGCGCGCATCAGGTAGAAGTCGGCATGCTTTGCAGCGAACTCGCGGGCGGCAATCGACGAGCCGGCCGTGCAGATCAGCGGCAGCTCGGCCTTTTTCTGCGGCCCGCGCAGGCCGCCGCCTTCGGCCTTGTAGAAGCGCCCGTCGTAGTGGAAGTGCTCCGAGTGCCAGTAGCCCTTGACCACATCCATGAACTCGGTGGCGCGGGCGTAGCGCTCGTCGTGCTCGGCCAGGTCGCCGACCTGGCGCTGGAGGGCGTCCGAGCCGCCGTTGATGATGTTCCACACCAGCCGGTTGCCGCTGGCGCGCTGGTAGGTGGCGGCCTGCTGCACCGCCACCCACGGGGTGTAGTGGTAGGGCTGGAACGCGGTGACGAACTTCAGCGTGCGGGTTTCGCGGGCCAGCAGCGAGCACACCGTCCAGGGCTCTTCGCCGGACGGCGCATTGACCATCAGCGCACCGCCGAAGCCGTTGATTTCGGCGGCCCGGGCAATCTGCCCCAGGTAGTCGATGTAGGTGAAGTGGTCACCGACCGCAAACCCCGACACCGCGCCGGTGCTGGCGCCGCCGGCATGCCAGTCGCCGCGGTTGCGCGGGTCGCCGGGCAGGAACTGGGTTTCACCGTGCAGCGGCAGGCGGGTAAAGAATTCGATGCTCATGGGCAGGCTCCTGGCTTAGTGCACGCTGGGGTTGCAGATCGGGGTGACGGGCTGGTCGCTGAACACCTTGCGCGCGAAGGGCAGCGAGTCCTTGAGCGAGGCATTGACCGTCTCGCTGTGGCCCAGGCCCTTGTACAGGTGGCCCTCGACCACCGAGCCGGCAGCGCAGGCGTCCTTCATCAGGCTGACCTGGGTGACGGCAGCGGGGGTCTTGTCCTCGGCGCCGGTGCCGATGAAGATCGGCTGCGCAAGCTTGAGCGTCGGGTAGGAGACCTGCGCCAGCCACGGCTTGAGTTGTGCGCCGTCGTTGGCCTTGCGCGTGTTGGCCGGGGTCAGCCCGGTGCCGATCACATCGGCGGTGAGCGACGCCAGGCAGGTGGTGCGAGCCTGTTCGAACAGTGGCAGGGCCTTGTCGGTGTAGAAGTCGCGCGGGTCGATGCTCGGGTCGTATTGCTGCGCGGCCAGCAGGGTGTAGAAACCGTAGGCCAGTGACGCGTCGACCTTGTTCGGGTCCTGCTCACCCACGTTGCTGGCGCCCACGGTGTAGATCACCCCGGTACCGACGCTGCCCTTCAGGCCCAGGTCCGGAGCGTAGGTGGGGGCATAGGCGGCAGAGGCGAAGGCCCCGGCGCCGCCCTGGGACTGGCCGACCACCAGCACCTTGTTGGCCAGGCCCGGCACCCCGCTGACCACGGCGCGGGCCGCATCGAGGATGCCGTAGGCGGCCATGCGGTTGTTCAGCAGCGGGTGGCCGCCGGGCACGCCCAGGCCCTGGTAGTCGGTGGCGACGATGGCATAGCCCTCGTTCAGCCAGCGCGCCAGGTACTGCACGTCGCGGTACGAGCGGCCCGACCAGGACGGCGCGCAGATGTCGGCCACGCCGACGGTGCCATGCCCCCAGGTGACCACCGGCCAGCCGCCGGCCGGGGCCTTGCCCTGGGGAATGAACAGCGCGCCGGAGACCGCGATCGGGGTCTTGCCGTCGATGCCGTCGGTGGAGCTGTAGAGAATGCGCAACTGGCTGGCCGCGCCGGGCAGGCTGAGGGTCTGCTCCAGCGGCTCGCTGCGCAGCAACCTGCCGGGGGTGGCCGGGATCGCCTGTTCCCAGTGGTAGAACGCCGAAACGCGCCCGTCGCCCTGCAGCGGGTCGGGCGTGGGGGCGTAGGTGTCGGCGGCCATGGCGGCGCAGGAGAGGGCGAGCAGGCTCAGGCCGAAGGCCACGGAGTGCGGGAATTTCATCAGGGGCTTCCTTGGGCGAAACAACGATGCCGGGTGCAGAGCGAAAGCCGTGCCAGATGCTGAAATGTTCACGCAACTTGCTGAATCAGAAGGGTTTTACTGGTTTTATCCAGTCGCTGCCCAGCACCGCGCTGCTGATTCGCAAGCAACCCCCGGGGCCGGAGTGCTGCTGTGGCAGCAGTGCCTCAGCAGGTGGTTTCTGATAGGTGAAATTGGAATATACAAAGATGAATTAATAATTATTTGTTCTAATTTGTTTCGTGCACTATGGGCCGGCGCTATCAATGCCAGGAATGCACCATGTCGCTGATTACCCATCCCCATGCCCGGGAACTGACCAAATCCGTTCGTGCCACCGTGCTGGTGTTCAAGGACCCTCGCTCCCAGGAACTGCTGGCCCGTATCGAGCGCCTGGCGCCGAGCGAGGCCAACACCCTGATCATCGGCGAGACCGGCACCGGCAAGGAACTGGTGGCGCGGCATATCCACCAGTTGAGCCGGCGCGGTCGCGAACCGTTCGTGGCGGTGAACTGCGGCGCCTTTGCCGAAACCCTGGTGGAGAGCGAGTTGTTCGGCCATGAAAAGGGCGCATTCACCGGGGCCACCAACAGCAAGGCGGGCTGGTTCGAGGCGGCCAATGGCGGCACGCTGTTTCTCGACGAGATCGGCGACCTGCCGCTGAACATGCAGGTCAAGCTGCTGCGTGTGCTGCAGGAACGCGAAGTGGTGCGGCTGGGGTCGCGTACGCCGATCCCGATCAACGTGCGCCTGGTGGCGGCCACCAACGTCAACCTGGCCGATGCGGTGGTGGCGGGGCACTTTCGCGAAGACCTGTTCTACCGCCTGCACGTGGCGACCATCCGCCTGCCGCCGCTGCGCGAGCGCCCCGGCGACATCCTGCCGCTGGCCGAATTCTTTCTCGAGGAGCATTGCCAGCGCCTGGGCTACAGCCGCGCCAGCCTGAGCCTGGAGAGCGAGCGCAAGCTGCTGGGGCACAGCTGGCCAGGCAACATCCGCGAGCTGGAGAATGCCATTCACCATGCCTTGCTGGTGTGCCGCCAGCAGGTGGTGCAGCCGGCCGACCTGCACCTGGTGGACATGCGTTCGGTGGGTATCCGCCAGGAGGAGAGCGCCCAGCCGCTGCGCCTGCAGACGCCCGAGGCGCCAAGCCTGGAGGCGGCGCTGACGGCACTGTTCGAGCAGAACGTCGAGGATTTGTACGAGCATATCG
This sequence comes from Pseudomonas sp. B21-036, assembly GCF_024748925.1. Lineage (NCBI taxonomy): Bacteria > Pseudomonadati > Pseudomonadota > Gammaproteobacteria > Pseudomonadales > Pseudomonadaceae > Pseudomonas > Pseudomonas sp. B21-036. The sequence continues at coordinate 2,558,094 of NZ_CP087178.1, forward strand.
AAGAGACGGTGTTTCGCACCGCGTACCGCTACTGCCACGGCAACCAGCTGCAGACCGGGCGCCTGCTCAACATCAGCCGCAACATCGTGCGGGCGCGGCTGGAGAAGATCGGCGAGCTCAAGCGTAGCGATACTGTCGGCCTGTAAGGGCCCTTCGCGGGTCAAGCCCGCTCCCACAGGTTGTGCACCGACTTGAGGGGCCGTGAACGTTCTGTGGGAGCGGGCCTGACCCGCGATACAGGCGCCACCGGGTCAACTGATCCGCATTAATCCCCCCAACCTGAATCTGTAACCCAGTACACCTCGAAGCCATAGTAGCGGCCTCCCTGATGAGGTCCGACCATGTATCACTACGACGAATACGATCGTGCACTGGTGTTCGAGCGCGTAGCCCAGTTCCGCGACCAGGTGCAGCGCTTCACTGCCGGTGAACTGAGCGAAGAAGAATTCCTGCCACTGCGCCTGCAAAATGGCCTGTACCTGCAAAAGCATGCCTACATGCTGCGCGTGGCCATCCCCTACGGCACCCTCGGCGCCCGCCAGATGCGCACCCTGGCCAGCATCGCGCGCGACTACGACCGCGGCTACGGCCACTTCACCACGCGCCAGAACATCCAGTTCAACTGGGTCGAACTGGCCCAGGTGCCGGATATCCTGCAGCGCCTGGCCGAGGTCGACATGCATGCGATCCAGACCTCCGGCAACTGCGTGCGCAACATCACCACCGAGGCCTTCGCCGGCGTCGCCGCCGACGAGATCATCGACCCGCGCCCGCTGGCCGAGATCCTGCGCCAGTGGTCGACCATCAACCCCGAGTTCCTGTTCCTACCGCGCAAGTTCAAGATCGCCATCTGCTCGGCCCGCCAGGACCGCGCAGCGATCATGATGCACGACATCGGCCTGTACCTTTACCGCGACGGGCGCCAGCAGATGCGCCTGCGGGTGATGGTCGGCGGCGGCCTGGGGCGCACGCCGATCCTGGGCCTGCAGATCCGCGAGGGCCTGCCGTGGGAGCACCTGCTGTCGTACGTCGAGGCCATCCTGCGGGTGTACAACCGCCATGGCCGGCGCGACAACAAGTACAAGGCGCGCATCAAGATCCTGGTCAAGGCACTGGGCATCGAGGCCTTTGCCCGTGAAGTTGAACAGGAATGGCAACACATCAAGGACGGCCCGGCGCAGCTCACCGAAGCCGAGTTCCAGCGGGTGGCCGAAGGCTTCGCGCCGCCACGCTACGCCGCGCAGCCCGACGGCGACCTGGACTACGGCACCCACCTGGCCATGGACCGCTCCTTCGCCCGCTGGGTCTCGCGCAACGTGCAGCCGCACAAGGTGGCCGGCTATGCCAGCGTGGTGCTGTCGACCAAGCCCGGCCCGGCGGCGCCCCCCGGCGACCTCACCGCCGAGCAGATGGACAACGTGGCCGACTGGTCGGAGCACTTCGGTTTCGGTGAAATCCGCATCGCCCACGAGCAGAACCTGATCCTGCCCGATGTCCGCAAGGCCGACCTGTACCCGCTGTGGCGTCTGGCCTGCGAGCAGGGCCTGGGCACCGCCAACATCGGCCTGCTGACCGATATCATCGCCTGCCCGGGCGGCGACTTCTGCGCGCTGGCCAACGCCAAGTCGATCCCCATCGCCCAGGCCATCCAGAGCCGCTTCGACGACCTCGACTACCTGCACGACCTGGGCGAGCTGAGCCTGAACATCTCGGGCTGCATCAACGCCTGTGGCCACCACCACATCGGCAACATCGGCATCCTGGGCGTCGACAAGAACGGCAGCGAGTGGTACCAGGTGACCCTGGGCGGGGCGCAGGGCAAGGCCAGCGCACTGGGCAAGGTGATCGGCCCGTCGTTCAGCGCCGCCGAGATCCCCCGCGTGATCGAGCAGATCGTGGCCACCTACTGCGCCTACCGCGAACTCGACGAGCCCTTCGTCGACACCGTGGCGCGGGTGGGGCTGGAGCCGTTCAAGGAGCGCGTCTATGCCAGGCAGCCGGAGGTGTCCACATGCGCAATGTGATCGCGATACGCCAAGGGCAGGCGCAGCTTGTGGAGGGCGACAGCTGGCAGTTGCTGCGCGAGCAGGAGGCGCCGCTGCCGACGGGCGCGCTGATTTTGCCGCTGCACCGCTGGCTGGCGCAGCCCAGTGGTTATCACGGGCTGTGGCTGGGGCCGGATGACGATGTCGAGTCGCTGCAGCTGTGGCTGGGCGTGCTGCCGCTGATCGCCATCGACTTCCCCTCGTTTCGCGATGGCCGTGGCTACAGCCAGGCCTACCTGCTGCGCACGCGGCTGGGCTGGCAGGGCGAATTGCGTGCTGTCGGCGATGTGCTGCGCGACCAGCTGAGCCACATGCGCCAGTGCGGTTTCGACAGTTTTGCCGTGCGCGAGGACAAGTCGGCAGCCGACGCGCTCAAGGGCCTGCAGGGCATGAGCGTGCTCTACGGGCGTTCGGTGATCGAGCCCAGGCCGCTGTTTCGGCGACGTTGAGTGCGTAGGGTGCTGTCGCGCCGATGATGGAACGGGCTACCATGCAGGTTCGCCCGTTGGACAGGATGTTGCAGCATGCTTTTCAGTACCCGTACTGCCCGGCCGGCCGATGCTGAAGCCCTCAGCGACATCGCCAGCCAGACCTTCGCCCTGGCAAGCCCCGCCGATTCGTCGGCCAAGGCGCTTGCCGCCTATATCCGAGGCCATCTTCAGCCCGAACACTTCTGCCTGCACCTGATCAGCCGCGCCAAGCAATTGCGCGTGCTGGAGCATGACGGCGTGGTGGTGGGCTACACCCTGATCGACAAGGCGGCGCAGGCGCTGGGTATCGAGGCGGCCGACGGCCTGCCGGAACTGAGCCGCTGCTACGTGCTGCCCGAGCACCATGGCCAGGGCGCGGCCCAGCGCCTGCTCGAGGACACCCTGGCCCAGGTGGGTGGGGCGATCCGCCTGACGGTCAACGAACACAACAGCCGGGCGATCCGCTTTTACCAACGCAATGGCTTCCGCCAGGTGGGCGAGGCCATTTTTGTCTGCGGGCCGGAACGTCACCGTGACTGGGTGATGGTGCGCGCCTGCGCCACTGCCGAACCAGAGGCTGCCGATGACTGATCTTTCTGCCTACCCCATCACCCGCAAATGGCCTGCCCGCCACCCCGAGCGCCTGCAACTGTATTCGCTGCCCACGCCCAACGGGGTGAAGGTGTCGATCATGCTCGAAGAGACGGGCCTGGCCTACGAGGCGCACAAGGTGGACTTTGCCACCGAGGATCAACTGAGCGCCGAGTTCATCTCGCTCAGTGCCAACAACAAGATCCCCGCGATCCTCGACCCGCACGGGCCGGGGGGCAAGCCGCTGGGGCTGTTCGAGTCGGGGGCGATCCTGCTGTACCTGGCCGAGAAGACCGGCCAGCTGCTGCCTGAAGACCCGGCTGCGCGCTACGAGACGATCCAGTGGCTGATGTTCCAGATGGGCGGCATCGGCCCGATGTTCGGCCAGGTGGGCTTCTTCAACAAGTTCGCCGGCAAGGCCTATGAAGACAAGCGTCCGCTGCAGCGCTACGTGGACGAGGCGCGGCGCCTGCTGGGCGTGCTGGACCGGCGCCTGCACGGGCGCGACTGGATCATGGGCGAGTACGGCATCGCGGACATCGCCACGCTGCCGTGGGTGCGCAACCTGATCGGTTTCTACGAAGCGGGGGATCTGGTGCGGATCGAAGAGTTCGTCGAGGTTCGACGCGTGCTGGAGGCGTTTCTGGCGCGGCCGGCGGTGCAGCGTGGCTTGCTGATTCCGGGTTGACCGGGTTGTGCTGCGGTCAGCGCGGGCCTGGCCCGCGCTGACCGCAGCGCCGTCTCAGTGGCTCTGGCGCCACGTCACCTCGGTGATTCCGTACCGCTCGGCCAGTGGCTTGCTGACCTTCTTTACCTTCTCGCGCCCATAGCGCGGAATATGCCCCACCCCGGCGTCACAGCTGGCCCAGTGCCAGGCTTCGGCGTTGTCCATCGCCTCGGCACGAATCACGAAGGACTTCTGTTTGCCGTGCAATTGATAGTCGATGACGAAGAGTTTTGCGTTGTTCATGGTTCCCTGAAAATCCTTTCAACGTGGTGACCGATGCGTGTTCACTCATACCGCCTAACTAAGTACCTTCCAGCCACCAAATAATTCAGTCTGATTGTTCGACATCAGTGTTCGGCGCTGACGGTGAGGTGGCGGGCATCGGTGTCGAACACTACCTGTTCCAGCCGGTGGGCCATGCCGCAGGCCAGCGAATCGTAGGCAGGGATCACCCGTTCCTCGGCCGACAGGCAGTGGATGATGTCCAGTTTGCGCTCGGCATGGGCGGTCTCCAGTTCGAAGATCCGCGCATAGCGCTCCAGGTCGTTGTTCAGGCTTGACAGGTATTCACGCAGGCGCGAGTGGTCCACCGCGCTCTGGCTGAAGTGCCAGGTCATGGGGTGGATCAGAAACCGCGAGTGGGGCACGGCCAGGCGTTCGCTGGCGGCCAGGTACATCACGATGCCCATGGATTCGATGTTGCCCGCATTCACCGCGCTGACCGGCACCGGCAGCGACTTGAGAAAGCTGTAGATCGAGAACCCCAGGTGGGTGCTGCCGCCGATGGTCGACAGGTTGAGCAGCAGGGCGCTGGCCCCTTCGTCGATCGCCTGCAGGCAACGGTCGCGAAAGCGCTCGGTGGTGCCCTGATCGATCGGGCAATGAAAGTGGATGACGTACTGCTTCATCAAGAGTCCTCAAGACCGACGCACCCTCGGTGCGCCGGTCGCTCGAGCGTCAGCTACGACCACCACCACTTGGTTTGCGGGTGTCAGACTTGGTGGCGTCAGGCTTCTTGTTGCCCTGGCTGCCAGCGCCGCCTCCGGAGGCCTGCCCACCTTTTTTGCCGGCTTCCGACGCCTTGTTCTTGTCGTTGGCAAAGTTTCCCGAGTTTTCTTTCTTGTCCATGATGCTGATCCTCATGTCATTGGGATGCGAAGCCTTGTGGACCTCACATAGGTGTGGAGATAGGCCACGGGGCAAAGTTTTAAAATCTTTGCGTGCATGAGACGAACGGTAAGCCCGCACGACTTTTTCATCCGCTTGGCGGGGCTGTGGAACTTTGCAGCGCAGCGCCCATTCCCTTGCATATCGACTGCAAGGGGCAGCCAAGAGGACAACGGCCATGACCGTGATGAACGCAACCCGCCCGACTGCCGACCTGGCGCAGGTTCAGGCCGGCGACCTGCTCAACCGCTACCAGGCGCTGCTGCGCGGTGACCTGGTGGGCAGTGCCGCCTGGCTGGCCGAGCAACTGCTGCGCACCCAGGGTCTGCAGGACGACCTGCCGGCAACCCCGGGCGAACTGGACGCGTGGACCGACCGGCGCACCGCCGCAGTTGCCGGCGAATACGCCGAGTACCTGGCCGGGCGCAAGGCCGGCGCGCCCCGGCGCTATTTCAGCACTCGCGCTCACGCGCTGTACTTTCTGCACCATGTGGCCCCCACCAAGGCGGTGGACGGCGCCTGGCTGCACGGGCTGCTGCGACACTGGGCCGACCCGCGCTATCACGGGCTGATCCGTATCTACCTCGAAGAGCTGGGCGATGGCGACCCGGCCTGCAACCATGTGCTGATCTATCGCCGCCTGCTGGCCGAGGCCGGTTGCCACGAGCCGGTGCCGCTGCCCGACGAGCGTTACCTGCAAGGCTGCCTGCAACTGGCGCTGGGGGCCAACAGCGACATGTTCCTGCCCGAGGTGATCGGCTACAACCTGGGCTATGAGCAACTGCCGTTGCACCTGCTGATCAGCGCCTACGAGCTCGACGAACTGGGCCTGGATGCCCAGTACTTTCGCCTGCACGTCACCATCGACAACGCCAGCAGCGGCCATGCACGCAAGGCCGTGCAGGCCCTGCAGCAGTTGCGCCCGGAGCAGGACGACGGGCGTTTCTACCAGCGCGTGGCCGCCGGCTACCGGCTCAACGACCTGGGCCAGGGCTCGGCGGCGATCATCGCAGGCTTTGACCTGGAGGCCGAGGTGGTAGCGCTGCTCGAACGCAAACGCGCCTTCGGCCAGCACATGCATTCGGACTACTGCCGCTTCCAGGGGCGCACCGTCAATCAATGGTTGGCCGAGCCGGGCAGCATGCCGGGCTTTCTTGGCGTGCTGGAACAGAAGGGTTGGATCAAGCGCGGGCAGGACCCACAGCTCAGCCGCTTCTGGCAGGTGATCGAGGGGCCGGGCGCGGCGATGTTCGGGGTGTTCAGCGTGTATGAGAAGCAGCTGCTGCATGACTGGATTGCCGGCGACTGGCAGCCGGCCGGCAACCCCGAACGTACCCAGGGCAGCGCCCTGCAACCCTCGGTGCCTTCGGACGACACCGCGCTCGAGATCGAGCTGCAGGCGCTGCCCGCACAGTGCCGTATCGAACGCCTGATCGACGCCATGGCCGGCAACCGCCATGCACTGCCGCGCGGCCTGCAGGCCACGCGGATGTACCGCCAGCTCACCGGCCTAAACTGAAGGAGTGCACCATGCTGCTGAACACCTGCCAGCCTGAAGCGGACAAGGCCCTGCTGCAACTGGGCCGGCGTCTGCAGGCCGACGGCTACCGCTTCACCTGCGTCACCCCGCTGACCCAGCAGCGCAACAACGAGCGCCAGAGCGCGGCGCGGGCGCGCACCCTGCGCGACATTTTTGGCTGGAATCGTCCGTTCACCGCTTCGCTGCTGTCGGCCGACGAACTGGCGCAGATGCGCGTGGCACAGATTCTCGACGAAGACGGCGACTGCTGGCGCAGCCGGGTGCGCTGGTCGAGCCTGGAGGACCTGCTGTTCGTGCATTCGGGCTTTCCCACCACGCAGGCCGATGCGGTGTTCTTCGGGCCCGACAGCTACCGTTTCGCACACTTCATTGCCAGCCACTTGCAGGGCCGCTTCAGCGAAATCAACCACGCGGTGGATATCGGCTGCGGGGCCGGGGTAGGGGCGATACTGATCGGCCGTGCACGCCGGCACGCCCAGGTCACCGCGCTGGACATCAACCCCGACGCCCTGCGCCTGAGCGCGATCAACGTGGCCCTGGCCGGGCTGGCCAATGTGTCGGTGGCGCACAGCGATGTACTGCAGGGCATTACCGGCAACTTCGACCTGATCGTCGCCAACCCGCCGTACATGCTCGATGCCGGCCGCCGCGCCTATCGGCACGGTGGCGGCAGCCTGGGCGCCGACCTGTCGCTGCGCATCGTCAACGAGGCAATTGGGCGCCTGAGCCAGGGCGGCACGCTGCTGCTGTACACCGGGGTGGCGATGGTCGACGGGCACGACCCGTTCCTTGCCGCCATCCGTGCCCAGCTCACCGCCCCGCAATGGTCGTGGCACTACCAGGAGCTGGACCCTGACGTGTTTGGCGAGCAACTGCTCGAACCTGGCTACGAGCAGGTCGAGCGCATTGCAGCGGTGGGGCTGACGGTGACGCGCAACGGCTGAACATGCCGGTGCGGTTTCATTGCCCCGGTCAATCAGATGCCGGGGGCTGTATTGGAGTTTTCGATTTGAATGTCGGGCCCGGGGGGCCCTTACTAGTGGTTACACCTGAGACATCGAGGGTTGCATCATGCCAATGAACGGAGTGTGTGATCTGGAACTGCGTCGCCTGATAGAAGGCGCCTTTCTGCCATGGCGCTGTGAAGTGGCGTGCAGCGACGGATTGGCGCTGACCATCCACCTGCCGGCCGATGCCGAGTATGCCGAGCTTACGGTCACGGGTATCCAGCTGAGCGCCTTGCCCGACGTGCGGGCCATCGCGGACCTGGTGGGTCAGATCCGCGAAGAGCGCCGCACCATGGGCCTGCAGCCGCGCAGGCTGTACCGCGCCTGACCCCCATGCGCCCGGCTAGCCCAGGCCGGCCGGGCGCAGGTATTCCGGTTGCAGGGTGTTGAACCAGAACAGGATCATCGACACCAGGATGGTCACCTGCACCAGCAACCCCACCCCCCACACGCTGGCCGAGTACAGCAGGCCGTCTTCCTTGCGGATGCGCATGAAGGTCGGCAGACCGGTGAACAGCAGAAAGGTCGCGTACACCGTGGCCGCGCCCAGTATCGTGACCGCCAGCCAACGGCTCGGGTACAGCCCGGCCAGCCCGGCTATGAAATACGGTGTGGCGGTGTAGGCAGCAAAGCCGATGCACTGGTTGAGGGTGGGGCGTGCATCGAAGGTACGCGACATCCAGCGGATGAATGCCCCCATCAGCACCGTGCCCGCCATGATCGCCAGAAACAGCAGGATGCACAGCTGCAACGCGCTGCTGGCACTCAGGCGCACGTTCTCGTTTTCGGCCAGGCTCCAGCCCACCGAGGTGATCCCGATGAACAGGCATACGGTGGGGATTAGTGCCAGCAACAGCAGGTGTGACAGGTAGTGACGCGGGTGGGCTTCCTCGTCGTGGCGAATATCGGCCCACGCCGAGTTGGGTTGGGTGAACAGCTTGACCAGGTGGCTTGTCATGGCGGTCTCCGGTACCGGGGCGAAAGGGCCCCTCGTGTTCTGTGGAGGTCACAAAGCGGCCAGGGTTTCATCGGCTTTGCCGCAAGCGGACCAACTGCCTTGAACCATTGCGCGCGCGGGCCGGTCACTTCTTGCAGGGGCGCCAAACGGCGCCACCGATGACGACCATCACCTTCAGGAGTCAAGACCATGGACCAACAGACCTGTGCCTGCCCGGACTGCAACTGCAAGGTCGGCGACAACCCCGTGCAACGCGAAGGCAAGTCTTATTGCTGTCAGGCCTGCGCCGATCATCACCCGGCCGGCAAACCCTGTTCTGCCAGTGGCTGCGGCTGCGCCAGGCAGGCCCCCACGCACTGAGGCACTGAACCGTACCGGAGGATCCCGATGTCGACGCCAAAACCCAGCAACCAGTACAGCATGCGCAACCCGCTGACCCAGTACCCGCAACCGCCGTTTCCGGCCCAGGGCCAATCGGCGCCGGGGCTGGACAGCGGCATGCAACCCAAGCCGGACCACGGTGAGCACAGCTACCAGGGCTTTGGCCGGCTCCAGGGGCGCAAGGCGCTGATCACGGGCGCCGACTCCGGGATCGGCCGTGCGGTGGCCATCGCCTTTGCCCGCGAGGGTGCGGACATCGTGCTCAACTACCTGCCCATCGAGCACAGCGATGCCAAGGAAGTCATCCAGTTGATCGAGGCCGAGGGCCGGCGTGCCATCGCCTTGCCGGGCGACCTCAAGGACGAGGCCTTTTGCCGCGAACTGGTCAGCCAGGCCCACGACCAGTTGGGCGGGCTGGACATCCTGGTCAACGTGGCAGGCAAGCAGGTGGCGCGCAAGCAGGTGGGCCAGGTCAGCAGCGAACAGTTCGACGCCACCATGAAGACCAACGTGTACGCGCTGTTCTGGCTGTGCCAGGCGGCCGTGCCGCTGATGCCGGCCGGGGCCACCATCATCAACACCGCATCGATCCAGTCGTACCAGCCGTCGGCGACCCTGCTCGACTACGCCACCACCAAGGCGGCGATCGTGGCCTTTACCAAGGCCCTGGCCAAGCAGGTGATCGAGCGCGGCATCCGTGTCAACGCGGTGGCACCGGGGCCGATCTGGACGGTGCTGCAGCCCAGCGGCGGGCAGCCGCCGGAGAAGATCCCCGACTTCGGCGGGCACACGCCGATGAAGCGCCCCGGCCAGCCGGCCGAGTGTGCGCCGCTGTACGTGCTGCTGGCGTCGCAGGAATCCAGTTACATCACCGGTGAAGTGTTTGGCGTGACCGGTGGCAACCCATTGCCTTAGGCGAGGAGACGAGCATGGCCAGCAGGGCGATCTGGAAGGGCGCGATCAGTTTCGGGCTGGTGCATATCCCGGTGTCGCTGACCACGGCGGTCAGCAGCGACCGGGTCGATTTCGACTGGCTCGACAAGCGCAGCATGGACCCGGTGGGCTACAAGCGGGTGAACAAGGTCACCGGCAAGGAGATCGACAAGGAGCATATCGTCAAGGGCGTGGCGTTCGAGAAGGGCCGCTATGTGGTGATCAGCGAGGACGAGATCCGCAAGGCGCGGCCCGAGGCCACCCAGACCATCGATATCTTCTCGTTCGTGGGCAGTGACGAGATCCCGCTGCAGCACTTCGACACGCCGTACTACCTGGCGCCGGACAAGCGCGGTGGCAAGGTCTATGCGCTGCTGCGCCAGACCCTGGAGAGCACCGGCAAGGTGGCGCTGGCCAAGGTGGTGCTGCATACCCAGCAGCACCTGGCGCTGCTGCGCCCGCTGGAGGACGCCCTGGTGATGATCACCCTGCGCTGGCCCGATGAGGTCCGCGGGCTCGAAGGGCTGGAGCTGGACAAGAGCGTGAGCGCGGCCACGGTGGACAAGAAGGAGCTGCAGATGGCCAAGCGTCTGGTGGAGGACATGGCCGGGCACTGGACGCCGCAGGAGTACCACAACGACTTCAAGGACACCATCATGGCGCTGGTGGAGGAGAAGGCCAGCCAGGGCAAGATCGCCACCGTGGAGGCACCCGAAGACCAGGCAGCGGGCAAGGGGGCGGACATCATCGACCTCACCGAGCTGCTCAAGCGCAGCCTGGGTGGGGGCAAGAAGGCGCCGGCCAAGAAGGCAGCGCCTTCGCGGTAGGAGCCGGCGTTGCCGGCGAAGGCCACACCGCGGTCTGTCGGGCTTTTTCGGTGTTCGCTTCGCCAGCAAGGCTGGCTCCTACACAGGCTGCGGCGTTACCGCGGTCTCCTGCAAATGCAGCCACTTGCCCTGCCCATCGAACACCACCGTCGACCAGCGCAGCGTGGTCTGGCCGCTGTCATCCTGCTGATGCTCGCGATAGGTCACCACCCCCGGCGCCACGTCGTGCATCTCATCGATCTCGATGCGCAGGCCAGGCCGCGAGCCATAGGCCTGGGCAAAAAAAACCTCCAGCTGCGCCTTGTCGAGCACCGTGCCCTTGAGCGTGAACATCGAGAACCCCTCGGCAAAGCGCTCCAGCAACGGCGGCCGTGCCTCGCCGGCCAGCCACTGGCGGATCTGCACATGCGCCTCCAGCACCTCTTCAAACCCCGCATTACGCTCTGGCATTGCACTCACTCCACAGGTTGAACAAACAGGGCCCGGGCGCCCGGCAGGCGCAGCACCCAGGGCAAGGGCAGCAAGGTCAGCGCGGCGCCCAGCGCCAGCGCTTGCGCGTAGGCTGTAGGCTCCGGCAATCGCCAGTCGAGCACTGCGCCGAGCAACGCCACCCCGAAAAAGAAACTCAACTGCCGGTTCAGGCTCCACAGCGCACTGGCCGCGCCCATGGCCGCCTCGGGGATCGCCACGAACGCCGCCGTCTGCGCGGTGCTGCTGCACAGGCTGCTGCCCAGGCCCAGCAGCGCATACAGCAGCACCAGCCAACCGGGGTGGGCGACCAGCCAGGGGCTGGCCAACGCCAGCACCGCCAGGCTTTGAATGCCCATGCCGGCCAGCAGCAGCGGGCGTGGGCCCAGTGCGTTGAAGCGCCACCGGCTCAGGGCGATCGCCGCCAGCGCACCGGCGGCCCACGGCAGCATCAGCCCGCCGGTGGCAGTGGCGCTCAGGCCCAGCGTGCCTTGCAGGTACAGCGCCGCCACCAGGTTGATCCCCATGAACACGCCCGGTACGCACAGGTAGATGAGCATGGCGGTGTGCAGCAGTGGCTGGCGCAACAGGCGCAGGTCCAGGGCCGGCCGTGCGCTGGGCTGGGGCCGACCGCCGGGCAGCCAGGCCAGCACCAGCGCGGCGCACGCCAGGGTGGGCGCAAGCAGGGCGAAGAACACCCAGCGCCAGTCGCCCTGGTCGGCCATCAGCCCGCCCAGCGCCGGCGACAGCGCCGGCACCAGCAGGGCCACCATCATCACCCGCGAGGTGAGGCCGGCGCGCTCGCTGGCGGGGCAGGCGCGGTAGGCCAGCGCCTGGCCCACCGGGATCAGCAGGCCGCCACCCAGGCCCTGCAGCAGGCGCCAGCCGATCAGTGCCTCGATGCTCCGGGCCGAGCCTGCCAGGGCACAGCCCAGGCCGAACAGGGCCAGTGACAGCAGCAGGGTGGCGCGCTCGCCGATGCGCTGCGCCAGCCCTTTACCCAGCGGGATGATCAGGGTCAGGCCGAGCATGTAGGCGTTGCCGACCCAGCCCAGCTGCGTGACCGAGGCGCCGAGCTGGCGCTGCAGGGCGGGGTAGGCGCTGTTGAGCACGAACAGGTTGAGCAGGTCGAGGGCAAAACCCATCAGGAAGATCAGGCTGACTTTGCTGCGAAAAGGCATGACGGGGCGCCGCTGGAGAACGATGGGCGCAGTGTAGGGCGGTGCTGATGATTGAATAAGCCCCGCAATACTGCCAGATTGGTCGAATTATTTTGACAATCAAGGGGCCTTTGCATGGTCAGCCTGGACCGTTTCGAGCTGTTTTGCGCCGTGGTGGAGGCGGGGTCGTTCACGGCGGCGGCCACACGCCTGTGCCAGACCCGCGCCGCGGTCAGCTTCGGTATCAAGCAGCTGGAGGCGCAGCTGGGCGTGACCCTGCTGATCCGCACCACGCGCCGGGTGGCGTTGACCGATGCCGGCGAGGGCTTCTACCGTCAGTGCCTGCTGGTGCTGGAGCAGGCGCGGCTGGCCATCGAGCAGGCGCGTGCCGAGCATGGCGGGTTGCAGGGCAGCCTGCGGGTCACCTCCACGGTGGAGTACGGTTTGCGCGTGGTGGCGCCGGCCTTGCAGCTGTTCATGCGCGAGCACCCGTTGCTCAACGTGCGGCTGGAAACCCACACCAGCCATGCGGACCTGGTGCAGGAGCGCTTCGACGTGGCCATCCGGTTGGGGCAGGCGCAGGACTCAGGCTACCGCGGGGTGTGCCTGGAGACCTATGCAGTGCACCTGGTGATGGCGCCGGGCGTGGGCGTGCCGGGGGCGACCCTTGCCCAGGTGAACGCCTTGCCCAGGCTGGTGCATGGGCGTTTCGAGCGCCAGGCCGGTTGGGCGTTGCTCGATCAGAGGGGGGAGGCGGCGGTGTACGAGCCTTCGGGCCGGGCGGTGATGGTGGCAGACAATGCCTCGATCCTGCGTTCGTTCGCCTTGCAGGGGCTGGGCGTGGCGCTGCTGCCGGCCTGGTTGATCGAGGACGACCTGCGTACCGGGCGTCTGCTGGATGCATTGCCGGGGTATCGCTTTGCCGAGCAGAGCGTGTACGCGCTGTACCCGGCCAGCACCCACGTGCCGCGCAAGGTGCGGGCCTGGATCGATTTTCTCAAGGGCTATGTGAACGGCATGTAGGCGCCGGCGTTGCCGGCGAAGGGGCGCGCTGCGTTGGCCGGTGTTTCGCGGTGTCCGGTTCGCCAGCCAGGCGGGCTCCTACAGCGCAGCACCCGGTGTCGCTTCCAGGCCCTTGTCCAGCTTCAGCAGCTCCAGCAACCGTCTGGCGTCATAGGGCGCGCGCACCTTGATGTCGTTGTCGAAGTAGCAGTACACATCGCGATGCGCCGCCTTCGGCGCCGCACTTGCCGCATCGATCAAGCGCGCATCCCCAGGCTGCGCCCCGCGTTTCCACGCCTGGATACGCTTTTGCCAGCCGCGCAGGGCCGCCTCTGAATAACCGCTGCTGTACAGCGCCACATCCCCATGCAGGCGCATGTACACGAAGTCGCTGGTCAAGTCCTCCACATGCGGCCACTTCTTCGCCGTGTCGGCCACCACCAGCGCTACCCGGTACTTGCGCAGCAACGCCACGAACGCCGGGTCCAGAAAGCTCTCGTGACGCACCTCCACTGCATGGCGCACCACCTGCCGGTCGGCGCCCTCCAGGTAACCCGCACGCTGCATCCGCTCGGCACACTGCGCGGCCAGGGCCTTGGCCTGCTTGCCGGTGTGCGGCAGGCGCGCCAGAAACGCATCGAACAACCCCTCGTCAAAACGCATGTTCGGCGGGAACTGCCACAAGGTCGGCCCCAGCTTGCTGCCCAGCGACAGGGGGCCGGAGGCATAGAAGTTGGCCATCGGTTCGTCGATCTCGCGCAGGCGCTTCACGTGGGTGATGAAGCGCGGCGCCTTGACGCTGAACACGAAGCCTGGCGGCGTTTCGGCCGCCCAGCCGGCGAAACGCTCGGGACGTTGCAGCGCATAGAAGGTGCCGTTGATCTCGATGCTGTTGACCGCCCGCGAGGCGAAGTGCAGCTCGTCCTTCTGGCGCAGGCCCTCGGGGTAGAAGTCGCCCCGCCACGGCACATAGCGCCAGCCCGAGATGCCGATATGCACCTGCGCCGCACCACGGCTCACGGGGTAGCCGCCAGGGTGGTGAGGAAGTCGCCGAAGCCGCCCCGCGCCCGGCAGTCGCCACGGCTGCTGGTGGACACGCTGTTGCGTGCCGTCCACACGATGCGCGCCCCGCTCAGTTCAAGGTCGCTGATCAGTTGCACGTCTTCGTCCAGCGGCACGGGCCGGAACCCGCCGACCCGCTGGTAGGCCCTGGCGCAGATGCCCAGGTTGGCGCCATGGATGTGCCGGTGGTCCTCGCGGGCCTGGTAGTGGGCCAGGTAACGCGCCTGCAACGCCGCATCCTGGTGCGCCTGCCATTGCTCCACGTGCACCGTGCCGCACACGGCGTCGGCGGCGCAGTCCAGCTGGCACACCAGCCAGTCGGCCGGCACGCAGCTGTCGGCGTCGGTGCAGGCCAGCCAGCGCGCGCCGCGCTCGAGCATCCAGCTGGCGCCGGCACGCCGGGCGTAGCCCACGTTGCGTGCAGTGACCTGCAGGGTGTGCACGCCGTGCGCCAGGGCAATGGCTTGGCTGGCATCGCTGCACTGGTCGAGCACCACCACGATCTCTACGCGCTCGCCAAGGGCCTCGGCCTGCGCCGCCGCCTGCCCGAGGGCGCGCAGGCAGGCCGGCAGGTACTGTTCTTCGTTATGCGCGGGGACGATCACGCCGATCATAGGCAAGGCTCCTGCAGGTCAATGGCACACGGCTGGCAACACCAGTATTCGAGCAGGAAGTCGGCTTCCTCGTGGCGCACGGCGCGGTACAGCGGCAGGCGCTGATCGAGCAGGGCGTGTACCTGGCGGCCATCCTGCGGGCAGCCGTCGATGGGGTGCAGCCAGTGGCAGGCCAGCAGCGCACCGCCAGGGCTCA
Organism: Pseudomonas sp. B21-036; assembly: GCF_024748925.1. NCBI lineage: Bacteria > Pseudomonadati > Pseudomonadota > Gammaproteobacteria > Pseudomonadales > Pseudomonadaceae > Pseudomonas > Pseudomonas sp. B21-036. The sequence goes on from NZ_CP087178.1 coordinate 2,573,242, forward strand.
GGCTGGCCACGGCCTGTTCGATCACCTGCAGCCACTGCGCGGGGTCGAGGTAGTAGCCGATCTCGCTGAGCACGATCAGGTCGAACTCGCCCCCCGGCCAGTCGCCGGGCAGGTGGCCCTGGCTCACACTGGCCTGGGGGCAGGCTGCCAGGCGCCGGCGCGCAAGCTCCACGGCAGTGGCATTGAGGTCCTGGCACAGCAGGGCCTCGGTGCGCTCGGCCAGCGCTGCACTGAGCTCGCCGTTGGCGCAGGCGGGCTCGAAGATGCGCGTGTAGTACTGGCGCGGCAGGCAGGCCAGGGTCAGGTCGCGCTTGCGCTTCTCGTACCAGCGGGTCCGAAAGGCCCAGGGGTCTTCATCGTGCTCGAACAGCTGTTCGAAATACTGCGGCGATACGCTCATGGAAACACCCGTCATAGAAACAGCAGTTCGAAAGGTTGCAGAAGGCGTTGCAGGGTGGTCTGGCTCAACACCGGTGGCTGCTCGCCATCGGCATGGAGCTGGCTGGCATGCGCGGCGATGGCGGCGCGCTTGCGCGCAAGTTGCTGCGGGCTGAGCGCCAGCTTGCGCGCACGGCGCCACGGCAGGCGCGGGTCGTCCGGCCGGGCCCAGTGCCAGGCCCAGATCGGCACCTCGATCAGTTGCGCGCCCACGGTCTGCGCCGCCTGTGCGCTGGCACGGCCCACGGCCTCGTGGTCGCAGTGGCCGTCCAGGCGCCAGGTGCTCAGCACCCGGTCGTCGGGGCGCAGGCAACGCACCAGCGCATGGGCCAGCTGCGCTTCGTGCGCGGCCACGCCACTGTCGGCCAGGTGCAGGCGCTGCCAGGCCACCCGGTCGACGTCCAGCCCCAGCGCGGCCAGGGCTGCGCGGCTTTCCAGGGGGCGCTGCACGCGCAGGCGCTCGCCTGGCCAGGCGAGCGAGCCGGGGTGGCTGCCTTCGCCATCGGTCACCGACACCAGCAGCAGCGCCTGCTCACGGCCGCAGAAGGTCGACAGCAGGCCACCGCAACCGAGCACCTCGTCATCCGGGTGGGGCGCCACCACCACCAGGCGCGCACCGGGGGGCAGCAGCTCATCGGCCTGCACCGTGGCGACCTGGGCCAGGGCGCTGGACGCCTGCCACAGCGACAATGGCGTGCCACTGCCGGCTGCCTTGATCGGGTTGTCGACGCTCATAGCTGCCACCCGCCGGCTTCACGCCCGGCCAGTTGCCGGCCCAGTTCGGCCAGGTCGCGCTCGGCGTGGCTCTGGCGCAGGAACACCGGCAGGTCGGCGCTGAGCCGGGCGAAGTGGCTGTTGCGGCAGAACGGGGTGGCACCCAGGGCGCGGCCCACGTGCGTCAGCACCAGGGTGGCGGCGTATTCGACCTGGGCGCGCACCCGGCGTACGGCGAACTGGGCATCGGCCTGGGGCTGTGCGTCGATCTGTGCGGCGCACTCGCGCAGGGCTGCAGCGGCGCCGCACAGGGCAGCGTCTACCGCGCCCAGGTGGGCGTCGGCGTGGGGGTCGGGGCGTGGCTGGCGACAGTGTTCGCGCAGGTAGTCGGCCAGGGCCTCGGCGGCGCCGTACCAGCAGGCGGCGATGCCGGCGCCGCCGTGCCAGAAGCCGGGGCGACTGAGGTACTGGCCAGGGCCACCCACCAGGTGCGCCGGGGTGTGTTCCAGTTCCAGCTCGACGCTGGCGGTAATGCCCATGCCCACCGCCTGCCAGCCGTCTGCCACCCGGTGCAGACCCGTCTCGGCAAGGTCCAGCGCCACCAGTTGCGGCTGTTCGTCTTCGTCCCAGGCGGTGAGCAGGCCGTGGTCGATCTGCAGCGCGCCGGAGCACCAGGCCTTGCGCCCCTGCAGGTACACCCGCTGGTTGTCGCGAGCCACGATGCGCACCCGTGCACTGGGCGGCTCGGCCGCCCACACGCCCCAGGTCCCGTTGCCGGCCAGGTGCGCCCCGGCGCATTCGGCGAGTATCGCCAGGGCATCGGTATGCCCTTCATACAGCTTGGCCAGGGCCAGGTCGGCGCCGGCCACCCGCGCCAGGGTCTGCCAGCGCTGAAGCGTCTGGCCCTGGCCGGGCAACGGCAGGCGTTCCAGGCCGGCTGCCTGCAGGGCCTGCATCAGTTCGAGCAGCTGGCTGTCCAGGTTCAGCGGTTGCGGGCGCTCGGCGAACTGGCGCAGCAGGGTGTCCAGGCGGCCCAGGTCGAAGGTTTGAACAATGCTCATGAGGCGGACTCCTTGGGGCACGCAGCGTGGGTCGAGGTATTCTTTTTCAGGCCGCGCAGGTTCATGGCGCACAGGCAGAACTGCAGCACGATCAATGCCCAGGCCTCGGTCTGCCAGCCCCACACCACCCACAGCAGGTTGCTGGCCATGAAGCAGCAGAAGCCGATGCGCCGCCGACGCGGCTGACGCGAGCCGATCCACCAGGCTGCCACCAGGGTGAGCAGCATGGCCGGCCACTGCAGCAGGTCGATCCAGTCCAGGCCCTTCATGCCACGCCCATGCGCTTGCGCAGCGCGACGGTGAGCGACTGGCGGGTCTTGTCGTAGTCGGCCCAGGGGTCGTCGCCATTGGCCAGGCGCTCGCCCAGGTTGTGCAGGTTCCACTGGTTGGCGCCCTTGAGTTCGGTGAGCTCTTCGCGGCGGATCGGTACCGACACCGGCAGCCCTTCGCGGGCGCGCAGCGAATAGGCGCACACGGTGGTGGCGCCACGGGCGTTGCGCAGGTAGTCGATGAAGATGCGCCCCACGCGGTTCTTCGGCCCCGAAACGGCGGACAGCCGGTCGGGGAACAACCCTGCCATGTGGGTGACGATGGCATGGCTGAACGCCTTGACTTCGTCCCAGCCGGCACGCCGGGTCAGCGGCACCACCACATGCATGCCCTTGCCGCCACTGGTTTTCAGAAACGCCTGCAGGCCCAGTTCGTCGAGCAGCGCCAGGGTCAGCTGGGTCGCTTCGACCATCGCCTTCCAGGGCAATGCCGGGTCGGGGTCGAGGTCGAGCACGAAACGGTCGGGTTTGTCGAAGTCCCTGGCGGTGGCGTTCCAGGTGTGCAGTTCCAGGGTGTTCATCTGTACCGCGCCCAGCAGGGTGTCGGCGCGGTCGATGATCATCACTGCCTGGCCGGCCTCGGCCTTGTCGTGACTCTCCAGGCCCGGGATGTTCAGCTGGGCGGCGTTCTTCTGGAAGAAAAGCTCGCCGCTCAGGCCCTCCGGTGCGCGTACCAGCGCCACGGGGCGGCGCTTGAGGTGCGGCAGGATCCATTCGGCGACCTGGGCGTAGTACTCGGCCACCTGGCGTTTGTCGGTGCCGCTGCTGGCATCGATCACCCGGTCGGGGTGGGTGATGCGCAGGGTGTTGTCGGAGGCTTTGCGGGTAGGCGCTTTCACGGGTTTCTCCAGGCCGATGGCGCGGGCCGGCTTGTCTTCGCGCAGGCCATGGAACACCGAATGGCGTACCACCCCTTCGCGGGTCATCTGGGCGTAGGCCACCTCGGCCAGCAGCTGCGGCCTGAGCCAGTGCACGCCGCGGGCTTCGGCGCCGGTGGGTGGGTTGGCGACCGCGGGCTTTTTCACCTCGAGCGGGGTGAGGCGCTGGAGCAGGCTCTGCAGGGTGGCGGTATTGAAGCCGGTGCCGACCTTGCCGGCGTAGCGCAGCTGGCCGCTGTCGGCGTCGTGTACCCCCAGCAGCAGGGCGCCGAAGGCGGCGCGGCTGCCCTTGGGTTCGGTGAAGCCGACGATCACGAATTCCTGGCGCTGCTTGCACTTGAGCTTGATCCAGTCGTGACTGCGCCGCGATACATAGAGGCTGTCGGCACGTTTGCCGATCAGGCCCTCCATCTGCATCTGGCAGGCGCTGGCCAGCAGGGACTCGGGGGCTTCGTCGAAGTCGGCACTCAAACGCAGGCGTTGTTCGTCGGCCGGTTCAAGCACGGCCGCCAGGGCGGCGCGCCGCTCCTGCAACGGGCATTGGCGCAGGTCCATGCCATTGAGGTAGGGCAGGTCGAACAGGTAGTAGACGATGTTGGCATCGGTGTCGCTGTCGAAGGCGTTCTGCAGGGCCTGGAAGTCGGCGATACCCTCGGCGTTGGCCACCACCACTTCGCCATCCAGCCAGGCCGAGCTCAGCCCCAGGCTGGCCAGGGCCTTGGCCTGCAGGGGCATGCGCGTGGTCCAGTCGTGGCCGTTGCGGGTGAACAGGCGCACGTCGTCGCCGTCGATGCGCGCCAGGATGCGGTACCCGTCGAACTTGACCTCGTAGCGCCAGTCGCCTTGTGGCGGGGTTTCCACCAGGGTGGCCAGTTGCGGCGTGAGGGCGGCGGGCAGGATGGCCTTCCTGGCCGCACTCAGTGTGCCGGCCCTGGCTGGGCGGCGAAGTGGGGGGGCGGCCTTGGGCTTGTCCTTGTCCTTGTCTTTGCCCTTGGTGCGCGGGATCAGGCTGCGCTCGCTGAGCACGCTGTCGGGCTGGGCCTGCAGCACGTCGTAGTCGGCCTCGGCGCGGGCAGCCTCGTCGTCGGACTTGACCAGCATCCACTGTTCCTTCTTGCCGCCAAGGCGGGTGCGAAACAGATGCCAGGTGCCGTTCAGCTTTTCGCCCTGCAGGCGAAAGCGCAGCTTGCCGCTGGCATAGCCCTGGGCCGGGTCGCCCTCGGGCAGCCACACGCCGCGGTCCCACACGATCACTTCGCCCGCACCGTAATGGCCTGCGGGGATGCTGCCCTCGAAGCTGGCGTAGTCCAGCGGGTGGTCTTCGACGTGGACGGCCAGGCGCTTGACCTTGGGGTCCAGTGACGGGCCCTTGGGGATGGCCCAGCTCTTGAGGGTGCCGTTCAGCTCCAGGCGAAAGTCGTAATGCAGGTGGCTGGCGTCGTGCTTCTGGATGCAGAACTGCAATGCCTGCGCGTGCGCACCGCGGCGGGCCTTGCCGGCCGGCTCCGGGGTGGCGTCGAAGTTGCGCTTGCGCTGGTATTCCTGCAGTGGCTTGGCCATTGCCGTGCTCCATCGTTCATACAAACCCTATGAAGTGGGAGGGGCGCAGACCGGCGGGAGTTCAATCGGGTTGACCGGCCTTGCGCAGGGTCAGGTTGATGCGGCGGGCGCCCAGCAGTGGGTGCTCGCCGTCCTTGAGCGGGTTGACCCCGTGAAAGCGCAGGCGATCCTCGCCGCCCCAGACCATCACGTCGCCGTGCTGCAGGCCGACCTTGCGGGTGGGCTCGCTGCGGGTGTGCCCGCCGAACAGGAACACCGCCGGCAGGCCCAGCGAGATCGACACGATGGGCTGGCTGAAGTCGCGTTCGTTGCGGTCCTGGTGCAGGGTCAGGCGGTTGCCGGGCCGGTAGTGGTTGATCAGGCAGGCGTCGGGCCTGAAATGGGCGAAGCCGGCGGCCTCTGCGGCGGCAGCGGCCAGCTCGGCGAGCAGCGTGGGCAGGGCAGGCCAGGGCTTGCCGGTGAGCGGGTCGAAGGGGCTGTAGCGGTAGCCCAGGCGGTCGCTGACCCAGCCCAGTGGCCCGCAATTGGTGACCGCCACCTCGATGGTGCGTCCGCCGGGGGTGAGCTGGTTGCGAAACGGTGCGGCGCGCAGCACCGTGCGCAGGGCCGGCAGCAGGGGTTCGACGAGGTCCAGGGCAAAGCCTGGCAGCAGCAGCGTCTGCTTGCCGATCCATTCGGGGGCGCCGAGGGCGGGTGGGCCGAACAGGTCGAGTTCGGGTTGTTTCATGCAAGGATCTCCAGTGACGCCTTCGCCGGCAACGCCGGCGCCTGCAGGCGACGCAAACCGGGCAGGAGCGGGCGTTGCCGGCGCAGGGGCCGGTGACTATGCTTGGGCCTCATGGAGCCCATCATACCGCTGCGCCAACCCTGCCCACCCGGTGCCTGCATCTGCGAGCGCGAACGCCTGCTCGAAACGCCGGGCGCCGACCTGCGCATTCTGCGCCTGACCCGCCAGGAAGAAAACCGCCTGCTCCAACGCCTGGAAAACCTGCAGAGCCTGCCCGACCTCGAACACCTGCAGCGCCGCCTGTTCGATCAGCTCGGCATCCAGGTGCACATCGCCCCCGGCCCCAATGAAGTGCGCACCATGCGCGGTATCCGTATCGAGGTCGAAGGCCCGCCAGGGTTGTGCCGCAAGACCCGCCAGAGCATACCGGCGGCCATCCGCCGCGCCCTCGAAAAACGTCCCGAGATCGCCTACCGGCTGCTCGACGCCCATGACCTGTTTGGCCAGCAGTAACCATCGCAGGGCGTTTCCTACGCCGTGACCACGCCAATGCACAACATTGGCTCGCAACCTGCATTGCCCCAGGCATCGATAGCTGATCGATTGGTCAGACACCGGCCTTGCCGTGTCGCCACTCCATTGCCCAGGGCCGCCGTGCATGACGCAAGCTCAACGATTTATCCCCGCGCCGGTTGATCCGGCCGGCTGGAACGCCGAACTGAACCTGCGCTTCGTCGCAGGTCAGGGGCGGACCCGAATTGGTGCACGCCAGCATTTCGGCCCACTTCTGGTGCAACGCCCGTTCTACCCCGAAGGCGACCCCTGCCATGTGTATGTGCTGCACCCCCCGGGCGGGGTGGTGGGGGGGGATCGCCTGGCCCTGAACCTGCACCTGGAGCCGGGCAGCCATGCGCTGCTGACCATGCCTGGTGCCACCAAGTTCTACCGCAGCGCCGGGCCCACCTCGGTGCTGCGCCAGCGCTTTCACCTGGCCGAGGGCAGCACCCTGGAGTGGCTGCCCCAGGACAGCATCTGCTTCCCCGGCGCGCGGGTATCGCTGCACAGCCATTTCAGCCTGGCCCCCGGCGCGCGCCTGCTGGCCTGGGAAACCCTGTGCCTGGGCCGCCCGGTAATGGGCGAGGCCTTCAGCCATGGCGCCGTGGACAGCCGGCTGCAGGTGGACATGCCCGACGACCCCGGCCTGCACGAGCGCCTGCGCCTGCAGGGTGGGCACCTGCACAAGCTGGGCGGCCACCCGCTGCTGGCCACCTTCTGCGCCGCCCCGGCCAACGAGCAACTGCTTGAACAGGTGCGCGAACTGATCCACCCGCTGCCGGTGCCCGCCGGCGCCACGCTGCTTGGCCAGCTGCTGGTGGTGCGCCTGCTCGACCACGACAACCAACGCCTGCAATCCACCCTGCAGCGGCTGTGGCGCGCCCTGCGACCGACCGTCGTCGGCTTGCCGCCATGCCCGCCGCGCATCTGGGCCACTTGAGAGACCGCACCATGGAGCTGACCCCGAGAGAGAAAGACAAACTGCTGCTGTTCACCGCCGCGTTGCTCGCCGAGCGCCGCCTGGCCCGTGGGCTGAAGCTCAACTACCCCGAGGCGGTGGCGCTGATCAGTGCCAGCGTGATGGAAGGTGCCCGCGACGGGCGCACGGTGGCCGAGCTGATGAGCCTGGGCCGCGAAGTGCTCGGGCGTGACCAGGTGATGGAAGGTGTCAGCGAGATGATCCACGACGTGCAGGTGGAAGCGACCTTTCCCGACGGGACCAAGCTGGTCACCGTCCACGACCCTATCGTCTGACCTGCCCAGGAGCAGCCCATGATTCCCGGAGAAATCCAGGTCGCCGACGGCGACATCGAACTCAACGCCGGTCGCGCCACGATCAGCGTCAGCGTGGCCAACCATGGCGACCGGCCGATCCAGGTCGGCTCGCACTATCACTTCTACGAGGTCAACGCCTTTCTGGTGTTCGAGCGCGAGGCCACCCGCGGCTTTCGCCTGGACATCGCCGCCGGCACTGCCGTGCGCTTCGAACCGGGCCAGGCGCGCACCGTCAACCTGGTGGCCTATGCCGGCAAGCGCGAGGTGTACGGTTTCCAGGGCCGGGTGATGGGCAAGCTGGAGGCCGTGGCATGAGCCGTATTTCCCGGCGTGCCTATGCCGACATGTTCGGCCCCACCGTGGGCGACCGCGTGCGCCTGGCCGACACCGAGCTGTGGGTGGAGGTCGAGCAGGACTTCACGGTCTACGGTGAAGAGGTCAAGTTCGGCGGCGGCAAGGTGATCCGCGACGGCATGGGCCAGGGCCAGATGCTGGCCGCCGAGGCCATGGACCTGGTGCTGACCAACGCCCTGATCATCGACCACTGGGGCATCGTCAAGGCCGATATCGGCGTGAAGAACGGGCGCATCTTCGGCATCGGCAAGGCCGGCAACCCCGACGTGCAGCCCGGCGTGACCCTGGCGGTGGGGCCGGGCACCGAGGTGATCGCCGCCGAGGGCAAGATCGTCACCGCCGGCGGCATCGACTCGCACATTCATTTCATCTGCCCACAGCAGGTCGACGAGGCGCTGGTGTCGGGCATCACCACCTTCATCGGCGGCGGCACCGGGCCGGCCACCGGCACCAACGCCACCACCTGTACTTCGGGCACCTGGTACCTGGCGCGCATGCTCCAGGCCGCCGACGAACTGCCGATCAACATCGGCCTGCTGGGCAAGGGCAATGCCTCGCAACCCCAGGCCCTGCGCGAGCAGATCGAGGCCGGGGCGGTGGGGCTCAAACTGCACGAAGACTGGGGCTCGACCCCGGCGGCCATCGACTGTTGCCTGGGCGTGGCCGAGGCGATGGACGTGCAGGTGGCGCTGCACAGCGACACCCTCAACGAAAGCGGCTGCATCGAAGACACCCTGGCCGCCATCGGCGACCGCACCATCCACACCTTCCATACCGAGGGCGCGGGCGGCGGGCATGCGCCGGACATCATCCGTGCGGCGGGCTACGCCAACGTGCTGCCGTCCTCCACCAACCCGACCCTGCCGTACACCGTCAACACCGTGGACGAGCACCTGGACATGCTGATGGTGTGCCACCACCTGGACACCAGCATCCCCGAGGACGTGGCCTTCGCCGAGTCGCGCATCCGCCGCGAGACGATTGCCGCCGAAGACATCCTGCACGACATCGGCGCGTTCTCGATGACCTCGTCCGACTCCCAGGCCATGGGCCGGGTGGGCGAGGTGGTGCTGCGCACCTGGCAGGTGGCGCACCAGATGAAACTGCGCCGCGGCCCGTTGGCGCCTGACACCGCGCGCAGCGACAACTTCCGGGTCAAGCGCTACATCGCCAAGTACACCATCAACCCGGCGCTGACCCATGGCATCGCCCATGAAGTCGGTTCGCTGGAGGCCGGCAAGCTGGCCGACCTGGTGCTGTGGTCGCCGGCGTTCTTCGGGGTCAAGCCCGCACTGGTGCTCAAGGGCGGGATGATCGTGATGGCGCCGATGGGCGACATCAACGGCTCGATCCCGACGCCGCAGCCGGTGCACTACCGGCCGATGTTCGGCGCCCTGGGCCAGGCGCGCAACGCCACGCGCATGACGTTCCTGTCCCAGGCCGCGGTGGAGTGTGGCGTTCACCATGAACTGCGCCTGCGCAGCCTGATCGGCGTGGCCCGGGGCTGTCGCACGGTGCGCAAGGCCGACATGCTGCACAACGGGCTGATGCCCACCATCGAAGTGGATTCACAAACCTATGAGGTACGCGCCGACGGCGAGCTGCTGGTGTGCGAGCCGGCCAGCGTGCTGCCGATGGCGCAGCGTTATTTTCTGTTTTGAGGAGCGAGCATGATCCTGTTGACGCAACGCCTGAACCAGGCCGCACACATCGGCGCCACTGCCACCCTGAGCCTGGATACGCGCATCAAGAGCCGCGTGCGCATCACCCTGGATGACGGGCGCGAGGCCGGGCTGATGCTCGAACGCGGCCAGCTGATTCGCGGCGGCGAGCTGCTGGCCGACGCCCAGGGGCGTGAGGTGATTCGCGTGCTGGCGGCGCCGGAGCAGGTCTCGACGGTGCGCTGCGCCGACCCGCTGGCGCTGGCCCGCGCCGCCTATCACCTGGGCAATCGGCATGTGCCGTTGCAGATCGAGCGCGATTTCGTGCGGTACCAGCACGACCATGTGCTGGACGACATGGTGCGTGGCTTCGGCCTTGAGGTGGCGGTGGAGCAGGCGCCGTTCGAGCCCGAGGCCGGCGCCTACCAGAGCGCGCCGCACAGCCACAGCCACAACGATCACCCCTTTGTTCGCGTGCCTGGCCACGCCCACTGATTTCGACATGGAGTTGCACGATGAAAAAGACCCTCGCGTTTGCCTTGCTGCTGATCGCCGTCCCTGCGTTCGCCCACCCCGGCCACGACAGCAACCCCCTGCAGGACGGGTTGCTGCACCCGCTCACCGGGCTTGACCACCTGCTGATGCTGCTGGGCACCGGGGTGCTGGCCGCCCTGACCGGGCGCACCCTGGCGCTGCCGCTGGCCACGCTGGCGGCGATGTTCGGCGGCGCGCTGATGGGCCATCTGTTCGGGGGCGTGATCGGCATGGAGAGCATGATCATCGGCTCGCTGCTGGTGGCCGCCGCGGCGCTGCTGCTGCCCAGCCGCCAGGTGCTGCTGGCGCTGGTCATGCCGGTGTTCGCGCTGTTTCACGGCTGGGCCCACGGCGTCGAAGCCAGCCCGGGCGCGTTCTGGGTGTTCAGCGCAGGCTTTGTCGCGGTCAGCGGCCTGTTGCTGCTGGCAGGCTATGGCGCCGGGCGCCTGTTGCGCCGTCACCCCGGGCTGCAGAAGGCCTGTGGCGGCGGCCTGCTGGCCGGTGCCGCCCTGGTGCTGGCCGGCTGATGAGCGCCAACCTGCAGTTGCTGCGCCTGCTGCAACTGGTCAGCGCCAACCTGCCGGTGGGGGGCTTCACCTATTCCCAGGGGTTGGAGTGGGCGGTGGAGGCGGGCTGGGTGACGGGGGCCAACGGCTTTGGCGCCTGGCAGCGCGAGCAGTTGCACGACACCCTCGGCCACCTCGACTGGCCGCTGCTGCAACGGCTGTACAGCGCGTGCCGCGCGCAAGATGCCGATGCGTTCGCCCACTGGAGCAGCTTTTTGCTGGCCAACCGCGAAACCGCCGAGCTGCGCCTGGAGGAACGCCAGCGCGGCAAGGCCCTGGCGCGCCTGCTCGATGGCTGGCAGCTGTGTCAGGCGCCGGCCTGGCGCAGCAGCGTCGAGCTGAGCCAGCTGGGCGGCATGGCCTGGCTGGCCGTGCACTGGCAGATCCCGCTGCGTGAGCTGGCCCTGGGGCATGGCTTTGCCTGGCTGGAAGGGGCGGTGATGGCCGGGGTCAAGCTGGTGCCGTTCGGTCAGCAGGCGGCCCAGACCCTGCTGCGCGAGTTGTGCGAGGAGCTGCCTGCGGTACTGGAGTGGGCGCTGGACGTACCTGATGAACACCTGGGCGGCGGCCTGCCGTTGCTGGCGATTGCCTCTGCCCGCCATGAAACCCAATACACCCGATTGTTCCGATCCTGAGGAAACTGCCATGCAAAGCTACCAGCAACCCCTGCGCGTCGGTGTCGGCGGCCCGGTCGGCTCCGGCAAGACCGCGCTGCTCGAAGCGCTGTGCAAGGCCATGCGCGATGACTACCAGATTGCCGTGGTCACCAACGACATCTACACCAAGGAAGACCAGCGCATCCTTACCGAAGCCGGCGCGCTCGAACCCGAGCGCATCGTCGGCGTGGAGACCGGCGGCTGCCCGCATACCGCGATCCGTGAAGATGCCTCGATGAACCTGGCGGCGGTGGAGGATCTGGCGCGCAAGTTCGGCAACCTGGAAGTGATCTTCGTCGAGAGTGGCGGTGACAACCTGAGTGCCACCTTCAGCCCGGAGCTGGCCGACCTGACGATCTACGTGATCGACGTGGCCGAAGGCGAGAAGATCCCGCGCAAGGGCGGGCCGGGGATCACCAAGTCGGATTTTCTGGTGATCAACAAGATCGACCTGGCGCCCTATGTGGGTGCGTCGCTGGAGGTGATGGAAAAGGACACCCGGCGCATGCGGCCCGAGCGGCCGTGGACGTTCAGCAACCTGAAGACGGGGCAGGGTTTGCAGGCGGTGATCGGGTTCATTGTCGAGCGGGGCATGCTCAGGCCGCGTCTGGGTTGAAGGCTTCGCCGGCAACGCCGGCTCCTACGGGCCCTGCGCTGACTGTAGGAGCCGGCCTTGCCGGCGAAGCGGCCAGGCTGGACACTTCAAGCCCACGGTTGTATACAGTGTGCGCACCAAGGGGAGCCCCGGCAACGGGCTGAGAAACCGCTGGCATCTGCAGCGCGGTGACCCTTCGAACCTGATCCGGATCATGCCGGCGAAGGGATGGGATCTAGCGCCTGCCTTCTTTGCCGGTCTCACTGCGAGGCCGCTACATGACTGCCCCACGTTTCACCGAACACCTGCGCAAACAAAGCGAACCCACCTGGTCGGCCGCCGTCGGCCACCGTTTCGTCACCCAGCTGTGCGACGGCAGCCTGCCGGACCCGGTGATGGTGCGTTACCTGGTGCAGGACCATCGCTTCATCGACAGCTTCCTGACCCTGCTCGGCGCGGCCATTGCCACCGCCGACACCTTCGATGCGCGCCTGCGCCTGGCGCGTTTCGCCGGCATGATCGCCAGCGATGAAAACACCTATTTCCTGCGCGCCTTTGAGGCACTGGGCGTGAGCGAGGCGCAACGCACCGCGCCGGCCGACACACAGCCCACGGCCGGCTTCAAGGCGATCATGCGCCAGGCGGCGGCCACCCGATCCTATGCGGCAGTGCTGGCGGTGCTCAACGTGGCCGAGGGCCTGTACCTGGACTGGGCGCTCAAGGCGCCCAGGCCGCTGCCGGAAAACTTCGTGCACGCCGAGTGGATCACCTTGCACGACAACCCGGCCTTCGCCGACTTCGTTGCGTTCCTGGGCGCCGAACTCGACCGTGTGGGCCCCCAGGAAGAGGCGCTGAGCACCGATTTCTTCTTGCGTGCCGTGGCGCTGGAGCTTGAGTTTTTCGATGCCGTGTACCCACAGGGGGAGTGAACGATGGATATTTTCGACCGTTTGAAAGCTGCTGCACCGACCGAGTGGGCCAGTTACGTGGACCACAGCTTCGTGCGCCAGATGGGCCAGGGCAGCTTGCCCGAAACGGCGTTTCGTACCTACCTGGTGCAGGATTACCTGTTCCTGATCCAGTTCGCGCGGGCCTGGGCGCTGGCCGCGTACAAGAGCCGCCGGCCTTCGGACATCCGTGCCGCCCAGGCGGGGCTTGCGGCGATTCTGGACGAGACCGACCTGCATGTACGCCTGTGCGCGCGCTGGGGCTTGTCCAAGGCTGACATCGAGGCCGCGCCGGAGCACCAGGCCACCGTGGCCTATACGCGCTTCGTGCTCGATTGCGGCGCGGCGGGCGACTTGCTGGACCTGCATGTGGCGCTGTCGCCCTGTGTGATCGGCTACGCCGAGATCGGCCGGGCGCTGAGCCCCGACGGGGTGGCGGCGCTGGGTGATCATCCGTACCGCGAGTGGATTGGCGAGTATGCCGGGGAGGGGTATCAGGGCGTGGCTGCTGCAGCGCGCCTGCACCTGGACGAACTGGCGGCGCGCAGCATGACCGAGCAGCGCTTCACCGAGCTGGTGGCGATCTTTGCCCAGGCGTCGCGGCTGGAGGCGGATTTCTGGCAGATGGGGTTGGCGGCGCGGTAGAACGGCGTGGCGCAACGGCGCTCCCGGCACCGAGCGCCGCTCGCGCGGCGCTTCGCCGGCATCCCATCGCGGTGACATTGCCCCTTATCAGCTAAGGTTGCCTGCTTACGCATGATAAGGACCCATCATGAACGACCTGCACCCGCAGCCCCTGCTGGCCACCTTGCTGCTGCTCGGCAGCCTGCCCGCCCTTGCGGCCTTGCCCGGCGCCCCGGCCTATATCGATGACAGCGGCTACCCCGAGGCCGCCAAGCAACGCATTCTGCCGGCAATGTTCGAGCAGACCCTCACCAGCACCCGCTATATCGCGCCCGCCGGCAACCCCCTGATCACCGTGGCCGAAGCCACCGGCTTTGCCGACACCAGCACCTACGCGCAAACCCGCGATTACCTTCAGCAACTGGCATCCGCCGCCAATGGCGCCATCGTGCTCAGCGAGCTGCCGGAGAAAAGCGCCGAGGGCCACCCGATGCTGCTGGTGGTGGCCTCGCTGGAGGCCGACAAGTCACCCGCCGCGCTCAAGCGTTCGGGCAAGCCGACGCTCTTTATCGAGGCCGGTATCCACCCCGGCGAGTCCAACGGCAAGGACGCGATGTTCATGCTGCTGCGCGACATGACCACCGGCAGCAAGCCGCTGGCCGGCCTGCTGCAGAAGGTCAACATCCTGTTCATCCCCAGTGTCAACGTGGACGGCGATATCCGCCGCAGCGCCTATGGCCGAATCAACCAGAACGGCCCCCGCCAGAGTGGCTGGCGCGTGAACGGGCGCAACCTCAACCTGAACCGCGATTTCACCAAGCTCGACAGCGCCGAGATCCGCAACGTGGCCTGGGTGTTCAACACCTACGAGCTGAGCTTCTTCGCCGACACCCACTCCACCGATGGCGCGATGTACCCCTACGACAGCTCGTATTGCCATAACGGCAATGGCTGGTCGCCGGCCAGCAGCGCGTGGATGGACACGGTGATGCGTGCGCCGGTGTACCAGGCGCTGGAGGGCGAGGGGCATGTGGTGCACGAGTGCATCAGCATGAACGACAACCAGGACCCGACCCAGGGCTACTACCCGTACCGCACCGACCTGGCGCGCTTCTCCAACCAGTACGGCGATATCCGCAACGTGCCGTCGATTCTGATCGAGCAGCATGCACTGCACCCGTACCAGACCCAGGTGCTGGGCAACTACGTGATGCTCAAGACGATGTTCCAGGTGATCGGCGAACAGGCCGCTTCGCTGCAGCAGGCCATTGCCAGTGACCGTGCCCGGCTCGCGGCCCAGCGCGAGGTGGTGCTGACATGGAAGCCGGGCAAGGAGGAGCAGGTGGACTTCAAGGTGGGCGACTACCGCTACGAACAGTCGCCGATCACCGGTGCCAGGACGATCGTGTGGGGCAACGTGCCCAAGCCGCTGACGGTGCCGGTCACTGGCAACACCGAGCCCGACCTGGTGGTCAAGCGCCCACGCCAGTACGTGGTGCCGGCGCAGTGGGCCGAGGTGATCGCGCGGCTCAAGGCGCATGGCATCCGCATGCGCACCCTCGAGCAGCCCACGGCGATGGCGGTGACGCTGTACCGCATGGATGAGGTGAAGGTGGCCGGTGGCTTCGAGCCGGACCGTGCGGCAGCCAACGAGATTCCGGGCTATGAAGGGCATCTGCTGGTCAGTGGCGTGGCCAACCCGCTGGAGCGTATGCAGACCTTTGCGGCGGGTTCGGTGCTGATCGACGTCGACCAGCCGCTGGGTGTGCTGGCGATCAATCTGTTGCACCCGCAAAGCCCCGACTCGTTCTGGGCCTGGGGTTTCTTCAACGCGACCCTGGTGGCGGCGGAGGAGCCAGAGGAATACGTGATGGAGCCGATGGCGCGCAAGATGCTGGCCGAGAGCCCGGCACTCAAGGCCGAGTTCGAGGCCCGCCTCAAGGACGACAAGGCCTTCGCCGACAGCCCGAGTGCGCGCCTGCACTGGTTTTACCAGCGCACGCCCTTCTATGACGTGAATGCATTCGTGCACCCGGTGGGGGCCGTGTACTGAGTTAAAGGAAGCGCCAGCCGTGCCGATGCAGGTGTGGGCCACCGCGACCATTGCGGTGGCGTTGCCTTGTCAGGACGTCCATGAAGACCAGCCTTACCCTTGCCATCACCCTGCTGTACGCCTCGCTGGCGTGTGCCCAGGACATGAGCCAGCAGATTGCACAGCCGCTCAAGTACGCAAGCCTTGAAGAAATGAACCTTGGCGAGTTCGTGCAACAGAGCCGCTATGCGTCGACCTTGAGCGCGCTGCGCATGGACTCCGAAGCCGGTGATGCCAATGCCACGCTGGACCTGCTGGAGGCACTGACCGGCAACAAGGACCTCAAGCCCCAGGACCTCGACGCGGTCAAGCAACTGCTGGAAATCGCCGCCGTGCAGAAAGCCGACGGTGCCAGGTTGCAAGCAATGACGGCCCGCTACAGTGCACTCAAGACCCAGGGTGTGGCGGTGTCGACAACGCCTGCACGGCCAGCGCTGACCCTCGACTACAGCGGCGACTCGCTGGACGACATCTCTGGCGTGAAAGGCTGTG
Organism: Pseudomonas sp. B21-036; assembly: GCF_024748925.1. Taxonomy (NCBI): domain Bacteria; kingdom Pseudomonadati; phylum Pseudomonadota; class Gammaproteobacteria; order Pseudomonadales; family Pseudomonadaceae; genus Pseudomonas; species Pseudomonas sp. B21-036. The sequence goes on from NZ_CP087178.1 coordinate 2,589,300, forward strand.
GCGATGCGCAGACGGCGCAGACCACGGCGTGCTTCGCGGCGTTCAACAAGGCGTTGAAGGCCGATTACACGGCGCTCAAGCAGTACAACCTGGCCCTGGGCTGGTCGGCGCAGCGGTTTCAGCCAGATGCCCTGCAAGCCAAGGCAAGCAAGGCCTGCGGGCGCTTCGACTACTGTCCGACCACCACCTTGTACGTGATGAACCAGACGTTGCTGCACGAAACCAACGAAGTCCGCTTCCCCAAGACCTACGAGCAGGCGGTGTATCAATTGCTCACTGTGCCGGTGGCCACTGTGCAGCGCACGCAAAAGGCCAACTATGAAAAGGCAGTGCAGGCCAACTTCGAGCAGGCCCGCCAGCAACGCTATGCCTACCGCGAACGCGCCGGTCAGTCGGCGGACGCCCTGGTCATCTACGCGTTGCGCATGGATGCGGTGATTCTCGAGCGGCCCAACTGCACCGCGTTTGCCAACCAGGCCTATGAAATGGCCTTCAACGTCCACAACAGGGTCGTTGCCGAGAGCGAGCTGGACCGCATCAACCGCTCGATCGTGCAGACGCAGTGCACGCTGCGCTAGGGGCCATCAGCTCGAAGCGGGCAGGGCCGCCACCGCATCGACTTCGATCTGCATGCCGTCCAGTGCCAGGCGCGGCACGGGTATCAGGGTGCAGGTCGGTTTGCTGAGCTGGCCCCAGGCGGCGTTGGCAGCCGCCACCCACAGCGCCAGCCTGGCTTCGCTATGGTCCACGATCAGCAGGGTCAGCTTGAATACATCGGCCAGGCTCGCACCTCTGGATTCCAGCGCGGTGCGCAGGTTGAGCAGTGCCTGGCGCGCCTGTTCGGCAAAGTCGGGCGACAGCGTACCGGCAGGGTCTTCACCCCCCTGGCCGGCGATGTACAGCAGCTTGGCGGCGGTGCTGACCTCGGCCACGTGTGAATAGGCATTGGCGCTGGGGTCGTACAGGCCTTCGGGGTTGGACAACACAAATACAGCGGGTTGGCTGGTGCTCATGGGGCGACTCCACTCAAGGGAGGCGCAAGGGTAAAACCTCAAGTTAGGTTGAGGTCAAGCACCTGTTTTCAAGGGCGCCGCACGTTCTTCAGTAGTGTTTGAGAAATAGGCGCTGCGAAGGCACCGGCCCCTTGATCAGTCGGATCAGGTCGCTGGCCTGCAAGGTGAACGGCTTCGAATAGTAGTAGCCCACAAAGAAGCCGGACGCCTTCATGGTGCATGGCAGTACCGGCTTTCTTGCCAGCATGTCGAGGGCCGCTGCGTCGCTCAGGTCGCGGTACTGGTCTTTTTTCTGAAAGCTCAGTTTCGAGGTGAACAGGCCATCACGGGGCGGTCGGTCATCGCGTTCGATCTCACCGATCAGCGAATACGTCATGCGGTGGTCATAGGCGAGGTTCTCATCCTCGGTGATCGAGCATTCGATGCGCGTGCCCAACTGGCTGGTCTTGCCCCGGAAGGCGTCGAGCACATCCACATCTGCCGCGAAGGTCAGGGTGTACACACTGTGGTTGCTGTCGAGCTGCTTTTGCAGGGAAATCGGTTCGACCGTGGCCTTGGCGCGCGGGATGAACAGTGAACAGGCACTGAGCTGGGCAGCCAGCAGGCCAAGTACGATCAGTGGAAGCAGGCGCATGTGTCATCCATGGGGGCGGGAGGGCGCCTTGATACACCAGTTGGTCACGCTGCGCCAGCGGTTCACGAGGCATCGCACAAAGCGCCGTGACACTTGCCGCAGAGTGCCTGCTAGGGCATCCTGCGCGCCCGCCACACTCATGGAAGAAGGGCGCATGCCTGTGTTTCACCGCTTCGCCCTCGGCTTCACGCTGGCCGCCGGTGCACTGTTGAGCAGTGGCTGCGTCAAGGACCACGGCATCGACCCGTTGCCCCTGCGCTTTGTGTCGTTCAGCGACAACCCGTATCGCTACGACCTGCGTTTTCAGGCCGACGAAGACCTGCTCAGCCTGTTCGAACGCCACACCGGCAATGGCCAGATCAGCGAGCGGCTGGTGTGCGCGCTGGACGGCGACGAGAACTTCGACCTCGAGCACGTCATCACCTACAACCTGTCCGGCTCGCCCGAGTTCGAAAGCCGCGCGCCCGATGGCAGTTTCAACTACCTGGCGCAGATGAGCTTCGACAAGACCCTGCCGAGCCGCTCCAGCAGCACTGAACTGACCCGCGAAACCATCCAGCGCCTGCTCGAGAACAGAACCACAATCCCGTGCAAGCTGTACATCACCGCGTTCCCGTATCACGCGTACTTTTCACTGGTGATGCGCATCCCGGTTTCGGTGCTGCTGGCCGAAGTGAACAAGCACGACTACAGCCCGTACATACCACCTTTTGTGTGGGCCGCGCCGACGCTGGACGACGCCACGCCGCTGGCACCCTTCGCCAGGCAGGTCGAGGCGCCGCTCTACAGTGCACGCCTGCCCATCACCGACAGCGAAACCGGCAGGCCGCTGCCACGCGTGGCCTACGTGATCCAGCGCAAGGACGGGTATCTGGAATACGGCACCAGCGATGCCGAGGGCTACACCCACGAGGTGATCTCGCTGACCCGGGAAACCATCAAGCTTTACCTGGTGGACTAGGGGTATCATCCCCGGCTGAATTTGCCCTACTGCGCTAGAGGAACCCCACGGTTTGCCTGATTCACTGCACGCATCGCTCCACAACCCCCTGCTGCAATACCTCGCCCGACTGGCCCCGTCGAGCCAGTTGACCATGAAGTACATCCTGCAGGACGCCGCCGACCGTCTGGACTTCGAGGACATCGACATCAAGGAGGTGCCCTGGCACTTGCTCGAACCGGGGCATGTCACTGCGCTGGTGGCGGCGTTGCGCGCCGACGGCTATGCGCCCAACACCACGTCGCTGTACGTCAACGCGATTCGCGGGGTGATGAACGAAGCCTGGCGCCTGGGCCTGATCAGCCAGGACCAGCTGCTGCGCATGCGCACGGTCAAGGCCGCCCAGGGCACGCGCCTGCCGGTGGGGCGCAACCTCAAGCGCACGCTGATCCGCGAACTGATGGAGGCCTGCGCTGCCGACCCGCGCCCGCAGGGGCTGCGCGACGCGGCGGTGATCGCCTTGCTGTACGGCACCGGCATGCGCAAGAGCGAGTCGGTCAACCTCGACCTCAAGCAGATCGACTTTGCCGAGCGCAGCCTGCAGGTGCTGGGCAAGGGCAACAAGCAGCTGATCAAGTACGCCCCGGTGTGGGCCTTCGACAAGCTCAATGCCTGGCTGGAGTTTCGCCGCTCGCAGCTGCCCGAGGGCCAGGCCGACGATACCTTCCTGTTCAACCGCATCCGCCGCGGCAGCCATATCACCCGCGAGCGCATCACCAAGCACGCGATCTACTACATCGCCCGCCAACGCGGTACCCAGGTGGGCGTGAAGATCATGCCCCACGATTTTCGCCGTTCGTTCATCACCCGGGTGATCGAGGAGCACGACCTGTCGATAGCGCAGAAGCTGGCGCATCACAGCAACATCCAGACCACGGCCAACTACGACATGCGCGACGACAACGAGCGGCGCCGCGCGGTGGACCGCTTCGACTGCTAGCTACCGGCGGGCCAGGCCCGGGTGTTGATTCGGCTGGGCCGGGCTGGCCATTGCCAGCTGCTGCCGGCACGGCGCAACCATAGCCCGCTGCCGCTGGGCAGCAGGCTGGGGGTGCCCAGCCGTGGCAGGACCTGTACGTCAGCCGCGTAGGCGTTGACCTGGGAGCCCCTGTGCAGATGATCGACACTGAACGTCCCGGAGTGTGCGCGGACTTCACCGCTCGGGGTTTCGACGATCAGCGGGCGCGGGTCGCTGCTGGCCTGCACCAGCACTTCGCCGTCGTGCAGCACCAGGCGTCGTTGCTGCGCGGTGAAGCGGATGTCCACATGGGTGGCGTGGTTGAGCGCAAGCTGGCTGCCATCGCTCAATTGCAGCAGGCGTGTCTGGGCCGGCCCGGTGCGTTCATCGGCCATCAATTGGCGCCATGGCACGATGTTCTGCGCCAGGTAGGCGCTGCCAAGGATTGCCAACAGGCAAGCGCCAAGGCGTTTCAGGCGAGGGTCAGACACGGGGAGCCCCAGGTGGAAGAGGCTGGGGATGATAGGGGCAGCAGGGGCGGCACTCAAGCGGTTGCAGTGCTTGGGCCTTCGCCGGCAAGGCCGGCTCCTACAGGGTGTGTATCGCCGGTAGGAGCCAGCTTGCGGGCGCAGCGGTCAGCTGCCAGCCGGGCCGCTGACACCGCCGCTGTTGTTGCTTTCGGAGCCTTCGTGGCCATTTCTCTCGGAACCGGTGCCCTCGGGCATCTGCCCACGGGTGTCATCGGTGTTCATGCCGCCCTGGCGGCCGTCGTCGTTGCCCTGGGTACGTGGGTCGGTGCCGTTGGGCATGGACGGCTCGTTGGACGGGGCCGGTACATCCACCCCGGCCCCAGGAAGGGTGGAGTTGGGCACGCCGTTGCCGGGGGCAGGGTTGGTCGGGCCGGTACCTGCGGCCAGGGCCACGGTGGCCTGGGCGCCCAGCAGCGCGGCGAACAGCAGAGCGGTGATCGGGGTGCGGGTCATGGTCGAACTCCTTTCATGTGGGCTACCTGACATTGGTCCGTCGTCATGCGCCGAGGGTGCGGCGTGAGCGACGGACGGTCTAGTCGCGACCCCGCATGAAGAAGCCCGCCACGTACTTGCGGAAGGTGTCCAGGCCTTTGAAATCGGCAAAGCGCCTGAAGTTTTCCGTTTCGGGCTCCGGGCCCAGCGGCTGTTCGGTCAGCGACACGGACAGCACCCTGTCCTGGTCGGAGCTGAGCACCAGTTCGTCCATCACCCGACCGCCGATCACCGGCCGGCGCATCACCACCTTCACACCCTTGCCGGCCATCCAGTCGATCAGCGAGACGAGCATCTTCAGCGGTTCGCGCTCTTCGTCGCGGTACACCGGGAACAGGTGAGCGCGCGACAGCACCGGCACGCTGGCCACATGGATCAGCTCGTAGAAGTGGCTGCCGGCGGTGGCGGGGGAATAGATGGCCAGCGCCAGCAGCGGGCCGGGGGTGCGGCTACCGCCCCACAGCAGGTGGTGGCCCTGGAAGTCGAACCCGTCTTCGCTGCGCTCGGTGAGCACCTTGCGCGCCTTGATCTGGCTGACGCAGTCCAGCAGCAGGCCATGGCGCCGATGTGTGCCGAACACCGTGGCGTCGCGCAGACGTGCCTTGAGCATCATCATGTGCTTCATGTCCAGGCGGGTTTCCAGGTAGTTGCTGGCGGGCACGCGGTCGATCAGCGGGTAGCGGGTGGCGACGCTGCGCAGTTCGGCGAACTGGGCAGTCAGGTCCTTTTTGAGGTGGGTGGCGTAGACGTTCAGGCCGCTGGCTTCGATCAGGGTCAGCAGCAGCGAGAGCAGGCGATGCTGTTCGCGCCTGTCGCCGCTGCCGTTGCCTTCGCCGCTGCCGGCAGCGGCACGCTGGAAATCGCCGATCAGGCGCAACGGCGCGTCCGGTGCCAGCCAGGCCGCCGGCGGGGTGTCGGCCTCGTTGTGGCTGGCGTCGGTGTCGCGTTCGTCCTTGGTGAAGGCACAGCCCGGCGCATGTTCGGCGGTGCCGGGGTTGTTCTTGAGAAACAGCGTGCCGGTGCTGCCGTTGAGGTTGACGTTGAGTACCGGCATGCTTTTGGGCTGGCAGTCGCAGGCCAGCCACTGCCCGGCGGCGCGTACCTTCATCAGCAACTGGTTGGCCTGCAGCAGCCGCGGGCCCTCCAGGGCGCCCAGCACGAACCCGCGCAGCAGTTCCTCTTCGGCGGGGGTAAGGGTGCGCACCAGCGCGGCGTTTTTCTCGATGATTCGCATGGACGATCCTGGCCAGCCTTCCTGTGCCTGCCACCTTAATTCAAAGCCCTGCACGCGACCATCGCCGCGTGCAGGTGGCGTTCATTGCGGGCTGAACATTTTTGCCGCGCGGGCGCGGATTTCCTCGACCGACACGTCTTCGACGTGGGTGGCGACGAACCAGAGGTTGCCGAAAGGGTCCTTGAGGGTGCCGCTGCGGTCGCCGTAGAACTGGTTCTGCACGGCGTTGACCTGGGTGGCGCCGGCCTTCAGCGCCTGGGCGAAGGTAGCGTCGACATCTTCGACGTACAGGTGCAGGCCGATGGCGCTGCCCTGCAGGGATTGGCTGCTGGTGAGCCCGCCGGCCTGGTCGCAGGGGTCGGCCAGCATCAGCGAGGAATCGCCGATTTTCAGCTCGGCATGGCCGATACGGCCATCGGGGGCGTCGAGGCGGAACATTTCGGTGGCGCCAAAGGCGGCCTTGTAGAAGTCGATGGCCCTGGCAGCGTCCTTGATGCCCAGGTAGGGGGTGATGCTGTGCTGACCGTCGGGGATGGGTTGGGTGGCCATTTTTTCCTCCATTGGTACGCAAAAAGTGTGTTGCCTACACGGGCCCTATCGCGGGTCAAGCCCGCTCCCACGTGTTCATCACTGCCTTTGTGGGAGCGGGCTTGACCCGCGATAGGTGCGCCGCGATCCAAGCCTATGCTTGTACCGTTTTGCCCACCACGCAATCAGAAGATGTAGTCAGTCGTCAGGAAACTCGACTCGCGGTTGCGGATGATCTGGCTGATCAGCTGTTTGTTGGCCTCCTGGAACTTGGTGGCCACCAGGGTGCGGATCGAGAACACGCGCAGTGCGTCATGCACCGACAGGGTGCCTTCGGCCGAGTTCTTGCGCCCGTTGAAAGGGTAGGTGTCCGGCCCGCGCTGGCACTGGGCGTTGAGGTTGATGCGCCCGACCTGGTTGGCGAAGGTGTCGACCAGCCGGCCCACGGTGGCCGAATCGGTGCCGAAAATGCTCAACTGCTGACCGAAATCCGAATCCAGCACGTAGTCGATCACTGTCTGCAGGTCGCGGTAGGGCACCACCGGGATCACCGGCCCGAACTGCTCTTCGTGGTACACGCGCATCTGCGGGTTCACCGGGTACAGTAGCGCCGGGTAGAAGAACGAACCGCGGCTCTGGCCGCCGCCCTGGTTGATCACCTTGGCACCGTGGGCTACTGCATCGGTTACCAGGCCGCCCAGGTAGTCGACCTTGCCTGCTTCGGGCAACGGGGTCAGGCTGACGCCCGGGTCCCATGGCATGCCGGGCTTGAGGTCGGCCAGCTTGCGCTGGAACTTGTCGAGAAAGGCGTCCACCACCTGCTCGTGCACGAACAGGATCTTCAGCGCCGTGCAGCGCTGGCCGTTGAACGAGAGGGCGCCGGTGACCGCCTCGTTGACCGCGTTGTCCAGGTCGACCTCGGGCAGCACGATGCCCGGGTTCTTGGCGTCCAGCCCCAGCGCGGCGCGCAGGCGGTGCGGGCGCGGGTGAAGCTTCTTCAGGTCGCTGGCGGCCTTGTTGGTGCCGATGAAGGCGAACACGTCGACCTTGCCGCTGGCCATCAGCGCGCTGACGGTCTCGCGGCCACGCCCGTAGATGACATTGATCACCCCGGCCGGGAAGCTGTCGCGAAACGCCTCCAGCAACGGGCGAATCAGCAGCACGCCGAACTTGGCCGGCTTGAACACCACGGTGTTGCCCATGATCAGCGCCGGGATCAAGGTGGTGAAGGTCTCGTTGAGCGGGTAGTTGTAGGGGCCCATGCACAGCGCCACGCCCAGGGGCGCGCGACGGATCTGGCCGAGGGTGTCCTGCTCCAGTTCGAAGCGACTGGAGCGCCGGTCGAGTTCCTTGAGGGCGCCGATGGTCTCGACGATGTAGTCGCAGGTGCGGTCGAACTCCTTCTCGGAGTCCTTGAGGTTCTTGCCGATTTCCCACATCAGCCACTTGACCACCACCGCGCGCTGCTCGCGCATGCGGGCCAGGAACGCCTCCACATGCTGGATGCGCTCGGCCACGCGCATGTTCGGCCACACGCCGCGGCCCTTGTCGTAGGCACGCACGGCGGCGTCCAGGGCGGTGAGGGCGGTATCGGCGTCCAGCAGCGGGGCGCTGCCGAGTATCACCTGCTGCTCACCGTCGTCGGTCTTGAGCCACACCGGGCTGCGCACCGTGGCCAGCGGGCCTTCCCAGCGGTGCAACTGCCCATCCACCAGGTAGTCGCGCTGCTCGAGCGGGTCGCCCAGGCGATAGGCCTCGGGGATATCCGTGGCAGCGGGAAACAGCGAGTCCAGACGATCCATGACGCAATACCTCTTTTCCATGGTGAATGAAACGGTTCAGCCGAGCATAACGCCGGCCCCGGCACAAAAGCCAGCCTGGCCCGGGTGCGCTCCGGGCCGGCGCCCGCCTGTCAGTCGATGGTGCCTCGCGCCACTCCCTCGGTCAGGGTTCTGCGCAGGTCGACGAGGCGTTGTTCGTACACCTGCCGCAAGCGCTGCGCCTCCACTAGCAGTTCACCTTCGCTCAGCGTTTCGGCTGCCTGCTCCAGGCTGTCGTCCAGCGCTGCCCGCGAGGCGGCGAACTGTGCGGCGAAGCGTTCGCGCAAGTGGTGCTCCCATGCAGGGTAGACCGGTTCCTCTTCATGGTTCATGGCCAGTACTTCGTCGAGGCCGTGGGAGGTGGTCGGGTCGACCGCCAGCAGCAGGTTGCGCTGCTGTTCTATCCAGGCTTCGCCCGGCAGCGGCATCACATCGACCAGTGCGTCGATGATCACCGGCTCGTCGGCACGCGCCGCCTGGGCCAGGTCCAGGCCCGGCAGCCGGGTGATACGTTTGAGCGCCCACTGGTAGAGCGTCGCGTAGCTGTCTTCGGACATGTTGAACGAAAGGCTCAGCACGCCGAAGCCGAGCTTTCTGAGACGCACGTGGTTGACGATGGTCGCCAGCAAGGTGCGCGAGCGGGTTGCCAGGTCCGGGATGGCCAGGGCCTGTGACACCTCGCCCAACTGTTCGAGGTCGAGCAGGGTGCCGCCTGTGCGGGCGAGAATCTGCTCACGCAGGGGCGCATTGGCGTCCATCCAGGTCAGCAGGCGCCACAGGCGGCGCCGGTAGGTCAGTGGGGCGACGATGTAGGGCGGGCTGTCGAACATGGCACGCAGGTCCCGGAAGAACCCCGACGGCAGGCTCTGCTGCAGTCGTTGCCAGCTGGCCCGCTGTTGTGGCGTGGCGTCGTCGAGCAGTTCGTTGTAATCGATCTCGGCCACCAGCAGGTCGATACGGTGGGTGGTGTAGTAGGCATCGGCCGCCTGCAGGGCAGCATCGCTCAGCGGATTGTGTTCCAGGCGCAGCGCCCGGGCCAGCGGAGGTGAGAGGATGGCAGTCGGTGGCAGCTCCTGCAGCTGGTTGCCGGACAGGTCCACCAGGTTCGGCGCGTCCAGCTGATCAAGCCCTGTCGGATAGGTCGCCAGGCTGCAGTTGTACAGGTCCACGCCCTGCAGCCGGTTCAGGCGGGCGAAGTCGGGCGGGGTTGCCAGCGGGTTGTTCGACAGGCTCAGGTCGCGCAACTGCGGGTAACCTTCGAGGGCGTGCTGCAGGTGCTCGTCCCAGACCAGGCGGTTGTTGGCCAGGTCCAGCACGCTGAGCCGATCACCCAGCCCGGTGGGCAGGCTGGTGAGTTCGCAGCCGTTCAGGCTGACGCGCTGCAGCTGGGTGAAGTGGCGCAGGAAGGCGTCAGGCAGCCGGGTCAGGGAGTTCTGCTCCAGCGACAGCTCATTCACGTGATCGAAGTTGGCCTCCAGCGCAGGGAAGCTTTCCAGGTCGCCGTCGGTCAGGTCCAGGTAGTCCAGGTTCAGCTGAACGATGGCTTCGCCATCGGCGACCTCGCGCACCGACAGGCGCTGCCAGGCGGCAATGATTTCTTCCCGCGCCGATTGCCGGGCTGTACTGGGCAGGGCCCACAGGGTCAACGCGCTTTTCAGGCGTTGCAGGGTTTGTTCGAGCGTGCGCAGCCGCGCCTGTGCCGGAATCTCGCTGGCCTCCCAGGCCGCCAGTGTGGTACGCGCCTCTTCGCCGCTGGCATGCGGGTAGAGCGTGCGGTAGCGGGCCTCCTGTGAAGAGCTGGCAGCCGACACCGGCGGGTAGCCGGGGCGATCACTGCCCCCCAGCAGGCGTGCTTCGCTGGCCCAGCCGCGGACCTCGCCGGACCACAGCCAGGTGGCAAGTTCGCCGCGGGGGCGTTCGAGCATCGACAGCACGCGTTGCTGCAGCGCCGCCCTGGTGTCCAGGCCCAGCACCTGGCGATAGCGGGGAGCGATGCTGTCATGCAGGGCCGCGAACAGGTCGTCGCCGGGCGCGTGCAGCGGGAGGTCGTCCTTGAAGGTCTGGTAGCCTTCTGCACCGTGCACCAGAACTCTGCGCTGCGCCTGGGTGGCACGACCCACGCGCTGCAGCAGAGGGCCGCGCGGGCCACCACTGCGTGCTTCCAGCACGACCGAGGCGTCCCAGCCAGGGGCGTGCTCCAGGCACAACAGCGCCAGGCGCGTGCTTTGCGGCGTCGCCAGGGCTGGCCAATACAGGCCTTCGGTCGCGCGTACCAGGGGAACACGGGCGGCCAGCGTGGCGGCCTCTTCCAGCAATTTGGTGGGGATGGCTGCCGGTGGCACCCAGCGTGCCAGCCGGGCCGGGCCGACAGTGTCCAGCAGGCTGCGGGCCAGCACCGGGCTCAACCCGGGCAAGCGTGCGCACAGGGCCGTGATGTGCGGCTGCGGGGGCACCAGGGCCAGGTAACGCTGCTCGAACAGGGCCTTGCCGACGTTGCCCGTGACGTTTTCGGCGCGCAGTTGCCGGGCGATCCTGAGCCGTTGCAGCGTATCGGCCAGCAAGGGTGGCAGGCCCAGATTGGCGGCGTGCAACCGACGCAGCGCGTCTTCGCGGGTGCCGCTGACCTGGCAGGCCTGTTCGAGTTCTGCATCGCTCAGGCCTTGCGCAAGCGGGCCCAGACGGCGCAGCAGGGTGGCCCGCGACCAGCTCAGCGGCTGTTCATGCACGCTGCGCCAGGCACCCTGGCCGTTGTGCTCCAGCGCGGGGCGATAGGCGTCTTCACGCTCGGGGTGGCGCAGTTGCCATTGCTGCTGGTGCGCATCGAACTGCTGCTCGTACAGGTCGGCGCCGAGCCTGATGTAGTGCCGGTCCGCGTGCCGGTACTGGCCCTGGTCGTTGGCTGTCACCTCGGCGGGCAGCGACGTGTCCAGCCGGTAGGGTGCCAGGTCGGGCAGGTACAGGCGCGTACTGCCATCGGGCAGCGGCACTTCGATCAGCGCATCGACCAGCGCTGGCGCTGCCTTGATCGCCAGCACCGAACCGGCCAGCATGCCGGCAGTGATCGCCACCGACTGCAGGTGCGCCATGGCGCCCTCGACGTCGCCGTCCTGCCAGTCCTCCACGCCTTCATACATCTCCTTGATCAGCTGTACCGCAGTGACCGCCAGCATGACCGGGCCCAACGCGGGAACGAACATCGCCGCGGCATTGAGCACGTTCAGCGCGCGTGTCTCCCATTGTTCCAGGCGGGCCTTGCGCGCTTTCTCGTCGGCTTCAGCGGTGGGCACCATGAGTACCCGTGCTTCATCCTTCAGGCGTTGCAGGTGGCGGTCCTGCAGCACGCCGAACAGCTCGCCGGCAACCGGGGCAAGGCTCAGGTACAGGCTGTCCTGCTCCTGCGAGTGCCACGGTCCGTCCTTGTCGACCACCTGCCGGGCCAGGTTGTGTCCGAGCACATCGAACAGGTGTTGCTGCTGTTGCAGCGGTACGTAGCGCTGAAACAGCCTGCGAAACCCGGGGTGATTGAGGCGCCCTTTGAGGTAGCGCTCCAGCGCCGGCATCGACGCATGCTCGGTGAGGGCATCGTCCGGGTCGCCGGGCAGGTATAGCAGCAGGCTGTCTGCCTGCTGCTCAGATGCCAGGGCAAACAGCAGGATGTCGTGCAACGGTACGCCGCTCATGCTCAGCAGGCTGGCCTGCACTGGCGGGGCCTCGGCGCCTGCTGCGGCGGGCGCGTCCAGCAGCGCCAGCAACCGGCGGCTGGCGGCTGGCCCGATGCGCTGGCGCGCTTTCGCCACGGTGACCTCCAGGCGCAGCAACTGGCGATTGGCATCGATCGAGTCGCGACGCACCCTGTCTTGCGTGGCAGGTGTTTCGAACACTGCCTGCAGGTGCTGCTGGTAGCGGGCGCCCAGGTCCAGTTCGCGGCACAGGCGGGCGAACACGGCCGGTGACAGGCGATGGCGGGTATAGCGGTAGGCAAGGCCGGCGTCGGTCAGGTCGAGGTGGAAATGGCCTTGCAGGGTGATCGCACTCTTGCCGAGGAAGGTCACGTCGTCACCGAAGTTCTGCAGCGCTGCCTGCAGCAGGCTCTGCTTCTGGTAAGTGGTACGTGTGGCGAGCTGCCAGAGGTCGGCCTCTTCGTGAAACTGCACCAGGTCGGTGGTGTGCAGGTTCAGGGGTTCGCCAAGTTCGGCGTCAAGGCGCGCCTGCAGCAGCGGCTCGGCAAATGCCAGCAACCCCTGGAAGGCCTTGAGGGTGCCTGCCAGTGTCTGGCTGGCCCGCCGATAGCGACGCCTGGCTGCACGCACGGCGTCACGCTGATCGGGCAGGCCGTTGGCCAGCCAGTCCGGTTCGGCATCGGGGATGACATGGGTCAGGGCCAGATGGCGCCGAAGGTCTTCGGCGTCCTGGGCGCTGGTGTGTTTCAGCCAGGTGGGCAGGCGCTGGACGATGAACGGTGAGTGGGGAATGCGTGAAGGGGAGGTAGGCATGGTCGTGCTCCGGTCCGTGGACCGACAGCACAACCGATCAGCCGGGCGAAGCGGTGGTAGTTATCTGTTGGAGGCAGTGTCCAGGGTGCTCTGGCGCGCCTCGCGCAGCGACGCGTAGCCGACCCTGGGCACGCCCGCCAGGCGCTGGTCGAGCAAAGCCTGCAAGGACTCGCCACTGCCCAGGTAGGCATCGCCGAAGTCGTGGCTGCCCAGGGCACTGGGGTGCGCCACCACTTCGAGCACGCCATGGCGCGGGGCCAGGCCGTCACGCAGGTCGACCGGGGTACACACATGGTCGGCGGTCAGCCTGGCCAACTGGCGCAGGCGCTGGTTGAGCAACGTCTTGAACAGGCGTTTTGCCGGGCCGATGTTGTGCCCCACATTGCGGGCCAGGCGTATTGGCACCCCTTCGCGGGCGGCGAAGCGGGCGACGATTTCGCCGATGGGCCACAGGTTGTGCACGTGCTGGTGGGAGTCCAGGTGGCTGGGGGTCAGCCCATGGTCCAGGCAGCGCTGCCATTGCGCGGCCAGTTCCTCGTGCACCGCCTGGCGGGCCGCGCGCCCCAGCCACAGGCGCTTGCGCGACAGGCCCAGGTCGAACTCGCCCTCGGCATTGCAGAACTGCGCCAGCGCGCGGATCGGCTCGCTCAGCGGGCGCCCGTAGGTCAGGTTGAAATGCAGGCCCACGCGCCCGCGCAGGGCCGGTTGCTGGGCCAGCGCGCAGGCGGCCTTGAATGCAGGCATGCTGGCCATGGCGGTGGCAGAGCTGATCAGGCCGCACTGGAACGCGCGCAGGATCACCGCGTTGGTGTGTTCGTTGAGGCCAAAATCGTCAGCGTTGACTATGACTTGGGACGGCATCCGGGCGCTCCTGTGCTGTGGGTGTGGCAGTGGGGGAAGTGGCAGGTGCCGGCACGGGCTGCTGTTGGCGGCGTTTGATCCAGGGCTTGATGCGTTGCCACAGGCGCAGCGCCATGCCCAGGCACAGGCCCGACGGGCGCCAGCTGTAGAAACTGTGGCGCAGGTGCTCGACCTGGCCGGTCATGCGCTCATGCAGCTGGTGGCTGGAGTTCTCCAGGCTCACCCTTGAAGCGTCGATCCACGTCCAGCCTTCGTCCAGCCCCCAGTCGATCCATTCCTGCAGCAGCACCCGGCCGCTGCCAAGGTCGGCATACTGCGGCACGAAGGCGAGGTTGTAGTCGTACAGGCGGCCCCGTTCGAGCAGGCCCAGGCGGTAGCTGATGCAGCGCCCGTCCAGTTCCAGCATCACCAGGCGAAGACGGCCATCGGCCGCCAGCGCGGTGAAGGCCTGGAACATCCATTGGCGCTGCGCGGGCACCGAGAAGATGCCGACCCCGTCGTCGCCTTTCCAGCTCACGGCCTCGACCGCGCTGACGGCTTCCAGCCAGGAAGCTGCGTTGGCGGCATCGGGGGTTACTCGGCGCACCTGTGCACCGCAGGCGGCGATGCGCTTGCGCGCGCGGCGCAACTTGTAGCGTGGGTCGCCACTGACTTCCTGGCGGTCGGCCTCGCTTATCTGGTGCACCGGCGCACGGCAGGCGGTGCGCTGTTCGTGGGTGGAACTGCGGCGTGCCCACTGCTGCAGCCAGGGCGAATCGCCCGTTACCTCGTTGAGTTGCAGCAGGGCATGGGGCAGGCGCGTGCGAATGGCTGCCAGTACCTGGCCGGCGGCACTGGTCGGCAGGTCGATGAGCAGGCCGATGCGGTCGCTCATGGGGTAGCCCAGGTGGTGCAGCACGGCAAAGTCCAGCGGCCCGTGGCGCTCAAGGGTGCGGATCAACGGAAGGCACAGCACCAGGCGTCCTTGTGCGTGCCCCAGCAGTACCTGCAGGTGCTGGCTGGCCGGCAAGGCAGCCTCGGCGGCGCGCAGCCAGGCCAGGCTGTTGAAGGGGGTGGCATCGGGCAGCCGCTCGCGCAACTGCTCGTAGGCGTCGGCGGGGAAGTCGTCGGCACGCAACGAGGCGTGCCAGGTAAAGGTCAGGGTCATCGGTTCAGGACACCGTGGCAGTAGTGCTGCGCGGCGCCGGTTTGCGCAAGGCATCCAGGCGCGAGCCGCTGTAGCGCGTTTCGCGGAAGAATTTCCAGCGACCGAACAGGCAGTACACGTGCATCACACGGCCCTGCTCGACGTAGCCCATGCGCAGGTGCAGCTTGAGCGCCGGAATGTTGTGGGTCTCGCACACGTCGACCACCTTGTCGCAGCCCTGTTCGGCCATGGCGCGCCACAGGGCCAGTTGCAGGTCGACCGACAGCGACGTACCCCAGTACTGGCGCGCCAGTTCACCGCCGAACTCGAAGAACTCGCCCGGCTCGACCGGGAACCAGCAGCCATAGTAATGACGGTCGTGGTAGTGACGCGGGCTGCCCCAGATGAACGCCACCACGTGGCTGTCTTCGTCCAGAAACATCAGCCCGGTATGCCCTTCGGCCGCCAGTTCACGCATGGTTTCGACTCGGTCGCCGAAGTGCTTGGCAAAGCCTTGCACGTTGTGCACCGTGATGCGCTCCACGCGTAGCGGCGCATAGGGCTTGAGGGTATGCGGCGGCACCGGGCTGACCAGGTCGCGCTCCATCCACAGCAGCTCCCAGTGAAAGAACACGTAGCGCTTGTACGCGCTGCGAAGGGTGGCGCGCAGGCCTTTCTGGTGTACGCGCTGGCTGAACTTGCTGACGATATTCATGGTGGCTCCCGTATCCGGCAGGGGAAGAGATCTTCGGCACTGTGTTCATGAGGCGCTCCATCGCAGGGCAAACAGGGTCTGCCCGGGCAGTTCGAAACGTACCTGGCCGTGCTGGCAATCCAGTGCCGCGGCGCGCGGCTGGTTGTCCGGCCCGAACAGGGTGAGCGTGGCAGCGGCCTGCGGGCATCGGCTGGCCGGGGTGGCGAAGCTGACGTGTTGCAGGCGTTCGCCCTTGTTGACGCCCAGCAGGCTGCGCTGTGCGCCGCGTGCCATGGCCAGTGCATCGACCTCGAAGGCGTCGTTGTCCAGGTGCAGCACCTGGTCGAGCCAGTGCTGGGCGATGAACTGCTGGGCCAGGCCCACCGGCTTGAGTTCGAAGCGGTTGTTGCCCAGCACCTTGACCATGCCCTTGGGCCACTCGGGCTCGTCGGCGATGTGGAACCAGTTGAGCATGTCCAGCAGGCCGTCCTGGGAGGCATTGATGACCACCGAGGTCCACCATACGCCGGCATAGTGGGTGTTCTGCTCGTACAGGCTCAGGGTCGAGCCACTGGACAGGTTGGTCTGGTCGAGCAGCAGCGCCTTGCGCGGGCGACCGTTGGCGTCCAGCCCCACCAGTTCGGCGGCGCGGCGTACCGAGTCGCGGTAGGTGCGGGTGGCGAGCAGGTCGCGGACCATCCACTCGTGCCAGGCCATGGCGTCGATCTGCGGTTCGAATTCCTTGAGCAGGCGCCGTGCCCAGTCCAGGCCGACGCGCTGCGCCGCATCGCCGCGCAACGGGCCGTTGACCAGCCGCGAGCTGGCCGGCATGGCGATGCGCACGCCGGCTTCATGGGCGCCGGGGTAGGCGCGCACACGCTGGGCCATGGCCGCGAAGAAGGTGCGGTAGGTGGCGTAGTCGGCGTAGTTGAGGTTGGGTTCGTCGGCAAAGGCGATGTAATGCAGGCCCTTGCCGCCCAGGGCGACGCTGGTGGCCAGCCAGTCGTCCAGCGCGCCATCGTTGGCGCGGCTGCGCATCAGGTCGGACTTGCGCCCGGTGGCGGCCATCAGGGTGATGTCGTGGTGAATGCCGAAGCGTTCCTGGTACAGCTGGCGAAACGGCAGTTCGTAGCGCGGCTTGCGTGCCAGCACGTCGGCAAAGGTGTAGTAGCCGGCGGCCTGCAGTTGCAGCGCATCGATCACCGCATGGCTGGACGGTGGCGGCATCACGTAGGGCAGGTTGTTGCCCAGCCTGGGCGTGGGGCCCAGTACCTTGGCACTGCTGCGCAGGCTTACCTGGCCGTCGCGGTGCACCAGTGGGGCGAGGTCCTGGGGGCGCAGGGCGAACAGGTTGGCGCTGCCGTCCAGCCAGAAGGCCACCTTGCCGGTGCCTTCGAAGTTCAGGCGCCATGTCTGGTCCTGGGCGCTGGCGGGCAGATTCACCTGATCGAACTGCCAATAGGCCCGGTGTTCGAGCAGCGCCAGCCTGAGGCGCTTGCCATCGTCCACGCGCTCCAGGGTCAGGTTGCGCACGCCGTCGTGATACTTGCCGGCAAGCACCGCCGTTTCACCGGCTTTCACGCGAAAGTACAGGGTGGTGGCGCGGTCTAGTTCGAGGCTGAAGTGCACCTTGGCGGGGGCGAACTGGGCGCCGGTGGTGTCGTCGTATTCGAGGCGGTAGCGCCTGAAACTGTAGCCGGGGATGGCCACCTGGTAGGTGCCGGTGCCGGCGGTAAGTGGCCAGCTCAGCTGGCCGCGGCCTTCATGGGGGGCAATGATGCGTTGTGCATCGAGTTTGCCGGTGGCGTCGAGCAGGTACACCTGTTCCTGGTTGGCATCGGCCTGCCATGCCGGCACCCAGCTCAGTTGCAGCGGGGCGCTGCGCTGCGGCGCCAGGTACAGGCTGCCGTCGCGAATGTCCGGCCAGCGCAGGGTGGCGGCGTGGGCAGTGGCGGCCAGCAGCAGGCCGGGTAACAACATCCATGTACGTTTCATACCGTTCTCCGTTGCAGCATCTGGCGCAAAGGCAACAGATCGCCAGGCAACACAAACAAGGTCCGCAGCAACGGTACGCCGCTCAGCCTGCAGTACAGCACGAGCATGGCCACCGTCACCCCAAGGTAGGCGATGGAGGAGGCCAGGGCTGCACCCGCGATGCCAAAACGGGGAATCAGGACCACGTTGAGAATCAGGTTTGCCGCCGCGCCCACCCCCATCATCAGCGAGACCGCGCCGGGGCGATTCTTGCCCAGCAGGTCCAGGCGCAGGATGCTTGCGTAGCACAGGCCGAACAAGCCGGGAAGCAGTGCCAGCAGGGCCGGGTAGGCCGGCTGGTAGGCCGCGCCGAACAGGGTGACGATCAGCCATTCGCCCACCAGGGCCATGCTCAGGCAGGCCCCCAGCATCACGGTGGCAGTCAGGCGCAGGGCCAGCGGGGTGAGCTTGTCCATGCCGGCATCCTGCTGCAGCAGGCGCTTCATCAGCGGGGTGGTAACGGCCTCGGGGATGATCAGCAGCAGTTCGGCGGCGGCGCTGGCCATGGCGTAGTGCCCCAGGGCGGCGCTGCCCAGGAAGGCACTGATGAACAGGTAGTCCGAGCGCAGGATGACCTGCTGGAACAGCACGTCCGGGTGGCTGCGCGCACTGTAGGCCAGCAGCTCGCGCTGCCCCCCGCGGTTCCAGCACAGCGTGATGTCGTGCTGGCGGCCCAGCCACACCAGGCCCAGCAGCGCGACCAGCCCCAGGCCCAGCAGCCAGCTGATCAGCGCGGCCTCCAGCGCGGCGTGCTGCCACATCCAGAACATGCCCACGAACAGCAGCAGCGGCACCAGCGATTCGGTCAGGCGCAGTGCGTTGAATGCGCCCACCCCGCCGGTGGCGTTGTGCAGGGTGAGCAGGCCGCTCTTGAGCACCGTCAGCGGAACCGCCAACAGCAACAGCCAGGCCAGCAGGCCCAGTTGCAGGGTCACTTCCAGTTCAGTGCCGAATTCGCGCATCAGCGCCACGCAGATCAGGGTCAGCACCCCGGCCAGCAGGCACCCGTAGATCAGCACCTGGCTCAGCAGCAGGCCCATCGAGCGTTGCTGCGCCGCCTGATAGCCCACCGCGGTGTTCAGCCCGCCGCTGGTGGCGGCACTGATCAGGTCGGGCAGGGTGCTGAGCAGGGCGAACAGGCCGCGCTCGCTGGGCCCCAGGATGCGCGCCAGCAACACGTTGCGCGCCAGGCGCAGGGCGATCATCGCCAGGCGTGTGCCCATGCTCAGCAGCAGGTGGCGCAGGTAGTTGCCACGACTCATGAGCGGCCTCCGCGGCTGATGCGCCAGGCCAGCAGCGAGGGGCGGCTGGCGTTGCGTTGGCTCACGCCGATGCGCGGCAACGCCAGTGGGTCGTCATGACCCTGGCAGATCCCGGCGCGGGTGCTCAGGGCGAAGGGGTAGCGATGGGCGGCCAGGCGAGCGCGTACCCGGGCGTCATGGTCGCCGTTGGGGTAGCAGTACACCGGCAGCGGCTGCTGGCAGCCTTGCTGCAGGGCGTGGTGGCTGCGGCTGAGTTCTTCATCCAGGCGCTGGTTGTCCAGCCCCGGCAGCAGCGCGTGACTGGCCCCGTGCGGGCCGAAGCTGATCAGCCCGGAGCCTTCCAGTTCGCGTACCTGCTGCCAGTCCAGGGCCTGGGGCAGGGATTCGGCCGGGCAGGCGTCTGTCAGTTGGTGCAGGGCGGCCGGGCTCAGGGTTTTGAGGCTTTGCAGGTAGCCGGCCAGCGCCTGGCTGCGGGCGTTGGGCCGCTGGTTCATGAAGTAGGCAGCCGGCAGCGGCCGGCCGATCTTGCGCAACGCTTCGATCAGGGTGTGGCGCGGGCCTTCGCCATGGCTGCCCCACAGGGTTTCGCCCAGGCTCTCCCACCAGAAGCGCTGGCGGCTGCCGATGTAGTCGGTGGACAGGAAGATGCTGGCCGGTACCTGGTACTGCTGCAGCAACGGGAACGCATTGAGCGCGTTGTCGCGCCAGCCGTCGTCGAAGGTCAGGGCAACCTTGGGGCGGCTGTCGCCCCTGGGCTGCTGATGGTCCTTGAGCAGGTCCATCAGGTGCACGCAATCGAAGTGCTGGCGCAGCCAGCGCAGCAGGCGCTCGAAGGCCTGCGGGCCCACGCACAGTTCGTTGCGATGGGGCAGGGCCGCGCTGGCGTCGTCGGCCAGCACCCGGTGCAGCATCAGGATGACCCCGGCGCCGCGCAGCTGGCTGCGGCCCTTCGGGGAGTGCAGGTACAACCAACCGCTGGCGCGCTTGAGACTGGTCTTGATCGGCATGAAGGCACTCATCGGGTCTGGTCGGGGTTCCATTGGTTGTAGCTGTGCCCGCGCAGGAACTGCCACAGGCCCACGCTCATGCCGGCCAGGGTCACCAGCACGAAGGCGGCCAGGCGAAACGGCTTGGGCAGGCGGTGGCCCTTGTCCAGCAGGCCGACCACGGCGATGGCATAACCCAGCAGCTGGGCGGCCAGGGTCAGGCGATAGAAACCGTGGCCGTCGAGCAGCCACAGGTTGGCCAGCAGCAGGGGCACCAGCAGCACGGGGGCCAGGCGGCGTACCAGCTTGTGGCTGATCAGGGCGATGGCGTAGAGCCCGTGGCGCAGCGGGTTGAGCAGTTCGCGCCGGGCCGCCAGGCTGATCAGCCCGCCGACGGTGACGCGCTGGCGGCGACTGAACTGGCGCTCGGCCTCGTCCACGCCGTAGTCCAGCACCCTGGCCTGGTCGACGTAGACCACGCGCTTGTGTGCCACCGGGGCGCAGGTATTGATGAAGAAGTCGTCGTTGACCCGGTCCGGGATCGGCTGGTACAGCTCGCGGCGCAGGGCCTGCAGCGCACCGTCGGCCGACACCGTGCAGCCGGTGCGGCTTTCTACCCGGCGCAGCCAGGCTTCGTAGTGGCGGTACAGGCTCTCGCCCAGGCTCAGGCCCTTGCCCGCCACCGGGATGGTCATGTTGCCCACGGTGCCGCCCACCTCGGGGTCGGCGAAGGGCGCGAGCAGTGCGGCGAAGGTGCCCTCCACCCAGTGCACGTCGGCATCGGTGAACACCAGGATGTCGCCGCTGCAGTGCTCGACGGCGGCATTGAGCACGCGGTTCTTGCCCATCCGTGGCAGGTCCAGCACCAGGATGCGCGGATCGTCGAAGGTGCGCGCCAGGGCCACGGTCTGGTCACTGGAGCCGTCGCTGGCCACCACGATCTGCAGGCTGGCGAGCGGGCAGTCCTGCTCCAGCAGGTTGCGCAGCTTGTTCTCGATGTTGCGCGCCTCGTTGTGCGCCGCAACCACCACGCTGACCCGTTGCGGCGGCAGCGGCGGCGGGGTGTGCCGCGGGAACAGCGGCCCCACCAGCGTGAGCAGCAGCGGGTAGCCCAGCCAGGCATAGAAAGGCAACAGCAGGCAAAGCCAGAAAATGAACTCAGCCACGTGCGGGCCTCCTTGCGTTCCAGTTGAACAGGCTGAGCACGAAGGCCGCTCCAGCCAGGTGCAGGCGAACCCAGTGCAGGCCCCACAGTTGCAGGGTGAACACCGGGTCGCGGTGTTTGAGGCTCTGGCGCAGGCTCAGCGCCAGCGCCGGCAGGCTGGTGAAGAACAGCAGCAGCATTGCCAGATGCGGAAAGCCGTCGAGCAGCGCGGACAATGCCAGCGCATCGAGCACCCAGGCCCCGAGGGACAGCAACGGGAAGCGCAGCAGGCGCAGGCTCGCGCCATTGCTGCGCAGCAGTTGCAGATTGCTGCCCTGGCGCCACAGCTCCTTGCCCAGCCATTCGCTCCAGCTGCCCTCGTAGCCCCAGTGCAGCACCACCGGTGCGCGCAGGGCCAACAGGCGGGCACCGGCCTGGCCCAGGCGCCAGGTGAAGTCCTTGTCTTCGCCGGTGCGCAGGGTTTCGTTGAAACCGCCCACCCGGTCGAACCAGTCGCGGCGCATCAGCAGGTTGGGGGTGGGCAGCCATTGCATGCTGTGCAGCGCCGGCCGGCCGGCGCGCAATGTGCGTCGCTGCCAGGCGCGGGCGAACCAGGGCGCCTGGCGCGGGGTGTCGCAGTCCAGCGCGAACACATCGCCACGGCCCTGGGCGTGCAGGTCCAGCAGCAGGCTCAGCCACTGCTCCGGCACCTCGATGTCGGCATCCAGAAACGCCACCCATTCCCCGGAGCTGGCCTGCACGCCCCGGTTGCGCAAGGCGCCGATGGTCAGCCCCGGCAGGTCGAGCACCTTGGCGCTGAGGTTACGGGCAATCTGCGGGCCATCGTCGGAGGAGCCGTTGTCCACCACGATCAGCTCGCAGTCCAGGCCGGCAAGGTCGGCGGCCCGACGCGCCGAGTGGAGGGTGCGGGCAATATGGCGTGCCTCGTTGAACATCGGCATCACGATACTGATCTTCATCCGGCCACCTGCACGGGGCGCGCCTGTTCGGCCTTGAGGCGCAGCACGCTGGAAAGCGCCAGCAGAATCCACAGGTACTTGTGGTTCGGCGCACTGAGGAACATCAGGAACAGGCCGATGGCAAGCATGCTGGTGGACAGGTGCGTGAGCATGTCGGCCTGCCCCTGATCACCCTTTTGCAGCCACAGGCGCCGTGCATGCCAGAGGTTGTACAGGGCCAGCATGACCATGCCGACGAATGCCAGGCCCGCCGGTACGCCGACTTCGCTGAAGATTTCCAGGTAGGTGTTGTGGGCACGGCGGTACAGGTCGCCGACCTTGCGGTTGGCCGAGAACGCCTTGGCGTAGCCGGTGGTGGCGTATTCCAGCGGGAAGGTGCCGGGGCCGGTGCCCAGCAGCGGATGTTCGCGGATCATCTTGCTGCCCACCACGATGTAGGACGAACGCCGGCCCAGGGAGTCGTCCTTGTAGGCATTGACCCCGGACTTGAGCAAGGCCAGCGACTGGATACGCTCGATGTAGCTGGCCGGCATCACCGCGACCGCCACAGGCAGCACGATGGCCAGGCCGAGCATGGCGAAGCCCAGGTGGCGCGGGCGCAGGTGCGTGAGTTTTTCGCGGTAGTGCACCAGGCCGATCACCAGGCTGATGGCCAGCACCACCAGCCCGGAACGTGAGTTGGTCTTGGTCATGCCGGCCAGCAACAGCACCACGCAGGCCAGCCAGAACAGCCGCTGCAGGCGGTTGGGGCTGCTGAACACCAGCCACAGGGCCATGGGCACCGCGATGGCGATGAGCATGGCGAACACGTTGGGGTCTTCGAGCAGGCCCGAGGCGCGGCCTTCGTCCTGGTACTTGGCCGAGAACATCGCCATGGCACAGGTGACGCCCACGCTCAGGGTCACCAGGCGGTACATCATCGGCAGGTTGAGTTCGCGTCCGATCAGCAGGGTGAGCACGAACAGCACCAGGCCCACCGCCAGTTCTCGAAAGTGCCCCATGGACATCTCGCTGCTTTCACTGGCCAGAAAGCTCAGCAGGTACAGCGCCATAAAGGCCAGCAGCAGGCGCCACATGGAGCTGCGCAGGCGTTCGCCCGGCAGCTGCCCCACGGCCAGTTGCAGCAGCAGCACCATGGCCAGCGCGGCGCCGATGAATTTCGAGGCGGTCAGCTCGCTGTCCTTGAACAGGCCCTCCAGCGGCACCAGGGTGATGATGGCCAGCAGGCCCCACGCCGGGCGGCGGTACAGCACCAGCACGCCGGCCAGGCCGATCACCGCGCCGGGGGCCAGGAACGGGTACGGACTGGCCAGCAGTACCACGCTGACGATCGCCAGCAGGCCGATCAGGGACAGGGGAATGATCATGCGCAGGTCTCCTTGGCCGCACCTGCCGTGCCGCGATAGACCTGGGCCCAGCGTTGCGCCAGCGTCGGCAGGTGATAACGTTCACGTTGGGTGCGTCGTGCCTGGGCGATCAGCTCGCCGGCCTGGGCCGGGTCGAGCATCAGCGCTTCGAGCTGGGCGGCCAGTTCGTCCACCGCCAGGGGGGGGGCCAGCAGCCCGCTGCGCCCGTGCTCGATCACGTCGGGGATGCCGCCGACACCAAAGGCCACCACCGGCACGCCATCCTGCATGGCTTCGAGCAGGATCATCGGGGTGCCTTCGGTGCGCGAGCTGATCACCAGCGCATCCAGGCGCGCCATCCATTGGCGCATGTCTTCCTGAAAGCCTGGCAGGCGGATGCGCTCGTGCAGCCCGGCGGCATCGACGCGGGCCTGCAGGGCTTCGCGTTCCGGGCCGTCGCCGAGCATCACCGCGTCCAGGTGCGGGTGGCGCTGGCACAGCGGGATCAGCGTATCGAGGAACAGGTCAGGGCCCTTTTCGCTGCTCAGGCGCCCCACGTAGCCTGCCAGCCAGCGTTCGTGGCCGTGGGCATGGGCGGGCAGGGCGCCAGCATCCGGCAGGCCGTTGGGGATGACATCGAGCTTGCGCTGCGCCACGCCGGCACGCAGGTGGATCCGGCGGATGCTCTCGGCCACGCACACCACCTTGCCGATGGTGGCGGTGCGGCACAGTTGCAGGCTCAGCCAGGTGTACAGCCGCTGCTTGCGGCTGCTGGGGGTGAAGCCGTGCTGGGTGGCGACCATCGGCAGGCGCCACAGGGTGGCGCCCACCCAGCCGAACAGCAGGCCCTTGAAGTTGTGGCTGTTGATCAGCGGCTGCTGGCTGCGGTACTGGTCCAGCGCCCGCAGCACCTCGCGCAGTCCGTTGCAGGTGCGACAGTCCACGCCGGCGGCGGCAAAGCGCGCCACCAGCGTCTGCGGCGCGCCCAGAAACAGCACCACGTGCTGTCCCGGGGTGGCCTGGCAGTGGTCCAGCAACATCCGTTCGGCGCCATAGAAGCCGCCACTGCCCAGCAGGTGGATGATCGGCCGCTGCGGGCTCATGGCTGCGTTCAATTGCGCACCCAGTGCACCAGCCGTGGCAGCGACCAGCCCTTGTGCGGATTGTGCGTTTCCGGGGTCTGGTCGTTGATCACCAGCAGTACCGGCAAGCCCAGCTGCTGGGTGATCTGCGCCGGGTGCTTGAAGCGATGGTCGAAGAACTCGCGCACGTACACCAGGGCGATGCCCAGCAGCAGGCCGGTGAGCATGCCGAACGGAATGATCAGCATCGGCTTGGGAAAGGCCGGCTCGGCGGGCTCATAGGGCGCACTGAGAATCCGTGCGTTGGACACGTCACCCGACAGCAGGCGCTCGCCACGGGCTTCCTCGTAGCGCTGGGTGTAGGTGAAGAACGCCTTGTGCAGGGCATCGATCTCGGTATCCAGCTGACGCGCCTTGCTCTGGGTTTCCTGCAACTGGTGCACGCGGCTCTTGTAGTCGGCGATGCGCTGGGTTTTCTGCGCGATCACGTTCTGCACCACGGCCAGGTCCTTCTCGCGCTCCTGGATACGGTTGGCGACGATCTTGAGAAACTGCTGGCGGGTCTTGGCGATCTGCTCGCGCTGCAGCAGCATCTGCTCGCTGCCGGGCTGGAACACTGCCAGGTCGCTGACGTAGGTCAGTACCTGGGTGGTCAGCTGCTCGCCCAGTTGCTTGATCTCGCGGTCCTCGAAGGCCACGTTGTCGACGGTCTGGGTGAAGGTGAAGGGGAAGGCGAAGTCGCGCATGTTGGCGTTGCTGGCCGCAGCCAGGCTGGTCTTGAGGTATTCCAGCCACTGCTGGCTCTGCAGCAGGCGATCGCGGTACTGGTTGAGTGCCTGTTCCTCGGTGTTGATGGCATTGAGGCGGAAGGTGATCTCTTCCTTGGGGTCGGACGAGCCGATGCCTTCGAGCATGCCCAAGCGCTTGCTTTCCAGGTCATCCATGCGCACCTGGTACTGCATCTTCTTCTGCTCGTAGAACTCCTGCGGCAGTTCGTTGGACTGCAGGTTCTGGCGGTTGCGCAGGTAGTTGTCGAGCAGACGGCTGACGAACAGCGTACCGACCTTGGGGTCGGGGAAGCTGTAGGTGATCGACACCACGTTGGAGCCGGGCAGGGTCTCGATCTTCAGGTCCTTGATCGCGTCGTCGGTCAGGGTGTCGAGCTGGGTATCGCGTACCGGGTCGACCTCCAGCCCGAACAGGCTGCGCACCGGGTTGACCACATACTCGCGCAGCGGGTTGACGATCAGGCTGCGGATCGGCCCGAACACCAGGCGCTGCAGCAGGCCGGGGGGCACGTCATACAGGCCCTCGTCGCGCAGCTGGGTGATGGTCTGGCGGATCAGCGTGGGTGAACGCAGGATGTTGCTCTCGGTCTCCATGTCGGCCAGCGAAGGCGGAATGAACTTGTCGGTCTCCTGGGCCAGGGCGGTGTTGGTATCGCTCTGGGAGAGCTTTTTCGACTGCACGATCACTTCGGCCGTGATGTCGAAGCTCTGCTTGAGCACCAGCGGCAGCAACAGGGCAATCACTGCGAACACCAGGAATACCCGCTTCACCAACTGACGGTTGGCGAAGAGGATCCTGAAGAATTCATGCAGGTAGTTTTCTTTGGTAGTCATGCGCGTGCACCTGCCTGGGTTTAGTTATCGCTGTCTTTGTTGTCGACGCGGTAGGAGAAGCTGAAGCCCACCCCCTGGAACAGCACCACGTCGGCCAGTTGCCGGGCCAGTTCGCCGGCGCTGGCCAGCTTGGTCTTGGGCACGTAGAGCATGTCGTCGGGCTGCAGATAGGCCACCTGCGCGGCGCTGGCGTCCAGGGCCTTGTCGACGTTGTAGGGCACGGCCTGCACCTGGTTGCCGTTGCGCCGCATGATCACCACCGAGTCGAGCCGGGCCTTGAGGCTGGGCCCGCGGGCCAGGGTCAGGGCTTCGAGCACCGATACCGGGCGCCGGATCGGATAGGCGCCGGGCTGGGCCACCTCACCGAGCACATAGATCTCGTTGACCGCAGTGGACTTGAGCATCACGTCCACCGTCATGCGCCCGGGCAGGTCGGCGTAGCGCTTGTTGAGGAAGGTCTGCAGTTGGGTGACGGTCATGCCCTGCAGCGGCACCGCGCCCACCTCCGGAAAGCTGGCCTGGCCGTCGGTGCCCACGGTGATCTCGCGGCTCATGCCGGTGGCGGGGTGGTTGAGTGCGCTCTTGAGGTTCTGTTCGTTGGTCAGCGGGCTGATCACCTGCACGGTCATCTGGTCGCGGTTGGGCTGGAACAGGCGCTTGTTGCGGTAGGCCTGCTGGATGGCCTGGCGCGCTTCGTCCGGGGTCATCCCGGCGACGTTCACCGAGGTGTTGGCCCGTGGCAGTTCGATGGTGCCATCGGGCAGCACCAGCTGGTTGCCGTTGAGCGAGCTGGCCGCAAGGAAGCCCAGGCCGACGGTGTCACCGGGCTGGATGCGATAGGCCTGCGAGCCGCTGGTGCTGATATGGAAGATCACATCGAGCACGTCCCCCGGGCGCAGCGCCTGCTCGCCGCGTGGCAGCTCGGTGTCCTGGGCGTTGGCCGCGTTGGCAGTCATGATCTGCACCGGCATCTGGCGTGGCTCCTGGCTGGTGCAGGCTGCCAGAGGCAGCAGCGCCAGCAGGGCGAACAGTTTCACATTCATAGCGTCATCCTTAGCCTGGCTGCTCAGAGATTGTTGTAAAGCCATTTGGGCATGTAGTAGCGGCGTCGGTTGAACACGCTGCCGATCAGCTTGGCGCCGGCCTGGGTCAGGCGCTGGGCGGCGGCCTGGGCGACCTCCCAGCGGGTGTCCTCGGCGGTGACCACCAGGATCACGCCATCGACCAGGGTGCCGATCACCAGGCTGTCGACGCTGGAGTACACCGCCTCGCCGTCGATGACCACGAAGCGGTAGTGCGCGCTGAGCTGGCTCAGCAGGGCACGCAGGCGGTCCGGGTTGAGGCGTTCGTTGCCACGCCGGTACTGGCCGCACGGCAACATGTCGAAAGGCTGGTCGGACACCCGCACCAGGCAGTCCTGCAGCACGGGCGGGGTGTCCTGCTCGAACAGCAGGTCGCGAAAGCCGGGCAGCTTCTGCAGGCCCATCTGCTGGGTCAGGCTGTTGCTGGTAGGGCTGCTGTCCACCAGCAGTACCGGTCCGCCGCTCATCAGCGTCAGCTGCTTGGCGAAGGCCAGCGCACTGGTGCTGGTACCGCTGCCGGTATTGGCCGCGGTCAGCAACAGCACGCGCTGCTCCTGGTCCAGCACGGTGGACGTCAGGTTGGTTTCGCTGGGGGTGGCGATGGTCAGACTTCTCGAAGTAGAACCGTCCATTCAACTTGCTCCGTGGCCGCTGAAGACTTTGAAGGGGGTCTTGAGCAGGATCTTCAGGTCCAGGCTCAAGCTCTGTTCGGCGATGTAACTCAGGTCAAGCTCGACCCGCTGGTCGAAGTCGATGTTGCTGCGCCCCGAGATCTGCCACAGGCCGGTCATGCCGGGGTAGATGCTCAGGCGCGCCAGGTGGCTGTCCTTGTAGCGATAGGCGTTGAAGGAGGTCGGGCGAGGGCCCACCAGGCGCATTTCGCCGCGGATCACGTTGAACAGGTTGGGCAGCTCGTCCAGGCTGCTGCGCCGCAGGAAGCTGCCGATGCGGGTTACGCGCGGGTCCTTGTCGATCTTGAAGTCGATGGCGTCGGCGCCGTGCTTGTTCAGGTGGCGCACCGACTCCTTGAGGTCCTCGGCGTTGGCGACCATGGTGCGGAACTTGTACATGCCGAAGCTGCGCCCGCGGTAGCCGGTGCGCTGCTGCACGAAGAACACCGGGCCGGGGCTGCTCAGCTTGACCAGCACGGCCAGCACCAGCAGCAGCGGTGAAATCAACAGCACGATCATCAGCGCGCCGATGAACGACAGCACGCGGTTGGTGCGCGACAGCGTCCACGGCCGCCCGCCGGCGCGCCCGGTCATCCAGCCACGGCCCTGCATGTGAATCGCCGCATCGATGCGCATGCGGTGATTGGGGTCCATGCGTTTGTCCTGGCGCAGGGCCTGGGTTTCAGCACTTTTCTGTTGGCCTGTCATACCACCCTCCGTTGATGCTCGGGCGCGGCAACCGGCGTTTGCCCGATGGACCGCACAGCGTCGTCGGGCGTGTGCGCGTAATAATCGACGAACCAGGCGACGAAGCGGCGCAGCCCTTCGTCCAGCGAGATGCACGGGGTGAAGCCGGTGGCCTGGGCCAGGGCACTGGCATCGGCGCAGGTGTCCAGCACGTCACCTGGCTGCAGGGGCAGCAACTCGACCTGGGCGGTGCGCTGCAGGTGTTTTTCCAGCAGCGCCACGTAGTCGGTCAGGGCCACCGGCCGTTGCCCACCGATGTTGTAGATGCGCCAGGGCGCGTGGCTGCTGGCCGGGTCGCTGGCCAGGCGGTCCCAGGCCGGGTCGCTGACCGGGGCCAGCGGGATCAGGCGCACCAGGCTTTCGACGATGTCGTCGATGTAGGTGAAGTCGCGCTGGTGCTGGCCGTAGTTGAACAGCTTGAGAGGGTGGCCCTGGCTGATGGCCTGGGCGAACTGGATGGGCGACATGTCCGGGCGCCCCCAGGGGCCGTACACGGTGAAAAAGCGCAGCCCGGTGGTGGGGATGGCGAACAGGTGGCTGTAGCTGTGGGCCATCAGTTCGTTGGCCTTCTTGCTCGCGGCGTACAGCGACAGCGGATGGTCCACTGCGTCCTGCACGGCATAGGGTGTGCGCTGGTTGCTGCCGTACACCGAGCTTGAGGAGGCATACAGCAGGTGCTGCACCGGATGGCGGCGGCAGGCCTCGAGCATGTTGAGGAAACCCACCAGGTTGCTGTCCACGTAGGCGCGCGGGTTGTCCAGCGAATAGCGCACCCCGGCCTGGGCGGCCAGGTGGATCACCACCTCGGGGGCGAACTCGGCGAACAGCGCCTCGATGCCTGGGCCGTCGGCCAGGTCCAGGCGGCGCAGGTCGAAATCGCCGGCCTGGGCCTGGACCCAGCGCACGCGGTCTTGCTTGAGCGCGGGGTCGTAGTAGTCGTTGAAATTGTCCAGGCCCACGACCTGATGGCCGTCGCGCAACAGGCGCAGTGTGCAGTGTGCGCCGACGAAGCCGGCCGCACCGGTGACCAGTATTCTCATGGCGCCGATACCTGCGGTTGTACCTGGCGCAGGCCGATGCCGCTGTAGGTCAGGCCGAAGGTTGCCACCTGTTCGGGGCTGTAGAGGTTGCGTCCGTCGATGATCAGGCGTTGGCGCAGCTTTTGCGCCAGCAGGTTGAAATCCACCACGCGGAAGGTCTTCCACTCGGTGCAGATCACCAGCGCATCGGCATCCTCCAGGGTGTCGTCACGGGTGGCGCACAGTTGCAGGTCGTCGCGGTAGCCATACAGGCGCCGGCATTCGGCCATGGCTTCGGGGTCAAAGGCGCGCACCGTGGCGCCCTCGGCCCACAGCGCCTCCATCAGGTAGCGGCTGGGGGCTTCGCGCATGTCGTCGGTATTGGGTTTGAAGGCCAGGCCCCACAGGGCGATGGATTTGCCCTTCAGGCTGCCGGGGAAGCTACGCTTGAGCTTGCTGAACAGGATCTGGCGCTGGCTGTCGTTGATTTCGCTCACGCTCTGCAGCAGGCGCAGCGGCATGCCGCTGTGTTCGGCGGTATGCAGCAGCGCACGCAGGTCCTTGGGGAAGCACGACCCGCCAAAGCCACAGCCCGGGTAGATGAAGTGATAGCCGATGCGTGGGTCCGAGCCGATGCCCTTGCGCACCGATTCGATGTCGGCACCGAGGAACTCGCTGAGGTTGGCCAGTTCGTTCATGAAGCTGATGCGCGTGGCGAGCATGGCGTTGGCCGCGTACTTGGTCAGCTCGGCGCTGCGGTTGTCCATGAACATGAGCTTTTCATGATTGCGGCAGAACGGCGCGTACAGCTCGGACAACTGCTGCTGGGCCTGGTCATCGGCGGTACCGACGATGATCCGATCCGGGCGCATGCAGTCGGCCAGGGCGCTGCCTTCCTTGAGAAACTCGGGGTTGGAGACCACCCGCACCTGCAGTTGATGCTTGCCCAGCCGGTCGAGCTCCTCGCGGGCGAGCGCGGCCACCTTGTCGGCGGTGCCCACCGGCACGGTGGACTTGATGATCAGGGTGCGGTGCGCCGCCATCAGGCCGGCGATCTGCCGGGTGACGCCCAGCACGTGGGAAAGGTCGGCCGAGCCGTCTTCGTCCGGTGGGGTGCCGACTGCAATGAAGATCAGCTCGGCGTGGGCGACGGCATCGCTGGCCTGGGTACTGAACGACAGCCGACCTTCCTTGATGTTTTCCTCGAGCATGCCCGACAGGCCAGGCTCATGAATAGGTGGAACACCTTGTCGCAACTGACTGATTTTATGGGCGTCTACATCGACACAAAGTACCCGGTGACCTACGTCAGCCAAAGCGGCAGCTTGCACAAGTCCGACATAACCGGTGCCAAATACGCTCACATCCATGCTGGCGTGCCTCGTATGGAGTAATGAAAGTGAAACAGCGGGTGTGAATTCGGTATAGACCAGCTGAGCCGGTTTGTGTCAAACCTATGGCATGTATCTGTAGAGTTACAGGTGGTAGGAGTTCCACTGTTTTGCCATCAACCCTTTTCCAATCCGTACCTTAGCGTCGAAATGGGCTGGCACTTGGCCGGTTGTCAATGCGATGAACGGTCGTAGCCCGCGTAAAACGTGGCTCGTGGAATGTGGGTTGTTTCGCGAATGCATCAGATTCCCGCTTGAAAAACGTCATAATCGGCGCCCTGCATTTCGTCATTTTTTTGACAAACTGTGGTTTGCGCTTTGTCGGCATCCTGCTACCGTGTGGGAAACCTCAGTGGGCTGGGGGGAAACATTTCTGGCGGGGAAGTCATGCGCGTTTACATCAAGGGACTGTTGCTGCTGGTCTACCTTCTGAGTTTCCATGCGTACTACCTCGAGCGTCTCGAGGCGATCGGGCTGGGGGTGGCACTGGTGTTGTATGCCGGTGTGTTCGTGCTGCTGGTGGCTGCCCTGTGGCTGTGCGCGAACATACGCCAGGGCCTGGTGCGCTGGCTGTTTGCAGTGGGGTTCTGTGCCAGCGCGGTGTTTTTCGACGCCTATACGCGCATAACCGCCGAATACCTCACCTACAGCGCCTTCGTTTCGATGGTGTATTCGGGTGGGTTCATCGGCGAGGCGCTTGAGCAGTACCACAGCGTGATCCTGGGGGTCGCGGCCAAGGGGCTGCTGTTGCTGCTGGGGCTGGGCCTGCGCCCGGACCCGGTGCAGCGGCTGCCCGGCACCCTGGCGTGGGCCGCACCGCTGCTGGGCCTGGCGCTGTTGACCGGCATCCTGTTCGTGCGTGCCGGCGAGGGCGCACGCGGCCTGCCGGTGATGTACACGCCGCTGGCCTACCTGAACCTGTTCCTCTACGAATCGCTGCACGACAGCGTGGGCCCGCGCCAGCCAGTGACGCTGGCGCGCAGCGGCCCGCCATTGGCGCGCGATATCGTGCTGATCATCGACGAGAGCGTTTCGGGCAACTACCTGGACCTCAATACCCCCAACGGGGTCACCAGCAACCTCACCCACCCCCAGCCGGGGGCCAGCATCTTCAACTACGGCTATGCCGCCTCCATCGCCAATTGCAGCGCCGACACCAACGTCACGCTGCGCTACGGCGGCACCCGCAGCGATTACCTGCGCATCAACTCGACCCTGCCGTCGATCTGGCAGTACGCCAAACAGGCCGGGCTTGGCACCGTCTACATCGACAGCCAACGCACCGGCGGCAACCTGCAGAACCTGATGGATGCCACCGAAAAACGCGACATCGACCAGTTCATCCAGTTCGACACCACCCCGGTGCGCGACCGCGACATGGCCGCACTGCAAAAGCTCGTGGAGCTGCTGGGCGACGGCAAGCCGCAACTGATCGTGATCAACAAGGTGGGGGTGCATTTTCCGGTGCACGACAAGTACCCGGATGCGTTCATGACCTACACGCCGGCGTTGCCGCGGGGCCACTATGCCGACATCGCCGATACCGGTCAGCGCGACGGGTTCAGTGGTACCCCGCAGGACTGGGTGCTGTACCGCAACTCGTACAAGAACAGCGTGCTGTGGAGCGTGGGCGAATTCTTCAAGCGCCTGTTTGCCCAGGCCGACCTGAGCCAGGCGGTGATCATCTACACCTCCGACCATGGCCAGGACCTGCATGAGCGCGGCAACCCGGGGCTCAACACCCACTGTGGCGAGAACCCGGTGGAGGAAGAGGGCCTGGTGCCGCTGGTGGTGATCCAGGGCCAGGGCCTGAAGACTTTGGACTGGCAGGCGCAACTGGCGACCAACAAGGACCGCTCCAGCCACTACAACATCTTCCCCACGCTGCTGCAGTTGCTGGGGTATGACGCTGCGGCGGTCGAGCCGATCTACGGACACGCGCTCAACGTGCCGACCAACGATCCGTTCAGTTTCAACTACCGCTTCAATGCACGCCTTGGTGCCAAGCCCGAGTTCAAGCATATCGACCTGGACGTGGTGGTCACACCGGGGCCGCAGGGCATGCCGGTGGGCTCGGCCCAGTAAGCTGACCGGCCCGATGCCTCAGGAACCGGAGGCCGGGCACCCGGCCCGGGTGTCATCGGCCGCCTGGGCTATCAGCCCTGCAAGACGCGCCACGTTGCGTTGCTGGGCTGCTACCAGCTCGGCAATCCCGGTGCCCGCCGCACTGCGTACCAGGCTGTGGCAGCGCAGGGCGGGGCGGTTGGCATCGCCGCCCAGCGTACGCAGGCGCCAGCGCGCCTCCAGCAGGGCGTATTGCCCGGGTACCGAGTCGAAGCGCTGCACCTCCAGGCGCAGGCCCAGGGTGCGCGGTGCATTGCTGTTGAGCTGGCCACTCAAGGCGCTGCGCAGTTCATCCACCAGGCTGGCGCCCCACCATTCACTGTCGAGCACCGCCAGGCCGCTGTCGCCCTGGCGCACGACGATCTGCTCGCGGTCGACCTGGGGCGGCACGCTGATGGACTCTATGCGTACGTCTACCGCACGGGTCGCCCCGGCCTGCAGCTGCGCAGGCACCAGGGTGTGGTAGTGCACCGGCTCGCTGCGACAGGCCGCCAGCAACAGCGCGATGCCAAGCAGCGAAGGTTTGAGCAGATAGGTCATGGGGCGGGCTCCAGTGCTCATTGGCGCGAGGAAGGTTGCAAGGCATCGGCAGGGGCATTGTCGGGCCGCCCGCGCAGCAGCGACTCGGGGTTGCGCTTGAGGTAGTCGGCCAGCTCGCGCATCGAGCGGGTCATGCGGCCCAGGTCGTCCAGGGTCTGCGACAGCTGCTCGCGCTGTGGCGAGTCGTCGGCCAGGGTCGCATTGGCACTCTTGAGCGTGGTGCTCATGTCCTGCAGCGTGCCCTCGATGCCGGGCAAGGTCTTGCCGTTGAACTGCTTGAGCGCCTTGCGCAGCTCCACCAGGTTGGCGTCCAGGTTGCCGGCGATGCGTTCGATGGGCAGCTTGTTGATCTTCTCGACCATGGCCTGGAACTGCTCCTGCAGTTGCTCCAGGCTGCTGGGGATGGTCGGGATGGTGATGGGGCGCGCGGTCGGGTCGAAGGTCACCTTGGGCGCCTTGGGGTAGAAATCCAGGGCGATGTACAACTGCCCGGTCAACAGGTTGCCGCTGCGGGCCTGGGCGCGCAGGCCGTTGTCGATGAAGGTGCCCATCAGGCGGACGCCGGCCTGTTCATCGTCAGGGTTGTGATTGAGCACCTTGAGCATCTTGGTATGCGCCTGGCCCAGGCGTTGCGGGTAGATCACGATGCCCACATTCACCGGAAAAGTGCGGGTCTTGGCGTCGAAGTCGAGGTTGATGGCGACTACCCGGCCGAATTCCATGCCCAGGAACTCCACCGGTGCGCCCACCTTGAGCCCGCGCAGCGACTGGTCGAAGCGCAGCGCCAGGTACTGCGCCTTGCCCGCCGGCGGGGCGAGGGCGGCGGGGCGGTCGTCGAACAGCTCGAAGGTCTTGTCCTCGGCTGCCGGCTGGTCGTCGGGACTGTAGTCCGGGGCCCTGAAGGCCACGCCGCCGACCATCAGCGACGACAGCGACTCGGTGCGCAGGGCAAAGCCGTTGGCACCCACCTCGACATCCACGCCGCTGGCGTTCCAGAACCGCGTGTTGTCGGTGACGAAGGCATCGTTGGGGGCGTGCACGAACACTTCGACATTGACCCCTTTGCCGTTGGCGTCCAGCGCGTACGACACCACCTGGCCGACCTGGATCTTGCGGTAGTACACCGGCGAGCCGACGCCCAGCGAGCCGAGGTCGGAGGCATGCAGGTTGAAGCGCTTGCCGGGTTCGCCGTAGGTGATTGGCGGTGGTGTCTCCAGGCCGGTGAAGGTCTTGGCGCGGGTGTCCGACTGCCCGGCATCGGCGCCGATGAAGTCACCGGAGAACAGCGTGTCGATACCCGTTACGCCGCCCGCACCGATGCGCGGGCGCACCACCCAGAACAGCGAGTCCTGGCGGGTGAAGTTCTCGGCCTGCTTGACCAGCTTGATGGTGGCGGTGACGCTCTTCTGGTCCTGGCTGAGCTCCACTTCGCTGACCTGGCCGATCACCACGTTGCGGTACTTCACTGCTGTCTTGTTGGCCTCCAGCCCCTGGCCGGTCTTGAAGGTGACCTGGATACTGGGGCCTTCCTGCAGCCAGTTGTGCACCACCAGCGAGATGCCCACCAGCACTGCCACGATCGGCACGATCCACACCAGCGACACGCTGAAGCGCCGGGTCTGCACCGCCGGGCGAGCCGGTTGTGCCGCGCTGTGGTTGCTGTCTTCACTCATGCGCGGGTTCCTTGCCGTTGGGCGGTTGCCAGATCAGGCGGGGGTCGAAGCTCATGGCCGCGAGCATGGTGAACACCACCACCATGCCGAAAAACAGAATGCCCAGGCGCGGCTCGATGTCGCCCAGGGCCTGGAACTTGACCAGTGCGGCAACCAGCGCCACCACGATCACATCGAGCATCGACCAGTAGCCGATCAGCTCGACGAAGCGGAACAGCTTCGAACGCTGGCGCTGGGCCCAGGTACTGCCGCGCTGCACCGTCACCAGCAGCAGGCCCAGGGCCACGAACTTGGTGGCCGGCACCGCGATGCTGGCGATGAAGATGATCAGTGCGATGTCCCATGAGCCATGGGCCCAGAACTCGAGCACGCCGCTCATGATGGTGCTGTCGTCGCCGGCACCGAACAGCTTGGTGTTCATCACCGGCAGCAGGTTGGCCGGAATGTAGAACACCAGGGCGGCGATCAGGTACGCCCAGGTTCGGGTCAGCGACTCGGGCTTGCGCTCATGCAGCGGCGCTGCGCAGCGAGGGCACTGGGTGGGGTGGTCGCGGTTGTCGCAGGCCAGCCCGCAGGCATGGCACAGCACCAGGCCCAGCTCGCTGGCCAGCGGCGGCGCGTTCAAGACAGGTACACCCACAGGTCGCGGATATCGCGCCCGGCCAGGCGGATCATCAGCAGGCTCAGGGCGGCCAGGGCGATCAACCCCAGGCCTGGCAGCACATCGAGCAGCCCGGCCAGCTTGAACACCGCCACCATCGACCCCAGCAGGCACACCTCCAGCATGCTCCACGGGCGCAGGGTTTCCAGCCAGCGCATGCACAGGCTGAAGGCCGGCGAGCGGCGCCGGCCCAGGGCATGCACCAGCACCCACAGCAGCAGCAACAGCTGGAACATCGGCGCGATGATGATCGCGATGGCGGCCACCAGGGCGATGAAGGTGATCGGCCCGGTGGCCAGGGCGCGCACCGAGTCCCATAACGTGGCGCTGTTGTGCAGGCCTTGCAGGCTGATGCTCATCACCGGGTAGAAGTTGGCGAACATCCACAGGATCGCTGCAGTGAAGCTCAGCGCCAGGCGCTGCTGTACATCCAGGCCGTTATGGCGCTGCAGCACGGCGCCGCAACGCAGGCATAGCGCTTTCTGGTGTTTGGCGAGCTCGACCCGTTCATACACGCAGTCGCAGTGTTCGCAGATGATCAACCGATCGGTGCTGGCCACGCTTGGCACTCGCAACAGGGACTAGCTCAATATAGAAGCGCATGGCAATTGAGCAAATCGGCGCCGTTGGGCCATGGTCTATGCTTGACCCTTTGACCCCTTCCAACGCCGCTTTGCAGGAGGCCTGCGCATGCCTACGCGTCGCCGTTTTCTCGCCACCAGTGCTGCCCTGGCCGCTGGCCTGGGGCTGCTGCTGAGCCGCCCGCACGCCCTGGCGCAGCCCCACACGGCGCTGCTCGAGCGCAAGGTGCCGTCCACCGGCGAGGCCTTGCCGGTGATCGGCGCCGGCACCTCGGGCAGTTTCGAGGTGACGGCGGGTTCCCCCGAGTACCAGCAGCTCAAAGCGGTGCTGCAGGTGTTCTTCGACGGTGGCGGCCGGGTCATCGATACCTCGCCCAACTATGGCGGCGCCGACGCGATACTGGGCCAGTTGCTGGAGGAGGGCGGTTGGCGCGAGCGCACCTTCCTGGCCACCAAGATCGCCGCCGACAGCCAGGCTGCGGCGCAGGCGCAATGGGCCCAGACGCTGCGCAGCCTGCGCACCGACAAGGTCGATCTGCTGCAGGTGCACAACCTGCGCGACTGGCAGCGCCAACTGCCCTACGCCCGTGAACTCAAGGCCCAGGGCAAGACCCGTTACGTGGGCGTTACCCATTACACCGATGGCGGGCTGGACGAACTGGAGCGCATCCTGCGCCGCGAGCCGCTGGACTTCATCCAGATCCACTATTCGGTGAATGCGCCTGGCGCCGCGCGCACGGTGCTGCCGCTGGCGCAGGACAAGGGCGTGGCGGTACTGATCAACCGCGCCTTCGACGATGGCAGGCTGTTTGCCAGGGTCAAGGGCCAGCCGTTGCCGGGCTGGGCCAGCGAAGCCGGCATCGGCAGCTGGGCGCAGCTGTTTCTCAAATTTGCCCTCAGTCACCCGGCAGTGACGACCGTGATCCCGGCCACCAGCCGCCCGGACCGTCAACGCGACCAGCTCAAGGCCGGCAGTGGCGCGTTGCTCGACACGGCCCGGCAGCAGGCGCTGATCAAGATGTTCGGCTGATGCGCCTGCTGGGCCGGCTGTTCACCTTTCACGACGACGAAACCCCGGCGGTGGTGGGCGGCCTTGCGCTGTTCTTCCTGCTGTTCGCCGGCTATTTCATGCTGCGACCGGTACGCGAGACCATGGGGGTGGCCGGCGGCGTCGACAACCTGCAATGGCTGTTCACCGGCACTTTCATCGTCACCTTGCTGGCATTGCCGCTGTTCGGCTGGGTGGTGGCGCGGGCCCGTCGGCGCAGGATCCTGCCCTGGACCTACGGCTTTCTGGCAAGCAACCTGCTGGCCTTCGCCCTGGTGTTCGCGGTGCAGCCCGACAACCTGTGGGTGGCCCGGGCGTTCTACATCTGGCTGTCGGTGTTCAACCTGCTGAGCATCTCGCTGGCCTGGAGCGTACTGGCCGACCTGTTCAGCAACGAGCAGGCCAAGCGCCTGTTCGGGTTGCTCGCAGCCGGTGCGAGCCTGGGCGGGCTGGTGGGGCCGATACTGGGTACCCTGCTGGTGGGCGTGGTCGGGCATGCCGGGCTGGTGTTGCTGGCCACGCTGTTTCTGCTGGGCAGCATCGGCGCGGCAACCTACCTGCAGCGCTGGCGCGACCGTGCGCCCTTGCCGGCGGAGGCCGAACACCCGCGCTCCCGGCCGCTGGGCGGCAACCCGTTCGCCGGGGCCGGCGAGGTGCTGCGCTCGCCCTACCTCTTGATGCTGGCGCTGTTCGTGGTGCTGCTGGCCAGCATCAGTAC
Source organism: Pseudomonas sp. B21-036 (assembly GCF_024748925.1). Taxonomy (NCBI): domain Bacteria; kingdom Pseudomonadati; phylum Pseudomonadota; class Gammaproteobacteria; order Pseudomonadales; family Pseudomonadaceae; genus Pseudomonas; species Pseudomonas sp. B21-036. Next base: position 2,627,394 of record NZ_CP087178.1, read on the forward strand.
CTTCCTGTACTTCGAGCAGGCGCGGCTGGTGGCACAGACCTTTACCGATCGCACCCGCCAGACCCAGGTGTTCGGCCTGATCGACACCGTGGTGCAGGCGCTGGCGATCCTCACCCAGTTGTTTTTCACAGGGCGCATCGCGCGGCGCATGGGGGTGGGCGTGTTGCTGGTGGCGGTGCCGCTGGTGATGGTGGCCGGCTTCCTGTGGCTGGCCCTGGCCCCGGTGTTTGCGGTGTTCGTGGTAGTGATGGTGGTGCGCCGTGCGGGGGAGTATGCGCTGGTACGGCCGGGGCGCGAGATGCTGTACACCGTGCTGCCGGCCGAGCAGAAGTACCGCGCCAAGAACTTCATCGACACGGTGGTCTATCGCGGTGGCGATGCGCTAAGTGGCTGGGTCAAGCGCGGGCTGGATGTGCTGGGTGAGCACCCGCAACTGGCGATGCTGATCGGGGCGGGGATTGCGCTGGAGTGGGCGGCTACCGGGGGCTGGCTGGGCAGACGGCAGCGGCGATTGGAGCAACGCAATTGAACGGTGTTGGCTTGCTTCGCCGGCAAGGCCGGCTCCTACAGGGGGTTGCGCCGTTCACAGAACCCCGTAGCAGCCGGCCTTGCCGTGCAGTCAGTCGAGCACTGCCACCGGTTCCGGGTTGCGGCTCACCCACCATCCAAACCCGGCGGCGGTAAAGAACATGATCAGGCTGTACAGCGCCGCCGGAATGGCCATGGTCGAGTTGTTGAGCAGGGTCGGGCTCAGCGCCAGTGCAATCGCCAGCGTACCGTTGTGGATGCCGATCTCCATGCCGATGGCGATGGCCTGGCGCTTCGGAATCTTCAGTATCCGCGGCACATAGTAGCCCAGCCCCAGACTCACCAGGTTGAACAACAGCGCGGCTGCGCCTACCAGGGGCGCGTACTCGACCACGGTGGCCCAGTCTTTCATCAGCGCCAGCATCACCGTGCCGGCCAGAAACAGCGCCGCCACCAGCTTCATCGGTTTCTCCATGCGCGCCGCGAAGGCCGGGGTCAGGCGCCGCACCAGCATGCCCAGCGCCACCGGCACCAGCACGATGGCAAACACCTGCAGCACCTTGGCGAACTGCAGCGGGATGGCCTGGTCGGCGCTCATGAAGTAGCTCAGCGACAGGTTGACCAGCAGCGGCATGGTCAGGATCGCGATCAGCGAGTTCACCGCCGTCAGCGTGATGTTGAGCGCCACGTCACCGTGCGCCAGGTGGCTGAACAGGTTGGCGGTGGTGCCGCCGGGCGAGGCCGCCAGCAACATCAGGCCGACCGCCAGGGCCGGTGCCAGGCCAAAACCGTTGGCAATCAGAAAGCAGATGAAGGGCAGCAGCAGGATCTGGCACACCAGGCCGATGACCACCGGCTTGGGGTATTTCACCACCCGGGCGAAGTCGGCCAGGGTCAGCGAAAGCCCCAGGCCGAACATGATGATGCCCAGCGCAACGGGCAGGAAGGCGGTCAGCAATGGCGAAGCGGTCATGGCAGCAACTCGCAGAAAAGAGGTGTCGGCATTCTAGGCCACCAGATCGCCATGTGCTGCTGGGGAGGCCCCGTAGATACAAGTCTTTACGAAAAGGTGCGCAGCGTGCACCGGGCAGGTTGCGCGCACCGTTATGGGGCAAATGCATGCACCGCTCGGGTCGCCCGCCGCGCTCAAGGGGCGTGGCAGAGCGATTCCCGGGCGTTGGGCACAGCCCTTGCTAAAGTCTGTTGAAAGGCCCGGGTACTGGAAGACAGCAGCCAATTAGAAGAAGCCGTTACGAACACGGCGAGGAGTGGGGTATGTCCGGAGCTTTTTTTGACGAAATGTATGCCGCAGGGGGCCAGTGTCGCCCGCATTACCGCGAGTTTGCCCGCTGGCTGGCGGACACGCCGCTGGAACTGCTGGCGCAACGCCGCCGCGAAGCCGACCTGCTGTTCCACCGCGCAGGCATCACCTTCACGCTCTACGGTGACGAGCAGGGCACCGAACGCCTGATCCCGTTCGACATCATTCCGCGCAGCATCAAGGCCAGCGAATGGCAGGTCATCGAGCGTGGCTGCATCCAGCGGGTGCAGGCACTGAACATGTTCCTGGCCGATATCTACCATGAACAGCGCATCCTCAAGGCCGGCATCATCCCGGCCGAGCAGGTGCTGGCCAACGAGGGCTACCAGGTGGCCATGCGCGGCCTGGGGCTGCACAGGGGCCTCTATGCGCATATCGCGGGGGTGGACCTGGTGCGCGATGGCGACGGCAGCTACTACGTGCTCGAGGACAACCTGCGCACCCCCAGCGGCGTGAGCTACATGCTCGAAGACCGCAAGATGATGATGCGCCTGTTCCCCGAGCTGTTCGCCGCCCAGCGCATCGCGCCCATCGACCATTACCCCAACCTGCTGCTCGACACGCTCAGGAGCGCCAGCCCGCTGGACAACCCCACGGTGGTGGTGCTGACCCCGGGGCGCTTCAACAGCGCGTACTTCGAGCATGCGTTCCTGGCCCGCGAAATGGGGGTGGAACTGGTGGAAGGCGCCGACCTGTTCGTGCGTGACGACCGCGTGTTCATGCGCACCACCTGCGGCCCGCAGCCGGTGGACGTGATCTACCGCCGGCTGGATGACGCCTTCCTCGACCCGTTGACCTTCAACCCTGAGTCGATGCTCGGGGTGCCCGGCCTGATTGCCGCCTACCGCCTGGGCAACGTGGTGCTGGCCAATGCGGTCGGCACCGGGGTGGCGGACGACAAGTCGATCTACCCCTACGTGGGCGAGATGATCCGCTTCTACCTGGACGAAGCGCCGATCCTGAAGAACGTGCCCACCTGGCAGTGCCGCAAGCCGGCCGAGCTGTCCCATGTGCTGGCCAACCTGGAGCACCTGGTGGTCAAGGAAACCCAGGGTTCGGGCGGCTACGGCATGCTGGTGGGGCCGGCGTCGACGGCAGCGCAGATCGAAGCGTTCCGCCTGCGCCTCAAGGCTCGCCCGCAGGACTACATCGCCCAGCCCACCTTGTGCCTGTCCACCTGCCCGACCTTTGTCGAAAGCGGCATTGCCCCGCGCCATATCGACCTGCGCCCGTTCGTGCTGTCGGGCAGCCAGACCCGCCTGGTGCCCGGCGGCCTCACGCGGGTGGCGCTGCGCGAAGGCTCGCTGGTGGTCAACTCGTCGCAGGGCGGCGGTACCAAGGACACCTGGGTGGTGGAGGACTGAACCATGCTTTCAAGAACCGCTGCAGACCTCTACTGGATGTCGCGTTACCTGGAGCGCGCGGAAAACCTCGCGCGCATGCTCGAAGTGAGCTATTCGCTGTCGCTGATGCCCCAGGCCGGACGCAGCGACGGCCACGCGGAGCTGGCCATGTCGCTGCTGGCGGCCGGCACGCTGGAAGACTACAAGGCCCGCCACGGCGCGCTCGACACCGAGCACATGCTGCACTTCTTTGCCCTGGACGAGGCCAACCCCGGCAGCATCTACTGCTGTTTGCGTGCGGCGCGCAGCAATGCCCACGCCGTGCGCGGGCGCATCACCGCCGACATGTGGGAGAACATCAATGCCACCTGGCTGGAGATGCGCGCCATTGCCGGCAACGGCCTGGGCCGCTACGGCATCAGCCAGTTCTGCGAATGGGTGCGGGAGCGTTCGCACCTGTTTCGCGGGGCCACCTCGGGCACCATCATGCGCAACGAGGCCTATGGCTTCATTCGCCTGGGCACCTTCATAGAGCGCGCCGACAACACCTTGCGTCTGCTGGATGCGCGCTACGAGATGTTTGGCGAGGAGTCGGAGGAGGTCAGCGACAAGTCGGCCCGTGGCTACTACCAGTGGAGCGCCTTGCTGCGCGCCCTGTCGTCGTTCGAGGCTTTCAACGAGATCTACCGCAACGCACCGAACGCCGAGCAGGTTTCGGAAATGCTGCTGTTGCGCGCCGAGGTGCCGCGCTCGCTGCATGCCTGCATCCAGGAGCTGGACCTTGAACTGTCCAACCTGCCCGGCATCAACGGCCGCCCGGCGCAGCGCCTGGCCGCCGGCCTCAACGCTCGCCTGCGCTACACCGGCATCGACGAGATCCTCGATGCAGGCCTGCACGCCTGGCTGATCGAGTTCATCGATCAGGTACGCGACCTGGGCCAGGCCATTCACGACGCCTACCTGGAGGTGGTATGAAACTGTCCATTCGCCACGACACCACCTACAGCTATGCCAACGAGGTGTGCACCAGCATCCAGTTCCTGCGCCTCACGCCCCAGGACAGCGAGCGCCAGCGTGTCATCGACTGGCAGGTGGACATGCCGCGCAAGGTGCGCAGCCAGCTCGACCCCTATGGCAACGTGCTGCATGTACTGACCCTGGACGAGCCCCACGGCGAGATCGTGCTGTGCGCCCACGGCCAGGTGGAAATCGACCCCACCCGCGAGGTGGAGCCGGACCTGCAGTCGCCGCTGCCGTTTCTGCGCAGCAGCCCGCTGACCGCCGCCGACGAGGCGCTGCTGGCGTTTGCCGCGCAGCATTGCGGCGAGCGGCGCGACAGGGCGGCGCTGATCGAGCTGATGAATGCGCTGGCCGAGCACATGCCCTACAGCCCCGGCGCGACCGAGGTGGGCACTACCGCGGCCGAGTCGTTCGCCAGGCAGGCGGGGGTTTGCCAGGACCATACCCATGCGTTTCTGGCCTGTGTGCGCAGCCTGGGTATCCCGGCGCGCTACGTGTCGGGCTACCTGTGCACCGAGGACGCCACGCACCTTGCCAGCCATGCCTGGGCCGAAGCCTGGCTGGGGGAGGGCTGGTACAGTTTCGATATCACCAATCGGCTGGCCAGGCCCGAGCGCCACCTGAAGCTGGCGGTGGGGCTGGATTACCTGGATGCGTGCCCGGTGCGCGGAATGCGCCGGGGCGGGGGGATGGAGCACATGCTGGCCAAGGTGCAGGTGGAACTGATGGTGCAGGTGCAGTAGCCAGGCGATGCAAGGTGTCGACGCCATCGCGGGTCAAGCCCGCTCCCACAGGGGCCACGGCAATCCTGTGGGAGCGGGCTTGACCCGCGACGAGGCGCTGCAGATCGAGGGTCAGGCGCGCTCGATGGCCAACGCCACACCCTGCCCACCACCGATGCACAGGGTCGCCAGGCCCTTCTTCGCATCACGCTTGATCATCTCGTGCAGCAACGACACCAGCACCCGGCAACCCGAGGCACCGATCGGGTGGCCCAGGGCAATCGCGCCGCCGTTGACGTTGACCTTGCTCGCGTCCCAGCCCAGCTCCTGGCCCACCGACAACGCCTGGGCCGCGAAGGCTTCGTTGGCTTCGATCAGGTCCAGCTGATCCAGCGACCAGTCGGCCTTCTGCAGGCAGCGACGGGTCGCGCTGACCGGGCCGATACCCATGATCGCCGGGTCCACGCCCGCATTGGCATAGGCCGCAATGCGCGCCAGTACCGGCAGGCCCAGGGCCTTGGCCTTGGCCGCGCTCATCAGCAGCACCGCCGCTGCGCCGTCGTTGAGGCTCGAGGCGTTGCCCGCCGTCACGCTGCCGTCCTTCTTGAACGCCGGCTTGAGCTTGGCCAGCGACTCGGCGGTGGTGCCGGCGCGGGGCTGTTCGTCGGTGGCGAACACCAGCGGCTCACCCTTGCGCTGCGGGATCTGGATCGGGGTGATCTCGTCGGCAAATCGGCCGGCCTCGATGGCCGCGCAGGCCTTTTGCTGCGAGGCGGCGGCAAAGGCGTCCTGGGCCTCACGGGTGATGGCGTACTTGTCCACCAGGTTCTCGGCGGTGATGCCCATGTGGTAGTCGTTGAAGGCATCCCACAGGCCGTCGCTGATCATGCTGTCGATCATGCTGGCATGGCCCATGCGCAGGCCGGTACGCGCGGCAGGCAGCACGTAGGGGGCCAGGCTCATGTTCTCCATGCCGCCAGCGATGATCACCTCGGCGTCGCCACAGCGGATCGCCTGGGCGCCCAGGTGCAGGGCCTTGAGGCCCGAGCCGCAGACCTTGTTCAGGGTCAGGGCCGGTACCGCATGGGGCAGGCCGGCCTTGATCGCGGCCTGGCGCGCCGGGTTCTGGCCGCTGCCGGCGGTGAGCACCTGGCCCAGAATCACCTCATCCACTTCGCTGCCGGCCAGCCCGGTCTGCTCCAGCAGGCGGCGGATCACCGCTGCGCCCAGCTCCGGGGCCGGGATGGCGGCCAGCGAACCCTGGAAACTGCCGATGGCGGTACGAGTGGCCGCGACAATGACGACGTCTTGCATGGAATATTCTCCTTGTTAGTGGTCCAGTGGCGTGAGTGTTGCGCCATTACATATATTTGTTAAGTTGATTTTTGAGATGGATTGATCGATAAACCTCAACAATTCCCCCTTTTGCCGGAGTCAGCATGACCGTCAAGCAGCTGCGTGCCTTCTGGGCAGTGGCCCAGAGCCTGAGTTTTGCGGTGGCCTGCGAGCGTCTGCACCTGTCGCAGTCGGCACTGAGCCTGACCATCAAGTCGCTGGAGGAGGGCCTGGGCGGGCGGCTGTTCACGCGCACCACGCGCAACGTCACGCTGACCCCGGAAGGCGAATCGCTGCTGCCCCTGGCGCGCCGCCTGCTTGCCGACTGGGACAACGCCGAGGACGAGATCCGCCAGCGCTTCACCCTGCAGCGCGGGCGCGTGACCATTGCGGCGATGCCGTCGTTCGCCGGCAACCTGCTGCCGCCCATCCTGAAGAACTTTCGCACCCGCTACCCGAACATCGGGGTCACGGTGAACGACGTGATCAACGAACAGGTGCTGGAGATGGTGCGTGACCGCCAGGTGGAACTGGGGGTGGCGTTCGAGCCGTTCGAAGGCTCGTCGCTGGTGTTCTCGCCCCTGTACGTCGACCGGTTCACTGCCGTGGTGCCGCTGGATTCGCCCCTGGCCGCGCTGGATGAAATCGACTGGCAGACCTTGCTGCAGCAGCCGTTCATCACCTTGCAACGGCCCTCGAACGTGCGCGTGATGCTCGAAGAGCACCTCAAGGCGCGCGGCATGAAGCTGGCGGTGGAGTTCGAGAGCCATCAACTGGTGACAGTGGGTCGCATGGTGGCCAGCGGGCTTGGGGTCAGCGCGGTGCCGGCCCTGTGCGCCGGCCAGATGCACGAGCTGGGCGCGCGCTGCATCACCCTGCGCGACCCGGTGGAACGTGCCATCGGGGTGCTGAGCAAGCCGGGCCACGAACTGTCGGCTGCGGCCCAGGCGTTGTTCGACAGCCTGCATGAACAGCAGGCCGAGGCCAGGCGCTAGACGGCGGCGAGCAGGCTGCGCAGGGGCACCTTGTTCTTCATCACCGGCGACTTGATCACGATGTAGCTGAAGTACTTCTCGATGCCGATGTTCTGGTCGAGGATGGTTTCCATCAGCTCCTGGTAATGCTGGATGCTGCTGGTCAGAAAGCGCACCAGGTAGTCATAGCCACCGCTGATCAGGTGGCATTCGAGCACTTCGTCGATGTTGCGAATGCTCGATTCGAATTTCTGAAAGTCGGAGCGTTTGTGGTCGCTCAGTGTGACTTCGGTGAAGATGGTTACCGAGTTGGCGAACTTGGCCAGGTTCAGGTGGGCTTCGTAGCCGCTGATATAGCCTGCCGCCTCGAGTCGCTTGACCCGTTGCAGGCACGGGCTGGGCGACAGCCCCACGGCTTCGGCCAGGCTGACGTTGGTCATGCGGCCGTCTTTCTGCAACTGGACCAGGATGTTGATATCGATCCGATCGAGCTTGGTTGCCGCTTCCATTCCTGACTCCTGAAATGCGGGATGACAAAAAAACACACTTTCACCCACGGGGCCTTCGCTGGCAAGGCCGCTCCCGGCGGGAGCCGGCATTGCCAGCGAAGGTGGCGCCGCAGAGGGGCGGATTACGCCGTAGCGCGGGTCAACGCCTGGTCGAGCATGCGCAGCGCTTCGGAGATCTGCGCCTCGGTGGTCACCAGCGGTGCCAGGAAGCGCACCACGTTGCGGTACACGCCGCACTTGATCACCAGCAGGCCGGCTTCACGGGCCTGGTCGATGATGGCCTGGGCCAGGTTCGCGTCCGGGGTCTGCGCGGCGTCGTCGGCCACGATCTCGATGGCCTGCATGAAGCCCAGGCCACGCACGTCGCCGATGCACGGGTAGCGGTTCTGCAGGGCCAGCAGGCCTTCACGCAGTTGCACCGCACGCTGCTCGCCCTGGGCCAGCAGGTCTTCTTCCTCGAACAGGTCCATCACCGCCAGTGCAGCCGCGCAGGCCACGGCGTTGCCGCCGTAGGTGCCGCCCAGGCCGCCCGGGGTCGGCGCGTCCATGATCTCGGCACGCCCCACCACACCCGACAGCGGCATGCCGCCGGCCAGGCTCTTGGCCACGGTCACCAGGTCAGGCTGGATGCCCGAGTGCTGGAAGCCGAACGGCTTGCCGGTACGCCCGAAGCCGGCCTGGATCTCGTCCAGGATCAGCACGATGCCGTGGCGCGTGCAGCGTTCGCGCAGGGCACGCAGGAAGGCATCGGGGGCGCGCAGGAAGCCGCCATCGCCTTGCACCGGCTCGATCAGGATGGCCGCCACGCGGTCGGGGGCCACGTCGGTGGCGAACAGGTGGTCGAGTTCGGCCAGGGCGTCGTCACTGCTCACGCCGCGGTATTCGTTGGGGTAGGTGGCGTGGTAGATCTCGGCCGGGAACGGGCCGAAGTTCTGCTTGTACGGCTGGCTCATGCCGGTCAGGGTGACGCCCAGCAGGGTGCGCCCGTGGAAGCCGCCGCGGAACGAGATCACCGCCGGGCGGTTGGTGTAGCCACGGGCGATCTTGATGGCGTTCTCCACCGCTTCGGCGCCGGAGGTGAACAGCACGCTCTTGTAGGCTTCGCCGCCACCGACCATGGCGTTCAGGCGCGCTGCCACGTCGATGTACGACGCATAGGCCACCACCTGGAAGCTGGCATGGGAGATCTCGCCCACCTGGCGGCGCACGGCCTCGACCACACGCGGGTGGTTGTGGCCGACGTTGAGCACGCCGATGCCGCCGACGAAGTCCAGGTAGCGCTTGCCGTCCACGTCCCACAGCTCCGAACCCTGGGCGTGGCTGACCACGATCGGGTGGGCGGTGGCGATGCCGCGGGGTACGTGCTGCTCGCGCAGGGCCAGCAGGCGTTGATTTTCAGTCAGTGCAGAATTCATGGTGCAGCTCCATTAACTAACGATGGTGTCAGGGGTTCGGGAACGCAGGTATTCAGTCGAGGCCGCCCATGTGCCAGGCCTTGATTTCGAGGAACTCGTCCAGGCCGTACTTGGAGCCTTCACGGCCGGTACCGGACTGTTTCATGCCGCCGAACGGGGCCACTTCCATGGAGATGATCCCGGTGTTCAGGCCGACCATGCCGAACTCCAGGCGCTCGCCCACACGCCAGGCGCGGCGCATGTCCTGGGTGAAGTAGTAGGCGCCCAGGCCGAACGGGGTAGCGTTGGCGATGGCCAGGGCCTCGGCTTCGTCCTTGAAACGGAACAGCGGGGCAACCGGGCCGAAGGTCTCTTCGGTGGCCAGCAGCATGTCGGTGGTGGCGTCCAGCAGCACGGTCGGCTGCACGAACAGGCCGGTGTCGTCGGGCATGCCGCCAATCGAGATGCTGGCGCCTTTTTCCACCGCATCGCCGATGTGGCTGGCTACTTTGGCGACGGCGGCGGCGTTGATCAGTGGGCCGATGGTCACGTTCTCGCCCAGGCCGTCACCCACCTTCAGCTCGGCCACGGCAGCCCGCAGGCGCTCGGCGAAGCGGTCGTAGATGCCGTCCTGCACCAGAATGCGGTTGGCGCACACGCAGGTCTGCCCGGCGTTGCGGAACTTGCTCAGCATCACCCCGGCAATCGCCAGGTCGAGGTCGGCGTCGTCGAACACGATGAACGGCGCGTTGCCACCCAGCTCCAGGCTCAGGCGCTTGAGGGTGTCGGCGCACTGGCTCATCAGCAGCTTGCCGATGCGCGTGGAGCCGGTGAACGACAACTTGCGCACGGCCTGGTTGGCGGTCACTTCGCTGCCTATGCCGGCAGGCAGGCCGGTGAGCACGTTGAACACCCCGGCCGGGATGCCGGCACGATCTGCCAGTACCGCCAGGGCCAGGGCCGACAGCGGGGTCATCTCGGACGGCTTGACCAGCACGGTGCAGCCGGCGGCCAGGGCCGGCGCGCATTTGCGCGTGATCATCGCGTTGGGGAAGTTCCACGGGGTGATGGCCGCCACCACGCCGATCGGCTGCTTGAGCACCAGGATGCGGCGGTCGTTGGTGGGCGCGGGGATGGTGTCGCCGTAGATGCGACGGGCCTCTTCGGCAAACCATTTGACGAAGCTGGCGCCGTAGCCGATTTCGCCGCGCGACTCGCTCAGGGGCTTGCCTTGTTCGGCGGTCATGATCAGCGCCAGGTCTTCCTGGTTTTCCAGGATCAGGCTGTACCAGGCTTCCAGGTGACGTGCGCGGGTGGCGGCGGGGACTTCGCGCCAGCTTTCGAAACGGGCCTGGGCGGCCTCGATGGCGCGTCGCGTCTCGGCGGCGCCGAGGGCCGGGACCCGGGCGATTTCGCTGCCGTCGGCGGGGTTGATCACGGCAATCGTTTCGCCGTTGTCGGCATCGATCCAGCTGCCATTGACGTAAGCGCGTTCGACAAGCAGCGAGGGGTCACGCAGTGTGCTTTTCAACATGGAGAGGGTGCCTTCTACGGGTCCGGTGAATGGCACGATTGTAAGAACAGGCACGCAGTGACCGATGCCGAGATGACCGCTTGGGCCAGGCATAAATGCCGTATTGAGGGGGTTGGCAGCACACTATGCTGCGGGGGTGGTCGAGGTGTCTCCAGCGCCGGTCAAGCCCGCTCCCGCAAGGCCTCTGACGGCCTGCTGGAGCGGGCCTGGCCCGCCACCTGGCGGTACAGGCAGCAGATTGTTTGTCAGGCGTCGTTCTGCAGGCGGTACATCTCGGTTGCCACCTGCAGCTGAAAGCGCGCCTGCGGGTTCTCCATCGACAGCTGCAGCAGCTCTTCGATGCGCTCCACGCGGTAGCGTAATGTGCTGATGTGGATGTCCAGGCAGCGGGCGCTGCTGGCCAGCTGAAAGCCTTCGCTGGCCAGGGTGCACAGGGTTTCCATGAGCATGGCACCGTTCTTGTGCCGGGTCAGCGGGGTCACCAGGCGCTCCAGCAGCATGCGCCGTGCATCGTCGTCGCCCATCAGCGCCCGCGGAAACAGCACTTCGTCAAACCCATGCAGCTTGCCCGGGCGCAGCAGCGGCAGCAGGGTGGCCACATCCCCGGCGCCCTGGGCCATGCCTGCCACGCCCCGGTGCACGCGGCTGGCGGCCATGGCGCCGCCGTCCAGTCGAATATGCTTCCAGATCGACTCGGGCATCACATCGGCCGGCACGATCAGGCTGATCTGGTTCAACGACACCGACAGCAGGGGCGCGATTCCCAACCCCTGCATGATCTCGGTGATGCGCTCGGCCTGTTCCTTGCGCCGCTGGAAGCCCTCGCGGCTGAGGGGAATCGGCTCGTCCAGCAACACCAGGCACACGCGGTAGTCGCGGGTATGACACCAGCCGGACACCAGCGCACGTTCGATGGCGCGTGGCGTTTCGGGGAACTTGCCTTCCAGCAGCCCTGCCACCAGGGCATGGCCGAGGCGGTTTTCCTGGTCCAGCAATTCGCGTTGATGGGACAGCTGCAAGGCGGCGATCAGCGCAGCATGTTCCACTGCGCGGCAGTGCAGCTCCTCGAAGCTGTCCCGCTGGCCCTTGAGCCACACCACCCCGACCCGCTCGCCCTGCAGGCGGATGGGGCAGCCCAGGCGAAATGCGCCGGCATCGGCGTCCAGCTCCAGCACCTGCGGCTCGACCCCCTGCAGCAGGTTGGCCTGCTCGTTCAGGTGGCGCATCACGGCAAGCTCCACGGCGTCATTGGCCGGCTCGCTGGCCCCCAGCACACTGCCGGAGCTGGCCACGATCAGCGCCGGCAGTTCCAGGGCGCTGGTGAGTGCGCTGGCCAGGCTCTGCAGGTTGTCGGCCTCGATGGCAGCGCGGGTGAGCATGCGGTGGATAAGGTCGGAGCGACGGATGATGCGGGTCTGGAAGTTGATGATCTGTTCGAGAACCTGCTGGGTGATGTCGCTGAAGGCGACTTCCCAGGGCAGTTCCAGCAAAGGGAAACAGCAGCGGTCGGCTTCTTCGATGGCCGCCTGGGGGAAGTGTTCGTGAAAGTGCGGGACTGCCATCACGACCCCGGCCAGGCCCAGCTCGGCCAGGCGGCGAACCATGTCGCGGCATTTTTGCGGGTCTTGCGGCCAGTTGTAGCCGGTGGTCAGCAGCAGGTCGCCCTTTTTCAGCCAGTTGAAGATGTCGGGGTGATCGACGATATGCACCCACGCCAGGTCGCGGTCCAGGCATTGCCTGCCCGCGACCACGGTGGCCTGGCTGAGGGAGGTCTGTTCCAGGGCTGTGGCGAGTTTCATGTGCAATCCACGATCCAGACACGATAGAGGATCGCAGTCTAGCGGACTGGACATGGCTGCGGGGAGGGCCCTGGACAGGAGAATAGAACCTGTGCGCTGATCATCCATGAGGCGCACAGGGAGGGGAAATCAGGACTTGCTAGCCCAGGCGTTGAACTTCTGTTCAAGCGTTTCTGCGTTCTCGAGCCAGAACTCGACGTTTACCCGCAGTGCATTCTTCTGGTTCTCTGCCGCGGTGGGCAGGTCGTCAGCCAGCGACTTGTCGAGCATTTCGGCGGCCTTGGTGTTGGACGGGCCGTAGGCCATCTGCTCGGTGTAGAGCTTCTGCTGCTCAGGCTGCATGGCGAACTTGATGAAGTCGTAGGCCTTGTCCAGGTTCTTGGTGCCGCGCGGGATGGCCCACTCGTCGAACTGGTACAGGTTCTGGTTCCAGACGATCTTCAGGTTGCTGCCGCTCTGCTGTGCAGCGTGGATGCGGCCGTTGTACGAGGACGCCATCACCACATCGCCAGCCACCAGGTACTGCGGCGGCTGTGCACCGGCTTCCCACCACTGAATGTACGGCTTGATCTCGTCCAGTTTCTTGAAGGCGCGGTCCACACCTTCTTTGGTGCTGAGCAGCTTGTAGACTTCGGCAGGCGGCACGCCGTCGGCCATCAGGGCGAATTCCAGCGAGCCACGGGCAGACTTGCGCAGGCTGCGCTTGCCCGGGAATTTCTTCACGTCCCAGAAGTCGGCCCAGCCGGTAGGGGCGACCTTCAGTTTGTCGGCGTTGTAGGCCAGCACGTTGGACCACACGAAGATACCGACGCCACAGCCGTCGTCACTCTTGGTGCCTTCGATCCAGTCGCCCGGCGTGCCGAGGCGTTCGTAGTCGAGTTTTTCGAACAGACCTTCTTCACAGCCACGGGCTCGGTCGGTGTCTTCGGTATCGAGCACGTCCCAGGTCACGGTCTTGGTGTCGTTCATGGCGATGAGCTTGGAGATTTCACCGTTCCACTCGCCAGCGATCACCTGGGTCTTGGTCTTTTCTTCGTAGGGCTTGTAGAACGCGGTGACCTGCGCGGCCTTGCTCGCGCCACCATAGGAGATCACCGTGAGCTTGTCGGCAAAGGCACTGTTGGCCAGCATCAGGCCACCGAGCACGGTGAGGGTGAAGAGTTTTTTCGACATTCGAACGCTCCAATCAAGACTGTTATTTCGAGTTATGTTTGGCAGTTGCAAGCGGGCGCAAAATAGATGAAAGGTGCTGATTTTTATAGTGGCAAGGTGCCTGCTGTGTTTGAGAGTGAGTTGAGGCTAATGGATAAGCGCTGCCATGGGTATCTATTAAACGCAGGATAAGCCTATTTTTTTATCCTGCGCTTTATAGGAAGGTGCTTCGTACTTTAGTGGCGATCAAACCATACGGTCTGCGCGTTGCAGAACTCGCGAACGCCGAAGTGCGAGAGTTCGCGGCCAAAGCCGCTCTTCTTCACCCCACCGAAGGTCACGCGCGGATCACTGGCGCTGTAGCCGTTGATGAACACGCCGCCGCACTCCAGTTCGTCGGCCAGTTGTCGGGCCAGTGCCGCATCCCGGGTGTACACGGTCGAGGTCAGGCCGAATTCGCTGTCGTTGGCCAGCTGCAGGGCGTGGCGCGCATCCCGGGCAGTGATGATCGAGGCCACCGGGCCGAACAGCTCCTGGCGGAACGAGGTCATCTGGTCGGTGACGTCGGCCAGTACCGTGGGCGCGTAGTAGTTGCCCGGGCCGTCGACCTTGTGCCCGCCCAGCAGCAGCGTGGCGCCTTCGGCCAGGGTGGCCTGGACCTGCTGGTCGAGCTCGTCGCGCAGGTCATGACGCGCCATCGGCCCCAGGTAGGTGTCGGCCAGCAACGGGTCGCCCATCACCAGCGCGCGGGTTTTCTCGACGAACTTGCGGGTGAATGCCTCGACCACGCCGGCTTCGACGATCAGCCGCTTGGCTGCCGCGCACACCTGGCCGGTGTTCTGGTAGCGGCCGATCACGGCAGCCTGTACGGCGGCATCCAGGTCGGCATCGTTCAACACGATGAACGGGTCGGAGCCGCCCAGTTCCAGTACGCATTTTTTCAGCGCGGCACCGGCCTGGGCACCGATGGCGGCACCGGCACGCACGCTGCCGGTAAGGGTCACGGCGACGATGCGCGGGTCCACGATGGCCCTGGATACGCCCTCAGGCGTCACGTTGAGCACCTCGAACACGCCTTCGGGGAATTCGGCCTGCTGGAACGCATCGCGCAGCAGGTAGGCCGAGCCCATCACATTGGGCGCGTGCTTGAGCACGTAGGTGTTGCCGGCGATCAGCGCGGGTACCGCACCGCGCAGCACTTGCCACAGCGGGAAGTTCCACGGCATCACTGCGAGGATCGGGCCCAGTGGGCGGTATTCGATGTGGGCCTTGGCGTCGGGTACCTGGGTCGGCTCGGGGGCCAGCATGGCCGGCCCGTTCTCGGCGTACCACTCGCACAGCTGGGCGCACTTTTCCACTTCGCCGCGGGCCTGGGCCGCAGGCTTGCCCATTTCCAGGGTAATCATCCGCGCCATGGCCTGGGCGTTGTCGCGCAGCACGCCGGCCAGTTTCACCAGCAGGGCCGAGCGGGTGGCCAGCGGGGTACGCCGCCAGCCGGCAAACCCGGCAGCGGCGCGGCCCAGGGCGGCGTCCATCAGTGCGTCGGTTTCATAGGCGTAGTGGCCGATGCGTACACCGGTGGCCGGGTTGATCGAGAGGGCATGGGTGTGGCTGGTTATGTCGGTCATGGCGGGCGTTCCTGTCAGAAGGGAAACAGGGGCCCAGCGTAATGCCGTGCTAATCTTTCGAAAACTGAATAATAAAAACGGTTTCTTTCACGTTTGGAGAATGTTTTTGGACCTGGTACAGCTTGAGATCTTCACCGCCGTGGCCGAGCACGGCAGCATCAGCGCAGCCGCCCAGCACATCCACCGCGTGCCGTCGAACCTGACCACGCGGATCAAGCAGCTGGAAGCCGACCTGGGGGTGGAGCTGTTCATTCGTGAAAAGCTGCGCCTGCGCCTCTCGCCGGCCGGCTGGACCTTCCTGGAGTACGCCAAGCGCATCCTGGCCTTGGTGCAGGAGGCCCGCCTGACCGTGGCGGGAGAGGAACCCCAGGGGGCGTTCTCGCTGGGCTCGCTGGAAAGTACCGCAGCGGTGCGCATCCCCGCGTTGCTGGCGGCCTACAACCAGCAGTACGCCAAGGTCGAGCTGGACCTCTCCACCGGGCCGTCGGGCACCATGATCGAAGGCGTGCTGTCGGGACGCCTGGCGGCGGCCTTCGTCGACGGCCCGGTGCTGCACCCCTCGCTGGAGGGCGTGCCGGTGTTCGAGGAGGAGATGGTCATCATCGCGCCGCTCAACCATGCGCCGATCCATCGTGGCCAGGACGTCAACGGGCAGAGCATCTATGCGTTCCGGGCCAACTGTTCGTACCGCCATCATTTCGAGCGCTGGTTCACCCAGGATGCCGCCGTGCCGGGCAAGATCTTCGAACTGGAGAGCTACCACGGCATGCTCGCCTGCGTGAGCGCAGGGGCGGGGCTGGCGCTGATGCCACGCAGCATGCTCGAGAGCATGCCGGGGTGCGCCACGGTCAGCGTGTGGCCGATGTCGCAACGTTTTCGCTACCTGCGCACCTGGCTGGTATGGCGCAGCGGCACGGTATCGCGCAGCCTGGCGATGTTCGTGAAACTGCTGGAGGAGCGGGGCGCGGTGCTCCAATAGTGCGGCGTGGCGCCACTGCGGTCTGGCGGTTATCGCACTTTTTGCGTTTTTTCGGCTCTATTCATCGCCAGGACGCGTCGATCCCCGACGCGGCCCGTGAACCCAGACCCCGGTGCCGATGGTTTATCCGCTTTGCGTTCCACCCCAGCGCGTGCTGCGCCGGCTGTTGCTGGCGGGCACGCTGATGGCCTGCGCCGCTGGCTGTACCCAGCAGCAGGGGCGCGATATCGCCACCCAGCTGGGCAACGGCCGGCCCCAGGAACTGTTCCAGACCAGCGTCGATCGCATGGCCACGCTGTCGATGCAGGACAACCTGCAGAGCCTGTACCTGTTGATGAGCAAGCTGTACCTGCGCAACCCCAACCAGTGGCGCGAATCGGGCTTTCTCGATGCTGCCAGTGCCGAGCGGCAGATCCGCCAGGCCATCGAGCAGCGCCAGGCCTTGCCGCAGCTGGGCGAGCGCCGCGACCTGGCGGCACTGAGCTATGCCCTGAGCCCGGAGTTCAGGGGTGACCGCGTTGGCGCGTTCATCTACGCCATCGGCAGCATGCTGGTGACCGCCCATGGCGGGCGTACCGAATTCTTCATCACCGACACCATCGACCCGCAGTTCGTCAGCAACGCAGCGCGCAACATCGAGAAGGCCACCTGGCTGCTGAGCCAGCGCCAGGATGCCAATGGCGTGCTGTTGCTGTTCTCCAACGAAATCTCCGAGGCGGGCAGCAACCTGAGCTTTGCCGTGGAGTTCGGCAAGATCGTCGCGCGCCTGGACCTGCTGACCCAGATGCTCGACGAGCGCTACCGGCGCATCGGCCTGAACTATGCGCAGAGCCTGTTGCTGATGAACTTTCTGCCGGTGCAGTGAGGTGTCTGCCTGGCGCCTTTGGGCGCAGATTCACTGAACCATCGCGGCGTCGCCTGACCTAACGCAATACCATTCGGGAGATGACGCATGCAAAACAACGGTTATATCTGGATCACATTGGCGGTAATCCTGGCCCTGGTGGAACTGTGGGCCATCAAGAGCATCATCGGCAGCAAGAGCAAGGCCGACCGCAAGATGTTGTGGATCGTGCTGGTGGTGTTCGTGCCGCTGGTCGGCCTGATCGTGTGGGGCGTGGCGGGGCCCAAGGCGATCAACAACAACGCGGCCTCTCGCAACGGCTGACTCAACGGCGCAAATTGAGCTTCGGGTTGCTGGCTGACATGGCCATTTGACACCCCTCCATTCGCCATCTAGCGTTGAGCGCGAAATTGCGCATTCGCGCAGACCCCACTGGCAAGGAGGCTAGACGGCCATGATCAGCCCGGCATCGATCAAATCCATTCGTGTGCACCCAGGGCTCGGCGTTGCCCGTGTCGGCAACGCCGATGGCGATGAGGAGTACGTACTCGCCGCGCAAGTGCCAGGGGCACTGGCCAGCAGCGCCGACGGGCAATTTCGCGATGCCAGGGGCCAGGTGCGGCGCCAGGCCGTGCGCTTTCGCCTCTATGCCGAACTGCACGACGGCACCGTACAGGAACTGAGCCTGGACGACGGCGTGCAGATCGAATGGACCGTGGAAGTCGCCAACCTCAAGGCCGGCTGGTACGCCTTCGAAAATGCCATGGACCTGCCCGGCCAGTACGCCATCGCCGAAAAACGACGCAACCCGCACGTGACCGGCGCGCAGCGCCAGGCCCTGGACATCCGCCCCGGCCCCAGGACCATCAGCGGCCGCCGCCAGCAAGGCAAGCCCTTCAATTTCGACACCGGCACCTTCCACGGCAAACCCGTGTACCTGGGCGAACTGCGCACCGACGAGGCCGGGCGCCTGATCGCTCTCGGCGGGCACGGCCACAGCGCACCGCGGGTGGACAAGACTCCACCGACAACCTTCGCCAACAACGACGACTGGCACGACGACGTGTCGGACGGCCCGGTGTACGCACGGGTGACGTTCAACAACGGCCAGCGCCTGGATGCCGAGCCCGGCTACCTGGTGGTGACGCCCCCCAACTACGCGCCAGGGCTATTCGGCGTGGTCACCATGGAAGAGGTGGTGCGTGACCTGTTCGTGCGCCAGGGTCAGCTGCCGGCCGAACCGGGCTGTTCGTTCACCCGCGATATCTGGCCGATCTTCGAGCGCATGACCCACATGCAGTGGACCAACCAGGGCCTGTTCATGCTCAGCGGCCACGGTTCGCCACTCGATACCCAGAACCCCGACGTGGTGGCGCGGCTGGCCGACCCCGGTGAGGCCAGTGCGGACTTTCGGCGCAAGGTCTTCGCGCTGTTTCGCGACCCCGCCAGCACCGCCGAGTTCGCACCGGCGCTGTTGCCCCTGTACGGCGACTATTACGGCGACTATGACCTCGACCCCCAGCCGCCATCCGCGGTCGGGCTCGCGGTCACCCCGCTGATGTACCAGGCCTTGAGCCAGTGGGCGCAAGGCGAATTCGTCGCCGACTGGCAGGGCGCGCCGGTGCCGGCAGACTTCGACACGCTCGAACCGCGCGCCCAGGCCCAGGCGCTGGACCGCGCCGGCCTGCATGAATGCCTGGGCGGCCCGTTCCACCCGGGCATCGAACTGACCTGGTTCATGCGTGTGCCCAGCGTGTGGCGCAGCCCTTATCGCCTGGCGGTACTGCCCCAGGGGCAGGCGGTGCGCCAGGATTTCGGGGACGAACTCACGCCACAGGTGTGCCTGGCACCCCAGGGCCCGCTGGACGGCGTGGGCCCGGGTTCGCTGACCCGCGCGCTGGGCGTGCCGTGGCAGACCGACGAGGCCTCGTGCCTGTCGGATGCCGAGTACGAGCCCAGTACCTACCTGTCGTTCCCCAGCTACTGGGGGGCCCGCGTGCCCAACCAGGTACTGAGCAGCGAGGCGTGGGAGCGTGTGGGCGCAAGACGTACCACGCCAGCGCAGCAGCTCAAGCATTTTTCCTACCGCGAGGACTGGCTGCGCGACCTGAAGGGCAGCTACTTCACACGCATCAACCTGATGGTGAGCCACTGGTGGGAGTTGGGCATTCTGCTGGCCCATGACGCCACCCCCGAGGCGACCGCACTGGGGTTGCCGGCGCGGGCCTGGATCGAAAGCGGGCGGCCCGAGCGGGTCACCGGCTCCAATGCCAAGCTCGACCTGCTGGCGGTGATCGAGGCCCTGGATTCGCCGCCACCGTTGCTGGGCGAGACCGAACTGGAGCCGCCCAGGCAGAAGGTACCGCCACGTCGTCGGCTGCGCAGGGACGAGATTTGAACCCCGTGCACGACGTGCTGGTGGTGGGCGCCGGGCCGGCCGGCACGGCGCTGGCCATCCGCCTGGCGCAGGCCGGGTTGCAGGTGGGGCTGGTGGAGCGTGAACCCGAGGCTGCGCTGCGCCCCGGCGAGTGCCTGTCCCCCGAGGCGTTGCCTGCACTTGCCGCACTGGGGCACGCCGACCTGCTCGACGACAGCACCGTGGCGCGACGCTGCTGCGGCGTGCAGTCGATCTGGCTGACCAGCGAGCCGGTATTTCGCGACTACTTCTGCGAGCGCGCCGCCCATGGCGCGTTCCTGGAACGACGGGTGTTTGACGCCCGGCTGCGGGAAAGGGCGGCGGCGCTTGGGATCACCCGTGAAGACGACGTGCGGGTGACCCATGCCGATTTTGCCGACGACAGCATTACCCTGGGCGGTCGGCGAGGTGAACACCCCTGGCGCGGGCAGGCACGTTTCGTGGTGGATGCCACCGGCAAGGCCAGTTGCATCGCCCGGCTCGGCGGGGCACGACGCCAGCGCCTGAGTCGTCAGGTGGCCGTCGCGGCGCGCCTGCCCCGAGGTGGCTCGGAACTGGCCGACACCGAGTGGCTGCTGATCGAGGCGGATGCCCAGGGCTGGTGGTCCGGGGCCACCACCGCCAGCGGCCAGCGCCACCTGGTGCGCTTCTTTCCCGGCGGTGACGGTCAGCGCACCGCGCCGCAGTTGGCCGAGCAACTGCAGCGCACGCGCCTGATGCAGCGCTATGCAGGTGCCGACGAACTGGCCGCAGCGCAGGTTCAGGTGCTGGATGCCGGCTGCAGTGCACTGCAGCGCTGTGCATCGGCGCACTGGCTGGCGGTGGGCGAGGCGGCCATCGCCTTCGACCCGGTGTCGTCCCAGGGGCTGACCCACGCCCTGGGTGCCACCGACCTGGCTGCCCGCGCCATCCTGGCCAGGTTGCAGCAGGGCCGTCTGGACCTGCTGCACCAGTACGACCGGCACACCCGTATCACCCTGGGGCATTCGCTCAAGGGCCTGGCGCGGCACTACGCGCAGTGCCAGCCGTTGATGGCGGCGGGCTGAGGGCAGGGCGCCGGCGTTCCGGATTGCGGAATAAATTCCTCATCTGCAATACTGGCGCCGAATCCCTTCACTGGAACACCCTCTCCATGACGTATCGCCTGCAGGCTGACGCCGTGACGCTTCGCTACGACCAGCGCACGATCTCCACGGACCTTTCGGTGGCTATCACCGAAGGGTCCTTTACCGTCATCGTCGGCCCCAATGCCTGTGGCAAATCCACCTTGCTGCGGGCCTTGTCGCGCCTGCTGGTGCCTTCGAGCGGCACGGTGCTGCTCGATCAGGTCGATATTCACACGCTCGCGGCCAAGGACGTGGCCCGGCGGCTCGGCCTGCTGCCCCAGAGCGCGGTTGCGCCCGACGGCATCACCGTGGCCGACCTGGTGGCCCGCGGGCGCTACCCGCACCAGTCGTTCCTGCGCCAATGGTCGCAGGCCGACGAACAGGCCGTGACCGCGGCCATGCAGGCGGCGCAGGTCAGCGAGCTGTCCGAGCGCCTGCTGCAGGAGTTGTCCGGCGGCCAGCGCCAGCGGGTATGGATCGCCATGGTGCTGGCGCAGCAGACGCCGGTACTGCTGCTCGACGAGCCCACCACCTACCTCGATATCGCGCACCAGATCGAACTGCTGGAACTGCTGGCCGAGCTCAATCGCCAGGGCCGCACCATCGTTGCGGTGCTGCATGACCTCAACCAGGCGTGCCGCTATGCCTCGCACCTGATTGCCATGAAGGCCGGCGCCATCGTCGCCCAGGGCGACCCGGCGCGCATCTTCACCGAGGCCCTGGTGCAGGAGGTGTTCGGCGTGGCCTCGATGATCATCGCCGACCCGGTCAGCGGCACGCCGCTGCTGGTGCCCTTGTCGCGCGAGCGGGCGGTGGTGTCAGGCGCCTTGCCACGGCAGGCCGCCGGTTGACTGGTTGACCCGGCTGGCCGCCCGGAACAGCGCATCGCGGTCTTCGGGCGTCTTGAGCTGACCCAGGTCGGTCACCGTGGTCACCACACACACGATCTCGCCCTGGGCGTCGAACACCGGCGCGGCCTGCCCGGTGACATTCGACAGCAGGTGGCTGGTCTTCTCGGCCCAGCGGCTGCTGCGCACCTCGTCCAGCACAGCCTTGGCCGGCGCCGTGCCGCGAAAGTGCGCCGGTTGCAGCTTGCGCGCCGCATCGATGGTGGCCTTGGGCAGGAAGGCCTGGAACACCAGCCCGCAGGCGGTGTTGTCGATGGGCAGCACGTCGCCCAGGGCCAGCGGGTTGATCGAGAAGAACGCGCTGCGGTACCAGCGCACCAGCGTCGGGCCACGGTCGGTCCAGATCGCCACGCCGCCGCTGGCCGCATGCTGGTGGGCCAGCGCCTTCATGTGCTGGGCTGCGATCTCCACTGCATCCACCCGCTTGAGCGCACCGATACCGATGCTCAGCGCCGCCGGGCCCAGGTCGTACAGGCTGCTGGCCGGGTCCTGCCTGGCCAGGCCCTCCTTGACCAGACTCTGCAGATAGCGGTGCGCGGTGGACGCGCCGGTCTGGGTGCGCCGCGCCACTTCCCCCAGGGCCAGTTCGTGCTCGGCGCTGGCCAGTACGTTGAGAAAGCGGGCGGCGATGGCGACGGACTGAATGGTGCCCGAACGTTTTTCGCCCGGCGCGTGCGGGGCGTCATCCGCAGCTGGAATGGTTTTTTTCAACGGGCCTCTCCTCATCGCCGGCTGGCGGCTGTTCCTCATCAGGCATCAAGTGTGCGCCGCTTGTGCGCGGCGTCGGTGCGCATGATACCGACTTTTCCGAGCGCTGGCCGGGCCCCTGGATTTACCACATTGCAGAATGAATTCTCTATTGAGGAATGAAGTGGCCACATGATACCTTTCGCACAAACGATTATGATTATCATTTGGAGCGTATCTTGAAGGCCTATTCACCCCTTGAACTCACCTGCGGTTTCAGCGTGCTGACCCTGGCGACCGTGCTCGGCATGGCGCCTGCGATGGCCGATGATGCCGTTGCTGCCCCGGGCAAAGGCGCAGTCACCTTCGAACCGATCATGATCACCGGGGAAAAGCTCGAGCGTGACCTGAAGAACACCGCCTCCTCGGTGTCGGTCAAGACTGCCCGCGACATCGAGCGCCAGAACACCGGCAACGCCAGCGTGCATGAAGTGCTCAATGACGTGCCCAACGTGATCTACACCGACTCGGTAGGCGCGCCGATCATCCGCGGCCAGGACACCCAGGGCCCGAACAACGGGCAGAACCAGTTCTGGGGCGGCACCGTGCCACGGGCCACCATCAACCTGGACGGCCACTACCTGAACTACAACGAGATGTTCTTCGGCGCCACCTCGGTGTGGGACGTGGACAGCATCGAGGTGTTCCGCGGCCCGCAGACCACCTCGCAAGGCGCCAACGCCATCGCCGGCGCGATCATCGTCAACACCAAGGACCCGACCTTCACCCCCGAGGCCGCCTACCAGGCCGAGATCGGCAACTACAACGCCAAGCGCACCTCCATCGCGCTGTCCGGGCCGCTGATGGGTACCGACCTGGCCGGGCGCCTGGCGGTGGACTACTCGGCGCGCGATACCTTCATCGACTACACCAACCCCAACTTCCAGAAGGGCAAGACCGACCACGACTTCAGCGCGCTCACCACCCGCGCCAAGCTGCTATGGCTGCCCACCGACATCCAGGGGCTGGAGGCCAAGTTCACCTTCTCGCACAACGAGAGCAACCGCCCCACCCAGGAAGCCGCTTCGGCGCCGTACCACAAGCTCGATCACACCACCACGACCATGCCCAGCTGGGAGCAGAGCACCAACACCAGCGTGCTGGACGTGAGCTACGACTTCGACAACGGCCTCAAGTTGATCAACCAGGCGCAGTATTCGTTGTCCAGCGTGCAGCGCTACACCGGCATCCCGGGGCAGGGCGACGCCGACATCAAGCAGAAGAACCTGTCCAACGAAACCCGCCTGGTGTTCGGTGACCAGCTCAGCGTGCTCAGCGGCGCCACCGGCCTCTACGTGGCGCGCACCAGGACCGACGAAACCCTCAACCTGGCCGGGCTGTCGGCGTTCGACGACACCAAGGAAAACCTCGGCCTCTTCGGCGAGCTGAACTACCGCCTGAGCGACCTGTGGACCCTGAGCACGGGCCTGCGCTTCCAGCAGGACCGTATCGAGCGCGACGGCAACTCGGTGCTGGCGCCCACTGCGCTGGACTACCAGAAGACCTTCACCGCCGTGCTGCCCAAGGTATCGCTGGCCTACGCCGCGACCCCGGACTGGACCGTGGGCGCGATGGTCAGCCGCGGCTACAACCCGGGCGGTGTCTCGCTCAACCTGTCGACGCGCCAGTGGCAGTACTTCAAGGAAGAGTCGGTGTGGAACTACGAGCTGTTCACCCGCGCCAGCCTGCTCGATGACCGCCTGCGCCTGAGCGGCAACCTGTTCTACATGGACATGAAGGATTCGCAGTACAACATTCCGGTGGTGATCTCCACCGGGATCAGCCAGTCCTACACCATCAATGCCGAGAAGGCTCACGCCTACGGCATGGAACTGAGCGCCGACTACCAGCTGCTCGACAGCCTGACCCTCAAGGCCAGCGCCGGCACCCTGCGCACGCGCATCGACCGCATCACCAGCAACGACAGCTACCAGGCCAACGAGTTTGCCAAGTCGCCCGGCTACACCCTGAGCTTCGGGCCCAGTTGGGACGTGACCGACAAGCTCAACCTGTCGGCCCAGGTGCGGCATATCGACGGCTACTACTCCGACACGGCCAACAACTCGTCCTATTCGGTCGACTCCTACACCCTGACCGATGCCCGCGCCAGCTACCAGTTCACCCCGGCGGTGGAACTGTACGGCTACGTCAAGAACGTGTTCGACGACCGCTCGGCCACCTACCTGCAGCAGAACCGCGGCATTGGCGGCACCGAGGCGAGCATGACCACGCCACGCATGTTCGGCGTGGGCGTCAAGGGCTCGTTCTGAATCAACCCACTGTCAACGGCGGCCCTGGGGCCGCCGTACTCGATCACTTGCACCCGGAGCTTTGATGACCTCGCCCAAGCGACTCCATATCGGCCTTTCACTGGCCCCCACCTGGCTCAGCGGCGACGCCTGGCGGCGCGCCGACAGCAACGTCGAGGGCCTGTTCACCAGTGCCTTCGCCATCGATCTGGCGCAGCGCGCCGAAGCCGCGCACCTGGACTTCGTGTTCCGCCCCGACGTCAGTTGCCTGCCGGTGGAAATGCTCGAAAGCGGCCCTGGCTTCACCAGCCTCGACCCCACCATCCTGCTGGCCGCCGTGGCCCAGCAGACCTCGCACATCGGCCTGGTGTCGACGGTGTCGACCACCTTCTATCCGCCGTATGTGGTGGCGCGCCAGCTGCAATCGCTGAACTGGATCAGCAACGGGCGCGTGGGCTGGAACATCGTCACCGCCTTGCAGGGGCACGAGAACTTCGGCCTTGAGCAGATGCCCGACGCCGACGAGCGCTATGCGCGGGCGGCCGAGTTCACCGAGCTGGTGCACCAGCTGTGGGGCAGCTTCCCGTTCGAGGCGCTGACCATCGACCGTGCCAATGGCTGCTATGCCGACACCACCCAGGTGCGCCCGGTCAACCATGAGGGCACCTACCTCAAGGTCAAGGGCCCGCTGAACCTGCCAGCCTTCCCCGGCACGCGCATTCCGCTGATCCAGGCCGGTGCCTCGGAGTCGGGGCGGGATTTCGCCGCCTCGGTGGCCGACCTGGTGTTCGCACCCACGCCCGACAAGGAAGCGGCGCTTGAACTGCGCCGTGACCTGGGCCGGCGCGCCGAACGCCACGGCCGCTCGGCGCAGGCGATCCGCCTGCTGCCGGGCCTGAGCCTGTACCTGGCCGACACCCGCGAGCAGGCCCGGGCGGTGTTCATGCAAACCCACGGGCGCATGAACCGCGCGCGCAAGCTGGCCTCGATCAAGGAAATGACCGGGCTGGACCTGGCCGACTGGCCCCTCGACCGCCCGGTGACCCGCGCCGACCTGCCGGTGGTTGCGCCGGACGCCTCCAGTCGTACCCACAGCAGCCTGCTGCGCCGGCTGATCGAGCGCGAGTCGCTGAGCATCGACCAACTGCTGCTGCGCCCCGAGGTGATCTCGGCGGCGCACTGGCAGGTGGTCGGCACCGTCGACGATGCCTTCGAGCAGATCGCGGACTGGGCTGCCAGTGGCGCCATCGACGGCTTCATAGCCGCGCCCGGTGGCTCGGTCGAGTCGCTGAACCTGTTTCTCGACCAGTTGATGCCACGCCTGGTGCAGGCCGGCCTGTTCCGCAAGGGCTACAGCGGCTCGACCTTCGCCCACCACCTTGACGAGCAGGACTAGACGATGAAAAAGACTGTGGTGGCCGTGCTGGCCATCGTCGCTGTGGCCAGCGTCGCCCTGTGGCTGGCCCGGCAGCCCGCCGAGCTTGCGGACGAGGCGCCGACGGCGTCGGCGCAGGCCTCGCCCAAGCGCATCGTGTCCACCTCGCCGAGCGTGACCGGCATCCTGCTGGCCATGGACGCGCCGTTGGTGGCCAGTGCCGCGACCACGCCCAGCCGCATCTCCGATGCCAAGGGCTTCTTCACCCAGTGGGCCGAGGTGGCCGACCAGCGCGGCGTGCAGGTGCTGTACAAGAACCTGGTGTTCGACCTCGAAGCGGTGGTCGGGCAGGCGCCCGACCTGCTGGTGGTGTCGGCCACCGGCGCCGACAGTGTGCTGCCCCACCAGGCCGAGCTGCAGGCCCAGGGTATCGACACGGTGGTGGTCAACTACGCCAACCACAGCTGGCAGGAGCTGGCGCGCCAACTGGGGCAGGCCAGCGGCCTGCAGGCGCAGGCCGAGGCGGCCATCGAGCGCTTCGACGCCTACGCCGCGCAGGCTGCAGCGCGCATCACGCCACCTGCCGGCGCGGTCAGCGTGGTGGGTTACAACCTGGGTGGCAGCTATTCGGTAGCGCGCCTGGACAGCCCCCATGCGCAGCTGCTGGCAGCTCTCGGGTTCGCGGTGGCCGGCTTGCCGCAAGGGTTGCAAGGGCAGGTCAAGCGCAGCTCCGACGTGGACTTCATCTCCCGTGAAAACCTCTCGGCGGCCATCACCGGCGACACGGTGTTCCTGCTGGGCGGCAGCGACGCCGACGTGCAGGCGTTTCTCGCCGACCCGGTGCTGGCCAACCTGCCGGCGGTGGTGCACAAGCGGGTGTATGCACTGGGGCCCAGTTCGTTTCGCATCGACTACTACTCCGGGCGCGAGATGATCGACGCCGTGGCGCGGGCGTACCGCTGAGCCATGGTGCGATCAAGACGTTTTCAGGGCCTGCTGCTGGGGCTGCTGTTGCTGGTCGTGGCGGTGCTGGCGAGCCTGGTGGTGGGGTCGCGCAGCATCGGCGTGGCCCAGGTATTCGAGGCGCTGTCGGCCTACGACCGGCTCGATGACCAGCACCTGATCGTGCGCGAACTGCGGGTGCCGCGCACGCTGGTGGCGATACTGGCCGGGCTGGCGCTGGGCCTGGCCGGTGCGATCATGCAGGCGGTGACCCGCAATCCGCTGGCCGAACCGGGCCTGCTGGGCATCAACGCCGGGGCCGGGGTAGGGGTGATCGTCGGTGTGGCCGTGCTGGGCCTGAGCAGCATGAGCGGTTACGTGTGGTGCGCCTTCGTCGGCGCCGGGCTGGCCGGGGTGGCCGTGTTCATGCTGGGCCGTGCCCAGGAGACCGGCACCAACCCGGTGCGCCTGGTGCTGGCCGGCGCCGGTCTGTCGGTGATGCTGGCCTCGGTCACCGGCATCATCATCCTCAATGCGCCGGCGCAGGTGTTCGACCAGTTTCGCCACTGGGCATCGGGCTCGCTGGAAAAGAGCGGCTTCGAGGCGGTGGGGGTGCTGGCGATGGCCGTGGTGCCGGGCGCTGTCACGGTGCTGGCGCTGGCCGGCAGCCTCAATGCCATGGCCCTGGGCAAGGACCTGGGCCTGGCGCTGGGGGTGAACGTGCGCCTCACCTGGCTGCTGGCCTGCCTGGCAGTGATGCTGCTGGCCGGCGCTGCCACCGCCGCTGCCGGGCCGATCGGCTTTGTGGGGCTGGTGGCGCCGCACCTGGCGCGCCTGCTGGTGGGCCCGGACTACCGCTGGATCCTGCCGTACTCGGCACTGTTTGCCGGCGTGCTGCTGCTGGGGGCCGATGTGCTGGGCCGGGTCGTGGCGGCGCCGGCGGAAGTGGCGGCGGGTATCGTCGCGCTGCTGATCGGCGGGCCGTTCTTTATCGCGCTGGTGCGCACATTCCGGTTGAGCAAGCTATGAACACTACCGCTACACGGGTCGTCCGCCTGGCCGCCCTGTCGTTTCGCTGGCAGCCACGGGGGTTGCTGGTGTGTGCCGTGCTGGTGCTGCTGGCCCTGGGGCTGGGGGTGCTGCTGCTGGGCATCGGCACCTTGCCGTTGACGCCGGGCCAGGTGCTGGCCAGCCTGCTGGGGGCAGGGCCGAGCCCGACCACCGAGCGCATCGTGCTGCGCGTGCGCCTGCCCCGGGTGCTCACCGCGTTGTGCGTGGGCGCTGCATTGGGCATGGCCGGCTCGATCTTCCAGTCCATCTCGCGCAACGCGCTGGGTTCGCCCGACATCATCGGTTTCACCACCGGGGCGGCGAGCGGGGCGATCGTGCAGATCATCCTGTTCGATGCCGGCCCGCTGGGGGCGTCGCTGGCGGCGGTGATCGCCGGTGTGGGCACCGCTGCGCTGGTATTCGTGCTGTCGATGAAGGGCCGCACCACCGGCGGCTACCGCCTGGTGCTGGTGGGCATCGGCGTGGGCGCGATGCTCTCGGGGCTCAACACCGTGCTGCTGGTGATGGGCAACCTCGACCAGGCCATGTCGGCGCAGATCTGGCTGGCCGGCTCGCTCAACACCCGCACCTGGTCGCATGTGCTGCCGGCGGCGCTGGGCCTGCTGCTGGTGGTGCCGGTGGCGGTGTACCACGCACGGCGCCTGAACATCCTCGAACTGGGTGACGACAGCGCCGCCCAGCTGGGTGTGGCGGTGGAGCGTACCCGCTTGCTGATGGTGATGGCGGCGGTGGGCCTGACCGCGATCGCCACCGCGGCGGCCGGCCCGATCAGTTTCATCGCCCTGGCCGCGCCGCAGCTGGCACGGCGCCTGACCACTTCGGCGCAGGTGCCGCTGGTGAGCGCAGCGCTGATGGGGGCGGTACTGCTGTTGGCCGCCGACCTGCTCAGCCAGCGTTTTGTGGCCAACCTCAACCTGCCCATCGGCCTGACCACCGGCCTGCTGGGCGGGGTGTACCTGCTGTGGCTGCTGGCGCGCAATCGGCGCGCCTGAAAGGAGGACGACACGTCGCGATTCATCACCTTTACGTAAACGTAACCTTGTGCCACTCTGCCGATCAGGTTGTCTGCGCCTGCGGGTGACGGCCCTGCAAATCTCAAGCACACTCCCTTGAGTTACATTGCCTTAAGTGCACAACGTTCGACGGGCGCTGGAGTAAGCGATGGCACGCACCATTCTAATAAAAAACGCCGCTGACCCTTTGCAGGAGTCACGCCAGGCACGCATGAAACTGGTCCATGACGGGGAGTTGCCGCTGGGCATGTTGCGCGACGAGATCGATGCCTCGTGGCGGCGCAGCCTCGGCCATGGCCTGAGTTGCCTCGAAGGCGAGCGGCACGAGCTGGCCGCCCCGCAGCGCGGTGAACTCAAGCGCCTGCTGGAAAGCAACCGGCTGCTGATCGACGCCGCCACGCCGGAGCTGGAGTACCTGGTGTCGCGCCAGGGCAAGGGCGGCATCATCATCCTCGGCGACGCCCAGGCCAACGTGCTGGCCATCGAGGGCAACACCGAGCCACTGCGCCAGACCGGGTTGCGCGACCTGCACCCGGGCAGTTGCTGGAGCGAGTCGGTGCGCGGCACCAATGCCATCGGCACCGCCGTGGTGGAAGGGCGCCCCACGCTGATCAACTGCGGCGAACACTACCTGGACCGCCTGAGCCCGTTCTCCTGCACCTCGGTACCGCTGCGCGACCCGCGCGGCGAGATCATCGGGGTGCTCGACCTCACCCGCGAAGGCGTCATGGCCCAGCCCCAGGACAATCTCTCGACGCTGCTGCTGGCGGCCGGCAACATCGAAAGCCGCATGTTCGGCCTGTGTTACCCCGAGCAACTGGTGGTGGCCTTCCACAACCGCCCGCAGTACCTGGGCAGCGCCTGGCACGGCCTGCTTGCCCTGAGCCTGGACGGCGAGGTGCTGGCCGCCAACGACCAGGCCTGCGCCTTGCTGCAGGTATCGCGCGCCGCCCTGGTGGGGCGCAGCTGCAGCGACCTGATCGGCGAACGCTCCAGCGCCTTCATCAGCCGGGTATGGCAGGGCGGCATCAGCAGCGTGCAGACCGCCAAGGGCGAGTTCTATTTCCGTTCCCAGCACCTGCCGCGCCAGCCCGTGATTGCCGCGACACCTGCACCCGCTGCCCCGGTGGCCGCGCAGAAGAGCGTCGACCTCGAGGCCCTGGCCGGGCGCGACAGCAGCCTTGCGCGCACCTTGCGCATGGCCCTGCAGGGCCTGAAGAACGAACTGCCGGTGCTGCTGCTGGGCGAAACCGGCACCGGCAAGGAAGTGGTGGCGCGCGCCCTGCACCAGGCCAGCCCGCGTGCCGGCAAGCCGTTCGTGGCCGTCAACTGTGCGGCCATACCCGAGGGGCTGATCGAGTCCGAACTGTTCGGCTACCGCGAAGGGGCCTTCACCGGCTCGCGCCGTGGCGGCATGGTCGGGCGCCTGATGCAGGCCCACGGCGGCACCCTGTTTCTCGACGAGGTGGGTGACATGCCGCTGGCCCTGCAGGCACGCCTGCTGCGGGTATTGCAGGAGCGCCGGGTGGCGCCGCTGGGCGCCGGCGAAGAGCAGGACATCGACGTGGCGGTGATCTGCGCCACCCACCGCGACCTCAAGCGCCACGTGCTCGAGCAGCAGTTTCGCGAAGACCTCTACTACCGCATCAACGGCGTGAGCCTGCGCCTGCCGGCACTGCGCGAGCGCGACGACCTGGGCACCCTGATCGACAGCCTGCTGCACAAGTTCGGCGCCCACGGCGTGCGCCTGAGCAAGGAGCTGGCCGCGTTGCTGAACAACTACGACTGGCCCGGCAACATCCGCCAGCTGGAGATGGTGGTGCGCTCGGCGGTGGCCATGCGCGAGCCGGGCGAGCCACTGCTGGGCCTGGAACACCTGACCGACTGCCTGCTTGAAGACCTCAGGGGCAGCACCCAGCAGCCGGGCAGCATCCGCGAAAACGAGGAGGAGCTGATCCGTGGCGCCCTGGCGCGTCATCACGGCAACATCACCGCGGCAGCCGATGCCCTGGGCATCAGCCGCGCCACGCTGTACCGCAAGATCAAGCAGCTGCGCAGTTGAACCGCCTGGGTCGAGTGCTGCTGCGCCTGGTCAATACCGACCCGGTGGGTGGACCTCGGCATTGCAGGCGGCGGGCCAGGTAGTGGTCTCAGCTGTCTCAGAGTTAGACAGTCATCGCGAAATTGCACGTCCGGGCACCGCTTTAATCAATCTTGTTTATCAGGAATGTCTGATAACTAACTGTTAAACAAAGATTTGTTTTTGTTGGCATGCACTCTGCTTGGTGTGAGTCAGATGTGCACTACAGCCCCTCGCCGGGCGCGGACGATTTATAAAAACAATACCGTGGAGGTCCGACCTTGAAGACAACACGACTCCGGCATTCCCTGCCTGCCGGCACGCTGGCCATGCTGGCCTGTGCTGTTCTGCCCCCCGCCATGGCCGAAGATGGCAAGGCGATTCTCAATGCCAAGTGCATGGCCTGCCATACCCCTGAGGGCAACGACGCCCTGAGCCGCATCAGCTACCAGCACAAGGGGCAACCATGAATCAACCGAGCTATACCCAGGGGCGTCAGGACAAGGACCTGCTCGCCATGACCATCGGAGCGGCGTTCGACGCCACCGCGGCCAGGTTCGCCGCGCGTGAAGCGCTGGTGGTGCGCCACCAGGGCCTGCGCTACAGCTGGCAGCAACTGGCCGAGGAGGTTGAGCGCCACGCCCGGGCCCTGCTGGCCCTGGGGCTGCAGCGCGGCGATCGCCTGGGCATCTGGGCGCCCAACTGCGCGCAGTGGTGCATCACCCAGTTCGCCAGCGCCAAGATCGGCGTGATCCTGGTCAACATCAACCCCGCATATCGCAGCAGCGAGCTGGAATACGCGCTCAAGCAGTCCGGCTGCAACTGGGTGATCTGCGCCGACGCGTTCAAGACCAGCGACTACCACGCGATGCTCCTCGGCCTGGTGCCGGAGCTGGCCAGCGTCGCCCCCGGCAGCCTGAACTGCCAGCGCCTGCCGGCCCTGCGCGGTGTGGTGAGCCTGGCCGAGCAACCACCCCCAGGCTTTCTGCCCTGGGCGGGCCTGCAAGGCATGGCCGAGGCGGTGACCGTGCAGGCCCTGGCCGAGCGCCAGGCCGGCCTGCACTGGCACGACCCCATCAATATCCAGTACACCTCCGGCACCACGGGTTTCCCCAAGGGGGCAACCCTCAGCCACCACAACATCCTCAACAACGGCTACATGGTGGGCGAGAGCCTGGGCCTGAGCGAGCACGACCGGCTGGTGATCCCGGTGCCGCTGTACCACTGCTTCGGCATGGTCATGGGCAACCTGGGCTGCCTGACCCATGGCTCGACCATGATCTACCCCGGGGATGCCTTCGACCCGCTGAGCACCCTGCGCGCCGTTGCCGAGGAGCGCGCCACCGCGCTCTACGGTGTGCCGACCATGTTCATCGCCGAACTGGACCACCCGCAGCGGCATGAATTCGACCTGTCGAGCCTGCGCACCGGGATCATGGCCGGCGCTACCTGCCCGATCGAGGTGATGCGCCGGGTGATCGACGAGATGCACATGAGCGAGGTGCAGATCGCCTATGGCATGACCGAGACCAGCCCGGTGTCGCTGCAGACCGCCGCCGAGGACGACCTGGAGCTGCGCGTCACCTCCGTGGGGCGTACCCAGCCGCGCCTGGAGAGCAAGCTGGTGGACAGCGACGGGCTCACGGTACCCCGCGGGCAGATCGGCGAGCTGTGCACCCGTGGCTACAGTGTCATGCTCGGCTACTGGGAAAACCCCGAGGCCACCACCGCGAGCATCGACCACGAGGGCTGGATGCACACCGGCGACCTGGCGGTGATGGACGAGCAGGGCTATGTGCGCATCGTCGGGCGCAGCAAGGACATGATCATTCGCGGGGGCGAGAACATCTACCCGCGGGAGCTGGAGGAGTTCTTCTTCACCCACCCGGCCATCGCCGACGTACAGGTGATCGGCATTCCGTGCAGCCGTTATGGCGAGGAGATCGTGGCCTGGGTCAAGTTCCACCCTGGACACAGTGCCAGCGAAGACGAACTGCGCGAATGGGCCAGGGCGCAGATCGCCCACTTCAAGGTGCCGCGGCACTTTCGCCTGGTGGACGAGTTCCCCATGACGGTCACCGGCAAGGTGCAGAAGTTTCGCATGCGCGAGATCAGCATCGAGGAACTGACCCTGGCCAGGCAAGGCCGGCTGGCGGGCAGGGGATAGGCCTGCGCCGCCGGGTGCGGGCGGTCATGCAGGGCGCATGACCGCCCGGGCGGCACTCAGTGCGTGCCGCGCGGCACGGTCTTGAGCAGGTCCTCGGGGCTGATATGGCCCACGATGTGCTTCACGCTGCCCGGCTGCGGCAGGTCGAGGATGTGCCCCTTCATCTTGCCGATCACGTGCATCTCGCACGGCTTGCAGTCGAACTTCAGGGTCAGTACCTCGTCACCGTGAATCAGCTGCATGGGCGCAACCTTGGTGCGCACGCCGGTGACGCCCTTGGCCTGTTTGGGGCACAGGTTGAACGAGAAGCGCAGGCAGTGCTTGGTGATCATCACCGGCACTTCGCCGGGCTCTTCGTGGGCCTCGTAGGCCGCATCGATCAGCTTGACCCCGTGGCGGTGGTAGAAGTCGCGGGCCTTCTGGTTGTACACGTTGGCCAGGAACGACAGGTGCGACTCGGGGTATACCGGCGCCGGCACCGTCTCGGCCTTGCGGCTGCCGCGCGGGTGCGCGGCAACGCGGGCGGCGGTGAGGCTCTCGATCACGTCGCGGCGCAGCGCCTTGAGCTGGGAGTTGGGAATGAAGTACGCCTGCGGCGCATCCAGGCGAATGCCGGTGGCGTGGTACTGGGTGGTGCCCAGCTGGCCGAGCAGGTCGTGCAGTTGCTCCAGCGCCTGCTCCGGCTTGTTGGCCGGGCCGAACGGGCCGGGCAGGGTGGCACTGGCGCTGATGCCTTCCTCGCTGGTGGCGGTCAGCTCAAGGCCGTGTTCACGCAACTGCGCGACCCAGCCCAGGCCGATACGGCGTTCGGCCGACGTCTTCTGCAGCGCCTGCTGCCAGTTGTGGTCCAGGTTGCGGCTCAGTGGATGGTTGGGGCGCAGCTGGTGCAGGCCCTTGGGCATCTCGTTGGGCTCTACGCGGTAGCGGTAGCGCTTTTCGCCGTCTTCGTCGAACTCGCCCCTGGCCTCGGCGATGTTGGCACGAAAGCCGACCACCTCACGCTTGACCAGCACGTTGAGGCCGTCGCCGTTGGACAGCGGTGCATGGGTGACCACCTGCAGGTCGCGCTTGCCGACCTTTTCCACCACACCCACCGGCAGGCCGGTGAAGGTGGGCGAATCGAACGCGCCGATGTCGATCTTGCGCTCGCTCACGAAGTAGTCGGTGCTGCCGCGATGGAAGGTCTTGTCCGGGTCGGGTACGAAGAAGTGCGCGGTATGGCCGCTGGAGGCGCGGGCCAGGTCGGTGCGGTCTTCGAGCACTTCGTCCAGGCGCTGGCGGTAGTAGGCGGTGATGTTCTTCACGTAGCCCATGTCCTTGTAGCGGCCCTCGATCTTGAACGAACGCACGCCAGCCTCTACCAGGGCGCGGATGTTGGCGCTCTGGTTGTTGTCCTTCATCGACAGCAGGTGCTTCTCGTAGGCGATCACGCCGCCTTTTTCGTCCTTGAGGGTGTAGGGCAGGCGACAGGCCTGGGAACAGTCGCCACGGTTGGCACTGCGTCCGGTCTGGGCGTGGGAGATGTTGCACTGCCCGGAGAACGCCACGCACAGCGCGCCATGAATGAAGAACTCGATGGCCGCGTCGGTTTCGTCGGCGATGGCGCGGATTTCCTGCAGGTTCAGCTCGCGGGCCAGCACCAGCTGCGAGAAGCCGGCCTGGTCGAGGAATTTGGCCCGTGCCAGGGTGCGGATGTCGGTCTGGGTGCTGGCGTGCAGCTCGATGGGCGGAATGTCCAGCTCCATCACCCCCAGGTCCTGCACGATCAGCGCATCGACGCCGGCGTCGTACAGCTGGTGGATCAGCTTGCGCGCCGGCTCCAGCTCGTTGTCGTGCAGGATGGTGTTGATGGTGGTGAACACCCGCGCGTGGTAGCGGTGGGCAAACTCCACCAGCCCGGCGATATCGCTCACCTCGTTGCAGGCGTTGTGGCGGGCACCGAAGCTCGGGCCACCCAGGTACACCGCATCGGCGCCATGCAGGATCGCCTCGCGGGCAATCGCCACGTCGCGGGCGGGGCTGAGCAATTCCAGGTGATGCTTGGGTAGGGACATGTCTTTTTAGTCTGGCTGGTCACGGTAGCCGCGCATTGTAGCCGCGCAACGCGCTGTCGGCACCTTTGCCGACAGGCGTCATGCAGATTGACCAGCCCCCTTCGCCGGTGAGGCCGGCAAAGGGGCGCCAGGGCAGGGGTCAGAAGCGCCCGTCCAGGCCGATGCGGAACATCTCGTTGCGCTCGTCGGTGGCCAGCGCGGTCTTGTACGAGAAGCCCAGGCGCCAGCTCTGGCTGAGGCTGAAGTCCAGGCCCAGGTCCAGGTCGACGAAGTTGCTGTCCATCGGGTCGGGTGACAGGCGATACAGCACGCCGTCGTTGGTCTGGTCGGTGTAGCGCATGCGGTAGTCGTCGCTGTGGCTGAAGTTGTGACCCCACGCCAGCCCGACCCGCGGCATGAGCACGCCGGCGCCGGTCTGGATGTCGTAGCCGCTGCGCACGCCCAGGAACGAGGTGAAGGTCCGCTGGCGCTGTTGTTCGTACGACAGCCCGTAGATACCGCCGCCCCGTTCGCTGAAGTCGTCCAGCTTGGTGAAGCTGGCGTTCAGCCGTGTGTACGGCGCCAGCGACAGGGCGCCTTCGCGGTACTCGTAGCTGGCGGTCAGCGAGGCGAACAGCTGGTCGGCGTCGCGCGAGCCATGGGCATAGCCGTTGGACGGGTCGGCAGTGACGTAGCGGCGCGAGTCGAAGCGGATGCGGTTGTAGCCCAGCAGTGCATCGATGTAGATCTCCGACAGCGGGTTGACGCTCAGGTACGCCGCCAGGCCCAGGGCGTCGGCCTCGCTGCGGGTGTCCTGCTCGCCGATGTCGGCGCGGTCGTTGCCGTAGCCAAAACCGATGCCCACCACGGCCCTTGGCGACAGGCGATAGTCGACGCCGGCGCTCAGTCCGTAGGTGACGAAGCTGTTGTCCTTGGCGCCGCGTGCGCGGTTGGAACCGGTGTTGATGAAGCCATCGGTCCAGTAGGCCACGGCCTCTTCGACGCACTCGCCGGAGGTGGCGCGGGCGGTGTCGCGCTGTTTGCGACGGGTGTCGTCCGCGTCCTCGTCGTCATTGCCCTTGCCGTTGCCTTCGAGCTCGTCGCGCAGCGCCTTGCCCAGGCTGCCCAGGCCGAGGTTGTCGCGGCCATGTTGAACGTTGGCGTTGAACGAGTTGCGGTCACAGGTAGGGCGGTGCAGTTGCTCCAGGCGCCGGTTGAAGTTGTCCATCTGGGTGCTGGCAAAACGATCCGCTGCGCGCGATTGCGCGTTTAGCAGGCCGATCACTTCGGCGTCCTTGCTGGGGTCGGGACGTGCCTGCACGCTGAAGGTCACGGTGCCGGTCGCGCTGGCACCGCTGGTGCTCTCCAGGCTGAAGGTGACCACTGCTGTGCCGGCAAAGGCAGCGGCAGGCACGAAGCGCAGGTTGAAACCGGACAGGGCGGCACGCGCTGCTCGCGCAGGGGCCACCGATGTCAGGCTGGCATGCCCGGCTGACGCTGGGCTCAACGACAGCACGCGGGCGCGCAGGAACGGCCCTCCGGTGGCCCCACGGGTAAGGTCGACGCTGGCGACAGCACCGGGGCTGAGCGCCTCGCTGGATGACACCACGGTGACCACCTGGGCGGCGATCGCCAGGGTAATGCTGCGGCTGCCGGTGGCGCCGTTGGCATCGGTGGCGGTAACGGTCAGCGTGGCGTTGGCGGCCTCGGTCGGCGTGCCGCTGATCACCCCGGTCGCCGGGTCGAGCTGCAGGCCATTGGGCAGGCTGCCGGCGCCGATGGCGTAGCTGTACGGCGCCATCCCGCCGCTGGCACCCAGGCCGAAGCTGTAGGCGCTGCCCACGGTGCCTGGCGGCAGTGGGCCGGAGGCCGGGCTCATTACCAGCGTCGGTGGGGTGATGGTGAGGCTCACCGTGGCGGCTGCCGAGGTGCCGCCCGGGCCGGTGGCGGTGTAGGTGAAGCTGTCAATGCCCGAGTAACCGGCAGTCGGGGTGTAGCTGATGCGGGTGCCACTGACCTGCGCAGTACCGTGCTGTGGGTTGCTGGCCACGGCCACGCTTGTGACCGGGGCACTGCCCAGGCTCAGGGTCAGCGGGTTGTTGCGGCTGTTGGCGGCCACACTGGCCGACACGTTGCCGACCACGGGCGCCTGTGCCACGACTGTCAGGCTCAGCGTACGGCTGCCGGTGGCACCGTTGGCATCGGTGGCGGTAACGGTCAGCGTGGCGTTGGCGGCCTCGGTGGGCGTGCCGCTGATCACCCCGGTCGAGGTGTTGAGTGTCAACCCATTGGGCAGACTGCCGCCGATGGCATAGCTGTACGGCGCCATCCCGCCGCTGGCACCCAGGCCGAAGCTGTAGGCGGTGCCCACGGTGCCTGGCGGCAGCGAGCCTGACGCTGGGCTTAGCACCAGGGTTGGCGGGGTAACGGTAACGTTCACCGTGGCAGGTGCCGAGGTGCCGCCCGGGCCGGTGGCGGTGTAGGTGAAGCTGTCAATGCCCGAGTAACCGGCAGTCGGGGTGTAGGTGATGCTGGTGCCACTGACACTGACCTGCGCAGTACCGTGCTGTGGGTTGCTGGCCACGGCCACGCTGGTGACCGGGGCACTGCCCAGGCTCAGGGTCAGCGGGTTGTTGCTGCTGTTGGCGGCCACACTGGCCGACACGTTGCCGACCACGGGCGCCTGCGCCATGACTGTCAGGCTCAGCGCCTGGCTTGCCTGGAAATTCTGGCTGTCAGTCACCCTGACGGTAAAGCTGCTGGTGCCGGGTGCGGTTGGCGTACCGGCCAGGCTGCCGGTCGGGGCCAGGGTCATGCCGGACGGCAGGGCGCCCGAAACGATGGTGTAGCTGTACGGCGCGGTTCCGCCACTGGCACTGATACTGGCCGTGTAGGGCACGTTCTGGGTGGCGTTGGCCAGTGTGGTCGTGCCGATAACCACGGTGGGTGGCGTGATGGCGAGGTTGACGGTTGCAGGCGCCGAAGTCCCCCCCGGGCCGGTGGCGGTATAGGTAAAGCTGTCGACGCCGGCATAGCCTGGG
Organism: Pseudomonas sp. B21-036; assembly: GCF_024748925.1. NCBI lineage: Bacteria > Pseudomonadati > Pseudomonadota > Gammaproteobacteria > Pseudomonadales > Pseudomonadaceae > Pseudomonas > Pseudomonas sp. B21-036. Next base: position 2,665,624 of record NZ_CP087178.1, read on the forward strand.
GTCGGGGTATAGGTGAAACCCGTGGCCCCGGTGATGTTGACGGTGCCATGTGCAGGGGGTGTCACCACGGCCAGGCTGGTGGTCGGCCCCCCGCTGAGGCTTGCGCTGATCGTGCTGGCGCCGCTGTTGGCTGCGAGGGTTTGGTTGATATTGGCTGCTACCGGCGCTTGCTGGCCAACCACGAAGGAATAGGGACGCACTCCGGTGAATCTGTTGGTATCACTGGCCCGCACCCCGAAAGTGAACGTACCGGCGGTGGTTGGTGTGCCACTCAGGGTGCCTGTGCTGGTAAGGCTCATTCCTGCAGGCAGCGCGCCGAAGGCGATACCGTACTCGAAGGGTGCAACCCCACCGCTGGCGCTGATCGACGTGCTGTACCCCGTGCCCACCGTAGCTGCGGGCAAGGTAATCGGCGTGATGTCTATGAAGGGCGTGGCAATGGTGAGGGTATAGGTCTGACTGACGCTGGTGAGGTTGCTGGAGCTGTCGACCGCCGTGACGCTGAAGGTGTAAGTACCGGCTTTGGAGGGGCTTCCGGTCAGGGTACCGGTACTGGAAAGGGCGATTCCGGTCGGTAGGCTGCCACCGTTGATGCTGAAGGTGTAGGGCGCGACACCCCCACTGACGGTGAGCTGTTGGCTGTAGCTGCTGCTGTAAATGGGGGCCGGCAATGTCGCCGGGGTGATGGCCATGCTGCCGGCAACGATGGTCAGTGTATAGCTGCGCGTGCCGGTGTAGCTGAACGCGTCGGTGACCTTGGCCGTGAAGCTGAAGTTGCCGCTGCTGGTCGGCGTGCCGCTGAGCGTGCCGTTGGATGCCAGGGTCAGGCCGCTGGGCAAGGCTCCAGATGCAAGCGAAAAGGCGTAGGGCGCGTTACCCCCGCTGGCAGCCAGCGAGGTGGTGCTGTAGGCGATACCGGCAGTACCCGCAGGCAGTGATGCAGGGGCGATGCTGATGGTCGGGGAACCGACGGTAACGGTCACGGTCGCCGGGGCAGAGGTGCCTGCACTGTTGGTGGCGGTATAGGTGAAGCTGTCCGTGCCTGCAAAACCGACCGTGGGTGTGTAGGTGACGCTGGTGCCGCTGGCCGTTACTGTGCCGTGGCTTGCTGAGGTACTGATGGCCACGCTGCTGGCGACGCCCCCCGAGAGGCTGAGTGTGACAGGGTTCGCGCTGCTGTTGTGGCCGACAGAGGCGCTGACCGGGCCGGCAACCGGCGGTGCAATGTAGGTGAAGGCATTGGTCAACGACGCCGAGCCGGCGGCAGTGGTGACACTCACGTTGACCACGCCGGCGTTGCCGGCCGGGATTGTGGCGGTGATCTGGGTGGGGCTGTTGATGGTCCAGCCGGTTGCCGATACTCCGCCAAAGGTGACGCTGCTGGCGCCGGTCAGGCCGGTGCCCGTGAGGGTCACGCTGGTGCCACCGCCGATGGGGCCTGAGTTGGGGGTGACGGTGTTCAGGGTCGGCACGGCGAGGTAGGTATAGGCATTGACCGAAGTGGCACTGCCCCCCGGCGTGGTGGCCACGACATTGACGGGCCCGGCGGCATGCGCGGGCGCAATGGCGGTGATCGATGTCGAACTGTTGACGGTGAAGCTGCTTGCCGGTGTGCCGCCAAAGGTGAGGCTGGTGGTGCCGGTCAGGCCTGTGCCTGAGATAAACACTTGATTGCCGCCGGTGGTGGCGCCGGAATTGGGCGTAGCGATGGTCAGGGTCGGTACGGCGAGGTAGGTGAAACCATTGGTCAGCGTGCTCGTACCGCTTGCCGTTGTGACCGTCACGTTGACCGGGCCTGCCGTGTAGGCGGGGACGGTGGCGGTTATCGAGGTCGGGGAAACGACGATGATGTTGGTAGCGGGCACACCAGCGAATGTCACGTCGGTGACGCCGACAAAATTGGTGCCGGTCAGGGTCACAGAGGTGCCGCCGATGGCGGGGCCGCTGCCGGGCGATACGGCGGTCAGGGTCAGGGGCGGTGTTGCGCCTGTGACCTTGAGGGTGTAACGGGCCTTGCCCACGACGTCGTTGCTGTCAAGGGCCGAAATCCAGAAATCGTAGTTGCCGATGGCTGTGGGGGTGCCATGCAGGGTGGTGGTCGCACTTCCAGGCGACGTTTCCAGAACCAGACCGGGCGGCAGGCAGTTGGTCGGCATGCTGGTGTCATCCTGGTCACATTCGTACCACTCGAAGATCGGCATGGCGCCGCCGGTGGCGGTGATAGTGACAGGTTGCATCGATGTGTTGACCGCCACATCCCGCAGGGCGGTGCCACTGGCGGGGTCAAGGGTCGGGGCGGCACTGGCCTGGCCGCACAGCAGCAGCGAGACGAGCATCAGGCCCAGCAATGCAATGCTGCGGGCCATGCGGTGACGAAGGTCAATCAGGGATCTGTTCATGGGGCTTCCTGCCAGGTAGCGGTATTACTCGCTTGCGGCGCGGGTCAAGAGTCATCGGAACAACCCGTATGCCGTGACTGGCAGTGCGGGTTTTGCAGCGTTGAGGTAACGGCGGCGGCGTGGTCAGGGTTCCATGGGGGCACCCTCGGCACAGGTCTGCGTCAGTGGCCGTTGCATCTGCAGGTACAAGCCCTGCTCGCCAACTACCTCGAAGCCCAGGCGCGCATACAGCCGGCGCGCCGGGTTGAACGGCTCCACACTCAGGGCACAGCGCGTGTGCTGGCCGTCGGCCAGCGCGAGCACCGCAGCCAGCAGGGTGCTGCCCAGCCCCTTGCCCTGCCAGGCAGGCAGCAAGGCGATATCGACCACCCGCACTTCGCTGGCGTCCACCTGCAGGCACAACCTGCCGATCGGTTGCCCCTGGTGCTCCAGCAACAGGAATTCGGCCGAGCGATAGTGCAGGGCGTAGTGGCGTTGCTGCAGCTCGGCTTGGGCGTGCAGAAACGCGACCCGCTGCGCGTCGGTCCACCCTGGTGCGGCACGCACCTCTTCCCAGCGGCGCGTCACGAACAGCGCCCGCAGAAACCCGTCATCCGCCTCGGCCTGCAGGCGCAGGCCGGGAACGAACGACGATGGCAGCAGGCGGGCCAGGCGCTCGAGGCTAGTCATTGCGGATCGGGTACTCCCCTTCGACGCAGATGCAGTACGCCAGCGCCAGGTAGGGTTGCATCAGGTTGCGCTCGATGTTGCCGTTGCCAGTGCCGGCGTCAGTCATGCTGCCTTCGGCCAGCGTCTGCGTGGTGCCCACAGTGTTGTACAGGTTGATGTTGCGTGGCTGGGCCAGGTAGGTGGTGGTGCTCGGGATGTCGACCCTCTGGTCCGGCTCGGTACCATCGCGCGCGGTGAACCCATGGTTGTGTGGCGGGTAGTTCAAGGAATTGAGCGCTACCTTGTCGGCGCCAGCGGTACTGGCGAAGGCTGCGTTTGGCAACCCGGTACCCTGGCCGGCTCCCATCACCACACGACCATTGAGATTGGGCAGCATGAACGTGGTCTTGCCATCGCCGCCGAATCGGTTGCCGATCACCGAAAACAGCACGCTGTACTGCTGGATCAACAACGAACGCCCGTCGCAGGGAAGAAAATTCTGCGGCACGAAACTGTAGGGCAGAAGCCTGATTTCACCATAGAAAGCGTCCATGGAATGCTCTTTCCTTGATTCAGAGAGGGGTGGGCTTACTGCTGCGACGGGTAGATCCCGGCCAGCGCGATGATGTAGTTGAGCGCCATGCTGCCCATCAGGTTGGCATGTGGTTGCCCGCCGCCTGGCGCCACCGACACTGCCGCGGAGTTCAGTGTGACGTTGGGGTTGGTGCCGCCGTTGCTGTACAGCCCCTTGGTCGAGCTTTGCGCGGTGAAGACCCCGAGCGTGCGCGAGGCCGGTGCCTGGGTGTCGACCGGCGAGGCGGCATCGGCCAACTGCGTGCTGGCGTAAAAGGTATGCGAGTGAGCGGGCATGTGTTGCACGCCAATGGTGGTCTGTGCACTGCCCATTGCCTGGCCCAGGTTGCGCTGCGTGAGGCCGGGGCCTGCGCCGGCGCCTACCGGTACCCGGCCGCGCAGGTCGGGCAGGGCGAAGGTGTTGACCCCATCACCGCCATAGGTGGTGCCCAACAGCGTGAACAACACCTGGTTCTGCTGGATCGACAACAGCTGGCCATTGCACAGTGCCCAGTCCTGTGGCTCGTAGTTGCCTGCGAACAGACGGATTTCCCCGATAAAGGCTTCAGACATGGTTCATTCCTTGATGTGAAGGAGCGTGTTCACGGGCGCGGTGGGTAAACGCCAACACTGGCGATGCAGTACTGCAGCACCAGCGAAGGCTGCATGTTGTCCAGGGGCTGTTGGGGTGGCGTGGGCTGAATCGTTGCCGGGTTGAGCGCTTGCTGCTTGCTACTGTCGAACTTGACGTAGGTGCTGCGCGAAGCGACCGGTGGGGTTGCCAGGTTGGCACTGGTGGCCGGGAACGCACCGGCCGGCCCGCTGTTGCCCAGGGCATCGGATACATAGACCTCATGGGTATGCTGGGCGAGTGCGGCGGCGGGCAGTGTTTCTTTCTCGGTGCCGGCTGACTGGCCCTGGGTATGATTGCTCAGGCCGGGGTCAGGGGTGCCGGTGCTGTTCCGGGCCAGCGCGGTGCGTCCGCGCAGGTCAGGCAGGGCAAACAGGTTGTTGCCGGAGCTGCCGAACTGGGTGCCGAGCAAGGAAAACAGTGCAGCGTTGGTTTGCGTGGATAACAGGCGTCCGTCGCACGGCAGCCAACCCTTGGGCACGAAGTTGTACGGGAACAGGCGGATTTCACCCACGAAAGGTTCCATATGAACAAACCTCCATCATGTTTCTCAGGCACCAAAAAAAACCCACTTGCAGGCAAGTGAGTGACAATCACGGCAGAGCTGACTAGCTAGGTAAGGCGGTTATCGATCACGGCTTGTGGCCGTTCCAGCTTCCATCTGCGCTTCTTCATGAGCGTTCCTTCCATGGTTGCGATAACAGGCAGAGGGTCCGGCGAAGCGGCCCTCGGGAGGTGGGTTGATGCTAGGCGAGGTAGTGACGCATTGCCATCACTGAAAATGGGTATTTCGACGATTTTTTTCAAACGATTGTTTGACTCGGGGCGGCTGTCGGTAATCTGGCGCCAGACACACGTCGCGCCCGGCATTCATGGGCACCTGGCCGTGCCCTGTAGCCAGTGGCTGCGTGCTGTGGAAAGATCCGGGTTCTTTTCCGTGCCGCACTGACGAGCAAGCCATGATCGATTTCCACAATGTCACCGCCTACCAGCAGCACAACCGTGTGCTGGACGGTTTCTCCCTGCACATCGGTGCCGGCGAGAAGGTCGCCATCCTGGGCCCCAACGGGGCCGGCAAAAGCACCCTGCTCAAGCTGATCACCCGCGAGCTGTACCCGGTGGAGCGCGAAGGCAGCCACCTGAAGCTGTTCGGCAGCGACACCGTCAACCTGTGGGCACTGCGCAGTCGCCTGGGGTTCGTGTCCCAGGACCTGCAGGAAGACTACACCCCGCACACCCAGGCGCTGGATGTGGTGGCGTCGGGCTTTTTCGGCGCCATCGGTGCCCATGGCCATCTGCAGCCCGATGACGAGCAACTGGCGCAGGCGCGTGCGCTGCTGGCCGAGGTGGAAATGGCCGGGTACGAAAGCACCATGTTCCAGCGCCTGTCCACCGGGCAGAAGCGCCGCCTGCTGCTGGCCCGCGCGCTGGTTCACCGGCCCAGTGCGCTGATTCTCGACGAGCCGGCCAACGGCCTGGACATGGGGGCGAGCCTGGGCATGCTGAGGTTGCTGCGCAGCTTCTGCGCCGAGGAGCACGCCATGATCATCACCACCCACCATATCGACGAGATCATCCCGGAGATCGAGCGTGTGGTGCTGCTTAGCCAGGGGCGCATCGTGGCCGACGGGCCCAAGGCCGAGGTGCTGACCAGCGCGGCACTGTCGCAGCTGTACCAGACGCAGCTGCGCATCAGCGAACAGGATGGCTGGTACCGTTGCTGGCACGCCTGAACCGGCCTGCGTGCGGCCGGCTCGGCGGGGTCAGGGCACAGGGTTGATGAACGGGCCGCCGGTGAACTGCACGAACAGCTGGCGGTACTCTTCGTTTTCCGGGTCGATGATCAGTGCCTGACGCAGGAACTCCAGCCCCTCGCGAGCGTTGTCCAGCTGGCAGCTGAGGGCAAAGGCCAGGTACAGGTGATAGGCGTTGAAGAAGTCGAACGACAGCGCCACCTTCACCAGGTGCAGGGCGCCGGTCAGGTCCTGGGCCCGCAGGCGCGTGCCGATCTCGTGATTCAACTGGGCGCCATCCTTGATCATCAGGTTCGCCAGGCCGACCTGCTTGCGCAGTACAACCGTATGGCCGTTGCCGACCTTCGAGTCGGTCTGCTCGACGCTTTCGACCAGCCAGTGCCCCAGCCCGACGTTGTTGATCAGGTTGACGGCCCGCAGCATGCTCTGCAGGGAGAGCACCAGGTGATGGCCACGCCACAGGTGCGCGTCGATCGTGCTCATGTCGACGCGCTTTTCGTAGGCGTCGATCATCTGTTCCAGGGTGGTCAGCGCGCGGATGCGGTCGGTGGGCTCGGCGTTGCGGTTGGGGAAGATGCAGAAGAACACGCCACCGTCCTTCACCACCCGGGATGACTCCACGTAGGCCGCCAGCAGGTTGGGCACATGCTCGATGACGTGGGAAGTGATCAGGTAGTCGAAGGTCTGGTCGGCAAAGGGGATATCCAGGAAGTCGCCCAGCGCGTCGACCCTGGCGGGCTCGACGTGGTAGTTGGCCTGTTCCTGCTTGTAGTGCGTGTAGTCTTCCAGGTCCTGCGGGTACAGGAATGCCTCGCCATCGCAGGGGGCCAGGTTGATGCAGTCCGGCAGGTAGAACGCATTATGCGCGGCGGCACCGATCTCCAGGCCGCGGCCCTGACAGTATTTGCTGGCCAAGGCCATGCCTTTATGGTTCATCGACGCTTGCTTCCTCTGAAAAAATGCCTTGCGCAGGCTATCGGCAGGGCCGCGCAAGTATTGAGCCGGGTATGCAGCGCTCGCGTTCAAAGACTTCCCGCGCAGCGTGCAATAGAATACCCGGCGGGCGAACCCGGTTGGTTCGTCCAGTGCCGAAGCCTCTTGTGATTCGTGTAGGCATCAGGCTTCTTGCTGAATTGAAAATAGGCCACACATGCCAAGCGTTTCCCCGGAAGTACAAGCCAAAGAATGGCACAGCATGGTTTCCCAGTACCCATGCACGCTGACCCAATCGTTGCAGGGCCTTGTCGAGCGCAACAAGGTCATGTTGGCCGCGCGGTTCTATGAACACATGCTGGCCGACCCCAATGCTTCGCTGATCCTGTCCCACGACGAGGTCAAGAGCCGCCTGGGCAGTTCGATGCAGGCCTGGCTGGTGCGGGTCTATTCGGTGTCGCCCACCGATGACTGCATGCCGCTGGTTGCCCTGCAGAAGCAGGTGGGGGAAGTGCATGCGCGCATCGACGTGCCGCTGCACCTGGTGCTCAGTGGTGCGCGGCACCTGAAGAAGTTGCTGTTCCAGCTGATTCTCGAACAGCAGTGGGCCAGCGAGGCGCAGGCATTGCGCCTGGCCAGCGAAACCATGGACCTGGCCATGGAAATCATGAGCCACGCCTATTCGCGGTCCCATGACCGCAACTCGCGCAACGAGGAAGGCTACCGGCTGTTCTCGGTGCTGCAGAACATCAGCACCGAGCGCGAGCGTCAGCGCGGCGCCTTGCTGGACTGGGAAAACAGCCTGATGTTCGACCTGGCCATGGGCTCCAACGGCGTGAACCTGCCCAGGCTCGCGGCCTCTGATTTCGGCCTGTGGTTCCGTCACAAGGGCGCCTACGCCTTCCAGAACACCAGCGAAAGCGATCAGATCCTGAAGATCATCCGTCACATGGATGACGTGTTGCTGCCCATGTTTCTTGCCTCGATGCACGAGCAGGAGACGCGCATGCGCCTGCTGCGCGACATTCGCGACCAGACCAAGAGCCTGATGTTCAACCTCGACAACCTGTTCAACACCGCCAACGAGCTGGAAAGCGGCCGCGACGTGCTCACACGCATGCTCAACCGCAAGTTCCTGCCGGTGGTGATCGGCAACGAGATCGCCATCGCGCAGAAGACCGGGCAGACGTTTTCGGTGTTCTCGGTGGATATCGACAACTTCAAGTCGATCAACGACAACTTCGGTCACGAAGCCGGCGACGCGATTCTGCAGCAGATCGCCGAGATCCTCAGCAGCCACAGCCGCGCGGGGGACTACGTGTTCCGCATGGGGGGCGAGGAGTTCCTGATGATCCTGGTGGACATCGACAGCGCCAACGCCATGAAGGTGGCGCAGAAGTTGCGGCGCAAGGTCGAAGCGGAAAAGCTGCAACTGACCGAAGGCCGCAGGCACCAGGTCACCGTGAGCATCGGCATGGCCACCTACAACGGCCACCCCGACTACCAGCACCTGCTGCGACAGGCCGACCAGGCCATGTACCAGGCCAAGCAGGGCGGCCGGAACCGGGTGGTGGCGTACGGGGAACTGACCTCGCCGGAGTGACAGACCAAGCCTGATGGAGGCGACGATGCACACGCCAAGGCGCCTATGGCGCAGCGTTATGTGGTTGACAGTGCTGTGGCTGATGGCCAGTGGCGCGCTCGCCGCCGAGCACGGCCACTGCGGGCGCCAGGCCGGCCCGCAGTGCCTGCACAGCTTCGCGTTGCCGGCAGGTGCAGGCCAGATGCATTACTACGCATCGCGCGTGCCAAGGCCCGGCGACCCCCACGGCCCGCAGACGGCACTGCTGATACTGCACGGGCATCCGCGCGATGTCGGGCGCAGCTTCGAGGCCGGCTTGCAGGCGGCACGTGCTGCGGGCCGGTTGCCGCGTACCCTGGTGGTGGCGCCGCTGTATCAGGTGGCGCCGGCGCAGGCCGGGCGTTGCAGCATGCCGGACACGCCCGGCGCTCAACCGGGCGACGCGCTGTGGAGCTGTGCCGGCTGGCTGGCGGGGGCTCCCTCGCTGGGCGCCCATCCGCTTGGCGCCTTTGCGGCACTGGACGCCTTGCTGGGCGAACTGGCCCGGCAGTGGCCGAGCCTGCGCAGTGTGACCCTGGTGGGGTTTTCGGCCGGTGCGCAGATGCTCCAGCACAGCATCGGTTTTGCCGCCGACCCGCCGGCGGGTGTGGCGCTGCGCTATGTGATCGCCGACCCGGGCAGCTGGCTGTACTTCGACCCGGTTCGCCCCGTGCCCCTGCGGGGCGAGCGAACGGTGCCGTGGGAGGCCTGTGGTACGGGGGGCTGCACCTGGCGCTTCGACGTGCCGGCGACGTCTCCGGCCTGTGCCTATGACCACTGGAAGTACGGCACCCAGTCGCTGCCTGGCTATCTGCCGCGTACCGGCGCACAGGCCCGCGCACACTATGCGGCGGCCCAGGTCGATTACCTGGAAGGTGCCCTCGACAGCAGTGCCGACAAGGGCACGTTCTATCCGATTCTCGACAAATCCTGCGCGGCCATGTTGCAGGGGCCTTTCCGATTGCAGCGAGGGCTGGCGTATGCCGCCTATGAACAGGCCGTGCTCAAGCCGCGCACGCCCAGGCGCATGGTCATCGTGCCAGGTTGCGCGCATGACGTGGCCTGTGTACTGGGCGCCGATGCAGCGCGGCCCGTGCTGTTCGCGCCGCCGCCCTGAGCGTGCCGCAGCGCCACGGCAGGTCAGGAAAATAATTCAGGACCAGCCCATTTTTTTTCGCTTGTGCCAGCCCCTTCGTGCCCTAAGACTCGAGCAGGGCGACGACCGCCTGTTCCCGCGTCAGTACCGGGCTTGCGGGTTCGGGGGCGTGCGCCAACAGAATAACAATCACAAGGTTGGAGGTGCTCGTGAGTGACTACGCTGCTGTGCCAGATGAAAGCGGCCATATCGATGTGCCGGGTGGGAAGGTCTGGTACCGGCTCAACCGCTCGGCCAACAGCGGTGCCGTGCCGCTGATCGTGCTGCATGGCGGCCCCGGCAACTCCCATGACTACCTGCTGCCGCTGCTCGAACTGGTGCCTGACCGCAGCGTGGTGCTGTACGACCAGCTCGATTGCGGACGCTCGCAGCGGGTGGGCGACACACGCAACTGGACGCTGGAGCGTTTTACCGACGAGATAGATGCCGTTCGCGAGCACCTGGGCCTGGGCCAGGTGCATCTGTTTGCCAGCTCGTGGGGCTGCAGCATCGCCATCAACTATGCGGCCCGGCAGCCGGCCGGGCTGTGCTCGCTGGCGCTGTCGGGGCCGTTGGTCGATGCCAAGCGCTGGATGGCGGACTGCGAGCGATTGAAGGCGCAGTTGCCCGACCACCTGCAGGCGGTGATGCGCCGGTGCGAGGCGCAGCGCGACTTCACCAACCCCGAGTACCTCGAGGCGGTCAACGCGTTCTATGTGCGTCACCTGTGCCGCGTGCAGCCCTGGCCGCAGATCGTGGTCGACACGATGGACAATTGCGCGACCGAACTGTACGGCTACATGTGGGGCCCCACCGAGTTCTTCGGCACCGGCACACTGGCGGACCTGGACCTGACCCCGAAGCTGGCGTCGATCGAGGTGCCCACGCTGTTCATGTGCGGGGCCCACGACGAAGGCACCCCCGAATCGGGCCGGGCCTTCGCGGCGATGGTCAGGGGCGCCGAGTTCTGCTGCATACCCGAGGCCTCCCACATGCCGCATATCGAAAACCCCGAACCCTTCTTCAGGCACCTGCGCGCCTTCATTGCCAAGGCGACCCCGCGCACCTGAATGCCGTCGGGTCGATGCACAGCCAGGGCGGCACCGCTGGGGATCATTCCGCCGACGACTGATTGCATGCGCAATGGTCGCTTGTTCGCCTGGTGGCCCACTTTGATACTTGCCCCTTGCAGGAAGCAGCCCCGGTACAGCGCACGCAGCCCCGCGAGCGCTGTACCGACCCTTGAAGTCATGGATAAAACTATAAAAAACAAGTCGACCCAGGCCCCTGGCGAAGCAGGGGGTTGCGCCTCGACGATCTATTGCTTCGGAGATTGCCCATGTCGATTGCCAATGCGTCAGATACCCCCAGTACACAAGACCCGGAGCAGGCAGGGCTCAAACGGGTACTGAGCTTTTCCGATGTGCTCGCCTACGGTCTGCTGTATTTCGTGCCCATCGCCCCGGTCAGCGTGTTCGGGCTTATCTACAACACCTCCGCCGGCATGGTGGCGCTGGTGTACCTGGTGGCCGCCGTCGCGATGATCTTCAGCGCCATCAGCTACAGCCAGATGGCCAGGAAGATCCCCCTGGCCGGCTCGGTCTATTCCTATGTCACCCACGGCACCAACAGCAGCCTGGGCTTCGTGGCCGGCTGGGCGATTCTGCTCGATTACCTGCTGCTGCCGGCACTGCTGGCGGTGCTGGGGGCGGCGGCGCTGTCGGCGCAGTTCCCGCAGGTGCCGACCACGGTGTGGCTGGTCACCTTCGTTGCGGTGCCCACGGCGGTCAACCTGATGGGCATCGAGATGAATGCCAGGTTGAGCAAGGTGCTGCTGCTGATCCAGCTGGTGGTGCTGTTTCTGTTCGCCGCCTTCGCCACCTCTCGCATCATCGAACTCAAGCCGACCCTGGAGCACTTCATCGCGCCATTCTACAACCGCTCCGACTTCTCCATGGCCATGGTGTTCGCCGCCGTACCGATTGCAGCCCTCAGCTACATCGGATTCGACGCGGTGTCGACCCTGAACGAAGAGGCCAAGGGGGGCGGGGAGACGGTCTCCAGGGCCACGATGATGCTGCTGGTGCTGGTCACGGTGCTGTTCGTGGGGCAGGTGTACCTGGCGGCAGTGTTCGTGCCGCTGGGCACGGTGTACCAGGGCGCCGCTGCCGACACCGCGTTCTATACCCTCAGTGCCGAGATCGTCGGGGCCTGGTTTCTGCCGGTGATCACCCTGACCAGCGGCATCATCGCGCTGATGGCCAACACCCTGGTGTCCCAGGCGACCACGGCGCGGGTGCTGTTCAGCATGTCGCGGGACAAGCGCCTGCCCGCGTACCTGAGCCGCATCAGTGCCCGCACCAACGTGCCTGCCAACGCCATCGTCACGGTTGCGCTGGTTTCGTTCGTGGTGGCGTTCGCCGGGGCCGGCTACCTGGATGTGATGGTGACCCTGGTCACGTTCGGCGCGCTGACCGCCTACATCCTGTTGCACGTGTCGGTGATGATCTACTTCAGGAAGATCGGCCAGGCGCAGCTGTTCAGCCATGGGGTGTCCCCGGTGCTGGGCGTGCTGCTGTTGAGCTATGCGCTGTGGAGCACCAACGTGCACGCCAAGGTGCTGGGCGCCGCCTGGATGCTCGGCGGCCTGCTGATTGCCTGGGTGATGCGCCGGCGGGGGGCGCCCTCGCTGACCTGGACGGACTGACTGCACGCTGCTGCCCATGCATCGCCTGGAACAATGCCCGCTCATGCGGGCATTTTTATTGAAAATAAATTCAGTAACGGTCTTGATCGTTATTGAAGATATTTTCAGTATCGCCTAGGATTGCCCCAGCCTGACAAGAACAAGACGGGGTATTGCAGTGACACGACTCAAAGACAGGGCCTATTGGCTCGACAAGGCAGCAACGTTGCCGCTGGAGGGCAGGGCATTCATCGACGGGCGCTATGTGGACGCGCAAGACGGGGCGACCTTCTGCACCCGCAGCCCGGTTGACGACGCCGTGCTCGCGGCGGTGGCCCAGTGCGCGAAGGCCGATGTGGACCTGGCCGTGGCTGCTGCGCGGCGCAGCTTCGAGGCCGGCGTGTGGAGCGAGCTGGCGGCCCGCGAGCGCAAGGCGGTGCTGCTGAGGTGGGCCGCACTGCTCGAGGCGCATACCGACGAGCTGGCGCTGCTGGAGACCCTGGACAGCGGCAAGCCGATTGCCGATACCATTGGTGCCGACCTGCCGGGCACGATCTACTGCCTGCGCTGGTTTGCCGAACTGATCGACAAGGTGCACGGTGAGGTGCCGGCCACCGACCCGCAGTTCTTCGGCACCGTGACCCAGCAGCCGCTGGGCGTGGTGGCGGCGGTGGTGCCCTGGAACTACCCGCTGCTGATGGCCGCCTGGAAGTTCGCCCCGGCCCTGGCAGCCGGCAACAGCGTGCTGCTCAAGCCGTCGGAGAAAACCCCGTTGAGCGCCTTGCGCATCGCCGCCCTGGCGATGGAAGCGGGTGTTCCGGCTGGGGTGTTCAACGTGCTCCCCGGTGATGGCGCGGTAGGGCGCGAGCTGAGCCTGCATGGCGACGTCGACTGTATCGCCTTCACCGGCTCCGGCGCGGTGGGGCGGCAGATCGCGCAGAACGCCGCCGCCTCCAATCTCAAGCGTGTATGGCTGGAGCTGGGCGGCAAGTCGGCCAATATCGTCATGGCCGATTGCGCGGATATCACCCAGGCCGCGCAGTCGGCAGCAGCGGCGATCTTCGCCAACATGGGCCAGGTGTGCAGCGCCGGGTCGCGTCTGCTGGTGCAGCGCTCGGTGATCGAGCCGCTGCTGCGCGAACTGCTCGTGGCCACCGACAGCTATTACCCGGGGCACCCCCTGGACCCGGCCAGCGTCACGGGTGCGATCATCGACGCGGTGCAGTTCGAGCGCGTCCAGCGCTACATCGAAACAGGCCGGCACGAGGCGCAGTTGCTCAAGGGCGGCCAGGCGCTCTCGCCGGTGGGGGCAGGCGCCTACCTGGAGCCGACGATCTTCCTTGCCCCGGACGCAACCGCGCGTATCGCCAACGAGGAAATCTTCGGCCCGGTGCTGGTGGTGATTCCCTTCGACACCCTCGATGAGGCCATCGCCATCGCCAACCAGACCGAGTTCGGCCTGGCGGCGGCGGTGTGGTCATCCGACCTTGGGGCCATTCACCGCGCCACCCGCCAGCTCAGGGCCGGCACGGTGTGGGTCAACTGCTATGACGAACTGGTGGACATGAACTTCCCGTTTGGCGGGTTCAAGGAGTCCGGCAATGGCCGGGACAATTCGGCCCATGCGCTGGGCAAGTACACCGAATTGAAATCCACCATCCTGCGCTGCCGTTGAGGTCAACCCCATGCAAAACACGCTTTCAGCCTTGAACCCGCAACAATGGACCGTGCCACTGCCCATCGAGTACGGCCCGGGTGCGCGTCATCACCTGGCCAGGCTGTGCCGGGACTTCAACATCAGCCGACCGATCATCATCACCGATCAGGGCTCGCTGCGCCTGCCCTTCGTGGATGAACTGCAGCGCAGCCTGACCGAGGCGGGGCTTGCCTGCGGCCTGTACGGCGGCATCGAGCCCAACCCCACCGACCAGTCGGTACTGGCCGGTGCCGCAGCCTATCGGGCCTGGGGCGCCGACGGCATCATCGCGCTGGGGGGCGGCAGTGGCCTGGACGGCGGCAAGGCGGTGGCCCTGGTCGCCCGTCAGCAGCGCAGCGAGCTGTGGGCCTTCGACTTCGACAAGCCGGTGCCGGCAGGTTTCAGTGCGGCGGACTTTGCGCCGGTGATCGCGATTCCCACCACCGCCGGCACCGGCGCCGAAACCGAGAGCACCGCGATGCTCACCGACACCGGGCGCGGCATCAAGGGCTGCGTGTGGCACCCACGGGCGCGCCCGGCGGCGGTGATCCTGGACCCGGAGCTGACCCAGAGCCTGCCGGCCAACCTGACCGCATGGACCGGGTGCGATGCGATCATCCATGCCCTGGAAGCCTACTTCGTGCCCAGCTTCAACCCGCTCAGCGATGGCGCCGCGTTGCAGGCATTGACGCTGCTGTGGGGCTCGATCGACACCGCCGTCGAACGCGGTCACGACCTGGAGGCGCGGGGCAACATGCTGATCGGCTCGTGCCTGGCCGGCGTGGCGTTTCTCAAGGGCCTGGGGCTGGTGCACGCACTGAGCCATATGGTGGGCGCCACCTACAACACCCACCATGGGTTGACCAACGCGGTCATCCTGCCGGTGGTGCTGCGCTACAACCAGGCGCAGATCACCCCGCGCCTGATGCCGGTGGCGCAGGCCCTGGGCTTGCCGGACGCCGAGTTCGAGACCTTCTACAACGCCGTGTGCGCCTTGCTCGACCGCCTGGAGATTCCCAGGTCGCTGGCCGAGCTCGGGGTCCGCCAGGCCGATGTCGGCGCCGTGGCACGCAAGGCCATGGGCGACCCGGCGCGGCTGACCAACCCGCGCGACAGCACCCAGGCACAACTGGAGGCGCTGTTGACCCAGGCGATCAACCACGCCCGCGATTGATGAACCCGCTGTTTTCCGCTTAGCCGTGCAACCAGACCAATAAAAAAAGGTGCAACTGCCATGTCTGCCTCCCACTCGGCGTCCAAGGGACGCCTGAACCTTGAAACACGCTCCATCGATTACGTCCCGCTCGCAGAGCGCCACGGCAAGGCGTGGCACCTGTGGCCCATCTGGTTCTGCGGGGAAGCGCACCTGACCACCCTGGCGGTGGGCATCATCGGGGTCGGCATGGGCGCCAACCTGTTCTGGTCGGCGGTGGCGATCTTCCTGGGCTGCGCCTTCGGCACGCTGTTCATGGCCGGCCATTCCACCCAGGGCCCGCAGATGGGCCTGCCGCAACTGATCCAGTCGCGCCCGCAGTTCGGCTACCTGGGCGCGTTGCTGGTGTATGTGGTGGCCATCGCCACCTACGTGGGCTACAACGCCTTCAACCAGTTGCTGGTGGGCCAGACGCTGCACGAACTGTTCGACGTTCCCGAAAACGGCTCGGCCATCGCCTTCTCGCTGCTGGCGATCGTCATGGCGATTGCCGGCTACAACACCTTCCACAAGGTGCAGCGGCTGCTGGCGTTCGTGCTGATCGCGGTGATGCTGGTGTTCACCGTGGGGCTGTTCTTCTTCGTCAAGCTGCCAGCCGATCAGCTGAGCGTCTCGGACTTCAAGGCAACGCCGTTCCTGGCGCAGTTCTTCGTGGCCGCCGCGTATCAGCTGAGCTGGGCGATCTACGTGTCGGACTACTCGCGCTACCTGCCGGCCAATGTCAGCGTGCGCTCGTCGTTCTGGTGGACCTACATGGGCGCGATGATCGGCGGGGTGTGGATGATGCTGATCGGCGCCCTGGCCGCGGCACTGAGCCCGGGGCAGAACCTGGCCAAGGGCCTGGTGATGCTGGGCAACACACTGTTCGGCGGCTTCGGTGAATGCCTGCTGATCCTGGCGGTGCTGAGCCTGGTGACCAGCGCGGCGCAGAACTTCTACGGCGCCTCGATCACCTTGCTGAGTATCGCCGACACGGTGAAGACCCAGACCTCCACCTTGTTCAAGCGCATCGTCTCGATGTTGCTGGTGGGCGGGACCGCGATCGCCATCGCGATGACCGCCTCGGACAACTTCGTGAAGGACTTCGGCGACTTCCTGGCCATCCTGCTGTACCTGTTCACCCCGTGGACGGCGATCAACCTGGTGGACTTCTACAAGGTACGCCACGGCAAGTTCTCGATTACCGAGATCTTCAAGCCCAACGGGATCTACGGGCGCTGGAACTGGCGCGGCATCGGCGCCTACGTGGCAGGCTTCGTGGCCATGCTGCCGTTCTCCAGCACCGGGCTGTATACCGGCTACGTGACCACGCTTCTCGATGGCGCCGACATCAGCATGCTGGTGGGCCTGGTGGTGTCGGCGCTGGTCTACGGGTGGCTGTGCCGCACCCAGGACATCGCGGCGGAGCTGTCGCGCATCGATGAACTGGACAAGGACCTGGAGCGCGGCCTGAGCGCCAACTGAGCCTGTCGACGATTGCCCCGGCGTGCGCAACGCACGCCGGGGCAATCGCCATTTCCTGTCACTTGCCCGGGCAAAAGTTGCTAAATTGTCGCCTCGCTTGGCGACTGAGATGTAGCCGCTGTCCGGAGACCGGGGCCATGCCCCGCAGTGCACAGGTTGTTGACGTATGAGCAGTGAGCCCGAAGTAACCCAACCCAGGAAGCGTCGAACCCGCATCGACCCCGAGACGCGCCGCAAGGCCATCATCGAGGCGACGATGCAGTGCATCACCCGCTATGGCCACAGTGGCAGTACCCTGGAGCGCATCTGCGCGCAGGCCGGGGTGTCCATCGGGCTGATCGGCCATCACTTTTCCAGCAAGGAAGAACTGATGCTGTCGACCTACCAGGAACTCACCGACCAGCTGCGCGAAGAAACCCGCAAGTACCTGGCGGTGCAGGGCGGCACCCCCGAGGACCGTCTGCTGGCGATCATCCGCTCCTCGTTTCGCGGGCAGATCTTCAACGAGTTCATCCTCACCACCTGGCTGGGGTTCTGGGGGGCGGCGGTATCGTCGGAGCAGCTGCGCGCCTTGAACAAGAAGCTCTATGCCGACTATCGCAAGGAACTGGAGTCGGTGTTCAAGGCCATCGGCAAGGCACAGGGCACGCAGATAGACGCCAAAAGCGCGGCGTTGACCATCACCGCGCTGATCGACGGCTTCTGGCTGGAATGGGCGCTCGACCACAAGGCCTTCAGTTCGAAGAAGGCCGAGAAGTGCTGCATTGTCACGGCGCAGATGTTCGTCAAGGGCGCCGAACCGCTGCAGCCTTGAACGGCTAGGCGAGAAACTCCGGCTCGGCGGGGGGCGCCTGCGGGGTGTCCTCGCGGATGCTGATGTACAGCGCCGCACCGCACACGCCCACCAGCCCCACGCTGGCGATCACGATCTCGCCCAGCAGCATTCCCACGATCAGCAACAGCAGGCTAAGCCGGCAGAACAGGGTCATGGCTGTCTCCTTGGCAGTTGGATTGTTGTGCGGCCTACCTTATACGTTCGCCGTGGCTGCATGCAGCACCGGCGCGTTGCCATGGCATTGCTTCCCTGTGCTTTGGCCGAATTACCACCTGCGCCCAGGCCGGCCGAGGGCTACTTCGGGGTTGATGGGCAAGACGTGGCCGGGGCGCTAGCCGTGACCGGGCAGTGGCTCAGAAACGCCTGCAGACCTTGCTGATAGTCCTGCGCCGGCATCAGCTCGCTGTGCCTGGCAATCAGGCAGGCCATGCCCTTGGCGCGCATGTCTGCGCTCGCCACGTGGTAGAAATCCGGCGTTTCCAGCAGGTGTACGACTTGCTCCCAGGCCAGGACCGTCTTGCCGCCCCGGGCCTTGTCCAGCGTGAAGCCCTGATCATCGAAGCTCAGCTTGTACGTGTCCTGGGCCGATTTCAGGGGTGCCCGAAGCCTGGCCTCGATCAGGCGCTGGTTGAGCCCGCGTACCGGTGCCCGGGGCTTGGCGTGGTTGGCGGCGATCCGCGCTTGCAGGTGGCCGACCCAGCGCCCGGAAAAGCGCCACCACAGCGGGATGAACACCAGTGCGAACAGCAGCAGGGCGATGGCTTTCTCCGGGGTGATGCGTCGCTCCGGGAGATACACCGCCAGCAGGGCGCCGATCAGGCACAGGGCGAACATCAGCGGGCCGATCAGGCGGCTCTGCCACCTGGCGAAGGTGGCCAGGGCACGGGCCTGTTGCGCGTCCTGCTTGAGCAGTTCCTGCTTCAGCGCTTCGGCGATCAAGGACTGGAGGTGGTCGGGGGTGATGCGGTAGTGCAGTTCCATGAGGGGGAATCCGAGGTCCGTCGGGGAGGGCGGCAGTCTACCGGCTTGCGCGCTGCAGGGGCGCGGCTCAGGCGGGAAACTGCGCCATGTGCCGCTCCACCCACGCGTACAGCTGCTCGTCGAGCTGCGTGCGCTGCTGGTTGAAGCGGGTTTGGCAGGCGTCGAAGAGCGGGTCCTGCTGGACCCGTATGGCCAGCTCGACGTGGCGTTCATCGGCATGGGCCTGGCGCAGGTGCTGCTGGCGCTGATCGGCCTGCTCCAGTGTGTTCGCCAGGGCATCGAGCTGCAGGTGCCTGAGTTGGGCGATGGCCTGGGGCAGGTGAAAGTGCAGGGCACTGTCAAAGCCTTCCCATTGCTCGAAGGCCAGCCATTCGTGGATCACCATGAAGCAGCGCAGCGCCGGGGGCAGTTGATCCAGGCGCTCGAAATCCAGCCAGTACTGGCGGGGCAGCTGTTCGGCGGTTTCGATGGCCTGGGCGATCAGGTCCAGGGCGCGTGGTTTGTCCTGGTGATGGTGGCGCAGAATGCGCTGGGTCAGGGTGAAACGCGCTTCGTCCAGGGCGGTCAAGGCGCGGCTCAGGTCGTAGCCCGCACTGTGCAGGTACTGGCGGGCTTGGTGGTGTGGCAGCCCGGATTTTTCCATCAGCACCTGCAGTAGTTCGGCCTTGTACAGCTCGGCGGCCTGCTGCGGGTTGCCGGCGCAGCGTTGCAGCAGGGCCCGGGCGTGACGCAGGCCGATGGGCAGGGCGCTGCGCAGTTGCGCAAGGGCCTGGGTGAGTGTCGGGTCCATTGACGGAGGTGCCTCGGTGTCTGCTGGGGAGCGGGTGTGCAAGAATGCCGGCTCATGACTGATGGACACAACCAGAGGCGCAACAACAATGAACCGTCCGCTTTTCGTTTCGCTGGATGGCCCCAAGGGAACCGGCAAGACCACGCTGCTGGAAGCCGTGACCCAGGCACTGCGGGCGGACGGCAGAAAGGTGGTCCGGCTGTCCGAGAAAAACAGCGACCCCGGCCGGGGCGAGACGATGGCGCTCGTCAACGCACTGGTCAGAAACCCCAGCCGGTCGCTGGAGTGGGCGGTTTGCGAACGCCTTGCCGACAGCCGGGCCTGGATTTCCCGGCAGGTGCTGACCAGGCAGCCGCCCAACAGCATCATCCTGATCGACCGCTGGTATCCATCGGATGCGGCGTTTCGCCGGATAGTGCCGTTTGCCGAGATTCTGCGGTTGAACCTCGAGCGCGAGGTGAGTGTGCCGGACCTGCACGTAGGGGTGGTTACCAGCCCGCAGATTTCGTGGGCGAGGGCGGCGGCCAGAACCCGAGGGCTGGGCAGTACCGTGATGTTCAGCCTCGAGGAGCAGGTTGCTGCCACGCAGGCATTCGAGCAGGCGGTTGCGGATAACGGGTGGGTGCTGTGCCGTAATGAAGGCACGGTTGAGGAGGCGGTGAGGCAACTGGTTTGCGAGATCCATGCTGCCAGTCAAAGGATTCACAAGGCGATCGGTTGATCGTCCCATGCCCAGAATGTGCCGTTCAGCACCATCCGATTTTCCAGCGCTGGCTATCCCTGAGTTCCTGCCAGTCGAGCAGTTGTTTTCGCCCGCTGTGCACGGCCTGCAGTTCGATCTGCAGGGGTGTGCCGTGCTCATCGCAAATCAACTCGGTGACCAGGAAGTGCTTTTCACGGTTGACCGGCTGGCAGGCGGTCCACTTTGACAGCCCAAGCTTTCGTGGATTGAAACGGTTCATGCGTCCTCCGGCAGTTTCGAGCAGATTGCGAGTTGCCCAAGAGGCTGTCGACTGCTGAAGCAGTGCCTCTCGACCCAAGGTGAACGCTCGATCAACGCGTTCGGGGTCTCGGGACGCTCCACTGTAGCCTCTTTCAACCAGGCTCGCAGTGTGGCGCGGGCTTGGGGGCGGCCTGGCCGTTGACCGCATCGGGCATCGGCGGGTGATCCTGCACGGCCTGCATCAGGTCTTCTGTCAGGCGCAACTCGGCACCGGTAGGCGAAAAGGTTGCCGAGGCCGTGAACGGCGCAGGATTGACCGGTACCGGGCGCTTGCCGCGACGCCAGACGAAAAACGTCACCATGCTCAGGTTGACCACCGCGAAGGCCCAGAACAGCCCGTTTTCGCCCAGCGATGTCATGACCGGCGAGATCATCAGCGGGCTCATGGCAGAGCCCAGCGAGTTGATCAGCAGCAGGCCCTGAATCATGGGTACCAGCGCCTCGGGCGACGCGCGGTCTGCTGCATGGCTGACCGCTACCGGGTAGAGCGCGAACACGCCGCCGCCCAGCAGGAACAGCAGTGCGGCCAGCAGCGTCGCGGACAGCGGCAGCAGTACCACGGCCAGCGACAGCACGCTGCATACCCCCGCCAGCACGGTCAGCACTTCCAGGCGGTCCCTGCGGTCGGACCAGCGCCCTACGGGATACTGCAGCAGCATTGCCCCGAGAATCGTCCAGGCCATCAGGCTGCCGACTTCGCCGATATCGTGGCCGATACGCTGCAGGTACAGCGGAAGCAACGAATACACGGCGGCAATGGCCACCCCTGAGCCAAAGCAACCCACCAAGCCGGTAGGCGTCACCCCCAGCAGCTGTCGTGGTTTGAGCGGCTCGACCTGGTCGAGCAGCGGCGACACCCGTGGCAGGATCACGATCGGCAGCACCGACAAGGACGCGAGCATGCCGGCGACCATGAATGGCGCCGTGTCGCCCCAACCGGTGATCTCGCCCAGGGTTGCCTGGCCCAGCACGCCAGCGCCGTACAGGGCGATCATGTAGAGCGCTAGCAGGCGCCCGCGGATCTTTGCGTCACCGGCCAGCAGCAGCCAGCTTTCAATGACCAGAAACACGCCGACGGTGGCCCAGCCGTTGATCAGGCGCAGCACGAACCAGCCCCAGGTGTCATAGAACATGCCCTGCAGCAGGATGGTGACGCCAATCAGCGAGGCGAAGCTGCTGTAGGCACGGATATGGCCGATCCGCAGGATCAGCCGGTCGTTGAACAGGGCGCCTAGCGTAAGGCCGATGAAGTAGGCCGAGGCGACGATACCGATCATCGTGGCCGATTCCCCGGCTTCGCCCAGGCGCAACGTGGTCAAGGACGACAAGGCACCATTGCCCAGGGCGATGATGAACAGGCCCAGCAGGGGCGCCAGCGCCATGGCCAGCAAACGCGGAGACATAAAAACCTCGAGTGACCTGCTGCACGGCGCCTTCGGGCAGTACGCGCGATGTATCGAACGGCAGGAAAGGGCCAGCCAGGGCAGGGCGATGCCCCCTGCAGACTGTAGAAAAGGAGGCGAGATTTTAAGCATTGCGCGGCATTTGCCAAGTCACTTTGCTGCGACGTTGGGACGCAGGCGGTGAGGGGGGAGGAAAGTGCGCAAACTGTTCGCCATTCTGGCGTTATGTCTTAAGATGGCCGGTTGCCGAAAGAACCGTCATGGCAATCGCCATGAAGGGCTTTCATCCTTTGCATATCAAGTGTGGTGAAGATGAACAGGCCTTTCATTTCGCTGTGCCCTGAAATTACCCGGGCACATGCGCTGACGTTGATGGACTGGTTGGAAGACGAACGTGTTACCTGCTATCTGAGTGATTCGCGTGATGTTTCTCGCTCCATCGAACAAGCCATCGATCGGACTCAATTGCCGATCCTGACCCATCTATTCAATCGGGGCGGCCGATTCTTCATGGCCTATGACCGACATGACGCCCCCGTCGGCTTTGTCCGCCTCGTCAAGACTGGCTCCAACTGCGAGATCGTCCTGGTCATCGGAGACAGCGACAAGTGGGGCCGAAACCTTGGCGCCCGTACGATTCGCGAAGGCATGAAACTGGCCTTCCTCGACATGCGGGCCAAGAAGCTCATCGCCAAGATCCACCCGGACAACACGCGCTCGCTGAAAGCCTTTGTACGCAGCGGCTTTGTGCTGGAGAGCGAAACCCCGACATTGAAGTCATTTGCCATGACGATGGGGCGCTACCTCACGTTCTTGCGCGAAGGTGCCGTGGGCGACTCCACCGGGATCTACATCACAGAAATCGACAAGGCCAGGCTCGAGGGCCTGATCGCGCTAGAGGAAGGCCCGACCGTGGTGGAACTCGAGCATGAGCTCGAGCGGGCCATCGTCGTGAAGCCGCAGCAGGTGGCGCGCAATGTCGTCACGATGAACTCCAGGGCCTTGTTGCAGCTGGACGACGAGGAGATCGAAGTGGCGTTGGTCTACCCCGAAGACGCGGACAGCAGCACCGGCAAGCATTCGGTGTGTTCCGACATCGGCGCCGCCATCCTCGGCTATCAGGAGGGGGACGCCATCGACTGGCGAATCGCTGATCGAACCCGCCGGATCGAGATCCGGAAGGTGCTCTATCAGCCCGAGGCTGCGGGGCATTTCCACCTGTAGCTGCACTTTCAGTGGATGGTGGCGATACAGTGGCTATGCTTGGCGTTTCGCAACCCGGCTCCACGAGCCACCTGATGCTCGATTCCAAGGACGGACCATGCACGCTGAAAGTGATAGTACAAACATAACCGGTGTGATTCGAGCCTACGGCGCAAGGTCTCTTGAGACCGAGCCTGCCTGGGCTGCATTGAATGACACTGGCGGTGCGAGCGCCGCGATTGGCGATGACGGGAATGAGGCTGCTGAAAGTACCGACAAGGACGCTTTCGGCCGTGCCATGAAGATGAAGGCTGCCCTTGACCCGTTCAGAGGCTTTGCGTGAGTGCGCAAGTCTGGATGGCGAAATATGGTGCCCTGCGCACCACGCCAGAAGCTGCAGGCAATGGCTGCGCGCAGCAGACCGTATCGGTGCTGCTGGAGGAGGGCTGTACCCTGTGCGATCAGGGCGAGTTCGATGCCGCACAGGCATGCTTTCGTGCCGTTGTGCAGCAGTGTCCTGACTGGGCTGTTGGCCATAACAACCTGGGTTGGGCCTTGCAGCAATCGGGGCGCAATGAGGACGCAATTTCGAGCTACAAGGCTGCGATCAGCCTGCAGCCTGCCTTCGACCTGGCCAGGGCCAACCTGGCCTTTTTGCTGGCCACGCTGTATGGCCACATGGGCCAGCACGATTCGGCCCGTGGCATGTGGAAGGTCCTCGGCGAACTGTACCCGCGCGATCCAGAGATCCTGGAGCAACTCGTCAGCACTTCATTGCGTACTCACGACCTTGACGCTGCGGGCCTGTGGGCTGCGCACTATGCCTCTGTAGTTCGTGGTGACGAGCGCAGCCTGTCTCAACCCGGTGCCTTCGAAGGGCGTGGTGCTGTATCGAGGGCTTCGCGGGCCAAGCTGGTCCACGACCTGGAGCAGTTACGCTATTTGCGAGACCACCAGCTGATTGGTCCGCGTCTTGAGGCGGAGATTGCTAGCTATCAGGCAGCTCTCCAACCATTCGAACAGCCCAACAGTTTGGCAACACCCCCGGCCAACGTCGCTGCGCTGCCCCCGAGCTACGGGCGTAATGTGCACCAGTTGCAGGCTCCGCGACTGCAAGAAGGGGCCTTGAAGATGAGCCAGGCGCTGCTGCGAGCTGAACGCGATTACCTGGAGAGCCCCCTGGGCCTGGTCGTGATCGACGACTTCCTGTCTGCTGATGCACTGGCGCTTGTGCAGGCGTTCTGTTTGCAGTCCACCATCTGGCATACCGACCGATATGCTCATGGTCGGCTCGGCGCGTTCTTCAGGGAGGGTTTCAATTGCCCGCTTCTGCTGCAGGTTGCCGATGAGATTCGGAGTTGCTTCCCCCAGCTTATCGGCAAGCATCACCCATTGCTTCAGATGTGGGGGTTCAAGTACCAGCATGACCAGCCTGCGACACACCCCCATGCAGACTTTGCCGCTGTGAACGTGAACTTCTGGATCACGCCGGACGAGGCAAACCTTGACCGCGACTCGGGAGGGCTTGTGGTCTACGACGTCGAGGCACCCTCTGACTGGGATTTCGAAACCTACAATCGCCAAGGTGATCGAATTGCCGCCTTTCTGAAGGAGGCTGGAGCCCGGCGCACAGTCATCCCTTACAGGTGCAATCGCGCTGTGATTTTCAACTCAGATCTGTTCCATGCCACCGCGCCACTGGCTTTCCGGCCGGGCTACCTCAATCAACGGGTCAATGTGACGCTGCTCTTCGGGGAGCGTGGCAGCGCGCCGGGGCAATGAGGCTGCCAGCCCGGTGAGGTCGCCACCGGGCTGGCAGCATCGGCTATTCGCCTTGCGTGCGGATGTCTACCTGCATGCTACCGACGTTGTCCGTCAGGCCCGCACCATAAATCCCGTTGAGGTCATCATTGATGCACAGTTGCAAGACCCCCGACTGTCCTGCCGGCACCTTGACCTGAGGCCCAACCAGAAACGGTGCGTTGTCGCCAATGCGGCCGATCAGGGCCCCCTCGAACTGGCCGGGCAGGGTATAGCCTTGCTTGGCGCGATAGTTCGTGTTGCCGGCCGGGCCTGTTTTCCCTGTTGCCGGGTTGGAAGTCCAGGAGCCTTGCGCTGCAATCAGGGTGACCTGGCGGCCAGTCACTGTCAGGCCGCTTTGCTGCCAGGCTTGATTGGCCTGAATGGTCACGGTAACCGGATACAGGATGTTCACTGCATCACTGACGCTGGAGGCGTCGAAACCCGCTTTGCCAAGGGCTTCATTCATCTCGGTGGCCGGTGTGGCTGGCAGCACTTTCGGGTTGAGAATGGTTTTCCCGACGTCAAGCGCAGTCAGGTCCGGATAGGTGGTGTGCAGGATGATTGCGAGTTGGGTCGCGGTCAGGGGCGAGAAAACCTCGATCACGGCTTCGGCCACTGCGGTGTTGTCGGTGGTAGCCCCTCGGGCACGTGACTGGAGCTGGGCCAGTGCCTCTTTGACCGCCTCAAGGGGGCTCAGCCCTTGTTGCTTAAGAGACTGCAGGATGCTGATCAGGGTTTCGGTGCTCATGCTGTTTACCTCTCGTAGTCGCTGTTTGTAATGGGGTGAATGACGCAGTTGAACGGTGGACCTTCTTGCTCGGCATGGGGGCGTCACTGATAAGCGAGCACCAGCGCAGTTGATAGCGCCACAGGCGAGATGGCGGGGTACGCCACCTTGAGGCCTGTCGCGGTGTCCGTTGCGGGGTAACCTGCCTTTGCCATGGCGCGCGCCATCTCTGATACGCCAAGCTGTGGGAATGCCTTCAACAGATTGACTGCGCACAGCTCACCAGGCACGCCCTGGTCACGCTGGGAGGCGGCAAACTGCAACGGATCGGGATACGCCAGGGCGAGTACGGTCGCCAGCTCAAGGGGTGGGGTATCAGGCCACACAGCAAGCAGGCCATTGCTGGTCTCAATGGCGGGGTAGCCGCCTTGCGCCATGGCGATGGCCAAAGTGTCCGGTGTCAGGTTCGGGAATGCCGCTATCAACTGTGTACCGCACGCGTTCCCCTCGATAGTGAGGGCATGCAGCGCGGTGGCCATTTCTGATGCGGTTGCATAGGGCGTAATCGTCACCTCGACGACGGCCGACGGCACGCCCGCTACGTAGTTCACCTGGTCAGCGCCAGGCAGCGCCCAGACCTGCACCTGGTAAACGGAAGGCGAATGCGA
Organism: Pseudomonas sp. B21-036; assembly: GCF_024748925.1. Classification (NCBI taxonomy): domain Bacteria; kingdom Pseudomonadati; phylum Pseudomonadota; class Gammaproteobacteria; order Pseudomonadales; family Pseudomonadaceae; genus Pseudomonas; species Pseudomonas sp. B21-036. The sequence continues at coordinate 2,691,790 of NZ_CP087178.1, forward strand.
AGGGCAGGGTAGAGCGAAGTCTGCATGCTCGACGCCGCTTTCCTCCCGGGCGTGCAGCTCAATAACCAAAGGGGCAACCCCTTTCTTCTGCGCCAATGCCTGGTAGCGCAATGCACCGGCAACCGAACGCCAGCGCAATGCAACATTGCTGCCTATACTGCTGGCCTGGAAGTCCTGGGGCTGGCCTGGACGTACAAGCGTCAGCGGCTCGCTGTCTGGACTCGCTACGGATGCATGCCCACCCTTGGCCGTTACGCTGAAGCGATAATCCCCCGCTGGGGAAGCCTCTTCGAAAATGAATGCGTATGTCGCAGGTGGGAGCGACTGATCTGCGCCGGGCTCGATCTGGACCCTATCGGTCGCACTCCCGGGCAGGCGGGTAGAGAGCTCGTACGAGGAGGCCCCGGCAATCGGTGGCCAACTCAGCTGCACTCCATATGCTGGCGCCGGGACCGTGGTGTCTGCTTGAGCGCTGGGTTGGGCCGGCGCTGTCAGCCGGTTGAAGGGAGCCGCCGCCCAGCGGGTGGCCGATTGTTCATGAACACCCTGGACCTGGGCCGTGTAAGGGCCTGAAGGCCACTCTGGGCCAAACTCGAACTGGGTCTGCCGGGCCGCACCCGCCAGGTCCGGGTTGTTCAGCAGGATGGTCGCGGCACTGTCGAGCAATTGCGCGTGATAGCGCGCATTGCCCTGGCCACCCCCCCAGGTCAGAGTGACCACACGGTTGGTGATGGTGACTCGCGGATCAACAGGCGGGCTCTGTGTCGCGGTTCCTGTTCCTGTTCCTGTGCCGCCAGTGCCAGTGCCAGTGCCAGTGCCAGTCCCTGTGCCTGTGCCAGAAAAGAAATCTGCAACCGCGACTACGGCCCCGGCGACCAGGGCCCCAGCAGCGCCGGCCCCCGCCTCTGCGGCCGTGGCTGCGGCAAGGGTCTCTGCAGCTGTCGCAACAACAGCATCTGCTGCTACACCGTCGATCAAGGCCTGGCAGGCAAGAGTAGCGGCATAGGAGGCCGCGGCTTTTCCCGCGGTGAGACCAATGACGGCAGCAATGGCCTCTCGGTTTTTCACCAGGGCTTTGACAAATGATTCAGCTGCTGCAGCCAGAGCACGTTCGATGTAGTTGCCCAACTCGGAAAAGCTGATCGAGTTGGGTAGGGGGATCGACACCAACCCTGGAAATGGAATCGCTACCGCGGTGAGGGAGGTCTGCGCGACGCAGAGCGTATAGGACCCATCGAGGACCAGCGTTACCCCCTCATCATTTTCCTGGGTACCAAACGAGACATTCACGCGGAATTTCGACTGTAGAAGCTTCTCGAAGGCGAACCCGACGAGTTTGCCGCACCCGGCGCTGCCCTGGTCGGAGAGTTTCTGCAGTGTCTTGATGAAATCGATGGCGTTGGTCAGATACTCGAAACTTGGCCAGTTCGTCACCTGGAAGCCACCGTCCTTGCTGTACCGAAGCCCCAGGGATGTGCCAGCGGGCAGGAACGGTGGGTAGTTCGATAGCGCCGTGAGCGTACCGTCGACCTGGGTGTTTCCCTTCGCGTTTCTGGTGGCTTTCACGCGGACGTCGACGCCAAATTGTTCCTGCATGAACCATAGGCTGCCAACGAAACCCATAGAGGATTTCTTCTCGACGGTAGACAGCTCGAACGCAGGCCCGCCGATGGGCTGTGAGGCGCGTGATGCCGCGATGGTCACGATGAAGAGGTCGATGGGCTTGCCCAGGCTGATATCGGCAGTGACGCCATCCTCGGCAATCTGGATCGTGCCGACCACTTCCAGGGTCTTGACGAGTGTCAGGTCGAACAGCGCCCTTATGTTGAACCCATTCTGGTAGTCGATGCTGGCGCTAAGTTGACGATCGGGCAGGTCCCCCTCGGCAGGGCATGAGAATGTCTCCAGTCTTGCGAGTTGGCTTCCAGCGGCCGAGCGGTAATACAGCTCGCTGCCTGCCTTGAAGGTGATGTCGATGAGCGAGGTCGGCCACGGGGCCCCCGGGATGCATTGGTTGAACACATCACCGATCGACAGTGCCTTGTCGACTTTTATGCTGGCCACCTGGGGTTTGCCGTTGTGCAGGTAGATGTACCCGGTCAGCTGGGCTGAGCCGACTCTGACCGTACCCTGGACCTGGAATGTTCGTTGATCATCGTTGTCGCCATAGCGAGCGAATATCCCGAACACCAGGCGCTGGAAGGTAATGCCACGCATCTGGTCGCCGAAGAGCCTGGTAACGCTTTGATCGGGTTCGGCACTTTTCAAGCAGGCTGAGAAGGTTCTGTTGACCTCGTCCGAGTTCAGTACCCCTTCGAACAGATACTGCTTCTCATCAAAAAGGGACACACGCAGCTTGCCTTTGACATTGAGCTGTCTGGCTTCCTTGAAGCGATATCGAACCTCGACCTCTTCAAAGCCGAACAGCTTGAACAAGCGGATGTTCGGCAAGCTGGCCAAGTAGATCGCGTCACTCACCGCCTTGCCGGCGACAGTCCCTCTAGCCAGCACCGCGGAGAGTGAAAGTTTGTCACCGTCGCCAGAGGGCGAGGCGTACCCTATTTCAATCAGGCTGCCGAACAGCTTGATATCGTCGAGGCTTACCGTCAGCCAAAACCCCGCTGTATTGGTCATCGGCTCGGTGGCCCTGGAGACACTGAGTGGAACCGGCGATTGCGGAAAAATCTTGTGCAAAGAGGTGTTCGGGGGGACCGCCCCGTTGCCGAAATGACTGAATGTGAAGAACCCGGCATCCATCACCCTCAGATATTCGGCCGGAAGCTTGATATCGAAGGCTTTGTTGAGTTCAGCGAGAACATTCCACCCCTGTGCATCCTCTGTTCCCAGGTCTGCATAGATCAGGCTGTACTGGCGTGACAGGTCCAGCTGGCACTTGCTTCGGGCGGCGATCTTGCGACCAAAAATCTCCGACCAGGCAAAGTGCGCCGTAACGCGGATATCCATGGGCGAGGGGCCCTCCCGCAGGCAGGTACATCAATGCGGTGGGGCATAGTGACATGCCCCACCGTGGAGGAGTCAGGCCTTGACTTCGAATTTCCCGTCTTTGTATTTGCCTTCGGAGACTTCAACGTTGAGCGCCTGGACGACCTTGGCGTCACCACCAATGGCGTCGGAGATCAGGTCCATGGGTGGTGCAACTGCAACGTATACCTGGTCGGTGGCGCCGACAGCGACTTCGAGAAGTGTCTGCAGTACCGCGTCTGCGGCTTCGCCTTTGGAGGTGACAGTGAAGATGAACGGCTTATCGGCAGTCGGTGCGGAGTTGGGGATGTTGAGCGAAGCTTTGTAGGTCTTGTTGTCGATCAAAAACTCAGCATTTACTTTGGCACTGATACCCATTCTGAGAGCTCCTTGCTGCATGGACTGGGGGGGAGGTGGCCACCTTCCTGGTGACGCGACGGTGGCGCTTGGAAAAGTAGTAGGCACTCGGCGATATAGCAAATGGCCACGATCTTTTTTTGCTTCGCTGCAGGTGCGTTGCGGGCGCGGCATTGCTTCGCTTGTGGACTTCCGGGGGCGGCCACGAAGCAAAGAATGTGTCTATAAAGTCCGGGGCGATTCAGACATCAGTCGTAAGCCTCCAAGATGAACTCACATATTTTGCAGGCGAGGGTATGCGCGGCCCCGCGCATGGTGATGGTAATTTTTGTTGGCGGCTAGCGGCTGACCGATACTCCGTATGCACATAAAGTCCAAGCTCCCAAGATTCTCGATCCGGCAGCACCGGCTAGGCCGGCCCAAATAGCGTTCTTCTCAGCCTGATTAATCCTCTCCCGGCCTGTTCATGCAGCGGATCGTGCAGAGGTAAGCTAGCGCCTGGTGAACAAAGGGTTCGCAGGCGAAGATGGCCGTGAGCTATCATCCCAATCCTCATATCAGGCTCACCGGAAGTTCACCTTCCCGCTAGACCCAAGATCGATCATTCAGTCTTCGGCAGATGAATGCCTGGTAGCCACCAGCCTGCTTGGAGACACGGATGTTCATTCGCTTGCGCGCCATCTATCACCGGGCAGTACATGCCTATCTCGTCTGGAACAACGAGACTCGCCGCAAGCTGGCCGCCCTACAACGATACCCTTGCGCGGTCGTCGCTGCTTACAAGGCCGCTTATGCGTTCTTGGCCACGCCTACTCATGAAAATCTGTTCCAGCCGCTAACCCCTGTGCTCATTGAGCCTGAGAAGATACAGCGGTATGAGCGTGAGTTATTAAACGGTCTGAGGAACGATCAAGTCAGGAACATCGCTATTACGGGGGAGTACGGGGCAGGGAAGAGCAGCGTGCTTCGCACCTTCGTCCACCGCCACCCGGAGTTTGTCTACGCGTTTGTTTCGTTGGCTACCTTCGGCAAGGATAACGAAATCTCCGGGGCGTCTGATCTTGTTAGCGATACCGACGTGGCCTCGGATTCTTCGCGGCCCTCCGAACCCTCCACCAAAGCAGGGCAGGAATCTAAATCCGAGGCAAACAAGGCTGAATCCGATCTCGTTGCTAGGATCGAGGAGACGATCGTCCAGCAGCTCCTGTACGCCGTCCCAGCAAAGACGCTTCCCAAGACCCGCCTTAAGAGAATCGATCAGGCTTCCGGCCTGAAGATCTGGTGGAAAACGCTCTGCTATGGCGCCCTCATTTTGGCAGCGCTGAGACTTTACGTTCCTGTGGCGGAAAAGCTGCCAAGGATCGAGCCGACTTGGCTCATGGAATGGCTGCTGTTGATCCCGAGCCCTCTAGCCGTCGGGATCGCCGCGTTAGGATGCATACACCTGCTACACACGTGTCTGAGGCTGGGTTCGCTGTTTAGTATCGATGGGTTGACGCTCAAAGGCGGCAAACTGGAGACCACTCACCATGGTTCCGTCCTGCACAAAAATATCGATGAGATCATTTACTGCTTTGAGCGAAGCAGCATTGACGTGGTGATCATTGAGGATCTCGACCGATTCGGCATTCATGACGTGTTCACCCGATTGCGGGAAATCAATTTCATCATCAAGCAATCACCTCAGGTGAAACGACCTGTCTATTTCGTCTACGCGCTGCGCGATGAGATGTTCGTCGTCGGCGAGAAAACCAAATTTTTTGACCTCATCGTCCCTGTGATCCCCGTCATCAACTCGGAAAACTCCCAGGAAAAGATGATGGAGCTTCTGAACCTTCGAACCTTCAAATCGAAACCCTTGGGCGAACACCTCGACCGTCGACTGGTGGAGACGGTCTGCTACTACATCGATGACCTCCGGCTGGTGAAAAATATCGTCAATGAATTCGATATGTTTTCAAATATCCTTGCCAGCGGCCTACGCCTGGAGCCAGACAAGCTGTTTGCGATTGTCGCCATCCGAAATCTCCATCCCGGCGCGTATGCCGACCTGGTCAAACGGAGGGGGGCGATCTATGGCGTTATCAAGGGCCTCGATACCTGGAAAATCCAGCAGAACAGCGCCAATGCCAAGCGACTTGATGACTTGCGGCTTGAGCGGGATGAGCGAGTCGCCGAGCTGGCCAACAATGTCACTGAGCTGAGGGCCTACGTTTGGTTCACGCTTCTTCGATTGACCGATTCCAGCCTCGCGACTCATGTGCGAGGCGGTGGTACCCGGTACACGCCGCAGGAATTCGTAACCGACGAAGTATTCGACTTACTGAAGACTAATGCCACGACCCTCACAACGGATGCCGTGGAGCAATATGGGCGGGCGACTAGTTACGCCTCTCGGAACATCTCAATGACTGAGCTGCTCACCGCCACATCCTATGAGCGGCGCCATGCTTTGCTTGGGCGGCGACTTAGCACCATCGCGGACGAAATCGCAGCGGTGCAGAGACAATCGGATCAGGTCATCAGGATGTCGTTCACGACCGCCGTCAAGAAAGGGTATGGAGAGGTCGTAAGGAGCAATCTTCCAGGCTTGGATGTCGTGAGCTATCTAATGCAGCATGGCTTTCTCGATGCCGACTACACCGACTACCTAGGTTATTTCTATCAGGGATCGCTGACGCCTGGTGACAAAGATCTGATCCTTTCATTGAGACGTGGCGTGCTGCCTAAAGTATCCACGCCTGTCGACAGCCCGAGTACCGTGCTGGAGAAGCTCAAGAGCGACGAGCTCGACGAGGGTAGGGGGATCATCGTCGATTTGATCGCCTGTCTCAGCGCCCGACCAACCTCGCTCGCGGCTGGCTCAGCAGACACACAGCTAGGCCATATACTGAGGAGCGGTCTGAACGAGCACACCGAACGAATGGCCATCGCAGTGCGCGAGCTTTTGAGTCGAACAGACGCGGCTGGATTTATTCGCGCCGTGTACCGCCTCGAACCCAAACTGTTTAATAGCCTTTTCAACGCTAGGGAAACGGGGGACGCTGGTGGCGTTTTTGAAGGAAGCGAGGCCCGTCAGTCCTTCGTCAAAGCAATCGTCGACAACCTGCCGGAATCCGACTTCAAGACCCTGGCCGGTGATTCCTCGACGGATCTGGTGCCTACAATCGATGGGCTGGAAGATGCTTCACGGCTGATGCCAGGACTAGAGAGCAATGTGGGAGCATGGGCGTGGCTCAGGGCGTACCCAGTCCAGTTTGCCTCACTGGGCCATACGATGAGTCTCGCAGACCTCGAAAGGCTGATCGACTGGGGCTGCATCAAGATCAACCTGCCTATGCTATCGCTGATATGCGCGAAGTCAGAAGCTGGGCAGGATTCTAAAGACGCCAAATCCGAACCTGCAGATGTGGGCATCGTGTCCTTGCGTAGGCTGCAGGCTTTGGGCATCAATGGGCTCGGTAATTATCTGCTCTCTCACGCCGATGAGCTCGGTAGCGCATTGCTAGATCAGTCCGCTGTCCTGGATGAATCAAGCGACTCCTTGACCAGCTTACTAGCAGAAGTGGACGCAGATCACGATCTGACAAATAGACTCTTCGATCACACGACCTGTGACCTACACACACTCACTGACGCCCCGAGATATCTTTGGGCAAAGGCACTTGAGAGTGATCGCCTGGTGGCCAAAGCTGACGCAGTGTGGATTTTTTTGAGAAAGTCGTTGGGCCAGACGGCAACGTCTCGGACGAAGAAATCGGATCGGAACCCACAGCCGTATTCACCGGCTTCATCGCTCGGAATGCTTCGCCTCTCAAAGGCACGCTGTGGCAGTCAACGAGCGCAGACTGGTCGCTGCAACAGTATCTTCTGGGCTCCACCGGTATCAGTAATGACGTGCTCCAGGTATTGCTCGATGGCGTCGTGCTTCAAGACCTAGCAATGATAAAAACAACGCTACCTGAGGGTCGCTGGGGCATGCTGGTAGCCTCATCATTTTTGCCATACAGCTCGGAAGTCAGGGAGATCGTACTGAATACTTGCCCACACTTCGAAGGCAAGTACCTGGTTGAACGGTGGGATCTAGCAAAAGCAGAGATTGATATGAGCTCGCTCCAGCTTGACACGATGCTCACGCTCAGCAGAAGCAAAGCGCTGTCACTCACACAGAAAATTCAGATGTGGTCAGGGCTTAGCCTGGAGACGATTGAAAGCAAACCGGAAGCGGTTCCAGAGCTCGGCCGTGTATCGATGCTGGCCAATCAAGCTGGCGAAAGGTTTGCTGATTCGCTGATGCCTGTGCTGCGACATCTGGTTCGCAACGCGAGCCTCACCCCGGAGCAGCGCTCTGAAATGCTGACACAATGTCTTCTCGGGATGAAGTGGCCGGACATTGCTGCAGCTCTAGGGTTGCTCGACGATGAGGACTTCAAAACCGTGAGCGCGAAGGTCAAGAAGATCAAGGTGAGAAACACCGAGTCAAATCGGAGGTTGGTCAACGCGATGAAGTATGAAGGGTACTTGGCAACGGTGACCACTGAGGACGACGTCATCATCGCAACCACCAGGCCCTCGTCAATGGCATCTGAGAACGGATGGCTCTAGCCTGAGCGCCGAAGGTAGCAGCTTAGCGACCACCGTAGAGCGCCAGATAGGGCTTGATGCTGACCGCATGGCGGTAACCTGACCCTCGCACATGGCTTCTCTAGCTGCTCGTAAGAGCAGCATGGGCGAGGGGAGTGCAGACGTGAAGCATGGGGCTGTTCTTGTGCCAGCAGGCGGGCGATGCTGGAGCTGTAGCGTGGATACAAACCAATTTTGGGGAAAGTTGGAATCGATGGGAGAGGGTGGAGCGGATCAATATTCAGGTAACGCAGGTAACGACCAAAGACTTCATCGAAATGAGGTGACAGCGGCAGCCAGCCATCCTTGGCTGAGCGAAGCTCAACCGAGCGTCCGTCCGACCTACGATTGAACTGATCGAGATGGCTGGGCGACCTGGCGTTTCCCATGACGCTCCAGAGCCGGCGGCCCGAGTACCTACCCATGATCAGGTACATCTCAATTATTCGGAATTCATGCACGCCCAAGAAATTTGGGAGTGACTTCGGGTTGCTTGAAAGCAAGATCAGCAAGGGGCTGTGCGGCAACGTTTTCACGTGAGGCTGAAGTATCCTTGAGGTAAAAATCCAGAAACTGCGTCGCGCAGCGAATCTCTCGCTTCCAGACATTTTTCTCGATTTCGCCGTCATCACCAATTGATCTGGAATCAAGGAACGGGCGCCAGATTGGGTTTATAGACCAGCCCTCAAATGCGACGCCGGGTTCCTGCACGAAGCGAGCCTGTTTGCCGTACACAGTCCAAGCTTTTGGCGGGTTGAGCACAAACTCTGCGTAGTTCTCAAAATCGTTGCGGCGCCAGTCAACGAGTGACAGGTCATGAGCAAAGCTCCAATTGAGCATTTTCTCCAGACCCATAATGCAGCTGTGGTACTGGCGGTGAGGATTTTCTGTGCCCAATTGTGAGCAATCCAATTCACATACCTGTCGACGTACCAGATGTTGATGAAGGGATGGGCTGCCGGGTCTATCTGGGCTAGCCGATCAGCCACAGCTAGATTCGTAGGAAAAGATTGAAGCTGATTTGGCCTCCAGTAAACGTAGGGAGGGAAAATCCGGCCGAGTCATGACAGAACCAGGGGGCTAGAATGAGTAATGGCTCCTTTAACCTGTAGCAGAAAGCTGCAGCATCGCCATGGTGGGTGTCATGGTCGAGTGGGTTGAGGATCGGATGGGATCAATCGGAGGTTAGTGAAGGGCCATGCGCAGATAGGATTATGAATGGAGCCCAAGCTTTTGAATTTCTGGGAAACGGGGGTTTGTGGGGATTTGACCGGAGGTATGTGGGATTGGACAACGTGTGACCATTAGAGAAAAAGTGGAAATTCTCAAGCTATTGATTTTAAGAGCCTTTCCACCGATTAACTGTTAATGAATGGAAGATTTTTCATTAAATCGGGAGAAATTCCACTCATTAACGGTTATTGACGCCTCGTTCTTCACCACTTGCGTCTAGTATTGGGATGTCGGTAACTGACTTTTTTGTTGTGCTGGCTAAGAATGCTTAATACAAACCTTTCTAAATGAATGGGTTTTAAGTTGCGGTCCAGCAGTAAGCGTAGATAGTAAAGAGGTAATCGCTGTAAAGATTCGCTCAAGTCCAAGTCCTCAATCGATGGAATTGGTTTTTGTTGTGTATTGTTGGTTGGGGCTGCTGTGGTCCCATAGTATGAAAACCAGTGGAAAGGTAACGAGTTAGCTGATATTGAGGGATTGCGGATTATCGAGAAGTAGCTGCGCAGACAAAGTTTTATTTTGTATGCCAAGTTGTACATGATTTCGCGTCGTGTGATGCCGGCAGCAATTATTATTCCTAGGCACACATCGCTGCAGATTATTATTTGCGGGGTAAACGTGGCCATTTTGAATTGATCGTAGACCGGGAAGCCTAGGTCTAAACAGTTGATTCTAATATGTGTAAGCCTAACATTTGCCATGATGAAACCCTCGAAGAAAACTTTGGTAAGCAGCACAGTTCAGTATTTCGGAATAACTGTACAATCTTGCTGTGACGGCTGGATTAACCTCGCTCATTACCAATCTACTCAAGCTACCGATTGATTCGGGTCTAATAGGATAGTGGTAGCCGAAGCCGGTAATTTGGGCGGCAATAGGAGCGATTGATATTTGCGAAGCGTCTGATGTGATGGCGTGAAACATAATAATTGCACACCCGCGCTCCAGCGCGTTGCTAATCACCGCGCCGGTTTGAAAGCTGGACTGCCAACTGAAAGGCTGCCATTGGCTATTACGGGGCCTCGGGGCACTCATATAAAAAGACGCGATGCCTCCGGAGTCGGACTGTGCATGAAGGAATAACTCAAGTAGGAACCTGAAAGCACTGAATCGCTTCTGGGCGGCAGCAGGACATTCGAAATGCATTGTTTCAATCAAGTCTTCATATATTTTGATAGCGGCGCAAGCAATCATCTGAAGTACACTTTCTGGGAGGGTAGTGCGCAGCGAGCTGGGCTTCTGTACTAGGAAGTTCATTAAGTCACTGTTTCTGGCTGGGAAAGAATCCAGCAATTTATTATGTGATTTACAAAAGGGCTGAGCGACTTGACGCCAGGCTTTCATAAACCTCAAAGCGTGATATTCCTTCAACGATGACGCCAAGCACTGCATGCAAACAAAATCGGAAACGGTGTGAGGAATTATCCAGCAGTCATGAGGCTTAACCCTGTCGTAAACAGCCGCAGAGCCTGATTGAGTGTAAGTGTGATCGAAATCGGGGTCGCCTTCGAGTGTGAAATCTTTGATTTCATCGTCGAAGGTGTGAACCTCCGGGGCCTTAAAGACATCTCTCATTACCAATGAAGAAAAAGATTCATCGTCACATAGCGATTTCATAGAAGATCCTGGCATTGTCTTCAATCAATTCCTTTAGTTTTTTTGTGGCAAAAATTATTGTCATATCTGACTGATGATTTAGCATTAGATTTATAACGAGCTGCCGCAAGTGGCGGATCAAGTTTCCAGTGTTGCCATGGGAATGTTGATAGAGCTGGCTCTGGAATTCTTGCAGTTCCATTTTCAGACCATATTTCGTCAGTGCTAGATCGGAAAGTTGACTCAGGTAAAGGTCGAATGAGGGGCCTAGTGACCACTCATCTATATAGATTGATTTGTAGTTCGGGACACCAGATAACCATGTAGGTTTAAGGCGACCTGGATTTCCGAAAATTATCGATGTTTTCGGTATTGCATTTGCCACATTAGTCCACTGAGCTAAATGCTTGGATATATCTTTTTTTTCAATAACTCCATTAAGAAAATCATCTAAAATAATAACCTCAGGTTCAGCCATAGCCAAAAGCTTGGTGATGTAATGAGGCAAATCGTATGATGAGCCGAGTCGCGCACTGTCGACCGGTCTGAAGCCATAATGGTGGAGCAGCATTTGATACGGTGAGTAGAAGGCAAGATCTTGACGTTGCAATACTACAACACCTGTGCTCGTTAATTCGAATTGGTGAGCTATTCGAGACATTACCGTCGAAATTCCGCTTCCAGAATTGCCGCACACTAAAACAGGCATGCGTTGGCGGCGCTCACTCTGAGACTTATGATGCAACTGGATTTCGTCTATGCACTGCGTTACCTGCGGGGTTAAAAACTGCACGTCGTCATGGATGGACTGCGTCAGCAAGCTTGATTCATTCATAAGCTTCCCCGAGCTCAGTGGGATTTCATTAGCGAGACTCCATAGTGTGGAGCAAGCCGGTGCACATGTTCTATGATTTCTGCGCTAATTTGTTCTTCTCCAGTACGTATTGCTTCCGCAGCCGCAACCTGAATAATTTTAGCAACATTGTCCATAATTCCTGAGGATGTTTTTAGTATCATTCGCGCGATTACCTCATCCCATATCCGTGATTGATTTTTTAGCGGTAAAGTGCGTTCATAAGCAAGAAGGAAGGACCGGAAATTTTCGTCGAGCTCCCATTTTGCTAGAGGCCACTGTAGGTAACGTCTTTCCAGTTGGGCGTCGAGTCGGAGTGCTTCACTGGCTTTTTCTGTACCAGACGCAATCACGCTCAGATTGAATTGCTCTCCAGAAAGATTTTTAAGTAGCGATAAATTTGCGCGTTGCTGAAAAGGGGTCAGCGTGAGCGCGTCATGAATTTCGTCAATAACGATGCCTTTGATATTGTTATGAGCGACTGTGCGTGCGAACTCCTTCGAGGCATTAAAGCCACTAAATTTTTTGGTTAGGGGGATCCCGAACGCCTCAAGCAGGAGCTCGCGAAAGTTGTAATTTTCTGGCGTCTGCCGCATACTCATGAAAACAAGTTTATTGGTTTGCTCAACGTTCCTTTCCTTGATTTTCCTGATCAGGCTGGTTTTGCCATATCCGCCTTCACCCCATATCAGCATGCAGGGTGCTTGCACTTTGTTTTTTGACTGAAGCATATAGTCTATTGATTTAAGAATCGAGTCTGCGATTGGGTAGTCGAGAAATACATCTTCTAAACAGATCGCCATTCGCTGCTCAGGTTCAAGTAGCAGCAAAGGCCTGCGCGACTCCCTTACATGTGCATCTGAATAATTGTTGCTAGCTTGATTTGCGAATGTTTCAGTCATATCGAATTCCCTGTTGATTGAATTTATAAGCACGCGATGGGTCGCTAACAACAAAGACAATCTAAAGTTAGAAGCCACACTTGTATTCTGCTCTGATCGAGTTGATCAGTCTGTCAAGTCGTAAAGCGTTGGCGGCAATGAGAAGTTTACGTTGCGCTGAGCAGAGTCTTGCGGATTTTCGATCGAGTCAGGAAAATGAGATCTAGGCAAACCGGATTTTATTGCGCGGTTGTGCTGACGCCTAGCTTCATCTGCATTGTTCATCGCGCTGGCAGCCCGAGTACGTTTTCGGCTAGTTTTAACCAGATCATTATTTTTCAAGACCTGGCGAAGAGCATCCGGATCAGTGATTGTGCCAGGCGGAGCAGACTTGTTAAATTTACGGTTGCACCTATAGCTTTCATAGTTTATGAAATCATGCTCGCCGGTTATTTTGGGTACTTGGACATAGTTATCGCCGACTTTAGCCCAAATCTGTTCTAGATTGTAGGGGTCGAACTTGATAGTGATTTTTCCCCGACCTTGAACTTGGTTGATACCCTGCGAGTGGTATCTATTGCCATTAACATGGATGCCGCTATTATGCACCGGCCTCTGTAGCTCCGGCATAAAGTCGATGAAAAACTGCTGAGGGTTAGTAATCAGCTGTGGAGTTGCTCCTTTAGAGTTGAAATACCCATTCCAGGCGTCTTTAGGTGATTTCTTTAGCACTGAGTGCACCGTTCCATGATAGATCATTACCTGGCCAGCGAACCACGTGACAAACTCGCTGAAGGTCAGCGACGATAGTTTTTCGCTATTATAATCCCCGCGATGTTGAGGATTAGAATATGTTGTACCAGGGAGGAAATGTACTGCAGTAGTCATGAACGTACCGATCAAGCGTTCGATGTGTCCTCCCATATGCTTTTTGTACGGCTTCCTGTACTCTGGTTTTACGTTGTACTTGCTCATGGCTGCACGCAATGTCAGACATCTGAATTCTTTGGCGTTGTCCATGAGTACTATTTGGGGGAGCCCGTAATAAGGATACTCGACATAATCCAGGTCGCTAACAAAGTATCCCATCTTTTTCGGGAGCGCGGCCATCCCTAAACTTTGCTGTACCGAAATTAGGGACGGAGGAAACATTGAGATGTAGTAGCCGAGAATAACACGGCTATATATGTCAATGATTAGCGTTACCCACGGGCGGCCGACAATTATGCTTCTGTCGTGCTCAGCACGCAAAAGCAGATCCACCATTGTATGATCCGTTTGAGCGATACTTAGTGGGGCACTTGCTTCAACGACTCCAGGCCTTGGCTCATATTTTTGGCGTGCTGCATCTTGTCCATTTTTTTTGAGCTCTCTTTCTTTTTGATCGTGCATCTTGATTAATCGGGTAACGGTTCCAAGACTCGGGCATTGCAGCCCTTCCTTGAAGCACTGCGCCTGAACCTGTCTCCAAACTGCTGAATAACTTGCTGCTGGCCCGTTGTAGTGTTTATCAAAGCATTCGTCCACGATGTTGGATATATGCTTGCTGATTCGGGTAGAGCCAATTTTCGGTCCAGCGGTTTGGCGTACTATGCTAGATGGACCAAAGTCTTCGCTGTAGTTTTTGTTGAGTTTGTAAAATTGGCTTTTCTTTATGCCGAGCAACTCGCCGCTTTGTTTAACGTTTAATTCGCCTCTCCTATACTTCATGATCACTTCTGCACGCTCAGCAGCTTGCACTAAGGACTGTGCTGTAGCAGGATCTGTCGGGTCTAGTCGGAAGTTCTCAGGTTGTTTAGATGATTTCGGAATCACTCTGATATCACCTACATTCACTGTATATAACAAACCTGACTCGTGCTCTCTCACCTTTAGATTTTCAGAGCCGATGAGTTCACAAATAACAGCAATCACGCCGTTTACGATTACGTACTCACCAATTTCCAGAATCTGATCCATTGCTCAATTCTCTTATCTCTCCACCTGGCAAGTTCCGCAGATCCGCATTGGATCACGAACAGCGGTACACTGAAGCCGATGTGTACCATTCTAGGGGGGCAGGAATTGAGCAGTCACGAGGCAAAAAAACTTAATTTATGAACAAACAAAACGATAGGAATCAATACCATACAAGATTCTGCATCCCGCGCATTGAGAATCGGTGCGAACGGTAGGGCCCCGATTTAGGAGTACGATGTGGCGCGACCACGTAAGCAGCCCGTTGATTACCTGAGAGTGATGGCGATGGCCATGACCATTGCAGACGAGGCGAGGATTGCTCGCACTGGCTACGCAATGGCTAGGTGGTTTGAGCAAATCCACGGTATGGAATCAGGATCTCTGGATCCAAAACCATGGAGATTGTTTTTGAGAGGGCATCAGCCTCAACACAGCACATTCAACCAGATACTGCTAGCATGCCCTCAAGCATCTGATGTGTATCACCATCCACTGTGGAAACTTCTAAAGGAAGACTGCGACTACTCAACACGAATTGATGTGCTCAATTGCTACGGAGCGGTATCTCCGTCGAGTAGTTATTACTCGCTCAAGGAACTGCAAAAATATAAAAGTTTCGATAGGCTAGCGATATTTATTGCGAGCACTTGTAACGCGATTGACTTGCGAGGAGGGCAAGCTTATCAGGATTTTTTAGATGTGGTTGCTCAACTACTTATTGAGCAAAAGTGGACTATCCTGCATGAGGAGTTCTCCAGTGTGGTCTTCGGCGCTGTAGAGACAGTAGGGGGTGTTTTTTTTGATTCCGCGTGCTATGAAATACGTGGGGTAATCAAATTCTGGGAGGCTGTTTATGAGGGGTATTACAGTCCAGGGGGAAGAGATTATTCAGATGTATGGCTAACGTGGCGTTGCGTCATTAGAGAAATGAACTGGCTAGAACGCATAAATCTGGCAAAGTATTTAAGGACTAGAGCGGATAAAGGAAGCGCTGAGAATGTCGATGGGGAGAAACAGCTAAAACGTATACAGAGAAAGGTGTACAGGTGTTGCCCGCGCACCATTACAGTTTAATGGATGCGCGCAGTGCCTCTAACGCTTGCTTTTGAGATGTGCGTAAAGCTTCGTTATTGGATTGACATATGGCCAGTTCGGTTTTTAAATGCTGTATAGTTAAGCACAGTTTGTTGACTATCACTCGGGCCTCTCCCAGTGATTCTAGACTTTCAACGATTGCAGAAGGCTCTTCTAATGAAAGGCTGGCAGTTGCTAATGAGCCATCAGTGCCTGCAGGTAGGATATTTGAAAGATTAGTAGATTTATTTTGCTCGCTAAGAGTTCGCACCATCCGTAAGATGGTTGTCTTGGATCCTTGATTTCCCAGTTCGGCTCTAATGGAATTGAGGGTTGGTTTCATTCCTTTGGTCTTTAAACGCTGGATTGCTCGTGCGACATCCATTTCGGTTATTTTGCTTTTCATTACTTTGAGCTCCGAAGCCTGCGACCCAAAATATTATGCCCAAGCGTCTTTTTTAAGTCAATGCTAGAAAGCTTAATAAAGCTTCGTCACGTTATGGAGATGCAGCGCTTGTCAGTTACTCTAGCTAGTCACAAGTGCAAGTGCGGTTCACTATGGTATTTATTTCTTGATCAAAGCTTGCTCTCATGTTGGTGTTAATGCAGGTGATTTTTTGAATTCTTGTGGTGTTTTGCAGGTGTAGCAGAACTACTCATTTAAATGCTACGCATAATGCAACTTGTAGCGGCATTACACAGTTAGGTCACTCGGAATATCTCATTAGAATATTTGCTCGGGCAGTACACGAATAGGATGTTTGTGTGCCAAATGCTATTGGTAAACCCCGAACTTTACGCGCTGTAGATACGTTTCGATCAAGCGGTATGCATAGGGATTATGTATCACATCAAGTGGCACATCGCCGCCTAAGAAGCGGCACGGTAATCTCATCCATTGTTCAGCGAGTTCGCGCGTACCAAAAATATTAAGGGATAACTCAAAAATCTTGGCATACATATAGGCCACAGCGCTCTGCTGGGAATTCAGACGTACTGGGAGACGTCCTGCGCGGAGCTTGGCAGAAGTAGGCTTGCCTAATATTCGGCGCAATGTTGGGCCGCACGAGCGTGGTGTAATCTCCAACAACATCTGTTGAACGTCCAACAATGTGAAACCGGCGTTAATGTGGTGATAAATCAGCACGGGGCTCAGTTCACCAATATTGGCATGGATCAAGTATTCCGTTGCCCTGCGTGTGCCACTTTCACGAATCGGAACCATTGAATGTACTCCATTGGCATTCCACCAGCATTTTGTGCTGTCGCTCAGGGTACATCTTACACGTGGCCCTGAGGGTTGACACCCGTTGACCATTGCCAACGTATGGACACCGGGTGTGACGATGCCGATACGCGTGATCGCCGGCGGATCGATCAGCATTTTGAGCGTCGTCTGCCGCCTGACGCTTTGCCACGTTACTTGAGGACCGCAACTGGCTCGCCCTTAGCTCCAACGCAGATAGCAAAATGACGTCCCACCTACCTTGCTCTGGACAAAAAGCTGGAATTCATCTCGGGGGAGGCCGGGCGGTTATTAAAAGAAATCTCGGCGTTCTCGGAAAAAATCGTGCGGCGGCGCGGTGTGTCGCTAGGCTTTGTACGAAAAGTGCCTGCGCGACGATCAGGCTGCGTTGAAAACAGGCTCGGAATGCTCATTTACAACCAGTAAACTCCGCTTCCTCGCCTGTTTTCGCCTTGCCTGATCGCCGCTCGGCGACTTTTCGTACAAAGCCTAGAAGCCCTGGAGGCCAAAATCGCTGAAAGCCTTAAAGAACGGCAGAGCTGGTTGAGGGTGACCGGGGGGCAGAGCGCGCCTGGGCCGAAGACTGAGCTTGTGAGCGCACGATCGCTGGAAATGCTGGCGGATACGAAAAAGCCCGCTTTTAGGGCGGGCTTTCAGGCGTCTCCAAGGGGAGGCGTTTTGCCAACAAAGTCTCGGAGCCAATCACCCTAGATTACACCCCACCGCCACCTTTGTCAGCCCGCTTGAGGTCAGGGCTTCAGCCTCCTGCCTAGCAGCGCATTACTTTATTCCAATCAATTTCGTAGCCGGCGTCCTGTAGTTCCCGGCTCAAGGCTTGCTTCCAACCCTCGTCGCTCATGGAAGTCCAGACTACGCCTGCGAAGTCGCTGGGTATTTCCACTTGGTCACGCTTGAGTGCACAGACCCTGTCACGCCCCAGGTAGCCCAGGAAATAACCAAGTTCCAACAGGACGTTCTGTCTGGCGCGCGGCTCTAATTCTCCGCCCTTTACGCAGCCTTGGTCGTCAGGCGTGAGCAGCACCACCGCAAATCCTACGTCTCGGTGTGCTTCAATCTTCTCGATGACGGTCCGACCACGATTGGCCTGTTCATGGAGAATGACGGGCTCGAATCCAAGCTTTTCAAGGAATCGAGCCACCGACTCACGAGCTCCCTCGTCATGGCCGTGGACAACAAATACTCGATCTGAATGGACAAGCTTATTCTCACGGCCCGAGGCGCTCTGCGTATCCTTCGCAGCTGGGAGATCAGCCAAATCCTCCTTCAAGCTTTTCTGTGCCTGTTCAAGCAGCGCGATGGAGTTCAGCACCCTGCGTTGAATTGGTCCGTGATAGTCGACCGTCTGCCCGGTGGTGAAAACCATCGGGTAATAAGTGAGGTCGGTGGCGGCCGCATAGGTGCGGTAGCTACTGGTGTCCTCGCCGAAACAGCGGGTCAGACTGTCCTTGATGGCAACCTCCAAGGCCTTTAGCTCGGGTGTATTGCCATTCCGGACGGTACCGAGGTCAAAGGCGTGAAGCTCTGCAATTCTTTCGGATAACCGGGCGATACCACGGTCGATCTCTTGCGACGTCAGTTTTAACTTCGGCTGTGGAGGTACAACAGTGGAGGATTTTCGGGCCATGGTTCGCGCGTTCCTTGGTGGCGGTAGGCCATTATTGCTGATTTGAGATGCCGCTTCATCCACTGCTACTTACGTCGGGCGATCGCTCCGGGCTGGCTTCGCCGAGCTGCACCTTGATACTCAGGAGGCGAAGTTGAAAGCGGTTGGTGGCGTGGTGTGGGCTGCACACCCTACTTGTTCACGCATCTGGCGGGCGCCTCCCTGCGCGCTAGGAGGGATTCGCTGTAGGCTGAAGGTCATTTGGCGCGTTCTCGTTGGACGATTCCATCGTAAGGAGTTGGCTGGCACGACTGCCCAGTAAGGACCCCGCCTGGAAATAGCCCATTACGGTACTGACGCTACGGTGCTCAGTCATCGCCATTACCTCGCCGAGAGGCACCCCCTGGCGTCCTGCCTCGGTGACGAAGCCCGAGCGTAGGCTGTGCGCTGCCCAGTCGCCGTCGAGGCCGGCCAGTGCCGCACGGCGTTTGACAATGCGCGCGACCTGGTCACCGGACAGACCAGCAGACGCGACCCGCCCCCCTTTGTACAAGCGGCGAAACAACGGGCCCTCGCAGGCCGGTGCTACAGCGAGCCAGGCGTTAAGTGCCTGTGCCGCCGGCCCCTGCAGGGGTTTTTCCCGACGCACGCCACTACTGTCGGTTTTGGTAGTCCCAAGCGCATATAGCCAGGTGTCGGCGTCCAGACGGCGCAGGTCTCCGATCTGCAAACCCACGATTTCCGAGCGGCGTCGGCCACCGCCGCTCCAAGCCAGCAACAGCAGGGCGCGATCGCGCGTGCCACGCACGCCGTCAGTGCAGGTGGCGAGCATGGCCTGCAGCGGCTCCAACACCACAGCGGTTTTCTTCCGCACGGATACGCCTTGGCGCGCCTGGGCCTTACGTGCCTCGCGAAGAAGCGTCTTCACCGCAGGAGCCTCACTTGGGCTATCCCAGTTTCGCAGGCGATGCCATTTAGCCAAAACTGCCAAGCGATGGCTAACTGTGCTAAACGACAGTGGCCCCGGCTTGCCCTTGACCTTGGCTTCCACCAACGCGGCATCGACGGCCGGCGGTAGCAGGTGTGTCCAGTTACCAGAAGTATCGGGCCTGGCCAAATGGTCGACGATGAATTGCAGGGCGACCTCGGGTGGCAACGCGCCGTCGCCGAGCGAGCGGCGATAACGCAACCGCAACCACGCGGACCAGTAGGTGAGGGCGCTCTGGTAGCTACGCACGGTATTAGCCGCAGTGCCTGCCGCGATGAATGCCTCAGCCGCGGCGCGGGTGCTGTCGGCCAACTCTGTTAGCACCAGCGGCTGGGAGGAGGGCATCTGTACCGGCTCTGTCAAATTCATCTCGCTCAACGCTGCAATAGGTTCGGACAACCTGTGGCTTATCAGACCTAATATAGCGAAGAGCTCGGCGTGACGATATCCATGACCGTGAAGGGCGGCAATCGACCCATAGCGGTCAATCAGATCTATCCGCCAGGTTGCCTTTCTTCAATGGTTTGGGGTCAGACGCTGAGGGGTGCTAACCTGGCAGCTCCCCCGACTCAATCTGCCCCTGCATCCAGTCGACGAACGCCCGTACATTCGGCTGCCCCAGCTTTTCCTTGTGGGCAACCAGGTAGTAAGCAAAGCGCGAAGGCCATGGTCGATCCACAGCCACCACCAGCTTGCCAAGACGCAGGTCTTCTTCGGCATGCTGTAACTGTACAAGCGCAATGCCCTGGCCGCTGACTGCCGCGCGCAACAACAGTAGATCTTCATCAAAACTGGGGCCTCGGCGACTGCGGTGGTCGGGCTCGACGCCGTGGGCCTGCAACCACAGCGTCCAATCGGCGCGATCGGCGTCCTGCAACAGAGGGTAATGCAGGCAGTCCTGCGGTTCATGCAGCGCTGGGCCAGTTGCAAGCAAGCCAGGGCTGGCTACCGGAAGCAATACGGGTGCAAAAAGCGGTATCGACTCCACGCCAGGGTAATCACCCAAGCCATGGCGAAGAGCAATGTCAACCGAGTCACGTTGCAGGTCGGCAAGTTCGGCTGTGGACTGCACGCATACATTGATCTCTGGGTGTAGTGCGTTGAAATCAGCCAAGCGTGGTACCAGCCAGCTGGAGGCGAAGGAAGGTTGGGTGCTGATGTTAAGAACGTTGGCACGGCTCAGCACTTCTAG
Organism: Pseudomonas sp. B21-036; assembly: GCF_024748925.1. Lineage (NCBI taxonomy): Bacteria > Pseudomonadati > Pseudomonadota > Gammaproteobacteria > Pseudomonadales > Pseudomonadaceae > Pseudomonas > Pseudomonas sp. B21-036. The sequence continues at coordinate 2,712,398 of NZ_CP087178.1, forward strand.
ATCGAGCAGAGCGCTTTCGATCTGGCCAAATCCGCGTGATAGCCCTGGATAAAGACTTTCACCTGCCTCGGTGAGCTGCACGCCATAACGGCTTCGGGTCAGGAGGGTGACCCCGAGACGGTCTTCCAGCAGGCGAATTTGCTGGCTGATAGCACCCGGCGTCACGCCCATGCGCTCGGCGGCGGCCTTCAGGCTACCCAGTCGCGTGGTTTCAGTGAAGGCGCGCAACGCGAGCAGAGGCAAAACTGCACCCATTAGAATCCAACCTTAGAAAAACTGATTTTACTCATAGGAATGATCGTTAGTAGGCCCATAGACCAACAACTAGCATGGCCATGAGCAAACCTAACACGGATCAGTTTTACTAAGGTGAACTACATGCAGGAACCCGCACTTGTACTTTATACCGATAGCTCCCCTAACGGTTTCAAGATCACCATTGCGCTTGAGGAGATGGAGCTGCCTTATCGCCTCGTCCACGTGGACATCGACTTGGGCGAGCATCGGCAGGCTGACTTCCTGGCTCTCAACCCAGCAGGGCGCATTCCGGTCCTGATCGACCACGCAGCGGGGATCGTGCTGTTCGAGTCGGCAGCAATTCTGTTGTATCTGGCGCAACGCAGCGGCCAACTGCTCAAACAGGCCACCCAGCCGCGCTGGGAGGCGATTACTTGGCTGATGTACCACAGCGCGAGCATGGGCCCTATGCTGGGACAGCGTGTGCACTTCGAATGCTTCGAGGCCATACCTGACCCTGTTGCGCAAAAGCGCTATCGCACCCTTACTGAAGAAGCCTTCGCCCTTCTCGATCAGCAGCTTGCCACGCGTGAATGGCTGGCCGGCGAAGCCTATTCGATTGCAGACATCGCCAGCTTCGCCTGGCTACACATTGCCGCAATCGTGGGTTTCGACTTCAACGCCTATGGGAACCTCTGTCGCTGGTACCGGCAAGTCGAGCAGCGCCCGGCGGTACAGCGAGGCATTCGTCTTCCCGCCCCGGCCACTGGCCCCTGACTAAGGACTGTCGATGAAACTCAACACCATCAAAGGCGCCAGCGCCGATGCCTTCGCTCTGCATCCGGGTTACCGCCGCATGTTTGCCCATGGTCAGTTGACCCTGGGCATTTTCCTGCCACTTCGCTTCTATGACGGTGACATGGGTGTGCTCAATGGGCAGGCGCAACTGGTCAGCGAAATCGACCACTTGGGTTTCGCCGCCGTATGGGTACGTGATGTGCCCTTGTACGACCCGGCTTTCGGCGATGCGGGCCAGGTTTTCGACCCTTTCACCTACCTGGCCTACCTGACAGCCCATACCCGCACCATCGCACTGGCAACCGGAAGTGCGATCTTCGCTCTGCGCCATCCCATAGATCTGGCCAAAGCTGCGGCCACGGTGGACTGCCTGTCAGGTGGCCGTCTGGTGATGGGCATTGCCTCAGGTGACCGCCCTGTAGAGTTTCCCGCTTATGGCCTGGCCCATGAAGAACGCGGGGAACGTTTCGTGCAAAGCGTGCACTATGTCCGTCAGTTGCTGGCAGATAGCTCCATGCCAATCACCACGCCGCTGGGGCGGCTTGATCGGGCGCGCCTACTACCCAAGCCCGTCACTGGGCGCATCCCTTTGCTGGTGACCGGCTCATCACGCCAATCCATACAGTGGCTCGGCGAGCAAGCCGACGGCTGGATCACATACCCGGACACCACCCACAACGTCCTCGGCCCTCGGCGTCTGGCCGAAAAAATCCGGGGCTGGCGAGCGGCCATTCCTGGGGGAGGCTTCCGACCGCATGTCACCAATGAATGGATTGATCTCGATGAAAACCCAGACTTCCCGCGAACACCGCTACAGGGTGGTTATGTATTGCGCACAGGCCGCAACGGGTTGATCGAACTGCTTCATGAGTGGCGCGAGGCCGGGGTCAATCACGCGGCTCTTGGCATTCAGATGGCACAGCGCCCTGTGCAAGAGGTGATCCAGGAGTTGGCGGAAGAAGTACTGCCACTCTTTCCATCGTTGGCCGGGCCAGAGGCCCATGCGCAGAACTGGTAGCCATTACGGTGGCTGCCAGTTTCAACGGAACGGGTAGCGGCCTACGCTAGCGCCTGCTATGGGGCGTAAGTATCCGGTCATGGATGGCTGCTTACGACCCAAAGCTGCCGGTGGTTGAGGGCAGCAAACGGCCATTAGTTGCCTTTAGCGAGAGGCCGCAGTCGACCCGAAGCCGCCCTTCATTCAGGGCAGCAACCGGCCAATAGCAGACAGATCGTTCTACAGCCTCGGCGCTTTGTATCAGCCAGCAGAGCACTAGCGCAGAGAGGAAAAATACTGAGTAGGCGGTTTACCCAGTGCTTTCTTGAACATCGTGATGAATGCATTAACAGAGTCATATCCCAGGATGCCCGCCACACGTTGCACGGATACCCCCTCCGCCAAATGACTCAGTGCGATCATCAAATGCAATTGTTGACGCCAGCGTCCGAAGCTCAGTCCGGTCGTGCTTTCTACAAGCCTGGCCAGCGTTCGTTCACTGGTTGCAAGCCGAGTGGCCCACTCGCGCAACGTGGTTCGGTCGCCTGGATCTGAGAAGAGCGTATCCGCGATTTGTTTGATCTTGGGGTGGTCTGATATCGGCAAATGCAGCTCTTTCAGCGGGGCATCGGAAAGCTGCTCAAGCAGCACTGCAACCAGCCGAGCCGTCTTTCCCTCGGAATGGTAAGCAGGTTCCTGTTCAGCGAGATGCAGGACCATCTCCCGAACAAGGGGCGTAATGGCAACCGTGCAGCATTCTTCAGGCATGGCTGCCGCACCGGGCTCAACGAACAGAAAGCAGGTCCGGGCGTTTTCTGTCACTCGGCAACTGTGCGGCGTGCCGCCCGGGATCCATACGGCGTGCTGGGGAGGGACAAGCCAGAGTGCATTTTGCACCTCACAGCTCACTGCGCCATGCAAAGACAGGATGAGCTGGCCTTTGCGATGATCATGCGGACGGGCACCCGAATCATTGCGGTCAGGCGCAACCTTGAGGGCAATCGCTTCCTGGGCGAAAAGGTCTGAATCGAAATCTTCCGGCGAGGAAACGACATTTTTTGAGCTTGGCATAATTTAGATATCAGGTGTCTTGATATCTATATTAGACGGTTCTGAAGTTCTCTACAGTTGTCTTCTTTTAAGAGGACAGATAAAGAATATGTCAGATACAAAAAACAAGTGGCATGCCATCGCGCTCGTCGCAGGCATTCTGCTTATCGCCGTGAACCTGCGCGTTCCCTTTACCAGCATCGCGCCCGTTTTGCCGCTGATCCAGAATGATTTTGGCTTGAGCGCCTCAGCTCTAGGCCTGCTTACTTCACTGCCATTACTTGCCTTTGCAGCCTTCTCCCCGCTCAGCGCATCGGTCGCCCGAAGGTTCGGCATTGAGCGCACGCTTTTCGGCGCACTGTTGGTCATTTCAGCGGGCATCCTGCTGCGCTCCGCAGGCAGCGCATTGGCGTTGTACGCTGGCACGGTATTGATAGGCACCGGTATCGCACTGGGCAACGTGCTGCTGCCCGGCCTGATCAAACGGGATTTCTCAACGAAAATGGCGTCCATGACCGGCGCTTATTCCATCACGATGGGCGCAGCGGGCGCTGTCGGTTCAGCCGTGATAATTCCACTGACCCAATCATGGGGATGGCCGATTTCCCTGAGTTTGTTGGTCGCTGCCCCTCTGTTGGCGCTGGTTTTGTGGCTGCCACAGTTGAAAAAACACGAACACGTGAGTCTGTCCGGCCCGAAACAAGCGCCAACCGTGGCCGTCTGGCGTTCGCCGCTGGCATGGCAGGTCACACTGTTCATGGGGCTGAACGCGATGCCCTTTTATGTCGCCGTAGGCTGGCTGCCGACCATTCTGATGGACCATGGCATATCCCCGGAGCAAGCAGGTACGGTACACGGCACGTTGCAACTGACCACGGCCATTCCCGGCCTGATTTTGGCAGCCACGCTTCGCCGTCTCAAAGACCAGAAACTGGCAGCCGCTACCGTCAGCCTGTTAACCGCCTCATCCCTGATCGGGCTCATTTACGCGCCAGACTACGCCATGTTGTGGGCCGCGTTCCTGGGCTTCGGCTCTGGTGCCAGTATGATGCTCGGCCTGACCTTCATCGGCTTGCGCACAAAAAATGCCGGTGACACGGCGGCACTTTCAGGAATGGCGCAGTGCGTCGGCTACCTGATGGCAGCCGCAGGTCCCTTGCTGCTGGGCCAACTGCACGACTGGACCGGTGGCTGGACATCACCGCTGCTGATCACAGCCGCAATCTCTGTAGCCGGCGCATTCACTGGCATGCTGGCCGGGCGCAACGTTCAACTTGAACCTGCTGAATCATCGTCGCGAACAAGCCCGGCAATCCAGTCAGCGAATGCACTCACGGCTGGCGACAGAAAGCGCTGATGAGGGTATAGCAGGTGCACAGGAACCGAGGCCGGCTGCCAGTCAGCAAGCACCTCGACCAGCCGCCCTTCTCGCAGATGCTCGCTGACCACGTTCTCAGCGAGCTGCACAAGTCCAAAACCTTCAAGGCACATTTTGATGTAGAGCCCAGTCTCGTTGACGGCCGCAGTGCCGTTGACCGGAACTGAGAGCTTTTCAGTACCACGGGCAAAGAGCATTTCACCTGCTTGCCTTGCGCGGCTCGAGAAGTAATGGATGGCGCGGTGGTGAGACAAATCTTGCGGAGTTTGCGGAGTACCGTTTTCTTCGAGATAGGCGACAGAAGCACAGGTCACCCAGCGAAACCGGCCGAGTGGGCGCGCAACGAGCGTTGAGTCATCGAGCTCGCCTGTACGAATGACGCAATCGACACCTTCCTGAATCAGATCAACCTGCCGGTCATTGACGCCTATCATCAGGTAGATATCCGGGTAGCGCCGGTAAAAGTCTTGCAGGTTTGGCATGACGATGAAGTGTGCAATGCCGCCCGGCATATCGACCCGCAAGCGCCCCTGCGGCCGTGTTACGGAATCCGCCACACTTGCCTCCGTGTGTTCGATCAGCTGCAATATTTCTCGGCATTGCGCCAGATACTGTGCGCCCTCAGGTGTCAGGCTAACCCGTCGCGTTGTTCTGTTCAGCAGGCGCACCTTCAGGTACTTCTCAAGATTTTTAACGCTGCTGGTCACTGTCGAGGCCGGCAGAGAGAGCGTCTGCGCCGCCTGGATAAAGCTTCTTGCTTCAGCCACACGAACGAAAACCTGCATCGCTTGAATACGGTCCATGACGGTTAGAAGTCCCAAATCAGTGATCAAGAAGGCATTATTATTCGCCATTATTGAATAATAAAAACGATTTAACTCTCTTTTTCCCGCAGTATCGCCTTGCGTACAGTTCTTCCAACGAAATTTGAAGAGGTGTACTGAAATGACTGAATACAGCCGCAGCATCGTGCAGGCCCCGGCCGCTCCGGCCGCCCGCACACTTATCTGCGGCGCTACCATACTGAGCATGGACGGCGACATCGGCAATCTGTTGCGCGGCGATATCCTTATCGAAGGCAGCACCATCACGGCCATCGGTGAAAATCTCGCAGCTGGCGACGCTGTGGTGATCGAGGCATCCGGGATGATCGCCATGCCGGGCATGGTCGATACGCACCGTCACTCCTGGGAAGGGCAACTACGGCGAATCAATCCGAACGCCGCAACCCTGGAGGACTACTGCAACGCCACCCACTTCTCGTTCGCCAAATACTATCGTCCAGCTGACATGTATATCGGCAACCTGCTGAGTGCATTGGGCTGCATCGATGCCGGTATCACGACCCTGGTGGACAACTCCCATAACAGCCGCACCGGTGCGCACTCCGATGCCGCGGTCGAGGCGCTGCTCGATGCAGGTATACGCGCCGTACACGCCTCGGGGGCGCCGGTTGCTGGTGAGTGGGACAAAGCCCACTGGCCCGGCAACCTGGAGCGTCTGCAGGAAAAATACGTCAAGAACGGTGACAACCCTCTGCTCTCGCTGGCGGTGATGGCGCAGCTGGAACCTGAACTCTGGGCTGAAGCCCGGCGCCTGGGGCTGCCGATCATCACCGAGTTTTTTGGTGGGGACATGGCCGCTGAGCTGGAAGGATTGCATCGCGAGGGCCTGCTGCGCTCCGACAACATCTTCAACCACTGCACCGCACTGCCGGACGCCGGCTGGAAAATCATTCGCGAGGCTGGCGTGCGGGTCAACGTATGCCCGCGTTCAGATGCCCACTACGGCATTGAAGATGGAATGTTCGCCATGCAGTCGGCCCAGCGTCACGGCATCAGCCCGGGGCTGAGTGTGGATAACGAAACCTCCTACAGCGGTGACATGTTCATGGAGATGCGGGTGGCGTTCTACCTGCAACGCGTCATGGGCATGCACCAGCAGCGCTGCTGCGGCGCAGAGCATCATCCTGTGACCCTGCCGGCTCATGGCCTGCTCAAAGCCGCCACTCTTGACGGCGCCACCTGTGCAGGATTGCAGGACAAAGTCGGCACCCTGACCCCCGGCAAACAGGCCGACCTGATCCTTATCAATGCGCAGGACATAAACCTTTACCCGTCGGGTAACGCATTCGGCACCGTGGTACACGCGGCCGAACGCAGCAATGTCGACACGGTCATGATTGGCGGGCGCATCGTCAAGCGCGGCGGCAAGGTGCTGGGCGTGGACAGCGAAAGGCTGCGTGCAGCAATCGACGAATCCCGTGAGCATCTGTTTGCTGCCGCAGGCTACCAGCCGGATATTTTTGCCGAGACATTCATGCCGCTTGAGTCAGCCAAGTAAGGAGGCGCGAAATGAACGCAGCTTACTACCTGCTGGCCATCGCCGCGGGGCTTGGCATTACCCTGCAGACCACGCTGAATGGTCAACTCGCTAAAGGTGTGGGTGGAGATTCCGTAGCGGCGGCGCTGTTCTCATTTACTGCCGGAGCGGTGTGCCTGGGCGTCTTTTCATTGATGCGTGGCGGGATAGTGGCCTCACTGGCGGCTGTACCTGCCCAGCCCTGGTGGAGCCTGCTGGGCGGTCTGCTGGGTGGCGGTGCCTTGCTTAGTTATGTGGTGCTTGCGCCAAAAATCGGCCTGTCAGCCCTGCTGGGCCTCGCTATCGCAGGTCAGATTATCTCCTCACTGGTTATCGATCATTTCGGATTGATGGGGGCATCGGAAAGGCCGGTGTCTCTCATCAAGTTGGCCGGGTCGATGGTGATGCTCGCAGGACTGGCCATCGCCCTGTTCGGTGACAGGTGGTCAGCGCTTTTCTCCAACTGACTGCCTTGTTTGCCCCATCCTGTTTCGTAGGACGCAACCATGTTTAAAACCCTAACCGGCACCACCAGTCTTCTTGGCGAGTGCCCTGTCTGGTGTGAAAGAATCGAACGCCTGTTCTGGACCGATATGAATGACCGCTTCTGGCCGATTTCTGCCTTTCACTGTTCGTTTAGGCAAAAGCCCCAAGGAATTTTTGCGTCTCCTTCCACACGTTAGTTTTTGGACGCCTTCGTTTCCCTGAGAATTCTTCCTGCATCCCTGGCAGGAGGAAGGCCAAATACCCGCGCGTAATCCCGGCTGAATTGCGTCGCGCTTTCATAGCCCACCTCGAAAGCTGCCGCTGTGACGCTCTTGCCACTGGCCACCATGAGCATCCGCGCCTGGAGCAAACGCACGCGCTTTTGATATTGCAACGGGCTCAGGGTGGTGACCGCCTTGAAGTGGCGGTGAAAGGCCGAGACGCTCATCGCCGCTTTGTGCGCCAGGCTTTCTACTCTGATCGGCTCGGCAAAATCCCGACGGATCCATTGAATGGCCAGATTTACTCGGGCCATGGCGGTATCCGGTGCTGCGATCTCCCGCAGCATCCAGCCATGGGGGCCTTGCAGCACGCGAAACAGAATCTCGCGCTCGTATGCAGGCGCCAGGGCGGCGATGGCGTCCGGGTTACCCATCAATCGCAACATGCGCACCCAGGCATCCATCAGCTCGGGCGTGACGGCGGCCACCGAAAACCCAGGTTCGCCCTCATGGCGATCAGCAGGTTTAGGCAGGTCAGCCAGCAGCGTGGACAACACGGTGGGCTCAAGCGTCAGGCTGATGGCCAGGTAGGGTTCGCCTGATGCAGCAGGGTGCACCGTGCCCACCGCGGGCAGCTGAATGGACATGACGAAATAGGTCGCCGGGTCATACCGCAGCGTGGAGTCGCCCACGGTCATGGTTTTGCTGCCCTGCAGGATCAGGTTGATCATTGGGTCATAGACCGCCGCCAGCATATGCTCAGGGATTTTGCCCTGGACCATGGCAACGCGCGGAATGCCCGTCTCCGTGCGGCGGTTTTCGGCCCTGGCGGCGAGGGTGCGGAGTTCGGTTAGCTGATCATTCATGCGGTCATGCTGAATGGCGGAACAGGCGCAGCGCAAGCAAAAAGCAGAAACAGGCAGGTTTCGAGTAGGAACGGCTGCGCCCGCGATGACGAGGTCCCTTAACGTGGAGGCTCATTCAATCAGCCAAGGAGCACGTCATGGGCGTTATCGTCATTACCGGAGGCAGTCGAGGAATTGGTGCCAGTGCAGCAGAACACGCCGCCCGGCGCGGCATGGGTGTCATCCTTACATACAACCAGCATCCGGACGCCGCGGATGAGGTAGTGCGACGCATTGAACAAGCGGGCGGCAAGGCCGTTGCGCTCAAGCTCGACGTCGCGGATGTCCGAAGCTTCGACGCGTTCCGTGAAGCCGTCCTTGCTGCACTCCATGAAACGTGGGGTACGAGCACGCTCGCAGGCATGGTGAATAACGCCGGTTACGGCCTGTTCAACCCGCTGGCATCGGTCAGCGAGGCGCAGTTCGATGGTCTGTTCAATGTTCATCTAAAAGGTCCGTTCTTCCTGACGCAGGCCTTGCTGCCACTACTGGAAGAAAACGCCAGCATCGTCAACCTGACCAGCGCCACCACGCGGGTGGCCACCGCAGGAGTGGCACCTTACGCGGCGTTCAAGGGTGGGCTGGAAGTACTTACGCGCTATATGGCCAAGGAATTCGGCGATCGACGTATCCGTGCCAACGCTGTTTCCCCTGGGGCGATTCGAACCGAGTTGGGCGGTGGACTCAATGATGAGTTCGAGGCGATGCTGGCTGCGCAAACGGCGCTGGGCAGAGTCGGTGAGCCCGATGATGTGGCCCGGATCATCGTCATGCTGATGTCGGAAGAGGGCGCGTGGATTAACGCCCAGAGCATTGAAGTCGCGGGCGGCTACGTCATCTGAACGAGGAGCTTTCAGCATGCTGGATCACATTTTTCTGTCGGTAAGCGACATTGAGCGCTCCATCCATTTCTACGAGGCGGCCTTGGTGCCGCTGGGTATCACCGCGCGCCTGGACTACGACGGCAAGGACGGCCCACCCGGGCACCCGGACTTGAAAGGCTTCGGCGCCAACGGCCGGATGTTTTTCTGGCTGCGCCAGGGTGTAGTTGAAGGGCGAGCTGTACACATTGGTTTTGTGGCAAATAGCAAAGCCGAAGTTGACGCCGCCTACGCAGCCGCGTTGGCTCATGGCGCGGTCGACAACGGCGCACCGGGGGCACGTCTTCACTACGACCCGAACTACTACGCCGCTAATGTCCTGGACCCTGACGGCTATAGCCTGGAATTCGTCTACAAGAATTGGCAGCACGTCCAATGAACAAATTAATGATCTATGGCGCAACCGGTTACGTGGGGCGCATGGCGGCGGAGTATGCCAAGGCACAAGGGCTGGACATTGTCATTGCCGGGCGCCGCCACGACAAAGTACGTACATTCGCCGCAGAGCTGGACGTTCCTTATCGCGTATTCACGCCTGATGCGCCGACAGCAGATTCCCTTGAAGGCGTCGGCGTGCTGGTGAACTTTGCTGGGCCCTTTGCGCAGACCGCCGATGCCTTGATGCGAGCCTGTATCAAGGCTGGCGTCGACTATCTGGATATCACGGCCGAGATCAATGTGTACCGGTTGGCTGAGCGATTGGGCGCTGAGGCGGCCGAGTCAGGGATCATGCTGCTGCCTGGCGTCGGCTGGGACGTGGTGCCGACAGACTGCTTGGCGGTGCATGTCGCTCGCCGAGTGCAGGATCCGCAGTCACTTAGCATTGCACTTCAGGTCGCGGGTTCCATGTCACGTGGATCGGCGCTGAGCGTTAGCGAGATTGTTGGAGCAGGGCTGCTGGCCCGGATTGACGGGCAGCTCGTGGCAACGCCCGATGCGCAACCACGACATTTCGATTTTGGCGATGGCCCGGAAGTCTGTGCGCCGCTGTCTTTCGGAGACTTGGTTACCGGCTGGCACTCCACCGGTATTCCAAACATTTCCATGTTCGTGCATTTCTCAGGCGAGCCCTTTCCCGAAGGCGATCTCTCTCAGCTTCCTGATGGGCCCAACACGCAACAACGTGAAGCCCACCGCGCCCGAGCAGTGGCTGAGGTCACCGGCGCTGACGGCACAGTCGCCCGTTCAGTGATCGAGACTGTCAACGGCTACACCTACACACCGATCGCTGCGGTGGAGGCTGCGCGCCGGGTATTGAGTGGCGAGCGGCGGCCGGGCTTCGAGACGCCGGCAACGCTACTGGGCGTTGGATTCGCCGAGAGCATCGTCGGAACGACCATCACTGATCGCTGACCCTCTGGTACGGCAATGCTGATTTACTCAGCAATTCGCAGCTCTGTCACTTGCTTCGAACTCACGGGAGATCAGCTTGCCAGCAGTTTGCGCCACCTCCACCAGGCGTTCGCAGGGCATGCCACTGCATGCTGCTGCCGACAGCCCGCGCAGGGTGACTAGCAGATAGTCAGCCAGCGCCTGAGCAGCGTCTGGCCGGACCTCATCAAGGTAACGGCGGATCGTCTGGATCCCGGTGTCGCCCAGCTTCTCAGCCATGTTGCGGGCGATCGGATCGTCCGCGCGCATGCCTTCGGTGATCAGGCAGCCGCGCAAAGCGCTGTCGCGTCCGTACTGCTTCGCAGCGGCAACCAACAGCGCAGTCAGCGCTTCGGCAGGTGGGCGATCCGGTGCCAGCAATTTGTCCATCGGGAGCGCGTTTTCACCGGCGTAGCGATGCATCGCACGTTCGAACAGCTCGGCCTTGCTGCCATAGGCGGCGTAAAAGCTGGGCGGCTTGATGTTCATCGCCTCGGTCAGGTCGGCCAGGCTGACAGCGTCGAATCCACGCTGATGAAACAATGCTTGTGCGATGGCTATCCCTTGCTCTCGATCGAAAGCGGGGCGGCGCTGCCTGGGTTTTTCGTTCATGGGTATCTCTCATCTCAATACGACTACTGTAGCGATCGCTACATCCATGTTCAATCGCAATTCCCTGAAAGGTGATTTTAGTGATTACTAAATAGCTTGCGAGCGGCCCTGGGCTTATGTAGTGTTTGCTACATATTCACTCGTTAAGGTATTTGTCATGCAGTTCAAAAACAAGGTTGTGCTGATCACTGGCGGTTCTTCGGGCCTAGGCTTCGCGATCGCCGAAGTGTTCGTCAGTCAGGGTGCCGACCTGATCATCACCGGGCGCCGCCAGCCGCAGCTCGACGAAGCCGTTAGCCGCCTCGGTGGAAATGTTTCTGCCGTGCGGACCGACATCTCGAGCCCTGCAGAACTTGCCGATCTGTACACGCACATAAGCGCAGTCCATGGCCGTATCGATGTGTTGATCGCCAATGCCGGGATGGGTGAAGTCGAGCCTCTGGGGGCAATCACTGAAGCGGGTTTCGATCGGGTGTTCGCAACCAACGTCAAAGGCACCACGTTTACAGTTCAAGGGGCGCTGCCGTTGATGGGCGAGGGCAGCAGCATCGTCATCGTCGGCTCGACTTCCTCGATCAATCCTGGGCCTGGTATGAGCGTCTACGGAGCCACCAAGGCCGCATTACGGGCGATGGTGAGGAGCTGGATTCTCGACATTAAAGGCTCAGGCGTACGCATTAACCTGCTCAGCCCCGGTCCGGTGGACACCCCGTCACTGCGCGACGTACTTGGCGAAAACGCGCAGCAGGTGATCGATGTATTCAATGAGAAGAGCACGCTCGGCCGGATCGGCCAGGCGCACGAGATCGGCCAGGCCGCGCTATTCCTGGCGAGCGATGCGTCGAGCTATGTCAACGGCGCCGAGCTGTTCGCTGACGGTGGGGCTTCCCAAGTCTGAACAACGCTGAGCTACCGCCCCACGCCGGTCCTTCTGAATGCCAAGGAATAATCATGACCGCTTCGCCGTCTGCGCCTGAGGTGCGTGCGCTTCTTCCCGTCGATCAACACGTGCTGGCGCTGGTCGTTATCCTCGCCGCGCAGCTCATGCTGCAGATGGATTTTCTTATCGTGATGGTCGCCTTGCCGCAGATCCAGATGGACCTGGGATTCTCCTCTGCGACGCTTTCCTGGGTGCCCAACGCGTTCGCTTTAGCTTTTGGCGGACTGCTGCTACTTGGTGGGCGGCTGGGCGATGCGTTCGGACGTGTGAGGGCTTTCCAACTAGGGCTGGCAGTCTTCGTGCTGGCTTCACTGGTGGGCGGGTTGGCGCAGAGTCCGCTCATGCTGATTGTCGCACGGGTACTTCAGGGGGTAGGGGCCGCCGTGGCCGCGCCCAGTGTTCTGGCACTGGTGACCAACCTGGCTCGCAACGAGCAAGAGCGCAACCGCGGCATGGCGCTGTTCATCACCGTGTCGTCAATAGGGGCTTCGGCCGGCCTGATTCTAGGTGGCGCACTCACTGAATACATATCCTGGCGCTGGTCACTGCTTATCAATGTGCCGATCGGTGCACTGGTGTTGCTGATGATCGGCCGCTTGGTAGTGGAGACCCCCCGAACGCCGTCGACCTTCGATATTTCTGGCGCGCTGACCGCCACCCTGGGTTCCATCGCCCTGGTGTTCGGCTTCATAAGCGCTGCCGAGCATGGCTGGACCGATGCGGCAACTCTACCGTCGTTCGTAATTGCCATCGTGCTTTTGGCGACGTTCCGCGTCATCGAGGGCCGTGTAAGACAACCGCTATTGGACCTCGACCTTTTGCGCAACAGAACGCGTGTCGTTGCTCTGGTGACCATGGCGGTGATCGTTGGAATGCATTTTTCGATGCTGTTTCTGGTCGTGCAGTATTTTCAGAAGGTGCTCGGCTTTAGCCCGCTTTATGCGGGCCTGGCCTATCTTCCCGTGTCCTGCACGGTGTTCGCGGTGACTCACTTCATGGCGGGCCTGATCGAACGCTTTGGCGCCGAAAGACTACTTGTAGCCGGCTGCGCGCTGGTGTCCTGCAGCTTCATCGGCTTCGTGCTGATGGACGGCCAGGGCAGCTACATGTCCGCAGTCCTGGCGCCGATGTTCGTTCATAGCCTTGGCATTGCCCTGGTATTTACCCCAGGCACGGTACTGATCATGCAGGACGTACCTGCCGAACAATCCGGCAGTGCCTCGGGGCTCTTGCAGATGGACCAGCAGATCGGTGGCGCGCTGGGTATCGCAGTGATCACATCGATTTACGCTGCCACTTCGGTGCCAGAAAATTTCGTATCCGGATTGCCTATGGCCTTCGGCATAGCAGCGCTGTTTTCGCTATTGGCCGGCCTGTCGTGCTGGCTGTTAAGACCTATCCGTGCGGTCGGCCACGCCACCCGCTGCTGACGACGAAGCCCTACGAACCTGCCGAACAATCGGCGCCTTAAGGAGTTACCTGATGAGTGAGTTTGCTGGGTCGGCAATCGATCATATGGGCATCGGTGTTTCGGACATTTTGCATGCACGTGATTTCTACGAACAGGCGCTCAAGCCGCTGGGCATCACATTGATGATGAGCATTGAGGCCGATCCACCTCGATCGAAGCCTCGACGACTGGGGTTCGGTTCCGCAGATAAGCCGTTCCTCTGGCTGCACGACGCTCCCGTTCCCAGCCAGGGGGCCCATATTGCGCTGATCGCGCAGAGTCATGAGGCGGTCGACGCGTTCCATGCGGCTGCTATTGCCGCTGGCGGAAAGGACAACGGAGCGCCGGGGATCAGGCCTCGTTACCACCCTAATTATTACGCAGCCTATGTACTGGGCCCTGACGGAGTGAATCTGGAGGCTGTTTGCCAGCTGACGACTTAAGCGTCAGGGCCACACTGGATGTTTAACGGGCGTCGTTCTTAGCCGGCGATGCGACCAGCCATATCAACGCGTCGAGCTATTCGCCGAGGAGGGCTTCCGAGAATTGAATCCTATTTTTCCGACATTATCCTTGGAGCAACTGGTATGACTGACAGCACCAACCAACGGGATCTCGTGGCACGCCTGGATGCCGAGAGCGCGATCCATCGCCTGCATGCCATCTATATCCATCGTCTCGACAACGGTGACTTCGAGGGCGTAGCAGAGGTTCTCAAACATGCCGTTATCCATGTGCTGGGCAACGAGGCATCGACTGTCGAAGGGCTGATGGCGTTTTTCACCGCTGGTCTTCAGGTCCATGGGGATGGCACTCCGCGTACGTGGCACTCGATTACCAACCAGCTCATTGACGTGGACCCGTCCGGTGAAAGGGCGAGTTCGGCAAGCTACTACACCGTTCATCAGCAGGTCGATGAGTTCCCGTTACAGCCTATCTGCACCGGGAAGTACCTCGATCAGTTTGAGCGGAGTGATGGGGAATGGCGCTTCACCCGGCGGGAGGTGACGCTGCGTTTTGCAGGGGGCCTTCAACACCACGTCAAAGGGACTCAGAGAGATGCGGTAGCGCAGACCACCTGACGGCGTTGCCACTATTTTTCCCTTTGCCCCTAACCACCGAGGATTACGCATGATGTTTTTTAGTAAGCGACAGGCGCTAGTTACCGGCGCCACAAGGGCATAGGTCTCGCCACAGTCAGGGGGTATGGCAGAACTCTTTTCCGTGTGGGTATATACCTCCTAGTTCTAAGGGTGTTACTAGTGAGAGGCAGCTCATCTAGGGCTGCCTTTGGCTGGTAGCTCCGCTTCTGGCCGTTTGCCAAGGGCCGCTTCTGGCCGATTTCTGCCCGTCGCGAAGGCCAGCTATGGGTCGAAAGCGGTCGGTCGAGGATGAGCGCCTCCGACCCAAAGCAGCCCTTCGTGCGGGGCAGCAATCGGCCAGAAGCAGCCACTCAAGTCGGCCGCTTCTGGTCCAAATTTGCTTATCGCTGCAACTTCCCGTGTGCATGTATTGTCGCTGGGGGCTATGGAGGCGGTTCAACCTCTGCGTCGGCGGATATCTTGGAACAGGGTATTGACGGCCTCGATATCACGCAAGAGCTCGTCCGGTTGCGTAACGGCCCGCTGCTGGCCCGCCGCATGTGAATGCGCGCGCACGTTGCGGCAGCACTTGTCATGCAAGCGCTGCACTTCGCGGTAATCAGCTTCCTGCACGCTCATCACACCATTAAGCCGACCGACTGAGATACCGTCGCGGAACCGCACTACCGTTTCATTGAGTATTGTGTCCTCGATCCCTACCTCAATCGTGACACGAAGGTCATCGTAAGCATTGCGCATCGCAAGTCGCTCATCATCCCCTGGTGGATTAGAGAAGTTGGCTACGATTCGTTGGTGGTCAGCACGGTGGTATGTAATGCGCTCACGGTGTCTACGCATGTCGTAGGGCAAACCGGCATCGATATAACCCGGCCCTTCGGCTCGGTAACTGATGGACCTGACCTCAGGGACCAATTGCGCATCTTGGCAAAGGGTAAGCAGCTCTCCGAAAAACACCGCGTCGTGGGTAAATACTATGACTTGTCGGCTGACAGACTCCTCAACAATCCGTCGTGCGACGGCGGTCCGATGGCTGTGGTCAAGGCTTGAAACCGGATCGTCGAATACGATTCCGGAAGTGGACCCTGACTGGTGGAGTTCTGCGAAGAAGTAGGCAAGCGCGCACATGCGCTGCTCTGCCTCGCTGAGTACAAGATGCGGATCAAGCTGGCATTCGTGGAGTTGAATTCCAAGGCGCACCGATCCCGCATCACCGGTTGAGCTGACTCCGGCCCGAATGTGGTAAAGATCCAGTCTGTTAAGTTCGTCGTTTATCCTTCCGGCCAACGCCTCGCTGACGTACCGCTTGGCTAACTGACCTGCAAGCACGCTGATAGAGCGGGTGCCGCCGATGTCCTCAAGGCAATTCTGAAGCTTTGCTCTGAGAGCGAGATTTTCTGTCACCCGGGCGATGCCTTCGATATGTTCGGAAAGTAGCCGCCGCGCTTCCAGCTCCCTCAGGCGAAGCCTCTTCGCCGTCAAGGCCGCTGCATCAAGGTTCGCGCGCAGTCGGACTGCCTCAGCGCGAAGGTCATCCGCGACCTGAAGGAGTGAAGCTGTCGGGGTTGCACCACGATAAGTTGGTCGATCCAACCATTCGCCATCAGCAACGGCCGCTCTGAGCCACTGAAGTCGAGCGGCCAAATCTTCCTGGAAAGTCCGGATTTCGTCCGGTAGCGTTGCGACTCGCGCGCCCAAGTTCTCAAGCATGACCGGGGAAATGGCAAAGGTAACGCTCGTCTGATTGACGTCACGTACGATCTGCTGCCAAGCGTTACGCGCAACTTGCGCTGCATCGGCCGCCCTGTCTCGGATATAGCGATCAAACCGCTGTAAGCGATCTTTCGCTTCAGGAGTCAGCTCCTGCTGGCAAAGCACGCATAGTCCACCTTCGTCGGTGACCGGAAAAGCTTGTCCGGGATATGCAGTGCTGGTCGAGTACTCGCGTGCAGAGTTGAACAATAATGCCCATGGACCTTGTCCAGTTCCGGGAAGCAGCTGCGTGGCATCTTCCGACTGCAATAGCGCAGATGCAGCGCATTCAGCCGCCTCGGCCTCCACAAGGCTTCGATGAGCCGACTGCGTGGCACCAATCGTATCATCAGACACTATGTTGGCAGCCATAGTGATGCTGTTCGCCAGCTCATCGACCCTGATTGCTGCGTTGTCGAGATTCGTCGCCCTGGCGGTGGGATCTGCCTCGCTAATCTCCTGCGGCAGACGCGCGAGTTCTGCTTGCTCAACCGCAGTGAGCGTGGCCAGAGCACGCGCGTGCGTCAGATCAGTGGCCGGACCAATCGGATGTACTGCCTGGCCGGCTACGGTATCGGCGGGAATGACATTGAACTGTGTAATGTCTGTGGTGAGCCCCGCGATTTCTGCCTGAAGCCTTGGGCGGAGTTCCTGATTTAGACCATTTGCCAATTGTTGGAGGTAGGCCAAGGCGGACGGCTGAAAGGTGGCAGCTTCTCTCGACTGGAGGTAATGACGGGCGCAGTCGCTATCGAAGACGGAGATTCCCCTGAGCTCGGTCCGAGGGACATGACCGCGCTGACCGCTCCAGATCGCCTGCTCAGGGGCATGATCCAATTCGAAGTCGATAGTGGCGCTCGGTGTAAGCTGCTGATAGTTCGGGTCGTAGGCATTGGCGTAGACGGTACCTGGGCTCCTCGCCCGGCATGCTTGCTTAAGTACTCGCGCATAGCCGGACTTACCTGCGCCATTGCCACCGTATACGATCGTGAGTCCATGTGACTGAAACGTCAGAGCTTGGTCGCTCGGAATTTTCCCAACGTCAATAAGCGTATGTAGCGATGTGAGAACGACCGTCCTGTCCCGATTCGCCTCGGCAGGGAAATGGTCTGAGGCGAATCTGATCGGCACCGGCACAGGCTCAATTGTGCTGTTTATCCCGTGATGCTGCTTGGCTAGATCGAGAATCTCACCAAGATCCGCCTCGCTCCAAGCCCCTTGAACACAAAGTCTTCGCAAAGCGTCCTGTCGCCACGGTGGTAGCCTGTCCGCCCATGCCAGCACTTCCTCGTAAATAGCCATATCCATGCTCCATTTTTCCCCAAAGGGAATTAGCACAGAAATTATCACTGTGCCATCAAGCGACCGGAAACGCTGGATCAAGGCCAAGGGCTGTCGCCCAGGCTTTCACTATTCGAGCGTATTGCCTGGTGGAGAGATGATCTGAGCCGTGTAGCCGACTCGGAAACAGACACTCCTCGCTACGGAGGTGAGCCTGATGCCATATGGGTTTGCTCGGTGATCTCAAATTGCACTGGATCTGAGTCTTCTGCTGATTCACGATCGCTCGTGACGGCCATGCTTTCCATGGGATAGATCCCGTACACGGACCTTGGTTAAGTCGCAGGCTCGCAGCTTGCTGTCAATGGCCCAGTTAAACAACGCCAGATCGCTAGATTTCTCCGCGATCTGGAGACTTACCCGGATGCTCCAGATATCTCTGAGTCGGAGCGGGGGGAGCGTCAACCAAGCCGGTCTTTGTCCGCAAAGGCAATTCACACATTCGTGTGCTCTATTGGATCCATATCAAATCTGAGTGAATAAATTTCAAACCAATTTGGCAACCTGGGGGCGCTATAGCTTTGCGTACTTTGCAGACTGCATCGAAGCGAATTGCGATCCGCTGAATCTGCAAGCTGCTGAAGTCGCGAAGACCCTTCGGGAGGTATACCGCCTGCAGTTAGAAAGAGCAGCTTCGTAAACACCAGGCCGCCCCATGTGGGCGGCCTTTTTTATGCGTGCCAAAAGTGGGTGCGAAATGACGCACGCAAGGGTGGTGCTATGCACGATGCTGGATACCGACCGCCATCGCGCACTGTGAGTTGACGGCCGGGGCGTCAAAAGGCGAGGGGCAGGTCGTTCCATCGATGCCCGCTCATGGGTGTATCGCCAGTACAGCCATGACCGAGGCTTGCTTGCCCTTGAGACCGAGGCACGAGAGGGAATGGTTGGCTTGTGGGCATTGCCGGAAAGTGAGCGAATGCCGCCCTGGGAGTGGCGGCGGGCCCACCAGCGCGGCCGCTGAAAGAGGGCCAGAACGTCTGGCCCTGTCATGTCTCAAGCCGCTGCGGTGATGACAGTGCGGCTGCCCTGATCATCCGACGCGGAGACGACACCCTTCTTCGTTTTTGAAGCGCACGAGCGAGCCCTCATCGTTCGTTTGCATCTCGCAGTCGTTGAGTATGAAGAACCCGTGGGTGGGCTTTTGGTTTTTGAGCCAGTCGGTCAACGTGGCGGAAGGTGCGATTTTCATGGCTACCGGACGGACCGGTAAGCTGCCGATGGCTTCACGGAGACTGCTCAGCACCGTTTCCGCTTGCTTGTGCGTGTTGGCGTCGACATACACCAGGCCGCTCTGCAAGTCGATTGCCGCGTAGGTGGTTGCTCGCTTGGTCAAGGCTTTGGGCAGGTATTCCTGCAGTACTTGGTCTTTGATCTGGTCCTTCTCTTTGCGGTAGACCTTGCGCACCTCGGCCTTTTCGATCTCCGCGACCTTGTCATTCACCTTTTGATTGATCGCTGATGCCGGGAGGATCTTCGATTCGACCAACAGGCAAATGAGAGCGCTGTTCTCAGCCCAAAGGCTCAGGGGAGGGGTATCGTCGCTGCCATCCACCGTGTTAGGGGCGAGCGGGCTCACGAAGCCGGCCTTGCTGGCTTCTTGGCTGGCGCACGGACGGAAGCGCTTTGATGCTAAGGCTTGATCCAGTGCTGCTTGGTCCAGTTGAAGCGCTTGTGTCAGTCGATACCCCTCAAGTCAATCCTGCAGTCTCCTTAAGCGGTAGATGTGAAGCGTACTGCGGGCTCAACTCAATATTCCACGCTATGGCTCTGGATGACCCGGCATGGACGTATCTACCTTTGCCCACAAGAAAAACGTTTCAGCTGACGTTACGTCTCATTCTGGACATGGTGCATGTGAAGCTCGGGAAATCGAAGCGTTGACATTGGTGGTATTACGGTATTACGGTAACACCCTGAGCCGCTCGCTGGCTGAAAATAAGTCCAACAACCCAGAAAAATGGTGTACGTATGTCTCAGCAATCCCTTCGTACCGGTACCAAAGTCCACCGTATCGCCGTCATCGATGGCCCGAACATGACGAACCTGGGGGCACGTAACAAGCGCGTTTACGGCCGAATCAATTCCTTGTCCGACCTGCAGGCTTATGTGATCGAAAGCGGTCAGAAGCTTGGTGTCGAGGTTGAGGTCTTTGCCTCGAACTACGAAGGCGCCATTCTTGAATTTATCCATGAGTCGGCCTCGCGCGTTGACGGCTACATCATCAACCCGGCTGGTCTGACCGTCGTTGGTGAGGCTACCCGCCATGCTCTCGAAGAAACGCAAAAGCCCGTAGTCGAGGTGCATTTTGCTAATATCGTCTGCCCGCCTACTGCCCCACGTGGCCTGCCTGGTGGCCCATGGGAGTCGAAATTCAGCCGCTCCGCTACCGGTGTAGCTATGGGGTTGCGTCAGTACAGCTACGTTGCAGCGCTGACTGGCCTTACTCTTGCGCTGGATGATGAATCCTTCCTGGGCGCGCCGGCAGCGGTATAAATTCGTAAAACCTAGGATCTCGAAATGACACAAAACCCGTTCCTTCAACTCGCAGCGCCATTGAGGCAGCAGACAGCAGATCTGTTGCGGGCAGCAATCGTGGCGATGGAGTTCAAGCCTGGCGAGCGTCTGATCGAGACACGGTTATGCGAACGTTTTGATGTCAGCCGAACAGTGGTTCGGGAAGTACTTCGGCAGCTGGAGGCCGAAGGTATTGTCGAGATGATTCCAAGGCGTGGCCCTCGTGTCGCGATTCTCACCGAAAAAGATATTCGGGATCTCTACGAACTTCGGGGTGTTCTAGAGGGCTTGATTGGTCAACTCTTCGCGATCCGAGCGTCTGCAGCGCAATGCGCTGAAGTGATTGGATTGACTGAGCAGATCGGCAGCTCTCTTGAGCATCTCCCTGTAAGCGAACGAACCCAACTCAAAGATAGGTATTATCACGTCCTGCTTGCAGGGGCGGATAATGAGGCCGTTGAGCGCGCCTTACGCGCTATTCACAGCCGAACTGAACTGCTACGTGCGTACACCCTAAACCTGCCGGGCCGAGCATTGAGAAGCATCGAAGAGATCAAAGTGATTTCTGAGGCTGCCGCAGTGCGTCGTGATCCTGTCGCGGCGAGAGCTGCATGCGAAAAGCATGTACAGGCCGCCTACGAGGCAGCAAAAGATGGATTCCACGTACTAAATCAGATTGGTGGTGATTGACGGTCATGCACGCATAGGTGCCTGTGATGTCAGAAATACTGAGCTCCGTATGGATAGACCGGTGGTTGGAAAAAGTTGCACAAGATAGAGAGCTTTCCCACATAGGGAAGCTCTCTCGTTTTGGTCTAAAGCTAACTGCCGGCAATGTCACCGCCTGTTTTAAACTTGTACAAGGGCAGTTTGAATATGTCGAGGGCGACCTGACGACGGATTTTGATGTAGTTGAATTTGTCGGTAGCCGCCAAGCATGGGAGAAGATGCTTAAGGTAATTCCCGATCCGCTGCACAACGATTTCTTGGCAATGGAGAAAATTCACGACGAGTTTTCTATTCCGTCGGAGCGCGTCTACCTGCTGCGGCATTTGAGAGTGCTTCAAAAGCTTATGAACATCGCTCCGCGGAGGGGGTAAAAATGGCCTATATTGAAGACGTAATCGGTCGTTACTTGCACCTCAGTATTGCCGGTGTGGAACAGCGGATTTTTTTTGAAGAGGCCGGGCAGGGCATTCCCCTGATTTGCCTGCACACTGCTGGGGCGGATTCACGTCAGTACCGGCAACTGCTTAACGACCCTGAAATCACCAAATCCTTCCGAGTTATTGCATTTGACTTGCCATGGCATGGACGGTCGTTGCCGCCTGATCGCTGGTGGGAGCAAGAATACCTGCTCACTGCAGAAGTGTACGCCCAGACGGTAGAACGATTTGCTGAGGTGTTAGAGCTTGATCGTCCCATTGTGATGGGGTGCTCAATGGCCGGCTCACTAGTGCTGGAACTCGTGCGGCGTAATGCACAGAAATGGCGCTGCGTGATTGGTCTGTCGGGTGCTTCCAATGTAAAGGGCCGCTTCCAGGATTGGTCGTTGGCCCCAGATATCAACGCACAGCAGAGCGTTGCTTCATGGACCTACAGTCTCATGGCCCCCATGAGTCCTGAATCATCGAAGCGAGAGGTCTGGTGGATCTATAGCCAAGGTGGGCCGGGCATTTATCGTGGTGATACCTATTTCTATAGCCAAGACCTTGACCTGCGCGGCCGGGAAGCAGAGATCGACGCAACGACGTGTCCGGTGTATCTGCTAACCGGTGAGTACGATCATGCGTGCACGGTTTTCGATACACAGTCCACCATTGATGCCATTCCTGGTGCGAAGGGCGGGCGAATGGTAGGCATTGGGCATTTCCCAGTGAGTGAAAATTACCCGCTTTTCAAAGAGTATCTCCAGCCGATCCTGGCTGAATTCGTCGATTGAACGACAGGTCTGCCCCACAGTGGGCAGGCGTTAATTCAAGGGCATTCATAATTATCCCGTTGTATCTGAAAAGATGCTGACGCGCCTTCACGCATAACTACAAAAGGTGTTGGTATGATAGACCAAAACATAATTGAGGCTGCCCATAAGGCGTGCGAAGCAGATCGTGCTAAAACGCAGGCGAATCATCAGGTTTCACAGCAAGAAAAAGTCTTTGCCAAAGTAAAGCGACACATTATACCGATTGCGATTCTTGGTTTGTTCGTGGCTTTCATTGACCGTACGAACCTGAGTGTTGCTGGGCATTCGATGAGCGACAGCCTCAGTCTGAGTCCTGCGGCCTTTGGATTGGCAGCCGGCTTATTTTATCTCGGATACATTCTCACCGAAGTCCCTAGTAATATTGCGCTGCGACGATATGGAGCCCGCCGTTGGATTGCGCGCATCATGATCAGCTGGGGAGCAATCACCATGCTCACCATGTTCGTCAACACTGCAGAGTCGTTATATGTGGCGCGATTCCTTTTGGGTATTGCTGAAGCTGGTTTCTATCCAGGCATTTTGTTCTGGATGAGTTTTTGGCTGCCTTCGCGCTCCTTGACTCGAGCTTACTCACTGTTTCAGCTGGGTATCCCCATTTCGCTTGCACTCGGCTCGCTCGTGACCGCTCAACTGCTGCGAATGGATGGGCTCGGCGGAATTCATGGCTGGCAGTGGGTGTTTCTGATTGAGGGCGGCGCCGCTGTATTAATGGGCTTTTTCACGCTCAAGTACATGGCCAACAGCCCGTCTGAGGCCAGCTGGCTGTCACAAGACGAAAAGCAAATTCTGAATGAGGCTCTCAAGGAGGATGCAGCCGCCGTCCATGAACCAGATTCGGGTCACTCGAAGGCGCTACGAGAAATATTCTCTAGCGGAGCCGCTTGGGCATACTCCGCCTGCTACCTCTTCATGATGATCGGTTTCTGGACTGTTACCTACTGGCTGCCTCAAATCCTCCAAGACAGGCTTCAGGTAGACACGGTGCAAGCTGGGGTGTGGTCTGCGGTGCCATGGGTGATCTCCGGTCTGTCCTTGCTCATCGTATCCAAGCGGATCGAAAAGGGCGCCTCGCTAGAAAAGGCCATGGTGGCCGTCCTGTTCTTCTGTGCTATTGGATTTGTCCTTTCCAGCTTGGCGACTTCCGCAACCGTCGCATTCATTGGTCTATGCATGGCCGCTTGCATTCAGGCAGCCGTACCTCTGCTGTTCAGTTTCCCGTCCCGTCATTTCGACGGCGCTCGGGCAGCTGTTGCTCTCGCGATGGTCAACTCCGTGGGAAGCCTCGGCGGCTTCATCGGCCCTGTTCTGCTTGGTTGGATGAAAGGTGCCACAGGAAGCAACCAGGCGGGATTGCTGGCTATGGCGGGAGCATTCGTCATCGCCGGTCTCATTGCAGCCATGCTTCCCAAAATCCTTAGCGCTGCCAAAGCGAAGTCCATCGCTCAACCTTGAAGTGAAAGCAAAACTTTAACCATC
Organism: Pseudomonas sp. B21-036; assembly: GCF_024748925.1. NCBI lineage: Bacteria > Pseudomonadati > Pseudomonadota > Gammaproteobacteria > Pseudomonadales > Pseudomonadaceae > Pseudomonas > Pseudomonas sp. B21-036. Next base: position 2,736,255 of record NZ_CP087178.1, read on the forward strand.
AGAGGATCTACGCATGAATCAAGAACTGTTTGACATTGGCCTCAAAACTCGTCGTGAGGTTCTGGGCTCGGAGTACGTCGATGCGTCGCTGAAAAACGCTGACGATTTCAACCGTTGCATGCAGGAGCATGTGACCCAGTACTGCTGGGGTGATGTCTGGAATCGTCCAGGCCTGGATCGCCGCACTCGCAGCTTCTTGAACCTGGCCATGCTCACCGCTCTGAATCGTCCACACGAGATCAAGCTACATGTCCGCGGCGCGATCAATAACGGGTTGAGCAAGGAGGAGATTGCTGAGGTCTTCCTTCAGTCAGCAATCTACTGCGGTGTTCCAGCCGCGATCGATAGCTTCAAAATTGCCAAGGAAGTGTTCCAGGAGATGGGCCTTTAATAGCCCAGTACCCTCGTTCTGCCGGCCCACGGGCTGGCAGGGCGGTTAGAAGTCAGCCTCCATAGGTGGAAACACTGCTTGGGCCTAACCAACAGGTTCGGTTTCCATTCGTGCAAGGTAGTCGTAAAGCTTGCTGGCTTCCGGTGATAGGTTCGACTCGCTAAGCACCCCTACAAACAGCGTCCGTTTGGCCCAGTCGTCTGTCAACTGAATGGCCTCCAACTGACTGCCCAGTAGCTCCTTGCGCACCGATCCCAGGGGGAGCACGCCAATACCGAGGCCTGCTTCGATCATTCTGCAGATGCCATCAAAGCTGCTCACCTGAATTCTAACCTTCAGCATTTTGCCGTTTGCGACGGCTGCATCCGTGAGGCGCCTGAGCAGGGAGCTACCCTGATTGAGGGCAACGAAATCGTAATCCAAGGCCTGTGCCAACGTCGTCTCTGGATGTGCCGTGAGGGGATGGTCGCGTGGGACGAGCAATACGAGCTGGTCTCTACGATAAACACGTTTGACTAGCCCTTCAGAGCTTACGTTATCCGCAAAAATACCAATGTCCGACCTGCCATCGAGCAGCGCAGCAACGATGTCGTCGCTCAATGCTTCTTCCATGCCGATTCGTATGAGCGGATTCTCCGCGAGGTAGCTGGCCAAGTCCTGAGGCAAAAACTGAACAACCGCAGAGGTGTTGGCTGTTAGGCGGACATGCCCTCTAACGCCCATCGCAAAGTCGTTCACATCATAGGCCATGCGATTAACGCTCTCGAGGATGTGGCGTGCGTGGTCGGCGATGCCTCTGCCTGCTGCGGTGAGCTCCATTCCCCGCGGCAACCTCACGAAGAGTGCGCAATCGGTGATTCTCTCTAGCTCAGAAATACGTTTGCTAGCGGTCGAGAGCGTCATGTTGGCTCGCGAGGCTGCCTGGGTCAGATTGAGTGTTTCCGCTGCAAAGACCAGCAAGCGAAGAGTGAGAAGATCGATTTGGAGCAAATTCATTTCATGTCCCAAGGCTTTCCATGTTGGAAAGGGTACTGGAAAATTTTGCAATTTTCATCTACCGAGAGTGGGGCGATCATCTGGCCATAACAATCAACAATATCGGAATACGCCAATGACCTCTCCATTGAAAGGCATTAAGGTTATCGAGATGGGGCAGCTGATCGCGGGCCCCTTTGCTGCCAAGATCCTCGGTGAATTTGGTGCTGACGTCATCAAGATCGAACCGCCAGCTACTGGTGACCCACTTCGCAAATGGCGAATGCTTCATGACGGCACATCCGTGTGGTGGGCTGCTCAATCCCGCAACAAGCGCTCCGTGACCCTTGATCTCCGTCAGGAAGAAGCTCACGACGTCATCAAGCGCCTCGTTAAAGACGCAGATATCCTGATCGAAAACTTCCGCCCGGGAACCCTTGAGAAATGGGGTCTGGGTTGGGACGTTCTGCGCGAAATCAATCCAGGCCTTGTGATGCTTCGTGTATCCGGTTATGGCCAGAGTGGCCCTTACCGTGACCTTCCTGGCTTTGGGGTTATCGGTGAGGCCATGGGCGGGCTCCGTCACCTGTCTGGCGAGCCAGGTCGCACGCCGGTTCGCGTAGGTGTATCGATTGGCGATTCGCTGTCCGCACTCCACGGTGTGATAGGCGTTCTGCTCGCACTTCGTCATCGTGAGCAAAACAATGGTGAAGGTCAGCAGGTAGACGTTGCGCTGTACGAGTCCGTCTTCAATATGATGGAGAGCTTGATTCCGGAATATTCCGTATTCGAGACGATTCGCCAGCCCGCTGGCAGCAGCTTGCCAGGAATTGCTCCGACCAACGCGTACCGTTGCCAGGACGGAAAGTATGCATTGATCGCGGGTAATGGAGACAGCATCTACCGGAGACTGATGGAGAAGATCGATCGCATCGATCTGGCTGATGATCCGGAGCTAGCGCAAAACGATGGCAGGGTGCGCCATGTCGCGCGAATTGATGCGGCTATCTCCACATGGACGGCAGAACGCTCTTTGGAGGAGGTTCTGGATGCGCTCAATGATGCGCGCATCCCGGCAGGCAAAATCTACGATGCCGCCGATATCGCTAGCGATCCTCACTACAAAGCCCGAGACATGCTGCTTGAAAGCACACTCGACGACGGCACGGCGGTGACATTGCCTGGGATCGTCCCGAAGCTTCTGTCGACACCAGGGGCGGTGAGTCGAAAGGCGCCTCGCCTTGGTGAGCATACCGACGAAGTTCTGGAAGCTCACGGCTTCGACGCCGAAACCCGTGAAGCGTGGCGCAGCCGCGGCATCATTTGAAGTACGGAGTAGCCTGATGAAACGCCTATACATGCAGGAAGTCGCAACCCGTGACGGCTTCCAGAACGAATCCACGTTCATCGAAACTGCCGACAAGATCTCAATGGTTAACGCATTGAGTGAGTGCGGATACGCGAAAATTGAAGTCACTTCGTTCACCTCACCGAAAGCGATCCCGGCACTCAGAGATGCTGAAGCTGTTATGCAGGGTATTCAGCGTCATCCCGGCGTTGAGTACACGGTATTGGTACCAAATGTGCGAGGCGCTGAACGTGCATTGGGCTGCGGGGTTGATGAAGCCAACTTGGTGATGTCGGTCAGTGAACCGCACAACCGTTCCAATCTGCGGATGACCCGCGAGCAATCGTTCCTTCAGCTTAAGGAGGTTGTTTCGGTGATTGGCCAAGGGCCTGTCGCGGTGAACGTCTCTTTATCAACCGTCTTCGGCTGCCCCATGCAGGGTGACGTAGCGCTAGATGAGATCCTAGGTTGGGTAGATCGTTTTGCCAACCTCGGCGTTCGGGGCGTCACCTTGTGTGATACGACAGGTATGGCGTTCCCCTCTCAAGTTCAGACCTTTTCCGCGGAGGTCATCAAGCGTTTCCCAGAGCTTCAGGTGACGTTGCACTTCCACAATACGCGCGGGATGGCTCTGGCAAATACTGTGGCGGCCCTCCAAGCCGGCGTGGATCGCTTTGATTCATCGCTTGGTGGGCTGGGCGGTTGCCCATACGCACCTGGCGCCAGTGGAAACGTTTGTACAGAGGATCTGGTGCACATGTTGCAGCTCATGGGCTACGACACCAATGTAGACCTCGACCGAATCCTCCAGGCCTCTGCAAGGCTTCCTGAGCTGATTGGTCATGCAACCCCGAGTCAGATCTTGAAAGCTGGGAAGCGCTTGGATCTGCATCCGATTCCCGAACACGTTCATACGCTGTCCAAGCAAGTGGTGTCTAACGCTACGGAGGCGGTGAAATGATCGACCATCTCGATCACCTGGTACTGACGACTATTGATCTTGACGCCTGCAAAGACTTTTACCTGCGTGTGATGGGCATGGAGTTGGAGACTTTCGGCGCGGGCCGGATCGCATTTCGCTTCGGCAATCAGAAGATCAACGTTCATGCACGCGGGAAGGAGTTTGAGCCCAAAGCTCACCTGCCGGTGCCGGGTGCGTTGGATCTTTGCTTCATTGCGAGCAAAAGCCTTGAAGCGGTCATTGCCCACTTGGAATCGGCGCAATGGCCAATCATCGAGGGCCCTGTCCAGAGAACAGGTGCAACCGGGCCGATCAGATCCGTGTATGTCCGAGATCCGGATCTCAACCTGATCGAGATTTCTGAGCAGCTTTAACGCTGTCGGAACTGAGTACTGAGGTTACCTATGAACATTGTATTTCTGGATGGGGCGAGCCTGCCTTACCCAATGGATCGTCCTGCCCAGGCGACAAACTGGACTGTGCGTGAAAGTACTTCGCAAGATGAGCTAGTCAGTGTCTTGGCAGAGGCGGATGTCGCTATCACAAACAAAGTAAAGCTCGGGAGAGTGCAACTGGAGCAGTTCCCAAATCTCAAGCTCATCTGTGTCGCTGCCACCGGCTACGACTGCGTTGATGTTTCTGCTTGCCGTGATTTGGGAGTGACGGTTTGCAATGCACCTGCCTACTCGGCAAGCAGCGTTGCTGAAGCCGTTATCGCATCGCTGTTTGCGCTTCGCCGCCGCCTTTTCGAATACCGGGAAGCTGCCACCAAGCGTTGGCCTGAGTCAAACCACTTCTGTGTACACGCTACACCGATCCAGGACATCAAGGGATCGACCCTTGGGATCGTCGGGTGGGGTGATATCGGTAGTCGCGTAGCTCAGCTTGCTGTTGGCCTGGACATCAATGTCATCTTTGCAGAGCACCGTGGGGCTGCGCATGTTCGGGAAGGTTATGTCCCATTCGAAACGGTACTTCAAGAAGCCGATGCTATTTCCCTGCATTGCCCTTTGACCCCGCAAACCCGTCATTTGATAGGCGCGGAGCAGCTCAGCCAGATGAAGCAGGGTGCACTGCTTATCAACACCGCGCGCGGGCCTCTGGTGGATGAGCAGGCAGTGCTGGCCGCCTTGCATTCTGGGCATCTTGGCGGTGCAGCACTGGATGTGCTGGATGTAGAACCGCCTCGAGCTGATCACCCCCTGCTTAACGCAGATCTGTCGAATTTGATCGTAACTCCGCATGTCGGCTGGGCGAGTCAAAGCAGTGTGGCACGTCTGATCAATACCTTGCTCTCGAACATTGCTGCCTACGCATCGGGAAAGGCTATCAACGTGGTGACGTAAGTTCCCAAATCGAAATCTAAAAAAAGGTAGAGCGCCATGACAAAAACAATCAGCTCTTCGGCCGACCTGCCTGACCTTCCAGTGGTCAAGCGTAAGCCGTTCTATCACCATCTCTACGTTCAAGTTTTGGCTGCGATCCTGCTCGGTATCCTGCTCGGGCATATCAGCCCAGGCCTGGGTGAGCAGATGAAACCGCTGGGTGACACGTTCATCAAGCTCATCAAGATGCTGATCGCGCCAATCATTTTCTGCACCGTTGTCAGCGGTATCGCAGGCATGCAGAACCTGAAGAAAATTGGCCGTATTGGCTTTAAATCGTTGGTGTATTTCGAGGTGCTTACCACCCTGGCACTGATTATCGGCCTCATCGGGGTAAACCTGTTCAAGCCGGGCGTTGGGATGCATATCGACCCGGCGACGCTGGATGGTTCTGCAATCGCTGGCTACACAAAAGCAGCACATGATCAGAGCGTCGTAGGCTTCCTCACTCATATCGTACCGACTACCGTCTTTGGTGCGTTCAGCGAGGGTGACATCCTTCAGGTCTTGTTCATTTCGGTGCTTTTCGCATTCGGCCTTCAACTGCTTGGGCCGCTGGGTAAGCCTCTGCTTGATACGATCGATCTGGTAGCGCAGGCGTTCTTCCGCATGCTGAAGATCGTGATGTATGTGGCACCTTTGGGCGCCTTCGGTGGGATGGCATTCACTGTCGGCAAATATGGGATCGGCTCCTTGGCGTCGTATGGTCATCTGTTGCTCTGTTACTACGTGACCGGCTTTGTCTTCGTCTTCGTGATCCTCAACCTCGCTGCGCGCTTGGCAGGCTTCAGCCTCTGGAAGTTCCTGAAGTACATTCGTGAAGAGCTCGTACTGGTTCTCGGTACGTCCTCTTCGGAGTCGGCATTGCCTCGCTTGATGGGCAAGCTCGAGAAGCTTGGCTGTGAAAAGTCCACGGTCGGCTTGGTCGTACCTTCAGGCTATTGCTTCAACCTGGATGGCAGCTGCATCAACATGACGGTACTCGCCATCTTCATCGCCCAGGCGCTTGATATTGATGTGTCGATTTACCACCAGGTCACCCTGTTGTTGATTCTTCTGCTGACCTCAAAAGGGGCCGCGAGCGTCACGGGTGGTGCCTTCATTACCCTCGCAGCGACGCTTGGATCTATCGATGTAATTCCAGCAGCAGGCCTCGTCCTCGTGCTGGGTGTATACCGCTTCATCTCTGAAGGTGGTGCCCTCATCAACGTTATCGGTAATGGCGTTGCAGCGCTCTTCGTAGCGCGTTGGGAAGGGGTGCTCGATCGGGATCAGCTCAAACGAGAGCTGGGTTAGGTTTGCGTCCCGGCTCAGTGCTCGCCAACCACGCTAGGCGAGCGTTGGGCCGGTTCGCGACTTTTCATAATCATGCGAGGGGCACATGCCTTATCCGTTTCTGCAAGGTGTGAGTGTCGTTGAGAGCTCAGCATTTGTCCCTGCACCACTGGCTGGGTTGGCCCTGGCTCAGTTTGGAGCAGATGTCATCCGAATCGATGCGATTGGAGGTGGTATAGACTACCGCCGAGCGCCTCGCGTAAGCACGAATGGCCGTAGTCTTTTCTGGACATCGCTAAATGCAGGCAAGCGCTCCGTGGCAATTGATTTTCGCCGCCCTGAAGCACGTGAGCTGGTTCAAGAACTAGTTTGTCGGACCGGCAATTTACTGACCAACCGAGCTGCATCCTGGCTGACTCACAGCATATTGATGAAACGGCGACCAGATCTGATTACATGCCTCATTGAGGGTAATCCTGACGGCTCCTCAGTTATGGAATGTACGTTAAGCAGCGCTACAGGTTTTCCATTGCTTGCTCGGGAGAATGCAAGCGAACGGCCAGTAAACAGCCAGCTTCCGGCTTGGGACGTTATCACTGCATATCAGGCAGCATTTGCGTTTGTGGGCGCGATCAACCGCCGCCTAGTGAAAGGCGAAGGATCCCTGATCAAGTTAGCTATGTCTGATGTAGCATTTTCTACGATGTCTCACCTGGGATTGCTGACTGAAGCTGATGTACTCAATCGTGATAGGGAACCGGTGGGCAACAACATTTATGGTGCTTTTGGGCGAGATTTTGTGACCGCGGATGGGCAGCGACTGATGGTGGCAGCAATCACCGCTACCCAATGGCGCTCCTTGGTTAGCTGTTGTGGCCTTGAGGCTGAGATGTCGCAGTTGGAGATTCGACTCCATCTAGATTTCAGTAATGAGTTTCAGCGTTACGAGGGGAGGGAGGGCATCGTTGAGTTACTCGAGCCATGGTTCCGTAAACGCTCCTTTGCTGAGGTACGTAGGCAGCTTGATCAATTTCAGGTGTCATGGGGCAAGTATTCGAGCGTAAAGCAATTACTGGAGGAAGATACTCGCGTCGGGCTGACCAACCCCATCTTTGAGACCCTTATTACTGATGGCGTGGGTGCACACATCAGTGCAAAGTTAGCAGCGAGATTCGAGGGTGTCGGTCAGACATCGAGCTCACCAGCACCATTGTTAGGTTCGCATACCGACGAAGTGCTCCACGAAGTGCTAGGTCTTTCGGGGGTTGAAATCGCACGCCTGCATGACTCTGGCGTCATTGCAGGACCCAACGCCGATCCTTTTGCTTAATCCTAGAAAACGCATCAACAGCCTTCGCTTTGTTGGTCGCAAAGCAGAGGGGTCATCTTGAAATGATGGCCCCTATTTTTTTGGATGATATCCGATAAATCACCTCCACAATTCCATGTCCACGTTCTAGCGTAGCCACATTGAATAATGCTGCATCAAGCCCGAACCCTACTGTCCCGCCAGTGAACCCAGCTGTGGAGTCTTACCGAGGTGATCGAAGTCCAGCGTGCCCGTTAGCTTTCGGAAGCGAGCCTACAGAGGTGGAAGCGAATCGGCAGGCGACACGAACTGGACATACCAACGCGCCATATGGAATGTGTCCCTGATCGCCGATCCTCTACCAGCTCTCCTACTAGTGGGAAAAAAGCGCTCAAATAACCGCGCGTTCATGCAGGAACTTGAGCAGATGTTCGACGTCCGCATTTGGCAAGCTGCCCGACCGCCACGCGAGGTGCAATTGACGCACAGCCCAGCGCTCCATGACGGGCACCATCACCAGTTGTCGGGAAGTGACAGCGGTGGCGACGGCCGCTCGGGGTAGAACGCTGACGCCATGGCCGGCTTCTACCAAACTAAGGATGGCCTCAAAGCTGGTGGCCTGCAGAGCGATACGCAATGATCGTCCCTGAGCTCCAGCTAGATCGCTCAGCAGCCGAAGAATGGCGCTTCCTTCATTAGTGCCGACGTACTGCTGCTCGAGTATGTGCTCGAGTTTGAGCTGCTTTTCAAATTGCAAAGTGTGCCCCGTGGGCACTACCAGCACCAACTGATCCTTTCGGTACTCCGTTTTCTCAAGGCCCACGCTACTGCAGTTCTGGGCGACAATGCCTAAATCGATATCGCCTGCCTGCAAAGCGCGTACAGTGTCTTCCGAAAGGCGCTCCTGCATCTCGATCCGTACCTCTTTGTAGAGGCTGCGATACGCATACAGATCCTTGGGTAAAAACTGAATGACCGCAGATGTATTTGCCCACAGCCTGATCCTCCCCCGGATGCCTTGAGCGAAATCGGTCATGGTACCTGCCAACCGTTCGGATGCGCTGACGATGAACTGCGCTTGTGCCAGCAGGGCATGGCCGGCAGGGGTCAATTCCATAGACCGGAACCGCCGTTCGAACAGCGCGATACCGATTAACTGCTCAAGGTCGCTCAGGCGTCTGCTCACCGCCGAGAGCGTCATGTGTATGCGCTCCGCAGTCGTCGTAAGGCTTTTGCTTTGCGCGGTGAGGACGAAAATGCGCAATGTCTGCAAATCGAAATTGGATGGGTTGATCACAGCCATGTCGTATCTAGAGGTCAGCTGCGCAGTGATGCGCCGTGATGGGAGGAAGCCAGCCTAGGGCCGGCAGCGAACAGCTTCTCACGCAGGGTACCCGTACGGTAGGCCGTTTTGAATACACCGCGTTCCTGCAGTTCGGGAACTACCCAACGGATGAAACCTTCGACACTCTCCGGCGACACGCTCCGAATGAGGTTGAAACCATCGACATCCGCTTCTTGCTGCCAGGCACACAATTCATCGGCCACTGTGCTGCCATTGCCGATGATCGTGAGTATTCTGGAGCCCAAGGGCATTGACGAGAGTAGCTTGCGTACCGTCCACACCTTGCCTGGGCTGCGACGCGTGAAGGCTTCGAGGGCTGATTGGCCCGACTCGGTCTGTTTGTAAATGATCGGCTCATCCAGACCATAGCGCGAAAAATCTATACCAACGGTAGACGAAAAGTGCGCAAGGCCTGCTTGTGGGCTTGCATACCGACGATAGTCGTCATAGCGCGCCTGCGCAGCAGATAAGGTCGCATCCACCACCACGTTGATCCCGGCGATAACCCGCACAGAATAGGGGTCCCGGCCCGCATCCTTCACTGCCTTGCGCAGGTCACGTACGACAGCGGCAACTACTTCCTTGCTGGGCCCCATGACGAACACGCACTCGGCATGACGCGCGGCGAACAGTTGTCCGCGACCTGACGCCCCTGCCTGATAGATGACCGGGGTGCGTTGGGGTGTTGGCGCGGTCAAGTGCGGCGTGCTGACGTTGTAGTAGGGGCCGGAATGTCTGATTGGGCTGACACCTTGGGGCCGTGTGTAAACCCGGGCATCGCGGTCCAATACGACAGCATCGTCACGCCAGCTTCGCTCCCACAGCTTGTACACGACCTCCATGTAGTCGTCGGCCCGATCATAGCGCTCGTCGTGCCGCGGCTGCTCAACGGCTCCATTGGCTTTGGCGGCGCTGTCCAGGTAGCCAGTGACTACGTTCCAGCCGACACGCCCGCCGGTCAATTGATCGAGGGTGGACATACGTCTGGCGAACAACGCCGGTGGCTCGTAAAGCACGTTGGAGGTAATGCCGAAGCCCAGATGCTCGGTGGCGTGGGCCATGCTGGGCACCAGCAGCATAGGATCGAGTCGCGGCAACTGAATGGCTTCTTCGAGCGCCTTGTCGTAGTTGCCCTCGTAGACGTCGAACGCCCCGAGGCCGTCAGCGAAGAAGATGCCGTCGAACAGTCCCGATTCCAGGGTACGCGCCTGCTCAATCCAGTAATCCAGCTCGTTGAAGCGGTGCGACTGATCGCGAGGGTGTGTCCATAAACCATGGCAGATATGCCCAGGACACGCCATTTCGAACGCGTTTAGCACGAGGTGCTTGGGCTTGCTCATTCAAATATACCCTCGGCGTGGCGGCAGTTTGTCGTTCAGGTAGTAATCCCCCAGAGTCGCGAATTTCCAGCGCACAGGGTCGTGCAAGGTGTGGGTGCGGGCATTGCGCCAATGGCGGTCAAGGTTGTACTGGGCAAGACTCGACTGAGCGCCTGCGAGTTCTACCAGTTTGCTGGAGGCTTTCAGGGCCAGTTCGGTAGCCAGGACTTTGGCCTGCGCCACGGCGACAGACGCAGTTGCCAATGCTTCGGCGGGAGCGTTTGATTTGAGGTCTTCGACCCGGTACGCCGCTTCCTCGAGCAAGGCCTCTGCCGCGTGAAGATCGACCTGCAGGGCGCCAGCGTCGAACAGGCTCAGCACATCGTCGCTGGCGCGTTCAGCGCCGCTATCGATCCAGGGGCGCGCTTTGGTGGTCACGAAGCACTTGAGGTCTTTCAGTGCGGCCCTGGCTATACCTACCTGAATAGACGTATGCCACAGCTGCGCGAACGGACCCAGGCGGCTTGGCTCGTCGAAAATGCGCTGGAACGGCAGCACGTGCTCAGCCAACACAGGTACATCGTCGAACAGTGCAGTACCGCTGCCGGTCGAGCGCTGCCCCATGGCGTCCCAGTCGTCGTAGAGCGTGAGTCCCTTGGCATCGACCGGGACATAGGCCATGTGTTGATAATCTTGCGCGTCCTTGACGAATACAGCGATCCAATCGCTCATCAGTGCGCCAGTGCAGTAGGCTTTCTTACCCTGGATATGCAGACCGTCGGCGGTCTCTATCAGGCGTGTCTTGCGGTGTTTGGCCGTCGAAGTGGGGGTCCCTGTCTCAGCCACTGCGTTGCCCAGCCTGGCACCTTGAAGAATACGGCGGTAAAAGAACTCTCGCTGCTTGGCCGTGCCGACTAGGCGCAATGTCTCGATCGAGTATAAGTGGTTTTGTGGGATTTGCCCGATGCTGGAGTCAGCCTCGCTGAGCAAGACCCCGACCTTGGCCAAGGTATTCGCGCTGACATCCGCCCCACCGTGATCTTTGGGGATGGTGATCGCTAAAAGCCCGGAGCGTGAGATCAAGTTCATTTCCGCGCGAGGGAGCGTGCGATTCGCATCGCGAAGCGAGGCGCCCTCGGCTATTTGCTCAGCAAGTGCGTGTGCGGTTTCTAGCGCTTGCTGATCTGATCGAATGATCACCGTTTTGCTAGCGTGATGCTGATTGTCTTCAAACTCAGAAACCATGTTCATACGAATGAATGCCTGTCAGGTTGAACGCCATTGAGCCAATAGTTGCCTATCAGCTTGTACTTCCAGCGCACGGGGTCATGAAGGGTGTGAGTACGAGCATTGCGCCAATGACGGTCCAGGCCGTATTTGGATGAAGTGGCGCTGGTACCACACAGCTCGAACAATTTCTCGGACGCTTCCAGTGCAACCTGGGTCGTCAGCACTTTTGCTTCAGCTACTGCCACAGATGCATGGGCCGCCGATTGCGCGGTGACTTCGGTGGCACTGACTTGGTCCAGGATGCGCGCTGCACGTCGCAGAAGCGCATTGGCCGCTGCAATGCGTACTGACAGATTGCCGAACGCTGCGATGATGTAAGGGTCTTCGGCTGCTGTCTCTTTACCGCTGTCAATCCAAGGGCGAGAGCGCGTTTTCACGAACGCTTTGGCATCGGCGAAGGCTGCTTCGGCGATGCCGGCGTCTATGGCAGCCTGCATGATCTGCGCGACCGGGCCCTGGAGAGTGATCTTGCCGTCGAACAGCAGATGAGCTGGGAGAATCTGCGAATCATCGACCTTTACATTGTCGAACGTTACTGTCCCGCTCGCGGTGGTGCGTTGCCCGAAACCGGTCCAGTCGTTGTGCAGAGTGACACCTTCGGCATCGGCGGGTATGAATACCCGTGTCAGGCGTTCGGCTTCGTCCAATGCCAAAACCTGTACCCAGTTGGCAAACAGCGCCCCGGTGCAATAAAACTTCACGCCTTGGAGACGCCAGTGGTCGTCACTGCGACGGATGCGAGTCTTGAAGTCGCGCGCATGGCGTGTGCCTCGCTCGGACGTCGCGCTGCCGAAACGCTGGCCAGCTATTACCTTGGCGAAGTAATCGTGCTTTTGCGCTTCGCTGCCGATAGTGCGCAGGCTGTTGACCGCGCCGAAGTGGGTCTGGGGAATTTGCCCGATGCAGGGGTCCGCTGCCGAAATGATACGAAAAACGTCAGTCAAGGTTTCAAAGGATACATCGGCACCTCCGTAGGCCTTTGGGACGGTGATGGCCGTCAAACCGGCGCTCGAGTAAGCGTCCATTTCTGCGTGGGGAAGGGTACGGTCCCGATCACGCTGCGCGGCATCGAGCGAAAAGCGCTGCGCCAGCGCGCGCGCAACTTCCAATGCTTCTGCGTCATCTCTGATGATTCGGGCCGGTGGGGCAGAGGGAGTCTGGGTCATGGGCTGGGGCTCAAGCGGGCGCGCGATGAATGGCAAGGGGCGCAAAACTTTGCGCCACGGGCATGACTTCGATGCGGTTGATGTTTACGTGTGCAGGCAGTTGGATGATCCATGCAACGGCCTCGGCGATGTCGTCGGCCGTCAGGGGTGTAACGTCGTCATAGCGCTTGGCTGCCTCGCCGGCATCTCCGCGCAGCCGCACGGTGGTAAATTCGGTGCCTCCCACCAGTCCGGGCTCAAGGTTGGTCACCCGCAACGCTGTGCCCGCCAGGTCAGAGCGCAAGTTGAGGCTGAACTGCTGGACGAATGCCTTACTTGCGCCGTATACGTTGCCACCCGCGTACGGGTAGGTACCTGCCACAGAACCCAGATTGATGATCGTGCCCTTGTTACGAGCCACCATCCCGGGAAGAACCGCGTGGGTGAGTTCAGTAAGGCCAATGATGTTGGTATTGATCATGGCCCGCCAATCGTTGAGATCGGCGTCTTGTGCCCGCTCCAGCCCCAGTGCGAGGCCGGCATTGTTGACCAGCACATCAAGAGTGGCGAACTCCGCAGGAAGCCCCCCCGGCAGGGCCGCTACGGCCTCTTTATCAGTGATGTCCAGCGCCACAGGGTAAAAGCGCTCGCCCAGTTGATCGGCCAATTGCTCAAGTCGCTCCAACCGCCGTGCGATACCCACGACACGGTGGCCATCATTGACCAGACGCTGCGCGATTGCCTTGCCAAAACCTGAAGATGCTCCGGTAACAAGAACAGTCATATATCGAACCCTTAGTGGAAAGTAACTTCATTCTTGGCACGGCCATTTCGCTATTACCATTGCTGGAACGGAAACGTAAGTTTCGCTGAAAGCAAGGCAACCATTTACTGTATTGATTTAGGTCAAACTGTCGCCTGAGCAACAGTAATGTTCAATTTTTCCAAGGGGTTGCAAACTAACAGGTCTATCGTTATGTCTCTTGAGTCTAGTTCATAAGCTTATGTTCAAAACGTGTATTGCCCCGTGCTACTGCAATGCCTAGCGTGGCGTAATTCTAATCGCCAGGACGTAACGTTATGTGGAAGCTGGTTCGGACAACACGCTATTTAATAGGGGTCGCAGGCGTTCTTTTCTCGGTCGCCAGCATGGCCGCCAGCGACACGCTGGTGGTCGCCAAGAATCTCGAGGACGTACTGTCCCTGGACCCCGCAGAGGCATACGAAAACACCACCGGCGAAATACTCAACAATGCCTATTCGCGACTGGTGAGTCGTGACCCGAACACGCCAGCGCAGGTCATCGGTGATGTAGCTGACCGCTGGACGGCCGCTGCCGATGGCTTGACGTACACATTCCACATACGGGGGGGCCAGACCTTTGCCGATGGTAGGCCTCTTACCGCAGAGGATGCGGCCTGGTCACTGCGTCGCGTGGTCAAACTGAACAAGACGCCATCCTTCCTGTTCGGCCAGTTTGGCTGGACGCCTGCCAATGTCGATGGCCTGGTCCGCGCCACAGCCCCCGAGACCTTGGAACTCAAACTCGGCACAGCCTTGGCGCCTGGCTTAGTTTTGCAATTACTGGCTACTTCGCCAGCTTCGATCGTCGACGCCAAGACTGTACAAATGCATGAGCGTGACGGCGATCTTGGCAATGGGTGGTTGAAGACCGCGTGGGCAGGTAGTGGGCCGTTTTCAATCGCGACCTGGAAGGCCAAGAATGCGATCGTTCTGCAGAGCAACCACGCCTACTATGGCGGCAAGCCACTGCTGGAACGGGTGATCTTCCGCCATGTGGCCGAAAGTGCGACGCAAGCGCTGCTGGTGGCCAAAGGTGATGTCGACATGGCCTACAACCTGGACCCGGACCAAATCAAAGCGCTTGCACCTGCCGCAGCGTTCAACCTCACCAACACCCGCAAGCTCACCGAGATCTACCTGCCGCTCAACCAAAAGAACCCTGCGCTTGCAGACCCCCGCGTCAGAGCTGCTCTGCGCTCGGCGATCGATTACCAGGGTATCGCCAGCAATCTGCTGGCGGGGCAGTGGACCGTTCATCAGAGCCTCTATGGCCAAGGGATTCCCGGAGCGGTCTCCAAGCCGCTCTATCACCTGGACATTGCCAAGGCCAAGCAGCTTCTCAAGGAGGCCGGCTACGACAAGGGCTTGACCCTGAACCTCGATGTCGAAGGGGGCAGTCCTTATCCAGAGATCGCCCAGTCGATCCAGGCAACGTTCGCCCAGGCAGGTATCACTCTCAATCTTTTGCAGTCTGATCGTCGCCAGGTGGTCACCAAGTACCGGGCGCGTGAACATGAAGTCATTCTTTGGCATGCCTCGGTGGATTACAACGACCCCAATGCAGCTGCCAACGATTACGCCCTCAACGAGAACAACGCGGACGACGCGCCTCTCAAGAACAGGGCGTGGCGTAGCGGCTGGGTTGACAGCGAGGCCAACAAGCTGACCCTGGCTGGCCAACGGGAACAGGATCCGCAAAAACGCGCTGCCCTCTATGCGAAGTTGCAGCAACGCGTCCTGGATCAGGCACCGTATATCTTTGCCTTCCAGCAGGTCGAGCAAATCGTCCTGCGAGCCAACGTCAAAGGGTTTCAGAGTGGACCGAACTTCGATTCGGCCGTCTACACCCACGTGAGCAAGGACTGAGAAGATGAACGCTCATGGTCACTGGCTCAAGTCGAGTGTAACCGGTGCTGCTTCGCTAGCCGCGACCTTGCTCGGTTTGCTGGTACTGACATTCTTCATAGGTCGAGCACTGCCTGTGGATCCAGTGCTGGCAGTGGTCGGCGAGCATGCTAGCGCAGATGTCTATGAACGTACTCGTATAGAAATGGGCCTGGACCAACCGGTGACGGTGCAGTTCGCGCGGTACCTGGGGCGCGTGTTGAATGCCGATCTCGGAACATCCGTGGTGAGCGGGCAACCTGTGTTACGCGACCTGGCCAGTTTCTTCCCGGCCACCTTTGAGCTGGCGACGGTCGCCATGCTGATTGGTGCGTTGGTTGGAATACCTGCCGGGGTCTTGGCCGCCGTACACCGCAACCGCTGGCCTGATGTGCTGGTCAGGATAACGGGCCTGGTCGGTTACTCCGCTCCAGTTTTCTGGTTGGGCATCGTCGGACTGGTTGTGTTCTATGTGACGCTTGGCTGGGTGGGCGGCCCGGGTCGGCTCGATACGCTGTATCAATACAGCATCGAGGAGCGTACCGGCTTGGTCTTGATCGACACACTGTTGGCCGGTAGCTGGGATGGGTTCGTCAATGCCTTGAGTCACCTGCTGTTGCCGGCTGTTGTACTGGCCTGGCACACGGCTGCGTACCTCAGCCGGATGACGCGCGCGCTGATGATCGACGAACTCAACAGCGAGTACATCCTGGCAGCGCGCATGAAAGGCCTGAGCGACTGGCGCGTGGTATGGCGCCATGCATTCATCAACATTCGTGTGCCGTTGCTCACATCGGCGGCACTCGCCTATGCCTATCTACTCGAGGGCGCAGTGGTCACGGAGACCGTCTTCGCTTGGCCTGGCATCGGCATGTATATCACCCAGTCGCTGTTCAGCGCAGACCTTCCTGCAGTGCTGGGTGCGACGACGCTCATTGGCTTGCTGTTCCTGATGCTCAATCGTTTCGTCGACTGGCTCTACCCGCGATTGGACGCGAGGATCAAATCATGAACATGTCTGTATCACCCCTACCGCTGGACCTTCAGCCCGCTCCTGAACATGGCGGAGCACGCGGCCGCTGGCGCTGGGCGCTCGATCAACCACTGATGGCCATGGGTGTACTGATCCTGCTGGGTCTGTTGGTGGCCGCGTGTGCTGGACAGTGGGCACCGCAGGACCCCTATATGCAGGCCTTGAGCGAGCGGTTGCAGCCGCCCTCGGCAGAACATTGGTTCGGCACCGATCAGTTGGGCCGGGACATTTTTAGCCGTGTGCTGCATGGGGCGCGCTATACCTTGCTGATCGTGCTCATGGCGGCTGTCAGTGTGGCCCCGGTGGGCATGGCGGTCGGGCTTTGTGCGGGCTATTTCGGTGGCGCACTGGAGACTGTGCTGATGCGCATCACCGACATCTTCATGGCGTTCCCGCGTTTGCTTCTGGCCCTTGCACTCGCCGCCGCCCTCGGCCCAGGACTGGAGAACGCTGTGTTGGCAATCGCAGTCAGTGCGTGGCCACCTTACGCGCGGCAGGCGCGTGCTGAAGCCAAGCGCCTGCGCGAGCGAGAGTTCATCTGGGCGTCACGTCTGGCCGGGGCCTCCCACCTACGCATTCTGCTTCGGCACCTCCTGCCGCTGTGCGCCAGCTCTGCATTGGTGAGGCTCACGCTGGACCTGGCCGGCATGATCCTAATTGCCGCGGGCTTGGGGTTCCTTGGCCTCGGCGCACAGCCGCCTACGCCGGAATGGGGGGCGATGGTCGCCGCTGGACGACAGATCCTGGCACCGTACTGGTGGGTGGCAACCCTGCCCGGATTGGCGATCTTTCTCGTTAGCCTGGCATTGAACCTGGTAGGCGATGGCCTGCGTGACGCGCTAGACCCTCGCGCGGGTCGTTGAGGAGAAAACCATGAATTCACTGCTGGATGTACAAGGTTTGACTGTCAATTACCACCACAAGCGTGTGGTCAAAGGCATTAGCTTCAGCCTGGCGGCCCGGGAACGCCTAGGCATCGTCGGCGAGTCAGGATCGGGCAAGTCACAGACGGTGCGTGCGATTGCCGACCTGCTGGGGACCCGCGCCCAAGTGTCGCTGCAGCGGTTGGCGTTCGACGGCGTCGAACTGACTGCTGCCCATGCCAAAAAACGCGCGGCACTGCGGGGGACGCAGATCGGCATGATCATGCAGGACCCTGGCTATTCGCTCAATCCGGGCATCAGCGTCGGCGAACAGATTGCAGAAATGTACCGGGTACACCGTGGCCTCGCACGCAGAGATGCTTGCCAAGCTGCGCTGCAGGCTATGCAGACGCTGCACATCGAGGCGCCTGAGCGCGTGTACCAACGCTTCGCGCATGAGTTGTCAGGTGGCATGGGGCAACGCGTGATGATCGCAATGATGCTGGCCGCCGAGCCCAAACTGTTGATAGCCGACGAACCGACCTCGTCTCTGGACAAGGGCAATGCCAGGGCGGTACTCGAATTGCTCGACCAGCAGGTGCGTGATCGGCAAATGGGTTTGATCTTGATCAGTCACGACCTCGATGCGATAGCTGGCTGGTGTGACCGGGTGCTGGTGATGCGTGACGGTGAAATCATCGATCAGTGTCTGTCCAGTCAGCTGGGGTATGACGGACATCCCTACACCCGCGCGTTACTGGCCTGCGTTCCTCGCCGAGGTGATCACGGCGCACCGCTGGCGACACTGCAGGATTTCGATCTGGAGCCTGCCCGATGAGCCAGCCTGTGCTGTCAGTCAAGAACGTGTCGATCAATCTGGACGGGCGATCCATCCTGCGCGATGTTTCATTCGACGTGGCGCCCGGCCAGGCTCTGGGACTACTTGGGCGCTCAGGCTCTGGCAAGTCCACGCTGTTACGCGCCCTCTGCGGCATGGTCAAGCTGAGCACTGGCCAGGTTAGCGTCGGCGGTGTGGCGGTCACGGCCGCAGGCGTGGACCATCGTGCCCTGGCGTCGCAGGTACAGATGGTGTTCCAGGATCCCTACGCCTCGCTGCACCCGAGGCACACGGTGGGTAGTACGCTGCTCGAGCCATTGCAGATTCACGGCCTCGGCGATCAATCTCAACGTGTGGCGGCGGCACTCGAAGAAGTCGGCCTGGATGCGACGATGGCGTCGCGTTTTCCACATGAGCTTTCTGGCGGGCAACGCCAGCGGGTGGCCATCGCCCGAGCGCTGATGCTCAGGCCCCGTTTGCTGCTGCTAGACGAGCCAACCTCGGCACTCGACGTATCGGTGCAGGCAGAGGTACTCAACTTGCTGGCCCGCCTCAGGGAACAGCACGACCTCGCGTTGATGATGGTCAGCCACCACCCGGCTGTCGTGAGCTATCTGTGCGAAACCATGATGGAGGTGAGCGATGGCAGCGTCGATGCCCCCTTCGCACGACTGGAACAATCCATTCCCATAAGACGCGTGGCGTGGTGACGCCAGCGTCTGCTGTTTCACCCTGAACCGCAGCACAGGTTGTGCCCCCTGAAACATCGACGCGATGACGCGTAAACGTGCCTGGCGACAGTTGATCGCCAGTGCATGCCACCGTGCCCGATCGATGACGAACGCAAGTTTCTTGCAACCACAATGTACGCAGATAGGAAGTGTCGTATGCGTGTCGGAACACAAACTGCCATAACCGCGTTGCTGCTGGTCAACGGTTGCGTTCACGCGAGTGAACAAGAGAGCGCTACCGGCTTTATCGAAGACAGCTCGTTGAAATTGCTGAACAGGAATTTTTACTTCAACCGAGACTTCAGGGATGCCTCACCCGGAAGCCAAAGTTACCGTGAGGAATGGGCGCAGGGTCTGCTGGGTTTCTACCGGTCAGGTTTCACCCAGGGGGTGATCGGCCTGGGGGTCGATGCGCATGTGTTCGCCGGGGTACGCCTAGATGGCGGGCCCGGCCGGTCGAAGGGCAAGTTGCTGCCCGTCGACAGCGATGGCCGACCTGCAGACGGCTATTCCACGGCCGGGGCAGCGTTGAAAGCACGAATTTCATCGACCACGCTTCGCTATGGCGAGCTGCAACCCAATGCGCCCGTATTCGCCACGGCCGACTCCAGGTTGTTTCCCGAAACGGCCACCGGTCTTCTACTTGAAAGCCATGAAGTTCAAGGGCTGAACGTACAGGCCGGACACTTCACGGCGTTCAAGCGCCGCGAGGCCAGCGGACACGACGGTGACCTGCTGTTGTATTACGGCGATGGCAAGGTCGGCTCCAGCATTGATTTTGTCGGCGGTGACTACGCTTTGGGCAAGCAGCTGACACTGTCACTCTACGCCTCGCAGTTCGACGATACCTGGAACCAGTACTACGGCGGCATCAAGTACCTGCTGCCCTTGTCTGCATCGAGCAGTTTCGCAGTGCAGGCCAATGCCTACCGGACCCGTGATACGGGGGCCGCCTATCAAGGCAGGATCGACACCACCGCGTACAGCATCGCGACGACCTACACCCACGGCGCTCACCGGTTCACCCTGGGCTATCAGAAGATCAACGGCGATACGCCGTTCGACTACGTCGGCACCGGTTCGATCTTTCTGGATAACGCCTCCAATTACTCAGACTTCAATGGCGCACACGAAGCCTCGTATCAGGCGCGCTATGACCTGAATCTGGCAGCCCTGAAGCTTCCCGGAGTGACGTTTTCCGTGCGTTATGTAACCGGCGCTGGCATCGACGGCACGGGGGCGGACATCGACGGTGGCTACGTCGGCCAGCAAGGGCGTGGGGGCAAACACTGGGAGCGTGATCTGGACCTCAAGTACGTCGTTCAGAGCGGCGCGGCGAAGGATTTGTCGCTGCGTCTTCGCCAAGCCACGCACCGCGCCAACGCGTCCCAAGGCGAAAGCGATATCGATGAAGTACGCCTGATTGCCGAATACCCACTGAGCATTTTTTGATCGCGACTCCCGCTTGCCGCATGGGGCAGGCGGGGTTATCCCCGAACAATACGAGAGCACATCATGAACAGCGAAGATTCATCCTGGTTTTCTGGGGCCAGCCAGGGGCGGCGGAGCTTTTTGAAAACATCCATTGCCCTGGGCATGGCCGTCAGCACCGGCGGAATTCTACTGCCGGACGGTGCACAGGCCAGCGTACCGCTGGCGTCCTCTGGCGGGCATCTGCGCCTGGGCCTGGCGGGCGGCGCGACCACCGATAGCCTGGACCCAGCGCTGTGGAGCGACTCCTACATGATTCTCATTGGGTTCGCCGTGCGCTCCAACCTGTTCGAGATAGGCCCGGATGGTAATTTGCTGCCGGACACTGTACGCACCTGGGAGCACTCCGCCGATGCCAGAACCTGGCGCTTCGAGACCGTCAAAGGCGCCACCTTCAGCAACGGCAAGGCGCTGACCGCAGCCGATGTCGTGGCGTCGCTGAATTATCACCGAGGCGAACAAAGCCGCTCTGCTGCGCGTGCCGTCTTCGAGGGAGTGGAGGACATTCAGCTCGATGGGCGCGATGCGTTCATCGTCAGGCTCAACGCGCCCAATGTCGACTTTGCCTACTCGCTCTCCGATCAACACCTGAACATTCTGCCCTCCAGCGAGGGCGTCGTCGACTGGCGCTCCGGGATCGGTGCCGGCCCGTTCATCCTCGAGCAATTCGAGCCTGGGGTGCGCGCGGTACTCAAACGCAACCCGAACAGTTATCGCGACGCTTACCTGGATTCGGCCGAGCTGGTGTCCATCAGTGATGTTGTCTCTCGCCAGTCTGCCCTGCAGAGCGGTCGAGTCGACGTCATCAACCGCGTGTCCTTGAAAACAGCGGACCTGCTTGCCAGAAGCAAGGCAATTACCGTGCAAGAAACCGTCGGCCGCCTGAACTACTGGCTCACGGCCAATACCCAGGCTTCGCCTTATGACAACGCTGACCTGCGAAACGCGCTCAAGTACGGGCTGGACCGGCAACAGTTGCTGGACGTCGTATTCAATGGGCATGGCCGAATCGGCAATGACCAACCGATCACGCCGGGGTATCGGTACTTTAATGTCGAGAACACGCCCAAGGCATATGACCCCGATAAAGCGCGATTCCTGATTAAGAAGGCCGGGCTTGATCGACTTTCAGTGCGGCTTCATACCTCGGAAGCCGCGTTCCCGGGGGCTGTCGATTTTGCCGTGCTTTACAAGCAACAAGCGAGTCGGGCAGGCATCGACATCGATGTCGTCCGAGAGGGCGCAGATGGTTACTGGGCGAAGGTCAAGACCAATACCCCTTCTTGGTACATGACTTACTGGAGCGGTCGCATGACCGAAGATGACATGCTCTCCACGGTCTTCGCACCCACGTCCCAGCGCAATTATACGCACTGGAACAATCCCACGTTCAATGCGTTGCTGGCAGCTGCACGCTCGGAAACCGACGACGCCAGGCGCAGGGCGATGTATGGCGAGATGCAGACCTTGGTCAGCGATGACGGAGGGGCCGTGATTCCGATATTCGGTAATTACCTGAACGCATTCACCCAGCGCGTCAGGCCGTCCGCGAAGATGGCGACCAATGAAGACCTCGATGGCGGCCGACTCCTCGAGCGTTGGTCACTCACCGCGGTTTGATCGTGTGCCGACGCACATGTCTACACCATTTCATGAAGAAGGCATCTATGACTACACGGTCCCCCATCCCATTGGGCTGCATCGTCGACCCCTACGGCAACCATCCAGCGGCTTGGCTCACCGCCACGGCCAAAGCGGATGCAGCGACTCAACTGGCGACCTACAAGGCCATCGCGCGCCTGGCGGAGGTCCATGGGCTGGACTTTGTGTTCGTCCCGGACTCCCCAGCCATGCCTGAAGGCTCATTGGCCCAGGCCAGTCGCTCACCACGCAGTACCAACCGCCTGGAGCCGCTCACCCTGTTGGCGGCATTGGCAGCGGTGACCGAGCGTATCGGACTGATCGCGACCGTCAGCACGAGCTACAGCGAGCCGTTCACGATCGCTCGTCAGTTCGCCTCGCTTGACCATATTAGTGGCGGACGCGTGGGTTGGAACGTCGTTACGACCGAGAACGGTGGTGCGTGGGAGAATTACGCAGGGCAGGGGGCGTTGGCGCACGGTGATCGCTACCTACGGGCACAGGAATACGTCGAGGTCGTGCGGCGTCTGTGGGACAGCTGGGCAGATGACGCGGTGGTGTTCGACCAGGCCGCCGGTCACTACTTTGAACCGAGCAGAGTCAAACCGATCGACCATCGCGGACGCTGGTTCTCGGTCAAAGGGCCGCTCAATATCTCCCGCCCTCCACAAGGGCACCCGGTCATCGTTCAGGCCGGTGGCTCACCGGAAGGACGCGACCTGGCGGCCAGGTATGCCGACCTGGTGTTCACGGTGCAGCCGGACATCGATTCGGCACGAGCGTTCTACGCCGATATCAAACGCCGGGCATCTGCGCACGGGCGTAGCCCGCAAGCCATCAAGGTGCTGCTTGGCACCACGGTGGTGGTGGGCATGGACAAGGCAGATGCCGATGCCCAGCTCGTGGCGCTCGGTGAGCTCATCGATGAGGAGCAAGGTCGTGCAATGGTCGAACGCATTCTGGAAGCCGACCTCTCGGGAGTGTCTTATGAGGCCCCCATTCCCACCGCGCTCATCCCCTCATCCAGCAACCGCAACACAACCTATTTCAATGCACTCAGCGATGCCATACGCAGTCATGGCCTGAGCTTGCGTCAGGTGGCCGGGCGCCTGTCGGCCACCCGCATAGGCAATGCGTTCGTGGGCGATGCGCAGCAGATCGTTGACGAGATGGAGACCTGGCTGGAAGGCGCCTGTGATGGTTTCATGGTGCGTCCCACGCATTTCCCGACCTCGCTCGACGTATTCTGCGATCAGGTCGTGCCGGTCCTTCGTCAGCGTGGGCTGATCAGGTCGGCCCCCGCAGCGGGTACGCTGCGCGATGCGCTGGGCTTGCCGCGACCTTCGGTGGCTGGCGGGGAGGTCGCCTAGCATGCGCGCGTTCGCCACACAAAGCTTGCTCGCCTTGACTACCCTCTGGATGTTGTCGGCGCTCATTTTCCTGGGCATCCGCATATTGCCAGGTGATGTCGCCGTCGCCATCCTCGGGCAAGGGGCGACAGAAGAGTCGCTTGTCGCTCTGCGCCACTCCCTGGGCCTTGACTCTAGCGCTTGGCAGCAATACTGGCTTTGGCTGAACCAGTTGCTGCATGGGGAGCTGGGTAACTCGCTGACCACCAATGCGCCGTTTGGCCCTGTGCTGCTGGGCCGCCTTGGCAACACGCTAGAACTCGCGCTGTTGAGTACCGCGTTGGTGGTACCTCTGTCCTTGCTGCTGGGCGTGGTGTCGGTCATCCAGGAGGGGCGCGGATTCGACCGGGCCTGCAATGCGGTCGTGCTGTTTCTGCTGTCAATGCCAGCATTCCTCGTCGGTTACATGCTTATCGTCAGTCTTTCGGTAAGCATCGACCTCTTCCCCAGCTTGTCGATCGTGACCCAGGACATGGCCGTCGGTGGGTACCTCTGGGCGATGACCCTGCCGGTGCTGACCCTTACGCTCTCGGTACTGCCCTACATCGTGCGCATGACCCGCGGTGCGCTCCTGGATGTGATGCAGGCGCCCTACATTGAAATCGCGGTGCTCAAGGGGCTGCCTCGCTGGCACATCGTGGTGGTTCATGCACTGCCCAATGCTGTCGGCGTGATCATCCAGACCATTGCGCTGAACGTCGCCTACATGGTCGCGGGGGTGGTCGTTATCGAGCAGATCTTCGTTTATCCCGGTCTCGGCCAGTACATGGTGGATGCGGTGGGCAAGCGGGATATCCCAGTCGTTCAAGTGGTGGCGCTGTTTTTTGGAGCCACCTACATCATCCTCAATCGGTTGGCGGATAGCTTCAGCCGTAACAGCAACCCACGTCTGAAAGGGGAGGCCTGAGATGCCAGCGTCGGAAAGGGCAGCAGGAAGATCCTATCGCCAGGTAGGCCTGATACTGGTAACGCTGGTGGCTGTGCCAGCACTGATGGCACCTCTACTGTCTGGCGGTGACATGGGTAATGTGGTCGGAGCACCGTGGGCGGATGCCAGCCTGCAGCACCCGCTAGGCCTGGATAACTTGGGACGTGACATGGCCAATCGGCTGATGTGGTCTGCACGCACGTCGTTGTGTGTATCTCTGGTCGCCACCTTGTTGGCATTCGTAGTGGGAACGAGCCTGGGGGCGTTGGTCGCTGTCCGGGGACGGTGGGTGGAAAAGGTGGCTGACAGAGTGGTAGACCTGCTCATGGCACTGCCACCGCTGATCTTCGCCCTGGTCGTGCTCTCGATTGCTGGAACCTCGTTGGCATCGCTCGTCTTTACCGTTGCGATCATGTCAGCCACGCGATTCTTCAGGGTGTCCCGCACGCTAGCGGCCAGTGTGGTGGTGCAACCCTACTTCGAAATTGCCATCGCGCGAAAGGAGAGGCTGACCTGGCTCATCTTTCATGAAGTGTTGCCGAACATCGTCAAGCCGCTGTTGGCTCAAAGCGGATTGCAGTTGTGTTCTGCGCTGCTGCTCGTCGCATCGCTGGGCTTTCTGGGGTTCGGTTTGGCGCCTCCGTTGACCGACCTCGGCTCAGTAGTACGTGAAAACGCCCCTGCACTGGGCTTTGGACTCTGGGCACCTTTGTTTCCGGCGATCACCATCGCCTTGTTCATTTCTGGCATCAATCTGCTGATCGATGCTGTCTCGGGTACTCGGTCCAGGAGTTGATCAGTTGAGTGAGAACATATTGAGTGTTTCGGGTCTGACCGTTGAACGAATGGCGAGCAGCCCGCAATCTCGGGAACCTGTCACACGGTTGCTGGACGGCGTCAGTCTTTCATTACGCGCTGGAGAAGTCCTGGGTATTGTCGGCGGCTCGGGGGCCGGCAAATCCACGCTTGGCCGAGCTTTGCTCGGCTATGCACGCTCGGGTGTGCGCATCTCGGGCGGCGTGGTGACGTACCGAGGTCGTGATCTTCTGCAAATCCCCGAGCACGAACTGCGCGGAATTCGAGGCGGTGGCATCGCCTATATCGCGCAGAACCCGGCTGGCAGTTTCAACCCGGGCCTAACCATCGGCCGGCAGATCGTCGAGGTGCTCCGCAGACACCGCGCGCTGGATTCGAGATCCGCCAAGACTGAGGCGGCCAAGCTCTTGACGTCCCTCGAACTGCCGGACCCCCTGAAGTTCATGAAACGGTATGCCCACCAAGTGTCCGGCGGGCAGGCGCAGCGGGCGCTCATCGCGATGGCGCTGGCCGGTGGGCCATCCTTGCTGGTGCTGGATGAACCGACCACCGCGCTGGATCCAACGACGCGGGCGACGGTGGTGGCATTGATCACTTCGGTCATCCGCTTGCATGGCACTGCGGCAATCTACATCTCTCATGATCTGGAAGTGGTCAATGCCATTGCGGATAGGATCATACGTCTGGAAAAGGGCGTGTTGATGAGCGAACAGGATGTCGCTGCGTTGATGGAAGAGCATGCCATGCCTAGGCCGTCGCGGTTGCAATCCAGGGTGAAACAATTGCCAGAAGCGCTGCTCGAGGTGACCGACATCCGTGCAGGGTTCGCAACTGCGCAAGAGATATTGCGGGGCGTATCACTGACACTGCGACCGGGCGCCATCGTCGGCCTCGTAGGGCAATCCGGAGGCGGGAAAAGTACCCTGGCCAGGATCATCTGTGGACTTCATCCCGATTACGAAGGCCATGTCTCGCTCTCTGGACAACGGCTCGACCCGTCCATAAAGCGACGCGCTGCAGAACAGGCACGGCGAGTACAGATGGTGTACCAGTCAGCTGAAATGGCCATGAATCCCCAGCATACGGTCGAGAAGATCATCGGGCGCGTAGTGCACCGTCACTTCGGGCTCGACCGCAAAGCCGTCACGGCTCAGACCGTCACGCTTCTGCAAAAGGTCGGGCTGGACGGTAGCTTTCTTTCACGCACGGCCCGGGAAATGTCCGGTGGCCAACTTCAGCGTATAGGTATCGCCCGTGCCCTCGCGGCCAGGCCTGAGCTGATCGTTCTCGATGAAGTGACATCGGCGCTGGATGTGCAGACCGCGCGCGGCATTCTTCGCTTGCTGCGCACATTGAGCGAACGTGAGGGGGTGGCCTACCTGTTCATCAGCCATGATATGAGCGCGGTGATCGAGCTTTGTGATGAGGTCGCAGTGCTGGATAACGGTGCTGTGGTCGCCGTCGGGGAGCCTCGTTCGGTACTCGGCTGCGCTGCGCTGCAAGACCCTCGCAGCGTGGCAACCGTCGCCTGATCCAACGCTTTCGCGAGCAAGCCCGCGCCCACAGGGGGGCTGTAAGGCAAAAATCTTTGGGCTGCGCAGAAAGCCTCTGTGTCCGGCCTTGTGTCGCGAAAGGGTCACAAAACAGACGACCAAGTCTTGACTGACCGGCATTGCCCTGGGCACCCCGTCAGCACCGGAGAGATTTTTAAGGTGTCGGGGGAGGGCACAGGCCGAGGCGCCGTTGGCAATCCAGGGGGCTGAATGCGCCTGGGCCTAGCGCGCGGGCGTCAACCCATAGCGTGGGCCCTGCGTAGTCGAGCAACTCCTTCGTGGTCCTCATCGAGTTTGCCGCGCCCTCCAACCTGCTGGAGATCGGTCCGGAAGGGAATTCGCTGCCGGACACTCGCACGTGAGACCATTTGCTGATGTGAAGACCTGACGCTTCGAAATCGTCCAAGACTCTACTTTAAATGGGAAAATCTTTTTCACTGAGGTGGTAGGCGGGTATGTTTTGATTTATCAAAATTAGACTAAATAACAGTGCAATCATGTTTATGAGTTTCACAATAATAAGTTACTCGCGCAATGTTTCGTTTATCTTAGCTATATTAAAACCTGCTATCCCGGCTGTTAAATTTCTTGGCGGTATAGCGAGGGCTTTCTACGTTCTGCTGTCAGATCTAAGTATGTTGAATTATGCATGTCGCGACCTCAACGGCTATGGGCCACACAAATCATTATTGCGATGGCGGGGTAGTGTTAGTATATCAGTGAAATAGCGACGCCTGCCTTCCCGTGTTACGGCGGCGATTGAGATTCCTGAGTTCGGTCTTTTTTCTATCCGATATAATGGAGGTCGAATTTCTTTTTAATGGGCCGGGCTACAGTGAAAATAATAGAAAACCAGCACTCCAAAAGATCTGGCAAGCTATAAGTGCTGGTGAAAGTTATACTCAGCTGTCCTAATAGATACGATTTTTTGCGGTTTTTTTGATTAGTTTTTTTGTTGGTTGTGGATGGGTTGCACCCGGTTGACATGCTAAGCAAGCTGATGAATGTTTGGACCTACCCTGAAGGACAAACTCATGTCTAAACTCGCTGAATTTCGTGCCCTTGAGCAAAAGCTTGCGGCGCAGCTGGCCGAGCTGGATAGCTTGAAAAATGACAACGCTCTTAAGCTCATTCACCCGACGGAAGCCGCGTCTGGCGTCTATGGGGCCAAACAGAGAAGGTGAGCGGCAGCTATCGACCCATGCCAGTCGCTAAAATAACGGGTTTAGTGAGCGCGACGCGCACTCTGTGGGAGCGGGCGTGCCCGCTTCCACAAAGATTGCTGTTCGGCTGACCGGCAGCATGGGTCGATTGCAGCCGGTCATCGATGACCTGTTCCGACCCAAAGCAGCCCTCAGGAAGGGCAGGATTCAGCCAGAAGCAGGCGCTTAAATTCATAAGCGAGATGCGCCTCCACGTTTCTGGCGCTCATCACGATCTCTGGGATCGCTAAGCCCCTCTACCTCGTAACAAAGTTTTACATCTCATGGAGAGGCCTATATGATCGGGTGCTGGAGATGGCATTCCTCCACTTACCAACCGCTGCGCCTATAGCAGCTGATGATGCCTACAGACGCCTGATCAAGACAGGTCTGTAGGCGTTCGCGCGCAGAATCCCCCTTTTTTGGTCAGGCCCACTTTCTTTTGTGTGGCTGATCTCATGTCAAAACTCAGAAAACCCGAACAACTCGATCTGCTTCCCTATATCGGGAAATGGCTGGTGCTTGCCAGTGCCGTGGCGCTTCTGGCGGGATCGGCATCCGCGCTGTTTCTGTTCTCCCTCGATCACGCGACCCAATGGCGCGAAAGCCACCGCTGGGCCATCTGGCTGCTTCCCCTTGCAGGCTTTGCGGTGGGGCTGGTTTACCACCTGATCGGCAAGCCGGTAGACGCGGGCAACAACCTGTTGATCGACGAGATTCACGATCCGAAGAAAACCGTGCCCTTGCGCATGGTGCCGCTGGTGCTGGCGGGTACGCTGATCTCGCATCTGTTTGGCGCATCGGTCGGACGCGAAGGCACCGCCGTGCAAATGGGTGGCGCGCTGGCCGATCAGATTACTCACCTGTTTCGCCTACGCCGCGAAGATCGCCGAATCATGCTCATGGCAGGCATCAGCGCAGGTTTCGCTTCGGTCTTCGGCACACCGCTGGCCGGAGCAATATTTGGCCTCGAAGTGCTCGCCATCGGCCGCATGCGCTACGACGCGTTGTTCCCGTGCGTGGTCGCCGCCATCGTCGCTGATCAGGTCGGGCTGCTCTGGGGCGTTGCACACACTCACTACATCATCGGCGAAATCGCGCCCGTGCAGTTCTGGACAGTGATGGCAGTGGTCGCCGCCGGCATCGTGTTCGGGCTCGCGGGGCTGCTGTTCGCCACCGCCACCCATACCCTTGGGGCGTGGATAAAGAGGCTGATTCCCTACTCGCCCTTTCGTCCCGTACTCGGAGGGATCTTGGTAGCCACGGCGGTGTGGGCACTGGACGCTTATCAGTATATCGGCCTGGGCATCCCGAGCATCGTTCAGTCCTTTGCAGCCCCCGTGGCCCCCTGGGACTGGCTTGGCAAACTTGCGTTTACCGTAGCCTCACTCGGTACAGGCTTTAAAGGTGGCGAGGTCACGCCGTTGTTCTACATGGCGCGACGCTGGGCAATGCCCTTGCGCCGCTGTTGCACCTGCCGTTCTCGATGCTTGCTGGCATCGGCTTCGTCGCTGTCTTTGCCAGCGCCGCAAACACCCCGCTGGCGACCATTGTCATGGCCATGGAGCTGTTCGGCCCCGATATCGCCCCTCTTGCCGCGATTGCTTGTATCGCCAGCTACCTGGTGTCGGGCCATACCGGCATCTATCACGCCCAGCGCGTGGGTCAAAGCAAGCATCGTGGTGTCCTGCCCGCTGATATCCGTCTTTCGGAGATCAAGACCTTTCACGCACAGCGCAACGATGCGAGCACAGCCAACCCGGTCGTCGAGGATAAGCAGAAATGAGTGAGTCAAAACCGAATCGCTTAACCCTGTTGCAGCTGTATTTTCCAAGTGCGAGCCGTGCTCGTGTGACCCGCTTCTGGCACCGATTCAGTGCTCCTACACTCGCCCAACACCTGTTGAGGGTGGCCACTGCGGCGAAAATCGAGCAGGTGATTCTACGCACTGTGGCAGCAGGCTATCTGCCTGGTCAGCGCTTTTCGCATTATCACCCTGAGCTTGGCGGGATGCGTCATCCTCAATGCCTGGAATTGCTGGATACCGAGGATCGGTTACGTGCCTTCCTGAGGGATCACTCCGAGGAGCTGCGCAAAGTTCGTGCAGTCCTGATGTAGTGGTCTAATGAAACCGGACACCCATTTAGGCGAGAATGCTCGCCATAGAGAGGTGTCTGATGACCAAGCAACGTCGTACCTTTACCCCTGAGTTCAAGCGCGAGGCTGCGTGCCTGGTGCTCGACCAAGGCTACAGCCATATCGAAGCCGCCCGTTCGCTCGGATTGGTCGAATCGGCGCTTCGTCGATGGGTGAGCCAGCTTCAGCAAGAACGTAGCGGTGTTACTCCCACCAGCAAGGCTCTGACACCTGAGCAGCAAAAAATCCAGGAACTCGAAGCCCGTATCAATCGGCTAGAACGGGAAAAATCGATCTTAAAAAAGGCCACCGCGCTCTTGATGGCCGAGGAACACGAGCGTTCGCGTTAATCGATCAACTGCGGGCTCAAGAGCCTGTTGATCTGTTGTGCTCGGTATTTGATGTCACCCGATCTTGCTACTACGCGTACTGCCGGAAACGTCGGTATCCGGATGCCGAACGAGTAGTCTTGCGTAGCCGCGTGAACGAGTTGTTTACGCAAAGCCGAAGCGCTGCGGGCAGCCGGAGCATCATGCTGATGATGAAAGAGGACGGCATGCAGATCGGGCGATTCAAGGTACGTAGGTTGATGCGCGAGCTGAACTTGATCAGCAAACAGCCGGGCTCCCATGCCTACAAAAAGGCTACCGTGGAGCGGCCTGATATCCCGAACGTGCTTGATCGCGGGTTCAGCGTGGCATCCCCGAACACAGTCTGGTGCGGTGACATTACGTACGTCTGGGCTGAAGGCCAATGGCACTATCTGGCGGCTGTCATCGACCTTTGTGCCCGGCGTGTTGTAGGTTGGGCGTTCTCAGCCAAGCCTGATGCCGACCTGGTGATCAAGGCATTGGATATGGCCTATGAGCAGCGTGGCCGGCCTCAGAATGTGCTGTTTCACAGCGACCAGGGCAGCCAATACGGCAGCCGAAGTTTCCGCCAGAGACTATGGAGATACCGCTTCACGCAGAGCATGAGTCGGCGCGGCAACTGCCACGACAACGCGCCGATGGAGCGGCTATTTCGCAGCCTGAAGACTGAATGGATACCGACGGTGGGCTACATGAGCGCTGTGCTGGCACAGCAAGATATCAGTCGGTTTTTGATGGAGCGGTACAACTGGCGGCGACCGCATCAATTCAACGAAGGGCTACCGCCTGCGGTCGCAGAGGAAAAACTCAATTCAGTGTCCGGGATCAGTTGACCACTACACTTGCTTCTTCAGATCTCCGAATGGCCAGCCTCTCTTCTACTTTGCAACACGTTTCCTGCAAGTTTCCCAAGGGGTTCAGCATCTCTCCCAGCAGCTTCCGCACGCGAGAGAAATCTTCCTCTTCGCAGGCTGAAAATGTCAGATTCCAAGATCGCTCTGGCATCTTGGGTGAACTGCGAAATTTGCTTCCACTTTGCCGACTTCGCTTTACGTCGCCCCTTCATCTGCTCCTCGCGTCAGTAACCTGGCCTGAAGAATTGATAGATCTGGAACTGATCACAGCTCGTCCCCACGCGGAAAACCCAATGCCCTGGGATATTTACCAAGCGGCCTCCAATGCCCGTGAATGCTGCTGTCAGTGGAGGAGAGGCCTCACAAGCATTTCACTTTTGACTGAGGAGATCATTAGTGGAGTCGAACAGGACATGACTTGTTGAAAAGCCTTGGGGGTCGTGGCTTCCGTTCAAAAAGTAGCTATGGCCGCCCTTGACCTCGTATTGCAGTTCAAAGTCATTGGTGCCCCCTGAGCTGAGCACACTCAATTTCTCAAGTTTCTCCATCATCCATCGAGCTTGCCCGTTGGTATGTGGTGGCGTTACCAGCATCACCTCATCAAGCCATGTGTGGCTGGATTGACAATCGACGAGATCTCGAA
Source organism: Pseudomonas sp. B21-036 (assembly GCF_024748925.1). NCBI lineage: Bacteria > Pseudomonadati > Pseudomonadota > Gammaproteobacteria > Pseudomonadales > Pseudomonadaceae > Pseudomonas > Pseudomonas sp. B21-036. The sequence continues at coordinate 2,768,195 of NZ_CP087178.1, forward strand.
GCTCTTGGGCATGATGGACCATCATCATGGACGTTGAGACCTGACTCCCTGACTTGCGGCTCACCTGAAGATAGAACCATGGGTGAATCAGCTCCTGCTCAACGCATCGCCATAGCTGGCTGTGACCATGACCCTCAAGCCCTTCGATTACCATTTCAGTGTGGCGATAGGTAGTGAACATCGGCAAGCCCTCAAAATGAACACTATAGATTGTAGCCCTATAGGATTCGATAGCGCTTCATCGTTCCTTTTGTGGGAACGTAAAATTGGAACTCAGTATCGCGTTCGGCCTTGCGCTCAAAAAGGTTCGAAACAGTAGAAATCTCACGCAAGAAGATTTCTCTACCGTGAGCAGCCGCACGTATCTCAGCTCACTGGAACGAGGCCTGAAAAGCCCTACGCTGGAGAAAATCAATCAGCTAGCGGGTACGCTCGACGTTCACCCGCTCACCATCCTCGTAGCCACATACGTCGCGCGGGACGCCAACCTGGACATTGAGGGTCTTTTTCAGAGAATCAAAGATGAATTGGCTGGGATGAGCTCTTTCCAAGACCTCTCTCAATGATGCGCTAGCGCCTCTCGCTGAACCTGTGATGAGTGAGCGCATGCTATCGCTGGGCATGGAGGTCTTTGAGGGTACGGCGTGAGCAAAAGGGGCAGGGCAGAGGTACATCGTTGGTTACCACCAGAGTGAGAGGCATAAGATCTGCCGGGTGCCTGGTGTGCCGGGATACACTGTTGACGCAGCCTTGCCTGTTCCACGTTCTTCGGCAAGCGGCAGACTGCCGAAAACCTTGGCTGCCTGCTCAAGAACCTTGGCGAATTGAAAGGCTATTGCGCTCTGCGCGTCGGCGCAAGTGATCAGCATAATTGAATGCCAGGCTTGGGATACGAGTAGCGAAGACCGTACACTGCATGAACGGATGCTGGCCCAGCGTGACCTGTTACCCAACGATGCTACTCCTTGAGGTAAGCCAATGCTTGGAAAAAGCAATCCTCACACAGGTGCAGTTCATAGCGCTCCCCATCCAGGACGGAGCGTAGGTTAGCCAAAGTGAAGAGGTAGACGACCACGGTAATCGCCATCTATTCAGAGATCACGATCTACAATGCTCAAATCTTTGTTGGACCGGTGACGTTGTTCGTCAATGCTGTGGTAGTAATTGTTCACCGTAGTGGACAAGCTTTCGTGACGCAAATCAGCCTGCAGGTCTTTATCATTACGAACTTTTGCATCGAAGGTTGCTGAGGTATGACGTAGCCAATGGGTCGAGGCAGAACGTAGGGCATCTATCTCGTCCTCAGTTCGATCTTCCTCCTTCATTCGGCTTAGGGCCTCATCAAAGACACTCTGCACCAAAACACGAATATGTCCTTCAGACAATCCTTCTCGTCCATGATGAGCGCGGAGTAGGGGTGTTGCATCATCCGAGGTGGGGGTAGCAGTTAAGCCTAGATAATGACGGTACCGACGCATCCAGACATCGATATATTCATTTTTAACGCTAATCTTGGCAATTTTGTTACCCTTGCCGATTACGTGAAACCACCAGGCGCCGGATGAGTCCTTCCGGAAATCACTCATCAAAGGTTGCCAGTTATCACGACCGGCTAAGTCAGAGATACGGAGGTACATCGAAAAGATTGTTGAGATGATGAATAAGGTGCGCTCATGCTTATCCGGATCAGAGCTCGCCATGCCCTCAGCCGTATCAAGAACGTAGCTCCATTGGAGTGGAGTCAAAGATTTAGCTTTTTGAGTCCCGGAAACACGCTGCTTATACTTGGATTTCTGCTTAATGGCTCGAATGGGGTTAACGCTTTCAGTCAGGCCTTCATCAGTACAGAATTGGAAGAAGCTACCGCATACCGCAAAGATTTGGGCGATCGAGTCTTGAGCCAGCTTGCGTGACTGCGGCTCAAGCTCGCGCAGTGTCTCTTTTGCAATTTTCGCGGATCTTTTACTGGTGGTAAAGAAAAAAGGACGCCATTGAGGATTGGCAATATACGTGTCTGTGTCTTTAGCCTTGCGGCCTCCGATGCGCTTGAATCGGGCCTTGACGATTGGACCGATCCACTCAGCCGGAGGCTTGATGCAAAACTCCATGAAACGTTCGCCATCCTGGCGTTTCATCTCCAGCAGCGGTTTTTTTGCCACGATGAGACACCACAGAAGCATTCGTTCCACATGGGTGCGGTAGGAATTGAAAGTCGCTTGGTTACCACCGTACGATCGGAGAAAACTGCGGACAGCTAGATATCCCTCAAATGGCTGAAGGGCTTCAGGGAATGACTTGAGAAACTCGAGGACTGGAGGCTGCTCAGCACTCAAATTGCTATGGTTTAACTCTTGAAACCGGTCGTGGGTTTCAAAAAGCGGAAATGGAGAAACTGCAGTAGCCATTGGAAATCCCGGGATGGATGCTAGTGAATCGTACATCTGAACCTCCGGTGCTGCAATATTCGGTTCTGACAATTATCGAATATTGCAGCACTCAGAATGAGTTACCTCAACTACTCCGTTGAGGCGCCGGAGCGCAACGGACGGAAATCCGATCGGGACCATGCTTGATCTTCCGCTAGCGCGGCATCGCGCGCACCAGCGCCCTTCAGAATTGCAAAAGGGGCAGTCCTGAGCTGAAGGCATCGCTCTTTAATGACACCACTGGCTTCCATCTTGTCAGCAATAAGTGCGAAGAAAACGTTAACAAGTTCTCGAATTTGTCGAGCGCTGAGCCCAGGCCTTCCGTATGAGGTCTCTAACAGAGCGACGTCCTCTTTATCTGTAGGGAATGGAGGCAGTCCGCGGCTTAACCGATAACGCTCCAGGTACGGTAGGAGACCTAGCGGAACTCGAGTAGGAGTTATCTCGTGCACGCAACTATCTAACTTGAACCACCATACATCGCGACGCTTAAAAAAAGAGGTCATTAACGGGGCTTGCCGATTGCTACCTCCTAAGTCCGAAATACGGACGCGTAAGTGGTATGCGCACATAATTATAAACAGTGCTCGCTCATGCCTCTGATCTTCATCAGCTAACGCAACTGCAAGCTGGCTTGCAAACTGCCACAGATCAAAAGCCAAAGCTGGTCTGGGTGCACGAAAGGGTTTCTCGCGCTTTGAGTGCACTGAATTTAGGACTGCAACTGGATTGACGAAAGCGTTCCCAGTAGCCAGCAGGTAATTATAAAGAGAGCTGCATATTCGGAGTAGCTGTACTATAGAGCTGTTTGACATCGAGAGTGATCGCGCATTGTTGAAGGGTCGCCAATTTTCGTTGAATGATATTCCGTCCTCCCCATTCACGAAGCGTTTCCGGGGGCACGCTGTTTGCCAGTTGTCAGGCGGCATCTTATTAAAAGCAATAAAGTCTTTAATCTCCAGGACCGACAGATCAAGAATTGACTTATTTGCTACTAGCCAGCTCCAGAGCAAAAGACGCTCAGCAGACTGCCTGTAAGATAAGAACGTGCTTTGCTCATCCGTGTATTGAGCTAAGAAGCCGCGAACCAAAGTAAAGTCAGTCAAATATCTTTCAGGGGCGAGCAGATTTTGAAGGAAATCCGAAACAGGCGCGTAGTGCTCCAGAAAATCCTGCAGAGGAATCTCCACGGACATACGGTCATTAAATATTGGGCGAGGATGCATTCGGGCGTACCGCATAACTGGGACTGATCTTTACGTTAAGTTGACATCTTCGGCGCGTCAAGAACGCGTTTGTTCAAGCGGATGTAATCGGTAAATTCCACTCATTACCAGTGATGAGCGGAAAAAAATTTGGATGATTTTTTTGCTACCATTGTCACTCGAACCCCCGTGATACAGCGCCTCCAGTGCGACAGCGCCGGAAAGCTATCGATTAATAAGTGGACAAGGTATGACGCGAACATGGTTCGTTTCGCCATTAATGGGTGGAAAATCTGTAGATGCAGCCGGGCCGAAGGGTGATTCCACTCAATAACTACGGTTTCAAGTGGTACAGATTATGAGGGCGAACGAAAAAACCATTGAAATCAGGTGGTTGCTTGAGAGAGCGCCATTCCATTCATTAAGTGACGGTCACACAACGTGAACTTACCAACGCTACACATGATTTAACATAATATACATTATGCGTACTTACGTATCATCCGCTCAAGACTACGCCAGGCCAGATTTCAACCCTGAGCCCCCCGTGCTTTCCCACCACGAATCGCTTTGCGGCATACTCACAAGCTTTGCACCGCTTGCACGCACTTCAAGGGACGACATGGTAAGAACATTTGAACCGCAAGACATGGAACGCGTCCTCGACATCTGGTTACGCGCTTCGATCAAGGCCCATGACTTTATCGACGCGTCGTATTGGCAATCCAATGTCGTGGCAATGCGCGAACTCTATATCCCTGCATCACAGACAATTGTCATCGAAGACAAATCGGCGGTTCAGGGATTTTGCTCGTTGCTGGACAACCAACTGGCGGCACTGTTCGTGGACCCTGACCAGCAAGGCCGCGGACTGGGTCGTCAATTGCTCGAACACGTCAAATCGTTGCGTACCGAATTGAGCCTGGGGGTTTACAAGGAGAATTCACGCAGCATCGCTTTTTACCAGTCCCAGGGTTTTACAGTGATCAAGGAGCAGATTGATCCGCAGACAGGCCATGCCGAGTACCTGATGAGCTACAAGAGCCACCTTTAAACGTCTGGACGCCACATTCGTCCGTTGGACCCCTCAACCTTCGAGGTTTTTGCATGAAGCAATGTTTCGCCGTTCTAAGCAGCCTGTTACTGATTGCTGGTTGCGATGTTTCATTCAACACAAACGCCAGCGGTACACAGGCGTCCGCAGTCGTAGTCTCCGATCCAGGCTCTGCGCAACAGCAACGCCTGGTGGTCGATACCGCTGTGCAGTTCCTGATGTTGCTCGATGCCGGAAGAACCGACATGACCTGGGCCACAGCGGGCTCCGCGCTCAAGGCAACCACGACCGAGTCGAACTGGGTAAAAGGCATCGGGACGTTGCGCATGGGCCTGGGCGAGCTGAAGCAACGTGATCGAGCACAGATCACCTTCACCAAACAGCTGCCTGATGCGCCGCCTGGGCATTACGCTGCAGTTCAGACCCAATCGGCCTTTTCGAACCTCACCGTCACCGAGGCTGTGCTGCTGGCTGAAGAAAACGAACAGTGGCGCGTTGTCGGCTACAACCTCAGTAAAACCGTCGAAGTTGCTGCAAAAATGCGGCTCTTCTAGTTGCGTTGGTGAGGTTGGATTCGCAGCGGATCAAGGATGCCCCTGCTCCCCGCTAAACTAGCCTTTTCTTATAACTCAACTAAAGGACTATTTAGTTGAGTTATATTGAAATGTGGAAAGCAGCTGGTCACGCCTACCTGTACCCTGCCCCCTCCTGGTCAATTTGCTGCCTCATCAGGCAAACAATTTCAGCGCATCGTCATTCCACTCATGGCCCTGCTCCGACCAGCCGTTACCCACAGGTGGTGGAAATGCGGTATGGCAATAGCCCTGCTTGCCCGTGAAATCAAACACAGCATGAGGGCGATCGTTGATCAGCAATACCGCCTTGCTATGGTCCATGGACCAGCCGACCTTCACTGTCGAAGGCTTTTGCCGATCAGTTACCTCGTCCACGTTGTAGATGTGCAACGCATCCTGGATCGGGTTCTCGGTAGCCGTGGTGTCAAGTGCATAGAAGTAGCCGGTCTCCTCGTCGTCCTCGAACACCACAACAAAGGCCCCCTCCTGTGCGGGCGCCTCGACTACAGTGGCTTGGCCTACGATGAGTTCCTGCTCTGCTGCGAGGTAGATGGGCATGCGAACGGTCCTTGTCACCGAATAAAAAGAAGGCGCGAATGATGCCTAGCCTTGCGTAGTGCTCGCAAGGCCCGGCACTCACATAAGTTTGCGTATGACCTGCAGCGCGCCAAGATGCACCGGGTAGAACCAGTACGCCCAATGGCGTACCGGCCAGATGCCGGTGGTGAGAGGCATGCGTAACAGCCACAGGCCGAACAGCGGTGCAAGGAACGCGGTGCCGAGTACCGCCAGTGAGTAGGCGTCCACTTCCATCGCCCTCGCCCACAAACTGCTGCGGGTATTGACCGCCACGCTGAGCAAGGCCGGCACCAGCCATATCGGCCCCGGCCGCTTGATGGCCAACAGCAGGGCCGCCGGCAGCAGGCAGCCGAGAAATCCGTACATCAGCCGCTCGTCCAGCCAGGCGGCCGCAACAGCGGCGCCCACGGCCAAGGCGGCACTGAGCGTGTTGCGATGCTGAAAGCCCCAGGCAATCAGCAGCCCGAGGGTCAGGGTGAACATCACATTGAGGGTGCCCAGCGCACTGATGGGGCGGTACACCCCTTCGGATATCACGCTGAACACCAGCATCCAGCCCAGGTAGCGCGTGTTGCTTTGGCTGAGCAACTGGCCAGGGCGCGAACGCGCGACGTTGGCGGCGATCGCCAGGCAAAACAGCGGGAACGCCAGCCGTCCGGGTATGAACAGGGCGTGGGCGTCGGGCCACAACAGGCGCAGATGATCCAACAGCATGGTCAGCATGGCCAGCCACTTGATCAGGTCCAGCGGGATATCGCGCCGTGTCGCTACAGTCATGGCTCCTCGTTTGGGTCAATGGAAGGCCAGGCCATCATCACACTTGCCGGGCTACCCGCGCCAGCAACACCTCAAGCGGGTGCTGCAACCCCTGCCCCTCCTGGCGCTTGACCTGGCTGCGGCACGAATAACCATCGGCCAGCAACCGGCCACCCTGCCCATGCCGGGCCACGATCGGTTGCCAGGACTGCTGGTAGATGATCGCGGAGGTGGCCACGTTGCGGGTCTCGTGACCATAGGTACCGGACATCCCGCAGCAACCGCTCGCAAGCACCTGAAGCTTGAGCCCCATGCGTTCGAACACCTTCTGCCACAGCGCGATCGCCGCCGGCTCGTTGGTCTTTTCGGTGCAGTGCGGCAGGAACTGGTAGACCTCTTCGTCGACCACCGCTGGCGATTCGGGCAGCACCGACGCCAGCCACTCCTGTGGCAAAGCCACGGTCGGGGCACCGTCGTTGCCCAGGGTCTTGCGGTATTCCTGGCGATATACCAGGGTCATCGCCGGGTCCAGGCCCACCAGGGGTACGCCCGAGGCCTGCAACAGCAGCAGCGACTTGGCGTTGAACTGCGCAGCCTTGGCGAACGCCCCCAGAAAGCCCTGCACCTGCAACGGCTTGCCATTGGGTGCAAACGGTGCCAGGTACACCTGGTAGCCGAGGCGGCTGATCAGTTCCAGCCACTGGGCTGCCAGAGGCGTTTCGAAGAAGCGGGTGAACGCGTCCTGCACCAGGATCACGCTGCGCTTGCGTTGTTCGTCGGACAACGCGGCCAGGGCGCCCACACTTGCCTGCTTGACGTTCCAGCGCTTGCACTCGGCTTCGAAGTCATGGGTGCTCAGCAGCGGGCTGTCGACCATGCCGGCCATGTGCTGCAGCACGTAGCGCACCGGTGTGGCGGCCATGATCGCGTTGTACAGTCGCGGCAAGCGCGCCAGGTGCGGGATGCTGAACTCCAGCGAGCCGATCAGGTAGTCCTTCATCGGGCGCAGGTAACGACTGTGGTACAGCTCCAGAAAGCGCGAGCGAAACTCCGGTACGTTGACCTTGATCGGGCATTGCCCTGCGCACGACTTGCACGCCAGGCAACCGGACATCGCCTCGTACACCTCATGGGAGAAGTCCTTGCGCCCTGCCAGGCGTGCCAGGGAGTTCCAGGTGCGCTGCGCTACACCGGTTACCCTGCCCGCTCCCGCCAGGTTCAGCACGTCCACCCCCGCCTCGCCCTGGCGGCGCAGCCATTCGCGAATCAGCGAGGCACGGCCCTTGGGCGAGTGGATGCGGTTGCGCGTGGCCTTCCACGACGGGCACATGGCGTCGTTGGGGTCGAAGTTGTAGCACGCGCCGTTGCCGTTGCAGTGCACGGCGCTTTCATAGTGTTGCCACACGCGCTCGTCGATGGTGCGGTCCAGGTCGCCGCGCAAGGTAACCGCGTCCACCTCGGTCAGGCGCGCCGTCGGCACGCTCGACGGGGTGGCGATCTTGCCAGGGTTGAGCTGGTTGAACGGGTCGAACGCGGCCTTGAGGTCCTGCAGCGCCGGGTACAGCTCACCGAAGAAGTCCGGCACGTACTGCGAGCGCAGGCCCTTGCCGTGCTCGCCCCACAGCAGGCCCCCGTACTTGTGCGTAAGCGCCGCGACGGCGTCGGAAATCGGCCGGATCAGCTGGGCCTGGGCCGGGTCCTTCATGTCCAGGATCGGCCGCACGTGCAGCACGCCGGCATCCACATGGCCGAACATGCCGTACTGCAGGCCGTGGCTGTCGAGCAAGGCGCGAAACTCGAAGATGTAGTCGGCAAGGTTCTCCGGCGGCACGGCGGTGTCTTCCACAAAGGGCTGCGGGCGTGCCTCGCCCTGCACGTTGCCCAGCAGACCGACCGAGCGCTTGCGCATGGTGTACACCTGGTTCACCGCCTGGGCACCCACCGCCAGGGTATGGCCCAGGCGCACCACCGAGGTGTCGCGCTGCAGGTGCTGGATGAAGGCGTCGACGGTCTGTTCAAGGGCATCCAGGTCGTCGCCGCTGAACTCGATCAGGTTGATGCCCAGGGTCTGGGTGTCGGGGTGCGGCGGGAAGTACTGGGCCACGCCGTGCCACACGATGTCCTTCATCGCCAGCATCAATACCTTGGAGTCCACCGTCTCGATCGACAGCGGGCTGTGCGCCATCAGCGCCTTGGCGTCGCGCAGTGCATCCATGAACGCGGCGTACTGCACGTTGACCAGGATCGAGTGTTTGGGGATGGGCAGCACATTGAGCCTGGCCTCGACGATGAAGCCCAGCGAGCCTTCCGAACCGCACAGCACGCTGTTGAGGTTGAAGCTGTCCGGGGTTTCGCGCAGGTGCGCCAGGTCGTAGCCGGTCAGGCAGCGGTTGAGCTTGGGGAAGATCGCCTCGATCAGCGCCGCCTTGCCGTCGGCAATGGCCTGGGCGCAGCGATAGACTTCGCCGACCTTGTCGGTACGGGCGGTACAGGCCTGCAACTGCGGGTTGTCGATCGGTGCGGTGTCCAGGCGAGCGCCACCCAGCAGCACGGTGCTCAGTTCGAGCACGTGGTCGCGGGTCTTGCCATAGGTGCAACTGCCCTGCCCGCTGGCATCGGTGTTGATCATGCCGCCCACGGTGGCACGGTTGGAGGTGGACAGTTCCGGCGCGAAGAACAGGCCGTGGGGCTTGAGCGCGGCGTTCAGCTGGTCCTTGACCACCCCGCTCTGCACCCGCACCCAGCGCTGCTCGACGTTGATCTCGAGGATGTTGTTCATGTGCCGCGACAGGTCGACGATGATCCCGTCGGTCAACGACTGGCCATTGGTACCGGTACCGCCGCCACGCGGCGTGAGCACCACCGAGCGATGCTGCGGCTGGGCGACCAGGCGTGCCAGCAACTCGACATCCTGCGCGTCACGGGGGAACACGGCCGCCTGGGGCAGGCGCTGGTAGATGGAGTTGTCGGTGGCCAGCACGGTACGCAGGCCCATGTCGCGCGCGACCTCGCCCCTGAAGCCCTCGCTCTGCAGTGCATCGAGAAAACGCTGGTAATGGCTGGCGGGGACACGGTCGGGGGCAAGCAGAGCAATCATGACAAGGGATCCTGAGGCGATATATGACGCAGCGTCACATTCAAAACACGTATGCTTGGCAGCCAGGCAAGGTCTGCCGCATGCTTTATGGGGCTATGTTCCCGTGTGCGGCGCGGGCCTACAACTGAATTTCGTGTGACTTTTGCATGAGCTTTATGAATGAATCCAAGACGACTCACCCCTTCCATGTCGGTGCTTATCGCGTTTGAGGCCTCGGCGCGCCATGGCAGCTTCACCAAGGCGGCCGAAGAACTGGCACTGACCCAGAGTGCGGTCAGTCGCCAGGTGCAGGCGCTGGAGGCGCAACTGGAGGTGGCGTTGTTCAGCCGCGTGGGCCGGCATATCGAGCTCACCGCCGCCGGCGCCCTGTATCACCACGAGCTGGCCGCGGCCCTGGCCCGCATTCGCAACGCGACGCTGCAGACCATCGCCCACAAGGCCGGCGACGGGCCGCTGCACCTGGCGGTGCTGCCCACGTTCGGCTCCAAGTGGCTGCTGCCGCGCATGAATGACTTCTACCGCCGCCACCCCGGCGTGCTGGTGCACATGCATTCGCGCATTGCCCCGGCCGAGCAGGACAAGGATCAGATGCACGCCTTCATCAGTGTCGGCACCGGGCATTGGCCCGGTCATGTGGCGCATCGGCTGCTGTCCGAGACGCTGGTGGTGGTGGCCAGCCCTGGCGCCCTGCCCGGCTACGCCAGCCTGACGCCGGCGGACATCTCGCAGCAGGCCCTGCTCAGCGTGGTGTCACGCCCCCATGCCTGGGCCGACTGGTTCGAACAGAACGGCCTGCAGCACCGGGCCATGCGCATGGGGCCGGGCTTCGAGCTGACTGCCCACCTGATCCAGGCGGCGGTGGCCGGTATCGGCATCGGGCTGGTGCCACGCATTCTGGTGCAGGACGAGATCGCCAGCGGCGAGTTGGTGGCGTTGTTCGAGCCGGTGGACAGCGGGCGTGGCTACTACCTCACCTACGCCACGCGCTATCAGCAGTTGCCAGCGCTGCAGGCGTTCACCCAGTGGCTGCTGTCGGTCGAGTTTCCCGACAGCTGAGCGACCTTACCGGCGCCCTGTAGGAGCCGGCCTTGCCGGCGAAGGCACCGACGCCGTTGCCGCAAGGTGCGCGCTGCCCCTTCGCTGGCATGGCCAGCGCCTACCGGTTGCCGGGCACAAAGCCCACTGTGTTCGCTAGCGAACAGACGCCTGCGCCATGCGTCGCCACACTGGGGGCCAGACCCCGCGACGCGAGCACCTACAGGCCTTTATGGATAATTACTGGAGCCGTGCACGCGCCAGCCTGCGCAACGCAGGCCTTTGGCGCACCACACCCCGCAAGTTCGAATACGAAGCCATCCTGCGCTCCGAACTGTTCAGCGCCGAGCAGATGGCCGCCCACGGCACCTTTCTGGCCCAGCACCACGCCCTCAGCCCCCGCAGCGGCAAGGACACCCTGCTGGCACGGCTGGCCGACAACGAACGGACCCTGGCCAGCAGCTGCGCGGTGCTGATCGCCGAACAGCCCACCGCGCGACGGGTCACGCCGGCGGCCGAATGGCTGCTGGACAACTACTACCTGGTCGAAGAACACATCCGCATCGCCAAGACCCACCTGCCCAAAGGCTACAGCCGGGAGCTGCCACGCCTGGCCAACGGCGTGTCCAGCGGGCTGCCGCGGGTGTATGACATCGCCCTGGAAACCATCGCCCATGGCGATGGGCGCGTCGACGTGGACAGCCTGAGCCACTTCGTCGAGGCCTACCAGAGCGTCACCTCCCTGGCGCTGGGCGAGCTGTGGGCCATTCCGATCATGCTGCGCCTGGCGCTGATCGAAAACCTGCGCCGGGTCGCCTCGCGGGTCATGGCCAGCTGGGCCGACCGCAACCTGGCCAACGACTGGGCCGACCGCCTGCGCGAGACCGCCGGGCGCGACGCCAAGAGCGTGGTGCTGGTGCTGGCCGACATGGCGCGCTCGCAGCCGCCGATGACCGCCGCCTTCGTCGCCGAGCTCGCACGCCGCCTGCAAGGCCAGAGCGCCGCGCTGATCCAGCCGCTGACCTGGGTGGAGCAGATGCTCGCCGAATCCGGCCTGAGCATCGAGCGTCAGGTGCAGCTCGATGCCCAGCAGCAGGCAGCCGACCAGGTCTCGGTCAGCAACAGCATTGCCAGCCTGCGCCTGCTCGCCACCAGCGACTGGCGCGAATTCGTCGAGCACATGAGCCACGTCGAACGGGTGCTGCGCAGCGATCCTGCCGGCATCTACCCAGCCATGGACTTCGCCAGCCGCGATCATTACCGGCATGTCATCGAACGCCTGTCCCGGCACAGCGCACAGTCGCAGGCGGCAATCGCCCGCGCCGCCGTCGAACTGGCCGCCGGTGCGCCCAGCCCGCTGCCACACGCCAGCGCCACCACCCATGTGGGGTTCTACCTGGTCGGCGCCGGGCGAGCGCAGCTAGAGCGCCGCGTGCACGCCGGCGTGGCGCTGGGCGAGCGTTGGCGGCGACTGCTGCATCGCGCGCCACTCACGTTCTTCCTCGGCCCGGTGGCGCTGCTCACGCTGGGCCTGAGCGCACCGCTGCTGTACACCACGCTGCGCGATGGCTGGCCACTGGCAGTGCTGCTTGCGCTGGCCCTGCCCACGCTGGTGATGACCAGCCGCCTGGCCATCGACCTGGTCAACTGGCTGGTGACCCTGAGCGTGACGCCCCGCCTGCTGCCGCGCCTGGATTTCAGCGAGGGCCTGCCCGCTGAGGCGCGTACTTTGGTGGTGGTGCCCACCCTGATGGCCAATGCCGCCGATATCGAGGAGTTGGCAGAGGGGCTGGAAGTGCGCTTTCTGGCCAATCGTGACGATTACCTGCACTTTGCCCTGTTGACCGATTTTCTCGATGCGCCCAGCGAAACCCTGCCTGAAGACGCCGCGCTGATGGCCCTGGCCGCCAGCCTGATCGAGGGCCTGAACCACAAGTACCCGAACGATGCGCGCTTCGTGCTGCTGCACCGTCCGCGGCGCTGGAACCCCGCCGAGCAGGTGTGGATGGGCGTGGAACGCAAGCGCGGCAAGCTGGCCGGTCTCAATGCACTGCTGCGCGGGCACGGTGAGGGGCGCTTCATGTTGCAGGTGGGGGATGTCCAGGTGCTGGAGGCGGTACGTTACGTCATCACCCTGGACACCGACACCCAGCTGCCGCGCAATGCGGCCCGCCAGTTCGTCGGGGCCATGCAGCACCCGCTCAACCGCGCCCAGGCCGGCAGCGGCTACGCCATCCTGCAACCGCGGGTCGGCATCAGCCTGCCCAGCGCGGCGCGCTCGCTGTATGCGCGACTGTTCGGCAGCGACGCCGGCGTCGACCCGTACACCCGCGCAGTGTCGGACGTGTACCAGGACCTGTTCGAACAAGGCTCGTTCATCGGCAAGGGTATCTACGACGTGGATGCGTTCGAGCAGGCGCTGCAAGGCTGCCTGCCGGACAACCGCATCCTCAGCCACGACCTGATCGAGGGCTGCTACGCCCGCAGCGGGTTGCTCAGCGATGTTCAGGTGTTCGAAGAGTACCCGGCCCGCTACAGCGCCGACGTCAAGCGCCGCCACCGCTGGATTCGCGGGGACTGGCAACTGCTGCCGTGGGTGTTGCCCTGGGCGCCCACCGCTGGCGGCACCTATGCGCGCAACCGGCTGGATGCCCTGGCCCGCTGGAAGCTGTTCGACAACCTGCGCCGCAGCCTGGAGCCCGGTGCATTGCTGTGCCTGTTGCTGTGGGGCTGGCTGGCCTCGGGCCGGCCCGGGCTGTGGACCCTTGCCGCGCTGTTGCTGGTATTGACCCACGCGGTGCTCGGCACCCTGCTGGAGATGCTGCGCAAGCCTGTCGACGTACCCCTAGCGCAGCACCTGTGGGCGGCGCTGCGCGGCTGCGCCCTGCATTTCGCGCGCGCCGGCCTGCACCTGGCCTGGCTGCCGTATGAGGCCTACTACAGCCTTGACGCTATCGTGCGTACGCTGTGGCGCATGCTGGTCAGCAAGCAGCGCCTGTTGCAATGGAGCCCGTCACGGGAAGTCGAACGCACCAGTGTCAATCGTCTGGGGGCTCTGTACCGCAGCATGTGCAGCGCCCCGATACTGGCCCTGGTCGTGGGCCTGTGCCTGTGCCTGCTGCCCAGCCCCATGACCCTGGCCCTGGCGGCGCCCTTGCTGCTGGCGTGGCTGGCCAGCCCGGCACTGGCCTGGTGGATCAGCCGCCCCTCCCCGCGCGCGCACTTCGACCCCACTGCCGAAGACCTGCGCTTTCTGCGCAACCTTGCGCGCCAGACCTGGGCGTTTTTCGAGCAATACGTCGGCCCCGACGACCACTGGCTGCCCCCCGACAACGTGCAGGAACTGCCGGTTGCCCGCATTGCCCACCGCACCTCGCCCACCAACATGGGCATGGCATTGCTGGCCCACCTGGCCGCCCACGATTTTGGCTACCTTGGCGGCGGGCGGCTGCTCGAGCGCCTGCAGTCCATGCTCGACAGCATGGACGGGCTGGAGCGTCACCAGCGCCACTTCTACAACTGGTACGACACCCTCACCCTGAAACCCCTGCCACCTCTGTACGTCTCCACGGTGGACAGCGGCAATCTCGCCGGTCTGCTGCTGACCTTGAATCCCGGCCTGCTGGGCCTGGCCGACACACCGCTGGATGACCCGCGCCAGGCCCAGGGGTTGCTCGATACCCTGGAAGTCTTCGGCCAGGCCTTGACCAGTGCCGGCCTGCCCGCCACCGAGGTACAGGCGTTATGCCGGCGTCTGCTGGCACCTCAGCCACACGATCTGGCGCAGCTGCTGCAGGACGCACTCGACCTGCCGGCGCCCGCCGACGATCCGGACGCGCGCTTCTGGTTCGACAGCCTGCAACGTCAGTGCACCGAGCAGCGCGACGAACTGCTGCGTTTTGCCCTGCCTGCCACCAACGAACCGGGCGTGCGGCCGCCGACCGGTTGCTGGCGCGACCTGGCGCGGCTGGACGCCGAGCAGTGGTGCGCTGCCGATCGCCCGCAGGTGCTGCAGGTACAGGCCCTGGCCCGCCAGCGCATGCAGCAGGCGGCGCAGCTTGCCCAGCGCGTCGAGGCCATGGCCGACATGGACTTCGGCTTTCTCTACGATGCCCGCCGCGAGTTGTTCGTGATCGGCTACAACGTCGATGAGCGACGCCTGGACAGCGCCTTCTACGACCTGCTGGCATCCGAAGTTCGCCTGACCAGTTTCGTGGTCGTCGCCCAGGGCCAGGTGCCTCAGGAAAGCTGGTTTGCCCTGGGGCGCCTGCTGACCAGCAATGCCGGGGTGCCGGTGCTGCTGTCGTGGTCCGGCTCGATGTTCGAGTACCTGATGCCGATGCTGGTGATGCCCAGCTACGAAGGCACACTGCTCGACCAGACCTGCCAGGCGGCCGTCACCCGCCAGATCGAGCATGCCAGCCAGCTGGGCACGCCCTGGGGCGTTTCGGAGTCCGGCTACAACACCGTCGATGCGCACTTGAACTACCAGTACCGCGCCTTCGGCGTGCCGGGGCTGGGCCTCAAGCGTGGCCTGGGCGAGGACAACGTGGTCGCGCCCTACGCCAGTTCCCTGGCACTGATGGTCGCGCCCGCGGCCGCCTGCCACAACCTGCGGCGCCTGGCCAAGCAGGGGCTGGCCGGGCGGTTCGGGCTGTACGAGGCGGTCGACTACACCCCGGCACGCCTGCCCCCTGGCACCGATGCCGCCGTGGTGCGCTCGTTCATGGCACACCACCAGGGCATGAGCCTGCTGGCCCTGACCTCGCTGCTGCTGGGCCAGCCCATGCAGCGGCGCTTTGCCGCCGAGCCGGCCTTCCAGGCCTGTGCCCTGCTGCTGCAGGAGCGCGTGCCCAAACGCGCCACGCAATACCTGCATGCAGCCCAGGCGCCTACCGTCGACGATGCCAGCCAGGGCAATGAAACCAAGCTGCGCGTGTTCACCGACCCGGACCGTCGTCGGCCGGCCGTGCAACTGCTGTCCAACGGGCGCTACCACGTCATGGTCAGCAATGCCGGTGGCGGCTACAGCCGCTGCAACGACATGGCGGTAACGCGCTGGCGCGAAGACATCGCCAGCGACAGCCTTGGCACCTTCTGTTACCTGCGCGACGTGGCCAGCGGGCATTTCTGGTCCACGACCTACCAGCCCACCCAGCATCGCGCGCACAGCCAGGAAACCGTGTTCACCGATGCCCGCGCCGAGTTTCGCGTGCGCGAGTTCAACTTCGACTGCCACACCGAGATCGTGGTGTCCCCCGAGGACGATATCGAGCTGCGTCGCCTGCACCTGACCAACCGCGCCCGTACCCGGCGCACCCTGGAGCTGACCAGCTACGCCGAAGTGGTGCTGGCCTCGGCCATCAGCGATGCGCTGCACCCGGCGTTCAGCAAGCTGTTCGTGCAAACCGAGCTGGTGCGACCGCTGCAGGCGATCCTGTGCAGCCGGCGTCCGCGTGCCAGTGACGAAGCCGTGCCGTGGATGTGCCACCTGCTGGCAGCCCACGGGGCGGACATCGAGCAGATCTCCTACGAAACCGACCGTGCCCGCTTCATCGGCCGCGGCCGCACCCTGCAGGCGCCGGCCGCGCTGACGGACACCTGCGAGCAGCTGTCCGGCACTGCCGGTGCGGTGCTCGACCCGGTCGTGGCCATCCGCTGCCGTATCAGCCTGGAGCCTGGCCAGAGCGCCACCATCGACCTGGTCACCGGGGTGGCCGACAGCCGCGAGGCCTGCCTGCACCTGATCGACAAATACCGCGACCGGCACCTGGCCGACCGGGTGTTCGACCTGGCCTGGACCCACAGCCAGGTGCTGCTGCGCCAGCTCAACACCTCGATGGCCGATGCCCGGCTGTTCGAGCAGATGGCGGCCTCGGTGCTGTATGCCAACCCTGCATTGCGCGCCGAAAGCGCCGTGCTGGCCAGTAACCGGCGTAGCCAGTCGGGGCTGTGGGGCCAGGCGATCTCCGGCGACCTGCCCATCGTGCTGGTGCAGATCGCCGACCCGGCCAACATCGAGCTGGTGCAGCAGATGGTCCAGGCCCATGCCTACTGGCGCCAGAAAGGCCTGGTGGTGGACCTGGTGATCTGGAACGAAGACCAGGCCGGCTACCGCCAGCAACTGCAGGACCTGATCATGGGCCTGGTGACCTCCGGGGTCGAAGCGGCCCTGCTGGACCGCCCCGGCGGCATCTTCGTGCGTCCTGCGCAGCAGCTGTCCAGCGAAGACCGCACGCTGATGCGCTCGGTGGCACGCCTGATACTCAACGACAGCCATGGCAGCCTGGCCGAGCAGGTCCACCGGCGGCGCATCGAGCCGGCCCTGGCGCCGTTCACCCCCAGCCTGCTGCAAGGGCCGCAGAGTGCCGGCTACACGCTGCAGCCGCTGGCCATGGCGCCCACGCTGGGCAACGCCTACGGCGGCTTCAGCGCCGACGGCAGTGAATACATCATCAATCATCGCCCGGGCCAGCCGACCCCGGCACCCTGGGTCAACGTGCTGGCCAACCCCGGGTTCGGCAGCATCGTCTCGGAAACCGGCGGTGCCTACAGCTGGTACGAAAACGCCCACGAGTACCGTTTGAGCCCCTGGCACAATGACCCGGTCAGCGACCCCGGCGGCGAAGTGCTGTACCTGCGCGACGAAGATTCCGGGCAGGTCTGGTCGCCGACCCCGGCGCCCTGCCCGGGCAGCGGCGCCTACCGAACCCGCCACGGCTTTGGCTACAGCGTGTTCGAGCATGTGCAGGACGCCATACACAGTGAGCTGTGGGTGTTCGTGGCGCTGGATGCGCCGGTCAAATTCTCGCGCCTGGTGCTGCGCAACACCGGCGATCGTGCGCGACGCCTGTCAGCGACCTGCTACGTGGAATGGGTGCTGGGGGACTTGCGCAGCAAGTCGGCCATGCACGTCGTCACCGAAGCCGACCCGTTCAGTGGCGCACTGTTTGCGCGCAACGCCTACTCCATCGAATTCTCGGGTCGCGTGGGGTTTCTGGACTGCGACTGGCCCCAGGCCGGCCTCAGTGGCGACCGGGTCGAGTTTCTGGGGCGCAACGGTACCCTGGCCGACCCGGCAGCCCAGCGCCGGGCGCGCCTTTCGGGGCGCCTCGGCGGCGGCATGGACCCCTGTGGTGCGTTGCAGGTAAGCGTCGAGCTGGCGCCTGGTGAAAGCCGCGAAGTGGTGTTCCGCCTGGGCGCCGAGCAGGACGCCAAGGCCGCCACCCGGCGGGTGCAGCAGTACCGCGGCGTACGCGCCGCCAACGTCGAACTGGCGCGGGTCACGCAGCACTGGCGCACCACCCTGGGCAGCCTGCGCATCCACACCCCGGAGCCTGCGCTGGACGTGCTGGTCAACGGCTGGCTGATGTACCAGGTGATTGCCTGTCGCTTCCATGCCCGCAGCGGCTATTACCAGTCCGGCGGTGCATTTGGCTTCAGGGACCAGTTGCAGGACAGCATGGCCATGGTGCACGCCGACCCTGCCAGCAGCCGCGCCCACCTGCTGCTGTGTGCCCGCCACCAGTACGTGCAGGGCGACGTGCAGCACTGGTGGCACCCGCCGATGGATCGCGGCGTGCGAACACGTTGCAGCGACGACATGCTCTGGCTGGCCCTGGCCACCAGCCGCTATGTGCAGATCACTGGTGACACTGCGGTGCTGAACGAGCCCGTCGGCTATCTGGACGGTCGCGCACTCAACAACGGCGAGGAGTCCTACTACGACCTGCCCGGTCATTCGCCCCTGCAAGAGCCCCTCTACCAGCATTGCCAGCGCGCGCTGGAGCACGGCCTTTGCGTCGGGGCCCACGGCTTGCCGTTGATGGGCAGCGGCGACTGGAACGACGGCATGAACAAGGTGGGCGAGCACGGCATCGGCGAAAGCGTATGGCTGGGCTTTTTCGCCCACGAGGTGCTGCGTCGGTTCGCCGAAACGGCGCAGTTGCATGGCGACGCCCGCTTTGCCCAGCGCTGCGGCGAGCAGGCGCTGCGGCTGCGCAGCAACCTGCAGGCCCATGCCTGGGACGGCGCCTGGTACCGGCGTGCGTATTTCGACAATGGCCAGCCCCTGGGGTCGGCCAGCAACCAGGAGTGCCGCATCGACTCCATCGCCCAGAGCTGGTCGGTACTGTCGGGCGCCGCGCCCCTGGATCACTGCCGCAGTGCCATGGCGTCGCTGGACCGCCACCTGGTGCGGCGTGATATCGGCATCGTGCTGCTGCTGGACCCGCCGTTCGACAAGGGCACGCTCGACCCCGGCTACATCAAGGGCTATGTACCGGGGGTTCGTGAAAACGGTGGCCAGTACACCCACGCCGCCGTGTGGGCGAGCATGGCGTTCGCCCGCCTGGGCGACGGCGCCCGCGCCTGGGAACTGATGCGCATGATCAGCCCCCAGAGCCAGGGCCATGCCACCCGCATCGACACCTACAAGGTGGAGCCCTACGTGATGGCGGCGGATGTCTACGGTGTGGCGCCCCATGCCGGGCGCGGCGGCTGGAGCTGGTACACCGGTGCGGCCGGATGGATGTACCGGCTGATCGTCGAATCGCTGCTGGGGGTGGAGCGCCAGGGCAGCACACTGCTGCTGCAACCGCTGCTGCCGCCAGAATGGTCGGGCTTCAGCCTGCAGTACCGGTATGGCGCCAGCGTTTATCACATCGATGTGCACCACGGCACACAGGCCGTACAGGTGCTGAGCCTGGATGGCGGGGTGATCGACGGCACAAGCCTGTCGCTGGTCGATGATGGCGCCGAGCATCAGGTCACCTTGCTGTGCGCTGCATCGGCAACCGCGACGTTACCCTTGCTAAAGGGAGTACCCTAGGGCCTTACCCTATGGATGCCGGCCCCATGTCCCATGATCCAGCCAGCGGGCAGAACCATCTGCTCGCCGCCCTGCCCGACCCGGTACGCGAGCGGCTGCTGCCGCACCTTGAGCAGGTTGCCTTGCCGCTGGGCAAGGTGATCTACGAGCCGGGCGACAGGCTGACGCATGTGTACTTTCCCACCGATGCCATCGTTTCGCTGCTGTATGTCATGGAAAACGGCGCCTCGGCGGAGATCTGCGTGGTGGGCAATGAGGGGCTGGTGGGCATTGCGGTGTTCATGGGCGGCGAAAGCACCTCCAACCGTGCCGTGGTGCAAAGTGCCGGGCTTGCCTGGCGCTTGCCGGGCCAGCGGCTCAAGGACGAGTTCGACCGCCATGGCGAGCTGTTGCTGCTGATGTTGCGCTACACCCAGTCGCTGATCACCCAGATGGCACAGACCGCCGTGTGCAATCGCCACCACTCGATCGATCAGCAGTTGTGCCGCTGGCTGCTGCTGTCGCTGGACCGCCTGACCGGTAACGAGCTGAACATGACCCAGGAGCTGATCGCCAACATGCTGGGCGTGCGCCGCGAAGGCGTCACCGATGCGGCCGGCAAGTTGCAGCGCCTGGGGGTGATCGAGTACAGCCGCGGGCACATCAAGGTGCTCGATCGGCCGCAGCTGGAACGACTGAGTTGTGAATGCTATGCGGTGGTGCGCAGTGAAACCCAACGCCTGTTGCCCTACTTGCCGTTACGTACCTAGTTTTCCATACCCAATACCCTACGGTACGTAACTCGTCACCGGTGCCAGGTTCTTGTAGAACCTCAATGCCTGATCATTTATTCCAAAGCAAAAGCCGAGAATCACATGGCTGTCGTTATTGTTCAGGTAGCGGCCAAACTCCACCTCCGTCATTCCCTTGAGGTCGACTACCCTCACTCTTCCTCCCACTGCGCCACCATGGGTCGCCGTATCCGATAGGAAAAAATCTGAATTGATCAAGGTTGATCTGCGGATGCCATTACTGGCCCAGTTGGCTCCATCGGGTGCGCCGTGAGAGCCCGAAAAAATCAAGATCTCCCGTGGAACGGCATTCACACTCGTTCTACGGCGGAAATAATTCAGGGGCGTATTGAAGTTTTTTCCTGCAACGGGGCGGTTGCTACCGAAGATGATTTTATCCTGCCCCGTCGAAAAGCTTTTCCAGGCCGCCTTCGGTGCCGAACTCAGGGGTTGCGTGGTCACAGTCGGCAGGCTGGAAAACTTCGAAGCGCTTCTTTTCAGCAGTTGACCATTGCGCAGGCCACCCACTAGGCGATTGGCCTTCGCGGCAACTTTTGGCGCAGACGACCCAATCGACATACCTAACGAAGCCAGGCCTGTTCCGAACGATATCCAGCCCAGAATGCCAGCAGCCTTTTCGTTGCCACTGGCCTCAAGCGCCATCGACGCAGCTCCGCTACCCAGGGCAATGGCTTCCACCGCTACCGCTGCCACCGATACGGCTCCTGCAATGGATGTGGTGGCCACTGCCGCGACAGCGCCTGCCGCAGCACCTGCAGTACTCGCACCGGCACCGAGCAAAGCTGTGTACGCCGCACCTACCGCAGGCGCTGCGGTGCCGGCAGTCACGACCACTGCAATCGCCCCCATCACCAGCCCGATACCAGCCACGACCCAGTTCCACCACGCATGCCCGTCCGGGTCAACGCGGTTGACCGGGTCGCCGCTGCAGTACGCATAGCGGTTCAAGCCGCCCGCACCATCGGGGCTTGCACTGTCGGGGCTGAGGAACATGAACAGGCACGGGTCGTAAGGGCGGTTGCTGCCGGGCATGTACAACAGACTGTCGGTTTCGCGCACTTCACCGGCGTAGCCCACCCTGCTTTGCGCGGTGCCGTTGTCCAGGCCATGTGCGCTGTAACCCACAAAGCAATTGCTCTCGCCGGTTTCAATCTGCACGCTGCCTTGCCCATCGCTGGCGCTGATCATAACCGTGCGTACCGCCTGGCTCAGCAGGGTCTGGGCGAACACGGTGCTGCCGGCACGCATCAAGGTCAACCAGCCCTGGTCGCTCTGCTCGTTGACCATACGCTGGCCGTCATAAAAACGGTGGCTCGTGGTGCCATTGACGCGGGTCTCGATCAGACGGCCCAGCGGGTCATACGCATAGTCGCAGGTACTGGTGCCGTCCTCCCGGCGCGTCAGGTGCCCCTGGCTGTCCCAGGACAATGCCCGCCACAGTTGTCCGTCATGCCGCTCCCTTGTCAGTTGACCAGCGGCGTCGTATTCAAGGTCGATGATCAGAGCCTGCGGCCAGCTGTGGGTGATCTGAACCGGACGATCTGCAGCCACATCGCTGTCGTAGGCGAACCTCATGTGGTTGCATTGACCATTCTCGTACTCGGTGTCGATCTGTTCATAACCGTCGAGCGCATTGAAACAGAACGTCTGGCGACGAATGCGCTGCCCGGTGCGGGGGTCGGTGACCAGATGAGGCCCTTGCGTGGTGGCTTCGACCAGGCGATTGCGCACGTCGTAGCGGTAGTGCTCTTCGCTCAACAAGGTAGCCTGCTCCGCCTCCAGCGATTCCCACGTGCGTGTCGCCACCTGATCCTGCTGGGTCCAGCTCAAGCGCTGGCGAAAGCGCTGCATACCCGAGATACCATGGCACACCCATGTCCGGGTGCACTCACGGCCCAGGAGGTCGTAGGTCAGGGTCTGCTGCTGGGACTGGCCGTGCTGGCCGTCGGTGGTGAGGGTCTGCGCCAACCGACCGAATGCGTCGTAGCCCAGTTGCAAGGCCAGCGGGCCGCAGTGCTGGCCACTGATACGCCCCACGGCATCGTAGGTGCAGTAAGTCATCTGGCCGTGTACATCGGCAAACGACAGCACGCGACCGTTCAACGAATACTGCCAGCCGCAGGTATGGGGCTGTCCTGCATGGTGCCAGTGCTCGGCACTGGTCACACCCGAGGCGGTGAAATCCCAAGCTATCTGCCCCAGCCCGCCGGTGGCCCGGGTAAGGCGACCGTGGGGCGGGCTGTAGGTGAAGGTACTTTCACTGTTTTCGCTCGGCCGCGCGATGCGCTTGAGCTGATAATCCAGCTCGGGTTCATAGCCGAAGTGCGTGACACTGCCGTTGGAGCGTGTGAGTGCTTCGGGAGGAATCTGCCCCGGCACATACGCCAGGATTTCCTGCTGCCCGCCGCAATCGCGCGTCAGGGGGCGATCCAGGCCATCGAACGTCTGCTTGAGCAGCAGCGTCTCGCGGGTTGCGGTGCATAGTGAAAGGGTTGCAATGGCATCGCCATCGCTGTGGGGGGCGAAGCGCCATTTCACGCGGCTGTGGTCTTGCAGGGTACGCTGCGCGACCCGGCCGTCACGGTCGTAGACGGTGGACGTGGTGCGCTGCTCGCCATCGGGCGTTTCTATCGTATGGGCTACCGGACGCTGAAGCGCATCGAGTGTCCAGCGCTCCCGGCGCAACAACGGGCCACCCCCAGGCTCATGCAGCTCCACACGTTCGACACTGCCGCTTGCATTCAGGTACAGCGTGGTGCGAGGCCCTTGCTCCCCGGTGGCGCTCTGTTGCCAGGACACTTGGGTACGCTGGATGGGGTCGTGCTTTGTATGGTCCACCGTGCCGTCTGCATGCTGCACCCGGCATGCGGAGCCCCAGTCATCGTAGGCGGTGAGCACCGTACTGCTACAAAACGGGGTGTTCTGGGCGGCAGCCCAGTCCTGCGAGGTCTCACTGGTGACATTGCCCTGTACGTCGTAGGTCACTCGGCGCACTTCACGCAGGGGGGCACCGGGGCTGTCCAGAAACTCGAGCAGTTCGCGCACCGGGCGTCCCTGACCATCCAGCTCCACACGCAGGCGCTGGCCGTTGCTGTCGGTCTGCTCGACGTACACCGTTCGATCACGCTGCAGGCCAACCAGCTGGTAGGTACAGCGGGTGCTGGTCGCATACGGCGTGTTCGCGCTTTCTATGCGGCGTATGGTGCGGCCCAGTGCGTCGTGGTCAAAACGGGTCACGGTACCGTGTTCGTTGCGTTCTTCGATGGTCAGGCCCGTCAGCACGTGGCGCAGGGTCGATGAGCTGATTACCAGGTGGTCATGGCTGATCCGTTGCTGGGTTTCGCACAGCAACGGGCCTTCGAAGGTGCGCAGGAAATTCGTGGTGGCGGCGTAGCCGTTGTAGAGCGTGACACTGGATATCGGTAGGCCATGGAACGGGCTGTCGGCTGCCTGCTCGACACGCTGCAGGATTCTGGCCGTTTCAACTTCCCCGCTATCAATCGCTTCCCGAGCCACTTCGCTGTCCAGCACCAGGTGCTGTCGATCCTCTGCCTGGCGCTTGTGCAGCCTGACGTAGGCATAGTCGGTGTGCGCCACATGACCCGCTGACCGTGCATCGGGTGCCGGGGCAGTAGTGGTGAAGCGCTTGAGCCAGCGCACGAACCTTCCCCCGTCATCCGGGCAGCCCTGCGCGCCACCCAGCGGATAGTATTCGCGGCTTTCGCTGCGCCCATCGGCGAATCGCTGGTTCAGTACATTGCCATAGGCATCGTATTCGCACGTGTCGCGTTCCTCCCTGAACCGGTTGCCGGTTTCATAGCGGGTAATGCGGGCAATCGGCAGCTGACACCAGGCCGGCTGGTCGTCCCAACCCACTGCAGGGTCGTCTGCGTACACGCTCTGCTGGCAAACCCTGCACTCGCCGCGCACGGTCAACTTCTGCGTCTGCAGGTGATAGTGATTCCAGGTGTATTCGACACTTTGCACCTTGCGCCCCTGTTCGTCGTGCAGGGTTTGCAGGCATCCATAGTCATAACGTGGCAGAAGATAGAGGTTGTCCTTGCCGTCTGCCCATTCACCTGCCGAGACACCCCCGTAGCCAAAGCAGTTGTTGGAGCCGATCAGGGCGTAGGTGGTGTAGGCCACCGGCTGGGCCGCACCGGGGTCGTGCCGATGCGTGGACACCCTGGGCAAAGCGGTCAGCGGCGCGCCCTGTGGCAGCCGAAGCCCATTGTTCCCCGTGGCGTAATCGACTTCGTCCGTGCTGCCCAGCGGCCCCAGCACCTTGCTCGGGAACAGCAATCGGCTTTGCGGATCCTGCCAATAAGTGAAGGCCCAGCGGTTGCCGCCATCAGGCAGGATCAGCTCATTGAGCCGGTCACTTCGCAGCAGCGTGACGACTGTGGTGCTGTCAGAACCCGGAAACATCACGAAGCGGGTTTCATCCCTATCATGCTGGACGTCCAGCAACAGACGCTGCTCGTCGCGGATGGTCCACAGCAGGTAGGGGCCACTGCCTGCAAGCCATTCAAGGTACGCGCGGCGCCCCTGGGCAGAAACGATCTGCTTGAGCATGGCCATGCCGCTGTTGTCCTGGACCTCGAGGTACTCGCAGACGCCATCCTTGTAGTCGATGCGAAAGCAGCGAGCCCTGTCGTCAACGGTGAACACCTTGAACGAACACAGCTTCTGGTCTTCGAACACCAGTTGCCCGCCCTTGCTCAAATCCGAACGGTCGCTATCGAACTTGAACGTGTCGCCCGAATTGATCCGTAGCTGACCGGTATTGAAATCAAGCATGGACAACCCGAGCGTCCAGCCGAGGCCATACCCGCTGTCGGTGTGCGAGCCCAGTGGGCTGAAATGCAGCGCAGGTTGAATGACCGGCCCGGCAAGGTGGTTGGCGTGCAGTGCCGGCAGCTCGCAAGCCAGCGTGAACTGGCTGGTTCTGGGGTCCACGCCGGTGCTTACATGGCTCAGAAAATTACTCGCCTGGGTGTAGAGCGCGCCGGCGCGCAGGCGCCGGGTAACGTCGTCAGGCCTCGTCATCCGTGGCGCTCCGGCTTTCGGCACCCGTTGCCAGCGACAGCCGCAGGCTGCGTGAGCCGGACGCAGAGGTATCGGCGTAATGGATCATCAAGGTGTGGTCGTTGCCATACGCGTCAACGAACAACAGCGGGCGCGGGCCACCTTGCTCTCGGGAGGACTGGCTATGAAACGGTATGTTGTTGCCCCCCTGAAGTACCACAACGACGCTCTGCGGGCGTATCCTTGACACGCTGGGCACTGGCCTGAAGTCGTCGCCCAGCTCGATCAGAGGGTTGTAGGACACCTCGCTGTGGCCCGGGGCGGCGTAGCCGACGTGGGAGGCCCGGGTGTCACTGGGCGAACGCACGGCCCACTGGATCATCCCGAAACCCGTAGGTTCCACGGCACGCAAGGCCACCCAGGTGCTCAGCACATATTCCCAGATGAAAAGATCGGAATTTCCCTCACCGCCTATCAGTTCCCGCTCAAAGCTGTAGTCGTCAAGGCCGAACACAGGGATGGGCTTTGTGCTGATATCGACGTGCTCGTCGAAACTGGTTTCGCTGCCGTCCGTGACGTAGAAGTACTCTTCAGCGCCCTGTATGCGGGTGATGCCCGCCCAAAGGGTGACATTGGTGCCCGCAAGGGCACGGGAATGCACGTAGAACCGGCGGGTGTAGACGGCAAGTGCTTCGCCCTCTGAAACTGCATGCGCGCTGGCCTGTGCTGACGTGGCTGGGTAGTAGTCGTAGGCGTTGCGTACCGTCCTGTAGAACCATTGGGCTTGCCCGTTATCCTCGCACTGCAGCGCAGTGTAGGTACCGTCATCGTTGCGTAGCAGCAGGCACACGCTGTCGAGCTCTTGCTGGGAGACGTCCTGATTGGTGCGTGGCTGTATTTCCACTACAACTTCCACCTGCTGGCGCAGATTCGGGTAAAGGTGTCCCGTTGGCGAGCCTAGTCTCATACGTATCTGCGACAGCCAACTCCCCAATGGTGGCGCAGCTCGCGAAGATGCAAGCGCCTCGAATGATCGGGGAGGCACCCCTTCAACGGTCAAGGTATACCCCCACGGTGCCTGGTTGCTTGCATTCGGGTCTTCGGAATGCAGGTGCACCGACAGATCGAAGCGGTTGCCATAGACATCCATGCCGTAGGTGTAGCTTTGCTGGAGTCTCTTCAGAACGACGTTGAAGTAGGCGATCATGCCCACCGCAATACAGATTGCGTCACGCGGTGATCTCAGGGGGCTGAGAAGGTCGTAGTAGGCCATCATCATTTCGGTTGAGCCCACGATCGTGGGGGTCGATGCCGTGCTGTTGGGGGCTCCGATGCAGGTTGCCTTGTTCAAGTGGAGCGACGATCCATAGGCGGGTTGTTGCATGCTGTGGATCTTCACGACATTGGCGGTTCGTGGGTTCTGCAATGTAACGTAGGTATTTTCGACACGTGCCGCACGCCCTCCGGCCTCTGAGGAGGCGCCCTGGAACACCACCACAGGCCTGGATACGACCAACCCGTGCCCTACCCTGTATTGCGTTGGTTCTACAGCCTCTATCTGAACGCTGCTATTGAAACGCCCTCCTTCGCCTTGGCCACCATACGGGACATCAAGATTGTTGGTCGTCCAGACTCTGCTTTGCACTCTGATCCTGGCTGCAAACTTGAACACCGTGCGCGCATCAACACTGGGGTCCAAATGCAGGTAGCGTACAAAGGTCTGATAGTCATTGCTGTCAGTATGTTTTTTTTTTGAAGTCTTGCCACTTCTGACGGTGCCTTCATCATAAGGCAGTATCCCGGTTTCGGGCGGCTGCGTCCCAGAAACCCACCCCCCGGGCGCGGTGGTATACGGAATTATCTCGAGGCCGCCAACTGGTAACAGTACCACTTCGCCATACGAGTTACGGGCTTGTAAGGTTATGATCACTTTTGATTTTTGACGACCATTCGCGAACAGATGTGCTTTGGCATTCTGTTGCCCTCTGAACGCATCTGCCTCGATCAGAAAATAACTCAAGGTTGCAACTGCAGTGTCTGTAACGTGGGCCATGATGTCGCTTCCTGCGGTTGAGTGGAACGGGTTGCCGGGAGTGGGCTTTATCCATCGGCTGATACATAGACGCAGGACACCTTGCCCTCCAGCTTCCCATCCTTGAAGCCCTCGGAGATGATGCCCCGGGTTACCTCCTGGCCAATAGCGACATAATGGGCCTTTGAAACACTTATTTTTGCAGTCATCTGACCATAGATCGGATTGACGATTTTATAGTGCGAATAGGACTCATCCGAATTGCAGTGCCCGGCATTGTAAATGCCGAACCTTACGCCATCCCGAGGGTTTTCAACGGCGAAGTTATACATCTCGTCATTGTCGCAATCATTGTTGGCAAAGCGATGCATGCCGACGGTCATCTGGATAGTGCATCCCCCGCTGTTTTTCTTGTACAAATGCAACACTGAAATACCCTGTGGTGCAGGAGGAGGCGTTGTGGACTTATTCATGAAAAGGATGATGACCAGCGAGAGCACAATCATTATCACGAAAAGCGTGAAAGCAATAAGGGTGCGCGAAAAATGGAGGTTCATGAGGATGCCCTTTATCTGGCAGCGTGGCATTCAGAGTGTAAGATCACTGCCCTCCCGGTCAAGTTGCTAGTTAAACAAGTTCATGCTGAGCACCTGTGTTTTCAGACTGGTAATATTGCCAGTTGCAAGGCATGAAACGTGTATGGCAACACTGGGCACATCGAGTGAAAGTTACGCGTGCTGAACCCTCTGCCCAGGCTGGCACACTCATTCACTTGCAACAAAAGCCTTGACCGGCTCGCACCATGGCGTTACGTTCTCGCCCGCATTTTTGCAAGCCTGCACAGGAGTCCTGCATTGGACAGTTGCCCTAGTCGATTGCGACAGGTACAGCCGGCGAGCTAGTCCAGCAGACCCTTCTGCCACTGCTCGCCGAACACGGTGGTCAGTGGCGATCCGCATCCCTGGCGGGATGACGCATCTTCATTTCCCCTCCCCGCTTGACGCCCCTCATCGTGACGAGGTGTGTCGGCTGCTCGTACCCGTTGCCATCCCCGAAATCTTTACGCGCACAAGTGCGCTGACGCCGGCTGTCTGCCGGTGCCTTGAGGTGGTTCATGGATTGGAAAGTATTCTTGCTGCGCGTGGCTGTCGCGCTGGTACTGGGGGCGCTGATCGGCGCTGAACGTCAACTGCGTCAGCGCCTCACCGGGCTGCGCACCAATGCGCTGGTGAGCACCGGCGCCTGCCTGTTCGTGCTGGTGACCCAGGCCGTACCGGGCATGCTCCCGGCCGACGCTTCGCGGGTGGCGGCCTATGTGGTGTCGGGCATCGGTTTTCTGGGCGGTGGCGTAATCATGCGCGACGGCATGAACGTGCGCGGCCTGAACACCGCTGCCACGCTGTGGTGTACCGCCGCCGTCGGTGTGCTGTGCAGCCTGGGGCTACTGCTTGAGGCGAGCCTGGGCAGCCTGATGGTGCTATGCGCCAACATCCTGCTGCGTGACATCGCCCAGCGGCTGAACCAGCAGGATGTGTTACCGGCCAGCGAGGCCGAGCAGCGTTACGAGGTGCGCATCGTATGCCGCGCCGAAGACGAGATCCAGGTACGCAGCCTGATGCTGCACAGCTTTGGTAGCAGCGGCCTGCGCCTGCAATCACTGCACAGTGAAGACCTGCCCAACCCGGCCAAGCTGGAGGTGCGGGCCGAGTTGATGGGCGACCCGCAGGCGCCCTCGCAGCTCGAGCACCTGGCCAGCCGGGTGAGCCTTGAGAAAGGCGTCAGTTCGGTACGCTGGCAGGTATTCGAGCTGGCGTCGGACTGACCCGCTTCAGCAACTGGCGCGCCACTCGCGGATCTGTTCGTGGGTGGCCGTCACCCCGCCGCACACCACCACCAGCACCGACTGATATGCCTTGAGTGCCTCACTCGGTGCATAGGCCAGCGCCAGCGCTGCACCACAGGCCGGCTCCACCAGGATACGGTGGTCGAGCAGAAAACGTTCGCAGGCATCCAGCGCCTGAGCGTCAGTCACCACATGGCTGTGAATCGTCCGTTGCTGGCTGAGTTCGAAGGCCTGCTGGCATACCTGCTTGGCCCCCAGCGAGGTCGCCACGCTGGTCACTGCGGGCAGGGCCGTCGGGGCCTTGCTGGCCATCGCGGCAGCCAGCGAGGCGGCGCCGTCGGTCTCCACGGCAAATACCGGCACGTCAGCCCAGTCGTTACGTGCCAACCCCTCGCACACCCCGGCCAACAGGCCGCCCCCGCCCACCGAGAGCACGATCGCATCGGGCTTGAACCCACTGATGACCACCTCGTCGATCAGGCTGGCATGGCCTTGCCATAGCAGCGGATCGTCGAAGGGGTGGATGAAGGCCGCGTCGTCGGTGAGCAGCGATTGCGCATAGGCATTGGCCTCGTGCCAGGCGCTGCCGTGCACGATGACCTCGGCGTCCTCCTGGCGAATCAGCTGCCTGGCGCGCTCGGTGGTGGTTTGCGGCACCACCACGGTCACCGGCAAGCCCAGGCAGCGGCCCGCATAGGCCACCGCAATACCGGCGTTGCCCCCCGACGAGGACACGAAGCGGCGCTTGCCTTGCCTGGCATAGGCCTGGCAAGCCAGGCCCACGCCACGCAGCTTGAACGAGCCACAGGGCTGCAGGGCGTCGAGCTTGAGCCACACGTCCTGGCCGCTGGCCAGGCTGAGCGGGCGCGAAGGTACCAAAGGGGTTTCGAGATGCAGGGACATACCAGGCTCCAGGTCAGGCCAGTTCGACGATCGATTGAATTTCAACGCTTGCTCAGCGGTTGCGGATTTCATCGAGGTAGTTGTAGATGGTGTAGCGTGTCACCCCGAGTGCGGCGGCAGCTTTCTCGACGGCGCCCTTGACGATGAACAGTCCGCCATCGTGCATCTGGCGCACCGCCTCGAGCTTCTGCGCCTTGGCGATACGCCGGCCCTGGCTGCGTGCGTCGTGCAGGGCCGCATCAATGATCTGCGCCATCAACTGCTCGAGGTCGGGTTGGTTCTCGGTGGGCTCGCCGGGGGCTGCCCCGGTGCCGGGCAGCAGCTGTTCCAGGCACGCCTGGGCGGCAGCGATGCCACTGAAGTCGGTGTTCACGCACAGGCTGGCATAGGGCTCGCCCAAGGCGTCGCGGAACACCGCAGTGGCACTGCGCAGGGTCTTGCCGTCGCGGCCCAGGCTCGGGTAGTTGCCCACCACCACCGGGGTATGGCTGCCCTTGTCGCGCAGGGCCTGCAGCACCGCATTGAACCCCTGGTCTTCACGAGGCCCGGCCAGTACCGGGCTGCCGATCTGACGCCCACTGACATGCCCGTTGGCAATGGCAATCACCGAATGTTCCGGCCGGGTCAGGTCGTGCAGGACCACCTCGGTGGTGCGTCCCAGCACAGTGCCAAGCATCTGCACCGTTGCGTGCAGTACGCCCAGCACCAGCTGGCGTTCAGGGGTTGTATCGAGGGCCATCGAGCGCACCACAAGAAAAAACGAACCGAGAAAATATCAACATAAAGTTTAATTTTCAACGGTTCGTTAAAATCATCGCAGCACAAAATCGCGTGCTAGCCACCATCGGTATCGATATCGGCATCAGTGCGCGGCTTGCGCTCACGTTGTGGCTTGAAGTCAGGGCTGTAGGGGTTTTCCTTGTGAGGTTCGGGTGTATTGCTCTGCTCCTGCCCTCCTTCGTCCGGGCGTCCGGCATCCTGCAACGGAACCTCCACATCGCGTTCAGGCAGGCTCTTGCCATCGTCCGGGCGTTTCCAGGTTTGCGGCAGCGGTTGTGGCTGGTCTTCAGCAACGGGCTCGCGGTTGCGCGGGTCATGAATCATGCTTGGCGTCCTCCAGTACAGGTTCAGCGTCGTTCATCCGACAGTGGCGTCGGCTCGTCAGGTTCGGGCACTGACGGGTTGGTGTCGGGAATGCCCTCGACGTCGTTAGGGTGTTCGCGGCGATCGTCGTCGCCACGCACGTTCGGGTCAGTCACCGGGTCGTGTTCGCGTCGCGGGTCGTTGAGCGGGTCCTTCCACAGGGGGTCATCCTGCGGGCGTGGATCGATAGCCATGGCGGTCACCTCAGGTCGTGGTCCGACAAATGCGGGCCCTGCAGTTTTCGAGGCCCCTGGACGTGGTAGGTGCCAGCCAGCCGATCAATGGTCAGGGGCCGCGTATCCGCCAGCGAAGGAAAAATATGCTCTGTGCCCCGCAAAATCCGCTGCAACCTGCGGGGCACGCAAGGCCAGCACGCGGTAAGGTAGGCAAAAACTACAACCTGAGGTGTTTGCGTGGCGTCCTATACCCTGCGTCAGCTTAGATATTTCGTCACCACGGTCGAATGCGGCAGCGTGGCCGAAGCCTCGCGCAAGCTGTACATCGCACAGCCATCGATATCCACGGCCATCAAGGGGCTCGAAGACGGGTTCGGCGTACAGTTGCTGATTCGGCATCATGCCCAGGGGGTTTCACTGACCCCGGGCGGTGCGCGGTTCTACCGCAAGGCTCAGGAACTGCTGCGCATGGCCCATGAGTTCGAGCAGAACGCCCTGGCGGACAACGACGTGGTGAGTGGGCAGATCGACATCGGCTGTTTCGAAACCGTCGCCCCACTCTATCTGCCGCGGCTGATCGCCGGGTTTCGCCAACGCTTTCCGGGCGTGGAAATTCGCCTGCGCGATGGCGAGCAGCAAGAGCTGGTACAGGGGCTGACGGCCGGCCGCTTCGACCTGGCGATCTTCTACCAGCATGACCTGGACAGCACCATCGAAACCGAGCCGCTGACCGCGCCGCAAAGGCCCTACGCCCTGCTGCCTGCTGGCCATCGCTTCGCCGGTCAAGCCCAGGTCTCGCTGCGCGACCTGGTACTTGAGCCGATGATCCTGCTGGACGTGCAACCCAGCCGTACCTATTTCGTGAGCATTTTCGAGGAACTGGGCCTGAACCCGAACATCGTGTTCGGCTCGCCCTCTATCGAGATGGTGCGCGGCATGGTCGGCCAGGGTTTCGGTTTCGCACTGCTGGTGACGCGGCCACGTTCCACCATCAGCTATGACGGCCAGCCACTGGTGTGCGTGGATATCGCCGAAGACGTGACCGGTTCGGCACTGGTGGCCGCCTGGCTCAAACGTGCGCAGCTGACCAAGCCTGCGCAGTTGTTCGTGGATTACTGCAAGGAGCAGTTCAGGCTGTGGCTGGCGTGAAAGCGGGCCGATCACTGCACGCTGTAATTGCGTCTGCCTGCCAAGTGCTTAGTTTCAGCAGGTATCAATAAAGCGACAACTCACGACCTGTGCTCGGCCGCAATAAAGTGCGGGCCTGCAACAACCTAGGGGTTGCAGTTGGCCTTGACCGCCGCCTCGTGGGACACATAAGGGCGATGCGGCTCGATGAACCAGGATGCTTTGGTTCGGTACGTGGTCAGCAGGCAGACGAACTGGCGACGCATGCTGTTGGTGTTGCTCCACTGCCGGTCACTGCCGGCCTTGTTCAGCAGCTCCTGGAACGCCAGGTCGGTCTGGTCTGCGGCGATAGTGCGGGTACAGGCGGAAGGCTTGATTTCCAGGCTCCACTGGTTGCCATTGATCGCGCCCCATTTCACCGAGTCTATGTAGCGCGGGCAGCGGCCTGGCACCGGTTTCGGAGGCACGACCCCGGTCGACCCTGTTTCGGCTTGATCGGCAACGATAAAGTCGAAGCGAAAGTGATCATTGATGTTGGCAGGTGGCGTCAGCCGCACAATGGGCACGATGATGCCGGTGTCGGCCCGAAACTCTTTCTGGTTGAGCCTGGCAGCGGCCAGCCCGTTCGGTACCCCTGCCGGCCAGTGGGCAGGCACACCCACTGGCATATAGAAGAATGCCTGGATGGGCAGGGTTCTGGCACGACCCGCCGGCCATGTCGTAACAACAAGTTCGTTCTGCTCGCTGAACCCTTCTGCGGCCAGGATGTTTTTCATCTGCAGCATGAGCATGAAGTAACCGGCACTGTTGGCAACGCCCCTGCGCATGTCGAAGCCGCATTGATTCAGCGGGCGGTACTTGGCGGGCTGGTACCAGATCCCGAGCCATTGTTGTGGCGTGGTAACGCCCTGGCTCTGGCATGGCCGACTATGTGGGTAAACAACTCCCTCGTAGACCATGGTGCCGCAGGGTGTGTTCCTGAACCAGTTCCAGCCATCCATGCTGTAGGCGCACTGCACCATCAGCAGGTCCTTGCCCGCTGGCCTGCGGTCCTGGGGATACATGATCAGACCGTCGTTGAAGCCCCACGCCACTGACCTGAACCTTGCGTCGTAACGTATGTAGGAGAACGAGGTTCCGCCACTTCTCGCCGAGGTCGGGCTAGGGTCCCAGATGCGAAATGCCCCGGGGTTCTGCGGCCGCTGGGTGACGCGCATCAGGACACCGCTGCATAGAAACGGCGGTTTGCCTGAATCACCGCAATGCGAGTTGCCTGCGCTGTAGTTGTACCTGAGGTCGGCTACGGTGGCGTTGCCGTCCTCCAGCGAGCTGCGTGGTGAGCCAGGCGCCCACTGTGCCAACCCCGGCGCACTGGCTGCTACGCACCCCAGAAACATCAACATCTTTAACCTGTTCATGGTCCACTCCTTGTGCTGCAGTGCTGAAACTGCCTGTCAACGTGGCGTCGGATTGCAACCGGCAGCCACCGATACGCGATGAGACACATCGGGTCGAAAAGGCTCCAGGTTCCAGGTTTTCTTGTAGCGGGCGGTGGCCAGGTGGCACACCAACTGACGACGCATGCCGCCCCCGTTGTCGAGGCGCCAGCGCCAGTCACTGCCGTAGCGCTTGTACAGTTCCGCGTAGGCGGCGTTGGTTTCGTCCTGGCGGATGCGTCGTCCGCAATAGGTAGGTGTGAGCTCCAGGGTCCAGGCGTTCTTGCGGATGCCTGGGTCGTAGCGGTAGCTCCACTGCCCCGACTCGAAGTAGCGCGTGCAACGTGCGCGCGCAGCGGCTTCGCCAGGCAAAGCGTCGACGGAGGAAAGCTCGCTGCTCGACGCCTGGGTGCCTGGCGCATGAGGCGTCGACTGCTGGCTCGGATGGATGCAGCCAGTCAGCAGTACTGCTGCCAGCAAACAACAAGCTCTGGTGGCAAGATGGATGGGCATCACCGGCTCCTTTGGCAGGATTGCCCATGTCGATCACACTTCAGGGGTTGCCGTTGGCTGCCATTGCGGGCTGGTGACGCGCATACGGGCGGCGCGTCTCGATGTTCCAGGGGGGCTTGTTCGGTACGGACAGGCCGGGCCAGCGTATGTCGCAAGGTGTTCATGTCGCTCTCCCACTGTCTGCCCAACGGCAAGGCAAACAGTAACGGTGAGCAACACCAGCCCGCTACTGACAGAAGTATCAGTAGCGGGGGCTAAGGCCTGGGTGGGATATTGGCTCGAATCAGCGCGCCGCCCAGGCATTGAAGCGTTGTTCCAGCTCCTCGCCATGGTCAACCCAGAACGCCGCATCCACTGCTCGCGCCTGGGCCAGGTTGGCTTCGGCAGTGGGCAACTGCTTCTGTACTTCGGCTGGCAGCAAACCCAGGGTCTGCTTGTTTACCGGGCCATACGGAATGTTTTCCGAGAACACCTTCTGCGCCTGTGGCTGGCTGGCGAACGCAATGAAATCCTCGGCCAGTTTCTTGTTCGGCGTACCCTTCACCACCGCCCAGTATTCAGGGTCGAACAGGCTTTGCGGCCATACGATGCTCAGCTTCATGCCCTCCTTCTGCGCAGCCGCGATGCGCCCGTTGTACGCCGCGCTCATCACCACATCGCCGGCAATCAACCACTGCGCAGGTTGCGCCCCGGCTTCCCACCACTGGATGTTGGACTTGATCTGGTCCAGCTTGGCGAACGCGCGGCTCACCCCTTCAGGGGTGCCGAGCACCTTGTACAACTCATCGGGCTTGACGCCGTCGGCGAGCAAGGCGATCTCCAGGGTGTACTTGGCGCCCTTGCGCAGGCCGCGCTTGCCGGGGAAGTCCTTCACGTTCCAGAAGTCCGCCCATGAGGTCGGCCCCTTGGCCAGCTTGGCATGGTCGTAGGCCATCACCATCGACCATACATAGGTGGCCACGCCGCACTCGGTGAAGGTGCCGGGCACAAAATTGGCCTGGTCACCGAAACGTTGCGGGTCGAGTTTCTCGAACAGGCCTTCATCACAGCCGCGCAACAGCTCGGGGCTTTCGACCTCGACCACATCCCAGCTGGTGTGGCCGACGTCGACCATGGCCTTGATTTTCGACAGCTCGCCGTTGTACTCGCCTGCCACCACGGTGCCCGCACCGCTGGCATTGAATGGCTGGAAGTAGGCCTTTTCCTGTGCCTGCTTGGTGGCGCCGCCAAACGAGATGACGGTCAGGTTCTGCGGGGCGGCAAACACGGCACTGCTCAACAGGGCCAGGGCAAACGGAACGCTGCAACGCAAGGATCGGGTCATGGCTCACTTCCTCGACTAGGCCGGCACGCTCGTGCGCGCGGGCGGGGTTTTGTTAGGCGACCGCGGGTACGGTCGTCCTGCTCTACGGCAGTAAAAGGTGCAACGTTGGCCGGCTCGTATGCCGATCTGTGTGTTATGTCTCGCTCAAAAACGCCGCCAGACGCTCCATCAGCCGGTCACAACCAGCCAGCTGTTCGACGCTGACGTATTCGTCCGGCTTGTGTCCCTGGTCCATGCTGCCCGGCCCGCAGACCACCGCCGGTATCCCCGCCTGGTCGAACAGCCCGCCTTCGGTGCCAAAGGCCACCGTGCTGAAGGCATCGCTGCCGCACAGCCGGGCAATCAGCTGCGCCGCCGCGCTGTCCGGTGGCGTGGCAAGCCCCGGGTAGCTCGACAGTGCTTCGAAACGAATGCCGCTGTCGGCATTGACCGCCTGCATCGCCGGCACTACTTCGCGCGCGGCAAACGCCTGCAATTCATCGGCCACCGCTTGCGGGGCGAACGCCGGCAGCGCCCGCACCTCGAAATCGAAACGGCAATCGGCCGGCACGATGTTCAGCGCCGTGCCGCCCTGGATCGTGCCCACCTGCACGGTCGAAAATGCCGGGTCAAATCGTTCGTCGTGAAGCTCCGGCGCCGCCAGACGCTTACCGATTGCCCCCAGCTGGCCGATCAGCCGCGCCGCCTGCTCGATGGCGTTGACGCCATAGGGCGCGTAGGCCGAATGACAGGCCGCGCCGTGCACATGGCAGCGCATGGCCAGCTTGCCCTTGTGCCCGAGCACCGGCTTGAGTTCGGTGGGTTCGCCGATCAGGCACAGCGCCGGCATCGGGATACGCCGTGGCAACACCTCGAGCAGGCTGCGTACCCCCAGGCAACCCACCTCTTCGTCATACGAAAACGCCAGGTGTACCGGGCGGCGCAACGGGCTTGCCAGAAACAGCGGCACCGCCGCCAGCACCGAGGCCAGGTAGCCTTTCATGTCGGCAGTGCCCCGGCCGTACAGCTTGCCGTCCTGCTCGCTCAGGTCGAACGGCGGCACCGTCCAGGCCTGGCCGTCCACCGGTACCACATCGGTGTGTCCGGACAGCACCACGCCACCCTCCACACCCGGGCCGATGCTGGCCAGCAGGTTGGCCTTGGTGCGTTCGGCGTTGTAGATCAGCTCGCAGTCCACCCCCAGATCGTCCAGGTAATCGCGCACGAACTCGATCAGCGCCAGGTTCGAATCCCGACTCACCGTGGCGAAGCCGACCAGCTGCGCCAGCAGGGTGCGGCTGCGCCATTCACTCATCGCCGGGCACTCCGTAGCTGGGCGCCTGCGTCGGGTCCAGGGCGCGGGTCAGGTAGTCCTGCAACTGGGGTTCATAGGCGGTCCACAGTTTGTGCAGTTCGCCGATGGGATTCTCGTCGGCCCAGTCCACCCGCAGGTCGACGATCGGCCAGGTCAGGTCGCCGACCACCGACAGTGCCGCCGAGTGCACCGCCCCGGCCTCGCCGCCTGCGGCCTGCCCCGCCTGCAATGCCGTGAGCAACCGGGCGGCCAGGCAGCCCTCGCTGCGCTCGAAGGCCTCGACCATGCGTTCGATCACCGCGCTGCTGGCCAGCAGGTTGCCGGCGGCCACGCATTGATCGCCTGCCACTGCATTGTGGGTGCCCAGTGCGTGGCTGCCACTGAAGAGTGCGGTGCGCCCCTGGGCATCCACCACCGCTACCTGACGGTACTGGCCATAGCCATTGCTCGACAGCGCCTGGTCCAAGGCCGTGGCGGGGGCCAGCCCGTCGGCCAGGCCATCGAGAATCTGCGGGCCCAGCGCCGGCAACGTGATGTTCTGGCTCGACACTGCGCCCACGCCGGCACGCAGCCAGGGGCAACGCGCCCCCACGGCGATGCTCGACGAGCTGATGGCGATACCCAGCTGACCGGTTTCG
Organism: Pseudomonas sp. B21-036; assembly: GCF_024748925.1. NCBI lineage: Bacteria > Pseudomonadati > Pseudomonadota > Gammaproteobacteria > Pseudomonadales > Pseudomonadaceae > Pseudomonas > Pseudomonas sp. B21-036. The sequence continues at coordinate 2,806,001 of NZ_CP087178.1, forward strand.
GCGCAGCGTCCGACGATAGAAAAAGTCATGTGCCGCTCCTTATTCGGGGATCACCGCGATCACGTCGATTTCCATCAGCCATTGCGGTTGGCCCAGGGCACTGACCACCAGCCCGGTGGAAATCGGAAACACGCCCTTGAGCCATTTGCCGACCTCCTGGTACACCGGCTCGCGGTAGCGCGGGTCGATCAGGTAGGTGGTGGTCTTGACGATGTGGCTCAGGTCGCTGCCGGCTTCTTCGAGCAGTTGCTTGACGTTGCGCATGGCCTGTTCGGCCTGGGCCCGCGGGTCGCCAAGGCCGACCAGTTGGCCGTCGAAATCGGTGCCCACCTGGCCACGCACGTAGACCGTGTTGCCGGCACGCACGGCCTGGCACAGGTCGTTGTCCAGGGTCTGGTTGGGGTAGGTATCCTTGGTGTTGAACATGCGGATGCGGGTATGGGTAGGCATCAACGTACTCCCAGTTTCTGGACGTTGGAATCACAGTGGGCGGCAGCCTCGCGTTGCGCGGCGTCGCGGTAGTCGAAATAGGTGCGCTGTTTCACGATGTGCTCGGCGATGTGCCGGGCGTCGTGCCACACGCCCCAGATAAAGGCAGAGCCACGGCGCGACAGCCACGGCAGGCCGACGAAGTAGATCCCCGGTTCGCGGGACACACCGCGCTGATGCTGTGGCTTGCCGTCGGGCTTGAAGGCATCGACCTTCAGCCAGCTGTAGTCGGTCGAGTAGCCGGTGGCCCAGATGATCGAGGTGACACCGGCCTTGGCCAGGTCCAGCTCAAGAATCGGCTGGGTCAGGCACTGCGGGTCGGGCAGCATGTGGCGTGCTTCGGGTTCTTCGGGCAGGTCCAGGCCGTTGCGTGCAATGTAGTCGTCGGCGGCATCCAGCAGCGCCAGGTAGTTCTCGTCGCCGCGGGCGATGTTCTCGGCCAGGTTGGCCTCGAAGTTGACCACACCTTGATCGAATGCGCGGGTCAGGCCCACCAGCGTGATGCCCTGGTGGGCCAGCTTGCGAAAGTCCACGGTATGGCCGCCACGGGCACCGCTGACCGCGATGGTCACGTGCTCCTTGCCGGGCTGCACGCCTTCGGCGTCCCACAGGCCGAGCACCCCCAGCCACCAGCAGAAGTCGCGATTGCGGTAGGCACGTGGCGGGCGATCGTGCGCGCCCACCGACAGGTACACGTGCTTGCCGGCGCGCTGCAGTTCATCGGCGATCTGCACACCCGAGGAGCCCGCGCCCACCACCAGCACCGCGCCTTCGGGCAATTGCCGGGGGTTGTGGTAGTCGGCCGAATGCAGCTGGGTGATGCCGGGAAGCTGCGGGGCGATGGGCGGGATCACCGGGCGCTGGAACGGCCCGGTGGCCACCACCACCTGGTTGGCCTCGATCAGGCCCGTGGAGGTCTGCACCGTAAAGCCCGGGCGACCTTCGTTGCGTTCGACCTTGAGCACTTCGACACCGGTACGAATGGGCGCGTCGATCTTCTTGGCATAGGTCTCGAAGTAGGCCGCCACCTGATCCTTGCCGGCGAAGGCGTCGGCATCCAGGCCTTCGAATTCCAGGCCCGGGAAGCGGTCGTGCCAGGCCGGGCCGTTGGCCACCAGCGAGTCCCAGCGACCGGTGCGCCAGGCTTCGGCGATGCGGTTGCGTTCCAGCACCAGGTGCTGCACCCCGAGGCGGCCCAGGTGCTCACTCATGGCCACGCCGGCCTGACCGGCGCCTACTACAAGCGTATCAATTCGGGTTTTTTCAACGGTCATGGCTGTGCGCTTCTGCATGAGGGGGGTGCCCGCATTCTGTGCGCCGCCGGGTATTAGCGAAATTATGATTTATGTCGCCACTGGCAAGGAAAAAGCGTGCCCCCGTATTGCCCATGCCAGGGGCGCTTGCACAACCCTGGTGCTTTGCACAGACTGCGTGGGTTCCCATTGCAGAGCGTGCCCGATGTCCTTTTCCATTCGCCTGGCCACCCCTACCGATGCTCCCCTGCTGCCTGACATAGAGCGCTCTGCGGCCCAGACCTTTGTGCAAGTGCCGGCACTGGCGTGGATTGCCGAGCACACGGTGCTCAGCAGCGTCGAGCACCTGGAGTTCGTGGCTGCCGGGCTCGAGTGGGTGGTGGTGGATGGGCGGGATCGCCCAATTGGGTTCTTGTGTGCCAGCGCGTTCGATGAGTCGCTGCACATCGAAGAGCTGGCGGTGGATCATTCGCAGCAAGGCCAGGGCCTGGGTCGGCGATTGATTGCGGCCGCGCGCGCGCATGCCGAGGCCCAGGGCTTCGCGGCCCTGACCCTCACCACCTTTGTGGCGGTGCCGTGGAATGCACCGTTTTATGCACGGTTGGGTTTCGAGAGACTGGAAGAGGCGTCGTTAAGCGGTATGTTGCGCCGGCAGATGGCGTACGAGGCTTCGCGAGGGTTGCAGGGGCGGTGTGCGATGCGCTTGTCATTGCGCGACTAACTGGCGCCCCAAGACGCCGGCAAGGCCGGCTCCTAGATTCGCTGCAACGCACCCTGCCCTGTCAGGGGTGAGTCGGCAGCCCTGTCTGCTCGGCTTCAGCTTGGTCTGAGGCTTGCTCCTTTGCCTTCAAGGCCTCCAGCTCTGCATCGCGCTGCTCGACCTGCGCCTGCAATTGCTCGATCACCTGCTGTTGCTGGCGTTGTTCACCCGCCCCCTGCTCCACCTGCTGCCCCAGCACCTGGTTCTGCCGCAGCAGCTCCTCCCGCGCACCCAACGACTGCGCCAGGCTGGCCATCAAGGTCTTGATCTCCTGTGCCTGTTGCGCCTGCTGGTCCTGCAGCGCCTGCCGCTCACGCTGCACCTGCCGCGCCTCCACCAGCAAGCGCTCGTTGTCGCGGTTGAGCCGCGTCAGTTCGTCCTGCTTGACGATCAGGCTCTGCTGCAACTGACGCACCTCGACCTGCAACTGCTGTACCTGCGCCTCATGGCGGCGCTGATCCTGCTCGCGCTGCTCACGGGTGGCGGTGCGGTAATGCTCCAGCGCATCGCGGGCATGCTGGTGCTTGTCTTCCAGCGACTGGATCTGCTCGTCCTTGTCGTTCAGGCGCAGGTTCAACTCACCTACCGCCTGATTCAAGGTGGCATTGCGCGTCTGCTCGGTCTGCAGGGTACTGCGGGTCGTGGCCAGCTGCGCCGACTCACCCGCCAGCGCCTCGGCCTGAATCTGGTGTTGCTGCTGCAGGGTCGCCAGCGCCTGCTGGATCGCCTGCAGTTCGCCCTGCAAGGCCGCCTTTTCATGGTCGAACACGTTCTGCGCCGCTTCGATACGTGCGTCGCCCTCCTCCACCAGTTGCTGGGCCAACTGACTGACCAGGTTGGCCAGGGCTTCGCTCATGCCCGGCTTGTCCGCCGCCAGTGTCGGTTGCTGCGCGTCCAGCTCCTTGAGGTAGCGGTGAATCGTGGTCTTGGACCCTGTGTTGCCCAGCTCGATGCGTACGGCATCGATACTGGGGTGTTCGCCACGGGCCAATAGCGCCTGACGCGCCTTCTGCACGATTGCCTTGTTGATACCGCCACGGGCCATGGGTGCTCCTACTATTTCGTAATGTGGTACGTACTATGTATATACATACTAAATGAAATTGAAAAAATGCCTATAGAAATCAGAATAAAAGATGAAATAATCACGGCTTATCACATGTGATAGGCAAAAAACGCCCGATTGCAGTCGCTCAGCCGTACACCGATGGAGAACCTGCCGATGAACAAGCTCGATCGCTACCTGGACGCAGCCGTAAGGGACAACACGCGGCGCAGCTACCGCGCGGCCGTGGAGCATTTCGAGGTGAGCTGGGGTGGCTTTCTACCGGCCACGGCCGACAGCATCGCGCGCTACCTGGCCGATTACGCCGAGCAGCACTCGATCAACACCTTGCGCCAGCGCCTGGCCGCGCTGGGCCAGTGGCACACCAGCCAGGGCTTTCCCGACCCCACCAAGGCGCCGCTGGTGCGCCAGATGCTCAAGGGCATACGTGCGGTGCACCCGGCGCAGGAGCGCCAGGCAGCCGCCCTGACCCTGGAACACCTGCAGCGCACGGTCGACGCGCTGCACGCCAAGGCCGCACAGGCGCAACAGGCGCACTGCCTGCCCGAGCTGCTGCGCGCACGGCGCGATGTCGCCCTGCTGCTGATCGGGTTCTGGCGAGGGTTCAGGGGCGATGAACTGGCGCGCCTGCGCGTGGAGCACATTCAGGCCCAGGCGGGCGTGGGCATGCAGCTGTACCTGGCGCAAAGCAAAGGGGACCGGCAGGGCCGCGGGGTCAGTCATCGCACCCCTGCCCTGAAGAGCCTGTGCCCGGTACAGGCCTACATCGACTGGATCAGCGTGGCGGGCATCGCCCGCGGGCCGGTGTTTCGCAAGCTCGATCGCTGGGGCAACCTGGGCGAGCAGGCGCTCAACAGTGGCAGCCTGATCGTACTGCTGAGGCGGATTTTTGCAGATGCCGGGCTACCCGCCAGCCTCTACAGCAGCCACTCGCTGCGTCGTGGCTTTGCCACCTGGGCCAGTGGCAATGGCTGGGACATGAAAGCGCTGATGGCCCACGTGGGCTGGCGCGACGTGAAATCGGCGCTGCGCTACGTGGATGCGTCGGCGTCGTTCGGGGAGCTGGAAGTGTTGCCGGCCAGGAGGGACGTACTGACAGCCGACTGAGCATTGCGGTGAGGCCACCCGGCGCTCACCGTCACACCCCTCTCACAGCTTCGCGATCGACACCTCGGTCGATTTCACGAACGCGATCACCTCGCTGCCAATCCTCAGTTCCAGCTCATGCACCGACCGCGTGGTGATCACCGAGGTGACGATGCCGGCCTGGGTCTGCACGTCGATTTCCGAGACCACCGGCCCCTCGATGATCTCCTTGATGGTGCCCTTGAACTGGTTACGTACGTTGATCGCCTTGATGGTCATGGTGTGGCTCCTTAGCAGTTGGGAGCACCGTCGTTGCAGTGCGTGAATGCAGAGTGCACCGCAAAGATGAAAATCAAAAAGAATAAATATCGACAAATATAGATCCGTTTGGAATATGAAAAGCTGTATATCAACATTCCTAAACGTTATTTATTTAAGGTTTTTTAGATCATTTAGCATCGACAGGGCCCGGCCTTGAGGCCCGAACCTTTTTGCACAGGTAACCCGCGTGAGCGCCACGTTGCATACCCCTCGATCGACCCCGCTGCAGATTGCCCGCGACCTGGCCCAGACATTCAGCCGCAGCGTGGTAGAGCGCGACCGCAAGGGCGGCACGCCCAAGGCCGAACGCGATGCCCTGCGTGCCAGCGGCCTGCTGGCCCTGAGCATCCCCCGCGAGTTCGGCGGGCTGAACGCCACCTGGAGCCAGACCTTCGATGTGGTGCGCGAATTCGCCCGGGTCGACAGCTCGATTGCCCATGTGTTCGGCTTTCACCACCTGATGCTGGCCACCGTGCGTCTGTTCGGCGCACCTTCGCAATGGCAGCCCTGGTACGAGCTGACGGCGCGCAAGAACTGGTTCTGGGGCAATGCCCTCAACCCCCTCGACACCCGCACCATCGTCAAGCACCACGGCAGCTGGCGTGAATTCTCCGGCAAGAAGAGCTTCTGCTCGGGCGCCAGCGATTCACAAATGCTGATTGCCTCGGCCGTCGACGAGGCTGCCGGGGGCAAGCTGCTGATTGCCGCGATACCCAGCGGTCGCACCGGCATCACCCTGCACGACGACTGGCACAACATGGGCCAGCGCCAGACCGACAGCGGCAGCGCCACCTTCGAACGGGTGCGCGTGGAAGAAGGCGACCTGCTGCTCGACCCCGGCCCGCTGAGCACGCCGTTCGCCTGCCTGCGGCCGCTGATCGCCCAGCTGCATTTCGCCAACATCTGCCTGGGCATCGCCGAAGGCGCGTTCGAAGAAGCGCGCCAGTACACCCTCAACGAGACCCGGCCCTGGTTCAAGTCCACAGCCCTTGATAGCCGCGACGATCCTTATGTACTGGGCCACTTCGGCGACTTCTGGGTACGCCTGCAAGGCGCCCGGTTGCTGCTCGACAACGCCGCCGGCGAACTCGACCGGGCCTGGGCCAAGGGCGCCGCGCTTGGCGCAGACCAGCGCGGCCGGGTGGCGGTGGCCATCGCCACCGCCAAGGTGGCGGCCAGCCGCGACGGCCTGGAGCTGTGCAGCAAGGTCTTCGAGGTCACCGGCGCCCGCGCCACGCAGGCCTCGGTGGGGCTCGACCGGCACTGGCGCAACCTGCGCACCCAGAGCCTGCACGACCCGCTGGATTACAAACTCCATGAACTGGGCGACTGGGCCTTGAACCAGCGCCTGCCGATTCCGACGTTCTATTCATAGTGTGACTGCCATGCAATTGTTGACCCTACCGCCCTCGCCCGCGTTGGCCACCTCGATCCGCGCCACCGCGCAGGTGTTCGAAGACCCCAAGTCACGTGCGCTGCTGGCGCACCTGCAACAGGTGGCGCCCAGCGAAGCCAGCGTGCTGATCATCGGCGAGACCGGTACCGGCAAAGAGCTGGTGGCGCGCCACATTCACAACCTGAGCGGGCGACGTGACAAGCCGTTCGTGGCCGTCAACTGCGGCGCGTTTTCCGAATCGCTGGTCGAGGCCGAGCTGTTCGGCCACGAGAAAGGCGCCTTCACCGGCGCCCTGGCGGCCAAGGCCGGCTGGTTCGAAGAGGCCAACGGCGGCACCCTGTTCCTCGACGAGATCGGCGACCTGCCGATGCCGATCCAGGTCAAGCTGCTGCGCGTGCTGCAGGAGCGCGAAGTGGTGCGCCTGGGCTCGCGCAAGAGCATTCCCATCGATGTGCGGGTACTGGCCGCCACCAACGTGCAGCTGGAAAAGGCGATCAATGCCGGGCACTTTCGCGAAGACCTCTATTACCGTCTGGACGTGGTCAGCCTGGAGCTGGTGCCGCTGCGCGAACGCCCCGGCGACATCCTGCCGCTGACCCGCCACTTCATCGATGCCTACAGCCAGCGCCTGGGCTACGGCCAGGTGCGCCTGAGCGCCCAGGCCGAGCACAAGCTGCGCACCTACGGCTGGCCGGGCAACATCCGCGAGCTGGAAAACGTCATCCACCACACCCTGCTGATCTGCCGCGACGGCCTGATCGAGCACGACGACCTGCGCCTGTCGAACATGCGCATCGAACGCCAGGACGACAGCCCCAGCCAGGACGACTCGGCCCAGGCGCTGCTCGAACGGGCCTTCCAGAAACTCTTCGAGGAACAGGCCGGCGCGTTGCACGAACAGGTCGAGGACGCGCTGTTGCGCGCGGCCTACCGCTTCAGCCACTACAACCAGGTGCACACCGCCAACCTGCTGGGCCTGACCCGCAATGTCACGCGTACCCGCCTGATCAAGATCGGCGAACTGGCGGTCAATCGCCGCCGGCCCACCGGCGCCACCCAGGGCGAGCGGGTGCTCAACCTGTCGATCTGATCAGCCACGCGCGGCATACACCGCATTGCCGGCGTCCGCTGCCAGGCGCCGGAACACCAGTGCCGAGGCCATGCACGCCAGCCCGCACAGCAGCATCACCCAGGCCACGTCGCTGGTGACGGGGGTGGCGTGCCCGCGCAGGTTCATCAGTACCCCCAGCAGCGAGGCGGCCAGCCCCACCGACAGGCTCATGCTCAACTGCACCGTCATCGCCGACAGGCTGCTGGCCCGGCTGCTCAGCGCCGCCGGTACATCCGCATAGGTCAGCGCGCCCAGGGTGCTGAACTGCAGCGAACGAATCACTGCGCTGGCGAACAGCATCAGCACGATCACCCAGTACGGCGTATCGCTGGTAAAGCTGGCACAGGCCCCCAGGGTCAGCCCGGTGAGCAGCGCATTGCCGGTGAGCGTGCGACGGATGCCGAAGCGGCGCACCACGCGCACTGCCAGCAGCTTCATCAGAAACGCCCCCGCGCCACCCGCCAGGGTCAGCAGCCCCGCATGCAGCGGGCTCAGGCCAAAGCACAGCTGAAACATCAGCACCAGCAGGAACGGGCCAGACGAGGTGCCCAGGCGCAGCAGGTTGCCGCCCCAGAAGCTGATGCGGTAGCTGGGAATGCGCAGCAGCGACAAGTCCAGCAGCGGTTCGGCGCAGCGCCGTGCATGACGGATGTACCACGCGCCGCACAGCAGCCCCGCCCCGATCATTACTGCCACCCACGCTCGTGGCAGCAGGCCGTGGCCCAGCGCCTCGAAACCGAACACCAGCGCCCCCAGCGCGGTGCCGCTGAGCAGCAGCCCGCGCACATCCAGTGCCCGCGCACGAACCCCGGGATAATGCGGCACATGGCGCAGCACCAGCACGATGCCCACCAGGCCGATGGGCAGGTTGATCAGGAAGATCCAGTGCCACGACACGAACGTCACCATCAGCCCGCCCAGCGGCGGCCCGATCATGGGCCCGATCAGCGCCGGAATGGTCAGGTACGACAGGTTGCGCATCAGGTCTTCGCGCGGCGACCAGCGCAGCAGGATCACCTGCCCCACCGGCACCATCATCGCCCCCGCCGCGCCTTGCAGCATGCGCGCCAGGCACAGCTGCAGCAGCGAGGTGGATGCCGCGCAGGCCAGCGACGACACGATGAACAGCACGATCGCCGCCACGAACAGCCGTCGTGGGCCGAAGCGGTCGGCGGCCCAGCCACTGACCGGCACGCACAGCGCGGCGGCCAGCATGTACAGCGACACCACCAGATTCATGCGCACGCTCGGCGCGCCGAAGTCGCTGGCCATCTGCGGCAAGGCCGTCATCACCACGGTGGAGTCGATCAGTTCCATGCACAGCGCGCAGCCGATGATCATCGGCACCTTGCGCGAAACCGGCCGCAAGGCCGGCAGGGGTTCGGCCATGGTCACTCAGAACAGCCCCGAGGTCGGCGGCGGCGTGCCCTTGAGGTACCAGGTGCCGACCGCCGAGGCCTTCCAGTGGCGCGGGTTGTGGTTGGCCACCGTACGCGCGTTGCGCCAGTGCCGGTCGAGGTTGTGGCTGCGCCCGGTGGTGGACGCACCGCCCACATCGAACAGCAGCTCGGCGGCCCGCAGCGCCGATTCGGCGGCGATGTACTGGGCCTGGGCCACGTCGATGGCGGCCTGATCCACCGCCTGCGGGTCCAGTTGCAGGGCCCAGGCGCGGTCGATCACCGCTGCGGCCTTGAGCACCACCGCTTCGGCGGTGAAGGCGCGCGCGGCCACTTCGCCCACGCTCAGTTGCACATAGGGGTCGTCCACCGACTGGCTGGCGCTGCTGTGCTTGATCGGTCGCGCATGCTCGCGGGCAAAGCGCACTGCATCCTCCTGGGCATTGCGCGCGATGCCGGCCTCCACGGTGGCGAGGAACAACTGCAGAAACGGGGTGACGATGGTGCGCTTGCCCTCTTCCACGGTGCGCGGACGGATCTCGCTGGCCAGCACCTGCACATCGTTCAGGCGCGTGGTGCCACTGGCGGTCAGGCGCTGGCCCATCGCGTCGAAGTCGTCCACCAGCTCCAGGCCCAGGCGATCGCGCGGCAGCACGAACGACACCGGTCTGTCCTGTTCGTCCAGCGCCACGGCGCTGACCCAGTCGGCGTACAGCGCGCCCGTGCTGTAGTACTTGCTGCCGCTGACGCGAAAGTGCTCGCCATCGGGCACGATGCGCGCGCTGATCGCGCCATTGGCGCCGCCCACCTCCCAGCCTGCGTTGCCCAGCACGGCACCGTCCAGGTAGCGCGCGAACCAGCGCTGGCGTTCCTGCTCTGCACCGCTATGGTCGGCGGCCAGCAGCCCTTCGACGAAGGCAAAGCCCGGGCGCAGGGCCTGGGCCACATTGGAGTCCACCGAGGCCACCCGCAGCAGCAGGCCGATAACGTCGCTCACCGAGCCGCCGGGGCCACCGTAGGCGAGCGGGATGCGCACGGTATAGAGCCCTGCGGCGGCCAGCTGGCGTATGGCGTCATACGGCAGCTGGCGCTCACGTTCACGCTCGGCTGCACCGGCCGCAATCTCGGGAAGCAAGGCATCCAGGCGTTGATGCAGGTGCGCAACGCTGGTCAGTGCGTGTTGGGGGGCGTGTTTGGGGACTTCGGACAAATGCGGCATGGGCGCCTCCTTGGGCGTTTGAAAACTCTCAGGCAGATTCGGTAGCGGGTGTTTCGTCGAACTGGCCAGCGGCCTGGCGACTCCACAACCGGTGGTACTGGCCGCGCTGGCGCAGCAGTTGTGCATGGCTGCCGTCCTCGATCAGGCGGCCCTTGTCGAACACCAGGATGCGGTCCAGGTGCGCCACCGTGGACAAGCGGTGCGCGACCACCAGCACGGTCTTGCCGTGCATGATTTCGTCGAGTTTTTCCTGGATGAAACGCTCGGTGAGCGAGTCCAGGCTGGAGGTGGCTTCGTCCATCACCAGGATCGGGGCGTTCTTGAGCAACACCCGGGCAATCGCGATGCGCTGGCGCTGGCCACCCGACAACTTGACCCCGCGCTCGCCCACCAGCGAGTCGTAGCCGTGTTCCATGCTGTCGATGAAGTCGTCGGCGCCGGCGCGGCGGCTGGCATGCACCACGTCTTCGAAGCTGGCCTCCAGGCGCCCGTAGTGGATGTTCTCGCCGATGCTGCGGTGGAACAGGCCAGGTTCCTGGGGGATCAGGCCGATCTGCTGGTGCAGCGAATGCTGGGTCACTTCGCGCACATCGCGTCCATCCACCAGCACCTGGCCGCTGTTGACGTCGTACAGGCGCAGCAGCAGGTTGAGCAGGCTCGACTTGCCCGAGCCCGAGGTGCCCACCAGGCCCACGGTCTGCCCCGCCGGGATCACCAGGTTCAGGTGCTGGAAGATCGGCTTGTCGGGCGCATAGCCGAAGCTCACGTCGCGAAACTCGATGTCGCCGCGCACCGGCGGCAGCGCCCGTGCGCCGGGAAGGTCCACCACCTCGTGGGGCCGCACCAGGGTGCGCACGCCGTTGGCGATGTTGCCGGTGGCCTCGAAGAACTCCAGAAAGCGCCGCGACAGGTTGCTCACGTCATTGATGATCAGCAGCGACAGGCTGGTGGCCATGACGAAGGTGGCGATGTCGATGCGCCCCACGTACCACTGCTGCAGCGCAAGCCCCAGCATGCCCAGCTTGAGGGCCACGCCGCCGGCCGACTGGAACCAGCGGATCTTCTCCATGTACCAGAACGAGCGGTAGGCCGCGTCCACCTCGCGGTCAAGGTAGTGCCCCAGGTAGCCGTGCTCGAACGGCTGGCGGGCGAACAGGCGGATGTTGGTGAGGTTGCTCACCGCGTCCACCACCTTGCCGTTGCTGGTGCTGCGCGCCGCCGAATACTGCTGCGCCAGCGGGTGGCTGCGCCGCGCCAGGACATAGCAAATGCCAATGAACAGCAGCGACCAGCCGAGCATGAACGCGGCCAGCAGGCCCGAGGCGCTCCACAGCAAGGCGGTGGCCAGGCTCAGGGTCAGCGCCAGGCCGAGCATGTCGAACAGCAGGATGCCCAGGGTCTGGTTGACCCCCAGCGCCACCTCGGCGATGCGGTGCGCCAGCGCCCCGGCGAACTCGCTGCTGACAAAGCGCTGGGAATGGCGTTGCAGGTAGGCGAACAAGGCATGGGTCACGGTTCGCCGCTGCAGCGGCAGCACCTTGATGTGGCAGGCGGCGGCGCTGCGGGCGCTCAGCATTTCCAGCACCAGCAGCGTGCCGAACAGGCTCAGGGGCGCCACCAGCCCCGGCAGCGCGGCATGTACCGAGGCGGCCTCGGTCACCTGCCGGGTGATCAGGCCCAGCGCCCAGGGGATCAGCACCGCGCTGACCACGGCGATGCACTGCAACAGCAGGATGCTTGAGTACCAGACCTTGTAGTTGCCGATGCACAGGCGCACGAAGGCCAGCGGCGTGTCCGGCAGGTGGTCGATCTTCCAGTGGTGCAGCCGTCGTCGCGGCGTGTGGCGGGTCGAGAAATGCAGGCTCATGGTTCAGATCGCCAACTTGAGGAATTCGAACGAGGTACGACGGCCGCTTTCCAGGTGCGGAATGGCCTCCAGCAAGGCCAGGGTGTAAGGATGCTGCGGGTGGTCGAACACGTCGCGTACCGCCCCGCTCTCCACCGCCACGCCGTCCTTCATCACCAGCACCTCGTCGCTGACCTGGTTGATCACCCCCAGGTCGTGGGAGATGAACAGGCACGCCAGGCCCAGGCGCTGCTTGAGGTCGTCGAGCAGTTCGAGGATCTGCGCCTGTACCGACACGTCCAGCGCCGACACCGGCTCGTCGCACACCAGAATCTGCGGCCCGGCGGCCAGCGCGCGGGCAATCGCGATGCGCTGGCGCTGCCCGCCCGACAGCTCGATGGGGCGCCGGTCGAGCAGCGCCGCGTCCAGGCGTACCAGGCCCAGCAGTTCCTCGGCCCGCCTGCGCCAGTCGGCGCGCTTGTGCCCGGCCACCTCCAGCGCCTCGAACAGCACGCGCTGCACGTTGTAGCGTGGGTCGAAGGAGCTCAGCGGGTCCTGGAACACCACCTGGATGCTGCGCCGCAACTGACGCTTGTGCGCCTCGGAAAGCTTCAGCCAGGGCTGGCCCTTGATCTGGATATCGCCGCTGTCGGGGGTTTCCAGGCCCAGGATCATGCGAGTGAGGGTGGTCTTGCCCGAGCCCGACTCGCCGACGATGCCCAGGGTCTTGCCGCGGCGCAGTTGCAGCGACACCTGGTTGACCACGGTGCGCATCTGCCCGTCCGGGCCCTTGAACGCCTTGCTCAGCTGGCGCACCTGCAACAGCGGTGGCTCCTGGGTCGGCGCCACGATGGCCAACGGCGTTCGTGCTGCCCCCGGCGTGCGCCGAAAGTGCACCGCCCGGCCGGCACGCAGCAGAAACTGCGTGTAGGGGTGCTGCGGGTCGTGCAGCACCGCCTCGACGCTGCCCTGCTCGACGATCACGCCGTTGTGCATCACCGCCACGCGGTTGGCCAGGCGCGACACCACCGCCAGGTCGTGGCTCACGATCAGCATCGCGGTGTTCTCGCCACGCAGCGATTCGAGCAGGCTCAGCACCTGCGCCTGTACCGTGGCGTCCAGCGCGGTGGTCGGCTCGTCGGCAATCAACAGGCGCGGGTTGCAGGCGATGGCCGAGGCGATCAGCGCCCGCTGGCGCAGCCCGCCCGACAGTTGATACGGGTACTGGCGGGCGCGCAGTTCCGGCTGCGGCACGCCGACGGCGCGCAGCAGCTCGATCACCCGGGCCTGGCGCTGCGCGCGGTCGAGCCCGGTATGCAGCTGCAGCGGCTCGGCGATCTCCTTGCCCACCGGGCGCAAGGGGTCCAGCGCGCCCAGGGCATCCTGCATCACGAAGCCGATCTGCGCGCCGCGCACCTGGCGCCAGGTGCGCTCGTCGAACTCGCGCAGGTCGTGCCCGGCAAAGTCCAGGCGGCTGGCCTGCACCTGGGCATGGGCGCCGGTCAGCCCGGCCAGCGTGCGTGAGGTGACACTCTTGCCCGAGCCCGACTCGCCCACCAGCGCCAGGCACTCGCCCTGGTGCAGCTGGAAGCTGATGCCCTTGAGGGTGGGCACGGCCTGGGCGCCAAAGCGCACGTGCAGGTCCTGTACATCGATAAGCGGTGCGCGACTCATGGGCGTTTACCTTCGCTGCGGCGCAGCAGTTCGCGGCCGATCGTACTGATCGAGACCACGGTCAATGTGATTGCCAGGGCGGGCCAGGCCACCAGCCACCAGGCGTTGGCCAGGTAGTTGCGGCCCACGGCGAGCATGCCGCCCCACTCCGGCTCCGGCGGCGGCGCGCCAAAGCCCAGAAAGCTCAGGGCGGCGCCCGAGACGATGTTGCCGCCGATGCCGATGGTGGCCAGGATCAGGATCGGCTTGATCGCATTGGGCAGTACATGGCGCAGGATCACCGCGTGCCGGCCCAGGCCCAGGGTGGTGGCGGCCTCGACATAGCCGGCACCGCGCACCACCAGGGCCTGTGCGCGCACCAGGCGTGCATAGCGCGGCACGCTGGCGATGCCCACGGCAATGATGGTGTTCAACTGGCCCTGGCCGAAGAAGGTGATGATCACCAGGGCCAGCAGCAGGTCGGGGAATGCCAGCAGCACATCCACCCCGCGCATCACCGCACCGTCCAGCCAGCGCGGGCCGAGCCCCGCCGCCAGGCCGAACAGGGTGCCCAGCAGCAGGCCGATGGCGGTGGCCGACAGGCCCAGCACCAGCGACGGGCGCACCGCGTACACCAGCCGGGTGAGGATGTCGCGGCCGTTTTCGTCGGTACCCAGCCAGTACAGGCTGTCGGGGGCACGAAACGCCTGGCGCGCACTGGCCTCCAGCGGGTCGCCCGCCACCAGCCAGTGCGGCTGGATGGCCGCAATCACCAGCAGCAGCACGAACAGCCCGGCCAGCACCAGGCCCGGGCGGATGGCCCAGCGCCGCACCTTGCGCCGCCGGGCCACGAATAGCGGCTCGGCGGCAATCAGGCCGACGCTCGCGCTTTGATTGATGGGCGCCATGGGCACCTCCACAGGCTAGGGGTTGCGGCTCAGGGCGCCGGGTTCGGGGTGTGCGCGTGGATCTGCTCGATGCGCGCCAGGGTCTCGCCGCTCAGTTGCAGCTCAAGCGCGCCGATGTTCTCGCGCAGTTGCGCCAGGCTCGTCTGCCCGGTCAGGGCGCTGCTGACGAACGGCTTGCCGATCACCGCAGCCAGGGCCAGTTGCGCGGGGCTCACGTCCAGCTCGCGGGCCAGTGCCACGTAGGCGGCAATGGCCTGCTGCGCCGACGCGCTGTCGTAGCGGTTGAAGGTGCGGTACACCGACGACAGGCGCGAACCTTCGGGCCGTGCGCCGCCCAGGTACTTGCCGGTGAGCGCGCCGAAGGCCAGCGGCGAATAGGCCAGCAGGCCCACCCCTTCGCGGTGGCTGAATTCCGACAGGCCGCCTTCGTACAGGCGGTTGAGCAGGCTGTAGGGGTTCTGGATGCTGACGATGCGCGGCAGCCCCAGCACCTCGGCCTGGCGCAGGAACTGCCCTACCCCCCACGGGGTTTCGTTGGACACGCCGATATGGCGGACCTTGCCCGCCTGCACCTGCTCGGCCAGCACCTGCAGGGTTTCGCCGATGGCAATGGCCTGCGGATCGTCGACATACGGGTATTCGCGCTGGCCGAAGAAGTTGGTGCTGCGGTCGGGCCAGTGCAGCTGGTACAGGTCCAGGTGGTCGGTCTGCAGGCGCTTGAGGCTGCCGTCCAGCGCGGCGACGATGTTGGCGCGGTCGTGGCGGCTGAGGCCGTCGCGGATATGCGTGCCGCTGCCGGGGTTGCGCGTGGGGCCGACGATCTTGCTGGCCAGCACGATATCGCTGCGCCGGCCGGTCCGGGCCAGCCAGGTGCCGATGAAGCGCTCGGTGCTGCCCCAGGTGTCGGCATGGGTCGGGGTCGGGTACATCTCGGCGGTGTCGACCAGGTTGACACCGTGGTCCAGCGCCAGGTCCAGCTGCTGGTGGGCGTCCTGCTCGCTGTTCTGGTGGCCCCAGGTCATGGTGCCCAGGCCGATGACGCTGACCTTGATGTCGCTGTTGCCCAGTGTGCGGTAGTTCATGGGGTGTGCCTCGCTAATCGGTTCAGACGGCCTCTGCCGCACGTTGGTACTGGCTGGCCGGGTACGGCAGGCCCAGGTGGTCGCGCAGGGTGCTGCCGGTGTATTCACGGCGGAACACCCCGCGCTGCTGCAGCAGCGGCACCACCTGGTCGACGAACACCTCGACCCCCGAGGGGAACATGTCGGGCATGATGTTGAAGCCATCGGCTGCGCCGGCGCGGAACCAGTGCTCCAGGGTGTCGGCGACCTGTTCCGGGGTGCCCACCAGCAGGCGGTGGCCCACCAGGATGCGCCGCGACAGTTCGCGGATGGTCAGGTTCTCGCGCCGTGCCAGGTTCAACTGGGCTTCGAGAAAACCGTGCGAGCCGCGCTCGAATTCGCTGACCGGGCCAATACGCTCCCACGGCAGCGGCGCGTCCAGGTCCAGTTCGTCGGGGGGCAGGCCGATGCGAAACGCCAGTTGCTGCACCAGCCCCGCCTCGCCGCTGTAGGCGTTCAGTTCATCGAAGCGCGCACGGGCTTCGGCCTCGGTGCTGGCGATCACGGTGGACAGCCCCGGCATGATCTTCAGGTGATCGGGGTTGCGGCCCCACTGGCGTGCGCGCTGTTTCATCTCCTGATAGAACGCCTGGCCGTCGGGCAAGGTGGTCTGGGTGGTGAAGATCGCGTCGGCATAGCGCGAGCCCAGGGCCTTGCCGCCCTCGGACGAGCCGGCCTGTACCAGCACCGGCCGGCCTTGCGGCGAGCGCGGCAGGTTGAGCGGCCCCTTGACCGAAAAATGCTCGCCCACGAAGTCGATGCTGTGCACCTTGTGCGGGTCGGCGAACTGGCCGCTGGCGGCGTTGCCGATGATCGCGTCGTCCTCCCAGCTGTCCCACAGCTTGAGGGTCACGTCGATGAACTCGTCGGCCCGCGCATAGCGGTCCACATGGCGCGGCGCACCGGCCAGGCCGAAGTTCTGCGCGGCGGCGTCGCCGGCGTTGGTCACCACGTTCCAGGCCGCCCGGCCGCCGCTGATGTGGTCCAGCGAGCTGAAGCGCCGCGCCAGGTTGAACGGGTCGTTGTAGCTGCTGGACGCGGTGGCGATCACCCCGATGTGCCGGGTGGCCAGGGCCACGGCCGTCAGCAGCACGGTCGGTTCCAGGCGCCCGGCCGGGTGCTGGGCGATGTCGCCCGCCAGCGCCGGGCCGTCGGCGAGGAAGATCGCGTCCAGGCACCCCCGCTCGGAAATGCGCGCGATATTGCGGTAGTACTCGACGTCGAGGTAGGCGTTGGCCGGTACTTCGGCCTTGCGCCAGGCGCTGGCATGCGCGCCGAAGCCGAGGATGTTCATGCCGATGCTCATCTGTCTTGCGGTCTGGCTCATGGCTGCTGCTCCTGAATGAAGGCGGTTACACCGCGCTGGCTTCGTCGCGCACGGTGGTGCCGTCCTGGGCATGCAGCGCACGCCAGGCAGCACCGGGGCTGACGCCGTTGAGGTAGTAGTTGCCCAGCGCGCGCTCGCGGTAGATCGCCGGGTTGTGCGAGGCCAGGGTGCGCGCATTGCGCCAGTGCCGGTCCAGGCGCCGGGCCTGGCTGGTGGCCGACGCGCCGCCCACCTCGAACAGCAGGGTGGTGACTTCCAGCACCTGCTCCAGCACGATCTGCTGGGCCTGGAAGGTGCGGATATCGGCCTCGACGTAGTCGGCTTCCTGGGCGCTGTCGTTCAGCTCGGCCTGGTGTACCCGCTCGAGTACCTCGGCGGCAGCCAGCACCAGGGTTTCGCTGGCATAGGCCAGGCTCGACAGGCGTCCGATCACCCGCTGCACCAGCGGGTCGTCCTTGGGGCTGGACTGGCCCGGCACGCCGAAGGCGCGGGTGCGGCCCTGGACGAAGGCGGTGGCATCGCGCAGCGCGGCGCGGGCGATGCCGGCCAGGGTGGCGAGGTGGAACAGCTGATAGAACGCCGAGATGTACGACTCGGCGCGCAGCTCGCCGGGCTTGAAGCGGCGCAGCACATGCTGCTCGGGCACCGCCACCTGCTCGAAGCGTGTGGTGCCGCTGCCGCTCAGGCGCTGGCCGAAACCGTCCCAGTCGTCTTCACGGGTCACGCCGGGGGCGTCCACTGCCACCACCACGCTGACGAAATCCTTGTCGTGCATGGCCACGGCCGCCACCCAGTCGGCGTAGATAGTGCCGGTGCAGTAGTACTTCTCGCCGTTCAGGCGCCAGCCCTCCTCGGCGGCCTCCAGGCTGACCGAGTTGGTGCTGCTGTCGCTGCGCTCGGCCATTGCCGCGCCCCACAGCTGCCCGGCCACCACCTTGGCGAACCAGTAGTCCTGGGACGCCGGTTCGCGGGCCGACAGCCGCCCTTCGACGAAACCGAAGTGCGCGCGTACGATCTGCGGCAGGTTGGAGTCGGCCTCGGCCAGGTCGATCAGCAGGCCAAACAGCACCGGCAGGCTGATGCCGGCCCCCCCATGCGCCTGGGGCACGCGCAGCGCCGTGAAGCCGGCATCGCGCAGCAACGCCACGGCCTCGAAGGCCAGTTCGCGCTGCTGCTCTCGCGCCACCGCACCCTCGCCGATCTGTGCGAACAGCGGCTTGAAGCGCGCCTGCAGCGCAGTGTAGGAATTGGATTGGGTCATGACAGGTCCTTGCTTGGGGGTGGCATCACACGGCCTTGGCACGCGGGTCCACCCAGTGATTGATCAGGTCGACGAGAAAGTTCACGACCACGTAGATCGCCGCCGCCAGCAGGGTGATGCCCAGCAGCAGCGGCACGTCCTTGGATGTTGCGGCGTCGAGCATCAGCCGGCCGATGCCCTGGCGCGAGAACAGCAGCTCGATCACCACCGCACCGCCGAGCAGGCTGGCGAACACGAAGCCGGAAAGGGTCACCAGCGACACCAGCGCATGGCGCAGCGCGTGTTTGAGGCGCACGCCGGTTTCGGACATGCCGCGGGCGCGCGCCATGGCGATGAAGGGTTGTTCGAGAATGTCTTCCAGTTCCTGGCGCAGTACCTGGCTGAGCACCGCCGCCACCGGCAAGGCCAGCGCCACGCTCGGCAGTATCAGCGCCTGCCAGCCGCTGGAGCCGGACGGCGGCAGCAGGTGCCAGCCGAATGCGAACACCAGCAGCAGGCCCAGGCCGATCACGAACGAGGGCGCCGACGACAGCACCAGCTCCGTGCCCGACACCAGCGAGCGCAGCCATGGCGCGCGATTGGCGGTGAGCACGGCGACCAGCACGGCCAGCAGCACCGCCAGTACCGCCGCGGCCAGCGACAGTTGCACGGTGGCGCCCAGTTGCCCGGCGATGATCTGCCCCACCGGGATGCGCAGGCGGTACGACTCGCCCAGGTCGCCCTGGGCCAGGCGCCCCAGGTAATGGCCGTACTGCACGATCAACGGCTGATCCAGGCCGTATTCGGCGCGCACCTGGGCGATCAGCTCGGCACTGGGCATCGCCTCCGGCCCGCCGAGGATGGCCAGTGCCGGGTCGCCGGCGCTCAGGTTCAAGGCCAGGAAGGTCAGGGTCGCCGCGCCCCAGAGCACGCCGATGCCGGCCAGCAGCCGACGGAGTATCAGGCGCAGGGTGTTCATCGGGCCTCCTGGTCGAGCCATATGCTGGTGAAGAACGGGGTGTTGTGCGAGGTATCGAAGATCACGCCCTTGACCGCCTTGCGGTAGGCCACCAGCACATGGCTCTCGTACACCGGTACGGCCGGCACGGTTTCCACCAGGCGTTGCTGCGCGGTGCGGTACAGCGCGGCCAGCTCCACCGGGTCGGTGGAACGGCGCGCCGCCGACAGCGCCGCATCGAGGGCGTCATCGCGAAAGCGCCCGGCGTTCTGGCCGATGAGCTTGGGCGTGCTGATCGCATTGCTGTGATAGAGGATGTACAGCCCGTCGGGGGTGTTGGTGTGCCAGTAGCCGCCGGCGATTGCCTGAAAGTTGCTGGCATAACGGCGCTCGGTGACCTGGGCCAGGGGCAGCAGATCGATGGCCAGCTCGAAACCGACCTTCTTGAGGTCGGCCTGGATGGCCACTGCCACGCTACCGGGGAAGGCGCCGGTCTCGTACATCAGCAGGCGCGCCGACAGGCGCTGGCCGTCCTTGACCCGGTAGCCCCTGGCGTCACGTTCGGTCCAGCCGGCCTGGTCGAGAATGCGGTTGGCCTCGGCCACGTCATAAGCCAGCACATCCTTGAACGCGGGGTCGTAGTAGCGGGTGTTGGCGGCCAGGAAATCGCCCTTGGGCTGGTACTCGCCAAAGCCGGTGATCCAGGCCAGGCCGTCGCGATCGATGGCCTTGGCCACGGCGCGGCGCACCTGCACGTCCTGGAACGGGAACTGCTCGACGTTGAAGGTCAGGCTGCGAAACGGGTTGGCCTTGCGGATGCGGCTGCTCATCTGCAGGTCGGGGTTGCTGCGAATGGCCCTGGCGTTCTGCGCCGGCGCGTCCACGGTGAAGTCCGACTGGCCGGACTCGAGCGCGCTGAAGCGGATCATCGGCTCGGGCACGATGCTCAGTTCCAGGCGGTCCAGGTAGGCCTCGCCGTTGTGCCGGGTCACCGGGGGCGCCCAGTTGTAGCCCTTGCGCCTGACAAAGGTGGCGCCCTGGTCGCGGGTGTAGCTTTCCAGCACGAAGGGCCCCGAACCGATGGCGTGCTCGGCGATGGACTTGGGCGCCTCGAGGATCTGGCGCGGCGAGATCATGCTCAGCCAGGACTGCGCCAGCACGTCCAGGAACGGCGAATAGGGTTCGCGCAGGTGCGCCTCGAAGGTGTACTCGTCGACGATGCGCCCGTCCACGTAGGGCGCGATGTACGCGGCGGCCAGCGGCGACTTGGTGGCCGGGTCGCGCATGTGCTCCAGGTTGATCTGCACGGCGCGGGCGTTGAATTTCTCGCCGTCGCTGAAGGTCACGTCATCGCGCAGGTGGAAGGTGTAGGTCTTGCCGTCCGGCGAGATGTCCCACGACTTGGCCAGCCACGGCGAGATGTTGCCCTGCTCGTCCTGGTACAGCAGGCAGTCGAACAGGATGCGCCCCAGCCACTGCACGTTGCCGTGGGAAATCGAATGCACGTCCAGGGTGGTGGTGTCGGACGCCGTGGAAATGCGCAGCGTGCCGCCCGGCTTGCCCGGCGCGGCTTCGCGGTAGTCCTCGGCGGCGTAGCTCACGCTGCCGTCGCGCAGCACGCCGTCGGCGCTCGATACGCTGTTGCGCGGCGCTTCGCTGGCCGGCTTGCAGGCGCCCAGCGCCACCACGCTGGCGAGTACGGCCAGGCGTGCGAGCCTTGTGATCAGGGTCATGTGCTTCCTCCGCCAGCACCGCGTGCAGGTGCACGTCGGCGCTGGCCGCGCTGGCTTAGAAGTTGTAGGTCACGCCGGTGAAGGCGCCGAAGCCGTCGCCCGGGTACAGCGACGCGACGTCCCTGCCCTGGGAGTTGTAGGTCGGCAGCACGGCGGTCACGTAGTCCTGGTCGGTGATGTTCTTCAGGTCCAGGTACACCTGCCAGGTCTTGCCCGGGTCGTCGTAACCCAGGCGCGCGCCCCACAGCGTGTAGGACGGCGCGTAGAAGCTGTTGGCGTAGTCCACCGACGTCTTGGAGGCGGTGCGCACGTTGACCCCGGCGTAGAAACCGCTGGCCCACTGGTACTGCAGCTCGCCCTGATACACGTGCTTGGGCAGGCCCGGCAGTTCGTTCTTCTTGAACAGCGGGTCGTTCTCGTAGTGGAAGTCGTTGAGGGTGTAGGCCTGGCGCCAGGTCAGGCTGTCACCGTTGGCGCCTTCCCACAGGCGGGTGCTCAGGCCGGCCTCGATGCCCTGGTGGATGGTGGGCGTGGCATTGGAGGTGGACACCACCGCAGCAGAGGTGGCAGTGGCCGGCAGCACTTCGACGTTGAGCAGCTCGTTCTTGACCCAGGATTTGTAGAACGCCAGGCTGCCGTCGAAGATCCCCGACTTGCCCTTGATACCGAACTCCACGGTGTTGGCCGCTTGCGGCACCAGTGGCTTGGCATAGTTGCTGGTGACCCCGGAGCCGGAGCTGGACCAGGAGCTTGGCGGGTCGATGGTGCGGCTGGCGTTGGCGAACAGTTGCACGTCCGGGGCGATGTAGTAGCGCAGGCCGATACGCGGGGCCAGCTTCCACTCGTCGTACTTGTAGTGGCTGGGCAGGCCGCTGGTGTTGGGGCGGTCGCTGTAGGTGACGTTGATGTCACGCTTGATCTCGATCGCCGAAACGCCGGTGGCCAGGTACAGGTTGTCGGTCAGGCCCAGGTCGTTGCCCAGGGTGAACACATGGTCGAACGAGCCGTCGTACTCGACCTGCTTCTGCAGAATGCCCAGGTCCTTGTCGCCCTTGTAGGTGCGTGCGCCGGAACGGATGTGCTGGGTGCTGCTCCAGCCCGCGGTGGTGGTGCTGGGCAGGCCGAACAGCTGGTCGGTGCGGCTGTACTTGAGCGAGTAGTTGATGTCGCGCCAGTCCCAGTAGTTGGGGTTGACGGTGCTCTTGCGGCTGAGGATCTGCGGGTAGTTGTGGTACACCAGCCCGGCTTCGAGGGTGGCATCGTCATCGAAGGTGTAGGTGGTCTTGCTGCCGACCCAGGTCGAGCCGCGCTTGGTGGAGTCGCCACGGGTGGCGTAGGTGGCGGCGTTGGTCTGTTTGGAGTTCTTTTTGAGCTGCGCCAGGGTCAGGGTGCCCGAGTTCTCGTGGTATTCCTCGCGGTAGCGGATGTACAGACGGGTTTCGAGCTTGGGGTTGAAGCGGTAGCCGAAGTTGCTGACCACCCCCTTGGCCTTGGTGAAGGTGAAGTCCTGGTAGCCGTCGCGGCGAGCGTTGTCGACGCTGACGTAGTAGTCGGCATTGCCGGCCACGCCGCCGGTGCTCAGGGTCTGCTTCTGCCAGCCGAAACTGCCGCCTTCGAGCTTGATGCGGTTGCCCGGTGCGGTCAGCCCGGAGTTGGTCACGAAGTTGATCGCGCCCCCCAGTGAAAGTGCGCCGTATTCGAAGGCGTTGGCACCGCGCAGTACTTCGGTGTAGTTCAGGCCCTGGGTATCCAGAAGTTCATAGGGCGTGCCACCGGCGCCGGTCAGTGCAAGGCCGTCGAAGAGAAACTTTGTGCCTTCGCGAAAATAGCCGGGCGAGGTATTGGCGCCGGAGCCGCGAATGGAAATCTTGATGGCATCGTTGCCACCGGCAGCTTGGGCGTAGACGCCGGGCTGGTACGCCAGGGTGTCTTCCAGGGTGGCCGAGCGGCCCTTTTCGACTTCAGCCTGGGTGACCAGGCTGGTACCGCCGGCGACCTCGTCGAGTTTGCTCTGCGCCGCCTGCACAGGGCTCTGTTTGGCGGCCTGCACGGTAACCGTACCCAGGCGCTTGTCGCCGCTGGTGTCGGTGTCGGCAGCCGAGGCCAACGGGATGAAGGTTAATAGTGCGCTGCTTACAGCGAACAGGGATGAATGTCGCAATACTGCCGAAGTTGCCCAATGCACGCGTTTCAAGGTCTTGCTCCCCACCTGATTAAAATTAGGCGAGTTTCTATTGGTATAGTCAATCTCACAGGGACTATTGCAGCGAGCGTGCCAACTGGCGAAGTGCCTTGTTTAAAGGGGTTTAGTTATAAAGCGGCAAGTAATCGAGTGTTGTATTCGAGGGCTAGTGTCGGGAGGGTGTTGCCAGGCGAACAGTTGCCAGTTGCTGATCTATGTATATAACCGGCAAGGCCGGCGCCTACAGGTTGGCCGCTGTCTGTAGGCGCCGGCCTTGCCGGCGAAGCAGTAGTGGGCTTGTTACAGACCCTGGTGCAAGGCCCACAGCCGCGCGATGTCCCGCGCCCTGTCACGCAGCAGCGGCGCCGCCTGCTCGCACGCCTGCTGCAGGCTCATCGGCCCGCTGGTCAACGCAAATGCCGCATCGATGCCATGCTCATACAGCGCCTGATAGCCCTCGCCCAGGGTGCCGGCAATCACCACCACCGGCACGCCGTGACGCCTGGCTATGCGCGCCACACCGAACGGGGTCTTGCCGCGCAGGGTCTGCGCATCGAAGCGCCCCTCTCCGGTGATCACCAGGTCGGCACCGCGTACCGCCGCCTCCAGCCCGGCCAGCTCGGCCACCACTTCGACCCCAGCACGAAACTGCGCGCCCATGAAGGCCTTGGCCGCAAAGCCCATGCCGCCCGCTGCGCCACAGCCCGGAAACGCCCGAACGTCTTCCTCCAGCAGGCCGGCGCAATGGTCGGCAAAGTGCCCCAGTGCATGGTCGAGCAAGGCGACCTGGGCGGGGCTCGCCCCCTTTTGCGGGCCGAAGATCGCCGAGGCACCATTGGCCCCGCACAGTGGGTTGTCGACGTCTGCGGCCACTTCCACCTGCACGTCGAGCAGGCGCGGGTCCAGCCCGCTGCTGTCCAGCCGGGCCAGGTGCGCCAGGGCCAGGCCGCCCGGTGCCAGTTCAGCGCCCTGGGCATCGAACAGCCGCAGCCCCAGCGCTCGCAGCATCCCACTGCCGGCATCGTTGGTGGCACTGCCGCCGATGGCCAGGATGATGCGCTGTGCCCCGGCATCCAGCGCCGCGCCGATCAGTTGCCCGGTGCCATAGGTGCTGCTGCGGCAAGCATCGCGCTGCGCGAGGCCGAGCAGTTGCAGGCCGCTGGCCTGGGCCATTTCGATGATGGCGGTGTGGCTGTCGGCCAGCCAGCCCCAGTGGGCCAGTACCGGTGTGCCGAGCGGGCCCTGCACCTGCAGGCTGCGCTGTTCGCCGCTGCAGGTCGCCACCAGGGCCTGCAGGGTGCCCTCGCCGCCATCGGCCATCGGGCAACTGACCAGCTCGGCCTGTGGCAAGGCATCGGCCAGCCCCCGGGCGATGGCAGCGGCCACGTCTTCGGCGCTCAGGCTGTCCTTGAACGAGTCGGGGGCGATGACGATTTTCATGCGGTGTGCTCCTTATCCAGATGAGCTGCATGCTGACAGTTGCGCCGGCGGCGGGCGTCGGTCGGATGCACAGGCGGGCGCAGGGTTATTTGTTCAGTTGGACAATGCACCGACCAAGCGGCCCGCACAGGCAATCAACTGTGCACGGGCAACAACTGCAACCCCAGGTACAGGCTCAGCATCCCTTCCAGCCGCATCGGGTCCACCCCGCTCAACTCGGCCACCCGTTCCAGTCGGTAACGCAAGCTGTTGCGGTGAATGCCCAGCGCCTCGGCGCACGCCTGGCTCTGCCCGTCGTGGGCGCACCAGGCCCGCAGGGTGGCCAGCAGCTGCCCGTTGCTGTCCTTGGCACGCAGCCGTTGCAGCGGTTGCAGCAGTTCGTCCAGCGCATCGTCGTTGCGATGACGCCACAACAGCGCCGGCAGCCGATAGCGCGCCAGGGTCAGCAGGCGCTGGCGGGGCAGTACCTCGCGCCCGTAGGCAAGCAGGTCGCGCACCCGACGATAACCGCGGCGCAGGTTGTCCAGCCCTTCGGCCGGGCCAGCAACTGCCAGGCGCTGCACGGTCCAGCCCTGGGCCTGCATCTTGTCCAGCAGGCGCTGTTCGTCCAGCGCCACCGTCGCCGGGCGGCACCACAGCAACGACTGACGTGCCGGGCTTACGCACCAGCTGTCGGGGTAGCGCAGCATCAGCCAGGCCGCCAGCGGCTCGGCGGCCGGGCCCTCCTCCAGCTCGAACAGGCACGGGATACGCGTGAGCTGGGGTTTGAGACCCAGTTGCCGAGCCTCGTCCACCAGCCGGGTGGCGTCGCCGTTGCCGCCCAGCAGCAAGGCCAGCAGGTCGTCGCAGCGCTGCTTGCGCCACTGCTGCTGCACTTGCAGGTGCCGTTGGGCCAGCAGCATCTCGGCGGTCATGCGCACCAGTTCGGCGTAGGTGCGCACCTGCTGCGGGTCGCCGGTGATGCCGAGCACGCCGATCAGGCGCCCGTCCAGCAGCAGCGGCAGGTTCACACCCGGCTGCACACCCTTGAGGCACCTGGCGGCCTCTTCGTCGAGCTCGACGATGCGCGCGTTGGCCAGCACCAGTTGCGCGCCTTCGTGGCGGGTGTTGATACGCTGCGCCTCGCCACTGCCCAGGATCAGCCCCTGGCTGTCCATGACATTGACGTTGTAGGGCAGAATGGCCATCGCACGGTCGACGATATCCTGTGCCAGGTCGTGGTCGAGCTCGAACATGGGCGGATCCTTGTGGTCGCAATGGTTGGTCGAGGGCACAGCGGTGCAGCGCAAAGGCTGTGCAAAAGCACAAAGACAGCGTCCTCTGGCTCAAACAGACTCGTCATGACAACTGCCTCGACGCAGTTGCGGCGATAAACATAAAAACAGAGAGAGAATCATGTCATACCGCCCTGCCCCTGACCAAGGCCACGACATCGACCGCAACGCGCTGTACCGGCGCATCACCCTGCGGCTGATCCCGTTCATCTTCATCTGTTACCTGTTCAACTACCTGGACCGCGTCAACGTCGGCTTCGCCAAGTTGCAGATGCTCGACGCGCTGAAGTTCAGCGAAACCATCTACGGCCTGGGTGCCGGCATCTTCTTCATCGGCTACGTGCTGTGCGGCCTGCCCAGCAACCTGGCGCTCAACCGCTTCGGGCCACGGCGCTGGATCGCGCTGATGATGATCGCCTGGGGCACGCTGTCGACCTGCCTGCTGTTCGTCACCACCCCCATGGAGTTCTACGTGCTGCGCCTGTTCACCGGCGCCGCCGAAGCGGGGTTCTTCCCGGGTATCGTGCTGTACCTCTCGCGTTGGTTCCCGGCGCAGCGGCGCGGGCGCATCATGGCGCTGTTCATGTCGGCGATCCCGGTGTCGGGGCTGCTGGGCGGGCCGTTCTCGGGGTGGATTCTCAACCACTTCGCCGCCGGCCAGGGCGGCCTGGCCGGCTGGCAATGGATGTTCCTGATCCAGGGCGTGCCTACCGTGGTGCTCGGCTGTCTGGCGATCGTGCTGCTCAGCGATGGCTACGCCAAGGCCGGCTGGCTGACCCCGGCGCAGCGCCAGGCGGTTGAGGCCGACCTGAACGCTGACGCGGCGGCCAAGCCGAAAACCGCCAGCGACAGCCTGCTGTCGGTGCTGGCCAACCCGTTGATCTGGACCTTCGGCTTCATCTACTTCTGCATCCAGAGCGGCGTGTATGCGATCAACTTCTGGCTGCCATCGATCATCAAGAACATGGGTTTCGACGATGCCCTGCTGATCGGCTGGCTGAGCGCCATCCCGTACCTGCTGGCCGGGCTGTTCATGCTGCTGGTGGGGCGTTCGGCAGACCTGCGCAACGAGCGGCGCTGGCACCTTGTGGTGCCGATGCTGATGGGCGCGGTGGGGCTGCTGATGGCGGTCAACTTCGCCCACAGCCCGGTGATCGCGATACTGGGCCTGAGCATCGCGACCATGGGCGCGCTCACCGGCCTGCCGATGTTCTGGCCGATGCCCACTGCCCTGCTCACCGCGGGCACTGCGGTGGCGGGCCTGGCGATCATCAACTCGGTGGGCCAGATGGCCGGGTTCCTCAGCCCGTACCTGGTGGGCTGGATCAAGGACCAGACCGGCTCGACCGACGTGGCATTGTATTCGCTGGCGGGGTTGATCGTGGTGGGCAGCCTGGTGGCACTGCGGGTGTCGCGCTCCAGCTGACGACCGCTTCGCCGGCAAGGCCGGCTCCTATGGGCCTGAGGGCCGTTCACACGATTGTGCGGGAGCCGGCCTTGCCGACGAAGCTTTCAACCCTGTAAAACAGCTCGACCCCCTCCCGCAAAAGGATGCTCGAGCATGATCTACCGTCCCCTGGGCCGCAGTGGCCTGCAGGTTTCCGCCCTCACCCTGGGCAGCATGATGTTCGGCGAGCAGACCAGCACCGAAGACTCGCTGCGTATCATCGACAAGGCCTGGGACCAGGGCATCAATTTCATCGATACCGCCGACGTGTACAACGCCGGCCGCTCCGAGGAAATCGTCGGCGAAGCCATCGCCCGCCACCGTCACGACTGGGTGCTGGCCTCCAAGGTCGGCTTCGGCCCGGTCGACGGCCTGCCCAACCGCAGCGGCCTGAGCCGCAAGCATATCTTCAATGCCATCGACACCAGCCTCACGCGCCTGGGCACCGATTACCTGGACATCTACTACCTGCACCGCGAAGACCACGCCACCCCGCTGGAGGTCAGCGTGGCAGCCATCGGCGACCTGCTGCGCCAGGGCAAGATCCGTCACTGGGGCGTGTCGAACTTTCGCGGCTGGCGCATCGCCGAGGTGTGCAACCTGGCCGAACGCCTGGGTATCCCCAAGCCTGTGATCAGCCAGCCGCTGTACAACATCGTCAACCGCCAGGCCGAAACCGAGCAGTTCACCGCTGCAGCCTTTCACGGCCTGGGCGTGGTGCCCTACAGCCCGCTGGCGCGTGGGGTGCTCAGCGGCAAGTACGCCCCCGACGCCACCCCGGACGCCAACAGCCGCGCCGGGCGCCAGGACAAGCGCATCCTCGAGACCGAATGGCGCAGCGAGTCACTGGCCATCGCGCAGAAGATCCACGCCTATACCCAGGCCAAGGGCGTAGGCATGGTCGAGTTCGCCATTGCCTGGGTGCTCAACAACCAGCACGTCAGCTCCGCCATCGTCGGCCCGCGCACCGAAGCACAGTGGGACACCTATGGCGGTGCGCTGCAGGTGAAGATCACCGCCGAAGACGAAGCCTTCATCGATTCGCTGGTTACCCCCGGGCATGCCTCCACCCACGGCTACAACGACGCGGCGCACTTCGTCAGCGGGCGCCAGCCACGCTGAGTTCGCAACCGATCAGGTGGCTGATGGCGGCCTTGAGCTTCATCGGCCGCACCGGTTTGTGCAGCAGGCTGTGGCCCAGGTCGCGCACCTGCTGCTTGAGCTCCACGCTGTAGTTGGCAGTGATCATCAGGGCCGGCAACGGCGTGTGCCGCTGCGTATTGATCGACCCGACCGCCTCCAGGCCGTTGCGGTCGTTGTCCAGGTGATAGTCGACGATCAGCAGGTCGGCCCACTCGCTGTCCAGTGCCACCTGGCGGGCCAGGTCCTGCTCGCTCAGGGCGGTGACCACCGAGCAGCCCCAGTGCTCCAGCAGGCTGCGCATGCCCGCGCAGATCGCCGCATCGTTGTCCACCACCCAGATACGTGCGCCGTCCAGGCGTTCGGTCAGCGGCTCGACCTGTGACGGTTGCGGCTCGCGCCGGGGCGCACGCTTGCTGCGCGGCACCTCGATGGAGAACACCGAGCCCTTGCCCGGCGTGGAGCGCAGGTGCACGCGGTGGCCGAGAATGCCGGCGATCTTGTCGACGATGGCCAGGCCCAGGCCCAGGCCGCGATCCTGGTCGGGACGCTGCAGGTCGCCGCGCTTGAACTCCTGGAACACCTCGGCGCACTTGTCGGGGGCGATGCCGATGCCGGTGTCCCATACCTCGATGAACACCCGCTGCCCACGCCGCCGGCACCCGAGCATCAGGCGCCCCTGCGGGGTGTAGCGGATGGCATTGCTGAGCAGGTTGCGCAGGATGCGTGCCAGCAGCTGGATGTCGCTGCGCACCCGCAGGCTGCTGCGCACGTAGCTCATGCGCAAGCCTTCGCTGGCGGCGGCATGGGCGTACTCGGCGGCCAGGTTGTCGAGCAGGTCGCTGACCGCGAAGGTCGCGACGTCGGCCTTGATCACCCCGGCATCGAGCTTGGAGATGTCGACCAGGGTGCCCAGCAGGCTTTCGACGTCATCCAGCGAATTGCTGACGTTGCGCACCAGCGCCGGGCTTGCACAGTTCTGCTCCTGCAGCGCGCTGGTGAACAGGCGCGCGGCGTTGAGCGGTTGCAGCAGGTCGTGGCTGACCGCGGCAAGGAACTTGGTCTTGGACAGGTTGGCCTGGTCGGCCTCCTGCTTGGCCTCGCGCAGGCGCGCTTCGGCGCGGCGCCGCTCTTCGATTTCGCGCAGCAGTTGCTGGTTGAGCTGGGTGAGTTCGGCGGTGCGCTCGCGCACCCGCAACTCCAGGTTCTGGTAGGCCTGGTGCAGGGCTTCGGCGGTACGCCGGCGTTCGGTGATGTCGCGGATCAGCACGAAGATCCCCACCACCTCGCCGCTGGCCAGCTGGTTGGGTACATAGGAGCGCAGCATGTAGCGCTCCTGGCCGTGGGCGTTGGTTTCGGCGAACTCGAATGTCACGCTCTCGCCCGACAATGCCCGCTCCACATAGCTCTCCAGGCGCTGGTAATGCTCGGCGCTGTGCACCTCGCGCAGGCTCTGGCCGAGCATTACCCCGCGCGGCCAGCAGTACCACTGCTCGTACACCTTGTTGGTGAACTCGTAGACCAGGTCGGCGTTGAGGTAGGCGATCAGCGCCGGCACGTGGTCGGTGATCAGGCGGATCCAGCGCTCGCTCTCGCTCAGCGCCTCGGCATGCTGATAGCGCTCGGTGATGTCGGTGAAGGTGTTGACGAAACCGCCGGCCGGCAGCGGATGGGTACGGATTTCGAGCATACGTCCGTCGAACAGGCGCTGCTCCAGTTCATGGATGCTGCGCCCGTTGGCATCGGTGCTGGCCGGGGTGAGCAAGGCCAGCTCGCTGTCGGCGATCACCTCGGCAAAGTCGCGATGGGCGGCAATCGGGGCCAGCCCGCTGAGTTCCAGGAAGCGCCGGTTCCACAACTCCAGCACGCCGTCGGCATTGACCATGGCCACGCCCTGGGACAGGTTGTCGACCGCACGCTGCAGCAGGTGCGACTTCTGCGCCACGGCCTGTTCGCGGCGCTGGGTTTCGCTGAGCTTGATCTGGGTGATGTCGGTGAACAGCATCACGCAGCCGCCGCCCTGGGTCGGGCGCTCGCTGACCTGCAGCCAGCGCCCGCCCTGCAGGCGGTACACCATGTGCTCGGCGCTGGGGCCGCGTTGTTCTTCGCAGAACAGCCCGGTGCTCTGCATCAGCCGCTTGATCTCGGCCAGACGCATGCCGCCGATGATGCGGATGCGGCTGTTGGCCCAGAACGCCTTGAAGCGCTGGTTGAACAGCACGATGCGCTGCTGCGGGTCGAACAGCACGAAGGCGTCGGAAATGCTTTCGATGGCGTCCACCAGGTACTGGTGCGCGGTTTCGGCGCGCAGCCGCGCATCGCTGAGCAGGTGGTTGCTGGCCTTGAGTTCGGCCATGGCCTGGTTCAGCGCATCGGTGCGCTCGCGCACCTGCTCGGCCAGCACCACCGAGTGCTGGAACGCCGCATAGGAGTCGTCCGGGCGCGCGGCGCCCGATTCCTGGCGTTCGATCAGGGCGGCGTTGATACGGCTGAGCTTGCGGTTTTCATGCTGCAAGCGGGCGATCAGCGCGGCCTGGTCAATGTCCACGGCGTGCACGGGGCTGGCCAATGGCGACGCCGGTGAACGTCTGGTTGATGTGCATGCCATTGAACTGTTCTCCATAGGAGTTGAACCCCACCACAGGCTGCTGCTGCAAAAAGGCGCCGACGGCTTCGAACTCTGCGCTGCCTTCCAGCTCCAGGCGGCGCAGGAAGCAGTCGCAGCCGATGGTCAGCAGCAACGGCCCGAGGCGTTCGCGCAAGCCGTCGAACAACGCGCTCAGGTTGGGCAGCAGGGGCCCGGGGCGCATGGCGGTGAGCACGATGCCGTTCTCCACCGCGCAGTAGAAACTCAGGCTGCCGTCGTCGTGCACCTGCTGGATGGCCCGCACGTAGTAGCGCTCGTTGATGCGCACCGCCAGCGGGTGGGCGGCGAAGGTGCGGTGGTCGAGCTGTTCGGGGGGCACGCCGATCAGCGCGGCGTATTCCTGCGCGGCGGGTTCGGCATTGAGCTCGTAGACCCGGCGCAGGGTACTGTCGGCGCGGGTGACCACGAGCTTTTCCTGACGCGGCTGGATGTGATGGGTGGTGAATACCTCGAAATCCAGGCAGGTATTGACCAGCAGCACCACGGCAGCGCTGCTGTGGAAGGCGCCGTTGAAGTACACATGGGTGTGGTGCAGGTAGTTGTCGTCGCCGGCCGAGCCGCCGAAATGCGGGATGTCGCCCAGGGCGGCACTGAGGGCGGCAAGCACGGTTTCCTCACGGCTGGACAGCCCGTCGAGCAGGGTCAGGGCGAAGCTGTGGCCCTTGATCGGGGCCAGGGTGTTGCTGCGACAGTCGCCGACCAGGCGCTCGACCATCTGCTGCGCGTCGATCAGGCTGAAGTACTGCATGGGGGCGATGAGTTCGGCGGCAATCGAGAACATCCGGTAATCGAAGCCCAGCGCGGTGATGCAGCCGCGGCCGTAGCCTTCGGGGGTGATTTCGCCGGCGCTGGTGCAGCCTGCCAGGCGGATGCCGCCCAGGCTCTGTTGTAGCGAGTGGGCCAGGGCTGGCAGGTCGTATTCGGCGGAGCAGAAGAACAGCACGAAGCCCAGGTGCGGGTGCAGCAGCTGACGGGCCAGGTCCTGTGCGGCCTCTTCGGCGACACTGGCGCGCGAGACGGCACTGACAATGCCCTCGGCGGGGGGGTGGTGCATGACGGCCTCCGGCGGGGGCTTTAACGGATGGGCCCAGTGTACGAAGGGGCTGGAGGGGGTCGAATGCTACTTGGGTAGTGGGTGGGGGTGGCATTGGTTGTAGGTTTGCAAGGGGGGTGCCCTTTCGCTGGAACGCCGGCGCCCACAGGTTTGCCACTGACGTGAAGAACAGTGGCATCGCTGTGGGCGCCGGCTTGCCAGCGAAGGGGCGACGCGGTTTACCAGGTCAGCACGGCACCCAGGGCCAGCGTATCGGTGTCTTCGTTCTGGCTGCTGCCCTCATGCCCGCGGATTTCGAACTGGTTGTATTCGGCTACCAGGGTGAGGTTGGCATTGATGTCGCGGAACAGCGCGATGCCGCGGGTCTCGTAGTCGGCGCCGGTGTTGACCGCGCCGTTGCCGTCGTCCTTGGTCTTGCCGTACGACAACGCCAGGCGGTTCTTGCCGAACTTGTACGAGCCCTGCATCAGGTAGCCCTTGCTGTCGACCTCGCGCAAGGTGGCTTCCCCGGCGTTGTTGGTGAAGAACGGGTTGATGCCCTTGGCGGTGAAGCCGGAACCGGTCAGCGAGAAGGCGCCCATCTTGGCCTGTACGCCATAGCCCAGGCCCTTGGAGGTCACCGAGTCGACGTTGTGGTCGGTGTTGTCCGAGGTCTGGTAGCCACCGTTGATCCAGCTGTAGATCTTGGCGCCCCCCAGGTCGAACTGGTAGGTGATCTCGCTCTCGGTGCGCGGATTCTTCTGGTAGGCCTTGCCCACCGCGCTGTCATCGTTGGTATCGACCGGGTCCATGATGCCCACGGCGATGCGCAGGCCATCCATCACCGGGGTGCGGTAGGTGATCTGCGCAGTGGGGAACGGGTACGGGTAGCCGGTGCCGATGTTGCCGAACGATACGCCGCCACCGTCCACCAGGCCGAGGGTGTCACTGACCTGGCCATAGCCGGCCAGCAACTCGTCGAGCAGGATGTTGGAACGGGCGAACAGGCCGAAGTCCTTGCCGATCAGTACTTCGCCCCACTCCGAATTGGTCACGGTGCCGTAGAACTGACGCACGTCGATGGCCGTGTCGGTGCCGTTGGTTTCACTGTCGTTGATGGTGACCCAGAACGAAGCGCGCCCGCCCAGCTTGAGGTCGTCGATCTGACGGGTCATGTTGAAACCCAGGTAGTTGGGCAGAAAGCCCATCTTGACCCGGGACTGGCGACGGTCGAACTGCTCGCCGTCACGGTCGACCTTGCTGTTGACGTAGAAGGCGTTGATGTAGCCGTCGGTGGAAAAGGTCGTGTCGTCCTTGTCGTACAGCATGATCTCGGCCTGGGCCAGCGGGGTCAGGCCCAGCGCGGCAAGGCTCGCCACCAAGGGCAGGAAACGTGTATGGGCATTCTTATTGTTGTGCATGACGCTCTCCGCAAACGGGTGGACGGTTGTCGGAGGCGATTATCGAAAAGCGGCGCCGCGCGCCCTACGCTGCCTTGGGGGCAAGGCGCTGCTGCTTTGGCGAGGCGCGAGGTGCCAGGCACCGGGGAACTAATCCTGTGTCCGCCAGTGTCACAAGGCTAAAGTGCCAGCACCCGCTCCGGATGGCCGAGACCACCATGCAAAAATGCAGACAGGCACTGCAGTTTTGTCGATTGTAATGGGCAAAATTGCACTGTTACGATCCGACGATCCTTGAATTCATCTCCACGGCGCGACAAATCATGTGGAAAATCAATAACAAAGCAGGGAGACAGCGATGACCGCGCAAGCGCATTCCCCGGTCGATACCAACGTACTGGCTACTGTACGCAACCATGTAGGCCATCTGACCCTCAACCGCCCCGCCGGCCTCAACGCCCTGACCTTGCCGATGGTGCGTCAGCTGCAGCAGCAGCTCGACGCCTGGGCCGTCGACCCGCAGGTTCACGCAGTGGTACTGCGTGGCGAAGGCCCCAAGGGTTTCTGCGCCGGCGGCGACATCCGTTCGCTGCATGACAGCTTCAAGGCAGGCGACAGCCTGCACCGCGACTTCTTCGTGGAGGAGTACGCGCTGGACCTGTGCATTCATCACTACCGCAAGCCCATCGTTGCCCTGATGGACGGCTTTACCCTGGGCGGCGGCATGGGCCTGGCCCAGGGCGCGGAGCTGCGTGTGGTCACCGAGCGCAGCCGCCTGGCCATGCCCGAAACCGGCATCGGCTACTTTCCGGACGTGGGCGGCAGCTATTTCCTGTCGCGCATCCCCGGCGAACTGGGCACCTACCTGGGGGTGAGCGGCGTGCAGATCCAGGCGGCCGACGCGCTGTACTGCGGGCTGGCCGACTGGCATGTCGACAGCGCCAGGCTGAGCACCCTGGATGAACGCCTGAACACGCTCAAGTGGAGCGAGCACCCG
Organism: Pseudomonas sp. B21-036; assembly: GCF_024748925.1. Lineage (NCBI taxonomy): Bacteria > Pseudomonadati > Pseudomonadota > Gammaproteobacteria > Pseudomonadales > Pseudomonadaceae > Pseudomonas > Pseudomonas sp. B21-036. Next base: position 2,840,445 of record NZ_CP087178.1, read on the forward strand.
CTCAAGGACCTGCAGGGCGTGCTGGCCAGGCTGGGCACCCAGACCCTGGACAACCCTCCCCTGGCTGCGCTGCGCCCGGCCATCGACCACTTCTTCGCGTTGCCCGATGTGGCCAGCATCATCGAGCAACTGCGTGCCGTGACCGTCGGCGACAGCCACGAATGGGCACTCAAGACCGCCGACCTGCTGGCCACGCGCTCGCCCCTGGCGATGGCGGTGACCTTGGAGATGCTGCGCCGCGGGCGCCACCTGAGCCTGGAGGACTGCTTTGCGATGGAGCTGCACCTGGACCGGCAATGGTTCGAGCACGGCGACCTGATCGAAGGTGTACGCGCGCTGATCATCGACAAGGACAAGCAGCCTCGCTGGAACCCCGCCACCGTCGCCGAGCTTTCACACTCGCGGGTGGATCAATTCTTCGAAGGCCTGTGAGGGCCGGAGTACGCACATGCAAGACCTGGAACTGACTGAAGAACAGATCATGATCCGCGACATGGCGCGCGACTTCGCCCGTAACGAGATCGCCCCGCATGCCCAGGCCTGGGAAAAGGCCGGCTGGATCGACGATGGCGTGGTGGCCAGGATGGGTGAGCTGGGCTTGCTGGGCATGGTGGTGCCCGAGCAATGGGGCGGCAGCTACACCGACTACGTGGCCTATGCACTGGCGGTGGAAGAGATTGCCGCCGGCGATGGCGCCACCGGGGCGTTGATGAGCATCCACAACTCGGTAGGCTGCGGCCCCCTGCTCGCCTATGGTAGCGAGCTGCAGCAGCAGACCTGGCTGGAGCGTCTGGCCACCGGCCAGGTGATCGGCTGCTTCTGCCTTACCGAACCCCAGGCCGGCTCCGAGGCGCACAACCTGCGCACCCGTGCCGAGCGCGTGGGTGACGAGTGGGTGATCAACGGGTCCAAGCAGTTCGTCAGCAATGCGCGGCGCGCGGGCCTGGCGATCGTGTTTGCGGTGACCGACCCGGAGCTGGGCAAGAAAGGGTTGTCGGCGTTTCTGGTGCCGACCGACAACGAAGGTTTCGTGGTCGATCGCAGCGAACACAAGATGGGCATTCGCGCCTCCGACACCTGTGCGGTGACCTTGAACAACTGCCGTGTGCCGGCAGCCAACCTGCTGGGCGAGCGTGGCAAGGGCCTGGCGATCGCGCTGTCCAACCTTGAGGGCGGGCGTATCGGCATTGCGGCTCAGGCGCTGGGCATTGCGCGCGCGGCGTTCGAGGCGGCGCTGGTGTATTCGCGTGACCGCATCCAGTTCGGCAAGCCGATCAACGAGCACCAGAGTGTGGCCAACCTGCTGGCCGACATGCAGGTACAGCTCAATGCGGCGCGGTTGTTGATACTGCATGCGGCGCGTTTGCGCAGTGCGGGCAAGCCGTGTTTGAGCGAGGCTTCGCAGGCCAAGCTGTTTGCTTCGGAGATGGCCGAACGGGTGTGTTCCAAGGCCATCCAGGTGCATGGTGGGTATGGTTACCTGGAAGACTACCCCGTGGAGCGATACTACCGCGATGCGCGGATCACGCAGATCTATGAGGGCTCGAGCGAGATTCAGCGCATGCTGATTGCGCGGGAGTTGAAGCACTATCCGTTGTAAAGGCGCGGTTTGATGTGATGCCGGGCCACCATGGCCTGTCAGCCTTGTTGGCCCGGCCCCAGACCTTCTAGCGATCCACCCGTTTGAGCACCTGCCGCTCATACTGCGGGTACAGATGGCTCACGCTGCGAATGAGCTCGTACTGACTCAACGCTATGCCCGCAAACCGCTGGGGTATCGGCGTGGCAATCACCTCGGTCATGTCCAGCCCCTGCGCCGCACTCTCACGCATCACCTTGTCCAGCCACCCCAGGTAATCAACCATCTGCGCAAACGGCGCACGGTCCGTGGCCAGCGGGCCGTGCCCCGGCACCAGCACCTTCCACGGCAGCGCCTCGAGCCGCTGCAGATCCTGTAGCCACACCGCCAGGCCAGGGGTGTTGGGCGTGGTCAGCGCACGCTGGTAGAACAACAGATCGCCGGCAAACAACACTCCGGTCTTTTCATCGAACACCGCCAGGTCGGCACCGCTGTGACCGGTCAAGGCCAGCAGCCGCAACCGGTGCGAACCGAACGCACGCTCACCCGCCGCCACCTGTTGGTCGGGCAGGCGCACCTGGGTGCCACGCATCCAGTCACCTACCATGCGGTACATGTTCTCGGCCAGGCCATCCCCCTGCTCCTCCAGCAACTGCGTGGTGCCAGGCAGTGCACCGACAGGCACACCGGCAAAGGCCTGGCTGCCCAGTGCGTGATCGGGGTGGTGATGGGTCAGCAGCACCTGCACCACCGGCTGGTCGGTGACGCTTTCGATGGCTTTGCGCAAGGCCTGCCCATAGCGCAGCGACGGACCGCTGTCGATCACCACCACGCCAGCCTCGGTGACGATGAAACCGGTGTTGACGATGTTGCCGCCGTTGGTTCGGGAGAAGTGCTCGGTGCTGCCCTCCAGCACATAGGTGTCGGCCGCGATCTGGCGCGGCGCCAGGTGATAGTCCAGGTCGGCCAGGCTCGGCAGGCTGACACACGCCAGCAACAGCAACAGTGCTCGCATCACGGTCCTCACTCGATGGCAGCGTCGAACTGGTTGCCGTTGTTGTCACGCAGCACCAGGCGGGTAGCCCCCTGGTTGAGCAGGTCGAAGCCCAGGCTGGGGTTCTCGCTCACGGCAGGAAACAGTTCGAGGGTGGCCAGCGACTGGCCCTGGGCATCGAACAGCTCGGCGTGTTCGATGAAGAATTCGGGGATGCCGCCAGTCAGGCCGTTATCCATCGGATGCGACACGTCCAGGCGCACGCGGCTGAAGGCTTCGCGCGGGTAGCGTGCACCCAGTACCTGGCCCAGACGCTCTTCCCAGCCGGGCTGGCTGCGTACCACGCTGGGCGCCGTGCAGCCACCGCCGGCGGCATCGATCAGGCTCGAACCGATGTGCCAGGTACCGTCATCGGTCAGCACGGCCGCCCGCAGCGGGGTGGCCTGCTCGATGCGTATGCGCACAGCCAGCCACGGCAGAACCTGCGGGCCGGGATGGAAATCGACGACCCGCGGTATCGGGTTGAGTTCGGCCCACACGAGTATGCGCTGCACCTTGCCCGGCAACGCCCGGGCATCGACCTGCAACGGCACCTGTCGGGCGTCCTCGGCGAATGGCGGGGCAATCACCCGCACGCGCTCATCAAAGACGTAGGGCTCATCCTGGAGCCACTGTTTGCGATAGAACTCCCACATCACCGACGGCACCGGATCGGCACCCGGCTGTATTGCACAGGCCGGGCCGGCCAGCAGCAACGCGGCCAACAGCAACGGTACCCGGCGCATGGCCTATTCCTCGATGTGCACGCTGTCAAGGTAGGTACGCACCGCCCACAACGCTTCCTGGCTCAGATAGTCGGCCATCTTGGGCATGTACACGCGCCCGTCACGCACCGCGCCGTTGCGTACCCGCTCCACGAACCATTCATCGCCCGCCTCGCCCTCGTCCAGCAGGCGCAGGTCGGGGGCGATACCACCGGACTTGGCTTCCAGGCCGTGGCAGGCCGCGCAGTTCTGGTTGTAGGCCGAGGCGCCGATGGACACTGCCTCGTCATGGTTGGGGCCGTTGCGGTAGGGGTTGGTTTCACGCCACTCGTCACCGAGTTTTTCCAGGGTGCCGGTGTTGACCGCCGACGGGGTCACGTTGCCATGGGCGAACACCGCCCCGGTACTCATCAGGCCGGCCATCAGCACGGCGCTCATCCAGGCGTTTTTCACTGTTGTCATTGTTCTGCCCTCGACTGCTTTGTCTGTACGGTTTGCACGCAGGCACCTCGCGATACCGGGGTGCTGCCGGGCATCTTAGAAAGCGCACTCCAGCGCCCCCATGCTGCTTTGGTGGTCGCGTGCTACTCCCTTGGTAGTAGGGCTTGTGGGGCAGTGCCAAATCATGCGCCGACTGGGACATTTTCCCGCTCAGGGCGGGAGTTTTTCCGTATCTGCGCAGGCGGCGACGATCCAGTCTAGGCAGGCACAAAACCTCCATTGGGAACACCCACTATGACAATAAGATCGTTACCCGCCGCGCTTTCCCCACTGTCCATGGCTGTGCAGGCCGTCCTGCTGGTCTCGAGCCTGGCCCTGGCACCGGCGGCCAACGCCAAGCCGGTGACCTGGGAAGACATCGCCAACGACCACCTCAACACCCAGAACGTGCTGCAGTACGGCATGGGCACCAATGCCCAGCGCTGGAGCCCGCTGGCCATGGTCAACGACAAGAACGTGTTCAAGCTGACCCCGGCCTGGTCGTACTCCTTCGGTGACGAAAAGCAACGCGGCCAGGAATCCCAGGCGATCATCAACGACGGCGTGATCTACGTCACCGGCTCCTATTCGCGGGTGTTCGCCCTGGATGCCAAGACCGGCAAGCGTCTGTGGACCTACAACCATCGCCTGCCGGACAACATTCGTCCGTGCTGTGACGTGGTCAACCGTGGCGCTGCCATCTTCGGCGACAAGATCTACTTCGGCACCCTCGATGCCCGCGTGATCGCGCTGAACAAAGACACCGGCAAGGTGGTATGGAACAAGAAATTCGGCGATCACAGCGCCGGCTACACCATGACCGGCGCCCCGACCCTGATCAAGGATCAGAAGAGCGGCAAGGTGCTGCTGATTCACGGCAGCTCCGGTGACGAATTCGGCGTGGTCGGCCAGCTGTATGCCCGCGACCCGGAAACCGGTGAAGAAGTGTGGATGCGTCCGTTCGTCGAAGGCCACATGGGCCGCCTGAACGGCAAGGACAGCACCCCTACCGGCGACGTCAAGGCCCCGTCCTGGCCGGACGATCCGACCACCGAGACCGGCAAGGTCGAATCCTGGAGCCACGGTGGCGGCGCCCCATGGCAAAGCGCAAGCTTCGACCCCGAAACCAACACCATCATCGTCGGCGCCGGCAACCCTGGCCCGTGGAACACCTGGGCACGTACCTCCAAGGACGGCAACCCGCACGACTTCGACAGCCTGTACACCTCGGGCCAGGTCGGCGTCGACCCGACCACCGGTGAGGTCAAGTGGTTCTACCAGCACACCCCGAACGATGCCTGGGACTTCTCGGGCAACAACGAACTGGTGCTGTTCGACTACAAGGACAAGGACGGCAAGCAGTACAAGGCCACCGCGCACGCTGACCGCAACGGCTTCTTCTATGTGGTGGACCGCACCAACGGCAAGCTGAAAAACGCCTTCCCGTTCGTGGACAACATCACCTGGGCCAGCCACATCGATCTCAAGACCGGTCGCCCGGTCGAAAACGAAGGCCAGCGCCCGGCCAAGCCATTGCCAGGCGAAACCAAGGGCAAGCCGGTGGAAGTCTCGCCACCGTTCCTGGGCGGCAAGAACTGGAACCCGATGGCCTACAGCCAGGACACCGGCCTGTTCTACGTACCGGCCAACCACTGGAAAGAGGAATACTGGACCGAAGAGGTCAACTACAAGAAAGGGTCGGCCTACCTGGGCATGGGCTTCCGCATCAAGCGCATGTACGAGGACCACGTAGGTTCGCTGCGTGCGATGGACCCGACCACCGGCAAGGTGGTGTGGGAGCACAACGAGCGCCTGCCGCTGTGGGCCGGCGTGCTGGCCACCAAGGGCAACCTGGTGTTCACCGGTACCGGCGACGGCTACTTCAAGGCCTTCAACGCCAAGACCGGCGAAGAGCTGTGGAAATTCCAGACCGGCAGCGGCATCGTTTCGCCACCGATCACCTGGGAACAGGATGGCGAGCAGTACATCGGCGTGACCGTCGGCTACGGCGGTGCAGTACCGCTGTGGGGTGGCGACATGGCCGAGCTGACCAAGCCGGTGGCACAGGGTGGATCGTTCTGGGTGTTCAAGATCCCGGCCTGGGATACCAAGACCGCCAAGCGTTGATCTGAGCGTTTTCGCGGGTCAAGTTCGCCACCACAAGGGATCACCAAACCTGTGGGAGCGGGCTTGACCCGCGTCTGCTTTCAAACTGCCAAGGAGATTCCCATGAAGTATCTGCCCCTAGTGCTCGCCGTCGCCCTGTCCCCGGCTTTTGCTGCCGACGACGAACTGGAACCACAGCCGCTGAAGATCAACGGCTGCATCATCCAGCCTGAAAGCCAGTGCCCCGGCGCCAACCTGCAGAACGCCGACCTGAACAACCAGGACATGCGCAAGATGAACCTGGCCGGTGCCGACCTGCGTGGCGCCAACCTGCGTCACGCCAAGCTCGACCTGGCCAACCTGGAGAAAGCCAACCTGCAAGGCGCCAACCTCACCCGTGCCAGCCTGCAGCAAACCAACCTGCGCGTGGCCAACTTCACCGATGCCACGCTGATCGCGGTCCAGGCCTGGGGCATGTACGCCCAGGGCGCCAACTTCAATGGTGCCAACCTCAGCGCCGCCTACCTGGAGTTTGCCCGCCTGTCCGGCGCCAAGCTGCACAATACCAACCTGCAAGCCGCCGACCTGGAAATGACCTGGCTGAGCAGGGCCGACCTTGTGGGGGCGAACCTGGCCGATGCCAACCTGCAGGAAGCCAAGTTCGGTGAAAGCAACCTGGAGAAAGCCGACCTGCGCGGCACTCGCCAGCACTACGCCAACTTCCAGGACAGCAACATGGAAGGCTGCCAGGGTTGCCCGAGCACCTGGGACTAGGTGCCTGCGTACACAGCCTACGCCGCTATACGCAGCAGGCCGGCTTCGATTGCCAGGTGCACCAGTTCGGCATGGGAGCTGACCTGCAGCTTGCTCTTGAGCAAGGTCAGGTAGTTGGAGACGGTCTTGGCGCTGATGCACAGCTGCTGGGCTATCAACCGGGTCGGCGTGCCCTTGGCCAGCATCAGGAAGATTTCGATCTCGCGCTGGGTCAGCCCCTGCAGCCGAGCATTGCCGCCACCCTGCCCCGGGTGCGGCTGGCAGGCCAGCTGGGTGGCCAGCGGTTGCTCGATGTAGGCATGCCCCGCCAGTACCCGGCGCACGGCTTCAAGCACCACCGCCGGCGCTGCCGCCTTGGACAGAAACCCGCAGGCCCCCGCGTCCAGTGCCTGGCGAACCAGGCCCAGCTCGGTGTGTTCGCTGAAAAACAGCACGCGCAGTTGCGGCAGGCGCTGACGCAGGCGCCGGGTGGTTTCCAGGCCGCTGATGCCGGGCAGGTCGAAGTCCATGATCACCAGGCCGGGCAGTTCCTCCTGCACCTGCTGCAGGGCCTCTTCGCCGCTGCCGGCCTCGCGAACTGGCAGTCCATTGAGCCCTTCGCCCAGAAAGTGGGCCAGGCCCAGGCGGATCATCGGGTGGTCGTCGACCAGCAAGATGCCCATCGCGCAGTTCTCCTGTAGTGGCTATACCCCATGCTAGAGCCGCTGGCGAGCACGGCCGCTACTACTTTGGTACTGCCCGCGCTGTCGATGGTCGCATTCACAAAGCGCCAGTACTGGCCTGTAATACCAGGCATAACAAAAACGAGACTGCCGACCATGCTGCTGCGTGCCTTGTTCGCTTCTGCCTGCCTGACCCTGGCGGTGCCCGCCAGCGCCGACACGGCGCTGTTCACTGCCGACGGCTACCGCGCCACCCTGTACCGCAGCCCTACCCCCGATAAGGCGCCGCCGGCGCAGACCCTCGATACCGCGCAGCTGCAGGCCCTGCTGCAACAGCAGCCACCGCCGTTGCTGATCGACGTGTACAAGCGCCCCTGGCTGCATGGCCGGTTCATCGACAGCGAGCCGCATGCCAACCTCCCCCACAGCCACTGGCTGGCCAACACCGGCGATGGCCAGCTGGACGACGCCTGGGCCCGCTATTTCAGCCGCCACCTGCAACGCCTGAGCCATGGCGACAAGCAGCGCGCCATCGTCTTCTACTGTCGCTCCGATTGCTGGCTGAGCTGGAATGCGGTCAAGCGCGCCGATGCACTGGGCTACACGCGGCTGTACTGGTACCGTGATGGCCTGGATGCCTGGGAGAATGCCGGGCTGCCGGTACACCCCGCGACACCCGAAGCGTTCCCCTGACTACTGTCTGCCTAGCGGTCAACCACAACAATAAGGTGCAAAGCCATGTACAAGATTCTGATCGCCGACGACCACCCGCTGTTTCGCGAAGCGATCCACAACGTCATCACTGACGGCTTCCCTGGCAGCGAGGTCATGGAAACCGCCGACCTGGACAGCGCCCTGAGCCTGACCGGCCAGCATGACGACCTGGACCTGATCCTGCTGGACCTGAACATGCCCGGCATGCATGGCCTTGGCGGGCTGATCAACCTGCGCAACGAGGCGCCGACGATCCCGGTGGTGATCGTCTCGGCCGAGCAGGACAAGCAAGTGGTGCTGCAGGCAATCACCTATGGCGCGGTGGGGTTCATCACCAAGTCGTCGCCGCGCTCGCAGATGACCGATGCCATCGAGCAGATCCTCAACGGCAACGTGTACCTGCCGCCCGACATCATCCGCACGCAAAAAAGCACCGGCCGGCGCAACCAGAGCGAGCATGCAGGCTTTGCCCCGGAGCTGCTGCAGGCGCTCACCCGCAAACAGTTGCTGGTGCTCGAGCGCATGACCAAGGGGGAGTCGAACAAGCAGATCGCCTACAACCTGGATATCGCCGAGACCACGGTCAAGGCCCATGTCTCGGCGATTCTGCGCAAGCTCAACGTGCACAATCGGGTGCAGGCGATTCTCAGTGCCGGCGATATCGACTTTACCGCCTATCTGCGGCGCTGATCAGCCGGCGCCGGGCAGCGCGAGGGTCTTGCCGCTGCCCACCGGCCCCATCGTCAACAGGGTTTCGGCCAGGGTCATGGGAACGATCATGTCCTTGGCGTTCTGCGCCTTGTAGTTGATGTCGGCATCGATGTGCTGTTGCACCTGCGCCGCATAGTCGGCCGGATACTGGGCCTTCTCGATTGCCGGCAGGCTGTTGTAGTGAGCCTGCACTTGCTTGAAGAAGTCCGTCATGCGGCCGGTGGTGTTGTATTCCTGTTGCGCCTTGTCGCTGACCTCGCGACGCCACGCCTGCTCCTGGCGGGTGGACTCCTCGAACGCGGCGCGCCGTTCGTTGACCGTGAAGGTGCCGCTGTCATCGTAGGTGATCAGCGCCAGTTGCTCGCGCGACAGGCCGGCGAACGGGTTTTCAACGGTCTTGCTGCCCACGGTCAGCGTCGCGTTCACGAACGCAGTGGCCTGTTCGGCCCGGGCCAGCAGCTCGGGGTCATCGGTGGCCGGTACTTCCTTGTCGTGGGCGGCCTTGTTGGCCGAATACGCAGCGCCGGTAATCTTGTCGAGCAGCGACCTGGCCAACGCACCGAGTGCCGAATGGCTCAGGCCGGTATCGCGCTCGCTGGCACGGGTGGCACTTGCGGCCAGTTGACGGGCCAGGTTGGAGACACTGCTGGTATCCTGCCCGGCGTAGGCATTCAGGGCCCTGGCGCTGCTGCTGTTGCCATGGTTGATGCCAAGGCTGGTAGGGAGGGGGCTTGCACCGGTGGTGCGGGTGGTAATGGCCGATGTGTAGTCGTTCACATGCATCGGGAGACTCCATGTGGTGGTATGCACGTCTGTGCGGCGTGCGCTGACAACGCTCCGGTGCCAGCAATCGGGCGCAAGCCTAACGCCATTTGCCGGTTGCATCCAGTTGCGCGCCTGAAGTAAGCTCGGGCAATCAACTGGAGCACAGCATGTCGTCTATTTCCCTCACTCAAGCACTGCACACAGGTCGCGTATCGCACCTGGCGGCTGTGCCTGCGTGCGCGGCACTGCCTGCCAGCGGCTTTTATTTTGGGTATTGGTTTAGCCACAGGCGCCGCTGATACCCACACCGGCGCCCACTCCCAGGGCCGCCGAACACGAGAATACTCAACCCCCGGTCGGCCCTGCCCACCGGGGGTTTTGTTTTGGGCGCCGTACGCCACCGACATCGATGAGGATTGCAGCATGAACCACAGCACCTATTACCGTTACCAAAGCCTTGCCTGGCGATTTAGCCACTGCCGTTCGGGCCAGCCAGCCGCCTCCGACCGGTCGAGTACAGGTGGCACGCAAACACCGACACGAAATCGAACATCTCGCTAGGGCCGAAGGCGCGGGACCGAACCCGCCTTCCGCCCAAGGAAAACCGACCATGCAAGCGTCCACCCAAGCCCTGAACCTGTCCCAACCCCAGGCTGTCGCAGCCAACAGTAGCCTCAACCTGCGCCTGCCCAGCCCGTTTCAGCTCAAGCAGCAACTGCCCTTGTCCAGCGCCCTTGGCGGCCAGGTCGAGCGCCACCGCCAGGCGGTGAAGGCGATTCTCGACGGCGAGGATGATCGCCTGCTGGTGATTGTCGGCCCCTGCTCGCTGCACGACCCCCACGCTGCCCTCGAATACGCCGAACGCCTGGCCGCCCTCTCCCGCCAGGTCGATGACCAGTTGTTGCTGGTGATGCGTGCCTATGTCGAAAAGCCTCGCACCACGGTGGGCTGGAAAGGCCTGGCATACGACCCGCACCTGGATGGCAGCGATGACATGCAGGGTGGCCTTGCACTGTCCCGCCAGCTGATGCTGGGCATGCTCGAACGGGGCCTGCCGGTGGCTACCGAACTGCTGCAGCCGATGGCAGCAGGCTACTTCGATGACCTGCTGAGCTGGGCGGCCATCGGGGCACGCACCACCGAGTCGCAGATTCACCGCGAGATGGTCAGCGGCCTGGGGCTGCCGGTCGGATTCAAGAATGGCACCGACGGCGGCGTGGGTATCGCCTGCGACGCCATCCGCAGTGCCGCGCATGCCCACCGCCACTTCGGGCTGGATGCCCAGGGGCATCCGGCGATCGTCGAGACCCTTGGCAATCCTGATACCCACCTGGTGCTGCGCGGCGGCCACCAGGGCCCCAACTACGATGCCGCCAGCCTGGAGCAGGCACGCCAGGGCCTGCACAAGGCCGGCATCCGCCCACGCCTGATGGTGGACTGCAGCCATGCCAACAGCGGCAAGGACCCACTGCGCCAACCTCAAGTGTTCAATCAGGTGCTGCAGCAACGCTTGCAGGGTGACCGCTCGATCATCGGCATGATGCTCGAAAGCCATTTGTTCGAGGGTTGCCAGGCACTGGGCAAGGCCCCCCTGCGCTACGGTATATCGATCACCGATGGCTGCCTGGGCTGGGGGGCCACAGAAGCCTTGTTGAGCGAAGCGGCCACTAGCCAACTCGGGTAGACACCTGTCGCCCCGACGAGGGCGCCTCGGCGCCCCTCACATAGGCAGAATGTTAAGGGGCAGGCAGGTCAGACGTACTGGTCCTGCCGTTCCAGCTTGCCCAGGGGCAGTGGGTTGGCCGCTGTCGCGTCGATTACCGAAGGGCCTGATCGTTCGGGTCGTAGATGAATAGGCGTCCATCTGTGGGCATCGGGCGCAACTGAAGCAACGGCAAGGTACGGCCCGTATCGGCGAAGTAGTCGGTCTGGAACCGCTTGCCACCTGCCAGGCCATCGCCCGCAAAGTAACTGGCCCTGCTGTAGAGCAGCGCCTCAAGCGGCAATCCAAGCGGCGCACCGGCGGGCCAGGCCGCTACAACCATTTCATTCCAGCCAAGGCCATCGTTGAGCTGTTGGCGGATCTCGTTGGCCACCCGAAATTGTTGCGCCGCCGGGGAGAACCAACAACCTGAGTATGGGCTGCCACGGAAGCGCGCCAACCATGCCGCTGCCGAATCGATCCCCGCTGAGGCGCAAGAAAGCCGGAAGTCGCACATATCGGCCCGCCCGCCAGTGCTACCATCGAAGGGGTACACGCACCGTAGAGACAAGGGTCTGGTCGCCGGTGCCGCTTCTTCACGTATCACCAGCCCCTGCGCCTTGTAGGTACGCAGCACCTTGCTGTCGGCGCGAAAATAACTGAAGGACACGCCATTGCCGCGTACCGAATTGGAGCTCGGGTTCCACGCACGGAAGTTGCCGACATCGGTCGTGCGCAGCAGTACACCACGGCAGTAGAAGGCGCCCCGATTGCCCCGGCAGGTGTCGTCGCCATTGCCGGTGTCGAGGTAGCGTGTGTTGAGCCGTGCCGCCACCCGGTAGCCATTGTCCAGTTGGTCTTGCTGACTGAAACCGAAGACCTGCCCCTGCGGTTCGCCAAGCTGCAAGCGCAGTAGCGGCAGCCATGTACCGGTGGCCTGGAAGTAATCGCGTTGGCTGCTCTGGGCGCGCAACAGACTGCCGGCTTGCCCGGGGTCATAGAACACGCCCTGGATCGCGAGTTGCCCCGGCGCCTGCGCATTCCAGCCGTTCACCACCACCTCGCCCAGGTTGGCCGCTGGCTGGGTGGCCTGGTACGGCTTGCCGTGGGCCAGCGCCGTAAAGCGATCAAACAGCAAAAACCCCGCGCCCGAGCCCAATGTCGTCGGCACATGGTCTTTGCGCACAAAGATGAAGCGCATGTCGGTGCCTTCGGCGGCGTCAGGCACCCAGAACTTCTCGGCCTGGTTGGGCATCAGCGTGCGCAGCACGATGCCGCTGCAGGCAAAGGCAGGTGCGCGCCCCACGCACTGGGACGCGGTACTGGCGTAGCGCGCATTCAGCAGCGCGGCGGTTTGTGGACCCCCAAGGGCATACGCTGCACTCTGTACAAGGCACAAGGTGCAGCCCAGGCACAGTGAACGCATCAGGTTCCTCATCGTCGACTCCTTGGCAGCGTGGCTGCGATCAGTGGATATCAGCTTGGATAGCCTGGTTCGTACTCGCCCGCCCGCCCCGAGAAGGCAGTGCCAGCAGAGGGTTTCAGGTACGATTGCTCACCTCACTCCGTAGCTCGCCGTGCTGCCACGCTTGTCGGTCGCAGTGAAGCCCCCTGGTTACCTCCATGCCCTATGCCTCGCGTTGTCACAGGTTCTGGTCCAGGGGGTCGAAGGTGAACACCTGGCCGTTGGCCGCCGTCAGATCGACCCGTAGCACAGGAATGACCTTGCCGGCCTGTTGGTAGTAATCGCGCTGGATGTACCGGGCACCGCTCAGCCCGCCACTGCCACGGATAAGGAATGCAGCCTCGAGTGCCAGTTGCGGGCCGATGTTCTGCGGCCAGGACGCGATGATGATTTCGTTCCAGGCGCCGCTATGGGCACGCACTTCGATACTCAACTCGAAGGCCGCAGCACTGGGGTCGAAGGCGCAACTGCTGAAGGGGTTGGCGCCATAGCGGCTGCGCCAGGCGCTGACACTGTTGATGTTCTGCGAGGCGCAGCTGGCCCGGCAGCTGTTGGGGATGACACTGCTACTGGCATTGGCCGGGTAGGCACAGCGCATTACCAGTGTCTGGCGTGCGGGTGCTGCAAGCTCGCGGTAGATGAGCCCTTCGGTACCGGCCAGGCGCTGCGTACCGACATCGCTACGTATGTAGGAGAACGACACGCCGTTGCGTGTCACGGAGTTGCTGCTGGGGTTCCATGCGTGAAAACCGGAGGCGCCATTCACTGCACGGATCAGCACCCCGCGACAGTAGGCGGCTGCCTGCCCGTCGCGGCATTCGCTCAAGGCATCCCGATAGCGGTGCTCAAGGCGCTCGGCCACGCGCCTGCCATTGTAGAGCTGCTCTTGCTGCGCGAAGCCGAACACCTGTGCCTGCGGATCGCCAGGCGCAATCCGCAGGATCGGCAGCCAGAGGCCGGTGGCCTGGTAATAGGCCAACTGATTGCGCTGAGCGCAGCGCAGGCCCCCGGCCTGCGCGCTGTCATGGAACAGTGCCTGGATGGCAAGCTGCGCCGGCGCCTGTGCCTGCCAGCCAGACACCAGGACCGCCCCGGGCGATACCGGGTCTTGCACAGCCTGAAAAGCCTTGCCAAGCGCTGCTGCGCTCAGACCATCGAACAGCAGGTAGCCGCACCCGAGCGCCAGGCCCGCCATGCTGCGGTCGTTGCGCAGGAAGACAAAGCGCAGGTCGCTGCCGGCAACGTCCTTGAGCGCCCAGAAATCTGCGTTCGCACTCTGCGGTACGCTGCGCACCAGTACGCCGCTGCAGGCGAAGGCAGGACTTCTGCCCACGCACTGTTCGGGCGTGCTGGTGAAGCGTGCATTGAGCCACTGCGCCGTGCGGGTGCCTTCCTGCGCGTGCACCGGCGCAAGGAAGGCGCACAGTGCCAGCACACCGCACAGTCTCAAGATGCCCATGTGTGCGCGCCTCATTTGAGCTGCTGCACAGCGGGGTCATAGGTGAAGGGCTGCCGATTGGCGGCCTGCACGTCCAGTTTGACCAGCGGTAGCCAGCGGCTGGTCTCCTTGAAGTAGTCCTGCTGGAACGACTGCCCCCCGGCCAGGCCGTTGGTACCCCCCACCTGCCCCAGGTAATGCGCAGTGGCGCTGAAGAAGAACGCTTCGATCGGCAATTGCGCTGCAATGTCCTGCGGCCAGGTAGGGACCATGATTTCATTCCAACCGGTTAGCCCCGGGACTTTCTGGCGAATCTCGACCATCAGTTGCAAGGCCGTGGCGTCGGCGCGGAACGCACAGCTTCTGAACCGATTCCCAGCAGTGGAGGCGGACCAGGTGGCGACGCTGTTCACCGGCGGTTGTTTTTCGTCGCACCAGCCACGAAAGGTGCAGGTGTTGGTTGATACCGCATCGTGCGTGGCGCCGTCGGCGACGTACAGGCATGCGGCAGGCAGGGTGTGTATTACAGGGGCGGCGGTTTCGCGAATCAGATAGCCTTGCGGCCACACCACCACCTTGATGGCCATGTCACTGCGCAGGTAGCTGAAGGACACGCCGCCGTTCTTCAGCGCACGGGGGGCCGGATTCCAGGCCTTGAAGTTGCCCGTGCCTGTCGAGCGCAACAGCACCCCGTTGCAATCGAACCCGGAGCGGCCGCTGATACAGCCAGGCCGGGTGTCGGCGTAACGCTGGTTGAGGCGCCGGGTGACCCTGTAGCCATTGTCCAGCTGATCCTGCTGGCTGAAACCGAACACCAGGCCATTGCCATCGCCCAGGTGCAGGCGCACCACCGGCAACCACTGGGCCGTGGCGTCGAAGTAGGCGCGCTGGCTGCGTTGGGCTGCCGCCAGGGCACCGGCCCGGGTGACGTCGTAGAAGATGGCCTGGATGGGCAATTGCGCGGGCACCTGGGCATTCCAGGTACTGACCACCACGCCACCGGCACTGCTGTCGGCCTGATACGGCCTGCCCAGGCCCACGGCCGTCAGCCGGTCGAACAGCACGAACCCCGAAGGTGCTGCCAGCCCGTCAAGGGCGCGGTCCTTGCGCAGAAAAACCAGTTGCGCGGCATCGTCTTTCTTCCAGAACGTTTCGACGTCGCTGGCTGGCACTGCGCGCAGCAACACGCCGCTGCAGGCAAAGGCCGGTGCGCGTCCTACGCACTGTGCCGGTGTGCTGCTGTAGCGCGCATTCAACTGCATCGCTACCTGCGGGCTCCCGACGGCATGGGCGCTGCCCAGCAAAACGCACAATGCGATGCCACAAATCAGTTTGCTCGCAACATTCATACAGGTCGCCTCCCATGGCGCGCCGCTGTTCAACGAATGCCGGCCGGGTAGCCCAGCTCATACTCTGTCGTGACTTCGGAACTGACCAGGTTGTCGTAGAGGTCCAGGTACACGGCCGTCTGTGCGCCCAACCCTTTGCCCCACACCCGGTACGGAGCCAGGTTCAGTGCCTCGGCGAGGCTGTTGGCCGGCGATGGGTAGAGCCGTGCCAGCGCCTCGAAATCCTCGTCGCTCGGCAGGGTGTAGCCCTCGTCGCGGGCCTTGGCCTGCGCCTGTGCCCAGGTGGATCGATACGCCGAGCTGAGCAGGCGCAGCTCACGCACGCCGCGCACACTGAGCACGTAGCTGGAACTGGCCCCTGCCGCGTTCTGCGCAGTGACGGTGATGTTGCCATTGCCCCATACCGAGACCTGTCCATCGGGATCGACCCTGGCAATGCCCGTGTTGTCCACGCGATAGGCGGTGGCCCCTGGCTGTGCACGGGTGTAGCGGGCATAGTCGGGGATGGTCGGTGGCGTCCTGGCCAGGTTGTGCTCGTCGAAGAACACGACATAGCGTCGGCTGGCCAGGTTGAGTGCCTGTGCAGCAGTGAAGCCTTCCTTGATCAGCAGGGTGACCACGCCCGATCTGCGCGGCGCCGAGCGCGGCGCCTGCGCGGTGTAGTAGACCTGCAGGGTCTTGCCGACATTGGCCTCGACATAGCGCTTTTCGATCGGCAAGGTGACGGGTTTGCCGGCATTGCGCGCCGAGATCGGCCAACTGATCGTGGTGATCGCCTGGCCTTGCGCATCGGCAAGGTAGATCGTCAAGGTGGTCTGGAACGCCAGTACTACCGCGTTATCGTTATCAACCCCCTGGACGGTGATGTTCAGCCCCGTGGCCGGTACCTTTTCAGGGTCCAGCTCGGCGCCCTGCAAGGCTGCCACTTCGGGCAGGCGAAGGGTTGGGTCCGAAGGTTGGGTAGTGTCTGCATGCGCATTGAACATGCTCGCGCAAACGCATAACACCAGTGCCGCATAGGTACGTCTGATTGCGTCCATCAACGGTTGCTCCTGCCATGGAGTCAGTGGGGCTGGCTGATGCCTATCGCGTAGCCTTTCTGGCTTGGGCTGGCGCTGCTTACCTGCAGCGTTGCCAGGTCCAGGTAGGTGGGCGAGCCGCTCGTATCAGTAACAACACCCAGAAAGCCTTTTTCCGTCATGTCCGGCAGGCCCAGGTTCTGCGCGTTCAGATAGCCCGCGAGGTCGTCTTTTGCCGCCGCGTACACAGCGCTGAAGCGACTGAAGTCGTCGGCTGTCGGCACGTCCAGGCCATAGCTGGTGGCGGCTAGTGCGGCGCCTGGGGCCTGCAGTTCGTGGTCGTAGCTCAACAGGTACAACCCCCTGACCCCTCGGACCGTCAGTGTGTAGCTGCCGACCGAGGCACCGGCAGCGTCCAGTGCGGTAATGGTGACCGGCGGATCCTCTGCATTGCCCAGCAGGCTGACCTTGCCGCTGCTGTCGACACGGGCAACCTTGGTGTCGCTGCTTTCGTAGTTGACGGCCTGTGCGGTGGTGCGGGTGAACTGTGCGTAGTCGGGCACTTCTGGCGGCGGGCTGGGCTCCTCGGCGGCGGTGCGGAACACGATGTAGTTGCGGCCGCTGAGGTCGACTGTCAGGGGCGCAGCGAAGTTCGCCTTGATGGTGAATGTCAGTACCTGCGACTTCACCCCGTCGACCTCGTAATACACGCGCAGTTGTTGGCCCTCACGGCCAAGCAATATGCTTTTCGCAATATTTTCCCACACCGCCAGTCGGTCGTTGTTCGGGGTGGGCCTTACCTCGTCGTAGAGCACCTTGTTCTGCTCGTCGAGCACAAACAGCTTCAGCACTTTGTTGTGCCAGCTGGCACTTCTTTGTACCTCTGCACGGGTGAATTCACCCACTGTACCGAGGTCGAGTGCCCCTTCGCTGACGTCGTTCATCTTTGGCACGGTGTAGTCGGTCATGTCGTCAAACTCCCGCAGGTAGGCAACCGGCGCCAGGCAGCGCCGATTGCAGGGTCATATCGCTCAAAGGCCTCAGGCGCCTGGCGCGCCAGCCCATTCGCCGTCGGCCTCGGCATTGACATCTACCCGGTGGCCGGTGGTCACCTTGTTGCGCAGCGCCGCCTGCACCGCCGCACTGTCGCCACCGCCCTGCGGTTGGCCCCACGTCACCACGCGCCCGTCTGACGTCAATGCGGCGAAGCCGTTGGAGTTGGCGTACACCGCACGCACATGTTTCAGTTGGTCGGACACCCGGCTGATATCGCCGCCGGCTTCAGAACGCCCCCAGACCGCCACGGTGCCGTCGCTGCACAGGGCGGCGAACGCCCATGCGCTGCCGGTGACCTGAATGACATTGCGCAGGTTGGCCACAGGCTGTGGCACGTTGCCGCCGTTGTTCGCGTTGCCCCAGGCCACCACCGAACCGTTCCTGCGCCGGGCACAGAAGGCATGCCAGGTGCTGGTGACCTCCACGATGTCAGTCAGACCTGCAATTTCTTGCGGCACCGAGCCGCCATGGCTGCCAGCCCCCCAGGCCACTACCTGGCCGGTGGCACGCAAGGCGCTGAATGCCTGGGCCGTAGCCCCCTCAAGGGTGACGATATCGGTCAACTGGGCGATTGCATCCGGTACCGTGCCGCCATATCCGGCATTGCCCCAGGCAACGACACGATTGTTGGTGCGCCGTGCGGCAAAGGCGGCAAAGTTGCCCTTGACGTAGTAGATGTCCTTGAGGTCGGCGATATCGTTGGGCAAGCTGCCGCCGTTGGCGGCACTGCCCCAGGCTACCAGCGAACCGTCGGCACGCTGCGCTGCAAAAGCGCTGCCGGCACCGTAGACAGCGGTGAAATCCGTCAGGTTGAGGATCCCCGGCGGAATGGTCGCGCCCTCGGGCCCCACACCCCAGGCAATGAGGCGGCCGTCGGCTTTGCGTCCGACAAACGCCCTGGCATTGCTGCGCACTTCGACGAAATTTCCGGTTTCACCTTTAGGCATGGAACCGCCCTCGCCCGCCTGGCCCCAGCACTGCACAGTGCCATTGGTCATGCGTGCGGCATACGCGCTGCGCGTGCAACTGACTTCAGCGATGTCGTCGCGGGTCTGCAATGTCGGCGGAATAGCTGCCCCGTAGGCAATACTGCCCCAGCCGACGATATCGCGCTCCCCCCCTGAGCGTTCGTTGCGCAGGGCGACAAACGCTGCACTGCCATTGACCGCGGCGTCGATTCCGTTGCCGATGATGTTGGCCGGGTTGAGCTGCACCTCATCGGTTTGCGTGCGCACGCGCAGCGCCTTCCAGGGCTGCTTGTCCATCCAGGTAGTGCCTGCGGTCCAGGTGGGCTCGTCCAGGTAACGCCATTCGGCGAGGATCGGCTGCAGGCTTTGCGCATTGAATGCGCTCAGAATTCGCGAGGTACTGGAGGCGCGGTAGGTGCTCGCGCCGTAGCGGGCGCCGAAAATACGCAGGTTGCCGCTGCCTATCACACGGTTTACGAAATAGCTGTTGGACGGCGAGCGTTCCTCCGGGCCGCCGCTGCTACGCTGCAGCGTGTATTCGAGCTTGATCGTGGTGCGATTGCTGGCGTTGATCGTGGCATAGGGTACCGACACGTCGAGGGCCTTGCCCTCGTCGCCCGCCGTTACCACGATCGTGCGGTTGAAGTTGCCTGCCGGCAGCTCGCTGTACACCCGTACGGTCACCCTGTCACCGCGCAGCAATCTGGCCACGGTGTCGATCCGATACGTTGCACCATTGCGTACATCGTCCGGGTTCAGCTGGTTGTTGGCGGTCGCCTGCACGAATATCGGCAGCGGCAGCGCCGCACGCTGTACCCGCAGCGTGACGGTGCCGGACGTCTGCTCGCGGCCATCGAAGCGGTACACCACGTACTTGACCCGTACATTGGCATCGATGTTGGCCAGTACGAACCGTGCATCGATAGACTGCTTAAGCTCACGTGTCTGATCTTCCAGTATGTACAGGGTGACGCTCGTCGAGCCTTGGGGGGCATCGCCATCCCAGAGCAGTTCCACTTCATCGCCAAGTTTGAGCTGGGCCTCGGCTGGGATCGTGACCACTGCATCGCCCACAGGGCGCAGCGTGCCATTGACCGCGCCCTCCACCACCGGGTCGGGCAGCAGTAACTGGCGCTCTTTGCGACGCAACGAAAGCATGGCAGACACGCGAGTCGGCTGGCGGTCTTCGATGACCTGGTAGTACACATCGGCTGCCACTGTCAGGTAGTTGCTCCATTTGGCGTGCTCGAAGGTGAACGTCACTTGCTTGTCGAGATTGTTCTTGGTCACCTTCATCAGATCGTCGAAGAAGGTACCGCCCGCGTCGGACCACACCACCCTGATGGTCTGGTCGAGTTTCATTCCGGTGTACGGCTCGATGATCACATCGACGCTGGCGAGGACATCAGGATCCAGTTCACCGTCTTGTGCCTGCGGGCAACGGGGTGCCGGCAGTTCCAACTGCGCCACGCCCACTTGCAGCGTGAGAGCCTGTGATTCCAGAGGGCGCCCCAGGCCCTGCCGGCTTACGGTGTAGCTGACTTCGAGCGAACCGCCGCTGAGCGGCTGAATGTTCTGCGGCCCGTTCACGGCAAACGAGATGTCTTTTCCTGCGCTGGCGCTGGTGACCGTTTTGGCGTCCTTGTAGAGCAACGTGCTGCCATCGGAACCGGTGCCTCGCCAGGTGATCTCGATGAAGTCGTCCTTCTCCAGCTGGGCCGCTGCCGGTACCACCACGGTCGCCGTTGCCAGTGTGGCCTCCAGCACGCCGTCGACCGCTTCGGTCACTTGCGGGCTTGGCAGCTTGACGGCGGCGCCGATAAAGTTTGCGCCCACACGCCGGGAGGTCTGTACTACGTTGCTTTTATCAGGCTTTCTGGTGAACCAGGTCCTGCCAAAACCCCGCGCCAGCATCTGCACGTGGGCATAGGGAATCTTGAATACCAATATCCGGGGGCTGCTCAACTTTTGCGAGTAATTCAGGGCAATGATCTGGCCTTGCGCCGTGGTGCCTACCCAGTACAGGGTAATCTCATCCCTTGCCTTGAAGCCGAACACCGACAGCGCCGCCACCTGTACTTCCAGGCCATCTTGCGCCACCAGCGCCACATCGATCGGGTCGCCCTCCACGGCTTGCGAGTCTGGGTTGACGATGATGGGCGGCAACAGTTTGTTGGGGTCGATCGATACCTCGATGTAACCGCGCAATGACCAGTCGCTTGCGGGATTGAACACTTCGTCCCAGATCCAGTACACAAGCACCAGCTTTTCGCTGTCGCCGGCCTCGTAGATGAGCTCGGCATCCACCTCGATGACGAGGTCGTTGCCCACCTCGTCAGGTTGCACGATGTACTCGACGATCGAGCCGCCCCAACTCAGGCGAATGGTGTCGTACTCGCGCATGTTCGGGTACGCCGGTACGGTGACTTCCACGCCATACAGCTCGCCATCAAGGAAGTCCTTGATGTCTTCTTCACCCACCACGCCACCGATTGGAGGGCTCGTCAGAAACGGTGGCAGCAGCTTGTAGTGCCCGGCGCGATCGGGTTCAGGGTCGTTTCCGCCGGGGTACTTGAGGCGTGCCAGTACCTTGAGCACCAGCGAAGACTCCTTGTTGGTGGAGCCTGCACGCGTGATCACGTAGTAGAGGTCGTGCACGCCCTCCAGCACCTTTTTGGCCGGGATGTAGGTTTCGATGTTCTGGCCGAGCTGCTCCTCGCGGACACTGACCTTCACCGCCGCGATGTTGCTGGTGCCATAGAACACCTCGATCAGATCCCCCGCCAGCATGTTCGGATACGGCTGCACGAATACCTGCATTCCGCGCACCGAATTGACCATCCCCTTGTTCACGCCAACCTGGGCGCCTTCGGTGTATACCGGGGTGATGTAACCTGGAATGTAGATGCGTCGCAGGGCCAGGGTGCCGGCTGCAAATCCTCCGAATGCCGGCGGCCCTCCCACTATGGCATTGAACAGGTCGATCATCGTTTGCAAGCCCGATTGGGTCCCGGGGACAATCAAGTTGTTCGTCATGAAGTTTTCTCCAATCCAGGAAGCCCGAAAGGTATGAACGGGGGAATGGGCTGGAAATGATTCAAAGGCAAAATGTACGAGGCGCACAACTGACACAAATACCAGGTGCCCGGCCAAGGCACGTGCGCACAGGGGGAGGAAATCGCGCGCCGATTGCGCTAGGCTGCACCTTTACTCACCAGGAGCATTCTCCATGGCAAAAGCCACCGCCCGTCACATCCTTGTCGCCAGCGAAGACAAGTGCAACGAACTCAAGGCACAGATCGAAGCCGGCGCCGACTTCGCCGAAATCGCCAAGGCCAACTCCACCTGCCCCTCCAGCCGCCAGGGCGGTGACCTGGGCTCGTTCGGCCCCGGCCAGATGGTCAAGGAGTTCGACACCGTGGTGTTCAGCGCACCGGTGAACACTGTTCAAGGCCCGGTGAAGACCCAGTTCGGCTATCACCTGCTGGAAGTGACCAGCCGCCAGGACTGATCGGCCTTGGCCGCATCTGCCGGCCGTGTCGAGGGTCGGCCCGCTCCTGTGAGAGCGGGCTTGACCCGCATTGTGCTGTTCGCCCTTGCCCCGCTGCTGTTTCTGCTGCCTCCCTGGCAAACCCTGATCGCCGCCCCCAGCCACGCCCTCACCGTCTATGGTGAAGCCCCCCGCTACCGCGCCTCGTTCAGCCATTTCGACTACGTCAACCCGCAAGCCCCGAAAGGTGGAAGCCTGCGTCGCTCGGCGCTGGAAATCGGCGGCTTCGACCATGTGCTGCCCTACATCGACAAGGGCACCGGGGTCAGCGAGGTGGACGGCTGGCTGTATGCACCGCTGGCCATTCGGTCACTGGACGAGCCCTATACCGTGTACGGCCTGATCGCGCAAAAGCTCGAGCGCAGTGCCGATGGGCTGTGGCTGCGCTTCTACATCGATCCGCGTGCGCGTTTTGCCGATGGCCGGCCAGTGCGTGCCGAGGATGTGCGCTTCACCTACCAACTGCTGCTGCGTGAAGGCAATCTCAAGTACCGCACGCAGTTTGCCGACGTGGCTGCTGTGGTGGTCGAGACGCCCCTGCAGGTACGCTTCGACTTCAAGAACAATCAGAACCGTACCCTGGCCCTGGACCTGGCGTCGCTGCCGGTATTGCCCGAGCACGCGCTCGACCAGGATGCATTCACCAACGGCGGCGGCTTCCAGGCGCTGGTGGGTAGCGGCCCGTACCGCATCGCACGGGTCGACAACGGGCGCAGCATCACCTTCGAGCGCAACCGCGACTGGTGGGCACGGGACCTGCCGGTCAATCGTGGGCGCTACAACTTCGACCAGCTGAAGATCGAGTATTTCGGCGACACCGACGTGGCGCGCCAGGTGCTGCGCGGTGGCGGTTACGATTACAACCGCGAGTTCTCCGCCACCGGGTATTCGACCGGCTACAACGGCCCGGCCCTGGACGACGGGCGCCTGCAACGTGCGCACCTGGCCCGAGGGGCGCCGCAGAACGCCCAGGGCTATGTGTTCAACCTGCAGCGCCCGATGTTCCAGGACCGGCGCGTGCGCCAGGCGCTGGGCCTGCTGTGGGATTTCGAATGGAGCAACCGGCAGATGATGCGCAACCTGTACATCCGCCAGCAGAGCTTTTTCGCCAACAGTGCGCTGGCCGCCCGCGCCCTGCCCGACCGCGCAGAGCTCGCCCTGCTCGAACCCCTGCGTGCCCAGGTGCCGGCCGAGGTATTCGACCGGGTGTTCGAGGCGCCGCGCACCGACGGCTCGGGGCTGATCCGTGACAAGCAGCTGCAAGCCCTCGCTCTGCTGCAGCAGGCCGGCTGGCGCCCGCAGGGCGATCAGCTGGTCAATGCCCGGGGCGAGCCGCTGAGCTTTACCTTCCTCAATGGCCAGTCGGGCCTGGAGCGCCTGCTGCTGCCGTGGAAACGCAACCTGGCGCAGATCGGCATCACCCTGGACATACGCCGCATCGACGCGGCCCAGTACGTCAACCGGCTGATGGCCCGTGACTACGACATGATCGTCACTGGCTACCCGGTGTCGCCCTCGCCGGGGCTGGAGCTTTACAGCTACTTCGGCTCGGCGGCGGCTACCGACCCTGGCTCGAACAACTACATGGCCCTGCAGGACCCGGCGGTGGACAGCCTGATCGACGGCCTGGTCAAGGCCGCGAGCCCGGCCGACATGCTGCGCCATGCCCATGCGCTGGACCGGGTGCTGCAATGGAACTACTACTGGATCCCCAATTACTACCCACCCGGCGCCTCCACGGTGTGGTGGAACCGCTTCGGCATCCCCAAGGTGCAAGCCAGCAATGACCCGGCGCTGGACACCTGGTGGGAGGTCAGCCCCACCCCGCTGACCACGGCGCAGATGGCCGAGCGCCTGGAGGCTGCGCCATGACCGCGTACATCCTGCGCCGGCTGCTGCTGATACTGCCCACCCTGCTGATCATTGTGCTGGTGAACTTCGTGATCATCCAGGCGGCACCGGGCGGCCCGGTAGAACAGGCCGTGGCGCGCCTGCAGGGTATCGGCGGCGGTGCGCCGGGGGCCGGCAGCGACACGCTGCACAGCGACTCGCGGGCCAGCCGCGGGCTGGACCCCAAACTGCTGGAGACCATCAGACGCCAGTACGGCTTCGACAAGCCGGCCCACGAGCGGCTGTGGCTGATGCTCACTCGCTACGCCCAGCTGGATTTCGGCAGCAGCTTCTTTCGCGGTGCCAAGGTCACCGACCTGATCCTGGACAAGTTGCCGGTCACCCTCTCACTGGGCCTATGGGCCACCCTGATCACCTACCTGGTGTCGATCCCGCTGGGCATCCGCAAGGCCATCCGCCACGGCAGCGCTTTCGATGCCTGGAGCAGTGCGCTGATCGTGATCGGCTATGCGCTGCCAGCGTTTCTGTTCGCACTGTTGCTGATCGTGCTGTTTGCCGGTGGCACCTCGCTCAACTGGTTTCCGGTGCGCGGGCTGGTGTCGGAGAACTTTGCCGAGCTGAGCCTGGCCGGCAAGCTGGCCGACTATTTCTGGCACCTGGTGCTGCCGGTGGGCTCGCTGGTGATCGGCGGTTTCGCCACCCTCACCCTGCTGACCAAGAACGCCTTCCTCAACGAGATCACCCGCCAGTACGTGGTCACCGCGCGGGCCAAGGGCCTGAGCGAGCGTCGGGTGCTGTACGGGCATGTGTTTCGCAACGCGATGCTGCTGGTGGTGGCGGGCATTCCCCAGGCGCTGATCACGGTGTTCTTCGCAGGCTCGCTGCTGATCGAAGTGATCTTCTCGCTCGACGGCCTGGGCCGCATGAGCTACGAGGCGGCGGTGTCGCGGGATTACCCGGTGGTGTTCGGTTCGCTGTTCATCTTCACCCTGTTCGGCCTGTTGATCCGCCTGCTGGGCGACCTGTGCTACACCCTGGTCGACCCGCGTATCGACTTTGCCACGAGGCAGCACTGATGCGGCGCCTGTCGCCGTTGTCCAGGCGCCGGCTGGCGAATTTTCGGCGCAATCGCCGCGGCTGGTTCTCGCTGTGGGCGTTCGGGCTGCTGTTGCTGCTCAGCCTGGGGGCGGAGCTGGTGGCCAACGACAAGCCGCTGCTGCTGGGCTACCAGGGCAGCCTGTACTTCCCCGTCTTCAAGCGTTACACCGAACAGCAGTTCGGCGGCCAGTTGCCGTTCCAGCCCGACTACCGCAGCCAGTACGTGCGCCAGCTGATCGAGGGCCAGGGTGGCTGGATGCTGTTTGCCCCGATCCCCTTCAGCGCCGACACCCCCAACTACGACCTGCAGGTACCCACCCCCAGCCCACCCACCGCCACCAACTGGCTGGGCACCGACGACCAGGCGCGCGACGTGCTGGCGCGGGTGCTGTACGGCACCCGTGTGTCGATACTGTTCGCCCTGCTGCTGACCGCCATCAGCACCGTGATCGGCGTGGCCGCCGGCGCCCTGCAGGGCTACCACGGCGGCTGGGTGGACCTGATCGGCCAGCGCCTGCTGGAAGTGTGGTCGGGGCTGCCGGTGCTATACCTGCTGATCATTCTCAGTGGTTTTGTGGAGCCCGGCTTCTGGTGGCTGCTGGGAATCATGGCGCTGTTTTCATGGCTGGCGCTGGTGGACGTGGTGCGCGCGGAGTTCCTGCGCGGGCGCAACCTGGAATACGTGCAGGCCGCCAGGGCGCTGGGCCTGCCCGACCGGCTGGTGATCGTGCGGCACATTCTGCCCAATGCGATGAACGCCACGCTCACCTACCTTCCGTTCATTCTCACCGGGGCCATCTCGACCCTCACTGCACTGGATTTTCTCGGTTTCGGCATGCCCGCCGGCAGCGCCTCCCTGGGCGAGCTGGTGAACCAGGGCAAACAGAACCTGCAGGCACCATGGCTGGGGTTTACCGCATTCTTCACCCTGGCGTTGATCCTTTCGCTGCTGGTGTTCATCGGCGACGCATTGCGCGAGGCGTTCGATCCACGGGCATAATCGCAGCCTCATTACGGCGGAGCGGCCCATGCAAGACAGTGACAGCCTCAAGGACTACCAGCGCGTGCGCCAACTGGCGATCCGCTCGCTGTTCGAGATCATCGAGCAATCCAGCGAGGGCACGATCATCGTCGATCGCGATGCACGAATCGTGTGGATGAACCAGCGCTACGCACGGCGCTTTGGCCTGGAGGACGCCAGTGCCGCGATTGGTCAGCCGTGTGAAAGCGTGATCCCCGGCAGCCAGATGCGCGACGTGATCACCCAGGGCCGGCCGATTCTGCTGGACATGCTCGACACGCCCAAGGAGCCGCTGGTGGTGATGCGCCTGCCGATCCACGATGCCGAGGGCGCGGTGATGGGCGCCATCGGCTTTGCCCTGTTCGATGAGTTGCACAGCCTTTCGCCGCTGCTCAAGCGCTATGCCAGCATGCAGCAGGAACTGGCCTCGACCCGCTCGCTGCTGCGTGCGCGCCAGGCCAAGTACAGCTTTGCGCAGTTCATCGGTACCAGCGCCGCAAGCCTTGAGGTCAAACGCCGCGCGCGGCGTGGGGCCAGCAGCGATTCGCCGGTGCTGCTACTGGGTGAGACCGGCACGGGCAAGGAGTTGCTCGCCCATGCCATCCACGCCGCCTCGCCCCGCGCCCACAAGCCGTTTGTCAGCATCAACAGCGCCGCTATCCCGCACGATCTGCTGGAGGCCGAATTCTTCGGCACCGCGCCGGGTGCGTTCACTGGCGCCGACCGCAAGGGCCGGCCGGGCAAGCTGCAGGTGGCCGAAGGCGGCACGCTGTTTCTCGATGAGATCGGCGACATGCCGCTGGCGCTGCAGAGCAAACTGCTGCGCGTGCTGCAGGAAAAGGAATACGAGCCGGTGGGTTCCAACCAGATGCTGCAGAGCGATGTGCGGGTGATTGCTGCCACTTCGCGCGACCTTTCGGCAGCGATGGCCCGCGGGGAGTTTCGCGCCGACCTGTATTACCGCCTGAACGTGCTGCCGATCGAGGTGCCGCCGTTGCGTGCCCGGCTCGATGACCTGCCGGCGTTGAGCGAGGCGATACTGGAGGAGCTGGGCAGCCGTCATGAACTGCAGGCACCGGCACAGGCGCTGCTGGCCCGACATGCCTGGCCGGGCAACATTCGCGAGCTGCGCAACGTGTTGGAGCGGGCCACGCTGATGGCCGACCAGCAGCAACTGACTGCCGCCCAGGTGCAATCGGCATTGGGCCCATTGACGCCCCTTACAGTCGACACCGACCCCGTAACCGACTACAGGCAGGCGTGCGAAGCATTCGAGCGCCAGTTGCTGGAAAACGCCCTTGCCCGCTGCGCCGGGAATGTGCCGCAGGCCGCGCGTGAGCTGGGGTTGGGGCGTTCGACGCTGTACAAGAAGCTGGCGGTTCTGGGGATTAAGTCTCAATAGAGAGACTGTCATCTCAACCTGGAGACGGCCTTGCTGATGAATGGGCACAACGCGGTCATAGACCTGTTTGCGCGGTGTATCAGGCAGATCGCATGTGCAGGTTTTACTGGCGCTGCGCACCAGATCGCGGGGCAAGGCCCGCTCCTACGGCCTGCCGGCCAGAGGCGTAGGAGCCGGCCTTGCCGGCGAACGGGCGCGAAGCGGTCGTAGACCCTGACTGCGCGATGTATCAGGCAGACCGCATGTACAGGTTTTACTGGCGCTGCGCACCAGATCGCGGGCAAGGCCCGCTCCTACGGCCTGCCGGCCCGAGGCGTAGGAGCCGGCCTTGCCGGCGAACGAGCGCGAAGCGGTCGTAAAACCAGAGTGCACGGGGTGTCAGGCAGACCCGTGTGCAGATCCTCCTGCGCTGCAAGCGCACGCACGGCACAGCCAGTCTCAAACCAGAGACAATCATTCGATAAATTCTACTGGAATTAATATTTATTTTTATAAATCAATAGCTTATTAACATGGCACGGTCTTCGCTAAGGGCTGCATCCCAACAAAAACAAGATGCACCCAAGGAGACACTCAATGAGTGTGATCATTGCCCTGGCAGCCCTGGCGCTGCTGATGCTGGCGGCCTACCGTGGCTACAGCGTGATTCTTTTTGCCCCCATCGCCGCCCTCGGCGCGGTGCTGCTTACCGACCCTTCCGCCGTCGCGCCCGCCTTCACCGGGGTGTTCATGGAAAAGATGGTCGGGTTCATCAAGCTCTATTTCCCGGTATTCCTGCTCGGCGCCGTGTTCGGCAAGCTGATCGAGCTCTCGGGTTTCTCGCGCTCGATCGTGGCTGCCGCCATTCGCCTGCTAGGCACACGCCAGGCCATGCTGGTGATCGTACTGGTGTGCGCGCTGCTCACCTATGGCGGCGTGTCGCTGTTCGTGGTGGTGTTCGCGGTGTACCCGTTCGCCGCCGAGATGTTTCGCCAGAGCGATATCCCCAAACGTCTGATACCAGCCACCATTGCCCTGGGTGCGTTCTCGTTCACCATGGACGCCCTGCCGGGCACCCCGCAGATCCAGAACATCATCCCCAGCACCTTCTTCAACACCACCGCCTGGGCCGCGCCTTGGCTTGGCGTGATCGGTACGCTGTTCGTGTTCTGCACCGGGATGCTGTACCTGCAGCGCCAGCGCAACAAGGCGCAGCGCGCCGGTGAAGGCTACGGCAGCGACTTGCGCAACGAGCCCGAAACCGCCGCCGACCTGACCCTGCCGCACCCGCTGCTGGCGTTGTCGCCACTGCTGCTGGTGGGGGTGATGAACCTGCTGTTCACCCACTGGATCCCGGCGTGGTACGGCAAGACCCACAGCCTGAGCCTGCCCGGCATGAGCGCCCCGGTACAGACCGAAATCGCCAAGCTGACGGCCATCTGGGCAGTCGAGGCCGCCCTGCTGCTGGGCATCCTGCTGGTGCTGGTCAGCGCCTTCGGCGCCATCCGCACGCGCCTGGCAGAGGGCAGCAAGAGCGCGGTCAATGGTGCCCTGCTGGCGGCGATGAACACGGCGTCGGAATACGGTTTCGGCGCGGTGATCGCGTCGCTGCCAGGCTTTCTGGTATTGGCCGATGCGCTGCGCAACATTCCCAACCCGCTGGTCAACGAAGCCATCACCGTGACCCTGCTGGCCGGCATCACCGGCTCGGCATCCGGCGGCATGAGCATTGCGCTGGCGGCCATGGCCGACAGTTTCATCAGTGCGGCGCACGCGGCGAACATTCCGCTGGAGGTGCTGCACCGAGTGGCCGCGATGGCCAGCGGCGGCATGGACACCCTGCCGCACAACGGCGCGGTGATCACCCTGCTGGCGGTGACCGGTCTGACCCACCGCGAAGCCTACAAGGACATCTTCGGCATCACCCTGATCAAGACGCTGGCAGTCTTCGTGGTGATCGCTACCTTCTACGCTACAGGCATTGTCTAAGGAGACTTCCATGAGCCTTGCAGGAAAAGTCGCACTGGTTACCGGTTCCACCAGTGGCATCGGCCTGGGTATCGCCCAGGCATTGGCCGGCGCTGGCGCCGATGTGATTCTCAACGGCTTCGGCGACGCCAGTGCAGCGCTTGCCGAGGTGGGCCGGCATGGCACCCGGGTGGGGCACCACGCGGCAGACCTTGGCAGCGTGGAGCAACTGAACGACCTGTTTGCCTATGCCGAACGCGAGTTCGGCGGGGTCGATATCCTGGTCAACAATGCCGGCATCCAGCATGTCGCCCCGGTGGAGGCGTTCCCGGTGGAACGCTGGGACGCGATCATTGCGCTCAACCTTTCGGCGGTGTTTCACAGCACCCGCCTGGCACTGCCCGGCATGCGCCAGCGCAACTGGGGGCGGGTGATCAACATCGCCTCGGTGCACGGGCAGGTCGGCTCGGTAGGCAAGGCCGCCTATGTGGCGGCCAAGCACGGGGTGGTCGGGCTGACCAAGGTGGTGGGCCTGGAGACCGCCACCAGCAACGTGACCTGCAACGCCATCTGCCCCGGCTGGGTGCTCACCCCGCTGGTACAGAAGCAGATCGACGATCGCATCGCCAGCGGGGTCGACCCGCAGCAGGCCCAGCAGGACCTGCTGGCCGAAAAGCAGCCCTCGCACGCCTTCGTCACACCGCAACACCTGGGCGAGCTGGTATTGTTTCTGTGTAGCGAAGCCGGCAGCCAGGTACGCGGCGCCGCCTGGAACATCGATGGCGGCTGGCTGGCCCAGTAGCCATCGGCCTGGGGCGCAGGTACCGCTGGCCGGCTACGACTGTCATTTTCAAACCGCAAGGAGCTTTTATGCGACCGCTTTCCCTGACCGCCCTGTTCATGCTGCCCCTGGCTTTCAGCGCCCCTGTTCTCGCAGCCAGCCTCAAGGATGTGGCCCCTTATCCCGAAGCCGAAAACGGCTTTGTGCGCCAGGTGATCCACCTGCCCGAGCAGAAAGACGAGTCGGCATTCAAGGTCGAGGTACTGGCCGGCAAGACCCTCAAGGTGGACTGCAACCTGCAGCGCCTGGGTGGCAACCTCGAAGAGAAGACCCTCGAAGGCTGGGGCTATAGCTACTACCGGCTGGACAAGGTGATGGGCCCTGTCTCTACCCTGATGGGCTGCCCCGACAACAAGAAGACCGACGCCTTCGTGCCGGTGGTCGGCAATGGTTTCCTGCTGCGCTACAACAGCAAGTTGCCGGTGGTGGTCTACACCCCCAAGGACGTGGAAGTGCGCTATCGCATCTGGTCGGCTTCCAGCGACGTGAAACGCGCCACGGTGGAGTAACCCGCCAAGGCGTGGGTTCGGGGCACGGCGCGCCAAGCCGCCCTGCCCCGAATCAGGCATAATCGCCGGTTTTACCCGTAACAGAGGCAACATGAAAGCACAGGCCCGTCACATCCTGGTCAAGACCGCCGAAGAGGCCGAACAGCTCAAGCAGCGCATCGCCAAGGGCGAAGCCTTCGATGTGCTGGCGAAAAAGTACTCCACCTGCCCGTCGGGCAAACGCGGCGGCGACCTGGGCGAAGTACGCCCGGGACAGATGGTGGGCGCCATCGACCAGGTGATTTTCAAGAAGCCGTTGCGGGTGGTACACGGCCCGATCAAGAGCAAATTCGGCTACCACCTGGTGCAGGTGTTCTACCGCGATTGAGCCCTCTGCCCTGATCGACAGGCGTGCCATCGGTCAGGCGTTTTTGCGCCAATGTGCACATTTCCGATGACCACCTATCATTTCTGCCAGTTGCGACCGCCGTCGCAGCCCTGTATCGCTTGGGCCGATCGCTAGCCCAAGGAGGACGAAATGAGCCCGCCCAGCCGCGTTGCCCTGGCGTGCCTGCCGTTGCTGGGCCCGTGGGCCCTGACAAGTCAGGCGGACTGCACCTTCGCCCCTACCGGCGGCAACGATCGTTATGTCTGCGACAGCGGCATTGGCACCTCCCTTGTCGACCCTGGCGGTGACAACACGCTGATACTGCCGGCCAGGGGCAGCGGCACCCTCGCCGGCAGCGTGACCTTCGGCCCCGGCGCCGACCGCGTCGAAATGGCGTCGGGTATCATCACCGGCGTGCTCGATCAGGGCGCGGGCATCGACACCTTCATCATGACCGGCGGGCAGTTGCAGGCCTTGCAGCAGGGCAACGGCCGCGACCTGTTCCAGATGAGCGGCGGACGCATCATCGGCGCCTTCGAAGATGGCGATGTGGCCTACATGAGCGGCGGGCGCATCGGGCGCGTCGACATGAAGCTGGACCGCAACCTGTTCGACATGTCCGGCGGCATCATCGACGCCAACCTGGTCACAGGCTTTGACCGCGACACGGTCATCGTCAGTGGCGGACGCATCGGCGGCAACATCAGCGTCAGCGGCGGCGACGACAGTGTGACCATCAGCGGTGGCGAGGTGGTGGGCAATGTACTGCTCAGCTTCGGCGACGACAGCTTCACCTGGCGCGACGACGGCATCGTGCGCGGTGCGGTGCTGATGGGCGACGGCAGCGACCAGGCGCTGCTGGCCAACCTCGACGAAAGCCGCGTGGGGCTGGTGCGCCAGGTGGACGGCGGCCTGGGCAGCGACAGCCTGGTACTGGACCATACCCGCAGCAGCCTGGGCGCGCGCTATACCGGTTGGGAGCGCATGGCCCTGACCAACGCCTCGGTCTTCAACCTGGATGACCACCTGGTTCTTGGAGACCAGGGCACGGGTACCGGCACCTTGCTGATCGATGCCACCAGCCAGCTGGTGGCGCGCACCGGCCAGGTGACGGCGTTTGCCGGCGGCACATCGGTGAGCGTGAACAACGCCGGGCTCATCGACCTCAGCAGCGGCGCCAATGCACTGGGCCGCCTGACCCTCGACGGCAACTACGCAGGCAGCAACGGCGTGCTCAAGGTCGACAGCGTGCTCGAAGGCGACGGCGCCGCCTCCGACCGGCTGGTGGTCAACCAGGGCTCGCTGGCCGGCAGCACTGCCCTGCAGGTCAACAACCTGGGCGGCAGCGGCGCGCTGACAGCGGCCGACGGCATCCAGGTGGTCGAGGCCGGCCCTGGCACCACCAGCACCAGCACGGCGTTCAGCCTTGGCCAGCCCTTGTCGGCCGGGGCCTACCAGTACTACCTGTTCAAGGGCGGGGTCAGCGCTGGCAGCGAGAACAGCTGGTACCTGCGCTCGAGCGTGGTCGCGCCCCCGGTATCGGCGCCGCCCCTGCCCGGCCAGCCACCGCCACCGGTGGTGCCGGCGCCCGTGGCCGCACCGGGTACCCCGCCACTGCCCACCCCGGTCGCCGGGCAGGCCATCGTGCTGTACCGCGCCGAAGTGCCGGTGTACGCGGTGGCCAGCCGCGCCGCGGCCATCATCAGCCTGTCGACCCTGGGCACCTTCCACCAGCGCCAGGGCGAGCAACGCCTGCTCGACGAACAAGGCCCGGTGGCCGCCGGGTGGGCCCGCACCTTTGGCGAGCACCTGCGCCAGCAGTGGTCCGGCACGGTGTCGCCAAGCCTGGACGGCAACCTGAGCGGTTTCGAGGTGGGCCATGACCTGTATGCGACGCACACCGACGACGGTTATCGCCAGCACGCCGGGGTGTATGTCAGCCATAGCCGGCTCGATGGCGATGTCAAAGGCTTCGCGCTGGGTTTCGAGGACAATGCAGTGGGCGATGTTCGCCTCGATGGCGACAGTGTCGGCGCCTACTGGACGCTGATCGGCCCCGGGCAGTGGTACGTGGACACGGTGCTGCAGTACACCGATCTGGACGGCCGCGCCCGTTCCGATCGCGGCGTGAAGCTCGATCTGGATGGGCATGCCCTGGCGGCCTCCGTGGAGGCCGGCTATCCGCTGGCATTGAGCGCGCGCTGGGTGGTCGAGCCCCAGGGGCAGGTGATCGCCCGCAAGGTCGACTTCGATACACGCAGCGATGGCATTTCAACGGTCACCCAGGACAGCCAGACCAACTGGACCGGGCGCGTTGGCGCACGAATCAAGGGCACCTATCTGGCCGGCAGCGTGCCGCTGGAGCCCTACCTGCGCAGCAATGTATGGCGCAGCAGTGGCGGGCGCGACACCCTGCGGTTCGACGGGGGCGAGCCGATCAGGACTGATCAGGCCGCCACCTGGATGG
This sequence comes from Pseudomonas sp. B21-036, assembly GCF_024748925.1. NCBI lineage: Bacteria > Pseudomonadati > Pseudomonadota > Gammaproteobacteria > Pseudomonadales > Pseudomonadaceae > Pseudomonas > Pseudomonas sp. B21-036. Next base: position 2,874,044 of record NZ_CP087178.1, read on the forward strand.
ACGTGGGCGCCGGCCTGAGCGCCCGGCTGAGCCCCGCCGTGGCGATGTACGGCGCAGTGACCTACAGCGCCAACCTTGACAGCCGCCAGCAGGAATCGATTGGCGGCACCCTGGGGCTGCGCATCCGCTGGTAGAGCTCAGGCCCGGCGTGCGGCGAGCAGGCCGAACCCCGCCAGGCCCAGCAACGATGCGCTGACCCGGTTGAACAGCCGACGCGGTGCAGGCTGGTTGAACCAGCGCTGCATGTACGCCCCCAGCCAGCCGTAGATGGCGATGGCCAGCCACTCCAGTACCAGGAACATCGCCCCCAGCACGGCGAACTGCTCGGCCACCGGCGTGGCGCTTGTCACACTGACGAACTGGGGCAGGAACGCGGTGAAGATCAGGATGGCCTTGGGGTTGCCCGCCGCCACCAGGAACTCCTGGCGCGCCAGGCGCAGGGTGCCCACGCCGCGTGCACCGACCTGCGCGGCCTCGCCGACCGGTGCGCGCCACAACTGCCAGGCGATGTAGAACAGGTAGCCGGCGCCCAGCACCTTGACCAGCAGGAACAGGTATTCACTGGTATGCAGCACCACCGCCAGGCCCATGGCGGCCAGTACGATCATGCCGGCAAACGCCAGCAGGCGGCCGGCGCCAGCCAGGCAGGCCGTGCGCAGGCCGTAGCGGCTGGCGTTGTTCAGCGACAGCAGGTTGTTGGGGCCAGGGGCCATGTTCAGGGCGAAACAGGCCGGGATGAATAACGCGAGGGTGGTCAGGTCCATGAGGGGCTCCGGTGGCTGGGGCAACGAGTTTCAAATGCCCTGCCGGCCAGCGTCAAGTCATGTATGATCGCGCGCTTCTCGAAATCTGCCAGGAGGCGACCATGCGCCAGAACAGCGTGGGCAGCGGCCATATGATGGTCTTGCTGATGGCTGGCTTCCTGTTGATTGTGGGTGCCCTGGCGATGGCCCTGCTGAACCTGCAAGACCTGCAGGCGGGCAGCGTGACCAGTATGGTCAGCAACCGTATCCGGCCAGTCCACCACGTGACCCATACGCTGCGTGACAACCCCGACGCGTTTCATGCCGCGATCCTGTTCAAGATGGTGTTCAGTGGCCTGATGCTGCTGGTTGGCGTCGCGTTGGCATGGGTATCGATACGCCAGCTCAGGCGAACCCCCACCAAGCCCAACGGTGACCCGTGGTGGTTCATCTAGGCGTCTGCAGTAACTCAAGGCTGGCAAGATCAAGCAGGCTGAAGTGTCCGCTTGCCCAGCCGCCGGTATCGAGGTGCCAGACATTGCCCAGCACCTTTACCTCGCGCAGCGTGGTGTGCCCGACGATCAGCGCACGCAAGCCCTGAACCTCGCCAGTGTCGCCCTGCTGCAAGCGTCGTCGCGACCATTGGCACACCTCCTGAACATCGGCTGAAGGTTCGCCTGCCAGGTGCTCGCACAGTGTCTGCCAATGCGCGAACGGGCAGTCGGCGTGCAGCAGGCCGACCAGGCCTTCAGGGGTTTGCAGCTCCAGCGCCAGGGGCATCTGTTCGAAGGCGGCCACAAAGCGGGCCTGGGCCTGCGCATCCAGGTCAAGAAACCAGCCGCCACCACTGGCGCGGTACATCGCCTGGTCCAGCCAGTGGCCCCGCACGTGGGCAATGGCCAACGCTTCATGATTGCCTTGCACCGCGTGAAACCAGGGTTGATCGAGCCATGCCAGCGCCTGTTCGCTGTCGGGCCCACGGTCGACCAGGTCGCCCACGCTGAAAAGCCGATCGATGGCCGGATCGAACCCGACGGCATCCAGTGCCTGCTGCAGGCGCTGGAAGTGCCCATGGATATCGCCCACCGCGATATCGCGACCACGACGGTTGGCCCGTACCTGCACCCTGGCGCTCATGCTGTGCCTCCCCTCTTCTGTTGCCGATGGTGTCGCCTGCTAGAATGCACCCATTTGAACGCAATCAGCCCATCCGAGGTATCCATGGGTATCAAGAAGTCCTCCGCAGAACTCAAACGTGACCTGAAGCTGGTCGCCACCGACCTGGAGCGTACCGCCGGTGAAATCAGCAAGCTGGCCGAGCGCATCAAGGACGTCGACGTGGTGGCGGTGCTGCACCTGATGAACCGCCTGTACCGGGACTCGGACAAGCTCAAGGCCTATGCCGACGAGGTCAAGGACGGGCGCATCGTGCGCGGCAAACCCGATTGAGGCTGGGGGGGCCAACTGCCGGCGCACTGCTACACTTAATTCGCCGAAGGGAGGAATGCGCCATGTCCGACAAAGAGATCACCACCCTGCTGACCCTGATCAACCACCGTCAGGACCGCCTGGCCGTGGCCTGCAAGGAGATCGCCGACTGGATCGACCGCCAGGGCGATGTACCGGTGGCGGGCAAGATCCGCGACACCCTCAAGGCCGTCGAAGCCGACGAGGTGCTGGTGAAGAAGACCCTGACCTCCCTCACCCTGGACCGACCGCTGCCGCGTTTTCGCTAGCCGCTGACAGGCAGGCGCATCGCCCGTTCCGATGGAATTGTTGTCGCAATATCAATATGATAGCGGCCTGTCGCACGCCGTTCGTGCGACAGTGGACAATGACTCGGGAAGGATTACTCGTGAAAGATTTTGTTATCAGCGTCAACAACGTGGTGCTGTACGTGGCACTGGCCGTCATCTGGATTTCCGGCCTGTTCATGTTCAGCCAGAGCTTCCTGGCTGGCCTGGGCACATTGATTGTCGGTACGCTGACCTGGTGTATCGTTTCCGGCTTCTGGTTCGTCCAGTCGGCCACCTACGAAGAACTGCGCAAGCTCAACAACAAGCCCTGACGCCCCGGCGTAGCGCTTGACCCACTGCCCCGCGGCGTTGCCCGGGGCAGTTCTGTTTCAGGGCCCTGCTGCCCGCCCCCACCCCGCAACCTGCTGTAACGCAACCGGTCGCCCCCTCGCGACATCCGGTGGAATCCCTGCCGCCCTGGCCTGTCGGAAGCTGTGCAACGCCCTTCATACCCATGAACACTGCGAGGCAGGCAATGACCAATCAAACACTGCAAAACGAAGTACTCACCCGGCTGTACCACGCCCACCCGAACGGGTTGGGCAAGGAAGTGCTGGACAACTTCGAAGGCGAAAAGGCGGTGGCCGAGACGCTCAAGCAACTGCAGGACAAGGGGTTGATCCAGGACGGTGCGGTCACCGTTGGGGCCGACGATGAACCGTCAGTGCGTTACCCGATCAAGCTCAGTGCGGCGGGTGTGACCGCGGCCAAGGCAGCCGGCGGCTGATTGCACGGCTGATTGCAAAAAAGGCCCGGCATTGCGCCGGGCCCTTGTTTGCGGCTACTCGCCAAGAAGCGGTGGCTTGCGTGGTTCTGGCCCGCCCTTGGGCGCCTTGGCCGGGCCTACCGGATCCACCTGCGGGTCATCCAGGTCTGGCGAATCGGGATCAAAGTCCAGCGTGTCCCGTTCAGAGGCGTGCTCGGATGAATGCGGTCCTTCTGGTTTGTGCTGATTACCGGTCATCAATACCTCCACGTCGTCGAATGGGGCCAGGCATCCGGGTGTCTGCCAGCGATCCCCCCAGCCCCCTGGCAGACGCCCCTGCGCTCAATCATTGGGCAGCGGCATGTCTTCGTCATCGGGCACGCCATCACCGCTGGCCGGGTCTTTCCAGTCCTCGGGACGATCTGGCGTGAACACCGGTGGGCGTGCCAGCGGATCGACGTCTTCGGGAGCCGTCGTCGGTTGGGTGGGGTCTTGGGCTTGGGCAGTCACTTGGTCAGTCATGGAACACCTCGCCAGCAAAGGCCCGGAACATCCGGGCCCTGTCAGTTGGAGGTCAGGCCGGGGCCAGGGTGCAGCACACGCGACGAATGGTGAAGCCGGCAGGGCTATGGGTCTTCGGGCTGGTCATCGTCATCGTCGAGCAGACCCCAGGCATCATCGTCCTCGTCATCCTCATCCATACCGCCCGCCTCTGGCTCGGGGGCAATGTATTGATCGTGAAATTCGTAGTCGAGCAGGTGGTCGTGCTCGGGTTCGTGGATATCGTCGTCATCGTGCATGGAACGGGCTCGCCGGCGGTTCTGGTAAGCGCGTATTTAACCAGACTTTGAAGGGGCGCCGCGCGCCCCTTCACAGCTGAGCCCGCTCCTGCAGAACGGTGCAGGAGACGGGCTGCAACGGCTACTTGGTAGCCCAGGCGTTGAACCGCTCCTCCAGTTCGTCACCATGATCGACCCAGAACTCGACGTTCATCGACAGCGCCCCTTGAAGGTTCTGCGGCGAGGTCGGCACCCAGCTGGCCAGCGACGGGTCCAGCTTTGCCGCGGCCTGGGTGTTGGTCGGGCCGTAGGGAATCTGCTGTACATAGCGCACCTGCGCTGCCGGGTCGTTGGTGTAGGCGATCAGCCGCTTGGCCTGGTCGACATGTTTGGAGCCCTTGATGATGGCCCAGTAGTCCATGCCGTACAGGCTGCCGGGCCATACCACCGCCAACGGCGCACCGGCCTGCGCGGCACTGGCGATGCGCCCGCTGTAGGTGGAGGTCATCACCACGTCACCCGCCGTCAGCCACTGCGCCGGCTGGGCGCCTGCCTCCCACCACTGGATGTTGGGCTTGAGCTCGCTCAGCTTGGCAAAGGCGCGGTCCACGCCCTCGGGGGTGGCCAGTACCTTGTAGACGTCCTCGACCTTGACGCCGTCGGCCAGCAGTGCGAACTCCAGGTTGTACACCGCACGCTTCCTCAGGCCGCGCTTGCCCGGGTATTTGTTCACGTCCCAGAAGTCGGCCCAGGAGGTGGGCGCCTGGGCCAGTTTGTCGCGGTCATAGGCGATCGCCACGCTCCACACCAGCGCCGCCGAGCCGCACGCCAGGGCAGCGTCCGGGATCAGCTCGTCGGCATGCCCCAGCTGCTTCCAGTCGAGGGGTTCGTACATGCCTTCGTCGCACCCGCGCATCAAGTCAGGCCCTTCGATCTGCACCACATCCCAGTCCACATTGCCAGTGTCGACCATCACCTTGATGCGGGCCATTTCACCGTTGTACTCGCTCTGGATCAGCTTGCTCTTGTCCTGGGCACTGAACGGCTGGAAGAACGCCACGTCCTGGGCCTTCTGCCCGGCACCGCCATAACCCACCACGACCATCTGCGGAGCTGCCTGGGCACTGCCCAGGCCCAGGGCAAGCAGCACTGCATACAGGCCTGGTTTACGCGGGAACGCTTTCATCGATGGATCCTCCTGCGGGTACCACTCGGCCTGGCGCCGGCGTGGTCCACTTTCTTGTTTTTGTGAGGTAAGCCCCTGCACTGGGGTGACTCGACGCTAATCAAACCCAAGTAAAAAAACAAGTTGATTTTTTACTGTCGGTACACTTTCATAGAAAAATAATAACAACACCCCCGCTGGAGCCTGACCACCATGTCGACCGCCTTCGCGCACCTGTTCACCCCGTTGCAGATCCGTGGCAAGCGCCTCAAGAACCGCATCATGTCCAGCGGCCACGACACCTCGATGCCCACCGACAACCTGGTCAACGAACAGCTGATTGCCTATCACCAGGCCCGGGCCGAAGGTGGTGTGGGGCTGATCGTGCTGCAGGTGGCCGGGGTACACGACAGCGCCCGCTACACCTCCCACGTGCTGATGGCCACCGATGACGCCTGCATCGAGGGGTATCGCCGGCTGGCCGAGACCTGCCATGCCCACGGCACCGTGGTGCTGTCGCAGATCTTTCACCCGGGGCGCGAGATCATGGAGTCCAGCGACGGCTTGCTGGCGGTGGCCTACTCGGCCTCGGCGGTGCCCAACGAACGGTTCCGGGTGATGCCGCGCGAGCTTGACCAAGGCATGATCGACGAGATCGTGGCCGGCTATGCCGCGGCGGCGCGGCGCCTGCATCAGGCGGGCGTGGACGGCGTGGAGGTGGTGGCCAGCCACGGGTACCTGCCCGCCCAGTTCATCAACCCACGGGTCAACCGGCGTAGCGACGGCTACAACGGCGACCTTGAACATCGTTTGCGCTTTGTGCGCGAGGTCATCGCCGCGGTGCGTGCCAGCACCGACGAACACTTCATTATCGGCCTGCGCATCAGCGCCGATGAACGCGACGCCGAGGGCCTGAGCGAAGATGAATCGCTCGGCGCGGTGAAGGCCCTGCAAGGGCAACTGGACTATGTGCATATTGTGGCCGGCACCTCGGCGTCCCTGGGCGGCGCGGTGCATATCGTGCCGCCGATGGCCATCGAGGCCGCCTATCTGGCCCGCGAGGCGGGCACCTTCAAGGCCAGCCTGGACATTCCGCTGTTCGTTACCGGGCGCATCAACCAGCCCCAGGAGGCCGAGCTGATACTTGCCCGCGGCCAGGCCGACGTGTGTGGCATGACCCGCGCGCTGATCTGCGACCCGCAGATGCCGAACAAGACCGACAGCGGCCGGGCCGAAGACGTGCGTGCCTGCATCGCCTGCAACCAGGCCTGTATCGGGCACTTCCACAAGGGCCTGCCGATTTCGTGCATCCAGCATCCGGAGACCGGGCGCGAGCGGCAGTTCGGCCAACTGCAGCCTGCCACACTGCGCAAGAAGGTGATGGTGGTGGGCGGCGGCCCGGCCGGCATGAAGGCTGCCGCGGTAGCGGCGGCCCGTGGTCATCAGGTCACCCTGTATGAGGCGGCCGCCCAACTGGGTGGCCAGGTGCTGCTGGCGCAACTGCTGCCACGGCGCAGCGAATTCGGCGGTGCCAGCACCAACTTGCAACGCGAGATGCAGTTGGCCGGCGTGGAGGTGGTGCGCAATACCCGGGTCGACCGCGCGCTGGTCGAGCGCGAGCAGCCGGATGCCGTGATCGTTGCCACCGGTGCCGCGCCCTACTGGCCGGCTTTCGAGCGCGGCGGCGAGTTGCAGGTGGTCGACGCCTGGCAGGTGCTGCGCGAGCAGGTACAGGTCGGTCGCTCGGTGATGGTGATGGACTGGCGCTGCGACTGGATCGGGCCGGGCATCGCCGAACGCCTGACCCGCGCCGGGCATCAGGTGCAACTGGCGGTCAACGGTACCCACTGTGGCGAGAGCCTGCCGCTGTATGTGCGTGACCAGATGGCCGGCGAGCTGCACAAGCTGGGCATCCCGATCACGCCCTATGCGCGGCTGTATGGCTGCGACGACAGCAGCGTCTACCTGCAGCACACCGCCAGCGGCGAGGCGATGATCTTCGAAGGCATCGACACCCTGGTGCTGTGCCACGGCCATCACCCGGTCGACACCCTGGCCGGCGAGATCCAGGACCTGGCCCCAGTACACCGCATTGGCGATTGCCTGGCGGCGCGTACCGCCGAGGAAGCCATCTATGAGGGTCTTAAAGTCGCCGCGAGCCTGTGAGGCTGTTTATACTCCGGGCCTTTGCAGGGCTGATCGGATAACGCCATGAGCAACAACAGCAAGCTGCCGCCCACCGCCGAGGACGGCAGCGCCGCGCCGCACTTTCTGGGCACGCGCATTCGCGGGCTTCGCAAGCGTCGCGGCATGACCCTGACCGAGCTTGCGCAACAGAGCGAGCTGACCGCCGGCTATATCAGCCAGCTGGAACGCAACCTGTCGTACCCCTCGATACCGGCACTGTTCAATATCGCCCGCAGCCTGGGCGTGACCATCCAGTGGTTCTTCGCCAGCGAGGCGGTCACCGCCCCCGAGGACAGCGGCTACGTGGTGCGCCGGCAGAGCCGACTGAGCGTGCATTACGAAGACGGCATCGTCGACCAGTTGCTCACCCCGCAACCCAACCGCGAACTGGAGATGCTCCACTCGCGTTTTCCGCCAGGCACCTACAGCCAGCAGAGCTACAGCCATGAGGGCGAAGAAGCCGGGTACGTGCTGTCCGGCCGCTTCGAGCTGTGGGTGGGGGATCGCCATTTCGAACTCGGCGAAGGCGACAGCTTCAGCTTCTCCAGCCAGGAGCCGCACAAGTACGGCAACCCGGGTGAAGTGGATGCGGTGGTGATCTGGGTGATCACCCCGCCCACCTTCTGAGCCCTGCGCCCCAAGCCTCGGCTGACTGGGGCGCACGTTCGCTCAAGCTAGTTGTTGGGGGGTTGCCGAGGCGCCGGCTCCGCAGGGGGCGTGTCGGGCTTTTGCATCTGCAGGGAAGACTTGCTGCGATCGGTATCCTTGTCGACATGCTCGGGCTCGTTGAAGCACCCTTGCAGCATCGACAGGCTGGCGACCAGCAACGCCAACGCGGTCAGTTTCATGACGCTAACCTCCAGGCACTGCCGGCATTGGCAACGCCGCTCAGTGGAAGATAAAGGCATTGGCTTCCTTCACCAGCTCGCGCCACTCGCGACTGCTGATGATGCCCGCCACCTCGAGTGCATCGGCGGCCATCAACGCCTTGTCGTAACGCTGCTCGGCGTCCAGTGACGCATGCTCGTGGACCAACGCCTGTCGCCAGTTCTGCAACGCCTGCCTTTTGTCCGTGTCGTTCATCGTCACCTCTCCTCTACGACTGGAACGGTGCGTACTGCATTGCCAATGGCCAGCGCCTGCGCACTGGCCAGCGGGCATTGGCTCAGGGTTGGGCTGCATCACCGCCGTGTGCGCTGGCAAGTGCCCTGGCCTTGGTCAGATGCTCTTTCAGCGTGGGCAGGGTTTTCTCGGCGAACGCCTTGAGCTCGGCATCGGTGCCGTCCTTCACATAGTTCTCGAACAGCTCGATGGTGGCCTCGTGCGCCTTGACCTGGTTGTTGGCATAGGCCTGGTCGAACGACTTGGCGCTACGCAGCTCCAGAATCATCGCCTTGGCCTTGTCCATCAGCATGGCATCATCCGAGACTTCCAGCTTTTTGCTGGCAGCGATGGCCTTGAGCTTCTCGTTGGCTGCGGTGTGGTCCTTGACCATCATGTCGGCAAAGGCCTTCACGTCGCTGGCGCTGCCCTTCTCCTGGGCCAGCTTGCCGGCTTCCACTTCGGCAATGCCTTTGGCCGAGGCGTCTTCCACGAAATCGTCGGCGTCCTGGGCCGCGTGTACCGCGCCTGCCAGGGTAAACGCCAGCGCAAAAGCGCTGCTTCGCAACAGGGTATTCATCATGAAATCCTCGTTCTGTTTTTCGGGAACTGCGTTTGAGGTACCGCTGTTCATGTGAGCGCGTGGCGGCGTGGGTGGTTCATCTTTTTTGCCTGGCCTGTTTGCGGTCGTCGATACACGGGCAAAAAAATTGAATTAGCCCGACACCCGCCCGGTCCAGACCTATGAACGCAGTAAATCTGACGAGGTAACAGCAATGACTATCGAAGCAGAGACACTCGTACAACTGACCGACGCCCTGCGCAAACGCGGCCTGACCCGCGTCTCGGACATCACCTTCATGCGCGCGCCCTACCGGCACAATCACCGCTGGACCTGCACGGTGAAATAGCAATCATTCAGACCAATCCCGTAAGTTTCACAAGCCTTTCACATTCGAAGGCTTATGGTTGACCCAGCTCCTAGTAGAAACCTTTAAGCCCGCTCCCCCCCATCGCGGGCTTTTCTTTGTCTGGGATTTGGGTTGTCACAGATAGGCTGATGACCGAGCCGCCTTTTGTTCAACGCACACAAAAGCGCTCGACCTCATGATTGCCGAGGCGAGCGCTGTTGCGTCCTGAGTGTAAATGTCAGGGATCAAGTCGCTGGTGCAATTCAAATCCCCTCGAATTTGAACGGTGTTGACTCTTCGAAGCGGGCGGACACTTCGCCGGCATACACGTTTGCCTGGTTCGGGCCCAGGTCCAGCTTTTTCACCTTGCCGGTTTTCTGGCTGAGGTCCAGCTTTTTCAGGTCAACCCAGAACGTATTGGGCGTGACTGCGGACTCGAAAAAATACTGCTTGTGTTTATGGTCCGCCACAGTCCGCCAGCGCGTGGATGAGATATTGGGCTGATCTGGCGTTGTAATGCCGTACGGCACCGAGACGTTGCGAATCACACTGAATACACTGGCCAGTGACAGCCGCGCATCCTCATGCTTGGGCACGGCATTTACGTAGAAGGACGCACGCGCAAAGCGATCAGGCGAGCGGTTGGTGCCAGGCAACATCTGTGTTCCGTCAATGCCTTGCCAATAAGCATACATTTCCAACTGCTCGTCGAACTTCGGCGAGTTCGTCATCACTTGATATTTTCTGTCGTGGTGAATGACTTGCTTGCCATCGATATACTCAACAATTGCGCTATCGCCCGACGCATCGGACATTGAAAGGTGCAGCGTTGCCAGGCGGGTTTCGTTCGGAACCTTGGATGTCACCACATGAAACGGTTCGGCCTTGAGCGCCTCGACCGCTTCAGCCACGGTCTTGAAGTTATCCAATACGTACTGAGCCCATGCCGAGATACTGAGCCCTGGCTTGCCCTGTTCGAGTGCTGGATATTCTGATTCCACCAGCCACAGCAGGTTTGCAGACAACCCGGCTTCGTTGATGCCGTCGGTGGTGGAAATATCGTAGCCGGACGCAATGACACTGCCGTACTTCGACGTCCAGGTAACCGAATTGGGGCCTGCCTCACCGTGGCGCTTCATGCCCTGGGGGAACACCCACAGGTTGGTTTCCACATCCTTCGCCCAGTCCATTGAGCGTGCCGTTATGATCTGTTGGTTATCTCCAAGAAAAACCAGCCGCGTGCAGGCGTGCACCACGGGTATCGATGAACAGAAACCGACCAGGGCCAGTGCAATTCCTTTTGCTGCGGGTGAAAGTTTCATTCCTTTGATTTCCTTGACCAAACTGATTATCAACACGCGCGAGCCCAGGCCTTCAAGCGAACGTGCAAGCACCTGGCTCGGTAATGACAAATAGTGTTTGATCGTCAATGACGACAAACATCAGCCAATAAAGCACGGACATATCAGAAATCAAGATTTGAGGGGACAAACAGCGTTCGCTTACAAGTACCGCAGCCTTGGCTTACCCCACTTGGGTCGATTCGGTGTTTTTCCATTTTGTGGTTGCACGGGCTAGCGCAGCGATTGCACATGTTTTCGCCAGCGTCGACACTGCTGCCCGGGGCCGCACGCCAAAGATGGACGCCGACGCTTGGCTCGCAACCGGATTGAAAGGAATCAAGAGCATGAATGATCGAAAGCCAGTCACCCTGGCTCAGCTTGAAGCTGAAACCGAAAAGTTCTTTGGCATGCACTGGAACACCGACGTGCTCGGCATTCAACCGCCTGCCTGGCATGCCTGGCGGGAGTTCAAGGGGTCTGTACCGAACTATCAGCTGGGAGGCTGTTATGCGCTGTTTGCCGGGGACGATCTTGAGTACATCGGCCTGGGCGCCAGCCGAGGGGGTGGATTGTATTGTGATCATGGGATATCACGCCGACTGAGCTCACATGTGTACCGCCTGGACAAGGAGCGCGGCCCGGGCTGGTTGAGGCTGCGCCCACGTTGGGAGTCCATAACCTCGATACACACCATAGGCTTCGAGGCGCGGCACAGCCACTTGGCTTCAGCGCTTGAGGCCTATCTGATTCGTGCATTTGAAGGTCGATCGCGCAATGCTCGTCGCTAATGGTTCATGCGAACGCCAGAGCAAGTGGTTCGAGACATGGCCTCCACCTGCACGGATGGATCGGCTCCTCCTTGGATTTGGGGCGCTGCACAAGCTGTCGACTGTCATTGGCTGGCACCTACACTCACCTCTTCATACTCCGCAGGATAAGCGTTTGATCTCCACCGCTAACATCACCATGCCGTCCTGCATGGGGCTCAAAGGGTGCTTATAGGTCGGTTTTATTGGGCCAAATCCCCCCCTACACCCCATCAAAACTCGGTGATTGGTATCAGAATTGGTATCACTTCAACGTGCCACTGGCGTCCTGCCGACAATTCCACCCCAACTCTCATTAACTTTTGTTGCTGCAGCTTCACAAGCTTTGGCGTGCGGCGTTGTGAGCGTCCGCCCAACGCACCTTTCATAATTAAATGGGTGTCCAGCAGGTACTGAGCTTGCTCACTCGTCAAATGGGCTGATTGAATACTCGAGTTGTGCTTGAATGATATTTGTCAATCCCGCTATATCAGTCACCGTTGGGAGCATGAGTATTGTCACCAGAAAGTCACATCAAGATGGCTACGTCTGATTCCGCGTGGTCAGTTTTTCTGGTGTTTTTGCGCTTGGGACTAACGTCTTTCGGCGGCCCGGTTGCCCATCTGGGGTACTTTCGTGAAGAGTTCGTAGCCCGGCGCCAATGGCTTAGCGACCGCAGTTATGCCGATTTGGTCGCTTTGTGCCAATTCCTTCCGGGGCCCGCGAGTAGCCAAGTTGGCATAGGATTGGGACTGTCTCATGCCGGATTTTCTGGAGCTATTGCTGCATGGGCAGGTTTCACATTGCCATCGGCTCTAATGCTGGTTCTGTTCGCTAAGGGTATGTCCACTTGGGGAAGTGCTTTCCCAAGCGGTCTATTGCACGGCCTTAAAATCGTCGCGGTCGCTGTCGTCGCTCAAGCAGTCTGGGGAATGGCCCGCAATCTTTGTACCGATGTGCTTCGCGTGACTATCGCCGCATTCTCTGCCTGCGCTGCACTCCTGTGGCCCAATGCATTGGGACAGATTGGTGTGATCGTCTGCGCCGCCCTCGTCGGCTTGATGCTGCTTAAAACCACACAGCGCCAAGCCGCGGAATCTTTGGCGATCTCGATCACCAAGAAGGTGGGTGCGATCTCCTTGGTGGTGTTTTTCAGCTTGTTGTTTGGCCTTCCATTATTGATGCAGGTTTGGCCCTCTCAAACGCTAGCTATGCTGCACGACTTTTACCAGGCCGGTTCATTAGTCTTCGGAGGGGGGCATGTTGTGCTGCCGTTACTTCAGGCGGCAACGGTACCCAACGGCTGGGTAGCCAACGACACTTTCCTGGCTGGGTATGGCGTAGCGCAGGCAGTACCGGGCCCACTCTTTAGCTTTGCAGCATTTCTCGGTGCCTCCATGAACGTCCAGCCTTCTGGCTGGGTGGGCGCGTCGGTGTGCCTCATCGCTATCTTTGCACCTTCATTCCTCCTCGTGATTGGCGCGTTGCCTTTCTGGGAGCAACTGCGGCATAGCTCTCGCACTCAGGCGGCGCTTGCAGGGGTCAACGCGGGAGTGGTCGGGCTTCTCCTGGCGGCCTTGTACAACCCGGTCTGGACGAGTGCCATATTAGCTCCCCAAGACTTCGGGTTGGCGCTGATAGCCCTTGTTGCCTTAATGTTCTGGAAGGCTCCTCCTTGGTTAATTGTATTGGGCAGTGGCTTGATCGGATGGTTGCTAAGTATTGTTTTTTAAAGAAAGCCAGCTAATTCAGCATAGCTAAGCCGCGCTCGTTCTATAGGCGTCAGCTGAACCAAGCTTGCGTGATAAAACAGGGGTTCATCTAAGCGGCAGAAGCTCGGCGATCTCGCTTGGCCGCTGCAAAGCGAGCCGACGATTTACTCTGCTGCACCTTCTCCAACCGAGTATCCTTCGACGTATATTTCGCACACTACTGTCCCATGGACACGCCGTCTCAATGACGAGTTGCGGGCCGCCCGCCCAAGGCGCTCAGCTGGTACTCGCTCACAGCCTGCATAAGTGACTCTGCCTCAAGGCGCAGGCACTCGACATCCTCAGCAGGAGCAAGTAATTCCAGCGCTTCGTGATAGCGCCGCACCGCATCCATCGCCTGCTGCATCAGCGGCTCACCCGCCGCCATCTTCTCCTGCAAGTCGTCCATGCTGTCCTCCAGTTTCGGTCAGGGCAGTATAGGCCTGTTCGCAGGTTGCTCCCCTTCCCCGACTTTGATCAGCATCTGCCGCAAGGTCTCCCGCTCTTTCATCGGCACGCTTGCGGCGGCGGATGACGAGGAACCCCATGGACACACCAGTACTGCATGGATAAACAGTATCGTACAACTACCTTCTTCGGCGTACAAATGTCCACGTCGAACGGTGAGTTTCGCCGCGACTTCACAAGGAGCACCCCGCAAATGGATGAAAATCTTCTTCGCGAGATTCGTGAGTTACTAGAAAACCCTCCACCACGCCCAGACTTGGATGCCCTCATCGAAAGCGGCGACTTGATCAAGGTCGCAGGTGGCTACCAAGCGCCAACTGAAAAAGGCCGGAAGGCCATTGAAAAATTCGTGATAGGCGTGGCGTTAAGCAACAAGGGAAAGCCGCCTGTATACCAGCTCAGTGTGCGCCGTAAGCGAAAAAAGGCCAAAGTAGCTACCTGCAGGCAATCAGCGCTGACTTCAACTGCTTTTCGAAATTGATCCGCTGCCTGCGCCCAGCCAGCAGCGCCTGCACCTTCACTTCCAGGCTGTCGGCCTTGCGCAGTCCGCCGGCCTAATGAAGATGCGGCAGATCCTTGCCGCGCGTCTTGGCCACGACAATTCGCTAGCGTCGGCCGGCCCATGTAGGTTACGTGATCAGTGATTGGGAGTTGATTCCAGAAGCTTGAGGACTTCATTCGCATACTTCCAAGCCGCCGGCCAACAGGCCAGCCGCAAGATCTAATGCATAAAGACCTTTCGCCTAACTACTTCAGCCCCGAAATAATCGAACCTATTGAAGAAGGGCCCCAATTAAGGGGCCCCCGGGTGCCTAGTCTTTCTTCTCGATAAAATCAGGGATGATATCTGGGTCAAAGCCGCCGTCATCACCACCCTCGTCGCCACCACCACCCTCGTCGCCACCCTCGTCGCCACCATCCTCGCCGCTGTCTGGCGGGTAGTCGCCCGAATCGCCACCTTCTGGCAATAAACCTTCGGGGTCGGGGTCGGAAACGGTGCCGACCACATCGCCAGCGCTTTCAGGCGGGGTCGGATCGTTTCCGTCAACCGCTGCTGGGGCTGGAGTGCCGGACAGATTGCGCAGGATCATTTTAATAGCCTTACCACCCACCGAGACGATAACTTGGGCTGCCACGCCGGACGCGATCTGAAGTCCCAGGTTCTTAAGATCCTCCTCGCTCGCCGACTCGGGCATGTAGTTTTGCGGCCAGTTCAGATTGCTTTTGGCCGCTTGCAGAACTTGATTGTACAGACTGCTCTGCTCTGCGCCAGTCGGCCCTACGGTTAGGGAGCAACTGTAGGTGCTGACGGTGTTAGTGCCTTGCGGCTCCATCACATCGATAGAAACCAAATGCTGCGCGTCGCGCTGTGCGGCTTCTTGAACCGCGCCCGAGAGCTGGTTCAGGTTATAGCAGAACGGGACAAAGCAAATATTCCCGAAAGCATCGGTGAATTGCAGGCGAAGAGGGTTTTTTACATTCATTTCTAAGGTCCTTCTTGGAATGAATCTTGATCGTATAGGGAATAAACGAAAGTTGCAAACGCGCACAAACGCGCAAGCCGCGCTAAATGCCGCCGTTAGTGTCTTCCTATGGCCACAGCGGAAATACCCGATAAACAGATGGTACGACCGAAAATAAACAGCATACTAAGTAATTTTGATTGATTACAGGGTTTTGCCTGTTTAGCGCGAAGGCAGCGACAGCATATGCCTGCTATTACCCCGCGCGTTCATCCACTCGTGTGATCAGGTAGTAAGCTCCATGTCAGAAAATGCGGCTGCCTCTTTCCTGGCGACCAGAGCTGATCCGATTAATGACAGCCTCGCAAGTCAGCCCCGCTATTCGACTTCGCTCAAGCGCTGCTGCGCAACTGCCCGCCATTCGGTCAGCGTCTTCAAGCAATCCCCCGAGCACCACGACGGCAGAGGCCCCTGCCTGGCGCTGCTGGGCATCGATGGCACCACAGGTGGCTGATCGGCCGGCGCGCAGTCGGGTGATTTCCCCGCGCAGGCCGCCAGCAGCAGACTCAGCAGCAGCGGCGCGGATGGTGACCTCTTCCAGTTTCTTGCGTGCATGCTCACCTTCCTCGTCTGCCACCTTCTGGCGGCGTTGCTCCTCGGCGCGCGCTTGTGCTGCTGCTCGCCGGCTGTTCTCCGCGACTACCAGGCGGTAGTCGGCCAGTTCGGTACGAGCCTCGGCTGTCTCGCCCTGGGCGACCACCACCCGGTACTGCTGGCCACAGCCCACCACTACCAGGGCAATCAACCACCAGCACCAGGCGGGCACAGCGGCCAACCAGTTCATGCCAGGGCCCGCCGCACGCCTTCATCAATGACCGCCGGCGAATACGGGTTGCTGCCGTTCTCATGCACGATGATGCCCAGCACGGTCTCGCGCAGGGTCTTGGGGTCGGCCATGTTGATCGAGTCGCGCATGCCGACGCCCAGGCGCTTGGCGATCGCTGCAGCGTATGCCTGGGTGTTGTTCTCGTTGCTGGGCGCCCAGCGGTTGATGAACTCCAGTGGCGTATCGATGCCGGGCTTGCCTACGCCGGGGATGCCGTCCTTGCCTCGGTAGTTGAGCAGCAGCTTGCCCAGGGCGCGGATACCGTTCTCTGGAGTGTCGAACCGGGCGAACCGTGGTTTCGGTACGCCCTGCTCCAAGCCGAGCTGGCCCTGCCAGGCGTTTCGTGGGTTGTAGTCGATGTTTCCGGGGTTGTTGTTACGCACGCCGCGGGGGAGCGATTGGGTCATGGGTTTTCTCCAGGCAATAAAAAACCCGCTCAAGGCGGGTATTGGTGTTCGGCCGGAATCAGGCCGGCGGCGCGGGCCAGTCGATTTCCGCGGGGTACCCAGGCTGCTCCGGCAAGCGGCTCAGTGCGACCCGGTATTTCTTCCAGGCCTTGAGCGAGGCGACCTCTGCATCAGTTGCATCGTGGATGTCGACGGCATCCTGGAGCGGGGCAATCGCTGAGTCGGCAGCGGCACGGCGGCTAGCCGCATCAGCCTGCACGGCACCGAGAAGCTGTGCCGCAGTGGCTTCTTGCTTCATCTCTGCCGTGACCATCTGACTCCAGTCGATTGCGCCGACACCTGCGGGCCAGCTCGCCGGCGCATCTGGCTGCGGGTCGCGGTCGGTGGGCAGTGGCACCCGGCCATCTGCTGGGTTGACGATGTCGACAGGGAAGCGCGATTGCTCACTCGCATCCGCGCCGTGCGGCAGCATGAGTGTCAGCACCAGGCCGCCACTGATCCGCTCGACTGGCGCAATCACGAACTCGCAGTCGACAGCCTCGGCAGGGAGCGTCGCGCCATCCGGCAATCGCGTGAAGTCAAATTCCACACCATTCACTTCCAGTATGTCGGCGGACCTGGCCACAACTAAGCCCAGATCAGAGCGTACAGGGGAAAGCTTGATGATCATTACCGCCACCTGCCTTTAATTTTGATGAAGTATGAAAAGCCGCCGATGGCGATCCCCGTAGTGTTGAAAATGTGTACCCTGGCGCTGCTCAACCCCGGGGCGGAGAACGGGAAGCCAACTGCGACACGTGCCGCGAGCCCAGTTGTACCGCTCGTTGCCAGCCCCGCAGATCCAGTGATCGTCGGTGTGCCAACAAACGTAGCCGGGTATGTCACAGAGATTTCGATGCCCGAGTTGTTGGGTATGGACTGCGAGTTTGAGCCTGTGATCCAGCCCTCGAGCGTTCCGTCTGCAAACTTCGTGTAGTCGCCGTTCGCATTACTGCCTCGTTCTATGATCGCGCCGCCCACGGTGCTCACTGTGCCGACCACGTCCGCCAATGCGGCTGATTTCAGTCCGAGCGCAGTGCGCGCATCTGCAGGCGTCGTCGCTCCCGTCCCGCCCTGCGCGATCGTCATGGCTTTCGTCAGCGCAGTCAGCTCAGTGATGTCCGCGTTCCGGCCGGAAGCCGCGGCGCCGATGTTCGCGCGCAGCTCTCCGGCAGTCTGGGCGGCTCCGAGGATCGCGAGCACATGCCCCCACTGCTCGGAGATCTGCTTGAATCGATCACTCAGGTCTTTGGGGTAGCCCTGGATCGGGACCAGGCTATATGCGCCGGCTGTGACTGTAGGCCCCTGATACGCGGGAGCGATGCTGAGCACTGTGTTGCTTGCGACGTTCACGACTTCGTAGCCGCGGCCATCGGGGCCCTTGAATTCGTCACCGACCCTGCAATTCGCAGCGAATGCTGTGCCGGTCCCGGTCACTGTAGTTGAGCCGCTTGTGATCGCGACATTACCTGCTCTGTACCAACCCATGGTTTCTCCAGGCAACAAAAAACCCGCTCAAGGCGGGCTCTTGATGTTTGCAAATCAGTTGTAAGGAAAAGGTAACCCGGCAGTCTTTATCACGAGGGCTACCGGCAGCCGGTCGGTCGGGATAGCGGTAAAGGACGCAGGAACCGATGCGTTCATTGCTGGGTACGAGACCGGGCTTCCGCCCGAATTTGCGAACATGAACGATATACCGCCCACGCGGCCATATGCCCCCTCGCTCACGGTGCACAGGGAAAGCATGGATCCTGATATTGTCTGTGTATTCCAGAGCGCGGCACTGCGCGAGAACGGCAGGAACACTGCGTACTCGACCCCGGTATCGAGCCCTACATCAACAACGCAATGCATCTGAGCATCTTGCGATGCAGTCTGGTAGCGAATGCGCTCTATTCGACCTCCGTCGTATGTGAGCAACTTGCGGCCGTACTGATCGTTTCCAGCAGGAGGGTCGGGAGCCTGAACTGCATTCACGATATTCAGCGGTGGCTGCAACGAGTTGAACGTGATCTGTCTATCCTCGTTCCAGGTCTTCAGGTACGGCCGGCCTGGGATATTGTCGGCCATCAAATCGAAGCAGTAGAACTTCGTTGAAGCATCACCTCCGGCATACATGAATGTCATGTTGCTACCTGACCGCGATGTACCGTTGAGACACCCTTTCCCCACAATGAACACGATCGGCGATATCGCATTACTTATTGTGAAGCCGAACATTGTATCGCCGAATCGGTTTGAGTCGATCCAGTTTGCTCCGTTGTTCGGATCAAGTTGGGCTGAGCGCAGGTATTTTCGAGGCCAAGTTTCTATCTCTGACATAGACCCACTTTTTACAAGCCCGTAGCAGATCTTGCTCGTATCAAACAGAAGCTCACCGGCCTCCTTGTTCACTATCAGTCGAGCGACCATCAGTAGTACCCGTAGTAAATGCGGCAGTTGGCCGAGAAGTAGCCCCAGCCTGAAGTCGAATATGAGTACGACCAGGAAAGCGTGTTGCCACTGATTGTGACGCCTGGTTTTTTTCCTTTCTCGCGAGCCAGATCAACAAGCGGCACGACGATATAGAACATCAACTTTCCGGTGGGTGGCGCAGGTATAGCTGTCGAACCATCTGCGCCTCCCGTGTCCACGCTGCCCACCATCTGACTGATTTTGCTGGTCATGTCGACCAGCACTTTTTCATCTGCCGTCTGTATAAAAAGTCCAGTCATCTCAAAGAACCAACTCGATTCCGAGGACGCCGTTTGCGTGGTACATCCGGACGCCGGAGTTGTTGATAGAGAGACGGCTTTGGCCTGGCCCGGTACCGTTGAACTCGAACACCCCAGTTGAGCGATAAATTGCCCAGCCCTGAACGCCCGCTACGTAGTCTGTAGTGCTGATCATGTCGCCGATCTTCGCATTTGTAATGGTGCCGTCTTTGATGAATGCAGCATCGATAAACGTTTGCCCACCCTGGATCGCGAAGAACGATGCCGGTGTTCCGTTGATGTCGTTGACCACAGCGAACCTGTCGGCGTTGACGATGAATTGGCTCTGTAGGCCCGCTGGTCCGTTCTCGATGCCCAGGCCGATACCTGCAACAACATACTTGCCTTGGGAGTTGACCTGCATTTTGACGGCCCACATCGTCGAGGCCTTTTCATCGGCATCGACCTGGGCCTGGCTGATCGTCTGCACTGCTGCACTGGTATCAGCAAGGGTTGCTTCGAGCGTTTCAGTCTTGCGCACGATGACTTCATCGCGCGTTGCGCTGACTTTTACTTCGCTCACGAATGCCGCAGTTGCGTCCCACTGCGCCAGGGCGCCGGCCATGTCCCCAGCCGGGTCGTCGTCGCGAGCAGAGGCGCGCAGGGCCTGCACGCTTTCTGCTGTCGCCGTGACCTTGCCATCCACTTCTGTGATCTTCGTCTTGTTCGTCTGCACCTGCTGCGCCAGGCCATTGGCCGTTTGAACAGACTGCCCGACATCGATCCAGAGGTTCGCATTCGGCGGAGAATTCGCACCCGAGGCATCGGCAGGAACAGGGCCTTTTGCCTGGTAGATCCGGCCATCAACGACGACCATCTGGTCTTTCGCGTAAGGCTCATCTGGGTTGTAGGCCTTGAGCCCGTCAAGCGCATCGATCTGGTCTTGCAGGCCGTCGATCTTGTCGATGAGCTCCTTGCCCAGCTCAGTCTCGCCAATTTGCCCTGCAATGAGGTCGAGGATCGGCGCAGCATCCATGCCGCTCTGCCCCAGTACGCCGTTGTCCACGGGATACCACGGCCCGATGTTGCCGGTGCGGTCGACCAGGCGCGCCCAGAAGAAAAACGACACGCCCGCTGCCAGCCCCTGCAGCATGAAGTCGTGCTGCGGGTAGGCCAGGTCGGTGAGTTTCGTGGCCACCGACAGGTCATTGCTTGGGCTGTACCAGATCTCGGTACGCTGTGTGTCTTCTGCGCCTTCAGGGAAGCCCCATCGCAAGCCAATCGCGAACAGCTCGCTCGATGCGTTCAGATACGACACCGCCGGAGGCAGGCCCTCTTTGCCCTTGAGCTCGGTGAGCATCGAGTCTCGCCAGATCGACGAGATATCGAACGCACTGACTGCTCGAACCCGAGCAAGGTACTGGCCGGCGTATATGCCCACCACATCGACTGAAGTCGCCCCAACGCGTTGCAGCTTTATCCAGTTCCCGTTGTCCTTGCGCCATTCCACGTCGTAGGCCACGGCCCCGTTCACGGCCGGCCAAGCAATGGTCATGGTACTCACCGCGATACCTTGGTCTACAGCATGGTTCGAGGTCAGAACCACGCTAGCCGGTGGAGGAACGACGGTGATCGGGATCACGCTGATCGGCCGCTCTTCCAGGCGGGCCCCGGTGTCGATATGCGCAAACTTGCTCGGGTCGTACTGCACCGCGCTGATCTCAAACACACCAGGCTCTGGGCGGGTAACGCTGGTCACACGGTACAGCGGTACCGCCAGGTCGTCTGCGTCGAGCGCCCACACCAGCTCAGGCTCCGGTACCACCGAGTAGGCAGTGGTGACGGTTACGGCCCGGCCGCTCACCGATTGAACGGTGCGTGCCTGGCAGGTTCCATCCGGCAGGTTGAGGATCAAGCGGTCACCGGCCTTGGCCTGGGTGTCACGGTCCAAGCCGATGGTGCGGCCGGATACAGCAGCGATGCGCCCGCCAATTGGCCGGCCCGCCAGCAGCTCGTCCGCGACCGGGATCACATAGCCCGGCAATGGGATTCGCCCATCGAGCCCGACCTTGAAGGTGATGCCTCGATCTCGTGAGTTCGTCAGCAGCGCCCATTTGCCGCGGCGCTGGGCCTCCGATTCGCGGGTGCAGCCGATCGCGCTAATCTCCAACACGTTGTCGCCATAGCGGCGCTGCAGTTTCTGGTCAGTCACCGAGGTGACATCGGTGTCGTAGCTGTTCGCCGGGTTGTCGTAGCTGATCAGGGCGCGGCTGTAGCGCGTGCGCTCCGAGGCGCTCGAATAGGTGAACTTGCCGTCGATGACGTTCGCCCGGGTGTAGGCGAAGTCGAAGTCGGTGTCGCGCGGCATGTCAGCCAAGCTGTACACCTGCCCCTGCGCCCAGTAGGTCATACCCCGGTAGATCGCCGAGATATCGCGCAGCAGGCTCCAAGCGTCAGCTTTGCCCTGAAGGTTAAGATTGCAGATGAAACGCGGCTCCTGGCCGCCCCTCCCGTTCGGTACCATCTGGTCGCAATACTGGGCGATCCGATAGAGCTCCCACTTGTCGACCTGCCAGGGCTTGATGCGCCGACCCAGACCAAAACGGTCGTTCACGGTGATGCCGTAGGTGTGCCAGGCCGGGTTGTCGGTCCAGGCCTCTTTGAAGGTGCCATCCCAGACCCCGGTGTAAACCCTTGAGCGCGGGTCATAGTTGCTGGGCACCTGGAATTTGCGAGCGTCACACTCCACAGTGACCGCCGGAATGTTGCGGAACTGCTCGGCCGAGAACTCGATGTACAGCAACGCGGTGTTCGGGTATCGAACCTTGGCGTCGATCACCTCGGTCCGCCCGACTATCTGCATGGTGTCGGCGATCTTGTTGTTGTTCTGGTTAGGCGTCAGCCGGCGGACGCGCAGCAGCCAGCCACTGGTAGCCTTTGGCAGGTCGATGCGGCGGGTGCGCTCGTAGGTGCTGGTGGTCTTGCCGTCGACAGCCTCCAGCAGCACCTGCTTATACGCCCCGCCGTCAGTAGCGAGGTCCACGGCGTATTCAATCCGATAGCCTTTGACGTTCCCTCCTGAATCGACCGATTGCAGCATTGGCCAGGCAAAGCGCAGGCGGATCGCGGATAGCTCCAGCCTGTCGATCGCGCGGATGTAGGCGTTATCGCTGCGCAATTCGACGCTCTCGCTGATCTCGTTCTCGATGGACGGGATGCCTGGGATATGGCCCTGCTCCACCGAGCCTGTACGCCATTCCCACTTCACGTTCGGGAAGTTCAGGTTGCCGGCCGGGTCAGCCAACGGCGTGTTGTCCAGATAAATGTCCCGCGCAGTTGGCGTCCCCTCGAACTCACCCTCTCCCACGGCGATCAGCATTTTTGCCACGGCGACCGAGCGCAGGCTGTCCGGCGCCTCTGTAGGCTGTTTCGGCTTATCCGAGCCACCCTTGGCGCCTACGATGTCCAGTTTCTGTGCTGCGCCCATGCTTTCCTCCAGGCGTAAAAAAACCGCCAGGCGGCGGTCGGTGTTCTGTGTACGGGTTAGAGTTTGTCTTCGGAGTAAATAGCGGCGCTGATGACCGCTCCACCCCACCGCCGACGCCCCAGGCAGAGTGGTACGGGGTTGCCACTGGCGGTGGTGTTTCGGGCGCTGCCAAATGCGTAGCCCGGGGTGTTCTCAGGGGCAGCGCTGGTCTTCAGGCCTTTGGCTTGGGGGCTGAGCATTTGGATCACGCCGCCAGCGGCATTAGCCACCCCGGCGCTGGTTACCAGCATTGCGGTGCTGGCAGACCAGCCCAACGGGTTCCACCATGCCAAAGCAATTAGAGCCACCCCGATAACAGTTTGCAACACGCCCGCTCTTTTGCTCCCGGTGATGACTGGCACAATTTTGATTTCACGACACCCGCCAAGCCCAAACTCATTTTCTGTAACGTTTTTACCATTCCGGTACACCGCGAAAATCAGGCCCCTTTCCCTAGCGCTCGCCAACTCACGGAAGAACCCAGGATAGTTAGAGTCAATGGCGCGCATGCCTTCATGTACGTCGCCATTGCCAAGAAAAAAATTGTGCTGCCTGCCAAACTTTTTCCCCAAAGAACCACAAAGCGTGATCTTAGTTTTTGGGGTGTACTCAATTGCAAGGGCTGCCATTGCGTCTCTCCGAACAATAAAAAACCGCCCGTAGGCGGTTATGGTTAGCAACAAGTCATCGGGCGCAGGACTTCACTACTTCTGGCACTCGATCAATTGGCGATTGCCACGTTCTGTAAAAATGGTAGGAAACCTTAGAGCCCGTTGAGGTTGGCGTTACATCAGCCAAGTGCCAGGGGGTCTGTGAATCAGGCGAGAACACTGTGTAGCGCCCATTGGACTCTTGCAACGTTCCACCTATGCCCGCCCCCCAAACGGCGATGTTCTGCCAGCCATCCCGAATACACTCGGCAACCTGCTTTGCGCTATTCGACGATGACACCTGCAGAAGTGGAGCCGTATCTCGCGTATCGCTCACGTTAGAACACCCCGCCAACAACGCCATCCCAATCGCACCGATCAGAGCTCTCATGTATTCCCCCTTCACTTAGATGGGGGAACCATATCAACGAATCGGTATTTCTGGCTATCAGTGCCGTTTTTCAGTGACAAGGTCGCCGGTAGATGCTGCATGGAACACCCTGCGCCACTGCGCAACGAGCGCCTCATCGGGTGGCAAGCAGCACCACCCCAGGAATTGCTTCACCAATGGGTGGTGTCCGCCAGCAGTTTGGATCAGGACGTCAGGATTCATATCATTCTGAGCACAAAATTCGACCCAGACGACCTTTGCAGCATTCATTTGAGCCATGATAGGAGGTGGATTATCGGACGCTTGAATGGCCAAAGCGATGCCGCGCATCTCCATTTCAAATCGCGCAGCCACATTCATCAGCATTCGCGTCTTGTCGAGGTACTCGAGGCTCTGGATCTCAACTTTATGCCGAGGGCAGGTATCAACCAACTTTCTCACCCGATCAAAGTCATGGCTCGCAGTTGCTTCGATTGTTAGCCTCACACGCTCTTCGGTTCCGATCTTGCTGTAGTCCATGCTTACTTCCTTGATGAATTATCGATAGCACAGTAACCCCGCATGGGCGGGGTTCGGCTTGATTGGCTGATTACCGCGAAAGGCCGTGTGCAACCACCTCAGGCATTTCGGCTTGGAGCTTCTCAGCCAGGCGCTTCAGGGGCTTGGCCACCGACTCCTTCCAGAGGATTTGCTGGATCGGCTTGCCGTCGCTGTGCTTCTTGCCAGTATCAGTGATCACGGCAAATTCCTTGCCGTCCGGCGTGACCTCCCAGCGTTTCTTGCCTGGCTTGTAGATCACATGATGCTGTAGCCCACACTGGGCCAGCAGCTTGTTCATGCTTGCCGCACTCATGCCGAACTTCGCGCCAAGCTCGGTTGGCGTGTAGTTCAGCTCCTGGGCTTCATTGACCAGGCGCTTCACACCGGCCATTTCCATAAGGTCGATACCGATTGCCGAGCGGACCATGCTGTTCGCGCTCAGGATGGCCTGGTTTCCTTCAAGCCCCAAGCTCTCGGCAATTCGCTTGGCGGCGTCGAAGCTGTCAGCGGCCACCGGTAGGCGCCGCTCAAGCGGTATCGAATCCTCGTTGGCTGCCGGCTGCTGTGCTCGGGGATTTACAGCGTGGCCATCGTTCCAGTACTGCCAAAGCGCATCATCGCACTCATTCTGATAGTCGATGATCGTCTGTCGAATGCTCTCATCAACCTTTTTCGGGTTGACGCTATACATCCAGGCCGGGAGCTTCTTCAGCGGCAGGCACACCACCTCCCTTGCTTGGTCATCTCCGGGGAGCTGCGTAACCATATGGGTGATGCAGGCCTCGAACCTGTCTACCAGCTTTCGGTGCTGAGGCTGCCAAGCCATCCCCATGCCTTCGACGATAGGCCGCATGGGCACGAATGGCTCGTCATGATGCTCAACGATGAAAAGATTGGTGCCATGAAACGGAACAGTCATCAGCGCGCTCATGCTGCAGCCCTCTCCTTTGGTGCATCAACCGCATAACGCTGAGGCTCTTCCATCACACGACCCAAGCCTTTCACAAAGGAGGTGATTTCCCGCAGCTTGTTGCGGTAGGTGCGAAGCTCCCACCAGGCGCCGCGGATGTCGAAGCCTGCCTTCTCCAGATCCCACAACAGGCTCTCAAGAGGCGTGGTGCCGTCACGCGTATCGCGAATGTCTTCGAGCGTCACGTCCAGCCACGCCTGTTTTTCGTTGCGGACAGTCAGCATCCCTTCGCGGATGGCTGCCAGGGCCTCAATTGGGTAGTGGATGTTCAGCGGCAGCTGCAACTGTGGCGGCTCCTTGGCGATGAACTCACCTTCCAGCACGCTGTAGGCTGCAATGAAATTACAGGCGGCTTCGAACTGGCCAGCCGGGATCAGCTCGGTGCGCGGTACGTTGAAGCGGGTATGCAGGCGATTGTGCATGGTCAGCGCGAAGCTTTGACGCTTGTCCGCCGCGACCGCTCTGCCCTTGTCCCTGATCAGGCCCTTGATGACGCTCAGCTCGCTCATGCCGATCAGTTCATCCATGAGGGTTGGCATCTTCGCCTGCTGGTCATCGTAGCGGCCGCGCTTGCGGATCGCTGGCAAGACTTCAGCCGTCACCCACTTCTTGAAACGCTTGGCCTCGGCCTTGCGACTACGAAGGACCGCCGAGTACAGACCGGACTCATTGATAACCAGCATTTCCTGAGCGCCGCCAGGGGTCGGCACAATCTGCCGACCCTTCTCGTCCTCATCTAGATTGCGAGTCATGTCCTTGGCTTCTGCGTAAAGCAAGGCAGCCGAAACGTCGGCAGCCACGAACCACGGCTGATCATTGATCAACAGCGTGCGCACCTGCTGCTTGCCGAAATTGAACGGAATCACGTTTGTGCTATTATTCGCCATGACGATTTCTTCCTGGTAGTTGATCTCGTTACTCAAAGCCTCAGCGCCTGCCAGCACTGGGGCTTTTTCATGCCCGCTGTTTTTGCTCATCCTGCATCTCCTGCTCCAGGGACTTTCTCAAGCGGAAGACGATCTCTCCGCTCAGGCTCCGGCCGTTCTCTTCAGCCTTTCCAGCAAGCGCTTTGCGCATCATTTCCATCAGCCGAACGCCCACCACCTTCTTTTCTTTGGTCGTACTCACATCTCCACCTCACTCATGTTTAGTTTGTGTAGTTTTGTTCCCTTTGTGTCGTTTGTCAACAACAGTGTTTCGTTTGTTGCATTACTTGCCTTTAGCGGCATACGCTTGGTATGGGGATAACGCATCCCGAGCAACGCTAGGACACACATGAACGCAACATTCGCTGAAAGACTTGCTCATCTGAGAGCACAAAAGGGCCTAACACAGCGCGAACTAGGCGCCGCAGCCGGGGTCGCCTGGTCGATGATTTCTAAGTACGAAGCCGGAAAATCAATGCCCCGCCTCAAGGTTCTGATGCGACTGGGAGAAGCACTTGGCGTCTCTGTGGAGGAACTTCAGGGGGCAGAGTCTGGCCGCCCGAGCGTTGAGCTATACGAAGGATTCTCTTCACGCCTTCTTGAATTGCGATGCAGGAAAAAAATCAGCCTCCGGCTGCTGTCCAAGAGGACCGGCATAGAAACCTCAGTACTGACCGAGTTCGAGCTAGGAGATCTCTCTCCGAGCACTGATGACCTCTACAACCTGGCAGACGCCTTAGGAGTCAGCGTGTCAGAACTGGCTGGACAGAAAGATGAAGCGGAAACTGTTCGAATCAAGCTCTCGTTCGAAGAGAGCCCGGACGAACCCGTAACCTTTGCAGTAACCCCAGAGTCTTACCAATCACTAATCGAGGCGGCAGAGAAATTTAAACTCACACCAGGGGAGGTTTTGGCGCGACTCATCGAGTCAGCTGCCGGAGCTGCGAGCGACCCAGGCAATGCCTCAGAGGGCGCTCTTAACCTGCTCGATTCGATGAAGCTCCAGTAGCCCGCGTTGTTTTGCGGCCTAATCTGTAAAGGGCGCAACCCAAGCCCGGCCAGCCCGGCTTTTTCATAAGCGTCATAAATTAAAAAACCCAGCGCCCGACCGCGCGATAACGCTGTGCACCTCTTAGCTACGGAAAGCCTCATGAATGAATGGATGAACAATCCGCAACTCTGGATCAACAGCGTAGTCTCCGCACTTATCGCACTCGCGCTACCACCGCTGTACCGTCTCGGACATGACAAAGCTCAGCTATTGCTGTCCGGAGCAAAGGGCCGGATACGATCCTTTTTCCGAGGTCGCAAACTGAAAGACATGAAGCGTATCAAGGCTGCCAGATTTGACAGCGTAAGAATTAACAGAGAGATCGTACTTAGCTACGCGATGCTAACGCTGTTTATCTTGACTGCTGCATTGTGCGTTGTGAGTTTCGGGTTTGCACCTAATGAGGCGCATAAGAGCTATGTTCTGGCCATCCTATACGGCTCGCTAACCGGTATTCCACTTCTGATTTTTGAGTTCGCTTGGCTGGTAACATCTACCCGAGTAGACGAGATGCTGAAGTATCGACGCCGTATCAAACGAAATGGTCGCCGGCTCTGCTAGTTTAGAGATCTGCGCTTTGCTGACTGTTTCATCTCAGCCGTCTTCCACTGGATATCCGCGTGTCCGAGTCCATACTTACCTTCAAATACCTCAGTCACACCCAGCGGGACGACGGCACGATCGCGAGCTACACCATCGAAGTAACCAACACGCATAGCGATAAAGTCGAAGTGTTCCAAATAGAGCCCAGGCACCTTGCCTCAGCACATGAAGCGACTTCTTTTACACCGGTGCATGCTCTACACCGTAAGGCAAAAGAAGCATGAGGAAATGATGGTCGAAATGTTCGATGCTCAGCCAGATCGGTGAATACCCCTCACCACCCTCGATCCCGCTTATCAGTACGATAGAAATTCGTCGTACCATCAAGAAGCTCCGGATAGGCGTGAACATATGTCCAGGCCAGCTCACTTATATTGTGAGCGAATCCTTCAAGAATACTACCCATGGATGCCGACCTGAATATTATCCTGCTTGCAACTAACCCCTGCACAACGCCATCATCAACGCGGAGTGTATTGGCTCGTGTATTGTTTGCGACGTAGTATCGCAGAATCTGCTTTTCATCTTCGGTTAGAGAGCGAAGTTTCTCAAGAACCCTTCTCTCGTGCTTACTTTTCTTGAACCTAATGCCTATTAACTTCCCAACTGCCGACACGACATAGACACCCCAAAGAACAGAGCTTACCAACAGCGCCATCCCCAGCCATTTCTTGTTATCACTCACAAAGGAGCTAAGTCCTAAAGATTCCAGCCAGCCATCCGGAGCGAAAAGCAGGAATCCAGAAACCAACGCAACAGCTACGAAATAGCGGGGCGCAATTTTGAGTAGCTCAACGGCTGATTTTAAAAGCTCGGCGAACATTTTTACCCTCGGCACGGGCCTGATGAAGCCTACAATTTACCACAGCCATATAGAGGCTACCGCCAAATGCAAAAAGCCCAGCGCGGGGCTGGGCTTCAATCCTAGGAGCTTCGTTAACGCCTGCGTCTCTGCTCTACAAGTGCGTCAGCGATCTTGGCTACCTGCTCCACTGCATCTTTGATGTAGTTCGTTCCGCTAGCCCCTTTGAGGGCATCTGGCAGCGCCGCGGCAGGATACGCGTCCCACGCTTCACGTTCGGTACGACGCTTGCCCCAACCACCAACTGCCACCATCGGCCCACGCCTGTCCACCCATCCACCATGGACGGAAAGCCAGTACGTGGCCTGGGCCGGGGCGTAGTAGCGTTGTGCCTTCCAACGAACCGCCCCGGTCCGTTGCCGGAAAGCCCATGGACTGGGGCATGAAGACCTAGGAGGTCGATGTGAGCAACGACAGAACCGTAGAACAGCGCCTTAATGACCTTGAGCATGCGCTCAGGACAGCCATTGTTTTCAATATGAACGCCGCGGCGGTGTTGGGACGACGCCTCGCCTACGGGAATGATGCTATCGCGAGCGCAATTGCGCAGGAACTACAAAGCCTGAAGTCCGAACAATTCCAAAACATCGACAAAGCTCTGCACGACAGCTACATCGACAACCTTGTACAGAGCATTACCGGTCGAGTTTGAATCCAGAGGCATAGTAGAAACCCAAGCGAGGGTGCTGAACCATCAGCACTCTCCAATCGGAAGATGCCCGTTTAACCTCATCACGCTTTTTTTCGCTTGCCATATTTACTCTCCTGCGGCCTGGCCGCTTTCACTTCGCGTCCCGATGACGCAACACAAGGCGTGTCCGGGCAAGCCATGGCCCGCCGAACACGATGATTTCTGATGGCCTGCCGTACAGGTGATGCAGCAGGAACGGGCCCTGGCCGAACACCTGGACCTGCTCGTCTGGCAGTTGCGGGTCGGCGCCCAGGTAAATCCCAGCATGGTTCGGGTGCGCCGTGCGCCCCACCTCCATGACGATCATGTCGCCGTGCTGTGGCCGGTCGACCTGGTAGAAGCCCGCCGCCTCATAGGCCTGCTCGTACAAGCTGGGCCCGGCGGCCTGCTCCCACCACCCGTCCTCCCGTGCGTAGGCCGGGAACTCCAGCCCCCACTCCCGCTGATACCAGTCTGCGCAGGCCTGCCAGCAGTCCCAGGCGCCGTGTACGAATGGCCGGCCGAGCAGCGGCGTGCTGCCGCTTGGGGTGATGGTCCGCAGATCGCCTTCAGGCCAGGACAGGATATGCCAGGGCAGTGCCGTGGCTTCGCACATGGCCAGGTCACGCGGTGACGGCCTACTGGTGGCGTCGGGGTGCGAATGTACGATGCCGATCACCTCGCCCTGATCTTCCGCTGCTGCGTATTCCTCCGGCGCGATCCGGAACTCTTCGCCCGGGTTGCTCGCAGTGTTGGTGCACGGCACGTAGATCTGCTTTCGGCCTACGGCCAAGATCAACCCGCAGCACTCGCGCGGGTACTCAGCCGCGGCGTGCGCTTGCACGGCGGCCAGGATGTGTTTGCGCATGGTCAGCTCCGTGCGATCAGGGATACGGCCGGAAAGCCTCCGAACGAAAGCTCGTTGGTTTCGCCGAAGCGCAACTTGCAGGAGCTGAGGCAACCCTTGCACTGGTCCTTCGAAGGGTCGTCCGTGGGGTTGTCCTCGTCGTCAAACATCGCCGCGCCGGTGTAGTTGCAGTCAGGGCCCCGATAACCATTGGTCATGGCCCAGTGGCAAAAGGTGGTCATCTGCCGGCCCGGCAGACCGAAGCCGTCAATCTCGCCCGGGGAAGAAAGCTCCCACACGACCATCTCGCCGTCTTCGCCGGTCTTCTGGTCGATGTACCAGATCTCGAGCGCCTCTTGGGTCGGGTCTGCTTCGGGGTTCCCGCCCGGGAAGTTCTCGGCATCCAGGTACTGGGCCAGGGTCTCGCGTACAGTCAGTTGAAACTTCAGCAGGTCGTCGAACGCCAGGCACAGCGCAGTGATACGGCCGTTGACGTTGCCAGCGGACAATGTCGGCCGGGTTGCAGAGCCGTTGCTGTCCGCCCCAATACCTTCGATCTGCACTGGCCAGGCCGCATACTCGTTGCCCTGCCAGAAGATCGACTTGGCCGGCAGCTGATCGGCGTTCGCGCCGGCTGCAGCTAGTTCCTCGGGCGAGTGCGGGATAGCGTGGCCGTGGAATCGCAGCACGTCGGCGCCGTGTTCGGAGCCGTCGATTTCAAAGAGGATCACCTCATTGCCAGGCTCCAGCTTCTGGATGTCTCTGATCAGGGGCATGGATTGACCTTAAGGGTGGAATGTCTGCGTGAATGTTGCGGCCAGGGCGTAGATCAGGCCGCCGCGGTTGCTGAGCTGGTAGCCGGCGCATTTGTACAGCCCGAGCTCTCCAAGCGGAGGCGTCCATAGAAAGGCCTTCGCGCCCTGGTGCCGATCAAGGAAGGCCTTTACGGCCTTCACTTGCTCCTTGGTGCCGGTGCACGTGATGGGCCAGGACTGCGAGCGGTTGTTCAGGCTTTCGCCAACGGACTGTTCGTATCCATCCGCAAAGCGTTTGGTTCGAACCGCAAAGGTGAACTCGCCCTGCTCGCCAGACTGCAGCCGCCAGGTGAATGTCTCGATAGCCATCAGCGCCCCTTCAATGCCGTGTTGATACGGCCGCCCTGCCTGAGATCCTTGGCCATCATCTGGTTGTACTTCTGCTCAACAAACGTC
Source organism: Pseudomonas sp. B21-036 (assembly GCF_024748925.1). Lineage (NCBI taxonomy): Bacteria > Pseudomonadati > Pseudomonadota > Gammaproteobacteria > Pseudomonadales > Pseudomonadaceae > Pseudomonas > Pseudomonas sp. B21-036. The sequence continues at coordinate 2,905,535 of NZ_CP087178.1, forward strand.
GCGAGCTCGCTGCCGAACTGCTCGTACCCAGCGGTGTCGGCCGACGAGGCGGCATTTCCCTCGCCATCGATGCTCACCGACACATGGATCACCGTACCGCCGCCCGCTCCAGCTGCCGCAGCGGATACCGGCCCAGCCCCCAGCGGCGTGATCGTGCCGCCCTCGGCCCCCATCATCAGGTAGGTCTTCCCTCCCTGATTCAGCAGCTCCGGGCCCAGTTCGTTGACCTGGTAGAGCGAGTTCGCCGCTACCGGTCCGCCGGCGGCACGTTGACCAGAGACGAAGTTGTCCATGATCTCCGGGCTGTAGCCAGCCTGGGTTGAGCCTGCAGAGGTAGGTGCGCTGCCGCCACTGAACCAGGCGCCCAGCGCACTGCCGGCAATGCTCGACAGCAGCCCTGAGGCAGCCTGCCGGGTGGCAATCCGCGCCATGTCCGCCAGGATCGACTTGGTGAAGTCGGCGAACGAGAACTTGCCGGAGATGGCGAAGTTCGCGACGGAGTCTTCCATCGAGCTGAAGGCGTTGGTGAACAGGCTCTTGGTCTGGCCGGCGACATCTCGGGCCGACTCAAGGTAGTTCTGGAAGGCCGACGAAGCGCCGGCGCTCCAGCTGCCCTGGGCAGTGGTCATGTCGTTGTAGTTGGCGATTGCAGTTTCCTGCAGGTCGCGCTGGGTTTTGTCGAGCGCCGAGAGCTTCTGGTTGTACTCATCGAGGCTCATGCCGCGGGAGCCATCACCGTACTGGTTGGCCAGGTCCAGCTTCTGCTGGTTGATCCGGTCGGCGATACCGTTCTGCTGGTCCTGCAGGCCGCGTTGCCGGTCGCCCAAGCCGAGGCCTTCGGCAGATCGCTGCCCTTGCAAGCGCAGCGCCTTCACCTGCTGGTCCAGCGCGCTGGTGTAGGTCTGCACCGCCTGGGCCTGCTTGCGCAGCCGCCCCTCCTCGTTCGTGGCCAGCACGGCCAGTTCCGAATCAGCGTCCTTCTGCGCCTTGACCATGTTGGCCCGGGCATCGGCGATCTTCTGGTCCAGCTGGATCTGCTGGGCGGCCGAGGTACCGGCCTTGCCCTTGGCAGCTTCGAGCGCCGCGATCTCCGCCTGATAGGCGTTGGTCACCTCGCCTTTCTGCTGCTCGATGATGGCCGCGCGCTGGGCCGCGTACGACTCCTGGGAGATGATGCCGGCCTTCTGGGCTGCATCCAGCTCCTTCTGATTGTTTTTGTACTCAGCCAGGATGGAGTTGAGAGCGTTCTTCTGTGTGTTGAAGCCGGAGAGGTCTACAGCGCCAGTACGCCCAGCAGGATCCTTGTACTGCTCGGAAATGTTGCTGCGGACCCTTGCGACAGTCTCCGGGTTGAGTCGAGCATCAGCTGGATCCTTCTTCCTGATGACATCCAGCGACCGCTCGTACTCTTTGAGCGCCTCGCTGCGTTTCTTAGAGTTGGTCCAGGCAGACTTCTCCAGGGCATCGACCTTAGCCATGGCCTTGATGGTCTTCTCGTTGGCCTCCGCCTCCTGGCGGTCAAATGCGGCGTTTTCCTCCTGGGCTGCTTTCTTATCCTTCAAGAACTGAAGCTGATCAGTGTAGAACTCGACCATCGTGTCGCGGTTCTGGAAGGCACCAACGTCGCCGCGCTCGGCACCGGCCAAGTTGATCTCGGCCTGGCGGATATCGTCGTCGATGCTCTCCCGACCAATGTTTTTCAACTGATCGGCAGCCTTGGCGACCGCGTTGTAACCGCGCTCCCACCAGCTCAGGTTCTCGATGATCTTTGGGGTGCGCTCGTTGATGGCGTCTGCGAAGGCTTCGGTGGCGAGCTTGACGGCGTCCGCGTGCCTGCCTTGCTGCTCAAGAGCGGCAATCTGCGAATAGACCGAGCTCGTCAAGTAGTTGTACTGCGTGTTCAGCGCGACCGAGGCTTTCACTGGGTCGTCCGCCAGCTTGACGAACTCGGCAATGGTCTCGGAAACCGCCCGGCCCGTTGCCTCCTCCATCGACACGGCTGCTTGCGCCACATCCATGAAGCTGTCGCCAGCGATCTTGCCGCTACCGGCCAGGCTCGCCAGAACCGATGCAGCTGCCCCAGTTGTGCCAACAGTCGCACTCACCTGCTTGGCCATACTGCCCAGCTGATCGGCAGTCAGCCCGGCGGAATTACCCGTCAAGATCAGCGCGTTGCTATAGGCGTCTGCCTCTTCGGAGCCTTTGTAGAAGGCATACCCCAGCGTCACTGCGGCAGCAGCCGAGACGGTAAAGGGATTGATCAGCCCCAGGATGTAGCCGCCCAAGGCACGCGCCGCCGGGCCAAGCCCGCCGAACATATCCTTGAGCTGGCCGCCCTGCTGCAGGGCAACCATCATGATCGGCTGGCCAGCGACAATCGACGTGAAAATATCAGTGAACTGAGCCGGTACACCTCGCAACGCTGCAGCGGTAGCCTTTGCGGTCATGCCAGTGCTGCTCAGCGCGGCATCCGCACTACCCAGGGCAGACCTCGCCTGGTCAACCTTCGTCTTGTACTCAGCGAAGGTCTCGGGGTCGAGGGCGCCGCTGGCCTTGAACCCCTGCAGCTTCTGCTCCATCTGATCCAGACGACTCATGGCTGCGACCGTAGGGTCGATTTTACCGAGCAGGTCGTCGAGAGCCTGGCCCTGATCGCGCTGCGCGGCGGATGCGCTCTTGGCGGAGCCGGCCAGGCGCTCTTCTGTTGCCAGCAGAGCTTGTGCGCGGGTATTGATGGCGGCCTGCCGACTGGCGTTGTCCGACAGGACGGCATTCGCCTGGCTGGTAACTTCGGCGGTTTGAGCAGTAGCGCGGTTCAGCGATTGAACGTACTCGCTCGCCTCCAGGGATGCCCGCGCCATGGCCAGAAGTCGAGCCTGCTGCTCATCAGCAGTTTCTGCGGCGCGGTGGCTTGCCTGGGCCCCTGCGTCAGTGGCGGTCGTCAGCGCGGCCTGGGCCTGCCCGGCCTGCTCAGCCCCGGCCTTGAATGCAGTCATGCCCGCCGCGGCGGTGGTCACGGCACGGCCGACCGTGATCATCTGCTGTGCCAGCTCAGCCTGCTTGGCGTTGAGAGCCTGCAGCTCCTGAACAATCTGCCGGGTATCACCCTGCATCCCGCTCAGCGCTGACTCCCAGGCGCGCCCGGTCTTGCCCGCCGATTCCTCGCTACGCTTGCCAGCGTCTGCCAGCTTGTCGAGGTCGCTTGCAGCCTCGACAGCATCGCCGGAATCAACCTTGATCCCGAGTTCGGCAATGGTGGTCATGATCTACTCCACGGATTCGGCCATGACGGCCAAGGCCTCGGCCTCCATTACACGGAGATCGGGAAAAATGTCGGGAAGGTCGCGGCGCTTGATGCCGAGCATCGAAGCGATGGCCGGGATGATTGAGTAGTCCAGGCCTGAGGGGCCGCCCATGCCCGTCCGCCACTGGGTGGACATTGCCTCGAACAGGCGGAAGGCTGGCCAGGCATCCGGCCAGACCTCAACCTCTTCTTCGGGAAGGTCGGCGCGGCTCAGGCCGAGCATCGCCAGCTGCCCTTCGGAGGCCCCCTGCTCGTAGACAGCCCTGGCCGCGCTCTTCAGTTTCCCAGGCGGGCGGGGCTGTATGCGTTCTGGAACGCGTCGATGACAGCTTTTGGCGCGCCGGTGCAGGTTCGCACCAGGTAGAGGATGGCGTCGTCGCTGAACTCGTCGTCGAGATCCCAGCCGACCACGATATCCTTCAGCTGATCTGCCTGAAGCTCGATCTCGGCGGCAGTGGCGTCCTTCCAGCTGACACCTTCCTCCTTTGCCTTTTCCGCCCAGGCATCGCGCGCTTTGTTCCAGCGGTCGAACATCTCGGCCAGGGTGACACGATCCATGTAGCGGAAAGTGAACTCCACCGGCACCGCCTCACCGCCAATACGCGGCACCTGAACCAGGGCAGTGAACTTCGGGTTCTGCGCAATCTTGATCTTCGCCATGGGGGTCTCCTTAGGCCGCTTTCAGGTAGCGCAATGGGCGGCCGGACAGGCCTACGCTGATGGTGCGGGTCATCAGGTTATTCCGCTCCATGGTTGGGGTGGTGGTGATACTCACATAGCCCGGATAGAGGATCTGGTCACCGTTGCGCAGCTTCAGGCGCACCACAGTCAGCTCCTTGGTTTCGTCGAAGCCCTCTACAGCGCCAACATAGGCGGCGGTGGGCTGGTCCTCGACAACGATGGCCAGGCTGATCGGGTTGCGGTTGGTCGGCATCTGACGGTCGTCATCGTCTTCGAGGTAGCCGACGGTCAGGAACTGCTGTTCACCGCCAGACGGGGTAAAGCCGGTGACCTTGGAGATCTGAACCCAGTCGGTGACGGGGATGATGGAGCCAAGGCCGGCGCCGGGGGTGAAGGTATCGACGTCAGCGGTGCTCACACCACCCAGCGCGAAACTGTCAGTCAGTGCGTTGGCTACCCGGGCGGCGCGGTCGGTGAGCTTGGCCCAGCCGGAGTCGATCAGCACCACGTCCTGCGTGTCGAGACCATGGTCCTCGGCGGTCAGAACTGGCGGCGCAGCGTTTGAGATTGCAGTGAAGGGGATGGCGGTCCCCAGGGTCATGGCGATCTCAACGATAGCGCCGTTCGGCAGCGGGAAGCGTGCGGCCATGGTGTTTTCCTCTTGGGTAGAAAAAGCCCGCACGCGGCGGGTTTCATGGGTGTATTTCTTGTCAGGCTGCGTCGAGGCCCAGGGTCATTTGCAGTTGGCTGCGCCAGTGCTCGACTTCTGCCTCAAGCGGAGGCTTATTCCAGCGGTGCTTGGCCAGTTCTCTGCCAGCAAAGCTGCCTCGCTCGTTCTGATCCTGAAGTGCCTTGCAGGCACGGTCGAATTTCTGCTTTTCGTCCAGCTCGCCGCGCAGCAAGGCATCGATGTGCAGGTCGCACCAGACGGCAAAATCCACGTCCAGCCAGCGGGCGAATGAGACCGCCAGCTTTGGGTGAAGCCAGGTCCCGCCGCTGCGGCCCTTTGTGCTTCGAACTAAAAGGTGGGATTCCCCCACATTTAAGTGGCGCGCCAGCGCATCCATATACTTGACCGACTCAGGAAGGCGCAGCCATTCGGCAGGCTTCTTGCCGTAGCGCTTGGCCACATCGGTCGCGTTGATCCAGCCCTCGCTATTGAAGCGAACGGCCTGGCCTTGGTAGTGAAACGGAATGACGTTGCTCTCGATCATCTGTGCCACCTCGTTCATCAGGCGAATAGATACGCAGCCGGGGCGGACGGATGAACGAACATCCACCGTTCGGCTGTACGGGCCTAGGCTGCGTGTTTGGTTGGCCTCCAGAAGAGGCCGTTGAGTGATTTACAGGTCCGCGACGCCGCGGTAAGTGAAGCTGGCCGGGACCGTGTAGGTCGCAGGCTCGGTGATGGTGGGCCCCTGCTCCAGCGGCTCGACGATCAAGCCTTCGAAGCCGTTGCGGCTGAGCTCGGTGTCGACGCGGAACAAGATGCTCAGTTCGTCGACCATGACCTCAGCAGTAGACAGAGCCTGGCCCGCCGGGCAGACGATGCTCACCTGGTAGACACCGGTGTACTCGTAGGCCTCGCCACCCAGGTAGCGGCAGGCGGTTCCAGCCGGCAGAAGGTACGCTCGTAGGTAGGACTCGTTTATCTGTGGCTCAAAGCCTTCTTCAAAATTGGCGACCCGGATCTGTCGCGCCGCAGCCCAGTCCATCAGTTTGATCTCGATGGCCTGACGGGCTCGTGCATGGCTCATACTTGGTTGTTCCTGATAGCTTCGTCGACGATGCGCTGAAAGTTGGCCAGGGTGACCCGGACCATACCGTGCGGTGCCTGGGTTGAGTGCCCGTATTCCAAAGGCACCGCGTAGATTAGGTTGTTCACGATGTAGGCCGTCTGGCCAATGGTCAGGGCCTGCACCTGGGCCTGCAGGTCAGCGATCGCCTGGCTGCCCGACGGGTCGATGCGGTCGAGCTCGCCAGTTGCCGGAGCATCGATGGAGAATTGCCAGTTGCCCCGGAACCGTCCGCCGACGTAGCCCTGGCCTGCTACCAAGCCATTGGTGGCGAAGTTCTGCTCGCGCTCGGTCTTGGTCAGGGGCTTGGCGTACTTGACGCCCTTGCGCAGATTGCCGGCTTTGGTGAAGTTGTCCTGGTTCAGGTTGATCAGGGTGTTGCGGACCGCGACCTTGAAGTCGTAGTCATCGGCGGCCCTGGTTGCCTTGGCCCGATGGGCCACGTTGGCCGCCCATATCTCAGGGTTGCCTACCGGCGACATGCGGATAACGCTGCTGCCGATCTCGATCACGATTTCGCGGAAGGTAGCGTCGAGTGCTTGCTCGGCCTGCTCGGCGAACGCCCGGATAGCCTCGGCAAAGCCGCCCTGCAAGCCGCCGTAGCGCTGGGTCATGTGTGATCCGCGGGGCATGTCACTTCCTCAGTTGGACGGTCCAGGTGGCTTGGGCTGGGTCTTCGGATACGTTGAGCGTCCGGAACCCGCTGATCAGGTCGCCGATCTTCGGCGCGGCCGGGGTGGCGGCCACCGCATCGGCCCGCCCTTCGAACAGTTCGTTCTGCAGCACCAACAGCTTCACGTCCTCGGTTTGGATGCGCGAGCCGTCGATTTCCTTGGCCAGGTAGCTACCGAACACACCGCGCCCGGCGTAATTGATGGTCGAGGCCGGGACAGTGCCGCCGATCTCGGGGTCATATCCGCCCTTCACGGTGCGAGATCCGGCTACAGGCTTCACCGCGTCAGCAAGGCCGTCTGGATCATCGAACGCTTCCGCCAGCTCCGCTTGGAGTTCTTCGCGCATGCCCATGGGTCAGATCCTCTTGAGCATTACGGTGCCGGCGCGGCGGGTCCAGGGTGCGATGAGGTCGAGAGCGAAGTTCTCGCCGGTCGAGCGATCGACAGACCCCGCGACGTAGGTCTTACTGGTCGAGGTGCCAGCCTGGGCCGACACAGTCTTGCTCTGGATCTCGCGCTGGGTGTCCTTGTAGAGCTGGCCGGCGGCGGCCAACTTGGCCACCTGCGCGCCAGCACTCACGATGGCGTCCGGCACCGGGTCTGGCACCATTCGCTTTATCTTGGCCGTCAGCCAGGCGTTGGCCATGGCCACGGCAAGGACCGCATCACCGGCGCCAGCCCAGCCCTGCCCGAGCTTTTCGTCAACGTCAGCGACAGTGATGAAGTCAGTCATGGATCACTCCTGGGGGATCAGGGCTTGCAGGTCGGGCTTTTTCGCGCCGGCGTCGAAGTCGATGCCCTTGGCAGTGAGCCATTCCTTCAGTTCGGGAACGTTCATCTTGCGCGGGTCAGTCTCGGCCTCTTCTTGGCCGTCTTGCTCGCCAACCTTGATACCCGCAGCCTCGTAGGCCTCGACGATCTCAGGCGCCTCGCCTTCGACCACAACATGCGTTGCGCCGTCGATGACCCCGAAGAACTGACTCAGGAGCCGGTAACAAACGCCGCGCTCGCGGCCTGGCTTGTCGGTGTAGATAACTTTCATGGTGATCTCCTGCGCAGGGCGCCAAGTCGGCGCCCCGCATCATGGGTCAAGGGGTGGCGGTGCCGCTGATGACGGCGGCGAACGGCACCTGCTTGCGGTCGAACACACGTTCCCAGTTCGCAGCGCTGGCGTACTGGGTGGCGTTCGGGCTCAGGTTAAGGTTGTTGCTGCCTTTCCAGCTGAAACCGGCGGGCTGTAGGATGAAGGTTTTGCGTTCCCACAGGACTTCGGCACCGCCGCCATTGCCACCGTCCGGCTTGCGCTGCAGCTCGACCGGCACATGCGGAGCCCCCTCGCCATAACCGAAAGCGCCTTGGCCGAAGAATACCGACAGGAATTGACCGGGCGCATAGGTCAGGCTGTCATCCATGAACACCGGCTTGCCGAGGTAGGTGGCCAGGATGATTTTGCCGGTCGAATCGCGCAGGTACTCAATCAGGTCCTGCTTGACCATCTGGTTCATGACCACCGAGTGCACGCCAATGGCTCCGAACATGTCAGCCGCATCACCGGCAGTGAAGGCAGCGTCCTGAAACGCGGTGGCGCTGATGGTGGCACCTGCGTCCTTGACCATGTCACCGGCATTGTTGGCAATGTTCGAAGCGATGATGCCTCGTGCAGCGCCCAGCAGATAACGCTGCCACTGGCGGGTCCAGTACGTGCCGAAGCGGTTGCGGATGTGCTGCATGGGCTCGCTATTGGCCAGCTCAGCAGTGAGGTCGGCAACACCGTAGCCTTTGTTGAGGTAAAGCGTACGGGCCCGCATGCTGCCCTGCTCGGCCTTGCCGACCTCGCCCAAGTCATCCGGGTTGTCGTTGGAGATGTTCGGCGCCTCGTCGGCGTCGAGATCTTGCCAGTAGCTGATCTCGGAGGTGCCCTGGCCGTTGTTGGCGATATTGTCGAGCGTCGGCGAGCGGGTCACGATTCCCGATTCGAAGACGGAGGTTTTTTCAGGGGTGTTCACCGGCGCCAGCGCGCCGTAGTAGTCGCGGACGAAGATGTCCGACAGCTGGGTCGTGGCCATGGATTAGGTTCCTTGGGTGGCTTGCAGTTTTTTGAATGCTTCGGGGTTGTCGCGAGCGATCGCAGCGCGCTCGATCTCGGTGTACTCACCCCACTTCTTCGTGGCCTTGCCACCGTTGTCGCCGGTCTGCCCGGCACCCTGAGCCCTTGGCCACAGGTGTGTGGCGGTTTCGCGCAGCGATTCCGCCCATTCGAGGGGAGACAGCGGGGTCTTTCCATCCTTCCCGTACACGACTTCGCCGGCACGGTCAGTGGCAATAGGCTCGCCGTCTTCGCTCAGTTTGAAGGTGCCACGGGCGCGGAGGATGATGTCCTCGGCAGCCTCAGGCAGCGCGCCGGCTTTGATGGCCGCAGCGCGAATGGAATCGGCTAGCACCTTGTCGCTGTACTTGGCAGCGAAGGCTTCGGCTTTGTCCGCGCGCTCGTTGGCGGCCTTGACCTGCTTATCCAGGTCGGTGCGCAGGCGCTCGGTACGCCGGGTGATGACTTCGTCCAGCTTGCCCTCGGCGATCAGCTTGGTCTCTTCGTCCTGGCCAACCTTAGCCAGCAGCCCCTTCACTGCCTCAATATCCAGGCCTTCGAATTGACCCTTCAGTTTGTCCAGCTCGGTCTTGATGGTCTTGTTGGAGCCGATCAGCTCCTGGTTCTTGGTCTTGAGGCCCGAGACCTCACCGTCCAGGAATTTCTGCACCTCGCCGCCCAGCGCAGCTTTCAGCGCGGCAGTTTGGGTTTCATCGAGGGTGAGGCCGTGGGCGGCCGGGTCAAAGTCAAAAGGCATGTGGCTATCCCCTGGGGATTGATTGGCCCGCCTGGCGGGCACTGGAAATCCTCAATATCGCTGAGGCGGTATTTTTACTTGAAATACTGTATTAGTACTGTATTATCGTCCTACCAATACACAACAAGGAAATCGAAATGTCTCTTCCGCATCCCACTAGTCCCAAGTTCCCTGCAGCATTGAAAGCAGCTCGCGAAGCTAAGGGGCTCTCTTACACCGAGGTGGCCAAGGCCATCGGTATCAACCCAGCGATGCCTTCCCGGTACGAGAACGCCGAGCATTCGTGCTTTTGTGCACCTCGTGAGTCCACCTGGGAGAAACTCGACGCACTTCTCTTTGGTAGCGGAGTGGGCTTGCAGAAAGGCAAAAACGCGCAGACTGAAGACGTCTCGCTTGCTGAAGCTACCGTCGAGCAGATCATCCAGGAGCTCAAGGCTCGCGGCGCCAGCTCGGTAACGATCAACTACTGATGCGAGAGAGGGCGGGGAGGACGCCTGTTGCTACATCCCTGCCCGCTCAAACGCCAACGGCTCCAGCTCCTTGAGCTGGTCCAGCGTCAGCGGCTTGAAGTTCTTGTCCAACTGCAGCGCAGCGAAGCGCTCCGCCGTCAGCCCGCCACCGCGGAACAGCTTGCCGCGCACCGGCCCCAGCGCGGCGTCCTGGAAGGCTGATGGTTGCGTTTTGAGCCATTGGTAGTAGCTGAGGCTTGCCGAGACCTGTGCGCCTCCGTCTGCACCCACTGATGCCCTCGTGGCACCTTGCCCGAACAGAGCAGACAACCTGGTGATCGGCGTGATGGTGGTTCGGCAGTGAACGTGGAACGGGGGCACAGGGCCCTTGCCCATCTCGTACTCCCGACCATCCAGACTCCGGCACTGCACGCTGGTCTTCCGGTCCAAAGTGGCGACGATCCGATAGCCCGGTACAACCTCGGCGTTGGCCTTGAGCGTTTCCATACGCGCCGTCGTGGCCACATGCTGGACTGCGGTCTGGACTACTGCCCGGGCGCTTCGGTTCGTGACCGCTAGCACGCCGTCGGTGAAATTCTGCGCCGCGGTGCCGCGAATGGCCTGGGTGATCTCGGTGTTCGTCTGGCCCTGCACAACCCCGAGCCGGATGGCATTCGTCACCCGGGTGGACTCGGTGCGGGTCCAGCCTTCCAAGAACGGCTTGAGCAGCTTGCCGCCGTCCAGCCCTGCGACCTGCAATGGCTGCGTGTTGATCGCCGCCCTGATCAGGGAATCCGCCGGCATAACCGCATCGATCAGCAGCGCCTTGGCCAGGCTGCGGCCTTCGAATGCCGCCTCGTACTGCGCGATGTCGACCAGGTCGGACTGCATCCGGTCGCTGAAAGCCTTGTAGATCTCAAGCAACTTGCCACCTACCCGCCCCAGGAATTCCTCCAGCCGGCTCCGACCGTAGGTGGTCAGCTCCTTGCGGGTGAGTTGGTCGCGGACATGGCTGTCGGCTCGGCGCAGGTAGGTCTCGAACTTCTTGACCTCACCAGCCTTGAGCCGCTCAAGCAGCACCGAGTGGCGGCTTACCTGCTCCAGCAGCTTCTCGTCCGCCGTTTGCTCCGCTTTCGTCGCCATCGTCTTTGTCCAGGTTGACGCCGCCAGCGCCGTGGTCGTCGCCGATCAGCTCGGCCTCTTCGTTGTACGGGCGCTCGGGCAGCTTGCCAGTGGTGAGGTACTGCCAATACGTCTCGGCGCTGATGGTGCCTGCCATGACGCTCTTCTGCAGCTCGGCCAGCACCTGAGCATTGACCTCCGGGATCACGAACTCAGGCTTAACCGTGAAGACCACCTCGTCCGGGTTGAAGCCGGTCCACTCTGCGGCGTACCGCAGGGCCTGCTCAATGGCCTCTGCAGCGGTGATCACGATGCTATGCAGCGTTGCATGCTGGTCGTTCTGCCGGGTCTTGCGGGCCTCGCCCGACTCGGTGCCGGAGACATCCATGACCTTGGCGCCAGCTTCGAGCGCAGCGTTCTTCTGGTCGCCCATCGCCGTGCGCACTGCCTGAATGCCAGCGCCCTGGAACTCTAGGTAGCCGCATTTACCGTTCGGCCCAAGATCCCAGGCCGCAGACGGCCCGGTCACGCTGAGCTCCACGCTCTCGTCTAGACCTGATACCCACGGCTGCGGGTGGCTGGTCTGGTGCAGTGCGGTGAAGTAGTCGGCACTGAGCTGGTACGACTTCAGCGCAGCCCGGGCCATGGTCAGCAACGGGACCTCGTCCACGTCCGGCGAGTTGTCGGTCGAGCCGCAGTAGATGACCGGGATGTAGCCCAGACCCCGTACCAGATTGGCGTTGCCGTCGACGACACCCAATGGCCGGTCATCCTCTACCAGCTCTCCGGCCTCGTTGCGTACGCCAGTGCGGCAGACCGTGCCGTCCATGTAGAACTCGCGATAGACCGTCTCGCATTCGTGGCTGTAGCGGTCCTGCTCCTTGCGTCTGAACTCGCGGAACACGGACAGCACCAGGTCCTGCCGGCCGCCTTGGTCGGCGGTGTCCCAGTTGATCGCATTGCGCACCGCGTAGGTGGCGAAGTACGGCTGACCCGCATCATCGATGTTGACCACCAACGGTACCCGGCCATGGGAAATGGCCTGGCGTACGATCCGCAGGAACAGCTGAGTCAGGCCGAAGCCGTCGGCCGTGGCGTTGTCCTCAAGCCCCTTCAGGCCCGCAGGCAGCTTCACCTCGGGTATCAGGCGCGATACCAGGCCCATCATCGAGCGGAGCGAGTCACGCACCCAGTGCTCGTACTGGGCGCGGTCGGTGTAGTTACGATAGAGGTAAGCGTTGCCTGCGCCGTCCAGCTTCTCGGCCTCGACCATGCCGCTCGGCTTCGGCAAATTGCGCGGGCTGCGCTTGATGGCGCATTCGCCCTCCAGGGCGTCGTCCATCATCCGCCACTCTTCGATGTGAGCGTCGTAGTCTGGGTTGGTTGATTGAACAGGCATTACGCCAAACCTCCGATGCGGCGGGTGCCGGCGGACTGAGTCTTGATCGGGAACCGCTTGGCGATGAAGTAGCCGGCGGCGTCGTTCATGTGGTCGTGCCCTTTCTTGGGGTCCTTGTCCGGTTCGCCTTTGTCGGTGTACGTCTGCCGTTCCAGACACTGGGTGAGTTGCGGGCACTGGTCGATGTTGACCTTCATGCGACGCTCCCCGTAAGTGTTCAGGAACATGGCGTTGACCGCGTTGATACGGTCCTTCACGCCGGGGTTCTGTGAGTCGACCACCACGGTGAAGCCAGCCTTCTTGAGCAGGGACAGGTCCGACTCGCTGGCATTCTTGCTGCTGGTGTTCTGTCCGCTGGCGTCTGGGTACACGGAAACGCTGTGACCAGAGAAGCGCACCTTGATCTTCTCGATCATCTCCGGCGTATCGCGCACTGAGTGGAACTCGTCCAGGGCCAACGGCAAGCCGTCTCGGACCACGTACACAACCGCAGCCATCTTCATGACGTTGAAGTCCATGCCGATGTGTATGGCCTCTCCCGGCTTGATGCGTTCGCTGGTGCGGCACTCTGCCCTGTCGAAGGTGTAGTAGACGACCCCGGCATAGTTCTCAAACCCGGCCTCGTATTCCTGGCGGAATGTGCGCGGGTCCATCTTGCGCCGAGCAGCGTCCAGCTCATCGGCCGGGACGTTGCCGCCCTGCAGCGATGTGTACTGCCAGCTCTTGTGGTCAGGCTCGCCGCCCGGCTGCCCGTCGCGGTAAGTGTCGTAGCAGTGATTGAAACCCTTCGGGGTGCCGATCCGCAGCGCATGCCCGCCTTTGCGCGACTCTCCGGTCTGGGGAATCGTGTACTGGCAGGTCGAGAGCATCGGCCGGAGAACTTCTTCCCAGGCTGCCCATGGGCAGTCCGCCCACTCGTCCACCAGGACGAAGAACAGACCAGAGCCCCGCAGGTTGTCGTAGTTGTCCAGGCCGACCACGCGCATGATGTGACCGGACTTGAGGGTAATCGAGCACTCGGTCTCGTTCGGCCGTGCTGCGCGCCATGCCTCAGGGATGGCCTGTTTGAGCCGGCGCCAGAAGACTCGCTTGGCCTGCTTGAACGTCGGCGCGCCATACCAGATCTCGTCCTCGACGCTCACGCCCCACTCCGCAGCCAGCCGGGCCGCGCGTCGCATTTCTGCTTTGCCGAGGAAGGTCTTGCCAAATCGTCGCCCGCACACCGCATCACGGAAGCGCGCCTCAGGCTGGAAACCCCAGCAGTAGATGTTCGCCTGCTTCGGCGTCAGCTTCACCGGCGGATCATAGGTACGGGGTAGTCGGGACACCTTCGTCTGGCTCCAGCTTGTACTCAGCAACGGCGTGCTGCTGGTCCGCCTGGGAGCCCAGGGGCTTGTCGGGTTCGAGCTTGCGGTTCACGTACATGTCGCCGCATTCCTTTGCTGCCTGCTCGTACAGCTGGGCAGTCAACGCGAGATTGCGCATGTTCTCGGCTTTCTCAGCCATTCGCCCAAGGCCGCGCAGGCGGAACGCTCGGTTGGCAATAGGGATCTCCGCTGTCTCTTCGCGGAAGCGCTTGCGGCATTCATGGAACAGGTCAGCCCACTTTTGGGCCAGCCCCCTGCCTGCATACTTGGTGGGATCATGCGACTCGCACTGCTGGCGACTCACCTCTACCCCGAATTCCTTCTTGACGGCCTCCACCACCTGGCTGGGTGAATCGAAGCAGGCCAGAGCCTGAACAATGAAGGCTTTGACCTCGCTTCGTAGTGCTGCCATGGGTTTGTCATCCGTCAAAACCTGTCAAAAATCAGGCCGACTTGAGTAGGCAGGTTCCGCAGGCCCTCGAAATGTTGATCTTGGCCACCTCAGGCGGCCGGCTTGCAGCGTCGATCAGCTGCTGTACGTCGTTGCTGGCACCGTAGCGGCGCACCACTCCAACAAACTCCTCTACGTCGTGCCCACGCATCTCCAGCTTGGGCATGCCGTCTTGGGTGAAAGCCAGGGCGCCGTACTTATCGAGCTTGTGCGCGATGTGATACAGCTCGTGCTCTACCAAAGCGCAGAACTCGGCCTCGGAGCACTGGGCGCAGTAGTCAGCGGCAAGGGTGATCAGGAATTCAGGCTCTTCGCCGAACCATTCGCGCATCTGCTGCTCTTGGCGTGCCTTCTGCCAGCCACCCGCGCGGATCATCAACTGCTCAGCCTGGCCCAGGACTGACCTGCCCTTCTTCGCAAAGCTGGACGACGCCCACATGACTCCGACGCTCGCATCGATCAGATGGGCGTGCTCTTCGTTGTGGATGCTGCCCGTGGTGGCGAGGATCTCGCGCTGTATCCACTCCCAGACATCTGGTGCGGGGCGCAAGGTCAACCAAGGCGATTCGAGCAGGTCGGCCGGCGGAATCGGTCTGCTCATGCTCACTCCCGCGCCACGAAACGGCGCGCTGCTATTTTGTGGCGCGGCTATGGGGAAACCCGATTGAGCGCCTCATCAGCCTTGTCGGCCGCCTTGGTAGCGGTGGTCGCCGCCTTGGTTGCCTTCTCGGCGGCAGTGCTGGTCTTGCGGGTCAACTCATCGAGGCGATGGTCACGCTGGCGGGTGGCCTCGTCGTAGGCGGCGCGGATCTCGGCGACCTGTTGGCGGTATGAATCTGCCAGCGCCCACTGCCCGAGCTGGAAGCCAAAGAAGACCCCGCCGGTTACCAGCAGCATCGCGATGAGCCACACCTCGACACGGCGCCACCAATGGCGGGCCATGAACTGGATTGCGCACTTGTCCATCAGGTAGTGCCTCCCAACTTGATGCGCAGGCGGGCGATCTCGTCGCTTTGAAGCGTCACCCGCTCTGTGAGGTTGGCGACCTGACTGGTCAGGGCTTCGATCTTCCCTTCCATGCGGCCAACGGTTGCGGCTAGGTCATTGCGCTCCTTGGCAAATTGGTCGGCGCGGGCCTCGGCAAGCTTGCGGGCCTCACGCTCGGAGTCGAGCAGTTCGTTCAGCCGGCGGACGGTGCCTATGTCGGCATTGTCCATGGCGCGGTCAGCTGCATCCTTGGACAGGAACTTACGCAGCCATAGGAAGCCGCCTAGCAATACGGTGCCTGTTCCACCCAGCCAGGTGGCTGTGCCTGGGCCGAGGTCGGTAGGGTCCATTCTTAACTCCGGAAACGAAAAAGCCCCGGCAAATGCCGAGGCTTCAATAAAAAACCCGGCCTTTCGACCGGGTATCCCGAACCGCCTTGCCGACCCGTGTTGCCACGAGCATGTGCAGTTCGGATATCCATACTGCCAGGTAATCGCTGCATCCGCCACGTCAGCCGGAGACGCACGTCACCGGTGAACCGCAAAAGCTCAACGCAGATAGAGCTTCACGCTTGCGGGGCGGGAACTTCATCAACGCTGATGCAGTGCTCAATCTCGGTGATCTTCACGAGGGCCTGCTCTGCGAGCGGATAAGCGCCAAACACCCGACCTTGATAGAACACAACCCATACGAACTCTACCGGTTCAGCGCCACCGAAAGTGCGAACCAGATCTTGGAACCTCTCGGCCAAGTCATCGAAATGCATCTGCGCCATGCCACGCAACACCATGCTGAACGCTCCTTCACTCAAAGCTGCATTCTGCGCTCAGTGAAATGTGTGGGCAACTCGCTGACTGACTTCAAGGGATGCAGAGGGCCGGTGCTTACCCGGCTTGATGGGCTGGATCGCTGGGTCACGTACCCCAGCCCCTCATCGCGTAACCGATCAGGGCGCGCAAGGCTTTGATCGATGCCACTACCGACTTAGCCTAGCTGCCTGGGCGTGTCATCTGCATAAAACGGGACGGCCGACACAGCCAAGATCCTCGGCATTGCCTAGACTGCAGCCCAGACCGACATGATAGGAATCGTGATGAGATTTAGAATTGACTATTTCCTGAGGGGAAAGGAGCGATGGTGGTGCTGCGAGGCATCAACTGACACCCTATCGCTCGATGATGCTTTGCTCGCACTCATCACGCTCCACATGTCCTATGAGGACCAGGTGTTGCGCGTCGATCTGCCTCGCACCTCAGCTCTGGATCACATTCAGCTGGCGAAAGAGCTCGGTATCTCAGACGTGAGAGTGAGCCCCTCAATGACAAAAAACCCTGACTTGTAGGCCTGAGCTCGCCTGTGTCGTTCCGCTTGCAAGCCGCACGAAAAGCCCAGCACGACGGCTGGGCTTTGTTGGATCTTAAGAGTAATTTGCCATAGGCAAAACTCTAACAGTGGCGATACGGTATCACCAGCCGCACGGGAACGCAATAGGCCCTCAAGCGGCACTCTTCATTTCGTAAATTACGGCCGCAACTGGTCCGAGCGCCATCCGATCCACATCCTCACAGCAGTCGAACGCCAGCCGCACAAACCCACCCCAGTCGCGCTCCCAGTTGGCTGATTCCAGTCTTACCCCGTAGTGAGCATCCAGCCAGGCCCTGAAACCTTCCGGCGACGCCAGGGGGTCATCGTTGGCCGACTGGCCGCCCTGGTGCATGTAGCGGTACCGGGTCATGACTCCCTTCACTACGTACTCGAGCTTTTCGCGCTTGGCGGCGGTCATGCGCGGCGACTTGCTCTGCACCAGGCCGAAGATGACCTCCTCTGCTGTCTCTCGGGTGTCGTCATCCAGACGCGGGCTGTACATGAAGTTGCCAAAGGAGCGGATCTGGCTGTGCAACTTGCCGATCGCCGACTGTACACGCCCGGCCAGCGCCTGGTGCACCGCATGGCTCGCGCTGCGCTGCTTGTCGGTGGTCTGCACCATGGCGCCCAGCAGGCCCAGTTGCTCGATGAATGCACCCTGGCTGTCCCAAGGCTGGTAGTAGCAATCGTGCCAGACCTGACGCGCGCTGTTCAGTTGCATGCTGCGACCCCCTTGCTCTCTTCGCTTCGCGGGAACAGGTTCAGTCCATCGACATCCCCTGCGTCATACGCCTGGCGAGCCTGGGCGTGGCGGCCATTCCAGCGCTCAGCGGCAATACGCATGACATCGATCACGGTGAGGTCAAAAATGTGTTCGAAAGTGCTCAAGGAGCACGAATCAATGGTTGGCCCCTGCGCGCCGCAGTCATGACACCAGACGTATGCCGAGTAGTCCTCGTCGAAGCACTCTGTCTGCGGCCTATGAATCGCCACTGGCGAGTTGGTGACGAAGTCAAACGCAGAGATGCATGGCGGACCCTCACAGAACGGGCAAGGCGCCAACTTGATTTGCTCGATCATGCTGCTGCCCTCTTGAGATCGCGGAGTTTTTGACGGTACAGAGCCTTGATGGCCTGCAGGTCTTCGATGGTGTAGCGGCGCGGCTCCTGATCAACCTCCAGCGCTTCGACGGCGGCCAGACCGATGCGCTGAATCAGGCCCAGTCGGTAGTCGGCCACATTGCCGGAAAGGTAGCGGTTGTCGTGCTTGGACTGGGCGTGGCAGTTGTTCTCGTCGAAGCGCAAGTGCGGCGCGGCGCCTGTGCTGCGGTAGTGCCCTGCATCGACCGCGTTCCCGTTCCAGTCGAGAGGTCGATCACTGGAGATGCACGCATACCCCGCCAGGCGGTCCCGCTCGCGGATGTAAGCGTTGAACGCCTGCTGAGCCTCCCGCAGGTAGTCGCCGCGGCTCTTCAGCTTCTCCTTGCGCACCTTGACCTCGCGGCGCTCACGCTGGTCGATGGCCTTGCGAGCCTTGTCACGGTTCGCCGGCGCGATGGCCAGGCCGCAGGCTGGGCTGCAGACGGCCTGGCCCAGGCGGCGCGGTGGGAAGCTGGCACCGCACGCAGGGTTCTTGCACTTCTTCGGGCGCGGTTGTTTGGTCGCAAGCATCAGTAACGCCCCTCCCACAGATCCTTCTGGCTCCAGCGCACCTGGTGCTCGGCGCCGAAAGCCTGGATCCACTCCAGAAGACTCGCGCACTGCTTCACGCTGAGCTGGCTGGTGCGCTCGTACACGACGTCGAAGCCGTTACCGTCTACCGCTGGTATTAGTTGGGGCTGCTCGCCCGCCTCACGCAGCCAGGCGGCAGTCAGGAGTCGCTTCCAGATCAGAACGTCCCACTTCTTGCCGGCGTGCTCGACCTGCTTGGCGATATCGCTCAGGCAGGCGTGGAGCTTCTTGTTCTGCTCGCCGCTGCGATCCTGATCCTTGATGACGATCTTCTTGGGTCGGGTGAAGTCCTGGGCCTGCAGGTGGCCCAGCAGACGATTGACGTCCGCCATGCTGTGCATCACGAAGTCAGTCACTGAACACCTCAATACCCCTTTTCAGGTGCCGGTCATGCCATACAAGGCCGTATGTCTTGGCGGCCAGCGCCCTGCGTCGCACTTCGGCGTCACCGTACCGTTTGAATAGATCCCAGGTGACGTACCATTGCTCAAGGGAGGAAAGCGCTATCTGAATGATCCAGTCCGTCCGCTCCTTGGTCATGGCGCCACCTTCAGGCCCTGGGCCTCGATTACAGAGCGGCACTCACCAAGGGCGTGGTTGTAGGCGTCTTGGGCTGCCTCCTCCTTCGACGTACTGGTCCTGCAGGTGTCCTCGGACGGCAGCTCCACCACCACGGCCTCGCGGGAGGCCTGCCAGCACACCCAGTTCTCGACGAAGCGCTCGTACTTGGCGACGGTGCACAGTTTGAGGTGGAACAGAACGTAGCGGCCCTGCTCAGCGTTCCAGCAAGCGCCTTCCGGCACCGGGTAGCGCGCCTCGAATTGCTCGCGGCTGATGTCGCGCATCTTGTTGGTGTCCATCAGTGCTTCTCCCCGCGAATGTCGTCGAGCGCCGCCTGCATGCGGCCGTGGATGTCGTCGTAGTCCTTGACCGACTCTGGCGACAGGAATCCAGCACCGGCCGGCTCAACAACATCCCAAAGGCGGCCGTAGAGGCGGCAGAACGAATCGCAGGCCTTCACGAGTTCGTCGACTTGCTCTTGAGTAGCCATCAAACGCCCTCCTTGCCGCGGTACGATTCCCAGGTGAACGGCAGCACGATCACGCCACCTTCACGCAGGCGATCGGCGGATCGCTCGCCCATCGCCGCCGGCAGTTCGCGAACATCCAGGTTGGAAATCACGATGGTGGGCAACATCCGCTCGTAGCGGCCGTTGATGATCGAGAACAGGCGGCTGAGCTCGAAGTCGCTCGGGGCTTCCCTGCTGGCGCCGACCTCGTCCAGCACCAGCAGCGTGGGGCGCACCAGCGCGTCGAGGATGCTGCCCTCGGTCTGGCTGGAGCTGCCGTCGAAGGTCGTGCGGATCGCTTGCAGGATGCCGCCAAGCGTGCGATAGGCTGCGGTGTACTCGGTCAATTCCATAACGGCCTGAGCCATGGAAACGCCCAGGTGGGTCTTTCCGGTGCCAGGGTGGCCGACCAGGATCACGCAGCGCCCGGCTTCGAGGTTCTGCTGGAACTGCTCGACGTAGAGCCGGCAGCGCGCCAGGGCCTTGGCCTGGCCAGGGCTGGAAGCTTGGTAGGTGTCGAAGGTCTTGTCCTTGAAGCGCTTGGGCACCAAGGCATCGCCGAGCTTCCAGGCCAGTTCGTGGCGTTGACGCTCGACGAGCTCAGCCTTCTCCTTCGCGATCCGGGCGGCCTTGCAGTGCGGGCACGGCGAACGGAACGTGTGGCTCAGCACCTGGGTGACGGTGGCCGAGTACTCCCCGTGATCCTCGCAGACTGCCATCGAGGTGACTTGTGGGCTGGCCATGCTGGACAGGTGCACGACTTTCTCAGAACGCATAGGAACCATCCTCTCGGGGGATCAGGCCGGCGGTGTAGTCACGGTCAGCGAAGCCGTGGTGGCGCGACTGGGTGGCTGGAGCGGCTTCGGCCAGGCGCTTGATCACCCAGGACGCCTTGAAGCCCTGCCACCCGGAATTCAGCGCTTCGGTGATTGCGTCGTTCGCGGAGATACCGGCGTCGGCGCACTTGGCCAGCTCGGTGTTCACGGTTGCCCAGACGGTGGCAGTCACAGCAGCGCGCTTGACCTTTCGCTGGGCCAGCCAGTCGGCCAGCAACTGCTCAGGGACGTTGTGCGGGTTGTCAGCCAGCAACTGGGCCATGCCGAACGGTGCCTTGCGCTCAGCCTTCGGTGGCTCGACCGGCTCTTGGGGGGGATTAATCTCTTTCGAAGAAAGAGTTAATAGGGGTTCTTTCTTGGAATAGAGAAGGGAGTCGTCGGTTTCGGTCTGTTTCGCAGCAGATCCGATTCGGACGATTTGAGCCGAGTCAGACGATATGGTCTGTTTCGGATGCTCAACAAATACCCACTCCTTCGGGTCGCACAGGCCGATATCGCCACGGGCACCACCCTCACGGAACAGCACCCGGCGCCGCAGCAGGCCGGAGATAGCCTTGGAGATCGTGTCGGGGTGAATGTTGGTGGCCTTGGCGATAGCGGTGGCCGGGATGCGCTGGGCGCCCTCGTTGAAGTTCAGGGTGGCCTTGGCCACGTACAGCACGACCTTCATCTCGTGCGCCGACAGGTTGATGGCCATCAGGCCATCCATCAGATGATTGTCCATCCGGGTAAACCCCCCGGTGTTGCGTAGCGGGATGATATTTGTCATGATTCGTCTCGTTGAATAGCTGTTGAAGAAGCCGGTCTAGCCACCGGCTTTTTTGCGTCTGCGGTTTGGGTGCTGTTGTTTTCAACGGCAGTTCCTCATGAGTCCCTCAGGGGCTTATAAGCCCTTGCGAAACGACCGAACGTTGCTTCGGCCAGGCTCCGTTCTCGTCATTCGGTCGAGAGCCTCATTGATGATTTGTGCCGCCAGTTGCTCAGGGGTTAAGCCCTTCTGCCTGGCGAGATACGCCAGATCCGAATTGCCCTTCCCGTCGAGCTGGATCTCCAGCTCTTTGCTTTCTGGCACAGGGCCTCCTCGGCCACTTCAGGCCACGTCAGTGTTCGCGTTAAGCTCTTGCATCATCTGGTCGAGACCGCGCTCCAAAATCTCCCTGGCGAGCACAGCCTTCTGCGTGCGCTTGAAGCGAGCCATCGCCGAAAGCAAGTCGTCGGCAGCCTCATCCAAGCGAACCTTGGTGGGCTTGTTGTGCAGGTGGTCGGGGTCGAAATACGACACGGTGGGTTCCTTTGTGGTTGAAAGTGGTTAAGCGGCGGAAAGCGCGTGGGTCGGGTTGCTGTCGATCTGGCCCCATGGGAACGAAGGGCACAGATCGGCACGATTCACGACGCCATTCGTAAGCGCCTCAATCTGTAATGCGCGCTTGGCTGGGACCGTGCGCTCTCCTGAACACCATTGATTGACGGTGGGTGCCGCAACATTCAGCCGGCGCGCCAACTCCGCCTGGCTGCCCAGCACGCGGGATGCTTCTTTGGCTGCTTCTGCTGATTTCATGAGTTCTCTCCTGGAGATTTACCGATGAATATAAGGCATTACCTTATTACGCACAAGCCATTGCCTAACCACGCTGGCGATAGGCCTAATTAGGCAATGCTTACCGGACCAGAACTAGGTGCAGCCATTGATGCTGCGCGGATCGCCAAGGGCGTATCCAAGAAACAGCTCGCAGACGACTTCCAGGTGAAGCCTCCGTCGGTGCAGGGCTGGGTGAAAAACGGCCGGATCGACAAGTCCAAGCTGATGGACGTGATCGCTTACTTTTCTGACGTGGTTGGCCCTGAACACTGGGGGCTTCGCCCTGGCTTCTCCTACGAGAGCATCCAGGACGTCACTTCTGAGCCTGCTGCAGAGCCGGCGCCAACCTCAGCTGCCGATATGGTTCGCGCCATGCTCGCCAAACAAGGCAAGAACTTGTCGGATTCGGCGCGCGCGCAGTTGATCGCAGCCGCCGAAGCGACCGATGAGGGAAATGTGATTACAGCGGATTTCTCCCGGCCTGGCCTGGTCGGTGATGAGGTTAGGATCGCTCACTACGACATCCGCGCAGCCATGGGCGGAGGCCAGATTCCGCACGATTACCCGGAGATGCTCAAGGACATTCGCGTCAGTCCGAGACATCTACGCGAGCTGGGGGTCGAGTTCGAGGAGCATTACCACCTGAAGGTAGTCACCGGCTGGGGCCAGTCCATGGAGCCCACCATCAAGCACCGCGACCCGCTGATCGTGAACATCAACGTCCGCGACTTCGTGGGCGATGGGGTGTACCTATTCGTCTGGGATGACCTGCTCTACATCAAGCGCCTGCAGGTGGCTGATGAGGAGCACTACGAGATGATCTCGGACAACCCGCGGCACAAGGATCGGCTGATCCGGAGGGACATGACCTACATCCAGGCCAGGGTGCTGCTGGTATGGAATGCGCATTTGGTCTAGGCGGATGCCTACAAGGGAGCAAGATGACTGCATCTAGTGATGAAAAAACTGTGATTCATTTCAACGAGCTGATCAATTTCTTGGCTGCACGTAGGCCCGATCAAAAGTGCTCAGTGTGCGGGCAGGATGAAGGCTGGAAATTTCATGCAGAGGCAAAATCCAAGGAGGAGAATCCGAAGATGACAATCTTTGAAATTCCCGTGCAGGGCGATCCCTCTGTAAAGAGCTGGATCGACTCCGTCTGCATCGAGTGCCCAAAATGCGCCACGATGAATTTCCTTGGAGCTAATGCTGTAGCCGCTTTCACCGCTGAGCGAGCGAAAGGGAATGGCTGATAATATTGTTTATGGCGGCTGGGGTGACAACCGTTCTGGGGTCAAGGATACTGACATCATGAACGATATTACTCGCGAAGAAATCAACGCCAGGCTCGAAACCATCGAGGTCAAAATGGACGCTCGGGTTGAGGCCATTTCGTCAAAAATTGACGGATTTCTCGCTGCCCAAGCGGAGCGGGATCGCCGCTTGGATGATTCTATTGCCGGAGTTCGCCGTGACATTGATAGGCTCGGGAGCCTGAAGCTCAACATCTGGGGAGCAATGGTCACTGCGGTTACCGTGGGGATTGCCATCACTGCCCTGAGCCTAACCTTCTACCAGACTGGAAAATCCGAAAACTCATCCAACCAGACGGCTGCGCCGGCGATATCTCAGCCCCCGGTCGCCCAGCCTAATAAGTAAACAAGCCCGCCCCGGCGGGCTTTTTTCTGCCTGTCAAAAAGGCGCAGCCTCCTCTACCCTCTCCTCCTCCCAACCCTTCTCCACGACCAAGTCGTCTCGATCCTCGGCGCTCTGTTCCTCCCAGCGGACCATCACGCTCTCGTCGTCGTTGAACGTCAGGTCCAGCTCCGGCGTCTCGGCCAGCAGCCCCATCACCTCCTCCCACTCCATGTCTCCGTCCGTATCCAAGCGATGGATCGTCACCCAGCGCTGCGATTGCGCGATCGGGTGATTGATCATCGACGAGACCCGCAGGCCCAGCCGCTCGAGGGCTGTCATTTCTTGGCGCGCTTGTGGAGTCGACTTCTTCTGCTTGGCCATACCTTCCTCCGCTAACTGTACATCCATCCAGTATTAGGCAGAGCTTACCCGAGCTATCGAACGATGCAAGCCCGGAAGGCGGATTAGGCACTCTCGAAAAAAGTTAGGCATTACCTATTTACAATGATTAGGCATTGGCTTATCGTTCATTCCATCGAGGCGCTCCAAAGCCCCTCGGGAGGCCCTCAACCGGGCCGCCGCTCTTTAACAGCCAGCGCAACAACCAACAGACCGCATTGCCTCTACCGGCGACCGGCGATCAGACAGCCCCGAAAGGCTGCCCACGACAGGGAGAACCCTGTACGGCTGACGAAGGTGAAACACCTAAACCGAGAGAACGACCCGGGCATGCAATGCGCCCCGCCACCCCGGCGGTAATGGGACAGAACGATTCACTGAAGCACCTGGGCGACCGGGTGCTTTGGGAATCCACTGGAGGAAAACGAAATGCCAAATTGGGTAACCAACAAGGTCAAGGCGCCGCAGGAAGTCATTCAGGCGATGCTGAATGAGGAAGGCCGGATCGACTTCGGAAAGATCATCAGCTTCGAGGGCGAGTTTCCATGGAATGGTGTGATTGGCGATGCTGAAACCGCTGCTGAGCATGTGCTTCGCGTGCCGGTCAACGACCACCCGCTTGTTGGCGCCATGCAGTTGGAAAGCCGGAACCGCGTTGATCTGTCGAAGCTGAGCGATGAAAGCTTCGAACAGTTCGTGCAGATGCTGCGCAATCACCGGAAGACCGGCTTCATGCACAGCATGGACTTCGCCAGATCCGCCTGGGGCACCAAGTGGAATGCCTGCGAGCCGAATGTCGATGGCCCTGAGTCAGCGAGCTTTGAAACCGCCTGGTCCTTCCCTGAACCGATCTTCCTCAAGCTGAGCTCAATGTTCCCTGAGGCCACCATCGTGCTCACCTATGCCGACGAAGATATCGGCAGCAACTGCGGGACTGTGACCTTCAAGGGTGGCGAAGCGGTTTCTCGCGATGAGTCGGCTGGCTGGAACAGCATGTCAGAAGCTGACCAGCAGAAGTGGCAAGCCTTCGCTTACGAGGTGAAGGGCTGGGAGCCTGAGCCAGACGAAGACTGACCAACCAGCGCCACGTCAGCCTGACGTTAACTGCCCGATGCCCTGCTCCCCATCGCAGGCTGCATCGGAGTGTGATCTGAATGCGCAGGCTGAGGCGAAAAGACTCCGGGCTTGCCCCGGGCCTACGGCGACCGAAAGGCAGTCTACGCATGTACGCATGCTGTGCCGGAGATCAGCACCGGCCAGATCACACCCCGATGCAGATCGCATCACCGCAGGCGAGTCCGAGGGCATCAGCTGGCCAGACTCGACGCATCCCGGGCAGCGCCGGGCGCCTGCATCCCCTTCCCTTCATATCGACCGCATCGGCAGGTGCCAGGCCAGTCTCAGGGCTGGGTTTGGTCACCCGCGCCTGGCTCCTGGCCAATGCGGTCAAGAGGATCACCCATGTACCAGCCACCAGAACCATCTGGCGTAGGCCGCTGCCTGCGCTGCGCAAGCTGCATCGAAGAATCCGAACAGGTAGGCGGCATCTGCTACGAATGCCAGCCTGCCGAGGCCGGTGACCAGCCAGCCTTTCCTGTGCAGGCGAGCGACTACGGCGGGCACGGCACCTGCTTCGGCTTAACTATCCGTGACCACTTCGCGGCAAAAGCCATGAACGGGATCTGCGCCCACCACGACACATGGGGATTGAAGGAGTCGGAAATAGCCGAACATGCATACCGCATTGCTGACGCCATGCTCGCCGCCCGGGTGAAGCCATGAGCGGCTGGCTTCGCGTTGAGGATCAGTTGCCCGGCGAGCAAGGACACGATAGTGGCGACGTTCTCGTTTTCTTGATGGGCCACTGCGCACTCACTGACATGAGGTGCAGGCAGGGGCATGGCTGGGGCGTTCGCATTGGCTTCTACGACGCCGATATCAGCGCCTTTCGAGTGCATGGACGGCCTGAGCATGCTGTCACCCATTGGCAGCCCCTCCCTTCCCCGCCCACCGAATAACCCACCACCTGGAGGCGACCATGGGCGCACTTCGAGCAGCACAGTTTGAGTACGACAACCGGCAGCCGCCTCCAGTGATCGATGCTCTGGCGGATGCGCGCTTGGCCTGGCAGGAAGAAGCCGGGGAGCGGCTGGCTCGGGGCAGCGACATCAAGGTTCAGCGCCGCCTGCGTGCGCCGCGCATCGTCACCTTCGCTGAGTTCAAGACCCACATCCAGATGCTCCTGCTGAAGCGCTGGGAGGACGGTGAGGACAAAGGCGACTGGTTGGCTGAGATCGTCATCCACGCGGCCTTTGGCGAGCCCTGCAGGACCACGGCGGCGAGCCTTCTGGGCGACGACAAGCCAGATCAGCGTCTCATCGATGTGGCGGCAGAGTTCCTTGAGCCACTGGCCGATGACGCACTGATCGCCCAGCAAGAGGATGCCGAGCTATGAGCCCGCACATCCTGATCGACCAGGAACTGGATGCAATGGCGCATCCAGGCACCCCGCTCAGTTGGAGCGTCATGCTCCAGCGCCAGCTCACCGAAATGATGGCGGATCAGCGCATCACCATCGAAGAGTTCAATCACTACTGCGCACGACTCAACAAGGTCGTTGATGGGCGCAAGGAGGCTGCATGACCACGCCAATCGTGAAGACGCTCATTGACGAGCAGGTCGCTGAACTGCCCGAAGCTCAGGCCATGCCGGCCGACCGGGTGCTGATGCTGTTCAAGGGCCCGACGTTCGCCGCCGCGGTGAATGAGGCGGCGCTGGCCAGTATTGAGAATCCCGCTGCCTGGAAGTGCCGGGCCTGCATCTGCGGCGAGTGGACAGTTGGGTATGAGGTGCGGGCATGAGGGTGGTTGGCTGGAAGTCAGGAGTTCCTGATAGCGACCGAAAGGTCCAAGTATTGCGTGAGCTCGATAACGGCTCACGCGTTCGATGGAACTGTCGATTCCACTCCTATGGCGATGGGCCACCCATGACGGCATTTTCATCGGCGGCGTATTGGGCTGGAGAGAGCTGAAATGACCAGCTACCAGCGCGCCCGCCGTCTGGTCATCTGGCGCGGCTCCTTCTCCATGCTCTTCGCCTGCACCTTCTTCATGCTCGCCAGCGCACTGGCTGGCTCAATCACTTCCTGATCACACATCCGGCGCACGGCGGACCTTCGGGATAACCGTACCCCTCCGGGAGCGTAAGCGGCGAGAGCGCGCAACCATCCACCGCAGCCAGGGCTTGGGTCAACCTCATGCCTGGGTGACCTGGCATTTCCTATTCCAACTGACGGCGCCGGCCTGGCGCGAGGTGTATCCCAATGTCCGAATTAACCATCAACGTCGACGACTACCTGAGCGAGTCTGATAAGCATCGGATCGTGACCGATGCCTTCAGCGCTGCCGCAGCCGCCCATGCTCAGAAAGACTTCGAGCGCATCATCAGCAACTCGGCCTACTACCTGGTTGGCGAGATCGTCGACCAGCACTTCGACGGCAACATGGTGGCCACGCTCAAAGACAAGGCCATAAGCGTCATCAACAACCTGTCTTCGACTACCGTGTTCAGCCCGCCCAACGCCTGGGATCGAGAAGCCAGCAAAGGCTGGCAGCAGATGCAGCAGGCGATTGAAGACCTCAAGCCAATGATCCACCAGCGCGTCAGCGACATCATCGCCGACTACGACCATAGCGCCCTGCGCGACCTGATCGAAACTCAGGTCGGCGAGGCCATTCTCAAGAAGCTGACGGCACAAGCTGTTGGAGCCTGGAAATGACCAACAACATGAGCATCTGGGAGAAGGTCCAAACGACCGACACCCGATTCACCAAGGACGCCAAGGTCGGCGGCCAGCAGATCACCAGCCTGAACGGCACGGCGATGATCATGAAGGCCACCGAAGTGTTCGGCCCGGCCGGCATCGGCTTCGGCTGGAACGTGGTTGAGGAGCGCTTCGACAAGGGCGCCGAGATGTTCAGCGGTGAAGGCGACAAGCGCATCAGCCTGGGCCACGAGCTCAACCACACCATCAAGATCACCTTCTGGTTCGTTCTGGACGGCCAGCGCGGCGAGATCGAGCAGTACGGCTGCACCCAGTACCTCTACAAGTCCAAGTACGGCACAACGACCGATGGCGAGGCCCCGAAGAAGTCGCTTACCGACGCCATCAAGAAGGCCCTTTCCATGCTTGGCTTCAGCGCCGACGTGTTCCTGGGCATGTTCGACGACGTGAACTACCGGCAGCAGCTTGAGGCTGAGCAGGCCATCGAGCAGGCAGAAGACCGCGACGCTGAAATCGAGCGACAGAAGCAGGAGCGGCTGGACTACATCAAGTCGGCGGTGGATGCCATGCAAGGCGCCCAAACACTGAGCGAACTCAAGAGGCTCCATGACGCCGCGGTGCGCAAACTCACTGCGCGCAGAGACGAGCCGGGCGTGAAGCGCATCGCTAAAGAGCTCGCGACTCTTTCACCGAAGTTCAACCAGGAGGCCGCAGCATGACCCAGCTCTACAAGCTCACCGGCCAAATGGCCGAACTGGCCGCAATGTGTGAGACCGACGATGAAAGCCTGATCCAGGCCATTCAAGACACCATGGCTGGAATCCAGGGCGAGTTCGAGGACAAGGCCGACAACATCGTCATGCTGCGCCGGAATCTAGAGGGAGACATCGGCGCTATCGACGCGGAGATGGCTCGCCTCGCTGAACTCAAGCGCATCAAGAGCAACAGCGTGACAGAGATAACCGAGTACCTGCGCCGAAATATGGACGCCGCCAATATCAAGTCGATCAAGCGCCCGCTGTTCACCATCAGCTTGGTCTCTGGAAAGGAAAAAGTGATCGTAGACAACGAGCAGGCCCTCCCTGATGAGATGACCACGGTCGCCACCAAGATTGTTCCCGACAAGAACGCCATCGCCGCCAAGCTCAAGGCTGACCGCGAGCACAACGTAGCAGTTAAAAAGCGCATGGACGCCGGCGAAGACTGCGAGCACGAACTCATCCCCGAGCCAGCCTGGGCCCACCTTGAGCGCGGCGAGAGCTCCATCCGGATCAAGTGAGGATGCCATGACCGACAATCAAATCATCGCCGGCGCCCAGCGCCAGGCAGAACTGGAGGCAGCCAAGGCTGCCTTCTTCGCATCTGGCGGCCGGGTGGTCGAACTCCAGGGGTTCAACTACAAGCCGCGCCCGCCCAAGGCAGCTGGCTCCGATCAGATCTTTTCCATCAAATCGGAGGCCCAGAAGAAGCGCGCGGCAGAAGCCAGGCGAATCGCGGAAATGCGCGAAATGTCGAAAACCATGACGCAGGCCGAAGTGATGGAGGCCACCGGGTTATCGAGGAAGCAGCTGTTCAAGCTCTCTGAAAAGTACGGGATCACCTTTCAGTCGGCCAAGGCCCGAGAGCACGAAGAATGCCGGCGGCGCCGGGAAGCGCTTTCAGGGTTCGTGCGGTACTGCGCCGAAGAACAGGGCATGAACAGAACCGATACCGCCGAGGCGCTGGGTGTCAGCCGGACGCTGATCTCGACCATCCAGAAAGAGTTCGACATCAAATTCCAGGCGGCCCAATGAGGCGCATCAACAACCGAGTGCAGCAGCGCCGCCGGCAGTTGCACGTTCACTTGCCGCCCAGCGGTTTAAAGGGGGTGCCGTATGGCGATGACGCCGCAAGAGCGCGACAAGAAGCGGAGAAAGAAAGAGACCAAGGTAGGCATTGAAGACCTGAGGATGAAGGCCGGCCAAGGCACCCGCCAGGCCCTGGCCGAGATCATGGAATGGGCCCAGGTCGAGGAAAACGGTGAAGCAATGACCCTGATGATCCACCGCATACATGAATTAGGGCCTGAAGCGGCCCGCCACTTCCTCAGCGCGCCGCGCCACGAAATCGTGGTGTCTGATTTTGTGGCGCGCCGACTCGACCAGTTCCGCATTGGACGAGAGCTGCGCGCGCCGGACCTGATGCTCGGCGACGACCCGGACGACACCGGCCTGCTGTTGCTCGCCAACGCCTGACCCAACCCATTCCACCATGCCGACTCCGGCCAAGGAGATCGGCGCGATCCCGAGGAACAACCATGAAACAGGAAAAGATCACGCTCACCATCGGTGATGCCACCATCAAGCTTCCAGCTGCAACCGTGGCCCAACTGGCCCTGGTATCGGTTCTTGGACAGATCACTCCTCCGCCGGCGCAGACCCGCATCCCGCCGCAACCGACGGCCGCCCCCGAGATCGGCCAGCCATGGCCGGGCCAGGGCGGAATCAATGGCGGCTTCGTGCCGGCCCTGGGTGAAGTGCCGGCGCACTACCTGATCTTCGCCGACAGCGATGTTGGCGAGCATGAGTGGGGTGGTCGCAATACTGAGTCGAAAGCGACCAGCCGGCACGACGGCAAGGCCAACACTGACATCCTGGTCGCCGAGGGCGGCCATCCTGCCGCTGAAGCAGCCCGGGCATACCGCGCTGACGGCCACGCCGACTTCGACCTGCCAGCGGCCTCACAGCTGTATCAGGCCTGGGTGCACGGCTTGATAACCGAGGGGGTGTACTGGAGCAGCTCGCAGCGCTCCGCCTACTACGCATTCGGCATGTACTTCGATGGTGGCTCTCAGAGCAACAACGACAAGTTCTACGAGCTCCGTGTCCGCCCCGTCCGCAGATTCTTCATTTAATCCTTCATCCATTCGACCAGAGGCGCATCAGAGCCTTTTTTGTTGCCTACGCACAAGGAGCATCACATGAGCGCAGTTGAGAAAGCAGCACCGCCCACCACCCTCCCCGCCATCGGCGAGGCCTATGGAGGTGGCTTCGTCACCGGCATCACTCGCGACCCGGTGACCGGCGAGCGTCACCTGTGGATCACCGCCGGCGCCGAGCATGAACTTCAAGGGCGATGGGGAGAGTACGGCGTGAAGATCGAAGGCGCCGGCAGCTTTACTAATAGTCGCTCCAACACAGAGGCCATGGCCGCATCTGGCAGCGAGCTGGCCAAGCAGGTCCTGGCTCTGAAGATCGATGGATTCACCGATTGGGCCATCCCGGCGCGCGACGTGCAGGAGCTGCAGTATCGACACTTTAAGCCGACCACCGAACAGAACTGGGCCGGCCGCCGCGACGGTGACAACCCTCACAGCGAGCCAGTAGGCCTGCTGTACAGCGAGGACGACCCCAAGCAGACCGTTCACGAAAATTTCCAGGCAGGTGGCTCCGAGGCGTTCCGCGACACCTGGTACTGGTCGAGTTCGCAGCGCTCCGCCTACAGCGCGTTCGTCGTGGACTTCGGTGTTGGCTATCAGCACTACTACGGCAAGGGCTACGAGCTCCGTGTCCGCCCCGTCCGCAGCGAGCTTATTCAGTAATTCATTCATTTAACCGGCCGCTTGCGGCCGGCGGCCCAAGGAGGGGCATGACATGGCAATGCACACCGAGCTTTCGATCTACAGGGCGGCCAACGGCCTGCTGCAGATGGCCACGAACCTCACCAAGAACATCCCGCGTGAGCTCAAGCAGTCGTTGGGCCGGCGCGTGATCGACGAATGCATTGACGTGCTCATGCTCATTGCCCGGGCAAATGCGACGCAGGACAAGCGGCCACACCTATCGGTACTGGTCGAAAAGGTCCAGGTCATCGAGCTGCTCATGCGCCTCTTCAAGGACAGCCGATTCATCAGCGTTGAACAGCACGCCAGAACGATAGAGGTCACCACATCGATCGGCAAGCAGGCCAACGCCTGGAAACGCTCCACCCCATCCGCGCCCGCTGCCTGAAGGTTACGGCTTCCAGGCCTGTGCGAATTGAATCTGGTCGTGCCGCTGACCTTTGGTCACCGCCATGCGCACCATGGATACCGCCGGCCTAAAGCGGCCGTGTAGGTCCAGCGCAGTTTGTCCGCCGAGCAATCGGCAGGCCGACGTAGATAGCACGACAGGTCGCAGCGCTCCGCCAACAACGCATTCAACATGAACTTCGATGATGGCTATCAGAACAACAACGACAAGAACAACGAGCTCCGTGTCCGCCCCGTCCGCAGATTCGACCCCCTACCCGTTCAGCGAGCTCGTCCAGGCTTACTACGACTGCCGGCGCTCGAAGCGCAACAGCAACAGCGCGCTGGCATTCGAAGTGAACCTGGAGCGGAACCTGACGGATCTTCACAGCGACCTGGTCACCGGCCGATACCGGCCGGGTCGCTCAATCTGCTTCGTGGTCACCCGGCCAAAGGCCCGCGAGGTATGGGCCGCCGACTTCCGGGACCGCATAGTGCACCACCTGCTGTACAACCGCATCGGCTCCGGCATCGAGCGCAGCTTCATAGCGGACAGCTGCGCCTGTATCCCAGGTAGAGGCACCCTGTACGCAGGCAAGCGTCTTGAGGCGAAAATCCGGAGCCAGACGCAGAACTGGTCCCGACCCGGCTTCTACCTCAAGTGCGACCTGGCCAACTTCTTCGTCGCGATCGACAAGCGCGTGCTGGGCCGCCAGCTGGTAGCCAGGGTCACCGATCCATGGTGGCAGCAGTTGGCCCTGCAGGTGCTCATGCACGACCCACGCGAGAACTACGACGTGCGCAGCCCGGCGCACTTGTTCAACCGGGTACCGCAGCACAAGCGACTTACCGCGCAGCCGGCTCATCTGGGCTTGCCGATCGGCAACCTGTCGTCGCAGTTCTTCGCCAACGTATACCTCGACGCCCTGGACCAGTTCTGCAAGCACGAGCTGGGTGCCAAGCACTACATACGCTACGTCGACGACTTCGTGCTGCTGCATGAGTCACCGCAGCAGTTGAACGAGTGGCTGCGCAGGATCGAGCAGTTCATGCCCAGTCTGGGCTCCAGGCTCAACCCGAAGAAAACCATCCTGCAGCCAATTGACCGTGGCGTGGACTTCGTAGGGCACGTGATCAAGCCCTGGCGGCGCACCACCCGCAAGCGCTCGGTGGCCCAGGCCATGAAGCGCACCGCCGCCGCACCAGCGGAAAGCCTGCGCGAGACGGCCAACAGCTACTTCGGCCTCCTGAGCCAGGCCAGCCACAGCCAGAAAGACCGGGCTGCGCTGGCGAACCTGATCCTTCGCCGAGGCCATGTGGTCAACGGCGAGCTGACCAAGACCTACCCGAGGAAATCATGACCACAGCAATCGACCTATTCGCCGGCCTCGGCGGATGGAGCACCGGCGCGCGCGCCGCAGGCGTCCAGGTTCTCTGGGCGGCAAACCACTGGCCGGTGGCCGTTGAATGGCACAGCGCCAACCATCCCGACACGCAGCACGTTTGCCAGGACCTGCACCAAGCGCGCTGGGAACAGGTGCCGGCGCATGACATCCTGCTTGCCTCGCCCTGCTGCCAGGGCCACGCCAAGGCCCGTGGCAAGAAGTCGGGCAATCCTGAGCACGACGCATCGCGCTCGACAGCCTGGGCGCCGGTATCGGCTCTGGAATTCCACCGGCCGCAGGCGGCAGTGATCGAGAACGTGCCGGAGTTCACCGACTGGGTGCTCTACCCGGCCTGGCTACAGGCTGTTCAAGCGCTGGGCTATCAGGCGGCACCGCATATCGTCGACTGCGCCGACCTGGGCGTGCCACAGCACCGCGTGCGCCTGTTCATGGTGCTTACCCGCAGCAGGGCGCCGCTGATGCTTCAGCTGCCGCAGGAGCTCCATGTACCGGCGAGCAGCTTCCTCGACTTCGATGCCGGGCGCTGGTCGCAGATCGAGAAGCCAGGTCGGGCCCAGGCCACCCTCGACAGGGTACGCAATGGCCGAGCGCGGTTCGGCGACAGGTTCATCATGCCCTACTACGGCAAAGGGTCTGGGACCACCGGCCGCGACATCAGCCGACCCATCGGCACGATTACAACGGTGGATCGCTGGGCTCTGGTGGATGGTGACCGCATGCGGATGCTCAGCGCTGACGAGGGCCTGGCAGCCATGTCGTTCCCGGCCAGCACCCTGCGCCCGGAAAACCACCGGCTGACCATGCACATGGCCGGCAACGCGGTGCCGCCGCTGGCTGGCCAGCGGGTAATTGAGGCACTGAAGAAGGCTGCTTAATGCTTACGGCTCTTGCCCAGGCCGTACGCACCGCCGTTTACGGTGAAGACGCTGCGGCCCTTCTTCTTTTTCTTCTTGGGACTGAAAAGCAAGCGCACCCGTCGCGCTCGAGCTGCCCCTGTTAGATCACACACCTTGAGGCCGACTGGGCCTTTGCATGTGTCGATGTGCTTGCGCAGCTTCTTGGCGGTAAATAGCCGGCCGCAATGCTTACATACCTGGTCAATTGGTCGCCCCTTTGAATCAACTTCAACTGTCATGGCTTCACTCCCTTGAAGCCGAGAGCATAACCGCGAGGTATCCCCATGCCCATAGAAAACCGATCCAGCAATGCCGAGATGGAGCGCATTCAATGACGCACATCTGCTACCGCCGTGACCCGAACGTGAACGCCGTCACCGACCTGGTGAGCGACGAACAGATGCAGAGCGCGTTCCAAGGCACCAACTTCGGCCATACCGATTACCGTGGACTGCTGGCCCAAGGCTGCATCAAGGCGCTGGCCGCCTGGCACCAGGGGCACACTCTGACCTGCATCCTCCAGGAGCTGCGCCTGATCAGCTGGAACCGTCAGACGGACAAGATCAAGGTCACCGCCAAGGGTCGGCACTACATCTGGCTCGCCTTCGAGAGGCGGTCGGGCGTCTAGAGCACATTTGTACTCCACCCGACGAAGCGCCATCGACGACCGCGCGAAGCGGGCACAAAATACTGTTTATTTGAACAGTACTATCTATGCACTTCCTCATCGTTCCAATGCGCGTGCGCGGCGTGCCGCGTAGCCAGAAAGAGATCCGCGCATTCAACCCGATCCGCGGTGACGTGCATTTACGCCTGGATGAGTTCGCGCCGCTGGGTCGGGCTTCGAACTCGGCGTCGATCCTCAAAGTTCACCCGGGCGAGCCTGATCTGCCGCCCTTGTATGAAGCAGTCATGACTGGTATGTCCACTCTGGGCGCGACGTTCACAGGAATCGAGATCATCGAAGGCGTTGCTTACGCCCAGAGTTGGTGGGTTCGCGTCCCTTGAGACTCAGGCCTGCTTAGCAACTGCTTGAGGTGCCGAATCGGACTCAATGGCGATGCGTCGAGCTCGACATACGCCCCATGCCAAGGCCCGTGTCATTGATTCTTGCGGGCGCGAATCGTAAGCCTCTTCGGCGATGGCTCTTCCGCAAGCGAAATATACACCGATAAACATTTGAGTGGCCCCTGTACGGGACAGCCTCACCTGCACATCGATGGACTTACCATCATCGAGTGTCTCGTCATGTGTCCGCGTGTGCAATTGAGGGTCTGCCCACGCCCAAAATTGCTGTCCTCTTTGCCTCATAAAAGCCTCCTGCTCGAAATTGGAAATAGCAGCGTAATAACGTGGACGACTTAAGTCACTCCCTGTTCCCTCTTTTTAGTACCAACTAGATAATCGGCCTAAAAATCTATACAGATTCGATACAATCAATAAATATGTACAACTTTTGTGTAACCGTTATATGTCAGAAGGACGAAGTCATGCCTGAAGAAAAGCAGCTGATTCAGCCAGTAGCCATAGAGCGTGATGAGCACGGTTTCTGGACTCACCCTGCGTGGCCATCCACGGAAGAGGAGTTGATTCCCTATGCCTGGTTCTATGATCGCGGCCTGGACGTAAAGCAGGTTGAGTTCGAGTACGACGCCCCCGAAACCCTGCAGGCAGCCTGGTACCACGACGGAACGGCAGATTGCACCAGCTGGAACCCTACGCAACCGGCGGGTGACGGCTGGTTCATCTTTTCCATCCATGACAACGACGATGGCCCAATCTGCGTGTGGGTTCGCCACAAGGTGCAGCCATGACCCGCCTCGCCCTCTGCCTCCTGCTGCTGGCCACCGGCGCCAGCGTAACCGAGAACGCCATCGAACCGCTGGGCTTGTGGCAATGTGGATGCATCAAAAACGGACATTAAGCGGTTGAAATACGGCATAACGGTGATGGATCACATCACTCTTGGCTTTCTACCCCGCGAACCTTAATAGCATCCAGCTGGGTTTCTTGGATGTCAACGACGCTCAGAGTATCTGCATACGCCATCCACTCGTTGAACGCCTTTCGTTGCAACAACAAGGCCTCCTCCCAAAGAGATCCGCCAACTCGGCCATATGCGACTTGATTCATCATTGAAGATGTCAGTCTGTCGAGCTCTCTAAGGAGCTGATAGGCATGGTACCTCTTGTCACCATTAGGCATTTCTTGATTTCCTCATAGCGCGAATAGCCCAAACATAAAGAAATGATAGCAATACGCCATAGACAGCTAAGCATCCCCCTTTTCTCCCTCCCCCCCACATTAAACCTGAAGCCTGCCGACATGCGCGGGCATGGAGATCTATTGCCATGAACAAAGAGGCCGAGAGCGGCGACTTCGACAAAGTCACCGAGCAGCGCATGGCCGAACTACTTGGCTGCACGAAGCGATCCCTCGAAGGCCGGCGCCTGCGCTCGGTTTTCCCCGAAGGCGTGTGGATGAAGATCCACGGCCGCATCATGTACAGCAAAAGAAGGTACGACGAATGGCTCGAAAGCCAATGGATTTGCCCCGCGGGGTCGAAATCTTCCGCAATTCCCTCCGGATTCGTTTCACATGGGGCGGTATCCGTCGATGTGAAACGCTCCCCTATCCCCCGACACAAAAAGGCATCCAGGCTGCATCCCAGCTTCGCGATCAGGTAGTCAGCTTCAACAGGCTTGGGCTGCTTGACCAGGACAAGTACGCAGAGCTGTTTCCGGGTTCGCAGACCGTCGCCGGTAGCAAACCCTCGTTCGGGGAGTACGCCCAGCTCTGGCTCGATAGCCGCGAAATCACACCCGGCACCCGCCAGAACTACAAAAGCGCGCTCAACCTCTATTGGATGCCTACGCTGGCCCTCACCCAGGTGGACCTGATTTCGACGACAACCATTCGACGCATCATCACCAGCACCGAATGGCACTCGCCAGGTGTGAAGCGAAACGCGCTGATCAGGCTTTCGACAATCCTCAGCGCGGCGCTCAAGGAGGGGCTGATAACGAAGAACCCCGCTGCCGCAGTCGAGCTGCCGAAACGATCACGAAAGGAAATCGACCCCTTCACCCTGGACGAGGCAAACCAGATAGTTGAGAAGCTGTACCAGCACGCTCACTGGCCCAGCCAAATTTATGCGGCTTTTTTTGAGTTCGTGTTTTTCACCGGGGTGCGCCTGTCCGAAGGCCTGGCGATGCGGTGGGATGCGGTTGATATGGATAAGAAGGTAGCCCACGTGCGACGCACAGTCGCATTGGGGGAGGTGGTAGAGCGCACTAAGACCGGCAAAGACCGGTTTGTACTGCTCAACGAGAGGGCCTTGCGCGCGCTCGAGTTCGCAAAGAACTACGCCGAGCGCCGCAGGAATGGAAAGGGACGGGTCATCGAAACACCGTTCGTGTTCCCGCCGTCGAAGAACGCAGAGTTCGTTCAGCAGACCTCGGACTTGCATCACCAGTGGCGGCCGGTGCTGAAGGACCTAGGAATTCGTTACCGGCCGCCATACAACTGCCGTCACACCTATGCGACAATATGCTTAATGTCCGGCCTCAACCCCGCATTCATCTCCCAACAGCTTGGCCACAGCGTTCAGATGCTGCTGTCAACTTATGCGCGTTGGATTAACTCAAGCTCCGACTGGAGCGAGCTGGAAAAGCTGCAAATTGGTATCAAATCGGTATCAGCTGCATTGCCAGCGACGTAAGCTATTGATAGGTAAGCCCTTTGATCTCCACCGCTAACATCACCATGCAGTTTGGCGCCAAGCCCTTGTTCGAGAACGTCTCGGTCAAGTTCAACAATGGCAACCGCTACGGCCTGATCGGCGCCAACGGCTGTGGCAAGTCGACCTTCATGAAAATCCTCGGCGGCGACCTGGAGCCGTCGGCCGGCCAGGTGATGCTCGAGCCGAACGTGCGCCTGGGCAAGCTGCGCCAGGACCAGTTCGCCTACGAAGAATTCACCGTGATCGATACGGTGATCATGGGCCACGAGGAACTGTGGCGGGTCAAGGCCGAGCGCGATCGTATCTACTCGCTGCCGGAAATGACCGAAGACGACGGCATGGCCGTCGCCGAGCTGGAAACCGAATTCGCCGAGATGGACGGCTACACCGCCGAATCCCGCGCCGGTGAACTGCTGCTGGGCCTGGGTATTCCCCTCGAACAGCATTTCGGCCCCATGACCGAAGTCGCCCCAGGCTGGAAACTGCGTGTGCTGCTGGCCCAGGCACTGTTCTCCGACCCTGAAGTGCTGCTGCTCGACGAGCCGACCAACCACCTGGACATCAACACCATCCGCTGGCTGGAAAGCATCCTCACGGCGCGTAACAGCACCATGATCATCATTTCCCACGACCGTCACTTCCTCAACAGCGTGTGCACCCACATGGCTGACCTGGACTACGGCGAGCTGCGTCTGTTCCCGGGCAACTACGACGAGTACATGACCGCCGCCACCCAGTCGCGCGAGCAACTGCTGTCGGACAACGCCAAGAAGAAGGCCCAGATCGCCGAGCTGCAGACCTTCGTCAGCCGCTTCTCGGCCAACGCCTCCAAGGCCAAGCAGGCCACCTCGCGCGCCAAGCAGATCGACAAGATCCAGCTGGCCGAGGTCAAGCCATCGAGCCGCGTCAGCCCGTTCATCCGCTTCGAGCAGACCAAGAAACTGCACCGCCAGGCCGTGACCATCGAGAAGATGTCCAAGGGCTTCGACGGCAAGACCCTGTTCAAGAACTTCAGCTTCACCGTCGAAGCCGGCGAGCGCGTGGCGATCATCGGCCCCAACGGTATCGGCAAGACCACCCTGCTGCGCACCCTGGTCGGCGAGCTGACCCCGGATGCCGGCGAGGTGAAATGGACCGAAAGCGCCGAAGTGGGCTACTACGCCCAGGACCACGCCCACGATTTCGAAGAGGACCTGAGCCTGTTCGACTGGATGGGCCAGTGGACGCAGGGCGAGCAGATCATCCGCGGCACCCTGGGGCGCATGCTGTTCTCCAACGACGAGATCCTCAAGTCGGTGAAGGTGATCTCCGGTGGCGAGCAAGGCCGCATGCTGTTCGGCAAGCTGATTCTGCAAAAGCCCAACGTACTGGTGATGGACGAACCGACCAACCACCTGGACATGGAATCGATCGAGGCGCTCAACCTGGCGCTGGAAAACTACCCGGGCACGCTGCTGTTCGTCAGCCACGACCGCGAGTTCGTGTCCTCGCTGGCAACCCGCATCATCGAGCTGAGCCCCAGCGGCGTGATCGACTTCAGCGGTACCTATGACGACTACCTGCGCAGCCAGGGTGTGTTGATCTAAGCGTCGTACACAAGCTTCGCCGGCAAGGCCGGCTCCTGCAGGGTGCGTGGTTTTCGCGACCCGGGTAGGGGCCAGCCTTGCTGGCCACAGCTTGTTCGTTAGCCTGCTTTCTTTTCCTGCCCGCTCCCGCCATCATGGTCGCCTCCAACCGCTTGCCTGCGAACGAGCCCCATGTCTGCCCCGCCCCCTTCTGCTGCACTCAGTAACGAGTCGGTTACCCGACAGATACTGTCGATCGTCTTCTACACCTTCATCGCCTTCCTCTGCATCGGCCTGCCGATCGCGGTGCTGCCCAGCCATGTGCATGACACCCTGGGGTTCAGCGCGGTCATCGCCGGCATCACCATCGGCCTGCAATACCTGTCCACCCTGCTCAGCCGCCCCATGGCCGGACGCCTGGCCGACAGCCTGGGGACCAAGCGCGCGATCATCTACGGGCTGCTGGGCATCGCGCTGAGCGGCGTGCTGACCTGGGCATCGGCACTGG
Organism: Pseudomonas sp. B21-036; assembly: GCF_024748925.1. NCBI lineage: Bacteria > Pseudomonadati > Pseudomonadota > Gammaproteobacteria > Pseudomonadales > Pseudomonadaceae > Pseudomonas > Pseudomonas sp. B21-036. Next base: position 2,945,113 of record NZ_CP087178.1, read on the forward strand.
CCGTGCACCTGCCAGTGATGAGCCTGGCGGTGCTGCTGGCTGCACGGGTGGCCCTGGGCATCGCGCAGGGCCTGATTGGCGTGGGCACCCTGAGCTGGGGCATCGGCCAGGTGGGCGCCGAACACACCGCCCGGGTGATTTCCTGGAACGGTATCGCCTCCTATGGCGCCATCGCCATCGGTGCACCGCTGGGGGTGATCGTGGCCAGCGAACTGAACTTCGCCACCCTGGGCCTGAGCCTGACCGCGCTGGCGGCAGCGGCGCTACTGGTGATACGCAACAAGCCCTCGGTACCGGTGGTGCGTGGCGTGCGCCTGCCGTTCTGGGCCGCCTTCGCGCGGGTGGCACCGTGCGGTGTGGGCCTTACCCTGGCCTCCATCGGCTATGGCACGCTGACCACCTTCGTCACGCTCTTCTATATAGAACGCGGCTGGAGCGGCGCCGCCCTGTGCCTGAGCGCCTTCGGCGTGTGCTTCATCCTGTCGCGGCTGCTGTTCGTGAACGCGGTCAACCAGTGGGGCGGCTACCGCGTGGCAATTGCCTGCATGGGCGTCGAGGCCCTGGGGCTGGCATTGTTGTGGCTGGCGCCGTCACCGCTGCTGGCGTTGGTCGGCGCGGGGCTGAGCGGCTTCGGCCTGTCACTGGTGTACCCGGCACTGGGGGTCGAGGCGATCAAGCAGGTGCCCAGTTCCAGCCGCGGCGCCGGGCTGGGGGCCTACGCGGTGTTCTTCGACCTGGCCCTGGCGATTGCCGGCCCGGTGATGGGCGCCATCGCTGCGCACCTGGGCTACGCCTCGATCTTCTGTGTGGCCGCGCTGCTGTCACTGGCCGGCGTGGGCCTGACCCTGGTGCTGTTGCGCCGCGCCACGGCTCAGTGATCGACCGCACTCAGGCCGACACGCTCGGCGCCCCCCAGGGTGCGGGTGAAGAAGCGCGTGGCTTCGGCCTGTAACGACAGGTGTATGCCGGCGCGGTCCACCCCTTCGGCATCGGTGCACAGCGTGGCCATATGCTGCAGTTGGGATGCGTCGCACGGGGCCATGAACACGAAGTGCCCGGCACCCGCCAGCAGGCGGTAGTTGGGGGTGATCGGCAGTTTGTGCGCCAGTGCCTGGGCATTCTTGTCGATGGCCAGCAACTGGTCGCGGTCGCCGCTGTAGATCAGCGCGGGCACCTTCACATCGGCCAGCGCGTGGCGTCCGAACATCAGGCTCAACGGCGCCATCAGCAGCAATGAACGCACCCTGGGGTCGGCGTGGGGCAACAGGTCGTCACGGTCTGCCACCAGCACCCCGTGGGCCTTGCAGGCATCGGCGTCCAGCGGGTTCTGCTGGCAGTAGCGGCGCAGGCGTTGCAGGTCTGGTCGGGCACCGGACAGGATCAACGCCGTCTCGCCACCGGCCGAGTAACCGATCATGCCCACCTGCCTGTCGCTGACGTAAGGTGCAAGCAACGGATCGGCAAGGGTCGCGGTCAAGGCGGCACTGATCTGCAGGGGCCGGCCATAGAGGTTGCTCAGGGTGCCAAGCCGGCTGTGATCGCGGGCGTTGTCTCCCGGGTGCACCACCGCCACCACCACGAAGCCCCGGCGTGCCAGGGCGCTGGCCAGGTCATGCAGCGCCAGTGGCGTGCCGGTATTGCCATGGGACAGCATCAGCAACGGGAAGCGGCCCATTACCACCGCGCCTTCTTCGGCCACGTGGACCCGATAGCCGTCGACCTGATGCCACCGGGCGATGTCGCTGGATGGGTAGAACGCCAGGGCCTGCATCGGCTGGCCGTCCACCGGGTCGGTCACAGCCATGCGATGCAGGCCGACACTCCAGTGCTGCGCGGGCTCGGCCTGCACCAGCAGGCAGCAGCTCCACAGCACCAGCATCAAAAATGTTCGAACCCACCGCATCGTTGCTCACCCTGCCCGGCCCGCACCTGTGACCGGTACTGGCAAGCATAGAGCGGGCCAGGCCGGGCTGGATGAAAGGTGCATGAAAAAGCCGACTTGCGGGGTGACCGCAAGTCGGCTTTTCGACAGGGGCTCAGGCAGCCGCGAACAGCTCGCTGTCGATCTGCGCCTGGGCGGCCTGCATGGCATTGCTGCGGTGCTCGTCGCCGTAGGCCAGGCCATGGGCGCGAACGAACTCGACGTCGGTGATGCCGATAAAGCCCAGGAACACCTTGAGGAATTCCTCGTGGGCCACACCGGTCGGCTGGCCGACGTGCAGGCCGCCGGAGGTCGACACCACGATCACCTTCTTGTTGCCGCACAGGCCTTCAGGCCCGGCTTCGGTGTAGCGGAAGGTCTGGCCGGCGACGGCAATGCGGTCGATCCAGGCCTTGAGCTGGGTCGGCACGGTGAAGTTGTACATGGGCGCCGCGATCACCACCGCATCGGCCGCCAGAAACTCCTGGAGGGTTTCACTGCTGAGCCTGGCTTCATGTTGCTGCGCCGCATCGCGCAGTTCGTCAGGCGTGCCGGCGGCAACCAGGGTCGCGGCCGAGAAATGGCTGATGGCATCGGCGGCCAGGTCCCGGTAGACCACCTGCGCCGAAGGTTCTGCCGCTTGCCAGGCGGCGACCACGCGCTGGCTGAGCTGGCGAGAAGCGGAGTTGTCGCCGAGGATGCTGGAATCGATGTGCAACAGTTTCATGGGGCTCTCCTGAATGAGGATCGGCTGGCGATCACGATGGGGAGGATGCTACCGGGATAGCCAATAGCTGATAAGATCGCAAATTCGCACTTCTTCGTCCCACTGGCAGGACAATGCCCATGACCGGCATGCAAGACCTCAACGATCTGTTCTATTTCGCCCGCGTGGTGGAGGCCGGCGGCTTCGCGGCAGCCGGGCGTCTGCTCGGTGTGCCCAAATCCAGGCTGTCGCGGCGCATTGCCGAACTGGAGGAGCGCCTGGGCACGCGTCTGCTGCAGCGCACCACCCGGCAACTCAAGCTCACCGCCGTGGGCGAGCGCTACCTGCGCCATTGCCAGGCCATGCTGCTGGAGGCCGAGATGGCCGACGAGGCGGTGGCCAGCATGACCAGCGAACCGCGCGGGCGCTTGCGGGTGTCGTGCCCGGTGGGCCTGGCCCATGAGTTCCTGCCCGGCGTGATCAGCGCATTTTTGCAACAGTACCCGCAGGTACAGCTGGACATGGTGCTGCTCAACCGCCGGGTCGACCTGATCACCGAGGGCATCGACGTGGCCCTGCGTGTGCGCGACCTGGGCGACGAAGACCCGGCACTGGTCACCCGCCGCCTGCGCCAGGCGCAGATGCTGCTGGTGGCCGCACCTGAGTTTGCCGCCCGGCACCCTGTCAGCTCCCCTGCCGACCTGGCCAGGGTGCCGGTACTGGGCGCGGTCGAGGCCGACCGCCTGGTGCACCTGCGCCTGCTCGACGAGCAGGGCCACAAGCAGGACCTGACCCTGGAAGCGCGCCTGGCCATCGACGACTTCGTGGTGCGCAAGGCCGCCACCCTGGCGGGCCTGGGCTTCACCACGCTGCCTATCATGCACTGCGAGGCCGAACTGCAGCGCGGCGAACTGGTACGCCTGCTGCCGGGCTGGTCACTGCCGGGCGGTTACCTGCAGGCGGTGTACCCGCACCGGCGCGGCGTGCTGCCGGCGGTCAGGGCGTGGATCGATCACCTGGTAGCCTCGTTCGAGGAATGCGGAGAGCGTTATGTCTGAGCGAAAAATGACCGAGGCACAGGTGGCGGCATTCTGCCTGGGCCTGCCCGGTGTGCAGGAAGACTACAAATGGGGTGGCGTGCGCGTGTTCTCGGTGGCCGGCAACAAGATGTTCGCGGTGATGGACCTGGCGGGTGCAGGCTTGTCGTTCAAGGTCGACACCGAGCTGTTCCTGGGCTACGTGGACCGCCCCGGGGTGCGACCGGCGCCGTACCTGGCGCGGGCACACTGGATCAGTGTGGCGCAGCCTTATGCGATGGGGCGTGGGGAACTGGAAGAGTTGCTGCGCCGCTCGCACCAACTGGTGGTGCGGCGATTGCCCAAGCGCGTACAGGTCGGGTTGCTGCTCTGAGGCCGATGGCTTTCGCCGGCAAGGCCGGCCCCTGAAGGCGCCGACCTTGCCGGCGAAAGCGCTCTAGAACCCGAACAATCGCCCGGCAAGAAACAGGTAGTCGGCCCAGAACACCTGATGCCCCAGCACGATCACCCAGAACACCAGCTGATACGACAACTTGCGTGTCTTGTGCCGGAACACCTGCTGCGCCAGCAGCGCCCCTGGCCAGCCACCGGCCAGTTCGCAGGCATGCAGCACCTTCTCGGGGGTACGCTGCCCCTGGCCGCGCGCCTGACGCTTGTCGTAGCCATACAGCCCGAAACAGCCAAGGCTCGCCAGCCCATAGGCCGCCAGCCACAACCAGTTGCCTGTGCCCACACCCAGCTTCAGTGCGCCCAGCACCGGCAGCAGGCACAGGGCCACGAATGCCAGCAACTTGAGGCGCAGGTGGCGCATGGGCGGGCGCGTTTCGATGCGGGCCATCTCAGCCGTGCGCCACGGCCCAGTCGACCCAGCCGAACTGCCAGGTCGCCAGGATCACCAGGCCAAATGCGATACGGTACCAGGCAAACACCGCGTAGCTGTGGCTGGCGATGAACTTGAGCAAGCCGCGCACCGCAATCATCGCGAAGATGAACGACACCACAAAGCCGATGGCGAACACCGGGAAGTCATCCGGCTGGAACAGGTCACGGTACTTGTAGCCCGAGAACACCGCCGCCCCGACCATGGTCGGCATCGCCAGAAAGAACGAGAACTCGGTGGCGGCCTTGCGCGACAGGCCGAACAACAGCCCGCCGATGATCGTCGAGCCCGACCGCGAAGTCCCCGGAATCATTGCCAGGCACTGCGCGCAGCCGATCTTCAGCGCATCGGTCCAGCGCATGTCATCGACCTCCTCGGCACGCACCACGTGCTGGCGGCGCTCGGCCCACAGCATGATCACCCCGCCCACCACCAGGGCCACCGCCACCGTGATCGGGTTGAACAGGTACTCATGGATCAGGTCGGCGAACAGCACGCCCAGCACCACGGCGGGCATGAAGGCGATCAGCAGGTTGAGGGTAAAGCGCTGGGCCCGGGCCTGGCGGGGCAGGCCCACCACCACGTCCAGGATCTTGCGGCGAAATTCCCACACCACCGCCAGGATCGCGCCCAGCTGGATGATGATGTTGAACGCCATCGCGCGTTCGCCGCCAAAGTCGATCAGGTCGGCGACCACGATCTGGTGACCGGTACTCGAAATGGGCAAAAATTCCGTCAGACCCTCGACGATGCCGAGAATCACAGCCTGCATGGCGGTCCAAAAATCCATCATTCCCCCGTAAGACATTGCCGCTGGCAGGTCTCATCATTCGTTATTTGATTGCCCGAAACCGGGCATATTACGGCGACACTCCGTCGCAAAACCGAAGGAAATGCTACCCCGGCCTTCAGAACTGCCCCGTGAAGGCCGAAATCCTAACAGAGCGCTCGTGCAAACGCTGCCGCTCGACGCGACAGCGCTCTACTAATCAATCACTTAGCCCTTGGTCGAGTAGGTTGTTTCGGTAAAGCGTGGTTGGATGCGGACAATAACAAGAACATAGGGTGACCTTCATGAAGACTTTACGCAGTATGTCGATCAGCCGTCGGCTGTGGCTCATCCTGGTGGTGGCGGTGCTGATGCTGGTGACCCTGGGGCTGCTGATGCTGCGTCAGATCCACGGTGACCTGTACCAGGCAAAGGCCGAAAAGACCCGGCACGTGGTCGAAACCGCAGCCGGCGTACTGGCCTATTACCAGGGGCTGGAAGCCAGCGGTACCCTTACCCGCGAGGCCGCCCAGCAACAGGCGCTGAGTGCGGTGCGCGGGTTGCGTTATGACCAGGACGACTACTTCTGGATCAACGACCTGGGCCCGAAGATGATCATGCACCCCATGAACCTCAAGCTCGAAGGCCAGGACCTCTCCGGCATTCGCGACCCGGACGGCTATGCGCTGTTCAACGAAATGGTCGCGTTGGCCAAGGCCCAGGGCGCCGGCAGCATCGACTACCGCTGGCCCAAGCCCGGTGCCAGCGAGCCGGTGGAAAAAACCTCGTACATCCAGCTGTTCAAACCCTGGGGCTGGGTGATCGGCTCTGGCGTGTACATCGACGACATGCACGCCGAGTTCGTGCGCCAGCTTCGCGACGCATCGCTGCTGGGGGTGGTCATCGCGCTGATAATGGCACTGGTGGTCATGCTGATCGCCCGCAGTATCACCCGCCCCTTGCAGGAAGCCGTGGATGCCATGGGCAACATCGCCAGCGGCGAAAGCGACCTGACCCGTCGCCTCGACACCCATGGGCAGGATGAAGTCACCCAGCTGGGCCTGCACTTCAACACCTTCACCGCCAAGTTGCAGCAGGTGGTGACCCAGTTGCAGGGCGCTGCCCAGGCCCTGGGCCATTCGGCCGGGGACGTAGGCAGCAACGCCGGCCAGGCGCACCAGCGCAGCGAACAGCAGTCGCAGCAGATGGAACAGGTGGCCACCGCAATCAACGAGGTCAGTTATGCGGTGCAGGACGTGGCCAGGAACGCCGAGCACGCCTCCAGCGAGATGCAGGACGCCCAGCAGCGGGCCGAACAGGGCCGGCAAAGCATTCATGGCAGCCTGCTGAAAATCGACGAGCTGTCGGGCACCATCGACCAGGCGGTGCAGGTGATCCAGGCCCTGGCGGGCCAGAGCACGCGTATCGGCAGCGTGCTGGAGGTGATCCGTTCGATTGCCGAGCAGACCAACCTGCTGGCACTCAACGCCGCCATCGAGGCCGCGCGGGCGGGTGAACAGGGTCGCGGGTTCGCCGTGGTGGCCGACGAAGTGCGCCTGCTGGCGCAACGCACCCAGCAGTCGACGGCCGAGATCCAGCAGATGATCGAGCACCTTCAGGGCCAGTCCGAGGCTGCGGTCAAGGCGATCGATGCCAGCAGCCTGGCCTCGCGCGAGACGGTCGAACAGGCCAGCGAGGCCGGTGCCAGCCTGGATGCCATCAGCCAGGCACTGCACAACCTCAGCGCGCTGAATGCCTCGATTGCCAGTGCCACGCTGCAGCAGTCGCATGTGGTGGAAGAGATCAACCACAACGTCACCCAGACGGCCGAGCTGTCGCGTCAGACGGCCGTGGCGGCGCACCAGTCGAGCAGTGCCGGGGCCGCATTGAACCAGTTGAGCGAACAGCTGGGGCAGTTGCTGAGGCAGTTCCGGGTCTGACCGCAGCCTGCACCTCGCCGGCGGCCGGCTTCTGCAAGGCTCGACATTGCCTCAGCAGGAGCCGGCCTTGGCGGCGAAGTGCTCACCCAAGGCTGGCACCTGACGTGCCACAAGGTACAATCGCCGCCCTGCCCCCCTTCAAGGAACGCCGATGTCCGGCCTGGAACTGTACGCTGCCGTGCTGGGCGTCATCGCTGTATGGCTCACGACCCGCCAGAACCCCTGGTGCTGGCCCATCGGCCTGCTGGTGGTGCTGCTCTACAGCTGGATCTTCTTCGACTTCAAGCTGTATTCGAACATGCTGCTGCAACTGGCGTTTGCCGTGTTCCAGCTCTATGGGTGGTGGCAGTGGACACGCCCCGGCGAGGATCGCCCGATCCGGCAGGTGACCTACCTGGGTACCGCGCCGCTGCTGTCGGGCCTGGGCGTGGGCCTGCTGGCCAGCCTGGCCCTCGGTGCGGCCATGGCCACCTGGACCGATGCTGCAGAGCCCTGGCTGGACGCCACCCTCACCGCCTTCAGCCTGGTGGCGCAGTTCTGGATGGCGCAAAAGCGCGTGCAATGCTGGCCGTTGTGGATCGTGCTGGACGTAATCTTCGTCGGCCTGTTCCTCTACAAAGGCATGTACATCACCGCCGCGCTGTATGCGCTGTTCACCCTGATCGCCCTGCAGGGCTGGCGTAGCTGGCGACGTGACCCGGCATTGGCCAGCCCATGAAGGTCCTGGTACTGGCGGGCCCGGAATCCAGTGGCAAGAGCTGGCTGGGCGGCGAAATCCAGGCGCATTTCGGTGGCGAACTGGTGGGCGAGTACGTACGCCACTTCATCGACGAGCAGCGACGCGACACCTGCTACGCCGACATCGACCCCATCGCCCGCGGGCAGCTGGTGTGGGAGGATGCGGCCCGCGGGCGCCAGCCCGAGCTGCTGATACTCGATACGCACCTGCTGAGCAACATGCTGTGGAGCCGCGTACTGTTCAACGACTGCCCGGCGTGGCTGGAACAGGCGCTGCTGGCACGGCGCTACGACCTGCACCTGTTGCTCAGCCCCGCAGGCGTGCCCTGGGTCGGCGACGGCCAGCGCTGTCAGCCACGGCTGGAGGAGCGCCAGGCGTTCTTCGAGGCCAGCCGCCAATGGCTGCAACGGCATGGCCAACCCATGCAGGTCATCGAGGGCGACTGGGCATACCGCCAATCGACGGTACTGGCGGCCGTACAGGCGCTGCTGGAAGGAAAGCCCCCGGCCTGCGCCACCGAGTGTTAACCCGGCGTTACACACCTGGCCACCTCAACCGCCGATCCAGAGCACTTGCGACCAACACGCGGTGACGTGTTAAGCCGGTGATACACCCACCCTCGGAGCATGCCGGGCATCTGCGCTGCTGCAAGGCCTGTAAAAAGGACCAGCGGTTGTATCACCGGTGATACAGGTTTTCCGACCAGCCCCTGCCCCGTGCGCTATGCCCTTGATTCGCTGGCACAAAGCAAAAGCGGCACAGCTTCTGCTCTCCTTCTCGCAACGCTGATAGGGCCAGCGCACCGAAGAAGGAATCGCTGCCGTGGGGAATCACACCAACAAGCTGCTGAGTCTTTTCGTCATGGGCTGTGCGCTGGGCGCCAGCACCCTGAGCCTGCCGATACTGGCCGCCGGCGACGGCACCATCATCATCCAGCGCCAGGTTCAGCCCCGTTCGGCCGTTCGCCCGACCGGCACCCCCGACCCCCGCCCCATGACCGTCAATGCCAATCAGTCGCCACGCATCCTGAGCCAGACCAACGAGCTCAGCGATGGCGACTTTGCCGGTGTGGCCAGCGGTGCAAGTGTAAACCGGGTGTTGATGCCCGACGCGTCCGGCAACATCCGCGGCATGGGGGCGGTGCCCACCAGCCTGCCGGGCCTGCGTGGCGGCTCCGGCCCTGGCGCAGGGGGCGCCAACAGCATCTCCAATTCGGTCAACCAGAACGTGCAGCGTGGCCTTGCGCCGCTGCAGATCCTGACCGGGGGCCGTTGAGATGAACCACTCACTGCTGTTTCTGGCGCTGGCCTGCAGCGCGTCGGCCCTGGCGGCCCAACCGGTCAATGACAACGCCACCATCAACGCCAGCGGCCAGGGCTACAAGGGCAACGTGACCATCAACCAGGCGGCTGGCGACCAGCAGCAACAGAACAACAGCCGCGCCATTGCCATCAACCCCGATGCCACCGCCACCACCCAGGTGCGCCAGCGCATCGACACCCCTGCCAGCAGCGCGATCAATGCCCGCGCCAGCATCGGTGGCGACGCCTTCACCAACGGTAACGGGATGATTGGGATCAACCAGTCGGCCGGTGCCAACACACAACAAGTCAATGCCGTGCGGGTAAGCATCAGTGCCACCGCGCAGAGCATCGACGACAGCGTCCTCGACCAGCAGAACGTGGCGCTGTCAAACGGCTCAGGCTCGACAGGTCAAACCCCCGGCAGTCGCCAGGTCGCTACCAGCGATCAGGCCTTCACCGGCAGCCGTGGGGTGATCCAGTTGAACCAGAGCGCCGGGGTCGGGAACCGAATGGCCAACACCCTGAGCGTACGGGTTGCAGATTGACCCGAGCAGTTCACAACGCAGCACAACACAACACTTAACAACTAAAAACAATGCGGAGAAACACCATGAAACCCACAATGGCACTCAAGCCTCTGGTATTCGCACTCGCAGCGGTCATGGCAGTTGCTGCACAAGCGGGCGGAAACAACGGTGGTCACAACGGCGGACACAATGGCGGCAATAACGGCGGCAACAACAATTCCAGCGCGCTGCTCGCCCTGCTGGTAAACGCCGGCGCTGGCGCCACCGTGATCGATACCCAGGGCAACGGTGGTAACGGTGTGCTCAACGAGAACACCCGCAACAACGGCACCATGGACAACTCGGCAAACGGCTCTCAAGGCAACCTGGGCGCCAACGTGGCAGCCGGTGACGGCAACCAGCAAGACAACGTTGCCGCCATCGCCACCGCCGACGAACGCTTCATCTTCGGCAGTGCGGTTGCTGTTTCCAGCGCCACCCAGACCAACACCAGCAACATCGTCAACAACTTCTCTACCCAGAACAACGCCAATCTCACCAATTCGGCGAACAACAGCTCCGGCAACATCGGTGTCAACGTGACCGCCGGCGACTTCAACCAACAGAAAAACAACCTGGCAATCGCCGTGTCCGGCGGCCGTGTGGCCGTGGCCAGCGCAGCCGCCAACCAGTCCACCTCCGGCCTGAGCGTCAACAACAAGGCCGACCGTACCTACACCAAGGAAACCCTCGGTGGCGCCTTTGCCGCCTATGGCCAGTACGAAGGCGAAGGCCACGGCTACGTGGAACGCAAAGACGACAAACCCGGGCACAACGGTGGCTGGGATGATCGTGGCGGCAACAAACCACAGAAAGACAAGCTTACCTTCACCGAAGAAGGCAGCTTCGTACTCGGTGGTGTCTACACCTACCAGGTGCTCAAACCTACCGGCTGGGCCAACCCTGTGGTCAACAACGCCAACATGAGCAACTCGCTCAATGGCGTGTCGGGCAACGTGGGCGCCAACGTGTCGGCCGGCTCGGGCAACCAGCAGAGCAACTCGCTGTCCATCGCAGCAGGCTGCCGCGCCTGCCTGTAAGCTGAAAAAGGACGGGGCCCCCAGGGGCCCCTTTCCTGCCATCTACACGGTGCGAAGACCATGCGCATTGCCCTGCTTGCCGCATTGCTGTTTCTGGCCAGCCTGGCCGAGGCCGCACAGATGCCCATCGCTGCCCTGCCGGGCGGCAATGTCATTTACAAGCCCATCCAGAGCATTCGCGAACGACGCTTCGCCGACCTTGTACAACAGAAAACCGATTTCAGTTGCGGCGCCGCCGCCCTGGCCACCGTCCTCAAGCAGGCCTACTGGCTGGACGTCGACGAAGAACACATCATCGACGGCATGCTCGCCCACGCCGACCAGCAAGTGGTCAAGACCCAGGGCTTCTCCATGCTGGACATGAAGAAATACGTGGAAAGCATCGGCATGCGTGCCCGGGGCTATCGGATCCCGCCCGAGAGCCTGCAAAGCGTCACCATTCCGGTGGTGGTGCTGATGGACATTCGCGGCTACAAGCACTTCGTGGTGCTGCAACGCACCGAAAAGGACTGGGTGTACATCGGTGACCCGGTTCTGGGCCACAAACGCTACAAGTTCGATGATTTCGTCAAAGGCTGGAACGGCATCATCTTTGCCGTCATCGGCCCTGGCTATGACAAGGCCAACGCATTGCTCGACCCGCCACAACCCTTGACTGCAAAAAACAAGATCAACGGGTTCAGCCCGGTAGACGATGCGCAGTTGATGGATTTTGGTTTCATACAAAGTGATTTCTTCTAATCAGAAGGGGCATGAAGCTCCGGGGAGCACCCGATGAAGACTTCAACCTGGCTGGTTGCCGCCTGCCTGGCCGCCAGCTTGCCTGCCCATGCGCAGTTCAAGCCCATCGAGATCAAGGACCAGGAACTGTCCGAACTGCGCGGACGCTATGTGATGCCAGGGCGCATCATCAGCTTTGGCGTGGTGATGAGCAGCACCTGGCAGAACGCCCGCGGCGACAGCATCGGCGCCACCGCCAGCATGCAAGTGCAGCAGTCCTCGTTCAAGCCGCAGTTCTATGTCTCGCTCGACACGCGCGACGGCAACGGCGCCCCGGTAACCCAGGGCAACGGTACCGTCACCGGCGGGGCCGGCCTTGGCACGACCCAGGGCGTTACCCAGTCGGTACGCGCAGCGGGCGACTACAACACGGCCTACAACAATGTCTCGATCAACGTGAAGGAAGCCAACAGCGCCCCGGCGGCGGGCAAGCCACAGGGTCAGTTGCTGGGTAGCGGGCAGACCATCACCGGCAGCAATGGCGCCGGCACGCTGAGCGTTTCCTCCACCGGCAAGGGCATCCAGCTGGGTATCCAGGCCAACAACAACCAGGGCAATACGGTGCAGCGCCTGGCCCAGGGCGGGCTGCTGCAGGCCACCACGCTCCTGGGCGGCAACAACGCCGTCAACAACATCACCCAGCTCAATGTGGTACTGCGCAACAACCTGCCTACTGCCGGGGCCTTGAACTGCAACCTGGATCAACTCAAAGGCCTTCGTATTTCCGGATATTGATCTACGCTCTGTCTCAATTCACCGCAGTTGGAAGGGACGGCTAACCCATGCATCGATCGTTTTCGTTGAAGGCAGTGGTCTGTGTGAGCACGCTGGCGTCTTCAGCGCTGCTGCAAGCGGCGCCAGACCCGCAAGTTGAGGCCCTGAAACAGGAGTTGCAGGCACTCAAGCAACGTTATGAATCCCAGCAGCAGGCACTGATGGTGCTCGAGCAGCGGGTCCGCCAGGTTGAAGAGCAACCCCCGGCACCCCCTCAGCGCCTGACCCGCTCGCCAGCGGCCTCCACCCGGTCAGGCCAGGTGGCTACTGCATCCGGGGCGGCCCCCGGCACCGGCAGTTCCTACGGCGAAGCGCTCAAGGGCGATTCGGAACCTGCGCAGAGCGTGTCCAACCTGTACGACGAGGCCAGCGGCTTCTTCGGTGGCGGCAAGTTCAGCGTCGAGACCGGCATCACCTACGCCCGCTACGACACCCGCCAACTGATCCTCAACGGTTTCCTCGCGCTGGACTCGATTTTCCTGGGCAACATCAACCTGGACCGCATCAAGGCCGACAACTGGACCCTGGACCTGACTGCCCGCTACAACCTCGACCAGCGTTGGCAGTTCGATATCAACGCCCCCATCGTCTACCGCGAGTCCACCTACCAGTCCGGGGGCGCCGGCAACAACGCCCAGGGCGTGACCGAACAGACCGTCACCCGCGACCCGACCCTGGGGGATGTCAACTTCGGCGTGGCCTACAAGTTCCTCGACGAATCGGAAAACAGCCCCGATGCGGTGCTCACCCTGCGGGTCAAGGCACCCACCGGCAAGGACCCGTTCGGCATCAAGCTGATCCAGGACCCGAACAACGACAGCCTCGCCTACCCCGAAGACCTGCCCACCGGCAACGGCGTATGGTCCATCAGCCCGGGCATCTCGCTGGTCAAGACGTTCGACCCGGCAGTACTGTTCGGCAGCCTGTCCTATACCCATACCCTGGAAGAGTCGTTCAGTGACGTCAGCTCCACGTCCGGGGTCAAGGTGCCGGGCAAGGTCAAGCTGGGCGACAGCTTCCAGATCGGCGCCGGTATCGCCTTTGCGCTGAACGAGAAGATGAGCATGTCGTTCTCGGTGTCCGACCTGATCGCGCGCAAATCCAAGATCAAGTCGGCCGAAACCGGCGACAGCTGGACCTCGGTACCCAGCAGTGATGCCAACGCCGCCTATTTCAACGTGGGCATGACCCTGGCCGCCACCGACAACCTGACCATAGTGCCCAACCTGTCGATCGGACTGACCGACGATGCGCCGGACTTCACCTTCAGCCTCAAATTCCCTTACTACTTCTGATCTGCGCCGACGCCATTCGCCAGCAAGGCTGGCTCCTACCTTCGGGTAGGAGCCAGCCTTGCTGGCGAATGGACGTAGCGTGGGATCTTCAGCGAATCTGATGCTTGTGCAGCAACCGGTAGAACGTAGGCCGCGACACCCCAAGCACCTTGGCCGCAATGCTGAGGTTGTCACTGTGACGATTGAGCACGTCACACAGCGCCTGGCGCTCGGCGCGGTGCTTGTAGTCTTCCAGGGTACCCATCGGCGTCATCTCGACCTGCGCGCCCTGCAACCCGAGGTCCTGGGCCTCGATCTGCCGCCCTTCGGCCAGCACCAGGCCGCGACGCACGCGGTTGGCCAGTTCGCGCACATTGCCCGGCCAATCATGCTTGCCCATCGCCATCAGCGCGTCTTCGCTGAAGGTGCGCGGGCGCCGGCCGGTTTCCTGGCTGTAGAAACGCGAAAAGTGGCTGGCCAGCATCGACAGGTCGCCATGCCGGTCACGCAGCGGTGCCGTCACCACCTGCAGCACGTTGAGCCGGTAATACAGGTCTTCGCGAAAACGCCCGCTGGTGATCGCGCTCTCCAGGTCGACATGGGTCGCAGCCAGCACGCGCACGTCCACCGCAATCGGCTGGCTGCCGCCCACCCGTTCGATATGCTTTTCCTGCAGAAAGCGCAGCAGGTTGGCCTGCAGTTCCAGCGGCAGGTCGCCGATCTCGTCGAGAAACAGCGTGCCGCCGTTGGCAGCCTCGATGCGCCCGACCTTGCGCTGGTGCGCGCCGGTGAAGGCGCCCTTTTCGTGGCCGAACAGCTCGGACTGGATCAGGTGTTCGGGAATCGCCCCGCAGTTGATCGCCACGAACGGTTTGTCGTGGCGTTGCGACTGCCGGTGCAGGGTGCGCGCCACCAGTTCCTTGCCGGTACCACTCTCGCCTCGAATCAGCACCGGTGACTCGGTGGGCGCCAGCTTGCTCAGCAACTTGCGCAGTTCGCGGATCGGGCGGCTGTCACCCAGCAGTTCGTGCTCGGGCTCATCCACATGCAGGTTGCCCTTGCCGCGCAGGCGTGCCATGCCGAAAGCGCGACCCAGGGTCACCTGCACGCGGGAGACATCGAATGGCAACGTATGGAAGTCAAAAAACCACTCGCACACAAAATCACCCACGTTCTGCGCGCGCAGCTCCTCGGCGCTGAGCACCGCGATCCACTCGGTACCGCTGCGGCTGATCAGGTCCTTGACCGCATCGGGGTGCTGCAGGTGGCTGGCGTGCAGGCGCAGCAGCCCCACATCGCAAGGGTGCTCCAGGGCAGTGGCAAGGGTGCAGGTGCGCACGTCCCAACCTACGCTGCGCAGGCCTGGCAACAAGCGGTGGCAATCGTCACAAGGGTCAACGATCAGCAAGCGGCGGTTCGGTACCGGTTCCAGCATGACCTTTCCTTGGCGCCAATTATTGGAAATGTTAGTAGAAACAGCATGTTGTATGGCCCGTCTGTAACAGTAGCAACCAACGTCAGAATGCCCACTACCGTCCGTCTGCAAATACGGCCTTGCTTTCGACTCGGTAGAATTTTCCTGTTAATTCAACGTCCCAGATGTTGCCAATGAATGCAGATTGTCAGCACCGATTAAAAAAACATTACTTGCAGTGTGACCTGACCCACTACTGCGTGCATCAGTACAAGTAACCTGCCGCAGGGAACACACCTTGCCGCAACTTTTTCAATGTTTGGGACCACAGAGAGACCGAACCCATGAACGCCCCGCTCCGTGTCAACGAAGCACTGCTGATTGCCGACCACGCCTTCGAACCCTTCCAGTGCGTCGCCTGGGATGTGCCTAACGGCACTGGCGAACTCAGCCTGGCGGTAATCGACCGGACCAGCACCCGTATCGGCAGCAAGCAAGTTCCAAGCAGCACCTATTCCGACCCGCAGCAATTGGCACACCTGATCGAGGAAGTGCGCGCCGAGTTGAGCCAGAAAGGTTATGACTTGCAGCCGTGGAGCATGCCGAAGTAACTTTCCGGCCTGCCCCGTTCATGCAAAAGTGCACCCACCGGGTGCACTTTTTTTGTTTGTGAAGTGTGCGCCGGCGGCTGCGGCAGTTGGCCGCAGTTTACGGCCCAAGTACTTGTTTCAACGCAAGTTGAACTGTTCCAGGTGTTGGTATTGCGCACCCAGTTCCAGCGCCATTTGCCTGGCGCGGCCCAGGCGAACCGGTGCGCTTTCCATGTCCACCAGCAGGCTGCTGCACGGCAGTGCCTCCAGCGCCGGCCAGGCCTTGAGCCGGCCATCGGTTAGGATCAGGCAGTGCTGCACCTCATTGGGGTAGCGCCGCTGGCGTTGGGTCAGCCATTGCCGGGCCTGCTGCAGTGCCTCGAGCAGTGGCGTGCCTCCGCCGGCGCCGAGCTCCGCCAGCCAGGGCTGCAGCGCGGCAGAGGCCTTCAGGCCGTGGCGCTGCCAGCGCGGTTCGCGGCCGCTGGCCGTGAGCAGGGCGAGCCTGGCGCGGGCCCGGTACGCCTGGTCGAACAGTTCGGCCAGCAAACCCTTGGCCTTGCTCAGTGCCTGGTAACGCCGGGTAGACGCCGACGCATCCACAATCACCAGCCAGAGCTGCGTCGGCGCGGCGGTGCGCTGCGCCCAGCACAGCTCGTCGCGCTGGCGCGGGCGGCCCTTGAGCAGGGTGGCAGGCCAGGCCACGCTGCCCTGCCCGGCTGCCCGGGCACGCCCGCGCGGGCCCCGGTCGAGCTTGCCTGCACGGGGCCTGGCATCCGCCGCCGGGTGCGAGCGCGGGCGGATGCTCAAGGCTTTTTTGGCCAGCGCGGTACCTCGCGCCGAGCGCCCACAGCCACCGGCTGGCCTGGCAGCTCACCCCACTGGCCACTGCCCTGGGGCTCGCTCGACGGGCTCGATTGCCCTTGGGGCTGAGCGTCGGGGCGAGGCGGTTGCTCGGCGGGCCGGTCATGGCGCCGATGGCGCAAGGCAAACTCTGCCACCGCCTCGATATCCTCGGCCTCGATGCCCGGTGCACTGCGCCAGGCCGCATGGGCACGGGCGGCACGCAACCAGACCAGGTCGGCGCGCAGGCCGTCGACCCCGGCCTCGAAGCAGCGCTGGGTGATCTGCGTCAGGGCCTGGTCATCCAGGGCAATCTGTTCCAGGCGCTCGCGTGCCTGCTGGCAGCGCTGGCGCAGCTCGGCCTGGGCATCGGCCCACTGCGCGCAGAACGCCTGCGGGTCGCTGTCGAAGTCCAGCCGGCGGCGGATGATCTGGCCTCGCGCCTCGGGCAGCGGCTGGCCCTGCAGGGCCACATTCAGGCCGAAACGGTCGAGCAACTGCGGACGCAGTTCGCCCTCCTCCGGGTTCATGGTGCCGATCAGCACGAAGCGCGCACTGTGCCGATGGGAAATGCCATCGCGCTCTACCCGGTTGGTGCCGCTGGCAGCCACATCCAGCAGCAGGTCGACCAGGTGATCGGGCAGCAGGTTGACCTCGTCGACGTACAGCACGCCGCCATCAGCCTTGGCCAGCACACCCGGCGAGAACTGGGCGCGGCCCTGCCCCAGCGCAGCATCCAGGTCCAGGGTGCCGACCAGGCGCTCCTCGGTGGCGCCCAGCGGCAAGGTCACGAAGGGCCCCTCGCCCAGCAGGTCGGCCAGGCCCCGGGCCAGGGTGCTCTTGGCCATGCCGCGCGGGCCTTCGATCAGCACGCCGCCGATCCTGGGGTCGATGGCCGTCAGGCACAGCGCCAGCTTCAGGTCGTGGGCGCCGACCACGGCGGCCAGCGGAAAATGTACGGGTTCGCTCATGTCTGGCTTATTCCTCTGCGTCCAGCAGTTGCTCTTCCAGGGCCTGTCGATACTCGCCCGGAGCCTGCCACAGCCCGCGCTGCTGGGCCTCCAGCAAACGTTCGGTGATGTCGCGCAGGGCCTCGGGGTTGTGCTGGCGGATAAACTCGCGGGTCGCGGCATCGAGCACATAGGCCTCGGCCAGCGACTGGTAATGATGATCGTCGATCAGGTGCGTGGTGGCATCGAAGGCGAACAGGTTGTCGACCGTCGCAGCCATCTCGAACGCGCCCTTGTAGCCATGGCGCTTGACCCCGTCGATCCACTTGGGGTTGAGCGCGCGCGCACGGATCACCCGGTTCAGTTCTTCCTTGAGGGTGCGAATGCGCGGGCGATCCGGCTGGCTGTGATCGCCGTGGTAACTGGCAACGCCGGCGCCGGCCAGGCTTTCTGCCGCCGCGAGCATGCCGCCCTGGAACTGGTAGTAGTCATTGGAATCGAGCAGGTCGTGCTCATGGTTGTCCTGGTTCTGCAGCACCGCCTGCACCTGGCTCAGGCGCCGGGCAAAGGGTTCGCGCGCGGCGGTGCCGTCGTCCGAGGCGCCATAGGCATACGCGCCATGGTTGAGGTAGACCTCGGCAAGGTCTTCACGGCTGTGCCACAGACGGCCGTCAATGGCGTTCTGCACCCCGGCGCCGTAGGCACCGGGCTTGGAGCCGAACACCCGCCAGCCCGCCTGGCGCTCGGCCTGCTCGGGGCTCAGGCCAGCGGCCAGCAGTTCGGCACGCTCGCTGCGCACCTTGGCCGCCAGGGGGTTGAGGTCATCCGGCTCATCCAGTGCCGCCACGGCCTGCACCGCCGCGTCGAACAGCTTGATCAGGTTGCCGAACGCATCGCGGAAGAACCCCGAAACGCGCAGGGTCACGTCTACCCGTGGGCGATCCAGCAGGCTCACCGGCAGGATCTCGAAGTCGTCCACCCGCTGGCTGCCGCTGGCCCATACCGGGCGTACGCCGAGCAGGGCCATGGCCTGGGCGATGTCGTCGCCGCCGGTGCGCATGGTGGCCGTGCCCCATACCGACAGGCCGAGCTGGCGCAGGTGGTCGCCGTGGTCCTGCAGGTGGCGTTCCAGAATCAGGTTGGCCGAGGCGAAACCGATGCGCCATGCCGTGGCGGTGGGCAGGTTGCGCACATCCACGGTGTAGAAGTTGCGGCCGGTGGGCAGCACGTCCAGGCGCCCGCGGCTGGGCGCCCCGCTCGGCCCCGCCGGCACGAAACGCCCGTCCAGCGCCGCCAGCAGGCCCTGCATTTCGGCCGGGCCGCAGGCATCCAGCTGCGGCGCCACCTGGGCCCGCAGCGCCTGCAGCACGGCCTCGACGTCGGCGCTGTGCTGGTGGCTGGCCGGCGCCCCGTCGAGGGTCTGCTCGATCAGGCGGGCGGCATACAGTTCAAGCCGCTCGCGGGTGTCGCCGTTGGTCCGCCAGGCCTCGCTGCTCACCTGTGCCAGGCTGGGCGGCCGTGGTCCTTCCCAGGCAAGGCCCAGGTCGCAGTCCAGCGGGTCGAAGCCCAGCCCCAGGCCGCGGGCCAGGGCGCGCAGCAGGCTGGCATTGGGGCCGCGCCCATCACCACGTTCCACCCGCAGCAGGGCCAGCAGCGTGTCGATCCGCAGGCGACCGTCCGGCGATTGGCCGAACACATGCAGGCCGTCGCGAATCTGCGACTCCTTGAGGTCGCACAGGTAGGTGTCCAGGCGCGGCAGCCACACCGCCGCATCGTCCAGCGCGCCTTCCAGCTGCAGCTCGCGGTCGATGTGGTTGTCGCGCACCAGGTTGAGGATGTCGCGCTGCAGTTCACGGGCCCGGCGCGGGTCCAGCAGTTGCGCCTCGTAGTACTCGTCGGCCAGCAGTTCCAGGTCGCGCAACGGCCCGTAGGTTTCGGCGCGGGTCAACGGCGGCATCAGGTGGTCGATGATCACCGCCTGGGTGCGGCGCTTGGCCTGGGCGCCCTCGCCCGGGTCGTTGACGATGAACGGGTAGATGTTCGGCAGCGGCCCCAGCAACGCGTCCGGCCAGCACCCGGCCGACAGGCCGACGCCCTTGCCCGGCAGCCACTCCAGGTTGCCGTGCTTGCCCACGTGGATCAGCGCATCGGCGGCATAGGCGTGGCGCAGCCAGAAGTAGAACGCCAGGTAGCCATGCGGCGGCACCAGGTCGGGGTCGTGGTACACCGCACTGGGGTCGACCTGATAACCGCGCGCCGGCTGGATACCGACGAAGGTCAGGCCAAGGCGCAGGCCGGCGACCATCATGCGCCCGCTGCGAAACATCGGGTCCTGCTCCGGCTCGCCCCAGCGCTCGCGCACCGCCTGCTGGTTGGCCTGGGGCAACAGGGCGAAGGCGGCGCGGTAATCGTCCAGCGCCATGCTCTGGGCACAAGGGCGCTGGTCGAGCGTGTCGAGGTCGTTGCTGACCCCGCCGAGCAGGGCCTGGATCAGCGCCGTGCCACTGTCTGGCAAAGGCCCCACCGGGTAGCCCTGGGCCTGCATGGCGCGCAGTATGTTGAGCGCCGCCGCCGGGGTGTCCAGCCCCACACCGTTGCCGATGCGCCCGTCGCGGGTCGGGTAGTTGGCCAGAATCAGCGCCACGCGTTTTTGCGGGTTGTCCAGGCGCGCCAGCTCGCACCAGCGCCGGGCCAGTTCCGCAACAAAATCCATGCGTTCCAGGTGCGGCTTGTAGCACACCACGTCCGACTGGCTGCGTTCGCTGCGCCAGGCCAGGTCCTTGAAGCTGATCGGCCGGCTGATGATGCGCCCGTCCAGTTCCGGCAGGGCAATGTGCATGGCCAGGTCGCGGGCCCCCAGGCCCTGTTCGCTGGCCTCCCAGGCCGGCTGGTTGTCCTGTGCGCAGATGGCCTGCAGCACCGGGATGTCGCGCCGGAACGGGCGCAAATGCGGCTGCTGCGGGCTGGACTGGGCAAAGCCTGTGGTATTGATGATCAGGGCCGCGTCGACCTGGTCCAGCCATTGCTCGACCTGGTCCAGGCAGGCTGCCTCCTTGAGGCTGGCCACGGCAATCGGCAGCGGGTTGAGCCCCGCGCCTTGCAGACGCTCGCAAAACGCATCGATGAACCCCGTGTTGGCGGCCTGCAGGTGCGAGCGGTAGAAGATGATCGGCGTCACGGGCTGGCCGGGCTGCCACAGGGCACGCCAGCTGTCCACGCTCGCCTGGGGGTGTTGCGGGTGATAGACACTGGTGCGCGGCAACTGCTGCGGCTCGTCCCAGCGGTAGTCGCGGCCCAGCCATTGGCTGGCCAGGCACTGGAACAGGTTCAGCGCATTGGCCTTGCCGCCCTGGCGCAGGTAGTGCCACAACCGTTCGGCCTGGGCAGCGGGCACCGTGCTCAGGCTGGTCAGCTCAGGGTCCGGGCGGTCGTCGCCCGGCACCAGGATCAGTTGCACGCCCCGCCCCGCCAGCGCCACCAGTTGCTCCACGCCATAGCGCCAGTAACCGATGCCGCCGTGCAGCGACACCAGGATGACCTTGGCATGGCGCAGCACTTCGTCCACATACAGGTCGACCGAAGCATGGTTCTGCACCTGCATCGGGTTGGCCAGGCGCAGGCTGGGGTAGTCGTCCGGCAACTGCTGGGCGGTTTCGGCCAGCAGTGCCAGGTGCGAATCACCGCTGCAGAGAATCACCAGGTCGGCGGGGGTCTGGCCGAGGTCGGCGATGCTGTCGTCCGGCACAAAGCCGCCGGGCTGGGTCCGCAGCAGGTGCATGGGTCAGGCGCCCAGTGCGGCGCGCAGGCTGGCTTCGAGTTGCACGGCGTCAAGGTCCTGGCCGATCAGCACCAGGCGCGTGGTACGTGGCTCGTCGCTGCGCCAGGCGCGGTCGAAGTGCTTGTCGAAGCGCGTACCCACGCCCTGCACCAGCAGACGCATCGGCTTGCCCGGAATGGCCGCGAAGCCCTTCACGCGCAGGATGCCGTGCTGCACCACCAGTTGGGTCAGGGCATCGAGCAGCAGGCTTTCGTCGGCCTGGGGCAACTCGATGGAGATGGAGTCGAAGGCATCATGGTCGTGATCGTCGTGGTCGTCATCGCCGTCATGGTGCGAATCGTGGTGGGTACGGCGCGCGTCGATGTGCTGCTCGGATTCGGCGCCCAGGCCCAGCAATACGTCCAACGGCAGGCGGCCGCTGCTGGCCTCCACCACCTTGACCGCAGGCGGCAGTTCCTCGGCCACCTCGGCGCGCACCCTGGCCAGGTCGTCGGCAGCGATCAGGTCAGCCTTGTTCAGCACCACCAGGTCGGCGCTGGCCAGTTGGTCGGCAAACAGTTCGTGCAGTGGGGACTCGTGGTCCAGGTTCGGGTCGAGCTTGCGCTGGGCGTCCACCTGGTCGGGGTAGGCAGCGAAGGTGCCGGCGGCCACGGCCGGGCTGTCGACCACGGTGATCACCGCATCGACCGTGCAGGCGTTGCGGATTTCCGGCCACTGGAAAGCTTGCACCAGCGGCTTGGGCAGCGCCAGGCCGCTGGTTTCGATGAGGATATGGTCCAGGTCGCCACGGCGCGCCACCAGCTCGCGCATCACCGGGAAGAACTCTTCCTGAACGGTGCAGCACAGGCAGCCGTTGGCCAGCTCGTAGACGCGCCCGCTGGCTTCTTCCTCGGTGCAGCCGATGCTGCACTGCTTGAGGATCTCGCCATCGATGCCCAGCTCGCCGAACTCGTTGACGATCACCGCGATGCGGCGGCCCTGGGCGTTGTCGAGCATGTGCCGCAGCAGGGTGGTCTTGCCCGAGCCGAGGAAGCCGGTAACGATGGTGACGGGGAGTTTGGCCAGTGTTTTCATGGGGGTGCCCTTGGCAGGATGGCGGGCATGCAGGACGAGAGCCGCAGGAGCCTTGCTGCCTGAGCGCATTCGCCACCGGATCACCCCGCCCGGTTGAAAGTCGGAAACTGTTCGAGGCAGGTCTCCTGGCTCGCGCTGTGCCGGCACGCCTGCCGGCTGCATCGACGCCTTCCCGCCCGGGGCAGTGGCACGGCCGATGCCGTTCAACGCTTACAGTTGCGGGGGCAGCCACGGCTTGAACCGTATTCCCGTCTTAGCTGCAGCCAGGGCCGCAGAACCTCGAAGCGGCTAGGCTACGCAGTGGTCCGGGGCAGGTCAACCGCTGTATTGACGGATGCCGGCGCGCATGATTTGCTAGCCGCATTCGTTCGGGTGCCTTTTTACAAGGTGAAACGGGAAACCGGTGCGTCAGCCGCTTCTGCAAAGAAGCAGCGACAAATCCGGTGCTGCCCCCGCAACGGTAAGCGAGGAAAGCGTCTTTACCACTGTGCCAGCTGTGCGGCATGGGAAGGTGACGCCCTCAGGCTGAGCATGCTGCCAGCCCTCGCAAGCCCGGAGACCGGCCCGATACAGTCATGACAAACCCGCGGTGGGCGGGCGCTGTTGAACCCCTGGGCGAGCCTCGCGCAGGGGTTGGCCGCGCTTGCCTGTTGCCGATAGCCCCGACGACACGACAACAGCAAAAGGAACGCGCCATGCCCATCAGTACCGCCAGCCAGCCCCTCGTCACCCCCACTACCCTCAGCCAGCGCCTGGCCGTCGCCATCGGTGCCTCGCTGCTGGGCCTTTGCCTGGTCTACTTCGCCGGCTTCTCGCACATCGAGGCGGTGCACAACGCTGCCCACGATACCCGCCACAGCGCCGCGTTCCCTTGCCACTGAGACCTGCCCCGATGATCAAGCGCATTGCCCGCACCGCAGGCTTTACCGGCCTGCTCGCCGCCCTGCTGCTGACCCTGCTGCAAAGCTTCTGGGTCGCACCGCTGATTCTGCAGGCCGAAACCTACGAGAACCCGGCACCGGCCGCCCAAACCCATGAGCATGCCGACGCCGCGGGTGAAGGCCACCACCACGATGCCGAGGCCTGGTCGCCTGAAGACGGCTGGCAGCGCGTGCTGTCGACCACCGGTGGCAACCTGGTGGTGGCGGTCGGCTTTGCCCTGATCCTGGCTGCGCTGTACACCCTGCGTGCGCCGGGCCGTACCGCCACCGGCGCAGCCTGGGGGCTTGCCGGGTTCGCGGTATTCTGCCTGGCGCCCACCCTCGGGCTGCCGCCAGAGCTGCCGGGCACTGCCGCCGCCGACCTGGCGCAGCGTCAACTGTGGTGGGTGGGCGCCGCGGCTGCCACCGCTGCCGGCCTGGCCCTGATCGTGTTTGCGCACAACTGGCTGCTCAAGGCGCTGGGTGTGGCATTGCTGGTTGTTCCGCACGTGATCGGTGCGCCGCAGCCGGAGGTGCACGAGAGCCTGGCGCCGCAAGCACTGGAGGCGCAGTTCAAGGTGGCGTCGCTGTTGACCAATGCCGCGTTCTGGCTGGCCCTGGGCCTGCTCAGTGCCTGGCTGTACCGTCGCCAGCCAGCCTGATGCAGTTGTATGCCGGGCTGGGCTGTCGTCGCGGCTGCCTGGCCCGCGAACTGGCCGCCCTGCTCCAGCAGACCCTGTTCGCCCATCACCTGCCCGCCTCTGCCCTCGCCGGGCTGGCCAGCATCGACCTCAAGGCCGGCGAACCCGGCCTGCATGAACTGGCCAGGCAACTGGGGTTGCCGCTGGTGTTCTTTTCGGCCGCGCAACTGGCCCCCTTCGAAAGCCGCCTGAGCCACCGTTCGCCCACGGCGTTCGCCCTCAGCGGCTGCCATGGGGTGGCCGAAAGCGCCGCGCTGGCCCTGGCCGAGCAACGCGGCGGCGCCAATGCCGCACTGCGCCTGCCACGCACCGTGCAAGGCGCCGCCACCCTGGCATTGGCCTGGGCCCCGCCGTTTGACGGATAATGCCGCGCAATCTTTCCAAGGATTCATCATGACCGTCTATTTCATCGGTGCCGGCCCGGGCGACCCCGAGCTGATCACCGTCAAGGGCCAGCGCCTGATCCACAGCTGCCCGGTGATCATCTATGCCGGCTCGCTGGTGCCCGCCGCCGTGCTCGAAGGCCACCGCGCCGAAACCGTGATCAACAGCGCCGAACTGCACCTGGGGCAGATCATCGAGCTGATGCGCACGGCCCACGCCAACGGCCAGGATGTGGCCCGCGTACACAGCGGCGACCCTGGGCTGTACGGTGCGATCGGCGAACAGATCCGCCACCTGCGTGAACTGGGTATCCCATTCCAGATCATCCCCGGCGTGACCGCCGTGGCTGCCAGTGCCGCCCTGCTCGAATGCGAGCTGACCCTGCCGGACATCGCCCAGAGTGTGATCCTGACGCGCTACGGCGACACCTCGCCGATGCCGCCGGGCGAATCGCTGGGGAGCCTGGCCAGCCACCAGGCAACCCTGGCCATTCACCTGGGGGTCAAGCACCTGGCCAGAATCGTCGAGGAACTGCGCCCGCATTACGGCAGGGACTGCCCGATCGCCGTGGTGCACCGCGCCACCTGGCCAGATCAGGACTGGGTGCTGGGCAGCCTGGACGACATCGTGCAACGGGTGCAGGCCAAGGGCTTTCGACGCACCGCACTGATCCTGGTGGGCCGGGTATTGGGCAGCGATACCTTCAGCGAGTCGGCGCTCTACCGCGCCGGGCATGCGCACCTGTACCGACCTTGACGGCCATTGACGGCGTCCCTCCCGGCCCCATGCCCGGCGCGTTCCCATGGGCGCGCCTGCCAATTCAACCGCCTCTGCTAGCGATAACCGGCCCAGACGATAGGAAATCGGCTACAGAACTTTCGAGCGCCTTGTAAGAAAAATCCTCTAATCGAACTGATTTCTTCCTCACTTCTATACTGGACGTACTCCTGCTGAGCGTTTCCACGTATCTTGGCCGCCTTGCCAGAGCCTGGGCAGGCGTCGCCCCGAACGGTTCGGGGCCTGGATCACCTCTCTGACAAGGAGTTGCGCGATGCCCAAAGTCTTGATCGTTGATGACCACACCACCATCCTCTTCGCCATCCGCACCCTGCTGGAGCGCGATGGCTACAACATCGTCGGTGAAGCCCGAGACGGCGCCAGTGCTGTCGAACTGGCGCGCAAGCTGCAGCCTGACGTGGTGATCCTCGATCTGGGGCTGCCACGCCTGGATGGCCTGAGCGTGCTGGAGCGGCTCAGCCAGTTGACCAACCCGCCACGCATCCTGGTACTGACCGGCCGCCCACCCCGGCTGTTCGCCCGCCGTTGCATCGAGTCCGGTGCCTCGGCATTCGTGCGCAAGGACGAAGACCTCGATATCCTGAGCGCCGCCCTCAAGGCCGTGCTCAACGGCTACTCCTACCTGCCCGATGCGTCACGCTTCAATGACCGGTCAAGCTCGGAACTCCAGCGCCTGGACAAGCTGTCCAACCGTGAGTTCGAGGTGCTGCGCCAGTTGGCCAAGGGCGCCAGCAATGGCGAAATCGCTACGGCGATGATCCTCAGCGCCAAGACCATCAGCACCTACAAGACCCGCATCATGGAAAAGCTCGGGGTGGTATCGCTGGTTGAGTTGATCGATGTGGCCAACCGCAACGCACTGACCTGAGCCGCCCATGACCAAGCGTTGCCTGCCTGCCCTGCTGCTCGCCTGCCTGGTGCAGTGGCTGGCGATAAGCGCCATGGCACAGGAGCCGGGGGTTGCCCGCCAACTGCTCGGGCGCTCGGTCAGCAGCAGTGCGCCACCCCCGCTGACCCTCGCCGAACGTCGGTGGCTCAAGCACAAGCAGGTGCTGCGCCTGGGCACCTCGGCGCCGGACTACCCGCCCTTCGACATCAATGTGAGCCAGCACGACTATGAAGGGGTCAGCGCCGACTTCGCCGGCCTGATCGGCGAGCAGTTGAAGATCCCGGTGCAGGTGCTGCAGTTCTCGAACCGTATCCAGGCCATCGCCGCCCTGCACAGTGGCCAGATCGACCTGCTGGGCAGCGCCAACGGCTACGAAGCCGCCGACAGCGCACTGGTGATGAGCCAGCCCTACGCCGACGACCAGCCGATCATCGCGACCCCCGTCGGCGTGACCCATGACCCAGACGACCCGCTCGACGGGCTGACGCTGTCGATGGTCGAACACTACCTGCCACCGCCGCTGGTCCGCCAGCTCTACCCCCGGGCGAACCTGCAAGTGTACGCCTCGACCATGTCGGCCCTGTCGGCGGTGGCCCTGGGCCAGGCCGATGCATTCATCGGCGACGCGATCAGTTCCGACTACCTGATCGGCAAGAACTACCGCGAAAGCCTGCAGATCTCCCACTACGTCAAACCCCAGCGCTCTTCCTTCGGCTTTGCCCTGGTGCGCGAGAACACCGCGTTGCTGGACCTGGTGAACAAGGCATTGGGCAGCATCACCGACAGCGACCGGTTGAACGTGATGCGCCGCTGGACCAGCGGCGTGAGCAGCATCCTGCTCAACCGGGCGGACATCGCGCTGACCGACGAAGAGCGACACTGGATCGCGCAGCATCCCAGCGTGCGCGTGGTCATCAACAAGTACTTCGCGCCCCTGAGCTTCTTCGACGAAAACCAGCACTTTCGCGGCATCACCGCCGACGTGCTGGCGCAGATCAGCCTGCGCAGCGGGCTGAAGTTCCAGATCATCGAGACCGACTCGGTGCCCACCATGATCAGCATGGTCGAACAGGGCGAAGCCGAGGTCGTCGGCGCGCTCAACTATGGTGAGCAGCGCGCCAGAACCCTGGCCTTCACCCGGCCCTACCTGGCCAACCCGCGGGTGCTGGTGACCAGCGTGCGCGATACATCGATCCGCCACCCCGACCAGCTCGACGGCAAGCGCCTGGCGATCATTCGCGGTACACCGGTGAGCGCCGAACTGCGCCAGCGCTATCCCGCCATCAGCCTGATCGAAGTCGACGACCCGCTGGCACTGATGGAGTACGTGGCCCAGGGCCGCGCGGACGCGGCGCTCAGTTCGCAGATCAACGCCGCCTACTTCATCAGCCGCATGTTCAAGGACCGCCTGCGCATCGCCACCCTGCTGGACGACACCCCGGCCCTCGCCGCCTTCGCCACCGAACGTTCTTCGCCACTGCATGCGATATTGGAAAAATCCCTGCTCAGCATCCCGCCCGAGCAGATGACCCAGCTGGTCAATCGCTGGCGCATCAACGCCCTGATCAGCGACACGCCCTGGCGCAACTACCGCTCGCTGGTGCTGCAGATTCTGGGCATCGCGGTGGCGCTGGTGCTTGCCATAGCGTTGTGGAACCGTTACCTGCGCAAGCTGATGCAGCAACGCGCCGAGGCCGAGCAGGCCCTGCAACTGCAGCTGCGCATCAGCGAACACCTGCTCGAAGAGCTGCATGTGGCCAAAGAACAGGCCGACAGCGCCAACCACGCCAAGAGCACCTTCCTGACCACCATGAGCCACGAGATCCGCACCCCCATGAATGCGGTGATCGGCCTGCTCGAGCTTGCCCTGAAGGATGCCGCCCAGGGCCGCACCGACGAGCACTCCCTGCAGGTGGCATTCGATTCGGCCAGCAGCCTGCTGGAGCTGATCGGCGACGTGCTGGACATCGCCCGCATCGAATCCGGACACATGAGCCTGGCGCCACAACCCACCGACCTGGGTGCGCTGGTACGCAGCACCGTGCAGGTGTTCGAAAGCAGCGCCCGTCTCAAGGACATCAGCCTGACCCAGGACCTGCAGCCCCCCGCCGCCCTGGTGGAGATCGACCCGCTGCGTTTTCGCCAGATCCTGTCCAACCTGCTGGGCAATGCCATCAAGTTCACCGAGCGCGGTGGCGTCAGCGTGCGCCTGCAGTGCCAGCCCACGCCGTGCGGCAAGCAGGTGCACATGCACCTGGCCGTCGAGGACAGCGGCATCGGCATCAGCCAGCCGGACCAGCAGCGCCTGTTCCACCCCTTCATCCAGGCCGGCAGCCAGCCGGCTCGCCAGGGCACCGGCCTGGGCCTGGTGATCAGCCGGACCCTGTGCGAACTGATGCAGGGCAGCCTGGAGCTGCACAGCACCCCGGGCCATGGCACCCAGGTCACGGTCAGCCTGCCGCTGATGCTGGCCAGCACCGCCAGTCAACCCGAGGAACCGGCCCAGGAGCCAACGGCCCAGGCCAGCCAGCGGCTGAACATCCTGGTGGTCGACGACTACCCCGCCAACCTCATGCTGCTGGAAAAGCAGCTGAGCGTGCTGGGCCATCGGGTGACCCAGGCCAGCGACGGCGCGGGCGGCCTGCAGGCCTGGCAGGCCGGGCGCTTCGACGCCGTGATCACCGACTGCAACATGCCCGGCATGGACGGCCACCAGCTGGCGCGCGAGATTCGCGCCCAGGAAGCCCAGGCGAATCGCCCGCCCTGCCTGATCCTGGGCCTGACCGCCAACGCCCAGGCCGACGAACGCGAGCGCTGCCTGGCGTCGGGCATGGATGACTGCCTGTTCAAGCCGATCGGCCTGGGCGCCTTGAGCCGTCACCTGTCGGGGGTGGATACCCCCGAGCCGCAGGCGCCACCCGAGCCCCGCGCCGAGGACAACAGCGGTTTCAACATCGACAACCTCAAGCACCTGACCCTGGGTGACCCACGGCTGATCAAGCGTCTGCTGACGGAGCTGGAGCGCAGCAGCGCCGAAGACCTCGAGGCGTTGCGTGCCCTGGGCTCAGGCGCGAGTCGACAGCAACTGCGCAGCCTGTCGCACCGCATCAAGGGCGGCGCCAAGATGCTCAAGGCCCATGGCCTGGTGGGGCACTGCGATGCGCTGGAGCAGGCCTGTACCGGCAAGGCCCCGGACAAGGCCATCGAGGCGTTGCTGGCGGCGCTGGAACAGAGCCTGAAGGATCTGCATGAACACCTGCAGCGATCCATCGCCGCCGGTTGAGATGAGGCTCAGTGCAGCTGCAGGGTCGAGTTGATCTGGCTGATGGCGTCCACCACGTGCTGCGAACCCTGCTGGATTTCCAGGATCACTTCCCCCGCCTCATTGGCCAGTTCCACCCCCAGCCCGGTGCGGCTGAGGCTCGACTGCATGCTGGCCACCGCATTGAGTGAAAGGTCGTGATTCTGGCGCACCACATCGACGATCTCCAGGGTCGCCTTGCTGGTGCGTGCCGCCAGGCTGCGCACCTCGTCGGCCACCACGGCAAAGCCGCGGCCGTGCTCACCTGCCCGCGCCGCCTCGATGGCGGCGTTCAGGGCCAGCAGGTTGGTCTGGTCGGCAATGCTGCGGATGGTCTGCACGATCTGCCCGATCAGTTCCGACTGCTTGCTCACCGCATCGATGCTGCGGGCTGCGGCATTGAGCTCGCGGGAGATCTCCTCGATCACCTGCACCGTATGCTGCACCACCTCCGAGCCCTTGCGCGCACAGGCATCGTTCTGCACCGAGGTGGCGTGGGCCGCTTCGGCTGCCGTCTGCTGGGTACACACCTGGTGGGTGATGTCGCTGGCAAACTTGACCACCTTGTACAGGCGGCCACGGGTATCGAAGATCGGGTTGTAGGAAGCTTCCAGGTACACCATCTGCCCGAGTTTGTTCTTGCGCTCGAAACGATGGGAATGGTACTCGCCGCGATTGAGCGAGGCCCAGAATGCCTTGTAGGCGCTCGACTCGCTTTCGCTGCGGTGGCAGAACAGGCTGTGGTGCTGGCCAATGACCTCCTCGGCCCGGTAATGCATGGTCTTGAGGAAGTTCTCGTTGGCACGGATCACATTGCCTTCGGGGGTGAACTCGACCATCGCCATGGAACGGCTGATGGCATTGATCAGGCTGTCGCTCTCATGCTCCTCGACCACCCGCCGGGTGATGTCGGAGGCGACCTTGATCACGCTGGTGACCTGCTGGTTGGCGCCGAACACCGGCATGTAGCTGGCCTCCAGCCACACATCGTGCCCGGCCTTGTCGCGCCGCAGAAAGGTACCGCTGTGGGCCTCGCCCCGCGCCAGGTCGCGCCACAGGGTGCGGTACTCATCGCTCTTGACGTAGTCGGGCTCGCAGAAAATGCGGTGGTGCTTGCCGATGATCTCCTCGGCGGCATAGCCCAGGGTGGAGCAGAAACGCTCGTTGGCTTCGAGAATCACCCCGTCGGGGCTGAACTCGATCATGGCCATCGAGCGACCTATGGCCGCAAGCTTGGCATTGGAGTGGTGTAACGCTTGGGTGCAACGCTCGATTTCAGCCAGGTCAGACTTGCGATGGGCGTTAAACATTGGTTACCACTCCATTGGCGGTTTTTGCTCAGCATAGATGCACTTCTGTACCCTG
This sequence comes from Pseudomonas sp. B21-036, assembly GCF_024748925.1. Lineage (NCBI taxonomy): Bacteria > Pseudomonadati > Pseudomonadota > Gammaproteobacteria > Pseudomonadales > Pseudomonadaceae > Pseudomonas > Pseudomonas sp. B21-036. The sequence goes on from NZ_CP087178.1 coordinate 2,975,847, forward strand.
CAAGCCAACTGCCATCACCGTTTATCACCCCACGTCAACTGCTTTCGCGCACCATCAGTTCGAAGCCCAGGTCCTGGGTGCGCGGCTGCCCGCCCTTGCCGTCGAGCAACGCCAGCAGCGCCTGCGCAGCCTGCCGCCCCACGGCAGCGCGCGGGGTGCGAATGGAGGTCAGGCGCGGTACCAGGTGAGCCGATGCCGGCAGGTCGTTGAAGCCCACCATCGCCACCTGCCCCGGCACCTCGATGCCCTGGCGCAAGGCCTGCAGAATCGCGCCCTGGGCCAGGTCGTCGTTGCAGAAGAACAGCCCGTCCACCTCCGGGTGACGCTCGAGCAACTGGCTGAACAGCTCGCCGCCCAGGCCGATGGATGACGGCTGCGGTGCGAGCATTTCCAGTGCCGGGTCATACAGCCCTGCATCGTCGAGCGCCTGGCGGAACCCGTCGGCGCGTTGCATCACCCGCGGATCGAGCTGCGCGGCAATGAAGCCCAGGCGCCGCCGCCCGCGTTCGATCAGGTGTCGGGCGGCCGCGCGCCCGGCCTGCTGCTGGGAAAACCCGACCGAAGTGGCCGTGTCCGGCCCACCCAGCTCCATCATGTGCACGCAGGGCACACCACTGGCGGCCAGCATCTGCTGCGACGCCTCGGTGCGGTCAAAACCGGTGAGCAGCATGCCGCACGGCTGGTAGGCCAGGTAGTTGCGAATCAGGTTCTCCTCTTCGGCCACGTCGTAGTGGAAGTTGCCGATCAGCACTTCAAGGCCGCGCGGGCGCATCACGTCGTGGATGGCTTCGAGGGTTTCGATGAACAGCTGGTTGGACAGCGACGGAATCAGCACCACCACCGACTGGCTCTGTGCCGACGCCAACGCGCGGGCTGCCGGGTTGGCGACATAGCCCAGCGCTGCGGCAGCATCCTTGACCTTCTGCACTAGTTCCGGGGCAACCGTGCTGATGCCGCGCAGGGCGCGCGAGGCGGTGATCGGGGAAACCCCGGAAAGCCTGGCCACTTCAGCCAGGGTGGGACGACCGGTAGTACGGGAGCCAATGCGGGTCATGGGGGCTTTTATTTTTCGGCTTGCAAAGAGAAGGGAACGGGCACTAAGGTAGCGCTGTCTCAGACGTCAGGCAATGCATAACTGCAGGTGCACGGCGATGAGCGCCCAGACTGCTTTTACAAAACCAATAACAACCGGGTGGGAAGCCGCCGAGGCGTTGTCAGCCTCGGCCAAAGATAGCGCTATCTCGCCCCGCAGGAGGTACCGATGAACTCTCCCCTGTCCGCTATTGTGGTGATGGGCGTGGCTGGCTGCGGCAAGAGCTGCGTCGGTTCTGCCATCGCCGATTGCAGCGGCGGCCGCCTGATCGAAGGCGATGCCTTTCACCCTGCCGCCAACATCCAGAAGATGAGCGCCGGCATTCCCCTTGACGATGACGACCGCGCTGGCTGGCTGATCCGCCTGGGCGAAGAGCTGCAGGCCACCCTCAAGGCCGGCGAACGGCCGATCCTCACCTGCTCGGCGCTGAAAAAGCGCTACCGCGACGCCCTGCGCCACGCCGTACCCGACCTGGGCTTCGTGTTCCTCGAACTGACGCCCCAGGAAGCCGAACGCCGCGTGCTGGCACGCCCCGGCCACTTCATGCCGGCAAGCCTGATCGACAGCCAGTTCGCCGCCCTGGAGTCGCCGCGCGGCGAAACCCTGACCCTGACCCTGGACGCCACCCAACCCATCGCCCAGCTGGCCCGTCAGGTAGACACCTGGCTAAAGCCCTGCGGTGAGTCGGCGCTGGCGCGAACTGCCTGATTTTCCGGCAGTTTTCCGGCTCACCAAAGATAGCGCTGTCTCGACTGCTGCACGCTGTAAAAGTTCCGCCCACAACAATGACAATACGAGGCACTGAACCATGTTCGGTCTGGCAACTGATACCTACCTCTTGCTTGATGCACTGGTGACCATCATCGGCCTGGTGCTGCTGATCACCCACTTCAAGGTGCACCCTTTCGTGGCGCTGACCCTGGCTGCGGGCTTTCTGGGCCTGACCTCCGGCATGCCGGTAGCCAAAGTGATGAAGTCGTTCCAGGACGGTTTCGGGGGCGTACTCGGCTTTGTCGGGATCGTGCTGGCACTGGGCACCATGCTCGGCAAGCTGATGGCCGATTCCGGCGGCGCCGACCAGATCGCGCAAACTCTGATTCGCGCCTTCGGCAAGCAGAAGGTGCACTGGGCCATGATGTTCGCCGCCTTCCTGGTGGGCATCCCGCTGTTCTTCGAAATCGGCTTCGTGCTGCTGATACCCCTGGTGTTCATCGTGGCCCGGCGCACCGGCGTATCGCTGATCAAGATCGGCATTCCGCTGCTGGCCGGGCTGTCGGTGGTGCACGGGCTGGTGCCGCCGCACCCGGGCCCGCTGCTGGCCATCGGCGTGTTCGGCGCCGACATCGGCAAGACCATCTTCTACGGGCTGATCGTGGCGCTGCCCACGGCGATCATCGCCGGGCCGCTGTACGGCACGTTCATTTCGCGGTACATCCCCGGCTCGCCGTCCCAGGAGCTGATGGACCAGATCGCCCGCGAAGCCGAGCGCACGCAACTGCCCAGCTTCGCCATCACGCTGGTAACCATCCTGCTGCCGGTGTTCCTGATGCTGCTCAAGACCTTCGCCGACGTGGTACTGCCGGCCGAGCACATCTTTCGCCAGTGGATGGACCTGATCGGGCACCCGATCACGGCGCTGCTGGCAGCCCTGCTGCTGGCCTTCTACACCTTCGGCTCGGCCCAGGGCTTCAGCCGCCAGCAGATCATGAAGATGCTCGACCAGAGCCTGGCGCCTACGGCGGCAATCGTGCTGATCGTGGGCGCCGGGGGCGGCTTCAAGCAGATGCTGGTGGATACCGGTGTGGGCAACGTGATCGGTCAGATGGCGGTGCAGGCGCAGATCTCGCCGATCATGCTGGCCTGGCTGGTGGCGGCGGTGATTCGCATCGCCACGGGCTCGGCGACGGTGGCGACCATTACCGGTGCGGGTATCGTGGCCCCGGTGATTGGCATGATACCGGGCGTGAACCGCGAGCTGTTGGTGCTGGCCACGGGGGCCGGCTCGCTGATCCTGTCGCATGTCAACGATGCGGGCTTCTGGCTGGTCAAGCAGTACTTCAACATGACCGTGGCCGAAACCTTCAAGACCTGGAGCATGATGGAAACCATCCTGTCGGTGGTGGGCATCATCTTCATCATGCTGTTGTCGCTGGTGGTCTGACGGCATCGCCGCAAAGCCAGCCCACAGGTTCTGGCTGTACCGCAGAACCCTGTGGAAGCTGGCTTGCCAGCGAAGATGCGCTAGAAGGCTGCCTTGAAGATCGCCTCGATCTCGGCCTGGCTGGCCCGCCGCGGGTTGGTCAGGCCGCAGGCATCCTTGAGCGCGTTGGCCGCCAGGGTCGGCACATCCGCCACCCGCGCACCCAGCACCTCCAGCCCCGGCGGGATCTCGATATCGTCGCTCAGTTGCACGATGGCCTGGATCGCCGCATCGGCACCCTGCGCCGCGTTCAGCCCCTCCACCGCCACGCCCATCGCCTGTGCCACATCACGCAGGCGCGCCGCGCTCACCGCCGCATTGAACCGCTGCACATGGGGCAGCAGCACCGCGTTGCACACCCCGTGCGGCAGGTCGTAGAAGCCACCGAGCTGATGCGCCATCGCATGCACGAACCCCAGCGAAGCATTGTTGAACGCCATGCCGGCGAGGAACTGCGCATAGGCCATGTTCTCCCGCGCGGTCAGGTCCTGCCCGTCGATCACCGCCTGGCGCAGGTTGCGGCTGATCAGCTCGATGGCCTTGAGTGCGCAGGCGTCGGTGATCGGCGTGGCCGCCGTGGATACATAGGCCTCGATGGCGTGGGTCAGTGCATCCATACCGGTGGCCGCCGTCAGCGACCTGGGCATGCCGACCATCAGCGCCGGGTCGTTCACCGACAGCAACGGGGTGACGTTGCGGTCGACGATGGCCATTTTCACGTGGCGCGCCTCGTCGGTGATGATGCAGAAGCGCGTCATCTCGCTGGCCGTACCGGCCGTGGTATTGATCGCGATCAGCGGCAATTGCGGCTTGGCGGAGCGGTCGACCCCTTCGTAGTCGCCGATGTGCCCGCCATTGGTGGCACACAGGGCAATGCCCTTGGCGCAGTCGTGGGGTGAACCGCCGCTCAGCGAAATCACGCAGTCGCAGTGCTCGCGCTTGAGCATCGCCAGGCCCTGCTCCACGTTGGCGATGCTCGGGTTGGGCTTGGCGCCGTCGAACACCACCGAGTCGATGTCACGCATCGCCAGCTGCTCGGCGATTCGCTGTGCCACGCCGGCCTTGGCCAGCCCGGTATCGGTGACGATCAACGCCTTGGCAAAGCCATAGCCGACAATGGCGGTCATGGCTTCGTCCAGGCAGTCGATGCCCATGATGTTGACGGCTGGGATGAAAAACGTGCTGCTCATGGCGGTATTCCTCAGGCTTTATATCTCTGCCTCAAGGATCCGCCCGTGGGCCGCAGGGCATGTTGATCCAGCGCAAAGTCAGCCAAGAAACAGCCGATAGGCCGGGTTGTCGGTCTCGTCCCAGTAGCGATAGCCCATGCCGTCGAGGGTGCCTGGCAACTGCGCCAGCTCATCGTCCGGCACCTGCAGCGCCACGAATACCCGCGCCTCGGCAGCCCCGTGGTTGCGGTAGTGGAACAGGCTAATGTTCCAGCGCTTGCCCAGGCGCTCCAGAAAGCCCAGCAAGGCGCCAGGACGCTCCGGGAACTCGAAGCGCAGCACCCGCTCGTCGAGCGAGGGGGCCGAGTGGCCGCCCACGGTGTGGCGGATATGCAACTTGGCCAGCTCGTTCTCGGTCAGGTCCAGCACCTCGTAGCCCTGCCCGGCCAGGCTGGCCAGCAACTGCGCGCGCGGGTCGGTGTGCGGGTGGGTCTGCACGCCGACGAACAGGCGGGCCTCCTTGCCGGGCTGGTAGCGGTAGTTGAACTCGGTGATCTGGCGCTGGCCCAGGGCCTGGCAGAAGGCACGGAAGCTGCCCGGCTGCTCGGGGATGGTCACCGCGATGACCGCCTCGCGCTGCTCGCCCAGTTCGGCGCGTTCGGCCACATGGCGCAGGCGGTCGAAGTTGACGTTGGCACCGGAGTCGATTGCCACCAGGGTCTGGCCCGTCACGCCGCGGCTGGCCACGTACTTCTTGATCCCGGCCACCGCCAGCGCACCGGAAGGCTCGGTGATCGAGCGGGTGTCGTCGTAGATGTCCTTGATGGCCGCGCACAGCTCGTCGCTGCTGACCGTGACCACTTCGTCCACGTAATGCCGGCACACCTCGAAGCAATGCGCGCCGATCTGCGCCACCGCCACGCCGTCGGCGAAGGTGCCGACCTGGGGCAGCACCACCCGCTCGCCAGCGGCCAGCGCGGCCTGCAGGCAGTTCGAATCATGCGGCTCGACGCCGATCACCTTTACCTGCGGGCGCAGGTACTTGACGTAGGCGGCGATGCCGGCGATCAGGCCGCCGCCACCCACCGGCACGAAGATCGCGTCCAGCTCGCCCGGTTGCTGGCGCAGGATCTCCATGGCCACGGTGCCCTGCCCTGCAATCACGTCCGGGTCGTCGAACGGTGGCACGAACGTGGCGCCTTCGCTCTGGGCCAGTTGCAGCGCATGGGCCAGCGCCCGCGGGAAGCTGTCACCGTGCAGCACCACATTGCCGCCACGCGAGCGCACCCCTTCGATCTTCAGCGCCGGAGTGGTGGTGGGCATCACGATGGTGGCGCGCATGCCCAGTTCACGGGCGGCCAGCGCCACGCCCTGGGCATGGTTGCCGGCGGACGCGGTGATCACCCCGCGCTCGCGCTGCTCGGTGCTCAGGCGACTGAGGCGGGTGTAGGCCCCGCGGATCTTGAAGGAAAAGGTCGGCTGCAGGTCTTCGCGCTTGAGCAGCACGTTGTTGCCCAGGGCCTCGGACAGCGCCCGGGCGGGCTGCAGGGGCGTCTCGATGGCCAGGTCATATACCGGTGCGGCAAGAATCCTTCGCACGTAGTCCGACAGCAGGCTGGTGGCGCTGGTCGAGGTGCTGGGGCAGACGGTAAGGCTGGTCATCGGTGACTCCTGGTTTTTTTTGAAGTGCCCAGGAGTCAGAAAGGAAAAACCCGCCTCCAGGGCGGGTTAGGTGCAAGGTGCTCGCTAGCCCGCCAATCTGATAATGGCGGTAATAATGCTGTGCGAAGGCAACGCTGCGAATAAGGTCATGGCAGCGAAACTAGCCCAGGGCCTTTTTCAAGTCAATCATTCATTTTGCGCTCGTGCAGGCTTGCACGCCGCGTTCGTGCGCCGATTCGGGCACGCCGAACACCCGGTCGAAGCCCCACTGGAACACGAAGGCGTACACGAAGAAGAACACGAACAGCGCAAGGTTGGTGCCCAGTGCCGCCCACAGGCTGATGTCCAGCCACCAGGCCACCACCGGCAGCAGGATCAGCACCAGCCCGCCCTCGAAGCCGATGGCATGCAGCAGGCGCCGTACGAAGGTGCGGCTGCGTCGGGCCTGACGTGCCTCCCAGAACTCGAACAGGTAGTTGTAGAGCATGTTCCAGCCCAGGGCCATGCCCGACATGATCACCGACAGCACGGTGGAATGGGCCATGCCCTCATCGAAGGCCAACGCCAGGGCCGGTGCGACACAGGCCACCGCGATGACTTCGTACAGAATGGCCTGGGTGATCTTGCGGGTAACGCCTTGCATGACGGGCTCCTTTCAACGGTATGCCGCGCAGGCTAGGCTGATTGAAGCCGGGTTTCAATGCTGAAGCGGTCAACTGTCGTCGGCCGCAGGGGCCGGCAGACCGGCCAACACGCTGCCAGGCCATTGCGGGGCTCCCCGAATGGCCTGGCACAGGGCTCAATGGCCCTTGAGCTTGAGGTAGGACTGGTGCAGGTCGGACGCCCAGCCATCGAGCACTGCCTTCACATCGTCGGCCTTCATCACCTGGCTGTCGTTTTCCAGCGGCTTGCCACTGCCCTTGCGCACCACCTGGGCGAGCACCTTGTTGTTGCCGCCATCCAGAAACTGCGCCTCGGTGGCGATATCGGTTTCCTGGTCGCGGATGCCCGATGCAGTGCTTACCGCCGCGGCTACCAGCGCCACCGGAATCACTTCGTATGCCTTCAGGCCCTCGGTCTTGCTGCTGACGGCCGTGATCGCCGGGCGTACCACGATCACCCCCGGGCCAGGGCCGGTGGCCAGCGGCAACGACTTGCCCAGCTCGCGCTTGAGCGCCTGGTCGTAGTAGTGGGTGATGCCTTGCAGGGTGCTCTGCGGAATCCGCGCGGTAGGTTGCGGCTTGGGATACAGCTGGCTGGGCTCGATGTATACGCTGGTGTAGCGGTCGAGCTTGAGGTTCGGGTCGATCCAGCGCATCACCGTGGCACCGGAGGGCGAGGTGGTCTGCTTGAGACGGCTGTAGTCCTTGAGGAACCCGGAGTACTCGTCGGGCTGCACGGTGCTGCTCGAACAACCGGCCAGGCCCAGCCCGGCCAGGCACAAGGTGCCGATGATCAATGCGTGTTTCATGCGGTCGCTCCAGTGGCGCCTGAAGAAAGGCTTCCTAGGTATAGGCTACAGTTGGCGGTGCATCCATCGACGTGAGGCAACATGGCATTCCACAAACTGGCCCATACCCACCCGCGCCTCAGCGCCGCCGCACTGGTCGGCTGCCTGGGCGGCGTGTTCATCCCGGCAGACAACCTGGTGCAACACATCCTGGCGGGCTGGAACCTCGGGGTCTGGCTGTACCTGCTGCTGGTGTTCTGGCTGACCCTGCGGGCAAAACCGGGCCAGGTGCGCAAGGTGGCCTGCATCGAGGACGAAAATGCCGGGCTGGTGCTGTTTACCGTGAGTATCGCGGCCATCGCCAGCCTTGCCGCAGTTACCCTGCAACTGGCCAGCAGCAAGGGCCTGACCGGCAGCACCCAGGCCCTGCACTACCTGTACACCGGCCTCACCGTGGCCGGCTCGTGGCTGCTGATCGGCACCATCTTCAGCCTGCACTATGCGCGCCTGTTCTACACCAGCACCGCCAAGCAGCCGCTGCTGCGCTTTCCAGACGAGGAGCGCAACCCCGATTACTGGGACTTCCACTACTTCTCGTTCACCCTCAGCGTCGCGGTGCAAACCTCCGATGTGGGCGTCGCCGGGCGTGAACTGCGCCGGGTGGTGCTGGCCCACTCGGTGATCGGTTTCGTGTTCAACACCGCTATTCTGGGTTTCACCATCAACATCGCCGCCGGCCTGCTCAGCTGAGCCCGCCGCTGGTCTGAAATACCCGTGGCCCCACCCTGCCCGCTTCAGCGGCCATGACAGCCTCACCCGCCGCAATGCGGACCACGCAAACGCTTGCGCAACCCACACATAGCAAAAAGCCATTGTGACGCAGGTCAAACATCCTGCAACGGGGCGCAAACAAGCGGCGGACAGCGGCCGCATCGGTGCTATGGTTAGGGTCTTGGCCTTCCTTGGGCAGCGTGTCCCGGGTACAGGCATGCTCAGCGAATCGGGGTCAGCTGTAAAAGGAGGCCGGCATGAACAAGCTCACGTTTCCCAACGCCTGCCAGATGATGCGCTGGCACTTCCATCCCCTGGGCTTTGAAGCCAGCATGGATGCACCCCGCAGCATGGTGGCGCGCGTGTTCAACCGCGCCACCGGCGAAACCCTGCTGGCGATTGCCGGCATTCCGTGCGCCACACTGATGGCGGCGTCGGATGTGGAGCGCATCATCGAAGCGGTGGAAGACGAGCTTGAAGCGTTCCAGCCCTCGTGTGCGCTGCGCTCGGCCTGACGCTGGCGCTCAGGCCTGCCCCACCGCCAGTCTCTCGATATCAGCCATGAAACGCTCGGCCGGCAGCGGCTGACCGAGCAGGTACCCTTGCAACGAATCACACCCCAGACGGGTCAGGAAGTCCTGCTGGCGGTCGGTTTCCACCCCTTCGGCAACAATCCTCAACCCCAGTGCCTGCCCCAGCGCCACGATGGCCGACACGATCGCGGCATCGTCGCTGTCCTGCTCCAGGTCGCGCACGAAGCCACGGTCGATCTTCAGCTCGTTGGCCGGCAGGCGCTTCAAGTACATCAGGCTTGAGTAGCCGGTACCGAAATCGTCGATGGACAGGTCCACGCCCATGTCCGACAGGCGCTGCAAGACCATCAGGCTCGCATCGGCGTCGTGCATGGCGGTGGTTTCGGTGATCTCCAGGGTCAGGCTGTTGGCCGGCAGGCGATGACGCTGCAAGGCCGACGCCACGCTGTCAACCAGCCCGGCATGGCAGAACTGGATGGCCGACAGGTTCACTGCAACCCGCCAGTTTTCATAGCCCTGGTCCATCCAGCTGCGCATCTGGCGGCAGGCCTCGTCCAGCACCCACTCGCCAATCGGGATGATCAACCCGGTTTTTTCCGCCAGCTGGATGAAGCGATCGGGCAGCAACATGCCGTGCTGCGGGTGCTCCCAGCGCAGCAGGGCCTCGGCACCGATAGGCTGGCGCCCCACCGCATCGAACTTGGGCTGGTAGAACAGGCGCAACTGGCGCTGCTCCAGCGCCATGCGCAGGTCCTGCAGCAACTGGAGCTGCAGACGCGCGTTGCTGTTCATCGACACATCGAAAAAGCTGTAGGCGTTCTTGCCGGCGCTCTTGGCGTGGTACATGGCCGCGTCGGCATTGCGCAGCAGCTCCATCTGGTCGGCGCCGTTGCCGGGGTACAACACGATGCCGACGCTGGCGGAGATCTGCAGGCTCTGCTCGGCCACCCGGAACGGGCGCGACACCAGGTTGACCTGCTTGGCGGCCACCCCCACCGCATCTTCAGGCTCGTCCAGCTCCACCAGCAGCACGAATTCGTCACCGCCGATGCGCGCCAGGGTGTCCTGGCTGTGCAGGTGGCCACGCAGGCGCATCGCCACCTCCTTGAGCAACTGGTCGCCGGTGTGATGGCCGAACGCGTCGTTGACCGGCTTGAACCCGTCCAGGTCGATGAACATCAGCGCAAAGCAGCCGCCCTGCTCGGCCACCTTGGCGATGGCCTGCTCGATACGGTCGGTCAGCAGGCTGCGGTTGGGCAGCCCGGTGAGGGTGTCGTGCAGCGCCAGCTGGGTCAGCTCCTGGTTGGCCAGGGTCAGCGATTGCGCCAGCTCCGCAGTGCGCGCCTCCAGGCGTGCATCCAGCACCGAGGTCAGCAGCGCCACCGCCAGCACCGCCAGGGTGGTGATCAGCACCAGGTAGTCCAGGCCACTGCCGCTGAGCCCACCGTCCAGCGCGCCACAGAAGCTACCGTCGGCAAAATTGGCCGCTGCCATGCCGGTGTAGTGCATGCCGACGATGGCAATGCCCATCACCACGGCGGCGCCGCCGCGAATCTGGCGTACATACGGGGTATTGCGGCGCAGGCGGAAGGCGATCCACAGTGCGGCCACCGACGCGCCTACTGCAATCAACAGCGAGGCGGCGAACAGCAGCGGGTCGTAGTCGATGCCCGGTTGCATCTGCATGGCGGCCATGCCGGTGTAATGCATGCTGCTGATGCCCGCGCCCATGATCAGCGCCCCCAGCGCCAGCACGCGGCCCGGCAGGCTCGGCTGGCTCACCAGCCACAGTGCGAAGCCCGACGAAAGCACCGAGATCACCAGCGACAGCGCGGTGAGGCTCAGGTCGTAGCCCAGCTCGATGGGCAGGCTGAAGGCAAGCATGCCGATGAAGTGCATCGACCAGATCCCGGTGCCCAGGGCCAGAGCACCGCCGACCATCCACAGGTACGCGGCACGGCCCTTGGCGGTGGCGATGCGCCCGGTCAGGTCCAGCGCCGTGTAGGACGCCAGAATCGCCACGCACAGCGAAATCAGGACCAGCGAGGAGGAATAACTACCGTTGAGCATGAAGGTTCCAAGGCCCGGTTGACGGGCGCTGTCCCGGCCCGGTGAAAAACCGATGATTGTACTCAACCTTTAGCGAAACGCACGGAGTTTCCGAGGGATGGCGGGATGTTTTTGGCGAATGGCCATCAGGCTTTGGAACCGCGTCGCGGCCTTCCCCAGCAAGGCTGGCTACTACAATCACATCGCGGCCTGTAGGCGCCGGCCTTGCCGGCGAACGCCTCGACGCACACTACCTGTCGGTCGCGGTACGCTCTTCAACAGCAAGGCTGGCTGCCTCCCAGCCGCCCCCCAACGCCGCAATCAACTGCACGCTGGCCACCAGCCGGCCCTGCAGCAGGTTCAGCACGCTGCGTTCATTGCTCAACGCGGTGGTCTGCACGTTCACCACGTCCAGATACCCGATCAGGCCCGCCTTGTACTGGTTCTCGGTCAGGCGCAGCGACTCGCGCGCCGACGCCAGCGCCTCATCGCGCACCTGCGCCTCATCGGCATACACCTTCAGCTGCACCAGGTAGTTTTCCACCTCCTGGAAGCCATCCAGCACGCTCTGACGGTACTGCGCCACAGTCTGGTCATACACGGCCTTGGTACGGTCGACCTCGGCCGAGCGCTTGCCGGCATCGAACAGGGTCACGGCCAACTGCGGCCCCACCGACCAGAATCGGTTCGGCAAGCTGATCCAGTCGCTGAAGCTGCTACTGCTGTAGCCACCGCTCATGCTCAGGGTCAGGTCCGGGAAGTACGCCGCCCGCGCCACGCCGATATTGGCGTTGGCCGCCATCACCTTGCGCTCGGCCGAGGCAATGTCGGGGCGGCGCTCCAGCAGCTGCGACGGCAGCGCCAGCGGGATCTGCGGCAAGGCCGGTATGGTGGTGCTCGGCGCCAGGGCAAATTCGGCCGGCGCCTTGCCCATCAGCACGGCAATCGCATTCTCGAACTGCGCACGTTGCCAGATCAGGTCGATCAGGTCGGCCTGGGTGCTCTTGAGCTGGGTCTGTGCCTGGGCCACCGCGTCCTTGCCCGAAACCCCGGCGCGGTACTGGTTCTGGGTCATGGTCAGCGAACGCTGATAGGCCGCCAGCGTGGCCTCGAGCAGGCGCTTCTGCTCATCGATCACACGCAGCTGCAGGTAGTTCTGCACCAGCTCCGACTGCAGGCTCAGGCGTATCGCCGCCAGGTCCGCCAGGCTCGCCTCGGCACTCGCCTCGTTGGCGTTCAGGCCCTCACGCAGCTTGCCCCACAGGTCGGCTTCCCAGCTCACGCCCAGCTGGGCGCTGTACGTGTCGCGGATACCGCTGCTGTTGTTGCTCAGGCTCGAACTGCTGCTGCCGGTGCCCTGGCTGGAGCGGGTCTTGCCGGCGCTCAGGTCGAGGCTGGGAAACAGCGAAGCCCGGGCGCTGCGCACCAGGGTCTGGGCCTGGCGGTATTGCGCCTCGTACTGGGCCACCGTCTGGTTGTTGGCATTGAGCTGCTCGACCAGACCGTTGAGCTGCGCATCGCCGTACAGCTCCCACCAGGCGCCGCGCGCCAGGGCGTCGGACGGGTTGGCCTGGGTCCAGCCCTCGGCGTACTTGAACGCCACCGGCTCCGGCGCCTGCGGCCGGTGGTAGTCGGGGCTCAGGGTACAGGCGCTGAGCATCGCCAGGCACAGGGCCGAGGTCAGCAGGCGCGAACCACGGGCCGCCAGCACGCGCTGCAGGGAAGGTGGACAAACATCGGCAGGTCGGGTCATAGCGGGGTTTCCAAAGCAGCGTCGGTACGCACGCCGCGCCAGTGATTGAAGCGATGGCGCAGGCGGTCCAGATAGAGGTAGACCACCGGGGTGGTGTAAAGCGTGAGGATCTGGCTGAACACCAGCCCGCCAATGATGGTCAGGCCCAGCGGCTGGCGCATCTCGGCGCCCTCGGCGGTGCTCAGCAGCAACGGCAAGGCGCCCAGGATCGCCGCCAGGGTGGTCATCAGGATCGGCCGCAGACGCAGCAGGCAGGCCCGACGAATCGACTCCTGCGGGCTCAGCCCTTCATGGCGCTCCAGCTGCAGGGCCAGGTCGATCATCAGAATCGCGTTCTTCTTCACCACCCCGATCAGCAGGAACAGCCCCAGCAGCGAGATCAGGCTGAACTCGCTGCCGACCACGTACAGCGTCAGCAGCGCCCCTACCCCGGCCGACGGCAGGGTCGAGAGGATGGTCAGCGGGTGAATGTAGCTTTCATACAGAATCCCCAGCACCAGGTACACCGCCAGCAAGGCGCCGAGGATCATCCAGGGCTGGCCCTCCTGGCTCTTGGTGAAGGCATCGCCGGTACCGCCAAGCTTGGCGATCACGTCCTCGGGCAGGCCGACCTTGGCCACCGCGCGCTCCACCGCGGCCAGCGCCACGTCCTGGCTGACGCCTTCTGCGAGGTCGAACGAGATGTCCTCGGAGGCGAACTGCCCCTCGTGGCTGACACGGTCCTCGGCCAGGCTGTTCTCGTAATGGGCAAAGGTCGACAGCGGCACGCGCGCGCCGTCGGCGGTGATCACCTGGACCTGCTCCAGGGTGCGCGGGTCCTGCGCATACTTGGGGTTGACCTCCATCACCACCTGGTACTGGTTGAGGCTGTCGTAGATGGTCGAGATCTGGCGCTGGCTGTAGGCGTTGTTGAGCACGGCGGTGACCATGTTCATGTCGATGCCCAGGCGCTTGGCCTGCTCGCGATCGACCACCAGGGTCACCTGCTGGGTGCCGCTGCCTTCGCGGGCGTCGATGGCCGTCAGCTCCGGCAGCGCCTTGAACGCCGCCACCACCTTCGGGTACCACTCGCGCAACGCCGTCAGCTCGCCACTTTGCAGGGTGTAGAGAAACTGCGAGCTGCTCTGCTCGCGGCCACCGCCAAACTGCAGGTCCTGGTCGGCCATCAGGAACAGCCGCCCGCCGGGTACCTTGGGCATCTCCTTGCGCAGGCGCTCGATGATCTTCTGCGCCGACTCCTTGCGCTCCTTGATCGGCTTGAGGCGCACCAGCACCATGGCGTTGTTGATGCCGCTGTTGCCGCCGATGAAACCGGCCACGCTCTGCACGGCCGGGTCCTTGAGCAAGGCGCGCCGGTAGATTTCCATCTTCGGCTGCATCACCGCGAACGACAGCCCGTCGTCACCCCGCACAAAGCCCATCAGCTGGCCGGTGTCCTGCTGCGGCATCAGAGTCTTGGGCACCACCACGTACAGCGCCACGTTGACCACGATGGTCACCAGCAGGCTCAGCAGGGTCAGGCGGCGATGGCGCAGCGCCCAGCCCAGGCTGCGGTCGTAGCCGGCCATCATGCGCTGGTTGAGACGCTCGCTCCAGCGCTGCAGGCGGGTCTGCTCGCCGGGGGCGTGAGGTTTGAGCCAGCGCGCGCAGAGCATCGGCGTGAGCGTCAGCGACACCACCAGCGACACCAGGATGGCCGCCGCCAGGGTGATGGAGAACTCGCGGAACAACGACTCGACGATGCCGCCCATGAACAGGATCGAGACGAACACCGCCACCAGCGAGGCGTTCATCGCCAGCAGCGTGAAGCCCACCTCCTTGGCGCCGAGGAAGGCCGCGGCCAGCGGCGCGACGCCTTCGTCGATATGCCGCGAGATGTTCTCCAGCACCACGATGGCGTCGTCCACCACCAGCCCGGTGGCGAGAATCAGCGCCATCAGCGACAGGTTGTTGAGCGAGAACCCGCACAGGTACATCACCGCGAAGGTGCCCACCAGCGACACCGGCACCGCCAGGGTCGGGATCAGCGAGGCGCGCAGGTTGCCCAGGAACAGAAACACCACCAGGATCACCAGCGCCACGGCGATCAGCAGCGTGTGTTCGGCCTCCTTGAGGGTGGCCTTGATCACCGGCGAGCGGTCCATGGCCACGTTCAGTTGCACGCTGGCCGGCATCAGGTCCTGCAACGCCGGCAACTGCTCCTTGATGCTCTCGATGGTCTTGATGATGTTGGCGCCGGTCTGGCGGTTGATCACCAGCAGCACCGCGTCCTTGTCGTTGAAGAAGCCGCTGTTGTAGCGGTTCTCCACGCCATCGGTGACCTTGGCCACGTGGCTCAGGCGCAGCACCGAGCCGTCCTGGTAGCGAATCACCAGCGGGCCGTAGTCCTTGGCTTTCTCCAGTTGATCGTTGGCCTGTACCTGCCAGCTGCGCTGGGTGTCCTCGATGAAGCCCTTGGGCCGGCGCACGTTGGCGTTGGCGATGGTCTGGCGCACATCGTCCAGGCTCACGCCGTACTGGTTGAGCAGTTGCGGCTCCAGCTCGATACGCACCGCCGGCAGCGAACTGCCGCCGATCTGCACCTCGCCCACACCCGGCACCTGGGACAGGCTCTGGGACAGGATGGTGGAGGCCAGGTCGTAGAGCTGGCCCTTCTGCAGTACATCGGAGGTCAGCGACAGCACCATGATCGGTGCCTGGGCCGGGTTGAACTTGTTGTAGGTGGGCATGCTCTTCATGCCGCTGGGCAGCAGGTTGCGCGTGGCATTGATGGCCGCCTGCACCTCGCGTGCGGCGCCATCGATGTCGCGCCCCATGTCGAAGCCCAGGATCACCCGCGTGGAGCCCTGGCTGGAACGGCTGGTCAGGGTGTTGACCCCGGCGATGCTGCCCAGCGAGCGTTCCAGCGGGGTTGCCACGGTGGAGGCCATCACCTCGGGGCTGGCCCCGGGCAGGCTGGCCGACACCACGATCACCGGGAAGTCCATCTGCGGCAGCGGCGCCACCGGCAGCAGGCCGAAGCTGACCCCGCCCAGCAGCATGATGGCCAGGCTCAGCAGCATGGTCGCCACCGGGCGACGGATAAACGGGCCGGAGAGGTTCATGCGTCGGCCTGTTGCGGGTCAGGCTGACGGCGCCAGCGACGCGCCAGGCGGTCGAAGTACAGGTAGATCACCGGCGTGGTGAACAGCGTCAGCACCTGGCTCACCAGCAGCCCGCCCACCATCACCAGGCCCAGCGGCTGGCGCAGCTCGGCACCCGAGCCGGTGGCGAGCATCAGCGGGATGGCCCCGAACAGCGCCGCCAGGGTGGTCATCAGGATCGGCCGGAAGCGCAGCAGCGCCGCCTGGTAGATCGCCGTCTGCGGGTCCATGCCCTGGTTGCGTTCGGCCTCCAGGGCAAAGTCGATCATCATGATCGCGTTCTTCTTGACGATACCGATCAGCAGGATGATGCCGATGATCGCGATCATGCCCAGGTCGTTGCCACTGATCATCAAGGCCAGCAGTGCGCCCACTGCGGCCGAGGGCAGGGTCGAAAGGATGGTCACCGGGTGGATGTAGCTCTCGTAGAGCACGCCGAGCACGATGTACATGGTCACCACCGCCGCCAGAATCAGCAGCAGGGTGCTCGACAGCGACGCCTGGAAGGCTTCGGCCGCGCCCTGGAAGCGGGTCTGCACGCCCAGCGGCATGCCGATCTGCTGCTGCACCTGTTCGATGACCTTGACGCCCTCGCCCAGCGACACGCCTTCGGCCAGGTTGAACGACATCATCACCGCCGGGAACTGGCCGATGTGGGCAATGGCCAGTTGCGCCTGGCGCTGCTCCACGTGGGCCAGGCTCGACAGGCGCACCTGCGCGCCATCGGTGGTCTTGACGTAGATCTGGTCGAGCACCCTGGGCCCAAGGTCGGCCGCCGCAGCGGCCTGCAGCACCACGCGGTACTGGCTGGCCTGGGTATAGATGGTGGAGATCTGGCGCTGGCCGAAGGCGTCGTACAGCGCGTTGGTGATTTCCGACACGTTGATGCCCAGACGGCTGGCGGCGTCGCGGTCGATCACCAGAAACACCTGCAGGCCCTTGTCCTGCAGGTCGCTGGCCACATCGGTCAGCTCGGGGCGATCATGCAACGCATCCACCAGCTTGCCGCTCCACTGCGCGAGCAGGTCGGCATCCGGCGACGACAGGCTGAACTGGTACTGGGTGCGGCTGACGCGGTCTTCGATGCTCAGGTCCTGCACCGGCTGCATGAACAGGCGAATGCCCACCAGCTTGTCCAGTTGCGGTTGCAAACGGGTGATGACCTGCGAGGCAGTGATGTCGCGCTCGCCGTGGGGCTTGAGGTTGATCAGCAACCGGCCGCTGTTGAGCGTGGCGTTGTCGCCGTCGACGCCGATGTACGACGACAGGCTCTGCACGGCCGGGTCTTGCAGGATCACCGCGCTCAGTTCCTGCTGGCGCTGGCTCATGGCGGCGAACGAGATCGATTGCGGGGCTTCGGAAATACCCTGGATCACCCCGGTGTCCTGCACCGGGAAAAAGCCCTTGGGCACTGCCAGGTACAGCAGCACGGTCAGGCCCAGGGTCGCCACCGCCACCAGCAGAGTCAGCGGCTGGTGGCACAGCACCCACTGCAGGCCGCGACCATAGTGGGCGATCATCCAGTCGATCCAGGCACCGCTGGCGCGGTAGAAGCGCCCCTGTTCCTCTTCCCTGGGCTCGCGCTTGAGCAGGCGCGCGCACATCATCGGCGTGAGGGTCAGCGACACCACCAGCGAGATCAGGATCGCCACCGCCAGGGTGATGGCGAACTCGCGGAACAATCGTCCCACCACGTCGGCCATGAACAGCAGCGGGATCAGTACCGCGATCAGCGAGAAGGTCAGCGAGATCAGGGTGAAGCCGATCTGCCGGGCGCCCTTGAGCGCGGCCTGCATCGGCGTCTCGCCCTCCTCGATATGCCGCGAGATGTTCTCCAGCATCACGATGGCATCGTCCACCACGAAGCCGGTGGCGATGGTCAGGGCCATCAGCGTGAGGTTGTTGATCGAGAACCCGGCCAGGTACATCACGCCGAAGGTGCCGATCAGCGACAGTGGCACGGCGATCGACGGGATGAGGGTGGCGCTGGCCCGGCGCAGGAACAGGAAGGTCACCAGCACCACCAGCACGATGGCGATCAGCAGCTCGTGCTGCACATCCTTGACCGAAGCACGGATGGTCTGGGTGCGGTCGGTGAGCACCACCACGTCCAGCCCCGCCGGCAGGTTGTCGGTGATCGACGGCAGCAGCGCCTTGATCCGGTCGACCACCTCGATGACGTTGGCCCCAGGCTGGCGCTGGATGTTCAGCAGCACTGCCTGGCTCTGGTTGGCCCAGGCCGCCAGGCGCTCGTTCTCGGCGCCATCGACGATCTCGGCAACGTCCTTCAGGCGCAGCGGCGCACCGTTCTTGTAGGCCAGGATCAGGTTGGCGTATTCCTCGGGGGAGCGCAGCTGGTCGTTGGCGTCGAGCATCGAGACCCGCGTGGGGCCGTCGAAGTTGCCCTTGGGCTGGTTGACGTTGGAGGCGCCGATCAGGGTGCGCACGTCGGCCAGGTTCAGCCCGGCCGAGGCCAGCGCGTCAGGGTTGACCTTGATGCGTACCGCCTGGCGCTGGCCACCGGCGATGCTGACCATGCCCACACCGCTGATCTGTGCGATCTTCTGCGCCATGCGCGTGTCGACCAGGTCGTTGAGCTTGGGCAGCAGCATGGTCTTGCTGGTGATGGCCAGGGTCAGTACCGGGGTATCGGCCGGGTTGACCTTGTTGTACACCGGCGGCGCCGGCAGGTCGCTGGGCAACAGGTTGCTGGCCGCGTTGATCGCCGCCTGCACCTGCTGCTCGGCGACGTCCATGTTCATTTCGAGGCTGAAGCGCAGGGTCAGTACCGAGGCACCGCCCGAACTGGTCGAGGCCATCTGGGTAAGCCCGGGCATCTGCCCGAACTGGCGCTCCAGCGGCGCGGTGACGGCGCTAGTCATCACCTGCGGGCTGGCACCGGGGTACAGAGTGATGACCCGGATGGTCGGGTAATCGACCTGGGGCAAGGCCGCCACGGGCAGCAACGTGTAGGCGATCAGGCCGGCCAGCACGATGGCAAGCATGCTCAGCGTGGTGGCGACCGGGCGCAGGATGAACAGCCGCGAAAGGTTCATGCGCCAGCCTTGCCCTGCTCGCCCGGCGTGGCCGAGAGGTCTTTCTTGTCCTGGCCCTGCAGGTGCTGGCCTGGGGTGGCGGGCACGTCGCTGCTGTCGTTGACCACTTCCACCTCGCTGCCGTCACGCAGGCGGTCGGTACCTTCGAGCACCACGCGCTCGCCCTTGGCCAGGCCTTCCTTGACCACCGTGAGGTCGCCGTCGCTGGCGCCGAGCTTGAGGCTGCGGATGGTCACCTTGTTGTCGCCGTCCATCACGTAGGCGAAGGTGCCGTTGGTGCCGAACTGCATCGCGGCCGATGGCGCCAGCACCACGTCCTTCAAGGTATCGGCCAGCAGGCGCACGTTGACGAACTGGTTGGGGAACAGCATTTCATCCTGGTTTTCGAACCCGGCCTTGAACTTCAGGGTGCCGGTGGTGGTGTCGATCTGGTTGTCCAGGCTGCTCAGCACGCCCACCGAGAGCTGCTGGGTGTCGCCGCGGTCCCACGCCTGCACCGGCAGCTGGGCCCCGCTGCGGTAGCGCGACAGCACGGTGCTCAGCTCGGTTTCCGGCAGGGTGAAGACCACGGTGATCGGCTGGGTCTGGGTGATCACCACCAGTGCCGTGGTGTCGTTGGCCGCCACCAGGTTGCCGACGTCCAGCTGGCGCAGGCCCAGGCGCCCGCTGATGGGGGCGCGAATCCTGGTGAAGTCGAGGTTGAGCTTGGCATCGCCCACCGCCGCCTGGTTGGTCTTGATGGTGCCCTGGTACTGGGCCACCAGCGCGGCCTGGGTATCGAGGGTCTGCTTGGCGATGCTGTCTTCGGCGAACAGGCCCTTGTAGCGCTCAAGGTCGATCTGGGCGTTTTTCAGCTGCGCCTGGTTCTGTGCCAGGGTGCCTTCGGCCTGCTGCAGGGCGATCTGGTAGCTGCGCGGGTCGATCTCTGCCAGCAGGTCGCCGGCCTTGACCCGCTGGCCTTCCTTGAAGTTGATCTTGACCAGTTCGCCGCCCACGCGGCTGCGCACGTTGACCGTGTTGGTCGCGGTCACGGTGCCCAGGGCCTTGTAGTACAGCGGGAAGTCGCCCACGGTGGCCGGCGCCACACGCACCGGTACCGGCCCGCCGAACGCGCCGAAACCTGGCCGCCCGCCCCCCGGCTTGCCTGCGCCCGGGGCCTTGGTCGCCGGCGATGAGGGCCAGAATACCCAGCACAGGCCGGCAATCAGCAGCAGGACCAGCAGGCTCAGCAGCCAGCGACGGGAGTGACGAGGACGGGCGGTTTGCATCGGTTGATCGGCCATTGTGCGGAAAGACTTCTCTTGAGGAGGCTGAACGATAAGCAGTAGAGCGGTTTTAGCAAAGCGCCTTTACCGGCTATTTACCTAGAGCTGACGTTGGCAAAGTGCTGAACTATAAATAAAAACGGCCTGGGCTAAGGCCAGGCCGTTACAACTTTTTTCAAATAACCTTTCTATTTCAGCACCGCCCCCCTGTGGGAGCTGGCTTGCCAGCGAAGGCATCCATGCGGTGCATGAAAACTCGCGGTGCCTGAATACGTTACTTCAGTACCGCCAGCGCCGCGTCGTAGTTCGGCTCTTCGGCGATTTCCTTGACCAGTTCGGCGTGCAGCACCTTGTCGTTTTCGTCCAGTACCACGACTGCACGGGCAGTCAGGCCCTTGAGCGGGCCGTCGGCGATGGCCACGCCGTAGTTCTGGATGAATTCGGCACCACGCAGGGTGGACAGGTTCTTGACGTTCTCCAGGCCTTCGGCGCCGCAGAAGCGTGCCTGGGCGAACGGCAGGTCGGCCGAGATGCACAGTACCACGGTGTTGGCCAGTTCGTTGGCCTTGGCGTTGAACTGGCGCACCGAGGTGGCGCAGGTCGGGGTGTCGACGCTCGGGAAGATGTTCAGCACTTTACGCTTGCCGGCGAAGGAAGCCAGGGTCACGTCGGACAGGTCGCCCGCCACCAGGGAAAACGCAGGTGCCTGGGCACCGACTTTCGGCAGTTCGCCGTTGACCTGAACCGGGTTGCCTTTGAGAGTCACTTGAGCCATGAAAGAAGTCCTTATGCGGGGGTGAGTAAAGGACCAGAGTTAAGCATGAAAGTGCCCCGACACCTATGGGGCAGCGATAAATTGTTGAATATCCAGAGAGTTTTTGTGGACAAAGAGCGAGCAAGGGTGTGCACCCCTGCCCGCCCCCGGCCTCAGCCGACCAGCGAGTAGACGATGGCGCTGATGGCCACCAGGCCCACCACGACCACGAACACGTTGGACAGCGCGCCACTGTACTTGCGCATCGCCGGCACGCGGCGGATGGCGTACATCGGCATCAGGAACAAGATCGCCGCGATCACCGGGCCGCCGAACGACTCGATCATGCTCAGGATGCTGGGGTTGAGCGTGGCCACCACCCAGCAGATCACCAGCATGAAGGCTGCGGTGAACCGGTCCAGGGCCTTGGCGCCCGGCCGCTTGCCCGTCTTGAGCACCAGGCCCTTGAGGCCTTCGCTGGCACCGATGTAGTGGCCCAGGAACGACTTGGCGATGGCGATGAAGGCAATCAGCGGTGCAGCGAACTCGATGGTCGGGTTGCTGAAGTGGTTGGCCAGGTACGACAGGATCGACAGGTTCTGCGCCTTGGCCTCGGCCAGTTGCGCCGGGTTCAGGGTGAGCACGCAGCTGAACACGAAGAACATCACCATCGCCACCATCAACAGGTGCGCGCGCCGCAGGATCTGCCCGCTGCGCTCGTCGGCGTGCTCGCCGTAGCGGCGCTTCTGGTCCACGGCAAAGGCCGAAATGATCGGCGAGTGGTTGAACGAGAACACCATCACCGGAATCGCCAGCCACAGGGTGTGCACGAATGCCGACCCCGATGGCAGCTCGGTGGCGGTCGTGAGGATGCCGCCGTTCCAGTGCGGTATCAGGAACACCGCCAGCAATGCCAGGGCCACGATGAAGGGGTACACCAGCAGGCTCATGACCTTGACGGTGGCCTGCTCGCCGCAGCGCACGATGACCAGCAGGCCCAGGATCAGCACGAACGACAGCAGCACCCGCGGCGGCGGCGCCATGTGCAGTTGATGCTCCATGAAGCTGCTGACCGTGTTGGTCAGGGCCACGCTGTAGATCAGCAGGATGGGGAAGATGGCCAGGAAGTACAGCAAGGTGATGCAGGCGCCGGCGCTGAGGCCGAAATGCTCCTCCACCACTTCGGTGATGTCGGCACCGTCACGCCCCGAGAGCACGAAGCGGGTCAGGCCACGGTGTGCGTAGTAGGTCATCGGGAAGGCCAGCAGCGCGAGGATCAGCAGCGGCCAGAAGCCGCCGAGGCCGGCGTTGATTGGCAGGAACAGCGTGCCGGCACCGATGGCGGTACCGAACAGGCCCAGCATCCAGGTGGTGTCCTGCCGGGCCCAGCTACCTAGGGCGGCGGGGGTCGATTCGAAGCGTTGATCAACGCTCGGGGCCTGCTCATTCATCCGGGTGCAACTCCGCTCGCAAGACTGCAACATCGCTGGGAGTGGCCAAACAGACGCATCGGCGCACCCCAGCTGTAAAAGAGGGGCGCGATTGTGCGCGCTTTGGTTGCACTTGCAAAGCCCTTGCCGAGGAGTGGTTGCACCTGCCGGCAGCGCAGCGCCGGTCAAGCCCGCCCCCACAAGGCCATCACTGTACGTGTGGGAGCGGGCTTGAGCCGGGACTGGCCGTTATGCGGTCTTGTGCACCGCCGCGAACGCCTCGGCCACCTGCTGCAGGTTGTCCGGGCGCACGCCCGACATGCACACCCGGCCGCTGTCGATCAGGTACACGCCGAACTCGTCACGCAGCCGGCGCACCTGCTCCACGCTGAAGCCGGTGTAGCTGAACATGCCACGCTGGCTCAGGAAGAAGTCGAAGTTCTGACCCGGCAGCAGCACCGCCAGTGCATCCACCAGCGCCTGGCGCATGTCCAGGATACGCAGGCGCATCCCCTCCACTTCAGCCTGCCACTGGGCATTCAGGCCGGCATCGCCAAGCACCGTCGCAACCAGTTGCGCACCGAAGTTGGGCGGGCTGGAGTAGTTGCGGCGCACGGTCGCCTTGAGCTGGCCCAGCACGCTCTGCGCGGTGGCGCTGTCGTCACAGACCACCGACAGGCCGCCAACCCGCTCGCCATACAGCGAGAAGATCTTGGAGAACGAGTTGCTGACCAGGCACGGCACGCCGGCGCGGGCAAACTCGCGAATGGCGTAGGCGTCGGCGTCCAGGCCTTCACCGAAGCCCTGGTAGGCGATGTCGAGGAACGGAATCAGCTCGCGCGCCTTGACCACCTCGATCACCTGCTGCCATTGCGCCTGGTTCAGGTCGACCCCGGTCGGGTTGTGGCAGCACGGGTGCAGCAGCACGATGCTGTTGGCTGGCAGGGTCTGCAGGGTGGCGAGCATGCCGTCGAAGTCCAGGCCACGGGTGGCCGGGTCGAAGTACGGGTAGGTGTTGACCTTGAACCCGGCGCCTTCGAAGATCGCGCGGTGGTTGTCCCAGGTCGGGTCGCTGACCCATACCTGCGAGTCGGCGAAGTAGCGCTTGAGGAAGTCGGCACCGACCTTCAGCGCACCCGAGCCGCCCACGGTCTGCACGGTGGCCACACGTGCGCCACCCACGGCCGGGTGATCGGCGCCGAACAGCAGCGCCTGGATCGCCTGGCGGTAGCTGCCCAGGCCTTCCATCGGCAGGTACAGCGAGGCTTCGTGGGGCTGGTCGGCCAGGCGTTTTTCCGCCTCGCCCACTGCCGCCAGCTGTGGCACCACACCGGCGGCGTCGTAATACAGGCCGATGCTCAGGTTGACCTTGTTGGCACGCGGATCGGCCTTGAAGGTCTCCATCAGGGAGAGAATCGGATCGCCGGCATAGGCATCGACATGTTTGAACACAGCGTGCAGCTCCTTGGGTCTGGGCAAATCGTGAAAGACGCTGCCGAGGATACCTGTAGCCGCCGATTTGTGACATGACCCTGGATGCAACTGATCAGTGCAGCTGCGCATGCATCCGCCGGCGAAAAGGCCGCGGGTCACCCCTTGGCCAACACCTGCAACTGCTCGAACTCCTGCGCCGTCACGCTCACCCCGTCCCGCGCCGACGCCTCGCGCTCACGCAAGCGCCGCTCGCCGGGCATGCGGGTCAGGCCTACCGCCTGCATCTGTTCCACCAGTTCACGGCTGCGCTCGGCAAAACGGCTGCCTTCGGCCTTGGTCGGGTCGATCACGATCACCAGTTGCCCGGTCCACGGGGTCTTGGCGCCCGGGTGCTGCGACCAGTCGAACTCGAACGAGAAGTTGCCGCCGGTCAGCGCCGCGGCCAGCAACTCGACCATCATCGACAGCGCCGAGCCCTTGTGCCCGCCAAAGGGCAGCAAGGCACCCCCGTCGAGAATCGCCTGCGGATCGCAGGTCGGCTGCCCGTCGCGGTCCACGCCCATGCCTTCGGGCAACTGCTCGCCCTTGCGCGCGGCAATCTGCACGTCACCATGGGCGATGGCGCTGGTGGCCATGTCGAACACGATCGGCGCATGCCCGGCACAGGGTGCGGCGAACGCGATGGGGTTGGTACCGAACAGTGGCTTGCGCGCGCCGTGCGGCACCACGCAGGTCATGCTGTTGACCACGCTCAGGGCCACCAGGCCTTCTTCGGCAAAGGGCTCGACATCCGGCCACAGGGCCGCGAAGTGATGCGAGTTGTGTATCGCCAGCACCGCAATGCCGGCACTGCGGGCCTTTTCCACCAGCAGCGCCCGCGCCGCCTCGAGCGCCGGCTGGGCAAAACCGCCGCCGGCATCGACCCGTACGTAGCCGCTGGCCACGTCCTGCACCTGGGGCACCGCCGTGCCGTTGACCCAGCCACTGGCCAGGGTCGACACATAGGCGGGAATCCGGAATACCCCGTGGCTATGGGCGCCGTCGCGCTGGGCGCTGGCGCAGTTGGCGGCCAGCGTGCGGGCAACCGATTCGCTGGTGCCGTGGCGCACGAAAATCTGCTGCAACAGGCGCTCGAGATCGGCCTGGGGCAAGTGGTGAACAGCTGCGGACATCTGAAGCTCCCTTGTTGGAATTGGTATGGGCGACAGCAGTGAGCGATAGCGGACTTTCCTCCGATTGACAGCAAACTGTCAAATGTTGACTTGATGACAGAAAACATTCATTTTCTATTCCCAGCGCAACCGCCGTCGAGAATCGTCCGTGAGCCAACCGATCAAGCAACGCCTGGAAAACAGCCTGCAACATGCGGCGGCCTCGGGTCGCAAGATCGCCACGTACATGCTCGCCCATTTCACCGACCTGCCCTTCGAGACCTCGGCCAGCCTGGCGGCAAAAATCGGCGTCAGCGAATCGAGTGTCGGGCGTTTCTGCCGCTCGCTCGGCTACGAGCACCTCAAGGCCCTCAAGCACGATCTCAAGGACGACCTGGGCGATGGCCCATGGCTGGTCGGTGATCGGTTGCAAGAATTTCGCCAACAACAGGGCAAGGACGACATCGACCGCGCGCGCAGCCTCGAGCTGGAGGTCGCCGCCCTGGTGCGGGTCTACGAGTACAGCCGCACCGAGGCCTGGCACACCGTGGCCCGGCGCCTGGCCGAACGGCGCCGGGTATTCATTGCCGGGTTCCAGACCGAGCGCGGTATCGCCCAGTGCATGAGCCACCTGCTGCAATACCTGCGCGATGGCGTGCAGGTGGTGGACGGCAGCGCCGGGCACTTCGGCGAAGTGCTGCTCAGCGCCTCGCACGACTGCGCGCTGGTGGTGTTCGAGGCGCGCCGCTACTCGCGCCACGCCCTGGTGCTGTGTCGCAAGGCACGCGAAGCGGGCATCCCGGTAACACTGGTTACCGACACCTTCTGTGACTGGGCCGATGCCAACGCCGACGAGGTGTTTCGCATCCCCACCGAATTCAATCTGTTCTGGGAGTCCACCGCGACGATGCTGTCGTGGGTACACCTGATGGTCAACGAGGTCTGCAAGAAGCTCGGGCCGGATGTTGAAAAACGCTTGGAAGCAACTGCCGCTCTACACAACGAATTCGTTGGCTACACGTCAACGAGCAAACAATAGCAAGAGTGCAATCAACCACGAGGTGTTTCATGAAACCCGTCCTCCGCTTTGCAGGCGCATGCGCGCTGCTGTTCGCCGGCATCACCTCGGCCCAGGCCGAAACCCTGAAGATCGCCACCGAAGGCGCCTACCCGCCGTTCAACTACGTCGACTCCAAGAACCAGCTGCACGGCTTTGACGTGGACATCGCCAAGGCCCTGTGCGAACAGATGAAGGTCGAGTGCACCGTGGTGGCCCAGGACTGGGAAGGCATCATCCCGGCGCTGATAGCCAAGAAGTACGACGCCGTGGTGGCCTCGATGATCAACACCGAAGAGCGCCGCAAGAAAATCGCCTTCACCAACCACTACTACAAGACACCGCTGTCGGTCGCAGTGCCCAAGGACAGCGAGATCACCGACGCGCAGACCGACTTCAAGGGTTACACGGTGGGCGCGCAGTCCTCCTCCACCCAGGCGATCTACGCCGAAGACGTGTATGGCAAGGCCGGTGCCGACGTCAAGCTGTACCCGACCCTGGACGAAGCCAACGCGGACCTCGCCGCCGGGCGCCTGGACGGGGTGATTGCCGACAAGTTCCCGCTGCTCGAATGGCTGGGCAAGGCAGGCAAGGACTGCTGCAAGATCCTGGGTGACGTCAAGGGCACCACCGCCGATGCCTCGATCGCCGTGCGCAAGGAAGACGAGGCGCTGCGCGAGCGCCTGAACAAGGCCCTGGACGAGATCGTCGCCAACGGGACTTACCAGAAGATCTCCAGCAAATACTTCGACTTCGATATCTACCAGTAAGACCGCATTCGCTGGCAAGCCAGCTCCCACAGGGTTTTGCGTCAACCGCGACCCTGTGGGAGCCGGCTTGCCGGCGAAGAGGCCCTGTTGTCTTGCCGAGGGTTCGCGCATGATCGAACAACTGTCCCTGTTATCCTTCGCCAGCGGCGGCTGGGGCCAGGCCCTGCTGGCCGGCGCCCTGGTGACCATTTCCCTGGCCCTGGCCTGCCTGCCTATCGGCCTGCCGCTGGGCCTGGGCGTGGCGCTGGCCGCCCGCTCGAAAAAAACGCTTTCCGCGCGCCTGGGCCACCGTGTTCTCCACGGTATTTCGCGGCCTGCCCGAACTGCTCACGCTGCTGATCATCTATTACGGCTGCCAGATCGCCGCGCAGAAGATCCTCACCGCCATGGGCTACGAGGGCGAGGTAATGATCAATACCTTCCTCGCCGCCATGATCGCCTTCAGCCTGGTGTTCGCCGCGTTCTCCAGTGAAATCTGGCTGGGCGCGTTCAAGACCATTCCCAAGGGCCAGTACGAGGCCTCGGCCGCGCTGGGCCTGAGCAAAACCACCACCTTCCGCAAGGTGGTGTTCCCGCAGCTGGTGCGCATCGCCCTGCCGGGCCTGTCGAACAACTGGCTGTCGCTGCTCAAGGACACCTCGCTGGTGTCGACCATCTCGCTGGTCGACCTGATGCGCCAGACCAACCTGGCCGTCAGCGTGACCAAGGAGCCGATGTTCTTCTACACCGTCGCCTGCCTGGGCTACCTGCTGTTCTCGGCGCTGTCGGGCCGGGTCTTCGCCTATATCGAACGCCACACCAGCCGTCACCTGCGGAGTGCACGCACATGAATCTCGATGCCCTGCTGGCGTTCTTCGTCGACCCCGACCTGCTCGAACGCTACGGCCCGCGCTTTATCGACGGGCTGCTGGTCACCGGCAAACTGGTGGCCATCTCCTTCACCCTGGGCGCCCTGCTGGGCCTGCTGCTGGCGCTGGCGCGGCTGTCGAACAACGTGCTGCTGCAACGCCTGAGCGCCGGCTACATCTACTTCTTCCGGGGCTCGCCGCTGCTGGCGCAGCTGTTTCTGCTGTACTACGGGCTGGGCTCGCTCAAGAGCTTCTGGCAGGACGTCGGCATGTGGTGGTTCTTCCGCGAAGCCTGGTACTGCACCCTGCTGGCCTTCACCCTGAACACCGCCGCCTACCAGGCCGAGATCTTTCGCGGCAGCCTGATGGCCGTGGCCCCCGGGCAATACGAGGCGGCCAGGGCACTGAGCCTGAAGCGCTCGACGACCTTCTTCAAGGTGATCCTGCCGCAGTCGCTGATCGTGGCCATCGGCCCGCTGGGCAACGAGCTGATTCTGATGATCAAGGCCAGTGCAATCGCCTCGCTGGTGACCATCTACGACCTGATGGGCGTGACCAAGCTGGCCTTCTCGCGCAGTTTCGACTTCCAGATCTACCTGTGGGCCGCGGTGCTCTACCTGCTGATCGTGGAGATCGTGCGCCGCAGCCTCAAACACATAGAAGCCCGACTGGGCCGCCACCTGCGCTGAACCGTAGCCGTAGAGGATTTTTTCATGCATTGCCAAACCATCGTTCTGGGCGCCGGTATCGTCGGTGTTTCCACGGCCCTGCACCTGCAAGCACGCGGGCGCAAGGTGATCCTGATCGACCGTGACGAACCGGGCAGCGGCACCAGCCACGGCAATGCCGGCCTGATCGAGCGCTCCAGCGTGATCCCCTATGCCTTCCCGCGCGAGCTGTCCAAGCTGCTGCGCTACGGCCTCAACCGCCAGCCCGACGTGCGCTACAGCTTCAGCTACCTGCCCAAGGCCGCGCCCTGGTTGCTGCAGTACTGGAAGAACTCCGCCCCGGCGCCCCTGGCCGAGGCCACCCGCGCCATGCTGCCGCTGGTGCAGCGCTGCGTCGAGGAACACGACGCACTGATCGAGGCCGCCGAACTGGGCGCCATGGTGCAGGCCAAGGGCTGGATCGAGGTGTACCGCACCCAGCCTGCCCTGGCCCAGGCCGTGGCCGATGCCCAGGCGCTCAAGCCCTACGGCCTGCAGTTCGAGATTCTCGACAAGCAGCAACTGCACGATCGCGAACCGGACCTGAGCGCCAACGCCGTGGGCGGCATCCACTGGCTCGACCCCAAGACCGTGAGCAACCCCGGCGGCCTCACCCGCGGCTACGCGGCGCTGTTCGTCAAGCGCGGCGGGCAGTTCATCCAGGGCGATGCGCGCACCCTGCGCCAGGTGGCCAGCGAATGGCAGGTCGACACCCGCCAGGGCCCGGTCACTGCACCGGAGGCGGTGATCGCGCTGGGCCCGCAGGCCGGCGAGCTGTTCCGCCCGCTGGGCTACGATATCCCGTTGGAGGTCAAGCGCGGCTATCACGTACATTTCCATGCCAAGGCCGGTGCTGCACTCAAGCATTCACTGTGCGACGTGCAGGGCGGCTTCGTGCTGGCACCGATGGCCCAGGGCATTCGCCTGACCACCGGCATCGAGTTCGCCGCCAGCGACGATGCGGCCAACGAGGTCCAGTTGCAGCGCTGCGAAGCCATCGCCCGCCAGCTGTTCCCGCTGGGCGAGCGCACCCAGGACGCGCCGTGGCTGGGCCGACGCCCCTGCCTGCCGGACATGCGCCCGGTGATCGGCCCGGCGCCGCGGCACAAGGGCCTGTGGTTCAACTTCGGCCACGCCCACCACGGCCTCACCCTGGGCCCGGTATGCGGGCGCCTGCTCGCAGAAATGATTACCGGCGAAAACACCTTTACCGACCCGACGCCCTATGGCGCCGACCGCTTCGAACACTGAGATCGCGGAGAACAACAACATGACCGCACCACTGAGCCTTGCCGCTGCACGCCCCGACACGCACCCCGACCCGCGCAAGGTCGTGGTGAGCATCGACGGGCTGAACAAGTTCTATGGCGACTTTCACGTACTGCGCGACGTCGACCTCAAGGTGCGTGAAGGTGAGCGCATCGTGCTGTGCGGGCCGTCCGGCTCGGGCAAGTCGACGCTGATCCGCTGCATCAACCGCCTGGAGATCGCCGAAAAAGGCACCCTGCTGGTCAACGACACCGACCTGGCGCTGACCACGCGCCAGGCCGCCGAGGTGCGCAGCGAGATCGGCATGGTGTTCCAGCACTTCAACCTGTTCCCGCACATGAGCGTGCTCGACAACTGCACCCTGGCGCCGATGAGCGTGCGCGGCCTGTCGCGCAAGGAGGCCGAGGAGCGGGCACGGTTCTACCTGAACAAGGTGGGCATCGAGAGCCAGGCGGGCAAGTACCCCAGCCAGCTGTCGGGCGGGCAGCAGCAGCGCGTGGCAATCGCCCGGGCGCTGTGCATGAAGCCAAAGATCATGCTGTTCGACGAGCCGACCTCGGCACTGGACCCGGAGATGGTCGCCGAAGTGCTGGATGTGCTGGTCAAGCTTGCCGACACCGGCATGACCATGCTGTGTGTGACCCACGAAATGGGCTTTGCGCGACAGGTGGCCGAGCGCGTGCTGTTTCTGGACGGCGGGCAGATCATCGAGGATGCCCCGCCCGAGGCGTTCTTCAACAACCCGCAGAGTGATCGGGCCAAGGGCTTCCTGGCGCAGATTCTGCACTGAAGCCGCTGACCTTTCGCGGGTCACGCCCGCTCCCACAGGGGCTCACGCCGGCCTTGAGGGAGCGGGCTTGCCCCGCGAAGAGCCCACCACGTACTACGACTAGCGCGCCTGCATCTTCGACTTGATAAACCCGGCCACGAACGTCAGCACCGCGCCGCCGGCACCACCGCCGACGATGCTGCTGATGATCGCCGCCATGTCCAGCGACCCGCCAGCCCCCATGCCGGCCCCGGGCTCACCGGTGATCGCGGCCAGTATCTGGCCCACGATCACCCCGCCCACCCCGCCGAAGATCGAATTGAGCAACGGCCCCATGCTCTGCTTGCTCATGCCGGCGGCATTGCCGCCTACCACACCACTGATGACCTGAATGACCAGACTCACGATGTCCATGGCTATACCCCTGCGCAGCGCTGATTGAGTGACGGCTCAGCTGCGACTACGACTACAGGCACTACCGGCGGCATCGAGACGTCTCGATCCGATCAACGACAGCCAGCTGTTGCGGATACGCGAAGTATAGGACAGGTACACGCCCTGCCCTTGCCCCCTCACACGTCGAAGTTCATGCGCCGCAGCCGCGCATCGATGGCCGGCGCGTTGAGCGCGCGGTTGAACACCAGGGCCAGCAGCAGCGAAAGCGGCACCAGCGTGGGCAAGGCCCCCAGCATGCCGACCAGCGCATTGGGCAGCATGTGCTGCAGGCGTGGCCCGTCCCGCAGCAGGGCGATCGGCGTGTCCGGGAACAACGCCAGCAGCGGCATCAGGCAGAAGGCCAGCACCACGGCGGCCAGCAGCCGATTGCCCGGGCCCTTGCCCATGAAGCGGTTCATGCGGTGCCACAGCATGTCCTTGAACAGCCAGGTGCACAGCAGCCCCACGCCCACCAGCATCACCCCGTTGATCGGGCTGGTGAACGGCAGCACCAGGTAATGCTTGAACATGGCCCACACCGTGGCCGGGCCATCGGCCCTGAACAGCACCTGCGGCCCGCCGAACTTCACCTCCAGAAGCTTGCCCGCGCTGAAAAAGAACAGCACCAGCATCAGCAGGCTCAGCCGCCAGAAGTAACCCAGCGCACGGCGCAGCACCAGCCTGGGCTCCAATTTGCTGCGCAGGGCCGTCTGCTGGTCCGAGGCGTTCTTGCGCAGCGCGAAGAAGCGATTGGCCTGCTCGGGGCTGACCGTGCCGTTTTTCACGTCCGACAGCTGGCTGACGTAATTCACGTGTCCAGACTCCTCGATCATGCGCCGGGCCACCGAACGCTCGCTGGCCAGGGCCACCTGTTCGATGTCTGCCGGGTTTTCCAACTGCTCGATCACCCTGTCGAAGTAGCTGGCGGCCAGCCCGTCATCGAACACCACATGCCGGTAGCGGCCAAGCATGTTGCAACGGATGCTGCGCCGTCCGGCACGCACCTGGGCCTGGCTGTAATAGCAGGTGCCGTCCACGCTCAGTACCAGGTCGCCCTTCTCGGGTGTGTTGTCCGGGTAATAGGGCGCGGCGAACCCTTCGGCAGCCCGCTCGATGGTTTCGGGCTCATCCCCCCACTCGTCGACGTAAGGCTTGAGCCAGGTATCGTTGGACTTCAGGTGTACCGAATTGCCGACTGCCTTGGCCGACACCTCCAGGGTGTAGCGGGTGCAGATGAACTTGTCGCCCAAACAGCCGCCGCAGGTCACCTGCCCCCCCATGCAGCCGCACGCCACAGAGCCGCCCACACAACTGGGGCAGTTGTCGCCGCCTGCGCCCATGCAGTAGGCACAACTGCCACTGCCGGTGCGGCCGGAGCCGCCACAGCCCCAGCACTGCGTGCGGCCCTTGCCGCTGCAACTGCTGCATCTTAGCTTGCAACTGCCGTTGCACGCGGTGCAGCGCTGCTTGCCGTAACCGCTGCAGGTGCCGCAGGTATGGCTGGTGTAGAGCGGGTCCAGGGCAAACAGCTTCACCTGCTGGCTGCGCAGAAAATGCGCGGGATTGCTGCCCAGCCCCTTGAGCACACGGTTCTTGTAATGCGCCGCGCCCCTGCCCAGCAGCACTTGACGCTGCTCGGCCATCGACTGCTCGAGCTGGTGTTCGCTCACCGAATTGATCCGCAGCCCCACCGAAGCCGACTCGCGGCGCACTTCGGTCACCAGGCTCCAGCGCCGGCTCACGCTCACCGCGCGCCCCTTGTCCTCGACCTGCTGCACAGTCAGCTCGAGATCGGAGGTGTCATAGCCGCACCCCTGCAGGCGGCTGCGCAGTGCTTGCTCCACGGTGCGGGTGAATGCCTGGGTCATCGTCTACTCCGTCTCAATGCGCGCGTCCTGTTTTCGCCTGCTGGCGTAACGCCACAGAATGCCACGCCGCCCCTGGCGTGCGCTACGCGTCACGTTTCGGTTGTCAGCAATTCTTGTAGGAAACTGCCCAATATGTAGCCCTGTGCTACCATCCCGCGCAGCGGGTCACGCGCGCCATCAGTACAGGGAAGCACTCTTTGAAACACCACACCCCCTCACGTTTCAGCGCACTCGCCCTGGCCTGCTGGCTAATGGCCGGGCTCGCCTTCCAGGCATCCGGCGCGCTGGCCGACCAGTTGATCGGCACCCACCCCTCGGCTGCCGGCCCGATCAACCACATGGAAACCCCACAGGGGCACGCCTACCTCACGCTGCCCCAGCGCAAGCTGCAATTGCAGCTGCCAGCGCAGTGGCGCGAAACCAATGTGGAGGGCACCTACGACCTGCAGGGCGAAACCGCCGTGGTGCTCAGCTACCGCACGCCGCAATGCGACTCGCAAAGCGCGCTGGTGGTGTTGTCCGGCACCTCGGCGTGGGGGCCTTACCGCCTGGGCGGCTGTTCCGACATGCTGGCCTTGCAGCGCGCCGAAGACGGCAAAAGCCTGGTGGCGATGCAGCTCAACGGCACGCAGTCGGCGGCCTGGACCTACTCGTCGCTCGACCGGCAGTTCCGCGGCCCGCTGCGGGTCGACCTGCCGAACCTGCTCAAGGGCCTGGCCAAGGCGACACCAGCCCCTGCCAGGGCCGCAGCGCCACGCCCTGCACCCGTCCAGCACGCCGTGGCCCCGACGCCCCCGCCGCAACCCAGGCCCGCGCCCGCAGTGGCCAGGGTCGAAGCCAAACCGCCAACGCCTGCCCCGGCAGCAGCGCCATCGGCCGCGCCGCAGGTCACGCCCCAGGTCGCCACTGAAGTGGTCGACCGCGCCAAAACCGCGGCGCCGGCCCAGCGCCGGGTGACGCTCGACCTGACCTCCGAGCTGGAACACTAGCCGTGAACAGCCGCCTGTCGCCCGACCTGACGGGCCGGCCATGGCGCGGGTGGCTGCGCCGGCCTGTCGTGGCACGTGCGTCAACGCCCCGCCAACAGCAACGCTTCGTGGCCCGCCTGATGCTGGGGCTGACGCTGTGTTACCTGCTCGTCGAGATGGGCTTCAACGCACGCCTGCTGGATGTGGTGGGCGGGCTGGCCAGCCCCGCCCAGGTCGAGTCGATCGAATTCTACGGACGCCTGATCGCCGGCACCGCCGTGGCCCTGCTGGGCCTGGGCTGGGTACTGAAAAAGGCCTGCAGCCAGTACTGGAGCCTGGGCCGCACGCTGGCCTGGTCTGCGCTGACGGTGGGCAGCTGCCTGCTGGTGGTGTTTTATGCGCAATTGGCCCTGATCAACCACCTGGTCGCCACCTCCACCCCGCAGGAGCGTGCCCGCGCCGTGCTGGGCGTGCCCATCAGCTACCTGTTGGTGCATCGCGAGTTCGGCCTGAAGGGGCTGGAGCTGGGCACCGACGACTACAAGCGCCCCGAGGGCAAGACCCTGCTGGCCACCCTGCCGATCCTGCTGCAGTCGGTCGATCGCCTCGAAGAGCGGGTGCGCCAGCAGGGCCTGGCCTTCTTCGAACTGTTCGCCGAAACCCGCCGCGGCCCGCTGGCCGACAACTACCAGCGTTACCGCGAGGCCCTGGCCGAGCTGGACGAGCTGTACGGCAACTACCGCCAGGGCAGCCAGCGCTACCTGGACGCCACCAGCCCGGCCGCCATCGCCCGGCATCAGCAGCAGGCCTGGGACGATTACGTGCAGACCCTCAAGCAGCGCAATCGCCGCCTGACCCCAGGCAACGTGCCGCGCCGGCACTGGCCGCAGGTGCGCCGCATGCTGGATGACAAGGGCATTCAGGTGAGTGACAACTGGCAACCCGGCGACCGCGCCGGCTTCAACCTGGCCGTGGCCAAGCGCGTGCAGGGCCATGCCAGCGGCGCCTACGGCACCGAGCTGTTCAAGCATATCCAGGGCGACTGGATCAAACCCGGCCTGTCGCGCCAGGGGTTCTTCGCCGACCCGGCGATCCAGCAGCGCTGGCGTAGCGCGCTGTACCTGCCCGACAGCCTGTCACTCAAGCCCGACTGGTCGCTCGACGCCTATGAACAGGCGATCTACCGCCCGACCCTGCGCCTGGATGCCCAGCAACTGCTCGACGAACGCCTGGTCGAGCCGGCCCGCTATGGCGAGCGCAACGACAAGGCCGACATCGGCCGCGACAGCTACCGCGCCCTGATCGTGCCGATGATCGCCCTGCTGTTCTCGTTGCTGGGGGCCTTCACCCACCTGTTCAAATGCACCCTGTTCGCCCTGCGCGCCGTGCGCCCGGTACCGCGCCGCGCCTACTGGGGGGCGCTGGCGGTGTACGCGGTGGTGGTGCTGGCGCTGCCGATGCCGTTCAGCAACAAGGTCACCGAACAGCCGCTGTTTCTCACCCTAAAGCAGCGAGGCGCCAGCACCCTGGGCGCCATGGGCTGGGTGATCGCCCACGGTGCGCAGTGGACCGCCCAGGTGCAGCCGCTGTTCTACCCGCTCAACGAAGCGATACGCCTGCACCTGCTGCAAGGCCTGAGCTACGGCTACCACGACAACGACTGATGACAGCGCCCCGCCACGGCCTGAAAGGAGCCCCACCTTGACCCGCTCGACCACCCTTACCCTTGTACTACTGGCTGGCAGCGTGCTGCTCGGCGGCTGCCAGAACTCGCAGATGGGCAGCACCGCACTGGGCGGTGCTGCCGGCTGCCTGGGCGGCGCGATCATTGCGGCCGGCACCGGCGGCAAGCCCGGTGTGGGCTGCGCCATTGGTGCCGCGCTGGGCGCCCCCAGCGGCTACTACATCGGCCGCCAGAAAGACCTGCAGCAGGCCCGGCAGGTGCAGGCCGACATCGAGCGCCAGTCTGCCGACGTAGCCGCCGTGCAGGTCAGTACCCGCCAGGTCGCGGTGCCGGCCGACGAGCGCAATGCGGTGGGCGCCGCCAGCATCGATGCCGTCGACTCCATGCAGGTGAACGTGCCCCAGGCCCTGGTCAACAAGCGCGACAAGCGCCTCAAGGAGCCCCTGGGCCGCGTCGGCAGCTACGTGTCCGGTGCCCGCAGCAAGGCCAATGTGGTGGTCACCACCCGCAGCAAGGGCGACTTCAACTACATCGTCAGAACCATCAAGAGCGGCTACAACGGCAAGGTCGCCACCGACAAGGTCACCTACCAGTACCGCGAGCAGACCCGCGGCACCCAGTCGGCGATTCAGGTCATGCACGACGCCCAGGCTTAAGCCTTCCAACTCCAGTGGAGAACAGCAAGCATGCAGGATTTCAAGATTCAACGCCCCGACCCGGATGGCCGCGCAAAGCCGCAAAGCAAGCCGCAAATCCAACCGCAGCAGCCCGACAGCACCGACCACACGGCCTACTACAAGCCGCGCCACCGCCAGGCGCAGCAGAACCAGAGCACCTACACCCGCAGCAGCGACAACGGCCCGATGCTGGTCTACGTGCTGTACCTCATCAGCCTGCTGGTGGTGGTCACCGCGCCTGCCGGGCTGGTCTACGCCTACCAGAGCCGCGCTGGCGCCAATGACCTGGACCGCAGCCACTACACCTTCCAGATCCGCATGTTCTGGATCGGCCTGTTGCTGCTGGGGGTGGGCGTCATCGGCATACCCTTCGTGTTCGGCTGGTTCGTGCTGGTCGGCTGGGCTGTCTGGCTGCTGTATGCAATCACCACCGGCATGCGGCGCTGGCGCAAGGGCCAGCCGGCCAGCTGAGGCCTGGTTGCCTACGCCGAAAGTCGTACGTTAAATATAATGAACTACCAAGCACGCTAACAATTGACATTAATCCTTATAAAACAAGGTATTGGGTTGTATTTCTAGAAACAACATAATGAAATTAGCCTGCCACAGGGTAAAGCCGTTTGACATATTTAACGGCTCTGGCAAGCTATGTCACAGGTTTCGACCGGGAGTCGTCCTTCCAGGCGCTCTCGGCAGTGCTCGAAACCTCAGGTAGCGTCAGCGGTTCCCGATGCGCCTGCACAACAATGACAGGCCGAGCCTGTCCCAAGGTGACATATGCCCAACAGCAACATTGGCAATAAGAATCAGACCCTGCGCAAGCCTGTCGTGCTCATGACCATGGGTGCCCAGGAACGCAAGGGCCATGCCTACCAGGTAATGACCCACAA
The DNA here is from genome assembly GCF_024748925.1 of Pseudomonas sp. B21-036. Lineage (NCBI taxonomy): Bacteria > Pseudomonadati > Pseudomonadota > Gammaproteobacteria > Pseudomonadales > Pseudomonadaceae > Pseudomonas > Pseudomonas sp. B21-036. The sequence goes on from NZ_CP087178.1 coordinate 3,012,702, forward strand.
ATACATCCAACCCCTGGTCGACCATGCCGGATGCGTGCCGGTTCTGGTTCCGACCTGCTGCGGTACCGAAGACCTCGAGCAGTACCTGGACATGGCCGACGGCGTGTACCTGACCGGTGCCGGCAGCAACATCGACCCGGCGCTGTATGGCCAGGAGAACGAAACCCCGGGCAAGGCCCAGGACCGCGACCGCGACCTGTTCGACCTGCCGCTGGTGCAACTGGCCATCGCCCGTGGCCTGCCGATCTTCGGTATCTGCCGCGGCATGCAGGAAATCAACGTGGCACTGGGCGGCGACATCTACCAGAAGGTCTATGCCGAGCCAGGCTTCAACGATCACCGGGAGAACCCCGATGATCCGGTTGATGTGCAGTACAGCCAGGTTCACAGCGTGCGCCTGGAAGCCGGTAGCTGGCTGCGAGAACTGCTGCAGAGCGATGAAATCCGCGTCAACTCGCTGCATGGCCAGGGCCTGAAGACCCTGGGTGAAGGCCTCGAGCCACTGGCACGTGCCGAAGACGGGCTGGTGGAAGCGATCCATGCACCAAGCCTGTCGCCGTTCCTGTTCGCGGTGCAATGGCACCCGGAATGGCAGGCGGCGCAGAACCCGGACTCGGTGAAGATGTTCGAAGCCTTCGGCCAGGCCTGCCGCCAGCAGGCAGCCAAGGGTCAGGCGGCAAAGAAGGTCGGCTCTACGGCCTGATTCGCGCCAACCGTTTCGCCGGCAAGGCCGGCTCCTGCCGCAGGAGCCGGCCTTGCCGGCGAAGGGCCCGGCCTGTCACCTCACACCCCCAGCGCCTCGATCAGCAACTGCGCCGGCACCGGCAGTTCCACCCCCTTGCGCGTGACCACCTCATAGGGCTCGCTGCGCGAGTTCAATTCCAGCGGCAGTTGCGCCAGCATCCCATGCTCGAGCGCGATCCTGGCCGAGTCCCACGGCATCACCGCCACCAGCCCACGGTCCTGCAACAGCAACGTGAGCGTGGTGAAAGTTGATGAAGTTTCAATGGGATACAGCGGAAAGCTCAAACCCGCCTCACGAAATTCTCGCTCCAGCGTCAAGCGCATCGGCATGTTCACCGGGAACACCACCCAGCGGGAATCCGCCAACGCCTCGAGCCTCAACTCGGCACACCCCACCAGCGGGTGCTGCAGATTGGCCACCACCACCAACTGCTCCTGATGCCTGGCCCGGCTCACATAGGCGCCCGGTCGCGGGCTCACGCTGGTTCGGCAGATCACCACATCCAGACGGCCCTGATCGAGCAAGCTGAGCAGGCGGTCGCTGGTGTCCTCGACGATCGATACCGACAGGTCCGGCTGGCTCTCGCGCAGACGCGCCAGGCCCTCCACCAGCATCGGTACCGCCCCCATGATCGACCCCACCGACAGCCGCCCGCCGTGGCCCTGCAGAATACCGATCATCTCTTCGCGCAGGTGCGCCAGGTCGGTATTGATCAGGCGCGCATAACGCACCACGCAGCGCCCCAGGTCATTGGCCTCCAGCCCCTTGCTGGTGCGCTCGAACAGTACCGCGCCCAGGGTCGATTCGATTTCATTGAGGGCCTTGGTCGCGCCCGGCTGGGTAATCGACAGGGCCTGGGCGGCCTTGTGGATCGAGCCCAGCTCGTCGAGGCTGATCAACAGGCGCAACTGGCGCATGCGCAGGCGCGAAGCCATGGTAGTCAGGGGTGGCAGCATAGGTGATTACTTTTGGTTATCCCTCGGTCAACAGCTGTCATTAGGCAGCAAAGCCACGCAAATTTAAAGTGTCGGACAACAGCCCTCCCCACAAGAACAATCAGGAGTCAGCATGCGTCTGATCCAATTCGAAACCCCTGCAGCCGCGCGTCACGTCGGCGTCATCGAAGGCGACCTGATCCAGGTGGTACGCAATACCCGCACCATGCGTGAACTGGCCCTGGCCGCGATTCGCAACACCCGCAGCCTGTGCGACGAAGTGCTCGCCCGCGGCCTGGACGCCACCGCCCACAGTTACGCCCAGGCCCTGGCCGACTGCCGGGTGCTGCCGCCGCTGGACCACGACGACCCCGCCCACTGCCTGATCAGCGGCACCGGCCTGACCCACCTGGGCAGCGCCTCGACCCGCGACAAGATGCACCAGCAGAAAATCGACGACAGCACCGCCCTGACCGACACCGCCCGCATCTTCCAGTGGGGCATCGAAGGCGGCCGCCCGCCCTCCGGCACCGCCGGTGTGCAGCCGGAATGGTTCTACAAGGGCGACGGCTCGATCGTGGTACGCCCCGGCCAGCCGTTCCAGAGCCCCGCCTTTGCCGAAGACAGCGGCGAAGAGCCCGAACTGGCCGGCCTGTACGTGATCGGCGATGACGGTCAGCCCTACCGGGTAGGCTTCGCCATCGGCAACGAGTTCTCCGACCATGTGATGGAGCGGCGCAACTACCTGTACCTGGCCCACTCCAAGCTGCGCAACTGCTCCTACGGCCCCGAGTTGCGGGTCGGCGAGCTGCCCGCTCACCTGGGCGGCGTCAGCCGTATCCACCGCGGTGATAACCTGCTGTGGGAAAAGGAATTCCTCAGCGGCGAGGACAACATGTGCCATTCGCTGGAGAACCTGGAGTACCACCACTTCAAGTACACCCAGTTCCTGCGTCCGGGCGATGTGCACGTGCACTTCTTCGGCACCGCGACCCTGTCGTTCGCCGACCAGGTCAAGGCCGCGCCCGGCGACGTGTTCGAAATCAGCCTGCCCGAGTTCGGCGCCCCGCTGCGCAATGGCATCAGCGTGACGCCTTCGGCCATCTCACCCGGCGAGGTGAAAGCGCTCTGAACCGCAGGCGGCGCCCCGCGCGCCGCCGCGGCATTTCATAACAACCATAAGAGTGAGATGAGCATGAAAGACACCTCCTTGCAGGCCGCCCCGGCACCTGCCCTGGCTGCCACCGATGCCCAGCGGCCCACCACCGTGCGCTGGCGCATCTTCCTGATCCTGCTGTTGCTGGCCGCGATCAACTACATCGACCGCGCCTCGCTGTCGGTGGCGCTGCCGCTGATCTCGGCGGAATTCGAACTGACCCCGGCCATGGAAGGCCTGATTCTCAGCGCGTTCTTCTGGTCGTACGCACTGATGCAGATCCCCAGCGGCATGCTGCTGGACCGTTTCCAGGTGCGCAACATCATCGGTGCCGCCACCATTGGCTGGGGCGCCTTCCAGGCACTGGCCGGCGGCGCGCACAACTGGATCACCCTGCTGATCACCCGCGTCGGCCTGGGTGTGGCCGAATCGCCGATCATGCCGGCCGGGGCCAAGCTCAACGGCGCCTGGCTGACCCCCAACGAGCGTGGGCGTGGCGCCACCCTGGTGGACGGCGGCGCGCCGCTGGGCACCGCATTCGGTGCGATCATCATCGCCGGCCTGATCACCTGGTTCGACTCCTGGCGCATCGCCTTCGTGATCGCCGGGGTGGGCACCATCGTGGTCGGCATCTGGGCCTGGTGGTACATCCGCAACCACCCTTGCGAGCACCCCAAGGTCAACGCCGCCGAGCTGGACTACATCAACCAGGCCAACGCGGTGGCCAGCGACGGCAACGGGCGCAAGGCGATCCTCAAGGAGCTGCTCAAGAGCCGCTCGGTACTGGCCATGTTCGCCGGCTATGCCTGCTACAACAGCGTGTTCTACGGCCTGCTGACCTGGATGCCGAGCTACCTGCACCAGGCCCACAACCTGGACATCAAGGCCATGGGCGGCGCCACCTTCCTGATCTTCATGTGCGGCTTCGTCGGCGAGCTGATCGGCGGCTGGATCGCCGACAAGTGGAAAGCCAGCGGCGGCCAGCCCAACACCGTGATGCGCAGCATGTTCGCAGGCTCCGCCGCCGTGGCTGCCCTGTGCATCCTGCTGGTGGCCTACACCCCGGATGCCGCGCGGGTCATCGCCCTGCTGTGCGTCGCGCTGTTCTTCATCCGCTGGTGCGGCATGTACTGGTGCCTGCCAGCGATCCTGGGCGGCAAGTCCAAGGCCGGCATCCTGGGCGGCAGCATGAACTTCTGCGGCAACATGGTCGGCGTACTGGTGCCGATCCTGATCGGCCTGATCGTGCAGTTCACCGGCTCCTACTTCCTGGCCCTGATCTTCTTCGTGGTCATGGCCTTCGGCCTGATGCTGTTCTCCGGCCTGATCGACTATCGCGAGCGCGGCCTGGCGTAAGCCCGGCCCACGCCTCTGGAGATGACTGAGATGCAACTCATTACAACAACAGGCAGCGACAGCGCCGCCAACGCCGTGATCCGCCTCAACCCGCTGGACGACGTGCTGATCGCCCGCCAGCCCCTGCCAAAGGGCCTGCACCTGCAGGCCGAGCACATCGAGGTGCTGCAGGCCATCCCGGCCGGGCACAAGGTGGCGGTGCGCGCCATCGCCCCCGGCCAGCCGCTGCGCCGCTACGGGCAGATCATCGGCTTTGCCAGCCAGCCCATCGCCGCCGGCGAGCATGTGCACGTGCACAACCTGGCCATGGGCGACTTTGCCCGCGACTACGCCTTCGGCGTGGACGCCAGGGGCACACCGGCCACCACCGACGATACCTTCATGGGCATCGTGCGCGCCGACGGCCGGGTGGCCACGCGCAACTACATCGGCATCCTCACCTCGGTGAACTGCTCGGCCACCGTGGCACGCGCCATCGCCGACCATTTTCGCCGCGACATCCACCCCGAGGCGCTCGCGCCCTACCCCAACGTGGACGGCGTGGTGGCCCTGACCCACGGCGTGGGCTGCGCGGTCGACCCTGGCGGCGAGGCGCTGGCGATGCTGCAGCGCACCCTGGGCGGGTACGCGGTGCATGCCAACTTCGCCTCGGTGCTGATGATCGGCCTGGGCTGCGAGACCAACCAGATCCCCGACCTGCTGGCCGCCCAGGGCCTGAACAGCAGCCACACCCTGCGCACCTTCACCATCCAGGGCACCGGCGGCACCACGCGCACCATTGCCAGCGGCATCGCCCAGGTCAAGTCGCTGCTGGCCGAAGCCGATCAGGTGCGTCGCGAGCCGGTCAGCGTCAGGCACCTGACCGTCGGCCTGCAATGTGGCGGCTCCGACGGCTATTCGGGCATCACCGCCAACCCGGCACTGGGCAATGCGGTGGATCGCCTGGTAGCGGCCGGTGGCACCGCGATACTGTCCGAAACCCCGGAAATCTACGGCGCCGAGCACCTGCTCACGCGCCGTGCGGTCAGCCGCGAAGTGGGCGAAAAGCTGATCGCGCGCATCCACTGGTGGGAAGCCTACTGCGAGCGCATGGGCGCCGAACTGAACAACAACCCCTCGGCCGGCAACAAGGCCGGCGGCCTCACCACCATTCTTGAAAAATCCCTGGGCGCCGTGGCCAAGGCCGGCTCCAGCGACCTGATGGACGTCTACGAATACGCCGAACCGGTGCGTGCCCACGGCCTGGTGTTCATGGACACCCCCGGCTACGACCCGATCTCGGCCACCGGCCAGGTCGCCGGCGGCGCCAACCTGATCGCCTTCACCACCGGGCGCGGTTCGGCCTACGGCTGCGCACCGTCGCCCTCGATCAAGCTGGCCACCAACACCCGCCTGTGGGAAACCCAGGAAGACGACATGGACGTGAACTGCGGCGGCATCGCCGACGCCAGCACCACCATCGAGGAACGCGGCGAACACATCTACCGCCTGATGCTGCGAATTGCCTCGGGCGAGCGCAGCAAGAGCGAACAACATGGCTACGGCCAGAACGAATTCGTGCCCTGGCAGATCGGCGCCATCACCTGAGCCCCTGCCCTCAACCGACAAGGACCCCGCAATGACCTCTGTTCTCGGCCACAACTACATCGCCGGCCAGCGCAGCGCTGCCGGCACCACCGTACTGCAGAGCCTGGATGCGAGCACCGGCGAAGCGCTGGCGTGCACCTTCATCCAGGCCACTGCCGAAGAAGTGGACGCCGCCGCCAAGGCTGCCGCCAGCGCCTACCCGCAGTTCCGTACGCTGCCTGCGACGCGGCGCGCCGAATTTCTCGATGCCATCGCCGACGAGCTGGACGGCCTGGGCGATGACTTCATCGCCACGGTATGCCGCGAAACCGCCCTGCCCGCTGCACGCATCCAGGGCGAACGCGGGCGCACCAGCGGGCAGCTGCGCCTGTTCGCCAACGTGCTGCGCCGTGGCGACTTCCACGGGGCACGCATCGACCGCGCGCTGCCAGAGCGCCAGCCACTGCCGCGCCCGGACCTGCGCCAGTACCGCATCGGCCTGGGGCCGGTGGCGGTGTTCGGCGCCAGCAACTTTCCGCTGGCCTTCTCCACGGCCGGCGGCGATACCGCCTCGGCGCTGGCCGCCGGCTGCCCGGTGGTGTTCAAGGCTCACAGCGGGCACATGGCCACCGCCGAATGGGTGGCCGATGCGATCCTGCGCGCTGCGCAGCGCACCGGCATGCCGGCGGGGGTATTCAACATGATCTATGGCGCAGGCGTGGGGGAATGGCTGGTGCGCCACCCGGCGATCCAGGCGGTGGGCTTCACCGGCTCGCTCAAGGGCGGCAACGCCCTGTGCAAAATGGCCGCCGAGCGCCCGCAGCCGATCCCGGTGTTCGCCGAGATGTCGAGCATCAACCCCGTCATCCTGCTGCCACAGGCGCTACAGGTGCGTGGGGCGGCCATCGCCCGCGAGCTGACCGGTTCGGTGACCCTGGGCTGCGGGCAGTTCTGCACCAACCCCGGCCTGATCATCGGCGTGCGCTCGCCGGCGTTCAGTGACTTTGTGCACGCCTTCGTCGCACAGATGGCCGAACAACCTGCACAGACCATGCTCAATGCCGGGGCACTGGCCAGTTATGCCAAGGGGCTGGAGCACCTGCACCGCCATCCTGGCCTCACGCACCTGGCAGGGGCCACGCAGAACGGGCGCCAGGCGCAACCCCAGCTGTTCAAGGCAGATGTGAACTTGTTGCTGCAAGGTGATGATTTGCTTCAGGAAGAAGTGTTCGGCCCAGCCACCGTCGTTATCGAGGTAGAGGACGATGCGCAGCTGGCGCTGGCATTGCAAGGGCTGCGCGGACAACTGACCGCCACCCTGATCGGCGAGCAGGCCGAGTTGCTCGAATACCGCCGGCTGGGTGAGTTGCTGGTGGAAAAGGTCGGGCGGGTTCTGCTCAATGGCTATCCGACGGGGGTCGAGGTGTGCGATGCGATGGTGCATGGCGGGCCGTACCCGGCCACGTCCGATGCCCGGGGCACCTCGGTGGGTTCACTGGCGATCGACCGGTTCCTGCGCCCGGTGTGCTTGCAGAACTACCCCGATGCACTGCTGCCCGAAGCGTTGCAGAATGCCAATCCGCTGGGAATCCAGCGGCTGGTCGATGGCGTCATGAGCCGCGAGGCTGTCGGCGCCTGATGCGGGCGCCTTCGCCGGCAAGGCCGGCTCCTGCACCTGCAGGGGCCAGCCTTCCCGGCGACTGGGGTCAACCCTTGTTGGCAGCCAGGCTGTCAACCAGCATTGCGCTCTGCGCATCGCTGGCTTCGATCATCAGCTGCTTCAGGCTCTTGTCGAAGCCCGGGAACGGCGCTTCGAAGTTGAACGTGGACTTGCCCAGCAGCCCGCCCACGTACTGGATACGCGCCGCGTCCCAGCTCACCTGCTTCTGACGGCCCAGGCGCGGGTCGCGCAGGAACACCAGTTGCACCGGGGTAACGCCCGAATAGTCCGCCTTGTCCAGATCGGCACCGGCCGCGATCAGCGCATTGGCCACGGTCTTGTCACGCTGCGTGATGCAGTAGTGCAAGGCAGTCTGGCCCGCGTAGTTCACCGCGTTGATGTCCTGGCTGGCGATCAGGCGCTGGCCCAGTTCCGGGCGCTCCTTGGTCAGGCTGTTGCTCTTGCACAGCTCGTGCAGCGGCGTGTTGCCGAACAGGTTGGCCGTCTTGGCATTGGACAAGGCCAGCAGCTGGTCGAAGTGCGCGTCCGAGCAATCGCGCCACGCGTTCTTCAGGCACATCATCAACCGGGTATTGCCCTCTGCGGTGGTCTTGAGCGGGTCGGCGCCCAGGCTCACCAGCATGTCGTAGGCATTCTCGGCCACATAGTGGACCGGCAGCTCGGCTTCGGCGACCAGCGGCTTGTTCAGGTCGATGTCAGAGGCCTGCAGCAGGTACTTGAGCGACTCCACATCGGCCACGTAGCCGTCACGGGTAGACTTGCCGGCCAGCGCTTCCTTGAGCTTGTAGTGGTTGGGCGGCACGTCCTGGTACGGCACCAGCACCTGTACATCCAGCTCGCGGTAGATCACGGTCTTGCCGGTGTCCTGCCCCGCCGCGTAGGTTTCGCGTTTTTCGACGGTCTTTTCCGGCCAGTCGGGCGAGGCGAAGTACTGGATCGAATCGCCATCGCGCTGGCCATCCTTGTAGGCAGTGACCTTACGCAGACGGTAGGTGCCGTCGTCGAGCAGCACGAACTCCTCCTGCAGGCCCTCCAGCTTGCCCTGGTTGTAGTGCTTGCGCTCCTGCACCTGGCCGGTCGGGTAGAAGGTTTCCTGCACGCCATCGAGCTGGCCGCTGCCGTCCTTGTCATAGTTGGCGACCACGGCCGGCACCTGCTCGCCATTGACCACGCGCCAGGCCGATTGGGCCAGGGTGCGACCGTTCTGCTTGCTGCCCTCTTCGTGCACCGTGACCTCTTCGCGGGTCTGCAGGCCGCTGGCGCAGTCGAACTGGCTCTCGGTCTGCTTCTTGCCGGCGATGACGATGCGCTGCTGCGGCTTTTTCTCGCCGCCGCTGCAATACACGGTCGTGGTGCCGGTCAGCTGGCCGTCATCGAGTTGCGCCTCGATGGCCACCGAGCCGTCGGCATTGTGGGTAACCCAGTCGCCCTGGACCTTGCCGTTCTTGACCTTGAACTCGGAGATCAGCGTGTCGCCTTCCTTCCAGATGATGGTGCCGGACACCGGCTCCTTGGTCTTCTTGTCCACATAGATGGCAGTGGGCTTGCCCTTGCTGCCCTTGGAGGTGGTGACCTCGTCCCACTGGTAACTCGACCCGCAGCCAGCCAGCAACGCGGCAATGCCTGATACAGCCAGTACTTTTTTCACAGAACGTCCTTGGAGTTGAATGTGGCGTGGGGAGTTACTTGATGCGGGTCAGGGTCATGCTGACCAGCTCACCGCCGTCCAGCACCACCAGGCGGTTGCCGTTGTCTTCGACGCGCGCGTTCATCACCGCGGTGCCGTTCTTGTCGCGGGCGACGACGGTGTCACCGTCACGCTTCCACTCGTCGATCTCGTACTTGTCGCCCAGCAGGGTGATGTAGTCCTCGTCCAGCTCTGCGGTACCCACGTTGCTCTTGAAGCCCATCACGCTGGCCTGCACGTTGAACTTGCCTTCGATGGCATCGCTGCCGCAGCCGGCCAGGGCGGCGAACAGCGAGGTGAGCACCAGCGTCTTGATGATTTTCATTAACCGAGTCCTTAGCACGTATCTGTCTTGTGGGTTGCACGCTGGCACTTTCATATCAACCTGCCAGCATGAGCAACCTATGACCCTGTCCTACAATTTAAGTTCACTTCATAAACAACTTTAGATTATTTACCTAACTATCTGTTTTAAAACAAAAGATGATGAAAATAGCCTGGGAACCCGGTGATTTGTTTGCTACGCAGATGAGCCCCGCCATGGCCTATGCTCATCAGCTTGACCCGGATCAACAGCCCGCCGCCCGTGCAGGTGCACCCTGCCCCATGAAGTTGCGCGTGTACCCCCTTGAGGAGAAACGACCATGGCCCGCATGAAAGCTGCAATCTTTGTCGAAAAGAACCGCATCGTGCTCGATGAAAAACCGATCCCCGAGGTCGGCCCCTCGGACGCCCTGATCCGCATCACCACCACCACCCTGTGCGGCACCGACGTGCATATCCTGCGCGGCGAGTACCCGGTGGAAAAGGGCCTGACCATCGGCCATGAACCGGTCGGCATCATCGAAAAGCTCGGCGCCCAGGTTAAGGGCTTCACCGAGGGCCAGCGCGTCATCGCCGGCGCCATCACCCCCAGCGGCCACAGCTATGCCTGCCTGTGTGGCTGTTCGTCCCAGGACGGCCCCGGCACGCCGCACGGTTTCAAACCGGCCGGCGGCTGGAAGTTCGGCAACACCATCGACGGCTGCCAGGCCGAATACGTGCTGGTGCCGGACGCCATGGCCAACCTCTCGCCGATCCCGGACGGGCTGAGTGACGAACAGGTACTGATGTGCCCCGACATCATGTCTACCGGGTTCTCCGGGGCCGAGCGCGGCGGCGTGCGTATCGGCGACACGGTGGCAGTGTTCGCCCTGGGGCCGATCGGCCTGTGCGCGGTGGCCGGGGCCAAGCTGATGGGCGCCACCACCATCATCGGCGTCGACACCGTGCCCGCGCGTCTTTCGGTAGCCCGCCAGCTGGGCGCCACCCATGTGGTGGACTTCAAGCAGGGCAACGTGGTGGACCAGATCATGGCCCTCACCCACGGCCGTGGCGTAGACGTGAGCATCGAGGCGCTGGGCACCCAGTCGACCTTCGAGTCGGCGCTGCGCATCCTGCGCCCGGGCGGCACGCTGTCGAGCCTGGGGGTGTATTCCTCGGACCTGACAATCCCGCTGTCGGCCTTTGGCGCCGGGCTTGGTGACTACAGCATCGTCAGCACCCTGTGCCCCGGCGGCAAGGAGCGCATGCGCCGCCTGATGGAGGTGGTGGCCAGCGGTAGCGTCGACCTCAAGCCGCTGGTGACCCACCGCTACAAGCTCGACGACATCGAGGCGGCCTACGAACTGTTCGCGCACCAGCGCGACGGCGTGATGAAAGTCGCGATCACTCCATAAGCACCGCCATCAGGGCTGCATCGCCGGCAAGCCGCTGCTGAGCACCAGGCTGTCGCGGATCTGCCCCGACAGCGCATTGACCCCCGCCATCACCCCGGTGACGGGGTTCTGCATCAGGCCCTGCCATTCCTCGTTGAGCGCCACATTGAGGATCACCCGCAGCTGCTCGACCATGGCCGGGCGCTCGCTTTCGTGCATCATCGCGCCGATGCCCGCCGAGGCCACCGAGATCAGCGCCCCCACCGCCTTGCCCACCGCAGCCGCCACCGCGCTGGCCGCGCCGCGCGGCACCAGCGTTGCTTCGAGCTGGGCGCTGGCGCGCTTGGCCACCGACGACAGGCCCGTGTCGGACGGCGCCTGGCCTGCCGCCACCGCAGCCTTCTGGATCTGCTCGTTCAACGCCAGGTAGGCCGGCAGGCTCAGCAGTGGCTGGGCCGTGATCAGCTGATGCACCGAGGCGTCGCGTGCGGCCGGCGGGCCGAGGGCGATGGCGGGAATGCGGTTCAGGTGCAGGGCGAACTGGTCGGGGGCGGCGCGGTAGCGCTGGCCGATACCTTGCAGCTGCTGGCCGAGCAGTTGCACGTACAGTTGGGTGGCGCGCTCGCGGATCAGCTGCGGGTTGATTTCCCTGGCCACCGGCTCCAGCACCCGTTCGCGGTACTGCTCCTGCAGGTAGAGCGCCAGGCGGTCCTCGCCGGGCGCGGTCTGCTGGTTCTTGCTGACCTTGTACCAGGCCACCTTGAGGGTCAGCCACTGCTGGGTCCAGTAACCGGTGAACCACGGAATGAAGTCCGCCTCGGTGCGCGCGTGCACCGCGTCTTTCCATACCTTCATGGAGCGTCGCGCATAGTCCTGGGCGGAACGGCTGGCGCCCTCGGAGGCGTCGATGATGTCCCAGTCGACACGTTGCCAGGCGGCCTGGGACAGCACCACCGGGGGTTGCGGCGCTGGTGTCGGCCGGGACCGGGCGCAACCGCCGATGGCCAGCAACAGTGCAAGGGTGCACAGGGCGAGCAGGATGCGCTGGTTCAAGGTCGGCCCCCCGGTGCAGTGAAGCGCTTGCCTGGAGTATAGCGAGCGGCGCGGGAACCACGGCTGGCCTTGGTCGGCGCTGCTCGGTACCCTGTCGGCACCTGCACACATTCAAGGGAGCTTCCATGCGAGGTGAACTGCGAACCCCGGGCGAGCCGTTCAAGCGCCTGTTCATCGCCCTGCCCTGTACCGAGCAGCAATGCCGGGCCATCGGCAAATGGCGCAGCACACTGGGGATCACCCGTGGTCGTCCGGTGCCTGCGGCCAATTTTCACCTGACGCTGATGTTCCTTGGGGAAGTCGGCGTCTCGCGCCTGCCTGCGCTGTGCGACGCCATGGCGGCGGTGCCGCGCCCCGAAGGCCCGCTGCGCCTGGAGCTGGACCGGCTGGTCGCATGGCACCGCGCCGATGCACTGGTGCTGGAGCCCGCGCAGACGCCGGTGGCCTTGCGTCAATGGGTGTATGCCCTGCAGCAGGCGTTGCTGCCGCTGGGCGTGGAAGACAGCGTGCGTGAGTTTCGTGCGCACCTGACGCTGGTGCGCGACTACCCGGGTGATGTACCGGAGACGCCGGAGCCACCGGCGTTCAGATTGAACATCGACGATTTCGTGTTGTTCGAGTCCAGTGGCGGCCGCTACAAGCCGATAGCGCAGTGGCCGCTGGCGTGAACCCCTGCCGACCGTGGTGTCGGCGCTGACTGGCAAGGAAGAGCATGTATTACTGGAACAAGGACAATTTCGAAGGCCTCAGGCGCATTGGCGAGGTCTATGCCTCCCGTGAAGGCTTTGCCGGTTTCTCGCGGTATTGCCTGCTGCGCGAACAGGGCCTGAAAAAGCCGGCGCTCAAGGCGCTGGACGAGTTTCTCGACGGTGCGCGTCAGCGGGAGGTGGGCCAGCAGCGGGCGATTGTCTGCGAGATTGCCGACCTTGCCTTCAGCAACAGTGGTGCGCACCAGTTGTTGTCGCATGCCTTGACCCGCTACCTCAGGCAGGTGCTGCGAGCCTGGTGCGACGAGGGCCCGGCGCTGGCCGAGCCTTATCGCTGGATGGGCAAGCTGACGGGCGAGTCGGCGTGGCTCCAGGCGGCACTGGCGCACGACCCGCAGGATCAGGTGGCATTGCGGCAGTTGGCGCTGGATGAGCTGGGCGAGGTTGATTTCATGGTTCATCACCTGCATGAGTCGGTGTTTCTGGGTGACATTACCGTTGCGGCGACGAAGCTTGCGCGTGCCAGTGCGCTGGCGCGGCTGATCGAGGCCGAGACGACCCGCAGTTACATTGATGGTGAAGTATGCAGCCTGCGTGAAATGCTCGAGGCCTGGGCGCAGTATCAGGCGGGTGATCGGGCGGTGGGGTTTGCCCAGTGGTGCGAGGCGCAGGCGCATGAGTTCCGGTTCCTGAAGAGCTACTACTACACCGAATGAGGGGTGGCCCACCTCTATTGTAGGAGCCGGCCTTGCCGGCGAACGAGCGCAACGCGCTCGCCTCCCTAGAGATAAGCCTGCTCCCGCCCCGGGCTGCGTTCGAAATGCCGCTTGTACTCGCGGCTGAACTGCGACGTGCTCTGATACCCCACCCGATGCGCCACCTGCGCCACACCCAACCCCTCGCCTATCAACATCTGCTGCGCCTTGAGCAAACGCAACCGCTTGAGGTACTGGATCGGCGACAGCAACGTGCAGCGCTTGAAGTGCTCATGAAACGTCGAGGTACTCATGTTCGCCCGCCCCGCCAACGCCTCCACGCTCAACGGCTCGGCGTAATGCTCGCGCAAATGGCTGAGGGCTGCAGCGATGCGCGCAAAATGCCCCTGCTGCTCCACCAGCGCCCGCAGCACCCCGGCCTGCGGCCCACGCAAGGCTACGTACAATACCTCGCGCACCCGCGCCGCCCCCATCACCCGGCTTTCCAGCGGGTCGTGCAGGCAACGCAGCAGCCGCTCCACGCTCTCGCGCATCGGCGCATCCAGCGCCGCTGATGTCATGGACTCGGGCGTCTGCGCCGCCACCACCTGGCCAGCCCCCAACCCCATGCTCTGCACCAGCTCGCTCAGCACCGTGCGGTCGATCGCCACCGACACGCCCAGCAGGGGTTCATCTTCGGTGGCGAAGGTTTCGCACATGAACGGCACCGACAGTGCCTGCACCAGGTAGTGGCCAGCCCCATATTCCAGGGTGCGCGGCCCCAGCCGGGCCAGTTTGCTGCCCTGGGCCAGGATCATCAGGCTCGGTTCGTAGATCTGCGGGCTGCTCGCCACGTAGTGGCTCCAGGACAACACCTGCACCTGCGGCAAGTGGGTGTCGACCGGGCCCGGGCGGGTGGCAAGGGGTTGGATCAGGGCGCAAAGCGTGGCATTGGCATCGGCGTGGCAGGTGAGCTGCATGGGGTACCGCATCAGAGGATCAGACACGCGCATCATCGCAGATTCGCTGCCCACCGCCACTACCGCACGCCCGATCCCGGAGGATCAGGCATGACTATCGGAGCATTAACCCAGGATCAGGTAGGTCTTGCGTACCGTCTGGCGCACGTCCCAGGTGCCCTGGCTGTTGGCGGCAAAGTACAGCGCATCGCCGGCACCGAACGGGATCGGTTCGCCACCCTCGGGGGTGAAGCTGCCCTCGCCGCTGATGATATAGCTGTACTCGGCCTGCACCACCTGGCGCCGGAAGCGCCCCGGCGTGCATTCCCACAAGCCGGTGCTGGCGCCCTGCCCGGCCAGCTCCTGGTGCAACGCGGTACGCGCCATGGCCACCGGTTCGCCCAGGGGGGCGCCGACTGCCGCGCTGGGGCCGAAGGCCGTGTCGTCTTCAAGGTGAATCAGTACAGGGTTCATGTGCAGTCCTCAGGATTTGTCTTCAAGCCCGGCCGGGGCCAGGCGGGCCAGCATGCAGTCGAGACGGCCGGCGGTGTGGCCGGCCATTTCGGCGCGCTCCTTGCGTATCACGGCGTTGCGCACCAGCGAACCGCCCACATAACGCAGCGGCTCCGGCGGGAAGGCCTTGCAGTTGCGCCCCACCAGTGCACAGGTGCTCCAGGCATCCTTGCGCCCCAGGGCCAGGCTGGCCAGGATGCGCCCGCCCAGGCGGCTGGGGCCCACGCCGTTGCCGCTCCAGCCGATGCCGTAGTGGATGTTGCCCTGCTCGCCCAGGCCGCCGAAGGTCGGCAGGCTGTCGTAGGTGCGGTCGATGGGCCCCGACCAGGTATGGGTGATGCGCACGTCATCGAGCATCGGGTAGGTACGGCGCAGGTCGGCCTCGGTCAGCGCGATGCTGCCCGGGTCGTGGCTGAACACCGGCCCGATCCTGCCGCCGTAGGCTATCGCCCCGGTGCCCTTGCCGAAGGCGATACGGCCATCCACGGTGGTGCGGTAGTAGTCGACCATCAGTTGCGAATCGGTGATCGACTCGGCGCCGGTCCAGCCCATCTGTTCCAGGCGGGTCGCCACCGGCTCGGTGAGCACGATGGAACTGTTGACCGGGGTGATCAGGCGCGCCAGTTGCGGCAAGGCAGCCGCCCAGGCATTGGTGGCCAGCACCACCGAGCCGGCACGGATGCGCGCCTGCGGGGTCAGCACCTGCACCGGTGTGCCGGGCTGGATATCGCTGACCGCGGTACCCTCGGCAATCACCACCCCCGCCTCCAGCGCCACCCGCCGCATGCCGCGCACCAGGGCGCCGGGTTGCACGGTGGCGTTGCTGCGTTCGAACACGCCGGCCAGGTGCACCTTCGAGCCACAACGGCGCGCCACCTCGGCAGCCGGAACCCGCTCGAACGGCGTCACCCCAAGGCGGGCACAGGCGGCCAGCGTGGCGTTCCAGGTGTCGATGTGCGCGGGGCTGGTGGCCGTCCACAACCAGCCCTTCTGGCGAAAGTGCGCGTCGATCTGGTGCTGCTGGCAGAACTCGCCCAGCTCGCTGATCGCGCGCTCGGCGCTGTGCCCCAGAAACAGCGCCTGCTCCCGGGTGCAGAAGCTCGCCAGGGTGCCGACCTTGGGCCACCACGACATCACGAAGCCGCCGTTGCGCCCCGAGGCGCCCCCGCCGCACACGTCCTGTTCCAGCACCATCACACGGATATCCGGCTCATGTTCCTTGAGGGTCAGGGCGGTCCACAGGCCGACGAAGCCGCCACCGACGATCACCACATCGGCGTCGTGCTCACCCTGCAGCGCCGGGCCGGGTTTGAGGCTGGGCTCGGCGCTTTCCAGCCAGTAGCTGCGTTTGAGCGGTGCGCTGGGGGTCAGTTTCATGAGCGTGCCGCCCAAGCGTTGAAGCGCTGTTCGAGCAGTTCGCCGTGGTCGGCCCAGAAGCTTGCGTTCATCGGCAACTGGCCTTGCAGGTTGGGGCTGCCGGTGGGCAGCTCGCTGACCCGCTGCTCGCTCAGCAGGCCCAGGGCCTCGCGGTTGACCGGCCCGTAGGCGATCTGTTCGGCGTAGCCCTTCTGCTGCTCGGCCTTGAGGGTGTGGTTGATGAACTTCAGTGCTTCGTCGCGCTTCTTGGCCCCACGCGGGATGGCCCAGGCGTCCATGTCATAGATGCCGCCATTCCACACGATGCGCAGCGGGGTCTGGCTCTGCACCGCGCTGATCCGGCCGCTGTAGGCCGAGCTCATCACCACGTCGCCCGAGGCCAGGTATTGCGGCGGCTGGGCGCCGGCCTCCCACCACTGGATGCTCGACTTGATCTGGTCGAGCTTGGCGAAGGCGCGGTCCTGGCCTTCACGGGTGGCCAGCAGGGTGTAGACATCGGCCGCTGGCACGCCATCGGCCAGCAGGGCGAATTCCAGGGTATACATGGCGCCCTTGCGCAGCCCGCGCTTGCCGGGGAATTTCTCCAGGTTCCAGAAGTCGTCCCAGCTGGTGGGGGCCACCTTGAGCTTGTCGGCGTTGTAGGCGATCACCGTCGACCACACGAAAAAGCCCACGCCGCACGGCTGTACCGCACCGGGCAGCAGTTGCGCGGCCACGGCCGGGTCCGGGGCGAACTCTTCGAGCAGGCCTTCTTCACAGGCGCGTGCCAGCTCGGGCATCTCCATCTCGACCACGTCCCACGAGACGCTGCCGGTATCGACCATCACCTTGACCTTGGCCATCTCGCCATTGAACTCGCCGGCCACGATGCGGGTGCCGGTCTGTGCCTGGTAGGTGTCATAGAAGGCCGCCACCTGTGCGGCCTTGTTGGCCCCGCCGTGGGACACCACGGTGAGGTCGGCCAGCGCCGATGTGCTGCACGCAGCGGCAGCGATCAGGGTGAGCGAAAAGGCCAGATTCTTGTGCATTGTTATGTTCTCCGGGTCGGGATGGCTCAGTAGGCCAAGTGTCGAGCCGCAGCCGGGTCGCCACAATCAGACGCAAACAAGATTCAGCCGCGCACCTTCATACGTTCGTACAAAGCCGTTCAAAGGCGTGCCATGCCCGGTTACACTGGCCGTCACCCTGCCCCGGAAGCTGCCCCATGGCCCTGTCTGTCAGCGACATCATCGCCCTGCCCGAACTGCGCACCCGCGTCATCAGCGGTGCCGGAGGGCTGGGCAAGCCGGTACGCTGGGCCCACGTGTGCGAACTGGCCGACCCCAGCGAATGGCTGGGCGACGCCGACCTGCTGATGACCACCGGCATCGGCATACCCGCCGATGCCGATGCCCAGCGCGCGTACGTGGAAAACCTCGCGGCCGCTGGCCTGGCGGGCATGATGATCGGCGAGAACATGCAGGCCCCGGCCAACCTCGAGGCCTTGATGGAGCGGGCCGACGCCCTGGACTTTGCGGTGATGTTCACCCACTACGGCGTGCCCTTCGCCGCCGTCACGCGGGCCATCGTCGATGCCGGCCAGCAGGAGGAGCAGGCGCGCCGCAATGCCATCACCCGGGTCTACGAAAGTGCCCGCATGAGCATTCAGGGGCTGGGCCTGGGCGCACTGCTCAAGCGCCTGGAAAAGGACGTGCAGGCGCGCCTGACCCTGCTCGACGCCGCGTCGCTCGCGCCCTGGCGCGACGCACTGGGCGGCCTGCCGACAAGCCAGCGCCAATGGCTGGCGGCCCGCCAGCGCGACACCTCGGGCAACCGGCCGGTGGTGCAGCGCCACGCGCTGGAGGCGGGCGAGCTGCTGGTGATGGCGCTGCCGTCCCAGGCCGACTGCCTGCTGGTGGCCGAAGGTGACGGGCTGCTCGACTACGGCCTGTTGCACCATGTGGTGGCGGTGCTGGGCATCGAGCTGGAGCGCCTGCGGGTCGACAACGAGCGCAACCTGCGCCTGGGCTCCGAGCTGCTGGACGACCTGTTGCAGCAGCGTCTGCCGGCGCATCAGGCACAACAGCGCCTGGCCGCCTTCGACATCGGCGCCGAACAGGCCTGCCTGCTGCTCGGCCGCGCCGCCGGGGTGTCACCGGCGGCCTGCGACGAAGCCCTGCAACGCCAGGGTCGTCGCGTGCTGATTCGGGTTCAGGGCGATGACCTGATCGTGCTCGGCGCCGCCGAAAGCATCCCGCAGCTGCAGGCGCAACTGCAGGCGCCGCTGGGGGTGAGCAACCCGCTGGGCCACGCCGGGCGCAGTGTCGAGGCGCTGCGCGAGGCGCGCCTGGCACTGGCCCACACCAGCGCCGCGCAACCGCTGGTGACCTACGCCCAGGCCGGCGCCAGCGTACCGTGGCTGGCGCAGAGCCTGGATGAAGCCGAACGTACTTTCCGCAACGTACTGGGCCCGCTGGCCGACTACGACAGCCAGCAGAACACCCAGCTGCTGCACACCCTGCAGGTGTTTCTGCAACACAACCGCTCGTGGCTGGCGGCGGCCGCGCAGCTGCACGTGCACAAGCAGACGCTGGTGTACCGCATGCGCCGCATCGAAGAGATCACCGGCCGCTCGCTGGACAGTACCGAGGACGTGGCCACGCTGTGGTTCGCCTTGCGCGCGGCGCGCATGGCGGGGCTGGCCTGAGTGCTATGCGGCAGACGCCCCAGCGCGCTGCCATGGCGCCCCCTTGGCGAAGGCCGCCTCCATCCAGTGCTTGAACGCCAGGGTAGTGGCCGTGGTGAAGCGCGCCGAAGGCCGCATCAGGTAGATGCCCGACGCCGAGTCCAGCTGCCACTGGGGCAGCACGCGCACCAGGCGCCCCTCGGCCAGGTCCTGGTGCATCATCCAGTCGCCACCGGCCAGAATCCCCACGCCGCTGCGCGCTGCCACCAGCAGTGCTTCATTGTCATTGCTGATCAGGCTGCCCTGCACCCGCACCGTCTGCTGCCCGCCCTGCCCGTTCAGGCGCCAGTCGGGGAACGAACGCAAGCCGCTGAAGCCCAGGCAATTGTGCCCGGCCAGGTCGGATGGCCGTTGCGGTGCGCCGTGACGATGAAGGTAGGCCGGCGAAGCGCACAGGATGCGCGTGTGCTCGCACAGCTTGCGCGCCACCAGCCGGTTGTCGGCCAGCTCGCCGACGCGCACCGCCACGTCGAAGCCTTCGCCCACGATATCGACGAAGCGGTCGGCATAGTCGACGTCGACGGTCACCTCGGGGTAGGCCAGGGAAAACCCGGCCACCAGCGGGCTCAGCCAGCGCCGGCCCATCGCCCCCGGCAGCGCCACGCGTAGCCGCCCGCGCACCTGCGCCGCACCGTTGCAGGCCTCGAGTTCGGCCGTGCTGATCAGGCTGGCGGCATGCTGCAGGCGCTCCACCAGCCGCGTGCCCTCGTCGGTGAAGCGCAGTTGCCGGGTGGTTCGCTCCACCAGGCGGATACCCAGGCGCTGCTCCAGAGCCGCCAGGCGCTTGGACAGCACCGAGGCATGGCGTTGCAGCACCCGGCCGGCGGCAGCGAACGAGCCGTGCTCGTGCAGCGCCAGCAAGGTGGCAAATTCATCGGCCTGACGGCTGTCGAAAGGGTCCATCGGTGAGGTCGGCCTCGTGCGCGTCGGTCAGGGGATCAGCACGACCGCCCCCTGGGACCGGCCTTGCTCGATGGCAGCATGGGCGCTGGCCACGTCGGCCAGGGGGTAGCGTTGCCATATGTGCGGCTGGATGATACCCGCCGCCAGTGCATCCAGCACATCCTGCGCGCGCTGCTGGTACTCCTGGGGGCTGGCGGTATGTGCCGCCAGTGACGGCCGGGTGAGGAACAGCGAGCCCTTGGCGTTCAGCGTGCCCACCTCGACCGCAGGGGGCACGCCGCTGGTGGCGCCGAACGACACCAGCGTGCCGCGCGGGCGCAGGCTGTCCAGCGACGCCTCCCAGCTCACCCGGCCGACCGAGTCGTAGACCACATCGACCTTGTGGCCCTGGGTCAGCTCGCTCACCTGGGCCGCCAACGTGGCTGCGTCGAACACCAGCACCGCATTGCAGCCGGCCGCCTTGGCGCGCTCGACGCTTTGCGCCCTGGACACCACACCAATCACATGGGCGCCCAGGTGCCTGGCCCACGGCACCATGATCTGCCCTAGCGCCCCCGCCGCACCGTAGATCAGCACACGCGTGCCGGGGCCTACCGGGTAGCTCGCCTTGAGCAGGTACTGGGCGGTGATGCCCTTGAACAGCACGGCAGCCGCGTCTTCGAACGACACGGCAGCGGGCAGCCTGACCAGGCGCTCGGCCGGGTACAGGCGTGCACTGGCATAGCCACCCAGCGGCCCGGTGGCATAGGCCACACGGTCGCCCACGGCCACCTCGGTCACGCCCGCCCCCAGCGCCCGCACGGTGCCGGCACCTTCCAGGCCCAGCGCGGACGGCAAGGCAATCGGCACGGTGCCCTTGCGCTGGTTGATGTCCAGCGGGTTGACGCCGATCGCGGCCTGTTCAAGCCACACCTGGCCCGGGCCTGGCGCTTGCACGGCGCCGGCCTGAAGCTGCATCACCTCGGGGGCGCCTACCGCCTGGAGCGTGATTGAAGTCACCATGATGTTGCCTCTTGCAGTGGTTGAAGGTCTGCAAAGGCTAATTAGCGCACCCGTAAACGACAATACAGCGCCGCTGCCGAACATATGTGCACCTGATGCAGCAATGCCAGGTGCCCTTCGGCCCCCTACAGCGCCCGCACCAGCGCCGCTGCCACAATGCCTGCCGCAATCGCCGGCAGCGGCTTTTTCACCAGCAGCATCACCACCGCCGTGCTCAGCAGCGCCAGGCGTGCGCCGTTGTCGCCGTTCACCGCCAACGGCGTCAGCACCGCCACCAGCACCGAGCCGGACATCGCGCTGATGAACTGCTGCACGCGGTAGTTGATGGGCACGAACGACATCACGAACACACCCCCCCAACGGGTGGCCAGGGTCACCAGGCCCATGATCACCACCAGCAGCAGCGTGCCGGCGCCTGCAGTTTCAACGTTCATGCTTGTTCTCCATCCACACCACACCCAGAATGCCGCCCGCCAGCGCGCCCACCACCACGTGGCTGTTCTCCGGCAGGTACCAGTAGGCCAGCAGCGACGAACCGGCCGCCACGATCCAGATCATCAGCATGCGCAGGCTCTTGTGCCCGCCCAGCACCATCGCCAGCAGAAAGCAGCCCATCACCATGTCCAGGCCCAGGCTGACCGGGTCGTGGATCGCATTGCCGAAATGCAGCCCCAGCCAACTGCCCAGGCACCACGCCGACCACAGCGCGATACCGCCGCCCAGCACCAGGCCCAGGCCCGGCTTGCCGGCGTTCAATGCCTGCATGGCCATCGCCCAGTTGGCGTCGGACACCACCAGCATCACGCCGTAGCGCCGGGCAGTGGGCAGCTCGCGCAGCCAGGGGTACAGCGTGGCGCCCATCAGCAGGTGACGGGCATTGATGGCGAACACGGTGATAATCAGCGGCACCAGCGGTACCTGCTCGCCCCACAGTTCCAGCGCGGCGAACTGCGAGGCGCCGGCGAACACCAGTGCGCTCATCAGCAGGGTCGCCGCGTCCCCCAGCCCGGTCTGGGCTGCAGCGAGGCCGAAGGCCACACCGAACACCACGACGAACAGGGAAATCGGCAAGAGTTGCTTGAAGCCAGCCCAGACGTCGCTCCACGCAAGCCTGGATAGATGCTTCTCTACGGTTGACAAGGCACAGCCTCCTTCGTGTGGCGATCTTGTCATGCACCGGCCCGAAGGGGCGCATGCCGAACCGCTCGTTTTATAGTGACGCACGCGCGCGCTGGCGTGCGGGCGCTACTATGCCCGCACACACGCGCGTCACAAAGCCTGTTGTGCAGTTGTCGGCGAATTTACTCTCGCGTCGGTGCCTTGGGTCGCAAGGCGGCCTCGATGGCAGCGATGTCTATCTTGTCCATCTGCATCATCGCGTCGAAGGCACGCTTGGCCGCAGCCGGGTCGGGGTGGCTGATCGCGGCGGTCAGCGCGCGCGGGGTGATCTGCCACGACAGCCCCCACTTGTCCTTGCACCAGCCGCACACGCTGGCCTGGCCGCCGTTGCCGATGATCGCCTGCCACAGGCGGTCGGTCTCGGCCTGGTCGTCGGTGGCCACCTGGAACGAGAACGCCTCGCTGTGATGGAAGGCCGAGCCGCCATTGAGGCCCAGGCACGGGATGCCCATGACCGTGAATTCCACGGTCAGCACATCGCCCTGCTTGCCGGCAGGGAAGTCGCCGGGGGCACGGTGCACGGCGCCCACCGCGCTGTCGGGAAAGATGCTGGCGTAAAAGGTGGCAGCCTCCAGCGCCGCGCCGTCGTACCAGAGGCAGATCGTGTTCTTGCTGTTCATCGTGGTTCTCCACAGAAAAGCGACAGACCTCTGCAGTCTAGTCGCCCGCAGCGCAACCCTTGAGCCAGTCGATCAGTACCTGCACCCGCCGGGGCAACGGGTCGCGCGGCGGGTGAACCAGAAAGTAGTCATAGCGCCCCGGCTGGGAAAACCCGCCGAACGGCAGCACCAGCTCGCCCTGGTCGATACGCGCCTGCACCAGGCGCTGGCGGCCGATGGCGATACCGGCGTGGTGGATGGCCGCCGTCACGCACAGGTCCGACCGATCGAAGGTCAGGCCGCGCTGCGGCAAGGCGTCCAGCAGCCCCTGCTGGCCAGCCCACAGTTGCCACTCGGCATCGAACACCGCGTTCTCCCAGGCCAGTGCATCGTGCAGCAAGGTGCACTGGCGCAGATTGGCGGGGTTGTCGAACAGCTGGTGCAGCTCGGCATAGCGCGGGCTGCACACCGGGGCGATGGTCTCGCTCATCAGCGCATGGCTGACCAGGCCGGGAAACTCGCCATTGGCGTACAGCAGCGCCAGGTCGATGTTGTGCGTGCGAAAGTCGACCGCATCGTTGCCCACCCGCACGTCCAGCGCGATGTTCGGGTAGCGCTGGTGGAAGTCGGCCAGGCGCGGCACCAGCCAGCATTGCGCTGCGGACGGGCGCGCGTACAACGCCACCGCCCCGCGCAGCTCGGCCTCGGGCGATGGCTCCAGGGCATCGCCCAGCTGCTCCATCACCCCCTGCAGTATCGCGAACACCCGCTCGCCCTCGGCTGTCAGGCGTATGCGCCGGGTCAGCCGCTCGAACAGGCGCAGCGCCAGGGCCTGCTCCAGGCGGGCGATACGGTGGCTCACCGCACTGGGGGTCAGGCACAGCTCCTCGGCTGCCTGGGCAAAGCTCAGGTGCCGCGCCGCCACCAGAAAGGTGTGCAGGTTGGCAAATTGCGAGCTGTTCAGGCGTGCGCTCAAACGCGGGGGCAGGTTCAGCATCGGGGCAGGTTCCGCTAGTGTCCGGCCAGCAGTGTACGGCCCTGCGCCAGGTACGCCTGCATTTCATCGTCCGGCACCATGCTGCCGCCGGTGCCCCACACCAGGTGCGTGGCATTGGCCAGGCGCTGCGCGCTCAGGCCCAGGCGCTGGCGATAGCCCTGCCGTTCCCCGGTCACCCGCAGGAACCCCGGCAGCCCGGCCAGCGCCGAGGGTTCCAGGCGATGACCCTCGATGGCTTCGAGTTGCGCCAGTTGCCGATACAGCTGCTCGTCGGTAACGGTGTAATAGCCGTCGATCAGGCGCTGCATGGAGCGCCCGACAAACCCGGACGGGCGCCCCACCGCCAGGCCGTCGGCGGCGGTGCGGTTGTCGATGCCGAAGTCGTACACGCTGACCTGCTCGTGCAGCCCGGTGTACACCCCCAGCAGCATGCAGGGCGAATGGGTCGGCTCGGCGAACACGCAGTGCACCGCGTCGGCGAAGATCTGCTTCAGACCGAATGCCACCCCGCCAGGGCCGCCACCAACGCCGCATGGCAGGTAGACGAACAGCGGGTGCTCGGCATCCACCCTGATGCCCGCCGCCTCGAGCTGGCGTTGCAGGCGACGCGCCGCCACCGCGTAGCCGAGGAACAGGTTGATGGAGTTCTCGTCATCGACGAAATGGCAGCGCGGGTCGGCCTCGGCCTGCTGGCGCCCCTGCTCCACCGCCACGCTGTAGTCGGACGCATACTCGATCACCTCCACCCCGCAACTGCGCAGGCGGTCCTTCTTCCACTGCCGGGCGTCGGCCGACATGTGCACGCTGGCCTTGAAGCCCAGGCGCGCACTCATGATGCCGATGGACAGGCCCAGGTTGCCGGTGGAGCCGACCGCCACGCTGTACTGGCCGAAAAATGCCCGCGCGCGGTCGCTGTCGAGGCTCGCGTAGTCATCCCCAGGCTGCAGGATGCCCGCCGCCAATGCGAGGTCTTCGGCGTGCTTGAGCACCTCGTAGATACCGCCACGCGCCTTGATCGAGCCGGAGATCGGCAGCAGGTTGTCGGCCTTGAGCCACAGCGCGCCCTGCACGGGTACCTGCGCTTCGGCGCACAGCGCGGCCTGCACCTGCGCCAACGGCAGCAGGGGCGACTCGATGATGCCCTTGCTCACCGCCGTCTGCGGGAAGGCCGAGGCAATGTAGCTGGCAAAACGTTCCAGCCGCGCGCTGGCGTCGTCCACATCGGCCAGGGTCAGCGGCACGTCGCCCAGCGCCTGCGCTGTCGGGGCCAGGCCCGGGTTGAACCAGGTGGTCGGTTGCAGGCGCACCAGGTCGGCGATCAAGGGGTGGCTGTGCTGCCACTGGTCCAGGGTCTTGTCGTGAATCATGCGGTTCTCCAGAAAAGTGACGGTAGTACGGGCAGGCTCATACCCAGTGCGACAGCAGCAGGGTCATGCCCAGGGCCACGACCGAAGCCAGCAGTGTCGCGGCGGTGAATTTTTTGAGCGCCTCGCCCAGCGACACGCCCAGGTATTCCTTGACCACCCAGAACGCCGAGTCGGTGACGGTAGTCCAGCCAATCGCGCCGGCGCCAATGGCAATGATCACGATCTCGCGGTTCTGCCCCGGCATCGCGTCCAGCAGCGGCAGCACCATGCCGGCGGCGCTGACCATTGCCACGGTGGCCGAGCCGACCGCCAGGTGCATCAGCCCGGCGACGAACCAGGCCAGCAGGATCGGGTTCAGGTCCCACTGCGACAGGGTGCTGGCCAGCACCTTGCCGACCCCGCTGTCGATCAGTACGCCATTGAAGGCACCGCCGGCACCGATGATCAACAGGATACTGGCCAGCGGGGTGAAGGAGCCGGCAGTCAGCGCCTGCAACCGGGCCATGCCCAGGCCACGGCGCAGGCCCAGCGCCCAGTAGGCGAAGCACACCGCGATGGCCAGGGCAGTGAGCGGGTTGCCGAGGAACATCATCAGCCGGTACAGCCCGGCCTCGGTCGCCAGGGTCATGCTGGCCAGGGTCTTGCCCACCATCAGCAGCAGCGGCAGCAGAATCACCAGCAGGGTCAGGCCCAGGCCCGGCATCGACTGGCCAGCGGCTGGCGTGGCGGCAGGCTCTGCCGCGGTCTGCGCGTCGGGCGCGGCGTGCCGCGGGCACACCAGCGTGGCCCATACCGGGCCGGCAATCACCGCGGTCGGCAGGCCGACGATCAGCCCGTACAGGATCACCTTGCCCACGTCGCCCCCCAGCAACTGGGTGATGGCCATTGCCGCCGGGTGCGGCGGCAGCATGCAGTGCACGGTCATCAGCGATACGGCCAGTGGCAGGCCGACGTAGAGGATGTTGAGCCGGGTCTGGCGGGCCACCACGTAGATCAGTGGTATCAGCAACACGAAACCGACTTCGAAAAACACCGGTATGCCCACCACGAAGCCCACCAGCATCATGGCCCACGCCGTGCGCTGTTCACCCAGGGCGTCGAGCAGCGAGCGCGCAATGCGTTCGGCGCCGCCCGACACCTCCAGCAGTTTGCCCAGGATGCTGCCCAGGCCGATCACCGCCGCAAGAAAACCCAGGGTGCCGCCCATGCCCTTCTCGAACGAATCGGCGATGGCCGGCAGCGGCATGCCGGCCCCGGCGCCCACCACAAAACTGGCCAGCATCAGGGCCAGGAACGAGTGCACCCGAAACCTGACCACCAGCACCACGATCAGGCCGATGGCCGCCATCAATATCAGTAACAAACCTGCGTCTTCGTGCATGACTTCGCCTTTATTTGTTTTAGTGAGCGATTGCCGCGCAGGGCGCGGTCGGAGGCGATTAGGCGGCACGCAGGCAGGCCTTTACAAAGGATGGTTTTTCAGCGCACAGGTGATCTGAGGTCATCTGCCAGGGCCCTCGCCGGGCGGACACCTGAACCTTAAACCGCTATGATTCCCGCCATCACTCATGACCCCTTTGGCCGCTGGTAACCACCGCATGATCGAAGTCACCGAAGTTTCCATTGCGCAGCTGCGCGCCGCCCTCGAATCGGGCCAGACCACCTCGGTCGAGCTGGTGAAGGCCTACCTCGCCCGCATCGATGCCTACGACGGCGCAGACACGCCCACCGCGCTCAATGCGGTGGTGGTGCGCAACCCCGAAGCCCTGAGCGAAGCCCAGGCATCCGACGAGCGTCGTGCCCAGGGCAAGCCCCTAGGCCCGCTCGACGGCATCCCCTACACCGCCAAGGACAGTTACCTGGTCAAGGGCATGACTGCCGCCTCCGGCAGCCCGGCCTTCGCCAACCTGGTGGCCTACCGCGACGCCTTCACCATCGAGCGCCTGCGCGGCGCCGGGGCGATCTGCCTGGGCAAGACCAACATGCCGCCCATGGCCAACGGCGGCATGCAGCGCGGCGTGTATGGCCGGGCCGAAAGCCCGTACAACGCCGCCTACCTCACCGCACCCTTCGCCTCGGGCTCGTCCAACGGCGCGGGCACGGCCACGGCGGCCAGCTTCGCCGCGTTCGGCCTGGCCGAGGAAACCTGGTCCAGCGGCCGCGGCCCGGCCTCCAACAATGGCCTGTGCGCCTACACCCCTTCGCGCGGGGTGATCTCGGTGCGCGGCAACTGGCCGCTGACGCCGACCATGGACGTGGTGGTGCCCTTCGCCCGCACCATGGCCGACCTGCTCGAAGTGCTCGACGTGGTGGTGGCCGAAGACCCCGACACCCGTGGCGACCTGTGGCGCCTGCAGCCCTGGGTGCCGATCCCCAGCGTGGCCTCGGTGCGCCCCGCCGCCTACCCGCAACTGGCGGCGGACAGCGCAGCGCTGGCCGGCAAGCGCTTCGGCATCCCGCGCATGTACATCAACAAGGACCCGGATGCCGGCACCTCGGACAGCCCCGGCATCGGCGGCCCGACCGGCCAGCGCATCAACACGCGGCCTTCGGTGATCGCACTGTGGGAGGCGGCGCGCAAGGCACTGGAAGCGGCCGGCGCCGAGGTGCTCGAAGTGGATTTCCCGCTGGTATCGAACTGCGAGGGCGACCGCCCAGGTGCGCCCACCGTGTTCAATCGCGGCCTGGTGTCCAAGGCATTCCTGCACCATGAACTGTGGGACCTGACGGCCTGGGCCTTCGACGACTTCCTGCAGGCCAACGGCGACCCGCAGCTCAACCGCCTGGTGGACGTGGACGGGCCGAAGATCTTCCCCCACGACCCCGGCACCCTGCCCAACCGCGAGGGCGACCTGGCGGCGGGCATGGACGAGTATGTGCGCATGGCCGAGCGCGGCATCACGCCGTGGGACCAGATCGCTACCCTGCCCGATGGCCTGCGCGGGCTGGAGCAGACGCGGCGCATCGACCTGGAAGACTGGATGGACAGGCTGGGGCTGGATGCGGTGCTGTTCCCGACGGTGGCCGATGTGGCCCCGGCCGATGCCGATGTGAACCCGGCCTCGGCGGATATTGCCTGGAGCAACGGGGTGTGGGTGGCCAACGGCAACCTGGCGATCCGTCACCTTGGGGTGCCGACGGTGACGGTGCCGATGGGGGTGATGGCGGACATCGGCATGCCGGTGGGGCTGACCTTTGCCGGGCGGGCGTATGATGACTCGGCGTTGCTGCGCCTGGCCTCGGCGTTCGAGGCTACGGGTTCAAAGCGCTTGATACCGCCGCGAACCCCGATGCTGGTGGGTGGCCGTTTATCTTGAGTTGATTGGTCTGGCCTCTTCGCCAGCAACGCTGGCTCCTACGGGTTTGGTAGGTCTGTAGGAGCCAGCCTTGCTGGCGAAGGGCACAACACAAAAAAGGGGGACGCCATCACGGCGCCCCCCTTTTTTTGTCAGCCTGAACCCATCAGTTCCAGGGACGATCGCCGTTCTCGTCCTTGATGCGGGTCGGCAGGCCCATCACGTCCAACGCCTTCAGGAACGGCTCGGCCGGCAGTTCCTCGACGTTGGCCATGCGCTGCACGTCCCACTCGCCACGGGCCACCAGCAGGGCCGCCGCCACCGGCGGCACGCCCGCGGTGTAGGAGATGCCCTGGCTGTCGGTCTCGGCATAGGCCTCTTCGTGATCAGCCACGTTGTAGATGAACACTTCGCGTGGCTGGCCGTCCTTGGTGCCCTTGACCAGGTCGCCAATGCAGGTCTTGCCGGTGTAGCCCGGCGCCAGCGAAGACGGATCCGGCAGCACGGCCTTGACCACCTTGAGCGGCACCACTTCCAGGCCCTCGGCGGTCTTCACCGGTTGCTCGGACAGCAGGCCCAGGTTCTTCAGTACGGTGAACACATTGATGTAGTGCTCGCCGAAGCTCATCCAGAAACGCACGTTCGGCACGTCGAGGTTCTTGGACAGCGAGTGCACTTCGTCATGGCCGGTCAGGTACAGGTTCTGCGAACCCACCACCGGCAGGTCGTCGGTACGCTTGACTTCGAACATGGTGTTGCTGGTCCACTGGCTGTTCTGCCAGCTCCACACCTGTCCGGTGAATTCACGGAAATTGATTTCCGGGTCGAAATTGGTGGCGAAATACTTGCCATGGGAGCCGGCATTGACGTCGAGAATGTCGATCGAATCAATGCGGTCGAAATACTGTTGTTGCGCCAGTGCTGCATAGGCATTGACCACACCCGGGTCGAAGCCCACGCCAAGAATGGCGGTGATGTTCTTCTGCTGGCATTCCTCGAGGTGCTTCCACTCGTAGTTGCCATACCAGGGCGGCGTCTCGCAGATCTTGCCCGGTTCTTCGTGAATGGCGGTGTCCAGGTAGGCCACGCCGGTATCGATGCAGGCACGCAGCACCGACATGTTGAGGAAGGCGGAACCGACGTTGATCACGATCTGCGATTCGGTTTCGCGGATCAGCGCCTTGGTCGCCTCGACATCCAGAGCATTGAGCGAAAAGGCCGTGATGTCGGCGGGTACCTTCAGGCTACCCTTGGCCTTGACGCTGTCGATGATGGCCTGGCATTTGGAGATGTTGCGTGACGCGATGGCAATACGACCGAGTTCGTCGTTGTGCTGCGCGCACTTGTGGGCCACCACCTTGGCGACACCTCCTGCACCAATGATAAGAACGTTTTTCTTCAATTTCTTTATCTCTCCTTTCCGCCAGCTTACGAGAGGCTGGACAGGTAGTCGTCAAAACCAAATTCGCGAACCACCTCGACAGTACCGTCAAGTTGTTTCACTACGATGGATGGCATCTTCAAACCGTTGAACCAGTTTTTCTTGACCATGGTGTAGCCTGCCGCGTCGATGAACGACAGCCGATCGCCGATGGCCAGCGGACGATCGAATTGATACTCGCCGAAGATATCCCCGGCCAGGCAGGATTTGCCGCATACCATGTAGGTGTGCTCACCCTCGCTGGGCGCCAGCTTGGCGTTGAGGCGATAGATCAGCAGGTCGAGCATGTGCGCCTCGATGGAGCTGTCGACCACGGCCAGGTGCTTGCCGTTGTACAGGGTGTCGAGCACGGTCACTTCCAGCGAAGCGCTCTGGGTGATCGCCGCTTCGCCCGGCTCCAGGTACACCTGCACGCCGTACTTCTGCGAGAACGCCTTCAGGCGCGCGCAGAATGCATCCAGTGCATAGTCTTCGCCGGTGAAGTGGATACCGCCGCCCAGGCTCACCCACTCGACCTTGTGCAGCAGCTCGCCGAAGCGCTCTTCGATGGTGTTGAGCATCTGGTCGAACAGGCCGAAATCGCCGTTCTCGCAGTTGTTGTGGAACATGAAGCCGGAGATCTGCGACATGACCGCATCGATCTTGACCGGGTCCCATTCGCCCAGGCGGCTGAACGGGCGCGCCGGGTCGGCCAGCAGGTAGTCCGAGCTGCTCACCTGCGGGTTGACGCGCAGGCCGCGCACCTTGCCTTCGGTGGCCTGGGCATAGCGCTGCAGCTGGCCAATGGAGTTGAAGATGATCTTGTCGCAGTTCTCGATCATCTCGTCGATTTCATCGTCGGCCCAGGCCACGCTGTAGGCGTGGGTCTCGCCTTCGAACTTCTGGCGGCCGAGCTTGAGCTCGTAGAGCGAGGACGAGGTGGTGCCGTCCATGTACTGCTGCATCAGGTCGAACACCGACCAGGTGGCGAAGCACTTGAGCGCCAGCAGGGCCTTGGCCCCGGACTGTTCGCGCACATAGGCGATCTTCTGCATGTTGTGCAGCAGCTTGGTTTTGTCGATGAGGTAGTACGGCGTCTTGATCATTTCGAGGCCCCCGGCAAGGCCGGCCAAAAAAAGGACACGCATTGTGCCTTCACTGCACGGGAATCGAAAGCTCGGAAGTGATTTTTGCCCGACGCGGATTTTTCGGGTGCACCCATCGCAGGTCGAGCCCGCCCCCACACGATCACCCTGGGAGCGGGCCTGGACGTCAGAAGTCCCAGCGAGTGCTGAACATCACGTTGCGCGGGTCACCGTAGTACGAGGAGTTATAGAAGCCGATGTTGGTGTAGTAGTACTTGTCGAACAGGTTGTAGACGTTGACCGACGCCGACAGGTGCTCGGTGAACTGGTAGCGCGCCATCAGGTCGACCAGCCAGTACGGGGTCTGGGTGAAGGTGTCATTGGTGCCCTTGGCGTAGTTGTTGAGGACCTGCCAGCCCTTGCCCTGCCAGCGTGCCCCACCGCCCACGGTGAGCTTGTCGAGGCGCCCGCCAAGTTTGTAGGTGGTGTAGAGGTTGAGCTGATCTTCGGGCTCCCAGGTAGCTACCTTGGCCCCGCCCTGGTCGCGGCTGACCTTGTGCGTATAGCCGGCCTGCACCTGCCAGCCGGGCGCCAGTTCCCCGGACACCTCTGCCTCGTAGCCCTTGGTTCTGGACTTGATGCCCATGTAGGCGTAGTCGATGTCGGGGTTGGTTGGCCTGGCGTTGTAGAACGTATCGGCCTGCGGGCGGTTATCTTCGTGCACTTCGAAGTAGGCCAGGCTGGTGTTCAGGCGACCGTCGTAGAACTCACCCTTGATGCCCACCTCGTAGTTCTGGCCCTCGTTGGGCTCGAGCATCCTGTTGCGGCTGTCACGGTAGGCCGTCTGCGGCAGGAAGATATCGGTGTAGCTGGCATACGCAGAGAAGTTGCTGTTGAGGTCGTACACCACCCCGGCATAGGGCACCAGCCGTCCGCTCTCCTGGCTGTCGCTGGTGCCGGTGACCTGAAAGTTTGCCAGGCGGCTGCCCAGCAGCAGCGAAAGGTCATCGGTGACACTGAAGCGCGCAGTCAGGTAGCCGCCACTTTGCCGGGTGGTTTCGTCGTTGCGCTTTGTCACCGAGCCCCAGTCCGGCTCGATGGCCTGGCCGTGCCAGCTCTCCAGATCGTATTCGTTGTCGAAGTAGGTGACGTTGTTGTAGTTGTCGCCCTTCCAGTGCGAGCTGGACACCGAGCCACCCACCACCAGTTGGTGTTCGCGCCCGAACAGGCTGAACGGCCCGGTGGCGTAGAGGTCGCCGCTGTCGCTGGTGGTTTCGCCGGTGTACTTGCGCGAATAGATCGACGACACGGTCGGGGTGTCGGGCGACACCGAGCCCAGTGGCGCGTCATAACCATTGATCTGGTGGTTGTACTGACCCTTGATGACCCAGTCATTGGCCAGGCGATGCTCCAGGGTGGCGAACAGCGTGCGCGAGTACTGCTCCCAACTGCTCCACTTGGCGCCATTGTTGAACGAACGCGGCAGGCTGATGGGGTTACCCTGGGAGTCGTACACCGGACGGCTGCCCGACCAGCCCGAGCCCCTGGGGTCGCTGTCCTGGTAGTCGGCGCCCAGGGTCAGCAGGGTGTCTTCGTCCAGGTCCACTTCCAGGATGCCGTAGTACACGCTGGTCTTGCGCTCGTAATGGTCCATGAACGAGTGCTTGTCCTGATAGGCGGCCACCGCCCGGCCCCGCACGTTGCCACTGTCGGTCAGCGGGCCGCTGAGGTCGATCTCCGAGCGGTAGTTGTCCCAGGAGCCGGCGCCCAGGTCCACATGCCCCCTGAAGTCGGCCGTCGGCTTCTTGCGGATCAGGTTGATCGTGCCACCGGGGCCGCCCGCGCCGGTGAGCAGGCCGGTGGCGCCCTTGAGCACCTCGACCCGGTCATAGATCGCCATGTCGGTAAGGGTCTGCCCGGCCGAGTACTGCGCGTCACGCAGGGTCGGGATGCCGTCGTACTGGAAGTTGACGATGGAGAAGCCGCGCGAATAGTAGTTGGTACGTTCACTGTCGTAGGTCGACACGGTGATGCCGGGGGTGTGGCGCATCACATCGTCGATGGCGTTCAGGCCGAAATCGTCCATGGCCTGGCGCGTGACCACAGAGATCGACTGCGGGGTTTCCCGCGGGGTCAGCACCATGCGCGTGGCGGTGGCGATGGTGCCCGGCGTGTAGGAGCCGGTGCCTTCGGTGATGGTGCCCAGCTGGTTGGCGCTGACTTCGGTGGCCTGCAGCTCCAGCTGCGCACTGCCGGTGGCCAGCCTTGGCATTACCCGGTAGCCCTCGCCTTCGGGCATCGCCTGCAGGCCCTTGGGTGCGAGCAGCCGCTCCAGGCCCTCGGCGATGGCGTAGCTGCCGTCCAGGCCGCTGCTGTGGATGCCTTGGGTCAGGGCCGAGTCGACCGCGATCATCACCCCGGCCTGCTGGCCGAATGCGCCGAGCACGCGATCGAGGTTGCCGGCGTCGATATGGAAGGCGTGGGTGGCGTGGGCATCTGCGCCGGCCAGTACGCCCTGGCTGGCGCACACGAGGGAAAGCCCGAGGATGGCCGTGCGCAAGGCACCGGCAAGCGGAGTGAGGCGGCTGTGCATAAACAATTCCATGGGTTGAGGGTGTTGGCGATGCGCTGTTTTTCAGCGTCTTCCCTGGTCTTGATGCATGAGATGGAAAAAACTGCCGCCGCTGTTAAAAATAATCGTTCTCAGGCCACGACCACGTTTGCCCAGTAGCCGAACACACGCTGTACCCGTATCGGCAACACACTGGCCAGCAGGTCGAGGCTGGCATCGGGCCGATCGAGGGAGAACGAACCCGACACCTGCAAGGCCGCCACCGCCGGATCGCAGCGCAGTACGCCGCGCCTGTAGCGGTCGAGCTGGGCCAACACCTGGCCCAGTGGCATGCGCTCGGCAATCAGCAGGCCGTCAACCCAGGCCTGGGCGCCCGCGTCGAGGGGTTCGACACTGCCGACCTGCTGCCCGAACGCCACCTGCTGACCGGCGCTCAAGGTCATGCGGGTGCTGCCGGCCCAGGCGATCGAGGCACTGCCTGCCAGCACCTGCACCTGGGTACCCGACACCCCGGGCAGGCCCTGGCTGACCACCAGCCGCGAGGCGGGCTCGGGGCGTACCCAGCCATTGGCGGTGCGCACCGCCAGCGAAGCACCTTGCCCCAGGGTGAGCATGATCCGCCCCAGGTTGAGCGCCAGCACGTCTGCGTGAGCATCCACGCCGGTGCGGGTATCCAGGGTCAGCTCCACCTCGCCAGACAACGCCACGTGATGACGCTCGCCGGTGGTGGTGCGGTAGTCACTGAACAGTTCCGGCAGCAGCACCCGCTCACGCACGCTAAGGCCAGCCGCCAGTACCACCCCCAGCCCGGCGAAGCCCTTGAGCACATTGCGCCGCGACGCAGTGCCACGTGCCTGCAGCAATCCGCGCGCGCCGGCGGCCGGTAACGTCCTGGTGCCCTGGCGCAGGTCATGGGTGAGCCCGGCAAGACGCTGCCAGGCCAGTTCATGCTGGGGGTTTTCATCGCGCCAGTGCTGGCAGGCCTGCTGCTCGGCCAAGCTGCTGACACCCGACTGCAGGGTGACCATCCACAGCATGGCCTGCTCTACCACGCCGGGGTCCAGCGGCTGGTTGTCGATCCGGGCGAAGCGGCTCATGCGCCGTAGACCGCCGCATAGCAGTGGCGGTAGGCCTTGAGCATGGCCTTTTGCACCACGTTCACCGTCAGGCCCTGGTGTTCGGCGATCTGCGCGTAGGTCAGGCCGTCAAGCTGTGACAGCAGGAAGATCTCGCGCACCTTGCTGCCCAGCCCATCGAGCACCTGGCCCACCGCGTCCAGCGCCTCGAGCACCAGCAGGCGAGTTTCCGGGGACGGCACCAGCGCTGGTTCAAGATGGGCCAGCGACTCCATGTAGGCCTTCTCCAGCGCATGGCGCCGGAAGTACTGGATGCACAGGCGGCTGGCCACGGTGGTGAGGTAGGCACGCGGCTCGCGGTACACCGGCGGTGCCTCGCTGCGCAGGATGCGCACGAAGGTGTCCTGCGCCAGGTCCAGCGCCTGCTCCCGGTTGCCCAGCTTGCGGCGCAGCATCTGCGTCAACCAGCTGTGGTGTTGAACGTAGAGTTCGCCCACCGCATGGTGGGTGCTGGAAAGTGGATGCATCGGCAGGGTTCCGGGACGCAGGCTGACGGGAGTCGTGCATGGTAATACTTCTCATTAGCTTGCGGTGGATTTTTATGATTGCCGCCGAAACAACCTGCTTCACCGACACTGGCAGGCCGGCGCTCAGGTGCAGTACTGTGCGAGGCAGCCAAAGGGAGGGCTGCATATGGATCAAGCGACACTCACCACCTTGTTGACCAAGCTCCGCAATTGCGACCTCGAGGGCGCGGCCGCCGACCTGCAGGCCCAGGCGGTGGCATTGGCGGCCCGGGGGGAAGAGGCACTGTCCGATTTTCTCGCCCGCTATGCCTTCCGCTCGTTGCAGGGCAAGCACAGCCCGGACAAGACATCGCCGGCGCTGGCCCAGGCACTGCACGACAGCGAACAGCACCTGCAGCGGCTTCACGACGAGCGCAAGGCGCTGCTCGACGACATCCACACCTACTTTCTGGAATTCGAGAAGATTGCCGTCAACCTGACCCCGGCACTGATCGAACCGGCGACTTTCAGTGAGCAGAACCGCGACAACCTGCCGTTCATCGAGGACTACCTGAGCGGTCGTCGCGAGGTGGTGGACGATCTCAACCTGCAGAGCGTGCTGAAAAAGCAGATCAAGTTCTACCTCAACCTCAACCTGCACGATGAACGCCCCACGTTGCAGGTCAGCTATCGCAAGACCCACATCCAGCCGGGCAAATCCTGGCGGTTCGTGGAGCTGAGCCAGCAGGCCGGGCAACGCAGCGAACAGTTGAACCGGCTGGTGCAACTGGATACCGAGTGCGATGCGGTGCAGCGCCAGGTATCACGCCTGAAATGGGAGCTGCGCTGCAACGAGGACACCGGCAACCAGCAGGTGGCCGACTTCCAGAAAAAACTGGGGTTGTTCATGGCCAGTGTGGCTGCACAGGCCTGAGGCCGACCGGGTGGCGGCACCGGCCCGGCACCCCCGCCGGCCATTCGCGGATCAGCCCAGGCGGCCCCAGACCTGCACCAGCCCCACCAGGTGCACCACCCCGAACCCCAGGCACACCAGCGAGCTCACCACGATGAAGCGCTGGCTGCGCCCGGTATTGGCCAGCACGAAGGGCCCGGCGATACCGCGCAGCAGGTACACCAGCGTGATCGCGCACAACGCCGGCAGCAGCAACGGCAGCGGCGCGATCACGCCCGCCCCCGACAATGCAAAGGCCGCCCAGCTCAGCAGCACCAGCGCAATCGCTGCCGTGACCACCGCCGGAAAGGTCCGGCCCGCCTCCGCCGCCCGGATGAAGCGCTCACCCGCCCCGAACAGGCGATACCAGGACGGCCCCGCGATGATCGTACCCACGTGCAGCACGGCCGCCAGCGCGCTGAGCGCCGCGGCAATCACCAGCGCCAGATTGTATTCACCTGCCATAACGGTTCTTCCTTGTAGGAGCCGGCGTTGCCGGCGAAGCGGGCAACGCGTTACTTGGCCGAACCCTGCATGTACGTCGCAAAGTTGTTGATATGGTCGTCCAGGTTGTCTTCGAGCATCATCCGGTACTGGTCGCAGAAGTACGTGAGCATCGCCTCGCGTGCCTGCGCCATTTCTTCCCCCGACTTGAAGTTGCGGGCACTCACCCAGGCATTGAACCGGGTGGTGCCGAACATCATCGAGGCACTCACCTTGCCCAGGTCCTGGACCTGCCCGAGCTGCTCGTTGGACAGCTCTATATGGGCGTCGGCGCGGTCGTAGAACGAGTCGTCAGCATTTTGCGGCATTGCGTGTCCCTTTCTCATCACGTCTGGTTATTGCAGCCCCCTCCTGCCGTCCGGCCAACCGTCGGCGAGTGGATATCTGCGCGAAGCTGATTATGCTTCAAACGAGCGGGCAGCGCTGCGAGGTGTCTGTGCGCATTGCGTAGTCCGATGACATCAGCCCCAGGGCTTGGGTGAAGTGGCAGTGGGTGTTCCGGCCTACAACAACAATCCGGAGAAAACTCATGGCGACAATCGACAACACTTCCACAGGCAGTGCGCCCAGGCGCGGGATCACCAAAGAGGAACGCAAGGTCATCTTTGCCTCGTCCCTGGGCACCGTGTTCGAGTGGTACGACTTCTATCTGTATGGCTCCCTGGCGGCGATCATCGCCAAGCACTTCTTTGCCGGGGTCAACGAAACCACTGCCTTCATCTTCGCCCTGCTCGCCTTCGCCGCCGGGTTTGCGGTAAGGCCGTTCGGCGCCATCGTGTTCGGCCGCCTGGGCGACATGATCGGGCGCAAGCACACCTTCCTCATCACCATCGTGATCATGGGCGTGTCCACCGCGGTGGTGGGCCTGTTGCCCAGCTACTCGAGCATCGGCGTGGCGGCCCCGGTGATCCTGATTACCCTGCGCCTGCTGCAAGGCCTGGCGCTGGGCGGTGAATACGGCGGCGCCGCCACCTACGTGGCCGAGCACGCACCGCCCGGCAAGCGCGGCTTCTTCACCTCGTGGATCCAGACCACCGCCACGCTGGGGCTGTTTCTGTCGCTGCTGGTGATCCTGGCGTGCCGTACCGCGCTGGGCACCGAGGCGTTCGAGGCGTGGGGCTGGCGCATACCATTCCTGCTATCGATCCTGCTGCTGATCGTGTCGGTGTACATCCGCCTGCAACTGAGCGAGTCGCCGGTGTTCAACCGGATGAAGGCCGAAGGCAAGGCATCCAAGGCGCCGCTGACCGAGTCGTTCGCCCGCTGGGACAACCTCAAGGTGGTGATCATGTCGCTGCTCGGCGGTACCGCCGGCCAGGCGGTGGTGTGGTACACCGGGCAGTTCTATGCGCTGTTCTTTCTGTTGCAGACGCTCAAGATCGACCCGCAGACCGCCAACCTGCTGATTGCCGGTTCGCTGCTGATCGGCACGCCGTTCTTCGTCATCTTCGGCAGCCTGTCCGACCGCATCGGGCGCAAGGGCATCATCATGGCCGGCTGCATCCTGGCGGCGCTGACCTACTTCCCGATCTTTCATGCGCTGACCCAGTACGGCAACCCCGACGTGTTCAGTGCCCAGGCACGCAACCCGGTGACGGTGGTCGCCGACCCGGCGCAGTGTTCGTTCCAGTTCGACCCGGTGGGCAAGGCGCGCTTCACCAGTTCGTGCGACGTGGCCAAGAGCGTGCTGGCCAAGCGCGCGATCCCCTACGTGAACGAAAAGGCCGAGCCCGGCAGCGTGGCGCAGGTGCGCATCGGCAGCACGGTGGTGCCCAGCTTCGACGGCAGCCGCCTGCCGGCCGCCGACTTCAAGACGCAGAACGATGCTTTCGCCGCCACCCTGGGCGCGGCCCTGAAGGACGCCGGCTACCCGGAAAAGGCCGACCCGAACAAGACCAACTACCCCATGGTGCTGTTGCTGCTGACCATCCTGGTGATCTACGTGACCATGGTCT
This sequence comes from Pseudomonas sp. B21-036, assembly GCF_024748925.1. Lineage (NCBI taxonomy): Bacteria > Pseudomonadati > Pseudomonadota > Gammaproteobacteria > Pseudomonadales > Pseudomonadaceae > Pseudomonas > Pseudomonas sp. B21-036. Next base: position 3,050,967 of record NZ_CP087178.1, read on the forward strand.
ACGGGCCGATCGCCGCGTGGCTGGTGGAGCTGTTCCCGGCGCGTATCCGCTACACCTCGATGTCGCTGCCCTACCATATCGGCAACGGCTGGTTCGGCGGCTTCCTGCCCACGGTGGCGTTCGCCATGGTCGCGGCCACGGGGGATATCTACTACGGGCTGTGGTATCCGATCGTGATCGCGGTGATGACCGCCATCCTGGGTACCTTCTTCCTGCCCGAGACCAAGGACCGCGACATCAACCACAGCTGAAACCGCCCGCCCTCCCGGGTGCCGGGAGGGCGCGGTGCAGCCTACTGCGAGAGGTGCCGGATCATCGCCACCGTCAGGTACAGGCGCGGCGCGATGCTGGACAGTTCGATGTATTCATCGTCGGCGTGCAACCCGGCCCCGACCACGCCCATGGTTTCGAGCACCGCCGGCGTGGCGCTGCCGGGCACATAGGCATAGCCAGCGTCGGTGCCAAAACGCATGGCGATGGGTTCCAGGCTGCGATCGATCTGGCCATACAGCTGCTGGGCAGTGCTGGCCAGGGCGGCGGAGCCTTCATTTCTGGCCAGCGGCGGGCGCCCCTTGCGCAGGGTCAGCGTGACCTGCGTGTCGGCGATGAGCCGGGCCTGGCTGATACGTTGCGCGTCGGCCAGCACGCGGTCGCTTTCGGACAGGTCGGCATAGCGCATGTCGGCTTCGGCGGTGGCCAGCGCCGGGATGATGTTGGCTTTCTCGCCGGCCTTGGCCAGGGTCCAGTTGACCGTGGTGCCTTTGGCCGGGTCGCCCAGGTCCTTGAGCTGAACCACCTGGTGCGCCAGCTCGGTCAAGGCGTTGCGCCCGTCTTCAGGGGCGGAGCCGGCGTGTGCCGAGCGACCGCGCACTTCCAGCAGCAGCTGGTTGATGCCGTTGGTGGCCACCGTCACCGCGTCCTTGTTCGGGGGCTCGTAGGAGAAGACGTAGTCATGCTTGCGCGCAAGCTCGGCAATGATCTGCCGGGAGCCGAGCGAGCCCATTTCTTCATCGGGGTTGAACAGCACGGTCAGGGTGGCGTAGTCGTTGAAGCGCACATCCTGCAGCAGCTTGATCGCATGCAGGATCATCGCCACCCCGCCCTTCGCGTCGGCCACCCCGGGGCCATAGGCACGCTCGCCCTCGATGCGAAACGGGCGCCTGGCGGCGGTGCCGGGGCCGAACACGGTGTCGTAATGCACCATCAGCATGAAGCGCTTGCTGCCGCTGCCCTTGAAGGTGCCGACGATGTTGTTGCCCACCGAGGGCGTGGCGGCGCTGGTCTGCACCGTGGCGCCCAGGGCCTCCAGGCGCTTGACCAGCAATGCGCCGATGTCGGTGAGGCCTTGCTGGGTGCCGGTACCGGTGTCCACCGATACCAGGGTTTTGAGGGTATCCAGGTAGCTCGACTGCTCGGCCTTGGCTTTTTCCAGCAGGTCCTGGGCGGGGGAAGCGATGGCGCCGGTACAGGCGAAGGACAGGCAGAGCGCCAGGGCGCTGGCGTAGGGAGGGCGAAACAACGGCATAGGGCGGGGCCTCGGTGCAGGGTGGCAAAAGGGTGTGTTGCATGACGGGCAAGGGATCAGCTTAGACTGTCGGCCCTGTATTGCGAGCAACCGGGTTGGACCTTCCATGACACACCAGAACCAGGGCAGCTGCCTGTGCGGCGCCATCCGTTATCAGCTCAGCGCGCCCCTCAAGGCGGTTTCGCACTGCCATTGCAGCCAGTGCCGCAAGGGCCACGGGGCGGCGTTCGCCAGCTACGCCAGCGTCAGGCGCGACGACCTGCAACTGCTGCAGGGAGGCGAGCGGCTCAAGTCGTACGCATCGTCCGAGTCGGTGGCGCGCCAGTTCTGTGGCGACTGCGGTTCATCGCTGTTCTGGTCGCGCTCACAGGGGGACCATGCCGACTGGATCTCGATTGCGCTGGGCACCCTGGACTCACCCCTGACGTTCGACAGGCAGCGCCATGTGGAGGTGGCTTCGAAGGCGCCGTGGTACGCAATCGAGGACCATTGGCCACAGGGTCGATAGGGTCTTTTGCACTGCCCGCGACAGGCTGGCCCAGGTTTGCGACAGCCGGCTGAAACGCTTCGCGCAAGCACTGCGAAAAACCGATTCAAACGCTTACAATCGCCGCCTTCCGTGCACTTCATGCAGGCCCGCTCGCCATGGCGCTAGACCCACCCACGATGCTCACCATCACGATCGCCCTCGCCGCGGCCGCCGCGCTGTACCTGGCGATCGAGTGGCGCAGCGTGCGTGAACCCTCGCTGCTGTTCTGGAGCGCCGGGTTCGCCACCATCACCGTGGGCTGTACCCTTGCGCTGCTGCGCAGCAGCGGCCTGCTGCTGATCGGTATCTGGTTCGCCAATGGCCTGCTGGTGACGGCGCACTGGCTGTTCCTGCTGGGTGTCGGGCGTTTCACGCAAACCCAGCTGTCGCGGGGCTGGTATCTGGTCTTCGTGGTATGGCTTGCGCTACTGGTGGTACCCGAGGAGCCGCAATGGTCCAAGCTGATGCTGCTGGTCAACTCGCTGCTGGTGGCACTGCTGGCGCTCAAGGCCAGCGCACTGCTGCGCCCGCATGGCAAGTCGCTGAGCGTGGGGGCGGTGCAACTGCGCTACGTGCTGCTGATGCACGGCCTGTTCTACGTGGCCAAGGCGATCACGGCGGTGGTGCCCGGCACGCTGATCGACCTGGCGGCGTTCCGCGGCCAGATCATCCAGATCTCGCTGGTGGAAGGCGCCATGGCAATCATGCTGATTGCGCTGTCGATGACCGGCACCGAGCGCTACCGGCGAGAAAAACGCATCGCCCGCCTGGCCGCCCGTGACCCGCTGACGGCCCTGTACAACCGCCGCGCCCTGGAAGTCCGTGCGCCGCGCCTGCTCGAAGACGTGTCGGCCACGCGGCCCGGAGCGTTGCTGCTGATTGATATCGACAACTTCAAGCTGGTCAACGACCTGTTCGGGCATAGCGCCGGTGACCGCCTGCTGGTCGACCTGAGCGAGATGATCCGCGCGGTGCTGCCCACCGGCGCCCTGGCGGCGCGACTGGGTGGCGATGAGTTCGTGATTCTGCTCAACAACGCCCCCACCGAACGTATCCTGGCGCTGGGCGGCGCCTTGCGCGAGCAGTTCCGGCAGGCCGCCGCGCAGCTGTTCCCCACGCCTGCGCCGGTGACCCTGAGCATCGGCGCCAACCTGTTCGACCAGCCGCCGGGCAGCCTCACGGCCCTGATCGAACAAAGCGACAGCGCGCTCTACGCCTCCAAGCGCGGTGGACGTGACAGTATTCGCGTGGTGGACCGCACCGCAGCCGCTGACGAACCCCTGCACACGCCTTGAGGCAATACCAATGGATAAGGTGAACAGCAGCATGATCGCCACAACAGCACTCGAACCCTCGCACTGGCCGCTGTACCGCGACCTGCGCCTGCAGTCACTGCAGGACTCGCCGGATGCGTTCGGCAGCACCTACGGCTCGGAGGCTACGCGCACCGATGAAGACTGGTCGGCGCGCTTGCAGGCGGCGGCAAGCTCCGGCCAGGGCCGTGCGTTTGTTGCGCTGGAGGGCGAAGCGCCCTGTGGGCTGGTGTGGTGCAAGCTGGCCGGTGCAGGGCCCGGCGTTGCCGAGATCTTCCAGATGTGGGTCGACCCGGCCTGCCGCGGGCGCGGCGCCGGACGGGCACTGCTGCAGGCAGCGCTGGACTGGGCCCGCCGCCACGACATGCAGCGGGTACGGCTGGGGGTCACGATTCAGGACAGCCCTGCCATGCACCTGTACACCGCGCTGGGCTTCAAGCCGATTGGGCCACCCGAACCGCTGCGCGCGGGCAGCGCGCTGATGTCCCAGGGCATGGAGCTGGTACTGGATACCGTGCAGGCCCGCAACGACTGACACCGCGCGCCCCTGGCAGAACAGGACCCCGAAACCTAATCGGCGGCAAACAGCTGCTGTTGCCGCGCATACGCCACCAGGCGCTCCTCCAGCTGGTCGGGGTCGAGGTAGAAGCGAGTGTCCAGTGCATCCAGCGCGGCCTCGCAGGCCAGGTCGGGCTCATCGGCATAGGTGGGCATGCGCAACTGACGCTCGCCCTGCTCGGCAGGCACTGCCTGGGCACCGAACAACAGGCCCTTGGCCTCTTCCAGCAGCGCGAGGGTCTGCAACGCGCCGAGTTCGCGCAGCCCCGCGCACGCGCTGGCGTAGTGATCGCCCGAGGAGTTGCCGAAGTACTGGTCGAAACCGCCGTTGTACACCTCGCCCTGCAGCACGTTGACCGCGTAATAGTGCTGCTCGGCCAGTGCCAGCCCGGCAAAGCCCTGGGGCGTGCGGAACACCCGGTCGACCAGCGCAGACCAGTACAGCGCCTGCGGGCTGGCCAGGTACTGCTTGCGCTCCTGGGCGTAGCGCTTGCCGTTCTCGATGTTCTCCCGGTAGCCGCCCTTGCAGGGCATGCACAACCCGCCGGTGCGCGCTGCGGTGCTTGCCAGGATCACGTTGCCGCAGGCGCGGCAGGGTTGGTTGTCGCTCATGCGCCCCCCATGGTCATTGCGTGGTGAGGGCGCGCCCCTTGCGCGTCGCGCCCAACGTGGCGCACATGCTACAGCGTGCCGGCCTGCGCGATCCAATCGCCTTGGCGCATGGGTTTGGTTTACCCTCGGTGCCGACACCTTGCCCACCCTCGCCCACCCCATGCATTACCGCTTCGAGGCCAAGATGAACCGCATCCCTACCTTCACCACCGCGCGCCTGCAGCTCACGCCCCTGCAATTGAGCGACGCTGCGGCGATCCAGCAACTGTTCCCGCAGTGGGAGGTGGTGCGTTATCTCGACAGCCGCGTGCCTTGGCCGTACCCGGACGACGGCGCACTGACGTATGTGCGCGACCTGGCGCTGCCCGCCATGGCGCGTGGCGAGGAATGGCACTGGATGATCCGCCTGGTGCAGAACCCGCTGCAGTGCATCGGCAGCGTGTCGCTGCACGATACCCCCGGCAACCACCGCGGTTTCTGGCTGGCGCCGCAGTGGCAAGGCAAGGGCTACATGCGCGAGGTGTGCGAGGTGATCAACCGCTTCTGGTTCGACACCTTGAATCGCCCGACCCTGCAGGTGCCCAAGGCCGTGAGCAACCTGGCGTCACGGCGCATATCGCTGCGCGAGGGCATGCACCTGCTGCACGTGCAGCCCGGCAATTTCGTCAGTGGGCCGATGCCCCAGGAAACCTGGGAGCTGACGCAGGATGAATGGCGCAAGCGCCGCGGCGACGCCAGCCCCGCAACGCAACCCGCTGGCGAGCTGGAAGCCACCCTGCACTACCTGGAGCAACGCCTGCTGCAGCAGGACGTACGCTGCAACACGGCCTTGCTGTCGACGCTGCTGGCCGATGACTTCATGGAGATTGGCGCCAGCGGCAAGGCCTGGCACAAGGCGGATGTGCTCTCCAGCCTGCCCGTCCAGGCATTCAGGGTGCGCACGATCAGCGATTTTCAGGTACGCCCCCTGGCGCCGGACGTTGCGCTGGTGACCTATACCTGCCACAGCGACACCGCGTCGCTGCGCAGCTCGGTATGGCGCAGGCTCGATGGCCATTGGCAGATGACCTTTCATCAAGGCACCCCGGCCGCGTAATGCCGCAAACGGTGCGGCCCCACCCGCGCCGTTTGCCTGCGGCGCCCATGCGCGGCATCATCTGCCGCCCCTGTACAGCGAGCCACCTCGATGACCGATTACCGCGGGCTGATGCTCGAAGACACCCGGCAAGGCGCCAGCGACGCTGCGCTTGCACAGCTGGAGGCCAGCCTTGGTGCGCCCCTGCCGGCTGACTACCGTGAATTTCTCACGACCTGCAACGGCGCCTACCTCGAGTACGACGTAGCGGTCACCCTGGCCAGCGGCGAACGCGAGCTGATGAGCTTCTCGCTGTACGGGCTGGACCTGGACGGCGAATGGGAGTCGAACCCCTACGAGCTGGAACGCGCACGCCAGCGCCCTGGCTACCCTGCCCATGGCCTGCTGCCGATCGGGCGTGACGGCGGCGCCAGCCTGTTGCTGCTGGACCTGCGCGAGGGGCGCCAGCAGGTGGCCGCGATGGTCGCCGCCCTGCCCGCCTGGACCGGCCGCCGCCAGCAAGGCGACGAATACGTGGTGCTGGCCGAAAGCTTCAACGACTACCTGGCCCTGCTGCATGTGGCCGAAGAGACCATCGTCAACCATATCGACAGCTTCATCATCAGCCAGGACAGTGTGCAGGCCACCCTCGCCTGGCTCGATTCCGGCAGCCGCGGCTGGCGCGAACGCCACCGTGAGCGCTGGAACGCGCGGGTAGGCGACTGGCCAATATGACTCCCAGGGAAACACCGCAATGAAGCTGACCAGTCAGATCCGCCCCTACGACAACCAATGGCCCGAGCGCTACCTGGCCGCCAGGGCAGGCATCGCCCAGGGTTTTGGCAGTGAACTGATCGACATCCATCATGTGGGCAGCACGGGCGTACCCGGCCTTGCCGCCAAGCCGGAGATCGACGTGCTGGTGGTGGTCCAGGCGCATCGGGAAACCGCAGCACGCCACGCCCACATGCAGGCTCTGGGGTACGTGCGCGGCTCCGACCTGTCGCCGGGCCACCACTTCTACCGTCGCGATGTCGACGGTATCCGTACCCACAAGGTGCACGTGTGTGCCCAGGGCCACCCACAGATTGCCTGGATGCTGCGCTTTCGCGACCTGCTGCGCAGCGCTGACGACCTTCGCCAGCGCTACCAGGCGTTGAAGCTTGAGCTTGAAGCGACCAATCGTGACGGTATCGGCGAGTACCTGGCCGGCAAGGCGCCATTCATCGAGGCCGCGATGCGTGGCCAGGTGCCGTCGCAGGGCGGCGTCTAACGGGCATATCCGCAATCAGTGGCTATGCTTTGCGCGTGATCCACGCACGTTGCGTCATGCGTTGTTCCGCTCATTCAGCCATTACATGGAATGCAGGCTTATGAAATCGATTCGCTCCCTCGCCCACGCCGTTGCCCTCGCCTCACTCATGACCACTGCCAGCTTTGCGGCCCACGCCGCCGAACTGCCGCTGGGCAGCGAAGCGCTGCAAGACCACATCAGCACCCAGGTGCTGGCCGTGGACCCGGGCAACTTCCGGGTCACGATCGAAGGCCCGAACAACAGCCAGGTGCCCATCCAGCTGACCGACCAGGCCAAGGACCTGCACAACCTGAAGGTGGGCGACAAGGTCGACATCACGGTGACCCGTGCCGTGGCCTATGTGCTCAACACCAGTGAGGGCGGCGCGCCGAAGGTCACCGACGAGACCGGCACCGTGCGCGCCACCAAGGACAACCCCAACCCGGGCGGCGAAGCTTTCCGCCAGGTGCGCGTCACCTCCAAGATCACCGCCATCGACCTCGACGCCCATGAAGTGACCCTGCTGCCGCCCCAGGGCAAGGTGAAGGTGGTGAAGGTCGAGGACCCCGAACTGCAGGCGCGCATGAAGAACCTCAAGGTCGGCCAGACGGTCGACGTGGTGTACACCGAAGTGCTGACCGTGAAAACCTCGCGCCCGTGAGGTATGCTCGCCGAGTCGACTGACTCGAACGGCTCTGGCGCGCCGTTCCCGGCCGGATTTCCCCGGCCAGGAACGCACCGCCCACCACCCGATGGCAGCCGCGCCTGCCACGGGTATTCCATTGGAACACCCCCCTTTTTCACGTCGCTTGACCGTTGCACAGGGGAACCGGGATGAACGCAAAAACAGTGCCTGGCCGCTTGTCATGGGGCCTGCCCTGCCTGCTTGCATTCGCCCTGCTGCTGACCGGCGGCTGCGCCGGCAAGACGGCCGCCAATCGCTATGCCGCCCAGGGTTCCAACTGCTACGCAAAGGCGGTGCCCAGCGCTGGCGAAGGCGGCCTGGCCTGGGGCTCGACCCTGGGCCAGGCCCGCAAGAAATCCATGGACAACTGCATGCGCTACGCCAGCCGCTCCGGTGGCACGCCCAGGACCTGCCAGGTGGTACTGGCCCAGTGCAAGGGCCAGTAACGCATCGGCAAGGCGAACCTGTTTGAACGGAGTGTGTGATTGAACAAGCGAATCGTGGTAATTGGCGCAGGTATCGTCGGTGCGTCCCTGGCGTATCACCTGGCCGGCAAAGGCGCACAGGTGACGGTACTGGATGCTGGCGATGTGGCGTGCGGGGTGACCGGTCGCTCGTTCGCCTGGATCAACACCTCCCACAGCGCCGCCGACCCCATCGCGGCGCTGCGCGGTGCCGCCATCGAGCAATACCGACGCCTGGAGTCGGAGCTGCCGGGCCTGGCCATTCGCTGGTCAGGCGCCCTGACCTACGGTGTGCAGGCGCCCAGCCCCTCTGCCACCCTGGTGAGTCGCGAGCGCATCCGCGAGCTGGAGCCGAACCTGCGCCACCCGCCGCTACAGGCCAGCCATGCGCCCGATGAAGGCGCGCTGGACGCGGTAAAGGCCACCCATGCCCTGCTCGCCGGCGCCCGAGCGAAGGGCGCAACGGTACTCACCCACACGCAGGTGGTGGCCCTTGCAACCCATGGCACCAGGGTAACGGGTGTGCAGACAGCGGCAGGCATCATCGAGACGGACATGGTGGTGCTGGCTGCGGGAACCGGCACTGCGGCGCTGACCGAGGCTATCGGCCTGCCGCTGCCCATTTTGGCCTCGCCGGCGATATTCATCCGCTACGCCGCACCTTCGGGCCTGGTGCGCAGCATTTTGTCCAGCCCGGACATGGAGGTGCGCCAGGCTGACGACGGTACCCTGCTGGCAGCTGAAGATTACCTGGACGACGCACCGCAAAACCAGCCCGCAGCCCTGGCGCTGCGCACCGCCAAGGTCATTCGGAACGAGCTCGATGGCGTCACCTCTCTGCAGACGCAACAGGCCTGCATCGGGCTCAGGCCGATGCCTGCCGATGGCATTCCGATCATCGGCCCGCTGCCCTCGGTTGCCGGGGTCTACGTGTGCACCATGCACCCCGGCGTGGTGCTGGCGGCTGTGGTCGGCCAACTGGCCAGCGAGGAGATCATGCAGGGCAAGACGTCGCCGGCCCTGGCACCTTGCCGCCCGGAGCGGTTTTTCAAGGACGGCGCCCCATTGCACCACGCCTTCACTGCTAGGCTGGATTGATACCCACTGCCCAGGTCAGCCCCATGCCCTACTCCCCCGCCGCATTGCAGATGCTCGAACAGCTCGGCATACCGTTGAACGCGGTGATCGAGCGCCATCTGCAGGAGTTCGTCGAAGCCAGCCTGCTGCAGTGGGCCGAGACCGGCCAGGACAACCGAAAGCACGAACTGATCGCCGTGGCCGCTCAGGCCTGGCGCCAGTTGAAAGCGGCTGCCGGTGCCGAGGGCGTGGCGCTTTACCTGGTGTCGGCCTTCAGAAGCGTCGAACGGCAGAAGAGCATCATCCAGCGCAAGCTGGACAAGGGGCAGAGCATCGAGCAGATCCTTGCGGTCTCGGCCCCGCCGTTCTTCAGCGAGCATCACACCGGGCGTGCCGTCGACATAGGCACCCCCGGCTGCACCGACCTGGAGCCAGAATTCGAAGCGACACCGGCATTCAGATGGTTGACCCGCAACGCAGCGACCTATGGCTTCGAGCTGTCGTACCCGCCCGACAATGACGCAGGCTACGTGCATGAGCCCTGGCACTGGCGCCATGTAGCCAGCTGATTCAGGCGGGCTGCGACGCCGCCGCCCGTGCAACCAGGCGCCGGTGGGCCCACACAGCCACCAGCAGCACCAGGGCACCGGCCACCAGCGCCACACCGAAGCCGGCCCGTGCACCTCTGCCATCCACCACCTGCCCCGATACCGCCGCCCCCACGGCCACACCGATGTTCAAGCCGGCCAGCAGCCAGGTCATGCCCTCGGTCAGACGATGTTCTGGCACCAGCCGCTCGACCAGGGTCATGGCCACGATCAGGGTCGGCGCAAAGAACAGCCCCGCCACCAGCACCGCCACACCCAGGCCCGGCAGGCTGGCGACCAGCAACAGCGGCAGGGTCGTGGCAGCGGTTGCCAGCCCACCCAGCAACAGCAGGCGCGGCAAGGGCACCTGCAGCTTGAGCGCACCGAACAGCAGCCCCGCCACGCACGACCCCACGGCATAGGCCGACAGCACCAGGCTGGCCGCCGCCGGCTGGCCGCGTTGCTCGGCAAAGGCCACGCTGACGATATCCACGGTGCCGACGATCATGCCCATCGCCACCATCAGCAGGGTCAGCAGGCGCACGTTGGCCAGGCGGATCACCGAGCCCGAACGATCCCCGGCAGCTTCCCGGGGCTGGATCGGCGGCTCGGTACTGCGCTGGATGACCAGTGCGAACACACCCAGCACCAGCAACAGTGCGGCCGCAAGCAGGCCCGCCTGGGGCAGTACCACCACCGCCAGGCCCACCGACAGCGGCGGCCCGGCAATGAAGCTGACCTCATCGAACACCGTCTCCAGCGAATACGCCGCTTGCAGCTGCGGCTGGCCACGGTACAGGGCAGTCCAGCGCGCACGCACCATCGCCGACACGCTCGGCATGCACCCTGCCAGCACCGCCCCGATGAACAGCGCCCAGTCGCCAGCCCGTTGCCAGGTGCTGGCCAGCACCAGCAGCAGGCCGAGGAGGCTGATGGCGGTGGCCGCAGGCAACACGCGGCGTTGCCCGAGGCGATCCACCAGGCGCGATACCTGTGGCGACAACAGCGCATAGCTCAGCACGAAGACCGCCGCCACTGCCCCGGCCAGTGCGTAGCTGCCACGCAATTGCGACAGCAAGGTGATGATGCCGATGCCTGTCATCGGCAGTGCGGTACGCGCCAGCAGCCCGGCCAAGGCAAAGCCCAGGGCGCCCGGCGCGGCAAAAAGGTCTCGATAAGGGTTGGCCATCTGATGCTCCAGGGCGGTGAATTGGCCGCTGACACGGCGGCGCGACAAGTTACATACGGCATGTATGTATAAAAAGCGTATATTCATACGCACCGAATGTAAATAATCATACGCACCGTATGTAAGGAGACACGCCCATGGCTCGCCGCACCCGTGCCGAAATGGAAGAAACCCGCGCCACCTTGCTCGCCACCGCCCGCAGCGTGTTCAGCGAACGCGGCTATGCCGATACCTCGATGGATGACCTGACCGCACAGGCCGGGCTGACCCGCGGCGCGTTGTATCACCACTTCGGCGACAAGCAGGGGCTGCTGGCGGCCGTGGTGGCGTCGATCGACGCCGAGATGGATGCACGCCTGCAGGCGCTCTCCGACACTGCCCGGACGCCCTGGGAAGGCTTTCGCCAGCGGTGCCGGGCGTATCTGGAAATGGCGCTGGAGCCGGATTACCAGCGCATCGTGCTGCGCGATGCCCCAGCCGTGCTGGGGGGCACCTCGACGGACGCGCAACGCCATTGCATCGCGTCGATCCAGGCACTGCTGGAACGGTTGATCGAGCAAGGCGTGGTGGCCGAGGCCGACCCGCAGGCTCTGGCCTCGCTGGTCTACGGCAGCCTGGCCGAGGCTGCGGTGTGGATCGCCCAGGGTGATGACGGCGATGCGCGACTGGCGCGCAGCACCGGCGCACTGGAACTGCTGCTGCGCGGGCTGCTGGCCAAACCATAGGGCATCAAGGCCACGCGAGGGTGGCCCGGATGAGGTGACAGCGGCGCACTAGCCCCACTGCAGGTTGAACACCATGAAGTTAAGCACCACCCACACCACCAGCGCCAGGTGAGTGAGCTGCAGGCCCTCCTGGCGTATCCAGTAGCCGAACCACAGCCCCCCGAGCAGCATGGCGAAAAGAAAGCCAAGGGCTGCGCTAAGCGCCAGGTTCAACCAGGGCCGGGCTGCGTCCAGGCCGCTGCCCAGCAGCAGGTGGTAGCAGCCCGCCCAGGCGGCCAGCACCGCCCCCGCCTGCAGCAGCACGACGACCATCAATGCCGCCCGGTGCACGGCGGGCGAGTGAATGGCCCGCGAGTACAGGGGCAGGTCGATCGCCGGGGCCTGGCGCAGGGGCGCCATCGACAGCGTGCCCCCGACGGCCGCCGCCGAACTGGCAAAGGCCTGCAGGTTGTTGACCAGGGCGATGCTCAACCACAGGGTGAACCCTGCGGCCAGTACCATCTGAAACATCAGCAGTGAAGTTGCAGTATCCACGAAGCGGTCCTCATCAGTTGTTCAGGGTGTTTGCGCTAAGCGTCCTGCCGGCAGGCGCGCGCCAGGCCAGGGCCTTGTACAGGTCCACGGCGTTGCCATAGGAGGCGGCCTGTGCCCGCGCGATGTCCTGGCGCAGACGCAACAGGTCGCGCTGGCTGTCCTTGACCGCCAGGTAGCTGCCCGAACCTGCGCCATAGCGCTGCTGGGCGATGGCGAACGCCGCCTCGCCATGCCGCGCCGCCTGCACCAGGCCGAGCAGGTGGCGCTGGTGCTCGGCCAACTGCGTGACTGCGCCCTCCACTTCTTCCACCGCCACCAGCAGCACCTGCTCGAAGTGCGCTGCCTCACCCTGGGCCAGCGCCTGGGTACCGCGCAGGCGCGCCCGCACCGAGCCCAGGTTGAACGCTGGCCAGGTCAGGCCGGGCGTCAGCTCGAACGCCCGCGCCGCACTGCCCAGGTCGCCGTCACGCAAGGCAAAGAAGCCGATGAACCCACCCAGGTTCAAACGTGGGTACAGGTCGGCAGTGGCAGCGCCCACATCCTGCACACGGGCAGCCAGCAGGCGTTCGGCCTGGACCACATCGGGCCGGTTGCGGATCAGCTGATCCACATCCCCCAGTGGCAGCTGGCGCGCCAATGGCATCGGCGGCACGTCACCCAGCGCGATGGCAAAGCTGCCGGGGCGCTGGCCTGTGAGCACCTGCAGCCGGTACAGGCGCCGCTGCAACTGGCTGCGCAGTGGCGCCACAGTCGATTGCGCCAGCAGCAGGTTGCTCTGCGCGCTCTCCAGCGCTTCGGGCAGGCCGGCGCCGGCGTGCAACTGCGCCTGGGTCAACTGCACGGTCTCCTGCCAGCTGCGCACCGCTTCTTCGGCCAGCAGCCCTTGCTGGCGTAGCCCCTGGGCCTCGAAGTAGGCCTGGGCCACCTGGGCCGCGATGCTCAACTGCACCTGTTCCAGGTCGGCCGCGGAGGCCTGCGCACGGGATTGGGCGGCGCGCTCCAGGTGATCGAGGCGGCCGAACAGGTCAAGCTCCCACTGCAGGTCCAGCCCCGCCCGCCACGATTCGGACAGGCTGCGGGCCGGCGGCTGCCCCTGCCTGGCCTGCTGCGCCAGGCTGCGCTGGTAGCTCGCGCTGCTGGTCACCGTCGGCAGGCGCTCCAGCGCCTGTTCATCCACATGGGCACGGGCCAGCAGCAGGCTGGCATGCGCCTGCTCGATGGCGTGGTTGTGGGCCAGGGCGTTGGCGATCAGGCGTTCCAGCTGCGGGTCGTCGAAAAAGGTCCACCAGGCTGACGTCGGCTGCACCGGCGTCGCAGCGAAGGCCTGCGCCTGCGGGCTGACCACATGAATGGGCGCCACCTCGGGGGCGTGATATTGCGGCCCGACGCTGCAGGCGGCCTGCAACGCCACGGCGCCCAGCAACAGCGGATAACGGCTGAACCCCTTCATGGCCTTGCCTCCCTGTGCCCAAGCGCAAGGCCCTGCTCGGCCTCCTCCAGTTGCTGCTTGCGCGGGCTGTGCACGCGATGATCACGGGCCAGCCAGGCATACACCGTGGGCAGCACGAACAAGGTGAACAGCGTGCCTATCAACATGCCGCAGACAATGACCACACCCAGGCCGAAACGGCTGTTGGCACCGGCGCCGCTGGCGAACAGCAGCGGCATCACGCCGAAGGTCATCGCGGCGGTGGTCATCAGTACCGGGCGCAGGCGAATCTGCGCGGCGCGGATGATCGCCCCGGCACGGTCGAGGTTCTCGCGCAGCTGGATCTCGTTGGCGAACTCCACCATCAGAATGCCGTGCTTGCTGATCAGCCCGATCAGGGTCACCAGCCCGATCTGCGTGTAGATGTTGAGGGTGGCCCAGCCCAGTGCGAGCGGCAGCAGTGCGCCGCAGATCGACAGCGGCACGGTGACCAGGATGATCAGCGGGTCCACCAGGCTTTCGTACTGGGCCGCGAGCACCAGGTAGATGACCACCATCGCGGCGAGAAACGCCAGCACCAGTGCATTGCCTTCCTGCACGTACTGGCGCGACTCGGACTGCCAGTCATGGCTGAACTCCGGCGGCAGTTCGCTGGCCAGTTGCTGCAGAAACGCCACCGCCTGCCCCTGGGAAACCCCCGGTGCCGGGATGGCCTGCAGCGTGCTCGCATTCTGCTGGTCGAACTGCAGCAGACGGTTGGGCTCGACCGTCATCTGCAGCCGCACCACGGCAGACAACGGCACCAGTTGCCCCGCTTCGCTGCGCACATACTGGCGCTCTAGCGCCTGGGGCGTCAGGCGCTGATCCTGGGTGCTCTGCGGGATCACGTCATACGAGCGGCCATACAGCGCGAAGCGGTTGATGTACTGCTCGCCCACCAGCACGGCCAGGGAGTCGCCGAGGGCCTGCATGCCGATGCCCAGGCTGGCGGCCTTGGCGCGGTCGACCGTCACCTTGACCACCGGGTTGTTGTAGTCCAGGTCGCTGTCCACCACCGCGAACAGGCCGCTGTCGCGGGCACGCTGCTTGAGGGTTTCCATGGTCTGGTACAGCACCGGGTAGTCCTGCGCGCTGCGCAGCACCATCTGCACCGGCAAGCCACCGCTGGAGCCTGGCAGCGAGGCCACCTGGAAGGCAAAGATGCTGCTGCCCTCCACTTCGCTCACGGCCTGCTGCAGGTCGGCCTGGACCTGATCGGCCGAGCGCTCGCGGGCCTGCCACAGGCTGAGGTTGATGCCGCCGAAGCTGCTGGCCGGCCCGTCGGTGCCGTTGATGATCCAGGTGTCGGTGGTTTCCGGCAGGCTGTGCATAACCTGGTCGAGCTTGCTGGCGAAGCGCTCGGCATAGTCGAGGCTGGCGTACTGCGGCGACTTGATGGCGGTGAGCACGGCGGCCTGGTCCTCGGGTGGCGCCAGCTCGCGTTGCGGCTGCAGGTACAGCCACGGTAGGCTCAGGCACACCAGCAAGGCGACGCCGCCGCTGACCCAGCGACGCGACAGCGAGTGCGCCAGTGCCCGCCCGTAGGCGCTGGCCAGCCCGCCGAACACCTTCTCGGCAAGCCTGGCCATGCGCCCCTCCTGCTGGCCGGGCTTGAGCAGCAGCGAGCTCATCACCGGCGACAGGGTCAGGGCCACCACCCCCGAGACGATCACCGCCCCGGCCAGGGTCAGGGCGAACTCGCGAAACAGCGTGCCGGTGAGCCCGCCGATCAGGCCGATGGGGGCATACACGGCGGCCAGCGTGAGGGTCATGGCGATCACCGGCCCGGCGATCTCGCGGGCACCGACCAGCGCGGCGGCCACCGGCGTCTGGCCCTCCTCGATATGGCGGTGCACGTTCTCCACCACCACGATCGCGTCGTCCACCACCAGCCCGATGGCCAGCACCATCGCCAGCAGGGTCAGCAGGTTGAGGCTGAAGCCGAACGCCAGCATCAGCCCGGCCGCGCCGAGCATCGACAGCGGGATCGCCAGCACCGGGATGGCTACGCTGCGCAACGAGCCCAGGCACAACCAGATCACCAGCACCACGATCACGATCGCCTCGACCAGTGTGTGCAGCACTTCCTGGATCGAGGCCTCGATAAAGCGTGCAGTCTCGTAGGCCAGCGCCACGTTGACCCCTGGCGGCAGGGTCTGCTGGATCTGCGGCAGCAGCTTGCGAATGCCGTCGACGATCACCAGCGGGTTGCCCGCAGGCGTCGGGAACAGGCCCAGGTGCACCGCCGGGCGGCCATCCATGGTGGCGCTTGTCTGGGTGGCCGCGGCGCCCAGTTCGACCGTGCCCACATCGCGCAGGCGCACCAGCGCCGTGCCGTCATTGCGAATCACCAGGTCGCGAAAGGCCTCGACACTGGTCAGGTCGGTATCGATGCGTATGTCGGCCAGCACGAACTGGCCGCGTACCTGCCCGGGCGTGGCCTGGTAGTTGTTGCTGCGCACGGCATCGGCCACCTCGGCGGCGGTCACGCCGCGCCCGGCCATGCGTTCGCTGTCCAGCCACAGGCGCATGGCCAGGGTCTGGCCACCGAAGGTCTGGATCTTGGCCACGCCGTCGATGCCGGAAAGCTGCGGCTCGACCACTCGCGACAGGTAGTCGCTGAGTTCGGGAATCGACAGCGTGTCGCTGGCAAAGCCCACATAGGCCACGGCGGTGGAATCCCCGGCCGACAGCTCCACCACCGGGTCGTAGGCCTTGTCCGGCAGGCGGTAGCGCACCTGGTTGACCTTGGCCATGGTCTCGCCCAGCGCCTGGGTCGAGTCGCGGTTCAGCTCCATGCGCAGGGTCACCAGGCTGCGGCCCTGCACCGACGACGAAGACAGGTAGTCGATGCCTTCCACTGACGACACCGCCTGGGTGATCGGCTGGGTCACGAAGCCCTGCATCAGTTCGGCCGATGCACCCGGGTACTCGGTGCTGACGGTAATGGTGGCGGTTTCCAGCAACGGGTACTGGCGGATGGGCAGCTTGCCCAGGGCGAACAGGCCGGCCAGCACGATCAGGCTGCTGACCACCAGGGCCAGCACCGGGCGACGCACAAAACTGTCGGTGAACCTCATGAGGCGTCGCCCCCGTCGGCGTTGTGCAGCGTGTCATTGGCCACCTGCTCCACCTGCATGCCGTCACTGAGCTTGAGCTGGCCCGAGACCACCACGCGGTCGCCCGCCTTGAGCCCGGAGGTGACTTCCACCTGGCCCTTCCAGCGCTCGCCGGTGGTCACCTGCACGCGGTGCACGCTCAGGCCGCGTTCCGGGTCGTGGTTGGCAATGAACACGGTCTGGCCGTAGGCGGTATAGGTGATGGCGGTTTCCGGCACGGCCATCACCCGGGTCGGCTGCGCCGCCGCGAGCTGCACGCTGGCGTACATGCCGGCCTGCAACTGCCCGTCCGGGTTGGCGAGGGTGGCCTGCACCCACACTGCGCGCGCCTTGCCCACCATCGGGTCGATGGCGTTGATGCGCGCCGCAAAGGTCTTTTGCGGCAGTGCATCCACCGCCAGGGCGGCGGTCTGCCCCACCTGCAAGCCCGGGGCGGCATGCTCGGCCAGCGAGAAGTTCACCCGCAGTTGCGTGGCGTCCACCAGGCTGGCCACGGCGTCACCGGCATTCAAATACTGGCCTTGATGCACGCGGCGGATGCCCAGCTTGCCGGCAAAGGGGGCCCGGATCGCCTTCTGCGCAATCCGTGCATCGACCTGCTGCAGTTCGCCCTCGGCCATCTGCACGGCGGCGGTGGCATTGTCGAGTTGCTCCTGGGTAGTGACATTGGCGGTGCGCAGCTTGCTGATGCGCTGATGCAGGGTGCGGGCATTGCGCAGCTGTGCGCTCAGGCGCACCCGGTCGGCCTGCTCGGGGGCATCGTTGAGCTGCACCAGCAGTTGCCCGGCCTTGACCCTTTGCCCCGACTCGAAGGCGATGCGCGTGATGCGCCCGGTGGTTTCTGCGGCCACCTGCACCTGGTGGGCGGCTTCCAGCTCGCCGGCCGCGAAGGTCTGGCGGGGCGCCTCACGCGAGGTGACGGTGGCCAGCGCGACCTTGGTCACCGGCCACGCCGCAGTGGCGTGCGCCGCCGAGTCCTTTCTGGTCAGCAGCATGACGACGGCCAGCACGCACACAACAGCGGCGCCCCCTCCCAACAGCATCCTCTTGCCCATCTTTGCTCCGCTCATCGGTGTGGTGTGTTCGCTGCACAGCGCATCCCGTGCCGACGGCTGGCATCGGCACGGCAAAGCGGTTGCAGGAAAGATCGGGCCGGACTATAAAACCTCAACTTAACTTGAGGTCAACACACGTGGCGGCAGAAAAGACGATGGATGGTGCGCGCTCGCTCACCATCGGCGAGGTGGCCAGGCGCAGTGGCGTGCCGATTTCCACCTTGCACTTCTACGAGTCCAAGGGGTTGATCGCCAGCACGCGCAATGCCGGCAACCAGCGGCGATTTCCGGCGTTGGTGCTGCGCAGCATCGCGATCATCAAGGTGGCGCAGCGCACCGGTATTCCGCTGGAAGAGATCAAGCATGCGATGAGCCGCTACCCGCCCAACAGCAAATTGACGGCGGCGCAGTGGGGTGAGATGTCATCGGCCTGGCGCGAGAACCTGAATGCGCGCATCCGGACGCTGGAGGCATTGAGGGATAGCCTGGACAACTGCATCGGTTGTGGCTGCCTGTCGCTGGATGATTGCCCGTTGCGCAACCCGGGGGATGCGCTGGGGCAGGATGGACCGGGGCCGAGGATTCTGGAAGGGGCTGCCGAGGGTTAGGCGCGAGGGTTGCGGGTGGTCTGGCTGATGCACCGTGCACGCAGGTTCTGCGACCGCTTCGCGCTCGTTCGCCAGCAATGCTGGCTCCTACAGCCCTGGGGCTTCTGCCCGAAGGGCGTAGGAGCGGGCCTTGCCCGCGAACTGGCGCGCAGCGCCAGCAAAACCTGCGAACGCGATCTGGCTGATGCATCGCACACGCAGGTTCTGCGACCGCTTCGCGCTCGTTCGCCAGCAATGCTGGCTCCTACAGCCCTGTGGCTTCTGCCCGAAGGGCGTAGGAGCGGGCCTTGCCCGCGAACTGGCGCGCAGCGCCAGCAAAACCTGCAAACGCGATCTGGCTGATGCATCGCGCACGATCGTCGGCCAGCAGCAGCCCACCTGCACGCCTGTGGTTTCAAACGGAGCGACAGCGCTCCATCAATCGACCCGCATGGAGCGCAGTCACTCCATATAACCAAGCCCCGCTGCGGCCAGTTTCGCCACCTCAAGGGTGCCGCCCGGTGGTTGATGGTCTTCGAGCAGCCAGCTGACCGACAGGCCCGACCACGCAAGCACCCACTGCAACAACCGACGAGGTTCCATGCCGGCGGCCTTGGCGACGATCTCGACCCGGTGCGCGAAGCGCCCCGGTACCAGCGCCTGCTCACCATCGGGATTGCAGAAAATGTTCGCGTAATCGAAGCCCCGCTCGCCATACAGCCCCTTGGGGTCGATGGCGAGCCAGCCGGCTGCGCCGAAATCGAGCACGTTGCCGTGGTGGATGTCGCCATGCAGTACCCCCACATCGCGCGGCGCGGCCAGCAGTTCGCGGGCGGTGCTGGCGCAGTGCAGCAGAAGACCGCCGTGCCTGTCGGCCCCGTGCCACAACCCCTCGAACCACTGCTCCAGTGGCACCAGAGCGGGCATGGGCGTGGCGCGCGGTGCGTGCAGGCGGGCGGCAACCGCGCAAAGGATGCGCGTGGCCTGCTCGTCGTGCCCGTCCTTGACCATCTGCGTCAGTGCATCCGTACCTTGCGCGCGCACCATAAGAAGGGCTTGGCCGTCGTGAGCCAGTACCGGCGCTGCCCCCTCGCCCTGCCACCACGCCATGAGCAGGCTCCCCGCCTGTTCTTCGGCAACGTGCGAAATCTTCAGCATGGCTGGCCTGCCCTGCTGGCGCACCGGCAGCAGGGTGCCGTTCAGCGAGTCGAACGGCTCGCCATCGACAGTCAGTTGCCAGCGCTTGAGATAGTCGTCAAACATGCCGTGGCCTGGGTAGCGAGGCGATCATCTGATCAAAGGCCTCCAGCGCATAGCGCCCTTCCAGGCGCTGCAACGTGGGCAACTGCGCGGGCAAACCGAATTGCACCCTGCCGGGCAGTACCTGCTCGATGGCGCCGTACCAGTTCAGCACTGCTTCCTGCAGGCGCACGTGCAGCTCGAACCTGCTGCGCCGACGCGTGCTGTCGGCCCGGGCCCGCTCCCGTGCCAGCTGCGGGTCGATGCGCGCAACCAGGTAGGCGTCGGCAAAACCGATGCTCCCTTGCGCGAAGGTCTGCCGGGTAGCGTCCAGTTCCACCTGCCAGTCGCGCTCACTGGCCTCGCCGATCTGCCACAGGCTCCAGATGTAATGCAGCTTGAGCGGGTCGCTGTCGCATACGGCCCGCGAACGGCGCTGCTCCATGGCCAGCGCCGCCTGCCAGCGATCGACGTTGCGTTCGGCCCAGAACGCAGCCGCCCCGAGCGGATCTGTCGCGCGATCGGGCTCGTTCTCAAAACGCCCGTTTTCGGCAATCAACTGTTGCTCGGCGTGACTTGTGCACCAGGTGGTCTTGCCACTGGCGCTGATACCTTCGACTACCACAATCATTGCAACTGCCACTCCGTTGAACAGGGCTTGCCGCAAAGCCCAAAACCGGCCGACATCATACAAGCCGCCGAGCGTGTGCAATACACAGGTGCGTGCACCACCCCATCTGCAGGATAAGAAGAACTGATAAGGCATGAGGCCTAATCATTGGATCTGATACGGCTCACCGTTCAAGAATGCGCACCTGTTCTGCTCCCCCTGCCTTCTGGAGAAATACATGTCGTTTGTCGTGCCTGTTCTTGACCCGCAGATTGCAGAGATAGCACCTGGGTTCCGTGCCATGAGCATCTGCGTCAAAGCCACGCCAATCACCCGGCCCGAGGTGGCGACCAACGCCCTGACGCAGGCCTGTGAGGCGGTCACAGCCGGCGCCCCGGACTGGGCAGAGGCGCACCTTGCGGCATGGGCACACACCTTCCGGCTGTTCGGCGCCAAGCCGCAGCGCACGCCGTGCTCGGCCGAGGCACTGCGCAAGCGCGTGCTGCGCGACGCCGTGCTGCCGAGCATCGACCCCATTGTCGACCTGTACAACGCCATCAGCCTCAGGTTCGCCGTGCCGGTCGGCGGCGAGAATTTCGCTGCCTACATAGGTGTGCCGCATTTGACCGTTGCCACCGGTACGGAGCTGTTCGACACCATCAAGGACGGCAGCGCCGCCAACGAATCGCCCGACAAGGGTGAAGTGATCTGGCGCGACGACCTGGGTGTGACGTGTCGGCGCTGGAACTGGCGCCAGGGAACCCGAACGCGCCTGGACGCCGATGCAGAACAGATGTGGTTCATCCTCGAAAGCCTGCCTGCAATGCCCCTGGAGGCACTGCAAGCCGCGGCTGACGAACTGGGCACCGGACTTTTGCAGATGATGCCGGGTGCCACGATCGACCGGCAGTTGATCGAACTCTACTGAGTTGCGCGCGCCGAGGGTCAGAGCCGGTGAACGCTGATCTTGACCCCCTCCTCGGGGTCGGGCACCCGAAAGTGGCTGGTGATCAGATCGAACTCGGCGTCGGTCGCGGCGAACTCATGCTCGGCGCGGCCGTTGCGAAGGTGCAGCCTGGCCCGGCAAGTCTCATCGCTTGCCTCGATGTAGTGAACGCAGTGCGGCACCTGTGCGGCGTCGGCCAGGGCGCGCAGCCATTGGCGATCGGCAGGCGTGTTGGCCGGAAAGTCCAGCACCACGCTGGTGCCCGCCCTGAGCATGTCGGTAACCAGCGGCCCCATCACCGCCCGCACCTGGCGGGCAAGGCGCACGTAGTCGGCCACCGAGTGGATCTGCTGCGGGTACAGCCTGGAGAGCCAGTGATCCTCGCTCAGCAAGATCGCCGCGTGTTCGGTTGCCAGGGCCTTGGCCAGTGTCGACTTGCCGGAGGCGATCTTGCCGCACATCAGATGAAGCGTCGGGGTGACCATGGCGTTGTCCTGATTGATGAACCGCCATGATGCCGTGCCGGCGATTGCACCCACAACAGTAGAACGCGCTCAGAGGTTCATGCCGATGGCCAGCCGGTTGAACGCATTCATCAACGCCACCGCCAAGCTCAGGTCGGAAATCTCGACGTCGGAAAAATGGGCTTTCAAGGGCTCGTACAACGCATCGGGGGCGCCCTTTTCGCTGACGTGGGTCAGCGTCTCGGCCCAGGCCAGTGCGGCGCGCTCGCGCTCGTTGAACAGCCCACTGATGCGCCAGCCGGCCAGGCAATCGAGCTTGGCTTGCGCCACCTCGCTGTCACGCAGGGTTTGCGAATGCTTGCCCAGGCAGAAGGCGCAGCCGTTGATCTGCGAAATGCGCAGGTACACCAGTTCGATCAATGGCAGGCCCAGGGAACTGGCGGCCAGTGCGTTGTTGGTGGCGAGCAGGCCTTGGTAGGCCTCAGGCGACAGGGAAGCGAACGGCAGTCTGAGTTGGCTCATGGTGAAACTCCAGTGAAGTGAAAGGGATCAGGCGCAAACCTGTGGGTTGAACAAGGGCTCCAGCGCCAGGCGCGCGCGGCCGGCGTCGATTGCGCTACGCACCGCCTGCTCGCTGCCCACCAGGCCCTGCAGGTAGGTGAAGTGCAGGTCGAACAGCCCGAGGGTGTTGAGTACATGGCGCAGGTACGGCGTGAGAAAGTCCGGTTGGCGCGCCGCCTCGCCCTGGTGAATGCCACCGGAGCCCACCAGCACGTACACCGGGCGGTCGCGCAGCAAACCGACCTTGCCCTGCGGGCCGGCACTGAAGGTACGGTGAATGCGCAGCACGTAGTCGATCCACAGCTTGAGCGCGGCCGGCAGCATGAAGTTGTGCATAGGCGTTGCAATCAGCAGCACATCGCTGCGCTCCAGTTCCTGGATCAACGCCTCGGACACCTCGAAAGTGGGTGCGTCGAATGGCGTGCGGGTGGTCAGGGCGCGGGCGTAATCGGTATCGAGCGGGGGCAGCGGGCTCGCGCCCAGATCACGCTCGATCAGTTGCAGCTCGGGGTGGCGCCGGCGCAAGGTGGCGACCAGCTCCAGCGCCAGTTGATTGGCATGGGACACCGCCCCCTGCGGGCTGGCGTTGAGCAGCAGTATGTTGTTCATTGCGGGCTCCCCGGCTTAAGGCTTTGGGTAAAGTGCATGCCACGGGCCAGCAACCCCTGGCGAAAATAGAAGCGCTGGGCCAGCGGCATGTGCAGGCCGGTATCCAGCACGAAGTGATCGCAACCGCGCTGCAGCGCCTCGTCACGCACGGCGCTCAGCAACTGCGCGCCCAGGCCGCCGCGTTGCAGGTCGGGGCTTACCACCAGGTCATCGACATAGATGAAGCGCCCGTACAACAGGTTTTCCAGCGGGCGGTAGCCCGCCAGGCCCACCACCTGCTCACCCTCCCACGCCGCCAACAAGCGGTAGCCCTGCGCCGACTGACGCTGCAGCTGCGCCACATAGTCGGCCAGGTCGTTGAGGTGCGGGCGCAGTACACGCATCAGTTCAAAGCTGGCTTCAAAGGCTGCGTGGCTTTCGAGGTGTTGAAGGGTGTAGGCCATGGTCGTCGTCCGCTTTTCAAGAGCGCCCACTTTAAGCAAGCAATGGCTTAAGCTACAGGGCCGAAAAATGAATAAACGACTAGGCCAAGATGCTTTCCTTCGAACTGGACCGCAGCCAGCAGGCGCCGATCTATCGCCAGCTCTACCAGCGCTTTCGCGAATCCATCGCCGACGGCCGCCTGCGCCCAGGTGATCGCGTGCCGGCCGTTCGCGCCCTGGCCGCCGAGCTGAACCTGGCGCGGGGCACCGTGGAGGCGGCCTACCAGTTGTTGATCGGCGAAGGCTACCTGATGGCGCGCGGCGCCGCCGGCACGGTGGTCACCCCGCAACTGACCCCGGTTGCCCCACCCCAGCTAGGCCCTGGCGTATCCGCCAGCACCTACCCGACCACCCATTCCGGCGAGCTGCCACTGCCCTTGCAGATGGGCCTGCCGGCCCTGGACGCCTTCCCGCGCAAGCTGTGGACGCGGCTGGCCGGCCGGCAACTGCGTCAAGGCGGCCTGGAAAGCCTGGTGTACCCGGACCCACGCGGCCACGCACCGCTACGGGCGGCGATTGCCACTTACCTGGGCATCTCGCGGGGCATCACCTGCCGCCCCGAGCAGGTGTTCGTGTGCGCCGGCTATCGCGCCTGCCTCGACCTGATTTGCCATACGCTGATGCAGCCGGGCGACCGCTGCTGGCTCGAGGAACCCGGCTACTTCATGGCCCGCAACGCCCTGCAGGAAGCCGGCGCGCAGCTGGTGCCCGTCAGCGTGGACGACCAGGGCCTGGATGTGGAACAGGGCATCGCCCGCGCGGTGGATGCACGCTTCGCCGTGGTCACCCCCACCCACCAGAGCCCGCTGGGCGTGTCGCTGTCGCTGCCGCGCCGGCTGGCGCTGCTGGCGTGGGCCAACCGGCAAGGCAGCTGGATCATCGAGGACGACTACGACAGCGAATACCGTTATCGCGGCAAGCCCCTGCCCGCCCTCAAGAGCCTCGACCAGCAGGGCCGCGTGCTCTACACCGGCACCTTCAGCAAGGTGCTGTTCCCCGGCTTGCGTCTGGCCTACCTGGTGGTGCCGGCGCAGCAGTGCGAGGCCTTCGCCCGCCAGGCCGACCGGCTGCACAACCACTGCCCTTACCTGCTGCAGGCCACCGTGGCGGCGTTTATCAACGAAGGCCACTTTGCGCGGCACCTGAACAAGATGCGCAATCTGTACGCCCGGCGCCGGCAATGGCTGATCGAGGCATTGCAGCAGCAGTTGGGCGAGCGTTTGCTGATCGATACCCAGGCAGGCGGCATGCACCTGGTAGCCGGTTTGCCCGGCGTGGACGATGTAAAACTGGCCAAGCGCGCGCGGGCCGCCGGGCTGGCGGTGGAGCCGCTATCGCAGTGGTACCTGGCAGGTGCGCCCAGGCACGGGCTGGTAATGGGGTTTACCAATGTTGCCAGTGCGCAGCAGGCGGCGATGGTGGCGCGGGAACTGGCTCGGCTTGCATAGGGGCAGCAACCCCTATCAGAGCAAACCCGGCTAGGCACGACGAGGGGGCAAAGGCGGATGCTATTGCTCACCGCATCTTCAGGAGGTTTTGTTCGGTGACCGACTCAAGCAACAGCCATGCCTACGCAAAACGGTTCGACGCCGTACTCGCCTATATCGATACCTGCCTCGAGGGCGATCTCTCGGTGAGTGCACTGAGCCGCGTCGCCAACTTCTCGGTGTTTCATTTTCACCGGCAATTCACGGCGTATGTAGGCGTGCCGGTTGCACAGTATGTGCAGTTGATGAGGCTTCGGCGCGCTGCGCATCAACTGGTCGGTTCACCGGGTCAGTCCGTGCTGGAGACAGCACTGGGTGCTGGCTTCGAAAGCCCCGAGGCCTTTTCAAGGGCGTTCAGGCGCGCCTTTGGCATGGCGCCGAGTGCGTTCGCCAAGGCACCGAGCTGGCAGGTCTGGAATGCGGTCTTCGTTGTCCCTCACTTTTCCAGGAGTATCACCATGCAGATCCGTATCGTGACGTTCGCCGAAACCCGCGTGGCGGCGCTTGAACATTGCGGGGCGCCCGGCCTCGTCAGTCAAAGCGTCAGTCGTTTTCGTCAGTGGCGCATGCAGAGCGGTCAGTCGCCAGTGGCCGTGAGCCGCTCGTTTGGCATCCCCTATGACAATCCCGATACCACGCCCGCAGAGGCCTTCAGGTTCGCGATTTGCGGCGAGATAGACGAGGCCGTGCTGCCCAACGAATTCGGCGTGCATGAACGGGTCATCCCGGCAGGGCGTTGCGCCGTGATTCGCCATACGGGGTCGCCTGACTACATCGGAGAATCCATCTACCCGCTTTACCGCAACTGGCTACCCTCCAGTAACGAAGAGCTTCGGGATCACCCGTTGTTCTTCCATTACCTGAGCGTGTTTCCCGAAACACCGCAGGATCAATGGCAGACGGATATCTACGTTCCGTTGAAATAGGCGAAGCTGGCGTGTGAAACGGGTTGCCGCTCGGTGGGTGAGTTGCCGGCCGAGCGGCAGTGGTGCCAAAAGCGGACCGTGCGAGCCGATGTCTGAGCCACCGGCCTTCGAAAGTCGTAAATCATCAAACCGGCAGGATGCGCGTCCAGTAACGGGTAATCTGCTGGATTCGGATGGGTAACGAACGGGCGATAGTGTTCAATGTCAGCTCGATGTTGCCAAGCGAGTACGAGCCCGACACCCGCAAGTGGCTGACCTCCGAGGCGCAGCCCAGATAGCCGGGGCAATAGCGCTGCAACTCGTTGATGAGTGTATCCAGCCTCCAGCCCTCCACTACCAGCCGCCCCTGAGCCCAGGCCTCTTCGCCTTTTTTCAAAGGCTGCGTGGCAAACAGTCGCTGACGATCAAGTGTCACCGCTTGCCCTTGCTCGATCACGACCTCGCCTTCAGCCTGCTCAGGACGGACCGCAACGGCATGCTGGTAGACGCTGAGGCGTGTCAGCCCGTCGAGTTGGCGCACGGCGAAGCGAGTGCCCAATGCGCGCAGATCACCCTGTGCACTGCGCACCAGCAACGGACGTGAGTCCTTGCCGGTGGTTACATGGACCTCCCCCGCCCGAAGCACCAGCAAGCGCGTGCTGGCATTGAACAGTACATCCAGCGCGGTATCGGTATCCAATACCAGCAGGGTGCCGTCGGCAAGAGCCGCTTGGCGCTGTTCTCCGGTGCGCGTTCTGAGGTCGGCCATCCATCTGGGCGCAACGTCATATCCCTGCCATGCCAATGAACCGGCGCCGGCGCCCAGCAACAGCCCCTTGAGTAGCGTGCGGCGATTCGGGCCGCTTTCGCGCAGCGTGGACTTTTCCATGACGTTCCAGGCCAACTGCTGCGGCATGCCGCCCAGGCGCGCCTGCAATTCGGTCAACTGCTGCCATGCCCATTCATGCTCCGCCCTCCGGCAGTGCCAGCGTTGCCACTGCGCGCGCAGCGCCGCGTCTTCAGGGTTCGCGCACAGCTGCGCGAACCACTGCGCCGCATGGCGAAGTGCTTGGCGCTGGGCGTCGGTGGTCACCACGGATTGTCCACCAGGTACAGGAGGCAGCGTTCGGTGGCCCGGGCCATGTACTTGGTTACCGAGCTGGCGGACACCTGCAGGTGCTCGGCGATTTGAGGGTAGGTAAGCCCTTGCACTTGCGACATCAGGAACGCCGTTTTGGCCTTCACGCCCAGGCCGTCAAGCATGCGATCCAGCTCCAGAAGTGTCTGGAGCAACGAAAGCTGTTCTTCGGCAGAAATCTCGAACGACTCGGGCTGCGCGGCGAGCACTTCCAGATAGGCACGCTCCACCGACTGACGGCGAAAACTGTCGATCATTACCCGCTTGGCGATGGTTACCAGAAAATGCCGAGGCTCATTGAGCATGGCCGCCCGGGGTTCACGGCGCTCGGCGAGCAGCACGCGAACAAAGGTGTCCTGGGCGAAGTCTGCCGCCGCCTGGGAACACCCGGTGCGCTTGCGCAGCCAACTGATGAGCCAGGGTTGATGGTCATTGTAGAGGGTCGCGATAAGGTTGCCAGACGGCATATCCAGGCCAAACAGTGAATAAGAATTAATCGCAATATAGTGAAATGATGGCCTGAGAGCAATCGACTTCTGGCCGTGAAAATCAGGCCAGGAAAAAATTTCGAAACGCGTTGTCACTTTCCTCTCGGCTACGCGACTCCTTTTGCAGACACCTCACAAAATGCCAACAACCGCATCAGGAGTAAGCATGCAGCATCCCCTTCCAGGCTTCTGCACCGCCACGTTGAACACCCCAAGCGCGCTATGCCTTGCCCTACTTGGCGCATCGTTGTTGATGGCCACTCCAGCACTTGGCCACGCGGCTGAAGGCCAGGTAACAGCCCGTACGCTGCATCAGCAGGAATTTGCCATTGAAGCCGGGGCGCTGGCCACTGTGCTGAACAGCTTTGCCACCGAAGCAGGCGTGGTGCTGTCGTTCGACAACGGGCTGACCGAAGGCAAGCAGAGCCGGGGCATCAATGGCCGCTACAGCATCGACCAGGGCTTTGCCGTGTTGCTGAGCGGGTCCGGGTTGCAGGCGGTTGCAGGTGGGGACAACAGCTATGTGCTGCTGCCGGCTGCACCGTCGGGTTCATTGCAATTGGACGCGACCAACGTGACAGGCTCGGGGCTGGGCGCCATCACCGAGGATTCGGGGTCGTACACCACAGGTAGCACCACCACAGCGACGCGGATGAATCTCTCGCTGCGCGAAACGCCGCAGTCGATCAGCGTCGTCACGCGTCAGCAGATGGACGACCAGAACATGCAGTCCCTGGAAGACGTTGCAAGGGCAGCCACGGGCATCAGCACGGTCAAGGGGTTCGGCACTGAGCGTCCGCTTTACTACTCGCGAGGGTTCCAGGTCGACGACCTGCAATTCGATGGCCTGCCGAGCAGCGTCACGGAAAGCTTCTCGATGGACGTCATGTCGGTGAACAACATGGCCATGTATGACCGGGTGGAGATTGTCCGAGGCGCAAACGGCCTGATGCAAGGGGCAGGTAATCCGTCTGCGGCCATCAACATGGTTCGCAAGCGACCGACACGTGAATACCGGCTCAAGGCAGAGATCGGTGCTGGCTCGTGGGACAACTACCGCACGCAACTCGACGTTGGCGGCCCCTTGAACGCAGAGGGCACCGTGCGTGGCCGTACGGTCCTGATGTACAACAGTCGAAACAGCTATCAGGACTACGCTGACAAGGACAACCAACTGTTCTACGCCATCGGCGAAGTCGACCTGAATGACTCGACCACGGTTGCAGTGGGGGCGTCCTTCCAGCAGGACAACAGTGGCGGCTACGATTGGGGCGGTTTGCCTACCCACCTGGATGGCAGCTCATACAACTTCTCGCGGTCGAAGTCGTTCGCTGGAAAGTGGGCGTACCTGGACAAGATCAACCGCAACGTCTTTGCCGATATCAAGCACAGCTTCAATGAGGACTGGAACCTCACCGTCGCCACCAACCTGATTTGGTCCAATTCGGATTTTCTCGCTCAGGTTGGGTACCACACCAAGGACACCGACTCGACGATGCAGTACTGGCCGAACAGCGCCCGTTACGATGACGAACAGATCAATCTCGACGCGGCGCTCAACGGTGCGTTCAACCTGCTGGGGCGCAAGCATGAGGTGGTGATCGGTACCAACTTGCGGCGTGACAGGCTGCAATACGTCACAGGCTCGTCCAGCGTGAACCCTATCGTCGACATTCTGGACTTCGATACCTCCACATTCCCGAAACCGCAGATAGTCGGCAGCCTGACGCCCAGTCGACATGTGCGCAAGGACAAGGGGATCTATGCAGCCACTCGCCTGAACCCATTCGATGATCTGCACGTGATTCTGGGCAGCCGCTTGAGTTGGGTCGACTACGACACCCAGGGCCCGTGGGAGACGGACCGCTTCAGGGAAAACCGCAAGATCATCCCCTACGGCGGCATCGTCTACGACGTCAATGACACTACCTCGGTGTATGCCAGCTATACCGAGATCTACAAGATGCAGAGCAACTACAGCGTCGACAACAAACTGCTCGCACCCACAACGGGCAGCAACTACGAAGTGGGCGTAAAAAACGAACTGTTCGATGGCAGGCTCAATACCTCCCTGGCGCTGTTCCAGGTGGATCAGACAGGCCTTGCGCAGGTCGTGCCCGAGGCTGGGCGCGTGTGTGGGCCCACGCGCGATTCGCGGTGCTACACCGAGGGCGCCAAAGTACGAAACCGCGGGTTCGATGCCGAGGTCTCGGGCGAGTTGATGCCCGGGTGGAATGCCTCCATGGGCTACACCTACAGCCATCCAGAATACGTGGCGGGTAGCAGGAAGGGTGACACCTATGGCACAGAGAACTCGCCACAGCGACTGTTCAAGGCCGCCACCACCTACCAGTTGCCAGGTAGCCTGGACCAATGGCGAGTCGGGACCAGCGTGTACCATCAGAGCAAGCTGTACCTGAACAGTATTTCGCAGAGTGCCTACAACCTTGTGGACTTGAATGCCAACTTCCGGATCGACCAGAACCTGAGCGTTCAGTTGAACCTCAACAACGTTTTCGACGAGAAGTACTACACCGCGATTTTCAGCCAGGACACCGGAAACTATTACGGCGAACCCCGCAACTTTGCCGTCACGCTGCGCTACGAGAACTAGCCGTGAGCAGTGGTCGGCAGGACGATTTCAAGCGGCTGTAACGGCCGCTTGGATGGACCCTATGCTCACCACGATTTTCATGTTGAACGGCCAGGCAGCTCGCGCTGGGTGAACCAGGTGGTGGGCGAGCGAAGTGACAGCTCCCCACGACCAGTCGCTTGCATCGAACTGGATCAGAAAGCCACCGAACGCTGACAGGCCGACGTTGCCACGATCATCCCGCGCTTGAGCACCATCAACCGTGTGGGCAGGTCGAGAATCACGTCACCTACCGAATGCGTCTCCAGCAACACCACGTCAGCAGGCGCACCCGGCACCAACCCATAATCCTTCAACCCCATCGCTTTCGCCGGATGGGTAGTGAGCATCGACAGTACCGTGGCCTGGTCATCCGCCCCGCCCAGGTGACAGGCCGGAATCGCCAATTGCGCGATGTTGAGCAAGTCGCCGGTGCCAAACGGGGTGAATGCGTTGCGAATATTGTTGGTGGCAAGGCACACATTCACGCCGCCATCACGCAGGGCCCGCACCGGCGTCAGGGTACGGCGCACGTCATGGCTGTCGCCGCGCGCACCGAGGTGCAAGTCGGTGGCGGGCAGGCACATGACGCTGATGCCGGCCTCGCGAATCAAGGCAATGATCTCCCGCTGTTTGTGCGGTGCCACGGCACCCAGGCTGGTCAGGTGACCGACGCATACGCGCCCTTGATAGCCTTGCTCGATGGTCTTGCGCGCCAGGTACTCAATGGTCATGTGCTCGGCGTTGTCGGCGAAGTCCTGATGGAAGTCGATGTCCTTGCCGTAGCGCCTGGCCAGGTTGAATACATAGTCGATGTGGTCATGGGCCGAGTCGTCGTTGTAGGGAATGCCGCCCACTACATCTGCGCCCTTCTCCATGGCCTCAACCATCATTGCCTGCATGCCCGGCAGTTTCAGTATTCCCTCCTGCGGGAAGGCCACCACCTGGATGTCGATGACGTCGCGCAGCTTGTCGCGCAGTTCCAGCACCACATCAAAGCCGGTGAAGCCTTGCACCGGGTCGAATTCGGCGTGGGCGCGTACGTGGGTAGTGCCGGACTGCACCAACGCACGTAGTGCTTGAGTGGAGCGCGCGAGAATGTCGTCGCGAGTCAACGTGGGTTTGAGCTCGGCGGTAACCGCTATCGCCTCCTTCAACGTGCCGGAGCGATTGGCCTTGCGGTGCATGATGTTGGCTTTTTCCAGGTGCAGGTGCCCTTCGACAAAGCCCGGGATCAGCACGTTGCCGTGGCCCTGGATTTCCTGCACGGCCTGCACTGAAATTGTCGGCGCGATTTCGACAATCTTGCCGTGGTGCACCGCTACGTCCATCAGCGGTTTTGTATCGTCGATGCGCACATTGCGAAAGATCAGGTCCATGACGTTGGCCCTCTATGATGCTGCCCCAAGGCGCATCGGTAAAAAACGAACCATGGGCAGCTCAACCGTTGGAACAGCCGTTACCCATCACTCGGTATTCAAGAATGTGTTTCTGGCCCTTGGAGTCTTCATACGTCATGAGCACAGGTACCACGGCGCAGACGTGCGCGACTTCGCTGATGGAAATGACGCGGGCGATGTCCAGGTGCTGGGCATAGCTGTATTGCTCAACCGGTATCGGTTCGTCGGCCATCGCCGCAGCACAGAAAAAACTCGCTATCAGTACAGGTAACGCCTTCATGTTCAGAGGCCCTCCTCCACATTTTCAAGAACATGGAGCCCGGCAGCCATGCAGCGCCGGGCCCCATGGGTGGGGTGATCAGAACGGTTTGGTCGGCAGGTACTTGCCATCCAGGGTGATCACCGCGCGGGAGCCGCCGTCTGGGTCATCGACCTTCTTGACGTCCAGTTTGAAGTTGATGGCGCTGATGATGCCGTCGCCGAACTTCTCGTGAACCAGCGCCTTGAGCGTGGTGCCGTAGACCTGAATCATTTCGTAGAAGCGGTAGATGGTCGGGTCGGTAGGAATGCCGTTGCCGATGCTGCCACGCAGCGGGATGCTTTGCAGCAGGAGCACGGCATCGGCGTCGAGGCCCAGGGTGTCGGCAACCACCTGGGCTGCGTTGGCCGGCAGCGGGTGCTGACCAAGCAAGGCGGCGGTGACAAAAGCTTCGTGCAGGCCGGTGCCTTCTGCAATCTGAGCGAACGACAGGTCTTTGCGGGCCTTGGCCAACAGGATGACGTCGGTCAGGGCAAGGCGAGTGTCTTGGCTGATTTGTGATTGGATCATGGGGATATCTCCGTGGGTAGAAACTAGGGTTAGTGGGTAGCAACGCAAGCGGTAGGGCTTTCGGCCAGCGACACGAACTTGCCGGTGCGGCTGTCGAAGGCCTGGATGCAGCCGCTTTCGATGTCGTAGACCCAGCCATGCAACGTCACGCGCTTTTCTTCCAGCGCGAGGCGTACCGAGGGGTGTGTCTGGATATTGGCCAACTGCGCGATGACGTTTTCGCGCACCATCGAGGCGACCTTGGCGTGCTGATCGACATGCTGGCGGGCCTCGTTGACCACCCGACCGGAATCGGCGTAGCGCAACCAGCCGGCCACGGCGGGCATGTTGTCCAGGCATTTGCAGGTGGCGATGGCGGTCATGGCGCCGCAGTCGGAATGCCCGCAGATCACGATGTCGCTGACTTTCAAGGCTGCGACCGCGTACTCCACCGAGGCGGACACACCGCCTGGCTCAGGGCCGTAGGACGGCACGATGTTGCCCGCATTGCGGATGACGAACAGGTCGCCCGGCTCACGCTGTGTGACCAGCTCCGGCACCAGCCGGCTGTCGGAGCAGGAGATGAACAGCGCCCGCGGGCTCTGCTGGTTGGCCAGGTCTTTGAACAGGCCGGCACGTTCAGGAAAGGCATTGCGCTGGAATTTAAGGAAACCGTCGATGATGTCTTGCATGGTTGACTCCGTTGGTTCGCGATGCGATGAGGCAAAGGTTACGGAGGCCGTGCAATAAGGTAAAAGTCTCATATATGATTATCTGCATCAGATAAACTTATAGGTACAGGCATGCTGGCGCGCCATATTCAGTATTTTCTTGCGGTCGCCGAACATCAGGGCTTTACCAGTGCTGCGGCGGCACTGCATGTTTCGCAGCCCGCGCTGTCGCAGCAAGTGCGCCAGCTGGAGGAAAGCCTCGGGGCGCAGTTGTTCGATCGCTCAGGGCGTAAAACACGCCTGACCGATGCCGGGCAGGTGTACCTGCGTTATGCATTGCGGGCGGCGCAGGAGCTGCGCGAAGGCAAGCGGGCGATCCACGATGTGGGCGATCTCAGTCGAGGAACGCTGCGCATAGCGGTGACGCCAACCTTCACGACCTACCTGGTCGGGCCGTTGGTGGAAGCCTTTCACAGCCGTTACCCGAACATCACGCTGAACGTGCATGAACTGGCCCAGGAGCAGATGGAGAACCTGCTGCTGAGGGACGAACTGGATGTGGGGATTGCGTTTGATGAGGTGCATGCGCCAGACATCGAAGCCTATCCGCTGCTGGTTGAAACGCTTGCCCTGGTCGTTGGTAGCCGACACCCGCTGGCCGGGGCGCGGGCTGTCGGCCTGGAGACGCTGAATGCGCAGTCGCTGATTCTGCTCAGCAAAGCGTTCGCCACCCGCGAACAGATCGACCGCTATTGCAACCAGCACGGCATTCGCCCGCGTGTGGTGATGGAGGCCAATGTGATTGGTGCGTTGATTGAGGTGGTGCGCAGAACCACGCTGTCGACCTTGCTGCCCGCCGCCCTAGCGCAGGAGCACCCAGAGTTGGTGTCTGTCGAGTTGGGGCCGCATCGGCTAGAGCGTACAGCGGTCTTGATGCAGCGCAAGAATGTCTATCAATCTGCGGCTGCCCGTGCGTTTATGGCGCTGGCCAAGGAAGTGGCCGGTGATCTGACGACCAAAACAGATGAGTAGCAGAATACGAAGGGCTTTCAGCGTGCCCGCAACCTCTTCCATGTCGCCATGTACCGACCCATGGCTCGGTACTCAGTACTTGCCCTGCCAGTGCTGCTAAAGTGGCTTATCCATAGGGTTCCGAGGGCTATCGTGTATGTCCGATGCAAGCGAGCTTGTCAATGACAGTGAGGTGTACAGAACCCTTCTGGAGTCGACCAAGGCGATTCCCTGGAAGATTGACTGGGCCTCGATGAAGTTCACCTACATCGGCCCTCAGATCGAGGCGTTGCTGGGCTGGAGCCCTGAAAGTTGGGTGAGCGTGGAAGACTGGGCCATGCGCATGCATGCAGAAGATCGCGAGCATGTGGTGAACTTCTGCGTGACGCAATCCAAGGCTGGTGTGGACCACGAGGCGGACTACCGAGCGCTGACCAAGGACAACGGCTATGTGTGGATCCGCGACGTTGTGCACGTGGTGCGCAATGACAGGGGCGAAGTCGAAGCACTGATCGGCTTCATGTTCGACATCAGCGAACGCAAGAAGACCGAAGACCAGTTGCTGAGTTTGCAGAAGGAACTGGAGGTGCTCTCGTTCAAGGACGGCCTGACGAATATCGCCAACCGTCGTCGCTTCGACAGCTGTTTCGAGTTGGAGTGGGAACGTGCGCGCCGCGAGCGCCGGCCCTTGTCGCTGCTGTTGCTGGACGTCGATTTTTTCAAGCAGTACAACGATTTGTACGGCCATATTCAAGGCGACAAATGTTTGATAGCGATTGCCCAGACCCTGAGTTTGGCGTTGGATGGCCCACACGACCTTGTGGCTCGCTATGGCGGCGAAGAATTTATCGTGCTGCTGCCCGAAGCCGATGCCGAGGTGGCGCGTAAAGTGGCTGAGCGCTGCCAGCGGTTGATCCACAAGCAGTCCATCGTGCATGCGCTATCGCCACATGACCACCGCCTGACTGTCAGCATAGGCGCGGGTTCGATGGTGCCAGGCGAGCGGGACAGGCCTACAGACTTCATCAAAGCCGTGGACCAGCAGCTCTATGCGGCTAAAAACAACGGACGGCACCGCATTGAGTATGTGCAGTTGGAGGGGTTGTCGGGCTGTTCAGCAGTTGAAGGTGCAGAAGAACAAACAACTGCCCGTCCTTCATAGAGGGTCATCAGCAGCCACGGTGATGCTGGAGAAAACGCAGCGGCGAGTGCGATTCGAGATTACTGGGCAAACACGGTCTCGGCCGTCGCTAACGGACCCAAGGCTGCCGGTGGTTAACGGCCGCAATCGGCCAGAAGCGGACTGTAGACAGATAGCTGGCATTCCTACGCTGGCATTCTAGTAATCTCACAACGCTAAAAAGGAACATTCATGTTGGTCATTCAAATTGATCGGGATAGCGTGCATGCAGGGGATGATCTGGAAAGTCACAGGACATCAATCAGGCTTGATCCTGCAGTAACACTGCGCGCTTTGTTCGAAGCGATCCAAGGTATGGGTTACCTGCCTGACATCAGTAGAGGCAAGGCGACGTGGATTATTTGTTCGTCTGGCAAACACATAGGTGTTTTAGCTCAGCAATGGCCAGAAACTAAATTGTTAATCCCCGCCGAGAGCCTCCTGAGTCAGTATTTTGGGGATACCGAACCTCGCCTTCTGTTCAGATATTGGTGCCAGGCAGATCCAGACCATGTCTTTTCACAGATCAAAGCTGGAAATGAACCGCCGTCTCGATTTTAGGACTGGCGGAGGCTACCTACTGATCCAGAAGCTAATATGCCTGCTTTGGGTTGTGGCGGTCTGTTGCAAAGGTGGGCACCGATCTATAGCTGCATCCTTTCGGGTTTGCTAGCCCGAGTACCTTAGGACGTGCAAGCGTCCATCCGTCTCAGCTGACACCTTTTTGCACCCGCTGTTTCGTTTTATGACGGCTGTACGCAGGGCGCATTCGTGCGCGCTGAGTTCCTGGAGTCCCGGTCTACCATCCTGCTTACGGCCGTCACCCTTTGTCGTCGGGTGTTATGGCGACTGTACGCGGGGCGCATTCATGCGCGCCGGGGTCCTTGATCCCTGGTCTGCTAACCCGCGTACAGCTGCCTCCCTTTCGTTCCGCGGGCCGCACACGCGGCCTACCGACCGTCCCCATTGTTACTGTTTCCCCAACAATGCTTTTCGACCTTGAGCATTTATCCGCCCCGCCTCGCCCGCCTAAACTGGCCACCGTTTTCAGGCAGCCCTACCGCGCCGACTCCGCAAAGGCCACCCCAACGCCAACACCCTTTCCCAGAGCCTTCGGCGCCCCCCGTATCGAATGATCGCGCACGCCCTTGCGCGCTGATCGCCACACCCCACGGGTTCGATCTTTACCGCTGCCGACTGAATGCCTTGACCCCTGCGCAGAGCCTGCGTGCACTTTCCATTGACTAACGGAACGTATGAAAAAAATGACGGATGACCATCAACCGCAAACTCGGAAGTTTGCACTCGGCACCACCGCAAGGGTGCTGTTTGCCCTGCTGGTGCTGCTCGTATCGCTGGCGATGATCTACGGCGGCTTCAAACTGGTAGCACTCGATGGCTCGCCGTACTACCTGATCGCAGGCGTTGCATACCTGCTGCTGGCAGCGCTGATGTTCCTGCGCAAAAGCGCCAGCATCGCCCTTTCGGTAGCCATCGCCCTGGCAACCTGTGTGTGGGCATTCTACGAAGTCGGCCAGTTCAGCTACTGGGAGCTGCTGCCACGCCTGGTGGTACCGGCAATCATCCTGACCCTCAGCCTGTGGGTCGGCGCAGCCTTGCCCGGCACCTCGGCAAGCACCCGACGCCTGGCCAACCGCTTCGGCTTTGCGGTGTTCGCGGGGCTGATCGCGACCTTCGTGGCGGCGTTCTACCCGCACGGTGCAATCTCCACCCCGCTCGCCTCCACGGCCAAGCCTGCGCCAACCGAAGCCCCCGCCGCGCCGGAAAACTGGGAGTTCTTCGGCCGCAACGCCTCGGGCACGCGCTTTGCGCCGTTCAGCCAGATCACCCCGGCGAACGTCAAGGACCTGCAAGTGGCCTGGATCTACCGCACCGGCCGCAGAACCACGGGCGCCGGTGCCGGCGTGGACGAGAACACCCCGCTGCAGATCGGCAACGTGCTGTATTCATGCACGCCAGAAAACCTGATCACCGCCCTCGACGCCGACACGGGCAAGCCGATCTGGAAGTTCGACCCGCACGCGCGCAGCGCCGAGCACGTGACGTGCCGCGGCGTGGGCTACCACGACATCGACAAGGACGACAGCCTGAGCGCCGAGGTCAAGGCCTCGTATGGCGAGCAGCAGTGCCGCCAGCGCATCCTGGTGTCGTCGGTCGACGCCCGCCTGTTTGCCCTGGACGCACACACCGGCACCCTGTGCCCGAGCTTTGGCGACAACGGTTATGTCGACCTGAAAAAAGGCATGGGCCCCACCGAGAACAGCAAGCGCTACCACCCCACCTCCCTGCCCGTGGTAATGGGCCACCTCACCGTGGTCGGCGGCTGGGTGCGCGACATCGTCGCCAAGGAGCCGTCGGGCGCCGTGCGTGCCTTCGACGTGCTGACCGGCGCGCTGGTGTGGGCCTGGGACATCGGTGCGCCTGAAGGCCAGGACGCAACCGCCAGCGACCACCAGTTCACCCTGGAAACCCCCAACGTGTGGACCGTGCCCACCTACGACAAGGCACTGAACCTGGTGTACCTGCCCACCGGCAACGGCCCGCCCGACTACTGGGGTGGCGACCGCAACCAGGCCAAGGAAAAGTACGGCTCGGCCGTGGTGGCCGTCGATGCCTCGACCGGCAAGGCCAAATGGGTGTACCAGACTGTGCACCACGACGTGTGGGACTACGACCTGCCCTCGCAACCGGTGCTGTACGACATCAAGAACGCCCAGGGCGAGAAGACCCCGGTGCTGATCCAGACCACCAAGACCGGCAACATCTTCGTGCTGGACCGCCGCACCGGCCAGCCGGTGACTGAAGTTCAGGAGCTGCCCGTACCCACATCCCCCGCCGCCGAAGGCGAACACCTGGCACCGACCCAACCGCACTCGGTGGGCATGCCGGTGATTGGTGCCGAGCCCCTGACCGAGAAGTCCATGTGGGGCGTGAGCACCTTCGACCAGCTGTACTGCCGCATCATGTTCAAGGACTCGGTGTATGTGGGCCCCTTCACCCCGCCGACCGAAAAGCCCTACATCGAATGGCCGGGCCTGCTGGGTGGCATGAACTGGGGTGGCATCTCCATCGACGAAAACACCGGCATGATGTTCGTCAACGACATGCGCGTACCGCTGCGCATGGCGCTGGTCACCAAGGAAAACACCAGCAAGTTCAAGGTTTCCACCGATGAGGTGCCGGGCTTCATGGGTACGATTCGCCCACAAGTGGCGGGCATCTATGGCGGGGTAAAAATCGACATCCTGCAATCCCCCCTGGGCGTGCCGTGCAACACCCCGCCGTTCGGCAGCATGAGCGCCATCGACCTGAACACCCAGAAACTGGTGTGGCAGGTACCGATGGGCACCGTGCAGGACACCGGCCCCCTGGGCCTCAAGACCCACCTGCCGATCCCGCTGGGCATGCCGACGCTGGGCGGCCCTACCTCGACCGCCTCGGGGCTGGTGTTCTTTGCCGGCACCCAGGACTACTACCTGCGGGCCCTGGACTCGGCCACCGGCAAGGAGGTGTGGAAAGCCCGCCTGCCGGTAGGTGCAGTGGCAGCGCCGTTGATCTACCAGTCGCCGGCGACCGGCAAGCAGTATGTGGTGATCTCGGCGGGCGGCATGAGCCATTCGCCTGATGTGGGCGACTACATCATTGCCTATGCGTTGCCCGACGCTACTGAACAGCAGTAACACGCTGGTGGAAGCCGTATGAAAATAATCCCCGGTTTCGGGGATTATTTTTGCCTGATGGAACGCTAGAGAGAGGCGCCGTCGCACGGCTGCCGGGCCTGCGCGCAGACTTCCCAGCCACCACCCAGCGCCTTGTAGATGCCCACAACCGCCAGGCGTTGTCGGGTACGTGCAGCGGTCAGGGCGCGTCGGCTGGCGTAATCGGCGCGCTCGGCCTCAAGCACATCCAGGTAGACGCCCTCGCCCTCCGAGAACCGCGCCCGGGCAAGCCGCGCCGCCTCGCCGTTGGCCGCCGATTCGAGCAATCGCAGCCTCAGGGTATTGCTCGCAGCCCCGTGGGCCTTGAAGGCATCATCGGTTTCCTGCAACGCGCGCAATACCGTCTGGTCGTACACGATCAACGCCTCCCTGGCGCGTGCCTCGCTGGCGGCAATCCGGGCACGTACACGCCCGGTGTCCAGCAGCGACCAGCGAATCATCGGGCCGATAAAGCTCGACAACGCGCCCGCGCCACTCATCCCGTCGAGGCTTCCGGTGACCACACCGATGGAGCCCTGCACCTGCACCTCGGGATAGAGGCCCGCCGTCTCGACCCCGATTTGCGCCGTGGCGGCCGCAAGGGCGCGTTCTGCGGCGGCAATGTCGGAGCGTCTCCAGAGTAACGCCGTGGGCTCACCGACGGCGATCGTGCGCAGGGCCAGCGCCTGATCCCCAGGCTCGGCGGCCGGTGGTGTGAACCGCTGCGGCGGCTCGCCCAGCAGGATCGCCAGGGCGTTGACCGAGGCATCACGCCGACGCTCCAGCTCGGGCACGCTCACCTCGACCGAGCGCAACAGGGCCTCGGCCCGCAGCCGGTCGAACTCGGTGGCCGCCCCAGCGTTCACCTGGCGTTCGACCATGCTCAGGCTGTCGCGCTGGCTTTGGCGGGTATCGGCGGCAACCGCCAACTCGGCCTCGATGCCCCGCAGCTCGAACCAGGTGGCCGCCACCTCGGCCGCCACACTCGCCTGCACCCCGCGCAGCAACGCCTCGCGCGAACCGGCCTGGGCGCGTGCGGCCTCCACCGAGCGGCGCACGCGGCCGAACAGGTCGATTTCCCAGGACGCATCGACCGCCCCCCGATAGGTTTCGTTCTGCCGCGACTGGCCAGCCGGTGTCTGCACTTCGCTCCAGCGGCGGTTCTCGTAGCTGAGCGCAGGGCCGCCACGCGGAAGGAAACCCTGGCGGCTTTCGCGCAACATCGCCCTGGCTTCTTCGAGCCGCACGGCAGCAATCGCGATGTCATGGTTGGCGGCAAGCGCCCGCTGCACCAGCCCGGTCAATGCGGGCTCGTCAAAGGCACCCCACCACCGGGCCTCGACGCTACCGGGGCCAAGCCCGGCAGGCAGCTCATCGAAGCGTGCGGGAAGCTGCGCTGCCGGCAGCGACGGCGCAACGTAGTCGGGGCCCACTGCAGCACACCCGGCCAGCAGCATGAGGGTGGCCAGGGGCGCCAGAACAGCTCGATAGCAAAGGCTCATGAACGGCGCTCCTCCAGGGCAGGCTGGGCTGTGGGCGTGTGCCGCTCGAAGCGGGCCGCCAGGCCACGGATCACCACATAGAAAACCGGGGTCAGGAACAACCCGAACAGCGTCACCCCGAGCATGCCGGCAAACACCGCCACCCCCATGGCCTGGCGCATCTCGGCACCTGCGCCGCTGGCAAGCACCAGCGGCACGACGCCGGCGACGAAGGCCAGGGACGTCATCACGATCGGGCGCAGGCGCAACCGGCATGCCTCCACAACCGCCTCCAGCGCACTCGCCCCCCGCGCTTCCAGGGTGCGGGCGAACTCGACGATGAGGATCGCGTTCTTGGCGGCCAGGCCCACCAGCACGATCAGCCCGATCTGCACGAACACGTTGTTGTCGCCCTCCATCAGCCACACCCCGATGATCGCGCTCAACAGGCACATCGGCACAATCAGCAGCACCGCCAGGGGCAGCAGCCAGCTGTTGTACTGCGCCGCCAGAATCAGGTAGGCCAGCAACACACACAGCGGGAAGATGAACAGCGCCGAATCGCCGGCCAGCTTCTGCTGGTAGGTCAGGTCCGTCCATTCGAAGGTCATGCCTTCAGGCAGCATTTCCCCAGCCAGACGCTCCATCAGCGCAACCGCCTGCCCTGAACTCATGCCCGGCATTGCGCCCCCCGAAATGTCCGCCGAGGGGTAGCCGTTGTAGTGAATCACCCGGTCCGGGCCGGAGCTTGGCGTAACGCTGACAAACGCCGACAACGGCAGCATGGCCCCGGCCGCATTGCGCACCTGCAGGCGGCCGATGGCTTCGGCCTGCATGCGGTGGTCCGTGTCGGCCTGCGCCGTGACCTTGTAGGTGCGGCCAAAGCGGTTGAAGTCGTTGACGTACAGCGAACCCAGGTACACCTGCAGCGCCTCGAACACATCGGTCAGGCGCACGCCCTGGCTCTTGACCTGGGCCCGGTCGATGACCACGTCGAGCTGCGGTGCATTGATATCGAGGCTGGTCATCAGCCCGGCCAACTGCCCCGACTCGGTGGCCTTCATCATCAGGATGCGGGTGTGCTGCACCAGGGCCTCCAGCCCCGCGCCGCTGCGGTCCTCGACTTGCATCTTGAAGCCGCCGGTGGCACCCAGGCCGGGCACCGGGGGTGGCGGGAACACCCCAAGAAAACCATCGGGAATGCCCGCAAACCTGGCCTGCAGGCGCCCGGCGATGGCGGTTGCAGCCAGGTCCGGCGAGGCACGCTCCTTGAACGGGTCGAGCATGATGAACATCACCGCGGCGTTGGGCACGTTGACGAAACCGTTGATCGAAAGCCCCGGGAACGCCACCACGCTTTCGACGCCCGGCTCGTCCAGGGCCAACTGCGACATCTGCCTGGCCACCGCTTCGGTGCGGTCCAGCGACGACGCGTTGGGCAACTGGGCGATGGCCACCAGGTAGTACTTGTCCTGCATCGGTACAAAGCCCGGTGGCACGGCATTGAAGCCGAACGCGGTCAACCCCAGCAGGCCGACGTACACCACAAGCACCAGGCCGCTGAGCCGGACCACCTTGCGCACCGTGTTGCCATAGGCCTGCGGTGCACGCTGGAACGGCCGGCCAAGGGTGCCGAGCAACCGCCGGGCACGCCCGCGCAGGCTGCGGGGGTCGGGGGTGTTGCCGTGCTGGCGTGGCTGCAGCAGCAACCCGGCGAGTGCGGGGCTGAGGGTCAGCGAATTGACCGCCGACAGAATCGTCGAGATGGCAATGGTGAGCGCGAACTGGCGATAGAACTCGCCCTGCAGGCCGCTGAGGAACGCCGTGGGGATGAACACCGCAGCCAGCACCGAGGTGATCGCGATGATGGGCCCGGTCACCTCGTCCATGGCAAGCCTGGCGGCCTGGGCCGGCGCCTCGCCGTTCTCGATATGACGCTCGACGTTCTCCACCACCACGATGGCATCGTCCACCACGATCCCGATCGATAGCACCAGGCCGAACAACGACAGGGTGTTGAGCGAAAAGCCCATCAGGTGCATGACCGCAAAGGTGCCCACCAGCGACACCGGCACCGCCATCAGCGGGATGAGCGACGCGCGCCAGTTGTGCAGAAACAGCACCACCACGATCACCACCAGCATGATCGCCTCCAGCAAGGTGATGGCCACCGACTCCAGCGAGGCCTGCACGAACACCGTGGGGTCATAGGCAATGCGCGAGGTGAGCCCCGCCGGGAAGTTCGCCTCCAGCCGCTGCATGGTTTCGCGCACCGCCTGGGCAACGTCCAGGGCATTGGCGCCCGGGCTCTGGATGATCTGCAGCGCAACGGCCGGTTCGCCATCGAGCAGGCTGCGCAATGCGTAAGAGTCGGCGCCCATCTCGATACGGGCCACATCGCGCAGGCGCGTGACCTGACCGTCGTCGC
The DNA here is from genome assembly GCF_024748925.1 of Pseudomonas sp. B21-036. NCBI lineage: Bacteria > Pseudomonadati > Pseudomonadota > Gammaproteobacteria > Pseudomonadales > Pseudomonadaceae > Pseudomonas > Pseudomonas sp. B21-036. Next base: position 3,093,622 of record NZ_CP087178.1, read on the forward strand.
CGGTGCGAATGATGATGTCGCCAAACTGCTGCTCATCGGTCAGCCGCCCCAGGGTGTTCACGGTTACCTGGAACGCGGCGGTGGCGTTGGGCGCCTGGCCGACCGACCCCGCTGCCACCTGCACGTTCTGCTCGCGCACCGCTTCGATCACCTCGCCTGCGGTGAGCCCGCGCGCGGCGATCAGGTCCGGGTCGAGCCACAGCCGCATGCTGTACTCCCCGGCGCCCCACACCAGCACATCGCTGATGCCGGGCAGGCGCGACAGTTCATCACGCACCTGAAGGTAGGCGTAGTTCGACATGTAGAGCGGGTCGTAGCGTTTGTCGGGAGACAGCAGGTGAACCACCATCAGCATGTCCGGCGAGGTCTTCTGGGTGACCACGCCCTGGTGCTGCACCTCTGCCGGCAGGCGCGGCAGAACCCGCGAAACGCGGTTCTGCACCTGGATCTGCGCAATATCGGCATTGGTGCCCTGGGCGAAAGTGATGGTCAGTACCATCCGGCCATCGGTGGCAGACTGCGACGCCATGTACAGCATGCCCTCGACCCCGGTAATCGCCTGCTCCAGTGGCGCGGCCACGGTCTGTGCGATTACCTGGGGGTTGGCCCCCGGATAGGACGCCGTCACCTGCACGGTCGGCGGCGTGACCGCCGGGTACTCGCTCAGCGGCAGCTGGAAGAAGGCGACGATGCCGGCAATCATCATCAGTATCGAGAGGACGATGGCAAAAATGGGACGATCGATGAAGAAGCGCGGGAATGTCATTGCGCCGCCCCCAGGGTTTGCTGCGCCTTGACGGGCGAACCCTCGATCGAGGTGGGCTGCGGTGTAACCTGCATGTCCGGGCGCACCAGGCCCTTGACCACGATGCGCTCGCCGGGCTGCAGGCCTTTTTCGATCACGCGCAGGCCCTCCACCATCGGGCCGAGTTCGACCGGGCGATACTGGGTCTTGTCGTCCTTGCCCACTACCAGTACGTAGCGGCTGCCCTGGTCGGTCGAAATCGATTGGTCCGAGATCAGCACCCTGGCCTGTGGCGTGCCGGTCTCAAGCTTCACCTTGGCAAACAAACCGGGCGTCAGCTGCCCGTCGGGGTTGTCGACCACCGCGCGAACACGCAGCGTGCCGGTGTTGCGATCGGCGGCGTTGGCCAGAAAATCGACGCGGCCGGGCCGCGCGTACTGCTTGTCGGTGGCCAGCGCCACGCTCACCTTCGCCGCCTGCGCGCCCGCGCCAGGCCGGCTTGATGCGAGCGAGCGCAGGTACGTGCGCTCGTCCACATCGAAGTACACATGCAGGGGGTCGACAGAGACGATGGTGGTCAGTGGCGTCACCCCATTGGTGACGTAGTTGCCTTCGGTGACCAGGGTTTGCCCTACACGCCCACTGATCGGTGCAGTGACCCGCGTGAAGCTCAGGTCGAGCTTTGCAGCGTCCAGCGCGGCCTTTGCGGCATCGACCTGGGCCTGGCCCGCATCGAGCGCCGCAATCGCGCTGTCGAGCCGGTCCCGCGCAACGACCTTTTGCGCATACAGTTGCCGGGCTCGGGCATGGTCTGCCTGGGCCAGCAGCCACGCCGCCCGGGCCTCCTGCAGGCGTGCGGTGGCGGCGTCGAGCGCGGCCTGGAAGGGCCGCGGATCGATGACAAAGAGCTGGCTGCCCTTCTCTACCATGCGGCCCTCGGGCACGCTCACCGCCTGAATGTAGCCGGCCACCCGCGGGCGCAGTTCGACCCGCTTGATCGCGGTCAGCGACCCGGTGAATTCGGCATGGGGCGTTACCGGGCGCACGATCACCTCGGCTACCGGAACACTGGGAGGCTTGGCGGGTTCAGTCGCGGGTGCCGTCTCCTTGCACCCGACGCTGGTGAGCGCGACGCTTAGCGCCGCAGTGAAAAGGGTTACGCGTTTGACGTTCATCACATGGCCTTTCGCACGAGTGTCGACCTGCTTTGCGGGGGCAAAGCAACGTTCGCGTACTTATCCGACTTGCCACGTCTGGAAGGTCAAGGGTTTTCTGACATTGGCCATACCCTGGCGTCAGAGCCACACAATCCGGTCCTTGCCCATGCTCTTGGCCACGTACAGGGCACGATCGGCCCGTTTCAAGGTGTCCTCGTAAGCGTGGTCCTCGGGCAGCATGGCCGTTGCGCCAATGCTCACGGTGACCCCCGTGTCGCCTGCCCAATAGCGGCTCAGCTCTTTGCGAAAGCGCTCATGCAGACGCTCGGCAAGCTGCAGCGCCTGCTCGCGCTCGGTATTGGGCAGGCCCACCACAAACTCGTCGCCACCCAGGCGGCAGGCGAAATCCGTTGCGCGCAGCGCGCAACGACATATCTCGGCCACCGCCTGGATGATCTGATCACCGGCGTGATGCCCCTGGGTATCATTGATTTTCTTGAGGTTGTCCAGATCGAACAGGAACACCGACGTCGGCACGCGATAGCGTGTCAGGGACTCGTGGTGCAGTTTCAGGTCATGTTCGAGCTTTCTGCGGTTGAACAGACCGGTGAGCTGGTCGGTATCGCTCAGTTCCCTGAGCCTGACTTCCAGTGTGTGCCGTTCGGAGATATTGCTGGCGACCCACAGCACGACCTCCTCTTCGTCCACCCTGAAGTTCAGGGCCTGGATGCGCCCTTCGAACCAGATGGGGTCCTTGGGGCCCTCATCGGGCAGGCCCTTCACGTCCCTGTTGCTCAGCTCGTACTCGGCGACCAGCAGGTTTCCCGAGGCCAGTGCCCTGGCAATCTGCTCCAGAAACCAGTTCGCCTTGTCGGCATTGATCAGGTCTGAAATATACAGGCCGATCAGGCCGGACCCATCGTGGTAATAACGCGCGTCGCGGCCACCAAACACCGCAACGTACTTGCCGCTGCGCGACAGAATGAAGGCAGGGTCGGGCAGCGCATCAAGAATAAGGGCCATCTGTGCGGTGTCGATCATGAAGCACTTCTTCTGTGCCGATTGATGAATGGCGTAACGGTAGCCAACAATACCATTACGCCATCATCCGCAACATGGGCCTTGCGGATGCCACCAACGCCGCACGGCGCTTGCGACAGAACCGTTATCGCGTGTGCTGTGCCAAGCGTTTCCGGCCCCCTGCCCTACCTACAGCCCCTAGATCGACACCAACACATCGCACTGCGATTCGCTCAGCACGTGCTTGGTGACGCTGCCCACCAGCAGCTCTTCCAGCGCGCTTTCGCCCTGCTTGCCGACCACGATCAGGTCGCAGTCCAGCTCCTGCTCGGTTTCCACGATCCGCCAGGCTGCGTCGCCGTGTGCCACGATCTGCCGAGCATTGGGCAGGCCGGCGGCTTCGCTCAGGGCCGCAAGTTGCTCCACGGCATCCTTCTTGATGGCGTTGCGGTAGTGCGTGAGGGTGTCCTGGTCGATGTAGGCAAAGCGCATGCTGCCCTCGAAGGGCGCTTCGAACGCGTGCATCAGAATGATTTCGGCCTGCGGGGCCACGGCTTTTGCCAGCTCGATGGCACGCAGGGACGAGGGCGAAAAATCAACCGGCACCAGCACGCGGCGGTACGCCTCGCGCGGGGCCTGTTTGACCACCAGCATCGGGCAGTGCATGCGGCTCAGCATGCGCTGCACGGTGGAGCCCAGCAGGCGGCGCGCCAGGTTCTGCCCCTTGGCCCCGCATACCAGCAGGTTGGTGTGTTTGTCTTGCACCACACGGGTGATTTCGGTAGCCACCGAACCGGGCGCGACCTGTGTGCCAGCGGAGATGGCGTAGCGGTGGAACAGCATGGCAGCCACTGCACGCAGGTTTTCGCCGGCACTTTCCAGCACGCGATTCAACAGGTTGTCATCGGGTACCACAACCTGCTTGAGGCGCTCGTAAGGCGCGGGGTTGGCAACGTAGAGAAGGTCCAGCGCGGCATGCTGCGCCTGGCTCAGGAGTGCGGCCCGCTCTGCTGCGTTGCGCGCAGAAGTGGACAAATCGGTGGCAACCAGTACGTGCTTCAACGGGCTCATGTGGGGCTCCTTATGCAATGTGGCGCATGCGGATCGAGGCGTTGGCCTGCTGTCGATCCGCTCCTTTCGTGCCGCCATGGTCTCCCGAACCCCATAGGCAGCAGCTTGATTTGCGTCAACCTCAAGGCCAGGCATCTGGCTGCGGCAACAAACTGCAACATGTGGGCAGGGTTCATCAGTGTGCTGCCTGGTTTGTCCTGAACTTGGGAGGGAGGCAAAAACCCGGCAGAGCCGGATGGATGCTTTAAGATCGTGCAGTGTTGAAGGCAGCTGACATCGTTCAGCTTTCGACGCGCTCAACACTCAACAGCAATGAGCCAAGGGGAGAACAACATGGCAGTGGATAAAGCTTGCCCGGTGGTGCTGCGCAGCCGTGAAACGTTGGAGATTCTGGCGTTCGCGCATCCGTTGGCGGGCCTGCAGTTGGTCAAGGGAAGTGTGGAGCCAGGTGAGCCGAGCGAAGACGCTGCTGTACGAGAACTGTTCGAGGAAGCCGGAATTCAAGGCACGGTGGGACGAAATCTTGGCGTGTGGCGCGCTGAGGTAACCGGGCATGTGTGGGCATTTCATGAGTGTCACGTCACCCACGAGCTTCCCGACACCTGGGTTCACTTTACCCAGGATGACGGAGGGCACGCGTTCAGGTTTTTCTGGCATCCACTCCATAGCGAGCCATCCGACGCATGGCACCCACTCTACAAGGATGCATTGAGCTTCCTTCGACTTGGCCTCACTGAAGCACCCGTGCCCGGCTAGGCGCCATGTCGGCTATTGGCCGAGCACAAACGGGCGGTAGACACGCTGATGGCAAAGTAAACAACGTCAACTACGCTGCTCGCAGTTGCCGCGTAATAGCCGGATCGAGTCCATCTTGTGGCGCCCTGCTACTTCAAACGTCGGCACCTTGGGAGGATTGATGAGTTGCTTACCCCGTCACGGCAGAGTCTCCTGCTCGCGTTGCCACACCGAGAGTGCGCCAGCATTCGATGTAGCCACTCGCACCGAGGGCGAGTGGCGTATTACGGCAAACCCGCTGGCATGGGGCAGTACTACGCCAGAGGTGGTTGTGCTGGGCTTCTCCAAGGGCCCCACTCAGGCGGGGGCACTTGCCTGCACACCTCACGACGACATCGCCTACAAGGGCAGTCGTCTCAATGTGGGCAAGATTCTGGCCCACGTGGGCCTTATCCCCGCCGCCCCGCCTGACAGGCTCAAGCAACAGGTGGACCGCCTTATTGCGGACAACAACGGGCGCTTTCATTTCGCATCGCTCATCCGTTGCACCGTAGAGCGCCACGACCGCAAGGCTGGTACCTGGAAAGGATCAGGCGGCGGGATGCTGGACAAGTTCATTGCCAGCCCGTTCGGCAAGTCGGTGGCCAGCAACTGTACAACGGCCTTTCTTCGCGACCTGCCGCAAGAGACCCGACTGATCGTGATGTTCGGCCTGGGCACGGGGATGAACTATGTCGCGTCTGCCTACGCGCTGTTGCGCCATGCCCGCCCCGGCGCATGGAAGATGATCAACGCCGTGGCCTACACAGACGGCAGAATCACCGTGGTGCATGTCGAGCACTTTGCGGCGCAAGGCGCCTTGATCCCCAACTGGCTTGGGGAAAGGGATCACCCGAGAAGCAGGCTTGGCCTGCTCTCGAAAGCGGCTGTTCAAGCATCAGGGGTCGGCAACTTCAGCGGGGGAATGGGCATGGCTGATCAACCGGTGCTGGCGGGCAAACACTTCCAGGCGATTCTGGCAAGCGCGCCGCTGAACCAGGCGACGTTCCTTTGCCAGGGTTCGAGCAGCATGCTGTTCGAGCACGGTACTAGGCTCTATCGCCTCACGCTCGAAGGTTGCGGCCACAATTTTCTTGCCCGGCAGTGGGCCCAGGGCAACCGTAATGTCGTCGAGGTCATTCACGACTATGGCGCCGTGGGGCCCTCTGACGCTTCATTCAGGGGAAGCGAAAACGAGTTCTACTGGCTGGCCGAAGTGGAAAGGTTGATAAGCGTGGATGAGGCCAGCGAGCCGTTGCTTGCCAGCCTGCTGTCGGGGTTGCTCGACGACAATGATGATCTGCCGGCCAACGCCGTGCTTGCTGAACAGTGCCTGGCCTTGGCCGGTGAGCATCCCGCGCTGGCGGGGGTGTTGATCACACTCGCCAGGGCGGCGGAATTTGCGCAGCGCCATGAATGTGACGTGGATGCCAAGCTCGACAACCTGATGCGCCGCCCCGCTACTGGGGAGCTGGTGTGGACTGACCCGCTGGGCGGGTGTTTCTATGCGCCGTAGATCAGCAATGAAGTGCTGATTTGGGTGCTATCGAATCTCAGCGATCTGCAAGGCCGCACACGCGGCCCCATCAAGATTGACGTCAGCCCATACGCCGGGCTGCTAGCAAGGCTGAACCGCCATTCGGTTACTGACCTTGCGCCCCAGCACCAGCACCGTGACAAACCCGCAGCCCACCAGTGCCGTGGCCAGGCTCAGCAGCACCGAGCTGCCCATCTGGTCGACGATGCGCCCGCCAAAGAACGACCCCAGCGCAATGATCACCTGAAACAAAGCCACGAACAGCGGCATGCCACGCTCGACATCCTTGGGCGCCACCACGAACATCCAGATGCTGGCGCAGGCCGGAAAGGCACCGAAGGCAAAGCCCCACAGCGCGATCAGCATCACCGCACCGGTCATGCCGGTGGCGAAGTAAGGGAACAGCGCCGTGCTGACGGCAATCATCAGCGCCACCAGCATCAGCGTGTAACGTACGCTGCGGTTGGCGGCAAACCCGGCGAAGACATTCCCCAGCACCCCGGCCACGCCATACAGCAACAGCAGCGAGCCAATGGTCGGCCCATCGAAGCCGGCGCTTTGCTTGAAGAACGGTGCCACATAGGTGTACGCGGCAAAGTGCGCCAGGCCGATCAGCAACACCGCAATCAGGCCGACCCGGGCCTGCGGATTGATGAACAGTGCCGGCAGGTCACTGATGCGAATGGCCTTGTCGGGGTTGAGCCGCGGCAGCAGGAACACCTGGGCCAGCAGCACCGGTACACCCACCAGCGCGGTCACCAGGAAGGTCATGCGCCAGCCCATCAGGCCACTGAGCCAGGTGCCGACGGGCACGCCCAGCACGGTGGCCAGGGTCACACCCACCATGATGATCGAGGTGGCCTGGGCTACCCCCACACCCTTGGGGGCCAGGCGGCCGCTGAGGGCGATGGCCGTGGCCCAGAACCCGCCGATGCTCACCCCCAGCAGCACACGGCCGAACAGCAGCAGGCTGAAGTCGGTGGCGTAGGCCACCACCGCATTGGCGATGATCATGATCAGGGTCAGGCCGATCAGCAGGTAGCGCCGGTCCATCGCGCCGATGCCCACCGACAGCAAGGGCGCGGCGAGTGCGGCCATGATGCCGGGCAGCGTCACCATCAGGCCGGCACGACCGGCACTGATGCCCAGGTCGCTGGCGACATCGTTGAGTACGCCCACCGGCAGAAATTCGCTGGTCACCAGGGCAAAGGCGCCCACCGCGACCGAGAGAATCGCCAGCCACTGCTGTTTGACGCTCTGTTGATTGTGTTCGGGAAGGCCGCTAGGGGCCTGGCTTGCGCTTGGCATGGTGCTGGGTTCCATGGGGGAAATGACGCCTTGAGCAGGCGCGGGAAGCGGGGAAAAATCGAAGGCGATTATACAAGCGGGTTTTACCGCGCCGACAGGCGGGCCCTTTGATAGTAATCATCAGCGCTATCGATGAAAGGCCCGTAGTAGAGCAACTGCTGCAGGCCCATGCAAGCTTGGCCCAGCTTGCCGGGCATGCCAAGCCCCGGTACCTGACGCAACATCCGCCAAGGCCCTGCCCAGCGTCTCAAATAATTTGAACCGCCTCTGGGCGAACTCGCCTAATGATCAGCATGTGGATGATCCCACAGGCAACGTGCCAATACCGGCAAGCGCTATCAGAGGTGGTCAACGTGGCTAAGGACGAGAAGAAAAGCAAAGACGGGTCTTCAAAAGCCAGCAAGGATTTGAAAGACAAGAAGTCATCATCGGCAAAGAAATCAGCTGCGGCATCGGCTCTTTCCAAAGCCTCTGAAAAGAAAGAAAAGAAAGACAAGAAAAAAGATGCCGAACCCAAGAAATCTGCAAAAAAATCGGACAGCAAGCCAGAGAAGGCCAAGAAGTCGGACAAGGCAGATAAACCTGCGAAAAAGAAAAAGTGACGGTTGCGATTGGCCAGGGCTTCATGCCCTGGCCTTCTCACGCTGAATCGCGCTCCCGTCACTGAGAGATGATCGCCTTGGGTCCAGCGCCCTACAGCGACTCAAGAAACGCCCGAATCGCCGCCCGTTCCTTCGCCCCCAGCGTTACATAGCGCTGCCGGGCCACTTGCGCTTCACCGCCATGCCACACGATGGCTTCCTCCAGCGTGCGCGCTCGGCCGTCGTGCAGGTAGCCACTGCCGTGGTTGATCCGCTCACCCAGCCCAAGCCCCCACAGCGCAGGGGTGCGCCACTCGCGGCCGTTGGCGAGAAAGTCCTCACGGCCATCGGCCAACCCCTCGCCCATGTCGTGCAACAACAAATCGGTGTACGGCGCGATCCGTTGCTGGCTCAGCGCCGGGTACAGCAGGTGTGTGCCCGTGACCAGTTCGGGCCGGTGACAGGCCGTGCAGCCAATCGCGGCAAACAGTTTTTCACCCTGCACAACCGCAGGCTCGGCCTGCTGCCGGCGCGCAGGCACGGCCAGGTGGGCGAGGTAGAAATGCAGGTCACCAAGCTGCATCGCGTCCAGCTCCGGCTCGCCGCCGTGGGGCGCCTGCGCGCAGGCCTGTTGGGCAGGCGTGCAGTTCTGCTCAGGAGCCAGCGTGGAGGTGATGCCCAGGTCGCCCAGCATGGCGTGGGCGATCTGTTGGCGCAGGTCGGGCTGGTTGGCCTTGAGGCCAAAGCGGCCCGCCTCGGCACGCTGTCGCTCCACACTCCACACCTGATTGACGCGCCCGGTCACGCCGTCGGGCTTGGCTTCAGCCGCCATGGCCTGCAGCGTGCTGGCCTCGATGGCCTCCAGCAAACCGAGGCCGAATACCGGCGAGCCCACCCGCGCCGAGGTCAACACCCCGTCCAGTGGCCCATAGGCCAGCTCCCGCAGGTCGACACGCGGCGTGCGCAGCATCACGGTTTCGCCATCGCCCAGCGGCACCGCGTGTTCCTGCCAGTACACATGGGCCCGCCCTTCCCCCGGCACGCCGGGCACACCTTGGTCGTTGAGCTGGTCGCCATACACAGGATGAGGCTTCGGCCCGCCGTGGGCATCGCGGCCCGGCACGGACAGGCGCAGCAACAGGCTGCGCATCGCCTCCCCCTGCTGCGGCGCCTGGCCACGACCGTTCTTGGGGTGGCAGGCGATGCACGACACCCGGTTGTACAACGGCCCGAGCCCATCCACCGCTTCGTCGCGAGACGGCGCGACCACCCACGCCTGCCGGAACAGGCTGCGCCCGCGAAAGAAGCGCTCCAGCTGGCCTTCGTCCAGCCCGGCGAAGGGCTGGGCATAGGCTTCACGGTTGACCGCGGTGTGGGTGACATCGGCGCTGGCGAGCGCGCTCACCAGCAAACCGATCGACAGCCCGGCGATGCGCACAACGGTCACTGACCCAGCCCCTCCAGCAACCGCGCCGCCTCTGCCCGCTGCAGCGCGGCCTGGAATTGCCAGGTGATCTCGGTGCGGCCCAGTGCATCCTGGTCGGTTGCCGGCTCGTGGGCCATGCCCTTGTCCTGACGTGCCGCGAACAGGCCCAGCAACGGCTTGGCCTCGGCTTGCCCGGCAGTCAGTGGCGGCGCGGTCAACAGCTGACGTATGGCGGCTACGTCATGCCCCGCCGCTTCGGCCGCGTGCAGCCGCGTCCAGAGTTCGTTCAGCGCCTCGTGGGGCAGGCCCAGCCATTGGGTGAACAGCGAACTGATCAGCGCCAGGCGTTCGCGCGAGCTGCCGTTGCCGTAGTCATAGGCGCCGTGCCCCGCGGCAACGAACGGGTCGTGGTACTGCGCGGGCAGCTGCGCATACACGCTCGGGCGCACCGGCAGCTTGCGAATGTCGGCATCGGCCAGCAGCGCCTGCCCGGCGTCGGACAACACGTACCGTGCGAACGCCCGGGCACCGGCCGGCGCCTGGGTGCTTGCGGTAATGGCGATGAATGCCGGGTTGAGCCCGCCGTGGGCCGGGTACACGAAGTCCACCGGCTCGTCATTGGCCTTGGCCGAGGCGACGAAGAAGTCGATCGACAAGCCAACCGCTGCCCGCCCGCTGGTGACTTCGTCACTCACCAGCGTACCGCCGCGCGTGACCAGCCGCGCCTGCCCGGCCAGCTCGCTCCACAGGGCCCAGCCGCGCTCCCAGCCATAGGCGCGCAGCACGATATCCAGCAGCACCGGGGCAAACCCGACCCGGCCCGGGTCGGGCAGCGCCACCCGCCCGCGCAACCGGGCGTCAAGCAGGTCGGGCCAGTCCTTGGGCGTGGGCACGCCCAGCTCGGCGAGCGACGCGGCGTTGATGGCAAAGCCGTAACCTGCCAGCTCAGTCGCCTGGTACAGGTTTTTTTGATCACGCAACGCCAGGCCGCCGATCTGCGCCGGCAGGCCCTCCAGGCTGATACCCAGCGGCTGCCAACTGCCCGCCTTCGCCAGCCGGGTGAAGTTGCCCGGCGACGGCGCCCAGTACACATCCACCCCGCCCTGTCTGGCTTGCAGCAGGTACGGCAAGGCATCGAAGCCCTGGCGCCAGAGGACCTGCAGGCGATACTCCGGGTGGGCCTGGGCGAAGCCATCCTCCACCCGCGTCATCACCTCCTGGGGGTAGCTGGTCATCACCACCACGCTTTGCGGGGCCGCGCTCAGCAGGCCGCTGAACGCCAGCAGCAGGCCCGCCAGCCAGCGGTTACAGCGGCACATTGAATTGCACGAAATATTGACGGCCCATTTCCGGGTAGCCCTCGCTGTACTCGTACAGGCGGTCGAACAGGTTGCGCACGCCGCCCTCGATCAGCACGTCGTTGCTGAAGCGGTAGCCGGTCTTGAGGTTGTACACCGCGTAGCCCGGTGCCATCTGGGTGGCGTCGGAGGTGTTGTAGCGACGCGAGGCCGCCTCCACGCTGGCGGTGTGCTTCCAGGCGTCGAGGTTCCACGAGGCCGAGCCGAACAGGCTGTGGCGCGGGGTGTCGGTGGGGTGCAGGTCGCGGTCGCTGCGGTTCTCGCGGTCGAGGAAGGTGTAGTTGGCTGCCAGCTCCCACTCGCCCAGGTCGCCGTTGATGCCCAGCTCCACCCCCTGGTTGCGCGCCTTGGCGATGTTCTGGAACTGGCCGCAGGGCGCGGCGCAGTTGTCCTGCGCGGGCACGGTGACCTTCTGGATGGAGTCTTCGATATTGGCCACGAACAGCGCCGCATCCAGCTGCCATTGCGGGGCAACCTGGCCGCTGTAGCCGAACTCGTAGTGCGTGGCGCGTTCGGACTTCAGGTCCGGGCTGGGGATGACCGTACCGAAGCGGGTCGAGTAGCGGTCCTTGATGGTCGCAAAGCGGCTTTTGCGCGCCACGGTGAGGCGCAGTTGGCCGTTGTCATCGGTGCCCAGCAGCGGGTTGGTGTTGGCGAACAGGCCGAGCTGCGCGTTGACCGCGTCGTTGCTGCCGGTGGGTTCGTCGTACAGCACGGCCTGCTTGGGCGAGCTGGCGGTGGTGCCGTAGTTTTCGGCATCCAGGCTCTTGCGGTAGTTGTAGGAAACGCCGCCCACCACGCTGAAAATCTCGTTCAGGCGCAGGGTGTCTTCCAGGGCAATCGACTGGGTCTGGTCGCGAAAGTGGGTTTGCGGGCTGTCGCCATCGCGGGAGCGGTGCACGTCATCCTTGAAGTGGTAGGCGATGCCCAGGCGGTTGTTCTCGGTCAGGGCCAGGTCGCCTTCCACCGAGAAGCCGGTGCTCTCGTCGTCGTACTTGCTCGGGAAGCCCTTCTGCAGGTTACCCACCACGCCGTTGCGGTAGGCGAAGCTTTCCAGCGAGTTCTTGAAGGTGTCGTGGTACACACGGGTTTTCAGAAAGTGCTCGCCAAAGCCGGTTTTGGTGGCGATGAACACGCTGGTGTTGTCCGAGCGCGGCCACTCCCACCAGCGTGCGCGCTGGCCGGTCGGCGGCAGCTTGCCGGCATAGGTGGGCTGGCCCTTGCTGCCCTCCTGCTGAACGTAGCCGAGCACGTATTCATCGGTTTCGTTGGGGGTGAAGCCCAGCTTGAAGCTGAACTTGGTGTCGCGGTGGTCGCTGTTCTCGCGCCGGCCGGTGCCTTGCTGGTTGTTGGTGGGTTTGAAGTCGTCGGGCAGCAGGGTGTAGTCGTAATCCACATACGATACCCCGCCCTGCATCCACCACGCGCCCTGGTTGGAACCCACGTTGGCGTAGGTGCGGTAGGCGTTCACGTTGCCGTGATCGGTCAGCTCCAGCCCTCCGCCCACTTCGCCTTCGAATTCCTGCACCGGGCGCCGGGTAACCAGGTTGATCGCCCCGCCCAGGGTGTTGGGGCCGTACAGCAGCGAGGCAAAGCCCTTGTCCACCTGAATGCGCGACAGGTCGTAGGTGGTGAAGCGGCCCAGGTCGATGTTGCCGTCGTAGGGCACGTAGGTGGGGATGCCGTCGATATACACCGGCACCTGCAGGCGATCGAAGCCGCGCACGAACACCACTTGCTCGGCGCGACCGCCGATATAGCCCAGGTTGACGCCGGGGGCCAGGGTGAGCGCGCTGGCGACGGTTTCGCGGTCGTGCAGGCGGATGTCCTTCAGGTCGATGACCGAGCCGCCGGTGGACAGGGTTTCGTCCTGGGGCGCGGAGATCTGAATTTCGCCGAGGGTGAAGGTGTTTTTCTGCTCCGCGAGGGCGGATTCACCGCCCAGGGCTGCGACGGCAACCAGCAGGGCGTGCGGTGTTAGCGGCTTCATTGCTGCTCCTGTGTCGGCCTTGACGTAGGCGGCGCCCGGGCGACGTTGTGTATTATTTTATATAGCGACCGACGGTTTTTCTGGTCACGACCTCCCCAAAAGGTGATCAGCCGGTGGTTGCTTTAGGGGGGAAAGCGGGATGGCGCAGGGCCAAACGGCAGGAATGCTAGCGTTGTTCACAGGACGTTACAACGCTGTACACAAAAATATATAGCGAATTGACCAACCCAGAAGCGGGGCTTTCTAGCGGCTTTGCGCTCGACGGCAAGGTGTCACCGGAGTGCCGGCAAACACATCGAACCCCCTACCCTCCAGGCGCGCTACATCGTCTGTCGAGGGATGGCATAAATACGTACAAGTTCCTCGTTGCAGGCGTGGTCAAAGAACCTGCTCTCTAGAAAAACGAAGCTCTCAACGAAGCCGCAGGTCGTGAACAGCTGCTTGACCTTGGTCATTTCCATTGAGTCCGTTTCAGGTTGATTCTTGATAAGCGTTTGGCGAAGTGCGCTGGCTGCGGTACTTGGGTATATGAAGAGTTGGGGCACCAACGTGGAGCCACCGCTGGCATCGAAGCGTGTGAAGGTGATGGCAGTCAGCTCTAACTGCCTTTGATTGCTGCGGGCGAGTGCACGTACGGTATTCAATACGAAAACAGCAAGCCCCAACAGAAAATCCGAGATGTCTTTTTTCTCAAGTTTCCTTTGTAATTTTTTTAATCTGCTGTCCCGTGAAATGATGGGGTATTCTTCAAAATCGTCGAACGCGCCTGCCAGGCAACGCAGATCATTGTAGGCTTCTTTTTTTATTATCTTTGCGTACAACCCGTGTAACTTCATCTATTTGAATCTCAGCATATGTATTTTTAATGTAAAACACCGGGGCGCGGCATTGCATATTCAATCCACGCGAACAACTAATCGGGCTCTGCCCACTAAATCGCCCTACCACGGATCATAGTACCGATACCGGTTGTAATGCAGCCTGGTCTCACGGTTGTGATACTGCCCCTGAAACCGTAGCGGGTTACCCAGTCCTACCTGCTTCGCCCAAGCCGACCACTCCTCATGCACCTCACCAGCGTGCTCGCCGCATTGACCGCCTGGATCAGCTTGCTATTGCCGGCATAGGCAAAGCGCTCGGTCTGCGGCTGGACACCCAGGCTGGCGGTACGTCCGGCCAGCCGTCCCATGGGGTCAAAACGTAGTTCATCACAACGATGGCCGCCCTACCAACAGGGCATTTCTCGCATATTTTCGATGAACACTAGGCGCCCTTCATCGCCTACTAAGTTTTCTAACTTAGTCAAGAAACCATCCATGTCTTGGGAGATCAAATAAAATGCCCCCCAGCCATGCTCTTGCGCACATTGAGAAATCCCAAAATATGCGCAAGAAGATAGCAGACTTTCATACAATGGTTCTTCAATCCGGCTGTCATCTTGCAGGAAGTGCGACAACTCAGAAGGCTCTGGCTTCTCAGTGTGCCTATAGCGGGAAAGAATGCTGTATTTTTTCATGGCTAGCACATGGCGCTCATGCGAGGCAACTAAACTGCTAAATGCGCCACCTTTATCTTTGAAGAAAAAATTCGGCATGCCTCCCTTGGGGAATACTCCTGGATGATCAACACTGCCTGAGCCGCGTAAGCAGTAACACCCTCCCAACAATTCATCTAAAATACTTTCAGCTACCTGATTCACATCGAACCCCAGCTTACCATTCGGATCACGCGCCATTACAGCAGAAAGCTCATCATTACCATTTGCCGGTAGTGAAGATATACGCTCATTGGCGTATTTTTTTAGATACTTAAATTCCGATCTGCAAATCAAAACTTCGTACATCCCAGCTACCCCGGATAAGTAAACACTATGACTTCGCCTTTCTTGTTTTTCGCGTGCACATGCGGCCCGTCGTGATGAGCAGGAAATCCTTCGCCTACCATATGAGGGTGCCCGTCTGGGTGATCAAAAACTAGCGGCTTAGCGCCTTCTTCCTTCCGTCCTAGCGTACTTCCTCTAGCGCACAGACATGCGCAATTTTTCCCCCTGCTTTCAGAATTAAGCTCGGCAACTAGAATATCCTGCCTATCGAGGCAAACATAAAATTGACCTGAAAACTCATGCGCCTTGTAGATTTAACACAAATAGACGAAGCCCGTCACGGCATGATCATTATTAGCGAGCGCGAATGATTCATGTCCTGCTCTAGTTCACTTCATTCCTACTGGTTATTCAGCTACGGCCCTCATTGAAATTTTACCCTCGACATGCTCCACCCGACTAGCCCTATTTCTGTTTATTTATCCACTCAGACATCTTCTCATGAATTCTACGAAGAACATCTGTGCTGCCAAAAATACAAAAACTTTGTGAGTTGTCGGATTTTCTATCCAGCAAGGTAGTTTCGACTATCTCGCTTGCAGTGCCTTTAACCAGAAATGTTTTTTTGCTGTCTCCCTGAACGCCGCATAGGCATGCGTTGTCTATAAATTTTTCGGCTCGTTTGAATGTGTCCTCCCTAACTTTGAGATCCCTCTTTGCTTAGCTTGTCTTTCAATTCTGTGATTTTCAACTTTGCGCCCTCTGCTGTGAGTGGATTTTCTTGGTTCCAACTCACCGACTCTTCAAGGTTTTTTCCTTGTGCTTGAATACGTCCCCTGTGTGCGGCCAAGCCTAAAGGATGAATCCATCCGACTGGGCTAACGACGTAACTATAGAGGTTCAGGCCGCCGTAATAGCTAATATCCAGAATGTGTCGCTTTGAGTATTTTTCTCGCTACGACCTCATTAAATAGATCGAAATTTCCTAAGCTCAACCACTAAATATAAATACTCCTCAACTATAAACTTCCCCCTGTACAAACCAAGATCTCACCATGATCATTCTCAGCCAACATCCAAGAAATATTTTCATCGACCACGTAATACTCAAAAAAACGACAACTTTCAATAATATTCTGAACTTTATTCAATGGAATAAAAAATACAAATTTTTCCTTGTTATCATCATCCACTACAAACCAAACTTTATCATTACCTGCGGGAAATATTTCAAGAAAGTGTTGATAGCCAGAATTGTCCGGAAAGCTATACACTTCCGGCTTACTTACCAGTGATAGCCACCAAGCCCTAGGGGTTCCTGAGATGAATCTCTTTTCAATCAAAGAAGTAACTCTTTCTTTATCTTCGATTTCGTTAGGACTCAGCCCCTCTGAAATCAATGCAGCAGACAACTCTGACCTCAAATTTACTTCTTCACTCTCACACATAACTTTACCTACTTCTTATCAGGCCGGTGAGGATGTAGCTCCAGCCGGACAACATATTTTGCAAATCCTCAAAAATGCTGTATTGCAGCGCACTCAAAACACCAGATGCTATATGCATGCACTTTTAACCGAGTCTAGTCGCCCCCAATAAACGCCTTAGCCCAACCAATCAACAACCCAACCCGACTCTGCAAAGTACTTTATCAAGCTCTCTTTCGACTCAATCCAGTCATCAAACCCCACGCTGAAATCATATTTATTTGAGGTTAATACATAATAACCGTCCGTATCACCCAAATCAAAAATCACCTTAACATACAACCCCGCATCGTGACCGCTGACAACTTTACCGACTACACCTAGAGGTGGCATCTTCATCATCACTCGCAAGTAAGTAACTTGCCCTCATTACACATAACGGGCGAGCAGGATCATCCCTGCTTGCCTGCCTAGTGCGGTTTTAGACTGAAATCTACTTGAGGCTCGTTATTTTCTTCGGATGAAAGCCCTATGGTAACGAATATCTCCCCCGTATCTTCATCCAATATATATCGTGCCAAGGCATGCTCCGCACCAAATTCTTTCAAAATCTTAGAGTTCCAGCTTTCAGATACTATTACAGCAACCTCCATGGCCTGGTCAAACGAAAGCTTGTCGAATACGCCCGTTATCTCTAGCAGGTTCACCCAGAACTGAGTTTTACCAGGCGTGCTTTTCACATCTAAATGTTGTTGGTATAGCTCGGCATCAAACAACTCAACAACAAAAACCTTGCCATCTAGCATTTTGAACGCCGGCCATATAAGCCTAGCGAACCAAAAAATAAAATCGCCTGCAAGCTCGTGCGACTTATAAATTGAACACAAATAATCAACGCCCGTCACAACATGATCATTATTCGCTAACGCAAATGATTTATAATCATATGATTTGAAATGGTTTGACTCATTCACCTTTTGGAACCTCATGTGGGAGAGGTGCTAATACGCGCCCCTGGTGGATAAGAACCCTACCATCTGGCGCGGACTCTTTTTTGCTTATTTAATATTCGGCCTAGGAATATTTCCGTGGTCTTTTCCCGACACACGATACTGCTTCCACGTACCATCCCCATAGTGTGTCGTTTACTGGCCATCACTCCGCAACTTGACTAACTCCATGATCAACATCAGGGCATAACTATCTCAACGTTGCACGCGGTGTTTTTTCGTTTACTGCAACCGCCCGACTAACTATTGGATGCTCGTTGCGCTACAACTTGATTAGCACCTCTCTCCCGACGTCTTCATTGCAATGCCATGTCTCGTATTGCAATGTTTACTGGCGGAGAAAAAACCCAATAACATCATGAGAAATTGTATTGCTTTGCGTGATGTACTTGTCATGATTTATCCTTTCGGCCCTTTGTGCTTCTCCTTCATTACATCGCCATATTCATTGAGGATTGCTCACCTGGCGGCTGCATTTCTTTTAGAAAATGCCAACTCCCAATGGAAACTTCCACACGCTCTATTTAGTATTGATTGAAGATTTGATTTTTTTCCTAGAAGCCTCCATATCATCAAAAACCGAATCGACAATAGAAATTCCTTCTTCAGCAAGGAACCTATCGACTTCACGATCAATAATCCCTAAAAAAACACGATAACTAGCTTCGGCAAAAAAACGCCCCTGATAAAAAACAGAAAGCACTTCTCCTTTAATCTTAAATAATAACGCAAAAGATGAATCAACTCCGATAAATTCAAAAGACCTTGTGTTTTTCAATTTCACCAAGCCATCAATTAAGGAAGTAATTGACAAGTATATCATCATCTGAAGTCTTGAATCTTCCTTGGAGTCTATACCTTGATCGCCAGAGGAAAGCCTCATATCCCCCATGTCAAATCCTTCTGGCTCACCGTCCTCCTCGGATCTCGAAATGTAGAACTCCATAACTACTAGCCTCCTCTAACAGGAAAAATCGTAATTGCCCTATTTCCATCATGAGAGTCGAATACACCTCGAACCCGGAGCGCCTGGTTCAGCTTGCCATTGTCGGCATAGGCAAAGCGCTCGTTCTGCGACTGGTCACCCTGACTGGCGGTATGCGCGCCAGCCGTCCCATGGGGTCAAAACGCGGATCATCACAACACTGGCCACCCTACCAACAGGGCATTTTTCGCATATTTTCGATGAACACTAGGCGCCCTTCATCGCCTACTAAGCTTTTTAGCTTGTTCAAGAAACCATCCATATCTCTCGCGATCAAATCGAAGGCGCCCCGCCCATGCTCTCCCGAGCGCTGCAAAATCCCAAAATATTCGCAAGAAGATAATAGCTCTTCATACAATGGGCGTTCAATCCACTTATCATCAGGTAAGAATAACGACAAAGCTGAGGGTGATGGTTTCTCAATACTTCTGTGCCGAGAAATAACAATATATTTTTTTAAAGCTACAATATAGCTTTCATGCTTCATTACCATTTCACAAAAAGCACCCCCGCTGTCCTTAAAAAAGAAATTTGGCAGCCCTCCATTTCTCCTTTGCCTTGGGGGATAAATGGTATCCGGAGAGTTAAAACAATAGCATTCATCAAGCAGCGAATTTAGTACTTTTCGCGATGCAGCATCTGCATTAAACCCTAACGCCCCACTCATGCCACGCGCCATAACAACTGAAAACTCATCATCTTCATTTGCTGGCAGCGAAGATATAAGTTCGTTGGCTCCTTTCTTGAAGTCCTTGAACCTTGACCGATGCACCAAAACCTCAAACATCTTATTCACCCTGGATAAGTAAACACTATAGTTTGCCCTTTCTTATTTCGCGCATGCACATGCGGTCCATCATGATGATCGGGAAACCTTTCCCCCACCATGTCAGGATGCCCATCTGGGTGGGCAAAACTAGTGATTCATCATATTTTCCTTCGCGCCCCAACGTAGTTCCTTTAACGCACAGGCATGTGTAGTTTTTACCTTTACTCGTATCCTTAAGCCGGGTAACCGGAATGTTCTCTGCTTGCTGCAACTGCCTGCCTAACAATAGGGTGATCGTCGCCCGACAGCTTGATAAACACACTTTCCTCTGCCTCTCTCTTCATTGCGACACTATGTCTCGTGTTGCAATTCTTGCTGCGGGACAAAAAACCAATCAGCCAAAAAGAAATTGTACTGCCCTAAATTATGCATCCTTCATAACCTGGATATTTATTGGCAACGTCCGGCCAGACTTCATGATTCGCCTATTCGATCACACCCCTACTGTTACCAATAGCAACAGAACTTTCAACTAGACCAATAAATTCTTCTGCAGAACTAATCATTTTCGATCCTGGTATTTGAGTAATACTTAGGTCGATAGAGCGCCCAATTGGGCTCTTTGTGCTTCCCTCTCATCACACTTCCATGCTCGTCAAGATCGTGATCGCTCCAAATACCAGCAGCACTTGCTGAAGGACAACTACCGCACCGTTACGCGCTTAAAAAACCTACAGAAATTATGCAATTTTTATCTCATTGGTTTGCGCTACGCAGTGGTTGAGAAAGTCCTTCCATACATCACCTAGGGATTCGATTAATTTCGATGACGTACACACCCCTATTGCTGCATAGATATAATGCAACATCTAACCGCAGCCATATGCTGCCTACCTGCTCTAAAACCCTAAACCACTAAATGCATTTCAATAACCACTAGTCAGATTTTCTCTATCTTAGGGAACATTGAACTATACCAATAGCAGCCTGGACTTTTTAGCCATCCACCATGCCTCCCCTTTGACCTACTTCCCATTGACTTGCGTTGCCTACCTCCAATGTTTGGAACTTATGTGGCAGGTGCTGACAGCTCGAGCGCTGCATTTATCGTCACTTCAGTTTTCTACAAAGCCAAGCTCCCCATTGCGCGGCTATGTGCGTTTCCGATCTGGCATCTCGCCCACATACCAGTGGCCTCCATTGGGGAAGTCCAACGTCACAGACTGTTTGGACAACACTGGCCTCTGTCTATACTTTGCCTTGTAGACGGGTTGCTCCGTAGGATTGTCTGAGTTGAGCCATTTCTTAATGGAAGCGTCGGTAGAATTCAGCTCAATCAGACAGAAGTCAAAATCTGAATTATTTGTCAATTTGAATAGAAGATTTTTTGGATCTTCAGGTGGCGCAGTTAAGGAATCGGCGGTCGTCGCTATAAACCTTCCGCCGGGGTAGAGAACGAAGTCATAAATGGTTTGGGGCGAATTCAATGGGGATTTTGTACCCGTGGTGGGGTCGTTGAATTTTTGGTAGTGAAAATAATTGATTTTACCCTCCATTTCGTTTTGGAGTTGTACGCTGTAGGATGTTGCGCTGGAGATTTTTGCACTCATGATCGATGCTCCCAGGATAGCCACGCGGCTTTGTGTTCCTAGATAGTTTGCTACGTCATTTTGCTTGTCACAACTGTCAACTTTGCCAGTTGCATCGAGCCGATCCAGCCTTGCTGTCTTAGCAATAATACACAAGCATCCGGCTCCCGCTTCATGGGGGGGGGCGCATACAGGTGTAGAGCGTGTAGAAGCCCCGCGCCCAACCCGCTAACCTTGCAAGCTCGCAGGCAATCCAGCGAACGGGCCTCGCGCACTGCTACTGCGCCACCCGAACATCAGATGGCAGCTCCACTCAAAAAGGGAGGGTGTTGCAACGGCAATCACCCTCCTCTGTTCAACGCACGCACTACTTAAAAATGCTGACGACGCGAGAGCTGAACTAGGGTCACTTGAGTTCTGTACAGCACCCAAGCTCCCCGTTGCGCTGCCAGGGGAAAAGGTCAGTCTTCGTTTTTTGCTTCGCTCACCGCCCATACGCTTCCTTCGATTACCGCCACACTAGTTGACCTTCCTGGACGTAGCAGCCATGCGTACCATTTAGAGGGGTCGCCACGGCGAGGTTCGTAGTCGATCCAGCGCCGTAGTACCCCCCCTGGAAACCGCTTCGGTCCTGTATTCACCCCCCCAACCATTTGGTTGTATCTATCGATTGTTAACTCGCGCTGAGATTGAACGTCTTCCTCACTTTCGTCCCCCGGAATGTCCTCCAGCGCGGCTATTACCCAGTCGGGATAAGGGGGCTCACCGTATACGCGGAGCAACCCGACAGGAAAACCTGAATTATTTGTAAATTTGAATCGAAGAAGTTTTGGATCTTCAAGCTGCGCTTGGTAGGACTCGGCGGTCGTCGCTATAAACTTTCCGCCGGGGTAGAGATTGAAGTCATAAGTAGTTTGGGGCGATGTTAATGCGGATTTTGTACCCGAGGCGGGGTCGCCGAACTTTTGGTAGTGGAAATAATTGATCTTACCCTCCATTTCGTTTTGGAGTTGTACGCTGAAAGATGTTGCACTCATGATCGATGCTCCCAGGAAAGGCACTCGGCTATGTGCTCCTGGATAGCTTGCGACGTCATTTTGCTTGTCACAACTGTCAACTTTGCCAGTTGCATCGAGCGGATCCAGCCTTGCTGCCTGAGCAATAATGCACAAGCATCTGGCTCCCGCTTCAGGGGGGGGTGCGCATACCGCTGTAGAACGTCTTGAATCCCCACCCCAACCCCGCTAATCTTGCGACGTCGCTGTCAATCCAGCGACCGGGCGTCGCGGCCCGCTAATGCAAAAGGCGCTACAGCGCCCCACCACTACAAATTGCAGGCGCTTTTTTTGTGCCTGCTTTCTGTGTAATGGCGGCTGTGCGTGGGAGACCTTCGGGTCTGCCGAGTTCCTTTTGCCTCGGTCCGCGAACCCGCGTACAGCTGCCACCCCATTCGCGTCGCGGCGAACGGTGGCAGCTCCACTGCAGAAGGAGCACCACAATGAGTAAAATCGTTCCCGATCCGCCAGCTACTCCCCGCCGCAAACCCACCTACACCGCCTTCGGCTGTTGCAACGGCAATCACCCGCCCCTGTTTTCAGTCTGCGAAGGCATCGAGCTGGAAGACGCCCTGGTTCACCTGTCGCTCCAGATCCAATGCGCCAAGGACACCACCGCCCAAGCCTGCGAACGTGCCGACGAGCAGTTCAAGACGCTGCTGATCGCCGCACAGCAATCGCTGGAAATGAGCACCGTACTGATCGACACCGTGCTGGACGGCATGGAAGCAAACGCGACACCCGAGTAACGACGCAACACACGGGCCGCACACGCGGCCTACCGAGCTCGCTCCGCCCACCAAAACCCCACCTGCCCCCCAACATCACGCACTCTCCCCTTGCTGTCCACGGCCCACTGGCACTAGGATGCGACAAATTCTCAAATGCACCTGGCTATCATGCTGAGGTTTTCCGTGTCGTCGCCATCCACTTCCCCCACCCCTCACTCCGATGTTCGTGCGCTGTACATCAACCATCACGCCTGGTTGCTGGGCTGGTTGCGCAAGCGCATGCGCCACGGCGACCACGCGGCGGACCTGGCCCATGACATCTTCGTGCACATCCTCGGCAAGCCGGAGCAGCTGCAGCAGTTGCGTCAGCCGCGTGCCTGGTTGAGCACCGTGGCCCACGGGCTGCTGGTGGATCGCGTGCGTCGCCAGCGGGTCGAGCGGGCGTATCTGGAGGCCATCGCACACCTGCCCGAAGCCGAGGTGCCGTCGCCCGAGTCGCAGTTGATACTGCTGGAAACCCTGGCCCGTGTGGACGCCTTGCTCAACGGCCTGCCGCCCAAGGTGCGCATGGCCTTTCTGCTGTCGCGCCTGGAGGGCCTGAGCTACAAGGAGATCGCCGAGCGCCTGGCGGTAAGCCTGAGTTCGGTGGAGAAGTACATGGCCAGCGCCATTCGCCATTGCTACCTGGCCCAGCGATGAGCCGCCCGCCATTGCCCGAACTGCCCGACAACGTGCTGGACCAGGCCATCGGCTGGCTGGTGCGCATCGAGTCCGACGGCGCCAACCCGCAGCTGCTGGAGGCATGCCAACGCTGGCGTCAGGCGCACGCGCTGCATGAGGTGGCCTGGCAAGCGCTGCAGAAAAGCGATGCCACCTTCCAGGGCCTGGCCGCACTGCCCGGCTCGGTGGCGCGGGACACACTGCAACGCCTGCAAGGCGGTCGTCACAGCCGGCGCCAGGCGCTCAAGCTGCTGGGCGTGGGGCTGCTGGCCAGCGGCGTTACCGGCTGGTCGATGCGTGACAGCACGCTGGTGCCCTGGGGCGCGGACTACGCCACCGAGGTGGGCGAGCGCCGTCAGTTTTTGCTGGACGACGGCACCCGCCTGCAACTGAACACAGCCAGTGCAGTGGACGTGCAATTCACCGCCCAGCGCCGGTTGATCGTGCTGCGGCGCGGCGAAATCTTTATCGACACCGGCAAGGACGCCGCCACGGCGGGCGGGCGTCGCAGCTTCTGGGTCAGCACGCGGCATGCGCAGTTGCAGGCCATCGGTACGGCCTTTGCGGTGCGTGATGAAGCCAGCGGCACGCGGTTGCGGGTCGAGGATGGGGTGGTGGCGATTCAGGGCAAGGGCCAGCCGGTGATGGTTGCCGCCGGGGAGCAATACCTGATCGATGCAATCGGCAGCCAGCGGGTCGAAACCAGCCCCCTCAATGCCAGCGCCTGGGCGCGCGGGCAACTGGTGGCCAAGCGCATGCAACTGCGCGAGCTGACCGCAGAACTGGCGCGCTATCGCCACGGCTGGCTGCGCTGCGACCCGGCCATCGCGCACCTGGAGGTGTCGGGCGTGTTCCAGCTCGATGACATCGACCAGGCCCTCAGCGCCCTGAGCGATTCGCTGCCGGTGCGGGTGGAACGCTTTACCCCGTTATGGACCCGTATCGTCGCCCGGTAAGGCTGATGAGAAGAAATCTCAAAAACTTTTACGGGTTTTGCCGCCCTCTTCGACAGACAGGCAATACACCTCGTCATTCGAAAGGAGCACGCCGTCCATGTCTTCTGCTTTTATCCCCACCCGGCCTTTGCAGCGCAGCGTGCTGGCACTGACCCTGCGCAGTATGTTGCTGGCCGGTGCCACCAGCGTGTCGCTGGCCAGTGCGGCCGCGCAGGCCGCCGAGGCAAGCAGCCGCCACTACGAGCTGGCGGCAGGCCCGCTGGAAGAGTCGCTCAACAGCTTTGCCCAGGTGGCCGGCATCAGCCTGCCGTTCGACCCGGCGCTGGTGCAGGGCAAGCGCGCCCCGGCACTGCGTGGGGACTATGCCGTGCAGGATGGCCTCGAACGCCTGCTGGCCGGCAGCGGCCTCACGGTTACCCGCACCGCCAACGGCAATTACCTGCTGATTGCCCGTAGCCAAAGCGCAGATGCCCTGGAACTGGGCGCCACCACCATCAGCGGCCTGGGCCTGGGCTCGACCACCGAGCACAGCGGTTCGTACACCACCGGCGCCATGCAGACCGCCACCAAGCTGCCGCTGTCGCTGCGCGAAACACCGCAGTCGGTCACAGTGATTACCCGCCAGCGCATGGACGACCAGGGCATGCGCAGCCTCGACGACGTGGTGCAGGCCACGCCCGGGCTGCGCCTGTCGGCCGCGCGCCCGGCCAACAGCGAGTTCTTCGCCCGCGGCTTCCCGATCACCAACCTGATGTTCGACGGCCTGCCCACCACCTACAACGCCGACTGGGTGGCCACCGCCGACCTGGCCCCCTATGACCGCGTCGAAGTGGTGCGCGGCGCCACCGGCATGATGCAAGGGGCCGGCAACCCGTCGGCCGCCATCAACATGGTGCGCAAGCGCCCTACCCAGGCGTTCCAGGCCAGCGTGACCGGCAGCGCCGGCAGCTGGGACAACTACCGCAGCGAGCTGGATGTGTCCGGCCCGCTGAACGACAGCGCCAGCGTGCGTGGCCGCATCGTCGGCGCATACAACGACAAGGGCAGCTATCAGGATTACGCCGGGCGCGAGCGCGGGGTGTTCTACGGCATCAGCGAGTTCGACCTCACCGACAGCACCACCCTGACCGTGGGCGCGTCCGACCAGAACGACAATAACAACATCAACTGGGGCGGCCTGCCGGTGAACCCCGATGGCAGCCACATGGGCTTTTCTCGCTCCAAGACCTTCGGCTACAGCTGGTCGCACCAGGACGTCGAGAACAAGACCGTGTTCGTCGAGCTCGACCAGCGCTTCGACAACGACTGGCGCCTTCACCTGGGCGCGTCGAAAAACTGGTCCGAATTCAAGATGATGGGCGGCGTGCTGGAGCGCAACAACGACGCCACCTACCGCCAGCGCATCTTCAACCAGAACCGCGACTTCGATCAGTCCACCTACGATGTCTACGCCACAGGCCCGTTCACACTGCTGGGGCGTGAGCATGAACTGGTGGTCGGCGCCAGCAAGCGCCAGCTCAAGACCGAAGCCACCGGCGGCACGGTGTTCGTCGATGTGCCGGACATCAACCGCTTCAACCCGGGCGGGCTGGCCAGACCGAACGTGCCGGACATCTACTCCATCGACGACAAGGTCGATCAGGAAGGCCTCTACCTCACCTCGCGCTGGAACCTGGCCGACCCGCTGAAGGTGATACTCGGTGCACGCCTGGACTGGTACGACGCCACGGCCATCTATGACCAGATCAACGACCAGTACTACACCTCGGGCAAGACCAAGGTGGTGCGCAACGTCACCCGTTATGCCGGGGTTATCTACGACCTGGACGACAACCATTCGGTGTATGCCAGCTACACCGATATCTTTCAGCCGCAGACCGAGAAGGACGGCCAAGGCAAAGGCATCGAGCCTATTACCGGCGAAAACTACGAAGTGGGTATCAAGGGTGAGTATTTTGGCGGCGCGCTGAATGCCAGTGCTTCGCTGTTCCAGATCGACCAGCTCAACCGCGCGGCCGAGGTGGCGGATGCAAGCCTGTGCAAGGTCATCCCGGTGGGTAGCTACGGGTGCTATGAAGCGGCCGGCAAGGTGCGCAGCCAGGGCATCGAGTTCGAGATCAATGGTGCGCTGACGCCCAACTGGCAAGTGGGCGCCGGCTATACGTTCGCCCAGGCCAAGTACGAGAAGGATGCCGACAAGGCCAAGGAAGGCCGGCTGTTCGACACCGACCTGCCGCGTCATATGTTCAAGGCCAGTACCACGTACCAGTTGCAGGGTGATCTGAAGCAGTGGCGTGTGGGGGCCAACCTCTATAGCCAGAGCGCGACCTTCAACAAGGGCAGCAATGTGTTCGGCAACTACCATGTCGAGCAGGAGGCGTATGCGCTGGTCGGGTTGATGGCGGGTTACCAGGTCAACAAGCATCTGGACACGCAGTTGAACATCAACAACGTGTTCGACAAGAAGTACTACCAGGGCATCGCCAGCAACTCCACGTGGAGCCCATATGACGTGTTTGGCGACCCGCGCAACTTGATGGTTACGGCGAAGTACAGCTTCTGATGATGCGCCGGGGTCAGCGTGATTGCCGGCATATGCAGATTGACTGATGCACCGTGCATTCAGCCGCTGCGACCGCTTCGCGCTCGATTCGCGGGTCAAACCCGCTCCCACGCCCTGCGGGCAGAAGCGGATTATGCATGGCTCGATGATCTGTTTCGGGCCGCCAGGCCGTGGGAGCGGGCTTGACCCGCGATCTGGTGCGCAGCGCCAGTAAAACCTGCACATGCGGTTTGCCTGACACACCGCGTACTCAGGCCTTGCGACCGCTTTGCGCTCGATTCGCGGGTCAAGCCCGCTCCCACGCCCTGCGGGCAGAAGCGGATTATGCATGGCTTGATGATCTGTTTCGGGCCGCCAGGCCGTGGGAGCGGGCCTTGCCCCGCGATCTGGTGCGCAGCGCCAGTAAAACCTGCACATGCGGTTCGCCTGACACACCGCGCACTCAGGCCTTGCGACCGCTTCGCGCTAGTTCGCCGGCAACGCCGGCTCCTACGCCTGCGGGCAGATGCTGCCTCTGGCCGCCAGGCCGTAGGAGCGGGCCTTGCCCCGCGATCTGGTGCGCAGCGCCAGTAAAACCTGCACATGCGGTCTGCCTGATACACCGCGCACTCAGGCGTTGCGACCGCTTCGCGCTCGTTCGCCGGCAACGCCGGCTCCTACGCCCTTCAGGCAGATTCTGCCTCTGGCCGCCAGGCCGTAGGAGCAGACTTGACCCGCGATCTGGCGCGCAGTGCCAGCAAAACCTGCACATGCAGTTTGCCTGATACACCGCGTACTCAGGCCTTGCGACCGCTTCGCGCTCGTTCGCCGGCAACGCCGGCTCCTACACCCTGCGCAGACTCCCCCTCTGGCCGCCAGGCCGTGGGAGCGGGCTTGACCCGCGATCTGGCGCGCAGCGCCAGCAAAACCTGCACATGCGGTCTGCCTGATACACCGCGCCCTCAGGCGTTGCGACCGCTTTGCGCTCGTTCGCCGGCAACGCCGGCTCCTACGGCCTGCGGGCAGACTCCGCTTCTGGCCGCCAGGCCGTGGGAGCGGGCTTGACCCGCGATCTGGCACGCAGCGCCAGCAAAACCTGCACATGCAGTTCGCGTGATACACCGTGCATGTAGGCCTCGGGCAGACTCCGCCTCTGGCCGCCAGGCCGTAGGAGCGGGCCTTGACCCGCGATCTGCCGCGCAGCGCCAGCAAAACCTGCGAACGCGCCCTCAAAGCCTCCCCACGCACAACGCTCACGCTTGCAGCGCAACCTTTAGTAAACTCGCCCCAACCGGCAGTACCGGCAAGGCTCTGCAGAACACCTGCAACCTCCCCGCCATCGCACCGCTTTCAAGCATCTACAGGCCCAGCAGAACCATGAACCGCCAAAAGAAGATCAAGCAGATACTCAAGGCCAACGCCAAGAAGGCCAGCGCCAAGCTGGCCCCCAAAAGCAAACCCAAATACATCTGCAAGGCCGACCGACTGAAGCTGGCTACAGAAGCCGCCGAAACCCCGACCCCCGCCGCCGAAGGCTGAGCCACACCTGTCACGCAGCGCCCGCCTGCTGCGTTATCCACTCGATGAACGCCTGCACCTGCGCCCGCTTCAAGGCCTCTTTGCGCGTTACCAGGTAGTACGCAAATCGCGACGGCCACGGCCTGTCCAGCGCCACCACCAGCCTGCCGTTGTGCAGATCTTCCT
This sequence comes from Pseudomonas sp. B21-036, assembly GCF_024748925.1. Taxonomy (NCBI): domain Bacteria; kingdom Pseudomonadati; phylum Pseudomonadota; class Gammaproteobacteria; order Pseudomonadales; family Pseudomonadaceae; genus Pseudomonas; species Pseudomonas sp. B21-036. The sequence continues at coordinate 3,121,899 of NZ_CP087178.1, forward strand.
GGGCATGGTTGTCCTGCACCAAGGCAATGCCCTGCCCGCTCGCCGCCGCGCGCAGCAGCAACAGGTCTTCATCGTAACTGGCACCACGCTGGCTACGACTGTCAGCCTCCACGCCATGCGCTTGCAGCCACAGCGGCCAATCCGCTCGCTCGGTGTCGTGCAGCAGCGGGTAGTTCAGGCAATCCTGCGGGCTGTTGATCGGCGGCCCCTCGGCCAGCAGCCGGGGGCTGGCCACCGCTAGCAGCACCGGCGCCATCAGTGGGATCGACTCCAGCCCCGGGTACTGGCCCAGGCCATGGCGCAGCGCAATGTCGATGCGCTCGCGCTGGAAATCCACCAGCCTTGCCGACGCCTCCACCCGCACTTCGATGTCAGGATGCCGGGCACTGAAGTCACCCAGGCGCGGCACCAGCCAGGTGGACGCGAACGACGGCACGGTGCTGATGGTAAGCGTTTGCTCGTGGGTGAACGACTCAAGTTCGAGCAGCGCGTTCTCGATCTGCCCAAAGCCCCGCGACAACCCGGGGAAAAGACGTGCGCCGGCATCGCTGAGCTGCACCCCATGCCGCCCCCGTAGCAGCAGCGTGACGCCCAGACGGTCTTCCAGCTGGCGGATCTGCTGGCTGATGGCGCCGGGGGTGACGCCCATGTGCTCGGCCGCCGCCTTGAGGCTGCCCAGCCGTGCAGCTTCGGTAAAGGCGCGCAGCGCCAGCAAGGGTAGAACGGCGCCCATGGCGTATTCCTTGGTTTAGAAAATCTAACGTCAAAGCGCAGGACTAATCGTTTTTGTCTCAGGCAATCACTCACTAGCATGGCACCCACACCACGCAACAAGCATTAGTCTGCCTGAGGTATGTGCCCTGTGTCCGATCCTGACCTGATTCTCTACACCGACAGTTCGCCAAACGGCTTCAAGATCACCATCGCCCTGGAAGAAATGGGCCTGCCCTACAGCCTGCGCCATGTGCGCATCGATGAGGGCGAGCACCAGCGGCCCGAGTTTCTTGCGCTCAACCCGCACGGTCGCATTCCGGTGCTGATCGACCGCGCCACGGGCATCACCCTGTTCGAGTCCGCCGCCATCCTGCTGTACCTGGCGGACAAGAGCGGCCAGTTGCTTGGCCACGACGCTCCCGAGCGCTGGGCATGCATCACCTGGCTGATGTTTCACAGCGCCAGCATGGGGCCGTTGCTGGGCCAGCGCGTGCACTTCGAATGCTTCGACAGCGTGCCCAACCCTGCCGCCATCCAGCGTTACAGGACCCTCACCGAAGCCACCTTCGTCACCCTCGATCAGCATCTGGCAAACCAGCCGTGGCTGGGTGGCGCCACCTATTCGATTGCAGACATAGCCACCTTCGCCTGGCTGCATATCGCGCAGCTGGTGGGCTTCGACTTCAGCCAGCAGCCCTGGTTGAGCCAATGGTACGCGCAGGTAGAGCAGCGCCCTGCGGTACAACGCGGCATTCGCCTGCCCGCCCCTGCCACCGGCCCATGAACCCCGACACCAAGGAACAGGCATGAACACCATGACCCACCCCACTGCACCCGCCGTCACCTGCGGCGCGAACGCCGAAGCCTTCGCCCACCACCCCGGCTACCGGCGCATGTTCGCCGCCGATCACCTGACACTGGGCATCTTTCTGCCACTGCGCTTCTACCAGGGCGACATGGCGGTGCTTCACGCCCAGGCGCAGCATGTGAGCGAGATCGAGCGCCTGGGCTTTGCTGCCGTATGGGTGCGCGACGTGCCCTTGTTCGACCCGGCCTTCGGCGATGCCGGCCAGGTGTTCGACCCCTTCGTGTACCTGGGCTACCTGGCCGCCCATACCCGGCACATCGCGCTGGTCACCGGCAGCGCCATCTTCACCTTGCGCCACCCCATCGACCTGGCCAAGTCTGCCGCCAGCCTCGATCGCCTGTCGGGCGGCCGGTTGGTGATGGGCATCGCGTCGGGGGACAGGGCCGTGGAGTTCCCCGCCTACGGCCTGGCCCATGACCAGCGCGGTGAGCGCTTTGCCCACAGCGTGGACTACTTCCGGCAATTGCTGGCGCAGGGCCCTGCGACCCTCCGCTCGCCGCTGGGCCAGATGAGCGGCACGCAGTTGCTGCCACAACCGGTCACCGGGCGCATTCCGCTGATCGTGACGGGGTCGTCGCGTCAATCCCTGCAGTGGCTGGGTGAGCAGGCCGATGGCTGGCTGACCTACCCGGACGCCACCCACACGGCGCAGGGCCCGCTTCGCCTGGCAGAAAAGGTTCGGGCGTGGCGCTCGCAGATCCCCAACGGCGGGTTTCGCCCGCACATGACCAACGAGTGGATCGACCTGGACGAAGACCCCGACTTCCCGCGCACGCCGTTGCAAGGTGGGTATGTGCTCAAGACCGGGCGCAACGGGCTGATCGCGTTGCTTGGCGAATGGAAGGCAGCGGGCGTCAATCATGCGGCGCTGGGCATTCAGATGGCCCGGCGGCCGGTTGACGAGGTCATTCAGGAATTGGCCGAAGAAGTGTTGCCGCTGTTCCCCACCTTGCAAGGGCCAGCGCCGCTGGCCCAGGGGTGGTAGCACTTATCCGGCGCAGGGGTAGCCCGTTTCGACAGCCGAGGCCACCGCCTCGGCAAAGTCCAGGTCCGGGTTGAGCGCGGCCACCAGGTCGGCGGTCAACGGGGTGTGGTCGTAGAGTTGCTGCACCGCCGCCAATGGCACGGCCTGCTCGTAGTACCACTGGGCAAACTCCACGTAGCCACTGGCCGGTTCGATCAGCAGCGCCAGAAACTCCACCGAGCCATCGTCGAGGTGGTCCGTTGTGACGTTCGGCGCTGCCACCTTCTGCCAGGCCGCGTCGTCAGGGCTTCTCCAGTAGCAGTAGCTCAGCCAGTCCATGCTGAAGGCCGCTTCGTTGAGAAAGGCGGCAAAGGCCGGCGGCACTTGTTGCTGTACGGCCTCGACGAGACGGCTGTCGCCGGCTAACGGGGATTCATGCGCAATCCCCTTGATGGCCGCGCCGAACGGCCCGAAGTGCACAAACCATTCATCGCCCGAGCCATTGCGCATCGACGCCATTTCCTCACCGTCGAACCAGCTCGCGTTGTAGCTGAAATAGCGGTACTCCCATTCGGGGGAGACGATGGCATCGAGCATGGCCAGGGCCTTGGCGCGCTGGCGCAGCGTGGCGATGTCCGGGAGTGTTGCGGGGTCAAGGGGAATCAAGGCGGGCATGAGTGCTTCCGAAGGTCGACGAATTGGGGTGGCGATGGTGATTCAAGCCAGGCTGACAGTGCTCGCTTCTCCCGTGCGTGTGTCATATGCGACCAGGGCTTGCCGGGTGGCGTCGGCAGTGCAAACGCGCTCGCCATTCGGGTTCCAGACCGCGGACTGGCCTGCACCGATGAAGTTGTCGGCGGGGCCTATGCAGTTGGCCATGATCACGGTCATGCCATGCTTGCGGGCCATTGCCGGGTAATGGTTGCAGGCCAGGTCCACGCCCTTCTGCGACTTGGCCACGCTGGCCAGGTACACCTGGGCACCTGCCGCGGCGGCCTGGTCTGCATGGGCGGGTTGCAAGGATTCATAGCAGATCGCGGGCACCAGAACATGCCCGCCCTGGCGGAACACCTGCTGCTGGGTACCAGGCGTGAAGAATGGCAGTTCGTCGGCGTGCAGAAGCTGCTTGGAATACACCGCACGTGGCAGCCCTGGCTGGAACGCGATCATGCTGATCTGGGTGCCCTCCCTCCCCTGGGTTGGCGCACCCACGGCGATGAGCAGGGTGTAGCGATCGCTCAAGGCCTGGAACGCATCGAGGCGGCTGTCGGTGGGCGCCATCGCCAAGCCACCGGCCAGTTCGGGTTCGTAGCCGGTCAGCGAAAGTTCGGGGAAGACCACCGCATCGGCTCCCTGGCTTGCGGCGGCGTGGATAGCGTCGATGTGTTGGGCGAGGTTCTTTTCGACATCCCCCGGGGTGGCCGAGATTTGCGCAGCGATCAGCTTCATTCGAGTCTCATGTCCCTTGGTCGACGCGGGCCTATGCTGCACCAACATCGTTACCTTGGAAAGTGTGCGGTGTATCAGGCTGATCGCGTCGCAGGTTCTGCTGGCGCTGCGCGCCAGATCGCGGGGCAAGGCCCGCTCCTACAGGCTGGGCACCTGCAACCCGACCTTCACCCGGTCCAGCGCCACAATGGTCTTGAACCAGGTGACATTGGCGTTCTCGGCAAACAACCGCCGCGCCAACGCCTGGTACTCCTGCATGCTGGCCACGGTCAGCACCAGCACGAAATCCACCTCGCCAGTGACGTAGTAGCACTGCTGCACTTCAGGCACCGCAAAGTGCGCCTTCATGGCCTCCAGCGCATCGAGGCTGGTGCGCTCGGCCATCACCTCCACGATGATGGTGATCGGCCGACCCACCGCAGTAGGGTCGACGACGGCGACATTGGCGGTGATGACGCCCCGCTCCTCCATGCGCTTGATGCGCCGCTGCACCGCCGCGGTGGACAGGTTGACCTGCTCGGCCACCAACCGCAGCGGCACGGTGTTGTCGCGCTGCACCAGGTCAAGAATGGCGCGGTCGAACTTGTCCAGCGGCTCAGCCGCTACATCGTGAATGGCCATGGAAACCCTGCGAGAAATTTTCTCGAAAACTACCAGAAATCCGCGCCCCTTTACCTGACAGCGAGAAATATTATCGAGCCCCAGCCTGCAGCCGCAGCCCTGGTCGGGACTCACACAGGATATTGCTCGCATGCTCGCACTGTTTCATCTGTCGCCCGTGCTGCTGGTCACGGCCATGCTGGTGGTGCTGCGCCGCCCACCCGTGCATGCCGCCATCGCCGGTACGCTGCTGGTAATGGTGCTGTGGCTGGTCGGTGCTGCCGATACGTGGCGCCTGGGCAGCCTGGTGGCGGCCGCCCAGGACACTGCCGTGCTGTTTGCCAGCACCGCGTTCGTGATCGTACCGGGGCTGGCCTTCGTAATCTTCATCGAGCGCCTGGGCGTGAACCTGGCATTCAGCCAGTGGGTACGCTCGCTCGGGCTCGGGCGCGGCGACCAGGTGGTGTTCATCGTGCTCGGGCTGGCCCCATTGCTCGAAGCCATGACCGGCTTTGGCGTGTCGTTGATCGCCACCGTGCCGCTGCTGCTCAGCCTGTTCGACCGCCGGGTGGCGCTGCGTATCGCGTTGGCCGGCATGGCGATCATGCCGTGGGGCACGCTGGGCCTGGCATCGGTGATCGGCGCTTCCCTGGCCCATCTGGACGCTGCGGCGCTGGCAGCCACCTCGGCACTGACCAGCGCACCGGTGTTTCTCGCGCTCGGGGCGATGGCGCTGTACCTGGCCGAGGTTCGCACCTTGCGCGAATGGACGGTGCTGGGCGCTGGCTGGCTGGTATTCGTGGGGGTGCTCTACAGCAGCAGCCGCGGGTTGGGGCCGGAGGTAGCCGGCGTGGCGGCGGGCCTGGTGAGCGCAGCCGCCGTACTAGCCAACGGGCTGCGGCGCCTGCGCAACCACGGCGGCACACGCGGGGCGCGACAATGGCCGCGCCAGGCGTGGCCTTACCTGGTGCTGATCACCAGCATCGTCGCACTCAAGGCGCTGTGGGCCATCACCGGCTGGCAGAACCTGTGGGTCGTCCAGGGCGCCCAGGTCACCTGGAAGCCGCTTGCCTCGCCGGGCGTGGCACTGATCCTGGTGCTGGTGGGCCTGGGGTTTCACGCGCGAAGCGCACCGTCCCTGCCGGTGCCGGGCACCCGCATCGGCACCGCACTGCTGACCCGGGCGAAGCGGCCCCTGCTGACGATCTTCTTTTTTCTCGCCATGTCGCAGTTGATGGTCAAGGCCGGCTTTCTGGCGGGCCTGATGCAGCTGCTGACCGGCCTGGCACCGGCCGCCGCGTCGTTGCTGGTCGCCCTGCTGGGCGGGTTGTCCGGCTACATGACCGGCTCGAACGTGGGCGGCAATGCGATCTTCATGCCCGCCATCGCCATGCTGCCCGAACACGGCCGCCTGTTGCTCGCGGCGGTGCAGAACAGCGCGGCGGGGCATGCGGCGCTGGGCTCGCTGTCGATCGTGATGCTGATCCTGGGCCTGGCCAGAACCAGCACCAGTGAAGAAGGCGAACTGGTGCGTTTCGGCTTTGCGCTGGTGTGCCTCAACACGGCACTGGTCGCGCTGGCTGCGGTGTTGCTGAGCGTCTGGCTGGGCTAGTCAGGCAACCACCATCACCACCAGCACCACCCCCAGCAGGGCCAGGTAGCACTTCACATGCAGCGCGTCGGGCATGCGCCCGATCCACGGCGCGGCCAGGCGAATGCCGCACCACGAGCCAAGCACCAGCACGGCCAGGGCACGCACGTCGATATAGCCGGCAAACCAGGGCCCCAGCACTTCGGTGCGCCACGCAAGCACGGCGTAGGCGGCAGTACCGGCAATCGCCATCGGCAGCGACAGCGGGTTGGCCGACGCCGTCGCCACGGCCATGCTCGCCCCACGCCTGCGCATCAGCGGCACGCTCATCACGCTGCCGCCTACACCCAGGAATGCGGCCACGGCGCCCATGCCGACACCGATCACGGCGCTGGCTCGACGGCCCAGCGGGCGCATGCCATCGCTTGTGCTCACGGTAAACCCCGGGCGCAACACGGCATCAAGAATGGTCAGGCCAAGGTAGCCGATGAACAGCCAGCGTATCCACGCCCCTTGCACCTGCGTGGCGGCCCATGCGCCCAGCACTGCACCCAGCGCAACGTAACCCAGCAACGGCCGCACCACAGGCCACTGCAAGGTGCGCGCACGGGCATGGCGCAAGGTCGAAAGGCCTGCGCCGAAGATCATCGCCGCCGTGGAGGTGGCCACGGCGATATGCATCGCGGCCTCGCCGATGGCCGACCCCGGCGCATGGCTCACACTGATAAGGGTGAACAGCAGCGGCACCGCCACAAAGCCGCCACCAAAGCCGAACAGCACAGTCGTCACACCAGCTACCACACCGAACGCACACAGCAGAAACCAGAACATGCATCGCTTCCAACACAAGGGGGAAGCCACACGTTAACGCCCAGACATGTGGCCAGCCCTCGCGAATTGGCCAATAATCCTCGCGTTCCGGCCAAGGTGCTTCACATGCTCAATATTCCGCTCGCCAGCGTCGACGCCGTCGCCCGCCCGGTGCTCGCCATCGGTACCGACTACCCGCCCGACACACTGCTGCCCACCCATGTGCATCGGCGCGCACAGTTTCTGTATGGCATGAGTGGCCTGATGGAGGTTCAAACCCAGGACGGCAGCTGGGTGATTCCGCCCGGTAGCGGGGTGTGGATACCCGCCGGCAAGCCGCACCAAGTGCTGATGCGCGGGGTGAGCACCCGCAGCCTGTACATAGAGCCGGCGCAGCCGGTGCGTGATACCTCGCAGTGCCAGGCCCTGGTGGTCTCGCCCCTGCTCCACCACCTGTTGCTGGCCACGGCGCACGTACCCGCACTGTATGAAACACACGGTCGCGACGGGCATCTGATTCAGTTGGTACTGCACGAGCTGCGCAGCGCGCCGAGCCTGGCGCTGTTCGCACCCTTGCCAAACGACCCGCGGCTGGCCGAACTATGTCGCAACTTCCTGCGCCAACCCCGCATTGACACCAGCGCCGAGTCCTGGGCAAGTGCCCTGCATTGCAGTGCAAGAACCTTCAGCCGCCTGTTCCGCCAGCAAACCGGGCTTTCATTCGGCACCTGGCGCCAGCAGGCCTGCCTGATGGCTGCCGTCACCCGCCTGGCGGCCGGCGCCTCGGTCACACGGGTCGCGCTGGAGCTGGGCTACGACAGCCCCAGCGCCTTTTCCAGCATGTTCCACCGTCAATTGGGCGCCCCGCCCAGTGTTTACCTGGCCACGCTCGACCAGTGCGGCCCAGGGCACGCGGTGGTCTAACTCAGGTATTCAGGGCCGGCTTTGAGCCCAGGCGCCAGCCCAGGTTCATGCCGGCCGCCGCCAGCAATATGGCCAGCGCCCCGGCTGCCTGCAGCGCGCTGAGGGGGTGATCGAAGGCCAGCCAGTCGACCAGGATGGCCACCGCCGGGTACAGAAACGACAGGGCGCCGATCAGCGCCGTGGGCAGTTTCTGGATGGCGCCGTACAGCAGGGTCGACATCAGCCCGGTATGCACCGCGCCAATGGTCAGCAGGTAGGCCCAGGCCTGGGGCTGCGCGGTCATGTCCGGCACCTGCGCCCAGGGCCAGAGCATGGCCGCGCCCACCAGCAGCTGCACCAGCACGATCAGGTGCGGCGGCACGCCCTGCAGGCGCTTGGCGATGATCGCCGCAATCGCGTACAGCAAGGCCGACGCCAGCGCGAGCATCACACCCATCAGGTAGTTTTCCCCGGCCGCCCCCGTCTTGGCCGTCACAATCAGCAGCATGCCGACAAACGCCAGGCCCAACCAGCCAGCACCACTGGCCGAAATCCGCTCGCCGAACAGCAGCACGCCCAGCCCCACCAGCATGAAGGGTTGCGTGTGGTAGACCACCGTGGCCACCGCGATGGAGGCCTGGCTGTAGGCGCTGAACAGCAGCAGCCAGTTGCAGGCCAGCGCAACGCCACCCAGCAGCATCCACCCCCACTGCGCGCGGGTCGGGCGCAGCGTGCCAAACACCCCCAGCGCCCAGCACGCCAGGGCCATCACGGCGGCGCCGAACAGGCAGCGCCAGAACACCATCGACGAAGGCGACTGGCCCGACTGCACCACGAACCAGCCGACAGTGCCAGAAATGCACATGGCGGTGACCATTTCGAGGGTGCCGCGTGAACGTGCATTCATGGCGCGCGGTGTCCCGTCGAGGTAAAAACAGAAGGCTGTGCCATCGAACAAAATCCATCAAAACGAACAAGTGGGTGCCATAATGTCCGCCGCCCTCTCTCCCAGTCAACTTATAACGAACAAATGACCATTATATCGAACGATGCGCCGATCATGATCCTGGCCCAGGCCATCAGGCGCGAGCGCTTGCAGTCGGGGATGTCCGTCAGCGATCTGGCGCGCCGCGCCGGCGTGGCCAAATCCACGCTGTCGCAGCTGGAGTCCGGCCTTGGCAACCCCAGCATCGAGACCCTGTGGGCGCTGGCCACGGCACTGGGCATTCAGGTCACGCGGTTCTTCGAGCAGCCGGCGCAGACGGTCACGGTGATTCGCGCAGGCGAAGGTGCGGCGCTCAAGGCCGACGACGCCGACTACGCGGCGACCCTGCTCGCCGACTGCCCGCCCGGCATACGCCGGGACCTGTACCGCGTGCATGCCCAGCCCGGGCAGCCGCACCATTCCCAGGCGCACCCGGCGGGCACTTTCGAGCATGTATTCGTGTGCCAGGGGGCCGCCAGCGCAGGCCCGGCCAGTGCACCGGTGCTGTTGCATGCCGGCGACTACCTGCGCTACCCGGCCAACCAGCCCCATGTGTTCGAAGCCTTGGAGCCCGATACCGTTGCTGTCATGCTGATCGAGCACAGCTGAAGCAACTGCCTGCCCTATCCCTCAGGACCCACCCCCATGACCAACCACAGAATCGAGCTGTCAAACGGATGGATCGCCGAGTTTGCCAACCAGGGCGAGTTCCGCATGGATGCCGAAGGCTGGAACCTGGTGCTGCACGGGCCGCAGGGGCAATCCATCCAGTACTTCAACGACCAGATCGTGCTGGTGAACGATGACGACGGCACGCAGGCCAAGGCGTGCCTGCAGCTGTCGGAGGACGGCGTCTACGGTTACCTGAGCACCTCGGTGGGCACCGGCTGGGTGATCGACTTTGCCCGCGGCATGCTTGCCCCGCACCGGGTGGATATTCGTCACTACCACGACGGCTACGACGAGAGCATCGCATTGACCGAGCAGCCGGCCTTCCAGCGTGCACGCCAGTACATTCAGGTGAAGGGGCGATTCGTGTACCTCACCTTCCCGTTCATCCGCGAAGCGGAGTTCCCCAAGGTGTGGGAGCAGTACGTGGCGATCCGTCGGCGCCAGCTGGACGAGCTGTACTTTCGCAATTGAACCCTGCCGCGTGCCGGCGCCTTAGGCACCTGCCGCAGCCAGGTTGCCGGGGTCGCCCTCGGCCAACAGCTGCGCCATGCGTTCACGCGCCGCTGCGTTCGGCAACACCCCGGTGGTCATGCCTTCCAGCACGGTTTCGCCCTGCGCGTTGACGATGCTCAACTGCGCCCGCGCATGCCCGCGCTCGTCCTTGTCCACGATCAGCCAGTGGCAGGTGATTGCATCGCCGGCATACACCGGCCGCTTGAACTCGAAGCTCATGCTGGTCGCCAGCCAGCCGATCTGCCCGCCGATCTCGGTCACCAGGCTGGCCGTCAGCAGGCCATGGGAAATGATCGACCTGAACCTGCGCAGTTCGGCCGAGGCGGCATCGTAGTGCACGGGGTTGTAGTCCCGCGAAAGCTGCGCAAAGCAGCGGATGTCCTCATCGGTGAAGCACCGGCTCACGCTCAGTTGCGCCCCCACCTCCAGGCCCTGTACGGCCCGTGCTCTCAAGCTCTTCATGGCACTCCCCCTGTTCGATTGCCGCGTACATTCTGCCTACCTGGGTAGCTGCCCGCCCAGCAGCACCAGCGCGATGATGACCATCGCCGCCCCCGACACCCGGCTGACCCACAGCGCCGCCGCAGGCCGCGCGCCCAGCACGGCCTGCGAACCAAAGCCCACCAGCAGGTAGATCACCCCGCAGCTGAGCGCATGCACCAGCCCCAGCGCCACGATCTGCAGCGGTACCGGCCACGGCGCCGTGGCGTCGGTGAACTGTGGCAGCAATGCCAGAAACAGCAGGAACACCTTGGGGTTCAGGCCGCTCACACACAGGCCCTTCACCGCCCAGCGCTGCCACGCACCGGCTACCTGCACCTGGTCCGCCTGGGGCACAGTCGGGTGCCGCAGCATGCCGATGCCCAACCATAGCAGGTACCCGGCCCCGGCCACCGTCAGCACCGACAGCGCAAACGGATGCCCCGCCACCAGCGTGCCCACCCCGGCGGCGACGATCAGTGTCGCGATCAGATGCCCCGACAACAGCCCGGCCACGGCGGGCAATACCACCCGCCCCTTCAGCCCGGCCGATATCGCATAGGCCCAGTCCGCACCCGGCGTGATGATGAACAACATCGACACCGCCCAGAACGCCACGAAAACATTCAGGGTCATGGCGCTACCCACGCCAGGGGTTGATCCACGGTTGGCTGCATCGTCCTGCTCCACAAGCAAATTGATGCAGGGAACAATAATGAAATCTTGCTAGAATTTTCTTTCGAAGATAATCGCGACATAGGCCAATAGGGGAAAATCCTTCCAGATGGACCGCATCGACCGGAACATTCTTGCCGAACTGCAAAAAGACGGGCGCCTTTCGATCACCGAACTGGCCGAGCGGGTGGGGTTGAGCCTCTCCCCCTGCCACCGGCGGGTGCGTGCCCTGGAAGAATCGGGGGTGTTGCTGGGCTATCGGGCGAAACTGGACCCCATTGCCCTGGGCCTGACCTTTTCCGCCATGGTCTTCGTCACCCTTCGCGAGGGCGATCGCACGGCGGTCGAGGCGTTCGAGAACGCGCTGGTGGCGTTGCCCCAGGTGGTGGATGCACAGCGCCTGTTCGGCGAGCCGGACTACCTGCTGCATGTGATCACCCAGGACCTGCCGGCCTTCCAGCGGCTCTATGATGAAAGCCTGTCGTCGCTGCCCAACGTGCAGCGGCTCACCTCCACCCTGGTGATGAAGCGCGTGGTGCAGGACCGGCCCTTGCCGTTGTAACCTCGCCGCACGCCTTCACCCTCACCCAGGAGCACCACTATCCACCGCGCACCCAACGAACCCTGGCAAGGCGACCTGTGGCTGGCCACCGACTACTGCCTGGTGGCCGGGCAGGTCGGGCAAACCCAGGCCCACGCCCACTATGCCCACCAGGTGCTGATCGCCTGCGCTGCCCCGGTGCAGGCGTCGATCCAGGGCCAGGTCGAGTGCGGGCCGCTGCTGCTCATTGCCTCCGGCCAGCCGCATGCGATTCTCAGCGAGCAACCGGCGATCACGCTGTTTGCCGAGCCATTGGCTTTCGAACTGCCGGTGCTGCGCCAGCTCTGCGAAGACGCCGGCGCAGACCTGGAGGGCCTGAACCAACGCTTGCGCGCCCTGCCCCGGCGCCCTTTGCATCCGCGCCTGGCCACCGCCTTGCAACGGGTGCGTGCACTGGATGAAAACACCCTGCCCGCCGCGCAGCTGGCCAGTGAGGCGGCGCTGTCGCTCAGCCAGCTGGAGCGCCTGTTCAGCGGTCAACTGGGGCTGTCGGTGCGCCGCCTGGTGTTGTGGCAACGCCTGCGCGTGGCCTTGCAGCTGGCACTGGGCGGTAGCAGCCTGACCGAGGCAGCCACCTGCGCAGGCTTTGCCGACTCGGCCCACCTGTCACGCAGCGTGCGCCAGCAGTTCGGCATCCGTGCCGACCGTACCCTGCGCCACCTGCGCCTAAGGCTGCTGGACTAGCGCACGGCTCAGGGCATCGGGCAGTACGGCAGGTGGATGCTCGGGCTGGTCGCGGCGAAAGGGTTGGCGCAACTGCGCGCCGTAGCCCACCGGGTAGTCCGGAAAGTCGCCGATACCCAGGTCGTCGTCCGCCAGGTGATAGTGCGGCAGGTGCAAGGCGGTACCCAGCAGGCGGTCCCAAACGCTGAAGAACAGCGCGAAGTTCACATCCCCCGTGGTGCCGTACTTGAGGTGATGCAGCCGGTGCACCGGCGCCCAGGCAAACACATGGCGCAGCCAGCCGATGCGCATGTCGACGTTGCTGTGCTGCAACAGCAGCTGGATGGATATGCTGAACGCCAGCAAGGCCGCCACATCCAGCGGCAACCCGCACAGCAGCAAGGGCAAGGTGCCGCCCAGCGCTTCGAGCATCTGGTGCAGCGGGTGCTTCATCAGCCCGTTGAAGCCGTACATTCGGGTCACGCTGTGATGCACGGCGTGCAGGCGCCACAGCAACGGCAGGCGGTGGCTGGCGTAATGCACCAGGGTGATGCCCAGGTCTGCCACCGGCAACGCCAGCAACAGTTGCAGCGCCAGCGGCCAGTCACTCGGCCACAGGCCGGTATCGGGCAGCACCAGGGCAATCAGGGGGATGGCGGCAATGCCGGCCACGTTGAGCGCCTCGTTCACCCCCGCGTGAATCACGTCCCGGGGGCCATCGCCCTGGCTTACATTCCAACGCTCGCGATAGGGCCACAGCCGCTCGCACAGCATCGACACGCCAATCGCCAGCAACAGCAGAACCGGCAACCAGCCAAGGCTTGCGCCCTCGTCCAGCAGCCACGCGGCCGAGCCGATGAATCCAAGGAAAAATACAGGGGCGTACAGGGTTCGCATCGTGAAACTCCAGGCAGGTCAGAGCCTGGAGTTTCGTGCAGCCCCAGCCTGCGCCGCTTGAACAAACGACGCATCTTCAGCCTGGGGGGAAAGGCCGGTCAGCCCTGGCAGAAGCGAATGCGATTGCCGAACGGGTCGTACACCTCAAGCACCTTGCCCCAGCCCTGCTCGACGATGTCCGGGCGGCCATAGCCGTAGCGCTTGGCAAGCAGCTCGTCGCGCAATTGCTCGATGTTGTGCATGGGGATGAACACCGTCGAGCCAGGGCTTGCGTCGCCGTGGTGCTCGGACAGGTGCAGTTGCAGCCCATTGCGCACGATGCCCAGGTACAACGGCAGATCGGCTTCGAAGCGGTGCTCGAACTCCACGCTGAAGCCCAGGAAGTCGAGGTAGAACTCGCGCGCCTTGGCTTCGTCGAACATGCGCAGGATGGGGATAGGCTTGTCGAAGCTCACTTCGCTTGCAGGGATGGCGGGGGCAAGCAGGGCCGAGGCGGTGTTCCAGTCCTTGTAGCCCAACTGCTGCGCCACCAGCTCCAGCGCACCGGAGTGGGTCAGCGGCGGGCTCTGCGCCTGCAGGGCGGTACGCAGACGCTTGGCCATCTGTTTGGCCTGTTCGATCGAGATCATCATGTGCTCCTGGTGCCGAGGCAGTGTGGGGCTCGCGTTGCCAGGCCTCGACGTTCAAGAGAATGATCGCGTCAGGGGTAACTGCAATGCTTTCACCTTTCCCAACGGGAGCGAGCGGCGGGCAGCATCGGCCCGCGCCGATCATACACAGCCAGGGTGGCCTATGGAAAGGCGGCCCTCAGCGCGTTGGCGAATCCCCGCGCCCGATGCGCTTGCCGCCCTGCTGCCCCACCTCCTGCGCCTGGCCGTCGCGCTGCTTGCCCTGGCGCGCCTGGCCCACCAGCCGCGCGATCAGCGGGCCTTCGGGCAGATGACGCCAGAAGCGCCCCGGCATGTGCTGGCGCATGGCGTCGGGGTTGACCCGTGCAGGGTTGAAGGTGTGCCGGTAATAGGTGCGCCACAGCTCGGCGCCAGGGTCGTCGGCGTGGCAGGCCCACTGGCGCCATTGCTCGGGGCAGTGCCGTCGGTAGTCCAGGGTGCTGCCATCGAAACGGATGCCATCGCGTGGCGTGGCGATCAGCCAGCGCTGGCGGCCCAGCCGGTCGGCAAAGTGGCCGCTGGCGCTTTGCAGAATGTCGTGGGCCGGTTCATGGAAGGCCACCAGGTCCAGTTGCAGTTGCTCGGCCAGTGCCGCCGGCAATGGCACGAAGCGCACGAAGGCATGCAGGTGATGGGCCTCGCGGCTGACCTGCTTGATGCGCCGCTGCAGCTCGCTGCCCAGCCGGTCGCCCGCCAGCATGGCGGTGCGGTCGCCATGGGCCACGCGCCACAGCACTTCATACAGCAGGTTCCAGCGCTGCTCGCCACGGTAGCGGGCGGCCTGCTCAAGTTGATCCAGCAAGGCGGCCGGCACCCGTGTGCGAAACGGCCCGGGGCCCTGCGGCAATACCGCCGGCACCGCCAGCAGATCGTGCACCGGGCCGTGGGCCCACACCACCTCGGTGGGGTCGATGCCGTGGCCCAGCAGCACGCGGGCCTGGTCGCGCCAGGTGTCGAAGTGCTCGTCGCAGTCCAGCGCGATCATCCCCACAACCCCATCTGCACCGGTGCCTGCGGCTCGCGCAGGCGTTCGCGCAGCAGGCCGCTGCGGGTTTCCGACTGGGGCGGGCGATAGTCGCTGGTGACGATGAACGGGCGCGCCTTGTCCAGCACGCAGCGCAGCTGGATCAGGTCGTCATAGCGAATGCGCCGTTCACGGCGCAGCGCCACCAGGCGTTGCACGCTGCGCAGCCCGATGCCGGGAATGCGCGCCAGCAGCGCCGGCTCGGCGCGGTTCACATCCAGCGGAAACACCTCGCGGTTGGCCAGGGCCCAGGCCAGCTTGGGGTCGATGTCCAGCGCCAGGTTGCCCGCGCCGCCCAGCAGTTCGCCGGCCTTGTAGCCATAGCCGCGCATGAGAAAGTCCGCCTGGTACAGGCGGTGCTCGCGCAGCAGCGGCGGCGCGGCCAGGGGTACGCTGGTGGGGCTGTCGGGGATCGGGCTGAACGCCGAGTAGTACACACGCCGCAGGCCATAGCCCTGGTACAGCGATTCGGCATTGCCCAGGATGGTGTGGTCGTCGGTGGCATCGGCGCCCACGATCATCTGGGTACTCTGCCCGGCAGGGGTGAAGCGCGGTGCGTTGACTTCACCGGCCACCGCCTGCTGGCCGTGGTGGATGGTGCCCATGGCCTGGCGAATGGTACGCACCTGCTTCTCCGGCGCCAGGCGCTGCAGGCTGGCTTCGGTGGGCAGCTCGATGTTCACGCTGAGGCGGTCGGCCAGCCGCCCGGCCTGCTCGATCAGCAGCGGGTCGGCGTCGGGGATGGTCTTGAGGTGGATGTAGCCGCGAAAGTTGTGCTCTTCGCGCAGCAGCTGCGCCACGCGAATCAACTGTTCCATGGTGTAGTCGGCGGAGCGGATGATGCCCGAGCTGAGGAACAGCCCGCTGATGCAGTTGCGCCGGTAGAAATCCAGGGTCAGGCGCACCACCTCCTCAGGCGTGAAGCGTGCCCGCGGCACGTTGCTGGAGCGGCGGTTGACGCAGTACTGGCAGTCGTACAGGCAGAAGTTGGTCAGCAGCACCTTGAGCAGCGACACGCAGCGCCCGTCGGGGGTGTAGCTGTGGCAGATGCCCATGCCATCGGTGGCGCCCAGGCCGTCGCGACCGCGCGAGCTGCGCTTGGGGGCGCCGCTGCTGGCGCACGAGGCGTCGTACTTGGCGGCATCGGCCAGGATGCCGAGCTTGGCGATGAGCTGCATGGGGTCCACCTCGATACTGATTATCCATACAGTATTCGCAGTTCGCCACGCATGCAAGCGCAGCCTGTCGACCGGGCCGCTGCGGCCTTCATGAAAAAATCTTCATGAACGCTGCGCCCCGCTAACCGGGGAACCTCGGCGCACCCTCGCCCGCCTGCGGACAACCGGCCTTGAGGCACCGCAGCAGCTTGCGTAGGATCGCCGTTCATTCACGCCATCGCGCCCGTTCACTGCCTGCTCCCAGGCCGGTGGTGTATCCGTTTTCCGCAAGAGCCTGCACATGCCCCAGCCTATCCCCCTCAAGGACCACGAGAAAGAAACGCACCTGGTCAACCGCAGGCTGATCGCGTGTGCGCTGCTGGTACTGGTGCTGGTGGCGGTGCTGGTGGGGCGGCTGTACGTGCTGCAGGTGGTGCAGCACGACTACCATGCCGCCGTGTCGCAGAACAACCGCGTGCACGTGCTGCCCATCGCCCCCGAGCGCGGGCTGATCTACGACCGCAACGGCGAGGTGCTGGCCGACAACAAGCCCAGCTTCAACCTCACCATGACCCGCGAGCGTGCTGGCGACACGCCCAGGGTGCTCGACAGCCTGGTGCAGATCCTGGGCCTGGGCGAGGAGGACCGCCAGGGCTTCGAGAAAGACCTGCGCCGTGGCCGCAAGCCGTTCGAGCCGGTGACGCTGATGTTCGGCCTGAGCGAAGAGCAGATCGCCCTGATCGCGGTCAACCAGTTCCGTCTGCCGGGGCTGGACGTGGAGCCGCAGTTCATTCGTGAATACCCCATGGGCGCGCACTTTGCCCACTCGGTGGGCTACGTGGGGCGCATCAACGAGAAAGAAGCCAAGACCCTCGATGCCACCGAATACCGTGGCACCCAGTCCATCGGCAAGACCGGCATCGAGCACTTCTACGAGGCCCAGCTGCACGGCCAGGTGGGCTACGAAGAGGTCGAGACCAACGCCCAGGGCCGCATCATGCGCGTGCTGCGCCACCACGACCCGGTGCCCGGCAAGAACATCACCCTGAGCCTGGACGCGCACCTGCAGCTGGCCGCCGAAAAGGCCCTGGGCGATCGCCGTGGTTCGGTGGTGGCGCTGGACCCGGCCACCGGCGAGGTGCTGGCGATGGTCAGCAACCCCAGCTTCGACCCCAACCTGTTCGTCAAGGGCATCAGCTTCAGGCAGTACGCCGAGCTGCGCGATTCCATCGACCGGCCGCTGTTCAACCGCGTGCTGCGCGGCCTGTACGCCCCGGGCTCGACGATCAAGCCCGAGGTGGCCATCGCCGGCCTCGACAGCGGCGTGATCACCCCGGCCAGCCGGGTGTTCGACCCCGGCTACTACGAGCTGCCCAACTACGACCACAAGTACCGCAACTGGAACCGCAGCGGCGACGGCTGGGTGGACATGTACAGCGCCATCATGCGCTCCAACGACACCTACTTCTACGACCTGGCGCACAAGCTGGGGGTCGAGCGCCTGCACGACTACATGAGCGAATTCGGCCTGGGCCAGAAGGTCTCGCTGGACATGTTCGAAGAGTCACCCGGCCTGATGCCCTCACCCGCCTGGAAGCGCGCCAACCGGCGCCAGGCCTGGTACCCCGGCGAAACCCTGATCCTGGGCATCGGCCAGGGCTACATGCAGGTCACCCCGCTGCAACTGGCGCAGGCTACCAGCCTGCTGGCCAGCAAGGGCGTGTGGCACCGCCCGCACCTGGCCATGAGCATCGGCGACGAGCCGCCGGTAGACCCCAACCCCATGCCCGACATCGTGCTGCATGACCGCCACGCCTGGGACCAGGTCAACCAGGGCATGCAGATGGTCATGCACGCCCCGCGCGGCATCGCCCGCGCCGCCGCTGCCGGGGCGCAGTACCGCATCGCCGGCAAGAGCGGCACCGCGCAGGTGGTGGCGATCAAGCAGGGGGAACGCTACAACCGCGACAAGACCCTGGAGCGCCACCGCGACAACGCGTTGTTCGTGGGCTTTGCCCCCGCCGACCACCCGAGCATCGCCATCGCGGTGATGATCGAGAACGGCGAGGCCGGTGGGCGCGTGGCCGGGCCGGTGGTCCGGGAAATCATGGACGCCTACCTGCTGGACGAACAAGGCCACCTCAAGCCCCAGTACGCCGGCAACGCAGCACCCGCCGCGGTGCCCCATACCTGAAAGCGCAGCACCCTGATCGTGCCGACAGCATCTGATTGCATTTGCAATCAGATTGCAGTATCCCTTGCGCTTCTGCCAAGGACCGATCATGGAGCTGCCCCGTGGATTCACTGCCTGCCATCCCCCCTGCCCGACTGGCCGCCCACGCCTGCATTCGCAGCATCGAGGCCGGCCTGCCGTCGACCGGCGCAGCGTCGCACTCGCCGCTGTTGCAGATTTTGCAGACCGTGCACCGCATCGAGCACGACCCGGCCGTGGCGGGCAACCTGTGGGTGATCAATGATCGCGCCGACAGCGCGAGCGAGGTGGTCAGCCCCTGGGGCATCTGGTTTCGCCAGCAGGCGCCCAGCCGCGAACGCCCGCTGATCTACCTCACCCAGTCGCCGAGCTCGGCCCGCGTGTCGATGCTGGCCGAGCAGATCGGCCACCGCGGCATCGTGTTCAACGACCTGGAATCGGCCGCCTCGCGCTGGCCCAAGGGCGCGCACCCGTGGCTGCCGTTGTGGCTGTCGGCCAACGCTCAGTGCCGCCCGTACGACCCCGCCAGCGCTGCCGAGGCCCAGGCCATCCTGCTGGCGGCGCTGGACGAGCTGTACGTACAGGGGCGCCACGGCTTCTATTACATGACCCTGCACGACCAGCCGCCGGCAGCCGATGAACCGGCACACGACGATTGCAGCGATGCATTCCTGGGCATGTACCCGTTGCAGCCCACCAGCGCTGCCCGTCCCCAGGTACGCCTGCTGGGCGCCGGCGCCATGCTCCGGGAAGTGCGCGCCGCCGCGGTGATGCTCGACACGCACTGGGGCATCGCCAGCCAGTTGTGGAGTTGCCCCAGCTACACGCGCCTGGCCCGTGACAGCGACGATGCCGCACGCTGGAACCGCCTGCACCCCGAGGCCGCGCCACGCAAGAGCTACCTGCAGTACTGCCTGATGTCGGCCAGCACGCCGGTGATCGCCGTGACCGGCTATGCCCAGCACATCGCCGACCAGCTTGCCCCGCATGTCACGGCGCCCTTCACCGCACTGGGCGCCGACAGCCTGGCGCCGGGCAACTGCCTGGATCGGCGCTGGATAACCTTCAGCGCGTTGCAGGCACTGGCCGGCCAGGGCCTGTTCGACACCCAGGCGCTACCCGCCGCACAGGCCCGGCTGGGCCTAGGCGAATGACGCCCGGGCCTTGAAGCTCGACTGTTCCAGCGCCTGGGCGAACAGCGCCTGTTGCTCGGGCGTGAACTGGCTCAGAAACAGCTCGTCCACTGCCTGCTTGTACACCGCCCACATGCGCTTGCGCAGCGCCTTGCCGCTGTCGGTGATACACGCCAGGGCGCCGCGCCCGTCGCCCGCGACCTTCTTGCGCAACACATGCCCTTCGGCCTCCAGGCGGTCGACCAGGCGGGTCAGGTTGTAACGCTCGATGGCCATCACATCGGCCAGCTCGTGCATGCGCCGGCAGCCATCGGGGCCGCTCTCGATGCCCCACAGCGCGTCATACCAGGCGTACACGGGCAGGCCCTGGTCGGCCAGGCGGCGTTCGATTTCGCGAATCAGGTTGCGGTGGGCGCGAATGAAGCTGAACCAGAGGTCAGCGGTGGGGGCAGCCATGAGGGTTCCTCGGGTCAAAGTTATTGCATTTGCAATCATACGGGGCGCATGCCTAGAATCAATTGCAAATGCAACTACTACCCGGCAGGCCTGCCGGCACTGCCCGCCACAACCCCGCAGGAGGATTACCGATGCAACAGCAGCCCCCTCTGTTGAACGACCCAGATCCCGAGCAGACCCAGGAATGGCTTGAGTCCCTGGCCACCGTTGTCGAGGTGGAGGGGCGCTCGCGTGCGCACTTCCTGATCGACCAGATGCTGGACCTGGACGTGTCGCTGCACGGCGACTTTCGTGGCCGCGTCAACACCCCCTACGTCAACACCATCGGCCCCGAGCGCGAACTGCCCTACCCCGGCGACCTGGCCACCGAGCAGCGCCTGAATGCCTATATCCGCTGGAACGCACTGGCCATGGTGCTGCGCGCCGGCAAGCATTCGGGGGTGGGCGGGCATATCGCCACCTACGCCTCGGCGGCGGTGCTGTATGACGTGGGCTTCGACCATTTCTTTCGCGGGCGCACCGCGCAGTTTGCCGGCGACATGGTGTACATCCAGGGCCACTCGGCGCCGGGTATCTATGGCCGGGCCTACCTCGAAGGGCGCCTGAGCGAGGCGCAGCTGGACAACTTTCGCCGCGAGACCGACCGCGATGGCGTGTCGTCCTACCCGCACCCGCGGCTGATGCCCGAGTTCTGGCAGTTTCCCACCGTATCCATGGGCCTGGGGCCGATCACCGCGGCCTACCAGGCGCGCTTCATGCGCTACCTCGAAGACCGCGACCTCACCCCACGCCAGGGCCGCAAGGTGTGGGCGTTTCTCGGTGACGGCGAAATGGATCAGCCCGAGTCGCTGGCGGCCATCTCCCTGGCCGGGCGCGAAAAACTCGACAACCTGATCTTCGTGGTCAACTGCAACCTGCAGCGCCTGGACGGCCCGGTACGTGGCAACGCCAAGGTGATCCAGGAATTCGAGAGCCTGTACCGTGCTGCCGGCTGGAACGTGATCAAGGTGGTGTGGGGCAGCGGCTGGGATGCGCTGCTGGCCAGGGACAGCAGCGGCATCCTGCGCCAGCGCATGATGGAGTGCGTGGACGGCGAGTATCAGACCTACAAGTCGCAGAACGGCGCCTACGTGCGCGAGCACTTCTTCGGCAAGTACCCGGAACTGCTGGCGATGGTCAGCGACCTGAGCGATGACGACATCTGGAAGCTGGCTCGCGGCGGGCACGACCCGGTTAAGGTGTACAACGCCTACGCGGCGGCCGTGCGTCACACGGGGCGGCCAACGGTGATCCTGGCCAAGACCGTCAAGGGCTTCGGCATGGGCGAAGCCGGCGAAGGCCAGAACATCAACCACCAGTTGAAGAAGATGGGCGACGAGGCGGTCAAGGCCTTCCGCGACCGCTTCGGCCTGGACCTGAGTGATGAGCGCCTCGGCGAGATCCCCTACCTCAAGCCCGCCCCCGACAGCGCCGATGCGCGCTACCTGCAGGTGGCCCGTGATCGCCTGGGCGGGCATGTGCCGGCGCGCCAGGCCAGGGTCGAGCCGTTGCAGGTACCGGCCCTGGAGGCCTTCGACAGCCAGCTCAAGGGCACCGGTGACCGTGCCATCTCCACCACCATGGCGTTCGTGCGCATTCTCGGCACCCTGCTCAAGGACCCGCAGGTCGGCCGCCTCGTCGTACCGATCGTGCCCGACGAATCACGCACCTTCGGCATGGAGGGGCTGTTCCGCCAGATCGGCATCCACTCCCATGTGGGCCAGCTGTACACGCCGCAGGATGCCGGCACGCTCAGCTACTACAAGGAGAGCACCGACGGCCAGATCATGCAGGAAGGGCTCAACGAGTCCGGCGCCACCTCGTCGTGGATTGCCGCCAGCACCGCCTACGCCAACCATGGCGTGATGACCCTGCCGTTCTATATCTTCTATTCGATGTTCGGCTTCCAGCGAGTGGGCGACCTGCTGTGGGCGGCGGGCGATGCGCGCGCACGGGGGTTTCTGCTGGGCGCCACCAGCGGGCGTACCACGTTGATGGGCGAAGGCTTGCAGCATGACGACGGGCACAGCCACGTGATGTCGGCCACCGTGCCGTGCTGCGTCTCCTACGACCCCACCTATGCCTACGAGCTGGCGGTAATCATCCAGGACGGCATGCGCCGCATGTATGCCGAGCAGGAGGACGTGTACTACTACATCACCGTGCTCAACGAGAACTACGCCCACCCCGCCATGCCCGAAGGCGCAGAGCAAGGCATTCTCAAGGGGCTGTACCGCCTGCCGGTGGAAAAACCGCCGCAGGGCGAGCGGCATGTGCAGTTGATGGGCAGCGGCTCGATACTGAACGAGGTGCTGGCGGCGGCGGATATTCTGCAGCGTGATTTCGGCGTCAGCAGCGAGGTGTGGAGCGCCACCAGCCTGACCGAGGTGCGGCGCGAGGCGCAGGCGGTGGAGCGCTGGAACCTGCTGCACCCGCTGCAGGCGCCGAAGACGCCATACATCGAAACGCTGCTGCAGGGGCATGCGGGGCCGGTGGTGGTGGCCACGGACTACATGAAGATCCATGCCGACCAGATCCGGCCGTGGGTGAGCGGGAGGCGTTTCGTGGCGTTGGGCACCGACGGCTTCGGCCAGTCGGACACCCGCGAGGCGCTGCGCCGGCATTTCGAGGTGGACCGCCAGTTCATCGTGCTGGCGGCGCTGAATGCGCTGGCGGCGGACGGGGTGATCGAGCGCGAGGTGGTGGCCGGCGCGATCGAAGCGCTGGGCATCGACCCTGGCAAGGTTGATCCGGCTTCAGTCTGATAGCACCCATCAGACCTGTGGCAGCAACAGCTTCCTGTAGGAGCCGGCCTTGCCGGCGATGGCGTGCTTAGCGCCTATGGCACGGCGTGGCCGCGCATCGCCAGCAAGGCTGGCTCCTACAGGTGTGCATTCAGCAGGGGCGACTACTGCCCCGCCCCCAGCTCATCCTGGGTCAGTATCGCCTTGGCCAGGTCTTCGTCACTGGCCTGCAACCCCGGGTTCTGCTGACGGATACGCTGCAGCATCGACTCCAGGTACACACCGCGAATTTCGCCGCCGCTGGCGATGAACGTCGAAGCATCATCGCGCGCCGGAATCACCAGCTTGTCGTCCTTGAAGGTCGAGTACAACGAGGCGGAAACCCCGGCGGAGGTGGCGACATCGCGACCATCCACACGGGCCAGGGCCGTGCCCAAAGGCAGGCAGAGCACAAGGGAAGAAACCAGCAGTAAACGGCGCATGACGATGCCTCCGTGATGGGGGGGAACCTACATTCATTAGGATAGGCCCCCCAGGCCAAGAGTTCCCGCCAATATCCCTACCCGCCCACCGAAGCCCGCCATGCTGGCTATATTGAAACCCTGGTCCCCATTCCCGAGCGTGACGAGAGGTGAACATGTACACCATTGGCTATGCAGCGCAGCACCGCGAAGCACCGCTGGCACCCTTCAAGTTCGAACGCCGCGCCCTGCGCCCCAACGACGTGGCGATGCAGATCCTGTACTGCGGCGTATGCCACTCCGACCTGCACCAGGCCCGCGACGACTGGGGTTTCAGCCGCTACCCGATCGTGCCCGGCCACGAGATCGTCGGGCGCGTGACCGAGGTGGGCAGCCAGGTCACCCGCTACAAGGTCGGTGACGCCGTGGCGGTGGGCTGCATGGTCGACTCCTGCCAGCAGTGCGACCAGTGCCGCAAGGGCGAGGAACAGCTGTGCCGCGAGAACAACACGCAAACCTACAACAGCCTGGACCGCATCACCCGCGAACCCACCTACGGCGGCTATTCCAAGCACCTTGTAGTGCGCGAGGAGTTCGTGCTGCGCGTGCCCGACGGCCTGGACCTGGCCAAGGCCGCGCCGCTGCTGTGCGCCGGCATCACCACCTATTCGCCGCTGCGCACCTGGAATGCCGGGCCCGGCAGCCGCGTCGCGGTCATCGGCCTGGGCGGGCTGGGGCACATGGCCGTGAAGCTGGCGGCGGGCCTGGGTGCCGACGTCACGGTGCTCAGCCGCACCCCCGACAAACTCGATGATGCGCGGGCGCTGGGCGCCGACAAGCTGCTGGTGTCGTCCGACGCCAAGGCCATGGCCGCCGCGCGCTCCAGCTTCGACCTGATCATCGACACGGTGCCGGTGCGCCATGACGTGTCGCCCTACATGTCGCTGCTGGACGTGGACGGCACCCTGGTGATCGTCGGCCAGGTGGGGCCGATCGACGAACAACTGACCGTGCCGTTCATCCTCGGCCGGCGGCGCCTGGCCGGCTCGCCGATTGGCGGGATTGCGCAAACCCAGGAGATGCTCGACTTCTGCGCGAAGAAGAACATTCTGCCGGAGTGTGAAATGATCCGCATGGACCAGATCAACGAGGCGTTCGAACGCATGCAGCGCTCCGATGTGCGCTACCGCTTCGTGATCGACATGGCCTCGCTCGACGACACCACCGGCGCCTGACGCGCCTCACTCCCCTACCGAACCACAAGGGCCTCCCATGCTGCAGATACTCGGCAAAGCTTCCTCCATCAATGTACGCAAGGTGCTATGGGCCTGCACCGAGCTGGGTATCGCCTTCGAGCGCGAGGACTGGGGCTCGGGCTTCAGGTCCACCTTCAGCCCGCAGTTCCTGGCCCTCAACCCCAACGCCATGGTGCCGGTGATCAAGGACGGCGACTTCGTGCTGTGGGAGTCCAACAGCATCCTGCGCTACCTGGCCAACCAGTACCACGGGCAGCACCTCTACCCCGCCGAGCCCCGGGTGCGCGCACGGGTGGACCAGTGGATGGACTGGCAGGCCACCGACCTCAACAAGTCCTGGACCTACCCCTTCCTGTCGCTGGTGCGACATTCCCCCGACCATCAGGACCCCGAGGCACTGGCGGCGGCATGCAGGCAGTGGACCACCAACCTGCAGATCCTCGACCGCCAGCTCGAATCGACCGGCGCCTACGTCAGTGGCCAGGACTTTTCACTGGCGGACATCGCCATCGGCCTGTCGGTCAATCGCTGGTTCGAAACCCCGCTGGAGCATCCGGATTTTGCAGCGGTTCGGGCATACTACGAGCGTCTGACCGAACGCGAAGGGTTTGTCATCCATGGAAGAAACGGTACCCCGTAACGCCACCGTCACCACCGAAACCTCGGTGCGCCGCCGCTCGCTGCTGGCCGGCTGCAGCGCCCACGCGGTGCACGACGGGCTCACCGACGTGATCTACGTGCTGCTGCCGCTGTGGCAGGCGCAGTTCGGCCTCAGCCTGGCCCAGGTGGGCCTGTTGCGCGGGGCCTATTCCGGAATGATGGCCGGCTTTCAGCTGCTGGCCAGCCGCGCGGCCCGGCGCTTTGGCCGCGAGCGCCTGCTGGTGGGCGGCACGCTGCTGGCCGGCGTGGCCTACCTGGTCGCCGGCCAGGCCACCGGCCTGGGTGTGCTGCTGGTGGCGCTGATGCTGGGCGGGCTGGGCGCCAGTACCCAGCACCCGCTGGCCTCCTCGATGATCACCGACAGCCACGCGGCGGGCGGCGGGGTCAAGCAGGCGCTGTCGCACTACAACTTCGCGGGCGATATCGGCAAGGCGGTCATTCCGGGCCTGATGGGCGTGCTGCTGGTGGCCGTCAGCTGGCGTACCGGTGCAACGCTGCTGGGCGTGCTGGGTGTGGCTGCGGCGGTGTTGCTGTGGTGGCTGATCCCCTCCCGGGCCCAGGCCCTGGCGGCGGGCGGCAAGGCGCCGAAGCTGGCCACCGGAAACGGCTCGCCGGGCGGCCTGCGTGCCCTGCTGATGCTGGGCATGCTCGACAGCGCGGTGCGCATGGGGTTTCTGACCTTCCTGCCGTTTCTGCTCAGGCTCAAGGGCGCCGGCACCGCCGGTATCGGCCTGGCGCTGACGCTGCTGTTCGTGGGCGGGGCCTTCGGCAAGCTGCTGTGCGGCTACCTGGGCGCACGCATCGGCCTGCTGAAAACCGTCTCGCTCACCGAAGCGGGGACTGCACTGTTGATCGTGCTGGCGGTGGTGCTGCCGTATTCGGCCACGCTGGTGATGCTGCCGTTGCTGGGCCTGGCGCTGAACGGCACCTCGTCGGTGCTGTATGGCGTGGTGCCGGAGCTGGCGGCTGCCGGCAAGCACGAGCAGGCCTTCGCGCTGTTCTACACCGGCACCATCGGTGGCGGCGCGCTGGCACCGGTGGTGTTCGGGCGGCTGGGGGACGTTACCGGGGTGCCCACGGCGGTGGTGGTGCTGGCGGCCACGCTGCTGCTCACGCTGCCGCTGGCGTGGCGGGTGAACAAGGGCTTGGCGGCAGAATAGAAAAGAAGGCGCGGGAGTCTCGGCGCCTTCCTGGTTTTGTGCGGGGTGTGGCGGGGGTTACAGGGGGGAGATGGTACCCAGTGCTCCGATTGCGAAGGCCAATACCAGAAAGCCGAATACAAAAATTGCCATCTTGCCCATGGGAGCTCCTAACTGAGGGGGTGCGGCTGTCGAAGGCCACATTGTCTGCCCCCTTCTGATCTGGAAACAGATGCAGCTAGCGAGGCAAAAAGCGGATCAGATGAGTTCGGCTCAAAAGCCCAGGCTGGGCGCAACCGTCTACCGCGCCCACCGCCTCGCCCCCGCCACACACAGGATCACCCCCACCGTCACCCCCAGCATCCCCGGGCTGACCTGCTCGCCCAGCAACCCCGCCGCCAAGGCCAGGCCAAAGAACGGCTGCAGCAGCTGCAACTGCCCCACCGCCGCAATCCCGCCCTGGGCCAGGCCGCGGTACCAGAACACAAAACCGATCAGCATGCTGAACAGCGACACATACCCCAGGCTCACCCACGCCGGCAGGCTGATACCCGCAAACGTCGACGGCGCCAGGTACCAGGTCAGCACCAGCATCACCGGCAACGACACCAGCAGCGCCCAGCAGATCACCTGCCAACCGCCCAGCGCCCGCGACAACCGCGCCCCCTCGGCATAACCCAGGCCGCACACCACCACCGCCAGCAGCATCAGCAGGTCACCCTGGGGCGACGCCGCCAAGCCCTGCGACAACGCAAAGCCCACCACCATCAAGCACCCCAGCACCGAAAACAGCCAGAACACCGGGCGCGGGCGCTCGCCCCCGCGCAGCACGCCAAACACCGCGGTGGCCAGCGGCAGCATGCCGATGAACACGATCGAATGCGCCGAGGTCACGTACTGCAGGGCCAGCGCGGTCAGCAGCGGAAACCCCACCACCACCCCAAGCGACACCACGATCAAGGGCATTACCTGAGCCCGGGTCGGGCGCGGTTGCCTGAGCAGCATCAGCAAGGCCAGCGCCAGTACACCGGCAATGGCGGCACGCGCCACGGTGAGGAACACCGGGTCGAATTCCAGCACCGCCAGGCGCGTGGCCGGCAAGGAACCACTGAAAATCACCACGCCGATCAGGCCGTTGATCCAGCCACGGGTGGCGTCGTCCAGGGTACGAGGTTTGAGAGTCTGTTCCATTGAAGTCACGCTCGACAGGTTGCAGGGGTAAGGGCACGCTTGCCAAAAACCATGCTAGGGCCGACGATCAGCACAATCAAAAAATCGTCATGGATACATCTGCACATGCCTCGCTCGCGCTACAAGGCCCTGGTCGATACCTTTGCCGCAGACATTCGTGACGGCAGGCTCGCCCCTGGCACCCGCCTGCCCACCCACCGTCACCTGGCCGCGACCCATGGCCTGGCCCTGGTCACCGCGTCACGGGTATATGCCGAACTCGAGCAGATGGGCCTGGTGAGCGGCGAGACCGGGCGCGGCACCTTCGTGCGCGAAACCTCGCTGCCGCCCGACCTGGGCGTCGACCAGCAGGTGGTGGCCGCCGGCATGGCCGACCTGAACTTCAACTACCCGGCATTGCCCGGCCAGGCCGACCTGCTGCGCAGCGGCTTGCGCCAGCTGGCACTGAGCGGCGACCTGGAGGCGCTGCTGCGCTACCAGCCCCATGCCGGGCGCGCCCATGAACGCGCCTGCATCGCCCGGCACCTGCTCGGTTGCGGGCTAGAGGTGAATCCAGAGCAGGTACTGATCGTCAGCGGCGCCCAGCACGGGTTGGCCGTGGTGCTGATGGCCCTGCTGCAGCCCGGCGACGTGATCGCGGTCGACGCCCTCACCTACTCCGGGTTCAAGGTGCTGGCCGAAGCGTTGCGCCTCGAGATGCTGCCGATTCCGGTCACGCCCCACGGGCCGGACCTCGGCGCCCTGCAGCGGCTGTGCCGCAGCCGCCCGGTACGCGCGGTGTACAGCATGCCCACGCTGCACAACCCGCTGGGCTGGGTGATGAGCCTGGAGCAGCGCGAACAACTGGTGTCGATTGCCCGCACCCACAACCTGCACCTGATCGAGGACGCCGCCTACGCCTTCCTGGCCGACGACGCGCCGCCGCCCCTGGCCCAGCTGGCACCGGAGCGCACGCTGTACGTGTCAGGCCTGTCGAAGAACATCGCCACCGGCCTGCGCGTGGGCTTCATTGCCGCGCCGCCGCACCAGGTTGCCGCGCTGGAGCGCTCCATTCGCGCCACCACCTGGAATACCCCCGGGGTGATGACCGCCATTGCCTGCGCCTGGATCGAGGACGGCACGGTGGAGCGCCTGGAAGCCGAGAAGCGCGCCGATGCCCAGGCCAGGCAGGCCATCGCCCGCGAAGTACTGGCGGGCATGCCCTGCGTCACCCACCCCACTTCGTACTTTCTGTGGCTACCGCTGGCCGATGACGCCCGCGCCGAACAGATCGCCGCCGCCCTGATGCGCGAACAGGTGGCGGTGTCCACCGCGCAGCCGTTCGCCACCACCAGTCACGTGCCGCGTGCACTCAGGCTGGCGCTGGGCTCGGTGGACCTGGACACGCTGCGCGCGGCGCTGGCGAAGGTACGCTGGGTGGTGCAGGCGTACTCCTGAAGCCCACGCCTCAGAAGTCGTAGCGTGCACTCATGCCCAGGGTGCGCGGCGTACCCAGCACCCCGGTGTAGGCGCCGTTGGGCGAGTTCCACAGGGTGGTGTAGTAGGTCTTGTCGAAGGCGTTCTTCAGCCACAGCGACACGTCCCACTGGCCCTGGCCCCAGTCGCCGCGCACCCCCGCCGACAGGTTGACCAGCGCATACCCCGGCAACTGCGCCAGGCGCGAATCGTCCACCGTGCCCACCGCCTGCGAGCGCCAGGCGTAGTTGCCGTTCACGTAGGGTTGCAGGCCGTTGTCCAGGTCCCACTGGTAGCTGGCGCTGGTGTTGGCAATCCATTTGGCCGCGCCCACCACGTTATGCCCGCTGAGGTCGCAGGCGGCCGGGGCGCCGGGGCGCAAGGCCACCTCCGCCGGGCATGGGGCGTTGTCGTAGGACAGGTAGCGTACATCGTTCCACGAGCCGTTCAGGCTCAGGGTCAGGCCACGGCTCGCCCGCCAGGTACTGTCCAGCTCAAGGCCACGGCTGCGCACGCTGCCGGCGTTGGTCAGGTAGCTGGTGAGGTTGGCGTCGTCGTAGGCGTTGGTCTGGTAGCCGTGCACAATCGTCCAGAACAGGTTGGCATTGAGTTGCAGGCGCTGGTCCAGCAGGGTTGTCTTGATGCCCAGTTCGGCGTCGTTGGCCCGTTCGCTGCCGATCAGCAGCGAGTCGGCGCCGGCCACCGGGGCGCTGGCCACGCTGAGGTTGACCCCGCCGGACTTCTCCCCGTGGGACAACGAGCCATACGCCAGTACCTGGTCGTTCACCCGCCAGGCCAGGCTGGCCAGTGCCGACGGGCTGAAGCTGTAGAGGCTGAGGTCGCCCGAATCATAGGCGCCGACACGCCCCTGCCTTACCGCTGCCGCCGCCCCCGTCACGCTCGCGCCGCCCACCGGGGCATCGCGCGTCACCCTGGCCTGCTTGCGCTCGTAGGTACCGCGCAGGCCCAGGCTCAGGTCCAGGCGCGGGGTCAGGTGCCAGGTGCCCTGGGCAAAGGTGGCGAAGCTGTCGGTGTCGATGCTGCCGTGGCCCACGCTGTTCACATCGTTCAATGCGCCCTGCGGGGTGCCGTTCCAGGTGTCGGCCAGCGGCCCGTACTCGGTGAACACGCGGTTCTGCATCCGCTGGCCGAAGTAATAGCCGCCCACCACGTAATCGAACCGCTCACCCAGCGGCGAGGCCAGGCGCAGCTCTTGCGAATACTGCTTGTCGCGGGCCGACTGGCCGACGTTGTGCATCACGTCCACGTTCAGTTCGTCGTCGTTGCGCGGGGTGAAGTCCCACCAGCGGTAGGCGCTGATCGACGTCAGCGTGAAGCCATCGGCCAGCCCCCAGTTCGCCTCCAGCGAGGTGCCGCCCTGGAACACCGTGACACGCTGGTCGGCATCGAGGTTGACCCTGCGCCCGTCGACCAGCGTCGCGCCCACCGCCTGGGCCCGCTGTTCATAGCGGTTGACCCCGTTGATGGTCGGCCCGGTGCTGAACAGCGAGCGCGTGCCGGCGCTGGAGTGCTCCTCGTTGTAGTCGCCGATCCAGCGCAGGCTGAAGTCTTCCTGCGGCTTGAACAGCAACTGCCCGCGAAAGCCCTGGCGCCGGCCGCCGCCCAGGGTGTCGCCGTCGAACCGGTTCTCCACGTAGCCGTTCTCGTCGGTGCGGTAGGCCGCCACCCGCCCGGCCAGCGTGTCGGTCAACGGCCCCGACACACCGCCCTGCACCTGCCGGTAGCCGTCCTCGCCCAGCGACGTCGACACGTTGCCCTGCGGGGTGAAGGTGGGCTGGCGGGTGGCGATGTTGAGCACCCCGGCCGTGGTGTTCTTGCCGAACAGGGTGCCTTGCGGGCCGCGCAGCAAGGCGATCTGCTCGATGTCCAGCAGGTCGAACACGGCCATGCCGGGGCGGCCCAGGTAGACGTTGTCGAGGTAGATCCCGGCGCTGCCTTCCAGGCCGTCACTGGCCGGGTTGTTGCCCAGCCCGCGAATCGACAGGCTCGACTGGCGCGGGTTCATGAACGCCACGTTGACGCTGGGCATGGCCTGTTGCAGGTCCTGCAGGCGATACAGGCGCTGGGCCTCCAGGGCCTGGGCGCCCAGCACGCTCATGGGGGTGGGCACGTGCTGCGCCTCTTCGCTGCGCCGGCGCGCCTCGACCGTCACCGGGGCAAGGGTCGGGGCGTCGGTGGGGGCCGGCTCAGTGGCTGACGCAGGCAGTGACAGCAGGCCCAGTGCGGCCAGGCACAGGGGGCGTGGATAAGGCAGCTTCATCATCGATTCCTTTGGGGGTATGGCGGTACCTCGCTGCGCGTGGTGTGCGTGAGCGTGAGGGTGGGTGCTGGTGCGCTGTGTTCAGGCTTTCAGCCAGGGAATGTCGTCGCGCTGGTAACGGTGCGCGCGGAAGATCGCGTTGTTCTCGCCCGGCAGGTAGCGGCGCGAGGCCGCATCAGGGTAGGCGGCAAAATGCGGGTTGATGTACTCCCACACCACCTCGCCGGCCGGCGTCACTTCGAACAGGCGGCCGAAGTTGGCCTCGGTGATCAGCGTGTTGCCGTTGTGCAGGCGCTGCGCACCGCCCATGAACGGGGTGAAGAAGGCATAGCCGGGGGTATCGGCGTACTGCCATTCGATGCGCCGGGTCAGCGGGTCGATCTCCAGGATGCGCGAGTGCGGCATCGACACGTGTGGCCGCGAAATACCGTTGTCGAATACCAGGATGCGGCCGTTCTCCAGCTCGCTCGGGCAATGCTGCTGCGCCACCAGATCGTGGCCCAGACGCCACAGCACCTCGCCGCTGCCGCGCTGCACGGCGATCACCGACGACACGCTGCGCAGGCTGAGGATCACCTTGCCATCGCGACCCGGGGTCACCGCGTTGGTCATGGGCCAGTGGTAGCGCTCGAAGGTGTCGTGCAGCGGGTAGTCCTCGGGGCGCAGGTGCTCCCAGCTGCGCCACTCCCACACCACCTGGCCCTGTCGATCCACCTCCTTGACCACATCGGCATAGATCACCCCGCCCGCCGCCTCGCTGCCGGGAATACCGCCCACCACGCGGCTGGCCAGCTCGGGGCTCAGGGGCTCGACCGTGGTGTACAACAGGTGGCCGTTGTCCAGCCACTGGGCATCGTGGTGGTGCAGCAGGTCGGTGTGCTGCCACACCACCTCGCCTTGCGCGGTGACTTCACTGAAGGCGCCGCCGTGCCATACCGACCAGCCGGGGAACAGCTCGGGGGAGTCGGGGTGGTTGCCGTTGTAGCCCAGGTTGCCGTTGGGCAGTATCACCGCGTCGCGACCGGGGCGCTGGGGCAGCTTCCAGCGGTGTACCACTTCGCCGTCCAGGTCGATCAGGAACACGTTGCCGTCGGCGGTCTGCGGTGCGAACAGGGTGTAACCCCCGGCGCTGCGGGCGTGGTCCACGGCAACCAAGCCGGTCCTGTGGCGTTTGAGGGTCGGGGTGTGCAGGGCAGTCATGACGTTTCTCCGGGTGAGTGATGCCCTGCCGACGGCAGGTCGGCATGGCAGGTCGAGTTGAAGTGTTTAGTCAGGTTGTGGCAGCAAACTGTTGAAACGGCTATCGAATACCTGTTCAACCTGCAGCGGTTTTGGGATCAGGCGCTCGGCGGCGAAGGCATCGGCCAGGCGTTGCTGCAAGGCGATGATCGAAGGGTCGATGGGCACATAGCGCAAGTGCTGGTGCGCCAGCATCTCGCGCACCAGCTCAAGGGGCAGGCGCGTGCTGCCTGCCAGCGCCTGGGCCCAGGCATCCGGGTGGGCGGTGGCCCAGGCCTGCGCCCTGGCCAGGCGCACCATCAGCTCGCCCAGCTGTCGAGCACGCTGCGGGTCGGCCAGGGCCTGGCCGCTGGCGACCGTGAAGTTAAGGCCGGTCTCGGGCCAGGCCGAGCCGTCCACCAGCACCCGGGCGCCGTGGGCGGTGGCCTGCCCGACAAAGGGGTACCACACCGCCCAGGCGTCCAGGTGGCCACTGGCAAAGGCGTTTTGCGCATCGATGGGGCTGACATAGGCGATCTTCACCTCCCGGGGGCTCAGCCCGGCCTGGCGCAGCGCGGCCAGCAGCAGGTAGTGGCCGCTGGAGCCTTTGGCCACCGCCACGCGCCGGCCCTTGAGGTCGGCCACCTGTTGCACCGTCGAGCCTTGTGGCAGCAGCAGCGCATTGTTGTTCTGGGCGCCGTCGGCCACGCCGATGATACGGATGTCGAAACCACCGGCCTGGGCAAACACCGGCGGCGCATTGCCCACCACCCCCACATCCACCGCCCCGGCACTCAGCGCCTCGAGCAAGGCCGGGCCGGCCGGGAACGGGTGCCAGCTCAGGGGCAAGGTCAGGGGCTCGGCCTCCCCGGCGGCCTGCAGCAGGGTTTGTACCAGCCCGCTCTGGTCGCCGACCCGCAGCGCGGCAGGTGCGGCGCTGACGGCCTGGGCCAGCACCATGCCGGCGCACAGCGCCACGGCGCGCAAGGTGGTGCGGCGGGCGTGCAGGTGCTTGGCAGCAGCAGCGAATAACGGCATTGTCGTCCCCTTGTTTCGTGTTGAACCCAGTATGTCGAGGCCCCCCGTGCAACTCCATGCCAAACACCCCTCCTTTGCTGCCACGCCACCCGCGCCCCGCGCGGTGGTGGTGCTGGGTTTCGACGATGCGTTGCTGCTCAATGCGGCCGGCCCGCTGGAGGTGTTCGGCGCCGTGCCGCGCCTGCTGGCCGGCGCGTTCGCACAGCACCCGCCCTATCGCCTGGTACTGGCCTCACCCGAGGGCGGCCTGATCAGCACGGTGTCGGGCATCGAGGTGATGACCCGTTCACTGGCGCAGCTGGACCTGGAGCTGCGCGACATCGACACCCTGATCGTGGCCGGCGGCCCGGGGGTGGCCGCACTGGAAGCAGACCCGCGCGCGTGCGACTGGCTGCGCCGGCGCCATGGGCAGATTCGCCGGCTGTGCTCGGTGGGCACCGGCACCTTCGCGCTGGCGGCTGCGGGCCTGCTCGATGGCCGTCGGGTGGTGACCCACTGGAAGTTCAATGACGAGTTGCAGGCGCGCTACCCCAGCGTGCAGTGCCAGC
This sequence comes from Pseudomonas sp. B21-036, assembly GCF_024748925.1. Lineage (NCBI taxonomy): Bacteria > Pseudomonadati > Pseudomonadota > Gammaproteobacteria > Pseudomonadales > Pseudomonadaceae > Pseudomonas > Pseudomonas sp. B21-036. The sequence goes on from NZ_CP087178.1 coordinate 3,155,964, forward strand.
CCGACGCGCTGTACCTGAATGACGCCAACCTGTGGACCTGCGGCGGCGCCACGGCGGGCATCGACCTGGCGCTGGCACTGGTGGAGCAGGACCTGGGCCCCCACGCGGCCCTGGCGCTGGCACGCTACTTCACGGTGTTTCTGTGGCGCTCGGCCGGGCAACCGCAGCTCAGTGCCTCGTTGCAGGCACAGTCCAACGCGCTGCGCACCGCACCGGATGTGCGCCTGGCCCGGCTGCATGCCTGGATCGCCGCCAACCTGGATGGCGACCTGCGGGTGGAGCGCCTGGCCGAGCAGTTCGGCATGAGCCCGCGGCATTTTGCCCGGGCCTATGTGGCGGCCACGGGTGACACGCCGGCCCAGGCGGTGGAAACATTGCGCCTTGAAGCGGCGTGCCGCCTGCTGGAGACCACCCGCGAGCCGATCAAGCGCATTGCCGAAACCGTCGGCTTCGGCCGCGAAGAACGCATGCGCCGGGTGTTTCAGAAAGAGCTGGGCACCAGCCCGCTGGGTTATCGTACCCAGGCCAGGGCCCCGCAACCGGGCGTGCCCGTGCCAGTGGCCGGCCAGACCGGCTACCGCCATGTGGAGCGGCCGGGCATCGCGCTGGAGCATCTGGCGCAGTAGATTCGGATTGTCGAGAACGGAGTGATCATGAAAGTTCTGTATACCCTGCTTGCCCTGCTGGCGTTGAGCGGACTGGGTGGCACTGCCTATGCCAAGGCACCGGCCGCAGAGGCGGCGCGCGAGTTCGTGGTCAAGAGCCAGGCCGGGGCCAACCTGGGGCCGATTGCGCTGTCGGCGGCCATGCGCACCAACACCTACGGCCTGCTGACTGCGCAGGTCGGCAGCCAGCAAGCGGAAAAGAGCGTGACGGCGGCCATCAAGGGGCTGCTGCCCAAGTACCAGCCGCAGTGGGACCAGCACCTGGTCGAGGCCTACAGCCAGTCGTTCTCGGCGCAGGAGCTGGCGTCACTGGCCAGCGAAGGTCGCGAATCCAAGTATGCCGACAAGGTGATGAGCAAGCAGCCAGACATCGGCAAGGCCATGCAGGCCAGTGCCAGGCCGGTGCTGATCGAGCTGGTGACCGAGGCGTTGAAGGTGGCGGTGGCGGCGCATCCGGTGAAGTGAGGGGCGTAGTTGCCTGCTGGTGCTGCGCACCCGATCGCGGGTCAAGCCCGCTCCCACAGGTTTGCGCTGCTTCTGTGGGAGCGGGCTTGGCCCGCGATCCCAGTGCGCGGTTTCGTGAACGATGAACTCAGCGGGGATCTTCAACGCGCCTTCACCTCGGCCAGCGCCTCGCGCAGTGCCTGTGCATCGGCCAATTCCTGCTTGGCCGTCACGCGCCCGTGCTCCAGTTGCAGCAACAGCACCGTGCCCTCGGCGCCCGGGTAACGCGAGGCCACCCGCCCCTCGCGGTCCAGCAGCACGCGGTAGCTGTAGTCGCGCATGGCCGGGATGGCGAACAGCTTGGCGATCAGCGCCGGCATGCGCTGCACGTCGGCGACAAACACACCCTTGCGCGCCTCCAGGTAGCCCTTGGGCTGCCCCTCCAGCACCGCCTTGACCAGCTTGCCACCCTCCATGCTGCGCGCCACCAGCACCAGGGCAGTGTCGTCGTTGAGGGTATACGGCTGCTCGAACTGGTCGAGCAGGGTCCACGGGGCCACGCGCTCGCCCACCTCAAGCGCCTGGGCAACGATGGGCATCAGGCCCAGCAACAGCACGATCAGCACTCTCACACCACACCTCGTTCATTGGGCTTCGACAAGCCGGCGACTATAGCGCGACTCAGGCAGGCGAAGACATCGCCGGCGCCACCGCATAAAGTGACGCTTTTTTCCGGGAGGTATGGATGAACGCGCCCACTGACCACACCCTCACCGCCCGCGAGGTGTGCCAGCAGCTACGTGACGCCGCCCTGGGGCTGGCCAGCCTGCAGTGCATGCAGGCGCAACCGGCCAGTGGCGTGATGCAGGTGCAGATCGACGGCTGGCAGTTGAGCCTGGATGTCGAACACGGCCACCTGCACCACTGCCAGCGCTGCCAGAGCCCGGATGGCCGGGTGTACGAGCCTGGCCTGCGCTACGGCACCGACCCGGTCTACCTGCTCAGCACCTGGGAACTGGCCCGGATCGAGCGCCTGCTCGGCGCCTAGCGCTGCGCCATGGCATGGCGCGCGCACTGTTCGTAGTAGGTCTGCTTGATGGCTGGCGGCTTGAGCCGCGAGCGGCTGTTGTAGGTCTGTTCGGTAATGCCCATGGCCGTCATGCGCATCCACGGCTTGGGGAACTTGCGCGATTGCAGGCGCTTGCGCGCGGCATACAGCGTGACCCCGGACAGCTTGGACTGCTGCGCGCCGGCGGCAATCTCCGAACCCCAGCTGCACACGAAGCGGTCATTCTTGTTCAGCGCCTTGGCGTGCGTCGCCAGCGAGAAGGTGGCCAGTGCGCACACGGCCACGGTCATCACGAAACCTCGCATGAAGTCATCCTAACCCGTTGAAAGGCGGCGAGTTTGCCAAGGATGAAAAGGCGTCGGGGCCAGCAAATTGCCTTATGTGTCCTCCAGCAGTTGCAGCAGGCCCAGTGCATCGCCTACCGCAGCGCCGCTGGCGGTGTTGTCGAAGATGCACCAGCACTCCACGCCGGCCTGCAGGGTCTGGCGTATGTCCTGGGCCAGCAGTGCCAGGCGTTCGTGCCCATAGGCGCTGTGATAGAGGCGTGGCGAGCCGTGCAGGCGCCAATAGCGCAAACCGGCCCAGCCACCTGGCTGCACGGCACCGATGGGGCTGGGGTCGGCCCCCACCTGGGCAATGCGCCAGCGGTCGAGCAGCGCCCCGGCGTCGGCCCAGGAGGCATGGCGCGGCTCGAACGCCACGGCGCCGGCGTAGCGCTCGCGCAGTGCACCGAAGAACGCCTGCGCCACCTGCGGCTCGCAGGCCAGCGATGGCGGGGTTTGCACCAGCAGGCATCCCAGGCGCTCGCCCAGCTGCGTGCACTGCTGCACAAACGCATCCAGCAACCCGGCGCAGTCATGCAGGCGTTGCACATGGGTGATCTGCTTGGGCACCTTGACCGAGAATGCGAAGCCTGGCGGTACCGCATGAGCCCAGCGCGCATAGGTGGCGGGCTGGTGCGGGCGGTAGAACGAGCTGTTGATTTCCACGGCCGGCAGGCGCGACGCATACCGCTGCAGGTGCGTGCCCTGCTCGGCGAACGCCGGCCAGTACGCGCGCGGCAGGCTCCAGCCGGCACAGCCGATGCGTAACAAGGGGCTCATCGAGCGGCCTTGAGTTCGATCCAGGTGGGTGCATGGTCGCTGGCATGCGCTTCGTTGCGCACCCAGGCGTCGACCCCGGCGTTTTTCAGGCGCCTGGCCAGCGGCGGGTTGAGCAGCAGGTGGTCGATGCGCAGCCCCGAGTTCTTCTGCCAGTGCTGGCGAAAATAGTCCCAGAAGGTGTACACCCGCTCGTCCGGGTACAGGTGGCGGATAGCGTCCGTCCAGCCCTGGGCCAGCAGGCGCTGGTAGCATTCGCGGCTTTCGGGCTGCAGCAGCGCGTCCTTGAGCCAGGAGCGCGGGTTGTAGATATCCAGGTCGGTGGGCACCACATTGAAGTCGCCGGCCAGCAGCACCGGGTGCTCGCTGTTCACCAGGCCCTGGGCGTGGGCGATCAGGCGTTCGAACCAGGCCAGCTTGTAGTCGAACTTGGGCCCCGGTTGCGGGTTGCCATTGGGCAGGTACAGGCAGCCGACCTGAATGCCCAGCACCGCCGCTTCCAGATACCGGCTTTGCGTATCGTCCTCGCTTCCCGGCAAGCCGCGGCGCACCTCCAGTGGTTGCGCATCACGGGCCAGAATCGCCACGCCGTTCCACGACGCCTGGCCATGGTGCAGGCAGCCATAGCCGAGGGCTTCGAAGTCAGCCACAGGGAACGCGCTGTCTACCGCCTTGAGCTCCTGCAGGCAGGCGATGTCGGGCTGTTCCCGCTCCAGCCAGGCCAGCAGGTTGGGCAGCCGCGCCCGCAGGCCGTTGATGTTGAATGTGGCGATCTTCAGCGTTTTCATCCGCACCTCCCTGGCGATCAGGTATCCGGGTCGTCGACCTTGGCCTCCACGGCCGCTTCGATGGCGTGCGTGTTCGCCTCATCGGCCATGGCCTTGAGCGCCAGCCAGTCGTCCCATTCGATGGCACCGTCGTCCAGCAGCGCCTGGGCCAGGCTGACCAGGGCCTGGTGGTAGGCATCCGGCGATTCCAGCCGGTAACTCTGATCGTCCAGCACGGCATACCAGGCTTTGAGTTCAGGCATATTGCGGTCAACCGACATGGCATTGTCCTCTGGGTCACTCAGCTCTAGTGAGTGCCGGGCGTGGCCGAACGTTCAGTTGCAGTGCACAGGCGGTCAGTCGGCCGCCACCACCTGATTGCGCCCCTGGGCCTTGGCACGGTACATCGCCTGGTCGGCGCTGTTGAGCAAGGTGTGCAGGTCGCTGTGCGCCGCACTGGCCACCGCCACGCCGAAGCTGGCCGTCATGCCCTGGCGGCCGTCGCTGTGGTGCACGAACTGCAATTGGGCGATGGCTTGCGCCAACTGCTCGGCGATGCCCAGCGCCGTGTCCATCGGGGTGTCGGCCAGCAGCACCGCGAACTCCTCCCCGCCCAGCCGACCGTACACGTCGGTGTCGCGGAACGAGGCCTTGATCACCCCGCCGATCTGGCGCAGCACCTCGTCGCCGACCTGATGACCGTAGGTGTCGTTGATGCGCTTGAAGTGATCGATGTCCAGCATCAATGCGCACAGCGGGCGCTGCTCGCGCTGGCTGTGGGAGTACAACTGCTGGGCATGTTCGAAGAACGCCCGGCGGTTCTTCAGGCCGGTCAGCTCATCGGTTTGCGCCGCGCTGCTGGCGATGTGGTGCGCGCGTTCCATCTCGTGGGTCAGGCATAACGCCTTCTCCAGCGCCGCGCAGAGCTTGCCGGTGGCGCGCAGCATGAACGAGGAAAACACCAGCACCGCCAGGGCCATGCCGGTCTGCAGCTGCGAGGGCTGAAACAGCAGCCACAGCGTGCAGGGCAGCAGCACCAGGCCGATGGCGGCCAGGGTCATCGAGCGGTAGGCGTAATAGCAGGACACCGCGCTGCCCGACATGCCCACGGCGAACAACAGCACGATCGCCTGGGCCAGCAGGCTGTCGTGCGGCATCACCGCCAGCGCCCCCAGGCCCCACACGCCGGCACTGAACACCAGGGTGACCCAGTATCTGCGTTCCCAGCGCGAGGGGGTATGGCTGGTCTCGGGGCTGCGGTAGTAAGCGGTGAACAGCACGATGCGCGACAGGGTCGCCACGCTCAGCACGCCGATCCAGCTCAACGCGACGTTGTGTTCGATGTAGTCCCAGCACAGCCAGCACAGCATCACTGCGCCAAGAAAGCTGCCGTACACCGCGGTCAGCGACTGACGGAACAGCAACTGCAAACGGTCGGTACGGGCCAGTTGCGCCACAGTGGCATCAGGGTGCGAAAAGGGATGATCCATTGGCTATGCCCGCTATGGTGAAGCGCTGGTAAGCCGCATTGTGGCACTGTGCGATCATCTCGAACAGCCGGCTGTCGGCTGGGGCGCGCACGTGCGATTGAATGTTCAGAGGGTCGAGGATAGCCTGTGCGCACGGCGGCCATGCCGACGTCTGACGCCAGGAGTGCACCATTGGTCTTGAACCTCGATATTCGCAGCTATCAGGCTGAAAGCGCTCATCACCAGCATGACTTCACGCAACTGGTGCTGCCCATCTGCGGGCGCATGGAAATCGACGTGGATGGCCGTGGCGGCAGCATCGACAATGCCCTGGCGGCGCTGGTGCGACCCGGTTCGCAGCACGCGCAGCTGGCGCAGCCCGGCAGTCGCTTCCTGGTGCTCGACTGTGCCCCCGATGCACTGCACGGCCAGCCGTTCACGGCGCTGGCGCAACGCACCTATGTCACCATCCCGCCCGCTACCCGGCGCCTGATCGAATATGCCGAGCTCATCGGCCGTGACCAGCTGGCGGCCACTGCAACGCACCTGGCGCCCTTGCTGCTGGCGTCGCTGGCCGCCCTGCCGGTGCAGCCGAACCCCGGCCTCAACCGCCTGATTGCCCAGGTACACGCCCGACCAGCCGCCGCCTGGAGCAACGAGCGCATGGCCCATGTCGCGGGCATGAGCCTCAGCCAGCTGCATCAGCGCTTTCGCGAGCTGCATGACTGCACCCCGCAGGGCTGGCTGACCCGCGTAAGGATCGAGCAGGCGCAGCGCTGGCTGGGCGACAGCCACCTGGCGATTGCCGAGATCGCCCTGCGCAGCGGCTTCAGCGACCAGGCCGCCCTCACCCGCGCCATGCAGCGGGTGGGCGGCATCACCCCCGCCGCCTACCGCAGGCGCCAGCAACAGCCTGGGTAAAAAACCCCGCAGTCGGCGCCAATACCACCACTGGCAAAACCCGCATGCTGGGCACCTTTCACGGCAGGGGTGGTGCGATGTTCGCTGATCGTTCGTTGGTAAAGGGGCTTGGCTACGGCGTGGCGGCCGGGGTGTGCTGGGGCGTGATCTTCCTGGGCCCCGAACTCACCCCAGGGTTAAGCGGGGTGCAGTTCGCGGTACTGCGGTTCCTGTGTTACGGGCTGTTTTCGCTGGTGCTGCTGATGCCGCGCCTGCACCGGGTATGCGCGCAGCTCACCCGTGCCGACTGGGTCTCGCTGTTCTGGCTGAGCCTGGTGGGCAACCTGGTGTACTACTCGCTGGTGGGCAGCGGCGTGCAACTGGTCGGCATCGCCACCACCTCGTTGATCGTCGGTCTGATCCCGGTGCTGGTGACCCTGGCGGGGCGCCATGACGCCAACGCGGTGCCTGTGCGGCGGCTGATCCCCTCGCTGACGCTGGCGATGGCCGGCGTGGCCCTGATCAGCCTCGATGCGTTGCACAGCGGCGCCGACACCCGCACCAGCAGCGGCCAGGTGATAGCCGGCCTGCTGTGCGCCGTGGGCGCGCTGGTGAGCTGGAGCTGGTACGCGGTGGCCAATGCCCGTCGGCTGGCCCTGGTCGGCGGCGTGTCCTCCCACGACTGGGCCTTGCTCACGGGCCTGATGACCGGCGCACAGGCGCTGGTGCTGGCGATTCCGGTGCTGGGCCCTGAAGTGGCGGCCCATGGCGCGGCAACCTGGGTTCACTTCGTGCTGGTGGCCGCGGGCGTGGCGCTGCTATCGTCGGTGGTCGGCGGCGCCTTCTGGAACCAGGCCAGCCGGCTGCTGCCGCTGGCGCTCAGCGGCCAGGTGCTGGTGGTGGAAACCCTGGCAGCGCTGCTGTTCGGCTTTTTGTGGGAACAGCGGCTGCCCGGTGCGCTGGAGCTGGTTGCTATTGCGCTGCTGGTCGGTGGCGTGGTCTGGTGCCTGAACTGCCACCGCAGCGATACTGCCAGTGCCACCGCAACCTCCTCCTGAACCAATGGACTGTGAAATGCTCACCATCAGACCCGCTACCAGCGCCGATGCCCAAGTGGCCTACGACATACGTCGGGAGGCAGTCCGTCATCACTGCATCGGGGCCTACCCGGCAGAACAGATGCTGGCCTGGACGGCGGGCACGGCCGAGGATGGCTACGCCAGCCTCATGGCCAGTCACTTCTACATGGGGTGCATCGAAGGTGAGCCGGTGGCAACCGGCATGCTGGATGTGAATGCCCGTGAAATCGGGGCGATCTTCGTGTTGCCGGGGTACATGCAGCAAGGCCTGGGCAAACAGATGCTGGCGTTTCTTGAAGCGCTGGCGCGCAACCTGGGGCTGGCGCAGGTGAACCTGGACGCCACGCTGAACGCAGCAGCCTTCTATCGACAGTGTGGTTATGTGGGCGAAGCGACAGCGCTCTATCACTCACCCCGGGGCATCGACCTGGCGTGTGTGCCCATGACCAAGGTACTGGTGTAGGTCGGCGCCGGCCTCTCGCGGGTCAAGCCCGCTCCCACAAGGATGGCGGTGTGCCTTGTGGGAGCGGGCTTGACCCGCGATGCTGTCACTTCGTCCCGAACATCGCCGTCCAGTAGATCCCCGCATCGCTCTTGGGGTCCACCGCATAAGCCGCGCCCAGCTCCTTGAACTGCGGGTTCATCAGGTTGGCGCAATGCCCGGCACTGGCCAGCCAGCCATCGACCACCTTGCGCACGTTGTCCTGCCCGGCGGCAATGTTTTCCCCGATCAGCTGATAGCTGTAGCCCTGCAACTCGGCGCGGTCGCCCGGCATGCGCCCGTCACGGTCGCGGTGGTCGAAGAAATTGCCGTTGGCCATGGCCCGCGTATGGCCCTGTGAGGCCTCTGCCAGGGTGGTATTCCAGGCCAGCGGCGCGCTGGCCGCATAGGCCTGGGCGCCGCACTGGCGCGGCTGGGCCCGCGCACTGTTGATCGCGTCGAGCAGCTTCTGCCCCTCCACCTGCGACTCCGCCAGCTTGGCACTGAGCAGTGGGCGCGCCAGCACGATGCGCCAGTCACGCCCTTCGCGGCTCACGCCCACATCGACGAACTGCGGGTCGAGCACCACCTTGCAGAAGCTCTCCTGAATCGCCTTCATCGCTGCCGCTGCATCGCGCGGCCCCGACAGGCTGATGGCCTGCACGCTGACCATCGGGTACGAGGCCTTCACCAGCGCCTGTTGCAAGTCACCGACACCGTTGGCCGGGAGCACCAGGCGCGGGTCGCTGGCCAGCGGCGGCAGCTCCAGCGACACCTGCTCGGCACAACGTTGCGACTGGCTGCGATATCCATTGATCGACTCGACCAGTTGCGTCTCGTCGCTCGCCACCGCCAGCGTGGTGACAAGCATGCCCAGCGCCAACGCGCCCAGACGCAGCCTGGATGATAAGTCGTGCATGTAACTCTCCCTTGAACAAACTGCGCCCATGATGCGGGATTTTGTGTTGCTTTCGTAGCACCACGGGATGCGACGCATTATCAATACCTGCCTGTGCGCCGCTATCGAGCTTGGATGCGCAGTGCCGGCCGGCGTTCCTTGCCCTGCGCACAAATCCACCGGTTGACGCCCCTACCCTCACACCAGCCGCAGGCTGGCAGCGGCTTGCGCGCCCGTGTCGCCAAGGCGCTGCTGCACGAATGCCCTGGCCTGGCGGGTGAGTTGATCCAGATGACGGTCGCGCTGCTTTTCGGCGTCCACCATGGCCCGCTTGCCGTGCTGCTTGAGCAGGTAGGCGTGAATCTGCTGGACCTCAAGGGTGCGGTAGATCGGCGCCACGTCGAGCACCGCCAGCAGCCCCTCGGTGGCGTAATCGCGGGTGTTCATCAACACCTGCGGCCCGCGTGCCCCCAGCACCTGAAAGCCCATCGCCTCGAAATACGCCACCTTGCCCACGGCGCAGGCCAGCTCCACGTGCGGGTAGCGCTCGCGCACCTGCCCCAGCAGGGCCCGGGCGATGCCCTGGCGCCGGTGCCCGGCCAGTACCGCCATGTACGCCACCGCACAGGCCTGGGGGTCGTCCTGCACCGGCAGGTACAGCACGAACCCCAGCAGCCGCGAGGGGTCCTGCTCGTCGGTGGCCACCAGCAGTTCCACCGGGATGCCGCGCGCGCCACTCAGGGCCTCCAGGTACAGGTGCACCTCATAGCCGATGCCGTACTGGTAGAGGCTGTACAGCGGGTTGCTCGGCGGCAGGGCCACGCTGCTGATGTCGGTCAGGTAGTCGACCACCATCTGCAGGATCTGGCCCTTGATCGGTTCGTCGGGGGGTGTTTGCAGCAGGGTGATGACAGGCATGCGGCGTCTGGCTCCGGAAACAGGGTGACCTTGCGGTCCTGGCGGGGATTCTACAGGTCTGCGCGGCCCCGCCCTACCCCGCGCTCAAGCCCCACAGCACCTGCAGCACATGGCCGGTGGCACGCTCCACCTCGCCGCTGCGGTGCGCGATGCCCAGCTGGCGCCACAGCAGCGGCTGCAACGGGCGCATCACGATGCGCGCATCGGCCAGCGGCGTGGAGCCTTCGTTGGGCAGCAGGGTGGCGCCGTAGCCGGCAGCCACCAGGCTCTTGATCGCATCGTTGTAGTTGAGCTGGATGCGCGGCGCCGGCTGCTGGCCGGCCGCGTTGAACCACTCCGAGGTCAGGCGTGACAGCCCGGTGCTGCTGTCGTTGAGAATCAGCGGCTGGGTCGCCAGCCACTCGGGCGTGACCTGCGCCGGACAGTCCCAGCGTGCCGGCAGGTACGCCATGACCGGGTCGCGCCGCCAGGGCTCGATGCTCAGCCCCTTCACCGGGCTTTGCGGCAGGGCCACCAGGCCGATGTCCAGCGAGCCCTCGGCGAGCTTGTTGAGTGTTTCGCGCGAGGTCAGCACCGCCACCTGCACATCGATGCCGGGGTGTGCATGGCCCAGGGTTTCCAGCGCCTGGGGCATCAGTTGCGCAATCGCCCCGGTGGACGCCCCCAATCGCACGCGCCCGGCCAGGCCCAGCACCTGGCGCTGCACGTCGTCCAGTGCCTGCTGCGCGTCGGCCAGCAGGCGGCGGGCGCGCTCCACCAGGGTTTCGCCGATGGCCGTGGGCTGCACGTTGCCGCGGGTGCGCGAAAGCAGGGTGCCGCCCACCCGCGCTTCAAGCTCGGCGACATGCAGGCTGACCGTGGGCGGCGCCAGGTTGAGCACCCGCGCGGCTTCGGCGAACGACCCCAGGTCGGCAATCGCCACCAGGGTACGCAAACGGTCCAGGCTGATTTCACGCATGGGTGTTGCCTCTTCAGTAAAACTGAACCTGACCTTTGCCAAATTCAACTTTTCCTATCTTAACCGGGCATCGAAGATAAGCCCTGACCTTTTTCACGTGCGAGCACACTCATGGCCACACCCGTTGTATTCATCGATGGCGACCAGGGCACCACCGGGTTGCAGATCCACCAGCGCCTGCAGGGCCGAACCGACCTGCAGTTGCTGACCCTGCCCGCCGAACACAGAAAGAGCCCGCAGCACCGCGCCGAGGCGATCAACGCCTGCGACATCGCCATGCTGTGCCTGCCCGACGATGCCGCGCGCGAGGCGGTGGCCAGCATCCGCAACCCGGCGGTGCGGGTGATCGACGCCAGTTCCGCGCACCGTACCCACCCGGAGTGGGTCTATGGTTTCGCCCAGATGAGCCCGCAGCAGGCCGAGCGCATTGCATCAGCCAAGCGGGTGAGCAACCCCGGGTGCTACCCGACCGGGGCCATCGGCCTGCTCAAGCCGTTGATCGATGCCGGCCTGTTGCCGCAGGACTACCCTGCCAGCCTGCATGCCGTGTCGGGCTACTCGGGCACCGGGCGTGCCGGTGTCGAGCTGTACGAGGGGCCGGATGCGGCCGGGGCGCCGGCATACCAGGCGTATGGGCTGGGGCTTGCGCACAAGCACGTGCCGGAGATCCAGCAGTACAGCGGGCTGGGCCAGCGGCCGATGTTCATGCCGGCCTATGGTGCGTTCCGCCAGGGCATCGTGCTGACCATCCCGGTGCAACTGCGGCTGCTGGCGCCGGGTGTTACCGGGGAGCGCTTGCATGCGTGCCTGGCCGAGCACTATGCGCAATTGCAGCACGTCGAGGTGCTTTCGTTGCAGCAGGCCAAGGCGCTGACGTACCTGGACCCGCAGGTGATGAACGGCACCGACGACCTGCGCCTGATGGTGTTCGAGAATGGCGAGCAGGTGCTGTTGGCGGCGGTGTTCGACAACCTGGGCAAGGGCGCGGCGGGGGCGGCGGTGCAGAATCTGGACCTGATGATGGGGGGGTGAGTGAGGGGCACTTCCCTGGCGATTGGCGCGGTGGCCTCGCAGTAAAAGCCTGCATTGTGCATGTAGGCCTTGCGACCGCTTCGCGCTCGATTCGCGGGTCAAGCCCGCTCCCACGCCCTGCGGGCAGAAGCGGATTATGCATGGCTCAATGATCTGTTTCTGGCCGCCAGGCCGTGGGAGCGGGCTTGCCCCGCGATCTGGTGCGCAGCGCCAGCAAAACCTGCCCACGCGGTTTTTCTGCCCACTCCGTTGCCAACCTCGCCCCACCAAGGCACTCTGCCATCGCTCGGCTGTTGCGCACCCTCGGCAATAAGGACCATTGCAATGACCTCACCCGATTTTCGGCCCAAGCCCGTCCACCAGCTGATCAGGGAGGACAGGCAAAGCCCGGTCAATCGCTTCTGGATCCCCGCCTACCAGCGCGGCTACCGCTGGAAACCCGAGCAGGTGCAACAACTGCTGGAAGACGTCCTCGAGTTCGCCTACCGCAAGAACCCGCAGAACGACGACTTCTACTGCCTGCAGCCGCTGGTGCTAAAGGCCCGCGACAATGGCCAGTATGAAGTGGTCGACGGCCAGCAGCGCCTCACCACGCTGCTGCTGATTCTGCGTTTCTTCAACCAGCGGCTCACCGAAAGACACCGCGCACCGGTGTTCGAACTCAGCTACGAAACCCGCCCGCACCTGCCGGATTTTCTGCTTGAGCCTTCGGCCGAGCAGGCCCGCGGCAATGTCGATTTCTTCCACCTGTACCAGGCCATGCACAGCATCGAGCACTGGTTCGATCAGCACGACAACGAAGTCGACGACTTCAAGTCCACCCTGCTCAACCGCACCAAGGTCATCTGGTACGAGCTGGCCGCCAGCGAGAACCCGGTGGACGCCTTCACGCGCCTGAACATCGGCAAGATCCCCCTGACCGACGACGAGCTGATCCGTGCGCTGTTTCTCAAGCGCAACGCCGACGACGCCTCGGGCGAAACGCCCCAGCAACTGCGCATCGCCCACGAATGGGATCAACTCGAAAAGGCCCTGCAGAACGACGCGCTCTGGTACTTCCTGAACGAGCAGCCAAGCACCGGGCAGAACCGCATCGGCTTCCTGTTCCAGCTGGTAGCCCGGCTGGAAGGCGCAAGCGCGCCAGCCCGACAGCGCTACTCCGTGTTCCATCACTACAGTCGCCAGCTGGCTGCCCCCGACGCCTCGGCGCAACCGCTATGGCAGCAGGTCAAGAACACCTGCATGCTGCTGGAGGAATGGTTCGAGGACCGCCGGCTCTACCACATCATCGGTTTTCTGGTGCAACAGGGTGTCGCCGTGGCCGAGCTGTTTGCCCTGTCGCAAGGCCTGCCCAAGAGCCAGTTCGAACAGCGCCTGCGCCAGCGCGTGTTCATGCAACTGACCGGCTCGCCCCTGCCCCAGCCGGCTACCCGCGACGCCATTACCGATGCGCTCTCGCCCTTCCTCGCCGGCCTGGACTACTCACAGCGGGACAGATCGGCCATTCGCGCGACCCTGCTGCTGTTCAACCTCGCCAGCCTGCTGCAGAACCCGCAATCGAACGTGCGCTTCCAGTTCGACAGCTTCAAGAAGGAGCGCTGGGACATCGAACATGTGCGCTCGGTCACCGCCCACCGCTTCAACGGCGCCGAGGAAAAACAGCAATGGCTGCAGCGCTGCCTGCCGCACCTGCCGGACAAGACCGAAACCCGGCCTCTGCGCGAGGCCCTGGAGGCATTCATTGGCGACCCCAAGGGTGCAGACGATGAGGCTTTCAACGCGCTCCACCAGGCAGTGCTGGAGGCGTTCGGCGAAAACCAGGAGGTCGACGACAGCATCGGCAACCTCACGCTGCTCGACCAGAAGACCAACCGCAGCTACAAGAACGCGATCTTCGCGGTCAAGCGCGAGCGCCTGCTGGCCCTGGACCAGGGCGGCGTGTTCGTGCCGCTGTGCACGCGCAACCTGTTCCTCAAATGCTACAGCCCTGACGTCAAGCACCTGCTGTTCTGGGGCGAACAGGACCGCAAGGGCTACGCGCTTGCGCTCTTGCACACCCTGATAGCCTTCTTCGCCGACCCGCAGGAGCAGCACGCATGAGCGCCAACAGCCAGATCATCTTCGGCCAGCTGTTCGAGCGCTACGCCGGCACCCGCATCCCGCTGATCCAGCGCGACTACGCCCAGGGCAGGGCCGATACCGAAGAGGTGCGCAGCGAATTCCTCGGTGCCCTGGCCCGCGCCCTGGCACTGCCGCCCGACGACCCGAGCCTGCCGCTGAACCTGGACTTCGTCTACGGCACGCTGAACCCCCAGCGCCAGTTCGTCCCGCTCGACGGCCAGCAGCGCCTGACCACGCTGTTTCTGCTGCACTGGTACCTGGCGCAACGCGACGGTGAGCTGGCAGCCTTCGCCCAGCTGTTCTGCAACGCCAACGGCAGCGCCCGATTCGCCTACAGCGTCAGGCCCAGCAGCAGCGAGTTCTTCGACGCCCTCAGCCAGCATGCGCCCTCGCCCGCGCTGGGTGCCGACGACTCGCTGATCGAGCACCTCACCGACCAGCCCTGGTACTTTCGCCACTGGCGCCTGGACCCCACCATCCAGTCATGCCTGACCATGCTGCAGGCCATGCACGAGCGCTTTCACAACGCCGCCACCGCCCGTTTTGCCCGCCTGATCGATGTGCAGCAGCCGGTGATCAGCTTCCAGATCCTCGACCTGGACGACTTCGGCCTGGCCGACGACCTGTACATCAAGATGAACGCCCGCGGCATGCCGCTGACCGCCTTCGAGACGTTCAAGGCGCGCTATGAACGGCACCTGCACACCCAGTTCGACGGTCACCCCCGGCAGATGCACGGCAAGCCGGTCAGCACCGCGACCTTCTTCGCCTGGCGCATGGACACGCGCTGGGCGGATTTTTTCTGGAACTTCAGCAACGCCCGCAATGACGCCTCGGCCCCCGCGACCATGCGCCTGTTCGACCAGGCGGTGATGAACCTGTTGCAGATGGTCGCCGCGGCCACCCGCGCCGTCGATGCGCCGAGCTACGAAGCCGACCTGCTCAAGCTGCGCAACCGCCAGCAGCGCCTGAGCTACCAGGTGTACGAGGACAACGGCTGGCTCGATGATGCGTTTTCCGAAACCCTGATGCTGCTGCTCGAAGCCTGGAGCGAGGGGCCCGACAGTTTCGCCACCCAGTTGCCCACGGCGCACTACTTCGACGAGGTCGCCTTCTTCAACCACGCCATCAGCGACCAGCCACTGAACTACACCCGCCTGGTGCAGTTCTGCGGCTATGCGATGTTCCTGCGCCGCCATGGCAACAGCCAACCGCAGGCGTTCGGCGAGTGGATGCGGCTGGTGGTCAACCTGTCGGTCAATGCCAGCTACGACGGGCCGGACGATGTAAAGCGCAGCGTCAGCGGGCTCGGCGAAATGCTGGAGCAGGCGCTGGACATCCTCGCGCACTTTGCCAGCGTCGACAGGCCCGTCAGCGGCTTTCGCGGTACCCAGGTGCGCGAGGAAATCACCAAGGCGAAACTGATCGTCGCCGACGGCCAATGGCGGCCGCTGCTCGAACACGCCGAGCAGCACGGCTACTTCCAGGGCCAGATCGATTTTCTGCTCGACCACAGCAGCGCCGCCTGGGCGCTGCAAAGCCACGCGCATGCCACCTGGCAGGAACACTTTGCCAGCAGCCTTGCGCTGGCCGAGCAGATGTTCGACGACCACGGCCTACGCGCAATCGACGACTTCCTCTGGGAGCGCGCGCTGTTGAGCGAGGGTGATTACCTGCTCAAACGCGGCTACAACCATTCGTTCCTTGGCGACGGTCTCACGGGCCCTGGCACCTGGAAACGCCTGCTGGCCAATGAAGACGGCATGCGCGTGACGCTGTTCTGCCTCTGGAACCGACTGGACGAAACCCGCCCGCTGCCGGCCCAGTTGCAACGCATCATCGACCAGGCCCGGGTGCGGGAGCCGTGGCGCCAGGTGCTGATCCAGACCCCCTCGGCCCTCGGGTACTGCGCGTTGCGCCAACTGCGCTTCGAACGCGACCAGGTGTACCTGCTGGCCAGGGAACGCATGAGTGGCAGCCATGCCGAGCTGTTCAGCTTCGCCCTGCATCAACAGCTGCAAACCCCGCAGCGGCTGGCGCAACTGGCACCGCTGTCGGTCGAAGGCTACGTGCCGGTTTCCGGCAGTGCCGACGAACCCTACTTCTACCTGCTGCACAGGCACAGCCCGCAGGTGCACACCCATCTCTATGTCACCTCCACGCCGCATGGCTTCCTGCTGCAGATCGATGTCGATGAACTGCTCGGGCGCGACGCCCTGGCCCATGCCCTGCAGCAGGACTTCGACTTTGTCGTCGAGGCCGGCTACCTGCAGAGCCACTGCCCCCGCGACACGGTCGAACAGCGGCTGGTCGCGCTGGCCGGCGTGTTGGCGGCCTGAGGCACGCGGACTGCCCGCCGCCCTCCAAGTGGTCGGTTGATGCCCGCGCCCTGCCCCTATGCTTGGGCAGGTCGCGAGGCATGCAGCCTTGCCATCAACGAGGACCATCAGCGATGACCAGCAGTACCGCATCACTCGCCATCCGCCCCATCCAGCCCACCGACTTCGAGGCCTGGCTGCCGCTCTGGCTGGCCTATCAGGACTTCTACCAGGTCGACCTGGGCGAAGCCGTCAACGCCACCACCTTCAAGCGCTTTCTGGACCCCGACGAGCCCGTGTTCGCCGCAGTGGCCGAGTACGACGGCGAGCTGGTCGGCATGGTCACCTGGGTCATCCACCGCTCTACCTGGTCGACCACCCACTACTGCTACCTCGAAGACCTCTACGTCGCCCCGCAGATGCGCGGCCAGGGTACCGGCGAGCACCTGATCGCCTGGGTCAAGGCCGCCGCCGACCAGCAGCAGTGCACACGCCTGTACTGGCACACCCACCAGACCAACCATCGCGCCCAGCAGCTGTACAACCGTGTGGCCGTCAACCCCGGCACGATCCTCTACCAGATCGCGCTGTAACCTTCCCCCGTTCAAGGGCAGGCATGGACAGCCGGGCCCTGGCAGGTCAGCATGCCGGCCTGCCCTTCTTCACTGCACAGACGTCATGGCCCACAGTTTTCAACTCGACACCCTGAAGATCCGCCTGGCCGCCGCCGAGCTGGCCCCGCTGGAGCTGCGCGTGCGGGTACAGCGCGCCCTGCGCGAACTCATTCTTGCCGGCGAACTGCCGCCGGGTTGCCGCCTGCCCGCCACCCGCACCCTGGCCAGTTCCCTGGGACTGTCTCGCGACACCGTGGAGATGGCCTATGTGCAACTGCAGTTGGAGGGCTGCATCTGCCGCCGCCCAGGCTCGGGCAGCTATGTGGCCGAGCACCTGGGGCCGCGTCTGCTGGGTGCACGCCCCCCGCGCACCGGCGCGCCGCAGCACGCGCCTGCCACCGTCGGCCTCAGCGCCCGTGGCGCGGCGATCCTGGCCAGCGGCGGGGTCAGCGACCAGCAGCAGGTCAAGGCCTTCGCCACCGGCCTGCCCGAGACGCGCAACTTCCCCCTCGACACCTGGGACCGCCTGCAACGCCAGGCCCAGAAGGACTACCGCGCCCAGGTGCTGCTGCATGGCGACCCGCTGGGTGCCGCGCCGCTGCGCCAGGCCATCGCCCGCTACCTGAACCTGGAACGCGGCGCCAGGGTGCACGCCGACCAGGTGCTGGTGCTGAGCAGCGCGCGCCAGGCGCTGTACCTGTGCGCGCAGGTGCTGGCCGACCCCGGCGGGCCGATCCTGCTCGAAGACCCGGGTTACTTTGGCGCGCGCAAGGCCTTCGAGATGGCCCAACTGCAGGTGGTGCCCGTGGCCGTGGATGAGCACGGCCTGCGCACCGACCTGCTGCGTGCCGACCGCAGCGGCGCCAACACCGTCTACGTCACCCCGTCGCACCAGTACCCCACCGGCGTCACCCTGGCCCTGGAACGGCGCCTGGACCTGATTGCCTGGGCCGCCGAGCGCAACGGCTGGATCATCGAGGACGACTACGACAGCCAGTTCCACTACGACGGCCTGCCCACCGCCTGCGTGCAGGGCCTGGACAACGCGCAGCGCACGATCTACCTGGGCACCTTCGCCAAGTCGCTGTACCCCGGCCTGCGCATGGGTTTCATGGTGCTGCCGCCGGCCCTGGTCGCGCCCATGAGCCACGCGCGCAGCATGCTCGACGGGCACACCCCGCAACTGGCCCAGTTGACCCTGGCGCGGTTTATCGAAGACGGCCATTTCGCCGCGCACATTCGCGCCATGCGCACGCTGTATGCCGTGCGCCGCGAGGCCATGGCCCAGGCCCTGCACCAGCACCTGGGCGGCATCGCCAGCGCGCAGCTGCCACCGGGCGGCCTGCAGATGCTGTGCCGCCTGGAGCATGGCTGGAGCGAGGCCGAGACGATCCGCCAGGCCGCGCGGGCGGGCATCCACCTGCCCGGCCTCAGCCGCCTGTACGCCACGCCGCCGGCACAGGGCGGCTGGCTGCTGGGCTTCGCAGCGCTCACCCCGCACCAGATCGGCAGTGCCGTGGCACGCCTGGCCAAGGCCCTGCGCCCCGGCGTGCGCAGCGGTCTGGCGCAGGCCAGCGAGGTGGACTGATCGGGCCACCCCTGGCGCGGATACGCTCGGCACCCCAGCCCATCCCGCAAGGACCTGCCCATGAACCGAACCGCTTCGCACCTGCACCCGCGTGACCTCGTCTCACCCACCCTGGCCGCCCTGATCAGCGTCATGGTCAACTATGGCGGCACCTTCGTGCTGGTGTTCCAGGCCGCGCAACTGGGCAACCTGACCGCCGCGCAAACCGCCTCGTGGGTGTGGTCGGTGAGCATCGGCGTGGGCCTGACCGGAGCCTGGCTGAGCTGGCGCTACCGCGCGCCGATCATCACCGCCTGGTCCACCCCGGGCGTGGCGTTCCTGGCCACGGTCATGCCGTTCACACCCTATGGCGAGGTGATCGGCGCCTACGTACTGTGCGCCATCGGCTTCATCCTGCTGGGGCTGTCGGGGGTGTTCGAGCGGCTGGTGCGCTGGATACCGGCCGGCATCGCCGCCGGGCTGCTGGCAGGCATCCTGCTGCAGTTCGGGGTCAACGCCTTCGGCGGGGCCAGCGCCGACCCGCTGCTGGTGATCGTGCTGGTGCTCACCTACGCCGTGCTGCGCCGCTTCACCTCGCGCTTTGCCGTGGTCGGGGTGCTGGTGGCGGGCCTGGCCATGCTGCTGGCCCAGCAGCGCCTGGACCTGCACGGCGTGCACCTGAGCATGGCGCTGCCGGTGTTCGAAACCCCGCAGTTCAGCCTTGGCGCGCTGTTCGGCGTGGCGCTGCCGCTGTTCGTCATCACCCTCACCGGGCAGTACATGCCGGGCATGCTGGTGCTGCGCAACGACGGCTACACCACCAGCGCCAACCCGATCATCACGGTCACCGGGCTGGGGTCGCTGCTGATGGCGCCGTTTGGCGCCCATGCGTTCAACGTGGCCGCCATCACCGCGGCCATCTGCACCGGCAAGGACGCGCACCCAGACCCGGCCAGGCGCTACCTCGCCGGCATCGCCTGCGGGGTGTTCTATGTCACCGTGGGGGTTTTCGGCGTGACCCTGGCCAGCCTGTTCATGGTGCTGCCGCGCACCTTCGTCACCACCCTCGCCGGGCTGGCCCTGCTGGGCGCCATCGGTGGCAGCCTGGCCAGCGCGATGGGCGATGCGCGTACCCGCGAGACCGCGCTGATCACCTTTCTGGCCACAGCCGCCAATGTCACCCTGCTGGGTATCGGCGGCGCGTTCTGGGGGTTGCTGACCGGCCTGCTGGTGCATGCGCTGATGCACGCCGGCCGCCCGCTCAGCCCAGCCGTGGCGAGTGCGCCAGCAGCCCCTGGGTGTACGCAGCCTGGGGGTGGTCCAGTACATCCTGCGCCGGCCCCTGCTCGACAATCCGCCCTTCCCTGACCACCACCACGCGGTCGGCGATGGCGCGCACCACGCCCAGGTCGTGGGTGACGAACAGCAGGGTCATGCCCTCGCCCTGCAACTGCTTGAGCAGCGCCAGGATCGCCGCCTGCACCGACACGTCCAGGGCCGAGGTCACCTCGTCGCAGATCAGCACCGAAGGCTCGCACACCAGCGCGCGGGCAATCGCCACGCGCTGGCGCTCGCCGCCCGACAGATGATGCGGGTATTTGTGCGCCGCATCCGGGGGCAGCGCGACCCGTGCCAGAGCCGCGTCGATACGCACCCGGCAGGCCGCGCCCTTGAGGCCGAAGAAGTGCTCCAGGGGCGCTTGCAGGCACTGCGCCACGGTCTGGCGCGGGTTCAGGGCGCGGTACGGGTTCTGGAAGATGTACTGGATACGGTGGCGCGTGGCCGCGGGCCGCTGGCGCGCCAGCAGGCTCAGCGGCTGCCCGTCGAAGGTCAGCTCGGCCTGGGCGGTATCGCCCAGCCCCGCCAGGGTGCGCGCCAGGCTGGTCTTGCCCGAGCCCGACTCGCCCACCACCGCCAGGCATTCGCCCTTGTACAGGTCCAGCGACAGGTCGAACAGCACCTGGCGGTCGTAGCTCAGGTTGAGGTCGCGCAGGCTCAGCAGCGGCGTGTCAGCGCAGCTGAGCACCGTTGCCGGCACCACCGCCGGCGCGGCCACGGCGGTCAGTTGCGGGTGCAGGCAGGCGACCTGCTGCGCGCTGTCCAGCGCATTCAGCGACGGCTCCAGCGAGGTGCAGGCAGCGCTGCGGCGCGCGCACCGCGGGGCGAAGGCGCAGCCTTGCGGGCGCTGACCGGGCGCCGGGGCATGGCCGGCAATCGCCTGCAACGGGCGCTGGCGGGCCACGTCCGGAATCGCCGCCAGCAGGCCCAGGGTGTACGGGTGCGCGGGCCGCGCGAACAGGCGTTCGCGCTGCGCCACCTCGACGATGCGCCCGGCGTACATCACCATCACGCGGTCGACCAGGTCCTTGATCACGGCCAGGTCGTGGGACACGTACACCGCCGCCACCCCCTGCTCCTTGCACAGCCTGCGCAGGGTTTGCAGGATGTGCGCCTGGGTGCCGACGTCGAGGGCGGTGGTGGGTTCGTCGAGCACGATCAGGCGCGGGCGCAGCACGAAGGCCAGGGCCAGCATCACCCGTTGCTGCTGGCCGCCGGACAGTTGATGGGGGAAGCGCCTGAGAAACTCGCGATCGCCGGGCAGGCCGACGTCCACCAGGGTCTGCTGCAGCCGGTCGGCCTGGGCTGCGCGGGCAAGCTGCGGCTCGTGGGCCAGCAGGGTTTCGCGCAGCAGGTTGCCGATGCGCAGCGCCGGGTTGAGGGCCATGGCCGGGTCTTGCGCAACATAGCCGATCAGCCCGCCGCGGGCACGGCGCAGGGCATCGCCCTTGAGCTCGAGCAGCGAGGCGCCGGCAATGTCGATGCGCCCGCCGGCAATCTGCGCACCGCGCCGGGCATGGGCCAGCAGCGCGGTGGCCAGGGTGGTCTTGCCCGAGCCGGACTCGCCGACAAGGCCGAGGATTTCACCGGGGGCCAGGCTGAAGTGGATGTGGTCGATGATATCGGCGCCGCTGGCGAGTTCGACCCGCAGGTTCTCGACCCGCAACGCTTCGCCGGCAACGCCGGCTCCTACAGACGGTGCAAAACCTGTAGGCGCCGGCGTTGCCGGCGTTGCCGGCGAAGAGGCCATCAAGGCATGCGCATTCATTTGCGTTCTCCCGCACTGTGCCGGGCAATGCCCTCGGCCAGAATATTGGTGCCGTAGGCGAACACCCCGATCAGCAGCGCCGGTGCCAGCACCGCCCACGGCTGCACCAGCAGCCCGGCCTGGTTCTCGTTGATCATCAGCCCCCAGTCCGCCGCCGGCGGCGCCACGCCGTAACCCAGAAAGCTCAGGCCCGACAACATGCCCACGCCCCAGGTCAGCATGTTGCCAAAGTGCACCAGCAGCGGCGTGAGCACGTTGGGCAGGATCTCGCGCAGCAGAATCCGCGTGCGCGAAAAGCCCATCATCTGCGCCGCCTCCACGAACTCCTGGCTGGCCACCGCCACCGCACTGCCGCGCGCCAGGCGGATCACGCCGGGGGTAAAGGCAATTGCCACGGTCATCACGATCAGCCACGGCGCGCGCCCCAGCATCGACACGATCAGCAGCACCAGGATCAGGTCCGGAAACGCCAGCCACACATCTGCCAGCCAGGTGATGGCCTGGTCCAGGCGCTGGCGCGACAACCCGGCCAGCAGCCCCAGCGCCGTGCCCAGCACCAGCGCAATGGCAGCGGCCGCCAGCGACATCCACAGGATCGACACACCGCCACCGAGCAACCGCGACACCACGTCGTGGCCCAGAAAATCATGCCCCAACGGCGCCTCGCCGCTGGGCGGCCCGTACACCCCGCCAACCATGTCGGTAGGCGCATGCGGCGCCAGCCACGGGCCCAGCAGCGCCAGCAGCACGATGGCCAGGGTCACCAGCCCACCCCGACGAATTTGCGGCTCACGCCAGACACTTGCACTGAACATGCTCTCTTCCTCTCAAGGGGCCTTGGCTGCCGGGCGGCGCCACCAGCTCTGGATGCCGCGACGGTTGCGCTGGATCAGCGTGACCCGCCGCGCGGTGCGCAGCCTGGGGGTCAGCAGCACGGTGAGCAGATCGGCCAGCAGGTTGATCGCCACCACGCCCAGGGTGATCACCAGCACCACGCCCTGGATCAGCGGCAGGTCGCGCATCTGGATCGCGGTGTTGAGCTGGGTGCCGATGCCGGGGTAGCTGAAGATCACCTCGGCCAGCAGCGCGCCGCCGATCAGGGTGCGCAAGGTCAGGGCCACGCCCTGCACTGCCGGCACCAGCGCGTTGGGCAAGGTGTGGCGCCACACGATGCGCCATTCGGGCACCCCGCGCAGGCGCGCCGCACTCACGTAGTCGGATTCCAGCGCCTCGATCATCGAGGCGCGTACCAGCCGCGCCAGGTACGGCAGCGACGACAGGCTCAGGGCCAGTATCGGCAGCAGCAGAAACTCCAGCTGCTGCCACAGGTGCTTGTCCGGGTCGAGGATCGACACCGCCGGCAGCAGGCTGAACTGCGGCATGGAAAACAGCAGCACCAGCCCGATGGCCAGCAGAAAACCCGGGGTGGCCTTGAGAAAGATCAGCGCCGACAGCGCCCAGCGGTCCAGGCGACTGTCACGCCGCAGCGCCAGGCTCACGCCGATGCTCAACGCCAGCGGCACCACCACCAGCAGCACGCCGCCCAGCAGCGCCAGGGTATTGCCAAAGCGCGCGAGAATGATGCCGGCCACCGGTTGGTTCGAATCCAGCGAGATGCCCAGGTCGCCGTGCAGCACCTGCCCCAGCCAGCTCAGGTACTGCAGCAGGATCGGCCGGTTCAGGCCCAGTTGCTCGCGCAGGGTCTGGATGCTCTCCAGCGGCGCGTCGGGGCCCAGGATCACCCGCGCCGGGTCCGAGGGCAGCGCCTGGGTGGCGATGAACACCACCAGGCTGATGACCCAGGCGGTGAGCAGGCCATAGCCCAGGCGCCCGATGAACCAGGGCAGCCAGGCCGGCAGTCGATGAGAGGTTGCGCACGGTTCAGGCATGGTTCAACCACAGGCTGTCAAAGCGCCAGGAGGCGAAGGTGGTCTGTTCGCCGTGCAGGCCGCCGACCTTGTTCGAGGCGGCGTCCAGCACGTCGGTGAAGCCCCAGATCAGCAGGCCGCCGCGCTGGTGCTGAATGGCCTGCGCCTCGTGTACCAGTTGCTTGCGCTGCGCCAGATCCGGCTGGCCGAGGGCCTGGGTGAACAGCGCACTGAAGCGCTCGTCACGGAAGTTGCTGCGGTTGTAGATCGCCAGCGGTGCATCGTTGTGCAGGCCGGTGGCCAGAAAGCCGCGGGCCGGTGTCGAGCCGGGCGACATCAGCCACTGCTCCTTCTGCGGGCCGTTGAATACCGAGGCGTCCACCGGCGTGACCTTGACCTGGACCCCGGCCTTCTTCGCCTGCTGGGCGAACACCAGGGCAGCGTTGATTTCGTTGGCGGTGGTGGTCAGTTCTATGCGCAGGTCGGTCTGCCCGGCCTGGCGCAGCAGCGAACGGGCCTGGTCCAGATCGAAGGGGCGCTGGGCGATGGCATGGTTGTAGGTGGGGTCGGTTGGCGAATACAGGTCGTTGGCGATGCGCCCGAAACCGTTGAGGCCACGGCCCACCAGCTCCTGGCGGTCGGCCAGCAGGCGGAAGGCCTGGCGCACCCGCTCGTCCTGGAACGGCGCCTTGGCGGTGTTGAGGTTGAAGCCACTGAACGAGGTGGTGGGCGACACCACCAGTTGCAGGCGCGGGTCGGCCTTGAGCAAGGCACTGTGCTCGGCCTGCACACCGCTGGCGATGTCGATCTGCCCGGCACGCAGGGCGGCTACGCGCGATACCTGGTCCTTGAATTCGATGATCTCCAGCTCGTCGGCATATGGCTGGTTGGGCTTGTAGTAGTTTTCGAAACGGCTGAACAGCGCACGCTGGCCCGGCACGAAACGTTTGAGCCGGTACGGGCCGGCGCCCACCGGGTTGCTGACCGGGTCGTAGTCGGTGGGCACGATGCCGCCGAAGGCAATCAGGGTCTCGTCCAGCGGGAAGAAGCTGCGGCCCTGCTTGAAGCGGATCTCGATGGTGCGCTCGTCGAGCTTGCGCAGCGCCTGGCGGTCGATGGCGCCCACCAGCCCGGCAAATGGCGAGGCAAGTTTCGGGTCGGTCAGGCGCAGGATCGAGAACAGCATGTCGTCGGCGCCGATGCTCTTGCCGTGGTGGAACTCCAGCCCCGGCTTGATGCGAATGGTCCAGGCGCTGGCATCGGCATTGGGCTCGGCAAATTCGGCCAGGCCCAGGCGCGTGCTGACGTCGTCGTTCCATTCCCAGAACTTGCTGTACAGCGCCCAGCCGCGAATGATCCCGCCACCGGAAGGCTTGTGTGCATCCAGGTTGCCGGCCTGGTCGCCGTCGATGATGCCGACGCGCAGGCGCCCGCCGTGCACCGGGGTGCCCGGGCGTGCGCTGGCCGCCACGCTGCTGGCAGGCCCGCCGGCATCGCAGCCGCCCAGCAGGCTGGAGCCCAGCAGCAGGCCGCCGCCGACGGCCAGGCTGTTGCCGAGGAAGATCCGGCGCGAGAATTCATGAGGCATGGGCAGCTCCTTAGGCCGGCTCGGCAGCGGTGCGCGCACCCAGGCGCGGGATCTCGAACCCGTGGTCCAGTTCCAGCAGCGGGAACAGCAGGTCGGCCACCCGGTGCGCTTCATCGATCAGCGGAAAGCCCGAGAGAATGAACGCCGAGGTGCCCTGCTGCTGGTACTCGCGAATGCGCTCGGCCACCTGCTCGGCACTGCCCACCAGGTAGGTGCCGGACGACGGGCCGAGGATGTCGAAGCCGAACAGGCTGGGGCCGGTCCACACGTTGGGGTAGATCTCAAGCTCGCGCGCAGTGGGCAGGCGCCCGTCGCGGATGCTCTGCACGTTGCGCTGCACCTGCGGGTTGTCGCTGTGGAAGGTGTCCAGGGTCTGGCCCGGCGGCAGGCGGCGCTCGATGGCGGCGCGGGCGGTGGCCAGGGAGGTCTGTTGCAGCAGATTCTCGGCATGCGCCCAGGCTTGGGCCTCGGTCTCGCGCACGATGACCTGCAGGCGCGTGCCGTAGGTCAGTTCGCGGCCGATCTTCGCCGCTTCGGCGGCCACGCGGCGGAACTTGTCGCCCAGCCTGGGCGGGGTGTCGGCAAAGCTCAGGTACACGTCCAGCAGTTGCACCGAATGCGCCACGCCCACGTCCGAGGTGCCGGCGCCCCACAGGGGTACCGCCAGGCGCTGCGGCGGGTGCCAGCCGCCCAGCGGATGGCGCGCCGCCGCAGCCGGGCGTGGCGCGAGCTGCACGTACTGGCCGTCGAAACCGGCGGTGTCGCCGGCATAGATGCGCTGGAAGGCGCGCCAGTATTCCAGGCTGAACTGGTAGCGCTCATCGTGCGGGTAATGCACACCCAGGGTGGCCAGGCCCGCGTCGCTGCCATTGACCACGTTGAACAGCAGGCGGCCGTTGGAGAACTCGTCGAAGGTCAGCGCCCACTTGGCCAGCACCGCCGGCGACAGCTCGCCCGGGTGCTGCGCCACCAGAAAGCGCAGGCGCTCGGTGGCATCGATCAATGCCGCCGACACCGCCAGGCTCTCGTTGGGGCTTGAACCCAGCAGGGCGCCGTAGAACCCCAGGCGGTCACTGGCCACCGCCAGTTGCCTGAGGTGGGCGAAATCGGTTTTCCAGCGCCCCTGGGGCTCCCACGGGTAGGGGCCGTCGGGGCTGGTGAGGTACCACAGGATCTTGATGGCCATGGCAGGTTCCTCAGGCGCGTGGGCGATCGATGGCCGGGACCAGGCCCAGCGCGTGGGCGCGGTCGATCAGCTTGCTCATGTTCCATTGCTGGGTGAGCACGCCGGGGCCGTAGGGGCGCGAGCCGCCGATGGACTCGGCCAGCAGTTGCAGTTGCGCGCCCTCCTCCAGCAGCAGGATGAATTCGGCGGTGGCGCGCAGGCCCTGGCGCCCCCACACGGTCGCACCGCCGTTGGCTTCGAGAATCGCCGGGGTGTAGGGGTTCTCGGCCAGGCGCTCGAGAATGAAGTCGACCTCGTCCTGGCGCCGGTCGATGTACACCGGCAGCTCGCGGGCCAGCTGGTAGCGCTGCACCGGCACGTAGTGGAACGGCAGGCTGCGCTGGGTCTGCGCCCAGGCGCCCAGGTACGGGGTGTGCACGTGGGACACCGTGGTGATGCCGGCGTCTTCGCGAAACAGCCGGGTGTAGCGGCCCAGCCCGCCCTTGCCCTGGCCATGCACCAGGTTGCCGGCAAAGTCGCTGACCGTGGCCTGCAGCGGCTTGCGGTAGTCCCACGGGCCTGGGTAGTTGACCGACACCAGCAGCTCGCGGCCCGGTACGCGCTCGATGAAGCCCACGGTGCCGGCGGCGGTGATGGTGTTGGTTTCGCGGAACACGGTGAAGGCCTGTTCGGCCTCGTGCAGCACCTGCTCGATGAAGGCCTTGAGGTCGGCGTCGATCAGGTGCTCGGTGGTCAGTACGGTCATGGCGGACTCCTTGGTTCAGGCGCGGGCGCGCCGGGCCAGCAGTTGATGGGCAGCTTGCAGTGGACGCGGGTCGACCCAGTCGGCCAGGTTGAAATCGGCTTCGAGAAAGCCATGCAGGTTGAGGAAGGTCTTCTGGATGTCCAGGTAGCCCAGGCGCTGGGCCGAGAGGTCCGGGGCCAGGGTGGTGTGGAAGTCGCCACGGTAGGCTTCGTCCACGCCCTGGGCGCCGGCGCGGGTCTCGTCCTGCAGGATGCGCAGCAGTGCCTCGCGGTTGTGGCTGGCCCAGTCGGCGGCGCGCAGGGTCTGCGCGAGGAAGCGCACCACCAGCTCGAAGTGGTTGTCCAGCAGGCTCTGGTGCACGGTGATCGGCCGTGGCGTGCCGTTGTTGATGCGGTAGCGCGGGTCGCTGATCTGGTCCAGGTCGATGCCCACCACCAGGCCCAGGCGGCGCGCTGCATCGGCAGCGGCGGCGCCCTTGACGTACACCGCGTCGACCTCGCCACGGGCCAGGTAGTCCAGCCCCGACCACAGGCGCTGCAGGCCCTGCTCGGGGGTGAGGGCGTCGTCCTGGTTGTGCAGCGCCACTTCCACCAGTTCGACATCGTCGAAGCTCAGGCCGGCCAGGCTCAGCGCGCCTTTGTAGCCATGCAGGCTCATGGCGCGGGCGATGCTGCCCGGGCGGTTGTCGCCCCAGGCCGGCAGCGCCAGGCGCTTGCCCTTGAGGTCCCGGGCGCTGCGGATGCCGGAGTCGGGGCGTACCAGGACGGTCTGCCATTCCTCGATCCAGGTCAGGCCGATCAGGCGGCTGGGCGAACCGGCGGCGCGGGCGGCCAGGGCCGGCACGTTGCCGCCCTCGCGAAACAGCCCGGGCAACTGGTGATCGTAGTGGTGATGGCCGAGCTGGCGGGCCTCCTGCAGGGTCTCCACCGGCAGGCCGTCGGCGGCGAATTCCTCGCCCAGCCAGCCCAGGGTGTAGGCGATGCCGGAGGCGGTCGGCACCGGGCAGCGGGTGAACCAGATCTGTTCGAGGGCCGGTGCGGCAGGCAACGGCAAGGTAGCGGCGATTGACATGGGCATGTTCCATCAAGCGAAGGTAGCCATGCCATTGCAGCGCCCGTGCCAACTCACCAACTCATTGTTTTTGTTGGCTTTTTAAAGACCTGTTGAACACCGGGTGCTGGCCTGGCAGCAGTGTTGCAGCTGCCCTGCTGCTGCCAGAGCAACAATCGGCGCCCCGCTGCTGCCCCAGCAGCACCCCGCCGCCCTTACCTGGCCGCAGTCCTTGTGGCACAAGGCTTTGCGGCGTGTGGCACAGAACCTGCTCAAGGGCCTGAAACCTGTTCATTCAAGGAAGCCCCCGCATGAGTACCCCGCCCCGCCGCCTGGAAAGCGCCGCCCAGGCCATCGCCGCCGCCCATGAAATCGCCGGCCAGATCGCCGAGCTGGCCCGCGACCGGCACAACAACCGCCAGTTGCCGCGTCGCCAGGCCCAGCTGCTGTCCGACAGCGGCCTGACCGCCATCGGCGTGCCCGCGCAGTTCGGCGGGCTGGGCGCTTCGGTACAGACCATCGTCGAGACCGTGCGCATCGTGTCCGCCGCCGACGGCGGTGTCGGGCAACTGCTGCAGATTCACAACGTGATGCTGCGCGGTGTGCTCAGCGGCTACCCGGATGAAGTGCGCGAGCGCCTGATCGCCGACCTGCTGGCCGGCAAACGCCTGGGCAACGCCCTGGCCGAGGTCGGCGGCAAGAACAAGTTCGCCCTCAAAACCCGCATCGAGCGCCGCGATGACGGCAAGCTGGTGCTCAACGGCAGCAAGTTCTACTCCACCGGCTCGTACCTGGCCGAATGGATCTCGCTGACCGCCGCCAGCGACGACGGCGGCGCCGGGGTGCTGCTGCACCGCGACACGCCGGGCCTGACCCTGCTCGACGACTGGGACGCATTCGGCCAGAACAACTCGGTGAGCGGCACGGTGCAGTTCGACAACATCGAGCTGGACGAGCGCTATGTGCTGCGCCGCCAGGGCCCGATGAAGCGCACCGGGCTGACCTTCCCGCAGATACTGCACGCGGCCATCGACACCGGCATCGCCGCCGGCGCCCTGCAGGCCGGCATCGACTACCTCAACCAGCACGCGCGCCCGTGGGTGGAGAGCGAGGTGGAGCGCGCCAGCGAAGAGCCGCACATCATCCGCCAGATCGGTGAATACGCCGTGGCCCTGCGCGCCGCCGAATCGCTGCTGCGCGATGCCGCACGGACCTTCGACGCGCACGAGCTGGCCCCCGACGACAAGGCCCTGCAGGACGAGCTGATTCTCTCGGTAGCCACCGCGCGGGCGCACTCGGATGCCGCCTCGCTGAAGATCTCCAGCGATATCTTCTCGCTGCTGGGGGCCAGCGCCTCGCTGAGCAAATGGAACCTGGACCGCTTCTGGCGCAATGCGCGGGTGCACACCACCCACGACCCGATCCGCTGGCGCCTGCACCACGTGGGCAACTACTACCTCAACGGCATCGACCCGGGCGAATACACCGCCATTCTCGCCGCCAGGCAGAGCGCGGGCGCCAGCCGCTGAACACCGGGCGCGGGGCCTGCCCTGCGCCTGCTTTCCCCTTTGCCTCGAGTTTTCCATGAGCCCTCGACACCCGCTGCTGCGCAGCCTGGCGATCTACCGCGAAATGCCCTGGCGTTTCGCCCTGGTCGCCGGGCTGTTCGTTTTCATCAACCTGGGGCTGGTCTGGCAGCAATGGCTGATCGGCCATGCGCTGAACGACGTGAGTGCCGGCGCCGCCGTGGTGCGCCTGGCCGATGGCAGCCTGGATGCACGCCTGGCCTGGCACTGGTTCTGGCTGATAGGCGCGGTGGCGCTGGGCCGCGCGGTGTTGCAGTACGCCGCGGCCATCGGCTCGCTGGTGCTCGGCCAAGCGCTGCTCACGCGCCTGCGCGAGCGCCTGCTGGCCCAGGTGCAGGCCCTGCACCTGGGCTACCACTGGCAGCACGGCATGGGCGAGATGGTCACCCGCACCACCCGCGATGCGGACAAGGTGCGCGATGCGCTGATCAGCTTCTGGCGCCAACTGGTGGAAACCCCGTTGGTGGTGCTGGCCACCGTCGGCCTGCTGGCCTGGTACGACCCGTGGCTGGCCCTGGGGCCGCTGCTGCTGACCGTGCTCGGGCTGGGCATCTTCGTGCACCAGACCGAGCGCCTGGTGGCACTGGACCGTGCCGTGGGCGCCGCCTACGACCGGGTCAACCAGGACCTGGCCGAAGGCATCGGCGCGGTACGGGTGATCAAGTCGTTCGGCCTGCAGGCCCAGCGCATCCAGGGCTTTGCAGCGCAGGTGCAGGTGTTTGCCGGGCATGCACGCCAGGCGCTGGCCTACGCCAGCTCGCGCATACCGCTGCCGCAGGCGGTGGTGGCGCTGGGGCATGTGTGGATCCTGGTGGTCGGTGCGCAGCTGGTGGCCCAGGGGCGCATCGGCATCGGCGAGCTGGTGACCTCGCTGCTGATCGCCACCACCCTGGTGTTTCGCATCGAAGGCATCGGCCGGGTGATGCAGACCTTCGCCGACGCGCGCGCCTCGGCCGAGCGTATCTGGCAGTTGCTCGATGCGCCGGTACACATCGTCAGCGGTCAGCAGTCGCTGCCCCCGGGGCCGCTGGGCCTGAAGCTGGAGGCTGTCGGCGTGGCAGCGCCCGGCGGTGGGCAGGCGGTGCTCAGCCAGTGCTCGTTGCAGATAGAACCCGGCGAGGTGGTCGCGCTGGTGGGCGCCACGGGCACCGGCAAGAGCCTGCTGGCCAGCCTGCTGCCGCGCCTGACCGAGGCCGACCAGGGCCGCGTGCTGCTGGGCAGCGCTGCACGGGGCTGGCACGACGTGCGCACCCTGGCGCTGGATGAACTGCGCCGGCGCGTGCATGTGCTGCCCCAGGAGAGCTTTCTGTTCGCCGACAGCCTGGCTGCCAACCTGCGCCTGGGTGCGCCCACGGCCAGCGACGCGCAACTGCTCGATGCACTGCGCCAGGCCAGCGCCGAGGACGTGCTGGCGCGCCTGCCCCAGGGCCTGGACACGCCGCTGGGCGACCGTGGCGTGACCCTCTCGGGCGGCCAGCGCCAGCGCCTGTGCCTGGCCCGCGCCCTGCTGGCGGCCCCCGACATCCTGTGCCTGGACGACGCCACCAGCGCGCTGGACGCGATCAGCGAGCAGCGTGTGCTCGACACCCTGCGCCAGCGCCGCAGCGATGGGCATGCACCGACCCTGCTGCTGATCGCCAGCAAGCTGAGCACCGTGCAACTGGCCGACCGCGTGCTGCTGCTGAGCAGTACCGGCATTGCCGACAGCGGCAGCCATGCGCAGCTGCTGCACCGCAACCCGACCTACCGTGAACTGCTGGGGATCGAGCATGGCTAAGCCGCAAGCGGGCACTGCCCTGAGCGATATCGAGATAGAAGAATTGCTGGCAAGAAAGGCCCTGGACCGCAGCATGTTCCGGCGCCTGCTGCCGCTGCTGCGCCCGGTGCGCCGGCAGATCGGCTGGGTGATCGGCCTGGAGCTGGTGCTGGTGTTCACCGTGTTCCTGCGCCCGTGGTTCGTGCGCGAGCTGCTCGATCACGGGCTGATCCATGACGGCAACGCCTGGCTGCTGGACCCGCCGCTGGTGCTGTGGCTGGGCGCGGGCCTGGCGGCAAGCTGGCTGGGGCGCTTCGTGCTGGCGGGGCTGTCGCAGTACATCGCCGGCAGCGCCGCGATCAGCGTGCTCAACGACCTGCGCGTGCGGGTGTTTGCGCACGTGCAGGCGCTGAGCGTGGGCTACTTCGACCGCACCCGCGCCGGGCGCATCATTTCGCGGGCCGACCGCGACGTGGACGCGCTTGAGCCGCTGCTGATCCAGGGCCCGCCCGAGCTGCTCGGCGCCCTGCTGCGCTGCAGCCTGGCGGCGGTGATGCTGTGGCTGATCGAGCCGCTGTTCTTCTTCAGCCTGATCGGCAGCGTGCCGTTGCTGCTGCTCGCCACCTGGGGCTTCAAGCGTATCGCCCAGCGCAACTGGGCGAAGGTCGCGGAAAACCGCAGCCGCTTCACCGCCCACCTGGTGGAGAGCGTCAGCGGCGTGCGCCTGCTGCAGCAGACCGGCCGGCAGCAGACCAACCTGCAGCGTTACCAGGGCCTGCTGGACGACTTCAACCGCGCGCTGATTCTGGGCAGCCTGCGCTCGGGCTGGTTCGCGCCGTTCACCGCGCTGCTGGCCGCGATGGGCATGGCGGTGCTGGTGCTGGTGGGTGGCTACGGGCTGGCCGAGGGTTCGGTGACGGTAGGCCAGGTGGGTGAAAGCCTGTTCTACGTGATGCTGTTTCTGGGGCCGTTGCAGGAGCTGACCGACCTGTTCGAGCGCTATGCCACCGGTTCGGCTTCGGCGCAGCGGATCTTTCTGCTGCTGGACACCGCGCCGCAGATTCTCGACCCGCAGGTGCCCGTGGCGTTGCCCAGGGCGCGTGGCGAGGTGCGCTTCGAGCAGGTGCGCTTTGCCTATGAGCGTCAGGCGCCAACGCCGGTGATCGACGGGCTGGACCTGCACATACGGGCGGGCGAGGTGCTGGCATTGGTCGGGCCGTCGGGGCATGGCAAGAGCACGCTGGTGCAGTTGCTCACGCGCTTCTATGACGTGGACGGCGGCGCGGTGAAGCTCGATGGCATCGATGTTCGCCAGTTGAGCCAGCAGCAGTTGCGCCGGCACGTGGGTGTGGTGCTGCAGGACAACGTGCTGTTTGCCGGCAGCATCCTCGACAACCTGCGCCTGGCAGCACCGGGGGCGGACGATGCGACGCTGATCGCGGCGGCCCGCGAGCTGGGCGCCGATGAAGTGCTGGAGCGCCTGCCGCACCAGTACGCGACCCAGGTGGGGGCGCTGGGCGCGCACCTGAGCCATGGGCAGCGTCAGCTGGTGTGCCTGGTGCGGGCGTACCTGGCAGACCCCGCGGTGCTGGTGCTGGACGAAGCCACCTCGGCGGTGGACGTGCATACCGAGCGGCGTATCCAGCGGGCGTTGCGTCGGCTGTGCGAGGGGCGCACGGCGATCATCATCGCGCATCGGCTGGCGACCATTCGCGAGGCGGACCGCATCGTGGTGATCGGCCAGGGCCGCCTGGTGGAGCAAGGGCCGCATGCGCAGTTGCTGGCCAGGGGTGGGGCGTATGCGGCGCTGCATCGCAGCTATGCGCGGGCCGGTTAGGGCCAATCGCGGGTCAAGCCCGCTCCCACAGGGGGGCATTGCTCTGGTGCTGCAACCGCCGCACCCACTGCTGCTGCACTGCTGCCCTGGCAGCAGTGCAGTCGCCCACCCCCCGCAAAATCGGGCCCGCACCGCGTGGCATGACGGTTGCACCACCTCTGGCACATTCACCGAGGAACAGCCATGAGCACCGAATTCTTCTGGCGCCTACCCCTGGGCACCGACGGGCCGCAATTGAGCACCGACCGGCACAATCGTGGCAGCTTCAGCCACCAGCACGGCCATATCGCACCCGGCCGGCTGGCAGACGGCCGCCCCGACGGCTTCACCTATATCGACTACATCGCCCAGGTGGCCAAGGCCGCCGAACTGGCCGGCTTCGAAGGCGCCCTGCTGCCCACCGGCCCCGAACCCTGGATCGTGGCCGCCGCACTGGCCCGCGAAACCCGCCGCCTGCGCTTTCTGATCGCCTTCCAGGCCGCCTGGACCCTGCCCGCCTATGCCGCACAGCAGGCCGCCATCCTGCAGCACCTGAGCCACGACCGCCTGGACTGGAACATCATCACCGGCGGCAACCCCGCCAGCCAGCGCGCCCAGGGCGACTTTCTCGACCACGACCAGCGCTACCGGCGCACCGGCGAATTTCTCGACATCATCGACGGCCTGTGGCGCAACGAGCACTTCAGCTATCAGGGCGAGGTCTATCAACTGGACAACGGCGCCCTGCCCGAGCACCTGGCCCATGTGCGCAAGCCGGGGGTGTACTTCTCCGGTTTCTCCGACCCGGCCCTGGACGTGGCTGCACGCCACGCCGACGTGTACCTGAACTGGGCCGAGCCGATCGAGCAGCTCAGGCCGCACATCGAGCGCGTGCGCGAGCTGGCCGACAGGCAGGGCCGCACGGTGCGCTTCGGCCTGCGCGTGGACCTGTTCGCCCGCGAAACCGAAGAGGCCGCCTGGCGCGACCTGCGCCGCCAGTTCGACAAGCTCGACGGCAGGCCCAGCGCCCTCTCCAGCACCTTCAGCACTGCCAGCGACTCGGTCGGCGGCGCCCGCCAGAGCGCCTATCACCAGAACATCCAGCGCTTCGACGACCTGATTCTTGGGCCAAACCTGTGGGCCGGTTTCGCCAAGGCCAAGCCCGGCCCCACCGTGGGCCTGGTGGGCAGCCACCAGAACATCGCCGAACGCCTGGCCGAGTACCGCGACGCCGGCTTCTCGACCTTCATCCTGGCCGGCAACCCGCACCTGGAAGAAGCCCTGCGCATCGGCCAGGAAGTGCTGCCGCTGGTGCAACAACAACCCATCAAGGACCCGATGCCCCTATGACCACCCCTCTCGATACCCTCTGGTACACCCACAGCCCGGTGCCGACCGGCCTTGGCATCGCCGTGCAGACCGGGCGCCTGGCCGAGGCGTTCCAGCCGCTGGGCACCTCGATCCAGTCGCTGCGCGAGTCCAGCGAGCGCGAAGTGCGCGAAGCCCACTACGACCATCACCTGCCCAACTCGGTGCGCCACGGCGGCAACATTCCGGCGATCTGGGCCTACGCCAGCGGCGTGCAGACCCGCGTGCTGGGGCTGAGCTGGGCCGATGAGGTGCAGTTGATCCTGACCACCGAGGACAGCGGCGTGAAAAGCGTGCGCGACCTCAAGAACCGCCGCTTCGGCCTGCCCAAGTGGGCCAACGTGCAGATCGACTTCACCCGCGCCCAGGCCCTGCGCGGGCTGGAAAACGCGCTCAGGCTCGAAGGCCTGGACGTGGCCGATGTTGAGCTGGTGGACTACCCCTACGGCGGCACCCACAGCGACGAGCAGGTCACCCATGTGCATGGCGCCACGGTGACCCTGGGCATGAACCGGGTGAGCCGGCGCAACAACGAACTGATCGGGTTGCTGCGCGGCGACATCGACGCGATCTTCCTCAAGGGGGCCTCGGCCTTGCAACTGGCCCACGAGTTCGGCCTGCGGGTGGTGATCGACACCGGCTCGCACCCCGACCCGCTGATCCGTTCCAACAACGGCACGCCGCGCACCCTGACTGTTGACCTGAACCTGCTGCAACAGCATTTCGGCGCGTGCACGCGCATCGTCGACGTGGTGCTGCGTACCGAGCAGTGGGCCTGGGCCAACCCCGATGAAACCCGACGCTACCTGGCGCGCGAGCTCAACACCAGCGAGTACTGGGTGGCGGCGGCGTATGGCGAGGACGCGCACCGACGCCTGCGCACCACGCTGGACAGTCGCTCGATCGAGGCGCTGCAGGATTTCACCGATTTTCTGCATCGGTGGCATTTCATTGCGCGGCGCTTCGATGTGCGCGACTGGATCGATTTCAGTGTGCTGGAGGCGGTGATCGGGTCGACGTCGCGGGTGGCCACCTGATTGCTGCTGCAGCAGCAGGCATTCCACAGCCCCCTGCTGCACCGCTAGCAACCCACCCAGAAACACCCGATAAAACCCATGTAAATCAACAGCTTGCAAACATGGCACAAACCCTGCTCTAGCCCCGTATCAGCCACACTCGGGGAGCCACACCATGCATCAGCTTCATCCACTGGCCAGGGGCATCGGCCTGGGCCTGCTGCTCGCAGGCACCAGCACCGCCCACGCCGACGACAGCACCACGCCGGCACTCAAGACCGTCACCGTCACCGCACAACACCGCGAAGAAACCCTGCAGGAAGTGCCGGTGGCGGTCAGCGCGGTCCAGGGCACCAGTATCACCGCCGACGGCGTGCGCACCATGGGCGACATCACCACCTTCATCCCCAACGCCTCGGCCAAGAACCCCGATGGCGATGGCCGCCCGCGCTGGTACATCCGCGGCCTGGGCACCGGCGACACCGGCGCCGCCACGGTCTACCCGGTGGGCATCTATGCCGACGACGTCTACCTCAACGCCCCCGTCGCCGGCGGCGGCCCGCTGTTCGACCTGGAGCGCATCGAGGTGCTGCGCGGCCCTCAGGGCACCCTGTACGGCAAGAACACCACGGCGGGGGCAGTCAACGTGATCTCGAAAAAGCCCACCTTCGACACCGACGGCTTCGGCACCATCGGCTTTGGCAGCAAGAACGAACGCATCCTCAACGGCGCCCTGGGCGGCACCCTGGTGGACGAACGCCTGGCCGGCCGGGTGTCGCTGTATTCCGAGGAGCGCGACGGCTTCACCCACAACCTGACCAACGACCAGACCTATGGTGACGTCAACAAGAAGGCCGTGCGCGTGCAGTTCCTGGCCAGGCTCAACCCGGACCTGGAGGCGCTGTGGAAGCTCCACGGGCGCCAGTTCAAGGGCGATGGCAGCAGCGGTTCGCTGCCGCTGGGCACCTATTACAACGTCGGCTACCAGCGCCCCCAGGGGCGGCGCATCGAGCTGAACGTGGACGAGCACTCCAAACTCGACCACGACGGCACCTCGCTGACCCTGAACTGGGACATCGGCGACTACCGGCTGACCTCCATCACCGCCTACGACTCTATCCGCCAGCAGTCGCTGACCGACGCCGACTACACCCCCTACGAGGTCAACGGCGCGAGCGACACCGACAACCGCTACGACCAGTACTCGCAGGAATTTCGCCTGGCCTCCCCGCAGCAGGAAACCCTGCGCTGGATGCTCGGCACCCATTACTTTCACGAAACCCTCGACAGCACCGACCGGCGTTTCGTGACCCCGGGCCCGACGCCCAACGGCACCG
Source organism: Pseudomonas sp. B21-036 (assembly GCF_024748925.1). NCBI lineage: Bacteria > Pseudomonadati > Pseudomonadota > Gammaproteobacteria > Pseudomonadales > Pseudomonadaceae > Pseudomonas > Pseudomonas sp. B21-036. The sequence goes on from NZ_CP087178.1 coordinate 3,192,786, forward strand.
GCTCCAACCAGATCGGCGGGGTCGACCTGAGCAGCCTCGACTACACCCACAAGACCGACAGCTACGCGCTGTTCGGCAACCTGGCCTATGACCTGAGCGACAACTTCACCGTGACCGGCGGGCTGCGCTGGACCACCGAGAAAAAGAGCATCGACCTGGACCTGGCCCAGCTCACCCGCACCAGCGCCAACGGCCCGCTGGTGCCGCTGGGCGCTGCGGGTGCCAACGGCAACCGCGACGAGAGCAAGCGCTGGGACGCCTGGACCTACGATGTGACGCCCGAGTACCGCATCAACGACAACCTGCGGGTGTTCTTTCGCTATGCCCACGGCTTTCGCTCCGGCGGCTTCAACACCGGCCTGTCGAGCAACCTGGCGCAGCTGACCACGGTCGACCCGGAACAGCTCGATGCCTACGAGCTGGGCCTGAAATCGGAGTGGTTCGACCACCGCCTGACGGTCAACGCCAACCTGTTCTACTACGACTACCAGGACATCCAGGTCAACCTGCTGACGGTCAACAGCGGCGTGCTCACCACCGCGCTCACCAACGGTGCCAAGGGCAAGGTCAAGGGCGCGGAGCTGGAGATCGAGGGCCAGCCCACCGACTACCTGCACCTGCGCGCGGCGGTGTCGTTCCTGGACACCGAGTACACCGACTTCAAGAACGTCAACCCCACCACCGGCGAGGTGACCGCCGACTACAGCGGCAACAGCTTCGTGCGCTCGCCGCGCAACGTGGTGTCGCTGGGCGCCGACTACACCATCCCGCTGGCGATCGGCGGCAAGCTGGTGGCCGGCGCCGACGTGAGTTTTCGCGACAAGGAGTACTTTCTGGCCAACCGCCAGAGCAGCGCCGAGCCGACCCTCAGCCAGCCCCACTACACCCTGGCCAACAGCCGCCTGACCTGGTTCAGCGCGGATGAAAAGCTCAGCGTGACCGGCTTCGTCAACAACCTCACCGACCGCCGCTACCAGGTGCACGGCCGGCCCAACGGCCCCCAGGGCCAGTACGTGCTGACCTACGGCGACCCGCGCACGGTCGGCCTAAGCGTCACCAGCCGATTCTGATCGACCGCGCTGGCGGCAGGCTGCCGGCGCACTTCAACTGCCTTGCAAGGAGTACACCCCATGTTGCGTCCCACCCCCTTGGCCGGCGCCATCGCGCTGGTCATCGGCAGCGTTGCCGTGCCCGAATGCTCTGCCCAGGCCGCACCCGGCGCGGATGACAAGCTCGATACCGTGGTCGTGGTCGGCACCCGCCGCAGCGACGTCACCGCGCTGCAAAGCGCAGCCCCGGTGGATGTGCTGAGCGCCGAGAAACTGCAGGACACCGGCGCCAGCGACCTGTCCGGTGCGCTGACCGCCCTGTCGCCCTCGTTCAGCTTCCCGCAGTCGCCCCAGGGCGCGTTCGCCGGCTCCATCGCCCAGGGCGCCTCGCTGCGCGGCCTGGCGTCGGACCAGGTGCTGGTGCTGGTCAACGGCAAGCGCCGCCATACCAGCGCCAACGTGACCCGCCAGGGCCTGGCCAACGGGCGTGGCGCAGCGGCCGTGGACCTGAGCCTGATCCCGCTCAGCGCGGTGTCGCGGGTGGAGATCCTGCGCGACGGCGCCGCCGCCCAGTACGGCTCGGACGCCATCGCCGGGGTGATCAACATCGTGCTCAAGGAGAACGACGACGGCGGCAACGTGGGCTATCGCTTCGGCGGCTACGACAAGGGCGACGGCCTGCAGCGCAAGCTCAGCGGCTGGAAGGGCCTGGCCCTGCCCAACGATGGCTTCCTGACCCTGAGCTTCGATGCCGGCAGCCAGGACCCGGCCAGCGACACCAACCCCGACAACCGGATCTTCTACCCCGGCAGCACCAGCACCGATACCCCGCGCGAGCAGAACAACCGCTACCGCACCTGGCGCTGGGGCTCGGGCAATGTCTCGGACCAGTACAACCTGGTGGCCAACAGCGAAATCGGCCTGGGCGAAGGGCTGACCGCCTATGGCTTTGCCACCTATGCGCACAAGAACACCGACGCCGACGGCTTCTTCGACCCGCCCACTACCCTGGCCCGCAACTACGGCAGCGATGCGCTGCGCCGCTACCCGGACGGGCGCCTGCCGGTCACCCGCTACAACCTGCAAGACTATGCCGTGACCGGCGGCCTGCGCTGGGAGGACGAAACCCTGGGCACGTTCGACCTGGCTGCCAACTACGGCAACGACACGTTGAAGTCCACCGACCGCAACGCCATCAACCCCAGCTGGGGCACCGCCAGCCCGTCGAGCATCTACACCGGCGAGCGCGAGAACCAACAGACCAACCTGACCCTGGACTGGGTGCGCGACTTCCCCACCGACCTGCTGGCCAGGCCGCTGACCCTGTCGGCGGGCCTGGCCTGGCGCAAGGAGAACTACCACCTGGGCGCCGGCGAGGCGGCCGGCTGGCAGAACGGGCCGCTGTTCGGCAGCCTGGACCCGGTCAGCGGGCGGCCGATCCCCGGTTACTACTCGGGCATCACCAACGTCGATGCCGCGTCGCTGGAGCGCAAGGTGTTCGGCGCCTATGTCGACCTCGAAGGGCAGCTCACCGACAAGTTCCAGGCCGGCGTGGCGCTGCGCTCGGAGCATTACTCGGACTTTGGCGACACCACCAACGGCAAGCTGTCGCTGCGCTACGACTTCACCCCGCAGATCGCCGCACGCGGCAGCCTCAGCACCGGCTACCGCGCCCCCTCGCTGGTGCAGAGCGGGCTGTCCTCGTTCAGCGTGCAGGTGGTGGAGCAGCCACCTGGCAGCGGCAACTGGGTCGAGGTGCAGCAGCGCACCCTGCGTGCCGACAGCCCCGAGGCCGCGCTGCTGGGCGGGCGCGCGCTCAAGCCCGAAGAGTCGACCAACTACTCCCTGGGCCTGGTGTGGCGCCCGCTGGCCAACGCCTCGGTGACTGTGGACGCCTACCGCATCGACATCGACAACCGCATCACCCTGTCCGACCAGTTGCCGGCCAGCGTGGTGGGGCCGATCTTCGCCGGTACGCCGTATGCCAACATCCAGAGTGCGGCGTTCTATACCAACATTGCCGACACCCGCACCGACGGCATCGAGCTGGCCGGCCAGTACCAGTGGGACCTGGCGCAGTACGGCCGGCTGGACCTGAACGCCGGCTTCGCCAAGACCCGCACGCGCATCACCGAACTGCGCGATGCCGGCGGCATTGCCGGCAACCAGATCGTCGGGCGCGCCACCCAGGGCCTGATCGAGCACGGCACCCCCGACACCAAGCTGACCCTCAGCGCCAATTGGCTGTACCAGAACTGGGGCGTGACCCTGACCCAGCGCCGCTACGGTGAATGGCAGAGCCTCAATGCCAGCAACCCCGACCTGGACCAGACCTTCAGCGCGCAGTGGATCACCGACCTGGACCTGAGCTACCGCTTCGACCAGGGGCTGAAGGTCTCGGTGGGTGCGGTCAACCTGTTCGACAGCCACCCCGACAAACTCGAAGGCCAGACCCTGTACGGGGTGCAGAAGTACTCGATCACCTCGCCCGAGGGCGCCCAGGGCGCGTTCTACTACACCAGCCTGAGTTACGACTTCTGAGTTTTGTCCGACAATAAAATTGAGCTGGATCAACGTTTGGCGTGATGTATGGCACTTAGCCTTCATCCACTGCGACAGCGCTTCTATAGTGTGGCGGGAACCACGTTCCCCCCACTCTAAGGAGCGTTCATGCTGCGCGTACTTTCACTGGAAAACCTCACCGTCACCCGCAAACTGGCACTGGGCTTCGGGCTGATGCTGGCCCTGGCGGTGTGGTTGGCCGCCACCGGCCTCAAGGGGTTGCACAACGACAAGACCTCGTTCGAGCGGATCAACCGACTGAGCACCCTGTTCGACGAAACGGTGTTTGCCCGCGAGGCCAACTACCAGTACGCGCTGGCGCCCCAGGCCGCCCACCTGGACACCCACCAGACCCACCAGCAGGCCTTGCACAGCGCACTGAACGCGGTGCTCGAGGACGTGCAGCGCGGCGCCTGGCCCGCCGAAGACCTGCAGACCGTGCAGCAACTGGCCGACGGCCTGCAGGGCTACATCACCACCCACCAGGCCGCCCTGGCCCTGGACCCGCCCGACAGCGCCCGGGTGGTGCAGGCCAATGCCCTGCTGGCCGACCTGCAGGGCAGCATCAACGTGCTGTACAAGAAGGAAGAGGAGCGCGCTGCCGCCAGCGTGGCCACGGTGGTCTCGATTCTGCTGGGCGTGACCGTCGCGACCCTGGTGCTGGGCACCCTGATCGCCTGGCTGATCGGCCGGCAGATCGTGCGCCCGCTACGCCAGAGCCTGGAGGCGGCCGAGCGCATCGCCCACGGCGACCTCACCGTGCAGCTGGACAGCCATCGGCGTGACGAACTGGGCCAGCTGCTGCGCGCCATCGGCGACATGAGCCAGCGTCTGCGCGAGGTGATCACGCGCATTGGTCACGGCTCCTCGCAACTGGCGGTATCGGCCAGCCAGCTGGCCACCATCACCACCCAGACCCAGGCCGGCACCGACAGCCAGCGCAGCGACACCGACCGGGTCGCCACCGCCATGAACCAGATGACCTCGATGGTGCAGGCCGTGGCGCGCAACTCCGAAGACGCGGCCCAGGCGGCCCGCCAGGCCGACGAGGAAGCCAGCGGCGCCTCGGGCATCTCGCGCAATGCCATCGTGCAGATCGAGGCGCTGGCCGGCGAGGTCGGGGTGTCGGCCGAGTCGATGAGCCGCCTGCACCAGGAAATCGACCGTATCGCCAGCGTGCTCGGGGTGATCAAGGCCGTGGCCGGGCAGACCAACCTGCTGGCGCTCAATGCCGCCATCGAGGCGGCACGTGCCGGCGAGGCCGGGCGCGGCTTCGCAGTGGTGGCCGACGAGGTGCGCAGCCTGGCCCAGCGTACCCAGCAGTCTTCCGAGGAGATCGAGCACCTGATCGGCGAGTTGCAGCGCATTGCCAACGAGAGTACGCAGATCATGCAGTCCAGCGTGGAGCAGACCCAGTCGACCGTGACCGGGGTGCGCAACACCGGCGATGCGCTGGCGGCGATCACCCGGCAGGTCTCGGACATCCAGCAGATGAGCCTGCGCATCGCCAGCGCCGCCGAAGAACAGACCACGGTGGTCGAGGAAATCACCCGCAACGTGCTGCATGTGCGCGAAACCGCCGACCAGTCGGCACTGGCCAGCAGCGAGATCGCCAGCTCCAGCGTCGAACTGGCGCGCCTGGGCAGCGACCTGCAGAGCCTGGTGGTGCATTTTCGCACCTGACGGCTCGCGGCACGGGCTGCGGCGCAGGGCGCGGGCAGGTGAAGGGGGAAAACGGATTGACTCCGTTTCCTGGCTGACCCAAGCTTGCCCCACCCCGCCTGCCCGGATGCCGCATGTCAAAACCGCGCCTCTATACCCTGCTCAGCCTGCTCGTGCTGCTCGTCATCGGGCTGGGCTACGGCTGGCTGGGTGACGCCCCGGCCCCCGCGCCGGCCCCCAGCCATGGCTACACCAAGGCGCTGACCATGGCCCATGAAGGGCAGCCGGGGGCGGCGCGGGTGCTGTACCAGCAACTGGCGCGCGCCGACCTGTCGGGCATTCGCCGCGCCAGCCTGCATGCCGAGCTGCCCAACTACCCTTCGCCGCTGGCGCTGAAGCTGGCCGACCAGGACCTGAGCCACGACGACCCGCTGGTGCGCCGCGCGGCGATCGCCAGCATCAGTGCGCTGGTGCCGGCGCCGCAGCGCAGCGTGCTGCTGGGGCCGATGCTCGAAGACCCCGAGCAGAGCGTGCGCTTTGCCGCGGTCGATGCGCTGCTGGGGCTGGGCCCGGACGATGTCGGCCTGTACTACGGCCCGCTGCAGCAGGCACTGGAGCAGTACCAGCAGGCCTTGCTCAAGCAGCTCGACGATGCCGCCGCCCAGGTGCACCTGGCCCGGCTGTACGTGCACGAGGGCCATGACGACGAGGCGGCACAGGCACTGGAGCGAGCGCTGGCGCTGGCCCCCGACGACCTCGAGGCACTGGCGGCCAAGGTGCGCCTGCTCGACAGCCAGGGCCACGCCGATGCCTCCCGCGAGCTGCTGGCCCAGGCGCTCAAGCGCCACCCCGACTCGGCCTTTCTGCAACACGAGCTGGGCCTGTGGCTGATGCGCCACGACCAGCACGAATACGCGCTGCTGGCGTTCGACCGGGCCCTGGCGCTGGACCCGGACAACGCCGAGTATCGCTATACCCTGGCGTTGACCCTGCACAGCCTGGAACAGGTCGAGGTGGCGCAGAAGCAGCTCGAAACCCTGCTCGCCCGCCAGCCGGCCAACCGCAAGGCGCGGGTGCTGCTGATCGGCTACTGGAAAGAGACCGGCCAGCTGCAGAACGTGCAGGTGCTGCTGGCCCAGCTGGAGCAGCAGAACCCGGACGATCCGCTGGTGCAGCAAGGCCTCTGAGGCCCCTCGTCCGGGCTCCCGCAAGCGTTTTGAACCCCGCCGAAAGTGGCGTGTCCAGTGATAGTGCATGGATAAAAAGGCAATCGCCTGGCTGTGCGTTATCAAAGGAGATCGCCCGTGAACAATTCGGTGCCAAACGGCGAACGCGCACTGATACTTGCCCCGCCCACCCTCAGCCGCCTGGCGCTGAACCTGTTCGACGAAGCCGGCATACACGCGCTGGCCACCCGCGACCTGGACGAGATGGCCGATGCCCTGGGCCAGGGCGCGGGGCTGGCCATCATCGCCGACGAGTCCCTGGGCGGCTTCGTGCAGTCGCCCGTGCACAACTACCTGCGTACCCAGCCCGCCTGGTCGGACCTGCCGGTGGTGCTGCTGACCAGCCCGGCCCGGGCGCCGGACGCCGAACTGCACACGGCGCTGGGCAACCTGTTCCTGCTGGCATGCCCGTTCCAGCCCAGCGGCCTGCTGGCCCTGACCCACGCTTCGCTGCGCGCCCGCCGTCGCCAGTACCAGGCCCAGTACAGCGCGGCCCGCCTGCAGGACCTGGAGCAGCGGGTGGAAGAGCAACTGCGCCACCTGCGCGAAGACGAACAACAGCTGCGCCACACGCAGAAGATGGAAGCCATCGGCCAGTTGGCCGGCGGTGTGGCCCACGACTTCAACAACCTGCTTACCGGCATCGGCGGCAGCGTGGAGCTGATCCGCCGGCGCCTTGCCCAGGGCCGCCAGGAAGACCTGCCCAAGCTTATCGACATGAGCCTGGGGGCGGTGCAGCGCGCCGCCAGCATGACCCATCGGCTGCTGGCATTCTCCAGCCGTCAGCCGCTGGATGCGGGCCCGGTCAGCCTGGCAAGCCTGCTGGACGGCGACCAGCTGCGCGCCCTGCTGACCCCGCAGATCGACCTGCAGGTCAGCCTCGACGCCGACCTGTGGCACATCGAGGTGGACGCGCAGCAGTTGCGCGAAGCCATCGACAACCTGCTGAGCAACGCCCGTGATGCCATGCCCAACGGCGGTGAGCTGCGCATCCACGCCGGCAACCGTCGCCAGGGCAAGCCGTTGCCTGGCGGGCATCCGCTGGCCAGCGGCGACTATGTACTGCTGAGCGTGCACGACAACGGCTGCGGCATGCCGCAAAGCAGCGTGGACCGCGCCTTCGACCCCTTCTTCACCACCAAGCCCATCGGCCAGGGCACCGGGCTGGGCCTGTCGATGGTGTATGGCTTCAGTCGCCAGTCCCAGGGGCACGTGGCGCTGTACAGCAGCATCGGCCATGGCACCCAGGTCGAGCTCTACCTGCCGCGGCATGTGGGGGATGTACAGGGCGCGCCAGCGCACGCCCCCGGCCCGCCGCCGGAGGCCAATGGCAGCAACCGCGTGCTGATCGTGGAGGACGACCACACGGTGCGCCAGCTGGTCCACGAGACCCTCGCCGAGCAGGGCTACCAGTGCTGCGAGGTGGCCGACGCCAGCCTGGCACTGTCGGTTCTGCGCTCCGACCGGCCGATCGACCTGCTGATCAGCGATGTGGGGCTGCCGGGGATGAACGGGCGCCAGCTGGCGGAGATCGCGCGCAAGCTGCGCCCAGGGCTGAAGGTGCTGTTCATCACCGGCTACGCCGAAAACGCCACCTCGTGCCGGGGCTTTCTCGACCCGGGCATGCAGATGATCAACAAGCCATTCAAGTTCACCCAGCTGACGCGCAAGGTGGCGCAGATGCTCGGCCCGGGCAACGCCCCATGAGCCTGCCCCAGCCCCCGCCGGTGGCCGGCCGGCAGGTCACCGAGCACGCCGTGCGGGTGCTTACGGTGAATGTGCACAAGGGCTTCAGCGCGTTCAACCGGCGTTATGTGCTGCCAGAGCTGCGCGAGGCCGTACGCAGCCAGGACGCCGACCTGGTGTTTCTGCAGGAGGTGCTGGGCAGCCACCGTGGCCATGCCAGCCGCCACCCGGACTGGTCCCACGTGCCGCAGTACGAGTTCCTGGCCGACAGCCTGTGGCCGCAGTACGCCTACGGGCGCAACGCGGTGTACCCGGACGGCGAGCACGGCAATGCGCTGCTGTCCAAGTTCGCCATCCGGCATTACGAAAACCTCGATGTGAGCGTGACCGGCAGCGAGCGCCGCGGCCTGCTCCACGCCGTGCTCGATGTACCCGGCCAGCGCCCGCTGCATACCGTGTGTGCGCACCTGGGGCTGGACGAGCGCCAGCGCGTCAAGCAGTTGCGCCTGCTGTGCCGGCTGCTGGACAGCCTGCCCGCCGAGGCGCCAGTGATCGTGGCGGGCGACTTCAATGACTGGCGCCAGCGCGCCGACCAGCACCTGGCCGGCTGCGGCCTGGTGGAGGTGTTCACCCAGGCCCACGGGCGCCCCGCACGCAGCTTTCCGGCGCGCTGGCCGCTGCTGTGCCTGGACCGTATCTATGTGCGCAACGCCCAGGCCCGGCAACCCCGGGTGATGGGGCGCAAACCCTGGTCGCACCTGTCAGACCACTTGCCGCTGTTCGTGGAGGTACTGCTATGAAGGCCGACTGGCGCGAGGATAACGAGGTGCAATTGCTGATCAATGGCGAGGCGTACTTCCCGGCCGCCTTCGAGGCGATTGCCAATGCCAGGGAGCAGGTGCTGCTGGAGACCTTCATCATTTTCGAAGACAAGGTCGGCAAGCAGCTGCAACAGGTATTGATCGAGGCAGCGCAACGCGGCGTGCAGGTGGAGGTGCTGGTGGACGGTTATGGCACCGCCGACCTGAGCAACGCCTTTCTGCTGGCGCTGAGCCAGGCCGGTGTGCACCTGCAGGCGTTCGACCCGAGCCCGCGGCGGCTGGGGCTGCGCACCAACCTGTTCCGCCGCCTGCACCGCAAGATCCTGGTGATCGACGGGCACACTGCCTTTGTCGGCGGAATCAACTACAGCGCCGACCACCTGGCCGACTTCGGGCCGATGGCCAAGCAGGACTACGCCGTGCGGGTACGGGGGCCGATCGTGGCCGACCTGCAGCAGGCCACCCTGACCCTGCTCGACGCCCAGCGCGCCCGCCCTGTGCGGCCCCGGGGCTGGTGGCGCCGGGCACCGCCGATCAGTGCCGACAGCGTGCAGGCGCGCATGTGCCTGTGCATCCGCGACAACGCCGAGCACCCCACCGACATCGAGCAGCACTACATGCGCGCCATCGTCACCGCGCGCGAACGGATCATCATCGCCAACGCCTATTTCTTCCCCGGCTACCGGATGCTGCGGGCCCTGCGCAATGCGGCCCGGCGTGGCGTGGACGTCACCCTGATCCTGCAGGGCATGCCCGACATGCCGCTGGTGCGGCTGTGCTCGCGCATGCTCTACAACTACCTGCTGCGCGACGGCGTGCGCATTCACGAGTACTGCGAGCGCCCGCTGCACGGCAAGGTCGCGGTGGTGGACCGCGAGTGGTCCACGGTGGGGTCGAGCAACCTCGACCCGCTGAGCCTGTCGCTGAACCTCGAGGCCAACCTGGTGATCCGCGACCAGGCCTTCAACCAGCTGCTGGGCGAGCACCTGCAGGCGCTGGCCCACAGCCAATGCAAGCCGGTGACCCTGCAACGGGTGCTGCGCGGTTACTGGTGGCGCGCGCCGCTGATCTTCATGGCGTTCCACTTCACCCGGCTGTTCCCGGCCATCGTCGGCTGGCTGCCTGCGCACCAGCCCCGGCTCAAGCCGCTGCAGCCGCCAGCGGCGCTCCAGGAGCCGCTGTCATGAAGCGTTCCGGCACACACTGGCAATGGGCGCGCCGGGCCCTGACCCTGGCGTTCTTCATCCTGATACCGACATTGCTGTTCATGTTGCTGCGCAACCAGGACTGGGGCGAGGTGCGTCACGCCCTGGTGTCCTACCCGCCCGGGGTGTTGCTGCTGGGCGGGGCGATTGCGGCGTGCAGCTTCGTGCTGTTCAGCTGCTATGACCTGCTGGGGCGGCGCTACACCGGCCACCAGCTGCCGGCGCGCCAGGTCGTGCCGCTGGCCTTCGTGTGCTACGCGTTCAACCTGAACCTGAGTGCCTGGGTGGGCGGGGTTGCCCTGCGCTATCGCCTGTATTCGCGCCTGGGGCTGGATGTACCGACCATCAGCCGCCTGCTCGGGCTGGGCCTGGTGACCAACTGGCTGGGCTACCTGCTGGTGGCCGGCAGCCTGTTCGCCTGTGGCCTGCCGCGCCTGCCGGCGGGGATGGAGATCGGCACCGGCGGGCTGCGCGTGATCGGTGTGCTGATGCTGCTGGCCGCTGCGGCCTACCTGGGCGCCTGCGCGTTCGCCAGGCGCCGCAGCTGGCAGGTGCGCGGGCAGGTGCTCACGCTGCCGGGCATCCGCCTGGCACTGCTGCAGGCCGTCATGGGGGCATGCAACTGGCTGCTGATGGGGCTGGTGATCTACACCCTGCTGCCGGACAAGGTGGGCTACCCGAGCATCGTCGGGGTGCTGATGATCAGCAGCATTGCCGGGGTGATCACGCATATTCCGGCAGGCCTGGGGGTGCTGGAGACGGTGTTCATCACCCTGCTGCAGGGCCAGTACGCCAAGGGCACCCTGCTGGCGGCGCTGATTGCCTACCGCGTACTGTACTTTCTGCTGCCGCTGCTGGTGGCCTGCGTCGTCTACCTGCTGCTGGAGCGCGTGGCCAGTCAGGGCGCCGGCGTGCCGGCCCCCGGCCCGCGCGACTCGGCGCGCTGAAGCATGGCCTTGACCTTGCGCTGCAGGCGGTCCAGCGGGAAGGGCTTGGTCAGCAGTTCCACCCCCGCCTCGAGGGTGTCGCGCTGGGCGATGGCTTCGTCGGTGTAGCCGGTGATGAACAGTATGTTCTGCTGCGGGTTGTGCCGGCGCACCTCGCTGGCCACCTGGCGCCCACTGAAACCGCCGGGCAGGCCGATGTCGGTGATCAGCAGGTCGACCGGCGGGCCGGCCAGGCACGCCGCCAGGCCTGAACGGCCATCCACGGCCTCGATCACGTCGTAGCCTTCCTGTTGCAGCACCTCCTTGATCAGCATGCGCAGGGTCGGTTCGTCATCGATCAGCAGGATCCGCCCCTTGCCCGGCACGCTGGCCTTGGCCGGCACCGGTACGCTGGCCGCAGACTGGCTGTCGGCGCCACAGTAGCGTGGCAGCACCAGCCTGATGCGGGTGCCGCCGGTATCGGACGCCTCGATCCACACCCGCCCGCCCGACTGACGCACGAAACCGTACACCATCGACAGGCCCAGGCCGGTGCCCTGGCCCACGGGCTTGGTGGTGAAGAAGGGTTCGAAGGCGCGCTCCATCACCTGGGGGCTCATGCCCTGGCCGTCGTCCTCGACCGTCAGCGAGCAGTAGTCGCCAGGGGGCAGGCCGTCCCTGCCTGCGACCCGGGCATCGTAGCGTTCATTGCCGGTACTGATGGTCAGGCGCCCGCCGGCGCGCATCGCATCGCGTGCGTTGATGCACAGGTTGAGCAAGGCGTTTTCCAGCTGGTTGGCGTCCACCAGGGTGCGCCACAGCTGCGGCTCGACCTTCAGCTGCAGGGCGATGTCCGGGCCCAGGGTCTGGCGGATCAGGGCGTCCATGCCGTGCACCAGGGCATTGAGGTCTGCCGGGCGCGGGTCGAGGGGCTGGCGCCGGGCGAATGCCAGCAGGCGGTGGGTGAGCACCGCCGCGCGCTGGGACGCCTCCTTGGCGGCGGCGATGTAGCGATCCAGGCCGTCCAGCTGGCCACTGCCGATACGCCGCTCGATCATTTCCAGGCTGCCGCTGATGCCGGTCAGCAGGTTGTTGAAGTCGTGCGCCATGCCGGCGGTCAACTGGCCCACGGCATCCATCTTCTGGCTCTGGCGCAGCAGTTCCTCGGCTTGCACCAGGGCCGCGGCGCGCTCCTGGTCCAGGGTGATGTCGTGGCCGATGGCGGTATAGATGCCGGTGCTGGGCACGATCGACCAGTTGAACCAGCGGTAATGGCCGTCACGGTGACGGTAGCGGCACTTGAAGCCCTGCACGGTCTGCCCGGCCCGCAGTTGCTGGTGCACCGCTTCGATGCCCGGCCGGTCGTCGACATGGCACAGCTCCAGCACCGGCCTGCCGATGAACGAATCGTCCCAGCCCAGCAGCTCGCGACCGCAGGCATTGATGGCGTAGATCTGCAGGTCTTCGCGCACCAGCATCATGATGTCGCTGGACAGCTCCCAGATGCGCTCGTGGTCTGCGGTCTGCTCCATGATCTTCTGTTCGAAGGCATCGGCGCGTTCGCGCCACACCTGCTCGTTTCTGACCGTCTCGGTGGTTTCGAACACGGTGTTCAGAAAGCCCGCCACCTGGCCGGACTCGTCGCGCACCGGGCTGTAGCAGAAGGTGAAGTACGCCCGCTCCACATCCCCGTTGCGGTCGGTATCGAGCGCGAAGTTTTCCATGAACACCGCTTCGCCGGCGTAGGCCCGCTGCGCCAGGGCGCTGATATCGTCCCACACGTCGCTCCAGATCACGCTCAGCGGCTTGCCCAGCGGCGCCGGCTTGGCGCCGAGCAAGGGCACGAACGCGTCGTTGTGGATGCTGATCAGCTCGGGGCCCCACACCAGGCAACCCGGAAACTTGGAAGCCAGCAGCATGTCCACGGCGATGCGCAGCGAAGCCTGCCATTGCGGCGCCGGCCCCAGGGCGGTGCGACTCCAGTCAAACTGGCGTACCGCATCGCTCATGCCGCCCGACAGGTTCGGGGCCGCTTCAGAGTGGGGGGTGTGCATGATCGGGTGCGCTTCCTTGGGGCTCAAGGCTCGGACTGCTCGCCGATATCTTCGTTCCAGAGCTGGGGGTGGTCCTCGATGAATCTGCGCATCAGGCCGGTGCAGGTGGCGTCATGCAGCACCTGCAGGTTCACGCCACGGCTCTGCAGCAGGGCCTCCTCGCCCAGGAAGGTGTGGTGCTCGCCGATCACCACCTGCTTGATGCCGTACAGCAGGATGGCGCCGCTGCACATGGCGCAGGGTGACAGGGTGGTATAGAGGGTGGCGTCGGCGTACACGCTGGCGGGCTGGCGCCCGGCATCTTCGAGCGCGCTCATTTCACCATGCAGTATCGCGCTGCCCTGTTGCACCCGGCGGTTGTGGCCGCGTCCGATGATCCTGCCCTGGTGCACGATCACCGAGCCGATGGGAATGCCACCTTCTGCCAGGCTCTTCCGCGCTTCGTCGATGGCGGCCTGCATGAACGGATCGGTGTGTGTGGACATGATGGCGGTGACTCCTGTGACAGCGGCTGTATGGGTGGAAACTAGCACAACGCCCTGGGCGATGGCGGGTTTTGCGGCCGCGACTATGCTCTATAGGTTTGCTTCGCCCCACCCCTCCCCGCGCCCGATCACCAGAGGAACGCTGCAATGAGCAAGAAAGTACTGGTAGTGCTGACCAATACCGCCAGGTATCCGAGCCTCAAGCGCGCCACCGGGCTGTGGCTGGGCGAAGCCGTGCACTTCGTTGCGGTGATCGAGAAGGCCGGCTACAAGGTGGACTATGTGAGCCCTGCCGGCGGCTACGTGCCGATCGACCCGCACAGCCTGAGCATGGCCCCGGACCTGGATTGGCAGTGGTACGACGACAAGGCGTTCATGAACCGCCTGGGCGCCACCCTGGCCCCTGACCAGGTCAAGGCGCAGGACTACCACGCGATCTATTTCACCGGCGGCCACGGGGTGATCTGGGACTTCCCCGACAACACGGCATTGCAGGGCCTGGCGCGCCAGATCTTCGAGGCCGGCGGCGTGGTGGCCTCGGTGTGCCATGGCGCGGTCGGCCTGCTCAACATCAAGCTCAGTGACAACACCCTGCTGCTCAAGGACCGCGAGGTTACCGGGTTCTCCAACGTCGAGGAACAACTGGCCGAACTGGACAAGGTGGTGCCGTTTCTGACCGAGAACGAACTGGCCGCGCGCGGTGGCCTGTACAGCAAGGCCGAGGACCCCTGGCAGGAATACGTGGTGCGCGACCAGCGCGAGGGGCGCCTGATCACCGGGCAGAACCCCGCCTCCTCGGCCGCTGTCGCACGCCAGGTGCTGGCAGTACTGGCCGCATCGAAGGCAGGCTAGCCCCCCGGAGCGTCGACGAATAGCACGGCCAATGTCGTCGCGTCTTACAAGGGCAAACTACGCCCCTCACTTATGCTGAACGGCATCCGCTCAAGATGCCCGCGCGCCCCTGCGGCCCGCTCTGTCAACATAGGTGAATCATGCCCCGTCACAAATTTCGCGCTGGCCGTGTGCTGCTGGAACTGCTGGTCATCCTGTTGATCGGCCTGACCCCTGTGGGGTGCGGCCTGTTGATCATGAGCTGGCAGGTGGAAAAGATGCTGGCCGAGTCGACCCTGGTCTCGATCCAGCACACCCAGCAGGACATCGATCGCATCCTCGACTCGCTGCACAATGCCAGCAACAAGGTGCTCAACCTGGCGGACTTCCCCTGCCCGCGGGCCCTGCCCAGCCTGCGTACCGAAGTGGTGATGCGCCCCGAGCTGCGCTCGCTGGTGCTGGTGCGCGAGAACCGGGCCTACTGCAGCACGGTGCACGGCGAGTACCAACTGCTGGTCGACCCGGGCAGCTTCTTCAACCAGCGCCTGCGCCTGGAGCCGGGCAACGATGTGACCCCGGACTCGGCCATCCTGTATTACCGCCTGCAGGAGTACCCGCTCGGCGTGCTGGCCCTGGTCGACGCCAAGACCCTGCAAGCCACGATGCAGCGGGTAAAGGCCAGCGCCAACCTGGTGCTGCAGTTCGGTGACGATTACCTGTGGAGCGAGGGCAGCACCTTCGACGACGTGCTGCCCGATCACTCCGAACAGCATGTCCGCGTGCTGTCCGCCAGTTACGGGTACACCATCCATGGCGGCTACCCGGACGGCCATATCTGGCAGGCGATGCTGTCCAACGCCCAGGCCATCATCCCGTCGTTGCTGCTGGTGGGTGTCATGACCTCGGCAGCGGTGTACTGGACGCTGTTTCGCAACCGCCGCGCGCCGTCGGTCCGTCGTTACGGTTGAGGCCGGCGCAGGCACAAAAAAAGGCCATCGAGGCATGCTCGATGGCCTTTTTGCATACGCGCCGCGTTTACTCGGCGGTCAGTACACCGCGGCGAACCTGGTCGCGCTCGATGGATTCGAACAGGGCCTTGAAGTTACCCTCGCCGAAGCCGTCGTCACCCTTGCGCTGGATGAACTCGAAGAACACCGGGCCCATCAGGGTTTCGGAGAAGATCTGCAGCAGCAGGCGCTTGTCGCCCGCCTCGGACGAGCCGTCCAGCAGAATGCCCCGCGACTGCAGCTCGCCCACCGGCTCGCCGTGGTTCGGCAGACGGCCTTCGAGCATTTCGTAGTAGGTGTCCGGCGGCGCGGTCATGAAACGCATGCCGAGCTTTTTCAGCGCGTCCCAGCTCTTGATCAGGTCGTCGGTGAGGAAGGCGACGTGCTGGATGCCCTCGCCGTTGAACTGCATCAGGAACTCTTCGATCTGGCCGGCGCCCTTGGAGGACTCCTCGTTCAGCGGGATACGGATCATCGCGTCGGGGGCGGTCATGGCCTTGGAGGTCAGGCCGGTGTACTCACCCTTGATGTCGAAGTAGCGGATCTCGCGGAAGTTGAACAGCTTCTCGTAGAAGCCGGCCCAGTAGGCCATGCGCCCGCGATACACGTTGTGGGTCAGGTGGTCGATGATCTTGAGGCCGGCGCCGACCGGGTTGCGGTCCACGCCTTCGATCCACTTGAAGTCGATGTCGTAGATCGAGCTGCCTTCCTCGAAACGGTCGATCAGGTACAGCGGCGCGCCGCCGATACCCTTGATCGCCGGCAGGCGCAGTTCCATCGGCCCGGTCTCGATCTCGACCGGCTGGGCACCCAGCTCCAGGGCACGGGCATAGGCTTCATGGGCATTGCGCACACGGAAGGCCATGCCGCACACCGACGGACCATGCTCGGCGGCAAAATAGGACGCCACGCTCTTGGGTTCGTTGTTCAGGATCAGGTTGATGCCGCCCTGACGGTACAGGTGCACGTCCTTGGAGCGGTGGCTGGCAACCTTGGTGAAGCCCATGATCTGGAAGATCGGCTCCAGGGTACCCGGGACAGGTGCGGCCAGTTCAATGAACTCGAAGCCCATCAGGCCCATCGGGTTTTCGAAGATATCTGCCATGTTCGTTTCCTCATCATCAAAGCGTTCAAATCACAGGGGTAGCTTGCTGTCGATGTGGAGCGAACGTGGCGGCGCGCAGGAGATGCCCCTCACACTGCGGGCGAGGTAGTCACCATAAATCAGTTTGAACCCATGACACTTCATATGGGACCTATTCTCGGCCGTCTGATCCTCCAGTGGCGAAGGACCTTATTATTGTATGCGTAACGCGATTCTACAGGGCGTAAGAAAAATTGTAAGTACTTTAGTGCCCGGGCCTGCCGACAGCGGCAGCCTCCCCTGCAGTACATCAGGCTGACGCCTCAGCTGTATACGGGCCGATGAACGGCTATGCTGTGCGCTCAGGGGTACCAGGGAAACCCTGCCCTTGAAATCATCCGCGCTCATCCCGCACAGGTAGACACCATGCCCCTCACGAAAAAACGCCCCGGTCGCTGGACCCTGCGAGCCCTGCTGCCATGGCTGGTGGGGGCGATACCGGTGGTGTCCGGCGTGCTGATCATGCACTGGCAGGCCCAGCGTGAGCTCGAGGCCAGGGCCGTGAACACGGCCGCCCTGGTCACCGGGCACTTCGAACGCATCCTCGACAACATCGCCGGCGCCGCCCAGGCCCTGCTGCCCCTGACCCGCCAACCCTGCGCAGAGGCCACGCTGGCCCTGCGCGAACAGGTGACACGCGGCTCGTTCGTGCGCTCCAGCAACCTGTTTCGTGACAATGACCTGTACTGCAGTTCGCTGTTTGGCAACTTCAGCGAGCCGGTGGATGCCAAGGACTATGTCGATGGCAGCCTGTGGTTGATGAACGGCAACTCGGTGACGCCCGGCCATGCACTGCTGGCCTACCGGCTCAGCAAGGGCAACGACGGCGCCATCACCACCGTCGATGGCGACCACCTGAGCAGCGCCCTGGAGCTGCTCGACCAGGGCACCACCCTGGTGCTGCAGGTAGGCCCCAACTGGATGGGCGAAGACGGCGTGGTGCACCAGGGCCCGCCCCCGGTGTTTGCCGTGGCGCCGACGCAGCAGGCCTCGCAGCGCTATCGTTTTTCGGTGCACAGCGGTTATGCCGCTGGCGAGCCCTGGCGCCTGATGCGCGCCGAGTACCCGGGGCTGTTCGGCCTGGTGACCCTGCTGGGCGTGATGGCCGGCGCGGCCTGCCGCTGGCAGCTGCGCAGGGCCAGTTCGCCACGGGTGGAGCTGCAACGGGCACTGGAGGCCGACGAGTTCATCCCGTACTTCCAGCCGGTGGTGCGCGAGGGAGACTACCGCTGGGCCGGCGCCGAGGTGCTGATGCGCTGGCAGCACCCGCGCGAAGGCATGGTGCGCCCTGACCTGTTCATTCCCTATGCCGAGCACAGCGGCCAGATCGTGCCCATGACCCGGCGCCTGATGCAGCGCGTGGCCGAAGGCCTGGCGCCCCACGCCCAGAGCTTTGGCGACGGCTTTCATGTGGGCATCAACATCACTGCCGATCACTGCCAGGACATGGCCCTGTATGACGACTGCCGCGATTTTCTCGCCGCCTTCCCGCCTGGCCGGGTGATCCTGACCCTGGAGCTGACCGAGCGCAAGCTGGTGGTACCCAGCGACACCACCGAGCAGCTGTTCGCAAGGCTGCAGGCCCTGGGGGTGATGATCGCCATCGATGACTTCGGCACCGGCCAGTCGAGCCTGGGCTACCTGCGCCAGTTCAAGGTCGACTACCTGAAGATCGACCAGAGCTTCGTGGCCATGATCGGCGTCGATGCCCTGTCGCTGCATATCCTGGACAGCATCATCGAGCTGTCGGGCAAGCTGGGCCTGGGCATTGTCGCCGAGGGTGTGGAGACCATCGCCCAGCGCGACTACCTGGCCCGGCACCGGGTGGACTTCCAGCAGGGCTACCTGTTCGCCCGGCCGATGCCGTTGGCCGAGTTCGTGGCTGCATTGGGCACACAGCCGGTTGCCCAGGTGACGCGCCCCTGAGATCATGCGCGCTCACCACTTCCCTACCCCTTCGTGCTCCCGAGGCCCCCTTGTCCAGAGGCATCGTTTCATCGGTCATGGCGTCGTGTCTGTTCGCCCTGATGTACTACTACACCTCCCTGCTCACCCCCCTCGACGGCGAGGAAATCTTCGGTTGGCGCATGCTGCTGACCCTGCCGTGCATCACGCTGTTCATGCTGCTGTCCAAGGACTGGCCACTGGCAATCGGCGTACTGCAGCGCATCCGGCGCAACCCGCTGCTGTTGCTGGGGCTGGTGGGTACCTCGACATTGATGGGGCTGCAGCTGTGGGTGTTCCTGTGGGCACCGCTGCACGGGCGCAGCATGGAGGTGTCGCTGGGGTACTTCCTGCTGCCGCTGACCATGGTGCTGACCGGGCGGGTGGTGTACGGCGAGCGCCTGTCACGCCTGCAGAAGGTCGCCGTGGCCTGCGCCGTGGTGGGGGTGGGGCATGAATTGATACGCCATGGCTCGTTCGCCTGGGAAACCCTGCTGGTGGCCGGCGGCTACCCGTTCTACTTCATCTTGCGGCGCAAGTTGCGCACCGATCACCTGGGCGGGCTGTGGGCCGACATGTGCCTGATGATGCCGCCCTCGGTGTACTTCATCGTGCAGGGCCCGCTGAGCGCAGCCGACCTGCTGGCCCACCCGCAGCTCTATGTGCTGATCCCGATCCTGGGCGTGATCAGCGCCCTGGCGCTGGTCACCTACGTGATGGCCAGTCGTCTGCTGGCGTTCAGCCTGTTCGGCCTGCTCAGCTATGTGGAACCGGTGCTGCTGGTGGCGGTGGCCCTGATCCTGGGCGAGAGCATCGCCCCGGATCAGTGGCTGACCTACCTGCCGATCTGGCTGGCAGTGGTGGTGCTGGTGCTCGAGGGGGTCAGGCACCTGCTACGTCAGCGGCGGCGTTCGGTGTAAGCCGTACCTGCCGCACCCGGCGCTCCTGCACGGCCTCGACGGTCATCAGCCAGTCGCCCCAGGTCAGTTGATCGCCCACCCGCGGCAGGCGGTCGAGCAGGCTCATGACCAGGCCGGCGAGGGTCTGGTAGTCCTCGGTGGGCTTGGCCGCAAAGCCGATCTGCGCCTGGATCTGGCGCAGGTTCAGCGCGCCGTTGACCAGGTAGCCGTCCGGCGCCTGCACGATGCCCGGCCCTTCGACTTCACTGGCATCGGGCAGCTCGCCGGCGATGGACTCGAGGATGTCGGTCATGGTCAGCACGCCGGTGAAGTCGCCGAATTCGTTGACCACGAAGGCGATGTGGGTCGACTGGCTGCGCATCTGCTCCAGCGCGTTGAGGATGCTGAAACTCTCCAGCAGGTTCAGCGGCGTGCGCGCCAGGCGCTCCAGGTCCGGCTCGTGACCGGCCAGCAGCTCCCTGAGCAGCTCCTTCTTGTGCACGAAGCCCAGCGGCTCCTCCACCCGCCCCTGGCGAATCAGCGGCAGGCGCGAGTAGGACGAATGCATCAGCGCGGTACGGATCGCCTCCGGCGGTTGCGCCAGGTCGATGAAGTCGACTTTGGCGCGCACCGTCATCAGCGTTCTGATGGGGCGTTCGGCCAGGTTCAGCACGCCGCTGATCATCACCCGTTCGCGGCGGTCGAACAGCACCTGTTCATCGCCATCCTCGACCAGGTCGGCGATGTCCTCACCCACCTCGTCGGCCTGCAACCGGCGCCCACCCAGCATGCGCATCACCGCGTGGGCGGTGCGCTCGCGCAATGGCCGGTGCTGTTGCAGGCTGCGCTTGCGCCGGGCGCGGGCCAGCTGGTTGAACAGCTCGATCAGGATCGAGAAGCCGATTGCCGCGTACAGGTACCCCTTGGGTATATGAAAGCCCAGGCCCTCGGCGGTGAGGCTGAAGCCGATCATCATCAGAAAGCCCAGGCACAGCATGATCACCGTGGGGTGGGCGTTGACGAAGCGGGTCAGCGGCTTGCTCGCGACGATCATGATGCCGATGGAGAAGATCACCGCGATCATCATGATCGACAGGTGCTCGACCATGCCCACGGCGGTAATCACCGCGTCCAGCGAGAACACTGCATCGAGTACCACGATCTGCGCCACGATCGGCCAGAACGCCGAATGGCGCGCCGGGCCCTGATGGTGGGCGACATGCCCTTCGAGACGCTCGTGCAACTCCATGGTGGCCTTGAACAGCAGGAACACACCGCCGAACAGCATGATCAGGTCACGGCCCGAGAAGCTTTTGTCGAACACCTCGAACAGCGGCGCGGTCAGCGTCACCATCCACGAGATGCTGGCCAGCAGGCCCAGGCGCATGATCAGCGCCAGCGACAGGCCGATCACCCGCGCGCGGTCGCGCTGATGGGGCGGCAGCTTGTCGGCGAGAATCGCGATGAACACCAGGTTGTCGATACCCAGTACCAGCTCGAGCACGATCAGCGTGGCAAGGCCCAGCCAGGCCGTGGGGTCGGCTAGCCATTCCATGGGCAGGTACTCAGGCGGGAAACGTCACGGGGACGGGAAAGGGAGGATGGCCAGGACGGCCGGGTACTGGGAGGCTCCGAGAACGAAGTCATATCAACCTTGGGTCAATTAGGGACGGTGATCCTACAATTTCAGCTGACTTTTCTCACAGCGTGAAATTATTTCAATCTGTGGCAAAACACCCGCTGCGGCACAGGGCAATTTCCTTCAATACCCCACCGACCTTCCCGCCTACCCTCGCTGCACCCTCCCCCTCAAGGATCTGCCGCATGAGCCTCAGCCTTTCCATGGCCGCCTTCGCCCTGGCCGCCTCCATTTCCCCTGGCCCGGTCAACATCGTTGCCCTGGGCGCCGGCGCACGGCATGGCTTGCGCCCGGCCATGCGCCACGTTACCGGCGCCACCCTGGGGTTCATCCTGCTGCTGGTACTGATCGGCCTGGGCCTGCACGAGGTGCTGCGCCACTGGCCAGGCCTTGCCGTTGCCCTGCACTGGGCCGGGGTGCTGTTTCTGCTGTACATGGCATGGAAACTGGCCCGCGACGACGGCGCGCTCGGTGAAGGGCGTGATACCCACGCACCCAGCCTGCTGCGCGGCGCTGCCATGCAATGGCTCAACCCCAAGGCCTGGCTGGCCTGCGTGGCGGGCATCGGCGCCTTCGTGGGCCAGGGCGAAACCGCCCTGCTGGGCCAGTTCAGCCTGATCTACCTGGTGATCTGCTACCTCTCGCTGGGCTGCTGGGCACTGGCCGGCAGCCTGATCCGCAGCTACCTCGACAACCCGCGGCGCCTGCGCCTGTTCAATCGCAGCCTGGCCGCCCTGCTGGTGCTGAGTGCGCTGTACCTGATGCAGGGGTCTGTATGAAAAAGACGAAGGTCAGGCTGTTTTCAACGCAGCATCACCGAGTATCAAGGCTTTTCGTACAGCGCCTAGGCTGAGCGGTAATGCCCGGGCGTCGCAGCCAGGTGCTGCTTGAATGCCCGTTGCAGATGCGCCTGGTCGGCAAACCCGGCCTCCAGCGCCACCTCGGCGATCAGCCGGCCCTGGCGCAACTGGGCGCGGGCGTACTGCACGCGGCAGTCCAGCACAAAGCCGTGCGGGGTCAGGCCGTAATGCTGCTTGAAGGTGCGGATCAGATACGAGGTGGACAAGCCGGCCGCCTGGCTGATGTCTTCGAGCTTGAGCGGTTCGGTGCAATGTGCGCGAATGAATGCCGCCGCCCGCTCCAGGCGCGCATCCGGCCTGGCCAGCGGCGGTGGCGCTGCCTCCAGCTGCTGGCGCAGGTCGCCGAAGAACGCTTCGGCAGCCGCCGCCTTGCACGCCGCGCCACGCTGGTTGTCGATGAGCACGTCGTACAACTGCAACAGGGCCTCGAACAGGGCCGGGGCGGTACTCAGGGTGGCAGCGACCGGTGCGAAGCCAAGCCGGGTCAGCCACGGCATGTCCACGTACAACATCAGGTACGACCACGGCTGGTCGGCGATCGGGTTGCAGGCGTGCACCACACCGGGGTTCATCATCACCACCGTGCCGGTCTCGACCTCGCGCCAGGTGTGCCCGCTGAGGTAGGAGCTACGCCCGGCAGTGATCGCACCGATGGAGAACCCGGCATGGGAATGGCGCGCATAGCAGACCTTGCGACCGTCTGCGACCCCGCGCGCCTCGATGAAGGGCAACGCCGGGTCACGCCAGAAATACGAGGTGGTGGTCATCGCGTGCGGGCCTGTGGGCAGTGGAACAACGCGCACTCTATCAGGCTTCAAGGCGTGCCACTGCCCCTTGCGCACCGCTCGTCGCCGCTTGCGCGCCCTGATAAGCTGCCGCGCAGACCGTTCAAGGAAGACCCGCATGAACAGCAAGCACTTCACCGAAACCAGCAAATTTCTCAGCTACGTGCTGCGTCACGCCCCCGAATCCATCGATCTGCAACTGGACAGCGAAGGCTGGGGCGATGTCGATGCACTGATTGCCGGCGCCGCTCGCCAGGGCCGCGCGCTGGACCTGGCGCACCTGCAGGCGGTGGTGGCCAGCAGCGACAAGAAACGCTTCGGCCTGTCGGACGATGGCCGCAGGATTCGCGCCGTACAGGGGCACTCGACAGCGACGGTCGAGCTCCAGTACGCGCCCAAGGCGCCGCCTGCAGAGCTGTACCACGGTACGGCAACGCGCTTTCTCGACTCGATTGCCCAACAGGGCCTGATCGCCGGCAACCGTCACCACGTGCACCTGTCCCACGACCCTGCCACGGCCATTGCGGTCGGCCAGCGTTACGGCTCACCGGTAATGCTGCACATCGATGCAGCGGCAATGCACGCCCAGGGCCTGGCGTTCTTCCAGGCCGACAATGGCGTATGGCTGACGGCCCACGTGCCGGTGGCGTTCATTCGACAGCCCGGTTAAACCGGCGAATCGACGTCGTGCACCACCACCAGCAACTGCGCCTGCACCGCCCCGACCGAGCGTAGCCGGTGCGGTGTCTGGGCATTAAAGTGCAGCGCATCGCCGCGCTCGAGCAACACCCGCTCGTGCATGAAGTCCACTTCCACCTGCCCTTCGTGCACGAACAGGAACTCTTCGCCAAGGTGCTCCTTGAACGTCGAGTCGCTGAAGTCCGCCGGCGGGCAGATGATGAACGGCAGCAGGCTGCGCTGGCCGATATGCTGGGCCAGCACCGCGTAGCCCGGCCCTTCGGCGCTGCCGGACAACGCCTGGCGTTCACCCCGGCGTACCAGGCTGTAGCGCGCCTGCGCAGGTTGGTCTTCGGCGAACAGTTCTTCCACGTTCACGTTCAACGCCCGCGCCAGTTTCAGCGCCGCCGCAATCGAAGGCGTGTTCAGACCCCGCTCCACCTTGGACAGGTAGCTCTTGGTCATGGCCGTTTTCTCGGCCAGCGTCTCAAGCGTCAGCCCAAGTTTTTTTCTTAATACTTTCAATCGGATAGACATTTAACGCCGCTATTCCCGGTGCAATGGGCAACCTTTCCCTTGCCAATGACACTTTGTGTCATATAGCCTTGTTTGTGTCATGAGGTTGACCACCCCGCTCACCTTCCAAGCAACCGGGGCGGGCCAGCCCTGACGTCCGATCCGCCACCGAGGAAACCCCAATGGCCAAGACATTAGCACTCCCCAAGGACCAACTGGTCAAGCAGGCCCTGGAACAGATGCAGGGCTCGCTTGCCGATAATACGTGGACTGTGCGTGAAAAGCTGGCGCTGACCTGTCGAATCCTGTTCGACAACGGCCACGACTCCGGCCTGGCCGGGCAGATCAGTGCCCGCGGCCCGCAACCGGGCACCTTCTACACCCAGCAACTGGGGCTGGGCTTCGATGAAATCACCGCCAGCAACCTGCTATTGGTCAACGAGGACCTGGAGGTGCTCGAAGGCAGCGGCATGCCCAACCCGGCCAACCGCTTTCACAGCTGGGTGTACCGCGCACGCCCGGATGTGAACTGCATCATCCACACCCACCCGACCCACATCGCCGCGCTGTCGATGCTCGAGGTACCGTTGCAGGTGTCGCACATGGACCTCTGCCCGCTGTACGAGGACTGCGCGTTTCTCGAAGGCTGGCCCGGGGTGCCGGTGGGCAACGAGGAAGGCGAGCTGATCAGCGCGGCGCTGGGCGACAAGCGCGCCATCCTGCTCTCGCACCACGGCCAGCTGTCGACCGGCGCCAGCATCGAGGAAGCCTGTGTGATCGCGCAGTTGATCGAGCGCGCGGCGCGCCTGCAGTTGCTGGCGATGTCAGCCGGCCAGATCAAGCCCATCGAGCCGGTGCTGGGGCGCGAAGCGCACGACTGGATCGCCCGCCCCAAGCGCCACGGCGCGGCGTTCGCCTACTATGCCCGGCAGTGCCTGCGTCAGCATGCCGATTGCCTGAACTGAACCTGTTTTCTGCGGAGTGTTTTTCATGTCCACGACTTTTCACGGCATCATCGGCTACACCATCACCCCGTTCAGCGCCGACGGCACCCAGCTCGACCTGACGGCCCTGGGCCGCTCCATCGATCGGCTGATCGAAGGTGGGGTACAGGCCATCGCACCCCTGGGCAGCACGGGCGAAGGCGCCTACCTGAGCGACCGCGAGTGGGACCAGGTGGCCGAGTTCAGCCTGGCGCACATTGGCGGGCGGGTACCGACCATTGTCAGCGTCTCGGACCTGACCACCGCCAGCGCCATGCGCCGCGCGCGCTTTGCCGAGGCCCATGGGGCAGATGCGGTGATGGTATTGCCGGCGGCCTACTGGAAGCTGAGCGAGGCCGAGATCCTGCAGCACTACCAGAGCATCGGCGACTGCATCGGCGTGCCGATCATGCTCTACAACAACCCGGCCACCAGCGGCACCGACCTGTCGGTGGAGCTGATCATGCGCATCGTGCGCCAGGTCGAGAACGTGACCATGGTCAAGGAGAGTACCGGCGACATCCAGCGCATGCACAAACTGCAGCAGTTGGGCGAAGGCCAGGTGCCGTTCTACAACGGCTGCAACCCGTTGGCCCTGGAAGCGTTCGTGGCCGGTGCCACGGGCTGGTGCACGGCGGCAGCCAACCTGATTCCGGCGCTCAACCAGCAGCTGTACCAGGCCGTGCTGGGTAACGACCTTGAGGCGGCGCGGGCGCTGTTCTACCGGCAGTTGCCATTGCTGGAGTTCATCCTCAAGGGCGGCTTGCCGGCGACGGTGAAGGCAGGGTTGGCGTTGACCGGGCTGGAGGTGGGCGAGCCGCGCAGGCCGGTGTTCGGGCTGGATGACGCCGGGCGTGAGCGGTTGCGCGGGTTGCTCGAACAGATGGGGTAAGGCCTTCTCACGGCCTCGGCGCACGGTATCGCCACGGCCAACAGGGCATGCATCGTCAGCCCTGTTGGCTCGGCTTCAGGGCGCTACAACCGCCAATCCAGGCTCACCGTCAGCGTGCGCGGATCACCCCAGTACACCCCGTTGTAGAACCCCACGTTGTTGTAGTACCTGGTATCCAGCAGGTTCTTCACGTTCAAGGACGCCGACAGGTGTTCGTCGAACTCGTAACGGGACATCAACCCCACCACCGTGTAGGACCGCTGGCGAATGTCAGCCGGCGCCGTGATGATCCGGCCATCGCTGCCTCGCCCCACCGGACGATTGCCGCTGCGGTAGATGTCGCTCTGCCAATCCACCGACCCACCCACGGTCAACCTGTCCATCACCCTGTAGGTGCTGTTCCAGCGCACCATGTTCAACGGCTGGGTGGTGTTGCGCCGCTTGTGCTCGGCATCCAGCGAGTGGGTGTAGCTGTAGCCCAGGGTCATGTTCCACCCCGCCATCACCTCGCCAGCGACCTCCGCCTCGAAGCCCTCCACGGTATTGCCCTTGCCGCCGGACTTGTAATACTGCTCGCCGTTGGGCCCTACCGGAATGGAATCGTCCACCTCGGCCACGTTGTCCTGCTTGCTGCGAAACACCGCCGTCGACAGGTTCAGACGCTCGTCCAGCAGGCTGCCCTTCAGGCCCACCTCGTAGTTGCTGCCCACCACCGGTTCCAGGTACTTGTCGTCGACATCCTTGTAGTTCTGCGGCTTGAAGATGTCGGTATAGCTGGCGTACACGGTGTAGTGGTCGGTGATGTCGTACAGAACGCCCGCATAGGGTGTCCACACGTCATTGTGGGTGCGGCTGGAGCGCGGGTTCTCCACCACCTGCCCCGCCGCATCGAATGCCCATGAGCGCCCCGTGACCTTCCAGCTGCCGTAGCGGCTGCCCAGCACCAGGTGCAGTGCATCGGTCACGTTCAGCCGGGTGGCGACATAGCCGGCCTTCTGCTGCGTGGTATCGCGCGAACCATCCAGGTTGGTCACGGTATCGGCGAACTTGTCTACCCCGCCCAGGTACTTCCAGTCGGGGATAGTCGTGTAGCCGGGCGGCAGGTCCAGGGGCCGCTTGAGCGGCGCGCTGTTGCGCCGCTGCGACTCGCCATAGCCGATCATGAATTCGTGCTCGCGCCCCAGCAGCGCAAAGGGCCCGCCCAGGTTGAGGTCGGCGGCGCTCATTTTCTCGTCGCCGATGAAGTGGCTGACCCAGGCATTCATGCCGCTGCGGTCGGCCTCGGGGAAGCCCTGGCCACCGAAGTACACCTTGCCGTCGGTTTCGCTCTGGCGGTAGGTGTAGGCGGCCTTGAGGTGCCAGTCGCCGCCCAGGCGCTGGTCGAGGGTGGCGAACACGGTCTCGTCCTTGAGCGGCCATGAACTCCACGGCGCCGAGATGTTGTTCGAACGCGGCAGCTTGGCCTTGCCACCGGAGGCGTTCCAGTACGGCACGGTGCCCCACGAGGCACCCTGTACATGCTTGTTCTGGTAGTCGTACCCCACCGCCAGCACGGTGTCGTCGCTCAGGTCGCCCTCGAGAATGCCGTAGGCCACCTCGCGCTGGGTCTGGTAGCGGTCGCGAAACGAATGGGCATCGCGGTAGGCCAGCACGCTGCGCCCGCGCAGACGGCCGTCGAAGGCCAGCGGCCCGCCCACGTCGACATAGCTGTAGTAGTTGTCGTAGCTGCCGCCACGCAGGCCGGTTTTCACCGCCAGTTCATGGGTGGGGCGCTTGCGCATCATGTTGATGGTGCCCGACGGGTCGCCGGCGCCGGTGGTCAGCCCGGTGGCGCCACGCACCACTTCGATGCGGTCGTAGATGATGGTGTCCGAGTCGGACTTGAGCCCCGCGAAGGTGTTGAGCATGCCGTCGATCTGGAAGTTGTCGATGGCATAGCCGCGCGAGTTGTAGGTGGGGCGCTCGGAGTCGTTGCGCTGCACCACCACGCCCGTCACCTGGCCCATGGCTTCGGAGAGGTTGTCGAGCTGGAAGTCGTCCAGCTGCTGGCGGGTCAGCACCGACATCGACTGCGGGGTGTCCTTGATCGACAGGTTCAGGCGGGTGGCGGTGCTCATGCTGCCGGTGGTGTAGGCCCCGGTGTTTTCGGTGGTGCTGCCCAGGCCCTGGGCACTCACGTTGGTCGAACCCAGCTCCAGCGCCTGGGGGGCGGCGTCGGGCAGGGGTTCGTTGTCAGCCAGTGCGACGGCGCTGCAGGCGGTGCCGCACAGGCCCAGTGTCAACGTCATGGAACGGGTAATCGGCGCGAACATCGCGGCCTTCTCCTTGTTTTACGACGGGAAATTCCGTTTAGAAGTACACAGCGGGACATCATCGGATCACCCTTAATACGAATGCTTATCGATTTAATTTAGACATGAAAAAGGCGATCCGAAGATCGCCTTTTTTACCCGCCGGATGCGCTACGGCATCACAGGTGGCGTGTACTGCAACGTGGTGCCCAGCGCCCAGAGCAAGAACAGCACCAGCGGCACGTGCACCAGCAACTGCACGAACGAGAAGCCGATCAGGTCGCGCGCCTTGAGCCCCAGCACGCCCAGCAGCGGCAGCATATAGAACGGGTTGATCAGGTTGGGCAGCGCCTCGGCGGCGTTGTAGATCTGCACCGCCCAGCCCAGGTGGTACTGCAGGTCGTTGGCCACCAGCATCACGTAGGGCGCCTCGATGATCCACTTGCCGCCACCGGAGGGAATGAAGAAGCCCAGCACCGCAGAGTACACGCCCATCAGCAAGGCGTAGGTGTCATGCGAGGCGATCTGCACGAAGAAGGTGGAGATATGGTGCGCCAGGGTTTGCGCGTCCACGCCCTTGACCTGGGTGAGGATGGCCGCGATCGAGCCGTACAGCGGGAACTGGATCAGTACCCCGGTGGTGGTCGGCACCGCACGGCCCACCGCATCCAGGAAGCTGCGCGGGCGCCAGTGCAGCAAGGCGCCGAGCATAATGAACAGAAAGTTGTAGGTATTGAGCCCCGAGATCGCGGTGATGGCCGGCTTGGTCGAGAACTCGTGGTACAGCCAGCCAGCCGCCAGGGCCACCAGCAGCAGGGTCAGCACCGGGCTGTATTCCAGCCATTCACCTGGGCGCGTGCGCTGCGCCGGTGGTGGTGCGCTGAAGCTGGGGTCGATGCCACAGGCCTGAGCATCGCGGGCACTCTGCGGGCCGGGTGCAGTGGCGTAGGCCACGATCAGCGACACGATGACCAGCGCCGCCAGCATCACGCCCGACTGCCAGAGGAAGATGGTTTCGGTGAACGGGATCACCCCGGTGATCGCCAGGATCGACGGCGGCAGGCTCGCCGGGTTGGCTTGCAGCTGCGCGGCCGACGAGGACAGGCCCAGGGCCCATACGGCGCCCAGGCCCAGGTAGGCGGCGGCACCGGCGGCGCGGTAGTCCATCTTCAGGTCGGTACGGCGCGCCAGGGCGCGTACCAGCAGGCCGCCGAACACCAGCGACAGGCCCCAGTTGAGCAACGAGGCGACCATCGATATCAGCGCCACCCAGCACACGGCCGAACGGCCGTTCTTCGGAATGCGCGCCAGGCGGTCGATGAGTTTCACCGCCGGCGGCGAGCTGGCCACCACATAGCCGCCGATGACCACGAAGGCCATCTGCATGGTGAAGGGGATCAGGCTCCAGAACCCGTCACCGAAGGCGGTGGCGGTATCGAGGGGTTTGGCGCCCATGGCCAGGGCGGCCAGTGACACCAGCACCACGGCCAGGGCGGCGAACACCCAGGAGTCGGGGAACCAGCGTTCGGCCCAGTTGGAGCAACGCAGGGCAAAGCGGGCGGAGCGGCTGTCTTGGAGTTCGGCGGCCACGGGATTTTCCTTCTTATTGATTTTTTTTGAACGGCTGAAGACCCCTTCGCCGGCAAGGCCGGCTCCTGCACAGGAATGCGTGGTTCCCTGCAGGAGCCGGCCTTGCCGGCGAAGAGGCCAGCACAGGCAAGGCGGTTATCAGCCTAGAACGTCATCTCTTTCACATCATCGGCCACGATCAGCTTGCCGGCGGTCTTGGCGACGATCTCTTCCACGCTCACCCCCGGCGCTGTCTCGCGCAGGATGAACGCGCCATTCTCGATCTCAAGATAGGCCAGGTCGGTCAGCACCTTGCGGATGCAGCCGGCACCGGTCAGCGGCAGGCTGCAGCGCGACAGCAGCTTGGACTCGCCGTCCTTGGAGGCATGGGTCATGGTGACGATGATGTTCTCGGCACCAGCCACCAGGTCCATCGCCCCGCCCATGCCCTTGACCAGTTTGCCCGGGATCATCCAGGAGGCGATGTTGCCCTCCACGTCCACCTCGAACGCCCCCAGCACAGTGAGGTCGACGTGACCGCCACGGATCATCGCGAAAGACTCGGCCGAGTTGAAGATCGACGCGCCGGTGCGGGCGGTCACGGTCTGCTTGCCGGCGTTGATCATGTCGGCGTCCAGCTGCGCTTCGGTGGGGAATTCCCCCATGCCCAGCAGGCCGTTCTCCGATTGCAGCATCACGTCCATATCCGCCGGGACGTAGTTGGCCACCAGGGTCGGGATGCCGATGCCAAGGTTGACGTAGTAGCCGTCCTTGAGTTCACGGGCTACACGTTGTGCCATTTGTTCGCGGGTAAGTGCCATGCTCAGGTTCTCTTTGTTGTTCTGCGCGGGGTCGGGTCAGGCTTTGACGGTGCGTTTTTCGATACGCTTCTCGAACGTGCCGACGATGACCCGGTCGACGTAGATGCCCGGGGTATGGATCTCGGTAGGCAGCAGCACGCCTGGCTCGACGATCTCCTCGACCTCCACCACGGTGATCTTGCCGGCGGTGGCGGCCAGCGGGTTGAAGTTCTGCGCGGTGTTGCGGTACACCACGTTGCCGTAGTGGTCGGCCTTCCAGCCCTTGACGATGGCGAAGTCACCGGTGATGGCTTCTTCGAGGATGTACTTGCGCCCGTTGAATTCGCGCACTTCCTTGCCTTCGGCCACCGGGGTGCCGTAGCCGGTGGCGGTGAAGAAGGCCGGGATGCCGGCGCCGCCGGCGCGCATCTTCTCGGCCAGGGTGCCTTGCGGGGTAAGTTCCACTTCCAGCTCGCCGCTGAGCAGCTGACGTTCGAACTCGGCGTTTTCGCCCACATACGAGGCGACCATCTTGCGGATCTGGTGGTCTTCGAGCAGCACGCCCAGGCCGAAGCCGTCGACGCCGCAGTTGTTGGACACCACGGTCAGGCCGCGCACGCCACGGCGCTTGATCTCGGCAATGAGGTTTTCAGGGATGCCGCACAGGCCGAAGCCGCCTGCCAGTACGGTCATGTTGTCGGCAAGGCCTTCGAGGGCCTCTTCATAGGTCGCTACGCGCTTGTCCAGTCCGGCCATGCTGATTCGCCTTTTGTAGTTGTAGAACCGACGAGGGTCGTCGGAGAGCGTCTGGGGCCATCTTCACCCTTGGCCACTCATTTGTTAATTTTGTTTTTTTGATGGATTGATTGGTTATTCAAATCAATGTCGATGCGGGTAGGCTTGACCCGCCACAAAACCCTAAAGGACAGTAGACCACCCTCCCCACTTTGCAGGAGCCTTCCATGCGTACGCTCGAACTCGGCGACTCCACCGTACCCGTCATCTGCCAGGGCACCTGGTACATGGGCGAAGACCCCGGCCAGCAGAAAGCCGAGGTCGCCGCCCTGCAGCACGGCATCGACCTGGGCCTGACGTTGATCGACACCGCCGAAATGTATGCCGAGGGCGGCGCCGAGCGGGTGGTGGGCCAGGCCATCCAGGGGCGTCGCGAGCAGGTCTGCGTGGTCAGCAAGGTGTACCCGCACAACGCCAGCCGCAGCGGCATCCCCGCCGCCTGCGAGCGCAGCCTGCAGCGCCTGGGCACCGACCATATCGACCTGTACCTGCTGCACTGGCGCGGCCAGTACCCGCTGGAGGAAACCGTCGAAGCCTTCGAGCGCCTGCGCGAGGCCGGCAAGATCCGGCGCTGGGGCGTGTCCAACTTCGATACCGATGACCTGCGCGAGCTGGACAACCCGGCCTGCGCCACCAACCAGGTGCTGTACAACCCCGAGCAGCGCGGCATCGAGTTCGACCTGCTGCCCTACAGCCACAAGCGCCACTTGCCAACCATGGCCTACTGCCCGCTGGCCCAGGCCGGACGCCTGCTCAAAAACGCGACCCTCAACCAGATCGCCGAACGCCATGGCGCCACCGCGGCCCAGGTGGCACTGGCCTGGGTAACCCGAGAAGACGGCGTGATCGCGATCCCCAAGGCGGTGGACAAACGCCATGTGCAGCTCAATGCCGCCGCGGCCAGCCTGACCTTGAGCAGCGAAGACCTGCGCGCCATCGACCGCGCCTTCCCGCCGCCCACCCGCAAGCAGCGCCTGGCGATGGTGTGATCAGCGAAAGTCGCGGCTGCGCACATCCAGCCCGTGCAACAGCGGGCTGAGGTCTTCCAGGCGCTTCGCGATCAGGTGGCGCACGCCGTCGGCGCATTCGAGCGTACCCATCACCCGCAGCAGCTGCGAGCCCACCAGCACCCGGCGCTGACGCTCGGCCAGCTCGCGCCACACCACCACGTTGACCATGCCGAACTCATCCTCCAGGGTCACGAAGGTCACGCCGCTGGCAGTGCCTGGCCGTTGGCGCCCGGTGACCAGCCCCGCCACGCTCACCGCATCGCCGTGTTCGGCCCACTCCAGGGCCTGCGAACTGCGACAGCCCAGGCCATTCAGGCGTCGGCGCAGCAGGCTCAGCGGGTGCGGGCCCAATGTGGTGCCGACGCTGGCATAGTCGGCAAACAGGTCCTCGCCCACGCTGGGCACCGGCAGGTTCACCGGCGCTTCACGGGGCGGCTCCACCCCGGCGAACAGCGGCAGTTGCGCCTGCACCGCCGCCACTTCCCAACGCGCCTGATAACGGTGCCCGGCCAGGGCGCCCAGGGCCCCGGCATCGGCCAGCAGCGCCCGCGCCCGCGCATCCAGGCCGGCACGCAGGCACAGGTCGGCCACATCGCCGAACGCCCGTTGCGCCCTGGCCTGTGCCAGGCGCAGGGCATCGTCCTGGCGAAAGCCGCGCACCTGGCGCAGGCCAAGGCGCAGCGCCAGTTCATCGCCGCCCACCGGCTCCAGGCTGCAGTCCCACTGGCTGTGCTGCACATCCACCGGGCGAATCTGGATGCGGTGGCGGCGTGCGTCCTGCAGGATCTGGTCCGGGCTGTAGAAGCCCATCGGCCAGCTGTTGATCAGCGCACAGGCGAAGATCGCCGGCTCGTGGCACTTGAGCCAGCAACTGGCGTAGGTCAGCAAGGCAAAGCTGGCCGCGTGGGACTCGGGGAACCCGTAGCTGCCAAAGCCCTTGATCTGCTCGAAGATGCGCTCGGCGAACTCGACGCTGTAGCCGTTGTTCAGCATGCCCCGGGTCAGCCGCTCGCGGTGTGGCTCCAGCCCGCCGTGACGTTTCCAGGCGGCCATCGAACGGCGCAACTGGTCGGCCTCGCCCGCCGTATAGTCGGCGGCCACCATGGCCAGCTCCATCACCTGTTCCTGAAACAGCGGCACGCCCAGGGTGCGCTCGAACACCTTCTTCAGCGCATCCGACGGGTAGGTCACCTGCTCCTGCTTGTTACGCCGGCGCAGGTACGGGTGCACCATGTCGCCCTGGATCGGCCCGGGGCGCACGATGGCCACCTCGATCACCAGGTCGTAGAACTCGCGTGGCTTGAGCCGCGGCAGCATGGCCATCTGCGCCCGTGACTCGATCTGGAACACCCCCACGGTATCGGCACGGCCGATCATGTCGTAGGTGGGGACATCGTCCGGCGGCAGGGTCGCGATGGTCAGCTCGCGCCCGCGGTGGTAGCGCACCAGGTCGAAGCAGCGGCGCAAGGCGCTGAGCATGCCCAGGGCCAGGATATCGACCTTGAGCAGGCCGACCATGTCCAGGTCGTCCTTGTCCCACTGGATCACCGTGCGTTCGTCCATGGCGGCGTTTTCCACCGGCACCAGGGTGTCCAGTGGCTGCTCGGAAATCACGAAGCCACCAGGGTGCTGCGACAGGTGCCGGGGGAAGCCGATCAGCTCGCCGGTCAAGGTCAGCACCCGGTGCAGCAGCGGGCTGTCGGGGTCGAAACCGGCTTCGCGCAACCGCTCCGGCGGCGGGATGCGGTCGGTCCAGCGCCCGCAGCAATCGGCCAGGGCGTTGATCTGGTCGGGCGGCAGCCCCAGCACCCGGGCAATGTCGCGCACCGCCCCGGCGGCATGGTAGGTGCTGGCCACGGCCGTCAGGGCGGCGCGGTGGCGGCCATAGCGGTTGAACACGTATTGCAGCACCTCTTCGCGCCGTTCGTGCTCGAAGTCCACGTCGATGTCCGGCGGCTCGTCGCGCTCACGCGATAAAAAGCGCTCGAACAGCAGGTGCGTGCGGGTCGGGTCCAGCTCGGTGATGCCCAGCACGAAGCACACCACCGAGTTGGCTGCCGAGCCCCGGCCCTGGCACAGGATGCCCTGGCCACGGGCAAAATGAACGATGTCGTAGACGGTCAGGAAGTAGCTCTCGTAGCCCAGCTCGGCGATCAGCGCCAGTTCGTGTTCGAGGGTCTGGCGCACGGCCGGCTCGATTCCCCCCGGCCAGCGCCACGGCACCTGGCGTTCGCACAGCGTGCGCAGCCAGCCGGTCGGCGTGTACCCCTCGGGCACCACTTCGCGCGGGTACTGGTAGCGCAACTGGCCGAGGTCGAAGGTGCAGCGCCGGGCAATCTCCAGGGTGGCCTCAAGCAGGTGGGCCGGGTACAGCTCGGCCAGCTGCGCCAGGGGCCGCAGGTGCCGCTCGCCATTGGCGAACAGGTGCTGCCCGGCACCGGCCACGGTGCTGTGATGGCGCAGCGCGCTCATGCAGTCCTGCAGCGCGCGCCGCCCACGCGCATGCATGTGCACGTCGCCACAGGCCACGGCGCGCAGGTTCAGGCTCGCGGCCAACCCCTGCAGTTGTTGCAGGCGCTGATGGTCGTCGGCACCGCGATGCAGTTGCACCGCCAACCACAGGCGCTCGCCGAACACCTCGCGCAGCCACAGGTCGGGGCCGGCCTGCAACGGCTCGTCCGGGACCCACAGCGCCAGCAGGCCGTGCAGCGGGCCGGCGAAGTCTTCGCGCAGCAGCTGGTATTCGCCCTTTTTCGCCCGGCGCCGGGCCAGGGTGATGAGCCGGCACAGGTGCTGGTAGCCGCTCAGGTTTTCGACCAGCAGCACCAGCCTGGGGCCGTCGTGCACCCGCACCTCGCTGCCGACGATCAGCTTGAGGCCCGTCTCCCTGGCCGCCTGCCAGGCCCGCACGATACCGGCCAGGGTGCATTCGTCGGTGATCGCCAGGGCCTGGTAGCCCTGCTGGTGCGCCCGCTCGAACAGCTCGCGGGCACTCGAGGCCCCGCGCTGGAAGGTGAAGTTCGACAGGCAGTGCAGCTCGGCATAGCCCACGCTCATGCGAACCAGCCCTGCAGCCACAACGGCCCGCCTTCGCCCAGTGGCCGGTAGGCCCAGCCGCGCTGGCCAGCCGGGGTTTCGACCAGGTAGTAGTCACGCCGCACATCGCCGCCATCCCACCAGCCGGATTCGATCCGCTCGGGCCCGGCCAGCAGGCGCAGGCCCTCGGGCGCCAAGGCCTGCGGCTCGGCCAGCAGCCAGCCCGGGCGCGGCGGCCCGCCCGGCGCACGGGCCAGCGGCGGGGCGCCGCCTGCCGCCTGCCAGGCGCACTCGGGGCGGTGGTCGGCAAAAGCCTGCACAGCCCGCACGCTCTCATCGCCCAGGCGTGCACGCAAACGCTCGCGCAACTGCTCCCAGCCCTGTTGCTGCTGGGGCCGCGCATTGAACAGCTCGCCCGGTTGCGGCACGAACGCCGGCAGGTCGTCGGCCACCAGGCGCACGCTGCGCACCGGTGCGGGCAGGCTCAACTGCTCCAGGCGCCCGCGTGCCAGCTCGAACAGCATGCCCGCCTCGCGTTCGGCGGCCAGCAGGCCGACCACCACCGGCGTGGCGACGCCCCGGGCATGTTCCAGGTGCAGGGTAAAACGCTGCACGCCGCCGTCACGGCTGGCCAGGAACGCCGCCAGGTCGGCAATCAGCCGGCGCAACGGAAACAACAGCGCCTGGTGCGACTCCACATCGAAGTTGAGTTCCAGGCGCGCCTCGAACCGGTCCGGCGGCCGGTAGCACGCCAGCGCCATGGGGCGCAGGCCCAGCAGGCGATCCAGGTGCACCTGCACGCTGGCGGCAAAACGCCTGGCCAGGGTGTCGCGCGGCAACCCCAGCACCTGCCCAAGGTCGCGCAGGCCCATGCGCGACAAGGCCGTGGCGGCCTCCACCGGCAGGCCGATGCGGTCCACGGGCATCTGCGCAAGGGCGGCGCGGGTGGCCTGGGGGTCGTTCAGTGCCAGCCCGTCATGGGCGTTGGCCAGCATGCGCGCCGCCACCGGGTTGCTGGCCAGCACGATGCGATGACGCAGCCCCAGCTCGCCCAGCTCCTTGCGCAGGCGGGCCTCGAACAGCGGCCAGGGCCCGAACAGGCCCAGGCTGGATTCGACTTCGAGCAACACGGTGCGTGGGTAATGCAGGCTGACCTGCGAACTGAACTGGTAGGCCCAGGCGGCCAGCAATTGCTGCAACTGCTCGACCGCCGCCGGGTCATGCTCGACGCAGGTAAAACTGCTGGCCAGCGCCTGCGCGGTGCTCAGGCTCTGCCCGGCGCGCAGCCCCAGGGCCCGGGCCGCCGGGTTGACCGCCTGCAACACGCGCCGCTGCGCCGGGCCGCTGAGCAGCACCAGCGGCGCCTGGGGGTCGTCGCGACCGCGCAGCACGCTGTCGAGTGCCAGTTGCGGCAGCAGGATGCAGGCCCACAGCATCGCCCATCACCCTCGCCCGGCCATGGCGATCGGGGTGGCCGGGGCCAGCCCGCCACGGCACTTGAGCACCCGCCACTGCGCCGGGTGCAGGTCGACGGCAATGCGCAGCGCGGCCGGCGACGGGTTGAGTGCCGCCTGCTGCGGGCGGCAGGCAAAGGCCAGGGTCTGGCCGGTTTCGGCAGCCACCTGCAGGCGGCGCAAGGCGCGGTCGTCGACCTGCTGCGGCCAGCACAGCACCGCGCCGCAACTGCCCGAGCGCAGGCACTGCTCGGCGGCCCACAGGGCCTCGACGCGGGAGGCCTGGATCAGCGACAGCCAGCGCAGGTCGACACCGGCTGCCAGCCAGGCGGGCGGGTACGGAATGAACGGCGGCGCCACCAGCACCACCCGTTCGCCGCTGGCAGTCAGGCGCGCCAGGCTCGGCCAGAGCAGGTGCAGCTCGCCGGCGCCCTCGGCAGCCAGCAGCAGTTCGCTGAGCGCACCCGGTGGCCAGCCGCCGCCCGGCAGCACCGCGTCCAGCGCGGCATGCCCGGTGGGTTGCAGGCCCCGGGGCTGGGCCAGCGGGCGCCCCTTCCAGACCCGCCGCTCGTCGAGCAGCCCGTCGAGGCTGACCACCGCGCCCATCAGTCGCGCCTCAACAGGCCGCAGAACACCCCTTCGATCACGAAGTCGCGTTCGGGCCCCACGTCTATCGGTGCATAGGCCGGGTTGCGCGGCAGCAGGCGGTAGTGCGTGCCTGCGCGCTGGAAGCGCTTGATGGTGACCTCCCCATCGAGCCGGGCCACCACGATCTGCCCGTCGCGGGCATCGGGCTGCTGGTGAATGCCCACCAGGTCGCCGTCGAAGATACCGTCGTCGATCATCGAGTCGCCGCGCACCTTCAGCAGGTAGGTGGGGGTACGGCTGAACAGGTGCGCATCGAGCATCAGCTGTTCGTGGATGTCCACGTCGGGCCCGATCGGGCGGCCGGCGGCCACCTGGCCCAGTACCGGGATCTCCAGCACCTCGGGGCGGCGCAGCGCACCGGCCAGGCGGATGCTGCGCGCCTGGTTGGGGGTGACTTCGATGAAGCCGGCCTCGCACAGCGCCTGGATGTGCTTGCGCGCCACGCTGCGCGAGGCAAAACCGAAGGCCTGGGCGATGTCGGCCAGGCTCGGGGGCTGCCCTTGCTGCGCGATGCGGTCGCGGATGAAGGTCAGGATGGCGGCACGTTTGAGCGATAGTCTGTTCATGGAGCACATTTGTACTCTTTTCGGGTTTATCTGACCAGCCCCGCTGATCGCCACGGCAAAATGGTTATGATGGCCCGCCGTGCAATGGAAACCGCGCCCCATGCTTGAAGCCCTGCTGTTCGACCTCGATGGCACCCTGACCGACACCGATACCCTGCATTTGCAGGCACTGCAGCAGTTGCTGCGTGAGCAGGGCCGCGAACTGAGCGAGGCCGAGTTCGACGCCCACGTCAGTGGCCGGGCCAACGCCGACATGTGCCGCTACCTGTTCCCCGGGCGCCCGGTGGCCGAGCATGAGGCATTCGCCGACCGCAAGGAGGCGCGCTTTCGTGCGCTGTCGCCGACCTTGCAGCCCACTGCCGGCCTCGAACGCCTGCTGGCGCATGCCGAGCGCAGCGGCATCGGCATGGCCGTGGTCACCAATGCGCCACGGGCCAATGCGCAGCACATGCTGGCAGCCATGGGCCTGGCCGAGCGCTTCGAGCATGTGCTGGTGGCCGAGGAACTGGCACGGGCCAAGCCCGATCCCCTGCCCTACCTCACCGGCCTGGGGCGCCTGGGGGCCAGGGCAGACCATGCGCTGGCGTTCGAGGATTCGGTGCCGGGCGTGACGGCAGCGAGCCGCGCGGGGATCCTTACCGTGGGCCTGTCGACCAGCCAGGCGCCGCAGGTGCTGCTGGAGGCCGGTGCGCAGCTGGTGGTGAAGAACTTCGACGATGAGCGCCTGTGGCAACTGATTGCGCAGATGAGCGGCTGAAGCCACCCACCGCGCCGGTTTCGCCAGCCAGGCTGGCACGTGCACCATCGGGGGTCACCTTCAAGCGGTGCACGCTCGCTGTCGGTGCACCCCTGTGCCGGCCAATTCACAAAACATGACCAACGGGTCACATTTATCCCGCCCCTCTCCTACACTGTTCAATCGACCTGATACCGTCCGGAAAACTCGATCGAAAATAGTCGAAACTTCTGCAAACCCGGTAGGTCAGCAACTAAGTAGGCCAACGACTCTGGTTACCCAGGCGCAGCCCACCCCCCACTCGTCAGCACGCCATCGGCAGGAGCGCCGGCTGGCGTAGCGCTTGCACGTGTGTCCGGGGCGTTTCACCGCATCACATGACATAGCGAGAACAACAGTACAGACATGCAGCGGGTGGGATACGCCCGCAGAACAAGGGACGGAGACAAGTATGATCAGCGCCGCTGTCGAACCTCATGCAGAGCATTTCAACCCGGATACCAGCGCGCAGGTGCGTGCTGCCCAGATCGTCACGACAGCCAAGGCCCCTGCCCTCGATACCCGGCGCAACCCGAACAAGCGCAAGGTGCTGTTCGTGACCTCGGAAATCGCCGACCTGGTCAAGACCGGCGGCCTGGGCGACGTCTCCGCCGCTCTGCCCCGCGCCATGCGCCACCTGCACGATGTACGCGTGCTGATCCCCGGCTACCCGCAGGTACTCGAAAGCGACAACCCGATCCACCTGGTGGGCGAGCTGGGCGGCCATGCCGCACTGCCCCCGTGCAAGATCGGGCGCATGGACCTGGCCGACGGCCTGGTCATCTATGTACTGATCTGCCCCGAGCTGTACCAGCGCGAAGGCACCCCCTACGGCGCCAACAATGGCCGTGACTGGCCCGACAACCATATCCGCTTCGCCCGCCTGGGCCTGGCCGCCGCCGAAATCGCCGCGGGCGAGGGGATGGTGCACTGGAAGCCCGATCTGGTGCACGCCCACGACTGGCCTGCCGGCCTGGCCCCGGCCTACATGCACTGGCGCGGCCTGAACACCCCCACCCTGTTCACCATTCACAACCTGGCCTACCAGGGGGTGGTCAGCCGCGGCTGCTGCCCGGAACTGGCGATTCCCGAACACGCCCTGCAACAGGAAGGCATGGAGTTCTACGGCAAGCTGTCGTTTCTCAAGGCCGGCCTGGCCTACTCCAGCCACATCACCACGGTCAGCGCCACCTATGCCCGGGAAATCACCACCCCGGCCTTCGGCTGCGGGCTCGACGGTTTTCTTGGCAGCAAGGCGCAGCAGGGCCTGCTCAGCGGCATCCCCAACGGCATCGACGAAAGCTGGGATTCGGCCACCGACACCCACCTGACCCACCGCTTCAGCATCAACGACTGGGAAGGCAAGGCGGCCAACAGCAGCCAGGTGCGCGAGCTGTTCGAGCTGGAGCCCTCCACCGGCCCGCTGTTCGCCGTGGTCTCGCGCCTGGTGTACCAGAAGGGCCTGGACCTGACCCTGGGGGTGGCCGAGTACATCGTCGAACAGGGCGGCCAGATCGCCATCATCGGCCGCGGCGAACCGGAGGAAGAACAAGCCATGCGCGAGCTGGCCAGCCGCTTCCCGGGCCGCGTGGGGGTGCGCATCGGCTTCAACGAGACCGACGCACGGCGCATGTTCGCCGGCAGCGACTTTCTGCTGATGCCCTCGCGCTACGAGCCCTGCGGCCTGAGCCAGATGTACGCGCAGCGCTTCGGCTCGCTGCCGGTGGCGCGCAACACCGGCGGCCTGGCCGACACCA
This sequence comes from Pseudomonas sp. B21-036, assembly GCF_024748925.1. Taxonomy (NCBI): domain Bacteria; kingdom Pseudomonadati; phylum Pseudomonadota; class Gammaproteobacteria; order Pseudomonadales; family Pseudomonadaceae; genus Pseudomonas; species Pseudomonas sp. B21-036. The sequence continues at coordinate 3,233,341 of NZ_CP087178.1, forward strand.
TCGAGAATGGCGTCACCGGCTTTCTGTTCGACGAATCGAGCGTGGAGAGCTACCGCGAAGCACTCTCGCGGGCCTTCTACGTATACGGCAAGAAACACCTGCTCAATGCCATGCGCTGCCTGGCCATGACCCAGCCATTCAACTGGTGTCAGGCCGTGGAACCCTATGCCCACCTGTACGAGGAACTGGTGACGCGCGCCACGCTCAACGCAGGCTGAGGAGAACTGCCGTATGCCCTTCAGGTCACAGGAACACGCGACCCACGGGGCCGTGATGCTGGACAGCCACACCACCCGCTTCGCCCTCTGGGCGCCCGATGCCCGGCAGGTGGAGGTGGAATGTGAAAACGCCGCCCCGCAACCCATGCAGCGCAGTGACGACGGCTGGTTCGTGCTGCGCCTGCCCTGCCCGGCCGGTACGCGCTATCGCTACCGTATCGACGGCGACCTGTCGGTCGCCGACCCGGCCAGCCGTGCCCAGCCCGACGGCGTGCACGGCCCCAGCCAGGTGCTGGGCACCGAATATGCCTGGCAACACCCCGACTGGCAGGGCCGCCCGTGGCACGAGGCAGTCATCTATGAAGTGCACGTGGGCCTGCTGGGCGGTTACGCCGGCGTGGCCAGGCACCTGCCGCGCCTGGCCGCACTGGGCGTGACCGCCATCGAACTGATGCCCATCGGGCAGTTTCCCGGCCAGCGCAACTGGGGCTATGACGGCGTGCTGCCGTTCGCCCCGCAAGCGAGCTATGGCACTGCGCAGCAACTCAAGGCGCTGATCGACCAGGCCCACGCGCTGGGGCTGATGGTGCTGCTGGATGTGGTGTACAACCACTTCGGCCCCGACGGCAATTACCTGCACCGTTATGCCCAGGGCTTCTTTCGCGAAGACCGGCATACGCCCTGGGGCGCGGCCATCGATTTTCGTCGCCGCCAGGTGCGCGACTTCTTCATCGAGAACGCCCTGATGTGGCTGCACGACTACCGCTTCGACGGCCTGCGCCTGGATGCGGTGCACGCCATCGACGACCCTGACTTTCTGCATGAGCTGGCCCGCCGCGTGCGCGCCAGCACCGCACCGGGCCGGCAGGTGTGGCTCACCCTCGAGAACGAGCGCAACCAGGCGCACCTGCTCCAGGAGGGCTACGACGCCCAGTGGAACGACGATGGCCACAACGCCCTGCACGTGCTGCTGACCGGCGAGCAGGAAGGCTACTACGTCGATTACCGCGAGGCGCCGCTGAACAAGCTGGCGCGTTGCCTGAGCCAGGGGTTCGTGTTCCAGGGCCAGCCGGACCGCAACGGTGAACCGCGTGGCGAAGCCAGCGGCCACCTGCCGCCCAGTGCCTTCGTGCTGTTTCTGCAGAACCATGACCAGATCGGCAACCGCGCGCTGGGCGAGCGGCTCGAGCGCCTGTGCCCGCCCCAGGCCCTGCGCGCCGCCACCGGGCTGCTGTTGCTGGCACCGATGATCCCGCTGCTGTTCATGGGCGATGACTGGGGGTGCCGCCAGCCCTTCCTGTTCTTCACCGATCACCACGACGACCTTGCCACCGCCGTGCGCGAAGGCCGACGCGCCGAGTTCAAGGGGTTCAAGGCCTTCGCCGACCCCGAGCAACGGGCGCGCATCCCCGACCCGAACGCCGCCCAGACCTTCCTCGACTCGCAACCGCAATGGGGCGAGGACAGCGAGCAGTGGGTGGCGCTGTACCGTCGCCTGCTGTACCTGCGCCACCAGCACATCATCCCGCGCCTGCCGGGCACCCGCGCCCTGGGCGCCCAGGTGGTCGGCGGCCAGGGCGTGAGCGCCCGCTGGCAACTGGGCGATGGCAGCGAGCTGCGCATCGACCTCAACCTCGGCCAGCAGCCACTGGCCCTGGACCTGCCGGCCCGCGAGCGGCACCTGTTCGAAAGTTGCGAACTGCCCCCGGGCCCACCCTGCCTGCCGCCGTTGAGCTGCGTGGTGAGCCTGACCCCTTCCTGCCCCACGGAGCCTGTGCATGCCTGACCTACCCTTGCTGCAACTGGCCGAACGCGCTGGCCTGGCGGTGGACTGGATCGACGCCAACGGGCGCGCCCAGCGTGTCAGCGAACCGGTCCTGCGGCGCATCCTGGCCGCCCTTGGCCACCCGGCCGCCGACGACATCGCCATCGCCAACAGCCTCAAGGCCCTGGAAAAAGCCCACGATTCCCGTCACCTGCCGCCACTGCTGACGGTCGACCAGCACCAGCCGCTGGACCTGTCGCGCTACTTCGCGGCCAACAGCCGCTGCGAGGTGCAGCACGAGGACGGCACCCGCCAGCAGCTGCAGCTGGATGCCCAGGCCCTGCTGCCGCCAGGGCTGCCACTGGGGTATCACCAGCTGCATATCGACGCCACCACCTTCACCCTGGCCGTGGCCCCGGCGCAGTGCTACAGCCTGGCCGATGCGCTGGGCACCCCGCACCCACGGTGCTGGGGCCTGAGTGCCCAGCTGTACAGCCTGCGCCGCCCGGGCGACGGCGGGCTGGGCGACTGCCTGGCACTGGAGGGCCTGGCACGCAGCGCCGCCGAGCGTGGCGCCACGGCCCTGGCCATCAGCCCGGTGCACGCCATGTTCACCCGCAACCACCCCAGCTACAGCCCGTATTCGCCGTCCAGCCGGCTGTTTCTGAACAGCCTGTATGCCAGCCCCCAGGCAGTGATCGACGAGCGCACGGTGCGCATCACGGTCCAGGCCCTGGGCCTTGAGGCCCAGCTCGAACAGCTCGAAGGCCTGCCGTTGATCGACTGGCCACGGGCGGCCGGGGCACGCCAGCAGATATTGCAGGCGCTGTACCAGGGCTTTATCAAGGGCGAGCAACCGCAGCGCGCCGACTTCGACAGCTTTCGCCACGCCGGCGGCCAGGCGCTGGAAGACCACTGCCGCTTCGAAGCGCTGCTCGATGCCGCCGCCGAACGCGGCGAAAGCCAGGACTGGCGCCAGTGGCCGGCCGCCTGGCTCGACCCGCGCAGCGCCGAGATTGCCGCGTTTGCCGCCGACCACGTCGAGCAGATCGGCTTCTATGCCTTCTGCCAGTGGCTGATCGCACGCAGCCTGGAACGTGCCCAGGAAGCGGCGCGCGGCAGCGGCATGGCGGTGGGCCTGATCGCCGACCTCGCGGTGGGGGCCGACGGCACCGGCAGCCAGGCCTGGAGCCGCCAGGACGAGCTGCTGGCCGAGCTGCACGTCGGCGCCCCGCCCGACATCCTCAACCGATCGGGGCAAAGCTGGGGCATCTGCGCGTTCTCCCCCGAGGGCCTGCGCCGCAACGGCTACCGCGCCTTCATCGAGATGCTGCGGGCCAACTTCGCCCACGCCGGGGGCCTGCGCATCGACCATGTGATGGGCCTGCAGCGCCTGTGGCTGATCCCCCAGGGCGCCGCCCCCAGCGAAGGCGCCTACCTGCACTACCCACTGGACGACCTGCTGCGCCTGCTGGCCCTGGAGTCGGTGCGCCACAAGGCCATCGTGCTCGGCGAAGACCTGGGCACGGTGCCCGAAGGCCTGCGCGAAAAGCTCGCGGCCCGCGCGATCCTGGGCATGCGTGTGCTGCTGTTCGAGCAGGACCCGCCCGGGCAGTTCACCCCCATCCTCGACTGGCCCGACAACGCCCTGGCCACCACCAGCACCCACGACCTGCCCCCGCTGGCAGGCTGGCTGCAGGCCCGCGACATCGACTGGGGCCAGCGCCTGGGGGCGATCGACGCGATCACCGAGCGCGACTGGCGCGACAGCCGCCAGCATGAAATCCAGGGCCTGCGTCGCCTGCTGCACAGCAGCTACGGCGACACCAGCAGCGAAGCCGACACCCTGATCGACGCCAGCCTGCGCCTGCTCGGGCATACCCGCGCGCCGCTGGTGCTGGTACCGCTGGAAGACCTGCTGGGCGTGGACGAACAACCCAACCTGCCCGGCACCGTCGACACCCACCCCAACTGGCGCCGCCGCTTCGCGTTGCCCGCCGCACAGCTGCTGGACGACAGCGATGCGGCGCGACGCCTCGAGCTGCTGGCCCAGGCCCGTGAACAAGCCTTCGAGCGTGACCGATGAACAGCCTCACCGCCACACTGCGCCTGCAATTTCATGCCGACTTCAGCCTCGACGATGCGGTGCCGCTGGTGCCCTACTTCGCCCGGCTGGGCATCAGCCACCTGTACGCCTCGCCCCTGTTGCAGGCGCGGCCCGGTTCGCGCCACGGCTACGACGTGGTCGACCCGACCCGGGTGAGCCCCGAACTGGGTGGCGAGGCGGCGCTGGAACGCCTGGTGGCCGCGCTGCGCCAGCACGGCATGGGCCTGATCCTGGACATCGTGTCCAACCACATGGCCGTGGGCGGCGCACACAACCCCTGGTGGCAGGACCTGCTGGCCTGGGGCCGGCGCAGCCCCTACGCCGAGTTCTTCGACATCCAGTGGCATTCGCCCGACCCGTTGCTCAAAGGCCAGTTGCTGTTGCCGTTCCTGGCCAGCGACTATGGCGCAGTGCTGCAGGCCGGGGAAATCCCGCTGCGTTTCGACGCCCGCCACGGGCGCTTTCACATCGAGCACCACGAGCACCGCTTCCCGATCAGCCCGCCGGACTATGCGCGCATCCTGTGCGTCAGCGGCCACCCCGAGCTGAGCGAGCTGGGGGCACGCTTTGCCGCCTTCGAGGGCCAGCGCCACGCCCCGGCCAACGTCGAGGCGGTGCACCAGGCCCTGGCCGAACTGGCCCGCGAGCTGCGCATCGGCCAGGCCATCGACCAGGTACTGGCCGCCTTCGACGGGCGCACCCCCAGCGGTTTCGAGCACCTGCATCAACTGCTCGAACAGCAGCACTACCGCCTGGCCAGCTGGCGCACCGCCGGTGACGACATCAACTGGCGGCGCTTTTTCGACGTCAACGAGCTGGGCGGCCTGCGCGTGGAGCGCCCGGCGGTGTTCGAGGCCACCCATGCCAAGGTGTTCGAGCTGATCGAGCGCGGCCTGGTCGACGGCCTGCGCATCGACCACATCGACGGCCTGGCCGACCCGCGCGGTTACTGCCGCAAGCTGCGCCGACGCGTCGACGGCCTGCTCCCACGCCGGCCGCTGAGCGCTGCGCTCGAGCACTTTCCGATCTACGTGGAGAAGATCCTCGGCCCCGGCGAGCGCCTGCACGACGACTGGCGGGTGGACGGCAGCACCGGCTACGAATTCATGAACCAGGTCTCGCTGCTGCAGCATGACCCGCAGGGCGAAGCCGAACTGACCGCGCTGTGGCACGACCTGAGCGAGCGCCCGGCGTTCGTCGAGGAACTGCGCCTGGCCCGCCAGCTGGTGCTCAATGCCAGCCTGGCCGGCGACTTCGAATCGGTGGCCCAGGCCCTGCTGCAGGTGGCGCGCAACGACATCATGAGCCGCGACCTGACCCTGGGCGCCATCCGCCGCGCGTTGCAGGCGCTGGTGGAGCACTACCCGGTGTACCGCACCTACATCAATGCCTGCGGGCGCCCGGCGATGGACGAGGGGTTCTTCCAGCAGGCCCTGGCCGATGCGCGTTCGAGCCTGGGCGAAGCCGACTGGCCGCTGCTGGACTACCTGCAGCGCTGGCTGGGCGGCCAGCCCTGGCGCGAGCTGGGCCCGGGGCGGGCGCGCAAGCAGTTGCGCCACGCCTGCGTGCGCTTCCAGCAGCTGACCTCGCCCACCGCCGCCAAGGCCGTCGAAGACACCGCCTTCTATCGCTCGGCGGTGCTGTTGTCGCGCAACGACGTGGGCTTCGACGCCGAGCGCTTCAGCGCACCGGCCGAGGCCTTCCATGCCAGTTGCCAGCAACGCCTGGCGCACTTCCCCGACAACCTGCTGGCCACCGCCACCCATGACCACAAGCGTGGCGAAGACTGCCGCGCACGCCTGGCGGTGATCAGCGAACGCAGCCACTGGTTCTGCCAGCGCGTGGAGCTGTGGCGTGAACTGGCCTCGCCCCTGCGCACACAACTGGCCGATGGCGTGGCACCGAGTGCCGGCGATGAACTGCTGCTGTACCAGACCCTGCTCGGCAGTTGGCCGATGACGCTGCGCTGCGATGACACCCAGGCCTTGCGCGGCTACGCCGAACGCCTGCGCCAATGGCAGCGCAAAGCCCTGCGCGAGGCCAAGCTGCGCAGCAGCTGGAGCGCCCCCAACGAGGCCTACGAGCAGGCCTGCGCACGCTTCATCGACGCCCTGCTGCTGGAGCCGCAATGCCAGCAGCTGCGCCAGTCGGTGGCCCAGGCGGCGCAGGCCCTGGCCTGCCCGGGCGCGCTCAACAGCCTGGTGCAGAGCCTGCTGCGCATGACCGTGCCGGGGGTGCCCGACCTGTACCAGGGCAACGAATGCTGGGACCTGAGCCTGGTCGACCCGGACAACCGCCGCGCGGTGGACTACGCCGCGCGCCGCCAGGCCCTGGACGACAGCCTGCCCCCCACCGAACTGCTCGGGCACTGGCAGGACGGGCGGGTCAAGCAGGCCCTGATCGCCCAGGTGCTGGAGCAGCGCCGGGCCTACCCCGAGCTGTTTCGCCACGGCCGCTACCAACCCCTGGAGGTACGCGGCAAACACGCCGAGCGGGTGCTCGCCTTTGCCCGTATCGGCGAGGCGCAACGTGCGGTGGTGGTGGTACCGCGGCTGGCCTCGGGCCTGCTGGGCAACGCCACGCAACCCTTGATCCCGGCACAGAACTGGGACGATACCCGTGTGCTTTTACCGTTCGCCTTGTGCGCTGCCAATTGCACGGGACTTTTCGCCCAGGGCGCAGTCACACCCTCTAACGAGCTGTGGCTGAGCACTGCGCTCAAAGCCTTCCCCGTCAATCTCTTCATAGAACAGACTGAGTCATCAGGAGCGTCGAGATGAGTGCTGAGGAAAAACGTATCCGCGAATTCGCCTACCAGATCTGGGAGTCGGAAGGTAAACCCGAAGGCCAGGAGGAGCGTCACTGGGAGATGGCACGCAAGTTGGCCGAAGCCGAGGCCATTGCGCCCAAGGCCGCCCCGCGCAAGCCCCGTACCACCCCGCCAGGCGCACCGCCGGTAGCCCCTGGCGCCAAGCCAAAGCCCGGCGCCGCCGCGTCCAAGGCCAAGCCGCCGGCCCCTGCGGCCAAGCCCGACCCGGCAAAGAAGCCGCGTACCGCGAAGAAGCCCGCCACGCCCTGACGCCGCCGTACCTTGCGTCACTACCGCCCCGGGGCAGCGCAACGCTGCCCCGGCGCCCAGTGCGTCGCCTTTCGCCCCCCAAGGATCGCTACAAGGATTGCCATGACCCAGCCCAAGTCCAAACACAACACCCAGCCCGACGCCATTGAACCTTCGCGCATCCGCGAGGGCCTGCCCTTCCCCCTGGGCGCCACCTGGGACGGCCTGGGTGTGAACTTCGCACTGTTCTCGGCCAACGCCACCAAGGTCGAACTGTGCCTGTTCGACGCCAGCGGCGAACATGAGCTCGAGCGCATCGAACTGCCCGAGTACACCGACGAGATCTACCACGGCTACCTGCCCGACGCGCACCCGGGGCAGATCTACGGCTACCGCGTGTACGGCCCCTACGAGCCGCAGAACGGGCACCGTTTCAACCCCAACAAGCTGCTGATCGACCCGTATGCCAAGCAGCTGGTCGGCGAGCTGCGCTGGTCCGAGGCGTTGTTCGGCTACACCATCGGCCACCCCGATGGCGACCTCAGTTTCGACGAGCGTGACAGTGCGCCGTTCGTGCCCAAGTGCAAGGTCATCGACCCGGCCTACACCTGGGGCCGCGACCAGCGCGTGGGCGTGCCGTGGGACCGTACCGTGTTCTACGAAGCGCACGTGCGCGGCATCAGCATGCGTCACCCGGCGGTGCCGGAAGCGGCGCGCGGTACCTTCGCCGGGCTGATGAACGACGAGCTGCTGGGGCACATCAAGGGCCTGGGCGTCAGCTCCATCGAGCTGCTGCCGATCCACGCCTTCGTCAACGACCAGCACCTGCTGCAAAAGGGCCTGAACAACTACTGGGGCTACAACAGCATCGCCTTCTTCGCGCCCCACCCGCGCTACCTGGCCAACGGCAAGATCGCCGAGTTCAAGGAGATGGTCGCGCACCTGCACGACGCCGGCCTGGAGGTGATTCTGGACGTGGTCTACAACCACACCGCCGAAGGCAACGAGCAGGGCCCCACGCTGTCGATGCGCGGTATCGACAACGCCTCGTACTACCGCCTGATGCCCGACGACAAGCGCTACTACATCAACGACTCGGGCACCGGCAACACCCTGGACCTGAGCCACCCCTGCGTACTGCAACTGGTCACCGACTCGCTGCGCTACTGGGCAGGCGAGATGCACGTTGATGGCTTTCGCTTCGACCTGGCGACCATCCTGGGCCGCTACCACGAAGGCTTCGACGAGCGGCACAGCTTTCTGGTGGCCTGTCGCCAGGACCCGCTGCTGAGCCAGGTCAAGCTGATTGCCGAACCCTGGGACTGCGGCCCCGGTGGCTACCAGGTGGGCAACTTCGCGCCGGGCTGGGCCGAATGGAACGACCGCTTTCGCGACACCGTGCGCGCCTTCTGGAAAGGCGACGAAGGCCAGCTGGCAGACTTTGCCGCGCGCATGACCGCCTCCGGCGAGTTGTTCAATCGCCGCGGCCGGCGCCCCTATGCCTCGGTCAACTTCATCACCGCCCACGACGGCTTCACCCTGCGCGACCTGGTGTCGTACAACGACAAGCACAACGAGGACAACGACGAGAACAACCAGGACGGCAGCAACAACAACATCTCCTGGAACCACGGGGTCGAGGGGCCCACCGACGACCCCGAGATCAACAGCCTGCGCCAGCGCCAGATGCGCAACTTCTTCGCCACCCTGCTGCTGGCCCAGGGCACGCCGATGATCGTGGCCGGCGACGAGTTCAGCCGCACCCAGCACGGCAACAACAACGCCTACTGCCAGGACAGCGAGATCGGCTGGATCAACTGGGACCTGGACGAGCAAGGCAGCGCCCTGCTCAAGTTCGTCAAGCGCCTGACCAAGCTGCGCCTGGCCTACCCGATCCTGCGCCGCAGCCGCTTCCTGGTGGGCGACTACAACGAGGCGATCGGGGTCAAGGACGTGACCTGGCTGGCGCCGGACGCCAGCGAGATGAGCGTGGAACAGTGGGAAGACCCGCAAGGGCGCTGCCTGGGCATGCTCATGGACGGGCGCGCGCAGGTCAGCGGCATCCTGCGCCCGGGGGCAGACGCCACCTTGCTGCTGATCGTCAACGCGCACCACGACGGCGTGGACTTCACCCTGCCCGACGTGCCCGAGGGCGAGTACTGGAACTGCCTGATCGACACCGACCGGCCGCAGCTGCGCAAGGCCCAGCGCCTGGAATTCGGCAGCGTGTTCAACGTCACCGGACGCTCGTTGCTGCTGTTGGAACTGCAACGGGACGAGGACGCCTGACGCTTTAGCAATCATTCGAAATAGCCAGCCGCGTTGTCATTCGCAACGCGGCTATGCCCATTCAGTAACCGCTATTTTTCAACCGCTTACCCCCTCCAACACGGCCATCACAAAATAATCACACAATCTTGACGCCTGCCTGCGACTCTCCTTAGCTACACCTAGAACCACCGTGTTCAACTTCATTCCGGGCCTCTGGCACGCGGCTTTGCGCGCGCCATGGGGCAGGTTTGCTGGTTTGGGTCGCTCTCTGTTCCTGCCTTACAGCCCGTGACATCAGGCCAGACCTTTGGCTGTAACACACAGAGGAGATCGGCCATGAAAAGCGCACCCTGCCCTTCGGGGCTCGAGTATGTTTTCTACGCACTGTCGACGTCGCTGCTGCTGGCAACCCCGCTCGAAAGCCTGGCGGCGGGGCTGGAAGACGACGACCCGATGTTCAACCCGGCACACGGCCTGGCGCTGCCGTCGCTGGTCCCGGCCAGCGTGTCGGGGCTGAGCCTGGGCACGCTGGGGGCGTTTTCCGAGCGCCTGGCAGAGCGCACGGCGGTACTCGGCGACGAAGGCATTGCCAGCCAGTGGGCGCAGTTCTTTCCCACCCCGGTCAGGACCGCCCCGCAACGCTTGGATGCCCCCAACCAGAACCTGCAGATCGCCCCCGACCTGTTCGTGCGGGAAACCGCCGGCGGCAACACCCACCGCGCCGGGATCTTCATGGGCCACAGCAACCTGCAGGGCGGTCTGGACAATCGCCGGCCACAGCTGGGCGACAAGCAGAACGCCGTGCGCCTGGAAGGGCAAAGCCTGGGCATGTACTGGAGCCTGCAGCATGACCAGGGCTGGCATGTGGATGCGGTGGCCATGGGCACCCGTTTCGACGCCAGCGGGCGCGGCAGCGACGGCGAACGGCTCGATGGCAACGGCCACGCGCTGACCTTCTCGGTGGAGGGCGGCTTCCCCATCGGCCTGGGCAAGCACTGGGTGATCGAGCCCCAGGCGCAGTTGATCAACCAGCAGTACTACCCCGGCAACGACGCCCAGGCCCAGACCCTGCAGGCCTATGACAGCCAGCCGAGCTGGACCGGCCGGGTGGGGGCGAAGCTGTCGGCCCGCTACGAGGTGCGCGGCATGCCCATCGAACCCTATGTGCGCACCAACGTGTGGTACGACTTCTCGAATGCCGACACGGTGAGCCTGGACAAGGTCGACAAGATCAGCAGCGGACGCAACGCCACCACCGTGGAGGTGGGCCTGGGCCTGGTGGCACGGGTGACGCCCAAGGTGGCGCTGTTTGTCAGTGCCGATTACAGCAGCGACGTGGACGACAACGACTTGAACGGGTTGATCGGCAACCTGGGGGTGCGTGTGCGCTGGTGAGCGGCGCTGAATGCATCGCGGGTCAGGCCCGCGATGCGACACGCATACCCCCGTCAACCTGAGGTTGACAGCTTATGTATACTGGCCGGCCATGCCCTCGCCAAGGACACCCCAGCGCATGACCGAAAACAGCTTCGCCTTTCGCCTCAAGGAACTGCTCGAACACCACAAGCTGACGCTGCAGGCGGTAGGCACGGCCCTGGGGATCTCGCGCACCGCCGTGCACAAATGGACCCGCGGCGGCGAGATCGACTACGCCAACCTGCGCAAGCTGGCCGACTTTCTCAAGGTCAACTGGATCTGGCTGCGCTACGGCGAAGAAGCCCTGCAGGACGTGCAGCAGACCCAGGTGGTGGAGCTGCCGATGACCGACCTGCGCCGGCGCTACACCGCCGAGATCATGGAGAGCGAAACCCGCATGAAGCTGGCCCAGGAAGGCGCCCGCATCGTGACCTGGGAATGGAACCTGATCAGCGACGAACTCACCTACTCGCCCAACGTCGAGGCCGTGTACGGCTGGCAGGTGATCCGCAACGAAGACTTCTGGGTGCACCTGCCCCCCGAGGACGTCGAGATGCTGCAGGCGCTGTACAGCAAGACCCTGCTCGAAGGCGAAGGCTGCGAGTGCGACTTTCGCATCTATCGCCCCGACGGCGAGATGCGCTGGATCGCCTCCCGCGCCACGGTGGTGCGCGACAGCGCCGGGCGCGCGGTGAAGATGGTCGGCATCAGCATGGACAACACCGAGCGCAAGGTCGCCGAAGAGCAACTGCGCAACAGCGAGGAACGTTTTCGCGCCATCTTCGAACTGGCCTGGGGCGCGCTGGCCTACATCGACCCGGACGGCACCTGGCAGCGGGTCAACGGCAGCTTCTGCGAGCTGCTGGGCTACAGCGCCGAAACGCTGTACGGCATGACCTTCCAGCAACTGACCCACCCCGACGACCTGGCCGCCAACCTGCAGTTGCTGCAGCGCCTGCTGGCCGGCGAGATCGAGCGCTACGAAGTGGAAAAGCGCGTGCGCCACAAGCAGGGCCACTACATCTGGGTACGTGCACGTACCGCCCTGCAGCGCCGCCAGGACGGCCAGCCGCAGCATCTGATCAGCGTGTTCGAGGACATCGGCGCCGAACGCCTGGAACGCGAACGCCTGCAGGCACGTATCGAGGCGCTTGAAGCACAGCGCGGGGCTTCGCAGGCATGAGCCGCTTCGTGGGGGTGTTTCACCTGCGAAGCCGGCATGCCGTGGACAGGGGCTTCAAGGTGCACGCGCTACACAGCGACAATCATGCCGATGCGCACCTTGAAGCGGGCGACATACGCAATGAACAGGGCTACCAGGACGATCAGACCTGCGACTTCACCGTGATCGAGATTGCCAGCACTGCCCAGGCGCCCAGGCGCCTGAGCTGGCTGGAGCGCATCACGGGCAAGCTGCATGCATGACCCCATCCCTGATCTGACTGCGGGGCGCACATGAGCCGCTTTGTCGCTGTGTTTCACCACTGGCATATCACCAAACGCAACCTTGGCTTCGAGGTGCACAGCCTGGCAGGTCGCGATCAGGCACAGGCGCACCGCGAAGCCTGCGCACGGTTGGCCGATCAGGAAGTGAGCGATATCGTGCGCTGCGCCTTCACCCTGGTTGAGATCGGCGCGCATGAACACGTTGCGCGCCCGCTGAGCTGGCGCGAGCGCATCACCGGGCGTTTCGAGGGGCGTGGCTAGAGGCAGGTGGCCAACGCCGCCATGCGCCGCTGGGCCAATGCATCGTCCTTGAGGGTGTAGAACTTGACCACCGTGCCGCCGGCTTCGGCGCGCACATCGGCGAAGTATTCGGCATCGCGTGTCGACACCGTGGCCCCACCGTTGGGGCCGGCGTCGAGGTAGCCGCTGGCATCCACGCCGAAGACGGCTTCGTCCTGCCAACCGAACTGGATGCACTCGGCCACCAGCGGCTCGGCCTTGGCCGAGGTGAAGGTCTTGTGCGGTGCGCCCAGGCGAGCCTGGTTCATCGTCGACGAGGCGCATCCGGCCAGCACCAGTGCCGTACCCAATAGCATTGCTGCGCGCATGGTTGTCTCTCCCGTTGGTTGTGTGTCGGCAGTACCGGGCTCTTCGCTGGCCCTGCAGAAGCTGGCCTTGCCAGCGAAGAGGCCTGGCCTGCTGATTGAAAAAGGAGCGACTGTAGCATTGCCCCAGCCCCCGGTGAGAGAATGCCGCGCAGAAAAACGGACCCTCCCCCCCTGTGCCAAGGAACAGCACCATCCGAATCCTCTCGCTCGCCCTCATCGTCTCTACCCTCGCCCTCACCAGCTGCGGCACCATGATGCGCGGTGGGTACTGCGCCGAATGTGCATCCCCAGGCATGTACCGGGGCGTGCGCAACAACTTCTCGTTCCTGTTCAGCGCCACCTCGGCGCAGTTCTGCTGGCCGCTGATCGTGTGCCCGCTGGCGTTTATCGTCACCGCGCCCGTGGATATCGTGATCGATACCGCGATGATCCCCGCCGACCTCTCGCGCTGAGTGCCAAACAATCGAATCCCTCTATAGGTTCATCGACAAGGTCGATTAGTCACAAATTAAGTAAGGGCATAAACTGCCCCCGAATGCGCGCAATTCACCCACGATAGAAAGGGTCTTGGCGCGCACCCTCTGTGACTAGCCTGCATACCACTTACCGATCCTGACGCTGATCTCGGCGGGCCTGCGCGTGCGCGGCCGATTCTGGAGCTCGTTTGTACAAGGAGATAACCATGGGACTGGGCAGAAGACAGTTCTTCAAGCTGTGCACCGTCGGCGCTGCCACCGCCACTGCGGCTAGCCTGGGCTTTGCCCCGGGCATGGCCCAGGCCACCCAATCACGCCAGTACAAGCTGCTGCGCGCCAAGGAAACCCGCAACAACTGCACCTACTGCTCGGTGGGTTGCGGCGTGCTGATGTACAGCCTTGGCGACGGCGCCAAGAACGCCAAGGCGCGTATCTTCCACATCGAAGGCGACCCCGATCACCCGGTCAGCCGCGGCTCGCTGTGCCCCAAGGGCGCGGGCCTGGTGGACTACATCCACAGCGAACAACGCCTGCTCTACCCCGAATACCGCGCCCCTGGCTCGGACAAATGGCAGCGCATCAGCTGGGATCACGCCATCGAGCGCATCGCACGCCTGATGAAGGACGACCGTGACGCCAACTTCATCGAGAAGAACGACAAGGGCACCACGGTCAACCGCTGGCTGAGCACCGGCATGCTGTGCAGCTCGGCCGCCAGCAGCGAAACCGGCTCGCTGGACCAGCGCTTCACCCGCGCCCTGGGCATCCTGGGCACCGACAGCCAGGCCCGTGTGTGCCACGCCCCTACCGTCTCGGCCCTGGCGCCGACCTTCGGGCGCGGCGCCATGACCAACAACTGGGTCGACATCAAGAACGCCAACGTGGTGCTGATCATGGGCGGCAACCCCGCCGAGGCGCACCCGGTGGGCTTCAAGTGGGTGATCGAGGCCAAGATCCGCAATGGCGCCAAGGTCATCGTGGTGGACCCGCGCTTCAACCGCAGCGCCGCCGTGGCCGACATCTACTCGCCGATCCGCGCCGGCTCCGACGTGACCTTCCTGATGGGCGTGGTCAACTACCTGATCACCCACGACAAGATCCAGCACGACTACGTGCGCGCCTACACCAACGCCAGCCTGATCGTGCGCGAGGACTACAGCTTCGACGACGGCCTGTTCAGCGGCTACGACCCGGCCAAGCGCAGTTACGATCGCAGCTCCTGGACCTACGAGCTGGACGCCGACGGCTTCGCCAGGCGCGACATGACCCTGAGCCACCCGCGCTGCGTGTGGAACCTGCTCAAGACCCACGTCAGCCGCTACACCCCGGACATGGTCACCAACATCTGCGGCACGCCCAAGGCCGACTTCCTGCAGATCTGCGAGATCCTCGGTACCACCAGTGCCCCGGACAAGACCGCCACCTTCCTCTACGCCCTGGGCTGGACCCACCACACCAACGGCGCGCAGATGATCCGAGGCTCGGGCATGATCCAGCTGCTGCTGGGCAACATCGGCATGGCCGGTGGCGGGGTCAACGCCCTGCGCGGCCACTCCAACATCCAGGGCTACACCGACCTGGGCCTGCTCTCGCTGCGCCTGCCCGGCTACATGAACCTGCCATCGGATGCGCAGACCGACCTGGCCACCTACCTCAAGCAGACCACGCCCAGCGCGGTGCTGCCCGACCAGGTCAACTACTACAAGCACACCCCCAAGTTCTTCGTCAGCCTGATGAAGAGCCTGTGGGGCGACAAGGCCACCAAGGACAACGACTGGGGCTTCGACTGGCTGCCCAAGTGGGACGACAGCTACGACGTGCTCAACTACAGCAACCGCATGTACGAGGGCAAGGTCAACGGCTACATCGCCCAGGGCTTCAACCCGGTGGCGGCGTTCCCGGACAAGAACAAGGCCCAGGCCGCGCTGGAGAAACTCAAGTTCCTGGTGATCATCGACCCGCTGGCCACCGAGACCTCGAGCTTCTGGCAGAACCACGGCGAGGAGCACGACGTGGACACCGCGGCGATCCAGACCGAAGTGTTCCGCCTGCCCTCCTCCTGCTTTGCCGAGGAAGACGGCTCGATCGTCAACTCTGGGCGCTGGCTGCAATGGCACTGGGCCGGCGCTGCGCCGCCCGGCGAGGCCTGGCACGACGGCAAGATCCTCGGCCACCTGTTCCTGAAGATCCGCGAGCTGTACGAGAAGGAAGGCGGTGCCAACCCCGCGCCGATCCTCAACATGGCCTGGGACTACGCCGACCCGTTCGACCCCAAGCCCGAGGAAGTGGCCAAGGAATCCAACGGCCGCGCCCTGGCCGACCTGCACGACGAACAGGGCAACCTGATTCTGCGCAAGGGCCAGTTGCTCGACGACTTCTCGCAGCTGCGCGACGACGGCACCACTGCCAGCTTCAACTGGATCTTCGCCGGCTCCTGGACCGAAAAGGGCAACCAGATGGCACGGCGCGACAACGCCGACAGCGGCCTGGGCTGCACCCCGGGCTGGGCCTGGGCGTGGCCGCAGAACCGGCGCATTCTCTACAACCGCGCCTCGGCCGACCCCCAGGGCAAGCCGTGGGACCCCAAGCGCAAGCTGATCGGCTGGGACGGGGCGCGCTGGAGCGGCGTGGACGTGCCGGACTTCGCCGTCACCGCTGCACCGGGCAGCAACACCAACCCGTTCATCATGCTGCCTGAAGGCCTGGGCCGGCTGTTCTCGGTGGGCGCGATGAACGACGGGCCGTTCCCCGAACACTACGAGCCCACCGAAAGCCCGCTGGCGAACAACCCGCTGCACCCGAACGTGACCTACAGCCCCACCGCGCGGGTGTACGAAAGCGATCGCAAGCGCATGGGCAGCCGCGAGCAGTTCCCGTATGTGGCCACCACCTACTCGATCACCGAGCTGTTCCGCCACTGGACCAAGCATGCGCGGCTCAACGCCATCGTGCAGCCCGAGCAGTTCATCGAGATCGGCGAGAAGCTGGCCGCCGACAAGGGCATCGTGCAGGGCGACCTGGTGCGCGTCAGCACCCAGCGTGGCTACATCAAGGCCAAGGCCGTGGTGACCAAGCGCATCCGCCGCCTGGCCATCGACGGGCAGGACGTCGACACCATCGGCATCCCCTGCCACTGGGGCTATGAAGGCACCACGCGCAAGGGCTTTCTGGCCAATACCCTGACCCCGGGGGTGGGCGATTCCAATACCCACACGCCGGAATACAAGGCGTTTCTCGTGAACATCGAAAAGGCCTGAGGGAGCGAACTTCATGTCCATGCAATCCCAAGACATCATCAAGCGCTCGGCCACCAACGTGCTGACCCCGGCCCCGCGCGCGCGCGACCACCAGGCCGAAGTGGCCAAGCTGATCGACGTGAGCATCTGCATCGGCTGCAAGGCCTGCCAGGTGGCCTGCAACGAGTGGAACGACCTGCGCGACGAGGTCGGCCACAACGTCGGCGTGTACGACAACCCGGCCGACCTGTCGGCCGAAACCTGGACGCTGATGCGCTTCGATGAAGTCGAAGATGAAAGCGGCAAGCTCGAATGGCTGATCCGCAAGGACGGCTGCATGCACTGCGCCGACCCGGGCTGCCTGAAGGCCTGCCCGCAACCGGGGGCGATCATCCAGTACGCCAACGGCATCGTCGACTTCCAGTCCGACCACTGCATCGGCTGCGGCTACTGCATCGCCGGCTGCCCGTTCGATGTGCCGCGCATCAGCAAGAAGGACAACAAGGCCTACAAGTGCACCCTGTGCGTGGACCGCGTGTCGGTCGGCCAGGAGCCGGCCTGCGTCAAGACCTGCCCCACCGGGGCGATCAACTTCGGCAGCAAGCAGGACATGCTGCACCAGGCCAGCGAGCGCGTGACCGAGCTGCAGGGCCGCGGCTTTGCCGGCGCCGGCATCTACGACCCGCAGGGCGTGGGCGGCACCCACGTGGTGTACGTGCTGCAGCACGCCGACAAGCCGCACCTGTACCACAAGCTGCCCACCGACCCGCGCATCAGCAGCGCCATCCATGGCTGGAAGGGCTGGCTCAAGCCGGTGGCGGCCGTGGCCTTCTTCGCTACCCTGGCCGGCACCCTGTTCCACTACGTGGGCGTGGGGCCGAACGAGGTCGAGGAAGCCGACGAGAAACACGAGGAGGACACCCACGCATGAACAAGGACAAACTGATCCTGCGCACCCGCTTCATCGAGCGTGCCAGCCACTGGGTAATGGTGCTGTGCTTCCTTGCCGTGGCCCTGTCGGGGCTGTCGTGGTTCTTCCCGTCGCTCAACGGGCTCAACGCCGTGTTCGGCACCCCGCAGCTGGCGCGCATCCTGCACCCGTTCTTCGGGGTGGTGGTGTTCCTGCTGCTGGCGTTCCTGTTCGTGCGCTTCGTCAAGTACAACCTGCCCGAACGTGAAGACCTCGCGTGGTTCAGGAACGTGCGCCAGGTGCTGGCCGGCGAGCACGAGCCGGCGCTACAGATCGGCAAGTACAACGCCGGGCAGAAGATCCTGTTCTGGGGAATCATGGGCCTGATCAGCGTGCTGCTGGTCAGTGGCGTGGTGATCTGGCGGCCTTACTTCGCGCCGTGGTTCAGCATCCCGTCGATTCGCATCGGCCTGCTGGTACACGCCATTGCCGGCATCTGCCTGATCCTGCTGATCATCGGCCATGCGTACCTGGCGTTCTGGGTCAAGGGTTCGATTCGCGGCATGGTCACCGGGTATGTGAGCCGCAGCTGGGCCAAGACCCACCATGACCGCTGGTACCGGCAGATCAGCAACAAGCAGAGCGGGAGTGGCAAGCAGCAATGAACAGCATCCAGATGACCCCTGCCGAGCAGCGTAGCGCCGGCGTTGGCGAAATACCTGCCGTGCTGCTGCCGACCCTGGGCGAGCGCTACCGCCAGCGCGCCACCCGCCTGCGTCAGCTGGCCGAGGGGCACCCGATGGCCGACTACCTGCGGTTCGTGGCACAGGTGGCCGATGCCCAGCAGCAATTGCTCGAACGCCTGCCGCTACCGGCAACGCTGGTGAGCAGCCTGGCCGGGCGGGTAGCCGCCGGCAAGGCGCCGCTGGCCTGGGCCAGCCTGCCGCGCGATGCCTACTGGCAGCAACTGTTGCGCGGGCTTGGCGAGCACATCGAACACGCCACCCTGCAGGGCCTGTGTGCGCAGGGCGAGGCCGCCCTGGACGTGGCGGCCGATGCGTTGCTGGCAGGCCGCTTCAGCGAAATCGACAGCGGTCAGGCGCTGTTCCTGTGGGCCGCCCTGTCGCTGTACTTCACCCAGCTGGCGGCGCACCTGCCCGCCATCGGCAATGCCGGCGTGGGCGAGCAGCGCCAGCATTGCCCGGTGTGCACCGGGGCGCCGGTGGCCAGCGTGATCATGACCGGTGCCCAGGCCGGGCTGCGCTACCTGCACTGCGGGTTGTGCGAGAGCCGCTGGCACATGGTGCGGCTCAAGTGCAGCAACTGCGAAGAGACCGGCAGCCTGGACTACTGGTCGCTGGATACCCATGAAACCGCGATCAAGGCCGAGAGCTGCGACGACTGCCACAGCTACCTGAAGGTGTTCTACCCCGAGCACGAGCGCGACCTTGAGCTGGTGGCCGATGACCTGGCCTCGATCGCGCTGGATGCCGAGGTGGAGCGCCAGGGGTTCGATCGCAGCGGCGTGAACCCGTTTCTGTTCCCGGGCTAGAGCGGGTACTGCATCAGCCAGTGTGATTTGCCCCAGGCCTGGAACTGCTCGAGGTACTGCCACCCCCGCTTGTGGTAGTACTCGGCGCGGTCGTGGGTGTGCAGGTAGAGGTGCGTGTGCCCCAGGGCCCTGGCCTTGGTGCAGATGCCCTCGATCAGCGTTTCGGCCAGGCCTTGGCCGCGGGCTTGCGGGCTGACGAACACGCAGGCCAGCCAGGGGCTCAGGTCGGGCCGCAGGGGCAGGTCGTCGCGGGCCAGTGAAGCGCTGCCCAGCAGGTTGTCGTCATCCAGCGCCAACAGGCTGTACAGGCTGCCGTCAGTCTGGCCATGGGCGAATTCCTGTTGCCATTGGGCCAGCGGTACATCGGCGTATTCGTAGGCGAACTGCTCGTGCAGCCAGCGGGCCAGGGTATCGCTGTGGTGTGGGTGGTTGCTGAGCCAGTCGATCATGGGTGTGCTCTGGGCGTTGGGGGGATGCAAAGGTACACCGAATTGGATGAGGGGTGTGGCCACCTGCATCTACACTTGTCAGTGCCACCGCACCTTCCCGGAGGACCGCGCCATGCCCCACTCTGACGTCGTGATCATCGGCGCCGGGCCCACCGGCCTGGTCCTGGCCCTGTGGCTGAGCAAGCTGGGCATCTCGGTACGCATCCTCGACAGGACCAGCGCCGCCGGCACCACCTCCCGCGCGCTCGCCGTGCAAGCCCGCACCCTGGAGCTGTACCGCCAGCTGGACCTGGCCGACGCGGTCGTTGGCGCCGGCCACCAGGTGCCCGCCGCCAACCTCTGGGTCAAGGGCGAGCCCGCCGCACGCCTGCCTTTGGACAGCATCGGCGCCAACCTCACGCCCTACCCCTTTCTCGAAATCTACCCGCAGGACCAGCACGAGAACCTGCTGATCGAGCGCCTGCGCGGCCTTGGCGTGGAGGTCGAACGCAGCACCGAACTGCTCGGTTTCACCCAGCACGACACCACCGTCAGCGCACGCCTGCGCCTGCCCGACGGCAGCGAGCAAGACTGCGAGGCGCATTACCTGGCCGGCTGCGACGGCGCCCATTCGGCCGTGCGCAACGGCCTGCATGTCGACTTCCCCGGCGGCACCTACCAGCAGTTGTTCTACGTGGCCGACGTGGATGCCAGCGGCCCGCCCATGAACGGCGAGCTGCACGTGGACCTGGACGAGGCGGACTTTCTGGCGGTGTTCCCGCTGGCCGGCGCAGGCCGCGCGCGGTTGATCGGCACGGTGCGCGACGCACGCGCCGAACACCCCGAGCAACTGCGTTTCGAGGATGTCAGCCAACGTGCCATCGAGCACCTGCACTTGCAGGTGCTCAAGGTCAACTGGTTTTCCACCTACCGCGTACACCATCGCGTGGCCGGGCATTTCCGCCAGCAGCGCGCCTTCCTGCTCGGCGACGCCGCGCACGTGCACAGCCCGGCCGGCGGCCAGGGCATGAACACCGGCATCGGCGATGCAATCAACCTGGCCTGGAAGCTGTGCAGCGTACTCAAGGGCAAGGCCCACGACGACCTGCTCGACAGCTACCCGGTCGAGCGCATGGCCTTCGCCCGGCGCCTGGTGGCCACCACCGACCAGGTGTTCACCTTCGCTACCGCCGATGGCAGCATCGCCAACCTGTTGCGTACGCGCCTGGCACCGGTGCTGATACCGCGCATGGCGGCATTCGCCAAGGCGCGCAGCCTGCTGTTTCGCACGGTCTCGCAACTGGGCCTGAACTACCGCCTGATGCCGCTGAGCTTCGGCAGCGCCGGCCATGTGCAGGGCGGCGACCGCCTGCCCTGGGTGGTGACGCAGGAACACGACAATTTCAGCGCGCTGTCGCACCTGGGCTGGCAGGTGCACGTGTACGGCCTGGCCAGCAAGGAACTGAGCGCCTGGTGCGCCGCACGCCAGCTGCCACTGCAGGTTTACCCCTGGTCGGCCGCCTGCACGGCGGCCGGCCTGGCACGCAACGCGCTGTACCTGCTGCGCCCCGACAGCTACGTGGCGCTGGCCGAACCCTCGGCCTCCACCGCCGCCGTGGAGCGCTACTTCAGCGAGCGGGGCCTGCGCCCCTGGTGAGGTGCTTACGCCGGTTTGTCGGCGCCCAGCACCCCGGCATAGCGGTAGGTGGTCACGCAACACAGCACCAGGCCGCTGACCGCGACCGCGCCGCCCACCAGGCCGATGTCGCCAAGGCCCATGTGGGTACTGACCAGGCTGCCCAGCAATGCTCCGCCACCGATGCCCACGTTGTACAGCCCCGAGAACATGGCCATGGCCACGTCGGTGGCATCGGAAGCCAGCACCAGTACCTTCGATTGCAGGACCAGGCTGAAACACATGATCGCCATGCCCCATACCATGCTCAGCGCGCAGAGCAGGGTCGGGTTGACTGCCAGCGGGGCCAGCAGCAACAGGCTCAGGGCGATGGCGCCGATGGCGCCAATCGCGAACCCCCGCGGGAAACGCTCGCTGTAGCGACTGAACAGGATCGAGCCGAAGATGCCCGCCCCGCCATACAGCAACAGCAGGATGGTGGTCATTTCGCCGCTCATCGCCGCGACCTGCTGGCTGAACGGCTCGATGTAGCTGTAGGCGGTGAACTGCGCGGTGATGCCCAGCACCACCAACGCATACACCGAGAGCAGCGCCGGCCGCTTGAGCAGCATCGGCAGGCTGCGCAGCGAACCGGAGTTCTGGCTGGGCAGGCGCGGCAGCGAGCGCATCAGCCAAAGCAACGTCAGTACCGAGACCCCGGCGATGCCCATGAAGGTGGTGCGCCAGCCCAGCGCCTCGCCCACCACTCGCCCCAGCGGAATGCCCAGCACCATGGCCAGGGTGGTGCCGGTGGCCAGCACCCCGAGGGCCTTGGCCTGCTTGCCCGGCGGCGCCACCCGCACCGCCAGCGACGCGGTGATGGCCCAGAACACCGCGTGGGCCAGTGCGATACCGATGCGGCTGAACAGCAGCATGCCGAAGCTGGTGGCCATGCTCGACAGCACATGGCTGGCAATGAACAGCACGAACAGGAACGCCAGCAGCTTGCGCCGCTCGATGTTGCGGGTCATCAGCATCATCGGCAGCGAGGCCAGCGACACCACCCAGGCATAGATGGTCAGCATCAGCCCGACCTGGGCGGTGGGCATGTCGAAGCTGCGGCCGATATCGCTGAGCAGGGCCACCGGCACGAACTCGGTGGTGTTGAAGATGAATGCAGCCAGGGCCAGCGCGAAAACGCTGAGCCAGCTGCCATTACGGGTATCTGCGGGGTTGTTCATCGGACGGGGCAAGGCTCCGGGGCGGGCGCGTCAGACGCGACCCTGGGTTCAATGAAACCTGCGCGGCAAAAGGCGCGCAGGCAAAAGCCACCCCTGGGCCGGCGGCCTGGGTGTTGCGCTGCAGAAGGTTGTTATAGGTAGGTGCGGGTCGCAGGCCCGATGGTACGTCATGCGTCGGGGGGGCGACAATAACGCTCGCCGCGCCGCGCCGGCCCCACCGATGAAACTTGCCACGGACATGCAGTGTCTTTGTCATGAGCCCGTAGTAGTGCAAAGCCTGACAAGGGCTGCAGCATTGTCCGATGGTCAGGGTTTACCGACACACGCCTAATCGGGGTCCCTTGAGTACCGGATCTGCCAGGAGGCCGTATGCGCCTAGTTTCGCAACTGCTCCAACGTCTCAGACAAAAAGGCCTGCGTCGCGCCTTGCGCCCGCTATGGCAACGCCACGTGTTCCAGCACTGGCAACTGGTGTGGCTGGACCGCGACCCGTTGGCCAGGGTGCCTCGACAACGCACCCGCCCCTGCCCTCCCGTGCGGCTCGTCCAGATCACCCCGAGCAACACCGACGCGTTCGCGCGCCATTTCCCCGGCCAGTTGCAGGCCATGAACGACCTTGCACGCGAAGGCCACACCGGCCACATGTACCTGGACGAAGCCGGTGACGCGGTGGCGATGGTGTGGGCCAGCACCCGTGACTATCACGACCGGCACTACTACGGCTGCACCTTCCCGGTACAGCCCGGCGAATACTTCCAGTTCGCCGGCGAAGTCGAGCGCGCCTACTTCGGCACCGGCCTGTCCACGCGGGTACAGACCGAGCTGTGGGAGGCCATGCTCGCCAAAGGCTGCACGCGCATCGTGGTGGTGGTGGCGCTGGACAACGCACAGGCAGTCAAGATGCATCTGCACCTGGACTACCACGAACAGGGTCGCATCACCCACGCGTACAGGTTCTTCGGGCGCTGGTACTTCTCCCGCGTGACCCACTACAGCGGCTCGCGCCTGGCCCACCTGGCCCCGCGGGCCAGACGCAAGGCCGACAGCGAGCCGGCGCCGCAGCTGCACGACACCGACGCCTGAGCGCCTACGCCCCGGGTTGCAAGGTCATGCAGCGCGCATGACCTTCAGCTTACCAGGGCTGTAGAGAAGGCCGATGGCATGCAACTGCCGGTGGACGCCTAATCGGAGCTCCTGGAATAAAACCTGTCGGAGTTCTCATGCAATTGATCGAAATCGCCCACCAGCGCATCAGACAAAAAGGCTTGCTGCGTGCGCTTCGCCCGCTGTGGCGCCGCTACATCTTCTCGCACTGGCAACTGGTGTGGTTGCAGCGCAGCCCCCTTGCGCCCGTCGCCGCGCAACGCAGGCGCACCTGCCCGCCAGTGCACCTGGTAGCGATAACACCCCACAATACCGAGGCCTTCAGCCGTTACTTCCCTGGCCAGGTGCAGGCCATGACCGACCTCGCCGAACAGGGCCACACCGGCCACATGTACGTGGACAGCCACGGCAACGCGGTGGCGATGGTGTGGGCCAGCACCCGCGATTACCACGACCGCCATTACTACGGCTGCACCTTCCCGGTGCAGCCGGGCGAATACTTCCAGTTTGCCGGGGAAGTCGACCGCGCCTACTTCGGTACAGGCCTGTCGACCCAGGCCCAGCTCGACCTGTGGTCCGCCATGCTGGCCAAGGGGTGTACGCGCATCGTCAATGTGGTGGCGCTGGACAACGTGCAGGCGGTGAAGATGCACCTGCAGCTGGATTATCAGGAACAGGGTCGCATCACCCACGCCTACAGAGTGTTCGGTTGCTGGCGGTTCTCGCGCACCACCCACTACAGCGGCAAGCGCCTCGCTCACCTGGCGCCGCGGGCCCGGCCACGGGCCCCTGACACCTTCATCGCCTGAGCAGAACCGCGCCTTGATTCAGGCGCCATTAAATCGTCAAAAAAGCGTCAGACCTTTCCGATCAACTGCTCTATGCCGGTAACCTCCGGTGTAGAGCGGTTCACCCTTGTTACACATATTTTGAAACAACCGCTGCGATGGCTTTTTGACACGCCGTCAAAACGCTGGGCTATACCATGAAAAAGATTTCATCAAACCCACCGTTTCATCCGCCCTATCCGGCAAGGAGGCACCATGGGTGCTTTGCAGAACCTGCGCGACAAGATCAGAAGAAAAGGCCTTCGCCGCGTCGCCAGAACCCTCTGGGAACGCCATGTGTTCTATCACTGGGAACTGCTGTGGATGGAGCGCGACCTGGTCAGTGCGGTACCGCCGCACAACCTGCGACCGCACAAGCCGGTGCGCCTGGTGACCATCACCGAGGACAACGCCGTCGCCTTTGCCCGCCACTTCGGCGACCGTGTGCAAACCATGGCCGAGCTTGCCCGCGAAGGCCACACCGGGCACATGTACCTGGACGATGCCGACAATGCGGTGGCGTTCATCTGGGGCAGCAAGCGCGACTACCTGGACCGTCACTATTACGGCTGCACCTTCCCGGTCAAGGAGGGCGAGTTCTTCGAGTTCGGCGGCGAGATGACCCCGTCGTACTTCGGCACCAGCCTGTCGGTGGATGCCCAGGTCAACCTGTGGGCGGCCATGCAGGCCCAGGGCTGCAACAAGGTGGTGGACGTGGTCGAGACGCACAACGTACCGGCCATGAAGCTGCACCTGCGCATGGGTTATCACGAACAGGGGCGCGTGGCGCACGTGTACTGCCTGTTCGGGCGCTGGAAGTTCTTCCGCGAGACCACCTACAGCGGTTCACGCCTGGAACAGCTGCGCAAGCCGCGGGCAGTCAAGACAGCCGCCGCACCGGCATGAACCTGGCAGCCCCTGCGCCCGCGCTGCGGGTGCAGGGGCCTGCTCGACACCCCTGCTCAACCCCGCATCTACCCGCCCTGCGCGGCGCTTGACCGTACCTGGAGCGCATGCAAGCATCCGCCGGCCATGACGCCCACGAATGCAGTTCAGAGACGAATGACCCGGGATGAAGATTCCATTGCAGATCCACGCATTGAAGACGCTCGCCTGGCAGGCCGGGTGCTGCACGGAACGACAATGGCGCGAGAGAGTCTAGGCATTGGCATTACCAATGCCTGCTCACTGCCGACATGAGACCCCGACCATGAATGCCCCCGCCTCCCCTGCGCCCGAACCCGGCCGCTGCCAACGCCTCAAGGCCGCCAGCCGCCGCGAGCACGACAGTGTCGATACGCTGGTGCTGGGCGTTCGACCGTTCGAGAGCCGCGAGCGCTATGCATTGTTTCTGCAAGTGCAGCACCGCTTTCATGGCAGCCTTCAAGCCTTGTATGGCGATGCGCAGTTGAACCGCACATTGCCCGGGCTGGCGGCGCTGTCGCGGTTCGAGGCAGTGCAGGCCGACCTGCGGGACCTTGGCCTGCCGGTGCCCGGTGTACCGGCCCCTGTGCAGCTGTCTGCGCCAGCTGAAGCACTGGGCTGGCTGTACTGCAGCGAGGGCTCGAACCTGGGGGCGGCGTTTCTGTTCAGGCAGACCCAGCAACTGGGGCTGGGCGCGCAGCGTGGCGCCCGGCATCTGGCGCCGCACCCGGACGGGCGTGCGCTGCAGTGGCGCCAGTTCGTGGGGTTGATCGATGCACTGGTGCTGAGTGAGGAACAGGAGCGCCAGGCGGTGGATGGGGCGCTGGCGGCGTTCGAGTTCTATCGCAGCAGCGTGCGCGACATTTTCGGCTGAGGCCTGTGGCGACGTCTTCGCCGGCGCCTGCAGGGGTCACGATGATCCTGCAGGAGCCGGCCTTGCCGGCGATCGAGTGCGCAGCGCGCGCTAACCCTGCTCGGTCATCGCCTGCGGCTGATGCTCGATACGCGCCCGCTTGCGGTAGAACGCGATGCCCAGGATCAACGCCGTCACCGCCGCCGTCATCAAGGTCTCGTAGCGGTAGTCGGGGCTGAACAGCATGTAGCCCAGCACCAGCGAAATCACCACGATCACCAGCCAGGTCAGCCACGGGAACAGCCACATCTTGAACGCCAGCTCGGTGCCCTCGCGCTCGACGATGGCACGCATGCGCAGTTGCGACACGGCGATCACCAGGTACACCAGCAGCGCGATGGCCCCGGTGGTCGACAGCAGGAAGCCGAACACCTTGCCCGGGAAGGCGAAGTTCACGAAGCAACCGACAAACCCGGCCAGGGTCGACAGCAGCACCGCCACGGTGGGCACGCCACTACCGGAAATACGCTTGGTCAGCGGGTGCGCCTCACCGCGCGCGCCCAGCGAATAGAGCATGCGCGAAGCGGTATACAGCCCCGAGTTCATGCAGCTGGTGACCGCCACCAATACCACCACGTCGATCAGGAACTTGGCGCCCGGCACGTTGAGGATTTCCAGCGCGCGCTGGAACGAACCCACCTGCAGCAGGCGCGGGTCATTCCACGGCACCAGCGCGACGATGAAGAAGATCGAGAACACGTAGAAGATCGCGATGCGGTACACCACCAGGTTGGTGGCGCGGCGGATCTTGTCTTTCGGGTTGGCGGTTTCGTCGGCGGCAATGGTGACGATCTCGGCACCGAAGAACGAGAAGATGGTCACCAGCACGCCGGCCAGCACGGCGCCGAAGCCGTTGGGCATGAAGCCGCCATTGGACCACAGGTTCTCGACGCCCGAGGTCTGCGCCAGCGGCCATACACCGCTCACCCCCATCAGGCACACCACCAAAAAGCCGATGATCGCCACCACCTTGACCAGGGCGAACCAGTACTCGAACTTGCCGAAGTTCTTCACGCTGATCAGGTTGCTGCACGACAGCACGATCATGATCAGGAAGGCAAAGGCCCAGGACGGCACGTCGGGGTACCAGGCGTGCAGGATGTCGGCACCGGCGATTGCCTCTACCGGAATGATCAGTACCCAGAACCACCAGTACAGCCAGCCGATGGTGAAGCCTGCCCATGGCCCGATGGCCCGCCCGGCGTAGGTGGAGAACGAGCCGCTGTTGGGGTCGGCGATGGCCATTTCGCCGAGCATGCGCATCACCAGCAGCACCAGCAGGCCGGTAATCATGTAGGAGATGAGGATGGCCGGACCGGCCTTGGCGATGGCGTTGGACGAACCGATGAACAAACCGGCGCCGATGATGCCGGCGATGGAGATCATCGAGACCTGACGCGAGGTCAGGCCGTGCTTGAGCGAGCGTTGCGGTTTTTCTTGTAGGGACGACATGGTTGCCTCTCTGGCCAATGCCTGCTGCACCTGGTTGCGCGATGACCGCGCAGGTCAGGCCAAGGTCTTCATGGAAAATGTGCGGCAGCAGAAATGTAAGGAGCCGTTATTGTTTTTTGGGCATCAAACGTAATGTAACGGGTACTGATCGGCCTCTTTTCGATAAGTTTCGGACGCACTTTTCCCGGTCCCTCGGGGCATCGAAACTAGCAGTTGAAATGATTGACGCAGGTCAGTATTAATCTGCGAACAGGCTGCTTACAAACGACCTTTTATCACCACATGATTCCTCCATGGAATGAACTCAGTCCTTTTCATCTGCCCGGTGCCCTCGATGTCCAAGCGTTTGATGCCCTCCACCACCACCCTGCAATGCTTCGAAGCGGCGGCCCGCCACCTGAGCTTCACCCGCGCCGCGCAGGAGCTGCACCTGACCCAGAGCGCGGTGAGCAAGCAGGTGGCGCAACTCGAGGAGATGCTCTGCCACAACCTGTTCCAGCGCGTGCGCCGGCGCCTACACCTGACACCTGCAGGCTCGCTGTACCTGGCCGAGGTGAACAAGATCCTCACCCAGCTGGACATCTCCAGCCGCTACATCCTGACCTACGGCGGCGAGACCCAGGTGCTGACCGTGGCCACCCAGCCCACCTTCGGCGCACGCTGGCTGGTGCCCAACCTGCACGGTTTCAGCCGGCAGCACCCGAACATCCATCTGGACATCAAGAGCGAGCTGGAACCCTTCGACCTGCTCAACAACAAGGCCGACATCGCGTTTTTCTTCGGCCAGGGCACCTGGCCGGGGGCCACCTGCATCGAGCTGTTCCATGAAGAGGTGGTGCCGGTGTGTCACCCCGAGCTGATCGCGGCAGCGCTGCCACGCAGCGCCGAAGACCTCGCCCGCCACCCGTTGCTGCAATGCACCTCGCGCCCGGAGGCCTGGCACGAGTGGTTCCTGCAGCAGGACCTGCAGTCCCAGCACAGCTACCACGGGCCGCGTTTCGACACCTTCTACCTGTGCATCCGCGCGGCCCAGGCCGGCTGCGGCATCGCCCTGGTGCCACGCTACCTGGTGGCCGAAGAACTGGCCGAGGGCAAGCTGGTGGTGGCCTGGGCGCACACCATGCCCAGCGAGGGCGCGCACTTCATCGCCCATGCCGAGCATGCGGCGCAGGTGCCGAAGGTGAAGGCGTTCGTCGAGTGGATACAGGGCAGGATCACGATTTGACGGAATGATTGCTCGACTTTATTTCGCTTGTGGCGTTTGCCGGATGTTGGCTTAGATATATAAAAACTTCCGTCACCCAGGTACTTGCCCATGACGCACGAAACAATCAGCCGATCTCTTTCCATTGTGCATCCCATTACACTTTCACACGGGCGCAATGCCCAGGTGTGGGATACCGATGGCAAGCACTACATCGACTTCGTGGGCGGTATCGGCGTACTCAACCTGGGGCATTGCAACCCGGCGATCGTCAGCGCCATCCAGCACCAGGCCACGCAACTGACCCATGCGGCGTTCAACGCCGTCCCGCACGGGCCCTATGTGCAGTTCATGCAACGCCTGGAAGCGTTCGTGCCACTGAGCTACCCGATGGCAGGCATGCTCACCAACAGTGGCGCCGAGGCGGCGGAGAACGCCTTGAAAGTGGCCCGCGCCGCCACCGGGCGCACGGCGGTGGTGGCCTTCGATGGCGGCTTCCACGGACGTACCCTGGCCACGCTCAACCTCAATGGCAAGGTGGCACCCTACAAGCAGAAGGTCGGCGTGCTGCCCGGCCCGGTGTTCCACCTGCCCTACCCCAGCGCCGACAACGGCGTGACCGGCGAGCAGGCGATGCAGGCGCTGGAGCGCCTGTTCAGCGTCGAGATCGACGTCAACGAAGTGGCCTGCTTCATCTTCGAGCCGGTGCAGGGCGAAGCCGGCTTCCTGGCAATGGACCCCACCTTTGCCCAGGCCCTGCGCACGCTCTGCGATGCACACGGCATCCTGATCATCATCGACGAGATCCAGTCGGGCTTTGGCCGCACCGGCCAGCGCTTCGGCTTCCCGCGGCTGGGCATCGAGCCGGACCTGCTGCTGTTGGGCAAGAGCATTGCCGGCGGCGTGCCGCTGGGAGCGGTGGTGGGCCGGCGCGAGCTGATGGCCAGCCTGCCCAAGGGTGGCCTGGGCGGCACCTATTCGGGCAACCCGCTGGCCTGTGCGGCAGGGTTGGCGACCCTGGAACTGATGAGCGATGCCAACCTGGCGACCTGGGGCGAGCTGCAGGAGCGCGCCATCGTCGGGCGTTATGAAGCGTGGAAGGCCAGCGGGTTGACACCGTACCTCGGGCGCCTGACCGGTGTGGGCGCCATGCGCGGCATCGAGCTGGTCACGCCACAAGGCAAGCCGGCCACCGCACAACTGGCCGAGGTGCTGGAGAAGGCACGCGCGGCCGGGCTGCTGCTGATGCCGGCGGGCAAGGCGCGGCACATCATCAGGTTGCTGGCGCCATTGACCGCCGAGGCAGACGTGCTGGAGCGTGGGCTGGATATCCTGGAGCGCTGCCTGGCAGAACTGTCATGAGCAAGTGCTTTTGCCCAGCGCAATCAGGCTTTATCCTGCATCGTTTCGCACGCTGGCCCTGGGAGTTCCAATGTACATCGATGTACCGCGCCGCCTGGTGTTCTTCGACAAGGACGACACCGTTCGCCCGCCCTGCCTCGTGCAGTACCATCCCGACACCGGCACCCTGAGCCGGCCGGCTTTCGCCCAGCCCGACGACAGCGTGTGGGACATCGCGCGCGACCAACGCCGCATCGCGCTGAGCGGGGTCAAGTGGCTGGTGGTGCGCGGGGCCAGCCGCTCGCGGCTGAACCTTGTGCACGACGGCGCGCCGCTGCATGCAACCCAGAACCTGCTGTCGTACTGGGCACGCTTCGACCCCAGCGCCCGCTACGCGCTGGTCAGCGTGGCCAATGGCAAGAAACGCCCGGTGATCATCGACCTGGACAGCGGTGAACACAGCGACCCTGTGGAGCGTGACGTGGACGCCAGGTTCGGCAGCATCGACCCGTTGCAGGGCAGGCTCTGGGCCCCCGACGAGCGTGCCCGCAATGGCGTATTGACGGTCGATTGCGCCAGCGGCGAAGTCGGCAGGGTCAGCGTGCCGCTGGAGGCAAAGGTGCGCAGCCTGCGCTTTTCCCGCGACGGGCAGTACCTGTTCGTGACCGGGGAAAACAACCGGCTGTTGTGCTGCGACCGCGAGGGCGCAACGGTATGGACCAAGGACGTCAGTGCGTATGGCCATGTCGGCTCGGGCCGGATCCTGTTCAACGAATCCGGCAGCCACCTGTGCCTGCCGACCTCGCCCACCGACAGCTCCACGCTCGCCGGCAATCTCATCATCGCAACCGCCACCGGCCATACCGAGACCACCATCATGCCCAAGGCGCGACTGGCCGCTGACTGGTTTGGCGACCACGTGCTGAGCCATCGTGGCGAGGTGGTGGACTTCTTCACCGGCGCCATCGTGGCCAAGCTGGACCTGGCCAGCCCCTGCTGATCGTCACCTGACCCGCCCCTTCAACGGCCCCCGCCGCCCCGTGTGCTAGCGTCTATGGGTGGCCTGCGCCTTGCGCACGGCCACGCCCATAAGAAATCAAGACCTGACCGACTGATGACGGGTGAGCCATGCAACTGCGAATCAACCAGACGACCTACGAGGTCGATGCTGACGCGGACACGCCCCTGCTGTGGGTAATCCGCGATGACCTGGGCCTGACCGGTACCAAGTACGGCTGCGGCCTGGCCCAGTGCGGCGCCTGCTCGGTGCTGGTGGACGGCGCCGTGGTGCGTGCCTGCGTGACCCCGGTGGCCGGCGTGGTGGGGCGCGAAATCACCACCATCGAAGCCGTGGAGGCCGACGCCGTGGGCAAGCGCGTGGTCAGCGCCTGGGTCAAGCACCAGGTGGCCCAGTGCGGTTACTGCCAGTCGGGCCAGGTGATGGCGGCCACCGCCCTGCTCAAGCACACCCCGCACCCGAGCGATGCCCAGATTGCTGCCGCAATGGTCAACCTGTGCCGTTGCGGCACCTACAACGCCATCCATGCCGCCGTGCACGACGTGGCCGCCGCGCAGGAGAACGCCTGATGAACGACAGCCTGCGCGTTACCGGCGTGGCCCAGCCCTTCCCTGTGGGCGAGCCGGTCAATATCTCGCGCCGCAGCTTTCTGCTGGCAAGCGCCGGCACGGCAGTGGGCGCACTGGTGCTGGGCTTCGGCCTGCCCCTGGGCCTGAGCCGTGTGCAGGCCGCCACGGGCAACGCAGCGGCGCCCGGCACTCAGGTGCCGGCCTTCCTGGAGATCCGCCCGGACGGCCGCATCCGCCTGCTCAGCCCGTTCATGGAGGGCGGCCAGGGCATCTTCACGGCCATGGCGCAGATCGTGGGCGAAGAGCTCGATGCCGACCCCGCCACCTTTTTGATCGACAGCGCACCGCCCGGCGAGCAGTACGTGGTGATGGACAACGGCATGCGTATCACCGGCGGCAGCATGTCGGTGCGCACCAGCTACCCGACCATGCGCCGCCTCGGCGCCCTGGCCCGCGCCATGCTGCTGCAGGCCGCTGCCGAGCGCCTGGGCGTGCCGGTGGGCGACCTGAGCACCGAGCCCGGCCGGGTGATACACGCCGCGTCGGGGCGCACGCTGGGCTATGGCGAACTGGCAGCCCAGGCCATGGACCTGCCCGTGCCAGACCCTGCCAGCGTGACGCTGCGCGACCCCAGCCAGTTCCGCTGGATCGGCAAGCCGGTGCAACGGGTGGACGCCTATGACAAGTCCACCGGCAAGGCCGTGTACAGCATCGACGTGAAGGTCGACGGCATGCTGCATGCCGCGGTGCAGCATGCACCGCGCCTGGGCATGCGCGTGGGCGAGCTGCGCAACGAGGCGCAGGTGAAAGCCATGAAGGGCGTGCATTCGGTGCATCGGCTGCCCGGTGCGGTGGCCGTGGTGGCCGTGCGCTGGTGGCACGCCAAGCGCGCGGTGGAGGCCGTGCAGGTGCAGTGGCTGGAGGCATCGGCCGACGCGAAGGTGCGCCAGATGCCTGCGGACTTTTCCAGTGACGCCTTTCGCGACCAGTTGGCCGCGGCCACCGGCCCGGCCCGCGACGAAGAGAATGAAGGCGACTTCGGCAAAGCCTTTGCCGACGCCGCCACCCAGGTGGAGGCCACCTACCACAACCAGTTCCTCAACCATGCACAGCTGGAGCCGCCTTCGGCCCTGGCGCGCTTCAACCCCGACGGCACGCTGGAGATGTGGCTGCCCAACCAGGCGCCCGACATGTTCCGCGCCGACATGGCCAAGCGCACCGGCCTGGACCCGTCACAGATCACCCTGCACTCGCCGCTGCTGGGCGGCTTTTTCGGCCGCCACTTCCTGTACGACAGCGCCAACCCCTACCCGCAGGCGATCCTGCTGGCCAAGGCAGTCGGGCGCCCGGTCAAGCTGATCTGGAGCCGCGAAGAGGAGTTTCTGCGTGACGTGCTGCGCCCCATGGCCGTGGTCAAGTTCCGCGCCGCACTCGACGCCCAGGGCCTGCCGGTGGCCATCGAGGCAGTCAGCGCCACCGAAGGCCCCACCGAAGCCATCGCCGGCAAGCAGGGCGAGAAAATCGACCCCACGGCACTCGAAGGGCTGTCGGGCAAGGCCTACGCCATCCCCAGCAAACGTATCGCCCAGGTCTATGTGAAAGGCCCGGCGATGCTCGGTTACTGGCGTTCGGTGGGCAACTCGCTGAATGACTTCTTCTATGAGGCGTTCCTCGATGAGCTGGCCGACAAGGGCAAGCAGGACCCGTTCGAACTGCGCCTGCACCTGCTGCGCGACAACCAGCGCCTGACCAACCTGCTGCAGGCGGTGGGCGATCTGTCCGGTGGCTGGAAGCGTGGCCCGTTCACCGCCGAGGACGGCTCGCGGCGCGCTCGGGGTGTGGCCATGGCCTCGCCGTTCGGCTCGGAGGCGGCGGTGATCGCCGAGGTGTCCATCGAGCAGGGCCAGGTGAAGGTGCACGATATCTGGGAGGCCATCGACCCCGGCAGCATCGTCAACCCGGCGATCATCGAGGCGCAGGTCAATGGCGCGGTGTCGCTGGGGCTGTCGCAGGCACTGGTGGAGGAAGCGGTGTACGTGAACGGCCAGCCGCGCGCGCGCAACTATGACCTGTACCCGATCCTGTCGGCGCAGCGCATGGCGCGGGTGCATGTACGCATCGTCGAGAGCGGCGCGAAGATGGGCGGTATCGGCGAGCCGCCATTGCCGGCGGTGGCCCCGGCGGTGGCCAATGCGGTGGCGCACCTGACCGGCCAGCGCATCCGCAGCATGCCGCTGTCGCGCTACACCTTCAGCTAGGCCTCGATCAGGGACATCGCGCACATGACCAAGAGTCGACTCGCAACAACGCTGGGCTGTTTCGCGCTGCTGTGCCTCGTCATCGCAGCCGTGCTGGCCTGGTACGTGACCCGCACGCCGGCGTCGCCCTTCGCTGCCCAGGCCAGTGCCGCACCGCCAGACCCGGCCCTGGTGCAACGCGGCGAGTACGTGGCGCGGCTGGGCGACTGCGTGGCCTGCCACAGCCTGCCAGAGGCGGCGCCGTTTACCGGCGGGCTGAAGATGGCCACCCCGCTGGGCGCGATCTACGCCACCAACATCACGGCCGACCGCGCCACCGGCATCGGCGCCTACAGCCTGGCCGACTTCGACCGCGCCGTGCGCCATGGGGTGACCCCGGACGGTCGCCGGCTGTACCCGGCCATGCCCTACCCCTCGTACGCCAAGCTCAGTGACGACGATATCCGCGCGCTGTATGCCTTCTTCATGCACGGGGTGAGCCCGGCGGCGCAGGCCAACAAGCCCAGCGAAATCCCCTGGCCACTGAACCTGCGCTGGCCGATTGCGCTGTGGAGCGGCCTGTTCACCGACCCCGCGCCCTACCCGGCCAAGCCGGACCAGGATGCGCAGTGGAACCGCGGTGCCTACATCGTGCAGGGGCCGGGCCACTGCGGCAGTTGCCATACGCCGCGCGGCCTGGCCTTCAACGAGAAGGGCCTGAGCGAGGCCAGCAAGACGTACCTGGCCGGCGGGCTGCTGGATGGCTGGTATGCGCCGAGCCTGCGCAACGACCCCAACACCGGGCTCGGGCGCTGGAACGAGGCGGATATCGTCAGCTTCCTCAAGCACGGGCGCAACCGGCACGCGGTGGTGTACGGCTCGATGACCGAGGCGTTCAACAACTCCACGCAGTTCATGAGCGACGAAGACCTGGGCGCGATCGCGCACTACCTCAAGTCGCTGCCCGGCGACCCCAGCCGCGACGGGCCGGCATGGCAGTACCAGGCGAGCGAGCTGTCGGCCGCATCCACGGCCCCCGGCGCCCACACCTACGTGAGCCGCTGCGCGACCTGCCATGGCCTGGACGGGCGCGGCCAGGCCGAGTGGATGCCACCCCTGGCCGGCGCCACCTCGGCGCTGGCCAGGGAGGACGCATCGGCCATCAACATCACCCTGAACGGCTCGCAGCGCATCGTCGCCGCGGGCGTGCCGGACGCCTACCGCATGCCGGCATTTCGCGAACAGCTGTCGGACCGGGAGATCGCCGAGGTGCTGAGTTTTGTGCGCAGCACCTGGGGCAATCACGGTGGCGCGGTAGAGGCCAAGGCGGTGGGCAAGCTGCGCGAGCACACCGGGCCGGCCAGCAGCAACCCGATCATCTTGCAGATGCGTTGAGCATCACAACCAGGAAGCCCCCATGCCATTGCAACGCCTGTCGAGGACACCCCATGGAAAGCATTGACCTGCTGGTGCTGCGAACTGCCCGGGAGTGGCTTGCCGGCGGCGAGCGCTGCCTGCTGGCCACCGTGGTGCGCACCTGGGGCTCGTCGCCGCGACCGGTGGGCTCGATGATGGTGCTCAGGCAGGACGGGCGCGCGGTGGGCAGTGTGTCGGGCGGGTGCATCGAGGACGACCTGATTGACCGGTACAGCAGCCTCCATGGCGGGCCGGGGATACCCGGCGGCGCGCCACAGGTGGTGCGCTACGGCGTGAGTGCGGACGAGGCGCACCGGTTCGGCCTGCCATGTGGCGGCACCCTGGAACTGGTGCTGGAGTTCGCACCCTGCGCGCAGGCGCTGGGCCGTTTGCTGGCGCTGCTCGATGAGGGAGTACTGATGCGCCGCGAGCTTGACCTGGCCTCGGGCGAGGTGACGGTGCAGGCCGACCAGCCCCATGCACCGTTCAGCTTCGATGGGCAGCGGCTGAGCAACCCGCTGGGGCCGGCTTACCGGATGCTGCTGATCGGCGCCGGTGTGCTGGCCGAGTACGTGGCGGTGATGGCGCTGTTCAACGGGTTCAAGGTGTCGGTGTGTGATCCGCGGCCCGAGCACATGGACGTGTGGATGGTCGCCGGGGTAGAGAAGCTGATGGGCATGCCGGACGACGTAGTGCGCGCGTTTGCGGTGGATGCTCGCACCTGCGTGATTGCCCTGAGCCATGACCCCAGGCTGGATGACCTGGCGCTGATCGAAGCGCTGCGCGGGCCGGCGATGTACATCGGGGCGATTGGCTCGCGGCGCAACAGCGAGAGCCGCCGCCAGCGCTTGATCGGGCATTTTGGCCAGACGCCGGAATCGCTGCGGCGCCTGCATGGGCCCATCGGGCTCTACATCGCCAGCAAGACCCCAGGGGAGATTGCGGTGAGCGTGATGGCCGAGGTGCTGGCGGTGAAGAACGGCTTACCCCTGCCCGGCGCTGTCGGCGCGGGGCCGACCCAGCCCCAGGTGGAGCACCCGCCACTGACTCAGGCATTGTGTTGTGCGCACCCAGGGTGACTGCATCGCCCTGGTGCTGGCTGCAGGCCGTGCCAGGCGCTTTGGCAGCGACAAGCGCCTGGCACGGCTGGCGTCGGGGCAAACGCTGCTGGCAGCCACGCTGGCACGGGCATTGGAGACGTTCGACGACGTCCGGGTGGTACTCAGGCCCGGGGACGATCCCGCGAACCTGGCAATTGACGGGCGGGTACGGGTCCTGTGGGCCGAGCAGGCCGACCAGGGCATGGGCAGCAGCCTGGCAGCCGGGGTGCGTGCGCTGGAACAGTCACCGGCCCCGGCCGTGGCGGTGTTGCTGGGCGATATGCCCTGGGTGCAGGGGCAGACGCTCAAGCAGTTGAAGGCCCTGTGCAACGCCCGGCAGATCGTGCTGCCGCTGCATCACGGGGTGCGTGGGCATCCGGTGATCTTCGGTCGACAGTTCTGGCCGGCCCTGGCATGCCTGCAGGGCGATCAGGGCGGCAAGGACATCGTGCGCGGCGCGCACGACGCCTGCGTCCAGGTGCCGGTGGAGGATGCGGGCGTCCTCAGGGATGTGGATCAGCCGCGGGACATCCCTGCTGGCTCGAGGTGAGCGACGCCACCCGCGCCCAGCCGCCGCTGCGCGCTGGCGCCTTGCTCAAAGCGCCGCATAGACAAGGGCTGACAGCCGGCCGGGGCGCGGATCGATCATGCTGTGGCCGCCCGAGGTCGTGGTGACGAAACCGAAACTCACGCGCCGCTCGGGGTCGGCAAAGCTGATCGGGCCGCCAAGCCCGATATGGCCGAAGGTGTCCGGGCCCATGGCGTGGGTAGCCGCCGGGTCGACCTGCTGCTCCAGCATGCAGCCCAGCCCGTAGCGCATCGGCCGCATCCATACCCGATCCATGCCATGACTGTGCTCTCGGGTGAATTCGTCGAGCAGTTCAGGGCCGATGAAGTGGCCCGCCAGCAGCGCACTGTAGAAACCGGCCAGGCCGTGAGCGGTGGCATGGCCACACACCCCCGGTTGCCGATAGGCCCACCAGCGCGGGTCACTGGTGCGCCGGGGCACCATGCCGGGGTTGGTGAAGGCGAATGTGGCGATATGCGAGGGCTCGCTCTTCACCACCGTGCGCAGCGCTTGCGAGTAGGGGTCGCCAACGCGCCCGGAGGCACTGTCGAAACGAGCGATACGGTGAAACTGCGTCTCGTCCACGCCAAGGTGCACGTCCAGGCCGTGGGGGTCCAGCATCTGTTCATGGATGAAGGCGCAGGGGTCGCGCCCGTCCACCCGACGAATCAGCTCGCCCAGAATCCAGCCAAAGGTGGTGGTGCCGTAGCCCAGGTCGGTGCCCGGTTCCCACCACAGCGGCTCGTCTTCCAGCACCCGCACCATGTGCTCCCAGTCATACATCATCGGGTTATGGTCGGGGCCCCGCAGCGCCGGCAGGCCGGCGGTGTGGTTCATCACCTGACGCACACTGACCCTGGCCTTGCCGTTGCGGGCGAACTCGGGCCAGTAGCGGGCCACCGGCGCATCCAGTTCCAGCCGGCCCGCCTCGACCAGCATCAGGATGGCCACTGCCACATAGGGTTTTACAACACAGAAGGTGTTGGCCAGCGTGTCGTGCGTCCAGGGCCTGCCGCCCTCCTGGTCCGCCACACCGGCCCACAGGTCGACGACCCGCTCCCCGTCCACCTGCACACAGAGCCCGGCACCCCGCTCCTGCGGATCATCGAACATCGCTTCGAAGGCCTGCCGGACCGCCTCGAAGGGCTGGGCACATATCCCTTGCGCTTTCATGCCTCGTCTTCCTCGTCGTTGAAATGTTGCCCTGTAACCGAGCGACGTTGCTGCGTAGCAGACCTGCCAGGCGACAATGATTGTCTCGGCGCCTGACAGACCCGAACGCATTACTGTTGGCTCGTGAACCTGACTACCGACTGCGCCCCCTGGGGCGCCCCCTCAAACACACAGGTTGATGGAACGTTCATCCACGCGAGCGCGTGTGCGTGTGTGCCAGGGAATAACGGTTCGCGCGTTTATAGGTGCCGAAGTCATTGAACCGAACACCGGCCTCGGCCATGACTTGATGCGCATAAGGCGCGGTCATCTGGCGCAGGTAGAACGGGTCCCTGACAACGAAGTGGTGAATACTGTGGGTGCTGCCGAAGTTGAAGCAGAACAATTGGAACGGCCATAGCCACCAGGCGTTCATGACCTGAGTTTGCTGCAGCGCATTGCGCGGTGCCACATCACCGTAATAGTGCATGTTCGAACTGATGAAAAACAGGCAGAACTGCCGGATCAGGTTGGGCGCGACCAGAATCACGACCACACTGTTGACCACGTCCATCACCGCCAAGGTGGTCGCGGAACTGTGCACCTCGTGCCCGCTGACCGCGCCAAGCCAGGCATACAGGTGGTAGCCGAGAAACACATACCAGCAACCCCAGTACAACAGCCCGAAGGGTGTATTGAGCCGGACGATCTTGACCAGCAAGCGGACTTTCTCCCGCCAGCCTGGGGCAAATACCGCATTGAGAAAACCGAAGATGAACCCGTCCACCAGTTTCAACAACCGCAGTACACCCCAGGGGCTGCCACTGGTGGTGATCCAGGCTTCCACATCCGTCTCGGTGCCTGACTCTTTATGGTGATGAAAGTGCAAACTTCGCCTTAACCAGGGGCTGGGCATTCCCGGCCGAGCCAACCAGCATAAAAACATCATGGCATTGTGCGCCAGCGGCTGTTTTCTGAAATAAAGACGATGAATCAGATCGTGTTCTATTTCATGAATGAACGAGGTCAGCAGCGCGTTGATCAGAATGCAGCCCCAGGCAGGAATGGACCCCTGCAGGTAGAGCCCCCCACTCACCACCATGCCGATCAGCGACACCGCCATGACACCTGCGCCCAGCGCATTCTGATGTTGCAGGATCGGATAGCGCTGGCGCAGGTAATTACCATGTTCGGTAATACGCCGGGTAACATGATCAATCTTTTGCTGATCGGTAGTGGGGCGTTCAAGTTCCATTGCTGCCTCCAAGACTTTCATACCTCATCCTCTGTTTGTGTCGGACAATCCCCCGCCAGGACAAACCGGCCGCGTCAATTGTTCGGGCTATACAACGGGTAGGTGAATGCATGCGCGCATTATATAAACGCAAATCGACTGTTTGCGTGAAGCTTGTTAAGATCCTTTCAAGCTTCAAAATGATAAGGCAAGTAAAAGTCTTTGCAACTGTGTATTTTGGGTGGGTTCAGCGTGACAGTTACCTGTAAGGATTTTTAATTTAGTTACAGGTTGTACAGTTATAAAACGACGCCGTACAAGTATTGCCAAGGAGGCACCATGAGATTGCATCGCATCAGATATTGCCGGCTCGCCTCACCGAAACCCGATGCCAGCGTACCCAGCCCAGCCAGCCCCGATGCCTTCGACGCGGTGTTTTACGATGCCCCTGCAGACACGGCCACCCACCGCGCAGGCTTTGAAAAGCTGCTGCGTTACCTGCAGTGCGGGGATACCGTGATCGTGGACAGCATGGCCTCGCTTTCGGCCAATACCGAGCAGTTGTGCAACTTCATTCGCCGCTTGATCGAAAAACAGGTCACGCTCAAGTTTGTGGATGAAAACCTGACATTCCGAGATGACGGCCGTGAAGTTGCGGGCCCCATCGTCGCGGCCATGGAGTTGCTTGCAGAGTTCGAGCGCGCGGCACTGCGCGAAAAACAGGCCGCCGGTATTGCAACTGCAAGAAATCGGGGTTCCTACCGAGGTCGAAAGAAGAAACTGTCCGACAATCAGGTTGTAAGTTTAATTGAGCGCGCCCGCGCGGGAGAAAGTAAATCCCGGCTGGCGCGTGATTTCGATATCAGTCGCCAGACGTTATATCGGTATTTGAAATCGACCTAGGGCTCTTCAGAAGAAGAGCCCTGGGTACTAGTTGTTCCAGGCCGCCTGGACTACCCTCACTGCTTGACCAGGTCGCTCGGCTTCCAGCTCTGGTCGAAGAACGCCTGTTTGGGCCCATACAACCGCACGATCACCAGAAAGCCCTTGTCTGGCAGGGTCTTGATCCAGTTCTTGCCCTCGCCCGGCGAGGTGGGGCCGAAGTAGATGTCGGTGGAGCCGTCGCTGTTGGGCGTCGGCTTGTCCATCTGGTTTAGCGACGGGAACGGCTGGCCGTTGTCCAGGCCCGATGCCGTGAGGTTGTCGTAGGCGGTAACCGACCAGAACAAGGCCGCCGGCACGTTCGCCGGCAGGTTGAGCTTGTAGGTGTGGGCACCGTCGAGGAACTTGCCCTCGGCATCGCGGGTGGTGGCCGGGTATTTGGCACCGGCGCCGACCAGGTTCATCACCATGCCCGGGCTGTCCGAATAGGCCGAGGTGAAGAACGCCACGCGCTGCTCCAGGTTGGTGAAGGTGCCACTGGCCTGGAACTCGGTGTTCTCCCCGGCAAAGGTGTTCACGAACTGGCGATCCTTGTAGTACAGGCCGCCAGGCTCTTTGGGCAGCAGGTGGCTGGTGACCACCTTGCTCATCTTGAACGCGGTGCGCGCCGCTTCATCGAGCAATTTGCGCCGTTCGGCATCCGGGGCGAAGGGCTTGCCCTTCTCGATGCCCAGGGTGTGCAGGAACCCGCGCATGTCCATGTCGGCCGGGTCCACCGCTTCGGCGTCGATGAAGCGCGACAGCATGTCGAAGTAGCGACCGTCCTCGGGGAACAGCATGTTGATCGGTGCGCCGGTGGCATCGGGAAACTGCATCGCCAGTGCCGAGTCCTTCTTGCCCAGCGGATAGATCCTGGTGCGCTCGACCTCGGCCACCGGCACGCTGAGGTCGTTGGGGTCCTTGAAGAAGGTGCGCCAGAACAGGAACACGTTGTTGGTGCGCGAGCGATAGACGTAACCCTCGGTCGGCTCCGGGCCATTGTAGCCCGGCGGCAACAGCACGTAGGTGCCACCCTTGCCCTTGTCAGGGCCGGCCAGGCCCACGTCGCCGCGCCAGGTCTTGCCGTCGATGGTCGGGCCGACGATGGGGCGCTGGAAGAAGTCGTCGAACATGCCCTGCACCCCAGGCGGGGCTTCGACCACCAGCGGGCCGTACTTGGCCAGGTCCAGGTAGCTCATGGCGTAGACCAGGTCGGAGTTGGGCGTGGTCACCAGTGTCTTGGCGTTGATGCGTTTCTTCCAGGTGGGCAGGATGTTGTAGCCGGCGCCGAAGTGCTTCTCGGAGGCCTCCTTCATCGACCAGATGTTGATCGCCGGCAACGCCCACAGGTACGACTGCACGGCGCGCTGGAACACCAGCTCGTCGATGAGGCTGCGTGCGGTTGCTTCGGTCGGGAAGCCCTTTTCGAAGGGCTGGTTGGCCAGTTCTTCGTACCGGGTGGCGGCATTGGCCACGCTGCTCAGGGAAATGGCTACGGCCAGGGCCGTCACGGTGCTGCTCAAGCGGTTCATGAGGTGTCCTCGTGGCGCGATGGGGTAATCCGTTCAGTTGACCTTGACCACTGCCGGCGGCGTCCACTGGCCGTTCATCGCCGCCGCCTGTGGCCAGTAGGCCCGCACGTAGAGCGAGAAGTCGGCCCCCTTGGGCGCGGGCAGCCAGTTGCTCTCCTTGTCCGCGCCGGGCGAATCGCTTTGTACGTAGAGCGTCAGCGAGCCATCGGGGTTGGTCTTGAGCGACGTGTTCTTGGTACCCAGGGAGTAGCGCCCCAAGGGGTTTTCGGCGAAGAAGTGCTGCTGGTTGTACAGCGTCAACGACCAGAACCCCTTGACCGGCGGCAGCGCGCCCTTGGGGAAGGTCACGCTGTAGCGCTGGCCACCGTTGAGCCGGGTGCCGGAGGCATCCAGGTCCTGGTAGAAGTACTTGGTCTCGATCTGCTTGTTGACGAAGATGTTCGAACGGGCCACCGCGGTGCGCAGGAAATAATCGGTGCCGAACGCCGCGCCGTTGCTGATGGTGCTCCAGTGGTGGGGCAACTGCTGGCCGTAGTTGCGAAATTGCAGCAACGGCTTGACCACCTCGCTGTCAGCCTTCTGCGCCTCGTCGATCATGGCTTTCTTCAGCTCGGGATCGCGCTGGGCTATCTGCGCCAGCACCGTCAGTTGCGCATAGCGCGCCTCTTCGCCGGGCAGCGGCCTGGCATCCTTGAGAATCGCCGGCAGTTCGTCGAAGAAGGTTTCCGGGAACACCCAGCGGGTTTCCTCTTCACCCGCCGCCTCGGCCGGGAATTTCGGCGACTGGCTCCAGTCACGCTGCTTGGGCTTGCCGTCGTACTTGGACAAGGGGTACATGTCGATGCCCGACAGATAGTGCTGGATGGCCTTGCGATCGTCGTCGGTATCGTCCTGGAACACCCGTGGAATCACGAACCCGGTGTTGGTGCTGGCGCGGAACACCTGGGTGATGCCCTGCGGCACCTTGC
The DNA here is from genome assembly GCF_024748925.1 of Pseudomonas sp. B21-036. NCBI lineage: Bacteria > Pseudomonadati > Pseudomonadota > Gammaproteobacteria > Pseudomonadales > Pseudomonadaceae > Pseudomonas > Pseudomonas sp. B21-036. The sequence continues at coordinate 3,276,168 of NZ_CP087178.1, forward strand.
CGTTCCAGTCCGGGCCCACCAGCAGGTAGAAGCCGGGCTTGGTGCCGTACATCTTGCCCAGCTCGGCGAAGCTGTCGGAGCGCAGGTCCACCATCTGGTACACCCAGAAACGGTCGCCGAAGTCCGGTACCTGGATCACCACGGGTTCGATGTCCAGGGCGATGCTGCCTGCGCCATACACCACATCCTGGTTGGGGCAGGCCACGAGCCGTTCCCCGGGCGAGATGTAGTCGGTGAGCATCGACAGGTGGTTGATCGGCGCCACAGGCACGATGCCGCCCATCAACCCCGCCTCGGGCAGGTCCTTGAACTTCTGTCGGCGGTTGAAGATGTTGGCCATGGGCCAACCCCAGAAGTACGCCTCCCTGGCCATCATCCGCACGTAGGTTTCCGTGACCTTCACATCCGCTTCAGGCCCGGAAACCTGCACTACCGGCTGGGTCTGTGCCTGGGCCGCTGTGCTACCGAACAGTACCGCGGTAGCGAGCAATCCACTGAAAAACAGGGGTGTCTTGTTCATCGGGTGCTTCCTTGCCTGTATGCCTGGGGGTGGGGTGACAAAAGGTGATGGTTAGAAACCTAGCAGAGGACGCGGCATCGGCCAGAACGCCGCTATTTATTGCGACACACCTTGACACATCATTTGGTAACGATTCTCATATGTATTATATTTATCACTACCACTGGAACCCTTCATGTCGCGCCCTACCCCGCCGCATTGCTCCGGCCTGCCCCGCAATCTGTTGGCCATGGCCATCTGCATGGCCACCCTGACCCCCGCCCTGGCCGATGACAGCTCTGCGACACCGCAGCCAGCCAAGGCTGCGACCCTGGAGCTGGGCGCCACCGAAATCCTCAACACTCAACTGGGCAGTACCACCGAAGGCACCCAGTCATACACCACCGGCGCCATGTCGACCGCGACCAAGCTGCCGCTGACCCTGCGCGAAACGCCCCAGGCCGTTACCGTGATTACCCGCCAGCGCATGGACGACCAGGCCATGACCAGCATCAACGACGTGGTCAAGGCCACCCCGGGGCTGTTCCTCGACTTCTCCAGCGGCCCTGGCCGGCAGACGTATTCGGCGCGCGGTTTCGATATCGACAACCTGATGTACGACGGCATCCCCAGTGGCTACCAGGGCTGGACCGTGGGCGCCCAGCCGAACCTGGCGATGTTCGACCGGGTGGAGGTGGTGCGCGGCGCCACCGGGCTGGTGACCGGCGCGGGCAACCCTTCGGCTGCCATCAACCTGGTGCGCAAGCGCCCGCTGGCCGAACAGAAGGTCACTCTCACCGGTGCGGCCGGCAGCTGGGACGACTACCGCGGCGAGGTCGATGCCTCCAGCCCGCTCAACGACAGCGGCACCCTGCGCGGTCGGGTGGTGACGTCCTACCGCGACAGCAACAGCTTCGTCGATGGCGTGGAAGAGACCCACGGCCTGTTCTACGCCATCACCGAGGCGGACCTGAGCGACGCCACCACCCTGACCCTCGGCTTCTCCAACCAGAAGGACAAGACCAACTACTTCTGGGGCGCCTCGATGATCGGCCTGGACGGCCATCACCTGAACCTGCCGCGCTCGTACAACCCAGGTACCCCCTGGGAGAACAAGGACCAGGAGATCAACACCGTCTTTGCCGAGGTACGCCAGCGCCTGGCCAACGACTGGAAGCTGCAGGTCAACGCCAACTATTCCGAGCAGAACGCGCTGTTCTCCGGCTCGTACCAGTCGCGCTGGGTCAACAACACGCTGGCACGCACCGTGTACCAGTCGGCCCACGATGAAAACCAGGCCGGCGTGGATGCCTTTGTCAGCGGGCCCTTCGAGGCGCTGGGGCGCACCCATGAACTGGTGGTGGGTGCCAGCAAGCGCATCTACGACATGACCACCCACAACTATGCCCCCTACGACCCCAACTGGCCGATCGATGCCGGCAAGCCGAACTTCACCCACACCGGCAACAGCCGCGAAGTGACCACCCAGGACGGCGTGTACCTGACCACCCGCCTGAGCCTGGCCGACCCGCTCAAGCTGATCCTGGGCGGGCGCCTGGACTGGTATGACTACGACAACCGCGATGGCGACGGCGACTACAAGGTCACCCGCAACGTCACCCGCTATGCCGGGCTGATCTATGACCTGGACGAGCATCACTCGGTCTACGTCAGCTACAGCGACATCTTCACCCCGCAGAGCAGCAAGGGCACCTCCGGCACCCCGGTCAAGCCGATCGTGGGCAAGAACTACGAGGTGGGCATCAAGGGCGAGTACTTCGAGGGTGCGCTCAACGCCAGCCTGGCGCTGTTTCGCATCGACCAGGAAAACCGCGCGGTGCAGGTGTTCGTGCCGAACTGCCCGCAGACCGAATGCTACGAGGCCTCGGGCGAGATCCGCAGCCAGGGTATCGACTTCGAGCTGCAGGGTGCGCTGACCGAGAACTGGCAGGTGGGCGGTGGCTACACCTATGCCCGCGTGCACACCCTCAAGGACGCCGCCAACCCGCAGAACGTCAACCAGCGCTTTGACACCGACACGCCCGAGCACCTGTTCAAGCTGACCACCACCTACCGCTTCCAGGGCCCGCTGGAGAAACTGCGCGTGGGTGGCAACGTGTCGTGGCAGAGCCGCCTGTACAACGACGTGGCGCTGGCCAACGGTGGCAGCTATCGCCTGGAACAGGGTGGCTACGCCGTCACCGATCTGATGGCCGGCTACCGGCTGACCCGCAACCTGGACCTGCAGCTCAACGCCAACAACGTGTTCGACCGCAAGTACTACTCGTCCATCTCCAACTCGACCAGCTACGGCGGCGACACCTACGGCACACCGCGCAACATGATGCTCACGGCCAAGTACAGTTTCTGATGTGAAGTGGCGCAGGGATGCGCCGTGTCGTGACCCGCACCAACGCCACCCGGGCTGACGCGCCGGAGCGCTTCGCCCTGACAGACCGCCGGGGTAGGATGGCGCATGAACAGAACAATGCGTATCGACATTACCGGCGCCTCCTGTGCCGGCGTGACCACCCTGGGTCACAACCTGGCCTGCTCGCTGAACCTGCGGCATGTCGATGTCGATGACTTCTACTGGCTGCCCACCAACCCGCCCTTCACTACCAAGCGACCACCCGCCGAACGTCTGCCTGATCGAACAGGCACTCGGTGATCAGGGCTGGGTACTGACCGGCTCGTTCGATGGCTGGGGTGATGCGCTGATCGCGCATGTCGACCTGATCGTGTTCGTGATCACGCCGACACCTGTTCGCCTGGAACGACTGGCAGCACGAGAACAGCAGCGCTTTGGCAATCGCATCGCGCCCGGTGGCGACATGCATGCCATTCACCTGGCCTTTCGCGAATGGGCTTCCCAGTATGACGACCCGGCGTTTTCCAGCCGAAGCCGTGTGCGGCACGAGGCGTGGCTTTCAAGGCAGACAGCGCCCGTCCTGCGAGTCGACGGTGAGCGCAGCGCTGAAGACATGCTGGCGCACACCCTGCGTGCCGTGGCGCAAGGCCCGCACACCACTGGCCATCGAGGCCTGGCGGGTACCCGGTAGGCGTTCGGCCAGTAAGGCCATACGGCTTGTCCGGGGGGTATGCTCCAGCGACAGGCGCTGCCCCGTGTGTTGCCACGGCAATCACACTCCCCGGTTTTGCGTGCGCCAAGACATCAAGCATCGAAGATGCGCTGGTCTACCTGTCGATCATGATCCAGTGTGTTGATTTTGCTATTAGATAAATTTACAACTCTATCGTGCACTGGCTAGAATCAAGTAAACTTTAAAAAACCATGCCCTGGGCGAGCTCATGAAAAGTATCAACATTGCATATATCCTGTTCGGCTCCGTGCTTTCTTTAAAAGTGATGGCGAGCGGGCTAGACGTCGAGCACACACTAATTGAGCATCGCTGGTACACTTTTGAAGACGTGATAGAAAAGAGAAAAATATACAACAGGGTGGATATTTCGCGAGGGTACATCGAATACTATTTCGAGGGTGATGAATATAAACCCAAGCAGCCAGAAGAGAAATTGACGCCCCGTCAAAAATTCTATTCCAACCATGGCAGCGTTGGAACCTACGCGGCTGCTGATTATGGGACCGCGCTAGACAAGGAGTGCATAGATGTTGTCTCCGGTTCTTTAGGATCATTTATAGGCGACTATGAAAATTCCAAAAGACCTGACAGACAAAAATACAAGCGTACCGTTGTTGGCATAAAATCCTTAATGTACAAAGGCCCTGAGTATAACTTCAAGAGCCCTTCATCCTGGTCGCCTGCAGCGTTGCCCAAGAACAACAAAAGTCTTCTTTGTGAAATCTATGAAGTCAAGAGCAAAGAAAGTGATGTGAAATACATTGTTTATGCTGCTTCAGTGGCAACCGCTATGTTTGACGAAATTCATACGGCCCCATTGCCAGGTAAAAAGGTCGAGTAATTAAAGGACTTCGCACTCATGCTGCGGCCCACTGCTGCGGCATTGGCCGAATGCGGCCCTTCGTGAATGGCTGCTATGGGTCGATTGCTGCCACACGTAGACTGAATAGATGTCAACCCTGACCCTATTCGCCGTCATCGAACCGCTGGGGTAAGCTTCGCGCCAGAGGCTTTACCCACCAAGGAGAATAAACGGCGATGGGCTTGTTCAGTCGATTGTTCGGCGATCGCTTCACACAACCCCCACCCGATGAACCAAGGTTGAGCGATGCCGCGATTATGCGTGAGCTTTATCCATTCGGTGCGCAACTGAAAACGTTCACCCAGGCCCTGTTGGCGCGGCTGCCTGAAAAGGAACGTGCGCGTCTCGTGAGAAGGGTGTCGCGCTATTACAACCTAGGTGAAGACCCGGCCACCGCGTTGGTCAGTGGTCTTTTGGACGCTGATAAAGGCCAGTTACTCAATAATCTGGTTCTAATGGCCGTGGACGTGCACGGCTTCGATGATTTCAAGTACCTGGCACCGAAACTGATTGAAGCCAGCGGCATTGACCAGATTTATGCCTACAAGCTGGAAGAGACGCCATCACTGATGCAAGTGCTGATCGATTTCGATCAATGGCTGACCGGGTTCGGGAAGCGCTTTCTGCATGTGGATACAGGCGGCGCCGATTATGTGGGTTGCATCATTGAGCAAGATTGCGTCGAAAACCTGATCTCGCTGGCTAAGCAGGCTGGCATCGACGCACGGCTCGATCCCTTTTGAGACACGTTGGCTGACCGCTATCGGCCAATAGCGGCCGTTCTGGAATGGCAGGAAACGACCGATAACTGCCTTCGATACGCGACTTTCGCCCACCAGCGGCTCGATTGTAAGAATATGGCGGAGAGCTGCAAAACCGCCTACGCTTATAGAATGATTCCTCGAACGCCTTGCCCATCTGGTGGTATAGAGCCGAGAGATCTGACTTCCTTTGACCGTCCGCTTAACACCCACCCGGACCAACCCGCGCCTATCGCCAGCAACTGCCCCCTGAGTCCGGTCCACACGACCAGCAGTACGGCGCAACGGGTAAAAGCCAGACCCAGTCCCCCCACCTGCCGTTCAAAAGCGACCGATGCCGCAGCACCTCTGGAAACGGGGGCGCTGTTCACGTTCTGCCATGAGGTCAATCCGTATGTATCGGCCGAGCACGATTCCTTACCAGCAGCATCGAGGGTTCAGCCGAACCTTCACTCAGGGGCATTTGAGCCTTGGATTATTCTTTCCCATGGAGGCGTTCGACGGGGACACTCCGAGCATGCTCAACCAGGTCACACTGGCTAAACAAGCCGAGGCGCTGGGCTTCTGCGCGCTCTGGTTTCGCGACGTGCCGCTTCGCGACCCTGGCTTCGGCGATGTCGGCCAAGTCTTCGACCCCTGGGTTTACCTGGGTTATATGGCCGCCCATACCTCGGAGATTGCACTTGGCACCGCCTCCATCGCCATCCCGCTGCACCATCCCCTGCACACGGCCAAGGCGTCTGCCAGCGTAGATCAGTTGAGCACTGGTCGCTTGATTCTGGGGGTTGCTTCGGGAGATCGGCCAGTGGAGTTTTCGGCATTTGGCGTCGATCCCGAAAGGCGTGGAGAGATCTTTCGAGAACACTACGAAGTGATTCGCCGCGCCCACAGCACCAGTTTTGAGCCCATCCACTGGAGCACTGGTGAAATGCAAGGCGCAGACCTGATTCCGAAACCGACCACCCAATTCATTCCAATGCTCGTGACCGGCAACAGTCGCCAGTCACTGGATTGGATCGCGCGTGAGAGCAACGGATGGATCAACTATCCACGCATTCCGAACATGCAGCGGCTGGTCGTGGAAGATTGGCGACTGGAGGTCACGAAACAATGTGGTTCTGTGTATAAGCCCTTTACTCAGTCGCTGTACATCGATCTCGATGAGAATCCGTCAACGCCACCCACACGTATCCATTTGGGGTTCAGACTTGGACGTTACCATCTACGTTTTTTGCTGGAGTCGCTTGAGGAAATCGGCGTGGACCACGTCATTCTCAATCTCAAATACGGCAAGCGCCCTGCGGTGGAAGTTATTGAGGAATTGGGTACGCACATCGTTGCGCAGTTCGGAGTGCAGCCGCGTCAGGCAGCTCATTGAACATCGGTCACTGCTACGCCGACGAATGCTCACTTGGCGAAACCATAAGGTGTCACGGCGCGGATGACCTCCGGTTCTATATCAATGATGGAGATCTTCGCGCCATGAGCGACCGGTGCCCGGCAAACAATCTACCCTACCCAGCCTAAACCCGTGATGAGCACGTTGCCTTGCAGATTCTGTGCGGCTTCCACGCCGTCCCTGGACACGATTTGCGCGCGTATCCTTTCACTTATACCGAGCGCGCAAGCATGGCATGAATCCTGGACACGGCACTTTAGCCATGACATTTATCTTCAATACAAGTGTTTTGATTGATCACCGCCCGGAACAGCAGCAGGCCCAGGCTATCCTGATTTTCACAAAATACATCGTGGGCCTCCCAGTACTGACTGGAGCTTCCTATTGGGTTTGCTTAGCTGGGTAGCTTGGCCGCAAGGACGTCAACCTTCTCGATTGATGGCGGTTCGGCAAATAGCTCGGCAGCGTTTGCCATAAGCGCCGCCGCGACCTTGCCCGAAAGATGAGCCTGCCGGCCCGCTTCATCCGGGAATGCGTCAAAGATGCCAAAGGTGGACGGCCCCAAGCGGATTCCAAACCAGGCTGTAGTGGCTGGCTCCTCCTCCACTAACCGAAGGCCACCCAAAAGAAAGCTCTCTACATCCTTTTCTTTCCCGGGTTTTGCTTTTAGGCGAACGAACAACGCTACTTTGACCATGATGTGGCTCCTGTTGTTACGATGCGGCTGGCGCTATCAGATCGCGATAGCTAAGAGGGGCATCCGAGACTCTTAACTATGGTCGACGATACCAGGATTACAAACCCAAATAGACCAAGGGTAGCGGCGAGTAGCGCACGAGCAGCGAGAACGACGTAGTGGGCAGCATGTAACCGCAAGTCAGCCACTTGCTCACTTGGTCCCACCCTCTGGTCTGATAATGATGATTCAACGATATCTGAAATTTAGAAAAACATAAGAGATCATGGTTGCTGTCAGGCCGACCAATATGTACTCGACGCGGGGTAAAAACACGACTAACCCGCCCAAAGAAAACACTATCAACGTGTTTTGTAGGATGTATTTCCTTATTCTACTCACGGCTATGAAGTAGCCATATTGCTTACCTAGGAAAAACAAGGCCATGCCGGTGATCGACATAATCTGGAAATCGCGTATCGCAATGTCGTTCAGGATCGCATGCCTAATCAAATTTGCCAGAAGTGCCAGCCCCATAAAAAGAAAAAGGTGCGAGTAGATTAAGGCGTGCCCACTCATCCTGCTTTGATGTTTGTTCAGCAAGTAAAAACTATCAAAATAGATCCACCAGATACTGCAAATCATGATAAATCCGGTGATGGCCGCCATCACATTATAATAACCCCATTGAATGTTAGATAAGCCTCCGGAAAGGCTAATAATTGACTCCCCCAATAAGATTAGGGTGAGTAGGCCTATGCGCTCAACCAAGTGCTCTGTGTGTGCTGGCAACGGTTTTAGTTTAGTCCAGAAAAATACAGGAAACAGAATATCAAGAACAATCCCAATATAAGCAACAAGGTAACGCAAGGGCGGGTCAAAAATAACGGATGAAAGGCTAATAACTGCGCTAACTAATAGGGCGAAGCCAAGCCTTGAGGAAAGCTCGCCGCGAGAATCGAGTTTACTAATGGATGAAATATACATAACACTGATGGTTGCACGTATACCAAAATAGCAGACAATAATGAGCGGGTAGTTCACTTCCAAGTCTTCCCCGATCCGTGCCGATAGCACAATGAGCAGGAGCATTATGAATAATGTTGCCAAACGGTGAAGATTGCTGTCTGTATCGAACCTGTTGGAATAAATCGTGTGACTGGACCAGATCCACCACAACGGCACAAAAAGCAGTAAGAATGTCCATAATTGCTTATGTTCAAAGTGCCCATCATGAACATGTCCGAGAGTGTGCGTAACTTGACCTATCGTAACAACGAAAGTCAGGTCAAAAAACAACTCCAACCATGTGGCGTGTCGATTTTCTTCATAATACTTCAAAGATTTCATTAGTTGCCGGCTCCGTGCCCACCTCTTTAATGTAAAAGGAAGCTAACGTTGGTTTTTCCCCGGCTCCGATGTGGGTGATGCCAAGCCGATTTGGCTCTCTAGCGATTTCGTCCACGCACTAACAAAAGCTCAATCATCTGACTCATCCCGATGAACTCTGGAACTCCGTCATACCGAAGCCCGTCAATGTAAAACGCTGGGGTGCCATTCACGCCGCTGCGTACACCGCCATTGAAATCGGCTTGTATTTTGGGAATGTAAGTATCCTCTTGCATTGCAAGATCGAATTCCTCCCTGGAAAGGCCGTGTTTGAGAACGATGGCGCGATACAGCGGCAGGCCCAATCGATCCTGATTTTCGTACAATCCGTCGTGGGCCTCCCAGAAGAATCCTCGACTCCCGGCATACTCAGCGGTGACCGCTGCACCCAATGCATGGGGGTGAGCGGTGGTCAGAGGGAAGTTACGGAACACAAACAGCAAGTCATCGCGAAAATGCTGTTGCAGATTCTTGACCATCCAATAAGCTTCACCGCAATAGGGACATTCATAGTCGCCAAATTCGACCAAGGTGACCTTGGCATGCGCACTTCCCTGGCGATGGTCGTCGGCACTTACCGGGACTTTGAGAGTGGCCATCTAATCACCTGTTAATTTTTGGTTGGCGTGCTTTGTGGCGAATTCGCCAAAGCATCCAGCGCATCCAGAATACCGTCCGCACCAGGGTTGATTGCCATCGGGGAGACGTAGCTCCAGGCAACCATCCCGTCCTTGTCAATCACGAACAGCGCACGCTTACAAACCCCGAGCTGGGACTCGTACGCTCCATACTGTCGTGCCACAGCCCCTTTGGGCTCGAAATCGGCCAGCAGGCTGAAGTGAAAATTCCGATCTTTGGCAAAGGCCTGATGACACCAGGCGCTGTCAACCGAGATACCCAGTAGCGCCGCACCGTATTCTCTGAATGTGGGTAGCAACTGGTTGGACAAAGTCAGTTGGTCACCACACACCGAAGTCCAGTCAGCGGGATAAAACGCCAATATCACGGTATTTCCCTTTAGCTCACGCAGCGACAACTGTTGATCAGGGGTTGCTTGAAGAGTGAAGTCGGGCGCGACAGTGCCGGCCGGCAGCGGCCCCTGAACCCGGTCGCCATTGGTTTTTTGTGCATCATCGAACTCTAAAGTATTCATAACTTGAACCTTGATAGATGGGTGGTTGGGACGTGCTCAGTGGGATGCGACGTGCCCGGCGGGATAACTCCATCCACCATCAAGGGGTTCAAAAAAAGACAACGCTACCTCGATCTCAGCCTGAGCCTGAGTGATTTCGGCAGCGAAACGTTCACGTTCCGCATCAAGGAACACAAGAAGATCCGCCGTGTAATCGCGGAATTGGATTAGGCCAGGTTGGCAGGGGAATGGTCAGATTCGCTCTGGCTCACCAATGACTATAGTCGTTGATGACGCTTACCGTAGTAGCTGAACGATTTTTCGCTACCCTCCAGTGCCAACAACACTCACGCGCTTATCTTGCTGCCATTTCAGGCGGCGTTTTAACACGATGATTTTGGCAGCTATTTCGCCACTTCAGACAAATTTACATCTGCTTTCTGGACGACAACTGCTGCCCCTTACGACAAGCAGAAATCGACCAGAGGCAGACACTGAAACCGCCTTCAGGTCTACAGAATGAAGGTTGCTATGGGAAATGCTCTGGACAAACGAGTCGTTGTCATTAGTGCCGGCATCGTGGGCGCTTCGCTGGCGTAACACCTGGCTGATAAAGGCGCGAATATCACAGCAAAGCTCGGTCGGCAATCGACGCCCGAGCCTCTCAAATCCAGCTCACCGAGCCAGGTCGTCAGGTGCTGGCCTCGCTGGAGCAAGCCGCTCGTGAAGAAGTCGTGTTGATGTTGCAAGGCTTGCCTGAGCGCCAGCAAGAACAATTGATCCAAGCCATGAGACAGATCCAGACTCAATTGGGCGACGGTGATCATTCCTACATCCTGCGCGATTCACAAGCGGGCGATATGGGTATCGTTGTTCAGCAACAAGCGCAACTCTATGCCCGCGAATACGGTTGGAATATGGAGTTCGAAGCGCTGGTGGCGGAAATCGTCGCCAACTACCTTCGTGAGTTCGACCCGTCCTGCGAGCGATGCTGGATCGCGGAAAAAGAGGGCACAGTTATCGGTTCGGTCTTTGTCGTCAAACATGACCAGACGACCGCCAAGCTGCGGATGCTCTACGTTGACGCGAGCGCCAGGGGCATGGGAATCGGCAATCGGTTGCTGGAAGAGAGTATTCGGTTTGCGCGGCTCGCGGGCTACAAGCACATGATCCTCTGGACAACCAGTGTGCTTGTCGATGCCCGAAAGCTCTATCAGAAAGCAGGTTTCCATTTGGTCGAAGAAGAACAGGTACACAGCTTCGGAAAAGACCTCGTCAGCCAGACTTGGGCTCGGGAACTGTAAGTGTCGGGAGCACTGGCCGCGAGGGATCGAAATCTGCCAGTGCTGAACGGCTGCAATGGGTCGGGAGCGGTCAGTCCGGAGCGGCGGCTTTCGACCCATTGCAGCCGTTTAGACAAAGCAGTGGATGCCACGACCTACGCTGCTCACTGATCGGCTAAGCATAGATACTGATGTAACTGCTCTCCAAGAACCTCGAACGCCTGAGCGATCCTGTTAATTTTGCGCAGGTCATTGTGCATTGCGATCCACACCTCAACCTCAAAGCCAAAATCGTGTGGTAGCACATGTACCAGTCGGTGCGATTTTGCGATTTGAGTCGGGCAGAGCCCGAAGCCTAAGCCCGCTCTCAGAGCGGCCAGCTGAGCAAGGTGATGATCGGAGGCAATGGCGAAATGCTGGTCGGCATCGCACAGACCAGAGTCGATAAACCGACGCAAATCCGCTGAGCGTCTGTCTGGCCCGATCAGCGGTCGCTGGCGCAGCGACAGCAGGGAGGTTGGGTTACCGTAGCGCTCCAGGCACCCGGCACTGGCATGGATGCCAATCTGCAAACTGCCGACACGCCGCACCGTGATATCCGCTTCATTGGGCCGCATCAGCCGCACCGCAATATCCGATTGCAGCCTGGCGATGTCTTCAAGGGCATCGCTTATGCTCAGCTCAAGTTTGAGTCCGACGTGTTCGTAATGGAAAGGGCGCAGCAGGTCGGGCAAGACTTCGACGCCAAGCAACTCGCCACAGGTCAGCCGGACTGTACCGTGATCCATCGACGCTTCAGAGCTGGCCATGCGGTTGAAGGTTTGCGCGGCCAGATCCATGGCCTCCACATGTTCGATCAGGCGCTGCGCTCCGGCAGTAGGCGTCAGTCCTTGAGGTGTGCGGGTGAACAGACTCACACCGAGAGCGTGTTCAAGACAGTCGAGGCGCCGGCGCGCAGTGGCCTGGGCGATACCCAGCAGCTTCGCCGCGCCGCTCAGGCTACCAGAGCGCAACACGGCGAGAAATACACGCTGGCTTTCCCATTCAATACCGCTCATACATTCTTGGCCAACAGTTGCTCCTAATTTGATCTTCTGCCAGAGCCCGTGAAAAGCGATCATTCGCCCACATTTTTCCGGGCGTCATTGTAAGGAACTAACGCATGAGAATCACCGGTCAGTGCCGATGTGGGCAAGTCACCCTTGAGATCGTGGCGCGGCAATTGCCGCCGCTGTATGCCTGCCACTGTTTGAACTGCCAGCGCTGGAGCGGCAGTGCGTTTGGTCTGCACATGCTGAGCGCGGCTTCGGCTGTTCAGGTGTCTGGCGAAACGGCGATCTTTGAGCATGAACACCAAGGTCAAACGTCTACCCAACATGCCTGCGGTACATGTCATACCCGGCTGTTCAACGAGACGACGGCAGCACCCGGCATGCGAGTGGTACGGGCCGGCATCCTGGAAGGGGCTGAGCGCTTCGAGCCGGTTGCGCATATCTGGACTCGGCGCAAGCAGCCATGGCTGGTGCTGCCGGGAGCAATCGCACAATGGCAGGAGAGCCCCACGCCAGAAGCATTTGCCGCCGCATTAGGGTAAGAGCTTGCTCTTCCATAAGTGAAGATGTCGCTCGCCGAGCGGCAAATTATCAGGGTTGACTACGTCCGCTTTGGGTCGTAAGCGGTCTTTCACCCAAGACCGCATACGGCCAGAATCTCTAGCTGCCGCAACAGACTGCAACGTATTGGTCAGCCTCAAGCGCAGGCCACTCTGCGCGCCTCAAACCTTTGAATTCAAAAGCAAGCCACATCGTCAAAATGAATGCATCAGCACTCAGACGGTAACGCCTCCTCCTTCCCTCAGCCAGAAACTTGAATCCCCACCCCAACCCCTTTAACCTTGCCCGGTCGCTGTAAACCCAGCGACCAGGTTTGGTCACCTGAAATAAATCAAGGCGCAAAAAGCGCCGAATCCGAATCAGGGTCGGCTCCACTAATCAAGGAGCACCACATGGCTAAGTTCGTCCCGAATCCCCCACTCCCCAACACCCCGCGCAAACCCGCCTACACCTCCTTCGGCTGTTGCCACGGCGATCACCCTCCCCTGTTTTCCGTGCGCGAAGACATCAAGCTCGAAGATGCGCTGGTCTACCTGTCGATCATGATCCAGTGTGCAACGGACACCACCGCACAAGCCTGCGAACGCGCCGATGAGCAGTTCAAAAGCCTGCTGATGGCCTCGCAACACTCGCTGGAATTGAGCAATGCGTTGATCGAGTCGGTGCTTGATGGCATGGAGGCCAAAGCGGTCAGTAGTTGATGACGCAACACACGGGCCGCACACGCGGCCTATCGAAAGCCAAGAGGTGCGAGCGACTGCGTTCGGCCTTGTCTCAAATAGTGCCAAGGCCGCCCAAGATGGCCCACCCGCCCATCCCACTCAGCTTCAGATGGCAGCCGACTGCCTTAACCTGCGACTCAACCCAGGCGTCTTACCCGTAACACGCTTGAACGCCCGACTGAACGCTGCCTGAGACGTATAGCCCAAACGCTGCGCGACCTCTTCAATTGGCAACCTTTCCAGCGTCAGCCACTGGCTGGCAAGCCGCATTCGCACTTCGGTGACGTAGCGCAGCGGGGTCATGCCAATCGTCAATTGAAAACGCTCCGCAAAGACCGAGCGGGACGTATTGCATTGCTCCGCCAACTGCTCGACGGTCCAGTCGCGGCCCGGTTGTTGATGCAGCGCCAGCAGTGCACCGGCCAGGCGCGGATCGCGCAGGGCGGCAACCAGGCCAGAGGCGTTACCGCAGGCGCACTCGACCCAACCTCGAACGACCATGGCGGCGACCACGTCGGCCAATCGCGCGAGGATGCCGGCGAAGCCGATGCGTGCGGCGCTGACCTCGCGCTCCATGGTGGTGAGAATAGGCACCAGTCCTGGGTAACGCTGGCCGCCGGCATCAATCAGCATCAGGCCCGGCATCAGCTTGCCAAGGCCATGCAGGCTGCCCAATTCGAACTCCATGCAGCCACTGAACAAAAGCGTAGCCGGCATGGCGCCGGCATCGGTTCCGGTGTCCACCGCGCTGACGGCGTCGCCCAGCGGCTCGCCGTCCAGAAGGTCGATTTGCTGCACGGGCACGTGTGTATCCGAGAGCAATTGATGGGCCGCGCCATGGGAGATGAAGACGGCGTTACCGGCGCACAGCGCATAGGTTGTGCCGTCTTCCATGCGCAGCACCGCGTTGCCGACCGCCAGGAAGTGGAACCAGGCATGCCCGGGTTTGGCAGCGAAGCCCAAGCCGAAGGCCGGGCCCGCCTGGATACGCCGGTAGTCGACACCGCGCAGGCGCATGCCGCGCAACAGCTCGTTGATGAGATCGGAAGAGAAGGCAGAGGGGTCCGTCGGCATGATTCAGGTGTTCTGGTCAAAAAATCGAGTTTTTCGATCATAGATCATCCGGGTTCTCGCGCCTAGACTGCGGGTCGCAATTGAAGATTGGGAGATCCGTGCAATGACTGACCTTGTTTGCAATGCCGTACCCGACAGCCGTCCCGGCGCCGGGCCGGATGCAGAACCTGCAACCCCCGCGTGGATGGCCGTGTTCTCGCTGGCCATGGGCGTGTTCGGCTTGCTGACCGCGGAGTACCTTCCGGCCAGCCTGTTGACGCCAATGGCGACCGAGCTGGGGGTATCCGAAGCGCTGGCTGGCCAGGCGGTAACGGTGACAGCCGTGGTGGCGCTGTTCGCCGGCCTGTTGGTGCCAGGCCTGACTCGCAGTATCGATCGCCGCTGGGTATTGCTGGGTTTTTCCACGTTGATGATCGCGTCCAATCTGTTGGTCGCCGTTTCCTCCAGTTTCGTGGTGCTGTTGCTGATGCGTATCTTGCTGGGCATCGCGCTTGGCGGGTTCTGGAGCATGGCGGCGGCGGTGGCGATGCGTCTGGTGCCGGGGGCATTGTTGCCGCGAGCGCTCTCGATCATTTTCAGTGGCATCGCCATCGGGACGGTGGTTGCGGTTCCGCTGGGTAGTTATCTGGGTGGGCTATATGGCTGGCGCAGCGCGTTCTTTGCAGCGGCGGCGGTGGGCGTGGTGACCCTGGCGTTCCAGTCAATCACGCTGCCGAGCCTTGCGCCGCGCCGCCCGGCACGCCTGCGCACGGTGCTTGAAGTATTGCTGCGCCCAGGCATTGCCATGGGGATGTTCGGTTGTGTGCTGGTGCACAGCGGCCACTTCGCGATGTTCACGTATGTTCGGCCATTTCTCGAAGGCACGACCGGCATTGGCCCGCAGGGGCTGTCGCTGATGCTGCTGGGTTTTGGTGTGGCGAACTTTGTCGGCACCCTGGTGGCCGGGTGGATGCTTGCTCGTTACCCGCTGGCCACCCTGGTGTCGATGCCCGCGCTGGTGGGCGTTGCGGCACTGGCGCTGGTCCTGTTGCCGGCGTCGGTGCCAGGGCAGGCCGTACTGCTGGCGGTGTGGGGCCTGGCCTTTGGCGGTGTGCCGGTGGCGTGGTCGAACTGGGTCGCCAACGCGGTCCCTGACCAGGCGGAAAGCGCCGGGGGCATGGTGGTAGCGTCGGTACAGTCGGCCATCGCCACAGGCGCAGCCGCGGGTGGGGCAATGTTCAGCCTCGGTGGCAGCGCAGGCGTATTCGTGGCGGCGGCCGTGCTGATGCTGCTGGCCGCGTTGCTGATTGCACTGCGGGTGCGAGTTCCTTCGGTAGAGGCCGCTGTGCTGAACCGGTCGGCACGCCACTGATGATTCAGCTCTGCGGCGCCGATCCGCGATAGCGCCTTGCGCGCCGCCCTCCCCTTGGTCGATACACGCCAGGCGACACGGCAGCGAAGAATCGGTCAGCGGCCCTGGGGGCTATCTGCGAGCCAGTAATAGTCTGGCCAGTAAGGCCAGACATGGCGGTCGCGATGCACATGCTTGAGCGACAGGGTCTGGCCCGGGTGAAAGTGATCAGCCGGGTACTGACCTGACAACAGAACGGTGCGCGTTGTTGCGATCAGCGACTGGCAATAGTCACGCGTGGCTTTGTCGGCCCCCAGCACCTGACTGTGCGCAATTGAAAAGCCGAAGGCCGTCATCGGATGCCCGTCATTTTTCAGCCGGGTGAAGACAGGGGTCGGCTGCCGATACTCGGCAACGGGAACGATCTTGCCACCCAGTTGGCAGGCGAACTCCTGGGCCAACAGCGGTGGGCAGACAAGCAGCAGGCACAGTTTGAGCTTCATGTTCACGTCACAGTTCAAGTGTCCGGCCCGGCGCGTGGCGACTGACAGGCCCAAGCCACGCAGTCTAAGCCCGGCCATGGCGTGTGACCACACCGGGTGCCCCTCACCCGGTGTGCGTCAGGCTCGCCTCAGTAGATATACGCCAACCTGAACTGCAGCGAATGGTCGGTCATCGGCCCCGAGCGCACGTCCACATCCCGCCAGTACTGCCCCATTACCTGCCACTGCTTGCCCAGCATGGTGGTCGCCGACAGGCCGACCGTGCCGTTGTTGTGGCTGGTTTCCAGGGTCTGCCCGTCCAGCGTCTCGCGCGAGCCCCAGTTGTGCCGGTACGACAGCGCCACCGAGGTGGCCGGGGTGAAGTTGTAGCGCAGGTGGTTGTGCAACTGGATCAGCGGGTCACGGTGCGCACCGGTGTCGCGCTGCTCCTGGTAGAACTCGGTCTCGGCGATCACGTCCCACGTCCAGCGCTCGTTGAAGCCGTGCACATAGCCCACCTGGAAGTCCGCCGCCCAGCGGTTGCCGCTCAGGGCAAAGCCCTGGTTCTTGTCGGCGCCGGTGGGCGCGGTGACGAACAGCGACCAGCCCAGGTGGCGGTTGCGCTCCATGTCGGCCAGGCTCCACACCGTGGCGCCGAAGGTGATGTCGCCCAGGCCGCTGTTCTTCTGGCCGGTGGCGCCGATTTCCTGATGGCCGTAGGGGATGATGATCTGCGGGTCCCAGATCAGGCCGGTGTTGAAGAACTCGGTGAAGTGCACCAGACGCAGCACGCCCACGGTCAGGTCCAGGTCGAGGTTGTCGGCGGCGCGCTTGCCGCCCATGTACGAGCGGTCGATCCGCGGGTTCTGCTGGTACAGCAAGGCCAGGTCGGTGCCCGGTGGCAGCGCGGCATAGTCGCCGGAGTCGGGGCGTACATCGGCCAGCGCGGGGCTGGCGCACAGGGCAAGGAACAGCGAGCACGGCAATGCGCCGCCTTTGTGCAAAAGCGCTTTCATGGGGGTCACCTGTCTACCGGTTAATTGTTATTGGAACGGGTTGAGGCTGCCCCGCTCGCACGCCTGGCGAGCGGGGTCGAGGGGTGGCTTACTGCGCCGCAGTGGCGTCGGCGGCGGCGCGCAGGTCAAGGCTGCGCTTGATGATGTATTGCTGGATCAGTTGCATCTGCGGCATGTCCAGCACCCCGGCAAAGCTCGGCATGCCCTTGCTCATGAACGCACCGCTGACGATGCCGACGAAGGCCTGGTGCTTGTCGGCGCCCAGGTAGCGCAGGTCGGGGATCACCCCGCCGCTGGCGGCGTTGAGGCCGTGGCAGGCGCCGCACATGCCGTTGAACAGGGTGCGGCCCTGGGCGATTTCATCCGCCGAGGCGGTCAGCGCGGGCACTTGCGGTGGCAGCACCGGCGCCTTGCGCGGCGGCGGCAGTTCGCCCTTGGCGCCAAGCTTGAACACCAGCACGCGGGACTCGGGTTGCACCTTGCCCTTGTCGGTCAGGCCGCCTGCGATCAGCGGCATGATGCCGCCCCAGCCGGCCATGAACGCCACGTACTGCTCGCCCTTGACCTCATAGGTGACCGGCCCGCCGAGCACGCCGGAGTTGGCGCGGTGCTCCCACAGCTGCTTGCCCTTGTCGGCGCTGAAGGCCATGACGCGGCCGTCCGAGGTGCCCTGGAACACCAGGTTGCCGGCGGTGCTGAGGGTGCCGCCGTTGCCGGACTCGACATAGTCGTGGGTCCAGGCGGCCTGCTGTTTGACCGGGTCCCAGGCAATCAGGTGGCCGCGCCAGGCGCTGCGGATCTGGTTGAACACCTTCGGGTCTTCCGGCAGGTCGGGCACGTCCAGGCCGAAGTTGACCACCGACTTGGTCGGCAGGAACAGTGGCTTGTCGGCGGCCTTGAGTTCGGCCACGGTGTCCTGGGCCGGGATGTACACATAGCCGGTGTTGGGGTTGTACGACATCGGGTGCCAGCTGTGGCCGCCGAGGAAGCTTGGCTGTATCACCTTCGGCGCCTTGGCGTAGTCGGCCTGGTCGGTGAGGATGGGGCGCCCGGTCTTGGGGTCCAGGCCGCTGGCCCAGTTCACCTGCACGAAGTTGTTGCCCGAGATGAACTCGCCGTTGGTGCGGTCGATCACGTAGAAGAAACCGTTCTTGGGTGCCTGCATCAGCACCTTGCGGGTCTTGCCGTCGATCTGGATGTCGGCCAGCACGATCTGCTGGGTGGCGGTGAAGTCCCAGCGATCGCCGGGCGTCACCTGGAAGTGCCACACGTATTCGCCGGTTTCCGGGCGCAGCGCGACGATCGACGACAGGTACAGGTTGTCGCCCTCGCCCTGGCTGCGGAACTGGTAGTTCCACGGCGAGCCGTTGCCGGTGCCCACGTACAGCAGGTCCAGCTCGGGGTCGTAGGACATCGAGTCCCATACGGTGCCGCCACCGCCCCACTTGACCCAGCCATTGCCCTTCCAGGTTTTCATGGCCTTGGCCATGGCCTCGTTTTCCGGTGGCAGCGCCGGGTCGCCGGGCACGGTGAAGAAGCGCCAGGCCTGCTTGCCGGTATCGGCATCGTAGGCGGTGATATAGCCGCGCACGCCGAACTCGGCGCCGCCGTTGCCGATCAGCACCTTGCCTTTGACGATGCGCGGGGCGCCGGTGATGGTGTAGCTCTTGTTGGGGTCCAGAACGGTGTCGACGCTCCACACCTCCTTGCCGGTGGCCGCATCGAGGGCGATCAGGCGCCCATCGAAGCTGCCCACGTAGACCTTGCCCTGCCACACGGCCACACCGCGGTTGACCACGTCGCAGCAGCCCTGGCTGAGTTTCTCCATGGGGATCTTGGGGTCGTACTTCCACAGCGGCTTGCCGCTGGCGGCGTCGAAGGCATACACGATGCTGAAGGCACCGGTGGTGTACATCACGCCGTCGACCACAATGGGGGTGGCTTCGGTACCGCGATCGATGTCGAGCTTCTGCGTCCAGGCCAGGCCAAGCCCGGCGACGTTCTGGTCGTTGATGCGGGTCAGCGGGCTGAAGCGTTGTTCGTCGTAGGTACGCCCGTGGGCGAGCCAGTTGGCGGCGTCCTGGTTGGCGTTGAGCAGTCGGTTGGCGTCGATGTTGCCGGGCGTGCCGGCGTGGGCGAGCGTTGACACGTAGAGCACGGCAAGCGGCATCAAGCGTTTCATTTTTTATTGTTATCCCGTTCTGGGTGGATCAATGAGTGGCGTGGCAGGCCATGACGGGATTAGAGCAAAGTCGGAGGGGGTAAAGCGCTTGCGTGTGTGCCAGGTATTTTTGTGTGCGTGCCATATTGGTTTGCAGGCCCGGCCCCTTGGTCTGTAGGAGCCGGCCTTGCCGGCGAAGAGGACATGGCACGCTGGCCAGTCATGCCCCTTCGCCGGCAATGCCGGCTCCTACAGGCGAACAAGGTCAGGCCGGGCGCTTGAGCACCAGCGTCAGGATGTCGTAGCTGGCCACCAGCTCACCCAGCTGGTTGGTCACTTCCACATCCCACGCCACCACCCCTTGCGGCTGGCCCAGCGGGCTGGATTTGCCCTGATCGATCTTGCGCTTGCAGGTCAGGCGCGCCTGGATGGTGTCGCCAATGCCCACCGGGCTGATGAAACGCAGGGTGTCCAGGCCATAGTTGGCCAGCACCGGCCCCTCGCCCGGCGACACGAACAGCCCCGCCGCCGCCGACAGCACGAAGTAGCCATGCGCAATGCGCTTGCCGAACTGCGACTGCCTGGCCGCAATGTCGTCGAAGTGCATGTAGAAATGATCCCCCGACAGGCAGCCGAAGTTCACCAGGTCCGCCTCGGTCACGGTACGCCGATGGGTCAGCAGCGACTCGCCGATGCGCAGCTCTTCGAAGTGACGACGGAACGGGTGCACCTCGCTCTCGAACACCTGGGCACCGCGCACATACTCGCCGGTCACCGCCATCAGCATGCTCGGCGAACCCTGCACTGCCGCACGCTGCAGGTAGTGCTTGACCGCCCGCAGCCCGCCCAGCTCTTCACCGCCACCGGCACGCCCAGGGCCACCGTGCTTGAGTTGCGGCAAGGGCGAACCGTGCCCGGTGGACTCCGCCGCCGCCTCGCTGTCGAGGATCAGCAACCGACCGTGCCAGGCCGCGGCCACCGGAATGGCCTTGGCTGCCACCTCGCGGTCGGCGGTCACCAGGCTGGCCACCAGGCTGCCCTTGCCGCGCGCGGCCAGCGCCAGCGCTTCATCCAGGTCGTGGTAGGCCATCAACGTGCTCACCGGGCCGAAGGCCTCGATGTCGTGGGCACCGCCATCGGCGTGCGGGTCGCGTGCCTGCAGCAGGGTCGGCGCAAAGAACGCCCCTTCGCTCACGCCCTCGCCCCGTGGCTCGAAACCATCGCTGGCGCCGAACAGCTGGTCGCAGCTCTGCAGCAGGCTGCGCACCCGCTCGCCCACGTCGCGCTGCTGGTCATGGGAAGCCAGCGCGCCCATGCGCACGCCCTCCACCGACGGGTCGCCCACCACTACCTTGCTCAGGCGCTCGCGCAGGCGCGTGGCCACGGCGTCCAGGTGCTTGGCCGGCACGATGGCGCGGCGGATGGCGGTGCACTTCTGCCCCGCCTTGGTGGTCATCTCGCGCACCACTTCCTTGATGTACAGGTCGAACTCGGCATCGTCCGGCTTCACGTCCGGGCCCAGGATCGCGCAGTTGAGCGAGTCGGCCTCGGCGGTGAACGGCACCGAGTGGCGGATCAGGTTCGGGGTCACCCGCAGCTTGGCCGCGGTGTCGGCAGAACCGGTGAAGGTCACCACGTCCTGGCCTTGCAGGCGGTCGAGCAGGTCGCCGGTGCTGCCCACCACCAGTTGCAGGCTGC
Source organism: Pseudomonas sp. B21-036 (assembly GCF_024748925.1). Lineage (NCBI taxonomy): Bacteria > Pseudomonadati > Pseudomonadota > Gammaproteobacteria > Pseudomonadales > Pseudomonadaceae > Pseudomonas > Pseudomonas sp. B21-036. Next base: position 3,297,369 of record NZ_CP087178.1, read on the forward strand.
CGGCCGGCAGTAGGCCGGACTCATCCATCAGGCGCACCACCGCTTCGGTCAGGTAGCTGGTGGAGGTGGCCGGCTTGACGATGCACGGCATGCCGGCCAGAAAGGTCGGCGCGAACTTTTCGAGCATGCCCCAGATCGGGAAGTTGAACGCGTTGATGTGCACCGCAAGCCCCGCACGCGGCACCAGGATGTGGCTGCCGGCGAAGGTGCCCTGCTTGCCCAGCGGGATGGCCGGGCCTTCGTGCAGCAGGTTGCCCGAGGGCAGTTCGCGGCTGCCGATGCCGGCATAGGCGAACAGCGTGGCGTTGCCGCCCTCGATGTCGATCCAGCTGTCGGCGCGGGTTGCGCCGCTGTGGTGGGACAGTGCGTAGAGCTGTTCCTTGCGCTCGGCCAGGTACAGCGCCAGGGCCTTGAGCCGCGCGGCACGCTGCTGGAAGTCCATCGCCATCAGGCTGCGCAGGCCCTCACGGCGCGCATGCTCGATGGCTTCGGCAAAGTCGGGCCGCTCTTCATGGCTGTACGCCAATACGTGCCCGTCCAGGGCGCTGCGTAGCGGCTGCGCGCCATGCTGGCCGAGCCAGCGGCCGGCGATGAAGCTTTGCAAGGTTGGGGCAACAGACATGAGGTGTCCTCCGGTTCTTTTAAGGGGCGCGCTTACCACAGCGCCAGGGTGTAGCCGATGATCAGGCGGTTCTCGTCCAGGCTGTTGGTCAAGCCGTTGCCTGAGCGGAAGGTGACGTTGCGCCAGCGCAGGCTGACGTTCTTCAACGGGCCGCTCTGCACCACGTAGGTGATGTCGGTGTCGCGTTCGCGCTCGCGGCCGTTGTCCACGGTCGCGGTCCTGGCATGACGCCCGTCGGTGTAGCGGGTCATGAAGCTCAGGCCAGGGATGCCCAGGGCGACGAAGTCGTAGTCGTAGCGCAGTTGCCAGGAGTCGAGCCCGGCGCGGGTGTAGGTGTTGTAGGTCACCAGGTTGACGGTGTACGGGTCGCCGCCGTTGAGGAACGGGAAGGCGCTGTCGCCCGACATCTGCTGGAAGGTGGCACTGACCTTGTGCGCGCCGCTGGCCAGGGTGAACATGCCGTTGAAGTTGCGGTTGTCGATGCGCCCTGCCCGCTCGGCGCCGTCGCCACGGCTGTCGAAATAGCGCAGGTCGCTGCGCAGGCTCAGGCCCTCGCCCAGCGGCTGGGTGTGCACCAGGCCGACGAACTGCTGACGGTAGATCTGGTCGAGCTTGGCGTAGTAGTACGTCAGGTTCAGTTGCGGGGTGAAGGCATAGGTGCCGCCACCAAAATCGAAGCGGTCGCTGCTGGCCGCGCCGTAGCCGATGTCGTCGCGGCTGGAGGAATCGCGCAGGTTGGCCTTGGTCAGCCGCCCGGCGTTGAACGTCAGGCCGTCGATCTCCTGGCTGGTCAGCAGGCCGCCCTGAAAGCTGGCGGCCAGCAGGCGGGTGTCGTTGTATACCACCACCGGCAGGATCGGCTGCAAGGTACCCAGGCGCAGCACGCTCTTTGAGGCGCGCAGCTTGGCGGTCAGGCCCAGCTCGCTGTAGTCGTCGGCCGGCTCCAGGCTGTCGGGCCCGAACGGCAGCAGCCCGGTGCCGCGCCGATCACGGCTGGAGTCGAGCTTGATGCCCAGTTGCCCCATGGCGTCGACGCCTACCCCGATCGGGCCATCGGTGAAGCCGGACTCGAACTTCACGGTAAAACCCTGGGCCCACTCCTCGGCCTTGGATTGCGGCGCGTTGCTCTGGCGAAAATCGCGATTGATGTAGTGGTTGCGCAACTCGACCTTGGCATGGCTGTCGTCGATGAAGTCGGCCAGGGCCGGCGCGGCGACCAGGGGCAAGGCAAAGCCGGCCAGCAGCGAAGCCGGCATGAAGCGAATGTGGTTCATTATTTTTATACCCGACAATCGTTTTGGTTTATTAGTGTTTGCTTGCGCCTGCGGCACCGATGCCGGTCATCGAGCGGATGAACTGCGCCAGGTAGCGGCCGCGTTCCTGCGCTGCCCGCTCCGAGGTGTCGGTGACCGAGAACACCCAGGCGCCCAGGAACGCCAGGCTCATGGAGAACAGCGCCGGGTTGCTGTAGGGGAACAGCGCCGTTTCGTTGTGCAGCACGTTGACCCACACCGCCGGGCTGAGCACCAGCAGCACGATGGCCGAGACCAGCCCGCTCATGCTGCCGATCACCGCGCCACGGGTGGTCAGGCCCTTCCAGTACATCGAGAGGAACAGCACCGGGAAATTCACCGAGGCGGCAATCGCCAGCACCAGCCCGGACAGGAACGCGATGTTCTGCGACTCGAACATCAGGCCCAGGATGATCGCCAGCACGCCGATGGCCAGGGTGGCGATGCGCGACACGCGCATCTCTTCCTTCTCGGTGGCCTGGCCCTTGCGGATCACGCAGGCGTACAGGTCGTGGGACACCGCCGAGGCGCCGGACAACGCCAGCCCGGCCACCACTGCCAGGATGGTGGCGAAGGCCACGGCCGAGATGAAGCCCAGGAACAGGTTGCCGCCCACGGCCTGCGCCAGGTGCACGGCGATCATGTTGCCGCCGCCGATGATCGCGCCGTTGACGTCGCGGTAGCTTGCGTCGGTGCCGACCATCACGATGGCGCCGAAGCCCACCATGATCAGTAGCAGGTAGAAGTAGCCAATGAAGCCGGTGGCGTAGAACACGCTCTTGCGCGCTTGCTTGGCGTCACTCACGGTGAAGAAGCGCATCAGGATATGCGGCAGCCCGGCGGTGCCGAACATCATGCCCAGGCCCAGGGAAATCGCGTCGATGGGGTTGGACAGCAGCCCGCCCGGGGCCATGATCGCGGTGCCCTTGGCGTGCACCTCGGTGGCGGCGCTGAACATCGCCTCGGTGCTGAAACCAAAGTGTTTGAGCACCATGAACGCCATGAAGCTTGTGCCCGAGAGCAGCAGCACGGCCTTGATGATCTGTACCCAGGTGGTGGCGAGCATGCCGCCGAAGGTCACGTAGAACACCATCAGCACGCCCACCAGCATCACCGCATACAGGTAGCTGATGCCGAACAGCAGCTCGATCAGCTTGCCGGCGCCGACCATCTGCGCCACCAGGTACATCAGTGCCACGGTCAGGGTGCCCAGGGCCGAGGTCAGGCGTACCGGGGTCTGGTCCAGGCGGTACGACACCACGTCGGCGAAGGTGTACTTGCCCAGGTTGCGCAGGCGCTCGGCAATCAGGAACAGGATGATCGGCCAGCCGGCCAGCACGCCCAGGGCGTACAGCAGGCCGTCGTAGCCGTTGAGGAACATCATCGCGGAAATGCCCAGGAACGAGGCGGCGCTGATCATGTCGCCGGCGATGGCCAGGCCGTTCTGAAAGCCGGTGAGGCCGCCGCCTGCGGTGTAGAAGTCACTGGCCGAGCGGGTGCGCTGTGCGGCCCAGCGGGTGATGCCCAGGGTGAACACGACGAACAGCAGGAACATGCTGATGGCTGTCCAGTTCATTTCGCGCACTCCTGGCGGACCTTGTCGTTGAGCGGGTCGAGCACGTTGTTGGCGCGGTACACGTAGATCCCGGTGAGGCCGAAGGACACCAGCACCACCAGCACGCCGACCAGCATGCCGACGGTGGTCACGCCGCCGCTGAGCGATTGCCCCAGGGTGCTGGGGGAGAACGCCACCAGCAGCACGAAGCCGTAGTAGATGACCAGCATGGCCAGGGTCAGCGACCAGTTCAGGCGCTGCTTGCGCCGTACCAGTTGCTTGAAGTCGGGGTGCTTGCAGATGCTGTCGATGTCTTCGGGGGTCATTGGGGCGCTCTCTTGGTGTTGTTGTTTTAGTTTTCAGGGCACACAGGTGTTGCGGTGTTCAGGCGGGCCTCATCGCCGTGTAGGAGCCGGCCTTGCCGGCGATGGGACCGACGCGTTATCAGACCTGATCGAAGTCCAGCACCACCCTGTCGCTGACCGGGTACGTCTGGCACGACAGCACATACCCCGCCGCCACTTCGTAGTCCTCCAGGGCGTGGTTGCTGTCCATCTCCACCTCCCCTTCGATGACCTTGCACTTGCAGGTCGAGCACACCCCGGCCTTGCACGAGTACGGCAGCTCGGCGCCGATGGCATTGCCGGCATCCAGCACGCTGACGGTGTTGCGCGGCAGGTCGAAGGCCAGCGCCCGACCGTCGCTGATCACGGTGATCTGGCTGACGGCGGCGTCCAGCTGGCGCGCCGCCTCGCGGGCTTCACGCTTGCGTTCGTCGCCCGCCGCTGCAAACAGCTCGAAATGGATCTTCTCCCCCGCCATGCCATTGGCCTTGAGGCTGTCGCGCACGGTCTCGGTCATCGCCTGCGGGCCGCAGATGAAGGCGGCGTCCAGCGCCCTGGGGTCGAGCCAGCGCGAGAACAGCTGACCGCACTTGTCGGCGTCGATGCGCCCGTTGTACAGGTCCACGTCCTGCTGCTCGCGGCTGAACACGAAGATCAGGTTCAGGCGTTGCAGGTAGCGGTTCTTCAGGTCTTCGAGCTTGTCGCGAAACAGCGCGCCGGAGCTTGAGCGGTTGCCGTAGAGCAAGGTGAAGCGACTGTCGGGTTCGCGCTCCAGGGTGGTCTTGATGATCGACAGGATCGGCGTGATGCCGCTGCCCGCCGCCACCGCCAGGTAGTTGCCGCGACGGGTCGGGTCCAGTGGCACATGGAAGCTGCCCGAAGGCGGCATCACTTCGAGGCGGTGGCCGACCTTGAGCACCTCGTTGGCAAACGCCGAGAAGCGCCCGCCGGCCACGCGCTTGATCGCCACGCGCAGCTCGCCGTCTTCCACGCCGCTGCAGATCGAGTAAGAACGGCGCACTTCCTCGTCGTCCAGTTGCGTGCGCATCACCAGGTACTGGCCCTGGGTGAAACGGAAATCGTCCTGCAGGTGCGCCGGCACCTCGAAGGCAATCGACACCGCATCGCGGGTCTCGGCGCGCACATCCTTGATGGTCAGGCTGTGAAATTGACTCATGCTGTTCTCCCGCTGCACGGCGCCAGCGCGCTCAGATGCATTTGAAATAGTCGAAAGGTTCCAGGCACTCGCGGCACCGGTACAGGGCCTTGCAGGCCGTGGAGCCGAACTGGCTGAGCAGCTCGGTGTGGCTGCTGGCGCACACCGGGCACAGCACCTGCGGGCTTTCGCCCAGCAGGCTGCGCTTGCTGGCACTGCCCACGGGCGGCGCGATGCCATAGGCACGCAGGCGCTCGCGCCCCTGCTCGGTGATCCAGTCGGTGCTCCAGGCCGGCGTCAGGCGCCGCTCCAGGCACGGCGCGGCGAACCCGGCCTGCTCCAGCGCCTGGCGGATATCGCCCTCGATCACCTCGGTGGCCGGGCAGCCCGAATAGGTCGGCGTGACCACAAGGTGCAGGTGGCCGGCCTGCCAGTGCAGGTCGCGCACTATCCCGAGGTCGACCACGCTGACCACCGGCACTTCCGGGTCCATCACCTGCTCCAGCACCGTCCAGGCGTGGCTCAGGTCATCGGCCCGCAGTGCCCGCGCACCGTGGTCGCTGGCGATCAGCTCACCAGGTTGCATCGGGGTAGGCCCGTGGCAAAAACTGCATTTCGGCCAGCAGGATGCCCAGGTGCTCGGTGTGCATGCCGGTACGCCCGCTGAGGTAGAAGTGGCTGGCCGCAGGCGGCAACGGCAGTTCGACCGAGGCGAAGGTGGCCTCGACCTGGTGCAGCCATGCCGCGCCGACCTGCGCCGGGTCGGCGCCGATGCCCGCTGCGGCCAGGCGGGTTTCAGCCTCGCTGCCGCTGGCCAGCTCCACGGTGAAGCGCCACACCTGCGTGATGGCCGCGAGCATGCGCCGGCGACTTTCGTCGGTGCCGCCACCCAGGCGCTGCACCCATTCACTGGAGCGACGCAGGTGGTAGGTGACCTCCTTGAGCGCCTTGGCGGCGATGCCGGCGATGCGCAGGTCGGTGGAGTCGCACAGGCCCTTGAGCACCTGCAGGTGCCAGGCGTCGAACAGGAACTGCTTGGCCATGGTCACGGCGAAATCGCCGTTGGGCTGCTCCACCAGCAGCAGGTTGCGGTAGGCGCGCTCGTCGCGGCGAAACGCCAGGTCGTCGGCATCGCGGCCGTCGGCCAGCAGCTCGGCGGCGTAGTCCAGCCAGTTGCGCGCCTGGCCCACCAGGTCCAGGCCGACGTTCATCAGCGCCAGCTCTTCCTCGATGGCCGGCGCCTTGCCGCACCACTCGCAAAGGCGCTGGCCCTGGATCAGGGCGCTGTCGCCCAGCAGCAGCAGGTAATGGATCAGATCGTCTTGGGTGCTGTTCATGGTCGACCTCACATGTGTCCGACTTCGTCGGGCAGCTCGTAGAAGCTGGCGTGCCGGTAGACCTTGTCGTCGGCCGGGTCGAACAGCGGGTCCTTCTCGTCCGGCGAGGAGGCCACGATCAGCGCCGAGGGCACCACCCACAGGCTTACGCCTTCGCTGCGGCGGGTGTACAGCTCGCGGGCGTTCTCGATGGCCATGGCGTCGTCGGCGGCATGCACACTGCCCACATGCTTGTGGTTCAGGCCGTGCTTGCTGCGCACGAACACTTCGTAGAGGGTCCAGACAGACATCGTGTATCTCCCATCAGTCGCCGGTTCAGGCGGCGTTCTTGTTCTGTTGTTTGCGGGCGTAGGCGACGGCGGCTTCACGCACCCAGGCGCCGCTTTCGATGGCATTGCGCCGGGTGGCCAGGCGTTCCTGGTTGCACGGGCCGTTGCCCTTGAGCACGTCGAAGAATTCCTGCCACTGGATGGCGCCGAAATCGTAGTGGCCGCGCTCGGCGTTCCACTTCAGGTCGGGGTCGGGGGCGGTGCAGCCCAGCAGTTCGAGCTGCGGGATGGTCTGGTCGACGAAGCGCTGGCGCAGTTCGTCGTTGCTCTGGCGCTTGATCTTCCAGGCCATCGACTGCGCGCTGTTGGGCGAGTTGTCGTCGCTGGGGCCGAACATCATCAGCGCCGGCCACCACAGGCGGTTGATCGCGTCCTGCACCATGTCCTTCTGGGCCTGGGTGCCGTGGCGCATCATGGTCAGCAGAATCTCGTAGCCCTGGCGCTGGTGAAAGCTCTCTTCCTTGCAGATGCGCACCATGGCCCGTGCGTAGGGGCCGTAGGAGGTGCGCTGCAGCACCACCTGGTTGACGATGGCCGCGCCATCCACCAGCCAGCCCACCGCGCCCATGTCGGCCCAGTTGAGGGTCGGGTAGTTGAAGATGCTGGAGTACTTGGCCTTGCCGCTGTGCAGCTTGGCGATCTCTTCGTCGCGATCGGCGCCCAGGGTTTCCATGGCGCTGTACAGGTACAGGCCGTGGCCGGCTTCGTCCTGGATCTTGGCCATCAGCTGCAGCTTGCGCTTGAGGGTCGGGGCACGGGTGACCCAGTTACCCTCGGGCAGCATGCCGACGATCTCGGAGTGGGCGTGCTGGGAAATCTGGCGGATGAGGGTCTGACGGTAGGCGTCGGGCATCCAGTTCTTGGCTTCGATCTTGATTTCGGCGTCGATCTTTTCCTGGAAGGCACGTTCCTGGGGCGACATCTCGTCCAGGGACTTGATGCGTTTGACGCCGGTTTCGACAAGCTGTGCGTACATGTTCGGGCTCCCGCCTCAAGGCTGGTTGGGCATGGGAGTATTTATAAGCGATACACAATTCAATATCAAACAGCTTTTTAGTGTATCTAATGTTTTTTTGTATCGCTTTGCTCTGAAAGCGGACCGCTACGCGCTCCATCGCGGGTCAAGCCCGCTCCCACAGGAACACGCTTTACCCAAGAACAAAAAAAAGCCCCGACCAGGTCGGGGCTTCGGCAGCCATCAGCTATCAGCTGGCCAGACGCTTGTCGTACACATGACAGGCCTTGCCTTCCGAACGTTTCAGCGTGCCCAACGGCTGCAGTACGATGCGCGTGCTGATGCCGATGTAGGTCTTGATCTGCTTGCCCAGCTCGGCGGTCAGCAGCCTGCGCTGGGCCTCGTCGTAGTGCTGGCATTCGGCACGCAGCTCCACGTGCACATCCACCGTGTCGAGATTTCCATCACGATACAGATAAATCTCATAGCACCCTGAAAACTGTTTTATTTTCAGAACCTGTTCCTCGACCTGGGTCGGGAACACGTTGACCCCGCGCACGATGAGCATGTCGTCGCTGCGCCCGGTGATCTTGTCGATGCGCCGCATTGGCCGCGCGGTGCCGGGCAACAGTCGCGTCAGGTCGCGGGTGCGGTAGCGGATCATCGGCAGCGCCTCCTTGCTCAGCGAAGTGAACACCAGCTCGCCCATCTGCCCGTCGGGCAGCACCGCACCGGTCACCGGGTCGATGATTTCGGGGTAGAAGTGGTCTTCCCAGAGGGTCGGCCCGTCCTTGGTCTCGGCGCACTCCATGGCCACGCCCGGGCCCATGATTTCCGACAGCCCGTAGATATCCAGCGCGGTGATACCCATGCGCTGCTCGATGGAGCGGCGCAGCTCGTCGGTCCACGGCTCGGCACCGAAGATCCCCAGGCGCAGCGCCAGCTTGTGCGGGTCCAGCCCCTGGCGCTCGATCTCGTCGGCCAGGTTGAGCATGTACGAGGGCGTGACCATGATGATGTCCGGCTGAAAGTCGTTGATCAGCTGCACCTGCTTCTCGGTCTGCCCGCCCGACATCGGGATCACCGTGCAGCCCAGGCGTTCGGCGCCGTAATGCGCGCCCAGCCCGCCGGTGAACAGCCCGTAGCCATACGACACATGCACCTTGTCGCCCTTGCGCCCGCCCGCGGCGCGGATCGAGCGCGCCACCACGTTGGCCCAGGTGTCGATATCGTTCTGCGTGTAGCCCACCACCGTCGGCTTGCCGGTGGTGCCGCTGGAGGCGTGCACCCGCACCACGTCATGCATGGGCACGGCGAACATGCCGTAGGGGTAGTTGTCGCGCAGGTCGGTCTTGGTGGTGAACGGGAATCGGGCCAGGTCGTCCAGCGAACGCACCTCGTCGGGGTGCACCCCCAACTGGTCGAAGCGCTGGCGGTACAGCGGCACGTTCTGGTAGGCGTGGGACAGGCTCCAGCGCAGGCGGTCAAGCTGGTGCTGGCGCAGTTCATCGATGCTGGCGGTCTCCAGCGGGTCGAGTACAGCAGTGTTCAAGGCGGCCATGTTCATGTGTTCACTCTGATTCTTTTTATGGTTCAGCCCCTGACGGGCCCGAGTGTGGGAGCTGCACGGCTCCCGCTGTGTTGCCGGCTCAGGTTCGCTCGATGATCATCGCGATACCCTGCCCCACGCCGATGCACATCGTACACAGCGCGTACCGCCCGCCGCGCTGCTCCAGTTCCACCAGTGCGGTGGTCACCAGGCGAGCGCCGCTCATGCCCAGCGGATGCCCCAGGGCGATGGCGCCACCATTGGGGTTGACCCGCGGGTCGTCGTCAGCCAGCCCGAGCTCGCGCAGCACCGCCAGGCCCTGCGCGGCGAAGGCTTCGTTCAGCTCGATGACATCCATGTCGGCCAGGTTCAGGTTGGCCAGTTCCAGCACCTTGCGCGTGGCCGGCACCGGGCCGATGCCCATGATGCGCGGCTCGACGCCGGCCGTGGCCATCGCCACCACCCGCCCACGGGCCTTGAGCCCGAAGCGCGCAGCCTGCGCCGGGCTTGCCAGCAGCAGCGCACAGGCACCGTCGTTGACCCCCGAGGCATTGCCCGCCGTGACACTGCCGCCCTCGCGAAACGGCGTACCCAGGCGTTGCAGCATCTGCAGCGTGGTGTCGCCACGCGGGTGTTCGTCGTGCTCGACGCGCCTGGGCTCGCCCTTGCGCTGGGCAATCGACACCGGCACGATCTCCTGCGCCAGGCGCCCGCTGGCCTGGGCAGCCGCCGCACGTTGCTGGCTGCGCAGGGCGAAGGCGTCCTGGTCGGCACGGGAAATGCCGAACTGTGCGGCGACGTTTTCGGCAGTCTCCGGCATCGAGTCGATACCATACGCCTTTTCCATCGCGGCGTTGACGAAGCGCCAGCCAATGGTGGTGTCGTACAGTTGCGCCTGGCGCGAGAAGGCCTGTTCGGCCTTGCCCATTACCAGCGGTGCGCGCGACATCGACTCCACCCCGCCCACCAGCAGCAGGCCGGCTTCGCCACTGCGGATCGAGCGTGCACCCAGGCCGATGGCGTCCATGCCCGAGCCGCACAGGCGGTTGACCGTGGTGCCCGGCACTTCTATCGGCAGGCCGGCCAGCAGCGCCGACATGCGCGCCACGTTGCGATTGTCTTCGCCGGCCTGGTTGGCGCAGCCGAACAGCACGTCGTCCACCTGCGACCAGTCCACCTGCGGGTGGCGCGCCATCAGCGCACGCAGCGGCACCGCGCCCAGGTCGTCGGCACGTACCGTGCTCAGCGCGCCGGCATAGCGCCCGATGGGGGTGCGCACGGCGTCGATGATAAGGGCGTCATTCATCTGCGGTCTCCTGGGCAAGCACTGTGCCTTGCACCTTGTAAGATTTGCCATGGAACAGCGCGATCAGCTGCCCGTTCTGGTTTTCCACACGCACGTCGTAGTTGCCGGTGCGTCCACCACGGCTCTGCTCGACGCAACTTGCATTGAGCGTGTCGCCCATCAGTGCCGGGGCGATGTAGTCGATGCTGCAGCCCAGGCCGATAGTGACCTGGTTGTAGGTGTTGCAGGCCACGGCAAACGCCGAGTCGGCCAGGGTGAAGATGTAGCCGCCATGGCAGGTGCCATGGCCCTGGATCATGTCGGCGCGCACCGGCATGCTCAGGCGCGCCCTGCCCGGCGCGACGCTCAGCAGTTGCATGCCCAGCGCGAGGCTGGCGCGGTCACGGGCGAGCATGGCCTGGGCACATTGGCTGGCAAGCTCGGTGGCGTTCAGGTCAGTCATGCAATGCCCTCCCCTCGGCGACCGTGCGCCGCAGCAGCAGTGATGGCCGGTAGCGGCTTTCGCCGTAGGCGGCCTGCAGATTGTCGAGTACCGCCAGCACCTGCGTCGGGCCGATGGCGTCGGCCCAGGCCAGCGGGCCTTGGGGGTAGTTCACGCCCTTGCGCATGGCCAGGTCGACATCCGCCGCCGTGGCCACGCCCTGCAGCACCGCGTCGGCGGCTTCGTTGGCAAGCATGGCCACGGTGCGCATCACCAGCAGCCCCGGCACGTCGGCCAGCGGGCTGACCACCAGGCCCGCGGCCTGCAGCAAGGCCACAGCCTGGTCGCGGGCAGCGGGGGTGGTGTCGGCGGACCAGCTGATGCCGATGCGCCCGGCGGTGGCGTAGTCCAGCGCCAGGTCGAACAGCACGAGGTTGTGCAAGCCTTCGTCGCGGGCACGCTGGCTGGCCAGGCGACCGTCGGTCAGGGCCAGCACGGCGTCGCCCACGCGTATGACTGCGTGCCCGCATCGCGGGTCAAGCCCGCTTCCACAACGACCGGTGGGCGCGGGCTCGACCCGCGATGGGGCCCGCGACACCTTGATGCCGTGCGCCTCGATACGCGCCAGCAAGCCCTGCGCAATGCCCAGGTCGCCTTCGACTTCACAGGCCTCGATGCGCAAACCACTGCGCAGCTCGCTGACCACCGGGCGCGCGGCCGAGGGCCCATAGTCATAGAACCCCTGCCCGCTCTTGCGCCCCAGCCGGCCGGCATCCACCAGCGCCGCCTGGATCAGCGACGGCTGGAAGCGCATGTCGCCGTAATAGGCATCGAACACCGAACAGGTGACCGCGTAGTTGACGTCATGCCCGATCAGGTCGGTCAGCTCGAACGCGCCCATGCGAAAGCCGCCGGCCTCGCGCATCAGCGCATCCAGCGTGGCGCACTCGGCCGCACCCTCCTGCAACAGGCGCAGGCTTTCGGCATAGAACGGACGCGCCACGCGGTTGACGATGAAGCCCGGGCTGGAGCTGGCATGCACCGGCGCCTTGCCCCAGGCCCTGGCCGTTGCATACAGGCTGGCCGCTACCTGCGGCGCCGTGGCCAGCCCCGAGACGATCTCGACCAGCGCCATGACCGGCGCAGGGTTGAAGAAGTGCACCCCCACGAACCGCTCGGGCCGCGCCAGGCCGGCCGCGATGCGGGTGATCGACAGCGACGAGGTGTTGCTGGCCAGCACGCAGTCGGCCGTGCAGATTGCTTCCAGGCGCGCAAACAGCTCGCGCTTGGCGTCGAGGTTCTCGACGATGGCCTCGATCACCAGCCCCGCATCCGCCAGCTCGTCGAGCGCCTGCACCGCGTGCAGGCGCGCCAGGGTGGCCTCGCGCTGCGCGGGGTCGAGCTTGCCCTTCTCCACCCGCTTGCCCAGTTGCACACCCAGCCCCTCGATGGCCGCGCTCGCCGCCCCCGGGCGGCTGTCGTGCAGCAGCACCGGATGCCCGGCCTGCGCCGCCACCTGGGCAATGCCGGCGCCCATGGCCCCGGCACCGATCACCGCCACCACAACGCTTGTGTCCAGTGCGCTCATGCTCAGCACCCCTTGAACACGGGGGCGCGCTTGGCCATGAAGGCGGCCACGCCCTCGCGGTAGTCCTCGCTGCGCCCGGCCAGGCGCTGCAGGTCGCGCTCCAGGTCCAGTTGCTGGTCAAGGCTGTTGCCCAGGCTGGCATTGAGCCCGCGCTTGATCAGTGCCAGGCCCGAGGTGGGCTGTGTCGCCAGCTGTCGCGCCAGGCCCAGGGCCTCGTCGCGCAGCGCCTCATCGTCGACACAGCGGTAGATCAGCCCCCACTGCTCGGCCTGCTCGGCCGACAGCTTGTTGCCCAGCAGCGCCAGGGCCTTGGCCCGCGCCACGCCGACCAGCCGCGGCAGGAACCAGGTACCGCCCGAGTCGGGCACCAGGCCGAGTTTGCAGAACGCCTGGATGAAGCTGGCCGACCGCGCCGCCAGCACCAGGTCGCAGGCCAGCGGGATGTTCGCCCCGGCGCCGGCGGCCACGCCATTGACCGCGCAGATCACCGGCAGCGGCAAATCGCGCAGGGCGCGAATCAGCGGGTTGTAGAATTTTTCGATGGACTCGCCCAGGTCGGGCATCTGCGCATTGGGCGCGACGTTGCGGTCGGACAGGTCCTGCCCGGCACAGAAGCCGCGCCCTTCACCGGTAAGCAGCAGCACACGCACCTGGGCATTGGCGCGTACCTGCTTGAGCGCTTCCTTCACTTCGGCGTGCATCTGCGCGTTGAAGCTGTTGAGTTGCTCGGGACGATTCAGGCGCAGAAAGGCCACGCCGTCGTCTATGTCGAAAAGAATGTGCTCGAAGGTCATGACCAGTACCGCTCGCAAGGTTGAAGTAAAAGGGGCCGGCGCACTCAGCGGCCGGTGAACACCGGTGCGCGTTTTTCGCGAAAGGCACTGATGCCCTCGCGCCGGTCATCGGTGGCGGCCAGCACAGTGAAGGCGTGGCGCTCGAAACGCAGGCCGCTGGCAAGGTCGGTGTCCATGGCCTTGAGCAGCGATTCCTTGGCCAGGCGCACGGCCAGCGGGGCCTTGCGCGCGATGGCCTGGGCGATCTGCACGGCGCGCTCGACGGTGAATTCGGGTTGGGTGATTTCGCTGACCAGGCCGGCCTGTTGCGCGGTGCGCGCATCGATGGGCTCGCCGGTGAGCACCATCTGCATGGCCATGGACTTGCCCACCGCGCGCAGCAGACGCTGGGTACCGCCGGCGCCAGGCATGATGCCCAGGTTGATTTCCGGCTGGCCGAAGCGCGCATCCACGCCCGCCACGATGATGTCGGCGTGCATCGCCAGCTCGCAGCCACCGCCCAGGGCAAAGCCGTTGACGGCCGCCACCAGGGGCTTGCTGAAGCGGCTGATCTGCTGCCAACAGGCAACACGCGGGTCGTTGAGGATGCCCACCGCATCGCGCTCGGCCATCTCGTTGATGTCGGCGCCGGCGGCAAACGCCTTGCGGCTGCCGGTGAGCACCACGGCGCGGCAGCTGTCGTCACGCTCCAGGCGCTCGAGTTCGGCTGCCAGCTCGCCGAGCAGGCGGGTGTTGAGGGCATTGAGCACCTCGGGGCGGTGCAGCGTCACCAGGCAGATGCCGGCGTGGGAGTTATCAAGCAACAGGGTGTCAGGCATGACGGTCACCGCACGGGCCAGTCGAGGCTGGCTGTTATTGTTGGGTCGAGGCCGAATGCGGCAGAGTATAGCCACAATACGATACACAAAATCAACATTACTGTGACTAGTCTGTGTCTGTTTGTTTTCCATGCGTGCCAAACAAACCATGCAAACACTGTACTTATCGCGAGAACATCCCCAAGAAGCGATACATAGAAGCATTGCAAACAAGTAACAATACGTTATATTCGCTGTCATCCCCGTCCACAGGAAACCGACATGACCTGCTACAGCCTTGGCGGAATCACCCCGGTCATCGACCCCAGCGCCTACGTGCACCCTTCGGCGGTGCTGATTGGCGACGTGATCGTCGGCCCCGACTGCTATGTAGGCCCGCTGGCCAGCCTGCGCGGCGATTTCGGACGCATCATTCTCGAACAGGGCGCCAACCTGCAGGACACCTGCGTGATGCACGGCTTCCCCGACAGCGACACGGTGATCGAGCGCAACGGGCACGTGGGCCACGGCGCCGTGCTGCACGGCTGCCGCATCGGTGCCGATGCGCTGGTGGGCATGAATGCGGTGGTCATGGACGGCGCCGTGATCGGTGCCTGCTCGATCGTCGGCGCCACCGCCTTCGTCAAGGCCGGCTTCGACTGCCCGCCCCGCTCGCTGGTGGTGGGCTCGCCGGCCCAGGTCAAACGCAGCCTGAGCGACGCTGAAGTGCACTGGAAGCAGGGCGGCACGGGCGAGTACCACGCACTGACCCGGCGCTGCCTGGAGCAGATGGTGGAATGCAGCCCCTTGAGCCAACCCGAACAGGACCGCAGACGTGTCAGCGACAGTACGTTCCGCCCGAAAAACCACACGGCCTGAAGTGCCGGCGGCAACGCTGGCCTTGAAGGACAAACGGCAGTTATATTCCGGGGTTTCACCCAGCGGATCCTCCATGTCGTCGCTCGCGCCCCTCAATCAGCTCGTCACCCGTTTCCAGGAACAGATCCCGATCCGTGCCAGTTCGCTGATCGTCACCCTGTATGGCGATGCCATCGAACCCCACGGCGGCACCGTGTGGCTGGGCAGCCTGATCCAGTTGCTCGAGCCCTTCGGCATCAACGAGCGGCTGATCCGCACCTCGATGTTCCGCCTGACCAAGGAAGGCTGGCTGACCGCCGAAAAGGTCGGCCGGCGCAGCTACTACAGCCTCACCGGTGCCGGGCGGCGGCGTTTCGACAAGGCTTTCAAGCGGGTGTACAGCTCGGTGGTGCCGCAGTGGGATGGCTCCTGGCACCTGGCGATGCTCACCCAGCTGTCTGCCGACAAGCGCAAGCAGGTGCGCGAAGAGCTCGAATGGCAGGGCTTTGGCGCCATCTCGCCGGTGGTGCTGGCCAGCCCGCGGGCCGACCGCACCGACATCAACGCCACCCTGCTGGACCTGGACGCGCTGGAAGACACCATCCTGTTCGAGACCACCGGCCAGGACGTGATGGCCTCCCGCGCCTTGCGTGCCCAGGTGCGCGAAAGCTGGCGTATCGAGGAGCTGGGGGCGCAGTACAGCGAGTTCATCCAGCTGTTTCGCCCGGTGTGGCAGGCGCTGCGCGAGCAGGACAGCCTGCAGCCGATGGACTGCTTCATGGTGCGCCTGCTGCTGATTCACGAGTACCGCAAGCTGCTGCTGCGCGACCCGCACCTGCCCGACGAACTGCTGCCGGGCGACTGGGAAGGCCGCGCCGCACGCCAGCTGTGCCGCAACCTGTATCGACTGACCTGTGCCCCGGCCGAACAGTGGCTGAGCAGTGCGATGGAAACCGCAGACGGCCCGCTGCCCGATGCCAGCGAAAACTTCTACCGGCGCTTCGGCGGGCTGCGCTAACCTGCAGCGCGTGCCCCCAGCCATCACATGCACCCTAACAACAATGCCAGGTGTGAGGTGTGACCCATGAATACCGCTACTGCCCAGCAGCACTTCCAGCAATGGCTGGCCGACATCAACCATGCCTGCGGCGAGTTCGACGGTGCCGCGCTGGGGGATGCGTTCAGCGGTGAGATTCGCCCCCGCCAGCTGGGCGCCCTGCGCTTCAGTCACGTGAGCAGCTCTCACGCGCGGCTGCTGCGCACGCCGCGCGAGGTGCAGCGCAGCAGCGAACACAAGTACTTTGCGGTGTTCCAGCTCAAGGGCATGGCCAACATGGCCCAGGACGACGCCCGCGAAGTGCTGATGCCGGGGGACATCCTGCTGATCGACAGTGCACGCCCCAGCGACTTCACCTTTGGCGATGCCTCCCAGCAGATCTCGCTGATACTGCCCCACGACCGGGTCGACCAGCTGCTGCGCTTCACCCCGGTGGAGATCGGGCGCAAGATCCCGGCCGGCTCGCCGGTCGCCCTGCTCGCCCAGCAGATGCTGTTGTCCTCGACCCAGCTGGACGAGGTGAGCCTGGCCGAAAGCGAAGCGGTGATCGATGCGCTGATCAGCCTGATGCGCCCGGCACTGTGCGGCAGCGACAGCAACCCCGACCCGCATGAACGCATTTTTCGCAAAAGCCTGGCGCTGATCGAGACGCACATTGCCGACGAGGCGCTGTGCCCGGAGATGATCGCGCGCGACATCGGCGTGTCGATGCGCGGGCTGTACCGGGTGTTCGCCAAGAAGGGCCTGGTGATCGCGCAGTACATCAAGAACCGGCGCCTGGACATCTGCGCCGAAACCCTGCGCAACCCGCAGTCGACCCTCAAGCTGTCGGCGCTGGGGTACACCTGGGGCTTCTCCAACAGCAGCTACTTCACCACCGCGTTCAAGCAGCGCTTTGGCGTGTCGCCCGGCGAGTACCGCAAGCGCTACAGCTGAGCGCCTGCGGCCTGCCAGCCGCCTCAGTGGCGGATGCACACCGACTTGGTCTCGGTGAAGGCGTCCAGCCAGTCGATGCCGAAATCACGCCCGGTACCGGATTGCTTGAAGCCGCCAAACGGCATGTTGGCATCGATCAGGGTGTGGCTGTTGACCCACACGGTGCCGGCCTCGATGCGCGGGGTGAGGTCCATGGCCGACTTGAGGCTGGTGGTCCACAGGCTGGCGGTCAGGCCATAGTCGCTGTCGTTGGCGCGGGCCAGCGCTTCTTCCACATCGGCCACGCGGGTCAGGCTCAGCACCGGGCCGAACACTTCGCTGCGGGTCAGGCGCAGGTTGTCGTCGGGGTTGAGGATCAATGACGGGCTGACGTAGTAGCCATTGGCATCCGGCGCGCTGGCACCGCTGATGATCTGCGCGCCCTGCTCGCGGGCATCGGCCAGATAGGCCTGCACCGACTGCTGGTGCGCGCCGGAAGCCAGGGCGTTGATCTGCGCGCTGGGGTCCAGGCCCGGGCCTACGCTCAGCCCCTTGATCGCCTGCTCGAAGTCCGCTGCCAGGCGGTCGAACAGCGGCGCCTCGACATAGATACGCGAACTGGCAGCGCACACCTGCCCCTGGTTGAGGAAGCTGCCCATCATCAGGCCTTCGATCACCTGCTGCGGATCGGCGTCGGCCAGCACGATGGCCGGGTTCTTGCCACCCAGCTCCAGTGACAGGCGCGTCAGGCGATCGACCGCCGAACGGGCAATGTGCTTGCCGGTGGCGGTAGAGCCGGTAAAGCTGATCTTCGCCACCCGCGGGTGGCTGGTGAGGGCGCTGCCGCATACGCTGCCGCTGCCGGTGATCAGGTTGAACACGCCGTCCGGAATGCCGGCCTCGGTGGCCAACTCGGCCATGCGCATCAAGGTCAACGGGGTGATCTCGGAGGGCTTGATGACGATCGAGCAGCCGGCCGCCAGGGCGGGCATCACCTTCCACATGCCGATCATCAGCGGGAAGTTCCACGGCACGATGCCAGCCACCACGCCGACCGGCTCCTTGCGCGTATAGGCGGTGTAGCGGGCACCTTCGGGCACCGGAATCGACACATCCAGGGTGCGCCCGCAGATCTTGGTGGTGAGGCCGGCGGTGTAGCGCATCCAGTTCAGGGTACTGCCGACTTCGAAGGCGCGGGCGATGTTGATCGACTTGCCTTGTTCCAGGGTTTCGAGCTGGGCCAGCTCTTCACCGTGCTGTTCGAGCAAATCGGCGTAGCGCAGCAGGATACGCTCGCGCTCGGCCGGGGCGCGGCGCGCCCACACGCCACTGACGAATGCCCGATGCGCCGATTGCACGGCCTGGTCGACATCCTCGGCGCTGGCATCGGGGGTCACGGCAATGGGTTGGCCGTTGGCCGGGTTGAAGACGGTAAGGGTCTGGCTGGAGGTGGACGGCCGCCAGCCGCCATTGATGTACAGGCCGTGTTGGCGTCCGAGAAAACGCTGGACACTGGCTAGCAGGGGTACGGTGCCGGCAGTCATGAACACTCCTTTTGTTATGGTTGGGAACATCCCAGGAGAGTGTATGGCGCTGCTGAAGGTGGGGTGTTTCGCTGGCTGCCAGGGAGGTTGGCGGGTGTGCCAATGTGGTGGGTGGTGTGGCTGTTCGCCAGCAAGGCTGGCTCCCACAGGAGCAGGCCTTGCTGGCGAATGGGTGCGGGTCAGCGCAGGCGGGTACGGATCCGGTGGCACACGTTGAGCACCTGCTCCACCTCGCCCTCGCCCAGGTCGATCTTGCACGCCATGTTGCTGAACACCTGCGCCGCCTCGGCCTTGAGCTCACGGCCCTTGTCGGTCAGCAGCAGGTTGCGTCGGCGTCGGTCGCTGGGGTCCAGGTACACGGTGATGAACCCCGCATCCGCCAGGCGCTTGACGATTGGCGTCAACGTGCCCAGGTCGAACAGGGTGAGCTCGCTCAAGGCGCTGATCGACACATCATCCTTGCCCCACAACCCGGCCATCACCAGCAGTTGCGGGTAGGTGACGCCACGGCGCTTGAGCGGTTCGGCATAGTCCCGAACCATGGCGTTGGCTGTCGAATACAGCGAGAAACACAGCATCTTGTCGAAGTCGAACGTCGGGTCAAGCATGCACACCTCCCGCGACGCGGCTGTAGTGATGCACCGCGTCGACCAGTACTGCAACCGCCTCTGGCGAAGTGGCCGGCGAAATGCCCTGCCCCAGGTTGAACACATGGCCGAAACCGGCCGCCGGTGGTCCGAACGTCTGCAGGGTGCGTCGCACCTCGCGGCGAATGCTCGCCTCGTCTGCCAGCAGCACGGCCGGGTCGAGGTTGCCCTGCAGCGCCACGCAGTTGCCCACCAGCTGGCGTGCCAGCGCCAGGTCACACGTCCAGTCCAGGCCCAGCGCATCGGCGCCGCTGTCGGCCAGCGGGCTGAGCCACTGGGCGCCACCACGGGTATGCACGATGGAGGGAATGCGCACGCCATGCTGGGTCTTGTGCAGGCGCGCCAGCACTTCACGCAGGTAATACAGGGAGAAACGCCGATAGGCAGCGTCGGCCAGCACACCGCCGAAGCTGTCCACCAGCATCACCGCCTGGGCGCCGGACTCGATCTGTGCATTGAGGTCGGCAGCCACCGCGTGACCGAGCACCTTGAGCAACCGGTGCAGCAGTTCCGGGCGACGGTAGAGCATCTTCTTGATCAACTGGCAGTCGCCCGGCGGGCCACCCTCGACCATGTAGCAGGCCAGGGTCCAGGGGCTTGCGGCAAAGCCCACCACCGGCACCTTGCCCTCCAGCTCGTGACGCACCTGGGCGAGGGTCTGGTAGGTGTGCTCCAGCGCCTCGGGTTCGGGCACGCGCAGGCGCTCGATGGCCGCCTCGTCACGCAAGGGGTGACGAAAGCGCGGGCCATCGCCGTTCACGCAGTACAGGCCCAGCCCCATGGCGTCGGGCAGGCTGAGCATGTCGGCGAACACCACGGCGGCGTCCAGGCTGAAACGGCGCAGCGGTTGCAGGCTGGCCTCGGTGGCCAGGTCCGGGTTCTTCACCAGGTCCAGGTACGAGCCGGCCCTGGCACGCAGGGCACGATGCTCGGGCAGGTAGCGGCCGGCCTGGCGCATCAGCCAGACAGGCGTATGCGCCGTGGGTTGGCGCAGCAAGGCCTTGATAAACGTATTATTGTGCAAGGACGGGTAACTCATGCTGGTTCGCGAAATTCACTGCACAGCTCATGACTGGCGCCGCGGGGCGGCATCGGCAATCGTGCTGCGCAAGGCGTGGAGCGTGGCGCGGTAATCGGGCTGGGAAAAGATCGCCGTACCGGCCACGAACATGTCGGCACCGGCCGCAGCGACCTGGCCGATGGTGTGAAGGTTGACCCCGCCATCCACTTCCAGGCGGATGTCACGGCCACTGGCCTCGATCAGCTTGCGCGCTGCTTCGATCTTGGGCAAGACCGCCGGGATGAACGACTGCCCGCCGAAGCCGGGGTTGACCGACATCAGCAACAACAGGTCGAGCTTGTCGAACACATACTTGCATTCCTCCAGCCCTGTGGCCGGATTGAAGGCCAGGCCCGCCTTGCACCCCAGATCCTTGATCAGTTGCAGGGAGCGGTCCAGGTGAACGGTGGCCTCGGGGTGAATCGAGATGTAGTCGGCACCCGCCTCGGCAAATGCCTGGATCATCGGGTCCACGGGGGTGACCATCAGGTGCACATCCAGCGGCGCGGTGATGCCGTAGCTGCGCAGGGCCTTGCAGAACTGCGGCCCCATGGTCAGGTTGGGTACGTAGTGGTTGTCCATCACGTCGATGTGGATGACGTCGGCACCGGCAGCCAGAACCCGCTCGGCTTCCTCGCCCAACCGGGCAAAATCGGCCGCCAGCATCGACGGGGCAATCCAGAACTCTTTCACACGCCTACTCCGTTACTCATTGGCTATTCGTCGCACCGGGCCCTGCTCGTTTTGCGCAAGGGCGGTGTTGATCTGTGCGATCAGGCTGTCACTTGCCGCTTCGAGATGAAAATGGTGCCCGCCATCATGCCAGTGCACACGGCTGGCCCAGGGCAACGCTTTTTTGCGCTTGTCGAATTCCGGGCCGGCAAACAGGCCCTGGCGCCCGAGCATCACATGCAGCGGGCAACTGATCTGGCGCAGGAAGTCGCAGGCCTGACGCTCGGTCAGCTGCATCGGTTCGGGCAGCACCAGCCGCGGGTCGTGACGCCAGCGGTAGCCATCCCCCACGCTGAGCAGGTCGCGCATGGCCAGCAGGCGTGCCGAGGCCGGCGAGAGCAGGCCGTCGATACTGTTGCGCCGCTCGTTGACCGCCGCCTCGACGCTGCTGAACTGCACGCTGTCGGGGGCCGAGAACCCATGCAGGCGGGTGCGCAGGGCCAGGCGCATCAGGCGATGGGCCTTCTTCAGGTGCTCCACGGTGTCTTCTTCGGCGATGGTGAACGGAGCGCCCATGCCATCGAGGAAGATCATGCTGTCGATGGACTTGTTCATCGCCCCCAGGATCGACGCGATACCGCTGCCCATGGAATGGCCGATCACCGAAAAGCGCTTCCAGCCCATGCACTCGACCAGGGTATTCATGTCGTCGGCATGTTCCCACAGATAGTAGCCACTGTCGGCACGCCGATGGTCCGAGCGTCCGTGCCCGGCGAGGTCCGGCGCCACCACGAAGCAATCCTTCAGGTACGGCGCCACCTGTTCGAACGAGGCGGCGTTGTCCAGCCAGCCATGCACGGCCAATACCGGATGAGCCCCCTCCTCGCCCCAGACCCGCAGGGCAAACGTCTGCCCGTTGACGTCCAGGGTCTGGTCCCTGCCTTTATTGCCAAGACGCATGTAGATACTCCCTGCGTAAGCACTGTTTCGAGGTAACGGGCAACACCCGCAGCGCCTGTCAGCCGGCGGCCGCCAGCTGTGCCGAGCGTGCCGTGTGTTGCAACTGCTTGAGGTCGAACTTGCCGTTGGCGGTGCGCGGCAAGGTGAGCTCGATACTGATTGCCAGTGGCACCTTGTGCGGCTCGAGCCCGGCGCGGCAGCGTTCGAGCAACTGCTCGGCGCTGAGCGTGACGCCCTGGCTCAAGGTCACGAAAGCCCACAGCCCTTCGCCGGCCGCAGCATCCTCGACACCGACCACCGCTGCCGCGTCGATGCCTGCCATGGCGTAGAAGAAGTCTTCCACTTCCGCCGGGCTGACCTTCATGCCGCGGGACTTGATCACGTGGTCCATCCGGCCTTCGAAATACAGGTAGCCGTCTTCGTCCAGGTGGCAGTAGTCGCCGGTATGCAGCACGCTCTCCCCGGGATAGGGGCCGGGCTTGAGCTTTTTCGCCGTGGCCTGCGGGTTGCGCCAGTAGCCGGCCATGACCGTGGCGCCGCGAATCACCAACTGGCCCACCTGGTGGGCCTGGTCGATGCGCTGGCCGTGCTCGTCGATCAGCCACAACTCGGTGTTGGGAATGGCGATGCCGACGCTGCCCGGCTTGCTGTCGATGTCCTCTGGCGGCAGGTAGGTGCAGCGCTTGCACTCGGTCAGGCCGTACATGGAGAAGATCTGCGCCTGCGGAAACAGCGCCTTCATCTGCGCAATGTGCGGCGGCTTGAGCGCCGCGCCGGTATTGGTGACCATGCGCACGTGCTCGAAACTGGCGTTGCGCTTGCTCGCGTACTCATGCAGCAGCATGAGCATGGTGGGCACGAACGGGATGACCGTGATCTGGTACTGGCGGATCTTCTTGATCAGGAAGATCGGCCAGGTGAATTCCTTTTCCAGTACCAGGGTGGCGCCCGCGCTCAGCGCCATGATCATCTGGTACAGGCCATAGTCGAACGACAGCGGCAATGAGCAGAGCACGTGGTCGCTGTCGTTGTAGCCCAGGTAGGTGTGCAGCGACGACAGCGCCGCGAGCATGTTGCGATGGGTCAGCATCACGCCCTTGGGCTCGCCGGTGGACCCGGAGGTATAGATGATCGCGGCCAGGTCCAGGTCCAGCGTGCCGCAAGGCACCGGAGCTCCGTTGCCCTGCATCAGCACACCCTCGAAGGTGCGTGTCAGCGCCGAGTCGGCCTCGCCGTCCAGCAGCACGATGGTGCGCAGGTACGGCAGGCTCGGGGTGTCCACCGACAGGCTGGCGAACTTCTCCGAGGTGGTGATCAGCACCGAGGCCTCGGCGTCCCGCACGATGTAGTCAAGGCCCTCGGCGTGGGTCTCCAGGCCGACATTGACCACCACGCCACCGGCCTTGAGCACACCCCAGAAGGCACAGATGGTTTCTACCCGGTTGCCCAGGCACAGCACCACCCGTTCCTGACGCTGCAGGCCACAGGCCTGCAAGCCCGAGGCCAGCCGCGAACTGGAATCGTCGAGGTCGGCATAGGTGTAGGTTTCATCGGCATAGATGACTGCCGCCTTGCGCGGGTACAGGCCGTTGCTGGCCTCCAGTACCTGCTGCAGGAGCACGCTAGACCGGCTCATACTGTACCTCTGGCTGGCCTTGCGAGGCGGTTTCGGGGGCGTTCTGGCGGTTGGCGTCGATGTACTGCGCCAGCGTCGTCACGGTATTGAAGTGCCCGGGGGCAATGGTGTCGGGGTTGACGAAGAAGCCTTCGATCTCGTCCTCCAGGCTGACCAGCAGCTCCATCGAGGTGAGCGAGTCGAGCCCCAGGTGGTCACGCAGGTGCGAGTCGGCGCGTACCTCGGTACTGGCTGGCAGCTTGAGCACCACCCGCAGGATCTCGATCAGTTGCGCCTGCGTGGCGCCGCTGGCCGTCACGCCCGGTGCGCTGCTGGCGACAGGTGCGCTGGCCGGGGCGGCGAGCATGTCGTCCAGCGCCACGTCGGCGTGGCTGTCGCGGATCTCCAGTGCGGTCTGACGGGCCCTGGCCAGGAACAGCCGGCCGTGGCTGACGATCACCTCGGCCGGGTGACCATGGCTGTGGAACAGGGTGGGCGAGGCCGTGGGGCCATAGGCACCGGAGGCCGTCACCGCCAGCAGGTCGCCTTCGCTCAGGGTCTCGATGCGCACGTCACGCCCCAGCAGGTCGTCGGGGCTGCACAGCGGGCCGGAGATATGGTATTCGCGCAGCGGTGCGCCATTGCTGCCGGTGGCGTGCACGATGCGGAAGTTGCGCTTGAGCACCTGGCCGCTGCCTGCCGCGGCACCGTGGCAGTTGGTGCCGCCGTCGGTCACGGCGAAGGTCTTGCCGTGGTTGTGCTTGATGTTGTCGACGGTGACCAGCAGCGCGCCGCATTTGCCGGCCACGAAACGGCCGGACTCGACGATGATGCGGGTACGCGGGAACTGACGATGGAAACTGTCGAACAGCGGCGCCAGCAGCTGCTTGAGCTGACGGGTGTCGAGTTCCTTTTCGTTCTCGTAGTACTTGATGCCCAGGCCGCCGCCGACGTCGACCATGCTCAGGTCCAGGTCGTAGCGAAGGGTGAGGTTGCGGTACAGGTCGAGGATGTAGCTGGCATTGTCATACACCGACTGGGCGTCGAGGATCTTGGTGCCGTTGTAGACGTGAATGCCCTTGATATGCAGGTTGGGCAGCGCCAGGTACTGGCCGAAATTGGCCACTGCGGTGTCTTCCTCGATACCGAAATGGGTCGGGCGCCCGCCCATCTTCCAGGGCGAGCCCGAGGCCGAGAAATTGGGATTGATGCGAATGGCCACCGGTGCGGTACAGCCCAGCGAGCCGGCCAGGGCAGAGAGCGCGCGCAGTTCGGTTTCGGATTCGACGACGATGGCGAACACCCCCACTTCCAGCGCCCGGCGGTGTTCCTCGGGCTTCTTGTAGGGGCCCAGGAAAATGATGTCCTGGGGTGCAACGCCCGCCTTCAGGGCGATTTCCAGCTCGCCCAGCGAACAGACCTCGGTGTTGCCGCCGTACGAACGGATCAGCTTCACCAGCGACAGATTCGGATTGACCTTGAGCGCGTAGAAGATATCCACGCAGTCGGGCAAGGCGTCGCGCAGTTCATTGAAACTGCTGCGCAGCACCGCCTCGTCATACAGGTAGGTAGGCGTACCGAATGTCGCCTTTGCCTGGAGGACCAATTCTTTGGAAAGCTTCATCTGTTGCTCCCTTCGTTATTATATTTTCCGGTGCCGAATGCGTGCGCGGGATGCGCACCTGCGTCGTCCCGTTAGCCCTGGCGCGTTAAGTGTCGTATCGGATCGCGCAACGCCTGCAACAACGACAGAAAGCCCCTGCCTGCAAAACTTTGCGCGCAAAGTTTGTGAAATTCTCTACTGCGTTTCGCGGTGATGTCAAGATAATTCCAATGAACCCTGGCTGCGGCCGATGGTCACCCCGTTGACTGCGATTTAGGCCGCATAACAGCGTTCAAATGTCGCACCTGTTACAGATCAGTAGCGCTTTTGCCCAATGAATACAGGGCTTTTATCTGATCCGTATATAAGGCCTGTTTCTGAGTCTGTTTTGTCTGCGGCAGGCTTTCTAGAGTCAGCGCCTGTGCTCGTCCCGTCGGGGGGTGGGCTAGGAAGGAAACGCGGATAAACAGCCATGAGTACTCATCAACAGGCACAGGCCTACAACTACAAGGTGGTCCGGCAGTTCGTGGTCATGACGGTGGTGTGGGGCATCGTCGGCATGGCCATGGGCGTATGGATCGCCTCGCAACTGGTCTGGCCGGAGCTCAACCTGGACCTGCCCTGGACCACCTTCGGCCGCCTGCGCCCCCTGCACACCAGCCTGGTGATCTTCGGTTTCGCCGGCAGCGCGCAATTTGCCGCCAGCTACTACGCGGTGCAGCGCACCTGCCAGGTACGCCTTTACAGCGACTGGCTGACCGCCTTCACCTTCTGGGGCTGGCAGGCGACCATCGTGATCATGCTGCTGAGCCTGCCCCTGGGCCTTACCACCACCAAGGAATACGCCGAGATCGAATTCACCGGCGCGGTGTGGATGGCGATCGTGTGGGTGGCCTATGGCGTGGTGTTCTTCGGCACCCTGCTGCGCCGCAAGGGCACGCACATCTATGTCGGCAACTGGTTCTTCGGGGCCTTCATCGTGGTCATCGCGATGCTGCACGTGGTCAACCACCTGTCGATTCCGGTCAGCTGGTTCAAGTCCTACCCGGTGTACGCGGGGGCCACCGATGCGATGGTGCAGTGGTGGTACGGCCACAACGCGGTGGGCTTCTTCCTGACCACCGGCTTCCTGGGGATGATGTACTACTTCGTGCCCAAGCAGGTCGGCAAGCCGGTGTATTCCTACCGCCTGTCGATCGTGCACTTCTGGGCGCTGATCACCCTGTACATCTGGGCAGGCCCGCACCACCTGCACTACACCGCCCTGCCCGACTGGGCGCAGTCGCTGGGCATGGCGATGTCGATCATCCTGCTGGCCCCGAGCTGGGGCGGCATGATCAACGGCATGATGACCCTCTCGGGCGCCTGGCATAAGCTGCGCAGCGACCCGATCCTGCGTTTCCTGGTGCTGTCGCTGGCGTTCTACGGCATGTCGACCTTCGAAGGGCCGATGATGGCGATCAAGACCGTCAACGCCCTGTCGCACTACACCGACTGGACCATCGGCCACGTACACGCCGGCGCTCTGGGCTGGGTGGCGATGATCACCTTCGGCGCGCTGTACCACATGATTCCCAAGGTGTTCGGCCGCGAGAAGATGTACAGCATCGGGCTGATCAACCTGCACTTCTGGCTGGCCACCATCGGTACCGTGCTGTACATCGCCTCGATGTGGGTCAACGGCATCACCCAGGGCCTGATGTGGCGCGCCATCAACGACGACGGCACCCTCACCTACTCGTTCGTGGAGGCACTGGTGGCCAGCCACCCGGGCTTCATCGTGCGCTTCGTCGGTGGCGTGTGCTTCCTGAGCGGGATGCTGCTGATGGCCTGGAACACCTGGCGCACGGTACGCGTGGCAGACCCGAAACTGGCACTGGACAACGCGCAGATGGCGTAAGGGGCAGCGAATGAACGGCTGGGCATATGGGTTGTATTGCGTGACCGGACTGGTGTTCTTCTACCTGATCACCAGCGCCTGCCTGAGGCGCCATAGCGACCAGGTGGATGACCAGGCAAGCCTCATACCCTTTGCCGATGACCCGGTAGTGGCGCGCCGGGTCGAGCAGGCCATCGGGCGACCGGTGCCTGCCGAGGCACCGGAGGCCTTGCTGAAGGCTTGAGGTTGGTGCTGCACCGGCATGTCCGCAAGAGCGGGTTGATTCGCTCTTGCGGCTTGGCCTATTGGTGACTGACCCAGTAAACCGCCGTCACGACCACCAGCACAATCAGGCAGAGTATCGCCCACGCATCGACACTGCTGTCCGGCTTGCTTGCCTTGCTTGGATTTCCCATTGCATTGCCTCTTGTTGTGGTTATGGGAATGCACTGCACCTGATGCAGTTAAGTCCAGCAATGCCCTTTGCTCAAGCAGGGTTTTTGTACAGCTCGTCGGTTAGTAGTCCATCGCGTCCTTCAGGAACGGGTATCGATACCCTGGCGCCTTGCCAACGGCGCTGAACCCCTTGAAATCCAGCCCATAGTCGCCCTGCTGTTCAAGCGTGAGCCAGCGCCGCGCCTTGACCGCATCGATCAGCTGAAGCACCGGCACCGGCCGCGGCCGGGCGAGCAACTGACCGATCGGCACGCCCTGCGCATCATCGTGCAGCAGCACCATGGCCCACCCGCCCAGAGAAAAGTGCCCGCCCATCAACACGCTCAATCGACCCTCGATTCGCGCCTGCAGGGCCTGCGGCGAACTGTTCACCGCACTGAACAGCACATCCCGGCCCGGCACCCGCCCGGCCTCCTCGAATGCCTGCATCGCGCCGAACGCCATCTCGTCATTGGCCGACCACACCAGCTGCGTACGCGGATAACGCGCACCCAGCAACTGCGCCTGCTCATAGGCGCGCTGGCGACTCCATTCCCCATACACCAGCTGGCGCAGGTGCACGCCGGGCAACTCGGCCAACGCCCGGTGCATGCCCTGCTCACGCAACTGCGCCGCCGGGGTGTGCTTCAACCCCGAGAACGCCAGCAGGTCCACGCCCTGCTCTAGGGCAGCGGGCGGCAACTGCTCGACCAGCGTCTTGAGCATGCGGTAGCCGGCCTCCTCGTCGTTGCCGGTCAGGGTGCCGAGGACCGGCGGATAACGGTCCGGATACTCGTGCACCTGCCGCGCCTGGTCGACCGTCAGGCCGTTGTTGACCAGAAACAGCCTGACCCCGCTGCCGCGCGACAGGCGGATGATCTCCGGCGCCACGTACTGCTCGTTGACCAGCACCAGGTAGTCCGGCCGCTGCGGCCCCTGAAGTGCCTGTCGCGCCTGATGCAACACACGCTGGCGATCACGCCCGCTGTACTCGACACGCAGGGACATGCCCAGGTTCTGCGCGGCGCCTTGCATGAAACGCGAGTAACTGACCCAGAAGGTCTCGTCGGCATTGCCCGGATTGAGAAACACCACCGAGGCCGCCTGGGCGCCACTCACCAGCGACAGGCCCAGCCACACCGACAGGCACAAGGCCTTGAGCATTCGAGTACGCTCCTGCAACGCAAAGCGCCGAGTATAACCGCGACGGCACGGGCAACGCTCAGGTGACAGCCAAACGCTAGCCAGTCTCACTTAGTCCATATAGTTCTTTTCATATGCAAAAACATCACTTTTGCGCATAAACGCAAACTGCTATCTTGCCTCGGCTCCGCCCCGGAGTGCGCGGCCGTGCGCGCGATTAGCTGCAAGCAGCCTGAGAACAGGACCCCTATGTACGTATACGACGAGTACGATCAGCGGATCATCGAGGACCGCGTCAAGCAGTTCCGAGACCAGACCCGACGCTACCTGGCCGGTGAGCTGAGCGAAGAAGAGTTCCGCCCCCTGCGCCTGCAAAATGGCCTCTATATTCAACGTTTTGCCCCGATGTTGCGGGTAGCCGTGCCCTACGGCCAGCTGACGTCGCGCCAGACCCGGATGCTGGCCAAAATCGCTCGCGACTACGACAAGGGCTACGCGCACATCAGTACCCGGCAGAACGTGCAGTACAACTGGCCTGCCCTGGAGGACATCCCCGAGATCCTCGCCGAGCTGGCCACGGTGCAGATGCACGCGATCCAGACCAGCGGCAACTGCCTGCGCAACGTCACCACCGACCAGTTCGCCGGCGTTGCCGCCGACGAAGTGATCGACCCGCGCCCATGGTGTGAAATCGTGCGTCAGTGGACCACCTTCCACCCCGAGTTCGCGTACCTGCCGCGCAAGTTCAAGATCGCCATCAATGGCTCGGCCAGCGACCGTGCGGCCATCGAAGTGCACGACATCGGCCTGGAGCCGGTGCACAACGCGGCCGGCGAACTGGGCTTTCGCGTGCTGGTCGGCGGCGGCCTGGGCCGTACCCCGGTGGTGGGCGCCTTCATCAACGAATTTCTGCCCTGGCAGGACCTGCTCAGCTACCTGGACGCGATCCTGCGCGTGTACAACCGTTACGGTCGCCGTGACAACAAGTACAAGGCGCGCATCAAGATCCTGGTCAAGGCCCTCACGCCGGAGGTGTTCGCCCAGAAGGTCGACGCCGAAATGGAGCACCTGCGCGGCGGCAGCACCACCCTGACCGATGCCGAAGTGCATCGCGTGGCCAAGCACTTCGTCGACCCCGACTACCTGGCGCTGGACAACCTCGACAGCCAGCTGGCCGAGCTCGACCAGCAGCACCCCGGCTTCGCCCGCTGGCGCACGCGCAATACCCTGGCGCACAAGAAGCCGGGCTATGTGGCCGTTACCCTGTCGCTCAAGCCGACCGGCGTGGCGCCGGGCGACCTGACCGACAAGCAGCTGGACGCGGTGGCCGACCTTGCCGAACGCTACAGCTTCGGCCAGTTGCGCACCTCCCACGAGCAGAACATCATCCTGGCCGACGTCGAGCAGCGCCAGCTGCACGCGCTGTGGCTGGAGCTGCGTGAAAACGGCTTCGCCACGCCGAACATCGGCCTGCTGACCGACATCATCTGCTGCCCGGGCGGCGACTTCTGCTCGCTGGCCAACGCCAAGTCGATCCCGATCGCCGAATCCATCCAGCGCCGCTTCGACGACCTGGACTACCTGTTCGACATCGGCGAACTGGACCTGAACATCTCCGGCTGCATGAACGCCTGCGGCCACCACCACGTCGGCCATATCGGCATTCTCGGGGTGGACAAGAAGGGCGAGGAGTTCTACCAGGTGTCCCTGGGTGGCAGCGCCAGCCGCGACGCCAGCCTGGGCAAGATCCTCGGCCCCTCGTTCGCCCAGGACGACATGCCGGACGTGATCGAGAAGCTGATCGATGTGTACGTCGAGAAACGTACTGAAGACGAGCGCTTCATCGACACCTACCAACGTATTGGCATCGACCCTTTCAAGGAGCGCGTCTATGCAGCGAATCATTAAGGGCAACCAGATCGTCGACGAAACCTGGCACCTGCTGCCCAAGGACGTCACCCTGGACGAACTGACCAACTGCGACGACTATATCGTGCCGCTGCACCTGTGGCGCGAGCACGCCCATGCCCTCAAGGCCCGCGACGGCGGCCTGGGCGTGTGGCTGGATGCCGACGAGGAAGCCGAGGAAATCGGCGATGACGTGGCCAGCTTCCAGGTCATCGCGTTGAACTTCCCGGCCTTCACCGACGGGCGCAACTACTCCAATGCGCGCCTGCTGCGTGACCGCTACAAGTTCACCGGCGAGCTGCGTGCAATCGGCGACGTGCTGCGCGACCAGCTGTTCTACATGAAGCGGTGCGGTTTCGACGCCTTCGCCCTGCGGGCCGACAAGGACCCGGTCGAAGCGCTGCAGAGCCTGCAGGACTTCTCGGTGACCTACCAGGCCGCCACCGACGAGCCGCAGCCGCTGTTCCGTCGACGCTGAACACCGCCTGTCTAGTCCTGAAATAGGTTTACACCTGTTCAGGTAGGCCGATAGGCCTCAAAACGCCCGATGCACCGCATCGGGCGTTTTGTTTTTCAGGGCCATATGGGGCCGTTCTGTGTTGTAGATCTGTACTGCCTCATCAACCATCTGCCTCGCTTGCTCCAGATCTTCAGGGCTACTCAACAGCAGCTCCATCTTGAGGATTCCGTTGATTCGCTCAGCCAGCGCGTTCTGGTAGCAGTCATACCCATCAGTCATGGAGCACTGAACGCCGTGCCGTTGGTGCAGTGACTGGTATAGCGCCGAGCAATATTGGATGCCTCGATCCGAATGGTGGACTAAT
Organism: Pseudomonas sp. B21-036; assembly: GCF_024748925.1. Lineage (NCBI taxonomy): Bacteria > Pseudomonadati > Pseudomonadota > Gammaproteobacteria > Pseudomonadales > Pseudomonadaceae > Pseudomonas > Pseudomonas sp. B21-036. The sequence goes on from NZ_CP087178.1 coordinate 3,328,534, forward strand.
GGCTGGCGACGACGTCGCTTTCGTAAGGCCTGCTTGAAGGCTTGCGCTACTGACTCGGCATGCAGGCTTTCATGGACGTGGTGACCAACAATTTTCCTGGAGTACGCGTCCGTTACCAGGCTCAGGTACAGCGGGCCGTTGCGTGCGGGCAGATAAGTAATGTCGGCAACCCAGACGTGCTCCGGCCTTGTCGGAACGACTTGGCTTGGACCGGGCTTGATTAAGTTGGGATGGCGGTAGAAGCGATGAAAGCTCTGTGTTGTCTTGTGGTATGCCCGCTTGGGCAGTACCAGCAAACGGCGCTCTCCCAAGACCTGAAACAGTCTATCTCGGCCGACCTGGAATCGTTTGTCAGGTTGGCAATGCAGCAAATAGTGCAGCTTACGGGTACCCAGACGGGGCTGGCGCAGCCGGACTTGCTGAACAAACTGAACCACCCGATCTGCCTGGCGCTCTTTGCCATCAGCAGCTCGGTTGCGCTTGTAGTAAGCCTGTCGACTGATGCCTAGAAACTGACAAGCCCTGGCAATGCTCAGTCCTGCGACTTGACCTTGCGAGAGGACTTGCCGGATCGCTTTTTTACGACCGAGACACCATAGTCATTTTTCAGAACATCAACGACCGTTTCAAAGAACTGGGCCTTCTGGCTCATCAGCTCAAGCTGCTGCTCAAGCTCTTTGATCCGCTGCTCTGGAGTGAGCGTTTTGGGGTCAGACATCGCGCAGCTCCTCTCGTCGCGGATCGAGGCCCCCTGGCTCCAATCCTGCCGACCGTGCTTACGCAACCATACCAGAACCGTCGACCGTCCCTGGATGCCATACCGCACCTGGGCCTGCTTGTAGGTCAGTTCGCCTTTTTCAATCTGATCAACCACCGCCAATTTAAAAGACAGTGAGTAATCACGCTGTGTGCGCTTTACACCTTGCTCCATCTGACTCTCCGGAAATTCGGGATGGGAGGTGTAAACCTTATTCAGGACGGGACAGCCCCATGAAAAAGGCCCCTTGCGGGGCCTTTTTTTGTGGCGTCGAATTTACAACCGGGTGACCTGGTCAGGCACGCTGTTCCAGATTTCTGCCGTCAGCGTCTCCAGCAACTTTTTCTCCTCCTTGGCCAGGTTGGCTTGCAGTACGTGGCTCTGGCGCAGGTACGCCGCTTCGGTGATGTGCCCGGCATCGGCATCTGCCTGCAAGGCCTCCATGCGGGCATGCAGCGGCTTGGCGATGCGCTGGTAGCGCTCGGCATACTGCACCTTCAGGTAGCTGACCCAGAAGTCGCGCTGGGCAATCGAAGCCTTGAGCACTGCCGGCGTCTCGCCCTCTTCGATCTCCTTCTGCGCAGCCTTGATATCGGCATCGGTGACCTGGGCAGTGGCTCGGTAGCGCATGGTGTTGGGCTGCCCCGGCAGTTCGAGCGGCTCGGTCAACGCGGTACGGTAAGCCAGCCGCACTTCGACCTCGTCCACCACCGTGCCAGCACGCACACGTGCATCGATGACCCGTTGGGCAATCAGCTCGACCTGCTCCAGACGATACAGCCCACGCGCCAGCTTCATCAGTGACCACTCGGCACCCAGCTGGCTACCCAGCGCCAGGGCCTGGTTGATCAGCACCTGCACCTCAAGCTGGCTGAACACCAGGATCACCGCATCGCCACAGTTGCGCACGCTGTCCAGGGTCTGCAGTACCTCCTCGCGCAGCGCCGTGTTGGCGCTCACTGCCTTGATCAGCGTCCACACCCGCTGCTTGAGGTCGTCGTAGGTCTCGCGAAAATCGGACGTCTCCCCCAGGTCATCGAACAGCCGGAACAGTTCGCCGGTGCCCGGTTCGGCCTTGAGCGCATCCCACATCGCCTGCAGTTCGGCCGCCTGCACCGCATCTGCACCGGCAAGCCAGGCCGTGGCACCGGCAGCCATCGGCTCGGGCGCAAAATGGACGCGCAGGTTCGGCGTCACGCCAAAGCTGATACGCGTGCGCTGACGATAGACCGTCAGCCTGACCTGGCTGTCGGCATCGATCGGGTTGCCGTGCAGGCTGGTGACCCGATTGATCCTCAACACCCGATCGACACGCTCGGCTGAGGGCGCCAGCACGTCCTGCGGCACCACCTGAATGTTGTTGGCGCGCAGGTCGACCTCTTCGAGCATGTCAAGGTCCATCAGGCCGGTCGGCCAGGTACTGATGCCCGTGTGCTGCAGCCTGAGCCCGCGCAGGTCGACCAGGGTCGAAACATCGGGCGCGGTTATCAACGGGTTGTGGTCCAGGTTGAGGATTCTCAGACGAACCAGTTTGGCCAGCACCGCATTGGCAGCAGCATCCATGACCAGGCTGTTGTAGCTGAACGTCAGCCGGGTGATGCGCGGTATGGCTTCCAGCGCGGCAGGCAGGGTGCTGAACAGGTTGTTGGAAAGGTTGAGCCAGCGCGTATTGGCAAACTGCTCGATAAAGGCCTCGGGCAACTCACTCAACTGCATGTCGCGCATGAACAGCGACGCCACATGGCTGAAATCGGCACTCAGAATCGGCAGACCGTCAAGGCGCGTCTCCGACAGGTTGAGGGTGTAGCCGACGGTTCGCCCTTCAAAGGTTACCACCGGGCTGGTCTGGCGCCGCCAGCAACGCTCGATGCGATCGGCCGCCACCTCCCGGTGGCCACGGGTGGCGAAACTCACGGACTGATCGTTGCGCCAGGCGGTCAGCTCATCGATCAGCTTGAACAGTTCCTGGCGACGCCCCTCAAGCTTGACCAGCAGCTCCTCCTCACTGAGCCCCTCGCCTAGCTCCTGCAAAAAGGCCTGCACCTCGTCCACCGCCAGGTCGGGGTACAGCGCCCGGACCCTCTGCATCGGCGTCTGCGGCCTGCCGAACGGGCGCCGGCCACTGAGCGGATAACCGATCTGGCCATCGAGCATGCGCATTGGCGGCTTGAACCAGCGCGTGCGCGGACGCACGCCGATGCTGCTACACACCGCAGCCGTATCCTTGGCGGCATTCTCGGCCAACATCAGGCGCAACGCGTCGGCCTGGTTGATGTTCAGGCCCAGCAGCACGCGCTCGCTGTCGGGCAGCGCATGCAGCATGGCGGCGCACAACGGCTCCACCCCGCCCAGCGCGTTATGCTCGCTGTCATAAGCCTGATAGCCTTCGTCCAGCCGCGCGAGAATACGCTTGGTGCCGGTGGCCGTGCTGCGCCCGACCGCCTTGAGCTCATCGCCCCACGGGCTGCCCTCACGTACCTGCAACAGCACATCGCCAGACCAACCCGGCAAGGCCTGCAACTGGTCCATGGCAACCTTCAGGCAGTCCAGGCGATCGGTGTAGCCCAGGTAGAGGCCCTCACGGGCACGCACCACGCGCGCCTGCTCCGCCAGCCAGCGGGCCTGTTCGGCCAGGCGCAACGGCACCCGCGGCGGGTTGGCGGTGAGCTGCGCTCGCTCGCTGACGCTGGCACTCTCGACCAGCTCTCTGGCCTGCCGCCACGCCAGCCCGGCAAACTGCTTGCGTACCACCGCCATGCCCGCCACCTCCTGCACCGGGTCGGCGCGGTAGAGGCTGTCGAACACCTGGCTGCGGTTGACGCTGGCGTAACGGGCATAGGCTTCACGCAATTGCGTCAGGCGACCAGCCTCGGTCCTGGCCAGGTAGGGGCCGAACAGGGCCTTCTCTTCCTGTTCGGTCAAGCCCTGCAGCAGCGTTGTCAGGAAGCGACCGTCGACCAGTTCCTGGCGCGTGATCGACAGGGTCCGGTTGTCGGCGCTCAGCGGCGTACCGTACTCCTTGACCAGCTGCCCGTCCTCCATCACCCGTACCAGCACGCCGGCCGGCCAACCCGGCATGCGTGTTAGCAAGGCCAGGGGCAAGGCATCGAGCTCGGTGGCCAGTGGTTGCCCGTCGCGCATGGCCGCAATCACATCCGTTACCCTGCGGCTCATCTGCCAGCGCACCAGGCTGTCGCCGAGCAATGCCGGCAAAGGCTCGTTGTTGCTGTGCAGGCGGCGCAGGCGTGCCTCGTCGATGCCGGTGATGGCGGCCATGTTCAGCAGGTCCTCGTCACCCATGCCGTCCACCAGATGGCCCAGGCGCCGCCACAACGTCAGGCCTTCCCACTGCTGCGGGTCTTCGGCCTCGAGGCGCCAGGCCCCGGCGCCGTTGTGCACCACCGGCGGCTGGTAGGCGTCATCGCGAGGATGGCGGACCTGGTACTGGCCCGCTTTGGTGCCGACCACCTCGTAGGCGCGGCCCTGCACACGAATGTAGGTCTTGTCGCCCACGCTGTAGCGCCCCTGAAGGTCCGGCACGACCCCCGACAGATCGACATCCGCGGCATAGGGCTCCAGCTGCGGCTTCCACAGCCGGTACTGCCCGTTGGCCAGCCTGATCTGGACTGTGCCTTCCAGCAACTCGCTGCCCGGCCCGACGGCCAACGGCTTGAGGGCAAGCCCCAGGCCCACGGCGAATGCAATGTTCAGTGCCACCGACTGCAGGTGCGCCATGGCCAGCTCGCGATCACCCACCTCCCAGTCCTCGATGCCCTCGACCACCTCCCCGATCAACTGGCCGGCCGCCACAACCGCCATCACCTCCCCCAGCCCGGGTACGAAGAAGGCGGCGCTGTTGAGCACGTTCAGACCGATGCTTTCCCAGTACGCCAGGCGCGCCTCGCGGGCCGCTTCGTCCGCGTCGGCACTGGGCACGGCCAGGTGCCGCGCATCAGCCTTGGCCTTCTCGATCAGGCGTCGATGCTGCAACTCGAACAGGTCTTCTTCCACCCGGTGTTCACGCAGGTACAGGTCCGCCTCCAGGTTGGGCTGGCGCTCCAGCAGCCCGTGCTGGCCATCGACCAGGTGAAACAGATTGCTTTCCAGCAGCCCGAAGAAGCGCTCTTCATCGGCCCGGGCCACACACCCGCGCATGGCCTGCTGATAGGCGGGCGAAATCAGGTTGATGCGCAGGTCGCGCTTGAACGCCTCGATGCTCGGGTATTCCTTGAGCGGGTACAGGGGCGCGCCAGGCACATACACCAGCACAGGCTCGGTCTGCTCGCTGAGCAGGCGGTCGGCACTGGCCACCCAGATACCGGACAAGCCAATGCCGAACATTTCCAGGGTGCTGAACACCAGCGGCTTGCCGTTGTACTGGGCGGCACCGGTGCCATCGAGCCAACCGAGCAAGGCGCTGCGGGCAGCCTCGCCAATCTCGCCCTTCATCGCCGCAATCCAGGTGCGCACGCGCAGGCGCGCCTTGTAGGCCTCGATGGACTGCCGGCGAACCCGATCATGGGTGGCCGGCGCCTCGTACACCGCAGCCAGGTGGTCCTGGTACTGCTTGCCCAGGTCCAGCTCATGGCACACACGGGCAAAGTCGCGCGGGGCCACCGCCAGCTTGCTGCTGTAAACGTAGCGATAGCGCGGCGCGTGCTCGCTGCCAGGTACCAGCGTCATGGAAAATGCGCCCTTGGCCGCCAGGGCCGTACCGGCGTCGAATTCGGCATCCCGGGCAAAGTTCTGCAGCGCCGCCTGCAGCAGGCTCTGGCGCCTGGGCACCACGCGCACCAGCGCACCCAGCAGTTCGGTGTCGTGGGTAACGTGCACGAATTCGTGGGTGTTGACGTCGTCGTCGCGCTGCAAGTCGCGCTTGAGCCTGGCCTTGAGCAGCGGTTCGGCGAACTCGACGATGCCTTTGAGGGGGCGCAGGGTACGCGCCAACGCGTCGGCGCAGGCGCGGGCGCGCTGCTGGCAGGCGAGCAGTGCCTGGCGCTGGTCCTCGCGGGCATTGCTGAACCAGGGCGCCGGCGCATCCCCTGCGCCCTGGTGCTGTTCGGCGCCCCAGGGCCGGCTCAGGGCCGCGAAACTTGCAGGGGTGGAGTGCTTGAGCCAGTCAGGCATGCGCTGATGGATGAAGGGGCCGTGCGGCCCCGGGGTGACATAGGTGTCGGTGGAATCGGTGGGAGTGGTCATGATGGTCCTCGGGGTAGATTGAACCCCAAGCAGACCCCATCATGACGCAGGTGAAGTGCTACATATTGCTCAGCGCCAGCGGCCCAGGCGGCTCCACAAGCCCACCAGGGTGTTCTCGATGGAGGCGCTGGCAGCCAGGCCAACGCGCTCCTGCAGGCTCTTGCGTTCGGCAAAATGCAGGTGATACAGGTTCGAATCGCGAGCGCGTTCGCTCAGGTATTCGTCACTGGTGCGCAGCTCGTCCACCAGTTGCTTGTTCAATGCCGCCACACCCAGCCAGACCTCGCCGGTGGCCACCTCATCGATGTGCAACTGCGGGCGGTAACGCGAGACGAAATCCTTGAACAGCTGATGGGTCACGTCCAGGTCTTCCTGGAACTTCTCGCGGCCCTTCTCGGTGTTTTCGCCAAACACGGTCACGGTGCGCTTGTACTCACCCGCCGTGAACACCTCGAAGTCTACATCGTGCTTTTTCAGCAGGCGGTTGACGTTGGGCAACTGCGCCACCACCCCGATGGAGCCCAGAATGGCGAAGGGCGCACTGACGATCCTGTCACCGATGCAGGCCATCATGTAGCCGCCGCTGGCCGCCACCTTGTCGATGCACACCGTCAGCGGCACGCCGGCCTGGCGGATACGCGCCAGCTGCGAGGAGGCCAGGCCATAGCTGTGCACCATGCCGCCACCGCTTTCAAGGCGCAGTACCACTTCGTCCTTGGGCGTGGCGAGGGTCAGCAGCGCGGTGATTTCATTGCGCAGGCTCTCGGTGGCCGAGGCCTTGATGTCGCCGTCGAAATCCAGCACGAATACCCGCGGCTTGTCCTCGGGCTTTTTCTTCTGCTGCTTGTCGCGCTTGGCCTGCTGCTTGCGCAGGGCCTTGAGCTGGGCCTTGTCGAGCAGACCCGACTCCAGGCGCTCGCGCAGGTCCTTGTAGAAATCGTTGAGGCGAGTCACATGCAACTGCCCCCCGGCCTTGCGCCGGCCCTTGCCGCGCAACCCGGCAATGGCCGACAACACCACCAGGAGCGCGATCACCAGGGTCGCGGTCTTGGCCAGAAAGCTGGCGTATTCAGCAAGAAAATCCACAGTAGCTCCTTAACATGTCTGCGCCCGTACGGCGCCAAACGTGGCCCAAGCATACCGGCGCGGCCACGCCTCCACCAGCGTGGGCAACGCCCCGAAACGCAGTTCAAACGACCTTTTCAAACGCTTGTATGTTTTTTCGTTGACAGGCCGCCATCGGCCACCTACCCTCGCCAGAACCTTCACTCCAGGCATACGACGTGGGCAGCATCTACCTCATTCGACATGGCCAGGCCTCCTTTGGTGCCGACGACTACGACGTGTTGTCGCCGACCGGCATTGCCCAGAGCGAAGCACTGGGCGATCACCTCGCCCAGCTGGGCCTGCGCCTGGATCGCTGCGTGGCCGGCGACCTGCGCCGCCAGCAGCACACCGCCCGCCTGGCCCTGGCCCGCCTGCAGGCTGCCGGCAGCGCGGTACCCAGCCTGGAAACCGACCCTGCCTTCAACGAGTTCGACGCCGACGCCGTCATCCGCGCGCTGCTGCCCGGCCTGCTGCCGGACGAGCCCGAGGCGCTGCACATCCTGCGCAATGCCCGCGACAACCGCAGCGAGTTCCAGCGCCTGTTCGCCCTGCTGGTGCAGCGCTGGCACGGCGGCGAGCACGATGTCGACGGCCTGCAAAGCTGGCAGGGCTTCGTCGAGCAGGTGCACGACGGCCTGCAACGCCTGCTGCGCGAGGCCGGGCAAGGCGACAACATTGCCATCTTCACCTCCGGCGGCACCATCACCGCCCTGCTCCACCTGATCACCGGCATTACCCCCAGCCAGGCGTTCGCGCTGAACTGGCAGATCGTCAACACCTCGCTCAGCCAGCTGAAGTTTCGTGGCCGCGAGGTGGCGCTGGCTTCCTTCAACAACCAGGCCCACGTGCAGTTGCTGAGGGTGCCGGCGCTCATCACCTACCGATGAGCACCGGCCTGTTGCGGCCCCAGGGTCGCTTACATCACTTAATAAGGAATACACCATGACCGACGTAGCTAAAGCCGTTCAAGCCATGCAAGAGAAGTTCAACCCTGCCGCCGCTGCCGGCCTGGACCTGGTGTTCGGCTTCAACATCACCGACGAAGACAAGCACTTCTCGCTGATCGTCAAGGACGGTACCTGCGACCTGCAGGAAGGCGAAAACCCTGACGCCAACTGCACCCTGGTGCTGGACAGCGAAACCCTCAAGGGCATCGTCAGCGGCGAAACCGACGGCATGCAGGCCTTCATGGGCGGCAAGCTGCGCGTCGAAGGCGACATGATGCTGTCGATGAAACTCAGCGAGCTGTTCCCGGCCTGAGCCTTGCGCTGATGCCGACCAGAACCGAAGCCTTGTGCTTCGGTTTTTTTTCGCCCGGCATCAGGGGTGGTGATCGTGGTGCAACACGCTGGCCTATAACACAGTCAAACACTTGTTCGGTTTATCCACGAGAATTAGATTAAACAATAATCAGCGACTTTCAGAATAAGGGAAAAGCATGACGCTCACCGACCAGTCGACCCAGGTTCGCCCCGGCGAAGAACTCGATGCCGCCCTCATCGACCCTTATCTCAAGGCCAGCATTCCAGGCCTGAGCGGCACGCCGGTGATCAGCCAGTTCCCCGGTGGCGCGTCCAACCTCACCTACCTGCTCAGCTACCCGGACCGCGAGTTCGTGCTGCGCCGCCCGCCGTTCGGGCAAAAGGCCAAATCGGCCCACGACATGGGCCGCGAGTTTCGCATCCTCAACCAGCTCAACAGCGGCTTCCCCTATTGCCCCAAGGCCTACGTGCACTGCACCGACGAATCGCTGATCGGCGGCGAGTTCTACGTGATGGACCGGGTCAAGGGCATCATCCTGCGCTCGGACCTGCCCCCCGAACTGGGCCTGGACAGCCAGCGCACCGAAGCCCTGTGCAAGAGCTTCATCGACCGCCTGGTCGAGCTGCACCAGGTGGACTACACCGCCTGCGGCCTGGCCGACCTGGGCAAGCCCGAAGGCTATGTGCAGCGCCAGATCGAAGGCTGGAGCGCACGTTATGAAAAGGCCCTGACCCCGGATGCGCCGCGCTGGGAAGCGGTGATCGCCTGGCTGCGCGAGAAGATGCCGGCCGACCACCCACGCCCCGCCATCGTGCACAACGACTACCGCTTCGACAACGTGATCCTCGACGCCGACAACCCCATGCGCATCATCGGCGTGCTGGACTGGGAAATGACCACCCTCGGCGACCCGCTGATGGACCTGGGCAATACCCTGGCCTACTGGATCGAAGCCGGCGACCCTGCGCCCGTGCAGCTGATGCGTCGCCAGCCGAGCAACGCACCGGGCATGCTCACCCGGCGCCAGTTCGTCGACTACTACGCCGAACGTGCCGGGCTGCAGATCGACAACTTCGACTTCTACTACACCTACGGCCTGTTCCGCCTGGCCGGCATCGTGCAGCAGATCTACTACCGCTTCTTCCATGGCCAGACCCAGGACAAGCGCTTCGCCCAGTTCGTGCACATGAACAAGCTGCTGGAGCACATGAGCCTGCAGGTCATCGGCAAATCCACGCTCTGACGCCCTACAACTACAAGGAACCCGCCCCATGTCCAAGACCCAGTTGTTCGACCTCGACGGCAAGATCGCCTTCGTGTCCGGCGCCAGCCGCGGCATCGGCGAGGCGATAGCCCACCTGCTGGCCCAGCAGGGTGCCCACGTGATCGTGTCCAGCCGCAAGCTCGACGGCTGTCAGCACGTGGCCGACGCGATCATCGCCGCCGGCGGCAAGGCCACGGCGGTGGCCTGCCACATTGGCGAGATGGAACAGATCGGCGCGGTGTTCGCCGGCATTCGCGAGCAGTTCGGGCGCCTGGACATCCTGGTCAACAACGCCGCCACCAACCCGCAGTTCTGCAACGTGCTGGACACCGACCTGAGCGCCTTCCAGAAGACCGTCGACGTGAACATCCGCGGCTACTTCTTCATGTCGGTCGAGGCCGGCAAGCTGATGCGCGAAAACGGCGGCGGCAGCATCATCAACGTGGCATCGATCAATGGCGTATCGCCGGGGGTGTTCCAGGGGATCTACTCGGTGACCAAGGCGGCGGTGATCAACATGACCAAGGTGTTCGCCAAGGAATGCGCCCCCTTTGGCATCCGCTGCAATGCGCTGCTGCCGGGGCTGACCGACACCAGGTTCGCCTCGGCGCTGGTCAAGAACGAAGCGATCCTGAACACGGCGCTGCAGCAGATCCCGCTCAAGCGCGTGGCCGATCCGAAGGAGATGGCGGGCGCGGTGCTGTACCTGGCCAGCGATGCGTCCAGCTACACCACCGGTACGGCGTTGAATGTGGATGGGGGGTTCCTGTCCTGATACCGCATAGCGGGTCAAGCCCGCTCCCACAAGGATCACCGCTATTTCTGTGGGAGCGGGCTTGACCCGCGATAGGGCCCTGACAGGCACGCACCATCTCCTTTACCATAGCGCCCCTCAGGCGCAGCTTTACCGTTCTGCGCCCCAGTCGAATAAGCCCAACACCATGCCCTTCGAACTCAGCGTAGATCTCACCACCCTAGCCATTCTTGCCGCCGTGGCCTTCGTGGCCGGGTTCATCGACGCCATCGCCGGCGGCGGCGGCCTGCTCACCACCCCCGCTCTGCTCACCGCCGGCATGCCGCCGCACCTGGTGCTGGGCACCAACAAGCTCAGCTCCACCTTCGGCTCGGCCACCGCCGGCTTCACCTACTACCGGCGCAAGCTGTTCCACCCCGCACAGTGGCGACATGCCCTGGTCGGTACCCTGGTAGGGGCCTTCATCGGCGCCATCGTTGCCCACTACCTGCCGGCCGAATGGCTGAACAAGATGCTCCCGGTGGTGGTGTTCGCCTGCGGCGTTTACCTGCTGTTCGGCGGCACGCCAAAGGCGCCGCTGGACGCCGATGCGCCGATCAAGAAGAAGTGGCAACTGCCCCAGGGCTTGACCCTGGGTTTCTATGACGGCGTGGCCGGCCCGGGCACCGGCGCATTCTGGACCGTCAGCACCCTGCTGCTCTACCCCATCGACCTGGTCAAGGCCAGCGGCGTGGCGCGCAGCATGAACTTCGTGAGCAACGCCGCAGCACTGTCGGTGTTCATCTTCTCCGGCCAGGTAGACTGGGCGGTGGGCCTGGCCATGGGCTCGTCGCTGATGGTCGGCGCGTTCTTCGGCGCACGCACCGCCATCAGCGGCGGCAGCAAGTTCATCCGCCCGGTGTTCATCACCGTGGTGCTGGCCCTGACCGTGCGCCTAGCGTGGCAGCACTGGTTCGGCCAGGCCTAGGCGGCGCGCCACGTACAGGTCGATCAGGTAACGCGCAATCGAGCGGCCCGCCGGCAACGGCGGCAGCGCATGCACGCTGAACCACTGGGCATCCTCGATCTCGTCGGCCTGCATCACGATCTCGCCGCCGGCGTATTCGGCATGAAAGCCCAGCATCATCGAATGCGGGAACGGCCAGCACTGGCTGCCCACGTACTGGAGGTTCTTCACCTCCAGCGCCACCTCTTCACGCACCTCACGCACCAGGCAGTCCTCGGCCGACTCGCCCGGCTCGGCAAACCCGGCCAGGGTGCTGTACACGCCGGTCACGAAGCGTGGCGAGCGCGCCAGCAGTATCTCGTCGCCACGGGTGATCAGCACGATCATGCTCGGCGAAATGCGCGGGTAGCTGCGCAGCTCGCAGCCGGCGCAGTACATCGCGCGCTCCCACTGGATCTGCACCATCGCCTGCCCGCAACTGCCGCAAAAGCGGTGCTCGCGGGCCCAGGTGGCGATCTGCGCGGCATAACCAAGGAGGGTGTAGGTATCGGAATCGCCTTCCAGCATGAACTGGCGCAGGCCCCGCCAGCTGCAGCCCTGCGGCGCCTGTGCCGAACGCAGTTCGAGCAGAAACATCGGCTGGCCGTCGAAATGGCCGATGCCGTGCTCGCACACCACGTCCAGGTCCTGGCGCCTGAGCCAGTCCCGCGGGAACAGCGCGCCGTTGGCGTCCACCAGAAAGCCCTCGGCACAGTGGGCGACGGCCAGGCCGCCGGGGGTGTTGGGGTCCAGTACTGCAGTGGTCCAGCGCGCTGACATGTTGCGTTCCTTGAGGGTTCGCGACCGGGCTCAGTCGTCGAACTGCGGTTTCTGTTTGCTCATGCTGGCGGCCATCGCCACCCGCAGGTCGGTGGATTGCAACATGGCAGCGTTCCAGGTGGCAATGTATTCCAGCCCGTCGTCGATGCGGTGATCACGCATGTAGCTGAGCATCTCCTTGGTGCCGGCCACGGCAATCGGGGATTTGCCCGCGATCTCGGCGGCAATCGCAAAGACCCCGTCCAGCAGGCTGGCCTGATCGTCGAAGGTGCGGTTGACCAGGCCGATCTGGCGCGCCTCGTCGGCGCCGACAGTGCGCCCGGTGTAGGCCAGCTCGCGCAGCATGCCGTCGCCGATGATGCGTGGCAGGCGCTGCAGGGTGCCGACGTCGGCGGCCATGCCCATGTCGATTTCCTTGATCGAGAACTGCGCATCGGCAGCCGCGTAGCGCATGTCGCAGGCGGCGATCAGGTCGATCGCGCCGCCCAGGCAGTAGCCCTGGATGGCTGCCAGCACCGGCTTGCGGCAGGTATCCACGGCGTTGAACGAGGCCTGCATCTGCAGGATCTTGCGCCGCAGCAGGCGCGCGTTGCGGCCTACGTCCTTGCCCATTTCGTTGGCCACCGAGGCCAGCAGCATCAGGTCGATGCCGGAAGAAAAATGCTTGCCGGCGCCGCTGATCACCACCACGCGCACCGCGTCGGTCTCGTCGATCCACTGGAAGATCTCGACGATCTCGCTCCAGAACGCGGCATTCATGGCGTTGATCTTTTCCGGGCGGTTGATCTGGACGTGGGCGATGCTGTTCGACAGTTCGACCTTGAACGCGGTGTAGTCGGTCACGTGGCACTCCTTGGGCTGACGCGGGATGGGGTGGCTGGACTATATCGCAGACCATAGGCGGCGCTTGTGCCAAAGGCTGGGCTGTTGCTCCTGCACTGCAGGAGCCGGCCTTGCCGGCGAAGCGGCCGCCGCAGTCACCCGCAGCGGGCCCTGTCGCGCACCGGACACTGCGCCCGGTGCAGGTTCAGCGCCGTGTTGATGATGCCGATATGGCTGAAGGCCTGCGGGAAATTGCCCAGCATGCGGCCACCTTGCGGGTCGTACTGCTCGGCCAGCAGCCCCACATCGTTGCACAGCCCGCACAGGCGTTCGAACAACGCCTGGGCCTCTTGCTGACGCCCCAGCAGCACGTACACGTCCGCCAGCCAGAACGAGCACACCAGAAACGTACCCTCCCCCGGCGCCAGCCCATCGCAGCCGCTGTCGCTGTCGTAGCGGCGCACCAGCCCGTCATGCAGCAGGCGCTTCTCGATCTGCGCCAGGGTTGCCAGAAACCTCGGGTCGTCGGCTGGCAGAAAACCGGTCAGGGCAATCTGCAGCAGGCTCGCGTCCATCTCCTGCGAGCCATAGGCCTGCACAAAACAGCCCAGCTGCGCATCGACGCCCTGCTCGCACACCTGGCGATGGATCTGCGCGGCCACCTCGCGGTAGTGCGCAGCCTGGGCCTTGCCCTCCTCGGTCGGCTCGCTAAGGCTGGCCGCCCGATCGAACGCCACCCAGGCCATCACCTTGGAGTGGGTGAAATGCTGCTGCGGCCCGCGCACCTCCCAGATGCCCTCGTCGGGTTGGCGCCAGATGGTCTCCAGGTACGGCATGATCACCCGCCCGATCGCCGCACTGCGCGGCAAGCGCGGCAGGCCGCCGCGCATGGCCTGACACAGCGCATCGGCCACCTCGCCATAGATGTCCAGCTGGTGCTGCACCGCCGCGGCATTGCCCACCCGCACCGGCTGCGAACCGGCATAGCCGGCCAGCCAGGGCAGCTCGTACTCCGGCAGCCGGCGCTCGCCGGCCAGGCCGTACATGATCTGCATCTGCTCGGGGTTGCCCGCCACCGAGCGCAGCAGCCATTCGCGCCAGGCCTGGGCCTCCTCGAAGTAGCCCAGGTTCATGAACGCCAGCAAGGTCATGGTGGCATCGCGCAGCCAACAGTAGCGGTAATCCCAGTTGCGCTCGCCACCCAGGTGCTCCGGCAGCGAGGTGGTGGCCGCGGCCACGATGCCGCCGGTGGGTGCATAGGTCAGCGCCTTGAGGGTGATCAGCGAGCGCTTGACCCGCGCCGTGTGCTCGCCCACCTGCGGGCAGCGCGCAGCAAACTCGCGCCACTTGTGCGCGGTGTCCAGCAGCGCCTGCTCCGGCTCGAAGGCAGGCTGCAACGGCAGGTGCGATGGCTGGTGGCTCAGGCTGAAGGTGTGGCGCTGCCCGGCCTTCACGCTGAAGCGGCTGCCGGTATGGTGATCGCGTGCGTGGGTGCTTACCGTGCTGCGCAGGGTCAGGCGGTCCGGCCCGGCCACGGCGGTCAGGGTCAGCGGGTCGAGCTTCTCGACCCAGGGCACGCTGCTGCCATAGTCGAAGCGCATCACCAGGTCCATGTCGAAGGCCACCTCGCCCTCCAGCCCCTCGACGATGCGCAGCACGCTGTGGTGCGCGTCGTCCAGCGGCATGCAGTCGATCAGGCGCGCACGGCCGCTGGCAGTCACGAAGGTGGTGTGCAGGATCAGGGTGTCCTGCTGGTACTCGCGGGTTACCTCCAGTGGTGCTTCGCGCGGCGCGATCTGCCAGCGCCCGTTTTCTTCGTCGCCCAGCAGCGCGGCAAAGCAGGCCGGCGAGTCGAAGCGTGGAAAGCACAGCCAGTCCAGCGAGCCGTCCCGGCCCACCAGTGCTGCGCTGCGGCAATTGCCCAGTAGTGCGTAGTCTTCGATAGCGCCCGTCATGAACCTCCCGTCAACCAATGCTGTGCCAGACCCGCCGATCGCGGGCCAGCAGTTCGTCGGCCGCCTGCGGCCCGTCTTCCCCGGCCGCATACGGCTGCACCTCGCCGCCCTGCGCCCAGGCGTCCAGGAACGGCTGCACCGCACGCCAACCGTTCTCGATGTTGTCGGCACGCTGGAACAGCGTCTGGTCGCCCGTCAGGCAGTCGTAGATCAGGGTCTCGTAGCCCGTGGAGGGCTGCATCTTGAAGAAGTCCTTGTAGGCAAAACCCAGCTCGACGTTCTCCATGGCCAGGGTCGGCCCCGGCCGCTTGGCCTGCAGGTCGAACCACATGCCCTCGTTGGGCTGGATCTGGATCTTCAGGTAGTTGGGCTTGGGCCGCTCGGCGTCGCTGTCGCGAAACTGCGCATAGGGCGCCGGCTTGAAGCAGATGGCGATCTCGGTGTCACGCACGCTCATGCGCTTGCCGGTGCGCAGGTAGAACGGCACGCCCACCCAGCGCCAGTTGTCGATCATCACCTTGAGCGCCACGTAGGTTTCGGTCTGGCTGTCGGGGTCGACCCGTGGCTCTTCGCGGTAGCCGGCCAGCTTCTTGCGCCCCTGCTTGCCGGCGGTGTACTGCCCGCGCACCGAGTTCTTCAGGGCCATGGCCTTGGACCACGGGCGAATCGCGCCGATCACCTTGGCCTTTTCACTGCGCACCGCGTCCGCGCCAAAGGCGGCGGGCGGCTCCATCGCCACCATCGCCAGCAGCTGGAACAGGTGGTTGGGCACCATGTCGCGCAGTGCCCCGGTGGTGTCGTAGAAGGCGCCACGGGTTTCCACGCCCACCGTCTCGGCAGCGGTGATCTGCACGTGATCGATGTAGTGGTTGTTCCAGAACGCCTCGAACAGGCCGTTGGAAAAACGGCTGACCAGGATGTTCTGTACCGTCTCCTTGCCCAGGTAGTGGTCGATGCGGTAGATCTGCTTTTCGCTCATCACCTTGAGCAGGCAGGCGTTCAGCGCCTCGGCGCTGGCCAGGTCCGAACCGAAGGGCTTCTCCACCACCACCCGACGAAAGCCGTTGGCCTCGTCCAGCAGCCCGGCCGCCCCCAGTTGCTGCACCACGCCGCTGAAAAAACGCGGCGAGGTGGCCAGGTAGAAGATCGCGTTGCCGGTGCGCCCCTTGTCGATGCGCTCGGCGATGGCCTGGTAGGTGGAGGGCTCCATGAAGTCGCCGGTGAGGTAGCCGATGCCCTTGGCCAGGCGCTTCCACAGCTTGTCGTCCAGGCACCGGGTGGCGCCCTCGCCCTGGTCGCGTTCACGCATGAAGGTTTCCAGGCGCTCGGCGAATTCGCCGTCGGTGGCCGGGTTGTGGTCGACCCCGACGATGCGCATGCCTTTGTCCAGCAGGCCGTCGCGGTGCAGGTTGTACAGCGCCGGCATCAGCAGGCGTTTGACCAGGTCGCCATTGGCGCCAAACAGGAACAGGGTACAGGCTGGTGCCGCTTCGACGTCATGTTCACTCATTCGGGCTTCTCGACATGGCCACCAAAACCGAAGCGCATCGCCGACAGCAGCTTGTCACCGTAGGTGCCCTGCTGCTGGCGTGAGCGAAAGCGCGCGAACAGTGCGCTGGACAACACCGGTACCGGCACCGCCTGCTCCACCGCCGCATCGATGGTCCAGCGCCCTTCGCCGCTGTCGGACACCGAGCCGCTGTAGCTGCCCAGCTGCGGGTCGGCCACCAGTGCATCGGCGGTCAGGTCCAGCAGCCACGAGGTGACCACGCTGCCGCGGCGCCACACCTCGGCGATTTCGGGCAGGTTGAGGTCGAAGCGCTGGTCGGCCGGCAGGCTCTCGCTGGCCTTGGTCTTGAGAATGTCGAAGCCCTCGGCATAGGCCTGCATCAGGCCGTACTCGATGCCGTTGTGGATCATCTTGACGAAATGCCCGGCGCCGGGTGGCCCGGCATGGATATAGCCCTTTTCGGCGCGCTCGCTGGGGCCGGTTCGGCCACGGGTACGTGGAATGTCGCCCTCACCCGGTGCCAGGGTGGCGAACAGCGGCTCGAGGCGTTCGAAAATCGCCTGCTCGCCGCCGATCATCATGCAGTAGCCGCGCTCAAGGCCCCACACGCCACCGGAGGTGCCGACGTCCACGTAGTGCAACTGGCGCTCGGCCAGGTGCTGGGCGCGGCGGATGTCGTCCTTGTAGAAGGTATTGCCGCCGTCGATGATCACATCGTCCGCTTCCAGCAGGTCGGCCAGTTGCGCGATGGTCTGCTCGGTGGCCTCGCCCGCCGGCAGCATCACCCAGACCGCGCGCGGCGCGTCCAGTTGCTGCACCAGTGCGGCCAGGTCGGCGGCGCCTGTGGCGCCCTCGGCCACCAGCGTATCGATGGCGGGCGCGTTGCGGTCATGCACCACGGTGTGGTGCCCCTTGCGCATCAGGCGCCTTGCAATATTGCCGCCCATGCGGCCCAGCCCCACGATTCCCAGTTGCATGTGCCGATGCTCCGTAAAGTGTAGAAAGCCTGCTCAGGCCTTCAAGGTTAGTCCAGGCAGGCCCGGGTTGGTTTCATCGACCAACGGCACGACAGCGATAAACAAAAAAGTTCCCATGACAGGAAAAAGAATTCAGAATCGCGGCCGATCGAGCGTCTACGCTCAAACCATGTACCAAACCAATTGCGAGGTGTGCAATGGGAACCTTGATGTCAGCGAGCCCACCCCAGACCCTTTACGTGAGCGTGCGCCGCGACGAACTGCGCCGCCTCAAGGAAGAACGCGACCAGTTGCAGCGTCAGGTGGCGCAGCTGAGCCTGCTGTTGCAACAGGCCCAGGGCAGCGACAAGGCCGTGGTCACCCTCTAGGCGGCCAGCAGCGCCCGCGCCGAATACACAGCGCCGGCCACCGCCACCAGCAACAGCACCAGCCCCGACAGCCGGGCCACCAGCGCCCGGTGCCGCTGCGCCAGGGCGCCGCGCATCAGCGCGATGTACAGCGCCAGCACCCCCAGGTCGACCACCAGCCACAACGCCGCCAGCACCCCGATGCTGGTGCCGAACGAGGCCGTGACGTGGATGAACTGCGGGAAGAACGCCACGAAGAACAGAATGTCCTTGGGGTTGGCGATACCCACCGCAAAGCCGTGCCACCAGCCACTTGCCCTGGGCGGCGGCGCATCCTCCACGGCTGGCGCACGCAGCGCCCCCAGCCCCAGCCAGGCCATGAACACGCACCCCACCAGCGCCACCGCATTGAGAACCACCGGGCTGAGTGCCAGGCTGCCGGCCAGGATCAGCGCAGCGGCGGCCACCAGCACCAGGGAGGCGGCATTGGCCCCCAGCGCCGTGCGTATGGCCGCCCCGGTGCCCGAACGCCCGCTGGTGCCGACCACCAGCGCCACCACCGGCCCAGGGGTAGCGATCAGAATGAGTACAGTGCCCAGGTAGGCCAACAGCAGCGTGGTGTTCAAAATAGGCTCCTTTGTCTTCAATGCGGGTCAGGTGCAGAGTGTGCGCAGCTGCATGGCCCTTGAAAAACGCAAAATGCTCTGCCCTACTACGACAAATACTCATCATGGACTGTCCCTGGCATGGTTGAACGTCTGCCCCCGTTGTATGCACTGCGCGCCTTTGAAGTGGCGGCGCGTACCTGTTCGTTCACCCGCGCCGGGGAAGAGCTGGCGCTGACCCAGAGCGCCATCAGCCGCCATATCCGCACCCTGGAGGCCCAGTTCGGTTGCCGCCTGTTCGAGCGCCACGGCCCGCGCCTGCGCCTCACCGATGCCGGGCGGCGTCTGGCCGAGCAACTGGGGGCGGGCTTTGCCCTGATCGAACAGGCCTGCCAGCCGTTTCGCAGCGCTTCGCGCCACCTGCGCCTGAAGGCGCCCTCCACCCTGACCATGCGCTGGCTGCTGGGCTGCATCCAGCGTTACGCCCTGGCCGACACCGTGCAGCTGGCAAGCGTGTGGATGGACGTCGACAGCGTGGATTTTGCCAGCGAGCCCTACGACTGCGCGGTGCTGCTGGGCAATGGGCAGTTCGGTGGGCAGGTCGAGGTGTGCAGGCTGTTCGATGAGCGATTGATCCCGATCTGTGCGCCGGGGTTGCTGGGGGATGGCGTGTGGGATGCGCAGCGGCTGGCCAGGGTGGCGTTGCTGCACCCGTCCAATGACCGGCGGGACTGGCAGCGCTGGCTGCGCGGGGCGGGCCTGCTCGAGCAGGTCGACCTGCAGCGCGGCACGCTGTTCGATACGCTGGAGCAAGGGATTGCGGCGGCCATGGCCGGGCATGGCGTGTCGATCGGCGACCTGGCGCTGGTGAGCGACGATGTACGCGCCGGGCGGCTGGCGTTGCCGTTCGAACAGGCGGTGGCAACGGGGGATGCTTACTACCTGGTGTGGCCGGTGGGCAGTGCGTGGCGCGAGAGCATCGAGCGATTGCGGGTGTACCTGCTGGCCTCTTCGCCGGCAAGGCCGGCTCCTACAGACGGCGCAACCTTGTAGGAGCCGGCCTTGCCGGCGAAGAGGCCCGCAAGAGCGACCTCAGAACCGCGTCGTGGCACTCACCCCGAACGTCCTGCGATCCCCCCGCGCATCCCACGCCACATCGAACGGCAGCGGCACGCTGTCGGTCTTGTACTGCTTGTCGGTGAGGTTGTTCACGTAGGCGGTGAAGTCCAAGTCATATTGCCCGCCCACATGGTACGTGGCGCTGGCATTGCCCAGTGTGTAGCCACCCTGCGACACGCTGTGGTCGGCCTGCGCGGTGGGCAGAAAGAAGATCCGGCTCTGGTAGCGCCAGTCGGTGCCCAGGGTGATGTCGTCGCCGTTCTCCAGCGCAATGCGATAACTGCCCCCCACCGCCAGCGTGCGCGACGGCGAACGTGCAATGCGGTTGCCCGAGTAGTCCACACCCCCCGACTCGAAGTCCTGCAACTCGGTATGCAGCAGCCCCAGCGAGCCATGCAGTTCCAGGTTGGCCAAGGGCAGCGCCTGCAACTCGAACTCGGCACCGCGTATCACGCCCTGGCCGCTGTTGGTCAGCAGCGACACCACCTGCCCGTTGCGCACCGACACCGCGTTTACCTGGATGTCCGAATAGTCGTAGTAGAACACGTTGGCATTGGCGATCAGGCGCTCGTCGAACCACTCGCTCTTGACCCCCAGTTCGTAGGCGTCGACGTTCTCCGGCGCCACCACCGAGGCCTCGGCCTGCACCTGCGCCCCGCCGCTGAAGCCGCCGGAACGAAAGCCCTTGGCATAACGCAAGTACACCCGCGCGTTGTCGTTGAGCTGGTATTCGGGGGTGAAGTCGTAGGTCAGCTTGTTCCAGGTGCGTTTCTCGTCCTGCACCACCGTGGTCGCCAGCGGCCCGCTGTAATGCTTCCACCAGTCGTTGCGGTTGCTGAAGTCGACACTGGCAGCGTCCGGCGCGGCCACCCGGCGCAGGTCGATGTCCTTGGTTTCGCGGGTCCAGCGCAGGCCGGCGGTGAAGCTCAGGTCGTCGGTGGCCTGCCAGGTGCTGCTGCCGAACAGCGCGAAGCTGTCGGTCTTCTGGTCGATGTCGGTACGCCCGAAGTCGGCCACGCCGAAGGCCTGGTTGTAGGCTTCGGGGAACAGCGCGTTGCTGTTGTGGCTGTCGAGCTGTTCGTGGAACAGGTGGGTGCCGACGATCCAGCTCACCGGCTGGTTCTTCGCCGACGACAGGCGCAGCTCCTGCGACACCTGCTTCCAGCGGTCGTCGTTATAGCCACGGCCGAACTCGTAGATGCTCATGTTCGGGCTCTGGGCCTTTTCGTGCACGTCGTCGAAGGCGGTGATCGAGTCCAGCTGCAGCTCGCCCAGGTCCCACTTGAGCGCCAGTTGCAGGCCGTTGTGCTCGATGCGGTCATCGGCCTTGCCGGTGAAGGCGACCTTGTCGGAGGCAGGCTTGGGCGCAGGCCCGAACAGCGTGCTGCCGCCCGGCCCGGCACCCCAGGCGCGGGCCACGATACCTTGCCCCTTGTAGTCACGGGCGTGCAGCTGCAGGGTGGCCTGCAGGTCGTCGTTGACCTGGGCCAGCAGTTGCAGGCGCAGGGCCTGGTCGTGGATGTCGCCGGCAGTGTGGCCATCGACCTCGTTCTTGAGCTGGCCGTCGCTGCTCTGGTCGATGAACGCCACCCGCGCGGCCAGGCGGTCCTTGACCAGGGTATCGCCGTAGGCACCTTCGTACAGGCGCGAATTGTAGTTGCCCAGGTCGAGCTTGAAGTAGCCGTTGGCGCCGTCTTCGAAGCTTGGCTTGCGCGACACGAAGTTGATCGCGCCACCGGTGGTGTTCTTGCCCCACAGCGTGCCTTGCGGGCCGCGCAGCACCTCGACGCGCTCCATGTCGTAGAGCGGGAAGCCGGTGGCCACGTGCGGGTCGATGTACACGTCATCGGTATAGATGCCCACCGGGTACACGGTGGTCGAGGCCATGTCGCCCGAGCCCATGCCGCGGATGTACCAGCGCGGGCGCTGGTGCCCGGCGAACTCGGGGGCGATGGCGTTGGGCACGTTCTGCAGGGCCTTGCCGGCACTGAAGCCGCCGCCGCTGCGGTCGATCTGGCGGTCACTGACCACCGAGATCGCCGAGGGTACGTCCTGTACCGATTCTTCGCGCTTCTGCGCGGTCACGGTGACGGTGGGCAAGGCGTCGGCGGGCGGTGCGGCGGCAAGCGCAGCGGCGCCGTGCAACGTGGCGGCAATGGCCAGGGCAAGGGGTAGATAGGCGGTAGGGGCAGGCATGGCTGGGGTTCCGATGAGTCAGGGTAAGCGGACTACCGCAAGCGGCGTGCCAATGAGACATGTACTTGATTTATATGTGTTTTATGGATAAACAGCGAACGTACTGCTGGCCAGGCAACAGTGAGGCAGCAGTGGGTTGTGTGCCAGGCATCAGGGCCTGTTCACCGGCAAAATGCTGCCCTGCGACAACGCCTTGATTTAAGGTAGGCGCTTGCTGCCACCCACCAGGAGCCTGCCGATGATCCGCCCCGCCACCGCCCACGACGTTGCACCTGTACAGGCACTGATCGAGGCTGCCTATGCGCTGTACATTCCACGCATCGGTGCCAGGCCGGGGCCGATGTTGGAGGATTACGCCGCGCTGATCGCCCAGTGTCGGGTCGAGGTGTTCGAAGAGCAAGGTCAGGTGCTCGGTGTGCTGGTGCTGATCGCCCAGGCCGATGGCCTGTTGCTCGACAATGTCGCGGTAAGCCCGGCCGCTCAGGGCCGCGGGCTGGGGCGACAACTGATGGCGCATGCCGAAGCGCGGGCCCGGCAGCTGGGGCTGGAGGTGGTGCGGCTGTACACCAATGAAGCGATGAGCGAAAACCTGGGGCTGTATGAGCGGCTGGGTTATCGCGAAACCCACAGGGCCGAGCAGGCGGGGTTTCGGCGGGTGTTCATGGAGAAGCGGCTGGGCGACTGAAGTGCTTGGCCGGCAAGGCCGACGTCTACAGGCGTAGCGCTGAACCTGTAGGCGCCGGCCTTGCCGGCGAAGGGGTGTCTCAGTCTTCCAGCGGCTTGGGCGGCGCAGCCGGCTTGGCGGGCTTGGCCGGCTTGGCATGCTTGCCCGGCTTGCCCTCTGGCGCAGGCTCGGCGGCGGGCGCTGCGACCGTCGGCGCCACAATGGCCTTTTCGCTGGCCGGCAACTGGTCGACCGCCGCGAAGATCTGCTCCGGCTCCACCGTGCCGTCATGCTCGATGATGTGCTTCTCGCCGTCCTTGCCCACCAGCACCACCTGGGTGCCCTTGCGCGCGCCCAGGCTGAGTTCGCGAATCAGCGCCATGGTGGTCTGCTGCTCGAGGTTCTTGTCGTCACGCTTGCCGACCATGCCCGCCACGCTGTAGAGCACCAGGTTGCGCTCCTCGAACTTGCTCTTGGTCGCCGGGTCCTTGAGGGCCTCGTTCAGGGTGCGCAAGGTCGGGTCGGCGGTGCTGGGGGCAATCACGATCAGGGGTCTGGACTTGCCCAGGTCAACGGCCAGGGGCGCGTCGTCGGCGAGCAGCGGGCTGGCGACTGCCAGCAGGGTGGCGAAGGTCAGTGACCGAACAAGCATGTGCATCTCCTTCTTGTTTCCATGCACCAAAGACTACAGATCAAAGCGAAAGATCCGAGCGAGCCTAAACGACTGCCCGCATGTGTGGACGTTTACAAAAGTAACTTTCGGTTTCAAGGGTAGCTGTGCATGTGCAGAGGATAGCTGAAGGTCAGGGATGTGTCGGGCTACTGGCCCCTCCGCCGGCCAGGCCGGCTCCTGCAGGTTCGCTCAATGGTGGTGTGCAGGGGCGCAACAGCCCCATCAGAACAACCCCATCTGCCGATCGATCAGGGTGCTGAAGTCATCCCCCACAAACGGCAGTATCGCATCGGCCACCGGCTGCAGCTGCCGGGTCAGGTAATGCTCGTAGTCGATGCCGTTGCGCCGGTTTTCCAAAGGCTCGGGCCCGGCCAGGGTCATCACGTAGCTGATCCACCCGCCATTCTGGTACTGGCGTGGCCGCCCCTGGCTGTCGTTGAACTCGTCGGCCATGCGCGCCGCCCGCACATGCGGCGGCACGTTGCGCTGGTAGTCGTCCAGGGGCCGGCGCAGGCGCTTGCGGTAGACCAGCTGATCGTCCAGCTCCCCGGCCAGGGTGCGCTGCACGTAGTCCTTCACATAGGCCTGGTGCGGCCTGCGCTCGAAAATGCGCTGGTACAGCTCCTGCTGAAAGTGCTGGGCCAGCGGCGACCAGTCGGTGCGCACGGCCTCCAGGCCCTTGTAGACCATCTCGTCGGGCCCGCCCTCGCGGTGTACCAGGCCCGCATAGCGCTTCTTGCTGCCCTCCTCGGCACCGCGGATGGTGGGCATCAGAAAGCGCTTGTAGTGGGTTTCGTACTGCAGCTCCAGCGCACTGTCCAGGCCGTACTCATCGCGCAGGTGCTCGCGCCACCACTGGTTGACCTGCTGCACCAGGGCACGCCCGATCTCCCCGGCCTGCGCCTCGTCATGGGCCCGCTTGAGCCACACGAAGGTCGAGTCGGTATCGCCGTAGATCACCGTGTAGCCCTGGGCCTCGATCAGCTCGCGGGTGCGGCGCATGATCGCGTGCCCGCGCATTGTGATCGACGACGCCAGGCGCGGGTCGAAAAAGCGGCAGCCACTGGAACCAAGCACCCCGTAGAAGGCGTTCATGATGATCTTCAGCGCCTGCGACAGCGGCGCATTGTGTTCGCGCTTGGCCTGCTCGCGGCCCTGCCACACGCGCTCGACGATGGCCGGCAGGCAATGCCGGGTGCGCGAGAAGCGTGCGCCGCGAAAACCCGGCACCGAGTGTTCGTCATCCGGCTCGCGCAGGCCCTCGACCAGGCCGATGGGGTCGATCAGAAAGGTGCGGATGATCGACGGGTACAGGCTCTTGTAGTCCAGCACCAGCACCGACTCGTACAGGCCGGGGCGCGAATCCATCACGAAGCCGCCGGGGCTGGCCTCGTCCGGGCGCCCGCCCAGGCTTGGGGCGACGAAGCCCTGGCGGTGCATCAGCGGTATGTACAGGTGACAGAACGCCGCCACCGAACCGCCGCTGCGGTCGGCCGGCAGGCCGGTGACCGTGGCGCGTTCGAGCAGAAAGGTCAGCAGCTCGGTCCTGGCGAAGATGCGCGTGACCAGCTCGCAGTCCTTGAGGTTGTAGCGCGCCAGGGCCGGCTTGTCCTCGGCGAACATGCGGTTGATTTCGTCCATGCGCTGGTACGGCGTATCGATGGCCTTGCCTTCGCCGAGCAGGGTCTGGGCGACGTTCTCCAGGCTGAACGAGGGGAAGCTCCAGGTCGCCGACCGCAGCGCCTCGATGCCGTCGATGATCAGGCGCCCGGCAGCGGCGGCAAAAAAGTGCGTGCGGCTGCCGTGCTCGCGCCATTCCATCACCTCGCCGCCGCGCCCCAGGCGCAGCGGCACCTGCAACTGCTGGGCATGGGCGTGCAGCACGCGCAGGTCGAACTGCACCAGGTTCCAGCCGATGATCGCGTCGGGGTCGTGCCGGGCCATCCAGTCGTTCAGGCGCTCCAGCAGCTGGGCACGGCTGGCGCAGTACTCCAGGTCGAAGTCCACGCCACTGGCGTCGCCGTTGGCCGGGCCGAGCATGTACACCTGGCGCTGGCCACAACCTTCCAGGGCAATCGAGTACAGCTCGCCGCGCTCGGTGGTCTCGATGTCCAGCGACACCAGGCGCAGGTTCGGCCGGTAGTCCGGGGCCGGCTTGAGCTGGGCGTCGAGCAGCAGGCCGTCGGCATCGGGGCGGCCGCTGAACGTCACCGGGGCAGTGATGAAGCGCTCCATCAGGTAGCGCTCGGGCGGGCGGATGTCGGCTTCCAGCAGGTCGACGCCCGCGGCGCGCAGGCGTTTTTCCAGCTGCATCAGCTGGCGATGCTGGCGGCAGTACAGGCCCAGCACCGGTCGGTGGCGGAAGTCGCACAGCGCCAGCTCGCGCAGCTCGACGTCGCGTTCGGTGCGCAGCACCGCCTCGACATGGGCACGCTGGGTGGCGGCGACGAACGCCACCGACGTCTGCACGGGCAGGCGCAACTGGCGCGGGCCCTGGTCGGTCGCCAGCCAGAACTCCACGCATGTGCCCTCTGGCGTATCCCGCCAGTGCCGGGTCAGGACAAAGCCCTGTTGAACCTCCACCGCTGCAACCTCGTACCCCTGTCAATGCGCCGATTCTACCTGATAGTGCCGGGCTTACCCGGCATTGCGCCGCCCCAGCGGAAAACCGTGCCGGTGCGAACGCAGGGTCAGGGTCAACGCCAGCCCCACCAGCGCCAGCAGCAGCCACGGGAAACTCTGCACGCCCCAGTGGCTCAGCAGCACGCCGCCCACCAGCCCGGCCACGGCGATGGCCAGGTTCCACACGGTGACGATCATCGACTGCGCCACGTCCGCGCCCTCGCCCGCCGCATCGGCACTGGCGGTCTGCAGCAGGGTGCCGGCGCCGCCGAAGCTCAGGCCCCACAGCGCCACACTGAAGTACACCAGCAGCGGCGCACCGGTAGCCAGGCCCAGCAGCACCGACGCCACGCCGAAACCGACCAGGCTGCCCAGCACCAGCCGGCGCAGGTGGCGATCGATCAGCGCGCCCACCACGCCAATCCCCACCAGCGCGGCGCAGCCGAACAGCAGCAGTACCGGGCCGGTGCTGCCGGCCATGCCGCCGGCCTGCAGAAACGGCACGATGTAGGTGTACAGCACGTTGTGCGCCAGCACCCAGGTGAAGATCACCGCCAGCACCGCGCTCACCCCGGGGGTGGCCAGCACCTGACCGATGGCGGCACGCCTGCCGGCCGGCAGGCCGTCGAAGTCCGGCACGCTGAGCAGCACCCAGCCCATCAGCACCAGGGTCGCCAGCGACACCAGCACGAAGGTGCTGCGCCAGCCCAGCAGGTCGCCCAGCCAGGTGCCCGCCGGCACCCCCAGCGACAGCGCCAGGGGCGCGCCGATCATGGCCACCGCCATCGCCCGGCCCTGCTGGCTCACGCTGACCATGCGCCGTGCGTACCCGGCGATCACGCCCCACGCCAGGCCGGCCGCCACCCCGCACATGAAGCGCGCCGCCAGGGTCAGGGTGTAGTGCTCGGACACCGCCGTCACCGTGTTGAACACCCCGAAGCCGAGCACCGCCAGCATCAGCACCCTGCGTCGGCGCCAGCCCTGGGTCAGGGTCACCAGCGGGATCGCCGCCAGCAGCGAGCCCAGCGCATAGGCCGTGACCAGTTGCCCGGCCATCGCCTCGCTGACCTGCAGGCCGCTGGCGATGTGCCCCAGCAGGCCGGCCGGCAGGGTCTCGGTGAGAATCGCGATAAAGCCGGCCATCGACAACGCCAGCAGGCCGGACAACGGGAACGCCGGTTCGGCCTCCACCCCTGCTGCGGCCTGGGCCGGGCAACTGCTCTGGGACATGGTGCAAACTCCTGAAATAAAAAAGTGACTGCACGGTAATCCTTCCCGCCACTGCGGAAAAAGACGGGTAGAATTCCGCACAATCCGGACACACCTGTCCGCAATCGGAGAACGACCATGGACAGCCTCAGCGGCTTCGTGGTGTTTGTGAAAGTGGCCGAAACCCGCAGTTTCGTGGCCGCCGGCAAGGCCCTGGGGGTCAGCGCCTCGGCGGTGGGCAAGCGCGTGGCACGGCTGGAGAGCCGGCTGGCGGTACGCCTGTTCCACCGCAGCACCCGCAGCATCACCCTCACTGCCGAGGGCGCGCTGTTTCTGGAGCGCAGCCGGCGCATCCTGGCCGAAATCGAAGCCACCGAAGCCGAGCTGTCCCAGGCCAGCCAGGCCCCGCGCGGCAAGCTGCGGGTGAGCCTGCCCCAGGTCAGCAGCATGATCGTGCCGCTGCTCAGCGACTTCATCGGGCAGTACCCACAGATCGAACTGGACCTGGACTTCAGCGACCGCATGGTGGATATCGTCGGCGAAGGTTTCGACGTGGTACTGCGGGCCGGCGAACCCTCCGATTCGCGTCTCAATGCCCGCCGCCTGGGCGACTTCCGGCATGTGCTGGTGGGCTCGCCGGCCTACTTCGCCGAGCACGGCACACCGCGCCATCCCCGCGATCTGGCCCGTCACGCCGGGCTGCACTACCGCTTCCTGACCACCGGCAAACTCCAGCGCTGGCCACTGCGCCGCGCCGACAACGGCGCCGACCACGAGGTGCCGGTGTCGATGGTGTGCAACCACCTGGAAACACGCATCTGCTTTGCCATGCGCGGCCACGGTATCGCCTGCCTGCCGGACTTCACCATCACCCAGCAACTGGAACGCGGCGAACTGGTGACGGTACTGGATGAACACCTGGACCACGGCGGTTGTCTGTACCTGTTGTGGCCATCGGGGCGACAGATGTCGCCCAAGCTGCGGGTATTCATCGACTTCATGGAGCAACGGCTGTTTGCCCCGGTGCCGCCAACCGCTAGAATGCCGACCCAGGAGCCCCACCCAACCATGGATAGCCGGATACCGACATGACCAGCGCTGCCCTTTTTTCGCGGATGGAACGTTAACGTGTTTTCTGCCTGTCGCTACATCAGCCTGCTCTGTCTGCTGCCCGCCCTGGCCCTGGCCGATGAGGTGCGCATCGACCCCCACGCCGACCTGCTATACCGCCAGGCCCTGCCGTTTCTGGAGCAGGCCGATGCCCGCAGCCGTGCCCTGCCACTGACCCCCGAGCCTGGCGACCAGGAGCTGATCGGCGAGGTCGAGGCGCTGGGGCGCATCCTGGAACCGGCGGTGGCGCTGCTGCGCAAGGCGGCCGAACTCGACCACCCGGTGGCGCAGTACCGCCTGGCGCTGTTCTACATCACCTACCTGCCGCAAAACGACATCGCCAGGTCCACCTGCCCGCTGCTCGAAGCCAGCATTCGCCAGGGCTTCGCCCCGGCCGCCCTGGGCATCACCACCTGGTGCCCGGCCTTCAGCGACAGCGCCGACTACCGCCAGGCGCTGGAACGCATACCGCTGAACAACACCCTGTACGCCCCCTATTACCCGCAGCCGGCGGTGCGCCTGGAATGCAATCGCCAGCAGCCCCAGGGGCTGAACATGCAGTGGGGGCGCCAGCGTGACTTCCAGGCCGAGGTCTACCGCCTGCTGGGCACCATCGACCCGGGTCAGCGCCTTACCTACTACCAGAAGGCCGTCGACATCAATGGCTGCCTGCCGGCGCAGCGACGCCTCACCAGCCAGCGCTGAAGTACGCGGGCACCGCAAGATCGTACAAGGCAAGCGCCCACGGCTCTGGCATCCTGTGCAACCGACCCCAAGCGTGTGTTGTCATGTCCCGTTCTGCCGTTGCCCGCACTGCCTACATCCAAGGCTCGATCGCCTGCCTGCCGCTGTCGCTGGCGGTGGCCCCCTGGGGGCTGCTGGCCGGTTCCATGGCCATCGAGGCCAACCTCACCCCGCTCGAAGGCCAGGGCCTGTCGGCCATCGTGTTCGCCGGCGCCGCGCAACTGGTGGCCATCGGCATGCTCAAGGGCGGCGCCAACCTGTTCTCGATCCTGCTCACCACCCTGCTGCTGACCTCCCAGCACCTGCTGTACGGCCTGTCGATGCGCCCGGTGATCGCCGACCTGCCGCTGCGCTGGCGGCTGGGCCTGGGCTTTCTGCTGACCGACGAATTCTTCGCCCTCACCAGCCAGTACGACCGCCAGCAGTTCAACCGCTGGTACGCGCTGGGCGTGGGTCTGACCTTCTACATTGCCTGGAACCTGTTCACCCTGGCCGGCATCGTGCTGGGGCGCAACATCCCGCACCTGGACCAGCTGGGCCTGGACTTCTCCATCGTCGCCACCTTCGTGGCGCTGATCGCGCCGCTGGTACGCAACCTGGCCACCGTGGTGTGCGTGGCCGTGGCCCTGTTCAGCTCGGTGCTGTTCAGCTACTGGCACTGGGAAACCGCGCTGGTGCTGGCCGGGCTGCTGGGCATGAGCGCAGGCTTCATCTGCCAGAAACTGACCGGAGCACGCACATGATCATGCTGCTGATCGTTGCCATGGGCCTGCTGGTGTTTCTCAACCGCTACGCCTTTCTCGAACCCCGCCTGCCGTTGCGCCTGAGTTCCAATGCGCGGCAGTTCCTGGGGTTTGCCGTGCCGGGCATGCTCACAGCCATCTGCGGGCCGATCGTGTTCATGCCTGACCACCAGCTCGACCTGAGCCTGGCCAACCCCTACCTGCTGGGCGCGGTCGTGGCCGTCGTGCTGGTGCTGTGGACCCGCAGCGTGCTGCTGAGCATGTTGCTGAGCATGGGGTTGTTCTTCGTGCTGCGCTGGTGGTTGAACGGCGCCCCATGAAAACCGTGCTGCGTGAACAGACCCGCCTGTGGCAGGCCCAGGCACTGGGCGACATCGAGATGCTGCATGCGCGCTACGTGCAGCAGCGCTTCGCCCCGCATGTGCACGAAGGCTACGTGATCACCATCATCGAGTCCGGTGCACAGCGCTTCTGGCACCGTGGCAGCGAGCACCTGGCGCCCGAGGGCAGCATGGTGCTGATCAACCCGGACGAGCTGCACACCGGTGCCAAGGCGCATGCCCATGGCTGGCGCTACCGTGGCTACTACCCCGAGCAGGAGCGCATCACCTCGGTGCTGGACGAGCTGGAGCTCAAGCGCGGCGGCCTGCCCATCTTCAAGGCCAGCGTGCTGCACGACCCGCAGCTGGCGCGTGCCTTCAGTGGCTTGCACAGCCTGGCCGAGCATGGCGCCAGTGCGCTGGAGCAGCAGACCGCGTGGCGCGAGGCGGTGTTGCTGCTGGTGCAGCGTCATGCCGGGGCGCGCGAGGCGCGGGCACCGGGGCAGGAGCCGCAGTCGGTGGCCAGGGCCAAGGAGCTGATGGAAAGCCGGCTGGCCTACCCGCCGTCGCTGGAGGAGTTGGCGGTTGCGGTGGGGTTGTCGCCGTTTCATTTTGCCCGGGTGTTTCGCCAGGCTACCGGCCTGCCGCCGCATGCCTGGCTCAAGCAGCGCCGGCTGAGCCGTGCGCGGGAATTGCTCAAGGCTGATTGCCTGCCGTTCAACGTTGCGTTTGCGCTGGGGTATTCGGACCAGAGTCATCTGAACCGGCAATTCAAGCAGGCGTATGGCGTGACGCCGGGGGAGTATCGGCGGGCGTGTTCGGTGTAAGGTGCTGGGCTGCCCCCACGACCTGGAGCCAATGCAGGAGCCGGCCTTGCCGGCGAAGGGGTCAGCCCCTCACCCATGCACCCAGCGCCGATGCAGCCCTCGCGCCAGTGCATCCAGCATGAAGCCCAGCACCCCGATCACCAGCACCATCGCCATCAGCTCCGAGTACGCCAGCCGGTCGCGGGTATCCAGAATGAAATACCCCAGCCCCGCACTCACCCCGAGCATCTCGCACGGCACCAGCACGATCCACAATATGCCGATGGCCAGCCGCACGCCGGTCAGCACATGCCCCACCACCCCCGGCAGGATCACCTTGCGCAAGGTCTCCCAGCGCGTGGCGCTCAGGCTGCGGCTCAACTGCAACCAGCGCGGGTCGAGCTGACGCACACCCGCCGCCGTGTTGAGCAAGATCGGCCACAACGCGGCAAACGCCAGCAGGAAGTAGATCGGCGCATCACCCACCCCCATCAGCATCACCACCACCGGCATCCACGACAGCGGCGAGATCATGCGCAGGAACTGGAACGCCGGGGTGGTCGCCGCGTCCAGGCGCCGGTAGCTGCCCACCAGCAAACCCAGCGGCACGCCCACCAGCAACGCCAGCACCAACCCCACCAGAATGCGCTTGAGGCTCACCGCCACATGCTCGTACAGCTCGGCATGCCCCAAAAGCTCCAGCAGGCTGGCAAAGGTGGCCTGCGGCGCAAACCGCAAGGCCAGCCCGTCACCGCCGAACAGCACGATCCCACCCCACCACAGCAACAACAGCACCAGCAGCCCGGCGATACCCAGGGCCGCGTGTTTGACTGGCTTGACCATCAGACCGCGAACTCCTCGCTGCGCTCGAAGCTGTCGGGCAAGCCGAAGGCCTTGAGCCCGCCGACGGCACCGATGGCGTTGCGCACGAAGCGGTCATCCACCAGGTCGCGGGCGGTCTGTTGCGGGTCCAGTGCGGCCAGGAAGCCCTTGTCGCCTTCGATCAGGGTGTCCTTGAGGCGGCGCACCAGTTCCTCGGTGTAGCTGGGGAACGGGTACGGCTGGAAGTCGATGCGCTGCTCGTCCCACTGCGCATGCCGGATCGCCCCGCTCTGCACATACTGTTCGCGGCTGTCGGCAGCCGGCGTGAGCACCCGGCCCAGCACCTCGGGGGCATGCGGGGTGTAGCGGTTGGCACCGCTCTTGGACAGAATCTGCGCCGCCTCGGCGCGGTGGTCGCGGGTCCACAGCTGGGCCTTGACGATGGCGTTGACCACCTTCTGCGACCACTCGGGGCGGTTGTTCAGGTCGTGCTCGTGCATGAACACCACGCAGCATGCATGGTTGCGCCACACGTCCCCGGTAAAGCGCTGCACGCGCCCGACCTTGAGTTCCTCGGCCAGGGCATTGAACGGCTCGGCGACGATGTAGCCGGCAATGCGCTTGCTGGCCAACGCCGGCGGCATGTCCGAAGGCGGCAGTACCACCAGGTTGACCTCGTTGGCCGCCACCGCAGCCGTCGCCGCCTGCGACACCGGCTGCAAGCCGTTATCACGGAACAGTTGCTGCACCACCACGTTATGAATGGAGTACCAGAACGGGATCGCCACCGTCTTGCCGCCCAGCTGCTTCACCTCGGTGATGTCCGGGGCCACGGTCAGGCCCGAGCCGCCCACGTGATTCCAGGCCACCACCTTGGCCGGCACCTTGCTGCCGTAACGCGCCCATACGGTCATCGGCGACAGCAGGTGGATCACGTTGACCTGCCCGGAAATGAACGCCTCGATCACCTGCGCCCAGCTGCGCAGCAGCACCGGGCGCTCGGCCTTGATGCCCTCGGCCTCGAACAGGCCGTTGTTGTGCGCCACCAGCAGCGGCGTGGCGTCAGTGATCGGCAGGTAGCCGATGCGCACCGGCGCATCCGGCTCGGCGGCGGCACGCGCCTGCAGGCTGCTCAGCAGCGGCATCGCACCGGCGGCACTGAGCACCGCGCTGAGTTTGAGAAAATCACGACGAGTGTGGGTGAAGTCGTCCAGGCACATGGGCAGTCTCCGACGGCGTAGGCAAAGAATCGGTTGGGGAAGTGTGGGTGCGGCTCGCCCGCCGAAGGGTCTTGAGAATCTCGATGCGCAACGCGCCCAGTGCCTCGACCTGCTGCTCACGCGGGTGCGCCAGGTCGATGGGCCATTGGCCGAGGGTCCGCGCCGGGTGGTCGCCCAGTAGCAGGATGCGGTCGGACAACAGCAGGGCCTCGTCGATATCGTGGGTGATCAGCACCGCAGCGGTGCCGTGTTCGGCGATCACGCTCAGCAGCAGTTGCTGCATGTCGGCGCGGGTCACTTCGTCCAGCGCGCCAAAGGGCTCGTCCAGCAGCAGTACATGGGGCTGGCGCGCCAGGCAGCGCGCCAGCGCGGTGCGCTGGGCCATGCCGCCGGACAACTGCGCCGGGTAATGCTGGCGTGCATGCTGCAGGCCCACGGCGGCGATCGCATGGTCGATGCGCGCCTCGCGCTCGGCCTTGGCCAAACGCGGCTGGCGAGCGAAATCCAGGCCGAAGGCGACGTTGCTTTCCAGGCTCAGCCAGGGCAGCAGGCTGGGGTCCTGGAACGCCACCGCCACCCGTGGATGCGGGCCGTCCAGCGGCTCGCCGAGCAGGCTCACGCGACCATCGCGCGCCGCCTGCAAGCCGGCCAGTACCCGCAGCAGGCTGGACTTGCCCACCCCGCTGGGGCCCAGGATCGACACCACTTCGCCCGGCGCCAGGTCCAGGTCGAAGCCTTCGAGCAGGGTTTGCCAGCCCTGTTCGCGGGCGTAGCCCAGGCTGATACCGCGGGCCTGCAGTACCACCTTGCTCATGCTGCGCGTGCCTGGCGTTGCAGCTCGGCGCGCAGTTGCACCAGGCTCGGGGTCACGATCGGCACGAACGCCGACTCGCGCCAGCGCCGCGCAAAGCCTGCGCCGTACTCGCTCAGGTAGGCCTTGCCGCCGCTGGCCTGCAGCTCCAGTTGCAGCGCCTCGCCAACAATCTCGGCCAGGCTGATGCGCACCTTGAACAGCGACGCCGGGTTGCCCAGGAAGCGCCCGTCGAGCAGGCCGGCCTTGAGCTCGCTCACCACATCGGCCAGCAGCTCGCGCTGCGCCTCGAGGGTTTCAGCCAGCACCGAACGCACCCCCTGCAGGTGCCCCTGCGCTTCCTGCAAGGCGCGCCGCGCCAGGCCGATGGCCATGCCGCACTGCAGGCCCAGGAACGCCGGGCGCACCGCCGGCAGGAACTGCCGGGCATCCTCATGCAGCAGCCAGTCGCGGCCCAGGGCCACCTGATCGAAATCCAGCGCGGCGGTATTGCTCGACTGCAGGCCCATCAGTTGCAGGTCGGGGGAGCGCTGCACCCCCGCGATGCCGTCGGGGATCGCCACCACGAACGGTGCACCGCCTTCGGCGCGGTCGATGGCGGCCGCCACCACGAAGCCGCCCTTGCGCAGGTTGGTGACCCAGTGCAGGCGCCCGTTGAGTGACCAGCCCTGCTCGCCGCGCGCCGTGGCGCTGACCTGCAGCGACTCGATGCCGGACAGAAACTTCATTGCATTGGAGAGCCCGGTGGCACCGGCCAGCTCACCGCTGAGCAACGACGGCAGCAGGCGCTCGCGCAGGGCGCTGTTGGGGCTGTGCAGCAGGTATTCGATAAAGGCCCGCTGGCCCCAGAACACGAAGGCGGCGGCCAGCGAATAGCTGGCAACGCTGGCCACGGTTTCCACGGCGTCGGCCACACTGGCGCCGCTGCCGCCCTGACGCGGGTCCACACCCACACCCAGCACCTTGGCTGCGGCCAGTTGCCCCAGCACCTGCTGCGGGTCGCACCGGCCCTGGTCGAGCGCCTCGGCATTGGCCTCCAGCCAGTGCTGCAATACGGGATCAAGCATGTTCTTTCCTCCTTAGAACAGGGCGCCAGCCACACACTGGCGCCACGGGGCTCACTGAGCGTCGGCCTGCCAGCGGTACTTGGCCAGCTCGTCATTGAGCGGCGTGCGCGCAAACACGTTGGCGAAATTGCACAACGTGGCCAGGCTCACCCCCAGGATAACTTCCAGGGCATGGCCTTCGGTGTAACCGGCCTCGCGAAACTCAGCGTAGGTGGCATCGCTCACATTGCCACGGGTGGCAATCACTTCGCGGGCAAACTTCGCCAGGGTTTCGAGCCTGGGCGATGGTAACTCGCCGCGCGCACGCAGGGCCTGCACCACTTCTTCGGGCAGCTTGGCCTTGTTCAGCGCCACCGCCGTATGGCCGGCCACGCAGAAGTCGCAGCCGTGCTGGGTGGCGGCAATCAGCTGCACCACTTCGCGCTCGGCCAGGCTCAGCTCGGCCTTGCCATTGAGCGCCGAAACCGTCACATAGGTTTCCAGCGCGGCCGGCGCGTTGGCCAGCACGCCCAGCAGGTTGGGAATGAAGCCGGAATTCTTCTGCGCGTTCTCCAGGAACGGGCGCGCGGCTTCCGGGGCGCTTTGCACGGTGTGTAGAGTGATGCGTGACATGGCGTGGTCTCCTGCATACTGAAGGTGTTCGCCAAGTCTGTTGGTTATAAGAAAACCGATCCATATTCTACAGTCGCGATTACTTGCTCCTGAGTGTTTCCATTAGATGATTTCTTCCAGCGTTTTGGTCGATTGGTTATTAGAGCGTCTGGAACTGGACGCCAGCCTGTTCCATGTGGGGCGCTACTGCGGTGGCTGGCACGCCAGCACCCAGGGCCTGGCCCGGGCCAGCTTTCATGTGGTGGTGCAGGGCCACTGCTGGCTGCACATCGACGGCCAGCCCGAGCCGCAGCGGCTGGAGGCCGGCGAGGCGGTGTTCCTGCTGCGCGACCTGCCCTATCGCCTGTCCGACAGCGCCGACAGCGACACCGCGCGCTGCCAGCCGCGCATCCCGATGCAGGCGCTCGACAGCCAGGCGGCGGATGGCGTGGGGCTGGTGTGCGGGTTCTTTCACTTCCAGCCGGGGCTGTCGTCGCTGATGGCCGAGTCGCTGGCCGACTGGATCATCCTGCGCACCGGCGACCCGTCGCTGCAGGCGGCGCGGGCGCTGTTCGAGCTGATCCTGGAGGAATGCCAGCGCACCCCCGCACCCTCCTCCACCCTGCTGGAGCGCCTGAGCCAGTTGCTGTTCTTGTACGTGCTGCGCCAGCAGGTGAGCGACAACCAGGACCTTGGCGGCCTGGTCGCCCTGGCCCGTCACCCGGCGTTCGCCCCGCTGCTGGAGCAGTTGATCGAACACCCCGAACAGCCCTGGTCGCTGGAAAGCATGGCCGCCTGCACAGGGCTGTCGCGCTCGGCCTTCTTCAAGCGTTTCAACGAGCTGGCCGGCCAGTCGCCGGGCCAGGTGCTGCTGGCGCTGCGCATGCGTCACGCCTGCCAGTTGCTCAAGGCCAACAACACCGTCGAGCAGGTCTGCGCAGCGGTGGGCTACCAGTCCATCGCCGCCTTCACCCGGGCGTTCGGCAAGGCCATCGGCGTGCAGCCCGGCGCCTACCGCCGCCAGCACGAGGGCCGCTGAAACAAAGGCTGTGCGGTAATCGAACAGAACCCGTCGTCGCCCCCTAAAGTCATGCGCCGCGCCTCCGATAGCAGCCTACCCACCGCACAGAGTGGGGGTATTTTTTACTGCCAGGAGTAATGCCCGCATGCTTGCCGACCTCAAGATCCGCACCGGAATGTTCTGGGTGCTGCTGCTGTTCAGCGCCACCCTGCTGTTTTCCACCGTCAGCGCCTGGCGGGCGGCGGTGGGCAGCGACGCGCAGATCAACGAGCTGGACCAGACCGCCCAGCAGTCCGACCGCCTCAACAACGCGCTGCTGATGGCGATTCGCGCCAGTGCCAACGTGTCGTCGGGCTTTATCGAGCAGCAAGGCGGCCACCTCGACAGTGCCAAGGCGCGCCTGGCCATGTCGCAAAAGCTGCTGGGCGACAGCCAGGCGCTGGTCGACGCCTTCGTCACCAACACCCATGAGCCGGCGCAAAAGGCCCTGGCCCAGGACCTGCAGCGCACCTTCGCCGACTACGCCAACGCCGTGGCCGGGCAGCGCGCCGCCACGCTCAAGGGCTCGCTGGACGACTACTTCACCGTCAACGTGGATGCCGGCAACGCCATGCGTGCCCTGCAGGCGCTGCGCCAGCAACTGGTGGCAGCCCTGGCCGAGCGCAGCCGGCAGATCATGGCCGAGTCCGACCAGCGCCTGGCCACGGCCCAGTGGCTGAGCGTGCTGCTGGGGCTGTTGACCCTGGTGCTGGCCGCCGTGTGCTGGGCCTTTATCGTCGCCCGTGTGCTGCGCCCGCTGCGCGAGGCCGGCGTGCATTTTCAGCGCATTGCCGGGGGCGACCTGAGCGTGCCGGTGACGGTACGCAGCCACAACGAGATCGGCCAGCTGTTCGCCGAACTGGAGCGCATGCAGCACAGCCAGCGCGATACCCTGGGGCAGATCACCGCCTGCGCCACGCAGCTGTCCAGCGCCGCCCAGGCCCTGGACAGCGTGACCGAGCAGAGCACCCAGAGCCTGCGCCAGCAGGACCAGGAGCTGGAACAGGCCGCCACGGCGGTTACCGAGATGACCACGGCGGTCGAGGAAGTGGCGCGCAATGCGGTGTCCACCTCCCAGGCGGCCAGTGCCTCCAATGCCTTGGCCGAACAGAGCCGCCAGCAGGTGGCCGACAACATCGACGGCACCCAGGCCATGGCTCGCGAAGTGGCGATCAGCGGCGAGCGCCTGCAACAGCTGGCTGTGCAGATTCGCGAGATCGGCACGGTGCTGGAGGTGATCCGTTCGGTGTCGGAGCAGACCAACCTGCTGGCGCTCAATGCCGCCATCGAGGCGGCGCGTGCCGGCGAGGCCGGGCGCGGGTTTGCGGTGGTGGCCGATGAGGTCAGGACCCTGGCCTACCGCACGCAGCAATCGACCCAGGAAATCGAGCAGATGATCAACAGCGTGCAACAGGGCACCCAGGCGGCGGTGGACTCGATGCAGGCCAGTACCGGCCGCGCGCAGTCCACGCTGGGCATCACCCAGGCGTCAGGCCAGGTGCTGGAGGGCATCTACACGGCCATCGGCCAGATCAACGAGCGCAACCTGGTGATTGCCAGCGCGGCAGAGGAGCAGGCCCAGGTGGCCCGCGAGGTGGATCGCAACCTGCTGAACATTCGTGAATTGTCGGGCCGCTCGGCGGCGGGCGCCGAGCAGACCCGCGTCGCCAGCAATGCGCTGTCGCAGCTGGCCACGCAACTGACCACGCTGGTCACGCGTTTTATCGTCTGAGGTGCGGCGCCGGTTCGCCGGCAAAGCCGGCGCCTACAGGGCACCGCGCCCCTTCAGAACCACTCCCGACGCTCCTCGAACGCGGCCCGGATCATGGTCACCAGCACCTGCACCAACGCCGCCTGCGCCGCACGCTCATGCACCGCCAGCCACACCGTGCGGCGCATCGGCGCCTCCAGCAACCCCGGCAATGCCAGCAGGCCACGGTCCAGCTGCGCCGCATAATGCGGCAGCAAGCCGATGCACGCGCTGCACTTGATCAACTGGCTGAACAGGTCGTAGCCCGGCACCCGCGTCACCCCCGCCTCGCGCTCGCTCAACAGGCGGTTCCACGGCGCCAGCGCCGCCACCTGGGCCTCGCCCTGCCACTGCACCAGCATGTAGTCGCGCAGGTCGTCCCGGCACACCGGCCGGTTGCTCTCGCGCGAATAGCGCTTGGCAATGTGCGGGTGATACTCCAGCTGCGCCAGGCGCGTCGGCGCCTCGCCGGCAAACCCCGGCAGCGGCACGCTGCCCGCCTCGTCATCGAGCCACAGCACCACATCGGCCTGCGCCAATCCCTGTGCATCCAGGCCGCTGACGTCCAGGCGGATCCCGGCGTTCTGGCGCACGAAGGCCACCAGGTTGCGCGCCAGAATGTCCTGCATGATCGGCTCGGCCACCGCCAGGCGCACCAGCACCGGCGCATCCAGCGCGGTCATGGCCTGTGGCTTGCTGCTCAGGCTCGACTGCAGCAACGCCTGCAACTGGCGCCCCTCGCGGCTGAGCACCAGGGCATGGCCGCGGTTGACGAACAATGGATACCCCACCCGCGCTTCCAGCTGCGCCAGCTTCTTGCGCAACAGGGTGGACTTGAGGTTGAGGCTGCGCGCAGCCTGCATGAAGCAGCCGCACCGCGCACTGGCCAGAAAACAGCTGAGCATCTGCTCGTCCTGCACCCAGCCCAGCCCGGCCCGCACCTTGGCCAGCGGCTCGGCCGGCGGATAATCGGGCACGTAGTGCGGCATATCGAACATCGGCATCCTCGCCTCCTGCCGGGCCCCGGCCAGGGCCCGCTCTTCCTTGATCGACGCCGCCTAGCGGCTGGCGTCCATGACCTGATTGAGCGCAGCGCCATCGATACTCAGCGTCGCGCTGTTGAACATGCCGTCCACGTAGGCCCGGGCCACCTGTTCCTGGCGCTGGGCCCGCAACAGGTCACGCAGGCTGTCGCGCACCTCGTCCAGGCTGGCCACACGCGGCGGCTGCACCTCGATGAGCTTGACGATGTGAAAGCCCGCCGCACTCTGCAACGGCTCGCTCACCGCCCCTTCCTTGAGCTGCGGCACCGCATCGCGCACCTGCGGCAGCAACTGGCTCAGCGGCTGCAAACCACTGTCGCCGCCACGCTGCGCACTCTCGCGGTCCTGCGAGTTGGCCCTGGCCAGCGCGGCAAAGTCGGCATTGGCAGCCTGGGCCTGCTTGCTCAGGGCCAGCGCCTGCTTGCGCACGCGTGCCACCGACTGCTCGTCCGGCACCGCCAGGAAGATCTGGCTCAGGTGATAGCGCGTGGGCAGTTGCAGGCTGGCCTTGCCGTTCTCGTAGGCCGCCTGCAGTTCAGCCTCGCTGGGGTAGTCGGCCGGTACCTGGCTGACCGAGTTCAGGTAGTCGCGCAGCACGATCTGCTCCACCACCGCATGGGTCTGCGCCTGCACATCGGGACGCTCCGACCAGCCCTGGGCCTGGGCCTGCTGGTACAGCGCCTTTTCCGCCAGGCGCGAGCGAATCCAGCCCTCCAGGGCCTGGCGATTGCCGCTCAGTTCCTCGCGCGCCGGCGCCGGCAGCTTGGCGAACAGCGCCTTGAGCTCCTCGACGCTGACCTGCTGGTCGCCCAGGCGCGCCAGCGCCGGCCCCGCATCGCTCGCCACAGCGGCAACCGCCGGCGCTTTCGCGCTGGCTGCCACCGGGTCATCCCCCGTGCGCAGTGCCAACACCACTGCCACGCCCAGAACGGCCAGCGCGCCCGCGCCGGCCCACAGCGTACGTCGAGTCACGAAGCGCTCACCGCTTCAGCCCCGGCCACCGCCTCGTCCTGCACCTGGGCCACGTTGCGGCTGTAGTCGCGCAGGTACACGATGAACTCCTGCAGCAGGCGGTCCCACAGCACCAGGCTGCCCAGCAGGTGCTTGTGGCTGACGCCGTCGGCCACCATCACGTCCATCTCCATCACCAGGAACTCGCCCTGCACCGACAGCCGCGCGAAGCGGCGCGACACGTTCCAGCGTTCGGCCAGCCCGGCCGGCAGTTCACCCTGGATGCGCAGGGCGCAGCTGTAGGTGAAGTCGAGGAACTCGCCCTCGCGCTCGGCACGGTTGCCAAAGCGCACCGCATAGCCCACGCCCTGGCTGGCACTGAGCAGTTGCACCACGGCATTCTGCTCGCTGCGATTGACTCGGCAACCTGCATCCTGCAACAGGGTGGTCAGAGAGTCGGCGCTGACGGTTTCGATCAGTTGGTTGTCGCTCATGGCTTCGCTTCCTTGTGTCAATTGACTTGCGGTTTGCTGCCGCCCTGCGCGGCATCGAACTGGGTCTGGTACAGCTGATCGCCGTAGGCCTGGGCAAGTTCCTCGAACTTCACCCGGGCGCCCCCGGCAAAGGGTTGGCGCATCTTCATCACATCCGCCACATCGATCTTTTCGTAGGCCGCAAGAATCCCCTTGGCGACCCCGTACATCTGCTGATTCTTTGCCGAACACGCCAGCACCTGCTGCTCGCGCTCGGCCAGGCTGGCGGCCAGGCGCGCACGCTCGGCTTCCTTGGCCTTGGCCATGCCCAGCAGCTCGTCGTAGGCCTGCTTGTACTTGCCCAGTTGCGCGTTGCTGCTGGCCACCAGCGCCTGCGTCTGGCCGTGCAGGGCCTGCTGCTGGCCCAGCAACTGCTCGGCCTGGCCACGGGCCTGGGCCAGTTGCGCGGTCAGTTGCTGCACCTGGGCCTGGGCCGCATCGCGTTGCTGCTCGGCGCTCTGGCGCGCCGCCGAAGCCTGCGCCTGTTCGCTCTGCAGCGCCTGCAACTGCTGGGTGGTACTGCGCAGCTGGGTGCGCAGGCGCTCTTCCATGCCTTCGGCCGCAGCCACCCCCGCCCAGCTCACGCCCAACGCCACCAGCAGGTACGAACAACAGGCCCGATAGGCTCGCTTGTTCATGCTCTTTCTCCCTGTGCGCGCCTGCTAGAAGCGCGTGTTGACTTCAAGTTGTAGCACATCGATATCGAACGGCGCGCCGTAGACCGCCTCGGTACTCATCCAGCGCGCCGTGGCGTACACGTTCTGGTCCAGGCCGTAGTTGGCACCGAGGATGAAGCCCTTGGCGTTGGTGCCGCCCAGGTGGAACGAGGAATCGTTGAAGCCGTCGGGCAAGGCATCGGGCTGGATGTGCTTGTAGCCGGCGAACAGGTTCCAGTCGCCCTGCTTTTTCAGCTCCAGCGCGTTGCCCAGGGTGAACTGCACCATCCACGCATTGGCACCGCTCTTGATGTTGCCGTCGCTGTCGAGGTTGTTGGCCAACTGGCCGGCCGAACGCTTGCGCATCTCGCCTTCGTCGTAGGCCAGGTTGTGGATGTAGTTGGCCTGGCTGCGCAGCTTGAAGTCGTGCGGCAGCTCGGTGTCCCATACCGCGTTCAGGTCCAGCAGGTTGAACTCCGACGCCAGCCCCACGAACTGCGGCTGCGGGGTGGCGGCCGGGTTGGCCGGGTTGGGCGTGATGTCGCGCAGCAGGAACAGCGTGTTGCCCTTCTGCATGAAGGTCGGGCGGCTGCCGTCACTGTCGCAGCCAGGGTCGCCGTTCCACGGCTCGCATGCCCCGGAGCGTTCGCCGGCAATGTCGTCGAAGCGGTAGTAGGCCAGCGCGCCCTTGAGCCGGTTGCTGTCGTTGATCTGCCAGTTGGCGCCCAGCTGCGCGCCGTACAGCCACTTGTTGTCGCTGCTTTCCTTGTCCAGCCCGTTGCTGCTGGCGGTGTCGGCGCTGTACTCCACCGGGAACGCGCCGAGGGTCCCGAACAGGCTCAGGCTGTCGCTCAGCGGCTGGTTGAACAGGGCCGCCACGCCGTCGAAGTTGAGGTCGTTGGAATACAGCATGTCGGTGGACATGAACGGGTTGGCGATACGCCCGCCGGTCAGGGTCACGCGCTCGCTCGCCACCCAGCTCAGGTAGCCCTGGTCGAGCCACAGGTCCTTCTTGCCGAAGCCGCCGCCCAGGGTCTGGGTGGTGGACACCGGGCCGTTGTCGCTGCCGGTGCCGATGCGGATACCCGCCGTCCAGCTCGGCGACAGCACCGCCTTCAGGCCCAGGCGCGCGCGCAGGCGCAGCAGGTTCTCGCGGTCTTCGCGGGTATTGAGCAGCGGCGGCAGGTTGCGCCCGTTGTTGGGGTTGACGTCGTAGGGGCCGTCGGCGTTGAGCTTGGCGAAATCGATGATCTGGTTGCTGTTGTTGCCCGAGAAGTAGCGCGACTCGTCGCGCAGGCGCACGTCGCCATCGAAGCTGATGCGCGAGGCCCAGTCGGGGAAGGTGTTGGGCGCGGCCCAGTTCTCCTGCTTGGCCTTGGCCATCACCTCGGCCTTGACCTCGTCGCGGATCTGGTCGCGCACGATGGCCGGCACATACTGCACGCGCACCTCGCCATTGGCCGCCGGCACCGCCGCCACGCTGGCGCGGGCCTGCACCGCCTCGCTTTCGGCCTGGTCGATCAGGGCCTGGGCCTGGTCCTGCTTGAGCACACCCTGCTGCACCAGCAGGCGGATCAGGTTGATCGTCGCGTTCTGCGACGGCGCCGGGGTCTGCGCCACGGCCGGACCGACCGCCGCGGCGACCACCAGGCCGACTGCCAGGGTCAATCGGTTCACTGAGCACATCATGGATTTACCGCTCCTGTTGGTAAGTCGTGCGTCGTAGGGATCGGGCGCCGGGTTCATCCGCGGCGCCCCTGCAAGGCGATGCGCACCGGCAGGGTCAGGCTCGCTGGCGGGCGCTGGGTCATGGCCGGGGCGGCGCGCAACGCGGCCAGCACCTGGGCGTCCACCGCGGCATCGCCGCTGGAGCGCACCAGCTCGACGCGGGTCACCTCGCCGGTTTCGCTGAGCCAAACATCGCCCTGCAGGTTGAAGGTCAGGTTGCGCAGCTCGGGGTTGTCGCGCAGCAGGCGCTGGAAGGCATACGCCAGGAACTGGCCGTAGCTGCCGCTACCCAGCCCGCCACCGCCGCCGGCCATGCCGCCGCCCTTGCCGGCACCGATGTTGAAAGCGTCCCCGCCCGCCTGTGCATCGCCGTCGATCTGCATCGGGTTGGCCATGTCATCGGCCGGGCTCGGCGGCGCCTCCTCGGCCGGCTTGACCTCCTCGGCCTCGGGCACCGGCTGCGGCTCGACAATCTTTTCTTCCACGGGCGGCTCCGGTTCCTTGGGGGGCTCGGGGGGCGGCGGCGGTGGGGGTGGCGGCAGCGGAATGATCGCGGGGATCTTCGGTGCCTCGCGGCGCACCCCGCTCATGTCGTTGGCCCACTGCCACAGCAACCAGGCCAGGCCCGCGCCCACCAGTGCCACGACGCCCCACTTGAGCAGGCGCCGGCTATCGAACTTCTGGTTCATGGGCATCCTCAACCCTGGTTCGGCTTGCCGGTCACCAGCCCGACCTGGGCCAGCTCCAGCCGACGCAACAGGTCGAGCACCTCGACCACCTTCTGGTACTGCACCGCCGCGTCGCCGCGCACGATGATCGGGAAGTCCGGGCTGCGCGCCTTCTCGCTGCGCAGGCGCTCTTCCAGTTCGGCCAGGGTCACCGGGTAGGCGTCGAGAAACACCTGCCCGGCATCGTTGACCGAGATCGCCTTGGTCTTGGGCTGGGACAGCGACACCGAGGCACTGGCCTTGGGCAGCTGGATCTGGATGCCCGACACCTGCGCGGTGGCGGTGAGGATGAACATCACCAGCACCACCATCAGCACATCCACCAGCGGGGTGACGTTGATGCTGTCGACGGCCGCGTCGTCGTCATCGTCGTGGGAAGCATTCATGGCTGCCATGGCGCTCTCCTCAGGCCGGTACGGACGGGTGGGCAGCGTGGGCAGCACGCCGGTGGCTGGCCTCGCCGGCCTGGCCTTCGCCATGCAGCTCGGCCAGGCGCGTGATGAACTCGTCGACGAACACGCGCATGTCGGCGCTGACCTCCTTGTTGCGGGTGATCAGGCGGTTGTAGCCAAACAGCGCGGGGATCGCGACGAACAGGCCCATGGCGGTGGCCAGCAACGCCGCGGCCATGCCGGGGGCGATGGCGTTGATGTTCACGTCACCGGCCATCGCGGTGCCCAGGAACACCACCATGATCCCCAGCACGGTGCCCAGCAGGCCGATGTAAGGGCCGCCGGCAATCGCGTTGGACAGGCTCGACAGCTTCGAGCCCAGCGCCTGGTTCTCGCGGGTGCGCACCCCGTCCATGGAGCAGCGAATGGCCTCGATGGTGGCCGCCGACACCGCCGAGGTGTCGAAGCCCTGGGCGCGGCGGGTACGGATCTCCTTGACCGCCACCAGGTACAGGCGCCACAGCGACGAGTGCGTCAGGCGCTCGCCCAGGGCGGTGTCGTCGGCGAACATCTCAAGGCGCGTGCCGATGTTGGCGAACTGCTCGCGAAACAGCCGGTTGGCCTGGCTGACGTGGTTGAGGGTGCGGTTCTTGCGCAGCATGATCACCCACGACTGCACCATCATCAGCACCAGCACCGCGATGATGATCCAGGCGTCCAGCGGCACCGCCTTGAGCAGAAAGCCCAGGCTGCCGAAACCGAAACCGGACTGCTCTTCATCCACCCCGTACACCACCAGGCGCGACTC
Organism: Pseudomonas sp. B21-036; assembly: GCF_024748925.1. Taxonomy (NCBI): domain Bacteria; kingdom Pseudomonadati; phylum Pseudomonadota; class Gammaproteobacteria; order Pseudomonadales; family Pseudomonadaceae; genus Pseudomonas; species Pseudomonas sp. B21-036. Next base: position 3,373,225 of record NZ_CP087178.1, read on the forward strand.
GGCGCCCTGGGCCAGCGCGTCGGCCTGCAGCACCGGCACGGCGCGGGCGATGCGCGACAGGCGCAGCTCGTCCATCGCCCCCACGAACGGCACATAGGCGCCGGCTGGCTGACCCTCGGCCGGCGGCAGGTCGGCGCCGATGGCCAGGGTCGAATTGAACGCCGGCACCGCCGCGGTCAGGCTGGCGACCTGGCGCCCGTCCACCAGCAGGCTGAGCGTACCGCCCTCGCCCACCAGCGCCAGGTGTTGCCACTGGCCGGCATCGAGCACCTGGCCGGCAGCGCTGCGCAGGCCGTTGACCTCGACGAACGGCAGGCCCTGGCTCACACCCAGCAGCAGGCGGTTTTCACCTTCATGGCGGGCCAGCAGCAACTGATCGCCCAGCAGCTGGTCCTGGCGTACCCAGGCGCTGAAGGTGAAGGCGGCGCCAGCTGGCAGTTGCAGCGACGGGCTGGGTGCCAGCAGCAGCGGCTGGCCGTTGAACTGGATGGCGCGACCGATGATGCCCTCGATGCTCGCCGCACTGCCCTGGGCCTGGTTGCCGTAGGGGCTGGCGTCACGCGGTGCGGCGCCGTCGAAGTGCATCAGCAGGGTGTAGTCGGCATCGAAGGCCGGTTGCGCATTGGCCGGCTGCGCCTTGGGGTTGCCGTAGTACATCCACAGGTCCTGGCGCTGGCCGCCCTGCACGTCCGGCACGTCGACCCAGATCAGCGCCATGCCCATCAGCGGGTCGAAGCTTTCGATCTGGTGGTTGAGCACGGTCTTGTCGTCGCTGGCCACGAAGCGGATGTCCGCGCCGTTTTCATTGACCCCGTCAAAGCTGAAATTGCCGGTGTGCAGGCGTACCAGCAGTGCCGTGCGGCCCAGCGACTGGGTCAGCGCCGCGCCCTGGGGCGTGGTGTCGACGGAAATCTGCTTGCGGAACTGCCAGTCGTCCTGCCACCAGGCACTGGCGCTGCCCGGCAGGGCAAAGCCCAGGCAAATGAGCAGGGTCAAGATGAGGCGTTGCATGGAATGTCTCCAGGGTCGATGCCGATGGGGTCAGAAGGTTGCCTGTACGCTGAAGTGCAGACGCGAGTGGTTTTTCTCGGTGTTCGCGCCGTCCTTGAGCGGCAGGCCCCAGTCCAGGCTGCCGGACAGCCAGTCGTTGAGGGTGGCGCGGGTGCCCAGGCCGACGCTGGCCAGGCTGAAGTGGTCGTCCTGCTCGGGCAGCGGGTCCTGCAGCGACAGCTGCGCGCCTTCGGCGAACACATAGAAGCGCCAGTCGCTGATGTAGCTGCCCACGTAGCGGCCCAGCGAGGGCGTGCGCAGTTCCTGGGAGAACAGCAGGCCGTCGTCGCCGGTGCGTTCGGCGGCCAGGTAGCCGCGCACCGAGGTGGCGCCGCCGGCAGCGAACTGTTCGTTGGACACCAGGGCCCCGGAGGCCAGTTGAAAGCCCAGCTTGGTTGCGCTCTGCCAGTCGCCGGCAAACGTGAAGGTGTAGTTCGCATCGCCCTTGAGCGCGGCGAAACTGGAGTCGGCGCGGTAGCGCTTGTAGTCGAAGGCCTCGTCGTCGCTGCCGTAGCCGAACAGCCGGCGTGTGCCGGCCACCAGGCTCAGGCCCAGCCCCAGCTGCGAGGCTTCGGTATAGCGAAAGCCGTTGTAGGCCAGGGTGATCGGTGCGTACTTGAGCGGCACGGTATCGCGCTCGCCGCCCAGTTCGACCTGCTCGTCGAAGTCCTTGAAGTCGATGCCCACGGAAAACGAGTTGGCCCAGTTGCCGTCCGGCACCAGTGAGTAGATCGCCGACAGCCCGTAGGAATGGCCCTTGCCCAGCACGTTGCTGCCGCCCACGGTGGCCACGCTGCTGTCGGACTTGTAGCCGCTGGCCTGCAGGGTCCAGCGCGGGTTCAGGGGCGCGCTGTATGAACCGGACCACACCTGCGCGTTGTCGGTGTCCTGGGGGGCGGTGAACCAGGTCAGCGACACGCTGTGACCCAGTTGCCAGAGGTTGTTGTAGCCCACGGTGGCCACGCTGCGCAGCTTTCTGGTGTCGGCGCTGTAGTCGTTGTTCAGGCCGATGCTGGCGTGCCAGGGCTGCTTGTCTTCGACCTGCAGGTCGACGTCCAGGGTGCCGGGGCGCTGGCCTTCGCGCACCAGTGGCATCACCTGGCGCCCGGGGCCGCGGTTGAGTGCGGCCAGTTCGCCCTGGACCTTGGCAAAGTCCGGCACCTGGCCCTCGCTCAGGGCCGGCACCTGCTCGCGGATCTCCACGGGCGAGTAATGCCTGGCGCCGACCACTCGTACCCGGCCGACCCTGGTTTCGCTGACCTGCAGGTACACCACGCCGCCTTCGACCTGCTGCTCGGGCAACTCGACGAACACCGACTGATAGCCCAGCGCCTGATAGCGTTTCTGCAGGGCCTCGCGGGCGCCTTCCAGATCCACCAGGGTCTTCTGCGGGCCGAGGTAGGGGTACACCGCCTCCTCGATGGCGCGGGCATCGAGCACGGTGTTGCCGCGCACCACGTACTCGTTGATATCGACGCGACGCTCGGCCTGTTCGGCGCTTGCGTGGTGGGTTCCCAGGGCCAGCAGCATCACTGCGCCGGCTCGCCACCCGTTGAAAAACAAATGCTCCACACCGCCCCCTCGTTCAAGGAAATCCGTCTGGCCCAGGGCCGTGTCTTATGAATGGTTGTCTGCGCCGCCGTGACCGGCGTGGCGGGCCAGCCAGCTGTGCAGCTGGGCCAGGTTGAGGCTGAACTCGGGCATCTGCGCCAGGCCCGCGTTGCACACCTCGTTGACGATCGACTGCAGCAGGCGCGTGGCCTGCTGGCAGGCCAGCAGTGCGTTGAGGTCGTGGCTGAACAGGTTGAAGCTCCACACCCGCGACTTGAGTTCCAGGCCCACGAACCAGCGGAACAGCAGGTTGTAGTTGAGCTGTTCGTAGAGTTGTTTTTCGCTGGGGACCGAATACAGCAGCTGCAACAGCAGCAGGTGCATCAGGGTGTGCGGGGCGATGCTCATCGCGTTGCGCCGGGCCAGGTCGGCCAGCTCCTGCGCGTGGGCGGCCAGCAGTTCCTCGACCCTGGGCTTGAGCATCACCAGCGAATGGCCTGGCGGGATGCAGCTGGAGACTTCCTTGAGCGCGCTTTGCCAGTCGTCCTGGGACACGATCCACACCCAGGGTGCGCCGTAGCGGTACACCGACACCGGTTGCTTGCGCGCGGCTTCGACGATCTTCGCCAGGCGTTGATCGAGTTCCTGCATTCCGACTTTTGCGTAGCGTTCCATGGTTCCCATCGCTCCACTCCCTTCGTCCCTGTGCGGCTGCGCAGTGACTGCACATACCCATGACGGGGGTGGCGCTTTGCTACCGAACTTTTGTCACCAAAGCTTCATGAAGAGAGATGCAGGGCCTGGGCTATCCAGCGCCCTCAGGGTCGTGCGCCGCCTGCGCGGCGCTCGATTTGAAGAGCGCCACAACTTCATCGACTGGCGCCTGCCGGGCCCGCCCCAACCGCCCGCCCCTCACCCCTGCTGCACCCAGACCAACCGAACCGCAAACCCCACCAGCAGCCCACCAAACACCCACTGCTGAACCTTCTGCGCCAGCGCGCGCTGCTCCAGTTGGCGCCCGACCCACCCGCCGGCCAGTGCATACACCCCATCGAACATCATCCCCATCACCACCAGCACCAGCCCCAGCAGCGCGAACTGCTCACCCACCGCCCCCTGTGCGGGGTGGATGAACTGCGGCAACAGCACCGAGCAGAACAGCAAGGCCTTGGGGTTGAGCAGGTTGGTCAGAAAGCCCTGCGCTATCGCCGCCCTCCACGTGCCCCGTACCGCTGCACCCCCCGGGCCCTGCACTGCACCCGCCACGGGCCTGAACATCTTCACCCCCAGCCACAGCAGATAGGCCGCCCCGGTGTACTTGACCACTTCGAACGTCCAGGGCAGTACCTTGAACAGCGTCGCCAGCCCGACGGCGGCCAGGGTCACGTGGCACGCCCGGGCAACCGCCAGCCCCAGCACGGTCGCCAGCGCCGCCCGCCGCCCCTGGCGCGCACCGGTCTGCAGCAGCAGGATCATGTCCGGGCCCGGCATCAGGTAGATCATCGTCAGGGCAGTCAGGTAGAGCAGTTTTTCGTCCATTTCAACGACCTCAGGCTGGGGCAACAGAGTGAAAATTCTATGCCGGAAGGTCGAGGCAGGTGCTTGCGTTATGCGCCCGCAACGGGGCTATTATTGGCAGGATGTACCAATTCGATACCTAGCCACAGGCCACTTATGCCAAACCACGACCCAACCTACCCCAAGCTGGACGGTTACGACCAACGCATCCTTGGCGCACTGCAGCGCGACGGGCGCCTCACCAACGTGCAACTGGCTGAAGAGATCGGGCTGTCGGCTTCGCCGTGCCTGCGACGGGTGAGGCTGCTGGAAGAAGCCGGGGTGATCCGCGGCTACCATGCCAGCCTCGAAGCCGAGGCGGTCGGCCTGGGGTTGACGGTGTTCGTGGGGGTGAAGGTCGAGCGGCACCATGAGGTCGAAGCGGAGAACTTCCGCCTGGCCGTGCTGGCCCTGCCCGAGGTGGTCAGCGCCTTTCTGGTGTCGGGCGAGTCGGATTTCCTGTTGCATGTGGTGGTGCCGGATCTGCGCGGCTATGAGCGGTTCCTGACCGACACGCTGCTCAAGCTGCCGGGGATCCGGGATATCCGCAGCAACTTCGCAATCAAGACGATCAAGCCGCAGGGGGCGCTGCCGCTGGGGCACCTGGGGCGGTAAGCGGGTAGCAACGACCGGCCCACCCGCCCCGAACCGAACCTGGCAACCCTACAGCACCAGATTCCCGCGCTCCTCCTGCGTCAACCGCCCCCGCGCCTGCTCATCCAGCGCCCCGGCCCCCAGCACCTGCACCGGGCTCTGCGGGTTGTACTGCGGCCCCAGGCTCGCGCCCTCCTTGCCCGGCACCAGGCGCTCGGTACCAAACCCCAGCACCTGCACGGTGATCACCGACGGCTGACGCTGGCGGGCCGCGGCCTGCTGCTGGCGCACCGCATCTTCGGCGGCCTGGGTCGCCGACGACGCCGCCGCACTCGCCGACGAGATCGCGCCGGTGTTCACCGCCGCCACCACCGGCATGCCCTTGGCATCACCCTGCACCTGGATGTTGGCCGCGTTCACCACCTGCAACGCGGCAATGTTGACGTTGCCCGACACCCGGATGCCCGCCTCCCCCGCATCGATGGTGCCCAGCGGCGCAATCAGGTCGATGTCCCCCGGCGGCACTTCCACCACCGGCGCCAGTGTGGCGATACCCGCACCGGTACTCGGTACCGTGGGCGACAGGCTGCTGTTGCCCCAGGTGTCGTACAGCCGGCGTGGCGGGGTGTAGACCACCGTGGTCTTGGAACCACGCCCGGCGTTGATGTCGCCCTCGGCCGACCAGCCCAGAATCGACCCGCCAAAGGTGGTCATGATGCGGCTCTGCCCCAGCAGGATGCTGCCGCGCGCGTAGAGCTGGATATCGCCGTTGCCCTGGGTGATGACCCCGGCACCGGCCGGCGGCGCCTCGCCCTCCACGCCGAACACCTGCTGGCCACCGGGGGTGAGCATCTGGATCGCGCCCCCCACCTGGGTACGCACCCCGGCCCCGCCGAACATCAGGATGTCGCCGTCGTAGCGGATCGGGTTGCCGGCCACGTCCTGCTCGGGGAACAGCGCCGCGATCGCATTGCGCCCGCGCAGGTAGCTGCCCTGGCGCGGCCCGCCCACGGTGTTGTACTCCAGGCCGCCGGCACGCAGCTCGGCAAAGTACACCTGGCGCGCAAACACCGCCTGCTCGGTCGCCGGCAGGCTGGCGAACCGCGCCCGCGCCTGGGCCGCATCGCCCTCGAAGGCGTAGCGCTCGGCCAGCCATTGACGCAACTCCTCGGCGTAGGTCTTGGCCACCTTGCCCGGCTGCGCCGCCAGGCTCTGGTTGTTGTCGGCAAGATTGACCGGGTTCAGGTACAGCTCGGCAAAGCGCGCATACCCTGGCCCCTGGGCGCCCACACCGGCCTGCAACACCAGGCTTGCGCCGGGGCGGTTGTCGCCGGTGACGATGGCGCCCAGGCTGGTGATGGCCGCGCGGTCCTCCTGGCGCAGGTCACGCCCGGCACTGACGGTGAGCGTGCCGGGGCCGGCCACGTTCAGGCCACTGAACAGGATGTCGCGCCCAGCCACCACCTGCGAGTGATCGGTGGCGTGGTTGTGCACGAACAGGTTGCCGCTGGACAGCGCCAGCGCACCGACGATGTCCGACATCATCGCCGGCACGTAGGTGGTCTCGCCAAGGCCGGTACCGCTGTACACGATGTCGCGCCCCGCCATCATCCACACCGGTGCGGCGCCCTCGTACCAGACGGCCCCATTGCGCGCATTGCCGAAGTTCAGGACCTCGCCCGAGCGCACCCCCACCAGGTCGCCGCTCACGGCGTAGATGCGCGCCGGCTGCAACTGCCCGTAGGCATTGGCGGTGCTGGTGCTGCCAAAGGCGAACAGCGGGAAGCGACCCGCTTCCAGGTCTGCCGCAATCCCGTCTGGCCTCTGGTTGCTGACGCTGTGGCCGTTGTAGCTGCCGATGAAACCCGGGTTGAACGGCGTGGCCAGGGCCGACGGTGCGGCGCCGGACTGGTTGATCGCATAGCCACCGGCGTAGATCGAACCCTGCGCCACCAGCTGCAACTGGGCATTGGCCGAAGGTGCCAGCAGCAACGAGTAGCCACTCGCGCCCTGCAGCCGGTTCTTCTCCCGGTACTGCGCGGAGTTCCCGTAGTACAGGTTGCCGGAGGCCGCCACCGCACGCAGGATCGACGGGTAGACAAAGCGCCCGTCGGTGGGCGAGGTATCCAGGCCGGACAGCGCATCACCGCTGACCGGCTGGGTCAATTCGATCAGCTGGGTGCTGGGGGTCAGGTCACCGCCCGCCGAGAACAGGTCGATGGCAGTGTTCGCCGTCCACAGGCTGAACCAGCTGTTGCCGCCCCCCGCCGCCGTGCCGAACGGCGTGGTGTTGAGCGTGGGCACACGGCCCGGGTCGGCCGCCGCCCCCAGCACCAGGTCGCCCCGGGTGCTCAGTTGCACCGTGGCGTCGCCGGGCACCACCACCAGGCCGCCTTTGGCGCTGGCCAGGGTGGCCTGGAACGGGTCGTAGGCGCGGGTTTCGTGGCTGTCCTGCTGTATCCCGAGCGCGCCGTAGGCACGGTCGATACCGCCCAGGGCCGCTGCCGACACCTGCAGGTTGCCGCGCAGGTTGACCAGGGTACCCTGCAGGTCATGGGCGGCCACGCCCAGTACATCGGCGTTGTCGCCACGCCCCAGGGCCGCCTGGGTCGGGTTGACGGCGCCGCCGACCTTCAGGTTCAGGTCGCCGCCACCGCCCAGCGTCAGGATGCCATCGCGGCCCACGCGGCCGGTGCTGCCCACCGCCAGTTGCAAGGCCTGGGTACGTGCGCTGTCGTCCCACTGCGTGCGGTACTGGTCAGCGGTATTGCCGATCACATCGAGGGTACCGGCCTGCCCGCCCACCGTGACATCGAGGTTGCCCCCGCCCAGGGTGCCGAAGCCGGTGAAGCCGGCCACCACACTGTTGCGCTGGTAGCGCACATAGGTGCCGAAGTTGATCCACCAGGCCGTGGGTATCTGCTCGTCTGCCGCCAGCGCGTTGCCACTGCCCTGGCGCCACAGCCAGTTGCCGACCTGTGCGGTGGGCAACTGGTAGGCCAGGCGGGTCAGGCTGCCATATTCGCGGCTGAGGGAGTTGCCCGTCAGGTTGCCCCCCACCGTCAACAGCAGGTTGCCGCCCTGCTCCGGGTACCAGGCCTGGTACAGGCTCTGCGCGCCGCCATCGACCAGCGCCTCGTAGCCGCCGAGAAACTCCGGCAGCACCTGCCCGTCATTGGCCTGCCCGCGTGCCAGTTGATAGGCGGCGGGCACCGGGGTCGCCGTACCGGCGGTGTACACGCCGAACAGCGTGGTCATGTCCAGGTTGCCGGCGGCGATCAGGTCCAGGTCACCGGTACCGGTACGCAGCACGCTGTAACGCGAAGCGCCGCCGGGCACCGTGTCGTGCTCGGTGTTGCCCGGCGCGGTCATCACGCACCAGGTGGGGAACTCATCGCACAGGGTGGGGTAGCCAATCGCATCGAAGTCGATCAGATCGCCCGGCCTGGCATCTGCGCCAAACCCGTCGATGCCTTCCTGGGTCCAGGCCAGGCCACCGCCGGCGGCCGGTGCCCTGGCGCACCAGGTGGGGAACTCGTCGCACAGCGTGGGGTAGCCGATGGCGTCGAAATCGATCAGGTCACCGGGCTTGGCGTCCACGCCAAAGCCGTCGATGCCTTCCTGGGTCCACACCAGGCCGCCGCCGGCAGCCGGTGCCCTGGCGCACCAGGTGGGGAACTCGTCGCACAGCGTGGGGTAGCCGATGGCATCGAAGTCGATCGGGTCGCCGGGCTTGGCGTCCACACCAAACCCGTCGATGCCTTCCTGGGTCCACACCCAGCCGGCACTGGCGCCTACCGCCAGCATGCCCACGTGGTGGTCGGCCAGGCGCAGGCGCCCGCTGGCGTTCGGGTCGGCCAGGCGCGGGTCGGCCGCCGTGGTATCGGCACCGGCCACCACGCGCAGGTTCCACGACTGCGAACCGGCCGGCAGCATGCTGGCAACCGCCCAGTTGGTGCCCTTGCCCTCGCTGCGCAGCGCCACCGAGCCCACGCCCCCCAGCTTGATATCGGTGCGCGGCGGAATGATCGCGCCGCGTTGCAGCACCAGGTTGCCCGCCAGCAGCACCAGGTCATCGGCGCCACCGTTCAGCAGGTGGCCCGGATCGGACGGCAGTGCCACGCCTTTTGGCCAGGTCATGGCCGTGACGGGCGTGTTCACCACCAGCCGCGTGCCGGCGCCCAGTTGCATGCCCGCTTCCAGGCGCAGCGGGGCCTCCAGGCGGGTGCCCGCCGCCAGTGCCTGGCTGCCGTCGGCGTTGTAGAGCGCCGCCGAGAGCACGGTGCCAGCCGGCAGCTCGATCGCGGCCGAAAGGGTTGCACGCACTGGCAGCACAGCGCCCGAGGCCAGCACGCGCGCCTGTATCGGCAGGTCATAGTTGAGCACCTGGCCGGCCAGAAAACCGGTGCCCTCGTGCAGCTCGACCCCGCCGTTGGGCACCACCACCTGGGCGCCATAGGCCAGGCGCCCTTCCAGCAGCACCCAGCCGCCGTCGTCCTGGGTCTCGGGTGGCGGCGCGAAGCCGTCGTTGATGCTGCCCAGCACCTCCACGTCGCCACCGGCACGCAGGCTCAGGCTGCCGGCCTCGCCCGAGCCGTACACCGCGCCGGTCTTGTGCACGTTGGGGTTGAGGCTGGCATAGCGGTAGCGCGACAGGTCGAGGTCGCCGCTGACCACCAGGTCGCCGTCGGTGATAACTTCAAGCCCCGGGCGCAGGTGGAACTGCTGGGCGTAACCCTTGACCAGGCCGGCGAGCTTGCCGTTGACCAGCGCCGTGTTGGCCAGGGCGCTGTCGATGAACTGCACGCTTTGCGCGTGGCGTGCGTCAAGGTAGGCCTGGTCGATCTGGACATAGGGCTTGCCGCTGACATGCGGGTCGACGCCCTGCGGGGCCGCATGATCGCGCGCCATGGCGAACAGGTCGATGCGCTGCGCACCAAGAATCGACAGCGCCTGCGAGGCGTCGATGGCGATGTCGCCATGGGTCGGGTCGTCGGCCCGCAGCCGCGGCGCATACAGCGCCAGGGTGCCGCGCTCGCGGCCATCGTGCTGGCCGGCGGCGCCGCCGCGGGGTGCGTCGGTGCCATGGCGCAGGTCGATACGCACGCCACGCGCCAGGGTCAGTTGCCCGGCACCGGCATTCAGCTCCACCGTGGCCCGGTTGGGGCTGTCGATGATCTTGCCGTAGCTGTCCACGCGCAGCACGCTGCCATGTGCATCGAGCACCGCGCCCTGGGCCAGGGTCAGACCATTGCCGGCGGCCAGGCGAATGCTGCCGACACGCTCGCCGCTGGCATCGATCAGGCCGTTGACGCGCAGATGGCCGTTGTCCAGCGACACCTGCACCTGGTTGGCGCGCACCCCGTTGCCGATCTGCAGGTTGCCCTGCTTGAACTGGAAGCGCCGGCTGCCATGCACGCCGCCGTCGTTCAGGCGCTGGTTGAGCGTGGCGAAGGCACTGCTCAGGTCACCGGCCAGCCCTTGGGCACGCAGGGTGAAACCCGCACCCGCGTAGGGCACCTGGGTGCCCCCGGCATCGTAGTGGCCGGAGCTTGCGCCCAGGAGGCGGCCTTGCAGGTCGACCTGGCCGGCACTGGCGTCCAGCGCCACCACCTCCAGGCTGCCGGCCTGGTTGTGTTCGGCGTGCAGGTCGATGCTCGAGCCGGCCGCCTGGTGAATGTTGCCGTGCTGGCTGCGCAGGATCACGTCGCCGCCCCAGCTGTACTTGACCAGGTCGTTGAGGCTGACCTTGCGCCCGGCCAGGTCCAGTTGCGCCGCCTGGCCCAGGCGCAGGTCGCCCTGGCTGTCGAGGGTCAGCTTGCCGCTGGGCAGTGCCACGCGGGTGTCGAGGTCGATGCGCTGCGCGCTGAACGACCATTCGGCGCCCAGCGCCCCGGCCTTGAGCTGCGCGTCGGCGGTGCTCGGCGCCGCCCCCGCGAGCATCTGCAGGGCACCGCCGACGCGCACCTGGTTGACCGAGCCGGCTTCACCGGTCACCAGCGGGGTGCGCACCAGCAGGTTGCCGCCGCTGTAGCGGTAGCCTTCGCCGGTCACATACTCGCCGCGTGACTGATACACCGACAGGCTGCCACGGTGGTTGGCAGTCAGGCGTTCGCTGGCCAGCAGCGCCACGTCGCTGAAGCCCAGCGCCAGGCGCTCGAACGCCGGCTGGCTGCTGCTCTGCGCCTGCGGGCCATACCCCAGTTCGATGCGCCGGGCTTCGATCTGCAGCCGCCCGCTGCCGGTGCCGGCACCGTTGCCGAGCAGGGCCGGCGCGGCCTGGGTGGCGCCACTCCAGATCAGGTTGCCGGTACGAACGCTGGCCACGTCAGTGGCCGCGCCATGCCCGTAGATCGCGGGGGTGCCCAGCACCAGGTTGCTCAGGCGCGACTTGCCGGTCGCCGGGTCGAGGGTGTCGAGCGCGGTGGTGCCGAAGAAGTTGAGGCTGTCCTGCACGGTCAGCGTCAAGGTTTCCAGGGCCGGCGCGCCACGGCGGGTATCGCCCTGCAGCAGGCGGTCGAGCACCTGCTGGTTGAGGGTCAGGCCGCTGGGCAGGTAGCCCGCCGCAGCGGCGGCGGCCAGGCTTTGCGCACTGCCGACGTTGATCGCGCCCACCGCCAGGGTCAGGTTGCGGGTGCCGAAGCGCACCTGGTCGTCGAGGCTGAAGCGGTTGTTGGTGGCGGCGGCAATGGTGCCTTCGGAATACAGCTCGGTCTGGCCGCTGCACCGCGTCAGGCAGCCGCCGATCAGGATGCTGCCCGGCCCGGTGATCGTCCCGCTGGGCGCTTGCGGCGCCAGCACGTCGACCCAGCCATTGGACACGATCAGCAGGCTGCTGTTGTGCGGGTTGTAGAGGTAGCCGTCGCGGCTGTCGTAGGCGGGTGCGCCCTGCCCGAGCGTATCGATGCTCGCGCCTTGCTCTATGTTGATGGCGCCGGCAATGCGTCCGGTAACCATCAGCACTTCGGCGGCCTTCAGGTGCGCGCCACCCTTGAGCACGATGCTGGTGCCCCTGGCATCACCGAACAGCAGCTGGTTGCCACCCTGCCCGTACACCCGCTGCCCGGCATGGCCGATGCGCAGGCTGCTGGCACCCAGGGCGTTGAGCTGCGACGCGGCAATGGCGGTTTCGCCGGCACCCGGTGTGGCGGGCGCGTTGTCGCCGTGGATCACCAGGGTGTCGCCGAACAGCACCGTGGCGATGCTGCCGTGGCCCTTGTCCGCCGGTTTGTTCAACAGCACGCCCTGCATGCTGAAGCCGGGCCGCGTGGTGTCGTTATGGCCCAGGTCCAGGGTCAGGCCCTTGGCATCGATGGGCAGCGCGGCACGCGGGATACCCAGGCGTGCGGCATCGTTGAGCAGGAACTGGCTGAAACTGGTTTCGTTGTATTGCGAGTACCGACGCAAGGTGTCGGCACCGGTCAGTATCAGGTGCTGCGACAGGGCATCGCCCAGCCCGCTGCCGGCGATCGAGCGCTTGCCGGTCAGGCCCCATGAGCCATTGCGCAGCGCCGTGGCACCTGCCTGCGGCGCGCCGACGCTGGCCTGGCCGTTGACCTCGACACGATAGGCCCCCGGCAACAGCGCATAACTGGCCGGCAGCAAGGTGTAGGTGCCGGCGGGCAGGCCCGGTATCCCGGCGTCCAGGGTGATCTGCTGGCCCACCAACGGCATCGAACCCGATGGCTCGCCCGCCACCGCTTCGGGCGCCACGCTGGCCTGCACACCGGGCACGATGGCGTACACCGGGTTGTCCGCCAGGCCCGGCAGGCTGAAGCTGCCATCGGGGTTGTTGCGCACCAGCGGGTGATAGCGGGCATCGGTGGAGCCGCCGCGCCCGGAGATGAAGCCGGCGCCGCGCACATCGCCACCGCCGGACAGGTCGATTACCGCACCGGGTTGGACCGCGATGCTGCCACCGCCCAGGGTCACGTTGAGCCAGCCGTTGGGCAGGCTCTGGCCCAGCACCGTGCTGTTCAGCGACTGGCCGGCGAAGTTGTACACCAGGCCATCTACCGTGCCGCCATAAGGCATCACCAGGCCGGCGGCACTGACCGAAGTCAGGCTGCCAGGGCGCAGGGTCACTTCGCGGGTGCTGGCGGTGCCCAGTACCAGGGCGCCGAGGGGCGCGCGCAGCACGCCCTGCTGGTCGATGGTGTCGGCCTGTATCGACAGCGCGCCAAACAGCGAATAGGGCTGGGCAGGCGTGGCCGCGCTGCTGCGCGCAATCTTCACATGCTCGGCCTTGATCACTGCCACGGCATTGGTGCCAGGGTAGATCTGCGCCGCGCTCAGGGTCAGCGTGCCCGGCGCCACCAGCCGCGTGTCGTTACCGCCCAGTGTCTTGAGCAGGCGCAGATCGCCGCTGCTGTTCAGGCTGACCTGATGGAAGCCGCGTCGATCGATGCTCAGCGCTTCACTCACCCCCGTGCCGAACTTCAGGGTATTGCGTACGTCGATCAGCGCCGCATCCACCTGCAGCCTGGCCTGATCGGCTTGCGACGAAAGCGCGATACCGATCTGATTGTTGGTGAGGCCCGGCCCGGCCGGCGGCAGGCTGGTGTACCCGGCCAGACGCACATGCGCAGCCGACAGGCGCACCCAGGTATCGGCGCGAGCCCCTTCGGCCAGCCCCAGTGCGCCGGCATACAGGTGCAGGCTGCGCGCCGGTTGCAGCGTCACGTCGTCGGTAAAGCTGATCACGCCGCGGCTGAACAGCGTCAGTGCATCGAACCCGCCCTGCGCCACCTGGGCCACGCTGAGGTGGCCATGGCCATGTTCCAGCTTACCGGCCTGGTTGGCGAAGGCTTCCCCGCGCGGGCTGATACGCAGCTCGCGCTGGCGGATGGCCTCGGCATAGGCCGGGGTGATCGGGTAGGTACCGCTCTCCAGCGCAAGGGTCAGGCTGCCGCCCGCCACGCCAGCGCCACCCGCCGCTGCACGCAACTCGCCGTCCACGTACAGGCCATTGATCGAACTCAGGCTGATGCTGCCGCCCTGGCTGGCCAGCCGAGTCGCGCCAACCCCGGGAACATCGACGCTCATCTGGCTGCCGGACGCATCCAGTACAGCGCCACGCTCGACCACCACGAACAGGTCGGGGGCCAGCGCGCCACCCAGGTTGGGGTCGAAGGTGCTGCCGATGACGATACTGCCGCCCTGGCGCAGTTCGCCATAGCGCTCGCCACGCGCGTCCACGGCGGTGACGGCACGGGCCGATACGTCGAGCAGCGCCCCGGCGCCGACCCGGATCGCCCGTTGATGCGGCTCGAACCGCACCGCACTGGTCAAGGCCTCCTGCACAACAGTGTCAGCCAGGGTGATCTGCCCGCCGTGTGCCACCAGGCTGCCGTCAACCTGCAGGCCACCGGGGCTGCGCAACGTGATGGACTGCCCGTCATCGACCTGGATACGGCTGCCGCTGGCTACCTGCAGCCAGCGTGACGCCACCTGCTGGGCCGACTGGTCCAACTCGCTGCCCGCCTGCAGCAGCAGGCTGGCACCGGCGCGCTGGGTCAGGACGCCCTTGGCCGCGTTCTCCAGGTACTGCGGTGGCGTCCACAGTTCCAGCGCCTCGCCCGCCGAACGGGCATCGCCGCGCAGGCGATACACCGGCCGCGTCACCTGCACCTGGCTGTCGGCCGCCACCTCCAGGCGCTGGTTGCCCACCACCTCGTAGCGGGCAAAGCCCTTGGCGAAGAAATCGCTGCCCAGGTTCAGGCTGGCCGCCGGGGTGTCGGCGCCGATGCTCACGGTGTCGCCGCGCAGGGCCAGCGTACCGGCGCCCGTGGTGCCGTACCCGCGCAGCTCGCCGCCCAGCAGCAACTGCCCACCGGCCCCGCCCGAGGTCAGGCTGGCCAGGCTCAGGTCGCCACCGGCACCCCCGCGCCAGCTGCCGTCGGGGGTGCGCGCCGCGCCGCTTTCCACACTCAGCACACTGCCCTGGCCCAGGCGAATGTCGCCGGTGCCACGCAGGGCCAGCGAACCGCCGTCCAGCCAGGCCGACAGGTCGGCGGGCTGCGCACTGACGCCGTCCTGGCGCCGGCCGCTGGCCTCCACGCGAACCCCGTCGGCCACCTCGATACGCGCGGCCAGGCCGGCATTGCCGACCCGCAGGCTGTCCGAGCCGCGTTGCAGGTTGCCCAGCAGCAGGTCGCCGCCATGGCTGACCAGGTCGGCGTTTATCTGCACCTGTGGCGCCAGCAGGCTCAGGCCGGCGCCGTCGGCCAGGTTCAGCGCCTGCTCCAGGCGGATGCCCTCATACGCGGCCACCTGCAGGCCGCCAAGCTCGCGCAGGCGCTCGGCTTCCAGGCGCAGGACGCCTTCGCGCTCGGCCTCGACCGGGGCGTCGAGGGTCAGTGAGCCGCCCTGCACCTGCGAGCCGATCACCACCTGGTGCAGGTTGCCCGCGCCGGCGTTGAGCACGCTGCCCGTGGCGGTGGGCCGGTAGTCGCCAACGATCAGCTGCGCGCCGCGGGCCTGGCTCAGCTGGCTTTGCCGGTAGCCGTCGAGGCCGGTCTGGGGGGCCTGCAGCTGGTGGTCGCCCTTGAAGGTTTCGCCCAGGATCTCACCGCCCAGCTGCGCATTGGCGGTGCCGACCACCAGCCGCCCGGCATCGCGGCCAACGGTGTAGCCGTTCTCCAGGCGCTCGCGCGGGGCGATCAGCGGGCTGTAGAAGTAGCGGGTCTGGCCCCAGCGTGCGCTGTGCTGCTCGTAGCCCTTGTACACGCCCTGGTACAGCACATCGCCAGGGGCACGCGAGAGGTTGTACAGGCGCCCGTCGGCGCCCTTGAGCCAGGTCTGCTTGAGGTAGCCGGTGGCCACGTCCAGCGTGCCGCCCGAGAGGTTGACCAGCGAGCCGGCCTGGGTCACCAGGTCGCCCCCGGTGAAGCTCACCGTGCCGCCCTGGGCCAGCCACTCGCCCAGCCCGTGGCTGCGCGTGCCGAGGTAGCCGCCCACTTCCAGCAGGCCGCCGGCGGTGTACCAGCGCTCGCCCTCGTAGCCGTTGGTGCCGGCGGCCACGTGCACCAGCTCGCGGATGTCGACCCACACATCGGTGCTGTTGAGCGCGCCGCTGTCGCGGTTGCCCGCCGCGTCGCGCTGCTCGTTGCCCTGGATGTTGACCTTGATGCTGTTGCTGTCCATGGCCAGCTTGACCCCGACCGCGCCCGCCACGTCCAGCACCGCGCCGTCGCGCAGCAGGCTGCGCTGGCCGGCACTCACCGCCACCTGGCCGCCGGTGGCCAGGGTCAGCGAGCCGCCCTGGAAGTCCACCGTGCCGCCACTGACGATCTCCACCCGCGACAGGCTGCGGTCATCGGCCACCGCGCTGAGGTTGTCGAACGCGCCGTTGCGCTGGTTGACCTGCCCGCCCAGGTCCTTGCGCACCGCCTCGCGCTGGCTGTCCAGTGCGCTGCCGGGGTTGGCGTCGATGACGATGGCAGTGGTGCTGCCGGCGGCCAGGGTCACGTTGCCGGTGCGGTCGCTGGCCGCGTTGAGCAGGTGGATGGTGCCGCGGTTGTCGATCGAGCTGGTGGCCACGGCCACGCCCTGCTGGCGCACCTGATGCCCGGTCAGGGTGATGTCGCCCTGGCTGGCCTGGATCAGCCCGCTGTTGCTCACCGTGCCGGCCGTGCTGCCGGCCTTCAGGGTGGTGGCCACCTCGTTGCCGGGGGTGGTGGAGTACGGGTTGCCCGCCGTGCCGACGCCCTTGCGGATGTAGAAGGTATCGCCTGCCGCCAGGGTCGCCTGGCCCTTGGCGTTGATCAACTGGCCGGCGTTCTCCACCTCGTGGCCCAGCAGCAGGGTGTAGCCACCGCCCTGGGTGGAGCTTGCCGGGGCGTGGGTCTGGATCAGCGCGCCGCGCTCGACCATGACCTTGCCGGCGGCATCGGTGAAGGTCGGCTGGCTGCCCAGGCTGTCCACGTACAGGCCGCGCTCGGTGAACTGCTGGTCGCTGATGGTGGCGGCGGCCGCCGTCAGGTTGCGCACGTTGATCTGGCTGCTGCCGCTGAACACGATGCCATTGCGGTTGACGATCATCAGCGTACCGTCGGCCTTGATCGTGCCCTGGATCTGGCTGGGCGCGACGCTGTTGCCGACGCGGTTGAGCAGTGCCCAGTTGGCGTTCTGCTGGAAGGTCAGCTGGGTATCGCGGCCGACGTTGAAGGTTTCCCAGTTGAGAATCGCCTTGTCGGCGGTCTGCTTGATCGTCACCTGGGTGGTGCCGCCCTTCTGCGTCTGTACCGGAGCCTCGGCGTTGGTGAACAACGGCTTGCCATTGGCATCGAGCAGCGGGTTCAGGCCATTGCCGCCCAGGCCGTTGTGGATGCTCGAGGGCGCCGCCAGCGCGGCGGCGCGGCCGGCCGCCTGGGCAGCCTGTTGCGCGGCGATGGCGGCCACGGTGTTGTTGAGGTTTTGCAGCGAACGCTGCAACTGGGCATTGGCACGCTGCTGCTGGGCCAGCGGCGGTGGCAGCCCCGGCAACTGCACCGCACCGCCCTGCCCGCCCGTACCGCCGGCCTGCGGCGCGCTGCCCTTGGCCGCGAACCAGGCCGAACTGAACGCCGCAGGCGCCGCCTGCACGCTGCCGGCCAGGGCCAGCAGCGCAATCACCTGGGCCAGCGGCTTGAGCCGCAGCAGGGGCATATCGGCCTGACGGTGGGTACGGTGGGAGGGCGAAGCAGCAGTGCCAAGGCGCATTGCAATCAATCCTTTTCTGGTCCATCGCGGTAATGGGGTGCCACACGCCGGTGCGGCCGGTGACCTATGACATAGGCGGTTGCACGGGCGGCAGACCGAACCTTTGTCACGCAAAGTTCATGTGATCGGTGGCGTTCTGAAACGCAAAAGCCGGTAACGGCGCGAGCCGTTACCGACGGGGTACAGCGACAGGCGTCGGCGCGGCTTAGGCCGGGCGACCCTGGGTGTTGCACACGCTGAGGTTGTTCACGCCCAGTGCGCCGGACTGGTTGGCGAACTGCAGGCGAACGGCGTTTTTCCAGGCTGGGCTCAACGGGATCAGCTTCTGCGCGATGATGGCCGCATCGTTGTTGGTGGTGGCGCCGTAATGACGGTTCAGGAAGGCGACGACGGCGGTGCCGTCTGCGGCGTCCTTGTAGCACTGACCGAAGATCAGGTTGGTGTAGGCAACGATGGAGTAGCCGGTGGCCGGGTTGGCCAGCACCGGGGCCCAGTTCTGCGGAATCGCGCGTGCGGCGGCGGTGGCCGGTGGCGCGGCGTTGGCCAGTGCAGTCTGCACGTTGCCGACGGTTGGCAGCAGGTTGTTGACGCGGGCGACCTTGGCGTTGTTGGTGGCATCCACGTCTTCAGGGCCTACATAGCCGATGGCGTCTTCGGTGCCGTACACCGAGGTCACGATATCGCCGCTCAGGGCAACACCCTGGAACGTGGCAGGCTCTGCACCGACCTGAGCGGTGGTGAAGGTGCTGCTGACGCCGAACTGGGTCGGGCACTGGCTGTTCAGGTGACGGGTGAAGATCTCGGAGGTGCCGCTGCTGCCGCTGCGGTAGAACACCTTGATGGCCTTGTTCGGGTAGCTGGCGTCGATCTGGTTCCAGTTGCTGATCGAACCCGAGAAGATCCCGCACAGCTGGGCGCTGGTCAGGTTCAGGTCGTTGACGGCAGTGCCGTTGGCCAGCTTGAGGTTGTACGGGATGGTGACCGAGGTGGCTGCCGACGGAACCTGGATCAGCGGGCCCCACTTGTTGGCGACGTCGTTGCCGGCGCTGTTGTGGTCCAGGTTGTAGGTGTTGATTTCCGCATCGGAAAGGATCGAGTCGCTGCCTGCGAAATCGACGGTCACACCGGCGGGCTTGTTGATATCGGCGGCACGGTTGAACAGGAAAGCCGACTTGCCTTTACCGCTGCCAACACCGGTGTAGGTGTCGAAACCGGCGCCCAGTACGCCTGGGGTGGTGTACAGGCCTTGTGGCAGGGTGGCACCGCCACCGACAACCGCTGCCATCGATTGAGCCGAAGCCAGTGCGGCAACAGCCAGCGAGGCTGCGATCATAGTGCGCTTAAACATGAAGAAGCTCCTTTCGTCGTGTTCGTACGTTGAGGTGAGTCGCGCTTGCATGTCACGGTGGCGTGGCGCAGCGCCTTGATCCAGAGGGCTTGCTGGCCGATCCACGAGGCTTAGGTTGGCAGTGCGCGGTGACAGTCAGAGGAAAAAACATCGGGAGCTTGGCGGGTAATTTCTCGGGTGTTTCGGGTGGCCTCATCGCGGGTCAAGCCCGCTCCCACACAGGTCAGTGTGGGAGCGGGCTTGACCCGCGATGGCTTCACCACCGATGGGGCGGCCCCTCGAGGTCCCGGATTCCCCGGCAACCCACTCGGGTGTTGCCCACCCCTCCAAAAAAATCATTGCACCAGCTGGTTGATCTCGATGATCGGCAGCAGCACCGCCATCACGATCAGCAGCACCACCGCACCCATCACCACGATCATCAGCGGCTCCAGCAATGCGGTCATGCCCATCGCTCGGCGCTCGATGTCCTTGGCCAGGCTCTGCGCCGCGCGGTCGAGCATCGGCGGCAGGTTGCCGGTCTTCTCGCCGCTGGCGATCAGGTGGATCAGCAAGGGCGGGAACACCTTCTCCACCGCCAGCGCCGACGCCAGCCCCACGCCTTCGCGCACCCGCGCCGTGGCCTCGCTCACGCACTGGTCGAGGCGGTCGTTGGCCAGGGTCTGGCGCGCCGCCTCCAGGGCCCGCAGCAACGGCACCCCGGCACTGCCCAGAATCGCCAGGGTCGAGGCGAAGCGTGCGGTGTTCAGGCCCAGCACGAAGCGCCCCAGCAACGGCAGGCGCAGCACCCGGCTGTGCCAGGCCAGGCGTGCCGACGCGCCGCGCAGGTACACACGCCAGCCCCATGCCCCGGCCACCAGCACGATGAAACACAGCCAGCCCCAGGCCCGGATGAAGTCGCTGGCGTTGAGCATCGCCAGGGTCAGCCCCGGCAGGTCCTGGCGCGCCTGGGTGAAGGCGCTGACCACCTGCGGCACCACGTAGCTGAGCAGAAAGATCACGATGCCGATCGACACCAGCCCGACCACGCCGGGGTAGATGAACGCGGTGAGGATCTTGCCGCGCAGGGTGTTGCGGTCTTCGATGTAGTCGGCCAGGCGCTCCATCACCTGGGCCAGGTCGCCGGACTCCTCCCCCGCCGCGATCAGTGCGCGGTAGATCTCGGGAAAGTCCCGCGGGCGCGCCGCCAGCGCGTCGGCCAGGCGCATGCCGCTGCGCACGTCGCCGCGCACCGCGCCCAGCACCTGGGCGATGTGCTTGCGTTCGGCCTGCTCCAGGGTCGCGCTCAGGGCGCCCTCCAGCGGCAGCCCGGCGGCCAGCAGGCTGGCCAGCTGGCGCGTGGTCCAGGCCAGGTCCGCATCCGACAGCTTGCTGGCGAACAACCCGCCGCCGGCACTGGCGGCAGGCTCCGGCTCGACCTGCAAGGCGCTCAGGCCCAGCCCGCGCAATTGCCCGATCACCGCCGCCGGGCTGTCGGCCTCCAGCTGGCCACGGCTGATGCGCCCCTGGGCATCGGCGGCTTCATAACGGTATCGGCTCATCAGGCGTCCCGGGTCACACGCAGGATTTCTTCCACGGCGGTACTGCCGCTGTCGACCCAGCGCTGGCCGTCCTCGCGCATGCTCAGCATGCCGGCCTGGCGCGCTGCGGCGCGCAGGGCCTGTTCGTCGGCGCCCTGGTGGATCAGGCCGCGAATCGGGTCATCGATGCAGAACAGCTCGTGGATCCCGGTACGCCCGCTGTAGCCGGTGTGGTTGCAGCTGGCGCAGCCATGGGGGCGAAACTGGCCGGGGGCATTCGGGTCGGGCTGACGGCAGTGCGGGCACAGCCGCCGTACCAGGCGCTGGGCCAGCACGCCGAGCAGCGCCGAGGCCAGCATAAAGGGTTCCACGCCCATGTCGAGCAGGCGGTTGACCGCCGACACGGCGTCGTTGGTGTGCAGCGTGGCCAGCACCAGGTGCCCGGTGAGCGAGGCCTGCACCGCGATCTGCGCGGTCTCCAGGTCGCGGATCTCGCCGATCATGATGATGTCCGGGTCCTGGCGCAGGATCGCGCGCAGGGCCACGGCAAAGGTCATGTCGATGCGCGCATTCACCTGGATCTGGCTGATGCCCGGCAGGTCGTATTCCACCGGGTCCTCGACGGTGAGGATGTTGCTGACGCTGGCATCGAGCCGCGCCAGCGCCGCGTACAGGCTGGTGGTCTTGCCGCTGCCGGTGGGCCCGGTGACCAGCACGATGCCGTGGGGCTGGCGAATCAGCACGTCCAGGCGGGCCAGCAGCGCCGGGGCCATGCCCAGGGTTTCCAGTTGCAGACGCCCGGCCTGCTTGTCCAGCAGGCGCATCACCACCCGTTCGCCATGCCCGGTGGGCACGGTGGACACACGGATATCGATGGGCCGGCCAGCCACGCGCAGGGCGATGCGCCCGTCCTGGGGCAGGCGCTTTTCGGCGATGTCCAGTTGCGCCATGATCTTGATCCGCGACACCAGCGCCGCGTGCAGCGCCTTGCGCGGCGAGACCACGTCGCGCAGGGTGCCGTCGACCCGGTAGCGCACCACCGAGTGGGTCTCGAAGGGTTCGATGTGGATGTCGCTGGCCTCGTCGCCGGCAGCCTGGGTCAGCAGCGCGTTGATCATGCGGATCACCGGCGCGCCGTCCTGGGTGTCGAGCAGGTCGGTGATCTCGGGCATGTCCTGCATCAGGCGGTCGAGGTCGACATCGTTCTCGGCCGCGCCGACCGCCGCTGCGGCGCCGCCGTTGTCGCTGTAGGCGCTGGTCAGCAGGCGGTCGAGCTCGTCTTCGCTGACCTGCTCGGCGGCCTGCTCGCCGAACTGGCGGCGCACCTCGCCCAGCGCCCAGGCCGGGGTCGAGGGGCACAGGCGCAGGGGCGCGGCGTGCTCGCCGGCCAGCAGCACCACGCGCTGGGCCTTGGCCCAGGCGTACGGCAGGCGGCTCACCGGGCAACCCCGACTTCATCCAGCGGCACGGCGCGGATCGCCGCACGCGGGGTGCCGATGGCCGCGCCCGCGCGCGGTACGCCCTGCTCGGCGCTGGGCAGCAGCGGCATCTGCGCGTCCGGCAGCGCCCAGGAATGGGCCGGCTTGAGCCCGCCCTGGGCACGGCGGATGAAATCGTAGCGGTTGAGGGTGATGCTGCGCCCCACCTCGGCATCGCGAATGATGTAGGGGCGCAGGAACACCATCAGGTTGGTCTTGCTGGTGGCGCGGCGCTCGTTGCGAAACAGCACGCCCACCCCCGGCAGGCTGGAAAGAAACGGAATGCCGTCGTTGGCCTGGGTGTAGCCGTCCTGCAGCAGGCCGCCGAGCACCATGATCTGGCCGTCGTCGAGCAGGATGCTGGTGTCGATGGCGCGCTTGTTGGTGACCGTGCCGGCGGCACTGGAGGCGCGTTCGTCGACGCTGCTGACCTCCTGGTAGATGTCGAGCTTGACCGTGCCGCCTTCGGAGATCTGCGGGCGCACGTTGAGCTTGAGCCCCACCTCTTCGCGCTGGATGGTCTGGAACGGGTTGTTGCTGGTGCCGCCGCCATCGGTGACGTACTGGCCGCTGACAAAGGGGATGGTCTGGCCGACGAAGATGCTCGCCGCCTCGTTGTCCAGGGTCAGCAGGTTGGGCGTGGACAGCACGTTGCTGCCGCCCTTGCTGGTCAGGGCGCGGGCCAGCACCTTGAGGTCGAGCACCTCGCCGATGCCGGGGATGTTCACCGTGCCGTCCACCACGCCCACGCTCAGGCCGGGGGGCAGCGCGTCGATGCTGTTCCTGGCACCGCGATTGAACCCGGCACCGCCCAGGTTGGCGCCGCCGAACACACCGTTCTTGCCCAGGTTGCCGGCCTGCCACTGGATGCCGAATTCGTTGGCGTCGTCTTCGCTGACCTCGACGATCAGGCTTTCGATCACCACCTGGGCGCGGCGCTGGTCGAGCAGGTCGATCACCTCGCGCAGGTTGCGGTACAGCGGGTCGGGTGCCGAAATCAGCAGGGTGTTGGTGGTGGCGTCGGCCTGGATGGTCACCCCGCCGGCGGAAAACGCGGTGTTCTGCTCGCTGCCCTGCGAACCGTTGCCATAGGCGTTGCCGGCCTGGCCGAGGCTGGCCCCGTAGGTGGCGGCTGGCGGGGTGGCGCTGGTGGTCTGCGCGGTGTTCGCCGCCGCGCCGCTGCCGTTCTGCTTGCCTGCCAGCAGGCCACCGCTGCTGAGCCTGGCGCGGGCGTCGTCACCGCTGCTGCTGTCGCTCTCGCCGGTGAGCAGCCCGCGCAGGGCCTGGGCCAGCTTGCCGGCCTGGGCGTTGCGCAGGTACACCACGTGCAGGTTGCTGGGGTTGTTCTGTGCGTTGTCGAGCTTGTAGATCAGGTCGCGGGCCAGTTGCGTGCGCTCGGGGCTCCCGGCGCGGATCACCACGCTGTTGGAGCGTGGGTCGCCGATCACGCTGATCTTCTGGGTGGGGTCGTTGCCCTGGGTTTCGAGCAGCTCCGAGACCATGGCCGCGATGTCGCTGGCGATGCCGTTCTGGATCGCCACCACGTCGGTGTCGATGGCGCTGGGGATGTCGATGCTGTCGAGCAGCCGGGCCACACGCTCGAGGTTCTCGGCATAGTCGGTGACTACCACGGTGTTGTTGCCGGGGTAGGCGTTGATCGGGTTGTTGGGCGACACGATGGGGCGCAGCACCGGGATCACGTTGACCGCGTTCTCGTACTGCAGGCGGAAGGTGCGGGTGAGCATGCCGGTGCCGGCATCCTTGCTGTTGATCGGCCCGCCCAGCAGCTTGGCGTCGGCCTCGGGCACCACCTGGCTGACGCCACCCACGTCGACCACGCTGAAGCCCTGCATGCGCAGGGCCGCCAGCAGCATGGCATAGGCACGTGTGGCCGGCACCTCGCCTTCGGACACCAGGGTCAGCTGGCCCTTGACCCGCGGGTCGACCAGAAACTGGCGCCCGGTGGCCCGCGACAGGGCGCGCACCACGGCCTGGATGTCGGCGTCGACGAAGTTCAGCTGCACCGGCTGGTCACCCAGCGGGTTGCCCGGTGCGGCACTGGCGCTGCCATCGCTGTGGGGCCTGGCGCGGTGGGCGGGGGCACGCGGGGTCGGGCGCTGTGGCTCGACCCGCGCCTGCAGGCCGTGGCGTTCCAGGCTGGTCGGCCCGGGCTGCACGTTGGCCAGCGGTCGGCCCAGCTCGCTGCTGGCCAGTGGCTGCGCAGGCTGCTGGCTGCAACCGGCCAGGGCCAGTGCCAGTACCAGGGGAGCCAGGCCGGCCAGTCGGCGCGGCAGTTGGGTGCACATCATGACGATTCCTTAGCGCCTTGCGCCTGGTCCAAGCGAACGATTCCGGAGAACGACGCCGTGGCCGAGGGGTCGGCCAGCGGGTCGCGTTGCAGGCGGCTGTGCACCACCGTCAGGCCCAGTTGTGCGGGGGCCTGCAGCAGCCAGGCGGTGGCGGCCTCGGCGGGGGCCTGGGCAAGATCGAGCTGCCAGCCGCCCTCCACCGCCTGAAGCTGGTAATGGCCGCCCAGCCCGGCGTGCTCCAGGCTCTGGCGCAGGGCCGGCGCCTGTTGCGCGGCGCCCGGCAGTGAGGGGGCGTGGGCAAGCAGGCCGTCGAGGGTTTGCGCCTGGCTGCGCAGCCTGGGCGTTTCGGCCTCCCAGTGGGCGATGCGCGCCAGTGCCGGCTGCACCAGCACCAGCCACCACAGCGTGGTGCCCAGCAGCAGTGCGGTCAGGGCCACGGCGCGGCGCTCGCGCGCACTCAGGCCGTGCCACCAGGGGCGCAGGCGGCGCAGGGGGTGCCGTGCCTTACTCAACATTGGCCACCTCCTCGCCCGTGGCGGTCGCCGGGCGCAGGGTCCAGCCGTGGTCGCTGCTGCTGGCCTCGATGCCCTGCGCCGCCAGCCGGGTTTGCCAGGCGTTGTCGGCCGGGGGCCGCGCGGCGCCGGGCAGTGGCTGCAGGTCGAGCACGCCGTCGTGGTAGGTCAGTTGCTCGACTGCGCCGGCCAGAAACGGCATGGCGCTGCCGGCGGCCTGCAGCAGGTGGTTGAAGGGTGCGACCGCGCCATTGTCGCCGGCGGCGAGCTGCTGGCGTACCTGTTGCAGCGGGTTGAGGATCACCTGCAACTGCGGGTAGGCAGCGCGTACCTGCTGGTGCATGTGCTGGCGCAGTTGCTGGCCGGTGTCGGCCAGCCGCGCGGCGTAGAGGTTCAGGCCCAAGGTCCAGATCATGGCGGCGCTGGCGCACAGGGCGAGTGCCCGTGGCCAGCCGTGCTGTGCGGCGGCAGGGGCGCGCAGGCCGCTGTGCAGGCTCGCCACCGGGCATGCGCCGGCCCTTGCCGGGGTCGGGTACAGGCCCCGGGGTTTGAGGCCGGCATTCGACAGCCACTGCGCCAGGCCCTGCAATGCCGCCTGCCCCAGCCATGCCACCGCCACCTTCCCGTCCGCTGCCCGTGGCCCGTGGGCGATATGCACGGCGCGCACATCGCCCAGTATCAGGCCCTGCGCCGCGCACTGCACCGCCGCCCCCAGGCGCGCCGCCGGCAACGGCGGCAGTACCAGCTCGGTGCACAGGCTGTCGTCCGGGTGCAGCCACGCCAGTACCTCGCGGCCCCGCGCCAGGCTCTTGAGCTGCGCCTGCGCCGCCTCGCCCTCGGCCTCGGTCCGGCCCTGGCGGTCCAGTTGCCGATAGCCGACCCGCGCCCCGCCCTCAAGCGCCGCGAGCCGCGGCAATGCCATGTGCAGTTGTGCCTTCATGCGCCCACCCGTGCCCAGACAACCTGTGCCAGGGGCGCCTGCCCGCGCAGCAGCAGCGCCTCCAGGCGCACCTCGCGCGAGCCGCTGCGGGCCACGCCGTGCAGGCGGAACCAGTCGCTGGTAATGCCCACCGGCACGCTTTCGAGGACCACGTGGGGCATCTGCAGGCGGTTGACGAAATCTCCGCGGTTGACGAACCAGCGCCCGCCGTCGCGCTCGGCGATCAGCTGGCGCGCCTTGTCTACGCTCAAGCCCGGCACCTGCGCCGCCAGCACCTCGGCCGACGCGGTGTTGCCATTGATCCAGGTGTTGGCCGGCAGCACCGTGGCCACTCGGCGCAGGCGTGCCAGCCCTTCGGCATCCAGCCCCGGCACGGCCAGCTGGTCGAGGCTGCGCAGCATCGGCCGGCGTGCCGGCACCGGGCGCGAGGCGGCACCCGGCGAGGTTGCGCGGCCACTGTCGAAGCCGTGCACCGCCTCGGCCACGGGCGCCTGCCGGCGCGGGTAGCCGTCGATCACCCGTGCCGCGATCGCCTGCGCCACCGGCGCGGCCAGGCCGATCAGTGCACACAGGCGCTCGAAGGTGGCCAGGGCCTGCGCGTCGGGTTGCTCCTCGACCACCAGGTTGCGCAGGTTGAACTTGCCCTGCTCGTCTTCCAGCCGGCCCTGAAACACCGCGCCGTGCTCGCCCACCGGCAGGCCGGCGATGGGGCGCGCCCAGCCCTGGTCGAGGCGTACCAGCGGGTCGACGCGGCGCTGCTCGGCCAGTACCTCACGGCTCCAGGCCAGGCCCGCCTGCAGCACGCCCTGCCCCTGGGCACGCTGCTGCAGGCTTTCCAGCTCACGGGTGAATACGCTCTGGCGGCTGATCATGCCCGCTGCGATCACCGCCACCACGGCGGCTATCAGCAAGGCACTGATGATCGCCATTCCGCGTTGCTGCGCGGACGGTCTCATCACGGCGCCTACAGCTGCCAGGAGCCGATATCGGCGTTCACGCCGTCGCCGTCAGGCTCGCCATCGGCGCCCAGCGAGAACACGTCGATCTCGCCGTTGGCACCGGGGTTGAGGTAGTGGTAGGGGCGGCCCCAGGGGTCGTTGGGCAGGCGCTCCAGGTAGGCGCGCCAGGTGCCGGGCTTGGCCGAGGCGGGTTTTTCCACCAGTACCTTGAGGCCCTGGGCGGCGCTGGGGTAGCTGCCGTTGTCCAGGCGGTAGAGCTTGAGCGCCTGCATCAGCCCGGCGATGTCCTGGCGGGCGGCGGTGGCACGCGCCTGGTCGGGGCGGTCGAGCACCTTGGGCACCACCATCGCTGCCAGGATCCCGAGGATGACCACCACCACCATGATCTCGATCAGGGTGAAGCCGCGTTGGCGACGGGGGGCAGAACGGCGTGGGCAGGTAAGCGACATCTCGGCATTCCTTGGCGGGATTCGGGGGCCGATTGTGGCAAGGGCATATGTCAGTGGTATTGAAAATCCTCGGGAGTTCCGGTCGCCAATCGGTCAGACAGACCCCCTAGGATGCAGCTTTGCCCACACCGAGATGCCCATGCGCAGACGCCGCCCGCAACAGGCCGGTTTTACCCTGATCGAAGTGCTGGTGGCGCTGGCCATCGTGGCCGTGGCGATGGCCGCTGCAGTGCGCGCGGCCGGGCTGATGACCCAGGGCAATGGCCTGCTGCGCGACAAGTCGCTGGCCCTGCTCTCGGCCCAGGCGCGCCTTGCCGAACTGCGCCTGGAAGGCCAGGCAACCCCTGGCCTGCGCCGCTTGGAGTGCGACCAGGGGCGCCTGCGCCTGCGCTGCGAGCAGCAGGTCGACAGCCGCCCCGGTGGGCTGCTGCAGGTGCGCCTGGAGGTGTTCGAGCGTGACCGTGAAGGCCCGCCGCTGGCGCGCCTGGAGAGCTGGCTGGGCCAGGCGCCTAGGGGCGAATGAGGCGCGGCAGCGCGGGGCCTTCGGGCAGTCGCGCGATGCCGATGCGGCTGCGTTCCCCGGCGCGCTCGATCACCAGCGCATCGGCTTCTATGGCCACCAGTTGCACCCCCTGCGCCAGTTGCTCGCCCACCCGCACGGCCTGTGGCGCGCCGCCGTTGAGCGAGACGATGGCCACCGCACCGGCACTGCCGGCCAGCAGCCCGCTGAGGCTGATGTCGACCTGCGCCGGCAGGTTGGCGAACCACTGCCCGGCGGGGGCCGGGGGTGCCGATAGGGTCTGCTCCATGGCAGCCGGCACCGGTTGGGGGGTGGGCGTCCAGAGCAACGTGCCCCAGGTCGCGAGCCCGGCCAGCGCCGCGAGCAGCGCCGCGCCCTGGACCAGTTGCGGGGCAGCCACGGGTTTGAATGCTAGTGCCATGGGGAACGGTCTCCGTGTGGTTCCTGGCCCGAGCATACGCGCCGATTCTCACGCTTTTGTTTCACACGACGATCATCTTCGCCGTGCACGCTGTCACCAGCCAAGGAGGCATCGCCCCATGCAACGCAGCCATCCACAACAGGGCTTTACCCTGATCGAACTGATGGTGGTGCTGGTGATCGTCGGCATCGCCAGCGCCGCCATCAGCCTGAACATCCGCCCCGACCCGGCCAGGGCGCTGCGCGAAGACGCCGAGCGCCTGGCGCAATTGCTGCTGGTGGCCCAGAGCGAGGTGCAGGCCGATGGCCGCGCCCTGGTCTGGCAGGCCGACCGCGACGGCTACCGTTTTGTGCGGGCCGGCGCGGCGCTGGACGGCGACCCGCTGCTGCGCCCGCGCCCCTGGCAGGCCGCGCCGGTGACGGTGCAGCGCACCCCGCAGCGGGCCGTGCGCATCGACCCGGAATGGATCGGCGAGCCGCTGACCCTGCGCCTGGCCAGCGGCCAGCAGCAGATCGAGGTGCGCCGCGATGCCGCCGGCCGTGTCGAGGTGCACCAGCCATGAGGCGCCACCCACAGGGCGGGTTCACTCTGATCGAGGTGATGGTGGCGATCCTGTTGATGGCCATCGTCAGCCTGGTGGCCTGGCGCGGGCTGGACAGCGTCAGCCGCGCCGACCGCCACGTCAAGGACAGCACCGAACAGGCCCGCGCCCTGCTGCGGGTGTTCAACCAGCTGGAGCGCGACCTGGCCCTGCGTGCCAGCAGCGAACTGGCCGAGCCGGTGCTGGCGGGCATGGACCCGCCCAGCGAAAAACCGCTGCCTGCGGTGCGGGTGCAGGCCAGCGACGGACGCCCGGCGCGCCTGGAGCTGATTCGCAGCAGCGCCGCCGACGACGGCCTGATGCGCGTGCGCTGGTGGTTGCAGGGTGGCACGCTGTACCGCGCCGCGGCGCCGGCACGCGACCGCTTCCCGCTACCGGCGCCTGCCGGCCGGGTGGCGGTACTGGAGGATGTGGCTGAATTCAACCTGCGGGTGTGGGAGCCGGGCAAGGGCTGGCGGCACCTGACCGGCGAGGCCCGGGACAATCCGCCGGGGCTCGAGATCGAACTGCTGCGCCAGAGCGCCCAGGGCCCGCAGCGTTACCGCCAGGTACTGGGGCCGCTCAACTGAGCAGCACCACGCCACCGGGCAGTTCGGTGCAGCGTGCGCCGTAGGCATCGCGGATCAGCTGCGCCACCCCTGGCAGTTGCGCCAGGCTGAAGCGCGCCTGCACCTTGCGTCGTCCCAGGCTGGGGTTGAGCAGCACCAGCATGCCGGGGCGGTAGCGGTTGATTTCGTCGATCACCTGACTCAGCGGCACGTCATGGAACACCAGCCGCTGCTCGCGCCAGGCCATTACCTGTTCGGCATCGAACGGCTGCGCGCTGCCGGCGCTGCGGGCGTCGTAACGCAGCTGCTGGCCGGCGGGCACGGGCAAGCTGCGGCCCTGCCAGAGAATCTGCACCTGGCCCTGCAGGCAGGTGACGCACACGGCCGAATCGGTGTGGCGCACATTGAAGCGCCCGGCCTGGGCCGACACCCAGGCCTGCCCGGCCTGCACCTGCACCGGGGCCTGGGCCAGCACCTCGACCTCGCCTTCGAGCAGGGCGATTGCTTCGCCGCTGCGGTTGATGCGGGTCTGGGTGTTGAGCTCCAGCGCGATGCCCTGGGTCAGGTCGATGCGCCGCTGCTCGCCGACGCCGGTGTGAAAGTCTGCCGCTGGCGTGCCGAGCCCGTCCACCAGGTTGCTGCGCAGCAGCACGAAGGCTGCCGAGGCCGCCAGCGCGCCACCCAGGAACGCACGGCGCCCCAGGGTACGCAGGGGCACCACGCGCTCGGCCTGGCGCGCCGCCGGCTCCAGCTGCTGCCACAGCTGGCGGGCCTGCTCGAAGGCCTGGGCGTGCGCCGGGCTTTGTGCGCACCACTGGCGCAGGGCGCGTGCGTCGGCGACGGTGGCGCGCCCGGAGGTAAGCAGCAGCAACCAGTCCTGGGCCTGGCTGTGCAGGCTGGGTTCAGCCGAAGTCTGGGGTGTCATGGTCTGAGGGGCCTGCATCAAAATGGCGCTGTGTATTGTTCAAGACGGTTTTCCCGCACCGGGACCGAACCGCTGGAACACTTTTCTTTCCAGCCGCGTGGCGCAGTAACCCAGTGCGGCCTTGAGCTCCTTCTCGACCATGCGCGTGGAGATGCCGAAGCGCTGGGCGATTTCCAGGTGCGAGGCTTCCTCCAGGCGCGCGGCAATGAAGATACGCCGGCGCCGTGCCGGCAGTTCGTAGAGTGCGCCGAGCAGGCACTGGATTTCCTGCTGGCCGCCGACGATGCGCGCCGGGTCCTGGTCTTCGGCCACCTGCAGCAGGTCTTCGACCTCTGCGCCGGTGAGCAGCCGGGCGTCGGCCTGGCGCCGGTCGGCGGCGATGTTCAGGGCCATGCGGTAGAGGTAGGCGTTGGGCTTGTGCAGCGCGTGGGTGGCCTGCATGCGGTCGACCCGCAGGTAGGTTTCCTGGAGCACGTCGCAGGCCAGGTCGTCCGAACCCAGGCGGCGTTTGAGGCGCACCTTGAACTCGTCGTAAGAGGTCAGGAACAACGTGACCAGAGGTGTATTCATACTGCCTAGCCTCCATGCGATTAAGGGCAGTCCATGCGTGTATCGGGCAACAGCAGCAGCGTCACCGGTTGCGCCAGCGCCGAGGGCGGTGGCCGCTCCAGGCGCAGGGCGCGCAGGCTTTCGACCAGCGCGCTGTCACGCCGGTGATCGCCGGTGGAGGCCAGCAGGCGGCTCTGGGCCAGCACCCCGCGGGCGTCGATCCATACCTGCACTGCGGCCCGGTAATGGCCTGGGCGTGCCAGCGCGCTGGCACACAGCGCCTGTTCCACGGCGCGTTGCAGCGTGCGCGCATAATTGCCGGCCGCGCCGGCCCCGCCTGTGGCACGCGGGTTCGGCGCGGCTGCCGGCAGTGCCACGCGCTGCACGGTGAAGGCCTCGGCGCCGCTGTAGCGGGCCATCAGCCCGGTGCCTTCGAGCAGCCTGCGCAGGCCGTCGCGGGCGCTGAACGCGCCGCTCAGCGGCATCGAGCGCTGGCGTGCGGTCAGCTCCCGGTCCACCAGCACCGCCATGCCGCTCTGCTGGCCGAAGGTGTGCAGCGCCTCGTCCAGTGGCTGGGCCGGTATGTCGAAACGGATCGGGCCTGCGCCGTGCACCGGCATCGCCAGCACGGCCAACAGCAGCACGGCGATTCTGGCAAGGCTGTGGCGCAAACCGGTGTCTCCCCCGAAAGTCGCCATCGTGGGGCCTGTGTATGAATCTGATGTGACAGCGGTAGGCAAAAAACCTTAACGATGTGGGAAGTCGCCTGGGGCTAGACTGGGGGAAACCGCTTCAGGGAGGGCATGGACATGGGCTGTCGAATCGCGGGGTTGTGGCTGGTTGCCGGTCTGCTGAGTGGGCTGTCGAGTGGCGTGGTGCAGGCGGGTGAGGACGAGGGTTGCATCGACGTGCAGGTGGGCCAGGCGCGGGCGCTGGCGTACGACTGCCTGACGCGCCAGTTGCAGAACGGCAATGGGCAGCGCGCGGCGCAGGCCAACCGCAAGGCGATGGAGGTGGATGTGAGCCGGCGCGCGCCGAACCAGCTGGGGTTGTTCAACCAGTCGGCCACGGGGCAGCGCATGGGCAATGCGTTCGGGGTGTCGGTGCGGCCGCAGCGGCCGGGGCCGTGATCGGCGCAGTTGCATTCCTGCAGGCCATGGTTCGTTGCAGCCAATGTAGGAGCCGGCGTTGCCGGCGAAGCGCCGCGCGGGCGGCGCTCGGTTTGGGGAGCACCGGTGGATTCAAGACAGGCACCTTCCAGCCCGAATGAACTTCAAGGCTGATGATTGAAGGGGTGAGCGAGAAAACCAGCCAGGAATTGCGGTGGCCGACTAGAGCCAACCGATGCCCTTGCAGCGCTCTCAGGATCGAGCGCCGCAAGCGCGGCGCTTCGCCGGCAAGGCCGGCTCCTACACGGGGCGGTATTGCCAGCCTCGGTGTGTTCGACACCCGATTGCAGTGAATCCACCTGACATCAGACTTGTCGCCCCTACCGCCCCCGCGGCAAGCAGATGCGAAACTGCGCCCCCCCCAACGCCGACTGCCCCACCGTCAGGGTGCCACCCTGCCCCTCGATCACCCGACGGCTGATCGCCAACCCCAGGCCAAACCCGCCCGTGGCACGGTCCCGACTGCGATCCAGGCGGTAGAACGGCTGGAAGATGCGCTCGCGCTCCTCCTGCGGAATGCCGATGCCGTCATCCTCGACGGTCAGCACGCACGCGCCCTTGGCATCCACGCTCAGGCGCAGCAGGATGCGCTGCCCGCAATAACGCATGGCGTTGCGGATCAGGTTCTGCACCGCCCGCGCCGTCAACCGCGGGTCCAGCACAAAGCGCGGCAGATCCGGCTCGGCACGCACCTCCAGGCTCACCCCGCGCCCATCCAGCTCTTCGGCATAGCTGCCCAGGATGCTGTCGACGAACTCGGGCAGCGCCACCTCCACCCGCTCGCCACCCTGGCCATTCTGCAAGCGGTTGTACGACAGCAGCTCAAGCACCAGCGCATCCAGCTCGCGCACGTGCCCCACCAGTTCCAGCAGGCGCTTGCGACTGGCCGGGGGCATTTCGTCGTACAGCAGCACCAGGCCGAAATCCAGGCGGGTCAGCGGCGTGCGCAGCTCATGCGACACCGCATTGAGCAACTCGCGCTGCTGGGTCAGCAGGCATTCGATATCCGCCGCCATGGTGTCGAACACCTTGGCCAGCGCGCCGATGTTCGAGCGTGGCGAGATCAGCGTGCGCTCCGCCAGGTTGCCTTCGCCCAGGCGCTGCGCCGTGGCCTTGAGCCGCTGCAGGTCACGCCAGTGCGGGCGCACCCAGAACAGCAGGCAGCCCAGCAGCGCCGCACCGATCAGCACGGTGATGCCCCACGACAGCAGGTAGATGTCCGCCGGGTCCGGCGGGTTGCGCAGCACCACCATCCACTCGCTGTCCAGCGGCGCCAGGGCGGTTTCGTAATAGCCCCACTCCCCCAGGCGCACCACGTACTGGCCGGCCTGCAGGTGCGCCTGCTCCTCGGCGTTCAGGTCCAGGTCGGCGCGCCGGCGCAGCTCGATGCTGAGGGGGGCGAAATCGGTGTTCAGCGCCTCGGCCACCTGGGGCCAGCTGTCGCGGTGCTTGAGGTGGAACTGGTTGACGATCAGGCGCTGCACGCCCCGCGCCTGGTCCTGGTTGTAGGCGATGTAGCGGTCATGGAACACATGCAGGATGAGTTCGGGGATCAGGAAGATCGACCCGGCATACGCGACGATGGTCACCAGATACAGGCGTACCAGAATTTTCAGCATGGCCGTGGCCGCTCCTCAGAATTCCCACTCGACTCGGCTGAACAGGTAGCCCTTGCCCCACACCGTCTTGATCTTGCGCGCCTCGCCGGCGCTGTCGTCGAACTTGCGCCGCAGCTTGGAGATGGCCACGTCCACCGAGCGGTCGGTGCCGTTGAACTCGATGCCGCGCAACTGCTGCAGGATGCAGTCGCGGCTGAGCACGCTGCCGGCATTGCGCGCCAGCACCACCAGCAGGTTGAACTCGCCGCTGGACAACTCCACCGTCTGGTCGCGCCACAGCACGGTGCGTTCGGCCAGGTCGATGCGCAGCCCGCCGATCACGATCAGGTCGCTCTCGAGATGCGGCTCGTTGATGCTGCTGCGCCGCAGCAGGGTCCGCACCCGCGCCAGCAGCACGCGCGGCTCGCACGGCTTGCTGACGTAGTCGTCGGCGCCCATCTCCAGGCCCAGCACCTGGTCGTGGCTGTCGTCGCGGGCGGTGAGCATGAGGATCGGCAGCAGCAGCGATTCGGCGCGCAGCTGCCGGCACACCTGCAGGCCGTCCAGGCCCGGCAGCATCAGGTCCAGGATCACCAGGTCGGGTTTGCTGCGCCGCGCCTCTTCCAGCACGTGGTCCCCCCGCGCAATCACGCTGACGCTGAAACCATTGCGTTGCAGGTAGCTGGCGATCAGTTCGCTCAGGGCGCAGTCGTCTTCGACCAGAAGGATAGTGGGCATGGGTAGTTTGAAAGGCCGGGAAAGTCAGGCAGGATATAGCGCTTATTCGCAGGTCGCGAAATTCTTCACACTTTTTCACACTCGCCCTACATAGCTTAACAACTGCCTGTAGCGCGGCTGCCTTAGCATTGCCGGGTCATTTATGGAAGATCCGCATGCCCAGTTCAAGCCCCGTCCGTCTGCGTACCCTGGCGCCCCTGTTGCTGCTGAGCCTGGCCCTGGCCGGCTGCGACAGCAAGCCGCCCGCCGAAGAACAAGCCCCCAAGCCCGCCGTCAGCGTCGAAACCGTGCGCGAGCAACCCCTGGCCATCAGCACCGAGCTGTCGGGGCGCATCCTGGCGCCACGCATCGCCGAGGTGCGCGCGCGGGTGGCCGGGGTGGTGCTCAAGCGGGTGTACCGTGAGGGCAGCGACGTGAAACAGGGCGACGTGCTGTTTCGCATCGACCCGGCACCGTTCAAGGCCGACTACGACAGCGCCCGCGCCAACCTGGCCAAGGCCGAGGCCACGCGCTTTCAGGCGCGCCTGCAGGACCAGCGCTACGCCGAGCTGATTTCGATCGACGCGATCAGCCGCCAGGAGCACGACAACGCCCGCGCCGCCGCCATGCAGGCCGACGCCGAAGTGGCAGCGGCCAAGGCCGCGCTCGAGCGTGCGCGCCTGAACCTGGGCTATGCCACCGTGACCGCGCCGATTTCCGGGCGCGTGGGCCGTGCCCTGGTGACCGAGGGCGCGCTGGTGGGGCAGAACGAATCGACCCCGCTGGCGATCATTCAGCAGCTCGACCCGATCCATGCCGACCTGACCCAGTCGACCCGCGAGATCAACGCCCTGCGCCGTGCCCTGCGTGCCGGCGAGCTCAAGCAGGTGGGCCAGGACCAGGCCCGCGCCACGCTGATCCAGGATGACGGCACCCCTTATCCGCTGGCGGGCAAGCTGCTGTTCTCCGACATCAGCGTGGACCCGAGCACCGGCCAGATCACCCTGCGCAGCGAGTTCCCCAACCCCGACCTGGACCTGCTGCCCGGCAGCTTCATCCGCGTGCGCCTGGAACAGGCGGTGCAGCCCAAGGGCATCAGCGTGCCGCAGCAGGCCATCCTGCGTGACAGCGCGGGCCTGCCGCGGGTGCTGCTGGTGGACGCCGAGCAGCGCGTGAGCGAGCGCGCCGTGGTGCTGGGCAGCGTGCAGCAGGACCGCTGGATCGTCACCGAGGGCCTGGCCCCGGGCGATCGCATCGTCACCGAAGGCCTGCAGCACGTGAAGGTGGGTGACCAGGTGAGCGTGACCCCCGCCACCGACACGGCTGCCCCCATCGCCCAGACCACCGCCCAGTGAGGCCCTGATCCATGCCGCAGTTCTTTATTGACCGCCCGGTGTTCGCCTGGGTGGTCGCGCTGTTCATCCTGCTCGGCGGTGCGCTGGCCATCCCGCAGTTGCCGGTGGCCCAGTACCCCAACGTGGCGCCGCCACAGATCGAGGTGTACGCGGTATACCCCGGCGCCTCGGCGCAGACCATGGACGAGAGCGTGGTCAGCCTGATCGAGCAGGAGCTCAACGGCGCCGATCACCTGCTGTACTTCCAGTCCACCAGCAGCCTGGGCAGCGCCACGGTAACGGCGACCTTCCAGCCGGGCACCAACCCGGAACTGGCCCAGGTCGATGTGCAGAACCGCCTGAAGATCGTCGAGTCGCGCCTGCCGCGGGCGGTGACCCAGCAGGGCCTGCAGGTGGAGAAGATCTCCACCGGGTTCCTGATGCTGGTGACCCTGACCGCCGACGATGACCGCCTCGACGAAACCGCGCTGAGCGACTTTCTGGCGCGCAACGTGATGAACGAGGTGCGCCGGGTACCGGGCGTGGGCAAGGCGCAGCTGTATGGCTCGGAACGCGCCATGCGTATCTGGCTCGACCCGCAGAAGCTGATCGGCTTCAACCTCACCCCCGAGGACGTGAACCTTGCGATTGCCGCGCAGAACGCCCAGGTGGCCCCTGGCAGCATCGGCGACCTGCCCGGCAGCCCGACCCAGGAAATCACTGCCAACGTGCTGATCAAGGGCCAGCTGTCGACGCCCCAGGAGTTCGCCGACATCGTGCTGCGCGCCAACCCGGATGGCTCGCGGGTCACCGTGGGTGATGTGGCGCGGGTCGAGATCGGCGCCCAGGAGTACCAGTACGGCACGCGCCTGAACGGCAAGCCGTCCACCGCCTTCAGCGTGCAGCTGGCGCCCGGTGCCAACGCCATGCAGACCGCAACCCTGGTCAAGGCCAAGATGGACGAGCTGTCGCGCTACTTCCCGCCCGGGGCGGTGTACGACATCCCGTATGACACCTCGCCGTTCGTCAAGGTGTCGATCGAACAGGTGATCAACACCCTGATCGAGGCGATGGTGCTTGTGTTCCTGGTGATGTTCCTGTTCCTGCAGAACATCCGCTACACGCTGATCCCGACCCTGGTGGTGCCGGTGGCGCTGATGGGCACCTTCGCGGTGATGCTGACGCTGGGCTTCTCCATCAACGTGCTGACCCTGTTCGGCATGGTGCTGGCCATCGGCATCCTGGTGGACGACGCCATCGTGGTGGTGGAGAACGTCGAGCGGATCATGGCCGAGGAAGGCCTGCCGCCCAAGCAAGCCACGCGCAAGGCCATGCAGCAGATCAGCGGCGCCATCGTCGGCATCACCGTGGTGCTGGTGGCGGTGTTCGTGCCGATGGCGTTCATGCAGGGCTCGGTGGGGGTGATCTACCAGCAGTTCTCGGCGTCGATGGCGGTATCGATCCTGTTCTCGGCGTTCCTTGCCCTGAGCCTGACCCCGGCGTTGTGCGCCACCCTGCTCAAGCCGATCGCCAAGGGCGAACACCACGTCAAGCGCGGTTTCTTCGGCTGGTTCAACCGCAAGTTCGAAGGCATGAGCAACGGCTACCAGCGCTGGGTGATGCACGCGATCCAGCGCAGCGGCCGCTACCTGGTGGTGTATGGCCTGCTGCTGGTGGCGCTGGGCTGGACCTTCAGCCAGCTGCCCTCCTCGTTCCTGCCTACCGAAGACCAGGGCTACACCATCACCGACGTGCAGCTGCCGCCCGGCGCCAGCCGCAACCGTACCGTGCAGGTGGCCGAGCAGATCGAGGCGCACAGCGCAGGCGAACCTGGCGTGGGCAACACCACGGTGATCCTGGGCTTCAGTTTCTCGGGCAGCGGGCAGAACGCGGCGCTGGTGTTCACCACGCTCAAGGACTGGTCCGAGCGCACCGCCAAGGACAGCGCCGAGGCCATCGCCGAGCGCGCCAACATCGCCTTCAGCCAGTTCAAGAACGCGGTGGCCTATGCGGTGCTACCGCCCTCGGTGGATGGCCTGGGCACCTCGACCGGTTTCGAGTTCCGCCTGCAGGACCGTGCCGGCGTGGGCCATGCCGGGCTGATGGCGGCGCGTGACCAGTTGCTGGCCGAGGCCGCGAAAAGCCCGGTGCTGGCCAACGTGCGCGAGAGCGCCCTGGCCGAAAGCCCGCAGGTGCAGTTGCTGATCGACCGCAAGCAGGCCAACGCGCTGGGCGTGTCGTTCGACGACATCGGCACGGTGCTCAACACGGCCATCGGCTCGACCTACGTCAACGACTTCCCCAACCAGGGCCGCATGCAGCGGGTGGTGGTGCAGGCCGAGGGCGACCAGCGCAGCCAGGTCGAGGACCTGCTCAAGATCCACGTGCGCAACACCAGCGGCAAGATGGTGCCGTTGTCGGCCTTCGCCCAGGCGCAGTGGGTATCGGGGCCGGTGCAACTGACCCGCTACAACGGCTACCCGGCCATTGCCGTGTCGGGCGAGCCGGCACCGGGCTACAGCTCGGGCGCGGCGATGGCCGAGGTGCAGCGCCTGGTCGATGCGCTGCCGCTGGGCTTTGGCCTGGAATGGACCGGGCTGTCGCTGCAGGAGCAGTTGTCCGGGGCGCAGGCACCGATGCTGATGGCGCTGTCGCTGCTGGTGGTGTTCCTGTGCCTGGCGGCGCTGTACGAAAGCTGGTCGATCCCCACCTCGGTGCTGCTGGTGGTGCCGCTGGGCGTGCTCGGTGCGGTGCTGGCGGTGACCCTGCGCGACATGCCCAACGATGTGTTCTTCAAGGTCGGCCTGATCACCCTGATCGGCCTGTCGGCGAAGAACGCGATCCTGATCATCGAGTTCGCCAAGAGCCTGGTGGACGAAGGGCATGATCTGGTCGAGGCCACCGTGCAGGCCGCGCGCCTGCGCCTGCGGCCCATCGTGATGACCTCGCTGGCGTTCATCCTGGGCGTGGTGCCGCTGGCGATTGCCACCGGCGCCAGCTCGGCGAGTCAGCAGGCCATCGGCACCGGGGTGATCGGCGGCATGCTCAGCGCCACGCTGGCGATCGTGTTCGTGCCGGTGTTCTTCGTGGTGGTGATGCGCGTGACCGGCTGGCGCCGGCGTGACGCCCAGGCCGACACTGCGGTGGTCGAACAAAGCTGATGGACAGCCGCGCGGCGGTCATGGGATGGTGCTAGCCCGCTTATGGACTGGAACCCTGCAATGACCGCCGCCGTACTTCCCCCCTGCTCCATTCTTTTGCTGGCCGGCGGCCGTGGCCAGCGCATGGGCGGGCAGGACAAGGGCCTGCTGTCCTGGCAGGGCCGCCCGCTGATCGCGCACGTGCACGCCGTGGTGCGTGACCTGAGCGATGACCTGATCCTTTCCTGCAATCGCAACCAGCACGCCTATCGGGCGTTTGCCGACCAGTTGGTGGGCGATGCCGAGCCTGGGTTTCCCGGGCCGCTGGCCGGGGTGCTGGCCGGGCTTGCGGTGGCGCGGCATGCCTGGCTGGTGGTGCTGGCGTGTGATGCACCGCTGATCGAGCGCGGGTTGCTCGAGCAGTTGCTGAGCGTGGCGGTCACCGGGGACTGCGCGGCGATGGTGCGCCAGGGCCAGCAGTGGCAGCCGATGTTCTGCGTGATCCCGGTGCGCCAGCAGGCGAGCTTGCAGGCGGCATGGCAGGCCGGTGAGCGCAGCCTGCTGCGGGCGTTGCTGGAGCATCCGTTGCAGGCAGTGGAGTGTTCAGAGGAGGACCGGCGCCTGAGCAACTTCAATACGCCGCAGTGGTTGGGGCAATAAGGCTTTTTGTGTCGTCTGTGAGGGCCTCTTCGCGGGCCAAGCCCGCTCCTACAGGGGGCGGCGGTGACCTTTAGGCCCGTGCAATACCAGTGGGAGCTGGCTTGCCAGCGAAGGGGGCAGTTCAGGCGCCGGAGATTCGAGGCCCATCGCGGGCCAAGCCCGCTCCCACAGGGACGGCGGTGACCTTTAGGCCCGTGCAACACCTGTGGGAGCTGGCTTGCCAGCGAAGGGGCAGTTCAGGCGCCGGAGATTCGAGGCACATCGCGGGCCAAGCCCGCTCCTACAGGGACGGCGGTGACCTTTAGGCCCGTGCAATACCTGTGGGAGCTGGCTTACCAGTGAAGGGGGCAGTTCAGGCGCCGGAGATTCGAGGCACATCGCGGGCCAAGCCCGCTCCTACAGGGACGGCGGTGACCTTTAGGCCCGTGCAATACCTGTGGGAGCTGGCTTACCAGTGAAGGGGGCAGTTCAGGCGCCGGAGATTCGAGGCACATCGCGGGCCAAGCCCGCTCCTACAGGGGACGGCGGTGACCTTTAGGCCCGTGCAGCACCTGTGGGAGCTGGCTTGCCAGCGAAGGGGCAGTTCAGGCGCCGGAGATTCGAGGCCCATCGCGGGCCAAGCCCGCTCCTACAGGGGACGGCGGTGACTTCCAGGCTTGCGCTACCCCTGTGGGAGCGGGCTTGACCCGCGATGGGCGGCACCGCCCCCCTCGAACACCACACACCGATTACGCCCCGCCGCCTTGGCCGCATACAGCGCCTGATCGGCCGCCGCCACCAGCGTCAGGGGCGTTTCGCCCTGCCCCGCCATGCCTGCCACGCCGATACTCACCGACACCCGCCCCAACGGGCTGCCAGCATGCACGATGTTCAGCTCGGCCAACCGCGCCAGCACCGTCTCGGCCACCACCACCGCGCCCGCCACCTCGGTATTGGGCAGCACCATCGCCAGCTCTTCCCCGCCATAACGCGCCACCACATCCGTCGGGCGGCGCACGCACTCGCGCAGCAAGGCGCTCACCGCCTTGAGGCATTCGTCACCGCCAATGTGCCCGTAGGCGTCATTGAAGCGTTTGAAATGATCGATATCGATCAGCAGCAAAGCCAGCGGCTGGGCCTCGCGCTGGGCACGCCGCACTTCGCTGGCCAGCACCTCGTCGAAACGCCGGCGGTTGGCCAGCCCGGTGAGCGTGTCGTGGGTGGCCAGCACCGCCAGCTGCCGGTTGGTGGCCAGCAGTTCTTCGCGCGCCACCAGCAGTTGCGCATCCATCTCGGCACGATGGCGCATGTCGCGGATCAGCAGCCGGCCAATCACCGCGATCACCCCCTGCAACGCCAGCACCAGCCCCACCGTCAGCCACGCTTCCATGCGCCAGGCGTCCAGGGCCTCGCGCTTGCCGATGGCCACGGTGGTCACCAGTGGCAGGTGCTCGTTCTTGCGAAACGCATACAGGCGCTCCACCCCATCCAGGCTCGAGGCAAACGAAGCCGTGCCCACCGAGTTTTCCACCAGGTAGCGGGTGTAGATCGGCGACCGGGAAAAGTCGCGGCCCATGTCCTGCTCGCGAAACGGGTAGCGCACCAGGATGCGCCCACTGGTGTAGGTGAGCGCGATCGCACCGTCTTTGCCCACGTCGATCTTGCCGAACAGGCGCAGAAAGTTCTCCACCCCCAGGGTCACCGCGATCACCCCGGCGAACTGCCCTCCGGGCTGCTCGAAACGCCGGCTGACGGTGATCACCCAGTCCTGGGTGGAGCGGCTGCGGATCGGCGGGCCGATGAACACCTCGCGGGACGGGTTGTCACGATGGTGGATGAAGAACTCGCGGTCGGCGCTGTTCGCACCGTCCGGAATCGGGCCGTTGGTCGACATCAGCCATTCGCCCGTCGGGCCATAGATGGTCAGCCCATGCAGTTGCGTCAGCAGTTCGTTCTGCTCCTCCACCAGCCCGGCCAGGCGCGCCAGTTGCTGCGGCCCGCCGCCATCGACTTCGAGCCGCTCGCTCAGGCCCAGCAGCATCATCGAACTCTGGCGGATGATGCCCTCGGCATAGGTGTCCAGTGCCTGGGTCAGGTTGAGGCTGTGTACCTGAACCTCGTTCAGCGCGCGCTGACGTGCAGCCCATATCTTCCAGGCCGTCAGCGATGCCAGCGATACGCAGATCACCAGCAACAGCAGCACGGCCAGGCGCACGTCACGCTTGTGCGGCAGCGGCACCGGCAGTAAGGGGGTCGACATCATGAAACGCTCCTGCGATGCCACAACTGAAGGCATCCTGCCATCAGCTGTACTCCGGAATGCCCTGTACCGCAAGGGGCGGAGCATCAGGCGCGCAATCAAGCGGTGGGGGTCACGACGGGCTGCTGCAGAATCCGGCAGGCAGAAGTTGCAGGGCAGTGAAGCTGAAAGTGGGACGCAAGGCCGCCCGCTCCAGTGAGCAGCCTTGCGCATGCATGCAGGCAGGCCTTGCGGTGCGCCGCTGGCGCGGTTGCCCTTCAGTAGCGGAACTTGCCGCCATGAATGTCCTGCAGCACCTGATCGGTCACCCGCACGTAGGTTTCGGTGCCCGGCAGCCAGGCATACACCGGGTCTTCGCCGGTCTGGCTGGGGTCGAAGGCTTCGCTTCTGAGCTTGGTCTTCTGGTACTTGAAGGTGCCGGTGGTTTCCATGCAGGTCTTGACGCGCAAGAACATCGGCACCGCGTAGTGAGGCATCTGGCTCTTGACGAAGCGCAGCAGGTCGCAGAAATCCAGCTGCTCCAGCGGCGCCGACGGGGTGATGGCGGCCATCCCGGCGCGACCGTTGGTGTTCTTGATTTCCACCCCGTAGGCCACGGCTTCGGCAATGTGGGGGTGCTGCACCATGATGTTCTCGACTTCGGTGGTGGAGACGTTCTCGCCCTTCCAGCGGAAGGTATCCCCCAGGCGGTCGACGAACTGGGCATGGCCAAAGCCGATATCGCGAATCAGGTCGCCGCTGTTGAAGTAGCGGTCGCCCTTTTCGAACACGTCGTAGAGCACCACCTTCTTGCTCTTCTCCGGGTCGGTGTAGCCATCGAACGGGGCGTCGTCGTCGATCTTGGCCAGCAACAGGCCCTGACCGCCCTTGCCGACCTTCTGCATGAATCCGTCGGCGTTGCGCCGTGGTTCGCCGGTGTCGTGTTCGTACTCCACCAGCGACCAGGCGTTGATGGCAAAGCCGATGGTGTTCTCGAAATTGAGGATGTTGGTAAAGCCGATGTTGCCGTCACTGGCGGCGTAGAACTCGCAGACCCGCTCGATGTTGAAGCGTTTCTTGAAGTCGAGCCACACGCCCGGACGCAGGCCGTTGCCGATCATCTTCACCACCGGGTTGTCGCCATCGTTGCCGGCCGCAGGCTGATCGATCAGGTAGCGGCACAGTTCACCGACGTAGCAGATGGTGGTGGCCTTGAATTTGCGCGTGTCTTCCCAGAACTGGCTGGCGCTGAACTTGCGGCGGATGGCGAAGCCCGAGGCACCGGCCAATGCCGAACCCCAGCTCACGCACAGGCCGGTGCCGTGATACAGCGGCAAGGTGCAATAGACGATGTCATCGGGGCGCATGTCCAGGGCGATCATGCCGAAGCTGCCGTAGACCTTCATCCAGCGCCCATGCTTGAACACCCCGGCCTTGGGCAGGCCGGTGGTACCGGAGGTGTAGATGTAGAAGCAGGCGTCGTCGAGGTAGACCTGCTGGGTAGTCGCCGGATTGGCCGTAGCGTGCCCCTGACTGGCAAGAGTCAGGTTGACGTAGCCCTCGGGGGCGATGCCGGCATCGCGCGTGGTATCGGTGTCGGCCAGGAAAAAGCTGCGCTGCCTGTCGATGGCCACCTCGTCGCGCACCGCCTCGAACGATGGCACCAGCTCCTGGCCGACGATGATCGCCGACGGGTTGACCAGGCCCAGGCTGTGGATCAGCACGTTGTTGGTCTGCGAGGTGTTGAGCATGGCGCAGATGCCGCCGATCTTGCTCACGGCCAGTACGCTGACCAGCAATTCGGGGCGGTTCTCGATGAAGATGCCTACCACATCGCCTTTTTTCAGGCCACGGGCCAGCAGGTAGTGGGCGAAACGGTTGGCCCACTGGTTGACCTGTTCGTAACTGAAGCGCGTGTCCTTGTAGAGCAGCGCCGGCCCTTGAGGGTTGCGCGCCACCGCCTGTTCGAAGGCCCAACCCAGGCCACAGGGCTGATCGGCCTTGAGTTTGGAAACCTTGAGGCCCCTGACGAGCCGAGGAATGGCCCGAGTGATCGAGGGAATTTTGCGCAGCATCATGCCCCAGGTAATCATGTCGCTATTACTACTCATGGCACCTCCTGGTGGATTGACCGTGGCCGCCAGGCGGTTCGACAAACGCCATGACCAGCCAATCGTTTTTATTGTTGTGCACGCCATGTGAAAAAGTCCTCGCGCAGCGGGGTGCGCGAGGACGCCTGGTGCCGATCAATCAGAACTCGTCGGCGACCGACTCGAGGATCTTGCCCATCAGGTAGACCGTGGTGCGGGCCACTTGCTT
Source organism: Pseudomonas sp. B21-036 (assembly GCF_024748925.1). Taxonomy (NCBI): domain Bacteria; kingdom Pseudomonadati; phylum Pseudomonadota; class Gammaproteobacteria; order Pseudomonadales; family Pseudomonadaceae; genus Pseudomonas; species Pseudomonas sp. B21-036. The sequence continues at coordinate 3,416,913 of NZ_CP087178.1, forward strand.
GACCGCCTCTTTTTCTTCGTCGGTCACGACCCAGCGGTCGATGGCGGCGTTGACCTGCTCGGAGTGCTTCTCGTCGATGATCGCGTGGGCGACGAAGAAGGTCAGTTGCTGGTCGGTCAGCTTGAGATGGTTCTTGCACACGTCCATCAGGGGTTCGAGGTGCTCATAGCAGTCCTCGGCCCAGAAGCTGTAGCCCAGGCGCGGAATGATGCCGCGGCATACGGAAACGAAGTCCAGGTAGCCGTAGAACGCCTCGGTAGCCGGCAGCATCGGTTTCTCGAACTCCGACGGGTCCACGCCAATGGCGATCAGGTCGTTGTACGCCATGTTTTCGTGGCCCAGCTCTTCCAGCGCATGCTTCATCGCGAAACGCAGCAGGCCGACCTTCTTGTGGTCCTGGTTCCAGCACGCCACCGCCTGGTTGATCGCGTTGTTCTTGGTGTAGTGGTACACCTGGACAATCGACTTGATGTACAGCTCACGCTGCAGTTCGGGACGCTTCATCATCTGGAAGAAACGGCCGGCCTTGATCTTTTCCCATTCGGCGTCACAGATGGCTTTGAGCTCTTTGCGAAACGCGGTCACTTCAGTCATTTCACTCTCTTCCTTGGCGTGTTGATAAATCGTTCATGACACGTGTTATACGGTCAGGCGAATACGGCGTTACAGGCGCAGCACGGACTTGATGATGTAGATGAACTTGGAAAAGAAGCCCAGGCCTTCGATAGTGTCCCAGTGTTCCATCAGCACACCATTTTCAACACGGTAGATATCGATCACCTTGTAGTTCACCGTGAAGAACCTGTGCTTGGCCCAGTGCTTGGCATACAGGAAGACATAATCGCCTTCGGCGCAGACCCGCTCGATACTGGTACCCGACTCGGGGAACGTCTTGAAGAACTGCGTGAAGTAGGTCTTGAAGCCTTCGCGGCGCGGGGGAATGAACACGTTGTTGTGCTGCACGTAGTCCTCGGCAATCAAGGTATCGGCAACCGCCAGTTCACGCTGACCAAACATGCGCTCGTAAAACTCGATGACCACTTCTTTGTTCCTGGCTTCCATCTTGGATCAACCTCAATGTTGTCGTTATTGTGTGATGCTTATCCCGCCAGTGACTGCCTCGCGTGACGGGCGGCCAAGGTATGGCGAATCAGGTCATCGACGTCCTTCAGGTCTGCCGGGCAGCTGGGCAGGCCGAAGAAGGGCGTCACCGACGGCATCAGATCGCCTTTGTACAGGGCGTAGTAATGATCGCCACGGGCCTTGATCTGGAAGAAGATGCCGTCCTGATCGAACACGAAGCTGTCGAACTTCGGCGCCAGCCGTGGCTTCACATAGGTGATGAACGTCTTGTAGCCGCCTTGCAGGGCCACCAGCGAGGCACCGGTCATGGCCAGCCCGTTGACCACGTTCTTGACCGGGGCATGCTTGTCGACGATCAGGCGCGAAAGTTCGACGCACTCGTGCTCGTAGTTGGGCCCGGAGAACTGCACCAGTTGTTCATGGCTGATGAACTCACCCGACTCGTGAGGGAACGGCGTAATACGCTGAGTGCCGATGATTTCACCATCATGATAAAAGGCAAACACATAGGAACGCGGGTCGTATTCATCCAGGCACACGGTGTTGTCGACCGAGTTGCCAAACAGCGTCTTGTAATAGATCTTGCGCTGCCCATACAACCGGCTACGGGCACGAGAAAGTTCGATGAATTGCGCAGGCGTTACCACCTGCCTGACCTTTACCTTGTCAGACTGGCACAACTCCTGGAGGACTGAATCATAGAAACTGTAGATGGCCGAACCGGCGGAATCATCCTTGACCAACTGCATACTTGCCGAAGGCAAGTCAGCCTTGTTACTGGCGAGTGACGGCATGAGAAATCCCTTCTTATTGTGATCTGTAGTATTCAACTCAGCCCAGCGCACGACTTAAGTTTCCACAGGACAATACATAGCTTCGCCTCCTTGCGTAGATAGCCATAGGTTGTTGATTTGCGGGCTGCGCACAGCCAGACACCCACCCGCTAGTGGCGGGCGTGCCGTTGAACCAGAGCGAGGTGCAGTCAGTTCGGTGGTAGCGAGGCCAAGGCTCGGCGGATCTGCTCGGCGCGCTCGCCCAGCACCTGTGGCGTGGCGATCGGGAGGTCCGCATGACCCAGGTTGAAACCGTCACCGACAAAGCGGGCCAGCACATGCAGGTGCGCGTGACCTACGGTCTGCCCGGCCACTGCGCCATCGCACAGCAGCAGGTTGATACCTTCACAGGGCTGTTCTTCGAGGCTCAGGCCGCTTTCACGCAGGGCGGCCGCCATCCGTTGACCCACACGCATCATGTGGCCACAGGTTTGAGGAGGGATATCACCCAGGCCGCTTGCGTGGGCCTTGGGAATGACCAGGACATGGCCAGGAGTGATCGGCTGAATCGAGAGAAAGGCAAGGCACTGCTCGTCTTCGTAGACAACGGCAGCCGGTGCTTCTTTCTTGGCGATTGCACAGAAAATGCAGTTCACGGATAGCTCCCTCTATTGTTGTAGGTGCAACCCCGGTGGAGGCATGAAGATCCGGGATGCTACAGGCTGCATTCCATTGCAGAGTTGACCGCGCAGCTTGTAGGAGAAATTACCCCTGGCCTTCCTCAGCTGTACACGGGAGTTTTGAAATTTTTTGTATCTGAACCCCGTCAATTTCCTAATGGGTTGATTTGAATGGGTTTTCCCAAGGTAACTTTTTGTATCCGGGCTGCATGAATGCGTCACCGGCCAGGGCCATGAGGGCCGAGGACGGTGACGCCATCACCCACCCGCTGTGCGTGGGCTCGCCCGGCCTGAGCTACACGAACGCATCGGCATGAAAATGCGCGGGCTCCAGCCCCCGCTGCTCGACGAAATCACGTCGCGCCGAGTCGACCACGATCGGCGCACCGCAGGCATAGACCTCGAAGTCCTTGAGGCTATGGAAGTCCTGCAGCACCTGGCGGTGCACGAAGCCGGTGGCCCCCTGCCAGTCGCAGGCCGGGCCCGGCTCGGACAGCACCGGGGTGTAGCGCAGCCACGGCAACTGCGCCTCCCAGGCCAGCAGCTGTTCATGCCGGTAGAGGTCCTCACGGCGCCGCCCGCCCCAGTACAGGTACACCGGGCGGCGGTTGTCGCCGCGCTCGCGCAGTTGCTCGAGCAGCGCCTGCACCGGGGCAAAGCCGGTGCCGCTGGCCAGCAATACCATCGGCCGTTGGCTGTCGCGCAGGTAGAACGAACCGAACGGCCCCTCCATGCGCAGGATCGCCCTGGGCTGCAACGCATTGAACACATGCCCGCTGAACACCCCGCCCGGCATGTGCCGGATGTGCAGCTCAAGCTGGTTGTCGCGCGCCGCTGCGGTGGCCATCGAGTAGCTGCGCCGGCTGCCGTCCTTGAGCAGCACCTGCACGTACTGCCCCGGCAGGTAGGCGAATGCGGCGCCCGGCGCGAGCATCAGGCGCAGCACCGCCACGTCGTGGCTGACCTTGTCGAGGCTGGCCACGCGCACGCCCATCTGCTGGATGCCGATGCCGCGCAGCTCGGTGACTTCCGGCGCGTCGATGACCAGGTCGGAACGTGCCCTGGCGCAGCAGAACAGCGCCAGGCCCTGGGCCCGCTCGGCTTCGCTGAGCACTGCCAGCGGGCTGTCGGCGTGGTCCACCTCGCCGCTGAGCACCTGGCCCTTGCAACTGCCACAGGTGCCGGTGCGGCAGCTGTGCTTGAGCATCAGGCCATCGGCCAGGGCAGCGTCGAGCACGCTCTGCCCGGCGTTGACCGGGCAGCTCAGGCCGACCGGCTGGATCTGCAGGGTGAAGCTCATGTGCGTACCCTCCGTCACTGCGCGCGTCCGGCGGCGGCCAGCAGGTCCAGCGCCACGTCGACGATCATGTCCTCCTGGCCGCCGACCATGCGCCGCTTGCCCAGCTCGACCAGGATGTCGACGGTTTTCAGGCCATAGCGCGCCGCGGCGATTTCGGCGTGGCGCAGGAAGCTGGAGTAGACCCCGGCATAGCCCAGCGCCAGCGATTCGCGGTCGACCCGCACAGGACGGTCCTGCAACGGGCGCACGATGTCGTCGGCTGCATCCATCAGCGTGTAGAGGTCGGTGCCGTGGTTCCAGCCCAGGCGCTCGGCGGCGGCGATGAACACTTCCAGGGGCGCGTTGCCGGCGCCCGCGCCCATGCCGGCCAGGCTCGCATCGATGCGATCGCACCCCTCCTCCACCGCGGTGATCGAGTTGGCGACCCCGAGGCTGAGGTTGTGGTGGGCATGCATGCCGGTTTCGGTCTCGGGCTTGAGCACGGCCTTGAACGCGCGAAAGCGATCACGCACGTCCTGCATGTTCATCGCACCGCCGGAGTCGGCCATGTACACGCAGGTGGCGCCGTAGCTTTCCATCAGCTTGGCCTGGGCGGCCAGCTGCTCGGCCGGGATCATGTGGCTCATCATCAGAAAGCCCACGGTGTCCATGCCCAGCCCGCGCGCATATTCGATGTGCTGGCGGGCCACGTCGGCCTCGGTGCAGTGGGTGGCCACGCGCACCACGCGGGCGCCGGCGTCATACGCGGCCTTGAGGTCGTGCACCGTGCCGATGCCGGGCAGCAGCAGGGTGGTGATCCTGGCGTGGCTGATCACGTCGGCCACGGCCTCGATCCACTCCAGGTCGGTGTGGGCGGCAAACCCGTAGTTGAAGCTGGAGCCCTGCAGGCCATCGCCGTGGGCCACTTCGATGGAATCGACCCTGGCCTTGTCCAGCGCACGGGCGATGTCCTGCACGTTCTGCAGCGAGTACTGGTGGCGCACCGCGTGGCTGCCGTCGCGCAGGGTCACGTCGCTGATGTAGAGCTTCTTGGCGGGATTGAACGTCATGCGGGCATCCTCAGTTGTGCGCCATGGCCTGGGCCATGCGCTCGGCGGTCGCCATCGCGGCGGACGTCATGATGTCGAGATTGCCGGCGTAGGCCGGCAGGTAGTGGGCGGCGCCTTCGACTTCGAGAAACACCGAGGTCTTGAGCCCGCTGAAGCGGCCCAGGCCCGGGATCAGCAGCGGCGCCTGGGGCTCGATCACCTCGAACTGCACCTGCTGCTTGAGCCGGTAGCCGGGCACGTAGGCCTGCACCGCCTGGGCCATCTCGTGGATGGAGGCCTGCACGCGGGCCTGCTCGCAGGCTTCGGAGAGCACGAACACGGTGTCGCGCATGATCAGCGGCGGCTCGGCCGGGTTCATCACGATGATCGCCTTGCCCCTGGCTGCACCGCCGATGGCTTCGATGGCCTTGGAGGTGGTTTCGGTGAACTCGTCGATGTTGGCGCGGGTGCCGGGGCCGGCGGACTTGCTGGCAATCGAGGCGACGATTTCGGCGTAGTGCACCTTGGCCACCCGCGACACCGCGGCCACCATCGGGATGGTCGCCTGGCCGCCGCAGGTGACCATGTTGACGTTCAACTGCGCCAGGTTCTGCTCCAGGTTCACCACCGGCACGCAGTACGGGCCGATGGCTGCCGGGGTCAGGTCGATCAGGCGGATGCCGGGCTTGCGTGCGCGCAGGTAGGCGTCGTTGCGTACATGGGCGCCGGCCGAGGTGGCATCGAACACGAAGTCGATATCGGCGAACTCGGGCATGCGCGCCAGGCCCTCGACCCCTTCGTGGGTGGTGGCAACGCCCAGGCGGCGGGCGCGTTCCAGGCCGTCGGAGGCCGGGTCGATGCCGACCATCACGGCCATTTTCAGGTGCTTGCCGTGGCGCAACAGCTTGATCATCAGGTCGGTGCCGATATTGCCGGAGCCGATGATGGCGACATTGAATTTTGCAGGGTTCATACGGCTTCTCCGTAGACTTCGGCGAGGAGGATGACGCTCGGGTCGAGGCTGTCGGCGTACAGGCGCTGCACGGCCTCGGCGCGCAGGCTCAAGGCGGTGCGCTGGTTGATGTAGCCCTTGTCGGTGATCTCGCCGTCGTTGAGGCTGGGCGGCGAATCGAGGATCACCAGGCGCACGGCATGCTGGGACGAGGCCGGGTATTCCCGGGCCAGTGCCTGCAGGCCCGCGCACAGCGCCAGGCGCACCTCGGGCTGCAGCGCCAGCTGTGCACCGCTCATGTGCTGGCCCTCGTCGCCGAGCAGGTCGCGCAGGGCCTGGGACGGGTAGACCAGCGCGCCGATCATGTCGCGGTCATGCCCGCCGATCACGCAGTCGCTGGCATACGGCGCCAGCGCGCTGACCAGGCGTGGGCGCAGTGTGCCCACCGACACCCAGGTGCCGCTGCAGAGCTTGAAGTCCTCGGTCACACGGCCGTCGAACTGCACGCCCAGCTCGGGGCGCGCCGGGTCGACCAGGCGCCCGGCGTCGCCGATACGGTAGAAGCCCTCTTCATCGAACGCCGCCAGGGTGCTGGCCGGGTCGCCCAGGTAGCGCGGGAACACCGAGGGGCCGCGCACGCGCATCTCCAGCTTGTCGCCGGCCGGCACGAACTTGAGCTCGGTGCCCGGTACCGGCAGGCCGATAATGCCGGCCTTGTCGGCGGCAAAATGCACGCTGGTGACCACCGGCGAGGTTTCGGTGGAGCCCCATTCGGTGGCAAAGAACAGCGGCGTGTCGCGCACCTTCCCGGCACACGCCACCAGCCGGCTCCAGCTGCTTTGCGGCAGGGCGGCAGCGGCATAGAACAGCATGCGCAGGCGCCCGAACAGGGCCTGGGCCAGCGCCGGGTCGCGCTCCAGGTGCGGCAGCAGCATCTCGTAGCCGCGCGGCACGTTGAAGAACAGCGTGGGCCTGACCGAGCGGATGTTCTCCAGCGTGCGGTCGATCTGCCCCGGCACCGGCAGGCCGTCGTCGATGTACAGGGTGCCGCCGTTGCGCAGCACCAGGTTGAAGTTGTGGTTGGCGCCGAACACGTGGCTCCAGGGCAGCCAGTCGAGCACGATCAGTTCGCCCTGCTCCAGAAAGCGCCAGCACTGGGCAATCGCCTGCTGGTTGGCGCAGAGCATGCCGTGGGTGTTGACCACGGCCTTGGGCGCACCGGTGGAGCCGGAGGTCATCAGGTAGCGCGCCGGGGTGTCGCCATCCAGGCGCGCGAAGGCGGCCATCACCGCCGGGGTCTCGGCCTTGTACAGGTGCGGCAGGGCCAGCGCACCGGGGATTTCCTGGGCGTTGCGCGCCGCCACCACCGGGCAGTCCGGGTCGACCAGGGCGATGGCGCGGCCATAGGCATCGCCGTCGTTGACGAATATCAGCCCCGGCTTGAGCACCTCGACAATCGCCTTGAGCTTGGCGCAGCCGCTGCCGGTATTGCGCGAGTAGGCCACCGAGATGGTCGACACCGGGATGCCCACGTGCATCGCCGCCAGGGTCAGCAGCGCCTGGTCCAGGTCGTTTTCCGAGAGCATCAGCAGCGGCCGGCCAGCTGCGATGTCCAGTTCCAGCAGGCCCTGGGCCAGGGCGCCGACGCGCTGGCGCACCTGCTCGTAGGTCAGGCTGAACCAGCCCGCGCCGCGCCGTTCGGCCAGGTAGGCACGCTGCGGCGCCTGCACGGCCCAGTGTTCCAGCCACTGGCCGATGCAGCGCGCATAGGGTTGCAGCGGCTCGGGCGAGCTGAGCACGAAGCTGCCGTCGGCACGCGGTTCGTACAGCACCTGGGCGGGGGCCAGCTGGGTGGGGTCGTTGAAGAAGTCGTACATTGCACGCCCTCGTGAGCGCGGCAGGCCGTCGGCCCGCTGCTCACTGGTTTTATTGTTGTAGGTACCGGCGGTCGGTCAGGCCGCCGGGTTCAAGCCGGCACGGCTCAGGTGAAGCGACAGCTCACTTCGCCCAGGCGGGTCAGGCGCAGGCGCAGGCTGTCGCCCGCCACCACCGGCACCATCGGCCCCAGCGCGCCGGACAGCAGCACGTCACCGGCCTGCAGCGGGCGCCCGGCCAGGGCCATGGTGCGCGCCAGCCACAGGCAGGCATCCAGCGGGTTGCCCATGCACGCGGCGCCCACGCCGATGGCGGCCTGGGCACCGTTCTTCTCCAGCAGCATGCCTTCCAGGGCCAGGTCCAGGCCGTGCAGGCTGACCGGGGTCTTGCCCAGCACGTAGAGGCCCGAGGAGGCGTTGTCGGCCACGGTGTCGACCAGGGTGATCTTCCAGTCCTCGATGGCCGAGTCGACGATCTCCAGCGCCGGCAGCACATGGTCGACCGCGCGCAGCAGCTCGCCCAGGGTGGTGTCGGGGTCGGGCAGGTCGCGCCCCAGCACGAAGGCGATCTCGCCCTCGGCCTTGGGCTGAATCAGCCGCGTGCTGTCGATGGCCTGGCCATCGTGGCATTCCATGTCGGCGAACAGCATGCCGAAGTCGGGCTGGTCGACGCCCAGTTGCTGCTGCACCGCCAGCGAGGTGAGGCCGACCTTGCGCCCGCTCAGGCGCCGGCCGGCGGCCAGCGCGGCCTGGGTGGCGAGTTCCTGCACGGCGTAGGCGTCGTGCAGCGACTGGATGTCGAAACGCTCGGAAATGCGCCCGCACGGGGTGCGGGTCGAGCGGGCCTGGGCCAGCGCTGCGGCGGCGGCCTGAAGGTTGGGGTGGGTCATGGGATTGCTCCTGAACGGGTCCGGTTGGCTTACAACGCGCGCGCGCGACTCTGGCGATAGCCCTGGTGCAGTTCGTCGACCAGCTCGGCCACGCTGCAGGTGCGGGTGATCTGGCCCACGCCCTGCCCCGCCGACCACACGTGCTTCCACGCCTTGTTGGCGGTGGCGATGTCGCCGGAGAAGTCGATGCTGGGGCGGGTTTCGCTGCGCGGGTCGATGCCGGCCTTGTCCAGCGACGGCTGCATCCAGTTGGCCAGCACACCGCTGACCGCCTTGGTGGTGGTCACCTGGTCCAGCGAGCACTCCACCAGCATGTCGCGGTAGGCGTCCTCGACCAGGCTTTCGTGGGTGGCGATCAGGCGCGTGCCCACCAGCGAGAAGTCGCAGCCCAGCACCTGCGCGGCATGGATGTCGCGCCCGTTGGAGATCGCCCCGGCCAGGCCCAGCGGGCCGTCCCAGAACTCGCGCACTTCGGCGACGAAGGCGAACGGGTTGTAGTTGCCTGTATGCCCGCCGGCGCCGTTGCACACCAGCACCAGGCCATCGACGCCGGCGGCCACGGCCTTGCGTGCCAGGGCCGGGCTGATCACGTCGGCGATCACCACCCCGCCATAGGCGTGCACGGTGTCGAGCACGCGCTTGGGGCTGCCCAGGGCGGTGGAAACGATCGGCGGCTGGTAACGGCGCACCAGTTCAAGCTCGGCCTCGAAGCGGTCGTAGGTGCTGTGCACGATCATGTTGAGCATCCACGGCGCCCACTGTTCGCCACGCTGCTGCGCGGCGTCACGCTCGCCGACGATCTGTTCCAGCCATTGCTGCAGTTGCTCGACGGTGCGCGCATTGGGCGCCGGCAGGCTGCCGACGATGCCGGCCTGGCAGCTGGCGGCGAGCAGGCGCGGGCCCGACACCAGGAACATCGGCGCAGCCAGCACCGGCAGGTCGAGCCCGGCGAACAGGTTCAGGAGTTGCTGTTGCGGTGCACTCAGGCTTGTTGTTGTCATCACGCATCTCTCTTGTTCTGGTTATCAAGGCTCAGGCCTTGCGCGACCGCGTGGGGCCGGCGCTGCGAATCTCCCAGCCGCCATCGCTGTGGATGATGTTGGCGGTGGTCAACCCGGCATTCTCGCGCGAGGCCAGCAGCACGTAGTGCCCGGTGTGGTCCTCGGGCTCGGCAATCCGTTGCAGGGGCACAGCCTGCGCGGCACCGGCCTCGAACCCGGGGATCTGGTTGAGCGGTACGCTGCGGCTGTTCAGGCCATCCAGGCTTTTCATCGGCGTGTTGGTCGCCCCCGGCGCCACGCCGTTGACCCGGATGTCCGGCGCCAGCTCGTAGGCCAGCTGGCGGATCATGCCCACCAGCGCATGCTTGGCGGTGACGTACAGAATGCCACCACCGCCGGCATAAAAGGCACTGTTGGACAAGGTAAAGATCATGCTGCCACGGGTTTGGCGCAGCGCCTCGATCGACGCCTGCGCGCCGAGCAGGTAGCCCTGCACGTTGGTGGCGAAGAGTTTCTGGAACGCACCCTCGAAATCCTGCGGGGCGATGCGGTCCAGGCGGGTGAAATAGTCGAACACCGCGGCGTTGCCGACGAAGGTGTCGAGCCTGCCGAACGCCTCCAGGGTGGCGGCCACGGCGCGCTGGTTATCCTGATAGCGCGCCACGTCGCCCTGCACGGTGATCACCGCATCGCCCAGCTCGGCAGCCAGCGCCGCCAGTTGCGCCGCGTCGCGGCCCATTACCGCGACCCTGGCGCCTTCGGCCACGTAGCGGCGCACGATGGCGCTGCCGATGCCGCCGGTACCGCCGGTGACCAGTGCCACCTGCCCTTTCAACCAAGCCATGTGCAGGCCCTCATAGGAACGTGTTGATGTTCTTGCACAGCAACATCGCGTTGGGGATCAGAATCTTGCGCTTGAGCAGCTTGAGGCCCTCGGCCTCCAGGCGCAGCACGTCCTCGCGCCGCCCGGCCAGCTGGGCGTGTTCGTCCAGGCCGCGGCTGCGCACGTTGACGAAGCACGAGTACGCCAGGTACTCGCCCGGCTCGGCGCCGGCGTACACCTCGATGTTGCTGACCAAGTGCACGTTGCGCGTGGGCGGGTTCTCGGCCCAGGCCGAGGGCTGCTTGAAGCGCGCCACGCGGCGCTTGAGCTCGCGCATGCCGTCATCGAAGAAGGCCATGTGCTCCAGGCGGTAGGGCCCGGACTTGTCTTCGCGGCGACGGTTCTCGATGCCGGGCATCCAGTAGTGGATGGCTTCGCTCAGGCTCAGCAGCCATTGGTCCCAGCACTCGTTGTCGAGCAGGCGCGCCTCGCGCAGCAGAAACTGTTCGACCCGGCGGGCCTCGTCGATGGACACCGGGGTGTCCTGCAGTTGGTGTGTCATTTCGCCCCCTCAGCGCAGCGTGCCGTTGCGGTCTGGTACGTCGGCCCAGGTCGGTGCCTGCAGCAGGTCTTTCCAGCGCTGGTAGAACGCCCGCGCGTTGCATTCGTTGAGCTGGCCCTTGAACACGTTGCCCGGCAGCTCGCTGTCGTCCAGGCGGGTGTGCATGCCCAGGCCCACGTACAGGTCCTGGTAGCGCGTGACCACGCCACGGCTGGTCTTGGTGCAGTATTCCCAGTTCTCGCCGTCGTCCATCTCGAACACGCCGGTGGGCGAGAAGGTCATCATCGCGCCACGGCGCCATTTGTCCTTGATGTCCTGCGGGGCGTTCTTGTTGACGATGACCCAGGTGAACAGCTCGATCTTGTGCGGGCCACGCGGCTGCCAGATGCGCACGGTGTTCTGCCCCGGCAGGAACGAGAAGTTGGGGAACACGGTGAACGAGGAGATCGCGCCGATCAGCTTCGAGCGGAACTCGCCCAGGCGCTCGGCGACCTTGGGGCGCAGCACATGCAGGTACTTGTTGATGTCCTTTTCGCCCAGGGTGGCGGCGTTGCCGACCACGTCGGTGGCGAACTCGTAGCCGTGGCCGTTCCAGTTCACCGAGTAGGATTCGGGCAGTTCGCCGACATTGGCCACCGGGCCGCCGAGCATGGCCTTGGCCGCCGAGTCGTGGGTCCAGCCGCCGTGCAGGATGTCGCCGACGAAGTTTTCGGCGGCGATCTTCCAGTTGCACTCGATGGTGGAGCGGATGCAGCCGCCCAGGAACTCGCTGCCGCCCTCGTCCATGTCGAGCATCACGTCCATGTACCAGGTCATCGGCCCGAGGTACTCCTCCAGGGTCGGCGCATCGCTGGCAAAGGTGGCGAACACCAGGCCCTTGTAGCTGGCCACGCGGGCTTCGCGCAGGCCATGCCTGGACTTGTCGAACTGGCTTTCTTCGTAGCACTTGGATTCGTGCATGCCCATCAGGCGCCCGCCATCGGCGCCGAACGACCAGCCGTGGTAGTTGCAGATGAAGCCGCGGGCGTTGCCGGCCTCGGCAAAGCACACCTTGTTGCCGCGGTGCGGGCAGGCATTGAGGAACACCTTGATCGAGGCGTCCTTCTGGCGTACCACCAGCACTTCGTCTTCGCCCATCGAGGTGGTCAGGTAGTCGCCGGACCTGGGCAGCTGGGATTCGTGGGCGACGAACAGCCAGCAGCGCGCGAAGATCTTCTCCAGCTCCTGCTCGTAGATCGCCTCGTCCCAGAACACCTTGCCCGACAGGCGCCCCTCCTGCATGTCGCAGAGGCGGTCGAGGTTGCCCAGGGCGGGCGTGCTTTCGAGGGTTCTGAGCGGTATGTGCTTGTTGTTATCCATTGTTCAGACTCACAGGTATGCGGTTGGACGGCGCCCGGTCAGACCGGGCTGTCGGCGTCGGCCAGCGCCTCGTCGGCTTCCAGGGCCGTGTCGGCATACACCTCGCGGTCGGTGACGATGACCTTGTAGGTGCGCAGGTGCCGTTCGCAGGGGAAGGTCACGGCCTTGCCGCTGGGGATATGGAACTGGCCCCAGTGCACCGGGCAGGTGATCAGGTCGTCTTCCATGTCGCCTTCGGCCAGCGAGGCGGTGGCGTGGGTGCACATGTCGGTGGTGGCGTAGAAGGTGCCGCCCAGGTTGTAGACGCACAGGGCATCGCCATCGCCGTTGGCGACCTTCTTCAGTTCGCCCGGCGCCAGCTCGTCACGCTGGCAAAGCAGTACGCGGCTCATGCCGGCTCCTCGTTGTTGAGTTGCACAAAGCCCAGGCCGGTGACCCAGGCGGGCACGGCTTCATAGGCGATCACTTCACCGCGCGGACGCTCCAGGGCGGCCATGGCGCAGGCGAAGTTGCGGATTTCCATCGCGCCGTTGCCGGCCCGACGCAGGATGTCTTCGTCGCGGTAGGCACACAGTGCCTGCAGGTCGCCGTTGACCCCGTGGGCAAGGATTTCGCGGTCGAAGTCCTCGGCCACCTGGCCCATCTCGACGGTGCCTACCCAGTGGCTGATGCCGCCGCTGCCGATGATCACCACGCGCTCGTCGGCGTCGAATGCCTCGACTGCCGCGCGCAGTTGCCGGCCCAGGTCGGCCGAGCGCTCCAGCGAGATGTACGGGTCGACGCCGCACGCCAGGTACACCGGGATGCTCGGCAGCTCACGGCCCAGCAGGGCCTCGGCCGGCTTGACCACCAGCTGGTGCGGGATCGAGAACGAATGGTCGACGGTGAAGCTGCGCGCCACGGTCCAGTCCACGCCCTGCCCTTCACCGTGATGGACGATGTGCTCGGCCAGCGCCTGGTGGTTGCGCACCACGCCCCGGTCCAGGCCTGGCAGGCGGTCGATGGGGCCGTCCACGTCGCCGGTGCCGATCACGTAGCGCGGCAGGCAATGGGGGCCGAACAGGATGTAGTGATCGCAGCCGACGATGATCACCGCCGTGGGCTGCAAGGCGGCCAGGCGCTCGGCGCATTGGGCATAGGCGCCCCATACGGCATCGCGTTGTGCGGCCGGTGGCGCTTCGGGCGCCACGAACATCACCGGGTCATGCGGCATCCAAAAGCCGCCCACTATCTTGCCCATCGGTTCACCCCTTGAGCGCGGCGGAAAACCCCGCGCCTTGTTCATCGGTACAGCCCAGGCGCTGCTTGTAGACGCGCATGCTGCGTTGCGGCGAAAGCTCCTGCCAGAAGCCCATGGTCAGCATCGGGTTGACCCCGGCCGCCTGCAGGCCGGCCACGTCGAAGTCGAGGATCATCTGCGCCTCGTCGGGGGCCAGGGCGAAGCGCTGCACGAAGCCTGCGGCGTCTTCACGAAAGCGCTGCTTGGCCGCGCGCTCCACGCACAGCTGCCACAGCACCCGCTCCATCACGTTTCTGCTCATGCCGGATTACTCGCCGAGAAAGTCGCGAACCAGCGCGGCAAAGCGCCGTGGCTGCTCGCTCTGGACCCAGTGACCGCAGCGCCCGAACAGGTGCAGGTCGGCGTCGGCAATGCTGTTGGCGATCAGCAGCCCGCACTCCGGCGGCACCACACGGTCTTCGCGACCGTGTACCACCAGCGTCGGCGCCACGATCTTGGCCAGCGCGGCGGCGGGGAAGCCCTTGACCATCGTCTGGCCTTCGGCGGCGGGCTGCGGGATCAGCTTGCGCAAGGCGGCCTGGGCACCGGGCCGGGCACTGGCCTCGTAGCGGGCCTGCACCATGGCGTCGGTGATCAGCGCCTTGTCGTAGGGGAACAGCTCCATCAGCTGGCGCATGTTGGCCAGCGACGGCTCGTATTCCCAGGCGCCGCGCAGGCCGGGGGTCTGCACGAACTCGCCGGCCGGGGTGCCGAGCAGCACCAGCTTGTTGACGCGCTCGGAGGCGAACACCGCCAGGCCGATGGCCAGGGCGCCGCCGAACGAGTTGCCGATGAAGGAGGCCTTCTGGATATCCAGGGCATCCATGATGCCGATCAGGTGGCTGACCCACAGCTTGATGTCGTACCGGGCGTCATCCTTGAACTCGGTGAAACCGAAGCCGGCGATGTCCGGCACGATCACCCGCCAGCGGTCGGCGAACACCGGCACGCTGGCGGCCCAGTTGGCCCAACCCGAAACACCCGGGCCCGAGCCGTGCAGCAGGAACAGCGGCTCGCCCTGGCCGGCCTCGTGGTAGTGGGTGTGGTGCCCTGCTGCGAGCAGAGTCTTTGCAGTTGCGCTCATGTCGGCCTCCGGTTTTTATTCTTAACATACAGTTGTGTATCTGCATGCTATTTACCGTTTTGACCTGAGTCAATGAAAAAACATGACTATTTTCAAATAATGAGCAGCCGTACCTACACCTATGTACTGTCATGCATGGCAGGATGCGGACACCCGGCACTGGCCTTGTGGCCAATGCCGGCAATAGCTTCGCCGTTGCGGCGGGCGTTAGAATGACGGTTTGCTGCCAAGGCCAAGCGTCGAACCCTGCGCTGCCCTGGCGCTTATCCAGCTTGTTGGACAAGGCCCTACACAATGTCATCACGCACCAACCTCACGCGGGAAGATTGGATTCATGCGGCACAGGAAGTGCTTGTCACCAGCGGCGTCGACGCCGTGCGCGTCGACACCCTGGCCAAGGAACTGAAGATCACCCGTGGCAGTTTCTACTACCACTTCAAAAGCCGCGGCGAACTGCTCGAAGGCATCCTGGGCAACTGGCGCGCACGCGCCACCGAGGATGTGATCCTCAACCTGCGCACGGCCCACAGCTCGCCGCTGCAGCAGTTGCAGCGCCTGCTGGAGCTGCCTTCCCACGGCCAGACCGCCAAGGACGCCGCCTCGATCGAACTGGGCATCCGCGGCTGGGCGCGGCGCGACAAGCAGGCGCGCCAGGCCATCGACGAGGTGGACAGCCATCGCCTGAACTACATCGAGGGGCTGCTGATTCAGGCCGGCGTGCCCAGCGACGAAGCCCAGGACCGCGCCTACCTGATCTACGCCTACCAGATCAGCCTGTCGCTGCTGCACAGCGAAGACACCCCGCAACAACGCCTGGCGCGCAGCCAGCGCATGGCCGGCATCCTCCTCCCCGCGTGCAGCCACGCCCCGGCCTGAGCGCCTGTGCCGACCCGCTCGGCACATTGCAAATACACAAATGTATCTTTGTATATCCATTACCCGCCATCCAGCGGGTATTGGCACGCTCGTCTTGAAAAATATTTATTCAATAAATTCAAATAGATAATCGAATAAATCGGCGAATGCAGGCGCGCCGCTGCGGCGCCTGTTGACAAGCCGCCCACCTTCCCGCGTAGTCTATACATACACATGCACATGTGTATTTAAACGCCTTGCATGTTGCCCTGCCCCGGGCAGGGGCGCACCACAATAAGAATAGAAAACGAGTACTTCACTATGCACGCGCCTGCACGCTCTCGCCGGGTCCCGCCCTGCGCGCCCGACCCGTCACGCCCCCGGTACGGCACCGCCGCACCGACGCCGACCGCCCTCTGCGACCGGCATCCCACCTCCCCCTTGCCCACTGCTCGCTGAGGCCTGCCCATGGATTTCTCGATACTGGCGTTTCTTGCCCAGGACGGCCTGACCACGGGCGCGATCTACGCACTGGTGGCGCTGGCCCTGGTGCTGGTGTTCTCGGTGACGCGCACCATCCTGGTGTGCCAGGGCGACTTCGTCACCTACAGCGCCCTGACCCTGGCCACCCTGCAGCTGGGCCTGATGCCCGGCACCGTGTGGCTGCTGCTGGGCTGCTCGCTGGCCGCCTGCGCACTGGACTGCACCGACGCCGCACGGCGCCGTCAATGGCGCCGGCTGCCGGGCCTGCTGGCGCGCTACCTGAGCCTGCCGCTGCTGTTGTGGGCGGTGCTGGGCAACCTCGACCTGGCGAGCCTGCCGGCGCTGCTGCAGATCCTGCTGACCCTGGCCCTGGTCACGCCGCTGGGGCCGTTGCTGTACCGCCTGGTGTACCAGCGGGTGGCCGAGACCTCGGTGCTGTTGCTGTTGATCGTGTCGGTGGCGGTGCATATCGCGCTGGTGGGCGTGAGCCTGCTGATGTTCGGCGCCGAGGGCGTGCGCACCGAGGCCCTGGCCGAGTCGGTATTCATGCTCGGCGAGCTGCCGGTGGGCCTGCAGAGCCTGCTGGTGATCGGCAGCGCGCTGCTGCTGATCGGCCTGCTGTATGCCTTCTTCGGCCACAGCCTGTACGGCAAGGCGCTGCGTGCCACTGCGCTCAACCGTACCGGCGCGCAGCTGGTGGGCATCCCCACCCAGTTGGCCGGCAAGGCCGCGTTCGGCCTGGCCGCGCTGATCGGCGCGATCTCCGGGGTACTGATCGGCCCGCTGACCACGCTGTATTACGACTCGGGCTTTCTGATCAGCCTCAAGGGCTTTGTGGCGGCGATCTTCGGCGGCCTGGCCAGTTACCCGATAGCCGCGGCCAGTGCGTTCTTCGTCGGCGTGCTGGAGAGCTTCGCCAACTTCGGCGCCTCGGCCTACAAGGAGGTCATCGTGTTCACCGTGGTGATCCCAGTGCTGCTGTGGCTGTCGCTGAAAAACCCGCATCTGGAGGAGCAACACTGATGGCCCTGCGACTGATCCCCCTGTTGGCCCTGCTGCTGGTGGCGGGCCTGGCGCCGCTGGTGCTGCCCGCGTTTCACGTGACCCTGCTCAACTACATCGGCCTGTACAGCCTGGTGGCCCTGGGCCTGGTGCTGCTGACCGGCATCGGCGGCATGACCTCGTTCGGCCAGGCCGCATTCGTGGGCATTGGCGCCTACGCCAGCGCGGTGCTCACCACCCAGTACGGCCTGTCGCCGTGGCTGGGCCTGCTGGCGGGGCTGGCGATCACCCTGGTGGTGGCCACCAGCCTGGGCCTGCTGACCCTGCGCCTGGCCGGGCACTACCTGCCCATCGGCACCCTGGCCTGGGGCCTGGCGCTGTTCTACCTGTTCGGCAACCTGCCGGGCCTGGGCGGCTTCGGCGGCCTGCAGAACCTGCCGAACATCGAGCTGCTGGGCTGGCAGATCAGCGGCTCGGCCGATTTCGCCGTGCTGATCGGGTTGTTGCTGGCGGCCAGCCTGTGGCTGCTCGACAACCTGCTGCACAGCCGCCAGGGCCGTGCCATCCGCACCCTCAAGGAATCGGCCGGGATGGCCGAGGCGATGGGCATCGATACCGCACGCAGCCGTCTGCAGGTGTTCATCGCCGCCGCCCTGCTCGCGGCCCTGTCGGGCTGGCTGTACGCGCACCTGCAGCGGGTGGTCAACCCCACGCCGTTCTCGGTGGTGATGGGCATCGAGTACCTGTTCATGATCGTGCTGGGCGGCGTCGCCAGCCTGTGGGGCGCGCTGCTGGGCGCAGCGTTGCTGACCCTGATCAAGCAGGTGCTGCAGGACGTGCTGCCGCAGCTGTTCGGGCATGCCGACAACGTCGAGATGATCTTCTTCGGCGTGCTGGTGATCCTGGTGCTGCAATACGCCCGCGGCGGCCTGCTGCCGGTGCTGCGCAGTGTGCTGCCGGCCAGCCGCCCGCGCACCCTGGCGCTGGATGACGCGCCGGCCCTGCCCCGGCGCAGCATGCCGGCGGCCGGCAAGCCGCTGATGGTGGCCCAGGGGCTGCTCAAGCAGTTCGGCGGGCTGGTGGCCAACAAGAACATGGGCCTGTCGGTGAATGCCGCCGAGGTGACCGCGCTGATCGGCCCCAACGGCGCCGGCAAGTCGACCCTGTTCAACCTGCTGTCGGGGGTGCTGACGCCCAATGCCGGGCAGATCACCTTCAACGGCCAGCGCATCGAAGGCCTGTCGCCGCGCGCCATTGCCCACCTGGGCGTGAGCCGCACCTTCCAGCACGTGCGCCTGCTGGGCGAGATGAGCGTGCTGGAGAACGTCGCCCTCGGCGCCCATGCCCGGGGCAAGGCCGGGCTGCTGCGCTCGATGCTGCACCTGGAACGCAAGGAAGAAGCCGCCCTGCTCGCCGAGGCCACGCGTCAGATCCAGCGGGTGGGCCTGGGCGAATACCTGCACACCCCAGCCGGCAGCCTGCCGCTGGGCCAGCAGCGCATCGTCGAGATCGCCCGCGCGCTGTGCAGCGACCCGTTGCTGTTGCTGCTCGACGAACCCGCCGCCGGCCTGCGCCATGGCGAGAAACAGGCGCTGGCGCAACTGCTCGAGCAGTTGCGTGGCGAGGGCCTGGGCGTGCTGCTGGTGGAGCACGACATGGAGTTCGTGATGGGCCTGGCCGACCACATCGTGGTGATGGAATTCGGCCAGCCCCTGGCCAGCGGCACCCCGCTGCAGATCCAGCAGAACCCTGCGGTGCTGGCCGCCTACCTCGGAGGTGTCGAATGAGTCGCCTGCTGGATGTGCGCAACCTGTCGATCAACCACGGCAAGGTCGAGGCGGTACGCAACCTCGACCTGCACCTGGAGGAAGGCCAGATCGTCAGCCTGATCGGCCCCAATGGCGCCGGCAAGACCACCCTGATGGCGGCGCTGATCGGCCTGCTGCCCTGCCAGGGCCAGGTGACCTACGCCGGCCAGGCGTTGCTGGGCCACCACGACGTGGCCCAGCGCATCGACCAGGGCATGGTGCTGGTGCCCGAGAGCCGCGAGCTGTTCGGCCTGATGAGCGTGGAGGACAACCTGCGCCTGGGCGCCTTCAGCCGCCACCGGCGCGGTTTTCGCGACCATCAGCAGACCCTCGATGAGGTGTTCGGGCTGTTCCCGCGCCTGCTCGAACGGCGCCAGCAGGCCGCCTGCACGCTGTCGGGCGGCGAGCGCCAGATGCTCGCCATCGGCCGCGCGCTGATGGCCAAACCGCGCCTGCTGATGCTCGACGAACCGAGCCTGGGCCTGGCGCCGCGGGTGATCGGCGAGATCTTCACCATCTTCGACACCCTGCGCCAGAGCGGCGTGTCGATCCTGCTGGTGGAGCAGAACGCCCGCGCTGCGCTGAAGATTTCCGACTACGGCTACGTGCTGGAGGTCGGCGAGATCGTGCTTGAAGGCGACGCCCAGGCGTTGGCCAGCAACCCCCGGGTGGTCGAAAGCTACCTGGGCCGCGCACCCGCGCCCACCGCCACCACGGAGGTGATCAGCGCTACCGGCACGTAGCGCCCCGCAGCACTTGCCACACCCATAAAAACAATATCAGGAGCTTGCATGAAACCTATTCTTCCCTTGCTGTTGCTGGCCACGCTGTCGACCGCTGCACAGGCCGACATGACCGTCGGCGTGATTCTCTCCACCACCGGCCCGGGGGCCTCGCTGGGCATCCCCGAGCGCAATACCGTGGCGCTGCTGCCCAGGGAGATTGCCGGGCAGGCCGTGAAATACGTGGTACTGGACGATGCCAGCGACAGTACCGCCGCGGCCAAGAACGCGCGCAAGCTGGTCAGCGAGCACAAGGTCGACCTGCTGATCGGCTCGACCACCGTGCCCACCTCGGCAGCAGTCGCGCAGATCGCCAAGGAGAGCCAGACCGCGCAGATCGCCCTGGCACCGTTCAGCCCCGCCAGCGGCGAGCAGAGCTGGATCTTCACCATCGCCCAGACCAACACCCTGATGGCCCAGGCGCTGATCGAGCACATGCAGCAGAACGGTGTGAAGACCCTCGCCTACATCGGCTACAACGATGTGTGGGGCGAAGACTGGCACAAGGTGCTCAGCGAAATGGCGCCGGCGGCAGGCATCACGCTGGTGCGCGACGAGCGCTTCAACCGCACCGACTCGTCGGTCAGCGGCCAGGCGCTGAAGGTGATGAGCAGCAAGCCCGACGCGGTGCTGATCGGCGCCACCGGCACCCCGGCGGCGCTGCCGCATACCGAGCTGCGCCGGCTGGGCTACAAGGGCACCGTGTACCACACCCACGGCGCGGCCAACAGCGCGTTCCTGCGCATCGGCGACAAGGCGCTCAACGGTGCGATACTGCCGGTGGGCCCGGTGGTGGTGTGGGACAAGCTGCCCGCCAGCCACCCCTCCAAGGCCATCGCCAGCCAGTACGCGCAGGACTACCAGGCCAAGTACGGCGACAACAGCCTGTCGCCGTTCGGCGCCTACCTGTACGACGCCATGCTGCTGGTGCAGGCGGCCACCCCGGCGGCGCTCAAGGGTGCCGAGCCCGGCACCGCGCAATTTCGCCAGCAACTGCGCGACCAGCTGGAGCAAACCCGCGACGTGGTCGGCACCCATGGCGTGTACAACCTCAGCGCCACCGACCATTTCGGCCATGACCAGCGCGCGCGTGCACTGGTGAGCGTGCAGGACCAGCAATGGGTCCTGCTGCATGCCCCTGAATAAACCCCCACAACAATAATAAAAAAGGCAGATCCATGAGCACTCTGAAACGGGTCAACACCACCCTCGCCCTCGGCACCCTGTGCGGGCTCAGCCCGGCACTGCTGGCCCAGGGTTTCATCGAAGACAGCAAGGCCACCCTGACCGCGCGCAACTACTACTTCGACCGTGACTACAAGGGCGAATCGGCGCAGTCGGCGACACGCGAATGGGCCCAGGGCTTCATCCTGCGCTTCACTTCCGGCTACACCCCGGGCACCGTCGGCTTCGGCCTGGATGCCCAGGCCATGCTGGGCCTGAAACTGGACTCCAGCCCCGCGCGCACCGGCACTGGGCTGCTGCCGTTCGACCCCAGGGACCGCGACCCGCGCGACGATTATTCGGAGCTGGGCCTGACCGGCAAGGTCAAGGTCTCCAGGACCGAACTGCAGGCCGGCACCCTGGCACCGTTTTCGCCGATCCTGTTCGCCAGCCCCACGCGCCTGCTGCCGCAGACCTTTCGCGGGGTGCAGTTCAAGTCCCAGGACATCGACAACCTGACCCTCAGCGGCGGGCGCCTGGACCGCATGAACCAGCGCGATTCCACCAACTACCAGAAGATCACCGTCGCCGCGCCCAACCGGCGCTTCAATGGTGCGGCCGAGTCGGACAGCTTCACCTATGGCGGCGGCGACTATCAGTGGTCCGAGCAGCTGGTGCTCAAGTACTACCATGCGCAGCTGGAGGACATCTATCGCCAGGACTACGTCGGCTTCGTCGACAACCGTGCGGTGGCGAACGGGCGCCTGAAGACCGATGTGCGTTACCACATCAGCGGCGAGGACGGCCCGGCCAGGGCCGGCAAGGTCGACAACCGTACCTTCGGCGTGATGAGCACCTACAGCCTGGGCGCACACAGCCTGGGGCTGGGCTACATGCAATTGAGCGGCGATACGGCGATGCCGTACATCGCCGGGTCCGAGCCGATGGTGGTGAGCGAGGGCGCATTGAGCAGCGAGTTCCTCAACCCCAAGGAGCGTACCTGGCAGGTGCGCTATGACTACGACTTCGTCGCCCTGGGCGTACCGGGGCTCAAGGGCATGCTGCGTTACCTGGACGGCAGCCGCATCGAATTGCCGAATGCGCTGGGCGGCAGCGGGCTCAGCGAGAGCGAGAAGGACATCGAGTTGTCGTATGTGGTGCAGAGCGGCACGTTCAAGAACGTTGCATTGCGGTTGCGCCATGCGTGGTACCGCAATGACTTTGCCTCGACTGCGGCGTTCAGGGATGACAACGAGCTGCGGGTGAACGTGGATTACACCGTGGCGCTTTGGTAACGCGCTGGCATCGTGTGTAGATGAACAAACGCCCCGGCTTGCCGGGGCGTTTTGCGTTGGCAGCGTCGAATCACCGCGGTACCTGTAGGAGCCGGCCTTGCCGGCGAACGGGCGCGCTGCGCTCGCGGGGCAGTCAGGCCGCCTGTGCCGGTCCTGCTGGTGCTTCGCACCAGTTCGCGGGGCAAGGCCCGCTCCTACACGTCCGTTGCCGCGCCCTACCCCGTAACCACCTGCCCCACCTGCTCCTCCAGCTGCTGCGCCAACGCCCTCAACTCATCACACGACTGGCGCGTCTGCTCGATGGTGCGCGCGCTCACCGTCGAGGCGTCGTGGATGCGCGTGACGCTGCGGTTGATACCGTCTGCCGTGGCCGCCTGCTGCTCCGCCGCACTGGCAATCTGCAAGGTCATCTGGCTCACCGTGGACGCCGACGCATCGATCAACGCCAGCGCCTGCCCCGCCCGCGCCGAGGCAGCCACCGGCTGCTGCGCCGACTCGACGTTGGCGCCGATCTGCGCCGCCGCCTGGCTGGCACCGGCCTGCACGCGGTTGATGATCTGCTGGATCTCAAGCGTCGACTGCTGCGTACGCCGCGCCAACGTGCGCACCTCGTCCGCCACCACCGCAAAGCCACGCCCATGCTCACCCGCGCGCGCCGCCTCGATGGCAGCATTCAACGCCAGCAGGTTGGTCTGCTCGGCAATCGCGGTGATCACGTCCAGCACGCGCCCGACACTGCCCGAGTCGGTGGCCAGTTGGTCGACCACGCTGCGGCTGTGCTCCAGCGCCTCGGCCAGCGCACCAATCGCCTCACCGGCATCGCGCACCGTGGCGCTGCCGGCCGTGGCCTGTTGCTCGGCATCGCGGGTGGCGCTGGCGGCGACGCTGGCGTTGTGCGCCACGTCCTGCACGGTGCTGACCATCTCGCTCATGGCCGTGACCACGCTGTCGGTCTCCAGTTGCTGGGCCTGCATGCTGCGCTGCGCCGCCTCGGTGATCTGCCCCAGGCTGTCGCTGGTGCTGGAGATGCGCTGGCTGGCCTTGGCCATGCTGCGGGTGACGCGGTGCGCAGCCTCCACCAGGCGGTTGAAGCTGTGCGCCACCTGGGTCAGCTCGTCGAAGCCGTCGGTGGGCAGGCGCAAGGTCAGGTCGGTGTGGCCATCGGTGGCGCGGGCCAGCGCCTGCACGGTGTGGTTGAGCGGCCGGGTGATGCTGCGAATCAGCAGCCAGGCGCACAGCGCCATGCCGAGCAACGCCACCAGCACCAGCAACGCCGGCATGCGCAGCACCGTGTTCACTTCGTGGCGCACGTCCTGCGGGTGGATGCCGCTGGCCAGCACCCAGCCCCAGGGCTTGAACAGCACCACCTCGGACACCTTGAATTCCGGCGCCTGCCCGGCTGCCCGCGGAAACCAGTACTCGACCGTGCCGCGCCCCTGGGCCACGGCCCGGTCGATCATTTCACGGGCGAACGGCTTGCCGTTGACGTCCTTGAAATCGGCCTGCGACTTGCCCACCAGGGCGGGTGCCTTGGGGTGCATGAGCATGCGGTGCTGCAGGTCGAGGATCAGCAGGTAGTTGTCGCCCAGGTAGCGAATGCGGCTGACCATTTCTGCCGCCTGGCGCTGCGCCTCGGCGCGGCTCAGGTGGCCTTCCTCGGCCTGCTTCTCATAATGCGCCAGCAGGGTGGATGCGGTGTCCAGCGCAGTGCCGACACCGGCCATCTTCTCCTGCAGCAGGCTGCGTTGCAGGGTCAGCCCCAGCCAGCCACTGAGCAACACGACAAACAGGGTGATACCGATCACCAGCACGGTGATGCGGGTGCTGATACGCAGATGTCTCAACCCGATCATAGGGGGCAATACCTCATTTTATTGTTATGCACGAAGGCGCAAGGCGCACCGCGCACAAACATACACTATTGTATTTTAAAATGAAGATTGACCAGCTTCTAATCTGGCATTTACCCCTTACAAAAAGATTCAGACATGTATTCGATCAGTAGGCGAATGCAGCCCGGTGCTTGCGCACGAAATCCACCCAGCGCACCGGCTCGCGGCCGGTGATGGCCTGGAAGTTGTCGAACACCTGGTCGACCCCGGGGATGGTGCCGGCGGCCATGCGCGTGAAGTTGTCGTGCACGCAGCTCATGTAGGCCATCTCGGCGCCGGCGGCGCGCATGTTTTCGAGAAACACGTCGGGTGATTGCGCGTCATAGCGAAACGGCTGGCCGAGTACCTCGCTCATCACCTGTGCCACCTCGTCGTAGGACTTCACGTCGTAGCCCAGGCGGTAGGTCTGCCCGGCATGGCGCTGCGGGTGCAGCAGGGCCTGCGCCGCCACCCGCGCCACGTCTTCGCCGTCGACCCAGCTGAACCGCGTGTGGCCGGTGTACTGTTCGATCACGCCGTTGCGCACGGCCTGGGTGCCGTCGTAGCTGAGCAGGTTCTGCATGAAGCACTCCGGGCGCAGGTGGGTGAAGCTGAAGCCGCACCATTGCACATAGCGCTCCACGAACTGGTGCCAGGCCCAGTGGCCGATGGTGGCGTCGTCGTCGCCACAGGCCCCCAGGTGCACCACGTGCTGCACCCCGGCGTGGCGTGCGCGGTCGAGAAAGGCCTTGCTCTGGCGCAGCATGTCGACGCTGTAGCCGGTCACCAGCAGCACCCGGTCGACGCCCTGCAGGGCCGGCGCCAGGGTGTGCTCGTGGTCGAAATCCATGATCACCGTGCGGATGCCACGGGCCTCGAAGGGCTGCGCCTTGGCCGGCGAACGCACGGCGGCCACCAGTTCGATGGTGTCGTCGCCTTGCAGAAAGCGCAGGGTGTCGCCGCCGATCTGGCCGGTGGCGCCGGTGATGAGGACGGTGGGCTTGGTGTCGTGCATGCTCGCAACCTGTTGTGCAGTAGAGGTTGAATCAGGCTACTCGGGAACAACCGGCGTATTGGCGATATGTTTTACCGGGTAAAGTGACTGCAATTCATCAATGGGGTGGGCACATGTATTCTTCGGAACGCCTCAAGGGCATCGACGTGTTCGTCTGCGTGGCCGACCTGGGCAGCTTCAAGGCCGCGGCCGAGCGCCTTAACCTGACCGGCTCGGCAGTCAGCAAGAGCGTCGCGCGGCTCGAGGCGCGGCTGCACACGCGCCTGTTGGCACGCACAACACGGCGCGTGGCGCTGACCGAAGCCGGGGCGGCGTTCTATCGCACCTGCACCGGCGTGCTGGCCGAGCTGGAAGAGGCGGAGCTGGCGCTGAGCACCCAAGACGCCGAGCCGCGCGGCCGGGTACGCATCGACCTGCCGGCGGCCTTCGGGCGCCTGCACGGGCTGCCGGCGATTCTGGCCTGCGTGCGCGAGCATGCGTTGCTGATGCCGCACGTGACCTTCTCCGACCGCTTCGTGGACCCGGTCGAGGCCGGCATCGACCTGTTCGTGCGCATCGGCGGGCCGCAAAGCTGGCCGGCGGCGGTGGGGCACCATTACCTGGGCTCGCAGCGCGTGGTGTTCTGCGCCGCCCCCGCGTACCTGGAGCGCCATGGCGAGCCCGGCAACGAGCTCGAACTGGAACGCCACAGCTGCATCGTGTACGGGCTCAATGACGGCATGGTCGGCCCGTGGCACTTCCCTACCGCCCGCCCCGGGCATACCGAGCGTCGGATCATGCCGGCACGCATGGCGGTGGGCGATGCCGAGGGCCAGGTGGCCGCGGTGCTGGCCGGGCATGGCATCGCACAGCTGCCGACCTGGCTGATTCGTCGTCAGCTGGAAGACGGCAGCCTGGTGCAGGTGCTGGCGCCGCTGGCCACCGACGGCCTGCCGATTCACCTGGCGTGGCTCAAGAGCCGGCAGGCGCAGCCCAAGGTCGCGACGCTGCTGACGCACCTGCGCCAGTGCCTGTCGGGGGACGGTTTCGAGCCGCCGTCGCCGTCATCGTGTGGCAACGCGTCGCGCTCCCGGGCGAACGTTTCCAGATAATTCGTATACCATATCCCTAAATCCCCTCGAATGATTGCCACCGTGAACCTACCCAAACTCAACGCGCCGGACCTGGGCAACACGCCCTCCACGTCCGAGATCATCACCCGGCACCTGCGCGATGCCATCGTGGCCGGGCACTTCGACGAAGACGAGCCGATTCGCCAGGACGACATCGCGCGTCAGTTCAACGTCAGCAAGATCCCGGTGCGCGAGGCGCTCAAGCGGCTTGAGGCCGAGGGGCTGGTGATGTTCCAGCGCAACCGGGGGGCGATGGTCACGCGCTTGTCGGACTTCGAGCTGGCGCAGATGTTCGAGGTGCGCATGTTGCTGGAGGACAAGGTGTTGCGCCTGGCCATCCCGAACATGACCGAGGCCACGTTCGAACAGGCCGAGCGCATCTGCCAGGAGTTCATTGGCGAGAACGATGTGGGCCGCTGGGCGCAGTTGAACTGGGAGTTGCATGCGTGCCTGTACGAGCCGGCGCAGCGACCGTTTCTGGTGAGCATGATCCGTTCGGTGAACGACAAGCTGGAGCGGTACCTGCGCATGCAGATGAGCCTGTCGGCGGGCAAGGAGCGTGCCGACCACGAACACCGCGAGATCCTCGATGCATGCCGGGCGGGTGATGTGGAGCGCGCGGTGGGCTTGCTGGATGAGCATATTGCGGGGGTGTGCGAGACCTTGCTGGAGCACTTGCCGATGGCCAAGCCCCACCCCAGTCTGGAGCCGGGCCAACAAGGCTGACCTCTCAAAACCCCCAGGCCATGGCGCGTTGCAACAGTTCGGACATGTCATGGCCCTATGCCGATTTCGTCATCCACACCGCGCAATTCCATCAAGACGCCACCCCCCACCAACCGCCACCCTTGCGTCCATACCCCCAACGGACGCGCCCCATGAAACGCATCACCGTGATCGACTCCCACACCGGCGGCGAACCCACGCGCCTGGTCACCGCAGGCTTCCCCGACCTGGGCCACGGCAGCATGGCCGAACGCAGGCAACAGCTGGCCGAACACCACGATCAGTGGCGCGCCGCCTGCATGCTCGAACCCCGCGGCAATGATGTGCTGGTGGGCGCACTGCTCTGCGAACCGGTCGACCCCAGCGCCTGCGCCGGGGTGATCTTCTTCAACAACACCGGCTACCTGGGCATGTGCGGCCACGGCACCATCGGCCTGGTGATCTCGCTGGCCCACCTGGGCAGGATCGGCCCCGGCACCCACACCCTCGAAACCCCCGTGGGCAACGTGCAAGCCACCCTGCACGACGACCACTCGGTCAGCGTGCGCAATGTACCCGCCTACCGCTATCGCCACGCCGTCAGCGTGCAGGTGCCCGGCATCGGCGAAGTGACCGGCGATATCGCCTGGGGCGGCAACTGGTTCTTCCTGGTGGCCGAGCACGGCCTGCGTGTCAGCGGCGACAACCTCGACGCGCTCACCGCCTACACCGTTGCCGTGCAGCAGGCCCTGGAAGATCAGGGCCTGCGCGGCGAGGACGGCGGCCTGATCGATCACGTCGAGCTGTTCGCCGACGACCCCGACGCCGACAGCCGCAACTTCGTGCTGTGCCCCGGCAAGGCCTATGACCGCTCGCCCTGCGGCACCGGCACCAGCGCCAAGCTGGCGTGCCTGGCCGCCGACGGCAAGCTGCAACCGGGCCAGATCTGGCGCCAGGCCAGCGTGATCGGCAGCCAGTTCGAAGGCTCGTTCGAAACCGCCGGCGATCGCATCGTGCCGACCATTCGCGGCCGCGCGCATATCAGCGCCGAAGCCACGCTGATCATCGAGCAGGACGACCCGTTCGCCTGGGGCATCCGCCTGTGACCCAGGGCCTGGCCGCCGATGTGATCGTGGTGGGCGCCGGCATCATCGGCGCGGCCTGCGCCCAGGCCCTGGCCCGGCGCGGCCTCGACGTGCTGGTGCTGGATGCCGGGCTGCCCGGCGCCACCGCCGCCGGCATGGGCCACCTGCTGGTGCTGGACGACAACCCCGCCGAACTGGCCCTGAGCCAATACTCGCTGCAACGCTGGCGCGACATTGCGCGCAACCTGCCCGAAGGCTGCGCCTACCGCAGCAACGGCACCCTGTGGCTGGCCGCCAACGCTGAAGAAATGGCCGTGGCCGAGCACAAGCATGCCAACCTGCGCGCCCATGGGGTGATCTGCCAGCTGGTCGGCGCACCTCGATTGCGCGAACGCGAACCGCTGCTGCGCGAAGGGCTGGAGGGCGGCCTGCTGATCGAGGACGACGGCATTCTGTATGCCCCGGCCACCGCGCGCTGGATGCTCGACCAGCCGCGCATTCGCCAGCGCCAGGCACGGGTCGCCGAGGTGGATGGCGCCCGCGTGCGCCTGGACGACGGCCAGTGGCTGGCCGCCACGGCCGTGGTGCTGGCCAACGGTATCCAGGCCACCGAACTGTGCCCCGAACTGCCGATACAACCCAAGAAGGGCCACCTGCTGATCACCGACCGCTACCCCGGCCAGGTCACCCACACCCTGGTGGAACTGGGCTACGTGACCAGTGCGCACAACGCCAGCGGCCCGTCGGCCGCGTGCAATATCCAGCCGCGCCCTACCGGCCAGCTGTTCATCGGTGCCTCACGCCAGTTCGGCACCACCGACCCGCAGGTGGAAGGCTGGATGCTTGCCAGGATGCTCAAGCGCGCCACCGAATACGTGCCGGCGCTGGCCCAGCTCAATGCGATTCGCGCCTGGACCGGCTTTCGCGCCGCCAGCCCCGACGGCCTGCCGCTGGTGGGCCAGCACCCGCGACGCCCCGGCCTGTGGCTGGCGGTGGGGCATGAAGGGCTGGGCGTGACCACGGCCCCGGCCACCGCCGACCTGCTGGTGGCGCAACTGTTCGACGAACACCCGCCCCTGGCCGCACAGGCCTACCTGCCACAGCGTTTTCTCGGAGAACCGACCCATGCCTGAACTGACCCTGGACGGACGTGCCCTGCGCGTGGCCGAAGGCACCAGCGTGGCCGCTGCACTGGCCCTGGCTGGCGACGGCTGCACGCGTACCTCGGTGAGCGGCCAGCGCCGCGCACCGCTGTGCGGCATGGGCATCTGCCAGGAATGCCGGGTGAGCATCGACGGCCGGCGCCGCCTGGCCTGCCAGACCCTGTGCCGCGACGGCATGCAGGTGGAGACCCGCGCATGAGCGCCCATGCCGACGTACTGATCATCGGCGCCGGCCCGGCCGGCCTCAATGCCGCACTGGCCGCTGCCCCCAGCGGTGCACGCATCGTGCTGCTGGACGACAACCCCTGGCCCGGCGGGCAGATCTGGCGCGACGGCCCGCAGGCCAGCGTGCCGGCGCAGGCACAGCGCCTGCGCGAGCACGTGGGCGCCTTGAACAATGTGCAACACCACCCGCAGACCCGCGTGATCGCCGCCACCGGCCCGCGCCAGTTGCTGGTGGAAGACGCCGAGCGCGGCTGGGTGATCGACTACGACACGCTGATCCTGTGCACCGGCGCACGCGAACTGCTGTTGCCCTTCCCCGGCTGGACCCTGCCCGGCGTGACCGGTGCCGGTGGCCTGCAGGCACTGATCAAGGGCGGCCTGCCGGTGCGCGACCAGCGCGTGGTGATCGCCGGCAGCGGCCCGCTGCTGCTGGCCAGCGCTGCCACGGCGCGGCACAACGGCGCGCAGGTGGTAGGCGTTGCCGAACAGGCAACCCGCGGCGCGGTGGCGGGTTTTGCCGCACAACTGCCGCGCTGGCCAAACAAGCTGCTGCAAGCGTTCGGCCTGTTCGACCGCCACTACCGCACCGACAGCCATGTGGTGGAGGCACTCGGCACCGAGCGCCTCGAAGGCGTGCGCCTGCGCCAGCACGGCAAGCTGGTCGAGCTGGCCTGCGAGCGCCTGGCCTGCGGCTTCGGCCTGATTCCCAACAGCCAGCTCGGCCAGGCCCTGGGCTGCACACTCCACGGCCAGGCGCTGGCCGTGGACGCGTGGCAGGCCACCAGTGCGCCGGGCCTGTTCGCGGCCGGGGAATGCACTGGTTTTGGGGGCAGCGAACTGGCGCTGGTGGAAGGCACCATTGCCGGGCTGGCGGCCGTGGGCGACCGCCAGGGCGCCGCCCGCCACTGGCCGCAGCGAGCGCGCTGGCAGGGCTTCGCCAAGGCGCTCAACCACGCCTTCGCCCTCGCCCCGCAGCTCAAGCAACTGGCCCGCCCCGATACCCTGGTATGCCGCTGCGAGGACGTGCCCTACAGCAAGCTCGCCGGCCAGCGTGACTGGCGCGAGGCCAAGCTGAGCAGCCGCTGCGGCATGGGTGCCTGCCAGGGCCGGGTGTGCGGCGCCGCAGCGCAGCACCTGTTCGGCTGGCAGCCCTCGGCGCCGCGCCCGCCGTTCAGCCCGGCGCGCATCGAGACCCTGCTGTGCCTGGACGACACCCCGCCCGCATGAAACGCACCCCGGGGCTTTCGAGGCGGGCGCCGGATCTCTATGATCCCGAAGGTGCCCACCAGACCGTCAGCGCCATGTACGTATCGCTCAACAGCTTCCAGCCCTGCGACCTGCCCAGCCTGCTGAGCAGCCTGCAGCCGATCGCGCCGCTGCTCGATACGCTGAGCGACGTGGTGTTCTTCATCAAGGACACCCAGGCCCGCTACGCCTTCGTCAACCACACCCTGGCGCGGCGCTGCGGCTTCAGGCACAGCCACGAGCTGCTGGGGCTGACCGCCGACAGCGTGTTCCCCGAACGCTTCGGCCCGCTGTACACCGCGCAGGACCGCCGCGTGCTCGACAGCGGCCGCGAGCTGGCCGACCAGCTCGAACTGCACCTGTACTTCGGCAACCAGCCGGTGTGGTGCCTGACCCACAAGCTGGCACTGTTCGACACCCAGGGCCAGATCGTCGGCCTGGCCGGCATCTCCCGCGACCTGCAGGCGCCCCAGGCCAGCCACCCCGGCTTCGATCGCCTGGCGGCGGTGGATGCGCACATTCGCGAGCACTTCGCACGGCCCGTGAGCCTGGCCGAGCTGACCGCGATTGCCGGGTTGTCTGCCGCGCAGCTGGAGCGCAACTGCAAGCGCGTGTTCCAGCTCACCCCGCGCCAGATGATCCACAAGGTGCGCCTTGAAGAAGCCTCGCGGCTGCTGCACCACAGCGACCTGCCGATCACCGAGATCGCCCTGCGCTGCGGCTACACCGACCACAGCGCGTTCAGCCGCCAGTTCCGCGCCCTCACCAGCCTGTCGCCAAGCCAGTACCGCGATACCCGCCGCTAGACGCGGTGTGTTCCTTTAGGGTGCGCCGCCGCGCCCACTGCTCCCATATGTAACACCGCCGGCACCGGCCAGCGTTTCCTGCGCACCGCCCGCCTGCCCTGCCGGATTCAACGCAAGTCCTCTGGCTCAAGGGCCGCAAAGCAATTGCATCGCGCGGGCAAAAACAGGCACGCGCATTGCTATAAAAATATCGTATACGAAATTCACAATACGCCCGCTACCAGCACCTTCCGACAAACGAGGCTTCCATGAAAAACCCCGCTTTTGTTGTAGCTCTCAGCGCTGTGCTCAGTACCTCCTTCATCGCCACCGCCCAGGCCGACAAGCTCGATGACATCATCGGCTCCGGCAAGCTGCGCTGCGCCGTGACCCTGGACTTCCCGCCCATGGGCTTTCGCGACGACGCCAACAAGCCGGCCGGCTTCGACGTCGACTACTGCAACGACCTGGCGAAGGTCCTCGGGGTAGATGCCGAGATCGTCGAGACGCCGTTCCCGGACCGTATCCCGGCGTTGGTCTCGGGGCGGGCCGACGTGATCGTGGCGTCCACCTCCGACACCCTGGAGCGGGCCAAGACGGTCGGCCTCACGGTGCCCTACTTTGCCTTCCAGATGGTCGTGCTGACCCGCGACAACACCGGCATCAACAGCTTCGACGACATCAAGGGCAAGGCCCTGGGCAACACCAGCGGCACCTATGAAGCCATCGCGCTGGAGAAGGACGTGAAGCAGTGGGGCAGCGGCAGTTTCCGCGCCTACCAGTCGCAGAACGACACCATCCTGGCCGTGGCCCAGGGGCACATCGATGCCACCGTGGTGACCAACACCGTGGCCGCCGCCACGCTCAAGTCGGGCAAGTACAAGAACCTGAAGATCGCCGGCAACGCACCCTACGTGATCGACTACGTGTCGCTGGGGGCCAAGCGCAACGAGTACGGCCTGCTCAACTACCTCAACCTGTTCGTCAACCAGCAGGTACGTAGCGGCCGCTACAACGAGCTGTTCGTCAAATGGGTAGGCACCGATATCCCGCCGACCGACCTGACCGTGCCGAAGGTCTACTACTGAGGTGCCCGGCATGCCCAGCCCTTCCACTGCCCTGAACGGGCGTAGCCTGGTCGATGGCGCGGCCAGTGGCGAGTTGCTGTTCGCCGACATCGGCCTGAGTTTCTGGGGCGGTGTCGACGCCTTCAGCGGCGAGGTCATCGACCGCCATCACCCGCTCAGCGGCGCACACCTGGCCGGCCGCGTGCTGGCCATTCCCAGCGGGCGCGGCTCGTGCACCGGCAGCAGTGTGATGATGGAGCTGATCAGCAACGGCCATGCACCGGCGGCACTGGTGCTGGCCGAGCCGGATGAGATCCTGACCCTGGGCGTGCTGGTGGCGCAGTTGCTGTTCGGGCGCTCGCTGCCGGTGCTGTGCATCGGCCAGCAGGCCTTTGCCGCCCTGCGCGGCAAGGCCTTCGCGCAGGTGCAGGGCGAGCGCCTGGTGCTGTTCGACCAGGCCCCCGCCGAGGCGCTGCCGGCAGCCCCCGCCAGCCCGCCGGCGGCGACGCGCCCGACCACCCTCACCCTTACCGACCACGACCAGGCCTTGCTCGCGGGCGACCTGGGCAAGGCCGCGCAGGTGGCGATGCAGATCGTGCTGCGCATGGCCGAGCTGCAGGGCGCACACAGCCTGGTGGACATCAGCCAGGCGCATATCGACGGCTGCATCTACACCGGCCCCGCCAGCCTGCGCTTTGCGCAGCAGCTGGTGCAGTGGGGCGCCAGGGTGCGGGTGCCGACCACCCTCAATTCGATTTCCGTGGACCAGCGCCGCTGGCGCGAACTGGGTATCGACGCGGCGCTGGGCGAACCTGCCAGTGCGCTGGGCGATGCCTACATGGCGATGGGCGCGCAGATGAGCTTTACCTGCGCCCCCTACCTGCTCGACAGCGCGCCGAAGCTCGGCGAGCAGATCGTGTGGGCCGAGTCCAACGCCGTGGTGTACGCCAACAGCGTGCTCGGCGCGCGTACCCTGAAGTACCCCGACTACCTGGATATCTGCATCGCCCTGACCGGCCGCGCGCCGCTGATCGGCTGCCACCTGGAGGCCCAGCGCAAGGCGCGGGTGCAGATCGACCTGCCGGCGCTGACCCACCTGGACGATGCGTTCTACCCGCTGCTGGGCTATCACATCGGCGCCATGGTCGGCAGCCGGATCCCGCTGGTGACAGGGCTGGAGCGTTTTGCCCCGACCCACGACGACCTCAAGGCCTTCGGCGCCGCGTTCGCCACCACCTCGGCGGCGCCGCTGTTCCATATCGCCGGGGTCACACCCGAAGCGCTGGACCCGGCCCAGGCGGTCAGCGCGGGCGAGGTGCTGCCGGTAAAACGCATTGCCCTGGCCGACCTGCTGGTGAGCTGGCGCGAGCTGAACAGTGCCCGTGACAGCCAGGTGGACCTGGTGTCGCTGGGCAACCCGCACTTCTCCCTGGGCGAGTTCGCGCACCTGGCACAGCTGTGCCGCGGGCGCACACGCAACCCGGCGGTCAGCCTGGTGATCACCTGCGGCCGTGCGGTGCTGGAGCAGGCCCGTGACGCCGGCCACCTTGCCCCGATCGAAGCCTTCGGCGCGGTGCTGGTGACCGACACCTGCTGGTGCATGCTCGGCGAGCCGGTGATCCCGCCCGCCGCCCGCACACTGATGACCAACTCGGGCAAATACGCCCACTACGCCCCCGGGCTGGCGGGCCGGGCGGTGCATTTCGCCAGCCTTGGCGAGTGCGTCGAGGCCGCCTGCACCGGCAGCGCCAGCGGTCGCCTGCCGGCCTGGCTGCAACCGGCCGCCCCACAGGAGAGCCCCGCGCATGTTTGACTACACCTTCCAATGGCGCTCGGCCCTGCGCGCCCTGCCCGACATGCTGGCCGGTGCCTGGGTCACCTTCGAGACCGCCGCGCTGTCGATGATCTTCGGCGTGCTGATCGCCCTGGCCTTGACCGTGATGCGTGAAGCGCAGCAGCCGGTGTTGCGCGGCATCGGCAATGCCTGGGTATCGATTGCGCGCAACACCCCTTCGCTGTTCCAGATCTACATCCTGTACTTCGGGCTTGGCTCGCTGGGGCTGCACGTGAGTTCGTGGTTCGCACTGCTGGCCGGCATCACCTTCAACAACGCCGGGTACCTGGCGGAGAACTTTCGCGGCGGGCTCAAGGCAGTGCCGACCACGCAGATGCGCGCGGCACGCTCGCTGGGCATGAGCGCGTTCCAGGCCTACCGCATGATCATCGTGCCGCAGTTGCTGCGGGTGGTGTTCTACCCCTTGAGCAACCAGATGGTGTGGGCGGTGCTTATGACCTCGCTGGGGGTGATCGTGGGGCTCAACAACGACCTCACCGGCGTGACCCAGGACTACAACGTCAAGACCTTCCGCACCTTCGAGTACTTCGCCATTGCAGCGGTGCTGTATTACCTGATCGCCAAGCTGATCGTCGCGGTGGCCCGGCTGATGGCCTGGCGGCTGTTCCGTTACTGAGGAGCTGTCCATGTTTTCTACAAGCTTTACCTGGAACGACATGCTGTTCCTGCTCGACGGGGCCTGGGTCACCCTGCAGCTGACCTTCTGGTCGATCATGCTGGGCTCGGTGGCCGGGCTGGTGTTCGGCCTGCTGCGTGCGCTGCTGCCACGCGCCAGCCTGCCGCTGGCCTGGGTGCTGGATGTGTTTCGCAGCGTGCCGCTGCTGATCCAGTTCGTGCTGTTCAACTCGTTCAAGAGCATCGTGGGCCTGAACATCAGCGCCTTCAGCGTGGGCTGCATCGTGCTGGGGGTGTACGCCGCGGCGTACTTCACCGAGATCGTGCGCAGCGGTGTGCTGGCGGTACCGCCCAGCGTGCGCCGGGCCAGCCGGTCGCTGGGCCTGAGCTACCTGCAGGACCTGCGCTGGATCGTGCTGCCGATGGCCTCGCGGGTGGCCTTTCCGGGCTGGCTGAACCTGGTGCTGAGCGTGATGAAGGACACCGCGCTGGTGATGTGGATCGGCATCGTCGAATTGCTGCGCGCCTCCCAGACCATCGTCACACGGATTCAGGAACCCCTGCTGGTGCTGTGCATCGCGGGCCTCATCTATTACGTCATGAGCCTGGTGGTCGCACGCCTGGGCGCCCGACTGGAAAGAAGGTGGCAAGAAAATGATTGAGATCGACAACGTACACAAATCCTTCGGCGACCTGGAAGTGGTCAAGGGCGTGAGCCTGACGGTGAACAAGGGCGAGGTGGTGTCGATCATCGGCGGTTCGGGCTCGGGCAAGTCGACCCTGCTGATGTGCATCAACGGCCTGGAGCCGATCCAGAAGGGCAGCATTCGCGTGGACGGCATCGAGGTGCACAACCGCGCCACCGACCTCAACCGCCTGCGCCAGAAGATCGGCATCGTGTTCCAGCAGTGGAATGCCTTCCCGCACCTGACGGTGCTGGAGAACGTGATGCTGGCGCCGCGCAAGGTACTGGGCAAGAGCCGCGAGGAAGCCGAGGCACTGGCGATCCAGCAGCTGACCCACGTGGGGCTGGGCGACAAGTTCAAGACCTTCCCCGGCAAGTTGTCCGGTGGTCAGCAGCAGCGCATGGCGATTGCCCGGGCGCTGGCGATGTCGCCGGACTACATGCTGTTCGACGAGGCCACCTCGGCGCTCGATCCGCAACTGGTGGGCGAAGTGCTGGACACCATGCGCATGCTTGCCGAGGACGGCATGACCATGGTGCTGGTGACCCACGAGATCCGCTTTGCGCGGGATGTGTCGGACCGGGTGGCGTTCTTTCGCAACGGGCTGGTGCACGAGATCGGCTCGCCGGACCAGGTGATCGGCAATCCGCAGCAGCCGGAGACGGCGGCGTTTCTCAAGTCAGTGAAGTAACCAGGGGCCTCATCGCGGGTCAAGCCCGCTCCCACACAGATCAGCCCATACCCTGTGGGAGCGGGCTTGACCCGCGATAGGCTGCGCAGCAGCCCCAATCAATCAGGAGCCAGGCAATGCGTTCATCAAAGGTGATTCATGTAGTCAGCTGCCACGCCGAAGGCGAGGTCGGCGATGTGATTGTCGGTGGCGTCGCGCCGCCACCGGGCGACACCCTGTGGGAACAGTCACGCTGGATCGCGCAGGACGACACCCTGCGCAATTTCGTGCTCAACGAACCGCGTGGCGGCGTGTTCCGCCACGTCAACCTGCTGGTGCCGCCCAAGAACCCGGCCGCGCAGATGGGCTGGATCATCATGGAGCCGGCCGACACCCCGCCGATGTCCGGCTCCAACTCGCTGTGCGTGGCCACGGTGTTGCTCGACAGCGGCATCCTGCCGATGACCGAGCCGCAGACCCGTTTGGTGCTCGAAGCCCCCGGCGGCCTGATCGAGGCCGTGGCCGAATGCCGGGACGGCAAGGTGCAGCGCGTGGAGGTCAGGAACGTGCCCTCCTTCGCCGACCGCCTGGACGCCTGGATCGAGGTCGAGGGCGTGGGCTCGCTGCAGGTCGACACCGCCTATGGCGGCGACAGTTTCGCGATTGTCGATGCCCAGCGCCTGGGCTTCGCCATTCGCCCCGACGAGGCCGCCGACCTGGTGGAGGTGGGCCTGAAGATCACCCGCGCCGCCAACGAACAACTGGGTTTTGTGCACCCGCTCAACCCCGGCTGGTCGCATATCTCGTTCTGCCAGATCGCCGCGCCCATCGTGATGGAGAATGGCGTGGCCACCGGTGCCAACGCGGTGGTGATCCAGCCCGGCAAGATCGACCGCTCCCCCACCGGCACCGGCTGTTCGGCGCGCATGGCAGTGTTGCAGGCCAAGGGCCTGATGCAGGTGGGCGAACGCTTCATCGGCCGTTCGATCCTGGGCTCGGAGTTCCACTGTCGCATCGATTCGCTGACCGAAGTGGCCGGGCGCGCCGCCATCTACCCGTGCATTTCGGGGCGCGCCTGGATCACCGGTACCCATCAGTTGCTGCTCGACCCCGCAGACCCGTGGCCACAAGGCTACCGACTGTCGGACACCTGGCCCGGCGCCTGATCGCTAAGCCCTTGATTCACAAACCCTAAGCAAAAAGACCAGCAAAAACCCCGAAATAACGCTGGTCTGCTTCACACACATAAAATATCGTATACGAAATACTAACAACCACCGGAGACAACCAATGAGCAAGCGCATCAACTGGAGTGGCGTGTTCCCTGCGGTCACCACCCAATTCAACGACGACTTCTCCATCAACCTGGAAAAAACCCACCAGGTGATTTCCAACGTGATCCGCGACGGCGTGTCGGGCCTGGTGGTGTGCGGCTCGGTGGGCGAGAACACCTCGCTGACGGCCGAAGAAAAGATTGCCGTGACCGAAGTGGCGGTGGATGCCTCGCGTGGGCGTGTGCCGGTGATCTGCGGCGTGGCCGAGTTCACCAGCGTGCAGGCCGCCAAGGTGGCCAACGCGGTGCGCAAGGTGGGCGTGGACGGGGTGATGCTGATGCCGGCGCTGGTGTACGGCTCCAAGCCGTTCGAGACCGCCGAGCACTACCGTTACGTGGCCAAGCATGCCGACGTGCCGCTGATGGTCTACAACAACCCGCCGATCTACAAAAACGACGTGACCCCGGACATCCTGATTTCCCTGGCCGACTGCGACAACGTGGTGTGCTTCAAGGATTCCTCCGGCGACACCCGCCGCTTCATCGACGTGCGCAACGAGGTGGGTGACCGCTTCGTGCTGTTCGCCGGCCTCGACGACGTGGTGCTCGAAAGCATCGCGGTGGGCGCCGAGGGCTGGGTGTCGGGCATGTCCAACGTGTTCCCCAAGGAGGGCGAGACGATCTTCCGCCTGGCCAAGGCCGGACGCTTTGCCGAGGCCATGCCGATCTACGAGTGGCTGATGCCGATCCTGCACCTGGATGCCCGCGCCGACCTGGTGCAGTGCATCAAGCTGTGTGAAGCCATTGCCGGTCGCGGCAGCGCGCTGACCCGTCCACCGCGCCTGGCCCTGCCAAAGGACGACCGCGAGTTCGTCGAGCAGATCATGGCCAAGGCCCTGGCCAATCGCCCCGAACTGCCGGATGTCGGCCTCTGAGTGAGTGCCGGGCGGGCCTCTCTGCGGGGCCCACCCGGCGCGCCTGTTTTTCTGTCTTGCGCCTGCACAGGAAACGCCAGCATGAGCACTGCACACCCCTCTCCCCGCGCATCCACCGCCCCGGCGGGCCTCAAGCGTGTGGTAGCGGCCGCCATGGCCGGTACCGTCGCCGAATGGTATGAATTCTTTCTCTACGGTACGGCCTCGGCACTGGTGTTCGGCCAGTTGTTCTTTCGCCAGACCGACAGCCCCATCGACGGCATCATCGCCGCCTTCGCCCTTTACGCCGTAGGTTTTCTGGCCCGCCCGCTGGGCGGCCTGGTGTTCGGCCACTATGGCGACAAGTTCGGGCGCAAGCGCCTGCTGCAACTGAGCCTGGTGGTGGTCGGCATCACCACCTTTCTGATGGGCTGCCTGCCCGGTTTCGACAGCATCGGCTACGCCGCGCCCATCCTGCTGGTGCTGCTGCGCCTGATCCAGGGGTTCGCCTTTGGCGGCGAATGG
The DNA here is from genome assembly GCF_024748925.1 of Pseudomonas sp. B21-036. Taxonomy (NCBI): domain Bacteria; kingdom Pseudomonadati; phylum Pseudomonadota; class Gammaproteobacteria; order Pseudomonadales; family Pseudomonadaceae; genus Pseudomonas; species Pseudomonas sp. B21-036. The sequence continues at coordinate 3,455,801 of NZ_CP087178.1, forward strand.
GGCGGCGCGATTTTGCTGGTGTCCGAGCACTGCCCGGACAACCGACGCGGCTTCTGGGCCAGCTGGCCGCAGGCCGGCGTACCGGCCGGCAACCTGCTGGCCACGGTGGCGCTGCTGGCGCTGTCGAGCACCCTGAGCGAGGAGCAGTTCCTGGCCTGGGGCTGGCGCGTGGCGTTCTGGCTGTCGGCACTGGTGGTGCTGATCGGCTACTGGATCCGCACCAGCGTGGATGATGCCCCGATCTTCAAGCAGGCCCAGGCCCGCCAGGCGCAGCACAAGGTGCAGCAGCTGGGTGTGGTGGAAGTGCTGCGCCATCACTGGCGTTCGGTACTGGTGGGCATCGGCGCCCGGTTTGCCGAGAACATCCTGTACTACACCGTGGTGACCTTCTCGATCACCTACCTCAAGCTGGTGGTGCACAAGGACACCTCGCAGATTCTGCTGCTGATGTTCGGCGCGCACCTGCTGCACTTCTTCCTGATCCCGCTGATGGGCTACCTGTCCGACCTGGTGGGACGCAAGCCGGTGTACCTGACCGGTGCGGTGCTGACCGCGTTCTGGGGCTTCGTCGGCTTCCCGATGATGGACACCGGCAACAACTGGCTGATCATGGCGGCGATCACCCTGGGCCTTGCCATCGAGTCGATGACCTATGCGCCCTACTCGGCGCTGATGGCCGAGATGTTCCCCACCCATGTGCGCTACACCGCCTTGTCGCTGTGCTATCAGGTGGCGCCGATTTTCGCCGGCTCCCTGGCACCGCTGATCGCCATCACCCTGCTCAACAAGTACAACAGCTCGACGCCGATTGCCTGGTACCTGGTGGGCGCCGCGGCGATCTCCATCGTCGCCGTCGGCCTGACCCGTGAAACCCGTGGCAAGTCGCTGCACCTGGTCGACGCCGAGTCGGCCGAGCGGGTTGCCGCCAGCACCGACACCGCCAGCGCTCGCGGCAACTCGCTGGCCTGAGCCCAAACCCTTTCAACAGGAGGTCTGCATGACCGAGATCATCGGCCACAACTACATCGGCGGTGCGCGCAGCGCCGCCGGCAGCATCACCCTGCACAGCCATGACGCCACCACCGGCGACGCCCTGCCGTACCGTTTCACCCAGGCCACCGCCGAGGAAGTGGACGCTGCCGCCCGTGCCGCAGCGGCGGCCTACCCGACGTTTCGCAACCTGCCGGCCGGGCGCCGGGCGGAGTTTCTGGAGGCCATAGCCGAGCAGCTGGAGGCGCTGGACGATGACTTCGTCGCGCTGGTAACCCGCGAAACGGCCTTGCCCACGGCACGGATCAAGGGCGAGCGCGGCCGCACCAGCGGGCAGATGCGCCTGTTTGCCCAGGTGCTGCGCCGGGGCGACTTCTACGGTGCACGCATCGACCGCGCATTGCCCGAGCGCCAGCCGCTGCCACGGGTGGACCTGCGCCAGTACCGTATCGGCGTGGGGCCGGTGGCGGTGTTCGGCGCCAGCAACTTTCCGCTGGCGTTCTCCACCGCCGGGGGCGATACCGCAGCGGCGCTGGCGGCCGGCTGCCCGGTGGTGTTCAAGGCCCACAGCGGGCACATGGCCACGGCCGAGCACGTGGCCAACGCGATCATTCGCGCCGCCGAGCGCACCGGCATGCCCGAGGGCGTGTTCAACATGATCTATGGCGCCGGGGTGGGCGAGGCGCTGGTCAAGCACCCGGCGATCCAGGCCGTGGGCTTTACCGGCTCGCTCAAGGGCGGGCGCGCGCTGTGCGACATGGCGGCGGCGCGGGCGCAGCCGATCCCGGTGTTTGCCGAAATGAGCAGCATCAACCCGGTGCTGGTGCTGCCGCAGGCGCTGCAGGTGCGCAGCGAGAAAATCGCCACGGAGCTGGCGGCGTCGGTGGTGATGGGCTGCGGGCAGTTCTGTACCAACCCCGGGCTGGTGATCGGGCTGCGCTCGCCGCAGTTTTCGGCGTTTGTTGCGCACTTGACGGCGACGCTGGGCGAGCAGCCGGCGCAGACCATGCTCAATGCCGGCACCCTGCGCAGTTATGCCAAGGGCGTACAGGCGTTGCAGGCGCACCCTGGGGTGAGCCACCTGGCGGGCCGTGAACAACAGGGCAACCAGGCGCAGCCGCAGCTGTTCAAGGCAGATGTGAGCTTGCTGCTCGACGGTGATGCGCTGTTGCAGGAGGAGGTGTTCGGGCCGACCACGGTGGTGGTGGAAGTGGCCGATGCGGATCAGTTGCATAGCGCGCTGGCGAGCCTGCATGGGCAGTTGACCGCCACCCTGATTGCAGAAGCCGACGACCTGGCGCAGTTTGCCCAGGTGCTGCCGCTGCTGGAGCAGAAGGTTGGGCGGGTGCTGTTCAACGGCTACCCGACCGGTGTTGAAGTGTGCGATGCGATGGTGCATGGCGGGCCCTACCCGGCCACCTCGGATGCGCGGGGGACGTCGGTGGGGAGCCTGGCGATCGATCGGTTCCTGCGGCCGGTGTGTTACCAGAACTGCCCGGATGATCTGCTGCCGGCGGCGTTGCAGGATGGCAACCCGCTGGGGATTGTGCGGTTGGTGGAGGGTTGTAGCAGTCGCGAACCGCTCTGACTGATTTGGGGCTGCTTTGCAGCCCATCGCGGGCCAAGCCCGCTCCCACAGGTACACCACTGTGTTCATGGTCAGTGGAGACCCTGTGGGAGCGGGCTTGGCCCGCGATGGGGTTTCAGTTCAGCAATGCCTTGAGGTCGTTGTACAGCGCCTCGGGGATCTGCACGCCCTCCTCCAGGCTGCGCTTGCGCGCCTCGAAGCGGCGCTGTGACGGCAGCCGCGCACCCTGCCCCTCGATGCCCGCAAACACCGCCTCCGCCCGCGCCAGGTGCGCCTCGGCGCCCGCCCCCAGAAACCGCTGCGGGTCCAGCGCGAGGATCAGCTCGCCATGGTACGGCGAGGACTTGCTGCCCGCGTCATAGGCCAGCGACTCGGCACTGGTCAGGTCGCCGATCAGCGGCCCGGCAATCAGCTCGACCATCGCCGCCAGCGCCGAACCCTTGTGCCCGCCAAAGGTGAGCATCGCGCCACTGTCGAGCACCACGTTCGGGTCGGTGCTCGGCTGCCCCTGGGCATCCACGCCCCAGCCTTCGGGGATGGCCTTGCCGGCGCGCCGATGCAGCTCGATGTCGCCGCGCGCAATCGCGCTGGTGGCAAAGTCGAACACGAACGGGTTGGCGCCCGCACGCGGCCAGCCGAACGCGATGGGGTTGGTGCCGAACACCGGCTGGCTGCCCCCGGCCGGCGCCACCCAGGCATGGCTGGGGTTGCACGCCAGCACCACCAGGCCGGCCTCGGTCAGTTGTTCGATCTCGACCCACAACGCCGAAAAGTGCACGCAATGGTTGATGGCCAGGGCCGCGATGCCGTTGCTGCGGGCCTTGGCCTGCAGCATCGGCAAGCCGGCCTGGAACGCCAGCTGCGAGAAGCCGCCAGCAGCATCCACACGCACGATCGAGGGCGCCTGGTCGATCACCTGCGGCTCGGCCGCCGCCGACACCTTGCCGGCCTTGAGCGAGTTCACACAGCCGATCACCCGGTACAGCCCATGGGAGGCGCAGCCATCGCGCTCCCCGGCGACCACCGTGGCCGTCACGGCTGCGGCGTGCGCCGCGTTGAAACCGTTGTGCAGCAGGATCGACTCTGCCAGTTCATGGGCTTGGGTAAGGGTCAGTCGAATCATGGTCAGCTCCTTGGACAGACCGTCCATCGTGCCCCATCGACCGGGGCCGGGCTTGATCGATTCGGACCACGGGCATGACGAACTTGGCACAGTGGCCAACAGCCCCCCACGCACACCCAGGGAAGCTGTTCAGTTTGTAATCAAACTGACGCAGCCCTTGTGGTACGTAGCGTGTAGCGCTTTATCCACAGAGCTACCCACTTTTTTTGTGGATAGCTTCAGCGCAGTTCGACCGGTTGCAGGTCGGCCCAGGATTCCACCGGGCCGGGGTTGCGCGGGTCGCTCGCGCCGCCCAGGCACACGGCAATCTTGTTCACCGCATTGAGTGCGCTGGTAACCGCGCCCTCGGCCCAGCCACCGGTCCAGGACACGTCGTCGCCGGCCAGCACGAAGCCGTAGGGCGTGGCGCTGCCCACCCCGGTCATGAACTGCGCGAAGAGCCTGCGCTGGTAGGCGTACTGCCCGGGCAGGTTCATCTTGAAGGCGCCCAGGTAGTGCGGCTGGTCCTCCCAGTTGAACTCGACGAAGGTGTTGCTGGCACTGTAGTGCGCGGCGAGGTCCACGTTGGGGTAGATGGCCTGCAGCAACGTGGTGCACAGCTGGGCATGCTGCGGCGCCGGCCTGGCGCGGTCGCCCAGGAACTTCAGCGCATCGTCGTTCCAGGTGTACGACAGGAAGATGCCGCTGCCGCGGTAGCCGCTTGGCGCCTGCGCGTAATCGACCAGGTAGGTGCCACGGGTGAGGCCATCGGACAGCGTCACGCTCAGCGTGCGTTCCTGCATCGGCCCCGGTCGTTCGTGCCAGAAGGGCCGCCGGGTGGCCGCGAAGATCTTTGCCGACTGCATGTAGTGGGTATATTTGACGGCCTCCCAGGTCGCGCTGGGCAGCAGCGCGTCCATGGCCTTCAGTTGCGGCACGGTGCCGCTGGCGCGCAGCTTGTCGAGCACCCGCAGGTGCGGGGTGTAGACCACGTGGCCGATGGTCAGCCAGGCGCTGGTATCGCGCTTGAGGTCGTGGACCAGTACCGAGAACTCACCGTTCGCCAGCGGGCTGATATGCCGGACTTCCTGGTTGAACGGCTCGGCAAATACCTGGCGGGTCATCGACTCGACGCTGCTGTCGCCCTGGCCGTTGTCGCAGGGGTCGCCCAACGCAGTGGGCGATTGCGTCCACAGCGCCCTGGGCAGTGCATCGGCGCCCTGGTACATGAGCCGGTGGCTGGCATCCAGCCCGGTGTACAGCACCCGCAGCACTTCGAGAATGCTGTTGGGGTAGTCGGTGTTCCAGCCACCGGTGCCGAAGCCGATCTGGCCGAACAGGTTGATCTGCTCGCGGCTCCACCCCGACTCCTGCAGCAGGGCCTGATAGAAGCTGACGTCGTCCCAGCTGCGGCCGGCGCCGCAGTGGACGATGGCATTCCACAGGCGCTTGATGGCTTTCTGGTCGATGCTGCCTTCGGTCATGGCGGTTTCCAGTTCATGGAAGTGGAACGGCGCGCCCGCCAGAAAGGTGTCGAAGAACTGCTCTTCGAGCTGCAGGTACTCCGGTGGCACGGGGAACACCGGGCTGTCGTGCTCGTAGTACTTCACGCGGCCCTGGTAGTCGACCACGGTGCTGACTGCGGCCGCTGTGCCGGGGTTGGGAAAGTCCGCCGACTGCGCGGTCATGCCCACCTTGTCGAAGTAGTGGAACAGCGCCTTGCCGGATACCGGAAAGCGCATGGCGCCCAGCTCGCAGATCACCTCGGCGCCGGGGTCGCCCATGACCCTGGAATACAGCCGCCCGCCGATGCGCTCGCCGGCCTCCAGCACCACCGGGTGCAGGCCCATCTTCAGCAGTTCGTAGGCCGCCACCAGGCCGGCGATACCGGCGCCGACCACCAGCACCTTGCGGCCCCAGCACTCGGGCGGCACGCGGCACAGCGGCTGGCCGGCGGCACGAGCGGCGGCGAGGTAGTCGGCGTAGTGGAACGGGAAGTCCGGGACCAGCGCGGTCACGTCCTTGTTGCGGGCAAGTGGCGTCCTGCGGGGGCTGCGCGAAGGGATGGCGGACATGGCAGTGGCTCCAGGGGCAATCGGGCTCTTGCGTTGAAGTCACAAAGACTGCCAGCGATGTGACTACTTTCAGAAAAGACCAGATCGACCCGGAGCACCAACACGCACCCGACCGGCGGCCTGTGACGTACACAGGCCGCCGGTGCGATTCAAGGTGCGGCTTTGTGGCGCGCCATGTAGTCCTCGTACTCGCGCGACATCACGTAGAGCTTGATCTGCTCGACCTCCTCGGGCTTGAGCGAGTCGTCGAACGACGGCATGCCCAGTGGCTTGAGCGCGCCCTGCAGGACGATCTGCTGGAAGTGCTCGCGGGTGGCGTCGCTGGACTGGCGCAGGTCGGGAATCAAACCGCCGCTGATGGTGCCCATGCCGTGACACACGCTGCAGAACTGGCCATACAGCTGCTTGCCGGCCTGCACCTGCTCGGGTGCTGCGGTGACGGGCTGGGGCACGCGCTCGACCTTGGCGGGCGCCGGGGCCGGTGGCGGCAACTGCGCCTTGCCATCGAGGGCGAACACCAGCAGGCGGCTGCGGTTCTTCATGCCCGGCAGGTTCATCGACTCGCCGCCGGTCAGGGTGGCTACGCCGCCCCAGCCGGCCATGATCGCCACGTACTGACGCCCGGCCAGTTCGAAGGTCATGGGCGCGGCAACGATGCCGCTTTGCGCCTCGAACTGCCACAGCGCCTCGCCCTTGTCGGCGGAATAGGCATGCATCTGCCCCGCCGCAGTGCCCTGGAACACCAGGTTGCCGGCGGTGCTCAGGGTGCCGCCGTTCCAGTGCGTGGGGTACGGCACCTTCCAGGCGGCCTTCTGCTTGACCGGGTCCCAGGCCAGCAAGGCGCCGCTGACCACGGCGGCCGGCACGTCGGTGGCGTCGGCAAAGCCGGCGGCGGTGTTGAATGCCTTGCGGGTGACGAAGTCCTTGCCTTCGTTGCGGTACACACCGGGCACTTCCTGGTAGGGGATGTACACCAGGCCGGTGCCGGGGTTGAACGACATCGAATGCCAGTTGTGCGCGCCGAAGGGGCTGGGCCACATCACGATGGGCTCTTTTTCGTAGCGCACCCCAGGGGCCTCGACCGGCCGGCCGGTGGCGAGGTCGACCTTCTCGGCCCAGGTGACCTTGCCGAACTTCTCGGCCGAGATCAGCTTGCCGTTGGTGCGGTCGAGCACGTAGAAGAAGCCGTTTTTAGGCGCCTGCATCAGGACCTTGCGCGGTTTGCCGTCGATGTTCAGCTCGGCCAGGGTGATCTGCTGGGTGGCGGTGAAGTCCCAGCTGTCGCCCGGGGTGACCTGGTAGTGCCAGGCCAGCTTGCCGGTGTCGGGGCGGATGGCGAGGATCGACGACAGGTACAGGTTGTCGCCACCGCCCGGGCTGCGCACCTCGCGGTTCCACGGCGAGCCGTTGCCGGTGCCGACGTAGAGCAGGTCCAGCTCGGGGTCGTAGGCCATGCTGTCCCACACCGTGCCGCCACCGCCGAGCTTCCAGTACTGGTCGCCCTGCCAGGTCTTGGCCGCTTCGCGCAGTTCGGGGTGCTCGTAGGGCAGCGCCGGGTCGCCCGGTACGGTGTAGAAGCGCCAGGCCAGTTTGCCGGTGTCGGCGTCATAGGCCGAGACGAAGCCGCGCACGCCGTATTCGGCGCCGCCGTTGCCGATGATGACCTTGCCTTTGACCACCCGTGGCGCGCCGGTGATGCTGTAGGGCTTGGCCGGGTCGGTGGTCTGCTGGCTCCAGATGGCCTTGCCGGTCTTGGCGTCGAGGGCGATCAGACGCCCGTCCAGGGTGCCGACGTAGACCTTGTCGCCCCACAGTGCCACGCCGCGGTTGACCGCGTCGCAGCACGAGGTACGGGCCTTGACCTTGGCCACCTCGGGGTCGTAGCGCCACAGCTCCTTGCCGCTGGCGGCGTCGACCGCGATCACCCGGCTCCAGGACATCGAGGTGTAGATCACCCCGTCGTGGAACAGCGGCGTCGCCTCCAGGCCTCGGGTGTTGTCCAGGTCCATGTACCAGGCCAGGCCCAGCGACTTGACGTTGCTGGCGTCGATCTGCTTGAGCGGGCTGAAGCGTTGTTCGGCATAGGTGCGGCCGTGGCTGAGCCACTCGCCGCCGGCCTGTTCGGTGGCGCGGATGGCGGCCTCGTCCACCCCGGCGGCAAGGGCTGTCAGCGGGGTGGCCAGGCACAGCATCAGCAATGAAGTACGCAAAGGTTTTTTCATGTTCGGTGTCCTCGGTGATGGCTGCAGGTGCGGGTCAGAACACCTGCATCAGGCGTACGTTGAAGCGGTCGCCTTCCTTGAAACCGTTTTCCACCGACTGGTCACGGCCATAGTTGAACAGCAGCTGGGTCTTGGGCGTGACGAACCAGCCTGCGCCCACCAGAAACTTGGCGGTGTCGGGTTTGTCGTGCTGGTCGACGCCGTCCAGGCGGGTTTCGCCGCCCCACAACCTGGAGTAGCCCACGCGCAGGTCCAGGCTCGGGGTGAGCTGGTAGCGCAGGAACGCCTGGCCCTGGTACAGCGCGGACTGGCGCAGGGTCAGGCCGGCGGAGGTGGCGTCGTCGTTCTTGCCGAACCAGGTGACGTCGCCGATCAGGTCCAGCCACCACTTGTCGCCCAGGCCCTGGATGTAGCCGGCCTGCAGCGCGAACTTCCAGCGGTTCTCGCCGATGTTGAGCGCGTCGTCGCGGTCGTAGCGGCCGGTGGGCACGTAGAGGAACGGGGTGATGCCGAAATAGGTCTTTTCTTCCGGGCGCTCCACCAGCCACACGGTGGAGGCCAGGATCAGGTCGCCGATGCCGCCATCGCTCTTGCCCAGGCCCGAGGTGTCGCGCTTGCCTTCGAGCTGGCCGAAGGGCAGCAGGAACTGCGGGTCGATGGTGAACCCGCCCAGCTTCATGAAGTGCACGCCCCTGAGAATGCCGATGTCGGAGTTCAGCCCGGCACGCACCGGCTGCTTGTGGCCACCGGAGTACAGCGAGCGACGTTCGGCATGCTGGTAGTAGACCATGCCCAGGTTGGTGCCTTCGGGCAACGCGGTGTAGTCCCCGGCGTCCACATCCACGGCGTGCGCCTGGCTGCCCAGGCAGCCGGCGAGGCCCAGCGTCCAGGCCTGTGCCCAGCCCAATGCAGTACGACGGCGGTGTGCCGGCACGCTTGACAGTACGGTCTTGCTCATCGAGTCACCTGTTTATTGTTTTTGTCGGATGAGCCACCCAATGGGCGGCACACAGGCCGTAGCAGGCTTCGTGCCAACGAAATTAATCCATTGATATCAATTGGTTGCGCTTTGAGGGCGTCAACCTGCGGTGAAGTGCACGGCTGCCATCTGCCGCGTTGCAGGCCCGGTTTGCAAGGCTTTGCGGGGTTTCTCAGGGGCGTCTCATGTGTCTCACCGTTTGTCTCGACCTAATACGCACAGAACCGGCTCAAGCCCTCCAAACCCCTGAAAAACAAGTACTTTGGTAGTAGAAAAAAGCTGGCACAAGGGTTGCTGAATGCCTCGGGTTCCTTTCAATAACAAGAGAGCCACACCCATGACCCATGCCTTCCCGGTTCACAGTGATACCCAGGCGTTCGTACAGCGGCAGCACCGCATGCTGATCGGTGCCGACTGGCGCGGCGCCAGCGATGGCGCCACGCTGCAACTGCTCAACCCGGCCAACGGCCAGGCGCTGGCCCAGGTGCCTGCCGCCACGGTCGAGGATGTCGACCAGGCGGTACGTGCCGCGCGCCAGGCGTTCGATGACTCGCCCTGGAGCCGCATGCGCCCGCGCGAGCGCCAGAACCTGCTGTGGAAGCTGGCCGACCTGATCGAGCGCGATGCCCAGGTGTTCGCCGAGCTCGAATGCCTGAACAACGGCAAGAGCGCGCAGGTGGCGCGGGTGATGGACGTGCAGATGGCCATTGACTCGCTGCGCTACATGGCCGGCTGGGCAACCAAGATCGAAGGCACCACGATCGACCCGTCGCTGCCGCTGTTCGACGGCGAGTTCCATGCCTATGTGCGCCGCGAGGCGGTGGGTGTGGTGGGTGCCATCGTGGCGTGGAACTTCCCCCTGCTGCTGGCCTGCTGGAAGCTGGGGCCGGCGCTGGCCACCGGGTGCAGCGTGGTGCTCAAGCCGGCGGACGAGACCCCGCTGAGCGCGCTCAAGCTGGCCGAGCTGGTACTGGAGGCCGGCTACCCGGCGGGCGTGTTCAACGTGGTCACCGGCGTGGGCGCGGTGGCCGGTGCGGCGCTGTCGGCGCACCCGCTGCTGGACAAGGTGACCTTCACCGGCTCGACCGAGGTGGGCAAGCTGATCGGCAAGGCGGCGATGGATTCGATGACGCGGGTGACGCTGGAGCTGGGCGGCAAATCGCCGACCATCATCCTGGCCGACGCCGACCTTGAGGTGGCCGCTGCCGGTGCCGCCAGCGCGATCTTCTTCAACCAGGGGCAGGTGTGCTGCGCGGGGTCGCGCCTGTATGTGCACCGCAAGCATTTCGACCGCGTGGTGGCCGATATTGCCGGCATCGCCAACGGCATGAAGCTGGGCAATGGCCTGGACCCGAGCATCGACATGGGCCCGTTGATCTCGGCCAAGCAGCAGGCACGGGTGGGCCGCTACATCGACATGGGCCGCGAGCTGGGCGCCAAGGTGGCGTGTGGCGGCGAGTATTACGGGCCGGGGTATTTCGTGCAGCCGACGGTGATTGCCGACGTCGACCAACAGTGCCCGCTGGTGCAGGAGGAGATTTTCGGGCCGGTGCTGGTGGCGATTCCGTTCGACGACATGGACGAGGCGATTCGCCTGGCCAACGACAGTGCCTATGGCCTGGGCGCGAGCATCTGGTCCAACGACCTGGCGCAGGTGCACCGCATGGTGCCGCGCATCAAGTCGGGCTCGGTGTGGGTCAACTGTCACAGTGCGCTGGACCCGGCGCTGCCGTTTGGCGGCTACAAGCTGTCGGGCGTGGGGCGCGAGATGGGCGCGGCGGCCATCGAGCATTACACCGAGCTGAAGTCGGTGGTGATGAAGCTGTAGGCGGCAGTTGGGGCCGCTCTGCGGCCCGATCGCGGGTCAAGCCCGCTCCCACAGGAGGGGGCTTGCGCCGTGATGGGGTCAGCCCAGTACAGGGCGGAAGAAACTGCGCTCGTAGCTGATGATGCACCGGGTGTCTTCGGCGTACTTGAACGCGGCGATGCACTCGGCGTCGGTTTTCGACTGTTCGCGGTAACGTTCGTACGCTGCCAGGCTCGGGAACGAGAACATCGCCAGGGCGACGTTGTTGGCGCCTTCGCTGGGCAGGAAGTAGCCATGGTGCTGGCCGCCGAATTTCTCCACCAGCGGTATCCACATGCGCCCGTAGGCTTCGAACTCTTGCAGCTTGTAGGCATCGACGATGTAGCGCAGGTAGCAGGTAACCATTGCAGCACTCCATGAAAGGGACCGGCAGCGAGCCTAGTGGGCGTCACGGGCGGGCGTCAATACGCGACAGGTGCAGCGAGCATCAGCGCTCGCACCGTTGAACCCGCGTGCAGCCCTTCAGCGGGTCGGTGCCGCCGGCGCCTGTTCGATGTGGCGCAGATGACTTGAAGGCACCCAGCCGGCCTGCGCGTCGCGCGACCTTGTGCACCAGGACCAGCCGTTGAGCGACCTCACGCAGAGCAACTCATCGCCAATGTCCACGTCCAGCTCCCTGGCGGTGTAGTCCTCGCGCGCGCGGCCTGCCTGCTCGCCCAGCCTTTCGATCACCTGCGCCGGCACCCAGCCACCCTGCTGGCCGGGCGTGGTGCAGAAGTACCAGTTGTCCCATCCTTCATCGCCCTGGTACACCTCCCCCACCTCCAGCACGGCCCCCTTGGCAAAGGTGATGGGCTGAGGGAATTCGCTGCGGTGCGCTTTAATCACGCGGTATTGCATGTGCCTTCTCCTTGGTGAACTGAAGCCGGTGCCCACCCAGCGGCGCGGCTGTGCGAAAATAGCGCCTTTGTTATCAACAGGTTGGAGATGTACGGTTTGGTTACACACTATTCGGCGAACGGCGCCAATGCCGCCTGCGGGCGTACCAGTCAGACCCTCAACAGCACTCAGGCAGCGGATCAGGTGTCGTGCAAGTCCTGCCTGCGCTCGCTGGCTGCCCCCGACTCGGCAGCCGTGGCCGCCAAGGCCAAGACCCCTTCGCTGGCCGAACTGCGCAAGCAGCGCAAGCAACAGGCCGCGCCGGCGCCGGTGCCCGCGTTCAGCGTCAAAGCCAGCTGGCAGGCCCGCCTGAGCAGCCAGGCCGACCGTTGCCGCCTGCCACGCGGTGCGCGCAAGCAGATCTGCGTGTGACCCCCGGGCAGGCCGGCTTGCCGTGGCAAGTCGGCCTGCCCGCCGTTGCCCTGCAACGGATAATCGAGCGGATTTCATAACCCCGCGCCACCACCGCTTGCGCGCCTGGCGACTTCAGGCCAGTGGCTGGATCACGTCGACCCACTGCGCGTTGACCAGGGTGGCCAGGCGCTGGGGCTCGATGCGCACCGCCGCATTGACCGCACCGCCGGCGGGGAAGACCACCTCGAAGTCCTTCAGCGACTCGTCGCAGTACACCCGCAACGGCTGGCTCAGGCCGAAGGGGCACACGCCGCCGATGGGGTGGCCGGTGTGCTGCTCGACCTGCTCGGCCTCGAGCATGCGTGCCTTGACGCCGAACTGCTGCTTGTACTTGCGGTTGCACAGGCGCGCATCGCCGCGTACCACCAGCACGATCACCTCCTCCCCCACGCGCAGCGAGAGCGACTTGGCGATCTGCCCCGGCTCGACCGCCAGCGCCTCGGCGGCCAGGGCGACGGTGGCGGTGCTGGACGCCAGTTCCAGCACCTGCAGGTCGGGTGAATGGTGGGAGAAAAACGCTTTGACTGACTGCAGACTCATCTTCGCTTGATCCTCTGAAAAAACAGCCCTGGCGGGATACCGTTGCGTACCCTACCAGCTTGGGCAGGCAAAAAACTCAGTCGCCCAACGCGACGCCCTCGCGACGTGGGTCGGCACCGGCCGACCAGCCCTGCCCATCACGCACGATGACCTGCGTGCCGCTGGTCATCTCGATGGGCGATACCGCATGCCCGCGGGCCTTGAGCTGCTCGATCAGGGCGGGGCCGACCAGCCCGGCCTCCACTTCGGTGCCGACGTTGCGGCTGCCGAAGTTGGGCAGCTCGACGGCCTGCTGCGGGTCGAGCTTCCAGTCCAGCAAGCCGATCAGCGCCTTGTTCACGTACTCGATGATCTGCGAGCCGCCGGGCGAGCCGAGGGCAGCCACCAACTGGCCGCTGGCCTGGTCGAACACCAGGGTCGGCGCCATCGAGGAGCGCGGCCGCTTGCCCGGTGCGATGCGGTTGGCCACCGGCTTGCCGTTCTCCTCGGGGATGAACGAAAAGTCGGTCATCTGGTTGTTGAGCAGAAAGCCCTTGACCAGCACATGAGAGCCGAACGCCGCCTCGACCGAGGTGGTCATCGACAGCGCGCCGCCCTGATCGTCCACCGCGACGATCTGCGAGGTGGAAATGCGCAACGGCGAGCGGTCAGGCGCCCATGCCAGGGGCATGCCGGGCGGCACACCGGCAGTGGCGACGCCCATGCTCCGGTCACCGATCAGCGTGGCGCGCTGGGCCAGGTACGCCTTGCTGGTGAGCCCGGGCACATTGACCGGCACCTGGTCGCTGTCGGCCAGGTACAGGGCGCGGTCGGCATAGGCCAGGCGCTCGGCTTCGGCAATCAGGTGCACGGCCTGGGCGGAGGGTTGCATGACGCCCCCGGGCCGAGCTTTTTCGGGCGCCATCGCGGCCAGGTCCAGTGCCGGTTTCTGGCGCTGCAGCGCCTCCAGGATGCCCAGCGTCTGCAGTACCGCGACGCCACCGGACGACGGTGGCGGCATGCCGCAGACCGTCCACTGCTTGTACGGCCCGCATACCGGCGCGCGCACCTTGGCCCGATAGCCTGCAATGTCGCCCAGCGACAACGTGCCGGGGTTACTGTGGGTATTGACCTGCTGCACCATCGCCTCGGCGATGGGCCCGTGGTAGAAGGCGTCCGGGCCCTGGTTGGCGATGGCCTCCAGGGTTTGCGCCAGCTCGGGGTTCTTCAGCAGCGTGCCCACGGGCAAGGGCTGGCCCTGGGGCGTGAGCAGGTAACGGGCCAGTGCAGGCGACTGCGGTATCGAGGTGGAGGCGGCAATCAGGGCGTGCAGCCGCGCAGACACGGGGAAGCCGTCGCGGGCCAGGTCGATGGCCGGCTGGAACAGCGCGCGCCAGGGCAGCTTGCCGTGTTGCTGGTGCGCCATCTCCAGGGCCCTGAGCACACCGGGCACGCCCACCGAGCGACCGCCGATCTGGGCGTCCTTGAATCCCATCGGCGTACCGTCCGGCTTCAGGAACAGGCGGCTGTCGGCCCCATGGGGCGCCGTCTCCCGCCCATCGAACGCCTGCACCTGCCTGCCATCCCAGTACAGGATGAAGGCGCCGCCGCCGATGCCGCTGGACTGCGGCTCCACCAGGGTCAACACCGCCTGCATGGCAATGGCGGCATCGATCGCAGACCCGCCCTTGCGCAACATCGCCTGGCCGGCGGCGCTTGCCAGGGGGTTGGCTGCCGCGGCCATATGGTGCTGTGCCTGTACCGGGGCCATGCCTGTGCGGTAGCCCGAGGCGACTTCCGGGGCGGCGGGCAAGGCGGTGCTGGATGGCGCAGGCGGGGTTGCGCTGGTACAGGCGCCGAGCAGCAACGCTGCCATCGAGAAGCCGAGGGCGTGCATCAGGTGTTTGCGGGTGGTTGGGTAACCGGTCAAGACCAACTCCATTGAGCGTTTGGGGAACGCGGGCAATGGTAGCGTGATTGACGCGAGCAGGCCCGGTACTCACCGCGGCTTGTGCGGCGATTCCAATGCGCGTGCCCTGATTCTCGACGCGTAGGGTGCAGATTGATTAAGCTTCCCGCTTTAACGTTTCAGTTTGTTTCAAGGATTCAGATGACCATTCAGCAAGCGCCGCCACTCGCCTATTCCAGAGCCACCGTCGGCAAGATGGAAGCCGCCATGGCCCTGGGAAGTTTTGCCATCGGTACCGGCGAGTTCGCGATCATGGGGCTGATGCCCGACATCGCCAGCAACCTGCACCTGAGCGAGCCCCAGGTGGGCCATGCCATCAGCGCCTATGCCCTGGGCGTGATGGTGGGTGCGCCGGCCCTGGCGATTCTGGGCGCCAAGCTGCTGCGCAAGCACATGCTGCTGTTGCTGATGGCGCTGTATGCGCTCGGCAACCTGGCCACGGCCTTCGCGCCCTCCTTCGCCGGGCTGGTGGCGTTTCGCTTTATCAGCGGCCTGCCCCACGGCGCCTACTTCGGCATCGCGGCGGTGGTGGCCTCGAGCATGGTGGCCACCGACCAGCGCGCGGGCGCGGTGGCACGGGTGATGATGGGGCTCACCCTGGCGATGCTGCTGGGCAACCCGGTGGCGACCTTCCTGGGGCAGTTCTTCGGCTGGCGTGCGGCGTTCGTGCTGGTGGGCGCGATTGCGCTGTGCACCATCGGGCTGGTGTGGCGCTACGTGCCGCAGCGTCACGATGAAGTACGCAGCGACCCGCGCAAGGAGCTCCAGGCGTTTCGCCTGCCGCAGGTGTGGATGGCGCTGGCTATCGCCTCGATCGGTTTTGCCGGCATGTTCTGCGTGTTCAGTTACCTGGCGCCGACCATGCTGCAGGTGACCAAGGTGTCGCCACAGTGGATTCCATTCGGGCTGGCGGCGTTCGGGGTGGGCGGCATCATCGGCAACATCGCGGGCGGCAAGCTGTTCGACCGCCTGCAGTTTCGCGCGGTAGGGTTGGTGCTGGTATGGTCGATTCTCGTGCTGAGCCTGTTCCCCTTCGCGGCCAGTTCGCCGTGGGGCGTGCTGCTGGGCTGCGGGCTGGTCGGCACCATGATCGCACTGGCCGCCCCCTTACAGATTCGCCTGATGGACATTGCACATGAAGCGCCGAGCCTGGCGGCGGCATCGAACCATGCGGCGTTCAACCTGGCCAATGCACTGGGGCCATGGTTTGGCGGCATGGCGATTACCGCGGGGTTCGGCTGGACCAGTACCGGCTACATTGGCGCGGCGACTGCGCTGGTGGGGTTGGGGATCTACCTGGTGGCGCGGCGCATGAAGGGCGGGCACTGAGGGCCTGCCAGGTTTTGCCAAAGGAAAGAAACCAACGTGAACCAGCTTTCAATCGCCAGCTTCAAATCGAAGTACAGCCAGGGCTTCTACTCGACCTTCGCCATCGATGGCGTGCCGCTGGAAGTCTGGCTGCCAATACGAGACCCCGCTGCGCAGCTTCATCTGGTGGCAGCGCATGCCGGCCTCTACGGCGAAGACGATAATGAACTGGTGTGGGACCGCAGCTACTCCACTGCCCCTGGGTGGACCACCCTGGTGCCGCTGCTGGTGTGCTCCGATGACCTGGACCTGAGCTGCACGGTCATCGTCGTGGAGCAACACGCCCATGAGGACCACATCCACTGGCGGCGCTTCGGCCTGCTGCACGAGGTGATCACCCTGGAGCAGCCCCGCGTCAGCTGGTTCGAGGCCGCGTGCACCGCCACCTTCGAACGCGCCGAATTCCACCACACACTGGATGAATTTCGCCGGCTGGAAGGCGTGGTGATGGCCTGGGACTAGGGTCTGTATGAAAAGTCTTGAGACGAAGGTCAGGCTGTTTTCAACGCAGCATCATCGAGTATCAAGGCTTTTCGTACAGAGCCTAGGCCGTTATCGAAGCCTGGACTGTTCGCATGCAGCCTTGAGGCGCTGCATGGCATCGGGCGCCATGGGCGCGGTCATCATGGCGTGATAGTTCATGCATTCCCGGGTTTGCTGCTCAGCCGTGGGAGCGCCGCTGGAGGTACAGCCGGCGAGGATGAACAGCGCAAGGGCCGTGATCAGTGGTTTCATTTATATATCCGCAACAAGTGACGCCATGGCCTCCAGCGCCTTGAGGCCTCAATGGTCACCATGGCCTGCGCGCATCTTGAAAAAGCGAACCTGCCGCTTATTGGCCAAGGCGGAAAATAATAATCAAAAGCCCTGCAGATGAGCATCATGAGGGTGGCTAACGTTCCCATGAAATCAATTCAATTTAACTCGTTCGATGCCCGGACATAAAATACGCCCCAATTAAGGAACACTTCAAGACGCCCGAGCAAAAAAACCTACAACGAATCAAACTTGCCGAAGAGGGCAAATGTAGATTCGGTTTTTATCTCGGACCATCAGGGCATCCGATTAAAATGAGCACAGCATTTACATTCTCGATCAAGCGTATTCGTTTCGACGAACATTATCGCCCCGCTGAAAACACCCGCACGACCACCAACTTCGCAAACCTGGCGAGGGGGCAGCGTCGCCAGGAGAACCTGCGCAACACCCTGACGATGATCGACAATCGTTTCAACGCCCTGGCGCACTGGGACAACCCGAAAGGCGACCGCTACAACGTCGAACTTGAAATCATTTCCGTAGAAATGAATATGGATGCCGAGCACAGGGACACCGCCCTGCCGCTGATTGAAATATTGCAGACCACCATTGTGGATCGCAAAACAAGCGAACGCATCGAGGGCATCGTAGGCAACAACTTCTCCTCGTACGTGCGCGATTATGACTTCAGCGTGCTGTTGCTGGGGCACAACAAGAACCAGCAGGGGTTCAGCACGCCGGAGGATTTCGGCGAGCTGCACGGCAAGCTGTTCAAGCATTTCGTGAACTCGAGCACTTACAAAGAACACTTCAAAAAACCACCGGTCATCTGCCTGAGTGTTTCCAGCAGCAAGACTTATCAGCGCACCGAAAACCAGCACCCGGTATTGGGCACCGAATACCAGCAGGACGAATATTCCCTGACCGATGAGTACTTCCGGAAGATGGGCCTGAAGGTTCGCTACTTCATGCCTGCCAACAGCGTGGCACCGCTGGCGTTCTACTTTGCTGGGGACTTGCTTGGGGATTACACCAACCTTGAACTGATCAGCACCATCAGCACGATGGATACCTTCCAGAAGATCTATCGCCCTGAAATCTACAACGCGAATTCAGCAGCAGGTCGATGCTATCAGCCGAGCTTGAATCACCAGGATTACTCGTTGACCCGCATTGTCTACGATCGAGAAGAGCGCAGTCAGTTGGCCATCGAACAGGGCAGGTTTGTCGAAGAGCACTTCATCAAGCCCTACCAGACCGTGCTTGAGCAGTGGTCCGCCCAATACGCGCTTTGATCATTCAGAACATACAAGGTCATCTATCGTGAAAAAACTGCTACCCACCTCCACTGCTGGCAGCCTGCCCAAACCGTCCTGGCTTGCACAACCCGAGACGCTCTGGTCGCCCTGGAAGCTGCACGACGAGGAACTGCTCGAAGGCAAGCAGGATGCCTTGCGCCTGGCCCTGCAGGAACAGCAACACGCAGGCATTGATATCGTCAGCGACGGCGAACAGACCCGCCAGCATTTCGTTACCACCTTTATCGAGCACCTGAGCGGAGTGGATTTCGAGAAGCGCGAAACCGTCAGAATTCGTGACCGCTATGATGCAAGCGTGCCGACCGTTGTGGGCGCTGTTGCCAGGCAGAAACCGGTGTTTGTCGAAGATGCCAGGTTTCTGCGCCAGCAGACCAGCCAGCCTATCAAATGGGCCCTGCCCGGCCCCATGACCATGATCGACACGCTGTATGACAGCCACTACAAAAGCCGGGAAAAGCTGGCTTGGGAATTTGCCAAGATCCTCAATCAGGAAGCCCGAGAGCTGGAGGCGGCGGGCGTGGACATCATCCAGTTCGACGAGCCTGCCTTCAACGTGTTCTTCGACGAGGTGAATGACTGGGGCGTGGCCACCCTGGAACGGGCGATCGAAGGGCTCAAATGTGAAACGGCCGTGCATATTTGCTACGGCTACGGCATCAAGGCCAATACCGACTGGAAAAAGACGCTGGGCTCGGAGTGGCGCCAATATGAGGAAGCCTTCCCCAAGCTGCAGAAATCCGGCATCGATATCATCTCGCTGGAGTGCCACAACTCCCATGTCCCGATGGACCTGATCGAGCTGATTCGCGGCAAGAAAGTGATGGTGGGGGCCATCGATGTGGCGAACCACGCCATCGAAACCCCCGAGGAAGTGGCCAACACCCTGCGCAAAGCGCTGCAGTTCGTGGACGCCGACAAGCTCTACCCGTGCACCAACTGCGGCATGGCCCCTCTGCCCCGCGAGGTGGCGCGCGGCAAGCTGAACGCCTTGAGCGCCGGCGCGGACATCGTGCGCAGAGAGCTCTTGAACCGATAAGGGTGCAGGAGGGGTTGCAGCGCTGATCGAGCGGCTTGCCCCCTCCCCGCCGCCTTTGGACCCGCCCCTTCAGCCAGGACCTACCATGTCACGTTCCAGTACTGCCATCGAGCCATTGCGCTTTCGCGAAGCGCTCGGGCACTACGCATCCGGTATCACGGTGATCACGTCGCAGATCGAGAAGGAGCCGGTCGGCTTTACCTGCCAGTCGTTCTATAGCGTGTCGATGAGCCCGCCGCTGGTGTCGTTCAGCGTGATGGCCGGTTCGGCCAGCTACCCCAGGATCCGCCAGGCAGGCCGCTTCGCGGTCAATATCCTGTCCGGTGAACAGGTCGGGATCTCCAACCAGTTCGCCCGACGAGGTACCGACAAGTGGCAGGGCGTGCAATGGCAGGCATCGCCACTGGGCAACCCGATCATTGCCGGCAGCCTGCACTGGCTCGATTGCGAGATCCACGCCGAACACGTCGCCGGTGATCACCTGATCGTGATTGGCGAAGTGAAGGCGCTGAACCTGCAGCAAACTGCCGCCACGCAGCCCTTGCTGTACTTCAAGGGGCAATACTGCAACCTCGCCGCCCACGGCGCAGGCTGAGGAACCAGGGGCCTGGCCTTCTCAACAAGCCCCTTGCATCGCGGTATCGACCGCTTCCACAAGCATCTGCGCATGCTCTTCGGTAAACGCCAGCAGCGGACGGATTTTGAGCACGTTCTGGTGCGGACCGGCGGCGCTGATCAGCACGCCCTGCTCGCGCATCGCGTTGACCACCTGGCGGGCCTGCCTGGCTGCGGGTGCCCTGGTGGCGCGGTCGGTGACCAGCTCAACCCCAAGGAACATGCCGGCCCCCCTGACGTCGCCGATAATTTCATGGCGCAGGGCAAGCCGTGTCAGGCCGTCCAGCAGGTAGCTGCCAATGTGATGGGCCCTCTGCTGCAGGTGTTCTTCGCGGATGACGTCCAGCACCGCCTGACCTGCCGCGCACGAGACCGGGTTGCCGCCAAAGGTATTGAAGTAGCGCATGCTCCTGCCGAAGTGATCGACCACCTGGGAGCGCCCGACGATGCCGGCAATGGGCTGGCCATTGCCCATGGGCTTGCCGAGGGTGACGAGGTCCGGGCGCACGTCGTGCCTGGTAAACCCCCACATGTTAAGGCCGGTACGCGCAAAACCCGGCTGTACCTCATCGGCGATGTACAGCAGGCCTTCGGCCTGGGCCAGCGCCACACCCTCGGCGATACAGCCCGCCGGCCCGGGCAGCACGCCGTCGCTGGAGAAGATGCCATCCAGCAGGATTGCCGCCGGGCGGATGCCGTGCGCTTTGAGGTCATCGATTGCGGCGCGCACGTCTGCGGCGAACATCGACGCCACGTTTTCGGCCCCCAGACGGTAAGCGTCAGGTGCGCGAACGGTGCGCACATGCGCCGGGAGCACCATGGCGCTGCCAAGCGATGGTGAAAGCTCGGCGATGTCTGCGGTGACGCCGTGGTAGGCGAACCGGGTGATGATGACGCCGGTGCCACCGGTGCAGTGCCTGGCGATGCGCAGCGCCAGATCATTCGCCTCGCTCCCGGAGCAGGTGAACATGACGCGATCCAGGTCATCGGTGAAGGTACCGAGCAACTGCTCGGCATAGTCGAGAATGCCCTCCTGCAGGTAACGGGTGTGCGTGTTCAGCACCTGCGACTGCCGATGCATCGCCTCGACCACCCGGGGATGGCAGTGACCGATGGAGGCAACGTTGTTGTAGGCGTCCAGGTAACGACGGCCCTGCTCGTCGAAGAGCCATACGCCCTCCCCTCGAACAGTGTGCAGCGGTCGCTCGTAGAACAGGCGGTATGCCGGGCCCAGTAGCCGCTCGCGGCGCTCGATCAGGCGTCGCTGCGATGCCGAAAGCCGGGTGGCGTCGGCTGACGTGAAGCCGTTGATCATGCTCATGCTCGATTTGCTCGCAGGCAGGCCGAAGCAATTCGGTCTTCTGTTTCAGCGCGAGACAGCGCCGACAGTGCCTTCAGGTTTGCCCAGGCACGCTGGGTGTTTCGAAGGATGTACTGGCGATTGTCCGGATGCAGTTCGGCGCGCCAAGAGTTGATGCACAGGGCCAACGCCAGGCGCGTGGCCAGCAGCTCGGGCAGCAGCGCCAGCTCCTGCTGGTTCAGGGGGTTGCACTGGTGGTAGCCGACAATCACATCCAGGGCCGGCTCCAGTACATCGCCTACCTGCCCAAGGTGGTAGGAAGCGGCAACCGCGACCTCGTTGACCAGCGGCGCATGCACCATGTCACCGAAATCGAGGATGCTGCGCAGCACATCGGGGTTGTGGGCATCCACGATGATGTTGTGCGGGTTGGTGTCATTGTGAATGACCTGCTTGCGCAGCCCGGGGATGCTTGGCACCACCACCGACGCATACTGCTCGAGGCTGCGCTGCACCAGGCTTCGTCCGGGGCCGGGTTCGATGTGCACCAGCAGCGGTCGAAGGTGCGCGGCGTGCTGCATGTCCCACAGCAGCGCATGCCCGGCGGCGGGGTGGGCAAACCCTTGCAGCGCCACGTCAAGCCGGGCGATGGACTGCCCGATGACCCGGCGAAACGTCGGTGTGGGGTGACTCACGCAGTGAAGGGGCATGCCATCTTCGAAGGACAGCAGCCGCGCCAGCATGCGCTGCCCGTCGATCTCGACGAAGGTGGCGTACTGGCCCTCAAGCGAGGGGTGCACGCGCTGAACCGCAAGCCCGGGATCGCGAAGCTCGATTCTTCGCATCGCCTGGTTGTGGAAGTCGACCACATCGGGGTTTTCAAGCGGGTGGGAGAGCTTGAACAACCGGGATGAGCCGTCTTCGAGCATCACGCGGAAATTGAGGTCGCGCTCGCCGCCCAGTTTTTCGAGCGTGCCGGTCAAACCAAATTGCTGGCGCAGCACTGCACACGCCTGCGCATCGGTGACCCGTGCCGGAGCAGCTTCGAGCAGGCTGTCATCGACAGCCAGATTTTCAAGGGGCATGACTCGCATCCTTATACGGCCTTTGAATGGCGCCCCCGGTTTCAGGGGCGCCATGCATCACTTGTTGACCCAGGCGTTGAAGCGTTCCTCCAGGTCCTCACCGTGGTCGATCCAGAACTCGGCGTCGGTGGCACGGGCGTTTTTCAGGTTTTGCGGGGCAGTGGGCAGTTTTTCGCCCACGCGCTTGTCCAGCAGGTCCATCGCGCCGGTGTTGCTGGGCCCGTAGGGGATGGCCTCGACGAAGTTCTTCTGTTGCATGGGCTCGCTGGCGAACGCGATGAAGCGCTCGGCCAGTTCCTTTTTCGGCGCCCCTTTCACGATGGCCCAGTGATCGAGGTCGTAGAGGCTGCCATTCCATTGCATCGCAAACGACTGGCCTTCCTCCTGGGCAGAGGTGACACGGCCGTTGTAGGCGGAGGTCATGACCACGTCACCGGCGATCAGCCATTGCAGCGGCTGCGCGCCGGAGTCCCACCACTGGATACTGGACTTGATTTCATCGAGCTTCTTGAACGCACGTTTGACACCCTCTTCAGTACCCAGCAGCGTGTAGAGGTCCTTGTTGTCTACCCCATCGGCCAGCAGCGCGAACTCCAGCGTGAACTTCGCGCCGCGGCGCAGGCCGCGCTTGCCGGGGTACTTCTTCAGGTCCCAGAAGTCGGCCCAGCCTTGCGGGCTGGAGGCGAGTTTGTTGGGGTCGTAGGTCAGCACGGTGGACCAGATGAAGATGCCGATACCACAGTCGCTGACGGCCGCAGGAATGAAGTCTTCCTTGTTGCCTATCCGGCTCCAGTCCAGCGGTTCGAACACCCCTTCGCTGCAACCACGGATGAGCTCGGGCGATTCGACCTCCACCACATCCCAGCTGGTTTTGCCGGTGTCGGCCATCACCTTGATCTTGGCCATTTCGCCGTTGTAGTCGTCGGCGGTGATGGCCACGCCGGTCTGGGCGGTGAAGGGTTTGTAGAACGCCTTCTCCTGCGCCTGGCGGTTGTTGCCGCCGAAGGACACCACGGTCAGCTTTTCAGCGGCATACAGCGGGCTTGCGATGGTTGCGAGCAAAAGTACAGCTGCGATTTTCTTATTCATGCGTCTCTCCAGGTCAGCTACGGGTCGTGGGCAGCTTTAAAGGGATGGCAGTTTTCTTGTAGTGGCAGCAATCGATCGAACGTGACGCTTCCCCGGTGGGGACGGGACGCATTAAAACACATAATAAATATGATGCATCATATTTTACGCTACACTTGCCCTCACCAATGAACAGGGAACCCGCCATGACCGATCAACGTACGCTGCTTCTCACCGGTGCCAGCCGGGGCATCGGCCACGCCACCGTGAAACATTTCAGTGCTGCGGGTTGGCGCGTGTTTACCGCCTCGAGGCAGGACCTGGGCGAAGGCTGCCCCTGGGCCGAAGGCATCGCCAACCACATTCACCTCGACCTGGGGAGCGTGGAGGACATACAGCGCAGGCTTCCGGAAATCCGGGAAAAACTCGGGGGGCGGCTGGATGCGTTGGTCAACAACGCCGGCGTTTCACCCAAAGGCCCGGATGGGGAGCGACTGGGGGTGCTGGAGTCCGACTACTCGACCTGGCTGAACGTGTTCAACGTGAACATCTTCTCGACGGCCCTGCTGGCGCGGGGGTTGTTCGAGGAGCTCAAGGCGGCAAAGGGCTCGGTGATCAACGTCACCTCCATTGCCGGTTCGCGGGTGCACCCGTTCGCAGGGGTGGCGTATGCCTGCTCCAAAGCGGCGCTGTCGGCGCTGACGCGCGAGATGGCGCATGACTTCGGGCCCTATGGGGTTCGGGTGAACGCGATCGCCCCGGGGGAGATCGACACCTCCATCCTGTCCGCTGGCACCGAGCTGATCGTGGAGCGTTCGATCCCGATGAAACGCATGGGCAAGCCCGAGGAAGTCGCGGCGTTGGTGCATTTTCTCTGCACGCAGGGCGCTTCGTACGTCAATGGCGCAGAAATCCATGTAAACGGTGGGCAACATGTTTGAGTTACTCGATAATCGCTGCCGGTAGCCTCCCCTCTCCCGCCGGGCCTGTGCCGCACACGAGTACGCGATGAATTATCCGATTGAGCACCTGAAACACTCCTACCTTGGCAGCGGTATCTATGGCCTGCTGCGCGAAGCCCTGATTACAGGGCGCTTCCAGCCTAACGACCGGCTGCGCATACGCGACCTTGCCGAACAGCTGGGTACGAGTGTCACACCAGTGCGGGACGCGATTCTTCAACTGGCAAAGGAGCAGGCGCTGGTTCTGAAGACGCCGCGGGACATTCGTGTGCCGGTACTGACTTCCAAGCAGTACCTGGAGATCAGGAGCATCCGGCTCTCGCTCGAGGGGTTGGCGGCCGAAACAGCTGCATCGCTGGCGACCGAGGAGCAAGTGGCGCGGCTGCAAACCTGCATTCAGAACAACCTGGTGGCGATCAAGGACAATGACTTGAGGTCCGCGCTGACCTTCAACCACGAGTTTCACTTCAGGTTGGCGGAAATCGCCGATATGCCGGTGCTGGTCAGCCTGCTGGATGGGTTGTGGATGCGTACCGGGCCGCTGATTGCCCGGGCCTACGGCGGGTTCAACGAGCGCATGGCGATTGATCATCACTGGGATGTGCTGGAGGCGTTGAAGCAGCGCGATGGTGCGGCGGCTCGCCTGGCGATCTGCAGTGACATTCTGGATGGGAGCCAGAAGATGCTGGAGTATGTTCAGATGGAGCATGACTGAAGGGGCGTGGTGCTGGCGATAACTCGGCATGCGACAGGCCGCATGCTGCAAGTGGCGCCGCTGGCGTTCTGAAACCGATTCTCACCCCTGTTCCGGCGTCCTGCCGACCGAAAAAATCCCCCTCCCCGTGCAATTCGTCGCCTCGGCTCGCCGCGCTCGCCCGACTGGATTACTGTATATGCAAACAGTATCCATATGGTGGCGGAAATGACCCAAGACATTGAAGACCTTGACGGCTTAGGAGCGCCCACTGAGCTGGAGATGTGGAAGCACCAGGTGGTGCTCATTACGAATGAGGCCGAATACCTGACCCGAGAGCTGGGCAAGGCGCGCAGGAACATTGCCAAGCTTGTGGCGATGAACCAGGGGCTGACGAAGGACCTGCACGACCTGCAGCTGAAATCGACAGGGCGAGTGCTCCCCACGAGCTGCGCACTCAGTGGCAGCCCGGCACAGGAAATCGCGGAACTTCATAAAAACTCATAAGGCGCGTCGTCACCGTAAAACTTAGCGGGAAAGGCAGGAAACTTACACGGTGCACGAACCCATTAAAGTGAGAGCGAAACTTTTTTTGAACAAGAAATAAATTGTAACAATGACCTGTTGAAATATTTTAAATACCAGGAACCCAACCTTTATTGACCAAAAAATGTGAAGCCGTGCGTTTTTATAGCTGGATGGAAACCCAGTTCAATAAAACCTCACCCGATGGTAACGTATGCTTTCGCATTGCTCAGAATAATAAAAAACATGAGCAAACTTGTTGGTTGAATAAAGGATTAACGAATGACTATCGAGCGAGAGATTTTCTCGGCCCTTATCGCGCAGAACGCATTTCAAGGTGAAAAGCCGAGCGTACAAAGCTACGCCCAGCTAGCCGTAGACAAGGGTTTCAGAGCGCTTACGTCAAGGCAGCAGGCGGTGGTGAGCCCCTTCCTGAAAAAACAATGCGAGGGGATGAGAAAACCAAACGAAAAACACAACAACTGCCAAAACACGATAGCCGGTCGTGATCTGGTTGCAGCGCTTGAAAAAGCAGAAAGTTACAAGGGATGGCGCTGCGAAAGCTGCCGGAGTGCATCTTAAAAACCAGACAGCACCGCAAAAAGAGTAGCCCTCCAGAAAAGCTGTAAAGTAAAAAACACTACTGCACTCGCTACTCCTGACTGTTATTGCAGCAGGCCGCCATGGCCTGCTCGCAAGTTTTTCTTTTTAGGCCCTGATCAGCCCACCCGCCAATCGTCGTTCACTCGTCACGCACCTGAGCGCCTTGAAAAAAAATAGTGCACGAAACAGCCCGATTCTTTTGCGCGGCCAACTTTTTTTAGAGAGAAAAATAGTGCCTATCTACCAGGCAGCACTACTGGTTGTGCGCCGGGTCATCGCTTACAGTGAGGCCAGCATCCTCGACAGCGATGTTCGGTGCGGGCGGTCTGGCACTCGTAGCCAGACCAATTAGCGGGCCTACCAAGAGCTGGCGAGTGCTTCAATGACGACGCTGCCCGTCAGAGCATCAACGCTTCCGGTGCAGTTCGGGTGACCAGGCGCTGCTCAGGACGATAACCCCGAAGATCACCAGGTACAGCCAGTATTGGCTCGGGTACGAGAAAGAGCCCACTTGGGCGACCACAAACACGCCGCCACCAACAACTAACCGCTGCCGACGCGTGAACCTCTGCCTGAGCGCTACCAGCTTGCTTCTCCACCCCATTGCCACGCTCCCTGTCTGGTCAGCGGCAAAGCATATCACCCCTATTCAATGATTCCGCCTCGCGCCAGATGCTCGACGCACCGCTGTGCGCTGAGCAGCTCATGGAGCTTGCGGAAGACAGGCAGGTGCCACGACCTCGGTATCAGGGCCAAGGGCGTGGCCAGAGAGATTTGAACGTATCGAATGTCATTGCAAAGACCGGATGTTGCTGGCTCCGCACTTTTAGCGGGGCCAGACAAAAGCTACCCCGGCTTGACGGAACACGTTGCGATGAATGTTGGCATGTAGTTGTCGATCAGAAATCGGGGCACCGGCTGAAAAGCTTCTTCGAAGCCTGTTAGCAGCAAGCCCGCCTCCAGCTGCCCGCTTATTTGCTCCGCTAACGTGTGACCAAATACGAATGCCTCACCTCTCGCTATCTTACCCTCAATTTCGTCAGCATTCAGATCGGTTATGTCTGCGTAAGGCAGTGTGAAGCGCGGTTTCATCAAACCGCTTTTAGCCAGGTCAGTAGAGCGGTCGAAAATGAATACTACCGGATTGTAAAAGCTGCTGAGCAGCTTTCCTCCCTTACCGAGTACGCGATAACATTCAGCCCATACTTTACGAATATCGGGCACATACAGATTCGAGATCGGATGAAAAATCAGGTCAAATGACTCATCATCAAATGATGACAAGTCCTGCATATCTCCCAAGACCGTGCGTAGAGAAAGATCGTCTCGCTTTGCAACCATATCATCCAATGCCAGCTGATCGCGAGAGGCATCCATCACAACCACTTCAGCCCCCGCAGCCGCCAACACGGGGGCTTGCTGCCCTCCGGAAGCAGCTAGGCACAAAATGCGCTTCCCTTGCACATCGTTAAGCCACGCTGTCGGGAGCTCTGCGGGGATAAGTTGTATTTTCCACTCCCCTCTTCGAGCAGCCTGAATAACTTCGGCAGAAACTGGCTTCGACCAATCACAACCTTCGCGAGCAAGTCGGTTCCAGACATTCTGATTATGATCATAAACATCTTTTGAGGAGAATCGGGCAGTCATCGTTACTTATCCCTACAGAAGAGAACAACGCCAAACAGTAAAGCAAGAAGGCTTTATTAGCCGTCACCATCGATCAATTCAAGGTAACAGGCCATATCAACTCAAACAATTACGTGCTTTGACTTTTGGCAAATCCGCAAAAAGCAAATACGCATTAATTATTCATTTCGGGAGAATCTCGATGCAAGATTAATTCAATGAAGACTTTTGAACATAACTGCCCAAGCCGATTCATGCAAGTATCACATTTCGGATACAAGGTGGACTCTAGATAGAAACCAGGTCGGCAGCTACGGGCTCATACGCACACACAGCGGTTACTCCAGCGCCAACTGCACCTCATCCAGCTCAAGTGATGGCGGTTCGAGCTCCAGCTGCGACTACCTCCTCCCCGCCTCCGCCACCATTTGCGGCGTGGGGCTTATCCCACGTAAATCGAAGTACTGACAACGAGCTGTCTGAGCTGACCGGCTAGAAGGCCAGTAGCTACCAGCGCGGCTAGCTTGAAGAGCTCCATTGGCACTTCACCGAACGCTGCGGCAGATGACTATTGGTTGGCAGCCAGTACGCCCGAATGAAACTGGGTATAACGCTTCAAGCCATGCTGTCCATGGATCTGGCGTGTCTGACAGGACAGCGTCCTGCGGACGTGCGGGTGCTGAGGAGGAACTACATCGAGGGCGTTGCCCTGGGCGTGAAGCAGCAGAAGACACACAAAAAGCTGCGGGCCCTGCTTGAGGTTACGGAGTAGAGCGCAGTTTAGTGGCCATGATCAGCAACATCCTGGCTCAGAATGAGCAATAGGAGGGACAATGCGAAAGAAAAGAATTCCCAAGTGTGTTTCCAAGGCCTTTTTCCCTACCCTCAGAAACGCAAAAAGCCCTGAATAATCAGGGCTTTAGAAGTGGCGGAAGCGTAGAGATTCGAACTCTAGGATAGTTGCCCATCGACGGTTTTCAAGACCGTTGCCTTAAACCACTCGGCCACGCTTCCTCGTATTGCGGGCGCCATAATACCGAAATGAAACAAGCTGTCAAACTCTCTAGGTGGCTGGTCTGCGCGCCTCTGTTATGATCTTTGCATCTGAACGTTTCAAACCCACAGGAGTGTCGCCATGCGCGAACAGGATTACGCCGTCAACCACGGCCTGCAGGTCGAACAGCAAGAGGTCAGCCGCGTCCTGCGCAACACCTATGGCCTGCTGGCCATCACCCTCGCTTTCAGTGGTGTCATGGCCTATGTGGCCCAACAGATGCGCGTCGGCTACCCGAACATTTTCGTGGTGCTGATCGGCTTCTACGGCCTGTTCTTCCTCACCAACAAGCTGCGTGATTCGGTATGGGGCCTGGTGTCCACCTTCGCGCTGACCGGTTTCATGGGCTTCCTGCTCGGCCCTATCCTCAACCGCTACCTGGGCATGGCCGGCGGCGCTGAAGTGGTCAGCTCGGCATTCGCCATGACCGCACTGGTGTTCGGTGGTCTGTCGGCCTACGTGCTGATCACCCGCAAGGACATGAGCTTCCTGGGCGGCTTCATCACCGCAGGCTTCTTCGTGCTGCTGGGCGCTGTGCTGGCAAGCTTCTTCTTCCAGATCAGCGGCCTGCAACTGGCGATCAGCGCAGGTTTCGTGCTGTTCTCGTCGGTGTGCATCCTGTTCCAGACCAGCGCCATCATCCACGGTGGTGAGCGTAACTACATCATGGCGACCATCAGCCTGTATGTATCGATCTACAACCTGTTCGTCAGCCTGCTGCAACTGTTCGGGTTGATGGGTCGGGACGACTGATCCGAGCTTGGTTGGTTGAGTGTTGAAAAAGCCCGCTTCGGCGGGCTTTTTTGTGGGTGGCGTTTGAGGGGCGCTGTCTTCGCGCTCGTTCGCTGGCAAGGCCGACCCCTACGCCCCGCGGGCTGTAGCGCCAGATAATGCTGGCAAACTGGGCTACCCCAATCCCCGCGCGCGCCGTAGAATGCGCTCCTTTTTTCTGCCCGGGGCAGCAACACCCATGAGCTCACTCGAACAAGCGCCCGAACAGGCCAATGAACTGGTTCTAGGCCTGGAAGACCGGCCCCGGCCGCTGATCGCCCTGCTCGCTGCCCTGCAGCACCTGCTAGCGATCATCGTGCCTATCGTTACCCCCGGCCTGCTGATCTGCCAGGCACTCGGCGTATCGGCCCGCGATACCAACCTGATCGTGTCGATGTCGCTGGTGATCTCCGGGATCGCCACCTTCGTGCAATGCCGACGCTTCGGGCCCTTCGGCGCCGGGCTGTTGATCGTGCAAGGCACCAGCTTCAACTTCGTTGGCCCGCTGATCGCCGGCGGCGCGCTGATGGTCAAGCAAGGTACGCCCGTAGAAGGCGTAATGGCGGCGATCTTTGGTGTGGTGATTGCCGGCTCGTTCGTTGAGATGGGCATTTCGCGCATCCTGCCGTTCGTGAAGCGCCTGATCACCCCCCTGGTCACCGGCATAGTAGTGCTGATGATCGGCCTCACGCTGATCAAGGTGGGCCTGATCAGCATGGGCGGCGGCTTCGGCGCCATGGCCAACGGCACCTTCGCCAACGGCGAAAACCTGCTGCTGTCCGGCGTGGTGCTGGCCATCATCGTGGTACTCAACCGCATCCCGGTGGTGTGGATGCGCAGTTGCGCGATCGTGATCGCGCTGGCCGTCGGCTACGCACTGGCCGGCTACCTGGGCCGCCTGGACTTCACCGGCATGCATGAAGCCGCCGTATTCCAGGTGCCGGTGCCATTGCACTTCGGCCTGAGTTTCTCCTGGGCGCTGTTCATTCCGATGCTGGTGATCTACCTGGTGACTTCGCTGGAAGCCATCGGCGACGTTACCGCCACCAGCAAGGTGTCGCGTCAGCCGGTCGAAGGCCCGCTGTGGATGCAACGCATCAAGGGCGGCGTGCTGGTCAACGGCGCCAACTCGCTGCTGGCCGGTGTATTCAACACCTTCCCCAGCTCGGTGTTCGCGCAGAACAACGGCGTGATCCAGCTGACCGGTATCGCCAGCCGCCATATCGGTATCTGGATTGCCGCAATGCTGGTGATTCTGGGGCTGTTCCCAAGCGTGGCCGGGGTGATCCAGGCGGTGCCGGAGCCGGTGCTGGGTGGCGCTGCGATGGTGATGTTCGGTGCCGTAGCGGCCTCGGGTATCAACATTCTGGCCAGCATCAGCCTGGACCGTCGCGCCCTGCTGATCATCGCGGTGTCCCTGGCGCTGGGCCTGGGCGTGGCGCAGGTGCCGGAATTCCTGGCGCACATGCCATCGGCACTGCGCAATGTGCTGGAGTCTGGCGTGGCAACCGGCGGCATCTGTGCGCTGGTGCTGAACTGGTTCCTGCCCGAGTCCAAAGCGCAGAACTGAGGCCGCTTGCCAAGCTGCCCCAACCAGGCCCGCGCCCACAAGGCGCGGGCTTTTTGCTTTATCATGGGCGCAGTTTTGCTGACAGAGCCTGCCATGAAGTTCGCCCTCGCGGTATTTTCCCCCGGCCATGCGCCCTCCTCGCGCCGTGCACTGCTGTTCGCCCAGGCTGCCCTGGCCAGCGGGCACGAGATCGTGCGGCTGTTTTTCTATCAGGATGGCGTGCACAGCGCCTCGGCCAACGTGGTCGCGCCGCAGGATGAGCTGGACGTGCCGGCGCAATGGCGTGCCTTCGTCACCGAGCACCAGCTCGATGCGGTGGTGTGCATCGCCGCCGCCCTGCGCCGTGGCGTGTTGAACGCCGAAGAAGCCCAGCGTTATCAGCGCCCTGCCGTGAACCTGCCCGCGCCGTGGGAACTGTCGGGCCTGGGTCAGTTGCACGAGGCTGCACAAACCGCCGACCGCCTGGTCTGCTTTGGAGGCGATTGAATGGCCAAGTCATTGCTGATTATCAGCCGCCAGGCCCCCTGGGCCGGCCCGTCGGCCCGCGAGGCACTGGATATCGCCCTGGCCGGCGGCGCCTTCGACTTGCCGCTGGGCATGCTGTTTCTGGATGACGGCGTGTTTCAGCTGGCACCTGCACAGCAACCGGCACAGCTGCAACAGAAGAACCTGGCGGCCAACCTCCAGGCGCTGCCGATGTTCGGCGTGGAGGCCCTGTTCGCCGACGCCCGCAGCCTGCTCGAGCGCGGCCTGGACGCTGAACACCTGACACTGGACGTCGAGGTACTCGACGACGCTGCACTGGCAGCCCTGATCAACCGTTTTGACCAGGTGGTAACCCTCTGATGAGCACCCTGCACGTCATTTCCCACTCGCCCTTCGGCGATAATCGCCTGAGCAGTTGTCTGCGCCTGCTGGGCAGCAACGACGGCCTGCTGCTGTGCGGCGACGCAGTGTATGCGCTGCAGCCCGGCAGCGAGCCGCTGAAGGCGCTGGAGCACGCCAACCTGGGCGCAAGGCTGTTTGCGCTGGAAGAAGACCTGCAAGCCCGCGGCATCTCCAGCGACGCGGCCCGGGCCATCGACTACCCGGCGTTCGTGCAGCTGTCGCTGGACCACGACAAGGTCAACAGCTGGCTATGAGCACCCTGAGCCTCGACAACCGCGACATCGCCCTGGACAAGGACGGCTTCCTGGTCGACCTGAAGGACTGGTCAAAGCCCGTGGCACAAGCCCTGGCCGAGCGCGAAGGCCTGGAACTGACTCCCGAACACTGGGAGGTACTGGAGCTGCTGCGCCAGTTCTACCAGGAGTTCGAGCTGTCGCCGGCCACGCGCCCGCTGATCAAGTACACCGCCTTGAAGCTGGGCCCGGACAAAGGCAACAGCCTGCACCTGAACCGCCTGTTCAACGGCACCCCCGCCAAACTTGCCGCGAAGCTCGCGGGCCTGCCAAAGCCGACCAACTGCATATGACTGCCCCTACCCCGCTCACCCTCGAAACGCCCGCCGAACACCCCTTCGCCCAGTTCGTGCGCATTTTGGGCAAAGGCAAACGCGGCGCCCGCGGCCTGACCCGGGAAGAAGCCCGCGAGGCCATGGGCATGCTGCTGGACGGCAAGGTCGAGCAGACGCAGCTGGGCGCCTTCCTGATGCTGCTGCGTCACAAGGAGGAGAGCCCCGAGGAGCTGGCCGGCTTCACCGAAGCCGTGCGCCAGCGTGTACAGGCACCGCCCATCGCGGTCGACCTGGACTGGCCGAGCTATGCGGGCAAGAAGCGCCACCTGCCGTGGTTTCTGCTGGCGGCCAAGTGCCTTGCGAAAAACGGCGTGCGCATCCTGCTGCACGGCGGCGGCGCTCACACCGCCGGGCGCCTGTATACCGAGCAGGTGCTGGAACAGGTGCAGATCCCGCTGTGCCGCGACTGGGCCAGCGTCGCCAGTGCCCTGGACGAGCACTGCATCGCGTTCATCCCCCTGCAGGACTGGGCGCCGCGCCTGCAGCACATGATCGACCTGCGCAACACCCTGGGGCTGCGCTCGCCCATTCACTCCCTGGCACGGGTGCTCAACCCGCTGGGGGCGCGGTGCGGCCTGCAGAGCATCTTCCACCCCGGCTACCAGGCCGTACACCGCGAAGCCAGTCGGCTGCTGGGCGATACGGCGATTGTGGTCAAGGGTGACGGCGGTGAGATCGAGATCAATCCGGATGCCACCAGCCACCTGTACGGCACTGCCCATGGCCAAGACTGGGATGAAGAATGGCCGCAGCTGTCGGCCCAGCGCCATGTGAAGCCAGCCAGCCTCGACCTGCAGCACCTGCTGGCAGTATGGCGCGGCGAGGCCCGCAACAGCTACGGTGAACTGGCTCTTGTATCGAGCATGGCGCTGGCGCTACGCGGCTTGGGGCAAACCCGAGAGGACGCCTTCACGCAGGCGCAGCACTGGTGGGATCAACGCCTGAGCTAGGCGACTGATCGGGGTTTTCGATCAAACAGGCCGATGCTTTGCGCCATTGGTTCGAACTTGAGCCCGTACACTGGGCTCCAAGTTGAACGAATCGCCAAGGAGACCACCATGGGCCTGTTGATCGATGGCCGCTGGCATGACCAGTGGTATGAAAGCAGCAAAGACGGCACCTTCCAGCGCGAGAACGCGCAGCGGCGCAATCAGCTGCCCGCAGCCGACACCGGGCGCTATCACCTGTATGTGTCGCTGGCCTGCCCCTGGGCGCACCGCACGCTGATCTTTCGCACGCTCAAGGGCCTGGACAAGCTGATCGACGTGTCGGTGGTCAGCTGGCTGATGGGCGAGAACGGCTGGACCTTCGACACAGCTCTGGGTTCGACGGGCGACAAGCTCGACCAGCTTGAATTCCTGCATCAGCGCTACACCCGCGACGACCCGCATTACACCGGCCGGGTCACGGTGCCGGTGCTGTGGGACAAGCAGGAACAACGCATCGTCAACAACGAGTCGGCAGAGATCATCCGTATCTTCAACACCGCCTTCGACGGGCTGACCAGCAATCGCCTGGACCTTTACCCCGAGCCGCTGCGCGCGAGCATCGATGCACTGAACGAGCGGATCTACCCTGCCGTGAACAACGGCGTGTACCGCGCAGGCTTTGCGACTACGCAAAAAGCCTACGAGCAGGCGTTCGACGAGCTGTTTGCCGAGCTGGATGCACTGGAAAAGCTACTGAACGACCAGCGCTACCTGGCCGGCGAGTACCTGACCGAAGCTGACTGGCGGCTGTTCACCACGCTGGTTCGGTTCGACGCGGTGTATCACGGGCACTTCAAGTGCAACCTGCGGCGCATCGCCGATTATCCGAACCTGTCGAACTGGCTGAGAGAGCTGTACCAGTGGCCGGGAGTGGCCGAGACGGTGAACATGGAGCATATCCAGCATCACTATTACATGAGCCACAAAACCATCAACCCGAACGGGATCGTGCCCAAGGGGCCATTGCAGGACTTTGCGGCGCGACACGATCGGGAGCGGCTGGTGGGCCGGGGGATTTGGGACAAGACCAGTTTTTGATCAGGGGTTGAAGGGCCCCTTCGCCAGCAAGGCTGGCTCCTGCAGTGGGTCGCGTGAACCTGCAGGAGCCAGCCTTGCTGGCGAAGCTGTTGTTACTGAGCCCCTTCGAACCACGCCAGCTTCTCGCGAAGCTGCACCACCTCGCCCACGATCACCAGCGTCGGCGCATGCACTTCGTGCTCCGCCACCAGTTGCGGCAGGTCGGCCAGGGTGCCGGTAAACACCCGCTGGTTGGTGGTAGTGCCCTGCTGCACCAGCGCCGCCGGCGTACTAGCCGCACGGCCGTGACGAATCAGCTCGGCACAGATGGTCGGCAAGCCCACCAGCCCCATGTAGAACACCAGGGTCTGCGCAGGCGCCACCAGGTCATTCCACGGCAGGTTGCTGGTACCGTCCTTGAGGTGACCGGTCACGAAGCGCACCGACTGGGCATAATCGCGGTGGGTCAGCGGTATGCCGGCATACGCCGAACAGCCGCTGGCCGCAGTGATGCCCGGCACCACCTGGAAGGGTATGCCATGCTCGGCCAGCTCTTCGATCTCCTCGCCACCCCGGCCGAAGATGAACGGATCGCCGCCCTTGAGGCGCAGCACGCGCTTGCCTTGCTTTGCCAGGGTCACCAGCAGCTGGTTGATCTGGTCCTGCGGTACGCTGTGATCGGCGCGGCGCTTGCCCACGTAGATGCGCTCGGCGTCGCGCCGGCACAACTCGATGATGGCGGGCGCCACCAGGCGGTCGTACAGCACCACATCGGCCTGCTGCATCAGGCGCAGCGCACGGAAGGTCAGCAAGTCCGGATCACCCGGCCCCGCCCCCACCAGGTACACCTCGCCCGAGGTCTGCGGCAGCGCGCCATCCACCTTGGCCTGCAGCAGGCGTTCGGCTTCGGCGCCCTGCCCGGCCAGCTGGCGCTCGGCAATCGGGCCCTGGAACACGTCTTCCCAGAACCCACGACGCTGGTTCACGTCGGGGTACAGTTCCTTGACCCTATGGCGAAAGCGCGCGGCCAGGCCGGCCAGTTCGCCATAGGCGGCAGGAATCCAGGTTTCCAGCTTGGCGCGGATCAGGCGTGCCAGCACCGGCGCATCGCCGCCGCTGGACACTGCCACCACCAGTGGCGAACGGTCGACGATCGCCGGGAAGATCACCGTGCACAAGGCCGGCGCATCCACCACGTTGACCGGCACACAGCGCTGGCGCGCATCGGCCGATACCTGGGCGTTGAGCGCCTGGTCGTCGGTGGCGGCGATGATCAGCTGGCAACCGTCGAGGTCGCTTTCGTGATAGCCGCGGGCCAGGGTCTGGCCGCCACTGGAGCGTGCCAGTTCGGCCAGTTGCCCCTCGATTTCAGGGGCAACCACCCGCAGCACGGCACCTGCATCGGCCAGCAGGCGAGACTTGCGCAGGGCAATCTCGCCTCCACCCACGACCAGCACCTGGCTGCCCCGCAGGTTGTGGAACAGCGGCAGGAACTCCATTTAACCGATGATCTCCAGGCCACCCATGTAAGGCTTGAGCACGTCCGGTACACGGATGCTGCCATCAGCCTGCTGGTAGTTCTCCAGCACTGCCACCAGGGTACGGCCTACAGCCAGGCCCGAGCCGTTGAGGGTGTGCACCAGCTCCGGCTTGCCGGTTTCCGGGTTGCGCCAGCGGGCCTGCATGCGGCGCGCCTGGAAGTCGCCGCAGTTGGAGCACGAGGAAATTTCGCGGTACTTGTCCTGGCTCGGCACCCACACTTCCAGGTCGTAGGTCTTCACGGCACTGAAGCCCATGTCGCCGGTGCACAGCGACAGTACGCGGTAAGGCAGCTCCAGCAGTTGCAGCACACGCTCGGCGTTGGCAGTCAGGCCTTCGAGGGCTTCCATCGACTTGCCCGGCTCGACCACCTGGACCATCTCGACCTTGTCGAACTGGTGCTGGCGGATCATGCCGCGGGTGTCGCGACCCGACGCACCGGCTTCGCTACGAAAGCACGGGGTGTGGGCGACGAACTTGATCGGCAGTTGCTTGGCATCGACGATTTCGCCGGCCACGATGTTGGTCAGCGACACTTCGGCCGTCGGGATCAGGTAGAAGTCGGCCTCGCCTTCGCGGCTGATCTTGAACAGGTCTTCCTCGAACTTGGGCAGCTGGCCGGTGCCTTGCAGCGCCGGGGCCTGTACCAGGTACGGGGTGTAGGCTTCCTCGTAGCCATGCTCGGCGGTGTGCAGGTTGATCATGAACTGCGCCAGGGCACGGTGCAGACGGGCGATCGGGCCGCGCAGCAGGGCAAACCGCGCGCCCGACAGCTTGGCTGCGGTCTCGAAGTCGAGGTAGCCGTTGCGCTCGCCCAGGGCGACGTGGTCCTGGATCGCAAAATCGAAGCTGCGCGGGGTGCCCCAGCGGCGCACTTCGACGTTGTCGTCTTCATCGGCGCCCACCGGTACGCTGGCGTCCGGCAGGTTGGGGATGGTCAGCAGGATAGCGTCCAGCTCTTCGCGGATACCTTCCAGCTCCACCTTGCCGGCAGCCAGTTCGTTGGCCATGCGCTCGACGTCGGCCATCAGCGGGGCAATGTCCTCACCCTTGGCCTTGGCCTGGCCGATGGATTTGGAACGGGCGTTACGCTCGGCCTGCAGCTGTTCGGTGCGGGTCTGCACAGACTTGCGGCGCTCTTCAAGTGCTTCGATGCGCGCGACATCCAGGCTGAAGCCACGGGAAGCCAGGCGATCCGCCACTTCCTGAAGTTGGCCGCGTAACAGTTGGGAATCGAGCATATCGTTTTCTCGCTGGTTCAGAATTTGGTCAAGGACAAACCGGCCCAGGTGGCGAGCAGGCCACCCACTACACTGAGGCTGGCATAGCCGAACGCCAGGGGCGCTTGCCCGCTTTCGAGCAGGCGTACGGTGTCCATGGAAAAGGATGAAAAGGTCGTCAGGCCGCCAAGGAAGCCGACGATCAGGCCTGCGCGCAGCTCGACCGGCACCAGCGGGCGATGCAGAAACAACCCGTAGAGCAAGCCGATCAGCAGGCAGCCAATCAGGTTGACCGCCAGCGTACCGAGATAGAAGTGGCGTGGCCAGTGGGCATTGACCCAATTTCCCGCGGCAAAGCGCAGCAGCGTGCCGGCAATGCCCCCGGCGCTGACTGCGGCCACCAGGGCAATCATGGCTTCCTCCGCTGGCGCGGGCTCAGGCGATCGAGTTCGGCCAGGTGGCGCAGCTTCTCGCCGATCTTCAGTTCCAGGCCGCGAGGCACCGGCTGGTAGTACTGGCGCGGCGCGAGGTCATCGGGAAAGTAGTCTTCGCCCGCCGCATAGGCATCGGGCTCGTCGTGGGCATAACGGTACTCGTCGCCGTAGCCCAGTTGCTTCATCAGCTTGGTGGGTGCGTTGCGCAGGTGCAGCGGCACTTCCAGCGAACCATGCTCGGCGGCTTCGCGCAGGGCGGTCTTGAAGCCCATGTACACCGCGTTGCTCTTGGGCGCACAGGCCAGGTACGTAATGGCCTGGGCCACCGCCAGCTCGCCCTCGGGGCTGCCCAGGCGCTCCTGCACGTCCCACGCGGCCAGACACAGGCTCAGCGCACGCGGGTCGGCGTTGCCGATGTCTTCGCTGGCCATGCGCACCACGCGCCGCGCCAGGTACAACGGGTCGCAGCCGCCATCGAGCATGCGCGCGAACCAGTACAGCGCCCCATCGGGGTTGGAGCCGCGCACCGACTTGTGCAATGCGGAAATCTGGTCGTAGAAGGCCTCGCCGCCCTTGTCGAAACGTCGACGGGTATCACCGAGCAGGCTTTGCAGCAGCTCCACCCCGATCTCGCTGCCGTCTTCGGCCAGGTCCGAGGCATTCTCCAGCAGGTTGAGCAGGCGCCGGCCATCGCCATCGGCGGCAGCCAGCAGCATCTTGAAGGCTTCGTCGCCCAGGCTCAGGTTGCGCTTGCCCAGGCCGCGCTCCTCGGTCAGTGCGCGCTCCACCAGGCGGTGCAACGCGGCTTCGTCCAGGCTCTTGAGCACATACACACGCGCCCGCGACAGCAGGGCGTTGTTGAGTTCGAACGAGGGGTTTTCGGTGGTGGCGCCGATGAAGATCAGCGTGCCGTCTTCCACATACGGCAGAAAGGCGTCCTGCTGCGACTTGTTGAAGCGGTGCACTTCGTCGACGAACAGGATGGTGCGCCGCCCGTACTGGGCGGCCTGCTGCTTGGCGATCTCCACCGCCTGGCGGATCTCCTTGACCCCGGCCAGTACGGCCGAGACGGTCTCGAAGTGCGCCTCGCAGAACTGTGCCAGCAAACGCGCCAGGGTGGTCTTGCCCACCCCGGGCGGGCCCCAGAAGATCATCGAGTGCAGCGCGCCCTGCTCCAGTGCCTCGCGCAGCGGCTTGCCGCGCGCCAGCAGGTGCTGCTGGCCGACGTATTCGTCCAGGTTGGCCGGGCGCAGGCGCGCGGCCAAGGGCTGGGCAACAGGGTCACTTCGAAACAGGTCCATGGACGCGGGCTTGACCTCTTTACTCTTGAATCACGTCGGCGCCTTCAGGCACGACGAACTTGAATTTGCTCGCCGGGATCGGCTCATTGGCCTTGACCCCGCTGAACAGGATATTGGTGCGCTGGCCGACGCTGTCGATCAGTTGCATATCGTTCACCAGCCCCTTGCGGAAGGACAGGCGCAGCGAGTCGAACAGGGTGTCCTTGGTTTTGGGCTTGAGCGTGAAATCGATCACGTCACCCTGTTGCTTGGAGGTGATATCGAAGCTCTGGCTGATTTTCGAGATATCACCCGACAACAGCAAGGCCGGCGTTTCGGTCAGACGCTCGTCGAGCTTCTTGATGGTCGCCTGCTCCAGGTCCGGGTCCCACAGGGTCACCTTCTTGCCGTCCGACACCACCACCTGCTCGGCAGGCGCATCGGTGTGCCAGTAGAACAGGCCAGGGCGCTGTACCGCCATCTGACCGGTGGTTTCCTGCAACTGGGTGCCGCTGCCATCGAGGGTCAGTTGCGAGAAACCGGCAGAAATGGTCTTGGACGTCTCCAGCAATTGGGTCAGGCTTTTGACGTCCGCCTCTGCGGCGAAAACCGAAGCGCTGGACAGGGCCATGGCGGAAACCAACAGCATGCGAATCAGGCGCATGGAAATCCTCGTTGCAGTAGGGGTGGGCCGGCGTCCGTCAATGGCCGCCGGCAGATAAGGAATCATCAGTCGCGCATCGGTCCGGGCGCAATCACTTCACGCGAACCGTTGGTGTTCATGGCAGTGACCACACCGGCCATTTCCATCGCCTCGATCATGCGGGCGGCGCGGTTGTAGCCGATCTTGAGCTTGCGCTGTACTGCGGAAATGGAGGCACGACGGCTTTCGAGCACGAACTGCACGGCCTCGTCGTACAGCGCGTCGGTTTCGGCGTCATCGTCACCGCCACCACCACCGCCCCCATCGAAGCCGCTGCCGGCCTCTTCGACACCACTGAGGATGTCGTCGTTGTAGTCAGGGGCGCCGCGCAGCTTCCAGGCCTCGACCACGCGGTGAACCTCTTCGTCGGACACGAAGGCGCCGTGCACGCGAATCGGCAGGCTGGTGCCCGGCGGCATGTACAGCATGTCGCCATGGCCCAGCAGCTGTTCGGCGCCGCCCTGGTCGATGATGGTACGCGAGTCGATCTTGCTCGATACCTGGAACGCCATGCGCGTCGGGATGTTGGCCTTGATCAGGCCGGTGATCACGTCCACCGACGGACGCTGGGTGGCCAGGATCAGGTGGATACCGGCAGCCCGCGCCTTCTGTGCGATACGGGCGATCAGTTCTTCGACCTTCTTGCCGACGATCATCATCATGTCGGCGAATTCGTCCACCACCACCACGATGGTCGGCAGGGTCTTGAGCAGCGGCGGCACGTCATCCATGCTTTCGCGCTTGAACATCGGGTCGTAGATCGGCTCGCCCGCTTCTTCGGCGTCCTTGATCTTGCGGTTGAAGCCGGCCAGGTTGCGCACGCCCATGGCCGCCATCAGCTTGTAGCGGCGCTCCATCTCGGCCACGCTCCAGCGCAGGGCATTGGCGGCGTCCTTCATGTCGGTGACCACCGGGCACAGCAGGTGCGGGATGCCTTCGTAGATCGACAGCTCGAGCATCTTCGGGTCGATCATGATCAATTTGGCGTCTTCGGGGCCGGACTTGAACAGGATCGACAGGATCATCGCGTTCACGCCCACCGATTTACCGGAACCTGTGGTACCGGCCACCAGCAGGTGCGGCATCTTGGCCAGGTCGGTGATCACCGGCTTGCCGCCGATATCGTGCCCCAGGGCCATGGTCACAGGCGACTTGGCCTCGTCATACTGCGGCGACGACAGCACCTCGGAGAAGCGCACGATCTGGCGGTCTTCGTTGGGGATCTCGATACCCACCGTGGTCTTGCCCGGGATCACTTCGACCACGCGCACGCTGGTTACCGCCAGCGAGCGCGCCAGGTCCTTGGCCAGGTTGGCGATGCGGCTGACCTTGACCCCGGCGGCCGGCTGGATTTCGTAGCGGGTGATCACCGGGCCGGGGTGGATCGAGTCCACCGACACTTCAACCCCGAACTCCTTGAGCTTGATTTCCAGCAGATGGCCCACGCCCGCCAGGGACTCTGGCGAATAGTTGACCTTCTTCTTCTCGGCCGGGTCGAGAATCGAAATCGGTGGCAGCGTGCCTTCGATGGCGCTGTCGACGAACAACGGCGCCTGCTTTTCCTTCTGCACGCGCTTGCTCGGCTCTGGCGCCTTGGCCGGCGCCGGCATGATCACCGGTGGCACATGCTGCTCGCGCTCGGCCACATGCTTGCTCAGCGTGGTATCGCGCTCGATGATGCGTTCCTTGGCCTTGAGCTGCTCGCGGCGGTCGGGCACCACAGGCGCCACCACGTCGTGCACCTGCTCGTCGACTTCACGCAGTTGGGCAACCAGGCGCTTGCGCTCGTTGCGCCCGGCCCACCAGCGGTTGGCCGCCCCCTGGAACAGTTCGAACAGGTCGAGGGTGATCTTGCCGGTGATGTCCATCACCTTGAACCACGACAGGTCGGTGAACACGGTCAGGCCGAACAGGAACAGCGCGATGAACATCAGGGTGCTGCCCTGCACGTTCAGCGCGTTCTTGGCCAGGTCACCCAGGCTTTCGCCCAGCGCGCCGCCCGCCGAGGCCGGCAGGCTCGGGGCCGAATGGAAATGGATATGCGCCAGCGCGGCGCCCGACAGCACCAGGAACACCAGGCCGATCAAACGCCAGGAGAACAGCCAGCCGCTCCACTGCCAGGGCTGATGACGTTCGCGAAAGATCTGCCAGGTCTTGATCGCCAGCAGCAACGGGAAGATATAGGCGAAATAGCCCAGCACCATGAACAACACGTCGGCAAAGAACGCCCCGGCGCGACCGGCGGCGTTCTGCACCTGCTCGACATTGCTGGTATGGCTGAAGCCCGGGTCGGCCTGGTCGTAGGTGAGCAGGGCCATCCACAGGTACAGGCACAGCGCGCCCATGGCGATCAGCGCACCTTCCTTGAGCCGGTAGTGCAACTGCTGGCGCCAGATCGGCTCGGGGTTGGGTGTTGCGGTGGATTTCTTCAAAACGCGTCTATTCCTGCGCTCAATGCGCGTCCAACAGGGGTCGACCGGGCGACCGGGTCAACAAACCACTACTTTTAACATTACTGCCCGCCTGCCGCCATGACGGCACGCCGGAACGAGGCGTAAACGGGGGCCAATTTCCTATACGGCAATTTGAGCACGCATTCTCTTTTGTGACAAAGGCTTATGCGGGGTTTTTGCGTAGTTGGGACAGCATAGTGCAGGTTAAGTTGCGCCGCCCGCCAACGCCGGCGGGGCAACGGCTGGCGCCGGCCTTGCCGACGAAGCCTTTTGCGGCGATCCTTCCCCTCCCCTCCTCCACCGCACGGCGACCCACCTCCATGCTGACCTGGCTGAGCCGCAACAACCTGGACTTCCCGCCCCTGGAAAAGGCCCTGCACGAACCCAACGGCCTGCTCGCCGCCGGCGGCGACCTGAGTGCCGAGCGCCTGGTGCAGGCCTATCGCCATGGCTGCTTCCCGTGGTACCAGGACGGCCAGCCGATCCTGTGGTGGTCGCCCGACCCGCGCACCGTGTTGTTCCCGGACGAGCTGCACGTGTCGCGCTCGCTGCGCAAGGTCATTCGCCAGGGCCGCTATCAGGTCAGCTTCGACCAGGACTTTGCCAGCGTGATCAGTGCCTGTGCGGCGCCTCGCGACTATGCCGACGGCACCTGGATCACCGCCCCCATGCAGGCTGCCTACCTCACGCTGCACCAGCAGGGCTTCGCCCACTCGGTGGAAGTGCGCGAAAACGGCGAGCTGGTGGGCGGGCTCTACGGCCTGGCCATAGGCCGCCTGTTCTTTGGCGAATCGATGTTCAGCCGCGCCGACAACGCCTCCAAGGTGGGCTTCGTGCACCTGGTGGAACACCTCAAGGCGGCCGGCTTCGTACTCATCGACTGCCAGATGCCCACCAACCACCTGCACAGCCTCGGCGCCCGCGCCATCGCTCGCAGCGCCTTTGCCGAGTACCTGCGCAACTACCTCGACCAGCCGGCCAACGTCAGCTGGGCCTGACGTCCTGGCGTTTGCTAGGCGAGTTTTCACAGCTGGCTTACACTTAATCCAAACGCACCTCCCGAGGGGTTGATCATGACAGAGCTGGCGCGGTTGAAGTTTTATGCCACTCAACCCCATGCCTGCAGCTACCTGCCAGACGAGCAAGCCACCACGCTGTTTCTCGACCCGAGCCAGCCAATGGACGCCAACGTCTACGCAGACCTGTCGGAAATGGGCTTTCGTCGCAGCGGCGACCACCTGTACCGCCCGCATTGCCAGAACTGCAATGCGTGCGTACCTGCGCGCATTCCGGCGGCTCGCTTTACACCCAATCGCCAGCAGAAGCGCATCATCAAGCGCAACGCCGACCTGGTGGTGACCCCGGCACGCCCTCGGTTCAACGAAGAATACTTCGAGCTGTACCGCCGCTACATCGAGCAGCGCCATGCCGACGGCGACATGTACCCGCCCAGCCGCGACCAGTTCTCCACCTTCCTGGTCCGCGACCTGCCGTTTTCACGCTTCTACGAGTTTCGCCTGGACGGCAAGCTGCTGGCGGTGGCGGTCACCGACCTGCTGCCCAACGGCGTATCGGCGGTGTACACCTTCTACGAACCCCAGGAAGAACGGCGCAGCCTGGGACGTTTCGCGATCCTCTGGCAGATCAGCGAAACCCTGCGCCTGGGGCTTGAAGCGGTCTATCTCGGGTACTGGATCAAGAACTGCAAAAAGATGAATTACAAGACCCAGTACCGCCCCATCGAGCTGCTGATCAATCAACGATGGGTCACGCTTAACTGAAACCCTTGGCTTGAACCCCATTTTTCGGGCACAATGCACGCCACTTTTTAGCCTGGCGCAGTTGCACCGGGCCGGCAACTGGA
Source organism: Pseudomonas sp. B21-036 (assembly GCF_024748925.1). Taxonomy (NCBI): domain Bacteria; kingdom Pseudomonadati; phylum Pseudomonadota; class Gammaproteobacteria; order Pseudomonadales; family Pseudomonadaceae; genus Pseudomonas; species Pseudomonas sp. B21-036. Next base: position 3,499,775 of record NZ_CP087178.1, read on the forward strand.
CACCGAGGGCTTTACTGCATGTCGAAAGAAGACAGCTTCGAAATGGAAGGCACTGTCGTCGACACCCTGCCCAACACCATGTTCCGCGTGGAGTTGGAAAATGGGCACGTCGTTACCGCGCATATCTCCGGCAAGATGCGCAAGAACTACATCCGTATTCTCACCGGCGACAAGGTCCGCGTCGAACTGACGCCTTATGACCTGAGCAAAGGGCGCATCACCTACCGCGCCCGCTAAACGCTACACACAAGAACGCCCGGCCAGTGCCGGGCGTTTTTGCGTGCCTGCCTGAAAAGCCTCGCCGGCAAGGCCGACTCCTACCAGGGCTGCATCACCCCGCAGGAGCCGGCCGTGCCGGCGAACGCGATCAGGCCATCTCGGCCGTGGTCTCGAAGTCGAACACCAGCTCGCCATCGCGCAGGTCGATGTGCACCACGCCGCCATGCTCGGCCAGCTCGCCAAACAGGATCTCTTCGGCCAGCGGCCGCTTGATCTTGTCCTGGATAAGCCGCGCCATGGGCCGCGCACCCATCTGCGCATCGTAGCCACCGGCTGCCAGGTAGCTGCGAGCAGCATCCGACACCTCCAGCAGTACGCGCTTGTCTTCCAGCTGGGCCTGCAGTTCGGTGAGGAACTTGTCGACCACGCTCTTGATCACTTCGTGGCTCAGGCGACCAAACTGGATGATGGTGTCCAGGCGGTTGCGGAACTCCGGCGTGAAGCTCTTCTTGATCACTTCCATCGCGTCGGACGAGTGGTCCTGATGGGTAAACCCGATCGAGGCCCGTGCCGCAGTCTCGGCGCCGGCGTTGGTGGTCATGATCACGATGACGTTGCGAAAGTCCGCCTTGCGCCCGTTGTTGTCGGTCAGGGTACCGTGGTCCATCACCTGCAGCAGCAGGTTGAAGACTTCCGGGTGAGCCTTCTCGATTTCATCGAGCAGCAGCACGCAATGCGGCTGCTTGGTGATGGCTTCGGTCAACAGGCCGCCCTGGTCGAACCCGACATAGCCCGGAGGCGCACCGATCAGGCGCGACACGGTGTGACGCTCCATGTACTCGGACATGTCGAAACGCACCAGCTCGACCCCCAGCGCCTTGGCCAGCTGACGCGCCGCCTCGGTCTTGCCGACCCCGGTAGGGCCTGCAAACAGGAACGAGCCCACCGGCTTGTCCGGCGCCTTCAGGCCCGCACGCGACAGCTTGATGGCGGTGGCCAGCGAATCGATCGCGGCATCCTGGCCAAACACGGTCAGCTTCAGGTCGCGCTCCAAGTTGCGCAGCAGCTCCTTGTCGGAACTGGTGACGTGCTTTGGCGGAATGCGCGCAATCTTGGCGACGATGTCTTCCACCTGCTGCACATCGATGCGCTTGACGCGCTTCTCGACCGGCTGCAGGCGCTGGTACGCCCCCGCCTCGTCGATTACGTCGATGGCCTTGTCTGGCATGTGACGGTCATTGATGTAGCGCGCTGCAAGCTCCGCTGCGGCACGCAGCGACTCATCGCTGTACTCGATGCTGTGATGGGACTCGAAACGCCCCTTGAGGCCGCGCAGGATGCCGATGGTGTCTTCCACCGACGGCTCGCTGACATCCACCTTCTGGAAGCGCCGCGCCAGGGCCCGGTCCTTCTCGAAGATGCCGCGGAACTCCTGGAACGTAGTCGAGCCGATGCAACGGATATCACCCGAAGACAGCAGCGGCTTGAGCAGGTTGGACGCATCCATCACCCCGCCCGATGCCGCACCGGCGCCGATGATGGTGTGGATTTCGTCGATGAACAGGATCGCCTGCGGACGCTTGCGCAGTTCGCCGAGCAGCGCCTTGAAGCGCTTCTCGAAGTCGCCACGGTACTTGGTACCGGCCAGCAAGGCGCCCAGGTCCAGCGAATAGACCACGCTCTGGGCCAGCAGGTCAGGCACCTGCCCGTCGACGATACGCTTGGCCAGGCCTTCGGCGATGGCGGTCTTGCCCACCCCGGCCTCGCCCACCAGCAGCGGGTTGTTCTTGCGCCGACGCGCAAGGATCTGCGCCACGCGCTCGACCTCGGTCTCGCGCCCCACCAGCGGGTCGATACGCCCCTGGCGTGCCAGTTCGTTGAGGTTGCTGGCATAGGCATCCAGCGGATTGCTCGAGGACGAGGCTTCGCCGCCGTCTTCGTCCTGCATGTCCTGCTCGCCGTCCTGGTGTTCGCCATGGCCCGGCACCTTGGAGATACCGTGGGCGATGTAGTTGACCACGTCGATTCGCGCGACACTTTGCTGTTTGAGCAGGAACACCGCCTGGCTTTCCTGCTCGCTGAAGATCGCCACCAGCACATTGGCGCCGGTGACTTCACGTTTACCCGAGCTCTGTACATGGAACACGGCACGCTGAAGCACCCGCTGGAAGCCCAGGGTTGGCTGGGTCTCGCGGTCTTCATCATGCACGGGGATCAGTGGCGTGGTGGAGTCGATGAACTCCTGCAGGTCGTGCTTGAGCTTGTCGAGGTTGGCTCCACAGGCACGCAAAACGGTTGCGGCGGCCTCATTATCCAAAAGCGCCAGCAGAAGGTGTTCGACGGTCATGAACTCATGACGCTTCGAACGGGCCTCCTTGAAGGCCAGATTGAGGGTGACTTCGAGCTCGCGGTTTAACATAGCTTCACCTCATACCCAAGTGGTCGGCGATTAACCGTCCTTCTCGATTTCACAGAGTAGCGGATGCTGGCTTTCCCGGGCGTATTGGTTGACCTGCATGGCCTTGGTCTCGGCGATGTCGCGGGTAAACAATCCGCACACTGCCCGCCCTTCTGTATGGACGGCCAGCATGACCTTGGTCGCCAGCTCGCGATTCAGGTTAAAAAACACCTCGAGCACTTCGACGACGAAATCCATCGGTGTGTAGTCATCGTTGAACAAAACCACCTTGTACATCGGTGGTGCCTGCAGCGCGGGCTTGGCTTCCTGTACCGCCAGACCAGAGCCATCGTCCTCATCCTGCTGCGGGCGATCCTGATTGAATGTTAGTCGAATCTGGCTATGTGCATGCATGGAAAGAAATTCATCATTTCGACAGGTTAAGGTTGAATGTGGACCGCCTGGCCACACGCCGGAACGGCCGTCGCCTGACCTTGACTATCGGCAAATCGGTGTTACAACCAATAAGAGCCCACCGTGGTCGATAAAGATCCGCGCAGTCAACCAGAATTTTCGCAGGTTCATAGGCGGATGGAGTGGATGATACTCCAGTGATGGAGTCCTTTGCAGAGGGATATGAGGATGGCAACCGGCAAAGTCAAGTGGTTCAACAATGCCAAGGGATTCGGATTCATCAACGAGGATGGCAAGGATGAGGACCTGTTTGCCCACTTCTCTGCCATTAACATGGAAGGTTACAAGACCCTGAAGGCCGGACAAGTCGTCACATTCGATATCATTCAGGCACCCAAGGGGTTTCATGCGCAGAACATAAGACCCGTCGTCACCAGCGCCCAGAGCGAGCCCGCCGGCAGCGCGACCACGATCGACGCCTGAACACCCCAGGAACACCAGGGCCGGCCTGCCCTCTCGGACAGGCCGGCCTTTTGCTGCCCGCTTACATGTGCTTGATCAGCGCCTCACCGAAGCCCGAGCTCGACACCAGCGTCGCACCTTCCATCAGGCGCTCGAAGTCGTAGGTCACGGTCTTGGCCTTGATAGCCCCGTTGGTGCCCTTGATGATCAGGTCCGCCGCCTCTGTCCAGCCCAGGTGACGCAGCATCATCTCGGCCGACAGGATCACCGAACCAGGGTTGACCTGATCCTTGCCGGCATACTTGGGCGCCGTGCCGTGGGTGGCCTCGAACATGGCCACGGTGTCCGACAGGTTGGCACCCGGCGCGATACCGATACCGCCCACTTCCGCCGCCAGGGCGTCGGACAGGTAGTCACCGTTCAGGTTGAGGGTGGCGATCACGTCGTACTCGGCCGGACGCAGCAGGATCTGCTGGAGCATGGCGTCGGCAATGGCGTCCTTGACGATCACTTCACGCCCGGTCTTGGGGTTCTTGAATTTCATCCACGGGCCGCCATCGAGCAGCTCGGCGCCGAATTCGTTCTTGGCCACCTCGTAGCCCCAGTCCTTGAAGGCACCCTCGGTGAACTTCATGATGTTGCCCTTGTGCACGATGGTCAGCGACTCGCGGTCGTTATCCACCACATACTGCAGGGCCTTGCGCACCAGGCGCTGGGTGCCTTCCTTGGAAACCGGCTTGATGCCGATGCCGCAATCCTGGTCGAAGCGGATCTTGGTGACACCCATTTCCTCCTTGAGGAACTTGATGACCTTGTTCGCCTCGGGCGAGCCGGCCTTCCACTCGATGCCGGCATAGATGTCCTCGGAGTTCTCGCGAAAGATCACCATGTCGACGTCGCCAGGTTTTTTCACCGGGCTGGGCACACCCTCGAACCACACCACCGGACGCAGGCACACGTACAGGTCCAGTTGCTGGCGCAGGGCGACGTTCAGCGAACGGATGCCGCCGCCGACCGGGGTGGTCAGCGGGCCCTTGATCGATACCACGTAGTCTTTCACCGCATCCAGGGTTTCCTGGGGCAGCCAGGTGTCCTGGTCGTAGACCTGGGTGGCCTTCTCGCCGGCATACACCTCCATCCAGGAGATCTTGCGCTTGCCGCCATAGGCCTTTTCGACTGCAGCATCGACCACCTTGATCATCACCGGACTGACATCGACGCCAATACCGTCACCTTCAATGAAGGGGATGATCGGATTGTCGGGAACATTGAGAGAATGGTCTGCGTTGACGGTGATTTTGTCACCGACTGCCGGAACCTTGATTTTCTGGTATCCCATGCTGCACTCCGCTTTTTTCTGGTTGATAGGACTTCATGCAATCCCCAGAGCCTAACCCAGTTGAACGCAGACGCAAACCTCGCCGAAAAAACCGTCATACCAGCGTAAAACGCTCTACGTCTTTGGTCTAAAAGTGGCCATCCGACATGTTGACCTTGATGATTACGACCAAGGGTTTGATATACTCCGCCGGTGACCAAAGGGTCACTGGGGGCGACCGGTCCGAATAGAGACGTCCGGCCCCGACAAGACTGGGCTGTTACCGCAGTTCAGCCGTTTGACACTCGACTGATGCAACCCACCATCACAGCCCGGAATCCTCGACTTTCTGCTCATGGATCCGCTTGAGCGAAGCGCCTATCCTGCGCACCCCTCGAGATTCCGCGCACGCTCAGCAAAACAGAGAGTTAACCCGAATATGCCCACCCGATCCAAGATCATCTACACCTTCACCGACGAAGCCCCCGCCCTCGCCACCTACTCACTGCTGCCCATCGTCGAAGCGTTCACCGCCACTGCCGACATCGCCGTCGAAACCCGTGACATCTCGCTCGCTGGCCGTATCCTCTCTGCCTTCCCTGAACAGCTCGGCGCCGACAAGCAAGTGGCCGACCACCTGGCAGAACTGGGCCAACTGGCAACCACGCCTGAAGCCAACATCATCAAGCTGCCGAACATCAGCGCCTCGGTACCGCAGCTGAAGGCCGCGATCAAGGAACTGCAAGCCAAGGGCTTCAACATCCCGGACTACCCGGACACCGTCAGCACCGACGCGGAAAAAGAAGCCCGCGCCCGCTACGACCGCATCAAGGGCAGCGCCGTGAACCCGGTACTGCGCGAAGGCAACTCCGACCGCCGCGCACCGCTGTCGGTCAAGAACTACGCCCGCAAGCACCCGCACAAGATGGGCGCCTGGGCAGCCGACTCCAAGTCGCACGTCGCGCACATGGACAACGGCGACTTCTACGGCAGCGAAAAAGCCGCGCTGATCGAAGCCGATGACAGCCTGCGCATCGAACTGCTGGCCAAGGACGGTTCGACCACCGTCCTGAAAGAGAAAACCGCGGTCAAGGCCGGCGAAATCGTCGACTGCGCCGTGCTCAGCACCAAGGCCCTGCGCAGCTTCATCGCTGCCCAGATCGAAGAAGCCAAGGCCCAGGGCGTACTGCTGTCGGTTCACCTGAAAGCCACCATGATGAAGGTCTCCGACCCGATCATGTTCGGCCAGATCGTCGCCGAGTACTACAAGGACGCGCTGACCAAGCACGCCGCCGTACTGGAGCAGGTCGGCTTCAACCTGAACAACGGCATCGGCGACCTGTACGCCCGCATCAAGGACCTGCCAGCCGAGCAGCAGGCCCAGATCGAAGCCGACGTGCAGGCCGTGTATGCCGTGCGCCCGGCGCTGGCCATGGTCAATTCCGACAAGGGCATCACCAACCTGCACGTGCCGAGCGACGTCATCGTCGACGCCTCGATGCCGGCGATGATCCGCGACTCGGGCAAGATGTGGAACACCGAAGGCCAGCTGCAGGACACCAAGGCAGTGATCCCGGATCGCTGCTACGCCACCATCTACCAGGCGGTGATCGAAGACTGCAAGCAACACGGCGCCTTCGACCCTACCACCATGGGCAGCGTGCCGAACGTCGGCCTGATGGCACAGAAGGCCGAAGAGTACGGCTCCCACGACAAGACCTTCCAGGCCAAGGCTGATGGCGTGATCCGCGTCGTCGACGGCAAGGGCAACCTGCTGCTGTCCCAGGACGTCGAAGCCGGCGACATCTTCCGCATGTGCCAGACCAAGGACGCGCCGATCCAGGACTGGGTCAAGCTGGCCGTCAACCGTGCCCGCGCCAGCGCCACCCCGGCGATCTTCTGGCTCGACCCGCAACGCGCCCACGACGGCGTGCTGATCGAGAAGGTCCAGAAATACCTGAAAGACCACGACACCACCGGCCTGGACATCCGTGTCCTGTCGCCTGTCGAGGCCATGAAGGTTTCGCTGCAGCGCATCCGTGCCGGCGAAGACACCATCTCGGTCACCGGCAACGTGCTGCGTGACTACCTGACCGACCTGTTCCCGATCATGGAACTGGGCACCAGCGCCAAGATGCTGTCGATCGTGCCGCTGATGAACAACGGCGGCCTGTTCGAAACCGGCGCCGGCGGTTCGGCACCCAAGCACGTGCAACAGCTGGTGGAAGAAAACTTCCTGCGCTGGGATTCGCTGGGCGAGTTCCTGGCCCTGGCAGCTTCGCTCGAGCACCTGAGCACCGCCTACGCCAACCCCAAGGCCAAGGTACTGGCTGCGACCCTGGACCAGGCCACCGGCCAGTTCCTGGACAACAACAAGTCCCCTGCGCGCAAGGTTGGCAGCATCGACAACCGTGGCAGCCACTTCTACCTGACCCTGTACTGGGCCCAGGCACTGGCTGCACAGACCGATGACGCGGCGCTGCAAGCACGCTTCGCACCGCTGGCCAAGGCACTGACCGAGAACGAAGCGACCATCGTCGCCGAGCTCAACGCAGTCCAGGGCAAGCCGGTTGAAATCGGTGGTTACTACTACCCCGATGCCGAGCTGACCGCCAAGGCAATGCGCCCGAGCCAGACCTTCAACAACGCGGTTGCCGCGCTGTAAGGTTGGCTTGAGCTGACACACAGACCCCGGCCACGCACCGGGGTTTGTGCTTTCTGGAATCTGTGTCGTCTGCATCGTGGGTCAAGCCCGCTCCCACAGGGGTTGTGTGGGAGCGGGCTTGACCCGCGATGCAGGCGACGCTGCACTGAGCAGGAGCACCCGCATGACCTGGCAACCCCACATCACCGTCGCCACCATCGTCGAAGACAACGGCCGCTTCCTGCTGGTCGAGGAATTCAAGGCCGGCCGGCACGTCTTCAACCAGCCCGCCGGCCACCTCGAAGCCAACGAAACCCTACTCGAAGCCGCCCTGCGCGAGACCCTCGAAGAAACCGCCTGGGACGTCGAGCTTACCGGCATCGTCGGCATCTACCTCTATACCGCCCCCAGCAACGGCGTGACCTACCAGCGCATCTGCTTCGCTGCCCGCCCGCTTCGCCACCACCCCGAACGCGCCCTGGACACCGATATCGTGCGCGCCACCTGGCTCACCCGCGACGAACTGCTGGCAGACCCCGAGCGCTGGCGCAGCGAGCTGGTGCCGCAATGCATCGACGACTACCTGGCCGGCCCGCTGCACAGCCTGAGCCTGATCCGCAATTGAAGCCGCGGCTTTCGCCTTGCGCGGCGCAGCCTGATAGAATCGACGTCTTTTTCCAGATACACAGCCGGTACCTATGACCAGTCCAGCACTCTACGAACCCGAAAAGACACGCGTCATCGTCGGCATGTCCGGCGGCGTGGACTCTTCCGTCTCCGCCCTCCTGCTGATCGAGCAGGGCTACCAGGTGGAAGGCCTGTTCATGAAGAACTGGGAAGAGGACGACGGCACCGAATACTGCACCGCCCGCGAAGACCTGGCCGATGCCCAGGCCGTGTGCGACCGCATCGGCATCAAGCTGCACACTGCCAACTTTGCCGCCGAGTACTGGGACCACGTGTTCGAGCACTTCCTGGAAGAGTACAAGGCCGGGCGCACGCCGAACCCGGACATCCTGTGCAACCGCGAAATCAAGTTCAAGGCGTTCCTCGACTACGCCCTGATGCTCGGTGCCGACCTGATCGCCACCGGCCACTATGTGCGCCGCCGCGACATCGACGGGCGTACCGAGCTGCTCAAGGGCCTGGACCCGAACAAGGACCAGAGCTACTTCCTGCACGCCGTCGGCGGCGAGCAGATCGCCCGCACGCTGTTCCCGGTGGGCGAACTGGAAAAGCCCGAGGTGCGCGCCATCGCCGAAAAACACGGCCTGGCCACGGCCAAGAAGAAGGACTCCACCGGTATCTGCTTTATCGGCGAGCGCCGTTTCAGCGATTTTCTCAAGCAGTACCTGCCGGCGCAGCCCGGTGAAATCCAGACCACCGAGGGTGAAGTCATCGGCCAGCACCACGGCCTGATGTACCACACCATCGGCCAGCGTCAGGGCCTGGGCATCGGCGGCCTCAAGGATGCCAGCGACGAGCCGTGGTACGTGCTGGAGAAAGACCTCAGCCGCAACGTGCTGGTGGTCGGCCAGGGCAACGAGCACCCGTGGCTGTTCTCCCGCGCCCTGCTCGCCTCGGAGATCTTCTGGGTCAACCCCGTCGACCTCTCCAGCCCGCGCCAGCTGACGGCCAAGGTGCGCTACCGCCAGAGCGACCAGGCGTGCACCCTGGAACGCACCGCAAGCGGCTACCGCGCCGTTTTCGACGAGCCGCAGCGCGCCGTGACGCCGGGCCAGTCGGTGGTGTTCTATGACGGTGAGGTATGCCTGGGGGGCGGTGTGATCGAAGTGGCCGAGCCCTGGAGCAGCCGCTGATGAACCAGATGCAAGAACAACTGGTCGCTCTGGGCGGGGTATTCCAGGCCGCCGTGCTGGTCGACCGAATCGCCCGCACGGGCCAGGCCAGCGAGGCCGACCTGGGCTGCATGCTCGGCAGCCTGCTGGTACGCGACCCCAAGGACACCCTGGAGGTGTTCGGCGGTGACGACCTGAACCTCAAGGATGGCTACCGCGCCCTGGCCAGCGCGCTGGAGCGCGACCCTGCCAGCCTGCAGCGCGAGCCGCTGCGCTACGCCTTGTCGATGCTGGGCCTGGAGCGCCAGCTGGCCAAGCGTGGCGACATGCTCGACACCATCGGCAAGCGTCTGCCGCAGATCCAGTCCCAGGCCGATCATTTCGGCCTGGTGCATGAAAACGTGATCGCTTCGTGCGGCGCCCTCTATCAGGACACCCTGAGCACCCTGCGCCAGCGTATCCAGGTGCATGGCGACATGCGCAACCTGCAGCAGCCCAACAATGCCTCGAAGATCCGCGCCCTGCTGCTGGCCGGCATCCGTGCTGCGCGCCTGTGGCGCCAGCTGGGCGGGCACCGCTGGCAGCTGGTGATCAGCCGGCGCAAGCTGCTCAAGGAGCTGTACCCGATGCTGCGCGGCTGACCCTGACCGCGTCGCGGCCTTCGCTGGCTTGCCAGCGAAAAGGCCCGAAAGACCTTTTGTCACCCTCAAAACCCGGGCGCGTTTTTCATGTATGATATGCGCCCTTTTCGTTGCCCGACTGTCCGAGAACACCCCATGCAGCTTTCCTCGCTCACTGCGGTTTCCCCTGTTGACGGCCGCTACGCCGGCAAAACCCAGGCCCTGCGCCCCATCTTCAGCGAATACGGCCTGATCCGTTTCCGCGCCCTGGTCGAGGTCCGCTGGCTCCAGCGCCTGGCCGCCCACCCGCAAATCGCTGAAGTACCAGCGTTTTCCGCCGAAGCCAACGCCGTGCTCAACGCCCTGGCCGACGACTTCGCCCTCGAGCACGCCGAGCGCGTCAAAGAGATCGAGCGCACCACCAACCACGACGTCAAGGCCATCGAGTACCTGCTCAAGGAGCAGGCCGCCCAGCTGCCGGAACTGGCCAAGGTCAGCGAGTTCATCCACTTCGCCTGCACCAGCGAGGACATCAACAACCTGTCCCACGGCCTGATGCTGCGCGAAGGCCGCGACAGCGTGCTGCTGCCGCTGATGCGCCAGATCGCCGAGTCGATCCGCGAACTGGCCCACCGCTTCGCCGACGTACCGATGCTGTCGCGCACCCACGGCCAACCGGCTTCGCCGACTACCCTGGGCAAAGAGCTGGCCAACGTGGTGTACCGCCTGGAGCGCCAGATCGCCCAGGTTGCCGCCGTGCCGCTGCTGGGCAAGATCAACGGCGCCGTGGGCAACTACAACGCCCACCTGTCGGCCTACCCGCAGATCGACTGGGAAGCCAACGCCCGCGCCTTCATCGAAGACGAGCTGGGCCTGGTGTTCAACCCCTACACCACCCAGATCGAACCGCACGACTACATTGCCGAGCTGTTCGACGCGATCGCCCGCTTCAATACCATCCTGATCGACTTCGATCGCGATATCTGGGGCTACATCTCGCTGGGCTACTTCAAGCAGCGCACCATTGCCGGCGAAATCGGTTCCTCGACCATGCCGCACAAGGTCAACCCGATCGACTTCGAGAACTCCGAAGGCAACCTGGGCATCGCCAACGCGCTGTTCCAGCACCTGGCCAGCAAGCTGCCGATCTCGCGCTGGCAGCGCGACCTGACCGACTCCACCGTGCTGCGCAACCTGGGCGTCGGTTTCGCCCACAGCGTGATCGCCTACGAGGCCAGCCTCAAGGGCATCAGCAAGCTGGAAATCAACGAAGCCCGCATCGCTGAAGACCTGGACGCCTGCTGGGAAGTCCTGGCCGAGCCGATCCAGACCGTGATGCGCCGCTACGACATCGAAAACCCGTACGAGAAGCTCAAAGAGCTGACCCGCGGCAAAGGTATCAGCCCTGAAGCGCTGTTAACCTTCATCGATGGCCTGGACATGCCGGCCGAAGCCCGCGCCGAGCTGAAGAAGCTGACCCCGGCCAACTACATCGGTAATGCCGCGGCACAAGCCAAACGCATCTGATTGCCCCCGCGTTTTGACGCCCGGCTTGGCCGGGCGTTTTTATTGCTGAAAGAAAATTACTTTTTTTCAATAGGTTACACATGAATCCTGATACCCCACTTCAGCTGCTGGGCGGCCTGACTGCCCGCGAATTCCTGCGCGACTACTGGCAGAAGAAGCCCCTGCTGGTTCGCCAGGCCTTCCCTGATTTCGAAAGCCCGATCGATGCCGATGAACTGGCCGGCCTGGCACTGGAAGAGGAAGTCGAATCGCGCCTGGTCATCGAACATGGCGAGCGCCCGTGGGAACTGCGCCGCGGCCCGTTCGACGACGACACCTTCAGCACCCTGCCTGAGCGCGACTGGACCCTGCTGGTACAAGCCGTCGACCAGTTCGTGCCGGAAGTGGGCGAGCTGCTGGAGAGCTTTCGCTTTCTGCCAAGCTGGCGCATCGACGACGTGATGATCAGCTTCGCCGCCCCGGGTGGCAGCGTGGGCCCGCACTTCGACAACTACGACGTGTTCCTGCTGCAAGGCCAGGGCAAGCGCAACTGGAAGATCGGCCAGATGTGCGACAGCGACAGCCCGCTGATCGAGCACGCCGACCTGCGTATCCTGGCCGACTTCGAGCAGACCGACGAGTGGACCCTGGAACCGGGCGACATGCTCTACCTGCCACCGCGCCTGGCCCACTACGGTGTGGCCGAAGACGACTGCCTGACCTATTCGGTCGGCTTCCGCGCGCCGAGCGCCGCCGAAGTGCTGACCCACTTCACCGACTTCCTCAGCCAGTTCCTGCCTGACGAAGAGCGCTACACCGACGCCGACGCCCAGCCAGTGAGCGACCCGCACCAGATCCAGCGCGACGCCCTGGACCGCCTCAAGGGCCTGCTGGCCGAGCACATGAGCGACGAGCGCCTGCTGCTGACCTGGTTCGGCCAGTTCATGACCGAACCACGCTACCCGGAACTGGTGGCTGGCGAGGCACTGAGCGAAGAAGACCTGATCGACAGCCTGGAACAGGGTGCGATCCTGATCCGCAACCCGAGCGCGCGCCTGGCCTGGTCGGAAGTCGACGACAACGTACTGCTGTTCGCCAGCGGCCAGAGCCGCCTGCTGCCGGGCGAACTGCGCGACCTGCTCAAGCTGATCTGCGCCGCCGACGCCCTGCACGTGGAAAACCTCGCGCCATGGCTTGGCGACGAAAATGGCCTTACCCTGATCTGCGAACTGGTCAAGCAAGGAAGCCTGGGATTTGCCAATGAATAAGATCGAAGTACGCCTGGCCGACTGGCAGAAAGACAACGCCGACATCCGCCGTATCCGCGAATCGGTGTTCATTGCCGAGCAGAACGTGCCGCCAGAGCTGGAGTGGGATGCCGACGACAACATCGCCGTGCACTTCCTGGCCTTTGAGGGTGACTACGCCATCGGCACCGCCCGCCTGTTGCAGGATGGCCAGATCGGGCGCGTGTCGGTGCTCAAGGACTGGCGCGGGCTCAAGGTGGGTGACGCACTGATGCAGGCCGCCATCGCCGAGGCGCAGAACCGGGATCTGCGCCAGCAGAAGCTCACCGCACAAGTGCATGCCACCGCATTCTACGAGCGCCTGGGCTTCAAGGTCGTCAGCGAGGAGTTCCTCGAGGCCGGCCTGCCGCACGTGGACATGGTGCGCGACTCCCAGTAAGCGCCAGCCCTGTCGCCGGCAAGACCAGCTCCCATACCTGCGGGAGCCGGCCTTGCCGGCGAACAGGCCAGCACAACCGCTACAAATTTGCCATCATGTCCACTCCACCCGCGGAGACCATGGACATGCCGCTACGCCCCCTGCTCGCCACCCTGCTTCTGTCGTTCAGCCTCAGTGCGCTGGCCGCCACCGAAGTCCTGCCGCTGAACCACCGCACCAGCGCCGAACTGCTCCCCGCCGCGCAAGCCTTCATCGGCAAGGACGGCAGTATCAGCACCTTCGAAAACAAGCTGATCGTCAATGCCGAGCCCGGCAAGATCGACGAACTTCGCACCCTGCTGCAACAACTGGACACCGCCCCCAAGCGCCTGCTGATCAGCGTCGACAACACCGACAGCAACGTCCAGGACAACCGCGGCAACGCCCGCGTGATCCGCTACGGCACCGCCAACCGCGAGGGTGGGCTGCAACAGGTGCAGGCCAGCGAGGGCACTCCAGCGCTGATCCAGGTTGGCCAGAGCATTCCCATCACCAGCACCCAGACCGACAGCTACGGACGCGTGCAGAGCAACACCGAGTACCGCAACGTCACCCAGGGTTTCTACGTCACCGCCAGCGTCACCGGCGAAACCGTGCACCTTGCCATCAGCACCAACAATGACCGGATGAGCCAGGAACGCCCCGATGTAGTGAAGGTGCAAAGCACCGACACGAAGGTCACCGGCAAGCTTGGCAAGTGGATCAGCCTGGCAGGTGTCAACGCTCAAAGTCAGGCCGATGGCAGCGCTTCGACCCTCAGTTACTCCACCCAGCGCGGTGAGAACATGACTTTGCGGGTAAAAGTCGAGGCACTGGACTGACCCCGCGTCGTTCAAGGCCTCGACCAAAGGCCTCGAAACTGACTGACGAGTCGTATTAGACCAAAGATGTAGTGGATGAAAAAAAGCACTACAAAACATTTGACGCCCCCGAATCGCAGAGGCATGATGGCCCCGCTCCCGCTAATCAGAGGCCCTGGCAAGGGCCTTCGAGTTGCGCTCTGACCTACCCGACCTGAGCCGATTCGTGTCTGTACAGCCCACAAGGCGGTTTGACGAGATTGCGACTGGAACGAAGTTGTCCCGAGGGACGGAAGCGCATCAAACGGTAGACGGCACACCCTGATCGACGCAGCACGGCAACCACGAGCCAACCTGCCCGGCAGCCACGCCAAGGACCTGCTCACTTCCCCCTTCGAGCCCCATCGTTCAACGTCGCCATTTCGCCCACACCACTGGCTGCCAGTGCTTCTGACCAGCGAGCAATCGGAGCTGCCCCTGTACGCACAGCGCAGCCGACAGAGCGAACATTTTTTACCGACCTATGCGACGAGGTTTACTTTCATGGCACTGACACGCGAACAGCAAATTGCAGCCCTCGAAAAAGATTGGGCCGAGAACCCACGCTGGAAAGGCGTGACCCGTACCTACTCTGCCGCTGATGTCGTTCGTCTGCGTGGCTCGGTTCAACCTGAGCACACCCTGGCCCGCATGGGTGCCGAGAAGCTGTGGAACCTGGTAACCAAAGGCGCCCACCCTTCGTTCCGCCCTGAAAAAGATTTCGTCAACTGCATGGGCGCCCTGACCGGCGGCCAGGCTGTTCAACAGGTCAAGGCCGGTATCCAGGCTATCTACCTGTCCGGCTGGCAAGTGGCTGCCGACAACAACTCGGCCGAGTCCATGTACCCCGACCAGTCGCTGTACCCGGTGGACTCCGTGCCAACCGTGGTCAAGCGCATCAACAACTCGTTCCGTCGCGCCGACCAGATCCAGTGGAAAGCCGGCAAGAACCCGGGCGACGACGGCTACATCGACTACTTCGCACCGATCGTGGCTGACGCTGAAGCCGGTTTCGGCGGCGTACTCAACGCCTACGAGCTGATGAAGAACATGATCGAGGCAGGCGCCGCCGGCGTTCACTTCGAAGACCAGCTGGCCTCGGTTAAAAAATGCGGCCACATGGGCGGCAAGGTACTGGTTCCGACCCAGGAAGCCGTACAGAAGCTCAGCGCTGCCCGCCTGGCAGCCGACGTTGCCGGTGTACCGACCATCATCCTGGCCCGTACCGACGCCAACGCCGCCGACCTGCTGACCAGCGACTGCGACCCGTACGACCAGCCATTCGTGGTGGGTGAGCGCACCCAGGAAGGTTTCTACAAGGTACGTGCCGGCCTGGACCAGGCGATTGCCCGCGGCCTGGCCTACGCACCGTATGCCGACCTGATCTGGTGCGAAACCGCCAAGCCGGACCTGGACGAAGCACGCCGCTTTGCCGAAGCCATCAAGAAGGAATACCCGGACCAGATCCTGTCCTACAACTGCTCGCCTTCCTTCAACTGGAAGAAGAACCTGGACGACGCGACCATCGCCAAGTTCCAGCGCGAGCTGTCGGCCATGGGCTACAAGCACCAGTTCATCACCCTGGCTGGCATCCACAACATGTGGCACGGCATGTTCAACCTGGCGCACGACTACGCCCGCAACGACATGACTGCCTACGTGAAGCTGCAGGAGCAGGAATTCGCCGACGCGTCCAAAGGCTACACCTTCGTGGCGCACCAGCAGGAAGTGGGCACTGGCTACTTCGACGACATGACCACCGTGATCCAGGGTGGCAAGTCTTCGGTTACCGCCCTGACCGGCTCGACCGAAGAAGAGCAGTTCCACTGATCGGCTGATCGATTGGTGACATTCGGGTAACACGCAAGACCCGGGGCCTGTGATGGGGCTCCGGGTCTTGTGCCATTCATACCCCGCGCAGGCGCCAGCCTTGCCGGCGAAAAGGCCAGCCGCCCGGCACAAGGCTTCCTTATTACCCCCGATTGGCTATGCTAGTGCACACCGGCGTCAGCGGACGGCCGTGGCAGCGCAGATACCGACGCGCCACCCCCGCGCACAACCCTGAGCCAGAGCCCAGCGCCAGCACGCAGACACTGCCCGAAACAGGGGCGCACAAACTTGCCGGCCACACCCTTGAACAACAACTTTTAGTTGACGCAGGAGGTAGGAATAACAGGAGCGCTTCAAATGATATTAATTATCATTTCGAAACTTGCATTTCGTTACGCCATACAAGAAACATAATTAACAAAAGCACGCGCAATCCACGGAATACGTGGCCTGCAGCGAGTTACGAAAGATTTTTGTTCTTAATGCTACGAATAAATTTGCTGCAGAAATTTTACTTGCTACGGGTTTACCCATAAAATCAGCGCGATAGATTTCGCTGCGACATATCGTCACTGCTCTACTTCTTTTCAAGCTCAGAGACCAAGCGCTCTGTTAAGGATTTTCAGCATGCCCGATTCGACAGGACTCATCGCCCACAACTGGGGCTTTGCCATCTTCCTTTTGGGTGTCGTCGGCCTGTGTGCCTTCATGCTCGGCCTGTCCGCCCTGCTGGGCAGCAAGGCCTGGGGCCGCAGCAAGAACGAACCGTTCGAGTCCGGCATGCTGCCAACAGGCGGTGCCCGCCTGCGTCTTTCCGCCAAATTCTATCTGGTCGCGATGCTGTTCGTGATCTTCGATATCGAAGCCCTCTTTCTCTTTGCATGGTCTGTGTCCGTCCGCGAAAGCGGCTGGACCGGATTCGTCGAAGCACTCGTTTTCATAGCAATTCTGTTGGCAGGTCTTGTCTACCTATGGCGCGTCGGGGCCCTCGATTGGGCTCCCGAAGGTCGTCGCAAGCGGCAAGCGAAGCTGAAACAATGAGGCTTTGGCAATGCAATACAATCTCACCAGGATCGACCCCGATGCGCCCAACGAGCAGTATCCAATCGGTGAACGGGAAACCGTCTCCGATTCGCTGCTAGAGGACCAGGTCCACAAGAACATCTTCATGGGCAAGCTCGAAGATGTACTCAGTGGAGCCGTCAACTGGGGGCGCAAGAATTCCCTGTGGCCGTACAACTTCGGCCTCTCCTGCTGCTACGTGGAAATGACCACGGCCTTCACGGCGCCCCACGACATCGCCCGCTTCGGCGCCGAGGTCATCCGGGCATCGCCGCGTCAGGCCGACTTCATGGTCATCGCCGGCACCTGCTTCATCAAGATGGCGCCGATCATCCAGCGCCTGTACGAGCAGATGCTCGAACCCAAGTGGGTCATCTCCATGGGTTCGTGCGCCAACTCCGGTGGCATGTACGACATCTACTCGGTCGTTCAGGGGGTCGACAAGTTCCTCCCCGTGGATGTCTACGTGCCTGGCTGCCCGCCTCGCCCCGAAGCGTTCCTGCAAGGCCTGATGCTGCTGCAGGAATCGATCGGCAAGGAGCGGCGCCCTCTTTCGTGGGTCGTCGGCGATCAAGGCGTGTACCGCGCCGAGATGCCGTCGCAGAAAGAGCAGCGTCGTGAACAGCGTATCCAGGTTACCCACCTGCGCAGCCCCGACGAAGTCTGATCCAGCGACCTGCCGCCTGTTCATTCGAGCAGGCGGCCTGGCTTCATTCTCTACGTTGACCGAAAGCGATCGAGACCATGACAGCGGACACCGCTATTTACATCCCGCCTTACAAGGCTGACGACCAGGATGTGGTCGTCGAATTGAACAATCGTTTTGGCCCCGAGGCGTTCACCGCCCAGGACACCCGCACCGGCATGCCGGTGCTTTGGGTTGCCCGCGCCAAGCTGATCGAAGTGCTGACCTTCCTGCGCAACGTGGCCAAGCCGTACAGCATGCTGTACGACCTGCACGGCGTGGACGAGCGCCTGCGCACCCAGCGTCGCGGCCTGCCGGGCGCCGACTTCACCGTGTTCTACCACCTGCTGTCCGTCGAGCGTAACAGCGACGTGATGATCAAGGTGGCACTGAACGAAGGTGACCTGAACCTGCCCACCGTCACCGGTATCTGGCCCAACGCCAACTGGTACGAGCGCGAAGTCTGGGACATGTTCGGCATCGACTTTGCCGGCCACCCGCACCTGACCCGCATCATGATGCCGCCCACCTGGGAAGGCCATCCGCTGCGCAAGGACTTCCCGGCGCGCGCCACCGAGTTCGACCCCTACAGCCTGAACCTGGCCAAGCAGCAGCTCGAGGAAGAAGCCGCACGCTTCAACCCCGAAGCCTGGGGCATGAAACGTTCCGGTGCCAACGAGGACTACATGTTCCTCAACCTTGGCCCCAACCACCCTTCGGCTCACGGTGCGTTCCGTATCGTGCTGCAGCTGGACGGTGAAGAGATCGTCGACTGCGTCCCGGACATCGGCTACCACCACCGTGGTGCCGAGAAGATGGCCGAGCGCCAGTCCTGGCACAGCTTCATCCCCTACACCGACCGCATCGACTACCTGGGCGGGGTGATGAACAACCTGCCCTACGTGCTCGCGGTCGAGAAGCTGGCCGGCATCAAGGTGCCGCAGAAGGTCGACACCATCCGCATCATGATGGCCGAGTTCTTCCGCATCACCAGCCACCTGCTGTTCCTGGGTACCTACATCCAGGACGTCGGCGCCATGACCCCGGTGTTCTTCACCTTCACCGACCGTCAGCGCGCCTACACCGTGATCGAAGCCATCACCGGTTTCCGTCTGCACCCGGCCTGGTACCGTATCGGTGGCGTGGCCCACGACCTGCCGCGCGGCTGGGAAAAACTGGTCAAGGACTTCGTCGACTGGCTGCCCAAGCGCCTCGACGAGTACACCAAGGCCGCCCTGCAGAACAGCATCCTCAAGGGCCGTACCATCGGCGTGGCTGCCTACAACACCAAGGAAGCCCTGGAATGGGGCGTCACCGGTGCCGGCCTGCGTTCGACCGGTTGCGACTTCGACCTGCGCAAGGCACGCCCGTACTCGGGCTACGAGAACTTCGAGTTCGAAGTGCCGCTGGCCAACAATGGCGATGCCTATGACCGCTGCATGGTGCGCGTGGAAGAAATGCGCCAGAGCATCAAGATCATCGACCAGTGCATGCGCAACATGCCGGAAGGCCCGTACAAGGCGGATCACCCGCTGACCACGCCGCCGCCAAAAGAGCGCACCCTGCAGCACATCGAGACCCTGATCACGCACTTCCTGCAGGTTTCGTGGGGCCCGGTCATGCCGGCCAACGAGTCCTTCCAGATGATCGAAGCGACCAAGGGCATCAACAGTTACTACCTGACGAGCGACGGCGGCACCATGAGCTACCGCACCCGGATCCGCACTCCGAGCTACCCGCACCTGCAGCAGATCCCTTCGGTGATCCGCGGCAGCATGGTCGCGGACCTGATTGCGTACCTGGGCAGTATCGACTTCGTTATGGCTGACGTGGACCGCTAAGCATGAATAACACGCTTATCCAAACCGACCGTTTCGCCCTGAGCGAAACCGAGCGCTCGGCCATCGAGCACGAGATGCACCACTACGAGGACCCGCGCGCGGCGTCCATCGAAGCCCTGAAGATCGTTCAGAAGGAACGCGGCTGGGTGCCGGACGGCGCCGTGTACGCCATCGGCGAAGTGCTGGGCATCCCTGCCAGCGACGTCGAAGGCGTGGCCACCTTCTACAGCCAGATCTTCCGCCAGCCGGTCGGCCGCCACATCATCCGTGTGTGCGACAGCATGGTCTGCTACATCGGCGGCCACGAGTCGGTGGTCAGCCAGATCCAGAGCGAGCTGGGCATCGGCCTGGGCCAGACCACCGCAGACGGGCGCTTCACCCTGCTGCCGGTGTGCTGCCTGGGCAACTGCGACAAGGCCCCGGCCCTGATGATCGACGACGACACCTTTGGCGACGTGCAACCTGCCGGCGTTTCCAAACTGCTGGAGGGTTACGTATGACCATCACTTCCTTCGGCCCGGCCAACCGCATCGCGCGCGCCGCCGAAACCCATCCGCTGACCTGGCGCCTGCGCGACGACGGCGAGCCACTGTGGCTCGACGAGTACCAGGCCAAGGACGGCTACACCGCTGCCCGCAAGGCACTGGCGCAGATGTCGCAGGACGACATCGTGCAGACCGTCAAGGACTCCGGCCTCAAGGGCCGTGGCGGTGCGGGCTTCCCGACGGGCGTCAAATGGGGCCTGATGCCCAAAGACGAATCCATGAACATCCGCTACCTGTTGTGCAACGCGGACGAAATGGAGCCCAACACCTGGAAGGACCGCATGCTGATGGAGCAACAGCCCCATCTGCTGATCGAAGGCATGCTGATCAGTGCCCGCGCGCTCAAGGCCTACCGCGGCTACATCTTCCTGCGTGGCGAATACACCACCGCCGCGCGCAACCTCACCCGTGCGGTCGAGGAAGCCAAGGCTGCCGGCCTGCTGGGCAAGAACATCCTGGGCAGCGGTTTCGATTTCGAGCTGTTCGTGCACACCGGCGCCGGGCGTTACATCTGCGGTGAAGAAACCGCACTGATCAACTCCCTCGAAGGCCGCCGCGCCAACCCGCGCTCCAAGCCGCCCTTCCCTGCCGCCGTGGGCGTGTGGGGCAAGCCGACCTGCGTGAACAACGTCGAGACCCTGTGCAACGTGCCGGCCATCGTCGGCAACGGCATCGACTGGTACAAGTCTCTGGCCCGCGAAGGCAGCGAAGACCACGGCACCAAGCTGATGGGCTTCTCCGGCAAGGTGAAGAACCCTGGCCTGTGGGAACTGCCCTTCGGCGTCACCGCCCGCGAGCTGTTCGAAGACTACGCCGGCGGCATGCGCGACGGCTTCAAGCTCAAGTGCTGGCAGCCAGGCGGCGCCGGTACCGGCTTTTTGCTGCCCGAGCACCTCGACGCCCAGATGTACGCCGGCGGCATCGCCAAGGTCGGTACCCGGATGGGTACGGGCCTGGCCATGGCCGTTGACGACAGCGTCAACATGGTCTCGCTGCTGCGCAACATGGAAGAGTTCTTTGCCCGCGAATCGTGCGGCTTCTGCACCCCGTGCCGCGACGGCCTGCCGTGGAGCGTCAAGCTGCTGCGCGCCATCGAGAAAGGCCAGGGTCAGCCAGGCGACATCGAGACGCTGCTGGGGCTGGTCGGTTTCCTCGGCCCAGGCAAGACCTTCTGCGCTCACGCACCCGGTGCGGTCGAGCCGCTGGGCAGTGCCATCAAATACTTCCGCCCCGAGTTCGAAGCCGGCATCGCAGCCACTGCTGCACCGCGCCCGGACTTGGCCAAACCCGTTGTGGTTGGCGCATAACGAACAAGAAGACGGGCGGTCCGTGCCGCCCGTTGCCCGCGATGCTCGCCCGGATGACGGCGAACCGCAGGCATACAGCTTTCCATTAGCCACGCCCGCAGACGCGGGCCAACGAAGAACTTTGAACCATGGCCACTATCCACGTAGACGGCAAAGAGCTCGAAGTCAACGGTGCAGACAACCTGTTACAGGCGTGTCTGTCGCTAGGCCTCGACATCCCCTATTTCTGCTGGCACCCGGCGCTCGGTAGCGTCGGTGCCTGCCGCCAGTGTGCGGTCAAGCAGTACACCGACGAGAACGACACCCGTGGTCGCATCGTCATGTCCTGCATGACCCCTGCCACCGATGGCAGCTGGATTTCCATCGAAGACGAAGAAGCCCGCGTGTTCCGCGCCAGCGTCGTCGAATGGCTGATGACCAACCACCCGCACGACTGCCCGGTGTGCGAGGAAGGCGGTCACTGCCACCTGCAAGACATGACGGTGATGACCGGCCACAACGAGCGCCGCTACCGTTTCACCAAGCGTACCCACCAGAACCAGGAGCTCGGCCCGTTCATCTCCCACGAGATGAACCGCTGCATCGCCTGCTACCGCTGCGTGCGCTACTACAAGGACTACGCCGGCGGTACCGACCTGGGCGTGTTCGGTGCGCACGACAACGTGTATTTCGGCCGCGTCGAGGACGGTGCCCTGGAGAGCGAGTTCTCCGGCAACCTGACCGAGGTCTGCCCGACCGGTGTGTTCACCGACAAGACCCACTCCGAGCGCTACAACCGCAAGTGGGACATGCAGTTCGCCCCGAGCATCTGCCATGGCTGCTCCAGCGGCTGCAACATCAGCCCGGGCGAGCGCTACGGTGAACTGCGCCGCATCGAGAACCGTTTCAACGGCTCGGTGAACCAGTACTTCCTGTGCGACCGTGGCCGCTTCGGCTACGGCTACGTCAACCGTACCGACCGCCCACGCCAGCCATTGCTCCAGGACGGCCAGAAACTGGGCCTGGACGCCGCGCTGGACAAGGCCGCCGACATGCTGCGCGGGCGCAACATCGTGGGTATCGGTTCGCCCCGTGCAAGCCTGGAGAGCAACTACGGCCTGCGCGAGCTGGTGGGTGCCGAACACTTCTATGCAGGCATGGAAGCCGGTGAGCTGGAGCGCGTGCGCCTGGCTTTGCAGGTGCTCAACGACAGCCCGCTGCCGGTGCCGACCCTGCGCGACATGGAAGACCATGACGCGGTGTTCGTGCTTGGCGAAGACCTGACCCAGACCGCTGCCCGCGTGGCCCTGGCCCTGCGCCAGTCGGTCAAGGGCAAGGCCGAGGCGATGGCCGATGCCATGCGCGTTCAGCCGTGGCTCGATGCCGCGGTGAAGAACATCGGCCAGCACGCCATGTACCCGCTGTTCATTGCCAGCCTGAGCGAGACCAAGCTCGACGACGTGGCGCAAGAGTGCGTGCACGCCGCGCCGGACGACCTGGCCCGCATCGGTTTCGCCGTGGCCCACGCCATCGACCCGAGCGCCCCAGCCGTCGAAGGCCTGGACGCCGAAGCCCTGGACCTGGCCAAGCGCATCGCCGACGCCCTGGTCGCGGCCAACCGCCCACTGGTGGTTGCCGGTACTTCGCTGGCCTCCAGGGCTCTGATCGAAGCTGCCGCCAACATCGCCAAGGCACTCAAGCTGCGCGAGAAGAACGGCTCGCTGAGCCTGGTGGTGCCCGAGGCCAACAGCCTGGGCCTGGCCATGCTCGGTGGCGAGTCGATCGATGCGGCGCTGGACGCCGTGATCGCCGGCAAGGCCGATGCCATCGTGGTACTGGAAAACGACCTGTACAGCCGCGTACCGGCTGCCAAGGTCGACGCTGCCCTGGCCGCGGCCAAGGTGGTGATCGTTGCCGACCACCAGAAAACCCCGACCACCGACCGCGCGCACCTGGTGCTGCCGGCCGCCACCTTCGCCGAGGGCGACGGTACCCTGGTCAGCCAGGAAGGCCGCGCCCAGCGCTTCTTCCAGGTGTTCGACCCGCAGTACCTGGACAGCAGCATCCTGGTGCACGAAGGCTGGCGCTGGATGCACGCACTGCGTGCCACCCTGCTCAACAAGCCGGTCGACTGGACCCAGCTGGACCACGTGACCCACGCCGTGGCTGGCGTGGTGCCGCAACTGGCCGGCATCGTCAACGCCGCCCCATCGGCCGCGTTCCGCATCAAGGGCATGAAACTGGCCCGCGAGCCGCTGCGCTACTCGGGCCGTACCGCCATGCGCGCCAACATCAGCGTGCACGAGCCACGTACCCCGCAAGACCCGGACACCGCGTTCGCCTTCTCCATGGAAGGCTACTCGGGCTCCGCCGAACCGCGCCAGCAGGTGCCGTTCGCCTGGTCGCCGGGCTGGAACTCGCCGCAGGCCTGGAACAAGTTCCAGGACGAGGTCGGTGGTCACCTGCGTGCAGGCGACCCGGGCACCCGCCTGATCGAGACCCAGGGCGACAGGCTGAACTGGTTCGCCAGCGTTCCGGCGGCGTTCTCGCCGGCCCGTGGCACCTGGCAGGCCGTGCCGTTCTACCACCTGTTCGGCAGTGAAGAGAACTCTTCGCGCGCCGCCCCGGTGCAGGAGCGCATCCCGCAGGCCTACGTGGCACTGGCCAAGTCCGAAGCCGACCGCCTGGGCGTCAACGACGGCGCACTGCTGAGCCTGAACGTGGCCGGCCAGACCCTGCGTCTGCCGCTGCGCATCAATGAGGAACTGGGCGCAGGCCTGGTTGCATTGCCCAAAGGCCTGGCCGGCATCCCGCCTGCCATCTTCGGTGCATCCGTCGAAGGCTTGCAGGAGGCAGCACAATGACCTGGTTCACCCCTGAAGTGATCGATGTGATCCTCACTGTCATCAAGGCCATCGTGGTGTTGCTGGCGGTGGTGGTCTGCGGTGCGCTGCTCAGCTTCGTCGAGCGTCGCCTGCTGGGCTGGTGGCAGGACCGTTACGGTCCTAACCGCGTCGGCCCGTTCGGCATGTTCCAGATTGCCGCCGACATGCTGAAGATGTTCTTCAAGGAAGACTGGAACCCGCCCTTCGTCGACAAGGTGATCTTCACCCTGGCGCCGGTGGTGGCCATGAGCGCCTTGCTGATCGCCTTCGCGATCATCCCGATCACCCCGACCTGGGGTGTCGCGGACCTGAACATCGGCCTGCTGTTCTTCTTCGCCATGGCCGGCCTGTCGGTGTACGCCGTCCTGTTCGCCGGCTGGTCGTCGAACAACAAGTACGCCCTGCTCGGCAGCCTGCGGGCCTCGGCCCAGACCGTGTCGTACGAAGTGTTCATGGGCCTGGCGCTGATGGGCATCGTGGCCCAGGTCGGCTCGTTCAACATGCGCGACATCGTCGAATACCAGGCGCAGAACCTGTGGTTCATCATTCCGCAGTTCTTCGGCTTCTGTACCTTCTTCATCGCTGGCGTGGCCGTGACTCACCGTCACCCCTTCGACCAGCCGGAAGCGGAACAGGAACTGGCCGACGGCTACCACATCGAATATGCCGGCATGAAGTGGGGCATGTTCTTCGTGGGCGAGTACATCGGCATCATCCTGATCTCGGCGCTGCTGGTAACCCTGTTCTTCGGTGGCTGGCACGGGCCGTTCGGCATCCTGCCGCAACTGTCGTTCGTGTGGTTCGCCCTGAAGACCGCGTTCTTCATCATGCTGTTCATCCTGCTGCGCGCCTCGATCCCGCGCCCGCGCTATGACCAGGTGATGGACTTCAGCTGGAAGTTCTGCCTGCCGCTGACCCTGATCAATTTGCTGGTGACCGCTGCGCTCGTGTTGCTCAACACGCCAGCTGTTGCGGCCCAGTGAGGATTTGACCCATGTTCAAGTATATTGGCGACATCGTTAAGGGCACTGGCACCCAGCTGCGCAGCCTGGTGATGGTGTTCTCCCACGGGTTCCGCAAACGCGACACCCTGCAATACCCCGAAGAGCCGGTCTACCTGCCGCCGCGCTACCGCGGCCGCATCGTGCTGACCCGCGACCCCGACGGCGAGGAGCGCTGCGTGGCCTGCAACCTGTGCGCCGTGGCCTGCCCGGTGGGTTGCATCTCGCTGCAGAAGGCCGAGACCGAAGACGGTCGCTGGTACCCCGAGTTCTTCCGCATCAACTTCTCGCGCTGCATTTTCTGCGGCCTCTGCGAGGAAGCCTGCCCGACCACCGCGATCCAGCTCACCCCGGATTTCGAAATGGCCGAGTTCAAACGTCAGGACCTGGTGTACGAGAAAGAAGATCTGCTGATCTCCGGCCCCGGCAAGAACCCTGATTACAACTTCTACCGTGTTGCAGGTATGGCCGTTGCCGGC
This sequence comes from Pseudomonas sp. B21-036, assembly GCF_024748925.1. NCBI lineage: Bacteria > Pseudomonadati > Pseudomonadota > Gammaproteobacteria > Pseudomonadales > Pseudomonadaceae > Pseudomonas > Pseudomonas sp. B21-036. The sequence goes on from NZ_CP087178.1 coordinate 3,525,333, forward strand.
AAGCCGAAGGGCGCCGCGCAGAACGAAGCCGAGCCGATCAACGTGAAGAGCTTGCTCCCTTAAGGAAGAAAGATGGAATTCGCTTTCTATTTCGCATCCGGTGTCGCCGTGGTGTCCACCCTGCGGGTGATCACCAACACCAACCCGGTGCATGCCCTGCTCTACCTGATCATTTCGCTGATCTCCGTGGCGATGACCTTCTTCGCCCTCGGCGCGCCGTTTGCCGGCGTGCTCGAAGTGATCGCCTACGCTGGCGCCATCATGGTGCTGTTCGTGTTCGTGGTGATGATGCTCAACCTGGGGCCGGCCTCGGTCGCCCAGGAGCGCGGCTGGCTCAAGCCCGGCATCTGGGGCGGGCCGGTGTTCCTCGCCGTCCTGCTGCTGGCCGAACTGCTGTACGTGCTGTTCGTGCAGCCGAGCGGCGCCGCCATCGGTCATACCACCGTTGACGCCAAGGCCGTGGGCATCAGCCTGTTCGGCCCTTACCTGCTGGTGGTGGAACTGGCCTCGATGCTGCTGCTGGCTGCAGCAGTGACGGCGTTCCACCTCGGCCGCAACGAGGCGAAGGAGTAAATCATGTCAGCAATTCCTCTCGAACACGGCCTGGCCGTCGCCGGCATCCTGTTCTGCCTCGGCCTGGTCGGGCTGATGGTGCGCCGCAACATTCTGTTCGTACTGATGAGCCTGGAAATCATGATGAACGCCTCGGCACTGGCATTCATCGTGGCGGGCAGCCGCTGGGCGCAACCGGACGGGCAGATCATGTTCATCCTGGTGATCAGCCTGGCCGCCGCCGAGGCCAGTATCGGCCTGGCGATCCTGCTGCAGCTGTATCGCCGCTTCCACACTCTCGATATCGATGCTGCCAGTGAGATGCGCGGATGAACCTACTCTTTCTGACCTTCGTCTTCCCCCTGATCGGCTTTGTGCTGCTGTCGTTCTCGCGCGGGCGGTTCTCGGAGAACCTGTCGGCGCTGATCGGTGTCGGTTCGATCGGCCTCTCGGCCATCGTGGCCGCCTACGTGATCTGGCAGTTCAACGTCGCCCCGCCTGAAGGCGGCGCGTACAGCCAGCTGCTGTGGCAGTGGATGCAGGTGGGCGACTTCAAGCCCAACTTCACCCTGTACCTGGACGGCCTGTCGGTGACCATGCTCGGCGTGGTGGTCGGCGTGGGCTTCCTGATCCACCTGTTCGCCTCGTGGTACATGCGTGGTGAAGCCGGCTACTCGCGCTTCTTCGCCTACACCAACCTGTTCATTGCCAGCATGCTGTTCCTGATCCTGGGCGACGACCTGCTGTTCATCTACTTCGGTTGGGAAGGCGTGGGCCTGTGCTCGTACCTGTTGATCGGTTTCTACTACAGCAACCGCAACAACGGCAACGCAGCGCTCAAGGCCTTCATCGTCACCCGTATCGGCGACGTGTTCATGGCCATCGGCCTGTTCATCCTGTTCCAGCAACTGGGCACCCTGAACATCCAGCAACTGCTGGTGCTGGCGCCGCAGAAGTTCCAGGCCGGTGATTTCTGGATCGTGCTGGCAACCCTGATGCTGCTGGGCGGCGCCGTGGGCAAATCGGCCCAGCTGCCGCTGCAGACCTGGCTTGCAGACGCGATGGCCGGCCCTACCCCGGTATCGGCACTGATCCACGCCGCCACCATGGTGACCGCCGGTGTCTACCTGATCGCGCGTACCCACGGCCTGTTCGCCCTGGCACCCGACGTGCTGCACCTGGTGGGTGTGGTCGGCGGCGTGACCCTGGTGCTGGCCGGCTTTGCCGCGCTGGTACAGACCGACATCAAGCGTATCCTGGCCTACTCGACCATGAGCCAGATCGGCTACATGTTCCTGGCCCTGGGCGTGGGCGCCTTCGACGGCGCGATCTTCCACCTGATGACCCACGCCTTCTTCAAGGCCCTGCTGTTCCTTGCCTCCGGTGCGGTGATCGTTGCCTGCCACCACGAGCAGAACATCTTCAAGATGGGCGGCCTGTGGAAGAAACTGCCACTGGCCTACGCCAGCTTCATCGTCGGTGGTGCCGCCCTGGCTGCCCTGCCGCTGCTGACCGCCGGCTTCTACTCCAAGGACGAGATCCTCTGGGAAGCCTTCGCCAGCGGCAACAGCGGCTTGCTGTACGCCGGCCTGGTGGGTGCGTTCATGACCTCGCTGTACACCTTCCGCCTGATCTTCATCGCCTTCCACGGCGAAGCCAAGACCGAAGCCCACGCTGGCCACGGCATCTCGCACTGGCTGCCGCTGGGCGTGCTGATCGTGCTGTCGACCTTCGTCGGCGCCTGGATCCACCCACCGCTGGCCGGCGTGCTGCCGCAGAGCGTCGGGCATGCCGGTGGCGAAGCCAAGCACAGCCTGGAAATCGCCTCGGGTGCCATCGCCATCGCCGGTATCCTGCTGGCCGCCATGCTGTTCCTGGGCAAGCGTCGCCTGGTTACCGCGATCGCCAACAGCGGTATCGGTCGTGTGCTGTCGGCCTGGTGGTTCGCCGCCTGGGGCTTCGACTGGATCTACGACAAGCTGTTCGTCAAACCTTACCTGCTGATCAGCCACATCCTGCGCAAGGATCCGGTTGACCGCAGCATCGGCCTGATTCCGCGTTTGGCCAAGGGCGGTCATGCCGCCATGAGCAAAACCGAAACCGGTCAGCTGCGCTGGTACACCGCCTCGATCGCCATTGGTGCCGTGCTTGTGCTCGGTGCCGTTGTTGTGGCTGCGGTCTGATATGAACCTTGCGACTTTGCGAAAGGAATTGAGCCCGTCATGATTTTGCCTTGGCTGATCCTGATCCCCTTTATCGGCGGCCTGCTGTGCTGGCTGGGTGAGCGCTTCGGCGCCACCCTGCCGCGCTACATCGCGCTGCTGACCATGTCCCTGCTGCTTGGTATCGGCCTCTGGCTGTGGGCCAACGGCGACTACACCCTGGCGCCTGCGCCGGGTGCCGCGCCACAGTGGGCCTACGAGTTCAAAGTGCTGTGGATCGAGCGCTTCGGCATCAGCCTGCACCTGGCCCTGGACGGCCTGTCGCTGCTGATGATCCTGCTCACCGGCCTGCTCGGTGTGCTCTCGGTACTGTGTTCCTGGAAAGAGATCCAGCGCCACGTCGGCTTCTTCCACCTCAACCTGATGTGGATCCTGGGCGGCGTGGTCGGTGTGTTCCTGGCCCTGGACCTGTTCCTGTTCTTCTTCTTCTGGGAAATGATGCTGGTGCCGATGTATTTCCTCATCGCGCTCTGGGGTCACAGCTCCTCGGACGGCAAGAAGACCCGGATCTACGCAGCCACCAAGTTCTTCATCTTCACCCAGGCCAGCGGCCTGATCATGCTGGTGGCGATCCTGGGCCTGGTGCTGGTCAACTACGGCAACACCGGTGTGATCACCTTCGACTACACCCAGTTGCTCAAGGCCGACCTGCCGGCGGGTACCGAATACCTGCTGATGCTGGGCTTCTTCATCGCCTTCGCGGTCAAGCTGCCGGTGGTACCGTTCCACTCCTGGCTGCCTGATGCCCACGCCCAGGCGCCGACTGCCGGTTCCGTCGACCTGGCCGGTATCCTGCTGAAGACCGCGGCCTACGGCCTGCTGCGTTTTGCCCTGCCGCTGTTCCCGAATGCCTCGGCCGAGTTCGCGCCGATCGCCATGACCCTGGGTCTGATCGGGATCTTCTACGGTGCATTCCTGGCCTTCGCGCAAACCGACATCAAGCGCCTGATCGCGTTCTCCAGCGTCTCGCACATGGGCTTCGTGCTGATCGGCATCTACTCCGGCAGCCAGCAGGCCCTGCAGGGCGCGGTGATCCAGATGCTGGCCCACGGCCTGTCGGCGGCGGCGCTGTTCATCCTCAGCGGCCAGCTGTACGAGCGTCTGCACACCCGTGACATGCGTCAGATGGGTGGCCTGTGGTCGCGCATCGCCTACCTGCCGGCCATCAGCCTGTTCTTCGCCGCGGCCTCGCTGGGCTTGCCGGGTACCGGCAACTTCGTCGGCGAGTTCCTGATCCTGATCGGCAGCTTCGTCAGTGCCCCGTGGGTCACCGCGATTGCCACCTCCGGCCTGGTGTTCGGCTCGGTGTACTCGCTGATCATGATCCACCGCGCCTACTTCGGCCCGGCCAAGTCCGACGAAGTACTGGCCGGCATGGACAACCGCGAACTGATCATGGTGCTGGGCCTGGCGGTACTGCTGATTGTGCTGGGCGTTTACCCGCAGCCGTTCCTGGATACCTCCGCCGCCACCATGAGTGGTGTGCAGCAGTGGCTCGGCTCCGCTTTCACTCAACTCGCTTCGGCCCGGTAAGAGCGCTATGGACCTGACGATTCAACACTTTATTGCGCTTGCGCCACTGCTGATCACCAGTATCACCATCGTCGTGGTGATGCTGGCCATCGCCTGGCGCCGCAATCACTCGCAAACCTTCCTGCTGTCGACCGTGGGGCTGAACCTGGCCCTGCTGTCGATCATCCCGACCCTCAAGGTGGCCCCGCTGGCGGTCACCCCATTGCTGACCGTCGACAGCTTCGCGTGCCTGTACATGGCGTTGATCCTGGTCGCCACCCTGGCCTGCGTGACCCTGGCGCATGCCTACCTGGGTGACGGCGGCAAGGGCTACCCGGGCAACCGCGAAGAGCTCTACCTGCTGATCCTGATGGCGGCCCTGGGCGGCCTGGTGCTGGTCTGCGCGCAACACCTGGCCGGCCTGTTCATCGGCCTGGAGCTGCTCTCGGTACCGGTTTATGGCCTGGTGGCGTATGCGTTCTTCAACAAGCGTTCGCTGGAAGCCGGCATCAAGTACATGGTGCTGTCGGCAGCCGGTTCCGCGTTCCTGCTGTTCGGCATGGCGCTGCTGTATGCCGACGCCGGCAGCCTGAGCTTCGACGGCATCGGCAAGGCCCTGGCCACCACCAGCCTGCCAAGCCTGATTGCCCAGCTGGGCCTGGGCATGATGCTGGTCGGTCTGGCGTTCAAGCTGTCGTTGGTACCGTTCCACCTGTGGACCCCGGACGTATACGAAGGTGCTCCGGCGCCGGTCGCCGCGTTCCTGGCCACCGCGAGCAAGGTGGCTGTATTCGCCGTTGTGGTACGCCTGTTCATGCTCTCCCCTGCTGCCAGCAGCGGCGTGCTGACCACCGTGCTGTCGGTGATTGCAGTGGCCTCGATTCTGGTCGGCAACCTGCTGGCGCTGACCCAGAGCAACCTCAAGCGTCTGCTGGGTTACTCCTCGATCGCCCACTTCGGTTACCTGCTGATTGCGCTGGTGGCGAGCAAGGGCATGGCGGTGGAAGCCATTGGCGTGTACCTGGTGACCTACGTGATCACCAGCCTGGGCGCGTTTGGCGTCATCACCCTGATGTCCTCGCCTTACAAGGGCCGTGATGCCGATGCCCTGTACGAGTACCGCGGCCTGTTCTGGCGTCGTCCGTACCTGACGGCGGTACTGACCGTGATGATGCTGTCGCTGGCGGGTATTCCGCTGACCGCGGGCTTCATCGGCAAGTTCTACATCATTGCTACCGGCGTCGAGTCGCAGCTGTGGTGGCTGGTGGGTGCGTTGGTGATCGGTAGTGCGATCGGGGTGTTCTACTACCTGCGCGTGATGGTCACCCTGTACCTGATCGAGCCGAACCTGCGTCGTCACGATGCGCCGTTGAACTGGGAACAGCGTACCGGTGGTGTGATGCTGCTGGCGATTGCGATTCTGGCGTTCGTGCTGGGTGTTTATCCGCAGCCGTTGCTGGACCTGGTGCAGCATGCAGGTTTGCAGTTGCTTGGTTGAGTGCTGATGCATTGACAGGACACCCCGCTTCGGCGGGGTGTTTTGTTTTTGGCGATTGAACAACCCATCCCCAGCACCGCCGTTGTTCTTGATCTTGATCTTGATCTTGATCTTGATCTTGATTGTCCGGCCTGTCAGGAGGCCGAGTGGAGGTGTCGTGCAGGGGGCGGGGCGCAGCCCCTTCGGCGTTAGCCGAAGCGAGCGACTGTTAGAGTTGCTTGCAACTCGGGTCGCGTGCCCCCTGGACGGCGCCGGAGGGAGGGAACCCGGAGCGAAGCGTAGGGCCGTATGTTTGGCCGGGGACCTTTTGGTTACTTTTGCGTCCTTGCAAAAGTGACCCGCTGTAAGAGCGGAAGGCGTCATTCGCAGCGCTATCCATGCCGGATAAACACACCGCTCGATAAAATCGACGACCGTGAACATATCCAGCATGCATATCGACAATCAGGGCCCCTTCCGCTCTTACAGCGGCTTACTTTTTTCTTGGAAAAAGTAAGCAAAACCGCTCCGTCCATCATCAGGCCCTACGCTTCGCTCCGGGTCCCCTCCCTCCGGCGCCGCTCCGGGGGCACGCGACCCGAGTTGCAAGCAACTCTAACAGTCGCTCGCTTCGGCTAACGCCGAAGGGGCTTCGCCCCGCCCCCTGCACGACACCTCCACTCGGCCTTCTGGGGGACGGAAGATCAAGATCAAAAGCAGATCAAAATCAAAAGCAAATCAACAGCAGATCCAGAGCAGATCCAGAGCAGATCAAAAGCATGACTGCACTACAGATCACCCACTGTGCTTCGTCTGATACTTGCAACGTCAGATACCCGCCCAACCGTCCCGGAACCCCTTCGATGCACCCCACCCTGCCCCGCTCGTCCCTCGCCGTATTGATCGCCTGCACCGCCACCGCCCAAGCCAACCCAGGCATCGAACTCGGCCAGGTACTGATCCAGGACCAGGAACACAACGAACTTCAGGACGCCCGCGAGCGCCTGCAGCAAATCCCCGGGGCCACCAACCTGATCGACATGCAACAGGTCGAACAAGGCCGCGTCGCCAGCAACCAGGACGTTCTCGCCTACCAGCCCGGCGTGTTCGCCCAATCCGCCGGCAACGACGGCATCAAACTGTCGATTCGCGGCTCGGGCCTGAACCGTGCCCCCGGCGCCCACGGCTCCGGCGTATACACCCTGTTCGACGGCCTGCCCCTGACCGGCCCCGGCGGCACGCCCTATGAACTGTTCGAGCCCCTGTGGCTAAGCAGCGCCGAGGTACTGCGCGGCGCCAACGGCTTCGACCGCGGCGCCCTGGCCCTGGGCGGCGCCATCAATTACGTGACCCACACCGGCTACGACGCCGCGCCCCTGCAGGTACGGGTCGAGGCCGGCAGCCGTGGCTACGGCAAACGCCAGGTCAGCTCCGGCCAGGTACTGGGTGACCTGGACTACTACGTCGCCCTCACCGACTCGGAATACGACGGCTACCAGGACCACAGCAGCGGCAGCAGCAAGGGCATCGCCGCCAACGTCGGCTACCGCTTCAACCCCAACCTGGAAACCCGCTTCTACCTGCGTTACCGCGAAACCGAAAACGAACTGGCCGGCCGCCTGACCAAGGACCAGATCAAGCACCACCCGCGCGCTGCCAACCCGCTGTACCTGAGCCGCGACGCCAGCCGCCCGCAACCGGGCAGCACCTGGCTGGGCAACAAGACCACCTTCTACCTCGATGACGACTCGCAGCTGGAAGCCGGCCTGGTCTACCACGACTACCCCATGGACCTGCGTGAAGGCACCAAGCGCCTCAAGGTGGCGTACACCGACGTCAGCGGCACGCTCAACTACCTGCGCCGCGACACCCTGTTCGGCCACGAGAGCAAGACCACCCTGGGCTGGCGCACCACCAAGCACCTGCCCAACACCGGGGCCTCGGAGTTCGTGCGGGTCGAGACCGACCCCACTCAGCCCATAGGCACCAAGACCCGCGACTTCACCTACCAGGGCTCGGACAGCGTCCTCCACTTCAGCAACGAACTGGAACTGGTGCCAGACCTGTGGCTGACCAGCGGCCTGGCGATGATCTATACCCGCCGCGAAAGCGCCGTCACCTATCCGGCCAGCGGCGGCAAGGTCAGCCAGCATGACTGGGACTACGCCCCGCGCCTGGGGCTGCGCTACGACTTCAGCCCCGCGCTGCAGCTGTACGGCAACCTGAGCCGCTCGGTGGAGCCTGCGCACCCCTGGGCGCTGATCTGGAGCTCGCCAGCGATCAACGGCCTGCAGACCCAACCCATCGAGCTGCGCAACCAGACCGCCACCACCCTGGAGCTCGGCGCCCGCGGCGACTCGCGGCTGGGGCGCTGGGACCTGGCCTGGTACTACTCGGCCGTGCGCCACGAACTGCTGACAGTGGAAACCGTGGCCGCCAGCAGCAGCACCAACGCCATCGTCGGCGAGGTGAATGCCAGCCCTACCGTGCACCAGGGGGTGGAAGCCAGCCTCGACAGCCTGCTGTGGGAACACAGCGGAGTTGGCCGGGTGTCGCTGCGCCAGGCCTACACCTTCAGCGACTTCCACTACCGCGATGACGCGGCGTTCGGCGACAACCGCCTGCCCGGCATGCCGATGCACTACTACCAGGCGCAGGTGCGCCTGGACCATCCCAGCGGCTTCTATGCCGGGCTCAACACGCAGATGGCCTCAAAGGTGCAGGTCGACTACGCCAACTCCTACCAGGCCGATGCGTATGCCCTGCTGGGCGCAACCTTCGGCTACGCCTCCCCCCGACAGGACTGGACCACCTGGCTCGACCTGCGCAACCTCACCAACAAGCGCTATGCCGCAACCGTGACGCCCGGCTACGACGACAAGGATCTCGATGCCGCACGCTCCACCCCCGGCGAAGGCTTCGCAGCCTACGTGGGCATGTCCTATAGCTGGAAGTGACGCTCGCCAGCGGCGCCTCAGGGCAGTTGCACCTGAGGCTTGGTCGCCACGAAAATCCCCCAGCTGGACATGAACAGCGCCGCGATCAACGGCCCGATGACGAAGCCGTTGAGGCCGAACACCGCCAGCCCGCCCAGGGTCGAGATCAGGATCAGGTAGTCGGGCATGCGGGTGTCCTTGCCCACCAGGATCGGGCGCAGCACGTTGTCCACCAGGCCGATCACGAACACCCCGAAGGCGGCAAGCACCACACCCTGCCAGATCGAACCACTGAGCAGGAAGTACGCGGCCACCGGGCCCCACACGATGCCGGCACCCACCGCCGGCAGCAGCGACAGAAACGCCATCAGCACCGCCCACACCAGCGCACTGGGGATATCCAGCACCCAGAAGATGAACCCGCCGAGCGCGCCCTGGGTCACCGCCACCAGCAGGTTGCCCTTGACCGTGGCACGCACCACGCGATTGAACTTCAGTTGCAGGCGACGCTTCTGGTGTTCGGCCAGGGGCACCGCCGTGCGGATCTTGCGCACCAGCTCGGCGCCATCGCGCAGGAAGAAGTACAGCAGGTACAGCATGATGCCGAAGCTCACCAGGAACTCGAACGTGCCCTGCCCGAAGCTGAACGCCTGGGTGGCGAAGAACTGGCTGCCCTGCATCGCGCCCTTGGCGATCTTGTCGCGCAAGCCCTCCAGATCCCCCATACCCAGGCGTTCCAGGCCATGCTGGGCCACAGCGGGCAGCATGTCCTTGAAGCGCTCGATGTAGCCGGCGATATCCAGTTGGCCGCTCTCGATGTTCTTGTACAGCGTGGCGCCTTCCTGAACCAGCAGCGTGCTGATGACGATCACCGGCAGAATCGCGATCAGCAGGCACACCAGCAGCGTGATGCCCGCTGCCAGGTTGCGCCGCCAGCCCAGGCGCAACAGCAACCGGCGCTGCAACGGCGCAAACACGATGCCCAGGATCACCGCCCAGAACACCGCGCCGTAGTAGGGCAATAGAATCCAGATGAAGGCCAGGGTCACCAGGACCAGCAACCACATCAGGGCTTTTTGCTGCAATACCGATTCGTTCATGTCCGCTCCTTTGCGCTCTGATGATTAGTGCGCGGCGCACTGCAGAAAGTGCCGTTGCCGTGGATCAATAAAATCGGTGGTGCAGGCGCGTAGCATCCGCGCTTTTGTCGCGACCTTGCCATGACCCACCTCGCCCGACCCGAACTGCTCGCCCCTGCCGGCACCCTGAAGAACATGCGCTATGCCTTCGCCTATGGCGCCGATGCGGTCTACGCCGGCCAGCCGCGCTACAGCCTGCGTGTGCGCAACAACGAATTCGACCATGCCAACCTGGCGCTGGGCATCCAGGAAGCCCAGGCCCAGGGCAAGCGGTTCTACGTGGTGGTCAACATCGCCCCGCACAATGCCAAGCTCAAGACCTTCCTCAAGGACCTGGAACCTGTGATCGCCATGGGCCCGGACGCGCTGATCATGTCCGACCCTGGGCTGATCATGCTGGTGCGCCAGCACTTCCCGGCCATGCCGATCCACCTGTCAGTACAGGCCAATACGGTGAACTGGGCCAGTGTCGCGTTCTGGCAATCCCAGGGCCTGAGCCGGGTGATCCTGTCCCGGGAGCTGTCGCTGGAAGAAATCGAAGAGATCCGCCAGCAGGTGCCGGCGATGGAGCTGGAAGTGTTCGTGCACGGCGCCCTGTGCATGGCGTATTCGGGGCGCTGCCTGCTGTCGGGCTACCTGAACCGGCGCGATGCCAACCAGGGCAGCTGCACCAACGCCTGCCGCTGGCAGTACAGCGCCACCCCGGCCCAGGAAAACGAGGTGGGTGACATCGTGCGCGAAGTCCAGCCGACCCTGGGCGTCGGCGCCCCCACCAACCAGGTGTTCGTGCTGCAGGAAGCCAACCGGCCCGGCGAAGACATGCCGGCATTCGAGGACGAGCACGGCACCTACATCATGAACGCCAAGGACCTGCGTGCCGTGCAGCACGTCGGGCGCCTGACCCGCATGGGGGTACACTCGCTGAAGATCGAGGGGCGTACCAAGTCGCACTTCTACTGTGCCCGCACCACCCAGGCGTACCGGCAGGCCATCGACGATGCGCTGGCGGGGCGTGAATTCGACCGTTCGCTGATGCTCGACCTGGAGTCATTGGCGCAACGCGGCTACACCGAAGGCTTCTTGCGCCGCCACGTGCACGACGAGTACCAGAACTACGAGCGGGGCAACTCGGTGTCCGAGCGCCAGCAATTCGTGGGCGAGCTGACCGGGGAACGGGTCGACGGGCTGGCCGAGGTCAAGGTCAAGAACCGTTTCGGGCTGGGCGATCACCTGGAGCTGATGACGCCGCGGGGCAACTACCATTTCGACCTGCACCAGCTGCGGGATCGCGCGGGCAATCCGCTGGAGGTGGCGCCGGGGGATGGGCACACGGTGTACCTGCCGATTCCCGAACAGGTGGAGCTGGGCTACGGGCTGTTGTTGCGGGATCTGAATACGTAGCCACGCTATCGCGGGTCAAGCCCGCTCCCACAGGTAGTGCGCAATCCTGGTGGGAGCGGGCTTGACCCGCGATGCAGCCGACGCTCAACGTGGGCTGCTGGCTACAGCTGCAGTATCCGTCTCACGTATCACCTGCACCTGATACTGCGGGTCCGCCTTGATCTGCGCCTCGGTGAATGGAATGGTGTGCCAGTGCCCGGCCGAGAACGCACGGGTCTGGTCACTGGCATGCACCGACCCCGCCTCGCTGGACTGGGAAAACGCCAGCAGCCCCTGCGCGTGCGGCCCCTTGTCATCGAAACTGACCACCTGCAGGTAACTGGTGCCGCTGATCACGGTGCGCTTGCCCCCCTCGCCCGGCACGCTCTGCATGGCGTTGTACACCCCAAGGCTCGACGGCCCGCCATGCATCGGCGTGCCGTCGCCCGCCTGCTGGATCTGCCCCCACTGCACATTCGCACTCAGCCCGGCCTCGGCCACCTGCGCCTGCGACGCCAATGCCGCCGCACGCACGGCCCTGGCCACCTCGGCACGCTCCAGCGCAAGGCCGCGTGGGGTGTGCTGGGGGTCGGCCGGATCGAATGCCACGCGCCAGAACTCACCGTGCTCCTGCAACGCCTGCAGGATGTTCTGGAAGTGCACCAGGCCGATGCCACTGGCCAGGCCGGCCTTGCCATCCCACGCCGCCAGGCTGTCGCAAACGGCCTTGAGCTGCGGATCGGCCGTCGCGCCCTTGCACCACTGCAGCAGGTCGGGCAGCGCCAGCTCGGCCAGGTACACCTTGTCGTCCATGACCATGTGGTGCAGGTCCTGCGCGCTGATCTTGCCGGGGCGGTTCAACCGCTGCAGGGCAAAGCGGCTGCGCGGGCCCAGGGGCACGTCTTCGCGGCTGATGATCGGCGAGTAGCCGCGCAGCGGCTGCGCCGGGTTGACCATCCAGGCCGAATCGTTGGAGTGCTGTACGAAGTCGCCACGCAGCAGGCTTGGCTGCAGTTGCGCGGGGAAGATACCGGGCTGCGCCGCTCGCGCATCGACCTTCCAGTTGCAGGCGCTGCGCGAACCGTCGAGCACGATCAGTTCCAGGCCCGCCGCCGGGTCGCTGCACTGCGCCAGCAGCGGCGCATCCACATAGGGCACCACCGACTGGTTCAGGTACAACGCCTGCCCCCTGGCATCCACCGCCAGGGTGTTGACCCAGGGTATGCCCTGCAGGCGCTGCACCGACTGCTGCAGGGCCTGCAGGCTGTCGGCCTGGTTCATGCTGTACCACTGCTGCAGCACGCGGGTGTTGCCCAGGTTGGCATCACGCAGGCTGAAGGCCACCTGCCCGGTCCAGTCCAGCCGCCCGGGCCACTGCACCAGCGGGCCGTAGATCGTGCCGTACAGCTCGCGGGTGACCACCTGCTGCTGGCCGTCCTCAGCCTTGACCGACACGCTCACCGGCTGGCGGGTCATGGGGGTGGACACGCCGTCGAGCAGGTAGCGGGTCGAGTCTTTCGGGTCCAGTTGCAAGCGGTGCAAGGTGAAGTGCCGGGAGGTGTCAACGGTGTGCGTCCAGGCCAGATGCCGGTTGAAACCGATGTTGATCAGCGGCAGGCCGGGCAACGCGGCGCCCATCACGTTCAGCTTGCCGGGGATGCTCAACTGCATCTGGTAGAAGCGCATGCCACCCACCCACGGGAAATGCGGGTTGGCCAGCAACAGGCCACGGCCATTGGCCGAACGCTCGTGCCCTATCGCCACCGCGTTGCTGCCGCGCTCAAGCGCAAAGTTGGCCTGGCGCGCCTGGGCCACACTGAAGGCCGCAGCCGGCAACCCCGCCGCTGCACCGGGGGGCGCGGCACCGGCCACGGCTTCGACGAACTGCCCGGCCCCACCCTCGACCAGCAGGCGCCGGGTCAGCTTGACCAGGTCCAGGGCGGTGATGGGGCGCAGCCACTCGGCCTGCTGGCACTGGGCAGGCAGGCCCTGGGCAGTGCGCTCGGCCAGCGCGCGGTTGTAGCCCAGCGCGTAGCCTTCGAGCAATGAACGGATCGGCGCCGGTTGCGCCTGCCAGTACGCAGACACCGCCGCCGGCGTGTTCAGCCAGGTGAAAAACACGTCGCTGGCCAGGTTTTCACGCTGCTCCAGGGTCAGCGCCTGCGGCCCGAAGAACCGCGAGCGCTCACCGTTGACGGTCACCACTTCGTTGGCCAGCAGGCACAGGTTGTCCTGCGCGTAGGCATACCCGATGCCATAGCCCAGGCCACGCTCATCGCGGGCCACGATGTGCGGCACACCGAAGCTGGTGCGGCGGATCTCGGCCCGGGCCTCGCCCGGCGGCGCCTCGCGGGCGTGGGCTGAACAACTCAGAGCAACCAGCAGGGCCGTCAGGCAGAACGAGGGGATCGAGCGATTGGCAGACACGCGGACTCCGGCAGCATCAGGGTGAACGAACATCCTGACTAGACGAATTTCATCATGAAAATTTACCGCTTTTGCGCCGCTCGTTCGTCTCTCTCTACATAAAGGCAATATTTTTTGCCTTGCCGATGCAGATTTGCCGCGCTCGTTCGTCTTATAGAGTGAGAGCACCACACGCAAACTGGACAGGCTCGGGAAAGGGAGTTTTCACATGTACAACCAGCAACAGCCAATCACACCGCTGCGTTTCAGACGCAAAGCCCACGCGCCGCTGCCGGAAAAGCCCGAAGCGGCTGAACCGGACCGCGCCGGCAACGAACATATCCGCGAACTGCTCAAGGCATTCGGCCTGCGCACCAGCCTGATCCGGCTGAAGGTCATCGATGCGCTGCACGCGGCCGCCAGAGAGGGGCGCAGTATCGGGGTGCGCGGGGTGCACAGCCAGCTCGAGCAGCTGGATATTCCGCTGTCGTTCCTGAGCGTTCGCGAAGTGCTCAAGCGCCTGTGCGTCGAAGGTGTGATCAGCCTGGGCAGCGACAAGTGCTACAGCCTCAACCCCGAGGCTCGCGCGGTGCTGGAACAGCCGGTTTCACGCTAGGCCAACGGCCGGGTGACGCCGGCCGCAGCCTCGCAAGCGGTCAGAACTTGACCTTGCGCCGCATGATGCCGTTCACGATCACGGCCAATACGGCTACGCCGATGGCGATGTACTGGAACACCTTTTCGCTGATCACGCCGGCGTTCTGCAGGTACGAGCCGCCCAGCATGATTGCCAGCACCACCAGGGCAACCAGGATCGAGTATTTCAGGCGTTGAGCTTGAGTCATTGAAAAATCCTTACGACAACGGGTTTGAGGGCCCTACTGCGGCCGGCGGCCATGATACAACGCCACGTCACGCAGGAGGATGTTTCCCGGTTTTTCCCGACGCGACAACCTGAAATCATCCGCCAGGTGTGCCCGTGCCCTGCGTTCAGGGTTGAGCAACCTGAACCACAGCGCTGGAGCAGGCTCGCCGTAGACACGGGGCCACGCCCTCCCTGACGCCGCTGGTTCCTACAACAGATCACCGACTTCCTCACGCAATGTGTACGGAAAGACTACCTCCCCTGACCCGCTTGCTGCCTAGATCTCCCCTTGGCGGTTGACCGAGAATTCCTTCAGGCCACTTGGCAGTTCAACGCTGTCGACGTGGGGCGCGCCGCACCTGGCAAGGATGCTCAGGCACGGACGGCACCCGATGAAGTGGCCCCTTCGCTCATACCGCCAACAAGGAAGTCATCATGGAACTGTGTGACCTGAACAAGATCGACATCGAACAACTGCCCCAGTCACTGCAGATGCTCATCGAATGCATCGGGCTGGAGCATGCCTACCGCCTGACCACCATCTACGGTGGCCGCCCCAAGTACATTCCCAAGCACCGCGAGCGCACCACGCTGGCCGAGATCCTGCCAACCGCAGCGCTGGATGCATTGATCAAGCGCTACGCCGGCATGGCGCTGGAGATTCCCAAGGCCGACCACTTCAATCGCCAGCTGCGCAACCAGCAGATCCAGCAGGAAAGCTCCAATGGCCAGTCACGCAGCGTGCTGGCCGACAAGTACGGGTTGAGCCTGCGCCAGATCGGCAACATCCGGCGCCAGGAAGCGCACACGCGCTAGACACACCCTGCACACAACAACGCCAGGCGCGAGCGGTCGCGCCTGGCGTTGTTGTGTGCGCAGCCCTTGACGGGCCGTATCAGAAGTCGCGCTTGTAGAAGATATCCAGCGAGCTGGCGATACCGCTGGCAGCCTCCAGGTAGACCTTCTTGCTGAGCAGGTAGCGCAAGGCGATGGTGTTGGCCGGCTCGAACACCCCTACGCCGTAGCGCAGGCTCAGGCGCTCGGTCAGCTTGCCGCTGGCCACCACGCTGGTGTTGTCACCGCTGCCCTGGGTGTCGAGCTGGAAGTCCTCGATGCCCAGGCTCGATGCCAGGCTGCCGGTAATCCCCGCGCTGCCCGCCAGGCCCAGGCCCAGGGCCGCCTCCGCCAGCATGTTGTTGTCTTCGCCGGTATTGCCCAGGGGACGCCCCAGCACCAGGTACGACAAGGCCTGCTCCTGGCTCATCGCCGGCTCGGAAAACACCTGGGTGGTGGGCTGTTCGGCGCTGCCGCTGAGGCGGATGCCGGCAATCACGTCGTCGGTCTGGCGAATGGCCTCGATGTCCAGGTAGGGCTGGTCGATCGGCCCGGCAAACAGCAGCCGCGCACGGCGGATGGTCAGGCGCTGGCCATAGGCGCGGTAGCGCCCATCGGCCAGGCTGAGCTCGCCACGGGTATCGAGGTTGTCGCCAATGTGCACGCGCCCCAGCAGGTTGGCGGTCAGGCCGAAGCCGCTGAATGCCAGCTTGTCCTGCCCCACCTCCACGTCGATGTCCATGGCCACGGCCATCGGCGCCTTGCCCTGCTCGGTCTGGTGGCCGACGATGACCGTGTCATCCGACACCTTGACGGTCGAAGGCGGCAGTTCGCGCACGGTGATCTTGCCCTTGGGCACCAGCACCTTGCCGGTGACCGCGAGCTTTTCGCCGATCATGTGGATCTTCAGGTCCGGCGCCACCTCCAGGTTGGCGTAGGGTTCGACGGTGACCGGCAGGCGCTGCCCCTGCAGTTGCAACTCCACCGCCAGGCCCTGGGCCCAGCCGATCTGGCCACTCAGGCGGCCCTGGCCGACCGGGCCGCTCTTCCACTCGCCGCCCAGTTGCACCTGCTCGCCTGCGATCTGTGCCCGCAGGCTGAGGTCGCTGAGGCTGATGGGCAACTCGGCACCCGACACTTCGCCATTGCTCAGCGTCAGGTTGCCGTTGACCTGGGGCGCCAGCAGCGTACCGGTGATCTGTCCGCTGCCGTTGAGCTGACCAGCCAGGCGCTCGACCATCGGCGCGAACGGCCGGCCCACCGACAGGTCCAGCCCGCTCAGGCGGAAGTCTCCGCTCAGCGGCTTGTTGCGCGCCAGTGGGTCGATGCGCGCCGACAGGGTCAGCTCGCCCAGGCGCCCGCCCACGAACTCCAGGCGCGTGTCCACGCGGCGCGGGCCCAGGGTGCTGTTCAGGCGCAGCGCCTGGTACGGGAAGTCCAGCCATCGATCCTTTTCCCGCACCCGCAAGGTGCCGCCACTGGCGTCTACCACGATCGACCCCTTGGGCCCGCTGGCCGGCAGGTCGAGGTTGATGTCGGCATTGAGCATGCCCTGCCAGGCGAAGTCCTTGGGCAACCACTGCGCCAGGCTTTGCAGCGGGAACTGCTTGAGGTGGTAGCGCAGGCGCGGGTCGGGCATCAGGCGCTGGTCTTCACCACACAGGCTGGCCTGCCCGGAGCGCCAGCAATGGGCGCCGAAATCCACCTGCCCATTGGCCAGGCGCTGCAACCTGGCCGGTGCCTGCAGCTGCCAGTCCTGCCCGCCCGCCTGCACCTGGCCGCTGGCCAGGCGTCCGCGCCAGTTGCCCTTGTCGAGCTGACCGTCCAGGCCCAGGTCGAGCTTGAGCTGCGGCCCATCGAGGGCCAGTTGCAATTGCTGCTTGCCAATGTCGCCCTGGCCTTTGGCAGTCAGGGTGCCCAGGTTGGTTTCGCCCAGGCGGATCGACCCGGCCTGCAGGTCGATCAGGGCACGCTGGGCGCTGTCCAGCCGGGCGTCCAGGTCAAGGCGTTGCACGCGGTTTTCGGCCTGGCCCAGTTGCTGGCCCTGCAAGGTCAGTTGCCCCTGCGGCGCCTTGAGCGTACCGGCCACATCGAGCCGGCCCTTGAGCTGGCCTTGCAGTTGCGGCCACAGCTGGCCCAGGCGCGGCAGGTTGAGGTCAAGCTGACCGGCCAGGCGTTGCTGCACACTGGCGCTGCCGTTGATCTTGTTGTCCCCCAGCTGGATCAGCAAGGTGCCCAGGGTCCAGTTCTCGCCTGCACCGTCGGCCTTGGCCTGCAGCACGGCGGGCTGGCCGCGCAATCGCCCCTTGAGGTCCAGATCGGCATTCAGGCGCAGCGTGTCGCCCTTGAGTTCGCCCTTGCTGCGCAGCGGGCCCGCCAGGGTGCCCGGCAGCTCGGCCAGCCAGTACGCCGGGTTGAGCGCCGACAATTCCAGTGCCGCGTCCCACGCCACGCCCTCGGCAAACTGCACGGCGACGCTGCCGGCCACCTTGCCCTGGCCGGCTTCAAGGGCCAGCTGTGGCAGGCTGACCTGGCCCAGGTCGCCCTTGAACGGGCTGCTGACCTTGAAGGCACCTGCCGGCCCGTCCAGGTCGCCACTGAAATCGCCCTGGTAGTTGCCGTCGCGGTAGTTGACCTTGGCGTTCAGGCGCCGCAGCGTGACCTGCGGAGCCTCGTCCAGCGGGTACAGGCGCAGCCACGGGAAGTCCAGCCAGTCGATGCTGGCATCGGCAACCAGACCGCTCTGCCAGTCGGCAGTGGCGCTGAGCGTGACACGCTGCTGCGCGGCGGCGCTCAGGTCCAGGGCGGCGATCTGGGCGCCCTTGGCATCCACCCGGCCACGCAGGCTCAGGCTGATCGGCCCCTGCTCGGCCGGCAGGCGGCCGGCGCCCACCAGTTGATAACCTTTTTCCAGGTCGCCATAGGCACTGAGTTCCAGCTGCTCGAACTGCAGGGTGTCCGGCAATCCGGCCGATGGCTTGAAGCCGGTGGCGCTCAGGCGTACCTGGGCCGGCAGGTGCTCGGCCAGGGGCCGCAATTGACCCGCCAGGCGCCCTTGCAGGTAGCCGCTGCTGTCGGCCTGCAGGTCGAGGCTTTTCTGCAGGTCGCCTTTTATCTGCACCGCCAGTTGCCAGGGCTGGTCGTCGATGGCCGGCAGTTGCACCTGACCCTGCAGCTGCAACGGCCAGTCACCCACCGGTTGCAGCAGGCCGCTGAGGTTCAGGCTGAGGTCTTCGCGTTGCAGGTTCAGGCTGTCGATCTGCAGGCCCTGGGCGGTCCAGTGTGCAGCCAGTTGCAACTGGCTCAACTGCTCGCTGCCGTCCAGATGCAACTGGCCGACCTGTACTTCGCCCAGTTCGATCGCCACTGGCAACTGGAGGCTGGGCAACTGCAGCGGCCCGCTGTCGGGCGCTGCCTCGCTGGGGGCGAAGTCCAGGTTGACCTGCCCGGCGCGCAGCTGGTCGATGCACAAGGTCATGCGCAACAGGCAGCCGGGCGACCAGGCAAACACCGGTGCAAGCACTTCGACCCGGTCCTCGCCCTGCTGCCAGATCAGCCGATCGGCCTGCCATTGCCCGCCAAGGCGGCCTTGAAAATTGTCCAGCTGCAAGCCCGGCACCAGGCTCAAGGCCCAGCGGCTGCCGGCCTGGGTACCCAGCAGGATACCCACGGCCAGCACCAGCACGACCAGCAGCGCCAGCAGGGCCAGCCCGCCGCGTTTCAACACCTTGCTCACAACTCGGGCCCCATGGAAAAGTGCAAACGTATGCCGCCGTCATCGTCCAGCGCCTTGGCCAGGTCGAGCCGCAGCGGGCCGACCGGCGACACCCAGCGTACACCGAAGCCGACGCCGGTCTTGAGGCTGGGAAGCTCCAGGCTGTTGAACGAGTTGCCCTGGTCGACGAAGGTCGCCAGGCGCCACTTCTCGGCGATCGAGTACTGGTACTCGGCACTGGCGGCCACCAGATAGCGCCCGCCGATACGGTCGCCATCGGCGTTCTTGGGTGAAAGGGTCTGGTAGTCGTAGCCACGCACGCTCTGGTCGCCACCGGCAAAGAAGCGCAGCGAGGGGGGCACCGACTTGTAGCCGTTGGTGGCGCTGCCGCCGAACTGCACCCGGCCCAGGAAGCGGTGGTTCTGCGCGACGGTGGTCAGGCCCTTGAGCAGCACGTTGCCATGCAGCAGGTTGGTGTCGGACAGCAGCCCTTCCTTGGCCACCTGCGCGTCGAACTGCAAGCGGTAGCCGTTGTGCGGGTCGATGCGGTTGTCGCTGCGCAGGTAGCTGTAGCTCACACCCGGCATCAGCAGGGTGCTCAAGCCCGAATCGTCACCCAGACGGTACTCTTCGCGCTGCCACTTGAGCGATACCACGCGCTGCCAGCCGCTGGGCAGCTTGCTGTGCCATTCCGGGCCCACGGTGAGCAGTTTGCTGAGGCTGTCGGTGCCGGCGATCTCTTCGTTCTGGTAGCCGCCGGCAAAGCGCAGCTTGTCGGTCAGCGGCGGGTCGAGCGGTATGTCGTACCACAGGCCGACGTTCTGGCGCGGCGCCGAAAGCTCGGTTTCCAGGCCATAGCTGTGGCCTTGCGGGTTGACCCAGTGGCGGGTCCAGTTGGCCTTGCCGCGCGGCCCGACGTCGGTCGAAAAGCCCAGGCCCAGGCCCATGGTGCGGGGCTTGCGGGTTTGCAGTTGCACCTCTACCGGGATGCTCTGCGCCACGGCGGCGGTGGGCGCAGCGTCGACCCGCACGCCTTCGAAGTAGCCACTCGATTGCAGCGCGTTGTTCAGTTCGGCGATCAGTTCGGAGTCGTAGGGGGTGCCTTGCTTGAAGGGCACCATGCGTTGCAGCAGGCTCTCGTCGAACGGCGCGTCGCCTTCGAAGCGGACCTTGCCCAGCTGGTAACGCGGGCCGCTGTCGTACACCAGTTCGATGTCCGCCACACCCGCCGCCGGGTCGACCGCCAGGCGCTGGCGCAGGAAATGCCCGCTGAAGAAACCGTAGCGCGAGGACTGGTTCTGGATCAGCCGCTTGGCGTCCTCGTAGTTGCCATGGTTGAGCACAGCCCCAGGCCGCAGCGCCTTGCTCGAAGGAACCCGGAAGGCCGTCATCTCGCTGGCCGGGCCCTCGACGCGCACGGTCACCTCGCGCAGGCGCACCGGCTCGCCCGGCTCGATGCTGAGCACCAGTTGCGGGCCCTTGTCGGCCTTGGGCGAAGGTTTGACCTGGCTGTCGATCTGCGCCTGGTAGTAGCCCAGCGCCTGGGCAGCTTTTCTGGCCTGCTCCACGGCGCCGCGGCTGAAGCGCAGCAGCGCTTCTTCATCGCGGGTGCCAAGGCTGCCGATATAGCCTTCGACGTTGGCCTTGAGCTCGTTGTTGGCGGGCTTGATGCGTACTACCAGCTCGCTCTGTGCGTACACCGCGCAGCTGGCAACCCATAAAATCAACCCGCAGGTGAATCGTCCTGAATACGTCATAGGCGCGGATGCTACCAGAGCTTGGCGGTTGCCCGCAGCTCGCCGACGGTCTGATACACCACCCCTTCAGGCCTGTGCCTGGCGCAAACGCTGGGGATTGGGATGAAAAAACACATGCTCGCGGATTGGTCCTACAGCAATTTCACCGATTTCCAGGTAGCCCTGTCGCTTGTAGAACTCGAGGTAGTGGTCATTGCCGGTATTCAGTACCACCCCTTCGGACTGTTCGTCCTCGGCGCACCAGTCATGCAGCGCCAGCAGCAACTGTTCGCCATAGTGATGGCCCTGGAACTGCGGGTGAATGCCCAGTAGCGGCAGCACATGCACCGCGTCGCCCGGCACACAGGCCATGACCGCGGCCTGGTAGTCCAGGTAGCGCCGGGTACAGCGCAGGCCGGCGCTCAGCAGCATGCGCAGGCGCCACGCCCAGCTCTCGGTGATGCCCAGGCGCCGCTGCGGCGGGGCGATCAGGGCAATGCCGATCAGCCGGTCCTGCACCAGCAGGCCCAGCGCCGGCAGGTCCTGGAAGAAATGCTGACGCACCAGCTCGCGTACCGTGGCGCGCACGCGATGGTCGTAGCCGGGGCGATCGGCCTCGAACAGGTAGCGAAAGGTCGGCTCATGCCGGTAGGCCTGGTACAGCAGCGAGCGCGCCTCACGGCTGTAGCCGCTGTCGAGCTGACGAACTTCGGCCGGTACGGCAGGGGTATCGGACATGGTGACTCTCCTGGTGGGCTTCAATGCCTCTTTCTGAGTAGTGCGCGCTGGCCAACGTTCCCTTTGACTATAGGCCAGGACGCCACGCGTGCTGACACGCCGGGCGCCATCGGCTAGCATTCCCGATTTGCTCAGGATTGCGCCCCCCATGAAGATCGTCTCGTTCAACATCAATGGCCTGCGCGCCCGCCCCCATCAACTGGCCGCGCTGATCGAAAAGCACCAGCCGGACGTGATCGGCCTGCAGGAAACCAAGGTGTCCGACGAGCAGTTCCCGCTGGCCGAGGTGCAGGCGCTGGGCTACCACGTGCACTTTCACGGGCAGAAGGGCCACTACGGTGTCGCCCTGCTGTCGCGCCAGGCGCCGCTGAGCCTGGTCAAGGGCTTCAGCACCGATGAAGAGGACGCGCAGCGGCGTTTCATCTGGGGCACCTTCGCCGACGAGCACGGCAACCCCATCACCATCATGAACGGCTACTTCCCCCAGGGCGAAAGCCGCGACCACCCCACCAAGTTCCCGGCCAAGCAGCGCTTCTACGAAGACCTGCAGGCCCTGCTCGAATCCCGATTCCAGAACGACCAGCCACTGGTGGTGATGGGCGATGTGAACATCTCGCCCGAGGACTGCGACATCGGCATCGGCCCAGACAATGCCAAGCGCTGGCTGAAGACCGGCAAGTGCAGCTTCCTGCCCGAAGAGCGCGAGTGGATGGCGCGCCTGAAGAGCTGGGGCCTGACCGACAGCTTCCGCCATCTGCACCCGGAAGTGGCCGACCGCTTCAGCTGGTTCGACTACCGCAGCCGCGGCTTCGAGGACGAGCCCAAGCGCGGGCTGCGCATCGACCTGATCCTGACCTCCCAGGCACTGCTGCCGCGCATCAAAGCCGCCGGGGTCGACTACGAGTTGCGTGCCATGGAGAAACCCTCCGACCATGCGCCGATCTGGCTGGAACTGAACTGAGTCATGCGCTCGATGGCAGTCATTGGACTGTCATCGATCTGTCTTAATCTGCGCTCACCATCTTGAGTGCAGAGCACCCCCGGCAATGTTGCGATCTTTCTGTCTGCTGCTTGGCCTGCTGCCGGCGCTGTGCTGCGCCGAGCCGGCCAGCCTGCGCCTGCAAGGCTCCAATACCGTGGGCAGCGTGCTCGGCCCCGCGCTGGTACGCGGCCTGCTGCAGGCCCAGGGCGCCGGGTCGATCCAGACCCTGCCCGGGGCACGGCCCAACGAGGTGTGGGTGCAGGGGGTTTCGCCACAGGGCCAGACACTGCGCGTGAGCATTGCCGCCCATGGCTCGAGCACCGGCTTTGCTGCGCTCAAAAGCGGCGACGCCGACCTGGCGGCCACCTCACGCCCGATCAACGACAGCGAGCAGCAGGCGCTGCACGCGCTGGGCGACCTGAAAAGTGCCGACGCCGAACAGGTCATCGCCCTCGATGGCGTGGCCGTCATCGTGCACCCGGACAACCCGCTGCCCCAGCTGAGCACCACGCAACTGGCGCAGATCTTCGCCGGCCGCATCACCACCTGGGATGAACTGGGCGCCGGTAGCGGGCCGATCCACCTCTACGCCCGCGATGACCGCTCGGGCACCTTCGACACCTTCAAGGCCCTGGTGCTGGACGCCCAGCAGTATTCGCTGGCCAGCCACGCCAGGCGTTTCGAGTCCGGCGAGCAGTTGGCCGACGAGGTCAGTGCCGACCGCCAGGCCATCGGTTTCAGCAGCCTGGCGTCGGTGCACGGGGCCAAGGTGCTGGCCATCGTCGACGGCACCTCCCAGGCCATGCTGCCGACCCCCGCCCTGGTGGCCAGCGAAGACTACCCGCTGTCGCGGCGACTGTACCTGTACCTGCCGCCCGCCCAGCGCAACCCGCTGGCCAGTGCCCTGGTGGAGTTCGCCCAGAGCGCAGCGGGCCAGGCCATCGTGGCCAGCAGCGGGTTCGTCGCACAGCAGGTGCGGCCGGTCCAGGTACAGGCCTTGCCGGGCATGCCGGCGCAGTACCGCCAGTTGATCGCCAACGCCAGGCGCCTGAATGTCAATTTCCGCTTTCAGGAAGGCAGCGCCAGCCTCGACAACAAGGCGCTGCGCGATGTGCAGCGCGTGCTGGAGTACCTGCGCGAACACCAGAAGCTGCAGCACAGCGTGGTGCTGGTGGGGTTTGGCGACGCCAAGGACGACCCCGACCGCGCCGCCCTGCTCTCGCGCCTGCGGGCCATGGCGGTACGCCGCGAACTGGTGCGCGAAGGGGTGAACCTGCGCGAAGTGACGGGCCTCGGCGGTCAGATGCCCGTGGCGACCAATGCCGCCGAAGAAGGCCGAATCCGCAATCGCCGCGTGGAAGTCTGGGTCTACTGACCCACCCACCCGGGAAACCATTTGTAACAGCCTCCCCCCTCACCCTTTCCAGAGGCGAGCTAGGCTTTGGCTCAGTGACACCGGGCCCCTCTGACGGCTGATCGCCGCCATGTCGGAGTCACAGTTGTTTTCATACAACTACGACGACAAGGAGGGGCTCATGAGCGCTCTGCCGTTATTTCTCTTCGACCACTTCCTGGGCACGGCCGTGTGGCTGTGGCTGGTGTTCATCACCCTGGTGGTGGCTCTGCTGGTCCTGGACCTTGGCGTGCTGCACCGTCGCCCGCACGACATCGAAATGCGCGAAAGCCTGCTGCTGTACTCGGCCTACTTCAGCGTGGGGCTGCTGTTCGGTGGCTGGGTGTGGCTGGAGCTGGGCGCACAGAGCGCGCTGGAGTTCTACACCGGGCTGCTGGTGGAACAGTCGCTGTCGATGGACAACGTGTTCGTCATGGCGATGATCTTCGGCTTTTTCGGCATCCCGCGCCGCTACCAGCACCGCGTGCTGTTCTGGGGCATTCTGGGCGTGGTGGTGCTGCGCGCCCTGATGATCGGCCTGGGCAGTGCGCTGGTGCAGGAATTCGACTGGATACTGTACCTGTTCGGCGCATTCTTGCTGTTTACCGGCCTCAAGATGCTGTTCACCCGCCACGAAACGCACCCGGACCTGGCACACAACCCGGTGATCAGGTTCGTGCGCCGGCACATGCGCGTGACCGATGACCTGCATGGGGCGCGCTTCTTCGTGCGCCTCAAACCGGCTGGCCAGCCCAGGGCACTGCTGTACGCCACGCCGCTGTTCCTGGCCCTGGTGCTGATCGAGCTGGCCGACCTGGTGTTCGCGGTAGACAGCGTGCCGGCCATCCTGGCGATCACCCAGGACCCCTTCATCGTGTACACCTCCAACATCTTCGCCATCCTGGGCCTGCGTGCGCTGTACTTCGCCCTGGCGGCGCTGGTGCACCGCTTCGTTTACCTCAAGTACGCCCTGGCGCTGGTGCTGATATTCATCGGCGGCAAGATCTTCGCCCACGGCCTGATCGGCAAGGTGCCGCCGCTGCTGTCGCTGTGCGTGACGTTCGGGCTGCTGGCCGGTGGCGTGCTGCTGTCGCTGTTCAAGACACGAACGGCGGCCAAGGAGGTGAAACGGGTGGAGTAGCCTCGGGCAGCGTGTCGAATACCCTCGCGGATCATGCCCGCCCCACCCGGTCAGCAGGCGATCCGCGAGGGCATCGACGCGGGCTCAGTGCCCGCTGCGCAGCATCTCCCGGGGCACGTACTTGCCGATCTCGTACTTGCCGATCGCCGCGCGGTGCACTTCATCCGGCCCGTCGGCCAGGCGCAGGGTGCGTTGCATCGCGTACATGTAGGCCAGCGGGAAGTCGGCACTGACCCCTGCCCCGCCGTGAATCTGGATGGCCCGGTCGATCACCTTCAGCGCCACGTTCGGTGCCACCACCTTGATCTGCGCGATCTCGCTGCGGGCCACCTTGTTGCCGACGGTGTCCATCATGTAGGCCGCCTTGAGGGTCAGCAGCCGGGCCATGTCGATCTCCATGCGCGAGTCGGCGATCTTGTCGATGTTGCCACCCAGGCGCGCCAGCGGCTTGCCGAATGCGGTGCGCTCGGCCGAACGCTTGCACATCAGCTCAAGGGCACGCTCGGCCATGCCGATCGAACGCATGCAGTGATGGATGCGCCCCGGCCCGAGACGGCCCTGGGCGATCTCGAAGCCGCGCCCTTCGCCCAGCAGCACGTTGTCATACGGTACGCGCACGTTCTCGAACAGCACCTCGGCGTGGCCGTGGGGCGCATCGTCGTAGCCGAACACCGGCAGCGGGCGAACGATCTTCACCCCCGGTGCATCAGTAGGCACCAGGATCATCGAGTGCTGCTGGTGACGCGGCCCGTCCGGGTTGCTCAGGCCCATGAAGATCATGATCTTGCAACGCGGGTCGCAAGCGCCGGAGGTCCACCACTTGCGGCCGTTGATCACCCACTCGTCACCGTCGCGCACCGCCCGTGCGGCCATGTTGGTGGCATCGGACGAGGCCACGTCGGGCTCGGTCATGGCGAACGCCGAACGGATCTCACCACGCAGCAGCGGCTCCAGCCACTGGCGCTTCTGCGCCTCGCTGCCGTAGCGCACCAGGACCTCCATGTTGCCGGTGTCCGGGGCCGAGCAGTTGAACGGTTCCGGCCCCAGCAGCGAGCGGCCCATGATTTCGGCCAGCGGCGCGTACTCCAGGTTGGTCAGGCCGGCGCCCAGCTGCGACTCGGGCAGGAACAGGTTCCACAGGCCCTCGGCCTTGGCCTTGTCCTTGAGTTCTTCCATGATCGCGGTCGGCTGCCAGCGATCACCTTCGGCAACCTGGCGTTCGAACACCGCCTCGGCGGGATATACATAGGCGTCCATGAACGCGGTGACGCGTTCGCGCAGTGCCTGGACCTTGGGTGAATAGGCGAAATCCATGAGCGGTACCTGCTGGGAAAGGCGAGTGATTTAAGAGATCTGGCTTGGATGCTAGATCACCGGGCAAAATCCACCTAGCCTATTCTCGGCGTGTATAAACATTCATAACCGATATATGATCGGGCCATAACTCCAACAAGAGCGGCATCCATGAACCTCAGCAAGGTCGATCTGAACCTGTTCATCGTCTTCGATGCGATCTACACCGAAGCCAACCTGACCCGTGCCGGGCAGATCGTCGGCATCACCCAGCCTGCGGTGTCCAATGCGCTGGCGCGGCTGCGCGAGACCTTCAACGACCCGCTGTTCGTGCGCACGGCCCAGGGCATGGTGCCCACGCCCATGGCCCAGAACATCATCGGCCCGGTGCGCAATGCCTTGTCGCTGCTGCGGGTGTCGGTGCAGGAGAGCCGCATCTTCAACCCCTTGCAGGCCAACAAGACCTTCCGCATCAGCATGACCGACCTTACCGAGGCGGTGGTGCTGCCATCGCTGTTCCAGCGCCTGCGCCGGCTGGCGCCGAACGTGGTGATCGAGAGCTTTCTGTGCAAGCGCCGCGAGACCACCAAGGAGCTGGCCGCCGGACGCCTGGACTTTGCCGTGGATGCACCGCTGAACACCGACCCGCAGGTGCGTCACGTCAAGCTGATGCAGGACCCGTTCGTGTGCGCGATGCGCCAGGGCCACCCGCTGGCCAGGGACAGCATCAGCCTGGAGGATTACCTGAGCCTGACCCACATCCAGATCTCCAGCCGGCGCAACGGCCTGGGGTATGTGGACCTGGCGCTCGGCAAGCAGGGGCTCAAGCGCAAGATCGCGCTGCGCTCGCAGCATTACCTGATGGCCTCGCAGGTGCTGCAGCAGACCGACATGGTGATGACCGTGCCGGAGCGCTTCGCGCGGCGCCACCAACTGAACTACGTGAGCCTGCCGGTGGGCGACGTGCCGCCTTTGGAAACCCACCTGTACTGGCATGAAAGCACCGACCAGGACCCGGCCAACCGCTGGATGCGCGAGCAGATGATCGAGTTGTGCCAGGCGGTGGTGGCGCAGGACGAGCGGGAGGCACGCGCATAAGGTGCGGGCTGCGTTGCAGCCATCGCGGGTCGAGCCCGCTCCCACCCGACCTGCGCTGAAGCTGTGGGAGCGGGCGTGACCCGCGACAGCCATCCCCGAATGCCTGCTTGACGTATACGTCAACCAGCCAGTAGCTTAGCCGCATGCCCCCTTCCCCGAGCCATGCAATGAGCAGCCAGACCTACAGCATCTCCGACCTTTCCCGCGAACTCGACATCACCACCCGGGCCATCCGCTTCTATGAGGAGCAGGGCTTGCTCAGCCCCGAACGTCGTGGCCTGGAGCGTGTGTATTCGGCCCGCGACAAGGTCAGCCTCAAGCTCATCCTGCGCGGCAAGCGCATCGGTTTCTCGCTGGCCGAGTGCCGCGAGCTGATCGAACTCTACGACCCCACCAGCGGCAATCAGAAACAGCTGCACAGCATGCTGGCGAAGATCGCCGAGCGCCGCGCCCAGCTCGAACAGCAACTGCTCGACATCCAGCAGATGCAGCTGGAACTCGACACCGCCGAGGAGCGCTGCCAGCAGGCGCTGGCCACCACCCTGAACAATCAGAAAAACGGCCATTGAGGCCCACAGGAACCCTAGCCATGTCATTGCCTACCCATGTGCGTCTGGTCGAAGTCGGCCCCCGCGACGGCCTGCAGAACGAAGCCCAACCCATCAGCGTGGCGGACAAGGTCCGCCTGGTGGATGACCTGACCGACGCCGGCGTGTCCTATATCGAGGTGGGCAGCTTCGTCTCGCCCAAGTGGGTACCGCAGATGGCCGGTTCGGCCGACGTGTTCGCCAGCATCCGCCAGCAGCCCGGCATCACCTATGCGGCGCTGGCCCCCAACCTGCGCGGTTTCGAAGACGCACTGGCCGCAGGCGTCAAGGAGGTGGCCGTGTTCGCCGCCGCGTCCGAGGCGTTTTCGCAGCGCAACATCAACTGCTCGATCAGCGAAAGCCTGCAGCGCTTCGCGCCCATCATGCAGGCGGCGCGCGAACACGGGGTGAAGGTACGCGGCTATATCTCGTGCGTGCTGGGCTGCCCCTATCAAGGCCAGGTAGATGCCGAGCAGGTCGCCCCCATCGCCCGCGAGCTGCGCGACATGGGCTGCTATGAGGTGTCGCTGGGCGACACCATCGGCACCGGCACCCCGGGCGCCACCCGCCGCCTGTTCGAAGTGGTCGGCGCGCAGGTGCCGCGTGCCGAGCTGGCCGGGCACTTCCACGATACCTACGGCCAGGCGCTGGCCAACGTGTACGCCAGCCTGCTGGAGGGAATCAACGTGTTCGACAGTTCGGTCGCCGGCCTGGGCGGCTGCCCGTATGCCAAGGGCGCCAGTGGCAACGTGGCCAGTGAAGATCTGCTGTACCTGCTGCAGGGCCTGGGCATCGAGACCGGCATCGACCTGGACAAGCTGATCGACGCCGGCCAGCGCATCAGTGCCGTGCTGGGCCGCGCCAGCGGTTCGCGTGTGGCCAGGGCACGCGCTGCCCGGTAACGGTGCGCAGCAACAGGGCCAATGGGGGGTGAGTGTTACCGCCCCCACACCCGACAGGGAAAATCCGGGTAACACGGAAACAAATCAGCACAATTTCCCGTGGCGATTTTTCCATCAAACCAGCAAACCATTGATTTTATTGGGTTTTAAAAAGTTGGCACGGCACCTGCTATATCTTTCGTACAACAACAATAAAAAATGCGACAACCCAATAAAAATAAGACGTACCGGCTCTGACATAACAAGAACAACACGGCAGAGGCGCAGCTAACAGATTTTTTTGAAGTGGATGGCTTTTCGGGGGCGTGCCCCGCGACCTGACAGAGAACAATAAAACTACCCCAAGGTAGCGCCCGTCTCGGTTGGATCAGCAATGATAAAGGTCGATCAGCGCTCAAAAAAATACGTTTGCTCTTGATCCCGGATGGGGATCGCAACGCAACAAGAGGCAAGGGTCGCCAAAAACAACAATAGACCACCCTCCAATAATAAAAAGAGCACACGCAACAAAATTTGAGGGGAGCCCAGGCTCCCCTCAGTGCTTGCTGCCCTACTCGTTCTGCTGGTCATCCTCTGGCTTGCGCTTCTCCAGGCGGTCGACCACCCACGGCATCACCCCCAGCACCAGCAACGCCAGCACCGTGCTCACCAGTGCAGTGGCTTCGCGCCCCATGCCTGCGGCCACGCCGATGGCGGCG
Source organism: Pseudomonas sp. B21-036 (assembly GCF_024748925.1). Taxonomy (NCBI): domain Bacteria; kingdom Pseudomonadati; phylum Pseudomonadota; class Gammaproteobacteria; order Pseudomonadales; family Pseudomonadaceae; genus Pseudomonas; species Pseudomonas sp. B21-036. Next base: position 3,554,939 of record NZ_CP087178.1, read on the forward strand.
GTCATCCACAGGCCCGCAGCAGTGGTCAGGCCCTTCACATGGCCCGCATCGTCCTCCTTGCCCTTGAGTATGGTGCCCGCCCCCAGAAAGCCGATGCCGGCGACGATCCCCTGCACCACCCGACTCAACGCTGCGTCGTCCGCCCCGGCCATGCGCGGCACCAGCACGAACAGCGCCGCACCGATGGCCACCAGCATGTGCGTGCGCACTCCCGCCGCCTTGCCCTTGAGCTCGCGCTCGAAGCCCAGCACCGCCCCCAGCAGCGCAGCCATCAACAGGCGCACCGTCACCTGCGTCAGTTGCTTGGCATCGGTGATATCGGCGAATTCGGCAATCAGTGTCGACCAGACTTGGTGCCACCAGGCGTCCATGAGCAGCGTCCATCAGCAAGGGGATACTGGATGGACAACAGCCTGGCGCGCGAGTGCTGTCGACCGCTGATCGGCCACGCTCAGCAACCCGGCCGGCAACGGGGTCACAGCTGTAAGCCCCCCGTTCGAGGACACCGCCATGCCCATTGAAATCAACGAAACCACCAAGCGCTGCACCCTGATAGCCGACGACCTGAACATCGAAGGTGAAGCGGCAGAGGTGCAGATCATCACCGATGCCGGCCTGCGCATGTCGATCGCGACCCTGGCCGGGCAACGGGTGCCGATCACCGAGGCAGAGGCTGACGCGCTCACCGTGGCAGGTGCGGTGGATAGTCGCAGGCATTTGAAGACCTCCGAGGAGGGCTCGATCATATAAGGGCTGCAGGGTTTCAAGGGATAATCTGATACGGTTTTTATCCAGATATCTGCACCTGTTATGCAAACAGATGGGACGCCATAGTGCTCTGGCCTGATCGAGGCCTGATGAGCGACGAACCATGAGCGAACGAATTCCCGTCCAGATCGTTGAAATTGCCGAGCCCTCCACGTTCAAGAAGAAGGCCGCCAGCAGCGACAGACACATCCACACCCGTAGCTTCACCGGCTTTTTCCGAAACCTGCGCCTGGGTGGCGCGGGTTTTCTGTTTCTGCTGTTTTTCGGCACCGTCTGGCTGAACTGGGACGGGCGCCAGGCGGTCCTCTGGGACCTGGCCGACAGCAAGTTCCACATCTTCGGCGCCACCTTCTGGCCGCAGGACTTCATCCTGCTGTCGGCGCTGCTGATCATCTGCGCCTTCGGCCTGTTCGCCATCACCGTGTTCGCCGGGCGCGTCTGGTGCGGCTACACCTGCCCGCAAAGCACCTGGACCTGGGTGTTCATGTGGTGCGAAAAGGTCACCGAGGGCGAACGCAACCAGCGCATCAAGCTCGATGCGGCGCCCTGGGGCCCCAACAAGCTGGCGCGCCGCGCAGCCAAGCACACCCTGTGGCTGGGCGTCAGCCTGCTGACCGCACTGACCTTCGTCGGCTACTTCACCCCCATCCGGCCACTGACCCAGGAGCTGTTCACCCTGCAGCTGGGTGGCGTCAGCCTGTTCTGGATCCTGTTCTTCACCGGTGCCACCTACATCAACGCAGGCTGGCTGCGCGAGGCGGTGTGCATGCACATGTGCCCGTATGCCCGGTTCCAGAGCGTGATGTTCGACAGGGACACCCTCACCATCGCCTATGACCCGCAGCGCGGCGAGTCGCGCGGGCCGCGCAAGAAGGACGCCAACCACAAGGCCCAGGGCCTGGGCGACTGCATCGACTGCCACATGTGCGTGCAGGTATGCCCCACCGGTATCGACATCCGCGACGGCCTGCAGATGGAGTGCATCGGCTGCGCCGCCTGCATCGACGCCTGCGACAGCATCATGGACAAGATGAGCTACCCACGCGGGCTGATCGGCTACAAGTCCGAGCACACCCTGCAAGGCGGCACCACCCAGTGGATGCGTCCGCGCCTGCTGGGCTACGTGACCGTGCTGGTGGTGATGATCGGCGCCCTGGTGATCGCCCTGCAGCAACGCCCGATGGTGTCGATGGACGTGATCAAGGACCGCGGCCTGTTCCGCGAGAACGCCCTGGGGCAGATCGAGAACATCTACACCCTCAAGGTCATCAACAAGACCCAGCAGCCGCAGACCTACCGCCTGCGCCTGGTGGACGCCGAGGGCTTCGAACTGCATGGCAAGACCGAGTTCACCCTGGCGGCCAGCGAGATGAGCGATATACCGGTCTCGGTGGCGATGCTGGCCGACCGTGCGCCCAGCAGCTCCCAGGAGATCAGCTTCGAACTCATCGACACCGACCAGCCGAACGTGCGCAGCCTTGCGCGCAGCCGTTTTGTCGCGCCTTTGAACCGCTGATCACATACACTCCGCTGAGTCAGACCGCCCAGAGCCATGATGAAACGCTACGAGAAATTCGCCGACGACATTGCCGAACTGATTCGCTCCGGGGTACTCGGCCCCGGCCAGCGCGTGCCGTCGGTGCGTTACGCCAGCCAGACCCACGGGGTCAGCCCGTCCACGGTGTTCCAGGCCTACTACCTGCTGGAGCGTCGCGGGCTGATCCGGGCCCGGCCGCGCTCGGGCTACTTCGTCAACACCCACGCCCCGCGCCAGTTCAACGAGCCGCAGATCATCGAGCAGGCCAGCGAATCGACCGAGGTGGACGTCAGCGAGCTGGTGTTCTCGATCCTCGACTCGATCAAGGACCCGCAGACGGTGGCCTTCGGTTCGGCGTTCCCCAGCCCCAACCTGTTCCCGCTGCCGCGCCTGGCGCGCTCGCTGGCCAGCGCCAGCCGCGAGATGGACCCGCGCATGGTGGTCACCGACCTGTCGCCGGGCAACCCGCAACTGCGCCGCCAGATCGCCCTGCGCTACATGGTCGGCGGCTTGATGCTGCCGATGGAAGAACTGCTGATCACCAACGGTGCGCTGGAGGCATTGAACCTGTGCCTGCAGGCGGTAACCGAGCCGGGTGACCTGGTGGCCATCGAGGCACCGGCGTTCTATGCCTGCCTGCAGATTCTGGAGCGGCTCAAGCTCAAGGCGGTGGAGATTCCGGTGCACCCGCGCGAAGGCATCGACCTGGGGGTGCTGGCGCAGACGCTGGAGCGGCATCCGGTCAAGGCCGTGTGGTGCATGACCAACTTCCAGAACCCGGTGGGCGCGAGCATGCCGGAAGACAAGAAGAAGCAGCTGGTCGAGCTGCTGAGCGTGCACCAGGTGCCGCTGATCGAAGACGACGTGTATGCCGAGCTGTACTACGCGCAGCAGGCGCCCAAGCCGGCCAAGGCATTCGACACCGAAGGGCTGGTGATGCATTGCGGCTCGTTCTCCAAGAGCCTGGCGCCGGGCTACCGGATCGGCTGGGTGGCGGCCGGGCGCTATGCGCAGAAGATCGAGCGGCTCAAGCTGATGACCTCGCTGTGTGCATCGATGCCGGCGCAGGCGGCGATTGCCGACTACCTGCAGCATGGTGGCTACGACCGCCACCTGCGGCGCCTGCGCTATGCGCTGGAAGAGCAGCAGAACGCCATGCTGGCGGCGATTGCCCGGCACTTCCCGGCGCAGACGCGGGTCAGCCACCCCAGCGGCGGGTACTTCCTGTGGTTGGAGCTGCCGGAGCAGATGGACTCGCTGAAGCTGTTCCAGATGGCATTGGCCCAGGGCATCAGCATTGCGCCGGGGCCGATCTTTTCGCCGACGCGGCGGTTTCGCAACTGCATCCGCCTCAATTACGGCAGCCCCTGGACCGAGCAGTCGGAGCAGGCGATGGAGACGCTGGGGCGGATCGTGCGGTCGTTCTGAGGGGCTGGCATGACGGCCAACGCCCCATCGCGGGTCAAGCCCGCTCCCACATGACTGCGGTGATCCTGTGGGAGCGGGCTTGACCCGCGATTGGGTCGGTGCAGCCCCTTGCCCACACCCGCACAATCGCGCACCATCCCCTCCCGCACTTGCCCACGGATGGCCCCGGATGAAACCGCTGTACCTGCTACTGGCCCTGCCCCTGCTGCCCGCCTGCAGCCTGATCGGTTTCGTCGCCAAGGAAAGCGTCGTGGGCGCCACCAGCCACTACGGCTTGAGCAGCACCACGCTGATCGCCGAACTCCCGCCCAACCACGGCGTCACCTATAACGCCAGCTACGCCCCGCTCGACCCGTACCGCTGCACCGTGGCCTCCCCCGCCACCGGCGGCATGCGCTCGCGCCCCAACCAGTACCGCACCGACCAGGCCGATGCGCACCCCGACGCGCGCACCGTCACGTTCAGGATCCCGCTGACCTACACCATCGGCAGTTGCACCCAGCAACTGGACAACATCACAGTGAGCATCAAGTCCCCCAGCGGGCGGTACAGCCTGGCGGGGGTCAAGGTATTGCCGGCACTGCCCGACGGCACTGGGCCGGTGCGCGACGCAGACCCCGAGCTGGTTGTGCGCCGCCTGTGCGGCACGGCCTACCACATCGTGCCCGGGCATGAGCGCCACGTGCTGGCCAGGGACATCGACTGCCTCGCCGCCGACAGCCAGTGGCAACCGCTGGAGCGGACCTCCAGGCACCCCGGCCCGGTCGCCAACGTCGCCTACACCCAGCTGAACAAGACCGACCTGCGCTTCGTGTACCGCCTCATCGACAAGGAGTGGCCGCTTTATCCTGAGAACTGGTCACCGGTCGGCAATGGCATGAAGCCCTGCGCTTCACAATGGAAGTGGGTTGGCGAAGCCTCCTGCAGTTATCGTGCCCCGACATTTTCGACTTTCGAGATGGACGGTCGTGAATGTGCTCTCTATCCAGGCTGTACAGAGTAAGCCCGAATGGATATTCACCGAATTGCAAGTTTTTGACGAACCGTATCCAGAACCTCGTCGTATTCAAGTTCTTCTTTTCCAGATGCCTGAATATTTACAGCAATACCAGTTAAAGCACGTCTAAGTGCATCTTTACTGGAGGCATAGACCATCTTTTTCTTTATGGCGGCTAAATCATCTGAGTATAGAGTAAACAAAATTGCATTTCGCCTCCCCCCAACGGTTTCAAACTCAAAGTCGACGACAGCATATCGCACTTCATTCGGGGTCAGCGCGTTCAGAAAATCCTCGTAGGTTGCGGACCTATCGCCTGTTGATTCAACAACAACCTCCTTGTAATCATCTGAGATCTTGAAAACAATATACCTAAGCGCTTTACTTAACTTGAGCGAATCGTAAGCATTTCGACACTCATCCGTCACTAACACACCAGTGCTTGACATGGCCATCATCCTCTTCCGATTCAATCGCGTACCACGCCAACTAACCGCGAAGTCAGGCATCACCATACAACAGCGCCTAATCAACCGACACTGGCAAAGTTATCAGGTTACATACTGCTGAAAACAGGCTGCGCCCTGCTTACCTGCCAATCACCGCGCCTCCCCCGCACGCGGCTTGTAGAACAGGAACCTGGGGGTTTCGGCGGTCTTCAAGTACGTCCTGGCCCACGCGGGATGCACATGGCGGTCATGAAAGTACATCGCGCCATCGGTGCTGTCGGTCAGTTGCTGATTCAGCGCCTTGCGCGCGATTTCCTTGGCCACGGTGTACTGCACCGGCTCTTCCACATCGTCCGAGCGCCCGTCGCACCACCACGAGAACTGGCATGTACGCTCCTTGATGCCCTGCTTGACCACCTCGCACACGGTGCCCGGAAACCCTTCGTGCCCCAGCCGGTTCATCACCACGCTGGCCACACCCTGCATGTCCGCCGCCTCACCGCCCTTGGCCTCCCAGTAGAGGGTGCGCGCCAGGCAGGTGATCGCGTCATCCAGCGCGGCCTCGCCCTTGGGGTCGACCGCCTGCACTTCGCTGCGGGTGATGGCCTGGTCGCTGGGTACGCTGGCCTCGCGCCCCTGTTCGGCAGCCTTCTGCTCCAGCACCTGGGCCTTGTCTTCGGCTACCGCCGCAGGCGGCGCCGCGGCGGCAGAGCCCGGCAGAACAGCGATCAACCACACGGCAAGACAGCAAACTGCAGCGAATGAGCGCATGACCGAGCCTTCTTGTGAGCCTCTGATAGATGCACAGTAGCTGCAACCGGCGATTTGCGCCGCCCTACCCCAGCAGCTCGCGCAGGCGGTACCACAACATGCCCAGCGCCAGCAGTGGCGAGCGCAGGGCCGGGCCGCCGGGGAAGGTCATGTGCGGCACCTTGCTGAAGATATCCAGGCCCTGGCTATGCCCGGCGTGGATCGCCTCGGCCAGCAACTTCGCCGTCCAGTGGGTGACGTTCACCCCGTGCCCCGAATAGCCCTGGGCGTAGAACACGTTGGGGTGCTGCTGCAGGCATCCCACCTGCGGAAAGCGATTGGCGGTAATGCCGATCTTGCCGCCCCACTGAAAGTCGATGCGCACATCCGCCAGCTGCGGGAACACCTTGAGCAGCTTGGGCAGCATGTAGCCGGCGATATCCGCCGGGTCGCGCCCGGAATAATGGCAGGCCCCGCCGAACAGCAGGCGCCGGTCGGCAGTAAGGCGGTAGTAGTCCAGGCCGACCTTCTGGTCGCACAGCGCCAGGTTCTGCGGGATAAGCCCGGCGGCGCGCGGTGCCGACAGCGGCTCGGTGGTGATGATGTAGCTGCCGGCCGGCAGCACCTTGCCGCTCAGGCGTGGCTCCAGGTCGTCCAGGTGCGCATTGCACGCCAGCACCAGGCTGCCGGCCCGCACGCTGCCGCGCGCGCAGCGCACCTGCACGGTGGGGCCATGCACCAGTTCGAGCACCGTGCTGTGCTCGAACACCTGCACCCCCAGCGACGCCGCCAGGCGCGCCTCGCCCTGCACCAGGTCGAGCGGGTGCAGGTGGCCGGAGCCCATGTCCAGCAGCCCGCCGGCATACACCTTCGAGGCCACCACCTCGTGCATCTGCTGCGGCCCGTAGAGTCGGGTCTGGTGCCGATAGCCCAGCGCCTCCAGGCTCTGCTGTTCAGCCTGGAACGCTGCGTACTGCGCCGGGGTATTGGCCAGCTCGCAGAAGCCCCAGCGCAGGTCGCAGTCGATGCCGTCCTCCTGCACCCGGCGGCCCACTACCTCCACCGACTCGATGCCGGCGCGTTGCAGGTAGGCCACCCCTTCCTGCCCCACGTAGCGGGCAAACCCCGACACCTCGTGGCCGATGCCGCGAATCAGTTGCCCGCCGTTGCGCCCGCTGGCACCCCAGCCGATGCGCCGCCCCTCCAGCAACACCACCGAAAGCCCGCGGCGAGCCAGTTCGATGGCAGTGTTGACCCCCGTGAAGCCACCGCCGATCACGCACACATCGGCGATCAGGTCCTGCTCCAGCGTCGGGTAGTCGGCCTGGCGTCTGGCCGTCGCTGCGTAGTACGAACGGGCGTGTTGCGCATTGCCATTCACGTTGTTCATTTGTTCGATTTCACTTTGCTCCACGAGCGGGTCATCAAACGCATGATGGCCGGCGTGGGGGTGCTGGAGATATACAGTTTGTCGAGCACCGCCTGGGGCGGATACACCTCGGGGTTGTCGACCAGGTCGGCGGCCATGTACTGGCGCGAAGCCGGCGTCGGGTTGGCGTAGCCCACCAGGGTGCTGACCTTGGCGATCACCTGCGGGTCCATCAGGTAGTTGATGAAGGCGTGCGCCTCCTTGGGGTTGGTGGCGTCGGCCGGGATCGCCAGCAGGTCGAACCACAGGTTGCTGCCCTCCTTGGGAATCGAATAGGCGATGTTCACGCCGTTGTGGGCTTCCCTGGCGCGGTTGGCCGCCTGGAACACGTCGCCGGAGTAACCGAAGGCGATGCAGATGTCGCCGTTGGCCAGGTCCGTGACGTACTTGGAGGAATGGAAGTAGGTGATGTACGGGCGCAGCGCCAGCAGCTTGGCCTCGGCCTTCTTGTAGTCCTGCGGGTTTTCGCTGCGCGGGTCCAGGCCCATGTAGTTGAGCACTGCCGGGAACAGCTCGTCGGCAGAATCCATGAACGACACGCCGCACTGGCTGAGTTTTTTCAGGTTCTCGGGCTCGAACAGCACCGCCCACGAGTCGATATGGTCGATGCCCAGCACCTGCTTGACCTTGTCGACGTTGTAGCCGATGCCATTGGTGCCCCACAGGTAGGGCACCGAGTGGCGGTTGCCGGGGTCGTTGTCCTCCAGTTTCCTGAGCAGAACCGGGTCGAGGTTCTTCCAGTTGGGCAGTTGCGAGCGGTCCAGTTCCAGAAACGCCCCGGCCTTGATCTGGCGCGCCAGAAAGTGGTTGGACGGCACCACCACGTCGTAGCCGGTGCGCCCCGCCAGCAGCTTGCCCTCCAGGGTTTCGTTGGAGTCGAACACGTCGTAGATCACCTTGATCCCGGTCGCCCCCTGAAAGTCGGCCAGGGTGGTGGGGCCGATGTAATCGGTCCAGTTGTACACGCTGACGCTCGGCTGGGCCTGTGCGGCGGCCCCCCACAGCAACCCCAGGGCCACCGGCAACACGGATTTCAACAGACGCATATCGACACCTCTTCTGATTGTTTTATCGATGATCGGCAGGTCAGCGCATCACACGCTCAGCAGCAGGAACTCGCGCTCCCACGAACTGATCACGCGCTTGAAGTTCTCGTGCTCGGCGCGCTTGACCGCCACGTAGCCACGCACGAACTTGCTGCCCAGGTAGCGTTCGATGGTCGGGCAGTCTTCCATGTGCGCCAGCGCGTCCTCGATGGTGATCGGCAGGCGCAGGTTGCGCCGCTCATACGCACGCCCCTGCACCGGGGCGCTGGGCGCGATGCCCTCGACCATGCCCAGGTAGCCGCACAGCAGGCTGGCGGCAATCGCCAGGTACGGGTTGGCATCGGCGCCGGGCAGGCGGTTCTCAACGCGCATCGACTCGGGGCTGGAGGTGGGCACGCGCAGGCCCACGGTGCGGTTCTCTTCGCCCCACTCCACGTTCACCGGTGCCGAGGTGTCGGGCAGAAAGCGGCGGAACGAGTTGACGTTGGGCGCGAACATCGGCAACACCTTGGGGATGTACTTCTGCAGGCCGCCGATGTGCTGCAGGAACAGCTCGCTCATGCTGCCGTCGTCATTGACGAAGATCGGCTTGCCGGTGGCGCTGTCGACCACGCTCTGGTGCAGATGCATGGCGCTGCCCGGCTCGTCGCCCACCGGCTTGGCCATGAAGGTGGCGGTGACGTTGTGCTTGAGTGCGGCCTCGCGCATGGTGCGTTTGAACACGGTGATCTGGTCGGCCAAGTCCAGGGCGTCGCCGTGGCGGAAGTTGATTTCCATCTGCGCCGGGCCGTCTTCGTGAATCAGCGTGTCCAGGTCCAGGCCCTGGGCCTCGCACCAGTCGTAGACGTCCTCGAACAGCGGGTCGAACTCGTTGGCGGCATCGATGGAGAACGACTGGCGGCCACTTTCGGCGCGGCCCGAACGGCCCAGTGGCGCCTGCAACGGCAGGTCCGGGTCTTCGCAGCGCTGGGTCAGGTAGAACTCCATCTCCGGTGCCACGATCGGTTGCCAGCCCTTGTCGGCGTACAGCTTGAGGACTTTCTTGAGCACGTTGCGCGGCGACAGCTCGATGGGGTTGCCCTGCTTGTCGAAGGTGTCGTGGATCACGATCGCGGTGGGCTCCAGCGCCCAGGGTACCGGGTAGATGGCCGTCGAGTCGGGGCGGCAGAGCATGTCGATGTCGGCCGGGTCGAGCAGGTCGTAGTAGATCTCGTCCTCGACGAAGTCGCCGGTCACGGTCTGCAGCAGCACACTTTCCGGCAGGCGCATGCCTCGCTCATGCAGGAACTTGTTGGTGGGGGCGATCTTGCCGCGGGCGATACCGGTCAGGTCGGTGACCACGCATTCCACTTCAGTGATCTTGTGTTCTTTCAGCCAGGTGGACAGCTGATCGAAGGGGGTATTCATGAGAACCTCGTTGTCGTGATGCAGGGCATGCGCAAGGGTGTGTGTGGCGCGGGCGGGCAAGGCCTGGCTTCCCCTGCGCCGCGTTGAGGTCTATCTTGGTGCCGCAACTGCGGCTGCATCTATCCACTTTGAGCAGAAGAAAATGCACCAAAGCAGTGCATTCAGAGGTTCTCATGACAACCCCGTCGCCCTTGCGGGTACAGGCCTTCACCAGTGCCGATGTGGCCGAACAGGTACGCGCCACGCCAGGCTGGGCACAGCACTACCAGCAGATGTCACCCGGGCACTTTGCCGGGATGGTGCGCTGCCTCGACCTGCACGGCGTGGAGGTGTACGAAGAGCGCATGAACACCCGGGTGGAGCAGAGCTTCAGCGCCCCCGGCGGTTCGCTGTCGTTCTGCTTCGACCGCAGTGACAACAGCCTGTACGTGCTCAATGGCGAAAGCCGCAACATCTGGATCACCCCCGAGAACTACCAGGAAGTGGCCGTCGTGTTCGGCCCTGCGTTCGTGCGTGAGCACGGCGTGGACGTTGCGGCGCTCGAAGGTCTGTTCATGGCACCGCTCAATTCCCAGCGCAATGCCTTGTTCAGCGGCTGGCTGAGCAGTACCCTGACGCGCCTCTCGCAGAGCGAGGACGCGCCGTGCCAGCAGGTGCTGGCCAGGCAGTTGCTGGACGATTGTCTGTACATTCTCGACACCGCCTCGGTGTGCCTGGACCGAGGCGAGCTGTGGCGGCGCACCGAGGAGCGCACCATCATGCGCAAGGTCAGCGAATGGGCGGCGGATTCGCCGGAGGAGTCATTGAACCTGCTGCAACTGGCGCAGGTGGCCGGCAGTTCGGTGCGTCAGTTGCAGCATGCGTTCAAGGCGTACACCGGCATCACGCCCAGCCACTGGCTGCGCCTGCGCCGCCTCAATGGCGCGCACCGCGAGCTGCTGACCGCGCGCGGCCACACCGTGGCGGAAGTGGCAATGCGCTGGTCGTTCTGGCACCTGGGGCGGTTTTCCAGCAGTTATCAGGCGCTGTTCAAGGAGTTGCCCAGTGAAACCCTCAAACGACGCAAGGAGACACGGTATGGCTTTTGACTGGCATGGCGGGGTGATTACCCGGGAGACACCGGTGGGCGAGGATTACCGCAACACGCAGAACGTGCGGCGGTTCATGCGTGAGCAGTGTGGCGAGGATTTCAGGTTCGACCGGCCGTTGATGGCATGGATAGTCGATGGTACGGCGCGGACGATGGGGGATGTGGTGGATGAGTGGGCCAGGCGTCGTAGCGCTTAGCTGAACCCGCGACATCCCTGCGCAAGTACCCACTGGCAGCCCAGGCTGGTATTGTGCCGCCCTGCAAACCCAACTGGATGACTGTGAGGAAATGACGTTGAACGCTGATGCGAACATGACCGGGGACCTGTTCGAAGTCGACAAGCGCCTGGGCCTCAAACCCGTGGTGGACTTCAACACCTACCTGCGCGCCGCATTCGCCGACGGCGCCTGCGCATGCAGCCGCTGCCTGGAAAACAAGGGCGACGAGAGCGGCTACGCCTTCGCCCATACCTTCGACTTCCAGGGCCAGGTCACCCATCGCCGCTTCGCCACCACCACCGCCAGCGATGTGCTGATGGTCCTGAAAAAAGCCTGGCTGTCCTACACCAAGGCCGAACTGGATGTCAGCGGCAACCTGGACCTGGACGCCATCAAGGCCTTCGTCGAGCCACAGCTGCACAAACGCCTGGTGCCACTGTTCGTCGCCAGCGGGCTGGTTGTCGAGGTCGACGGGCAACTGGTGCTGCAAGCCCAGGCCGCCGCCTGACGGTCATGCCTGGGGCGCGTTGACGGCAGAGCCGGCAACGCGCCCTGGCGCAACCCGCGCGCGACTGCACCCGCGCCCAGGCTACACACAGGCATTGCGACACTGTAGTATTGAGAACTATTCACATTCACTGTCGAGTCGTTCCCGGTGCACACGCCTTCCTCCAAGCTCGGCTTCTTCTTCAGCGACCACCACCGCTGGCTGCTGCAACACATCCAGAAGCGCCTGCGCAACCGCGCCGACGCCGAAGACACGGCTGCCGAGGCGTTCTGCCAATTGCTGGTGGCGCGGGTTGATCCGGACAGCATCCAGCAACCGCGGGCCTTTCTGTCGACCATCGCACGCCGGCTGATCTTCGATCGTCACCGCCGCCGCCAACTCGAAAATGCCTACCTGGAACGCCTGTCGAGCCTGCCCGAACAGGTAGCGCCCTCCCCGGAGGAACAACTGCTGCTGGTCGAAGCGCTGGTGGCCATCGACCGAGCGCTCACCGGCCTGCCCGCGGTGGTCAAGGCAGCCTTCCTCTACAGCCAGCTCGATGGCCTGAGCTATGTGGAGATCGGGCGCAAGCTCGCGCTGTCGGAACGCACCGTCAGCCGCTACATGAAACAGGCCCTGCGCCAGTGCTACCTGGCCGAGATGGCACCATGAGCAAGGCCCGCCTCGACCCGGCCGCGGAGCAGGCCATCGACTGGATGGTGCGCCTGAGCGCCGACCGCAACGACACCCGCCTGCACGCCCGTTTCGATACCTGGCTCAACAGCGACCCGGCCCATGCCCAGGCCTGGGGCCGGCTGCAGGAGCGCCTGGGTGGCGCGTTCGGCACCGTGCGGGCGCTGGACCAGCGCCTGCCCGGCCAGGCCGGCGAAGCCCGGCGCGTGCTGATGCAGCCCGGCACCTCCCGGCGCGATGTGCTGCGCGCCATCGGCGGGCTGGGCCTGCTGGGCGGCGGGTTGTGGCTGGCGGCGCGCAGCGAGGTCGGCACCACGCTGATGGCCGACCTGCACACCGGTACCGGCGAGCGGCGCACCCTGGAACTGGAAGATGGCAGCCAGCTGAGCCTGAACGCTAGCACTGCCGTCGACCTTCAATTCGATGCCCACCAGCGCCTGGTACTGCTGCGCCAGGGCGAACTGGTGATTGAAGTGGCACCCGACCCGCAGCGCCCCCTGCGCGTGCGCACCGCCCAGGGCGAAATCCGCGCGCTGGGCACGCGCTTTCTGGTCAGCCAGCAGCCCGACGCCACCCGCGTGGTGGTGCTGCAGCATGCGGTGCGCGCACGCCTGCACGATGGCAGCGAACTGGACCTGCAGGAAGGCCAGGCCGCCCTGCTGCACGCCCAGCGCATCGAGCGTCTGGGCCGTGACGAGCGTCACCGCGCCGACTGGCTGAACGGGCACCTGAATGTACTGGATGACCCGCTGGATGCAGTGGTCGACGCGCTGTGCCCCTACACCCGCGGCTTCGTGCGGGTCGCGCCGCAGGTGCGCAACCTGCGCGTGCAAGGGGTGTTCCCGCTCAACGATCCGCAGCGCAGCTTCGGTGCGCTGGCCGAAACACTGCCGATCGAGGTACGACACTACGGCCCGTGGTTGACCCTGATCGGCCCGAAAAGCTGAGCCCGAGAACCCTCTGAAAAGTTTTTATGAAAAACAATCGCATTTGTGTCCGGTTTTCATTTCTCATCCCACCTATCTCCTGACTGCACACACAATCAGGAGAATTCCGTGCTCAACCCTTGGTCCCGCGCCCTCCCCGTCGCCGTTGCCCTGGCCACCCTGAGCTGCGCCGTGTCTGCCCAGCAGCAGGCACTTGCGTTCAACCTGCCGGCCGGCCCGCTCGCCGCCACGCTTAATGCCATCGCCAGCCAGAGCGGCCAGATCATCTCCCTCGACCCGGCCCTGGTGCAGGGCAAACAGGCCCCGACCGTCCGTGGGCAGATGAGCGCCGAGCAGGCCCTGCAGGCCGCACTCGCCGGCAGCGGGCTGCAACTGCTGGTGACCGGCAGCGGCCACTTCAGCGTGGTGCAAGGTGTGAGTGCCGACGGCGCACTGGAGCTGGGCGCCACCAGCATCACCGAGGTGCGCAACCTGGCCACCACCGAAGGCTCGAACTCCTACGCAGCGCGGGTCACCACCATCGGCAAGGGCGAACACACGCTCAAGGAAATCCCCCAGTCGGTCAGCGTCATGACCCGCAAGCAGATGGACGACCAGGGCCTGACCAACCTCAAGGACGCCGCCAACCAGACCACCGGCCTGGTCGGCCAGCAAGGCGTGGGCAAGGGCATGATCCTGATGTCGCGCGGCTTTCAGATCGACGACTGGCAGTACGACGGCGTACCGATTCCGCGCAACACCTACTCGCTGGGCAACTGGGCGACCCAGGACCTGATCTTCTTCGACCGCATCGAGTTCCTGCGCGGTGCCTCGGGCCTGCTGCAGGGCACCGGCAGCCCGGGCGGCGCGATCAACCTGGTGCGCAAGCGCGGGCAGGACAAACCCACCGTGACCGTCACCGGCAAGGCCGGCTCCTGGGACCACTACGGCCTGCAACTGGACGCTGGCGGCCCGCTGAACCAGCAGGGCACGATCCGCGGGCGCTTCGTCGCCGACGAAGACCAGAGCCAGTCGTTCATCGACTACGAGTGGAGCAAGACCCACTCGCTGTACGGCGCGCTGGATTTCGACCTGAGCCCGGACACCACCGTGGGTGTGGGCGTGAGCTACTCGGACAACACCTCGCGGCCCATGCTGCGTGGCCTGCCGCGCTATGCCGACGGACGCCCTGTGGACGTGCCGCGCTCGACCTATACCGGCGCGCGCTGGAACCACTCCGAAATCGACGTGACCACGGTGTTTGCCGACCTCGACCACCGCTTCAACGACGACTGGAAGGTGCATGCCGCCGCCGTGTACATGAGCGAGAGCAACGACTCGCTGCACCAGCGGGTGCAAACCACCGGCCAAGGGCTGAATCCTGACGGCAGTGGTGTCCAGTATGCCAACTGGTACACCGACTTCGACTCGACCAAGGTGGGGCTGGACGCCTACGTCAACGGCCATTTCGAGACGCTGGGGCTGCAACAGGAACTCATCCTGGGTGGCAACTATTCCCAGCTCAAGACCGACGATGTGTTCGCGCGCACCTTCATCAACGGCGGCAATATCTTCGATATCGACCACGACCGCCCCAAACCCAGCTACGACAGCCTGATGCGTGACGGCGGCCGAGCCACCGCAAGCGAATATGACGTGCGCCAGAAAGGCCTGTACGGCAGTTGGCGGGTCAAGCTGGCCGAGCCGTTGACCGTAGTGCTTGGCTCGCGCGTGAGCTGGTACGACTTCCGCTACTCCTCAGTCATCACACAGGGCAACACGGTGACGGTCGCTGACCCAAGCGTCATGACCGAAACCGGTGTGGTTACCCCCTATGCCGGCATCATCTATGACCTGACCCAGGAATGGGCGGCCTACGCCAGCTACACCGACGTGTTCCAGCCGCAGAGCGAACTCGATGCCGCACAATCGGTACTGAAGCCGATTGTCGGCAGCAACTACGAAGTGGGCCTCAAGGGCGAACTGATGGATGGCCGGGTCAACACCTCGTTCGCCGTGTTCCGCTACGACCAGAACAACCGAGCGATCACCGACGCCTCTGCGCAATGCGGCTCCGGCGATTGTTCGAAAGCGTCCGGCAAGGTGCGCAGCCAGGGTTTCGAAGCCGAAATCAGTGGCGAAGTGATGCCCGACCTGCAGCTGTTCGCCGGGTACACCTACACCACCACCACGTACATCAAGGACCCGGAGAACGAAGGCAAGGTCTTCAACCAGTGGACCCCCAAGCACATGCTGCGGGTATGGAGCGACTACCGTTTGCCGGGCGACTGGAGCCGCGTAAGCGCGGGCCTGGGCTTCAGCAGCCAGAGCCACACACTGGGTTACGAAAGCACGTTTGATGTGCCCGGTTACACGGTGTGGAATGCACGCCTGGCCTATCAGCTGACGCCTGAGGTGAGCGTGGCAGTCAACGCCAACAACCTGTTCGACAAACACTACATTGCCTCGGGCTACAACCAGCTCGGCGGCAACAACAACTACGGCGAGCCGCGCAACATGATGTTCAGCGTCAAGTACACGCCGCAGTTCTGAGGCGTCTGCTTCGCCGGCAAGGCCGGCTCCTACACGGCCTGTAGGAGCCTGCCTTGCCGGCGAATGCCCCGACGCGGTGTCACCTGCCCAGCGCCCTGGCCATCACGATGGTGCGCTCTTCCCCCTCCACCACCTCGCGCACCACCGCATACCCCAACCGCGCATAGAACGCCTGCGCCGTCAGCGAGGACGGTACCCGCAGCGCCTGCACCCCCGTCGCACCGGCCAGCTCTTCAACATGCAGCATCAAGGCCCGACCGATGCCCAGCCCCTGCCGGTCCGGCGCCACGAACACCGTGCGCACCACGTCCCCCTCCAGGCTCGCGGTACCCACCACCTGCCCGCCCAACTGCGCCACCACCACCTGCCGGCGCGCCATCAACCCCAGCAGCGCCTCGGGGGAAAAACTCTGCTCCACCCGCGCAATCACCGCCGGCGAATAATCCTTGCTGTTGCTCGTGCGCAAGGCCTGGACAATCACCCGGCTGATCGCCGGCGCATCCGTTTCCAGTGCTTGGCGCACCTGACATGTTTCGCTCATCACCGCCCCACTCCAGCCACCCTGCATTTGAGAATGAATGCTATTATCGCCTTCCTTTTTTCGACACCCGAGCCCTGTCTTGTCCGCGCCCACCCGCTACCTGCTGAGCGACTTCCATGCCCTGGGCCAGCGCTACGACGTGCACTATAGCCTGCCCGAAGGCGACGGCGGCGAGGACGATCCGTGCCTGATGCAGGGCCATATCAGCGAACATCGCCTGGCCCCCGGCTTCAGCCTGGTGAACTCCGACGTGCAGGCCTTCCACACCTACCGCGCCGATTCGCTGGACATGCCCGACCTGACCCTCGCGCTGGTACTTCAGGGTCAGGCCTCGATCACCTACACCCGCACCCAGCCCCTGCAACCAGGCGCCTGCATCACCGCGCTGTGCGGCGATGGCCGGCCGATGTCGGCACTGCACCGCGGTGGCGCGCACCTGCGCGGGCTCAACCTGTCGCTGCGCCGCCCGCAGGATGTGGGCGAAGAGGCCTTGGCCGAGCTGATCGAGGCCCGCCTGCGCGGCCACGGCTCGGCCCTGAGTTGCTGGGCCCTGCCGGCGCACCTGCTGGCGGGCATCGAAGACATGTTGTCCGGTCGCTGGCAAGGCACCCTGCAGCACCTGTTGTGCCAGGGCCTGAGCCTGCAACTGCTCAGCCACGGCCTGGCCAGTTTCGACAGCCTGCCGGGCCCTTCGCCGGGCCTGTGCCCACGCGACCGGCTGATGCTCGAACGGGTGCGCGAGCACCTGCACCAGCAGCCCGGCGACGAGCACGACCTCACCGAACTGGCGCGCCTGGCCTGCATGAGCAGCAGCTCACTGCGCAGCAAGTTCCGCGCGCTGTACGGCGAAACGGTGTTCGGCTACCTGCGCAACCGGCGCCTCGACCAGGCCCGCCAGTTGCTCGAACAGGGCTGGCAGATCCAGCAGGCCGCGCACCATGTCGGCTACCGCCACGCCAGCAATTTCGCCACCGCGTTTCGCCAGCGCTTTGGCCACGCCCCCCGCGAGACCGCCTGAAGTTCCCCTCCCGACGCACGCTTTGGCAGCGCCCATAAGCAGTCTGGCATCTGCCAAACGTGGCCCCGCAAGCAACTGTGAATAATACGCAGACGATAACGATACTCTGCGGAGAACGATTCCCATGCAGCGCCGCCTTGCCCCCTCTACCCGACCGATCAGCAGCGTGCGTATCGCCCTGCTGGGCGGGGCCTTTGTCTCCCTGATGGCCAGTGCCGAGGAGTCCGCCGAAAAGCCGGTGCTGACACTGCAGGCCACCGACGTACAGGGCGAGGCGTACCGGCCGCAGACCACCGAAGGCAGCGCCAGCTACACCACCGGCGCGATGTCCACCGCCATCGGCTTGCCGATGTCGATCCGCGAAACCCCGCAGTCGGTCAGCGTGGTGACCCGCCAGCAGATCGAGGACGAGGGCCTGAGCAACACCGCGCAGATTCTCGACAGCGCGCCGGGCATTTCCCATGTGCGCAACGACAGCAATCGCCTGTCGTTCTCGGCGCGTGGTTTCACCATCGACAACTTCCAGTTCGACGGCCTGGCCTCGCCGATCAACGGCTTCTGGAACTTCGGCGCCACCGAGATGGACTCGGCCATCTATGATCGCGTCGAGATCGTGCGCGGCTCCACCGGCCTGCTGACCGGCGCCGGCAGCCCGTCGGCGGCGGTCAACTTCGTGCGCAAGCGCCCGCTGCCCGAGTTCGCCGCCAGCGGCTCGGCGGGCATCGGGCGCTGGGACGAGCGACGGGGTGATGTGGACGTGTCGGCCCCGCTGACCGAGGACGGGCGCATCGCCGCGCGGGTGGTGGCCGCCTATTCGCAGAAGGACAGCCACGTCAGCTACCTGGACTACGGCTCGCGCACCTTGTACGGCGTGGTCAGCAGCGAACTGGGCCCGCGCACCCGGCTGACCACCAGCCTGGAGTACCAGAAGAACGAAACCGACGGCATGGGCAGCGGCTTTCCGCTGTTCTACAAGGACGGCGGGCGTACCGACTTCGGCCGATCGGCGGCCAACAACACCAAGTGGGGCTACTTCGGCACCGAGTCCACCACCGCCTTCGTCGACCTCGAGCACCAGCTGGAAAACGACTGGAAGCTGCGCGCCGCCTACAGCCGCTTCGAAGGCAACTACCGCATGCGCTACCTGTACCGCGGCGGCTACCCGGACCGCGAAACCGGGCGCGGCATGTCGGCCAGCTTCCTCAAGTACGAGGGCGAACGCACCCGTGACGACTGGCACCTGACCGCCAGCGGGCCGTTCCAGCTGCTGGGCCGCAGCCACGAGCTGGCGTTCGGTGCGATGAGCATCGACGATGACCTGACCATCGACCAGTTCAGGCCGCTGGGCACGGTACCGGATACCGGCAACTTCATGGACTGGAACAGCAACCACGTTGCCGAGCCCGCCTGGGCCAACGTGCGTGCCTCGGGCGATGCCACCCACACCCGGCAGAACGGCGGCTACGCGGTAACGCGCCTGTCGCTGGCCGACCCGCTGCACCTGATACTCGGCGCACGGGTCAGCAACTGGGAAATCGACCAGGACTACTACGGCAGCCTGCGCCAGTACCGCTACCGCAACGAAGTGACACCCTACGCGGGGCTGGTGTATGACCTGAACTCGACCTACAGCCTGTACACCAGCTACACCAGCATCTTCAACCAGCAGAACGCGCGCGGGCCGGACGGCAGCATCCTCGACCCGGTGACCGGTGACAGCTACGAGGCCGGCATCAAGGCCGGCTACCTGGACGGTCGCCTGAACGCAGCGCTGGCGGTGTACCGCACCCAGCAGGAGGGCCTGGCCGAAGCGATCCCGGGGGTGAACGTGGAGGGGCGCCCCAATGAGCAGGCGTACAAGGCCGGCACCGGGGCGCGGGTCGACGGCTTCGACCTGGAGCTGGCCGGGCAGCTCACCGAGCAGTGGAACCTGTCGGCCAGCTACACCCACTTCATTGCCCGCAATGCCGACGACAAGGCGATCAACACCAACCACCCGCGCACCCAGGCCAAGCTGTTCACCACCTACCGTCTGGGCGGTGTGCTGGACAAGCTGACCGTGGGCGGAGGCGCGACGTGGCGCAGTGGCGTGTCACGCAGCGACGTGGCGATGCCGGGCGGTTTCACCGACCTGGAGCAAGGCGGCTACACGCTGGTCAGCCTGATGAGCCGTTACGCCCTCAACGACCACCTGAGTGTCAGTGCGCATGTCGACAACCTGTTCGACAAGCGTTACTACGAGCAGATCGGCTTCTACAGCCAGGGCTGGTACGGCGAGCCGCGCAACCTGCGCCTGAGCGTGCGCGCCACCTTCTGACCGCATCGCGGGTCAAGCCCGCTCCCACAAGTACTGCGCCGGCCCCAGGAACATCGCAATACCTGTGGGAGCGGGCTTGACCCGCGATGGGCTGCAAGGCAGCCCCGCCTCAATCATCCCTCAACCCTGCGCTCGAATATCCAGGTGTCATGCACCCCATGCCACGGTGTATCGCGCACACCCTCCACCACCCGCACCACCTCGAACCCAAGCGCCCTGGCCAGCCCATGGCTGGCGCCGTTCACCGACGCCGCGGTCAGGCGCAAGGTGCCGAAATCCTGCGCCGCCAGCAGCGCGCCGATGCCTTCGCTCATCAACCCCTGCCCGCTGTACCCGACGTTGGCCCAGTACCCCAGCACATGCGCATGCTCGCCCGCAGGGTCCGGATACAGGCCAGCACAGCCAATCACCGCGGTCTGATCGGCCGTGAGAATGAAGTAACGCTTCTCGGCCGCCACCCGCGCGTGGTCCAGCAACGCCTGGCGCAGGTTGTTGCGCGTGTCCTGCAACGCCGGTGCGGCCTTGGCCCACGGCAAAAACGGCTGGTGCAGCACAAAGCTGTCGATCAACGCCTGGTTCACCCACGGCGCCAACACCGCATCCGGCATCACCACCAACGTCCTGGGCGTACTCGCCACCACCTGCAACACCATGCCTGCACTCCCCTTGCTGTTCATCCTGATCCCGATGATTGTCACAAAAAATTTCACCGGTGCGACATTTTGTCTTTCATTGCCGCCTGAACAGGTTCAAAATAAAACTGTACCGTACAGTACTAAACATGAATCCACGCCCCCATGCCCGCGCAGCTGGGGTCGTGTCATGGACAAACAGGAATGAAAAACACAGATAACCCGGGGGCCCCTGCCCCTGCTTCAACTCGCCTTGCCTTTTATATCTTCGGTACCCTGCTCGGCCTCAGTGGCCTGGCCCTGGCGGTCGGCGGTGTGCGCCTGGCCACCCTCGGCGGCTCGTGGTACTACCTGTTGGCCGGCCTGGGCATGCTGCTGGCCGGTGTGCTCTATGCCCGGCGCAAGCCGCTGGGCGCCGGCCTGATGGCGCTGGTGTTCGGCGCCACCGTCATCTGGTCGCTGTGGGAAGTCGGCCTGCGCTTCTGGCCACTGGTGCCGCGCCTGGCGCCGTTCCTGGTGATCGGCCTGGTGGCGGCGGTGTTGCATCCGTACCTGGGCGGCGGCCGTCAACGTGGCCTCAGCCATGCGTGCGCCGCCCTGTTCGGGCTGGCCCTGGTGGCCGGCGGCGCCTCGACCTTCGTGCCGCACGGGGTCATGCACGCCACCACCCAACCGGTGCTCGACACCCCGGCCACCACGGCCGGCGCCCCCCAGGACTGGCAGCACTACAGCAACGGCCCGCAGGGCACGCGCTTCACGCCGCTGGACCAGATCAACAAGGGCAACATCGACAAGCTCCAGGTGGCCTGGACCTACCGCACCGGCGAGATCGCCGAAGGCGCCTCCGAGTCGCAGAACACGCCGATCCAGATCGCCGACACGGTGTACACCTGCACCCCGTTGAGCAAGGTCATCGCGCTGGATGCCGACACCGGCAAGGAGCGCTGGACCTTCGACTCCAAGCCCGCCAACGACAAGACCTGGAACCGCTGCCGCGGCCTTGGCTACTACGAGCCGGACAAGGTCCAGAAGCCGTTCCAGTTCGCTGACCTGGCACCCGCCCCACGCGCCACGGGTGGTGTGTGCGCCAAGCGCATCGTGCAGGTCACCATGGATGCACGGCTGATCGAGATCGACGCCGACACCGGCAAGCCGTGCGAAGACTTCGGCGACAAGGGCTCGGTCGACCTGACCCAGGGCCTGGGCCTGGTGGATGAAGGCGTGCCGTACTACGCCTACACCTCCGCGCCCACCGTGGCACGCAACCTGATCATCCTCGGCGGCTGGGTCTTCGATGGCCGCTCCACCGACGAACCGTCAGGCGTGGTGCGTGCCTTCAGCGCCGACACCGGCGAACTGGTGTGGGCGTGGGACCTGGGCAACCCGGCCATCACCAAGCTGCCACCGGAGGGCGAAACCTATACCCGCAGCACGCCGAACATGTGGTCTACCCCGGCGTTCGATGACGAACTGGGCCTGGTCTACCTGCCTACCGGCAACCAGCAGCCCGATTTCTGGGGTGGCGATCGCCCGGCGCTGACCGAGAAATACTCGTCTGCCGTGGTTGCCCTGGACATGGCCACCGGCCGCGAGCGCTGGACCTTCCAGACCGTGCACCACGACATCTGGGACTACGACGTGGCTGCCCAGCCGGCGCTGTACGACGTGCCGGACGGCAAGGGCGGCAAAATCCCCGCGCTGATCCAGCTGACCAAGCGCGGGCAGATCTTCCTGCTCGACCGTCGCACCGGCAAGCCGATTGCCGACGTGGTCGAAAAACCCGTGCCCCAGGCCCATGCCGAAGGCGACTGGGTAGCCAAGACCCAACCCTACTCGGTAGGCATGCCGGCGCTGGGCGCCGAACCGCTGACCGAACAGGACATGTGGGGCGCGACCTTCTTCGACCAGCTGATGTGCCGCATCAACTTCCGCGAGCTCAACTACGAGGGTGAGTTCACCGCACCGAGCACCCGCGACACCCTGATCTACCCGGGCTACTACGGTGGCTTCAACTGGGGCGGCGCGGCCATCGACGAGCGCAACGGCTACCTGTTCCTCAACGACATCCGCATCCCGCAGGTGGTCAAGCTGGTCAAGCGTGAAAACGTCGACCTGTCGCACCTCAAGTCCGGGCACGGCGTGGGCAGTACCTACCCGATGGACGGCACGCCGTTCGTGATCGACCACAAGGCCTTCAACTCGCCACTGGGCATCCCCTGCCAGAGCCCGCCATGGGGCGTGTTCGCCGCCATCGACCTGAAAACCCGCAAGCAGGTCTGGGAACGTCCGGCCGGTACGGTGCAGGACGCGGTGATCAATGGCGTGCGTGCCAACCTGCCGATCCCGCTGGGCATGCCCACCCTGGGCGGCGGCGTGAGCACCGGTGCCGGGCTGGTGTTCTATGCCGGTACCCAGGACTACTACCTGCGGGCACTGGACATCGCCACGGGCGAGGAAGTGTGGAAGGGTCGCCTGCCAGTCGGCGGCCAGGCCACGCCGATGAGCTACGTGTCGCCGCGCTCGGGCCGTCAGTACGTGGTGGTGGTGGCCGGCGGTGCGCGCCAGTCTCCAGATCGCGGGGATTACGTGATAGCGTACGCGCTCCCTGACAAAGAGTAGCGCCCATGACCCCGTTGCACCGTGCCCCGACTTCCCCTACGAGCCGAAGTGTGGAGCGCAGGCGCAACCTGCTGGTGACCGCCAGCGAGCTGTTTCTGGAGCACGGTTACGATGGCGTCAGCATGGACGCCATCGTCGCCGCGGCAGGCGGTTCCAAGGCCACCATCTACCGCTACTTCGGCAGCAAGAACGAGCTGCTGGTGGCGGTGGTGGAGTACCTGTGCGACGACTTCATCATCGACCTGCGCCAGCTGGACACCAGCACCGTGGGGCTGGCCGAGGGGCTGCGGCTGATCCTCGACCAGTTGGTGGCGGTGGTCACCAGCCCGCGGCACGTGGCGTTCTACCGCCTGGTGGTCAATGGCACGGCGCATGTGCCCGAAGTGGGCCAGACCTGGTACGAGCATGGCCCGCAGGTGTGGCATTCGCTGATTCTGCGCTTGCTCGAAGGCCAGCGCGGGCAAGGGGCAGTGGCCGCGGATGCATCGCTGTCGGAACTGCCGCACGTGCTGTTCGATGCGCTGTTCTCGCACCTCACCACACGCACCGTGATGCTCGGGCAGCACTGCACGGCCGAAGCGTTCCGGCCGATGATCGATGAGCTGACCGGGTTGGTGCTCAGGCGTTTGCAGCAGAATTGAACACCGCGTCGCCGGCGATCGCGGGTCAAGCCCGCTCCCACAGGATCATCTGCCACCTGTGGGAGCGGGCTTGACCCGCGATAGGCCTTAACTCACCACGCGGTAGCACGGCTCATACGCCGCCCCACCCGGCAGCTTCATCCGATGCTGCTCCACGAACGCCTGCAACAGCTTGTCCAGTGGCTGCATGATCGCGGTATCGCCATGGATCTCGTACGGCCCATGCTCCTCGATCAGGCGAATGCCCTTGTCCTTCACGTTGCCCGCCACGATCCCGGAGAACGCCCGGCGCAGGTTCGCCGCCAGCTCGTGTGCCGGCAAGTCGCGGCTCAGCTGCAGGCTGGCCATGTTGGCGTGGGTCGGGTCGAACGGGCGCTGGAAGCCCTCTTCGATCTTCAGCATCCAGTTGAAGTGGAACGCATCGTTGCGCTCGCGGCGGAACTGCTTGACCTGCCTGAGCCCCTCGGTCATCTGCCGCGCCACCTGGGCCGGGTCGTCGATGATGATCTCGTACAGCGCATGGGCCGCCTCGCCCAGGGTGGCGCCGACAAAATCATGCAGCTGCTGCAGGTACGCCTCGGCGCTGCGCGGGCCGGTGAGGATCACCGGGAACGGCAGGTCGCGGTTTTCCGGGTGCATCAGGATGCCCAGCAGGTACAGGAACTCCTCGGCCGTGCCTGCGCCACCAGGGAAGATGATGATGCCGTGGCCCACGCGCACGAAGGCTTCCAGGCGCTTTTCGATGTCCGGCAGAATCACCAGCTCGTTGACGATCGGGTTCGGCGCCTCGGCGGCGATGATGCCCGGCTCGGTCAGGCCCAGGTAGCGGCCGATGCTCATGCGCTGCTTGGCGTGGGCGATGGTGGCGCCCTTCATCGGCCCCTTCATCACGCCCGGCCCGCAGCCGGTGCAGATGTCCAGCTTGCGCAGGCCCAGCTCGTGGCCGACCTTCTTGGTGTACTGGTATTCCTCGGTGCTGATCGAGTGGCCGCCCCAGCACACCACCATCTTCGGCTCCACGCCCGGGCGCAGGGTGCGCGCGTTGCGCAGCAGCTGGAAGACGTAGTCGGTGATGCCCTGGGAGCTTTCCAGGTCGATGCCCATGCGGTCCAGTTCGCTTTCGGTGTAGACGATGTCGCGCAGGGCGCTGAACAGCATTTCGCGGGTGCTGGCGATCATTTCGCCATCGACGAAGGCGTCGGCCGGCGCGTTCAGCAGCTCAAGGCGCACGCCGCGGTCCTGCTGGTGGATACGGACTTCGAAGTCCTTGTAGGCGTCGAGAATGGTCTTGGCGTTGTCGACGTGGGCGCCGGTATTGAGGATGGCCAGGGCGCACTGGCGGAACAGGGTGTAGATGCTGCCGGAACCGGCTTCGCTCAGTTGCTGCACTTCACGTTGGGAGAGTGTCTCCAGGCTGCCTTTGGGGCTGACAGATGCGTTGATTACGTGTCTTGGGGTCATTCTGGATTCCATATGTACGACGCCAGCGAACGGCTGTGGCATCGGGGTATTAACGCCTGACGCAATGCTGCATACAGGTTTTATCAGGTGGCCGGTCGCAATGGCAAACGGTCTGCCTGAAAGAGTAGGCGCGATCCCCCGGCGATGCCTCAGATTCCGTGCGCCGCCCAGCACTGCGCCACCTGCTCGGGCTGCTGCGCCTCGACCCCGCGCAGATCCCTCGGGTAGGTGACCCCCGCCTGCTCCTCGAAGCGCGTGGCCACGAACTGCCCGTTGCTGGCGCGCAGCACCTGCCCCGTCACCTGGCACGCGTCCGACACCAGGTACACCACCCCCGGCACCACCCACTCGGGCTTGAGGTCATCCGGCTCGCCCTCCTCGCCCCACATGCGCGTGCGCGCCACCGGCGAAACCGCGTTTACCAGAATGCCGTGTGCGGCGCCCTCTTCGCTCAAGGCATTCATGATGCCTAGCTGCGCCATCTTGCCGGCGGCATAGGCCGCCAGCCCGGTCTGCGCGTAGCACGCATACATGGCCCGGTCGGAGGTCGTCAGTACCACACGCGGCGCGGCGCTGGCCTTCAGGTGCGGCCAGGCGTGCTTGCACAGCCACAAGGGCGCCTGCACGTTGATCGCCAGGGCGCGCTCGACAAAGCCTGCATCCACCTGCTCGATCGGCTGGTACCCCACCCAGCCGGCGTTGTGGATCACCCCGTCGAGGCCGCCGAACTGCTCCACAGTGCGTGCCACCAGCGCCTCACAGGCCGCTTCATCGGCCAGCTCGGCGCAGTGCCCGAGTACCTGGTGCCCCGCCGCCTGCAGGGCCTGGGCCGCCCGTTCGACCGGGCCGGGGTCGGTGCCGCAGCCGGCGCGGTCGGCGCCGCGGTCGGTAATGACCACCCGCGCGCCACGTTCGGCCAGGGCCCTGGCGTAGGCAAGCCCCAGGCCGCGGGCGGCGCCGGTGACGAGAAAGGTGCGATGGGTGAAGTTCATGGGCGCTCTCCTGTAAAGTCGTCGAGCCTATCGAGCGCGCCGCGCAAAGTTGAATATTATCGAAGGCCGGTTCCGATACCCGTCAGATATCACACCGCGCCAGGGACGCCGCCATGATCGAGACCCGCCTGTTACGCCAGTTCATCGTCGTTGCCGAAGAACTGCACATCCACCGCGCCGCCGAACGCCTGCACATGGCCCAGCCACCGCTGAGCCAGGCGATTGCGCGGCTGGAACAGAAGCTCGGTTGCACGCTGCTGGTACGTCACTCGCGCGGGGTGTGCCTGACCGGCGCCGGCCAGGCCTTCGTCGAGACCGCGCGCGCCACCCTGAGCCTGCTGGACCAGGGCGCCGAACACGCCCGCGAGGTGGCCGACGGGGTCAGCGGGCACCTGCGCATCGGCAGCCTGGCACTGGCCGGCTACCCGCCCCTGCTCGAGGCCCTGCGCCGGTTTCGCGCGCAGTGGCCCAAGGTGCGCCTGAGCCTGCAGCAGCAACCCTCGGCGCAACTGGCCGAGGGCGTGCTGGGTGGTGAACTGGACGTGGCCTTCATGCGCCAGTTGCCGGGGCTGAGCGAGCGCCTGCACAGCCGGCTGATCCTCGACGAGCCGCTGCTGCTGGCGGTGCCTGCCGGGCACCGACTGGCCCACGGTGGCCCGGTGCACCTGGGCGAGGCCGCAGACGAAGATTTCGTGTTCACCCCGCCGGCCCTGGGCAGCGGCTTTCACCAGCAGATGCTGAGCCTGTGCGAACGCGCCGGCTTCACCCCGCGCATCAGCCAGCAGGCGGCGCAGATGCAGACACTGGTCAGCCTGGTGGGCTGCGGGTTCGGCGTGGCCCTGGTGCCGCAGGCGGCGGCGCGGGCCAACCGTCAGGACGGCGTGCACTTCTGTGCCCTGCACGACACCCCGCCGCTGGGCCTGTACATGGTGTGCCCGGGGGAGCAGAGCACCCCGCAGGCACGCCACTTCATGGACCTTTTCGCACCGGCTACAGGGCAATCCCCAGTGCCTGGCGCAACTGCGCGGCACGCGGCTCTGCTGCCGGGCTGACCAGCGCGTAGTTGTAGGCGCCCTGCGACCAGTAGCGGGCCTGCAACTCGCCGTCCACCCGCTCGCCACTGGGCATGCGCGCATAGTGCTCGCCGGGCGAGCGCAGGAACAGGCTGACCCGCTCGCCGCTGGCATCCTGGAACAGCAGCAGCGCCGCCGGCCCCTGCTCGTTGCTGAGCAACCGCGCGCCCACCGGCGTGAAGCCATAGGCCGAGAGGTCCGGCAACTGCCCTGCCTGGGCAAAGTGCTCGCCCAGCCAGGCCTGCAATTGCCCCGGCCGCTGCACGTTCAGGTCCAATGTGCCCGACTGGGCAAACAGGCGGTGCGCCTGCACGGCATCGGCCATCGGTGCAAGGCCCGCCTGCAGGCTCGACTCGCGCGCCTGCCAGCCGCCCAGGCCACCGATGCCCAGTGCCACCAGCAGCATCGCCGCGCTGGCCCATTGGCGGCGATGGCGCTGGCGCACGGCGCGGCGCACGGCTGCCGGGTCGAGCCGCGGGTTCGCGGGCTGCTCGGCCAGCCCGGCCAGGGCGGTGCGCAGCAGGCGTGCATCGGCGCGCCAGCCCTCGACCCGCGCCGCCTGCTCGGGGTGGGCTGCCAGGTACAGTTCCACCTCGCGGCGGCGCGCCGTCTCGAGGCGTTCGTCGACATAGGCGTGCAACTCGTCTTCGGACGGGATCAGCCGGCTCATTTCAACCTCCGCAATGCCGGGGGCGGCGTATTGCCCTCGGCCAGTTCTCGCATTGCCGCACGCGCCCGTGACAGGCGCGACATCACCGTGCCGATGGGCACGTCCAGGGCCTGTGCGGCCTCCTTGTAGCTCAGGCCCTCGACAGTCACCAGCAGCAACAGCGCCCGTTGCTCGGTGGGCAGGCGCGCGAATGCGGCCAGGCCCGACTCGGCGAGCACGATATCCTCGGTGCTACTGCCCAGCGCCTCGTCGCGCCCGAACCACGCCAGCCAGCGGGCATGCCGGCGCTCGCGGCGCTTGGCGTCGATGAACAGCCGGTACAGGATCGCGAACAGCCAGGCGCGCAGGCTGTCATCGCCACGCTGCTGGCCGCGCCGGCTCAGGGCTCGCTCCACCGTGGCCTGCACCAAGTCGTCGGCGCTGCTGGCCTCGCGGGTCAGCCACAAGGCAAAGCGGCGCAGGCGCTGGAGCATGTCGCGCAACTGGTCGTCATCAAGATCGTTCATGGTCGGGGTTCTGGGCGGCTGGCAGTCAGTGTACGAGGCAGACGCTCGCCGCCGAAATTTATTCCCGCCGGCGTGGAATAAAACCTGGTGCGGTGCGTCGTACCGGCTCATTCACTGACCGGATCGCCGCCATGAGCACTCCGTTAAACGGTCGCGCCCGCACCCTGCGCCTGGCCGTCATCGGCCTGGGTATCGCCGCCCTGGGCGCAAGCTTTGCCTACGCTGCCGGCTGGATCGGCCCGCAGCGCCTGACCCCGCAACGTATCATCGACACCTTCGAGGCCCAGGCCGGGCACTACCCCGGCTATCGAAAGAACCACGCCAAGGGCCTGTGCGTGAGCGGCTATTTCGACAGCAGCGGCCAGGCTGCCAGCTGGTCGCGGGCCCGGGTGTTCAGCCAATCCAGAGTGCCGGTGATCGGACGTTTCGCCATCGGCGGCGCCAACCCGTTCAGCGCCGACGCCAGTGTCGCCACCCGCAGCCTGGCGCTGCAGTTCAGCAGCGACGACGGTCAGCGCTGGCGTACCGGCATGAACACCCCGCCAGTGCTGGCCGTCAGCGATGCCGCAGGGTTCTACGAACAGGTGCTGGCCTCGACGCCCGACCCGGCCACCGGCAAGCCGGACCCGGCGGCCCTGCAGGCGTTTTTCGCCAGGCATCCCGAAAGCGCCGCCTTCCGCCAGTGGGCCAGGGACTACAAGCCCTCCGACAGCTTTGCCAGCTCGGCCTTCAACAGCATCAACGCGTTTCGCCTGGTGGATGCGGCGGGCAAGGTGCAGTACGTGCGCTGGAGCCTGCAGCCGCACAGCGACTTCGCCCCGTTGCCAGCCCAGGTCGACGACAGGAACTTCCTTCAGCACGACCTGCAGCAACGCCTGGCCAAGGGCCCGCTGCGCTGGACCCTGCGCCTGACCCTGGCCGGCGCCGACGACCCGGTGGACGACCCCGCGCGCCCCTGGCCCGTCACCCGCCAGCAGGTCGATGCCGGCACCCTGGTGATCGACCACGTCGATGCGCCCGAGCAGGGCGAATGCCGTGACCTGAACTTCGACCCGCTGATACTGCCCGACGGCATCCAGGCCTCGGCCGACCCGATCCTGGCCGCCCGCTCGGCCGCCTATGCCGAATCCTTCAACCGGCGCAGCCGCGAAACCGCCCTGGGGGCCCACCCATGAACCTGCACCCGTCTACCCGCTTCCACCCGTTGGCGCGCCTGCTGCACTGGCTGATGGCCGTGTTGATCCTGGCGATGCTGTTTGTCGGCGTGAGCATGGTCGCCGACCTCTCGCCCCGCCACCCATGGCTGGTCAGCCTGCACAAGGCCATCGGCCTGGCCCTGCTGGTGCTGGTGGTGCTGCGCATCGCCACACGCCTGCGTTACGCCACCCCGCCCCTGCCCAGCGACCTGCCACGCCTGCAGCAGTGGGCCGCCAAGGCTTCGCACCTGCTGCTGTACGGGTTGATGCTGGGCATGCCGCTGATCGGCTGGGGCATGCAATCGGCCGGTGGCTACCCGCTGCCGTGGCAACTGCCGGCCATTGCGCCCCACGACCTGCGCCTTTACGCCCTGCTGCGCGCCCTGCACGGCTGGCTGGCGTACCTGCTGTTTGCCACCGTGCTGGTGCATATCGCCGCCGCACTGGTGCACGGTTTTGTCCGCCGCGATGGCGTGTTGCGCAGCATGTGGCCGGGGCGCTGAGCGCGGCGGCGCAGCAACAGGCAACCTACCTGGCAACGGGCATAACGTTAACACGTTAACTTTTTTCGCTCGCAAGCCTGCAAAGGCTTTCGGGGCAAAAAGATAATATGTTAATTATATGCCCGCACCGCAGCAGCGGCCGCCGCCAGAACAACAACAAAAGGTAGATTGCATGTCGTTTTCCCGCCGTCCCCTGACGGCCAGCGCCGGCCTGTGCGCCGCGCTTGCGCCGTTGCTTGTGCAGGCCGATTTCATCCAGGACAGCAAGGCCAGCCTGGAGGCCCGCAACTTCTATTTCAGCCGCGACTTTCGCCAGCACGCCGCGCCCCAGAGCCAGGCGCGGGAGTGGGCCCAGGGCTTCATCCTGCGCATGGAATCGGGTTACACCGAAGGCACCCTGGGCGTTGGCCTGGATGCGCTGGGCGAGCTGGGCCTGAAGCTCGACTCCAGCAAGGCGCACCGGGGCACCGGCCTGCTGCCGTTCGGCGCCAGCCAGGAGCCGGCGCACGACTACAGCGAACTGGGCCTGACCGCCAAGCTGCGCCTGGGCAAGAGCGTGCTCAAGCTCGGCACCTTGCAGCCCACCTTGCCGGTTGCCTCGATCAACGACGTGCGCCTGCTGCCCTCGACCTACAACGGCAGCCTGCTGACCTCGCAGGACATCGACGGCCTGACCCTGAACGTGGGCCGCCTGGAAAAACAGAACCTGCGCGACTCCTCGAGCAACGACCAGATGAGCTATGCCGGTGTCCAGAGCAGCCACCTGGACCTGGCAGGCGGCACCTACGCGCTGCGCCCCAACCTGGCGCTGAGCTACTACTACGCGCAGATGCACGACCTCTACCGCCAGCAGTACGCCGGGCTGGTGCATGACCTGTCGCTGGCCGAAGGCGTGAGCCTGCGCAGCGACCTGCGCTACTTCGACACCCGCGAACAAGGCAACGCCAACCTGCGTTCCGCTGCGCGGGTGGACGGCGGGCGCATCGACAACCGCTTCTTCAACGGCATGCTGACCCTGGGCGTGGGCGCGCACAAATTCGGCCTGGGCTACCAGAACCTCTCGGGGGACGGCGACTTCGCCTACCCGGGGCTGGACCCGTACTCGGTCAACCTGGTGACGGTGAATGTGTTCACCAAAGCCGAAACCGATGCGTGGCAGGCGCGCTACGACTACAACTTCGCCGCGCTGGGGCTGCCGGGGCTGAGCTTCATGACCCGCTATGTGAATGGCAACCATATCCAGACCGCGACGGTGAGCGGCGGCAAGGAATGGGAGCGCGATACCGACATCGCCTATGTGGTGCAGAGCGGGCCGCTGAAG
The DNA here is from genome assembly GCF_024748925.1 of Pseudomonas sp. B21-036. Taxonomy (NCBI): domain Bacteria; kingdom Pseudomonadati; phylum Pseudomonadota; class Gammaproteobacteria; order Pseudomonadales; family Pseudomonadaceae; genus Pseudomonas; species Pseudomonas sp. B21-036. The sequence continues at coordinate 3,586,207 of NZ_CP087178.1, forward strand.
AACGTGAGCGTGCGATTGCGCAATGCGACGTTCCGTTCCAGTGGCGGGTTGACCAGCGATATCGACGAGAACCGCTTGATCGTGGGGTATACGCTGGCGTTGTGGTAATCGCCGAGGGGCCGCGTGGCGGCCCTTTCGCGGGGCAAGCCCGCTCCCACAGCCACACCGCTGCCTTGCAGGACGGTGCAGACCCCGTGGGAGCGGGCTTGACCCGCGATGCGCCCAGCGCTATTTCACCTGCCCTCTTCCTAACATTCTTGGGAATGCTTATCATCTGCATCCTTTTTCCCCGGAAGTCGCCAGGATGAGCGCCCCCACCTCACCCGCCAACGCCGAAGTCGGCCAGCTCTACCAGCACCATCACCTGTGGTTGCAGCATTGGCTGCGCCGGCGCCTGAGCTGCCCGCAGCGCGCCGCCGACCTGATGCAGGACACCTTCGTGCGCATCCTCGCCTCGTCCGAGTCGCTGGAGCTGGTGCGCCTGCTGCGCGAGCCGCGCAGCTACCTGGCGACCGTGGCGCGGCGGGTGATGATCGACCACTTCCGGCGCCAGAAGCTCGAACAGGCCTACCTCCAAGCCCTGGCCGCCCAGCCGGTGTACGAGGAGATCTCGCTGGAAGAGCGCCTGCTGATTCTCGAGACCCTGCGCGAAGTTGACCGCCTGCTGGCCGGGTGCGGCGCCAAGGCGCGCCAGGCGTTCCTGATGGCCAACTGGCTGGGCATGACCTATGGCGAAATCGCCACGGCGCTGGGCGTTTCGCTCAGTTCGGTGAAGAAGTACATGTACAAGACCACCGAGCGCTGCCTGCTGCTCGCCTTCGACGAGCAGCCATGAGCAACGACCGCGAAGCGCAGCGCCAGGCGCTCAAGGAAGCCGCCCGCTGGCATGTGCAGCGCATGGCCGGCGATGCCAGCCCCGGCCTGGAACGGGCCTGGCGGGCATGGTTGGACAGTGCCCCGCAGAACGGCTGGGCCTGGGCCCGGGTCGAGCAGTTGCATGGGCAACTGGCCAGTGTGCCGGGTGGGCTGGCGTTCGATGCCTTCAAGCGTGCCGAAGCCCAGGGCCTGACCCGCCGCGGCGTGGTCAAGGGGCTGCTGCTGGCGACCGGGCTGGGGCTGGGTGGCTGGGCCAGCTACCGCAGTACTCCGGCGCAGGCGTTGCTGGCGGACGTGCACAGTGGCACGGGTGAAATTCGCAGCGTCACCCTGGCCGACGGTAGCCAGTTGGTGCTCGATACGGCGTCGGCGGTGAACATCCGCTTCGACAGCCGGCAACGGCTGATTCAGCTGGTGCGCGGGCGGATCCTGCTTACCAGTGGCAAGGATGTGCAGCAGCGACCGTTGCGGGTGCAGACCGCGCAGGGCGTGGTGCAGGCGCTGGGCACGCGCTTCAGCGTGGCGCAGCAGGCCGGGCGCAGCGAGGTCGAGGTGTTCGAGCATGCGGTGCGGGTCAGCCCCTTGCTGGGGGAGGCGCAGCGACTGGAGAGTGGGCAGGCGTGCGGGTTCAGTGATCAGTGGGTGGATAGCCCGCAGCTGGCGTCGGCGGCCCAGGCGGCGTGGAGCCTGGGGCAACTGGTGGTGGAGAACTGGCGGCTGGGTGATCTGCTCGACGAGCTGGGGCGGTACCGGCCGGGGTTGCTGACCTATGCGCCGCAGCTGGCAGAGCAGCGTGTGTCGGGCAACTTCTCGTTGACCGACAGTGATGCGGCGCTGTCGGCGCTGGCGCGCTCGTTCGATTTGCGAATCGAGCGGCATGGTCGGTACTGGGTGCGGGTGATGTAGGCGCCGGCCTTGTCTGGCCGGCTCTTGACCTGCACAGCGCAGTGTTTGATGCAGCAAAAAAAATTCCTCCCCCGCGGTACCTTTTCTCATTCTCATCCGCCTTGTCTGAAACACCCCCTTTCGCGCATCCCTTCTGCATCCGACGAGGCCCCCATGTCACCCCGTTCCCCCCGCCTGCTCCCCGCCCACCTGCTGGCCGCCGCCATGGCCGCCAGCGTGCTGCCAGCCCCCTCGGCGATGGCCGATGAAGTCAGCAGCAGCCGCACGGCCTACAACATTCCGGCCGGTTCGCTGGCCAGCGTGCTCGGCGCCTTCGCCGCCGCCAGCAGCCTCAACCTGTCCTACGACGCCGCCCTCACCCGCGGCAAGCAGAGCCCCGGCCTGCAAGGCCAGTACGCCACCCTCGACGGCCTCGGCCGCATCCTGGCCGGCAGCGGGCTGCAAGCCTTCCCACAAGGCGACGGCAGCTACTCGCTGCGCCCGGCCCCCAGCAGCAACGGCGCCCTGGAACTGGGCGCCACCAACGTCGACGGCACCCGCACCAGCAGCACCGGCGACAGCACCGACAGCTACACCGTGCGCAGCGTCAGCATCGGCAAGGGTCAGCATTCGCTGCGCGAAACCCCGCAGTCGGTCACGGTCATCACGCGCAAGATGATGGACGAACAGAACCTCACCAGCCTCGAACAGGTGATGGAGAAAACCCCCGGCATCACCGTTCACGACTCGCCCATGGGCGGCAAGTACTTCTACTCGCGCGGCTTCATGATCGCCGGCCAGTACCAGTACGACGGCGTGCCGCTGGATGTGGGCGGCAACTACGTGCAGGCCAACAGCTTCTCCAGCGACATGGCCTATTACGACCGCGTCGAGATCATGCGCGGCGCCGCCGGCATGATGAAAGGCGCCGGCAGCTCGGCCGGCGGGGTCAACTTCATTCGCAAGCGCGGCCAGGACAAGGCCGCCACCCACGTCACGCTGTCGGCCGGCACCTGGGACAACTACCGCGCCCAGGTCGACACCGGCGGCCCGCTCAACGACGCCGGCACCCTGCGCGGGCGCGCCGTGGTGGCCCAGCAGGACCGCAAGTACTTCTACGACATCGGCGAGCGCGAAGACCAGGTGGTGTACGGCGCACTGGACTACGACCTGAACGAGGACACCACCCTGGGCCTGGGCCTGGCCTACGAAAAGCTCGACGCCAAGCCCTGCTGGCAGGGCCTGCCGCGCTACAGCGACGGCAGCGACCTGAAGCTGTCGCGCTCCACCTGCCTGGGCGCGTCGTGGAACCACTGGGACAGCGAGCGAACCAGCCTGTTCGCCGACCTCACCCACCGTTTCAACGCAGACTGGGCGCTCAAGGTCGCCTCGATGTACACCCACAACGACCAGAACATGCAATACGCCATGGGCGAAGGCACCGTGCCGGTGGGCAGTACCCAGGGCGCCTCGAAGCTGTACTCCGGGCTGTTCGACTACGACCAGGACGACTACGGCTTCGACGCCAACCTGGACGGCCATTTCCAGGCCTGGGGCCTGGAGCACGAGATCATCGTCGGCGCCAACGCCAGCCGCTCCAAGGGCCGCGACCGCTACGAACTGATCAACCTGACCGAGCTGTACGGCGTCACCCAGAACCCGTTCAACCCCAACCCGCACATCCCCAAGCCGGGTGACTCGGTCTACGAGAAGGAGTCCTACCGCGGCGGGCCGATTCCGGTGACCTCCGACACCCGTCAGTTCGGCACCTACGCCACCCTGCGCCTGAAGCTGGCCGAGCCCCTCACCGCCGTACTCGGCAGCCGCGTCAGCTGGTACCGCAACAGCAGCGACAGCTACACCCAGGCCTGGGACTACTGGCAGCGCAACCGCAGCCAGGAGAACGGCCAGGTGACGCCGTTCGCCGCGTTGATCTACGACCTGGACGACACCTGGTCGGTGTACGCCAGCTACGCCGACATCTTCCAGCCGCAAAGCACCTACACCAAGGCCGACGGCAGCTCGCTCAAGCCCAAGACCGGTGCCAGCTATGAGGTGGGGGTCAAGGCCGAGTGGTACCAGGGTCGCCTCAATGGCGCCTTCAACCTGTTCCGCAACACCGAGCAGGGTCGCGCCGAGGCTGACTACAACACGGTATGCGGCGGGTCGTCCGACGGTTTCTGCTACACCGACAGCGGCAAGGTGCGCGCCCAGGGCTTCGAAGCCGAGCTGAGCGGTGAACTGATCGAGCGCCTGCAGATGCTGGCCGGCTACACCTACACCCAGGTCGAATACCTCAAGCGCATCGACGACACCCGCCAGGACGCCACCTTCACCGCCAGCTACGTGCCCAGGCACATGGCGCGGGTGTGGACCAACTACGACCTGGACGGCGCCCTGCAGCGCTGGAGCGTGGGCGGCGGGGTCAGCGCGCAGAGTGCCAACCACTTCGTGGACCGCAACACCAAGATGGTGCAGCCCGGCTACGCCCTGTGGAGCGCCCGCATCGGCTATCGCCTGGATGACAACTGGAGCCTGGCCCTCAACGGCAACAACCTGTTCGACAAGCACTACTACAGCAGCGTCGGCGCCGCTGGCTGGGGCAACTTCTATGGCGAGCCGCGCAACCTGATGGTGACGCTGCAAGGCGACTTCTAACCCACAGCAACAAGGCTGAAGTCAATTAAATGATTATTACTATCGTTTACAGGCTTTAGCCTTGGGGACAGCTGCGGCACAATGGCCGCCTTGCTCCTCTGCCTTGGATAGCCATGAACACCGCCCAGCAACCCCCGCTGCTCAAAACCCCCGCCTTCGACCTGCGTCCGCTGATGGTGGTCAACATGGCCTGCACCATGGCGATGATGGCCTTCGTCGCCCTGATCGGCCCCATCGCCCGGGTGCTGGGCCTGGCAGCCTGGCAGGCGGGGGCGGCGGTCACGGTAGCCGGGGTGGTGTGGATGCTGCTGGCGCGCCCCTGGGGCCGGGCCAGCGACCGCTTCGGTCGCCGCCGGGTGCTGCTGGTGGGCACCGCGGGGTTCACCCTGGCCTATTGGGCCCTGTGCCTGTTCATCGATGGCGCGCTGCGCTACCTGCCGGCCACCTCCCTGGCCTTTGCCGCACTGGTGATCGGCCGCGGCCTGATCGGTGCGTTCTATGCCGCCCTGCCGGTCGGCTGCGCCGCGCTGATTGCCGACAACATGCAACCGCAACAGCGCGCCCGCGCCATGGCCTCGCTGGGTGCGGCGAACGCCGTGGGCCTGGTGATGGGCCCGGCACTGGCCGCGCTGCTGGCGCGCCACAGCCTGAGCCTGCCGTTCTATGCGATGTCGGTGCTGCCACTGCTGGCATTGCTGGTACTGCAGTTCAAGCTCAAGGGTCAGGAGCTGCACCTGAGGCAACCGCCCCGCCCCGTCAGCCTGACCGACCCGCGCCTGCTTCGCCCGCTCACGGTGGCCTTCGTGGCGATGCTGTGCGTGTCGCTGGCGCAGATCACCGTAGGCTTCTTTGCCCTTGACCGCCTGGGCCTGGCGCCTGCCGATGCCGCCCAGGCGGCGGGCATTGCCCTGACCATGGTGGGTGCGGCGCTGATCTTCTCGCAGGTGCTGGTGAGCAAGCTGCAATGGCCGCCGCTGCGCATGATCCGCGTGGGCGGCTGCATCAGTGCGCTGGGTTTTGCCAGCGGCGCCCTGGCCGACAGCGTGGGCATGCTGTGGGCGTGCTACTTCGTCGCTGCGGCCGGCATGGGCTGGGTGTTCCCGGCGTTCCAGGCGCTGGCGGCGAACGCGGTGGATGCCGGTGAACAGGGCGCGACCGCAGGCTCTGTGGGCGCGGCACAGGCCCTGGGCACGGTGATCGGGCCGCTGGCCGGCACCCTGATCTACGCCCTGGACCCGCGCCTGCCGTACCTGATGGCCGCCTTGCTGCTGCTGTTGATCGCCTTGTGGCCGGTGCCTGCACGCCAGTAGGCGGGTTCGGCGACGGAATGTGTTTTAATGCGTCGCCCATTATTTTTGACATCAAGGCGGCTATGGACACGGGGACACGACTCAAACTGGTACGTGAACGCACCAAGCTCTCGCAACGGGAGCTGGCCAGGCGCAGCGGCCTGACCAACTCGACGATTTCACAGATCGAGCAGAACCGCGTCAGCCCATCGGTGAGCTCGTTGAAAAAGCTGCTGGAAGGCATCCCGATGTCGTTGGCGGAGTTCTTCAGTTTCGACGAACCGCCGCGCGAAGAACGCTTCGTGTTCCGCGCCAACGAGCAGCCCGACCTGGGCAGTGGTGGCTTGCGCATGCTGCTGGTCGGCGCCAGTGTCGAAGGTCGGCAGATGCGCATGCTGCGCGAGCTGTATGCGCCGGGCGCCGACTCCGGCGAAGAGCCGATCGTGCACACCGAGGGCGAGGAATGCGGCCTGGTGACCCGTGGCACCATCGAGTTGCGGGTAGACGGCCAGGTCAGCGTGCTGAACTCCGGCGACGGCTACTACTTCCCCACTACCCTGCCCCACAGCTTCAAGAACATCGGCCAGGACGAAGCCGAGATCATCAGCGCCAACACCCCGGCGAACTTCTGATGAGCATCGCTGCAAGCGGCAAGCTGGCTCGGCCTCGCTTGCCGCTTGCAGCTTGCAACGGCCCTTCTACATCCAGCCCAGCCAGTGCCACCATGTTGCGGCGAACACCAGCATCAACCCGTACCCCACCAGCGTCACCACGATCCCGACCTTGGCAAACTGCCGCGCGTTGAAGGTTTCGGTACCCAGGCACACCATGTTCTGCGGTGCGTTGATCGGCAGGATGAACCCGTAGCTGACCACAAACCCCAGCACCATGGTCATGCCCAGGCGGCTGAAATCCCCCGGCAAGGTCTGCAGCACCGCGATCAGTATCGGCAGCAGCGCTGAGGTCAGCGCCGTGGCACTGGCAAAGCCCAGGTGGATCACGATCAGAAACGCCGCCAGAATCGAGAACACCCCCAGCGTGCCCAATTGATCCAGCCCGGTATTGGCCACCACCTGCCCGCCCAGCCATTGCCCGGCCTGGGTGGTCAACAGGGTGGTGCCCAGGCTGATGCCGACGCCGAACACGATCACCGTGCCCCACGGAATACGCGCCTGCACATCCTTCCAGGTCATCACCCCGAAGTGCGGCAGCAACAGCAGCACCAACCCGGCGTAGGTGGTCGAGGTGGTGTCGAAGTGATGCAGCTTGCCCTCGGTGGCCCAGGCCAGCAGCAACAGCAGCGACACCCCCAGCAGACGCTTCTGCGCCCCGCTCATCGGCCCTAGCGCCTGCAACTGCTCGGCCACCGCCGCCTTGCCGCCGGGAATGCTGTCGCTCTCGGGGGGCAGCATCCTGAGCACCAGCACGATCAGCACCACCGACATGATCAAAGCCCACGGCGCCCCGGCGATCAGCCAGTCGATCCATGACACCCGTGCACCGAGCATCTTGTCCATGAAGCCGACCGTCAGCAGGTTCTGCGCGGCAGCGGTCTGGATGCCGATGTTCCAGATGCTGGTGCCCTGGGCCACGATGATCATGATGCCGGCGGCGATGTTGGAGCGCTTGTTCACGCCGAACGCGGCGATCACGCCCATCATGATCGGCACCACGCAGGCACTGCGCGCCGTGGCACTGGGCACCACCAGGCTGAGCAGGATGATCACCACCATCGCCCCCAGCAGAATGCGTCGGGTGCTCACGCCCACCCGGTTGAGCGTGACCAGCGCGATGCGCCGGTCCAGCCCGGTGTGGGTCATCGCCGCTGCGATGAACAGGGCCCCCACCACCAGCGCCAATGCCGGGTTGGCAAAGCCCGTCAGGGCCATGCTCACGGCTGCCGACGAGCCGTAGATCACCGACGGGTCGGCAAGGGTCGGTGCGGTGCCCAGCAAAAATGCCAGCAGCGAGGTGATCATGATCGCACTGGCTTCGTACGACACCGCCTCGGTGATCCAGATCACCACCGCAAAGGCCAGGATCGCCAGCACGCGGTGACCGGCCACCGGCAGGTCGGCCGGCAGCGGTAACAGCAGCACGCCGACCAGCGCGACGATGCCCAGCAGCAGGCCCACGGGCAACAGGGGTTGAGCGCCAGGCGCTGCGGGAGGATTGGCGGGGGTACTCATGGGCAGGACTTCTTTGGCAACAAAACAGGCTCCTATCATCCCCAGCGCCTGGCCGGTACGCGCTGACCCGGGTCAATACATGGCCAAGACGCCCTGACCAGAGCGCTTTGTAGGACATTCCAACAGCCTGTGGCGCGGCGACCCGTAAGCTCGAAAAAGACTGACCGGTCATTTGTAGTGAATAAAAAAAATCACTACAAAACCTATTGACGGCATTCGTTGCCCCTTGCATGATGAGGCCGTCTCCCTGATCGGGAGCGCTGGCAAAGGGTGTTCCAGACAGTTCGAGCGGTTTCGGGCTGTCCGTGGAGAGGGACTGTCCAAAAGGCAGAGTGAAGAAAGCCCCTGTTGCGACGCTGCTGTAGCAGCCTTGGTAGATCGCTACATGAAGTAGCGCAGGTTTGAACTCACCAACGACGAATAGGTAATAGGGGGCTTTATGATCAACTTGAACAACCAACCCACCATCGACCAATTGGCTCAGCTGTTCGCTGCCCGCAAGGACAGCCTCGATGACCACCTGCTGTGGGTCAGTGCCACAGGTGACGTGCACATCGACAAGATGCCGCCGCACACTGTCGAAGAGGCGATCGATGCGAAGCGTGAAATGCGCGCCCGTTTCAGGATGTTCCGCCGTGGCAAGGGCTACGTCGGCAAGAAGGCAGCGGCAGACACCGCGTTTGTCGCCAAGGTGCTGGAGACCCTGCAACAGGAATGGCCCGCCATCCGCGAGCGCCAGGACGTGAAGGTGATCGACCGGCTGTGCTGAGCCAGGCGAATTGAAAAAGGCGACCTTCGGGTCGCCTTTTTCATGCGTGCCTTATCGCCTCATCGCGGCTCTGGCTCGCCCCACCGTCTGCGCACATTCCCTGTGCGCCACGACAGGGCGTAACCGCAGGCATCAGGCCTGACGACGAAACCGCGGGTGCTCCATCGGCACGGCGTCGGTGGCCAACGCCCGGGCCCGGTCCACGCCGCGCACCAGCGCACGGCTCATGGTTTCTCCCGGGCACGAGGGGTAGTACTCCTCGAACAGCGCCTTGCCCCGGCGCCCGTACACCCCCAGGAACATCTGCGTGGCCCCGGTGCGCGACAACCGCACCTGCACGTCGATGCTGGTGCCATCGCTGAGTTCTTCGTCATGGCTGCGGCTGTGCAGCTGAGAGTCGGCCCACGCCCAATAAGTCTCTTCCCTGATGCGCATCGCACTGCTCCTTGTTCGTTCGAACCGACAGTAAGGCATACAACCGCCAAGGGGGCTAGCGACAGCCGTCGCCCCATTGAGCGAGGTCAAGAAAGCCGCATAAAACGGCAGATTCAGCGTACCGGTCGTCTGTTTGCGAAATAGCCTACAACTTGCATGAAAAAGCCCCACACACCGCAGCACAGGCTGGATGGCGGGGCCTCTTCGGCGTCGTGGCTACTTCTTGCGCAGGCCCGGCAGAAACCGGCGGCGCTCGCTGCGCGGTGGCACCGTGGAGCGCACACGTACCGGCGCGTCTTCCAGGGTCATGTTGGCAAACCCCAGCTGGAACGCTGCTTGCCCGCAACGCACCTGGCTGTTGATGGGAAACTCGTCACCATCGTCTTCGAAATACGATTCCTTCATACCCGGCTCCCCTGCTGTGGATCACTACCGGCACGCAGATGAATGCCTAGGAAATAGTGACCTGTTGCTTTCAGAGACTAGCCGGACATTTGAAGACTGCCTGGTCACTTATTGTCACACCCGACCAGTGGCCTATGGCTACCTGAGTTTGACCGCGGTGCCGGTGACGAACACCACCACCATGCCGCCACGGGCCGACGGCATGCTGATTTCGTAATCCAGGCCGATCACTGCATCGGCCTGCAGGCTGCGGGCGCGCTGGCGGATTTCGTCGGTGGCCTGGATGCGCGCCTCTTTCAGGGCGCTTTCCAGGGTTTGCGAACGGCCGCCGAAAAAGTCGCGAAAGCTGGTGAAGATGTCGCGTACCACGTTGATGCCCTGCACCGATTCGGCGCTGACTACATCCAGGTAGGCCGCGACTTCGCGTCCTTCGACAGTGCCAGTGGTGGTGAGGATCATTGCGTACTCCTGAGCGTTGTCGGGACATGCCCCGACCCAAAAGAACGCGATGGTAACAAACCCGCACTTTCGCCGCCCGTCACTTGCGGCCCGCTCAAGTGCGGCTATTTTCATTGGAACGTTGTTACAGCGTATTAATACTTCGGACGGAGTCGAAGCATGTCGATACCACGTTGCATGAGCGTTCTTGCATTGGGCCTGGTGCTGGCCGGGCTGGCGGGCTGCAGCAGCATCGATGCCCGCACCACACAGTACGTCGGGGCGCCCCATCCTTCGCCCACCGCCGCGGCTACGGTCGAGGTACTGCGCAGCGAACCGACCCGCCCCCATATCCGCCTGGGCGAGATCGTGGTCGATGCCAGCGTGTCCCCGCCGCCACCGATCACTGACGTGGAGCAGAAGCTGCGCGAACAGGCCGCCAGTATCGGCGGCGACGCCGTCGTGGTGGTCTACGACCGCATCCAGCCGGTTTCGGCCTATGTCAGTGGCCCGCTCTGGGACCGCGATATCCGCTCCATCGACGGACGCAAGCTCAAGGGCATCGTCATCAAGTATCAGTGACCCTGTGGTCGCCGGTGGTGCCGGCGCCAGCGTACGCGCCCATTCGCCCCCTGGGGCCCCTGCCTCGCTGGCAAGGCCGGCCCCTGCCCAGAAGCGCAATATTGAACAGGCACCACCGTCATGCAAAGGACCACCGCCACTTGTCTCGTACTGCCCTGCGCCCTGCTGTTCCTGCAGCACGCCCTGGCGGACAACGCCGAAACCGCCAACAAGAGCAACAACCCGCTCAACCTGGCACCGGGCCTGAACCTGCAGGACTACTACACCCCCTCGGTGTACGACAGCAACGTGCATACCAACGATTTTCTGGTGCGCGGCACCCTGCCGGTCGCCCCTGGCGAACTGCTGCCGGTACCGCAACTGCTGCGCGCCACCCTGCCCATCAGCACCCGACCCGACCCCCACGGCGGCTACAGCACCGGCATCGGCGACCTCAACCTGTTCGACATCTTCCTGCTCAAGACCGAAGGCGTGCAGCTGGGCATCGGCCCGCAGCTCACCGCCCCCACTGCCGAGCACGACGAGCTGGGCACCGGCAAGTGGCAGGCGGGGCTGGCGGCGGTGGCCATCGACGCCTCGCCACGCGGGCTGCTCGGTGCGCTGGTGCAGTACCAGAGCTCGTTTGCCGGCGACCATGACCGCGCCCACGTCGAAACCGCCACCCTGCAGCCCTTCATCATCCACAACCTGCCCAAGGGCTGGTACCTGCGCTCCACCGGTACCTGGACCTTCGACCTGAAGAACGACACCCACTACATCCCGCTGGGGCTGGGCGTGGGCAAGGCCTGGAAGGCCGGCAGCAACATCCTCAACGCTTTCATCGAGCCGCAGTGGACAGTGGAAAAGAAAGGTGACGGCCTGCCGCAGTTCACCGTGTTCGCCGGCCTCAACGTGACCTTCGGCAAGTAGCCAGCCCACGACCGGACCCTCCGGCAGCCAGCACCCTGTGCGTTCAATTGAAGGAGCACCACCATGCATACCCGACCTGTCCTGCGTTACCTGCCGGTGCTCGTGCTCAGTGGCGCGCCGCTGCTGGTGCAGGCCGACAACGCGCGTGACTGGCAGAACATCCCGATCGACCTGAACATGGTGTTCGGCTACTACAACCGCATCGACACCAACACCCCGATCGACACCGCTCTGCCCATCGACGGCCTGTCCCTGGATGCCGACCTCTACATCCTGCGCCTGGCGCGCTCGTTCAGCATCGACGGACGCAACAGCGCGATCCAGCTGGTGCAGCCATACGCCGACGTGTCGGCCTCGTTCGACGATGCACGTTTCTTCAATGGCACCAAGCACAACGGCGGCATGGGCGACACCCAGATCGTGTTCGCCCACAACTTCTTCGGCGGCCCGGCGCTGACCGCCGAGGAGTTCGCCAGCTGGACCCCGGAAACCTTCATGACCGGCGCCGTATGGCTCACCGTGCCCAATGGCGACTACGCCAAGAACCGCGTCATCAACATCGGCGCCAACCGCTGGGTGGTCAAACCCGAAATCGGCTTCGGCCACCCCATCGGCCCCACCTGGCTGGAGGTCAACACCTGGGTTTCGCTGTTCGGCGACAACGACGACTACCTGGGCGACAACAAGCTGGAGCAGAAACCGCTGTATGCCGTCGAAGGCCACTACAGCTACACCATCAACCGCGGCCTGTGGGCTTCCCTCGACGCCACCTACAGCTTCGGCGGCGAAACCCGCATCAACGGCGAAAACCAGGACAACAAGCAGGCCAACACCCTGGTCGGTGCCAGCCTGGGCTTCATGCTCTCGCCGCAGTTCGGTGGCCTGATCGCCTACACCGACACCGTGTCCGAACGTACCGGCTCACCCGATGTGAACACCTGGACCTTGCGCCTGAACTACGCCTGGTAACCATGGGAGGCCTGATGAAGCGTTCGCACCGACTCACCTGCCTGGCCCTGCTGGCCCTGTTGCCGGCCCTGGCAAAGGCTGCCGACCCGCTCGACCCCAGGGCCCTGGCCGCGCTGTCGAACATGGGCAGTTACCTGCACCGCCTGCAGGCCTTCAGCCTGAGCACCCGCAGCGAAACCGACCAGCAACTCGACAGCGGCCCCACGGTGACCTTCACCCACCACACCCAGGTGCTCGCCCGCCAGCCCGACAAGCTGTTCGTCAGCGTCGACCAGGGCTCGGCGGCGCGCCAGTTCTTCTACGACGGCAAGCAGTTCACCCTGTATGACGGTCGTCATGGCTACTACAGCAAAGGCGCGGCGCCGGCGACCATCGAGCAACTGCTCGGACAACTGAGCGAGCGCTACGCCATCACCTTGCCGCTGGCCGACCTGTTCCGCTGGAACGCCCAGACCGCGAAAGAGGTCGGCATCACCCAGGCCACGCTGATCGGCAGCGAATCCCTCGACGGCCAGGCCTGTACCCACTACGTGTTCCGCCAGCCCGACATCGACTGGCAACTGTGGCTACGCGAAGGCGCGCAGCCGTTGCCGTGCAAGCTGATGATCACCCGCCGCGACGACCCCGAGCGCCCGCGCCATAGCGTGACCTTCGACTGGGACCTGAGCACGCCCATCAACCCGGCAGCCTTCGACTTCACCCCGCCGGCCAAGGCCGTGGCGGTGCCGCTGCGCGAACCGAACGAGGGCCGCCAGCCATGACGCCACTGCGTACCTGCCTGCACCTGGGCCTGAGCGCCTGCCTGCTGACACCGCTGATGGCCGACGCCTGGCAACTGCGCGGCGGCGGTGGCGGGCGTACCTTCGTGGTGCCCTATCACGCCGGGGGCGGCCATTTCGCCCCCCCGCCGCCGCATTACCAGCCCATGCCGCACCCGATGCCCCCGCATCCGCAGCCGATGCCGCCCCACCCGGCGCCGCCTCCGCATCCGCAGCCCGGCCCTGGGCCGCACCCACCGGGCCCGCCACCGCATCCACCGGGCCCGGGCCCTCACCCGCCCGGCCCCGGCCCGATGCCGCCACCACCGCCACCGCCACCGCCGCACCCGGACGACTGGTATCACCCCTGGGCCGCCGCTGCCGTGGTCGGTGCCACCACTGCCACGGCCATCGCCATCGGCACCCAGGTGGCCGAGGTACCGCCGGACTGCGTGTCGGTGGTCGCCAACGGCGTGGCCTACCAGCACTGCGGCGCCACCTGGTACCAGCCGCAATACGTCGGCAGCAACGTGCAGTTCATCGTGGTGCCTGCGCCATGGTGAAACCACCCGACCCAAAGGAATGCCCATGAGCGCCCTCACCGACATCAATGCCCTGCACGCCGCCATCGCCGCCTCGGTGCTGGGCCAGGACCAGGTGATCCGCCAGATCCTGGTGGGCCTGCTGGCCAACGGGCACGTGCTGCTCGAGAGCCTGCCGGGCCTGGCCAAGACCCGCACGGTCAAGGCCCTGGCCCGGCACCTGGATGCACGCATGAGCCGCATCCAGTTCACCCCCGACCTGCTGCCCTCCGACATCACCGGCGCCGAGGTGCTGCAACAGGTCGAGGGCCAGCACCAGGTGCGCTTCCAGCCCGGCCCGCTGTTCGGCAACCTGATCCTGGCCGACGAGATCAACCGCGCCCCGGCCAAGGTGCAGGCGGCGCTGCTCGAAGCCATGGAGGAGCGCCAGATCACCGTGGCCGGCACCAGTCACAGGCTGCCCGACCTGTTCATGGTGATCGCCACCCAGAACCCCATCGAGCAGGAAGGCACCTACCCGCTGCCCGAGGCGCAGATGGACCGCTTCCTGATGAAGGTGCTGCTGGATTACCCCGCGCCGGCCGATGAAGGCCAGGTGTTGCAACTGCTGCGCCAGGAGGAACAGCGGGCGGCGGCCAAGGCGGCCAGCGACAGCTTCAGCCTCGGCCAGGAGGTGATCTTCCAGGCCCGCCGGGAAGTGGCGGCCATTCACGTGGCCCCGGCCATCGACAGCTACCTGATCGCACTGGTCAACGCCACCCGCCACCCCGCCGACTACGACGCCGACCTGGCGCGCTGGCTGCAGTTGGGCGCCAGCCCGCGCGGCGGCATCGGCCTGGACCGCTGCGCGCGCGCCGATGCCTGGTTGCAGGGCCAGGACTTCGTCTCGCCCGACAACGTGCGCGCCATGCTCCACCCGGTGCTGCGCCATCGCCTGCAACTGAGCTACGACGCGGTGGCCGACGGCGTGACCAGCAGCGAGGTACTCGACCGCCTGCTCGACAAGGTGGCCATCCCGGCCTGAGGACCGCATATGCCAGCACCGGCGCAGCAACCCGACGGGCACGTCTACGTATCGCTGGCGCAGCTGATGGCGCTGGCGTTCGATGCCCGTGGCCTGAGCTTTCTGGCGCGCCAGCCCAGGGCCAGCGTGCTGGCCGGCAGCCACGCCTCGCGCCTGCGCGGGCGCGGCCTGAACTTCGACGAGCTGCGCCGCTACCAGCCCGGCGACGACCTGCGCCATCTCGACTGCAGGGCCAGCCTGCGCACCGGCACGCCGGTGGTACGCACCTTCACCGAAGAACGCGACCGCCCGGTGCTGGTGGTGCTCGACCAGCGTATGTCGATGTTCTTCGGCTCGCAGGTCAGCTTCAAGTCGGCGCTGGCCGCGCAACTGGCCGCGCTGTGCGCGTGGATCGCGCTGGCTGCAGGCGACCGGGTCGGCGCCCTGCTGTTCGACGACACCCGCATCGAGTACCTGGCGCCGCTGCGCAGCCGCAGCCGGGTCCAGGCGATCTGCGCCAGGGCCGCACAGTTCAACCAGGCGCTGTCGGCAGATGTACCCGATGGCGATGCTGCGCACGGCCTCGACACAGTCCTGCAGCGCTGCCTGGCGCTGGCCGCGCACGACTGCCTGATCTGCTTCATCAGCGACTTCGCCGGTGCCGGCGAACGCACCCTGCATCAGTTGCGCCAGTTGCGTACCCACAACGACGTGATCGCGTTGCAGGTCTACGACCCGCTGGCCCTCGACCTGCCACGCCAGGGGCGGCTGCTGGTGACCCAGGGCCAGTTGCAGGTGGAGCTGGCGGTGGAGCGGCGTCAGGTGCACAAACCCTTGAGCGAGTTTCTCAGTGGCCGCCTGCACGACGTGGCGCAGATGCTGCGCCGCAGCCAGGTGCCGCTGCTGATGTTCAGCACCGCCCTGCCTGCCGCCCAACAGCTGCGCATGGAACTGGGCAAGCTGCGCAGGCCACCGGCATGAGCGCGCCAGTGCCCAGCGTCGACCAGCTCAAGGAGCTGGCGCTGCCGCCCGCCGTCAGCTACTGGCCACAAACCTGGGGCTGGGCGCTGCTGGCGGCATTGCTGCTGGCCTGGCTGCTGCTGTGGGCGGCGCTGCGCCTGCGCCGCTGGCAGCGCGACCGCTACCGCCGCCAAGCCCTGGCACGCCTGCGCCAGCTGGAACAGGCAATGGCAGATCAGACCCGGCGCGTGCAGGCCCTGCGCGAAGTGCCCGAGCTGCTCAAGCGCGTGGCCCTGTCGATGCCCGAGGCTCCGGCCGTGGCCCCGCTGCATGCCGCCGACTGGCAGGCATTTCTGGTGAGCCATTCACGCACCCCGCTGCCCGCCGACTTCGCCTGGCAACTGGCGCAGCTGGCCTATGCCCCCGACAGCCGCCTGCACGAAATCGATGCGTCAGCGCTGTTGGGCTACAGCCGCGACTGGGTGGAGCATCATCATGTGGCAGCTTGATTACCCCTGGCTGTTGCTGATGCTGGCGCTGCCCTTGCTCGGCTACCGCTACCTGCCGCCCTATCAGGAAGCCCGCAGCGCCTTGCGCGTACCGTTCTTCGAGGCCATCAGCCAGGCCACCGGGCAGCGTCCGCGCCTGCCCGGCACCCGGGCCAATCGCTGGCAGCTGCTGTTGCACTGGCTGGTGTGGGCACTGCTGTGCCTGGCCGTGGCACGCCCGGTGCTGGTCGAGCCCCCCATCGAGCACCAGGCACCGGTACGCGACCTGATGCTGGCCATCGACATCTCCCAGTCGATGCAGACCGTCGACCTCAAGAACGCCGACGGCAAACCGGTTTCGCGCATCAGCGCGGTCAAGGCGGTGGTCGCCGACTTCATCGCCAGGCGCCAGCAGGACCGTCTCGGCCTGGTAGTGTTCGGCAGCGGCGCCTACGCCCAGGCACCGCTGACCCTGGACCACGCCAGCCTGTCGATCCTGCTGCAGCAGACCGACGTCGGTATGGCCGGGCCCAACACCGCCATTGGCGACGCCATCGGCCTGAGCCTCAAGCTGCTGGAGCAGGCTCACGAGCCGCAGAAGGTGCTGATCCTGCTGACCGACGGCAACGACACCAGCAGCGCCATCACCCCCGCCCACGCCGCCCAGATCGCCGCGGCCCGCGGGGTGGTGATCCATACCATCGGCATCGGCGACCCGCAGGCCGAAGCCGAGGCCAAGGTCGACCTGCCGACCTTGCAGCAGATCGCCACCGTCACCGGCGGGCAGTTCTTCCGGGCCCAGGACCGCGATGCCCTGCAACAGGTGTACGCCACCCTCGACACGCTCACCCCGCACGCGGTGAAGACCTACAGCCACCAACCCAAGCGCGACCTGTTCTGGCTGCCGCTGGGCGCGGCCCTGTTGCTGCTGACGCTGTACCACCTGCTCGCCCTGGCGGCAGCGTGGTGGCGCAGGCGCCTGCCAGTGGAGGCGCCCGCGCATGGACATTGACCTGAACAACCTGCACTTTCTGCGCCCGCTGTGGCTGTGGCTCTGGCTGCCCGCCGTGCTGCTGGTGCTGGCCTGGCGCCGCCAGCGCGGCCAGGCGCTTAACGTGAGCATCGCCCCGCAACTGCTGGCGCACCTGCGCATGGACGGCCACGACCGGCACCGCATTCGCCCCATACACCTGCTGGCGGCCCTGCTCGCACTCGGCGCACTGGCCGCTGCCGGCCCCACCTGGGAGCAGGACCGCCCGCAGTTTCTCGACAACCGCGCGCCATTGATCCTGGCCCTGGACCTGTCCGGCTCGATGGACGCCAGCGACCTCTCGCCCACCCGCCTGGAGGCCGCCAAGCACAAGCTGCACAGCCTGGTGCAACGCCGCCAGGGCGCAGCCACCGGGCTGATCGCCTATGCCGGCAGCGCACACCTGGTGCTGCCCCCCACCCGCGACCCGGCGCTGCTCGACAGCTTCATCCAGGCGCTGGGCAGCGACCTGATCGAACAGCCTGGCAAGAACGTTTTGGCCGTGGTGGCGCTGGCCCGCCAACTGATCGCCGACGAGCCCGGCCCCGCCACCCTGGTGCTGCTCACCGACGGTGCCGACACCACGCAACTGGCCCCGCTGGGCAAGGCCCTGGACGCCAGCCTGCTGCAGGTACTGGTGCTGGCGGTGGGCAGCAGCGATGGCGGTCTGGTCAGGGGCGCCGACGGTCAGCCGCGCACCGACAGCAACGGCCGGCCGCAACTGGGCCGCTTCGAAAAGGCCGGCCTCGAACAACTGGCCAGGGCGCTGGATGCACCACTGGGCAGCCTGACCCCCGACGATGACGACCTGGACTGGATCGAGGCCCATGCCCAGCAGCACTTCGCCGACGCCGACCCGGCCAGCCAGCAGCTGCGCTGGAAAGACGCCGGCTACTGGCTGTGCTGGCCGTTGCTGCTGATCGCCCTGTTGTGCATCCGCCGCGGCTGGAGCCTGAACTGGAGCGCGTGCCTGCTGCTGGGCCTGGTGCTGGCCCCGGACGGGGCGCGCGCCAATGCCCTGGTGGATGCATTCATGACCCCCGATCAGCAGGGTCGCTGGGCCTTCGAACACCACCACCTGCCCGCCGCGGCGGCGCACTTTCAGGACCCTTACTGGAAGGGCATTGCCGCCTACCAAGGGGCCGACTACGACCTGGCGCTGGCCAGTTTCGCGCGCCTGCACACCGCACCGGCCTATTTCTACCTGGGCAATATCTACACCCGCCGCTCCAAGTTCGACCAGGCCATCGCCGCCTATCGCCAGGCACTGGCCCTGCAACCGGGGTTTGCCGAGGCCCAGGCCAACCTCGCCCTGGCCATCGCCCTGCAGAGGGACACCGAGTCGGCGCAGCAGAACGCCCCAGAGGTGCAGGCCGACCAGGTGGCCTTCGACAAGCCGGCCGGCAAGGGCCCGAGCAAGCAGGTGCAGACCCCGCAGGCGACCTCGGACGCCCTGTGGCTGCAGAACCTCACCACCTCGCCCGCGCAGTTTCTCAAGCGCAAGTTCAGCCTGCAGGACCAGGCTGCCAGGGGGGCGCCATGAGGCTTGTCGGCCTGCTCCTGGCCTGGCTGCTGTGCAGCTGTGCGCTTGCCGCCGACCCGCAGTTGCGGGTGCAGGCGCAACTGCTGGGGGGCGACAGCGTGGTGGTAGGTGAAACCGTGCAGTTGCAGCTGGACGTGCTCACCGACACCTGGTTCACCGGCGCCCCGCAGTTGCCGACGCTGAGCGTGCCCGGCGCACTGGTCACCCCGCCCGGCGACCAGGCCCAGCACCTGACCCTGAACCTGGACGGCAGCACCTGGTTCGGCATGCGCTACCTGTACCCGATCACCGTGCAGCAGGCCGGCACCCTGGATATTCCCGCTCTGACCGTGACGGCCCGGCCGGGCAATGCCGCAGCCGCCCTGAGCGCCACCACGGCGGCGCTGCACCTGCGCGTACAACTGCCGACCGGGGTCGAGCCGGGCCAGGCGGTGCTGGTGGCCAGCGCCCTGAGCCTGACCCAGCAGGTGAACCCGGCAAGCAGAATACTCAAGGTGGGTGACAGCCTCACCCGCAGCGTGACCCTGCAGGCCCAGGGCGCGCCGAGCCTGATGCTGCCGGTGACGGCGCTGCAGGCTGTGCCGGGCCTGAGCCTCTACCTCAAGACGCCCCAGGTGCAGGCCCTCGACGATGGCCATGGCCATGTCGTGGGCGGCCAGCGCATCGACACCGCCAGCTACCGCATCGAGCAGCCCGGCAGCTACCAGCTGCCCGCCGTGCAGGTGCACTGGTGGAGCACCACCGAAAAGGCCCTGCGCAGCGCAACGCTGCCCGCCGTGCCCTTCACCGCCAGCGCCGGCCCTGCCTACAACCCGGTGTTCTCGGTGGCCGACGATCTGCAGCGTCTTGGCCAGCAGGGCCGCCTGCACCTGTCGCGGCACTGGCTCGGCGCCGCTTTGGTGCTCGCGGTACTGGGCCTGGCGTGGCGGGTGTGGCGTAGCCGCGGGCCGACCTGGCTGGCCCGCTGGCGGCACTGGCAGGCCCGACGCTAGGCCCGTCGCCTCGCCTCTGCCGAGCATGCATGGCAACAGGTGCCCGTTGATCTGGCCAGGCATCCGCCGCAGCTCACTGCGCTATACCTGTGGTTCAGGCGCAGCCAGGGCAGCGTGCGCCTGGCCACGGCCGACGACACCACCCTGCTGGCGCTGCTGCGACGCTGCTACGGCGCAGACGGCGCCCCCGATACGCTGCTCGCTGCGCTCAAGGCCGAACTTGCACAGCTTCAAGCACGGCATTCACCGCGCCAGCCTGCCGCGCCCGCGCGCCACGGCCTGCGCCCGCTCAATCCAATGCAGAACAGGGAGTCGCGATGAAATCCAGTCCGAGTGTTCGTGGGTGGCTGCTGCTGGTGTTGCTGCTGCACTGGCCATTGTCGGCCCAGGCCGATGCGCCGCTGCCCTCATGGCACCAGGGCGCCGCCAGGGCCGCCCTCGTGCAGTTCGTCGAAAGCGTCACCCGCGAGGGCGACCCGCAGTTCGTGGCCCCCGCGCAACGCATCGCGGTGTTCGACAACGACGGCACCCTGTGGAGCGAACAGCCCGCCTACTTCCAGGTGCTGTTCGCCTTCGACGAGATCCGCCGCATGGCCCCCGAGCACCCCGAGTGGAAGACCACCCAGCCGTTCAAGGCGGTGCTGGAAAACGACCAGAAGGCCCTGGCCGCCGCCGGCATGGACGGCCTGCTGAAAATCATCGGCGTGACCCATACCGGGGTCAGCACCGAAGCCTTCATCGGCCATGCCAGGGCCTGGCTGGCCAAGGCCCGTCACCCCACCCACCAGCGCCCCTACACCGAGATGATCTACCAGCCCATGCACGAGCTGCTCGACTACCTGCGCAGCCAGGGCTTCAAGGTGTACATCGTCTCCGGGGGCGACACCGCGTTCATGCGCGCCTTCGCCGACGAGGTGTACGGCGTGCCGCCCGAGCAGGTGATCGGCTCCAGCTTCGTCACCGAATACCAGCTGGTCGACGGCGTGCCGGCCCTGCTGCGTACCGCCAGGATCGCGCACAACGATGACGGCCCGGGCAAGCCCGAAAGCATCGACGCGATCATCGGGCGCCGGCCGATCCTGGCTTTCGGCAACTCCGACGGCGACCTGCAGATGCTGCAATGGACCGCCGCCGGCAAGGGCCCGCGCTTCATGGGCCTGGTGCACCACACCGACGCGAAACGTGAATGGGCCTACGACCGCCAGTCGCAGGTCGGACGGCTGGACAAGGCGCTGGACGAAGCGCGCCGCCAGCAATGGACAATCGTGGACATGGCGGCCGACTGGGCCCGGGTATTCCCGTTCGAGCCTGCCTCCACCCCGCAATCGCAGTGACGCGGTAACGAGCAAAGCAGTGATGCAACCGACATGTCGCCTGCGGGCGGCTCGAATGGCGAAAGGGAGGCAAGTCAGATGACTCGCATACGCAGATGGGCACCACAGCTCGCGCTGGTCGCGGCCACGGTGATGGGGCTCGCGACAGGGGCGGCAAGTGCCGCCGACAAGCCGAATATCCTGGTGATATTCGGCGACGACATCGGCCAGACCAATATCAGTGCCTACTCGATGGGGGTGGTCGGCTACCAGACCCCCAACATCGACCGCATTGCCAAGGAAGGCATGCTGTTCACCGACTACTACGCGGAAAACAGCTGCACCGCCGGCCGCTCCAGCTTCATCACCGGGCAGACGCCACTGCGCACCGGCCTGTCCAAGGTCGGCGCACCGGGGGCGCCGGTGGGCCTGCAGGACCGCGACATCACCATCGCCCAGGCACTCAAGTCGCTGGGCTACGCCACCGGGCAGTTCGGCAAGAACCACCTGGGCGACAAGGACGAGTACCTGCCGACCAAGCACGGCTTCGACGAGTTCTTCGGCAACCTCTACCACCTCAACGCCGAAGAAGAGCCCGAGCGCCCCTACTGGCCCAAGGACCCGAACGACCCCTACGTGAAGAACTTCAGCCCGCGCGGGGTGATCCACGCCTTCGCCGACGGCAAGATCGAGGACACCGGTTCGCTCAACAAGAAGCGCATGGAAACCATCGACGATGAAACCACCGGCGCGGCCGAGGAGTTCATCAAGAAGCAAGTGGCCGCCGACAAGCCGTTCTTCGTGTGGATGAACACCACGCGCATGCACGTGTACACCCATGTGCGCGACTCGATGAAGGGCCAGAGCGGCATGCCCGGCAACGAGTACGCCGACGGCATGCTCGAGCACGATGGCGACGTGGGCAAGCTGCTCAAGACCCTCGACGACCTGAAGATCGCCGACAACACCATCGTGATCTACACCACCGACAACGGGCCCAACCAGTTCTCCTGGCCGGACGCGGCGACCACGCCGTTTCGCAGCGAGAAGGACTCCAACTGGGAAGGCGCCTTCCGCGTGCCGGCGATCATCCGCTGGCCGGGCAAGATCAAGGAAGGCACGGTGTCCAACGAGATGTTCTCGGGCCTGGACTGGTTCCCCACCCTGCTGGCAGCTGCCGGTGACACCGGCGTGAAGGACAAGCTGCTCAAGGGCTGGGCACCGACTGCCGGTGGCAAGAATTTCAAGGTGCACCTGGACGGCTACAACCAGCTGCCCTACCTCACCGGCCAGCAACCCAAGGGCGCACGTGACGAGTTCTACTACTTCAACGACGACGGCGACCTGGTGGCGATGCGCTTCGGCGACTGGAAGGCGGTGTTCTGCGAACAGCGTCGCCCCGGCGGCTTCGAAGTGTGGCAGGACCCCTTCGTGTGCCTGCGCGTGCCGAAGATCTTCAACCTGCGCATGGACCCGTATGAGCGCGCCGACGTGGTCTCTGACCAGTACAACGACTGGCTGGCGAAGAACGTCTACCTGACCGGCATCGCCACCATGAAGGCCTCGGTGTTTCTCGAAACCTTCATCGACTACCCACCCAGCCAGCACCCGGCCAGCTTCAGCGTCGACCAGGTGCGCAAGCAGGTGGACGCGAAGATCGAGGAGAAGATGAAGCAAGGCAAGCAATAGGCGACAAGCTGCACACGGATGCCTCGTCCCTGACGGGGCATTTTGCCGACTGCGATACCCGCCCAACCCGCCAATCTGCTGCTAGGCTCAAGCACTGGTTGTCCCTCCCGCGAGGGCGTATTCCCAGCACTCACCACAAGGCCCCTTGCCCTGATGCCGGTCGCCAGCCGCTCCTCCCGACACGCCAAAGCCCCCGCCGCCTGCGCTCCACCCCGCACACTGCCCCTGGCAGCGACCCTGCTGCTGGTCTCCGGCAGCGCGGCGCTGATCTATCAGGTGCTGTGGATCAAGCAGCTGTCACTGGTGGTGGGGGTGGAAGTGCATGCGATCACCACCGGCATCAGCGCATTCTTCGCCGGGCTGGCGCTGGGCGGTTGGTGGCTGGGGCGTCACGCCGATCGGCTGCGCCAGCCGCTGCGCCTGTATGCGCTGCTCGAACTGGCCGTGGCCGTGGTCGGCATCGCGGCCACCCTGGCCCTGGGCAGCAGCGCCGGGTTGTTCGCCCGCCTGCAGGGCAGCATCGGGCTGCTGGCCTGGGCGCTGCCGTTCAGCCTGGTTGCCCTGCCGGCGCTGCTGATGGGCGGCACCCTGCCGGTGCTGGTGCGTGCCGTGACCGCGCAAGGGGCAACGGCCGGACGCGCCGGCGGGCAGCTGTACGCGGCCAACACGGCCGGGGCGATTGTCGGCACCCTGCTCGCAGCCTTTGTGCTGATCCCGCTGCTGGGGGTACGCGGCAGTGCCTGTGCCGCCGCCATGCTCAACCTGCTGGCCGGGGCCGGCGCACTGTGGCTGCTGCGCCTGACACCGGACGTCGAAGCCGACACCGTGGTAACCGCCAGCGCCCCGCGCAGCCCGGCGGCGCGCCTGGCCCTGGCCCTGTACGCGGTAGCCGGGGGCATTGCGCTGGGCTATGAGGTGATCTGGTCACAGGCCCTGGTGCAGTTCATGAGCACCCGCACCTTCGCCTTTGCGGTGATGCTGGCCACCTACCTGGCCGGGCTGATGCTGGGCAGCGCACTGATTGCCCGGCGCGTGGAGCGGCTGCGCGACCCGTGGGCCACCTTTGCCGTGCTGATCGGTGCGGCGGGGCTGCTGGCGCTGCTGGAAATCGCCGGGCTGGGGCGCTGGCTGATCAGTGCGCAGACCCAGGCCGAAGCGCTGGTACTGGGCCTGGGCGGCAGCGCACTGGCGGGCATGAGTGCCCGCTTTGCGGTGGTGGCGGTGAGCGTCGTGCTGCTGCCCACCACGCTGCTGGGGGCGGCGTTCCCGGTGGCGCTGCGCCTGGCCTGCGCGCCGGGCCATGCGGGGCGCGACGTGGGCGCGGTGGTGGCGCTCAACACCCTGGGCGGGATTGCCGGGGTGATGCTGTGCGGGTTCGTGCTGGTGCCCGCGCTGGGGCTGGTGCGCAGCCTGGGGGTGCTGGCGGTACTGGCGGCAGGGGTCGGGGTAATCGCGGTCGTGGTGGGGGCAGGCCTGGCCGCTTCGCCGGCAAGGCCGGCGCCTGCAGGTACAGGCTCAGGATCTGCTCGAACCCTGTGGGAGCGGGCTTGCCAGCGAACAGGCGCGCTCAGTCAACCCAGATTCATCGCCCTCTACGCCATTGCCCTGGCCAGCCTCCTGACCGCCCTGCTCACCCCACCCCAGCGCCTGGCCAACCTGCTGCCCGGCGCGCGCAGCGGCGAGCTGGTGTTCTATCAGGAAGGCCGTGGCGCCACGGTCGCCGTGGTCGAACAGCACAAGCCCCAGGGCAGCTTTCGTCGCCTGTACATCCAGGGCGTGTCCAACACCGGCGATGCCATGCCGTCGCTGCGCTACATGCGCCTGCAGGCCCTGCTGCCACTGTTGATCCACAACGGCGAGCCGCGCTCGGCGCTGGTGATCGGGCTGGGCACCGGCATCACCGCCGGCGCCCTGCTGCGCTACCCGGGCCTGGAGCAACGCGTGGTGGCCGAACTGCTGCCGGCGGTGGTGCACGCCTCGACGCTGTTCCAGGGCAACTACCACGCCGCCGACGATGCGCGCCTGGACATCCGCCTGCGCGACGGGCGCCGTGAACTGCTGGCCAGCCCGCAGCCCTACGACCTGATCACCCTGGAGCCACCGCCCCCCTCGGCAGCCGGCGTGGTCAACCTGTACTCGCGTGACTTCTACCAGCTGGCCGCCAGCCGCCTCAACCCCCAGGGCCTGGTCGCCCAGTGGCTGCCGCTGCCCACCCAGAACATCGACGACAGCCGTGCCCTGGTGCGCAGCTTCATCGACGTGTTCCCGCATGCCTCGCTGTGGACCACCGAGTTCCATGAAATGCTGCTGGTCGGCTCGCTGCAGCCGGTGCGCCTGGACCTGCCGCGCATCAGCGCGCGCCTGGCGCACCCCCCCGTGCAACGCACCCTGGCCGAGGTGGGCGTGGACTCGCCGGCCGCACTGCTGGCCACCTGGGTCACCGACCGCGCCGGCCTGGAGCGCTTTGCCGCACAGGCCCCGGCCGTC
This sequence comes from Pseudomonas sp. B21-036, assembly GCF_024748925.1. Classification (NCBI taxonomy): domain Bacteria; kingdom Pseudomonadati; phylum Pseudomonadota; class Gammaproteobacteria; order Pseudomonadales; family Pseudomonadaceae; genus Pseudomonas; species Pseudomonas sp. B21-036. Next base: position 3,611,416 of record NZ_CP087178.1, read on the forward strand.
ACCGACGACCAGCCACGCATCGAGTACGCCCCCTGGGTGCGCAGCGACGAGATCACCCGGGTGTTGCCGGCCCTGCTGGCGCTGGGCAGCCCGGTGCCGCTGGAAGGCGCCGATGCCCTGGCCAGCCTGCGCCTGAACGACCAGCGCCAGCGCCTGCAGCGCTTCTACCAGGTGGGCCTGAGCGCCTACCGCGGCCAGCGCGACACCTGGGCGCGACAGGTTCAGGGCGTGATGCGAGAAGATGGCAGCAACCCGTACTACCGTTGGTTCCTGGGCATGCCGTGAAGCGCGCCGCCTGATTGAAGCGCCCCTTACCCCAACAGCATGGACGTCTGCATGTCGAAAAAGCGCGCCGTTACGCCGCCCCAACAGCCCCCCGTGCGCGGCACCAGCCTGCTCTGGCCGGTGCTGGCCGGGGCGGTCCTGCTGGCCCTGCTGGGCACCTGGTTCGCCCTCGACCGTGCCCCGGCACACCTGCCGGTGGCCGCGCAGAGCACGCCACCAGCCCCGCCAGCGCCAAGCAGCCCCGCCCCGGCGCTGGTCGACGAAGCCACCTGCCAGGGTTGCCATGGCGAACAGGTTCGCCAGTGGCAAGGTTCCCATCACCAGTTGGCGATGCAGCCGGCCACCGCCCAGACCGTGCTGGGCAATTTCGCCGACGTGCAGTTCAAGAGCGACCGCGAGACCACGCGCTTCTTTCGCCAGGGCGACCGCTTCTGGGTCAACACCCCAGGCGCCGACGGCCGGCCCCAGGATTTCGAGGTGGCCTATGCCTTCGGCATCGAGCCTTTGCAGCAGTACCTGATCGACACCGGCGGCGGGCACCTGCAGGCGCTCGGGGTGGCCTGGGATACGCGCCAGCAGCAGTGGTTTCACCTGTACCCCGGCCAGGGCGTGGACTTCAAGAACCCGCTGCACTGGAGCAAGCCGCAGCAGAATGCCAACTTCATGTGCGTGGAGTGCCATACCACCGGCTTCAAGCGCAATTTCAACGCTGCCAGCGCCACCTTCGACAGCCACTGGAACAGCCTGGGCGTGGGGTGCCAGGCGTGCCACGGCCCGGCCTCCGGGCACCTGGCGTGGGCGGCGCAAAAGCCGGCCAGGCAGGTTGCCCATGCCGGCTTCCAGCAGAGCCTGGTGGAGGGTGGCAACCTGGCCGAAGTCGAGACCTGTGCCCGCTGCCATGCGCGCCGCGCGCCGCTGGGCGATGGCTTTCACAACGAGCGCCGCCTGATGGACGACTACCTGCCCAGCCGCCTGACCCGCGAGCTGTATGAGCTGGACGGCAAGATCAAGGACGAGGTGTTCGAGTACGGCGCCTTCACCCAGAGCAAGATGTTCGCCAAGGGCGTGCGCTGCAGCAATTGCCACGAGCCCCACAGCACCCAGCTCAAGGCACCGGGCGACGGGGTGTGCCTGCAGTGCCACAACCCTGCGGGCAAGACCGGCGTGGCCGGGGTCGACGGCGCCGGGCTCAAGGCCCGCGACTATACCGCCACCGAGCACCATCACCATGCCCCCGGCAGCCCCGCGGCGCAGTGCGTCAGCTGCCACATGCCCGGCAAGTTCTACATGGTCAATGACTATCGCCACGACCACGGCTTCAGCATTCCGGCACCGGCCCAGGCACTGGCGCTGGGCACGCCGGATGCCTGCCTGGGGTGTCACAAGGGCAGTGCCGGGCAGCGCGTCAGCGAGCAGTTCGCGCTGTGGTACGCCGACCGGCCCTCCGACACACCGGCCTACGCTGCCAGCCTGGACCTGCTGCGCAGCGGCAAACCCGGTGCCGCCCAGGCGCTGCTGACGCAACTGGCCAACCGCGAACTGCCGGCGATCCGCCGCGCCACCCTGCTCGCCGAACTGCCCAACTACCCGAGCGAACGTACCCTGCAGGCGGCGCGCAGCGCCCTGGGCGACAGCGCACCGCAGGTACGCGCCGCGGCGGTGGAAGCCCTGGCCGCGCTGCTGCCCCCGCAACAGCGAAGCATGCCGCTGGCCCCCTTGCTGCGTGACCCGGTGCTGGCCGTGCGCATCGCGGCCGCCTACGCCCTGCTGCCGGCACGGGCAGCCGGGCTGGGCGCGGCGCAGGCGGCGTTCGAGCAGGCGCTGGGCGAATACGAAAGCGTGCAGCTGAGCCTGCTCGAACGCGCCGAAGCCAACCTCAACCTGGCCCTGCTGTACCAGGCCAACGGACGCACCGATGCGGTCGAGCCGTACCTGCGCAGCGCGGTGCTGCGCGACGCCGACTTCCTGCCGGCCCGTGTGGCCCTGGTGCAGTGGCTGGACAGCCATGGTCGCCAGGACGAAGCACGCACGCTGCTGGAAGACAGCCTGCGCCAGCACCCCGACTCGGCGCTGCTGCAGCAGGCCCACGGCCTGGCCCTGATTCGCCAGGGCCGTCGCGACCAAGCGTTGGTGGCGCTGCGCAAGGCCGTGCAGCTGGCCCCGCAGAACGCCGGCTACGGGTATGTGCTGGCGGTGGCCCTGCACGATCAGGGGCAGCGCGAGCCGGCAATGCAACAACTGTGGAGCAGCCTGCAACAACAACCGTTTAACCGTGATGTTCGGCTGGCCTTGATGCATTATCTGCAACAGGCCCGGCAGGTGGACACAGCCAATGCCCTGCTCGAGTCGCTGCGCCAGCTCAACCCCTACGACCCGATGCTGCAACCGCGCCCCGCCAGCGGGAGCTGAGGGCCTGCAAAAAATTTGATGAAGGCAATATCGAACTAGAATCAGGCCTGCACACTCAGATGCGCATGTGCCTTACCTACCCTGCTCAGGAGCTTGTCCAAATGGCTGCACTGCAACCTGTCACCCTCACCGCCATCCGCACCCACCAGGCCTCCCTGGTAGCCGAATGGCTGGCCGGGCTGGACGCGTCGGGTGCCACGCGCAACCTCAAGGCCGACGACCTCAAGCGCCAGACCGAAGAGTTTCTCGACCTGCTGCACGCCGGCCTGCAGAACGGCGATGCCAGCAACCTCAACGCCGGTGCCTGGGACGAGGTGCGCCTGTTCCTGGAAAAGCTCTCCCATAGCCGCGCCCTGCTCGGCCAGGACTCGCAGCAGACTGCCACCTTCATCTTCTCCCTCAAGGGCCCGCTGTTCGCCCTGCTGCAGCGCGAGTACAGCGAGCAGCCGGCGCAACTGGCCAACCAGCTGCTGCAGGTGTCCGAACTGCTCGATGCCCTGGGCCTGCACACCATCCGCACCTTCCAGAAATCCCGCGAGGCGGTGATCAAGCGCCAGCAGGAAGAACTGCTGGAGCTGTCCACCCCGGTGGTCAAGCTGTGGGACGGCGTACTGGCACTGCCGATGATCGGCACCCTGGACTCGCAACGCACCCAGGTGGTGATGGAATCGCTGCTGCAGCGCATCGTCGACACCGGCTCTGAAATCGCCATCATCGACATCACCGGTGTGCCCACCGTCGATACCCTGGTGGCCCAGCACCTGCTCAAGACCGTGACCGCCATCCGCCTGATGGGCGCCGACTGCATCATCAGCGGTGTACGCCCGCAGATCGCCCAGACCATCGTGCACCTGGGCCTGGACCTGCAGGGCGTGGTGACCAAGGCCAACCTGGCCGACGCCCTGAAGCTGGCCCTGCATCGCCTGGGCCTGTCCGTCGCCAAGGCGGGCTGAAGCCATGGAGCGCATCCCGATTCTGCAAATCGGCGAATTCCTGCTGGTGACCATCCAGGTCGACATGCATGACCAGCTGGCCATGACCCTGCAGGACGACCTGTCCGAGCGCATCAGCGCGACCTCGGCCAAAGGCGTGCTGATCGACATCTCGGCGCTGGACATGGTCGATTCCTTCATCGGCCGCATGATCGGCACCATCTCCGGGGTGTCGCGCATCATGGACACGCAGACCGTGCTGGTGGGCATGCAGCCGGCCGTGGCGATCACCCTGGTCGAACTGGGCCTGACCCTGCCCGGCGTGCGTACCGCGCTCAACGCCGAGCGCGGCATGCGCCTGCTCAACAACTCGGCTGCACCGCAATGAGCGCCGAGCAAAGCGGCACCCAGCCCATCCTGCTGGAGCAGGATGTGGTACGTGCACGGCAACTGGCGCGCACCCTGGCCCAGGGCTGCGGCATGAGCCTGATCAACCTGACCAAGCTGGTCACGGCGGTCAGCGAGCTGGCCCGCAACGCCGTGGTGTATGGCGGCGGTGGCCACATGGACTGGCAGGTGGTCGAGAAGGACCATCGCAAGGGCCTGCGCCTGACCTTTCGCGACGAAGGGCCGGGCATCCCCGACATCAAGCTGGCCATGACCGATGGCTGGACCAGCGGCGGCGGCCTGGGCCTGGGCCTGACCGGGGCCAAGCGCCTGGTGGACGAGTTCGAACTGGATACCGCCCCCGGGGCCGGCACGCGCGTGACGATTCTGCGATGGGCCTGAGTATCCTGGGCAGCCTGACCCAGGTGCTACCGATAGAAGACGAGAGCCAGGTCGGTCATGCACGGCGCAGCGTGCAACGCCTGGCCGAACAGCAGGGTTTCGATGCCACCGACGCCGGGCGCGCCGCGCTGCTGGCCACCGAGCTTGCAAGCAACCTGCTCAAGCATGCCGGGCGCGGTGAACTGCACCTGCGGGTGCTGCCCAACAGCGGCTACAGCGGGCTGGAACTGATCGCCATCGACCGTGGTGCGGGCTTCGACCTGCACCACTGCCTGGCCGACGGGTTCTCCACCGGCGGTACCCAGGGCATCGGCCTGGGCGCGATCAAGCGCCTGGCCGATGTGTTCGATGTGTACGCCGACAGCCGTGGCGCCGCCGTGCTGGCGCGCCTGTACCCGCGCAGCAGCGCGGCCTGCGACCTGCGCTGGGGCGCCAGCCAGCACAGCCTGCATCACGACCCGGCCTGTGGCGATGCCTGGTACCTGGCCTACGACGGCCAGCGCATCAGTGCCCTGGTGGTCGACGGGCTGGGCCACGGCGAGCTCGCCGAACGGGCCGCCCACGCCGGCACCCAGGCCTTTGCCCAGGCCCCGTTCGCCGACCCCGCGCAGGTGCTCGAGGCAATGCACGTCAACATGCAGGGCACCCGTGGCGGCGCCGCGGCCTTCGCCCAGTACGACAACGGCGCGCTGCGTTTCAGCGGCGTCGGCAACATCGGCGCGCACCTGCTCGCACCCGGTAGCAGTCGTGGCCTGGCCTCGCACCCGGGTATCGTCGGCGGGCAATTCCGTCGCGTGCGCCCCTTTGACTATGCTGATGTGCATGCCAACCTGCTGGTGCTCTACAGCGACGGGCTGCAATCGCGCTGGGACCTGCAGCAGTATCCTGGCCTCATGCATCAGCACCCGGCACTGATCGCCGCCGTGCTGCATCGCGACTTCTGCCGAGGCCGCGATGATGTCACCGTGCTGGTTGTTGCCCTGGAGACCCTAAGTGGCTGATTCCCCTACCCTTGCCGACACCGAGGCGCAGGCGCTGATCGCGCGGCTGCGTGAAGAGGGCGACGCCCTGCGCGCCGAACTCGAAGAAACCAACCAGGGCGTGCTGGCCCTGTATGCCGAGCTGGATATCCAGGCCGAGCAACTGCGCCAAGCCTCGGACCTCAAGAGCCGCTTCCTGTCGTACATGAGCCACGAGTTTCGCACGCCGCTGGGTTCGATCCTGAGCATCGCCCGCCTGCTCAGCGACGAGCTGGACGGCCCGCTGAGCCCCGAGCAGCACAAGCAGGTGACCTTCGTCAGCAATTCGGCGCGCGAACTGAGCGACATGGTCGACGACCTGCTCGACCTGGCCAAGATCGAGGCCGGGCGCATCACCATCTCGCCGGCCTGGTTCGACATGCTCGACCTGTTCGCGGCCCTGCGCGGCATGTTCCGGCCGATCGTCGATGCCTCGGCGGTCGACCTGATCTTCGAAGAGCCCCAGGGCCTGCCGCGCCTGTACAGCGACGACAAGAAGCTGGCGCAGATCCTGCGCAACTTCATTTCCAACGCGCTGAAATTCACCGCCCGTGGCGAAGTGCGGGTATCGTCGCAACTGGAAGACGACGGCCAGATCCGCTTTGCGGTGCACGACACCGGCATCGGCATCCCGGGCGAGCTGCACGACACGCTGTTCGAGGACTTCGCACAGATCGACTCGCCGCTGCAGAAGCGCCTGCGTGGCACCGGCCTGGGCCTGTCGCTGTGCAAGCGCTTCGCGGCGCTGCTGGGTGGCCGGGTCGGGGTCGAGAGTACACCCGGGGTCGGTTCGACCTTCTACGTAGTGATCCCCTTGGCGCTGGCCCAGGAGCCTGGTGATGAAGCCTGACATCCGCCTGCTGATCGTCGACGACAACATCGTCACCCGCTATGCCCTGCGCCGGCGCCTGGAATGCCATGGCTACCGCATCGACGAGGCCGGCACCGGTGGCGAGGGCCTGGAGCTGATTGCCAGCCAGACCTACGACGCGCTGATCCTGGATGTACACCTGCCGGACATGAGCGGCTTCGATATCGTGCGCATCCTGCGCGCCACCCCGGCCACCGCGTTGCTGCCGGTGATCCACGTATCGGCGGCCGCCATCGGTACCGGCGACATCATCACCGGGCTGGACGCCGGGGCCGACGCCTACCTGATCCACCCGGTCGACCCCGAGGTGTTGCTGGCCACCCTGCGCACGCTGCTGCGGGTACGCGACACCGAGCAGGCGCTGCGCGAGAGCGAGGCGCGCTTTCGCGAGATCTTCGTCAGCACCGCCGCGCCCATCGCGCTGCTGGGCACCGGGCTCAAGGTGCACGAATGCAACCAGGCGTTCGCCCAGCTGATCCAGGACAACCTGAGCCCCGACACCCTGGTCGAGTGCTTTGCCGACGACCAGCAGCCGGTGATCGACGAACTGCTGCGCAGGCTCGGCACCCGGGACCGCTGGAAGGGCCTGCTGCACATGCGCGTCAACGGCCAGCTGCGCGAGACCCAGTGGCAGGTGTCGCCCTACCGCAGCGGCGAGTCGAGCCTGATCTTCGTCGAGGACGTGACCGAACAGCGCCACCGCGAACGCACCCAGCGCGCCGAACTGGACAGCGCGACCACCCTGCTGGCCCAGGAAGTGGCCGAGCGCGCCCGTACCGAGGCGCAGTTGCTGCAGGTGCAGAAGATGGACGCACTGGGCAAGCTTACCGGCGGCATCGCCCATGACTTCAACAACATGCTCACCGGCATCATCACCAGCCTGGAGCTGATCAAGAAACGCATCGAGCAGGGCCGCGTCGACAAGGTGCAGTCCTACGCCGACGCTGCACTGGGCGCCGCCATGGGGGCCGCCACCCTGACCCACCGCCTGCTCGCCTTTGCCCGCCAGCAACCGCTGGACCCCCGCCCGGCCGACATCAACCAGCACATCCGCTCGCTGGAGGAACTGCTGCGACGCACCATCGGCGAACACATCAGCCTGCACCTGAACCTGAGCGAGCACCTCAGCGTGGCCCTGGTAGACCCGATCCAGCTGGAGAACGCCGTGCTCAACCTGGTGATCAACGCGCGCGACGCGCTGCCCCAGGGTGGCAACATCTGGATCAGCACCTACGCGGCGCACACCCAGGACGACCTCAAGCTGGCCGATGGCGCCTACGTGGCATTGTCGGTGCGCGACGACGGCAGCGGCATCGCCCCCGAGGTGATCGGCAAGGTCTTCGACCCGTTCTTCACCACCAAGCCCATCGGCCAGGGCACCGGGCTGGGGCTGTCGACCATCTACGGCTTCGCCCGCCAGTCGGCCGGCGACGTGCAGATCCGCAGCACCGGCGGGCGCGGCACCGAAGTGACGCTGCTGCTGCCGGCCAGCCAGAGCCCGCTGTTGAGCATCACCGAACCCACACCCGACACCGTGATCAGTACCGCCGGCGAGCATGTGCTGGTGGTCGAGGACATGTCGGTGGTGCGCAGTTTCGTCTGCGAGGTGCTGACCGATGCCGGTTACCGCTGCACCCCGGCGCCGGACGTCGAAAGCGCCCTGCAGAAACTGCATGCCGACCCGAGCATCGCCCTGCTGCTCAGCGACGTGGGCCTGCCGCACATGAACGGGCGCGAGCTGGCCAATGTCGCGCGCATGCTGCGCCCGAGCCTGCCGGTGCTGTTCATGACCGGCTACGCCGAGAACGCCATCGACCGGCAGCATTTTCTCGGTGAGCGCATGGACATCGTCACCAAGCCGTTCCAGATCCACGAACTGCTGGACAAGGTTCGGCGCAGCCTCGACGCCTGAGCCGCCTCAGCCCAGTGCCCGGGCCAGAAACGGCGCGGTACGGCTGTGGGCACTGGCCGCCACCTGCTGCGGCGTGCCGCAGGCCACCAGCGTGCCGCCCTGGTCCCCCGCCCCCGGGCCGATGTCGATCACCCAGTCGCTCTGGGCCACCACGCGCATGTCGTGCTCCACCACGATCACCGTATGCCCGGCATCCACCAGGCGCCCCAGCTGCAGCATCAGCCGGTCGATATCCTGCGGATGCAGGCCGTTGGTGGGTTCGTCGAGCACATACAGGGTGGCCCCGCGGGCCATGCGCTGCAGTTCGGTGGCCAGCTTGATGCGCTGCGCCTCACCGCCCGACAGCTCGGTGGCCGGCTGGCCCAGGCGCAGGTAGCCCAGCCCGATTTCGTGCAGCACCGCCAGGGCACGCTGCACCGCCGGCTGCTGCTCGAACACCGCCAGCGCCTGGGTCACCGTCAGCTGCAGCACCTGGGCGATGTTCAGGCCCTGCCAGGTGACCGCCAGGGTCTGCGGGTTGTAGCGGGCGCCATGGCAGGTGGGGCACGGTGCGTAGACGCTGGGCATGAACAGCAGCTCGACGCTGACAAAGCCTTCGCCTTCGCAGGTTTCGCAACGGCCCTTGGCCACGTTGAACGAGAAGCGCCCGGCATCGAAGCCCTGCTCGCGGGCCGCATCGGTGGCGGCGAACAGTTTGCGCACGTGGTCGAACAGGCCGGTGTAGGTCGCAAGGTTCGAGCGCGGGGTACGGCCGATGGGCTTCTGGTCCACCTGCACCAGCCGGCGGATGTGCTCCAGGCCCGCCGTGACCTGGCCGCCGCTGGCCTGCGCCACGTCATCCTCCAGGCTCTGCTCCTGGGGCTCGCTGGGCGCAGTGGCCTGGCCCAGGTGCGCGCCCACCAGCTCCAGCAGCGCCTGGCTGACCAGGCTGGACTTGCCCGAGCCGGAAATCCCGGTGACGGCCGTGAAGCACCCAAGGGGGAAGGCCGCATCGAGGTTGTGCAGGTTGTTGCGCGTCACGCCCTCCAGGCGCAGCCAGCCGCCGGGTTCACGCGGGGTGCGCGGCACGGCGGCCTGGGCGCCGAACAGGTAGCTGCGGGTCTGCGAGGCCTCGACCTCGGCCAACCCGGCCGGGGGCCCGCTGTACAGCACCTGGCCGCCCTGCTCGCCCGCCGCCGGGCCCACGTCCACCAGCCAGTCGGCGCGGCGCATGGTGTCCAGGTCGTGCTCGACCACGAACACCGAATTGCCCGCGGCCTTGAGGCGCAGCAGGGCCTCGTACAGCGCCTCGCCATCGGCCGGGTGCAGGCCGGCCGAGGGTTCGTCCAGTACATAGATCACGCCGAACAGCTGCGAGTTAAGCTGGGTGGCCAGGCGCAGGCGCTGCAGCTCGCCCGAGGACAGGGTCGGCGTGCTGCGCTCCAGGGCCAGGTAACCCAGGCCCAGGTCGATCAGGGTGGCCACCCGTTCGAGCAGGTCCTGGGCGATGCGCTGCGCGGCCAGGCGTTTTTCCAGCGAGAGGTTGGGCGTGTGGCGCACGTCCGGGCCGCCGGCATGGGCGTTGTCGCCCCTGGCCGCGCGCTGCTGGCGGGCGTCACGGGTTTGCGCGTGGGTCAGCACCGCACCCTGCTCGTCGCCATGCTCGACATAGGTGGCGCTGGCCACCGGCTTGAGCACCTCGGCCAGCTGCAGCAAGGGCAACTGCGCCAGCTCGGCAATGTCCAGCCCGGCGAAGGTCACGGTCAGGGCCTCGCGCTTGAGCCGCTTGCCCGCGCACAACGGGCAGGCGCTGGCCCGCATGAACTGGCTGACGCGCTTGCGCATCAGCGCGCTCTGCGAATGGGTGAAGGTGTGCAGCACATAGCGCCGCGCGCCGCTGAAGGTGCCCTGATAGCTGGGTTCGAGCTTGCGCTTGAGGGCGTCGCGGGTCTGGGCCGGGGTCATGCCGGCATACACCGGCACAGTGGGGGTTTCCTCGGTGAACAGGATCCAGTCGCGCTGCTCCTGGGGCAGGTCGCGCCACGGAATGTCGACGTCATAGCCCAGGGTCACGAGGATGTCGCGCTGGTTCTGGCCCTGCCACGCCAGCGGCCACGAGGCCACCGCACGCTCGCGGATGGTCAGCGACGGGTCGGGCACCATCGAGGCCTCGTCCACCTCGTAGACCCGGCCCAGGCCGTGGCACTCGGGGCATGCGCCCTGGGGCGTATTGGGCGAGAAGTCCTCGGCATACAGCATCGGCTGGCCGTCCGGGTAACTGCCGGCACGCGAATAGAGCATGCGAATCAGGCTCGACAGCGTGGTCACGCTGCCCACCGAGGAGCGCGCGCTGGGGGTGCCGCGCTGCTGTTGCAGGGCCACCGCCGGCGGCAGGCCTTCGATGGCGTCCACATCCGGCACCCCGACCTGGTCGATCAGGCGTCGCGCATAGGGCGCCACCGACTCGAAATAGCGGCGCTGGGCCTCGGCATACAGGGTCGAGAACGCCAGCGACGACTTGCCCGAGCCGGACACGCCGGTGAACACCACCAGCGCATCGCGGGGGATGTCCACATCCACGTTCTTCAGGTTGTGTTCGCGCGCGCCGCGCACCTTGACCATGCCGGCCGGGCCGGCATGGGGCGTGGTGGATCGAGGTGAATTCATGGTCGGACCTTGGTCGGCGAGGGTCTGGAATTGGAGCGGCGTGCGCGGCGGATCGTTCCACCGCCGCCCTGGGGCCTCAGCTCAGCGCGGCCCGCAGACGTTGACGCAGGCGCGAGCCGAACACGTTGATCAGCAACCCCACCATCACCAGCACCCCACCCCAGCATTGCAGGGTACTCAGGCGCTCACCCAGCAGCAACGCCGAGGAGCTCAGCCCCACCACTGGCACCAGCAGCGAAAACGGTGCGACCTTGCCCGCCGGGTAGCGCGACAGCAGGCCGCTCCACAGGCTGTAGCCGAGCATGGTGGCGATGAAGGCCAGGTACGCCAGGGCCAGGATCGAGTTCAGGCCGATGCCGCGCAGCGAGCTTTCGATCAGCGCCGGCCCTTCGAGCCACCACGACAGGGCGAAGAATGGCAACGGCGGGATCAGCGCGCCCCAGATCACCAGCGCCACCAGGTCGATGTTGCCGAAGCGGCGCGTGATGATGTTGCCCATGGCCCAGCATGCGGCGGCGCACAGGGTCAGCACCAGCGCCAAAAATGGCACGTGGCTGCCGTTCTCGCTGCCGATCAGCGCCAGGCCCCCGGCGGCCACCAGCAGCCCCAGCAGGCTGGCGGCGCGCAGCCGCTCACCGAGAAACATCGCGGCAAAGAACAGCGTGAAGAAGGCCTGCGACTGCAGCACCAGCGACGCCAGGCCCGGCGGCATGCCGTTGCCCATGGCCTCGAACAGAAAGGCGAACTGGCCCAGCGAGATGGTGGTGCCGTAGGCCAGCAACCAGCGCCACGGCAGTTGCGGGCGCTTGATGAAGAAGATCGCCGGAAACAGCACCAGCACGAAGCGCAGGCCACCCAGCAGCATGGGCGGCAGGCCGTCGAGGCCGACCTTGATCACCACGAAATTCAGGCCCCAGGCGACGATCACCACCAGCGCCAGCAACAGGTCCTTTAACGGCATTCTGCCCTCACCAATTTGTAATATTTCGAAACAGCATATCCTTATTCCCGGGTTCAGTTATACCCGTCGGCGGCGCATGCCTGTGTGACCAGCAGCTGCCCGGCAGCCCACACCACAAAAAACGCCGCGCAACCTGCAGAACCGTCGTATAAATATCGGCCCGGTGCCTAACGCCCCGTCCTGCCAGAGGCCAGTATCCATGCCCCTCAAACCCTTCTGCGGTGCCAAACTCGCCCTGCTGTTCCACGACCACCTGCTCACCTACAGGCGCGACGTGAAAAGCACCATCCCCTTCCCCGGCTGCTGGGACTTTGCCGGCGGGGGGCGCGAAGGTGATGAGACCCCGGTGGAATGCGCGCTGCGCGAGCTGGACGAAGAGTTCGCCCTGCGCCTGCCCCCCGAACGCATCGAATGGCGCCGCAACTACCCCAGCCTGGCCAGACCCGGCTGGGAGTCCTGGTTTCTGGTGGGGCACATCACGCAGGGGGAAATCGATGCCATCGAATTTGGCGACGAAGGCCAGTACTGGCAGATGATGCCGATCAGCGATTACCTGAAACACGCTGAAGGTGTGTGGTATCTGCAGGATCGGCTGCGGGACTATCTGGCGCAGGCCAGTTGAACCCGTTGGGTGGCGAACCACCCGGCAGGAACGGATTGCGCCGGCGCAAGGGCCGGCGCGGCGGGTACTTACATGTGGCTGTGGTCGTGCATCGAGTGCTCGCCGTGACCGTCGGTGGCGGTCAGCGAACGCACCGGGGCGTCGACCTTGATCGACTCCTTCTGGCCCTTGGCGTCTTCGACGATCAGGGTCAGCGGCACCGTGTCGCCTTCCTTCACCTGCTTGACCAGGCCCATCAGCATCACGTGGTAGCCATTGGTGTCGAGCACCACCGGCTTGCCGGCGGGCAGGTCCAGCGCCTTGACTTCACTCATGCTCATCACATCGTTGTACATCTGCATCTGGTGCACCTGCACGGTCTTGGCCACCGGCGACTCGACGCCCACCAGCTTGCTGTCGGTGCTGGCAGTGAGGGTCATGAACGCACCGGTCGACTGCTGCTGCGGCACGCTGGCGCGCACCCAGGGCTCGCCCACGGTGGTCTGGGCAACGGCGGGCAGCGCCGCACCGAACAGGGACAGCAACGCCATCGCGCCAAGCGCGTGTTTCACGGGAGAACGCATTAACAAACCTCCATTACGGTAAGCAGGTCTTCGGTGCATTCCTTGGCATTGAGGGAATGCGAGAGGCCAAGGCGCAGCACGCCACGCGAGTCGAACACGTAGCTGGTCGAGCTGTGGGAAATGGTATAGGTGTCGCCGGCCGGCACCTTCTCGTAGAACACGCCGAATTCCTTGGCCACTGCGGCCGTCTCTTCCAGGGTACCGGACAGCGCCACGAACGAGGGATCGAAGGCCTTGACGTAGGCGTCCAGCACTTCGGGGGTGTCGCGCTCGGGGTCCAGGCTGATGAACACCACCTGCAGGAAGTCGGCGTCGCGGCCCATCAGCTTCTTGATCTGCACCGCGCGGGCCAGGGTGGTGGGGCACACCGCCGGGCATTGGGTGAAGCCGAAGAACACCATCGGCATCGAGCCCTGGAAGCTCGACAGAGTCATCACGTTGCCTTGCGGGTCCTTGAGCTTGAAGGTGCGGCCGAGGATCTTGTTGCTCAGGTCCTTGCCGTATTTGAAGTCCAGCGCGCCGGAGTTGTTGCAACCTGCCAGGGCACCGAGGCCGAGCAGGCCGAGCCCGGCGATCACCGTGCGCCGGGTCAGTAAATCGTTCATGTAACCATCCTTTTGGGAAGGTGCCGGCCCCGAGAGCGGGAGCCTTGTGCAAGGGTTTTGCGAGGCGGCATTTTGTCACGCAGGGTCGACGGGTTCCAGCGCGCAGCGCCAGATGGGTGCGGTCTGATGTCGCAGCATGGCAGTCAAGATTGTAAGGAAGATTTACCGAGCGAATAGAAATGTTATACAGTAACCATTCAATTCGCCCCCTCTGCCTGCGACCTTTCAATGACTAGCGCTACTGCCCTCCCCGCCGCCAGCAAACCGAGCCAACGCCTGCTGTCCATCGATGCCCTCAGGGGCCTGGTGATCCTGTTCATGCTGCTGGACCACGTGCGCGAAACCTTCTTCCTGCACCGCCAGGTCAGCGATCCGATGGCCATCGACAGCACCGAACCTGCGCTGTTCGTCAGCCGTACGCTGGCCCACCTGTGCGCCCCGGTGTTCGTGCTGCTGACCGGTCTGTCGGCCTGGCTGTATGGCCAGAAGCACCAGGGCCGGGGCGATGTGTCGGCCTTTCTGTTCAAGCGCGGGCTGTTTCTGGTGGTGCTGGAGTTCACCCTGGTGAACATCGCCTGGACCTTCCAGCTGCCACCCAGCGTGATCTACCTGCAGGTGATCTGGGCCATCGGCATCAGCATGATCGCCCTGGCGGCCCTGGTGTGGTTGCCGCGCCCGCTGTTGCTGGTGCTGGGCGCCGCGATCGTGGCCGGTCACAACCTGCTCGACGGCCTGCACTTTGCGCAGGGCTCTGCGCTGCACGTGCCGTGGGCGATCCTGCATGACCGCGGCTGGCTCGAGTTCTCCGACAGCCTGCGCCTGCGTACCTCGTACCCGGTGCTGCCGTGGGTCGGCGTGATCGCGCTGGGCTACGGCCTGGGCCCCTGGTTCGCCCACTCGATGCCGGCCGCCACGCGCCAGCGCCGTCTGCTGCTGGCAGGCCTGGCAACCCTGCTCGGCTTTGTCGCCCTGCGCCTGCTCAACGGCTACGGCGAGGCGCCATGGACGGTTCAGGCCGACACCGCGCACACCCTGATGAGCTTCTTCAACATCACCAAGTACCCGCCCTCGCTGCTGTTCCTGGCCCTGACCCTGGGGGCTGGCCTGCTGTTGCTGCTGGGCCTGGAGCGCGCCGGGCAGCGCCGGTGGATCAGCACCCTGGCGGTGTTCGGCGCCGCACCGATGTTCTTCTACCTGCTGCACCTGTATGTGCTGAAAGTGGCGTACCTGGCCTGCGTTGCACTCCTGGGCCTGAACCAGGGCAATTACTTCGGCTTCGATGGTATCTGGGCGGTGTGGCTGACCGCCGTGCTGCTGGCCGTGGCGCTGTTCCCGCCGGTGCGCTGGTTTGCCGCGTTCAAGGCCCGCCGTCGCGACATTGCCTGGCTCAAGTACCTCTGAGGCTGGCGGGGTTTTGTTTCCCTGCGGGCGGCGTGATCGACTACCATGCCGCCCGCCGGTTTCCACACGGAATCAATAGGGAATCCGAGACGCCACTGCATGGCGTCAAACGGAACTGCCCCCGCAACTGTAAGTGCCGAGCCTGCTCCTGAAATGCCACTGGGTGACCCCCGGGAAGGCCGGAGCCAGGTGACGACGCACCAGTCAGGAGACCTGCCGGCACAGCAACAATCACTAACCGGCGGGGTGTCCGGGGAGTACATCTGTGCCGCGAGCGCCCCGCGCGCCGAACGGCCTTGCCCTGCCCGCGCGGCAGCGCCTGTCGATGTGTTTCCAGGTTGTACACCCCTGCCCGTGTACGGTTCGAATGGAGATCGCATCATGCAGTTGCCCCGCCTTGCCACCCTGCTCGCGGGCCTGGGTCTGTCGACCCTGGCCCAGGCCGCCCCGACCCACTACCCGCTCACGCTGCAGAACTGCGGCATGCCGCTGACCTTCCAGCATGCGCCCGACCGCGCCGTGACCATCGGCCAGGCCGGCACCGAGATGTTCTACGCACTGGGCCTGGGCGACAGGCTGGTCGGCACCTCGCTGTGGTTCAACGATGTGCTGGCGCAGTACAAGGTGCAGAACGACAAGGTCGAGCGCCTGGCCGACAACGACCCCAGCTTCGAGGCGGTGATCGGCAAGCGCCCGCAACTGGTGGCGGTGCAGCTGGAGTGGATGGTCGGCCCGCAGGGCGTGGTCGGCACCCGCGAGCAGTTCCATGAGCTGAACATCCCCACCTACCTGATGCCGTCCGACTGCGAGGGCAAGGACAACCTGGTCGGCGCCGACGGCACCCGCCTGGAGCCGTTTCGCATCGACAGCATCTACAACAGCATCAGCCAGCTGGCCGAGATCTTCGACGTGCAGGCGCGTGGCGAGCGGTTGAACAGCGAGCTCAAGGCACGCCTGGCCAAGGCTGCCGCCACCGTGAAGGGCAAGGATCTGAAGGACACCAGCGCCCTGTTCTGGTTCTCCAGCGCAGACCTGGACATCGACCCGTACGTGGCCGGGCGCAAGGGTATCCCCGACTACATGCTGCAGACCCTGGGCGTGCGCAACGTGGTGCAGTCCGATGAGGAATGGCCGACCGTGGGCTGGGAAACCATCGCCAAGGCCAACCCCACCTTCCTGGTGATCGCGCGCATGGACCGTCGTCGCTTCCCGGCCGATGACTACCAGAAGAAACTCGAATTCCTGCGCAGCGACCCGGTCACGCGCAACATGGACGCGGTCAGACACAACCGCATCGTGATTCTCGATGCGCACGCCATGCAGGCCAGCACGCGCCTGTTCAGCGGCATGGAGACCCTGGCCTCGGCCATCAACGGCTTCGACCTGGCGCCATGACAGGCAGCGTTGTGCGCGGCCTGCTCGCGTGCCTGGCCCTGCTGCTGGCGATACTGGCAGGGGTGGCGATTGGCGAAACGCCGATCGCCCCCTCGGTGGTGCTGCAGGTGCTGGCCAACAAGCTATGGGCCGCCGGGCACCTGCTGGACCCGATCGATGAAGGCATCGTGTGGAACTACCGCCTGACCCGTGCGCTGGTGGCCGCCGCCTGCGGCGCGGGGCTGGCCACCTGCGGGGTGGTACTGCAGTCGCTGCTGCGCAACCCGCTGGCCGACCCGTACCTGCTCGGCATCTCGGCCGGCGCCTCCACCGGCGCGGTGCTGGTGGCGCTGCTGGGGCTGGGCGCGGGGGCGATCACGCTGTCGCTGGGCGCCTTCGTCGGGGCCATCGCGGCCTTCGCGCTGGTGGCGCTGCTGGCCCGTGCCAGCGGGCCGTCCAACAGCACGGGGCAGATCATCCTCGCCGGGATTGCCGGCTCGCAGCTGTTCAACGCGCTCACCGCCTTTCTGATCACCCGGTCGGCCAGTGCCGAGCAGGCGCGCGGCATCCTGTTCTGGCTGCTGGGCAACCTCAGTGGCGTGCGCTGGCCATCGGTGTGGCTGGCAGTGCCGGTGGCGCTGGCCGGCCTTGCGGTGTGCGTGTGGCATCGGCGGGCGCTGGACGCCTTCACCTTCGGCAGCGACTCGGCTGCCTCGCTGGGCATCCCGGTACGCCGCGTGCAGGTGCTGCTGATCAGCTGCGCGGCGCTGGTGACGGCAGTGATGGTGTCGATCGTGGGCGCCATCGGCTTTGTCGGGCTGGTGATTCCGCATGCGATGCGGCTGCTGTTCGGTACCCCCCATGCGCGCCTGCTGCCGGCCAGCGCGCTGGGTGGCGCGCTGTTCCTGATTGCCGCCGACGTGCTCTCGCGCACCCTGATCAAGGGCCAGGTGATTCCGGTGGGGGTGATCACGGCGCTGGTCGGCGCACCGGTGTTCGCATTGATACTGATTGGCCGCAGGAGCGCCCGATGAACGCTGTCACCCACCCGCTGGATGAAGCTGCACTGCGCTGCACCGGCCTGGGTTTGAAGGTGCGCGATGCCGTGCTGCTGGACGCGGTCGACCTTGAGGTGCGCCGTGGCGAGACCCTGGGTATCGTCGGCCCCAACGGCTCGGGCAAGTCCACCCTGCTCAAGCTGCTGGCCGGGCTGCGCACGCCCACCTGCGGCGAGGTGCAGCTGGGCAGCAACGCGCTCAGGCAGCTGCCACGCCGCGAGGTGGCGCGGCGGTTGGCAGTGGTCGAGCAACAGGCCGACACCAGCGATGCGATCAACGTGTTCGATGCCGTGGCCCTGGGCCGCACGCCGTGGTTGTCGGCGTTGCGCCCCTGGTCGGCAGACGATCACGCCATCGTGCAGCAGGCCCTGGCCGACGTGGATGCCACCCACCTGGCAACACGCAGCTGGCGCAGCCTCTCCGGTGGCGAGCGCCAGCGCGTGCACATCGCCCGGGCCCTGGCGCAACGCCCGCAACTGCTGTTGCTCGACGAGCCGACCAACCACCTCGACATCCAGCACCAGCTGGGCATTCTGCGCCTGGTTCAGGCGCTGCCGGTGACCACCCTGATCGCCCTGCACGACCTCAACCAGGCCCTCACCTGCGATCGCCTGGCCGTGCTCGAGCGCGGGCGCCTGGTGGATGTCGGCCCGCCGTTGCAGGTGCTGACCCCGCAACGCCTGCAGGCCACCTTCGGGGTGCAGGCGCACTACCTGACCGACCCCTTCGACGGCGCGCAGATCCTGCGCGTTCGTTCCTCTTGACCTGAAATGGATAGCCCGCCCATGCGCCTTGCCGCCTTGCCCCTGCTGCTCGCCAGCGCCCTGCTCGCCCCTTCGGTATCGGCCGAGGTGCACGAAGTGAAAATGCTCAACCGTGGTGCGACCGGCAGCATGGTGTACGAGCCGGACTACCTGCGCATCGCCCCCGGCGATTCGGTGAAGTTCATCGCCACCCAGAGCGGGCACAATGCCGCCTCGCTGCCCGGCCTGCTGCCCGAAGGCGCCGAGGCGTTCAAGGGCAGGATCAACCAGCAAATCGAGCAGACCTTCAACGTGCCGGGCCTGTACGGCATCCAGTGCATCCCGCACCTGTCGATGGGCATGGTGATGCTGATCCAGGTCGGTGAGCCCGCCGCCACGCCACCGAGCCTGCCGAGCACCTTGCCCAGGCGTGCAGCAGATCGTCTTGCCGCCCTGCTGCAACGCGAGGCCGCACAATGATCGCACTGCGCACCCGTTCGGCCCTGCTGCTGGCATTGGCCGGGCCGGCGCCCCTGGTGCTGGCCGAATCGGCCCAGGAGCAGGCCAACGGCCTGGTCGAAGACAGCACCTGGAGCCTGCTCAACCGCAGCGTGTACGACAACCGCGAATACCGCCACGGCATGCGCAACAGCGGCGCACGCAATGCCTACAAGCCCCGTGCCGAGCGCAACGGTTATGCCGAGGAATGGGCCTATGGCCTGATGGGCACGTTGCAGTCGGGCTTCACCCAGGGCCTGATCGGCGTGGGCGTGGATGCCCATGCCTACCTTGGCGTGCAACTGGACAGCGGCGGCGGACGCGCCGGCAAGGCGCGCCTGCTGGGGCTGGACAACCACGGTCACCCCAAGAACGAGTTCAGCCGCGGCGGCGCGGCGGTCAAGCTTCGGGCCTCCTCCACCGTGCTGTCGTATGGCGAACAGCGGGTCAAGACCCCGGTGTTCAGCTCGTCCGACAGCCGCCTGCTGCCCGAAACTGCCACCGGGGTATTTGTCACCAGCACCGAATTCGATGGGGTGAAACTGATAGGCGGGCACTTCACCGAGAGCACCGACCGCAACGCCAGCAGCCATGACCAGGGGTTCGTGGTGAACTACTCCAACGCAGCAAAGGGCGATGCCTTCGACCTGGCCGGGGTGGTCTACAGCGCAAGCCCGAGCCTCAGCGCCAGCCTGTACACCTCGCGCTACGAAGATACCTGGAACCAGCACTACCTGGGCGGCACCTTCAGCCATGCACTGGACGCCAATCGCTCGCTCACCTTCAACCTCAACCTGTACCGCACCACCGACACCGGCAAGGCGTTGTCCGGGCAGATCGACAACACCACCTGGAGCCTGCTCTCGACCTACGCCCAGGGCCCGCACAGCTTCAGCCTGGGCTACCAGAAAGTCGATGGCGACACACCGTTCGACTATGTGACCCGTGGCGCGATCTTCATCAGCAACGCCGTGCAATTGTCGGACTTCAACGCCCCCAACGAGCAGTCGTGGCAGGCCCGCTACGACCTGGCAATGACCCCGTGGGGCCTGCCCGGGCTGGTGCTGAGTGCGGCGTATGTGCGCGGCAGCCGCATCGATGGCAGCCACGTCGACCCGCGTGGCGGCTATGCGTACCTGGGCTACGGCGAAGGCGGCAAGCACTGGGAGCGCGACCTGGAGGCGCGCTACGTGGTGCAGGGCGGCGTGGCCAAGGGCACCACCGTGTCGCTGCGGCACAACGTGCACCGGGGCAACACTGCCCAGGCCGAGCTGGATGCCGACCAGATCCGCCTGGCGGTGGAATACCCGCTCAACGGGCGCTTCTGAGGTTCAGCCGGCGGGCAGGCGACATTGCATGTGGGTGGTCTGCCACACCGGGTCGGCTTCCACATCGATGATCTCGAAGCCATGTTTTTGCCAGAAACCAATGGCGCCTGGCAGAAACGGATGGGTGTGCAGGTACAGCACCCGCACCTGGTCCTGCAGCGCCAGCTCACGCAACGCGCGGTACAACTCACCGGCCAGCCCGCTGCGGCGATAGGCCGGCAACACGAACAGGCGCACCACTTCCACCACCTTCTGTCCACGGTAGTCGAGCTGGCGGAAGCGGTGGTCGTAAGGCAGGTAGCCGATGGCCGCGACGATCTGGCCATTGCAGCGGGCCAGCAGGAAACGCCCCGCGCCGTGCAGGTAGACCTGTTCGAACTGCTGCAGGTCTGCCGGCATCCCGGTGGCGGCGAGCTTGGGGAACAGCGCGGCGCGGGCCTGCATCACGAAGGCGACGGCAGCCTGCCTGTCGTCGGCGCCGGCCTGGTGCAGCGTGATCGGCTCAGGGCGCATAGCGCAGCGGCAGGCGGGTGGAGTACTTGATCTGCTCCATGGAGAAGCTGGAACTGATGTCGGACAGCCCCGGAATGCGGATCAACTGCTTGTACACCGCGTCGTAGGCGGCCACGTCCGGCACCACCACGCGCAGCAGGTAGTCGGTGTCGCCGGCCATGCGGTACACCTCCAGCACTTCGTCGATACCGGCCACGGCGGCATGAAAGCCGGCCAGCCAGTCGGCGTTGTGCTGGGTGGTCTTGATCGAGACGAACACCACCACGCCGACATTGAGCTTCTTGCCGTCGAGCAGGGCCACGCGGCCGCGGATGATGCCGGCCTCTTCGAGCTTCTGGATGCGCCGCCAGCAGGCGGTGGTGCCCAGGCCGATCTGCTCGGCGATATCGCCCACCGCGCGGGTGCAGTCGGTTTGCAGAAGGTCGAGTATTGCCCGGTCCAGCTTGTCCATGCAGAAGCCTTTTGGTGGGGAGAGGCGTCGGGCATTTTCCATCAGGTGGGCGGGGTGTGTCACGGGGCAGGCAGCAGTGCGGTGACGGTGGCGGCCCCTTGCAGGAGCTGGCCTTGCCAGCGAAGGGGCCGGGGAACCGTCAGACACGAAACCCCGGGCCTGTAAAAACGTTACCGCATGCAAACGCCTACAGCGTCGCCACACTGCTCACGATGCGCAGCGAAAGGCCCTCATAGCCATCCATATTGATGGTCATCTCCCCCGCTTCGCTCAGCTCGCCCTCCAGCCGTTCGTTGATCATGTCCACCACCGCGCCGGGGCTTACATCCGGCAGATGCAGGGTTTCGCTCAGTGGCTCGGCACCGAAGTTGAGTGCGGTGATCTGGATGCCCTTGCCTGCCGGCAGCTCGTGCACCATCAGCAGCAAGGCCGGGTTGGCCACCTCGGGGATCAGGATCTGCCGGCTCGCCGCAATCGCATAGGCCTGGCGCACAGCGAGCATGCGTTTCAGGCTGCTGGCAAAACTGTCGGGCTGCTGCAACTGGCTGGCCAGGCTGCCATACAGCGAACGCGCACGCGGCAGGCCTTCGGCCGAGAGCTGCGCCTCCACGTCCAGGTCGGCCAGGTCATAGGCGCCGCGATGAATCCAGCGGGTGTCGCCGTCACCCATCAGCCCCTCCACCTGCTCGGGCTCCAGCGGCAAGGCGCCGACCAGGTCCCAGCCCGACAGCGCAAACACCCCCGGCTGCATGGCGTTGTACATGGCCAGCAGCAGGTGCACCTTCTGGATCAGCGCCAGCTGCTCGGCGTCGATGCTGCCCAGGTCGCGAATGCCCAGCGCGGCGGTGATGATGCTGACCGTGGTGCACGACACGCCATTGGTCACGAACTTGAGGTTGTACGGCGCGTGCTCGCCCGCCAGGCCCTCGTACATCTCGCTGCGGATATGCTCGCGCAGGATGTTGCCGGGGAAGGTCTGGCCCTTGTACAGGTAGCTGTCGTTGGCGTGCAGGGTCCAGAAATGCACCAGCTCCAGGGTCAGTTCATCGTGGTTCTGCAGGGCATGGATCAACGAGGCGGGGTCGATCTTGAACGCATGCATCTGGTGCAGCATCAGGCGCAAAAACTCGGTGTCGCCGGTCAGCAGCGCGTGCTGGTAGGCCGGGCGCGTGACGAAGTCGTAGGACAGGTCGGCGCCGCCGTGGGACATGTTGGCGATGTCGTCCAGGGTCAGGTTCAGTTCCTGGAAGCTGAAACCGCCGGCCTTGCGGATCATGCCGCCCAGCAGCTGGTTGCCGGTGACCGACAGCGGGTGGCTCTCCGACCAGGCCGGCCCTTCGGCGCGCCGCTCCACGCCGAGAAAGCCATTGGCATCCAGACGCAGGCCACGGGCGCCGAGCACGTCGATGGCGTGCAGGGCGTCGCCTATGATCAGCTGCTGCGCGGCAAAGCTTGGGTCCAGCCAGTTCAGCGATGGCTGGCCCTCCTTGAAGTAGTGCAGGTACACCCAGCGTCGCAGCTTGCCGTCGACCCCGAGTACCGGCGGCGTGGCGCTCCAGTCGGTTTCCTTGATGCCGGGTTCGAAGAAGATCACCCGCTGCAACTGGCCAACGATGTAGTGGCGGGCCTTGAGCTCGTCGCACATGGCCGGCGTGAGGTTGGCCGCATCGCGCCCGGCCGGCACCTCGGGCAGCAGGCCCCAGTCGGCTTCGCGGATCTCGATCATGTGGTACAGCCCGGGATAGTCGCCGTAGGCCATCTCGGCCAGGCGAAAATCGGCGCCCTTGCCGGTGTGCGCCGGGATCGAGTCGTCGATGGTCACCGCGTTGTGCGCCGAGGCCACCTTGCTCAGGTGCACCAGCTCGGCCTCGCTGCCGTAGCGCGGGTCGATGTCGAAGCTGATGCGGTCGAAGTTGCCGTCCACGCTGGGGGTGAACTCGCGCTGGGTGATGCCGCCCGAGCGCTTCAACGGCCCGGTGTGCACGCCCTGGATGCCCAGCTCCGACAGCGCCTGCCACAGCTGCTCATGGGCCAGCGCCTGCAACACCGAACCGCCCTCCTCGACGATGATCGAGGCCGGGTACACCGTCAGCCACACCGAGGCGATGGCACTGGCGTCGCGGGCGCGGGCCTCGGCGTAAGGGTGCAGCCACATGCGCGCCTGCCCTGCATACAGCCGGGCGCGGTCGCGGGCGGCTTGCAGCATGGACTGGCCTTGCAGCCATTCGATGGTGTCCTGGCCTCGCTGGGTCATACGCTTGCTCCTTCGACGGGGGGCGTGGGGTCGTGCCCTCAAGGTGTGAGTGGGTTTGACTGCAATCGTTCGCATTTTTTGCTGCGACCAGCGGGCAGATGTGGCAGAGCTCCGCCGCACGGCGCGCCTACCCCGGCCCACACGCCCTCAAACCCACCCCTCCAGCCGCAACGTCGCGCGTACCAGCCGCTGCTCCTCCTCCTCGATCTCCTTGAGGTTCGCGCAGATGCCCTGGATATGCGCAATCGCCGCCTTGCGCGCCTGCTCCGGCATTCGCCCGGTCACGGCGTTGTACAGCCGCGCATGCTGGCGGTCGATCTGGCGCTTCTGCACATCGCGGTGGTACAGGTTGTTCACCGAGGCGAACACCGAGTTCAACAGCAGGTCGGTCAGCGAGCGCAGCGTCTGCACCAGCACCGGGTTGTGCGAGGCCTCGCAGATCGCCAGGTGAAACGCATGGTCCAGGTGCGCATGCTCCGAGGCCGTCAGTGGCTGCTCATGGGCCGCCAGCAACGCCTCGTAGCTGCGCCGTATGAGCACGAAGTCCGCCTCGGTGCCGCGCAGCGCCGCCAGGCGTGCCGACTCCCCTTCCAGCAGGCTGCGCACCTCGAACAGGTCGTACAGGGTGCGCGGCTGCGAACTGAACAGGTGCATCAATGCCGAGGTGCTGCCCTGCCCCGACAACTGCGCGACATATGAACCCTTGCCATGCGCAGTCTCGATGATGCCTTTGGCGCGCAGCAGCTTGAGCCCTTCGCGCAGGGCCGTGCGCGACACGCCGAGCTTTTCGGTCAGGCGCCGCTCCGACGGCAGCGCCTGGCCGACCTTGAGCACGCCATCGACGATCAGCCGCTCGATGCGCTCGCACACCACGTCTGCCACCTGCATTGAAAGCGCTTCGCCCATCGTCCCTCCAACTGGTATGACCAGACGCCATGGGTTTTATGACCCTTGGCAGATAAATACATAACTAACTGTATTTATTGAATATTCATGAAAAAGCCGGAAAAACCGCAGCAACAAACTGGTTCGACCAGTGATTTGAGCGATAGACACTAAGCCGCCGCCGGCCAATGATGCAAGTGAGCCGTGTTCCATCGAGCTTCCATAACAACAAGACAAGGGTCGTTAGCCTGCCCATGAATATTCTCTACGACGAACGCGTCGATGGTGCGCTGCACAGCGTCGACCGGGCCGAGTTCCTGCACACCCTGCAGAGCCGCCTGCCCGACCTGGATATCCTGCACGCCGCCGAAGACCTCAAGCCCTACGAGTGCGACGGCCTCTCGGCCTACCGCACCACGCCGATGCTGGTGGTGCTGCCGCGCCATCTGGAAGAGGTGCAGAGCGTGTTGCGCCTGTGCCACGAGCGCAAGGTGCCGGTGGTGGCACGTGGCGCCGGCACAGGTTTGTCCGGCGGCGCGCTGCCGCTGGAAAAGGGCGTGCTGCTGGTAATGGCGCGCTTCAACAAGATTCTTGAAATCGACCCGGCCGGGCGCTTTGCCCGCGTGCAGCCCGGCGTACGCAACCTGGCGATTTCCCAGGCTGCCGCGCCGCATGGGCTGTACTACGCACCCGACCCCTCCTCGCAGATCGCCTGCTCGATCGGCGGCAACGTCGCCGAGAACGCCGGTGGCGTGCACTGCCTCAAGTACGGCCTGACCGTGCACAACGTGCTCAAGGTCGAGATGCTCAGCGTCGAGGGCGAACGCATGACCCTGGGCAGTGATGCCCTGGACGCCCCCGGCTTCGACCTGCTGGCGCTGTTCACAGGTTCCGAGGGCATGCTCGGCATCATCACCGAAGTCACCGTCAAGCTGCTGCCCAAGCCGCAGGTGGCCAAGGTGCTGCTGGCCGCCTTCGACTCGGTGGAAAAGGCCGGCCGCGCCGTGGGCGACATCATCGCCGCCGGTATCATCCCCGGCGGCCTGGAGATGATGGACAACCTGGCGATTCGCGCCGCCGAAGACTTCATCCACGCCGGCTACCCGGTAGAGGCCGAGGCCATCCTGCTGTGTGAACTGGACGGCGTCGAGGCCGACGTGCACGACGACTGCGAGCGCGTGCGCGTACTGCTCGAACAGGCCGGTGCCACCGAAGTGCGCCTGGCCCGCGACGAAGCCGAGCGCGTGCGCTTCTGGGCCGGGCGCAAGAACGCCTTCCCCGCCGTGGGCAGGCTGTCGCCCGACTACTACTGCATGGACGGCACCATACCCCGGCGCGAACTGCCCCACGTGCTGGGGGCCATCGCCGACCTCTCGGCCGAGTACAACCTGCGCGTGGCCAACGTGTTCCATGCCGGCGACGGCAACATGCACCCGCTGATCCTGTTCGATGCCAACACCCCCGGCGAGCTGGAACGCGCCGAGGCGTTCGGCGGCAAGATCCTCGAGCTGTGCGTGAAGGTCGGCGGCAGCATCACCGGCGAGCACGGCGTGGGCCGCGAGAAGATCAACCAGATGTGCGCCCAGTTCAACAGCGACGAGCTGAGCCTGTTCCATGCGGTAAAGGCTGCGTTCGACCCGCTGGGCCTGCTCAACCCGGGCAAGAACATCCCCACCCTGCACCGCTGCGCCGAATTCGGCGCCATGCACGTGCACCACGGCCAACTGCCCTTCCCGGACCTGGAGCGCTTCTGATGAGCACCGTACTGTTCGACCCGGCCCACGGCAGCGACCGCAGCGCCGACCTGCTGGCCCGCGTGCAGCAGGCCATCGCCGAGCGCACCCCGCTGTTCATCCGCGGCGGTGCCAGCAAGACCTTCTACGGGCGCCCCGTCGACGCCCAGCCACTGGACCTCGCCGGGCACACCGGCATCGTCTCCTACGACCCCACCGAACTGGTGATCACCGCCCGTGCCGGCACGCCCCTGCGCGAGCTGCAGGCCGCGCTGGAGCGTGGCGGGCAGATGCTTGCCTGCGAAGTGCCGTGCTTTGGCGACAACGCCACGGTCGGCGGCATGCTCGCTGCAGGCCTGTCGGGCCCGCGTCGCCCATGGGCGGGTTCGGTACGCGACTTCGTACTGGGCACGCGCATGATCAGCGGCCTGGGCACGCACCTGCGCTTTGGCGGCGAGGTGATGAAGAACGTCGCCGGCTACGACCTGTCGCGCCTGCTGGCCGGCAGCCTGGGCTGCCTGGGGGTGATCACCGAAGCCTCGTTCAAGGTGCTGCCCAAGTACCGCTGCCGGGTCAGCCTGCGCCAGGCCATGCCGCTGCAGATGGCCCTGGACAAGCTCGGCGAATGGGGCCAGCAGCCGATCCCGCTGACCGCCGCCAGCCATGACGGCAGCACCCTGTACCTGCGCCTGGAAGGCAACGAGGGTTCGGTACGCGCCGCCGCCGAACGCCTGGGCGGCGATGCGCTGGATGACAGCTACTGGGACGACCTGCGCGAACAGCGCCTGGCGTTCTTCGACGACCCGCGCCCGCTGTGGCGCCTGTCGGTGCCGGCACTGACGGCGCCGCTGGCGATCGAGGGCGAGCAACTCGTCGACTGGGGCGGCGCGCAACGCTGGCTCAAGAGCGGCGCCGATGCCGACAGCATCCGCCAGCTCGCCGCCGCCGCCAACGGGCACGCCACCTGCTTCACCCCGGGCGTGGTGGACAGCCCCTTCCAGCCGCTGGCCGCACCGATCCTGCGGTTTCACCAGACGCTCAAGCGCAACCTGGACCCCCAGGGCATCTTCAACCCCGGCCGCCAGTACGCCGACGTCTGACCCAGGAGCCACCATGCAGACCAACCTGAGCGAAGCGGCCAAGCGCCTGCCCCACGCCGACGAAGCCGAACGCATCCTGCGCAGTTGCGTGCACTGCGGCTTCTGCAATGCCACCTGCCCCACCTACCAGGAACTGGGCGACGAGCTGGACGGCCCGCGCGGGCGCATCTACCTGATCAAGCAATTCCTCGAGCAGGACACCGTCAGCGAGAAGACCCAGCAGCACCTGGACCGCTGCCTGACCTGCCGCAACTGCGAAACCACCTGCCCGTCGGGGGTGGAGTACCACAAGCTGCTGGACATCGGTCGCGACGCCATCGAGGCCCGTGTACCCCGCCCGCTGGGCCAGCGCCTGCTGCGCAGCGGCCTGCGCGCCGTGGTGCCCCGCCCGGCCCTGTTCCAGGCGCTGGTGAGTACCGGCGAGCTGCTGCGCCCAGTGCTGCCCGAGGCATTCAGGACCCACCTGCCACGCAGCGTGGCACCGGCCCGGCAACGCCCCCAGGCCACCCATGCACGGCGCGTGCTGATGCTCGAAGGCTGCGTGCAGCGCAGCCTGTCGCCCAACACCAACGCCGCCACCGCGCGCGTGCTCGACCGCCTGGGCATCAGCATCACGCCGATTGCCCAGGCCGGCTGCTGCGGCGCGGTGGACTATCACCTCAACGCGCAGGACACCGGGCTTGAACGTGCGCGGCGCAATATCGACGCCTGGTGGCCAGCCGTGGAGGCCGGCGCCGAAGCCATCGTGCAGACCGCCAGCGGCTGCGGCGCCTTCGTCAAGGAATACGCCTACCTGCTGCGCGACGACCCGGCCTACGCGGCCAAGGCCGAGCGCATCAGCGCCCTGGCGCGGGACATCGTCGAAGTGATCCGCGCCGAACCGCTGGAGCGCTTCGAGGCCTGCTGCGACCAGACCCTGGCCTTCCACTGCCCGTGTACCCTGCAGCACGCACAAAAACTTGGCGGCGCAGTTGAAGCCGTACTCAAACGCCTGGGCTTCAACCTTACCGAGGTACCCGACAGCCACCTGTGCTGCGGTTCGGCCGGCACCTATTCGCTGACCCAGCCGGTGCTGTCCAGGCAACTGCGCGACAACAAGCTCGATGCGCTGGAAAGTGGCCACCCCGACGTGATCGCCACGGCCAACATCGGCTGCCAGACCCACCTCGACGGTGCCGGGCGAACCCCCGTGCGGCACTGGATCGAACTCGTTGACCAAGCCCTCAACCCAGGAGCCTGATTTCATGCAAAGCAAACCCGTAATGACCCTGAGCGACGTGCAGCAGATTCTCGCCGCCGCCCGTGCCGAGGCCCAGGCCAACCAGTGGGCCGTGAGCATTGCCGTGGTCGACGACGGCGGCCACCCGCTGGGCTTCGAGCGCCTGGACGGCTGCGCGCCGGTGAGTGCCTACATCGCCACCGAAAAGGCCCGCAGCGCGGCGCTGGGCCGACGTGAAACCAAGCTGTACGAAGACATGATCAATGGCGGGCGCACGGCGTTCCTGTCGGTGCCGGTGATCAGCGGCACGCTCGAAGGCGGCGTGCCGGTGATCGTCGACGGCCAGGTGGTCGGCGCGGTGGGTGTGTCGGGGGTCAAGTCCGAACAGGACGCCCAGGTGGCCAAGGCCGGCGTTGCCGCCGTTAAAGACTGATCAGGAGCAACCGAACATGAACGACCGTATTCAGCGTCAACGCCTGCAGGTCGCGAGCGCCCTGCAGCACTTCATCGAAACCGAGGCCCTGCCCGGCACCGGTGTGCCGGAGGCCAACTTCTGGCAAGGCTTCGACGCCCTGGTGCACGACCTGGCGCCGAAGAACCGCGCCCTGCTCGCCGAACGCGACCGCCTGCAGGCCGCGCTGGACACCTGGCACCGCGCCCACCCGGGCCCGGTGGCCGACATGCCGGCCTACCGCGCCTTCCTGAGCGAGATCGGCTACCTGGTGCCGGTGCCTGAACAGGTGGCGGTGAGCACCTCCAACGTCGACAGCGAGCTGTGCGAACAGGCCGGCCCGCAGTTGGTGGTGCCGGTGATGAACGCGCGCTATGCGCTCAACGCCGCAAACGCACGCTGGGGCTCGCTGTATGACGCGCTGTATGGCACCGATGCGATCAGCGACGCCGACGGCGCCGAGGCTGGCGAGGGCTACAACCCGCGCCGTGGCCAGAAGGTCATCGCCTTTGCACGCAAGGCCCTGGACCAGGCTGCACCGCTGGCCGGCGGCTCGCACGCCGAGGCCAAGGCCTACCGCATCGAGGACGGGCAACTGCGCGTCGAGCTCATCAGCGGCATGACCACCACACTCAAAGACCCCGCCAAGTTCGTCGGTTTCCAGGGCGATGCCGCCCAGCCGAACGCGGTGCTGCTGAAGAACAACGGCCTGCACCTGGAAATCCAGATCGACCCCACCAGCGCCATCGGCCAGACCGATGCGGCCGGGGTCAAGGACGTGCTGGTCGAAGCCGCCCTGAGCACCATCCTCGACTGCGAGGACTCGGTGGCCGCGGTGGATGCCGAAGACAAGACCCTGATCTACCGCAACCTGCTGGGCCTGATGAAAGGCGACCTGAGCGAAGCGATCAGCAAGGGCGGCAAGACCCGCGTGCGCCGCCTCAACCCGGACCGCGTCTACACCGCAGCCGATGGCGCAACACTGACCCTGCATGGCCGTTCGCTGCTGTTCGTGCGCAACGTCGGCCACCTGATGACCAACCCGGCAATTCTCGATGGCGATGGCGCCGAGATTCCCGAGGGCATCATGGACGCGGTGCTCACCGGCCTGATCGCCATCCACGACCTGCAGCGGCGCGGCAACTCGCGCAGCGGCAGCGTGTACATCGTCAAGCCGAAGATGCACGGCCCTGCCGAAGTGGCGTTTGCCGCCGAACTGTTCGGGCGTGTCGAAGACCTGCTGGCGCTGCCGCGCAACACCCTGAAGATGGGCATCATGGACGAGGAGCGGCGCACCTCGGTAAACCTCAAGGCGTGCATCGGCGCAGCGCACGAGCGGGTGGTGTTCATCAACACGGGCTTTCTCGACCGTACCGGCGACGAGATGCACAGCGCCATGGAAGCCGGCCCGATGCTGCGCAAGGGCGACATGAAGTCCACGCCGTGGATCACCGCCTACGAGCGCAACAACGTGCTGGTGGGGCTGGCCTGCGGGCTCAAGGGGCGCGCGCAGATCGGCAAGGGCATGTGGGCCATGCCCGACCTGATGGCCGACATGCTGGTGCAGAAGATCGGCCACCCCAAGGCCGGTGCCACCACCGCATGGGTGCCCTCGCCCACGGCCGCCACGCTGCATGCGCTGCACTATCACCAGGTGGACGTGCAGGGGGTGCAGAGCGAATTGCAGCGCATCGACCTGGCCGGCGAGCGTGACAGCCTGCTCAACGACCTGCTGACCATTCCGGTATCGCCGCGTCCGAACTGGAGCGATGCGGAAAAACTGCAGGAGCTGGAGAACAACTGCCAGGGCATTCTCGGTTACGTGGTGCGCTGGGTGGAGCAAGGAGTCGGGTGCTCCAAGGTGCCGGACATCCACAACGTCGGCCTGATGGAAGACCGTGCGACCTTGCGTATATCCAGCCAGCACATTGCCAACTGGCTGCTGCATGGCACGGTGAGTGAGGCCAAGGTACGCGAGGTGCTCGAACGCATGGCGGTGGTGGTCGACCGGCAGAATGCCGGGGATGCGGCATACCGCCCGATGGCGCCGGACTTCGCCACCTCGATGGCGTTCCAGGCCGCCAGCGACCTGGTGTTCAAGGGGCGTGAGCAGCCGAGCGGGTATACCGAGCCGCTGCTGCATGCGTGGCGCTTGAGGTTCAAGGCGGCGAACTGACGGGCCTCTTCGCCCGCAAGGCTGGCTCCTGCAGGAACCAGCCTTGCGGGCGAAGGCCCCGGCAACTACACGATGGGCAACCCATTGTTGACCACTTCCCGCGTATACGACGCCAGCTGCTTGGCATCCATGCTGGCCACCAGGTCGGCCTCGATGGGCCGGTGCGCCACGATACTCACATCGGTGCAGCCCAGGGCGTTGTGGCGGATCCGGCGCACCGCCGGGCTGATGGTCACGGGGATGATGCCGATGCCCATTTCCTTGGCGATGCGAAATGCACCGGTCTTGAACGGCAGCACGCCCTGCCCTGTGTTGCGCGTGCCCTCGGGGAAGATCCAGAGCGATGTCTTGCTGTCGGCCACGCGGGTGGCGATGCGCCGCAGGCTGGTGATCGACGCGCGCGGGTTGCTGCGGTCGATGAACAGGCTGCCGGTCAGCCAGTACAGCTGCCCGGCCAACGGCAGCCAGCGCAACGACTGCTTGCCCACGATCACCGTGCCTGGGCGCAGCGCCTGGGCCACGACAAATGCATCGTGGTTGCTCTGGTGGTTGGCCACATAGATGTAGGAGCGGTCGGGCGCGATGGCGTCGAAACCACCAACCTCGACGCGCACGCCAAAGATCCAGTTGATGGCCCTGTAGACCTTGCAGGCCAGGTAGAGGTTGTCCTGCTTGCGCGGGTTGAGCAACAGCACCAGGCACAGGAACGGAAACGTCACCACCACGAACAGCACGACCAACAGCCAACGCACACACGCAATCATTGCTTTACCACCTTCCCTCGACATGTTCACCCGTCACGCTGCCAGTTGCAGTGCGCGGGTCGTCTGGTCATCGATTTCGATCCAGAAGGCCAGCACCGGCTTGTCGTCAATCATCTGCGGACGCGCGATTCTTCGCGTGGTCACGCCCATGCGCTTGAGCAACCGCTCGTTACCCATTGCAGTAAAGGCAATCAGCCTGCGCGCCCCCTGGGCACGGGCCACATCGATCACCTTGCCGACCATCGCCACGGTATTCTGCCAAGCCTGTTCAGCCGACAGGTATTGGCCTTTGGGCGAACTCATGGCGAAGCGCGAGAGCTCCCATATGTCCTGCTGATAGGGGAGCGGCGCATCGCCAACCAGGTGCGGAAACACTTCTGCCAGCAGGTACGGGCGATGGGTGGGGATCAGGCGGGCACAACCGAAAATATTCTGTTGCTTGTCGCATGCCAGCACATACAGCGTATCGGGGCGGTCGAACTCATCCCACTCCTGACCCTCGGGACACTGCAATGGCCAGCCCAGCTCCCTTACAAACACCTGGTAGCGGTACTCGGCCAGTGCGCTCGCCATGGTGCGCGGAAAGTCTTTGATTGTCCCGGTTACAGCAGTGAACATGAAAACGCCCCAACTCAAAGAGCTGGGAGTACAACAAACCCTCCGGAGCCTATATAGCTGCCCGAAAGGGCAGGTTTATTCGTAGGAAAAACCTGAAATGCCAGCGCACTGATGGCCATTTGCTACAGAAGTTTTCCGCGAAAACTGTACCGTACGGTATAATTCGGGCCTGTTTGCACTCTCCATTGGCCGAGCACATTCCACCCATGAAAGGCACATTGCGTGAATGACTGGCGCGAGCACTTCATTGCCGTGGTGACGGGGTGCCGCAACGAAGGCGAGCTGTTCAGCGAGCTGACCCGACTTACCCGCGAGCTGGACTTCGAGTTCTGTTCCTATGGGCTGAAGAATCCGCTGCCGATCGCCGCCCCGCAGTTCATCCTGCGCTCCAACTACCCCAGCGCCTGGGAAGCCAGGTACGTGGCCGAGGACTATTTTTCCTGCGACCCGACGGTGGCCCACGGGCTGACCCGCACCACGCCCCTGCAGTGGGCCGCCGCGCAACAGCAGCACCAGCAGGCATTCTGGGAAGAGGCGCGGCACTACAGCCTGGACCACGGCTGGTGCCTGTCGGTGCAGGGCGACTACGGCACCATCGGCCTGCTGTCCCTGTCCCGCCCGGATGACCCGATCTCCACACTGGAACTGGACGCCAAGGAAGCCAAGCTCATCTGGCTGTCGCAACTGGCGCACAGTGCCATGACCGGCTTCTTTGCCCAGACCCACCTGCCCGAGGCCCAGAAGGCCCTGACCGCACGGGAGAAAGAAGTGCTCAAATGGACCGCCGTGGGCAAGACCTACAGCGAGATCAGCATCATCCTCACCATCGACAGCCGCACGGTGAAGTTCCACCTGGTCAACGCCATGCGCAAGCTGCAGGCCAGCAACAAGGCCGAGGCGACGGTGAAGGCGATTCTGCTGGGGATGCTTTTCTAGGCCAGGGCTGCATCAATAGCTGAAAATTCCCGACACAGCGACTAAGGTAGGCACAGATCGGTGCCCGCCCCTGGCCCGAGACAACAAGATGACGGTGAGCCGCC
Organism: Pseudomonas sp. B21-036; assembly: GCF_024748925.1. Taxonomy (NCBI): domain Bacteria; kingdom Pseudomonadati; phylum Pseudomonadota; class Gammaproteobacteria; order Pseudomonadales; family Pseudomonadaceae; genus Pseudomonas; species Pseudomonas sp. B21-036. The sequence goes on from NZ_CP087178.1 coordinate 3,644,636, forward strand.
CCTGCGCGCGCCACGGTCGACGGGAGCCCAGCATGCAGCATACCCAGACCAGCCCGAGCGATCTCGCGGCCTTCGTCGACGATCACTTCCCCGAGCGCGGCATCCGCCCCGACCCTGTCATTGCGCAGTCCTGGTACCGCAGCGTGGTCGAGCATCGCCTCGACCCCGGCGCCGCCGGGCGTACCCATGTGCTGGGCGCCGACGCCATCCGCCAGCATCAACAGCAGCACCAGCAATACCTGGCCATCGCCAGCCAGGGCGTCAGCGGCCTGGCCAGGCGCGTGGTGCCGGCCGGGTTCGCGGTGCTGCTCAGCGACGAACACGGCATCACCCTCGACACCCGCCTGCCCGAAGCCAGCCACATCTATACCCAGGCCGGGCTGGTGGTGGGCGCGCGCTGGGACGAGTCGATTGCCGGCACCAACGGCATCGGCACCACCCTGGCCGCCGCGCAGCCGCTGATCATCCACCGCGAAGAGCACTTTCTGGCCTCCAACTTTCGCCTGAGCTGCTCGGTGGCGCCGATCTTCGACGCCCAGGGCCTGCTGCGCGGCTGCCTGAACGCCACTTGCCTGAACAGCAACGGGCCCAAGGAGGCGCAGTACCTGACCCTGCAACTGGTGATCCTGTATGCGCGGCTGATCGAGAACGCGCACTTTCGCGAGTGCTACCGCGACCGCCTAACCCTGTCGCTCAAGCCCATCGACGACATAGCCGACCTGGCCAACGAGCAGTTGCTGGCGCTGGACGACAACGGCCGCATCATCGGCGCCAACCGCGCCACCTTCGTTGCCCACCAGCGCGATGCGGCGCCGCTGCTGGGTGCGCGCATCGACAGCCTGCTGCCAACCTCGATGGATGAACTGCTGCACCTGACCCAGGGCGGTGCACGCGGCGTGCGCCTGCGCGGGCAGCAGGACGACGCCTTGCTGGATGTGGGCCTGCGCATACCGTCGCAGCGCCACCGCCCTGCCCCGGCCAGACCGCCGGTGCGCAGCAGCCACCCCGACCTGCAGCAGCTGGCCGGCGGCGATGCGCGCCTGCAACAGGCGGTGCAGCGGGTGCGCAAGGTGCTCGACAAGGACCTGCCGATACTGATCACCGGCGAGACCGGCACCGGCAAGGAGGCATTCGCCCGCGCCATCCACCAGGCCAGTGCGCGGCGCGCCGGGCCGTTCATCGCGCTCAATTGCGCGGCGATTCCCGAGACGCTGATCGAGAGCGAGCTGTTCGGCTACCGCGGCGGCAGCTTCACCGGGGCCGACAAGAAGGGCATGAAGGGCAAGCTGGAACTGGCCGCCGGCGGCACGCTGTTTCTGGACGAGATCGGCGACATGCCGGCGCACCTGCAAACCCGTTTGCTGCGGGTGCTGGCCGAGCGCGAGATCTTCCCGATCGGCGCCCAGGCGCCGGTGGCGCTGGACGTGCAGGTGGTGTCGGCGACCCACCAGGACCTGCACGGGATGATTGGCGACAAGCGCTTTCGCGAGGACCTCTACTACCGCCTGGGCGGCATGAGCCTGGCGTTGCCGGCCTTGCGCGAACGCAGTGACCGGGGCGCGTTGATCGAGCAGTTACTGGCGGCGCAGAGCAGCGGCGTGCGGCTGACCGAACAGGCCCGCCAGTGCCTGCATGCCCATGCGTGGCCGGGCAACATTCGTCAGTTGCTCAATGCGTTGCGCTACGCGGTGGCGTTGGCCGAGGACGGGGTGATCGACGTGGATTGCCTGCCGGCGGAGGTGGTGCAGGTGGTGCGCGACGAGCCGCTGCGCATCGACAGCCAGGACTCGGCCAGCGAGTTGCTGCAAAGGTTGCGGCGCCATCGCTGGAACATCAGTGCGGTGGCGGCTGAACTGGGGGTGGCGCGCTCGACGCTGTATCGGCAGATGAAGAAGTACGGGGTGGTGCAGCCCAATGATCGGTTGTGATGGCAGGGGTTGCTGTGCAACCCATCGCGGGTCGAGCCCGCTCCCACAGGCTGTGGGAGCGGGCTTGACCCGCGATGAGGCCCTAACAGGCTACCTGGGCCTCAGATCTGGATGTAGACCACATGGGTATGCGTGTACTCATACAACCCATGCTTGCCATCGGCCCCACCGATCCCCGACTTGCGCGTGCCGGCATGGAAGCCCTGCATGGCTTCGAAGTTCTCGCGGTTGATGTAGGTCTCGCCGAAATCCAGCGCGTTGCTGGCATGCATCGCTGCACTCAGGCTGCGCGTGTACAGCGATGAGGTCAGCCCGTATTCACTGTCGTTGGCCAGCGCAATCGCCTCGTCCAGACTCTCCACGATCTGGATCGGCAACACCGGCCCGAAGATCTCCTTGCGCATGATCTCCATGTCGGCCGAGCAGCCGGCCAGCACCGTCGGCTGGTAGTGGAAGCCCTGCCCGCGATCGGCCACCGCGCCCCCGGTCACCAGCTGCGCGCCCTGCCCGGTGGCGGTGCGCACCATCTGCCCGACCTTGTCCAGGGCGGCCTGGTTGATCAGCGGGCCCATGTCCAGGTCCGCCTCGGCCAGCGGGTCACCATAACGGGTGGCGGCCATGGCGCTGGCCAGTTTGTCGGTGAACTCATCCGCCACCTCGCGCTGCACGTACACCCGCTCGGCGCAGTTGCACACCTGCCCGGTGTTGATCACCCGCGACGCGGTGATCGACTTGACCGCCAGCTCCAGGTCCGCATCAGCCAGCACGATGGCCGGCGCCTTGCCGCCCAGCTCCAGGTTGAGCTTGGTGATGTTCGGTGCCGCCGCGGCCATGATCCGCGAGCCAGTGCCCACGCTGCCGGTGAAGCTGATCAGGTCGATGCCGGCGTGGCTGGTCAGGCGCTGGCCCACGGTCGCCCCGGTACCGCACACCACGTTGAACACGCCGCTGGGCAGGTCGGTCTCGGCCACCAGGCGGGCGAACTCGAAGCAGTTGATCGGTGTTTCCTCGCTGGGCTTGATCACGATGGTGTTGCCCGTGAGCAGGGCCGGCGCCATCTTGCGGGCGATCAGAAAGAACGGGAAGTTCCACGGCAGAATCCCGGCCACCACGCCCAGCGGCTTGCGCAGCAGAAAGATGCTTTCACCGGCGCGGTCGCTGGTGAGCACCTCGCCTTCCAGGCGTCGCGCCCACTCGGCCATGTAGTCCAGGTAGTCGGCGGTGAAGTTGACTTCGACCAGGGCCAGGCCGAGCACCTTGCCCTGCTCGGCGGTGATGATGCGCGCCAGGCGCTCGGCGTTGTCGCGCACCTTGCTGGCGATCTTGCGCAGGTAGCCGGCGCGCTCGATGGCCGGGCGCGTGGCCCAGCTCTTCTGGGCCTTGCGCGCGGCGGCAATGGCCTGCTCCACCTGCGCGTCACTGGCCTGGGGTACGCGCCCCAGCAGTTGTCCATTGGCCGGGTTGTGCACCTCGATCTGCGCGTCGCTGTCAACGAACGCATTGGCGATGTAGGTCTGGTAGATGACGTCACTCATGGGTCAATGGCTCCTTTTCAATGGGATGACTTGGCGCTGAACTGCTTCCAGGTATCGCCTTCCTGATGAAGGTCGTGGGCGCGCTTGATCAGGTACTGGTGGATCTGGTCGACCTGCTCGGGGGTGAAGGCGTCGGCGAACGACGGCATGCCATCCGGCACGCGGCCACCGAAGAGGATGCCGAGGAACATCTGGTGCTTTTCCGGGGTGAGCTTGCGCAGGTCGGGCAGCACGCCGCCGCTGACCGCGTGGATACCGTGGCACTGCGAGCAGTAACCGTCGTACAGCTTGGCGCCCGCCTCGATCGAAGCGGTGTCGTTGCTCAACGCGGGTGGTTTGGGGGTGTCCGGGCGTGGCGCCGGCTCTTGCAGCTTGGCGGTGCCGCCCAGCTTGTAGGTCAGCACCTGGGCGTACGGCTGCACGCCGGCCCGCAGCGACAGGGCCCCGGCAAAGGTGGAGAACGCACCGCCCCAGCCGGCCATGAATGTCACGTACTGCTCGCCATCCACGCTGTAGGTGACGGGCGCGGCCATCACGCCGCTTGCAGCCGGTTGCTCCCAGAGTTTTTCGCCGGTGTCGGCGGCATAGGCGATCACCCGCCCGTCGGCGCTGCCCTCGAACACCAGGTTGCCCGCGGTACTCAAGGTGCCGCCGTTGAAGATGGTCACGTAGGGCACTTCCCAGGCGGCCTGCTGCTTGACCGGGTCCCAGGCGATCAGCTTGCCCGACCAGCTCTTGGCCATCTCCAGCAGGCCTTCGGCGCCTTCGGGCATCATCCCGGTGCGCAGGCCCAGCTGGTACATGCTCTTGAACGGGTTGCGCTTGGGCGCCTCGGGGATGTGCTCGTAGTAGGCCGACATGATGTGCGCCGGGATGTACACCAGCCCGGTGTCGGGGTTGTACGACATCGGCTGCCAGTCATGCGCACCCCAGAACGCCGGGGTCACCAGGTTGCGCTTGCCGTTCTTCCAGTAGGCGGCGTTCTCTTCGTCCAGGATCGGCCGCCCGGTCTTCATGTCCATGCCCTTGGTCCAGCTCTGCGGCACGATGCCCTTGGCCGACAGCAGCTCGCCGGTGGCGCGGTCGATCACATAGAAGAAGCCGTTTTTCGGCGCCTGCATCAGCACCTTGCGCGGCTTGCCGTCGATGGGCAGCTCGGCCAGGATCATGTGCTGGGTGGCGGTGTAGTCCCAGGCATCGCCCGGGGTGGTCTGGTAGTGCCACACGTATTCGCCGGTGTCGGCATTGACCGCCACGATGGACGACAGGAACAGGTTGTCGCCCTTGGCCTGGCTACGCCATTTGGGGTCCCACAGCGAGCCGTTGCCCACGCCGATGTACAGCAGGTTCAGCTCCGGGTCGTAGGCGAACGAGTCCCAGGCGGTGCCGCCACCGCCCTGCTCCACATAGGCATCGCCGAACCAGGTCTTGGCGGCGATCTCCATGCCCTTGCCCTCGGGCGGCAGCTTGGGGTCGCCCGGCACGGTGTAGAAGCGCCACGCCTCCTTGCCGGTTTCGGCGTCGTAGGCGGTGACATAGCCCCGCACGCCGAACTCGGCGCCGCCGTTGCCGATCACCACCTTGCCGTTGACCACCCGAGGGGCGCCGGTGATGGTGTAGCTGCGCTTGTGGTCGGCGCGGGTGTCGACCGACCAGGCGCGCTGGCCGGTCTTGGCGTCGATGGCCTCCAGGCGCCCGTCGAGCACGCCCACGTAGACCTTGCCCTTCCACACCGCCACGCCACGGTTGACCGCGTCGCAACAGGCTTCGCCGGCGCGGTGGCGGTCCGATTGCGGGTCGTACTTCCAGATCAGCGTGCCGTCGCGCGCATCCAGCGCGTACACCACCGAGAACGGCCCGGTGGTGTACATCACCCCGTCGACCACGATGGGGGTGGCTTCCACGCCACGGTCCAGGTCCAGCTTGTAGCTCCAGGCCAGGCCCAGCTGGCCGACGTTCTGGTCGCTGATCTGCTTGAGCGGGCTGTAGCGCTGTTCGTCGTAGGTGCGCCCGGTGCTCATCCAGTTACCGGGCTCCTTGTCGGCGGCGATGATGCGCGCGCCATCGACGTTGGCCGGGATGTCCGCAGCCAGCGCCGGTGTACCCGCCAGGCTCAGCAGCACGGCAACGGCAAGGGATTTGAGGGGAAGCGAGGCGAGGCCAGTCTGTCTCATGGGAGTGTCCTGTTCTTATTAGTGGCGCAGTCTTCGCGCTGCGCCATCAGCTCATCGCAACCGCCATGCCAGCTGTGACATGAACCGCCACAACCGCTCTGGCACGCGGCTTTGCGCGCGCCGCACCGATGCCGCCCGCGCTGCAATCAACGCTACAGGTGTTGCATCACCCGCTACACAAGGCGCACACCTGTAGCGCAGTGCTGGCCCGGCGCACGCCACATTCACAAATCGAATGGCAGGGATTTCAACATTTAATTTGTGGATAGCTAAAGATGGTCATAACGTAGCGGTGCAATCCCTGAACGGGGCCGCCCGCCGCAGGCTGGCCCGGGGGACACAACAACAAACATCGAGACTGTCCATGTCCAGAACCACTTACTTCGCCCCCCACGGCGGGCACCCGGCTCAGACCGAGCTGCTGACAGACCGTGCCATGTTCACCGAAGCCTACGCGGTGATCCCCAAGGGCGTGATGCGTGACATCGTCACCAGCCACCTGCCCTTCTGGGACAAGATGCGCATGTGGGTCATCGCCCGCCCGCTGTCGGGTTTCGCCGAAACCTTCTCGCAGTACATCGTCGAAGTTGCCCCTGAAGGCGGCAGCGAGCGCCCGGAGCAGGACAAGAACGCCGAGGCGGTTCTGTTCGTGGTCGAAGGTGAAGTCGACATCACCCTGCAAGGCAAGCCGTACACCCTCAAGCCAGGCGGCTACGCGTTCATTCCGCCGGGCGCCGACTGGAGCCTGCGCAACAACAGCGCGGCCAACGTGACCTTCCACTGGATCCGCAAGCACTACCAGGAAGTCGAAGGCCTGGCGCACCCGGAAGCGTTCGTCACCAACGAACAGGACGTTACCCCGATCCCGATGCCGGGCACCGATGGCGCCTGGGTCACCACCCGCTTCGTCGACATGGCCGACATGCGCCACGACATGCACGTCAACATCGTGACCTTCCAGCCGGGCGGCACCATCCCGTTCGCGGAAACCCACGTGATGGAGCACGGCCTGTACGTGCTGGAAGGCAAGGCGGTGTACCGCCTGAACCAGGACTGGGTCGAAGTGGAAGCCGGCGACTTCATGTGGCTGCGCGCCTTCTGCCCGCAGGCCTGCTACTCGGGTGGCCCTGGCCCGTTCCGCTACCTGCTGTACAAGGATGTGAACCGCAACGTGAACCTGACGCTGAACCCAAAGCGTTAAGCAGGTAGCGATGCAGAAAGCCCGCCGTGACTGGCGGGCTTTTTTGTGGGGAAGTGACCCGCAGGCTCACACCGCCTGTGCTTCGAGCAGGCCGGTCAACACGCCCGCCAGCGCTCGTACCATCGGGTCGGCCGTCTGGCGATGCAGAATCAGAATCTCGTAGCTGTCGATCACCGGCAGGCCATCCGCCTCGCCGAGCACCCGGTGCTCGGCGGTGACGGCGCGTGGCGGCAGCAGGCTGATGCCCATGCCGTCGGCCACGGCGGCCTGAATGCCGCTGAGGCTGGAGCTGGTGAACGCGATGCGCCAGCGCCGGCCCAGGCTCTCCACTGCGCTGATGATTTCGTCGCGGTACAGCCCGCGTGGCGGAAAGGTCACCAGCGGGATCGGGTCCAGCGCCAGGGCCGGGTTGTGCGCGCTGTCGATCCAGCGCAATTGCTCCGGCCAGCTGGCCACCCCTTCGCGACCGTTGCGCCGCTGCTTGAGCAGCACCAGGTCGAGCTCGCCGTTGTCGTAGCTCTGGCTGAGGTCGCGACACAGGCCGCTGGTGACTTCGAGCTTGACCTGCGGGTGCTTGCGGTTGAACGCCGACAGCGCGTTGGTGGTGCGCCCGCCAACGAAGTCTTCCGGGACGCCCAGGCGCAGGGTCACGCCGACCGTGGCGCCGGCCAGGGCTTCGAGCATCTGGTCGTTGAGGGCGAGCATGTGGCGGGCATAGCCGAGCAGGGTCTGGCCGGCGTCGGTGGGCAGCACCTCGCGATTGCCGCGCTCGAGCAGGCGGTGACCGACCATCTCCTCGAGGCGCCGGACCTTCTGGCTGATGGTCGACTGGGTGGAATGCAGGCGCGTGGCCGCTGTGGTGAAACTGCCGCAGTCGGCCACCACCACGATGGCGCGCAGCAGGTCGAGGTCGAACAGAGACCTATTCGGTTTCAGACTGAGGGTCATGCGTAGATTCGATTCATGAATGGTGCAAGGGTTCTACCATGCGCCCCCCGGCGCGGCAACCAGTGACATGAACCCGCAGGCACCGGCCCTGTCGGCGAAGTGGCCGTCTATCGTCGATAGAACCAACTGTTGATTGAATAGTTTAAATACATCCAAACGTTAAACCGATTACTACCCGATCAGGTAGTTACGCAGTGCGCGCCAGTGGGATCTAATTCATGTGCGTGGAGGGCCCAACGCACATTGAACCTGTTGAACACGGAGTGTTTATGTCGACCCGCATGTTTATCACCGCCGCACCGGTGGGTGCAGTGTCTCGTTTCGTCTCACCGAAAGAGCCGAAGTTTCTCGATAACTCGGAACTCGCCGCCCAGGACGACTCACTTGAAAGTGTATTGTTGAATGCAGGTTGGAAACGCGTTGCGGCGGGCGGCCTGCGCACCCGCGTCAACCCCGGCGCCGGTACCCGGGCGCTTGTGGCTGTCAGTGCAACAACCCTCGAATGGCTCGAATCAAGGAAGACCCAGCAGGACATCGTGTTCACTCTGACCGGCAGCGGCTGGCAGCTGGATAACGACGGCGCGCTGGTTCAGCATGATCCCCTGCACCAGGGCTACCTGCCGCCAAGCCTGGTCGAAGCGCTGCGCAGCGACTCCCCCGCAGCCTATGAAACCTTGATTTCACAGGGCTGGGAGGTCTGCGCAGCCGGTTACTGGAACCCCATGCGGGCCGCGTCACCGTACCTTCCCATTACCCCGGACGCCATTATCGAAGCCAGCGTGCACGCCGCCGCCGAAGGCGCGGCGATCCTCCACCTGCACACCCGCGACCTGTCCGACAGCCTCACCCTGTCGATCCCCGGCAACACGCAGACCATCTCCCTGGGGGCCCAGCAAAACCATATCGATGTCGACCAGTACAACCAGATAGTACCGGCACTGCATCAACGTATTCCTTCGGCCATCATCAACCTCTCGACCAGTGTACGCGGCGGTCGCAACTTCGAAAGCCCGATACGCCGGGCGCACTTGCATCACTATGGCCTGAATAAACGCGGGCCAGATGTAAGTTCATTCAGCCCCGGCCCGGTTATATTCCAGGCCGGTGGCGGTTATGAAAACTCACCCCAGTTTCTTGAACAGCAACTTGAACACTTGAACACCTGCGCCATTCGCCCGGAAGTTGAAGTGTTCAACAGTTCGATACTTGATAATGCACTCGGCCCGAACCTGCGCGGGCTGTCCCAGGCAGGCAACCCGATACTGTTCATGCTGGTCGCCGGCGTGGATCAGTTCCGCCGAGCCGAAGACGGCAGTGTCAGCGACGATTCGCTGATTCCGGTAGCCGACCGGGAAGCAGTCTATGGGCTGATCAAGCAGGACACCCCGGCGTCTCTGGCGCACGCCATCGAACTGGCGTCGTCGCGCTTGCAGCCGTTTGTGCAACGCATCCGCCGTGAAGTGCCCGACGCGGTCATTTCAATCCTGGCACCCGGGCCGATGCTGAGGATACTGGCGGAGGTGGCGCTGAGCCTGCGCCTGGACGGTGTACGAGTCGGCCTGGAAGATGCGTTGCATGTACCGGATACGCTGGCGCCCGGCGGCTCGCGCAAGGCCACCACCGCCGATCAGGTGCGCTACGTGCGCAAGCGGCTCGAAGCACTGGGCGTGAGCCTGCAAGACGCCGAGCAGACCCGCGACCGGCTGAACATGCCGCTGGACCAGGTGAGACTGTTTCGCGAGGCAGCGGCAACGCTGAAAAGCCTGGAACTGGAAGGCCCCCCCACGGCGCCACGCCCCATCGCCCGGGCACTGCTCGATGCGCTCCAACCCCTGCAGCAGCGCTACCTGGAACGTGAGGCGGCGTTCATCGGACATGTATCGGCACGCCTCGCCGAAACCCTGGCCGGGCAGGCACCCGTCAGCGCAGAACGCCTGGCCGAGGTGGCGATCGAGACCATTTTCGACAGCGGCCTGTACGTGCGCTACTTCATCGAAGAGCGTGACCGTTACCGCCTGCCGCTGAACCAGTTCGGCAAGCGCCTGTATGCCGTGCAGGCGCTCAACTTCATTCGTGAATTGAACGACGAACACGGCGTGACGAACCTTGCCTGGGACCAGGCTCTGGACACCCTGGCGACGCAGGACCAGTTACCCCGCGACAGCTATCGAATCGTACCGCACCAGTACAAGGGCCAGGACCTGCGCTTTCTTGAATACCTGGCGTCGCTACCGTGTCGCTACAACAGCAGCAGAACCCTGGTGGTCAACACCGTACTGCGCACCGACCCCGACTACAGCATGACCATGGCCCTGCTGTTCGAAGGCATTCACCAACTGACCTCGCGCCTGCGCGGCGATTCGTCTGCCGAACGCAAGACACACGGCACGCGGCTTTACCACGTGCAGGCGCAGGACGTGCAGGATGTGCACGCAACTACCCTGCCCAACCCGATACGCCACTACCAATGGGCCGTACTGCCCAGCACACCCACCACCAATTACCCGCAAGGCATTGCCCTGGGCAAGGGCCTGGCTTCGACCTTCTCGAGTTTCCTGCAAGGCATCGGGCAATCGTCGGTGGCGCTGCTGGGCATTGTGCATTCGGGCCTTGATGCCCAGGACAACCCGATCATCGAATCGGCCATGCTGCACAACCGGTTCATCCTCGGCACGCAGTGGCACAGCCAGGTCGTCAGCCACTCGGCACGCCTGATCTATGAGCAGGTGATACTGCCCCGCATCATTGCGCAACCGAACGCCCTCAGGTTCTGCCCCGATGGCTTGGTGGCCCGCGATGACAACGGGTTGCCACTGGACCACGCCGGACGCCCCGCCACCCGGCTTTCCTTCCAGGGCATCGAAGACCTTCAGCGCCTGCACTTCTGTGCCCACAGCTCTGGCGCCGCCACATTGCAGCAACTGGACAATGCCATGCGCGAGGACATGCAGCGCCTGGGCTACTCCGTTCTGGAACAGGAGGAAATATTCAACCGTGCGGTGGCCATTTCGTTCGGCTCCGCCACCGACATCGACACCACCCTACAAGGCACGCCGGTCATCGATATCACCGCCTACAACGATATACGCAGCCTGGCCGGTACCACCACGCACGACTACATCCCGGCCAAGGCCTGCGCCAACACCGCGACCATCGCGCAGCTTCACGGCGGCGTGGCTGCACAGCACCGCTACGATCAGGCCAGCTGGGCGTTCTACAAGGAAGGCAAGGGACGCAAATTGCTGCGCCTCAAGGATGTGGTGCTGCGCCACGACCCGGTACGGGCCCATGACGGTCACTCGATCCGACGTTATCTGGAGGGTGCACCGGCCACCTTGCACGACCTGTTGAACCTGTTCCTCGAGGCGCCGTTGAACATCCGCGCCGACATGCTCATGCGCGAGTTCTACGCCACTCAACAGACCACCCGTCACTGAAGGGATGCCTGAATGAAAATCGCAATTGTGGGCGCTGGATGCAGCGCCGTTCTGCTCTGCAAGGAACTGGCACGCCAGGGGCATGACGCAGCGGTGTCGGAAATCACCGTGTACGAAACCACCGGCCACTTCGGCCCGGGGCTACCCTACGGCCAGGCCACCACGACACCGGAGTTCATTCTGAACATGGCCACTTCCACCCTGGGCACGGACGTCGAACATGCCTATGGGTTCCTGAAATGGCTCAAGGCCCAGCCTGGTTGCGAAACCACCGACCTGAACGACTATGTCAGCCGCCGGCAGATGGGCCAGTACCTGGCCAAGGAGCTGGAGCTTGCCCGTCACACCCTGGCCCGGTTCAACATCCGATTGCGAACCCTCGCGCAAACCGTCATCGACGTGAAGGCCGAGCACCCCGGTTACACCGTGACCACCGCACAGGGCGATGAACGCTTCGACAACGTTGTGCTGGCGGTCGGGCACTTGAAGAAGCAGACGCCCTACCCCGACCTGGCGCACTACTACGCCAACCCCTATCACGATCTGGAGCGCCTGAAGACGCAGGTCAGGCCGGGGGCCACCGTCGGCATCCTGGGCACCAAGCTGACCGCAGTGGACATGGCCCTCATGCTCAGCGGGCTGGGCGCCGGACATGTCGCGATCTACTCCAATTCGGGGCGTATCCCGCTGGTGCGCGGGGCCGTGCTCGACAACCCGGTGGGCACGCAGCGACGCTTGCCAGAGCGCGTCTCGATCAGTGGCTTCCTGAACAGCTTTCGCCGCATGCGCAGCTTCAGCGCCGAGTACAAGGGCCTGTTTGCACCGCTGGAACCGCTGGAACGCCTGCAGCGGGAGATCCAGGCGGCGGCCCATGTGCGTGACTGGCAGATCTGGCTGGACGCCACCAAGACCTGGATCGACGAGTTCTGGACACGGCTGGACAACGTGCAGAAGCGTCGCTTCCAGCGCAAGTACCAGGGCCTGTGGATGTCCTATCGCCACCCCATGCCGCTGGACAATGCACTCAAGCTCGAAGCGCTGATCAAGGCAGGCCGGATATCCATTCACCGCGGCTACAAAGCCACCCGCGCGGATGCGCAAGGCAACATCCTGATCGACCTCAGCGGGCAGACCCTGAGCGTCGACTACGCCATCGACGCCACCGGTTTTGCCGGCAACCTGGCGCGGCTGGACTCACCGCTGATAGAAAACCTGCTCGACCGCGGCCTGATCCGGCAGAACAGCCACGGCGGCATCGCGATCAACCCTACCACCCACCTGATCGATGGGCAGCGGGGGGTGTATGCGATCGGGCCATTGACCCAGGGCTCGCTGTTCTATGTGTCAGCGATCGAACGCCTGGCGGTGCATGCGCGCAACCTGGTCACTCACCTGATGACCAACAACAGCCGCGTGCAACCGTCGTTGTCGAGCCTGCAGCAATAGGCATCTGCTCACGACAGCAGGCCCAGCGCGAACGCGCGGGCCACCGCTGCCGTGCGGTTCTTGCCGCCGAGCTTGGCCACCGCATTCTTGGTGTGGAACTTGACGGTGTTGACCGAAATGCTCAGTGCCAGCGCCACCTCCTTGCAGTTCTTGCCGGCGGCATAGTGCTTCAAAGCCTCGCGCTCGCGTGCGGTCAGCCTGTCGTCGCCAGGGCTTGCAGAGGGGTCGAGGTGATCACTGTCCAGCGGGGTATGCGACATGACTCATTCTTCCTTAAAGAGTAAGTGCATCAGCAGTGCTATTCAGCCGATGAGGTTGGGTACCGAGGAAATCAGCAGCGAAATGCCGGAGACCGTGAGCAGGCTCAGCACGACGCGGCGAAACTGCACGTCGCTGATGCCGATATACAGGCGTGTGCCGAGGAACGTCGGAATCAGCATCGCCGGCGCGACAATGGCGAAGTAGGGCAGCATCTCGCGCGTGGCAATGCCGGTACTGAGGTAGGTGCCCATGGTGACCAGCAGCATGGACAGGTTGAAGTTCTGGATAATCGAGCGCTGCACGTCGCGGTCGTACCCCTTGAGGGTGCACCACAGGGTCGGCACAGTGCCGGTGAAACCGCCCAGCCCGCCCATGATGCCGCCGGCCATGCCGATCACACCGTCGGCGATCTTGCCCTCGGCAGTGATTTTCGGCAGGTTCTTGGCAAACAGCATGGCTGGGCACCAACTCACCAGCAGGGTGCCCAGAATGGCCTTGAACCAGTTCATGTCCAAGCTGGGCAGCAGCGCGACGCCGAGTGGGATGCCGGCCAGGCCGCCAAGCACGAAGGGCAGCAGGCGCTGCATGTTGAAGCCCCGGCGTACCGAAATGGCCGCCACCACCTGGCCGGTCAGCGCCCCGAACACCGCCAGTGTGGCAGCCAGCTTCGGGTCGAGTACCCAGGCCCAGAACGACATGGCCACCAGGCCGAATGCAAAACCCGAGAGCCCCTGAACAAAGCCGGCCACCACTGCTCCGACCGTTACAATCAAATAAACCGTAAGCACCTGATATCCCCCTTTCCCTGGCGCACCCTCATGGTGCGCCTGGCGGGAAGTATGGTACCGGGTCTGTAAAGTTGGAAATTTGAATCCTGTATCAGCCTATAAAACAATGTTATTGCGACACTTCAATCTGTCGTGACCAGCCACTGTTCATTGACCGGTGACGTCGATAAAACAGCAACTTTTGCGGCGCGTTTGAGTGCCCGTGCAAAGAGCGCCTGTTCGACCGCATTGGCACCATTGATACGCTGAAACAGGCTCATGGGTGACAGCCGCCAGCCAAGGCGATGGCGCACCCTGCCGACATTGCACAGGCGCACGAGCTCTTCGGCAACATCTGCCGGCACGATGGCCACGGCCTGCTCGTTGGTCGCCACCAGCTCACCGATGAACCTGGACGACAAGCTCTCGACCATGGGTGAAGGGGGGGTGATGCCGGCATTGAGGAAGAAGTCGATGAGTTGCTCGCGGATCGGCGTCTGGCGTGGGCCGAGCACCCAGTCCAGCCGAGCCAGTGCCTGCAGGTCGAGTGGCCGCTGGTTGAGGTGCGTCGCCAGGCGTTCGTGGGCAATCAGCCGGGGTTCCTGGTGATACAGCACCTCGTGTTGCAGATCGGGCACGTCCGGCAGCGCGGACGTGCGGCCGATCACGCAGTCGAGTTCGTGGGCCTGCAGGCGCTCCAGCAGGTGGGCGCTGGAGCCCTCGTGCAAGGTCACCGATATGCGCTTGCCGCAGGAGCGGGTCTGGTTGATGGCGGTGGCCAGCAGGCGCCCGGGTAGAAACGGTATGACGCCCACGTTCAAGTGTGCTGCACGACCCTGGGTCATGGCTTCGATGTCCATCGCCCAGTGATCGAGGTCGGCCAGCATCCCCCTGGAGCGGGCGACGATCAGGTTGCCCAGTTCAGTGGGCAGCATGCCGCGCGGTGAGCGTACAAAAAGGGGGGCGCTGAACAGGCTTTCGAGGTCGGCGAGGATCTGAGTGATCGCCGGTTGGCTGGTGGACAGCCGCAGCGCAACCTGGGTCAGCGAGCCATGCGCCTGAATGGCCTGAAGCACCAGCAGGTGTTTCATTTTCAGGCGGCTGGCAAGTCGTCGTGACAGTGAGGTTTCAAAGGGTAAGCGAGTCCTTTCGGTTTTCATACAATTCCATCATAAGAAAGTTATTATCCGTTCTATGCAGAACGTACACGCCCGTATGAGGTTAGTACGAAACACGCGCAATGATTGGCCGCAATTAAAACTTCCCAATTATTTAAATTGCACACTTCCCGACACTGTTTGCAGGTATAAGTTCGCCACAAAAAACCGTCAAACCAACACTACCCCTACCCCCCATATCGGTAAAACGCCCAGCAACCACACCGCCAGACGCGGCCAGTACGGCAACAGCATCGCCACCCCGAACCCGGCCAGTGAAATACCGCCAAACCAGGCTACCGGCCCCATCGCCCAGCCCCAGGCCACGCCACTGACCCACAGGCTGATGGCCAGCGCCGACCAGCCCGCCGACCGCAGGGCCACCCTCAACCAGGGTGCAGGTGCCCTGCCCCACACCTGCTTGTAGTGCCGCTCCAGCCCCAGGCACAACGCCAACATGCCCACATAGGCAAACACCACCACGCCGATCATCAGCATGTCATTGCCCCTCCACCGCTACCGTCGCACGCTTGCGCGCAGGTTTTTCTTCACGCGGCGCCACGCAGCGCCATGCCGCATACGCCAGCAACCCACCCAGCACCACGCTGGTGGCCTCCAGCACGCGGTGCGCCGGGTCGTGCTGCGCGGTCAACGCGCCCAGCACCGGCAGGCCGATGCACAGTACCGCGGTCAGCCCCAGCTGCTCGGCCCAGGCGCGCTGCGCCGGACGCAAACCGGCATGCAGCAGCGACAGCAACCACACCGCGAAGAACGCCTTGACCTCCCAGTTGGCCCGCTGCGCCAGCTCCACCGGCAGCAGGCGGTTGGCCCACAGCAAGCCTGCGCAGGCCAGCATCAGGCCGGCGACGAACGCCACGTTGAAGCTCTCGGCCACCTTGTACCAACGCTGCGCCGACACCGAGGCACTGGCGTATTTGCGCCGGCGCTTGACGCAGAACAGCACCAGCCCGGTGCCGATCATCGCGGTGCTGACCAACGCACACACGAAGTACAGCCAGCGCATCGGATAGCCGCCGAACTGCGCGAAGTGCAGCCCCGCCATCACCCGCTGGGTGAGCACGGCAGGCCGCATGTCGGGCACATCGCGCAGCAGCTCGCCGCTGACGCCGTCGAACACCATGGCCTGCCCCTTGCTCAGGGCGATGCGATAGCCCAGGGTCGGGCGCACCTCGATCCGCGCGGCCGCCGTACCGGGGTTGGAGATACCGATGCTGCTGATGGCGCCCAGCCGCTCTTGCGCGCTGGCCAGTACCGGGGCCAGGTCGACCAGCGCGGCTGGCTGCTTGAGCGCCGCGCGCGGCGTGGGCAGACGCTGCTCGCCCTGGGCCTTGTAGTACGCCTGGTTGTCACCCTCGAACAGCGCATCCACCGCCGCCGGCATGTAGATCAGCAAAAAGATCACCAGCCCGGTGTAGGTGATCATCAGGTGAAACGGCAACAGCAGCACCGCGCTGGCGTTGTGAAAATCCAGCCACGAGCGCTGGCCCTTGCCGGGGCGGAAGGTGAAGAACTCCTTGAAGATCTTCTTGTGGATCACGATGCCGCTGACCAGCCCCACCAGCATCACGATCGCCAGGGCGCCGACCACGAAGATGCCCCAGTTGCGCGGCAGGTTCAGGGTGAAGTGAAAGCGGAAGAAGAAGCTGCCGCCGGCCGTTTCGCGCACCTCGATCGGCTCGCCGGTATGCGGGTCGAGCGGGGTGCCGCCACCGCGTCGACGCTCGCCGGACGCTACCTGCAAACCGGGCGAACGCGCATCCGGCAGGCTGATGTTCCAGTTGCTGGCGCCCGGTGCATGCTGGGTCAGGTAGGCCAGCCCGCGTTGCGCGGCCTGCAACTGGGTGAGGTCGTGGCTGCGCACCTCGGGGCGCATCCAGTTGTCGATTTCGCTGTCGAACACCGCCAGCGTACCGGTGGCGAATATCGCGAACAGCAGCCAGCCGAAGATCAGGCCGGCCCAGGTGTGCAGCCACGCCATGGATTGGGTGAAGGTATTTTTCATCTCACAGGCTCCACAACTGCGGCCAGAAGCCGACCGCCGCCAACGGCACCGCCAGCGCCGCCGGCCACCACGCACGCAGGGCATCGCGACTGGCGAAGGCCCACAGGAACGCGCAGGTGTAGAACGCAAAGGACGGCAGGCTGGCCACGATCACCGCATCCACCGCAGGCATTGGCAGCACACGGGCCAGAAAAGCCGTGGCCGCATAGCTGAATGCATAGCCGCCCAGCAAGGCGGCCGCCGCGCGCGACACAATCAACAACCAGACCGGTCGGGTGTTGCTCATCAGGTTTCTCCTTGTGCTGCCGCTGGCAGGCGCAGGTTCACGCGCAGGCCCGGCTTGAGGTTCTGTGCCCATACCTGGCCGCCCTGCAATTGCACCCGGCAACGGGCGATCGTCAGGCCCAGGCCGAAGCCATCGCCGCCCGGGCGTGCGGCGTCGAGTCGGGTGAAGGGTTGGAAGATGGTCTCCAGCGCAGCCTCGGCCACGCCGGGGCCCTGGTCGTCGATCCACAGGTGCCAGCAATCGCCATCGCGCCGGCCGCCCAGGCGCACCTGCCCGTTGGCAGGCGAATGGCGGATGGCATTGCGCACGATGTTTTCCATCGCCTGGGCCAGGCCGTTGAGGTGGCCGCGCACCAGGCAGTCTTCGGTGAGCGCCATGGGCAGTTGCCCCTCGCGCCAGCCGGACTCGAAACAGGCGTTCTCGCGTACCACCTCCCACAGGGTCTGCACCTCGACCGTGTCCAGCGCCAGTTGCGGGCGCTCGGTGCCGAGCCACACCAGCTCCAGGGTGTCGTCGACCAGCTGGCGCATGCACTGCACCTCGCGGGTCAGGCGCTCGCGCAACACGTCATCGTCGGGCTCGTTTTCGGCGGCCATGTGCAGGCGCGTCAACGGCGTGCGCAACTCGTGGGACAGGTCGGCGAGCAGGCGCTGCTGCAGCGACACGGTCTTTTCGAGGCGCTCGGCCATGTGGTCGAAGGCCCGCCCCAGATCGCCCAGTTCGTCGCTACGCCGGGAAATCGCCGGGTCGACCCGGGTGTCCAGGCGGTCGGCACGCAGGGCATTGGCCTGGGCGCGCAGGTGCGCCAGCGGGCCGATCAGCACGCGGTACAGCAGAAAACCCGCCAGCAGTGCCAACAGCGCCGGCAGCAGCCCGTGGATCAGCAGTTGCACCAGCAGCGGACGCATCGACGGCATGAAGCGCTCGGGCAACTGGATCACCAGCCTGCCGGCCTGGGGCGCCTCGGGGAACGGCACGCTGATCGCCGGCAGCTCGGTGGAACGCTTGCTCATGGGCCAGTCGAGCTCGCGCATGAACGTCACGTACTTCTGCTGCTCATCGGTCAGCGTCTGGCTGCTCAACGAGCGCAGGTCGCTGCCCAGCACCAGCGCCCAGCCCGGCTCGCGGATCTTCAGGTCGGCCAGCCACCGGTCGACGCCTGGCGTACCGCCGCTGCGCCACGCCGCGTGGGCCTCCACGGCGTAGCCCTTGAGCACCTGGCGCGCCTCCTCGCTCAGGTGATAGCTCCTGCGCTCCAGGTGCGCACCGCCCGAGCGGCTGAACCAGATGATCGACAGGCACAGCACCACCAGCAGCGCGCACAGTTTCCACAGCAGCGAGTGACGTCCGGGCAAGCTCATGCCGGCACCTGTGTCAGCACGTAGCCCTTGCCCCATACCGTGGCCAGGCGGCCGGCATAGCCGATGGCGGCCAGCTTGCGGCGCACGTGGCTGACGTGCATGTCCAGCACGCGGTCCTGCTGGGAGAACGGCCTGTGCAGCACCTGCTGGTAGAGGAACGGCTTGCTCAGCACTTCCTCGGGGTGCGCCAGCAGCACTTGCATCAGGCGGTACTCGATGGGGGTGAAGCTGGCCACCGCGGCGCCCAGCTGCATGTCCTGGCGCATGTCCTTGCGCAGCGCCGCCGGCTCGCCCTGCGCGCCTTCCGGCGCGGCCCGCTCATAGGCGACCCGGCGCAGTACCGCATCGATGCGCACGTCCATCTCGTTCATGCTGAACGGCTTGGGCAGGTAGTCGTCGGCGCCCTGGCTGAAGCCGACGATGCGGTCCTGCTCGGCACCCAGTGCCGACATCAGGATCACCGGCACCATGAACCGCTCGCGCAATTCACCCAGCAGTTGCAGGCCGTCGCGACCGGGCAGGAGGATGTCCATCAGGATCAGGTCGAAGGCCGTCCAGGCCTGCAGGTCGGTGCTGTCGTCCACGCCATGACAGACGCTCACATCGAAACCGCGGCGACGCAGGTGCTGTTCCAGATGGGCCGCCAGCAGCGGATCGTCCTCGACGGCCAGAATCTTCGTGGCAGGTTGTGCTGATAGATAACTCACGCTTCACCTTGGGTAGTACGGGTGTAGAGGGCCTGAAAACACAAAAAAGCCGCCCCGGGCCGATCGATGCGCGATCGACCCGGGGCAGCCTGTAGGCAATGGCGGCTCAGAACGAGATGTTCAGTGCCGCGAACAGCGCCCGGCCCGGCTGGTTGTAGGTGTTGGCGCCCGAACTGCTGGCGTTGCCACCCCGGTGGATCTGCTTGTCGAACACGTTGTTCACGCCAAAGCGCACGTCGTAGTTCTTGGTGATCTTGTAGCCGGTGCTCACATCGACCAGGCCGTAGGCTTCGACGTCCTGCTGGGCATCCAGGTCGTAGTTCTGCTGGGTGCGGTAGTTGTAGGTCGGCGACTTCTGCTTGCCGAAATAGGTACCGGCGACCTGGAACGACAGCTTGTCGGTGGCACGCCAGTCCAGGGTGCTGTTGACCGTGTACTTGGGAATCACGCTCAGCGGCTCGCCGGTGTCGCGGTTGTCGTTGTTGAGCATCAGGGTGAGGTTGGTGTTCCAGTCCAGCGACGGGGTCAGCTCGACGAAGAAGTTGCCTTCCACCCCTTCCACCAATGCCTTGTCGGCGTTTTCCCAATGGGTCACGCGGCGACCGCTGTTGATGTCGTAGATCACGTCGGTGCCACCGATGATCTTGTTCTTGTAGTCGTTGCGAAAGTACGTCGCGCTGGTGCGCCAGGTGCCACGGTCGTAGAGCAGGCCGATTTCCTTGTTGACGCTGGTTTCGGGGTCGAGGTTGGGGTTGCCCTGCAGGTAGCAGCCACCGTTGTTGGTCTGCTGGGTGCTGCAACCGTTGCCCCGGCTGTAGAGCAGGTAGTTGGGGTTGGCCTGGTACAGGTTCGGGGTCTTGTAGGCCCGTGCGATACCGCCCTTGACGGTGAGGTCGTCGGTGAGCTTGTGCGCCACGTTCAGGCTCGGGCTGTAGTTGTCGCCGAACTCTTCGTGGTGGTCCAGGCGCAGGCCCGGGGTGATGGTGGTGTCGCCGATCACGATGTTGTCTTCGGCGAACAGGGCAAAGCTCTTGGCCGACATCTTCGAGTCGCTGCGATCGAAGCCTGCGATTTCATTGCCGGCACCACCGCTGGGGTCGAAGCTTTGCGGACGCAGCGAGCCCTTGTCGTTGAGCACTTCGTACAGGTACTCGCCACCCAGGGTCAGCACATGTTCGCTGCTGTCGAGGCTGAACGGCAGGTTCACTTCGCTGGACAGGCGCGTGTTGCGCAGGCGCGACATGTCGGCACCGGTGTCGTTGATCGAGCCTTCCGGGCCACCGGCCAGACCTTCGTTGAGGCGCCAGTTGCGCACGTATTCATACGACAGCGACGACTTGGTCGAGCCCCACTGGAAGTCGCCCAGGTGCGTGAGGTCGTAGGTGCTGCGTTGCATCACGTTGGTTTCGTGGCCGTACAGGCTGGAGATGCGCTCCACGTCACCGCCGCCGTTGCTGTTCATGGTGTCGCCGGCGTAGATATTGCCCTGGCGGCTGTAGCCGCTGCCCAGCTCCAGGCGGTGTTCATCGTTCAGGCGCCAGCTGAGCAGGCCGTTGATGTCCTTGTTGCGCACGCCTTCGCGGCCGGCCACCAGCGCGCTGTTGGCGCTCTTGGCGTTGATGTCCAGGTCATCGGCGTCGGTCTTGGCCAGGCCGCCATACACACGGAACGCCAGGTCGTCGGTGAGGCCGCCGCTGAGGCTGAAGTTGGTGCGCTTGCTGGCGCCTTCGGCGTGGTCTTCGGGCAGCGTGGTGAACAGGCTGACGTTGCCCTGCAGCTCCTGGGTGGGGCGCTTGGTGATGATGTTGACCACCCCGCCCATTGCGCCGGAGCCATAGCGTGCAGCAGCCGGGCCGCGCAGGATCTCGATGCGCTCCACCGCCTCGGCCGGTACCCAGTTGGTTTCGCCACGGGTGTCGCGGTCGCCGTTCCAGCCGTAGCGCACTGCGTTGCGGGCGCTGGAGGGCTTGCCGTCGATCAGGATCAGGGTGTTTTCCGGGCCCATGCCGCGCAGGTCGATCTGGCGGTTGTTGCCGCGCGCGCCGCTGGCGCTGTTGCCGGTGAGGTTGACCCCCGGTTCGCGACGGATGATGTCGGACAGGTCGTTGGCGGGCGGGTGACGCTTGATGTCCTCGGCGGTGATGATCGAAGAGCCCAGTGCCTGCTTGGCTTCCTGCTCGGCGGTGACCATGGTGTTCTGGATCACCAGGGTGTTCTCGCCGTTCTGCTCGTCATCGGCCTGGGCCGAGGTGGCAATCAGGGCCGGCGATGACAGCGCGACAAAGGCCCAGGCCAGGCTGTTGTGGGTACTTCTGGACTGCATTTCACGTCTCCGTCACATCAAGCACAAGGGCAGCCTGCACGGCAGGGCTGCCACAAAGAGACGCCAAATATAATGATTCTCAAATGGGTTTAAATCTTATTTACGAAATTTACACATGGTTTCGCCTGGGCTGATAACCGATCTGTCTAATTTAATAAACAAACCATCAGTCATCACCCGCGAAAAAACGGAAAAATCGGCAATTTTGCGTTTTATCTGCGAACACCCCGCCTCAAAGTGGAAATATTAATTGACACTTGTCTGTCAATTTTCTTATGGTCCGTGCCTCCTGTATGCCATCACTGCGCCACCCCTGCCGAGCACCGCCCAACGATGCCTACCCGCGATCCAGAGCGGGCCGTTGCTGCTCGACACCGTGAAATCAAGGACCTGATCATGTTGCTGCGTCGCCTGCGAATTCAATGGAAGATCACCTTGCTGGCGGGCCTGTGCCTGCTGGCCGTCGTGGTGGTGCTGATGGTGGCGACACGGGTGCAGTCCTCGCGCAGCGCCACGCTGGTGAGCAGCGCCAGCACCCAGATGCTCGACCAGAACGCGCGCCTGCGCCTGCACACCTACGCGCAGCTGCAGGCGGCGCAGATCCAGCGCTACTTTCAGAGCGCCTACCTGTACGGCAACGGTTTTGCAGACCTGGTGATGTACCTGCGCGCCCAGGGCAATGGCGACCTGCGCCAGGTCCTGACCCGCGAAACCGAACGGGCGCTGGGCAACAACCCCGAACTGCTCGGGCTGTACCTGGTGTTCCTGCCCGATGCGCTGGACGGCAAGGACGCGGCCTTCGTCAACCAGGCCGGCGCGGGCAGCAACGAGGCCGGACGGTTCTCGTTGTACTGGTCGCAGCCCAGCCCCGGCACCCTGGAGCGCGAGGCGATGCCTGAATCGATGCTCGCCGACACCAGCGTCTCGGCCAATGGCTCGGTCTCCAACCGCTGGCTGACCTGCACCCTGGAGAGCGGTGACACCTGCATGGTGGAGCCCTACTTCGACACCGTGGGCGACCGCACCCCGCTGACCACCAGCATCTCCATCCCGCTCAAGCACAACGGCAAGCTGATCGGCGTGCTGGGTGTGGACATCAGCCTGGACAACCTGCAGCTGCTGAGCCTGGAGGGGCGCAAGGACCTGTTCGACGGCAACGGGCAGGTGAGCATCGTCAGCGCGACCGGCCTGCTGGCCGGGCACAGCGAGGACAGCGGCCAGTTGAGCAAGCACTTCGAGCAGGTGTTCGGCACCGGCTCCAGGGCCCTGGCCGAACAGATGCGTGCCGGCAAGGCGGCCGAATTCAACGACAACGGCCTGCTGCAGGTGAGCCAGTCGTTCGCCCCGGTGCCCGGTGCCCAGCCGTGGAGCGTGCTGCTGGAGGTGCCCGAGCGGGTGCTGCGTGCGCCGGCCGTGGCACTCAACAATCGCCTGGACACCTACAATGCCAGCGCCAACCTCGGCAGCCTGTTGATGGCACTGGTGGCCGCGGTGGTGGGGTTGCTGGTGATCTGGCTGACCGCGCGCGGCGTGACCCGCCCGATACTGGACGTGGCGGCGATGCTCAAGGACATCGCCAGTGGCGAGGGCGACCTGACCCGGCGCCTGGAGTATGCGGGCAAGGACGAGCTGGGTGAGCTGGCGGGCTGGTTCAACCGGTTTCTCGACAAGCTGCAGCCGGTGATTGCCGACGTGAAGGCCTCGGTGCACGACGCACGCGGCACCGCCGACCAGTCGGCGGCACTGGCCAGCCAGACCAGCGCCGGCATGCATCAGCAGTACCGCGAGGTGGACCAGGTGGCGACGGCGTCGCACGAGATGAGCGCGACTGCGCAGGATGTGGCGCGCAACGCCGCGCAGGCCGCCGAGGCTGCGCGCGGCGCCGACCATGCCAGCCGCGAAGGCCTGGAGCTTATTGGCGACACCACCCGCGCCATCGAACAACTGGCCGGCGAGATGACCACCAGCATGCAGGAGGTGGAACACCTGGCCACGCGCAGCGAGCAGATCGGCTCGGTGCTGGACGTGATCCGTTCGATTGCCGGGCAGACCAACCTGCTGGCATTGAATGCCGCCATCGAGGCAGCGCGGGCGGGGGAAGCCGGGCGCGGCTTTGCAGTGGTGGCCGATGAAGTGCGCAACCTGGCCAAGCGCACCCAGGACTCGGTGGACGAGATTCGCGTCGATATAGAAGGGTTGCAGCAAGGCACCCGCGAGGTGGTGGAGGCCATGCACAACAGCCACCGCCAGGCGCAGGACAGCGCGGCGCGTGTGGAGCAGGCATTGCCGGCCCTGCAGCGCATTGGCGATGCGGTGGCGGTGATCACCGACATGAACCTGCAGATCGCTTCGGCGGCGGAGGAACAGAGTGCCGTGGCCGAGGAAGTGAACCGCAACGTGGCGAGCATTCGCGACGTGACCGAATCGTTGTCCGGGCAAGCCGAGGAATCGGCGCAGATCAGCCAGACACTCAACCGGCTGGCCAATCATCAGCAGGGGCTGATGGCGATGTTCAGGGTGTGATGGGGTTGGCGAGGCGCAACGGTTTAGGCATGAATACGGTCGGCGGCGCGCCATAACGAAAAAAATACTAACTCTTTGGATTCAAATAGAAGATTTTTTCTATAAAAACCAAACAAACCGAACAACAGTCAAAAATTTTCTCCGTCATCGTCGGTAGGCTACCTACCTGCCCTTCACGTGCACAAAAAGACGATGACCATGCCAGAACTACCGCTGTACCTCGACTACGCCGCTACTACTCCGGTCGATGACCGGGTGATCGAAGCCATGCTGGCCTGCCTCGGCCGCCAGGGCAATTTCGGCAACCCCGCCTCCACTGGCCACGGCTATGGCCAGGCCGCCCGACAGGCCGTGGACCACGCGCGCCAGCAAGTGGCCGACCGGGTTGGCGCTACCGCACACGCCCTTGTATGGACCTCGGGCGCCACCGAGTCCAACAACCTGGCCCTCAAAGGCATTGCCCAGGGCCAGCCTGGGCGCCGTCACCTGATCACCAGTTGCCTGGAGCACAAGGCGGTGATCGACACCGCCCATGAACTGGAGCGCCAGGGCCACACGGTCACCTGGCTCAAGCCCGATGCACAGGGGCTGATCCAGCCCGAGGCCGTGCAGGCGGCCTTGCGCGAGGACACCGCACTGGTGTCGTTGATGTGGGTGAACAACGAACTCGGCACCCTCACCGACATTGCCCGCATCGGCGACATCGTGCGCGAACACGGCGCACTGCTGCACGTGGACGCGGCGCAGGCGGTGGGCAAGGTGGCCATCGACCTGGGCACGCTGGCGGTCGACCTGATGTCGTTTTCGGCGCACAAGGTCTATGGGCCCAAAGGCATCGGTGCGCTCTACGTCGGCCCGCGTGCGCGCCCCGTGCTGCAGGCGCAGATGCATGGCGGCGGGCACGAGGGCGGTATGCGCTCGGGTACGCTGGCCACGCATCAGATTGTGGGCATGGGCGCGGCGTTCGAGCTGGCGGGCGTGCAAGGTGATGCGCAAAGCATGCGCATCGAGCAACTGAGCCAGCGCCTGCGTGAAGGCTTGCTGGCCCTGCCGGGCGTGACCCTGAATGGGTGCGCGCAGCAGCGCATCCCGCACACCTTGAACCTGTGCATCAGCCGCAGCGGGTTCAACAGCGCGCAGGTGGCCGGCAGCCTGGCGCTGTCGTCGACCTCCGCGTGCAGCTCGGCCACCCAGGCCCCTTCGCATGTGCTGCTGGCACTGGGGCTGGATGCCGGCCAGGCGCTGAGCAGTGTGCGGGTGAGCGTGGGGCGGTATACCGAGATGGCGGATGTGGAGCGGGCGATCGAGGTGTTCAGGGCTGCGCTGCAGGCGCCGGCAGGGTTCTGGTAAAGCGGCTGCAGGAGCCGGCCTTGCCGGCGATGGTGCGTATAGCACCCCTGGCCCGGCATGGCCGGGCATCGCCAGCAAGGCTGGCTCCTACACCCTTGCCACGGCTTACTCGGCTTGCACGTAAGCCGCCGGTTTGTCGGCCACCCGATTGCGCTTCACGAAATAGGCCACCACCACCAGCACCGTGGTGGCCGCGATGAACCACAGTTGCAGGCGCGATGCCGGGTCGATGGCCTGGCTGCCGATCACGGCGAGCAGCGCAAGCAGTGCCACGACGTTGGCATAAGGGAAGAACCAGGCGCGGAAGGCCTTGGGGTCGACCGGTTCGTGACGGGTTTTCAGGCGCATGGCCAGGTGGGCAATGATGATGAAGATCCACACGATCATCACGAAGGTGCCGCTGCTCTTGGCCAGGGTCATGAACAGGTCGCCGCCGCTGAGAAAGTGCACGGTCAGAATCGTCAGGCAGATGCACAGGCTGAGCAGCAAGGCATTGAGCGGCACGCCCTTGGCCGTGGTGTGCGAGAACAGCTTGGGCGCATGCCCACGCTGGCTCAGGGAGAACAGCATGCGCGAGTTGGAGAACATGAACGAGTTCATCACCGACATGAACGAGACGAACAGCACGATCTTCATCGCCACCGCCGCGCCGCCGAACCCGGCCAGGGTGAACAGCGACACATAGGGCGACGCCAGGTTGGCCTTGTCGGTCCACGGCAGGCACAGGATCAGGATCGACACCGAGCCCACGTAGAACAGCATCACGCGCAGGATCACGCTCTTGATCGCGCGGATCACGTTGCGGCGCGGGTTCTCGGACTCGCCAGCCGCCACGGCGGCGATTTCACTGCCGCCCAGCGAGAAGATCACCACGATCACCCCCGCCATCACCGGCGACAGGCCATTGGGCATGAAGCCGTCGTGCGCGGTCAGGTTCACCAGGCCAGGGGACGGGATGTCGCTGTGCAGGCCGAGCAGTATCGACACGCCCAGCAGCATGAAGATGAGGATGGTGGCGACCTTCAGCGCGGCCAGCCAGTACTCCACTTCGGCGAACGACTTCACCGAGTAGGCGTTGCTCGCCATCAGGGTCACCAACATGATGAACGCGCCCGCCCAGATCGGCAGCCAGGGCAGAAAATCATGCAGGATGGCGCCCAGCAGCACGGCCTCCAGGGTGATCGTCATCATCGACTTGAACCAGTACAGCCAGCCGACGGTAAAGCCGGCCCACTCGCCCAGGTACATGTTGGCGTAGGTGGAGAACGACCCCGCATCGGGGGTGCGGCAGGCCATCTCGCCAAGCATGAACATCACCAGGGTGACCACGATGCCGCCGATGAAATACGACAGGATCGCGGCGGGGCCGGCCGACGCGATCAGCGAGCCGGAGCCCATGAAAAGCCCAGCCCCAATCACGCCCCCCAGCGCGATCATGGTGATGTGACGTTGCTTCAGGCTCTGCTTGAGACTGTTGGATTGCATTTCCTTTACCTCTCTTATTATTGGGAGAAGACGGCAACGTTCTGCAGCGAGATGACGCGTCACGCTTGCAGATTGCCGCTCCTCACGCAGGCATCGTCATGTGCCTGCGCCGCACGCTTCAGCCTTTTTCAGGCAATGGCTATCAGGGTGGCACCTTGGACGGCAAGGCCGGCCACCTCAAGCGATTTCTGCGCACAACATCCTGCATTTTTTTCCTGAGGGGCTGCAGCGGGTTTGTGGTAGGCGGCGAGCGAGTGGGCCCTGACGGTCATGTGCCGGCAGGGCTCGCAACTATCGGATAAATAAAACTTTATTCACCCGGTTATTACTTGATAACTTCACCTGCGGTGAAGCGGTTGATAACGTTTTAAGTCTCGCGCCCTAAGTAGTACGACTCTCGACCCGGCTCCCCTTCTTTGGTATTCCCCCACCGCGGCTTGCTTGACACACAAGTACCGCCCTCGTAATGCTTGCCCCGCAAAACCCCACGATGAATAACAACAATAACAATTGAACAAGGAGTTCGCCGATGCTTGGCTACTATGCGCAATACAGTAGTGTGTACATCACCACCCTGATGATCGTGACCACGCTGTTCTTCGCCCTGCCGATCTTCATTGCGCCACTCACCTGGGCGCGCCTGATGCAATGGACCATCCCGGAACATACCCACCTGGCCATCTATTTCGGCCGCTGCCTGGGCGCGTTCATTCTGGTGGTTGAAGTGGCCATGTTGCGCTCGGCCACCACCGGCACCAGTTTCAGTTATGCCTTCGACATACTCTTCGTGGTATTCACCCTGATGTTTGTGGTGCATGTCTATGGCGCGATAAAACGTATTCAGCCTATTACCGAAACACTGGAAATCGGCTTCTGGATGATTCTGTTCGTATTGAACATGCTGTTCTACCCCACCACCAGCATTACCCTTTAATACCTGACCCAGCCACTTGAAGGCTGACGCCACCGCGGCGTCGGCCTCTGTGTGCCTGCCCGTCGCCTGTCAACTTTTATTCAGGAATTGAAGATGCTCGATACCGAGGAAGCCCGTTCGCACGCCGCCTTGATGGATCTGGTGCGTCAACTGCTGGAGCAGGCGACCGGTGTCGAGGCCCACACCCTGTACAACGATGCGCCCTTCCACGAGATCGGCCTCACGTCGCTGGCCATCCTGAATTTCAACGAGCTGATCCAGCCCCTCTTCGCCGACCTGAACAAGACCCTGCTGTTCGACTGCCGCTGCATCCGCGACGTTGCCACGCACCTGCTGCGCGAGCATCCGCAGGCCAGCGCCAGCTACCTGCAGGGCCGCCCGCCCAGCCCGCCCCCACCAGCCGCAGGCGTCGAGGCCTGGCCCTCGATTGCCCCCCTGGCGCCGTGCAACGAGGAGCCCGCTGGCGATATCGCCATTGTCGGCCTGCATGGCCGCTTCCCCGGTGCCGACGACCTGGATGCGCTGTGGCGCAACCTGCTGGCGGGTGTCGACTCGGTGAGCGAGATACCCGCCGAGCGCTGGCCGCTGGACGGTTTTTTCGCCGCGGGCACCGACGCCCGCAGCAGCGGCCTGAGCTATGCCAAATGGGGCGGTTTTCTACCCGATATCGATCGGTTCGATGCGCAGTTCTTCGCCATCGCCCCGCGTGAAGCCGCCTGCCTCGACCCGCAGGAGCGGCTGTTTCTCGAATGCGCCTGGCATGCCCTGGAAGACAGCGGCCACCTGGGCGAGCGCGGCCAGTTGTTGCGCGGCGCCCAGGGTGCGCTGGATGTCGGCGTGTTCGTCGGGATCACCAGCAACACCTACCCCCTGCTCGGCCCTGCCCTGTGGCAGGCCGGGCAACCGGCGATCCCCAGTGGCCTGCCGTGGTCGGTGGCCAACCGGGTATCGTTCGCCCTGGACTTGTGCGGGCCGAGCCTGGCCATCGACACCGCCTGCTCGTCATCGCTCACGGCATTGCACAGCGCCATCGACAGCCTGCGCAAGGGCGAGTGCCGGGCAGCGCTGGTAGGTGCGGTCAACCTCTACACCCACCCCGCCAAGTACGTGCAGTTGTGCCAGCAGCACATGCTCTCGCCCACCGGACGTTGCCATGCGTTCGGCAGCGAGGCGGACGGCTTCGTGCCCGGTGAAGGGGTTGCGGCCGTGGTGCTCAAGCCGCTCGAGGTGGCCCGGCGCGACGGCGACCGGATACTGGCAGTGATCAAGGGCAGTGCGATCAACCACAGCGGGCGCACCAACGGCTACACCGTGCCCAGCGCCGGTGCCCAGGCCGCGCTGATCGAGCGGGCGCTGGCCGATGCCAGGGTACCGGCCGCCAGCATCAGCTACATCGAAGCCCACGGCACCGGCACGCGCCTGGGCGACCCCATCGAGTTGCAAGGGCTCAGGCAGGCACTGGGCGGGCAACACTCGGCGACCTGCCATGTCGGCTCGATCAAGGCCAATTTCGGCCACCTGGAAGCGGCCGCCGGCATGGCCGGGCTGAGCAAGGTGGTGCTCCAGTTGCAGCACCGGCGCCTGGCGCCGTCGCTGCATGCCAGGGTGCTGAACCCCGACGCCGGGCTCGAGCACAGCCACCTGCAGATCGTCCACGACACGCGCGATTGGACCAGCGACAACGGCCCGCGCCGCGCCGGCATCAGCTCGTTCGGCGCTGGCGGCGCCAATGCCCATGTGATTGTCGAACAGGCCCCCGAACCCACACCGTCGAGCGCCAGCACGGGCCCGGCGGTGTACCCGCTGTCGGCGCGCAGCCAAGCGCAAGTGCGCGAACAGGCCACCGCCCTGCTGGCCTGGTTGCAACGCCACCCCGACGCATCGGCCAACCAGCTCGCCTACACCCTGCAATGCTGCCGCCCGGCGTTCGACCATCGCTTCGCGCTGGTAGCTGCCGACTTGACGCAGTTGCAGGCTGGCCTGGAGCGCTTCGTGCAATCGATGCCGGGGGGCTATCAGGGCCGGCTGCTGCCCGGCACACCAACGCGCGAGCTGAGCGCCAGCGCCCCCGATGAACTGGCAGCGGCCTGGGTAGACGGCACGCTCGCCCGCTGGGGCCGCTTCTGGCCGCAGCCGCCCAGCCCACTGGCCGCGCCGCTCTACCCCTTTGCCAGGGACCGCTACTGGGTGCCGCGTGTGGAGTCGGCCGCGCCCCACGCCAGCACCCAGCTGCACCTGGATGCCGGCCAGTTCTTTCTGCGCGACCATGTGGTGCAGGGCCAGCCGGTGCTGCCCGCCGCCGCCTACATCGACTTGTGCTGCAACCAGGCGCGCCGCCACGGCCTGGACCTGCCGCTGACCCTGCACAAGCTGACCTGGGCCAGCCCGATCCGCGTCGAGCCCGGCCAGCAGCGCAGCATCGAATGCCGCAGCGAACGCACCCACGACGGTGTGCGCCTGGCGTTCCAGCCGCTGCCGGCCAGTGACCCCACCCCGAGCTTTCGTGGCGAGTGCCGCGCCGTGCAGGTGCCCGCCGACAGCCTGCCAAGCCTGGCGCAGGTGCGCAGCGAGTGCACCCGGCCGCTGGCCCTCGACGCGCTGTACCCCACCCTCGAGCGCCTGGGCATCGCCTACGGCCCCACCCTGCGCTGCATTGCCGGCGCGTGGCTGGGCGAGCAACAGGCGCTTACCGAACTGCACTGGCGCCCCGAGCAGCGCCCGGGCGAACCGCTGAGCACGCTGGACCCGGCGTTGCTCGATGCGGTGCTGCAAAGCGCCTTCGTCACCGCCGCCCAGGGCAATGCACAGATCGACACCACCTTCGTGCCCTACGCCTGCCAGGCCCTGCACGGCTACCGGCCCTTGACCGAGCGCTGCTTCGTGCACGTGCGCCCGCGTGCTGCCCAGGGCAGCCAGATGCGCCTGTACGACTTCCGGGTGTTCGATGCAGACGGCCAGGTGCTGATGGACATCGAGGCCTTTGCCTTTCGCGAGTACCGCGTCGACCCCGAGCATGCCGTGCATCTGCTCGAACCCTACTGGCAGCACCAGCCCGCCACCCCGGCCGCGCCCGGGCCGATGCCCACCACACTGCTGCTGTGCGACGACCCGCAAGCCTTCGCCCAGTTACCCTCGCAACTGCGTGACGCCGCCTGGCGACTGGTACCCGCGCAGCAGTTCCACTACACCTCACCACGCACCGTCGAGGCCGACCTGGGCGATGCGCGCCACATCGACCTGTTGCTGCGCCTGCTGACCAGCCAGCAGCAGGTACCCGCACGCCTGCTGATCGACCTGCGCAGCACCGGCAGCCAGGACGCCGGCCTGGGCGAAGGGCTGGACGCCGCCCTGGCCACCGCAGACCTGCTGCGCCACCTGTGCCAGGGCCAGAGCACCCCCGCGCTGCATACCCGGATCGTACTGCACCCCGGCCCTGTCAGTGCCCTTGAAGGGCTGCTGCGCTCGGTGGTGCAGGAGATCCCCAGCCTGAGCGCCAACCTGATCGAAACCAGCCACCAGCCCGGCAGCGCAGAGCGTGAAGCGCTGGCGCACGAACTGCTTGCGGCTGCGCAGCCCGGTGTCAACCGGGTATCGCTGTGCGAAGGGCAACGCCGCGTGGCGAGCCTGCGCTTTGTCACCCCGGGTGCCGGCACAGCGCCGACGCAACTGAGCGCCGGCGATGTGCTGGTGATCAGCGGCGGGCTGGGGGCCGTCGGCCGTGCACTGGGTGAAGCGCTGGCGAGCCTCGGCGGCCTGCGCCTGGCCGTGCTGGGCCGTCGCGCCCTCGATGCAGACGCTGCCCGATGGCTGCAGCGCCTCACGCACCTGGGCGCCGACGATGCCGCCTACTGGCAGGCCGACTGCGCCGATGCCGACTCGTTGCACGCTGCCCTGGCCAGCATTCGCCAGCGCTATGGCGCCTGCCACGGGGTGATTCACTGTGCCGGGGTTCTGCAGGACGGGTTCTTCCTGCGGCAACCTGCCCAGGAGCGCGCCAGCGTACTCCAGGGCAAGACCCTGGCCGCCCGCCATCTGGATGCAGCCACCGCCGATGACCCGCTGAAACTGTTCATGGTGTGCTCGTCGCTGGCCGGGGTGTACGGCAATGTCGGGCAGAGCGCCTACGCGCTGGCCAACGCCTGGCTCGACCGCTTCGTGCAGGCCCGCCAGCAGCGCTGTGCCAGCGGCCAGCGCCAGGGCCGCTCGCTGTCGATTGCCTGGCCACTGTGGCAGACCGACAACGGCATGCAGGCCCCGGCGCCGGTGCGCCAATGGCTGGCTCGCCATGGCCTGGCCCTGTTGCCGAGCGATCAGGGGGTGGCCACGTTCCTGCGCTGCCTCGCCTTGGCGCAAGCGGTGTTGATCCCGGTGTGCGGCAAGCGCGACGCGGTTGCGCGGTTGTTCGGCATCGAGGCGCCGCCTGCGACGCCTGTGCAGGTCGCGCCGCAGGCGGCCAGCGACGCGCCCTGCCTGCTCGACTACCTCACCCGTCAACTGGCCGAGGTGACGGCCACACCGCTGGACAAGGTCGACCCCGACACCTCGCTGGAGGTATTCGGCCTGGACTCGATCCTGGTGATGGAACTCAACGGCCGGCTTGAACAGCACTTCCCCACCCTGTCGAAGACCGTGCTGTTCGAAGTGCGCAGCCTGCGCGAGCTGGCCGCCCTGCTCGGCGACGAGCACCCGGCCGAAGTCGCCCGGCTGGCACCGGGCCCCGTGGTGGTCGAGCCGCCAGCACCCGCGCTGTCGGTGGTCACGCAGGGCACTGCCGACACCCAACGCCAGGACATCGCGATCATCGGCCTGGCCGGGCGCTACCCCGGCGCACGCGATGCCCAGGCGCTGTGGCAGCACCTGGCGGCCGGCGATGACCTGATCAGCGAAGTGACCTCGCGCTGGGAGCAACCGGGCGGCGACGACCAGCTGTATGCACGCTGGGGCGGCCTGGTGGATGATTTCGACTGCTTCGACCCGCTGTTCTTCGGCATCTCGCCGCGCGACGCCGAGCGCATGGACCCGCAGGAGCGCCTGTTTCTGCAAACCGCCTGGCATGCCGTGGAAGACGCCGGCTACACCCCGCAGAGCCTGTGCGGGCCGCGCCAGCCGGGCGTGGAGCGACGCCGCGTGGGGGTGGTCGCGGGGGTGATGTACGGCGAGTACCAGTTCTATGGTGCGTCGAGCTGGCCCGCGCGGCCGGCGACCCTGACCAACTCCTCGTATGCCTCGATCGCCAACCGCGTGTCGTTCTGCCTGGACCTTGAAGGCCCCTCGTTCGCCGTCGACAGCATGTGTTCGTCGTCGCTCACCAGCCTGCACCTGGCCTGCGACCTGATTCGCAGCGGCAGTTGCGAGCTGGCCCTGGCCGGCGGGGTGAACCTGTCACTGCACCCGTACAAGTACCGCATGCTGTGCGAGCTGAACTTCGCCTCCACCCAGGGCCAGTGCCGCAGCTTCGGTGCCGGCGGCGACGGCTATGTGCCGGGTGAAGGCGTGGGCGTGGTGCTGCTCAAGCCGCTGGCCCAGGCCCTGCGCGACGGCGACCACGTGTACGGGGTGATCCGTGGCAGCGAGCTCAACCATGGCGGGCGCACCTCGGGCTATACCGTGCCCAACGCCGAAGCGCAGGCCCAGGTGATCGGCCGCGCCCTGCAGCGCTCGGGCCTGCCCGCCGCCAGGCTGGGCTATATCGAGGCCCACGGCACCGGCACCAGCCTGGGCGACCCGATCGAGATCCGTGGCCTGGGCAAGGCCCTGGCCGCCCAGGTACCCAGCGAGTGGCGCTGCCCCATCGGCTCGATCAAGGCCAATATCGGCCACCTGGAATCGGCCGCCGGCATGGCCGCGTTGACCAAGGTGCTGCTGCAGTTCAAGCACCGGCAACTGGCGCCGTCCATCCATGCCCAGCCGCTGAACCCGAACATCGATTTCAGCAACACGCCCTTCGTGGTGCAGCAGCGCCTGGCCGACTGGCCGGACCCTGCGGATGGCCTGCCCCGGGTGGCCGCCATCAGTTCGTTCGGGGCCGGCGGCGCCAATGCCCATGTGCTGATCGAGGACGCCCCGCTGCAAGCGCCACCCGCACCCACCGGCCCCCAGGCCTTTGTATTCAGCGCGCACAGCGCCGGGCAACTGCGCAGCTACCTGCAGCGCTTTGTCGACTGCCTGGAGCATGAACACGCCCTGGCACCGCAGCACCCCGAGCACTACCTGGGCCTGCGCTGCTTCACCACGCGGGACGTCGCCAGCACCCTGCTGCACGGGCGCCAGGCGTTCGAGCAAGCACGGTTGGCCGTGGTGGCCGACGACTTCGACGCGCTTCGCCGGCAGTTGAGCGAATGGTTGATGAACCCGCCGGGCGACGACGCACGGGTGCTGCTCAGTGGCCCGGCCCCTGCGCCCGAGTGTGCGGCGCTGGCCCGCACCTGGCTCGATGCGCACCTGCCCGCGACGCCGCCAGCGGCGACCCAGGCGTGGCGAAAGGTGCCGCTGCCCGGCTATGAGTTCTTGCGTCGTCGCTACTGGATCAGTACGCCGCCCACGGTGAGCAGCCCACCGCTGCCGGCGCCACCGCACGCTGCGCCCGCGGTGACGCCACAAGACATTCTCGACCGCCTGGCCCGCCGGGAAATCAGCCAGCAACAGGCCCGCGACCTGCTGCGTTCGATGCTCTGAATTCGCCTGTTTCCACCTTCAAGGGAGTGATGCAATGCAGCAGCCGACTATCGCCATCATCGGCGCCGGGGCCAGTGGCCTGGGCGTGGCAAAGGCCCTCGGCGAAGTGGGCCTGGCCTTCGAGATCATCGAGGCCACCGCGCGTTTCGGCGGCAACTGGCAGCCCGACGGCCCGGCCTCGAAAATGTATGAAGCGGTGCACCTGATCAGCTCCAAGCGCAACACCCAGTTCGCCGACTTCCCGATGCCCGAGCACTACCCGGACTACCCGCGGCACACCCAGGTGTTCGACTACCTGACGCAACTGGCCGAGCATTGCCAGCTGCAGCAGCACACCCGCTTCAACACCCGCGTCACCCACATGGACAAGACCGCCGACGGCTGGCTGCTGAGCTTCGACGACGGGCGCCAGGCCCGCTACGAGGCGGTGGTGGTATGCAACGGCCTGCTCGGCACGCCCAAGGTTCCGCAGTACCCCGGCACCTTCAGCGGGCAGACCCTGCATGCCAGCGCGTACCGCAGCTCGGCACAGTTTCGCGGCAAGCGCGTGCTGGTGGTGGGTGGCGGCAACTCCGGTTGCGACATTGCCGTGGACGCCGCGCAAACCGCCAGCCTGGCGCTGCACTCGACCCGGCGCGGCTACCACTACATGCCCAAGTTCATCGATGGCCAGCCGACCCAGGAATGGCTGATGGACCAGGCGCCGAAATTTGCCGACGAGGACCAATACTGGGCGCACGTGGAGCGCAGCTTCAAGTTCGCCGGCTATGACGGGCGCGACTATGGCCTGCCCGCACCGGACCACGGCATTCGCGAATGCCACCCCATTCTCAACTCGCAGATTCTCTACTACATCGGCCATGGCGATGTGCAGGCCAAGCCCGACATCAGCCATTTCGACGGCCAGCAGGTGCACTTTTGCGACGCCAGCGTAGCCACCATCGACCTGATCGTATGGGCCACCGGCTACGGCATCGACCTGCCGTTTCTGCCGCTGCAGACCTTCGACTGGCAGCGCGATTTCGACTCGCTGTTTTTGCGCATGCTGCCGGCCGAGTACGACGACCTGGTGTTCGTCGGCTACCTCAACACGCCGTCGGGCATCGGCAACCTGGCCAACATGACCGGGCGCTTCGTGGCCGCCTACCTGCAGGCCCGTGCCTTGCGCAGCCCGGCCTGGCACACCGTGCAGCAGATCAAGCGTCAGCCGCAGCTGCTCGACCTGGGCCAGCAGCGCTTCATGCAGACCCAGCGCCACGCCCACGAAGTGGACCTGTGGAAGTTCATCCGGGCCGTGAACTTTCTGACCGCGCGGCTGCAGCCCTCGCCACCCTTGGCGCGTAGCGCCTGACCATCGACGACACGCCGGGGAACCGACCATGAACCAACCGACCCACCTGCCCCTGACGGGCGACCCGGATGCCGGCGCGCTGAGTGCGCGCCAGGCGCTGCTGCTGCTCGACAGCCTGGATGCCGGCGCCGCGCCGCCGCTGGAGCAGCGCCTGCTGGAGGACCTGCGCGATCTGCTGCTGGGCGTGCTGAAGATCGACCCGGCGGACTTTTCGCCCACGCGTGCATTGATGGACTATGGCCTGGACTCCATCGCCTCCACCGAAATCGGCACGCTGTTCACCCAGCGCTTCGGCATCAGCGTGCCACCGACGGTGTTCTTCGAATTCCAGAACCTGCAGAGTTTCTGCGGCTACCTGCTGGCCAACCATCACGGGCAGTTGCTCGAGCATTACAGCGACAGTGCGCCCTTGCCCGCCCCCGCACCGGTTGTGGCTGCGGCGCCACCGATGGCGCAGGTGGTTGCGCCCGTGGCTGCCGGCGCAGTGGCCACACCCGCTACGCAAGGCCCCTTGAGCATCGAGGCGCTGTGGCAACGCTATGAGCACCTCGCCCCCGCTGCCCCGGCGGTGGTCCAGGGCACGCAAGCGAGCAACGAGTACGAGCCCAGCCAGGCCCTGCTCGACGAACAGCTCAGCCTGTGCCAGCAGGCCACGCGGGTGCAGATCCACCGACCCGGCGCGCCGCGCCTGGAATGCGCGACCTATGGCAGCGGCACGCCGGTGCTGATGCTGGGCGGGCTGGTGATGCAGTACGACGTGATGTGGCGCCTGCAACTGCAGGCGCTGGGGCGCGGGCACCGGTTGATCATGCTGCACCTGCCCGGCTGCGGCGAGGCCGAGCTGCCGCCTGCGTTCGACATTGCGCACCTGGTGGCCGATATCGTGGTGCTGCTGGATCAGCTGGGTATCGACCAACCGCTGCCGGTGATCGGCTATTCGTTCGGCGGCGTGCTGGCCCAGGCCTTTGCCCTGGCCCACCCGCACCGCTGCGCAGGGCTGTGCATCAGCGTCAGTTCGCCGTTCAGCGAAGGCGCGTCGAACTTCCCGGTACTGATGGGCGAGCTGCAGAAAAGCCCGCGCTTCATGACCCTCAACCGCGGCTGGAACATGGCAGCGCTACCGGCCTACCAGCAGGTGATCGGCGACTTCGACCTGCGCCCGCAGTTGGGCAACCTGCACTGCCCGTGCAGGATCATCTGCGCCAGCGACGATGCCTATCAGCCGCCGGCCTATTCGGCGCTGATCGCCAACGCCGTGCCGCATGCCGAACTGATCGAGGTGCAAGGCGCCGGGCACCTGCTGGGCTTTACCCATCACCAACGCTACAACCAGTTGCTGCTGGAGTTCCTGCACAACCTGCCAACCCCCGAAGGCCCGGCCCGGCACCCCGTGCCCCCGGTGTTTCAGCCGGCCACCGCGCACACCCTGCAGACGCTGGAAGACTACGTGCGCCAGGGCGAACAGGGCCACTGCGCGATCCTGTCGGCGCCCGCCGCGCAGACCGCCCTGCTGCTCAATCACCTGGCCAAGCGCGGCAAGCGCGAGCCTGCCGATTACCGCAGCTACTTCATGACTTCGCTGGAGGAAGCCCTGGATGCGGCCCTGCGCCTGGCCCGCCACCATGCACGCAACCGCACCCCCGACGGCCAGGGCGAACTGCTGCTAATCGACGACAGCGGCTACTGGGCACGCTACTTCAACCCGCTGCAGCGCGCCGATGCCAGTGCACTGGTACCCGGCATCCGGGTGGTGGCGAGCCTTGCCCAGGCGCTGGCCTACCAGCGCCAGCATGGGCCCGAGCAACTGGCGGCGGTGGCCTGCATCCAGGCCGCCGACGCCAACGCCGAGGCCTGCGATGCCTGGCTGCGCGAGCTGGCCGGCAGCGGCATTCTCAGCCTGGTGGTGGAGCCTGCCCGGCAGGCCGGGCACTGGCCGTTGCTGGCGTTGTGCGAAAGCCCCGACCTGATCGTGCTGGGCGAGGGCCTGAGCGGGTTCCAGGCGCCGCTGGGCGCCTGCCTGGTACATGAACGGGTGAAGAACCCGTGGCTGATGACGCCCAACGAAAGCTATGTACGCCATGTGATGAGCAACTTCGGCCTGCCGTTCAAGCTGGCCTTCGAACACCTGATGGCGCAGTTCGCCGCCGGGCTGAGCGTGGATGAACAACGCGAACTGCGCCGCATCGCCAGCAGCAGCGAAGCGACCTACCAGGCGCACCTGTGCTACGGCAACCGCGGTTACGCGAAGATCGCCCGCATGCACGGCTTCGATGGGCGCTTCCACGAGGCTCGCGGGGTGCGCTCACGGCTGATGCACGATGGCGAACCCTCGCGGGAAATCATCGACTGCTTCGTCAACGTGGGCACCTGCCCGCGCGGCCTCAACCCGCTGGATGTGATCGAGCAGGTCGCGCGCCAGCACGACACCCGGCGTGACTACTGGGGCGAGCTGCAAGGCCTGCTGCAGCACAACACCGGCCTGCCGATGGCGCTGCCGGCCTCCAGCAACGTCACCGCCGTGGAGGCCGCGCTGACCCTCGGCCTGCTGGCGGCCAGGGGCGAGCGTCACAAACTGCTGTGTTTCAGCGGCGGGCTGGGGTTCTCGATGCTCAGCGCCGCGGCCTCGCACACGCTGGGCTTCGATATCTTCCGCGCGCCGTTCGAGCCACTGCATGCGCATACCGTGTTCATCGACCCGCTGGCCGAAGACGCCGAGGCGCAGTTGCAGGGCCACCTGCTGAGCGGCGAAATCGCCCTGGTGTGGTTCGAGACGATCCAGGTCGATGCCAATGCCTCGCGCCCGGTGCCGCCCCACCTGATCGCGATGATCGAGCGCCATCGCGACGCCGGCGGCTACCTGGTGGGCATCGACGAAACCCAGACCAACCTGATGACCGGGCGCTTGCTGCACAGCCAGGCACAGGTGCCGCAGCCGGATATCGTGGCACTGGGCAGCGCGCTGTGCGACAGCCTGCTGCCGATGGGCGTGGTGCTGTGCAGCGAGGCCGTGACCCAGGCTGGCGCCCAGCGACAACCGCAGCGCGTGGCCGACCTGCAGGGGCGCGGCATCAGCCAGCTGAGCGCGCACCTGGCGCTGAACTGCCTGCAGGCACTGGAGCGCGAGGGTGCGCTGGCCCATGCGCGAACGCAGGGGGAGTACTTCCACCAGCGCCTGCTGGAGCTGCAACGGGCGTTCCCGCTGATTCGCGCGGTGCGCGCCGAGGGCCTGCTGCTGACGGTGGAGCTGGAGCTGGCCGGCACCCCGGCGTTTGTCGAGCGCAGCTTCGGCTACCTGCTGTGGGGCAGCCTGCTGCGCGACCCCGAAGGCGGGGTGGCGGCAGCCGTGTGCCCGATCCACAACCACTGCCTGCGCTACCTGCCGCCGCTGAACATCGACCGCGACAGCATCGACCTGATGGTCGCCAACCTGCGCCGGGCCCTGGCCCGGGGCGTGGACGGCGTGCTGCAGGACTGCGCCGAACACAACCGGCACCTTGGCGATACGCGCACTGCGCAGTTTCTGTCGAGCCTCACCCACCCTAAAAAAAAGGACCCAACCTGTGACTGAGCACACTCGCGTCAACTCGCCAAGCCACGCCGCACCGGGTGCGGCCGCCATTCGCCCGCTGACCGGGCCAGGCCCCAGGGTGTGCATCGTCGGCGCCGGGGTCGGCGGCCTGTCGATGGCCCGCGCGCTCAAGCGCAAGCACATTGCCTTCGACTGCTTCGACAAGCGCGACCGCATCGGCGGTATCTGGGCCTTCGACCACACGGGCGAGCACACCTCGGTGTGGCACAGCATGAACATGAACACGCCCAAGGGCCTGTACCAGTTCAGCGACTTCCCCATGCCGTCGCATTACCCGGACTTCCCCTCGCACCGCCAGGTGCATGCGTACCTGGACAGCTTCGTCGAGCACTTCGCGCTGCGCGACAGCATTCACCTGGAGTGCCCGGTGCAGCACACCGAGCGCCTGGCCGACGGCACCTGGCGGGTGACCCTGGGCTCGGGCGAAGTACGCCACTACGACGCGCTGGTGGTCGCCAACGGGCACCACAACACGCCCAACCTGCCGGACTACGCAGCCACTGCCCGGATCGACAGCATCCACTCCAAGCACTATCGCTATCGCCACCCCTACCAGGACAAGACCGTGATGGTGGTGGGCGTGGGCAACAGCGGCGCGCAGATTGCCGTGGACGTGAGCCACGATGCACGCATGACCTACCTGTCGCTGCGCCGTGGGGTGTACGTGCTGCCGCACTACCTGTTCGGCATTCGCGTGGACAAGGTGATGGGCCCACTCAACGACTGGTGGGTGAAGAAGCTTCTGCCCTACCCGCTGACAGGGCTGATGTTCACCGGCCTGTACAAGCTGCTGATCGCCAAGCGCAAGCAACTGGGCATGCCCAAGCCCGACCACCTGATGATGTCGAGCCTGCCGACGCTGTCGGAGAACTTCGCCAACCGCGTGGGCGACGGCAAGCTCAAGGTGGTGCCGCAGGTGCAGCGCATCGACGGCAACACCGTGCACTTCGTGGATGGCAGCAGCCTGGAAGTGGACGCGGTGATCTACGCCACAGGCTATCACACCGACTTCCCGTTCTTGCCCCAGAGCCTGTTGCAGATCGAGGAAAACCGCATTCCGCTGTACCAGCGGATCTTTTTGCCCGAGGTGCCGAACCTTGCCTTCATCGGCGTGTTCCAGGCCGTGACCTGGGGCTTTCTGGACATGATGGAGCGCCAGGCCGAGGTGGCCGCCGACTACTTTGCCGGTGCGTACCAGCGCCCCGGTGCCGAGGCCGAGCGCGCGCACATTGCCGCCGAGCGCAAGGTGATCGAGCGCGAGTTCCTGGCCACCCCACGCAACAACTACGAGATGCACGGCCCCACCTACCTGCACTACCTGGCCAAGGAGCTGCGCCAGGGCCGCGAGCGGGCCCAGGCCGGCAATCGCCAGAGCCCGTTGCTGAGCATCGCCCACACCTATGACGCCAGCAGCGCCGCACACCACGTCCAAGAGCGGGAGCCGGTCTCATGCCCGTCGTGACGCCGGTCGCCGTGGTCGGCATGAGCGCTCGCCTGCCGGGGGCGCCAGACCTGCGCGCGTTCTGGCAGCTGTTGCGCGAAGGCCGCGAT
This sequence comes from Pseudomonas sp. B21-036, assembly GCF_024748925.1. Classification (NCBI taxonomy): domain Bacteria; kingdom Pseudomonadati; phylum Pseudomonadota; class Gammaproteobacteria; order Pseudomonadales; family Pseudomonadaceae; genus Pseudomonas; species Pseudomonas sp. B21-036. The sequence continues at coordinate 3,685,648 of NZ_CP087178.1, forward strand.
GCGGTCGGCCAGGTGCCGGCCGAGCGCTGGAACTGGCGCGACCACGACAGCGCGCTGAACCCCGGGGAAGAGACCACCTACTGCCAGCGCGGCGGCTTCATGCCCTGGGTCGACCGCTTCGACGGGCGCTTTTTCGGCATTCTGCCCCGCGAAGCGCAAGGCATGGACCCGCAGCAACGGCTGTTCTTGCAGGCGGCCTGGGCGGCGCTGGAAGATGCCGGCTACGCGCCGGGCCAGCTGGCCAAACGGCGGGTGGGGGTGTTCGTGGGCGTGGGCCATGCCGACTACCCCACGCTGATGCGCCGCGACGGCGTGCCCAGTGATGCCTGGCGCGGCACCGGCATTGCGCTGACGGCCATCGCCAACCGGGTGTCGTACTGCCTGGACCTGCACGGCCCCAGCGAGGCCATCGACACCGCCTGCTCCAGCTCGCTGGTGGCACTGCACCGTGCCCGGCAGGCACTGCAGGACGGTGAATGCGAGCTGGCGATCGTGGGCGGGGTCAACCTGCTGCTGGGGCCGGAGCTGTTCATCGCCTTCGGCAAGGCCGGCATGCTCAGCCATGCCGGACATTGCCAGACCTTCGCTGCCAGTGCCGACGGCTATGTACGCGGCGAAGGGGTGGCCGCGCTGGTGCTTGCGCCGCTGGCGGCAGCCCAGGCCAACGGCGACTTCATCTACGGCCAGGTGTGCGCCAGCGCGCAGAACCACGGCGGCCGTGCCCACAGTTTTACCGCGCCCAACCCCAAGGCGCAGACCGAGGTGATCACCCGGGCCTGGCAGCAAAGCGGCCATTGCCCCAGCCAGGCGCGGATGATCGAGACCCACGGCACCGGCACGCCGCTGGGTGACCCGATTGAAATCAATGCGCTGAAGAACGCCCTGCCCACGACCGAGGCCGGCACGCCCATCGCACTGGGCGCGCTCAAGAGCCAGATCGGCCACCTGGAAGCCGCGGCCGGGATTGCCTCGGTGATCAAGAGCCTGCTGTGCCTGCAGCATCGCCAGGTGGTGGGCAACCTGCACCATGACGCGCTCAACCCGCAGATCGAGCTGGCGGGCAGCCCGTTCTATCTGCCCGATGCCACGCATTCCATGGGCGAACAGGATGCACCGCTGCTGGCCGGGGTGAGTGCGTTCGGGTTTGGCGGGGTGAATGCGCATGTGGTGCTCAAGGCTGCCGACAGGGGGAGCGACAGCCCTGGCGTGCCCGACGGCCAGCCGTATCTGGTGCTGCTGTCGGCCAAGGATGAAGACGGCCTGCGCGCCCGTGCGCGGCAGTTGCTGGCGGCCTTTGGCGAGCCCTTGCCCGATGCCGGCGGCGCGCTGCGCCAGGCGCTGGACGAACGTCTGCGCGACCTGCTGGGGCTGATGCCAGGCAACGGTGTGGCCACCCGGCTTGCCGAGCTGAAGGTGGACGCCGAGGATTTTGTAGGTTGCCTGGAGCAGGCGCTGGACGCCCTGCAACTGGACGTACCCATCGATGCATGGCGCGGTGCGGTAAGCCTTGAAGAGGTGGTGGAGCGGCTGGTGGGCGAAGCGGCGGTGCAGCCTGAAGAGGCGGCACGGCTGGAGAGCTTGAATGCGTTGCCGGGCGACCTGTCGGCCAGCCTTGCGGCCATCGCCCGCAGCCTGCAGGAGGGGCGCGATGCGATGGTGCGGCGGCTGGCGGTGGTGGTCGATAGCCGCGAGGCGTTGTTCGAACAGCTGCGGGCGTATCTGGGGTCGTCTGATTGCCCCTCGGATACCCGGTGGCACAGCGCTGATGGGCTGACCGGCAAACCGGCGCCGGAGGCAGGCAGTGGCCGGGCCGACCGTGCACTGCTCGAGCAATGGGCTGCGCATTGGGTGGCCGGCAAAGTGCCGAGCCCGGGCTGGGCCACGCTGTATGGCGACGAACCGCGGCCACACAAGTATCCCTTGCCGGCCTACCCTTGGCGGCTGGAGCGGGTGTGGTACAGCGCAGCCGTCGCAGCACCTGCGCCGGCCACGCCGGCACAGGCGTGGCTCGACTGCTGGGCGCCTGGCGCGGCGCTGCCGGGTTCATGCATGGCGCTGGCCGCCCTGGTGGACCATGTGGCCCAGCCAAGCAGCGTGCTGCACTGGAACGATGTGTGCTTTGGCCCGCCGGTTGCCCTTGCGGCAAGCGACACACTGCACTTTACCCGCGCCCCACGGCATTGGCAGGTGAGTGTGGGCGGGCAGGTGCTGCTGCAGGTCGAGACCGTGGCTGCGGTTGCTGCCCCGCCCGTGTTGCAGGCGTTGCCCGTCACGGCAGAGGGTGTGCAGGCGACACTGCCCCAGGGGCTGGACGGCTACCGGCTGTGGGCTGCGCTGTTGACCCACCTGAGCACGGCGGCGGGCACCAGCCTGCCCTATCGCGTTCGCACGCTGACGCTTGATCCCCAGGCGTTGCGAGACGCGCGGCAGCTGAGTGTCGAGCGCCAGGGCATGACCTTCGATGTGGCCCTGTGCACGGCCGATGGCCGCTGCGCACTGCGCCTGGCGGGCATGCAGATGCGCGCCTTCGACCTTGTGCGCCAGCAGGTGAGCGCATGAAGGCGTGGCTGTTTCAGGGCCAGGGCAGCCAGCGCAAGGGCATGGGCGCGGCGTTGTTCGCGCGTTTTCCGGCGCTGGTGGCCGAAGCCGATGCTGTGCTGGGTTACTCGATCGAGCGTCTGTGCCTGGAAGACCCCGAGCAGCAGTTGAACCTCACCACCTTCACCCAGCCGGCCATCTATGTGGTGTCGTGGCTTGGCTACCTGGCGGCACGTGAGGATGGCGCCGTTGCCAGCGTTGCGGCCGGGCACAGCGTGGGTGAGTACGCGGCGCTGACCGCTGCCGGCGCGCTGGACTTCAGCCTGGGCCTGCGCATCGTCATCGAGCGGGCGCGGTTGATGGCCCAGGTGCAGGGCGGCGGGCTGGTGGCGGTGCTGGGCCAGGACCGGCAGCGGGTGCAGGCGCTACTGGACGAACGGCCGGATGCAGGCCTGGCCATCGCCAATATCAACAGCCCCACACAGATCATCGTAGGGGGCACGCTGGCAGCCCTTGAACAGTTGCTGGAGCACTGCACAGCGCGGGGGATTCGGGCCATTGCGCTGAAGGTGAGCGGGCCCTTTCATACCGAGCACATGGCCGCTGTGGAGCAACCGTTTCGGGAGTTTCTGCAACGCATGAGCGGAGCGTTTCGCGAACCGGCATTCCCGGTGATCGCCAACGTGCACGCGCGCCCGCATACCCGCGACGGGCTGGTGGAGGCACTGTCCACACACCTGACCCACCCGGTGCAATGGCAGCAGGTGATCGAGCGGATGCTGGCCGAGGGCGTCGAGGATTTTGTCGAGATCGGCCAGCCTGCGATTCTGGGTGGGATGCTCAAGGCTATTCGTGAGCAGCCTGCCATTGAGCGGTCGAATGCCCCTGCGCGCCCTGTGCTGGTGATTGCGCCTGACGCCCCCGCGCTGCTGAGCGAACTGGCGCGCCACGGGGCCATGGGGCTGATCGACAGTCACGGCCTGGACAAGAAACAGTTGAAGGCCCGTGTGTTGCGCCTGAATGCCGAGCCGCAGGTGGGCGGCCGTTTCGGTATCCGCCTGCATGGCCGCGCTGATCCGGCACTGATTGATTGGCTGGCGGACCAGACACTGGCCTGCATCGAGGTGCCGGCCCACTGGCAGCCCCTGCGTGAGCGCTGCCCTGGGGTGCGTTGGCAGGTGCGGGTCGAGTGCATCGATGAGCTGGAGGCTGACGCCGATGCGCTGGTGATTGCTGCCGATACACACCTGCCCCTGCTGCTGGCAGCGCTGGCCCGGCGCAAGCCTTGCGGGCCGAAGATCGGCGCCAGCGGCCTGATCGGCAGCCCTGCCAGCGCCCAGGCGATGTTCGATATGGGGGTGGATTTCGTGGTGTGCGGCAGCGTGTTTCTGCTGGGCAGCGAGGCCGGCCTGCCCGTCGAGCGTCAGCAGCAGCTTGCCGGCATGACACAGGCCGAGCATCGCCCGTTGACGGACTGGCGCTACCCCGAGTTCGCCAGCCGCACGCCCGGCTACGTGCTCGACAGCTTGCGCAACGAACAGGCCGAGGCGCTGCAGGCCTTCTACCTCAGCGACAGCGGCGGCGATCAGGCCGCGCTGCGCGACCGCCTTGGCGACGCTGCCAACCCCGCGACCCAAGCCACCTGCGCACGCCGCGCACTGCAGGCCCACATGCTCGCCGGCCTCAACCAATGGCAACAGCCGGGCGATGCCTCGCTGTGGCTGTTCAATCGCTGGCGCCGGCGCTGCCGGCCCGAGCTGCCCATTCCCATGCCCACGGAGCAATTGCTCAACCTGCTCTGCCCTCCCCTCTGCCCTTCAAGGACAACGCCATGACCCTGGTCGAGACGCTGCAAACGCGCATCAGCGAATTCATCTGCTGTGAAATGGACCTGCCGCCCGAGGACATCGACCTGGATACGCCCCTGGGTGCGTTCGGGCTCGGCTCGTTGGCGGGCATGAAACTGATCGGCAGCCTGGAGCAGCAGTTTGGCTTGCGCCTGTCGCCGACCCTGGTGTTCGAGCACCCGACCATCGCCGAATTGGCCCTCGCCATCGCGGCGATTGCCGCCCGTGGGGAGGCCGCGCATGTTTGACAAGAGCTGCCTGAGCCCACAGGAACTGGCCAGTGCAACCGGCCTGCTGGCGGTGCACGATAGCCTGGCGCTGCGCGCCTGGGTGCACCCGCACAAGGTGCTGTTCACCCTGCTCGACGACCAGGGGGAAGAACAGCAGCAGGTCAGCTACCAGCAGTTGCTGGGGCGGGCCAACGCCATCGCCCGCCAGTTGCAGGCCGTGAGTGAACCGGGTGATCGCGTGGCGCTGTTCTTCCCGCAGGGCCTGGACTTTATCGCAAGCTTTCTGGCCTGCCTGATTGCCGACCGCATCGCCGTCCCCGTCAACCTGCCGAACCGGCGCCGGGTGGAGCGTTGCCTGAGCATTCTGCATGACAGCGGCAGCCGCCTGCTGCTGGTGGCCGCAAGCGAACAGGCAATGCTGCAGCAGGCATTTGCCGGCACCCCGGCGGCGGCGCTGGCGATGCTGAGCCCTACCGACGATTGCGACGCACCGTTGGCGTTCGCCCGGCCTGCGGAGCGTGACCCGCAGCGCGTCGCCTTCTTGCAGTACACCTCCGGCTCCACCTCGGCGCCCAAGGGCGTGAGGGTGAGCCACGCCAACATCACCGCCAACCTGCGCATGATGCGCGACAGCTGGGCGCTGGACCACACCAGCGACTTCGTCACCTGGCAGCCGCACCACCATGACATGGGCCTGATACTCGGGCAGCTGCTGCCCATCGTGCTGGGCAACCACACGGTGATCATGGCGCCGGCGACCTTCGTGCGTCAGCCGCTGATCTGGTTGCAGGCCATTGCGCGGTACAAGGCGCGGTTGGCCGGGGGGCCGAACTTTGCCTACAACCTGGCGGTGGAGCGTTACGACGCCGAACGCCTGCAGGGCCTGGACCTGTCCCACTGGACCCACGCCCTCAACGGCGCCGACGTGGTACGCCCGGCAAGCCTTGCGCGCTTTGCGCAGCAGTATGCGGGGCATGGCTTCAGGGCCAGCGCGTTTGTGCCGTGCTATGGGCTGGCGGAGGCAACGCTGTTCGTGAGCGGCGGGCCGCAAGGGCGGCCGGTGTGCTCGGTGGTGGTGCCCGTGGATGCGGGGGCATCGCAGGAGCTGGTGGGGTGTGGCGAGCCTTCGTGGGAGGTGGAAATCGCAATCGTCGACCCGGCCAGCCGACAGCGCTGCACGCCTGGGCACATCGGCGAAATCTGGCTACGCGGGCCGAGCATTGCACAGGGCTATTGGCAGAACCCGGCGGCGACCGAGGCGGGTTTCAAAGCGCGGATCGACGATGGCAGCCCCCTGGATTACCTGCGCACCGGCGACCTGGGTTTTGTCGGCCCCGACGACCGCCAGCTGTACGTGTGTGGCCGGCTCAAGGACCTGATCATCTGCGAGGGCCGCAACCTGCACCCCGAAGACATCGAGTACACCGTGATCGAAGCCCTGGACGAGGTGCGCCCGCAGAGTTGCGCGGTGTTCAGCCACGACAACGAGCAGCAGCGCCAGACCCTGGTGGCGGCCATCGAACTGAACCGCGAGATCAAGCGCTGGCTGCAGGACAACCCGCGTCAGCTCAAGGCGGTGGTACGCAGCGCAGTGGTGGACCAGCACGGCATCACCCTCAACCGCATCGTGTTCGTGCAGCCCACCAGCATGCACAAGACCACCAGCGGCAAGATCCAGCGCGCGAAGATGCGCCAGCTGTACCTGGCGAGCGAGCTGGACCTGTTCGATGAAACCCGCTGAGCCGCTGGTGCAGTGGCTGGCAGACGCCGAAGCGCCGGTCAGCCTGGTCTGCTTTCACTGCGCGGGCGGCAGCGCGCAGAGCTTCTTTGCGTGGAAGCAGGCGGCGGCTGGGGTATGCGAGTTGTACGCTGTGGAACTGCCGGGGCGAAGCCGGCGCTTGCGCGAGCCGTTCGCCCGCTCGGTAACGGAGGTGGCCGCGGCGTTTGCCGAGCAGTGCCAGGCGTTGCCCGACAAGCCGCTGGTGCTGTTCGGGCACAGCCTGGGCGCCCTGCTCGCCTACGAGACTGCGCGGGTGTTGCTGGCGCAGGGGGTGCGCAAGCCCGTGCACCTGCTGGTGTCTTCTCGCCAGAGCCCGGACTGGCTGCCCGTGTGCGCTGGCCTGCCAGCACTCAATGACCAGGCCTTGCGCGATTACCTGGCGAACCTTGCCGGCACGCCACGGGAGGTGCTGGCGAACCAGGCGATGATGGACCTGGCGGTGCCGATACTGCAGGCCGACCTGGAGTTGATTCTGGGGTATCGCCACACGCATGTGCGCGGCCTGGACATCCCGGTGGATGCGTTTGGCGGTATGGGTGACGAGCAGGTGCGCTTTGAATCGCTGGGTTGTTGGCAGCGCGTGACCGAGGGTGGTTTCAGCTTGCGCATGATCGAGGGCGGGCACTTTGCGGTGATGCAGCAGCCGCAGGTGGTGATGGCGCGGGTGCGGGTGATCGGTGACGGCCTTGCAGCGGCCGAGGGGCAGCATCGGCGCCCTTCGCCCGCTGCTGTGCGGGGTGGCTAGTCGGTGAGCATGGCGTGAGCCACGTCCTCGACCAGGGCTTTTGACATGCCGCTGAGGCAGTGCGCGGCCCAGATCAGCGAGGTGTCCTGCTGGGTGCCGGCTTGCAGGGTGAGCCTATACACGCAGCTCATCAGCGCGGCGGCTTGCTCCAGCGCGAAATGCGCATTGTGGCCGGGTTGCACGCAGAACAGCCGGTCGGCGTTGGAGGCTGCTTCGCCTTCGCCGAAGGTGCCGACGCCGATGGTTTTGATCGCGTTTGTGGCGGGTGCAATCGAATCCTTGTCCATCCAAAATGCTCCTGCAGCGTTGCCAATTTCAGGAGGTGTGGGGGCTCTACAGGCGCCGCATAACCCTGTAGGAGCTGGCCTTGCCAGCGAATGCAGACACCGCCGTAGCCGAATGCACACCACAAAACCCTGTAGGAGCGGGCTTGACCCGCGAACGACCGCAACGCGGTCGCATAGCACCCAAGCCCCCTACTACCTCATCAGTGAACAGCCTGAACCCGACTCAACGCCACCTCCACCAACCCCCGCGCGTGTTCTATCTCATGCACGGCCGCCAGGCTGAGCATCTGCTGGGGGGCTTGGGAATGAAGTAGCACCGCGTGCTGCGACACGGTCTGTGCGCAGAGCAGGTATTCGGAGAGTTGGATGAGGATGTCTTCGAGGGATTGGGTGGCGTGGTGCGGTGGGTCTGGGACGATTTTCAGCATGGCTATCTCCAACACTGGTGGAGCCGCCACAGACCCGCTGTCAATCAGAAAGGTGGCAGCTGTACGCGGGTTGACAGACCGAGAGCATTGGAACCCGGCGCACACGAGTGTGCCCCACGCACAGCCGCCATAAAGCGACACACGCAGAACAATGCTCGTCGGCCTGTCAAAACCGGTCGTTGAATTGGCAACGACGGGGGGAGCCTAGTCGGCTGACAGAGCCGGCGCAATGGCTGGCGTGGGGCGGGAGTATGATTGGGAAAGAGGCTACAGGGAATAGGGGAAGGCTGAGGTTTGGATGTAACGGATTGCAAATCCGTTGTGAGAAATGCGCTTTAGCCAGGACTTTAGTTCGCTGGTTGATAGGCCAGGATCGCCTTCGCCAGTTGCATCTCGTCCTCAGTAGTTACCGTGCTTGCGGGCCGCAGCGCTGACAGGGCAGCTTGCAGCTCCACGCCCAGAATGGCGCCGTCGCTTGCCACGTAGGCCGCCGCGTCATTGCGGGCATCCACGATTTTTTTTTCCTGGCTTTTGCTGCTATTTCGGCTGCTGGCTTGCGCGTCCTCGGTCAGGGTCACGGGAAACAGCGTCACGGCCAGAGACGAGGTAACGATTACTCCGAGGAACGTGGGTTCTACGGCGCGTCCATCCCCCGCCAAGGCGGGCAGAGAGCAGGAAAAACCGAGCACTATTGCCGCTAGTAAATGACGCACCTACTCGCTCCATGCGTTAGACCGATCATCAAAATCGAAATGTGCGCGCATTCTGGCGGAGTATCGCCTGGAGGAGAAGTGCTACTCACAAATGCCGAGCTCGGCATTTGCTGGGAAGTCCGGTATGACTTGCCCGTCGAGACCTGTCTTCAGTAAATACCCGTCTTCCGCCGGCTGGCGCATTGCCAGTCGGTGTGCTATCCCTCAGAGACCACATCGATGATCAATGAGGGCATTTATGAAGCTTTTGGCATCATTTCTTCCCGCAATATCTTTGTTGGCCGTACCCCAGGCTTTTGCGCTCGACAGTGTTTGCGATGCAATTCTTAAACACGGAATATACGACAAGGAGAACGTCTTAGACTTCCAGCACAAATACAATCTCTCGAAAGATGTAATTTGTAACTCCGAGGCCAGATCAAGCAACTATGACGGCAGCCTCAACTACAACACTATAACCGGCTCTGCAAGCTCAAATCAGTCGTACTCCAGCAGTTACTGCTCATCGGATTATGATGAAGCCTTATCTAACACCCTCTACAAGAAAATCGCCCAAAAAGCCAGCAACGTGATTGCCAACACTTGGTCTGAATGTATTAGACAAAACAGCTCTGGCGTCAGTCATTATATACAGCCATCTCAAGACCCAAAACGTTTTATTTATCATATCCAGTATTCACCCGGGGGTGAAAAAGGCTTCACAGAAGTTCGCCAGTGGGCAATATCACCCAGTTCAGATGTCAATTGCCAGGGCGATATACCGAAAGCAGGAGACCAGATTACCGCGTCGGGATTTTCATTAATTTGCACTAGAAGGGAAGCTGACCTTGCTGTAATAGTTGTGGCCACTACTACAGAAGGCGGTAAAAATTTGAAATCTGTTGAGCTTCCTCCATACGTTTCTTCACCCGTTCCCGTACCAGAGCCCGAGCCCCCCACACCACCCACTGGGGTTGTCGATGTGACTGCCATTTGGCCTGCGACCGGTAAAAGCGCAGCTCAAAAATGCAGCACGCTTGGAGAAGGATGGTCTTCTTTCTCATTTGATGGAAAATCAGATATTGCTTATTGCAAAAAAACCGGAACATCCAACAGATACATAACAGACTTCAAAGGGTACAACACCGCCAACTCAAACCTACCTTGCTCCAATACATTTGGGAATGACTGGGAGCGGGTCATTTGGGACGGAAAGTCCAAAACGCTAATATGCAAACAAGTCAGGAGTCTAGCTATTATAAATACCGGCCAAGCAAGTTACTTGAAGGACATCGGCTCTGCATGGCCTCATGAGTGCCCACCTACTCAAGGGCGCCTCTACAAAATTAACTATTCGCAAATATCTTTCTGTGGCACGTGGGCAAAGCAGTAAACTTAAGGCCGCTGGAGCATCTCCAGGGGCCTCCAGATAATATCCCGCTATCTTTAATCAGGCACTCTTACAAAAACTGCCTATTAACGAACTCAGCATTTCATGCATAGAATGGCTATCTGGTATTTGAACTAGCCGCCCCTTACTATGAGCGTTTCCTGCTTTCCGGCGGGGGCGACGCTGTCTGCCAACGCAGTTAACTCAAAAGGATCCTTGAAGAGCTCGGGCTCCTAAACCCCAGATTCACGCGCCGGACAGTAGCTAACAGCTAAGCCCGAGGCAACCGCCTCGCAGAAGGAAATCAATCACTGAAAGCGTTGTGCTTTGTTTGTGTCCTGAAACCAGGGCACAAAAATCACGCACATGAAAAAGGCCATCCCTTTCGGAAATGGCCTTACTCACTGAATATATGGTCGGGACGGAGTGATTCGAACACTCGACCCCTTGCAGCTCATGCGTGCAGCAGGCCATAACCCCCTGTAAACGTTGGATTAACCTCAGCGCTCGCTGCAATCGACTGCTCATAGGTGTTTTCAAGCGTTGCCAAGAGTCACGCAAATCTCACGCAGGCTTCCTGCGCCTCCACCGGCGTTCTGCCGACCGTTTCCCTTCCTTTATATGGCTACTCACCCTTTCGACGCATGCCATCGACCACAGCCTCACAGGCCAGACCAGCTATTCGACTTCGCTCAAGCGCTGCCGAGCAGCTTCCCGCCATTCGATCAGCGTCTTCAAGCAATCCCCCGAGCACCACGACGGCAGAGGTTCCTGCTTGGCGCTGCTGGGCAGCGATGGCATTGCAGGTGGCTGAATGTCCGGCGCGCAGCCGGCTGATTTCTCCGCGCAGCCCACCAGCAGCAGACTCGGCAGCAGCAGCGCGATCCGCCGCCAGTTCAAGCTGTTTCCTCGCATTGCTCTCCTCCTCATCCACCACCGCCTGCCGGCGAAGTTCTTCTTTTCTGGCCACCTGCTCAGCCAGGGCCCAGGCCTGCTTGTCACTGGCATCGCGCGCAGCCCACCTGCCCTGCCACTCGGCGTCCATCGTCGTACGCCCATGCTCATAGGCACCCCAGTACAACACCAGAACCAGGGCAAGACACACCGCCGCGCCGGCGGTACGCCACCCGATCACGCCAACACCTTCAGTGCCCGCTCGTACAGAGCCACCCGATCAGCCTGGCCATTGAGTCCGCCGTTGATCTTGCGGGTGATAGCCTCGAACTTTCCGGCGTCCGCCAGCTCGCTCAGTCCGTTCTGCGACCACCACCACGCGGCCGACTGGCAGGCAAATTCAGGCTGCTCCAGAAGCTCAGGCTTATCGATCAGGGGCAGGCCCAGCCCATCAGCGGTGGCGCGGTAGTTCGCCCGGCCGGTGAGCTGGATCAGCCCGCGGCCCCGGTACCGCCAACCAGCGCCCGATGACTCGGGGCCATTCGCCATGCGATCGGCATATACCTTGTTCGCGATCTTCTCAGGTTGCCGGGCATAGGCGGCGCTCGACAGCGCAGTGAACCGGGTGGGCCAGGTCCGTGCCAGCGCATCGGCGCTGTAGTTCAGGTTCTCCACCAGGTTGCGCATCTGGCCGGATTCATGGCCGACTTGGGCAAGAAACGCCGCAGTGCGCAGCCTGCTGTTGATCTTGAAGCGAGCCATCGCACGGTTTAGTGCAGGCAAAAAAATGCCCGCGACTTGGCGAGCATTGGGGAGGATCTGCAGCAACTGCTGCTCGGTGATGGGCATGGTTTCTCCAGGCAATAAAAAACCCGCTCAAGGCGTGTATCGGCATTGAGCTGTGGTCAGGTCGGCCTTGCGGGCCGCCGCCCGATGTCAGGGGCCCTATTGCCCTTCCGTCCAAGCCCGCCAGGGCATCGGGAAGGGCCCACAACATCTGCTGCTCTGAAATATTCATAATCGTCTCTCTATTTGCTACGATAATCGGCTAATCCAAGGTAGGTCCGTAAATGAAAAAACTACTATTAGCATCTGCACTAGTCCTGGGCGGGTGTGGGGACACCGCGCCCGCAGGCCTGATACTGGGCGATGTAATATTTGGTATTGATTCCTCCAAGCCAATGCCAGTAGAAAACGCAAGGCTTAATTACCCAGAAGACGCAGTGGAAGCAAGCGATGGAACTATCTATGTTTCGGATACGCACTTGCACGTGATCAGAAAAATCAAAGATGGCATAGTGGAAAACTTCGCAGGAACTTTTGAATCAGGATTCAATGGTGACGGCCCCAGAGAATCTGTCATGCTCAATCTTCCTACGGGACTGCTTATTTCTGACGATCAGAAGTATCTGAATTTCGCAGACAGTGGCAACAATCTAATTAGAAGAATAAACATAGAAAGCGGTGAAGTTTCAACAATTGCCGGAATTCGTGGCGGAGAAGAGCTGCCTAACGTGGGCACAGCAGCCGCCACCTCTCCAATCGGATACACAGCCTCTTTAAAATATGACGAAAATGGCAATTTATGCTTTCCCTCAACACGCATGATAAAAGGAATTTCTGTTGAGGGTGGCATTTTTTGCATAGACAAATCTCAGACAATAATACCCAGCGCCACGACATCTACTCAAAAATTCGAAAAAGCAAAAGACATACTGATAGGAGAAAATGAATCCTATGTTACGGAAGTAAACAAACTCTACAGATTCAAGCAAAATAAAGATACAGAAGTTCTTAAAATGCAAAGTGGTTACGGGAAGGGGCTTGCGAAACTCGGCAACACTCTTTTCGTAGGCAATCATACATTGCTTTACGCGGTAGACGAGAGCTTTAACTCAAAAATTGCAGCATCTGGGTTTGCTAACATTTCGAATGTCAAACCATATCATGGCGGATTACTGATTACCGACTCCGACCAAGGTGTTATCTACTCGTTCGATGGTGTAAACAAAACCCAGCTCACTGGCACGAGCCCTAATGCGATAGGTGCTCTTACCAGTGTTGCACAATATGGTGAAGGGAAGCTTTTAATACTCGACAATCAGCGACCAAGAATTTTTATACTTGATATAGCTACGGGCGAGTCGTCCGTTTGGGCTGGCACTGGAGAGCAGGGCTGGGCATCGATTAACGTAGATAAACTAAATACGAAATTTTACTACCCAACTACACTGGCAGTAGACAAAAACCTCAATGTATTTGTATCAGAGCAACATCGAATCATGAAGATTGATGCAAGCGGGCAGGTAAGCAGATTCGCTGGCCATGACACCTACGGCGATGTTGACGATGAAAACCCTGAAAATGCTCGCTTCAAATCTATTGCTGGAATGTCATTTGGTGCAGATGGGACCCTATACGTAACGGACACATATAACCACAAGATTCGAAAGATAAGCCCTACCGGAAAAGTTACTACCTTGATAGGGAATGGAAGCGCAGGAACTCCTGTCATAGGGGGCACGGCAAACATGTCAAAACTGAATCACCCTCTCGGTGCTATTGCACTGAAGGATGGTGACGTGTTGATCGCGGACGGCTGGAACAACTCCGTACTTAGAGTCGATACAGATGGAATAATACACAGCTTTGCCGGTAAACAAAAATATTCAATTTATCAAGGAATGGGGTCATACGCTGGCGACAACGGATTGGCTGTGGATGCCGAGCTTAACACTCCAACCAAGCTGGCGGCGGACGAAAACGGAAACGTATTTATTACAGATCAATTCAATCATAAAATAAGGATGGTCTCCAAGGACGGAAAAATAACAACAATAGCTGGAGAGGCGCAAGGATTTGCTCCGCACGGGAAAAGATTGAATTTCCCTAACGGGATTCAAGTTATAGATGGACACCTATATGTTGCCGACAGCGGCAACAGGGTCGTAGTGAAATATAAAATAGCCAAATAACTGCGCAACATAAAATTGGCAGGATGATTACATCCTGCCTTTTTATGCCTCAATGTATCCGTTTATATTCATCTGCGAGTTGATGCGACTGTTGGTTATAGCATCTGCCCCGCCATTTGAATAGTACAGCTCTCCAGGGTATAGAAAAGCCACCAAAATTCCTGTAAAATAATATGGAAGACTTGCAGCGGCAGTTTTAATTATAGTCCCTGTGTAAGCCGTATGATTTCCGCCATCGCCTGCAAAGTACTCTGCCAACTGACCTGTAGACGATGTGCTAATATTTGCAGAGCTATCGAGCATCACGCCAGTGGCGAGAGGGGAAATATATCCAGAGCAGTCTAGCTTCATTGGGCTTGCAATTTTTCCATTGGTGGATGGCGACTGAATAAAAATTCCTCGTGATCTAACTATAGATCCAGTGTCATGAATATTTCTGACCTCTTGGGTATCCATATAGAAAGTGCCCAAATACCCAAACTCTTCAGATGCTGGAGGGGCAGGCAACAAAAAGTCTCCAAAACCAAGTTCCCCTACATCATGGAGAGTTACAGTTCCGTTATTGTTCGCAGTTACAGTGGTTACGCGACCTGAAAATCTCCCGCCTTCAGAAATAATTAGGCACTTTGCGGTTCTTAAGTTGTTTTCTGAGGTCCACGCATAGGTTTGGGCTTGCAAAGTGTGGATGCCCTCCCCGGCCTTGTTTAGAGAGACAACCTTTCCATCAACGGAGGCCACCCTGAGAAATGGCATCACTCGATAGATGCACTGGTATCAGCCGTGTTAGCAACTGCAAACGCCGTGTACCAATTCTGTGTACGGAATGAGCTTTCCGCACCAAGTCCAGCTGGTGAAACTGTGACAATCTGCGTAGAGAGCGGTAGAACTCGCCCACGGTTTTTGGTAAAGCCTGCCATAAATCTAAACTCACCCATGCATGCTTGGCTGGCATGAATCTGCACGCTAGTTGCGTTGTAGTAGCGGATTACTGGGCGCGGCGCAAAAAGCGCCTGTATCGCTCCCGGCCCATATGCGTCCCGGGCCAAGTCTGATAGTGGTACCGGCACAGACCCACCTGTAGGCAAGACATCAGCTGCGAGATTGCCGCTCTCGTCGATGCTTACCTTTCCAGCCCGTGCGGCAGTGAAAGCCGCGTCAGCCGCGTAGTCGGCTCGGCTCACAACTTCGCGAAGCTTCTCCTGAACGGTGCGCGGCACCGTATTCGGACCTGCCGAAGAATAGCCGATTAGACCAGAACCGTTTTGCCCCGACATTGCTTGGACTACTGTGATGCTACCGTCTGGCGCGGCGTAGATCACATTTGCGGCATTGTTGACCGGCCCCTGGCCGGTTGCGAGGATAGAGGCAATAAACGCCTCCGCCCACCCCCTGGTTGCAGCATCCTGTGGGCTCAATGGGTTCGCGAGATTGGCGATCCTCCAGCCTTCGGCATCGAAGTAATCGGCGCCAACTGGGCGTTTCAGGGCACGGCTTGACTCTGAAAACCCCTGTTGAATCAGCATGGTCAGCCGATCAAAAACGTTCTCATGCGTCTCAGCCAGGAACCTGCCCTGGTTGCGCAGATCCGTTGGCTGGACGGCAATCATCACCCTGGAGATCGTCAAGGTGGTCCCACTGGCAGCATATGCCGAGGTGAGCGTACCGCCGCCTTGCGTACCAGCGCCGGTCAGCGAGTACTGAGCCCCAGTCAGCGTTTCGGTTGTTCCGTCCTGCTTGACCAGAACGGCCTCGATGTCAGAGTTCTGCAGGAATCGAAAAATGGGATCGGAAAGTTCGGTCCACCCGTGCTGTATGTTTTAACGCTATCGGTGGTCGATACGGTCAATTTTCTATGCTCCAGAAAGAGGTTCATGAACGGTGTATTGTTTTGAGCCAGGCGGAGGGCTGATGGTGTAGTGTCGTCACCCGCCTTGGCCCATAGGTTGATCAGGTCGGGGGCGGTGCCCAGGGCAAGCCCTGCAGCTGATTCGAGCGCAGTATTACCGAAGCGGTTGGGCTCGCCGAATAGGTAGTAGCCGAAGATGCCCAGGCTGCCGCCCTGCACCATCGCCGCCAGCAAGGTCTTGGGATAATCGGCCGGACGAGGCTAGCCCCCTCTTGTGACGTTCTTCGATGCGGTCGATAGGTAGCCGAACGCAGTGGTCCACAAGATAAGTTGTGCCAACGCCAGTCGCTCGCCGTTTCCGTTGCGCAGCGCCTGCACCAGGTCTCGCCCGCCACGGAAGTTACTGCTCAGGGCAGTCGGCGTGTACCCACGGCCATACAGCTCTCGACCGAGTGCCTTCTCCATGTAGGCAGCCGGGAAGCTCTTGAACTGGGTGATGAAACGCAGGAGATCACCCAGGACGGTACCGGGCTGGGTGCCCTGGGCCGGATGTGCTGATGGACTTCCGGCAACTGCCCTTCGAGGATTCGACATCCCGCGTGGTGGTGTTCGATCCGCCGCACCTCACCCGCACCGGCGTCGATAGTTGGATGCGAGCCAAGTACGGCCTGCTCACCAGCGACTGGCGCGAAGACATCCAGCAGGGGTTCGCCGAGTGTTTCAGGGTTCTGGAACCTGAAGAAATCCTGATCTTCAAGTGGAACGAAACCCAGGCGCTGGCCAGCGAACTGCTAGCCCTAACCGATGAAAAGCCCCTGTTTGGCCACAAGTCCGGCAAGCGCGAAAAGACGCACTGGACCACCTTCATGAAGCGCCCCGCCTCAGCCTACCCCCTCCCCTACAACTCAAGCCCGCCGACATGCGCGGGCGAAGATTCCCTATGTCCGCAATCAACCGATTTGTAGTGGTCTAATGATTCCGGACACCCATTTAGGCGAGAATGCTCGCTACAGAGAGGTGTCCGATGACCAAGCAACGCCGTACCTTTACCCCTGAGTTCAAGCGCGAAGCTGCCTGCCTGGTGCTCGATCAAGGCTACAGCCACATCGAAGCAGCCCGTTCGCTCGGCTTGGTGGAGTCGGCCCTGCGTCGATGGGTCAACCAGCTCCAGCAAGAGCGAGGCGGTGTCACTCCGACCAGCAAGGCGCTGACGCCCGAACAGCGAAAAATCCAGGAATTAGAAGCCCGAATCAATCGGCTGGAACGGGAAAAATCGATCCTAAAAAAGGCCACCGCGCTCTTGATGGCCGAGGAACACGAGCGTTCGCGCTAATCGATCAGCTCCGCTCTGAAGAGCCTGTTGATCTGTTGTGCTCGGTATTTGAAGTCACCCGATCTTGCTACTACGCGCACTGCCGAAAACGTCGAATTCCCGACGTTGAGCGGCTGGTTTTACGCAGCCGAGTGAACGAACTGTTCACCCAAAGCCGCAGCGCGGCGGGCAGCCGAAGCATCATGTTTATGATGCGCGAGGACGGCATAAAAATTGGGCGCTTCAAGGTGCGTAAGCTGATGAGCGAAATGAAGCTAATCAGTAAGCAACCCGGTTCACATGCCTACAAAAAAGCGACGGTCGAGCGACCAGATATCCCGAACGTGCTGGATCGAGCGTTCACCGTATCGGCACCAAACGAAGTTTGGTGCGGTGACATCACTTATGTCCTGGGCTCAAGGTCGCTGGCACTATTTGGCTGCCGTCATCGATCTATTCGCCCGCCGCGTGGTGGGCTGGGCATTTTCAGCGAAGCCCGATGCCGACCTGGTGATCAAGGCATTGGACATGGCCTATGAACAGCGTGGTCGGCCACAGAGCGTGCTGTTTCACAGCGACCAAGGCAGCTAATACGGCAGCCGAAACTTCCGTCAGCGGCTGTGGCGTTATCGGTTCAAACAGAGCATGAGTCGACGGGAAAACTGCCACGACAACGCGCCGATGGAGCGGTTGTTTCGCAGTTTGAAAACAGAATGGGTGCCAACAGTGGGATACATGAGTGCTTCCCTGGCACAGCAGGATATTGGTCGGTTTTTGATGCAGCGCTACAACTGGCAACGGCCACACCAATTCAACGGCGGACTAGCGCCCGCCGTGGCTGAAGAAAAACTTAACGCAGTGTCCGGGATTAGTTGACCACTACAGGCCGATGGCCAGCAGTGGGAAACTGAGGTGGGATTGGGAGGTATCGGTGTGGGAACTTGGGACCAGTGTATACCTGATCCCCGCTGACTTCGGCGGGAGACACGCCCGGTCGGGCGTAAAGAATGGCGACGAGCGCCTGGTGGTGTTGAACACCGTGGCCAAGTCGATCATTGAAAAGCAGCGCGGGATCAGCAAGGAATGGGTATCTCCATACAACGGCACCGCGATGTAGCGAATGAACGTCTCGGCCTGGAAGAAGGCACGGGTGAGAGCGGCGAAACTCTGGCAGGAGGAAAACCTTCGCCCCGCTCAACCTGGATATGCCTCTATCAGGATTCACGACTTGAAGCACACATTCGGTCGCCGACTGCGGGCAGCAGGCGTTACTGAAGAGGACCGGAAGTCACTGCTCGGGCACAAGAACGGCAGCATCACCAGTCACTATTCCGGCGCTGAGCTGGGCAAGCTGATTGAGGCTGCAAACATGGTATCAACAACCGACTCGCGCGGGCCGGTGTTGACGATCTTAAAGAGGAAAATCGGATGATGTTCCGAAAAAGTCCCCACACGCAGAAATGAAAAAGCCACCCGAAGGTGGCTAAGTCATTGAAATATATGGTCGGGACGGAGTGATTCGAACACTCGACCCCTTGCACCCCATGCAAGTGCGCTACCGGGCTGCGCTACGCCCCGACTGGGCTTGAAGCATGTTCCCCTTGTTGCTGAGAACGATGAAGAATTTACCTTAAGCTTTTGAATTATGGAAGCTTTTTTTCCAAAATTCGTGAAACGGCTTCGGTCACTTCTTCAACACCACCAGCACATCCTCCAATTCGACAATCATCTGCCGAATCATCTGTTTGTACTGGGTCGTGTCATCCTTGGCTTCATCCCCCGACAGGCGCAACCGCGCACCGCCGATGGTGAAGCCCTGGTCGTACAACAGCGCCCGGATCTGCCGGATCATCAGCACGTCCTGGCGCTGATAATACCGGCGGTTACCGCGGCGCTTCACCGGGTTAAGCTGGGGAAACTCCTGCTCCCAGTAACGGAGCACGTGCGGTTTTACCGCACAAAGCTCGCTCACTTCACCAATGGTGAAGTAGCGTTTGCCTGGAATCGGCGGAAGCTCGTCGTTATGACTTGGTTCCAGCATAGGCCTCAACTCGGGCTTTCAACTTCTGCCCTGGACGAAAGGTGACGACTCGACGCGCCGTGATCGGGATCTCTTCACCCGTTTTCGGGTTGCGGCCCGGCCGCTGGCGCTTGTCACGCAAGTCAAAGTTGCCGAAACCCGACAATTTGACCTGCTCGTTGTCTTCAAGAGCGTGCCTGATCTCTTCAAAAAACAGCTCGACCAATTCCTTGGCCTCGCGCTTGTTCAGGCCCAGCTCCTCGTACAGCCGTTCGGCCATCTCAGCTTTCGTCAGAGCACCCATACGCTATTTCCTTAACGTGGTGTTCAACCTTTGTTCAAGCGAGGTGAGAATGTTTTGCGTGGTGGCGTTCACCTCATCGTCGTTAAGAGTGCGCGATGGATGCTGCCAGGTCAAGCCGACGGCCAGGCTTTTTCTATCAGGATCAATACCTTTACCCTGATACACATCAAACAGCCTGAGGTCGGTGAGCCACTCGCCCGCGTTTTCACGGATTACATCCAGCACCGCGCAGGCCGCCACATCACGCCCTGCGATCAACGCCAGGTCACGGCGTACTTCGGGGAAGCGCGACAGTTCGTGGAACTTCGGCAGGCGCCCTTCCACTACATCCGCCAGCACCAGCTCGAACACATACACGGTGCGGTCCAGGCCCAGGGTCTTGACCAGCTCGGGGTGCAAGGCGCCCAGGTAGCCGACTTCGACGCCGTCACGCTCGATGCGCGCGGTCTGGCCTGGGTGCAGCGCCGGGTGTTTGCCGGGCACGAAGGTGAAGTCGTCGAGCGAACCGGAGAAGCCCAGTACCGCTTCAACGTCGGCCTTCACATCGAAGAAGTCGATGGTGTCGCGGCCGTTGGCCCAGCCTTCCGGCAGGCGGCTGCCGCAGACCACACCAGCCAGCATCGGCTGTTGCTTGAGGTCGCCCAGCTGGCCGACGAAGCGCTGGCCGCTCTCGAACAGGCGCACGCGGTCTTGCTGGCGGTTGAGGTTGTGCTGCAGTGCCTTGACCAGGCCCGGCCACAGGCTGACACGCATGGCCGCCATGTCGCTGGAAATCGGGTTGGCCAGCAGCAGCGGCTCTACGCCAGGGTTGAACAGCTCGAACTGCTTGGGGTCGATGAAGCTGTAGGTGATCGCTTCCTGGTAGCCACGGGCAACCAGCAGGCGACGCAGCGCAGGCAGTTCGCCACGCACTTCAGACCTGGCCTGCGGGGCCAGGCGCGCTTGCGGGTAACGGACCGGCAGGCGGTTGTAGCCGTACAGACGGGCCAGCTCTTCGATCAGGTCCACTTCCAGGCTGATGTCGAAGCGATGGCTGGGCACTTCGACCTGCCACTGCCCGGCCTCACCGCTGGTTTTCAGGCCCAGGCCGTTGAGCAGTTGCTCGACTTCGGCGCTGTCCATCTCCATGCCCAGCATCTGGGTGATGCGCTCGGCACGCAAGGTGACCGGGGCGATGTTGGGCAGGTGCTCTGGGCTGACGGTCTCGATGATCGGGCCGGCTTCGCCGCCTACGATATCCAGCAGCAGGCCAGTGGCGCGCTCCATGGCTTCGCGGGCCAGTTGCGAGTCGACGCCACGCTCGTAGCGGTGCGAGGCATCGGTGTGCAGGCCGTAGGAGCGGGCCTTGCCAGCCACCGAGATCGGCTCGAAGAAGGCGCTTTCAAGGAAGATATCCTTGGTGGTGGCCGCAACGCCGCTGTGCTCGCCACCCATCACGCCGGCAATGGCCAGGGCGCGATCGTGGTCGGCGATGACCAGCGTGTCGGCACGCAGGGCAACTTCCTGGCCATCGAGCAGGACGAGCTTCTCGCCCTCCTCGGCCATGCGCACTCGGATGCCACCGTTGATTTCAGCCAGGTCGAAGGCGTGCAGCGGCTGGCCCAGCTCGATCATCACGTAGTTGGTGATGTCGACGGCAGCATCGATGCTGCGCACGTCACTGCGGCGCAGACGCTCGACCATCCACAGCGGGGTCGGGCGTGACAGGTCGACGTTACGGATAACGCGGCCCAGGTAACGCGGGCACGCGGCAGGCGCCAGCACGTCTACCGGGCGCACGTCGTCGATGCCTGGCGCAATGGCCGGCACGGTCGGGCGGGTGACCGGGGCGCCGTACAGGGCGCCGACTTCACGGGCGAGGCCGGCCAGGGACAGGCAGTCGCCGCGGTTCGGGGTCAGGTCGACCTCGATGCTGGCATCGTCCAGGTCCAGATACACGCGAATGTCCTGGCCAACCGGGGCGTCTGCCGCCAGTTCCAGCAGGCCGTCGTTCTCTTCGCTGATCTGCAGCTCGGCGGCCGAGCACAGCATGCCGTTGGACTCGACGCCACGCAGCTTGGCCTTCTTGATCTTGAAGTCGCCTGGCAGTTCGGCGCCGATCATGGCGAACGGGATCTTCAGGCCAGGGCGCACATTCGGCGCGCCGCACACTACCTGGAAGGTCTCGCTGCCATTGCTGACCTGGCACACGCGCAGCTTGTCGGCGTCGGGGTGCTGCTCGGTGCTCAGCACCTCGCCCACCACGATGCCGCTGAATTGACCGGCGGCCGGGGTTACGCTGTCGACCTCAAGACCGGCCATGGACAGACGTGCCACCAGCTCGTCACGGGATACCTGCGGGTTGACCCAACCGCGCAGCCACTTTTCACTGAATTTCATCCTGCTCTCCTAAAGATTCGTTACGGGTGCGCGACCTAGCGAAATTGCGCAAGGAACCGCAAGTCGTTGTCGAAGAACAGGCGCAAATCGTTGACGCCGTAACGCAGCATGGCCAGGCGCTCGGCCCCCATGCCAAATGCGAAGCCCGAGAACTCTTCGGGGTCGATACCAGACATGCGCAGCACGTTCGGGTGCACCATGCCGCAGCCCATGACTTCGAGCCAACCGGTCTGCTTGCACACACGGCAGCCCTTGCCGCTGCACATCACGCACTGGATATCGACTTCAGCCGAAGGCTCGGTGAAGGGGAAGAACGACGGACGGAAACGTACCGCCAGCTCTTTTTCGAAGAACACGCGCAGGAATTCTTCGATGGTGCCTTTGAGGTCGGCAAAATTGATGTCGCGATCGATCAGCAGGCCTTCGACCTGGTGAAACATCGGCGAGTGGGTAATGTCCGAGTCGTTGCGGTACACGCGACCCGGGCAGACAATGCGAATCGGCGGCTGGGTGGACTCCATGGTCCGCACTTGCACCGGCGAGGTGTGGGTGCGCAGCAGCATGTTGGCATTGAAGTAGAAGGTGTCATGCATTGCCCGGGCCGGGTGGTGGCCGGGAATGTTGAGCGCTTCGAAGTTGTGGTAGTCGTCTTCGACTTCCGGGCCTTCGGCGATGCCGTAGCCGATATGGGTGAAGAACTGCTCGATGCGTTCGAGGGTACGGGTGACAGGGTGCAAACCACCGGAGGTCTGGCCACGGCCAGGCAAGGTGACGTCAATGCATTCGGCAGCCAGGCGAGCGCTGAGCTCGGCTTCTTCATAGGCGGCCTTGCGGGCGTTGAGCACCTCGGTCACGCGTTCCTTGGCTTCGTTGATCAGCGCGCCGACTTTGGGCCGCTCTTCAGCCGGCAGGTTGCCCAGGGTCTTCATCACCTGAGTCAGTTCGCCTTTCTTGCCAAGGAATTGAACCCGGATCTGCTCCAGGGCATTGATGTCTTCAGCGCGCTCCACAGCCTCGAGGGCTTGGGAGACCAACGCATCCAGGTTTTCCATGTACAGACTCCAGATACAAAATAGGGGAAGAGCTTACAGGCTCTTCCCCTATCTATGACGTTTAACATCCGCCGCCGACATCGACGGCGAATGATTGTCGTGGGTACTTAAGCCAGAACGGCTTTAGCCTTTTCGACAATCGCAGCAAACGCCGCTTTTTCGTTCACTGCCAGATCAGCCAGAACTTTGCGGTCGATTTCGATCGACGCTTTTTTCAGGCCAGCGATCAGGCGGCTGTAGGACAGACCGTTGACGCGAGCACCAGCGTTGATACGAGCGATCCACAGAGCGCGGAACTGACGTTTTTTCTGGCGACGGTCGCGGTAGGCGTATTGGCCTGCCTTGATGACCGCTTGCTTGGCAACACGGAATACGCGCGAGCGAGCGCCGTAGTAACCTTTAGCCAGTTTCAGAATTTTCTTGTGACGCTTACGAGCGATGACGCCACGCTTTACACGAGCCATGAGTAATTTCCTCTATCTATAACCAAAAATTAACGAAGGCGCAGCATGCGCTCGACTTTTGCAACGTCCGACGCGTGCAGCAGGCTGCTACCGCGAAGTTGACGCTTACGCTTGGTCGACATTTTGGTCAGGATGTGGCTCTTGAAAGCGTGTTTGTGCTTGATGCCGTTAGCCGTTTTCAAGAAACGCTTGGCTGCACCGCTTTTGGTTTTCATTTTTGGCATGTTCGGATACTCCGCATTCAGTTGATAAACATAACCGCAAGGCCTGCCGTGCCCTGGTGGTTATTTCTTTTTCTTGGGGGCGATGACCATCAAAAGCTGGCGTCCTTCCATCTTAGGATGCTGTTCGACGGTCCCGTATTCGGCAAGATCAGCTTCGATCCGCTTCAACAGTTCCATACCCAGCTCCTGGTGGGCCATCTCACGACCACGGAATCTCAGAGAGATTTTGGTCTTGTCCCCATCAGTAAGGAAACGTACCAGGTTGCGTAGTTTTACCTGGTAATCCCCTTCCTCCGTCCCTGGACGAAACTTGATTTCTTTGATCTGGATGATCTTCTGGTTCTTCTTCGCCGCAGCCTGCTGCTTTTTCTTCTCGAACAGGCTTTTGCCGTAGTCGAGGACTTTGCAGACAGGCGGAACGGCGTCAGCAGAAATTTCTACCAGGTCCAGTTTCGCTTCTTCAGCGATACGAAGCGCTTCTTCAATCGAGACGATGCCCAACTGCTCGCCGTCAGCGCCAATTAACCGAACCTCACGTGCCGAGATATTCTCGTTGATCGGGGCTTTCGGTGCAGCTCGTTTATCTTGTCTCATATCACGCTTAATAGTAATTACTCCGAATCTTGGCGACCACGCCGGGAAACCGCTTGCGCGAGCAGGTCCGCAAATTGGGCGACGGGCATGGAGCCCAGGTCAGCACCTTCGCGGGTACGCACAGCGACAGTTTGCGTTTCGACTTCCCGATCCCCGATAACCAGGAGATAGGGAACCTTGAGCAAGGTATGCTCGCGGATTTTAAAGCCGATTTTCTCATTTCTCAAGTCGGACTTGGCACGGAAGCCGCTTTCGGCCAGAGTTTTTTCCACTTTCTGGGCGAAATCCGCTTGTTTGTCGGTGATATTCATGATCACCGCCTGCGTAGGCGCCAGCCAGGCTGGGAATGCACCTTCGTAGTGCTCGATGAGAATTCCGACGAAACGCTCGAACGAACCGAGGATTGCACGGTGCAGCATCACCGGATGCTTGCGGCCGTTGTCTTCGGAGACGTATTCGGCGCCCAGACGGATCGGCAGGTTGAAGTCGAGCTGCAGGGTACCACACTGCCACACACGGCCAAGGCAATCCTTCAGCGAGAATTCGATTTTCGGGCCGTAGAACGCCCCTTCACCCGGCTGCAGGTCGTACGGCAGGCCGGCGCTGTCGAGCGCGGCGGCCAGTGCGCCTTCGGCACGGTCCCACAGGTCGTCGGAGCCCACGCGCTTTTCAGGGCGCGTCGAGAGCTTGAGCTCGATGTCCTTGAAGCCGAAGTCCTTGTACACATCCAGGGTCAGCTTGATGAACGCGGCGGACTCGGACTGCATCTGTTCTTCGGTGCAGAAGATGTGCGCATCGTCCTGCACGAAGCCGCGCACACGCATGATGCCGTGCAGGGCGCCCGAAGGCTCGTTGCGATGGCAAGCGCCGAACTCGGCCAGACGCAGCGGCAGCTCGCGGTAGCTCTTCAGGCCCTGGTTGAACACCTGTACGTGGCACGGGCAGTTCATCGGCTTGATGGCGTAGTCGCGGTTCTCGGACTGGGTGGTGAACATGTTGTCACCGTAGTTGGCCCAGTGCCCGGACTTCTCCCACAGCGTGCGGTCGACCACTTGCGGGGTCTTGATTTCCAGGTAGCCGTTGTCGCGCTGCACCTTGCGCATGTACTGCTCGAGCACCTGGTACAGGGTCCAGCCATTGGGGTGCCAGAACACCATGCCCGGCGCTTCTTCCTGGAGGTGGAACAGGTTCAGGCGCTTGCCGATCTTGCGGTGGTCGCGTTTCTCGGCCTCTTCGATGCGCTGGATGTAGGCGGCCAGCTGCTTCTTGTCAGCCCAGGCCGTGCCGTACACACGTTGCAGTTGCTCGTTCTTGGCGTCGCCGCGCCAGTAGGCACCGGACAGCTTGGTCAGCTTGAACGACTTGAGAAAGCGCGTATTGGGCACGTGCGGGCCGCGGCACATGTCGACGTATTCTTCATGGAAGTACAGGCCCATGGCCTGTTCGTTCGGCATGTCTTCGACCAGGCGCAGCTTGTAGTCTTCGCCACGGGCCTTGAACAGCTCGATCACCTCGGCGCGCGGGGTGACCTTCTTGATGACGTCGTAGTCCTTCTCGATCAGCTGCTGCATGCGCTGCTCGATCGCCGCCAGGTCTTCCGGGGTGAAGGGACGCTCATACGCGATGTCGTAGTAGAAGCCCTCGTCGATGACCGGGCCGATCACCATCTTGGCGGTCGGGTACAGCTGCTTGACGGCATGACCGACCAGGTGAGCGCAGGAGTGACGGATGATCTCCAGCCCCTCTTCGTCCTTGGGCGTGATGATTTGCAGGCTGGCGTCCTGCTCGATCAGGTCGCACGCGTCGACCAGCTTGCCATCGACCTTGCCGGCCACGGTGGCCTTGGCCAGGCCTGCACCAATGGATGCGGCGACCTCGGCTACGGTTACGGCCTTGTCGAACGAACGTTGACTGCCATCGGGAAGAGTAATAGTGGGCATGGCGCCTCCTCTCCTAGTGGTGACCCCTACCAAAGGTCACGTGGGTTGGGATGAGCCAGTACGCGATTCGACCCTGTCTTTGCAATGCAAAGCCTGCCTCACAGTGGCAGAAGCCCAAGGGCCTGCCAGGGTACGAACCAGAGTGACTGGATACATATATATAGAAAGATTTGAGCGGCAAGACGAATCGGCCAAATCCTGAGCCAGGCATGCTAGCACAAAGCTTTCGGCGCGTAGGGCCATGGGCCGGGGATATGCAGAAATATTCTGAAATTAGACCGATGCGGTGAACTTGAGCGGTTTTTTTCCGCTCAGAGATTAGGAAGCGACCTACTCTAGATACACCCGACCTAATAAAGGAGTGACCGGTATGCGACTTCATTCTCTTCTGGCCTTGGCGGCCACTGGTGCCCTGCTGCTGCCGCTTGGCGCCAACGCAGGCACTGTTCCACCAGGCTACCTGACGTCCTGCGTGGCCACCGCCTCTGCCCAGCCGGGCATGACGAAACAATCCGCCGAAAAGCACTGCAGCTGCAGCGTGAATGTGATCGAAAAAAACTTTTCGGACGCAGAGATCAAAGAGCTCAACAGCACTGACGGCGTAGACCAGAAGCTCATAGACAAGGCAACCCAGCTGGTTACGAAGGCCTGCAAGCCCCAGAAATAAGGGCGCAGGCCATACAAAACTCAGTTAATTTGCGCCAGATCAGCATTCGGCACACGTAAAAGTCACCACAAGCGCAAAATTAGACTATGATGCCTCTGTGCACCTTGTTGGCCTCGGCGACACCGCACTACTGAAAAACATCATGTTTCCTGGAGATACACCCATGTCCAATCGCCAAACCGGCACCGTCAAATGGTTCAACGATGAAAAAGGCTTCGGCTTCATCACTCCACAAGGTGGCGGCGACGACCTGTTCGTACACTTCAAGGCCATCGAGTCTGACGGCTTCAAGAGCCTGAAAGAAGGCCAGACCGTCTCCTTCGTTGCCGAAAAAGGCCAGAAGGGCATGCAGGCTGCACAAGTTCGTCCAGAGTAAGTTCTGACGAATTAAAAAAACCCGTCCTTGGACGGGTTTTTTTGTGCCTGCCGTTTATGCAACGGCAGGCCCGGGGCGGAATCAGCCGCAGTTGACCCGGGTGACCACGCCCTTGTCGTCGGCGTTGAGGTTCAAGCGCTCGGAACGGTACTCCAGGGTGATCATGTCGGTCGGCTTGAGCACGCGGGCGATCTGCGCCCCGCTCGCCTTGCGCGCCTGCTCCAGCAGCTCGGGGGTTGCCGGCTTGCCGACAGTGAATGCGGCGTTGCTGGCATCGCAGCGACCATCGAGGTTCGGTGCTGCCGCTACCTCTGGCGCCTTGGACGATGAGCCATCGGTACTGCAACCTGCCAGAACCACGGCTGCCAACAGGCTCGCCAATGTTGCACGCGTGCGGAACATGAATCCTCCTTTCAAATACTGGAATGCTGTCTGATACGACAGTTTTAAGCACTTTTGGTTGCAAAAACGTCCCAGTCTGCCTGAGACGTGCTCGTCAGGGAAACCTCAATCGTGACCGGATTTTGCCTGAGCGCAGCGGTTCAGTAGATATCGATGTAGTCGCTGGCGGGCTTGGGCCAGTTGCTGGCCAGCACGTTGTACACCTGCATGACCCAGCGTTCGTCGTCGGCGGCAACAGGGCCCACGCAGCCCGAGCCGGCGGCCCAGGTCTCGAGGCGAAACAGCAGGCCATCGAGCTCGCGCCCGCCGGTAATCTGCGACAGGTAGGCAATGCCGCCGCGGGTGACGCGCAACTGGTTGTGGATTCGGTCGTTGCCTTCGGCCAGCAGCTGGCGCACCTGCTGGGGGGTGAGCTGCTCGGGGGTGTTCAAGTCGATCTGCACGGGGTGTCCTCGGGCGTGCGCGGTGGCTGTGGGGTGCAGGGTACATCAGGCGGACTCTGTACGCCCTCTTCGCTGGCAAGCCAGCTCCACGGCTACCGCGCCGACCCAAGTGCCAACGACGAATCGGTACAGACGTCACGAATAGGCGAACCCAACCACCATTTAGTTTGCCTAGCCCCGCTGCTTATGCATAAGTAGCAGTGCTGGCCCTGTTGCAACATGTTTAACTTGTACCTGTTGGCGGAGCGCAATCATGCCCCCGCTGTAGACGCCAGGGCCCGGCATCTGCACCAAACAGCACGCGTATTTTCGATCGAGACCCCCATGAATAGCCCCACCCTGGACACCAACATCAAGGTCACATGGCCTGACGGCCATCGTTCCTACAGCCCCGGCACCACCGAAGAGCTGTTCATCATCGCCGCCGACCTGCTGCTTCAAGACCTCGGCCACGAAGCTGCCCGCACCTTCGTCGACCAGGTGTTCGAACGCCACTGGCCCGCGACCGAACACCAGCCCACACCCATTACTGCAATCGAGCAAGACGCTCGCTGAGCAAATCGAAAAAGCCCTGGGCATCGCCGCTCTCGATCCACATCACATTGGCCGGTAGCTCGAGCGTGCCGTACCAGTCCGCAATGGTCTGACCAAAGGTCGGGCCTTCGCGGCTATCCACGCTCATGTGAATCTGCCGGCCACTGAACAGCTCGGGCTTGAGCAGGTAGGCAATCACGCTGGCATCATGCACCGGCCCACCCGGCAGGCCGTAGTGCGCCATGTCCCCCTTGACGTAAGCATCCAGAATATCGCCCACCAGCTTGCTGGCGTGGTTGTTCAACCCGCGAATCTGCTTCAGGCGCGCCTCGCTGGTGAGTACCTTGTGGGTCACGTCCAGCGGCAGGTAGGTGAGCTTGACCCCGCTGCGCAACACGACCTCTGCCGCCTGTGGGTCGGCGTACAGGTTGAACTCGGCCACCGGGGTGATATTGCCGCCATTGAAGTGGGCACCGCCCATCACCACCACTTCCTTGATGCCCTTGACGATCTGCGGGGCCTGAATCAGCGCCAGTGCCAGGTTGGTCTGCGGGCCGAGCATGGCAAGGGTGATGCTGTTGGGTTCAGCGCCACCGAGGGTGTCGATCAGGTACTGCACCGCGCTGCCCTGGGCCAGGCCCTTTTTCGGCTCGCGCACCGCCACGCCAGGCAAGCCCTCCTCGCCATGGATGTTCTCGGCATAGATCGGCGTGCGCACCAGCGGCGTGGGCGCGCCGGCGTACACCGGCACCTCTTCGCGCCCCGCCCACTCCCGGGCCAGCCGTGCGTTGCGCGAGGTCTTGTCGAGTCGCACATTACCGGCCACGGTGGTAATGGCGCGCACCTTCAGTTCCTCTGGCGACGCCAGGGCGAACAACAACGCCACCACGTCATCCGCGCCGGGGTCGGTATCGATGATCAGGTCGCGGGGCGCGGCCAGCACGGCAGTACTCGACAGGGCAGACATAAGCACTACACCTCGTAGCAAACGTTTGGCTTTATGGACACGTTCAGGCATCGGGCACTCCTTGTGCTCAGGGGACAACAGTCAAAAGGTCACGCCCGCCACCAGCGCGATGTTGGTATAGGGCTGGCATTCGCCAGTGCGCACGATGGCCCTGGCCTGCGCACCGAGCTGCTTGAACGCCGCATGGCTCATCAAATGGCGCGCGCCCAGCTCGCCGCGGGCATGCAGTAGCTCGATACCTGCCAGGGCCGGCGGCCTGTGTTGCAGGGTCTCGTCGGCCAGCACGTGGCTTTCGACCTGCATTTCGGCCAGCACCGTGTGCAAGGTACTGATGAAATCCGGTATGCCGGGCGTCAGTGCAAGGTCGATCAGCTCGACACCGGCAGGTACGGGCAGGCCGGCGTCGCCGATCAGCACCACATCGCCATGCCCCAGCGACGCGATCAGGCGCGACAGGGCGATGTTGAGCAACGGGGTCTTCTTCATGGCGTGCTCCCCTGCAGTTCGCTCAGATACGGAATGGAGGGCTGGGCACCGGCGCGGGTGACCGAAATGGCGGCGGCCTGCTGGCCGAAGGCAATGGCCTCGCGCTCCGACCTGCCAGCGGCCAACGCAGCGGCAAAGCCACCGACGAAGGTATCTCCGGCCGCCGTGGTGTCCAGTGGCTGCACCCGCGTCGCCGGAAAATGCGCAAAACCCTGGCCATCGGCGAACAGAGCGCCTTGCGCGCCCAGGGTGACGATCACCTTGCCCACCCCCAGCGCCAGCAGTCGGCTGGCGGCTGCCTGCGCCTCCTGCAGCGAAGCCACCGGCAGCCCGGTCAGGGCGCTGGCCTCGCTCTCGTTGGGGATCAGGTAGTCGATGTTGGCAAACCAGTCAGCCGGCAGCGGCCCGGTGGCCGGTGCCGGGTTGAGGATCACGGTCTTGCCCAGCGCCCGGCCACGGGCCAGGGTATGTGCCACGGTGGCCTGCGGTACTTCGAGCTGGCAGATGATCACATCGGCAGCCTGCAGCAGGCTGTCCAGGCGCTGTACCGATGCCGGCAGCAAGTGCCCGTTGCCACCGGCCACGATGACGATGGCGTTCTGGCTGCTGGCATCCACCACGATCAGTGCCACACCACTGGAAACACCCGCCGCCGTGTCCACGCCCTGGCAATCGATGCCCTCGTCGAGCAGCGCCTGACGCAACTGCGCACCGTAGGCGTCCTCCCCCACACAGCCGATCATTGCCACCGCTGCCCCCAACCGCGCAGCTGCTACCGCCTGGTTGGCGCCCTTGCCGCCCGGCACGGTGCCGAACCACTCGCCGGCCAGGGTTTCCCCCGCCTGCGGCAGGCGCTCGGCGCGGGTCACCAGGTCCATGTTCAGGCTGCCTACCACCACTACATTTGCTTGCATGGCATGTCGGTCCTAGCGGTAATCATTGAAGAGGTCGGGACGCGGCCCGGTGGACTCGCGCAGCACGATGCTCGGCGCGACGATGCGCTGCTCCACCCCACTGCGCTGCGGCTCGCCGATACGCCGCAGCAACAGTTCGGACGCCATCTCGCCCAGCTCACGGATCGACTGCCCTACCGTGGTCAGCGCAGGGTAGACGTACTGGCTCATCTGGATATCGTCGAAACCGATCACCGACAGTTCGCTCGGCACGCAGATGTTGCGCTCGGCCGCGGCACGCAGCACGCCCATGCCGATCATGTCGTTGGCCGCGAAGATCGCGGTCGGGCGGTCGTGGCCCAGCAGTTGCGCTGCGGCGCCATAGCCGCCCAGGCTGGTGAAGTCGCTGTCCACCACGCGGCCCTCGCGCAGGGGCACCCCGGCCTGGGCCAGTGCCCGGTGAAAGCCGGCCAGGCGCATCTTGGCCACGCTGGTGTGTGCCGGGCCGTTGATGCAGGCGATGTCCTGGTGCCCCAGCTCCAGCAGGTGCCGGGTGGCCAGGTAGGCCCCCTGCTCGTGGTCGATGCGCACTAGGTCGGCGTCGACGCCCGCCAGCGCGCGGTCGACGATCACCATGGGCGTGCGCACGCTGGCCAGGCTGTCGAGCAGGTCGGCCTCCTCGCCCACCGAGGCCACGATCAGACCGTCGATGCGTTTCTCCAGCAGCACGCGCAGGTAGCTGCGCTGCTTGCGCGGGTCGTCATCGGAGTTGCACAGGATCACGCAGTAGCCATTGCGCTCGCAGCCATCCTCGATACCCCGCGCCAGTTCGGCGAAATACGGGTTGACGCTGTTGGGCACCAGCAGGCCGATGGTGGCCGTGCAGCGCGCCTTGAGCGAGCGCGCCACCGCACTGGGCACGTAGTCCAGCTCGGCAATCGCCGCCTCTACCTTGCGCCGCACCGGTTCGCTCACCGGGCGGGTCTTGTTCAGCACGTGGGAAACGGTGGTATAGGAAATACCCGCCAGCGCCGCTACATCTTTGATGGTTGCCATTGTTCAGGTCCGCCGGCGCGCGCGCCGGCTGCGGTAAGTGTCGAGAACCACGGCGATCACGATGACCGCCCCGGTGATGATGCGTTTGGTCGGCTCGCTGGCGCCGATCTGCGCCAGCCCTGCGGCCAGCACCGAAATGATCAGCACACCGAAGAAGGTGCTGATGACCGAACCGCGACCGCCCATCAGGCTGGTGCCGCCGATCACCACGGCGGCAATCACCTGCAGCTCCAACCCGGAGCCGGCGTTGGGGTCGGCGGCCTCCAGCCGCGAGATCTGGAACAGCGCCGCCAGGCCGGCCAGCAGGCCCATCAGCGAGAACACCAGGATCTTGTACGGGCGCGGATCGATGCCGGCCAGGCGCACGGCCTCTTCGTTGGTGCCGATGCCGATCAGGTAACGGCCGAACACGGTGCGGGTCAGCACCAGTTGCGCCACCACGATCACCAGCAAGGCGATGATGAAGGCCGGCGAAATGCCGAAGGCCACCGGCTCCGACAGCCAGGCAAAGGCATCACCGATGTACGCGGTGCGCGAGTCGGTGAGCTGGTAGGCCACGCCACGCGCCATTTCCAGCACACCCAGCGAGACGATGAACGAAGGGATGCGCCAGGCCACGGTGATCGAGCCGGTAAGGGTCCCGGCCAGTGCCGCGCACCCCATGCCGAGCAGTGCCGCCGGCAGCACGCTCCAGCCCCAGCCCAGAATCGCCACGCTGACCGCCGACGCGGCCAGGGCCAGTACCGAGCCCACCGACAGGTCGATGCCGCCGATGATCAACACGAAGGTCATGCCCACCGCCAGCACCATCAGGTCGGGGATCTGGTTGGCCAGGGTGCTGAAGGTGCCGTACGACAGAAAGTGGCTGCTCAGCAACGAGAACAGCACCACCATCGCCAGCAGCGCACCGGCCAGGCCCAGGTAGGTCCCCAGGCCGAGGTAGGTACCGCTGCGCCGGGCCGGTGGGCCAGGCGGTGTGTCTATCGGGGAGGTGTTCATGCGGGGTTCCTGGGCACTGCGTCTTGCAGCAGCGCGTCACGTTTCTGATAGCCGGCAAAGGCGGCGGCCAGTAGCTGGTCCTGGCTCCAGTGCTCACGCTCGAAGGTTTCAATCAGGCGCCCTGCCGAAAGCACGCCGATGCGATCGCAGATCAGCATCAGTTCGCGCAGGTCGCTGGACACCACCACCAGCGCCTTGCCCTGGCGGGTCAGCTCGGCGAGCAGCCCATAGATGTCGAACTTGGCGCCCACATCGATACCGCGCGTGGGCTCGTCGAACAGCAGCACGGCGCAGTCGCGCTCCAGCCAGCGGCCGATCACCACCTTCTGCTGGTTGCCACCCGACAGCTCGCCCACCGTTTGTGCGGGCCCGGCGCTGCGGATGCGCATGGCCTGGATCTGGCGCTCGGCCAGGGCACGCTCGGCAGCACCATCCACCAGGCCCGCGCGTGAGATCGCCGGCATGTTGCCCAACGCCAGGTTGGCACTGACCGACTGCGACAACAGCAGGCCTTCGCCCTTGCGGTCTTCGGTAATCAGGGCCACGCCGTGGCGCACTGCAGCCATGGGCGAGTCGATGTGCACCGGGCGCAGCGGGCTGCCCAGCTCGATGCTGCCACTGTCGGCCGTGTCGGCACCGAAGATCAGGCGCAGCAGCTCGGTACGCCCGGCACCGATAAGCCCGGAGATGCCGAAGATTTCGCCGCTGCGCACCTCGAACGAGACGTCCTGCACCTTGTCGCCCCGGCCCAGGCCGCTGACACGCAGTACCGGCTCGCCGATCGTGCGGCGCCCCAGGTCGATATGCTCGCCCAGCTCGCGCCCCACCATCAGGTTGACCAGTTGCTCGCTGCTGTAGCGCTGCATCGGTTCCACGCACACCAGCTTGCCGTCGCGCAGCACGGCAATGCGCTGGGCGATGCGCTTGAGCTCTTCGAGGCGGTGGGAAATGTAGATGATCGACACACCCCGTTGCTGCAGGCGCTCGATCTGGCGGAACAGCAGCTCCACCTCGCGTGCGGTGAGCATCGCGGTGGGCTCGTCGAGAATCAGCA
This sequence comes from Pseudomonas sp. B21-036, assembly GCF_024748925.1. Classification (NCBI taxonomy): domain Bacteria; kingdom Pseudomonadati; phylum Pseudomonadota; class Gammaproteobacteria; order Pseudomonadales; family Pseudomonadaceae; genus Pseudomonas; species Pseudomonas sp. B21-036. The sequence continues at coordinate 3,719,466 of NZ_CP087178.1, forward strand.
CATGGCAGTCGCCGATCAGGTTGCGGGCGATCTCCACCATCTGCTGATGGCCGATGCCCAGCTCGCCGACCAGCGTATCGGGGTCGATCGCTTCGAGCCCCACCTGCGCCATTGCCGCGGTCGCCAGTTGGCGCAGGCGCGTGCGATTGACCCAGCCGGCGCGGCTGGGCAGGTTGTGCAGAAACAGGTTCTCGGCCACGCTCAGGGTCGGCAGCAGGTTGAGCTCCTGCATCACCATGCGCACGCCCTGGCGCTCGGCCGCGGTGCGGCTGGCGGGCTGATACACCTGGCCCTGGTAGAACATCTGCCCGGTGGTGGGGGTTTCGAGCCCGCCGATGATCTTCGACAGGGTGCTCTTGCCCGCACCGTTCTCGCCAGTCAGGGCCAGCACTTCGCCGCGCAGCAGGGACAGTTCGATATCGCCCAGCACGGGCTGGGCGTAGGTCTTGCCGATTGCACTGACCGACAACACGACATCCGCAGTCGCCGACATAAGGTGTTCTCCTGGCGCCCGCACCACGGCAGGCACCGTCAGCGGGCTAGGGCTGCTTGACCAGCTCGACCGGGGTCTGGATGACGTTGTCGGCATCCACGTCCGGCTTCTCGCCGCGCAGCATCTTCAGGGCCGCCTCGATACCGAACACCGCCTGTTTGGCGGCGTATTGATCGGCCGTGGCCAGCACACGACCGTCGCGCAGCATCGGCTGGATCGCCTTGATGTTGTCGTAGCCCACCACCTGCACCGCACCGACCTTGCCTGCCGCGCGCACCGCCGACACCGCGCCGAGCGCCATGCTGTCGTTGCCGGCCAACAACGCCTTGAGATCGGGGTATTCGTTGAGCATGGCCGAGGCCACGGCATTGCCCTTGTCGATCTCCCAGTTGCCCGATTGCACCGAGACGATCTTGATCTTGGCTGCCTCCATGGCGTCCTTGAAACCGGCGGTACGCTGCTGGGCGTTGGTGGTGGTCGGCACGCCCTCGATGATGCCGACCTGATCGCCCACGCTCAGGCGGGTGGCCAGGTACTCGCCCACCAGGCGCGCGCCCTTGCGGTTGTCGGGGCCCACGAAGGGCACGCTGAGGTTCTTGCTCTTGAGCACATCCGGGTCGAGGCGGTTGTCGATGTTGACCACGGTGATCCCCGCGTCCATGGCCTTCTTGACCACTGGCACCAGGGCCTTGGAATCGGCCGGGGCAATCACCAGCGCGTTGACGCCGGAGACGATCATCTGCTCGACGATGCGGATCTGGTTGCTGGTATCGGACTCGTCCTTGATGCCATTGGACACCAGGTCGAACTCGCCTGCGTGGTCTCTCTGGTAGGCCTTGGCGCCGTCTTCCATGGTGAGGAAGAACTCGTTGGCCAGCGACTTCATCACCAGGGCCACCTTGGGCTTGGCGGTGTCGGCATGGGCGTGGCTGAAGGGTACGGCGGTGGCGAGGGTGGCCAGCATGGCAACGGCCAGCAGGCGTCCAGCGAAGGGCAGCGTCATGGGTTCACTCCGAATCTTATGATTTTTGTCGGGTCGCAAACGTTTGCGGTTAACAACTATGGAAACGCTACCGGGTTTTGTCAAATCTGCCGACCGCCCTTCATGGCCCCAATAGTGCCGGGAATTATCCTTAAAATCTTCGGAAAACCGAACATCCGGCACCGCAATAATTCGGGTTTCCGAAAGCAGTGCCAGGCAATACGGGGCATAAGCCTAAATAAATTTCTTATAAATCAATGAATTGACGTCAACGCTCAGTTAATTGGGCAACTGGTACGCTTTCTGCTGAACTTGTGTGGGCAACACAGCAATTTCACTCATAAGGAACAATAACGATGAAAGCTGCGCTTCACTCCTTCGCTCCGGCCGCCCTGGCCCTGTTCATGTTCTTCCCTGCTGGCGCCTACGCCAAGGAAGCCGAAACCCAACAGAAACTCGCGAACGTGGTTATCCTCGCCACCGGCGGCACCATTGCCGGTGCTGGTGCCAGCGCCGCCAACAGCGCTACCTATCAAGCCGCCAAGGTGGGCGTCGACAAGCTGATTGCCGGTGTTCCGGAGCTGGCCAACCTGGCCAACGTACGCGGCGAGCAGGTGATGCAGATCGCCTCCGAAAGCATCACCAACGAAAACCTGCTGCAACTGGGCAAGCGCGTTGCCGAGCTGGCCGACAGCAAGGACGTGGACGGCATCGTGATCACCCACGGTACCGACACCCTCGAAGAGACCGCCTACTTCCTCAACCTGGTGGAAAAGACCGACAAGCCGATCGTGGTCGTGGGTTCCATGCGCCCCGGTACCGCAATGTCGGCTGACGGCATGCTCAACCTGTACAACGCCGTGGCCGTGGCCAGCGACAAGCAATCGCGCGGCAAGGGCGTGCTGGTGACCATGAACGACGAGATCCAGTCCGGTCGCGACGTGAGCAAGTCGATCAACATCAAGACCGAAGCGTTCAAGAGCGCCTGGGGCCCGATGGGCATGGTCGTGGAAGGCAAGTCGTACTGGTTCCGCCTGCCGGCCAAGCGCCACACGATGGATTCGGAGTTCGACATCAAGACCATCAGCAGCCTGCCTGCCGTGGACATCGCCTACAGCTACGGCAACGTCAGCGACACCGCCTACAAGGCACTGGCGCAAAATGGCGCCAAGGCCATCATCCATGCCGGTACCGGCAACGGTTCGGTGTCCTCGCGCGTAGTGCCGGCCCTGCAGGAACTGCGCAAGAACGGCGTGCAGATCATCCGTTCGTCCCACGTCAACCAGGGCGGGTTCGTGCTGCGCAACGCCGAGCAGCCTGACGACAAGAACGACTGGGTAGTGGCGCACGACCTGAACCCGCAAAAAGCGCGCATCCTGGCCATGGTCGCCCTGACCAAGACCCAGGACAGCAAAGAGCTGCAGCGCATCTTCTGGGAATACTGAGTGCAGTAGCCCGGCAGGCCGCCCTTCCTACAGCGGGGCGGCCTAACCTCTTGTAACCTCGCCACTTTTATTTTGCCCACGGTGCAGCAAAGCCTGCGCCGTGTGGTCACATGGGTTCTTTGAGCGACACGCAGTTGCGAAAAGCCTTACAGTAAAATACTGTATGCGCATACAGCAAAAACAAGGAACCTGTACCTGTGGCCACCTCCTCTGCCGCCAAGCCCGTCAGCAGCTACGAGCAACTGGGCATCCGCATTCAGAAAATCATCAACTCGCCAACCGCGCAGAAGTCCCGCGCGGCGCTGATCTTTCGCCTGGAGCACGAGTCGCCTGCCGACTGGGAGACCCTGCTCGAGGAAATCGCCGAAAACGACAACGTCACCCTGGCCTACCGGGATGACGGCGGCGTGCAGATTTTCTGGGTTGTGCCCAAGGAAGACTGAAGCCGTCGCCAGGCGCTGCCCGCCCACCCTGCTCCGACTTGTCGCCCTTCTGGGCGATGGTGTTATCCATAGAATCTGGAAGTAATGATGTTCAAGAATCTTGCAGCTGCAGTGATGCTGCTGATGTTGTTGTGTGGCCAGGTGTTTGCTGAAACGCGTATCGGCACCTGGAACCTGGAACACCTGAGCGACCGTTCCAACAAGGACTTCAAGGCCATTGCCAAGGTCGCCAAAAATGTGGATTTTCTGGCTGTGCAGGAGCTGATGAGCGAAGCGGCCCTGGACAAGCTGGCCAGGGAACTCAGCCGCCAGAGCGGCGAGCCCTGGAGCCACATGGCCTCCGATGCGGTAGGCAGGTCTTCGTACAAGGAAATGTATGGTTTCGTGTGGAAGGACAGCAAGGTCGCCTATGAAGACGGTGCGGTGTCCTACCTGGACCGCAAGAAGATCTTCGAGCGCGAGCCCTACTCCGCGCGCTTCAAGTCACTCACCGACAATGCCTATTTCGTGGTGGCCACGGTGCATATCGTGTACGGGAAAAAGCCGTCTGACCGGGTCGCTGAAATCGATGCGCTGTCGAGCTACTGGACCTGGCTGAAGGAAGTCTACCCCGGCAACAATCACATTCTGCTGATGGGCGACTTCAACATGCCACCCACTTCACCTGCCTGGAAGTCGCTCAATGCCGCCGCCAGACCACTGGTGGTCGCAGGCGCCAGCACGCTGTCCACAACCGACGGCAAATTCGCCAACCTTTACGACAATATCTTCGTCAGCCATTCCTCGCCGCTGAAGGTCAACAGCGTGGGCGTGTACGACTACCCGAAACACCTGGGCATGACTCACCAGCAAGGCCGGGCGAACATCTCCGATCACGCGCCGATATTCCTGCGTGCAGAGCTGGGGCAAGGCAAGGGCACGGCCACGACCGCCGCTTCACCGGCAAGACCCGCCGCACCCGCCAAAACCAAGGCTGCAACTGTGGCCGACGCCACCGGGCAAGTGCGCGGCAACCGGGCCAAGAAGCGCTACCACCGCCCGGACTGCCCGTCGTACAACAGCATTGCCGAAAAGAATCGGGTCGAGTTCAGCAGCGAATCTGCCGCCCAGGCAGAGGGCTACAGCATCGCCGGCAACTGCCAGAAGGCCAGCTGAGGGGATAACGGTGCAGCCTTGACGCCAAGGCTGCACCTGAAGATCACTTGACCAGCTGGAACTGACTGGCGCCCTGCAACTCCAGACGCGGCACGCCCTTGTACTGCTCGATACGCCCTATCACGCACACCGTGCGCCCCTCCAGCGGCTGCGCCAGCAACGAGGCGAACGCCGGGCGATGCTCGCCCCATACCACCAGCCCCAACCGTCGCTTGCTGGGGAAGCTGGCACCCAGGTCGATCCAGGTCGGCTGGCCCCTGGACGACGGTTTGTAGGTCACCTTCATGATCGGGCCCAGCACCGCAGCGCTCTGCCCGATATGGTCGGCGGCCTGACGCCAGTCCAGCGGGTTGTCGCAGGTGGCGCCCTGCAAGGTGGCGGGTGACGCCGGCGCCGCCACTGCCTGGCTGACCACGGCCGAGCCTGCAACCGACTCGGTGCCCTTGAACGCAAACACCACGATCAGAACCCCGATCAGCGCAGTGAATGACATGATCGTGTACTTCATGACCGAAACCTCCTTGTTGAGCCCTTTGATCCGGCTGCCCTGCGCCTGCGCCAACTGCTGCACGCTGGCGCTCTGGCGCGTGCTCGACAGCAGGTCGTGGGCTTTTTTTCGCTCGGCATCGAGCAGTACGCTGATATCCCGAGCGCAACGCTGCGGGTGATCCCTGACGTCGCGGTTGGCAAAGCGCAGCACCCGCCAGCCCTGGGAAGTGAGTGCAGACTGACGCCGCTGCCAGTCGATGAACTCGGGGTGCGACATGCCGGTGCCCGTACCGCTTTTGTCATAGCCATCGATTTCGATGGCGATGCGCACGTCTCCCTCTTCATTGATGACAAGGTCGCAGTAGCGTTGCTTGCCGTCATTGTCCTTGAAGGGGTATTGCGCACTCAGCGACTCGTAACGGATGCCCGCCACGAGGCTGAGCACGTTGCTAGCGAACAATCGTTCGTAGTCACTGCCGAACCGCGCCGCATTGGCCTTCAACCACTCGTCCTGGGTCATGTCCTGTCGTCTGCGCTGGAAAGTCGGGCCGGTGCAAAAGCACCCACTCTCGACCGATGCAGTCAAAAAGCCATAACGCAGCCGAGCCGCCGATTCTGGCCGACTCTGTAGGAAAAGTCGATTTTCAAGTGGGATCAGACGGCGGTCATTCGGGCGACTTCGCCGGCAAGGCCGGCCCGTGCAGGGGGTGACCGGTGGCGCTCAACATGGCTTCGCCCACTGCTGGTTTGCCCGACGCCTTCAACCCCTGGGCGGCGCCCTGGATATCCCGCGCCTCCTTGTTCTGGCCCAGCTTGAATTTGCCGACCAGACGGGTGATCTCGATCTCGAGCCCGACGATGGCCTTGAGCATGTCGCGGATGTAGTCCTTCGGCGCGTCGGACATCTTCCACGGCACGGGCTGGGATGCTTCGTGGGTTCGCGTGAGCAGCGCCACCAGGCCACGCACGTAGTGCTCGTCATCGTGCAAGGTCACGCGGCCATGGGCGTGCACCACCTGATAGTTCCAGGTGGGCACCTGTTTGTGGGTCTCGTGCTTGCTGGGGTACCAGTTGGGCGAGATGTAGGCATCGGCGCCGCGGAAGATCACCAGCACTTCATCGCCATCCTTGAGTTCGCGCCACAGCGGGTTGGCCCGCGATACGTGAGCATGCAGCACCCCCTGCGTGCCCTCCTGCGGCTTGAAGTGGAACGGCAGATGGTTGGCATCCAGCCCACCCTCGCCGTGGCTGACCAATACACCCAGCGGGTTCTGCATGATCAGTTGATGCAGCACCTCGGGGCGCGACTCGTTGAAAGACTGCGGTACGTACATGGTTTGCATCCATCCGGCACAGGGCGATGGCAAATTGTGTGGCGCAACTGGCCCATGGTATAGATCCACTATCGAACAAAATGACTGGACCAGAAAACATGGCGCGCAAAGCCAACGTGGTGGATATTCCTTCGCTGGGCACGCTGGACCGCAGCAGCGGCCAACTGGGGCGCCAACTGGCCCAGGCGCTGCGTGCGGCGATCCGGCGCGGCGACCTCAAGCCCGGCGAGGCGCTGCCCTCGACCCGCATGCTGGCCAGATCGCTGATGATCGCGCGGGGCACGGCCATCGAGGCGTTCGAGCAACTGACGGCCGAGGGGTTTCTGGAGTCCCGCGGCCGTGCCGGCACGCGGGTCGCGCACAGCCTTGAAGAGCCACCTGCCGCGCACACGACAGGTGTGGCGCGGCCCGCCGCCAGCTCGGCACGCATCGAACGCTTTGCACAACTTGCCCGCCGCTTCGGCGAGGTACCCCAGGTACCGTTCGCCGTCTCGGTACCGCTGGGCAAGGCCGCGCCGGATGATATCTGGCGGCGCCTTGGCAACCGGGTGCGCGCCCGCGGCCCGGGTGCCCCTGCCGGCTATGGCGACCCGCTGGGGGAAATCGAGCTGCGCGAGGCGGTGGTGGACTATGTGCGCAAATCCCGCTCGGTACGCTGCGAGGCCAGCCAGGTGATCATCACCTCCGGCACCCAGCAGGGCCTGTACCTGGCCTGCCAGGTGCTGCTGGACATCGGCGACTTCGCCTGGGTCGAAGACCCGGCCTACCGCGGTATCACCGCCATTCTCGAAAGCGCCGGGCACAGCGGGCAGATGGTGCGCGTACCGGTGGACGCCGAGGGCATGGACGTGGAACACGCCGTCGCCACCTGCCCCCACGCCCGCGCCGCCTTCGTCACCTCTTCGCACCAGTACCCGCTGGGCATGCCGATGAGCATGACCCGGCGCGAGGCACTGCTGAGCTGGGCCAGAACCCACAATGCATGGGTGATCGAGGACGACTACGACGGCGAGTTGCGCTATGCAGGGCACCCATTCCCCTCGTTGCAGGGGCTGGACCCTGAACGGGTGATCTACCTGGGCACCTTCAGCAAGATCCTGTTCCCGTCACTGCGCCTGGGCTATGCGATCGTGCCGCCGGACCTGGTGGACGCCTTCTGCGGTGCCCGCGTGCTGATGGACCGTCATCCGGCCAACGCCGACCAGCAGGTACTGGCGGCCTTCATCAACGAAGGCCATCTGGACCGGCACATCCGCCGCATCCGCGGTGTGTACGCCACCATCCACCGCCAGGTGAACGAAGCGGTGGCGCGCTGGCTGGAGCCTGAGCTGGCCTGGTTGCAACCGACCGACCAGGGCATGCACCTGGTGCTGTGGCTGGCAGCCGGTATCGACGACAGGCAGGTAGCGGACCAGGCCGCAGAGGCCGGGGTGGTGGTGCGCGCGGTATCCCCCATGTATGCGGGGCCGCACGGCAGGCCCGGGCTGGTGCTCGGCCTGGGTGGGTTCAGTGGCGAAGCCATCGATGCGGCGATGCAGCGCCTGGCACGGGTGATCGAAAGCGCCAGCGTTCAGGCCAGCGCCTGCAGGTAGGCGCTGGCCTGTTGATAGCGCTGCAGGCGCGCGATGTCTTCGGGGCCGGGCATAGCGATGCGCGAAAGGTCGCTGTTGTCGGCAAGGTCGGCAAGCTTTACCACCCGTGCCAGCGGGTCGCTGCCCAGCCGCGCGACGAAGGCCTCGTAGCTTTCGTCATCGCGCCGGCTCAGCGCCTGCACCGCCGCCAGTATCTTCAGGGCGAAGCCTTCGCGGGCCAGGTCCGACAAGCTCATGCTGGTATCTTCAAGCACGTCGTGCAGCACCGCGACGATGCGCTGTTCGGTGGTCTGCACCCTCAGCATCACCCGCAACGGGTGCAGGATATACGCAGTGCCGCCCTTGTCCTGCTGCCCTTCATGGGCCCTGGCGGCAACCGCAATGGCTCGCTCCAGTGTGGACATAAGCCCCCTCCTCTAACCCTCGCGCCGTCGCAGGCGCGCCATGCTGCAGGCATCGGTGAACACACCGTCACGTAAAGCATAGTCGCGCAAATGCCCTTCCACCTCGAAGCCGTGGCGCCGGTACAGCGCCAGTGCCGGCTGGTTATCGGCGTAAACAGTGAGTTCGACGCGCTGCAGGCCCATCCAGTTGTCCGCCACCTCGAGCACCGCCGACAACAGCCGTGTGCCCACCCCCTGCCCTTGCCAGGCCGGGGCGACGCCCATGCCGATGCCGCCGCAATGACCGCGACGTACACGTATGAACTGCTCGAGCGTACAGCTGCCGATCACCTCGCCTTGATGTAAGGCCACCAGAAACACCATTCGTTCGTTGTCGGTGGCGATGCGTTTGCGCCACAGGTCGGCGCTCTGATACGGCATCTGCAGCACCTGCCGCGCCACCTGCGGGTGGTTGTACAGGGCCGTGAGCCCCTCGACGTGCTGTTCGGTACAACGTTGAAGGGTAATGGCGAAGGGCGAATCACTCATGACGGCTCATCCTTGAAGACAAGCCGTGAGTGTAAGAGGCGCCGCCGCGTGCTGGCTAGCGCTCGGCGCCGTGCTGGATGACCACCGAATCGGTACCCAGGCGCGCCATCACATCGTTCTTGCTGGCCAGGGCCTCCTCTTTGGTCGGGTAAGGGCCCAGCAGTACCACCGGCTTGCCGTCGCGGTACACCACCGAGGATGGAATCTGTTTTTCGATCAGGCGCGCGGTCATGTCGCTGAGGGCGCCCATGTTCGGGCCCTGGATGATCTCGACGTCCCAGCCTTCGGGCGCGGGCTGGTCGGCCAGGGCATCGGCACGGCGCTGCAGGTCGGCACCACCGCAGATTTCGCGGATGCGCAGGTCGCCGCCGGTTTCGTCGATGATGATCTGGTAGTCGTCGCCCTGCTTGATGGCCACGTAGCTGCGGTAAGGCTGGAACACACCGGCCGCGTCCTTGCCACGGAACTGGCCGCAGATATCGCCCTGCTTGTTGAATCGCACGTTGGCGAACTTGGCCGTCTTCGGGTTATCCAGATGCTCGGCAACCTGCTTGTGTACCCGTTCGGCATCGTTGTCACAGCCGGCCAGGGCCAGCACTGCCATTACCACCGCCACTTTGCGCACGCGTCTATCTCCAGGTTTCAAGCGGCGGATTTTAGCATCTGTGCAAGGCCGGGGGTTACAATCACCCGGCCTTGAACTTCCATAGGGCATTCCATGCGCCAGGTACTGCTGATTATCGACGTACAACCCTCGTTCAACCCGCCGCAATGGCTGGTAGACGGCATAGCATCACTGATCGGCCGCATGCCGTCGGTGGCGAGCGTGGAGCGCCATGATGAATCGGTGACCCCGTTTCAACGTCAGCTGGGCTGGCAACCGGCGGCGCACGACCAGAGCCTGGTGGCGGCAGATCGTATCTTCATCAAGCATGGCTACGCCCCGACGGCCGAGATGCTGGATTACCTCAGGCAATTGAACCCCGAGCGCGTGCTGGTGTGCGGCATACAGACCGACACCTGCGTGCTGGCGGCGGGGTTCGCGCTGTTTGATGCGGGGCTGCAGCCGACCCTGATCAGCGACCTCACGGTAGGGTCGTCGCTGGATCGGTCGGGGCAGTTGGGGGTGAGCCTGTGGCGGCATCATTTCGGGCACGTGGTGAGCACGCAACAGTTGCGGTGAAGGCTTCGCCGGCATTGGCGGCGAAGCGGCCAGCACAAGCCATCCCTCATTCGCGGATGCAATCCACCGTATACACGTCCCCCACCTCATGCTGCAGCCCGTGCACATCGGCCACAAACCCGGGGAACCCACGGTCGAACGCCCGTGCAAAGCTCAGGTAGTCGATGATCGAGCGTGTCGACTCGGTAAAGCGCTCCCCGGGCATGATCAACGGAATCCCCGGCGGGTACGGCACCAGCATCACCGCCGCCACCCGCCCGATCAGGCGCTCGATCGGCACCGCCTCGACCTCACCGCGCACCAGCTTGTCATACGCATCCCCCGGCTTCATCACCACCTCGGGCAAACGCGTGTACAAGCGCTTGAGCTGCTTGGCCGTGGCGTTGGCGCGGTAGCATTCGTGCAACTGCTCGCACAGGTCGCGCAGGCCCATGCCGTGGTAGCGCAACGGGTCCAGCTGCGCCACGCACGGCAGGCTCTGCAGCAGCGCGGTATTGGCGTCGTAGTTGCGCTTGAACTCCAGCAGTTCGGTGAGCAAGGTGCTCCACTTGCCCTTGGTGATCCCCATCGAGAACAGCACCAGAAACGAATACAGGCCGGTCTTCTCCACCACCAGCCCGCGCTCCCACAGGAACTTGCTGACCACTGCCGCAGGAATACCATGCTCGCCCAGGCTGCCGCCCGCATCCAGCCCCGGCATCACCAGCGTGACCTTGATCGGGTCGAGCAGCACGTAGTCTTCGCTCACATCGCCAAAACCGTGCCATTCGGCCTGGGGTTGCAGCAGCCAGTCCTCGGTCGCCACGCGGTGAATGCCACCCACCTGCGGCGGTTGCCAGATACTGAACCACCAGTCGTCGTCGGCCAGGTGCTCGCGCAGGTTGGCCAGCGCACGCCGGAAGCTCAGCGCCTCGTCGAACATTTCCTGCAGCAGCGAGCGCCCAGCCGGGCCTTCCATCATCGCCGACGACACGTCCAGCGAGGCCAGGATGCTGTACTGCGGCGAGGTGGAGATATGCATCATGAACGCCTCGTTGAATCGATCACGGTCGAGCTGGCGTGCACCGCCGTCCTGTACGTGGATCATCGAGGCCTGGCTGAACGCGGCCAGCAGCTTGTGGGTGGAATGGGTGCTGAACACCAACGGGCTGTCGGCACTGCGCGAAGTACCCATGGCGTAACGCCCGGCAAAGAATTCGTGAAACGCCGCGTAGGCGTACCAGGCCTCGTCGAAATGCAGCACCTCGACACTGCTGCCCAGCACCTGCTTGATCATCTCGGCGTTGTAGCACAGCCCGTCATAGGTGGAGTTGGTCACCACCGCCATCTTCACCCGCGGCTCGCGCCCTGCGGCCAGCGGGTTGGCTTCGATCTTGGCCTGGATCGCCTCGCGGCTGAACTCGCTCAGCGGGATGGGGCCGATGATGCCCAGCTCGTTGCGCTCCGGACACAGGTACAGGGGGATTGCGCCGGTCATGATGATTGCGTGCAGCACCGACTTGTGACAGTTGCGATCCACCAGCACCAGGTCGTCACGCCCGACCATCGAGTGCCAGACGATCTTGTTGGCGGTGGAGGTGCCGTTGATCACGAAGAAGGTGTGGTCGGCGCCGAAGTTGCGCGCCGCACGCGCTTCGGCCGCTGCCAGGGGGCCGGTATGGTCGAGCAGCGAACCCAGCTCCGGCACCGACACCGACAGGTCCGAACGCAGGGTGTTCTCGCCGAAGAACTGGTGAAACGCCTGGCCCACCGGGCTCTTGCGATACGCCACGCCACCGCCATGGCCCGGCGTGTGCCAGGAGTAGTTCGATTGCGCGGTGTGCTGCACCAGGGCCTTGAAAAACGGCGGCAGCAGGCCGTCCAGGTAGTTGTGCGCCGCCCGCGCCACTTGCCGGGCCAGAAACGGCACGGTGTCTTCGAACAGGTAAAGGATGCCGCGCAACTGGTTCAGTTCGCTCATGGCGTCGGCTGGCGCGTTCTCCAGGGTCACCTGCTCGCCCAGTGCGAAGATCGGCAAGTGCGGTGCGCGCACACGCGCCAGGCGGATCAACTCGACCATGTTCTGCAGCAGGTGGGTGTTTTCCCCCGCGCCTTCGGCCGCAATCAGCATGCAGGCCAGGCCGTGGTGGGTGGCCGCTACCAGGCGGCCCTCGGCGTAGTCCACCGCCGGCAGAATGGTAAAGCCGTCCTGGGCCAGTTCCTGGGCAATGCCGCGCACGCGATCACCGGCCACACTGTCGGCCTTGATATCGCGGTGCACGATGAGTATCGGAAACTTGAGGTCCTTGTACATGGGCGCCGGCACCTTCTGAGCGACAGGCCGTGAGGCCGTTCATTTCAGGGTAGAAGGTCGGCGCCAGGTACGCGGCGGGATTTGCTTCAGCGGGCCTCGAGCAGTTGCTGCCACAAGGCGGGGCCACCGGTGGATTTTGCCACTGCTTCAAGGCGCGCCATGTGCGCTTGCAGCTCTGCCTCGGTGGCCGGGATGATGCGCCCCGGCTGACGCCCCACCAGCCGACGGATCTCGCTGCCCTGGCTGGACTGGCCTTCGCCCTCGCTGTCGCTGCCGGCCAGTGACAGGCTGGTCTGGCCGCCGGTCATGGCCAGGAACACGTCCGCCAGCAACTCGGAGTCGAGCAACGCGCCGTGCAGTTCGCGGCCGGAGTTGTCTACGCCATAGCGTTTGCACAAGGCATCGAGGCTGTTGCGCTGGCCCGGGTGACGCTCGCGGGCCATCAGCAGGGTGTCGAGCACCTCGCAGTGCTGTGCGATATCGGCGCGATCGTGCTGGCCGAGCATGGCGAATTCGTTGTTGATGAAACCAACGTCGAACGCCGCGTTGTGGATGATCAGCCGCGCGCCCTTGATGTACTCGAAGAACTCGTCGGCGATTTCGGCGAAACGCGGCTTGCCCACCAGGAATTCGTCGGTGATGCCGTGCACCCCGATCGCGCCCTCGTCGCTTTCGCGGTCGGGCTGCAGGTACACGTGGAAATTGCGTCCGGTCATGCGCCGGCCGACCAGCTCGATACAGCCGATCTCGATGATGCGGTGACCATCGGCCACCGGCATACCGGTGGTTTCGGTGTCGAGCACTACCGACCTGTTGTTCTGCATCTCCACGTCGGTCATCTCCTGCCGCGTACTGCCTGAATATTGAAAGCGGCGAATTTTACCTCACCCGGGGCAGGATGTGGCGAATTCGCTAAAGGGAGGGTTCAGCGTTGCTTGCGCAGATCGTCGACGCCGCGGTTGGCCAGCTGGTCGGCACGCTCGTTGCCGGCGTGGCCGACGTGCCCGCGCACCCACTGCCATTTCACGTTGTGGCGGTTGACCTGTTCGTCGAGCTGCTGCCACAGGTCGGCGTTCTTGACCGGCTCCTTGGCGGCGGTCTTCCAGCCACGCTTCTTCCAGTTGACCATCCACTCGGTGATGCCTTTCATCACGTACTGCGAGTCGGTCACCAGCAGCACATCACACTGGCGCTTGAGCGCCTCGAGGCCCTTGATGGCGGCCATCAGTTCCATGCGGTTGTTGGTGGTTTCGCGCTCGCCGCCCCACAGCTCCTTTTCGACGCCCTTGCAGACCAGCAGCGCGCCCCAGCCGCCCAGGCCAGGATTGCCCTTGCAGGCACCATCGGTGTAGATCTCGACGCTTTCGACGCTTTCGCTCATGTACAGCCTTTATTCATCATTGAAGGTGCGGCCCTCGGGGTGAGGCGTGCGCCGGTTGACCTTGGCCATCGGCAACGGCAGCAGCTTGCCCATCGGCTCGCGGCGCACCTGGCGCAGCGGGCGCAGGCCCACCACCATCTTGCGCGCCACCAGCACGTACACACCGCCACCGGATATCTGCCAGCGCCCGGCAGCACGCTCCCAGCCAGACAACCGTGCCTGCCAGGCCGGCGAGGCAAGCGGCGGACGATAGCACCCGAAGCGGCGTTTCTCCAGCGCGAAGCCCAGCAGGTTGAGCCAGTCGCCCACCCGCGACGGCGAGATGCAGCGCGCCTTGCGCAACGCATCATGGGCAAACACCCGGCGCAGGCCCCAGGTGCTCCAGGGGTTGATCCCGACGATCAGCAGGTGCCCGCCAGGGCGCACGCTGCTGGCCGCCTCGCGCAGCAGGCCGTGGGGCGAGAGGCTGAAGTCCAGCCCGTGCTGCAGCACCACCACGTCGGCGGCGTGCTCGCTCAGGGGCCAGGCCTGCTCCTCGCACACGATCTCGACGCCCGGCAGCGGCGCCCCCAGGCGCACGTTGCGTTGCACCTGCGGGGCATTGGGCGGTGCCTCGGCGCAAGGGCCGTAATGCACCAGGTAGCCACCGAAGAAGCGCCCCAGCTCCTCTTCGAGCAGGCGCTGTTCCCCGGCGAGCAGCTGCTGGCCCAGCGGGCCGGCGAACCACTCGCGCGCCTGGCTGATCAGCTCGAGCCACTGCGGGTCGGCCTGGGCAAAGGCTTGATCGGTCATTGCTGTCTCCCTTGGAAGGTTCTCGACAACGCACATAGCTACTAAGATGCACCCATGTCCACCGTTTGGCGAATCGCACGATGATACAGATACAGGCCCTGCCCGCTTTCAGTGATAACTACATCTGGTTGTTACAAGATGCCGTGAACCAGCGTTGTGCGGTGGTCGACCCGGGCGATGCCGCCCCCGTGCTGGCCTGGCTGCAGGCGCATGCCGACTGGCAACTGACCGACATTCTGATCACCCATCACCACCACGATCATGTGGGCGGCGTTGAGCAGCTCAAGGCGCACACCGGCGCCCGCGTCAGCGGCCCGGCCAACGAACGCATACCCGCCCGCGACCAGGCCCTGAACGACAATGACCGCCTCGAGGTACTGGGGCTTGAGTTCCAGGTGTTCGCCGTACCCGGCCACACCCTGGGGCACATCGCCTATTACTGTGCCCAGCCGCAGTTGCCGATGCTGTTCTGTGGCGACACGCTGTTCGCCGCCGGCTGCGGGCGCCTGTTCGAGGGCACGCCGGAGCAGATGCACCACTCGCTGGAGCGCCTGGCAGCGCTGCCGGCGGCCACCCAGGTGTATTGCGCCCACGAATACACCCTGAGCAACCTGCGCTTTGCCTGTGCGGTCGAGCCGCAGAACCCGCACGTTATCCAACGCTTCGAAGACGTTACCGCACTGCGCGCGCAAGATCGCATCACTTTGCCCTCCACCATCGCGCTGGAGAAGCTGACCAACCCGTTTTTGCGGGTAGCAGAAACATCCGTTAAACAAAAAATAGACGAACGGGTGGGCCGCATAAACCCTACGCCCAGTGCTGTTTTTGCAGGGTTGCGGGCCTGGAAAGACACGTTCTAAACAGGCGCTGTGAAGGTCGGAAAATTCTCAAAGGTTGACCGATGGGGGGTGCCTTTCTAGAATCGCCCGACATTTTTGCCCGGAACTTTCCCCCAGCCAATGTCGTCCCCTAGCCGCAGAACCTTCAATTCCGTTGCCCTGACGCGCCTGGCCCAAGCCAGTGCGCTGGCCCTGGCCGCCACCCTCGTGGGCTGCCAGAGCACGCGCCAGGTCGATGAATCCGATAGCGTTCGCGCGCACAACTTCCAGGCGCGGATCAAGCAGAAACCGATCTTCGTGCATGACAAGAAGCCGGTCGAGCCAGCCGTGGCCCAGGACGTCTGGGAACGCATGCGCCAGGGCTTCCAGTTGCAGGACGGCATTGCGGTGAACCCGCGCATCGAGCAGCAGCGCCTGTGGTTCGCCAGCAACCCTTCGTTCCTGGAAGGCGCCGGCGACCGCGGCAGCCTGTACATCCACTACATCGTCGAGCGTCTTGAAGAGCGCGACATGCCGCTGGAGCTGGCCCTGCTGCCGGCAATCGAAAGTGCCTACAACCCGATGGCCTATTCCCGCGCCCACGCGGTGGGCCTGTGGCAGTTCATCCCGTCGACCGGGCGCTACTTCAACCTGCGCCAGACGCGCTTCTACGATGGCCGTCGCGACATCACCGCCTCGACCAACGCGGCGCTGGACTACCTGACCCGCCTGCACGACATGTTCAACGGCGACTGGCTACTGGCCCTGGCGGCCTACAACGCCGGTGAAGGCACGGTCAGCCGCGCCATCGAGCGCAACGAGAAGCTTGGCCTGCCAACCGACTACTGGAACCTGCCGCTGCCCAAGGAAACCCGTGACTACGTGCCAAAGCTGCTGGCCCTGTCGCAGGTGGTGCTGACCCCGCAGGCGTATGGCGTGAACCTCAACCCGATTGCCAACGAACCCTACTTCGAAGCCGTGGCGATCAAGGACCGGCTCGACCTGTCGCGGGTCGCCGCACTGGCCGAGATCGACGAAGACGAGCTGTTCCAGCTCAACCCGGCCTTCAAGAAACGCATGACCGTGGACGGCCCGCAGCAATTGCTGGTGCCCACCGCCAAGGCGCAACTGCTGACCACCAGCCTGTCGAACATGAAGCCCGAAGAGCTGCTCAGCCTGCAGCCGAAAAAGGCGGTGTTCGAAGCAGCCCTGGCCGAAGCCTCGACGCCGGTGCGCAACAGCCGCTACCGGGTCAAGCGTGGCGACAACCTGGGCAGCATCGCCCGGGCCAACAAGGTCAGCGTCAAGGACCTGCAGCGCTGGAACAAGCTGCGCGGCAACAACCTCAAGGTCGGCCAGACCCTGGTGATGCAAGGTGCGCAGCCTGCCAGCGCGGCCGGCAACCAGAAGAAGCCTACCCAGTACAAGGTGCGCAAAGGCGATTCGCTGTACATGGTGGCCAAGCGTTTCAACGTTGAAATGCAGCACCTCAAGCGTTGGAATCCGCGCAGCGGCCACGCCCTCAAGCCCGGCCAGACCCTCACCGTCTACCTGCCGCACTGAGACCCGGGCCAGGCCTGCCTGGCCGCGGCCCCGGCGATCTCCGGGGCTGCTCTTTTTCCTGCCGATACAAGCTGTTACTGTAGCCGGAATAAAGCCCAAGCCCGGATCGGATCGCCGACTTGATACGTCCCCTCCTGTTGCTGTCATTCAGCCTGGCCTTGAGCTTTCCCGCGGGCGCGACCATCAGCGAAAGTCACGGTTACGCCCAGTTCGGCACGCTCAAGTACCCAGCCAAATTCACCCATTTCGATTGGGTAAACCCGCAAGCGCCCAAAGGCGGCACCTTGCGCGCCATGGCATTCGGCACGTTCGATACCCTCAACCCCTATACCTTCAAGGGCTCAAGCCCGGTCACCACGCCCAACTTCCTGCAGTACGGGGTGAACGAGCTGAACGAGACCCTGATGGTCGGCACCGGCCAGCGCGACCCCTCCGGCGATGAAGCCACCTCCAGCTACGGGCTGATCGCCCGTTCGGTGGAGTACAGCGAAGACCGCAGCTGGGTGGTGTTCAACCTGCGTCCCGAGGCACGCTTTCACGATGGCCGGCCGATCACCGCCGCCGACGTGGCGTTCTCCTACCGCACCCTGCTCAAGGAAGGCCACCCGCTCTACCGCACCAACCTGCAGGAAGTGCAGCGGGTCGACATCCTCAACCCCAAGCGCATCCGCTTCGTGTTCAAGCGTGCCGGCAACCCGCTGCTGATCTTGCGCCTGGGCGAAATGCCGGTGCTGCCCCAGCATTACTGGAAAGGCCGCGACTTCAAGGCCACTACCTTCGAACCGCCACTGGGCAGCGGCCCGTACCGCATCACCCAGGTACAGCCAGGTCGAAGCCTGGTGTTCGAGCGGGTCAAGGACTATTGGGGCAAGGACCTGGCAGTCAACCGCGGCAAGTACAACTTCGACCGCGTCGAGTTCGAGTTCTACCGCGACAGCGATGTGGCCTTCGAGGCCTTCAAGGCGGGTGAATTCGATGTCTACATCGAGCACCAGGCCAAGAACTGGGCCACCGGCTACAACTTCCCCGCTGTGCGTCGTGGCCAGGTGATCCAGGCGCAGATCGCCCACCAGATCCCGACCCAGACCCAGGGGTTGTTCATGAACAGCCGGCGCGCCGCCTTCAGCGACGACCGCGTGCGCCAGGCGCTGGGCCTGATGCTGGACTTCGAATGGACCAACCGCACCCTGTTCAGCAGCGCCTACAAGCGCGCCAGCAGTTACTACCCCAACAGCGAGTTCAGCGCCACCGGCCTGCCGGTGGGCAAGGAGTGGCTGCTGCTGGCGCCGTACCGTGACCAACTGCCTGCCGCCCTGTTCACCCAGCCCTACAGCGTGGGCAAGACCAACGGGCGCGGTATCGACCGCGATACCCTGCGCCAGGCCCTCAACCTGCTCGGCCAGGCAGGCTGGAAGCTCAGCGGCCAGCGCCTGCTCAACAGCAACGGGCAGCCGCTGAAGCTGGAAATTCTGCTGGTGAACCCGAACCTGGAGCGGATCCTGCAACCTTATGTCGAAAATCTTGCCAGCATCGGTATCGACGCGCGCTTGCGCACGGTAGACCGGGCCCAGTACAAACAACGGCTGGACCAATTTGATTTCGACATGATTCTGATGACCCTGAACCAGACCCTGAGCCCGGGCCTTGAGCAGTGGCTGTATTTTCATTCCAGCCAGGCCGCCACCAAAGGCAGCAAGAATTACGCGGGCGTGAAGAGCCCGGTGGTCGACCACCTGCTAGAGTCCCTGCTCAATGCACAGAGCCGCGACGACCAGGTGGCTGCGGCGCGCGCCCTCGATCGAGTGCTGCTATGGCAGCACTACATGGTTCCCAACTGGTATCTCGACTATCACCGCCTGGCCTACCGCAACCGGTTTGCCTTTGTCGCCACGCCGCCCTACACCCTGGGGCTGAACAGCTGGTGGCTCAAGCCCACGGAGAACGCCCAATGATGCCATTGCCGTGCCTGCGCCTGATCGCAGGCGGCCTGCTGCTGGCCAGCCTGAGCCTTCAGGCCCTGGCCGCCCCGCAACATGCAGTGACCCTCTACGACGAAGCGCCCAAGTACCCGGCCAACTTCAAGCATTTCGACTATGTGAACCCCGACGCGCCCAAGGGCGGCACCTTTCGCGTCAACGGCTCCGGCAGCTTCGACAGCCTCAACCCCTTCATCAACAAGGGCGTGCCGGCCGACAACATCGATCTGGTATACGACACCCTGGCGCGCAACAGCCTTGATGAGCCATTCACCGAATACGGGCTGCTGGCCAGGCAGATCGAAAAAGCCCCCGACAACAGCTGGGTGCGCTTCTACCTGCGCCCCGAGGCGCGCTTTCAGGATGGCCATCCGGTTCGTGCCGAAGACGTCGTGTTCACCTTCAACACCCTGGTCACCAGCGGCGCACCGCTGTACCGCGCCTACTATGCCGACGTCGACGAAGTGATCGCCGAAGACCCGCTGCGTGTGCTGTTCAAGTTCAAGCACAAGGGCAACCGTGAACTGCCGCTGATCCTCGGCCAGTTGCCGGTGCTGCCCAAGCACTGGTGGGCCACCCGCGACTTCACCAAAGGCAACCTGGAGATCCCCCTGGGCAGCGGGCCGTACAAGGTCGCCGAGGTCAAGGCCGGGCGCTCGGTCCGCTACGTGCGCGACCCCGACTACTGGGGCAAGGACCTGCCGATCAACCTCGGCTTCTACAACTTCGACACCATTCGCGTCGACTACTACCGCGACAACACCGTGGCGCTCGAGGCGCTCAAGGCCGGCCAGTTCGACTACTGGCTGGAGGTCAGCGCCAAGAACTGGGCCACCGCCTACAACATCCCGGCAGTTCGCCAGAACCGCCTGATCCGCGAAGAGATCGCCAACGGCAACCCGACCGGCATGCAGGGCTTCGTGTTCAACCTGCGCCGCCCGATCTTCCAGGACGTGCGCGTGCGTGAGGCACTGAGCCTGCTGCTGGACTTCGAGTGGACCAACAAGCAGCTGTTCAATGGCGCCTACACCCGCACCACCAGCTACTTCGAAAACTCCGACATGGCGGCCAGCGGCCTGCCGGATGCGGCCGAACTGAAACTGCTGGAACCGCTGCGCGGGCAGATCCCCGACAAGGTGTTCACCGAAGCGTTCAAGAACCCGGTCACCGATGGCAGCGGCATGATCCGCGAGCAGCAACGCCAGGCCTACAAGCTGCTGCAGGAAGCCGGCTGGCGCATCCAGGACGACAAGATGGTGGATGCCCAGGGCAAGCCGGTGGTGATCGAGTTTCTGCTCGCCCAGACCGAGTTCGAGCGCATCCTGCTGCCCTACAAGCGCAACCTGGCCGACCTGGGCATCGAGCTGAACATTCGCCGGGTGGACGTATCGGAATACATCAACCGCCTGCGCTCGCGCGACTTCGACATGATCGTGGGCGGCTTCCCGCAATCCAACTCGCCGGGCAACGAGCAACGCGAGTTCTGGCAGAGCGCCAGCGCCGACAAGCCCGGCAGCCGCAACTTCATGGGCCTCAAGGACCCGGCCGTGGACACCCTGGTGGACGGCCTGATCAATGCCGACTCGCGCCAGAGCCTGATCGAACACACCCGTGCCCTGGACCGCGTGCTGCAATGGGGCTACTACGTGGTACCCAACTGGCACATCAAGACCTGGCGCGTGGCGTACTGGAACCATATCGGCCACCCGGCCACGCCGCCCAAGTACGACATCGGCATCAACACCTGGTGGATCAAGCCGGACGTGAAACCGGTGGTGCCGGGGGCCGCAGACGCCGCCCCAGCCGATGCTGCCCCAGCGGGCGAGGCACCTTGACATGCTGGCCTATATCTTTCGCCGCCTGTTGCTGATCATCCCCACCCTGCTGGGTATCCTGATCATCAACTTCGTGATCATCCAGGCCGCACCCGGTGGCCCGGTGGAACAGATGATCGCCAAGCTCGAGGGCTTCGACGGCGCCACCAGCCGCATCGCCGGTGGCGGCTCGGAAGTATCCGTGGCCGGCTCCAACTACCGTGGCGCCCAGGGCCTGGACCCTGCCCTGGTCAAGGAAATCGAGCGCATGTACGGCTTCGACAAGCCGGCGCCGGAACGCCTCTGGATCATGATCAAGAACTACGCCCGGCTGGATTTCGGCGACAGCTTCTTCCGCGACGCCAAGGTCATCGACCTGATTGCCGAGAAGATGCCGGTGTCGATCTCGCTGGGGCTGTGGAGCACGCTGATCATGTACCTGGTGTCGATCCCCCTGGGGATCGCCAAGGCTACCCGGCACGGCAGCCACTTCGACGTGTGGACCAGCTCGGCCATCATCGTCGGCTATGCGATCCCGGCATTCCTGTTCGCCATCCTGCTGATCGTGCTGTTTGCCGGCGGCAGCTACCTGGACTGGTTCCCCTTGCGCGGGCTCACCTCGAACAACTTCGATGAACTGAGCACCACGGGCAAGATCCTCGATTACTTCTGGCACCTGACCCTGCCGGTGACCGCGCTGGTGATCGGCAACTTCGCCACCATGACCCTGCTGACCAAGAACAGCTTCCTCGACGAGATCAACAAGCAGTATGTGATCACCGCCAAGGCCAAGGGCCTGAGCCCCAACCGGGTGCTTTACGGGCACGTGTTTCGCAACGCGATGCTGCTGGTGATCGCGGGCTTCCCCTCGGCATTCATCGGCATCTTCTTCACCGGCTCGCTGCTGGTGGAGGTGATCTTCTCCCTCGACGGCCTGGGCCTGATGAGCTTCGAGGCGGCCATCAACCGCGACTACCCGGTGGTGTTCGGCACGCTGTTCATCTTCACCCTGCTGGGCCTGGTGGTGAAGCTGATCGGTGACCTGACCTACACCCTGGTCGATCCGCGGATCGACTTCGACAGCCGGGAGCACTGAGATGACCCTATCCCCTCTCAACCGCCGCCGCTTCGAACGCTTCAAGGCCAACCGCCGTGGCTGGTGGTCGCTGTGGCTGTTCCTGATCCTGTTCGGGCTGAGCCTGGGCGCCGAGCTGATCGCCAACGACAAGCCGCTGGCGGTGCGTTACGACGGCGAATGGTACTTCCCCGCCCTCAAGCGCTACCCCGAGACCACCTTCGGCGGCGAGTTCCCGCTGGAGGCCAACTACAAGAGCCCGTATATCCGCGAGTTGCTGGCAGCCAAGGACAGCTGGGTGCTGTGGGCACCGATCCCGTTCAGCTACCAGAGCATCAACTACGACCTGAAGGTGCCCGCCCCGGCTCCGCCCTCGGCGCAGAACCTGCTGGGCACCGACGACCAGGGCCGCGACGTGCTGGCGCGGGTGATCTACGGTTTTCGCATCTCGGTGCTGTTCGCCCTGACGCTGACGGTGTTCAGCTCCATCATCGGGGTGATCGCAGGCGCCCTGCAGGGCTTCTATGGCGGCTGGGTCGACCTGGCCGGGCAGCGCTTTCTGGAGATCTGGTCGGGGTTGCCGGTGCTGTACCTGCTGATCATCCTGGCCAGTTTCGTGCAGCCCAACTTCTGGTGGCTGCTGGGCATCATGCTGCTGTTCTCGTGGATGAGCCTGGTGGACGTGGTGCGCGCCGAGTTCCTGCGCGGGCGCAACCTGGAATACGTGCGCGCGGCGCGGGCGCTGGGCATGCAGAACGGCGCGATCATGTACCGGCACATCCTGCCCAACGCGATGGTCTCGACCATGACCTTTTTGCCGTTCATCCTGACCGGCGCCATCGGCACCCTCACGGCGCTGGACTTTCTCGGCTTCGGCCTGCCACCGGGCGCGCCGTCGCTGGGCGAGCTGGTGGCCCAGGGCAAGTCCAACCTGCAGGCGCCGTGGCTGGGCATGAGCGCCTTCGCGGTACTGGCACTGATGCTCAGCCTGCTGGTGTTCATCGGCGAGTCCGCCCGCGATGCCTTCGACCCGAGGAAATGAGATGAGCAACGACACCTTGATCGAAGTGCGCGACCTGTCGGTGGAGTTCGTCACCGGGGCGCAGCAGCAACGCGTGGTCGAAGGCATCAGCTTCGACATCCGTCGTGGCGAGACATTGGCACTGGTGGGCGAAAGCGGCTCGGGCAAGTCGGTGACCGCGCATTCGATCCTGCGCCTGCTGCCCTACCCGCTGGCCCGCCACCCCAGCGGGAGCATCACCTACGAAGGCCAGGACCTGCTCAAGCTCGAAGAAAAACAGATGCGGCGCATTCGCGGCAACCGCATCGCGATGATCTTCCAGGAGCCGATGACCTCGCTCAACCCGCTGCACAACATCGAGAAGCAGATCAACGAGATTCTCATGCTGCACAAGGGCCTGCGCGGCAAGGCGGCCACCGAGCGCACCCTGGAACTGCTGGAACTGGTGGGCATTCCCGACCCGGTCAAGCGCCTCAAGGCCCTGCCCCACGAGCTGTCGGGCGGTCAACGCCAGCGGGTGATGATCGCCATGGCCCTGGCCAACGAGCCGGAGCTGCTGATCGCCGACGAACCGACCACCGCGCTGGACGTCACCGTGCAGCTGAAAATCCTCGAATTGCTCAAGGACCTGCAGGCGCGCCTGGGCATGGCGCTGCTACTGATCAGTCACGATTTGAACCTGGTGAAAAGAATTGCCCACCGCGTATGTGTCATGCAGCGCGGTTGCATCGTCGAACAGGCGTCGTGTGACGAATTGTTCCGTGCCCCGCAGCATCCGTATACGCAAATGCTGCTCGGTGCCGAGCCCAGCGGCAAGCCTGCCGACAACCCGGTGGGCCCGCCGCTGCTCGAGGTCGAGGACCTGCGCGTGTGGTTCCCGATCAAGAAGGGCCTGCTGCGCAAGACCGTGGACCACGTCAAGGCGGTGGACGGCATCAACTTCAGCCTGCCCCAGGGCCAGACCCTGGGCATCGTGGGCGAGAGTGGTTCCGGCAAGTCTACCCTGGGCCTGGCGATCCTGCGGTTGATCGGCAGCCAGGGCGCGATACGCTTTGAAGGCCAGGCGCTGGACGGCCTGACCCAGCAACAGGTGCGGCCGTTGCGCCGCCAGATGCAGGTGGTGTTCCAGGACCCCTTCGGCAGCCTGAGCCCGCGCATGAGCGTGAGCGATATCGTCGGAGAGGGCCTGCGCATTCATCGGATCGGCACGGAGGCAGAGCAGGAACAGGCGATCATGGAGGCGCTCGAGGAAGTAGGACTGGATCCGCAAACCCGGCACCGCTACCCTCACGAGTTCTCCGGTGGCCAGCGACAACGTATTGCCATTGCCCGGGCACTGGTATTGAAACCGGCGCTGATACTGCTGGACGAGCCCACTTCGGCGCTCGACCGGACCGTTCAGCGCCAGGTGGTGGAACTGCTGCGTACGCTGCAGACCAAGTACAACCTGACCTACTTGTTCATCAGCCATGACCTGGCGGTGGTCAAGGCGCTCAGCCACCAGTTGATGGTGGTCAAGCAGGGCAAGGTGGTGGAACAAGGTCCGGCTACGGGTATTTTCAGCGCCCCGCAACATCCCTATACACAGCAGCTGCTGGAAGCCGCCTTTTTGGCCCCCACAGCTGTCGATTAACCTGAAGAGGAACAACACATGGGTTTTCTCGCCGGTAAGCGCGTACTGATCGTCGGTGTCGCAAGCAAACTGTCCATCGCATCCGGCATCGCTGCCGCCATGCATCGCGAGGGTGCAGAACTTGCCTTCACCTACCAGAACGAAAAGCTCAAGGGCCGCGTCGAAGAGTTCGCCGCTGGCTGGGGCTCCAGCCCTGAGCTGTGCTTCCCCTGTGACGTTGCCAGCGATGAAGAAATCGCCAAGGTCTTCGAAGAACTGAGCAAGAAGTGGGACGGCCTGGACTGCATCGTGCACTCCGTAGGCTTCGCGCCGGGCGACCAGCTCGACGGCGACTTCACCCAGGCCACCACCCGTGATGGCTTCCGCATTGCCCACGACATCAGCGCCTACAGCTTCGTGGCCCTGGCCAAGGCCGGTCGCGACATGATGAAGGGCCGCAATGGCAGCCTGCTGACCCTGTCGTACCTGGGCGCCGAGCGCACCATGCCCAACTACAACGTGATGGGCATGGCCAAGGCCAGCCTGGAAGCCGGCGTGCGCTACCTGGCGCGCAGCCTGGGCCCGGAAGGCACTCGTGTGAACGCCGTTTCGGCCGGCCCGATCCGTACCCTGGCAGCCTCGGGTATCAAGAACTTCCGCAAGATGCTGGACGCCAACGAAGCGCAGACCCCGCTGCGTCGCAACGTCACCATCGACGAAGTCGGCAACGCCGGCGCGTTCCTCTGCTCGGACCTGGCGTCGGGCGTGAGCGGTGAAATCATGTACGTGGACGGTGGCTTCAACACTACCGCCATGGGCGACCTTACCGAGTAAGGTTGGCAGGATGGGAAAAGGCCGCTGATGCGGCCTTTTCTTTTGTCCGGGATCCGGCCATTCGCCGGCAAGGCCGGCTCCTGAAGAGGTTGTGATCCCTGTAGGAGCCGGCCTTGCCGGCGAACGCCCCCGTACAACCAACACAAAAACAGAAAGGGCCGCATCAGCGGCCCTTTCCGTTTACAGCAGCATCACTCAGTAACGGGTGATGTCCGCCTTCTCTTCCAATTGCTTGCGGTATGCAGCGAAGTCCTGCTGGCCAGCACGCGACGCCAGGAAGCGACGGTAGGCCGCCTTCTCTTCGTCACTTGCCGCAGCACCTTCGTTGACGCCGTTCAGGCGCAGGACCACAAAGCTGCCGTCGTTCAAGGTGACGCTACCGAAGGTCGGCTTGTCCTTGGCTTGCGGCTTGCTCATGCGGAACACCGCCTGCAGCTCGGCCGGGTCGATGGCCTCCTGGTTGCGTGTGACCGCTTCCTGGACCTTCCAGCTCTGACCTTCCTGGCTGGCTGCCAGTTCGACCTTGCCGTCGCGCAGGCCGGCGATCAGCGCCTCGCCCTTGGCCTTGGCCGCCGCACTGGCGTGCTCCCTGGCCAGGTGCTTGCGAATGCTGTCGCTCACCACTTCCAGCGGCAGTTGCTCAGGCTTGCGGTGCTCCTTGACACGGATGACCACGACCGTCTCCGGGTCCAGCTCGATGGCGGTGCTGTTGGCACCCTCTTCCAGCACTTCCGGGCTGAACGCCGCCTGGATCACTGCACGGTTGGCCGTGATGCCATCGCCACCTTCACGGCCGAACGGCGCCGAGGTGTTCAGCTTCAGGCCAAGCTCCTGGGCCGGCTGGGCCAGGTCGGAGGCTTCGAACGCCGAGTCCTCAAGCTGCTTGGTCACTTCGACGAAGCGCTGTTCGACCTGCTGGGTCTTGAGCTCACGGGTCAGCTTGTCTTTCAGGCTGGCGAAGGTCGGCACTTCAGGTGCCTGCACATCCAGCAGCTTGATCAGGTGCCAACCGAAGTCGGTACGCACCGGCGCCGATACCTGGCCCTTGTTCAGCGCATACAGCGCCTCTTCGAAGGCCGGGTCGTAGACGCCCTGGCCGGCATAGCCCAGGTCACCACCCGTGGCGGCAGAGCCCGGGTCCTGGGAGAACTCCTTGGCCAGCTTGGCAAAGTCTTCGCCTTTGTCCAGACGCTGCTTGATCTCTTCGATGCGGGCCTTGGCCTGGGCATCGTCAAGCTTGTCGTTGACTTCGATGAGGATGTGCGCGGCATGGCGCTGCTCGGCCAGGTTGGCGATTTCCTTCTGGTACAGCGCCTGGAGCGCCTCGTCGTCGACCTTGACCTGGTCGAAGAACGCGGCCTTCTTCAGCTCGATGTAGTCGATGACCACCTGATCGGGGCTCATGAACTCCTTGGCGTGCTCGTCGTAGTGCGCCTTGATCTCTTCGTCGGTGACCTTGACCGCGGCCGGGTCGGCCTTGAAGGTCAGCGAAGCGAAATCACGGGTCTGCTTCTCCAGGCGGGCAAATGCCTCGACCTGCGAATCGGTAACAAAACCGCTGCCGGCCAGGCCAGCACGCAGTTGGCCGATCAGCATTTCCTGCGCCAGCATGTCGCGGAACTGCAGGCGACCGTAGCCCAGCTGACGAATCACCTGGTCGAAACGCTCGGGGCTGAACTTGCCGTCAACCTGGAACTCCGGCGTTTGCAGGATGACCTGGTCAAGCGCGGCCTCGGAGAAGCTGAACTTGGCATCCTTGGCGCCCTGGAGCAGCAGCTTGCGCTCGATGAGGCCCTTGAGTGCTGCTTCACGCAGCATTTTTTCATCCAGCAGGGAGGCGTCGAAATCCTTGCCCAGCTGTTGCATCAGTTGCCGACGTTGCATGTCGACAGCCTGGCTCAGCTCATTCTGGCTGATGGTGTCGCCATTGACCTTGGCAGCGTCCTGGCTATGGGTGGTGGCCTGGAAGATGGCATCGAAGCCGGTCAGCGCCATCAAGGCCACGATGACACCGATGATGGTCTTGGCAATCCAACCTTGTGAATTGTCCCTGATATTTTGAAGCATGCGTCCCCCAGAAACGGCCGTACTAAATAAACAACCGCGGAGCGTGGGTAGAGTCCTGATAGAAGAAAGGCGCATCCGAGGATGCGCCTTCTCGTAACTGGCGAAGCACACGGGAATCTGTTTTTGCGATTCCCCGTGCTGCGCTACCAGGCCAGGCGAAACCCGACCCGGTTAGGCGAAGCCTGAAAGAGACGCCTTAGTTGACGGCTTCTTTCAGTGCTTTGCCGGCCTTGAAGCCTGGCTTCTTGGCAGCAGGAATTTCCAGAGTCTTGCCGGTTTGCGGGTTGCGACCGGTACGGGCAGGACGATCGGTTACCGAGAAGGTACCGAAACCGACCAGCACCACGGAATCACCGGCTTTCAGGGCGCCGGTGACGGATTCGATGACTGCGTCCAGCGCACGGCCGGCAGCAGCTTTCGGGATATCAGCAGATGCGGCAATAGCGTCAATCAGTTCCGACTTGTTCACTCTAAGTCCCCTTATCTCTATTTGAGTTTGTTTCTAAGTATGTAATGAAAAGCAAAACGATTGCCGGGTGGCCCACCGACAAGTGGGCGCCGCTTTATAACAAGGGCCCGAATTAACGTCGTGGAGGCCCCCCAGCCAAATACGTACTAATGGGTACTGATTCGTTCCTTGGAATCGCTGTCGCGCTTTTCATCCTTGGCGACAATCTCGGGAGCCACATCTGGCAAGGGCTCCGGGGCGTATTGCAGCGCAATTTGGAGGACTTCGTCAATCCATTTGACAGGTTTAATCTGAAGATCCTGTTTAATATTGTCAGGAATTTCCTTCAGGTCGCGCACATTCTCTTCTGGAATGATCACGGTCTTGATCCCGCCGCGGTGTGCTGCCAGCAGTTTTTCCTTCAAACCGCCAATGGCCAGCACCTGACCACGCAGGGTGATTTCCCCGGTCATGGCCACATCGGCGCGCACCGGAATCCCGGTCAGGGCCGACACCAGTGCAGTGCACATGCCGATGCCAGCGCTTGGGCCGTCCTTGGGGGTAGCCCCTTCCGGCATGTGAATGTGGGTGTCGCGCTTCTCGTGGAAGTCGGCAGGGATCCCCAGGCTGCGTGCACGGCTGCGCACCACGGTCTGCGCGGCAGTGATCGACTCGACCATCACATCGCCCAGCGAACCGGTCTTGATCAGTTGACCCTTGCCCGGAATCACCGCGGCCTCGATGGTCAGCAGCTCGCCGCCCACCTGGGTCCACGCCAGGCCGGTTACCTGCCCTACCTGGTCCTGCTGCTCGGCCAGGCCGTAGCGGAACTTGCGAACGCCCAGGTAATGCTCCAGGTTGTCACCATCGACCTTGACGGCCACCTGCTTGAGCCCGGCATGTTCCTTGACGACCTTGCGGCAGATCTTGGCGATCTGGCGCTCCAGGCCCCGCACACCGGCTTCGCGGGTGTAGTAGCGGATGATGTCGCGGATGGCGGCAGTGTCGATCTCCAGCTCGCCCTTCTTCAGGCCGTTGGCCTTGATCTGCTTGGGCGAGAGGTACTTGACCGCAATGTTGATCTTCTCGTCTTCGGTGTACCCCGGCAGACGAATCACTTCCATCCGGTCGAGCAGCGCCGGCGGGATATTCATCGAGTTGGAGGTGCACAGGAACATCACGTCCGACAGGTCGTAATCGACCTCCAGATAGTGATCGTTGAAGTTGTGGTTCTGCTCGGGGTCGAGCACTTCGAGCAGTGCCGAGGCCGGGTCGCCACGCATGTCGCTGCCCATCTTGTCGATTTCATCGAGCAGGAACAGCGGGTTGCGCACACCCACCTTGGTCATCTTCTGGATCAGGCGACCTGGCATCGAACCGATGTAGGTACGGCGGTGACCGCGGATTTCTGCCTCGTCACGCACGCCACCCAGGGCCATGCGCACGAACTTGCGATTGGTGGCGCTGGCAATGGATTCGGCCAGGGAGGTCTTGCCCACCCCCGGCGGGCCGACCAGGCACAGTACCGGGCCGCGGATCTTCTTCACGCGCTTTTGCACGGCGAGGTATTCGAGGATGCGTTCCTTGACCTCGTCCAGGCCATAGTGGTCGGCATCCAGGATCTCTTCGGCCTTGGCCAGGTCAAGGCGCACCTTGCTCTGCGCCTTCCACGGCACCTGCACCAGCCAGTCGAGGTACGAGCGCACCACGGTGGCTTCAGCCGACATCGGCGACATCTGCTTGAGCTTGTTCAGCTCGGCCTGGGCCTTGGCGTAGGCATCCTTGGGCAGGCCGGCAGCGTCGAGGCGTTTTTTCAGCTCTTCGACTTCGTTGTGGCCTTCGTCGCTGTCGCCGAGCTCTTTCTGAATGGCCTTCATCTGCTCATTCAGGTAGTACTCGCGCTGGCTGCGCTCCATCTGCTTCTTGACCCGACCACGGATGCGCTTCTCGACCTGCAACAGGTCGATTTCGGCATCCAGCAAGGCCAGGACGTGCTCGACCCGGGCGCCCAGGTCGATGATTTCGAGAATTTCCTGCTTCTGCTCGATCTTCAGGGCCATGTGGGCGGCCATGGTGTCGACCAGGCGCCCCGGCTCGTCGATGCTGTTGAGCGACGAGAGGACTTCAGCCGGGACCTTCTTGCCCAGCTGCACATACTGTTCGAATTGCGACAGCAGGCTGCGCACGAAGACTTCGGACTCGCGATCGGCGGCCTCGACTTCGTCGATCAGCGCCACATCGGCGCGAATATGCCCGTCGACTTCGACAAAGCGCTCAACCGCACCGCGCTGCTCGCCCTCGACCAGCACCTTGACGGTGCCATCGGGCAGTTTGAGCAGTTGCAGTACGGTTGCAATGGTGCCGACACGGTACAGGGCATCTTCACCTGGATCGTCATCAGCTGGATTCTTCTGGGCCAGCAGGAGGATCTGCTTCTCGCCCGTCATCGCGGCCTCGAGGGCCTCGATGGACTTTTCACGCCCCACGAACAGCGGGATGACCATGTGCGGGTAAACGACGACATCGCGCAATGGCAAAAGAGGCAAGTCGAGGGTTGTCTTCATGATTTCGCCTCTACAGCGGCCTTATGGCCGTAATCCGATGGAAATTTGAGCATGGAGTTAATGTGGGGGCAGGCCCGCAAAAAAACAAGCTCTGCGACAGGAAAAGCAAAGGGGCCCGTAGGCCCCTTGCTGGTTTGCTGCCGTCACCCGACTCAGGCGTCGGGTGCAGCCTTGGCTTGCGGCTCGCTGTTCTCGTAGATCAACAGCGGCTTGGACGAGCCATCGATGACGCTCTCGTCGATCACCACCTTGCTGACATCCTTCTGCGAAGGAATCTCGTACATGGTGTCGAGCAGGATGCCTTCGAGAATCGAACGCAGGCCACGGGCACCGGTCTTGCGCTCCAGTGCCTTGCGGGCCACCGACTTGAGCGCATCGCTGCGGAACTCCAGGTCGACGCCTTCCATCTCGAACAGCTTGCCGTATTGCTTGGTCAAGGCGTTCTTCGGCTCGGTGAGGATCTGCATCAGTGCAGCCTCGTCGAGCTCGTCGAGGGTTGCCAGTACCGGCAGGCGACCGACGAACTCGGGAATCAGGCCAAACTTGACCAGATCGTCCGGCTCGACTTCACGCAGCGACTCGCCAACCTTCTTGCCTTCTTCCTTGCTGCGAACTTCCGCACCAAAGCCGATGCCACCGCGGGTGGAACGGTTCTGGATGACCTTTTCGAGGCCCGAGAACGCACCGCCGCAAATGAACAGGATGTTGCGCGTATCGACCTGCAGGAACTCCTGCTGCGGGTGCTTGCGGCCACCTTGCGGCGGTACCGAGGCAACCGTGCCCTCGATCAGCTTGAGCAATGCCTGCTGCACGCCTTCGCCCGAAACGTCACGGGTGATGGACGGGTTGTCCGACTTGCGCGAGATCTTGTCGATTTCGTCGATGTAGACAATGCCCATCTGGGCCTTTTCCACGTCGTAGTCGCACTTCTGCAGCAGTTTCTGAATGATGTTCTCGACATCTTCACCGACATAACCCGCTTCGGTCAGCGTGGTGGCATCGGCAATGGTGAACGGCACATTCAACAGACGCGCGAGGGTTTCGGCGAGCAGGGTCTTACCCGAGCCCGTCGGTCCGATCAGCAGGATGTTGCTCTTGCCGAGCTCGACATCGTCGTTCTTCTTGTCACGTTGGTTCAGGCGCTTGTAGTGGTTGTACACCGCTACGGCCAAGACTTTTTTCGCGCGCTCCTGACCAATGACGTACTGGTCCAGGATGCCGCTGATTTCTTTCGGCGAAGGCAATTTATGCGCGCTGCTCTCGGCCTGGGCTTCCTGCACCTCCTCACGGATGATGTCGTTGCACA
Source organism: Pseudomonas sp. B21-036 (assembly GCF_024748925.1). NCBI lineage: Bacteria > Pseudomonadati > Pseudomonadota > Gammaproteobacteria > Pseudomonadales > Pseudomonadaceae > Pseudomonas > Pseudomonas sp. B21-036. The sequence goes on from NZ_CP087178.1 coordinate 3,751,078, forward strand.
GGTCGACGCACTCGTCGCAGATAAAGACCGAGGGGCCGGCAATCAACTTGCGTACTTCATGCTGGCTTTTGCCGCAGAAGGAGCAATAGAGCAATTTGCCGTTGTCCTCGCCGTTACGGGTGTCAGTCATTCGATCGATCCAATCCGGTAGGCTTGCAACACAAGATGAAGGCAATTGCGGGCTTTTTCAAGTCCACAGGTGGCGGGAAGGCCCGGCCACCCGCTTGGCTGCCTATCAAACAGGCCGCTTGTGGAGCACCGAGTCGATCAGGCCGTATTCGGCAGCACGCTCGGCGCTCATGAAGTTGTCGCGGTTGGTGTCACGCTCGATGGTTTCGAGGTCCTGCCCGGTGTGATGGGCCAGCAGCTCGTTCAGACGCGAACGGATCTGCAGGATTTCCTTGGCGTGGATCTCGATATCCGAGGCCTGACCCTGGAAGCCACCCAGCGGCTGGTGAATCATCACCCGCGAGTTCGGCAGGCAGAAACGCTTGCCATGGGCACCGGCAGCCAGCAGGAACGCGCCCATGGAGCACGCCTGACCGATGCAGGTGGTGGAAACGTCGGGCTTGATGAACTGCATGGTGTCGTAGATCGACATGCCTGCTGTCACCGAACCACCCGGCGAGTTGATGTAGAGATGGATGTCCTTGTCCGGGTTTTCCGCTTCAAGGAACAGCAATTGCGCTGCGATCAGGTTGGCCATGTAGTCCTCTACCGGGCCGACCAGAAAGATCACCCGCTCCTTCAACAGGCGCGAGTAGATGTCATAGGCGCGTTCGCCACGAGCGGATTGCTCGATAACCATCGGGACCAGGCCGCCTGCGGCCTGGATGTCAGAGCTCTGCTGATAATAAGAATTGCGGGACATGTCCTGCACTCACTCCCAAATAGTCATGTCTTGAATACGCACAAGCCAGCGCGAAGGCTGGCTTGTGGTGTTTTCCTACAAGAGAAGGAAATCAGTCAGCGGCAGGTGCCTGCACCGGCTTGACAGCTTCTTCGTAAGAGACCGATTTGTCGGTCACAGTCGCTTTCTGCAGAACAGTATCCACAACTTGTTCTTCCAGCACAACCGAACGGACTTCGTTCAGCTGCTGGTCGTTCTTGTAGTACCAGGCCACGACTTGCTCAGGCTCCTGGTAGGCCGAGGCCATTTCCTGGATCATTTCGCGAACGCGGTCTTCGTCTGGCTTGAGGTCGAACTGCTTGACCACTTCGGCGACGATCAGGCCCAGCACGACGCGGCGCTTGGCTTGCTCTTCGAACAGCTCGGCCGGCAGTTGCTCAGGCTTGATGTTGCCACCGAACTGCTGAACGGCCTGCACGCGCAGACGGTTCACTTCGTTTTCCAGCAGGGCCTTTGGCACTTCGATCGGGTTGGCAGCCAGCAGGCCGTCCATTACCTGGTTCTTGACCTTGGTCTTGATGGCCTGGCGCAGTTCACGCTCCATGTTCTTGCGAACTTCGGTGCGGAAGCCTTCGATGCCGGTTTCCTTGATGCCGAACTGGGCGAAGAACTCTTCGGTCAGCTCAGGCAGTTTTGGCTCGGAAACGCTGTTGACGGTAACGGTGAACTCGGCGGCTTTGCCAGCCAGGTCCAGGTTCTGATAGTCCTCGGGGAAGGTCAGGTTCAGAACGCGCTCTTCACCGGCCTTGGCGCCGACCAGACCTTCTTCGAAGCCTGGGATCATGCGGCCGGAACCCAGCACCAGCTGGGTGCCCTGGGCCGAACCACCGGCGAACACTTCACCGTCGACCTTGCCGACGAAATCGATGTTCAGCTGGTCTTCGTTCTGGGCAGCACGGTCGGTCGCTTCAAAGCGAACGTTCTGCTTGCGCAGCACTTCCAGCATGTTGTCCAGGTCGGCGTCAGCCACTTCGGCGCTCAGGCGCTCGACGTTGATCGACTCGAAACCGGCAACGGTGAACTCAGGGAACACTTCGAAGACGGCAACGTATTCCAGGTCCTTGCCCGCTTCGAGCGACTTCGGCTCGATCGACGGCGAACCGGCCGGGTTCAGCTTCTGCTCGACCACGGCTTCGTAGAAGGAGGACTGGATCACATCGCCTACTGCTTCCTGGCGAGCGTCAGCACCGAAACGGCGCTTGATTTCGCTCATTGGAACTTTGCCTGGACGGAAGCCAGCGATCTTGGCCTTTTGGGCGGTCTGCTGCAGACGCTTGTTGACCTGGCTCTCGATACGCTCAGCCGGCACGGTGACGCTCATGCGGCGCTCGAGAGCGGAAGTATTTTCAACAGAAACTTGCATGGATATTCCTCGTTGCACAGACGTTAGCCGGCGATACCGACTCCAGAATCAAGGGCAAGCATTCTAGTGACTCAAACACCAGAAGTCACCCCGTTCAAATCAAGGAGAACAGGCCGCGGCACATTTGAATTTCGCACAACTGCCCCGAAGCCTCTTGCCTGGGCGCCGGAACCCGCCGTTGAAGGCGTTGCGGCCTGACCGGCGGGCATCCCGATGCCCAGTGGAGGCTATGGAACAGAAACTTTTCAACACACTACCGCGCCTCAGGGCGCAGCATCTTCAATTTCGTTGAACTCGCAGTATTCCTGCCAGCTCAGGCCCAATGCCTCGGCCACTTCGCGGTGCACTTCAAGACGCATCTCGCGCAGTTGTTCGGGCGACTCGGCAATCAACTCCAGGGTCAACTCCCAGGATTGAAGGCCACGCTCCTGCGCCTGGTCATCGAACGCCCACTGGATCTGCTGCTGTTGCTCGTGGGCATTGAGCCCGGCTATCTCTTCGAGCAACTGCGGGTTTGCCTGGGCAAACCGCTCTAGCGCGACCGCCTGGCGTGATTCTTTTGCAATCATGGTGCATTCCTTCCTGCGGCCGATAACCCGGCCACTGCTTCAACCGCCTGAAATCTATCAGCTTTGGCTTATTTGTCACTAGCCAGGGTGACATCGGCGACAGGTGAACAGCAGAATGCCGCGCACCTTAACATCTGGCCCTGTGCCACCCAAGCGCTGCAGCAAATCAACAAACGGCCGCCCGGTTTCTGCCAGACTCACCGGCGTCTTCTTTTCGGATACCTGCATGAATCACGAATTGTTCTGGGTCCTTGGCCTGCTGTTCAGCGCCGTCGCGCTGTTTGTCATCAATCGCCCGCGCATGGACGTGGTGGCGCTGCTGGTGATCGTCGCCCTGCCCCTGCTCGGCATCCTGAGCGTGCAGGAAGCCCTGGCCGGCTTCAGCGACCCCAACGTGGTGCTGATTGCCGCGCTGTTCGTGATCGGCGAAGGGCTGGTGCGCACCGGTATTGCCTACCGCATCGGCGAGTGGATGGCCGAACGCGCCGGCAACAGCGAAACTCGCCTGATCGTGCTGCTGATGGTGTCGGTGGCAGGCCTGGGCTCGGTGATGAGTTCGACCGGCGTGGTGGCGATCTTCATCCCGGTAGTGCTGAGCATCGCCGCACGCATGAAGGTGTCGCCCAGCCGCCTGATGATGCCACTGGCCTTCGCCGGGCTGATCAGCGGCATGCTCAGCCTGGTGGCCACGCCCCCCAACGTGGTGGTGCACAGCGAGCTGGTACGCCACGGGGAAACCGGTTTCAGCTTTTTCAGCTTCACCCCTTTCGGCCTGGTGATCCTGGTGCTGGGGGTGGGCTACATGCTGCTGACGCGCAACTGGCTGGGCAGCGCGACGCGCAAGGATGGCAGCACCGAAACCCGCCGCACCCTGCTCGACCTGATCATCGACTACAAGCTGGCCGGGCGTGAACGACGCCTGCGGGTCAGGCCCCATTCGCCGCTGATCGGCCACAGCCTGAGCGAGCTGAAGCTGCGCACCGAGCACGGTGCCAACGTGGTCGGCATCGAGCGCCAGCACAAGTTCAGCACCCGCGTGATCAGCCCCGACTCCAGTACCCTGGTGCACGAAGGCGACGTGCTGCTGCTTGACCTGTTCTCGCCCAAGGACGACCTGCGCAGCCTGTGCCAGACCATGCGCCTGGAGCCTCTGCACTTCAAGGCCGCCTACTTCATCGACCAGTCGCGCGAAGTGGGCATGGCCGAAGTGGCGCTGCCACCGGGCTCGCAGTTGATCGGCAAGAACCTGCTGGAGCTGACGTTCCGCAGCCGCTGGGGGCTGAACGTGGTGGGCCTGCGTCGCGACCAGGCGGCCATCGACGAGCAACTGGTGGAAGAAAAGCTCAAGCTGGGCGACACCCTGCTGGTGATCGGCACCTGGAAGGCGATTCGCCAGCTGCAGACGCAACCGCGGGACTTTCTGGTGCTGAGCCTGCCGGCGGAAGTGGACAACGTGGCCCCGGCCCTGAATCAGGCGCCTTATGCGCTGATCAGCCTGGCGGTGATGGTGGGCCTGATGATCAGCGGCCTGGTGCCCAACGTGATCGCCGCGCTGATCGGCTGCCTGCTGATGGGCGCCAGCCGCTGCATCGACATGGAGAGCGCCTACCGGGCGATCCACTGGCAGAGCCTGATACTGATCGTGGGCATGCTGCCCTTTGCCCTGGCGTTGCAGAAAACCGGAGGCATCGCCCTGGCGGTGGACGGCCTGGTGGGCGTGCTGGGCGGTGCCGGGCCCTACGTGATCCTCGCCACGCTGTTTGCGATCACGGCGTTGATCGGGCTGTTCATTTCCAACACCGCAACAGCGGTACTGATGGCGCCGGTTGCGATCACCACCGCACAGCAACTGGGCGCATCGCCCTACCCGTTCGCCATGATCGTGGCGCTGGCCGCATCCGCCGCGTTCATGACGCCGGTGTCGTCGCCGGTGAACACCCTGGTGCTGGGGCCGGGGCAGTATCGCTTCGCCGACTTTGTGAAGGTGGGGGTACCGTTCACGATCCTGGTGATGATTGTGAGCGTGCTGATGGTGCCGTGGATTTTTGCTCTGTAGACAGCGGTGCTGCCTTCGCCGGCCATGCCGGCTCCTGCAGGAGCCGGTTTGGCGTCCACAACCCACTAACAATAACAATTATCATTTGAGAAATAATCTCGTTATACTCCGCAGCCTCATCAGCCCTGCACCGATCGCACTCGATGGAATCCAGCCCACACGCCCCTGCCAGCGCCCATGCGTACCTGCAGACGCTGTACACCGATCACCATCGCTGGCTACGCCAATGGCTGCGCAACCGTATGGGTTGCCCGGAGTCGGCGGCTGACCTGGCCCAGGACACGTTCCTGAGTATCCTGGCCTCCAAGGACCTGTTCAGCATCCGCGAGCCGCGCTCGTTCCTGTCCACCGTGGCGCGGCGCCTGATGGCGAACGTACACCGGCGCCGACTGGTGGAGCAGGCCTATCTCGAAGCCCTGGCCAACCTGCCCGAAGCCGTGGAGCCCTCGCCCGAGGTGCGCACCCTGGCCCTTGAAGCCCTGACCCTGCTGGACAGGCTGCTCGACGAACTGCCGGCCAAGGTCCGCGAAGCGTTTCTGCTGTCGCACCTGCAGGGTCTGAAAATCGCCGAGATCGCCGAGCGCCTGCAAGTCAGCACTCGCTCGGTGAAGCTGTACCTGGTGCGCGCCAACCAGCACTGTTTTTTTGCGCAACTGCCATGAGCACACCGCAACCGGCCTTCAAGCCCCGCACCACCCGTGAGGCTGCCCACTGGCTGACCCTGTGGATGGACGGCGACCTGCCGCCCGAGCAGGCCCAGGCCTTTGCACGCTGGCGCGCCGCCGACCCGGACAACGAACGCGCCTGGCTGCACATAGAAAGCCTGCGCGGTCGCCTGGCCGGGCTGGAGCCCACCGCCGGCTACCGCAGCCTCAGTCACGGCGGCAGCAGTCGTCGGCGGGTGGTCAAGGCATTGCTGCTGCTTACCCTGGCTGGCGGCACCGGCGGCCTGGCCTACCGCGAGCCCTGGCGCAGCGGTGCGGGCCTGGCCTACCACAATGGCGCCAGCGCCCCTCGACACATCACCCTGGCCGATGGCAGCCAACTGACCCTGGATGCCGACAGCACGGTGGAGGTGGACTTCACCCCCACCCAGCGCACCCTGCACCTGCGCAGTGGGCGGCTGCTGATCAGTACCGGGCATGATGACGCGCAGCGCCCCTTCAGCGTGAAGACCGCCCAGGGCAGCGTCCTCGCGCTGGGCACCCGGTTCGTGGTGCAGGTGCAGCCCGAGCGCACCGATGTGCAACTGTTCGAAGGCGCGCTGAAACTCAGCCCGCTGCACACCACGCCACAGCGGCTCAGTGCCGGTGAGCGCACACGCTTTACTGCCATGCGCATCGACGACAGCACCCGGGTGGGCCGCGAGCCTTCATGGGGCGTAGGTGCACTGGAGGCCGACGACATGCGCCTGGGGCACTTCATTGCCGAACTGTCGCGCTATCGCCCCGGCCTGTTGCGCTGCACCAGTGAAGTGGCCGACCTGCGCATCTCGGGGGTCTACCCGCTGGCCGACAGCGATGCGGTACTCGACGCGCTGACCCAGTCGCTGCCGGTCAGCATCAACCGGCGCTCACGCTACTGGGTCACGGTCAGCGCCCGCTGAGGGAACTGGCCACTCAGCACGCCAGCTCGATGCCCACCGCGTGGCCGGGCCCCGCCGTTACACTGACCTGAGCCCCGAACACCGTCTCGATGGTATGTGCATTCAGTACCTGCGCGGGGGTCCCGCTGGCGCACAACCGGCCCTTTTCCATCAGCCACAGCCGGTCGCAGTAGCGCGCCGCCAGGTTGAGGTCATGCAGCACGCACACCACCGCGATATGTGGCAGGCGGGCCAGCCGGCGCAACAGGCGCATCAGATTCTGCTGCTGGCCGATATCCAGCGCGCTGGTGGGCTCGTCGAGCAGCAGCAGGCGCGGCGCCTGGCCCTCGGTGGGGCCCGCAGGGCTGATGGCCAACTGGTTCAGCGCGCGGGCGATGGTCACCCGCTGCAACTTGCCGCCCGACAGCGACAGCACACCGCGGTCGAGCAGATGAGTGATGTCCATGGCCTCGACGATGCCGGCGCACGGCAACCCCGCATGCCCCTGGCCCAGCTGGATGAATTCGCCGACCTGCCAGTCGAACGCACTGTCCATGTGCTGGGTGACCAGGGCGCGGTTGCGCGCCAGCTGGCGCGGCGAATAGGCGCTCAACGGCTGATCGAGCAGCCGCACTTCGCCGCAGTCGGGCGTGATATAGCCGGAGATCAGCGACAACAATGTGCTTTTGCCTGCGCCGTTGGGGCCGATCAGCCCCAGTAGCTGGCCGCCCTGTATGGCCTCGGTGACCGGGCTGAGGGCAAATGGCCGATGCAGGCCGACAGCGAGAAGATCGAGCATTCAGAACTCCCGGACCTTGCGGCCCAGCAACAACCAGAGAAAGTACGGCCCGCCGATCACGCTGGTGACCAGGCCGACCGGAATCTCGGCAGGGCTGACCAGGCTGCGCGCCAGGGTGTCGGCAAGCAGCAGCAGAATCGCCCCGCACAGCATCGAGGCCGGAATCAGCAGACGGTGGCCCGGCCCGAAGTACAGGCGCAGGCAGTGCGGCACCAGCAGGCCGATGAAGCCGATGATGCCGGTGAGTGCGACGCACAGGCCCACGCCCAGCGAGGAGGCCAGCACAATGCGATTTTTCAGGCGCTCGGCATTGAGCCCCGCCGCATGGGCAGACACCTCACCCAACTGGAACAGGTCCAGGTCGGCGGCGCTGCGCACCAGCACCAGCAAGGTCAACGGCAACACCACCAGCGCTACGCTCAGGGTCGACCACTCGGCACTGCCCAGGCTGCCCATGCCCCACAGGCTCAATTGGCGCAACTGTTCTTCGCTGGCCATGAAGGTCAGCATGCCGCCCACCGCGCCGGTCAGGGTATTGATCACCAGGCCGGCCAACAGCAGGGTGATGGTCGATTCACGACCTTTGTAGCCGCGCCCGATGCGGAAGATCACCAGCGTTACCAGCAACGCCCCGACAAACCCGGCCAGAAACTGCCCATACAGCTCCAGGCCGGCAAAACGCCCATTGAACAGCACGATCCAGATCGACACCGCCAACCCCGCACCGCTGGCCTGGCCCAGCAGCGTGGGGTCGGCCAGCGGGTTGCGAAACAGCCCCTGCATGGCGGTGCCGCCTGCTGCCAGGGTCGAGCCCACCAGCACCGCCAGCAGCAGCCGCGGCAGGCGTACCTCGCTCCACACTTGCCATTCCAGCGGCGCGGGCAGATGGCCCAGCAGGATGCGCGGCGACAGGCCGATGCTGCCCACCAGCGAACACAGCGCCAGCAAGGCGCACAGGCCGGCCAGCATCAGCAACAGCGTGGGCAATGAGCGGGTGTGCGAGCGCGTCATGGGAACAGCGCCCCGGCATCACGGCGCAGTTGCAGCATGGCCGCCACGGTGCGTGGGCCCAGGTTGAGCAGCGCCTGATCGTCCACCTGCACCAGGCGCCGGTGCTGACCGGCCGGGGTCAGCGCCAGGCCGCCGAGCTTCCACAGGTTGTCCTCGCCGCCCAGGGCCTGCAACCCGGCGCGGCTGATGATCACGAAATCCGGTGCAAGCGACACCATCGCTTCGGCCGCCACCTGCTTGTAGGCACTGAACGGCGCGCAGTTCTCGATGCCCGCCTGCTCCAGTGCGGCATGGGCTTCGGTGCCGCGCCCCATGATCAGCGGGATCATGCCCGCTCGATTGAAGATGAACAGCGCCCTGGGGCCCTTGAGCGGCGCCAGTGCAGCCAGCTCGGCGGCCAGACGTTGCTGCTCTGCAACCAGCGGCGGGCTCAGGGTTTCACGGTCGAAGGCCTTGGCCACCTGTTCTATCTTGCGTGGGATATCGGCGATGCGCTTGCCCCTGGGCACTTCGATGACCTCAACGCCCACGGTATCCAGCTGGCGCAGCACCACGGCCGGACGCGCCGCATCGCTGAGCACCACCCGCCGCGGATGCAGGCTCAGGATGCCTTCGGACGACAACTGGCGCAGATAGCCCACCGACGGCAGGCGAGCCACTTCGGGTGGGTAGTGACTGGAATCGTCACGCCCCACCAACCGCGAAGTGGCCTGCAACTGCGCGGCAATCTCGGCCAGGTCGTTGCCGATGACCAATGTGTCGGCCTGATCGGCATGCACGGGCGCTGTACCTATTAAAAGAAGCAGGCACACACTCAGCAGCCGAGCGCTCATTGCCCCGCCTCCAACCGATCGAGCAACTCGCGCCAGGCTGGCTGTTCGGGCTGCCCGGCAGGGCGACGCCCGAATAGTTGCACGATCAGGCGCTGCTCGGCATCGAAGATCTCCAGGCTGTTGACCCCGCCTACCGCGTTGGGTTTGTACACGCGCCAGGCTTCGGCTTCGACAGTGTCACGTATGCCGAAACGGGTTGGTGCGGCGTCACCGTCACCCGGCATGTCGAACACCAGGCTGTCGCCCTGCCGCGTGGCGCCGTCGAGCTTGCCGGTGTAGATCTGCGTGGAGCCGGGGCTATAGATGAAGACCATCAGTTCCAGCCCGCTGTCGGCCAGTTGCCCGAGCAGCGCCGCAGTGCCCGCGCTGCCGATACGCCGGGCAAACTGCGGGGCCACGCCCTGGTTGCCCTGATAGCGGGTCAGGCCATGACGCTTGAGCAGCGCGAAGTGGTCATGCACATCCCCCATCGCTGCCCAGTCGTCGACCAGCCCGGCGACCTGTACATCTTGTTTGACCAGCGCCTCGCGCGGTGTGAAGTGCGGGTGCTCCAGGCTGCCCTGGGCATACAGCTCGGCCCACGCCTGCAGGTTCGAGCCGGGTAGCGACGCCAGGCGCAACAGCGGCGCGGCATGCCGGTCGAACACCCTCAGCTCGAAATCACCAGCGGCCTGGCCACGGGTGAGGCACAGCCAGTGCCAGGCGCGCAGGTTCAGGCGCAGGTCCAGGCCATCTTCGCCAAGCACCAGACCGACCTGGGCAACATCGTCCGACCGTGGGAAGCGCCCCACCTGGTCGAGGAATGCATGACTGGCCTGGGTCATGACCCTCAGCGGGCCAAGGTGATACAGCCGGGCCGCCACTTCGGCGGCAGGCAGGGCGAGGCTGAGGCAGTCATGCCCAAGGCGTTGGCGGAGGTCGCTGGCAGTAATAGCAGGCATGTGGGGATTCCTTGTGAGCAGAAAAGGTTCAGTGAAGGGCTGGCTGCAAGGGTGCGTCGCAGCTGGCAGCCGCCGGGGCAAGCGCAACGCCGTCGCCGTCCTGGCTGGGCAACAGCCACACGAAGTCGGCATCCTGCACGGCTGGGGCCTGGCCCTCCTCCCCCAGCACCAGCACCTTCAAACCGGGATCGCGCGCGCCATGCCTGAGGTACTGGGGCGCGCCCTGGGACTTGAGGGTGTGCAGCACACCGGCGAACAACAGGCGCGGGGCCGGCGCGGCGTCGAGCACCTGGGCCATGCGCCGGTCGCGACCGTGCTGAATGGCGAGCATGGCGTTCAGTCGCGGCAGGTCGATCTCGCCACAGTGCATCTGCACGATGCGCTGACGCTGCACCTCGGCGATTGCCGCTTGCGGAAACAGGCTGGCCGCATCCGCGGGCGCGTCGGCTGCCACCTGCTTGCGTTCGCGGGAAGACAGGTTGCCGGCCAGCACCGGTGCCGGGGCCTGCATCAGTGCCTGCATCAACGGGCCGTATTGCTCCCAGCTCCAGCGCTCATCCCACTGCATGATCTTGCGCAGACGCGCCAGCCGCACGCGGTTGCCTGCGCCCAGCCACGCCTGCACATCGCCAACCGGGCGCTGCTGATCGCTATCGAGCATCTCGAGCACCACGGCGCCTTGCTGGCGCCGCTCGGCCAGGCCGGTGGCCAGCCACTGCTCGATCAGGTGATGAGCCACGTTGTCGTGGGTCTCCCCCACCATCACCGTGGGGGCTTGCGCCAGTACGTCGAGCAATTGCCCGGCATCGATCTGCTGGCCGCTGCGCACATCAACGATCGCGCCCCAGCCGGGGATGTTGGCTTCGACACGGGCATAGGCGGTCTGGGCCGGCGGCGCATTGACCGTGGCGCAGCCGACGAGCAGGGCAAGGCACGCCCCAAGCAGGCAGTTCGTGTACATGAGAGGGTCCTGTGGGGTCAGTATTCGAACGTGACGCCGAACGAGGTGGTACGCCCACGCCCGGTACCGCGGTCCAGTGAGGCGGACATGATCGAGTCCACCGAGGCGTTGTAGCTGTAGGTCTTGTTCTCCACGTTCTCGACGTTGAAGAACAGGCTGACGTTCTGCTGCACCTGCCAGCTGCCGTAAAGGTCCCAGATCACGCCGGTAGACTGTGTCTTCCTGGTTTCGTACCAGTCCCAGCTTTCTTCGGCAGGGCCGGAGTACTCGCCGCGGGCGCCGAGCACCACGCGCTCGTCGAACCAGCGCGTGCCCAGATCGAGGGTCCAGTAGCGGTCGGGCTGGCTGTTGATGTCTTCGAGTTCGATGCCCGAGGTGGTCGGCGCCTTGGTGGTGGCGCGGGTCCAGGAGAGGTTGGCGTAGACGAAGCCTGCGTCGTAGCGGCCCTCGATCTCGTAGCCGCTCATGCGCACCTGCTCGGGCCAGTTGACCCAGTTGGCCTTGGCCGAATATTCGCCGTCGTCATCGACGATGTCGAACGACTGCGGGGTGATATAGCCGTCGATCTTGCTGATGAAGCGGTTGACCTTGAGCTGGGCGTAGTCGTTGCTGCTGAACAGCCCGGCGCGACTGAGATTGAAGCCGAACTCGTAGTTGGTGGAGCGCTCCTGGCGCAGGTAGGGGTTGGCCCCCACGCCGTCGGCATCGCTGGCATCGGCGGTCATCGGTACCTTCTCGAAGAACATCTCCTGCACCCGCGGTGCACGCGAGGTGCGCGACCAGCTGGTATAGAGCTGCATCCAGTCATAGGGCTTTACGGCAAAGCCGATACGCGGGTTGAAGCTGTGCTCGCGGCGGGTGATGTCCACATCGCCCCCGCCGATACCCGCGCACTCGCGCAAAATCGAGCACTTGGGCACGTGGCCGCTGACCTTGTAGCCGTCGTAGTGCATGCCCAGGGTCATGGCATAGATGTCGTAGTCCAGCTCCAGGGTACTGAACAGGCTTTCGGTCTGCTGCTTGCCTTCGGGGTTGGCCCCGCGTTTTTCCGGCGTGTCGGCAACGAAGTCGTCGGTGTAGTAGCGCATGCCGTTGCTCCAGCTCGCTTCCACCGGGCCGAGGTTGAAACGGCTGAGGTTGGTGAAGTCGAAACCGTGGGCATCGTCGTGGGTCTTGCGGCCGATGAAGGTGGATTCCTCCACCGGCGGGTAATCGAGCTGGGTCTTGTTCTGGTAGGCGTTTACCGTCAGGTTCACCCATTCGTTGTAGGGCGTGTAGGCGTACTTGGCGCGGTAGGTTTCGTTGCGCAGTTCCCATGGGTAGTTGTGGTAGAACTCGTTGCGGTACTGCACGCCGCTGAGGTCCAGGCGGTGCAGGTCGTTGGGCTGCAGGCGCACCTTGAGCAGGCCCGAGCGCGGGCTCTGCTTGGTGGTGTCGTAGTGGTTTTCCTGGCCGGAGCTGGTCTTGTATTCGCCGGTTTGCGAACTGCTGGCGGCGGCGACGATGCCGTACACGCCTTCGCTATTCTCGGGATGGGTTCGTGCGCCGGCGGCGAGCATGCGCGTGTTGCCGTAACCGTTGTTGCCGGTGCGGTAGGTGCTGCGCACACCCACGCGGTGATCGGGCTTGACGATGTCGTCGATATCGAAGGTGCGGAAGTTGGCGGTGCCCCCCAGGGTATTGGCACCTTCGGCGCCGTCCACCGCGCCGCGCTGCACATCGACACCGGCCAGCAGGTTGGGGTCGACGAAGGCCATCGGCCCGCCTGAACCGTGACCGGCGTTGTTGCGGAAGGTCTGGGTCACGCCGTCGATCATGGTGTTGACCCGCCCCAGGCCCGACAGCCCGCGGATGTTCACCGAAACCCCGGGCTGGCTGCGCGAATGCAGGGTGTAGGTACCGGGCATGGAACGCACCAGGCTGTTGAGGTCCTGGCGTTCGGCGTGCACTTCGCGGCTGCTGCGGATCACGCCCGGGCGCTCGCCCAGTGCGTTGACCAGCGTGGGGCCCACCTCCAGCGCGCTGCGGCTCTGTTCCTCGGCGCGCAGCACGAAGCTCTTGTCCTTGAGCTGCACGATGCGCAGCCCGGTACCCATCAGCAGCAGGTCGAAGGCTTCCTTGCGGTTGTACTCGCCATCCAGGCCCTGGGTCTGGCGCTTGTCGGTCAGCTCCGGGGCAAAGGTCAGCATCACGCCGGTGGCGCCCGCCAACTGGTTGAGTGCGGGCGCCAGCGGGCCTGCCGCAATCTGGTAATGCTTGCGTACAGCTGCGTGCTGAGCGGTGGGCGCCTCCATGGGCGCCGCCATTGCAACGCTGGCACCACTGACGGCAAGCGCCAGCACAGTAAGCGCGCCCTGCGCCGCCTTGAAAACACGGTGCCTGTCGGGCTGCTGGCCTGGATTTACGGTCGGCGCGATGCGTTTCACGTGAAGCTCCCTGGAACGTTGCAATGGTCTTGCAATAGAGGTCACGTGAGGCAGTCAAAAAGGGAAATGAAAATCAGTATTATTTTTAAAATCATTCATCAGTATGCGCGCGGATAAATGTTGGAACAGTTCTGCCCAAGGTGTTCACGCGCCTACGGCGCAAAAGGACGCTATGCTTGCAGGGCCTTCCGTTGACGAACGGTGCCACAGCACCCGCACACGGAACGGCCGACTCGAGTGGCAGGGAGGCCGTGATAAAGGAACCGCACATGGAAAAATACCGATTGGCCGCTGCGCAGCTCGACGAGAGCCTCAGCAGAATTCGCGAACAACGCGATCACCTCCTCGCACTGGGGGAGGCGGAGCAAGCCGCTCCACTCACCAGAATCCTCAACATCGTTCGACTGGAGCTTGAGCTGTCACCGGTAGGTGGGCCCAAGGCGACCAGGCATTGACGCGAGGGCACTGAAACGCGAAAGCCACCTTGATAGGTGGCTTTTCTGTTCTATAGAGTGGCGCGTCGCTTGATAGCCCTACTCCCCTGGACCCTGCCCTATGACTGATCGCCAGATTATCGTACCCGCCGAGATGAAATTGCTTTGCGAGCGTGCTGGTTATGCCCCCGCGGTAAAGGTGGGCAGCACCCTGTACTGCGCCGGGCAGGTGGGTCGAACGCCGGAGCTGGAGGTGATTGAAGACCCGGAGCAGCAGTTTCTGGCGGCCTGGGAAAACCTTCGCCTCGTGCTCGCGGCGGGCGGTTGCGGGTTTGACGACGTGGTCGAAATGACGACCTATCACATCGACATGCAACGCCATATGCCGCTGTTCAGGAGCGTGAAGGACAAGGTCTTTCCAAGGGGCACCTGTGCATGGACCTGCATAGGCGTCAGCGAACTCGCCCGACCAGGGTTGCTGGTGGAGATCAAGTGCATTGCGGTGCAGCGGTAGGTGCGGGTAAGGAGTAGAAGCCCAGAAACGAAAAAAGCCGCTCAAGGCGGCTTGTTCCGGGCTTCAACGCACTTCAGCGAAGGGCGGTGAAAGCATCTATGGTGCGGACGAAGAGACTCGAACTCTTACAGCTTGCGCCGCTGGAACCTAAATCCAGTGTGTCTACCAATTTCACCACGTCCGCGTGAAGCTTTTAAAGCAAAGGCGCCGGATTTTCATCGGGCGCCTTTTAGAATATGGGGTGGACGATGGGGATCGAACCCACGACAACAGGAGTCACAATCCTGTGCTCTACCAACTGAGCTACGCCCACCATATTGCTTTACTGCTTTTACTTGTGCCAGCTGCCTGTATTGGCGCACCCGGCAGGACTCGAACCTGCGACCATCCGCTTAGAAGGCGGATGCTCTATCCAGCTGAGCTACGGGCGCATATTTAATCTGCTTTCTGTTAGGATTACAAATTAACTTTTAGTCATACCGAACAAGCTATCAAAACCACTTATTCTGCCTGACCTTGCTAACCAGTGCTAGGCTCTGCCCGACAAGTGCGATGAATGTTATAGACGAGCGGCAAAGTCGTCAACACCTTTTTGAAAAAAATTCATTTTATTTAAGGGGTTAGGGGAATTGCCAGACCAAGCGCCTTTGCCCTGCGCCCCGGTCATGCGAGAATGCGCGCTCTTTTTATTCCCTCTCGATGGTTAATCACGCGTCATGACTGCACAACTTATCGACGGCAAGGCGATCGCCGCCAGCCTGCGCCAGCAGATCGCCCAACGTGTCGCGCAACGTCGCGAGCAAGGCCTGCGCACCCCCGGCCTGGCAGTGATCCTGGTAGGCAGCGACCCCGCCTCCCAAGTCTATGTTTCGCACAAGCGTAAAGACTGTGAAGAGGTCGGCTTCAACTCCCAGGCCTATGACCTGCCCAGCGACACCACCCAGCAGGCGCTGACCGACCTGATCGACCGCCTAAATGAAGACGCCGACATCGACGGCATCCTGCTGCAACTGCCACTGCCGGCGCACCTGGATGCCTCGCTGCTGCTCGAGCGCATTCGCCCCGACAAGGACGTGGACGGTTTCCACCCTTATAACGTAGGCCGCCTGGCCCAGCGCATCCCGCTGCTGCGCCCGTGCACCCCCAAAGGCATCATGACCCTGCTGCACAGCACCGGTCAGGACCTGTACGGCATGAATGCGGTGGTAGTGGGCGCCTCGAACATCGTCGGCCGCCCCATGGCCATGGAGCTGCTGCTGGCCGGCTGCACCGTGACCGTGACCCACCGCTTCACCAAGGACCTGGCCGGCCACGTCGGTCGCGCCGACCTGGTGGTGGTGGCTGCCGGCAAGCCGGGGCTGGTCAAGGGTGAATGGATCAAGGAAGGCGCCATCGTCATCGACGTGGGCATCAACCGCCAGGAAGACGGCAAGCTGGTGGGCGACGTGGTCTACGAGACCGCCCTGCCCCGCGCCGGCTGGATCACTCCGGTGCCAGGCGGCGTCGGGCCGATGACCCGGGCGTGCCTGCTGGAGAACACCTTGTATGCGGCCGAAGAGCTGCACGGTTGACCCCGCTGGATTTAAGTTCCAGCGGCGCTAGCCACTAAAGGAACGGCACCTGAGAAGGTGCCGTTTTTTTTGGCCTGGAACAAACGCACGCTCGTCAGCAAAGGCCGTCAGGTTGACGAACGGTCATGACAATGGTCAGATGCGGCCCAGTTTCAGGTGCCTGCTGCCGCCGTGCAGCAGGTGAAACGGGAAGCCGGTGCGTCTTGCATGACTAGTCCGGCGCTGCCCCCGCAACGGTAAGCGAGTGAAGCATCCAACAGGCCACTGTGCGCAACGCATGGGAAGGCGGATGACTTCGAGCCTCGCAAGCCCGGAGACCGGCCTGCAAACCCACGACTGTTGAAAGGATGCGTTCAGTCATTTTGGCAAACCTGCGGTGGGCGGGCACGAGCCGGTATTCTGGCGCGCGTTCGCCGGAACCCTCCTGTGCGCTTCCCGAAAAATCCTTTTTCGAGAAGTAGATGAAGACACGTCGTTTTACCCTGATCGGTTGCCTGATCGGCAGCCCGGCCCTGGCGGCCAGCGAACCCCTGACCCTCGACCAGCAGATCGTTTCCGCACCCTCGGTGGAGTCCACCACGGTGGCCGAGATGGCGCGCTATGGCAGCAAGGTGGAGGTCGTGGACCGCGAGCAGATCGAGCGCGCCGGCCCCAGCGCCGACATCACCCGCGTGCTGCAGATGTTCGTGCCCGGCCTGTACGTGGCGCCCAAGCAGGGGCCGTTCGACTATGGCACCTATTCGCTGCTGGGCGGGCGCAACGACGACACGCTGATCATGCTCGACGGGGTGCGCCTGAACAACCGTCTCTACGGCGGCATCTATATAGACACCCTGCCCGCCGCCGCCATCGAGCGCATCGAGGTACTCAACGGCGGCCAGAGCCTGCTGTTCGGCACCCAGGCCGTGGCCGGGGTCATCAACATCGTCACCCGTTCGGCCCATAGCCGCGACCCCTCGGGCCAGGTCAACCTGGGCGTCGACAGCTTCATGGGGCGCAACGGCGATGCCCGTATCGAGCGCATCTTCAGCAACGGCCTGGGCGACCTGGGGCTGTTGGCCTACGTCAGCCACAACGTGTCCGAGGGCTACCAGCCCTACCACAGCAGCCAGATCACCTCGACGGTCAGCGACAAGAAGCGCAGCTACGAGGTCAACACCTTCGGCGCCAAGGCCGCACAAAGCCTGGGCGATGACAGCCGCCTGGAGCTGTTCTACCAGTACAGCGCCGCCAACCTGGACTTCCTGCGCCCGGACGCCAACCGCCGTACCACCAACGACCGCGTGCAGCAGATCGCCACGGCCACCTTCGAGCAGCGCCTGAACCCCGGCTTCAGCTACTTCGTCAAAGGCCACATGAACGATTGGGATACGCGCTACACCCGCATCTACAACAACACCGACGGCAGCACCCGCACCCTCAACCACGATGACTACTGGGGCTTCAGCGACTGGGGCATGCAGGCCGAAGGCAAGGCCGTGCTCCCCGGCGAGCACACCCTGGTGTTCGGTACCGACAACCAGTGGTTCAAGGGCAAGGACGACGTGCTCAAGATCGACAACAACCAGGCCGAGGCCCATGCGCTGTATGTGCAGCTGCGCCCTGTCATCGACGCCCTGCCTGACTGGCACCCCAGCATCGGCGTGCGCCGCGAGCACCTGAGCGGCGGTGACAGTGCCACGGTGGGCATGCTCACCTCGCTCTACGACCTGACCGACCAGCTCAAGCTGCGCGGCCAGTTCGGCACCGCCTACAAGCTGCCCAACGCCGAGCAACTGTACGTCAACGAGCCGGGCGACGAGATGGGCAACCCCAACCTCAAGCCAGAGAAGAGCCGCAATGCCGAACTGGGCCTGGACTACACCGGCCTGATCCAGGGCCAGCCTTACAGCCTGAGCGGTACGCTGTTCACCCGGCGCATCGAGGACCTGATCACCATCGTGGATGCACAATGGGTCAACGGCGATGGCGAGATCCAGGTGCGCGGCGTCGAGGTCAACGGGCAGTTCCAGCTCAGTGACCGCTGGCAGCTGGCGGCAGACATGACGCGCAACCTGAGCGAGTCGCGCAACGGCGCCACCCTCAACAACATTCCCGGGTTCTTTGCACGCAGCCGGCTGGGGTACGAGTCGGGTGACCGAATGTGGGGCGCAGGCGCGGCGGTGCGCTACATCGGCACGGTAAAAAGCCCGCGGGATGTGGACTACGGGCATTACACCGTGGTGGACGCCGATGCCTACCGTTACCTGGACGGCGCCCGCCAGCATCGCCTGAGCCTGCTGCTGGAGAACCTGCTGGACCGCGACTACACCACCAGCATGGACAGCGGCGCGCGCAAGGTGCAGAACCTGGGAAGGCCGTTCACCAGCGAAGTGCGTTACACCTACAGCTTCTAGAAGCAGCGCGGGTCAAGCCCGCTCCCACAGGCTCATCCGTCACCTGTGGGAGCGGGCTTGACCCGCGAAAGCCGCACCACGGACTCAAGGACAAGCCCATGCCCATCCCCAGCAAACCCGAGTGGTCGCACATTCCCGCCCACGCCCGCCACGTGATGCTGTGCACCGGCCCGCGCTGCACCCAGCGCGGCGCGCAGCAGGTGTGGAAAGTGGTGCGCAACGAACTGCTCGCCGCCCAGCGCATGGAAACCGCCGACGGCGTGCTGCTGACCCGTACCCACTGCCAGTTCCCGTGCAACCTGGGCCCGGTCGCCACCGTCTACCCAGAGCGCTGCTGGTACCGCATCGCCAGCGCCGACGATGCCCGACGCCTGGTGCGCGAGCACCTGGTCGCAGGTACCCCGGTCAGCGCACTGCTGCTCAATGGTGATACCCCATGACGCGCCTGCTCTGCCTGCTGTTGTGCCTGCTCGGCACCACGGCCCACGCCCAGACCTACCGTAACTGCGGCCAGGACTGGACCCTGCCGCACGCCACGCCGCAGCGCATCCTGGCGCTCAACCAGCATGCCGCCGACCTGCTGCTGGCCCTGCAGGTCGGCCCGTCGCTGGTTGCGGTGAGCTACATCGATGACGACCCCGAGGCGCTGGCCTCCCGGCGCTACCGCGGCGTGCCCCTGCTGTCGCGGCTGTATCCCTCGCCGGAGGTGTTCTATGCCCAGCGCTACGACCTGGTGGTCGGCGGTTTCGCCAGCGCCTTTCGCGATGGCGTGGGCGCCCGTACCCACCTGACCCGCAATGGCATCGGCAGCTATCTGCTGGAGAACGCCTGCGACCCGCGCCCGGCCTCCGGTTTCGCGGCCATCGAAGACGACCTGCGCAGCCTGGGCAAGCTGCTGCAGCGCGAACCCCAGGCCGCTCGGCTGATCGCGCAGCAACGAGCAGACCTGGACCGCGCCCGCCAGCTCGCTGCGCAGCATTCCCCGCTTTCGGTGTTCTACCTGGACAGCGAGCACCAGGGCCTCGACAGCGAGGGCAGCCGCGGCTTCATCACCCAACTGATCCAGGTTGCCGGTGGGCGCAACCTGTTCGCCGACGTCGACCTGCACCGCGTGACCGTCGACCCCGAAACCCTGCTGCAACGCGACCCGGACGTGATCATCCTGGCCGACGCCGTCTGGTCGCCGGCCCGGCGCAAGCGCGAGTACCTGCACAACCACCCGGCCCTCTCGAAGTTGCGTGCTGTGCGCGAGGGCCGGCTGATCGACCTGCCCTTCACGCACCTGGTGGCAGGCGAACACAGCGCCCGTGCTGCCGTCGCGCTGGCCAACCAGTTGCGTGACATGGCCGAGCACCTGCCCTGAACCGGCACAGCCGATTACGCTGCAATACCCCGCTTTTCAGCTTTCCCCGCTGAGCGCCCCGCGCGCTTCAGCCGGGATTGCAGCGCCACTGCATCGACAATAGACGCACTGCCAACCCCGGATGCGTGCCTCGATGCAAACCACCAATACAGTCTTGATGATCCGCCCCGCGCGGTTCGCCTTCAACCCGGACACCGCACTCAACAACCGCTTCCAGCAGCCTGCACTGGACCCCGACCAGGCACAGCATAAAGCGCTGGAAGAGTTCGACGGCTATGTGGACACCCTGCGCCAGCATGGCGTCGAGGTGCTGGTGGTGCAGGACACGCCGGCCCCGCACACGCCTGACTCGATCTTCCCCAACAACTGGTGGAGCAGCCACGCCGACGGCAGCCTGGTGCTCTACCCGATGGAGGGCCACAACCGCCGCCTGGAACGCGACAAGGGCGTGCTGCAGGTGCTCGCCGACCGTTTCAGCATTCACAACACCATCGACCTGAGCCCGCTGGAGCAACAGAGCATGTTCCTGGAAGGCACCGGCAGCATGGTGCTCGACCGCGAACACCGCATCAGCTACGCCTGCCACTCCGGGCGCACCCACACCGAAGCACTGCGCCAGTTCGCCGACAGGCTCGACTACCGCCTGTGCCTGTTTCACGCCGTCGACCGGCACCGGGCGCCCATCTACCACTGCAACGTGATGATGAGCGTGGGCCGCGGGCTGTCGGTGGTGTGCCTCAAGGCACTGCCCGATGCCGACGAGCGCCGTACCCTGGAACACAGCCTGCGTGCCACCGGCAAGGACATCCTGGCCCTGGACTTCGACCAGCTCGAAGGCTTCGCCGGCAACATGCTCGAAGTGCACGACAAGCAAGGCCAGCCGCTGCTGGTGATGTCGCGCAGTGCCTGGCGCTCGCTGCACCCCGAGCAGCGCCGCCAGGTCGAGCGGCACACCCACCCGGTGGTGGTGAACATCGACAACATCGAACGCATCGGCGGCGGCAGCGCGCGCTGCATGCTCGCCGAAGTGCACCTGCCGGTGCGCAATTGACCGACCACAAGAAGGAGCTCCCCATGACCCGTTACATCGACGTCAACGACCTCAGCCAACTGGTCGCCCGCAAGGGCCTCACCACCTGCCTGGAAGAAATGGCCGAGTACATCCGCCAGGACTACCTGCGCTGGCACGACTTCGAAAAGTGCGCGCGCCTGGCCAACCACTCGCCAGACGGGGTGATCGAGCTGATGCCGGCCTCCGATGCCAACCTCTACGCCTTCAAGTACGTCAACGGCCACCCGAAGAACACCCAGCGCGGCATGCTCACCGTGATGGCGTTCGGTGCGCTGGGCGATGTCGACACCGGCGCGCCATTGCTGCTCAGCGAAATGACCCTGACCACCGCGATCCGCACCGCCGCCACCTCGGCCCTGGCCGCACGCTACCTGGCGCGTCCCGACAGCCGCAGCATGGCGCTGATCGGCAACGGTTCGCAGAGCGAGTTCCAGGCCATCGCCTTCCACGCGCTGGTGGGCATCGAGGAAATCCGCCTGTACGACCTGGACCCACAAGCCACGGCCAAACTGGCCGCGAACCTTCGCGCCTTCCCGGCGATCAAGGTGGTACTGGCCAGCTCCGTGGCCGATGCGGTACGCGGCGCCGACATCGTCACCACGGTCACCGCCGACAAGGCCTACGCCACCATCCTGACCGCCGACATGATCGAGCCGGGCATGCACCTGAACGCGGTGGGTGGCGACTGCCCGGGCAAGACCGAGCTGCACCGCGACATCGTCGACGCCGCACGGGTGATCGTCGAGTACGAACCGCAGAGCCGCATCGAGGGCGAGATCCAGCAGATGCCAGCCGACTCGCCGATCACCGAGTTCTGGCAAGTGGTCAACGGCCAGGTGCTCGGCCGCGAGAACGACACCCAGGTCACCCTGTTCGACTCGGTGGGCTTTGCCATCGAAGACTACTCGGCCCTGCGCTATGTGCTGGATGTGGCCAAGGCCCTGTATATCGGCCATGAAATCGACCTGGTGCCGGCCCTGGAAAACCCCAAGGACCTGTTTGCACGGCTGCTGCCCAAGGTTCAGGCGGTGCACAAGAAACGCGCCTAGACCGGGCCTGCACGTCAATCCAGGCGGCCGTGCACCTTGCACGGCCGTACACAGCAAGCTGCCCCGAAGCCAAAACAGGAGGTCATGCAGCCGATTCGGCTGACACCGAATCGCCAACAGCAGAATCCGGCAGCCAGCGCCGGCCCAAACGACACAAAAAAAATGCTGCCTTCACGCATTCTGACGCCAGACCGAAGAGTCACACACAGACCAAGGCTCAGGCCAACGAAGCGTTCACTGCCCTACATCAACTACAAGACACAGGGATACCTTTATGACCTCGCTGCGAAAGCTGCTCAGCGTGCTGCTCCTGCCCATGTGCGCGAGCACAGTCCAGGCCCAGGAATGGAAAGAAATCCGTTTCGGCGTGTTCCCCGAATACCCGCCCTTCGAATCCGTCGCCGCCGATGGCAGCCTGCAAGGTCTCGACATCGAGCTGGGCAATGCCATCTGTGAAAAGCTGCAGGTAAAGTGCACCTGGGTGCACAACGAATTCGACGGCATGATCCCGGCCCTGCGTGCACGCAAGTTCGACGCAATCATGTCGTCCATGGCGGTGACGCCGGCCCGTCAGAAGCAGATCGAGTTTTCCGATCGCCTGTTCCTCAGCCCCACCTCGGTGATCGTGCGCAAGGGCGCCGACTTCGGCGACACCCCCGAATCGCTCGAGGGCAAGACCGTTGGCGTGTTGCAAGGCTCGCTGCAAGAGGCCTACGCCCGCGCCAAGCTGGCGCCGCTGGGTGCCCGGGTCAAAGCCTACCAGGCCCAGAACCAGAACTATGCCGACCTCATGAACGGGCGCCTGGACGCCACCCTCACCGACAAGCTCGAAGCACAGCTGAACTTCCTCAACACCCCCGAAGGCGCGAACTTCAAGAGCGGCCCGGCAATCAAGGACCCCACCCTGCCCCTGGACATCGCCATGGGCCTGCGCAAGAACGACGCCGAGCTCAAGGCGCTGATCGACAAGGGCATCGCCGCGGTGCTGGCCGATGGCACCTTCGCCAGGATCCAGCAGAAGTACGTCGGCGACCTCGATATCTACAACGAGTAATCGCCTGCAGAGCCCGGGCCTGCACGGCCCGGTGCGCTGTCGCACCCGCCTTTGGTCCTACCGAGAGTTTTCCCGTGAACGACTTCCTCACCTCCACCGGCTTGCAGGCGCTGAGCCTGCAGGGCTTCGGCCCGCTGTTGCTGCAAGGAACCTGGATGACCCTGCAACTGGCCTTTCTGTCACTGGGCCTGAGCCTGCTGCTGGGCCTGATCGGCGCCAGCGCCAAGCTGTCCTCGCTGCGCCTGCTGCGCATTCCCGCCACCCTCTACACCACGCTGATTCGCAGCGTGCCCGACCTGGTGCTGATCCTGCTGATCTTCTACACCCTGCAGCTGTGGCTCAACGACCTGACCGAGCTGCTTGGCTGGGATTACGTCGAGATCAACCCATTCATGGCCGGCGTGATCACCCTGGGCTTCATCTATGGCGCCTACTTCACCGAGAACTTTCGCGCAGCGATCCTCAGCGTGCCCCATGGCCAGCTGGAAGCGGCTACCGCCTACGGGCTGAGCCGCGTGCAGCGCTTCCAGCTGGTGCTGTTCCCGCAACTGATGCGCTTCGCCCTGCCGGGGCTGGGCAACAACTGGCTGGTGCTGCTCAAGTCCACCGCGCTGGTGTCGATCATCGGCCTCTCCGACCTGGTAAAGGCTGCGCAGAACGCCGGCAAGACCACCAATGAGCCGTTGTACTTTCTGCTGTTCGCGGGGCTGGTCTACCTGCTTATCACCACCCTTTCCAATCGCCTGTTCAAGGTGCTGGAACGGCGCTACAACACCGGCATCAAGGGGTTGGCATCATGATCGAACTGCTTCAGGAATACGGCCGGGCCTACCTGTACAGCGATGGCGCGGGCATGTCGGGGCTGGCCATGACGCTGTGGCTGTTCATCGTGACCATGGTGCTGGGCCTGGTGCTGTCGTTGCCACTGGCGCTGGCGCGGGTGTCGCGCAAGCGCTGGCTGCGCTGGCCTGTAGAGCTGTACACCTTCGTGTTTCGCGGCACCCCGCTGTATATCCAGTTGTTGATCTGCTACACCGGGCTGTACGGGCTGGAGGTGGTGCGTGACAACGCGCTGCTCGACCAGTTCTTGCGCAATGCGCTCAACTGCACGCTGCTGGCCTTTGTGCTCAACACCTGCGCCTACACCGTGGAGATCTTCGCCGGGGCCATTCGCAACATTCCCCATGGCGAGATCGAGGCCGCCCAGGCCTACGGCCTGCATGGCTGGCGCCTGAACCTGTTCGTGGTGCTGCCGGCAGCCCTGCGCCGTGCGCTGCCGGTGTACAGCAACGAGCTGATCCTGATGCTGCATGCCACCTCGCTGGCGTTCACCGCCACCGTCGCCGACGTCCTCAAAGTGGCCCGCGACGCCAACGCCGCGACCTTTCTGACGTTCCAGGCCTTCGGCATCGCGGCCATTCTGTACATGTTGCTGTCCTTCGCGCTGGTCGGGCTGTTTCGCCTGGCCGAACGCCGCTGGATGCGTTTCCTTGTTCCTGCCCGAGGCTGACCCATGACCCTTTGCGCACACCCCCTGCCGGCCCATGGCCAGGCCCTGTACGAAACCCCCACCGCCCCGCGCGTCAGCAGCGCCGCCATCAAACTGAGCGTGGATGCCCTGCACAAGAGCTATGGCGATCACCAGGTACTCAAGGGCGTCTCGCTGCAGGCGCGCAAGGGCGACGTGATCAGCCTGATCGGTGCCAGCGGCTCGGGCAAGAGCACCATGCTGCGGTGCATCAACTTTCTCGAACAGCCGGACTCGGGCGTGATCACCCTCGACGACCAGAGCATCGAGATGCACCAGGGCCGCGCCGGCACCCGCGCGCCGAACCCGGCCCAGCTGCAGAACCTGCGCACGCGCCTGGCCATGGTGTTCCAGCACTTCAACCTGTGGAGCCACATGACCGTGCTGGAGAACATCTGCCTGGCGCCGCGCCGCGTGCTTGGGGTGAGCCCGCGCGAGGCCGAGGCCCGCGCCCGCGCCTACCTGGACAAGGTCGGCTTGCCAGGGCGCGCGGCCGATCAGTACCCGGCATTCCTGTCTGGCGGGCAACAGCAGCGCGTGGCCATTGCGCGGGCGCTGGCGATGGAACCGGAGATAATCCTGTTCGACGAACCGACCTCGGCACTGGACCCGGAACTGGTTGGCGAAGTGCTCAAGGTGATACAGACGCTGGCCGAGGAAGGCCGTACCATGCTGATGGTCACCCACGAGATGGGCTTTGCCCGCCAGGTGTCTAGCCAGGTACTGTTCCTGCACCAAGGCCGGGTCGAGGAACAGGGCGGCCCGCAGATGCTCGACCAGCCGCAGAGCGAACGCCTGCAGCAATTTCTTTCCAACCGTTTGAAGTGAACCGACGCCACCATGGACACCAAGGCCAACCGCTTGCATGACACGCCGCCTCTGGATCGGATCGACGAGGCGATCATCGACGTACTGCGCCACAACGGGCGCATCACCTACGAGAAGCTGTCTTCGCTGGTGCACCTGACGCCCAGGCCTTGCCTGGAGCGGGTGCGCAAACTGGAGCGACGCGGGGTGATACGTGGTTATGGCGCGATCATCGATGTGCAGCGGGTGTCGCCAGGGTTGTCGCTGCTGGTGCTGGTGGCGTTGTCCAACCAGAGCGGGCGCTCGGCCCAGCGGGCCTTCGAGGCCTGCATGAAGGCCTGCCCGCAGGTATTCGAGTGCCAGCTCATCAGCGGGCATTTCGACTACAGCCTGCGCATGCGCTGCCGGGACATGGAGCATTACCGGGTGCTGAGCGAAACCTGGATGAACAACGACGAGTTGCACATCGACAAGCTGGTGGCGCACCCGGAACTGGCGGTGGTGAAGAACACGGCGCCGCAGTTGTAGCGCCGGCCCTGCAGGAGCCGGCCTTGCCGGCCAAGGGCCCGATGCGGTATCAAGCCTGGCGCAACACCACCCACTCATGCGGCTGCACATACTCGCGCACCCATCCCACCACCTCCGCCGCCGGCATCGGCCGGGCGATGCCGTAGCCCTGCGCCACATCGCAGCCAAGCCCCATCAGCACCTCGCCATGCTCCACCGTCTCTACCCCCTCGGCGATCACCTGGCGCCCGAAGGCCCGTGCCAGGCCGATCACCGCGCGGGTCAGGGCCAGGTCATCCTGGTCATGCAGGATGTCGCGCACGAACGACTTGTCGATCTTGATCGCCTGGGTGGGCAGGCGCTTGAGATAGCTCAGCGACGAATAGCCGGTGCCAAAGTCATCCAGTGAAAACTGCACCCCCAACTGCTGACACGCCTCCAGGCATTCGCTGACCCGCTTGATGTTCTCGATTGCCACCGACTCGACGATCTCAAGGTCGAGCATGCGCGGCGCAACCCCGTCATGACGCGCAAGCAACAGGCGCAGGCGCTCGACGAAGTCAGACCGTTGAAAGTGGCGCGCCGCGATGTTCACGCTCACCGACCAGCGATACCCGGCGTCCTGCCAATGCTGCATCTGCGCCATCGCGCGGTCGATCACCCACTCGCCGATGTCCACGATCAGGTCGGTCTGCTCGATCAACGGCAGGAACTCCGCTGGCGGCACCAGCCCCTTGACCGGGTGCTGCCAGCGCAGCAAGGCCTCGAAGCCCAGCACCTCGCCACTGCGCATGTTCACCTTGGGCTGGTAGAACAGGCGCAGCTCGCCATTCTTCATGGCGCGGCGGACCCGCTCAACCGTCTGGTGCGTGGCCTTCACTTCCTGGTCCAGCGATACGTCGAACAGGTGGAAGCGGTTGCGTCCGCTCTGCTTGGCCACGTACATCGCCTGGTCGGCATGGCGCAGCAGGGTGTCGGCATCATCGTTGTCGGCCGGGTACAGGGTCACGCCGATACTGGCACTGACACTGATCTGCTGGCCGCGAATCGAATACGGCGCCGCCACCGCCGACAGCACCCGCCCCAGCACCGTGCGCAACTGCGCCTGGCCCTCGACATGGCGCAGAATCAGCACGAACTCGTCACCAGACAACCGCGCAACCGCATCGCCGCCACGCAGTATGCCCTTGAGCCGCGCCGCCACCTCGACCAGCAGCAGGTCGCCGCAGGCATGCCCATAGCCGTCGTTGACCGCCTTGAAGCCGTCCAGATCGAGCATGCACACCGCCAGCGGGAACTGCTCGGTGCGCGAGAATTCCAGGGCCTGGTTCAGCAGGTCCGAAAGGAATGCGCGGTTGGGCAGCCCGGTGAGCACGTCATGCCCCACGCGCCATTGCAGGGTGTGCACCAGCTGGCGTTTCTCGCTGACGTCGAAGCGGATCGACACATACTTGCGGACCTTGCCGGTGGCCGGGTCCAGCAGTGGCACCATGGTGCTGTCGACCCAGTACAACGAGCCGTTCTTGGCGCGGTTGCAGATCTCGCCCTTCCAGACCTTGCCGGCTACCAGCGATGCCCACATGCTCTCGAAGAAGTCACTGCCGTGCAGGCCGGAATTGAGGATGCGGTGGTTGGCCCCCAGCAGCTCTTCACGGCTGTAGCCGGAGATGCTGCAGAACTGCTGGTTGACGTAGGTGATGCGTCCGGCGAGGTCGGTTTCGGAAAAGATCGCGGCCGCGTCGACGGCCGCGCGGTAGTTGTCATCCATGCTCGTTCACTCGCCTGGCGGCTATCGGTTGAAGCGTTCAACCAAGGCACGCAGGCCGCTGGAAATATGCTCAAGCTCGCCACCACGGGTGGCGGCGGCATTGGCGTTGTCGGCAGTCTTCTGCACCGTGCCGGCTACCCGATTGATCTGCTGCGACACGTCCTCCGCCACGTAGGACTGCTCCTGCGAGGCGGCCGCCATCTGCTGGGTCATATCGGTGATGCGTGCCACCGCCTCGCGAATGCCTTGTAGTGCGCGCTGCGCCTCGACCACCTGCGCCACGCCCTGCTCGGCCTCCTGGATGCCCAGGTTGGCGATGCTCACCGCGTCATCGGCGCCGCTGCGCAGGGTCTCGATGATGCCCTGGATCTGCTGGGTCGACTGGCGGGTCTTGCCTGCCAGGGCGCGCACCTCATCGGCCACCACGGCAAATCCGCGGCCCTGCTCGCCAGCACGCGCCGCTTCGATGGCAGCGTTGAGCGCCAGCAGGTTGGTCTGGTCGGCAATCGCCTGGATCACGCTGGCAGCCAGCATGATGTCCTGGGTCTGCCCGGCCAGGTGGCCGACCGCCTGGTTGATCTGGGTGACGGTGCTGGCCAGCAGCTGGATCGCCTCGCGCGAGGTACCGGCCACCTGGCTGCCCTGTTCGGCCAGCTGGTTGGCGGTGCCGGCCTCGCTGGCGGTCTGCTGTACATGCACCGCCACTTCGGCGATGGATGCCGCCATCTCGGTCATCGCCGCCGCGGTCATGTCGGTTTCGGCTCGCTGGTCGAGCAGCGCCAGCTCGGTGGCATTGGACAGCCGGCTGGAATCGCTGGCGGCCACGGCCATCTGGTTGGCCAGGTCGCTCAGGCGCGTCAGCGCGGTTTTCAGGCGCGCCTCTTCACTGATCAACACCATCTGCAGTTGCGCGGTCGGCCCCAGCGCTTCGCTGTAGGCCAGCGCACTGATCGGGTCGGAGAACGTGTTGGGGGTGCTGCGCACGATCTGGCGCACTTCATGGCGCAGGCGATTGTGCCCCCACAGGCCCACCGCCACGAACAGCGCCAGCGTGATGCCCTGCCCGCCCCAGCCCGGCAACAGCCGGTTGGCGCCCATGGCCAAAGCGGCTGCCAGCAACGGCAGCGCAAGCACGCGGCCCTGCAGGGCCAGGCGACGCCCGAAGGGCACGGGGGGCTTGCCTTCACGCAGACGGGCATACAGCGCTTCGGCGCGCTGCACCTGATCGCGAGTGGGCTTGACCCGTACCGATTCGTAGCCGACCAGGCGGCCGTCCTCGAGCACCGGTGTGACGTAGGCGCTGACCCAGTAGAAGTTGCCGTTCTTGCAGCGGTTCTTGACGATGCCCATCCAGCTCTGGCCGGCCTTGAGGTACTGCCACATCAGGGCAAATACGGCAGGCGGCATGTCCGGGTGGCGCACCAGGTTGTGCGTGCTGCCGATCAGTTCCGCCTGGCTGAAGCCACTCATGGCGGCGAATTCGGCATTGCAATAGGTGATGTTACTGTCGGTATCGGTGGCGGAAATCAGCCGCTGATGGTCCGGAAAGGTCTGTTCGACAGCCGTGACCGGCAGATTGAGACGCACGTTAAAACTCCCTGAAGCGCACGCTAAAGCCTTGTCCAGCGGCCCCGAAACCTGCAGCGTAAATGTCGGTCCAAGTGAACGATTCTACGAAATACATCACATTTTGCAAGGAAAGGTGATGAAACGTGGCGTTGTGCAATGCCAATATTTATCGTTAAGTTCTTGATTCTAAATGGGAATCGAGCGATGGAATTATCTAGTTTGGGTCCAGCCATCAGACGCTATCGCAAGGTAGCCGGGCTTACTCAGGCTGAACTTGGCGAAAAAACCGGTTTTGACCCCAAAACCATAAGCCGCTTTGAAACCGGCACCTACACCCCCAGTGTCGAAGCGCTGTTCACCTTTGCCGACGTGCTGGGCGTCAAGCTCAATGCCTTTTTCGCCGACCTGGAAGATGCGGACGAGCAACGTGCCTACTTGTTCGGTGTTATTCACAAAGCTCCACCCAAGGACCTGGGAAAGCTGATTGCAGCGGTAGACCTGGCCCTTTCCAAGCCTTGATCACTGCCCTCGCAAAAGCGTGACAGGCGCCTGCCACTGTTGCTTGAAGCGCTTTTGTCGTCGATAAGTACTGCAACTGGTCAGACCGGTAAAACCGATCTGATGCCCTGGATTCGCGAAATACTTGCAAACCCGCGAAAACCCCGCCTACACTGCGCCTGAACTGGACATACCGGTAAGACCACAATAATTAAGTCTGTCGCTCGGCGCTTGTTGCCAGAAGCACGGACACCGACCAGAGATCCCTCCCCATGCTCAAATGGTGCTCGCGTTCGATCTTCCTCCAAGTGGTGCTCGGCCTGATGCTCGGCATCGCCTGCGGCCTGAGCTTTCCTGAAGTTTCCCTGCAACTCAAACCCCTCGGTGACGGCTTCATCAAGCTGATCAAGATGCTCATCGGGCTGATTGTGTTCTGCGTGGTGGTCAGCGGCATTTCCGGTGCCGGCGACCTCAAGAAGGTTGGCCGTATCGGCCTCAAGTCGGTGATCTACTTCGAAGTGCTGACCACCATTGCGCTGGTGCTGGGGCTGGTACTGGCATTCACCTCAGGCATCGGTACCGGTGCCAACATCCACCTCGACCAGTTGTCGACCGCCGATGCCGGCGCGCTGGCCGAGCGTGGCCAGCATATCCAGGGTACGGCAGCGTTCCTCATGGGCCTGATACCCAATTCGGTGCTCGGCGCCTTCGCCGACAACAACATCCTCCAGGTGCTGCTGTTCTCGGTGCTGTTCGGCAGCGCCCTGAACCTGGTGGGCGAGGCCGCGTCGGGCATCACCCGGCTGATAAACGAACTGAGCCATGTGATCTTCCGCATCATGGGCATGATCGTGCGCCTGGCGCCGATCGGCGTGTTCGGCGCCATCGCCTTCACCACCAGCCAGTACGGCCTGGACTCGCTGCAACACCTGGGCGGCCTGGTGGCTCTGTTCTACGTGACCTGTGCAGGCTTCGTGCTGGTGATCCTGGGGACAGTGATGCGCGTCTCGGGCCTGAAGCTGTTCCCGTTCCTCAAGTACATGCGCGAAGAACTGGGCATCGTGCTGGGTACTGCTTCGTCCGATGCGGTCCTGCCGCAGATCATGCGCAAGCTCGAACACCTGGGCATCGGCAGCTCCACCGTCGGCCTGGTGATCCCCACGGGCTACTCCTTCAACCTGGACGGTTTCTCCATCTACCTCACCCTGGCCATCGTGTTCATCGCCAACGCCACCGGCACACCGCTGGCCATGACCGACCTGCTGACCATCCTGCTGGTGTCGCTGATCACCTCCAAGGGCGCCCACGGCATTCCGGGGTCGGCGCTGGTGATTCTGGCCGCCACCCTCACGGCAGTACCGGCCATCCCGGTAGTGGGCCTGGTGCTGGTGCTGGCGGTGGACTGGTTCATGGGCATCGGCCGCGCGCTGACCAACCTGATCGGCAACTGCGTGGCCACCGTGGCCATCGCCCGCTGGGAAAAGGACATTGATCTGGAACGCGCCAACAACGTACTCAACGGCAAGCAGGGCTTCAGCTTCCAGACGCGCAAGCTGCCCACCCCTGCCCATCAACAGGAATTCTAGGCAACGACGTATGCATGTGTTTTCAGGGAGCAAACAGTGATTACCTCATCGACGGTAGTGAATGCGGTAGTGGAGAAACTGCGCCAGGCACTGGCCCGTGGCCAGTGGCGCTCGGGCGAGATGCTCCCGGGTCAGCGAGAACTGGCCGAGCAACTGGGCATCAGCCGGCCAAGCCTGCGCGAGGCGGTCACGGTGCTGGAGACCCTCGGCCTGGTGCGTTCCATGCCAGGCAAGGGAGTGCTGGTGCTCGACCCCGGTACCCAGGAGCTGGTACAGGCCCCCGCGGCCGTGGCCGGAGCCAGCCTGGAGGACGTGCTGCAGCTGCGTTACACGCTGGAGCCGTTCATTGTCGGGCTGGTGGCGCAGTCGGTCAGCAGCAAGGAAATCGGCCAGTTGCGCCTGACCCTGATGGACATGCGCGAGGCCCTGGAGGCCAGCGACAGCGAAGCCGGGGTGCGCGCCTACCTGGCATTTCACGAAGAGCTGTTCGCACTGACCGCCAACCCGATTTTCCAGAGTGTGGTACAGCAGACCAGCAATGCCCTCAAGCAGAGCGCCCAGGTGCTGCACAACTCGCCCGAGCACCTGGCCGCGCGTCTGGAAGAGAACGAGGCGGTGGTGCGCGCCATCCGCAACAAGGACAGCGCCCAGGCCAGTGCGCAGATGCGCCGGCACATTCTGCAGGAAGGCCTGCGCATGGGCATCGAATTGACCATTCCGGATGAACACCCGGGCAACTGACCAGGAGAGCGACCATGAACGCCTGCCCTGCTACCCCGTCCGCGATCGCCCTGCCCGCGCTGCTGGCGGCCGGCGAGCAGCGCCTGAGCGCTGACGAGATCTACCCGCGCCTGTTCGATGCGATCCTCGAACAGCGCCTGGCGCCAGGTACCGCGCTGACCGAGCAGGCGCTGGGCCAGGCCTTCGGCGTGAGCCGCACGGTGATCCGCCGCGTGCTGGGGCGCCTGTCCGACCAGCAGGTGGTGGTGCAACGCCCGGCGCACACCGCCCGGCTGGCCGCACCCGACCCGCAGCAGGCGCGCCAGGTGCTCAGTGCCCGGCGCCTGGCTGAAACCACGTTGATCGGGCTGGCGGCGCGGCGCACCAGTGCCCCACGCATCCGCCAGTTGCGCGAGCTGATTGCCCGCGAGCGCAAGCACCACGAGCAGGGCCATCGGTGCACGGCGATTCGTCTGGGGGGCGAGTTTCACCTGAAGCTGGCGGAGATGGCCGACAATGCCCCGTTGACGCGGTTTCTCAACGGGCTGGTGCCCATGACGTCGCTGATCATTGCCCAGTACGAGACCCAGCCTTGCGAACACTGCGCCTGGCAGGAACATGCAGCCCTGGTGGACGCACTGGAGGACGGCGACAGCGAGGCGGCGCTGCAGTTGATGCACCAGCACCTGGACCGCATCGAGGCCAAGCTGAGCCTGGATTGAGAATGGCGGTGCGCCTTTCGCCGGCAAGGCCGGCTCCTGCAGGAGGTGTTGTGCAGGAGCCGACCTTGCCGGCGAAGGGTCTTGCTGCGCTTGACCTGCCAACGACAAACCGCGCAGCATCGGGCATCCCCACAAGAGCCCGCCCCGTGACCCCAGAACAACGCCACAACGTCCGCGCCCTGCTCTCCGAGTCGTTCGTCGACAGCTGGGTGGACTACGCCTGGATCGCCCGCGAACTCGAACCCTTCGACCTGGCCGAGCTCAAGCGCATCTTCTACGAGGAAGTCGCGCCGGTCTGCTACTACAACATCGTGGCGCCGGTACCACCGGTATGGACCGGTTTCGAGCCGGTATCGCTCAACGAAGAAATCGAAGAGCTGCTGGAGGCGCGCCGACGCAACCCGTTGCGCCGGCATTGGGACCGCCTGTGGGCCGCCACCTGGATCCGCCTGTGGAGCCAGGAATGCTGGGACGCGATCCACCAGGCCTGCCTCGCCCAACGGCAGGCCTGATACCTCGGCACGCTGGCCTCAGAAGTCCCAGCGAGTGGTCACCATCACGTTGCGCGGGTCGCCATAAGAGGCCGAGTTGTAGAAGCCGATATTGGTGAAGTAGGCCTTGTCGAACACGTTGTTGACGTTCAGCGTGGCCGACAGCTGCTCGTTGATCTGGTAACGCGCCATCAGGTCCACCAGCCAGTAAGGGTCCTGGGCAAACTCCTCGTCGCGCTTCTTGACGTTGTTCGACAACACCTGCCAGCCCTTGCCCTGCCAACGCGCACCACCGCCGATGGTCAAGCGGTCGAGCGCCCCCTTGAGCTTGTAGCTGGTGTAGAAACTGACCTGGTCCTCAGGCTCCCAGGTCGACACCTTCTTGCCCTGGTCATCGCGGATCACCTTGTGGGTGTACCCCCCTTGCAGTTGCCAGCCCTCAGCCAGTTCGCCGGAGATCTCTGCCTCATAACCCTTGGTCTTGGCCTTGATGCCTTCGTAGGCATACTCGACCGCCGGGTTGGTCGGGTTGCCGTTGTAGGCCCGGTCCTCTTCGCCCCGGCTGCTCTGGTGAATCTCGAAATACGCCAGGCTCGCATTCAGGCGCCCGTCCAGGAACTCACCCTTCAGGCCCACCTCGTAGTTCTGCCCTTCATCCGGGTCGAGCAGGCGGTTGTTGCGGTCGCGGTACCAGGCATCCTGCGGCATGAAGATATCGGTGTAGCTGGCATACAGCGACAGGTAGTCATTGAGGTCGTACACCGCCCCCAGGTAGGGCAGCAGGCGATCGTCCTCGCGGCCGTTGGCGGTCACGCCATTGATGCGGTAGTTGGCCAGGCGTGCACCGAGCAGCAGCGTCAGATCGTCGGTGGGGTGCAGGCGGGTGGTCACGTAGGTGCCGGTCTGGCGCACGCGGTCATCCACGGTCTGGGTCTGCTCCCCCCAGTCCGGTTCGGGGGTGTTGCCGTTCCAGCTGCCGTAGTCGACGGAGTTGCCATTGGGGTATCTGGCGCTCCACCAGCCCTTGCCTTCCCAGTGAGACTGGGCAAACGAGGTACCGATCACCAGTTCGTGCTCACGCCCCAGCAGCTCGAACGGCCCGCTGGCGTAGAGGTCGGCCGAATTGCTCACCGTCTCGCCCGTGTATTTGGCCGAATAGAGGCTGGCGGTGCCGTCGGCGCGCGGGTAGTAACCCTGGATCGAGCCCAGCGGCGCGTCATAGCCGTTGATCTTGTGGTCCAGCTGCGCCTTGGCAACCCAGCCGTTGGCCAGGTGATGCTCCAGGCTGGCAAACACGGTGCGGGTGTACTGGTTCCAGTGGCTCCACTTGGCGCCGTTGTTGAAGTGGCGTGGCAGGTCGTTGCGGTTGCCCTGGGCATCGAACAGCGGAATGCTGCCCGACCAGCTCGAGCCTTCCGGCTTGTTGTCCTGGTAGTCACCGCCCACGGTGAGCAGGGTGTCCGGGCTCAGGTCGAATTCGAGGATGCCGTAGTAGACGTTGGTCTTGCGCTGGTAGTGGTCCATGAACGAGTGCTTGTCCTGGTAGGCCGCCACCGCACGGCCGCGCACGTTGCCGCTGTCGGTCAGCGGGCCGCCCACGTCGAGTTCGCTGCGGTAGTTGTCCCAGCTGCCGGCGCCCAGAGTGAAATGCCCCTTGAAATCGGCAGTCGGCTTCTTGCGCACCAGGTTGATCGTGGCCCCCAGCGACCCCGCGCCGGTGAGCAGGCCGGTAGCACCCTTGAGCACTTCCACGCGGTCATAGATGGCCATGTCGCTCAAGGTGTTGCCGGCCGAATAGCCGACGTTGCGCGCCGTCGAGGGGATGCCGTCGTACTGGAAGTTGTTTATCGAGAAGCCGCGGGCATAGTAGCTGGTGCGGTCGCTGTCGAAGGCCGACACGGTGATGCCCGGGGTATGGCGCATCACATCGTCGATGTTGTTGAGCCCGAAATCGTCCATGTGCTGACGGGTGACCACGGTGATGGTCTGGGGCGTTTCGCGCGGTGTCAGCACCAGCCGTGTGGCGGTGGCGATGGTGCCTGGCGTGTAGGAGCCGCTGTCTTCGGTGATGGTACCCAACTGGTTGCTGGTGACTTCGGTCACGCCCAGGTTCAGCGCCCCGGCAGTTTGCGGCAGCGGGGCCAGGCTGTAGCGCCCGTCGTCTTCACGCACGGCCATCAGGCCATTGCCCTCGAGCAACGCCTGCAGGCCCTGATCGACACTGTAACGCCCGTGCAGGCCGGCGCTGGTCTTGCCCGCGGTCAGGCTCGGTGCGAACGACAGCACCACGCCGGCCTGGGCGGCGAAGCGGTTCAGAACCTGGCCCAGGTCGCCCTGGTCGAGGTTGTATTCGGTCGGTGTGGTGCTGTCGGCGTGCGCCATGCCCGGCATCGCCAGCGGCCACAGCAGGGTGGAGCACAACAGCGTGGTACGCAGCCTTGCCGCGACCGGTGATCGGGTATTCATCGGTTCTTTTCTCTTCTGGTTGGCAGTCAGGCCATCACGCCTGCATGCCTAGAAGTCGAACGAAGGAGCGAATACCTATCATTTACGAAAAATATTTTTCAGGTGGTGAGGGGTTCGATGCTTACCCAGTATTTTGTGCGCCGCTCGACCCGCACCGGCAGGGTCTTGCCGATGGCGCGCAGAATCTGCTCGGTGTCGTCGAGCTTGAAGGTACCGCTGATACGCAGGCTGGAAACCTCGTTGGCACATTTGAGCCAACCGGGGCGATAACGCCGCAGCTCGGCGATGAATACCCCCAGCATCTGGTCGTTGGCAATCAGCAGCCCCCTGCGCCAGGCATCGCGGTCGGGCTCCAGCGGCGAGCCAAGCACGAACTTGGGGTGTGAAAACCGCACCTGATCCCCGGCATCGACCACGGCCCCCCCCATGCCATCGCGCGGCATCACGCCCACCTGGCCCTGGTACACCGCCAGTTGCGTGCTGCTGGCGTCGCTGTCGCGGCGCACCAGAAAACGCGTGCCCAGCGCCTCGACGGTGCCGTTGACGGTCTGCACCCGCAACGGGCGCCCGGCCTTGTCGGCGGCGCTGGTGATCATCACCTCGCCCTGGCGCAGTACCAGCAGGCGCTGCTGGTTGTCGTAGCGCACATCCAGGGCAGTGTCGGTGTTGAGTTCGAGCCGGGTGCCATCGGCCAGGGTCAATGCCTGACGCTTGCCGACGCGGGTATGGTAGTCCGCCGTCCACGGTCCGCTGCTCAGCTCTCGGTAGCCGGCCCAGCCCAGGCCGCTGGTGCCGGCCAGCACCAGTATGCCCTTGAGCACGCCGCGCCGCGGGATCGCGGCAGGCTGCCCGGCGATGTCCAGGGTACGCCCGGCCAGCCCGCCAGATAGCTGGCCAAGCCGCTGCTGAACCTGGACGACCTGTTGCCAGGCCCAGCGATGCTGGTCGTGGGCGTCCAGCCAGGTCTGCCACGCTTGCCGGTCGGTATCATCCACGGCATCAGCATTGAGGCGGGCGCGCCAAAGCGCAGCCTGTTCCAGCGCGGCGCGCTGGAGAGGGTCGAGAGTAGCCATGGGGTCACGAGTCGGCTTGCAGGCTGTACAGCGTACAGTGGTGAAAGGCCTTGGCGATATAGCGGGTGACCGTCACCTCGGAAACCCCCAGCTCCTCGCCAATCAGCCTGTAGGTCATGCCATCGAGCTGCGACAGCAGAAAGGCCCGGCGTATGCGCGGGCCGAGCCCCGCCAGCATGGCATCCAGCTCGCACAGGGTCTGCAGCAGGATCAGCCGCTCCTGCTCGGATATCTCCACCGCTTCGGGCTGCTCGGCCAGTGCCTGCAACCAGGCCCGCTCGAGGCGGGCACGGCGAAAGTAGTCGATCATCAAACGCCGCGCGATGGTGGCCAGGTAGCCGCGTGGTTCGCGTACCGCGCCGAGCCGGTCGCTGGCGTCCGGGGCGCTGAGCACCCGCACGAACACGTCCTGCATAAGGTCGGCCGCCAGGTGCCGACAGGCCACCCGCGGACGCAGCCAGCCCTGCAACCAGCGGTGGTGGTCCTGATAGATACGGCTGACCTGTTCGCGCAACGCGGGATCGGGAGTGGACATGGGCGACCGGGGGTACGAATGAGAATTCCTATCATTCTATGCCTAGCCGACGCTCAGAAGCAAAGCATCGCGGGCCTGCACGACCTACACGGCGGGCGATACCTGTGCCGATGCCGAACTTGGCAGCCCGAACACCCGATCGAACAGCCAGTTGTAGAGGAACGTGTAGCACGGGATCAGGATGATGAACGCCAGGTCCACCACGAAGGCCTCCCAAAGCGAAATCCCCAGCCACCAGGCAATCAGCGGGATCAGGTACACCACCAGGGTCAGCTGGAACCCGATCGCGTGCGCCACGCGCCGGGCCACGCTGCGCCCCCGTGTGGCCTGGCGGCTCTCCCAGTACTCGAACAGGGTGTTGTAGATGAAATTCCACACCATCGCGATGGTGGTGATCATCACGGCCAGCGGCCCGGTGTTGCTGGGCGCGGTGCCGGACAGCAGCGCCAGCCCGAGTGTCGACAGGCACAGCCCGATACCTTCATAGGCCGTTACATACACCAGCTTGCGTTTCAGACCTTGCACCTTTTCACCCCTCGGCAAATCAAATTCGGCCGGCAGGATGCGTCAATTTTCTTGACAGAAAAAGTCAGCAGCTATCAGATCTACTGAAAGGAGAGGCTGATGAATTTTTCCAGCGACACTATCGAACTGTTTCTTGCAGTGCTCGACCGCGGC
This sequence comes from Pseudomonas sp. B21-036, assembly GCF_024748925.1. NCBI lineage: Bacteria > Pseudomonadati > Pseudomonadota > Gammaproteobacteria > Pseudomonadales > Pseudomonadaceae > Pseudomonas > Pseudomonas sp. B21-036. The sequence goes on from NZ_CP087178.1 coordinate 3,788,933, forward strand.
TCGTTCTCGGCTGCCGCCCGGGCATTGGGGCGGGTACCCTCGGCAGTCAGCATGGCCATCGCCAACCTGGAGGCGGAGCTAGGCTTTGCCCTGTTCGAGCGTACCCACCGTGAAACCCGCCCCACCCCGCTGGCCCTGGCGCTGGAGCCCCATGCCCGGCTGATCGCCGACCAGCTGACGCAGCTTCAGGTGCACGCCATCGAGCTTTCCCAGGGCCTGGAAAGCACCCTGGCCATCGGCGTGGTGCCCGACATCGATCACCAGCCGCTGCTCCAGGCCATCGGCCAGATCAGCCAGCGCCACCCGCTGCTGCAGGTGGAGGTGCTCAGCGCCCCGCAGGAAGATGCGCTGCACCTGCTGCACGAGAGTCGCGTGCAGCTGTGCCTGGCGTTTGCCGGGCTGACGGTCGACCCGCGCCAGCGCTTCGAACAGATCGGCATGGAGTCGCTGACCGCCACCCTCTCACCCCATCACCCCGCGCTGGGCGAGCAGGTGCGCTACCTCGAAGACCTGGTCAACGTGCGACAGATCGTGGTGGCCAGCCGCGATTTGCCGATGCTCGACCCCCGCGTGCTGATCGGTGCCTCGCACTGGCGCACCGACAGCCTGAGCATGGCCATCGAGATGGTCGAGGCCGGGCTTGGCTGGGGCGACTTCCCGCTGTCGCGCATTGCCCCGCTGCTCAAGGCCGGGCGACTGGTGCAACTGGATTTTCGCAACACCCGCAATGAACTGCGCCTGCCGGTGCATGCCTTCTGGCTCAAGCAGCAGCCACTGCAACGCGCTGCCCAGGAGCTGGTGAGGTTGCTGAGACAGACCGCAGCCCTGGCCGACTGACCCCGCGTCAAAATGGTACGTAAATATTTCGTGGTTTCAGCCGATACCTGAAAGGTCAGTCGCGTGCAATTCACGATGGCGGTGCTCACAAGGCTCCGACCCGTGACGCCGTCACTTCCCCTATCTGGCTAAAGGTCTCGAAACATGAACCTGAAATTTCGCCACAAGATCCTGCTCAGCGCCGGCGCAGTCGTCGTGCTGGCCTTTGCACTGTTCACCCTCTACAACGATTACCTGCAACGCAACACCATCCGCCAGAACATCGAATCGTCGGTCAACCAGGCCGGCGCGCTGACAGCCAGCAGTGTGCAGAACTGGATGAGCGGGCGCATCCTGGTGCTGGAAAACCTGGCCCAGAACATCGCCCACCAGGGCGCCAATGCCGACTTCCCCGGGCTGGTCGACCAGCCCGCCTTCACATCGAACTTCCAGTTCACCTATGTGGGCCAGACCAACGGCGTGTTCACCCAGCGCCCGGACGCGAAAATGCCCGACGGCTACGACCCGCGCCAGCGTCCCTGGTACACCGCTGCTGTCGCCGCCGGCAAACCCATGCTCACCCCACCCTACCTGGCGGCTGTCGGCGGGCTGGTGGTGACCATTGCGATGCCGGTCAAGAGCAACGGCGAACTGGTCGGCGTGGTGGGCGGCGACCTGAGCCTGGCCACCCTGGTGGACATCATCAATGCCGTGGACTTCGGCGGTATCGGCCACGCCTTCCTGGTCGACCGCGACGGGCAGATGATCGTCAGCCCGGACAGCGACCAGGCCATGAAGAACCTCAAGGACATCTACCCCGGCAGCAACCTGCAGGTCGCCGCCGGCCTGCACGACGTGACCCTCAACGGCGAACAGCGGATCATCTCGTTCGCCCCGGTCAGCGGCCTGCCGTCGGCCGACTGGTACATCGGCCTGTCCATCGACAAGGCAAAGGCCTACGCCCCGCTGAGCCAGTTCCGCACCTCGGCCATCATCGCCATGCTGATCGCCGTGGCCGCCATCGCCGGCCTGCTGAGCCTGCTGATTCCGGTGCTGATGCGCCCCCTCACCACCATGGGCCGCGCCATGCAGGACATCGCCCAGGGCGAAGGCGACCTGACCCGGCGCCTGACCGTGGAAAACAAGGATGAATTCGGCGAACTGGCCGGTGCCTTCAACCAGTTCGTGGAGCGCATCCATGCATCCATTTCCGAAGTGGCCTCGGCCACCCGCCAGGTGCACGACCTGTCGGAACGCGTGATGAGCGCCTCCAACGCCTCGATCATCGGCTCCGAGGAACAGAGCCTGCGCACCAACAGCGTGGCCGCTGCAATCAACGAACTGGGCGCCGCCACCCAGGAGATCGCGCGCAACGCCGCCGATGCCTCGCAACATGCCAGCGGTGCCAGCGACCAGGCCAACGATGGTCGCCAGGTGATGCAGGAGACCATCAGCGCGATGACGGCGCTGTCGCAGAAGATCAGCGAGTCGTGCGAGCAGATCGAAACCCTCAACGCCAGCACCGATGACATCGGCCAGATCCTCGACGTGATCAAGGGCATCTCGCAGCAGACCAACCTGCTGGCACTCAACGCCGCCATCGAGGCAGCACGGGCCGGTGAAGCCGGTCGCGGCTTTGCCGTGGTGGCCGACGAAGTGCGCAACCTGGCGCACCGTACCCAGGAATCGGCCGAAGAGATCCACAAGATGATCACCACCCTGCAGGTGGGGTCGCGCGAGGCAGTGCACAACATGAACGCCAGCCAGGTGTCCAGCGAGCAGAGCGTGCAGGTCGCCAACCAGGCCGGCGAACGCCTGACCAGCGTGACCCTGCGCATTGGCGAGATCGACGGCATGAACCAGTCGGTAGCAGCCGCCACCGAGGAACAGACCGCCGTGGTCGAGAGCCTGAACCTGGACATCACCCAGATCAACGTGCTCAACCAGCAGGGTGTGGCCAACCTCAACGACACCCTCAAGCACTGCGATGACCTGGCGCGTCAGGCCGGGCGCCTCAAGCAACTGGTAGACAGCTTCAAGATCTGACCCCCGCCCTCGCCCATCGGCCGCCCAGGCGGTCGATGGCACCCTCGCCTGCTGCGTTACGGTTATAAACTAATAACGAACAAGTCTATTTGGCTATAAAAAAACCTTTATGCTGGCGCCATCCGATCACGGGCTCGCTGGGTGTTTAGGTATTTATGGATGTAGGTTCTTTTGGTTTCACCATCGCAGGCCTGGTTGTTGGGTTCATTGTCGGCATGACCGGCGTTGGCGGTGGTTCGTTGATGACCCCGATCCTGCTCTGGTTCGGCATCAACCCGGCCACTGCAGTGGGCACCGACCTGTTGTATGCGGCCATCACCAAGGCCAGTGGCGTCTGGGTGCACAGCAAGCAAAAGAACATCGACTGGAAGATCACCGGGCTGCTGGCCATGGGCAGCGTGCCAGCGGCGGCCTTGACCCTGTGGTTTCTGAGCACCCTGCATACCGACACCCAGACGCTCAACGGCGTGATCAAGCAGGGCCTGGCGGTGGTGCTGATCCTCACGGCGCTGGCCATCCTTTTCAAGTCGCGGTTGCAGGCGTTTGCCAGCAAGCACGCCGGTGACCGCTACCACCTCAGCGAACGCAGCCTCAACGCCCTGACCGTGGTCACTGGCGTGGTGCTGGGCGTGATGGTGTCACTGACCTCGATTGGCGCGGGCGCCCTGGGCACTGTCGCGCTGTTTCTGCTGTACCCGTACCTGGTCACCCGGCGCCTGGTGGGCACCGAGATCGCCCACGCGGTACCTCTGACCCTGGTCGCCGGCCTGGGCCATGCCAGCATGGGCAACATGGACTGGTCGTTGCTGGGCTACCTGCTGCTGGGCTCGTTGCCGGGGATCTACCTGGGCAGCCACCTGACCGGGCGCATTTCCGACAACGTACTGCGCCCTTGCCTGGCGGGGATGCTGTTGCTGATCGGGTACAAGCTCGCGTTCTGAGCGCATCTTTCCGACAGCGCGTCGACGCCATTCGCCGGCAAGGCCGGCTCCTACCGTGATCATGTAGGAGCCGGCCTTGCCGGCGAAGCTTTTTATGACGCAACGTATAGTAGTATTACCATACGTCGCAGGTAGTACTTCCATAACAACCCGACATTGTTATATAAGATGCCCGGAGCCATCTGCGCTGCCGCCACCGACAAGGGGGCAGCTGACATCAAGAGCTAACAATCAGCCAACGGGTGCCACACATGTCGAATTCTCACCAGGGCCTAGCCCCTGCCTGTACGAGCCTGCTCAACCTCGGCTCACCCCCGCGCACGTTACCCCGCCCCGCGACCTGATCGCGGCGCGCCGGCGCCTGCCCCACCGCATTTACCGTCTGGCTGCGAGCCCTGCCCGCCGCCCTGACGCCCCACACCCGCAACAAAGTCGATGGCCCGCCCCAGGCAATAAAAACAACAAAGGAGCCCCACCCATGACGCACGCCCCAACCGATCACGCGCAGAGTTGCGACCGCATCCGCGCCAACCCCAAATTCCAGCAACTGGTGCGCACCCGATCGCGCCTGGCCTGGTCACTCAGCGCCGCAGTGCTGGGTGCCTACTACCTGTTCATGCTGGTGGTGGCGTTCTACCCGCAGGTGCTGCACACACCGCTGGGGGACGGTCGCCAACTGACCCTCGGCATTCCCGTGGCCTCGGCACTGATCGTGCTGTCGTGGCTGCTGACCGGCTGGTACGTGCGCAGCGCCAATACCCGCTTCGACAGCCTCAGCGCACAGATACTGGAGGAGTCGAAATGAACCGCACCGCACTGCTAGTGCTGAGCAGCCTGCTGCTGACCCCGGCGGCTTTCGCGGCGCCGCTGGTGGCCGACAAACAACCGGTCAACCTGCACGCCATCGCGATGTTCTTCGTGTTCGTGCTGGGCACCCTGGCGATCACCTGGTGGGCCGCGCGCCAGACCCGCTCCACCTCCGACTTCTACACCGCCGGCGGCGGCATCAGCGGTTTCCAGAACGGCCTGGCGATTGCCGGCGACTACATGTCGGCGGCCACCCTGCTGGGCCTGTCGAGCCTGGTGTTCGCCAAGGGCTACGACGGCTTCATCTACACCGTGGCGTTCTTCGTCGGCTGGCCGATCATCACCTTCCTGATGGCCGAGCGCCTGCGCAACCTGGGGCGCTACACCTTTGCCGACATCGTGTCGTACCGCCTGGACCAGACCCGCATCCGCACCTTCGCCGCCTTCGGCTCGCTGACCGTGGTGTGCTGCTACCTGGTGGTGCAGATGGTGGGTGCCGGGCAACTGATCAAGCTGCTGTTCGGCCTGGACTACAGCACCGCAGTGATGGTGGTGGGCGCCCTGATGCTGGTGTACGTGATCTTCGGCGGCATGATCGCCACCACCTGGGTGCAGATCATCAAGGCCGTGCTGTTGCTGGCCGGTGGCACCACCCTGGCGCTGCTGGCCATGGCCGAGTTCGGCTTCAGCCTGGAAACCCTGGCCAGTCGCGCAGTGAACGTACACAGCACAGGCTGGAGCATCATGGGCCCCGGCTCGATGCTGGCCGACCCGATCAACGCCGCGTCGCTGTCGCTGGGGCTGGTGTTCGGCATCGCCGGGCTGCCGCATATCCTGATGCGCTTTTTCACCGTGCCCAACGCCAAGGAAGCACGCAAGTCGGTGTTCTACGCCACCGGCTTCATCGGTTTCTTCTTTCTGGTGGTGATGGTGCTGGGCTACGCGGCCATCGTCATCGTCGGCACCGACCCGCAGTTCTACGTGGACGGCGACCTCAAGGGCGCGCTGATCGGTGGCGGCAACATGGTCGCCATGCACCTTGCAAAGGCAGTGGGCGGCAACCTGTTCCTGGGCTTCCTGTCGGCGGTGGCCTTCGCCACCATTCTTGCGGTGGTGTCGGGCCTGGCACTGGCCGGTGCGTCGGCCATCTCCCATGACCTCTACGCCACCGTGTGGAAAAAGGGCACCGCCAGCGAAAAGGACGAGATGCGCGTGACCCGTATCGCCACCGTCGGCCTGGGCATCATCGCGATTCTGCTGGGCATCCTGTTCGAGAAGCAGAACGTGGCCTTCCTGGTGGGCCTGACCTTCGGTATCGCCGCCTCCACCAACTTCCCGGTGCTGATCATGGCCATGTACTGGAAAGGCCTGACCACCCGCGGCGCGCTGGCCGGCGGCTTTGCCGGGCTGATCACCGCGCTGGGGCTGGTGATCCTGTCGCCGGCGGTGTGGGTGTCGGTGCTGGGCAACGCCCAGGCGATCTACCCCTATGACCATCCGGCACTGTTTTCCATGCCGCTGGCGTTCCTGGTCACGGTGATTGTGTCCAGGCTCGACCGCAGCGCCCGCGCAGCCCGCGAACGTGCCGCCTTCGACGACCAGTTCGTGCGCGCACAGACTGGCCTGGGCGCCGCCACCGCCGTCAGCCACTGAACCACTGCAACCCCTGTCACGGGCCGCTACGGCGGCTCGTGCGGGCATCGCTGCACCTCATAAAAACAAAAAAGAGGATTTACCATGCACCGCACTTTCCCACCGTTCAGCCTTGGCCTGCTGGCCACGGCAACACTCGCCGGCGTTTGCAGCACGGCCAACGCGGCCTTTGTCGATGACAGCAAGGCCAGCGTGGAACTGCGCAACTTCTACTTCAACCGCGACTTTCGCCAGCACGAGGCCCCGCAGTCCAAGGCCGAGGAATGGGCCCAGGGCTTTGTGCTGCGCTACGAGTCCGGCTTTACCGAGGGCACCCTGGGCGTTGGGGTGGACGCCATCGGCCTGCTCGGGCTCAAGCTCGATTCCAGCCCCGAACGCAGTGGTAGCGGCCTGCTGCAGCGTGACCGCGAGGCACCGCGCCGTGCCCAGGGCGAGTACAGCGAGCTGGGCCTGACCGCCAAGGTGCGCGCCAGTCACAGCGTGTTGAAGGTCGGCACCCTGATACCCAGGCTGCCGGTGCTGATGCCCAACGACTCGCGCCTGTTGCCGCAGACCTTTTCCGGCGGGCAGTTGAACGTGCAGGAGCTGGAGAACCTGAACCTCGACATCGGCCGGCTGCGCCAGGTCAACCAGCGCGACTCCACCGACTACGAGGACATGGGCGTGACCACGGGCGCGGCAAAAAACATCGTGGCCCGGCGCAGCGACAGCGATCGCTTCGACTTCGCCAGCCTGAGCTACAAGTGGACCGACAGCCTGAGCACCAGCTACAGCTACGGTGCGCTCGACAACCTCTACCGCCAGCACTTCGTGGGCCTGAACCACACCTGGGCGTTGGGCGAGGGGCAGTCGCTCAAAAGCGATATCCGGTTCGCCCGCTCCAGCGATGACGGCGCCAGCAACGTCGACAACAAGGCGCTGGGGGCGATGTTCACCTACGGCATACAGGGCCACGCCTTCGGTGTGGGCTACCAGCGCATGCGCGGCGACACCGGCTTTGCCTACCTCAACGGCGCCGATGCCTACCTGGTGAACTTCGTGCAGATCGGCGACTTCGCCAACAAGGACGAAACCTCGTGGCAGGCCCGCTACGACTTCAACTTCGCCAGCGTGGGCCTGCCGGGGCTGACCTTCATGACCCGCTACCTGCGCGGCGACGGCATCGACCTGGGTGCGGGGCGGCCCGATGGCAAGGAGTGGGAGCGCGACACCGATATCGGCTACGTGGTGCAAAGCGGCCCACTGAAAAACGTCGGCGTGAAGTGGCGCAACGCCACGGTACGCTCCACGCATTTCGGCAACGACCTGGACGAGAACCGGCTGATCCTGTCGTACACCGTTGCACTCTGGTAATTGAACATTGGCCATTCGCCGATAACACTCAGGCGTTGCTCGTGGTCCAGAGGGCAACGTCTGACGTCATCAAGCGACGAACAACTGGAAGTCGCGCTTGAAAAAGTCCCACCTTGGGACCAGAATGGGGCCTTATGAGAATCATTGCCATCAGTCACCTGAAAGCATTTTCCGAGAAGCATCCTGCATCCAAGCAACCCTTGCTCTCATGGATTGACGAAGCCAGGCAGGCAAGATGGTCCACGCCTGCGGATATCAAGGCGCAGTTCGGCAATGCCAGCATCCTCAAAAGTCGCAGAGTGGTGTTCAATATCAAAGGCAATGACTATCGGATCGTGGCTGCCGTGGCCTATCGCTTCGAAGCCATCTACATCAAGTTTGTCGGTACTCACGAACAATACGATGGCATTGACGCCGACACCGTTGAGATGGAGTGATCCTGTGAACATTCACCCAATTCATACCGAGCAGGACTACAAGGCCGCGTTGAACGCAGTGTCCGAGCTGTTCGACAACGAGCCGGAACCCGGCACGCCCGAAGGTGATTACTTCGATGTCATGGTCACGCTGATAGAGGCGTATGAGACCAAGCAGTTTCCGCTCGACCTGCCCGACCCCATCGAGGCTATTCGCTTCAGAATGGAGCAGTCCGGCCTGAGCGCCGCCGACCTGGTACCAGCAATCGGCCGGAAGAACCGGGTCTACGAAGTACTCAATGGAACGAGAGCGCTGACGCTGCCGATGATATGGCGGTTGCACGAAATGTTCGGAATTCCGGCGCAAAGCCTGATAAAACCTCGACAAGTACAGGGCGTCGACACTACACGTTGACTGCTTGCGCAGCGCTATCGAGCCAGGGAGGCCCGGCATGTTGCACGTTCTGTTCCACCGCTTTCCTCTTGCCCTTGCCCTGAGCGCCCTGCTCGTCGCCTGCGTGCCCTACCCGCGAGAGCGCCCGGCCTATGCCGACCTGTGCGAGTCGCGCCAGGTGTTCGAGGTGCCGACCGCGCACGGGGTCAAGACTTTCTACCTGTACACCTACCTCTACGACCATGCGCTGATGTGGAGAGATCGACCCTACACGCAGGGTTACTTCAGCGTGCCCCATGGCTCGCCACAGCGCGAGTTCTACGTGCAGGTGATCGGCTTCAACAAGAATCGCCAGCAGCCTCTCAAGCCAGGGTCGGGCGAAGCGCCCATCCCCATGCTGTACGACAGCCGCAAGGCCTACCTGACCTTCGAGAATGGCCAGCGCCTGGCGGCCCGCCCGGACCTTTACCTGGGCGCGCTGAACAACGACTTCCCGCTTTCGGGCAAGGACTACGTGCGCCCCTCGCCGTTCGACATCAACAGTGACGAGGTGCACCGGCGCATTCCCAAGCTCACCAACAACAGCCGCTATGGCTCGGTCTACGTCGCGTTCAACACCCCGGACTTCAACGCCGACGCCAAGTGGACGATCAACCTGGGCACGTTGGAAATCGACGGGCAGTCGGTTACTGTGGCGCCACTGCAACTGTGCCACCACCCGAAAAAATCCTGGATCGGCGTCGAGCCGTTGATGCGGCCCTGAGCCCCGGTCCACTTCACGCCCACATTCAGCGAGGTTGCATGCAGATCGAGCTTCTGGAGGTTCGCGATCACCTCCACCGTTTCGCCCCTTTCGACGCCCTGCCCGAAGAAACCCTCAACGGCATTGCGCCACGAATCCAGGTGAGCTATTTCAAGGCCGGTAGCACCATCCTGGAAGCAGGCGCCAGCATCCAGGACCTGCACTACGTGCGCAGCGGTGCGGTGGAGATCTACCGGCGCAACGGCGAGCTCTACAACCGCCTGGGCGAAGGCGACATCTTCGGCCAGGCCGGGTTGCTGCGCAGCAACAAGGTGCGCTTTCCGGCCAAGGCGCTGGAAGACAGCCTGATCTACTTCATTCCGGCAGACCTGTTTGCCGAACTGTGCGAGCAGCACGACAGCTTTGCCGAGTTCGTGGAGGCCGAAGGGCATTCGCGTCTCAAATCCGCTGTCGAAGGCCAGGGCCGCGCCAGCGAGCTGATCCAGCTCAAGGCACGCACCCTGCTCTCGCGCAGCCTGGTGTGGGTGAGCCAGGACACTTCGATTCTGGACGCGGCGCGCCTGATGGCCGCCGAAAGCGTGTCGTGCGTGGCAGTGGTCGAACCGGTACCGGATGCCCCCGACAAACTGCTGGGGCTGGTCACCGACCGAGACCTGCGCACCCGCGTGCTGGCCGCCGACCTCAGCAGCAGCCTGCCCATCAGCACGGTGATGTCGAGCGATCCGGTGGTGATCCAGGCCAACGACTCGGTGTTTGAAGCCATGCTGTGCATGCTGCGGCGCAACATTCACCACCTGCCGGTGGTGCACAAGGGCCGCACGCTGGGGCTGATCAACCTGTCGGACATCATCCGCCACGAGTCCCAGAGCAGCCTGCACCTGGTCAACAGCATCTCCAACCAGAACAGCGTGGCCGGCCTGCGCTCGCTGCTGCGCGACCTGCGCGGCACCTATGTGCGCATGGTGCGCGATGGCGCCACCGCGCACATGATCGGCAGCGCGATTTCCGGCATCGGGCGCGCCTTCACCCAGCGCCTGCTGGAACTGGCCGAACGCGACCTGGGCCCGCCGCCCGTGCCGTACTGCTTCATGGCGCTGGGCTCGATGGCGCGGGACGAACAGTTGCTGGTCACCGACCAGGACAACGCCCTGGTGCTGGACGACAGCTTCGACCCGGTGCAGCACGACGCCTACTTCCTCAAACTCGCCACCTTCGTCAGCGACGGCCTGGCCGCGTGCGGCTACAGCTACTGCAAGGGCGGGATCATGGCCACCAACGACCAGTGGCGCCAGCCGCTGCGGGTATGGAAGGGCTACTTCACCCAGTGGATCGACAAACCCAACGCGGCCACCCTGCTCAACAGCAGCATCTTCTTCGACCTCGACGGGGTGTATGGCCAGCTGGAACTGGTGGAAACCCTCAAGATCCTGTGCGCGCAGAAGTCCAGCGCCAGCCCCGCCTTTCTTACCGCCATGGCGCGCAATGCACTGAACCGTACGCCGCCGCTGGGGTTCTTCCGCACCTTCGTGATGGAAACCGACGGCCGCCAGAAACAGATCATCAACCTCAAGGGCCGCGGCACCGCACCGCTCACCGACCTGATTCGCGTGCATGCCCTGGCCTGCGCCAGCACCGCGCAGAACTCGGTCGAGCGCCTGGAAGCCATCAGCGCCACCAAGCTGATGCAGCCGGCGGCCATCGAGCACCTGCGTTATGCGCTGGAGTTCCTGTCGATGGTGCGCATTCGGCACCAAGTGGACGCCCTCGAAAACGGCCAGCAGCCGGACAACTACATCGAGCCCGAGCGCTTCTCCAGCAGCGAGCGACACAACCTCAAGGAAGCGTTCCAGGTGCTGAGCCATGCGCAGAAGTTCCTGCGCTTTCGCTACCCTGGCATCGTGCGGCACTCGCGATGAAGCCGCGTGGTATCGACCGTATCGACTGGGCAACGCGCTTTCAGGCATTGGCAGCCCAGGCGCGCAACCCGCTGCTGAAGAACTTCTACGCCGCCGGCGTGGTGCCGGCTGGCACTCCCCTGGAGCAGGTGCCGTTGCTGGCGCTGGATGTGGAAACCACCGGGCTGGATGCGCAGAAGGATGCCATTGTCAGCATTGGCCTGATGCCCTTCACCCTGCAGCGCATCCGCTGCGCCGAGGCGCGCTACTGGGTGGTGAAACCGCGCACCGAACTGAGCGACGAGTCGGTGACCTTCCACCACATCACCCACAGCGACATCCGCCATGCGCCCACCCTGCCCCATGTGCTCAACGCGTTGCTGGGAGCCATGGCCGGGCATGTGATGGTGGTGCATTACCGCAACCTGGAACGCGGGTTTCTCGACAATGCGGTGCGACGGCACCTGGGTGAGGGGTTGGAGTTTCCGGTGATCGACACCATGCAGCTGGAAGCACTGCTGCACCGTGGCAAACGCAGTTGGCGGGACCGCCTGCTGCGCCGGCCGCCAGCCTCGATACGCCTGGCCGACAGCCGCGCGCGCTATCACCTGCCGCCCTATCACGCGCACCATGCCCTGACCGATGCGTTGGCCACGGCCGAGCTGTTGCAGGCCCAGGTGGCACATCGGTTCGAAGCGGGAATGGAAATCGGGCGGCTGTGGGATTGAACGCCAGCAAACTGGCTTTGTGCAGAAGCCAGCCTTGCTGGCGATGCCCGGCTACGCCGGGCCAGGGGCGCCATGCACGCCATCGCCGGCAAGGCCGGCTGCTACGCCCCCACAATAAAGTTGCTGCGCCGGGCGGGCTTTAACCGCGCGGCTCCGACATCAGTCCCTTGACCAGCGACACACAGCCGAGCAGCAACACGATGGCGAACGGCAGGCCGGTCGACACCGCCATCGCCTGCAGCGCAATCAAGCCGCCACCGAGCAAAAGCGCAATCGCGATCACGCCCTGCATCACCGCCCAGAACACCCGCTGCGGCACCGGTGCATCCACCTTGCCACCGGCGGTGATGGTATCGATCACCAGCGAGCCGGAGTCGGACGAGGTGATGAAGAACACCGCCACCAGCACGATGCCGATGAACGAGGTGATCTCCTTGAGCGGCAGGCCGCTGAGCATCGCGAACAGCTTGAGCTCCAGCACCGCATCGGTCACGCCGGCAAAGTGCTGGTTCACGGTCTGATCGATGGCGGTGCCGCCGAAAGTGGTCATCCACAGTACCGATACCAGCGAGGGCACCAGCAACACGGCGATGAGAAACTCGCGCACCGTGCGGCCACGGCTGACACGGGCGATGAACATGCCCACGAACGGCGACCAGCTGATCCACCACGCCCAGTAGAAGGCAGTCCAGCCCTGGGTGAACTCGGCATCCTCGCGCCCTACCGGGTTGGACAACGCCGGCAGGTACTCGATGTACGCCGTAAGGTTTCTGAAGAAGCCGGTGAAGATCGCCAGGGTCGGCCCGACCACGATGATGAACACCAGCAGCAGCAACGCCAGGCCCATGTTCACCTGGGACAGCATCTTCACGCCCTTGTCCATGCCGGCCAGCACCGAGCCCAGTGCGATGATGCTGATGCCGATGATCAGCAGCACCTTGCTGACATTGGTCGAGGGGATCGCGAACAGGTATTCGAGCCCGGCTGCCGCCTGCTCGGCACCGATCCCGAGGGAAGTGGCCAGGCCGAACAGCGTGGCGAACACCGCCAGGATATCGATCACATGCCCCGGCCAGCCCCACACGCGCTCACCCAGCAACGGGTAGAACACCGAGCGGATCGACAGCGGCAAGCCCTTGTTGTAGGTGAACAGCGCCAGCGACAACGCAACGATCGCGTAGATCGCCCACGGGTGCAGGCCCCAGTGATAGATGGTGGCCGCCATCGCCATGTCGGCCGCCACCTTGGCATCACCGCCTGCACCGCCCAGCGGCGCCCAGTCGGTACGCACGCCGTTGGCGTCGAGGGTGACCCCGCCCATGGCGGCCGAGAAATGCGACATCGGTTCGGCCACGCCATAGAACATCAGGCCGATACCCATGCCGGCGGCGAACAGCATCGAGAACCAGCCCACATAGGAATGGTCCGGCACCGCTTCGCGCCCGCCCAGGCGCACCTTGCCCAACGGCGAGACGATCAGGCCCAGGCACAGCAGTACGAAGATGTTCGCGGTGCTCATGAAGAACCACGCCAGGTTGGCGGTCAACCAGCTGCGCATGGCGCTGAACACCGGCTCGACTTCGTTCTGCAAGGCCAGGGTGAGGATGACGAACAGGAAGATGGTGGCGGCAGAGATGAGGAACACCTTGCCGTGGATGTCCAGCGAGAAGGAAAACTCGCCCTTGAAATTGTCCTGGCCGACGACGTAGTCGGTATCGATCAGGTTTACTTCACCGCTGGGAGCTGGAATGCCGTCGACGGTCGGCGGCTGAGAATGCCCGGGTGTGTCGTTGGAGGGGGTTCTTCCCACGAAATAGCTCCTTGAATTGCTGGCACGCTTCGACGTGCAGTGATCTGATAGCCCCGCTGTTCCTATGGCAAAACGAGAAATGTGAAGGCCACAGGGTAGCAGGCCTGAGGTCGGACCGCCGCACCCGTCATCGGTTCAAGGCTTTTTGCCATTATTTGCATTCACCTTGCCGGCCCTTTATTGCACGACTCAAGCGAGCCCCCATGTCCCGATACGCCATCGCCGTCACCGCCGCCGACCACAAGCCAGGGATCGTCAAGCTGCTGCGCCAGTGGTCTGCCGACAGCATCGGCGAGCTGATGCGCAAGGTGGGCACGCAAACGCCGGTCGTGCTGTTCGATACCACGGACTTCGCCCTGGAGGTGCCCAGCGAGCAAGGCACGGTGACGCAGCAGCAAACGCTGCTGGCAATCATCGATGCGCTGGAGCAGGCCGGCGCCAGCCTGCGCATCACCCACCATGCAGGCACGCTGGTGGAGCCGCTGACGCGTGAGATGCTGGAGAACCTGTTCGAAAGCGAGCTGCTCTACCTGGGCCAGGAGCACGACTGAGCGTTGCTACGCCCCGCCGTGCCCGTAACGCTTGCGGTACTCGGCAGGTGTCACCCCCACGTGCTTGAAGAACGCGCGGCGCAAGGTGTCGGCGTTGGCGAAGCCGCATTTGGCGGCGACCTGCTTGGGCGCATCACCACCGGCCTCCAGCAGGGCGCGTGCAGCGGCCACCCGCGCCGACTCCACCCAGGCTGCGGGCGTGACGCCCACCTCGGCATGAAACAGCCGGGCAAAATGCCGGGGGCTGAGGCCGGCATGTTCGGCCAGTGCCTCGACTGTCAGCGCCAGCTGCGGGTTGGCGGCCACCCAGCGCTGCACTTGCTGCAACACCGAACGCCCGGCTGGCTGCGCCTCGCCCTTGCGGCTGAACTGCAACTGCCCGCCCGGGCGCTTGAAGAACATCACCAGTTGCGCCGCTACCCGCAGCGCGATTTCACGGCCCAGGTCTTCCTCCACCAGCATCAGCGCCAGGTCCAGCCCGGCAGTGACCCCGGCGGCTGTGCGCAGCTTGCCGTCGCGCACATACAGCGCATCCTCTTCCACGCTCAGGCTCGGGTAACGCTGTGCCAGGGCCTGTGCCGCGGCCCAGTGCGTGGTCACCCGCCGCCCATCCAGCAACCCGCTGGCCGCCAGCGCGAAGGCGCCGGTGCACACCGAGCCGAAGCGGCGCGACTGGCCCGCGCAATCGCGGATCCAGGCCAGCAGCGTGTTGTTCAGTTGCATCCGCGCCGCATCCGGCGCCCCGGCCACCAGCAAGGTGTCGAAGCACTGCCCGGGCTCACCTGCCACCAGGTCGGGCAACAGCCGCGCACCGGACGAGCTGTGAATGGGCCCTGGCTCGCACGCCACCACCTGCAACGTGTAGACCTGCCGACCCGCCTCGACATTGGCCTGGGCGAACACATCCAGCGGGCCCGACACATCGAGCAGTTGAACACCGGGCAGCGCGAGTACGGCAATGGTTCTGGTCATGGCTAAGGGGCGAACCTCAAGGCGTCGTGATTTCACGTGAAATGGCAGTATATGGCGTATCACGCCATTTGAGGACAGCAGTGTCGAGGCTGACAATGGAGGCGAACCGCAACCCGGAGCCTGCCCCATGACACTCGACATCCACGGCATCAAGATCCCCGACAGCCAGCTCGCCCGCGAAATCACCGAGGTGGTACGCGATACGGCCTCGCCCCTGCTGTTCCACCATTCCAGCCGCGTGTTCTACTTCGCCGCCCTGGCGGGCCAGAAGCGCGGCCTGAAGTTCGACGCCGAGCTGCTGTACTGCGGCTGCATGTTCCACGACATGGGCCTGACCCATCAGCACAGCAGCGCCTGCGAGCGTTTCGAAGTGGATGGCGCCAATGCCGCACGCGACTTCCTGTGCGGCCACGGCATCGCCCAGCAGGACATCGATACGGTATGGACCGCCATCGCTCTGCACACCACCCCAGGCATACCCGAGCACATGCACCCGGTGGTGGCGCTGGTGACGGCAGGGGTCGAGATGGACGTGCTGGGGCTGACCCACGGCCAGTACGGCGCTGCCGAGCGCGAAGCCATCGTCAGCGCCCACCCGCGGGGCGAGCACTTCAAGGAAGACATCATCCAGGCCTTCTACGACGGCATCCGCCACAAGCCGCAGACCACCTTCGGCAACGTCAAGGCGGATGTGCTGGCCGACAAGGACCCCGCCTTCAAGCCCGGGAATTTCTGTGCGGTGATTCGCAGCTCGAAGTGGGCGAGCTAGGCACCTGCTCTACAGCGTCACCAGCATGCAGGCCACGGTGATGGCCATGACCCCGGTGGCAATCCACCCAAGCCAGCGCAACCGCGGCGTGATCACGTGCTCGCCCATCGTTTGCGGCCGCGATGCCAGCAGCATCATGACCACCATGATGGGCACGGCGATCACGCCGTTGAGCACTGCCGACCAGAACAGCTCCTTCACAGGGTCGGTGGGCGTGAAGCACAGGATCACCCCACCGCTTCGGCCACGGCACCGTATCGACCCGGATGCGCAGCAGGTGCCGGCGCACCTCGCGCCTTGCCGGCACCTGCTGGCCCGTGGTGGCGTCTTCCATTTCCTGCTCGGCCTGCCAGAAGAACAGGTAGGGGCTGATGGTGGTACCCAGTACCGCCACCACCATCAGCAGGGTGTCATGGTTGAATGCGATATCGGGGAACACGATACCCCGCGCTACCGCGCTCCAGTCCACGTGCACCATGAACGCCACCGCCACGTACGACAGCAGCGCCAGGGTCAGCCATTTGAGCCAGCTGACGTAGGCGCGGTACGGCATGAACACCTGCAGCACCAGGCACAGCAGGCCGAACGTGACGGCATAGATATGCGCCGACCCGCCCACCAGCAAGCGAAGGGCCTCGGCCATGGCTGCGATGTCCGCCAGGTTCAGCGTATTGGCCACCAGCAGCATGCTCACCACGGCCCACAGCATGGAGAAGCCAAACTGTGCGCCGGCTTGCGAATAGGTGGCGATACCGCTCGGATCGTCGTCGGCAGCGCCGGTGATCAACCCGGGCCCAAGCCATCGCAGGCTGCGGCGCAATTTAATTTTCCTGACAGGCTTCATGGCCGCGCCTCGATTCACCTGCGGGGGGTGGGTAAAGTAGGCATAGGCCATGTTATCCTCTACATGATTACTGTTAAAGCGCAAGCATATTTTTGCAAGGAAAACGGGAATGACCTCTTTAGATGACGCGACTCCTTCTTCACATAACGAAAATAAAGAAAAAGTAAAAGTTCTTTTTTTTGGAAGAAGCAAATGCGACGCCACTGACAAAGCTATAAACTTTTTAAATCGTCTAGATTTTGAGGTAACTACTGTTAAGTCAAATGGCAGAGGTGAATCCTTACCTGAAGATATAGATCGGTGGACAGGCGACTACATATTCTGCTTTAGAAGTTTGTTTGTACTTCCTAAAAGGATATTGGAGAGGGCCAAGATAGCGGCGATAAATTTTCACCCGGGCTCAGCAGAATATCCAGGCAGTGGATGCCTTAACTTCGCGCTGTACGAAAACGCGAAGGAGTATGGAGTTACAGCCCATCTTATGAGTGAGAAAGTAGATGATGGCAGCATAATTGAATGTCGCCGATTTCCAATTGTCGCGGGCGACACAGTTGACTCCCTTCTCGAACGTACTCATTTAAAATTGCTGGACTTGTTTCTTGACACGGTAGGGGGCATAGGGACGCTGGGCGATAGCTACATAAAAAGCTCATTGATTAAATCAGGGAATGAAAAATGGAGAGGGGAGGCTCGCCGCATGAAGGAGCTAGATAGACTCTCAACCATAGACATTGGAGTGTCAGCACTTGAACTTGAGCGAATTATCAGAGCGACCCATACTGATTTATTCCCACCAAGAATAATGCTTCACGGGTACGAGTTCGCCCTGCGCTCCCCCAAAAAGAAAACATCTTAACACATCGAAACGAGCCCTATCGTGACCACTACAATCTCCGAAATCCATTTTATCGGCATGCTAAACACACTTTTAATGAGAGGGTACGAGGCATACCAGAATTATCAAAAAAATGGCAAGACCTTCTTGTATGCAAAAATAATCAAAGCCAATAATGAAGCAACCCTAAACCTTATTCTTTCCCATTGCCACCTTATGCCTCCAGAGCAACAAAAAGACTTAATAAAGTTAGTTTCTCATCTGGATGTATGGATTTGCCAGTGGGATGACCTGTATACAAAAAACAACCCTAACCTGACAGATGCCTTCATCTTTGATACCGCCCTAAACTTCCCAAAAGAATCAATGGATCGTTTGGATGCGTACTTTGATTCAAGACTACAAAACAAAAACATCATTTAATCAAAACTGGCGGACATTAGTTATGAACCACACAATAGTGATAGCCGAGGCCGGCGTCAATCATAATGGCGATATGAATATCGCCAAGCGCTTAATTGAAGTTGCAGCCGACGCCGGCGCTGACTATGTAAAATTCCAAACATTCACTGCCAGTGAACTCGTTACAAGCGAAGCGAAACAAGCTGACTATCAAATTAAAAATACTGGCATCAAAGAAACGCAACAAGAGATGATTAGGCGCTTAGAACTTAAACGTGAAGATCACAGCATGCTAATAGAGCACGCTGAAAAATGCGGAACCAAATTTCTTTCCACAGGCTTTGATATAGCCAGCTTAGATTTTCTCAACAGCCTGGGAACCCCATTGTTCAAAATACCATCAGGCGAGATAACCAACCTCCCATACCTCAAGGTAGTTGCAGGCTACAAAAAGCCAATAATTTTGTCGACCGGCATGTCGACGATTGGTGAAATTGAAAATGCGATAGAGGTATTAGAAAAAAACGGGACCAACCTATCGGACATCACGGTTCTGCACTGCACCACTGAATACCCTGCTCCTATTTCAGAAGTCAACTTGAACGTCATGCATACTATCCGCAGGGCCTTTGGAGTAAACGTTGGGTATTCCGATCACACCATGGGCATTGAGGTCCCTATTGCGGCCGTCGCTTTAGGTGCCAGCATCATTGAAAAGCATTTTACGCTAGACCGTACTATGCAAGGGCCAGATCATCCTGCCAGTTTGGAACCGGAAGAACTGAAGCAAATGATCGCGTCTATCCGAAATATAGAGAAAGCACTGGGCGATGGTGTGAAGAGAGTAACGCTTAGCGAACAGAAAAACATTTCTGTCGCTAGAAAATCTCTGGTCGCAGCGTGCGCGATCAAAGAAGGTGAATATTTCACAGAGCAAAACCTAACCGTCAAGAGGCCAGGTATCGGAATTAGCCCGATGCGCTTTGAAGAAGCCCTGTCGAGAAAGGCCAATAGAAATTTTCTACCAGATGAGATTATCGAATTCTAATGCCAATTTTTAAACGTAAAATCTGCGTAGTAACTGGCACTCGTGCGGAGTATGGGTTGCTGCGACACTTGATAAAAGCAATCGACAACTCGAGCGAGTTTGAACTTCAACTAATAGCAACTGGAACTCACCTATCCGAACTATTTGGTTATACCTATAAAGAAATTGAAGCCGATGGGATCACTATAGATTGCACAGTTGATATCGAGCTTGTTGGAGACACCTCACGCGATATTGCTCGATCCACGGCATTGGGTATCACTGGGTTCTCGGAAGCTTATGAGAAATTAAAACCTGATTTAGTGGTAGTTCTCGGAGACAGATTCGAAATACTGTCAGCCTCCGTTTCAGCTATGCTTGCGAGAATCCCAATTGCTCACCTTCACGGCGGTGAGGTAACGGAAGGGGCGATGGACGAGGGCATTCGGCACTCTATTACCAAATTCTCCCAACTCCATTTTGTTGCCAATGAAGAATATAGAAATAGAGTAATTCAACTAGGCGAAGACCCAAAGCACACATTCAATGTAGGCGGTCTTGGTGTGGACGCGATACGTAGAATTAAACTATTAACAAGAAACCAGCTTGAGCATGATTTAGGCTTTACCTTCAAAAAAAGAAACCTCCTAATCACTTTCCACCCTGTTACGCTTGAGGATTCAACTTCTTCGCAGCAGATGAAAGAACTATTATCCGCCCTTTCAAAGCTAAGCGATACACAGCTTATATTTACCATGCCGAACGCCGACACTGATAGTCGAATTCTATTTACGATGATAGAAGACTTTGTTCGGTCAAATGCAAATTCCTGCGTATTTACTTCGCTCGGCCAAGTACGATATTTTTCTTGTGTTTCAGAAGTTGACGGCGTTATCGGAAACTCGTCCAGCGGACTACTCGAAGTGCCATCTTTCAAGAAAGCCACAGTAAATATTGGTGACAGACAGAAAGGCAGGCTTAAAGCATCGAGCATTATTGATTGCGAGCCAAGCGCCGCAGAGATCGGACTTGCCATCAATACCATTTACAGTCCCGACTTCCAGCGAACCCTCAAGCTTGCGGAAAATCCTTATGGTGATGGGGGCGCTGTCGACAAGATCATGGATACGCTTAAAAGCATGTCTTTCAAAGGTCTTATCAAGAAAAAATTCTATGACCTGCCCCCACAAAGCTGAAGACGAGTTACGGACCAATAGCTCGGCCGTGCGCCTGGCACGCCTTCAGCGCAATCAATCCTTGGTCGCCATCGTCGGTAACGGTGACAATGCGTTGAGCGTACGCCGGGTCAAGTCGGGCGCGCGCTCCTCCATGAACCACGCCGATGGCAGAAAACGCCCCGTCAGTGCGGGGCGTTATGCGTCTGGTGAGTGGCGGACTGCGCACTAGTCGGAAGTTGGCTTACTAAGACAAAGTCCGTAGCGTCATACACAATGCCCGCGGCCTGACCGGCAGCTATAGCCCCAGTAGCTTTTTGTCGACTTTGTCGTATTGCTCAATCAACGCTGCGACTAGGCTGGATGTTCCGATGGCTGGCGCTACGGTGCTGGCTACATGGAACGTTATCGGCCGAGCTTCTCCATTTCATTCAGGTAGCGGGTGATCATGTCTTTGACCATGACGCCCTTTCGGTTCGCCTGCCCAAGTGCGCCAGACTCATCCAGCTCCGCACCGCGCTTTCGCGCCTAGGCCTGAGCCGACTGTTTTCGGGCGAAGGTCTGACTCTCTTGGTAGACTTGCACTCCGTAGCGCTTGATGCGGATCTGAGCCGTGTAGCTCATCGTCCCATCCGCCAGTTTTCTTGCCCTGATAGTCGCCATATCGAAAGTGGTACGCGTCAGTTTTGAAGTGGTACACCGTACCACCGACATTCAAAAAACGCCCGAAAACACCCGAAAACATGCCGAACACACGTAGAGCAAAATGGTACAGAACACCCACTCCAGACCAGTAAATTCAAGCCCTGCGTTGTCCCGCCGGTTCAGCGTTGCACCCATGATGGACTGGACCGACCGCCACTGTCGCTTCTTCCTGCGCCTGCTGTCGCGCAATGCCTTGCTCTACACCGAAATGGTCACCACCGGCGCCCTGCTGCATGGCGACGCCGAGCGTTTTCTGCGCCATGACGAAGCCGAGTACCCGCTGGCCCTGCAACTGGGTGGCAGCGTGCCGGCGGACTTGGCCGCCTGCGCCGTACTCGCGCAAAACGCCGGCTACAACGAAGTGAACCTCAACGTCGGCTGCCCCAGCGACCGCGTGCAGAACAACATGATCGGCGCCTGCCTGATGGGCCATCCGGGGTTGGTGGGCGATTGTGTCAAGGCCATGCTCGACGCAGTGCAGATCCCGGTCACGGTCAAGCACCGCATCGGCATCAACGGCCGCGACAGCTACGCCGAACTCTGCGACTTCGTCGGCCAGGTACGCGACGCAGGCTGCCGCAGCTTCACCGTACACGCGCGCATCGCCATCCTCGAGGGCCTCTCGCCCAAGGAGAACCGCGAGATCCCGCCACTGCGCTATGACGTCGCCGCGCAGCTCAAGGCCGACTTCCCGGACCTGGAGTTCATTCTCAATGGCGGCATCAAGACCCTCGCCGAATGCCAGCAGCACCTGCAGACCTTCGACGGCGTGATGCTCGGCCGCGAGGCGTACCACAAC
This sequence comes from Pseudomonas sp. B21-036, assembly GCF_024748925.1. Lineage (NCBI taxonomy): Bacteria > Pseudomonadati > Pseudomonadota > Gammaproteobacteria > Pseudomonadales > Pseudomonadaceae > Pseudomonas > Pseudomonas sp. B21-036. The sequence continues at coordinate 3,810,634 of NZ_CP087178.1, forward strand.
CCTTATGTACTGGCCGAAGTCGACCAGCAGCTGTTCGGCAGCGACGCCCCGGCGATCAGCCGCAGCGAAGCGCTGGCCAGGCTGCGCCCGTACATCGCCCAGCACCTGCAGAACGGCGGCGCCATGCACCATGTCACCCGGCATATCCTCGGCCTGGGCCAGGGCTTCCCCGGCGCTCGCAAGTTCCGCCAGCTGCTGTCGGTGGACATCCACAAGAGCACCGACCCCCTGGGCCTGCTCGACCAGGCGGGGCTGCTGCTGGAAGGACGCTAGGAACCTGCGCGCGGCTGGACACTCCAATCGTTACCCTCCCCCGATAGCCTGCCGCACAGCCCTTGAGCGGCCGGCAGCGCTCGGGTAATGTCGTCCAACCGCACAGGACAGAGCACGCTCATGACTTCCAAGCTGGAACAACTCAAGCAGTTCACCACGGTCGTCGCCGACACCGGCGATATCGATGCGATCAGCCGGCTCAAGCCGGTCGACGCCACCACCAACCCGTCCCTGTTGCTCAAGGCCGCCGCCATGCCCGGCTATGCCGAGCTGCTCGATGACGCGCTCAAGCACAGCAAGGGCGACCTGGGCCTTGCCTGCGATGCATTCGCGGTATCGGTGGGCAGCGGAATTCTCAAGGTGATCCCGGGCCGTATTTCCACGGAAGTGGACGCCCGACTGTCCTTCGACCAACCTGCCCTGCTGTCCAAGGCGCGCCAATTGATCGAGTTGTACGACAAGGCCGGCATCGGCCGCGACCGCGTGCTGATCAAGCTGGCCTCCACCTGGGAGGGCATCCGCGCCGCCGAGGTGCTGGAAAAGGAAGGCATCCAGACCAACCTGACCCTGCTGTTTTCCTTCGCCCAGGCGGCTGCCTGTGCCGATGCTGGGGTGTTCCTGATTTCGCCGTTCGTGGGCCGTATCTACGACTGGTACAAGAAATCGACCGGCAAGGAGTATGTCGGGGCCGAAGACCCGGGCGTGAAGTCGGTCACGCGTATTTACGATTACTACAAGGCCAACGGCTACGACACCGTGGTCATGGGCGCCAGCTTCCGCAACATCGGCCAGATCGAGCAGTTGGCCGGCTGCGACCGCCTGACCATCAGCCCTGAGTTGCTGCAGCAGCTCAGCGATGACCAGGGCACCCTGGCGCGCAAGCTCACCCCGGGCAAGGCTGGCGAGCCACGCCTGACACTCGACGAAAGCCAGTTCCGCTGGCTCTCCAACGAAGATGCCATGGCCACCGAGAAACTCGCCGAGGGCATCCGCCAATTTGCGCGGGATCAGGAGAAACTCGAGGCGTTGTTGGCTGCAAAGGCCTGATACAAATATGGTTTGCCAGGCAAGGTGTGAAGGCGGAGCATTAACGGTTTTGCACGCTGGATCTTGCAGACCTCTTCGCCGGCAACGCCGACTCCTACAGGGCTGCACGATACTGTAGGAGCCGGCATTGCCGGCGAAGCGCCGAAGGCGCACCCATCCATCTTCGAGTAATCAATGCCCGAAAACACCCCGCTGCCCCTGGTACTGGCCGGCCCGTTGCTGCGCCGCCTGGAGCCTGCGCGCGTGGTCCTGTGGCTGGTCGGCTCACAGCCGTTGCAGCCCGAACTGCACCTGCAACACTCCACCGAATACACCCTGAGCTGTCAGGTCATCCCCATCGGCCAGCACGCCTTCGTGCACCTGCTCGATATCCAGCTGCACACCCCACTGCCCACCGACGTGCAGATCGACTACGACGTGCTGGTCGGCGGCCAGGGCATCGCCACCTGGGCCCCACACCTGCTGTATGAAGGCGCCCGCCTGCCCAACTTCGTGATACGCGAGCGCCTCGACCAGTTGTTGCATGGCTCGTGCCGCAAGCCGCACCACCCCGCCGCCGATGGCCTGTTGTGCGCCGACCGCCTGCTGGCCGCGCCCCACGCACCCGCCGAGCGCCCGGCACTGCTGATGATGAGCGGCGACCAGGTGTACGCCGACGATGTCGCCGGCCCCATGCTGCGGGCCATCCACGGGCTGATCGAACGGCTGGGCCTGTACCACGAGCACCTGGAAGGCGCCGTGGTGCAGAACAGCGCCGAGCTGTACCGCCACCCGGCCAGCTACTATCACCGTGCCGACCTGCTGCCAGCCCTGGAGAGCAACGAAACCCTGCGCGAGCGCTTTTTCGGCGGCACGCGCAAACCCATCTTCACCAGCAGCAACGCCGACAACCACCTGGTAACCCTGGCCGAGATCATGGCCATGTACCTGCTGGTCTGGTCGCCTGTGCCCTGGACCTTGGTCGACACCCCCATGCCATCAGGCCTGACCACCCAGCGCCAGGCCCGCTACCAGCGCGAACAGCACTGCCTGAAGGGCTTCGTCGAAGGGCTGGATGGCGTGGCGCGGGTACTGGCGCACCTGCCCAGCCTGATGATCTTCGATGACCACGACATCACCGACGACTGGAACCTCTCGGCCCAATGGGAAGAAACCGCCTACGGGCACGCCTTCTCGCGGCGCATCATCGGCAACGCGCTGATCGGCTACATGCTCTGCCAGGGCTGGGGCAACAACCCGGACGTGTTTGGCGAGCTGCTGCAAAGCTGCCAGGCCCTGAGCCACAGCGCCGATGACGACGGCTATTTCGACCGCGCTGCGCAAGATGGCCTGATCAAACAGCTGCTGCGCTTTCAGGAATGGCACTTCGTGCTGCCCACCCAGCCTGCGCTGCTGGTACTCGATACCCGCACACGTCGCTGGCGCAGCGAGAGCAAGCTGCAAAAGCCCTCCGGGCTGCTGGACTGGGAAGCGCTGTGCGAACTACAGCAGGCCTTGCTGGACCACCCCTCGGCCATCATCGTCTCCCCCGCCCCGCTGTTTGGCGTGAAGCTGATCGAAACCATCCAGCGTGTGTTCAGCTGGTGCGGCTATCCGCTGCTGGTGGACGCCGAGAACTGGATGGCGCACCGGGGAGCGGCGCAGGTGATCCTGAATATCTTCCGTCACTCGCGCACGCCAGGGCATTACGTGATCCTCTCGGGCGACGTGCACTATTCCTTCGTTTACGAGGTAATGATTCGTCACAAACGCGGCGCCCCGCACCTGTGGCAGATCACCAGCAGCGGCATCAAGAACGAATTCCCGCGCCGACTGCTCGATGTGTTCGACCGACTCAATCGCTGGCTCTACGCCCCACGATCACCGTTGAACTGGTTCACCAAGCGCCGCCTGATGCAGGTGGTGCCGCGTACACCCGCGCACAGCAAGGCCGGCGAGCGCCTGTGGAACAGCGCCGGGCTGGGCCAGGTGTTCTTCAACGCGCAGGGGCAGCCCGAGCGCATCTTCCAGCTCAACGCCAACGGCGCCCCGCCCACGGAGTTTCCCCGCGAGGCTGAATGAAAAGGTGAGTTCGGCGCCCGCTACAGGGCGCCAGGATCGATCAGGTCCGCTCCAGGGCGTTGACCAGGTCGTGGAAGGCTTCGCGGTTGGAGTCGTTCAGGCCCATGAGGATCTTGTGCGCTTCCAACACCTTGGCGCGCACTACCTCTTCGTTCTGGTCCTGGGACGGCAGATCGGTCAGGCACTCAGGGCACGGGATTGGACGATCGACGATGTTGAACACCTGATCGAAGCCCATCGACTGCAGAAGCCGGGTGATATCGGCATGGGTAGTCACCACCGTGGGCAGCAGGCCGACCTTCTGCCGCGACAGGATCGACAACTTGGCCAGCAGGCCCAGAGTGGTGCTGTCGATACTGTTGGTTTCGGTAAGATCGATGACGATCGCCGAGAAATTCAGCGCCGTGAAGATCTTTTCAATCGTTGCATCCAGCGCCGAACACAGGGTCAGACGCACTTCACCGACGAACTTCAGAACAAAGGTGCCATTCTGCTCGGCAAACTGGATTCTTCCAGTACTCATTGAAGGTTCCTGCTCAACACCATTAGGGCGATATCATCCGGCATCTCCCCAAGCGTAGCCAATTCGAATCGTTGGCGCAGCCCATCCAGGCTGCCACCTGCTGCCTTGATGATTTCAGGCAAGGCAGCCTCCTTATCTTTGAGTGTGTCGCCAGGCAAAAGGTCCAGAATGCCATCAGACAGCAATGTGAGGCTGAACTGCGGCGGCAACTCCAGAACGTGATCCTGGTAGGTGGCCTCGTCGAACAGCCCCACCGGCAGGCCGCGCCCTTCGAGGTACCGGGTGTCGTCCGGGGTGTACAGCACCGGCAACGGCAGATGGCCGCCGATGCTGTAGGTCATCAGGCCGGTATGCTCGTCGATCACGCCGCCCACCATGGTCACGTGCTTGCCCAGCCTGCAATTGATCAGGCCGCGGTTGATATGCCCGAGCACCTCGGACGGCTTGAACTCGGGCAAGGTGCCGGCGCGCTTGAATTCGAACAGCAGGCGCGTGGTCATGAACTTGAGCAGCACAGTCACGAACGCCGAGGAGGCACCATGGCCGGACACATCGGCCAGGTAGAACGCCACGCGTCGCTCGTCGACACGAAAGTAATCGGTGAAATCGCCAGACAGGTACAGAGACGGAATGATCTGGTGTTCGAAACGCAGGTCTCCGGCCTTCCAGGGGTTCTCCGGCAGCATGTTCATCTGCACCTGGCGCCCGGCAGTCTGGTCTTCCTGCAGCAGGTGCAGGCTGGCCTCCAGCTCACGGTTGGCGGTTTCGAGCTTGTCGCGGTAACGCTGGTTTTCCAGTACCAGATGCGCCCGATCCAACGCCCGGCGAACCGAGTGCTCCAGCACTGCCAGGTCTTCCAGGGGCTTGATCAGGTAGTCGGCAGCACCCAGGCGCAACGCTTCGACGGCATCGTTCATCACGCCCGCGCCCGACACCACGATCACCGGCAGGTCGGGGGCACGCTCGGTAACCTGGCGAATCAGCTCCAGGCCGCCCATTTGCGGCATGCGCAGATCGCAGATCACCAGATCAGGCTGTTCCTGCTCGAAGACCTGGAGACCCTGCTGGCCGTTGCTTGCCTGCAGGACGCTGAAGCCGCTGTCTTCCAGGTAGGCGGCGAGGCTCGCACGCACTACATCGTCATCATCGATTATCAGCAGCGTTGCACTGTTTTTCTGCATGTGGGCAAACGGCGCCAGAAATAGGTTGGGGTAGGCGGCCAGGCAAAACGAGGCCCGCTTACTGGATTCACTTCTAGCCACTCTTGCATTTCAGGTGTAGGACAAAAGGCCTGCCCGGCAAATGTCAGAGGTGCCCTGTAAGGCGCAGACGGTACTCCCATCCGCCGGGGGTTTCAAGCATGCACCGATGGTCGCCTGTGCTCTTTACAGCACAAATCACCGGGAGTTATAAAAACCCCTTCTATCGCAACCCAATGGAAGGATGCAGGCATGAGCCAGAACCACGCCGACTATAGCGAGAAGCGTGATTTCATCAGGATGCGGGTAGATACCGACGTTACCCTGATACATGCCGAACAAGTGATTGCGGCGGTGTGCCTGGACCTCTCGAGCAGCGGCATGCAGGTACAGGCAGCGAAAACCTTTCAGGTTGGAGACAACCTCAGCGTCAGCATCGATTCGGACCACCCTTCACTCAAGGGCCTGCACGCCACAACGCAAGTGGTGTGGATTGCCGATCAGCCCCAGGGCCAGCAGAAGCTGGGCCTCAAGATCCTTGCGATGAGCTGAACAGCAGGCATGAAAAAGGCGGCCATGGCCGCCTTTTTCATGCATCACGATCAGAAATCGTCTTTTACATCCCCGTCCTTGACCTTGAACTCGCGGTTCTGCAGGTAGGCGTTGCGGATGAAGCTGTACTTGTCGCCACGGATCATCTTCTCGGCCGACAGCAGGCTGGCACGGGTGTCCACCACGTCCACCGCGATTGCGGTATTGCGGGTGGGCACATGGTCCATGTAACGGTAGGGTTCGGTGTAGGTATCCGGGTACTTGGCGATCGCATCGCGCACGGTGCTCGGCCCAAGCAGCGGCAGCATCACGTACGGGCCACTGCCTACACCCCAATAGCCGAGGGTCTGGCCGAAGTCCTCGTCGCTGCGCTGCAGGCCCATCTTGGTACCCACATCGAAGAAGCCGGCCAGGCCGAAGGTGGTGTTGACGATCAACCGCGCGGTATCCACGCCGGCTGCGTGGGGCTTGAGCTGCAACACGTTGTTGGCAAGGTTGGTCACGTCACCAAGGTTGCGGAACATGTTGTGGATGCCGTCCTCGAGAAACTGCGGCGTCACCCACTGGTAGCCCTGGGCCAGCGGCTTGAGCGCGTAGGTATCGATCGTGTCGTTGAACCGGAAGATCGGCCGGTTGATGCTCTCCCACGGGTCTTCCTCGGTCGCCGCCTGGGCCAGTACCGGCGCCAGCAGCAGGCTCGCGCAGACACAGGCACGGGTCATACGATCGATCACGCCAGCACCGATCCCACGCATAAAATTTCTCCTAGGCAAACATTGCACTGCGCCGGCATCAGGCCGTCGACAGCCAAAAGGAAACAAGTATAAAGCCTCTCTGGCAGATTAGGCAGCTTCCTCCAACCTGCGTCGATATTTTGTGAAAGCCGCCTGAAGGTCATCAAAGTGTCACGCCACGGTCACACCCCGACGTTAGCCTTGCTGGTTATTTCAGGGACGTTGCCATGCCCCATTCCCCCGCCTTCACCGCCGTGCTGTTCGGCCTGCGCGGCTGCCTGGTCGACTTCGGCGCACGATGCCAGGCGCCCGGCAACGCACCGGCCAGGCCTACACCAGGCGCCCTGCCCGCCCTGCACTGGCTGCGGGAACACGGCGTGCCCTGTGCCTGGCTCGACGAACTGCCGGCTGCCCTGGGCCAGCACCTGAGCCAGGCGCTGCCCGCCTGGGTGCGCCGACCGGATACCACCGGCCACGCGCCCTGGCCCGCGCCGGATGCCTGCTGGCACGCCCTGATGCAGCTCAAGGCCGACCGGCTCGATGGCTGCGTGCTGGTCAGCGGCGAGCCGCGCCTGCTGCAGGCCGGGCTCAACGCCGGGCTGTGGACCGTGGGCCTGGCCTCGTGCGGCTCGCTGTGCGGGCTGGACGAGGCTACCTGGCAGGCACTGGAGGAACGCGAGCGCGAACTCAAGCGAGGCAAGGCTACCGTTCACCTGTTCGGGCTGGGGGTGCATTCGGTGATCGACCAGCTGGAACAACTGGCCGATTGCCTGGCCGATATCGGCCTGCGCCGCCTCAAGGGCGAAAAACCCTGATACAGGCACATTGATCAGGGTCATGCAAAGCGGCGCCGGGTGGATTAACCTGAACAGCGAGGCACGGACCTTTCGCCCGCGCGCGGGGTCCATGTCTGAGCCTATTCATAGAGGGAGAACACCCATGCCTGCCCGCGAACTTCAAGCGCAACTCGACGCCCTGCGCGAGCAACTGGAGCAAAACCCACCGCTCTCGGAACAGGAGCGTGTCGAGCTGCACGAACTGATGGCGCAGATCCAAGCGAAAATCGAACTGGAGGCCGTAACCCCGGACAACAACCTGGTCGACGGCGTCAACCTCGCCGTCGAACGTTTCGAAGTCGAGCACCCGGGCCTGACCGCCACCCTGCGCAACATCGTTCAGAGCCTGCAAAGCATGGGCATCTGAACCCTGCGGCAAAAACGAAAGCCCCGTCACACTGGACGGGGCTTTTTCGTTACTGGCGAACCAGGCGCAGGTTCTTCAGGGTGACCGGCCCGGTGCTGCGGTACGGGTTGATGTCCAGCCCGCCCCGGCGCACGTAGCGCGCATACACCGTGAGGGTTTCGGGGTTGAGCAGGCGCTTGAGGTCCAGGTAGATACGTTCCACGCATTGCTCGTGGAAGTCGGCATGCTGACGGAAGCTGATCAGGTAGGTCAGCAGGCTGGCATGATCCAGCGCCGCGCCACGGTAATGGACGGTCACGCTGCCCCAGTCCGGCTGCCCGGTCACCGGGCAGTTGGATTTAAGCAGATGGCTGTGCAGGGTCTCTTCCACCACACGCTCGGCATCGCAGCGCAGCAGCTCCGGTTGCGGCTGCTCGTAGTTGCTGATGCTGACCTCCAGATCATCGATGCAGGTGCCCGGCAGCGCCATCACCCCTTCGCGCTGAACCTCGGCCAGGCTGCGGATACGCACCCCTACCGGCTTGCCGGCTGCCGCAGACAGGTCCTTGACCAGACAAGCCTGCACCGCCTGCGCCGAGGCGAACTCGGTCTGGTTCAGCGAGTTCAGGTACAGCTTGAACGACTTGGACTCGATGATGGCCGGCGAATCGGCCGGGATGGCGAACTCGCCGATGGCCACCACCGGCTTGCCCGAAGGCAGCAGCCAGGACAGCTCGAAGCAGTTCCAGTAATCCACACCCGACCACGGCAACGTTTGCGCGGTGACCCCAAGCTCGGCCCATTTGGCTGCACGCGGGATAGGGAACAGCAGCGACGGCGTGTAGGTGCTGATGTATTCACTGGACTTGCCCAGTGGCGAATGTTCGGCGGCGGGATGCATGGCTCAAACCTGAAGGACGAAATTGGTCTAGTTTATCGGGTTTGCGCGCTGCATTGGTCATTTGGCGATAGTCAGCTTGCCCACCATGCCGGCCTGGTAATGCCCCGGCACGTTGCAGGCGAACTCGATCGGCGTGCTCTGGCTGAAGGTCCAGGTCAGTTCGGCGCGCTTGCCCGGCGCCACCATCACCATGTTCGGGTCGTCATGCTGCATGCCGCCGCTACCCATCGCACCATGATCATCACCGCCATGATTCATGCCGCCATGTCCCATTGCCGAATGATCCATCTGCCCCTGCATGGCGAGCATCTCCTGCTGGTGCCGGGCGTGCATGGCCGCATCCCCCAGGTTGAACTCGTGGGGCACCTGGCCGTTGTTCACCAGCACGAAACGCACCGTTTCGCCGGCCTTGACCTGCAGCGCGCGCGGCTCGAAGTACATGTCGCCCATCACGACCTCCACCGTGCGCGTGGCCTGCGCCGCCGCAGCCGGCTTGCCGAAGGCGTACTCGTGCCCGGGTGCCGCCAGCAGCGGCAGGCTCCACAGCGCCAGGGCGCTCGCGATCATCAAGCGTTTCATCGTGCATCCTCTATCATGTGCAAGCTCATGCCCCGCACTGTAGAAAACTGCCGCTGGCAACCACCTGACGAAAACATTACAACTTTGTCAGCTTTGCCCCGCGCACCCTGCCACAGGGTATAAACCCAGCCCCCAACGCTGCCGAGAAGCCCATGAAACTGTTGATCGTCGAAGACCAGCCCAAGACCGGCCTCTACCTGCGCCAGGGCCTCAACGAAGCCGGCTTCAGCACCGAACTGGCCACCGACGGCGATACCGGTCAGCACCTGGCCCTGAGCGGCGACTACGACCTGCTGATTCTCGACGTGATGCTCCCCGGGCGTGACGGCTGGCAGATTCTGCAGGCCGTGCGCGAGGCCGGCTTCGACACCCCGGTGCTGTTCCTCACGGCCCGCGATGCGGTAGAGGACCGCGTGCATGGCCTGGAACTGGGCGCCGACGACTACCTGATCAAACCCTTTGCGTTCTCCGAACTGCTGGCGCGGGTCCGCACCCTGCTGCGCCGCGGCGCCAGCCCGCCCCAGGAAACCACCCTGAACCTGGCCGACCTGCGCCTGGACCTGATTCGCCGCCGGGTGGAACGTGCCGGGGCACGCATCGACCTCACCGCCAAGGAGTTCGCCCTGCTCGAACTGCTGCTGCGCCGCCAGGGCGAGGTGCTGCCCAAATCGCTTATCGCTTCGCAGGTGTGGGACATGAACTTCGACAGCGACACCAACGTGATCGAAGTGGCGATCCGGCGCCTGCGCCTGAAGGTCGACGATGGCCACGACAACAAGCTGATCCACACCGTGCGCGGCATGGGCTACGTGCTCGAGGAGCGTCCGGCGTGATGCGCAGATTGTCCCTGGGCGCACGCCTGGCGCTGTTGTTCGCCGCCTGCACGGCGGCGGTGTCACTGACGGCGGGGCTCCTGTTCAGCCGGGCCAGCGAGGCGCACTTCATCGAGCTCGATCAGCAGTTGCTCGACAGTCGCCTGTCGGTACTGCGCCAGGCGCTCGTTGGCGTGCACGACCGCCCGAGCCTGGCAGCGCGGCTACCGCTGCTGCGCGGCGAACTGAGCCACCAGGCCGACCTTGCACTGCGCATTCGTGGCAGCGACGGGGCGCAGTGGTTTGCCAGCCGCCCCGGCCTGCCTGACGCACCCGACACACCGGGCCTGAGCACCCTGCGCAGCGAGGGCATGGATTTTCGCAGCCTGTGCGTGGTGCTTGAAGGAGGCAGCCGGCTCACTCTGTTTCTGGATATCACCCACCACCAGCACTTTCTGCAACGCATGCAGCGCCTGATCTGGCTGACGATGGGCCTTTCGGCGCTGGCCACCGCGCTGCTCGGTGCCTGGGCCGTGCGCCGTGGCTTGCGTCCGCTGCGCCGGATGGGCGAGGTGGCAGCCGGCGTTTCGGCGCGCTCGCTGACCACACGCCTGCCCCAGGCCCAGATGCCGCCAGAGCTGGCGCAACTGGCCGGCACCATGAATGCCATGCTCGAACGTCTGGACGATGCCTTCCAGCGCCTGTCGGCCTTCTCGGCCGACATTGCCCACGAGCTGCGCACGCCGCTGTCCAACCTGCTGACCCACACCCAGGTCACCCTCACCCGCCCGCGCAGCCTGGAGGAGTATCGCGAGGCATTGCACGGCAACCTCGAGGAACTGCAATGGATGGCGCAACTGGTCAACGACATGCTGTACCTGGCCAAGGCCGACCACGGCCTGCTGATGCCCAATCGCGAGCCCCTGGCGCTGGACCAGGAGGCCGATGCCTTGATCGAGTACTACGCGCCATTGGCCGAGGATGCACAGATCAGCCTGAGCCGCGAAGGGCTGGCCGAGCTGACGGGAGACCGCAACATGCTGCGACGGGCCCTGTCCAACCTGCTGGACAACGCGCTGCGCTTTACCCCGGCACAGGGCGAGATACGGGTCGAGATTGCGCAGGGTGATGGCAGGGTTCGCCTGGTGGTGGCCAATCGCGGGGCGCCGATCGATGCAGCGCTATTGCCGCGGCTGTTCGACCGGTTCTACCGGGCCGACCCGGCACGCCGGGAAGGCAGCAGCGAACATGCGGGGCTGGGGCTGGCGATCACCCGTTCGATCGTGCAGGCGCACGGTGGGGTGATCAGTGCCGAATCGGCGCAGGGGTGGACGCGGTTCCTGATCGACTTGCCGGAACACAACGCAGCCCTGTAGGAGCCGGCGTTGCCGGCGAATCGGCGCATGCGACATGCCTGAACATGGCCAGGCAGTGTGTCCGCTTCGCCGGAAACGCCGGCTCCTACAAGAGCGGTGGCATCACTCGTACCGCAAGGCGTACGCCGGCTCGACCTGCGAAGCACGCCACGCCGGATACAGGGTGGCCAGAAAGCTCATCACCAACCCCGCCGTGCAGATCAGCGCCACATCGCCCCATTGCAGTTCCGATGGCAGCGTACTGATGAAGTACACGTCCGAGGTAAAGATATGCTGCCCGCTGACCCGCTCCAGCCAGCCGACGATCTGGCTCACATTGAGCGCCGCGATCACGCCGAGCACACCACCGATCAAGGTGCCCACCACACCGATCAGGCTGCCCTGCACCATGAACGTGCCCATGATCTGCGCCGGCGTCGCGCCGATGGTACGCAGGATGGCGATGTCCGCGCCCTTGTCGTTCACCACCATGATCAGGGTGGCAATGATGTTGAACGCCGCCACCGCAATGATCATCATCAGCAGCAGGCCGATCATGGTCTTTTCCATCTTCATGGCACTGAACAGGCTGCCCTGGGTGTGGGTCCAGTCATCGGCACGGTACTGCTCGCCCAGTTCGCCCACTATCGCCCTGGACACCTGCGGCGCGGCATACAGGTCCTTGACCTTGAGCCGCACGCCCTGCACCTGGTTCGGCGCCCAGCGCTGCATGCTCGCCGCATCGGCCATGTGGATCAGGCCCATGGAGCCATCCAGCTCGGCGCCCACCTTGAACACACCGACCACGTTGAGGCGCTGCATGCGCGGGGTGATGCCGCCGGGAGCGGTGCTCACCTCGGGCACGATCAGGGTCAGCTTGTCACCGACCCTGAGGCCAAACCGACGCGCCGTCATCTCGCCTACCACCACGCCGAACTCGCCCGGCTTTAGGTCGTCGAGCCGGCCCTGAACGATGTGGTCGGCCACGATCGAGACCTTGCCTTCCTGCGCAGGGTCGATGCCGCTGATCTGGATCGGCTGCATCGCGCCCTTGTAGGAGAGCATGCCTTCCATCTCGGTCAGCGGCGCAGCGGCCAGCACTTCGGGGTTCTTCAACGCGGCATCGGCCACCGCCTGCCAGTTGTCCAGCGGCTGGGCGCCCAGCACGGCGGCATGCGGCACCATGCCCAGGATCCGCGCACTCATTTCACGCTGGAAGCCGTTCATCACCGATAGCACCACGATCATCGCCAGCACGCCCAGGGACAGGCCGATCATCGAGGTCATCGAGATGAACGAGATGAAGTGGTTGCGGCGCTTGGCACGGGTGTAACGCGCACCGATGAAAATTGACAAGGGTCTGAACATGAACTGAAGCACCCAGGTAAAGAAAAGAGACAAGGGGCCCGCCATGCACGGCGGGCCACCTGTACTGCCAGGTCAGATCGAAACCAGACGCCCGTCTTCCAGGCGCAGCACACGGTCCATCTGCCGCGCCAGGTTGAGGTCGTGGGTCACCACCAGGAACGCGGTCTGCGAGGAGCTGCTCAGCTCCTGCATCAGGTCCTGGATGCCCTGTGCGGTGTGGTGGTCGAGGTTGCCGGTAGGCTCGTCGAGCATCACCAGCCCGGGCCGGTTGACCAGCGCCCGGGCAATCGCCACGCGCTGGCGCTCGCCGCCGGACAGCTCGGATGGCTTGTGCGTCAGGCGATGGCCCAGGCCGACACGCGTGAGCAGCGCCTCGGCACGTTCGCGCGCCTCGGGGATCGGCGTGCGGCCGATCAGCAGCGGCATGCACACGTTCTCCAGCGCGGTGAACTCCGGCAGCAGGTGGTGGAACTGGTAGACGAAGCCCAGTGCGCGGTTGCGCAGCAGGCCACGTGCACGCTCGCCCAGCGCCGACAGCTCTTCACCGGCCAGCCATACGCTGCCCTGGGTCGGGGTATCGAGGCCACCCAGCAGGTTGAGCAAGGTACTCTTGCCCGACCCTGAACTGCCGACGATCGCCACACGCTCACCCGGGTGCAGCTCCAGCTGCAGGCCCGACAACACTTGCACCGACTCCGGGCCTTCCTCGTAGGACTTGCCCAGGTTGCGGCAACTCAGCACTGCTTTATCACTCATGCCCAACTCACTCATAACGTAGCGCCTCCGCAGGCTGGGTGCGCGCCGCACGCCAGGCCGGATACAGGGTGGCGAGGAAACTCAGGACCAGCGCCGCACCGCAGACCATCCACACGTCTTCGGCCATGACCTGGGACGGCAGGTAGTCGATGAAGTACACGTCGGCGTTGAGGAACTTGTGCCCCATCAACCGCTCGAGGCCTGCAATCGCTGCACTCACGTTGAGCGCGGCGGCGATGCCGACCACGGCGCCGATCAGGGTGCCGACCACGCCGATCACGGTGCCCTGCACCATGAAGATGGCCATGATCTGACCCGGCGTGGAGCCCAGCGTGCGCAGGATGGCGATGTCGCCCTTCTTGTCGTTGACCACCATCACCAGGGTGGAAATGATGTTGAACGCCGCCACCGCGACAATCAGCAGCAACAGCAGGCCGATCATGGCTTTTTCCATGCGGATGGCCTGGTACAGGTTGCCGTGGCTGCGGGTCCAGTCACGGGCGTAGAACTCGTGCTCGCCCAGCTTCTGGGCGATGTTCCAGGCCTCGCGGGGTGCCTGGAACAGGTCGTCGAACTTCAGGCGCAGGCCCTGCACCTGGTCGGCCTTCCAGCGGTGCAGGCGCGACAGGTCCGACAGGTTGGTCAGGCCCAGGTAGCCGTCGATCTCGCCGGCGCCCACGTGGAAGATGCCGATCACGGTGAAGCGCTTCATGCGCGGGAACATGCCGGCCGGGGTCACGGTGACCTCGGGGGCGACGAAGGTCAGCTTGTCGCCGATGCCCACGCCCAGCTTGGCTGCGGCCTTGTCGCCGATCATGATGCCGAAGCTGCCCGGCGCCAGCGCGTCGAGCTTACCCTCGCGCACGAAGTCGTCGATGATCGACACCTTGCGCTCTTGCGCCGGGTCAATACCGTTGAGCAGCACCTTCTGTACCTTGCCGTCATGGGTCAGCAGGCCCTGCATCTGGGTGAACGGCGCCACCGCCAGCACCGCCGGGTTCTGCTTTACTGTATCGGCAAGGGCTGGCCAGTCGCTGATCGGCTGTCCGGTCTCGAGAGTGGCATGGGGCACCATGCCCAATACGCGGGTACGCATTTCATGATCGAAGCCATTCATCACCGACAGCACCACGATCATCACCACCACGCCCAGGGCGAGGCCGATCATCGAGGTCAGCGAAATGAACGAGACGAAGTGATTGCGACGTTTGGCACGGGTGTAACGCGTACCGATAAATACGAAAAGAGGTCTGAACATGTCGGGGCTTGTTCGGAGGAAAGAGGAACGTCCTTGTGGCGGGGCTTGAATAGCAGCTTTACACTCAGACCACCGCCGCTACCATGGGTTCGCCATGTCGACATTAGATGAAGAAGATCGCCGCGAATACTACCGTATCGAGGACAGGATCGCACTGGAAATTACCCCTCTGAGCGCCGCCGAGGCCTTGGGCGGCGAGTTGTTGCAAGATGCTTCACCACTCTTCAACCTGCTCAGCGAACTGCACCTGAGCGAGTTCGAGTCCCAGCACCTGCTGCGCCAGCTCAGTGACAAGGACCGCACCCTGGCAGCTTTTCTCAAGGCCCAGAACAAACGCATCGACCTGCTCAGCGCCGTGGTTGCGCAAACCCTGCTGGGGCAGATCGGCGAGGCGCGCCCGGTGACTCTCTCCGAAGGTGGCGTCGAGGTGCACCAGGCCCAGGCCATCACCGCCGGCAGCCGCGTCTCGGTGAAGATGGTGCTGATGCCCCAGGCCCTGGGCCTGCTGCTGCGGGCCAAGGTGACCCACTGCGACAAGGCCGCTGATGGCCTGTTCGACATCGGCGCCGAATTCGTCGAGATGACCGACGCCCAGCGCCAGTTGCTGGCGCGCTATATCCTGCAGAAACAGGCACTGCAACGCCGCCAGGCACTGGAACAGAACACCCCGCCTGCCTCCTGATTTTCCGTCTTGCTTGAAGGAACGAACGTGACCCTGATTTACGGCCACCGCGGCGCCAAGGGCGAAGCCCCCGAGAATACCCTGACCAGTTTCCAGCAATGCCTGAGCCACGGCGTTCGCCGTTGCGAGCTGGACCTGCACCTGTCCTCCGACAACGAGCTGATGGTCATTCATGACCCCAGCCTCAAGCGCACCACCGGCCGTGGCGGCAAGGTGGTGGAGCACAGCGCCGCCGACCTGGTGACCTACGATGCGCGCAAGGGCGGCCCGGGCTGGGTCAACCCCTGCCCGATTCCACGCCTGGAAGAGCTGTTCGAGAAATGTGATTTCGACCACTGGCAGCTGGAGGTCAAGAGTGCCTCGCGCACCCGCGCTGCCACCACGGTGCTGGCGATTCGCGAAATGGCCCAGCGCTTCGGCCTGCTGGACAAGGTCACCATCACCTCAAGCTCGCGGGAGGTGCTGGGCGCCGCCCTGGAGCTGACCCCGGACGTGTCCCGCGGGCTGGTCGCGGAATACACCTGGCTCGACCCGTTGAAGGTCGCGCAGAACTACGGTTGCGAACTGCTGGCGCTGAACTGGACGCACTGCACCCCCGAGCGCCTGGCCAAGGCCCAGCGTCAGGGGTTGCATGTGTCGGTGTGGACAGTCAACGAGCCGGCGCTGATGCTCCGACTCGCCGACTTCGGCGTAGACAGCCTGATTACAGACTTTCCCGGTTTGGCCAGCGCCACCCTCGAGAATCGCTGAAATCGGTCTCCCCGGCCGGCTCAGGCCACCGGCCGGAGCCGCTCAAAAAAGCCGGTTGAGACCGTCGTAGGCGGCAACCCGATAGGCTTCGGCCATGGTCGGGTAGTTGAAGGTGGTGTTGACGAAGTACTTCAACGTGTTCTGCTCGCCCGGCTGGCCCATGATCGCCTGACCGATGTGCACGATCTCCGAGGCCTGGTAGCCGAAGCAGTGCACGCCGAGGATCTGCAGCGTCTCGCGGTGGAACAGGATCTTGAGCATGCCTTGCGGCTCGCCGGCGATCTGCGCCCGGGCCATGCCCTTGAAGAACGCCTTGCCCACTTCGTACGGCACCTTGGCCTGGGTCAGCTCCTGCTCGTTCTTGCCGATCGAGCTGATCTCCGGAATGGTGTAGATGCCGGTCGGCACGTCGTTGACGAAGCGCCAGCTGCCATTGTCGACGATGCTGCCGGCGGCCGAGCGGCCCTGGTCGTGGGCGGCACTGGCCAGGCTTGGCCAGCCGATCACGTCACCGGCACCATAGATGTTCGGCACGCAGGTGCGGTAGGCCTCGTCCACTTCGATCTGGCCACGGCTGTTGACCTTCACGCCGATGTTTTCCAGGCCCAGGCGGTCGGTGTTGCCGGTACGCCCGTTGCACCACAGCAAAGCGTCGGCCTTGATCTTCTTGCCCGACTTCAGGTGCAAGATCACACCGTTGTCCAGGCCTTCGACGCGCTCGTACTCTTCGTTGTGGCGCACGGTGATGTTGTTGTTGCTGAAGTGATAGCTCAGGGCCTGGGAGATTTCCGAGTCCAGGAAGCTCAGCAGCTGGCCGCGGTTGTCCACCAGCTCCACCAGCACGCCCAGGCCGCTGAAGATCGAGGCGTACTCGCAGCCGATGACGCCGGCGCCGTACACGATCAGTTTGCGCGGGGTGTGGCCCAGGCTCAGGATGGTGTCGCTATCGTAGATGCGCGGGTGATGGAAATCGATATCGGCCGGGCGATACGGGCGCGAGCCGGTGGCGATGATGATGTGCTTGGCTACCAGCTTCTCGACCACACCGTTGGCGCAGACCACTTCGATGGTCTGCTCGTCGGCGAAGCTGCCGGTGCCGAAGAACACGTCAACGCGGTTGCGGGCGTAGTAGCCAGTGCGCGAGGCGACCTGCTTGGAGATGACCTTCTCGGCGCTTTTGAGCACGTCGGGGAAGGAGAACCAGCGCGGCTCACCGATGGCCCGGAACATCGGGTTGGTGTTGAACTGCATGATCTGGCGCACCGAGTGACGCAGGGCCTTGGACGGGATGGTGCCCAGATGGGTGCAGTTACCGCCGACCTGGCGACGGCTATCGACCATCGCTACCTTGCGTCCTGCTTTGGCGGCGTTCATTGCCGCCCCTTCTCCTGCCGGGCCGGAACCCAGCACCACTACGTCGTAGTTGTAGACAGCCATGCGTACTCCTTCAGAACAGGCCCGGACGCCAGATTGACCTCCGGGGCTACATCATGCCGCCATCGGCGCCATGCAAAAATTCGGGTGCAGTCTAATCAAGCTTGAACGCCGCGCACATTAACCCTTGGTCGCGTCGTAGGCTATTTTTCTCTGCACTACATGTAGGCCGCCTTGCTGGCGAAGCCTTTCATTTCCCCGCAATGCTGTTGAATGCTGGCGTGGCCCGGGAAACGAACCCACCCTCGACCCGATTCACGAACACTGCCGCAATCCGATGCTCGAGCGCGAAGCGCCAACCCTGCTCCGGGCCCAGGATCAGCAACAGGGTCGAGTACCCGTCAGCCATCAGCGCAGTGGGCGCCAGCACCGTCACCGCCGCCAACGCATGGGCCACCGGGGTGCCCAGGCGCGCATCGAAGGTATGCGAATAACGTTGGCCATTCTCCTCGAAATAATTGCGGTAGTCACCCGACGTGGACACCCCGTACCCCTCCAGCGGCAACACCTGTTGGGCTATCTGCAGATCGTCGCGCGGCAGTTCGAGTGCAATGCGCCAGGCACTGCCATCTGGCTTGCGCCCCATTGCCTTGAGCTCACCGGTAGCTTCCACCAGAAAGCTTTCGACCCCCAGGGCTTGCATCCGTGCCACGATCAGGTCGACCGCATGCCCGGCGGCGATGCTGTTGAAGTCGACCTCGACGCCAGCGTCCTTGCACAGTTGCTGGCCTTCGATACGCAAGTGGGTATACCCCACCCGCTCGCGCACCTGCGCCAGCCGCCGGGCATCGGGCACCTTCTCTTCACGCGCCTGGGGCCCGAAGCCCCACAGGTCGAGCAGCGGCTCCACCGTGAGATCGAAGGCCCCGTCACTCTGGCGCGAGAGCTGCTCACCTACCCGCACAAGCTGCAGCACGTCGGCCGGCATCGCCTGGCAGCGGTTGGCGGGCAACTGGTTGAACTGCCCCACCAGTGAATCGCTGCGGTAGGTGGAGAAGCGCTGGTCGATGCCCTGCAGGATCGCCTCGACCTCCTGCTGCACCTGCCCAGGCGTCGGGCCGCCGGCCTTGCGCACGTACTGCACGGTGTAGCTGCTGCCCATGGTCGGGCCACTGATGCGCTCGATCGAATCCCTGTGCTCGCAACCGGCCAGCAATGCCACCAGGGCAGGCAGCGCAGCCCATCCCTTTTTCACACGACGCCTCCTTTTCTGAAGCCAAAAAAAACGGGAACCCGCAGGCTCCCGTTCTTTCAACGCAACGTAATGCTTAGCGTGGGAACGCTGGCGGGTTGACCCCGGCCATGTCTTCCATCACGCGCACTACCTGACAGCTGTAACCGAACTCGTTGTCGTACCAAACGTACAGTACAACGCGGTTGTCGTTGCAGATGGTGGCCTCGGCATCGACCACACCGGCGTGACGCGAGCCGACGAAGTCGCTGGAAACCACTTCCTGCGAGCTGACGAAGTCGATCTGCTTGTGCAGGTCCGAGTGCATGGCCATCTGGCGCAGGTACTCGTTGATCTCGTCGCGGCTGGTGGCCTTTTCCAGGTTCAGGTTCAGGATCGCCATCGAGACGTTCGGCGTCGGAACGCGGATCGCGTTACCGGTCAGCTTGCCCTTGAGCACTGGCAGCGCCTTGGCGGCGGCAGTGGCGGCGCCGGTCTCGGTGATGACCATGTTCAGCGCAGCGGAACGACCACGGCGGCTGCCCTTGTGGAAGTTGTCGATCAGGTTCTGGTCGTTGGTGTACGAGTGAACGGTTTCGACGTGACCGTTGACGATGCCGAACTTGTCGTTGACTGCCTTGAGCACCGGCACGATGGCGTTGGTGGTGCAGGAAGCCGCCGAGATGATCTTGTCGTCAGGGCTGATGTCGGCGTGGTTGATGCCGTGCACGATGTTCTTCAGCGCGCCCTTGCCCGGTGCGGTGAGGATAACGCGTGCGGCACCCGGGCAGGCCAGGTGCTGGCCCAGGCCGTCGGCATCGCGCCAGACGCCGGTGTTGTCGACCACCAGGGCGTTCTCGATACCGTACTGGGTATAGTCGACTTCGCTCGGGTTCTTCGCGTAGATAACCTGGATCAGGTTGCCGTTGGCGGTGATGGTGTTGTTTTCTTCGTCGATGGTGATGGTGCCATCGAACGGACCGTGCACCGAGTCGCGACGCAGCAGGCTGGCACGCTTGATCAGGTCGTTCTCGGCGCCCTTGCGCACAACGATGGCACGCAGGCGCAGGCCGTCGCCACCACCGGTCTTCTCGATCAGGATACGCGCCAGCAGACGGCCGATACGACCGAAGCCGTACAGGACCACGTCGGTGCCCTTGCGTGCGGAGGCGTTCTGCTGGCCAACCACGTCGGCCATTTCTTCACGCACGAACTGCTCGGCGCTGCGGCCGTTGCCTTCTTGCTTGAACTTGTTGGCCAGCTTGCCCAGGTCGACCGAAGCGGCGCCCAGCTTGAGCTCGCTCATGGCCTTGAGCAGCGGGAATGTCTCGTGGACAGACAGTTCGGTTTCGTCGGTCTGGCGATGACGGGCAAAGCGGTGGGCTTTGAGGATCGCGATCACCGAACGGTTGATCAGGCTACGGCCATAGATCGAGCTCACCACATTGTTATTGCGGTAGAGCTGACCGATAAGCGGGATCATCGCTTCTGCAAGCGCTTCACGATCGATCCACTCACCAAGACACTGGTCGGGCTTCTGAGTCACGGGAACCTTCCACATGTAGGGACAGAAAAAAGGGGCTACATTATGACGCCCCGCGTCGCTTCGAGCAATGAGCGCCTGTCGCCGGCGCCGCACGGCATGATCCGGGCCCCACATTCAGGCGGCTGAAACCTGACAGCAATGCCCCGCGCCCGGTACAATCGGCGTTTTGTCGCAACGCTTGGAGCTCGACCTCCCGTGCCTGTTCTGCGTCTACCTCACCTGCCGGCCAGTGCCGGCAAACACACCTGGGGCAACCTGCCCGGTGCCGCCCTGAGCCTGGCCATCGCCGAGGCCGCCAGCGCCGCGAAGCGCTTCACCCTGCTGCTGACCGCCGACAGCCAGAGCGCCGACCGGCTGGAGCAGGAGCTGCGTTTCTTCGCCCCGGAACTGGCCGTGCTGCCGTTCCCCGACTGGGAAACCCTGCCCTACGACCTGTTCTCGCCGCACCAGGACATCATTTCGCAGCGGATCGCCAGCCTGTACCGGTTGCCGGAGCTGGACCACGGCATCCTCGTGGTGCCGATCACCACCGCACTGCACCGCCTGGCGCCCACGCGCTTTCTGCTGGGCAGCAGCCTGGTGCTGGACATCGGCCAGAAGCTGGATGTGGAACAGATGCGCACGCGCCTGGAGGCCAGCGGCTACCGCTGCGTCGACACCGTGTACGAGCATGGCGAGTTCGCCGTGCGCGGTGCCCTGATCGACCTGTTCCCGATGGGCAGCAAGCTGCCGTACCGCATCGACCTGTTCGATGACGAGATCGAGACCCTGCGCACCTTCGACCCGGAGAGCCAGCGCTCGATCGACAAGGTCGACTCGGTACGCCTGCTGCCGGCCCGCGAGTTCCCGCTGCAAAAAGACGAAGTCACCCGTTTCAAAGCGCGCTTTCGCGAGCGCTTCGACGTGGATTTTCGCCGCAGCCCGATCTTCCAGGACCTGAGCAGCGGTATCGTACCGGCCGGCATCGAGTACTACCTGCCGCTGTTTTTCGAGGAAACCTCGACCCTGTTCGACTACCTGCCGGAAAACACCCAGGTGTTCTCCCTGCCCGGCGTGGAACAGGCCGCCGAGCACTTCTGGAGCGATGTACGCAACCGCTATGAAGAGCGGCGCATCGACCCGAATCGCCCTCTGCTGCCGCCTGCCGAGCTGTTCATGCCGGTGGAAGACTGCTTCGCCCGGCTCAAGGGCTGGCCACGGGTGGTGGTCAGCCAGGACGACATCGACGCCGGCCCCGGCCGCGAGCGCTTTGCCGCGCAGACGTTGCCCAACCTCGCCATCGAAGCCAAGGCCAACCAGCCCCTGGCGGCGCTGTCGGGGTTCCTCGAGCAATTCCCCGGCCGCGTGCTGTTCACCGCCGAATCGGCCGGGCGCCGCGAAGTACTGCTGGAACTGCTCGAACGCCTGAAACTGCGCCCGCAAACCGTCGATGGCTGGCACGAGTTCGTCGCCAGCAAGCAGCGCCTGGCAATCACCATCGCACCACTGGACGACGGCCTGCTGCTGGACGATCCGGCCCTGGCACTGGTTGCCGAGAGCCCGCTGTTCGGCCAGCGCGTGATGCAGCGGCGGCGGCGCGAGAAGCGCAGCGACGTCAACAACGACGCGGTGATCAAGAACCTTACCGAGCTGCGCGAAGGCGCCCCGGTGGTGCATATCGACCATGGCGTGGGCCGCTACCTGGGCCTGGCGACACTGGAGATCGACGGCCAGGCCGCCGAGTTTCTCACCCTTGAATACGCCGAAGGCGCCAAGCTGTACGTGCCGGTGGCCAACCTGCACCTGATCGCGCGCTACACCGGCAGCGACGATGCGCTGGCACCGCTGCACCGCCTGGGCTCCGAGACCTGGCAGAAGGCCAAGCGCAAGGCGGCCGAACAAGTGCGCGACGTGGCTGCCGAGCTGCTCGACATCTATGCCCGGCGCGCCGCGCGCAAGGGCTATGCGTTTGCCGACCCGTCGGTGGACTACGCCACCTTCAGTGCCGGCTTCCCGTTCGAGGAAACCCCGGACCAGCAGTCGGCCATCGAAGCGGTACGCGAGGACATGCTCGCCGCCAAGCCGATGGACCGCCTGGTGTGCGGCGATGTCGGCTTCGGCAAGACCGAAGTGGCCATGCGTGCCGCCTTCATCGCCGTGCACGGCGGGCGCCAGGTCGCGATCCTGGTGCCCACCACCCTGCTCGCCCAGCAGCACTACAACAGTTTCCGCGACCGCTTTGCCGACTGGCCAGTAACTGTCGAAGTGATGAGCCGCTTCAAGTCGGCCAAGGAAGTCGGTGCCGCCGTGGCGGACCTTGCCGAAGGCAAGATCGACATCGTCATCGGCACCCACAAGCTGCTGCAGGACGACGTCAAGTTCAAGGACCTGGGCCTGGTCATCATCGACGAGGAACACCGGTTCGGCGTGCGCCAGAAAGAGCAGCTCAAGGCGCTGCGCAGCGAAGTCGACATCCTGACCCTGACCGCCACGCCGATCCCGCGCACGCTGAACATGGCGGTGGCGGGCATGCGCGACCTGTCGATCATCGCCACCCCGCCGGCACGCCGGCTGTCGGTGCGCACCTTCGTGATGGAGCAGAACAAGAGCACCATCAAGGAGGCGCTGCTGCGCGAACTGCTGCGTGGCGGCCAGGTGTACTACCTGCACAACGACGTGAAGAGCATCGAGAAGTGCGCCGCCGACCTCGCCGAACTGGTACCCGAGGCGCGCATCGGTATCGGCCACGGGCAGATGCGCGAACGCGAACTCGAACAGGTGATGAGCGACTTCTACCACAAGCGCTTCAACGTGCTGATCGCCTCGACCATCATCGAGACCGGCATCGACGTGCCCAGCGCCAACACCATCATCATCGAGCGTGCCGACAAGTTCGGCCTGGCCCAGTTGCACCAGTTGCGCGGCCGCGTGGGGCGCAGCCACCACCAGGCCTATGCCTACCTGCTGACGCCCCCACGCCAGCAGATCACCCCCGACGCCGAAAAGCGCCTGGAGGCCATCGCCAATACCCAGGACCTGGGCGCAGGCTTCGTGCTGGCCACCAACGACCTGGAGATCCGCGGCGCCGGCGAACTGCTGGGTGAAGGCCAGAGCGGGCAGATCCAGGCGGTGGGCTTCACCCTCTACATGGAAATGCTCGAACGCGCCGTCAAGGCGATTCGCAAGGGCACCCAGCCCAACCTCGACCAGCCCCTGGGCGGCGGCCCGGAGATCAACCTGCGCGTACCGGCACTGATCCCCGAGGACTACCTGCCCGACGTGCATGCGCGCCTGATCCTGTACAAGCGCATCGCCTCGGCGGTGGACGAAGATGGCCTGAAGGATCTGCAGGTGGAGATGATCGACCGTTTCGGGCTGCTGCCCGAGCCGACCAAGAACCTGGTGCGCCTGACCCTGCTCAAGCTGCAGGCCGAGAAGCTGGGCATCAAGAAGGTCGACGCCGGCCCGCAAGGCGGACGGGTGGAATTCGAGGCCGAGACCCCGGTCGACCCGCTGGTGCTGATCAAGCTGATCCAGGGCCAGCCCAAGCGCTACAAGTTCGAAGGCGCGACGATGTTCAAGTTCATGGTGCCCATGGAACGCGCCGATGAACGCTTTACTACAGTGGAGGCGCTGTTCGAACGACTCGCCCCGAAACCCGCTTGAAGGATGATCCATGCGTGCAATTCGTAGCTTGACCCTGCTGCTGGCGCTGATTGCGCCGGCCGCCTTTGCCGACAGCCAGTACCAGGTCGAGATGTTCCTGCTGCGCCAGAATGCGGTGCCCGCGATCACCAGCCAGTTCGCCCCGGAAGACTGGCGCCAGGGCGCCAAGGCCCCCAGCGACTACGACGTGCGCAAGCCGGTGCTGACCGCACAGGCCGAAAAGCTGGCCGCCGACAGCAACTACACCGTGCTGCTGCACAAGGCCTGGCAGCAGCAGGTAGGCAGCGAACCGTCGCGGGTTGCCATCAGCGAGGGCCAGGAGCAGTTCGGCCACTTCCCGGTCGAAGGCAATGTCAGCCTCAGGCAGGGCCGTTTCATCGAAGTGCAGGCCAACTTCTGGGTCAACCAGCTCGATGGCAATGGCAGCGTGATCCAGAGCGAACAGCTCAGGCAGGTCAACAGCACGGTGAAGAACAACGAACTGACCTTCCTCGATGGCGGGCACCTGGCGGTCCTGTTCAAAGTGATCGCCGCCGGCACACGCACCACCTCTCCTGCTGAAGCGGAGATGATGGAACAGTAGAGCCATGTCGACCACACTGCAGCGCGCGCTCAAGAGCAAGCTCTGGCGCGAACAATTCGGCCCCAAGACCCTCACCCGAGGGCTTGACTATGCAGACAACAAGCGCGTCAGGCTCGTTTCGGTTGACGACAAGGGCGCGACCACCCTGTGCCACGGGTCCGGCGGCAACCTCTACCGGCAGACCCTGCTGATCGAAGGCGACGTTCACCCCCTCCTGATCGCCACCTGCAGCTGCCCTGTCCGCCAGAACTGCAAGCATTGCGCAGCGGCGCTGTACACCCTGACGGAGCGGCTGACGGCCAACGACTTTCCGCCGCCTCCAGCCACGGCGACCTACCAGAACCAGGTCATCGAAAATGTACCGGCTGTTGCGCACCTCACCCTGGGCAGCTACGAATTCACCGCCTACATGCCCAAGACCGGCAAGATGCAGCGCCAGTTGCAACACCGTGCGGCACTGGCGTTCACCTATGACGGGCAGCGCACCAGCGACAAGAGCAGCAGCGAAGTCATCCGTATCGACGGCAACGTCCGCCAGCGTATCCAGCGTCAGCCAGACGCCGAAAAGGCGCTGCGCCAGACCTTGAAGAAAATGGGCTTCAGCGTTGCCACGCGCCAGAGCAAGGCATTGCCCGACAGCGCCGGCGAAATGCTGCAGATGGCCGACGACCAGGCCTGGCTGCAGTTCGCCCGCACCGGCATCGATACCCTGCGTGCAGCCGGCTGGGAGGTGGAAGTGAGGCCCGACTTCGCCTTCAACCTGCATGACATCGACGACTGGTACGCCGATGTCGAGGAAGCGCCGGGGCGCGAATGGTTCGACCTGGAGCTGGGCATCGTGGTCAACGGCCAGCGCCACAGCCTGCTGCCGATCGTGCTGCACCTGCTGCGCAGCAACCCCGAACTGCTGCGCCCCAGCGAACTGGCCCGGCGCAGCGACGACGAGCACCTGCTGATCGACCTGAACCGCGCCCGCCATGACAGCCCGGCGCTGCGCGTGGCCTTGCCCTACGCACGCATCAAGCCGCTGATGGCCACCCTGGGCGAGCTGTACCTGGGCAATGACAGCGGGCCTTCGCTGCGCCTGGCAGCGCCGGATGCCGCGCGCCTGAGCAGCATCGACGACATGGCGCTGACCTGGCGCGGCGGCGACCGGGTACGCGACTTTGCCCGCCGCCTGCGCGAGTCCAGGCGTACCGACATCGCCGCCCCCGAGGGCCTGAACGCCACGCTGCGACCCTACCAGCTCGAAGGCCTGAACTGGTTGCAGACCCTGCGCGAACTGGAGGTCGGCGGGATCCTGGGCGACGACATGGGCTTGGGCAAGACCCTGCAGACCCTGGCGCACCTGCTCACCGAAAAGAACGCGGGGCGCCTGCAGGGCCCTGCCCTGGCCGTGATGCCGACCAGCCTGATCCCCAACTGGCTCGACGAAGCGCAGCACTTCACCCCGCAGCTGCGCGTGCTGGCCCTGCATGGCCCCGGCCGCACCCGACACTTCGCCGACCTTGACCAGTACGACCTGGTACTGACCACCTACGCCCTGCTGCCCCGCGACCTGGCTCACTTCACCGCGCAGCCCTGGCACCTGCTGATTCTGGATGAAGCGCAGAACATCAAGAACGCCAACAGCAAGGCCGCCGAAGCGGCGCGCGAGATCCAGGCCAACCAGCGCCTGTGCCTGACCGGCACACCGATGGAAAACAACCTGGGCGAACTGTGGTCGATCTTCCACTTCCTGCTACCCGGCTGGCTGGGCGACAGCAAGGCCTTCAGCCGCGATTACCGCACCCCTGTCGAACGCCATGGCGACGTCGAGCGCATGGCGCATCTTGCCGCGCGCATCAAGCCATTCCTGCTGCGCCGCACCAAGGAACAGGTGGCCCG
Organism: Pseudomonas sp. B21-036; assembly: GCF_024748925.1. Classification (NCBI taxonomy): domain Bacteria; kingdom Pseudomonadati; phylum Pseudomonadota; class Gammaproteobacteria; order Pseudomonadales; family Pseudomonadaceae; genus Pseudomonas; species Pseudomonas sp. B21-036. Next base: position 3,836,932 of record NZ_CP087178.1, read on the forward strand.
CGAACTGCCGGCCAAGACCGAGATCGTGCATTGGGTGGAGCTGAGCGACGCGCAGCGCGACACCTACGAAACGGTGCGGGTGGCGATGGACAGGAAGGTCCGCGAGGAAATCACCCGCAACGGCGCGGCACGCAGCCAGATCGTGATTCTGGATGCGTTGCTCAAGCTGCGTCAGGTGTGCTGCGATCTGCGCCTGGTCAAAAGCATTGCGCCAAGAACCACCCATTCGGACAAGGGCAAGCTGGGCAGCCTGATGCAGATGCTCGACGAACTGCTCAGCGAAGGGCGACGCATCCTGCTGTTCTCGCAGTTCACCTCGATGCTCGAACTGATCGAGCAGGAGCTGCACAAGCGTGGCGTCCGCTACAGCCTGCTGACCGGTGAAACCCGCGACCGGCGCACCCCGGTGCAGCAGTTCCAGAGCCTGCAGACGCCACTGTTTCTGATCAGCCTCAAAGCGGGCGGCACCGGCCTCAACCTCACCGCGGCCGACACGGTGATCCACTATGACCCGTGGTGGAACCCGGCCACCGAAAACCAGGCCACCGACCGCGCCTACCGCATCGGCCAGGACAAGCCGGTGTTCGTCTACAAGCTGATTACACGGGGCACGGTGGAAGAGAAGATCCAGAAGTTGCAACAGGAGAAGGCAGCGCTGGCTGCAGGCTTGCTGGAGGGGCGTCAGGCGGGGGACTGGAAGCTGGCGGATGAAGACATTGATGCGCTGTTTGCGCCGTTGCCCGGGAAGCGGCAGGCCGCGAAAATTAGTTGAGCCTTTCGCCGGCAAGGCCGGCTCCTACAGGTATCGCAGCACCTGCAGGAGCCAGCCTTGCCGGCGCAGGACCTCAGTCGATCAGTTGCGCATCCTTCAGCGCGCCAAGCGCCTCCAGCCAGCGGGGCTGCTGGCGGTAATCGGTACGCGCAAAACCCTGCCCGCGCATCTGCGCGATTCGCGGCGACGGCCTCACCCTCAACCGCTGCGCCGCGGACAACGCAAGCTCGGCAGCCGCCCGATCATTGCACACCAGGCCCATGTCGCAACCGGCACTCAGCGCCGCCTCGATACGGCTGGCGGCGTCCCCCACCACATGCGCACCGGCCATCGACAGGTCATCGCTGAAGATCACCCCGTCAAAGCCCAGCTCGCCACGCAGAATCTCCTGCAGCCAGCGCCGCGAGAAGCCGGCCGGCTGGTTATCGACCTGTGGATAGATCACGTGCGCCGGCATCACCGCCGCCAGCTGCCCACTCAGGCGTGTGAACGGCACCAGGTCGGCTGCGCGGATCTGCTCCAGGCTGCGCTCGTCGGTGGGTATCGCCACATGCGAATCCGCCTCGGCCCAGCCATGCCCCGGGAAGTGCTTGCCGCAGGCCGCCATGCCCGCCGCGTTCATGCCGCGAATGAAGGCACCGGCAAGCAAGGTGGCGCGCTGCGGGTCACCCTCGAAGGCGCGACTGCCAACCACCGCGCTGCGCTGGTGGTCAAGGTCCAGCACCGGGGCAAAGCTCAAGTCGAGCCCTACCGCCAGCACTTCGGTTGCCATCAGCCAGCCGCAGTGTTCGGCCAGGCGCTCGGCATTGGGGTTGTCGGCAATCGCACGCATCGCGGGCAAGCGCACGAAGCCCTGGCGCAGGCGCTGTACGCGACCACCCTCCTGGTCCACGGCCAGGATCAGGTCCGGGCGCACGGCACGAATCGACGCACTCAGTTCGCGCACCTGGCGCGGGCATTCGATGTTGCGGGCAAAGATGATCAGGCCGGCCACTTCGGGCTGACGCAGCAGGTGGCGGTCTTCGGCAGTCAGCCAGGTGCCGGCCACGTCGACCATCAGGGAGCCTTGCAGGCGGGTACTCATAAATGATCCTTCAGTTGAGGGGCGCGCTCGCCCACTGGGGGCAGGCGGCTTCTTCGATCTGTACCGGGCAATGCACAGGCACCCGGTCGAACAGCGCTACCAGGTCGGCGTTGCGCAGGCGTATGCAGCCGTGGGACAACGGCACACCCATGGGTTCGCTGTCGGGCGTGCCGTGCAGGTAGATATAGCGGCGGAACGTATCCACGGGCCCGAGGCGGTTGCGCCCCGGCTCGCGGCCGCTGAGCCAGAGAATGCGCGAGAGAATCCAGTCGCGCCCAGGGAACTGCGCGTGCAGGTCGGGCGTCCAGACCTCGCCGGTCCAGCGACGCCCGCGCAGCACCGCGCCCTGGGGCAAGCCCGCGCCGATCTTCGCACGCACCTGATGCAGCCCGCGCGGTGTACAACCGGAGCCGTTGTGCTCGCCCGGGCCATTGAGTGCGGTGGACACCGCAAGACGCACCGCCAGTCGCCCCTGGGCGAACCCATAAAGGCACTGGTCGGCGATGGAAATGTGCAGCAAATCGAGAATAGGCATGGGCGCTAGCTTAGCCGAAGCCGGCTGTGCCGCCCAGCCGGGGAATCAGGCCTTTGCCGGCACCGGGGCGTGGCTGGTCTTGCTGCGCGGACGCAACTGCGCCGCCGCCATCGCCTCGTCCGTGACCCCGCTGTCGGCACGCATGCCGGCGGCCAGGAACGGCACCATCAGGCGCATGACCTGCTCGATCGAGGTATTGACCCCGAAATCGGTCTCGGCAATCGCGCGCAGGGCCTTGATGCCCGACATGCTGAACGCTGCAGCGCCGAGCATGAAATGCACGCGCCAGAACAGTTCAAGGGGAGGAATCTGCGGCGCGGCCTCGTTGACCAGCAGCATGTAGCGGCGGAACACCTTGCCGTACATGTCTTCGAGGTAACGACGCAAGTGGCCCTGGCTCTGGCTGAAGGCCAGGCCCAGCAGGCGCATGAAGATCGACAGGTCATTGCCGCTGCGCGGCTGCACCACCAGCGCCTGCTCGACCAGCATCTCCAGCAGTTCTTCAAGGCTGGGCTTGTGCTCGGGGCGCGCCTGGCGCCGCTCGAGCTCACGCTCCAGGCTCTGGCAGAACGGCCCTAGAAAACGCGAGAAGACCGCCTGGATCAGCGCCTTCTTCGAACCGAAATGGTAGTTCACCGCCGCCAGGTTGACGCCGGCCTTGCTGGTGATCAGCCGCAATGAGGTTTCGGCAAAACCTTTTTCCGCGAACAGCTGCTCGGCAGCATCGAGAATGCGTTCAACGGTTTCCGACTGGGCCATGACTACTCCGCGAGACAAACACTTGTTTGAAACATACGTTTCAAGGCAGGGTTCTGTCAAGTACGCACGGGCGTTTTGTGCCCGGCCGGTCATGGTATTGAAGGCAGCGACAAGCCACAAGCCGGAAGCGGCAGGCAGCTGCGGGCACGCTTGGAGCTTGCCGCTTGTAGCTTGCCGCTATCACTGTATATAATCCCAGTCACTGTATAAAAAGACAGAGCGATCGACATGCTAAAACTGACGCCACGCCAAGCTGAGATTCTGGCTTTCATCAAGCGCTGCCTCGAAGACAACGGCTTCCCGCCCACCCGCGCGGAAATCGCCCAGGAACTGGGGTTCAAATCCCCCAACGCCGCCGAAGAGCATCTGAAGGCACTGGCCCGCAAGGGTGCAATCGAGATGACCCCTGGCGCCTCGCGCGGCATCCGCATTCCGGGGCTCGAGAGCAAGCCCGATGAAAACGCCCTGCCCATCATTGGCCGCGTGGCTGCGGGTGCCCCTATCCTCGCCCAGCAGCACATCGAGGAATCCTGCGCCATCAACCCGGCCTTCTTCCACCCCCGCGCCGACTACCTGCTGCGCGTGCACGGCATGAGCATGAAGGACGTCGGCATCGTCGACGGCGACCTGCTGGCCGTACACACCTGCCGCGAAGCGCGCAATGGTCAGATCGTCGTAGCCCGCCTGGGTGACGAAGTCACGGTCAAGCGCTTCAAACGGGAAGGCAACAAGGTCTGGCTGATCGCCGAGAACCCCGAATTCGCCCCTATCGAAGTCAACCTGAAAGAGCAGGACCTGGTCATCGAGGGCTTGAGCGTCGGCGTTATCCGCCGCTAATAAGGAGGCGTCATGCAGTTCCCCCACGTACCACAGCAAGCACAGTTGCCCTTGTTCGAAGCATTCCTGGCCCAGCCGGTACTGCCGCGGGTCAAAACCAGGCAGCCCGCCCGGCAAAGCAACAAGCCGCAGGCATTCAGCGAGCTGTCCTTGCGTGGCGCGCTGGAGCACTGCCAAAGCCTGCTGGCACCGGTGCTACGCGACCTGAGCGAACTGAGTGAAGAGCATGACGCCCGCTGGCTTACCCTGATCGCCCCGCCCGGCAGCCTTACCCAGGCCTGGCTGAGGGACGCAGGGCTCAACCGCGAACGCATACTGCTGCTGCAGCCTCGCGGCAACCAGAGTGCGCTGCAACTGGCCTGTGATGCCCTGCGCCTGGGGCGCAGCCATACGGTGGTCACCTGGTTCAATCCGGTCAGCAACGGCGCCCGCCTGCAACTGACCAATGCTGCCCGTGCGGGTGACGCACAAAGCCTGAATATCCGCCTGGGCTGATACTCGCTGAACGCTCGAAGGGTATGCAGCAGGCTTCCTCAGGACGAGGAAGCCGGATACTGACGGTCAGTGCAGAACCCGTGGGCCTGCATGTTCCTGTTCGATCTCGCCTTCAACCAACTTGCCGGCCATCTGCACACCAACGCTGAGCATGGCCTTGGCCACCTCGACGTGTTGGCCCTGCAGGAACGCCTTGGCATCTTCCGAAAAATCCAGGGTTACCAACGACCCCTCGTCCTCGGCGCGGCGCAACTCGATGCGACCGTCAGGCAACTCTACAATTTCTAGAAAGGACGTGGGCATAAAAGACTGTTCTCCAGGAAAGGCCGGCATTGTACCAGCCACTGGCAGGATCAGCACTCACTCAGACCTTCGCGAAAACGCACCACGAGGCGTTTGAGATTCTGCCGCCAGCTCTCCAGTTCTTCGCGCGACAGCGCTGGCGCCTCGGGTTCATCCAGGCTCACGGCCTGAATCAACGGTTGGGTCACATCACCTTTGGGCGCCTTGGTCGCGACAGGTGGTCGGAACAAATCGGCATAAGCCCTGAGCAGTTGCGCCAGCCAGGTTTCAGGCTGCTCGGCGAGTTCGACCAGTTCAGCCAGCTCGGGAATGGCGATGGTCGCCAGTACTTCACGGCTCAGCAGTTGCTCGGCACGCAGCGCGCCGGCCTGGGGCAAGCGATAATAGCCACCGATCTCATGACACAGCCCCAACAGCGCACCATACAGGTGAAACAGCGCAGACTCCCGCTCGGCCTGGGTCTGCGCCTGGGCGTTCATGGCGCGACTGTCCTGCGCCTTGCCCAGTGCCTCCAGGGCCAGACCGGCGAAATAGATCTTCTGGTTGGTACGGGTATAGAGTTCCTGGGCCATCGAGGCGCGCTCCGAGGGAGTGTGAGGCGGGGGCTCAGTTTCTGTGATGGATCGCAGGCACGCAAGCTGAATCACCGCAGGCGTGAGGCTCAACCGCCCTTGCGGTCATCGTTGCGCGGCAAACCGCCAACCGTGGTTGCAGCCGAGTCTTTCGGCGTGGCCGGGGTGACCGGGCCGTAGATCTTTTCGATGCGCAGGCGGCCACGCTGCCACGCGGGATGAAAGTGCCGCCAATGTGCGTCCTGAGCCGCGGCCAGCAGCTCATGGTCGCCCCGCGTGTCGCCCCAGGCGCGCATGCGGTACTGCGTCAGCACCCCGTAAACCGCCTCCAGGCGCAGAACCTTGGCTTCGCAGCGGCAATTGTCGCCACTGATCCTGCCGGTCAGCACGCCATCGATCACCTCCAGCTCGGTGCCGATCAGCTTGATGCCCAACTGTTCGGCAAAGGGCTTGAGCACCAGCGCCGGCGATGCCGAACAGATCGTCACCTCGGCACCAGAGGCCAGTTCCTGTTTCACCGAAATCACGCCCTGCGGGCGCATCAGCCGGGCCCACGCCTGCGACTTGAACGCCACCGCCCTCTGCGCGACCCATTGCTCTTTCACACCCGCAAGAAACGTCTGGATCAACTGGGCCTTGAGTTCATCGCGGCTGATCCGCCGCCCCAGATAGCGCAGGCTTGGCCAGATCATCCGCAGCATGCGGCGAGCAAAAAAGCCGTTGCCGAAAGCGAACCTCAAAAAAGGTACAAAGCTGTCACGGCGGGTCAGCGTGCCATCGAAATCGAACACCGACAGGATTCTGGCCGACTGCGGCCCTGCTTCCAACATTTCCTGACTCATCTGCTTGCCTCTGCTCGATGGTGTACAGCCCTGGCGGAGAAACGTCCCGATCAAACCTCACAACCGTTCGCTGACATGACTAAAAAAAAGGCTGCGTCCAGGATCACCAGATGCAGCCTCTTGTAGCCGATTCTATCGCTTAGCGCTTGTCTTCCACCTTCCACGCCTTGCCGTCATAGAACGCTCGCCAGCCGGTCGGCTTGCCGTCGACCTCGGTCTGCACATACTGCTCCTTGGTCTTGCGGCTGTAGCGGATCACCGTCGGGCGACCGTCCGGGTCCTTCTTCGGCGCCTCACAGAGGAAGTGATACTTCGGATCGATCTCGTCCTTGTGCGGCACGATCTCCATCACCAGGGGGGCGCGGGTCTCGCGGTTCTTCGGGAACTGGCTGGCGGCCAGGAACAGGCCCGAAGCCCCGTCACGCAACACATAGGTGTCGTTGACCTTCTCGCACTTGAGCTCGGGCATCTTCACCGCGTCCATCTTCGGCGGCGCCGCCTCGCCGCTCTTGAGCAGCTTGCGGGTGTTCTTGCACTCCGGGTTGGTACAGCCGAAGAACTTGCCGAAACGACCGGTCTTGAGCTGCATCTCGCTGCCGCACTTGTCACACTCAAGGCTCGGGCCCTCGTAGCCCTTGATGCGGTAGCTGCCTTCCTCGATCTCGTAGCCCGTGCAATCGGGGTTGTTGCCGCAGATGTGCAGCTTGTGTTTCTCGTCGAGCAGGTAGGCGTCCATCGCCGTGGCGCAGATCGGGCAGCGGTGCTTGCCCAACAGCACGCGCGACTCGGACTCGCCCTCGTCGTCGGCGGCAATCTCGTCACCTGGCACCAGGTTCACGGTGGCCTTGCAACGCTCTTTGGGCGGCAGGCTGTAGCCCGAGCAACCGAGGAACACACCCGTGGAGGCTGTGCGGATCATCATGTGCCTGCCGCATTCCTTGCAGGCAATGTTGGTCGGGGTCGGCTGGTTGGCACGCATGCCCTTTTCGGCATCTTCAGCCAGTTGCAGCTTCTTGCTGAAGTCGCCATAGAACTCGTCCAGCACGTTTTTCCAGTCGCGCTCGCCCTGGGCCACATCGTCGAGGTTCTCTTCCATGCCGGCGGTGAAGCCGTAGTCCATCAGGTTGGAAAAGCTCTCGGACAGACGCTCGGTCACGATGTCGCCCATCTTCTCGGAGTAGAAGCGGCGGTTGTGCAGGGTCACATAGCCACGGTCCTGGATGGTGGAGATGATCGCCGCGTAGGTGGATGGACGACCGATACCGCGTTTTTCCATTTCCTTGACCAGGCTCGCTTCCGAGAAACGTGCCGGCGGCTTGGTGAAGTGCTGGCTCGGGTCGAGCTTGATGAGCTTGAGCACTTCGCCCTGGTTCATTTCCGGCAGTACATCGTCATCGCCCGGCTTGCTCTGCTGCGGCAACACACGGGTGTAACCGTCGAACTTGAGGATACGGCCCTTGGCACGCAACTCGAACTCGCCCGCCGTGACGCTGACGGTGGTCGACAGGTACTGCGCCGGCGGCATCTGGCAGGCCAGGAACTGGCGCCAGATCAGCTCGTACAGGCGCTCGGCATCACGTTCCATGCCGCTGAGCTTGGTCGGGTGCGTGGCCACGTCCGAAGGTCGGATCGCTTCGTGCGCTTCCTGTGCGCCTTCCTTGCTGCCGTAGACGATCGGCGCTTCTGGCAGGTACTTCTTGCCGAACTCGCTTTCGATGTAGCTGCGCGCCATTTCCACCGCATCGACCGAAAGGTTGGTCGAGTCGGTACGCATGTAGGTGATGTAGCCGGCTTCGTACAGGCGCTGGGCCATCATCATGGTCTTCTTCACGCCGAAGCCGAGGCGATTGCTCGCCGCCTGCTGCAGGGTCGAGGTGATGAACGGCGCCGAGGGCTTGCTGCTGGTCGGGCGGTCTTCACGCTTGGCAATGGTGTAGCTGGAAGCCTTGAGCTTCTCCAGCGCGGCCATGGCCTGGGCTTCGTTGAGCGGCTTGAAGGCCTCGCCGTTCTGGCGAGCCACCTCGAAGCGCACCTTGGCGTCCTTGGCAGTACCCAGGTCGGCGTGCACTTCCCAGTACTCTTCGGGGATGAACGCGCGAATCTCGCGCTCACGCTCCACCACCAGCTTCACGGCCACCGACTGCACCCGGCCGGCCGACAGGCCACGGGCGATCTTCTGCCACAGCAGTGGCGAGACCATGTAGCCCACCACGCGGTCGAGGAAGCGACGCGCCTGCTGTGCATTGACACGGTCGATGTCCAGCTCGCCCGGCTGGGAGAAGGCCTCCTGGATGGCCTTCTTGGTGATTTCGTTGAACACCACGCGCTTGTAGCGGCTGTCATCCCCACCAATGGCTTCGCGCAGGTGCCAGGCAATGGCTTCCCCCTCGCGATCCAAGTCGGTTGCGAGATAGATGGTGTCGGCATCCTTGGCCAGGCGGCGCAACTCCTCGATGACCTTTTCCTTGCCCGGAAGGATCTCGTACTTGGCCTTCCAGCCGTGGTCCGGGTCGACGCCCATGCGCGCCACCAGTTGCTTGCGCGCCTTTTCTTTCGGCGACAGCGCGGGTGCCTCGCCGGCAGCAGCCTTGCCGCGCTTGGCAGCAGGCTCCTTGCTGGCGGAACCGCTGGTGGGCAGGTCTCGGATATGGCCGATACTCGACTTCACCACGTACTGGTTGCCCAGGTACTTGTTGATGGTCTTGGCCTTAGCCGGGGATTCCACAATGACCAGCGATTTGCCCATGGATCGGAAAATTCCTGAATAACGAAAATAAAAACACGGCAGGTACCTGACGTGGCACCGCTATATATAGTGGCAACAGAGTGAGGTCAAGCGCCGAAGGTTAGCCCACTTGCGCATCGGCACGCGAAAACAGCTCGGGTTCGGCCTCGACCAAAGCAAAGCGCGGCACGTGCTCGCCGTCAACCTCGACCGACTCGGTGAACATCGAAAGCGGGCGTACCCACAGGCCGAAATCGCCGTACAGGGCCTGGTAGAACACCACCCACTCCTCGGTCTCGGAATGGCGCGCGGCACCGAATACACGATACTCAGGCCCTTTGTAATGCCGGTATACGCCTGGTTGTATCTGCATGCTGCCAACCCTCTTGAAAAAAAATCTGCAAAAAGCAAAAAACCGGGGCACAAGGCCCCGGCTTCCGACAACGAAACGCTTAGATGCGTTCGAAGACGGTGGTGATCCCCTGACCAAGGCCGACGCACATGGTCGAAACACCCAGGGTACCGCCATTCTGCTTCATGACATTGAGCAGAGTGCCGGAAATCCGCGCACCGGAGCAACCGAAAGGGTGACCCAGGGCGATTGCGCCGCCGTGCAGGTTAACCTTCTCATCCATCTTGTCGAGCACTTTCAGATCCTTGAGCACCGGCAGGGCCTGTGCAGCGAAGGCTTCGTTGAGCTCGAAGAAGTCGATATCGGCAATGCTCAGGCCCGCACGCTTGAGGGCTTTCTGGGTTGCCGGCACCGGGCCGTAGCCCATGATCGCAGGGTCCACGCCGGCCACCGCCATCGAGCGGATCACCGCCAGCGGCTGGATGCCCAGGTCCTGGGCACGCTGGGCCGACATCACGATCATGCACGAGGCGCCGTCGGTGATCTGCGAGGAGGTACCCGCTGTCACGGTGCCGCCCTTGGGGTTGAACGCCGGCTTCAAAGCCGCCAGGCTTTCCAGGGTGGTGTCCGGGCGAATGGTTTCGTCGTAGTCGAAGACCTTGAGGAAGCCGTTCTCGTCATAGCCCTGCATCGGGATGATTTCGTCCTTGAACTTGCCTTCGACCGTCGCCTTGTGGGCGAGCTGGTGCGAACGCAGACCGAAGGCGTCCTGCTGCTCACGGCTGATGCCATGCATCTTGCCCAGCATCTCGGCGGTCAGGCCCATCATGCCCGAGGCCTTGGCCGCATACAGCGACATGTGCGGGTTGGGGTCCACGCCGTGCATCATGCTCACGTGGCCCATGTGCTCGACACCGCCGACCACGAACACATCGCCGTTGCCGGTCATGATCGCCTGGGCAGCCGTGTGCAGCGCGCTCATCGACGAACCGCACAGGCGGCTGACAGTCTGGCCGGCCGCAGTGTGCGGGATCTGGGTCATCAGCGAAGCCATGCGCGCGATGTTCCAGCCCTGCTCCAGGGTCTGGTTCACGCAGCCCCAGATCACGTCCTCGACTTCACTCGGGTCGACCTTGACGTTGCGCTCCAGCAGCTTGCTGATCAGGTGTGCCGACATGTCTTCGGCGCGGGTGTTGCGGTGCATGCCGCCCTTGGAGCGGCCCATCGGCGTACGACCGAAGTCGACGATCACGACGTCTCTTGGATTCAAGCTCATACAATATTCTCGCTCTAGTCGTTGGGCGCTTAACCGAAGAAGCTCTGGCCGTTCTTGGCCATCTCGCGCAGCTTCTCGGTGGGGTGGTACAGCGCGCCCAGGTCGGCGTACTGGTCAGCCAGGGCAACGAACGCGGCCACACCGATCGAATCGATGTAGCGCAGTGCACCGCCACGGAACGGAGGGAAACCGATGCCGTAGACCAGGCCCATGTCGGCCTCGGCCGCCGTCTCGACGATGCCGTCTTCCAGGCAGCGCACGGTCTCCAGGCACAGCGGGATCATCATCCAGTTGATGATGTCCTCGTCGCTGACTTCACGCTGCTCGTAGACGATCGGCTTGAGCACTTCGAGCACCGACGGGTCGGCAACCTTCTTCTGCTTGCCGCGCTTGTCGGCCTCGTAGGCATAGAAACCCTTGCCGTTCTTCTGGCCCAGGCGCTTGGCTTCGTAGAGCACGTCGATGGCCGAACGACGGTCATCCTTCATGCGGTCCGGGAAGCCCTCGGCCATCACGTCGCGGCCGTGGTGGCCGGTGTCGATGCCGACCACGTCCATCAGGTACGCCGGGCCCATCGGCCAGCCGAATTTTTCCATGATCTTGTCGATGCGCACGAAGTCCACACCGGCGCTCACCAGCTTGGCGAAACCGCCGAAGTACGGGAACAGCACGCGGTTGACCAGAAAGCCCGGGCAGTCGTTGACCACGATCGGGTTCTTGCCCATCTTCTTGGCGTAGGCAACGGTAGTGGCCACCGCCAGTTCGCTGGACTTCTCGCCACGGATCACTTCCACCAGCGGCATCATGTGCACCGGGTTGAAGAAGTGCATGCCGACGAAGTTTTCCGGACGCTTGAGGGCCTTGGCCAGCAGGCTGATGGAAATGGTCGAGGTGTTGGAAGCCAGGATGGTGTCCGCCTTGACCTGGTCTTCGACCTCGGCCAGCACGGCCTGCTTGACCTTGGGGTTTTCGACCACGGCTTCCACCACCAGGTCCACGTGACCGAAGTCGCCGTAGGACAGGGTCGGACGGATGCCGTTGAGCACTTCAGCCATTTTCGCGGCGGTCATGCGGCCCTTGTCGACGCGGCTGACCAGCAGCTTGGCGGCTTCGGCCAGGCCCTGCTCGATACCGTGCTCGTTGATGTCCTTCATCAGGATCGGCGTGCCTTTGGAGGCCGACTGATAGGCGATGCCGCCACCCATGATGCCGGCACCGAGTACGGCGGCCTGCTTCACGTCCTGGGCGATCTCGTCGTAGGCCTTGGCCTTTTTCTTCAGTTCCTGATCGTTCAGGAACAGGCCGATCAGGCTCTGGGCTGCCGAGGTCTTGGCCAGTTTGACGAAGCCGGCGGCTTCGACTTCCAGCGCTTTGTCACGCCCGAAGTTGGCGGCTTTCTGAATGGTCTTGATGGCTTCGACCGGCGCCGGATAGTTCGGGCCTGCCTGACCTGCCACGAAACCCTTGGCGGTCTCGAAGGCCATCATCTGCTCGATGGCGTTGAGCTTGAGCTTTTCCAGCTTCGGCTGGCGCTTGGCCTTGTGGTCGAGCTCGCCGCTGATGGCGCGCTTGATCAGTTCCAGGGCAGCTTCCTGAAGTTTCTCCGGGACCACCACTGCATCGACGGCACCGACTTTCAGTGCGTCTTCAGGGCGGTTCTCCTTGCCGGCGGCAATCCATTCGATGGCATTGTCGGCGCCGATCAGGCGCGGCAGGCGTACGGTACCGCCGAAGCCCGGGTAGATGCCCAGCTTGACTTCAGGCAGGCCGATCTTGGCCTTGGTCGACATGACGCGGAAGTCGGCCGCCAGGCACATTTCCAGGCCGCCGCCCAGCGCGATGCCGTTAATGGCGGCAACGGTCGGTACATCGAGATCTTCGAAATCGCTGAAGATTCTGTTGGCTTCGAGGTTGCCTGCAACCAGCTCCGCATCCGGCAGCTTGAAGTTGTCGACGAATTCGGTGATGTCGGCGCCGACAATGAACACGTCCTTGCCGCTGCTGACGATCACACCTTTGATCGACGCATCTGCCTTGATGGTGTCTACGGCCTGACGCAACTCATTCAGGGTAAGACGGTTGAACTTGTTGACGGACTCACCCTTGAGGTCGAACTTCAGTTCGACGATGCCGCTTTCAAGAGCCTTAACCGTGATGGCTTTACCTTCGTAAATCATCAACTGATCTCCACGATATGGAAGCTGAACTGTACACGCCGAACGCTGGCACGAAATTCGGCACCAGGCACACCCGTCAGCGCGATAGTCGGGATTCTGCGAGCGTCATGTGACATACAAACGCTCAATTCATACGCCCGTTTGATTTGGGTACGGACACATTCACCGAAAAGCCTGCCGTTGTCAAATACCCAAAAGCACGAGCAAAACGCGACTTTACGGTCATTTTGAGCGAAGGGGTGCGGGTTCAGCCTGTAGGTGATTGGCCATCATTCATGCAGGTGATCGGCCATGGATACGCACGAGAGAGGCGGCGAAGGGATAAAGCGCAGCTACACTGAGGGCATCGAAGAAGTTTCCGGCCTGCCTGGCCTTTTTTATTCAGTTGCCGGCCCCGCCATGGGGCTGGCCCTGGCGGTCAATCACACGACTCACGGGTCACGCCAGCGCCTTGAGCAACCGGGCAATGTCCTGCAACGCTGCGGCATCCCCCTTCTCTCCCCAGCACAACGCTATCATCTGCGGGTTTGCCTCGACCTTGTAGACACTCGCCGGCAGGCGCGACAGGTGCTCGAGCACGCGCGCATCTTCGCAGGGCTCGCGCCACTGGTTGAGCCACACCCCTGGTGTCACCTGCCAGTAGCTCCAGCTGTCGGCATGCCCGCGACGGCGCGCGCAATGATACTGCGCGCAGGTATGCGGCGGCTCTTCGGGCAGCCAGTGCGGCCAGGTCTGCGGGGTGAGCTGCATGGCCAGCCCCATGCGCCGCGCCTCCAGGCGCAGGGCCATGCGCCCGCTGGTGCGACGCGAGGGCAACAGCCAGACCATGGGGCTGAGCATCAGCGCAAGGATTGACACTACTACCCAGAACGTCATATCTGTTATTCCTATAAAGACTTTGCAAATGAGCTGGTTAGCCGACATCGATGCGATCAGCCTGAAACCGACCATACTTTAACTATCGCGATTGTCAGGAGAGCCCTCATGCCCTACGAACACATTCTGGTCGCCGTCGACCTGACCGAAGAATGCGACCCGGTGATCAAGCGCGCTCGCGAGCTGGCCACGCCCAACGGCACCAAGGTTTCCCTGGTACATATCGTCGAGCCCATGGCCATGGCCTTCGGCGGCGACGTGCCGATGGACCTGTCGCAACTGCAGCAGCAACAGTTCGACCAGGCCAAGGAGCGCATGGACCGCCTGTTCAACAAGTATCCGGAGATCAACCGCGGCGATTCCCACCTGACCTACGGCCAGCCTCGCCAGGAGATTCACCAGTTGGCCAAGGACCAGAAGTGCGACCTGATCGTGGTCGGCAGCCATGGCCGCCACGGCCTGGCGCTGCTGCTGGGCTCCACCGCCAATGACGTGCTGCACGGCGCACCGTGCGATGTGCTGGCGGTACGCCTGCAGAAGAAGGCCGACTGATACCAGAAGGCCCGCTGTTGGACACAGCGGGCCTTCTTCATATCAGCTGTCGAGCTCGGCCCAACGCTCCACCAGTGTGTCCAGCTCGCCCTGCAGCTTCTCGAGGCTGGCCAGCACGGCGGTGGTCTGGTCGATTGGCCGCTGATAGAAGCCTGCATCGGAAATCTCTGCCTGCACCGCAGCCATCTTCTGCTCCAGGGCATCGATCTGCCCCGGCAGCGCCTCCAGCTCGCGCTGCAGCTTGTAGCTGAGCTTCTTCTTGCCTTCATTGACCACCGGCGCTGCCGCAGGCTCGGGTGCAACGGCCTCGACCACCGCACTGTTGAGCTCGGACTTGCCCGACTTGCTTTCGGTCACGCCGAGCAGCTTGGGCGAACCGCCCTGTCGAATCCAATCCTGATAGCCGCCCACGTACTCACGCACCTTGCCCTCGCCTTCGAACACCAGGGTGCTGGTGACCACGTTGTCGAGGAACGCCCGGTCGTGACTGACCATCAGCACGGTGCCCTTGAAACCCGCCAGCACCTCTTCGAGCAGCTCCAGGGTTTCCACGTCCAGGTCGTTGGTCGGCTCGTCGAGCACCAGCAGGTTGGCCGGCTTGCTGAACAGCTTGGCCAGCAGCAGGCGCGCACGCTCGCCACCGGACAACGCCTTGACCGGCGTGCGTGCACGCTGGGGGCTGAACAGGAAGTCGCCCAGGTAGCTCAGTACGTGACGGTTCTGCCCATCGATCTCGATGAAGTCACGGCCTTCGGCCATGTTCTCGATCACGGTCTTTTCCAGGTCAAGCTGATGGCGCAACTGGTCGAAGTAGGCCACTTCGAGACGCGTGCCCGACTCCACCTTGCCCGAGCTTGGCTCCAGGTCGCCCAGCATCAGCTTGAGCAGCGTGGTCTTGCCGGTACCGTTGGCACCCAGCAGGCCGATACGGTCCTCGCGCTGCAGGACCATCGAGAAATCCTTGACCAGGTAAGGGCCATCGGGGTGGGCGAAGCTGACGTTTTCCAGCACCATCACCTGCTTGCCGGACTTTTCCGCCACGTCGAGCAGGATGTTGGCCTTGCCCTGGCGCTCGCGACGCTCGCTGCGTTCCACACGCAGTGCCTTGAGGGCGCGCACGCGGCCTTCGTTGCGGGTACGCCGGGCCTTGATGCCCTGGCGGATCCACACCTCTTCCTGGGCCAGTTTCTTGTCGAACAGCGCGTTGGCAGTCTCTTCGGCAGCCAGCGCAGCTTCCTTGTGCACCAGGAAGCTGGCGTAGTCGCCGTTCCAGTCGATCAACCCGCCACGGTCCAGTTCGAGGATGCGCGTGGCCAGGTTCTGCAGGAAGGAACGGTCGTGGGTAATGAACAGCACGGCACCGCCAAAGCCGCTCAGGGCATCTTCAAGCCAGGCGATGGCGCCGATGTCCAGGTGGTTGGTCGGTTCGTCGAGCAGCAGCAGGTCGGGCTCGGACACCAGCGCCTGGGCCAGCAGCACACGCCGACGCCATCCACCGGACAGCTCGGCCAGGGTCTTGTCGGCCGGCAGTTGCAGGCGGCTCAGGGTGCTGTCGACCAGTTGCTGCAAGCGCCAGCCATCGCGCGCCTCCAGGTCGCTCTGCACGTGCATGAGCTTTTCCAGGTCGGCGTCGGTGTGAATGTTCTGGCTCAGGTGGTGATACTCGGCGAGCAATGCACCGACACCGTCCAGGCCTTCGGCAACCACATCGAACACGGTGCGCCCGTCGGCCACCGGCAGTTCCTGCGGCAGCTCGCCGATCTTCAGGCCCGGGGCACGCCACACATCGCCTTCGTCGGGCTTCTGGTCGCCCTTGACCAGGCGCAGCATGCTCGACTTGCCCGTGCCGTTGCGGCCGATGATGCAGACCCGCTCACCACGGGCGATCTGCCAGGACACCTTGTCCAGCAACGGCATGGCGCCGAACGCAAGGGACACATCGCTTAATTTGAGCAGGGTCATGATCTTCTCCAAAAACCGGGGGCGCATTCTACCTGAGTTGCGCCTGCTTCACATTAAGCGCGACCGGCGTGCCGACCGCAGTCCTGCATTACATGCCGATACAAGCACAATGCTTTCTTCCGCCCCCGGCAAACGGCTAAGCTTAAGCACGTAATCCCACCAGTGCTGGCGCCGCCGACACTCGTTTTGGTCAAACTGTCCGGAAGTATCATGCGCCGCAGCCTGCTCAGCCTCGTATCCTGTCTGCTTTTTTCCGCCACCGCGGCCAGCACCGTCCAGGCCGCCGACCTCACCCAGCAACGCCAGTACTACGATGAAGCCAAGCGTGCCCTGGCCAAGGGCGACAGCGGCCCTTACCGCCGTTACGAACAGGCCCTGCGTGATTATCCGCTGGAGCCTTACCTGGCCTACGACGAACTGACGGCGCGCCTCAAGAGCGCCAGCAACGCCGAGATCGAGAAGTTTCTTGCCGAGCATGGCGACCTGCCCCAGGCCAACTGGATGAAACTGCGCTGGTTGCGCTGGCTGGCAGAGCGCGGCGACTGGCAACCCTTCGTCAAGTACTACGACCCCAAGCTGAACTTCACCGAGCTCGACTGCCTCAACGGCCAGTATCAGCTCAGCCACAACCTGCGCGCCGAGGGCTACGCCACCGCCGACAAGCTGTGGCTGGTGGGCAAGTCGCAGCCGGCGGCCTGTGACGTGCTGTTCGACCGCTGGGCCGCCGAGGGCCAGCTGACCGAACAGAAGCGCTGGGAGCGCATCAAACTCGCGGCCCAGGCGCGCAACTACGCCCTGGCCAACACCCTGATCAAAGGCCTGAACACCCTGGGCCCGCAAGGCCGCCTGCTGGTGGATGTGGCGCAGAAGCCCGAACTGCTCAACAACCCCGGGCGCTTCACCCCGGTCAACGAAGCGATGTCCGACGTGGTCAGCCTGGGCCTGCGCCGCCTGGCGCGCCAGGACCCGGAGCGGGCCATGGCGCTGCTCGACGACTACGCCAATCGCATGCATTTCTCCCGCGACGAGAAGGTGGCGATCGCCCGCGAAATCGGCCTTACCCTGGCACGGCGCTACGACCCCCGCGCCCTGGGCCTGATGACCCAGTACGACCCCGAGCTGCGCGACAACACCGTGACCGAATGGCGCCTGCGCCTGCTGCTGCGCCTGGGCCGCTGGGAAGATGCCTACGAGCTGACCAAACGCCTGCCCCAGGACCTGGCCACCACCAACCGCTGGCGCTACTGGCAGGCGCGCAGCCTGGAGCTGGCGCAGCCGAAGAACCCGCAGATTCCACTGCTGTACAAGACGGTAGCGCGAGAACGCGACTTCTACGGGTTCCTGGCCGCCGATCGTGCACAGACCCCCTACCAGCTCAACAACAAGCCGCTGGTGCTCAGCCAGCAACTGATCAACAAGGTACGCAACACGCCCGGCGTGCGGCGCGCGCTGGAATTCCATGCCCGCGGCCAGATCGTTGACGGGCGCCGCGAGTGGTACCACGTCAGCCGTCATTTCAGCCGCGACGAGATGGTCGCCCAGGCGCGCCTGGCCTATGAAATGCGCTGGTACTTCCCGGCCATCCGCACCATCAGCCAGGCCCAGTACTGGGACGACCTGGATATCCGCTTCCCGATGGCCCACCGCGACACCCTGGTACGCGAAGCCAAGGTACGCGGCCTGCACTCGAGCTGGGTATTCGCGATCACCCGCCAGGAAAGCGCCTTCATGGACGATGCCCGTTCCCACGTGGGTGCCAGCGGCCTGATGCAGCTGATGCCGGCCACCGCCAAGGAGACGGCGCGCAAGTTCAACATCCCGCTGGCTTCGCCGGCGCAGGTACTGAACCCGGACAAGAACATCCAGCTGGGCGCCGCCTACCTGAGCCAGGTGCACGGCCAGTTCAACGGCAACCGGGTGCTGGCCTCGGCCGCCTACAACGCCGGCCCCGGACGCGTGCGCCAGTGGCTGCGCGGCGCCGATCACCTGAGCTTCGACGTATGGGTGGAGTCGATTCCGTTCGACGAGACCCGCCAGTACGTGCAGAACGTGCTGTCGTATTCGGTGATCTACGGGCAGAAACTCAATTCACCGCAGCCACTGGTGGATTGGCACGAGCGGTTTTTCGACGATCAGTAAGCGGTGATCAGCGCTTCGCCGGCAACGTCGAAGCGCAACCTTGTGGAGGCGACGGTGCGTGTGCAGGGGCCAGCCTTGCTGGCGAAGCGGCCCGTCGCTATTCCAGCACCTCGACCGCCATGCCCACCTCCAGCATGCCCTCGCCGTCGGCCACCAGGTTCTGGCCGAACAGCACATCCCCCTCCTTCTGCCGATAGGTCTTGAGCGTGGTCAAGGGTTCGCGATCGGGGCTGCGCTCGCCGGTCTGCGGGTCGAGGGTGGTGAGGATGCAGCGCGTGCACGGGGAAAGCACCCGAAAGGTCTGCTGGCCAATGCGAATGCGCTTCCAGCCATCCTCGGCATATGCCGCACTGCCCTCGACCACCAGATTGGGCCGAAAGCGCAGCATCTCCAAGGGGCGCCCAACCCGCTGTACCAGGTCGTCGAGCGACGCCTGGCCGATCAGCAGCAAGGGGAAACCATCGGCGAAGGCCACACGGTCGCTGTTCTCACCGTAGCCGGCCGGCAGATAGCGGGTACGCGGCTCGGGCACATGCACCAGGCGCACCGGTTTGCCGATGAAGCGGCTCAACCAGTCGGCCGCCGCATCGCCTGCATCCGGTACGCGCAGGGTGTCGCGCCAGATGGTCGCCCCACACAGATTGGCGTCCGCTTGCGGCACCGCCACCTGCAAGGGGTCAAAACCCGGGGCACTGAGCACCAGACCGCCATCGGCGTCGTACAGCGCCGATAACTGGCTCATCTGCGGGTAGGCGCGCTGGGTCAGGAAACGTCCGTTGTCCTGCTCCACCAGCATCCAGCGCCGGTCACCCAGCAAGCCCAGCAGGCCGCACGGCGACTGGCCCAGGGCTTGCGCCTGGGCCGACTTGAGTGGGTAACGATACAACGCGCTCAGACGCATGGGCCGGCTCCGGATGATAAAGGCGCAAGCTTACACCGAGGGCCGGGCAACCGCTGCCCGGCAGTCGATAACGGCTCAGACGGTCGCTTCGTCCAGCATCAGGCGCTGGCGCACCACATCCACCAGCTTGTCGGGCTGGAACTTGGACAAAAAGTTGTCACAACCGACCTTCTTCACCATCGATTCGTTGAAGCTGCCCGACAAGGACGTGTGCAGCACCACGTACAGGCTGCGCAGGCGCGGGTCGTTGCGGATCTCGGTGGTCAGGCGGTAGCCGTCCATTTCCGGCATTTCGGCATCGGTGAAGACCATCAGCAACTTCGAGCACACGTCCTCACCGGCATCCGCCCAGCCTTTGAGCAGGTTGAGTGCCTTGAGGCCATCGCTGGCCACATGCATCTTCACCCCCAGCTGGCTCAGGGTTTCACGCAACTGCGCCAGGGCCACGGTGGAGTCGTCCACCAGCAGCACCTCCCGCCCTCGCGCCTGCGCCAGTACCGGGTCTTCCAGCTTGTCGCGGGACACCTTGGCGTTGTACGGCACGATTTCGGCCAGTACTTTCTCCACGTCGATGATTTCTACCAGTTGCTCGTCGACCTTGCTGATGGCCGTCAGGTAATGCTGACGCCCGGCACTGGTGGGCGGCGGCATGATCGCCTCCCAGTTCATGTTGACGATACGGTCCACGCCTCCCACCAGGAACGCCTGCACCGAGCGGTTGTACTCGGTGACGATGATGGTGCTGTTGGGCCCCGGCTCCAGTGGGCGCATACCGATGGCCTGGGACAGGTCGATCACCGGCAGGGTCTGCCCACGCAGGTTGACCACGCCGCACACATACGCATGGCGTTGCGGCATCAGGGTCAACTTGGGCATCTGCAGCACTTCCTGCACCTTGAACACGTTGATCGCGAACAGTTGGCGCCCGGCCAGGCGAAACATGAGGATTTCCAGACGGTTCTCGCCTACCAGCTGCGTCCTTTGGTCTACCGTGTCGAGAATGCCAGCCATTAAACAACCCCCAGGCGTGTCGCAAAAATTGAATTATCAACCGTGTATCGGCCGCGTTCGTCTTGGCTTGACCCCCCAAAATAAAATGCTGCGGGGGGCATTGATGTCACTTTAGCATCATGGTTTACTGCGCTAACAGTTTTGCAGTCGCGGCAGGTCATCAGCGATCACACCAAGCCAATGCCATCAGGGAAACCCCTAGCCACAATCGGGCGAGACCTGATGTTCGCAATATCCTTTAGCCATTAATGTGACGCCATTCTCATTGCATGAATGGAGTCAGGCTTTTGCTCGCTACTGCCTTGTTGTCCACAACCAATGCTAGCGTCTTGCCAAAACACCGGCTCCAGGGCGTTTCAGCCCCCATCCGCAGTCTGCGCCTGGCAGGAAACGACTGATGTCCGACACCACTGCGGACATCAGCGCCCTACACGACTTTCAGGTCGATGCCCACGTACTGCTGACCCGCGCTCAGGAGTGCCTGTCGCACCTTGACCTGATCGGCCACGATACCGACGCGTGCGACTGCCTGCTGAACACCCTCGGCACACTGGCCGAGCGTGCCCACCTGCAGGCCCAGACGCAGATCGCCGACTTCTGTCGCCAACTCTGTCATGTGCTCGAACCGCAGCAATGCCGCGCGCGCCTGCACGCTGCACTGCCCAAGCTGAAAGCCTGCCTGAGCCTGCTGGCCTGGCAGCTTGAACTGATCGACCCGCACACCGGCCAATTGAACCTCGACCCCCAGGAGCAACTGGCCTTGCTGGAGGAACTGGAACAGACCTTCCGGCAGTTGCACGCAGAACCGGCCAAGGCGACCGCCACACCCGCCGCCCCTGCACCCGCCCTGGGCACATGAAGTTGCACAACTAACCGGCGTGGGAAATTTCCCCGCCGCACATCATTTCAAAGCACTTTCCCACAACACTAAGCATTAACTTACGCGTGGGCGGCGAGTTTCTGTCAGCTGTATACAAAAACAATATCAGCGCATATAGGACAAGTTGTGTATCGCCACCAGTGATAGCAAAGTGCTAGACTTTGCACCATCCGGAACGACCGTACCAGCCCGTAAAACTGACAGTTCGGACATCTTTCACGCCCCGCGACCATTTCCAAGCGAAGTGATACTATGCCCGACGCAAATTGCACACCGACAATGCACGGTGCTGAAGTTTGGCGTTTTCAGCACACTTGAAATCGTCTGATTCCAGTGTTGGCAAAACTGCACAAAGTTAAATCCAGGCGTTGCCCCAAACGCCTGTTGGGCGATATTCGACCGGCTTTCAACAGCGATACTTCAGTGGCTTCATTCCCTATGCTCTCAAGCCTCAAGACACTCAAGCGCGGCCCTCCGGGCGCTTCTCTGCTGCATTGGCTGAGCGCCCTGCTGTGCCTGGTGTCGGCGGCGGCCAACCTGTACCTGTACCTGCGTGCGGCACCGATGCCCGGCAGCCTGCTGGCACTGCAGCTGGCCGCCCTGCTCGGAATTGGCTGGCAATTGCGCCAGGCCGCGCGCTCGATCGCCATGCGCCCCCAGGAGCTGGCCCACCGCCTGCTCGAGGTGCAGGAGAGCGAACGCCAGCGTCTGAGCCGCGAACTGCATGACGATATCGGCCAACTGCTGACAGCCGCCAAGCTGCAGGCAGACTGGCTGCAACGGCGCATGCCGGCCGACCTGCAGGAACACTGCGCCACATTGCGCAGCACCCTGGACGACACCCTGGCCAACGTGCGTGATGTGTCGGCGATCCTCAACCCACGCCAACTGGCCAGCCTGGGGCTTGAAGCGAGCCTGCGCGCGCACCTGCTGCGCACCCTGGAAAACACCGACGTGCACTGGAGCCTGGAGTGCAGGCAGCGCCTGGGTGGCATTCCGGAAGACATGGCCATCGCTGCCTTTCGCATTACCCAGGAAGCCGTCACCAACATTCTGCGACACGCCCGGGCGCGCAACCTGAGCGTGCGCATCGAGCGCACCCCCGAAGGCCTGGCACTATCGATCAGCGACGACGGCCAGGGCTTCACGCCTGCTGCCGCCCCCGGCGAGGAGGGCCAGCGCGGCATGGCCGGCATGAGTGAACGGGTCAACCTGCTCAATGGCCGGCTGAGCGTGAACAGCCAACCCGGCCAGGGCACCCACATCGACGTACTGTTCCCCTGGCCACCGCGTGCCCGTGAACGCGCCAATACAAGTAAACCCCATGATCTGTAATCTGTTGCTGGTGGATGACCACTCCCTGATTCGCGCCGGCGTACGCGCCCTGGTCGCCGACATACCCGGCTACGCCGTGGTAGGCGAGGCCAACGACGGTAGCCAACTGCTCGAACTGGTGCAGCGCCTGGACCCGGATATCGTGCTGCTGGACATCTCGATGCGCTCGACCGGGGGCCTGGAGGCCCTGGGCCGCCTGAAGGCTGCTGGCTGTCGCAGCAAGGTGCTGATCCTGTCGATGCACACCGACCCCGAGCTGATCATGCGCGCACTGGAAATCGGCGCCCATGGCTACCTGCTCAAGGACACCACCGCCACCGAACTGGAGCAGGCACTGGCCGCGCTGCGCAGCGACGAGCGCTACCTGAGCCCGGCCATCGCGCATACCGTGATCAACCAGGCGTTACTGCGCGCCCAGAGCAGCAAGCCCGAGGCCGTCGAGAACCACAACCTCACGGCGCGCCAGCTGGAAATCCTGCGCCTGATCGTGCGCGGCAAATCCACCCGTGAAATCGCCAACGGCCTGGGCCTGAGCATCAAGACCGTCGAGACCCACCGCTCGCAGATCATGAAACGCCTGCAGATCTACGACGTGGCGGGCCTGGTGCTGTTCGCCGTGCGCGAACAGATCATCAGCCTGGACGACTGAGCAGCGGCGACTCGGCGGGCAGGTGCACGCGCAGCGCCCCCGGCAGCGCACTGAAGCGCCAGCTGTCGCCTTGCAGCGGCTCGCCATCGAGGTTGATGTCCAGGCCTTCGGCGCTCTTGATCTCGACCCACGGCAGGCGCGCGCGAACAAACAGATTGTCCAGCCCCAGGCCCTCGCTCAGCAGGTCACGCAAAGTGCCGACCACCTCCTGCGGCGCCGGCAGGATGCTGATATCGAGCAGCCCGTCGTCCACCTGCGCCTGCGGGCACAGCACATGCCCGCCGCCGGCCTGGCGGCCGTTGCCGATTCCCAGGGCCAGCAACTGACCTTGCCAGTGAAAATCCGGACCTTGCAGCTCCACCGAGGCCGCACGCAGCTCGCTGAAACGCGACAGCCCGGTGAACAGATAGGCCGCGGCACCGATCACCTTCTTCAGGTCCTCGGAAGTGCTGGCCGTGACCTGGCTGCCGAAACCGCCGGTGGCCATGTTGAGGAACACCTGCCCGCCCACCTCGCCCAGGTCGATCGCCCGCGCCGGCAACTCCAGCAGGTTCAGAGCCTGGTCCGGCTCCAGCGGCACACCGGCAGCCCGTGCGAAATCGTTGGCGGTACCCAGCGGCAATAGCGCCAGGCTGGCATCACCCCGGGCCTGGGCCAGCGCCTCTGCCACATCGCGCAGGGTACCGTCGCCACCACCGGCCACCAGATGCGGGTACCCCGCCGCCAGCGCCTCGTGCACCAGGCGCTGGGCATCGCCCCCCTCCCAGGTGAGTCGAACATCGAGCTGCCAGCCGCGCTCGCGCAAGCCCATTACCGCCGCGCGCACCTCGTCGTTCATGGCCTGCTTGCCATGCAGAATCAACAATGCCCTGCGCTCACCCATAACTGCTCCCCCGCATTGATCACCGCCGACGGCGGTGCCGCGTCAGATGACGCCCGTGTATATCGACCGATTACAACACGGTTCCGTTGCATGCGGACCACGTCAAAAACAGCGCTTTCACACAATTGCCATTGAAAGATTCTCAATCGATGTGCATCATTCGACAAATATTTGGCCTTCACGGACGATGCCAGTGATAAAAGTCACTTTTTTGACTCATTGAGCAAAGCGCCTGCCAGGTTCACCTTTTCCCTGTTATCACACCGCCTAGCGGTGCCCAGAACACGAGGCTGAGTGAAATGAGCACACTGATCCCTTGCATCATTGCCGGTGGAGCCGGCACCCGATTGTGGCCGGTTTCACGCGAGGCCATGCCCAAGCCCTTCATGCGCATGCCCGATGGCCAGAGCCTGCTGCAGAAAACCTTCCTGCGTGCCTGCGCACTCAAGGATGTGGCCCGCGTACTCACCGTCACCAATCGCGAAGTGTTCTTCCGCACCCAGGATGAATACCGCCAGCTCAAACAGCCCGGCATCGCGCTGGACTTCATTCTCGAGCCCTGCGGGCGCAACACGGCCCCGGCGATTGCCGCCGCCGCCCTGCACTGCGCCCGTGAATACGGCGAAGACGCCCACCTGCTGGTGCTGCCCGCCGACCACCTGATCACCGACCAGGCAGCCTTCGAAGAGGCCGTGGAGCGCGCCCGCGCCCTGGCCGAGCAAGGCTGGCTGACCACCTTCGGCCTGGTGCCCACTCAACCGGAAACCGGCTTCGGCTACATCGAGAAGGGCCAGGCCCTGGATGCCCATGGCTATCGCGTGGAGCGCTTCGTCGAAAAGCCGAACGCAGAGACCGCCCAGCGCTATGTCGAGGGCGGCCAGCACCTGTGGAACGCCGGCATGTTCTGCATGCGTGCAGATGCCATCCTGCGCGAGCTGCAGCAGCACGCACCGCAGGTTCTGGATGCGGTCGGCGAATGCCTGGGGCTGAGCCAGAGCAAACAGGGCAGCAACAGCCTGCAACTGGAACTGGATGCCACCAGCTTCGCGCAGGTTGCCGACATCTCCATCGACTACGCCGTGATGGAGCGTTCCACCCAGGTGGCAGTGCTGCCCAGCCAGTTGGGCTGGAGTGACATCGGCTGCTGGCGGGCGGTGCGCAGCCTGGCCCAGGGCGATGCCCAGGGCAACCAGTGCAACGGCGAGACCGTGCTGCACGACGTGAGCAACTGCTACATCGATTCGCCTCGCCGCCTGGTGGGCGCCATCGGCCTGGACAATCTGATCATCATCGACACCCCCGACGCCCTACTGATCGCCGACGCGAGCCGCAGCCAGGAGGTCAAGCTGATTGCCCAGCAGCTCAAGCGCCAGGACCACGACGCCTATCGCCTGCACCGCACCGTGACGCGCCCCTGGGGCACCTACACCGTGCTCGAGGAAGGCCCGCGCTTCAAGATCAAGCGCATCATGGTACGCCCGCAGGCCTGCCTGTCCCTGCAGATGCACCATCACCGCAGCGAACACTGGATCGTGGTCAGCGGCATGGCCTGCGTGACCAACGGCGAAGAGGAATTTCTGCTCGACACCAACGAGTCGACCTTCATCAAGCCGGGGCGCGAGCATCGCCTGAGCAACCCCGGGGTGATCGATCTGGTAATGATCGAGGTGCAAAGCGGCGAATACCTGGGCGAGGACGACATCGTGCGCTTTACTGATATCTATGGACGCGCCCCGGCAGCAGCGATCGGCTGAGGCCCGCCAGGCGCGTTTTCGCATTCAGCCTGTCGACGCCCCTGCGGCAAGAGAGGAAGTGGGTCATGCGCGTACTCTGGACACTGCCTTACCTGCCCTGGCCCACCACCAGCGGCAGCAAGGCCCGGCAATACCACCTGTTGCGTGGCCTGGCTGAACGCGGGCACAGGATCACGCTGCTGGTGCACTCGAAAGTTCCGCTTGGCGAGGCAGCCCGACAGGCACTGGAGCCACTGCTCGAGCGCCTGATCGTGTTGCCGCGAAGGCCTTTGCGCAGCCCGCTCAACCTGCTGGCGGCGCTGTACGTCGGCTACCCGATGCGGGCCAGCACCAACGGCCTGGCGCCCCACCTGCGCCACTGCTTCGAAACGTTGCTGCGCGAGCAGTGGGATGTGATCCAGATCGAGCACAGCTACAGTTTCCAACCCTTCGAAAAGGCCCTGCAAGCCAGCGGCCTGCCTTTCATGGTCAGCGAGCATCATGTGGAGTCGGACACCGGCGCGGTGTGCCAGGACCGCCTGCCCCTGTGGCTGCGCCCGTTCAACAGCTTCGACCGCTGGCGCTACCGGCGCTGGGAGTCGCGGGTGCTGCGCCAGGCCAGCGAAGTGGTGGCCGTCAACCCGCGCGATGCCGAACAGATCCGCCAGTTCACCGGCCGCCCTGCCGAGGTGGTGATCAACGGCGTGGACTACGAGTACTACCAGCACATCAGCGCCTGCCCGCACAGCCAGCGCCTGCTGCTGGTGGGCAACTTCGAATACGGCGCCAACCTGGAGGCGCTGGAGTGGGCGCTGGAGGAGATCCTGCCGCAGGTATGGCTGAGCAACCCGGCCGTGCGCCTGGCGGTGGTCGGACATGCCCTGCCCACCCAGTGGAAGCTGCGCTGGAACGACCCGCGCATCGAATGGATCGGCTACCTGCCCGACCTGCGTGAGCTGCAACGCCACTCGGCGCTGTTCTTTGCCCCGCTGCGCCATGCCGGCGGGTGCAAGATCAAGTTGCTCGAGGCCATGGCCGCAGGCCTGCCGGTGGTCACCACCACCCAGGGCGCAGCGGGGTTGGCAGTGCGCAACGGCGAGCATTACCTGGGTGGGGACGACACCGACACGCTGGCACTGATCATCACCCGCCTGCTGAGCCACCCGACACGCATGCAGCAGTTGTCCGATGCCGCGCGCCAGTTCGTGCGCGAGCAGCATGACTGGAGCAGGGCCGCCGCGCAGCTGGAGAGCGTGTATGCGCGCCTCGCCGCGCAGGCCCCACTGGGCAACGACAGGGTTGCCCGGGGCCTGCTGCCGTCAGCCGAGTAGCTCGCTGAGGGGGATGAACTGCACGCTGTCGCCCTTGCCGGGCGCAGTGCCCTCGCGCACCTCCACCAGGCCCTCGGCCCACGCGGCGCTGCGCAGCACACCCGAGCTCTGGTTCTTGTAGATCAGCGCCTGGCCCTGCTCCATGCGCGCGCGCAGGTATTCGCGGCGATTGCCTGGCTTGGGCCAGTCGAAACCGGCAGGCACGCTGAACTGCAGCGGTGTCACGTCCTGCACACCCTGGCGGCGCAACAGGTACGGCCGGGTGAGCAGGCCGAAGGTGACCAGGGTCGACGCCGGGTTGCCTGGCAGGCCGATCACCGGCACCCCGCGAAAATGCCCGAAGGTCAGCGGCTTGCCGGGCTTGATCGCAAGCTTCCACAGCGACAGCTCACCTTCTTCGCGCAGGGCGATACCCAGGTAATCGGCCTCGCCCACCGATACACCACCGGTGGACAGAATCAGGTCGACGTCCTTGAGCTGGCCCAGGCGCTCACGGGTCAACGCCAGATCATCGGGCAGGATGCCGGCGTCCTTCACCTCGCAGCCCAGGCGCTGCAGCCAGCTGACCAGCAGGCGCCGGTTGCTGTTGTAGATCTGCCCGGGGCCCAGGGGCAGCCCCGGCTCGACCAGTTCGTCGCCGGTGGAAAGCACCGCCACCCGCACCTTGCGCACTACCGACAGCACCGCGCAGCCGAGCGAGGCAGCCAGGCCCAGCTCGACCGGCCCGAGGCGGGTCCCGGCGTCCAGCACGGTTTCACCTGCCCGGGTTTCCTGGCCCTGCGGGCGCACGTTGAGCCCGGCACTGAGCGGCTCGGTGAAACACACGCGTTGATCGGGCTGAACGTCGGCGTTCTCCTGCATCTCGACGCAGTCGGCCCCTGCCGGCAGCGGCGCACCGGTAAAGATGCGCGCACAGGTACCCGGCTCCAGAGGCGCAGGCGCCTGCCCGGCCTGAATGCGCTGGCTCACCACCAGCGGCGTGCCCTGCCAGTCGGCGTGGTGCAGTGCGTAGCCGTCCATGGCGCTGTTGGGCCAGGGCGGCAGATCAAGGCCGGCGACCAGCGCCGTGGCCAGCACACGGCCCTCGGCAGCAGCCAGTGGCACCTCTTCGCAGTCTTCGATGCGCGCCGCTTCGGCCAGCGCCAGCAAGCGCTCCAGTGCCTGCTCCACGGGCAGCAGCGGCTTTGCCGCAACAGGCTCAGCCACGGCTTTCACACGGCGCCGCCTGCTTGAGGTGCGCGACGAAATTGCACGGGCGATGGCGTACATCCAGTTGCTCGGCAAGAATCCCGTCCCAGCCGGTGCGTACCGCGTTGGTCGAGCCGGGCAGGCAGCACACCAGCGTACCATTGGCCAGCCCGGCCAGGGCGCGGGACTGCACGGTGGAGGTGCCGATATCGGCCAGGGAGATATGCCGGAACAGTTCACCGAAGCCGTCGACCTGCTTGTCGAGCAGGCAACCGACCGCCTCGGGGGTGCTGTCGCGGCCGGTGAAGCCGGTGCCGCCCGTGATCAGTACCACCTGCACCTGCTCGTCGGCGATCCAGGTAGCGACCTGCGCGCGAATCTTGTAGAGGTCGTCCTTGAGCAGTACACGGGCGGCCAGCGCGTGGCCGGCAGCAGTCAGGCGGTCGACGAACACCTGGCCGGAGGTATCGGTTTCCAGGGTGCGGGTATCGCTGACGGTCAGCACGGCAATGTTCAGCGGCACGAACGGTACATCAGCCTTGGCTTTCATGAGGAGGGTGAATCCATGACAGGGAAAGAATGCCGCCAGTTATATCACAGCCCTCCCCGCGCCCGCCCGCCAGCGGCCGATTGCATTGTTCCCGATCAATGACGCGGTTCAGCCGCTATGCTCAAGTTGCGAGGAACTTGCTGGGACGCGATGCGTCTCAATGACATGACCCGCAACTTCCCCCTCAATGGAGAAAGAATATGATTCAACGGACCCTCCCCGCTTTCCTGCTCGCCCTGGGCCTGGGCACCCTCGCCGGGTGTGCTTCGCCTACCGTGATCACGCTGAATGACGGACGTGAGATCCAGGCGGTCGACACCCCCAAGTACGATGAAGATTCGGGCTTCTATGAAATCGAACAGCTCGACGGCAAGAGCACCCGGATCAACAAGGACCAGGTCCGCACCGTGAAAGAGCTGTAAAAGGCAGTACAGACGGCAAGCTTCAGGCCCCTCGCCGGGGCTTGCCGGTCGCGTTTTTTTTTGAGTAGAATTTTGTCATCGGAGTGTAGCGCAGCCAGGTAGCGCGTCTCGTTCGGGACGAGAAGGCCGCAGGTTCGAATCCTGTCTCTCCGACCAGATCGGCAGAAACCACAAAGCCCGCTTTTGCGGGCTTTGTGGTTTCTGGCTGTACTGCATCCGCTGTGGCTCAAACCCGCCCCCACAAGGATGTCAAGCATCCGGCGGGGGCGGGCTCGATCCGCGAAGCGTCAACCCGACGTTACTGCGCGGCCACCGCCGTCTCGTCCGGCAGCACCGGCACGAACAGCAGGTTCAGGCGCGAGCTGCTCCACTCACGGGTCTTGTTGGTCAGCTCGAGGTTGTTGTTGAGCTTCTGACCAAAGGTCGGCACGATCTGCTTCAGCTTGGCCTGCCATTCAGGGGTCTTGATACGGTCCTTGAAGGTCTTTTCCAGCACGGTCAGCATGATCGGTGCGGCGGTGGAGGCACCTGGCGAGGCGCCCAGCAGCGCGGCGATGGTGCCGTCCTGCGAAGCCACCACCTCGGTACCGAACTGCAGGATGCCACCGTGCTCGGGATCCTTCTTGATCACCTGGACGCGCTGGCCGGCCTGCAGCAGTTTCCAGTCTTCGTTCCTGGCGTTGGGGAAGTACTCGCGCAGGGCATGCATGCGGTCTTCGAAGCTCAGCATCAACTGGCCCATCAGGTAGGTGCTCAGGTCGATGTTGTCGATACCGGCATGGGTCATCGGCATGATGTTGTGGGTAGTCAGTGCCGAGAACATGTCCAGCAGCGAACCGTTTTTCAGGAACTTGGTGGAGAAGGTCGCGAACGGGCCGAACAGCAGCACTTCCTTGCCATCGATGACACGGGTGTCCAGGTGCGGTACAGACATCGGCGGCGCACCGACCGAGGCCTTGCCGTACAGCTTGGCCTTGTGACGTTTGACGATGTCCTGGTTGTCGGTCATCAGGAACTGGCCGCCCACCGGGAAGCCGGCATAGCCGTCAGCTTCCGGGATGCCGGACTTCTGCAGCAGCTTGAGCGCGCCACCACCGGCACCGATGAACACGAACTTGGCCTTGACGCTGGTTTCGACGCCCTTGTTGGCGAGGTCGGCAACCACCACGGTCCAGGTGTTGTCGGCGTTGCGCACGATGTCGCGCACTTCGTGCGAGGTGTGCAGCTTGACGTTGTCATGCTGGGTCAGCGAAGCGAACAGCTGGCGGGTGATCTCGCCGAAGTTCACGTCGGTACCGATCGGCATGCGCGTTGCGGCAATCTTCTGGTCGGCGGCACGGCCTTCCATCACGATCGGCACCCACTTCTGGATCTGCGCGTGGTCTTCGGAGTACTCCATGCCACGGAACAGCGAACTGTGCTGCAGGGCCGCATGACGTTTCTTGAGGAACTCGACGTTCTTGTCGCCCCACACAAAGCTCATGTGCGGCACGTTGTTGATGAACGAGGTCGGGTTGTTCAGCACCTTCTGCTCGACCTGGTAGGCCCAGAACTGCTTGGAGATCTCGAACTGCTCGTTGACGCCCACCGCCTTGCTGATGTCCATCGAACCGTCAGCCGCTTCGCTGGTGTAGTTCAGCTCGCAGAACGCAGAGTGGCCGGTACCGGCGTTGTTCCAGGCGTTGGAGCTTTCCTCGGCCACCTTGTCCATGCGCTCGTACACGTCGATGGACCAATCCGGCTCCAACTCGTTGAGGTAGGTCCCCAGGCTTGCACTCATGATGCCGCCGCCGATCAGCAGCACGTCGACGGTCTTTTCCGGTTCACTGGGCTTGGAGCAACCCATGACGCTCAGACACAGGAGCGTCAGCAGGATTTTTTTCATAGTTCAATCCAATTGAAGTGAAGTGAAGTGATTGGCAATGACCATCACGCCCGCAGTGCACGCCCGTCTCTTGTGGTTCTGCGCGCGCAGGCCATGGCTCAAGGCATGGCGTCCAGGCCTTCGAGGCTGGCTGGCGGCTGGGGTATCGAGGGTGCGGGGAACGGTCTGACGCCATGGCTGCCGTAGCAGCCCTGAATGTTTCGCAAGGCTTAAGCCTGGGTCGCCTTAAGCAGAAAGCGGGCCAACTTGCACAAGACCAACGGCTAATAGCTAGGACCTGTGGTCGCACCCCATCGTTGATGGTTTTGCTGGCGACAATCCGCCACATTGCCCGACATAAAGGCCGGCAGGTGGCGGATTTCCCCCGGTCAGGCCCGCAGGCGCGCCGTCACCTCGCCCAACCGACCCGACAGGTCGTGCAAGTGCTGCCCGGCCTGCTCGGTCCGCTGCACCGCGCCCTGATTGGCGGTGGCGATGCGGGTGATCTCCACCAGGTTGCAGGACATGTCTTCGGCCACGCTGGTCTGTTCCTCGGCGGCGGTGGCGATCTGGCGGTTCATGTCGCGGATGGCCTCCACCGCCTGGGTGATGCGCTGCAACATGGCACCGGCACGCTGTACCTGTTCGCCCCCCTCCTCGCTGCGGGCCTGGCCGTTCTCGATGGCCTTGACCGCCTCCAGCGCGCCCGACTGCACGGCGCTGATGATCTGGTTGATCTCGGCGGTGGACGCCGCCGTGCGCTGGGCCAGGTTGCGCACCTCGTCGGCCACCACCGCGAACCCGCGCCCGGCCTGGCCGGCACGGGCCGCCTCGATGGCAGCATTGAGCGCCAGCAGGTTGGTCTGCTCGGCGATAGCGCGGATCACCTCCAGAACCTTGCCGATACGGGCGCTGTCCTGTTCCAGATGGCGAATCACCGCCGCCGTGCCGGCGATGTCCCGGTTGACCGCGTCGATGGTGGCAATGGTCGACTGCATCACCTGCTCGCCGGCCTGGGCACTGTGGTCGGCATCATCCGCGGCGCGGGCCGCGTCCGCTGCATGGCGGGCCACCTCCTGGGCAGTGGCGGACATTTCCTGCATGGCCGTGGCCACCTGGTCGGTCCGCTGGAACTGGTCTTCGGTGCCCCGCGCCATGCCGCCGGCCAGGCTGCGCAGCTCGCCGCTGGCGGACTCCAGCTCCCGGGCGTTGTCCTGCAGGCGCCCTACCGTGTCGGCCAGAAAATCGCGCAAGGTATTGGCAGCCACCGCCAGGCGCCCCAGCTCGTCATGGCGCCCGCAGGCCACGCGGGCATCGAAGCGGCCCTGGCTCAGGTGTGCCACGTATTCGATCAGGCGTCGAATCGGCTCGATCAGGCTGCGATCAACCAGCCACAGGCTCAGCAGCGCAATCAGCAGCGCCGAGCCGAGCATCACCAGCAGCCCCAGCCACACCGTACGCTGCGCGCGGGCATCGATGGCCGCCGCCTGCACCTGGGCATCGGCACGCAACTGGCTGACCAGTTCGCTCATCTGTTCACTGGCCGCGCGGTCCACGCCCTTCACTGCCTGGTCCCCGACAGCGGGGTCGGCCCCTGCCGCGATGAACGCATCGCGACCGCGGGCGTAGGCAGCGCCCAGTTGCGCGTGGCTGTCCTTGAGTGCCTGCAGACGCGTTCTGAGCCCCGCATCGTCGGCGTTGGTCCGCACCAGCTGGGCCAGCAGCGCCTGCACCTGCTGTTCACGCGCCGAAAACTGCTGCCAGTACTTGTCCCGCTCGACCGGCTGCTTGCCGCGCAGCAATACGTTCTTCCATTCCTGCACCTGCACCTTGAACTGCAGGTTGGCTTCGTCGATCAGTTGCGAAGCCAGTATCGGCCCCTCCACCAGCTGGCCATAGCCGCGCACGCTGGCCGACAGGAACTGAAAGCACACCAGGGCGATCAGCAACATCGCCAGCAGGCTGCCAGCCAGCAGGGCGAGAATTTGCAGCCGCAGGGATTTACGCACGAACATCGCAAGGGTCTCGGAACAAGAGGATAGGAAAGCTGGCGCGCCACCTGCCGCACCAGTCAAAGACGTCCTTGTCCTCGTTCACCGGGCAAAAAAAAGCTGCCATCGAGCGATGGCAGCAAACTGCATTGAGCATTACGCAACAGCTGATCCGATACTCTCAGGGGATTGCTACAGAAATGTTACAGACGTACAAAATCTGTAACATTTCCTTCATGCGCTGGTGAACTGCAAGGCGGCAAGCCGCGCATACAGCGGGTTCTCGGCAATCAGCTGGCGATGGGTGCCCACCGCGACCAGCCGGCCCTGGTCGATCACGGCGATACGGTCGGCGTGCTGCACCGTGGCCAGGCGATGGGCGATGACCAGCGTGGTGCGCCCGGCCATGAGGGCTGGCAAGGCCTGCTGGATCAGGTGCTCGCTTTGTGCGTCGAGGGCACTGGTGGCCTCGTCCAGCAGCAGGATCGGCGCGTCCACCAGCAGCGCCCGGGCAATGGCCAGGCGCTGGCGCTGACCACCGGAAAGCCCAAGCCCGGCATCGCCAAGGTGCGTCTGGTAGCCCTGGGGCAACTGCAGGATGAATTCATGGGCATGCGCGCTGCGCGCCGCTGCCTCGACCTCGGCACTGGTAGCCTCGGCACGCCCGTAGCGGATGTTGTCTTCGACCGTGCCGAAGAACAGCGCCGGGTTCTGCGCAACCAGTGCGAAATGCCGACGCAGGTCCTGCGGGTCGAGCCGGG
Source organism: Pseudomonas sp. B21-036 (assembly GCF_024748925.1). Lineage (NCBI taxonomy): Bacteria > Pseudomonadati > Pseudomonadota > Gammaproteobacteria > Pseudomonadales > Pseudomonadaceae > Pseudomonas > Pseudomonas sp. B21-036. The sequence goes on from NZ_CP087178.1 coordinate 3,870,689, forward strand.
TCAGTGGCTGGCCGTCGAGCAGTATCTGCCCCTGCTGCGGGTCGTAGAAGCGCAGCAGCAGGTCGAACAGCGTCGACTTGCCCGCCCCCGAAGGCCCGACCAGGGCCAGGGTCTCGCCAGGCACCACCGTCAGGCTCAGGCCGTCGATAGCCGCCGGGGTGGGCCGCGAGGGGTAGGCAAAATGCACCTCCTGCAGTTCGAGGCGGCCACTGACCCTGGGAGGCAGGCGCTCCAGCCCTTCGTCGGGGGCGTGGATCTCGCTGCGTGCCGCCAGCAGCTCGGCGATCCGCTCGGCTGCGCCCGCGGCCCGTTGCAGCTCGCCGATCACTTCGCTGAGGGTGCCGAAGGCGCTGCCGACGATCAGGCTGTAGAACACGAACGCCGCCAGCTCGCCGCCGGAAATACGCCCGGCGATCACGTCCATGCCACCGACCCACAGCATCACACCGACCGCCCCGAGCACCAGCACGATCACCAGGGTGATCAGCCAGGCGCGCTGCACGATTCGCTGGCGAGCGGTGGTAAAGGCAGCCTCCACGGTCAGGCCGAAACGCTGCTGGTCACGGGCCTGGTGGTTGTAGGCCTGCACGGTCTTGATCTGGCCGAGGGTTTCGGCCACGTAGCTGCCCACGTCGGCGATGCGATCCTGACTCTGGCGCGACAGGCCGCGCACCCGCCGGCCGAAGATCAGGATCGGCGCCAGCACCAGCGGCAAGGCCAGCACCACGATACTGGTGAGCTTGGGGTTGGTGACAAACAGCAGCACGATGCCGCCCAGCACCATCAGGGCATTGCGCAGGAACAGCGAGAGCGAAGAGCCGATCACCGATTGCAGCAGCGTGGTGTCGGTGGTCAGGCGCGACTGGATCTCCGAACTGCGGTTGCTTTCGAAAAAGCCCGGGTGCAGGTAAACCAGGTGGTCGAACACCTGCTGGCGTATATCCGCCACGCACCGCTCGCCGATCCACGACACCAGGTAGAAACGACTGAAGGTACCCACCGCCAGTGCCAGCACCAGCAACATGAACAGGCCGATGGACTGGTTGAGCAGGTGTGGCGACTGGGTCATGAAACCCTGGTCCACCAGCAGGCGAATGCCCTGGCCCATGGACAGCGTGATACCCGCAGTGACCACCAGCGCCAGCAGTGCGGCCATGGCCTGTTTGCGGTAAGGGCGAATGAAACGCCAGGCCAGGCGCAGGGCCTGGCGCTGGCGAGCAGAAAGAAGGCTGGGCATGAAGGTCTTCGTTTATCCGGAGTATGCAGGTCAGCCTACACCCGACCACCGGTCAGGCGCCAAGGAACTCTGCAGCGCGTGGGGCATCACTGACAAGACCAGGCAACAAGTTCACTAGAGCGTTTCGTTCTAAAGTGCCGCTGGAGATTTGTCTGACTTTCTGTTGGACTGGAGGTGTGACAGGGCTGTCATGGTGCGGTCATGTCGCGGATCTAGTCTGAGCTTGCAACCTGATGAGGAGACAGGAAATGAGCTTGCAAAACAGCAATACCCAAGCGCAACGCCCAAGCCATCCGAACCCGGCGTGCGGGTCGATCATCGATGCCCAGGGTCGGGAAATCGAGATCACCGAAGACATGATCAGAAAAGCCTGCGAGGACCTGGAGAAAAGCCGGGTAGAGCTCGCCAAGAAAGCCTGACCCCTATTCAAATCAACCCGGCCCTGGTGCCGGGTTTTTTATGCCTGGTGTAAAGCCCGCTTCGCCGGCAAGGCCGGCGCCTGCAGGGAGACCCGTTGCCGGCCGGCGAAAGCAGTACCTCACACCAACAGGCCACCCAACGCCTTGACCATCTGCTGCAACTGCGGCGCATCACCCTCGATGCGCACCATCAGCCCCTCGATCTCGCGCCGCGGCGGGTACTGTTTGCGCAACACATCGAAGGCCGCGCGCTGGGCCTGCGGGTCACGGTCAAGGCTGCGACGAAAATCCGCATCGTCGCGGCGCGGGTCGTACACCGCACGGCACAGTGTGGCCAGAGCCCAGGCCGGATCGGTTTCGGCCTGCAGGCTGAGCTGCGCCAGCCATGGGCGCGGCAGCAGGTCGGCCAGGCGCACCGTTTCGGCCTCGCCCCGCCAGGCGCAGAACGCCTGGTAGATCTGCGCCGTGCCGCGCTGCTTGCCATCCAGGCTGTAGCCGGCGATATGCGGGGTGGCAATCACGCACAGGTCGGCCAGCGCCTGATCGACCTGCGGCTCGCCCTCCCACACATCCAGCACCGCCTGCACATCGTCACGCGCCTGCAGCAGGCTGCGCAATGCCGCATTGTCGACCACCGGGCCGCGGCTGGCGTTGATAAGCCAGGCGCCGGGGCGCAGTTGCGCCAAGCGCTCGGCGTCCAGCAGGTGCCAGGTCGAATGCTCGCCGCCCTTGGTCAAGGGCGTGTGCAGGCTGATCACATCGCACTCGGCCAGCACCTGCTCCAGGCTCACGTAGTCACCCCCCTCCTGCGCCTGGCGCAACGGATCGCATACCCGTACCGCCCAGCCCAGCCCGCGCAGCACCTCCACCAGACGCCCGCCGACTTCACCGGAGCCAACCACCCCGTAGGTGCGCCGCGCCAGGTCTGCGCCATCCAGCTCGGCCAGGGTCAGCAGGCTGCCCAGCACATAATCCACCACGCCCCGCGCATTGCAGCCCGGCGCGCTGGACCACTGGATACCGGCCTGGGCAAAGTAGTCCAGGGCCAGGTGATCGGTGCCGATGGTGCAGGTGCCGACGAAGCGCACCTGGCTGCCTTCGAGCAGGGCCTGGTCGACGTTTGTCACCGAGCGCACCAGCAATACATCGGCGTCCTGCACGCAGGCGCGGTCGATGCTGCGGCCCGGGTAACGGCGGATCTCGCCGAAGCCTGCGAAGAAGGCATCGAGCAGCGGTATATTCTCGTCGGCAACAATCAGCATGGCGCTCTCCTGTAAGGGAGCGCAGTGTAGGCCCATACGCCCGGCTCGATCCAGCCGAGATAAAGCCCGCCGGTGTATTTCCTGACCCATGCGTCAAGGCGTAGACTAGGCGGTTTTCCGCGCCTTTATTGTGGACATCCGCCCCGTGACACAGTCGAACACCGCTATCACCCGCCTCTCCCGCCCAGCCAGGGTCGGCACTGAAGTACGCAGCCTGCTGCAGTTGGCCACGCCGATCATCATCGCCCAGCTGGCCACCACCGCCATGGGCTTCGTGGATGCCGTGATGGCTGGCCGGGTCGGCCCGCGCGACCTGGCAGCGGTTGCCCTGGGCAACTCGATCTGGGTACCGGTGTTTTTGCTGATGACCGGCATCCTGCTGGCCACCACGCCCAAGGTGGCGCAGCGCTTCGGTGCCGGTCAGCATGCCGAGATCGGCCCGCTGGTGCGCCAGGCCCTGTGGCTGGCCGGCGTGGTCGGCCTGGGCGGTTGCGACCTGCTGCTCAGCGCCGAGCCGGTACTGCACCTGATGAAGGTCGACCCGGAACTGATCGCACCGTGCATGGGCTACCTGCAAGGCATCGCCTTCGGCCTGCCGGCGGTGGCGCTGTACTACGTGCTGCGCTGCAGCAGCGACGGCCTGGGCCGTACCCGGCCGAGCATGGTGATCGGGCTGAGCGGGCTGATGCTGAACATCCCGCTGAACTACGTGTTCATCTACGGCCACCTGGGCGTGCCAGCCATGGGCGGCGTGGGCTGCGGCTGGGCCAGCGGCATCGTGATGTGGTTCATGGCCCTGGCCATGGCGCTGTGGGTCGGCCGTGCAGCGGCCTATCGCCCGGCCCAGGTGTTCGCCCGTTTCGACTGGCCGCAATGGTCGGTGATCAAGCGCCTGCTCACGGTCGGCCTGCCGATCGGCATCGCGGTGTTCGCCGAATCGAGCATCTTCGGCGTGATTGCCCTGTTGATCGGCAGCCTGGGCTCCACCGTGGTGGCCGGGCACCAGATCGCCCTGAACGTGAGTTCGCTGGTGTTCATGATCCCGTACTCGCTGGGCATGGCGGTAACCGTGCGGGTCGGCCAGGCCATCGGTGCCGGCGACCCGCGCCAGGCGCGCTTTGCCGCCGGGGTGGGCATGGGTACGGCGCTGGCCTACGCCTGCTTTTCGGCCAGCCTGATGCTGTTGCTGCGCGAGCCTATCGCCAGCATCTACACCACGGACCTGGCGGTGATCCAGATCGCCTCGATGCTGATCGTGTATTCGGCGCTGTTCCAGTTCTCGGACGCGATCCAGGTGACTGCGGCCGGCGCCTTGCGCGGCTATCAGGACACCCGCGTGACCATGATCCTGACCCTGTTCGCCTATTGGGGCATCGGCCTGCCGGTGGGCTACCTGCTGGGGCTTACCGACCACTTCGGGCCGGCCAGCGGCCCCAGCGGGCTATGGGAAGGCCTTATCGTGGGGCTGACCTGTGCGGCGCTGATGCTGTCGGTGCGCCTGGCGCGCAGCGCACGCAAGCGCATCCGCCAGCAGCGCCGGGGTTAGGCGAGCTTCTTGCGGATCCAGTACAGGTAGGTGCCGGCATCTTCCTGCTGCTGCACCAGTTCATGGTCCAGAAACACACAGAACTTGGGGATGTCGCGGCGGGTCGAGGGGTCGGTGGCAATCACCTTGAGCAGGCCGCCGGGCGCCAGGTCGCGGATGTGCTGGTGCAGCATCATGACCGGCTCGGGGCAGTTGAGGCCGGTGGCATCCAGGGTGGCGTCGGGGGTGAGGTCGGTCATCAGGTACTCCGGGGTCAGCGGTTGTTCGGTGTTGATTGAAGGCCTTGCCGGCGAAGGCCTCAACGCGGTTTCAGATCCAGACGACGCAGGTGACACGTCACCTCTTCACGGTCGTGATACAGCTGCTTGCAGCCGATCGACACCTTGACCTTGCGCGCCTTGAATCCGTCCTCGATACGCTCGAGCAGCCGCCGCACCTCGGCATAGCGCTGCTTCATCGGCAGCTTGAGGTTGACCACCGCCTCGCGGCACAGCCCTTCCCCCAGCCAGGTTTCCAGCAGCGCTGCGCTGCGCGCCGGCTTCTCGACAATGTCGCACACCATCCAGTCCACGGTCTGCCTGGGCTTGTAGGTAAACCCGTCGGCCATCAGGTGCTGCACCAGCCCGGTATCCATCAGGCTCTCGGCCATCGGCCCGTTGTCGATCGCGGTCACCAGCATGCCGCGCTTGACCAGCTGGTAGGTCCAGCCACCCGGTGCGGCGCCCAGGTCGACCCCGGTCATGTCGCCAGACAGGCGCTGCTCCCACTGCTCACGCGGGATGAAGTGGTGCCAGGCCTCCTCGAGCTTGAGGGTCGAACGGCTCGGCGCCTCGCGCGGAAACTTCAGGCGCGGGATGCCCATCGGCCACATCGCCGAGTTGTCCGCTGCGGCCAGCCCCACGAACACGCGCCGGCCACTGACGAAGGTCAGCAGCAGACGCGGCCTGGCCGGGTCGTCAACCAGCCGGCCAGCCTTGCTCAAGGCCTTGCACAACGGCGCCTCGAACTTGCGGCAGAAGGTCGACAGCTCTTTGCCGTCATTGGTGTCCATCACCTCCAGCCACACGCTGCCACACACCGGGTAGGCGGCCAGGTGCTCGAGCAGCACGCTGATACGGTCGGTTTCGGGCAACTCGACGAAGCTGCCGCGGGCCCACTGGCGCGGAAAGATCAGCTGCTTGAAACGCAGCTCGCGCATCAGGCGCTCGGCGCCCTCGGCGTCGTTGCACACGAACTCGGCACAGGCGCTCTGCGGCTTGCCCTTGGCATAACCGGCAACCCCCAGGCGTGCGGCATGCTCGGCGATCTCGGCGCACACTTCACCCTCGAAACCGGGCCGGCAATGCATAAACAGGGTATTCATCAACTACTCCAGAACGGCTGGCCTGCACGCCAACCCTGACCGGGCGCAACACCTGCACACGGCAAATCGGCGAATGATAAAGCAGTTTAGGAACTGGCGACACGCCCCGCCGGTCCAGTACATGGTCAGGTCCGCCAAACAGGGCTAACCTGACCGCTTAGCCAGGTCCGTGCCGTGCGGACCGTCACAGAGGCGGTGAACTGGCGACTGCAAGGATGATTGCCAGGCACCGACGCAGAAGGAGTTGGCAGATGCCCTCGCTCGACAGCCTGAAAACCCTCAAGACCCTGACGGTGGAGAACCGTGAATACCATTACTACAGCCTGACCGAGGCCGCCCGCAGCCTCGGCGACCTGCAGCGCCTGCCGATGTCGCTCAAGGTGCTGCTGGAAAACCTGCTGCGCTGGGAAGACGGCAAGACCGTCACCGGCCAGGACCTGCACGCCCTGGCCGAGTGGCTGCAGCAGCGCCGCTCGGACCGCGAGATCCAGTACCGCCCGGCACGGGTGCTGATGCAAGACTTCACCGGCGTGCCCGCCGTGGTCGACCTGGCCGCCATGCGCGCCGCCATGGCCAAGGCCGGCGGCGATCCGCAGCGCATCAACCCGCTTTCCCCGGTCGACCTGGTGATCGACCACTCGGTGATGGTCGATCGCTACGCCACCGCGCAGGCCTTCGGCGAGAACGTCGACATCGAGATGCAGCGCAACGGCGAACGCTATGCGTTCCTGCGCTGGGGCCAGAACGCCTTCGACAACTTCAGCGTAGTGCCGCCGGGCACTGGCATCTGTCACCAGGTCAACCTGGAGTACCTGGGCCGCACCGTGTGGACCCGCGAGGAAGACGGACGCACCTATGCCTTCCCCGACACCCTGGTCGGCACCGACTCGCACACCACCATGATCAACGGCCTGGGCGTGCTGGGCTGGGGCGTGGGCGGCATCGAGGCAGAGGCGGCCATGCTCGGCCAGCCGGTGTCGATGCTGATCCCCGAGGTGATCGGGTTCAAGCTAACCGGCAAGCTGCGCGAAGGCATCACCGCCACCGACCTGGTGCTGACCGTGACGCAGATGCTGCGCAAGAAGGGCGTGGTGGGCAAGTTCGTCGAGTTCTACGGCGACGGCCTGGCCCAGTTGCCCCTGGCCGACCGCGCGACCATTGCCAACATGGCGCCGGAGTACGGCGCCACGTGCGGTTTCTTCCCGGTGGACGACGTGACCCTGGACTACCTGCGCCTGTCCGGTCGCCCCGCCGCCACCGTGCAACTGGTGGAGGCCTACTGCAAGGCCCAGGGTCTGTGGCGCGAGGCGGGCCAGGAGCCGGTGTTCACCGACACCCTGGCACTGGACATGGACGAAGTCGAAGCCAGCCTGGCCGGGCCCAAGCGCCCGCAGGACCGTGTGGCGCTGTCCCAGGTGGCCCAGGCATTCAACAACTTCATCGGCTTGCAACTGAAGGTCTCGACCAAGGAGGTCGGGCGCCTGGAAAGTGAAGGGGGCGGCGGCGTCGCGGTGGGCAATGCCGACCAAGCCGGCGAAATCGAATACGAGCACGAGGGCGCCAATCACCTGCTCAAGGACGGTGCCGTGGTGATCGCCGCGATCACCTCCTGCACCAACACCTCCAACCCCAGCGTGATGATGGCTGCCGGGCTGGTGGCCAAGAAGGCCGTGGAAAAGGGCCTGCAGCGCAAGCCCTGGGTCAAGACCTCACTGGCCCCCGGCTCCAAGGTGGTGACCGACTACTACAAGGCGGCCGGGCTGACCCCTTATCTGGATGCCCTGGGCTTCGACCTGGTCGGCTACGGCTGCACCACCTGCATCGGCAACTCCGGCCCGCTGGCCGAGCCGATCGAAAAGGCCATCACCCAGGCCGACCTTACCGTCGCCTCGGTACTGTCGGGCAACCGCAACTTCGAAGGCCGGGTACACCCGCTGGTCAAGACCAACTGGCTGGCGTCGCCGCCGCTGGTGGTGGCCTACGCCCTGGCCGGCAGCGTGCGCGTCGACCTGTCCAGCGAGGCCCTGGGCCTGGGCAAGGACGGCAAGCCGGTGTATCTGCGCGACATCTGGCCCAGCCAGCAGGAAATCGCCGAAGCCGTGGCCAAGGTCGATACCGCGATGTTCCACAAGGAATATGCCGAGGTGTTTGCCGGCGACGCACAGTGGCAGGCCATCGAGGTGCCGCAGGCAGCGACCTATGTGTGGCAGGAGGACTCCACCTATATCCAGCATCCGCCCTTCTTCGACGACATCACCGGCCCGCTGCCGGTCATCGAAGACATCCACGGCGCCCGGATACTCGCGCTGCTGGGCGATTCGGTGACCACCGACCACATCTCGCCCGCCGGCAACATCAAGGCCGACAGCCCGGCCGGACGCTACCTGCGCGACAAGGGCGTGGAGCCGCGGGACTTCAACTCCTACGGCTCGCGTCGCGGCAACCATGAGGTCATGATGCGCGGCACCTTCGCCAACATCCGCATCCGCAACGAGATGCTCGGTGGCGAGGAAGGCGGCAACACGGTGCATGTGCCCAGCGCCGAGAAGCTGGCGATCTATGACGCGGCCATGCGCTACAAGGACGAAGGTACACCACTGGTGGTGATCGCCGGGCAGGAATACGGCACCGGTTCCAGCCGCGACTGGGCCGCCAAGGGCACCAACCTGCTGGGGGTCAAGGCGGTACTGGCCGAAAGCTTCGAGCGTATCCACCGCTCCAACCTGGTGGGCATGGGCGTGCTGCCCCTGCAGTTCGCCGAGGGCCAGACGCGCAAGACCCTGGGGCTGACCGGCCATGAGCGCATCGACATTCTCGGCCTCAGCCAGACCCAGGTGCAGCCACGCATGACGCTGACCCTGCGCATCACCCGCGAAGACGCATCGACGCAGCAGATCCAGGTACTGTGCCGCATCGATACGCTCAACGAAGTGGAGTACTTCAAGGCTGGCGGCATTCTGCACTACGTGCTGCGCCAGTTGATCGCGAGCTAGCCTGAAGCAGGCCCGGCGCCGTTGCGCCGGGCCTGCATTGGCCCGCCGTGTGGCCACTGAGTTCGACCTGAACCAGAGGCACTGTGCGGCGTTGCCCGCCTGCTACCTGCCCCCGCGTGAACACCAGGTCACTAGCTGACTAACATGACAAATATATGAAAGAATGCAAACAAGTTGCTTGACTTTGCAGCCTTTCAACTACAACACGAACAGCTAAGGCACCTTGAGCCGGATCAATATTCTTTAAATATCCATTCAATAAAAACGCCTGTCTGCCGATACACCACGAAAGCCTTCCGGATAGAACAGCTTATGCGTAACAATCAGCCGATTACCCAGCGCGAACGGACTTTCCCTGCCCAACAACGTCTGATATCGACCACCGATGCCAAGGGTGTGATCACCTACTGCAACGATGCGTTCGTCGAGATCAGCGGCTTTTCGCGGGAGGAGCTCATTCGTGCGCCACACAACCTGGTCCGGCACCCGGATGTGCCGCCGGCTGTGTTTGCGCATATGTGGAGTACGCTCAAGCAGGGCCTGCCGTGGATGGGCATCGTCAAGAACCGCTGCAAGTCGGGTGATCATTACTGGGTCAACGCCTACGTCACCCCCATCTTCGAGAACAACCAGGTAGTCGGCTACGAGTCGGTGCGGGTCAAGCCCAGCGCCGAACAGATCCGTCGCGCCGAGGCGCTGTATCACCGCATCAATCAGGGCAAGCCACCCATTCCGCGCCGCGACCGCTGGCTGCCGGTACTGCAGGACTGGCTGCCGTTCATCCTGGTCAGCCAGGTCGGCTTCCTGATCGGCAGCTGGCTGGGCCACTCCTGGGGCTTCGCCGTGGCGGCCGCCCTGTCGGTACCGCTGGGGCTGCTGGGCCTGAGCTGGCAGCAGCGTGGCCTCAAGCGCCTGCTGCGCCTGGCCGAACAGACCACCTCCGACCCGCTGATCGCGCAGATGTACACCGACAGCCGCGGCGTGCAGGCTCGCCTGGAAATGGCCATGCTCAGCCAGGACGCGCGCCTCAAGACCTGCCTGACCCGCCTGCAGGACACCGCCGAGCACCTCAACGAGCAGGCCCGCCAGTCCGACACCCTGGCCCACAACAGCTCCTCGGGCCTGGAGCGCCAGCGCGTGGAGACCGAGCAGGTGGCCGCTGCCGTCAACCAGATGGCCGCCACCACCCAGGAAGTGGCCAACCACGTGCAGCGCACCGCCGATGCCACCCAGGAAGCCAACCGCCTGACCGGGCGCGGCCGCGACATCGCCGGCGAAACCCGCGATGCGATCCAGCGTCTGTCGGCTGCCGTGGGCGAAACCGGCCTGACCGTGACCCAGCTGGCCCGCGACAGCGACGAGATTGGCGGCGTGGTCGATGTGATCAAGGGCATTGCCGACCAGACCAACCTGCTGGCGCTCAACGCCGCCATCGAAGCGGCACGCGCCGGTGAAATGGGCCGCGGCTTCGCCGTAGTGGCCGACGAAGTGCGTCAGCTGGCGCAGCGCACCAGTGAATCGACCGGGCAGATCCACGGCCTGATCGCCAAGCTCCAGCAAACCGCCAGCAATGCCGTACAGACCATGGAAACCGGCCATCGCCAGGCCGAGGAAGGTGTGGCACGGGTGATGGAAGCCGACCAGGCGCTGGTGGGCATCAGCGAGGCGGTGGCCAACATCACCGACATGACCACGCAGATTGCCGCCGCTACCGAAGAGCAGACCGCAGTGGCCGATGAAATCAGCCGCAACATCAGCACCATCGCCCAGCTTGCCGACCAGACCTCCGAGCAGGCCCAGCATTCGGCGCTGCTCAGCGAGGAACTGACCCTCACCGCCACCACCCAGTATTCCCTGGTGGAGCGCTTCAACCGTTGACCCGGTGGCGCACAACCTCTGGTTGTGCGCCCACAGCGGTCTACCAGTCCAGTGTCAGCCGGCTTTCGAAGTAGCGCTCCTGCCCATCGAGCGGGTCGTTGAAGCGCAGGTTGTGGGCCAGCAGCTTGAGTGGCCTTGCGTAGTCATCGGGGCCCTGCACGATCTGCGGGTAGAACGGATCATTGCAGATACTCGCCCCCAGCGCCGTCATGTGCACCCGCAACTGGTGGGTCTTGCCAGTGACCGGTGACAGGCCGTAGCGCCACCACTCGCCGTTTTTTTCCAGAACCCGGGCAATGGTTTCGCTGTTGCTGACGCCGGGCACCTCCTGCATGCGAAAGAACGGCTCGCCATTTACCAGCCGGCTCTTGTGCACCCGCGGGAACTCCAGCTGCGGCAAGGCGCGGGCAATGGCCTGGTAGTGCTTGTCGATCTGTCGGGTGGGAAACAGCTGCTGATAGGCCGAACGGCTTTGCGGGTTGGCCGAGAACAGCACCAGGCCCGCCGTGTGCCGGTCGATGCGGTGCAGTGGCACCAAGTGCGGGTTGTCGAGCCGGCGAATCAAACGGCGCAGCAACGTGTGTTCGACATATTCGCCAGTGGGCGTCACCGGCAGAAAGTGCGGTTTGTCGGCCACCACCAGGTGCTCGTCGACGTGCAGGATATGCTCCTGCACCGGGATCGGCTTTTCGTTGGGTACTTCGCGAAAATAGTGGATACGCAGGCCTGGCTTGTAGGCAAGGCCCACGTCAATCGGCGCGCCCTGGGCATCCAGCACCCGCCCACGGGCGATGCGATCGAGCCATTGTTCACGGCTGATCGCCTTGAAGTGGTCGCACAGGCAGTCGAGCACGGTGGCCCAACTGCCCGGTGGCAGGCAGACAGTGCTGGCCTGGTGCTGGGCCGGATCGAAAGGGACACTCATGGACATGCTCGCCAGTTGGGGGCCGTCCATTATCCGGCATGCCTGCCGGCTCAGCCAGCCCGGGTTGCCGCAGCCTCGGTAAACTCCTTGAGCCAGCGCAGCACATCCACCGCCTCCCAGCGGCCCGGATCGTACAACGCATACATCAGGCCCTGATAACCGACCACATCCAGCGCCCGGTGGTAACCGGCGCGCTGGAACAATGCCTCTATCTCGGCAAAGCAGGTATTGAAGTGGATCTTGCTGAAAGGGGTCTTGCCCTCGGTGACCAGGCCATCGAGGCGCAATTCGAGCACGGCCTCGCGCACCTGTTCGACAGCCATGCGGTTGACGCTGTATTTCAATTGTTCGACGTTGACCATCGTCCGGCCCCTCTGGCGCAAGCGCTCACCCGATTACTGTATTTGCATACAGTGTATGAATGAACAGTACTCACTGCAACCCCGGCAGGTAGCCGGTACCCTCGCGCACCGTCAGCACCTGCTTGCGCCCTGCCCCTTCGGCGATGGCCAGGTGAACCCAGCGGTCGAACTCCAGAATGAGCTGGTCGAACGCCAGACCGCTGTCCAGGATACGTTGCGCCACCACCAGGGGTGAAAGCGCCGCCACGCTGATATCGGCTGCCAGCCCGAGGGTATGCGCACTGCCGCTCACCCCGCCGACACGACGGTTGAGCTCGTTGCTGCGGTAGGCACTGTTGACGCGGATGGGATGCCCGAGCAGGCTGCGTACCTGCTCCAGGGTCTGGCTCAGACGGCGCAGGTTGGCCAGGGCATCGGGGCCGGGCTGGTTGGTCAGGCCTTCACGTCGGGCAGTTTCGGAAGCAGTCAGTTCTTCCAGTGTGAAATGCGGACTCAGGTGCATGGTTCGCCACTCCTTGGCGGATGAGACTTCGTCACGGGTGTATGCTGCGCTGGCGATTCTCCAACAGCACCTGCGCCGTTGCATCACAGATTGTGCATCGGCATGTGAACACCCCGCTGGCGACGCTCAGCTCAGAAACGCGACCACCTGCTCGGTATCGAACGGCCAGAGCAGCTCGGCACCGGAGTCACAGCGACGCAGCACCGGAATCAGCAGGCCGTAGCGCTCGACATCGGCCGGATCATCGGCAATATCGACCAGCTCGACCAGCAGCCCGTGCTCGACAAGCGGCATCAGAATGGCCTCGGCCACCTCGCACAGGTGACAGCCCAGGGTGCCGAGCAGTTGAGTTTCAGGAAGCATGGGAAGTACCGTGAAACGTGAAAAGCGGACCCGTATTCTAGGCCCGTACACCTGGCGGGTCGAGACACCAACGACTGACCTGGGTCAGCCTGCGTGGCCTCGAGCGCTGTAGACTGACAAATTTTTTTGCGCCCGTCGGCATTGCAATGGAGTGTATTGAGTGTTTGCCAACCTGCTGATCATCCTGGCCTCGTCACTGGTGGTCATCGCCATTTTCCGGCGCCTGCAATTGCCCCCCGTGCTGGGCTACCTGTGCGTCGGCCTGTTCGTCGGCCCCACCGCCCTGGACTGGGTCAATGAAAGCGAAGAACTGCCCGACCTCGCCGAAATGGGCGTGGTGTTCCTGCTGTTTTCCCTGGGCCTTGAATTCTCTCTGAGCAAGATGCTCGCCCTGCGCCGCGTGGTCTTCGGCCTGGGCAGCCTGCAGGTGATCTGCTCGGCGCTGCTGCTGGCCGGCCTGCTGGGGCTGCTTGGCATGCCGGCCGGGGCTGCCCTGCTGCTGGGCGGCGGCCTGGCGCTGTCGTCCACCGCCATCGTCAGCAAGGAGCTCACCAGCCTCGGCGAAATCTTCAGCAGCCACGGCCAGAACGCCATTGGCGTGCTGCTGTTCCAGGACGTGATTGCGGTACTGCTGCTGACCCTGGTGCCGGTGTTCGCCGGCCAGGGCGGCCAGGCCTGGTACTGGGCGCTGCCGCTGACCCTGGGCAAGACCGTGATCCTGTTCATCGGCCTGCTGCTGGCCAACCGCTGGCTGCTGCCGCGCCTGTTCCACGAGGTGGCCCGCTCGCACTCGGCCGAGCTGTTCGTGCTGCTGGCGCTGGTGATCGTGCTGCTGACCGCCTGGCTTACCCACCTGCTGGGCCTGTCTCCGGCACTGGGGGCGTTCCTCGCCGGGATGCTGCTGGGCGAAAGCAACTATCGCCACCAGATCGAAGCCGATATCCGCCCCTTCCGCGACATCCTGCTGGGGCTGTTCTTTGTCAGTATCGGCATGCTCATCGACCTGCAACTGTTTGCCAGCCACGGCCTGGAAATCCTCGGCCTGACCCTGGCCCTGCTGGCCATCAAGGGCGTGGTGGTGGCGGTGCTGGTCAAGCTGCGCGGCAGCGACAGCGAAACCGCCTGGCGCAGTGGCGTGGCCCTGGCCCAGGGCGGCGAGTTCTGCTTCGCACTGATGGCGCAGATGCAACAGACCAGCCTGCTGCCCGAAGACCTCGGGCACCTGCTGCTGGCCGCCACCTTCTGTTCGATGCTGGTCACCCCGCTGATGCTGCGCGGCGCTCCGGCGCTGGCCGCCCGCCTGCATCGCAAACCCAACCAGGAGGTGCAGCTCGAAGAGATCCAGGCACAAAGCGCCTCGCTCAGCGGGCACGTGCTGATCTGTGGTTATGGCCGGGTAGGCCAGTCCATCGGGCGCTTCCTGCGGCGCGAACATCTGGCCTTCATTGCCCTGGACGACGACCCGGTCAGGGTGCAGGAGGCCGCCGCCGGCGAGCAGCGCGTGCACTACGGCGACTCGCGGCGCGGCGAACTGCTGGCGGCCATCGGCCTGGAGCGTGCCCGGCTGCTGGTGATCGCGGTGGACAAGACCGATGTCGCCATGAGCGTGCTCAAGGCCGCCCGTCACTTCAACACCCAGGTGCCGATCCTGGTGCGCACCCGCGACGACAGCCTGCGCGACGAACTGCGCGCCGCAGGTGCCACGGCGGTGGTGCCGGAATTGCTGGAGTCCAGCCTGATGCTCGCCTCCCATGCCCTGGTGATGCTCGGCGTACCCCAGGAGCGTGTACAGCAGCGTATCGACGAGGTGCGCCAGAGCCGCTATCGCCTGCTGCACGGGTTCTACCAGGGGGCGCAGACCAGCCCGGTCGACAGCGAAGGCCTGCCCAAGGTCATGCTGCATGCGGTCAACCTGGGCGCTGATGCCTATGCCTGCGGTCGCCCGCTGACCGAGCTGGGCCTGGACCTGCTCGGGGTGGAAGTACAGGCCGTGCAGCGCGATGGCGAGGAAGTGGCCCTGGCCACCGATACCTGCCTGCATGCCGGTGACGCGGTGCTGCTGAGCGGCCCCTCCAACGCCATCGATGCCTGCCAGGCCCGACTGCTGACCGGGCGCTAGCGGCTGCCGTGCGCACTACCCTGGCCCGCCATGTGGGGGCCGGGGGCGCGAATGCAGCGCTGACGTGGAGTTTTTTCCGGGGTTTGTCGTGGATTGGGTTATGGTTTATCGACCGGCCGTCGTTTCGCGCCCTGATCTGGCGCGGCCGCCCGGCCTGCTGCACCAAGGCAAGGCAAATGCTGTACCACTGCCGATTGCACTGAACCTTACGCAGCGCTCGGCACTCGAAATGCCAGACGCCCACTTGACACGGAGAGACCCATGGCCCGCAAAACTGCAAAAGACATCCTTCAGGCAGACTTCGAAATCCTGGTACAGGATGCTGAAAAACTGCTGGAGCACTCCGCGACCCTGGCCGGCGATCAGGCCGACGAGTTGCGCAGGCAGATCGAGGAAAGCGTGTC
This sequence comes from Pseudomonas sp. B21-036, assembly GCF_024748925.1. Classification (NCBI taxonomy): domain Bacteria; kingdom Pseudomonadati; phylum Pseudomonadota; class Gammaproteobacteria; order Pseudomonadales; family Pseudomonadaceae; genus Pseudomonas; species Pseudomonas sp. B21-036. The sequence goes on from NZ_CP087178.1 coordinate 3,886,062, forward strand.
GCGTGCCCGCGAGACCCTCAAGCAGACCCAGGACTCGGTACGTGAACGCAGCCAGGCTGCACTCAGCGCCACCGAAGACTACGTGCAGTCCAACCCCTGGCAATCCGTCGGCATTGCCGCTGGCGTGGGCTTTCTGATCGGCCTGCTGGCCAGTCGTCGCTGAGGTACGGGGTATGGAAACCGAAACCACCGGCTCGTCTTCACGGCGCCTTGGCGCCGCCATCCTTGGTCTGCTGCACGGCCACGTCGAACTGTTCGGCATCGAACTGCAGGAACAGAAGGCGCGCACCCTGAGCCTGCTGCTGTTCGCCGGGCTGGCCCTGGTGTTCGCCCTGCTGTTGCTGACGGCCTTGTCGGCGCTGCTGCTGATTCTGCTGTGGGACAGTTATCGCCTGGCCGGCATCATCGGCCTGTGCGTGTTCTACAGCCTGGCGGCGGTGTTCTGCGGGCTGCGCCTCAAGGCAGCGGTGTTCGACGAGTCCTCGCCGTTCCATGCCACCCTCGAAGAACTTGCCAAGGACCGGGAGCGCCTGTTGCCATGAGCCTGCCTGAATTGCCGCAAACCACCGACCGCCGCGAACTGCGCAAGGCCCTGGTACGCCTGCGCCTGGAAATGCGTCGCCAGGAAATCCGCCACGAATCCGGGCAACTGCTCAAGCCGCTGACACGCCTGCGCGGGGTGGGCGACTCCCTGCAAGGCGGGCTGCAGGGCGGCCTGGGCATCAAGCACGCACCCCTCTGGGGTATCGGCGCCGTGGTGCTGCTGGGCTTTCTGACCGGCAAGGGCGCACGCAACGGCAGCCTGACACGGCTGGCCGGCGTGGGCAGCAGCCTGACGCCGCTGATACGCCTGTTCATGCAGTCAAGGCGCTGAACGCAAACTGGCTGCATTCTTGCAATACGAGGCGGCGGGCCGCAGGCTTGCCGTGCTGAGCATCCGGCCAGCCGTCTCGTAAAAACAAGGAGCCGCCGTGTACGACGGGCACCCGCTCGCCTGCTATCAACCCTTCATCGATACGTCCACTGGCCGCATCGCCGGTATCGAAGCCCTTGGCCGACTGGTTCAGGCCGACGGCCAGCTGCGCTCGGTCGGCCCGCTGTTCATTGACCCGCAAATGCCCACCGCAGCCCTGCGCACCCTCGATCGCACGCTGCGCGGCCAGGCCCTGGCAACCTTCAGCCAGGCACCGGGCGACTGGTTTCTGAGCCTGAACATCTCGCCCCGCTGGATCAGCGAGCTGACTGCCGACGAACCCTTGCCCAGCCTGATGCAGGTACGTCAGCACGGCATCGATCCACGCCGGGTGGTCTTCGAGATCACCGAACAGGGCGGCGACCTGCAGCGCCTGGCCGATGTGGTCACGCGCTATCGCCAGGCCGGCGCGCGCATCGCCATCGATGATTTCGGCGCCGGCTACTCGCAGCTGGACCGGGTGCTGGCGCTGCAGCCAGACATTCTCAAGCTCGACATGCGCCTGTTCCAGGCCGCCGCCCGCGGCGGGCCCAGCAGCGAAGTGGTCAAGGCCCTGGCCCAGATGGCCGAGAAGACCGGGTGCTGGATCATTGCCGAAGGCGTCGAGAACGAGGCCGAGCTTGACTTCGCCCTGGAATGTGGCGCGCGTTACCTGCAGGGCCACCTGTTCGCCCAGGCCCAGGCCGGTTTTTTCGCCAGCGATGCATTCGTCACTCGCTTCGGCCACCTGCGCGAGCGCTACGTGCAGGGCAAGCTGGACGAGCGCGCACGGCTGATGCAGCGCCGCCAGCAACTGGCCGAACTGATGCCCCGGCTGCAGGCCTGGGCGCAGGCCCAGGCCTCGGTCGAACAGTTGCCGAACCTGCACGCCTACCCTTGGGTGCTGCGGTTTTTTCTGTGTGACCGGCACGGCACCCAACTCACCCCCAATCTGGAATGGCACGGCCAGCACTGGCACGTGAACAACGGCTACCAGGGCCACAACTGGTCATGGCGGCCCTACTTTTATCACCTGCTGGCCGAGGGCTGGGATGAGCGCCGGTTGATCCTGTCCAGCACCTACCGCGACGCCACCACCAACCAGTACTGCATGACCGCCGGCCAGTTCTTCGACGACGGGCGCCGCCTGCTGCTGATCGACCTGGATGCCGATGGCCTCTGAGGGTTGCGGCCACGTCCGGGACACGGGAAGCTAGGGGCCTGCCCCGCACTGGAGAACCGGCCTTGGACTGGCACACACTGCTTACCCGCGAACGCCTCGGCAAAACCCTGCACAGCCCCGAAGAACTCGGGCGCAGCCCCTTCCACAAGGACCACGACCGGATCATCTTCTCGGGTGCCTTTCGCCGCCTGGGGCGCAAGACCCAGGTACACCCGGTCACCAGCAACGATCACATCCACACGCGCCTGACCCACTCGCTGGAGGTCAGTTGCGTGGGCCGCTCGCTGGGCATGCGGGTGGGCGAGACACTGCGCGACAGCCTGCCGGACTGGTGCGCGCCCAGCGACCTGGGCATGGTGGTGCAGTCTGCCTGCCTGGCCCACGATATCGGCAACCCGCCGTTCGGCCACTCCGGCGAGGACGCAATCCGGCACTGGTTCCAGCAGGCCGCCGGACGCGGCTGGCTGGATGCGATGAGCGATGCCGAACGGGGCGACTTCCTCAATTTCGAAGGCAATGCCCAGGGCTTTCGCGTGTTGACCCAACTGGAGTATCACCAGTTCGATGGCGGCACGCGCCTCACCTACGCCACCCTGGGCACCTACCTCAAGTACCCCTGGAGCGCCCGCCACGCCGATGCCCTGGGCTACAAGAAGCACAAGTTCGGCTGCTACCAGAGCGAGCTGCCGCTGCTGGAGCAGATCGCACGCAAGCTGGGCATGCCACAACTCGAGCCGCAACGCTGGGCCCGGCACCCGCTTGTGTACCTGATGGAGGCCGCCGACGATATCTGCTATGCGCTGATCGACCTGGAAGACGGCCTGGAAATGGAGCTGCTCGACTACGCCGAGGTAGAAGCGCTGCTGCTGGGGCTAGTGGGTGACGACCTGCCGCAAACCTACCGCCAGCTGGGCCCCGGGGATTCGCGCCGGCGCAAGCTGGCGATCCTGCGCGGCAAGGCGATCGAGCACCTGACCAACGCCGCCGCACGGGCATTCGTCGAGCAGCAGCAAGCCTTGCTGGCCGGCACCCTGCACGGCGACCTGGTCGAGCACATGCACGGCCCGGCCAAGCGCTGTGTGCTGCAGGCCAAGGACATGGCGCGCAAGAAGATCTTCCAGGACAAGCGCAAGACACTGCATGAAATCGGTGCCTACACCACGCTGGAGATTCTGCTCAATGCATTTTGCGGCGCAGCGCTGGAACAGCACGGCGGACGCACGCCATCGTTCAAGCACCGGCGCATCCTTGACCTGCTGGGCAACAATGCGCCCGACCCCAACAGCACATTGCACAGCGCCTTCCTGCGCATGATCGACTTCATCGCCGGCATGACCGACAGCTATGCCAGCGAAATGGCCCGCGAAATGACCGGGCGTTCAAGCCCGATCTGATACAGTTGACCCGATCAATACGCTGCAACTTCCACGTATGTAACGTAGGCGATTGCAGCCGTATTGATTAGTGCGCAAAACGTTATAGCGCGCTTGAAAATCAACTATTTGTAGCTTTGCGCCCAACTTATTGTAGGAATTTTCCCATATTAAGTTTGAGCGCAAATCTATTTACGTGCACGCCTTCCAACTGGGCTATGGTGCGGCTTCTTTATGGCCCCTACCTGGAAGGTGATTATGCACTCCGTATTTATTGTCGACGATCATCCCGTCATTCGCCTGGCTGTACGCATGTTGCTGGAGAACGAGGGTTATCGGGTCACCGGCGAATCCGACAATGGCGTGGACGCCATGCAGATGACCCGCGAAACCGTGCCCGACCTGATCATCCTCGACATCGGCATCCCCAAGCTGGACGGCCTGGAAGTGCTGTCACGCTTCAACAGCATGGCCGTGCCGATGAAGGTTCTGGTGCTGACTGCGCAATCACCCGTACTGTTTGCAACACGCTGCATGTTGTCGGGCGCCTGCGGTTATGTATGCAAGCAGGAGGACCTCAGCGAGTTGCTCAGTGCCATCAAGGCGGTACTTTCCGGTTACAACTATTTCCCCAGCCAGGCAATAAACCCACTTCGCCATCAGGACAGCGGCGACAGCGAGATGGAACTGTTCAAGACCGTCAATGATCGCGAACTGATGGTTCTGCAACTGTTTGCCCAGGGCAAGAGCAATAAGGAAATTGCGTCCGGCATGTTTCTCAGCAATAAAACCGTGAGCACCTATAAAAAACGCCTGATGCAGAAACTCAAGGCCAACTCGCTGGTGGAACTGATCGAGATGGCCAAACGCAACGCGCTGGTATGAGTGCGAGCATGGCCAAACGTCTTCTGTTGTTCTGCCTGCTGTTCGCCGGGGCCTGTCTCGCCCCTTCGCTCTGCGCCAACGAACCCGGCGAGCGCAGCTACGAGCTGCTCAGCCGCAGCGGCCTGGCGGCCATGGCTGTAACCCCCACACCGGCCCAGGCCGACTGGCTCGACAAGCATGACGTGCTGGTACTGGGCACTTCAGCACCGGACTACGCGCCGTTCGACATCACCGCCAGTGGCCGCGATTACGAGGGCCTGACCGCCGACTACGCCGGCCTGATCGGCAATACCTTGAACCGGCCCATTCGGGTCAAGCGCTTCGCCAACCGCGACAAGGCCCTGCAAGCCCTGATAGACGGGCACATCGACCTGCTGGGAAGTGCCAATGGCTACGATGCCGCCCTCCCCGAGGTGGCCCTGTCGCGCCCCTATGCCGAAGACCTGCCGGTGCTGGTCACCCGCGAAAATGAAACCCGGGCACTGGACAACGGCCTCAAGGGGCTGCGCCTGAGCGTGGTTGCCCATTACCTGCCATTGAGCGAGGTTCGCGCCACCTACCCCAACGCCACGGTGCAGACCTACAGCTCCTACCACAATGCCCTCAACGCGGTGGCCTTCGAACAGGCCGACGTGTTCCTGGGGGACGCCTTGTCGACCTATTACCAGATCAACCAGGGCTACCTGAAAAACCTCAAGATGGTGAACTTCGGCAAACACGAGCCTGTGGGCTTCAGCTTCGCCCTGCGCGCCGACAACCCGCTGCTGCTCGAGCTGGTCAATACCACCCTGGACGCGGTCACCAGCGCCATGCGCACCAGTATCTTCCAGCGCTGGAGCATCGGCGACGGCATGCTGCTGACTGATCGCAAGCTGCAACTTTCCCCACGCGAACAACGCTGGCTGGCGGCACACCCGGTGGTGCGCGTGGTGGTGGACGAAAACGCCGCGCCGCTGTCGTTCTACGACAGTGCCAACAACCTGCGAGGTATCGTTGCCGACCTGCTCGAGCTGATCCGTCTGCGCACCGGCCTGCGTTTCGAGATCCATCGCAGCGCCGGCATCAGCGACATGATCGACCAGTTGCACCAGGGTCGCGCCGACGTCATCGCCACCATCACGCCCAGCACACAGCGCGAAGCCACCCTGAACATCAGCCGGCCCTACCTGGAGAACGCCTACGTGCTGGTCACGCGCAAGGGCGAGGACGAACCTGCATCGCTGCGCCAGCTGTATGGCAAGCGCCTGGCCGTGACCCGCGGCAGTACGCTCAACGACGGGCTGCGCATTCGCCATGGCGGCATCGAGCTGGTTGAAACGGAAAGCCCCGCAGCCTCCGCCGAACTGCTGTCGCGTCACCAGGTCGACGGCATGGTCACCGCGCTGATCAATGCCAATTTCAGGCTCACCACCCAAAAGCATCTGATCATCCGCGCCAACATCGGCGACGAGCCGGCGACCTACTCCATGGCCACCGCCCAGGGCGCCGACGAACTGACCTCCATCCTCGACAAGGCCCTGCTTAGCATCCCGCCCCAGGAGCTGGGCGCAATCAATGGCCGCTGGCGCGATTTCAGCGGCGAACCCAGCTCCTACTGGCAAAGCCACCAGCGCTTCATCATCCAACTGGTGCTGGGCACCGGCCTGCTGCTGATCCTGTCGCTGGCCTGGAACGGCTGGATGCGTCGCCAGATCAAGAAGCGCGAGCAGATCGAGCGCGCCCTGGGCGACCAGCTCGAGTTCATGCGGGCGCTGGTCAACGGCACGCCGCACCCGATCTACGTGCGTGACCGCCAAGGCCTGCTCAAGAGCTGCAACGACAGCTACCTGCAGGCCGTTGAGGCGCGCGCCGAAGAGGTACTGGGCAAGTCCATCCACGATGCGCCGCTCACCGATGCCGACAATGCCAGTCAGTTTCAGGCGGACTACCAGCAGGTGATGAACGAAGGCCTGCCATTGATCGTCGACCGCCCCATGATGCTGAAGAACCGCGAGCTGACCATCTACCACTGGGTACTGCCGTACCGCGACTCGCTGGGCGAGGTACAGGGCATCATCGGCGGCTGGCTGGACATCAGCGACCGCCGCCAGCTGATCCAGGAACTGCGCCAGGCCAAGGAGCAGGCCGATAACGCCAACCGCGCAAAAAGCAAGTTCCTGGCCACCATGAGCCACGAGATCCGTACCCCCATGAACGCGGTGATCGGCATGCTCGAGCTGGCACTCAAGCGCGCCGATGCCGGGCACCTCGACCGTCCCGCCATCGAGGTGGCCTACAGCTCGGCCAGGGACCTGCTGTCGCTGATCGGCGATATCCTTGACATCGCGCGTATCGAGTCCGGCCACATGAGCCTGAGCCCCCAGCGCGTCAACCTGGGTGAGCTGGTGGAGTCGGTGGGTCGGGTGTTCGAGGCCCTGGCCCGGCAGAAGGACCTCAGCCTGAGCCTGGTCATCGACGAGAGCGCCTGCCGCGACGTGCTGCTCGACCCGCTGCGCTTCAAGCAGATCCTCTCGAACCTGGTCAGCAACGCGATCAAGTTCACCGACCAGGGCCAGGTACGCGTGGACCTGGCCCTGCAACCGGGGGCCGGGCCCGATACCCTGCAACTGCTGCTCTCGGTCAGCGACAGCGGTATCGGCATCAGCGCGACCGACCAGCAGTACCTGTTCCAGCCCTTCGCCCAGGTCGCCCCCGACAGCCCGCTGGCACGCAGCGGCACCGGCCTGGGCCTGGTCATCAGCCGCAGCCTGTGCGCCATGATGGGCGGCCAGCTGACGCTGCACAGCGAACCGGGCACCGGGACCGAGGTGAAGATCAGCATGCCGCTGACGGGGCTGGCAGCCTGCGAGAAGCTCGCCGACCCCGTGCCCCAGCCGACCTTGCCGGCGCCGGCGGTGAAGGTGCTGGTGGTCGACGACCACCCGGCCAACCTGCTGCTGATGGGCCAGCAGCTGGACTTTCTCGGCGTGCAGCACACCAATGCCGAAAGCGGCCTGAGTGCGCTGCAGGCATGGCGCCTGGAGCCTTTCGACGTGTTGATCGTGGACTGCAACATGCCGCAGATGGACGGCTACCAGTTGGCCCAGGCCGTACGCGAGGAAGAGCGCATACTCGGGCGCGCGCCCTGCACCATCCTGGCCTACACCGCCAATACCCAACCTGAAGTGCGTGATCGCTGCCACGCCGCGGGCATGAACGACTGCCTGCTCAAACCCATCACCCTGCATGAACTCAGCCAGCGCCTGAACGACGCTCCCCTGTCGGCAGGCCGCGCCCGTGGTGACATGCCCCTGATCGACCTGATGGGGCTGGGGCCGATCATCGGCAACGACCCAGGCGAACTGCGCCGCCTGCTCGAACAGTTGCTCAGTTGCGCCCCGATCGACCGTCAGCAGCTGCTCGACGCCGATACTCGCGGCTCGCCGGCAATACTCAGGGACGCTGCACACAAGGTGCTGGGGGTGGCGCGCATGGTGCAGTCCGAGGCGCTGATGCTGGCCTGCGAACGGCTGGAAGCGGCGTGCGAGGACGCTGCGCCAGAACCTGTGCTCAGGCGACGCAAACGGCAGGTACTAAGGGCAATGAACGAGGTGGATCAGGCGTTGCGCGATACGCTGGAGGCGCTGTCGCAGCCCACGGGAACGGGGCCGATGCAGGGGTAGAACGCAAGCGGCAGCCACCAGGGCTGCCGCTTTGACGAGGTATCAGCTAGCCGGGTTGACCGGCTTTTCCGGATACCAGGCATCCAGCAACGGGCTGACTTCGATCTTGGTCAGCTCGCTGCGGCCTTTGAGCCATGCCTGCACTGCAGCACGCTGCTCTTCGGTGACCGAGCCACGATCTGCCTTGCAGACCAGACCGAAGTCGTCGCCGCCGACGTAGTCCAGGCCGTTGGCATCCATGGCTTCATCCAGGAAGGCGTCGAGGAAAGCGTCAATGGCTTCGTCGGACAGGTCTTCCTTGAACTCCAGGTTCAGTTCGAAACCCAGCTCCTGGAACTCGTCTACACACAGTTTTTTACGCAGACGGCGGGAACGGTTGGTCGCCATGAAACAATCCTCTTAAGTAATAACGCGCGGCACTTTACCAGTTCCACCGCGAAACTGCCTGAATAAAACCCGAAAAATCGCCGCACTGACAGGCATTGTTAGGCACATGGGCAGCATGCGTGGTGCATAATGCGCGCTATATTTTTCCATACCGGGGCCGTCACCCTATTGCGCTCTGGTTTTTTTCACCCCTCGCCTGCAGGGTTTCAGTGCAAATGACCACATCTCTACGTTCACTGCTGTTCGCCGGCCTGCTGCTGCCACTGGCCATGCCGGCCCACGCCGCCCCCGTCAACACCACCCTTTCGCCCAAGGTGCAACAGGCCCTCAAGACCAACAAGCTCGACGGCTCCGCGCTGTCGCTGGTGATGCTGCCGCTCAATGGTCCGGGCACACCCACGGTGTTCAACGCCGATGTGTCGGTCAACCCGGCCTCGACCATGAAACTGGTCACCACTTATGCCGCGCTGGAAATGCTCGGCCCGACCCACCAGTGGAAAACCGAGTTCTACACCGACGGCACCCTGAGCAACGGCACCCTCAACGGCAACCTGTACCTCAAGGGCGGCGGCGACCCCAAGCTGAACATGGAAAAACTCTGGCTGCTGATGCGCGACCTGCGCGCCAACGGCGTACAGACCATCAATGGCGACCTGGTGCTGGACCGCAGCCACTTCGTGCAGCCCCAGCTTCCCCAGTTCAACGACGACGGCGGCGATGAAAACAAGCCGTTCCTGGTCAAGCCCGACTCCCTGCTGGTCAACCTCAAGGCCTTGCGCTTCGTGGCACGCAACGATGGCGGGAAGGTCCTGGTATCGGTAGAGCCGCCCATCGCCAGCATCCGCATCGACAACCAGGTCAAGGCGGTACCGGGCAACCAGTGCAAGGGCGAAGTGCGCTACAACCCGGTGACCCAGGCCGACGGCGTCAGCGTGGTGGTCAGCGGCCAGTTGGCTGACGGCTGCAACTCCCAGACCTACCTGGCACTGCTCGACCACCAGACCTACGCCGCCGGCGCGGTACGTGCCATCTGGAACGAACTGGGCGGGCGCATCATGGGGGCTGACCGGGTTGCCGAAGTTCCCAAGAGTGCACGCCTGCTGGCCCGCGCATTCTCCCCGGACCTGGTGGAGGTGATCCGCGACATCAACAAATACAGCAACAACACCATGGCCCAGCAACTGTTCCTGAGCCTGGGCGCGCAGTACCGCACCGATGCCGACGGCGACGATGCCCGTGCCGCACAGCGCGTGGTGCGCCAGTGGCTGGCGAAGAAAGGCATCACCGCGCCGCATCTGGTCATGGAGAACGGTTCAGGGCTGTCGCGTGCCGAGCGTGTCAGCGCCAGGGAAATGGCCACCCTGCTGCAGGCAGCCTGGAAGAGCCCCTACGCTGCCGAATTCATCAGTTCCATGCCGCTGACCGGCATGGACGGCACCATGCGCAAGCGCCTCAAGCGCACCGCCATGACCGGTGAAGCACACATCAAGACCGGCACCCTGAATACGGTGCGTGCCATCGCCGGCTTCAGCCGCGACAGCAACGGCAACACCTGGGCGGTGGTGGCAATTCTCAACGACCCCAAACCCTGGGGCGCCTCGGCAGTGCTCGACCAGGTGCTGCTGGACCTGTACCGCCAGCCAAAGCTCAACAGCAGTACCGCAGCGCTGCAACCCTGAGCCGGGCTCAGGGCTCCACCCGGGCGTGCGGGCGGTGGCTGCAAGGTAGCCACCCCCCACACGCCTGATCACATCCTGCGCGTCATCAGCGCGCCTGGATGCGCCATGCGCGGTGGATCTTGCTGTTGCGCGCGAAATCCGGGTCCAGGGTCTGGGCGGTGATCTCCTCGACCGCGTAACGCTCCTGCAGGTGTTCGTCGAGCTGGAACTTGCGGAAGTTGTTGGAGAAATACAGCACGCCACCCGGTGCCAGGCGCGCAACGGCCAGGTCAAGTAGCTCCACATGGTCACGCTGTACGTCGAACACCCCTTCCATGCGCTTGGAGTTGGAGAAGGTCGGCGGGTCGATGAAGATCAGCTCGTACTCCTCGCGGCAGGCCTGCAGCCACGCCATCACGTCGCCCTGCTCCAGGCGGTTCTTGTCCGAGAAGCCGTTGAGCGAGAAGTTGCGCCGCGCCCAATCCAGGTAGGTTTTCGACAGGTCGACGCTGGTGGTGCTGCGCGCGCCACCCTTGGCCGCATGCACGCTGGCCGTGGCGGTATAGCAGAACAGGTTGAGGAAGCGTTTGCCGGCCGCCTCGCGCTGGATGCGCATGCGCATCGGGCGATGGTCGAGGAACAGCCCGGTATCGAGGTAGTCGGTCAGGTTGACCAGCAGCTTGACGCCACCTTCGCTCACCTCGGTGAACTGACCCTGGCTGCTCTGGCGCTCATACTGCTTGGTGCCGGATTGCCGCTCGCGCCGCTTGATCACCACGCGGCTCTGGTCGATGTTCAGCGCCTGGGGGATCGCCGCCAGGGCATCGAACAGACGCGCCTGGGCTTTTTCCGGGTCGATCGAGCGCGGCGCGGCGTACTCCTGAACATGCACCCAGTCATGGTAGAGGTCGATGGCCAGCGCGTATTCCGGCATGTCGGCATCGTAGACGCGGTAGCAGGTGATGTTCTCGCGCTTGGCCCACTTGCCCAGTTGCTTGAGGTTCTTCTGCAGGCGGTTGGCGAACATCTGCCCGCCTTCGCTCAGACGCGCCGGCTCGCTGGCGACTGAAACCACGGGCTCGCTCGGCTCGCTGCCCCGCTCGCGCTCTGGCTGACGACGCTCGCCGGTGACGAACTGATCGGGCTGCACCCTGATCAGCAGCAGCTTGCACGGCAGCGCGCCGTTCCAGAAGGCGTACTGCTTGTGGCTGCGAATACCCATGCGCTTGCCCAGATCGGGCGCGCCGGTGAATACCGCCGCCTCCCAGTTCAGGCAGGCCTGGCGCAGGCGTTCACCCAGGTTCTGGTAGAGATACAGCAGGCTGGCTTCATCACCCAGACGCTCACCGTAGGGCGGGTTGCAGATTACCAGGCCCTTCTGGTTCTGGTCGGGACGCGGCTCGAAGCTGCCCACTTCGCCCTGGTAGATCTTGATCCAGTCGCTCAGGCCCGCACGCTCGACGTTGTTGCGCCCTGGCTGGATCAGCCGCGGATCGGCCTCGTAGCCGCGGATCCACAGCGGCGGACGTGCCAGCCCGGCTTCGGCGCGCGCCTTGGCCTCGTCGTGCAGCTTGCGCCACAGCGCCGGCACGTGACCCAGCCAGGCGCTGAAGCCCCAGCGCTCGCGGCGCAGGTTCGGCGCGATATCGGCGGCAATCATCGCCGCCTCCACCAGGAAGGTACCCACACCGCACATCGGGTCGGCCAGCGCGCCGCCCTGGGCAGCAATACGCGGCCAGCCGGCACGGATCAGCACGGCAGCGGCAAGGTTTTCCTTCAGTGGCGCAGCCCCCTGCTGCAGACGGTAGCCTCGCTGGTGCAGGCTGTGGCCGGACAGGTCCAGGGACAGAATCGCCTCGCCGCGTTCCAGGCGCAGGTGCACACGCAGATCGGGGTTGAGCTTGTCTACCGAAGGCCGCTCGCCCGCCGCGTTGCGCAGCTTGTCGACGATGGCATCCTTGACCTTGAGCGCGCCGAAGTGGGTGTTGTCGATGCCCGAGCCGTGCCCGCTGAACTCCACAGCCAGGCTGCCAGTGGCTTCCAGGTGATCCTGCCAGTCGACGGCGTTGACCCCGTCATACAGGTCATCGGCGTTCTTCATGTTGAAGCGCTTGAGCACCAGCAGTACGCGGTTGCCCAGACGCGACCAGAGGCACAGGCGATAGGCGGTTTCCATGTCGGCTTCGCCGCGAATGGCCGAGGTGTGCTCTCGCACATCCTCCAGGCCCAGCCCACGGGCTTCTTCGGCAAGCAGGCCTTCCAGGCCCTTGGGGCAGGTGAGATAGAGTTCGAAACGGTCCGACATGAGTAATCCAAGCCTTGAGCAATAGGTGAAAAGGCAAGCGCATCGCCCCTTCGCTGTTTGATCGAACGCCTTCCAGCAGGCGTTCGAATGGCGCTGACATGGCGCCGGGCCGCCGGACAACGGCCATTTACCCCAGGGTAAAAAGGCTTTGATCGTCCGGCAGAATGAAAAATTCTAGTAAAACTGCGACTTTTTATGACCCTTCGTCGTTTTGAGCCCCTGCGTTGGAAGTGATTCTCAACGATGGCGTTCTGACCTGAGCCATGAGCAAAGCCTGATCATAGCTGGCTTTGCCTTCATTTCGCCGCTGAAGCAATTTTTTACTTATCCCCTGACCCTTGGAAAGGTTACGTCCTTATGACAAAACGATCATTCACACTGTGACCTGCATTGGTTAGAACTCGTATCAGGTTGTCCTGCAACGGGGCAACACTTCCAGCTCGCCACGCCGGCAGCGAGCGCATAACCGGCAGAACGACTCTGCCCGGCCTCAGCCGAGGCCGACGGGACATTACAGTCAACAAGTGAGGGCAACACCCTATGAGAAGACTTAAGCGTGATCCGTTGGAAAGAGCATTTTTACGTGGCTACCAATATGGGGTCACCGGCAAATCCCGCGAGCTTTGCCCTTTTACTCTACCGTCAGTACGCCAAGCCTGGGTCAACGGCTGGCGCGAGGGACGTGGCGACAACTGGGACGGTATGACCGGCACTGCGGGTATCCATAGACTCAACGAACTTCACGCCGTTGGCTGAACGAGGATCTGAATTCTAGTCACCATGCACGCTCTATCCGAGCGGCGGGCTGCGGCCCAGGGGCCCCTTTTGAGGGGCCCTTTTTTATGCCCGCTCAGCGTGGCCCCATAGCGGCGATGGCGTCCACCGACTCGCGAATCAGCGCAGGCCCCTTGTAGATGAACCCGGAGTAGATCTGCACAAGGCTTGCACCGGCTGCGATCTTCTCGGCGGCGTGCTTGCCTTCGGTGATACCGCCTGCTGCGATGATCGGCAGCTTGCCACCCAGTTCGGCGGCCAGCATGCGCACCGTGTGGGTACTCTTGTCGCGTACCGGGGCGCCCGACAGCCCACCGGCCTCGTCAGCATGCGCCAGGCCTTCCACACCTTCGCGGCTGAGGGTGGTGTTGGTCGCGATCACTGCGTCCATGCCAGTGGCCAGCAAAGCCGAAGCCACCTGTGCGGTTTCCTCATCGCTCATGTCCGGGGCAATCTTGATGGCCAGTGGTACGCGCTTGGCATGGGTCAGGGCCAACGCCTCACGGCGCTCGGCCAGGGCCTGGAGCAGTTGCTTGAGCGAATCGCCAAACTGCAGGCTGCGCAGGCCCGGGGTGTTGGGCGAACTGACGTTGACGGTGACGTAGCTGGCGTGACCGTAGACCTTCTCCAGGCAGATCAGGTAATCGTCCACTGCCCGCTCCACCGGGGTATCGAAGTTCTTGCCGATATTGATGCCCAGCACGCCATGGTAATTGGCCGCACGCACACGCTCGAGCAGATGGTCGACGCCCAGGTTGTTGAAGCCCATGCGGTTGATGATCGCCTCGGCTTCAGGCAGGCGGAACAGCCGTGGCTTGGGATTGCCTGGCTGCGGGCGCGGGGTGACTGTGCCGATCTCGACGAAACCGAAGCCCAGTTGAGCGAAGCCGTCGATGGCAGCACCGTTCTTGTCCAGCCCCGCTGCCAGCCCGACCGGGTTGGCGAACTGCAAGCCCATGACGGTTACCGGCAACTGCGCCGGCGCCTTGGTCAACAGCCCGTTGAGGCCCAGGCGCCCACCTGCACCGATCAGGTCCAGCGACAGGTCGTGGGAGGTTTCCGGGGACAGTTTGAACAGCAGCTGGCGGGCCAGGGTATACATGGGCAGGCTTAGCTCGAGGTGTGGGAAGGCAGCGATTATAGCGGTGCAGCCGCCACGAAGACAGGCCCGCGTACGCCTCGCACCCACCGCCCGATCAAATCGCAGGCAAAGAAAAGCCCGGCCGGAGCCGGGCTTTTCTCAAGCGTCAGACCAATTACTTGGCTTGGGCTTCTACTTGAGCTTCAACGCGACGGTTGACAGCGCGACCAGCTTCGGTGGCGTTGTCAGCTACCGGACGGGTCTCACCGTAGCCAACCGATTCAACGCGGTTCGACTCAACACCGTACTGGTTGGTCAGAACCTGCTTCACGGCGTTTGCACGACGCTCGGACAGCTTCTGGTTGTAAGCGTCAGGACCGACGGAGTCAGTGTGACCTTCAACAGTGGTGGTGGTGGATGGGTACTGCTTCATGAAGTCAGCCAGGTTCTTGATGTCGCCGTAGCTGTTTGGCTTGACGACCGACTTGTCGAAGTCGAACTTGACGTCCAGCTCTACACGAACGACTTCAGCAACAGCCGGGCAGCCATCAGCGTCAACGGTGACGTTGGCTGGGGTGTCAGGGCACTTGTCGACGTTGTCGCACACGCCGTCGTTGTCGCTGTCGGAGCAGACTTCAGCTACTGGAGCTGGCGCAGGAGTCGGTGCAACCTTGCCACCGCTACCACCGAAGTTCAGACCCAGACCCAGGGATGGGCCCCACTCGGTGTTGCCGTTGTCGATGTTGTACATCGCTTCAACGCCAGCACGGGCGAACAGGTTGTCGGTGATGTACCACTTGGCGCCAGCGCCCAGGTTGGCGAAGGTGGAGTGATCGCGACCGTTACGGGTAGCTTGGCCCAGGCTCTCGTGAGCGAAACCAGCCGATACGTAAGGACGGATTGCGTCACCAACGGTACCCAGGTGGTAGGTGGCGTCCAGCTTGGCCTTGGAACCTTTGATGTCCTTGTTGAACACGTCGCCACGAGCGTTGTGAGTCTCGTTGTAGCCCAGGTCCAAGGACACGTCGTCGGTCAGGAAGTAACCGAGGCGAACACCAGGATTGGTGCCGTCGTTCTTGAAGTTACGCTCGCTGTCGTAGTACTGCTTGGTGACGTTGCCTTCAATTTCGACTGCGCCTTGGCCTTGTGCCAGAGCGCCGAAGGAAGTTGCGGCAACAAAAGAACCAATGGCCAAGCCCAAGGTGTTTTTCAATTTCATCCGTTAAATCCCCATCTGGTGATTGTTAAGTAGTCCCACCAAACCCGGGGGACAACTCGTCGACAAGTTTAGCAGACCTTGTCGATACGTTAGAGATATTTGCGACTCACTAAGTTTCGGTGAGGCCCGCAAATTTCTCGCGTAGCTTGTCGAGCGCACGCTTGTAGCGCATTTTCGTGGCGCTCAGGCCCATGTGCATGATGTCGGCGATCTCCTGGAACTCCAGCTCTGCGACAAATCGTAGCACCAGGATTTCGCGGTCGATCGGGTTCACATGAACCAGCCATTTATCCAGCCCGCCTTTCTCTTCCGGTTTGGGGGCCTTCTCTTCAGAGGCCTCCTCGAGTGGATCGAGACTTAGCGCATCCATCAAACGACGTTTGCGCCGCTCCTTGCGGTACTGGGTGATGCATTCGTTGTAGGTGATGCTGTAGAGCCAGGTCTTGAATTTCGACTTGCCTTCGAAATTCTTCAGGCCGTACAGCACCTTCAACATCACCTCCTGACAGACATCGTCAGCATCCCGATCGTTCCCCAGATAACGTGCACACACGTTAAAAAGGGTCCGCTGGTAGCGCCGCATGAGCTCTTCATAGGCGCGAGTAACATGAAAAAGCTCCTCATGCGAACGCGCCACCAACTCCTCATCAGTGAGCTCGCGGGGGTCGTAACGCATGGGCAGCGAGTGAACTTTATTCAAAACAAATCTGGCCGACAGTCAGGTCATTGTCGCCGCTCGCCCTGCCTGGGCGATTTTGCGGCGGCATACATTAGCAGGATTTGCCCGGTTAGCGGCTACTGACCCGCTGCTCCAGGAGGATCCGGTTCGACAGCGATACCAGTTCACCCTCGTCGGTGAGCACGGTCGTCTTGACCGTGCCGATCTCTTCGATCTGCCCCTCGACCTCGCCAATCTGGACCTGCTGGCCGACCTGATAGAGCTCACGTACGTAAATTCCAGCCAGGATCTGCCCGGCGATTTCACGGCTGCCCAGGCCCATGGCCAGCGCAACTGCCAGACCAACGGTAATCAACCCGATGACAATCACGTGGTTGAGCAGGTCGGTCTTGACCTCCAACTGGCTGATGGCCACCGAAATGCTGATGATGATGACCAGGCCCTGGGCGATACGCCCGACCCCTGCGGCGTATTCCAGGCCGATGCCCTCGGCGGCACCGCGCACCAGGCCGTTGACGATCTGGGCCAGCAGCACACCGGCCAGCAGCACCAGCGCACCGCCAAACACCTTGGGCAGGTACAGCGCCAGCATGTCCAGGGTCGCCGAAACACGTTCAAGCCCCAGGGATTCGGCGGCCGAAACCAGGAAGATCAGCAGCACGAACCAGTAGACGATCTTGCCGATCAGCGTCGAGATCGGCACCTGGATGCCCACCCGGCTGAGCATCTTGGTCAGGCCGGTGCCGCCCATCAGGCGATCCAGGCCAAGCTTGGCCAGCAGCTTGGACAACAGGGTATCGAGCAGCTTGGCAACCACAAAGCCCAGCAGCACCACCACCAGCGCCCCAAACAGGTTGGGGATGAAGTTGGCGACTTTGGTCCACAAGGCGGTCATCGCCGCCACCAGGCTCTGGGTCCAGAGATCAAGTTCCATAATCAATCAGCCTTATCAGCTTTACGGGCAGAAGCGTTACGACGCACCGGCGCGACATGCGCCGAGCCATTGTTCACGGCGATCATCAGCGCCTGGCTCCAACGGCCGAGCAGGCTGAACAGATCGCCCGCGCCGACCTGACGGTTGGCGGTCTTGAGGACCCGGCCCAGGCAGGCGTCGTCGTCGCGGTCTTTGCCGGACGGCGAGGCCTTGAGCAGGTCCCGCAGGGATTCTTCAAACGGATCGTGCATGGGCACCTCGCGCAATGTCTGTCAAAGACGAGACGCTCATAGGGCGGGTCACATGAACAATCTGCGCAAATGTTGTAGGAAATTTCAAGAAAGTGCCCCTATACCCAGCGAAGACGGCGAAACAGCCACCATTGGCCCAGGGCCAGCACGAGCACCAGCAAGCTGGCATAAAGGAAGCCATAGGGGTTTTCCGAACCCGGAATGCCCCCCACGTTGATGCCCAGCAAGCCGGTCAGAAAGCTCATGGGCAGGAAGATACAGGTGATGATTCCGAAGCGGTACATGGTCTTGTTCATGCGTTCGCTCAGGCGCCGGTCCTCGCTTTCAAGCACCAGCGCCACGCGCTCGCGGGTCAGTTCCAGCTCTTCGAGGTAGCGGATCAGGCTGTTGTTGAGCTCGTTCCAGTAGTCGGCATCGTCCGGCGCGAACCATGGCCATTTGTTGCGCGCCAGCTGCGCATAGATTTCCCGCTGCGGCGCCAGGAACCGACGCAGGCCGGCGGCGCGCCGCCGCATCTGCTGCAGGCTGCCGTGCTCAGGCGTATACCGTTCGTCGGATTCGAGTTTTTCTTCCTCTTCATCCACCACTTCGGACAGGTCCGACACCAGCGCCTGGACCTTTTCGGTCAGCAACTGGGCCAGGCTCAGCAACAGCTCGGAGGCCGTGGTCGGGCCACGCCCCTCGTCCAGTTGCTGAAGCAGCTCGTCGGTGGCCCGCAGCGGCCGCAGGCGCAGCGAAATCACCCGCTGCGCCTGGGCGAAGATGCGCACCGACACCATGTCTTCGGGTTCGGCGCCCGGGTTGAGGTTGACCCCGCGCAGAAACAGCAACATCTGCGCATCCGGTAAAGGCACCAGGCGCGGCCGGGTGTTTTCCTCCAGCAGCAGGTCACAGGCGAAGGGGCTCAGGCCGCTGTCATGGCGCAGCCAGGTCTGGGTTTGCGGGTGGCTGCGATCCCAGTGCAGCCACAGGCTCTGCTCCGGCTGCAACTGCAGATCGTCCAGTTCGGTTCGAGCGATCGAACGCGCACCGCCCTTGCCATCGAGTACCAGGGCATGCACCAGCCCCCACTGCGCGTTTTCTTCCTCGAACATCCCTACCCCACGCACCGTCAGCGAAAATTACTCGGGCATCTTCAACGGGCTGGGCGACACGATGACACCGTTGTTGTCAGCGTACACGTACTCCCCCGGCCGGAAGGTCACACCAGCGAACGTGACCACCACATTCAGGTCACCAATGCCGCGCTTGTCGGTCTTCATCGGGTGGCTGGCCAGCGCCTGCACACCCAGATTGGTTTGCGCCAGCGCATCCACGTCACGCACGCAACCGTAGATCACCAGCCCTTCCCAGCCATTCTTGGCGGCCTTCTCGGCAATCATGTCACCCAGCAGCGCCCGGCGCAGCGAACCGCCGCCGTCGACCACCAGCACCTTGCCCTTGCCATCCAGGTCGGCTTGCGCCTTTACCAGCGAGTTGTCCTCGAAGCACTTGACGGTGACGATCTGACCGCCGAACGAATCGCGGCCGCCGAAGTTGCTGAACATCGGCTCCAGCACCTGCACCAGGTCCGGGTAGACGTCACACAAGTCGGGGGTAAGGTAATGCATGGGAAACTCCTGTCGATGGCCAATTGAATGGAAAGCGGATTTCACACGTTCACTGAAAAGACGAAGCCGGCGCACCGGCGTTTAACCAAGGCTACACGCCGACGGGCTGCGGGTCACCTGTCTCGGCCGGGGCCAGCATGGCCTGCGGGTCGCTCAGCCAGCGCTCCACCAGCGGCCACACCTGGGCCTGGGCCGGTTTGCTGACCAGCATATCGACATGACCGAAATTGTCGAAGCCTTCCTCGCGCCCCAGCCGCACGAAACGCTTGTGCTCGCTGCCTATTTGCTCGAACAACTTGCGACAGGCCCACACCGGGTCCTGGTGATCTCCGGCCCCAGCCACCGCCAGCACTGGCACGCGCACCTCGGCAAGCCCGGCCCACCAGTCGCTCTGCTTGTCGCCAAAGCGTCCGAACAGGCCGAACCAGCGCATGCTTTCCAGCGCCAGGCCGATGGGCTCATCTTCGGGCCCGCGCTTGAGCCGCGAACCTGACAGGTGTGCAAAGCGCTTGAGCAGCAGGCGCCCGCCCCACTCCACCGGTGGGATTTTCAATGGCCAGTAGGTACGGCTGACCTGAGTGCCGAAAAAGGCCGCACTGGCGACCTGCTCCTGGGCCAGGTAAGCCCCGCCCAATGCTGCCGCCAGCGTGGTACCGCCCAGCGAGTGGCCAAGCCAGTGCGGGGTGCGCCCGCTCACCTCGCACACGAACGCGGCAATTGCCGGCAGATCGTAACGGGCATAGTCCGCCACACGGTTGTGGCGGTAGTCGCGGTTGCGGGGTGACAGCCCATGGCCGCGCATTTCCGGTATCCACACGTCGAAACCGGCGCGTGCCAGGGTCGCGCCCAGGCCGATACCGCGCGGCGAGAACCAGAAGCGCCGGTTGGAAAAGCTGCCATGCAACAGGATGACCGGGGCACCGCGCACCTCGCTCTGGTCGGCCATGCCAAGGCGTGTCAGCGCCAGCTCGACCGTACGGTCGGGGCTGTTGCCGGCCTTGAGCCGATACACATCTTCGCTGAGGTCGCCGCGCCGCTCGGCACTGAGCAGGGCAACGGGAAAAAGAGTACTGCTGCTTTGCATAGGTTACTTGCACAAAAAAGGGCGAGCCCATCACTGGATCACGCCCTGAAAATCCGTTGAAGCGGCCGCCCGACGCCTCCTGGCTGGCGGCCGCTCCTCTTCAGCGCATCAGGCCTGGGCCTGGCCCTCGGCCAGGAAGAACCAGGTTTCGAG
This sequence comes from Pseudomonas sp. B21-036, assembly GCF_024748925.1. Taxonomy (NCBI): domain Bacteria; kingdom Pseudomonadati; phylum Pseudomonadota; class Gammaproteobacteria; order Pseudomonadales; family Pseudomonadaceae; genus Pseudomonas; species Pseudomonas sp. B21-036. Next base: position 3,906,252 of record NZ_CP087178.1, read on the forward strand.
CACCGAGTCAGGGTTCAGCGAGACGCTTTCGATGCCCTGCTCCATCAGCCACTTGGCCAGGTCAGGGTGATCGGACGGGCCCTGGCCGCAGATACCGATGTACTTGCCGGCCTTGTTGCAGGCCTGGATGGCGTTGGCCAGCAGCTTCTTGACCGCAGGGTTACGCTCGTCGAACAGGTGCGCAATGATGCCGGAGTCGCGGTCCAGGCCCAGGGTCAGCTGGGTCAGGTCGTTGGACCCGATGGAGAACCCGTCGAAGTACTCGAGGAACTCATCGGCCAGGATCGCGTTGGAGGGCAGCTCGCACATCATGATCACACGCAGGCCGTTGACGCCACGGCCCAGGCCGTTCTCGGCCAGCAGGTCGACCACCTGGCTGGCTTCGCCCAGGGTGCGTACGAACGGCACCATGATCTCGACGTTGGTCAGGCCCATTTCGTCGCGCACGCGCTTGAGTGCACGGCACTCGAGCTCGAAGCAGTCACGGAACGATTCGCTGATGTAGCGCGAGGCGCCACGGAAGCCCAGCATCGGGTTTTCTTCTTCCGGCTCGTACAGCTTGCCGCCGATCAGGTTGGCGTACTCGTTGGACTTGAAGTCCGACAGGCGCACGATGACCTTCTTCGGCCAGAACGCTGCGGCCAGGGTGCTGATGCCCTCGACCAGCTTCTCGACGTAGAAACCGACCGGATCGCCGTAGCCGGCAATGCGCTTGTCGACGCTTTCCTTGAGCTCGGCCGGCAGGCCGGCATAGTTGAGCAGTGCCTTGGGGTGCACGCCGATCATGCGGTTGATGATGAATTCCAGGCGCGCCAGGCCGACACCGGCGTTGGGCAGCTGGGCAAAATCGAATGCGCGATCCGGGTTGCCGACGTTCATCATGATCTTGAACGGCAGGTCGGGCATGGCATCCACCGAGTTCTGGCGAATGTCGAAGCCCAGCTCGCCTTCGAAGATGAAGCCGGTATCGCCTTCGGCGCACGACACGGTCACGCCCTGGCCATCCTTGAGCAGCTGGGTGGCGTTGCCGCACCCGACCACCGCTGGAATGCCCAGTTCACGGGCAATGATCGCGGCGTGGCAGGTACGCCCGCCACGGTTGGTGACAATGGCGCTGGCGCGCTTCATCACCGGTTCCCAGTCCGGGTCGGTCATGTCGGACACCAGCACGTCGCCGGGCTGGACCTTGTCCATCTCCGAAACGTCCTTGATGATCCGCACCTTGCCGGCGCCGATGCGCTGGCCGATGGCACGGCCTTCCACCAGCACGGTGCCGGTTTCCTTGAGCAGGTAGCGCTCCATGACGTTGGCCTGGGCGCGGCTCTTCACGGTTTCAGGGCGCGCCTGCACGATGTACAGCTTGCCGTCGTCACCGTCCTTGGCCCACTCGATGTCCATCGGGCACTTGTAGTGCTGCTCGATGATCATGGCCTGCTTGGCCAGCTCGCTGACCTCTTCGTCGCTCAGGCAGAAACGGGTGCGGTCGGCCTTGTCGACATCGACGGTCTTGACCGAACGACCGGCCTTGGCCTCGTCGCCGTAGATCATCTTGATGGCCTTGCTGCCCAGGTTGCGGCGCAGGATGGCCGGGCGCCCGGCTTGCAGGGTGCCCTTGTGCACGTAGAATTCGTCGGGGTTGACTGCGCCCTGCACGACGGTTTCGCCCAGGCCGTAGGCGCCGGTGATGAACACCACGTCACGGAAACCCGACTCGGTGTCCAGGGTGAACATCACGCCGGCGGTGCCGGTTTCTGAACGCACCATGCGCTGCACGCCGGCCGACAGGGCCACCAGCTTGTGGTCGAAGCCCTGGTGCACGCGGTAGGAAATGGCGCGGTCGTTGAACAGCGAGGCGAACACTTCCTTGGCCGCGCGGATCACGTTGTCCACGCCGCGGATGTTCAGGAAGGTTTCCTGCTGCCCGGCAAACGAGGCGTCCGGCAGGTCTTCGGCAGTGGCCGAGGAACGCACGGCGACAGCCATGTTCGGGTTGCCCTGGGACATTTCGGCGAAGGCGGTACGGATTTCGGTGTTCAGCCGCTCGGGGAATTCGGCTTCCATGATCCACTGGCGGATCTGTGCGCCGGTGCGGGCCAGGGCATTGACGTCATCCACATCCAGCGCGTCGAGGGCGGCATGGATCTGGGCGTTCAGGCCGCTCTGCTCGAGAAAGTCACGATACGCCTGAGCCGTAGTGGCAAAGCCGCCGGGGACCGATACACCGGCGCCCGCGAGATTACTGATCATCTCTCCGAGGGATGCGTTCTTGCCCCCCACATGCTCTACATCATGGACGCCGAGCTTATCGAGGGAAACTACGTACTCTACCAAGGTGATCTCTCCACTAACTGTGTTGGAAAAGCTCATGACGCCGGTCAGTTCGCTGTGACCGTACCGGGCGTTTGTGGCCTGGACCTGGAAAATAAGTGAGAATGCCGACCAGGGATGTTCGGCAAACCGAACGTATCATATCCAAGAATCGTCACCAGCTTAAGGCCCAAGGCGCAAATGAAACGATCTGCTTTCTTTATTTCCGACGGCACCGGCATCACTGCCGAAACGCTGGGACAAAGCTTGTTGGCACAATTCGAGAGCATCGGGTTCAACAAGTTCACGCGACCGTACATCGACACCGTGGACAAAGCGCGCACTATGGTACAGCAAATCAATACCGCCGCAGAACGCGACGGCGTGCGCCCGATCATCTTCGACACCATCGTCAACCAGGATATTCGCGAGATCCTGGCTACCTCCAACGGCTTCATGATCGACATCTTCTCGACCTTCCTGGCGCCGCTGGAACAGGAGCTGACCGCCCATTCGTCGTATTCGGTGGGCAAATCGCACTCGATCGGCGGCAACTCCAACTACATGGAGCGCATCGAGGCGGTGAACTTCGCCCTGGACAACGACGACGGTGCGCGCACCCACTACTACGACAAGGCCGACCTGATCCTGGTGGGCGTATCGCGCTGCGGCAAGACCCCCACCTGCCTGTACATGGCCATGCAGTTCGGCATTCGCGCAGCCAACTACCCGCTGACCGAAGACGACATGGAGCGCCTGCAACTGCCACCGGCCTTGAAGAACCACCAGCACAAGCTGTTCGGCCTGACCATCGACCCCGACCGCCTCACTGCCATTCGCCACGAGCGCAAGCCCAACAGCCGCTACGCCAGCTTTGCCCAGTGCGAGTTCGAGGTGCGCGAAGTGGAGAACCTGTTCCGGCGCGAGAACATTCCCAACATCAACTCCACGCATTTTTCGGTGGAAGAGATATCCGCCAAGATCCTGGTGGAGAAAGGCGTGGAGCGGCGCTTCAAGTAAGGCGCCCGGCCGGCCTTGCCGGCGCAATGGCCCACCCCGCCAAAAGAAAGCCCCGGCACAGGCCGGGGCTTCTTTTTACCTGCTACACACTCACGACGGCACCGCCGCCGACTGCCCGCTCAGCGCCAGGTCAACCAGCTCGCGGTTGGCCACCGCGTACATGGCGTAATCGGTGCCGGTGGCCGCACGCAGCTCATCGAGCATCGCGCGCCAGCGCTCCACCATCACCGCATGCTGCGCCAGCCACAAGGCTACCCGCGCATCCATGTCGGCAGGCGCATCGACCATCTGCAACACGGAGATGGTGATGGCGCGCTGCTGCAGGTCGATGTCATCGCGAAACGCTTCACGTGCCAGTGCCTGCCAGTTGTTCTCCACCGGCAGATTGCTGATTTCCTGCAGGTACCAGGTCAGGTCCAGTGCGCTGCCCACGGCGAAGAACACCTTGGCCACCTCGGCCGGGTCCTGGCCGGTCACATCGGAAGCCTCGATGATCGGCAACAGGGTGTACAGGTGCGTAGTGCCAGCCACCATGCGCGCCAGCAGCTCCGGCACGCCGGCTTCGACGAAGCCCTGGTAGCGGGTCATCCAGCGCTCGCGGGTCGGCCCCTCCAGCAGTTCGTCCAGCTTGAGCCCCAGCGCCGCGATCTTGGGCCCGAAGTGGGCCACGTCACGCCCGGCATCCTGCTCGTTGCGACGGCTGCGCAGGAACCAGCGGGTGGCCCGGCGGCCCAGGCGCATCAGCTCGTCCATCAGCGTCAGCTGCACTTCGGCGGGCACCAGGTAGTCCAGCGCCTCGATCTGGCGGAACCAGTGCGGCAGGTGGAAGATGTCGCGCACGATCACGTAGGCACCGGCCACGTTCGCCGGACTCATGCCCGTGGACTCCTTGAGCCGCTGCACGAAGGTGATGCCCATGTTGTTGACCAGGTCGTTGGCGATCTGGGTGCTGACGATCTCGCGCTTGAGGCGATGGCGACGCATGGCCTCGGCGAACTTGTTCACCAGCGACGGCGGGAAGGCCGTCTCCATGTCGCGGGTCAGGTAGTCGTCATCCGGCACCAGCGACTGCAGCAGGGCTTCCTTGAGGTCGATCTTGCTGTACGAGATCAGCACCGACAGCTCGGCCCGGGTCAGGCCCTGGTTGGCCGCAATGCGCTCGGCCAGTTGCTCTTCGGTAGGCAGGAACTCGATGGCCCGGTCCAGCTTGCCGCGACTTTCCAGGTCGGCCATCAGGCGCTTGTACTCGGAAATCCGCTCACGCGCCCGGCGCGCCGCCAGCGACAGTGCCTGGGTCTGCTTGTAGTTGTTGCCCAGCACCAGCGCAGACACTTCGTCGGTCATGCTGCCCAGCAACTGGTTGCGCTGCTTCTCGGTCATGTCACCGGCCTGCACCACCTCGTTGAGCAGGATCTTGATGTTGACCTCGTGGTCGGAGCAGTCCACGCCACCGGCGTTGTCGATGAAGTCGGTGTTGGTCGCGCCGCCGTTGAGGCCGAACTCGACCCGACCCAGCTGGGTCATGCCCAGGTTGCCGCCCTCGCCCACCACCTTGCAGCGCAGCTCGTTGCCGTCCACGCGCAACGCGTCGTTGGCCTTGTCGCCCACATCGGCGTGGCTCTCTTCGCTGGACTTGACGTAGGTGCCGATGCCGCCGTTCCACAGCAGGTCGACCGGCGCCTTGAGCAGCGCATTGAGCAGCTCGGTCGGGGTCAGCTTGTCGGCCTCGATGGCAAAGCGTTCCTTCATCTGCGGGCTGATGGCGATGCTCTTGGCACTGCGCGAGAAGATCCCGCCACCTTCGGACATGATGCTGGTGTCGTAGTCGCTCCAGGCCGACCGCGGCAGGTCGAACAGGCGCTTGCGCTCGGCAAAGCTGCTGGCAGGCTCCGGGTTCGGGTCGATGAAGATATGCAGGTGGTTGAAGGCGGCCACCAGTTGCAGCTTGTCTGACATCAGCAGGCCGTTGCCGAACACGTCGCCGGCCATGTCGCCCACACCGACCACGGTGATCGGGTCCTGCTGCACGTTGATGCCACGCTCGCGGAAATGGCGCTGCACGCCAACCCACGCACCACGGGCGGTAATCCCCATCTTCTTGTGGTCGTAGCCGGCCGAACCGCCCGAGGCAAAGGCGTCGCCCAGCCAGAAGCCGTAGTCGATGGCGATGCCGTTGGCGATATCCGAGAAGGTCGCGGTGCCCTTGTCGGCCGCCACCACCAGGTACGGGTCGTCATCGTCGTGACGCACCACGTTGACCGGCGGCACCAGCACGCCGTCCTTGAGGTTGTCGGTAATGTCCAGCAGGCCGGAAATGAAGATGCGGTAGCAGGCGATGCCTTCGGCCTGGATATCGTCGCGGCTGCCGCCCAGCGGCAGCCGGCGCGGCAGGAAGCCACCCTTGGCACCTACCGGCACGATCACCGAGTTCTTCACCTGCTGCGCCTTCACCAGGCCCAGCACTTCGGTGCGGAAGTCCTCTTCGCGGTCCGACCAGCGCAGCCCGCCGCGTGCCACGTTGCCAAAGCGCAGGTGCACGCCCTCGACCCGCGGCGAATACACGAAGATCTCGAACTTGGGCACCGGTTTGGGCAGCTCGGGAATCAGCCTTGGGTTGAACTTGAAGCTGAAGTACGACTTGGCCTGTCCATTGGCGTCGGTCTGGTAGAAGTTGGTGCGCAGGGTGGCCTTGATCAGGTCCAGGTAGCGACGCAGGATGCGGTCTTCGTTGAGCACCTGCACGTCGTCCAGCGCGCTCAGGATCGCCTGTTCCAGGCGTTGCTGCTTGTCGTCCAGGTCATCCCCGGCCAGCTTGCGCGCCAGGTAGAAGCGGGTCTTGAACAGCCGGGTCAGCTCGCGGGCGATGTCGGTATGGTTGTTCAGGGTGCTGGCGATGTAGCCCAGGTCGAAGCCCAGGCGAATCTGCTTGAGGTAGCGGGCATAGGCGCGCAGCAGCGCCACGTCGCGCCACGGAAGGCCGGCGGTCAGCACCAGACGGTTGAACGCATCGTTTTCGGCGTCGCCGTTGACGATGTGCACGAAGGCATCCTGCAGGGTGTCGTTGAGCTGCTGGATATCCAGGTTCAGGCCTTCGCTGTAGGTGAAGGCAAAGTCATGAATCCAGAATTCGCGGCCATTGCTGTGGCGAAGGCGGTACGGGAACTCGCCCAGTACGCGCAGGCCCAGGTTTTCCAGGATCGGCAGCACGTCCGACAGCGCCAGCGGGGTGTCGGCGTGGTACAGCTTGCAGTGCAGCTGCTGTTTGCCGGCCTGGGTCAGCGGCTGGTAGAAGCTCATCACCAGCGGCTTGCTGTCGGACAGGGTCAGCAGGTGCTGCATGTCCACCACCGCCGAATGCGCGGCAAAGCGCTCGCGGTAGCCGGCCGGGAAGCCTTTGGGGAAGTCGGCCAGCACATTGGTGCCCTGGGCCTCGCCGAAGCTCTCGACGGTCAGGCTGGCATAGTCGTCCTGCCACGAACGGCAGGCCTGCACCACTTCGTTTTCCAGCTGCTGGGGGTCGATGTCGATGCGGTTTTTCGGATCGACCCGCAGAATCAGTTGCACGCGGGCCAGCACCGACTCGGAGAAGAAGGTCCAGAACTCGCAGTCGCTGGCCTTCAGGCGCTCCATCAGCACCTGCTGGATCTTCTGGCGCACCTCGGTGGAATAGATGTCGCGCGGCACATAGGCCAGGCAATAGCAGAAGCGCCCGTAGGGGTCCTTGCGCAGGAACACGCGAATCTTGTTGCGCTCCTGGATCTGCACGATCGACATCACGGTGCTGAACAGCTCATCCACCGGGGTCTGGAACAGGTCGTCGCGCGGCAGCACCTCGAGTACCTGGGCCAGCTCCTTGCCCAGGTGGGCCTTGGCGTCGAAGCCCGAACGGCGCTCCACTTCGGCGACCTTGCCGCGAATGTACGGGATCACCCGCACACTTTCGCCATACACCGACGAGGTGTACAGGCCCATGAAGCGGCATTCCTTGATCACCTTGCCGTCGGCGTCCAGCTGGCGGATCGACACGTAGTCCGGGTAGGCCGGGCGGTGCACGCGGCTGGGGTGCGCGGCCTTGGCGAACGACAGCAGCAGCGGCTCGTTGAGGTAATTGACGGCGTAGTCTTCGATGCGCAGGTCGTCGGCGCTTAGGCCGCTGCGCAGGCGGCGGGTCAGGCCGAGGAAGGACTGCTCGTCATACTCCAGCTGGCCGCCCTGGGCGTCGGCCTTGACCACGAACTCTTCGTAGCCCAGGAAGGTGAAATGGTTGCTCACCAGCCATTGCAGGAAGCTCTTGACCTCGTCCTTCTCGGCAGCGGCCGGGGCGTAGGCCGTGTGGTCGATCAGCTCGAGCAGCTCGCGCACCTTGGCCTTCATCGGCTCGAAATCGGCCACCACCACGCGCACTTCGGCCAGCACCTGCTCCAACTCGCGGGCCAGCAGGTTGAGCTCGGCGGCATTGGCGCAGCGGTCGATCTCCAGGTACATCAGCGATTCCTGCAGGATGCCCTCACCCTGGGTGCCCTTGGGCAGAATCTCCAGCAGCTCGCCCTTGGCCCCGCGACGCACGCTGAGCACGGTGGTCTGCAGGGTATGGATGCTGTAGCCGCGGCGGTTGAGCTCGGTACGCACCGAGTCGACCAGAAACGGCAGGTCATGGTGCAGCACTTCCACGGCCGTGTGGGTGGACTGCCAGCCGTGGCGTTCGTAATCGGGGTTGTAGACCCGAACCTGGGGTTCGGTGTGGTCGAAGCGTTCGATGATGCGCCAGGCCGAGAGGGTGCAGCCGGCCAGGTCGGAGAGGCGACGCTGGGTCAATTCGTCAAGAGAGATGATGCCAAAGAACTGCTCGGCAAACAGCGCCACTTGTGGCAGTGCCTGTTCCCCGATGTGCTGCGCCAGGGCCGCCTGCAGTTGATGCTGGAAGTCGGCTTTGCTGGCTGCGGTGAAAAACGCCATCTGTGGTACTCCGCTTGGGCTTGTTATTGAGTGAAGCGTCGCGCACATGCCGTCATGCTCGGATCAACCATAGCCAACCACACGCTGGGTGTCGTCGGGTTGTCCATCGACAGGGCAGCTTAACGACTGGCCGGTCACCCCTGCTTGCGATGCTGCGACATATTCGGTCAATCAGCGGCAGGCGGCGATTTATCCATTGACCGAAGACTGGCACACTCGCGTTTCACTTCTTGACCACCGAGCCGTCCATGCAACTGACCACCCCCCTGCTCTTCGCCACCCCCTGCGATGATGAAGAAGACAACATGGCCACCCTGTGCTGCCACAGCGACAAGGGCCAGATGTTCCTCATGACCCGCTACCCGGACGAAGACACGGTGGACATCACCCTGGATGACGAACCGAGCACACTGGACGGCATCAAGGTCACCCTCAGTGCCAGGCGCCTGCTGATCGAAGTGGCGCCGGGAGACGCCGACGTGTTCAACGGCGCCGATCATCTGGAAATCACCCTCAGCAGCGACGGCACCGACCTCGCCGAAGTCGAGCAGACCCTGCAGAACATCCTCAAGGGCACCGGCACCTACGTCAGCGAGCTGTAACCCCGTCAAGGAGCCCCCATGCCCCAGCCGATCTTCGACGCCCACTGCCACATCATCGACCCGCGCTTCGCGCTGGTGCCCAACAACGGCTACCTGCCCGAGGCCTTCACCACCGAAGACTACCTGGCGGCCGTCACGCCGCTGGGCATCTGCGGCGGCGCGGTGGTGTCGGGCTCGTTCCAGGCCTTCGACCAGGGCTACCTGCTGGCCGCCTTGAAACAGCTGGGCCCAGGCTACGTGGGGGTGACCCAGGTGCCGGCCGGCATCAGCGATGCCGAGCTGCTCGCGCTGGATGCCGCCGGCGTGCGTGCGCTGCGCTTCAACCTCAAGCGCGGCGGCTCGGCGCAGGCCGATCAGCTCGAAGCCATGGCCCTGCGCGTGTTCGAGCTGGCCGGCTGGCACGTCGAGCTGTACGTCGATTCGCGCGAGCTGGGCGAGCTGACCCCGCTGCTGCGCCGCTTGCCGGCGGTAAGCATCGATCACCTGGGCCTTCGCCGCGAAGGCCTGCCGGCGCTGCTGCAACTGGCCGAGGCAGGTGTGCGCATCAAGGCCTGCGGCTTTGGCCGGGTCGATTTCGACGTGGCCAAAGCCCTGCGCGACATCGATGCCGCCAACCCCCACGCCCTGATGTTCGGCAGCGACCTGCCCTCCACCCGCGCACCGCGCCCGTTCGACCCGGCCGATATCCAGCTGATCCGCCACACGCTGGGCAGCGCCAGTGTCGAGCGCGTGCTGTGGGGTAACGCACGGGCGTTCTATCGCCTGCAACCCCAGGCACAATCTTGACAACATGCGGCTGCACGGGCATTGTCTGACAACCTGACCTACTGGCTTTATCCTTCATGCTCGAGCTTCAACGCCCCGACACCCTGGTGGAACGCGTCGTCAGCGCCATCCGCACCGAGATCGATTCGGGGCGCCTGGCTGCCGAAGCACGCCTGCCCACCGAGCAGCAACTGGCCGAACAGCTGAATGTCAGCCGCTCGGTGGTGCGCGAGGCGATCTCCCAGCTCAAGGCCGATGGCGTACTGATCGCCCGGCGCGGGCTGGGCTCGTACATTTCGCAGAATCCGACCGGCACGGTGTTCCGCTTCCCCAGCAACAACGGGCGCAGTGCCGACCTGGTGCAGATGTTCGAAGTGCGCCTGTGGATCGAAACCCAGGCCGCTTCGATTGCCGCCCAGCGCCGCGACCAGGCAGACCTGGCGCGCATGGCCAAGGCCCTGCAGGAGATGATCGACAAGCGCAGCCAGTTCGACGTGGCCGCGGCTGCCGACGTGGAGTTTCACCGCGCAATTGCCGAAGCCAGCAAGAACGACTACTTCGTCGCCTTCCATGACTTTCTGCGCGGCCAGCTGGCTGCCGCGCGCAAGACCGCGTGGGAGAACTCGGCGGCGCATTCGGTAGGCGGCTCGGCCGACGCCAATCGCGAACACCAGGCGCTGTACCAGGCGATTGCCGACGGTGACCGCCAGCGCGCCGCGGCCTGCGCCGAAGCGCACCTGCGGGCCTCGGCCAAACGCCTGAAGCTGGACCTGCCAGCCATGGAATGAACATCACGTGACGGGCGCTGCGGGTCAGCGCCCTTTTCTTCGCACTACTTAGTCTGACAACCTGATAACCAGATAAGAATACTAAGGTGACCCCTGCATGATTTACGACTACTGCATCATCGGCGGCGGCATCGTCGGCCTCGCCACCGCCATGGCGCTGCTCAAGCGCCAGCCTGGCGCCTCGCTGGTCATCCTGGAGAAGGAAACCACACTGGCCCGGCACCAGACCGGCCACAACAGCGGGGTCATCCACGCCGGCATCTACTACGCACCCGGCAGCCTCAAGGCCGACCTGTGCAAGCGCGGCGCCCAGGCCACCAAGGACTTCTGCGACACCCACGCCATCAAGTACGAGGTGTGCGGCAAGCTGCTGGTGGCGTCCAACCCGCTCGAGGTGCAACGCATGCAGGCGCTGTACGAGCGCTCGCAACAGAACGGGCTGAAGGTCGAGCGCCTGGATGCCGCCGAACTGCGCCGTCGTGAGCCGAACATCGTCGGCCTGGGCGGGCTGTTCCTCGATGCCACCGGCATCGTCGACTACAAGCAGGTGTGCCAGGCCATGGCCAAGGTCATCCAGGCCGCCGGCGGCGAGATCTGCCTGGACACCCGCGTGGCGGCGATCGCCGAAAGCGGCGACAGCGTCACCATCAGCAGCGAAGACCGCGTATGGCGCGCCAGGCAACTGGTCGCCTGCGCCGGCCTGCAGTCGGACCGCCTGGCGGCGCTGGCCGGGGTCAGGATCGACCACCAGATCATCCCGTTTCGCGGCGAATACTTCCGCCTGCCAGCCACCAAGAACCAGATCGTCAATCACCTGATCTACCCGATCCCCGACCCGGAGCTGCCGTTTCTGGGCGTGCACCTCACCCGCATGATCGACGGCAGCGTCACTGTCGGGCCGAATGCGGTGCTGGGCCTGGGCCGCGAGAACTACGGCAAGTTCTCGATCAACTGGCGCGACGTGGCGCAGTACGCCCGCTTCCCCGGCTTCTGGAAAACCCTGTGGAACAACCTCGGTTCGGGCACCACCGAGATGAAGAACTCGCTGTTCAAGCGCGGCTACCTGGAACAGTGCCGCAAATACTGCCCTTCGCTCGAGGTCGACGACCTGCTGCCCTACGAGGCGGGCATCCGCGCCCAGGCAGTGATGCGTGACGGCACCCTGGTGCACGACTTCCTGTTCGCCGAGACCCCGCGCATGGTCCACGTGTGCAACGCACCGTCGCCGGCAGCCACCTCGGCCATCCCGATCGGCGAAATGATCGCCGACCGCCTGCTCACACCACGCTGATCCGCATTGCTGCACGGGCGCCCGCCGCCCGCTTGAAAATAACTACAAAGACCAACAAGGAATCTCTCGATGTCGGTACATGAAGCGGTCACCTCCGCAACCGAAACCCCGGAACAGAACAGGAAGCGCCTGCGCAAGGTCGCGGCGGCCACCATCTTCGGCTCGATGCTGGAGTGGTACGACTTCTACCTGTACGCCACCATGGCGGCCATCGTGTTCTCGAAGATCTTCTTCGACGCCAGCAACCCTCAGGTTGCCTCGCTGCTGGCCTTCTCCACCTTTGCCATCGGCTTTATCGCGCGCCCGTTCGGCGGCGTGCTGTTCGGCTACCTGGGCGACCGCTTCGGGCGCAAGCAGGTACTGGTGGTGACCTTCTGCATGATGGGCCTGTGCACCACCCTGATCGGCCTGATCCCCAGCTACGCCAGCATTGGCATCTGGGCGCCGATCATCCTGGTGCTGGTGCGCATCATCCAGGGCCTGGGCGCGGGCGCCGAGCTGTCCGCCGCGGCCGTGACCAGCTACGAACATGCCAGCGAAGGCAAGCGCGGCAGTCAGGGTGCCTGGCCTGCGCTGGGGCTCAACCTGGGCCTGCTGCTGTCGTCGCTGACCGTGTACCTGCTGACCATGAACGGCAACGACTTCCTGCTCTCGGGCGGCTGGCGCATCCCGTTCATCTGCAGCATCGTGCTGGTGGGCGTGGGCTTCTGGGTACGCCGCAGCATTCCGGAAACCCCGCAGTTCGCCGAACTCGAGCAGGCGCCGAAAAAAGCCAAGGTGTCGCCGCTCAAGGCGCTGTTCAAGAACGACCTCAAGGGCCTGGCCGTGGTGTTCTTCGTGGCCATCGGCTACAACGCCCTGAGCTATATCTTCAAGACCTTCTCGCTGGCCTACCTGACCCAGTTCAAGGGTGTGGAGGCCCACGTGACCTCGCTGTCGGTGACCATTGCCAGCCTGGTGGCGATCGTGGCGGTGCCATGCTTCGGCTGGTTGTGCGACAAATGGAGCAGCAAGGCCGTGCTGATCATGGGCGGTCTGTTCTCGGTACTGTTCGCGTACCCGTTCATGGCCCTGCTCAACACCGCCGAGCCGCTGATGATCTACATCGCCATCGCCATTGGTACCGGCCTGCTGGCGCCGATGATGTTCGCCCCGCAGGGTTCGTTCCTCAGCCGCCAGTTCCCCACGGCCACGCGCTCTTCGGGCTTTGGCACCGGGCGCGAGATCGGCACCGCGGTGGCCGGTGGCCTGGCGCCACTGGGCGGCCTGGCACTGGTGGCCAGCTCGCCGACCCATTCGACCGACGGCGTGGTGGCGATCCTGGCGATTGCCGCAGTGTTCGTGGTGGTGTTCGCCCTGTGTGACCAGGGGCGCAAGCACTCCAGCTTCAAGAACTGACCCGCGATGGCGGCACCGATGATTTGTGATCTGCGCTCAAATTTACCCACCCACCATTAGTCGCCGCCCCCCCGGATGGATTAAAGTATCAGCCCCTGCCCGGGCGTTGTTGCCCTCCCCCCGGGCGCACGCCCAGGAACCGTCCCGATGGAACATCGTGAAGCGCTCATCGCGCTGCGCACCTTTCTCTCCACCCAGATTCTTGGCCAGGAAAAACTGGTCGAGCGCCTGCTCATCGTGCTGCTCGCCGATGGTCATATGCTGGTGGAGGGTGCGCCGGGCCTGGCCAAGACCAAGGCCATCAAGGAACTCGCCGAAGGCGTCGAGGCGCAGTTCCACCGCATCCAGTTCACCCCCGACCTGCTGCCCGCCGACATCACCGGCACCGAAATCTATCGCCCTGAAACCGGCAGCTTCGTGTTCCAGCAGGGTCCGATCTTCCACAACCTGGTGCTGGCCGACGAAATCAACCGCGCCCCGGCCAAGGTCCAGTCGGCCCTGCTCGAGGCCATGGCCGAGCGCCAGGTCAGCGTGGGGCGCAGCACCTACGAGCTGTCGCCCCTGTTCCTGGTGATGGCCACGCAGAACCCCATCGAGCAGGAAGGCACCTACCCGCTGCCCGAAGCCCAGCTCGACCGTTTCCTGATGCACGTGAAAATCGGCTTTCCCGATGCCGCCGTGGAGCGGCGCATCCTGCAGCAGGCGCGCGGCGAGGCGCTCAACGGCGAAACCAAGCCCGAACGCCGGGTCAGCCAGCAGGCGATCTTCGCCGCACGCAAGGAGATCCTCGGCCTGTACATGGCCGACGCAGTGGAGGAGTACCTGGTGCAACTGGTGATGGCCACCCGCACCGGTGCCAAGTACGACGCCGAACTCGGCGACTGGATCGCCTACGGCGCCAGCCCGCGCGGCTCCATTGCCCTGGACCGCTGCGCACGCGCCCACGCCTGGCTGGCCGGACGCGACTTCGTCAGCCCCGAAGACATCCAGGCGGTGCTGTTCGACGTGCTGCGCCACCGCATCATTCTTTCGTTCGAGGCCGAAGCGGCCGGTATCGACCAGGACCGGGTGATCCAGCGCATCCTCGACGTCGTCGCCGTGGCCTGAAGCCATGCCTCTTTCAGCGCAGGCCGAGCCCGGCATCCGCATCGGCCTTTCCGAGCTGATCGAGATGCGTCATCGCGTGCGCGAGGTGCAGCTGTTCTCCGCCCCTGGGCAACGCAGCCCGCTGGTGGGCCTGCATCACTCGCGCCTGCGCGGGCGCGGCGTGGACTTCGACCAGGTGCGCGTTTACCAGGCCGGCGACGATGTGCGCAACATCGACTGGCGAGTCACCGCCCGCACCCAGGAACCCCACACCAAGCTGTTCCACGAAGAGCGCGAGCGGCCTATCTTCATTTTGGTCGAACAGAGCCGACGCCTGTTCTTCGGCTCCGGGCTGATGTTCAAGTCGGTACTTGCCGCCCAGGCCGCCGCCCTGATCGGCTGGGCCGCGCTGGGCCACAACGACCGCATCGGCGGCCTGGTGTTCGGCGATAACGAGCACTATGAAATCAAGCCACGGCGCAGCAAGCAGAGCCTGCTGCAACTGCTCAACCGCCTGGCGCGGGTCAACCAGTCGCTGCACACCGAGGCCCAGCCCCAGGGCGACAACCTCAACATCGCCCTGCGCCGCGCCCGCGAAGTGCTGCGCCCGGGCAGCCTGGCCATCGTGATCTGCGACGAACGCGCGCTCACCCCCGGGGTGGAGCAACAGATGAGCCTGCTGGCGCGCCACTGCGACCTGCTGCTGCTGCCGGTGTCCGACCCACTCGACCACGCCCTGCCCGCCGCCGGCTTGTTGCGCTTTGCCCAGCGCGGCGCACAGCTGGAGCTCGATACCCTGGATGCCAACCTGCGCAAGAGCTATCGCCAGCAGAGCGAGGCACGCATCGAACGCTGGGAACTGCTGGCCCAGAAACTGCGCGTGGTGCTGATGCCCTTGAGCACCCAGAGCGAAATGATCGAGCAACTGCGCGAATACCTCGACCCGCAACGCTCGGGTAAAAGCCGATGAACCCACTGGACGCACTGCAACCGCTGATCGCCCCCGCCCCCATCGGCGCGTGGCCGCCCGCGCCGGGCTGGTGGGTGCTGCTGGCATTGCTGCCCGTGCTCGCCTGGGGCCTGTGGCGGCTGCGTCACTGGCGCCCGCGCAAGGCCCCGCTGCCACGCGCCGAACAACCGCTGGAACCGATCCGCATCGCCGCCCTGGCAGAGCTGGCGGCGCTGCCCAAGCCCTACGACGGCGCACCGGCCGGTGCCTGGCTGCAGCAGATCAACGCCCTGCTCAAACGCCTGTGCCGCAACCACTACCCCGACAGCCACAGTCACACCCTCAACGGGCGCAAGTGGTTGGCGTTTCTCGACAACCGCTGCCCGGCCGCCGGCCTGACCCGCTGGATGGTACTGGTGGAAGGCGCCTACAAGCCCGAGTGCCGGCTTGACGACAAGGCCATCGCCGGGCTCAACCAGGCGGTCGACACCTGGATTCGCAAACATGTTTGAACTGGCCTGGCCGTGGGTCTTCGCGCTGTTGCCGCTGCCGTGGCTGGCCCGTCTGCTGCTGCCGGCCGCCGACAGCGGCGAACCGGTGCTCAAGGTGAGCTTTCTGGACGAACTCGAAGGCCTGGCCGGGCGTCGCGCGCGGCTCAACCTGCCGACCTGGCGCCAGCAGGCGCCGTTCGTGCTGGTGTGGCTGCTGTTGCTGTGCGCCGCCGCGCGCCCGCAATGGCTGGGCGAGCCGCTGCCGGTGGCCGCCAGTGGGCGCGACCTGCTGGTGGCGGTGGATGTATCCGGCTCGATGGACTTCCCCGACATGCGCTGGGACGACGAGGACGTCAGCCGCCTGACCCTGGTCAAGCAACTGATGGGCGACTTTCTGCAAGCGCGTGAAGGCGACCGCGTGGGGCTCATCCTGTTCGGCAGCCAGGCCTACCTGCAGGCCCCGCTGACGTTCGACCGACGCACCGTGCGCAGCTTTCTCGACGAGGCGCAGATCGGTATCGCCGGCAAGAACACCGCCATTGGCGATGCCATCGGCCTGGCGGTCAAGCGCCTGCGCATGCGCCCTGCGCAAAGCCGCGTGCTGATTCTGCTGACCGATGGCGCCAACAACGGCGGGCAGATCCATCCGCTGACCGCCGCGCGCCTGGCCGCCCAGGAAAGCATCAGGATCTACACCATCGGCATCGGCGCCGACCCGGACGAAACCGGCACCGCCGGCATGCTCGGGCTCAACCCGAGCCTGGACCTGGACGAAGCCTCGCTCAGGGAGATCGCCGAGGTCACCCACGGCGCCTACTTCCGCGCCCGCGACGGCAACGAACTCAACGCCATCGGCCAGACCCTCGACCGCCTCGAGCCGGTAGCCCAGCAACCGACCCAGGCGCGTACCGCGCATGCCCTGTACAGCTGGCCGCTGGCCCTGGCGCTGGGCCTGAGCGTACTGCTGGTGGTGCGCGATCGCTGGCCCGACAATCTGCTGCAACGCCTGCTGCGCCGGCCGCACTTTCTGCAGCCGCACCCCGAATGGCGCGAGCGCCTCAAGCGCCTGCGCCTGCGGAGGCGTCGATGATCGAGCTCTGGCCCCAATGGTTGCGCCCGGCCTGGCTGTTGCTGCTGCCGCTGCTCGGCTGGCTGCTGTGGAAGCTGTGGCACCGGCAAAAGCGCGCCGGACGCTGGCAGATGATCCTGCCCGCGGCGTTCCATGCCGTGCTGCTGGGCGGCGGCAATGGCCGCGACAGCAAGCTGCCGTGGATCGCCCTCGGCCTGGCCTGGCTGCTGGCCGTGCTGGCCCTGGTCGGCCCCAGCTGGGAGCGCCTGGAAGAGACCCGCCAGCGCGCCGCCGACCCGCTGGTGGTCATGCTCGAACTGACCCCGCAGATGCTCGCCGACGACACCCCGCCCAACCGCCTGCAGCAGGCCAGGCGCAAGCTGCTCGACCTGCTCGAACACCGCCGCGACAGCCAGACCGCGATCATCGTGTATGCCGGCAGCGCACACACCCTGGTGCCGCTGTCCGACGACCTGGCCACCAGCCGCAACCTGCTCGACGCCCTGGACCCCGCCATCATGCCGCAACCTGGTCAGCGCGCCGACCTGGCGGTACGCAAGGCGCTGGCACTGCTGGCCCAGGGCGCGCTGGGCCAGGGGCGCCTGCTGCTGATCGGCTCCTCGCTCAGCCCGCAGGAACGTCAGGGCATCACCCAGGCACTGGGGCGTCATGGTCCCAAGCTGCTGATGCTGGGCGTGGGCACCCCC
Source organism: Pseudomonas sp. B21-036 (assembly GCF_024748925.1). NCBI lineage: Bacteria > Pseudomonadati > Pseudomonadota > Gammaproteobacteria > Pseudomonadales > Pseudomonadaceae > Pseudomonas > Pseudomonas sp. B21-036. The sequence goes on from NZ_CP087178.1 coordinate 3,923,681, forward strand.
GAAGGCGCGCCGGTCAGGCAGACCAACGGCGAATACCTCAAGGACGCGGACGGGGCAATCCTGGTTCCGCGCCTGGACAGCGCCGAGCTCAAGGCCTTCATCAACAGTACCGGCGGGCGTTACCGCAAGGCGCGCATCGACGACCTCGACCTGCGCGGCCTGGGCCTGTTCGACAATCCCCAGGCGCTGCGCGCCGACGGCCAGACCCTGCAACTGGACAGCTGGGCCGACCAGGGCTACTGGCTGCTGATCCCGCTACTGCTGCTGGCCGCGTGCGCTGGCCGGCGTGGCTGGCTGTTCTGCCTGCCGCTGCTGCTCGGCCTGCTGCCGCAACCGAGCTACGCCTTCACCTTCAACGACCTGTGGCTGCGTCCCGACCAGCAGGGCCAGCGCCTGCTCGAACAGCAGCGTCCGGCCGAGGCCGCCCGCCACTTCGAAGACCCGCAATGGAAAGGCATGGCGCTGTACCAGGCTGGCGACTATGCTGGCGCCGCCCGTGAATTCGCACGGGCCAGCAGCGCCAGTGCCCATTACAATCGCGGCAATGCCCTGGCCCGCAGCGGCGAACTGGAGGCGGCCGTGGATGCCTGGGAGCAGGCCCTGGAGCTGGAGCCCGAGCTGGAAGCGGCCCAGGCCAACAAGGACCTGGTAGAGCAAATGCTGCGCCGCCAGCCCGAACAGCCCCAGCAACCGCCGGCCACCGAAGACCCGCCTCAGGGCCGGCCCGACCTGCCGACCGATTCGGCCAGCAACGGCCAGCAATCGAACAGCAGCGACAGCAGCCAGGGCGATGCCAAGGCCGGCGCCGGCGAAGACACCGCCACCGCGCCAGAGCACGCGCACAACGCCAGCGAGCCGCCGGACGAAGACACCACCCGGCCACCGCAGCGCCCCGTCGACAGCAGCCTGGATGCCGAGCAGCGCCAGGCCCTGGAACAATGGCTGCGCCAGATCCCGGACAACCCGTCCGAGCTGTTGCGCCGCAAGTTCTGGTACGAACAGCAACTGCATCAGGAAAGCCCCAAATGATCCGCGTCTGCGCCCTGGTTTTCAGCTTCTTGTTCGCCCTGCAGGTGCAGGCGGCGACGCTGCTCGCCAGCGTCGACCGCAGCCGCCTGATCGCGGGCGAAACCCTGGAGCTGACCCTGGAAATCGAAGACGTGACCCAGTTCGGCAAGCCCGACCTGACCCCGCTGCAGGCCGACTTCGAAGTGCGCGACACGCGCCAGGTCAACAGCCTCAAGAGCCTCGACGGCCAGACCCAGGCCAATACCCGCTGGATCATCACCCTGCGCCCGCGCCAGAGCGGCACGGTCCAGGTGCCGGTGCTGCACCTGGGCGAGGCGCAGAGCCAGCCGGTGACGTTGCAGGTACTGCCGGCCGAGGCGTCCAGCGACATCAGCCAGGCGCCGGTGAGCATCGATGCCAGCCTGGACGCAGACAGCGTGTACGTGCAGGCCCAGGCCGTACTGACCCTGCGCATCTACCACTCGGTGTCGCTTTACGATGACAGCAGCCTCAGCCCGCTGGTGATCGCCAATGCCCGGGTCGAACCGCTGGGCGAGTCGCGCACCTATGAAAAACTGATCAACGGCGTGCGCTTTGGCGTGATCGAGATGCGCTACGCGATCTTCCCCCAGCAAAGCGGCGCACTGAGCATACCCGCCCTGACCTTCAGCGCCACCAGCGCCGACGAGCCGGCCCAGGGCGACAGCGGCGCGGCACGTGGCAAGCAAGTACGGGTCAGTTCCACGCCGCTGCCCTTGCAGGTGCTGCCGATACCGGCCGAGTACCCCGCCGACCAGCCGTGGCTGCCGGCACGCAGCCTGAGCCTTGAGGAACGCTGGAGCCCGGACCCTGCGCAGACCCCGACCCAGATCGGCGACTCGCTGACGCGCAGCGTGATCCTCAGCGCCGACGGGCTGTCCAGTGCGCAACTGCCACCGCTGCCCGCCACCGAAGTCAACGGCCTGCGCCGTTACCCGGATCAGCCGCAACTGCGTGAAGAGGTCAGCGAACGCGGGCTGGTAGGCCTGCGCGAGGAACGCGAGGCGCTGGTGCCGACCCACAGTGGCGCACTGGAACTGCCGAGCCTCGAGGTGGTGTGGTGGAACACCCGCGAACAGCACGTGGAGCGCACCAGCCTGCCGGCGCGCGGGTTGAAGATCGAAGACAATCCGGCTCTCACGGCAGACACCCCGGCCAGTGTCGTCAACATCGAGAACCGACCGCTGTGGCCGTGGCAACTGAGCACGCTGCTGCTGGCCCTGACCACCCTGCTCGGCTTCGCTATGTGGTGGCGCGCGCGCTCGCAGCCGGCGGTATTGCGTGCAGCGCAGAGCGGGCCGAGCCCGCGTACCCTGCTCGACGACCTCAAGCGTGCCTGCCAGGCCAACGACCCGCAGGCCACCCGCCAGGCGCTGGATGCCTGGGCCCGCCAGCAGCCCGAGACCCTGGCCGAGATGGCGGCGCGCTTCGTGCCGCTGTCGGATGCGCTGGACGGGCTCAACGGCGCGCTGTACAGCGAGAGCGGGCAATACTGGCAGGGCGATGAACTGTGGCGGGCGATCGGCACCATTCCCGCGGCCGAACAGGCGCAGCCGAGCGCCGCCGAGAACGGCAGCCTGCCGCCGCTCTATCCCAAATAACGCGGCGCCTGCGCAGGGGTTATCGCAGCCCCCAAAACCTGCCACCCGCGTTACCATAGCCGGCTACCGGCTCGACCTTCACGGGACTTCCAATGCGTCTGTTTCACACCTCCGACTGGCACCTGGGGCAAACCCTGCATGGCCAGGAGCGCGACTTCGAACATGCCTGCTTTCTCGACTGGCTGCTCGGCCAGCTCAAGCTGCGCCAGCCTGACGCGCTGCTGATCGCCGGCGACATCTTCGACACCGTCAACCCGCCGGTCAAAGCCCAGGAGCGCCTCTACGACTTCATCGTCCAGGCCCACGAACAGCAGCCCAGGCTGAACATCGTGATGATCGCCGGCAACCACGACTCCGGCTCGCGCATCGAATTGCCCGCACCGCTGATGCGCCGTCTCAGGACCTACGCCCTGGGTCGCGTGCACTGGCTCGACGACGGCCAGCTCGACAGCGAGCGCCTGCTGGTGCCGCTGACCAACGCCAAGGGCAAGGTGACCGCCTGGTGCCTGGCCCTGCCCTTCCTGCGCCCGGCCGAAGTTACCGGTGCGCACCTGGGTGACGACTACCTGCGCGGCATCGGCCAGGTGCACGAATGGCTGATCGAGGCCGCCCTCAAGCAACGCAAGCCTGGCCAGGCGCTGATCGCCGTGAGCCACGCACACATGGCCGGCGGCTCGGTATCGGAAGACTCCGAGCGCAGCCTGATCATCGGCAATGCCGAGGCCCTGCCCGCCAGCCTGTTCAGCAGCCAGATCAGCTACGTTGCCCTGGGCCACCTGCACAAGCCGCAGAAGGTCAACCGCGAAGACCGCATCCGCTACAGCGGCTCGCCGATTCCGCTGTCGTTCTCCGAAATCGGCTATCAGCACCAGATCCTCGAAGTCGAACTCGACGGCGCCACCCTGACCAGTGTCGAACCACGCCTGATACCGCGTGCCGTGCCCCTGCAACGCCTGGGCCCGGCGCCGCTGGTGGAGATTCTCGAACAACTCGGGCAACTGCCCCAGGTCGACCTGCTCGACGACCCGCAGCGCCAGCCCTGGCTGGAGGTGCGGGTGCGCCTGGACGAACCGCAGCCCGACCTGCGCCAGCAGCTCGAAGCCTGCCTGCAAGGCAAGGCCGTGCGCCTGGTACGCATCGCCGCCGAATACGCCGGCACCGGCGCCAGCGACGGCGAGGATGACACCCGCCTGATCGAGCTGGGCCAGCTCAGCCCCCACGACCTGTTCAGCCGTGCCTGGGAACAGGCCTACGGCACCAGCGTCGACGAACAGACCCTGGCCGACTTCGCCCTGCTGTTGCAGGACGTGCAGCAGGAGGAGGAACAGCCATGAAGATTCTTGCCATTCGCCTGAAGAACCTCGCCTCCCTGGCCGGCCCGTTCGAGATCGACTTCACCTGCGAGCCGCTGGCCAGCGCCGGCCTGTTCGCCATCACCGGGCCGACCGGGGCCGGCAAGAGCACCCTGCTCGACGCCTTGTGCCTGGCGCTGTTCGGCGCGGTGCCGCGGCTGAACAACATCGGCCGCGAGACCAAGCTGCCCGAGGTCGACAGCGAAATACTCACCAGCGACCCGCGCACCCTGCTGCGCCGCGGCACCGGCAGCGGCTTTGCCGAAGTCGACTTCGTCGGCATCGACGGGCGCCATTACCGCGCCCGCTGGGAAGCCAACCGCGCCCGTGACAAACCCACCGGCAAGTTGCAGGGCAGCCGCCAGAGCCTGCACGACCTGGACAGCAACCAGTTGCTGAGCAACCAGAGCAAGCGCGAATACGAGCAGATGATCGAGGCCCGCCTGGGCCTGAACTTCGAACAGTTCACCCGCGCCGTGATGCTGGCGCAGAGCGAATTCAGCGCGTTCCTCAAAGCCGACGACAAGGAACGCAGCGAACTGCTCGAAAAGCTCACCAACACCGCCATCTACAGCCAGCTGGGCCGGCGCGCCTACAGCAAGAGCAAGGAGGCCGAAGAGGCGCACAAGGCGCTCACCGACCAGGCCCAGGGCGTGATGCCGATGGCCGAGGAGGCACGCGCCGAGCTCGACCAGCGCCTCGCCGAGGCGCAGCGCCAGCTCAAGGCCGAACAGGCCCGCCTGCGCCTGCTCGAACAGCAGCGCAGCTGGTTCGCCGAACTCAAGCAGTTGCAGGACCAGCAGGCCGCCGCCAGCGAGCAGTTGCACAGCGCGCAGCAACAGTGGACGCAGTTGCAGGGCGAACGCCTGAACCTGAGCCGCCTCGAACAACTCGCCCCGCAGCGCCATCAGTTCGCCCGCCAGCGGGAGCTGGCCAGCCAGCTCAGCCCACTGGCAGCGAGCATCCAGCAGCAACGCCAGCAGCAGGCCGCGTTGCAGCAACGCCTGCAGCAGCTTGAACAGGCGCAGCAAGCCGCCGGTGAGCACCTGGCCACGGCCCTGGCCCGGCAGACCGAGTGCGCGCCGCTGCTGCGCCAGGCCTTCGCCGAGCAGCAGACGCTGGCGCGCCTGGAGCAGGAGCTTGACCAGCGCAACGTTCAATGCCAGCACGCCGAACAAGCCAGTCGCCAAGGCCAGCAGCAGATCCAGGCGCTGATCGAGCGCCAGCAGCTCACCCACCAGCGCCTGGCCCAGGTCGACGAGCAGTTGAGCCAGAGCGCTCACCTGGCCAGCATCGGTGATGCCTGGAACGCCTACCGCGCCCAGTTGCAGCAACTGATGCTGGTCGGCAACCGCCTCAGCCAGGGCCGCGAGGAGCTGCCCGGCCTGCAGCAGCGCGCCGATGAGTGCGCACGCCAGTTGCAGGCACACCGTGAAAGCCTGGCCCTGCTCTACCACGAGGCCGGCGCCGAGCCCGAGGCGCTGGCCGAACAGATCGACCTGCTCGGCACCCTGCTGCAGGACAACCGCAAGCAGCAGCGCGCCGTCGAAGAGCTGTCCCGCCTGTGGGCCAGCCAGCAGGAGCTGACGCAACGCGCCCAGGCCCTGCGCGAGCGCCAGCAGGCGGCCCAGCAACAGCGTGAAGGCCTGATCGCCGAAGGCCTGCAGGGCAAGACCGAGCTGACCGCCGCCGAACAGGCCCTGCAGGTCACCCGCCAGGTGCTCGAACGTCAGCGCCTGGCCCGCAGCGCCAGCGTCGAGGAACTGCGCGCGCAGTTGCAGGACGACCAGCCCTGCCCGGTGTGTGGCAGCCAGGAGCACCCCTATCACCAGCCCGAAGCCCTGCTGCAAAGCCTCGGCCGGCACGACCAGACTGAAGAGGCCGGCGCCCTGCAGGCGGTGGAGGCGCTCAAGCTCAAGCTCGACGAACTGCGCAGCACCCTGGGCGGCGTGAATGGCCAGATCAAGGAGTACCTGCACCAGCAGGAACAACTGGCCCTCCAGCAGCAGGCACTGGCTCCTGGCCTGGAGGCGCACGCGCTGTATGCGCAACTCTCGGCACAGGATGTGGGCGAGCGCTCGGCCTGGCTGGAGCATCAGCTACGCCGCCTGAACGACGACATCGCCCGCGACGAGCAACGCCTCGCTACCCTGCTGACCCTGCAGAAAGACGCCGCCCGTGTGCAGCAGCAGGTGCAGGCGAGCGTCGAGGCAAACCAGCAGGCCGCGCAGCACCTGAGCCAGCAACAGCATGCGCTGCAGGCCGACGACGAACACCTGGAGCAGGCGCTGGCCGGCTTCGCCACGCTGCTGCCAGGCGACATTCTCGATGCCTTGCGCCGGGAGCCCGCCGCGACCTTCCTGCAACTGGACCAGCAACTGGCCCAGCGCCTGGAGCTGCTGGGCCGGCAAAAGGACGAGCAGCAGGAGCACGCCGAGCGTCAGCAGCAGCTTGAAAAGACCCAGGTGCAGCAACAGGCGCTCGAACTCAGCCATCAGGCCGTGCAGCAACAGGTCGATGCCCTGCGCACCCAGCAGCAACAGGCCCGCGACGCCCTGACCGCGCTGATTGGCGAGCATGCCGGTGCCGAGCATTGGCAGCAGCACCTGGAACAGCAGGTCGAGGCAGCGCGCAGCGCGCAGGCAACGACCGGCCAGCAGTTGCAGCAGGCCCAGGCCCAGGCCATCGAGCGGGCTGCCGAACTCAAGGCAGACGAACAGCGTCTGGGCGCCCTGGAGCAGGAAAGCCAGCAGCTCGACCACGCCATCGGGCAATGGCGCCAGGGTCACCCGGAACTCGACGATGCCGGGCTGGACCAGCTGCTGGCGGTGGATGACGAGCAGGTCAGTCAACTGCGCCAGCGCCTGCAACAGACAGAAAAGGCCATCGAGCAGGCCGGCGTGCTCGTCGCAGAGCGCGAACAGCGCCTGCAGCAGCATCAGGCCCAGGCCAGCGGCGAGGTACCCGCCGAGCATCTGGAGCAGGCGCTGAGCGAGCTGCAGCAACACCTGGTGATCAGCGAACAGCAGTGCGCCGAACTGCGCGCCGAGCAGGCCGACGACCAGCGCCGGCAACTGGCCAACCAGGCCCTGGCCGAGCGCATCGCCCAGGCCTATGCCCAGTGGCAGCGCTGGGCACGCCTGAACGCGCTGATCGGCTCGGCCACCGGCGACGTGTTCCGCAAGATCGCCCAGGGCTACAACCTCGATCTGTTGGTGCACCACGCCAATGCCCAGTTGCGCCAGCTGGCGCGGCGCTACCGGCTCAAGCGTGGCGGCAGCGCGCTGGGGCTGCTGGTACTGGATACCGAGATGGGCGACGAACTGCGTTCGGTGCACTCGCTGTCCGGCGGCGAGACCTTCCTGGTGTCGCTGGCACTGGCGCTGGGCCTGGCCTCGATGGCCTCGAGCACCTTGCGCATCGAGTCGCTGTTCATCGACGAAGGCTTCGGCAGCCTCGACCCGGAGTCGCTGCAACTGGCCATGGACGCGCTGGACGGCCTGCAGGCCCAGGGCCGCAAGGTGGCGGTGATCTCCCACGTGCAGGAAATGCATGAGCGGATCCCGGTGCAGATCCAGGTGCGGCGCCAGGGCAATGGGTTGAGCACGGTGGAGGTCAGCGGATGATCCTGTATTCGTTCCGCCGCTGCCCCTACGCGATGCGTGCGCGCATGGCCTTGCGCTACGCCGGTTGCCCGGTGCAGATCTGCGAAGTGAGCCTGAAGGCCAAGCCGGCCGACATGCTGGCGCTGTCGCCCAAGGGCACGGTGCCGGTGTTGAGCGTGGACGGTGAGGTGCTGGAGGAAAGCCTGCAGATCATGCACTGGGCGCTGGCCCGGCATGATCCGCAAAACTGGGCGCTGCGGGACGACCCGAACGCAGCGCAGCAGGCCACGCAACTGATCGAGCGCAATGACACGCTGTTCAAGCAGCAGCTCAATCACTACAAGTATGCCGAGCGTTACCCGGAGCAGTCGCGCGAGACGTATCGTGCGCAGGCCGAGGCGTTACTGCTGGACCTGGAACAGCGCCTCGAGCGGCAGGCCTACCTGGTGGCGGCGCACCCGAGCATTGCGGACGTGGCGTTGATGCCATTTGTTCGCCAGTTTGCCGGGGTCGAGCCTGACTGGTTTGCCACAGCGCCCTACCCGCGCTTGCGCGTGTGGTTGCAGGGGTGGCTGGAGTCGGCGCTGTTCAAGGCGATCATGGCACGCTGACCAGCGAAGGGGCCGGTACTGACGCTACAAGGCCAGCACCGGAAACGATCAGTGCTGGACCTTGTGATCCAGCGCCGCATAGAAATTCGCGCTTTGCTGCAGGTACTTCTGGGTGTAGCTCGGGGTGGAGGATTTTTTCTCGCGGATCTCGACCTGAGCGCCGGCAGGCAGCACCACGGAGGCAGAAATGGCCGAAGCCGCGATAACCGAAAAAAGATTGAAGTTCATGGCAATGCCCTCGAAAGCGTCAGGTTGAAGTGGCCGGTTGGGCCGTGGTTCAAACCTACGCCGCTGCCGGCGCACTGAAAAATTCATTGCGCCAGTAGCGAATATCAAGGCGATTGATAGTTCAGTCGACGAACTTGAGGTCCGAAGGCGATTGCAGTGCCAGCGTCTGCACCACCTCGCCCAGCAGGCCGGTCTGCGCATCGCGCCGGATCACCACGATCTGGTTGCTCTGCTGGTTGCCGACCAGCACGTAGCCCCCGGTCGGGTCCAGGGTGAACTCGCGCGGGTGATCACCCTCCACCGAACGGCGCTGCACCTGGCGCAGGCTGCCATCCTGACGGTCGATGGCGAACACGATCAGTTCGTTGCGGGTGCCGCGGTTGCTCACGTACACGAAGCGCCCGTCGGCGGACACATGCACCGCGCTGGCCGCCTTGGCCGCGGCATCGGCCTGTTCGGTCAACGGCAGGATCTGGCGCTGGCTCAGCGTGCCGTCGTGGTAGTCGAACACCACCAGCTGTGCACTCATTTCCAGGGTCAGGTAGGCATGCTTGCCGTTTGGACCGAACGCCAGGTGACGCGGCCCGCTGCCCGGCGGCAGGACGACCGGGGTTGCCGCGCCCAGTGGCCGGGTCGGGGTCTGGGGCTGGTAGCGGTAGCCGATCACCTGGTCGGCGCCAAGGTCGCTGGCAAACAGGTATCGCCCGTCCGGGGACGGCACCACCGAATGCACATGCGGCCCGGCCTGGCGCTCGGGGTTCACCCCGCTGGCCACATGGCGCATCTGCTGCACCGACGCCGACAAACGGCCATCGGCGGCAACCGGCAACACGCTGAGGCTGCCGCCCGGCTCAGGCTTGACGCCGTAGTTGGCCACGAACAGATAACGCCCATCCAGGCTCAGGCTCGAGTGGGTCGGTTCGTCACCGTCGCTGGACACCTGGCTCGACAGGCTCAGTTCACCGCTGTCATGCGCCCGGGCAAAGCTGCTGACCTGGCCCTGGCCGTCACCGTTCTCGTTCACCGCGAACACGTTGCGCCGGTCCGGCGACAGCGTCAGCCAGGACGGGTTGCTGCTTCTGAGCACTTGCAGGGGCGTGGGGTCGAGCTGGCCGCGCTGGCTGTCGAAGCGGTAGCGGTAGATCCCGTCATGGGTGCCCACCAGCAGTTCATGGCCGTGGGCGTTGAGCGTCAGCGCCATGGCACTAGCGGTCAGCAGGGACATCAGCTGGCGTTTCATCGTCGTCCTCTTCAGAAGCGCGCAAGGCACTCATGCAGACTAGTTGATGCTCGCCCGTGTCGTCGCTGAGCTGCCAGTGCTCGCCGGCAAGCGTCGCGTTGCCGATCTGCTCGGGGCTGAACTGCCATTTCTTCAACGCACGGCCGTCCATCAATTCGATGCGCAGGCCCGTATCGTCGAAGGTGAAGTCGAATGCGTGCAGGCCATCGATCAACAGCATGTCGCAGGATTCAAGGGCTTGGGCAAGGGTGGTCATGGGGGGGTATCCCTGATTAAACACGCATGATACCCCAACCTTAAAAGCATCGCGGGTCAAGCCCGCTCCCACAAGGACCGCGGTAGCCATTGTGGGAGCGGGCTTGACCCGCGATGAAAACGACGCAGTGTGTCAGTGCGCGAAAATCGACTTGCTCTGGGTGCCCGCCATCTTCTCCGGCTTGATCAGGAAGCGTGCCAGCGCCGGCAACAGCCACAGCGCGCCGAACATGTTCCACAGCAGCATGAAGGTCAGCATCAGGCCCATGTCGGCCTGGAACTTGATGGCCGAGAAGATCCAGGTGCACACCCCGATCGCCAGGCACAACCCGGTGAACAGCACCGCCTTGCCGGTGGAGCGCAGCGTCTGGTAGTAGGCCTCCTGCAACGGCAGGCCGGCGCGCAGGAAGCTCTCCAGGCGGCTGTAGATGTAGATCCCGTAGTCCACGCCGATGCCCACGCCCAGCGCCACCACCGGCAACGTCGCGACCTTGACGCCGATGCCCATGAACGCCATCAGCGCGTTGCCCAGCACCGAGGTCAGCACCAGCGGCAGCACGATGCACAGGGTGGCAGCAAACGAGCGGAAGGTGATCATGCACATCACCGCCACGCACAGGTACACCAGGATCAGGATGGTCAGCTCGGCCGACCGGATCACCTCGTTGGTGGCCGCCTCGATCCCCGCGTTGCCCGCCGCCAGCAGGAACTCCAGGCCCTCCTGGTCATGCTCGGCAGCGAACGCCTTGACCGCATCCACCACGCGGTCGAGGGTCTCGGCCTTGTGGTCGTTGAGGAACACCAGCACCGGCGCCAGCGAACAGTCGGCGTTGTACAGGCCCTCGGCACGCGACACCGAGGTGTTGAGGATGTCCGGGTTGCGCGACAGGCTCTCCCATTTCAGGTTGCCCTCGTTCATGCCCTTGATCATCTGCTTGGACACGGTCACCAGCGAGATCGCCGACTGCACCCCGGGGGTGTTCTCCATCTTCCACATCAGCTCGTCGACCGGCGCCATGGTCTTGTACACCGAGCAGCCTTCGGTCGGGGTCTTGACCATCACCACCAGCACGTCGGAGCTGGTGGAGTAGTTGTCGATGATGAAGGCGTTGTCCTTGTTGTAGCGCGAATCCGGACGCAGCTCCGGCGCACCCTGGTCGAGGTCGCCGATCTTCAGGTTCTGGCTGTACCACAGGCCGCCACCGAACATCGCCAGCGCCAGCAGCACCGACACCGGCGCCACCTTGGGGCTGGCGAAGCTGGACAGCAGGCGCCAGAACGGATGCTCGCGGGTCGCATCCTTCTTGCTGCGTTCGATGGCCTTCTTGCTGATGCCCACATAGGAGATCGCCACCGGCAGCAGGATCAGGTTGGTGAACACGATCACCGCCACGCCGATCGAGGCACCGATGGCCAGTTCACGGATGACCCCGATGTCGATGATCAGCAAGGTGATGAAGCCCACCGCATCGGCCAGGATGGCGATCATGCCCGGCAGGAACAGCTGGCGGAAGGTACGCCGCGCCGCAGTCAGCGCGTTCTCGGCCTCGCTGGACTGCAAGGCGATGCCGTTGATCTTCTGCACCCCGTGGGAGATGCCGATGGCAAAGATCAGGAACGGCACCAGCATCGAATACGGGTCGAGCCCGAAGCCCACCGCGTGCATCAGCCCCAGTTGCCACACCACCGCCACCAGGGTGGTGATGAGCACGGCAATGGTGCTGCGGATGCACCAGGTGAACCAGTACAGCAGCACCCAGGTGATCACCAGGGCGATGCCGAAGAACATCACCACCATCATCAGGCCGTCGATCAGGTCGCCGACCTTCTTGGCAAAGCCCACGATGTGGATCTTGACGTTGGGGTTCTGCGCCTCGAACTTGTTGCGGATCAGGTCTTCGAGCTGGTGCGAGAACGCCTGGTAGTCGAGCTTGATCTGGCGCCCCGGGTCGTTGGGGTCGGGGTAGGATTCGAGCAGCGGCACATCGACGATGCTCGACTTGAAGTTGTTGGCCACCAGCCGGCCGACCTGACCGGACTTGAGCACGTTGTTGCGCAGTTGCTCCAGGCTGTCGGGCGAACCGTCGTAGGTCTGCGGGATCACCTCGCCACCGGCGAAGCCCTCCTCGGTCACCTCGGTCCAGCGCACGCTGGGGCTCCACAGCGACTTGAGCGCCGAACGATCGACGCCAGGAATGTAGAACACCTCGTCGTGGATCTGGCGCAGGGTCTCCATGTACGCCTTGCTGAAGATGTCACCGTCCTTGGCCTCCACCGAGATCCGCACGGTATTGCCCAGGTTGGCCAGGTCGTTGCGGTGCTCGATCATGTTCTGGATGAACGGATGCTCCAGCGGAATCATCTTCTCGAAGCTGGTGGACGGGCGAATCAGCATGGCCTGCCAGAACAGGAACAGGCTCACCAGCACACAGATGCCGATCACCGCCGGGCGGTTGTTGAATATCAGGCGCTCGAGCAGGCTCGCCTTGTCCTGGTTGTGCTGCATGTTGAACGACTCCTGACTGCTCATGGTTGCGCCCTCGCGGCGCCGGTGGCGGTAGCCAGGCGTGCCCCGCCCTGGCCGACCAGGATCAGCTGCCCATCGGCCTGGCCGCTCACGCCCGAAAGGGCGATACGGTCGGGCCGGTTGAACACGCTGAAGCTCTGGCCGTCATCGGTGCTGCGCAACACGCTGCCGCCGTTGCCCACCAGCACCAGGCTGCCGTCTTCGAGTAGCGTAGCGCTTGCCAGGCCGAATTCGAGCGCACCGCGCTCGCCCTGGAGCGCGATGGCCTGCCAGGTGCTGCCGAAATCGCTGGAGCGGTACAGGTTGCCGCGCAGGCCGTAGACCAGCAGGGTATCGGCGCGGGCGGTACCGATGGCTCCGAACAGCGAGCCCTCGTAGGGGCCGTCGAGGTGTTCCCAGGTCTGCCCGGCATCGCGGGAGCGGAACATGCTGCCCTGCTCGCCCACGATGAACAGGCCCGCGTCCTTCACGGCAGCGATGCCATTGAGGTGGTACTGATCGGGGTTGTCGAGGCGCTCTGCGACGTCCTGCCAGTGCGCGCCGCCGTCGGTGGTTTCGAACAGGCTGCCATAGGCCCCCACGGCCAGCCCGTGCCGGGTGTCCTGGAACCAGACATCCAGCAGCGGGGATTCGCGGGACGGGTCTTCGAACTGTTTGCTCCAGGTGGCGCCGCCGTCGCTGCTGGCGAGGATCTGCGCATCATGGCCCACCGCCCAGCCGTGCTTGGCATCGGCGAAGTACACGGCAGTGAGCAGTTGGCGGCTGGGGACGCGGGCCTGGGTCCAGCTCTGGCCCTGGTCGTCGGAGAAGAGGATATGCCCGCGTTCGCCCACCGCCACCAGGCGCGGCCCGGCCTTGGCGATGTCGATCAGCAGGCTGTGGGAGGCCTTGTTCGAGGTCTGTGAATACACCGTCTGCGGTGTCGGGCCGTCATCGGCAGCCCCGGCGGTTGCGGCGAACAGCCCCAGGCCCAGGCTCAGCAAGACGCTGGCCGTGAATACATTCATAGTCCTCTCCCACATTATTGTTATTCGGTGCTACTGGCGGGGCTGGAAGCGGCAATCTAGAGCCCCGCGAATGCTGGCCTCAAGCTAGCAGGCTTTGGAAATGGATGACAACGTACAACGCGTTATGTTTTGTTAAGCGCGGCCTCTGGGTCGTGGATGTCGCGTTGTCCGCCCGCACCTTCATCATAAAAAAGGGGGCTGCCCCGAAAAGGCCAGCCCCCTGTTCAACCTGCCCTCAACCTCAGGCCAGGCTCTTGCTCACCACCTCGAACACATCGCTGGACAGCCCGCCCGAGCCGCGGATGCGCTCCAGCTCGGCCTTCATCAGCGCCTGGCGCGCGGCATCGTACTTGCGCCAGCGGGTCAGCGGCGCCAGCTGGCGCGAGGCGATCTGCGGGTTGAAGCCGTTCAGTTCGATCACCAGGTCCGCCAGGAAGCGATAACCCGAGCCATCGGCCGCATGGAAGTTGACCAGGTTCTGCCCGGCGAACGCACCGATCAACGCGCGCACCTTGTTCGGGTTCTTCAGGGTGAACGCCGGGTGCTCCATCAACGCCCGCACTCGCGCCAGGCCGCCCGGCAACGGGCTGCCCGCCTGCACGCTGAACCACTGGTCCATCACCAGCGGGTTGTCCTTGAAGTGCTCGGCAAAACTTTGCAGTGCCCTGGCGCGCTCGTCCTGGAACGGCGAATTGACCAGCACGGCCAGTGCGGTCAGGCGTTCGGTCATGTTGTCGCACGCCTCGAACTGCTCGAGCGTCGCCTCCAGCACCTGCGCCCGGCCCGTGAGCATCAGGTACGACAGCGCGATGTTCTGCAGGCTGCGCCGGGCAAAGTGCTCGGCCTCGGCCACATAGGCGGTTTCGCGCGAGACCGCACGGTTGGCCTGGTAGCGCGCCCACAGCCCGTCGAACAGTTGCTCGGCCAGTTGCTGGCGGGCAAAGTCGCGGGCCGCGTGAATCGCGTCCACATCGGCCACTTCGCTGATTTCGGTGAGGTAGGCCTCACTCGGCAGCGAGAGCATTTCGGCGACCATGGCCTGGTCGAGTGCCTCGTTGGCCAGCACGCTGCCCAGGGCAGTGACCAGGCGCTGATCGAGCACCAGGGCTTCACCGCGCTGATGCTGCGCGATCAGTTCCTGCAAGACCTGAACCGACAGTTGCTGGCCGGCTTCCCAGCGATTGAAGCCATCGCTGTCGTGCTGCATCAGGAACATGAGTTGGTCGCGGTCGTACGGGAAGCTCAGCTTGACCGGCGCACTGAAGCCGCGCAGCAGCGACGGCAACGGCCTGGCGGCCACGTCGACGAAGGTGAAGGTCTGCTCGGCCTCGGTCACCGACAGCACCCGCGTGGTCGCGCCCGCCTGCGTTTCGCCTTGCAGGCGCAGGGCAATGTCGTTGCCCTGGGCATCGAGCAGGCCCAGTTCGACCGGGATCACGAACGGCTGCTTCTCGACCTTGTCCGGGGTTGCCGGGCAGCTCTGGCTGAAGGTCAGGCTGTAGGTCTGGGCAGCGGCGTCGTAAGCCTCGCTGACGTTCAGGCGCGGCGTGCCGGCCTGGCTGTACCAGCGCTTGAACTGGGTCAGGTCGACGCCGTTGGCGTCTTCCATGGCCTTGATGAAGTCGTCGCAGGTCACGGCCTGGCCGTCATGGCGTTCGAAATACAGGTCGCTGCCCTTGCGAAAGCCTTCGGCACCCAGCAGCGTGTGCACCATGCGTACCACTTCCGAGCCCTTCTCGTACACGGTCAGGGTGTAGAAGTTGGAAATCTCGATGAAGCTGTCCGGGCGCACGGCGTGGGCCATGGGGCCGGCGTCTTCGGCGAACTGGTGGGTACGCAGGTAGGCCACGTCCTCGATGCGCTTGACCGTGCGCGAGTTCATGTCGGCGCTGAACTCGGAATCGCGGAACACCGTGAAGCCTTCCTTGAGCGACAGCTGGAACCAGTCGCGGCAGGTCACGCGGTTGCCCGACCAGTTGTGGAAGTACTCGTGGGCCACCACCGCCTCGACCCGCTGGTGCGCGGCATCGGTGGCGGTCTCGGCACGCGCCAGCACGCAGCTGGAGTTGAAGATGTTGAGGCCCTTGTTCTCCATGGCGCCCATGTTGAAGTCGTTGACCGCCACGATCATGAAGATGTCCAGGTCGTATTCGCGGCCATACACCTCTTCGTCCCAGCGCATGGACTTCTTCAGGCTGACCATGGCGTGCTGGCACTTGTCGATGTTCTCCGGCTCGACATAGATGCGCAGGGTCACGTCGCGCCCCGACTGGCGGGTGAAGGTGTCTTCGACGCACCACAGGTCGCCGGCCACCAGTGCGAACAGGTAGGCCGGTTTCTTGAACGGGTCTTCCCAGGTGGCCCAGTGCCGACCGTCCTGCTGCGGCCCGCTGCCGATGGGGTTGCCGTTGGACAGCAGGACCGGGTAGCGATGCTGCTCGGCGATCACCGTGGTGGTGAAGGTGCTCATCACGTCCGGGCGGTCGAGGTAGTAGGTGATCTTGCGAAAGCCCTCGGCCTCGCACTGGGTGCAGAACATGCCGCCAGACTTGTACAGCCCCTCGAGCGCGGTGTTGGTCTCGGGGTGGATCTTCACGCTGGTGTCCAGGGTGAAGCGCTCGGCAGTGGGCTGCAGGGTCAGGTGGCTGTCGTCGAGCTGGTAGTCGTCAGCGCCCAGCGGCTGGTCGTCCAGCGCCACGCTGAGCAGTTCCAGCTGCTGGCCGTCGAGCACCAGCGCCGGCAGGCCGGCACCGCGCGCCGGGTTGCGGCGCATGACCAGCTGCGCGTGGACCAGGCTGTGGTCCTCGAACAGTTCGAAGGTCAGGTGCGTCTCGTCGATCAGGTACTCGGGTGCCTGATAGTCCTTGAGGTAGATCACTTGCGGCTGTTCGGTACGCATGTGGCGGTCCTTTTACTGATGCACGGCCAGCTGGTAGGCCGTGTACTTGCGAATATTGATCACGCCGGTATCGAAAATCAGGTACTGGCCCTTGATCCCCAGCAGGGTGCCTTCGGCGACAGGGTTCTTGTCCAGGTTGAAGCTCACGATCTTGCTCGGGTACGCCTCTACCGGGTAGCTGATTTCAATCGGCTCGACGTCGGTCAGCGGCTGGATCGCCTGCAGGCCGAAGCGGTCCTGCAGGCCCTTGAAACCTTCACTGCAGCTGTCGAACAACTGCTCGCGCACGGCCACCAGGTCGACCGCCTCGGCGTTGCCCTTGAGCAGTGCGCGCCAGTTGGTGCGGTCGGCCACCTGGCTGCGGAACAGGTCCTCGACCAGCCCGGACTGCTGCCGGGTGGCCACCCGCACGATCGGCAGGGCCTGGCTGGCGCCCTGGTCGAGCCAGCGCGTGGGCAGCTGGGTGGCGCGGGTGATGCCGACCTTGATACCCGACGAGTTGGCCAGGTACACCACGTGGTCGGTCATGCAGAACTGCTCGCCCCAGGCCGGGTCACGGCAGGTGCCGTGCTCGTAGTGGCAGCGCTCGGGGCTCATGATGCAGGTGTCGCATTGCGCCAGCCTGGTCATGCACGGGTAGCAGTAACCCTGGCTGAAGCTGGTCTTGGTCTTGCGCCCGCAGTGGGTACAGTGGATCGCGCCCAGGTATTCGAGACGCACGGTCTTGCCCAGCAGGGGGTTGACCGGCACTTCGACGTCGCCCAGGCGAAACGCGTATTGCACGACCGGCTGCTCGAGGCGCGCCGTCATCTTGCTGATGGAACCACGGCCGAGTTCGATCAATGGATCGCGTCCGACTTGAACAGGATGTTGGGCACCGGCGCGGACTTGGAGGCGCATTCCTGCGGGCCCATGTAGCCGGTACGCTGGTCTTCGGGCAGGTTCTGCATCTCCCAGGCGATCACGGCCTGCAACGACAGCTCCTTCTGCTCGGCGGTGAGCTTGCGCCCGTCGGACCATTTGCCGATTTCCACGGCCAGTTTCAGGCTGGCGTAGATCTCCGGGGTGATGTTTTCGATCATTTGCGCAAAAGTGGACATAGCGTCTCCAAAAATCAAGCTGACAGTTTACGCCGGGCCAGTGCCCCGCCCAAGAGCCCGCTGAGGCAGCCGACCAACAGCCCACCCACGTGGGCGGCGTTGGCGATCGCGCCGAAGCCGAGCAGGGTGATCAGCCCGGACAGGCACAGCAGCAGCCATACCAGCATCATCACCAGCACGCCACGTGGCATGCGATACACCGGGTTCGGCGCCAGCCACTGATACAGCCAGATGTGCCCGAGCAGGCCGTACAGCACCCCGGACAAGCCGCCGAACAGGCTGGGCCCGCCGAACACGAACTGCGCCACGTTCGACACCAGGCTGAACAGCAGGGTCAGCGACAGCAAGGCCAGGGTGCCCTGACGCAGCTCGATGCGCCGCCCCAGCTCCCAGTACCACAGGCCGTTCATGGCCAGGTGCAGGATGCCGAAGTGCACCAGCATCGGGCTGAACAAGCGCCACCACTGGCCTGCATCGAGGCTGGTCAGCAACGGGGTGAAATACAGGTAATCGCCCTGCACGCGAAAATCCAGGAAGGTCAGCCAGCTCAAGGTGGCGAAGTTGTCACCCAGGCCGGTCAGTGCCGCCACCACCACGCACAGCAGCAACACCGCTGCAGTGGCCTTGCTGGCCTTCGCCTGCGCGGCCAGGCTCGGGCGCGGTGGGGCCGGGGGCTGCGCCAGGGGCGGCAGTTGCACATCGGCATTGCCCTCCGGATAGCGCTGGTACAGCTGGCGAACATCTTCCACCAGGTAGTCGGCGGTCCACAGTACCTGCTCCTCGCCCTCCTCCGAGACCCGGTGCGGCACCTGCAGGCGCTTGAGCAGCTCGACAAAGCCGCTGAGGTCGACGCTCAGGGGCAGGCGCATCACCATTGCCGCACTCATTGACTGGCCTCCGGCCGTTCGACATCCACCCATACGAACTTGTGCGGGTCGATGCGGGTTTCATCATCCAGCCGATAGGCCACCAGCTTCCCGTAGAGCACCGCACTGTAGTCCAGGCACGCCAGGTTGGCGCGGATGGGTGCGGGCCGGCCGCTGCGCCAGTAATGGCCGACGAACAGCAGCGGCTCGTCGTCACCGTAGCGCAGCAGCGCGTTCTTCTGGCTGCGACTGAGCGGCGCATTGGCCACTTCGGCCGGCAGCGCATCGGGCTGGAACACGATATCGCCGTAGGTCTGCGGGTCTTCCTCCCAGAACTTGGTGCGAAAGAATGCGCGAGTCAGGCCGTCGCCGCCGGTCAGGGTGAGGCCGTCGGGCAGGCGCATGTCGGTGCCGCGCAGCAGCCGGTTGCACACGGTGTGGGCAAAGCTGCCGGCCACGGCCGAGGCCTGCACGAAATGCTCGTCGATGCGCCCGTCCGGATGCTGCTGGCGCAGCGGCTCGATCAGGCGCGCGTCCCAGCAGGCATGTACCACGCGAAAGCGTCCGGCATCGATGAACAGCGGCAGCTCGTAGAACCAGCCGAGGAAGTCGTGCCAGTCGTGGGGGTGGTCGGCGAACTGGGTCAGTGTCTCTTCGATCAGACGCGCATGGCGCGGGTTGTGCTCGCGCACGAACTGCTTGCCGCTGCCCGGCAGCGCCGGCGTGGTCCAGCCCAGTGCGCTGAATTCGTGGTTGCCCATGATGCAGTGGGCCTGACCGGCTTCGACCATGTCGTGCACGATGTGCAGGGCCTCGCGAATGCGCGGGCCGCGGTCGATGATGTCGCCAAGGAAGATCGCCTGACGCTGCGCATGCCGCCACACCCCGCCCTGACGCTTGTACCCCATGGCGTCGAGCAGACGCTCCAGGGTGTGGGCACAGCCGTGGACATCGCCGATCAGGTCGTAACTGCGCGCGGGATCGAGCATCAGTCGCCTCCACCACCCAGACGGCTGCCCCAGCCGAGCTTGGTCCGGCAGACCTCGTAGTAGTTGTGGTCCAGCGGGTGGATCAGGCGCAGCTTCTGCGGCTTCTTGTTCACTGTGATGGTGTCGCCGGGGGCACAGGTGAAATGGTTCTGGCCATCGCACGAGACTTGCGGGTACAGCTGCAGGTCACGCGATACCACGATCTTCAGCTCGCTGTTGCCATCGACCACGATCGGGCGTCCCGAAAGCGTGTGCGGGTACATGGGCACGATCACGATGGCGTCGAGCTTGGGGTGCATGATCGGTCCGCCGGCCGACAGCGCGTAGGCGGTCGAGCCGGTCGGTGTGGCGACGATCAGGCCGTCTGCCTTCTGGCTGCACACGAACTGGCCGTCGATGTAGATCTCGAACTCGATCATGCGGTTGGACTTGCCAGGGTGCAGCACCACGTCGTTGAGCGCGTCGCCCTGGCCGATGGCCTCGCCGTGGCGGCGGACTTCGGCCTGCAGCAGGAAGCGGTTTTCCACCAGGTAGTGGCCGTCGAGCACTTCGGCCACCTTGACCTCGAGCTCGTCGGGGCGAATGTCGGTGAGAAACCCCAGGCTGCCGCGGTTGATGCCCAGTACCGGGATGTTGTGGCGCGCCAGTGCGCGGGCGGCGCCCAGCAGGCTGCCGTCGCCGCCGACCACGATGACCATGTCGCACACCTCGCCCAGCAGCTTGCGCGAGGAGGTCTGCAGGCCGTGGCCGGGCAGCACGTCGGCGATGGTGTCCTCGAGGATCACGTGCAGGTGCCGCTCGAGCAGGAATTTTTTCAGTCGGCGAATGGTATCGAGCACCTGCGAACTGCCAAGGCGGCCGATGATACCGATATTGCGAAATTGCTCCATGGGGCTCCTGCGGGGCACTGCGGCGTTGAATGGGCCGGTTGGCCAAAGCGTTGATTATGGGCGAAAGCGCCGGGCAGCGGCAAACGCCGCAGTTTTTTGCACAAGGCGCCGGGGCGGGCGGCTATGCTCGCAGGATGATGCCCTTTACCGACCTTTGCGACCTGCCCAACCGCCTGCGCCAGCCCCCGGTGCGGGACCTGGCGTGGGTAATCCTTGCGCCCCCCATGCTCGCAGTGACGCCCTGGCCGCAACGCCACCCGTTGGCCGGCAGCGACTGGGTGGCCGCACCGGCGCTGCTGCGCGACTGGCTGCTGGCGCTGGACCACGACAGCCGTGACCTGCAGGCCTGGCTGGCGCAGGCCGCCAGCCGGCGCCTGGGGTTGTACTACGAGCGGCTGTGGCAGTTCGCGTTGCGCCATGCTCCGGGGGTGGAGCTGCTGGCGGCCAACCTGCCGATCCGCGACGGCGGGCACACCCTGGGCGAGCTGGACATCCTGCTGCGTGACCGCGACGGGGTGCATCACCTGGAGCTGGCCATCAAGCTGTACCTGGGCCCGCAGCACGGTGATGGGCGTAACCCGGCGCAGTGGCTTGGGCCGGGCTGCCATGACCGGCTGGACCGCAAGCTGGCGCACCTGAACGACCATCAACTGCCGATTTCGGCGCGGGCCGAGGGGCGCGAGGCGCTGGCGGCGCTGCACATAGACAGCTTCACGGCTCAGCTTTGGCTGGGCGGGTATCTGCTGTATCCATGGCCGGGGACGGCGCAACCTCCAGCGGGTGCGCACCCGCAACACTTGCGCGGGCGCTGGCTGCATCAGCGCGACTGGGCCCGGTTTGCGGCGCAGGCCGACCCCGGGCGCTGGCAGCCGTTGCCGCGCCAGGCATGGCTGGCGCCGGCGCGGTACACGCAGGAACAGGCCTGGGGCACGGAACAGTTCCAGGCCTGGCTGCAAGCGCTGGACCCGATGGCCCCCGCGCAGTTGCTGGTGCGGCTGGTGCCTGGGGATAGCGGGGATTGGGTAGAGGCTCAACGCTTGTTTCTGGTGGCCGATGCCTGGCCGAACCTGGCGGGTTAGCATGCACTGGCTGGGCCGGCCCCCACATGAACGTACGCCCCCGTGGGAGCCGGCCTTGCCGGCGAAGGGGCCAGCGCTGACAACATTCTGCTAACCTCGCCCCCCCTCACCCAGCACCCGCACAAGGAACCCACCCGTGCCCGGCAATCTTCTCGCCCTGGCGCTCGCCGTCACCCTGGTCTGGCCCGCAAGTGCCAGCGCAGCGCCTGCCCCAGGTCTGGACCAGGACAACGACCTCGCCCTGCTGAGCGACAGCTTCTGGCGCCAGGCGACGCCCACCGACCTGGACACGTGGCTGGCCCCGCGCAGCCAACCCGGCGAGTATCCACCCGGTGTGGTCACCCGCAATACCACGGCCTTTCACCTCGCACTCGAAAACAACGCCTCGCTGGCCATGCTGCAACACCTGCGTGCCGCGCTACCGGCCATGGTCGGGCTCGGCGATTACCCCGAATCGCTACTGTCCACGGCCATCAAGCACAACCACCCCACTGCCACCATCGAATGGCTGCTGGCCCAGGGCGCGCCGGTGGAAGCTGGCGACTACCACAACCCACGCCCGCTGCTGCTGGCCATCGCCCAGGGCGCCGATGCCTCGCTGATCGACGCCCTGGTCAAGGCCGGCGCCGACACCTCCTACTTCACGCGCAGCGACAGCAACATGGACGCCTTCGACGCCGCAGTGCTGACCGAGCACAGCGCCACGCGCCGGGCCGTCGCCCGCCATCTGCCACTGCCCGAGGCCGGCAGCGAAACCATGGAAGCGATCCTGGTCGAGCTTTCGCGCCAGGGTCGCGACGGGCCCGACGCCCCGCACGTGAGCTACGACATCCTCAGCGTGCTGCTCGAGCGCGGCATGAGCAGCACCGGCACCTACTGCGACCCGCACAAACCCTACTGCCTGGCCGACGACAGGAGCGACCTGATGGACCTGGCCATCCGTATCGAGGACCCGCAACTCGTCGACTACCTGCTCGGCAAGGGTCTGAAGGCCCGCTAGCACACTTTTTTGCCCCAGCGCAGGTGCAGGGCACGCGCAAGCGATTAGAGTTATCCGCACAGCGCCATCAAGAGCGCGGCCATTGACCTGATTGACCGATATGAGGAACCACCATGACCCTGACCAATACGCAGGCACGCTACGGCAGCCTGTCGATCGCCCTGCACTGGCTGATGCTGATTCTGCTGGCGGTGGTATACGCCTGCATCGAACTGCGCGGCATCTTCCCCAAGGACAGCGCCGAGCGCGACCTGATGAAAAGCCTGCACTTCATGCTCGGCCTGAGCGTGTTCGTGCTGGTATGGCTGCGCCTGATCCTGAAGGTCACCCACCCCACCCCGCGCATCGAACCCAAGCCGCCGGCCTGGCAGACGGGTCTTGCGCACCTGATGCACTGGGCGCTGTACGCCCTGATGATCGGCCTGCCGCTGGCCGGCTGGGTGATCCTCAGCGCGGCTGGCAAGCCGATCCCGTTCTTCGGCCTGGAGTTGCCCGCCCTGGTAGCACCGGACACCGACCTGGCCAAGTTCGTCAAGGGCTGGCACGAGTGGTTCGGCGCACTGGGCTACTGGCTGATCGGCCTGCACGCACTGGCCGGCCTCTACCATCACTACGTGGTCCGCGATAACACCCTGCTGCGCATGCTGCCGCAAAAAGGTGACTGACTAGGCGAACCCGCGGCGGCCCTGCAAGCCGCCGGTGTGAACGAAGATCAGCCGCGTGCCGGCCACGAACGCGCCAGCCAGCACACGCTCCTGCAGGGCCAACAACGCCTTGCCGGTGTACAGCGGTTCCAGTGGCAGGCCCGATTCGGCCTCGCTGGCCTGGATGAATGCCAGCAAGGCCGGGTCGACCTTGGCAAAGCCGCCCCGGCTGGCGTCGTGCAGGCGGTAAGTGCCCGGCGCCAGCACCTCGACCTCGCCTTCCACCCCATGCCCCGGCGGCACGGCCAGCGCGCCGTGCACCGGGTGGGCGCCCGCTTCGGCCTGGGCCAGCCCCACCAGCGTGGTACCGCTGCCCACCGCCAGCCACCAGGCGTCGTAATCGGCCCAGCCCACGGCCGCCAGCTGCGCCCGCGCCTGGGTCACGATCTGTGCGCAGCCTTCGGTGCCCAGTGGCCCCGCGCCGCCTTCGGGCACGCAATGCCATGCCGGGTAGAGGGCTTGCCAGGGCTGCCAGAAATCCGCCTGATGCCGCGCCCTGTATCCGGCGTACCCCAGCCAGTGCAGGTGCATGCCCAGTGCTTGCAGGTCGTGCACGGTGGGGTTGCTGTGCGGGTGCCCACGCAACAGCCCGGCCGTGGCAAAGCCGAAGCGCTTGCCGGCCGCCGCCAGGGCATGCAGGTGGTTGGAATAGGCGCCGCCCAGGCTGATCACCCCCGGGGCACCACGGGCATGGGCAAGGCGCAGGTGCCCCTGCAGCTTGAACCATTTGTTGCCGCTGATCAGCGGGTCGATGAGGTCCAGACGCAGCACTGCCACCTCGACCCCGGCGCGCGCCAGCCAGCCTAGGGCCAGCGGTTGCAGGGGTGCCAGTGGCAGGTCATCGAAAGCGGCAGACATCGAACAGGCTCGGCAGAACGGGAGCGCGCAGTCTACCAGCGCACCCCCGCCACCGCTTTACAGCTCGGCCGCCAGGCGTGAACCCTGGTTGATCGCGCGCTTGGCGTCCAGCTCGGCGGCGACGTCCGCGCCGCCGATCAGGTGTACCGACTGCCCGGCGGCCAGCAGGCCATCCTGCAGCTCGCGCAGCGGGTCCTGGCCGGCGCAGATCACCACGTTGTCCACCGCCAGTACCTGCGGCTCGCCTTCGGCGATACGGATATGCAGGCCGGCGTCGTCGATCTTCAGGTAGTCGACGCTGTTGAGCATCTGCACCCGCTTGTTCTTCAGGCCTGTGCGGTGGATCCAGCCGGTGGTCTTGCCCAGCCCGTCGCCAACCTTGGTCTTCTTGCGCTGCAACAGGTACACCTGGCGCGCCGGAGCATGGGGCTCGGCCTGGATGCCCGCCACGCCGCCGCGCGCTTCGAGCCGGGTGTCGATGCCCCACTCCCTCCAGAACGCCTCGCGGTCCTGGCTGGTGGCAACGCCCTGGTGCACCAGGAACTCCGACACATCGAAGCCGATGCCGCCGGCACCGATCACCGCGACCTTCTGCCCCACCGGCTTGCGCGCCAGCAGCACGTCCAAGTAGCTCAGCACCTTGGCGTGATCGATACCGTCGATGGCCGGCAGGCGAGGCGCGATGCCGGTCGCAAGGATGATCTCGTCGTAGCCGCCCTCCACCAGTTGCTCGACATTGACGCGGGTGTTCAGACACAGCTCCACGCCGGTGGTCTGCAGCTTGCGCTTGAAGTAGCGCAGGGTCTCGAAGAACTCCTCCTTGCCCGGCACGCGCTTGGCCACGTTGAACTGCCCGCCGATCTCGCTGGCCGAGTCGAACAGGGTCACCTGGTGGCCACGCTCGGCGGCCACGGTAGCGGCGGCCAGGCCGGCCGGGCCGGCGCCGACCACGGCAATGCGCTTGGGCTGGGCCACCGGCAGGTAGTTGAGTTCGGTTTCATGACAGGCCCGCGGGTTGACCAGGCAACTGGTCAGCTTGCCGCCGAAGGTGTGGTCCAGGCAGGCCTGGTTGCAGCCGATGCAGGTGTTGATCTCGTCGCCGCGCCCGGCGGCGGCCTTGTTGACGAAGTCCGGGTCGGCCAGGAACGGGCGTGCCATCGACACCATGTCGGCGTCGCCTTCGGCAAGGATCTGCTCGGCGACTTCCGGGGTGTTGATGCGGTTGGTGGTGATCAGCGGGATCTGCACCGCGCCGCGCAACTTGGCGGTGACCTTGCTGAACGCGGCACGCGGCACCTTGGTGGCGATGGTCGGGATACGCGCCTCGTGCCAACCGATGCCGGTGTTGATCAGCGTGGCGCCGGCCTGCTCGATGGCCTGGGCCAGCTGCACGATCTCCTGCCAGTTGCTGCCGCCTTCCACCAGGTCGAGCATCGACAAGCGGAAGATGATGATGAAGTTCGGGCCGACCGCTTCGCGCACCCGGCGCACGATCTCCACGGCCAGGCGCATACGGTTCTCGTAGCTGCCCCCCCAGCGGTCGGTGCGATGGTTGGTGTGGGCGGCCAGGAACTGGTTGATGAAGTAGCCTTCGGACCCCATGATCTCGACGCCGTCGTACTCGGCGCTCTGGGCCAGCGTGGCGCAGGTGACGAAGTCCTGGATCTGCTTCTCGATGCCCTCTTCGTCCAGCTCGCGGGGCTTGAACGGGTTGATCGGCGCCTGGATCGCGCTGGGGGCCACCTGCTTGGGGCTGTAGGCGTAGCGCCCGGCGTGGAGGATCTGCATGCAGATCTTGCCGCCAGCCTCGTGCACCGCCTGGGTAACGATACGGTGCTTCTGCGCTTCTTCGGCCGTTGTCAGCTTGGCCGCGCCGGAGTACACCCCGCCCTCTTCGTTGGGCCCGATACCGCCGGTGACCATCAGGCCGACGCCACCACGGGCGCGCTCGGCAAAGTATGCCGCCATGCGCTCGAAACCGCCGGATTTCTCCTCCAGGCCGGTGTGCATCGAGCCCATCAGGGTGCGGTTGCGCAGGGTGGTGAAGCCCAGGTCCAGCGGGGCAAGCAGGTGCGGGTATTGAGCGGCGGTCATGGTGAACTCCACAGCGAACTGATCACGGAATGCGGGCGCCTCGCTGCGTGCAGCGGGGCCCGTCGGTTATCTGTGAGGGACAGTAATGCGCCTGGAAGTGAGGCTCAATGACCGAAAGTTACAAGTTAATGACCGTAACTGACAGTGCGTGAGGCGCTGGCCTGTTCACGGATGCAGGCAGCGTTCGGCCAGTTGCCGAGCCTGATCGTGGGTGATGCCGGTGTTTTGCTGCAGGGCGAGCGGGTGATCGCCCGCGTCCACGAACACCAGCGGGCGGTCGCCCAGGGCCTGGGTCTGCAGCGTAGCCTTGAGGTTGAGGGTCGAAACCTCATAGGGGAACTCGCTTTGCACACGTGCCGCATAAGGTGGTTCGCGCTCGCGACCTGGGGTTTCCCACAGTTCGCTGGTGCGGTAGAAATCCGCCTCGCTGACCGTCACCCAGGTCAGCCACACGAACGGCTCGGGTGAGCCGATGATCGGGATTTCCAGGCGCCCGAGCACGAAGTGGTGGGTGTCATCGATGATGCACTGATCGCTGGACAGTGGCGCACGCTGCTCGCGCTCTGCCTGCGGCAGGTCATACCAGGCGGCAGGGGCTGGCGCGCCGAAGGTGGTGGGCAGCTCGTCGTGATACTCGCCACAGGTGGCGCAATGGAAGCCTTGCATGGTGGGTACTCCTTGACACTTAAGGCCGGATCAAGCCGCGCGGCGCGCAAACGGCAGCGTCATGTTACAGGCCCAGCAGTGCCTTGAGCGCAGGCATTACCCACTGGGGGTGATCCTCGTGCGGCGAATGCCCGGTAAACGGGATGTTCAGCAGTTGCGCATTCGCCACCCGATCGGCCAGCTCGCAGGCGTTGGCCCGCGTTACCAGGCGGTCTTGATCGCCATGAATCACCAGCAAATCGGCGGTGATGCCGCACACCGTTTCATTCGGGTAGCCCTGCTCGCCTGAATCCAGCCACAGCTCGCGCAACGCCACGGCCAGGCGGTCGAAATCGGGTTCGGGGTTCAACTGCAGGTAGCGCTCGTAGCTGTGCGGGAACAGCTCACGCCAGCGCGCGCCGGTCACGCGGCTGTACATGCCGCGCACGGGATCATCCGCTTTCAGTTGCCAGTGGGCACCGATCGTCACCAGTTTGTCGATGCCAGCACTCCCGGCAGCCGCGATGCGCAGCGCTGCAATGCCGCCATCGCTGTGGCCGACGAGGCTGAAGCGCTCAAGCCCCAACTGCCGGGCAACCGCCTCCACATCCAGTTGCAAACGCTGGTAGGTCAGCGGCAGGTGCCCCAGGGTCGATTTGCCCTGGCCGCGGCTGTCGATGCCGATCAGGCGATAACGTTCGGCCAGGGCTGGCGTGATGGCATTGAAGGTTTCGATGTCGCCAAAGCCACCGTGCAGAAAAACCAGTGCCGGGCCCTGTGGGTTGCCTTGCTGTTCACAATAGAGGCGTGCCCCGGCAACTTCGACGTACTGGCCGTCCTGGTGAGTGAATGTCGTCATTTGAGGGTCCCTTGTTTGTGTCGCGGTGGCAATTGTCGGCGGCAGTTTAATGCGTTGCGCCTTCGACGCGGTACCCCCGATGCCCTCATTGCCAGGTATGAAGTCCTTTGCTTAACGCATCGTCCTGTCATTGATCGGAAAAACACAACCCTTACTCTGCCCCCAAAGGGTCAGTACGAAAATAGCGACAATCATGAGTGCCCCGCCATAGGTTGCAGTCAACATGATGAATGACAGCTTTTTATGCTCAAACTTGAAAACCATCGCCCACATTTCAAACATGCCAGAAAAAGTATTCATGTTGATGCCTTTTTTCTTGCAGCATTGGTTTGCGTAAATCACCGCAACCGCCATGAGCAGACCACAAAAAACAAACAAAAAAATGCGAAAAAACTGGATCATGCTACACATTTATAATGGCATACCCTAAACAATATATAAACTTTCAGTACGCCCAAGCTCGCCCACCAAGATAGAACATTGACCATAAAGCGAACTGCGTTACATCACCGCATGGCACTGCTGAAATATGGCCCACCCACCAAACCAGCCATCAACTACAAAGCACAGACTTAAAGCACAGTTCTTCGGCGCCAAACACGCATCAGCAAAAGCACTTGCCGAGCCAAACTTCAGCTCTTGTTTCCCCTTCCACTCACCCTAAGTGAACCACTACATCAAGCGCACACCCCTGAGATCGCGCGTAAAACACCAGAGAAGCTAGCCCGACTCCTGCGGCTGCTCCGCCGTAAACAGTTGTAAGGACCACACACGAAAGCATCTTATTTTTAAATGAAAAAGCATGCCTATAAATCTCAAAAAGCCCTGCTAAGGTATTCATATTTATGCCATTACGCTTGCAGTAAGAATTCGCATAAAAAACCGTTAAAAAAACCACCCCAAACAAAAACCAGAAAATTGTTTCTATCAATAAAGCCATCCAAAAACACACAATACACCCTCAATCCTTCAGTGGAATTATTACAGTGAGGGATAGAGGTGCGCCCCAGCAACTTCGACGTACTGGCCGTCCTGATAAGTGAATGTCGTCATCTAAGGGTCCCTTGTTAATGTCGCAGTGGCGGTTGTCGGCGGCAGTTTAACGCGTTGCGCCTTCGACGCGGTACCTTCGCCTAAACCTGATCAGGATCATGCGCCCTCGGCAACTACCTAAGCCCCTACCTACACTCCGCCTTTCATCAACTCGATTGCTTACCGCATTGATCTATAATTAAGTTTAAAGTCGCACCCATGGCTCTGCCCCCATACTGTCAACGCAAGAATAACGATACCTATAGCTGCCCCCCATAGGC
This sequence comes from Pseudomonas sp. B21-036, assembly GCF_024748925.1. NCBI lineage: Bacteria > Pseudomonadati > Pseudomonadota > Gammaproteobacteria > Pseudomonadales > Pseudomonadaceae > Pseudomonas > Pseudomonas sp. B21-036. The sequence goes on from NZ_CP087178.1 coordinate 3,952,450, forward strand.
CGCAGTCAGCAGGAGGATGGACAGCTTCCTGCTCTCAAACTTAAAAACCTTGCCCCACACCTCTAACATACCTGAGAACGTATTCATGTTGATGCCATTTTTTTACTGTACGAGCTTGCATACAACACAGCAGAAACCAACAAAACCCAACAAATAACAAACAAAAGAATCCGAACGAACTGTATTACGTCGCACATAACCTACTACCTAAAAAAACGTAACACCTGGACCGGCAGGAGCTTTAACTTCAGGGCCACCCCATAAACATAAAGCTCGGACTGGTTGAGGGTTGCCTAAAACACCCCTGAATCAACGCCATTCCTACTCCCACACCTACGTTGACTCCTTTGCATCAGGATCAGAAACCTCCAAACCACATGATGGCTTCCGATCCATATGTTTAACGCATTGATCTGTCATTGATTGGAAAAATGCACCCCTGGCTCTGCCCCCACAAAGTTAACACGAGAATAATGACTGCTACGCACAGCCCCCCAAAGGCGGCTGTCAGCATCAATATCGACAGTTTTTTGTTTTCAAACCTGAAGACCATGCCCCACATTTCAAAAAGGCCTGAAAAGGTATTCATATTGATACCTTTTTTCTTGCAACAATGATTGGCATAAATGACGGATGCCGCCACAAACACCCCACCGAGGACAAATAAAAAAATACGGAAGAACTGCAATACATCACACATAAACCACCTAGAACAATGGAATTGAAACAGCGGGGCTGGCAGGCGTCTTGATCTCAGGCCCCACTCCTGCCCCGAAACCTACATACAGTTCTGGCCACGTCGAGGTCTGCGTGACATCAATCTGGATGATACCTAGCGCTACCCCAACTCCCGCTGCCGCCGGCAACGACTTCGAGTCAGGATCAGAGAATTTGAAACCGCAACTAGCAGTCGCACGAGCACCTACACTCATAACGGGTATAGCCACCTGCCCCGCCGCACCGGTTTTTTCGTTTGCACTCATACCGAACGAGACGCCCGTGCCTACCGCAGCAGTAGCAGAAGCCCTACACTCCCCCGTCATAATAGGTTTGGCCGGCGGCGGCGCCATCGCCCGGGAAACCTCATCCGGTGTCGCACCATTCTGCAACATCCAACTTCCCAGTGAAGCGCGCTCCGCGACGCCTGGCATGTTCAGGTCGAACAGCCCCAACGGGTCAGCCCGCATAACAGGCTTGTTGCTCACATAGCTGTACACGTTCAACCCACCCAGCATCCCGATCGGGTCTCTCGACACATAGCGCGCCATGCGGGGTTCGTAGTAACGGAATCGGTTGTAATGCAGCCCCGTTTCAGGGTCGTGGTATTGCCCCTGAAAACGAATCGGATTGCCCACGCCATTCTGCGCGGCCCACGACGAGCGCTCTTCACGAACCTCACCCCACACCTTGTACTGCCCCGTCCAGGCAACATTGCCGTTGTGGTCGGTGATTTCCATTGGTGTGCCCAGGTGGTCGCAGTGGTACCAGGCAATGACGTCGAACGCTGGCGCAGTGGGCAGTGTCTGCCAGAGTGGGTCCTGGTCGATGTCGTATTGACGGCCCTGCCAGTCGGGTTGCCTGAGCAGGCGTATCGAGCGCTTGTGCAACGCTTGAGCCACCGGCACGAAGCGGCCCGGTTCGTAGAGGTAGTGAACGGTACGGCCTGTGTCGCCCTCGTCGAGGGGCAATGCGCTTTCCCAGGCCAGGGTTTCGCCGTCCCATCCGTACAGCGTGAAACCGCAGTGCAGCTCGCGCTGACGCTTGCTGCGCTGCATTGCATTCCAGCCGGTGCCGGCCTCGGGCTTGTCCTTGTAATGGGCGACGGCATGCTTGTGCAACCGCCGACCAAGGGCGTCATAGCTGTATTCCACACTGAGCCTGTCGTCGCTGTAGCGCACCAGGCGATTGAACAAGTCCCAGCTGAAGTGGGCAGGCACACCGTTGTGCAAGCGTTGCACAAGGTTACCGCGCTCGTCATACGTGTAGCGGCTGCCCGCGTATTCGCGCAGCACGTTGTCCATCACCTTGTGGGAGCTGGCATCGTTATCCAGCGGGCGATGCAGTTGCCGCGCCTTGTCCGTCAGGTTGCCGGCCGGGTCGAAGGCAAAGGTTTCTTCACCCAGGCGGCTGTTGGCCTGCAGCAGGCGGCCTAGCGGATCGTACTGGTAGGCCAGGTGACCACGACGGGTATCGAGGATGTCTGTCAGTTGACCGGTCGGGTCGTATTGATACTCGCGCTTGCACAGAATGGATTGGCCGTCATGACTGGTGAGCAACTGTTCTTGCGGACGCCCTAGCGCGTCCCATACCTGCGTTTGCGTCAGTTTGTTGCCCTGATGGCGGGCGACTTCGCGATGCAGATCGTCGCGCTCATAAGCCAGTATTTCGTGCTGGTCAAGTCGCATGCCCAAGAGATGGCCGCTGCCGTAAGTCAGCCAGCTGACCTTGTGGCCATCCGGGCGCGTGGTGGCGATTCGCTGGTTGAGTGCGTCGTACTCGTGCAGCCACACCGCTACCATCGGCGTACCCGTTGCCAGGTAATGCTGGTGCTCACGGGTCAGGTTGCCCGCGTCGTCATAGAACCATTGCAGTGTGCTGGAGTCGTTGATCGCCTGCAGCACCTTGCCATTGCCGTCGTAGGCAAAGCGCTCTGTTTGGCGCTGATCGCCAAGGTGCGCTGTGCGCTCGATCAACCGACCCATGCGGTCGTGCTGCAAATCGATGCGGCGCTGCCCCACCTGGCTGCTCGCCAGGCGCCCAGTGCAGGGGTCGTACCGATAACGGACGGTCACACCATCGAAGCCGGTTTCTGCCACTCGACGTCCCATGGCATCGTACTGGTAAAACGCGCACTTCTCGTTCTGGTTCTCCAGGCTGAGCAACCGCCCCAGCCTGTCCCACTGGTAGCGCAACGTGTGCTCCTTCGCATCCACCCGTTCAGCCAACAGACCGGCAGCCGTATAGGACCAGGTAGTACAGCGATCCAGCGCATCCAGGTGCGCGAGCAAGCGCCCTTCGGCGTCACGCTCGAAGCGCTCTTCGGTTTTGTCTGGATGAATCACCTTGGCCAACTGCCCCGCCTTGTATTCGTACTGCGTCTTGTCGCCCGCCGCATTGGCGGTTTCCACCAGTTGCCCGAATTCGTTGTAGTGCCACTGGCTGGTCTTGCCCGAACAGTCGGTGTATTCGAGCATCTGCCCGGCCTCGTTGTACCCGAGTTTTTTCTCGTTGCCGTGAGCATCCTTGATTGCCTTGACCTGGCCTGTGGCGGTGTAGACAAACTCGGTCTTGTTGCCCAGCGGGTCGACCGTCTCTACCAGGTTGCCGCGCTCGTCGTAGTCCCGTCGCCACAGCCCACCTTCAGCATCCCGAACCTTGATCAGCTGATCATCGTCGCTGTACGCGTAATGCACCACGCTATGGTCGGCACGAATGTGTTGCAGCCGGTTGCTTCGCTCGTCGTAGGCAAAACGATCCTGGCTGCCGTCGGCATGAAGGTGGCGAATCAGGTTCTTGCGCTGGTCGCGAAACAGCCACTCCGAGCGCCCATCCGGGTACTCGATACGATAGGTGTAGCCCTGCGCATCGTAATAGTGACGGGTCTGCTGGCCATACGCGTCAGTCACCGTTGTCAGGCGAATGTGTTCATCCCAGGTGAGACGAGTCTCGAAGCTGCTGTCGTCTGCCCATTCGTGCACGGCCCTGGCGCGAGGGCCGCTGCCGTCCCAGCGCAAGTTGAGACCACGACCGGTACGGTCGGTATAGCGCGTGATCAGGTGGTGCTGGTACGCGTACTGCCAGGCAGCGCCATGCTCGTCCTGGGCGGTTACCAGGTCGCCAAGCCGGTCGTGGTGATAAGCGCAGAGCTGGCGCAGCGGCTTGCCATCGACCACCTGCCAGAGCCCCTGGATACGGCCATGCCCGTCAAGCACGGTGCCGAGTTGCAGGTGTACCTTGGCAGGGTCATTCTCCTGGTAGGTGTTGATGTCCGAGAGTACCGGGCGCCCCTGATGACGGTGCTCGTAATGCAGCGTGGCTCCTGCGCCACTGCGCAGCACGATATGCGTGAGGAGGAAGCGCCCCCCTGCCCGCTCATAGGTTTCCTTGCGCCCCAGCCCGCGCATGAGAATCAGCTGACTGTCGGTGGTGCGCACCAGGGCGTTGTACTCCACCGGGTCATAGTGCGACATACCGATCTTGGGCAGCGGGTAGGCATGGCTGCGGCCATCCACGTCGTGGAACAGCACGCCGTCATCCAGCATATCGATGCACGTGGTGAATTCGGTGATCCAGCGTGCGCCCAGGTTGGCGCTGTCTAGGGCATCGAGGCGCGAATGATAGGTACGCGTCCACACGATCGGAAACGGCCCCGGCAGGCTGAAGTCGGTGTGCTGAAGCGTCTCGCTACCCGAGGCGAAGTTGATGCGGTTGCACGTGCTGGTGGGCGCGCCATTCTTGCACTGGTTGGCCTCCAGGCTCGCCGGGCTCTGCATCTTCTGCGTTTCGACCTTACCGTCGGCAGCCTGGTGCTGGGTCATGCTGATGGCTGCGGTCTTGACGTTGGCCACCACAACCTGGGGGTTGCGCGTGCGCCATTGCTCTACGCTGCTGGCCAGCTTCATGCGCAGGCCTTCAATGGAGCAAGGGCGGCCGGGATCGGAAAGTTCAAGGATTTCAGCACGCACCTGTGGCGCCAGTTCCCGCAGGCGCGCAATCTGCGCCAGTAGGCCAGCTTTGCCCTCGTCCCCCAGTGCAACGCTCACAGCAGCACTGGTCATGCCTTTGCCGGCCGCCTTGTAGGCATCAAAGGCTGCCCGGAGATAGTTGTCGATGCTCGCCGTCGGGTCGTGGACAAGCCGGCTTCCAGCTGGCGCCGAGACCGGGCTGGCCACATCCACAGCAGTGCCGGCAACCAAAGCACCGAGGCCTGAGGCGATGTCGAGAATGATCTGTTCGCCCAGAATTGCTGCCTGGGCCAACGCCTCCTTGAGATTGCCCTGGGACTGCTCGACGAAGTCATCCAGGCTACCGACGATGTCAGCATTCAAGTGGCCCGCCATCAGCTCTATCAGCGCATCACCCAGCGCCCGCTTGCCCTCCTGGCGCACGATGAACAGCATCGGGCGCAAGGCCATGCGTGCTGCGGTCATGCTCGCAGGGGAAGCCACCATACCAATCAGGTTGAGCCCGAAGCTCGCGCAATCAAAGGGCTCAGGTACGTTGCTGCGCGCCAGCGCGACAACATCACCCAGCGCGTCGACCAAGGCAATGATATTGCCTGCCATGGGCACACTGCCGGCGACACCGCTGATGCGCTCAAGGGTGGCAAAACTGGCACTGACCTCACGTAGCCAGGCATCGAAGACCACGGCGCCACGACCAACGTCCTCTATCTGGATTTCGCGAAGCGGGGTGATGGCTACCTGCGAGGCGCGGGAGTGGTCGTCGCAAGCGTAGGTATGTTCAGTCATGAGATCAGTTCACCTGGCAGCAAATCGGTAACAGTGTTCAGGCTGTGAGCCTTGAGTTCAGCCAGCTTGGGTACTGGCAACCTTGGCAGGCCGGCCAGGCCCGCCGCACTCAGCGCGGCCGAGGCGGCAGGCAGCGTAGAACCGACGGCACTGGAAGCGCTGACCCGCTGTGCCAGCCCACCCATGCCGCCCTGCATTGCGCCCCGCATCTGCTGCATGCCTTGGAGCGCGCTTTGGCCGGTGTTGAGCAAGTCACTGCCGGCCTTTGCTGCATGCATGCCCTTGCCGGCGAGTTGCTTGGCCTCTTCGATCAGGCTGCCGCCAACATCAGGCTTGAGCTTGTCGAGCATCGCACCGAGCATCGACGGCGTGCCCTCTTCGAGGGCCGACAGGCTCGGCCAGGGCAGGCCCTTGGTAAAACTGCCAAGGCTCCAGGTGTTGACCGTATCGAGACCAAACCTGACCCACGCCGGCCCCGGCGCAACCCCCGACACGGCATTGAACCCCTGGCCATCGAGGCTGCCCTTGAGCACCGTGCCCAGCGCATCGGTCACTTCGTAATCGCCGGCCTGGATGCCCTTGGCATTGGCGTACAGGTTGAACAGCTCCAGGTTGCCCTTGCCCGGTTTGGGCGGCTCGGGAAAGGTCCCGGCCAGGCTCTTGGGCCCCACATGGGCGAAGTTCGCCGCGTGCGCGGTGTACGGCCCGGTGGTCACGTGGGTGATGCCACTGGCGTTGTAGGTGGTGGCACTGCCGCCGCCCTGCACCACCAGTTCGGTCTTGGCTGTCAGCGTGATGCGATCGGCATTGGCAGTGATGTCGAGCTTGGCCAGCAGGTTGATGCTGTCCTTCAGGGCCCGGAAGTCGATATCTCCTGATACGGCGATCAGCCGCCAGCCCATGTTCTGCACAAACAGCCGCATGCCCTGGCTGGCACTGGCCAGCAGCCGCTTGCCGATCGACAGACTCGTATGCCCGGTGCTGCTCAACGCCAGGTGTTCACCGGTCGCGACATGCGTCGAGCGCGGGGTGGTCAGGGCGATGCCCGCCGGGCTGGCCAGCACCAGGTGCGGTTCGCTGAACTCGGGAAACTCGTTGGCGCTCTGGTTGGTCGGGCCGCTGCCGACGATGCCCTGGTGCTGGGCATGCAGGGCCTTGGCCACCTCGTCCTGATCGCCCGAATCCTGCGCCTGCACCTCGCGCGCCTGCTGGCCGAAGCCGTCCTGCTGCTCGCTGGCGGTGGCCAGGCGTTCGGCGGTTTCGGGCAGGTCCTTGTGGTGCTTGGCTTCGTGATGCCGGGGCTCGGTGGTCAGCAGCAGGCCCGCCGCCGCGCGCACGGCGCCATGCCGGTCGGTGCGCAGTTCGAAACCCTCACCGCGCGGCTGGCCGCCCGAGGGGCGCGGGTGGGTCAGGTAGCCCAGGTTGATCGCACTGGCGCCATGGTCGCTGCGCAACGCGATGCTGATCTCGCTGGTGGTGTCGTCGATGCGCAGCTCGTTGCTGCGGCTGCCCTTGTATTCCTTGCTCTTGACCGTGGCCAGGGTCTTGAAGTCGGGCAGCCGGTACGGCGGCAGGTTGGCGCCGTGGTACAGGCAACCGGTGATCAGCGGCTGGTCGGGGTCGCCTTCCAGAAAGGTGATCAGCACCTCCATGCCGATACGCGGCAGCGAGATGGCGCCGAAGCTGCTCTGGCTGGCCCAGCTGGAGGCCACGCGCATCCAGCAGGTGGTCTTGTCGTCCGATTGGCCTTCGCGGTCCCAGAAGAACTGCACCTTGACCCGGCCGTACTCGTCGCAATAGATCTCCTCGCCTTCGGGGCCGGTCACCACGGCGCGCTGGGAGCCCAGCACCCGTGGCTTGGGATGCCTCAGCGGCGGTCGATACGGCACGTCCCACGGCGTGGCGCAGAAGCGGTTGCGATAGCCCTGGTGAAAGTCGTCCTTGAGGTCGGTGACGTCGCTGCTGATCACCTCCTCGAGCACCTGCGGCTGCTTGCCTTCATGCAGCACTTCGGTGAGCAACCACAGGTCGTTCCACGCCGGGTTGGCATGCTCGGTCAGGCTCAGAAAATGCCCGCTGACCAGGCTCGGCTGGTCGCTGCGGCCCTCGGCCAGGCGGTAGTCGCTGCGGTGGCGCTCCAGCGCGCGGGTGGCCAGGCGCTTGCCGCGCGCGCGGTCGCTGAAGCGCGCCGGGTAGTCGTAGTCTTCCAGGTCCGGCGCGGCACCGCTGTCGGCGTCGCTTTCGAGCTGGATGCGCGGTTTGGTGAAGTCGTAGTCGCGCCGCGTGGTGCGGCTGGTGCGCGTGGCCAGGCGCAGGCCGAAGCGCTTGATCACCGGCACGTCGGCCACCAGTCCGGTGTCCTGCTGGTAGGCCACCGGGGCCAGCGTGGGGAATACGGTCTGGTCGTCGCCGAACACCAGCGCATGGCCCTGCGGGCTGTGCTGGAAGTGGTAGTGGATGCCCTCCTCCTCGCACAGGCGCTGGATGAAGTGCAGGTCGGACTCGTCGTACTGCACGCAGTACACCCGCTCGGGGTACACCGCGCCAAGCACGAAGCGGTGGTCGCTGGCGAGGATGCCGTGCTCTTCGAGCACCTGGGCGATGATCTGCGGCACCGTCTTGTGCTGGAAGATGCGCTGGTTGATGCGGTGTGCCAGGTACGCCAGCTGCGGGCGCAGCACCAGCCGGTAGCGCGACAGGCGCCGCCCGGCTTCACCCTGCGCGGCGCTGTAGACCAGCCCGTGAATGCCGCTGCCGCTGGGCGACAGTTGCAGGAAGGCGAGCGTGTGCAGGAGGGATTCGAGGTTCAGCGACGCCCGTTCACTGACCAGCTCCAGTTCGAATTCGAACGGCTGGCTGAGCGCTTCGCGCCCGCTGAACGACAGCACCTGAAAGTCGCTGTCGACCCCGTCCAGGGTCAGGGTGAAATGGGGCTGGTTGGCCGCTGAGAACATCCGATGTTCCTCCCGCTGCAAAAACTGGGGTGACAGGCTGCCCCGGCCATGCTGGCTAGCCGGGGCAGTGAACTAACGCAGGCTTAGCCGGCGACCGGGGTGCGCCAGTCGTCCGAGCCGGAGGTACCGGACACTTCGTGGGTCCAGGTGATCTTGCGGTAGGTGAAGTGCACGTCTTCGAGGTGGGTGAAGTGCGCGTTGGCCGGGTCCTGGCAGTTGTGCATGTAGTCCTTGATGTCGACGATGATCGCGTCTTCGAGCTTGGTGGTGAAATAGTGCTCCTGGGTGCCGGCCGCCGAGGTGCGGTACCAGTGGATGACGATTTCGGTCAGGCGCTCGCCGGAGGTCAGCGCGGCCAGCAGCAGGGGCGATGCCTTGTCGAAGACCTTGGTGATGACCACCGGCTTGTGCACGCGCTGGCCGGTCGGCTGACCGGACTGCGGGTCGCGCGGGATGATCACTTCGTGGTTGAAGCCCTGGACCATGACCTGGTCTTCGTGGCCTTCCTGGTAGGTGTTGCCGACCGAATCGGCGGTGAAGGCACCGGCGGTGATCAGGCCTTGTTTGGTGCCGGTGACGGACATGTAGGCAGGTGTTGCCATGGGGGGTTTGCTCCTTGCAAAAAGTGAAGCCGGACAGGCGAAAAATGCCGTGCGGCTGCAAGGAGACAGTTCAAGACCCGTGCCAACTTAAATTTAGTTGTTGTTAATCAGTAGCTTGTGTTTTTACTGTACGTTTTTTGAGCACTTTTACGCGAGAAAACCCGAAAAAGTGCGCAACTTCTTGCGCAGTACTGTGCAAGAAGTTGCGCAGCTGGCTGCAGACCACGTTTATTATGGCTCGCAGCAATGTATGCACAGGGTTATCCACATTTGAGTGCGCAAGAAGTTGCGCAGTTGGGGAAATCGGCCGCGAGCATTTCAAGAGGCAAAACGAGCGTCGACTGACCGATCGATCGTCGCCGACAGGCACCCACTCACTGACGACTGAATGCGCTCGCCATCGCACCTCATGCGCCATGACCCTGTAAACTGTCGGCCAACTTGCCCCCCCTCAAACGAGAGCTGCCCATGGCCAACCACGACCTCACCTTCGTTCCCGATCTCGATGCCGACTCCATCTCCTCCGACGTTGTCGGTTTCGGCGGCGTGCTGGTCTCCACCCAGATCCCGACCCGGGCAGACGGCAGCCTGGAACTGGGCGACATCACCCTGCAGAGCGAATGCACCCTGCAAGCCCTGAAGGTGGCACTGGAGCGCGCCGGCAGCTCGATGGACAGGGTCATGCACCTGACCATCTACCTCACCGACATGGCCGACCGCGCCGCCTTCAATGCAGTGTACCAGCGCTTTTTCGCCAAACCATGGCCAGTGCGGGCCGCAGTTGGCGTGGCCGCCCTTGCGGTCGAAGGCATGCGCGTGGAAGTGACGGCCATGGCGGCCAAGGGCTGAGACCAGCCGTAGGCGGTCACCTGGCTCAGGACCGCGGCAGGCAGGCCAGCATCTGACGAATACGCTGCTGGGTATAGCCGGCTCGCGCAGCCGCCTCATCGATCGACTGCCGGGTCACTGTCTGCTCGATCAACCCGCCTTTGCGGGAGAATCCGGCCTGGCCAAGCACGACGAAATCGACCGGCTCGCTGATACCGTTGTAGGCACGGATATCGCTGGCGCTGCTGGCTGCTCGCCCTCTCCGGCAGCCGTCCCCTGGTTTGTCCGGGGACGATCGAAAAGGGGGCGTCAGGCCTGACTCGACAGCGCTGCAGCGCTGCCCCACAGGGATAGGGCCGGATGCCTGTGCGGTGATTGCATTGGTGTGCAACAACTGGTGCAGCGCGATTGAGCCTTCGCCAAAAGCCGGCCCGCTTTCGCCCACAAGCGCGAACGTGCCGTGCAGGCCCTTGCCTGCGACCCAGACGATCGATCCCAGCATGCTCGCCTTGGCGGCCACCGCTATGGGCAGTGTCTCGGAGTCCAGAGGCTGCACCTGGCCATCCACCTTGTGGCGCAATGAGGTGGTGGAAACATAGCTCTGCACCGTGGCGCCGCTTACGGTGTCAAGCAGCGGCCCCTTGCGCAGCCGGCCCTTGCCATTTCCGATGAGGTAGCGCCCATTGCCGCAGGATGTTCTGGCCTCCCCTGGCGCAAAGGGCTCGACTTCCATGGCATACACGCAGAACTCGGGCGTGTGCTCGGCAAACCCTTTGAGTTCCGCCTTCAGAAAAGCGTTTCGGCAATCAAGGTCGCATCGATAGCGGACACCTTTGCGCATGATCGAAAGGCCGTTGGCGATATAGGTGAACCCATGATCGCCAACGGTGTAGGCGCCCTTTCCACCATCCGGATTCACTGCCAGCCGCGCACGCACGGCGATCGAGCCATCCTTGAACACTCGCGTCACCAACACTCGGGAATCACCCTTGCTGCTGGTCAGTGTGCCAGGCGTACCGCAATCCTCGGCGCCTGAAGCCATTGACACGGCGAGCAGAAAGCCCGCAGCAAGCCCGGACAGTACCGTTGCGCCAGACATTCTCGATCCCCCCAGCTCAAGGACCAGCCGCAGGAGCGGCGGAGATACTGATGTAGAAGTCGATGGTGACTTCGCCCTTCTGGCTATCCGTCAGATAGGCCTTCAGCGGTTTCTGGGTCTGCCTGAGCGCCTTGACCTCCACCCAGTAGCTTCTGTTTTCAGTAATCACCCTGACTTCGGCAGCGCCCTGATCGGCTGAGTCCTGGGTTGCGTAGGTGATGCGCAGGTCGCCGGAGGAGTTCAGGATCAGAAAGCGCTCCTGCCCGCCTGCCACCATGTCCAGTGTGGATCCGGATGGCAGCCCTTTGATCGAGGGCACTTGCCCCTGAAACGGGTTGCAACCGGGAGCATCACTGTCAAAGCCCGGTGCAGTGGTGTAGATGCGCGCAATCCATTCATTGGCCTCATCGGCCAGCAAGGCCGCCTGGAGCTGCTGCTGGGCATTGAAACGTCCATTGATGGAAATAGGCGCCAGGCCGGCTGACCACGCGTTCTTCGTGCCGTCCGGCGGGGGAACCGGCCGTGACCCGATCGCGTCGGAGATGATCCGGTACGTCACCTCAGGGGCAGGCTGCAATGCAGCCAGGTAGTTATTGAGCGCCGCGACGATTTCGACCAGTTTCTCCTTGTACACCCTGTCGAATGCCTTCGCCCTGGAAATCGCGCCATACAACGAGTAGGCATTGGTAATCGACACGGCTCCAGAGCCAGCCTTCAGCTGGGCGATGCGCCTTATCAGCTCGTTACCCTCCTCCAGGCTGGCCCGCTCGTATATCGACTCGACACACATCACCGCTTGCACGCCACGGTGATAAAGCTGCTCTCTGGTGGGTTTGTACTGCGCAGCGGAAAAACCATAGAGCGATGCACTGCCAGCCGCAAGCGCTGCCACCTGGTGACCGTTGCCTGCAGTGACGGCCTTGTAGCCCCCAAGACCCAGCGCACCTGCCAGCGCCAATGACGATCCCGACTGCCAGTAGGCCAATCCGTTGGTCTTGCCCTGGAGCTCCATGCGGATCTTGCTGGCCAGTTGCGAGCCAGTGGCAGTCTTTGTTTCAGGCGCGATACTCTGCACATAAGGGTTGAACAGCGCACAGGATGCGAGCAGCGCGGCCCCGCCCATGACCAGCAGTCTGACCAGCCGTATCGTCATGATGCCAATCCTTTGGAAGGCTGTAACAACGACGATAGATCCGCCATGGCAAATAGCAAGTGCGCCAGTATTTAAGACGCCTGCAGCTGTCCTATGCTTCGGCTCAGGGCCCAGTGCGAGCAGGATATGTTTCACCAACCCCCTGTTTCCAGTACCCTCGACGCAACTGCGGACATACATCTGATTCCATGCGAAAACTTCTGCTTGGCGCCCTGGCGCTTGTTCTGACTGCCATGCTCCTGGGCTATGGCCTGTGGACCGAACAACGCCCGGCCGGCCACTACCTGTCCGACCTTCGTGTTGAAGTGGCGCTGAACCAGGGCGTGCCCGCCGACAAGGGCAATCTGCTGGGCATCGAGCCACTGCTGTATCCGGGCGACTACCAGAACCTGGCCCTGCTGCACCGCAAGCTCGCCGCCTACCTTGAACACGCTCGCACCCAGGGCCTGGTCGGCCCGCGCACGATCGTGGTGCTGCCCGAGCATATCGGCACCTGGCTCTGGGCCCGCGGCGAAAAGAAAGAGCTGTACCAGGTCACCCGCCTGCAGGAGGCCTGGCAATGGCTGGAGCTGAGCAACCCGCTGCGCTACGGGCTGGCGATGTTCAACGCCGAGGGCGACGACCGCCGCGCCGATGCGCACCTGCGCATGAAGGCCACGCAGATGGCAGCCGACTACCAGCAACTGTTCGGCGGCCTGGCCAGGGAGTTCGGCGTGACCCTGGTGGCCGGTTCCATCGTGCTGCCCACGCCGTATGCAGAGCAAGGCATCCTTCACAGTGGCAGCGGCGCGCTGTACAACAACGGCGTGGTATTCGCCAGCGACGGCAAGGTGATCGGCCAGCCGCAACGCCAGCAATACCCCGACAGTGAAGTGCGCCGCTTCATCCGCAGCGGCGATGCCTATCCGCTGCAAGTATTCGATACACCCGCAGGCCGCCTCGGCGTATTGGTGGGCAGCGACAGCTGGTACCCGGCCAACTACCAGCAACTGGCCGCGCAGTCGGCACAACTGATCGCGGTACCCGCCTTCATCAGCGGCCGAGACAGCTGGACCGCCCCCTGGCGCGGCAACCGCCACCAGCCGATGGCCGTGAGCCTGCCGCTCAAGGCCGGCCAGGTCGAGGAAGGCCAGGCCTGGCAGCGCCTGATCGGCCACGGCCAAAGCGCCGATACCGCCCTGCTGAGCGTGTTCCTGCGCGGCCAGTTCTGGGAAATTGCCGGCGACGGCCTGGGCTTCACCAGCCGCGACGGGCACTACGTCAGTGCCAGCAGTCATCCCGGCGCGCGCCTGCTCAACCTCTGGCTGTAACCGATGAACCGACCACGGGTACGCCTGGGGGATCTGTCGGTGGGGTTCATCCAGAGCCTTGCGCAGGCGCTGCAGCAACTGGGGCATGATCCGGCCCCCCTTCTGCAACGCTACGGGCTTGTGCCTGCACGGCTGGCCGAAGCCGGTGCGCGCCTGTCGATTCCGCGCTACATGCACCTGGGGCATGCCGCCATTGCACTCAGCAACGAACCGGCGCTGGGCTTGCACATGGGCCGCCTGAGCCGCCTGAACCAGGCCGGCCTGGCCGGTGTAGCCGCCGCCCAGGCCCCTACCCTGGGCGAGGCCGCGCGTACGCTGGTGCGTTTCGAGCCGCTGTACGCCGCCAACTACCGTGGCCAGTCCAGCCTCCATGAGGACAATCAGGGCGCCTGGCTGCGCTTCTATTCGATCAGCCCGTACAACGACTACAACCGCTTCGTGGTCGACTCGGTACTGGCCGGCTGGCTGGCACAACTGTCGGGGCTGGTGGGGGTGGCAGTGCAGGCAGAGCGCATGGAGATCGAGTTTTGCGCGCCCGCCTATGCCGACCGTTACCAGGCCCTGTGCAGCAGCCCGGTGCAGTTCGGGGCCACACATAATCAGTTGCGCCTGGACCGCGCCAGCCTGGCGCTGCGCAACCCGGCCCATTGCCCCAGCACCTGGCAGCACCTGTTGCAGCTATGCGAGCAGGAACTGGCGGAGCGCACGCGCATGCGCAGCCTGGCTGAGCGTATCGCCCATCTGCTGGGGCCGTTGCTCAACGGCGGACGTGAACCGGACCTGGGTGAAGTGGCGGCGCAGCTGCAACTGCCCACTTGGACCTTACGGCGCAAGCTGGCCGAGGAAGGCACGCAGTTTCGGGCGATTCTGAACGACACGCGCCGCGATCTGGCTGTGACCTACATCCGCGACACGGAGCTGGCCTTTGGCGAAATAGCCTACCTGCTGGGGTTTGCGTCGGCAGAGGCCTTTCAGCGCGCATTCAAGCGCTGGAACGGCGTGACGCCGGGGGACTTTCGCCGCAGCCAGCGGCGGGGCGCATGAGCCCGATCAGAGCTCGGTAGCGTCTTCGGCCGGCTCTGGCGGGTCGAGTTCGAATGCGCGGTATTCCAGCAGCTCTTCTTGATAGTCGTCCATTGCCTGCTCCTTGGTTTTCTCGATCATGTCATTGAGTCGTGCTTCACCCTAAAGTGCCCAGGTGAAGAAAAAATGACCGTGACGTGACAGGCTGGCGCAAGGTGGCTCGCCCTTCGCTGGCAAGCCAGCGAAAATTACAAGCGCTCAGCCCATTGAGATAAACGTAGCAGGCAATCGATGATTTATCCGATGCGTCACAGCGGCGCAGGCGCGTCGGCCGTCGGGGCCGCTGGAGGCTGCGCCGGTGCGGCGGCAGGCTCGGTGGGCGGTGCAGTCTGTTCGACCGTGATCGGCGCCGCATCCTGGGGCGGCGCCACAGGCTGCGAGCTCTTGCTGTCGTCGACCAGCGGTGCAGCCGGCGCTTGCGCTGCCGGTACCGCCACCACCGGCGCTGCGACCTCGGCAGGTGCCGCAGGGGCCGGAGGCTGCACCGGCGCAGCCTCGACGGCCGGAGCGCTTGGCGCAGCAGGCGCAGGTTCGGGCACTCCCAGGTCGAGAGCCGGCTTGGAGGGTTCGGCCTTGGGCTCGACCTTTGCCTTCTTGCTCGGCTTGGGCAGGAAACTCTCGACCAACGCAAAGTAGCGCTCGTAGAACTTGGGCGAGGTCACCGTTTCGCTGGCCACTTTGACCATGGAGTCGTCCGACGAGCCGATCGGCATCGACACCGACCCCAGCACACCCACCCCGAGGCTGGCCGAAGTGTTGGATTTTTTCAGCGCATAACGGTCCTGCAGGGCATTGGCGAACATGGTCGAGCGCTGACCGGAACCGGTGTCGTTGGCACAGACCACGTTGAAGCTGATCTGCAGGTGCGAGTCGCCCGTCTGCTGGAAGCTCTTGTTGCCATTGACCTGGCCCGGTTCGCTGGTGGTGATGATGTAGCCCTGGCTGAGCAGCGCGCGCCGGGCAGCCTCGCAGGTACCTGCTTCGCTGACCGGAAAGCTGCGCGAGAAGGTGCCCGAGTCGTCGAAGTTCTCGTGTTCGTAGATGGCGGCTTTCTTCGAGGAACAGCCGGCAACGCCCGCCAGCACAAGGGCCAGCCCGAGCGCAGTGAAGACGGTTGACTTTGACATTGAAAATCCTGCGAAAAACGGTCGGCGCCTATTGTGCATCACATCCGCAGATGACTGAAACCGCAACCGGGCGATCCGGCACTAAATTTCACCTGCACAGCGGCTGGCCTGCACTACACAGCCGTCCTGAACCATTGGTCGCGATTTTTTTCGCTCACTATTTAACCAGCTTTCCCACGTCATACCGGGAAATGTCTGACTCCCCGCTACACCTTGAGCCCATCGATACTGGCCCGGCATGCGACAGAAAATGGCAATACGCCACTACGTCAGCCACTGACCATCGACCCAGGAGCATTCAAGGTGAAAAACATATCGGTGAAAGTGAAGCTGGCCCTCGGTTTCGCGAGTATCGTGCTGCTGATGGCGCTCCTCGCCGTGATCGGCATTCGCAGCCTCAACACCCTGACCACCCGTGCCGATCGGCTGGTGTCGGTCAATCACGTGCTCGACCACACCAATGACATTCGCGCCGCGCGCCTGTCGTATGAACACCACGGCGATGAAAACCTTGCGGCGCAATTGAACACCTCTTACAGCACCCTGGTGGCGCTGATCGAGGAGAACCTCCAGCGCCTGGACGACGCAGTGTCCAGGCAGCAGTTGCAACACGTGCTGGAAAACATGCAGGGCTACATGCAGCAGTTTCGCCAGCTGCAAACCGCCCAGCAGGACATAGGCCGCATCCAGGCCGATTCCGAACGCCTGGGAAGCAGCCTGCAGAACGATGTACGTACACTGACCCAGGCGCTGTACCAGGACGACGCCAGTAACGTCCGTCGCGACCTTGCCACCCTCAACGACGCCCTGAGCGACCTGCGCCAGAACAGCCTGGCCATGATGCGCGAGGGCAGCACCAAACGCCTGGACACGGTGCGTGAGGCCCACACGCGCGCCAATGACAGCGTGAAGCGCCTGGGCAGCCGTCACCCGCAACTGGGTAGATTGCCCTCCGACCTGGACCAGTACCTGCAACTGGCCGAGCGCTTTGCCCGCGATGTCGAGCAGCAGGCCCGCAGCCGTACGGTGCTGGTGAGCAATATCGAAACCAGCCTGGAAGCGATCAATACGCTGATCGCACGCCAGAATCAGCTCAGCGTCGACGAGTCCAGCCACAGCCGTGCGCTGATGCTCGGGCTGCTGGTTGGCGCCATGCTGCTGGGCGGTGCGATCGGCTGGGTGATCATCCGCCAGATCACCCAGCCGTTGCAGCAGGCCGTAGTGATCGCGCGTCGTATCGGTGCCGGCGACCTGAGGGATAACAGCAGCGAGCTGCGCCGTGACGAGTTTGGCCAGTTGCTCCAAGCCCTCTCCCAAAGCGGCGACAACCTGCGCGGTGTGCTGGGCCAGGTAGGCACCGTTACCGCTCAGTTGTCAGCGGCGGCCGAGCAGCTCTCGGCCATCACCGAACAGACCCGTGCCGGCGTCGACAGCCAGAAACTGGAGACCGACCAGGTCGCCACGGCCATGAGCGAAATGGTAGCCACGGTGCAGGAAGTGGCGCGCAATGCCGAGCAGGCCAGTACCGCCACCCGCCAGGCCAACAGCCAGGCCAGCCAGGGCAATCTGGTGGTACAGCGCGCACTGACCCAGATCGACCAGTTGGCCGACGACATCGGCACCTCCGCCGACGCCGTCGGCAGGTTGTCCGAAGAGAGCGAACGCATCGGCAGTGTGATGACGGTGATCAATGCCATCGCCGAGCAGACCAACCTGCTGGCGCTCAACGCCGCCATCGAGGCGGCACGTGCCGGCGAGGCCGGGCGTGGCTTCGCCGTGGTGGCCGATGAGGTGCGCGGGCTGGCCCAACGCACCCAGCAGTCCACCGCAGAGATCGAGACATTGATCGGGTCATTGCAGCAGGGTGCGCAGAGGGCTGCAGAACGCATGCACACCAGCCAGGGCATGGTCGGTACGACAGTCGGGCTGGCCAATGAGGCAGGCGTGGAGCTGCAGGCCATCACACACACGGTCACGCACATCCAGGCCATGAACTTGCAGATCGCGACCGCCGCCGAACAGCAGAGCGCGGTAGCCGAAGAGATCGGTCGCAGCGTGATCAGTGTGCGTGATGTGGCCGAACAGACGTCCACCGCCTCGGCGCACACTGCCACCTCGGCGGCAGAGCTGGCGCGCCTGGGCACTGAGCTGCAAGGGCTGCTTTCGCGCTTCAAGGTCTGAGGGGCATATTCTTTCGCCAGCAAGGCCGGCACCTGCAGGCAGTACGTCGCCAGCAGGTGCCAGCCTTGGCGGCCAGGCTTTTCTGCAGGCACAAAAAAAGCGACCCTAAGGTCGCTTTTTTTGTTGCTTCGAGGAGTTCAAGGGCCTCGAGGCGGATATGGCGCAGCGGACGGGACTCGAACCCGCGACCCCCGGCGTGACAGGCCGGTATTCTAACCGACTGAACTACCGCTGCGTATCGCACAGGCTTTCACCTGTTTGAAACTGGGATCTGGCCTGAAGCCTTGGCTTCGGACCTCAAACCGGTTGTTGAACCGATCTGGAGAAAAGTGGCGCAGCGGACGGGACTCGAACCCGCGACCCCCGGCGTGACAGGCCGGTATTCTAACCGACTGAACTACCGCTGCGCATAGTGGACTTGCGTCCTGTTCCTCTCTGGTAACACCGTCTTTCGAAAGTGTCGGGCCAGGAACATCTCAGGAAGTGGTGGGTGATGACGGGATCGAACCGCCGACCCTCTGCTTGTAAGGCAGATGCTCTCCCGGCTGAGCTAATCACCCGTGTGCTTCGCTGAGGTGGTGAAATTTACGCAGGTATCGAACCTAAGTCAATACCAGTGTTGAAGTTTTTTTCACTTTCGTAAAAAAACAGCTGCAGGCTTCAATCAACAAGCTGCAAGTAAAAGCAGAATCAAAAGCCGATTGCACAGGTTCTTGCAGCGTGTCGCGTGAAGCCTGCCGCTTACGTGTAAATCATCTTCTTGGTCATGCCACCGTCCACCACGAACTCCTGGCCGGTGACAAAACCCGCGTTGCGCGACAACAGCCATGCCACCATCGCCGCCACATCTTCCACGGTTCCTACCCTGCCCGCCGGGTGCTGCGCATGGTCGGCCTCGCTCAAGGGCTCGGCACGGCGCAGCGAAGGGTCCCGCGCATCGATCCAGCCAGGGCTGACAGCGTTGACGCGGATCTCCGGGCCCAGGCTCATGGCCAGTGCGTGGGTCAGGGCCAGCAGCCCGCCCTTGCTCGCAGCATAGGCCTCGGTATCGGGTTCGGACTGTGCCGCACGGGTGGACACCAGGTTGACGATGGCGCCGCAATGCGCGCGCAGGTAAGGCGCACAGTGCTTGGCCAGCAGCATCGGGCCACCCAGGTTGACCGCCAGCACGCGGTTCCAGTGGTTCAGGCTGAGGCTTTCGAGGGTGGTATTGTGCGGGTCGGCAATTGCCGCGTTGCACACCAGCGCATCCAGGCGTCCGAACTGCCCCAGCACCTCGGCCACGCCCACCGTCACCTGGGCCTCGTCGGCCACGTCCATGCCGACGAACCAGGCGTTGTCACCGAGCACCTTGGCCACCTTCGCGCCACGGGCCCGATCCAGGTCGGTGAGCACCACTTGCCAGCCCTCGCTGATCAGCCAGGCCGCGATGCCCAGGCCGATCCCGCGTGCAGCGCCGGTTACCAGCGCCACACGCCCGTTGTGGCTGCTCTCGCTCACCGACCAGTCGATCACAGCGCCGCCAGACCGCGCGCCAGGTCGGCCTGCAGGTCGCCCACGTCTTCCAGGCCCACGGCAACCCTGATCAGGCTGTCGCGAATCCCGGCGGCCTCTCGCTCCTGCGGCGCCAGACGGCCGTGGGAGGTGGTGGCCGGGTGGGTGATGGTGGTCTTGCTGTCACCCAGGTTGGCGGTGATCGAAATCAGCCGCGTGGCGTCGATAAAGCGCCATGCGCCCTCCTTGCCACCCTTGACCTCGAAGCTCACCACCGCACCGAAGCCGCGCATCTGGCGCTTGGCCAGCTCGTGCTGCGGGTGGCTTGGCAGGCCGGCGTAATGCACCTTCTCGACACCGTCCTGCTGCTCCAGCCACTCGGCCAGGGCCTGGGCATTGGCGCAGTGGGCGCGCATGCGCAGGTTCAGCGTTTCCAGGCCCTTGAGGAACACCCAGGCGTTGAACGGGCTCAGCGTCGGCCCCGCAGTACGCAGAAAGCCCACCACTTCCTTCATGTGCTCGTTGCGCCCGGCGACCACGCCGCCCATGCAGCGCCCCTGGCCGTCGATGAACTTGGTCGCCGAATGCATGACGATGTCCGCGCCCAGCTTCAATGGCTGTTGCAGGGCCGGAGTGCTGAAGCAGTTGTCCACCACCAGCAGCGCGCCCCGGGCATGGGCGATCTCGGCCAGCGCGCCGATGTCCACCAGCTCGGCCAGCGGATTGGACGGCGACTCGACGAACAGCAGCCTGGTATTGGGCTTGATCGCCTGTTCCCAGCCAGCCAGGTTGGCCAGCGGCACGTAGTCCACCTGCACGCCGAAGCGCTTGAAGTACTTCTCGAACAGGCTGATGGTCGAACCGAACACGCTCTGCGAGACCAGCACATGGTCGCCAGCGCTGCACAAGGCCATCACCAGCGACAGGATCGCGGACATGCCTGTGGAGGTGGCGACCGCCTGCTCGGCGCCTTCCAGGGCGGCGATGCGCTCCTCGAAGGCCCTTACGGTCGGGTTGGTGTAGCGCGAATAGACGTTGCCTGGAACCTCGCCGGCGAACCGCGCAGCGGCATCGGCCGCCGTACGGAACACGTAGCTGGAGGTGAAGAACAGCGGGTCGCTGTGCTCACCTTCCGGCGTGCGATGCTGGCCGGCGCGTACCGCCAGCGTATCGAAAGCGACCCCATCGAGGTCGCTGTCCAGGCGCCCGGCATCCCATTGCTGTGTCATGCCGTTGCTCCCCTTGTCAGTTGTTGTAAAGGTCGATGATCGCGCTGACCGCCTGGTTCTTGACCTTGGAGGCGTCGTTGCGCGCCTGCTCGATCTTGTCCAGGTAGGCGGCGTCGATGTCGCCAGTCACGTACTGGCCATCGAATACCGCGCAATCAAAATGCTCGATCTTGATCTTGCCACCACCTACAGCCTCGATCAGGTCCGGCAGGTCCTGGTAGACCAGCCAGTCGGCGCCGATCAGTTCGGCCACGTCCTGGGTGCTGCGGTTGTGCGCGATCAGTTCATGAGCGCTCGGCATGTCGATGCCGTAGACGTTGGGGAAACGCACCGCTGGCGCGGCGGAGCAGAAGTAGACGTTCTTCGCGCCGGCTTCGCGGGCCATCTGGATGATCTGCTTGCAGGTGGTGCCGCGCACGATCGAGTCGTCGACCAGCATCACGTTCTTGCCGCGGAACTCCAGCTCGATGGCATTGAGCTTCTGGCGTACCGACTTCTTGCGCGCGGCCTGGCCGGGCATGATGAAGGTACGGCCGATGTAGCGGTTCTTGACGAAGCCTTCACGGAACTTCACGCCCAGGTGGTTGGCCAGTTCCAGCGCCGCGGTACGGCTGGTGTCGGGAATCGGGATGACCACGTCGATGTCGTGCTCGGGACGCTCGCGCAGGATCTTCTCGGCAAGCTTCTCGCCCATGCGCAGGCGCGCCTTGTACACCGACACACCGTCGATGATCGAATCCGGGCGGGCCAGGTAAACGTGCTCGAAGATGCAGGGGGAAAGCTTGGGCGCGATGGCGCACTGGCGGGTGTGCAGCTTGCCTTCTTCGGTGATGTACACCGCTTCGCCCGGCGCCAGGTCGCGGATCAGGGTGAAGCCGAGCACGTCCAGCGAGACGCTTTCGGAGGCGATCATGTATTCGACGCCTTCGTCGGTGTGACGCTGGCCGAACACGATCGGGCGGATGCCGTTCGGATCGCGGAAGCCGACGATGCCGTAGCCGGTGATCATCGCCACCACCGCGTAGCCACCCACGCAACGGTTGTGCACGTCGGTCACGGCGGCGAACACGTCTTCCTCGGTCGGTTGCAGCTTGCCGCGCACCGCCAGCTCATGGGCGAATACGTTGAGCAGCACTTCGGAGTCGGAGTTGGTGTTGACGTGGCGCAGGTCGGACTCGTAGATCTCCTTGGCCAGTTGCTCCACGTTGGTCAGGTTGCCGTTGTGCGCCAAGGTGATGCCATACGGCGAGTTGACGTAGAACGGCTGGGCCTCGGCCGAGGTCGAGCTGCCCGCAGTCGGGTAGCGCACATGACCGATGCCCATGTGGCCCACCAGACGCTGCATGTGACGCTGCTGGAACACGTCACGTACCAGGCCGTTGTCCTTGCGCAGGAATAGTCGGCCATCATGGCTTGTAACGATACCGGCAGCATCCTGGCCGCGGTGCTGGAGCACGGTTAGCGCGTCATACAGCGCCTGATTGACGTTCGACTTACCGACGATACCGACGATGCCACACATGCGACGCAACCCCTACATTATGAAACTTGACGGATCAGCACTCAGGGCGCTTTGGGCCCAAGCAACTGTTCTTGAAACGGGAGATCAGCCGGTGCGCTGATTCCGCTGGCTAGCCACTGGCTGGTCAGCCCCAGAATGAGGTTTTTCGACCAGTCAGCCACCAATAGAAATTGTGGCAGCAGGCGAGACTCCTGCCACCACGGGTCCTGTTGTACCGGCCCCAGGCTCAGCAGCCCGACCGCCACCACGACGAGCAGGGCCCCGCGAGCGGCGCCGAACGCCATGCCCAGGAAGCGATCGGTCCCGGACAACCCGGTGACGCGAATCAGCTCGCCGATCAGAAAATTGATCATTGCCCCCACCAGCAAGGTGGCGACGAAAAGAATGGCACATCCGGCTATCACCCGCGCCGACGGCGTCTGGATGTAGCCTTCAAGGTACTGCGAGATACCGCCACCGAACATCCAGGCGACCGCACCGGCGATGATCCAGGTAAGCAGCGACAAGGCTTCCTTGACGAAACCGCGCTTGAGACTGATCAGCGAAGAAACGGCGATGATCGCGAGAATCGCCCAGTCGACCCAGGTAAATGCCACAGTGCTGCCTGCAAACGGATAAGGCGGCGCATTTTACCAGAGCGGTGGGCTATCGGTAAGCGGTGATTTGCCGTCCGGCGGCGGCCGGACGGCGGGCGGGTCAGCTACGTTCGGGCTGGAAGCGCACCACAAAACCCTTGAGGTTCTGCTGGCGGTTGATCACATCGCGCAGGCGCTCGGCTTCGGCACGCTCGATCAGCGGCCCGACGAACACCCGGTTGGTACCTTCGGCCGAGCGAATATAGGCGTTGTAGCCCTGGCTGCGCAGGGTTTTCTGCAGGTTCTCGGCATTGGCGCGGTTGGACAGGCTGGCCAGTTGCACCGACCAGCTCACCGGCAGGCCATTGCCATCGACCTTGGCAGGTGCACTGGCAACCGGCTTGGCCGGGGCCGCCGCAGGCTTGCTGACCGGCGCAGGCGTGGCCGGCTTGGCCTCCGTCACCGGCGCGGCGGGCGCTGGGGTGGGTGCAGTCACCACCGGTGCCGGGGCAATGGGCGTGCTCGGTGCGCTGGGTTCCTGGGCGGTGAGCGCCTCATCCTGGATCACCTGCGGCTCGGGCACCTCCACCGGTTCCACCTGCACCTGCGGCAAGGCCGGCACAGCCGGGGCGGCGGGCGCCTCGACATGCACCTGGCGCAGCTCGTCCTCACGGGTGAACAGCATCGGCAGGAAGATCACCGCCAGTGCCACCAGCACCAGCGCGCCCACCATCCGCTGCTTGACGACTTTATCCAGCAACGCCATTTGCCCCGTCCTCCATGGTCTGCCGGCTCAGCCACTGCAGGGCCTCGCCGACACAGAAAAATGATCCGAACAGCAGGATCTGGTCGCCTGCCGTCGCTTGCGCGCACTGCCCGTCAAGGGCGTCGGCGACGCTTGCATACGACTTCACGTCGGCGCCAAGGTTCTGCAACGCGGCCTGCAACTCGCTTGCAGGCCGGCTGCGGGCGGTATCCAGTGGCGCGACCGCCCAGTGGGCCACTTGCGCATGCAGCGGTTCGATCACCCCGGCCAGGTCCTTGTCGGCCAGCAGGCCGAACACCGCCAGGCGCCTGCCGGCCACCGGGCGCGAAGCCAGGCGCTGAGCGAGGTACTGGGCCGCATGTGGATTATGGCCGACGTCGAGCAGAATGCTCAGGTGCTTGCCCTGCCAGATGAACTGGCGACGGTCGAGGCGCCCGACGATACGGGTGTCGCGCAGTGCCTGGGCGATCTGCGCGGCACTCCAGGGCAGGCCGGTCAGCAGGTAGGTCTGCAACGCCAGCGCCGCGTTTTCCATGGGCAGATCAAGCAACGGCAGGTCGTGCAGCTCGACGGCATTGCCGTGCGCATCCACGCCCCGCCACTGCCAGTACTGGTCGGTGCTGGACAGGTCGAAGTCGCGTCCGCGCAGCAGGAACCGGCAGCCTAGTTCGCGTGCCTTGTCCAGCAGCGGCTGCGGCGGGTCGAGGTCGCCACACAGCGCCGGCTTGCCGGCACGGAAAATCCCGGCCTTCTCGAAGGCCACCGACTCACGGGTATCGCCAAGGAAATCGCAATGGTCGACACCGATACTGGTGACCACGGCAAGGTCGGCGTCCACCAGGTTGACGGTGTCGAGCCGCCCGCCCAGGCCCACTTCAAGCACCACGGCGTCCAGCGCCGACTGCTGGAACAGCCAGAACGCCGCCAGGGTACCGGCCTCGAAGTAGGTCAGGGAGGTCTCGCCACGCGCCGCTTCGACGGCGGCGAATGCCTGGCACAGCTGCGCATCGCTGGCCTGCTGGCCGTCGATCTGCACCCGCTCGTTGTAGCGCAGCAGGTGCGGCGAGCTGTAGACCCCGACCTTCAGGCCCTGGGCCTGCAGCAGGCTGGCCACGAAGGCACAGGTAGAGCCCTTGCCATTGGTGCCGGTAACGGTAATCACCCGAGGCGCGGGCTGGCCCAGCCCGAGGCGCGTTGCGACCTGCCGCGAACGCTCCAGGCCCATGTCGATTGTCGACGGGTGCAACTGCTCGAGGTAGGCGAGCCACTCGCCCAGGGTGCGCTGGGTCATACGTTGGCAGGCACCGGTGGTACCACGATCGGCTCGATCACGGGGGCGACGAACTTCGGCGTCGGCAGGCCCATCATCTGTGCCAGCAGATTGCCCAGGCGCGGGCGCAGTTCGGATCGGGCGATGATCATGTCGATGGCACCATGCTCCAGCAGGAACTCGCTGCGCTGAAAGCCTTCAGGCAGTTTTTCGCGCACGGTCTGTTCGATAACCCGTGGGCCGGCAAAGCCGATCAGCGCCTTGGGCTCGCCCACGATCACGTCGCCGAGCATTGCCAGGCTGGCCGAAACGCCGCCGTAAACAGGGTCGGTGAGAACCGAGATGAACGGAATGCCTTCTTCGCGCAGGCGCGCCAGCACGGCGGAGGTCTTGGCCATCTGCATCAGCGAGATCAGCGCTTCCTGCATGCGCGCGCCGCCCGAGGCCGAGAAGCAGACCATCGGACAACGGTTTTCCAGGGCATAGTTGGCGGCACGCACGAAACGCTCGCCGACGATGGCACCCATCGAACCGCCCATGAAGGAGAACTCGAACGCACTGACCACCACCGGCATGCCCAGCAGGGTACCGCTCATGGAAACCAGGGCGTCCTTTTCGCCGGTCTGCTTCTGCGCAGCAACCAGGCGGTCCTTGTACTTCTTGCCGTCGCGGAACTTCAGGCGGTCGACCGGCTCCAGGTCGGCACCCAGCTCATTGCGGCCTTCGGCGTCGAGGAAGATGTCGATGCGTGCACGTGCGCCGATGCGCATGTGGTGATTGCACTTGGGGCACACATCCAGGGTCTTTTCCAGCTCCGGACGATACAGCACGGCCTCGCAGGACGGGCATTTGTGCCACAACCCTTCGGGTACCGAGCTCTTCTTCACCTCGGAACGCATGATCGAAGGGATCAGTTTGTCTACCAACCAGTTGCTCATGCTTTCTTTCTCCAGTAGCGGCGACCGGCAGGCAAAAGTTGCCGGGTCACGCGTATGCCCTTGAGCTCAATTCGTGTATGACGCGATGATGAAACGTGGCCGGCGGTGCGCGTTCAGCGCGGTACCACCCTGCCCCAGCTTCATCGTCAACCTGTAAAGGCGACGCCGGTGGCGCCACCCGGTAATTTCGATCGGCCCGTGGGCGCGATCCGGCAGCAACGGGCTGCGAAAGCTATGGACGATGGCGCACCGCCAGCCGTCACATCGAGCATTCGCCCGCCCCTCACGCCTGGCGCACCGCGCGCATGAACGCCTCGATGCGGGCCGGGTCCTTGATGCCCTTGGCCTGCTCCACCCCACCACTGACGTCCACTGCGTAAGGACGCACCTGGGCGATGGCCGCCCCGACATTGTCGGCCGAGAGGCCGCCAGCCAGGATGATCGGCTTGCTCAGGTGCTCGGGTATCAGGGACCAGTCGAACGCCTCGCCGGTTCCACCCGGAACGCCGGCCACGAAAGTGTCGAGGAGGATGCCGCTGGCCTTGGCGTACTGCTGGCAGCCGGCCTCCAGGTCATCCCCGGGGCGAACCCGCAGGGCCTTGATCCAGGGACGGTGGTAGCCGTCGCAGTCGGCCGGGGTTTCGTCGCCATGAAACTGCAGCAGGTCCAGCGGCACGGCGTCGAGGATCTCGTTGAGCTCACAGCGGCTGGCGTTGACGAACAGGCCCACGGTGGTGACGAAGGGCGGCAGTGCAGCGATGATCGCCCGCGCCTGCTGCACGTTCACCGCCCGCGGACTTCTGGCGTAGAACACCAGCCCGATGGCGTCGGCGCCCGCCTCGGCCGCGGCCAGCGCATCCTCGATGCGGGTAATCCCGCAGATCTTGCTGCGAACGGCGGACATGGCCTGTGAACCTCAGCTGAACCGGAAAGCTCCGGATGTTAGCAAATGCCTTGCGGGCCGTCAGCCGTCAACGACTCGTAACCCGTAAGGAAATGTGGCCCGATGAAACGCTCGGGCAGTTCGAACTCGTCATGGTATTCCACCTGCACCAGGTACAGCCCGAACGGGTGCGCGGTCACCCCGCCGGTACGACGCACGCGGCTTTCGAGCACTTCCCTGGCCCACTCGGGCGGACGCTCGCCGGCGCCGATGGTCATCAGCACGCCGGCAATGTTGCGCACCATGTGGTGCAGGAAGGCGCTGGCACGGATATCCAGCACGATCATGCGCCCATGCCGGCTCACCCGCAGGTGATGGATCTGCTTGATCGGCGACTTGGCCTGGCACTGGCCGGCGCGGTAGGCGCTGAAGTCATGGGTGCCCACCAGGTAGGCTGCGGCTTCGGCCATGCGCCCGGCATCGAGTGGGCGGTGATTCCAGGTAACCTGGTCGCCCAGGTGCGCCGGGCGGATCTGGTCGTTGTAGATCACGTAGCGGTAGCGCCGGGCAATGGCCTTGAAGCGCGCGTGAAAGTGCGCCGGCATCTGCCTGGCCCAAGACACGCTGACGTCATGCGGCAGGTTGATGTTGGCGCCCATGGTCCAGGCCTTCATGCTGCGCACCGCCCGCGTGTCGAAATGCACCACCTGGCCGCTGGCATGCACGCCGGCATCGGTACGCCCGGCGCACTGCAGCGACACTGGCGAGTCGGCGACCTTCGACAGCGCCTCCTCGAGGGTCTGCTGCACGCTCGGCACGCCACTGGCCTGGCGTTGCCAGCCACGGTAGCGGGTGCCTTTGTATTCCACGCCCAGCGCGATTCTGAAAAAGCCTTCGGCGGCCATTTCGGCTGCGGCGTTATCGATGATTTCCAAGGGGATACAGCCTGTCGGTTTACGCAATGGCGCGGATTATAACGACAACGGCAGCCACGAGGGCTGCCGTTGGCCTTTCAGGTGGGCGTTCAGCTCATCTGCGAACGCAGTTCGATGGCTTCCTTGCGCTGGGTCTCGGTACCTTCCTTCATCACTTCATCGAGTATCTCGCGGGCGCCGTCGTTGTCGCCCATGTCGATGTAGGCACGTGCCAGATCGAGCTTGGTGGCGGCTTCGTCGGTACCGGAGAGGTAGTCGAACTCCGGCTCGTCGAGCATCAGGTCCGAGGCATCTTCGGCGGTGAAGTGCGGCGCGATGGAAGGCTGCTCGAGGTTCTGCGAGAGCTTGTCGAGCTCGGCGTTGACGTCGTCCAGCTCGGCGGCAAAGCTGGCATCCAGCGGGTCCGGCTCGTCGGCCAGGGACAGGTCGAAATCATCGGCCAGGTCCGGGAAGCTGTCGTCCAGCCCCAGTGAGTCATCGAACGCGGCCAACTGGGCCTCGATATCCAGTGGCGCTTCAGGCGTAGCGGCGGGTGCAGCTTCAGGCGCCGGTGGCGCAAGGTCGGCGCCCATGTCGAGGTCGAAGTCGGACAGGTCATCCAGGATTGGCTCAGGCTCGACCGGTGCAGGTTCGGGCATCGGCTCGGCAGGCACCTCGGCGGGTGTCTCGGCCGGCACTTCAGTCACTGCCTGCTCCTGCACGTCGGGCACGTGCGGCGCTGGCGTCTCGGCCTGGGCCTGGGCCTGGGTCTGCTCTTGCAGCAGGGTATCGAAATCGAGGTCGTCGAGCGCCGCGATATCGGCAGGCGGCGTGGCCTGCGGGGCCTGCGGATCATCGATCTGAAGGTCTGCCAGGCCCTCGAGACCTTCGAGGTCTTCAAGGCCTTCCAACCCCTCCAGGTCATCCAGGCTCAGGTCGAAGGCGCTGTCCAGGTCGTCTTCGCCCGGCAACTCGATTGCCGGCTCGGGCTGCGGGTCGTCCTGCAGCAGGTCCTGCACATACTGGGCATCCAGCTCGGCAGCCAGGGCCGCAGCGCTGACGCCCGCTGCGGCCACGCCGAGCATGGCCGGGTAACGCTGCTTGAGCGATTCGACATCGGCGTGGTTCTGACCATTGGCAACCAGTTGGCGCTCGTGGCCGACAAAGGCGTCACGGTCGCCCTGGCGGGCATAGACTTCCATCAGCTTCAGGCGCAGGTCGGCGCGCTCGGGGGCCTGCTCCACCGCAGGCTCCAGCAGCTCGGCGGCATGGTTCAGACGACCGCGGGCAATGCTCAGGTCGACTTCCGCCAGCAGGGCATCATCATTTGGCGCGGGGGCGTCCTCGGCCGGTGCCTGCATGGCAGGCGCGATGACGGCCGGTGCCACCACCGCAGCCGGGGCCGGAGACGGAACCTCTACCGGCTCGGGCGCGGGCTGGACCACGGGGACCGGCTTGGGCTCGAATTCCGGCTCCAGCTCCAGTTCGGACTCCGGGTCCAGCCTGTCATAGGCGGGTGCTACCTCGGCAGCCGCAGCCGCTGCAGCGGAGGCCGCCACCACACCCGGCGCCAGGGTCACGCTCGGCGCGGAGACCTCCAGGCCCTCGAAACTGCTTTGCGGCAGGTCCATGTCCGGCCCCAGGCCCAGGTCGCTTTCCTCGGCCAGGGCTCGCGCCATGCGCATGTGCTTTTCAGCCTCCTGCTGGGCACGACGCTTGCGCGCCAACAGCAGCAGAAGCAACAACAGCACCAACAAGGCTGAACCTGCGATCAGCGCCAGCAGCCAGCTGTTGCCCAGCAGGTCGTCGAGCATCTTGTCCGAATCGCTCGGGGTAACGGCAGCCGGCGGCGTTTCGGCCACCGGCGCGGTATCCACGGCAGCCGGCGCCGGGGACACCACCGCTTCGCTCGGTACCGCCTGCTGCAACTGGGCATCGATCGCCGGCTGCTCGGGCGCAGGCACGCTCGCCGGCGCGGCGCTCTGGGCTTCCAGGCGCGCCAGCTGGTCGTTCTTCAGTTCGATCAGGCGCTGCAGCTTGTCCAGCTGGCTCTGCAGATCCGCCACACGGCTTTTCAGCTCGGCGTTGTCACGCCGGGTGGTGTCGAGGCTCTCTTCGGCCATCGCCAGCTTGTCGGCCAGGGCCTTGCTGTCGCCAGCCGCACCTTTGCCGCCGGGTGCCACCAGCTTGAGGTTGTCCTGCTGGGCGATACGCGCCGGGGCGGCGCCGGCCGCGTCACGCCGGGTGGCGTCGAGCTGGCGCGCACGCGGGCCCAGACGGCGCCCCTCACGCCAGGCCGCATACTGCTCGGCCACTTCCTTGACGGCCTGGCCCTGGGGGATGGCGGCGATCTGCTGCTGGTCGGGCAGACGCAGTACCTGGCCAACCTTGAGCTGGTTGATGTTGCCGTTGTAGAAGGCATCGGGGTTGAGCGCCTGGATCGCCAGCATGGTCTGCTGCACCGATCCACCCTGGCGCGCCTTGGCGGCAATCTGCCACAAGGTGTCGCGACGCACGGTGGTGTGGCGGGCGGGCGCGGTCACCGCAGGGGTGACGCCCGAAGCCGCCTGGGCCGCTTCGGGAGAGAATTTGGAGGCGTCGATCAGTACGCTGTAGTCGCGCAGCAGGCGGCCCTGGGGCCACATCACCTGCACCAGGAACTTGACCATAGGGGCCGGCAGCGGCTGACTGGAGGTCACCCGCAGCACGCTCTTGCCACTGGGGTTGATCACCGGGGTGAAGGTCAGGTCGTTGAGGTACGCCTGGCGTTCGACCCCGGCCTTGCTGAACTCTTCGGCCGGCGCCAGGCTGGGCACCACTTCGGCGGGAGTGAGGTCACGCACATCGAGCAATTCGATCTCGGCATCCAGCGGCTGGTTCTGCCCCGACTTGAGGGTCAGCTCGCCCAGCCCCAGCGCATGCGCCATACCCGAGGACAGCGCCGATGCCGCGGCTATTGCTAACACCAGTTTGCGAATTCGAAGCATGACCTCATCCTTTGTATGAACCTTCCCCGGCTACCGAGAAGAAAGTGAAAAACCGCCGTGAGGCATTTGACTGGCATGACCACCGGATCATGTTGGCAAGGTGCCCCGCAAGCGCGTGACGGCCGCTCACTTCCAGTATTTCAGAAACAATGTGCAAATCGTCGCCAAGTATCTTTTACGCAAGGTGTTTTATCAACAACTCCGCCAGCTGTACGGCGTTCAACGCCGCGCCTTTGCGCACGTTGTCGGTGGTCAGCCAGAGATTGAGCTGTTCGGCTTCGTCGACACCGCCACGCACCCGCCCGACATACACCACATCCTGGGCCACCGCATCGCCGACCGGGGTCGGGTAGTCACCCGCCTCCACCAGTTCGACACTGTCGGCGTGCTCCAGCACGGCGTTCACCGCCGCCAGATCGACCGCCTTGCGACTGTGCACGGCCACAGTGTAGCTATCGCCGAAAAACACCGGGACTTGAACACAGGTCACGGAAATCTTCAGCGAAGGCAGGCCAAGCAACTCGCGCAGCTCACTCACCAGGCGACGTTCCAGCGCGCCATGGCCCTCGCTGTCGCTGGTACCCACCTGGGCCAGCAGGTTGAACGCCACCTGGCGATCGAAGAAGCGCGGCTCCAGCGGACGCGCATTGAGCAACTCGGCAGTTTGCCGGGCCAGTTCGCCCACCGCCTCGCGGCCCTGTGCCGACACCGCCATGCACGCCGTCACGTTGACCCGTTCCAGTTCCAGCAGGTGCTTGAGCGGGGCCAGCACCACCGCCAGGGCAACCGCGGCAGCGCTCGGGCTGACCAGTTGCACGGGCAGGCTCTGACTGTCGATAGCCTGTGGATTGGCCTCGGGCACCACTGCTGCCACCTGTTCGGCCGACAGCGCGCCGGACAGATCGATCACCGCACACCCGGCGGCACGCGCCTTGGCGGCGAAACTGCGGGTAACCGCAGGGCCTGCGGCGAAGAACGCCAGCTTGACCTGGCTGAAGTCGAAGGCATCGACTTCGCGCACGCGCAGGTTCTTGCCACGGTAGTTCACCGAGCTGCCCGCCGACTCGTTGCTGGCCAGCAGGTGCAGGGTGCCCAGGGGAAAATCGCGCTCCTCGAGGATTTGCACCAGGGTCTCGCCGACGGTGCCGGTGGCGCCGATCACGGCGATATCGTAGGTCTGAGTCATGGACAGTGCCTCTGGCAGAACGGGGGGAGCGGCACTTTACTCGGATTGCCGCAGCGAGACCACCCGGTGCCGGCAAAGGCATCAGGCCACCACAAAAAAGCCCCCTGCGTCGCAAGACGAGGGGGCCTGTTCTACCGCGCAGCAGCGATCAACGTTCCAGCAGGATCCGCAGCATGCGACGCAGCGGCTCGGCCGCGCCCCACAGCAGCTGGTCGCCCACGGTGAAGGCGCCCAGGTACTGCGACCCCATGTTCAGCTTGCGCAGACGCCCTACCGGGATGTTCAGCGTGCCGGTGACGTTGGTCGGGCTCAGCTCCTGCATGCTGATCTCGCGCTGGTTCGGCACCAGCTTCACCCAGGGGTTGTGCTGGCTGATCATGCCTTCGATGTCGGCGATCGGCACGTCCTTGTTCAGCTTGATGGTCAGCGCCTGGCTGTGGCAACGCATGGCGCCGATGCGCACGCAGATGCCGTCGACCGGGATCGGGTTCTTGAAACGACCCAGGATCTTGTTGGTCTCGGCCTGGGCCTTCCACTCTTCACGGCTCTGTCCGTTGGGCAGTTCCTTGTCGATCCACGGGATCAGGCTGCCGGCCAGCGGCACGCCGAAGTTCTCGGTCGGGTAGGCGTCGCTGCGCATGGCCTCGGCAACCTTGCGGTCGATGTCGAGGATGGCCGCCGCCGGGTTGGCCAGGTCATCGGCAACCGCCGCATGGGTAGCGCCCATCTGCTTGATCAGCTCGCGCATGTTCTGCGCGCCGGCGCCGGAGGCCGCCTGGTAGGTCATGGCGCTCATCCATTCGACCAGGCCGGCTTCGAACAGGCCGCCCAGGCCCATCAGCATCAGGCTGACGGTGCAGTTGCCACCGATGTAGTTCTTGGTGCCGGCGTCCAGCTGCTGGTCGATGACCTTGCGGTTGACCGGGTCCAGCACGATGACCGCGTCATCCTGCATGCGCAGGCTGGAAGCGGCATCGATCCAGTAACCCTGCCAGCCGGCTTCGCGCAGCTTGGGGAACACCTCGTTGGTGTAGTCGCCACCCTGGCAGGTCAGGATCACATCGAGGGTCTTGAGCTCTTCAATGCTGTACGCATCCTTGAGCGGAGCGATGTCCTTGCCCACGGATGGCCCCTGGCCCCCGACATTGGAGGTAGTGAAGAACACCGGCTCGATCAGATCGAAATCCTGCTCTTCGAGCATCCGCTGCATGAGCACGGAACCGACCATACCGCGCCAACCGATCAGACCTACACGTTTCATCGCAACTACACCTTCGCTAAAAGTGGGCCGCCGCCTGGAAGAAACCAGCGGCGGGCCCGAGAGATTACAGATTCCGCAGCGCTGCGACTACTGCGTCGCCCATTTCCTGCGTACCTACCTTGCTGCAGCCCGCCGACCAGATGTCGCCGGTGCGCAGGCCCTGATCCAGCACCAGGCTCACGGCCTGTTCGATGGCCTCGGCCGCCGCCTGCTGGTTGAAGCTGTAACGCAGCATCATCGATACCGACAGGATGGTCGCCAGCGGGTTGGCGATGCCTTGCCCGGCGATGTCCGGGGCCGAACCGTGGCACGGCTCGTACATGCCCTTGTTGTTGGCATCCAGTGACGCCGACGGCAGCATGCCGATGGAACCGGTGAGCATGGAAGCCTCATCCGACAGGATGTCGCCGAACATGTTGTCGGTGACCATCACGTCGAACTGCTTGGGCGCGCGCACCAGTTGCATGGCGGCGTTGTCGACGTACATGTGGCTGAGCTCGACATCCGCGTAGTCCTTGGCCACGTCCTCGACGATTTCACGCCACAGCTGGCTGGAGGCGAGCACATTGGCCTTGTCCACCGAGCACAGCTTCTTGCCGCGCACGCGGGCCATGTCGAAACCGACACGGGCGATGCGGCGTATTTCGCTCTCGCTGTACGGCAGGGTGTCGTAGGCCTGGCGCTCGCCGCCTTCCAGTTCGCGGGTGCCGCGCGGCGCACCGAAGTAGATGCCGCCGGTCAGCTCGCGCACGATCAGGATATCCAGGCCGGCGACGATTTCTGGCTTGAGCGAGGACGCATCGGCCAGCTGCGGGTAGAGAATGGCCGGACGCAGGTTGGCGAACAGGCCCAGTTGCGAACGGATTTTCAGCAGGCCGCGCTCAGGGCGGATATCACGCTCGATCTTGTCCCACTTCGGCCCGCCCACCGCGCCCAGCAGCACGGCGTCGGCCTGGCGCGCACGCTCCAGGGTCTCGTCGGCCAGCGGCACGCCGTGCTTGTCGATGGCCGCGCCACCGATCACATCGTGCGCCAGGCTGAAGCCGAGCTGGAACTTGTCGTTGGCCAGTTCCAGCACCTTGACCGCCTCGGCCATGATTTCCGGGCCGATGCCATCACCTGGGAGAATCAGAATCTGCTTGCTCATGGGTTCCTCATCATTCAATTCAAGCGGTGCGCCGCACTGGCGTACCGGGGAAAACTCAGCGTTGGGCCCAGAGCACGATCACGTCGGTGCTGAAGGAGCCATCGGCTTCTATCTGGTAATGCTGGCGAACTTCGTCGCCCATCGCCTGCTGCAACTGGCGAATCGCCG
The DNA here is from genome assembly GCF_024748925.1 of Pseudomonas sp. B21-036. Lineage (NCBI taxonomy): Bacteria > Pseudomonadati > Pseudomonadota > Gammaproteobacteria > Pseudomonadales > Pseudomonadaceae > Pseudomonas > Pseudomonas sp. B21-036. Next base: position 3,986,598 of record NZ_CP087178.1, read on the forward strand.
CACGCATCGGCTCGGGGGTGCGCATGCGCTCCACCCACGAGGTGTATTCCAGGCGCAGGCGCTGGCGCGTGTGGCTGCGGGTGCACAGGCCGGCTTCGCTGACCTGTTGCAGCCACTCGCCGGCAGAATAATCGCGCACGTGGCTGGTGTCGCGCAGTACTTCGACGCTTTGCAGGTAGGTGTCGAGCAGCGGGCTGCCCGGCGACATGACGTCGACGAACGCGGCCACGCCGCCGGGCTTGAGCACCCGGCGTACCTCGCGCAGGGCCAGGCCCAGGTCGCTCCAGTGGTGCGCCGAGTAGCGGCTGAAGACGAAATCGAACGAGGCGTCGGCGAACGGCAGGCGCTCGGCGGCGCCACGCTCGGTGACGATGTTGTTCAAGCCGCGCTCGATGGCGGCGGCGCCGACCACGTCGAGCATCTGCTGCGACAGATCATAGGCGACCACTTCGGCCACCAGCGGGGCGACATGGAAGCTCACGTGACCGGCACCGCAGCCCAGGTCCAGCAGGCGGGCGTCGGCGTGCCCGGCAAGCTCGGCCTGCAGCAGGGCGAATTCGCTACCCTGGGCATGCACGGCGCTGCTCAGGTAGGCAGAGGCTTGTTCGCCGAACTGGCGCTGGACGACTTCGGTGTGGGCGGTGCTGCGGGTCATCATGGATCTCCTGGGGCGGCTTGGCCGGCACATCACTGCATCATTCAGGCGTCGCGAAACAACCAGGGCTGGCTAGCACGGTGCCTGGCTTCAAACGCTGCAATCGCATCGCCATCCTGCAAGGTCAGGCCGATGTCATCCAGGCCGTTGAGCAGGCAATGCTTGCGGAACGCGTCGATCTCGAAGTGGAGCACCTTGCCGTCCGGCCGCGTCACGGTCTGCGCCTGCAGGTCGATGGTCAGCTGGTAGCCCGGGTCCACCTCAACCTGCTTGAACAGCTCGTCGACTTCCTCGTCGCCGAGGATGATCGGCAGCAAGCCGTTCTTGAAGCTGTTGTTGAAGAAGATGTCGGCGTAGCTGGGCGCAATGATGCTGCGAAAGCCGTACTCTTCCAGCGCCCAAGGCGCATGCTCGCGGCTCGAACCGCAACCGAAGTTCTCCCGCGCCAGCAACACGCTGGCCCCCTGGTAACGCGCATGGTTGAGCACGAAATCCTGGTTCAGCGGGCGCTTGCTGTTGTCCTGGTAGGGCTGACCCACGTCCAGGTAACGCCATTCGTCGAACAGGTTCGGGCCGAACCCGGTGCGCTTGATCGACTTCAAGAACTGCTTGGGGATGATCTGGTCGGTGTCGACGTTGGCACGGTCCAACGGGGCGACCAGGCCGGTGTGCTGGGTAAAGGCTTTCATGCTGCGCTCCCTTGGATCAACTCGCGTACATCGACAAAACGACCGGTTACTGCGGCAGCCGCCGCCATTGCCGGGCTCACCAGGTGGGTACGCCCACCGGCGCCCTGGCGCCCCTCGAAGTTGCGGTTGGAGGTGGAGGCGCAATGCTCGCCACTTTCGAGGCGGTCCGGGTTCATCGCCAGGCACATCGAGCAGCCCGGCTCACGCCATTCGAAACCGGCCTCGAGGAAGATCTTGTCCAGGCCTTCCTGCTCGGCCTGCGCCTTGACCAGGCCCGAGCCCGGCACCACGATGGCCTGCTTGATGGTCGAGGCCACCTTGCGACCCTTGGCGATCACGGCCGCGGCGCGCAGGTCTTCGATGCGCGAGTTGGTGCACGAACCGATGAACACGCGGTCGAGCTGAATGTCGGTGATCGCCTGGTTGGCGTTCAGGCCCATGTACTTGAGGGCGCGTTCGATGGAACCGCGCTTGACCAGGTCGGCCTCGGCCGCCGGGTCCGGCACGCGCTGGTCGACCGCCAGCACCATCTCGGGCGAGGTGCCCCAGCTGACCTGCGGCTTGATCTGCGCCGCGTCCAGCTCGACCACGGTGTCGAACACCGCGTCGCTGTCGGACACCAGGTCTTTCCAGGCTTCGACGGCCAGGTCCCACTGCTCGCCCTTGGGCGCATACGGACGACCCTTGACGTAGGCAACGGTCTTCTCGTCGGTGGCCACCAGGCCCACCCGCGCACCGGCCTCGATGGACATGTTGCAGATGGTCATGCGGCCTTCGACCGACAACTCGCGAATGGCGCTGCCGGCAAACTCGATGGCATGCCCGTTGCCGCCGGCGGTCCCGATCTTGCCGATCACGGCCAGCACGATGTCCTTGGCAGTGACGCCGAACGGCAATTGCCCTTCGACGCGCACCAGCATGTTCTTCATCTTCTTGGCCACCAGGCACTGGGTAGCGAGCACGTGCTCGACCTCGGAGGTGCCGATGCCGTGGGCCAGGGCGCCGAACGCGCCGTGGGTGGAGGTATGCGAGTCGCCGCAGACCACGGTCATGCCGGGCAAGGTGGCACCCTGCTCCGGGCCGATGACGTGGACGATGCCCTGGCGCACATCGTTCATCTTGAATTCGGTGATGCCGTATTCGTCACAGTTTTCGTCGAGGGTCTGCACCTGCAGGCGCGACACCTGGTCGGCGATGGCCTCGATGCCGCCCTTGCGCTCTGGCGTGGTGGGCACGTTGTGGTCGGGGGTGGCGATGTTGGCATCGATGCGCCAGGGTTTGCGGTTGGCCAGGCGCAGCCCCTCGAAGGCCTGCGGCGACGTCACTTCGTGAATGATGTGACGGTCGATATAGATCAGCGCCGAACCGTCGTCGCGCTGCTTGACCAAGTGCGAATCCCAGAGCTTGTCGTAGAGCGTTTTGCCAGCCATCAGACTTTCCTCATCAGTCTTTCTATGCCAATAACCCCTTGGCTTGTACGGACGATGCTATGGGGTTAGATTGAATAACTCAAATTCATATTTTTTATGCTTTGGATAACTTTCAGGAATCCAAACCCGAGGAACTCATTCCGTGGACCTGGCCAACCTTAGTGCCTTCATCGCCATCGCTGAAACCGGGAGCTTTTCCGGTGCCGGCGAGCGCCTGCACCTGACCCAGCCGGCCATCAGCAAGCGCATTGCCGGGCTGGAGCAGCAGCTGGATGTGCGCCTGTTCGACCGCCTTGGCCGCGAGGTGAGCCTGACCGAAGCCGGCCGTGCCCTGCTGCCGCGTGCCTACCAGATCCTCAACGTGCTGGACGACACCCGGCGGGCCCTGACCAACCTCACCGGCGAGGTCAGCGGTCGACTGACCCTGGCCACCAGCCATCACATCGGCCTGCACCGCCTGCCGCCGCTGTTGCGGGCGTTTACCCGTCAGTACCCGGCGGTGGCTCTGGACATCCAGTTTCTGGACTCGGAAGTGGCCTACGAGGAAATTCTGCACGGGCGCGCCGAAATCGCCGTGATCACCCTCGCCCCCGAGCCCCACAGCCTGGTGCGCGCGGTGCCGGTATGGGACGACCCGCTGGATTTCGTGGTCGCCCCCGAGCACCCGCTGGCCTGCAAGGGCGCGGTGGGCCTGGCGGACATTGCCCACCACCCGGCCGTGTTCCCCGGCGGCAACACTTTCACACACCATATTGTGCAGCGTCTGTTCGAGGCCCAGGGCCTGGTCCCCAACATCGCCATGAGCACCAACTACCTGGAAACCATCAAGATGATGGTGTCGATCGGGCTGGCCTGGAGTGTGCTGCCGCGCACAATGCTCGATGAGCAGGTTGCATCCATCGACTTGCCGGGCATACAGCTGTCGCGCCAGCTAGGCTACATTCTGCACACGGAACGAACGTTATCGAATGCGGCCAGAGCCTTCATGGCCCTGCTCGACAGTCACGCAAGCCCGGCGTAGCCCGCCCCTGCCCCGGGCGGCCCGCCACCAAGGACGTATCACCCGCCAAAGGTCTGGTACCGATGCCCAAGTCAGCCAATCGTTTTGCGCGCCTTCCCCGTATCCACGCAGCAGACCCCCAGGAGCTGGAACAGGCCTGGGAGAGTGCGCCGCAGTTGCTCGCGGCGCTCAATGGTGCGCACCTTGGCGCCTGGGTGTGGGATGTGGGCAGCGGGCGCATCAACTGGTCACGAGGCACCCAGGCACTGTTTGGCTTCGATCCGCATCAACCGCTGACCCACGACATCGACTACCTCGACCTGCTGCCGGAAGAGGACCGCGCACGCATGCGCCAGGCCTTTCATGCAGTGCTCAACGGCGAGCCGGTGGACCAGGCCCTGCGCCATCGCATCCGCTGGCCGGACGGCAGCCTGCACTGGCTGGAAGTGAACGGCAGCCTGGCCACCAACCGAGACGGGCGCCTGCAGATGATCGGGGTGGTGCGCGAGATCACCCGCCAGCGCGAACGCGAAACCGCACTGATCAACTCCGAAAAGCGCTTTGCCACGCTTTTTCACCTGAGCCCGAACGTGGTGCTGCTGACCCGGCGCGCCGACGGGCTGATCCATGAGGTCAACCAGCACTTCGAGAACATTCTTGGCTGGCCCGGCGCCCAGGTGATCGGGCGTACCACGCTGGAACTGGGCCTGTGGGCCAACCCCAGGCAGCGTGACCAGGTGCTGGAGGCCACCAGCGGCAACAACGGCCCGGTGACCCTGGAAGTGCAGTTTCGCGCCAGCAGCGGGCAGGTCCACGATGGCATCCTCAGCACCCAGGCCATCGAACTCGAAGGTGTCACCTACCTGCTCAGTACTTTCGTCGACACCAGCGAGCGCAAACGTGCCGAACAAGCCCTCAAGGACAGCCAGGAGCGCCTGGACCTGGCACTGGACTCTGCCCAGTTGGGTACCTGGGACTGGCACATCCCCAGCGGCATGCTGTACGGCTCGGCCCGCGCGGCACAACTGCATGGCCTGGCGCCGGTGCCGTTCCACGAGTCGTTCGAGGCGTTTTTCGAAGGCGTGCCCGAGCTTGAGCGCAGCGGCATGCGCCAGGCCTATCGCAGCCTGCGCGAAGGCCCGGCGGGCAACTACCAGATCACCTACCGCATCCAGCTGGAAAACGGCGCCTCACGCTACCTGGAGAGCCGCGCACGGCTGTACCGTGACGACCAGGGCAACCCGCTGCGCATGGCCGGCACCCTGCTGGACATCACCGAACAGGTTGAACGCGAACAGCGCCTGACCAGCTCGGAGGAAAAGTTCGCCAGCCTGTTCCAGGTCAGCCCCGACCCCATCTGCGTCACCCGCCAGGACACTGGCCAGTTCATCGAGATCAACCAGGCGTTCACCCAGACCTTCGGCTGGTGCGCCGACCAGGTACTGGGTCGTACCGCTGAACAACTGGGGCTGTGGGCCGAATCGGCCGCCCGCGCACGACGCATCGAGCAGGTGATTCGCGACCAGGCGTTGAACAATGTCGCGGTGGTGGTCAATCACAAGGATGGCCAGCCCCTGACCTGTGTGATTTCCAGCCGCCTGATCAAGGTCGACAACCAGCCCTGCAGCGTCACCACCCTGCGCGACATCACCCAGCAGCAACGCGGCGAAGCCGCACTCAAGGCCAGTGAGGAGAAGTTCGCCAAGGCCTTCCACTCCAGCCCCGACGCCATCACCATCACCGAGCGCGACAGTGGCTGCTACCTGGAGGTGAACGACGGCTTCTGCCGGCTCACCGGCTACAGCGCCGACGAGGTGATCGGCCAGAGCATGGCTCAGATCGGGTTGTGGGCCGACGACAAACAGCAGACTCTGCTGTTCGGTGAAATGCGTGAGCGCGGGCGGGTGCACCACCGCGAAATGCTGGGGCGCAACAAACGCGGCGAAATCCTCACCGTGGAGGTGTCGATGGAGCCGATCACCCTCAACGAGACAGACTGCCTGCTACTGACTGCCCGCGACGTCAGCCAGCTCAAGAATGCCCAGGCGCAGATCCGTCACCTGGCCTACCACGACCCGCTGACCAACCTGCCCAACCGCGCCCTGCTGATGGATCGCCTGAGCCAGCAGATCGCCCTGCTCAAACGCCAGAACCTGCGCGGCGCCCTGCTGTTCCTCGACCTCGACCACTTCAAGCACATCAACGACTCGCTGGGCCACCCGGTGGGCGATACGGTGCTCAAGATCATCACAGCCCGGCTTGAAGCCAGCGTGCGCCTGGAGGACACCGTGGCGCGCCTGGGGGGTGACGAGTTCGTGGTGCTGCTGAGCGGCCTGGAAGGCAGCCGCGAAGAGGTCACCGACAAGGTTCGCCAACTGGCCGACACCTTGCGCGAACTGCTGGCCGAGCCGATGTCGCTGGACGGCCAGCGCCTGCAGGTAACCCCCAGCATCGGCGTGGCGCTGATCCCCGACCACGGCACCACGCCGGCCGACCTGCTCAAGCGCGCCGACATTGCGCTGTACCGCGCCAAGGATTCGGGTCGCAACACCACGCAACTGTTCCACACCACCATGCAGAAGGCCGCCAGTGAACGCCTGCGCATGGAGAGCGACCTGCGCATGGCCCTGGCCAGGGGCGAACTGGCGCTGCACTTCCAGCCCCAGGTGGATGCCCGTGACAACCGCATCGTCGGGGCCGAGGTTCTGCTGCGCTGGCACCATCCGCTGTTGGGCCAGCAGCCGCCCAGCCAGTTCATCCAGGTGCTGGAGGAAAGCGGGCTGATCCTGGAGGTGGGCAGCTGGATACTCGACGAAGCCTGTGATGCCTGCTCGCGCATGCTGCAGGACGGGCTGATCGATCCGATGGATTTCAGCCTGTGCGTGAACATCAGCCCGCGCCAGTTCCGCCAGAACGATTTCGTCGAGCGGGTGCGGCGCAGCCTGGACGACTACCGCCTGCCCTACCAGATGCTCAAGCTGGAGATCACCGAGGGCATCGTGATCCAGAACCTGGAGGACACCATCAGCAAGATGCGCGAGCTGAAGGCGTTCGGGGTGAGCTTTGCGATGGATGACTTCGGCACCGGCTACTCGTCGCTCACCTACCTCAAGCGCTTGCCGGTGGATGCGCTGAAGATCGACCAATCGTTCGTGCGCGATGCACCGCTGGACCCCAATGATGCAGAGATCGTCAAGGCCATCGTGGCCATGGCCAGAAGCCTGGACCTGGCAGTGATTGCCGAAGGGGTGGAGCTGTCGGAGCAACTGGAGTTTCTGGAGCGGCTGGGGTGCCATCTGTACCAGGGGTACCTGCACAGCCGGCCATTGCCGCTGAACGAGTTCAGGGCGATGCTGCTGCAGGCACCGGCGGACTACTGACACACCGCAGCACGGCAGTTGCCAGCAAGGCTGGCTCCTGCAGTGAAGAGCCGCGGACCGGGCACAAAAAAGGGCACCCGAAGGTGCCCTCTTTCACTCAGCCCACACTCAGTTCAGCGCAGGTTTCTCGCCGTTGATCGGGATGCGCTTGGCCTTGGCTTCTTCAGGCACAACACGCAGCAGATCGACACTGAGCAGACCGTTGGCCAGGCCCGCCGACTTCACTTCGATGTGGTCAGCCAGGCGGAAGGACAACTTGAAGGCCCGCTGGGCGATGCCCTGGTGCAGGTAGGTGACGCTTTCACCACTGCTGTCACGCTTGCCGCCACTGACGGTCAGAACGCCTTTTTCCACTTGCAGGTCGAGGTCCTCTTCCTGGAAGCCAGCTGCAGCAACGACGATTCGGTAGTGGTCTTCGCCATGTTTTTCAACATTGTAGGGTGGGTAGGTGCTACCCGACTCGCTACGTGCCGCGGATTCGAACAGGTCGTTGAAACGGTCGAAGCCAACGGATTGACGGAACAGTGGAGCCAGAGAAAATGCGGTAGTCATGGTACATCTCCTGAAATATCAGCGAGTTGGTGATTGCGCGACCCGACTTCGGCATCGCGTACTCCCTAGATAAGGACCCGCCCTAACATTTCAAGCATCGACCACAAAAATTTTTTCAGGCCGCCTCGCTGACCGGAATACCCAGCAGCCGCGCCACGCGATCACAGTCGGTCTCGCGACGCAGTTCGGTAAACAGTGCCGTGGCTTCGGGGTAGGTACGGGTCAGCATCGCCACCCACTGCTTCAGTCGCCCCGGTGCCTGACGCTCGGTCATCTGTTCCCGGGCCTGCACCCAGAAGTCCTGCAGCAGCGGTTGCAGTGCCTGCCAGTCCAGCGGCACGAACTCGATGCCCTGGCGCTCGGCGGCAATCTGCCGGGCCAGGTCCGGGCGCGACACCAGGCCGCGACCGAGCATGATGTCCTCCACGCCGCTGACCTCGCGGCAGCGGCGCCAGTCTTCCAGCGTCCACACCTCGCCGTTGGCGAACACCGGCACCTTCACCACCTCTTGCACCCGCGCCACGTACTCCCAGTGCGCCGGCGGCTTGTAGCCGTCGACCTTGGTGCGTGCGTGCACCACCAACTGGTCGGCACCGCCTTCGGCCAGGGCGCGGGCGCAGTCCAGCGCACCGTCCGGGCTGTCGAAGCCCAGACGCATCTTGGCGGTGACCGGGATATGCGCAGGCACCGCCCGGCGCACTTCGCGCAGGATGGCATGCAGCAGCTCGGGCTCCTTGAGCAGCACCGCGCCGCCGCGGGACTTGTTCACAGTCTTGGCCGGGCAACCGAAATTGAGGTCGATGACGGGGGCGCCCAGCTCGCAGGCCAGCACCGCGTTATCGGCCAGGCATGCCGGGTCGGAGCCCAGCAACTGCACACGCAAAGGCACGCCGGCGGCGGTTTGCGCACCGCGGCCAAGCTCCGGGGCCAGCTTCTCGTACACATGCGCCGGCAGCAACCGGTCGCACACGCGAATGAACTCGGTGACACACCAGTCGATGCCGCCCACCTGGGTCAGTACGTCGCGAAGGATGTTGTCGACCAGCCCCTCCATGGGGGCCAGGGCAATTTGCATGGCGTGGGTCTCGCGCGAAAAAGGCCGGCAGTCTAGCAAAAACCGTGGCTTATCGGGCTCCGGCCATCGCGGCGCCGTAGCCCTCGATGAATTCTACCGGCATGCGCCTGGGCTTGCCGGTGGACAGCTCGATGCACACGAAGGTGGTCTGCGCCCGCAGCAAGGTGGTGCCATCGCTTGGTCGCACCAGCTGGAAGTGACGGGTCATCTTCAGGCGCTGGTCCCAGTCGACGATCCAGGTGGCCAACTGCAGGATGTCGTCCTCATAGGCGCTGGCCAGGTAATCGATCTCGTGACGCACCACGGCCATGGCGCGGTCCAGGCGCCGGTACTCGGCCAGGTCCAGCCCCAGGCGCTGGGAATGACGCCATGCGCAGCGCTCGAGCCAGGTGACGTACACCGCGTTGTTGGCGTGCCCTAGGCCGTCGATATCCTCGGCACCGACCTGCAGGTCGATGGTAAATGGCGTTGCCCGATCCCAGCTCATGCCCGCTCCCGATCTGTAGTGAACGGGCAGAGTGTAACGGATGCTCAGGCCGATTGGCGCACTGGCCGGGCACTGCGTTGCAGCAGCGCAAGTACGCCGTCGACCAGTTGCGGGTCGGACAGCACACGCATATGCCCGCCCTGGGGCAACAGCAGCAGCTGGCTGTCGAACCACGCCTGATGAATCAGCCGCGCCTCGCTGACGGCGACCAGCGGGTCGTCCTCGGCATGCACGATGAAACCGGGCAGTTCCAGCTGGTAGACGGCCACGTCCAGGCGCGAGATCGGCACCCCGACCTCTCGTTCCACCTGGCGAATGAAGGCTGCCCGCGCCCGCGCCGGCAACCCCAGGTGCCGCGCCATGCCGCGCAGCACCTCGAGCAGGCGCGCCGGCGCGGCGATGCTCACCGCCACCTCGGTACGCAGCCCCCACTGCAGGGCCAGCAGCGTACTGGCACCGCCCATGGAATGGCCGACCACCCCGTGCAATGGGCCCAGCTCGCCGGCCGCCTCGAGCAAGGCGTGGGCGAACGACACCACGTTGGCCTTGTTTCCACGCGAGCGGCCGTGGGCCGGCCCTTCGAGCGCCACCGCACAATAGCCGGCGGCCACCAGGGCCTCGATCAGATGGGCGAACTGGGTGGGGCGCCCCTCCCAGCCGTGCATCAGCAGCACCGTGGGGCCTTGCCCCCAGCGCAGCGCACTCAGGCCAAAGCGCAGGGTAATGCGCTCGGCACGCGCCAGCAGCGGCAGTTCCCAGTCGCGTGGCGGCAAGGTGCGCGGGCTCATGAAGGCCTGGCGCATCTGCCCGGCCACCCGATTGGGTGCCAGGCGTCCAACAGTGGCGTTGATACCACGAATCCAGCTCAGGCTGTTCATCACGTCGCTCCAGATCAGATCACCGCGGACTTGGCGGCACGCAACACACGGTCGGACAATTCGCTGGTACCCAGCGCTCGCGCCAGGGCCAGGCCGCCGACCATCAGGGCCAGGTCGGCCAGCACTTTGTCGGCGTCTTCGGGGGTGTCGGCCAGGTTGGCCATCATCAACTCGATATGCTCGGTCAGCACCGCGCGAAAGGTCGCCGGCAACTGATTGATCTCGCCCAGAGAGCTGGGCAGCGGGCAGCCGCTGTCGACGGCATCGCGGTGTTTGCGCGACAGGTAGAAGGCCGCCACCAGGGCACGACGCGCCTCCCCGTCCAGCGACGCGTCGACCTGTGCCAGCAAGGCCCGGCGCTCGCCAAGTAACTGGCAAAAGGCTTCGAGCATCAGCGCATCCTTGTTCTCGAAATGCGCATAGAACCCACCCACGGTGAGCCCCGCAGCGCCCATCACCTGCTGCACACTGGGGTCGGCCGGGCCGTTAAGGATCAGCGCACTGCGCGCCGCATCCAAAATGCGCTGGCGGGTCTGGGCTTTTTTGTCGTGCATGGCAGGCCTCCAAATATTATGGATCTAATATTATGCTCATAATATTTATTGGCAAGCACTTTCTCCTGCGGCCCAAGGGCGAAAGAGATTTTTTCGAGGGAAAAAACAAAAGGCTCATTCAATAATCGAATGAGCCTTGAAATCCCGCAGAGCGGGTAAAATGGCGTCCCCTAGGGGACTCGAACCCCTGTTACCGCCGTGAAAGGGCGGTGTCCTAGGCCACTAGACGAAGGGGACTTGTAACCTTCGTGCAGGCTCGCTTTCACGAACCCTGGCAAAATTGGTGGAGCTAAGCGGGATCGAACCGCTGACCTCCTGCATGCCATGCAGGCGCTCTCCCAGCTGAGCTATAGCCCCAGATTTCTAGCCTCGCGGCCCAGCGATGTCTTGCAACATCACTTGTGTAAAACTGGCGTCCCCTAGGGGACTCGAACCCCTGTTACCGCCGTGAAAGGGCGGTGTCCTAGGCCACTAGACGAAGGGGACGAACCTTCTTACCACACAACCCGGTTGCTGGAACCCGGTTGAACCCTGAGTTGTATGACCAACTCCGGATAGGGAATTTGGTGGAGCTAAGCGGGATCGAACCGCTGACCTCCTGCATGCCATGCAGGCGCTCTCCCAGCTGAGCTATAGCCCCACAATGTCGCTTTGAACTGAATCGCTTGGCTGGGTGCTTCGCGCTTCGTTTCGTTCATCGCTGTGGACGGGGCGCATATTAAGATCGGATTGAAGACCTGTCAAATAAATTTTCAACAAAATCCAAAAGAAATTTCCGAGATAACAAACACTTACCGGCCTGGGTCAGGAGAGCCCCCGCAAACTCGGGGGTCTCGCCCTTGCAGAAGCCGGCCTTGCCGGCGAAACAGGCGCTGCGCAATACCGGGTACCGCAGCGCTTTGTTCGCCGGCAAGGCCGGCTCCTACGGGAAAAATGCTCAGGCAATGGTGCCCAACAGCTTTTCCCATTCCTTGTTTTCTTTCTTCGACACACCACCCAGCAGGTCCAGCGCCTGGCGCAGGCGGTAGCGGGTCAGGTCCGGCCCGAGGATCTCCATGGCATCGAGCACCGACACCGAGCTGGCCTGGCCGGAAATCGCGGCGAACATCAGCGGCATCGCGTCACGCAGCTTGAGCTCCAGCGCCTCGACCACCGCCTGGATGCAGCCGGTGATGCGATCCTTCTCCCACTGGCGCAGCCCCTCGAGCTTCCACAGGATCAGCTGGATCACCTGGCGTACCTGGTCGGCCGACAGTTTCTTGTGCTCGAACAGCTTGGCGTCGAGCTTGAGCGCACCTTCGAAGAAGAACCCACCCAGCGGCGCAATCTGGCTGAAGGTCTCTACCCTGCCCTGCACGTGCGGCGCGATCTTCATCATGTAGTCGCTGTTGAACGCCCATTTCTGCACGCGCGCGGCAAACTCTGCGACAGGCAGCTCACGCAGCCACTGGCCGTTGAGCCACGACAGCTTCTCGATGTCGAAGATCGGGCCGCCCAGCGACACACGCGACAGGTCGAAGTGCTCGACCATTTCGGCCAGCGAGAACTTCTCGCGCTCGTCCGGCATCGACCAACCCATGCGGCCCAGGTAGTTGAGCATGGCTTCGGGCATGAAGCCCATGCGCTCGTAGAAGGTCACCGAGGTCGGGTTCTTGCGCTTGGACAGCTTGCTCTTGTCGGGGTTGCGCAGCAGCGGCATGTAGCACAGGGTTGGCTGCTCCCAGCCGAAGTACTCGTACAGCTTGATCAGCTTGGGCGCCGAAGGCAGCCACTCTTCGCCACGCAATACGTGGGTGATGCCCATCAGGTGGTCATCGACCACGTTGGCCAGGAAGTAGGTCGGCAGGCCATCGGTCTTCATCAGTACCTGCATGTCCATGCGGTCCCACGGAATCTCGACGTCGCCGCGCAGCATGTCCGGTACCACGCACACGCCTTCGGTCGGCACTTTCATGCGGATCACATGGGGCTCGCCGGCGGCCAGGCGACGCTGCACTTCTTCAGGCGAGAGCAGCAAGGCGCGCCCGTCATAGCGCGGGGTTTCGCCGCGGGCCATCTGCTCGGCACGCATCTGGTCCAGTTCTTCGGCAGTGCAGAAGCACGGGAAGGCATGGCCCAGATCGACCAGTTGCTGGGCGTACTGCTTGTAGATCTCGCCGCGTTCGCTCTGGCGGTACGGGCCGTGCGGGCCGCCGACATCCGGGCCTTCGCTCCATTCGATACCCAGCCAGCGCAGGGCATCGAAGATCTGCTGCTCGGACTCGCGGGTGGAGCGCAGCTGATCGGTATCTTCGATACGCAGGATGAATTCGCCACCGTGCTGCTTGGCGAAGCAGTAGTTGAACAGGGCGATGTAGGCGGTGCCGACATGGGGATCGCCAGTCGGCGAAGGCGCGATACGCGTGCGAACGGTGGTCATGAGAGTCTCGAACAAGAGGTGAAACAAAGGCTGGATGTTAACAGCACGGGGCCACCCGGCTCCAGCAATGGGCACGATCGGCGCTTGTGTTTGCCAAGGCAAACCTTGTTAAATTTGCTTACATTTTTGGAACGATCGTACCCATGCCTGCCCAACTCAAGCGTCGCCTGCTGATTTTCCTGACCCTGGTTCTGCTCATCGGCCTGGGCTTTCTGGCCCACTGGTACTTCAAGGGGCGCTTCTACGAGAGCACCGACAACGCCTACGTGCAGGGCGAGATCACCCGGGTTTCCAGCCAGTTGGGCGCGCGCATCGAGCAGGTGCTGGTCGAGGACAACCAGCATGTGGCCAAGGGCGACCTGCTGGTGCGCCTGGAAGGCAACGACTTCCAGTTTGCAGTGGAGCGCGCCCGCGCCACCCTGGCCACCCGCGAGGCCGAGCGCCTGCAAGCCGACAGCCGCCTGACGCAGCAGGCGAGCCTGATCGCCGCCGGCCAGGCACAGGTGTCGGCCAACCAGGCCACGCTTGGGCGTACCCAGCTGGACCTCAACCGTGCACAGGCGCTGCGCAAGCCAGGCTTTGTCTCGGAAGAACGGGTGACCACCCTGTCGGCCGAAAGCAACGTGGCACGCTCCCAGGTGAGCAAGGCCCAGGCCGATCTGCAGGGTCAACGCCAGCAGGTCAACGCACTGGCTGCCGAACTCAAGCGCCTGGACGCCCAGATCGCCACCGCCCGCACCGACCTGGCCCAGGCCGAGCTGAACCTGAGCCGCAGTGAAATTCGCGCGCCGATCAGCGGCATGATCGGCCAGCGCGCGGCACGCAACGGCCAGTACGTGCAGGCCGGCGCCTACCTGCTGTCGATCGTGCCCGATCAGGACATCTGGGTGCAGGCCAACTTCAAGGAAACCCAGATCGGCAAGATGCAGCCCGGCCAGCGTGCCGAGCTGGTGTTCGACAGCTACCCCGACACGCCGATCGAAGGCCGCGTCGACAGCCTGTTCGCCGCTTCCGGCGCGCAGTTCAGCCTGCTGCCACCCGACAACGCCACCGGCAACTTCACCAAGGTCGTGCAGCGCATTCCGGTCAAGCTGACCTTTGCCGCCGACAACCCGCTGCACGGCAAGATCCGCCCGGGCATGTCGGTGACCGCCACCGTCGATATCCGTACCGATGGCCGGTGATCAACTGATCCGTCCCGCCGGCGAACCCAGCCGGCGCGACTGGATCGCAGTGATGAGCGTGATGCTCGGCGCGTTCATGGCAGTGCTCGACATCCAGATCACCAACTCGTCGCTCAAGGACATCCAGGGCGCCCTGTCGGCGACCCTGGAAGAAGGCTCGTGGATCTCCACCTCCTACCTGGTGGCCGAGATCATCATGATCCCGCTGACCGCCTGGCTGGTGCAGCTGCTGTCGGCGCGGCGCCTGGCAGTGTGGGTGTCGGCGGGTTTTCTGGTGTCGTCGCTGCTGTGCTCGATGGCCTGGAACCTGGAAAGCATGATCGTGTTCCGCGCCCTGCAGGGTTTTACCGGCGGCGCGCTGATCCCGCTGGCCTTCACCCTGACCCTGATCAAGCTGCCCGAGCATCACCGCGCCAAGGGCATGGCGATGTTCGCCATGACCGCCACCTTCGCCCCGTCCATCGGCCCTACCCTGGGCGGCTGGCTGACCGAGAACTGGGGCTGGGAATACATCTTCTACATCAACATCCCGCCCGGCCTGATCATGATCGGCGGCTTGCTGTACGGCCTGGAGAAGAAGGAAGCGCACTGGGAGCTGCTCAAAAGCACCGATTACACCGGCATCCTGACGCTGGGCGTCGGGCTTGGCTGCCTGCAGGTGTTTCTTGAGGAGGGGCATCGCAAGGACTGGCTCGAGTCGGGGCTGATCGTCACCCTGGGCAGCATTGCCCTGGTCAGCCTCATTACCTTCGTGATCGTGCAGTTCTCGAAACCCAACCCGCTGATCAACCTGCGCATCCTGCAGAACCGCAATTTCGGGGTGTCGAGCATTGCCAGCCTGGGCATGGGCGTGGGGTTGTACGGTTCGATCTACCTGCTGCCGCTGTACCTGGCGCAGATCCAGAACTACAACGCCCTGCAGATCGGCGAAGTGATCATGTGGATGGGGGTGCCGCAGCTGTTCCTGATCCCGCTGGTGCCGCAACTGATGAAGGTGATTTCGCCGAAGATCCTCTGCACCATCGGCTTCGGGCTGTTCGGGCTGGCGAGTTTCAGCTCGGGGGTATTGAACCCGGACTTTGCCGGCACCCAGTTCAACCATATCCAGATCATCCGTGCGCTGGGGCAGCCGATGATCATGGTGACCATCTCGCTGATTGCCACGGCCTATATCCAGCCGCAGGACGCAGGCTCGGCGTCGAGCCTGTTCAACATCCTGCGCAACCTGGGCGGGGCCATCGGCATTGCGCTGCTGGCCACGCTGCTGGATGCGCGCACCAAGGTGTATTTCGACTACCTGCGCGAGGCGGTGGTACCGACCAATGCCGCAGTGGCCGAGCGGCTGACCTTGCTGACCGAGAAGCTGGGCAGCGAAGGGGCAGCACTGGCCAGAATGAGCGAGATCACCCATCAGCAGGCGATGATCATGGCGTACAACGATGCCTTCCATTTTGTCGGCATCGGGCTGGCAATCAGCATGGTGGCGGTGCTGTTGACGAAGAAGCTGCCGCAGGGGTTGAAGGCGGGTGAGGCGCACTAGACCGCGTTGAAGTCTTCGCTGGCAAGCCCGCTCCCGCAGGTACTCCATTGCCCTTGGCGTCAATGTGATCCTGTGGGAGCGGGCTTGACCCGCGAAAGGCCCGTCAGACCGTGAGCAGTCGCTCACGCAACTGCGCGATCTCGTCGCGCATCTGCGCTGCAGCCTCGAACTCCAGGTCCCGCGCCAGCTGGTACATCTTCTCTTCCAGCGCCTTGATGCGCTTGGCGATCTCGCCAGGCGAACGCAACTCGGCCTCGTAACGCTCGCGCTCCTCGGCGGCCTTGGCCATGCCCTTGCGCTTCTTGCTGCGCGAGCCGGGCACGTTGGCGCCTTCCATGATGTCGGTGATGTCCTTGACCACGCCCTTGGGCACGATGCCGTTGGCCTCGTTGAAGGCCATCTGCTTGTCGCGGCGACGCTCGGTTTCGCCGATCGCCCGCTCCATCGAGCCAGTCATGTTGTCGGCGTACAGGATCGCGCGGCCGTTGAGGTTGCGCGCCGCGCGCCCGATGGTCTGGATCAGCGAGCGCTCCGAACGCAGGAAGCCCTCCTTGTCCGCATCCAGAATCGCCACCAGCGAGACCTCGGGCATGTCCAGGCCCTCGCGCAGCAGGTTGATACCCACCAGCACATCGAAGGTGCCCAGGCGCAGGTCGCGGATGATCTCGACTCGCTCAACGGTATCGATGTCCGAGTGCAGGTAGCGCACCCGCACATCGTGATCGGCCAGGTAGTCGCTGAGGTCTTCGGCCATGCGCTTGGTCAGGGTAGTGACCAGCACCCGCTCTTCCACCGCCACACGCTTGCGAATCTCCGACAGCAGGTCATCCACCTGGGTCGTGGCCGGACGCACCTCCACCTGGGGGTCGACCAGGCCGGTCGGGCGCACCACCTGCTCCACCACACGGCCGGCATGCTCGGCCTCGTAGTTGCCCGGCGTGGCCGAGACGAAGATGGTCTGCGGGCTGACCGACTCCCATTCGTCAAAGCGCATGGGCCGGTTGTCCAGCGCCGAAGGCAGGCGGAAGCCGTACTCCACCAGGGTTTCCTTGCGCGAGCGGTCCCCCTTGTACATGGCCCCCACCTGCGGAACGCTGACGTGGGATTCGTCGATCACCAGCAACGCATCCGGCGGCAGGTAGTCGTACAGGGTCGGCGGCGGCGCGCCGGCCGGACGCCCGGACAGGTAGCGCGAGTAGTTTTCGATGCCGTTGCAGTAGCCCAGCTCCAGGATCATCTCCAGGTCGAACCGGGTGCGCTGCTCCAGGCGCTGGGCCTCGACCAGCTTGTTGTGCTTGTGCAGGTACTCCAGGCGTTCCTTGAGCTCCGCCTTGATCCCGTCCATGGCCTCGAGCAGGGTTTCGCGCGGGGTCACGTAGTGGCTCTTGGGGTAGAAGGTGAAGCGCGGCAGCTTGCGGATCACCTCGCCGGTCAGCGGGTCGAAGGCCGCGATGTTCTCCACCTCGTCATCGAACAGCTCGATGCGGATGGCCTCCAGGTCCGATTCGGCCGGGAAGATGTCGATCACGTCGCCGCGCACACGGAAGGTGGCGCGGGCAAAGTCCATGTCGTTGCGGGTGTACTGCAGGTCGGCCAGACGGCGCAGCAAGGCCCGCTGGTCGAGCTTGTCGCCACGGTCCACGTGCAGCACCATCTTCAGGTAGGTTTCCGGGCTGCCCAGACCATAGATGCACGACACCGTGGTGACGATGATCGCGTCACGCCGCTCCAGCAGCGCCTTGGTCGCCGACAGGCGCATCTGCTCGATATGGTCGTTGATCGAGGCGTCCTTCTCGATGAAGGTGTCGGAGGACGGCACGTAGGCTTCGGGCTGGTAGTAGTCGTAGTAGGAAACGAAATACTCCACCGCGTTGTTCGGGAAGAATGACTTGAACTCGCCATACAACTGGGCGGCCAGGGTCTTGTTCGGCGCCAGTACCAGGGTCGGGCGCTGCACCTGGGCAATCACGTTGGCGATGCTGAAGGTCTTGCCCGAACCCGTCACCCCGAGCAGGGTCTGGTGCGCCAGCCCGGCCTCGATCCCCTCGACCATCAGGCGAATGGCTTCGGGCTGATCACCCGCCGGCTGGAAACGGGTGACGAGTTGAAACTCGGACATGGTGAACCCCTGGAAATGAACGGATACAGGCAACTGTATTTATAGACAGTACTTATACCCAATTGGTGGTGCCCGGCGCCAGTTTCAAGGCAAACCACGGCCTGTTTCACAGTATTGACCGGCGCAAGCGACTGACGGTCGAAAAATATTCGCGAAAACAGCAGTAAAAGCTGCGACAGACTGTCGCCGTGACCGATGGGTATCACTATACTGACTCCCCGTTTGTGCACCGCTTCAGTGCATTCGGCTGGAGCGTGCGACCTCTATCACTCTCCATTCAGAGCCAAGGTAAAAATGAGCCTGTTTTCCGCTGTCGAGCTGGCACCCCGCGACCCTATCCTGGGCCTCAACGAAGCGTTCAATGCCGATACCCGCACCCACAAGGTGAACCTGGGCGTTGGTGTTTACTGCAACGAAGAAGGGCGTATCCCACTGCTGCGTGCAGTCATCGAAGCCGAAACCCAACGCGCCGCCCAGCACGCCTCCCGCGGCTACCTGCCGATCGACGGCATCGTGGCCTACGACCAGGCCGTGCAGAAGCTGCTCTTCGGTGCCGATTCGCCCCTGCTGGCCGCCGGCCGTGTGGTCACCACCCAGTCCGTCGGTGGTACCGGCGCCTTGAAGATCGGCGCTGACTTCCTCAAGCAGCTGTCGCCCAATGCCACTGTCGCAATCAGCGACCCGAGCTGGGAAAACCACCGCGCCCTGTTCGAAACCGCCGGTTTCCCGGTCAAGAACTACCGCTACTACGACGCCGCCACCCATGACGTCAACCGTGCCGGCATGCTCGAGGACCTCAACGCGCTGCCGGCCGGCTCGATCGTGGTACTGCACGCCTGCTGCCACAACCCGACCGGCGTCGACCTGACCCCGGCCGACTGGAACAACGTGCTCGAGGTGGTCAAGGCCAAGGGTCACATCCCGTTCCTGGACATGGCCTACCAGGGCTTTGGCCAGGGCATCGCCGAAGACGCCGCTGCCGTGCGCCTGTTCGCCGAATCGGGCCTGGACTTCTTCGTCTCCAGCTCGTTCTCCAAGTCGTTTTCGCTGTACGGCGAGCGCGTCGGCGCCCTGTCGATCGTCACCGAGTCCAAGGAAGAGGCCACTCGCGTGCTGTCGCAGGTCAAGCGCGTGATCCGCACCAACTACTCCAACCCGCCGACCCACGGCGCCACCATTGTCGCCACCGTGCTCAACAGCCCCGAGCTGCGCGCAATGTGGGAAGCGGAACTGGCCGAGATGCGCCAGCGCATCCACGGCATGCGCAAGCAGATGGTCGAGCTGCTGGCCCAGTACGGCGCACAGCAGGACTTCAGCTTCGTCGGGCGCCAGTGCGGCATGTTCTCCTACTCGGGCCTGACCGTCGAGCAGGTGGCACGCCTGAAGGACGAGCATGCGATCTATGCTCTGGATACCGGTCGTATCTGCGTCGCCTCGTTGAACCAGAACAACATTCACGTGGTGACCAAGGCGATCGTCGAGGTCCTGTAACACCTGATTGCTCAGGGGGAGCTTGACTTCCCCTTAGCAATCAGTAAGATACGCCCCAGATTCCGCGATAGCTCAGTCGGTAGAGCAAATGACTGTTAATCATTGGGTCCCAGGTTCGAGTCCTGGTCGCGGAGCCAAACATCATTTCAGAGCGTGCTTGCACAGCCTCTGAAATACTCGAAAAACCCGCCTTTTGGCGGGTTTTTTCGTTTTGGTCTTCAGCCCGGGCCAGGGCTGCCTGGCGATACAGGCTGCGACAGGCTATTGCTGCCCGATTGGAAAGAACTGCCCCGCACTCCATACGCCCAGCCATGGCTGCCCATCGATGTCACGTGTTACAGCCAGCTCTACCAGCTGGTAAAACACGCTGCGATGGATCAGCGCCTCGAGGTTGCTGCGCATGTGCACGTAAGGCGAAGGCTCCTGTGTCAGCGGGTCGATCACGAAACGCAGCGAGTGCTCGGGCCCGGCCTCGACCACATCCTCCACATTACTGGTGAAGCGCAGCACCTGCTGCTCACCACTGCCCTGCACGTCCATGAGCACCGCCACGAACGGCGCATCATCGACCTGGATTCCGACCTTTTCCACAGGCGTGACCAGAAAGTAGTCATCCCCGTCGCGACGGATGATGGTGGAGAACAGACGCACCATCGGCTTGCGACCAATCGGGGTGCCCAGGTAGTACCAGGTACCGTCGCGGGCGATTCGCATGTCGATGTCGCCGCAGAAGTCCGGATTCCACAGGTGGACCGGCGCCGGGCCTTTGCCGACCTTCGGGAGTTGCGCCAACAGGTCATTGGCCTTGCCGGTATCCACCATCATCTGCTCCTCAGCGGCTCATGCCCAACAAACTGCGAGCGTAATCCTCAAGCGGTGCCGCAATCAAATCCTGCGGCTGATTGTCGTGGAACGTCAGCAAACCGCCACGGCTGCGGATGCTCACGGTATCGATCAGATAGCGGGTACTGGTTTCGATCAACATCAGCTGAATTCTTCCGGTGTCGACACCCAGGCGGTCCACCGCCTGCTCGTCGTACCACTCGTCACCATTGCCGATACGGTTGTCGGCCTTGGCAAAACGCGCATACAGCAGGTAATGCGCGCCCACGTCGCGCGCCTGGGACAAGGCATCCTCCAGCCCCAGCGGACCCTCGGCACGTCGCACCAGCGGGAAGTACTCGACAAAGGCCTTGAAGGCTTCCTCGGCCACCACGTTGGGCCGCGGATAGGCATTGCCCGGCGGCACGAACACGCCCTGACCGATGAAGACGAACGAGTCGGGCTGCAGGCGCACCGACAACGAACGGCGGGTTTCGCTATGGTCGAGCAGGCCGGCGTCGCTCATGTGGTAGCGCACACCTTCGCCCATATCGCTCACATTCATGCAGCCACCCAGCGCCATCAGCGCCAGCAGCAGAACCAGGCTACGCATCTTTCCTCCAGAAGCCGGTGACGGAAAACCGGCGAACAGCCGCCAGATGCAGGTTTTGCGCCAGCTGGAGGGTATGGCTCAACCGCCGATGATCTTCATCACCGTGGCACCGCCTGAAAATGCCACGGCCTGCTTGTCCCCCAGGGCCTTCATCAACATGCCCTGCAAGGCCGGCAACGCCTGGTGGCGCGGCTTGTCGAGCAGATCACCGATGAAATGCCTGTTGCTCGACGACAGGCAGCCATGCAGCCACCCGGTAGAAGACAGACGCAGGCGCGAGCAGGTTCGGCAGAACGGCACGCTTTCGTTGGCGATCACGCCGAAGTGGCCTTGCCCCGGCACCCGGTAGCGCAATGCAGTGGCGTCCACTGGCGCATCGGCCTGGGCGTACTCGTGATGCTCGCCGATCAGTTGCAGCAACTGCTCCAGGCTCACGAACTGCTGCAGGAAAGCGTTGTGGTCGCTGGCCAGGTGCCCCATGCGCATCAGTTCGATAAAGCGCAGTTCATAGCCACGGGCCAGGCAGTAGTCGAGCAGCGGCAGCACCTGATCGAGGTTGCGCCCGCGCAGTGGCACCATGTTCACCTTGATCTTCATGCCGGCGTCGCTGGCCTTGTGCATGCCATCGAGCACGCTGGCCAGATCCCCGCCACGGGAGATCCCGCGGAAGGCATCGGCGTCGAGGGTATCAAGGGAGACGTTCAGGCGCCGGATGCCGGCATCCAGCAGCAATGGCAGCTTGCGCGCGAGCAACTGGCCATTGGTGGTCAGGGCGATGTCATCGAGGCCGAGCACCGACACGCCAGCCAGGAAGGCTTCGAGCTTGGGACTGACCAGGGGTTCGCCACCGGTGATACGCAGGCGCTCGATACCGGCAGCTTCGATCAGCCAGGCCACCCCACGCACCATGGCCTGGGCCGAGAGCTCATCCTGCGCTGCGACCAGACGCTTGCCGTCCGGCACGCAATAGGTGCAGGCATAGTTGCACGCCGCGGTGAGGCTGACGCGCAGGTTGCGAAAACGTCTGCCTTGACGGTCGACGATCATGGAGCACTCCGGCAAGTGTGAATCGGGCCTGCAAAACCTGACTCAGAAATCAGTTTTTTGCAAGCCTCTTACCTGAGTATATGCCTGCACGGCGCCAGCGAGCATTCAGCTGCCAGATGGCTCCGGGTCGCGCTTGCGCTTGTTGCCCATGCGCACGCCAATGTCCATGAGGAACTGGAAGAAGCCTTCCTGGTCCTCCAGCACATTGCTCCAGAACGGCGAGTGATACAGTGCCACCGCGCCATGCACCAGGGCCCAGGCTGCGCAGTAGTGGAAATACGGCGGCACGTCCTCGAGCTTGCCCTCGGTGATGCGCCCCTTGATCAGCAGGGTCAGGCGCTCGAAGTTTGAGGCACGGATCTTGTGCAGCTCCTCGACCATTTCCGGCACCTGGTTGCCTTTGACCACCTTCTCTTCGAGGCGGTCGAACAGGCGGTAGCGCTGCGGGTCGCGCATGCGGAATTCGAAGTAGGCACGCGACAGGGCCTCCTTGTCGCGATCCACATCGGCAGAGTGCAGCAGTTCGTTCAAATCGCGCTCGTAGTCGAGCATCAGGCGCAGGTAGATCTCCGCCTTGGACTTGAAGTGCTTGTAGATCGTGCCTTTGCCGATACCCACGGCGTCAGCGATCATCTCGACGGTGACACTGTCTTCACCCTGTTCGAGAAACAGCTTGAGCGCGGTATCGAGAATCTCTTGCTCTCGGCGACGAAACTCACGGACCTTACGAGGTTCTTTCTGCATAAGAAGGACTGGATCAAAATCGAAGCCCGTTATTATGCCTAACTTGCGCAAAAATGCACGGATCATCCGCGCATGCCTATGTTTCTTGATGAGTTTGAACAGGCCGGCGACCCGGTTGCCCGAAGCGGACCTCCCCTTCCCCCTGCCCCAGACGTGCAATCCAGGCGGTCAGGCGCACGGCAGAGCAATGCGTGCTCAGCAGGGCCGCACGTATTCCAAATCTGTTTAAAAAACGATCAACCCTTGGTGGAATCGCGGCGAACCTGACCAATACTTGAGGTGTTGGCGCGACGCATCCCCCCAAGTGACGCGCCGATAAGGGTGAACACGGACCGCTCGCCTTTGTTTTACTCCTAATGGTCTTAACCCGGATTCCCCCCCAGAACCCGGGTTTTTTTTTGCCCGCGCGACCGCCACGGCGCCCGCGCAGCGGGGTCAGGCCACCCGCACCCGTGCCAGGGGGAACAGACGCCTGAAGTTCTCGGTGGTCTGTTGCGCCAGCTGCTCGTAACGCTCCCCCCGCACCAACGCGATGAACTCCGCCACGTCACGCACATACTCCGGCAAGTTCGGCTTGCCGCGGTGCGGAATCGGCGCCAGGTACGGTGAGTCGGTCTCTACCAGCAAACGATCTGCCGGCACCTGCCGCGCCACATCACGCAACGCGTCGGCATTGCGGAACGTGACAATCCCCGACAACGAAATGTAATACCCCAGGTCCAGCGCTGCCTTGGCCATCTCCCAGTCTTCGGTGAAGCAGTGCAGCACGCCTGCCTGCGGCAATGCCGCCTCGCGCAGCAGGGTCAGGGTATCGGCGCGCGCCGCACGGGTGTGGATGACCACCGGCTTGCCGGTGAGCCTGGCCGCCTCCAGGTGCAGGCGAAACGACGCCTGTTGCAACTGTGCAGCCTCGGGCTCGTAGTGATAGTCCAGCCCGGTCTCACCAATGGCCACCACCTCGGGGTGGTTCAGTTCGCCGAGCAGCCAGTCCAGCGCCGGCGCTTCGCCTGGCGCCAGGTCCAGCGGGTGAATGCCGACCGAGCAGTCCACATCAGGGTAGCGCGCTGCCAGCGCCCTGACCTGGGCCGCATTGTCGGCACTTACGCCGATGCACAGGAAATGCCCGACACCCCGTGCCCGCGCGGCATCCAGCGCGGCATCCAGGGAGCCACCATGGGCGGCGAGGTCGAGACGGTCGAGGTGGCAATGGGAATCTACAAGCATGGGCGTAATGACAACACTGAAAATGGAGGATCGAAAGGCCAGCTCAACGCTGACCCGGCAACAGGGCCCAGGAGGCCAGCAACGCTTCGAGCAACAGCACGCGGTTGAGGTTGGCCTTGTTCAACACCTTCTGGCGCTGCACAAGAATCCAGTCCTGGATATCCAGCACCTTGCCCTGCGGGCTTTTCTGGGCAAGGTACTGCACGACCTTGCGCATGTCGGCCAGCCCCAGGCCCTCTTCGTCCTGGGTCAGCTGATAGCGCAGGATCAGGTTGGACCAGTCGCAGAACCAGTCGAACAGCAACAACAGCGGGATGCTGTTCCAGCCTTCGGCCAACTGGGTCGCGGACTGCTGCTGCTTGAGCAGCTTCTTGACCCCCTCGACCACCTGCGCGCGCTGCTCGCGCACACCTTGGGCCTGCAGGCTGACAGCCAGCAGTGGCGAACCTGCTGCAAGGCTCAGCAGTTCGTGGCGCTCGGCCTCGTCACTGTCGGGTAACGCGGCTGCCAGCCACGCCTCGCTCTGCGCCTGACTTGGCAACGGGCAGGCCTGTTGCTGGCAACGGCTCCTGATGGTCGGCAGCAACCGGCTGGGCTGGTGACTGACCAGCAACAGCACGGTATCGCCCGAAGGCTCTTCGAGGCTCTTGAGCAAGGCGTTGGCAGCGTTGATGTTCATTGCCTCGACCGGCTCGATGAGAATCACCTTGCGTCCACCCATCTGCGCGGTCTGCACCACGAAGCTGACCAGGTCGCGCACCTGGTCGACCTTGATCGGCTTGTCGGCCTCTTCAGGCTCCAGGATGTAGTTGTCCGGGTGACTGCCCGCCTTCAGTAACTGGCACGACTTGCAGTGCCCGCACGCCTCAAGCCCCTCGGGCTGGCGGCACAGCAGAAACGCCATCAGGCGCTCGGCCAGCGCCCGCTTGCCGATGCCTTGCGGGCCGTGCAACAGGTACGCATGGGCATGCTGTGTGCGCCCGGCCAGTTGCTGCCAGAGCGTCGCCTGCCACGGGTAGGCCTCAGCCACGGCAACGCTCCAGGATCTGCGGCAGCAACGCATCCAGGGCGAGTTGAACCCGGGCCAGCGGTTGCGCGGCATCGACCAGGTGATAGCGCGCCGGGTCGGCGGCTGCGCGGGCCAGGTAGGCCTGGCGAACAGCCTGGAAAAACGCCTGGCCTTCCTGCTCGAAGCGATCCAGCCGCCCGCGCGCCGCTGCGCGCGAAAGGCCGACCTCCACCGGCAGGTCGAACACCAGGGTCAGGTCGGGGCGCAGGTCGCCCTGGACGAAGGTTTCAAGGGTGGCAATGCGCTCGACCGACAGCCCGCGGCCACCGCCCTGGTAGGCATAGGTGGCATCGGTGAAACGGTCGCACAGGACGATGGCGCCCCGCGCAAGCGCCGGGCGGATCACCTGGGCCAGGTGCTGGGCGCGCGCGGCGAACACCAGCAACAGCTCGGTGTCGGCATCCATCGTCTCATCGCTGGGGGCCAGCAACAGTTCGCGGATGCGCTCGGCCAGCGGGGTGCCGCCCGGCTCGCGGGTCAGCACCACATCCAGCCCGTGGGCGCGCAGGTGCTCGGCCAGGTACTCGCGATTGGTGCTCTTGCCCGCGCCTTCGGGACCTTCCAGGGTGATAAACAAGCCGCTCACAGGCAGTCCTTAATCAGGGTCATTGCGGGGTAGGTTCGCTGGCCGGGGGAACATCCGGCTGCACCGAGGGCTCGGCAGGCCGCGGTGCAGCCTGGGGCGCCTCGGATGCAGGAACCTCGTTCGGGGTGTCGCCGGCGCTTGGCGCCGGGCTTGAACGGTAGTCGGCACGCCGCTTGATCTGGTACTCGCGCACGGCAGAATTGTGCGCCCCCAGGTCGTCGGAGAACACATGGCTGCCATCGCCCCGCGCGACGAAGTACAGGCTGCTGCCCGGCTCCGGGTTCAAGGCCGCGTGAATGGCTTCACGCCCGACCATGGCAATCGGCGTCGGCGGCAAGCCGGCGATCACGTAGGTGTTGTAGGGCGTGGGCTCACGCAGGTCGGCGCGGGTGATCTTGCCGTTGTAGCGTTCGCCCATGCCATAGATCACGGTAGGGTCGGTCTGCAGCAGCATGCCGATCTGCAGGCGACGCACGAAGACGCCGGCGATCTGACCACGCTCCTGTGGCACGCCGGTTTCCTTCTCGACCAGCGAGGCCATGATCAGCGCCTGGTAAGGGTCGCGATAGGGCGCAGCCGGGGAGCGCTCGTTCCACTCCTTGGCCAGCACCTCCTCCAGGCGCGCGTACGCCTGCTGCAGGAACTCGACATCGCTCATGCCGCGCACGAACCGATAGGTATCAGGGAAGAAGCGCCCCTCGGGGAACACGCCCGGGTGCCCGAGCTTGTCCATGACCTCGCTGTCGCTCAGGCCATCCAGGGTCTGGCGGATCTTTTCATGTCTGGCCAGTGCCGAGCGCACCTGGCGGAAATTCCAGCCCTCGACCAGGGTCAGGCTGTACTGCACCACGTCACCACGCCGCCACGCCTCGAACAGGTCGCGCACGTTCATGCCGGGGGTCATGCGGTACTCGCCGGTATGCAAAGCCACGCTCGGCATGTTGAAGCGCCAGTAAAGGCGCAGCCAGAAGGCGTCGCGAATCACGCCGTCCTGCTGCATGCGGTAGAACATGCGGTTGGGCGTGGTGCCGGTAGGAACATCGAGCAACCGCTCGCCGGTCAGGTGCAGCGGCTGCTCCAGCGCCGAGTGCACCTTCCAGGCCGAGAAGCCCAATAGCAGGCCAGCCAGGATCAACCCGGTCTCCAGCAGCACCAACAATTTACGTCTCACGAATCAGGCATCCAGTAGCGTACGGGCAATGGCCTGCAGTTTACGGGTGAGCGGCCCCGGCGACCAGTTCAGCGATGCAAATGCACGCACCGGCCATACGCCATACACGCTGTTGCACAGCAACACTTCGTCGGCCTGCTCGAGATCGGCCAGCGCCAGGTCGACCACACGGGCCGTGATACCGTGGCGCGGCGCCTCGTCCAGCAAGGCAGCGCGCATTACCCCGGCCACGCCGCAACGCGCCAGGTCGGCGGTGTACAGCACGCCATCGCGCACCACGAACAGGTTGCTGTAGACACCTTCGATCACGCGCCCGGATACATCACGCATCAAACCTTCAGCGTACTCGGCGCCCTGCCACTCGGCCCGTGCCAGTACCTGCTCCAGGCGATTGAGGTGCTTGAGCCCGGCAAGCAAGGGTTGCTCGGCCAGGCGGGTCTGGCAGGCAAACAGCCTTACCCCCTGCTCGGCGTTCTGCGGCGGGTAGCTGGCGGCGGGGCTGGCCTGAAGAATGCGACGCGGCGGTGCACCGGCAGCCGGGGCATAGCCGCGCTGACTGTCGCCACGGGTGAGAATGAGCTTGAGCACGCCATCACCCAGCAAGCCGGCATAACGGCATACCTCGTCGCGGATGAGTGGGTGATCGGCGTCGATCGCCAGGCGCTGGCAACCCAGCGCCAGGCGGTCGAGGTGATACGTCAGCAGCGAGGGCTGCCCGGCCCGCACGGCGATGGTCTCGAACAGACCATCGCCATAGGCCAGCCCGCGGCTGCCCAACGTCAGGGCGTCAGCCGGCAGGCCATCGACCCAGCTGTGCATCACTCGGCGAACCGGCGGAACACCAGCGAGCCATTGGTACCGCCAAAACCGAAGGAGTTCGACAGCACGACCTCGATCGGCATGTTGCGCGGCTGGTGCGGCACCAAGTCCAGGTCGCAGCCTTCATCCGGCTCATCGAGGTTGATGGTCGGCGGCGCCACTTGCCCATTGATGGACAGCACGCTGAAAATCGCCTCTACCGCGCCGGCAGCCCCCAGCAGGTGACCGGTCATCGACTTGGTCGAGCTCACGGCCAGCTTGTAGGCGTGCTCGCCGAACACCGACTTGATCGCTGCCACTTCGGCCAGGTCGCCGGCAGGCGTCGAGGTACCGTGGGCGTTGATGTAGCCGACTTCGCTGGGGTTCACGCCCGCATCGCGCAAGGCGTTGGCCATGCAGCGGGCCGCACCGGCACCGTTGTCGGGTGGCGAAGTCATGTGGTAGGCGTCGCCGCTCATGCCAAAACCAACCAGTTCGACATAGATGGTCGCACCGCGCGCCTTGGCGTGCTCGAGCTCTTCGAGCACCAGCGCACCGGCACCGTCGGACAGCACGAAACCGTCACGGCCCTTGTCCCACGGCCGGCTGGCACGGGTTGGCTCGTCGTTGCGCGTCGACAGCGCACGCGAAGCGCCAAAACCGCCCATACCCAGGCCACAGGCCGCCATCTCTGCGCCACCGGCGATCATCACGTCGGCTTCGCCGTAGGCGATATTGCGCGCCGCCATGCCGATGCAGTGCGTGCCCGTGGTGCAGGCAGTGGCAATGGCGTAGTTGGGCCCCTGTACACCCAGGTGGATCGACAGGAAACCGGAAATCATGTTGATGATCGAGCCTGGCACGAAGAACGGCGAAATGCGCCGCGGGCCTTGCTCGTGCAAGGTCCGGCTGGTTTCTTCGATATTGGTCAGGCCGCCGATGCCCGAACCCATGGCCACGCCGATACGCTCACGGTTGGCATCGGTGACTTCCAGCCCGGCATTGCGCACCGCCTGGAACCCGGCCGCCAGGCCGTATTGAATGAACAGATCGAGCTTGCGGGCTTCCTTGACCGACAGGTACTGCTCGACTTCAAAGCCCTTTACCGAGCCGCCAAAACGGGTGGAGTAGGCAGACAGGTCAGTATGCTCGATCAGACCTATGCCACTGCGGCCAGCCAGAATGCCTTGCCAACTGCTTGGCACATCCGTGCCCAGTGGCGACAGCATACCCATACCGGTGACCACGACGCGTCTACGCGACACAGCACTCTCCTTATTCTATGGTCTACATCTCATGCAAAGAAAAAACCGCAC
The DNA here is from genome assembly GCF_024748925.1 of Pseudomonas sp. B21-036. NCBI lineage: Bacteria > Pseudomonadati > Pseudomonadota > Gammaproteobacteria > Pseudomonadales > Pseudomonadaceae > Pseudomonas > Pseudomonas sp. B21-036. The sequence continues at coordinate 4,015,441 of NZ_CP087178.1, forward strand.
GCCAGTAACGGCAGTGCGGTTTTTCCATGACAAGAAGCGACGACTACAAAGTCTTAAGCCTGGTGGCTGGTGACGTAGTCGATGGCTGCTTGAACAGTAGTGATCTTCTCGGCTTCTTCGTCAGGGATTTCGGTCTCGAATTCCTCTTCCAGAGCCATCACCAGCTCAACGGTGTCAAGGGAATCGGCACCCAGATCTTCTACGAAGGAAGCGGTGTTGACCACTTCTTCTTCTTTAACGCCCAGTTGCTCGGCGACGATTTTCTTGACGCGTTCTTCGATGGTGCTCATACCTAGTTTTCACTCCTAATGGATATATGTCAGGCAGCTGGCCGGTGTGTAAGTTTATAGAAAGACGCCCGCTTTTCAAGCGTAATGCATCCCTCGAACTTCACACCCACCTGCCGCCTAGAATTTGGTTGCAGCTTTATAACGGATTTTAGACAGCTCGTATGACATTTTTTTGAAGCAATCCGTCACATTTAACTACATGTACATCCCGCCGTTGACCGGGACAGTCGCACCGGTCACGTAAGCTGCGCCGTCAGAGGCCAGGAACGCAACCACTTTCGCGATTTCGTCGACCTGGCCCAGACGACCCAGCGGAATCTGGTTTTGCAGCGCTTCACGCTGTGCCTCTGGCAGTTCGCGGGTCATGTCGGTATCGATGAAACCCGGCGCTACCGAGTTCACGGTGATCGCACGGGAGCCGACTTCACGCGCCAGGGCGCGGCTGAAGCCTTCCAGGCCGGCCTTGGCGGCGGCGTAGTTGACCTGGCCGACGTTACCCATGGCCCCAACGACCGAACCGATGCTGATGATACGACCCCAGCGCGCCTTGGTCATGCCGCGCAGCACGCCCTTGGACAGACGGTAGAGGCTGTTGAGGTTGGTATCGATGACGTCGAACCACTCGTCGTCTTTCATGCGCAGCATCAGGTTGTCGCGGGTGATGCCGGCGTTGTTGACCAGGATGGTCGGCGCACCGAACTGCACCTGGATAGATGCCAGGGTAGCGGTGACCGACTCGTCGCTGGTCACGTTCAGCTCCAGCCCGGTACCGGCGATGCCGTGCTCCTTGAGGGTCGCGGCAATACGCTCGGCGCCGGAGGCGGACGTGGCGGTACCGATGACGGTGGCGCCCAGACGCCCCAGTTCCAGGGCGATCGCCTGGCCAATGCCACGGCTGGCGCCGGTGACCAGTGCAACTTTACCTTGCAGGCTCATGCAAGTTTCTCCTAAATCAGGCCAGCGCCGCACGGGTGGCGGCGAAAGCATCCGGGGTATTGAGGTTGAAGGTGTTCACGCCGTCGGCGCAGCGCTTGTTCAAGCCGGCCAGCACTTTGCCGGGGCCGCACTCGACCAGTTGCACCGCGCCATTGGCAGCCAGGGTCTGCACGCATTCGACCCAGCGTACCGGCTTGTACAGCTGCTCCAGCAGGTCGCGTTTGAGGGTATCGAGATCGCCAGCCACGCCCGCACTGACGTTCTGCACCAGCGGGATCTGCGGGGCCTGCCAGTCGATGGCGTTCACCGATTCGGCAAACCGCTCGGCGGCCGGGCGCATCAGCTCGCAGTGCGACGGCACGCTGACCGGCAGCGGCAGCGCACGTTTGGCGCCGGCGGCCTTGCAGGCTTCCATGGCGCGCTCTACAGCAGCCTTGGCACCGGCAATGACAACCTGGCCCGGGGAGTTGAAGTTGACCGCACTGACCACCTCACCCTGCGCGGCCTGAGCACACAGGTCCACGACCACGGCGTCATCCAGGCCCAGAATCGCAGCCATGGCGCCCTGCCCGGCCGGCACGGCCTCCTGCATGAGCTCGCCGCGACGCTTGACCAGCTTGACCGCGTCACCCAGGCTCAGGCTGCCGGCAGCCACCAGCGCACTGTATTCACCCAGGCTGTGCCCGGAAACGAATGCAGGGCGCGCGCCACCTTCGGCCAGCCACAGGCGCCACAGGGCGATCGAGGCGGTCAGGATGGCCGGCTGGGTTTTGTCCGTCTGGTTGAGTTGTTCTTCCGGGCCCTGCTGGGTCAGTGCCCACAGGTCGTAACCGAGAGCCTCGGAGGCCTCACGGAAGGTATCGATGACCAGCGGGTACTGGGCGCCCAGCTCGGCAAGCATGCCGAGCGACTGCGAACCTTGGCCAGGAAAGACGAATGCGAGGGATGCAGACATTGAACAAGCCCCTAATGATCTTGTCGTCGAAAATAGCGCCCAGCCGGGGCTGAGCGCGAGAAAACTGACAATTGGATGGTAACGAGAACCAAGCGGTCACATTTATGCACGTCGTTGTGCCGATGCCTAAGGCAGCAGATCCTCCAGACGGCCGTGCAAGCGCTGCGGCAGGTTCTCCTGGATCTCGATCAGCGCCCGCTGTATCGCGCTCTGGAAACCCTGCACACCCGCCGAGCCATGACTCTTGATAACGATGCCCTGCAGGCCGAGAAAACTCGCGCCATTGTGGCGCGCCGGCGCAAGGTCGGCCTTCAGGCGACTGAGCAGCGGCATCGCCAGGGCACCTACCGCCCGCGCCATCAGGCCACGCTTGAACAGCGCCTCGATGCGCCCACCGATCATGGTGGCCAAGCCTTCGCTGGACTTGAGCAGGATATTGCCGACAAAGCCGTCGCACACCACCACATCCGCTTCGCCACGGTACAGGCCATCGCCTTCGACAAAGCCGATGTAGTTGAGGCCGCGGGCATTTTGCAGCAGCGTCGCAGCCAGCTTGACCTGCTGGTTGCCCTTGATGTCTTCGGTACCGATGTTGAGCAACGCCACGCGCGGCCGGGAAATGCCCAGCGCTTGCGCCACCACCGAGCCCATCACGGCGAACTGGAACAGGTGCTCGGCGCTGCAGTCGACGTTGGCCCCCAGATCAAGCAGCTGGCAATAGCCGGTCTGGGTCGGTATGGCCGCCACCATCGCCGGCCGATCGATGCCGGGCAGGGTCTTGAGCACATAGCGCGACAACGCCATCAGCGCGCCGGTGTTGCCGGCGCTCACGCAGGCCTGCACCTTGCCATCACGCAATAGTTCGAGGGCCACGCGCATCGACGAGTCGGGCTTGCCACGCAGCGCCTGGGACGGCCGCTCGTCCATGCCGATCACTTCGCTGGCCGGCACAATATGCAGGCGCGCGCGATCCGCTGCCGACTGGCCAGCGATCAGATCTTCAAGGAGGGAGGGTTGACCGACGAGGGTCAGGTGCAGCGAGGGAGTAGCCGACAGGCAAGCAATGCTGGCCTGAACAATGCTGCGGGGACCGAAGTCCCCGCCCATTGCGTCAATCGCGATCTGAGCGGACAAGGATTACTCGTCAGCGCCCTTGTCGATCACTTTGCGACCACGGTATACGCCTTCTGGCGATACGTGGTGACGCAGGTGCACTTCACCAGTGGTTTTCTCTACGGACAGAGCGTTTTCCGAGAGAGCGTCGTGCGAACGGCGCATGTCACGGGCAGAGCGGGATTTTTTGTTCTGCTGAACAGCCATAATTGATTAACTCCTAAACGTTTGGGTCACGCTTTAACTGCGCCAATACACTGAACGGGTTGGACCGCGTTACCTCGTCCTTGCTCGGTTCGGGCTCATCGGCGCCCGCCGGCTGCTGGCATTCTTCCGGATGATGAGCAGGCACGATGGGCAAGGCGAGCAGAAGCTCTTCCTCGACCAATGCTTGCAGATCCAAAGGATCTTCGCCCAGTTCCAGCACGTCATAACCTTTCGGTAACGACTGGGTATTCGCACCCTCTTTCACCACAGCATATGTAGATTCGCTGTGGATCGGCAGGGTGACCAGCTCAAGACAACGCTGGCAAACCATCTTGACCTCGACGGTCAGAGCACTGTGGATAACCACGGTTTTCTGTTCGTCTCGCTCAAAATCGAATTTAGCCTGCACCGTACCGACATCGTCGGAAAGCGGGTCGCAGAGTCTCTCCAAATCGGCGAGTAGCAGCGTTCCTTCGAGAGAAACACCACGATCGGCCAATTTGCGCGGGTCAACGTGAGGTGGAATCGGGTCATTCAACATAGGCGCAGCATTCTAGGGATGCCCCCCGCCCCTGTCAAAGGAAATTCGGCCCCGTTCAACATGTTAGAATCGGCGCACCTGCTCAGGAGTTCATCATGCTGCCCTTGTTACTGGCTTCCAGCTCACCCTACCGGCGCGAATTGCTGGCGCGACTGCAACTGCCCTTTGCCTGGGCAGCGCCCGATATCGACGAACAGCGCATCGGCGAAGAGCCCGCCCCAGAGCTGGTCAAGCGCCTGGCCAGGCACAAGGCCGAGGCATTGGCTGCCAGCCATCCGGGGCATCTTATCATCGGCTCCGACCAGGTTGCCGTGCTGGGCGAACAGATTCTGGGCAAGCCACACACCTTCGAAAAGGCCTGCGAGCAATTGCTGGCTGCGAGCGGCAATCACGTCACCTTCCTGACCGGCGTGGCGCTGCTCAATACCCAGAGCGGCCATTGCGAGGTCGATTGCGTTCCATTTACCGTGCACATGCGCGAACTGGACCTGCCACGCATCGAACGCTACCTGCACGCTGAGCAACCCTATGACTGCGCCGGCAGCTTCAAGTGCGAAGGGCTGGGGGTGAGCCTGTTCCAAAGCACCCACGGCTGCGATGCCACCAGCCTGGTGGGACTGCCGCTGATCCGACTGGTCGACATGCTGCTCAAGGAAGGGGTGAGCATACCGTGAGGGCAAGCCAATACCAGCAATAAAAAACCGGCCATCTGGCCGGTTTTTCATTAATCAGCACTCTCAGCGCAGTGCCGGCCCCTGAAAGCCCATCCACATAGCCAGGTGCTCGGCGACGCTGGCACCCAGGCGCTTGGAGAAGCGATCAAACGGCGACTCTTCGACGGTGAAATCAACCAGGGTCTTCTCCCCCACCACCTCACGCGCCACATAATCGGCATTACCCAGGGCGTCCACCAGCCCCAGCTGCACGGCCTGCTCACCCGACCAGATCAGCCCGCTGAACAGCTCGGGATGCTCCTTGTCCTTGAGCCGCTCGCCGCGCCCCTGCTTCACACTGGCAATGAACTGCTTGTGGGTGGTGTCCAGCACACCCTGCCAGAAGGCCGTTTCGTCCGGTTTCTGCGGCTGGAATGGATCAAGGAAGGCCTTGTGCTCACCCGCCGTATAGGTACGACGCTCGACACCCAGCTTCTCCATGGTGCCGACAAAGCCGTAGCCAGCTGCCGTCACACCAATCGAGCCCACCAGGCTGGCCTTGTCGGCATAGATCTGGTCAGCCGCACTGGCGATATAGTAGGCACCCGACGCACCCAGGTCGCTGATGACCGCGTACACCTTGACCGACGGCTTGGCGGCCTGCAGACGACGAATCTCGTCATAGATGTAGCCAGACTGCACCGGGCTGCCGCCCGGGCTGTTGATACGCAGCACTACCGCCTTGGTCTTGGCGTCGTCGAAGGCCGCACGCAGGCTGGCTATCACGTTGTCGGCGCTGGCCGGCTCCTTGTCCGCAATGATCCCGCGCACCTCGATCAGCGCCGTATGGCTCGCGCCACGGGCGGCGGTCTTGTCGATATCCATCAGCGGCGAAAACAGGGCCAGGATGCCGAACAGGTACACGAACGTCAGCAGCTTGAAAAAAATACCCCAGCGCCGGGCCCGACGCTGCTCCTGCACGCCCGCCAGCAAGGTCTTCTCGAGCAGCTTCCAGCTGGTGCGCTCTTCGTTCTTTTCGGCGTCAGGCGCCTTCCACTCGTCAGTCATGCTCACCTACCCTGGAAATTCGATTGCAGCGGTTCGGCCTAGCCACGCCTGCAATTGTGAAAAGTGCTGTATGGACAACTGCGGCTCGTAAACGCTCAATGCCTCGAGCGAGAGCGCACCATGCCCCACCGCCACCGAATGCATGCCGGCATTGCGCGCCATCAGCAGGTCGAATGACGAATCGCCCACCATCAACGCACGGCTCGCCGGCACCTGGCAATGGGCCAGGATCTCCTCGAGCATGCGCGGGTGCGGCTTGCCCATGGTTTCGTCGGCAGCCCGGGTAATGTCGAAGAACGTTTCCCAGCCATTGGCCACCAGCACCCGGTCCAGGCCGCGACGCGCCTTGCCGGTAGCGACTGCCAGGCGATAGCCATCGGCCCTGAACGACTCGAGGGCCTCGACCACGCCGGGGTACAGCGGCGACGGCTGGGTATCCAGGGCCATATAGATGTCGGCGTAATGCTGACGAAACGCCATGACTTCAGGCTGATCCAGATGCGGATAAAGCGTGCTGATCGCCTCGGGCAGCGCCAGGCCGATGATGCCCTTGACCGCCTCGTCCGAGCACAGCGCATAGCCGGCACGCTCGGCCGAGCGATGCATCGCTTCGACGATGCGCCCGATCGAATCGGCCAGCGTGCCGTCCCAATCGAAGATCAGCAGGTCGTAATCACGGCGCACTCAAACGCTCCACGGTCTTGGCCCACATGTCGTCCACCGGCGCCTCCAGCTTCAGCTCGCCGCCATCGGGCAACGGCACGGTCAGCGCATAGGCGTGCAGGAACAGGCGCTTGCCGCCCAGCTCGCGGATCTCGCGAGTGAAATCCTCGTCGCCATACTTGCTGTCGCCGGCGATGCAATGCCCGGCATGCAGGGCATGCACGCGAATCTGGTGGGTACGGCCAGTAATCGGGCGTGCCTCGACCATGGTCGCGAAATCGCCGAAACGGCGCAGCACGCGAAACAGGGTGAGCGCCTCCTTGCCTTCGTCGTTGATTTCCACCATCCGCTCGCCGGAACGCAGGTTGCTCTTGAGCAGCGGCGCATTGACCTGCTTCTTGGCCGTGGCCCAGTGACCACGCACCAGCGCCATGTAGCGCTTGTCGACGCCGTCACCGCGCAACGCGGCATGCAGATGGCGCAACATGCTGCGCTTCTTGGCGATCATCAGCAGACCGGAGGTATCGCGATCGAGCCGATGCACCAGCTCCAGCTCCTTGGTATCCGGGCGCAACTGACGAAAGGCTTCGATCACACCGTAGTTCAGCCCGCTGCCGCCGTGCACGGCGATGCCAGCAGGCTTGTTGAGCACGATCAGGGCCTTGTCTTCGTACACGATGGCCGCTTCGAGTCGCTGAAGCAGGCCCTGTGCCAGCGGCACCGGCTCGTCACGCTCAGGCAGACGAACGGGCGGCACGCGCACGATATCGCCGGCCTGCAATTTGTACTCTGGCTTGATCCGTCCCTTGTTCACCCGCACTTCGCCTTTGCGCAAAATGCGATAAATCAAGGTCTTGGGAACGCCCTTGAGTGCAGTGATCAGGAAGTTGTCGATCCGTTGGCCGGCAAGTTCCGGCGCGACCTCGATCAGCTGGACGCCGGAGGTCGGAGGGGTAGTAGTCGTCATTTGCGAATCATAACAATTTTTTATGGATTTGAAGCACTTAATGATTGCTGCTATAGTCGCGAACGCCGCCAAAAGCGGCTGGCCAGCGGACCAATGGCTTTGAGCCGGCCCTGACCTACGCAATTCTCGAGGACGCGAGGCCGTCCGACGGGGCTTTCGCCAGTTTACAGAAGTGCCTGGAATCGCTACCAGCGCCGATGAGAGAAGACCGATAAAAAACAACAAGAGCGGTGTTTGACCCTCCTGCACGTTTTTTTCGATGCCCACTCCTTCAGTGCAGTCGCTTTCACGCAGTCACGGCGAATGCTTCGGAAATACCAGCCTTAGCCATAGAAAGCGCGGGCTCCCGTATGGAGCTGGCGATAACTGCAACCCGTTGCGGATTCAGCGCGCGGCAGCACCCGAATTATCAGGGATACGTGTAGGGTGGAGATGCACAACCGTCGGACCGTGTAGCACTGCGTCCAGTCCACAGGCCCTCTGGCCCGCGACCGGACCCGGTCTTGATCAAGATGCCCCAGGGTGTCCACGGCCGAAGGCTGATTCCTCCTCCTGACTGAGTGCATTTGACACCACAGCTAGCAGGACGCGTCGTCGCGACTTCGGCAGCACTGGGCGACCAGTCCGACCGCAAGCCGCTGGACACGGGATGGTCCGCCACCCCTGACGCACCCTGACACCGACCGTGAGAAGTCGTGTGTGCCGAACGCCGTTTCCGGCAGCCCGGAAACCGACGGTACTACATGAAAAGAATGCTGATTAACGCGACTCAACCCGAAGAGTTGCGTGTTGCTCTGGTAGACGGCCAGCGCCTCTACGATCTGGACATCGAGTCCGGTGCACGCGAGCAGAAAAAAGCCAACATCTACAAGGGCAAGATCACCCGCATCGAGCCCAGCCTTGAAGCCGCCTTCGTCGATTTCGGCTCCGAGCGCCACGGCTTTCTGCCCCTCAAGGAAATCTCCCGCGAATACTTCAAGAAGTCGCCCGAAGGCCGGGTGAACATCAAGGAAGTGCTGAGCGAAGGCCAGGAAGTCATCGTCCAGGTCGAGAAGGAAGAGCGCGGCAACAAGGGCGCCGCCCTGACCACCTTCATCAGCCTGGCCGGTCGTTACCTGGTCCTGATGCCTAACAACCCGCGTGCCGGCGGCATCTCCCGTCGCATCGAAGGCGAAGAGCGCAACGAACTGCGCGAAGCGCTCAACGGCCTGGTTGCCCCTGCCGACATGGGCCTGATCGTTCGCACTGCCGGCCTGGGCCGCAGCAGCGAAGAGATGCAGTGGGACCTGGACTACCTGCTGCAACTGTGGACCGCCATCAAGGAAGCGTCCCTCGACCGCGCAGCGCCGTTCCTGATCTACCAGGAAAGCAACGTCATCATCCGCGCCATCCGCGACTACCTGCGCCAGGACATCGGCGAAGTGCTGATCGACAGCGTCGACGCCCAGGAAGAAGCCCTGACCTTCATCCGCCAGGTGATGCCGCAGTACGCCAGCAAGATCAAGCTGTACGAAGACAGCGTGCCGCTGTTCAACCGCTTCCAGATCGAAAGCCAGATTGAGACCGCCTTCCAGCGCGTCGTCGACCTGCCATCGGGCGGCTCGATCGTGATCGACCCGACCGAAGCACTGGTGTCCATCGACATCAACTCGGCGCGCGCCACCAAAGGCAGCGACATCGAGGAAACCGCCCTGCAGACCAACCTGGAAGCGGCCGAGGAAATCGCCCGCCAACTGCGTCTGCGTGACATCGGTGGCCTGATCGTCATCGACTTCATCGACATGACCCCGGCCAAGAATCAGCGCGCCGTCGAAGAAAAGGTGCGCGAGTGCCTGGAAGCCGACCGTGCCCGCGTACAGGTCGGCCGCATTTCGCGCTTCGGCCTGCTGGAAATGTCCCGCCAGCGCCTGCGCCCTTCCCTGGGCGAAAGCAGCGGCATCGTCTGCCCGCGCTGCAGCGGCACCGGCATCATCCGTGACGTCGAATCGCTGTCGCTGGCAATCCTGCGCCTGATCGAGGAAGAAGCCCTGAAGGATCGCACTGCCGAGGTGCGTGCCCAGGTGCCGATCCCGGTCGCCGCGTTCCTGCTCAACGAAAAACGCAACTCGATCACCAAGATCGAACTGCGCACCCGGGCGCGTATCGTCATTCTGCCGAACGACCACCTTGAAACCCCGCATTTCGAAGTGCAGCGCCTGCGCGACGACAGCCCGGAAGCCCTGAACAACCAGTCCAGCTACGAAATCGCTGCGACCGAAACCGAAGAAGTGCAACCGGCTGCCGCCACCCGCACCCTGGTTCGCCAGGAAGCCGCGGTCAAGACTGCACCGGCCCGCGCCAATGCTCCGGTACCGGCTCCGGAAGCCCCTGCTGCCCCAGCCGCCCCGGTACACGCCCTGCCAGAGCCAAGCCTGTTCAAGGGCCTGGTCAAGTCGCTGGTCAGCCTGTTCGCCGGCAAGGAAGAACCTGTGGCCGCCGCACCGGTGGTAACCGAGAAGCCTGCCACCGAGCGTCCTCAGCGCAACGAGGAGCGTCGCAACGGTCGCCAGCAGAGCCGCAACCGCAACGGTCGTCGCGATGAAGAGCGCAAGCCACGCGAAGAGCGTGCCGAGCGCGCGCCACGTGAGCCGCGTGAAGAACGCCAGCCTCGCGAAGCCCGTGAAGAGACCTCGACCCGCGAAGAACGCGCACCACGCGCCCCGCGTGAAGAACGTCAGCCTCGTGCCCCACGCGAAGACCGTCGCCCACGCGAAGATCGCCCGGTACGCGAACTGCGTGAGCCTCTGGATGCCACCCCGGCCCCGGCCGTTCGCGAAGAACGTCCTGAGCGCGCCCCGCGCGAAGAGCGTCAGCCACGTGAAGAGCGTGCACCGCGAGAAGAGCGCGCACCACGTGAAGAGCGTGCACCGCGAGAAGAGCGCGCACCACGTGAAGAACGTGCCCCTCGCGAGGAGCGCGCACCGCGTCCGCCACGCGAAGAGCGTCAGCCACGCCCGGCCGAGCCGGTCGAGGATGCGGCCGAAGAGCAACTGCCAAACGAAGAGCTGCTGCAGGATGACAACCAGGAAGGCGCCGAAGGCGATCGTCCACGTCGTCGCTCGCGCGGTCAGCGTCGTCGCAGCAACCGTCGTGAGCGTCAGCGTGATGCCAACGGCAATGTGGTCGAAGGCAGCGAAGACGGCACCGAAGAAGGCGCCGAACAAGCTGGCGAACAACCTGCTGCTGCGGAAAAACGCAGCGAAGGCAATGCGCAGCCTTCGGGCGTGGAACTGGCTGCCGGCCTGGCCGTGACTGCCGCCGTTGCCACCAGCAACATCAGTGCCGACGCCGAGGCCCAGGCCAACGCTCAGGCCGAGCGTGCAACTGCTGCTGTCGATGACACCCCAGCCGTCGTGGCCGAAACGCCTTTCGAGGCCGGCACCGTCGAGCCAGTGGTTGTCGAAACCAGCACCGAGTCGAACGAAACAGCTCGACAGCCTGCTGCCGAAGAAGCTGTTGCTGAACAAGCGGCCATCGCCCCTGTGATCGAACAACCGTTCGAAGCACCGGCGCAGGCAGTCGAGTCGAGCATCGAGCCTGTCGTCGAAGTTGCTCCGCAACCAGTCGAGGCCCAGATCGAGACCGAGGCCAAGGTAGAGGCCCTGGTGGAAGCACCGGCTCAAGCCCCTGAGCAGGCGCCAGCTGTCGAAGCGCCCGTCGAGGCACCTGTAGCTGCCGAGCCGGTCATCGCTCTGCCGAGCGAGCCTGAAGCGCCGGCTGCAGTCGAAGCCGAGCCGGTCATTGCCGCTGAGCCAGCACCGGTCGCCGAGGCACAGGCACCGATCGCCGAGCCTGCCGAGGTTGAGGCACCGGTCGTCACGCTGGCCAACGGCCGTGCACCGAACGACCCGCGTGAAGTGCGTCGCCGCAAGCGCGAAGCTGAAGCCGCAGCGGCCGCTGCTGCTGCTGCCGAGCAGTCGCAGGAAGCTGCAGAAGAGCATAAACCTCTCGTCTGACGGCCATTAAAAAGCCCCGCCAGTGCAAACTGGCGGGGCTTTTTATTGCCTGCTGCCTGGTGGTGGATGTGTCACCGACAACGCCGAATCCGCAGGAATCGGCCTTGCCAGCAAACAAGCCGCCCAGTCAATACAAGTTGGGTTCCATCTCCAGCGCGACGCCGAAGCGCGCCAGCACATCAGCCTGAATCCGCTGCGCCAGCGCATGCAACTGCTTGCCACTGGCCTGCCCGTAGTTCACCAGCACCAGCGACTGCAAACGGTGCACCCCGGCATCGCCCTCGCGAAACCCCTTCCAGCCCGCCTGCTCGATCAACCACCCCGCCGCCAGCTTCACCTGACCATCGGCCTGTGGATAACCTACCGCATCCGGATACGCCTCGCGCACGCGCTGCGCCAGCTCGGCGCTCACCACCGGGTTCTTGAAGAAGCTTCCGGCATTGCCCAGCTCGGCCGGGTCTGGCAGTTTTTCGCGACGAATGCTGCAGATGGCATCGCTGACATTCTGTGCGGTCGGCTGACCGATGCCCTGCTCACTCAGCCGCTGGCGTACCGGGCCATAGTCCAGGTGCAGGTGCTCGGCGCGATTGAGCACGAAGCGAACCCGCAGGATCAGCCAGCGCCCGGGATTACGCTTGAACACACTGTCACGGTAGGCAAAATCACACTGTTCCAGCGCGAACTCGTGCAACTGGCCGGTTTCCCGATCCAGTGCCGTAAGCCCGGCAAACACGTCCTTGATCTCCACGCCATAGGCGCCGATGTTCTGCATCGGCGCCGCCCCGACGGTACCGGGGATCAGGCTGAGGTTTTCCAGCCCCGACAGTCCCTGGGCCAGGGTCCACTGCACGAAGGGATGCCAGGGCTCACCCGCCTCTGCCTCGACCACCACGCGTTGGCCATCATCCGACAGTATCCGCACACCGACACTGGCCATGCGCAGCACCAGCGCGTGGATATCGGCAGTCAGCAGCAGGTTGCTGCCGCCACCGATCACCAGCACCGGCAGGTGCTGTTCGGCTGCGTGCGCCAGCAGCTGGCGCACTTCGTCATCGTTGTGTGCCTGGGCGAAATACTGCGCCTTCACCTCGATTCCGAAGGTGTTGTAAGGCTTGAGTGAAACCTGCGATTGCACCTGCACGCTCATAGCCGGCCCTTCAGCTCGACCACCAGCTTGCTACAAGCCAGCTCAATGAGATCAAGCACCTGTTCGAAGCCCTCTTCGCCGCCGTAGTAAGGGTCGGGCACTTCATCCAGCTCACCCTCGTAGCGGCGCAGGAACAGGTCCAGTTCGGCGGTACCGGCAGACGGTTGCAGCGCCTTGAGGTGGCCGAGATTGCTGGTGTCCATAGCCAGGATCAGGTCGTACCGGCTGAAGTCCTGCGCGCTCACCTGCTGTGCACGCTGTGCGGACAGGTCGTAGCCGCGCGCCAGCGCAGTGCGGCGGGTTCGGCTGTCGGGCGGCTTGCCCACATGCCAGTCTCCCGTACCCGCCGAGGCCACTTCGACCTGATCCTCGAGGCCTGCCAGCTTCAACTGATGGCGCAACACGCCCTCGGCCGTCGGCGAGCGGCAGATGTTGCCCAGGCATACGAACAGGACGCGCATCAGGCCTCCAGCAAGCGCCGAACGCGCTCCAGGTCTTCAGGTGTGTCGACGCCCACAGGCGGCGCCTGCAAGGCATCGGCCACGTGGATGCGCACGCCATTCCACAGCGCACGCAACTGCTCCAGCGACTCGGTCTGCTCCAGGCCGCACGGGCCCCAGGCGACGAAGTCCTGCAACAGGCCTGCGCGATAGGCGTACATGCCGATATGCCGGCGATAAGGCACACCCGCCGGCAATTGCTCGCGGCTCTGGGCAAACGCATCACGCGCCCACGGCAAGGGCGCACGGCTGAAGGTCAGGGCCAGGCCGTTGCGGTCGGTGCTCACCTTGACCGCATTGGGGTTGAACAGCACTTCGACGTCTTCGATCGGCTCGGCCAGCGTGGCAATGCCCGCTTCAGGATGCGCCGCCAGGTTGGCCGCCACCTGGTCGATGATCGCCGGGGGAATCAACGGCTCGTCACCCTGCACATTGACCACGATCGCATCTGCCGACAGGCCCAGCTGGGTGGCGACTTCGGCCAGGCGGTCGGTGCCCGACTGGTGGTCCTCACGGGTCAGCAGCACCTCGGCGCCAAACCCCTGGCATGCAGCGACGATGCTCGGGTCATCGGTGGCAATCACCACGCGGGTGGCGCTGCTTCTGCGCGCCTGCTCCCAGACGTGCTGCACCATCGGCTTGCCGGCAATCGACAGCAATGGCTTGCCCGGCAGACGGGTGGAGCGCAGGCGTGCTGGAATCACAACGGTGAAATCCAGGCTCATTTGTCCAGGCGCTCGTCATCGGTCAGGGTTCGGGCTTCGCTCTCGAGCATCACCGGGATACCGTCACGAATCGGGTACGCCAGGCCGGCCCCCTTGCTGATCAGCTCGGTCTTGTCGGCGCTGAGCTTGAGCGGGCCTTTGGTGATCGGGCAAGCAAGGATGTCGAGCAATTTGGTGTCCATGGATATTCCTCAGGCCTGTGGCCGGAAAAAGAAAATGTCAGGGCTGGCGAGGCCCGGGCAGCAGACGCGACAGCTGCGCGTCGAGCCAGGCCACGAAGGCCGGCGAAGGCAGTGCGTCGACCGCAAGATACCACCAGTCATCGGCGGCGAAAGCACGGCATTTCACCGCATCCTTCTCAGTCATGACCAGCGGCAATGACGGGGTGAAGCTCAGGGCCTGGGCGTTGTACGCCGCATGGTCGGCAAACGCATGCGGCACAGGCTGCCAGCCCAGCCCCTGCAGGGTGTTGAAAAATCGCTGAGGGTTGCCGATGCCGGCCACCGCGTGCAATGCCTGTCCCGGCGCAAAATGCTCCAGGCCTCGTCGCTCGCCGCTGCGCAGGTTGACCAGTGCCGTAGGGGCCAGGGTGAAGGCAAAACCATCGTCACGGTCGCTGAGGGCGCCGTTGTAGAGCACGGCGTCCACTTCATCCAGGCGCTCCACCGGCTCACGCAACGGCCCGGCAGGCAGGCAGCGGCGATTGCCGAGGCCTCGGGCCGCGTCGATCAGCACCAGCTCGAGATCACGCGCCAGGCGGTAGTGCTGCATGCCGTCGTCGCACAGGATCAGGTCCAGCGGCTCGGCGTCGAGCAAGGCGCGCACGGCCTGGCTGCGATCGGGGTCGATCATCAGCGGCACGCCGGTGCGCTGCACGATCAGCAAGGGTTCGTCACCGGCCTGTTCGGCCGGTTGATCGGCACGCACGCGCCACGGCAGTTGCGGCGCAGTGGCCCCATAGCCTCGGCTGACCACCCCCACGCGCAGGCCGCGCTGGCGACAGTGCTCGATCAGAAACAGGATAAGCGGGGTCTTGCCGGTGCCACCCACGGTGATGTTGCCCACCACCAGCACCGGCACCGGTGCGCGATAGATGTCGCCCTGCCCGGCCAGAAAACGCTCGCGCTTGCCCCGCACCACCCGGCGGTACAGGGCCTCGAGCGGGCGCAACAATACCAATGCCGGGTGGCCGGCATACCAGGCATGCAACAGGCGATCGGCAAGCGCCATCAAGGTGTCCCCTGGGCGGCCTCGACCGTGGTCATGCGCAACTGGCTGAAGCCGAGCTTGCCAGCGGCATCCATGGCGGTGACCACGGCCTGGTGCGGAGTCTTGCCGTCAGCGCTGATCGACAGCGGCATCTTGGTGTCGCCCTGTGATTCCTTCTGCAGGGCCTCGGTCAGGGTGCCCAGGTCGCTCTTGGGCAACAGGTGGTTGTTGACCGAGTACACGCCTTCGGCGCTGATGGTGATCTCCAGCTGCTTGGCCTCGGTGTCGGGCGCCGGAGCGCCGCTGACCGCCTCGGGCAGTTCGACACGCAACTGGGTTTCACGGGTGAAGGTGGTGGTCACCACGAAAAACAGCAGCAGGATGAACACCACGTCGATCAGCGAAGCGAGGTTGATGTCCACGGTCTCCCGTGGCTTGCGCCGGAATTTCACGCCTTGCCCTCGCTCAGGTCGACATCACGGTCCCCCTGGACCACTTCCACCAGCTTGATGGCCTCCTGCTCCATGCCCACCACCAGCTCATCGATGCGCCGTTGCAGGAAACGATGGAAGAATACCGCCGGGATACCCACCATCAGGCCGGCTGCCGTGGTGATCAATGCCTTGGAGATCCCCCCCGCCAATACCGAGGCATTGGTGGTCATGCCGGACCCGGTAAAGGCACTGAAGATATCGATCATGCCCAGCACGGTGCCCAGCAGGCCCAGCAGCGGCGCCATGGCGGCGATGGTGCCCAGTGCGTTGATGTAGCGCTCCAGCTCGTGGATGACACGGGCGGCGGCTTCCTCGATGCACTCCTTCATGATTTCGCGACCATGGCGGGAGTTGGCCAGGCCCGCGGCCAGGATCTCGCCCAGCGGCGAGTCGGCGCGCAGGGTCTTGAGCTTCTCGCTGGTGAGCTGCTTGTCCTTGATCCAGCGCCACACCTGGCCGAGCAGGTGCGGCGGGGTGACACGACTGGCGCGCAGGGTCCACAGGCGTTCGGCGACGATAGCCATGGCAGCGATGGAACTCAGAATGATCGGCAGCATCATCCAGCCACCGGACTTGACCAATTCCCACACAGTAGCGACCCCCTCGAAAAAGTCCGCCACTTTACCATAGGGGGCCACGGGGCCGAACAGCGTCATGTCGGCTCCCGCCAGAAGCGCCGCTGGCTGCGTTGCCCGACCGCCTGGCCAAAGCTGCCCAGCACCAGGCGCACCGCCCCGTGCAGGGCGCTGTCGTGCACGGTGATACCCAGCGCCTGGTAACGCGCCATCACCTGTGCGTGCGGATGCCCGAATGCATTGTGGCGCCCTCGCGAAATCAGCACGCCCCGTGGCCGGGTTCGCTCGAGAAAGGCCTGGCTCGACGAGGTGCGGCTGCCATGATGGGGCGCCTGCAACCAGTCGACCGGGCCGGCTGTCGACTCGCGCAGCCAGGCGCGCTCGGCCTGGGCATCGATGTCACCGGTCAGCAGCAGGGTTTCCCCGCCGGCATCCACGTGCAACACACAGGAGCGCTGATTGCTGTCGCCGGCCTGCTGCCAGCGCCACAGGCTGAAGAGCACGCCATCCCACTGCCATTGCTCGCCACTGGCGCAGGCCTGGGCCTGCAGTTGCCCGGGCAGCTCATCCGGGTCGCCGCCCACCACGCGCACCAGCGGCACGCTGCGCTGCACCGCCAGGGCGCCGCCGGCATGGTCGGCATGGGCATGGCTGATCAGCGCCAGGTCCAGCTCGCGCACCCCCAGCTTGCGCAGAGTCGGCACGACCACCCGCTCACCCAGGTCGCTGCCACGGGTGGCCGGGCCTGCGTCATACAGCATCGCATGGTGACGGGTACGCAGCACAAACGCCTGGCCCTGGCCGACATCCAGCTGCCACACCTCCAGTTGCCCATGGGCGATCTCGTTGCGAGGCGCACAGCCGGCCAGCAGCAGCAAGGGCCAGCCCAGCACCCGCATCGGCAGCCCGCCCGGCAACAGCAGCAGTACCGCGCCACCGCCCACCATCAACCATGCCCATATCGGCAAGGCGACCGGTGTCCAGGCCGGTTGCCAATGTGCCACCTGTGCCAGTGTCCAGAACAAGGCTGCCAGCGATCCTCCAGCCAGCCACAACAGGGCCTCCCCCAGCAACGGGAGCCCCTGCAGCAGTGTGCCGGCCAGCGCCAGGGGCAACACCGCGATACTGACCCAGGGCACCGCAACCAGATTGGCCAGCGGTGCCGAGAGACTGATCAGCAGCCCCAGCGCCAGCAGCACCGGCAACAGGCCGATCGCGATCAGCCATTGGCCCCGGCACCATGCCAGCCAGGGGTTCCAGCCCCCCAGCCGGCCGCCGAACACATACACCAGCACCGCCACCGCTGCGAACGACAGCCAGAACCCCGGCTGCAGGCTGGCCAATGGCTCCACCAGCAATACACCGTTGAGGGCAAGCAGCAAGGGAATCCAGGCCCCAAGGTGGCGAAAACGCAGGCGCCACAACAGCACCACCGCCAGCATGATGCAGGCGCGTCGTACCGGTACCTGAAAGCCCGCCATCAAGCCGTACGCCAGGGCCGCCGCAAACGCCAGGCCGCACGCCCAGGGTAGCCAGGGCAGCGCCCTGGGCCATGCCCCCACACGTGCCAACCCGGCCACCAGGCCGTACACCAGACCGGCCAGCAAGCCGATGTGCTGACCGGAAATCACCAGCAGGTGCACCGTGCCGGTTGCCTGGAGCACCTGCCAGTCCTCCTGTGCCAGCGCCCCGCCGTCACCCAGCACCAGCGCCGCCAGCGCACCTTCGCGCCCATGGGCCTGAGCCCCGAGCAGGCGCTGGCGCACCGAATCACGCCACGCATGGCTGGCCGGGGCCAGTCGTTCACCTGCCCTTACACGGCCGGTGGCACCGATTCGCCGGGCCAGCATGGCGGCTTCCTGGTCAGGCCCATGGGGGTTGAGCAGGCCGGAGGGGCGCTGCAGCTGTACCGCCAGGCGCCAACGCTCGCCACTGTTGACCGGCGGCCCGCCAAACCAGCTCAGGCTCAGCCGCTGCGGCAACTGGGCGCGGCGCGAGGAGGCTTCGGCCAGCTCGAAACGCACCGAATGTGGGCCCTGCTGCGCCAGGCCCACTACCCGACCTTCCAGCCACAGGGTGCGCCCCTCCAGCTCGGGCCGGAGTCGATCGTCCAGCGCCCATTGCGCCGAGCAACAGGCCCAGGCAAAACCAAGCAGGAACAGACCGGGCACTGCCCATCGACACACCAGGCATAACATTCCCGTCATGCCGATGCCCCAGAGCCAGCCGACCGACGGCAAGGCAGGTAACACGTTGAGCGCCAACAGCCCCAAGGCCAGCGCCAACATCCTTGTGCGCATGGGTAAAGCTCCTGAGCAGATCTCACCCCAGAGGCTTAGATCACCCAGGCCCGCACCTTGCTTATTAATTGTCACAAAGTCTGAATTGGCGCTGTTTACAATCCGTGCATACTGGCCACTTCAGAACGCCGAGAGCCCACATGCCGCGTCGACTTTTCAAACGCTACATGCCAGATCCGACGAGCATTCGGGAACATAAATCCTTACGCTTTCTCGGCCGGCTGCTGCACGACCCCAACCTCTGGCACCTGAATCGCCATTCGGTGGCACGGGCCATGGCCGTAGGCCTTTTCGCAGCCTTCATCCCTATCCCGATGCAGATGCTGCTGGCCGCCAGCCTGGCGGTTCTGGTGCGTGGCAACATGCCCATCGCCGTCAGCCTGGTGTGGCTGACCAACCCCATCACCATGCCGCCGGTGTTCTACTGCACCTACCAGGTGGGGGCATGGCTGATGCAGATACCGCCACGCACGCTGCCTGAGGAACTCACCTTCGAATGGATCACCGACCAGCTGTCGACGCTGTGGCAGCCCTTTCTGCTGGGCTCGGTGGTGTGCGGCGTGCTGCTGGGGGCGCTGGCCTACTGCCTGACCATGCTCTATTGGCGCTGGTGGGTAGGCAGGCAGTGGCGCAGGCGCAAGCAGAAATCAGCTGCGCATTCCTCGCCCGCTGACCAGTAGGCGCACGCAGCCGATGTACAGTACCGCGGTGGCCACCAGCATGAAGGTGATGGCCACGCCGATGCGGATGTCCGAGACGCCCAGGATGCCGTAGCGGAACGAGTTGACCATGTGCAGCACCGGGTTGGCCAGCGACACGGTCTGCCAGAATGGCGGCAGCAGGGTGATGGAGTAGAACACCCCACCCAGGTACGTCAGCGGCGTGAGCACGAAGGTCGGGATGATCGAGATGTCATCGAAGTTGCGCGCAAACACTGCGTTGATGAAGCCCAGCAGCGAGAAGATCGTCGCGGTCAGCACCACCACCAGCACCGTCACGCCCAGGTGATGCACCTGCAGATGGGTGAAGAACAGCGACAGCAGAGTCACGATCACTCCCACCGCCAACCCGCGCAGCACGCCGCCCAGGGTGTAGCCGATGAGGATGGTGTGCGGCGACACCGGCGACACCATCAGCTCCTCGATCGAACGCTGGAACTTGCTGCCGAAGAAACTCGACACCACGTTGCCGTAGGAGTTGGTGATCACCGACATCATGATCAGGCCCGGCACGATGTACTCCATGTAGGTGAAGCCACCCATGTCGCCGATCTGCCGGCCGATGAGGTTCCCGAAGATCACGAAGTACAGCACCATGGTGATCGCCGGGGGCAGCAGGGTCTGCGGCCAGATCCGCGTGAACCGCCGCACTTCTCGATAGACGATGGTATTGAGGGCAACCAGGTTGGCGCGCAGTTCCGAACTCATACCGCCACCTTCGCCAGGTTTTTTTCCACCAGGGACACGAACAGCTCCTCGAGACGATTGGTCTTGTTGCGCAGGCTCAGCACCTCGATGTTCTGCAGGGCCAACTGGCCGAACAGCGCGGTGATGCCCACGTCCTTGTCCACCTGCACTTCCAGGGTGTGCGGGGTGATCAGCCGGCACGGGTAGCCGGCCAGTTGCGGCGCCTGGGCCAGGTCATGCTTGAGGTCGAGCAGGAAGGTCTCCACATGCAACGTGCCCAGCAACTGACGCATGCTGGTGTTCTGCACGATGGTGCCGTGGTCGATGATGCCGATGTTGCGGCACAGCTGCTCGGCCTCTTCCAGGTAGTGGGTGGTCAGGATGATGGTGATGCCCTTCTGGTTGAGCTCGGTCAGAAAGCTCCACATCGAACGGCGCAGCTCGATGTCGACGCCAGCGGTAGGCTCGTCGAGGATCAGCAGGCGCGGTTCGTGGATCAGCGCGCGGGCAATCATCAGGCGGCGCTTCATGCCGCCGGACAGCGAGCGCGATGGCACGTCACGCTTGTCCCACAGGCCCAGCTGGGTCAGGTACTGCTCGGCGCGCTCCCTGGCCACCTTCATCGGGATGCCGTAGTAACCCGCCTGGGTCACGACGATATCGAAGGTCTTTTCGAACTGATTGAAGTTGAACTCCTGGGGCACCACGCCAATGCAGCGCTTGAGCGCGGCTGGCTCTCGGTCCAGGTCATGGCCGAACACATTCACCGTGCCGCTGGTCTTGTTGACCAGGGTCGAGAGAATGCCGATGGTGGTGGATTTGCCGGCGCCATTGGGGCCGAGCAAGGCGAAGAAATCACCTTCGGCGACATCCAGGTCGATGCCCTTGAGGGCCTGGAAGCCATTGCCGTAGGTCTTGGTTAGCTGCCGAATGGACAGAGCAGAACTCATAGCAGGTCTACACACCAGGTTGAAGGGTTCACAAGGCAGGCGGTCAGACAGGGCCGACCGCGACGAATGTGGCCATGGTGCTTGCCCAGGCCACGCAAGTACAGTGAAGTGTATCGATATTGACTATCAGGGTAATCGACAGGTTCAGGTCAGCGCGGTCATTACCGCCGCCTGGTAGGCCGGCCGTTGCCTGAGGCGCTCGTACCACGCACGCAGGTGCTTCATTTCCGGACGCTCGATGGGCATCTCGAACCAGGCATACACGAAGCAGCCCAGCGGGATGTCGCCCATGCCGATCGCTTCCCCCGACAGGTAGGGTTGCGTGGCCAGGGCCTGATCGGCGATCGACAGCAGTTCGGCGCATTGCTTGTGCGCGGCGTTGATCTGCACCCAGTCCTGCTGGTCAGACGGGGTACGCAGGATGCCCCAGAACAACGGGCGGAATGGCGTAGCCAGCGATGACGTGGTCCAGTCCATCCACTTGTCTGCGCTGGCCCGGGCCGCCGGGTCGACGGGGTACCAGTCAGTGTTTGGGGCATACCGGCCACACAGGTAGCGCACGATGGTATTGGATTCCCACAGCACCAGCTCGCCATCCTCGATCATCGGCACCCGACCGTTGGGGTTGAGGGCACGGTAGTGCGGCTCGTCGACCACGCCGAACTCGCCACCGGCATCGATCGACTGGTAATCCAGGCCCAGCTCCTGGGCGCACCACAGCGCCTTCCTGACGTTTGACGAGTTCTTGCGTCCCCAGATCTTCAGCATGACGACTCCTGACATAGGCGGTGGGCACTCAGTCTACCCGAGCTGGCGAGGCTGACAATCGCTGGCCCGCGGCCCGAAAACGCGAACTTCCACAGGTCACGTCCTGTCACTGTTCTGACGGGTTGTTTGGCACAGGCGGTCTAAGCTCTGTCGGATAGCTATTTCTGGAGCTCACGGAGGAAAGCATATGTTGCTGTTGTGGTTAGTGGTGCTGGTGGTCGGTATTGCCTACCTGGCGCACCGGCGGGTTGCCCCCCTGCCCGCACTGGGCGTGGTTGCCGTCTACCTGGTGGCGATGGGCGCATTCAGCCATGCCCCCGGCTGGCTGTTGACGATCTTCTGGCTGCTGCTGGTGGCCACTGCCGTGCCCCTGGTGCTGCCCGATCTGCGCCGCAAATGGCTGACTGCCCCGCTGTTCGGCTGGTTTCGCAAAACCTTGCCGCCGATGTCGCAGACCGAGCGCGAGGCCATCGATGCCGGCACGGTCTGGTGGGACGGCGAGCTCTTCAGTGGCCGCCCCGACTGGAACACCCTGCTGGCCTATCCCAAGGTGCAACTGAGCGCAGAAGAGCAAGCCTTCATCGACGGGCCCACCGAGGAGCTCTGCGCCATGGTCAGCGACTGGCAGATCGGCCAGGACATGGACCTTCCCGCCGAAGCCTGGGCGCACATCAAGACCCATGGCTTCTTTGCCCTGATCATTCCCAAGGAATACGGCGGCAAGGGCTTTTCCGCCTTCGCTCATTCACAGGTCGCGATGAAACTGGCCACCCGCAGCGGCGACCTGGCCTCCACGGTGATGGTGCCCAACTCACTCGGCCCGGCCGAACTGCTGCTGCACTACGGCACCGACGAGCAACGCAACCATTACCTGCCCCGCCTGGCCCGCGGTGACGACATCCCGTGCTTCGCCCTCACCGGTCCGCTGGCCGGCTCCGACGCCGGCGCCATGCCCGACACCGGGGTCATCTGCAAGGGCCAGTGGCAGGGCGAGGAAGTACTGGGCCTGCGCCTGAACTGGGAGAAGCGCTATATCACCCTGGGCCCGGTGGCGACGCTGCTGGGTCTTGCGTTCAAGGCCTACGACCCCGATCACCTGCTGGGTGACAAGGAGGAACTGGGTATCAGCCTGGCTCTCATCCCGACCGACACCCCAGGTGTCGAGATCGGTCAGCGCCATCTGCCGCTGGGCGCCGCGTTCATGAACGGTCCCAACAGCGGCAAGGATGTATTCGTCCCGCTGAGTTTTCTGATTGGCGGGCAGGAGATGCTCGGCAAGGGCTGGATGATGCTGATGAACTGCCTGTCGGTGGGACGCTCGATCTCCTTGCCGGCAGTCGGTACCGGTGCCGCCAAGTACACCAGCCTGGTAACGGGCCAGTACGCACAGGTGCGCGAGCAGTTCAACGTACCGCTGGCCGCGTTCGAGGGCATTCAGGAGGCTCTGGCCCGCATCGGCGGCAATGCCTGGCTGATGGACAGCGCGCGCATGCTCACCGCCAACGCGGTGGACCTGGGTGAAAAACCCTCGGTGCTGTCGGCGATCCTCAAGTACCACCTCACCGAACGGGGGCGCGAATGCATCCAGCACGCCATGGACGTGCACGGGGGCAAGGGCATCATCATGGGCCCGAACAACTACCTGGGTCGCAGCTGGCAGGGGGCGCCGATATTCATCACCGTCGAGGGCGCCAACATCCTCTCGCGCAACCTGATGATCTTTGGCCAGGGGGCGATTCGCTGCCACCCGTTCGTGCTCAAGGAGATGGCCCTGGCCGCACGTGAAGACCACGACCAGGCGCTCAAGGAGTTCGACGCCCTGCTGCTCAGGCATGTGGGCTTCGCGGTGGGTAACGCGGCCAGCACGCTGGTCCTGGGGTTGGGCCTGGGGCGCTTTGAAAAGGCACCCGGCGATGCATTGAGCCAGGGATACTTTCGCGCACTCGATCGCCAGGCGGCGGCCTTCGCCCTGCTGGCCGACCTGTGCATGATGCTGCTCGGTGGCGAGCTGAAACGCCGTGAGCGCCTGTCGGCGCGCCTTGGCGACGTATTGAGCAACCTGTACCTGGGTTCGGCAGCCCTCAAGCGCTACCACGATCTCGATTCGCCCGAGTACCTGCGGCCGCTGTTGCGCTGGGCCATGGAAGAAAGCCTGGGCCAGGCCGAAAAAGCCCTGGACCGCCTGCTCGACAACTTCCCCAATCGGTTCCTCGGTGGCGCGCTGCGCTTGGTGGTGTTCCCGTTCGGGCGCCGTCATACCGGCCCGTCGGACGAACTGGATGCCGAGGTTGCTGCGCTGCTGGGTCGCGCCAAGGGTGATCCGGCACTCGAACAACTGCTGGCTGGCTGCTATCGCCCCACCGATGCAAGCGACCCGGTGGGCGCGTTGCAACAGGCCAGCGACCTGCTAAGGGCCAGCGCCCCGCTGCACAAGAAGCTGCACCAGGCCCACAAGGGCGGCCAATTGGCGCCGGCTCCCGGCGAATCGCTGATCGACGCAGCCTTGCACGCCAACACCTTGCAGGCCGGCGAAGCTCAAAGCCTGCACGAGGCCGAAGCCGCACGGCGCCGTGTGATCGACGTGGATGCGTTCAGCAAGGACGAGCTGCTGCCCACCGAGGGCAAGGTGCGCTGAGCATCACTCCAACGGGACATCGGGCGCGGGGAGCCTTATACTCCCGCGCCCGATTTTGCTCTAGAGGATCGCCCGCATGGCCAACGCCACTGCTCAACTGGAATACCACCTCGCCCTGCTCACCCACCTGCGCACCATCCTTGCAGCCCTGGGTGAGGCCGAACAGGTACCGGAAGAAAGCCACGCGCTGTTTCTGGAGCGTTTCGACGACCTGATGCAACAGTTGCCGGTCGACCCGGAGAGCACCTACCTGGGTCAGGACCTCATCTGCCAGGTCATCCAGCGCTACCCGCAGATCGCGCACCTTATCCCCCGCGACCTGCTGTGGTTCTTTGGCGGCGATTGCCTGCACTACATGCCGGAAGAAGAACTGGCCATGTACCAGGAGCTGGAAGAACGCCGCTACGAAGCCGAGCAGAACGACGAACCGTTCGACTGGAACCAGGAGAAGCAGTTGTTGAGCATGTCGGGCGACGACAGCAAGCACTGACACATTTGCTACGCATGGCCTGCTACCCATCCTCAAGCGCAGCAAAAGTGCGACATGTCTGCGCTGATAGGCTGGCCATTTCCCAGGCAAGACATAAGGGGAGAGCTGCCAGATTGACGGCCTTGCAACAGCAAATTTTTATCGAAACAAAAAACGCCGTTCACATGAACGGCGTTTTTTCAGCTGGAAGGCGTCAATGAAGTGATTCGCCACCTCCACAGCGCTGCTGATAGATCCAATCGACTATGTCGTCGTCAGGCGTGTATCCACTGACCATTTCCAGCAACAAGGCTCGAATGCGCGGATAGTCATCGGCATCAACCGCGGCGTTCATCTTGGCAAGTATCGCCTTGAGCGCCTCCCAGGTGAGGTGTTCCTCATTGGCACACATGATCATGGGATGCTCGGTGGAGTTGACGTTCTCACCGATCAGTAACTCTTCGTACAGCTTTTCACCGGGGCGCAATCCGGTGAATTCCAGTGCAATATCCCCAGTCGGATTCTTGTGACTACGCACGCTCATACCAGAGAGATGGATCATCTTTTGCGCCAGATCAGCGATAAGCACCGGCTGGCCCATGTCCAGCACAAACACATCTCCACCCTGTCCCATCGAGCCCGCCTGAATCACCAACTGCGCGGCTTCCGGAATAGTCATGAAATAGCGAGTAATCTTGGGATGCGTCACGGTAACCGGGCCACCCGTGCGGATCTGTTCATGGAAACGTGGAATTACCGAGCCGGAAGAACCCAGCACATTTCCAAAGCGCACCATTGTGAAGCGTGTCTTATTGACGTGATGCACAGCCTCATCATCCCCAAAAAGCACCGGTGCCTGCTCGTGGCTGAGAGCCTGCAAGATCATTTCCGCTACACGCTTGGTACTCCCCATCACATTGGTCGGGCGCACAGCCTTGTCAGTGGAAATCAGCACGAAATTGGCCACCCCTGCCTTCACCGCCGCCTGGGCCGTATGCAGCGTACCGAAAATATTGTTCAGCACTCCCTCGGAGACGTTGTGCTCCACCATCGGCACATGCTTGTAGGCAGCCGCATGATAGATCGTCTCCACACCCCAGGTGTGCAGAACATCGAGCATGCGGGACGGGTTTCGAATCGACCCCAGGATAGGAATCAGTCTGGTAGGCAGTGACTCGCTGGAGATGCGTCGCTCCAGCTCCATGTGCACCGCGTACAGATTGAACTCGCTGTGTTCAAACAGCAACAATACGCGCGGCTGGCTGAACAGGATCTGCCGACACAGCTCCGAACCGATCGAACCTCCCGCCCCGGTTACCATCACCACCTTGTCACGAATACATTGCTGGAACAGGGCCTGCAGTGGCGGAACCGATTCTCGCCCGAGCAGGTCGCTGATATCCACCTCCTGGATATCCTCCACCTTGACCCGCCCGCTGGCCAGATCCATGAAACCGGGCACGCTGCGCACGTGCAGCGGGAAAGACTCGAGCGCCAACAGAACCTCACGTCGACGCGCCCGGGTCGCCGAAGGGATCGCCAGCAAGATCTGGTGTGCACCGGTTTCGTCCAGCATCTGCTGAATATGCTTGGCTGAATACACCCGCAACCCGGCAATTGCACGATTGTACAAGCTGGGGTCATCATCGATGAATGCCACCGGGCGCATAACCCGACCTAACCGCAGGGCAGCGACCAGCTGATTGCCCGCCGCACCTGCGCCATATACCGCGACCTTGGGCAGACAAGCGTCCCTGTTTCTCAAGCGCAAGGGGGAGCCTGGGGAAAACCATTCACCGATAAAGTACTGGCGCAACCCAAGGCGTACGCCACCGATCAGAAAAATGCTCAGCCACCAGTAGTTGAACACCATCGAACGGGGCAATGGCTTGGGTGCGTCAACGTGCCAATAGATGGACAGCGCCAGAAGCAATGCAGAAATGGACACAGCCTTGACGATGGCGATCAGCGCATCGTTCCCCATGTAGCGCATCACCACCCGATACAGGCCAAAGCACCCGAACAGCGGAATGGCAAACAGCGGAGCGAGGGCAAACAACCAGGCATGTTTGCCAAACACATCGATTTCGTCCGCATCGCCAAGGCGCACCACAAAAGCCAGCCACAACGAGACCCACACAAGTACGACATCCGCCAGTACAAGAATGATCCGTTTCTGCTTACGGGGCAGATCAATCAAGCGACGCCGCATCTGTTCAGCAAGCCTCAACACCACAACACTCCTTTTCTTCAATTGATCGACCCAGGGGTACTCCCCCGCGACCTGCTTGGTATCCTCCAAGCCATGACCCGTCTTACGAGAGGGGAGAAACCGTGCCTTCTGACCCTAGCAGCGATTCGGCTAGCTCGACGATGTTATGCGTAGCGCTGGCCATCAAGGGGCCAGCCGAAACCATCGACGGGCGCTGCTCAGACTTGAGCTGGACGCGGCTCAGCGCTGCGCCCAGCCCTTCAAGTGAGCTCACTTCGGTGGCAATGCCCATTTTCCCGTAGGGCGCATCCTGATTGAAAACAGATCCACCCACAGAAAGAACACAACGCCCGGCCAGATGCGCTTCGAGGCCCACCGTGGAACTGGTCACGACCACGATATCGAGAGCATGCAGCAAGGTTGCAAGATCTTCACTGGGTGGACTGAGCTCGACACGCTCCTGGCCTGAGTGGAATTGGGCACTTTCACTGGGGTGATAACGCAACACCAAGCGATAATTTGCATGAGTGCTGACAAACTCCCGCAGGACTGCCTCGATCTTGCGCGGCAATGTCGGATCGCCGATTCGCCCATCGAAAGGATGGCGCTCGGGTTCAACTTGCGAAGCCCACAGAATGACGGTTTCGTCCTTGCCCCAACCTTTGGCAGCACGCATTGCACGTCCCGCTTCCTGTACCTGAGGCTGCTGCAACCGATCGAACGCCGGGTTGCCAGTGACAACTATCGTGTCGGGGTGACAGCCTTTTTCCACGAACATATCCCGTACCTGCTGATTCAGTACGCAGATTCGACTCGCATAACCGGGGCGGTTGACCCACTGGATTTCCTGCAGACCAAAAAGATCCACGGCACAGATCGAAGCAATGCCCAGAGCGCTGGCGGCTTCGAGTACGGCTCGCTCGCTACGCGGAGCACTGGTTGCTATCACCAGCGACGGGCGCAGCTCGGCCAGCCACCGCTTGAACAGACCGATCGGACAGAACACTCGGCGTCCCTTCTCGGCGAACAATTGTGCCGCACCTTCCAGACCATGTTCTGCCACCAGTTCGCGATAATTCAGCCCCATGTAGGCGACCGATTCGACCAGCTCAATACTGCCACCGGACGGTAGTTCGCTGGTCAGCTTGCGCCCCCATGCAACGACATCAGCCTGGTCAGCACCCGGCAGGTGCCGGTAGCCAATAAATGGAATGCCAGCTCGTTCCAGATACCCGGCAGCGGTAGTCAAAGCAAGAACCAACACCGGATGTCCCTTGGCGATAAGGCTACGTGCCACCGGCGTCAGCATGGCAACGTGTCCGCCGCCATAGGTAACTATCAAAATCGGGCCTTTCTCTGCAACAGGCAAATCGGCAACAGCTACAACGTCATCACTTGTCATCTAGGGTGCTCATAATACGATCGGCCTGCCCTAGTGCAATGCACGGGTACAGGACTCCTCAATCAAACAGTTGCAATCACTCACGCTGTGCTACCCATGAATACTGCATGCAATCAGGCAAACACCTTAAAAGGGTATGGGATCCCTTGCAATCAATCAGTCACATTCAAACCACGGGCACCGACCACTGGAGCAACAGGTTGGCGCCGCAGTCCGAGAAACCTCAATACTCGTCGCATGGCGCTGCCGGCTTCACAGAGCAAGAGCGGTATGGCAAGAGTAAGCACGGTAAAACCGAACAGCCCACCCGCCATTGAGATGATCAACAGCTTGCGTACAGGGCGTATGCGAGGGCCGAAAAAGAAAATCAGAGCTCCAAGGGCACCGATCGGTAGGGCTAACAGCAACAGGATCAGACCCAGACCGCCGCCTGCAAAGAAGATCTTGCCCATCCCATGCTTGAGCATGAGCATCAGGCCCTGTATACCGCCTCCATAGAAGTCCAGGTTCTTCTCGATCGCCACAATGAAGTAGGACAAGAACACATAGCCGCAGAGCATCAGCAGAATCAACGCCACCAGCCCGCTGAAGTTCCTGAGCTTGACGCCGCCTGCTTTCCAGCGCTCGAGAAAGAAAAGGAAGATGGCGAACAGCACGATGACGAATACACCTGTACTGACGGTCCCCAGGAAACAGGCAACGGCACCTCGCAAGACCGGCCATTTTATAGGAACCTGCGCCCGACTCATGTCAATGCACAACGAGACGCCCAAAAGCCAGGCGCTCCAGGCGATCACACCGCGCCCGTTCATGAACATGTGGACCAGGAAAAACAATCCCCAGATCAAGTAGGACGGGCTGACCTGGTGAGTCTTGCGCACGATGGCCGACCACACCGATGCATTGAGCAACATGAAAAGGCAGCAGTACAGTGAGAATCCAAGCCCCGGATAGTCCCGCTCGAGCATCAACCCCGGATAGGCGACCATGTACCGGAAAAGATGCGGGTGCCCGGTGAGAGTCGCCGGAGTTGCCCGCTGCAGCCACAGGTCCACGACCTGCGGCCACGCTGAAAACTCCTTCACACCGGACAACGTAATGCCCAACAGCAGCAACAGAATCACGAGCGTTGAGATACGTACTTTCATGCTTCGGGTCCTAGCAGTTCTTCTGCCAATGGCTCAAAGCAATAAGCGCACGAATTTCCCGCGTCCTGTTCTCCTCACCTGAAATATGCGCCTCGTTCATGCGGGACATCGCTGCCTGGTCAAACACTCCGACAGGCATGTTTTCACGACAGTAATCCGCTTTGGTGGTCTTGAACCACTCGCCGACTGGCACCGTGAACATCTGCTTCTTGCGGTAGGCCAGGTTATCGCCGATCAGCGGCGCGACCGCTTTTTTGTACAGATACTTTGTGATGCCGTCCTTGAGCTTGAGCGAACCCGGCATGCGGAAGGCGAACTCCATCATGCGGTAGTCCAGGAAAGGCGTACGCGCTTCGAGCGACACGGCCATGCCCATTCGGTCGGGCTTGACCAGATTATTGCCCGAAAGCAGCAATTGCATGTCCAGATACAAGGCCTGGTTGATTCGGTCCTGGTGCGCCACCGCCTTGAAGTAAGGCGCTGCTACGTCGAAGGAATCGATTGCTTCTAACCGCGCCGCGCGCTCCGGCGTGTACAAGGCCTGTTTACCGTGGTGGGTAAACAGCGAAATACTGTCGAAATAGTTGCGTTGAAACTCTTCGTCGGACCAGGTGGCCGCTTCAGGACGCGCGAAGAAATCTCGATGTTTATCATAACCGGCAAACAGTTCGTCGCCGCCATCACCGGTCAGCACTACCTTCACATGTTTGGCGGCCAACGCTGAAACGCGATAGGTGGGCAGGAATGAAACATCCCCGTGGGGCTGGTCGCAGTGATAGGTAGCCATTGGCCACAGATCAAGCATGTCAGGCTCTACTCGCTCCATGACGTGCTCGGCCCCAAAACGCTCGGCAGCTTCCTGCGCGTAGGCTGACTCATCGTAGCGCGGGTCGTCGAAACCGATACAAAAGGTCTTCACCGGATCGGTCATGTGTCGAGCCATCAAGCCAACGACGGTGCTCGAATCAACGCCGCCGGAAAGAAACGCACCGAACGGCACATCGCAACGCAGCCGCAAGCGCACGGCGTCGTCCAAAATGGCGTTGAATTCTTCGATCCATTCCTCCTCGCTGCGTCCGTGAACGGGCTGGACCGCCGCAAGGTCCCACCAGCACGACACCTCGACACCCTGCGAGGTGATCTTCATCAGGTGACCCGGCATCAAATGACGCACACCCTGATACAAAGTGAACGGCGCCGGCACGTAGTTGAACGTGAGGTAGTGGTGCAAAGCCTCTTCGTCCATTGGCGGATGTGGCATGCCAGCCTTGAGCACCGACTTGATCTCCGACGCAAAGGTGATCTGCTCGCCATCATCGTGTACATACAGGGGCTTTACCCCGATGCGATCACGCACCAGGTACAGCGCCTGCTCGCGGGCATCGTAGATGGCGATGGCGAACATCCCATTGAGTTTCTCGACAAAGGCAATACCTTCACGCTCGTAAAGGCGCAGCAGCACCTCGGTGTCCGAATGCGTGCGACAAGCGTAAGGGGTGCCTTCCAGCTCCTGCGCCAGCTCAAGGTGATTGAATATTTCACCATTCTGTACAACGACGATGTTCTGGTCATCGGAAATGAACGGCTGATGCCCACCAGCCAGGTCGATGATGGACAGGCGCTGATTGCCCAGTGCCACACCCGGAGCACTGAATACACCCTGATCATCTGGTCCGCGATGATGAATCGACTCTCCCATCGACCGCACCGTGTCAGGGGCCAGCGACTTGCCCCGGCGATTAAAATATCCAAAAATTCCGCACATTTCAGTTGCCGCCTTTTCCGAAAACCTGTTTGAACGTCAGCATGATGATTTCAAGGTCCTTCATCAGCGACGCCTCTTGGGCATATTGCAGATCCAATTGCTTGCGCTGCTGCTCGGTTGCAGCCGAACGCAATGTCGCCTGCGCAAGCCCGGTGATACCTGGTCGCACACTATGTCGCAGGCGCCACTCTTCTTCCGTGTATAGCGGGCGCTGCGCGGGCACATCCGGACGTGGCCCGACCACGCTCATGTCACCCAGCAATACATTGAACAACTGCGGCAGTTCATCAAGGCTTGTACGCCGAATGAACCGACCGACCCGGGTGATCCGCGGATCGCCTTCTGCAGTGGAGAACCCGCCGAGACTCTCGGCGTTGAGCACCATGCTTCGGAACTTGTAGATGAAAAACTCACGCCCTGCACGCCCGACCCTTCGCTGCTTGAACAGCACTGGTCCGAAGTCGGAGAAATAGATGACTGCCGCGACCCCGAGTAAAATCGGCGACAACACCACGATAGCCCCACCAGCACAGAACAAGTCAAAAAGCCTTTTCACGTTATCTCCCACGCCTGTCTGCAAAGCGCAACACCAATAGACCCGCAGCCACTGCGCCAGCAAAGACCCCACCCGCGAGCAGCACGCGCCAAATATCAAGGGAACCGGGCAACAGCACGGCAAATGGTTTCACTACCAGAACGTCAGTGAGCCAGCCGACGACAGCGACACCGCCGATGGCGAACAAACAGCTCAAAACTCTATACAACTGCGCACCAGCAGACCGCACGCCTTCGCGGCCCAAGGCCTGCATAAGGCTGATCGCCAGGATGCAATGAAACACCGGCAGTGCCCCCATCAGCGCGATGGGGTCGGCCATCAGCAACCCTGGCAGGCACAACAATGGGAACACCAGCATGATCAGGGCAGTTCGGCGCAGCACCTGCGCCGGCAGCCTGCGCGCGTTGAGTGCCGCTGCCGCCAGGCTGG
The DNA here is from genome assembly GCF_024748925.1 of Pseudomonas sp. B21-036. Classification (NCBI taxonomy): domain Bacteria; kingdom Pseudomonadati; phylum Pseudomonadota; class Gammaproteobacteria; order Pseudomonadales; family Pseudomonadaceae; genus Pseudomonas; species Pseudomonas sp. B21-036. The sequence goes on from NZ_CP087178.1 coordinate 4,047,519, forward strand.
CAATGCCCACCCACGGTACACTCAGCAGGGCGATCTGGGTCAGACTGGTGATGTGCGCCAGCCCATCGACACCGACACGCCCCGCACCAAAGAGTATCGCCACCACCGCATCGACAAACGGTATTCCGCACAGCACAACGGCGAAAGACAACACCAGCGCGCGCTGCAGGCCCGACTTCAGGATACCGTCGAAGGCCGTCGCGTCGTTGTGATCGTGAGCCTCACTCAGGCGTGGAAATGCCACGGTGGCCAAGGTGGTGATCAGGATGCCCAGCGGCAACTCGACCAGCTTTATTGCATAGTTGAACGCCGCCAGTTCCCCCTTGCCCAGCCAACTGGCCCCTGCACGCAAAGCCACCGGCACCAGAATCAGCAACGATGCCGAAGCCAGCCCGGCGACAAAGCCCTGTATCAGACGACGGTCAAGCAGCAGACCATGATGTGCCTGCATTACCCGTGGTGCGCCTCCACGCAGCGCAATCCACTGGCTGACCCAGCGCAGCAGCGCTCCTGCCAGGATGCCCGCGCAGAGCAACGACAGGTAACTTCTGGACCAGAACATGGCCATCAGTAACGCGGCAATGATGCTCAGATTAAAGAATAGCGTGCCGCACCCGGCCACGAAGAAACGGTCACGGGCGTTGAGTGCTGCTGTGCTGACGCCAGAGAGCGCGGCAAGCGGGATCGCCAGCGCAATGGCATAGATCATCCAGCTGTCCAGCCATTGCGTGGGCGCTTGCAAGCCTGGCGCGAACAGCCAAAACCACAATCCCGGCAGCAACGCAAAACACAGGCCGAACACTGCGAACAAGGCGCCAAATGCCAGCGAAGCCTGCCTGAAAAGGGCCGCAGCCTGTGCCGGGCTTGCCGCGCGCAGCGCCGGGACCAGAGCCACACCGATGCCACCGGAAAGCAGGAGGTTGACCAGCAGATCAGGCACCGTCAACAGCACGATGGCGATATCGGCCTGCTCGGACAATCCCAATGATGATGCCAGTAACACCTCGCGCCCGAAGCCAGCCAGACGCCCAGCCATCAATGCCAGACTCAGGAACAGCCCTGCGCTCAACAAACTACGCTGTCCTGGCGACGTCATTCAACCATTCACCCGACGAGCCCGGATCGCGGCGACAATCGCCTGCACACCCGTCTGCACGCTAGCATGAGCGGCTTGCAACTGCTCCGGTGCTGCGCATCGATAGTGCTCATAGACGTCGCGTAGCTTCTGCACTTCGCCTGCAAAATCCATCTCGGCCCGGATCTGTTCCACCGAGGAGGCATTGCGATGGAAGGCTCTGGACAGAATTGCCGCGCTGGAGCCAAGCCGTGCATGTTCCGCCACCAGCAATTCGGCCGGCAGCATGCCGTCACCCACCCGCGCAAGACCACCGATACCGAACGGCAGGCCGGCATCGCGCAGTACCGCCGCCAGACCATCTACCGTGCCGTTGGCTACCAGCTCGAACATGAAGTCCAGCCCCTGTTCGAGGTGAAGGTCGTTCAGACCGATATGCACCTCGTCCACGCCCGGCACCCGCACACATTCTGCCAGCGTTGCAGCCGCACCCACTGTCTCGACCAGCAGACTGCAGCGCACCCTGCCCCGTACCGCCTGAGTGAACGTGCGAACTTCGTCAGGCCCCCTGAACATGGGAAGCATCAGGATATCGGCCCCTGCATCAATAGCCTGATCGATCTCGGCCTGGCTGCCTTCGTGGACAGGATTTATGCGCACAAGCAAACGACCTGACGGCACGGCGGGCCTGACGCGCCGCACGTCATCGAGGGTGTGCTTGCTGATAACTGTGTTCAGGTGGCCCTGACGTGCCTCTTTGCCAGTGATTTCCGTGTCCACGAAAATGCGGTCTACACCATTCTCGACAGCGAAGCCTGCCATCTGCGGGCAGTTGGTGATCATGAGAAGCTTCATTAAGGCTCCCTTGTGCCAGTAATGGGTTTAGCCTGATCTATATGAAAATAGAGGCCACGATTTTCGACGCTATGATTAAGTCCATTAATCTTTCGAGTGAACAAACAGGCGCAGGACAAGCAGCGGGCACCTGTCGGGGTGATCGGCTTCACCTGCATCGAGGGGGCTGAGAATCAACCAGAGCAAGTTCGCACAACCGACAAATAAGAGCGGCATTCTACCTCAATCCGAAGTGTCGGACAGCCCCGCACCACCTGCATCGGAGCACCTTCCTACAGACTTGCGAAAAAAGAACTTTAATCGAGACAAAAAAAAACGCCGTTCATACGAACGGCGTTTTCTTTGAATTTGGAGCGGGAAACGAGACTCGAACTCGCGACCCCGACCTTGGCAAGGTCGTGCTCTACCAACTGAGCTATTCCCGCAAATGGCGTCCCCTAGGGGACTCGAACCCCTGTTACCGCCGTGAAAGGGCGGTGTCCTAGGCCACTAGACGAAGGGGACACTGCCTGAAACACCATGGTATAGTGTTTCAGTTCCAGAAATACACCCGAAGATGCTTTCTGGTTTCACTCAGCCCTGCCCTGAAGCAAAGCTGCTTAAAATTGGAGCGGGAAACGAGACTCGAACTCGCGACCCCGACCTTGGCAAGGTCGTGCTCTACCAACTGAGCTATTCCCGCAATGGCGTCCCCTAGGGGACTCGAACCCCTGTTACCGCCGTGAAAGGGCGGTGTCCTAGGCCACTAGACGAAGGGGACACACTACAACATTCACTCCCTGCCGCGTTTCGCTGTGTGCTTTACGCTGCAAGTGGCGCGCATTCTAGGGGTGCTTTGAGAAGTCGTCAACCCCTAGATATAAATTTATTTAAATCAATGACTTCGCCCTGCTTTACGCTGCCACGGAGGCCGCAGCGCGCCTGAGCCTTGACGATTATTTTCTGACGCACATACGCGACGCGGCCCAGTGCTGGCGGCACCTTAAGGCAAAATGCCAGCAATCCGCCCTGCTCAACTGCCAAACAGCTCTATCCGGGCAAAAGCGAAGCCACTACACTCAAACGGCAAACCTTCCTGTATGAGGCGTTAACGGTGACACCACTTCTGATCACCCTGCTTATAGTAGCGGGTATCGCACTCTTGATCGTGATTGGCTACCTGAACAATGTAGTCGAGAGCAACAAGCTGGAACGAGCCCGTCTCAAGATCGAGCTGGCCGACCGCTTGCGTCGTTGTGGCGAAATCACCGAAACCTTCCCCGGCCAGTTGATGACCCCGGCACTCAAGCTGCTGCTGACCCGCCTCGAACTGAACCTGAACCAGCGCCGCCTGGCCCTGGACAAGCACAACCGTGAAATCCAGGCACGCATCAGCGAGCTCCAGGGCCTGATTGCCCTGGGCGATGGCATACCGGTGAACAACCCTCCCGGCCCGATCCAGACCGAAGCCCGTGCCAAGGATGTACGCTTTCTGCTCGAAGCCCTGCACAGCCAGGTGGTGCGCGCCTCCCAGGAAGGCTTCCTGCCGACCAACGAAGCCAAGTACTGGGTAAAGGAAATTCGCCATATCCTGGTGCTGCTGCACATCGAGTTCTTCAACAACCTAGGGCAGCATGCGCTGCAGCAGAACCAGCCGGGGCAGGCCCGCCTGGCGTTCGAACGGGGCGTGCAGTACCTGCGCAAGCAACCTGATCCGGTGCTCTACCGCGAGCAGCTCGACTATATGGACAAACTGCTGGCACGCGCCAACGCCATGGTACTGAGCCAGAACCAGCCAACCGAAGACGAGGTCAACCCACTGACCGAAGGGCTGAAGTCCGACACCGAAGAAGACTGGAAGAAGAAAGTCATCTACGACTGATTGCAACACAACCCATTCGCCAGCAGCTCCCGACAGGAGCCTTGCTGGCGAATGGGCGCAACGCCTCTACCCGCCTCAGCAGTCCGTCGAATCCAGGAAAATCCGCGCCAGACGCTCCAGCCCGGCCTGATCCTGCTCACCAAAGCGTGCAAGTACAGGGCTGTCCAGGTCCAGCACGCCGATCAGCGCACCGTCCTTGACCAGAGGGATCACCAACTCGCTGTTGGAGGCGCTGTCACAGGCAATATGCCCCGGGAAGGCATGCACATCCTCCACACGCTGGGTCTGGCGTGTAGCCGCCGCAGCCCCGCACACCCCGCGCCCGAACGGGATGCGTACACACGCAACCTGCCCCTGAAACGGCCCCAGCACCAGCTCTTCACCGCGCGCCAGGTAGAAACCTGCCCAGTTCAGGTCTTCGACCTGGCTGTACAGAAAGGCGGAAAGCTGCGCAGCGTTGGCAATGAAATCCCGCTCCCCGTCCAGTAGTGCCTCCAGCTGCGCCGCCAGCAGGTCATAGCCGCACTGGCCGCCCCCCACTGCATTCAAATCGATCATTACTGTTGCTCCAGCAGTTTCAGGCCCACCCAATAGCGGGCAAATTGATAGGCGCAGCGGCCATTGCGATTGCCGCGGCCGGTTGCCCAGCGGATCGCGGCCTTGTCCAGCTCTTCATCCCGCGCCCAGACCAGACCTGGCGCCAGCGCCAACTGGGTGATCCAGTGCTCGACCACATCAAGGAAGTGCTCTTGGGTGAACGGGTAGAACGACAGCCACAGACCAAAGCGGTCCGACAGGGCAATCTTGTCCTCGACGGCCTCGCTGGGGTGCAGCTCGCCGTCGACCATCTTCCAGTTCTCGTTGTCGCTCTGCTTTTCCGGCACCAGGTGCCGACGGTTGGAGGTGGCATACAGCAGAACGTTGTCCGGCGCCTGCTCGAGAGAGCCGTCCAGCACGCTCTTGAGCACGCGGTAGTCGCCCTCCCCGGCCTCGAACGACAGGTCATCGCAGAACAGCACGAAACGCTGTGGCAGTTTGTGCAGTTGTTCCACCACCCGCGGCAGGTCCGCCAGGTGGTCACGCTCGATCTCGATCAGGCGCAGCCCCTGTGGGGCGTACTCTGCCAGCAAGGCACGCACCAGCGACGACTTGCCGGTGCCGCGCGAGCCCCACAGCAGCGCGTGATTGGCCGGCATGCCGTCGATGAACTGGCGGGTATTGCGGCCCAGTTGTTCACGCTGCCTGTCGACACCGATCAGGTCGGTCAGGCGCATGTCCAGGCTGACCTCGAGCGGCAGCAGAAAACCGCTGCGCCCTTCGCGCTGCCAACGGGCAGCCAGGCACTGGGTCCAATCGATGCTGGGGCGCAATGCCGGCAGCAGCGGCTCCAGACGCGCCAATACCGATTCGGCGCGCTCCAGGAAAGCATTCAAGCGAGAGTCCACGTTATGTCCTCGACACAGATTCTTGGGGAAGCCTGAATGTGCGACAGTACCTGCCAGCTACCGGGGGTGATCGGCTATGCTTGCGCAGCGCACGGAAAGTGGAACTGGCTCGGGATACATGGATATCAAGTTCACCAATCGCCTGTCTTACAAGCAAGCCCGGCTGACGGTCCTGGTCGGTTTCATCCTGGGAACATTGCTCAGTCTCATCCAGATCGGCATCGATTATGCCAGCGAAGACGCCTCTATCAATCGCGAGATGCAGGCACTGCTGCAAATCAGCCACAACCCTGCCTCGCGCATTGCCTACAACCTCGATGCGGAACTGGCCAACGAACTGACCCTGGGCCTGCTCAAATCCCCCGCCATCACCCGTGCGCGCCTGATCGACAACACCGACAGCGTGTTGTCCGATGTGCAGCGCCCGCGCGAACAAAGCAGCTATCGGGTATTGAGTGATTTTCTCTTCGGCCAGAGCCGGCAGTTCCAGGATCGCCTGATGCTCGACCAGATGCCCAGCGAATACCTCGGCACCCTGTATCTTGAAGTCGACACCTTCGCCTTCGGCAGCCGCTTTCTGAAGCGGGCCGAAGTAACGCTGCTCAACGGGTTCGTGCGCAGCCTGGTGCTGACCGGCATCCTGCTGGCACTGTTCTATTTCATGTTGACCAAGCCGCTGGTGCGGGTGATCAGCGCCCTGAGCAACAGCAATGCGCGCGCGCCCAACCAGAACAAGCTGGCCTTCCCGCCCGGTCACGAACAGGACGAGATCGGCGTGCTGGTCAAGGTCGCCAACCAGCAGTTCGTGAGCATGGCCACCGAGATCCAGCAGCGGCGCAACGCCGAAAACCGCCTGACCGACTACCTCAACGAGCTGGAAAACATCGTTTCGGCCCGTACCAACGAACTCAAGTCCAGCAACACCCGCCTGAGCCAGTCCAACGAGGAACTGGAGCAGGCGCGACGCCGAGCGCTGGACATGGCCCAGGCCCGTGCCGCATTCCTGGCCAACATGAGCCACGAGATCCGCACCCCGCTCAATGGTCTGCTGGGCATGATCGCGCTGTCGCTGGACAGCCCGCTCAACGCCGAACAACGCCAGCAGCTGTCCATCGCCCACGACTCGGGCAAGGTACTGGTGGAACTGCTCAACGATATTCTCGACCTGTCCAAGTTCGACGCCGGCCAGCTGGAGCTGGAGCGCATCCCCTTCGACCTCGGCGCCCTGGTGGAAGACACCGCCAACCTGCTGTCGCAGAACGCGGCGCCCAGCGTGGAGCTGACCTGCCTGATCGATCCGCAGTTTCCCAGCAGCGTGCTGGGTGACCCCACGCGGGTGCGCCAGATCGTCAGCAACCTGCTGTCCAACGCGCTCAAGTTCACCCGGTTCGGGCGTGTCGACGTTCGCCTGGGCACCTACCCCGGCGGCGTGCGCCTGGAGGTCTGCGACACGGGCATCGGCATCCCGCTGGAAGCCCAGGTCAGGATCTTTCAGCCTTTTACCCAGGCCGGTGCCGGCATTACCCGCCAGTATGGCGGCACCGGCCTGGGCCTGGCGCTGACCCGCAACCTCTGCGAAGCCATGCAGGGGCGCCTGAGCATCAGTTCGGAAGCTGGCTTCGGCAGCCAGTTCAGTGTCGAGCTGCCGCTGGCCTCCCACACCCCGGCGATTGCACCCGCCCCCCTGCGCGGCAAGGTGGTGGCGATCAGCAGCGCCAGCAGCGGCCTTGCCGAACTGCTGCAGAGCCTGCTGCCACGTTGGGGGCTGACGTACTCGCGCCATGACAGCATCGACAGCCTGGTCGACCTGGAGCCCGACCTGCTGGTCACCGACAACCTGGATGGCCTGTTCGGCCTGCGTCCGTCACTCAAGGCGCCAATCCTGCTGGTGACCGCCTATGGCAACTTCCTGCCGGGGGAAGAAGCCGCCCAGCTGGCGCCGCTGCAGCAGCAGGCCCGCCCGCTGGCCCGCAACGCCCTGTACCAGACCTTGCAGCGCATTCTGCAGGGCAGTGACGATGCAGGCCCGGTCGCCCAGGCAGGCACCCAGACCAGCGAGCGTCGTGCCCGCATCCTGCTGGTGGAGGACAACCCGGTGAACCAGCTGGTCGCCAAGGGCATGCTGGGCAAGCTGGGCTGCGAGGTGATCGTGGCCGGCCACGGCGGGGAGGCCCTGGAGCAGTTGGAGCAAGCCGCCTTCGACCTGGTGCTGATGGACTGCAACATGCCGGTGATGGACGGCTACGAGGCCAGCCGACGCATACGCCAGAGCGGACGCTGGCCCGACCTGCCCATCGTGGCACTTACCGCCAACGCCATGCCCGAGGAACGCGAACGCTGCCGGGCGGCAGGCATGAACGACTACCTGGCCAAACCCTTTCGCCGCGAAGAGTTGCTGGCGCTGATCGATCACTGGGTGCCGCCAACAGCCCCTGAAACCTAGCGCAGCAGCTTTTCGATATCGCCCGCCAGCGCCTCGGGCTTGGTGCTGGGCGCATAACGGCTCACGGCACCCGACTGCGGATCGACCAGGAACTTGGTGAAATTCCACTTGATCGCCTGCGAACCGAACAGGCCGGGAGCCCTCTGCTTGAGCGCGGCGAACAGGGGATGCGCGCCCGCCCCATTGACCTCGACCTTTCTGAACAGGGGAAAGCTCACGCCAAAGTTGGCTTCACAGAACTGCGATATCGCCAGCTCATCGCCCGGCTCCTGCTTGCCGAACTGGTTGCAGGGAAAGCCCAACACCACCAGGCCGCGCTCGCGATAGCGCTGCCATAGCGACTCCAGGCCCTTGTACTGTGGCGTGAACCCGCACTGGCTGGCGGTATTGACCACCAGCACCGCCCTTGCCGGGTAATCCGCCAGGGTTTTCTGCTCGCCCCGCAGGGTGGTGCAGGGAATATTGAGCAAACTGTTGTCGGCCATGACCGCGTCTCCTGCGTTCGGGTGGGTTACTGTCGCGGCACCAGGTCAAGGCACACCGAGTTGATGCAGTAGCGCAGACCGGTGGGCGGCGGGCCGTCGGGAAACACATGGCCCAGGTGGGCATCGCAAGTGGCGCAGGTGACTTCGGTGCGAATCATGCCATGTGAGGTATCGCGGATCTCGACCATCGCGTTGTCGGCGATAGGCTCGTAGAAGCTGGGCCAGCCGCAGCCGGAGTCGAACTTGGCTCTGGAATCGAACAGCGGCTTGTTGCAGCAGATGCAATGGTAGACGCCATCGGTGCGGGTGCTGTTGTACTTGCCGCTGAACGGGCGCTCGGTGCCCTTCAGGCGACACACGTTGTACTGCTCGGGGTCGAGCATCGCACGCCATTCTTCCAGGGTTTTCTCGATCTTTTCCATCACCAGGCCTCGCTGAATTAAAAACCCCGCACTGCGTCTTTTCGACAACGCGGGTGGCACGTATTATTGCGCCTCATCAGACGTCAGTCTGGCACCCGCGTTACACGCATTTCAAACGTTTTCACAGCGCAATGCGCGGCGATCTTTTCTAATCGGGATCACATCATGCAGGTCAGCAAATCGAACAAGCTCGCCAATGTCTGCTACGACATTCGCGGCCCGGTGCTCAAGCACGCCAAACGCCTGGAGGAGGAAGGCCACCGCATCCTCAAGCTGAACATCGGCAACCCGGCGCCCTTTGGTTTCGAGGCGCCCGACGAGATCCTCCAGGATGTGATCCGCAACCTGCCCACCGCCCAGGGCTACAGCGACTCCAAGGGCCTGTTCAGCGCGCGCAAGGCGGTGATGCAGTACTACCAGCAGAAGCAGGTCGAAGGTGTCGGCATCGAGGACATCTACCTGGGCAACGGCGTGTCCGAGCTGATCGTGATGTCGATGCAGGCCCTGCTCAACAACGGCGACGAGGTGCTGATCCCGGCCCCGGACTACCCGCTGTGGACCGCTGCGGTGAGCCTGGCCGGCGGCAACCCGGTGCACTACCTGTGCGACGAGCAGGCCGACTGGTTCCCCGACCTTGCCGACATCAAGGCCAAGATCACCCCCAACACCAAGGCCATGGTGATCATCAACCCGAACAACCCCACTGGCGCGGTGTACTCGCGCGAGCTGCTGCTGGGCATGCTGGAAATCGCCCGCCAACACAACCTGGTGGTGTTCTCCGACGAGATCTACGACAAGATCCTGTACGACGATGCCGTGCACATCTGCACCGCCTCGCTGGCCCCCGACCTGCTCTGCCTGACCTTCAACGGCCTGTCCAAGTCGTACCGGGTGGCGGGCTTCCGCTCCGGCTGGCTGGCGTTGTCCGGGCCCAAGCAGCACGCCCAGAGCTATATCGAAGGCATCGACATGCTGGCCAACATGCGCCTGTGCGCCAACGTGCCGAGCCAGCACGCCATCCAGACCGCACTGGGCGGCTACCAGAGCATCAATGACCTGGTGCTGCCGCCAGGTCGCCTGCTGGAGCAGCGCAACCGCACCTGGGAGCTGCTCAACGACATTCCAGGGGTCAGCTGCGTCAAGCCGATGGGCGCCCTGTATGCCTTCCCGCGCATCGACCCGAAGGTCTGCCCGATCTTCAACGACGAAAAGTTCGCCCTTGACCTGCTGCTGTCGGAAAAACTGCTGATCGTGCAAGGCACCGCCTTCAACTGGCCGTGGCCCGACCACTTCCGCGTCGTGACCCTGCCACGTGTCGATGACCTGGAGCAGGCGATCGGTCGCATCGGCAATTTCCTCAAGACCTACCAGCAGTAAGCCCGAATGCCTGCCTGCGCCAGCCCTGGCGCAGGCCACGGGCCAACCTCAAGCCTGCCGCTCTGGCTCGCGCACCTGGCATTCTCCGCGCCTGCCCGCACAAGTACACAGTTTGAAATAGTCGCCCGGTTGAATACACGGAGCGCGCACCTTATATACCCCGCATACGCAAGCTTTCTATCCGTCAGGAGAACGTAACAACCATGATGCGCATTTTGCTGTTTGTGGCCACCAACCTTGCGGTCGTGCTGATTGCCAGCATCACCCTGAGCCTGTTCGGCTTCAACGGGTTCATGGCGGCAAACGGGGTTGACCTCAAGCTCGACCAGTTGCTGATTTTCTGCGCTGTGTTCGGCTTTGCCGGCTCGCTGATCTCGCTGTTCATCTCCAAGTGGATGGCGAAGATGAGCACCGGTACCCAGATCATCACCCAGCCGCGCACCCACCATGAGCAATGGCTGCTGCAGACCGTCGAAGAGCTTTCCCGCCAGGCAGGCATCAAGATGCCCGAGGTGGGCGTCTTCCCGGCCTATGAGGCCAACGCCTTCGCTACCGGCTGGAATCGCAACGATGCGTTGGTCGCGGTCAGCCAGGGCCTGCTCGAGCGTTTCTCGCGTGATGAAGTACGCGCCGTGCTGGCCCACGAGATCGGCCACGTCGCCAACGGCGACATGGTGACCCTCGCGCTGGTACAGGGTGTGGTCAACACCTTCGTGATGTTCTTCGCACGCATCATCGGCAACTTCGTCGACAAGGTGATCTTCAAGAACGAAGAAGGCCAGGGCATTGCCTACTACATCGCGACCATCGTTGCCGAACTGGTCCTGGGTATCCTGGCCAGCATCATCGTCATGTGGTTCTCGCGCAAACGCGAGTTCCGCGCCGACGAAGCCGGCGCCCGCCTGGCCGGCACCAACGCGATGATCGGCGCGCTGCAGCGCCTGCGTTCTGAACAGGGCGTGCCGGTGCACATGCCTGACACCCTGAATGCCTTCGGCATCAATGGTGGCCTCAAGCAGGGCCTGGCAGGCCTGCTGATGAGCCACCCGCCGCTGGAAGATCGTATCGAAGCCCTGCGTCGTCGCGGCTAAGCGAGCAGCAGGCAAACAGGAAGGGCGACCCACGGGTCGCCCTTTTTCATTTCAGCGTTGCAGACGGTACACCCGCTCCAGCAGCCGATCAGCACCCGCCTTGATGAACCTGGGGCTCTGCGCCAACACGTCGTCCTGCGCGGCGATCGCCAACTGCCAATGCTCGCCGAACAGGCACTCGACCTCTTCATCGGGCACGGCAAAGGGCGGACCGTCAGTAACCGCCTGATCGTAGTCCAGAGTGATCAACAGGCCCTTGCAAGGCGACGGCAGGAGCTGCTGCAGATGCGCCACATACCGCTCGCGCATGGCAGGCGGCAAGGCGATGATCGCGGCACGGTCGTAAAGGCCCGTACAGCCCCGCACGTCACCCGCGGTCAGTGCGAAGAAATCGCCACACCACAACTCGATGCCCTCGCTGCGGTAGACCGTGAAGGCCCCCTGCTGCGAAACCTGCGGCTCCCGCTCATGCTCGGAAAAAAAGTCCTTCACCGCCCGCTCGGACAACTCCACCCCAAGCACGTCGTGGCCTTGCGCGGCCAGCCACGCCATGTCCAGGCTCTTGCCGCACAGCGGCACCAGTACACGGGCACCAGGCGCAATGCCCAGTGCGGGCCAATGCTGCTGCAGATACGGGTTGACCTGCTGCTGGTGAAAGCCGATCAGATCGTTCTCCCAGCGGTTGTGCCAGAACGCGGGCTGCATAACCTTACCTCGATAAATTCGATTAAATACCGCAAAAACTTATATTAGATTTAGATCAATGATCTGCCTGAAGATGGCTGCATATTAACCTTCAGGACCACCCCGATGCTGCCCAGCCTGTTTATCTCCCATGGCTCTCCCATGCTGGCACTGGAACCGGGTGCCAGCGGTCCGGCACTTGCCCGCCTGGCGGCGCAACTGCCGCGCCCCAGAGCGATCGTCGTGATGTCTGCGCACTGGGAAACCACCGAACTGCGCGTGACAAGCAACCCGCACCCACCCACCTGGCACGACTTCGGCGGCTTTCCGGCCGCATTGTATGCCGTGCAGTACCCAGCCCCCGGCGACCCACAGCTCGCCGAACAGGTAAGGCAACGGCTCAATGAAGCCGGGCTGCCCACAACACTCGATGCCAAGCGGCCTTTCGACCATGGCGCGTGGGTGCCCCTGTCGCTGATGTACCCGGCGGCGGACATACCGGTGGTGCAGGTATCACTGCCCAGCCAGCACGGCCCGGCGTACCAGCAACAGGTAGGCCAGGCACTGGCGGCCCTGCGCGAGGAAGGCGTGCTGCTGATCGGCTCCGGCAGCATTACCCACAACCTGCGCGAACTCGACTGGCATGCCGGCCCCGAGAGCGTAGAGCCCTGGGCACTGGCGTTTCGCGACTGGATGATCGACAAGCTGGCTGCGGGCGACACGCCGGCCCTGCATGACTATCGCCGGCAGGCGCCGTTTGCGGTGCGCAACCACCCGAGCGACGAACACCTGCTGCCGCTGTACTTTGCCCGCGGCGCGGGCGAACGGTTCGCGATCGAGCACCAGGGCTTTACCCTGGGAGCACTGGGAATGGATATCTATCGGTTCGACTGAGGCGGCAGCCCTTTCCCCGGCAAGGTCGGCCCCTATAAGCGAAACAGGCCGCCCAGGCAAAAAAAATCCCCGAACCAGTCGGGGATTTTTCATTTCACTCGAAGATCAATCTTCGCGATAACGACGCAGCTTCAGCTGCTTGCCGGCAACGCGAGTGTCCTTGAGCTTGGTCAGCAGCTTCTCGAGGCCATCTTCCGGCAGCTCGACCAGGCTGAAGCTGTCGCGCACCTGGATGCGACCGATCGCTTCGCGGGCCAGGCCGCCTTCGTTGAGGATCGCACCCAGCAGGTTCTTGGCCGCGATACCGTCACGCGCACCCAGCGCGGTACGGCAACGTGCACGACCTTCACCCAGTGGCATCGGCGCGCGACGCTCACGCTCGCCACGCTCGGAGCGCTCGGAGCGCTCACCGGCAGGACGATCACCACGTGGGGCCGAAGTCGGCACCAGCGGCTGCTCTTTCTCGACGGCTTCCAGGGTCAGCGCCTGGCCATTGGTGGCCTTGCGCAGCAGGGCCGCGGCCAGGGCACGCGGGCTGCAACCGATGTCGGCAGTCAGGCGGTCGAGCAGATCACCGTGGGTAGCTTCTGCATCGGCAACCAACGGCGCGAGGCTGTTGGTGAGCTTCTTGATGCGCGCGTCCAGTACGGCCTGGGCGTTGGGCAGACGAACTTCGGCAACCTTCTGGCCGGTCACACGCTCGATCACCTGCAGCATGCGGCGCTCACGCGGGGTGACCAGCAGCAGTGCACGACCTTCGCGACCGGCACGGCCGGTACGGCCGATACGGTGAACGTAGGACTCCGGATCGTACGGCATGTCGACGTTGAACACGTGGGTGATGCGCGGTACGTCCAGACCACGGGCAGCGACGTCGGTAGCGACGACGATGTCCAGGCGACCATCCTTGAGCGAGTCGATGACGCGCTCACGCTGGTTCTGGGCGATGTCACCGTTGAGCGCGGCAGCCTTGTAGCCTTTGGCTTCCAGGGCGCTGGCCAGGTCCAGGGTGGCTTGCTTGGTACGTACGAAGGCGATCAGTGCATCGAACTCTTCGACTTCCAGCAGGCGCAGTACCGCCGAGACCTTCTGGTCGGCGTGGACCATCAGGTGTGCCTGCTCGATGGCAGTCACGGTCTGGGTCTTGGTCTGGATCTTGACGTGTTTCGGGTCACGCAGGTGACGCTCGGCGATCGCACGGATCGACTGCGGCAGGGTGGCCGAGAACAGTACGGTCTGGCGGGTTTCCGGCATGGCCTTGAAGATGACTTCCAGGTCGTCCATGAAGCCCAGCTTGAGCATTTCGTCAGCTTCGTCGAGCACCAGGTGATTGACGGTAGCCAGCACCTTCTCGTCGCGACGCAGGTGGTCGCACAGACGGCCAGGGGTAGCGACGACGATCTGCGCGCCGTTACGGATTGCTTTGAGTTGTGGGCCCATCGGGGCACCACCGTATACCGCTACCACGGTAACGCCCGGCATCTGCTTGGCGTAGGTTTCGAATGCGGTAGCTACTTGCAGCGCCAACTCACGGGTTGGCGCCAGGATCAGGGCTTGCGGCTCGCGCTTGCTCGGGTCGATGCGGTGCAGGATTGGCAGAGCGAAGGCAGCGGTTTTACCGGTACCTGTCTGCGCCTGACCGATCATGTCATGACCGGCAAGAATAATCGGGATCGATTGCTGCTGAATGGCCGATGGCTCTTCGTAGCCAGTGGCGATAACGGCGGCAACAATACTTGGATGAAGATCGAGAGCGGCGAAGCCGCCGGTTTCCTGGGTCATGGGTCTGCCTCTAAGTGCATCCGCAAAGACCCATGCTCCAAAGCTGCACATGCCTTGTAAGACCCGAAGGTCACCCTGGCAGCTTTGTCGGCGGGGATTTGCGAAAACGATTGAAGAAAAAAAGGAACGTCAAGGCAGAGTCCGCGGTGCGGACGCGCAGCCGAAGCTGGCTTCGGGGAATTGCACTACCTGAACGAGGTCCGGTAAAAGACCGGCGCGTACTATACCCGATTTCCTGCATCGCGTGAGACTTTTTTACAGGAAAGAGAAGCCCGGAGGCCTCGAATCGACAGCCCTTGCCGATGATCGAGGCCCACGCGTCTGTTGGCGGCGCGGCCGGAGCTGAAACGATTTATTCAAGATGCCGGTCGGATCACCTCGATCAGGCGCTGCAGGGAGTAGCCCAGGCGCGGTTCAAGGGCCCGGGCGCGCGCGGTGAGCGCCTCCCGGTCGAGGGTCTGGTCGAGGTCGGCGGGCACCAGCAGGATGACGTTGCCCTCCTTCACCGGCAGCTCCCAGTAATGGCGGTGATACAGCCCGCGCAATAGCGCGGCGCCCAGCGGCTTGCCGTCATCGGTGGCCCACTGGTTGATGACCAGCCAGCCGCCGGGGTTCAGGCGCTTCTGGCAGTCTTCGAGAAACTTCCAGGCCAGGTGGCCGACGCCGGGCCCGTGGTCGGTGTAGAGGTCGACGAAGATCAGGTCGGCAGGCTCGGCCGTCTCCAGCAGCTCGACCGCATCACCCACGCGGATGTACAGGCGCGGATCATCGTCCAGCCCCAGGTATTCGATGGCCAGGCGCGGCACCTCGGGACGCAGCTCGATGGCCTCCACGTCCTCCAGGGGCAGGAACTTCAGGCAGGCCTGGGTCAGGGTACCGGCACCCAGGCCGAGAAACAGCGCGCTTTCAGGCTCGCAGTGGCACAGCGCGCCCACCAGCATGGCGCGGGTATAGTCGTACTCCAGCCAGCTCGGGTCGGCAGTGAATACGCAGCTCTGCTCGATGGCCTCGCCAAACTCGAGAAAGCGGTAGTCCTCGACTTCCAGCACGCTGATGGTGCCGAACTCGTCGTGCACCTGCGCCAGCAGCCGCTCTACCCGTTCCTCTGTCATGCTCTCTCCCGACACCTGCATGTGCCCAAGCAAAAACGACCATTGTCCGTCAATACAGGCGATGCAACAAGGCAGGGTCCAGGTGTTAGCATGTTCACAGCCCTTTTCCGATAGAAACCGAGCCTGTGATGAGCCAACCCTGGAGTCCCGATAGCTGGCGTGCCCTGCCGATCCAGCAGCAACCGCACTACCCCGATGCAGCGCACCTGCTCAAGGTCGAGCAGACCCTGGCCAGCTACCCGCCGCTGGTGTTCGCCGGCGAGGCGCGCGAGCTGCGCCGCCAGTTCGCCGAAGTGACCGAAGGCCGTGCCTTCCTGCTGCAGGGCGGCGATTGCGCCGAAAGCTTTGCCGAGTTCTCGGCAGCGAAAATCCGCGACACCTTCAAAGTGCTGCTGCAGATGGCCATCGTCATGACCTTTGCCGCCGGCTGCCCGGTGGTCAAGGTGGGGCGCATGGCCGGGCAGTTCGCCAAGCCGCGCTCGTCCAATGACGAAACCATCGGCGAGGTGACCCTGCCGGCCTACCGGGGCGACATCGTCAACGGCATCGGCTTCGACCCTGCCAGCCGCGTGCCCGACCCGGAGCGCCTGCTGCAGGCCTATCACCAGTCCACCGCCAGCCTCAACCTGCTGCGCGCCTTCGCCCAGGGTGGTTTCGCCGACCTGCACCAGGTGCACAAGTGGAACCTGGACTTCATCGCCAACTCGGCGCTGGCCGAAAAGTACAGCCAGCTGGCCGACCGCATCGACGAAACCCTGGCCTTCATGCGCGCCTGCGGCATGGACAGCTCGCCGCAACTGCGCGAAACCAGCTTTTTCACCGCGCACGAGGCGCTGCTGCTCAACTACGAGGAAGCCTTCGTGCGGCGCGACAGCCTGACCGGCGACTACTTCGACTGCTCGGCGCACATGCTCTGGATCGGTGATCGCACCCGTCAGCTGGACGGCGCCCACGTGGAGTTCCTGCGCGGGGTGAACAACCCGATCGGGGTCAAGGTGGGCCCGAGCATGAACACCGAGGAGCTGATCCGCCTGATCGACATCCTCAACCCGGCCAACGACCCGGGCCGGCTCAACCTGATCGTGCGCATGGGGGCCAACAAGGTCGGCGAGCACCTGCCGGGGCTGATCCGCAGCGTCGAGCGCGAGGGGCGCAAGGTGCTGTGGAGCTCCGACCCGATGCACGGCAATACCATCAAGGCCAGCAGCGGCTACAAGACCCGCGATTTCGCGCAGATCCTGGGCGAGGTCAAGCAGTTCTTCCAGGTGCACCAGGCCGAAGGCAGCCATGCCGGTGGCATTCACATCGAGATGACCGGTCAGAACGTCACCGAATGCATCGGCGGCGCCCGGCCGATCACCGAAGACGCGCTGTCCGACCGTTACCACACCCACTGCGACCCGCGCATGAACGCCGACCAGTCGCTGGAGCTGGCGTTCCTGATCGCCGAAACGCTCAAGCAGGTACGGCGCTGACACCTGCACGGCTCTCGACGGCCGTGCCGGCTCGACCCGCGGCGGGCTTCAGACCCTGAAGCCCAGCATCAACGCGCACACCACCAGAAACACACAGAACAACGAGCGCAGGACCTTTTCCGGCAGCGCATGGGCCAGCTTCACGCCCCAGCTGATACTCAGCAAGCCGCCCAGTGCCAGCGCGATGCCCATGTTCCAGTCCACATGCTGGTGCAGCCCGTAGGTCAGCAGCGTGACCGAGGTACTGGGCGCCGCCAGTGCCAGCGACAGGCCCTGGGCAACCACCTGGGTGGTGCCGAACACACTGGTCAGCACCGGTGTGGCGACCACCGCGCCCCCTACCCCGAACAGCCCGCCGACCACACCGGCACCCCCGCCCAGCACACCCAGCCAGGGCCAGGGCTGGCGCAACTCGGTCGAAGGCGGCGAGTTGCGAGTGAACATGCGCACCAGGTTCCACACCGTCAGCGCCACCAGAAACACCACGAAGCCGACGCGCATGGCCTGTGCATCCAACCCCACCGCCCAGATCGAGCCGAGCCAGGCGAACACGAAGCCGGCCAGCGACAAGGGCAATGCATGACGCAGCTCGATGCGATTGCGCTGGTGATAGCGCCACAGCGCCAGCAACACGTTCGGCACCACCATCACCAGCGCGGTGCCCTGGGCCAGTTGCTGGTCAAGGCCGAACAGCACGCCCAGCACGGGGATCGCGATCAGGCCGCCGCCGATCCCGAACAGCCCGCCCAGGGTACCCAGCCCTGCTCCCAATACGATGTACATCAACCACTCGACCATGCTCGCCTCTCTGCTCTGCAATAGCGCCATGCTACCGATGGCGGGCTAGCGGGGAAACGCACAGCAACGCACAATGGCTGTGCCCAATTCGCACAAGCAATCACCATGACCCCGGACGCCCTCACCCAACACCTGAGCCTGTTTCTCGATGTGCTCGAAAGCGGCAGCTTTTCTGCCGCGGCGCGGCGCCACCCGCTGACCCCTTCGGCGGTGGCCCGACGCATCGATACCCTGGAGGCCGCCGTGGGCAGCCGCCTGTTCGTGCGCAGCACCCATGCGGTACGCCCCACGCCCGCCGGCAATGCATTCGCCGAACGCGCCCGGCGTATCGTCGAAGAGCTGCGTCTGGCCCGCGCCGAGGCCGTGTCGCTGAGCAATGCACCGGAGGGCCTGATCCGCATCGATGCGCCTTCGGCGTTCGGCCGCCGCCACCTGGCACCGGCCATCGCCGATTTTCTGGTGGCGTACCCGGGCCTGGATGTACAACTGCGCCTGATCGACAGCTTCGTCGACCTGCAGGGCGCGCACCTGGGCGAAGTCGACCTGGTGCTGCGTGCAGGCCCTCTGGCCGATACCCGGCTGGTGGCAACACCGCTGGCGTACATGGTGCGCATTGCCTGCGCCAGCCCCGCCTACCTGCAGGCCCGCGGCGTGCCTGCCAGCCCCTGCGACCTGCCAGAGCACGACGGGCTGGACTGGGATGGCCTGGCCCCACCCTTCGCCTGGCGCTTCGCGGTGGACGGGCAGATGCGTCTGCTGCGCCCCTCGCGCATGCGCATGAGCGCCAACAACGCCGAGACCCTGCTGTTCGGCGCCCTGGCGGGCCTGGGCATCGCGCACCTGCCCACCTGGCTGATCAGCGAGTACCTGCTGCGCGGCGACCTGCTGCCGCTGTTCTGCGAGAACGGGCTGCCCCCGGCCGAAACCAGCGGTGTCTATGCATTGCGCCTTGAACATGAAACGAACTCTCGCAGCCGTTTGCTGCTCGAATTCCTCAAGAGCCGCTTCAGCCCCATCCCTCCCTGGGACCTGGCACTGCAGAGCGAGCTGCGCTGGCAATAGCGCGCATAGCATGCGCGCCACCATTTCATGGACCAGATAGAAAGGAGCCGCATGAACGCCACCTCCAAAGCGCCCGTTTACGATGAGCTGCTGCTCGACAATCAGGTGTGCTTCGCCCTGCACTCCACGTCACTGCTCATGACCAAGGTGTACAAGCCACTGCTGCAGGCACTGGGCCTGACCTACCCGCAGTACCTGGCCATGCTGGTGCTATGGGAGCAGGACGGGCTTACCGTCGGCGAAATCAGCCATCGCCTGCTGACCGACCCCGGCTCGCTCACGCCCTTGCTCAAGCGCCTGGAAGCCGAGGGCCTGCTCAAGCGCACCCGCAGCCGCGAGGACGAGCGCGTGGTGATCGTGCAACTGACTGCCCAGGGGCGTGCCCTGCAAGCGCAGGCACGCTCGATACCGCCGTGCATCCTGGGCGCCAGCGGCCACTCGCTGGAGCGCCTGCAACGCTTGCAGGCCGAGCTGCTGGCACTGCGCGACAACCTGCAGAACAGCCTCTGACGGCGCTGCAGCCGCGCATGCAGGGCATAAAAAAACCCGGCCTTGGCCGGGTTTTCGTGTTCGCGCAGATCGCCAGGTTTAAACCTTGGCGCGGCCCTTGTAGGAGCCACCTTCGCGGGTGTCGATCTCGATCCAGTCACCGATCTCGATGAAGTCGGCAACCGACAGCTCGGTACCGTTCTTCAGTTTGGCAGGCTTCATGACCTTGCCGGAGGTATCGCCACGGGCGGAACCTTCGGTGTAGTCGACCTGACGCACGATAGTGGTCGGCAGCTCTACGGAAACCAGGCGGTCTTCGAAGAATACGGCTTCGCACACATCGGTCATGCCTTCTTCAACGAAAGGCAGAACGCTTTCGATGTCTTCGGCGTTCAGCTCGTACATGGTGTAGTCGGTGGTGTCCATGAACGTGTAGGTGTCGCCGCTGATGAAGGACAGGGTCGCTTCTTTGCGGTCGAGGATCACGTCGTCCAGCTTGTCGTCGGCGCTGTAGACGGTTTCGGTCTTGTAGCCGGTCAGCAGGTTTTTCAGCTTGGTCTTCATGATCGCGCTGTTACGGCCCGATTTGGTGAATTCAGCTTTCTGAACCAGCCAAGGGTCGTTGTCGATACGGATCACGGTACCGGGTTTCAGCTCTTTACCAGTTTTCATTGCGAGATATCCGAATTTGGATGGATTTACAAAAATCGAGGCCGCATATCATAGCGAATTTCGACAAAACTGTACCAGCGCCGTGGCAAGGTCCGGCTGAGCGGCCTGCGCGGCGCACCAGCTCTCGGCGTGGGCGCTCAGTTCCGGCCAGTGCGCCAGCAGCTCGCGCCACGCCTGGCCCATGTCGCGATCCATGTTCCAGGCCCGCCACAGCGCCACCAGCGCGGCGGCTGCCGGGGCCGACAACCCCTGGGTGTAATGGTCCAGAAAGGCCTCGAGCTTTTCCCAGTGGGCGTACTCTTCCTGCACATAGATGTGCCACAGCAGTGGCCGCCCGGCCCACTGAGCACGCACGAACGAGTCCTCGCCGCGCACCGCATTGAACTCGCAGCACCACAGCAGCCGATCATAGTCATCCTGGCTGACGAAGGGCAGGATCTGCACCGTCAGCGCCCCACGCTGCGTCACACTGCCCACCCCCAGCCCGCTCTCGCCCAGCCAGGCCTGCACATCCCCCAGGATGCGCCCCTCGGGCACCAGCAGGTGACTGGGGCGGGTGTCGGCGGCCAGCACATCGAGCCAACTGGCCAGGCCCGGGTTCTCATAGGCGAACAACGAGATCAGCCGTGCACCCTCATGCACCCTCACGCCCAGGCCGCGCAGGAATGCCTGACGGGCCTGCGGGTCGTCTTCGAACGCCTTGCGCCGCGTCAGCAACGTGGCTTCGCGCAGCAACCCGCCGGTACCGGGCGTGAACCCCGGAAAGAAGAACACCTTGCGCAGGCCATTGGCCTGGGGCGACGGCAGGCCGTGGCAGCCTTCCACCCAGTCCTCGGCGCTCAGGTACTCCAGGTTCAGCCACACTGCCGGCACGGTGCGGTCCTGCATGGCCTGGACATAGGCCGCTGGCAAGTGGCAGCCGAAGGCGCCGATCACCACGTCCGGCACTGCCGTCGGCTGCCAGTCGGCCGGCCACAGGCACACCTCGACGCCTTGCTGCCATTGCTGCCGGGCCTGGGCGTCCGCCTCGGGGCACAGGCGCACGAAGGCCGCCAGTTCATCCACCCACAGGCGCACCGCCACGTCGTGTTCGGCCACCAGTTGCCGGGCCAGGCGCCAGGTGACGCCGATGTCGCCATAGTTGTCGACGACGCAACAGAAGATATCCCAGGTCGGTTTCATGGCAGGCACCTCACGTTGAGCCGGAAACAAAAAGCGCCGATTGTCCGGGTTAATCATTGCAGACAACAGTAGCGAGGCTGAATAAAACCCGCGCTGCATGCGACAATCGCCGCCATTGTCCTGGCCAGGAGGCTGCCATGTCGTACCGTGCGCGTCGCCGTGAACTGAAAATTTCGCAAAACCCGCTGCAACTGATCCTGTGCGTGGCCATCGGCCTGTGGCTGGGCTTCGTTGCCATCATGCTGACCCTGTGGCTGGGCTGGCAGTACCTGCCCGACCTGCGCCAGCCCCTGCACGAGGTGATCGCCCCGCCCGCGCCGGCCGTGGCGCCGCAGCAGTCGCCGGAGCAGAACCGCATGTTCGAGCAGTACAAGCAGATCCTGCACGATCAGGCGGTGCAGCAGGCCGAGGAGCAGGCCCAGGGCAGCCCGCGCAACCTGTCCAACCCCAGATGCCAGTTCTGGCTGCAACAGAACCGTACCGCCCCCACCGAGAAAAGCCGCGCCAATGTCCTTGAGTTCTGCAACTGAGATGAACAAGACCGACCTGCTGGCGCGCATCATCGAGCGCCTGGGCGTCGACCTCGACGTGGCGCAACGTGCTGCGCAGACCGCGTATGAGGCGGCCACTGCCGAGGAGAACATCGCCGAGAACAAGTACGACACCCTCGGCCTGGAAGCCTCGTACCTGGCCACCGGGCAGGCCCGGCGCATGGAGGAGATTCGCCAGGCACGGCTGGCGTACCAGCAACTGACCCTGCGCGACTACGACCCCGAGGCCGGCGTGCAACTGAGCAACCTGGTGCTGCTGGCCGACGAACAGGATCGCCAGCAGCGCGTGTTCCTGGGGCCGGAAGCGGCAGGGCTGAAAATCGGCGAAGGGCAGGCGCTGATCACGGTGATCACCCCGCGCTCACCTTTGGGGCAAAGCCTGATGGGCAAGCTCGAGGGCGACGAGGTGGTGCTGGTACTGGGCAATGGGCGCCAGGTCTACGAACTGGTGGAAGTGCTCTGAAGCACTTCGCTGGCTTGCCAGCAAAGAGGCTGCCACGGCTAATGGCTTGCCCTTGCCGCCAGGTTCTGCTCCAGCAACTGGACGAAGGCCCGCGCCGCCGGCGTCGGGGTGGTCGACCAGATCGCGTACAGGTGGCGCACCGGGGCATCGCACACCGGTACTGCGGCTACGCCCTTGAAGCCTGCGGCGATCCTTGCCGGCACCAGCCCCAGGGCCAGGCCACGCTGCACGAACTTCTCGATCAGGCCGATACTGCCCACCTCGAACTGCACCCGATGACGCACCCCTGCGGCGGCAAATGCCTCGTCGGTCTGTCGACGCGCGCCGCTGCCAGCCTGGAAGTCCACCAGAGGCTGGTCTTCCAGTTGCTCCAGCGCCAGACGCCCGATGCCTGCCAGCGGGTGCTGCAGCGGCAGCACCGCCACCAGCTCCTCGGCCGCCAGCAGGCGCGACGCCACCCCCGCCAGCGGCTCCCCCGGCCAGACGCCGATGAACGCCACATCCAGGCGCCGTTCGCGCACATCGGCAATCAGCAGCTCGCTCTTGCCGATCAGCCAGCGAATGTCCACCTGCGGGTACTGCCCGTGAAAACCGGCCAGCAGGTCCACCAGGTCCAGCTCGGTCAGCGAGCTGATCTCGCCGATGGACAAGCGCCCGCGCACTTCGCCACAGGCTGCGGCCACGTCCTCGGCGATGCGCCGGGTGGCCTCCAGCGCCGTGCGTGCGCTGAGCACGAAGGCTTCGCCCGCAGGTGTAAGGCGCACCCGGCGCGAGCTGCGCTCGAACAGCAAGGTGCCCAGTTGCTCCTCCAGACGCGCCACCTGATGACTCAAAGCCGACTGCACCACATGACAACGTTCGGCCGCACGGGTGAAACTACCGGTATCGGCCACCGCCAGCGCGTATTCGATCTGCTTGAGGTTCATCTTTCCATCTGCACAAGAGATTGATGGGATCTAAACGATTCATTGGCGTCATGCTAGCGCATTTTCGATAATGCACTCCCCTTCCCCCCTGACAACGAGACGGTCCATGGCCCCCGCCACAACTCACCTGAGCCGCGCCCTGATTCTGCTGATGGCAACCGCCACCGGCCTGGCCGTGGCCAGCAACTACTATGCGCAGCCCTTGCTGCACAGCATCGCTCAGCATTTCGGCCTGACCACCGCCACCGCCGGCAGCATCGTGATTGCCGCCCAGCTGAGCTACGGCGCCGGCCTGTTGCTGCTGGCGCCGCTGGGTGACCTGTTCGAACAACGCCGCCTGATCGTCAGCATGATCGCCATCGCCACGGTCGGCCTGCTGATCAGCGCCTTCGCCCCCAGCCTGATGTGGCTGCTGATCGGCACCACCCTGACCGGACTGTTCTCGGTGGTGGCGCAGGTACTGGTGCCGATGGCCGCCGGCCTGAGCGACCCGTCCGAGCGCGGGCGAGTGGTCGGCACCCTGATGAGCGGCCTGCTGCTGGGCATTCTGCTGGCGCGCACCGCTGCCGGGTTCATGGCGACCCTGGGTGACTGGCGCAGCATCTACCTGCTGGCCGCTGCGCTCATGGCCCTGAGCGCCATCGCCCTGGCCAGGGCCCTGCCCGAGCGCCACCAGCACGCCGGGCTCAAGTACCCCGCACTGATCGGTTCGGTGTTCCGCCTGTTCGTGGATGAGCCGGTGCTGCGCCTGCGCTCGTTGCTGGGGCTGCTGTCGTTCTGCCTGTTCGCGCTGTTCTGGACACCCCTGGCGTTTCTGCTGGCAGCCGAGCCTTACCACTACTCCGATGCGGTGATCGGGCTGTTCGGCCTGGCCGGTGCGGCCGGCGCCCTGGCCGCCAACTGGGCCGGGCGCCTGGCCGACCGCGGCAAGGGCTCGCTGGGCACCACCGTGGGGCTGCTGGCCCTGGTGCTGGCCTGGGTACCGCTGGCCTTCGCCCAGGTGTCGCTCGCCGCCCTGCTGATTGGCGTGCTGGTGCTCGACCTGGCGGTACAGCTGGTGCACGTGAGCAACCAGAACGCGGTGATCGCCCTGCGCCCCGAGGCACGCAACCGACTCAATGCCGGGTACATCACCTGCTACTTCATCGGTGGCGCACTGGGCTCGCTGCTGGGTACGCAGTTGTTCCAGGCCCACGGCTGGAACGGCATCGTGGTGGCAGGGCTGATGATCGGCGGCGTGGCGCTGGTGGTGTGGCTGTGGGTGGAGCGCCGCTCGGCTCAGGTGAAGGCCGCGTAACGGCGTTCGCCAACAAGGCTGGCTCCTACCCGCAGGCCCCCTTCAGGTAACATGGCGCCCCGCCTGCCGGCGCGCCTGTTGCTGGCCTTCAAGGAACCTGCGCATGACCCTGCACCACCCTCGCCTGCCCCTGGGGCTGCTGAGCCTCGGCCTGGCCCTGAGCTCGTCCACCACCCTGGCCGACAGCGGCATCACCCTCGCGCCCCTGAACGTGTCCGATGTGCTCGAGGACGGCTACCAGCCGCGCCAGGCCTCGGTGGCCGGCTTTGGCCCGGCGCCGCTGCTCGACACCCCCGCCTCGGTGTCGGTGTTCACCGAACAGTTGCTGCAGGACCGCCAGGTGCGCCTGCTCAGCGAGGTGCTACAAAGCGATGCCTCGGTCGGCGAGAGCTATGCGCCCATCGGCTACTACGAGAACTTCAACGTGCGCGGCTTCGAACTGGACGCCGCCCACAGCTACACCATCAATGGCCAGACCATCGCCGGCGAGCAGAACGTGGCGCTCGAGAACAAGCAGCAGGTCGAGTTGCTCAAGGGGCTGTCGGGCCTGCAAAGCGGAGTAGCCGAACCCGGCGGGCTGATCAACTATGTGACCAAGCGCCCGCAGGATATCCGTTCGCTCACGGTATCGAGCACGGCCTTGGGCGAGCGCTACATCGCCACCGACCTGGGCGGCTGGTTTGGCAGCGAACGCCAGTTCGGCCTGCGCGCAAACCTGGCCCATGAAGATATCCGCTCCTACGTCGACCATGCCGACGGCCAGCGCGACTTCGCTTCGCTGGCCTTCGACTGGCAAGTGAACCCGGATGCGCTGCTGCAACTGGATGTCGAGTACCAGCAGCGCGAGCAGCGCTCGGTGCCCGGCTACCAGTTGCTCGGCGGCAACCGCCTGCCCCACGGCATCGACCCCGACGATCGCCTGGCCTATCAGCACTGGGCCAAGCCGGTGCAGATCGACTCGCTGAACCTGGGCGGTCGCTTCGAATACCGCTTCAGCGACACCTGGACCGGCAGCGTGAGCGCTTCGCGCAGCCGCGTGGTGATCGACGACTACAGCGCGTTCGCCTGGGGTTGCTACGGCGCCGCCAGCTGCGCAGGCTCGAAGGTGCCGAACTACTTCAGCCCCGAGGGCGACTACGACATCTACGACTACCGCAGCCCGGACGATACCCGGCGCACCGACGAGGCACAGGTCACCCTCAACGGCTTGTTTGCCCTGGCGGGCCTGGAGCACGAGCTGACGGTCGGCAGCAGCGCGCAACGGCGCACTGTCGACCAGCGACCGACGTTCAACGAGTGGATCGGCAGCGGCAACATCTACCAGCCTACGCCGGCACTGGAGCCCTTCGACGGCAGCCCGGGCCACCGCGAACGCCGCCTCGACAGCCGCCAGTACGGCCTGTTCGCCAGCGACCGAATCAGCTTCGACGAACACTGGCAGACGGTACTCGGTGCGCGCGTTGTACGCCTGGACGAGCAGGCCTTTGGTGAAGATGGGAACCTGCGCCGGCATACCCGGCAATATGAACTGCTGCCCAACGCCGCGCTGATCTACAAGCCGCGCGCGGACATTTCGCTGTACGCCAGCTACAGCAAGGGGCTGTCGTCGGGCAATGCCGCGCCGTGGTTCGCGCTCAACAGCCAGGACATCCTGGCCCCCACCACGTCACGCCAGCTCGAACTGGGTATCAAGCGTGAATGGCAGCGCATGAGCCTGAGCGCGGCGCTGTTCCAGCTGCGCCAGGGGTATCAGTATGCCCAGCCGGATGGCAGCGGTGACTTCACCTACGTGCAGCAGGGACAGCAGAAGAACACCGGCCTGGAGCTGGCGGCCAGCGGCTGGGTAACGTCGAACCTGCAGATCAACGCCAGTGCCGCGGCCATTCGTGCACGGGTCGGCGGCAGCGGCACGCGGGCGTACGACGACCATCAGGCGCTGAACGTGCCGAATCTGCGCGCGGCGCTGCAAGCCGACTACAGCCTCCCGGGAGTACCGGGGTTGGCGCTGCTGGGTGGGGCGCGCTACAGCGCGAGCAAGTATGCCAACCAGGCAGGTACGGTGGCGGTGGGTGGCTATGCGGTGTTCGACATTGGCAGCCGCTATCGCACGCGCATCGGCGGGTATGACACGGTGCTGCGCCTGACAGTGGATAACGTGTTCGATCGGCGCTACTGGAGGGACGCGGGGGAGTATCTGGGCGACGGCTACCTGTTTCAGGGCGCGCCGCGAACTGCGCGGGTGTCGGCTGCTGTGAGCTTCTGAGAATGCGTTCGCCGGCAAGGCCGGCTCCTGCACAGGCGTTCGCCTTGCCTGCAGGAGCCAGCCTGGCTGGCGAACAGCGCGCCGCCGATCAGAACGGCTCGCTACCCTCGCGGAACTGCACTTCCAGTATCCCGGCGATTTCGCTCAGGTCGGCCGCCGCGGCCGGGGTGGTGATGAAGCCGCTGTAGCAGTCCTCCAGCGTCGACCAGTTCCACAGCACCAGGCCCTGCTTCTGAAGCTCGGCATGGGCCAGCACCATCAGTTGCGACACGCTGTGGTTTTCCAGGAAGTCTTCATCTTCCGGGTCATCCACGCCAAAGGTCACCTGGGCGTCACGTGCTTCTGCCAGTTGCTGGACGCTTTGCACGAACGACTCGGTGTCCTTCCAGTCGACGTAGAACACCGACTCCCAGTCGGCGATGTCCTTGACCATCCACATCAGTTGCTTGGGATCGTCCTCGAACTCTTCGATGTCATCCTCGTCCAGCTCCAGCTCGCGAAACGCCTGAAGATGCTCGGCGGCCATTTCGGGCGTGGGGCTGACAAGAGCAATCAATTGCTCGGCGGCAAGAATCTGCTGTTCGGAAAAGCACTCTGCAAGCATCTGAAACTTCCTTTTCAATGGCCCAACAAAAAGCCCCCGAACTCTTTCAAGTTCGGGGGCTCTTCGCGTATCTGAATATGGCGGTGAAGAAGGGATTCGAACCCTTGATACAGTTTCCTGTATACACACTTTCCAGGCGTGCTCCTTCAGCCACTCGGACACTTCACC
Organism: Pseudomonas sp. B21-036; assembly: GCF_024748925.1. Taxonomy (NCBI): domain Bacteria; kingdom Pseudomonadati; phylum Pseudomonadota; class Gammaproteobacteria; order Pseudomonadales; family Pseudomonadaceae; genus Pseudomonas; species Pseudomonas sp. B21-036. The sequence goes on from NZ_CP087178.1 coordinate 4,074,995, forward strand.
GGTTCTCGCCAAGCTGTTCAGCCTGTCGAGGCGCGCTAATGTAGTCGAAAGCACTTTGAATGGCAAAGGTTTTTTTCAGAATATTCATGCGCTTAAGCCAGCAGTGGCAAAGCTGCCAATCTCTGGCGTGGTTCGGCTGTGGTCCATGCACGAAGCCCGTGATGCCGGGGCCGGCGTGCTGCGCCTGACTCATCGGTCAGCCTTGGTGCTTTACCTGACCGCGGCAGCTGGGTAACGTCAGCCCCACTCCACCTAAAGGAACTCTGTCATGAGTGAGCTGGTTACCTACCAACTGGAAGACGGCATCGCGACGCTGACCCTGAACAACGGCAAGGTCAACGCCATTTCACCGGACGTGATCGCAGCCGTCAACGATGCACTGGACCGTGCCGTGCAGGATCGCGCCGTCGTCATCCTCACTGGCCAGCCGGGCATCCTCTCCGGTGGCTACGACCTCAAGGTAATGACCTCTGGGCCACAGGCCTCCATCGCGCTGGTGACCGCGGGCTCGACGCTCTCCCGGCGCCTGCTGTCGCATCCGTTCCCGGTGATCGTCGCCTGCCCTGGCCACGCCGTGGCCAAGGGTGCATTCCTGCTGCTGTCGGCCGACTACCGCATCGGCGTCGAAGGCCCGTTCCGCATCGGCCTGAATGAAGTGCAGATCGGCATGACCATGCACCACGCCGGCATCGAGCTGGCGCGTGATCGCCTGCGTCGCTCGGCCTTCCACCGCTCGGTCATCAATGCCGAGATGTTCGACCCGGCCAGTGCCGTGGATGCCGGCTTCCTCGACAAGGTGGTGCCGGTGGAGCAGTTGCACGCAACCGCCCTGGCAGCGGCGCAGCAACTCAAGACCATCAACATGAACGCGCACAAGAAGACCAAGCTCAAGGTGCGCAAGGCGCTGCTGGACCTGCTGGACGACGCGATCATTCGCGACCAGGAACACCCGGTCTGATAGCGGGTCGCGCCATTCGCCGGCAAGGCCGGCTCCTGCAGGGGACGCAACCGTTGCAGGAGCCGGCCTTGCCGGCGAAGCTTTAAGTTTGCCCCGGGCTGTGCACAACCGTACACTGCGCCGCGTTTTGTCCGGGGTTAACCACAATGCTGTTTCTGATCCGCATGCCCCTCCTGGGCCTGCATTTTGTTCTGGTAGGCATACTGGGTGTGCTCATCGGCCTGTGTCGGCCTTTCAACCCCGACAACAGCCGCGTGTTCGCGCGCCTGTATGGCTGGCCCGCCACCTGGCTGATGCGCCTGCAGGTACAGGCCGAAGTCGGCCCGCTGTTAGACCAGCCCCCGGGCTGCGTGATCGTGGCCAACCACCAATCCAACCATGACCTGTTCGTGCTCGGTCACGTGGTGCCGCCGCGCACGGTGTGCATCGGCAAGAAGAGCCTCAAATGGATCCCCCTGTTCGGCCAGCTGTTCTGGCTGGGCGGCAATGTGCTGGTCGATCGCAGCAACGCCTACCAGGCCCGACGCGCCATGCAGACCACCACCCGCACCCTGCAGGAACAGGACACCTCGATCTGGGTATTCCCAGAGGGCACGCGCAACGCCGGCGAACGGTTGCTGGCCTTCAAGAAAGGCGCGTTCCACATGGCCATCGAAGCCGGCGTGCCTATCGTGCCGGTGTGCGTGAGCCGCTACGCCAGGCGCCTGAACCTCAACGGCTGGCGCAAGCAGAAGGTGATCATCCGCTCGCTGGCGCCGATCTCCACCACCGGCATGACCCACCAGGATGTTCCCGCCCTGGCCGAGCAGTGCCGCGAACAGATGCAGCGCGGCATCGACCTGATGGAAAAAGAACTGCAGGCCAGCCGCGCAGTTGCCGATTTGTCGTAGTCATACCAAGCTAGGGGCATGACAACGGGGGAAAGGCACAACCATGGGTCGAGTCGTAGCGGCAGCGGTCTACAGCGCCGGTAGAAAAGTCACCAACATCAGCCTCGACGAGGGCGCCGAGTGGGCCAGCAAACCGGGGCACTTCGTGTGGATCGGGCTGGAAGAGCCCTCCGCGCAGGAACTGGCCAATCTGCAGCGCCAGTTCAACCTGCATGAACTGGCAATCGAGGATGCGCTGGAAAAGCACAGCCGGCCGAAGCTTGAAACCTTCGGCGATGCCTTGTTCATCGTGACCTATTCGCCGGTACGCCAGGACGGCAGGCTGGAGTTCATCGAAACGCATATCTTTGCCGGCAACGGCTACATCATCACCTGCCGCAACGGCCATTCCAAATCCTATGCCCTGGTACGCCAGCGCTGCGAGGCCCGGCCGCTGCTGCTCGAGCACGGCGAAGACTTCGTGCTGTACGCACTGCTCGACTTCGTCACTGAAAACTACCAGCCGGTGAGCGAGGCGATTCACAGCGAGATCGAAGAGCTGGAAAACAACGTACTCAGCAGTTCGCTGCAGGAAGACGATATCCGCCGCCTGCACGGCCTGCGTCGCGACATCCTGCGCCTGCGCCGCTATGTGGCACCGATGGTCGAGATCAGCGAAGAGCTGCAGCGCCTGGCCTTCCCCTTCATCGACAAGAACATGCGCCCGTATTTTCGCGACGTGCAGATCCACGTGACGCGGCAGATGGAAGACCTGTCGAGCGTCCGCGACATCGCCAGCCAGACCATCGAGATCGGCATGCTGCTGGAGTCGTCACGCCAGAGCATCACCCAGCGCAAGTTCGCCGCGTGGGCGGCGATCCTGGCCTTCCCCACCGCCGTGGCGGGTATCTACGGGATGAACTTTCAGAACATGCCGGAGCTGAGCTGGCACTACGGCTACTTCACCGTGCTGGGGGTCATCGCCCTGGGCTGCACGGCACTGTTCGCCAGCTTCAAGCGCTCCGGCTGGCTGTAGGCCTCAGGCGGCGCTGCCCTGTGGCTTGTGCGCGACAAAGCGCATCATCCACTCGGCCACCGTGGTGCCCTGGTGTTGCTGGTCGAGGCTGGCCACGCCCTTGCTGTAGACCTCCGGGCCCAGGTGCTGCTGGCGCAGCTCGAGCAAGGCACGGGAATAGTCGTGGATGAACTCGGGGTGGCCCTGGAAGCACAGCACCTGGTCGCCAATGTGATAGGCGGCATAGGGGCAGAAGTCGCTGGAGGCGATCACCGTGGCGTTTTCGGGCAACTGGGTAACCTGGTCCTGGTGGCTGATCAGCAGGGTCAGTTCCTCCACCTGCGGGCTCATCCACGGCGCCTTGGCCGCCATCACGTAGCGGTGGGTTCCCACCCCCCAGCCCTGGTGCGCGCGCTCGCTGCGCCCGCCCAGCAACAGGGCCAGCAACTGGTGGCCGAAGCATACGCCCAGCAGCTTGTCGCCGCGCTTGTAGCGGTCCAGCAGAAAGGTCTTGAGCCTGGCGATCCACGGGTCGTCGCCAAACGAGTCGGCCTTGCTGCCGGTCACCAGGTAGGCGTCGAACACCTCGTCGTCGTCGGGGTATTCACCGTTCATCACGTTGTACACGCGAAATTCGGCGGCAATCGGCTGATGGGTGAACAGGTGCTCGAACATCCGTCCGTAGCCCTGATACTGATCGACCAGCTCGGGTCGCAGGACATCGGTTTCCAGGATGCAGATGCGTAACGACATAGATTTAGTCCCGAACGACATGAGGCACAAAGTGTCGCTAGAGCCTGCCGCGAATGGCGCTCGGAGGCAAGTGTTCACTCGGACGAACGGTCACACTGTGCAGGCCACGCCCCGGAGCGCACGCACGTGTCTAGCTGAAGGGATGGTCGCCGGATGGCCCTTGGCCTCATAGCCGTAGTGCCTTAGAACCCACCATTTAATACGAAAGCGTTCTAAAACACGGGTGACGTTGACCCTAAGGTTAGTTGTATATCGAAGCAAAGCAGGTCCGATGCGGGGGCAACGCGGACATTTCGACAGCGCTCGCGGGTTATCACGGACCCTGGCCAAGGACGCCACACGGCATTCAGGAATAACAACAAAAAGGCAGACCGCCATGTTCAAGCACTCCAAAGTACGTCAAGCCGGCCTCATCCTCTTCGCCACGACGCTGCTGCTGATCGTGCCCAACCTCACACGACTGTTCGGCTGAAGCCCACCCGTTCTGTAACCAGGCATCATCGCAACGCTGGTGTATCCTGCCGGCCTGAATGGTTGGAGAGCACCCGATGCGTCATTGCCTTGCCCTGATCCTGCTGTTGAGCCTGCCCCTGCACGCCGCACAGCTGACCCTGAACCTGGGCGGCGCCGAGCGCCAGTGGAGCACCGCTCAACTGCTGGCTCACCCGCAGGCGCGGAATATCCGCATCGACGGTGACGTTTCCTACAAGAAGACCATGCACTACCGCGCCGTGCCCATGGTGGCGCTGCTGGAGGGCGTAGCCCCCGGCGATCATCTGCAGGCCGTGGCGCTGGATGGCTTTGCCGCCGAACTGCCCGCTGCCCCGTTGCTCGGCAACGGCCCGGCACGCGCCTGGCTGGCCATCGAGGACCCCGCCCACCCATGGCCAGCCCTGAGCAAGGGCAAAGGCAGCGCCGGGCCCTTCTACCTGGTGTGGACCCAACCGCAGGCAGGCCGGATCAGCCCCGAACAATGGCCCTTCCAGCTTGCCACCATTCGCCGCCTGGCCCCTGTGGCATCGCGCTTCCCGGCACTGCTGCCAGACCCGCAACTGCGTGAGGACGACCCGATCAACCTGGGCTTTGCCGTGTTTCAGAAAAGCTGCCTGGCCTGCCACCGACTCAACGGTGCCGGCGATGCGCAGTTCGGGCCCGACCTGAACCTGCCCTTCAACCCCACCGAGTACTTCCAGCCGACGTTCTTGCGCCGTTACATCCGCAACCCGCAAAGCCTGCGCCAGTGGCCACAGGCGCGCATGCCCGGCTTTGCCGAAACGGTGATCAGCGACGCAGAACTGGACCAGTTGCTGGGGTACCTGGCGCACATGGCCAGCCGCAAGCGGTCCGGTGTGGAAGTACCCTGAAAATGGATGGGGGCGGCATGGCCGCCCCGCGGATACACAGGCTCAGGCGAGCAGTCGCTCCTGCTTGACGCCCCAGCCCTGTATCTGGCCGCCCAAAGGGGAAACTGCCAGCTCGAAGTCATGCTCGAACTCGCCGATGCCGCCATAGGTGGCGAACATCAGTTTGCTCAACTCCAGCTGCCACCCCTCGTCGCTTTCTCGTACCTGGGTGTTGATCGATTCACCACGAAACTTGCCTGCGGCCCTGCGCGCCCGCTCCTCGTCCGGGAACACCGCATAGAACTCGATGGGATGGATCTGGGCAAAATCGAAACCGCCTTCTTTCATGCGGCGTAGAACCGTGCTGCTGATGTCCTCATACGGGCTGCTCATGAATCGTCCTCCTCGTCGCGATGGATAGACTTTCAGTGCATTACGCACTGACCCACCCTGCCAAACGTGGGTGGGCAACTCGAGCGGATGTAGCGGATGCAGCAATGGTTTAAGGGAAAAGGGCCGGCTGGGTAAATAACCCGTGACCCTGGCTGCAGACTAGCGCCAATCATAAGGGTATGCCAGTAGCGCGAGCGCTCAGGGCTGTTCTTTGATTTCCTTGATCTCCACGCCGCTGTCCTGCTTCAGCCATTCGGCAGTGGGCATCGACACGCGGCCCTCGAAATCATTGAGGTCCGCCTTGTCCACGACAGGATAGAGGTGGGCGCGAATCACCCGAGCCGCCTCTTCGATACTGGGCTGCTGCTCGGCGTCAAACGACAGCGAGGTCCTTTCGCCTTTCTGGTCAACAAAGGTAATTACCCACGCTTTCATTGGATTCTCCTCAGTAACGCGACTCAGGGTGAATCAGCCTTACCTTCCGTTGACCCCGCGCCTGGGCGGTTGTTCAGTCGGCCTGCGGCGCAAAACGATGGCCGCCCGGCAGCGCCCGGATGCTTTTCAGGGTCTGCAGCATATCGACGCGGGTGCGCTCGAACGCAAGCTGCGGCTGGGAATGATCATCGAGCACCGTCAGCCCTACGCCAGGCTGGTATCCAGTGGGCGGAGCGTCGCCGTCGAGCGTGAACGTTTCGTAATCCACCGGCTTGTGGTACGCATCATAGGCCTTGTAGCGCGCACCGCGAAGGTTGCCGTCGAGTGCGCCGACAAGCACGCGCAGCGGGCCGAAGATGTCGGTCTGGACGAGCGTTGGAAACCGCCTGGAGATCACCTGCTCCAACAGCTTCGGCATGAAATCGGCGTCTTTCCTGATCTCGCGCCCCATGCTCAGGCGGTGCAGCAGGTTCGGGTTGCCCACGGGGTTGAAGCCCAGCGTTATCGAATGATGCGGGGCGCCATCGTCGGCAATGAACCCGAACGGCAGGCAAAAGCCGCGCTGCTGCGGGATTTCGTATTGCTCGCGGGTTCGAAAGGCCGCCAGCAAGGCACGTGCCCTGGGCTCGACACGTTCCAGTGAGACCGGTACGCCGGCAGCGTCCGACCCTGCATGAAATACAAAGCGATAGATGCGCTGGTTACGCCAGAGATGGGCCGTCATCTCACCCGGCACCCAGTCGGCGAACGTATCTGCTATCCCCAGGTCCAGAAAGCGCTCTTGCTCGAATAATGCGTCGGTCGGCCACTTGGCCTGTTCCTCGAGATAAGCTGCGCGTTCAGCCTCCAGTTTGACGGTGGGGCGCCCCGTGGCCGAGAACTCGCGGATCATGTCGTTGAGTACGAACAACTCGGTGCTCACCCAGTTGATTCGCGTAATGGTGTCGTCCAGGGCGCGATGCTGTTCAAGCAACGCGGAATAGTCTTCGTCGTCAGCCTTTTTTGCATCGATCTGGGCTTGCAGCGCGTCGATCTGCGCACGTACCACGCGTGTTTGCGCCGAACCGCGATCAGGCCCGTGGATAAGCTGCAGGCGATCGAAGACATTGCGATCCGTCACGGGGCTGACTTCGATCTTCACCAGGTAGGTCTGCTCGGGTGTCACGCCCTCGCCATACATGATCTGCTGGCCACCCGGGGCGATGGTTGGGCGCACGGGTTCGAAGTCCGGCTTTTGCCAGTAGCCCCCGGCAAGGTGCCAGGCAATCTCCTTGGGCACATCGAACTGCACCCGCCCCATGCACTCGGTACGCCAACCCGGCGGCGTCTGGTAATCCGGCTCACCCAGCGCCGACAGGGGCGCTGCCAGCAACGCCAGCCACATCCAGCTCATGTGTAACGACTTCATGTACGTTTCCTTTTCTGTGCCACTTGCGGTGCGTTCGGCAGGGCCTGTACCTGCCCCAGTATCTCGACGGCTTCTGTCTCCAACAGCTTCAGGCTCAGGCCGTCGCGGCTGTGCAGCTGGTCCACCTGCAGGATCATCGAAGGAACGGGCGTGGCGCCCAGGTGCGCTGCGCGCAGCTGGAATGTTTCGCGGCGATCCGTTTCGTGTTCGAGGTACCACTTGGTCAGCGTGGTGGTTTGCAGGATGGTCATCTGCCCCAGCCGGAACTGGCGTTCCGGCAGTTGCTCAAGTACGGGGAAATCAGCGCGATCGAGCGACAGGTCGGCGGCCCGCCGGGCCTCGAACTGCTCGCGCAGCGACTGGCTGGCCACCTGAAGGTCGTAGCGGACCGCCTCCTGGTGCCGCCCGAACCACGCGGCGCGCACCACATAGGGGGCTGTGCCGTCATCGGCCAGAAAGCCGAACGGCAGGCATATACCCGGTTGCCGAGGCACTTCGAAGGCGGCGCGTGGACGCAAGGCGGCGAGCACACGGCGCACATGCGGGTCCAGCCGCTGCAGCACCTGCTCGTTGCTCACTCCACGTTCGATGTAACCGAAGTTGAGCTTGTAGACGCGCGACTGGCGCCACAGCACCACGGTCAACCCGTGCTCGTTGTACACCGCATAGCCATCCTCCAGGGCAAAGTCCGGCAGGACTTGCCACTTGAAGCGATCGGAGACGGGGTACCCCGCGTCTTCACGGTTGAGCCGCTCAAGCCGCGCCTGAAGCGTGTCCACTGGCCAGCCCTTGCCCGCGAAATCGGCGATCATCGCCTCGAGCGACGCCCGTTCACCGGGGATCTTGTCGATGCGCTCGAAGGTGCGCGCTAGTGCCTTGTACCGTTCGTTCAAGGCGTGGTACTCGCTCGGCTTCTGGGCCTTTAGGTACGGGGTCATCAGGTTCCCGATGCGTGTCTGCTCGGCCATGATGTACTCGCCCTGCGCATTGGCCCGGCTCAGGACCAGACGATCCTTGAGGCGGTCGTACAGCTCACGGGTAGTGAGCGGGCTCACATCGATGGTGACCAGGTGCGATTCCCCGGAGAACTCCGGCGCGCCATAGTCGGCCTGCCACGTATCGCCACCAGGCATGAAGCGGGCGAACGGCTCGCCCAGGCGAAGACCGCTCATTTGCCACTCCAGGCTGGCCGGTACCACAAGGCGCGAGCGCCCTACACATTCCTGAGCCATCTGGGGCGCAGGCGATACGGCATCAGCCACCGCCTGGATCGAATGGCACAGGCAAACCAGCAACACGAACACACGCACGCAAACATCCTTTTTGCGGGACCGCTGTCGGCCCCTCTTGCTGAGGCGCGTGATTTGAGCACCCACGGCCCGAAAAGCCAAGACCCCGGCAAGCCGGGGTCCTGGTCAGTGCAACAGCCCGTGCGTCATTGCGGCGTGCTGTGGGTCACGCCGGCAGTGTTGTCCAGCAGGCTCTTGGTCGCGGTCTGGATGTAGGACTCCAGCTTGCGGCTCAATTGTGCCTGGTCCGGGCTTTCGATCACCTCGGCCTTGAAGTTGGCCCCAAGCTGGTAACGGTACATGCGCGGCGACATGTCCTTGGACTGGATCAGAATGCGATCGCCCTGCACCAGGCCGACGATCTGCTCACTGCCCGATGGCTTGATCATGCCGATGCCTTCATCACCGGCCGGCAGGTTGAGCAGGTCACGCCCCCAGCACTGATGACGGGTTTCGCCCCCCAGTCGGCCCATGATGGTCGGCACGATGTCGACCTGAGTGCCCACGGTGTGGCTGACCGCACCGAACTTTTCCTGGATGCCCGGCGCAATCAGCAGCAGCGGCACGTTGAAGCGGCCCAGGTCCAGTTCGGTGACCTGCTGGGCATTGCCGAAGCCGTGGTCGCCGACGATCACGAACAGGGTTTCCTTGAAGTACGGCTCCTTGCGCGCCTTCTCGAAGAACTGGCCCAGCGCCCAGTCCGAGTAGCGCATGGCGGTCAGGTGCTCGTTCAGGCGGCCCTGGTCGGTCACCGGCTGCACCGGCAGGTCCTTGGGCAACGCATACGGAGTGTGGTTGGACAGGGTCTGCAGCAGGGCATAGAACGGCTTCTTGCCATAGTTGTGCGCAAGCTCCTGTGCACCGCGGTCGAACATGTCCTGGTCGGAAACCCCCCACGTCGGGTCGGAGAACACCGGGTTGACGAAGTCATTGCGGCCGATGAAGGTGGTCATGCCCTGGTTGCCGAAGAACCCGGACTGGTTGTCCCAGGCGAAGTCGCCGTTGTAGACGTACACGTCGTCATAGTCGCGGGCGCTGAGCAGCGCCGGCAGGCCGGACAGCTTGTGGCCGCCTTCCGGCGTCTGCATCAGGTATTCGAAGCCTGGCAGGTTCGGGAAGCAGGCCATGGTGGCGAACATGCCCTGGTGGGTATGGGTGCCGTTGGAGAAGAAACGGTCGAACAGCAGACCTTCCTTGGCCAGCTTGTCGAAGTACGGGGTGATGTTGGTGGTACTGCCCAGCGCGCCCACCGAGTGGCCGGCGAAGCTCTCCATCAGGATTACCACGACGTTCTTGATCGGCAGGCTGTTGGCCGCAGGCGGGGTGAAGTCACGGCGGATCGCCGCGCTGTCGGCATCCACCAGCTGGTCGTGCTCGGTCAGGATCATGTCGCGCACGGTCTGCTGGGCCTGGCTCTGGTCGAGGGTGGCCTTCCAGATGTTGCCGCGGTCTTCGCCAAAACGGCTGTGGGCGGCGTCGATCAGGGTCAGGGTGCCGTTAAGGCCCAGCTGGTTGACGAAATTGGAGTCGGTAGTGAACGCGTCACCCCAACGCATCGGCGGGCCCTGGCGCAAGGTGCCACGGGCGGCGATCACAGCCACCAGCAGGATCACCACGAATACCGCGCCACGCAGGTACCAGGGCGCCACGTTGCGCAGGCCGGCGACGTTGCTGGAGTACTCGCCGCGCGGGCGGGTAAGACGGTCGATGCCCTTGAACAGCAGGCTCAGCACCCAGGTGCCAAAGGCCCAGGCCAGCAGGTAGCGCACCACCGGAAAGCCGTACCAGAGCATGCTCAGAACGGTCTTGGGGTCTTCCTTCACATACTGGAACACCAGGCCGTTGAGACGCTGGTGAAACTCGCGGTAGAAGTCCATCTCCATCAGGCCGAGGAACATCACCACGCTGGAAGCCAGGGTCAGCCATACGCGAAACAGGCCACGGGCGGCCATGGCGCGAGCGCTGAGGATCGCCAGCAGCAGCGGAATGCTCAGGTATACCACCACGCGCAGGTCGAAGCGCAGGCCGTTGAGGAAGCCTTCGGCGACGGTCGAGAGTGGGGTGTCGCCGATCATGTCGCTGTTGTAGAGCAGCAGCGCCAGGCGCACGAGGCTCAGCATCAGCATGATCACCAGGCCGCACAGCAAGGTATAGGCGAGGTGTGATTTGAGCGTTGGTTGCAGCAACGGGCGCGAAGCGGCTCGCTGATGACTCAAGGCATCCGTGTTAGCCATGGACAGGAAGATCCCTAGGGTTCAGATTTTTATGAGGGCCGGGACATTGCGTGGCCCTTGGACGAACGGAAATTCGCGCGCGGATTGTCAGCAATCGAATGTGAAAATTATGTTGAAAACCGCGCCTCGAACAATAGCTCAGTGTTCGGGTATCGTGTGGGCCAGACATGCCCGGAGCCACTCACCATGTACTTTCGCTACCACCCCAGCCCTATCGGCCAGTTGCTGCTGGCCGGTGATGAACAAGGTCTGCACCTGCTGCACATGGACAGCGCCCACCCCTGGCAACTGGCCGAAAGCTGGCAGCCGGCGGGCGCGCAGCTGGATACGGTAGCGCGACAGCTCGATGAGTATTTCGAAGGCCGGCGCCAGCGTTTCGAGCTACCCCTGGCACCACGGGGTACCGAATTCCAACGTGCAGTGTGGTGGGCGCTGCAGCAGATTCCGTATGGCACCACCACCAGCTATGCACAACTGGCGCAGCGCGTCGGGCGGCCGAAGGCGATACGCGCGGTAGGCACGGCCAACGGCGCCAACCCGGTGGCGGTGATCGTGCCGTGCCACCGGGTGATTGGCAGCGACGGCAGCCTGACCGGGTTTTCAGGTGGCCTGGAGCGCAAGCAGCAGTTGTTGCAGCTTGAGGGCGCCTGGTTGATCTGAGCCGCCGCATCGCCGGGAGGCCCACGCCCGAGCCTGGACTGGCGCTACAGCCTAACGTTGCCCCGTGGCCCGGCAATCGCCCAGATGATAAGGCCCAGCACCGGCAGCAGCAGGATCAGCAGGATCCACAGCACCTTGGCCCCGCCACTGGCGCCGCTCTTGATCACGTTGATGATCGCCCAGATATCCAGCGCCAGAATGACCAGCCCCACCAACCCGTTGAACGTCGACCCCATGGTGATACTCCCATGATTGAACCTGCCTTCAGCGTAGCTGGCTATCGGCCCCATAGCGGCGAACCGCTCGTCGCACACGCCGCGCAGTGATTACACTCGATTGATCGACTCCGTACCACAGAGGCCTCCATGCCACCCGCCCAAAGCTCCGCCAACGCCAACCCGACCTCCCTGCGCAGCGCCTGGCTGCACCAGGTTCAGGCCACCCCATGGCTCAGTGCCGGCCTGGCCCTGAGCCTGCTCGCCGTGCTCGGCCTGCTGGTCGCCAGTGCCTGGAACGCGGTGCATGGCGACAACAAGGACAACCTGCACATGGCCCTGCTCGGCGGCCTGGCAGGGTTTGGCGCCACGGCGCTGGGCGCGGTACTGGCGGTGGTGCTGCGCGACGTCAGCGCCCGCTCGCAGGATGTGATGCTCGGCTTCGCCGCCGGCATGATGCTCGCCGCCAGTTCGTTTTCGCTGATTCTGCCGGGCCTGGAGGCTGCGCGTGAAATCACCGGCAACGGGCCTTTCGCGGCCTTGACCGTGGTGGTCGGCATGGGCCTGGGGGTGCTGCTGATGCTGGGCCTGGACCGCTTCACGCCCCATGAGCACGAAAGCACCGGCCCCTGCGGCCCACAGTCGGAACGCATCAACCGGGTGTGGCTGTTCGTGCTGGCGATCACCCTGCATAACCTGCCCGAGGGCATGGCCATCGGCGTGGGCTTTGCCAACGGCGACCTCAACGTGGGCCTGCCGCTGACCACCGCCATCGCCATCCAGGACATTCCCGAAGGCCTGGCCGTGGCACTGGCGTTGCGCGCCACCGGCCTGTCCAACCTCAAGGCTGCGCTGGTAGCGGTCGGCTCGGGGCTGATGGAGCCGATCGGGGCAGTGATCGGCCTGGGCATTTCCACCGGTTTTGCCATCGCCTACCCGGTGAGCATGGGCCTGGCGGCCGGGGCGATGATTTTCGTGGTATCCCACGAGGTGATCCCCGAAACCCACCGCAATGGCCACCAGACCTCGGCCACCCTGGGCCTGATGGGCGGCTTCGCGGTGATGATGTTCCTGGATACCGCGCTGGGCTAGACGTGTACCGCGACCCGCAGCGCCTCCAGGGCAGGCGCCGCGGCGATGCCGACCTCGGCGCACAGCTCCAGCACCCGCGGCACGTCGTTGCCGTACACCAGCACCATCTGCAATTCGTCGTCCAGCAACTGGCTGATGTTGACCAGGGTGTAGCCGCCGTTTTCCTTGTTCATGCTGCCCATCTGCACCTGGATGCGGTTGAGTGCCGTGAGCGGCTCGACCTTGACCAGTTGCTTGGGCTTGATGTTGAAGGCAACGTCCTTGCCGAACGAGTCGGTGATCTGCTGGAACAGGTCACTGTAGGTGTCGGCCTGGAACAGCACGGTATCGGGCAGGCTGCCGATCACCACCCACTCCCCCAGCGGAATCGGGAAGGTGTCGTCGTAGTTGATGTCGGGGTTGGCCGCCAGGAACGCCTGCGGGTCGGCATAGGCCTGCGCCGCTTCGTCGGCGATGCGCTCGATTTCGGCGTCCGGAAGGCAGCCGGAGCTGATTTTGCCGATGAGTTCGACCAGTTGGTTTTTCATGCGGGGGCCCTGCGAGGCGAAAAAAGTCGCCAAGGATAGCCGCAAAAGCCCCCTGGCAGTTAGCCGGCCAGCGCCTGCAACTGGGCGACGGTGTCGGGTGCGCCCATGGTTTGCGCGGCAACCAGTGCGGTGGCGCCCTGCGCGTCGCGGTGATTGGGGTTCGCGCCCTTGCCGAGCAGGTAGGTGACGATGGAGGTGCGGTTGAACATCGCGGCCAGCATCAGCGCGGTACGGCCATCGGCAGACGCTCCATCGATCAGCGCGCCCTTCTCCACCAGCAGCTCGATCATCGCCTGGTTGCCCTTGAAAGCGGCACCGGCAATCGGCAACTGGCCCTTGTCATTGGCAATCTGCGGGTCTGCGCCGTGCTCAAGCAGCACCCTCACCGCTTCAAGGTGGCCGTGGTAGCTGGCAAGCATCAGCAGCGTGTCGCCGTTGCCATTGCGAAGGTTGACCGGCAGGCCCTTCTCCAGCAGACGGCCAAGCATGTCGGCGTCCCCCTTGCGCGCCCGATCGAACACTTCTTCGGCAAAGGCTGCGGCTTCATCGTCGTTCATCGGGGTGGGGGTTGGGTGGTCGGTCATCGGGAACCTCCTGGCTGCGGTAGAGCCCAAGTCTTTGTCAGGGAAGGCTTTGGGTCAACCTCGCAAATCCCATGAGGACGACAGAGCGAATCTATTGGCCGCAAGGCACTGCAAAATGCACTGTGCAAATTGCACGACCATGCAGAATGCACGGCATCCATTGCGCACGACAACTTTAAGTCATTGTTTTATAAGCTTTTTTTAATCAAGGAAAACTGGCACGGTCGCTGCACCTATCACTTCATGTCTGCCACACAACAGTCAGGAGCTGATATGGACCTCATCCAGCAAAAATTCGCCTCGGTATTTTCCGCCTACGACGTCACCACCCAGGCTCGCCCTGATGGCGGTGTACTGCTGACGTTGCGCGCCGCCGACGGCAAACAGGTCAAGCGCTCGATTTCGTATGGCCAGCTGCACAGTGCCGAGCAACTGTCGTGGGCGATCAGCGCGATCCGCCGCGACCTGGCCGAGCAGGCCAGCGAGCTGCCGGTGATCTCGATGCTGCAAAGCCAACAGCGGTTCGCACTACCGACCTATCGCTGAATCGCGTAGCGGCCTTTGCTGGCAAGCCAGTGCCCACAGGATCATCTTGGTTCCTGTGAGCGCTGGCTTGCAAGCCAGTGGCCTCGGCGTGATCAATCGTCCAATCGCGCGTAACGCTCGGCCAGCTTCTCCCCCGTGAACTGCGCCACCACCCCTTCAGGCTGATTGAACAGTCGCACCGCCACGAAGTGCGGGTTGTCCCCGCCATCGATCCATACCCGCAACCCCGACGGCACCACGATCAGATCCCCCTTCTCGCACACCACCGCATGCACGTACTCCCCTGCCCGCACGCTGACCAGGCTGCGCCCGGCTGCGAAGAAACGCACCAGGTCATCCGAATACACATGTTCGTCCAGCAGTTCGCTCATCGGATCGCCACTGGCGCTGATCACGTCGACGGCGCGGTAACCGCCTTCGTGTTGCAGCCGGTCGATCTGCACCTGGTAGGCGGCCAGCACACCGGCCTGGCCAGCATCGGCCTGCACAGGCGACTGCGCCGTCCAGCGCTCGAACCTTATTCCCTGCTCGGCCAGTGTCGCGGCGATGTCTTCAAGGTGGGTCAGCACCTTGTTGGGAATGTCCGGGGTGGACTGGTGAAACACGCTCAGGCTGCTCATGGGGCCTTTTCCTCTTTCATTCGAAACGCAATGATAACGGCTGCGACCAGCGCCGCGACGCTGGCAATACTAAAGGTGATGGTGGCGCCCAGGGCGTTCCAGCTGTAGCCCGAATACAGGGCACCCAGCGCACCGCCGGTACCCGCCAGGGCCGCATACAGCGCCTGCCCCTGGCCCTGCTGGCGAGCGCCGAAGCTGCGCTGCACGAAGGCGATGGCGGCCGCGTGAAAACTGCCGAACGTGGCGGCGTGCAGCAACTGGGCGAACAGCAGCACGCCCGGATACTCGGCAAAGGTCCCCAGCAGCCACCAGCGCAAGGCCGCCAGTAAGAGGCTCGCCAACAGCACCCGACGCAACGAGAACCGCGCCAGGATCCAGCTCATGGCCAGGAACATCAGCACCTCGGCCACCACCCCCAGCGCCCACAACATGCCGATGGTGCCGCGGGCATAGCCCAGGCGCTCCAGGTGCAGGGTGAGAAAGGTGTAATACGGGCCGTGACTCAACTGCATCAATGCCACGCACACGTAGAACGCGGCCACGCCAGGGCTGGCCAGTTGCCTGAGAAAGCCGCCACCATCGCTGCGCTCGTGCTGGCCTGGCGGCTGGGCATTGGGCACCCACAGGCTGGCCAGCACGATGCCGGCCATGATCGCCACCAGCGCCACCGGGTAGATGTCCAGGCTCAACCATTCGAACAATCGCCCCAGGGCCACCACGGTGAGGATGAAACCGATCGACCCCCACAGCCGCACCTGGCTGTAGCGGGCAGTCTGACCTTGCAGGTGGGCCAGGGTGATGACCTCGAACTGCGGCAGTACCGCATGCCAGAAGAATGCATGCAGGGCCATTACCAGCGCCAGCCAGGCGTAGCTCTTGGCCACGAAGATCAACGAGAAGCTGGCCAGGGTGCACAAGGCCCCCAGGCGCACGATCAGCAGGCGCTGGCCGCTGCGATCGCCCAACCAGCCCCACAGGTTCGGTGCCACGCAGCGCATCAGCATGGGGATGGCCACCAACTCGCCGATGCGCGCGCTGGAAAACCCCAGGTGATCGAAATAGAGCGCCAGAAACGGCGCTGTCGAACCCAGCAAGGCGAAATAGAACAGGTAGAAGCTGGACAGCCGCCAGTAGGGAATCGGCGCCACGGCTCAGCGTGCCGTGGCGTCGACGTCGGGCAGGTGCACTACAGCTGGCCCAGCACCGGGGTGGCTACCCGCACATCGGCGTTCTGGCCGCGGTGGCGCAGCAGGTGATCCATCAGCACGATGGCCATCATCGCCTCGGCGATAGGGGTGGCACGGATGCCGACGCAGGGGTCGTGACGGCCCTTGGTGATGGCCTCCACCGGGTTGCCATCCACATCGATGGAACGGCCCGGGGTGGTGATGCTGGAGGTCGGCTTGAGTGCCAGGTGCGCAATGATCGGCTGCCCCGAGGAGATGCCCCCCAGGATGCCGCCGGCATTGTTGCTGAGGAACCCTTCGGGGGTGAGTTCGTCACGGTGTTCGGTGCCGCGCTGGGCCACGCTGTCGAAGCCGGCACCGATCTCCACGCCCTTGACCGCGTTGATGCTCATCAGCGCATGGGCCAGCTCGGCGTCGAGGCGGTCGAAGATCGGCTCGCCCAGGCCGGGCATCACGCCTTCGGCGACCACGGTGATCTTGGCACCCACCGAGTCCTGGTCACGGCGCAGCTGGTCCATGTAGGCCTCCAGCTCCGGCACCTTGTCCGGGTCGGGGCTGAAGAAGGCGTTGTGCTCCACCGACTCCCAGGTCTTGAACGGGATTTCGATAGGGCCCAGCTGGCTCATGTAGCCGCGGATGCGGATGCCCTGGGTGGCCAGGTACTTCTTCGCGATGGCACCGGCAGCCACGCGCATCGCGGTTTCGCGGGCCGAGCTGCGGCCGCCGCCACGGTAGTCGCGCTCGCCGTACTTGTGGTGATAGGTGTAGTCGGCGTGGGCCGGGCGGAACAGGTCCTTGATCGCCGAGTAGTCCTTGGACTTCTGGTCGGTGTTGCGAATCAGCAGGCCGATGGCGCAGCCGGTGGTACGGCCCTCGAACACGCCAGAGAGAATCTCGACCTCGTCGGGCTCCTGGCGCTGAGTGGTGTGCCGGCTGGTACCGGGCTTGCGCCGGTCCAGGTCGTGCTGAAGATCGGCCAGCGAAAGCTCCAGGCCCGGAGGGCAGCCATCGACAATGGCGACCAGCGCCGGACCATGGCTTTCGCCAGCGGTGGTGACAGTGAACAGCTTGCCGTAGGTATTGCCGGACATGCAGGGCGCTCCGCGTTCAGCCTGATTTTTAACTGGATGGTAACAAGGCCAACCAGTATACGCAGGGTATACCCTTAGATCACCTCCGGGCGCGAACCTAATGCCGCCGGACGAGTCAAAACGCCACCTCCTCGCTAATGGCCTGATGATGCTGCGCACGTTCGCCCTGTTGTTCCTCCTGTTTACCGGCCTGGCCCAGGCCGCGGCCCCCACGGTACTGCAACGACCGATCAGCCTGGTGACCGACGACGGCACCCTGCAGGGCAGCCTGCTGTTGCCGCGCAGCGACACGCCGCCACCGGTGGTGCTGATCATCGCCGGCTCCGGCCCCACCGACCGTGACGGCAACAATCCCGCCGGCGGACGTATCGACAACCTCAAGCGCCTGGCCCTGCTGCTGGCCAACAACCGCATTGCCAGCGTGCGCTACGACAAGCGCGGGGTGGCCGCCAGCCGCGCGGCAACCCCCGACGAGCGCAACCTCAGCGTCGAGCGCTATGTGGCCGATGCCGTTGCCTGGGGCCATCTGCTCAAGGCCGACCCGCGCTTCGGCCCGCTGATCGTGCTGGGTCACAGCGAGGGCGCACTGATCGCCAGCCTCGCGGCCGAACAGGCCGGCGCCAGCGCGGTAATTTCAGTGGCAGGCAGCGGGCGCCCGGTCGATCAGGTGCTGCGCGAGCAACTGGGTGAGCGCCTGCCGGCGACCGAGCGGGCCCAGGCCGTACGTCTGATCGAGCAGCTCAAGGCCGGCCAGCCCAGCACCCAGGTACCGCTGCACCTGCGCGACGTGTTTCGCCCCAGTGTGCAGCCGTACCTGATCTCGCTGTTTCGCCAGGACCCGGCCGCCGCCTTCGCCCGCCTCCACTTGCCGGCGTTGATCGTGCAGGGGCGCAACGACGTCCAGGTCGAGGTCGAGGATGCCGAGCGCCTGCACGCTGCCAAGCCGGACGCCGAACTGGCACTGATCGACGGCATGAACCACATGCTGCGCATCAGCCCGCGTGCCATGAGCCAGCAGCGCGACAGCTACAACAACCCCGAGCTGCCCCTGGCCAGTGCCCTGGGCGAGCGGATCGTCGAGTTCATTCGTCGATTGCCGGCGGCATGAAGCGAATTGGCGCAAATTGTGTCTCCAGTCTTGCGCAAAGCGGCCGATAAGCCGGTGCAGGCGTCGCCCTTGCGACCCGCCTGCTGTGCACAAAAGGACCGCCGTGATGACTGAAGCCACCCCCCAGGACGCCCCAGACGCGACCGACGAATCGCCAGCCCCGGAAGCGGCCCCGCTGCCCTGGGCGGACGTTGTGCCCGAGCATTTCCAGATGCTGCGCCTGTCCCCGCAGCCCACCGACCGCAACACCGGCGCGCGGCCGCTGCGCTTCGTGCAGTACGGTTATGCCGAACGGCACAACAAGACCCACAGCCTGCTGCGCATGGAAGTGCGCCTGCCTGGGCAGAAGGTGCGCAAGGAGCAGAATCGCCTGGATATCTGGGTGGACCATGAGTTGCACCAGATCAAGATCGGCCCCGACAGTGGCTTGCAGATCGAGCCGGTCAGCCGTGGCCTGGGGCGCTTCCTGTTGTCGCAGGCGGTGCACTGGGTACAGCGCAAGTGGTCGCACTACCGGGTCGAGGGCATGGCCCTGGCCAACAAGGACGCACTCAACGAAGACACACGCCTGCGCCGCGACCAGGTGCTGCGCAGCCATGGCCTGGAGGTCGAGTACGCCGATGCGCAGCACCTGAAGGGGCGCTGCGTGGAAGTCCAGGCAGGTCAGCTCAAGGGTGGCTGGAACACCGACAAGGTACAGAAGGTAGACATCCTGGATGCTGCGGGCATGCTGCAGCAGGCCGAGCAGAACCTGCAGGAGAAGGAAGCACAACTGCGCGAGCGCGATGAGCGGGTCAACAAGTACCGCCGCGAAGACAGCGGGTTGCGCTTCACCATCACCTGCCTGGTGGCCTTTGCGGTGTTCCAGGCCGGGCTGCTGATCTGGATTGCCACCAACCGCTGAAAGCGTTGCGGGTCAAGCCCGCCCCAACACGGCAATGCGGCCCTGTTGGGGCGGGCTTGACCCGCGACAGGCTTGAACCCGGTATCCCTTACACCCGCGAAGCAAACAGCGCCTGATGCTGCCGGCATTGTTCGGCCGTGAGCATGAACACCCCGTGCCCGCCACGTTCGAACTCCAGCCAGGCGAAATCCACCTCCGGGTACAACTGCTCGACATGCACCTGGCTGTTGCCGACCTCGACGATCAGCAGGCCCTTCTCGGTCAGGTGATCCGCCGCCTCGGCCAGCATGCGCCGTACCAGGTCCAGACCGTCATTGCCGCAGGCCAGGCCCAGCTCCGGCTCGTGGTGGTACTCCTGGGGCATGTCGGCGAAATCCTCGGCATCGACATACGGCGGGTTCGACAGGATCAGGTCGAAACGCTGCCCCGGCAACCCCTCGAACCCATCGCCCTGCACGGTGAACACACGCTCTTCAAGACCATGGCGCTCGATGTTCTGGTTGGCCACTTCCAACGCCTCGAACGACAGGTCGGCCAGCACCACCTCGGCCTCGGGGAACACGTCGGCGCTGACGATGCCGATGCAGCCGGAGCCGGTACACAGGTCGAGAATGCGCGCGGGTTCGGCAGCCAGCCATGGCTCGAAGCGTTTTTCGATCAGTTCGCCGATGGGGGAGCGCGGGATCAGCACGCGCTCGTCGACGATGAACGACATGCCACAGAACCACGCCTCGCCAAGCAGATACGCGGTCGGCACGCGTTCTTCGATACGTCGCTTGAGCAGGCGCTGCAGCTTGACCAGCTCGTCGTCTTCAAGACGGCAATCGAGATAGGCGTCGGCCACTTCCCATGGCAGATGCACCGAACCCAGCACCAGCAGGCGTGCCTCGTCCCAGGCGTTGTCGGCGCCATGCCCGAAAAACAGCCCCTGCTCATGAAAACGGCTGACAGCCCAACGGATGTGGTCGCGCAGGGTGCGCAGGCGGGAAGTGATCACGGGCAGACTCCTTTAAAGACGACCGGCAATTCTAACAGCCTGGAACACAAATGGGCCCGCCAATACGCCTCTGGCCGCAATTGTGCTCATGCCTGCAGGCCGCTATCCACGCCGCATGCACGCTAAGCCATTCACATAAGTCGCCAAGCAGGGGACAATAGGTGAAAAGCCCTATCCAAAGGAGCCCCTGATGTCCGTTCCAACGACGATGTTCCACCTCAGCGGTCGCGGTTATCCGCCGGCCAAGCTGAGCAACGCCAGCCTGGTGATTATCGATGCGCAAAAGGAGTACCTGAGCGGGCCCCTGGCGCTGTCGGGCATGGACGAAGCGGTGGCCAACATCGGCAAACTGCTCGAGGCTGCACGCAAGGCCGGCCGGCCCGTGGTGCATGTGCGCCACCTGGGCACCGTGGGTGGCCTGTTCGACCCACAGGGCTCGCGCGGCGAGTGGATCCCGGGCCTGGAGCCGCAGGGCGATGAAGTCGTCATCGAAAAACGCATGCCCAACGCCTTCAAGAACACCACCCTGCACGAGACGCTGCAGAAGTACGGCCACCTGGACCTGATCGTGTGCGGCTTCATGAGCCACTCCAGCGTCAGCACCACCGTGCGCCGCGCCAAGGACTACGGCTATCGCTGCACCCTGGTCGAAGACGGCTGCGCCACCCGCGACCTGCCGTTCAAGGACGGCGTGATCCCGGCCGCACAGATCCAGCAGAGCGAAATGGCGATCATGGCCGACAACTTTGCCTGTGTCGCACCCGTCAACAGCCTGATCTGACCACCCGACAGGCAAGTGGAACCACTCTGGGGCGTTCGGGTCCAACCCCGGATACCCTTTGAGGAAAGTCGGAATGAAGTTATCCAGTTTCGACGCCAGGCGCCTGCGTCCCCGCGAACAACGCAACTGGGGCGCACGCCTGGCCACGGCGTTCTCGGCACTGCTGGCGATACTCGGCGTGCTCCTGACCATGGCCGGCGTCGCTGGCCTGCTGGGCCATGCCGAGGCGCTGGGCGAGCTCAACAACAACCGCCCCGGCGCTGCCGTGGTGCTGGGCCTGGGCTTGCTGTCGCTGTACCTGGGCGTCTGGTCCTGGCGCCGCAGCCGGCTGCGCCTGCGCCGTGCCAGGGGGCTTAACCTGTCGCCGCACCTGATGAAGAAACACGATTGACTGCAACCCTGTGGGGAGTCGCGTAAACTGCGCCGCCCAGGCGGAGGCTTACATGCAAGACGACGATTTTTCCCTGTTCAAGAGCCAGATGCACGGCGTCAAGCCGATCCGGCATGATCGCGCCGACACCGGCAAACCCAAGGCCGACCGCAAGCAACTGGCCAGCCTGCGCCAGGCCGCGACCGTGCGCAGCGACCAGACGGTGATCGACGGCCTGTCCGATCAGTTCGTCATCGACGTGGGCCCGGAAGACGACCTGCACTGGAGCCGCGATGGCGTGCAGGAAAGCCAGATGCGCAAGCTCAAGCTTGGCCAGATCGGTTTCGAAGGCAGCCTGGACCTGCACGGCATGACCGTGGAGAAAGCCCGCGAGACCCTCTGGGCATTCCTGGCAGAGGCCACGCGCTTCGAGGTGCGCTGCGTGCGAGTCACCCACGGCAAGGCGGTGCGGCTCGATGGCAAGCGTCCGATGATCAAGAGCCACGTCAACACCTGGCTGCGCCAGCATGCCCAGGTACTGGGTTTTACCTCGTGCCAGGCGCGTCACGGCGGCACCGGCGCGGTGTATGTCATGCTCAAGCGGACCATGCTTGAAGGGCGTGACGAGTAACGCCGCGCTTGCAGCGCCGTCACAGCCGCCGTACCCTTCGCTTTTGCGATAAATCCCACAGGTAGATCCATGTCCCTGGAACAGCACTACACCGCGATTCTCGGCCAACTCGGCGAGGATGTTTCCCGCGAGGGCCTGCTCGATACGCCCAAGCGGGCTGCGAAGGCCATGAAGTACCTTTGCCGCGGCTACGACCAAACCCTGGAAGAGGTGACCAACGGCGCCTTGTTCAGCTCCGACAACAGTGAAATGGTCCTGGTCAAGGACATCGAGCTGTACTCGCTGTGCGAACACCACATGCTGCCGTTCATTGGCAAGGCGCATGTCGCCTATATCCCGAGCGGCAAGGTGCTGGGCCTGTCCAAGGTGGCGCGCATCGTCGACATGTACGCTCGCCGCCTGCAGATCCAGGAAAACCTCAGCCGCGAGATCGCCGAGGCGGTTCAGCAGGTGACCGGCGCGCTGGGCGTGGCCGTGGTGATCGAAGCCAAGCACATGTGCATGATGATGCGCGGTGTGGAAAAACAGAATTCGTCGATGATCACCTCGGTGATGCTCGGCGCCTTCCGCGACAATGCTGCCACCCGCAGCGAGTTCCTCAGCCTGATCAAGTAATCGGCCGAGGTTCTGCGAGCCGACCTGCCCAGGTCGGCTTTTTTCATTGTGAGGAGTTGCCATGATCGTCAAAGCACTGCGGGTTGGCCTTGGCCAGCTGATCGTCTTCCTCGACTGGGTCAGCCGCCCGAGCAAACTCAAGCGTGATGCGGCCGCCCAGGCGAATGTCGAGCAGCAGGCCAAGGGGCTGAGCCTGTATCAGTTTCACGCTTGCCCCTTCTGCGTGAAGACCCGCCGCACACTGCACCGCCTGAACGTGCCGGTGGCGCTGCGTGACGCGAAGAACAACGAACAGGATCGCCAGGCCCTGCTGGAGCAAGGCGGCAAGATCAAGGTGCCGTGCCTGCGCATCGAGGAAGACGGCAAGACCACCTGGATGTACGAGTCCAAGGTGATCATCGACTACCTGAACCAGCGGTTCTCGGCGGTCTGACAGCGCTTGGCCGGCAGGGCTGCCCCCTGCCGGCAAAACACCATCAATCGATCATGGGCACATGCCGCTCATGCGAGGCCACGCGTTCCAGCCAGGCGCGAATCTTCGGGTAATCATCCAGCAGGAAGCCGGCTTCGTGGGCCACATGGGTGTAGGCATACAACGCCACATCGGCAATCGAGTACTTGTCACCGACCAGGTAGGGCGTTTCCTGCAACTGTTTCTCCATCACCTTCAGCGCCTTGTGCCCGCCCTTCTGCAACGACTTGTATTCATCGACGCGATCTTCGGGCATGCCCAGGTAGAACTGGATGAAACGTGCCACGGCAATGTAGGGCTCATGGCTGTACTGCTCGAAGAACTGCCACTGCAGCACTTGCGTACGTAAACGCGGTTCACTCGGCAGGAACAGGCTACCTTCGGCGAGGTAGTTAAGAATGGCGTTGGACTCCCACAGATAACTGCCGTCCTCCAACTCCAGCACCGGCACTTTGCCGTTAGGGTTCTTGACCAGAAACTCAGGGCGCTCGGTCTCGCCATTGAGGATGTTCACGGGACACCATATGTACGGAATATCAAGCAAGTGCAACATCAGCTTGACCTTGTAGCAGTTGCCCGACTGGTAATCCCCGTAGACCTTGTACATTGTTCCCCCCTCTCCAAAGCTGAAACGAAACCGCCGTCCATAGTTGGCGACTGTACGGTTAAATGCAATGGTTGCTGTATGGCAAAACTCGCCCTATCGCAGCGTAGTCTGAAAAACCCGCTTACACCCGCACAAGGATTACTGCATGCCTGACGCCACCTCTGCGCCAATGCGTCCGCTGGCCGACACCTCCCCCTCGGCAGTGGTCGCCGGTTTCATTGCCATGCTCACGGGCTATACCAGCTCGCTGGTGCTGATGTTCCAGGCGGGCCAGGCGGCCGGCCTGACCACCGCGCAGATTTCCTCGTGGATCTGGGCGCTGTCGATCGGCATGGCGGTATGCAGCATTGGCCTTTCACTGCGATATCGCACGCCCATCACGGTCGCCTGGTCGACCCCCGGCGCAGCCTTGCTGATCACCAGCCTGGGCGGCGTGAGCTATGGCGAGGCAATCGGCGCCTACATCACCTGCGCCGTACTGGTGGTGATCTGCGGGCTTACAGGCAGTTTCGAACGCCTGGTACGGCGCATTCCGGCATCGCTGGCCGCGGCCCTGCTGGCCGGCATTCTGTTCAAGATCGGCAGCGAGATCTTTGTTGCAGCCCAGCATCGGACCGCCCTGGTGCTGGGGATGTTCTTCAGCTACCTGCTGATCAAGCGGCTGTCGCCGCGCTATGCGGTACTGACCGCGCTGGTGGTGGGCACCGCGATCGCCGCAGTGATGGGGTTGCTGGACTTCAGCGGCTTCCACCTGGAGGTGGCGACACCGGTATGGACCACGCCGTCGTTCTCGCTGGCCGCGACCATCAGCATCGGCATCCCCCTGTTCGTGGTGGCGATGACTTCACAGAACATGCCGGGTGTGGCGGTGCTGCGTGCGGACGGGTACCAGGTACCTGCCTCGCCGCTGATTTCAGTGACGGGCCTGGCCTCGCTGCTGCTGGCCCCGTTCGGCTCGCACGGCATCAACCTGGCGGCCATCAGCGCCGCGATCTGTACCGGGCCGCATGCCCATGAAGACCCGAGCAAGCGGTACACCGCGGCGGTCTGGTGCGGGATTTTCTATGGCATTGCCGGCGTGTTCGGCGCCACCCTGGCGGCACTGTTCGCCGCGTTGCCCAAGGAGCTGGTGCTGTCGATTGCCGCACTGGCGCTGTTCGGCTCGATCATGAACGGCCTGACGGTCGCGATGAGCGAGGCCAGGGAGCGCGAGGCGGCCTTGATCACATTCATGGTCACGGCCTCGGGCTTTACCCTGTTCTCGATCGGCTCGGCGTTCTGGGGGATTGTGGCGGGGGTACTGACGCTGATGATCCTGAACTGGCGCAAGCCTGCCTGATCGGTACGGGAGGGCCTGGCCCTCCCCTGCCCCACCCGCTAGATAGCGGTGGCACCACCATCGATTGCCAGAGCCTGGCCAGTGGTGAATGCCGCACCGTCGCTGCACAGGTACAGGACCGCTGCAGCGACTTCCTCGACCTTGCCCACGCGGCCGACCGGGTGCATGGCGGCGGCGTATTCAGCCTTGCGTGGATCGGCCTCGTAGGCACGGCGGAACATGTCGGTGTCGATCACCGCCGGGCACACCGCATTCACCCGGATCAGTTTCTTGGCGTACTCGATGGCGGCCGACTTGGTGAGCCCGATCACGGCATGCTTGGATGCGCTGTAGATACTCATCTTGGGCGCAGCCCCCAGGCCGGCGACCGATGCGGTGTTGACGATCGCACCGCCGCCCTGGGCGAGCATCAGCGGCAACTGGTGCTTCATGCACAGCCACACGCCCTTGACGTTGACGCCCATGATCGCATCGAACTCGGCTTCGCTGCCGTCGGCCAGGCGCCCCTGCTCGATCTCGATACCGGCATTGTTGAAGGCATAGTCCAGACGACCGTATGCCTCGACAGTGCGCGCCATCAATTGCTGCACGTCCTGCTCGCGGGTAACGTTGCAAGGTACGAACAGTGCCTGGCCGCCGGCGGCCTGAATCAACCCGACCGTGTGTTCGCCACCGACGACGTCCAGGTCTGCCACCACGACCTTCAGGCCTTGTGCGGCGAATGCCAGCGCCGTGGCCCGGCCGATGCCGGCGCCGGCCCCGGTGACCAGGGCAACCTGGCCGGAAAAAGTCATGCTCATCGATAACTCCCGCAACGTAGTGAGGTCAATGGCGGGAGTCTAGTCATCGGCGGTGGCTCCTGGGCAGCATCATCAGGCACGCAGTGAACACACCATCGAACCGGGTGATTTTAGCTGCTAGGCTCAATCATCCAGATGGATCAATCACCATTCGCCATAAGGCTGGACCTTGCCGATTTGCCGATGCAGGCCTATCAACAGGGTTTGCCTTCCAGAGAGAACCTTGCCATGACCGACAGGACCAACCGCCGCTTCCTGCTTGCCAAGCGCCCCACCGGGGCAGTGACACGTGATGACTTTACCTTTGAAACCGTGCCTGTGAGCGAGCCTGTCGAGGGACAGGTAGTGGTGAAGAACCTGTACCTGTCGCTGGACCCGGCCATGCGCGGGTGGATGAACGAGGGCAAGTCCTACATTGCGCCTGTAGGTATCGGCGAGGTCATGCGCGCACTGGGTGTCGGTGAAGTGGTGGCGTCCAGGCATCCTGACTATGCCGTGGGTGATACGGTGAGCGGAGCCCTTGGTGTACAGGATTACTTCATTGGCGAGCCCAAGGGCCTGCATAAGGTCGACCCTAGGCTGGTACCGTTGCCACGTTATCTCTCCGCCCTGGGCATGACGGGAATGACGGCCTACTTTGCCCTGCTGGAAGTGGGTGAGCCCAAGACGGGCGAAACCGTGGTGATCTCGGGTGCAGCGGGAGCGGTCGGCAGCATTGCCGGGCAGATCGCCAAGCTCAAGGGCTGTCGTGTGGTCGGGATTGCCGGCGGCGAGCAGAAATGCCGCTACCTGGTCGATGAACTGGGCTTTGACGGGGTTATCGACTACAAGGCCGAAGACGTACTGGAGGGACTCAAGCGCGAGTGCCCAAAAGGGGTGGATGTGTACTTCGACAACGTCGGCGGGGACATCCTCGATGCAGTGCTCAGTCGCCTGAATTTCAAGGCGCGGGTGGTGATCTGTGGTGCCATCAGCCAGTACAACAACAAGCAGGCGGTCAAGGGCCCGGCCAACTACCTGTCGCTGCTGGTAAACCGCGCGCGCATGGAAGGTTTCGTGGTGATGGACCATGTGGCCAAGTACGGCACCGCAGGCAACGAAATTGCCGGCTGGCTGGCCAGCGGCAAGCTCAAGAGCAAGGAGGATGTTGTCGAGGGGCTGGAGACCTTTCCCGAAGCGCTGCTGAAGCTGTTCAGCGGGGAAAACTTTGGCAAGCTGGTGTTGAAGGTATAAGGGGAACGCCTTCGCCAGCAAGGCCGGCTCCTCCTTGTAGGAGCCAGCCTTGCTGGCGAAAAACCGAGTCGCTTAGCCGCGAATTTCGGCTACCACTGCAGCCAGCGCTTGAGCAGGGTCAGCCGCCTGACTGATCGGGCGACCGATTACCAGGTAGTCGGAGCCGGCGTCCAGCGCCTGGCGCGGGGTAAGGATACGACGCTGATCGTCCAGGGCGCTGCCGGCAGGACGAATGCCCGGAGTCACCAGCTGCAACGACGGGTGCGCGGCCTTCAGGGCCGGGGCTTCCAGGGCGGAGCACACCAGGCCGTCCATGCCGGCCTTCTCGGCCAGGGCGGCCAGTCGCAGCACCTGCTCCTGCGGCTCGATGTCCAGGCCAATACCGGCGAGGTCTTCACGCTCCATGCTGGTCAGCACGGTCACACCGATCAACAGCGGCTGTGGCCCGCTGCGCTGGTCCAGCACGTCGCGACAGGCCGCCATCATGCGCAGGCCGCCAGAGCAGTGCACGTTGACCATCCACACGCCCATTTCGGCTGCGGCCTTCACGGCCATGGCGGTGGTGTTGGGGATATCGTGGAACTTGAGGTCCAGGAACACTTCGAAGCCCTTTTCACACAGGGTTTCAACGATGCCCGACGCACTGCTGGTGAACAGCTCCTTGCCGACCTTGACCCGACACAGCGCGGGGTCCAGCTGATCGGCCAGTTTCAGGGCGGCGTCACGGGTAGGGAAATCCAGGGCGACGATGATAGGCGTCTGACAGGCGGACATGGGCAGGCTCTCTGGGCAAGTCGAAATCGGCGCGCATTGTAGCCGATGCGCAGTGCCAATGGGGGCCGGTGATCGCGAATTCGCCCCCAGGTGGTGGCCCTCTTATACTTGAACCATCGACGCTCGTGTCGAGTCCAACATCACAGAGGCGGCGCCATTCGCCGTCGATAAGGAGAAGCTCATGCCCTGGTATGCCTGGTTGATCTTGCTGGTTGCCATCGGCTCGATTGTCGGTGGCTTGATGATGCTGCGTGATACGGCGAAGAAGCTGCCCTTGACCGAAGAGCAACTCAAGCGCGTGCATGAGCGTAATGCCGAAGCCGATGCCAAGGACGCGCAAGACCGATAAGCGTGGCGCTTCCCCGCCTTCTGCAGGCGCCGGCATTGCCGGCGATGGGCCCATGCCATTTGATGATAAAAACGGATCGAGCATTGCCCGACCCGCCCCTCCTCAGGTCACTTGACCGCCAGTTTGTCCCGGTTGCGCTCGATCAGCGCCTGGCCGATCCCCTTTACTTCCAGCAACTCATCCACTGACTCGAACGCGCCGTTGGCTTCGCGGTAGGCCACGATCGCTTCAGCCTTGGCCTTGCCGATACCTGCGAGCGACGACTGCAGTGTCGCCGCATCGGCAGTGTTCAGGTTGACGGTGGTTGAGGCGAGCGCTGCGCTGACTGTAGTGACTGGCAAGTCGCCCGCGGCCTTGGTGGCCGCCGCAAACGACGGCAGCGAGAACGCGCTGAGCAGCGCGAGCAGCAGAGAAACAAGAAAGGTATTGCGCATAACGGTGGCACTCCTTGGTGTGTGAGCTTGCTAAGGCAGCGATTCCTTGGCTGCCTGTAAAACCTAGCGGGTGGTTGCTCGCACATCCAGAGTCAATAGCAAATCGATTAAAACAAGATGTGAAAAATATGTAAAAATCTGTAGGAAATGTTACATTTCGGCGACCTAATAGCAATTTGCCACAGGGTGTAGTACTGGTGCTTGACGATAGCAAGAGCCTGCTGGATGGTTACCCATTTACCTTTAAACATCAGCGCTCAACCTTCCACCTGAAGGTGCCGTTCAATTCGGTGGTAGCCCAGGCTTTCGAGCAACTGCTCAGCCTGAACGATCTGGCGAAACGCACAAGCGCCCCGATTGCCGGCAGCGCTGGCTCTCTGTTCGCCAAACGTCAAGTACTCGAGACCTTCCCGAAAAAATTCCGCTTTGCCCGCGGTGCGCGCAAACGCTGCGGCATGTACGATTGGCCGATCGAAGAACTGCTCAACACTTCGGAGGCGCATCGCCGCGGCGCGCGCGTCCCAGCCGTGGTGGGCTATGGCTACACCAAATCCAGGCTGGGCCTGGTGAAAGATTTCTTTATCATTACCGAGATGCTGCAGGGCTACACGGATGGTTTCCAGTGGATGCAGTCAAAGCCTGAAGAAATCCACCGAGTGATAGAAGCGTCCTTTGAGTTGTTGTTTTCGCTCAACAGCAACGGCATCTATCATATGGACCTGTGGGCGGCGAATGTCATGATTAGCAACGATGGGACAGCCCCGACCTACGCGATCGATCTAGAGAACTGCTTTGCGCAAAACACTGAGTGTCTTAGCGAAACTCTTGGATTCCAATTCGGATTCTTCTACAGACGCGAGGTTTACAGGTACATCACCGAAGCGGCCTATGACGCCTTGGTCGAATCAGCCCTTGCCGCATACGCTGGTGTTGACCCAAACCGTTTCGAACAGGTGTACAAGCAGAGCAAGCACCTGGACGTGGGCCGCAAGGAGCGTCGTTTTTTCTTCGGCCCGGTTTCGTCACCAACCAGGCCTCGCATCTAAAATGCTTGCTATCAGTGCATGGCAGGCCAGATAACCTTCACCCGAGTACCGAATTGCACCACACCTCCACCAGTGCGCACCTGCGTTCATTTGACCTCAACAACGCAGGGCGCGATTTCATCGTAGGCGACATCCATGGGCACTTCGAGCAGCTCGAGGCGCTACTGTTGCGCCATCGCTTCAATCCCAGCCTCGATCGCGTGTTCTGTACCGGGGATCTCATTGATCGCGGCCCTTTTTCCGAACAGGCCGTGGATTGGCTGAAGCATCCCTGGTTCCATGCGGTGCGAGGGAATCACGAACAGATGGTTCTCGATCACGCAGCAGGCACGGGCGACGCCGCCAGACATGCGCGAAATGGCGGCGCATGGTTCTATCAGCTTGACGCAAAGCGCCAGCAGATTGTGATCGATGCACTCGCTAAACTACCCATGGCCATTGAAGTTGCAGTGGGTAATCAACGAAAAATCGGCGTGATTCACGCCGAGCTGCCCGGCTGGGAAGACCAACTGGACTGGAACAGCGCTGTGGCACTGCTGTGCTCCGAGCACACCCCCACGCGCCTTGCGGCATACCAGCAAGCCATGTATTCAAGGACCAGGATAACTCGACAGGACCCGACCCCGATCAGCGGAGTCGAGCGTCTGTATGTAGGGCACTCGACCGTACCGGGGATAACGGAACTGGGCAATGTCGTCTATGTCGATACCGGCTGCTCGTTCCCCGATGGGGCTTTGAGCGCCGTGCAACTACGCATAAAAGGCTGAAGCTGCCTATCATGTTGCAGCCCAGGGGATGATAAGCGCCTGGCTACAGGTTCACGGCTCCAGGCGGCGCTGCTGGTGAATCCAGTCGACGATTTCACCATCGGGCGTGTAACCGCTTACCGTTTCGCGCAACAGCTGACGAACTCGCGCGTAATCATCCTCGGCAAGAGCCGCCAACAATACACTAAGGCGCTCCTTAAGCTCGTCCCACGGCAGATGGTCCTCCTGAGCACTCATGATCATCGGGTGGCGGGTAGAGACCACCTCATCGCCTATAAGCAGTTCTTCGTACAGCTTTTCCCCAGGGCGCAGTCCGGTGAACTCGATAGCGATATCTCCGCGAGGATTACCATCGGATTTGATGCTCAGGCCTGAGAGGTGAATCATTTTTTCTGCCAACTCGACGATCTTCACCGGCTCCCCCATGTCCAGCACGAACACATCCCCGCCCCGCCCCATTGAACCTGCCTGGATAACAAGCTGTGCAGCTTCCGGGATGGTCATGAAGTAACGCGTGATCTTGGGGTGAGTGACCGTCAACGGGCCACCGGATTGGATTTGCCTGTAGAACAACGGAATTACCGAACCCGAAGAGCCAAGCACATTGCCGAAACGCACCATAGTGAAACGCGTCTTGTTGACATGCGACACATTGCTGCTGTCTTCGAACAAGACTGGCGCCAGCTCGCGACTCAGCGCCTGTAACGTCATTTCGGCCAACCGCTTGCTGCTGCCCATGACATTGGTGGGGCGTACTGCCTTGTCAGTTGAAATCAGAACGAAGTTGGCAACCTGCGCCTGCAATGCTGCTTGAGCGGTATACAACGTACCGATTACGTTGTTCAGCAGCCCTTCCGACACATTGTGCTCAACCATCGGCACATGCTTGTAAGCAGCCGCATGATAAACCGTCTCGACATGCCAGGCCTTCATTACGTCGAGCAACTGCACCGGGTTTCGTACGCTACCAAGAATGGGCAGCAACCGCGTGGATAGCGAACCTCGCGATACACGCTGCTCCAGCTCCGAGAGGATGCTGTACAGATTGAACTCGCTATGCTCGAACAGAATCAGCACCTTGGGCCTGAGCATCAGGATCTGCCGACACAGCTCCGATCCAATCGACCCTCCGGCCCCCGTGACCATGACTACCTTTGCGCTGACGCAACGTTCAAGCAGGTCATCCTGTGCTGGTACGGCATCTCGGCCCAGCAGGTCGGCAATATCCACTTCCTGCAGATCTTCGACTTTTACCCGGCCGCTGGCCAAGTCCATGAAGCCGGGAACGCTGCGCACATGCAGCGAAAGCCCTTCGAGGAAGCCCAGGATTTCACGTCGGCGAGCACGTGTCGCGGAAGGAATAGCAAGCAGCACCTCCTCTACACCGGTTACCTCGATCATTTTCTCGATATTGTCAGGTGTATAGACCGTCAGTCCAGAGATCACCCGATCGGCAATACTTGCATCGTCGTCGATAAAGGCCACAGGTCGCATCAGCTTGCCCATGCGCAAAGCGGCAATCAATTGATTGCCTGCGGCGCCTGCTCCGTAGACGGCTACCTTGGGCAGACCACCGTTGCGATTGGTAAAAGGCACATGTTGCGTGGCGGCAAACCAGTCACCAAGAAAATACTGGCGAACGGCCAGGCGCAATCCGCCCACCATTACCAGGCTCAGCCACCAGTAATTGAAAATGATCGAGCGCGGCACGATGCGTGTGTGATCGCTGTACCAGTAAACAATCACCCCCAGCACCAATGCAGAGAGGCTGACGGCCTTGAAGATTGCGACCAATGCGTCATTGCCGAAATAGCGCATCACCGCCCGATACATGCCAAAGTAGACAAACAGGGGGATGGTCACGATCGGGGCGCATGCAAACAGCCACAGGTGCGCCTTGATCGGCGCAACGTACTCATCAATACCCAGCCGGACGATGAACGCCAGCCAAAGCGCAACCCACACCACCAGTACATCCACAAGCATTTGAAGCAGGCGCTTGCGGCGCCTCGGCAGCGCCAACAGTGAGGCTCGTAACTGTTCCATATCACCTTCGAATACTTTGTAACGTGTTGGGCAAGACCATCTGCTTGCACACTGCTGCGGTCAGACTGCTTGAACAGCCCATGGCGCAAAAACGCACCCACAGCTCAGACAGCAGCGCTGCGTGCCTGCCTTGATTGAGCATAAATC
Organism: Pseudomonas sp. B21-036; assembly: GCF_024748925.1. Taxonomy (NCBI): domain Bacteria; kingdom Pseudomonadati; phylum Pseudomonadota; class Gammaproteobacteria; order Pseudomonadales; family Pseudomonadaceae; genus Pseudomonas; species Pseudomonas sp. B21-036. Next base: position 4,107,634 of record NZ_CP087178.1, read on the forward strand.
CAGCATGCCCAAACCAACTCAATCCCCTCGCGCGCCCACTGGCTCCGTCGATGACAGGCTCTCCAAGGCCAGCAGCGCCGCGCTCCAGTCTTCAGGGGTATCGATATCAATTGACTCGAGGTTGTCGTAAACCATCATCGGCACCGTGCCGGGCAGCACGAAACGCCTGTGCTCACGTAGCACATCGGGGGCAATCAGGTAGATCGAACCGCTGAGCGTCCAAGCAGGCTCAAGGTCCTGGGACCTCCTGGAGAGATTTTCCCACCCCAGAAAAGGCTCCATGGAGTCGCCTTCGAGCCTGAAGCACCAGGCGGGGTGCGTGCTGGCGGCACACACACTGACCAGCGGGCGAGAGACATCTTCCCGGAACAGTGCGACCGCTCGGCGTATCGATTCTGCAGTGCGAAACGGAGATGTAGGCTGCAATAGCAACACTCCATCTACCTGACCATGATCTGACTCATATACGTCGAGAGCATGCAGTACAACGTCGACACTCGTCGCTGTATCCGTGGCCAGGTGCGCAGGCCTCAATCCCGGCACGCTTGCGCCGAAGGCCTGCGCAACAGCGCCGATCTGAGCATCATCGGTCGAAACCAGCACTGCACAGGTCGCGTCGCTTTGCAACGCAGCCTCGATAGTCCAGCCAATTAACGGCCGCCCACCCAGCAACTTGATATTCTTTCCGGGCAACCGCTTCGAGCCGCCTCTGGCCGGTACTACTGCAAGAATCTTCATTGCATTGCCACAAAGCTGGAAAGGATAGAAAGACCTACCTTGCCACTCTTTTCGGGATGGAACTGTGCGCCCCACACATTATTGTGGCCTATCACGGCAGCAACGAAAGTGTCGTCATGCTGGCAATTGGCAATCCGGTGGGAAGGATCGGTAGGAACAGCCATGTACGAATGGACGAAGTAAACCGCACTGTTTTCAGGATTGACCGATGCCAATGGGGTTTGCTCCCAGCTCGTTCGGCCTGACGGGAATGTGAGGCTGGACCAGCCGATATGCGGCACCTTCGAGCGCTGCCCATTGCTGTCGAGGGTAGGGATAGGCTCGACCGCCCCTGGAATCAAACCCAGCCCAAAGGAGTGACCATGCTCGCAGCTGCTATCGAGCAGCAATTGCATGCCCAGGCAGATACCCATCAGCGGCCGCCCGGAGCTTGCGAACTCGATAATCGCCTGGTGCATGCCATTGGCAGTCAGGTTGCCCATGGCATCAGCAAAGGCACCCACACCAGGTAGCAGGACTTTGGTGGAGTCTTTTAACCTGTCTGGATCAGACACCACGTTGACCGTAGCGCCGCAATGCTCGAGCGCCCGTCGGACGCTGAACAGGTTGCCAACGCCATAATCAATAACCGTAACAACTTCACTCATAGGACCGCACCCGTACACCAGCAGCAGAAACGTCACGCCGAATATCAGCGATGCAAGCACGTTGGTAATGCAGGATGTCAGCCATAGCCACGGCGTCCGCCCCCGCCCCCACCACACTGATCGCATGCGCGGAGCTGCCCATGCCGCCACTGGCGATCACGGGAATGTCCACAGCCTCGGTAACAGCCGTGACCAGTTCAAGGTCGAATCCCTTGCGTGTCCCTTCACGGTCCACGGAAGTCAACAGCACTTCGCCAGCACCGAGCCGAGCCGCTTCACGCACCCACTCCAATAGATCCTTGCCAGTGGATTCGCGGCCGTTATCGGTAAATACTTCCCAACGCTGCATACCCACGCTTTTGGCCTCGACCGAAAGTACCATGCACTGGCTGCCGAAACGGCGGGCGATCTCGGTAATCAATCCCGGCCTGGCAACGGCGGCAGTATTGACCGCCACCTTGTCGGCGCCACAACGCAGCAGATGCGCAACGTCATCCACCGACCGTACGCCACCACCGACAGTAAGGGGAATGAACACGTTTCTTGCCGTGTTCTCGACCAACTCACTCAGGCTGTTGCGCCCATAAAGGCTCGCAACGCAATCCATGTAGATAAGTTCATCGATACCCTGCTCGTAATAGCGTATGGCAAAATCGTTAGGCACACCGATTTTGCGTAGCCCTTCAAGGTGAATACCCTTGATCAGGTCCTTGCCTTTTACATCGAGTCGGGCAATAAGCCGGGTGTTACTCATTCAGCGTTGCCCTGCGGAGCCCAAGGGGTGTAGCGAAGTTTCCACTCACCATCGACAACATGCCAAAGGTGCGGCGAGCGGAACTTGTCGCAGGTTGCCAAGAACTCTTCACGCGTCATGCTGATGTAATCTAGAAACTCTTTTTCATAGCGTGAAGGGTATTCCCCCTCATAACGCTGCATCAGCGCGATTGCTTCGTCCTTGTCGATGTGATGATTACGAATCTCTTGGGCGGAATCCATCATCGTACGGCCGACACCGAACTTGATCCAGCGTGTGAAATAGAAGAAACCATCAACCTTGTCATCGAGGCTGTTGTATTTGGAGTAGGTGCCTTCGGTACGTACCGGGTTGGCCTCGAAACCGGTGTGCTCCACCGCGTAGTAGTAGGCTTCCTGAGGGACCCACTTGGTGTAGTACCCCAGGTACTTGAAGTCGATACCTTTCTTCTCGAGTACGTCGGGCGCCATTGGAAGGTAGCTGGCCAGGTCGACCATAGGCACGCCGTCGTCAAGGTATTCACCAATGGCTTTGCCACCCAGGTATACATCGCGAATGTCCTTGTCGCCCAGGTAGTCGAGCGAGAAACCTTCACTTTCCACTTCCTGATTTTTCGCGGCATAGCTGGAGGTCTTGTGAGAAATCTTCTCACCGTACTCACCCGGCATTTCCCCGTAAAAAATCAGTGGAATATTAAACTTGGCGGCCATTTTAGCCACAAATGTCTTCTGGCCGAGGATGAACGGCTGAAACGGGTGTAGCAGGTTGATCGTCGCATTGCGGGTCAGCAAACGATGGATCTTACCGTTGGGCGTGTACAGGAAGTTGTCAAAACCACCAACGTGCAACCAATTCTGAAAGTTCTTCCAGCCGATATCGGTATACAGGTGCGGGGACCAGGTCACGGTCAGTGGATTCATACCGTACTTGTACTTCAAAAGGTGGGACTGCATCGCGCTGTCCTTGCCACCGCTACCGCCCACGATGCAGTCGTAGGAGCCGTCGTTCTTGCGGTACTGATTGCACAGTTCCACAAGCTCGCGCTCGCGCTCGGCCCAGTCGATTTCACCTGTTTCCTTGAGCTTGTTGAAGTTACAAGCATGGCACACGCCATTTTCGTCAAAGCTCAGTGTTGTCTTGGTTGAGCTATGACTATGCGCATACTCGTTGCTCGACATCGGCTGCTGGTTGGACATGTTGCAGATTTTGCAAAACTTGACATCCCGCGGCAGGCCGTAAAAAACCTCAAGCTCGCCTTTGGGCAGAGAAAACTTCGAAAGATCAAAAGACGCGCTAGGGGAAATCTTCAACGCAACTCTCCAATAAAATTCAACAATTAGACAGGATACTTATTACGAGCCAGTTGCAGGTCGTCAGGACGTCCCACATCAAGCCAAGGCTCGTGCATCGGGTATGCAATCGTACTTTCGCCCTTCTGCTGGACACGCTCGAACAGCGTAGGCATGTCGCATTGACCGCCCACAACCAGCTCGTCAAGTGCTGCAGGGTCCAAGACGTAGATACCGGCATTCACATGAGTTTTATAGATAGGCTTTTCATCAAAACCGACGATTTTGATGCCCTCCGTACGAATCACCCCGAATGGGTTCTGCCACTCATGAAGCCTAACTGCCATTGTTGCCAACGCTCCATGTCTCAGGTGAAAATCAAGAATTTCACCGTAGCGTATATCACTCAATACATCGCCATTCGTTACAAGGAACGGCAGGGTTGGGCGCGGCGACAACAAACTGATAGCGCCCGCAGTGCCAAGAGGTGAGTCCTCATGAAGGTAAGTGATCTTCACCCCCCACTTGTGGCCGTCTCCAAAATAGTCCTCGATCATATGCCCGAGGTAATGCACAGACACAATGAAATTGACGAAACCATCTGCCTTCGCGCGCTCGATAATCAACTCGAGCATGGGCCTGCCGCCCACCGGCAACATGGGCTTGGGACAGTCTTCGGTGAGTGGCAGCAAACGCTTGCCCAAGCCACCGGCCATGATCACCATTGTGTTTTCGCGTTCAGCAGGTTCCAGCACTTCATCCCACAGGTGCAAGCCTACAACGCGACGTTCTGCATCTATGATCGGTAGTTGATGGACCTTGTTGGCTTGCATCAGGTGCAGAACCATATCGCGCGCCATCTCAGGCGGCACAACCAACGGGCTGAGCGCCATGATCTGCTCCACAGGGCTGCCGAGTTCAAGCCCACGCAGCAAGCCGCGCCTGACATCACCGTCGGTGACACTCCCTTGCAGGCGACCTTGCGGACAAACGACGAGCGCGATTTGCAACCCGGAAGCATCCAGGTTGCTGATCGCCTGCTGAATACTCGAGCCCTGGGCAAGCAACACTTTGCGCCAGAGTTGCTGATCTAGTGGTTTCATGTTTTTTCTGGCCGACTCACATATTTCGATTCATGGATTCGTACTGACGCACTCGTTACCACATGACCTGCGGGTAGGTCTTTGACCAAGGTAGCATCCGCTCCGACGATACCGTACTGACCTATCGGTACGCCTTGTATGGTGACGGAGCCGGCTCCGATGAAGGACTCACTTGCCACGCTGACAGCTCCACACAGCACTGCGGATGGGGGACAGGATATGGCTGCCAAGTATACAGTCGTGATCGATCCTGACCCCAACGACAACACCTGGGCATGCCCACCTGCCCCGAGCAGAAGCACCGGACGCGATGTGCCATCCATCAGCGCCGTCGTCATTCAACTGCCTCGCCGGCTCGATAGTCGCGCGAAGCCTCTATACCGACCATTCCCCACAAGGCAGTAGCCGGCAGCCCCCCGCCGCAACGCGCGGTGGCCAGGTCAGTACGAGAAAATCGCTCACCGGCTGCGATATCACGCGTAACCACCACTTGCTGACGTGCGGCTTTACGTGTGTCCCACTCACTGGGCTGCGGTGACTTTGAGGACGAGCCCAGCGCTTGCTCCAGACCGCGGATCTGCGCAACCATCTCGGCGAGCTCGGTCGGCTCCAGAGAAGCCTTGTGATCCGGGCCAGACATCGTTCGGTCCAACGTGAAGTGTTTTTCAATCACTTTCGCGCCGCGGGCGACAGCTGCCAACGGAATCAACAAGCCCTGGGTATGATCAGAGTAACCGACTTCTAGGCCAAAGGCGTGTTGCAGGGTATCCATCGCCCGCAGGTTCACTTCCGTAAGCGGCGTTGGATACTGCGAGGTGCAGTGAAGCAAGGTCACATGCCCCTTCAGGCGCTCCCTCACCTGGGCTTTGCTCCAGCAACGCCAAACCTGATCCATGCCCAGAGGCTCCTGATCATTGACCAAAGCGTGCGCAATGATTGCCAGCCCCTGCTCGACCTCACTCAATGTCGCCATACCAGTGGAAAGAATCAGTGGTTTGCCCGTACGCGCAAACTGCCACAGCAGCGGGCCATTGGTCAGCTCACCGGATGGTATCTTGAAGAACGGTATGTCCAGCGTACACAGAAATTCGAGGCTGTCTGTATCGAAAGCAGTACTGATGAATTCGATTCCCTTGGCCTTCGCATGCGCCTGCAGGTCCGCATGCCAGGCTCTGGGCAATTCCAATTTCTGAAGCATGGCCAACTGACTTTCAGCCGCGTCGGTGGTCTTCTGCTGATAAAGCGCCTTGGGTGCAGTGGCCGATGCCAGCTTCCGAGCATCGAAGGTCTGAAACTTTACCGCGTCCGCGCCTGCTTGCGCGGCCAACTCGACCAATTGAAAAGCCAGGTCGCGCTGCCCATTGTGGTTTACGCCGGCCTCGGCGATAACGTATATGCCTTCCTCGTTTAATTTTGTCATACGTCAACTCAAATCATGAAATGACTTGTGAACTGAGACGTCACAAGTTTCGAGGATCTGCACGATCTGCTTGGCAGCATCGCCTTGTCCATAAGGGTTTTCAACTTGCTTGCAAGCGGCTGAAAAAGGTTCACTCAACGCCGTTTCAAGGGCGGCGACGATACACGCTTTTTCCGGTAGGCAATGGACGACGGACTCTGCACACAGACGACCTTGCTGGCGCGCACCGATATTCACGGTCGGCACACCGAAGGACGGCACCTCAATGAGCCCACTGGACGAGTTGCCCACAACCGCTGCGGCCTTGCCCACTACGCTGAGATAACGGCGAAAACCCAGCGACGGGATCGCCAGTACACGACCGGCATTGGAGGCCGCGTAATCTTCAATCATGGGAATGAGACCCCGTCCGCCATTATCGGCGTTGGGATAGGTGAGCACTACACCGTAATCGGAAAATTCGTCCAGTGCTCCCAGTAGCGCAGCGAAACTGGAAACAGGGTCTTCCTCCAGAAGCGTTACCGGATGATAGGTCACCAGCAGAAACGGCGAGTTGAAATCAAACGACAACGTCTCTGCCAGCTCAGGCTCGGACAGAACGGGCGTGCGCTTGATATGATCCAGGCCCACCGCCCCTACATTGAACACACGCTCTGGCGCTTCGCCCATCTGGATGACGCGTTGGCGATAGGGGTGCGCCGCGACGAAATGCAGATAGGCCATCTTGCTTATGGCGTGACGAATCGCGTCATCATAGGCCCCTTCGGTAACCTCACCACCATGCAGATGGGCAACCGGAATTCGCATGATCAAGGCAGCCTGAACGATACTCAGTGCCTCAAACCTATCGCCCAACACCACTAGGACGTCAGGCCGCAGTCGATCAAGTGCATCAGCGAAACCCAGCGCACCCAGGCCCATAGATTTGACCGTACCGACATCGGTGTTGGATGACAACAGCATTTCGACCTTGGCGTCGATGACGAAACCATCGTCTTTAATCTGCTGCCAGGTATTACCAAACTCCGGAGACAGGTGCATGCAACTAACAATAACCTGCAGTTCCAGCGACGAACTGGCCTGGATCTCCTTCATCAGCCAATACAGAAGGCCGTACTCTGCCCTTGTACCGGTGAATACGGCGATGCGCCGACTCATGAAGCTGCCCCGGCGGGCACGCTGCTGGGCAGGTTCACCACCCTAGCCTCAAGCCACTGGGCATTGCTCAAATCCCCGGCGATGCACTCGCGGTAAGCCGGCAGATGATTCATCAGGCGCCATATCGGGCGCGTCATCACACCGCTGTCATTGGTGGCCTTGAGCAGCGCATCCCGTTGCTCCAAATCCTGGCAGACAACCGCATTCAACCAGTAATTGGAACGACAGCCCTCGGGCTCGAGCACAAATTGCAAGTCGCTACCGGCCAGTTCGTCAGCATAGCGCATCGCCAAAGCGCGCTTGGCCTCTAGGAATGCGTCGAGTTGCTCGAGCTGGGCACAGCCCAAGGCCGCGTTGATATTCGGCAAGCGATAGTTGTAGCCCACTTCATCATGCACGTATTCGTAGGGATGTGGCTGCTTGGCGGTTGTGGTCAAGTGTTTGGCCTTATTCCCGAGAGCCTCGCCTGCCAACAGCATGCCGCCGCCACCGGTGGTGATGACCTTGTTACCGTTGAAGCTCAGGGTGCCGATCAGACCGAAGGTGCCGGTATGCTGCCCCTTGTAGGTGCTGCCCAGCGATTCAGCAGCATCTTCGACCAATGCAAGCCCCCAGCGACGACACACATCGACCAACTCATCCAGGGCAACCGGATGACCGAAGGTGTGCATCGGCAAGCAGGCCCTGATGACTCGTTCATCCTTTTTCAGACGGCACTGGCCGTCGGCATCGATAAACGCCTCGGCCTCAAGCCACACTGCGAGCGCCGATGGAGAAAGCCCCAGAGTTTCGCGGTCCACATCCACAAACACCGGCTGTGCCCCACAATAGGCGATGGCATTGCAGGTAGCCACAAACGTCAGCGACTGGGTAATCACCAGCTCACCGGGTTTGACACCCGCGAGCAACAACGCGATGTGCAGCGCAGCGGTGCCATTGACGGTTGCAACTGCCCGCGGGCTTCCGGTGTAGCTCTGCATGTCACGTTCGAAGCGATCAACAAAGGCACCTACGCTGGAGACAAACGTAGACGTGATAGTATCGGCTACATACTGCTGCTCGTTGCCCCCAAATACCGGCGCGTGCAACGGTATGAATTCATTGGTGCGATATTGTTCGCGTACAAACCTGACAAGCGAGTCGAACATACCGAACCTCAAACGTTATAGATATTGGCTTTGTATTTGGCAAGATTCTGTGGCTGCGAGAACCATTCCACCGTCTTTTCCAGACCCTGGCGAATGGAGTACTCAGGCTTGAATCCGGTCAAACCATGAATCTTGGAGTTGTCACACCACAGACGGAAAACCTCGGACTTTTCTGGACGAATGCGCTGATCGTCCGTCAGAAACTCGACGTCACTGCCCATCAGCTCACGGATCAGACTGAGGGTGTCACCAACGGAAATCTCGAAATTGGAACCGATGTTGACGGTTTCACCGATCGCACGCTCGCAACGCGCAAGCTCAAGGAATCCTCGGCAAGTGTCAGCAACATAGTTGAAGTCACGAGTAGGGGTCACGTCGCCCAGCTTGATCTGCTTCTGGCCGGCGGCGATCTGACTGATGATGGTCGGAATAACTGCCCGAGCAGACTGGCGAGGGCCATAGGTATTGAACGGACGAGCGATGGTCAACGGCAGATCAAAGGCATTGAAAAAGCTCATCGCCATCGCATCGGCACCAATTTTTGACGCACTGTAAGGCGATTGTGCCTGAAGCGGATGCTTCTCATCGATCGGCACATACTGTGCGGTACCGTACACTTCGCTTGTGGACGTGTGAATGATGCGCTTGACGCCGTTCTCCAGCGCAGCCTGGCAGATGTTCAGGGTCCCTTTGACATTGGTATCCACGTAGCTGTCAGGGGCAACATACGAGTATGGAATGGCAATCAGTGCCGCTAGGTGAAAGACAATATCCACATCTTTTGTAATGTGCTTGCAATAGTGAGGATCCCTCACGTCGCCGTTAAGCACCTCAATCTGCGAAAGACAGTCAACGTCTTCAAGCCAGCCCCAATAGTTGAATGAGTTATATTGGGAAAGCGCCTTAACCTTATAACCTTCACGCACCAGCAACTCGGTCAAATGCGAGCCGATAAATCCGTCAGCGCCGGTCACCAAAACTGTAGTCATCGTTAAACCCTTAAAGTCTCTTTCCCTGACACTTGCTCAGGGGCGACAAAGATATGAATGTACCATCGAAGAAGCTCGCCAAGGGACCTTGGCGCAGCGACTCAACTGATCGTAAGATGCTGCCTGATCGGCACCCCATGCGACCCGTCGCCCCTGCTTGCTCGAGAGAGCTCAGCGGCCGGGACGTCCAGGGCCCTGTCGCCATGCAAGGCTCACCAATAACCCTGCTGCCGCGGCTCCAGCACCAACGCTGCACAAAGCATCAAAAGCGAGCTTTATGCAGCACAAAATTTTCGAACCACTATACACAAAGACAGAACGCTTCTCCATTGCCCCGCTCTGTCAACCTACCCCACGGAGCGGTAGAGGGCTTACGCGAGAGCAATAGGAGCCCTGGATAACCAGACCCTATACCCCGCCCAGTAGCGATGATTGCCTGAGTAACTGTCCAGTTAAAACAACTATCGACCAGGCTCATCCCAACCAACGAAACATTCACCCAAATGGATCACATCGCTTATCAGACCACCCTCGATGCATCACCGATTGCGCACGACACCCAATATCTGGAACTTCCTAACGCAAGAGCGATTACTTCCACCATGGGGTTTTCGCCAGAAGAACCCCACCGAAGCCGAGCAGGCAAAATGCCGCGATGGAGCCTGCGCACTCGAGCTTAGAGACCATCCACGACCTACCGACCACTTTCAGGCAACGAAGGCGCCTGCGTCTTGGCGACCACAGGCACCGCCATTGAAACCTCTTGTGAAAGATGAAGGCGACGCACGACAAGCACATTTCGCATAATCGCCAGAAAAATGCCGAAGACGCCACCAACTACCAAGCCCATCAATATCACTATCAACTTTTTCGGTTGCACTGGCGCCACTGGTACCACCGCAGGCTGATCAATGCTTACCAATCGCATGCTGCTAGCGTCCGCTCCCATACCCTCAAGTCGCGCTCGCTCGGCACGCAACGACTCGATTCCTTTAAGGAACAGCTCGTCATTATCGCGCTTGCGCAATATTTCAACCTCGCGATTATTGGCGAGCACCAAGAGCTGCTTGCGAATCTGTGCAACCTTGGGATCCGAAAAATCGTCCGACTCGCGACGTCGCATTACCTGACGCTCCGCCTCCAGTGCATCTACACCCATGAAGTACAGAGGGATCTGCTGGTTGGTGACCTCGGTTCGATTGATCGTACCGGAGGAATCGCTATTGGCCATGGAAGAAGGCGTTGAAGGCCTCTTCAAACCCAGGGAGCGCGCTATTGTGATGGCCTCATTCAACTGGGCAATACGATCCTCCCTCAGCAACTTGAGCTGGGCACGCAACGCCTTCAACTCATCCTGCAACTGGGCGCGCTTCAGACGATCAGCCTCTAGCAACTCGGCGATTCGCCCCTGCTTCGTAGCATCATAGTTACTGCGTGCAGCAGCTAGCTTCGCATCTACTTCAGCCAGCCGATTGCTGACGATAACCTTTAGGTCGTCAGAAATGTGTCGGCGCTCGTTATCAATTGCGTACTCAATCAATCCGTTGAGCGCGTCAGGGCCATTGATGCCCTGCGGGTAGCGCATCTGCATACTTACGCTTGTGGAGAACGCGGCGGGCTTCTGAACGTCCGTCTGCACCTTCATCTGCAGATCGCGGTTGAACCTCTCGAATGCGTGCGCTGGTGCACCGTAGGCCCCAACAAACTGCTCTTGCAACTGCGGGTTAGCCTGATAGAAGCCAAGGCGGACCTCATAGGAATCCACAGCAGAGGCAACCCGCATCAGTGCCTCATCCGGCGACAGCGAGTAGACACCTGAACGATTCAACGCATCCAGATCATTCAGTGGAACAGAGCGCAGCACTGCACTGGTTTCATACTCTGGCGTGGCTGTAAAAGCGTAAATGGCCCCCAGCGCAGCGAACACCAGCGAGGAAGCGACGATCAATTTTTTCTGCTGCCAGACCACCTGGGCGGTCGCCAGAAAATCAAATTCACCTTGTGCGATGACCGGGGGTATACGGGAAACACTTGTCACATTTAAACCTGCTCTGGCTGATATACACGTACCGTGTCTGACAGACAAGCACCTATACACTACCGGCGAACTCGCCGAATAGAGCCACTGGGCACACTGCCGCGTCAATTTGCATGCATTGTGCCACCTAATCGCGCCGTGCTCCATACAGGACGCGTCAAGCGCCCTTCACCTAGGAGCGTACGCCGCGATTACTCAACCATACATGCTTCAACAGTGCCAAGATCATCCCCAAGAATAGACCAACCAAAACACCCAGCAGGATGATCAACGCCTTCTTCGGACTGACCGGCATATCAGGCGATTCGACCCCTCCATCCTGCCGATAGACTTCTACAGTGGCCGGATCGATAGCCAACGACTGATAGAATTCGAAATCAGCCTGTTGCTCACGCAATTTGGATATAAAAGGATCGTCCGAACTCCGCCGCTCCAAATTATTGATTTCCGCCTCCAGCGCCTCGCTTCCCCGCATATAGGTCAGCGCCCCGTCCATATTTGCAGAAAGCTCCTTGGCGATATCTCCACTGATGATCGGCGGTCTTACCAACCCAATGGACTTGGCGATAATCAGCGCCTCCTTGAGTTGCGCAATTCGGTCCTCTCGCTTGTGCGCCCCAGTCTCGCGCGCCAAGGCAATCTGCCGCTCAAGGTTATTTGCCTTGACCATAGCGTCAGCTTTCACATCCTTGAGCACCTCGCTTTTCGCTCGCTCTCCTGCCATTTGCACATAGCGCATCGCCCACTGTGCAGCCAAGTGCGGGTCAGATAGCTTGACAGCAACAGAGTAACGCCCGGGTGACTCGGGATTCACAAGCTCTAACACCAGCACCTTGCTCATCTGGTTATAAAGGTCATCCTGGGAACGCCGCCCCTCTCGCTGAGCCAACCAGGGCAGGTAATTCGATTCGAAAAACTCACGACGCAATGACTCGGACTGCAACACACGCGAGTACACACCCGCAATGTCTTTTACTGACAGCATCATCAACCCCGAGCTACCACCGCGACCGTAGTTGAGATGAGCAATATCATTCTGGGTGGGAGGCTGCACAAACACCTTGGCTTCGTAGATCGGAGTAACCAGCATGCTGTACGCCACAGCAACTGCCCCCACCAGAAGTGTCGTCACGAGAACCAATAGCCTGTGCCGCCACAATCGAGCCATCAGCTCCACAAGATCAATTTCATCATCTCTAATCACTCGCTCACGGTCGCTGGACATTTATTTTGTGGTTCCCTGGGTCCATTTTCTTTTGAAACCAACCATTTAGATTGGAAGGTCAGTAAACGGCAGATAGCAAAATGATGTCATTGACATATAATTCTTTAATAAATCATAGCTTAGTGACGTTTTTGGCAACCTGCCTGGTGACGACGACATTTTCTTTACGCGCATGCGGCACCGATGCAGAGGCATCTGATAAGGCAACATTCAGATAAGTTCCCAGCGCAAAAGCAAAAGCCACAACACTACTTTCACCCACCTGGCTCACATGCCGACGCACAATGGCAATACTTGGGGCAGTACGTAGCCGGCATCGAGATCAGCATGTGCCAGCATAATCTGCTGCAGCATGGCGGTTGAAAGCATGATCAATCGCCAGATGAATGCGAGGTAGACAGCGGGCCCGAGCGGCCATCCCGCGGATACCGATGCGCAAACCAAAAGAGAGGAGAAACAGAGAGGAAGGAGGGCTTGATAATAGGCTGAAACGCCATAGATAGCGCGGTGATGAGGAATCGAGAGTAAAACATGCGCGGCCCATTCCAGGGTATTCAATGGAGCGCCATTACCCCATAAAAGATCGCCGCCGCCACGTGGCATCTTCGCTCAAAAGCTGTAGGAAGATTCTGCATTTTACAGCCAGATGAGCTGCGTTACCGACTCATACGCCTAGCACGACTTCTGGCACGCACTGCAACATATGCCCCCATCACCGGCCCAACCAGCAACCCACCCACCAAGGCAACCAGCACCACAACCGACAACGGCAACGCCGGCGCAGCCCACCCAAACAGCACCAATGCCACCGACTGCTGGTTCTCCAGCACAAACAGCAGCACCACCGCCGCAACGGCCAGCACCACCAGCGCCAGCACTACACGCTTGAGGTTACGCATGACTTGCTCCTTGCTCAGCGGCCATCATGCGCCCTCCTCCTCATCGTTGACCCGATCACGCAGCTCTTTACCGGGCTTGAAATGCGGCACGAACTTGCCGTCCAGACTCACCGACTGACCCGTCTTCGGGTTACGGCCCAAGCGCGGCGCCCGGTAATGCAGCGAGAAGCTGCCAAAGCCACGGATCTCGATTCGATCCCCTGTAGCCAGGCACTGGGACATCTGCTCAAGCATGGTCTTGATGGCCAGCTCCACATCCTTCGATGAAAGCAGCCCTTGATGGGTGACAATACGTTCGATCAGCTCCGACTTCGTCATATTTTTCCCTTCTTTATCAAGCAGCTAGATCATTGCTTACTCTGTTTGTAGCACGCCCTAGCTGATTTGAACAGGGTGGTTCTTGACTTAATAAAATTTTCAAGATTTGCGCACAAGGGTGACAACTGAGTGCCGCTGCCCGCAGGTGAGGCGGGGCAAGGGATTGGCGCATTTGCTTCGCCCTGACGTGGACGAATCCGCCCTGGCGGAACACAGGAAGGCATGGGACCCCCTGCAGACTCATCCGCAAACAGACATGAATCGCAGGCACAAAAAAGGGCGACCGAAGTCGCCCTTTTTAATGATCAAGCAGAACTCAGTTCTGTTTGGCCATTGCTTCGCGCAGCAGTGCAGCCATGGTGGTATCGGCGGCAGCTTCCGGAGCGGCTTTCAGGCTCTGGATTGCTTCTTTCTCTTCAGCATCGTCTTTCGACTTGATGGAGAGGTTGATTACGCGGCTCTTGCGGTCAACGCTGATGATCTTGGCTTCAACTTCTTCGCCTTCCTTCAGGACGTTACGCGCGTCTTCAACGCGGTCACGGCTGATTTCGGAAGCTTTCAGAGTGGCTTCGATATCGTCGGCCAGGGTGATGATAGCACCCTTGGCGTCAACTTCTTTAACGATACCTTTTACGATAGCGCCTTTGTCGTTGACAGCAACGTAGTTGGAGAACGGATCGTCTTCCAGCTGCTTGATACCCAGGGAGATACGCTCGCGCTCTGGGTCAACCGACAGGATGACGGTGTCCAGCTCGTCGCCCTTCTTGAAGCGACGTACGGCTTCTTCGCCCACTTCGTTCCAGGAGATGTCGGACAGGTGAACCAGACCGTCGATGCCGCCGTCCAGACCAATGAAGATACCGAAATCGGTGATCGACTTGATGGTGCCGGAGATCTTGTCGCCCTTGTTGAACTGGCCAGAGAAGTCTTCCCATGGGTTCGACTTGCACTGCTTGATGCCCAGGGAGATACGACGACGCTCTTCGTCGATGTCCAGAACCATGACTTCCACTTCGTCGCCGACTTGTACGACTTTCGAAGGGTGGATGTTCTTGTTGGTCCAGTCCATTTCGGAAACGTGTACCAGGCCTTCCACGCCTTCTTCCAGCTCTGCGAAGCAGCCGTAGTCGGTCAGGTTGGTGACGCGCGCCATGACGCGGGTGCTTTCTGGGTAACGTGCCTTGATAGCAACCCATGGGTCTTCGCCCAGTTGCTTCAGGCCCAGCGAAACGCGGTTACGCTCACGATCGTACTTCAGTACCTTGACGTCGATCTCGTCGCCAACGTTGACGATTTCCGACGGGTGCTTGATACGCTTCCAGGCCATGTCGGTGATGTGCAGCAGGCCATCAACGCCGCCCAGGTCAACGAATGCGCCGTAGTCGGTGAGGTTCTTGACGATACCTTTGACTTGCTGGCCTTCCTGCAGCGATTCCAGCAGAGCTTCGCGCTCGGCGCTGTTTTCGGCTTCCAGGACACTGCGACGGGAAACGACAACGTTGTTGCGCTTCTGGTCCAGCTTGATGACCTTGAATTCCAGCTCTTTGCCTTCGAGGTGGGTGGTGTCACGCACAGGGCGGACATCAACCAGGGAGCCCGGCAGGAACGCACGGATACCGTTAACGTCGACAGTGAAGCCGCCTTTAACCTTACCGTTGATAACGCCCTTGACCACTTCTTCGGCGGCGAAAGCTGCTTCCAGAACAATCCAGCACTCGGCGCGCTTGGCTTTTTCACGGGACAGCTTGGTTTCGCCAAAGCCGTCTTCGACCGCGTCCAGCGCAACGTGAACTTCGTCACCGACCTTGATGGTCAGCTCGCCAGCTTCGTTGTAGAACTGCTCGAGCGGGATGACGCCCTCGGACTTCAGACCGGCGTGGACAGTAACCCAGTCACCGTCGATATCGACAACGATACCGGTGATGATCGCACCTGGTTGAAGGTTGAGGGTTTTCAGGCTTTCTTCAAAGAGTTCTGCAAAGCTTTCGCTCATTTTAATTCCTGTAGATTAGGGCGAGACATACGCCCATCAGCCACATTCCAGACAATGTGGGTTTCGTTCATATAAAGGGAAAGCCTGCAGGACGTTGACTGGTGCCCCTGCATGCCGCCCTGTATCAGGCGATATCGCGAAGTGCGATCTCGCTTCTGATGCGTTGCAACACCTGCTCGATGGACAATTCCGTGGAATCCAGCTGGATTGCATCGGCCGCCGGCTTGAGCGGGGCCACTGCGCGCTGGGTGTCGCGCTCATCACGCGCACGTATCTCATCTAGCAGACTCGACAGACTAACATCATCGCCCTTGCCCTTCAACTGCAAGTAACGACGACGCGCCCGCTCCTCGGCGCTGGCCGTGAGGAAAATCTTCAAGGGCGCGTCTGGAAACACCACCGTCCCCATGTCGCGCCCATCGGCGATCAGGCCGGGCGACTCCTGAAACGCCCGCTGGCGCTGCAGCAGCGCATCACGCACCGCCGGCAGCGAAGCCACCATCGATGCGCCAGCGCCCACGGTTTCGGTACGGATCACATTGCTCACATCATCCCCCTCGAGGATGATCTGCTGCAACTTGCCCGGCTCGGCGGCGATGAACTGCACGTCCAGATGGGCGGCCAGCTTGACCAGCAGCTCTTCATTGGCCAGGTCGACACCGTGGTTGCCGGCGGCGAATGCCAGGAGGCGGTACAGAGCCCCGGAATCCAGCAGCTTCCAGCCCAGCTCGCGGGCCAGCATGCCGGCAACGGTACCCTTGCCAGAACCGCTAGGCCCGTCGATGGTGATGACCGGTGCCAGCGCGTTCACGACTTGCCCTCTTCAGCTACGCGGATGCCGACTTCGGCACACAGCGCGAGGAAGTTGGGGAACGAGGTGGCGACGTTGGCACAGTCATGGATGCGAATCGGCGCGCAAGCGCGCAGCGAGGCGACGCTGAAGGCCATGGAGATACGGTGGTCGCCATGCCCATGCACTTCGCCGCCACCGATGCTGCCGCCGTCGATGATGATGCCGTCCGGGGTAGGTTCGCACTTCACGCCCAGCGCCAGCAGGCCGTCGGCCATGACCTGGATGCGATCCGACTCCTTCACCCGCAGCTCTTCGGCGCCGCGCAGCACGGTACGCCCTTCGGCACAGGCCGCAGCCACGAACAGCACCGGGAACTCGTCGATCGCCAGGGGCACCAGGTGCTCCGGAATCTCGATACCCTTGAGCCTGGCGCCGCGCACTCGCAGGTCGGCTACCGGCTCGCCGCCGACTTCACGCTGGTTTTCCAGGGTGATATCGCCGCCCATCAGTTGCAGAATGTCGATGACACCGGTGCGGGTCGGGTTGATGCCGACGTGCTCCAGTACCAGCTCCGAACCCTCGGCAATCGAGGCCGCGACCAGGAAGAAGGCCGCCGAGGAGATATCGGCCGGCACCTCGATGTGGGTGGCGGTCAGCTTGCCACCGGACTCCAGCGAGGCGGTAGGGCCATCGACGCTCACGCTGTAGCCAAAACCGCGCAGCATGCGCTCGGTATGGTCACGGGTAGGCGCAGGCTCGGTGACGGTAGTCTTGCCCTGGGCATACAGGCCGGCCAGCAACAGGCAGGATTTGACCTGGGCACTGGCCATCGGCAGTTTGTAATCCAGCGCCTTGAGCGTATGGCCACCGCGGATGGTCATCGGCGGGCGGCCCTCGGCGGCGGTCTCGATGACCGCACCCATTTCGCGCAGCGGGTTGGCCACACGGTTCATCGGGCGCTTGGACAGCGAAGCATCGCCGGTCAGCACGGTGTCGAACGGCTGCGCGGCCAGCAGGCCGGACAGCAGGCGCATCGAGGTACCCGAGTTGCCCAGGTAGATCGGGCCAGGCGGCGGCTTGAGGCCATTGAGCCCCACCCCGTGAATGGTCACGCGACCATGGTGCGGGCCTTCGATGACCACGCCCATGTCGCGGAACGCCTGCAGGGTCGCCAGCGCATCCTCACCCTCGAGGAAGCCTTCCACCTCGGTGGTGCCTTCGGCCAGGGAGCCGAGCATGATCGAGCGGTGAGAAATCGATTTGTCGCCTGGTACGCGAATACGGCCGGACAGGCGGCCACCAGGTTGTGCCAGGAAAATCAGGTCGTTGGAGTTCATAGCGTCCACATAGGCCCGACGGGCCAGGATTTTACTGAAATGCTCGCGGGCAACCCGGGCGCGGGTGAAAACGCCCAGCAGCTGGTGCCCATCCCCTGCATCGACCGCGTCGCGCAAGGCGTCGAGGTCGCTGCGAAATGTATCCAGTGTGCGCAGGACAGCCTCGCGATTGGCGAGGAAGATGTCATGCCACATGACCGGGTCGCTTCCGGCGATTCTTGTGAAATCGCGGAACCCACCGGCAGCGTAACGGAAGATATCGAGGTTTTCATTGCGCTTGGCCAGCGAATCGACCAGGCCGAAAGCCAGCAGATGCGGCAGATGACTGGTTGCCGCCAGCACTTCGTCGTGGCGCTCCACCTGCATGTGCTCGACATCGGCATCCAGCGCACGCCACAGGCGATCGACCAGCGCCAGGGCGGCCGGGTCGGTTTCTGCCAGCGGCGTGAGAATCACCTTGTGACGACGGAACAGGGCGGCATTGGAGGCCTCCACCCCACTCTGCTCGGAGCCCGCGATCGGATGGCCAGGTACGAAACGCGGCAGCTTCTCGGCAAAGGCTTCGCGCGCAGCACGCACCACGTTGCCCTTGGCGCTGCCCACATCAGTCAGCACCGCCGCACCCAGGTCAAGCTGCGCCAGGCGCGCCAGGAGCTTTTCCATGGCCAGGATCGGCACCGCCAGCTGGATCACGTCAGCCCCGACACAGGCCGCAGCCAGGTCCTCTTCACAACGGTCGACCACACCCAGCTCGACCGCCAGCTTGCGCGATTGCGGGTCCAGGTCGACACCGACCACCTCGCGGCACAGGCCACTTTCACGCAGGCCCTTGGCGAACGAGCCGCCAATCAGGCCCAGGCCCACCACCACCAGCCGGCCAATGACGGGCCCGCCTTGCTTTACGACTTCAACCACGGAGCAGGACCCTGTTCAGAACATCACGCATTGGCATACCTCAGAGCACCGCCTTCGGATACGAGCCCAGTACCTTCAGGGCCACCGCCTCCTGGCTGATCTGCTCCAGCACCGCCTTGATCAACGGGTCACGATGGTGGCCGACGAAGTCGATGAAGAACACGTAGGTCCACTTGCCGCTGCGCGACGGACGGGTCTCGATGCGGGTCAGGTCGATGCCGTTCTCATGGAACGGTACCAGCAGTTCGTGCAACGCACCCGGCTTGTTGCTCATCGAAACGATGATCGAGGTCTTGTCATCACCGGTCGGTGGCACTTCCTGGTTGCCGATCATCAGGAAGCGCGTGGCATTGTCCGGACGGTCTTCGATTTTCTCCGCCAGGCGTGTCAGACCGTACAGGCCAGCCGCCATGTCACCAGCGATCGCCGCCGAATTCCACTCGCCCTTGACCCGCTTGGCAGCTTCGGCATTGCTCGATACCGCCACCCGCTCGACGTTCGGATAATGAGCATCCAGCCACTTGCGGCATTGGGCCAGCGACTGGGCGTGGGAGTAGATACGGCTGATGCTGTCGGTCTTGGTATTCTCGCCCACCAGCAGGTGGTGGTGAATGCGCAGCTCGACTTCGCCGCAGATCACCATGTCGTGCTCGAGGAAGCTGTCCAGGGTGTGGTTGACCGCACCTTCGGTGGAGTTTTCCACAGGCACCACGCCGAAATTGACCGCGCCGGCGACCACTTCGCGGAATACCTCGTCGATGGCCGCCATCGGCTTGCTGATCACGGCATGGCCGAAGTGCTTCATGGCTGCGGCCTGGGTAAAGGTACCCTCAGGCCCCAGGTAGGCGACCTTGAGCGGTTGCTCCAGCGCCAGGCACGACGACATGATTTCACGGAACAGCCGGGCCATTTCCTCGTTGCCCAGCGGGCCCTTGTTGCGCTCCATCACGCGCTTGAGCACCTGCGCCTCGCGCTCGGGCCGGTAGAACACCGGCACCTCGCCTTCTGCCAGGGTCGCAGTCTTGACCCGGGCGACTTCCTGGGCGCAGCGCGCACGGTCGCTGATCAACTCGAGGATCTTCTCGTCGAGGCTGTCGATGCGCACGCGCAGGGCCTTGAGTTCCTGTTCGGACATCAGGCGTGTTCCTTCTCGAATTCACCCATGTAGGCCACCAGTGCCTCCACGGCGTCCAGGCCCAGGGCGTTGTAGATCGAGGCGCGCATGCCGCCCACCGAACGGTGACCCTTGAGGTTGAGCAGGCCACGCTCGTCGGCGCCCGCCAGGAACGCCTTGTCCAGGCGCTCGTCGGCCAGGCGGAACGGCACGTTCATCCAGGAACGGGCATTGCTGCTGATCGGGTTGGTATAGAAGTCGCTCTTGTCGATGAAGCCGTACAGGCGGTCCTTCTTGGCGCGGTTGCGCTGCTCCATGGCAGCGACACCGCCCTGCTCCTTGAGCCACTCGAACACCAGGCCCGAGAGGTACCAGGAATAGGTTGCCGGGGTGTTGTACATCGAGCCGTTGTCGGCCGCGACCTTGTAGTCGAGCATGGTCGGGCAGCTGCTGCGGGCACGGCCCAGCAGGTCTTCACGCACGATCACCACCACCAGGCCGCTGGGGCCGATGTTCTTCTGCGCACCGGCGTAGATCAGACCGAACTGCGACACGTCGACCGGACGCGAGAGGATGTCCGAGGACATGTCCACCACCAGCGGCACGTCACCGGTCTGCGGCACCCAGTCGAACTCCAGACCACCGATGGTCTCGTTCGAGGCGTAATGCAGGTAGGCAGCGTCCTTGGTCAGGTTCCACTCGTTCTGACCCGGGATGGCCAGGTAATCGTAAGGCTTGGCGCTGGCGGCGACATTGATGTTGCCATAGCGACGCGCTTCCTCGATCGCCTTTTTCGACCAGATGCCGGTCTCGATGTAGTCGGCCGTACCGCCCTCGGGCAGCAGGTTCAACGGGATCTCGGCAAACTGCTGGCTGGCGCCGCCCTGCAGGAACAGCACCTTGTAGTTGGAGGGGATGGACATCAGGTCGCGCAGGTCCTGCTCGGCCTTCTCGGCAATGGCCACGTAGTCGTCGCTACGGTGGCTCATCTCCATGACCGACAGGCCTTTGCCGCGCCAGTTCAGCATTTCTGCCTGGGCACGCTGCAGCACAGCTTCAGGAAGCGCAGCAGGGCCTGCGCAGAAGTTAAAGGCTCGTTTGCTCACATCCACTCTCGCTCTGCTCTTGATGTCTGTGGGAGCAGACACCGCAGTGGCGGGCCTGCCCGCCCCCACAGCCGCTCCCATAGGTTGCGCTACTACAATTTATTCCTGCGGCGTCTCTTCGTCAGCTGCAGCGTCCAGTGACGACCCTTCGCCGGCGTCCACGTCAGCCTCGGCATCCGCCACGAAATCTTCGTCGTCTTCCTCGTCGGACGGCTCCTGCACCCGCTCCAGACCCACCAGGGTCTCGTCGCTGGCCAGCTTGATGAGCGTCACGCCCTGGGTATTACGGCCCAGGCTGGAGACTTCGCCGACACGGGTACGCACCAGGGTGCCCTGGTCGGAAATCAGCATGATCTCCTCGCCTTCCTGCACCTGTACCGCACCCACCAGACGGCCGTTGCGATCGTTGCTGACCATGGCGATGACGCCCTGGCCACCACGCTTGTACTCGGGGAACTCGGCGATGGCGGTACGCTTGCCGAAACCACGCTCGGAAGCGGTGAGGATCTGGCTGCCTTCTTCGGGGATGATCATCGAAATCAGCTTCTGCCCCTCGGCCAGGCGCATGCCGCGCACACCGCGGGCGGTACGCCCCATGGCACGCACGTCGGACTCCTTGAAGCGGGTGACCTTGCCGGCATCGGAGAACAGCATGACCTCGCGCTCACCATCGGTGATGGAGGCGGAAATCAGGATGTCGCCTTCGTCCAGCTCCAGCGCGATCAGGCCGACACTGCGCTGACGACTGAACTGCTCCAGCGGGGTCTTCTTCACGGTGCCGTTGGCGGTGGCCATGAAGATGAAGTGGCCTTCAGTGTATTCCTCCACCGGCAGCATGGTGGTGATGACCTCGCCCTCGCCCAGCGGCAGCAGGTTCACCAGCGGACGGCCACGTGCGGCACGCGACGCCTCGGGGATTTCGTAGGTCTTGAGCCAGTACACCTTGCCCTTGCTGGAGAACAGCAGCAGCGTGGTGTGGCTGTTGGCGACCAGCAGGTGCGAGATGTAGTCCTCGTCCTTGACGCCGGTGGCCGACTTGCCCTTGCCGCCACGGCGCTGGGCCTGGTAGGCCGCCAGCGGCTGGGTCTTGGCGTAGCCGCCGTGGGAGATAGTCACCACGCGGTCTTCTTCCGGGATCATGTCACCCAGGGTCAGGTCCAGGCGTGCATCGAGAATCTCGGTGCGGCGCACGTCGCCATATTCGGCGCGGATCAGCTCCAGCTCTTCGCGGATCACTTCCATCAAGCGCTCGGCGTTGTTCAGGATGCGAATCAGCTCGCCGATCTGCTTGAGAATCTCCTGGTACTCGGCCAGCAGCTTCTCGTGCTCCAGGCCGGTCAGGCGGTGCAGGCGCAGGTCCAGGATGGCCTGGGCCTGTTCGGGCGAAAGGTAGTACTTGCCATCACGCAGACCGTACTGCTCGTCGAGGGTTTCCGGGCGGCAGGAATCGGCGCCGGCGCGCTCGACCATCACCTGCACGGCGCTGGACTCCCACGGCGTGCCGATCAGCGCTTCCTTGGCCTCGGACGGCGTCGGCGAAGCCTTGATCAGGGCGATGACCGGGTCGATGTTGGACAGTGCGACCGCCTGGCCCTCGAGGATATGACCGCGTTCACGGGCCTTGCGCAGCTCGAACACGGTACGGCGGGTGACCACCTCGCGGCGGTGACGCACGAACGCCTCGAGCAGGTCCTTGAGGTTCAGCACCCGCGGACGGCCGTCGATCAGCGCCACGATGTTGATGCCGAACACGGCCTGCAGCTGGGTCTGGGCATAGAGGTTGTTGAGGATCACCTCCGGCACTTCGCCACGGCGCAGCTCGATGACGATGCGCATGCCGTCCTTGTCGGACTCGTCGCGCAGCTCGGTGATGCCCTCGAGTTTCTTTTCCTTGACCAGCTCGGCGATCTTCTCGATCAGCCGCGCCTTGTTCAGCTGGTACGGCAGCTCGGTGATCACGATCTGCTGGCGGCCACCGACCTTGTCGATGTCCTCGACCGTCGAGCGGGCACGCATGTAGATGCGCCCGCGACCGGTGCGGTAGGCCTCGATGATGCCCTGGCGACCGTTGATGATCGCGGCAGTCGGGAAGTCCGGCCCCGGGATGAACTGCATCAGCTCATCGACCGTGATGTCGGCGTTGTCGATCAGCGCCAGGCAACCGTCGATGACTTCACCGAGGTTGTGCGGCGGAATGTTGGTCGCCATGCCCACGGCAATACCGCTGGAACCGTTGACCAGCAGGTTCGGGATCTTGGTCGGCATGACCGCCGGAATCTGCTCGGTGCCGTCGTAGTTGGGCACCCAGTCGACGGTTTCCTTGTGCAGGTCTGCCAGCAGCTCGTGCGCCAGCTTGGTCATGCGCACTTCGGTGTATCGCATGGCCGCGGCATTGTCGCCGTCCACCGAACCGAAGTTGCCCTGGCCGTCCACCAGCAGGTAGCGCAGCGAGAACGGCTGGGCCATACGGACGATGGTGTCGTAGACCGCGGTATCACCGTGGGGGTGATACTTACCGATCACGTCACCGACCACACGGGCGGATTTCTTGTACGGTTTGTTCCAGTCGTTACCCAGTTCACTCATCGCAAACAGAACGCGGCGATGCACGGGCTTCAAGCCATCACGCGCATCGGGCAGTGCACGCCCGACAATGACGCTCATCGCGTAGTCGAGGTAGGACTGTCTCAGTTCGTCTTCGATATTGACCGGTAGGATTTCTTTGGCCAGTTCGCCCATGAGAAGCCTGATTCCTTTTTCTGGTGAAACCTCGTCACATCCATATGGGACGAACGAAGCTCGCCGCTGCAAGCAGATGACCGGCAGCGACTTACGACAAATCAACGAGTTATGCCATGGATCTGCGCAGTAAAGACCGCCTCGGGAGGCGGTCTTGGAAACCGTCGGATGTTACCACAGTCCCGATAGGCTTGGGAGTATGGCAAACCGCCGCCCGATCTGAGGCCGGCTTGCCGGCAAAGGGCGCGGCGCGGACCTCAATGCAACCGCTTGCGGCACATCAACTGCGCCATCTTGGCCGCGTCCGGACGCTCGACGATGCCCTTTTCGGTCACGATCACGTCGATCAGGTCTGCCGGCGTCACATCGAACACCGGATTGAAGGCCTCTACCCCGGCCCCGACCCGTTCGCCGCCCACCTCCAGCAGCTCGCTGACATCCCGCTCCTCGAGCATCACCTCCTCGCCACTGGCCAGGTTGAGGTCGATGCTCGAACTGGGCGCCACCACCATGAAGCGAACCCCATGGTGCATGGCATTGACCGCCAGCTGGTAGGTGCCGATCTTGCTGACCACGTCGCCATTGGCAGTGATGCGGTCGGCGCCGACGATCACCCAGGTGATGCCCTTGGTCTTCATCAGGTGTGCGGCGGCGGAATCGACGCCAATGGTCACCGGCACCCCTTCGCCGGCAAGCTCCCAGGCGGTCAGCCGCGACCCTTGCAGCCAGGGCCGGGTCTCGGCCACGTACACCCGCTCCACCATGCCTTCCAGGTACGCGGCGCGAATCACCCCCAGCGCAGTGCCGAACCCGCCCGTGGCCAGCGCGCCGGCATTGCAGTGGGTGAGGATGGCCTGCTCGCTGCCCTGGTGCCTGCGAATCAGCTCGGCGCCCAGCTGGGCCATGGTCAGGTTGGCTTCACGGTCGCTTTCGTGGATGGCCTCGGCTTCGGCCAGCATGATCGCCAGCACGTCATCCCCGGCCTTGATCCGCAACAGCCGCTCGCGCATGCGGTTCAGTGCCCAGAACAGGTTGACGGCGGTGGGACGGGCTTCGCCCAGCAGCTCGAAGTCCTCTTCCAGAGCCATTTCCCAGTCATCGCCATCCGCCAGGCGCTGGCGCAGCGCCAGCACCAGGCCATAGGCCGCACTGATGCCGATGGCCGGGGCGCCGCGCACCACCATGGTGCGGATGGCCTCGGCCACCCCGACGGCGTCGTTATACGCCAGCCAGCGCTGCTCGAACGGCAGCGCACGCTGGTCGAGCAGATACAGGGCACCATCCCGCCAATCGATGGCCGTCACCTTCTCCGCAGCCAACAGTCGATCGCGCATGCCTCACCCCGTCATTCGGACATCAAAAGCGCACGATTATAACGAGCCCCAGCCGCGGACGCTCGGGTATACTTCGCCCCCACCTTCCGCGATACCGGGATTTTCGCACATGCCCAAGCCTGCCCCTCCCCTCGACCTGTTGCTCCTGCCCTCGTGGCTGGTGCCCGTCGAACCGGCCGGGGTGGTACTCAAGGGCCACGGCATCGGTATCCGCGACGGCCTTATCGCCTTCATTGGCCCGCGCGAAGACGCCCTGCGCCTGCAGGCCACCGAGGTGCGCGAGCTGCCCGGCTGCCTGCTCGCCCCCGGCCTGATCAACGCCCACGGCCACGCCGCGATGACGCTGTTTCGCGGCCTGGCCGACGACCTGCCGCTGATGACCTGGCTGCAGGAGCACATCTGGCCCGCCGAAGCCCGCTGGGTCGATGAAGCCTTCGTGCGTGACGGCACCAACCTGGCCATTGCCGAACAGCTCAAGGGTGGCATCACCTGCTTCTCGGACATGTACTTCTTCCCCAAGATCGCCAGCGAATGCGTGCACGACAGCGGCATGCGCGCGCAGATCGCAGTGCCGTTGCTGGACTTCCCGATTCCCGGCGCCCGCACCTTCGACGAAGGCCTGCACCTGGGCGTGGAGCTGTTCGGCGACCTGCGCCACCATCCGCGCATTACCGTGGCCTTGGGCCCGCACGCACCGTACACGGTCAGCGACGCCAACCTGGAAAAGGTTAGGGTGATCGCCGAAGAGCTGGACGCGCCGGTGCACATGCACCTGCACGAGACCGCCTTCGAGGTGCAGCAGTCCATCGATCAGTGCGGCGAGCGGCCATTGGCGCGCCTGGCACGCATCGGCCTGTTGGGCCCGCGCCTGCAGGCCGTGCACATGACCCAGGTCAGCGACGACGACCTGGCCCTGCTGGTAGAAAGCAACACCAGCGTGGTGCACTGCCCTGAATCCAACCTCAAGCTGGCCAGCGGCTTCTGCCCGGTGGAACGCCTGTGGCAGGCTGGCGTCAACGTAGCCATAGGCACCGATGGCGCCGCCAGCAACAACGACCTCGACCTGCTGGGCGAAACCCGTACCGCGGCCCTGCTGGCCAAGGCCGTGTCAGGTTCGGCCAGCGCCCTGGATGCCCATCGCGCATTGCGCATGGCAACCCTCAACGGCGCCCGCGCCCTGGGCCTGGAGGCCGTAACCGGCTCGCTGGAGCTGGGCAAGGCTGCCGACCTGGTGGCATTCGACCTGTCGGGCCTGGCCCAGCAGCCGATCTACGACCCGGTCTCGCAACTGGTGTATGCCAGCGGGCGGGACTGCGCAAGACATGTCTGGGTGGCCGGCCGGCAACTGCTCGATGAGCGCCGCCTCACCCGGCTCGACGAACAGGCCCTGCATGCCAGCGCCTGTGACTGGGGCCAGCGTATCGGCGGCCAGCACGAATAACCCGTCGGCAGCCACGGCTGCCGACCTGTAGCGAATTATCAAAGTTTCTGAGGACCGTTCCATGAGCAACGTCGACCACGCCGAAATCGCCAAATTCGAAGCCCTGGCCCACCGCTGGTGGGACCGCGAGAGCGAATTCAAGCCACTGCACGACATCAATCCGCTGCGGGTCAACTGGGTCGACGAGCGGGTCAAGCTGGCCGGCAAGAAAGTGCTCGACGTCGGTTGTGGCGGCGGCATTCTCAGCGAGGCCATGGCCCTGCGGGGTGCCACCGTCACCGGCATCGACATGGGTGAAGCGCCGCTGGCCGTCGCCCGCCTGCACCAGCTGGAGTCCGGCGTCGAGGTGGAATACCGGCAGATCACCGCCGAAGCCCTGGCCGAGGAAATGCCCGAGCAGTTCGACGTGGTCACCTGCCTGGAGATGCTCGAGCACGTACCCGACCCCTCCTCGGTGATCCGCGCCTGCTACCGCATGGTCAAGCCCGGCGGCCAGGTATTCTTCTCCACCATCAACCGCAACCCCAAGGCCTACCTGTTCGCCATCATCGGTGCGGAATACATCATGAAGCTGCTGCCGCGCGGCACCCATGACTTCAAGAAATTCATCCGACCGTCCGAACTGGGCGCCTGGAGCCGCGAAGCGGGCCTGAGCGTCAAGGACATCATCGGCCTGACCTACAACCCGCTGACCAAGCACTACAAACTGGCCAGCGACGTGGACGTCAACTACATGATCCAGACCCTGCGCGAGGAATGAGCATGCGTTTGCGAGCAGTACTTTTCGACATGGACGGCACCCTGCTCGACACGGCGCCGGATTTCATCGCCATCTGCCAGGCCATGCTGGCCGACCGCAGCCTTCCGGCAATCGACGACGAACGGATTCGCGAGGTGATTTCCGGTGGCGCCCGAGCCATGGTCGCCGCCGCGTTCGCGATGAGCCCCGAAGCCCCCGAGTTCGAGGCGCTGCGCCTGGAATTCCTCGAGCGCTACCAGAAGGATTGCGCGGTGCACAGCAAGCTGTTCGACGGCATGGCCGAGCTGCTGGCCGACATCGAAAAAGGCAACCTGCTGTGGGGCGTGGTCACCAACAAGCCGGTACGCTTCGCCGAGCCGATCATGCAGCAGCTGGGCCTGGCCGAGCGATCTTCGTTGCTGATCTGTCCGGATCACGTGAAGAACAGCAAGCCCGACCCCGAGCCGCTGATCCTGGCCTGCAAGACCCTGAACCTGGACCCGGCCAGCGTGCTGTTCGTGGGTGACGACCTGCGCGACATCGAGTCGGGCCGCGACGCCGGCACCCGCACCGCAGCGGTGCGCTACGGCTATATTCATCCAGAGGACAATCCCAACAACTGGGGCGCGGACGTGGTGGTCGATCATCCGCTGGACCTGCGCAAGGTGCTCGACAGCGCCCTGTGCGGCTGCTGATCGCCGACACCCGCCAAAAGCTTCGCCGGCACAGCCGGCTCCTGCAACACCGCATCGATTTGTAGGAGCCGGCCGTGCCGGCGAATGCCTCACCACGATCTCGAGGGAATCCCATGTTCGACTACACCGCCCGCCCCGGCCTGCTCAACGGCCGGGTCATCCTGGTCACCGGCGCCGGTCGCGGCATCGGCGCCGCTGCTGCCAAAGCCTACGCCGCCCATGGCGCCACGGTACTGCTGCTGGGCAAGACCGAAGCCAACCTCAACGAGGTGCACGACCAGATCACCGCAGCCGGCCATCCGGCACCGGTGGTCGTGCCCTTCAACCTCGAAACCGCCCTGCCCCATCAGTACGATGAGCTGGCAGTGATGGTGGAAAACGAATTCGGTCGTCTCGACGGGCTGCTGCACAACGCCTCCATCATCGGCCCGCGTACCCCGCTGGAGCAGTTGTCGGGCGAGAACTTCATGCGCGTCATGCACATCAACGTCAACGCCATGTTCATGCTCACCAGCACCCTGCTGCCGCTGCTCAAGCTGTCGGAGGATGCCTCGGTGGTGTTCACCTCCAGCAGCGTCGGGCGCAAGGGCCGGGCCTACTGGGGTGCCTATGGCGTATCGAAATTCGCCACCGAAGGCCTGATGCAGACCCTCGCCGACGAGCTGGAGAACGTTGCCCCCGTGCGCGCCAACAGCGTCAACCCGGGCGCCACACGCACCAGCATGCGCGCCCAGGCCTACCCTGCCGAGGCACCGGAGAACAACCCGCTGCCCGAGCAGATCATGCCGGTCTACCTCTACCTGATGGGCCCGGACAGCAAGGGCATCAACGGCCAGGCGCTCAACGCACAGTAGCCCTCAGGCACCGACCAGGGCCGAGCGCGACCGGGCAGTGGAGCCCGGCTCGGCCTGTGGGGACTGCTCCAGCTGCAGACAGCGCTCCAGAAACAGGTACATGTAGTCGTAGCTCTTGCAGATCGCACGACGCAGCTGGGTCTGCAGCGCCTGTGGTGGGTTGTTGCCCGCCAGCGTGCAGATGATCTCCAACGCCTCCCAAGGGTGCTCGTCGTCATACTGCGCGTGCATCCTCAGCCATTTCATGGCGCGCTTGCGCCCGCTTTCGGGAAAGCCGTTGGCGTAGGTATCCGTCGAACACACCAGCGCCGACCATTCCCCCACCGCGCCTTCGATCGCATAGTTGGTCGCGGCCATGGCCACGATCAGCGAATCGGCCGCACAGGTATGCCAGCACCAGTCACTCAGCGCCTGCAACTCGGTCGGCACGTTCTGCTCGTTCAGATCGTCCAGGCTGACCCCGTGCGCCTGGGCCCAGTGCACCCAGTAATCGGCATGGTTGAGCTCGACACGGATATTGCGCATCAGCCAGCGACGCGCCATGTCTTCCCCCGGGTGGCGGGCAAAACTGGTCTTGGCCAGGTTCTGCGCCATGTACACCGAAAACTGTTCGACTACCGGCCAGCCGCCGATCAGATACTGGCGCAGGGTGCGCTGGCTCAGCTTGCCGTCGCGCAGGCGGTGATAGATTTCATGCTCTACCACCCGCTGCTTGCTCGCACTGCAATCCTCGATCAGTTTCTGAGCCCAGAGTGGGTAACTTTGCGCTTCCATCAATGGACCCACTCGCTCAAATGCATCAATCACTGTCATATCCCTACATCCTTGTGATTTGAAGTGAACGCTCAGCGAAACGTCCCCGGCGTCCTGAACAGCAAGGGTCGCGAACGGATACGCCGGCGTTGCAAGCTTTCACAGGTGAACACCTGCGGCCGCTCGATCAGGTAGCCCTGGGCGTAATCGACACCAATTTCATGCAGCGCCTGCTCGATCAGGGGCGTCTCGACAAACTCGGCAATGGTGCGCTTGCCCATGACGTGGCCAATATGGTTGATCACTTCGACCATAGCCCGGTTAATCGGATCGTCAAGCATGTCCTTGACGAAACTCCCGTCGATTTTCAGGAAGTCCACGGGCAGGTGTTTGAGGTAGGCAAACGACGACATCCCGGCGCAGAAGTCGTCCAGCGAAAAGTGGCAACCCAGCCCTTTCAATTCGTTGATGAAACGAATGGCGCTGCCCAGGTTGGCAATCGCACTGGTTTCGGTGATCTCGAAACAGATCATTTCAGGCGGTATGGCGTACTCGACGAACTGGCGCTGCAGATAATCCAGAAACTTGTCATCGCCGATGCTGCTGCCCGACAGGTTGATGGCGCACATTGCCAATGGCCCCTTTCGCCCCTCATCCAGAGCCTGGCGAATCACCTTGAACACTCTGTTCACCACCCAGCGATCCAGGGCCGTCATGAGCCCATAGCGTTCGGCGGCCGGGATGAAGCTGTCGGGCAGGATGATGCGCCCGCTCTCATCATGCAGGCGCAGCAGTATTTCCAGATGACCGGCATCCGACTCACCGGCCGCCAGTGGCGCGATTTCCTGGGCATACAGGCAGAAGCGGTCTTCCTCCAGGGCGATGTGCAGGCGCTGGATCCAGGCCATCTCGCCAAAGCGCATGGACAGCTCGGTGTCGTCGGGGTGGTACACCTGCACCCGGTTGCGCCCCTTCTCCTTGGCCATGTAGCACGCCATGTCGGCCGCACGCAGCGAGGCCTCCAGCGTATGGGGTGCCAGTTGCAGGTGGACCAGGCCCACGCTCACGGTGGTCATGAACGGGCGCCCCTTCCACACGAAGTGCAGGCTCTGCACGGTCTGGCGCAGATTCTCGGCAATGCGCTCGGCCTGCTCGGGCAGGCAGTTCTCCAGCAGGATACCGAACTCGTCGCCGCCCAGGCGCGCCAGGGTATCGCCCTCGCGAACGCCCGCCTGCAGCACCGCGCAAATGTGACGCAGCAATTCGTCGCCCGCCGCATGGCCACAGGTGTCGTTGACCAGCTTGAACTGATCCAGGTCCAGAAACAGCAGGGTGTGGCGCGCCGCCTGGCGGCCCAGGTCGCCCAGCGCCAGCTCCAGCCGGTATTCGAATTCGCGCCGGTTGGCCAGCCCGGTGAGGGCATCATGGGTAGCCTGCCACGACAGGTTGGCGATGTACTGGCGCTCCTGGGTCATGTCGTGCAGCACCAGCACGATGCCACTGACCTGACCGTCACTGATGATCGGCGAGCCCACCAGGGCCACCGACACCGTGCTGCCGTCCAGCCGCTGGATCAGCTTGGCGTGCTCGCTGCCGCCCTTGAGGGTACCGCTCAGAATGCGCTCGGTAAGGGACAGGCTGTCTTTTTCGGCGTTGTCGTCCAGCAGGCTGAACAGCGCCGCCAGCGGCAGGCCCTGGGCCTGTCCGGCGCTCCAGTGGGTCAACTGCTCGGCGGCAGGGTTCATGTAGGCGATACAGCCCTCGACATCGGTGGTGATCACCCCATCGCCAATCGACTGCAAGGTGATCTGCGCCCGATCCTTCTCCACCTGCAGGGCACTGGCAAAGGCCTGGCGCTGCGCCAGCAGCTTGTGCGTGCGCAGGCAGGCCAGCGCAATCAGAAACAGTGCCGTGGCCAGGTTGACCACCAGCAGCAGGCGCAACAGCATGCGCGATCCTTCGCCCAGGGCATCGCTGAACGCCATGGCGGCGGGGGTTACCGCCTCGTTGATCGCGGCGATCTCACCCTTCCAGGCTGCAACCCGCTGCGCAGTGACATTCCCGGTGACGATACCCTGGTGGATACGATTGGCCAGCGCATCCAGCTGCTGCAGGTAATCGTCCCCCACCGACCAGCGTTCGATGGCGCGTTCCATGTAGCTGACATGACGGAAATTCAGGTAGAGCCAGATGACGCTGTCGATGTCATCCGGGTGGTTGCCGCCCCTGAGGATGCCCTGGCGCGCAGCGGCCAGGTCCAGGGGCTTGGCGTCCAGCGCGGTGCGCAGCTGGTGCCCACCCTGGGGGATGGCGATGGCCTGCCGGTACTTCTGGTAGGCCGCCTCGTCGCGGCTGTCGGTATACAGGCTCAGGAAGTAGATGGCGTCCTTCTGCCCCTTGGACCACAGGCTCTCGCCCGCCACATAACCGCGCACGGCCGACAAGGCATAGAGGCTGATGCCCCCCAGCAAGGCCTGGAACAGTACGACCGCCACAAAAGGCCAGATGATGCCCAACAACCTGGGCGCTTCGAGAGTCCGTTTCTGCTTCATGAGGTCCCTTGCAGCAATGCGCAGCCCGATGAGTCTCATCCTGCACAGACACAGCCTAGGCCATTTGCCACCTGCCATCAGGCCCTTTTTCACCTGTACAACAGTTGTACAGTAGAAGGCCCTCAGCTCTGTTGCAAATGCCCATAGAGCTTGGCGTACAACCCACCCTCGGCGATCAGCTGCTGGTGACCGCCATCCTCGGCGACATGCCCGCCATCGAACACCAGCACGCGGTCGGCCTGCTTCACTGCCGACAGGCGGTGAGCGATGATCAGGGTGGTACGGGCGCTGAGGAAGCGGCTCAGCGCCTGGTGCAGGTTGTACTCGGTGGCCGCGTCCAGCGCCGAGGTGGCCTCATCGAGAATGACGACCTTGGGCTCGGCCAGCACCATGCGCGCAATCGCCAGACGCTGGCGCTGCCCGCCGGACAGACGCACGCCCGAACGTCCCACCACACTGTCCAGGCCCTGCGGCAGCGCGGCGATGGTGGCGTCGAGCTGGGCAATGCGCAGCGCCCGCCAGCAGGCCTCATCGGTACTCTCGCGGCCCATGGTCAGGTTGGCGCGCACGGTGTCGTTGAACAGCGACGGGTGCTGCAACACCACCGCCACATGCTCGCGCAGGGTTTCCAGGCCGATCTCCTGCAAGGTCGAACCGCCGAAGCGGATGCTGCCGGCCTGGGCGCTGTACAGGCCCAGCAACAGCTGCACCAGGGTGCTCTTGCCGCCGCCGCTGGCGCCGACGATGGCCACCTTCTCGCCGGGTGCGATGGACAGGTTCAACTGGTCCAGCACCGGCTCCTCGCCATAGCCGAAACGCAGCCCGCGCACCTCGATGCCCACGGTGGTCTGCCCCGCGAAAGGGTCGATGCCGCCGGGATACTGCGGCTCGTCGCTGCGCGCCAGCAGCTCGTTGATCCGGCTCAGCGCACCACCTGCCGCGTAGTAGGCGTACTGCAGGTTGAGCAACTGCTCCACCGGGCCGATCATGAACCACAGGTAGCTGAACACCGCCAGCATCTGGCCGATGCTGAGGTCGGAAAACAGCACCGTGAGCATGGCCGCTGCGCGAAAGATGTCGATGCCGAACTGGAACAGCAAGCCACTGGCGCGGCTGCTGGCATCGCTCTTCCATTGCGAGGACACCGCATAGTTGCGCACCTCCTGGGCACGCATGCCCAGGCGCCCGAGAAAGTAGCCCTGGCGGTTGCCGGCACGGATTTCCTGGATCGCATCCAGGGTTTCGGTCAGTGCCTGGGTGAAGCGCGAGGTGCTGTCGTTCTCGAGTTTCTTCAGGTGCTTGACCCGCTTGCCCAACCGCACCGTGGCAAAGATCACCAGCGGGTTGAACAGCAGGATCAACAGCGCCAGCTGCCAGTGCATCCACAACAGGATCGCCGAGGTGCCGGCCAGCGTGAGCATGGCCACCAGAAAGCGGCTGAGGGTTTCACCGACGAACTTGTCCACGGTGTCCAGATCGGTGACCAGGTGCGTGGTAACCGTACCGCTGCCCAGGCTCTCGTACTCGCTCAGGGAGATGCGCTTGAGCCGCTCGATCAGGCGGATGCGCAGCCGGTAGACGATGTCCTTGGCCAGCCCGGCGAACAGCTTGGCCTGCACCACGTTGAAGGCCAGTGCCGCACAGCGCAGCGTCAGGGTGAAGACCAGCATCAGGCCGATGTAGCCGGCCGCCACCTGCCAGCTGGCGGGCAGCAGGTTGTTCATCCACTTGAGCGCCGCATCGCCGTGCCCCAGCAGCACTTCGTCGACCAGCAACGGCAGCAGCAGCGGAATCGGCACACTGCACAGGGCCGCCAGCACGGCCACGCCGTTGGCAGTCCACAGGGCTTTCTTGTGGTGTTGCGCCAGGCGCCGGATCTCGGCCCAGCTCAAGCGATCGACAGGTGCCGGCGTCGGCCCGGGCACCGGGTCGGGGGAGCCAGGCAGGTCAAGCATTGACCGCATGCTCCAGCCAGCGCCCCAGCAGCGGCTGCAGCGCCCCCAGGGCCTGGTAGCCGTTGGTCAGCAGGGCCAGTTGGCCATTGCGCTCGGCGAGCAGGGTCGGGAAGCCCGCGATGCCCAGGTCCTGCACCCAGGTGAAGTCGGCGGCGGTGGCGCTGCGGGTGTCGCCGCTGCTGAAGGCCTCGGCGAAGGCGGCGCGGTCGAAACCGGCCTGCTCGGCCAGCTCCACCAGCTTGACCGGCAGGGTCACGTCTTCGCTGCGCTGGTAGAACGCCTGCTGGATCATCCCCAGCAGCGTCCAGGCCCGCTGCGGGTCGAGGCTGCGTGCAGCCACCAGCGCGCGGCAGGCAGGTTCGGTGTCGTAGACAAAGCCTTCGGGCATCGCGCCCTCGAGCTGGAACGGCTGGCCGGTGGCCTGGTTGACCGCCTGCCAGTGTTCAAGAATGTAGCGCCGGGTGGAGGCATCCAGCGCACTGCTGCCCGAGCGCAGGCCGCCGGGCACCAGGTGGGTGTCCACGCCGGCCTCGCGCGCCTGCCGTATCAGGGCCTCGGCCACGGGTGCGAAACCCCAGCACCAGGAGCACATCGGGTCCATTACATACAGCAGGCGAGCGGTCATCCATCACACCTCGGCTTTGCGATAGTTGTGGCCGATCGGGTGCGGCATGTTGCGGGCCTTGGCCAACTCGATCTGCTTCTGCCGATCGATGGCGCTGCGCCGGGTCTTCTCGCTCAGGCTGTCCCAGCAATGCGGGCAGCTGATGCCTGGCGAATAATGCTCGGAGGCCCGTTCTTCCACGCTGATCGGGGTACGACAGGCGTGGCACTGGTCGTAGTCGCCTTCGCTGAGGTCGTGACGCACGGTCACGCGGTTGTCGAAGACAAAGCAGTCGCCCTGCCAGCGCGTTTCTTCCTGGGGAACCTCCTCGAGGTACTTCAGGATGCCACCCTTAAGATGATAGACCGCTTCGAAACCCTCGCCGAGCATATAGCTGGAGGCTTTTTCGCAGCGGATGCCACCGGTGCAGAACATCGCCACCTTCTTGTGCCGGGCAGGGTCGAAGTTGGCCTTGATGTACTCGGGAAACTCGCGAAAGGTGGTGGTCTTTGGGTCGATGGCGCCCTCGAAGGTACCAATCGCCACTTCATAGTCGTTGCGGGTGTCGATCAGCAGCACTTCGGGGTCGCTGATCAGCGCGTTCCAGTCCTTGGGCTCGACATAGGTACCGACCGTCCGGTTCGGGTCCACGCCCGGCACGCCGAGGGTCACGATCTCTTTCTTGAGCTTGACCTTGGTGCGGTAGAACGGCTGTTCGTCGCAGTACGATTCCTTGTGATCGATGTCCACCAGGCGTGCATCGCTGCGCAGCCAGGCCAGCAGGCCATCGATGCCTTCGCGGGTACCCGACACGGTGCCGTTGATACCCTCTTCGGCCAGCAGCAGGGTGCCCTTGACCCCGTTGCGCTCCATGGTCTCGAGCAGCGGCTCGCGCAGCTCGACGTAATCTTTCAGGGTGACGAACTTGTACAGCGCCGCCACGACGATAGCTTGGGTCATGCCTTGATTCTCCAGGTGGTCACCCTCGCAAAGGGCGGACCGGGTCGACAATAAAAAACGCGCCGACAGGCGGCGCGTTGCGGATTCTAGCAAAAACCTGAAAGGGATTTCAGTGTTTGCTGCCTCCGGCGCAGGTGGGCGAAGCCGGCGCGCTGCCGACTTTCTGCCATTCCTGCGGGGTGTAGGTGTGCAACGCCAGGGCATGGAACTGCCCCATCAGGTCACCCAGGGTGGCGTAGACCTTCTGGTGGCGCTTGACGCTGTTCAAGCCATCGAACTGTTCGCTGACCAGCACGGCCTTGTAGTGGGTCTGCTGGCCCCGGCTGTGCATGTGGCTCTCGTCCAGCACCTCGAGGTGCTGCGGGGCGAGCGCCGCCAGGCTCTGTTCGATCTTCTGCTGCATCGACATGCTGGGCTCCGCTTAAGGTTTCTTGGCCGGTGCGGCCGCCTTGCCGGCGGACGGGTCCAGCTCGTTGGTCATGTCGGCCAGCAGCTTGTTGACCACCGGCACGGCGCTTTCAAGCTTCTGCTGGGTCAGCTGGGCCGACTGCTGGGTAACGGCAGGCATCTTTTCCAGGACTTTCTTGCCCAGTGGCGACTGGTAGAAGGCGACCAGGTCCTTGAGCTCGGATTCGCTGAAGGTGCTGGTGTACAGCTTGATCATGTCCGGCTTGAGCTTGTTCCAGCCGATGGCCTGGTCCAGGGCGGCGTTGGCCTTGGCCTGGTAGGTTTCAAGCACGGCCTTTTTGGACGCCGGCGCCTTGGTCTGCTCGAAGCGCTGGGCAAACATCTGCTGCACCTGCATGTAGACCGGGGTACCCAGTTTGTCGGCGTGCGCCATCACCAGGAATTTTTCAGCGCTGGCGTTGTGGCTGGCGGTATCGGCGAGTGCCTGGCCGCTGGCGCAGACCAGCGCGACAGCCGTGCAGAGGGCGCGAAGACGGGTCATCGAAATTCCTTAAAATAAAAAGAGGGCGTACCCAGAGTAGAGCATTCTGCGCCGACTGGGGCAGCCTGCTCAAGAGGGACGACAGGCAATGGAACCGCCATGCCGAATCAGGGCCTAAACTGCGCAAACAAGCCATTGAAGGAGTGCGTACCGCATGAGCCGTATCGAAACTGACAGCCTGGGCCCGGTTGAAGTTCCTGACGAGGCCTACTGGGGTGCCCAGACCCAGCGCTCGCTGATCAACTTTGCCATCGGCAAGGAACGCATGCCGCTGGCGGTACTGCACGCGCTGGTGCTGATCAAGAAAGCCGCAGCGCGGGTCAATGACCGCAACGGCGACCTGCCGGCCGACATCGCCCGCCTGATCGAACAGGCCGCCGACGAGGTGCTGGCCGGCGAGCATGACGACCAGTTCCCGCTGGTGGTGTGGCAGACCGGTAGCGGCACCCAGAGCAACATGAACGCCAACGAAGTGCTGGCCGGGCGCGCCAACGAGCTGGCCGGCAAGGGCCGCGGCGGCAAGGTGCCGGTACACCCCAACGACCACGTCAACCGCTCGCAGAGCTCCAACGACTGCTTCCCGACCGCCATGCACATTGCCGCCGCACAGGCGGTCAACCAGCAACTGCTGCCGGCCATCGCCGAGCTGTCGGGCGGGTTGGCCGAACTGGCCGCACGCCACATGCAACTGGTCAAGACCGGGCGAACCCACATGATGGACGCCACCCCGATCACCTTCGGCCAGGAGGTCTCGGCCTACGTGGCCCAGCTGGACTACGCCCAGCGCGCCATCCGCGCGGCGCTGCCGGCGGTGTGCGAACTGGCCCAGGGCGGTACCGCCGTGGGTACCGGGCTGAACGCACCGCACGGGTTTGCCGAGGCGATCGCCGCCGAGCTTGCCGCCTTGTCGGGGCTGCCGTTCGTCACCGCGCCCAACAAGTTTGCCGCGCTGGCCGGGCACGAGCCGCTGATCACCCTGGCCGGTGCGCTGAAAACCCTGGCCGTGGCCCTGATGAAGCTGGCCAACGACCTGCGCCTGCTCGGCTCCGGGCCGCGCGCGGGGCTGGCCGAGGTGCGCCTGCCGGCCAACGAGCCGGGCAGCTCGATCATGCCCGGCAAGGTCAACCCGACCCAGTGCGAGGCACTGTCGATGCTGGCCTGCCAGGTGCTGGGCAACGACACCACCATCGGCTTTGCCGCCAGCCAGGGCCACCTGCAGCTCAACGTATTCAAGCCGGTGATCATCCACAACCTGCTGCAGTCGATCGAACTGCTGGCCGATGGCTGCCGCAACTTCCAGCAGCACTGCGTGGCGGGCATCGAGCCAGACCCGCAGCAGATGGCCGAGCACCTGGAGCGCGGGCTGATGCTGGTGACGGCGCTCAACCCGCATATCGGTTACGACAAGTCGGCGCAGATCGCCAAGAAGGCCTACGCCGAAGGCACCACCCTGCGCGAGGCAGCGCTGGAACTGGGGTATCTGACCGATGCGCAGTTCGATGAATGGGTAAGGCCGGAGCAGATGCTCGAGGCCGGCGGCAAAGGCTGAAAAAAGCTCTGCTACGCAGCCCGTCGCGGGTCAAGCCGCTCCCACAAGGCTGATGGAGTGCCTGTGGGAGCGGGCTTGCCCCGCGATGCGGCCAATGATCACTTCTTGTCTTTCTTGAACGCCGCCTCCAGCGCCTCGTTGATAGTGCGCAGCACCTTCACTCGCGCCCAACGCTTGTCATTGGCCTCCACCAGCGTCCAGGGCGCCACTTCGGTGCTGGTGCGGTCGACCATGTCGCCCACCGCCTCGGAATACGCGTCCCACTTGTCGCGGTTGCGCCAGTCTTCCTCGGTGATCTTGAAGCGTTTGAACGGTATCTGCTCGCGCTCCTGAAAACGCTCCAGCTGGGTCTGCTCGTCGATCGACAGCCAGAACTTGACCACCACCACGCCAGCGTCGTGCAGTTGCTCCTCGAAATCGTTGATCTCGCCATAGGCGCGCATCCAGTCGGCCTGGCTGCAAAAGCCCTCGATACGCTCCACCAGCACCCGCCCGTACCACGAGCGGTCGAACACCGTGAACTTGCCGCGCGCCGGAATGTGCCGCCAGAACCGCCACAGGTAGGGCTGCGCCCGCTCCTCCTCGGTAGGGGCGGCAATCGGCACGATGCGGTACTGACGCGGGTCCAGCGCGGCGGCCACGCGCCGAATGGCACCGCCCTTGCCCGCCGCGTCGTTGCCCTCGAACACCGCCACCAGCGCGTGACGACGCATGCGCTTGTCACGCAGCAGGCCCGCCAGACGGGCCTGCTCGACAATCAGCTGCTCCTGGTAGTCGTTCTTGTCCAGACGCAGGGTCATGTCCAGGCTGCCCAGCAGGCTGCGTCCGTCGATGGATTCGCCCAGCGGCGCGATGTTGGTCTGACGCCCCAGGGTCTTGGCCTTCAAGGCGTTCTGCAGGCCCTCGAGCAGGATCTTGCCCACTGCCAGGCTGCGGTAGTTCGGGTCCACGCCCTCGATGATGTGCCAGGGTGCATAGTCACGGCTGGTGCGGCGCAGCACCCGTTCGCCGAAGCGCACGAACCGGTCATAGGTCTGCGATTGCTGCCAGTCCAGCGGGCTGATCTTCCAGCTGTGCAGCGGGTCATCCTTGAGCGACTTGAGCCGCGCCTTCATCTGCTTCTTGGACAGGTGAAACCAGAACTTGAAGATCAGCGCGCCTTCGTCGCACAGCATCTTTTCCAGCCGTTCGGCGCCGTTGATGGCCTGGTCGAGCACCGCGTCCTTGAACTGGCCATGCACCCGCCCCTGCAGCATCTGGCTGTACCAGTTGCCGAAGAAGACGCCCATGCGCCCCTTGCTCGGCAAGGCCCGCCAGTAGCGCCAGGCCGGCGGCCGGGCCAGCTCCTCGTCGGTCTGCTGGTCGAAGGTGCGCACCTCGATCAGGCGCGGGTCCATCCACTCGTTGAGCAGCTTGACGGTTTCGCCCTTGCCGGCCCCCTCGATGCCATTGATCAGCACGATGACCGGAAAGCGAGACTGCTGCTTGAGCTCGAACTGGGCTTCGAGCAAGGCTTCGCGCAACGCCGGCACTTCGGCGTCATAGGTTTCTTTGTCGATGGCGTGACCAATTTCGGCGGATTCGAACATACCAGGCTCCCTTCTTGGATAAGCAAGACTAGCGGATCACGCAGCCCTTTGTCGCAAGGCGATCGGCTAGAATGCACGCTTCGCTGTTGCCGAGCCGAACATGAACGACACCCCCGCCACCCCGACCCAGTACGCCCAGATCGAGTGGGATGAACAGGGCCGCCCGTATTCACGCCAGTACGACGACATCTATTTCTCCAAGGAGCAGAGCCTGGAGGAAACCCGTCATGTGTTCATCGAGCAGAACGACCTGCGCCAGCGCTTCGCCGCGATGGCCGACGGCAGTTGCCTGGTGATCGGGGAAACCGGCTTCGGCACCGGCCTGAACTTCTTCTGCGCCTGGCAGGTGTTCGCCGACTGTGCACCGGCCGGGGCACGCCTGCATTTCGTCAGCGTCGAAAAATACCCCCTCAGCCATGCCGACCTGGCCAAGGCCCTGGCCCTGTGGCCCGAGCTGACGCCGTTCAGCCAGCCACTGCTGGCGCAGTACGTGGCGGTGCACGAAGGTTTCCAGCAGTTCGTCTTCGACCAGGGTCGGGTGACCCTGACCCTGATGATCGGCGATGCGCGGGAACAGCTGCCGCAGTTGGACGCCTCCATCGACGCCTGGTTTCTCGATGGCTTTGCCCCGGCCAAGAACCCCGACATGTGGACCCCCGAGCTGTTCGCCCAGCTCGGCCGCCTGTCGGCGCCGGGTGCCACCCTTGGCACCTTCACCAGCACCGGCTGGGTGCGTCGCGGGCTGATTGCGGTGGGCTTCAAGATGAAGCGCATTCCGGGTATCGGCAAAAAATGGGAAGTGCTGCGCGGCGCATTCACCGGCTGGCCCGCCGAGCAAGCGCCGCTCGCGCCGGTTGCCCCATGGTTCGCGCGCCCCGCGCCGCTGGCCGGCCCCCGCGAGGCGCTGGTGATCGGCGCCGGCCTGGCCGGTTGCGCCACCGCCGCCAGCCTGGCGGTGCGCGGCTGGCAGGTACGCCTGCTGGAGCGCCACGCCGCCCCTGCCGGTGAAGCCTCGGGCAACCCCCAGGGCGTGCTGTACCTGAAGCTGTCGGCCCACGGCACCGCACTGTCGCGGCTGATCGTCGCCGGCTTCGGCTACACCCGCCGCCTGCTCGAACAGTTGCAGCGCGGCACCGACTGGGACGCCTGCGGGGTGCTGCAACTGGCCTTCGACGACAAGGAAGACCAGCGCCAGATCAAGCTCGACCAAGCGTTCAGCGACACCCTGCTACAACGCCTCGACCAGCCGCAGGCCGAAGCCGTGGCCGGGGTCGACCTGCCCAGTGGCGGTCTGTACTACCCCGAGGGCGGCTGGGTGCATCCGCCCGCGCTGTGCCAATGGCAGGCCGGGCAACCGAACATCACCCTGCTGCCCCACCATGACGTGGTACAGCTGCGCAAGGTCGACGGCTTGTGGCAGGCATGGGACGGCGAGCGCCTGCTGGCCAGCGCGCCGCTGGTGGTGCTGGCCAGCGCAGCGGACATCCATCGTTTCGAGCCGTGCGCCGAGCTGCCGCTCAAGCGCATCCGCGGGCAGATCACCCGCCTGCCGGCCACCAACGCCAGCCGCGCGCTGGGCACCGTGGTGTGCGCCGACGGTTACGTCGCGCCGCCGCGCCTGGGCGAACACACCCTGGGGGCGAGCTTCGACTTCCACAGCACCGACCTCGCCCCCACCGCTGCCGAACATGCGAGCAACCTGGAGCTGCTGCGGGAAATCTCCGGCGACCTGGCAGAACGCCTTGGCGCTGCCGAGCTGGAACCGGCCAGCCTGCAGGGCCGCGCGGCGTTTCGCTGCACCAGCCCCGACTACCTGCCGATCGTCGGCCCGCTGGCCGACAAGGCGGCGTTCAACCAGGCGTATGCCGTGCTCGGCAAGGACGCGCGACAGCTGCCGGACACTCCGTGCCCCTGGCTGGAGGGCCTGTATGTGAACAGCGGTCATGGTTCGCGCGGCCTGATCACCGCGCCTCTGGCGGGTGAACTGATCGCCGCCTGGGTCGACAACGCACCCTTGCCGGTGCCGCGCGACGTGGCCGAGGCCTGCCACCCGAATCGTTTCATGTTGCGCGAACTGATACGCGGCAAGGGCAAGCAAGGCTGAAGGCTTATAACAGATTGATCTAAAACTCACAGGATCCGCACCGGTCAGTTCCTATGTGCCCGAATTCAGGGCACCTTCCCCAACGGAAAAACCGGTAAGGACTTATGTGCGGATTAGCTGGAGAGTTTCGTTTCACCCCTGTAGCCAACACACCACGCCCGGCGGACCTGGCCGCGGTCGAACGGATGACCCATCACCTGGCGCCCCGCGGCCCGGATGCCTGGGGCTTCCATAGCCAGGGGCCCATCGCCCTGGGCCATCGGCGCCTGAAGATCATGGACCTGTCCGACGGCTCGGCTCAGCCCATGATCGACAGCCAGCTGGGCCTGTCGCT
The DNA here is from genome assembly GCF_024748925.1 of Pseudomonas sp. B21-036. Classification (NCBI taxonomy): domain Bacteria; kingdom Pseudomonadati; phylum Pseudomonadota; class Gammaproteobacteria; order Pseudomonadales; family Pseudomonadaceae; genus Pseudomonas; species Pseudomonas sp. B21-036. The sequence goes on from NZ_CP087178.1 coordinate 4,149,769, forward strand.
GGCATTCAACGGCGCCATCTACAACTTCCCCGAGCTGCGCGCCGAACTCGAAAGCTTGGGCTATGCCTTCTACTCGGACGGCGACACCGAAGTGCTGCTCAAGGGCTACCACGCCTGGGGCGCCGATCTGCTGCCGCGCCTGAACGGCATGTTCGCCCTGGCGATCTGGGAACGTGACAGCCAGCAGCTGTTCCTCGCCCGCGACCGCCTGGGGGTCAAGCCGCTGTACCTGTCGCGCACCGGCGAACGCCTGCGCTTCGCATCGAGCCTGCCGGCCCTGCTCAAGGGCGGCGACATCAACCCGGTGCTCGACCCGGTGGCACTCAACCACTACCTGAACTTCCACGCCGTGGTGCCCGCCCCGCGGACCCTGCTGGCGAACATCGAAAAGCTGCCACCGGCCACCTGGATGCGCATCGACGCCCAGGGCCGCGCCGAGCAGCACGTGTGGTGGAACCTGCACTACGGCCCACGCACCGATGAACAGCACCTGACCCTGGAAGACTGGCGCGACCGCGTGCTCGACAGCACCCGCGAAGCCGTTGCAATCCGTCAGCGTGCGGCCGTGGATGTCGGCGTGCTGCTGTCGGGCGGCGTCGACTCCAGCCTGCTGGTCGGCCTGCTGCGTGAAGTCGGGGTCGAGGACCTGTCGACCTTCTCCATCGGCTTCGAAGATGCCGGCGGCGAACGTGGCGACGAGTTCCAGTATTCGGACCTGATCGCCAAGCACTACGGCACCCGCCACCACCAGTTGCGCATCGACGAGCGCGAAATCATCGAGCAACTGCCGGCCGCGTTCCGCGCCATGAGCGAGCCGATGGTCAGCCACGACTGCATCGCCTTCTACCTGCTCTCTCGGGAAGTGGCCAAGCACTGCAAGGTGGTGCAGAGCGGCCAGGGTGCCGACGAGCTGTTCGCCGGCTACCACTGGTACCCGCAGGTGGACGGCGCCAAGGACCCGTACGCGGCCTACCGCGAGGCCTTCTTCGACCGCAGCTACGACGAGTACCGCGACACCGTGCAGCCGGCCTGGCTGCTGGGCAATGACGCCGCCGGCGACTTCGTGCGCCAGCACTTCGCCCAGCCCGGCGCCAGCGCGGCAGTCGACAAGGCCCTGCGCCTGGACAGCACGGTGATGCTGGTCGACGACCCGGTCAAACGGGTCGATAACATGACCATGGCCTGGGGCCTGGAGGCTCGCACGCCGTTCCTCGACTACCGGCTGGTGGAGCTGTCGGCGCGGGTGCCGGCCCAGTTCAAGCTGCCCGATGGCGGCAAGCAGGTGCTCAAGGAAGCCGCGCGACTGGTCATCCCCAGTGAAGTCATCGACCGCAAGAAGGGCTACTTCCCGGTACCGGGCCTCAAGCACCTGCAAGGCGCCACCCTGGACTGGGTACGCGAGCTGCTGCTGGACCCGAGCCAGGACCGCGGCCTGTTCAACCCGGCCATGCTCGACCGCCTGCTCAGCGACCCGCATGGGCAACTGACGCCGCTGCGCGGCTCCAAGCTGTGGCAACTGGCCGCGCTGAACCTGTGGCTCAGCGAACAAGGAATCTGATCGATGAAAGCCCATGCCTCACCCTATGGCCAGCGCCTGCTGCGCGGCCAGGTGCCGTCCTATGAACGCCTGCAGGCGCAACTGGCCGGCGACGGCAGCGACCCGCACGACCAGCCGCGCTGGTTGCATTGTGGTTGGGGCCGGCTGCTGATCGGCCACACCTACCCCGACCCGGCCAGCCTGGCGGCGGCCCTGGCCAAGGAGCAGCCCGGCGAGCGCGATATCGCGCTGTACGTGGCCGCCCCCCAGCAGGTACTGGCCCAGGCGCCGCAACAGCTGTTTCTCGACCCCTCCGACACCTTGCGCCTGTGGTTCAGCGACTACCGCCAGGCGCAGCGGGTGTTTCGCGGCTTTCGTATCCGCCGCGCACAGAGCGACAGCGACTGGGCAGCCATCAACGAGCTGTACGTGGCCCGTGGCATGCTGCCGGTCGACCCGGCGCTGATCACTCCGCGCCACCAGGGCGGCCCGGTGTACTGGCTGGCCGAAGACGAGGACAACGGTGCGGTGATCGGCAGCGTGATGGGCCTGAATCATCAAAAGGCCTTCGACGACCCGGAGCACGGCAGCAGCCTGTGGTGCCTGGCCGTGGACCCCAACTGCACCCGGCCCGGGGTCGGCGAGGTACTGGTACGCCACCTGATCGAACACTTCATGAGCCGCGGGCTGAGCCACCTCGACCTGTCAGTGCTGCACGACAATCGCCAGGCCAAGCGGCTGTACGCCAAGCTGGGCTTTCGCACCCTGCCCACCTTCGCGGTCAAGCGCAAGAACGGCATCAACCAGCCGCTGTTCCTGGGGCCGGGGCCGGAGGCCGGGCTCAACCCCTATGCGCGGATCATCGTCGAGGAAGCCTACAAGCGCGGCATCGATGTGCAGGTGGACGATGCCACCGCCGGGCTGTTCACCCTCAACCACGGCGGACGCCGGGTGCGCTGCCGCGAGTCGCTCAGCGACCTGACCACCGCCGTGAGCATGACCCTGTGCCAGGACAAGAGCCTGACCCACAAGGTACTCGAAGCCGCCGGCCTGAGCCTGCCGGCGCAACAGCTGGCGGGCAACGCCGCCGACAACCTGGCCTTTCTGGAAGACCACGGCGCGGTGGTGGTCAAGCCGCTGGATGGCGAACAGGGCAACGGCGTGGCGGTCAACCTGACCTGCCTGCAAGACCTGGACGCCGCCATCGAGCACGCGCGCCAGTACGACAGCCGCGTGCTGCTGGAAAGCTTTCATGAAGGGCTGGACCTGCGCATCGTGGTCATCGGCTACGAGGTGGTGGCCGCCGCGATTCGTCACCCGGCCTCGATCGTCGGCGACGGCCAGCACGCCATCGGTGCGCTGATCGAAGCCCAGAGCCGCAGGCGCCAGGCCGCCACCGGTGGCGAAAGCAAGATCCCGCTCGACGCCGAGACCCAGCGCACCCTGCACGCCGCCGGGGTCGACTACGACACCATTCTGCCCGCCGGCCAGCGCCTGGCCGTACGGCGTACCGCCAACCTGCACACCGGCGGCTGCCTGGAAGACGTCACCGCACGCCTGCACCCGACCCTGGTGGATGCCGCCGTGCGGGCCGCCCGCGCCCTGGACATTCCGGTGGTTGGCCTGGACCTGATGGTCAAGGCCGCCGACCAGCCCGACTACGTGTTCATCGAAGCCAATGAACGGGTCGGCCTGGCCAACCACGAACCCCAACCCACTGCCGAACGCTTCGTCGACCTGCTGTTCCCGCACAGCCGGCCGGTGCCGTGACAACGCCCCACGAGGAGTCCGCATGCCTGATCAATTGCCCGAACCGGACCTGACCTATCTGCAGAAGGTCCTGCTGGAAATGCTCGCCATCCCCAGCCCCACCGGCTTCACCGACACCATCGTGCGCTACGTGGCCGAGCGCCTGGAAGAACTGGGTATCCCCTTCGAGCTGACCCGGCGCGGCACCATCCGCGCCACCCTCAAGGGCCGCAAGAGCTCGCCCGACCGCGCCGTTTCGGCGCACCTGGACACCATCGGCGCCAGCGTGCGCACCTTGCAGGACAACGGCCGCCTGGGCCTGGCCCCGGTTGGCTGCTGGTCGAGCCGTTTCGCCGAGGGCAGCCGGGTCAGCGTGTTCACCGACACCGGCGTGTTTCGCGGCAGCGTGCTGCCGCTGATGGCCAGCGGGCACGCCTTCAATACCGCGGTCGACCAGATGCCGGTGAGCTGGGAGCACGTCGAGCTGCGCCTGGATGCCTACTGCACCACCCGCGCCGACTGTGAAACCCTGGGCATCGGCATCGGTGACTTCGTGGCCTTCGACCCGTTGCCCGAGTTCACCGAAAGCGGCCATATCAGCGCCCGTCACCTGGACGACAAGGCCGGCGTCGCGGCGCTGCTGGCCTCGCTCAAGGCCATCGTCGAAAGCGGCATCCAGCCACAGATCGACTGCCATCCGCTGTTCACCATCACCGAAGAGACCGGCTCGGGGGCCGCCGCCGCATTGCCGTGGGACGTCAGCGAATTCGTCGGCATCGACATCGCCCCGGTCGCCCCCGGCCAGCACTCCAGCGAACACGCGGTCAGCGTGGCCATGCAGGACTCCGCCGGCCCCTACGACTACCATCTGTCGCGCCACCTGCTGAGCCTGGGCCGCGAGCACAACCTGCCGGTGCGCCGGGACCTGTTCCGCTACTACTTCAGCGACGCGCATTCGGCGATCACCGCCGGGCATGACATCCGCACCGCGCTGCTGGCGTTCGGCTGCGACGCCACCCATGGCTACGAGCGCACCCATATCGACAGCCTGGCTGCCCTCAGCCGCCTGCTCAGCGCCTACCTGCTCAGCCCACCGGTGTTCGCCAGCGATTCCAAGCCCACCGGCAGTTCGCTGGAAAGCTTCAGCCACCAGTTGGAACACGACGCACAAATGGAAAGTGATACCCGCGTACCGGCGGTGGACAGCCTGGTTGGCCAAAAAGGCTAGCCACATGCAGGCCACATGCAGGAAAGGTTTCGCGTAGCATGTGCGAAACCTTTCCTGATTCTGTAGCTTTTTTATGTTGATACCCTACGACCAGCTCGAAGCCGACACCCTCACCCGCCTGATCGAAGACTTCGTCACCCGCGACGGTACCGACAATGGCGACGACACCCCGCTGGAAACCCGTGTACTGCGCGTGCGCCAGGCGCTGGCCAAGGGGCAGGCGGTGATCCTGTTCGACCTGGACAGCCAGCAGTGCCAACTGCTCGCCAGGCATGAAGTGCCCCGCGAGCTGCTCGACGATCAGTGATCAGGCGCCCAGGCCGCCCTTGCCCAGTTGCTCGGCGATACGCCGATAGATTTCTGCACGGTGCACCTCCACATCGCGTGGTGCGCAGATGCCGAAACGCACCGTGTTGCCGTCTACCGACAGTACCTTGATCTTGATGTCGTCATCGATGGTGATGACCTCGCCGACTTCGCGCCCTATGACCAGCATTCTCCAATCCTCCACATCAGGGGAGAGTGAAGACTGAACCGGGTGCTGAAACGGTTCAACGCTCTGACAGGCAAATAGACAATTCCCACAACTTTGCGGGAATTTGCCTACAAGATCCTACCCGCTCAGCTGTTTTGCAGACGTGGTCCGATCACGATGATGGTGGCGCCGATCACGCACAGCAGCGCACCGAGCCAGTCGCTGCCCATCGGCCGGGCACGCTCCACCACCGCCAGCCACAGCAGCGAAGTGACGATATAGATGCCGCCATAGGCGGCGTAGGCGCGCCCGGCGTAGGCCGCCTCGACGCGGGTCAGCAGCAGGCCGAACAGGGTCAGGCTGAGCAGCGCGGGGGCGATCCACCAGCCGCTCTTGCCCAGCCGCAGCCACATGTAGAAGGCATAACAGCCGGCGATCTCGAACACCGCCGCCAGAAAGAACCACACATAATTCATCACGTCCGCTGCTACCCGCGCAAAAGCGCCTAGCATACCGTAGCGAACAGCCTACGCCTGCGTCTGACGCCCCTTGGCACGCATTCGCACGGCCATCTCGGCCATTTCGTCATACAGCGCCTGCGGGTCGCGCTGCTTGAGCTGCCAGGCCAGGCGCCCCTGCTCGTGGGGCAGAATCATGAAGTCACCGCGCGCCACCCCCTCGTAGATATAGCCGGCAATGTCGCTGGCGCTGATCGGCGAGCTTTCCAGCAGTTTGCCCACCTGGGCCTTCATTGCCGGGGTGGGGCCGCGGAACGAATCCAGCAGGTTGGTCTGGAAGAACGACGGGCACACCACGTGCACCGCCACCTGCTGCTGGCGCAGCTCCACCAGCAGGCTTTCGGACAGCGCCACCACCCCGGCCTTGGCCACGTTGTAGTTGCTCATGGCCGGCCCCTGCATCAGCGCCGCCATGGACGCGATGTTGATGATGCGGCCCTTGCTGCATTCGAGCAGCGGCAGGAACGCCTTGCAGCCCTTGACCACGCCCATCAGGTTGATCGCGATCTGCCAGTCCCAGTCTTCCAGCGACAGCTCGGCAAAAAAACCGCCCGACGCCACCCCGGCGTTGTTGACGATCACATCGATGCCGCCGAGCTTTTCTTCGCAGGCCTGGGCCAGGGCGGTGAGCTGGCTGTAGTCGCGCACGTCGCAACGCTGGACGAAGCCCTCGCCGCCCGCCTCGCGCACCAGCGCGAGGGTCTGCTGCAGGCCGGCCTCGCCGATGTCGCTCAGGGCCAGTTGCCAACCCTCGCGGGCCCAGCGCAGGGCAATCTCGCGGCCAAGGCCGGACCCGGCGCCAGTGATCATCATGCGGTTTTGCATAGCCGGATGCCTTGTTCCTGAAGTTGAAGGCCAGTGTAGCGAAGGGTGCAGCGACGCCCACGCTGTATCAGGATGCTGAATGGCGCGGGCAAACACATATCGAACTAAACTTTTAGTTGCCTGTGGGAGTCCGAATTAACAGGCGGACATGAACGTCATGACCGAAGAGATGGATCGCAACTGCACACGCTGATTACCGTACTCAACAAAAGGACTCTGCCATGGGCACCATACTTATCATCATCCTGATTTTGCTGTTGATCGGTGGCTTACCCGTTTTCCCGCACTCCAGAAGTTGGGGCTACGGCCCGTCCGGCATCATTGGTACCGTGCTGATCATCCTGTTGATCCTGTTGTTGCTCGGCAAGATATAGAAACCCGGGGGTGCAATGGCCCCCACATAAAAAAACGGCCCGAAGGCCGTTTTTTTATTGCTCAGGACTCAGTGCGAAACAGCACCGCTTGCCCCCAGGCCGGTTTGCGACCGGACAAACTGCGGGAAGAACAGCGCACGCTCGTCATCCGCTGCCTTGGACTTGTCGGTAACCGAGAAGAACCAGATACCGGCAAAGGCAATCAGCATCGAGAACAGCGCCGGGTACTCATACGGGTAGATGGCTTTCTCGTGACCCAGGATCTGCACCCAGATGGTCGGACCGAGCACCATCAGGCCCACCGCACTTACCAGCCCCATCCAGCCGCCGATCATGGCGCCACGGGTGGTCAGCTTCTTCCAGTACATCGAAAGCAGCAGTACCGGGAAGTTGCAGCTGGCCGCGATCGAGAACGCCAGGCCGACCATGAACGCGATGTTCTGGCTTTCGAACAGGATACCCAGGCCGATGGCCAGCACACCCAGTGCGACGGTGGTGATCTTCGATACGCGGATCTCGTCCTTGTCGTTGACCTTGCCCTTGCGCCATACGCTGGCATACAGGTCATGGGACACCGCCGAGGCACCGGCCAGGGTCAGGCCGGCAACCACTGCCAGGATGGTGGCGAAGGCCACTGCCGAGATGAAGCCCAGGAAGATGCTGCCGCCCACGGCGTCGGCCAGGTGCACCGCAGCCATGTTGTTGCCGCCCAGCAAGGCGCCTGCTGCGTCCTTGAAGTCCGGGTTGGTGCTGACCAGCAGGATCGCGCCGAAGCCGATGATGAAGGTCAGGATGTAGAAGTAGCCGATGAAGCCGGTTGCGTACAGCACGCTCTTGCGCGCTTCCTTGGCGTCGCTCACGGTGAAGAAGCGCATCAGGATGTGCGGCAGGCCAGCGGTACCGAACATCAGCGCCAGGCCCAGCGAGAACGCGGAGATCGGGTCTTTGACCAGGCCGCCCGGGCTCATGATCGCCTCACCCTTGGGGTGAACCTTGATCGCTTCGGAGAACAGCGCATTGAAGTCGAAGTTGACGTGCTTCATCACCATCAGCGCCATGAAGCTGGCACCGGACAGCAGCAGCACCGCCTTGATGATCTGTACCCAGGTGGTTGCGAGCATGCCGCCGAACAGCACGTACATGCACATCAGGATACCCACCAGGATGACCGCCACGTGGTAGTCCAGGCCGAACAGCAACTGGATCAGCTTGCCGGCGCCGACCATCTGCGCGATCAGGTAGAACGCCACCACCACCAGCGAGCCGGAGGCCGACAGGGTGCGGATCTGCTTTTGCCCGAGGCGATACGAGGCCACGTCGGCAAAGGTGTACTTGCCCAGGTTGCGCAGGCGTTCGGCGATCAGGAACAGAATGATCGGCCAGCCCACCAGGAAGCCGATCGAGTAGATCAGGCCATCGTAGCCGGAGGTGTATACCAGTGCGGAAATACCCAGGAAGGAGGCTGCCGACATGTAGTCGCCGGCAATCGCCAGGCCGTTCTGGAAGCCCGTGATTCGCCCGCCTGCGGCGTAGTAGTCAGAGGCCGACTTGTTACGCTTTGAAGCCCAGTAGGTGATGCACAGGGTGGCACCGACGAAGGCGACGAACATCAGGATCGCCGAGACGTTCAGGGGTTGTTTGTGCACCTCGCCGGTCAGGGCGTCGGCGGCCCAGACGGCAGGCGCGAAAGCGCCAAAGGCCAGTGTTGCCAGTAGACGCCGGATCATTGCTGAGCCTCCTTCAGGATCGCGTTGTTCAGCTCGTCGAACTCACCGTTGGCACGACGTACGTAGATGCCGGTCAGCACGAAAGCCGAAACGATCAGACCCACACCCAGCGGGATACCCCAGGTAATCGAGGAGCCGGGGCTGAGCTTGGCACCCAGAATCTGCGGGCCGTAGGCAATCAACAGGATAAAGGCGGCGTAGAGGCCGAGCATGATCGCCGAGAGAATCCAGGCGAAGCGTTCACGTTTTGAAACCAGCTCCTTGAACCGCGGGCTGTTTTGTATCGAGAGATAAATGCTGTCGTTCATTGTTTTTGTCCTCGCAGCACAGATTGGGTAGTACCACGCCACTTTATGCTGCCTTGGGACGCACTCCAGACGACCTTAGTCTTAGATGTAAAACTCTTTTACCGGCTACGTAACAGCCGCCCATGCAAAGGGCCGCGCAGTGGTAAAACACCGCGCGGCCCTGGAAGGTGCCAGATAGAGGCCTTAGGCCATTATTTTGCGGTCCACTCGGCGACCCGCTCGGGGTGCTTGGCGACCCACTCCTTCGCCGCAGCGTCCGGCTTTGCGCCTTCCTGAATGGCCAGCATGACTTCGCCGATCTCGTCCTTGGATTGCCACGAGAACTTCTTCAGGAACGCTGCGACTTCCGGCGCCTTCGTATCGAGTTCCTTGCTGCCGATGCTGTTGACCGTCTCGGCGGCGCCGTACACGCCTTTGGGGTCTTCGAGAAAGCGCAGCTTCCACTTGGCGAACATCCAGTGCGGCACCCAGCCGGTGACCACGATGGGCTGCTGCTTGGCGTAGGCGCGCCCCAGTTCAGAGGTCATGGCAGCGCCGGAGCTGGCCTGCAGCTTGTAGCCGGCAAGGTCGTAGTCCTTGATGGCCTGGTCGGTCTTGAGCATCACCCCGGACCCGGCGTCGATGCCGACGATCTTCTTCTTGAAGCCGGCATCGCTTCCGAGGTCGGCGATCGACTGCGCCTTGACGTATTCGGGCACGATCAGGCCAATCCTGGCGTCCTTGAAGTTGGGGCCGTAGTCGACCACGTTGTCCTTGTTCTTGGCCCAGTATTCGCCATGGGTCACCGGCAGCCAGGCCGACAGCATCGCATCGAGCTTTCCGGTGGCCACCCCCTGCCACATGATGCCGGTGGCCACCGGCATCAGCTTGACGTCATAACCGAGCTTCTGCTTGATCACCTCGGCCGCCACATGGGTGGTTGCCACGCTGTCGGACCACCCATCGACGTAGCCGATGCTTACTTCCTTGGCCATGGCCAGGCTGGTGCCCATGGCCAGTATCAGGGCAGTGCCCGCCCCCAGGAGTCGTCGCATTTTCATCAAGGCATCCCCTCGTCACGTCACGGAACCTGCATCATCAACCGCCACTGGCGGCCAACCTGCTCTGTCAGCGACGTCGAAACATCGAGAAACGACATCACAACGCCAGCCAAGCCCGCTACCGGCCGGCATTTGCAGGTAGTATTGGCGGCTTTGTTTCCTGACCGGTCCGCGCCATGCCCTCGACTGCCCGCTTCCCGCTGTTGCCCTACCTGTTTGCCTGCCTGCTTGGCCTGTTCGCGTTGGGCGGGCTCTGGTACGGGCTCGGCAAGCCGGTATCGCTGCCGGACGCCGCCAGCCCCACGCACAAGCTGCAATGCGTGTCCTACACGCCCTTCGACAAGGACCAGTCGCCGTTCGACCAGCCCTTCACCCTGCGCCCGGAGCGCGTGGAGGCCGACCTCGCCCTGCTTGCACAGCGCTTCGAATGCATCCGCACCTACTCGATGACGGGCCTGGAAGCGATCCCGCAGCTGGCGCGCAAGTACGGCCTGAAGGTGATGTTCGGGGCCTGGGTGAGTGCCGACCCGCTGGTCACGGCCAAGGAGATCAAGGCCCTGATCGCCACCGCCAATGCCAACCCGGACATCACCCGCGCCGTGATCGTGGGCAACGAGGTGCTGTTGCGCAAGGAAGTGACGGGCGATCACCTGGCCGATCTGATCCACCAGGTGAAAAGCCAGGTGCAGGTACCGGTGACCTACGCCGACGTGTGGGAGTTCTGGCTGCAGCACCCACAGATCGCGCCGCAGGTGGACTTCGTGACCATTCACCTGCTGCCCTACTGGGAAGATGATCCCAAGGGCATCGACGAAGCGCTGGCCCACGTTGGCGAGATCCGCCAGGTGTTCGGCAACCGCTTCGCGCCCAAGGACGTGATGATCGGCGAAACCGGCTGGCCCAGCGAAGGGCGCCAGCGCGAGACCGCCCTGCCCAGCCGGGTCAACGAAGCGCGCTTCATTCGCGGGTTCGTCGCCATGGCCGAGCAGAATGGCTGGCATTACAACCTGATCGAAGCCTTCGACCAGCCGTGGAAGCGCGCCAGCGAAGGCGCGGTGGGCGGTTACTGGGGGCTGTACGATGCCGACCGGCAGGACAAGGGCATACTCGAAGGCCCGGTGAGCAACCTGCCGTTCTGGCCGCAGTGGCTGGGCATCGGCGTGCTGCTGTTCGCCGCCACCCTGGCCCTGGCCGGGCCGGTGCGCGGCGTGCGTGGCGCCCTGGCGCTGCCCTTGCTGGCCGCACTGGGGGCCGCCAGCCTGGGGTTGTGGGGCGAGCTGGTACGGGTCAACAGCCGCTTCGTTGGCGAGTGGTTGTGGGCCGTGCTGCTGGCGGGGCTCAACCTGGTGGTACTGGCCCATGGCGCGCTGGCGCTGGCACAGCGCAGTGGCTGGCGTGAGCGCCTGTTCGCCTGGCTGCAGGCGCGTGCCGGCTGGTGGGTGATGGCGGCCGGCTTCGCGGCGGCGGTGAGCATGCTGGCGCTGGTGTTCGACCCGCGCTACCGCAGCTTCCCGAGCCCGGCGCTGGTGCTGCCGGCGGTGGTGTACCTGCTGCGACCGGTGCGGGTAGCACGCGCCGAGGTGGCCTTGCTGACCTTCATCGTCGGCGCCGGGATTGCGCCGCAGCTGTTCATCGAGGGCTTGAGCAGCCAGCAGGCGCTGGTGTGGGCCCTGGTGAGCGCGCTGATGACCGCGACGCTGTGGCGCTGCCTGCGGATCAGGCAGGGCTGAGCGTCGGCTCTTCGCCGGCAAGGCCGGCTCTGCAGGGAGACGTTGAATCCGGTAGGCGCCGGCCTTGCCGGCGAACGATACAGCGTGAGCCTCAGGCCGTGCGCCGCACCAGCCGCAACCCCGCCAGCACCAGCGCGAACGCCGCCAGGCTCACGGTGTACAGCGCCAGTGCCGGCAGCCCGAACACCAGGGACAGCACCGCCAGCCACCAGCCGGCCCGACGCGGCACCAGCGTCGCCACCACGGCCAACCCCAGGGCGACCCAGCCCAGCACCCGCAAGTGGATCATCAGGCCCAGCGTGGCGCGCAACTGGCACTCCCAGCTCACCTGGGGCGAGCTGCACACACCGACCCACCTGACATCCTCCATGAAGCCGTAACGCACCCCATAGCAGGCCGCAGCCCACAGCGACAGGCACACAAGCAAGGCAATCAGCGGCAAACGGCGGGACATGACAACTCCGGAAACAGGAAAACGGCGCCCAGCATAATCCCCCACCGGGCCTGTGCAAGGCAAAAGCGGCGGCCTGAGCTACTTTTATCAGCAAAGAAACAAAACCCGCTGTTGCCCTGGCACTGGCCCGCACGGCAACATCGGGGACGGTAAATGCCGGGGCACAAGGCAACTTTGCCGATAGCACGAGTGTCCTAGCCTGCAGTACACACTTTGCCTTGCCTTTCCTGGGGATCCGTCATGCTTCGATCACTGCGCCTTGCTGCCCTGCTGGGTGGCCTCTTGATGAGTGCGGCCGCGTCTGCGGTGGATGTCGATGCGGCCACCTATGGCTACCCGCTGACCAATCCCTTCGAGGCGACGATCGCCTCCACACCGCCCGACCTGCGCCCCGAACTGCCGACCGACGATGACATCGATCAGTCCGACTACAGCCTCAACCTGCGCCCCGAACGCGAGTTCACCCTTCCGGACAACTTCTGGGCGGTCAAGAAGCTGCGCTATCGCCTGGCCCGACAGGACCACGAGGCGCCGCTGATCTTCCTGATCGCCGGTACCGGCGCGCCCTACACCAGCAGCCTCAACGAGTACCTCAAGCGCCTCTACTACAAGGCCGGCTACCACGTGGTGCAGCTGTCATCGCCCACCAGCTTCGACTTCATCAGCGCCGCCTCGCGCTTCGCCACCCCGGGCGTGAGCGCCGAAGACGCCGAAGACCTGTACCGGGTGATGCAGGGCGTGCGCGCCCAGCACCCGCGCCTGCCTGTCAGCGAGTACTACCTCACCGGCTACAGCCTCGGTGCCCTCGACGCAGCCTTCGTCAGCCACCTGGACGAAACCCGGCGCAGCTTCAACTTCAAGCGCGTGCTGCTGCTCAACCCGCCGGTCAACCTCTACACCTCGATCAGCAACCTCGACAAGCTGGTGCAGACCGAGGTCAAGGGTGTGAACAACAGCACCACCTTCTATGAACTGGTGCTGACTAAGCTCACCCGCTACTTCCAGCAAAAAGGCTACATCGACCTCAACGACGCACTGCTCTACGACTTCCAGCAGTCGCGCCAGCACCTGAGCAACGAGCAGATGGCGATGCTGATCGGCACCTCGTTCCGCTTCTCGTCCGCCGATATCGCCTTTACCTCCGACCTGATCAACCGCCGCGGCCTGATCACCCCGCCCAAGTACCCGATCACCGAAGGCAGCAGCCTCACGCCGTTCTTCAAGCGTGCGCTGCAATGCGACTTCGACTGCTACCTGACCGAGCAGGTCATCCCCATGTGGCGCGCGCGCACCGATGGCGGCAGCCTGCTGCAGCTGATCGACCAGGTGAGCCTGTATGCCCTCAAGGACTACCTGCAAAACAGCCCGAAAATCGCCGTGATGCACAACGCCGACGATGTGATCCTGGGCCCCGGCGACATCGGCTTTCTGCGCAGCACCTTTGGCGACCGCCTGACCCTGTACCCGCATGGCGGGCACTGCGGCAATATCAATTACCGCGTCAACAGCGACGCGATGCTGGAGTTTTTCCGTGGTTAAAAAACTTCTGATCGTGACGGCGTTGCTCGCCGCAGGCCTGGTACAGGCCGATGAGATCCCGGCGCGAGCCAGCGTGATCGAAGCCGACGGCTTCACCGATCCGCTCAAGGAACTCAAGTTCAACCCCGGCCTGGACCAGCGCGAGTTCGAGCGTTCGACCCTGACCGCGCTGAACGTCTACGACCCGTTCGAGTCGGTGAACCGCCGGCTGTACCACTTCAACTACCGCTTCGACCAGTGGGTGTTCCTGCCGGTGGTCAATGGCTACCGCTACATCACCCCAAGCTTCGTGCGCACCGGGGTCAGCAACTTCTTCAGCAACCTGGGCGATGTGCCCAACCTGCTCAACAGCCTGCTGCAGTTCAAGGGCAAGCGCTCGATGGAGATCACCGCGCGCCTGCTGTTCAACACCACCCTGGGCGTCGCCGGCCTGTGGGACCCGGCGACCAAGATGGGGCTGCCGCACCAGAGCGAAGACTTCGGGCAGACCCTGGGCTTCTATGGCGTGCCGGACGGCCCGTACCTGATGCTGCCGATCCTGGGCCCGTCGAACCTGCGCGACACCGGCGGGCTGGTGGTGGACTACAGCGCCGAGAACTGGATCAACTTCCTCAACATGGCCGAGGTCAGCAGCGACAACCCGGAGGTCTGGGTACTGCGCGCCATCGACAAGCGCTATACCACCAGCTTTCGCTACGGCCAGCTGAACTCGCCGTTCGAGTATGAAAAGGTGCGCTACGTGTACACCGAGGCACGCCGCCTGCAGATCGCCGAGTAGCGTTCAGGGCCGGGGCAGCGGCAGGCCGAGAAAGCGGCACAGCTCGCCCTGCTTGGTCAGCGCGTCGCGCCGGCCCAGTTCGATCAGCTCGCTGCAATAGCCGGCTTCGAACAACAGGTAGCTGAGCACCCCGGCGCCGCTGGTCTTGGTCGCCCCCGGGCCGCGCAGGAACATGCGCAGCGCGGCGGGCAGTTCGCGCCGATGGCGGGCGGCGATCTCGTCCAGCGGCTGGCTGGGCGCAACCACCAGCACCTCCACCGGGGCCAGGCCCAGGCGCCGGGGCTGCACGTCGCTGGGCAGCAGGTGGCTCAGGTGGTTGAGCCGCTGCAACAGCTCAAGGTCGTCTTCCAGGCTGTCGATGAACGTGCTGTTGAGCAGGTGCCCGCCGATCTGCGCCAGGCTCGGCTGCTTGCCGCTGAACACCCGCTCGCGTGGATCACCCGGCGTCGGCCCCTGGGGGTTGCCGCTGACCCCCACCACCAGCACGCGGTTGGCGCCCAGGTGCAGCGCCGGGCTGATCGGCGCCGACTGGCGCACCGCACCGTCACCATAGAATTCGTGGCCCAGCCTGATCGGGGCAAACAGCAACGGGATGGCCGAACTGGCCAGCAGGTGCTCGACGCTCAGGCGGGTCGGCATGCCGATGCGTCGATGGCGCAGCCACGGGTCGATGGCGCCCTTGCCCTGGTAGAAGGTCACCGCCTGGCCCGACTCGTAGCCGAACGCGGTCACCGCCACCGCGCGCAGGTGCTGCTGGTCGATGGCATGGCCGATGCCGTCCAGGTCCAGGTGCTGGTTGAGCAGTTTGCGCAGCGGCGAGCTGTCGAGCAGCGCCACCGGTACCTGGGCCCCCAGGCCCAGCAGGCTGTGGCCGACGAAGCGGCTGGCCTGGCGGATCACCCCGGGCCAGTCGCTGCGCAGTACCTGGTGGCTGCGAAAGCCCTGCCAGAAGCCGGTGAGGCGGCGGATGGCGTCGGCAAAATGCATCGCACCGCTGGCCAGGGTCACCGCATTGATGGCCCCGGCCGAGGTGCCGACGATCACCGGGAACGGGTTGCCGGCGCCGGCGGGCAGCAGGTCGGCGATGCCGGCGAGCACGCCGACCTGGTAGGCGGCACGGGCGCCACCGCCCGAGAGGATCAGGCCGGTGACCGGTTGGGGTGCTGGCATGGGGTACTCCCTGAAGTCTGTGTCGCTGCCTTCGCCGGCAAGGCCGGCTCCTACCGGTACCGCACACCTATGTAGGAGCCGGCATTGCCGGCGAAAGCCACACCGCGATTCGTCCTAGTACAGCTTGGGCGCCCCCGGCGGGCGCGACTTGAAGCGTCGGTGTGCCCACAGGTACTGCTCGGGGCATTCACGCAGCACCGACTCGATCCACTGGTTGATGCGCAGGCAGTCGGCCTCTTCGCTCTCCCCCGGAAAATCCTGCAGTGGCGCATGGATCACCAGCCGGTAGCCACTGCCGTCCGCCAGGCGCTGCTGGGTGAACGGGATCACCCGCGCCCGCCCCAGGCGGGCGAACTTGGTGGTGGCGGTCACGGTAGCCGCCTCGATCCCGAACAGCGGCACGAACACGCTCTGCTTGGCGCCGTAGTCCTGGTCGGGCGCATACCAGATGGCGCGCCCCGAGCGCAGCAGCTTGAGCATGCCGCGCACGTCCTCGCGCTCCACGGCCAGCGAGTCGAGGTTGTGCCGCTCGCGCCCACGGCGCTGCACGAAGTCGAACAACGGGTTCTTGTGCTCGCGGTACATGCCATCGATGGTGTGTTCCTGGCCCAGCAGCGCCGCACCGATCTCCAGCGTGGTGAAGTGCAGGGCCATCAGGATGGCCCCCTGCCCGTCACGCTGCGCCGCCTGCAGGTGCTCCAGCCCCTCGATGTGCGCCAGGCGCGCCAACCGGGCCTTTGGCCACCACCAGCTCATGGCCATTTCGAAGAAGGCGATGCCGGTGGAGGCGAAGTTTTCCTTGAGCAGACGGGTTCGTTCGACAGACGGTAATTCGGGGAAACACAGTTCCAGGTTGCGCGCAGCAATGCGTCGACGGTCACCGGCAACACGGTACATCAGCGCGCCCAGCAGGCGGCCCAGCACCAGCAAAGCCCGGTAGGGCAGCTGCACGATCAGCCACAGCAGGGCCAGGCCCAGCCACAGCGGCCAGAAGCGTGGATGAAGAAAATAAAGGCGAAAACGCGGGCGATCCATTAAACATTCCGCAAAGACGATGGCCGGGCATTCTACAACGGTTCGCTGCGGGTTGCGGCTAACCGGCGTTCTCGTTATAAGTCTGAGCACTTTTTCGTAACAAGCTGCCTTATGCCAACCATGAGCCAAACCCAGACGCCAGACCAAGCCCCCGTGTTCCAGCTCAAGGGCAGCATGCTCGCCATCACGGTGCTCGAGCTTGCGCAGAACGACCTCGAAGGCCTCGATCGGCAACTGGCGGCCAAAGTCGCCCAGGCCCCCAACTTCTTCAGCAACACCCCGCTGGTGCTGGCGCTGGACAAGCTGCCGGCCGGCGAAGGCGCGGTCGACCTGCCCGGGCTGATGCGCGTATGCCGCCACCATGGCCTGCGTACCCTGGCCATTCGCGCCAGCCGTATCGAGGACATCGCCGCCGCCATTGCCATCGACCTGCCGGTGCTGCCGCCGTCCGGTGCCCGCGAACGTGCGCTGGAGCCTGCGGTAGAGGTGCCACCGGCACCCAAGCCCGAGCCGGCCCCGGCCCCGGCCCCGGCCCCGCCGCCGGAGCCTGCGGTAAAACCGACAAAAATCATCACCTCGCCGGTGCGTGGCGGCCAACAGATCTATGCTCAGGGCGGCGACCTAGTGGTACTGGCTTCGGTCAGCCCCGGTGCGGAACTTCTGGCCGATGGCAACATCCATGTTTACGGCGCGATGCGCGGTCGCGCCCTCGCCGGTATCAAGGGCAACACCAGGGCCCGTATTTTCTGCCAGCAGCTGACCGCCGAAATGGTCTCGATCGCCGGGCAGTACAAGGTGGCCGAAGACCTGCGTCGCGACCCGTTGTGGGGGGCCAACGTGCAGGTCAGCCTGTCCGGTGACGTGTTGAACATCACCCGTCTTTAACGGATACTTGCCGCCATTTTCAGCGCAACTTTTCCATATGTTGCCGGTTTGGATATTTCTGGGACCTCAACGTCCTTTTTCTTTAGGGGTGATACACCTTGGCCAAGATTCTAGTGGTTACATCCGGCAAGGGTGGTGTGGGTAAGACCACCACCAGCGCCGCTATCGGTACCGGCCTCGCACTGCGCGGCCACAAGACGGTCATCGTCGACTTCGACGTCGGCCTGCGTAACCTCGATCTGATCATGGGCTGCGAACGCCGCGTGGTGTACGACTTCGTCAACGTGGTCAACGGCGAAGCCAACCTGCAGCAGGCCCTGATCAAGGACAAGCGCCTCGAGAACCTGTACGTGCTGGCCGCCAGCCAGACCCGTGACAAGGATGCGCTCACGCTCGAAGGCGTGGAGCGGGTCCTGATGGAGCTCAAGGAGCAATTCGAATACGTGGTCTGCGACTCGCCGGCCGGTATCGAGAAAGGCGCCCACCTGGCCATGTACTTCGCCGACGAAGCCATCGTGGTGACCAACCCGGAAGTCTCCTCGGTACGTGACTCGGACCGCATGCTGGGCCTGCTGGCCAGCAAGTCGCGCCGTTCCGAACGCAACGAAGACCCGATCAAGGAACACCTGCTGATCACCCGCTACCATCCAGAGCGCGTGAGCAAGGGCGAAATGCTCGGTGTCGAGGACGTCAAGGAAATCCTCGCCGTCGCGCTGCTGGGCGTGATCCCCGAATCCCAGGCGGTGCTCAAGGCATCCAACCAGGGCGTGCCGGTGATCCTCGATGACCAGAGCGATGCCGGCCAGGCCTACAGCGACACCGTCGACCGCCTGCTGGGCAAAACCGTGGAACACCGGTTCCTCGATGTACAGAAGAAGGGATTCTTCGAGCGCCTGTTTGGAGGCAACTGACCAATGAACCTTTTTGACTTCTTTCGTGCCAACAAAAAAGTAAGCACCGCGTCGGTCGCGAAAGAGCGTCTACAGATCATCGTGGCGCACGAGCGCGGCCAGCGCAGTACTCCGGACTACCTGCCAGCCTTGCAGAAGGAACTGGTCGAGGTGATCCGCAAGTACGTCAACATCGGCTCGGATGATGTGCACGTCGCTCTGGAGAACCAGGGCAGCTGCTCCATCCTGGAACTCAATATCACCCTGCCCGATCGTTGATCGGCGCACAGGGGTAACCTGCCACGGCGGCGGCCGGGCCCGGGCTCATACAGCCCGGGCCCGGCCGCCGCCGTTGGCGTTTGCAGAGAACACGCAATGCCGCTGTCCAACGTTCACATCCTTCACCAGGATGCCGCCATCCTGGTGGTCAACAAGCCGACCCTGCTGCTGTCCGTGCCGGGGCGCGCCGACGACAACAAGGATTGCCTGATCACCCGCCTGCAGGAAAACGGCTACCCCGACGCCCTGATCGTGCACCGTCTGGATTGGGAAACCTCGGGGATCATCCTGCTGGCGCGCGACGCCGACAGCCACCGCGAGCTGTCGCGCCAGTTCCATGACCGTGAAACCGAGAAGGCCTACACCGCACTGTGCTGGGGCCAGCCTGCGCTGGACAGCGGCAGCATCGACCTGCCGTTGCGCTACGACCCGCCCACCAAGCCACGGCACGTGGTGGACCACGAGCAGGGCAAGCATGCGCTGACCTTCTGGCGCATCGTCGAGCGCTGTGGCGATCATTGCCGGGTGGAGCTCACGCCGATTACCGGGCGTTCGCACCAGTTGCGCGTGCACATGCTGTCGATCGGGCATCCGCTGCTGGGGGATCGACTGTACGCCTACCCCGAGGCCCTGGCGGCGCATGAGCGGTTGTGCCTGCATGCCAGCATGCTGAGCTTCACCCACCCGGTGAGCGGCGAACGACTGCGCTTCGAGTGCCCGGCGCCGTTCTGATACACCGCGGCGCGGCCATCGCGGGTCAGCCCGCTCCCACAACGATCACCCTGAACGCTGTGGGAGCGGGCTTGCCCCGCGATAGGGCCCACGCAAATCCGTGATCAATACGTTAAACTCGCGCCACTGCTGTCTGGAGTGACCTATGCGCGATGCACTGAACCAAGGCCTGATCGACTTTCTCAAGGCCTCCCCCACGCCGTTCCACGCCACCGCCAGCCTGTCGCAGCGCCTCGAGGCCGCCGGCTACCAGCGCCTGGACGAACGTGACAGCTGGGCCACCACGCCCGGCGGACGCTACTACCTGACCCGCAACGACTCCTCGATCATCGCCATCAAGCTCGGCCGCCATTCGCCGCTGCTCGACGGCATTCGCCTGGTCGGCGCCCACACCGACAGCCCCTGCCTGCGCGTCAAGCCACAGCCCGAACTGCAACGCCAGGGCTTCTGGCAGCTGGGCGTGGAAGTCTACGGTGGCGCCCTGCTGGCCCCCTGGTTCGACCGCGACCTGTCGCTGGCCGGGCGCGTGACCTTCCGCCGCGACGGCAAGGTCGAAAGCCAGCTGATCGACTTCAAGCAGCCCATCGCGGTGATCCCCAACCTGGCGATCCACCTCAACCGCAGCGCCAACGAAGGCTGGGCGATCAACCCGCAGACCGAACTGCCACCGATCCTGGCCCAGGTGGCCGGTGACGAGCGCGTCGACTTTCGCGCCCTGCTCACCGAGCAACTGGCCCGCGAACATGGCCTGAACGCCGACGTGGTGCTGGACTACGAGCTGAGCTTCTACGACACCCAGGACGCCGCCGTGGTCGGCCTGCATGGCGACTTCATCGCCGGCGCGCGGCTGGACAACCTGCTGTCGTGCTACGCCGGCCTGCAGGCCCTGCTGGCCGCCGACAGCGACGAGACCTGTGTACTGGTGTGCAACGACCACGAAGAGGTCGGCTCCAGCTCCGCCTGCGGCGCCGACGGCCCGATGCTGGAACAGACCCTGCGCCGCCTGCTGCCCGACGGTGACGATTTCGTCCGGGCCATCCAGCGCTCGCTGCTGGTGTCGGCCGACAATGCCCACGGCGTGCACCCCAACTACGCCGACCGGCACGACGGCAACCACGGGCCCAAGCTCAACGCCGGCCCGGTGATCAAGGTCAACAACAACCAGCGCTACGCCACCAACAGCGAAACCGCCGGTTTCTTCCGCCACCTGTGCATGGCCGAGGAAGTGCCTGTGCAGAGCTTCGTGGTGCGCAGCGACATGGGCTGCGGCTCGACCATCGGCCCGATCACCGCCAGCCACCTGGGTGTGCGCACGGTGGACATCGGCCTGCCGACGTTTGCCATGCACTCGATCCGCGAGCTGTGCGGCAGCCAGGACCTGGCGCACCTGGTCAAGGTGCTGACCGCGTTCTACCTGAGCCGCGATCTGCCCTGACCTGACAGGCCTGCGCCCACAGCACTGCGGTGATCGCCAAACAGGCGCCGTACCTGTGGGCGCTGGCTTGCCAGCGAAGAGGCCACGACTGACCCCCATCAACCCGCGCGCAAACATTTGGCGCTATGCTTGCCCATCATTACACCTCCTACAGCATAAGGACCTTGCGCATGTCCGAGTTTCAAACGATGTTCCTCCCGGTGATCGCCGGGTTGATCCTGCTCACCGTCGGCTTCAGCATGCGCGAGCGCAACAGCGGGGTGCTGATGATGTGGATCGGCATGCTGGGCATCCTGGGCATCATGGTGTGGAAGATCCTCGAGAAACTCACCTGACAAATGCTCTACACTCGGGCGATTGAGTGTTCGAGGTTGATCGTCCGGTGCCTGCCTTCCTGCGTTTCCTGTCCCTGCTGCTGATTCTGTTCCTGCCCCTGGGCCACGCACACGCGGCCGGCCTTCCGGGCCTGCTTGGCGGTTCGAGCAAACCCCAGCCCGAGGCGACTGAACCCCTCGCGCAATCGCTCGACGATGTCATCAAGAACCTCGAGAACGACCAGCAACGCAGCAAGCTGCTGGCCGACCTGAAGAAGCTGCGCGACGCCACCAGGCAAGCCCAGCCCAGTGCCGAGCAAGGTGTGCTGGGCCTGATCGGCACCACCTTCAACGAACTGGAAAAGCAGTTCAGCGGCGAGGCCAGCCCGTTCAACCGCTGGAGCCGCGAACTGGAACTGGCCCAGATCGAGCTCAGTGCGCGGGTGGTGCCGGTGCATGAATGGCCGACGATCCTGTTCGGTTTCGCCGCCATCATCGCGCTCTGGAGCCTGCTGGCCTACGCGCTGAACTGGGTCAGCCACCAGGTGCGCCTGCGCTTCGGCCTCACCGAAGAGCTGCCGCAACACCCGCGCACCTGGGACCTGGTGCGCTTCGCCCTGCGCAAGCTCGGGCCTTGGCTGGTGGCGCTGATCATCACCGTGTACCTGAGCTTTGCCCTGCCCTCTTCGCTGGGCAAATCGATGGCCATGGTACTGGCCTACGCCCTGGTGGTCGGCACCTGCTTCTCGGCCATCTGCGTGATCGCCTTCTCGCTGCTCGATGGCCCGCACCGCCACCGCGCCCTGTACATCCTGCGCCACCGCGCGTTCCGTCCGCTGTGGCTGATCGGCAGCTTTGCCGCCTTCGGCGAGGCGATGAACGACCCACGCATGGCCGCCGCCCTGGGCGACCACCTGGCGCACACCCTGGCGACCCTGGCCAACATTCTGGCGGCGCTGTCCACCGGGCTGTTCATCCTGCGCTTTCGCCGCCCCATCGCGCACCTCATTCGCAACCAGCCGCTGTCTCGGCGCCTGACGCGCCGCGCCCTGAGCGACACCATCGAGATCCTCGGCACCTTCTGGTACCTGCCGGCCCTGGTGCTGGTGGGCATTTCGCTGTTCGCCACGTTCGTGTCCGCCGGCGACACCAGCACGGCCCTGCGCCAGTCGCTGATGTGCACGGTGCTGGTGGTGATGTGCATGGTGGTCAATGGCCTGGTGCGCCGCCATGCGCTCAAGCCGCAGCGGGCCAACCGTCGCCAGGCGGTCTACGCCGAACGCCTCAAGAGCTTTGGCTACACCCTGGTGCACCTGCTCATCTGGCTGGTGTTCATCGAGTTGGGCCTGCGTGTATGGGGCTTCTCGCTGATCGGTTTCACCGAGGGCGAAGGCCACGAGGTGGCGGTGCGCGTGTTCGGCCTGGCCGGTACGCTGATCGCCGCCTGGCTGGTGTGGATCCTCAGCGACACCGCCGTGCACCACGCACTCACCCGCTCGCGCAAGGGCCTGGCCAATGCCCGTGCGCAAACCATGATGCCGCTGATCCGCAACGTGCTGTTCGTGGCCATCTTCATCATCGCGGTGATCGTGGCCCTGGCCAACATGGGCATGAACGTCACGCCGCTGCTGGCCGGTGCCGGTGTGATCGGCCTGGCCATCGGCTTTGGTGCGCAATCGCTGGTTGCCGACCTGATCACCGGCCTGTTCATCATCATCGAGGACTCCCTGGCCATCGATGATTATGTGGATGTAGGCGGCCACCTGGGGACCGTCGAAGGCCTGACCATCCGTACCGTGCGCCTGCGCGACATCGACGGCATCGTGCACACCATCCCGTTCAGCGAGATCAAGAGCATCAAGAACTACTCGCGCGAATTCGGCTACGCGATCTTCCGTATCGCCATCCCCTACAACATGAGCATCGACAAGGCCATCGGCCTGGTTCGCGACGTGGGCCAGAAGATGCGCAGCGATCCGCTGCAACGGCGCAATATCTGGTCGCCGCTGGAGTTCCAGGGGGTGGAGAGCTTCGAGTCCGGCTCGGCGGTGCTGCGCGCGCGCTTCAAGACCGCGCCGATCAAGCAATGGGAGGTGTCGCGGGCATTCAACCTGGCGCTCAAGCGCCAGCTCGACGAAGCCGGGCTGGACCTGGCTACCCCGCGTCTTTCGGTGCAGGTGGTGACCGCCGGCGGTGGCCCCGCCCAGGACACCGCCCCCGTCGACACCAACGCCTAGCCCGCCTCGGCCACGATGCGAATCGCATCGTGGCGCCAGTACTCCAGGTCGCAGTCGATCAGCCGCCCGTGCTGGTCGCTGTTGACCCGGGTGATATGCAGGCCGGCACTGCCGGCCGACACCTTCAGCGCCATCGCCGCCGCCACCGGCAACGCGGTGGGCAGCGTCTCGAAACGCACCCGGCCATAGGCGATGCCGTAGTGCAGCGCGTACAGCTCGGTCAGCGACTGGCTCAGGTCGAAATCCAGAATCCCGGCAAAGTACTCGGGGTTGAGGTAGTGCTCGGCATAGAGCACCGCGCGCCCATCGATACGCCGCAGGCGGCAGATCTGGATCACGCTGGACAGCGCCGGCAATTGCAGGCGCGCACAGATCGCCGCCGGCGCCGGCTGCAGCCGGGCCGACAACAGTTCGGTAGCCGGCTGTCGACCCTGGTCGCGCACCATGGCATGGAAGTGGCTGCGCTCGATCAGGTCATAGCTCAGGCGCTGGGGCGCCACGAACCAGCCACGGCGTTCCTCGCGGTAGATCAGCCCGCAAGCCTCCAGTTGCACCAGCGCCTCGCGCAGGGTGATGCGCGTGGTATCGAACACCTCGCTGAGCTTGCGTTCGGCCGGCAACTTGCAGCCGGGCGCCAGCAGGCCATGCTCGATCTGCTCTTGCAGGGCATTGCATATGGCTGTTACTGCACGCGTGGGCAGTCGATGCATCAAGGGTTACCTATCTGGACTAGTCCAGCCTGGTGCGTGTGCCAGAACGGCGCAGCGACGATGGCCGGGCGGAGTAACCAAAGCCTAGGCAATCCACATGAACGGCACATGACAGTGCGCCGGACGGTCACGCACAGGCCCGGTCGAGCGCGGTCAAGGCGTTGCGGATCAAGCACTTGAAACTGGTCTACGCTCTATTTTCAGGGCCGCTGCACACACCTGGCGCGGCGCCTTCGACATCAAACTGTCATGCAACCGGCCTACCTTGGCTCGGGTATTGCTGACCTAGACCAACCGAATCGAAACCCTCTCAGCGTTTTGCACGGCACCCATCAAGGAGCTTCGGATGAAACAGCTTTTTCTGGCCTCACTGTTAGGCACCAGTATTGCCCTGTGCACCTCGGCCATGGCCGCGGACACCGACCTCAAGGCCCTCGAGGACGCCGCCCGCAAGGAAGGCGTCGTCAACAGCGTCGGCATGCCCGATGCCTGGGCCAACTGGAAGGGCACCTGGGCGGACCTGGCAAGCAAGTACGGCCTCAAGCACATGGACACCGACATGAGCTCGGCCCAGGAAGTGGCCAAGTTCGATGCCGAGAAAGACAACGCCAGCGCCGATATCGGCGACGTCGGCGCCGCCTTCGGCCCCATTGCGCTGGCCAAGGGCGTGACCCAGCCGTACAAGCCCAGCACCTGGGAGCAGATACCGACCTGGGCCAAGGACCAGGACGGACACTGGGCACTGGCCTATACCGGCACCATCGCCTTCATCATCAACAAGCAGCTGGTCAAGGAAGAAGACATTCCCAAGACCTGGCACGACCTGGAAAAGGGCAAGTACAAGGTCGCCATCGGTGACGTCGGCACCGCTGCCCAGGCGGCCAACGGCGTACTGGCTGCAGCCATTGCCTACAAGGGCGACGAGTCCAACATCGAGCCGGGCCTGCAACTGTTCACCAAGCTGGCCCAGCAGAAGCGCCTGTCGCTGGCCAACCCGACCATCCAGACCCTTGAGAAGGGCGAGATCGAGGTCGGCGTGGTGTGGGACTTCAACGGCCTGAGCTACCGCGAGCAGATCGACCCGAAACGCTTCGAGGTGCTGATCCCGTCCGACGGCTCGGTGATGTCCGGCTACACCACCATCATCAACAAGTACGCCAAGCATCCGAACGCCGCCAAGCTGACCCGTGAATACATCTTCAGCGATGCCGGGCAGACCAACCTGGCCATCGGCCATGCGCGGCCGATTCGTGCCGAGCACCTGAAGCTGCCGGCGGACGTGCAGGCCAAGCTGCTGCCCAACGAGCAGTACGCGCCGGCGCAGCCGATCAAGGATGCAGCGGCATGGGAAGCCACCTCCAAGGCCCTGCCGCAGAAGTGGCAGGAGCAGGTCATCATCGAGATGGAGTGAAACCATCGCGGGTCAGGCCCGCTCCCACAAGGAGCGGGCTTGACCCGCGATGTGGTCATCGCTGTCACCGGAGCCACCCATGAACCACAACGTCATCCTCGTCATCCTCGACGGCCTCAACCACCAGGTGGCCCACCACGCCATGGGCCACCTGCATGCCTATGTAGAAGCAGACCGCGCCGCCCTGTACCGCCTGGAATGCGAACTGCCGGCACTGTCGCGACCACTCTACGAATGCATCCTCACCGGTGTGCCGCCGATCGACAGCGGCATCGTGCACAACAACGTCACGCGCCTGTCCACCCAACGCAGCATTTTCCACTACGCCCGCGACGCCGGGCTGAGCACCGCCGCCGCGGCCTACCACTGGGTCAGCGAGCTGTACAACCGCTCCCCTTTCGAACCGCTGCGTGACCGCCACACCCATGCGCCGAAACTGCCGATCCAGCATGGCCTGTTCTACTACGCCGACCACTACCCCGACTCGCACCTGTTCGCCGACGCCGAGTACCTGCGGCGCAAGCACGCACCGGACTTCCTGCTGGTGCATCCGATGAACATCGACGATGCCGGGCACAAGCATGGCCTGGACAGCAGCCAGTACCGCAACAGCGCACGCAGCGCCGATATCCTGCTGGCCGACTACCTCAGCACCTGGCTGCAGGACGGCTACCAGGTGTTGATCACCGCCGACCAC
This sequence comes from Pseudomonas sp. B21-036, assembly GCF_024748925.1. Classification (NCBI taxonomy): domain Bacteria; kingdom Pseudomonadati; phylum Pseudomonadota; class Gammaproteobacteria; order Pseudomonadales; family Pseudomonadaceae; genus Pseudomonas; species Pseudomonas sp. B21-036. Next base: position 4,175,846 of record NZ_CP087178.1, read on the forward strand.
GGCATGAACAACGACCGCTCGCACAACGGCGTGTTGCCCGAGGAGCGCGAAGTGCCGCTGTTCGTGTTCGGCGACCGGTTCAGCCTCGACCCGGCCGCCAAGCCCCTGCAGACCGAACTGTGCGGCACCGTATGCGAACTGCTCGGCATCCCCCACGACAAGCCGGTATGCCGGGAGTTGCTCTCGTGAACTCGATCACCCGTGGCAAATGGCTGGCGCTGTTGTGCCTGCTGCCCTTCGCGGTATTTTTCATCATCTTCCAGATCGCCCCGCTGACCTGGGTGGCCGTGCACAGCCTGCAGGCCGAAAGCGGCTGGGGCCTGGACAATTTCAGCAAGGTGCTGGGCTCGAAGTTCTACCGCCAGGCCATCCAGCACAGCCTGGAGATCAGCTTCTGGTCGAGTCTGTTCGGCATCCTGATCGCCATCCTGGGCAGCTATTCGCTGCGCAAGGTGGACTCGCGCCTGCGCGACTTCGTCAACGCCTTCGCCAACATGACCAGCAACTTCTCCGGCGTGCCGCTGGCCTTCGCCTTCATCATCCTGCTCGGCTTCAACGGCGCGCTGACCCTGCTGCTCAAGCAGGCCGGGATCATCGAGGACTTCAACCTCTACTCCAAGACCGGGCTGATCATCCTCTATACCTACTTCCAGATCCCGCTGGGCGTACTGCTGCTGTACCCGGCGTTCGACGCCCTGCGCGAAGACTGGCGCGAATCGGCCGCCCTGCTGGGCGCCAGCGCCTGGGATTACTGGCGCCTGATCGGCCTGCCGGTGCTGACCCCGGCGCTGCTGGGCACCTTCGTGATCCTGCTGGCCAACGCACTGGGCGCCTACGCCACGGTTTACGCGCTGACCACCGGCAACTTCAACGTGCTGCCGATCCGCATCGCCGCGCTGGTGTCCGGCGACATCTCGCTGAACCCGAACCTGGCCAGCGCGCTGGCGATGATCCTGGTGGGGCTGATGACCCTGGTCACGCTGGTGCACCAGTGGCTGTTGAAGAGGAGCTACCATGTCTCGCGCTGAATCGGGCCCGGCCGGGCTCTACCACCGCGTGGTGGTGTACGTGCTGTTCGTGATCCTGCTGCTGCCGCTGGCCGGCACCCTGCTCTATTCGTTGTCCACCAGCTGGTCGGCCAGCCTGCTGCCCAGCGGGCTGACCTTCAAGTGGTACCTGGCGCTGTGGAGCGAGCCGCGTTTTCTGGCCGCCTTCGGCCAGTCGCTGCTGGTGTGCGTGGGCGCGCTGGTACTGTCGGTGCTGCTGATCCTGCCGCTGCTGTTCGTGGTGCACTACCACTTCCCCAGGCTCGACGCACTGATGAACATCCTCATCCTGCTGCCCTTCGCGGTGCCGCCGGTGGTGTCGTCGGTGGGGCTGCTGCAGCTGTATGGCTCGGGGCCGATGGCTATGGTCGGCACGCCGTGGATTTTGATCGGCTGCTATTTCACCGTGGCCCTGCCCTTCATGTACCGCGCCATCACCAACAACCTGCAGGCGATCAACCTGCGCGACCTGATGGATGCCGCCCAGTTGCTGGGGGCCAACACCTGGCAGGCCGCGTTTCTGGTGGTGCTGCCCAACCTGCGCAAGGGCCTGATGGTGGCGCTGCTGCTGTCGTTCTCGTTCCTGTTCGGCGAGTTCGTGTTTGCCAACCTGCTGGTGGGCACCCGCTACGAGACGCTGCAGGTGTACCTGAACAACATGCGCAACAGCAGCGGGCACTTCAACAGCGCGCTGGTGATTTCCTATTTCCTCTTCGTGCTGGTGCTGACCTGGGCAGCCAACCGCCTGAACAAGGACAAGACCTGAAATGAGCTTCGTCAGCATCCAGAACCTGCAAAAAAGCTACGGCGCCAGCGCGGTGTTCAACGACATCAACTGCGAGATCGGCCGCGGTGAGTTCGTCACCCTGCTCGGCCCCTCCGGCTGCGGCAAGTCCACCCTGCTGCGCTGCATCGCCGGCCTGACCGCTGTAGACAGTGGCAGGATCCTGCTCGACGGGCAGGACCTGGTACCGCAGAGCCCGCAAAAGCGCGGCATCGGCATGGTGTTCCAGAGCTACGCGCTGTTCCCCAACATGAGCGTGGAGCAGAACGTCGCCTTCGGCCTGCGCATGCAGAAGATCAAGGGCCAAGACAGCCGCCCACGGGTACTCGAGGCGCTGCGCATGGTCGAGTTGCAGGACTTTGCCAGCCGCTACCCGCACCAGCTCTCCGGCGGCCAGTGCCAGCGCGTGGCCCTGGCCCGCTCGCTGGTGACCCGCCCGCGCCTGTTGCTGCTGGACGAGCCGCTGTCGGCTCTGGATGCACGCATCCGCAAGCACCTGCGCGAACAGATCCGCCAGATCCAGCGCGAGCTGGGCCTGACCACCATCTTCGTCACCCATGACCAGGAAGAGGCGCTGACCATGTCCGACCGCATCTTCCTGATGAACCAGGGCCGCATCGTGCAGAGCGGCGATGCCGAATCGCTGTACACCGCACCTGTGGATGCCTTCGCGGCCGGCTTCATCGGCAACTACAACCTGCTCGATGCCCAGAGTGCCAGCCGCCTGCTGCAACGTACGGTGAACAGCCGCCTGGCAATCCGCCCCGAAGCCATCGCGTTGAGCCTGGAAGGCGAACGCGAAGGCCTGGTGCGCAGTCACAGCCTGCTGGGCAACGTGATCCGCTACCGCATCGAAGCGCGTGGTGTGGAGCTGGTGGTGGATGTGCTCAATCGTTCAGCCGCCGATCTGCATGCGGACGGCGAGCGGGTATCCTTGTCCATCGATCCCACCGCCCTCTGCGAAGTTGCCTGAGGGCCGAACAGGAGTTTTGTTGTTATGGCTTTAGCGATTTTCGATCTGGATGAAACCCTGATCCACGGCGACTGCGCCTCGCTGTGGAGCGAGCAGATGGTGCGCCTGGGCTGGGTGGACGGTGAGTCGTTCCTGCGCAGGGACCGTGAGCTGATGGAGGCCTACGGCAAGGGGCACCTGGCGATGGAAGACTACATGGCGTTCAGCCTGGAGCCGCTGATCGGGCGCACACCAGAGGAAGTCGATCATCTGGTCGAGCCGTGGGTGGAAGACTTCATCGAGCCGATCATCTTCAGTGAGGCCACCCGCACCATTGCCGAGCACCGCAAGGCGGGGGATCGAATTCTGGTGATCTCGGCCTCGGGTGTGCATCTGGTGGGACCGATTGCCGCGCGCCTGGGGATCGACGAGTACCTGGGCATCGAGCTGGAAGTGGAAAAAGGGTTCTACACCGGCAAGACCGTGGGCACCCTGACCTACCGCGAAGGCAAGATCACCCGCTTGCTGGAGTGGCTGGACCAGCAGGAAGAGAACCTGGAAGGCGCAAGCTTCTATTCCGATTCGCGCAATGACCTGCCGTTGCTGCTGAAGGTTGACCACCCGTATGTGGTGAACCCGGACCCGGTGCTGCGCGAGCATGCCGAGAAGAATGGCTGGCCGATTCTGGCCTGGGCCTGAAAAAAGTTCGCCGGCAAGGTCGGCTCCTGCAGGAGTCGGCCTTGCCGGCGAACAGGGCCCTATACCAGGCTGTCGTCGATCACCAGCACCAACTTGCCCGATACCTGGTTGCCCGCCAGTTCGGCATACGCCGCCTCGGCGTCCTTCACCGCATAGCTGCCTACCAGTTGCGGCTTCAAGCGCCCTTCGGCGAACAGCGGCCACACCTGTTGGCCCAGGTCACTGAGCAGGTCGGCCTTGAACTGGTCATCGCGATTGCGCAGGGTCGAGCCGGTCACCTGCACCCGCTTGGCCAGTACCTGGGCCAGGTCCAGCTCGGCCTTGCGCCCGCCCATCAGGCCGATGATCACCCAGCGCCCGTCACGGGCCAGCAGCTTGAGGTTGAGCGCCGCATAGTTGGCCCCCACCGGGTCCAGGATCACATCGAACGGGGCGAAGTCGTTCAGCGCCTCTATATCGTCACCGCGCACCACGCCACCGCTGGCGCCCAGCGCCTGACAATAGGCCAGCCGCTCGGCCGAGCCCACGCTGACCCAGCTGGGGCTGCCGAACGCCTTGCACAGCTGGATGGCCGCCGACCCCACGCCGCTGGCGCCGGCGTGCAGCAACACTTTCTCGCCCGGCTTGAGGCCGCCCAGCTGGAACAGGTTGAGCCAGGCCGTGGCGTATACCTCCGGGATCGCAGCCGCCTGCTGCAGGCTCAGGCCCTCGGGCACCGGCAGCACGTGGCGCGCATCGACCACCACCTCTTCGGCCATGCCGCCACCGGCCAGCAGTGCGCATACCCGGTCGCCCACCTGCCAGGACACCCCGGCTCCCACTTCGCTGATCACCCCGGCACATTCCAGGCCCAGGAACTCGCTGGCGCCCGGTGGCGGCGGGTACAATCCGGCACGCTGCAACAGGTCGGCGCGATTGAGCCCGGCCGCTGCCACGCGGATGCGTACTTGACCTACATCGCAAGTTGGACTTGTCGTCTCAACCCACTCCACATGTCCGTCAACGCCTTGCAATGCCTTCACAGTGCCTCCATAGTTGAGTCATGACTGAGCCTGGCTGCCTTGGCACCAGGCTTTTTGCATTATGCGTCCGGCTCCATGGAACCGGCGAATTCAAAGACGGCCTAATATGCGTGATCAATTGCCCCTACGTCGAATCAGCATGAAGCATCTCCTGCCCAGCACTGCCCTCGCCCTGATGATCGGCCTTGGCAGCTTGCCGCTGGCCGGCGCCGCTTCGGCCGCCAACAGTTGGGACAAGTTGCAACCAGACCGCGATGAAGTGGTCGCCAGCCTGAACGTGGTCGAGTTGCTCAAGCGCCACCACTACAGCAAGCCGCCACTCAATGATGCGCGCTCGGTCATCATCTACGACAGTTACATCAAACTGCTCGATCCCTCGCGCAGTTACTTCATGGCCAGCGATATTGCCGAGTTCGACAAGTGGAAGACGCAGTTCGACGACTTCCTCAAGAGCGGCAACCTGGACCCGGGCTTCACCATCTACAAACGTTATCTGGATCGCGTGAAATCGCGCCTGGACTTCGCCCTGGCCGAGCTGAACAAGGGCGTCGACAAGATCGACTTCACCACCCAGGAAACCCTGCTGGTCGACCGCAAGGACGCTCCGTGGCTGCAGAACCAGGCCGAGCTCGACGACCTGTGGCGCAAACGCGTCAAGGACGAGGTGCTGCGCCTGAAGATCGCCGGCAAGGAACCCAAGGCCATCCAGGAACTGCTGACCAAGCGCTACAAGAACCAGCTCGCGCGCCTGGACCAGACCCGCGCCGAAGATATCTTCCAGGCCTACATCAACACCTTCGCCCAGTCGTACGACCCGCACACCAACTACCTGTCGCCGGACAACGCCGAGAACTTCGACATCAACATGAGCCTGTCGCTCGAAGGTATCGGCGCGGTGCTGCAAAGCGACAACGACCAGGTCAAGATCGTGCGCCTGGTGCCGGCTGGCCCTGCCGCCAAGACCAAGCAGGTGGCCCCGGCCGACAAGATCATCGGCGTTGCCCAGGGCGACAAGGAAATGGTCGACGTGATCGGCTGGCGCCTGGACGAAGTGGTCAAGCTGATCCGCGGCCCGAAGGGCTCCGTGGTGCGCCTGGAGGTCATCCCGGCCAGCAACGCGCCTAACGACCAGACCAGCAAGATCGTCTCGATCACCCGCGAAGCGGTCAAGCTCGAAGAACAGGCCGCCAAGAAGTCGGTGCTCAAGCTCAAGCAGGACGGACGCGACTACAAGCTGGGCATCATCGAGATCCCGGCCTTCTACCTCGACTTCAAGGCGTTCCGCGCCGGGGATCCGGAGTACAAGTCCACCACCCGTGACGTGAAGAAACTGCTCACCGAACTGCAGAAGGAAAAGGTCGACGGCGTGGTCATCGACCTGCGCAACAACGGCGGCGGCTCCCTGCAGGAAGCCACCGAGCTGACCAGCCTGTTCATCGACAAGGGCCCCACCGTGCTGGTACGCAACGCCGACGGCCGTGTCGACGTGCTCGAAGACGAAAACACCGGTGCCTTCTACAAGGGCCCGCTGGCGCTGCTGGTCAATCGCCTGTCGGCCTCAGCCTCGGAGATTTTCGCCGGCGCCATGCAGGACTACCACCGTGCCCTGATCATCGGTGGCCAGACCTTCGGCAAAGGCACCGTGCAGACCATCCAGCCGCTCAACCACGGCGAGCTCAAGCTGACCCTGGCCAAGTTCTACCGGGTTTCCGGGCAGAGCACCCAGCACCAGGGCGTGTTGCCGGACATCGACTACCCGTCGATCATCGACACCAAGGAGATCGGCGAGAGCGCCCTGCCTGAAGCCATGCCGTGGGACACCATCCGCCCGGCCATCAAGCCGGCCGTCGACCCGTTCAAGCCGTTCCTTGCGCAACTCAAGGCACGCCACGAAAACCGCAGCGCCAAGGACCCGGAGTTCGTCTACATTCGCGATCGCCTGGCCCTGACCCAGCAGTTGATGAACGAGAAGACCGTCAGCCTCAACGAGGTGGAACGCCGTGCTCGCCATGCCGACATCGAAGGCAAGCAGCTGGCGCTGGAAAACATCCGGCGCAAGGCCAAGGGCGAAGAGCCGCTCAAGGAACTGAAGAAGGAAGACGAAGACGCTCTGCCGGTCGAGCCGGATGACACCAAGCCGGAAGATGACGCGTACCTCGCCGAAACCGGGCGCATCCTGCTGGACTACCTGGGGCTGAATTCCTCGGTGGCCAAGCACTGAAACGATAATGGCAAAATAATGTGACGGTGCCCTTTTCGGGTCATCAAACAGTCATCATTCTGTCGTGAAATAAGGGACTGGGCGCCGATGGCCCCAGTCCCTTTTTTTCAAGGTAGCCCTGCCATGACCGTGACCGAACAGCTCAGCGCGTTGAGCTCCATCCTGGCTCAAAGCGGCTTGCACAGCCTGTTCCAACCCATCGTCTGCCTGTCCGAGCGACGCATCCTCGGTTATGAAGCCCTCAGCCGCGGCCCGTCCAACAGCCCGCTGCACTCCCCCATCAACCTGTTCGCCGTGGCCCGCCATGCCGGCCGCCTGACCGAACTGGAGGTGGCCTGCCGCGAAAGCGCGTGCCGGCGTTTCAGCCAGCAGCAACTGGAAGGCAAGCTGTTCCTCAACGTGTCGCCCGAGTCGTTGCTCGAGCCGCAATACCAGTCCGGGCGCACGCTCAAGCTGCTGCAGAGCCTGGGCATCCCACCCAGCCGGGTGGTCATCGAGTTGACCGAACAAACCCCCACCGACGACTTCCAACTGCTGTTCAACGCCCTGCACCACTACCGCGACATGGGCTTTTCGATTGCCCTGGACGACCTGGGCGCCGGCTATTCCAGCCTGCGCCTGTGGTCGGAACTGCGCCCGGACTACGTCAAGATCGACCGGCATTTCATCGACGGCATTCACCAGGATGCGGTCAAGCGCGAGTTCGTCGGCTCGATCCTGCAGATCGCCAAGGCGTCGCGGGCCAAGGTGATTGCCGAGGGCATCGAGCTGGCCGAGGAGCTGGCGGTGCTCACCGAGATGGGGGTCGACCTGGTACAGGGCTACCTGCTGTGCCGGCCGCAGGAGCAACCGCCCCGCGACGCTACCGCCATGCTGCCGTCAGCGACGCACAGTGGCGCGGTGGTGCTGGGTGAGGACGGCCGCGATCTGAGTGCGCTGCTCAACGAGCAACCGGCCGTGAGTGGCGATACGGCGACCCTGGAGGTACTGGCGCTGTTTCGCCGCCAGGCCAACCTCAACTCGCTGGCTGTTCTCGACCATGCCCAGCGCCCCTGCGGCATCGTGCACCGCCATTCGCTGTCCGACGCGCTGCTCAAGCCGTTCGCCACCGACCTATATGCGCGCAAGCCGATCAGCCGGCTGATGAACGAGGACTTTCTGGCGGTGGAGCTCAACCAGTCGCTGCAGAAGGTCAGCCGCCTGCTGACCAGCCGCGCGCGCCAGCGCATCGAGGAAGACTTCATCATTACCCAGAACGGTCGCTACCTGGGCCTGGGGCGGGTGATCGACGTGCTCAAGCTGATCACCGAACAGAAGCTGCAGCAGGCCCGCTATGCCAACCCGCTGACCCTGTTGCCGGGCAACGTGCCGATCCAGCAATGCCTGACCCGCTTGCTGCAGCAACAGCGCGAGGCAGCGATCTGCTATGTGGACATCGACAGCTTCAAGCCCTTCAACGACATCTATGGCTATGCCAAGGGCGACGAAGTGCTGTTGAGCCTGGCCCAGTGCCTGAGCGAACGGGTCGACCCCAGCCGGGACTTTGTCGGCCATATCGGTGGCGACGACTTCATGCTGGTACTGGGTTCGAAGGATTGGGAGCAGCGCCTGAACGTGCTGCTGGACGACTTTCAGAATGCCTGTCGGCGCTTCTACCGCACCGAGCACCTGGAGGCCGGGTGCTTCATCGCGCACAACCGCCTGGGCCAGCGCCAGGAATTCCCGTTGCTGTCACTCTCGATCGGTGTGGTGCAACTGCATGCACATACCTGCGCGCAACTGGATGCCGGCCAACTGGCCGACCTCGCCTCCCAGGCCAAGCACCATGCCAAGGATGTGCCCGGGCACAGCCTGTACCTGATCGATACGGCGCTGGCGCCTCAGGCCTGTTCGGGATAGCTGTACTCGAATACCCGTACCACTTCCGAGGCATGCCAGGATGCTGCGGCCATGCCGTCCGATGGCCCGGAAAACCGCCCCAGGCGCTCGACGCATTCGAAAAAGCCGGTACGTGGCAAACGGCTGGCCCCCTGGCTGATCACCAGCGAGCTGCGCAGTGGCTGCTCGGCGCGTGCATCGATCACCGCCAGGTACTCAAGCGCGGCGGTCAGGGTCTGCATCGCCGGGCTTGGCAGCTCCAGGCGTTCGAGCAAGGCGCGGTAGGTCAGCAGGTGGCGTTGCCGGCGTGCCACGTCCAGCTCGCCCAGCAGCCCCTCCCATTGCTGACGACTGATCCGCACGCCGCTCACGACGGCTCGCTCCAGCCTGCCACGCCCAGCTCCCAGGCCAGGCTGCGGCGGATCGCGGCATCCGGCTCGCGCTCACCGCTTTCAATCAGCGCCAGGTACACCGGACTGATGCCCACCTTGCGCGCCAGCTGCTCGGCAGCCAGGCCCTTGGCCTCACGCAAGGCGGCCAGCTCGCTCAATGTGGGCAGGCTGGCCGGCGTGGGTGCAGCGGCGCTGGCGTTGACGCCTGCCGGCTGCGCCGTGGCGGCCGGTTGACCTGCCGCCTTCAACAACGCTTGATAGTGCTCCCAGGGCACGACCGCGTACTCGGGTTGACCGTCTCGGCTGATAACCTGAATACCCATTACAACCCCCTTGTAAGAACCTGCGCATGTAATCGCTCGGTATAGCGCTTATGCCAAATATAGTACCAGCCGGCGCAGTATTGCAGGGTGTAACCGGATTTAGCGCTTTCCCTGCTCCAGGCGCAACGCTTCGGGGGTGTCGGGCAGGCGCTCGACCACGCGCAGTTTCTCGGGAGACTGACGATTGCGCCAGGCGCGAAAAGCCGCCAGCTCGCTGTCGAACGTCTTCAGCACCCAGGCCAGTACGGCGAGATCGTCGAGCAGGCCGATGCCGGGCAGCCAGTCCGGGATCGCGTCCAGCGGGCTGACAAAGTACAGCAGGCCGGCGACGATGGTCAGTAGCGCCCTTGAGCTGATGGCACGGTACTCGCCACGCCACCACGCCACGCACAGCGCCTGCAGCAGGCGTACGTCATCCTTGAGCTTGCCCAGGCTCGGGCCCTTGCGCGCCACGGCGAAGATCAGCGCTGGCAGGCGCCCCCGGCTCAACAGGCGCTCGGCCAGCGGCAGGAAACGGGCAAAATTCCAGGGTGCTTTCATACCACCTCCAACGGCAGGGCCGGGAAGGTTATCCACAGTATTTGTGGATAACCTTGTGAACAGAGGCCATTTTCAGGCTCGGCGTGCCCGCCAGGCAAGGGCCTGGGTCAAATCGGGCGTTTTTTACACACCTGTTTCATTACGCGGTCACTTTGCGAAAGCCGTCACAGTTGCGCACGCCACCAAGGTGTGACGTCAGATCGCTCCCACGGTTCAGCCCGATCCATAAACGACAACGCCCCGTCGAGACGGGGCGTTGTGCACACAGCGGGACGCTTACTTCTCAGCAGCGTCTTCTGCTGCCTTGGCCGGGTCCTTGATGGCGATCAGTTCCAGATCGAACACCAGTACCGAGTTGGCCGGGATCATCGGGCTAGGGCTCTGTGCGCCATAGGCCAGGTCAGCCGGGATGAACAGCTTGACCTTCTCGCCCACGTGCATCAGTTGCAGGCCTTCGACCCAACCCGGAATCACGCCGCTGACCGGCAGGTCGATCGGGCTGCCGCGCTCGACGGAGCTGTCGAACACCTTGCCGTCGATCAGCTTGCCTTCGTAGTGAACAGTGACCACGTCGGTAGGCTTGGGCTGGGCGCCTTCGGCCTTCTTCACGATCTGGTACTGCAGGCCCGACGCGGTGGTGACCACGCCGTCCTTCTTGCCGTTTTCTTCAAGGAACTTCTTGCCGGCGGCGGCCGACTCTTCGCTCATCTTGACCAGGCGTTCTTCAGCACGCTTCTGCAGCGCGGCGAAGGCTTCGACCAGGTCTTCGTCCTTGATCTTCTGTTCCTTCTTGCCGACAGCGTCCTCGATGCCCTGGGCCACGGCCTTGGAGTCGAGATCGTCCATGCCTTCCTGTGCCAGGCTCTTGCCCATGTTCAGGCCGATACCGTAGGAAGCTTTCTGTGCCGGGGTCTTCAGCTCGACGCTGGTCTGCGAATCGCAACCCGCCAGTACCAGGCTAACCAGGGCAACCGCAGCCGCCAACCGATGCTGTTTCATGCTATTTCCTTGTTCATGCGCCAAAAGGGCAATCGAGTAAAGCCGCGAGCTTATCAGGCGGCCACGACCAATGGCTACCGGCATGAGAGCGACAAAAGGTCGAGAAGTTCAGCCAGGTGAAGGCTTCTTCATGCAGCCGATAAGCCAGTGGCCAGTATTGCAGCCAACGCCCCGGATCTGGATGAAATCTACGGGTAGTGTCCTTCGCGGTACTGCCCCGCCACTTCGCGCAGCACCTGGCACAACCACTGGGCCGGCAGGGCCTGTGGCAGCGCGGCATTGCTGCAGATACCCACCGAGCCACCGGGTTCGCGCACGCCCAGGTCGAGCTCGCACAGCTCGCCCCGCTGCAGGTCGACCCGCACCGCATCACGCGGGGCCACCCACACCGCATCGCTGCCCAGCACATAGCGCCGGCTCAGTGCCGGGGAAAGCGTTTCCAGACGTTGCTGCGGTTGTTCGATGGCGCATTGCACGAACAGGCTGTCGGCATGCTTGCGAATGGTGGTGCCGGCCAGGGGCAGTACCAGCGGGTACTGGCCCACCTGGTTGCGCTCGATCGGGCTGCGTGCCAGCAACGGGTGGCCGGGGCGCACCACCAGCGACATCGACTCGCTGTACAGGTGCTCGAACAGCAGGCCCTGGATCTGCGGGCTGTCGGTCATGCGCCCGATCACCAGGTCCAGCTCCCCCACATGCAGCTGCGCCAGCAGGTGCGCACTGGGGCCGGTGGCAACGCTGACCACCAGGGCCGGGTGGCGCTGGTGCAGGCGGCAGATCACTTCGGGGATGAGCAGGCTTTCGACGGTCGAGAGCACGCCGATCTTCACCTGCGGCGGCGCGTGTTCCTCGCCGCGAAGGGTACTCACCCCTTCGCGCAGGGCCTGTACGCACGGGCCGGCGTAGCGCATGAAGCGCACCCCGGCCGCAGTCAGCTCGACACCCTGCTTGCCGCGCTCGAACAATCGCGTCTGCAGCAGTTCTTCGAGCTCCTTGAGGGTCTTGGAAATCGCCGGCTGGCTGATGGCCACGGCGTCGGCGGCCTTGGCGAAACTGCCTTGACGGGCGATTTCGAGAAAGCACAGCAGGTGGCGGAACTTGATGCGGGTATCGAGGTTCATGGCCGGAGTTTATCGCAACCGCAGCCCCTTTGCGGCGCCGGCCTCGAACAACACACCGGCTATATGCTATATATACGTTTCGTATACAGAGTGAGTATTAAAATGGGTATCGTCAAGATCGATGACGCGCTGCATGAAGACCTGCGCATTGCCAGCGGCGCGGTGTCGCGCTCGATCAACGCGCAGGCCGAGTACTGGATTCGCATCGGCATGCTGGCCGAGCTCAACCCGCACATGACCTACCAGGAACTGTTGCGCCAGTTGCTGCGCCAGGAGCAGGCCAGCCTCAGGGAGCTGATCGCATGAGCGAGGTGATCCTGAAGAACCTGCAGCAACTGGCCTTGATGCGTACCGCCGGGCAATTGTTGACGCGGGTGTTCGAGCACCTGGACGGCTTTGTCGCGCCAGGGGTCAGCACCTTGCAGATCAACGACCGTGCCGAGGCGTACATCGTCGATGTGCTCAAGGCGCGTCCGGCCAGCAAGGGGCAGTACGGGTTCAAGTATTCGCTCAACACCTCCGTCGACCATGTGGTGTGCCACGGCGTGCCAAGTGCCGACGAGGTGCTGAAGGCGGGGTCGATCATCAATGTGGACATCACCCTGGAACAGGGTGGTTACATTGCCGACTCGTCGAAGATGTATGCGGTGGGCGCCATTGCCGACGAGGCGCGGCAATTGGTCGATACCACCTATGCGGCGTTGTGGGCGGGCATTCGCCAGGTGCGGCCCGGGGCCACGCTGGGTGATGTGGGGCATGCGATACAGCGGCTTGCCGAGGGCGCGGGTTACAACGTGGTGCGTGAGTACTGCGGGCACGGCATCGGCAGGCAGATGCACGAGGCGCCGCAGGTGCTGCACTACGGACACCGCAACAGCGGGCTGGTGCTCAAGCCGGGCATGGTGTTCACCATCGAGCCGATGATCAACCAAGGCGGGCGTGGGGTGCGTACGCTCAAGGACGGGTGGACGGTGATCACCCGGGACCGCAGCCTGTCAGCACAGTGGGAGCATACGGTGGCAGTGACGGCGCAGGGGGTCGAGGTATTGACCTTGCGTGAGGAAGAGCGGGGCATGGTCGGGTGACTGGCTCACCATCGCACTGCTGATCGTGCTTTTGATGTTCCGGTTCTTCAGGGGGGCTTGAATCGCCGCCCGTGCCGGATAATCTCTCGGCCCCCTTCCCGGGGAGCGACGGTTGCTCGATTTTCGAGCTTATCCAGCATGGACAGAGACGCCGAGGCCCCCTTCCGCTCTTACAGCGGCTTACTTTTTTCTTGGAAAAAGTAAGCAAAACCGCTCCGTCCAGCATCCGGCCCTACGCTTCGCTACGGGTCCCCTCATTCCACCCACGCTCCGTGGGGCCGCGCCGTACGGGCATCCCTGCCCGTCGGCACTTTCCGGGCCATCCATGGCCCTACACCCCACTACACGCAGGCTCCATTCGGCCTCCTGAAGGACGGAAAGATCAAAAGCAACAGCAACAGCACCAGCAAGAGCAAGAGCAAGAGCAAGAGCAAGAGCAAGAGCAAGAGCAAGAGCAAGAAAAACCAGCACCGGTAGACACCACTGCCGAAAAAATCTGGATCCAATTGCCCCACCCGCCCCGCCTCTCTACAATCCGCGCCATTACGGTCGACCCCGCCCATTCCCCGTCGACCCCGGAGCCTTCTATTCATGGAAGAGATTGAACAGCACTGGCTGTACGCCCTTTCTGCACCCATGGCCGCCCTCAACGGCGCCAGCCTCACCTCCCCCCGTTACTTCGAAGCCGAAGGGGACCTGGACCTGAAAAAATGGTGGGGCATCAACAACCGCCGCGAGCTGCTCGACATGCTGCGCATGGCCGACACCGGCCACGCCGAAAAACTCAACGATGCCTACTGGCAATACCCTCGCCGCCAACCCAGCCAATGGCAGGCACTGCTTGACGAGCTGGGCCCGCGCGAGCGCGCCAACTATGAATTTGCCGCACGCACCTATGCCGATTGCGGCTTCGGCGGCACCCGCGCCTGGGACCTGGGCCGCATGGGCTACCTGCTGCGCGCCGGGGTGTTCGAGAACCTGATCACCGAGCCCGAAAGCCTCTGGCTGCACAGCCGCCTGGCCCTGCGCGCACGCCACTTCTACAACAGCTGGGACACCTACATCGCCGGCTACATGTTCGGCAAATCGCTATGGAACTGCTCCAGCCATGACGACGACGTCTACCCCTACCGTATCGACCGCCAGGGCGCCGAGCACTGGAACCGCTGCATCATCATGAACATGCTCAAGCGCGGCAAGGCACTGTTCGCCAGCCTGCCCTGGGACCTACCACTGGACTACCCGCCCCGGCCCGATTCGCTCGAGGAGGGCACCTGGTCATGAGTTGCTGGATAAAGCTGGGCATCGAGCCCACCAAGGACCAGGACGTCATCCGCGGCGCCTACCGCGCCCGCCTGCCGGAGTTTCACCCCGAAACCGACCCGCAGGGCTTCCAACTGCTGCGCCAGGCCTACGAGCACGCGCTCAAGCTCGCCACCCGCACGGATGACGATGACGAAGACGACGAGGACGCCGGCGAAGAACAGGCCTACGCAGAACGCCCGCCGCGCCCGCCTCGCGTGCACCCGGTCATCGCCACCTTCGCCCGCATGCTCGCCGACCCGGCCCGGCGCTACAACGTCGATGCCTGGCAGGACTACTTGCGTGAGCTCGACCAACTGCCCCTCGAAGAACTCGAGGACGTCAGCTGGGAGCTGCTGTGGCGCCTGGAAGAAGCCGGCCAGCTGTCCAATGCCTGCGTGCAGGTGCTGGCCAAGCGCCTGGCCTGGGACAAGCAGTTGCTGCGCCTGGGCTTCGAAGAGGCGCAGGAAGTCGAGACGCTGCTGGCTCGCTTCGCCGCCCCCGACCCGTTCGACATGCGCCTGATGAACGACTGGTCTACGGCCGCGCAGTTGGAAACCCTGTGGTACCTGCGCAGCCTGGACCACCTCTACAACAACCGCCCGCTGTTCGAACTGGCCGCTTTCGCCCGGGAACACACCGTGGTCGCCCTGCCCCCGGACGCCGCACTGGTCGAACGCCTGCTGCTGCAGATCGGCCAGGCCGGGGTGGCCAGCCCGAGCCTGTACGCGCTGTGCGTCGAACGCCAGGCGCTACAACCCGACGATGTCGACGCGCTGTACCAGCTGGCCTGCCAGGCCAGCCTGCTGGGCAAGGAAGAAGAAGCGCTGTCGTGCTGGAGCCGCCTGTGGCTGGAATTCCGCCACCCGGTGGCCGCCCGCGAGCTGCTGGACCTGTGCACCGCGCACCAGCCGCAACGCCTGCCGCTGATGATCCAGGCCTTCGACCGCCTGGCACCGGTGCGCACCTGGCCCGACGACCTGAGCGAAGACGAACAGACCCTGGGCAGCCCGGCGCAGCGCCCGGAAACCCTGACGCGCTGGTTCCAGGCCGCGCGCCTGGAACTGGACGGCATCGCGGGGCAGTTCGTCGACTGGCGGGCCACCGATGAGCGTGAGCTGGAACTGCTCGCCAGCCTGATCGACGAACACCCGGACCCGGCCCTGCAGCGTCTGTACCGTCACGCCTGGGCCCTGCACTGCGGTGACGCCGCGCTGTTGCAACAGGTGCTCGACGAACCGAAAAGCAGCCACCTGATCGATGAACTGATCCTCGACGGCTTGCGCTACCAGGCCCAACAGCAACTGGCCTGGCTGCAACAGGCGCCGATCCCCCTGGCGATCCAGGCGTTCCTGAACAGCAACTCGCCGCACCCACAACTGCCCGACGTGCTCAAGGACGGCGCCACCACCCTGTGCCGCGACTGGCTGCGCCGCCTGCGCGCCTACGACGGGCGCACCCTGGCCCGCCTGCACGAGACCTTCAGCCCGCGCGCCATGATGCCGGTACCGTTCGGCCTGGAGATGCAATGCGAGCTGGGCGCCGCAGGCGTGGTGCTGCCTCCCGCCCCGGCCGGCGCCGAGTTGTGGCACTGGCACCGCCAGGCACTGTTCATGCTGGCCCTGGCCCAGGCGCCACAACGCTGGCTGGCGCTGGTGACGCCGAGCATGCTCGACACCCTGCAGTGCCCACCCGGCCATCCGTTGGCAAAGGTCCATACCCTGCTGCTGAACCTGCTTCAGGAACAAGGCAACCTCGATGGGCTGCTGGGCTGGCTGGACAACCGCGACCCGCTGCAAAAAGCCATTGCCGACAGCCTGCCCGCGCCGGACCAGGCCCTGAGCAGTGCGCGCCTGCCCAGCACGCTGGCGTTGCTGGCCAGCTACCAGAAGGACGAAGAGGCCTTCGCCGACGACCTGCTGGGCATGATGCTGTTCTGGGCGGTGCTCTACCACGACCCGGCACTGGATGCCGAACAGCACCGCGTGCTGCTGCGCACCATGGCCGACATCTCCAGTGAAGAGCCGTGGTTCGAAGCCTTTCGCAGCGGCTTGATCAAGGGCGAGCCGAGCCGGCCGCCGCGCGAGAAGCTCGATGCCTACGGCATGGACAGCGCGGTGTTCTACCAGGTCATGGATACGCTCAAGGGCCTGATCCGCTACGGCCGTGTCGGCGTACCGCGCCTCAAGGTGCTCAAGCAGCTGCAAAAGGCCAAGGATGACCCCAGCACCGGTATCGGCCTGCGCTTTGCGCTGACCGCGGTGTTGTCCTGGTGCGAGCGCCTGCTGCTGGCCCAGGCCGATCTTCAGCCAGTATCGCCCTGGGCCTTCTGGCGCTGGAACACGCGCCTGGGCCGTGGCGCATTCGTCGGCCAGCTGATGTTGTGGTTCTTCGTCACCCTGGTGCTTGCCATCACCTCCAGCGATGCGCCCGAGGCCATGGTCAAGATCGGCCTGGGCCTGGCCCTGCTGTTCGGCACCTGCCTGCGCCGGCTGCACGACATTGGCCACGGGATCGTGGTGATGATGCTGCTGGCTGCGCTGTCGGTAGCACTGCCGTTCCTGCCGCTGGTGCTGGTGGTGATGCCCGGCGACGTGCTGCCCAACCGCTGGGGCGTGTCGCCGGAGCATCATGACCCCGACGCCCTCAGCGGCGGGCTGCAGGCTGTGCTGCGGCGCCTGATCGGCTAGAGGTTGAGTGCGTCCAGCGCCTCGTTCAACTGCTGGCGCTGGCTGGCGATCAGGCTGGACTGCTGGGTGGCCAGCACCTGGCTGAAGTCGCTCAGCCAGGTGCCGATCTGCTCGCGCTCATCGCCCAGGCACTGCATCCAGGCGCGCTCCAGGCGCGCCGTCAGGGTGCGGTTGGGCAATGCATCGCGCGGGTGGATCTTCAGCCCGGCCAGGCGCTGATGGCTGTTCTGGCGCGCCTCTTCATCCAGCCCGGTGGGGCTGCGGTCGATGCTGTGGCTGTGGCGCTTGCCGGTGTCCACCAGGGTCACGTCGACTTCGAGCAGGCCGTTGATGTCGTAGCTGAAGCGGATGTCCAGTGACTGGATCTTGTCCATCGGGGTTAGCTCGACGACGAAGCTGTCGATGAAGATGTTGTCACGCACCCACGGCCGCTCACCCTGGTAGACCTCGACGTTGATGGTCTTCTGCTGCTCGTGGGAGGTGTAGAAGCGCTGCACCCGCGAGGTCGGTATCACCGTGTTGCGCTCGATGATCGGCGAGAATACCCCGCTGATGTTGGCGCCGCGGGTGGTCTCGATGCCCAGAGTGTAGGGGCATACGTCGGTCAGGATCAGCTCTTCGATGGCCGAGTCGCGGGCCTTGCAGGCCGCCTGGCTGGCAGCGCCCAGGGCGACGATGGTGTCGGGGTCGAGGTGGCGGTACGGCAGGCGGCCGAACAGCTTGGCCACCATCTGCTGCACCACCGGCATGCGCGTGGCACCGCCCACCAGCACCAGGCTGTCGAGGTCGCGCGGGCTCAGCCGCGCGTCGCGCAGGGCCTGCTCGATGGGCGCGCGCACCCGGCCCAGCAGCGGCTCCCAGATCGTCTGCGCGCCCAGCTCGTCCAGGGTCCACTCGCGGGGCTCTCCGGCACCCTTCCAGTAGACCGTCTGCGGGCCTTCGCCCAGCTTGCACTTGAGCAGTTCGATGCTGTCGTACAGGCTCGCCAGCGCCTGCGGTTCGACGCTGGACAGGGTCATGCCCCAGTCCTTCAGGCAGGCCTGCAGCAGCGCTTCGGTGAAGTCTTCGCCGCCAAGAAAGTTGTCGCCGGTGGAAGCATGCACCTCGATCAGCGGCAGGGCGTATTCGAGCACAGTGACGTCGAAGGTACCGCCCCCCAGGTCGAAGATGAGGGTGCGCTCGAATTTCTGCTCGTGCAGGCCGTAGGCCATGGCCGCGGCGGTCGGTTCGTTGATCAGGCGCTGCACCTTGAGACCCGCCAGCTCGGCGGCGAACACGGTGCGCTTGCGCTGTTCATCGCTGAAATAGGCCGGCACCGAAATCACCGCCTCGTGCACCGCGCAGCCCAGAAAGGCCTCGGCGTCGTGCTTCAGCGAGCCCAGCACCAGGGCCGAGAGCTCTTCGGGGCTGAATGCCTGCCCGCCCAGCTCCAGGCGCTTTTCGCTGCCCATGAAACGCTTGAATGCCGCGACGCTGCGATCGGGGTGGGTGGTCAATCGCGAACGGGCGGCGCGCCCCACCAGGATGCTGCCGTCGTCATCGATACTGACCACCGAGGGGGTAAGCACCTCGCCAAGGGCATTCGGGATCAGTTGGGCACGGCCTTGCTGCCATACGGCGATCAGGCTGTTGGTGGTGCCCAGGTCAATGCCCAGCAAGGGCGCGGCGGCGGGGGTTGCATCCTGCATATGAGGTCTCTGGCAGTGGTCGTCATCGGCCAGCGGCCGGAGCTCGCCCGGCCTGCTGAAAGGCGCCCTACTTTAACTGAACCCCCCACCTCGACAAACAGCGAATGCACACACGGCGAAAAAGGCCTGACCTGTAAAAAAACATATCTATGATAGTCATTCTCATTTGAGATAAGCTTGCGCATTACGTCGCACGAGCACAATGGATGTCCACCCCAACCTCCGCCGTCAACCCGCTGGTCAGCGCCTTCCAGGAGCATTACGCCGACCTTCTGGCGTTTCTTGCACGGCGCATGGGCAATGTGGAAAAGGCCGCGGACGTGGCCCAGGACACCTACCTGCGACTGGCCAGCCTGTCCGATACGGCGCAGATTCTCGAACCGCGTGCCTTTGTCTTTCGCGTTGCCAGCAACCTTGCCATCGACCGCCTGCGCCAGGAACAGCGACGCTCGGCGCTGCATGACGACGTCAGTGACAACCTGGACGTCTGCGACCCCCTCGCCTCCCCCGAGAAGCAGTTCCTGGCTGCCGAAGCGATCGAACAACTGGACCGCAGCCTGGCCCAGTTGCCCAGCAAGGCGCGCCTGGCACTGCTGCTCAATCGCCTCGAAGGCTTGACCCATGCACAGATCGCCGTACGCCTGGACGTGTCCGAAAGCACGGTGGGCAAGTACATTGTGCAAGCCATGCGGCACTGCCGCGATTGGCTACGTCAGTCGGAATCTATTTAGAATGCCCGGTACGCCCCCTCTGAAGGTTTCAGCAGCCCCTCATCATGACTAGACCCAACCCTTCCCAACCATCCCCTGTCGAGCTGGAGGATCAGGCCATCGAGCAGTGGGTGATGCTGATGTCGGGGAATGCCAGCGAGTCGGATCATGCCGCGTTTCGCCAGTGGCGCCAGCGCAGCCCGGCGCACGAAGCAGCGGCGCGGCTGGCCGAGCAGATGTGGCACGGGGTAGCGCAGACGGCCACCGCGCAATCCTTCGTGCCGCCAGCGCCCCAACGCCGTGCAAAACCCTTGCGATGGGCTGCGCTGGCCGCCGGGCTGGCGGTGCTGGCCCTGACCCAGTTGGGGCAGCCAATGAAGGTGTACATGGCCGACCAGTCGACCGCCGTCGGCGAACGCAGGCACCTGGTGCTGGAGGACGGCAGCGAGGTCTGGCTCAACAGCGCCAGCGCACTGTCGGTGCGCTATTCGTCCACGCGTCGCGATATCAACCTGATCAAGGGCGAGGCGCTTTTCCAGGTCAGCAAGAACCCAGCGCGTCCATTCGTGGTGCATGCCGCCGCAGGCACGGCCCAGGCACTGGGCACCCGGTTCGACGTGAACCTGCTCGAACAGCAGGTGCGGGTCGGCGTCAGCGAAGGTGTGGTGCAGGTAACGTCCGGTGGCCAGAGCGCGCGCCTGGAACCGGCCCAGCAACTGGACTATGCCCAGGGCCTGCCACCGTCCTCCACGCGCCCGCTGGACCTGACCAGTGATTCGGCATGGCAGCGCGGCAAGCTGATCTTCAATCGACGCCCACTCGACGAGGTGGTCAGCGAAATCGGGCGCTATGTACCCGGCGCACTGGTGGTGACGGGGCAATTGCCGAGCACGGCGGTGAGCGGGGTGTTCAACCTGGACGACGGTGCCCAGATGTTCAGTACCCTGGCGCGCACCCAACCGCTGCGGGTCGTGCAACTGCCGTGGCTGACCCTGGTGATGAACCGCGAGAGCGTCGAAGAAAAATAAATCCGGATTTTGTTGGCAAGGTTGACGGCAATGAATCGTCGTTGGTTTGAACGCGAATACTTCTCATAAATATCGCTTCTTACCAACATTTGATGACGGACGATTTCAATGCAGGCGCTTTCCAACGCTTTTCCGTTCAGTGGCCGTACCCTGACGCTGGCCATCGCTCTGACCCTGGGTGGCGGGGTGCCGCTGACCCTGCCGCTGGCCCACGCAGCCGAAACCACCACGCGCCTGACCCTGAACCTGGCGCCCCAGGCGCTGGACCGGATGCTCACTCAACTGGCCGACCAGGCCAACGTACGTCTGGTGTTCAACTCCAGCGACCTGGCTGGCCGGTCCGGTCCGGCCCTGCAGGGTGCCTTTACCCTGGCCCAGGCCCTGGACCGGTTGCTGCAGGGTAGCGGCCATACCTGGCAGTTGCTGGACGGTCAGACCCTGGTGCTGGAAAAACTGCCTGCTGCCGATGCGTCCGTGGTACTGGGCGCCACCAACATCGACAGCCGCGCAACCGAATCGGCCTACGGCCCGGTCGACGGGATCGTGGCCAAGCGCAGCGCCACCGGCTCCAAGACCGACACGGCCCTGAGCGAGATCCCGCAGACGATCAACGTCATCACCCAGGACGAAGTGAAGATGCGCGGCGCCCAGTCGGTCACCGAGGCCCTGCGCTACACCGCCGGCATGACCGGTGGCGGCTTCGCCGACCGGGTGAAGGTGTTCGATGAACCCACCTCCCGCGGCTTCTCCCCCACCCCGCTGTACCTGGACGGCCTGCACCTGCCCTACAGCGGCGGCAGCACGGGTGGCTCGCTGCAGATCGACCCCTACACCCTGGAGCGCATCGAAGTGCTCAAGGGCCCGGCGTCGGTGCTGTATGGCCAGAACCAGCCGGGTGGCATCGTCAACATGGTGAGCAAGCGCCCCACCGCCACGCCGCTGCATGAAGTGGTCATCGGTGGCGGCAGCTACGACCGCAAGTACGGGGCCTTCGACCTCGGTGGCCCGATCGACGATCAGGGTCAGTTCCTCTATCGCCTGACCGGCGTGGTCAACGACAGCAACTCGCAGATCGACTATGCCGACCAGAACCGCATGCTGCTGGCGCCCAGCCTGACCTGGCTGGCCAACGAGCGCACCACCGTCACGGTGTTCGGCCAGTACCAGAAAGACCGCGACACCCCGGAAGCCCAGGGCCTGCCGGCCAAGGGCACGGTGTACAGCACCGCCAACGGGCGCATCAGCCGCAGCCTGTTCATCGGCGAGCCGGGCCTGAACAAATATGACCGCGAGCAGTTCGTGGTCGGCTACGAGATCGCCCACGAGCTCAACGACACCTGGACCCTCAAGCAGAACGCACGCTACGCCGACCTCGACGACCGCTACGTCGCACCACTGCACGGCTATTCATTCGGCCCCAACCCGGTCACCGGCGCCAACGACTTCAGCTACCAGGCAGACCGCTTCGGGGTGGACTGGGCGCAGCACAACCGGGTCTACGGCATCGATAGCACCGCCCAGGCCAAGTTCAAGACCGGCGAGCTGGACCACACCCTGCTGCTGGGGGTGGACTACTACCACTTCAACTCCGAGTTCCTCGGCCGATACGACCGTCGCGGCCCGGGCATCGACCTGTACAAGCCGGTCTACGGCAGCAAGTTCACTTTCACCCAGCCTTACCGCTGGGACAACACCATTACCCAGACCGGCCTGTATGCCCAGGATCAACTGCTGTGGAACAAATGGTTCCTGACCGTGGGCGGCCGCTATGACTTTGCCGAAACCGACAACAAGACGCCGCTCAACGGCGGCCACACCAACCAGAAGGATGAAAAGTTCACCGCGCGTGCGGGGCTGGGCTACTCGTTCGACAACGGTGTGACGCCCTACGTGAGTTACGCCGAGTCGTTTTTGCCGCTGTCCGGTGTCGACGCCAACGGTTCGGGTTTCGACCCCACCAACGGCAAGCAGTATGAAGTGGGCATCAAGTACGAGCCCAGGTCGATCGACGGTTTCATCCAGCTGTCCGCCTACCAGATCGACCAGGACAACATGCTGACCAACGACCGCGACGACCCGAGCCTGAGGGTGCAGAGCGGCTCGGTGCGTTCGCGTGGTGTCGAGCTGGAAGGCAAGGTCAATGTCACCAACAACCTGAGCGTGCTGGCTGCGGTATCACGCAACCAGATCAAGTGGCGCAGCATCAACGACGGCCGCGAAGGCCGTACCCTAGCCATGCAGCCACCGCTGACCGCTTCGGCGTGGGTCAACTACGACTTCGACGTTTCCACCGTACTGGCCGGGTTCGGTGTGGGCCTGGGCGCGCGCTACGTGCGCAGCAGCTACGGTTCGGACTACGTGGGCGACTCTTTCCAGATTCCGTCCTACACCGTGTATGACGCCATGGTGTCCTATGACCTGGAAAAATCGCCGCTGCACGTCAAGGGCGTGAAGCTCAAGGCCAACCTGCAGAACCTCACGGACGAGAAGTACGTGGCGGCCTGCAATGGCGGGCTGGACTGCTATTACGGCGAAGGCCGCACCCTGAGTGCAGATGTGACCTACAACTGGTAAGACGGCGCGAGGCTGTCTGGAAAAGGCGCCCTCAGCGGCGCCTTTTTCGTTGTTGGAGGGGGATGCATGGCAGGCGCGGCCAAACGCCAGGCACAAAAAAAGCGACCCTAGGGTCGCTTCGTTTGTGGCTTCAGGGAGTTCAGTGGGCCCTGAAGCTAATATATGGCGCAGCGGACGGGACTCGAACCCGCGACCCCCGGCGTGACAGGCCGGTATTCTAACCGACTGAACTACCGCTGCGCGATACACTGAGAAGTGGTGGGTGATGACGGGATCGAACCGCCGACCCTCTGCTTGTAAGGCAGATGCTCTCCCGGCTGAGCTAATCACCCTTCGTCTCGGTGTGGCGCGCATTCTACGGAGCACCTCACACTCTGGCAAGCACTTTTTTAAAATTATTTTTCAGGCCTTCCAATGACTTAGCGGGCTTGGCCTGAACACGCCGCTCGGAGAATAATGCCCTCCTTATGTACCGAGGAGAGATGCACCCCATGTGGTTCAAAAACCTGCTGCCCTACCGCCTTACCCAGGACATCCAGTTCGACGCCGAGGCGTTGGAAACCGCACTGGCCAGCAAGCCGGCGCGCCCCTGTGCCAGCCAGGAGTTGACCACCTACGGTTTCGTCGCGCCCTTCGGCAAAGGCGAAGATGCGCCCCTGGTGCATGTCAGTGGCGACTTCATGCTGATCGCGGCACGCAAGGAAGAACGCATCCTGCCTGGCAGCGTGGTGCGTGATGCGGTCAAGGAGAAGATCGAAGAGATCGAAGCCGAGCAGATGCGCAAGGTCTACAAGAAGGAGCGCGACCAGATCAAGGACGAGATCATCCAGGCCTTCCTGCCCCGCGCCTTCATCCGTCGTTCGATGATCTTCGCCGCCATCGCGCCCAAGCAGGGCCTGATCCTGGTCAACTCGGCCAGCGCCAAGCGTGCCGAGGACCTGCTGTCGACCCTGCGTGAAGTGATGGGCTCGTTGCCGGTGCGCCCGGTGACCGTGAAGATCGCCCCAAGCGCGACCCTGACCGACTGGGTCAAGTCGCAGAAGGCTGCGCCCGACTTCTATGTGCTGGACGAGTGCGAGCTGCGCGACACCCACGAAGACGGCGGCATCGTACGCTGCAAGCGCCAGGACCTGACCAGCGACGAGATCCAGCTGCACCTGGGTACCGGCAAGGTGGTGACACAGCTGTCGCTGGCCTGGCAGGACAAGCTGTCGTTCGTGCTGGACGACAAGATGGTGATCAAGCGCCTGAAGTTCGAAGAGCTGCTGCAGGACCAGGCCGAGGAAGACGGCGGCGAAGAGGCCCTTGGCCAGCTCGATGCCAGCTTCACCCTGATGATGCTGACCTTCGGCGACTTCCTGCCGGCGCTGTTCGAAGCGCTGGGTGGAGAGGAGATCCCGCAGGGGGTCTGATCGGCTTCTCTCTACATAGCTATATAGAGGCCTTGCGGGCTTCATCGCGGGTCAAGCCCGCTCCTACAGGGTCGCTGCAATCCTTGTGGGAGCGGGCTTGACCCGCGATGGGGCCGCCGATAATAAAAAAGGAGCACCCCCATGCGCGCCCTCGCCGCCCTCAGCCGATTCGTCGGCAATACATTCGCCTGGTGGGTGCTGCTGTTTGCCCTCCTGGCCTTCTTCCAACCCGCCTGGTTTATCGGCCTCAAGGTCGCCATCGTGCCGCTGCTGGGCCTGGTGATGTTCGGCATGGGCCTGACCCTCAAGGTCGAAGACTTCGCCGCTGTGTTCCGCCAGCCCTGGCGCGTGGCCCTGGGCGTGGTCGCCCACTTCGTGATCATGCCGGGCGTGGCCTGGCTGCTGTGCCAGCTGTTCCACCTGCCCGCCGAAATCGCCGTGGGCGTGATCCTGGTCGGCTGCTGCCCAAGCGGTACTTCCTCCAATGTGATGGCGTGGCTGGCCAAGGGCGACCTGGCCCTGGCCGTGGCAATAGCCGCCGTCACCACCCTGCTCGCCCCGCTGCTGACCCCGGCGCTGATCTGGCTGCTGGCCTCGGCCTGGCTGCCGGTCTCGTTCATGGAGATGTTCTGGTCGATCCTGCAACTGGTGATGCTGCCGATCGTGCTCGGCGTGCTCGCCCAGCGCCTGCTCGGCCCGCGCGTACACCTGGCGGTGCAGGTGCTGCCGCTGGTGTCGGTGGTGAGCATCGTGCTGATCGTGTGCGCGGTGGTGGCGGCCAGCCAGGCCAAGATCGCCGAATCGGGCCTGCTGATCATGGCGGTGGTGATCCTGCACAACACCTTCGGGTTCGCCCTGGGCTACGTCACCGGCAAGCTGTTCAAGCTGCCGCTGGCCCAGCGCAAATCCCTGGCGCTGGAAGTCGGCATGCAGAACTCCGGGCTGGGCGCGGCACTGGCCAGTGCGCACTTCTCGCCCCTGGCGGCGGTGCCCAGCGCGCTGTTCAGCGTGTGGCACAACATCTCCGGTGCGCTACTCTCGACCTGGTTCCGGCGCATGGAAGAATCCGTCGCCGAAACGGCAGCGGTCGACGCCACGCGTTGACCGCCACTTGCCCCCCGGCAAGGAAATGTGCACTATAGTGCGCACTGTGAGGACGACCTCACGACGCACCGCGTGACCGATCCGGGGACGGCCCCATCAACAGGTGGAGTACTGCGCATGTCCTGGATCATCCTGTTTTTCGCCGGCCTGTTCGAAGTCGGCTGGGCCATCGGCCTCAAATACACCGACGGCTTCACCCGCCCCCTGCCCACTGTGCTCACGGTTGCCGCCATGGCGGTCAGCCTCGGCCTGCTCGGCCTCGCCATGAAGGAACTGCCACTGGGCACCGCCTATGCGATCTGGACCGGTGTGGGCGCAGTGGGTACGGTGATTGCCGGGATCATCCTGTTTGGCGAATCCATGGCGTTGATACGCCTGGCCAGCGTGGCACTGATCATCATCGGCCTGGTGGGGCTCAAGGTCAGCGCCAGCTGACCTTGAGCCCCCGCGCCTAGCGCCAGGTGCCGCGTAGTTCGCTGACCCGCTCGCGCAACAGCGCCGGTTGCGCCGTTTCCACCGGTACGGCGCTACCGGCCACCAGGGTCACCCGCGACCACAGGCGCCGGAAAAACCCCTTGGCCGGGTCACGGCTGAAGAAACTCCCCCACAGGCCTTGCAGCGCCAACGGAATCACCGGCACCGGGGTGCGCTCCAGAATCAGGCTCAATCCGCCCTTGAATGCATCGATCTCGCCATCGGAGGTCAGCTTGCCTTCCGGGAAGATGCACACCAGCTCACCGTCAGCCAGGTAGGCGGCAATTTTCTCGAACGCACGCTCGTAGGTCGGCAGGTCTTCGTTGCGCCCGGCAATCGGGATCGCCCCCGCAGTACGGAAGATGAAATTGAGCACCGGCAGGCGGTAGATCTTGTAGTACATGACAAAGCGGATCGGCCGGCGCACGGCCCCGGCAATCAGCAGCGCATCGACGAACGACACGTGGTTGCACACCAGCAGCGCCGCGCCTTCATCCGGGATCTTGTCCAGGTCGCGGTGTTCGACGCGGTACATGGAATGGCTGAGCAGCCAGATCATGAAGCGCATGCTGAACTCGGGCACGATGCGGAAGATGTAGGTGTTGACTGCGATGTTGAGCAGCGACACCACCAGAAACAGCTGCGGGATACTCAGCTTGGCCAGCCCCAGCAACAGCATGGTGACCACGGCCGAGACCACCATGAACAGTGCATTGAGGATGTTGTTGGCCGCGATCACCCGGGCACGCTCGTCTTCGGGGGTGCGCGACTGGATCAGCGCGTACAGCGGCACGATGTAGAAACCGCCGAAAACACCCAGGCCCATGATCGACAGCAGGATCCACCAGGCCTTGCTCATGCCCAGCAGGGCGAGCCAGTCATACGGCGCGCCGGCGGCCGGGATATCCCCCGAATGCCACCACCACAGCAGGCCGAACACCGTCAGGCCGAACGAGCCGAAGGGTACCAGGCCGATCTCCACCTTGCGCCCGCTGAGGCGCTCGCACAGCAGCGACCCCACCGCGATGCCCACCGAGAACAGCGTGAGAATCAGCGTGACCACGGTTTCGTCGCCGTGCATCCACTCCTGGGCATAGGCCGGGATCTGCGTGAGGTAGATGGCACCGACAAACCAGAACCACGAGTTGCCCACGATCGAGCGCGATACCGCCGGGGTCTGTTTCAGGCCCATGCGCAGGGTCGCGACGGTCTGGCTGAAGATGTTCCATTGCAGCTTGAGTTGCGGCGACGAGGCCGCGGCACGGGGGATTGCGCGGCTGGCCAGGTAGCCCAGCACCGCCACCAGCACCACCGCGCTGGCCACGATGGGCGCGTAGTGGGTGCTGGACATCATCACCCCGGCGCCGATGGTGCCGGCCAGGATCGCCAGGAAGGTACCCATCTCCACCAGGCCGTTGCCGCCCACCAGCTCCTCTTCGCGCAGGGCCTGGGGCAGGATCGAGTACTTGACCGGGCCGAACAGCGCCGAATGGGTCCCCATGGCGAACAGCGCCACCAGCATCATCCACAGGTGGTTATAGAGAAAGCCCGCGGCGCCCACGCCCATGATGACGATCTCGGCCAGCTTGATGGTGCGGATCAGCGCATCCTTGGCGAACTTTTCGCCGAACTGGCCGGCCAGGGCCGAGAACAGGAAGAACGGCAGGATGAACAGCAGCGCGCAGAGGTTGACCAGCATCGTGCCGTCGCCGCCCAGGCTGAGCTTGTAGAGAATGGCCAGGATCAGCGATTGCTTGAACAGGTTGTCGTTGAACGCCCCCAGCGACTGGGTGACGAAAAACGGCAGAAAGCGCCGTTTTTGCAGCAGGGCAAACTGTGAGGGGTGACTCATCGTCCAGGGTCCTGAGTGGGGCTTTGTTATTGGAGGAAGCCAGCCCGCAAAAAGCCACAGATGCACGGGTAAATGCAAGCCACCGCATGAACCGCTTCGCCGACCAGGCCTTCTAGCGCCAGCAAAACCCTGCCGGAGCCGGCCTTGTCGGCGAAACTGCCACCATCGTCACTTGCCCGTGCACCCCGCAATGCACGGCGACACGAACAGCTCGCCACGCCAGGCCCCCGCCAGGGTCCGGCTGGCCACCACCAGCCACAGCCCTGCCAGCGCCACCACCAGCACGTGGCCCATCACCGTGAAGAACCCCAACTGCAGCCACGCCGCCAGCTTCAACGTGGCCAGGGCATACACCCCCAGCGGAAAGGTAAAGCCCCACCAGCCCAGGTTGAACGGCATGCCATCGCGCAGATGGCGCAGCGTGATCAACACGGCAGTGAGCAACCACCACAGCCCCGCGCCCCACAGCACGATACCGGCCACCAGCCCCAGCCCGCGGGCAATCTCGCCCAGGCTGCCCAGGCCATTGGCAGCGAAGATCGCCGGTGCATCACTGCCCAGCAACATCATGCCCAGGGCACCGGTGCCGATCGGCCCGAGTGCCAGCCAGCTCGAAGCGGCCATGCTCGCCTGGGGCAGCTTGTGCAGCGCCATGCGCAGGGTGAGGATGGTCAGGATGCTGAACGCCACCGGCAACGACACCGCCCACAGCACATAGCTGGTGATCAGTACCTGGAACTGGCGATGGACGTCCGTCAGGTGCGGGGCCAGCAGGCCGCCGCTGGCCGCCGCCACTTCGGCCGCTACCACCGGCAGCAGCCATACCGCGGTCATCTGGTCGATGCTGTGCTCCTGGCGGGTGAACATCAGGTAAGGGATCGCCACCCCGCACAGCAGCGCCAGGGCCACGTCCAGCCACCACAACGCCTCGACCCACGGCAGCACCCCCGTGCCCCAGCGCTCGACCCCGAATACCAGCGCCCCATTGAGAATGGTCGCCAGGCCCATGGGGATGGTGCCGAAAAACATCGAGACAGTGGAATGCGCGAAAATCCGCCGCGCCTCATCGAAGAACATCACCCAGCGCGCGGTGTAGAGCACGCTGAACAGCACGAACAGGCCAATGGTCAGCAGCCACAGCGCCTCGGCCATACCCGACAACCCCGGCACCGCCTGCCGCAGCGCCAGCGCCAGCACGCCGGTGCCCATGGTCGCGGCGAACCAGTTGGGGGTGAACTGTCGGATCACCTCGCGCGGGTGAGCCAGGCGGCTCAGCGGGCGCAAGGGGTGGGCTATCTTGGTGCAGGTCATGGTGTCGGTCTCCTGTCCTCCGGTGAGGTGAAATCGATGTTACAACCCTATGGAATATCGATATAACGGGTAATTTCTCTAACTGTTATCTGTTTTACCTATATATAAGCCGTTCGCGAGCCTTTCAAGGCTGACGTATGCTGGCGGCTGACCTCACCGGACAAGGACGTGAACATGCTCGAAAGCCTGCGGGGCTATGGCGCCGAGGTTCGCCTGCTGCTGTGCACCACCTTCGTGCTGACCCTGGCGCGGGCCATCACCCTGCCGTACCTGGTGGTTTACCTGTCGGAGCACTTCGCCCTGGGCATCAGCGCCATCGGCCTGATGATCGGCGGTGCACTGATCGTCGGCTCGCTGCTGAGCCTGTACGGCGGCTACCTGATCGACACCCTGCGCAGCTACACGGTGATCGTGTTCTCCACCCTGGCCTTCGCCCTGGCGTTCTTCGTGGCCGTGGCCAGCCGGCAACTGGGGATGCTGTTTGCCTGCCTGGTGGTGATCAACCTCACCCTGGCAGTGGTGGACATTGCCGCCAAGGCCGGCTTCTGCGCGCTGTTGCCAGTGCAGGCACGCGGCGAGGTGTTCTCGATCAAGTACACCCTGAGCAACGTCGCCTATGCCGTCGGGCCTTTTGTTGGGGTGGCGCTGGTGCTATTGGATGACCGGCTGCCGTTCGTGCTGTCGGCATTGCTGGGGCTGGGCATGTGCCTGAGCTATCAACGCCGGGGCGAGCGTGCGGCACGCGCCGGGCTCGGCGGGCCGACGCTGGGCCTGCTGGCGGTCGGCAGGCACCTGCTCGGCGATCGGCGCCTGGTGTACTTCACCCTGGGCGGCGCGCTCAGTGCGGTGGTGTTCGGCCAGTTCACGGCCTACCTGTCGCAGTACCTGGTGACCACCACATCGGCCATCCAGGCCAACCAGACCGTCAGCTACCTGGTGGCGACCAACGCCATCACGGTGATCGCCCTGCAATACGCCATCGGCCGGCGCATCGGCAGTCGCCAGCTGATGCCCTGGCTGCTGGCCGGGATGCTGCTGTTCGTGATCGGGTTGCTGGGGTTCTCGCTGGCGCAGACATTGTGGGTGTGGTGCCTGGCGATGCTGGTGTTCACATTGGGCGAGATCATCGTGATCCCGGCCGAATACATGTTCATCGACAGCATTGCCCCGGAGCACCTGCGCGGGGTGTATTACGGCGCACAGAACCTGTCCAACCTGGGGGCGGCGCTGGGGCCGGTGCTGTGCGGGTTTGCGCTGGCACACCTGATGCCGACGGCGATGTTCTACCTGATGATGCTGTCGGTGGGGCTTGCGGGGCTGTTCTATTGCCTGGGGGCACGGCGCCAGGCCTGAAGGCCGGCGCCGACAAAGATCCACGCTGCTCTTGCCGCAAAACGCAGCACCATCGAGATCAGATAGATCGCGCTCCGCGCATCGCCGGCAGGTTCAACACCCCCGCCACCGCGCACAACCCGACCAGCACCAGCGCATACACCTCGCTGGTGGCTACCAGCCCGAACTGGCGCACCATCAACCCGGCCGCCAGCGCAGGCATACAGAACGCCAGGTAGCTCAGCACGTAGAACGTGGCCATCAAGCCCGCCCGTTCATGGGCCTCGGCCAGTGGCAGGGTGCTGCGCAACGCACCCAGAAACCCCGCACCAAAGCCGCTGCCCGCCACCAGCGTGGCGGCGAAGAACAGCACCAGGCTGGCGTTGTGCAGCGCCAGCAGAATCAGCCCCACCCCGCCGGCCAGCAGCCCGGTGCCCAGCGCCAGCACCTGCTGTGCCGGGCGCAGGCGCAGCCGATAGATCGCCAGCGCACCACTGAGGGTCAGGGTCGCCACCAGCGCGCCACCGACCAGGCTTGAGCCCAGGCCGCTCACCTCCCGCACCAGCGACGGCCCCAGTGAGAGGAAGAACCCGCCAAGCGCCCACACCGCAATGTTAACCGGCAGCATGCGCCACACCGCGCCACGCGCCTGAGGCGGCACCAGCAGGCTCGGACGCAGGGCGCGCAGCGCGCCCGGCTGGCGGCTGACGCTCTCCGGCAAACGCCACACCAGCAGCGCCAGCACCACGAACAGCGCCAGCAGCACCCCATACACAAGGCGCAGCGGCCACGGCGCGAACTCCACCAGCACGCTGGTGCCCAGCGCCCCGCAGGCCATGCCCAGCAGCGGCGCCAGGCTGTTGACCAACGGCCCCTGTTCGCGGTCGGTATCGAGCAGCGCGGCGCCCAGCACACTGGTGGCCATGCCGGTGGCAAAGCCTTGCAGCAACCGCGCCGCAAGCAGCCAGGGCACCGACTCGGCCTGGATGAACAGCAGCATCGCCACGCTCTCGAGCAGCAACGCCACGAAGATCACCGGCCGGCGCCCCAGGTAATCGGACAGCGACCCCACCGTCAGCAACGCCGCCAGCAGGCTCAAGGCATACACCGCAAACACCAGGGTCAGGGTTGCCGGCGAAAACTGCCACGCATGCTGATACAGCTGGTACAACGGCGTCGGCGCACTCGAGGCCGCCAGAAACCCGAGCAGCGCGACGGCCAGGTACACCAGCCGCAAACGCGCCGACGCCGGACGGCTGAACAATCCGATCATGTGCTTTCTCCACTAAAGCTAACCGTTAGCTTTTGCGCAGTCTGCGCGCCCTGAATCCTTAACGCAAACCCTTTGTGTTAAGGTCGCGCCATGGCGATCAAAGAAGGTATTCGCACGGGTGGTCGCAGCGCCCGTGTCCAGCAATCGGTGCACAGCGCCGTGCGGGCCCTGCTCCAGGAGCAGGACCGCGCGAGCCTGACCGTGCCCATGGTGGCCGCACGTGCCGGCGTCACCCCCTCGACCATCTACCGGCGCTGGGGTGAACTGGCGGCGCTGCTGGCCGACGTGGCGGTGGAGCGCCTGCACCCCGACAGTGAACCCCTCGACACCGGCACCTTGCGCGGCGACCTGCTGGCCTGGGCCGAGCAGTACCTGGACGAGATGAGCTCCGAGCCCGGCCGACACATGATGCGCGACGTGCTCAGCAGCGCCTGCCCCGGCTACTGCACCACCCTGCTGCGCGGCCAGCTGCAGACCTTGCTGGACCGCGCGCAGCAGCGTGGCGAAGCCGGCCCCGGGGTGGAACGGCTGCTCGACCTGCTGGTGGCTCCCACGGTGTTTCGCATACTGTTCGCCGAAGCGCCCCCGAGCCTGCAGCAGCTGCATGAACTGGTCGAACTGGCCCTGCGCGACTGAGCACTGCGACGCTCTGCCACTGCGACCTTCGTCGGCGCTGACGAAGTGAGAACGGCGTGCCAGACTGATTGATCGTGGTTGGCCGTTACCGTTTTTTCGTTCGGAGTTTTCATGTCGCTGTCCAGCGGGCTGATCGCCCTGGTCGCCCTGGCCTATATGGCCATCATGTTCGCCATCGCCTTCTACGGCGACCGGCGCAGCACCCCGCTGCCGCCACGCCTGCGCGCGTGGGTGTACAGCCTGTCGCTGGCGGTGTACTGCACCAGCTGGACCTTCTTCGGCGCGGTCGGCCAGGCCGCCGAACAACTCTGGGCCTTTCTGCCCATTTACCTGGGGCCAGTACTGCTGATGCTGTTTGCACCCTGGGTGCTGCAGAAGATGGTGCTGATCAGCAAGCAGGAGAACATCACCTCCATCGCCGACTTCATTGCCGCGCGCTACGGCAAGTCCCAGACCCTGGCGGTGGTGGTGGCGCTGATCTGCCTGGTGGGCGTGCTGCCGTACATCGCCTTGCAGCTCAAGGGCATCGTGCTGGGGGTCAACCTGCTGATCGGTGCCGGGGCCGATGCCACCGGCAGCCGCGTGCAGGACACCGCGCTGGTGGTTTCGCTGGTGCTGGCGCTGTTCAGCATCGTGTTCGGTACCCGCAGCCTGGATGTGACCGAGCACCACCGCGGCATGGTGCTGGCCATCGCCTTCGAATCGCTGGTCAAGCTGCTGGCGTTTCTCGCCGTGGGCGCGTTCATCACCTTCAGTCTTTATGACGGCTTCGACGACCTGTTCAGCCAGGCCCGCCTGGCGCCCGCCCTTGACGGCTACTGGCAGGAAACCATCAACTGGCCGTCGATGATCGTGCAGACCGGCGTGGCGATGATGGCGATCATCTGCCTGCCGCGCCAGTTCCATGTCACCGTGGTGGAGAACATCGAACCGCAGGACATGCGTCTGGCACGCTGGGTGTTTCCGGCCTACCTTATCCTCGCCGCGCTGTTCGTGGTGCCGATTGCCCTGGCCGGGCAGATGCTGCTGCCCAACTCGGTGCTGCCGGACTCGTTCGTGATCAGCCTGCCGCTGGCCGAAGCACACCCGGCGCTGGCCTTGCTGGCCTTCATCGGCGGCGCCTCGGCCGCCACCGGCATGGTCATCGTCGAGGCCGTGGCGCTGTCGACCATGGTCTCCAACGACATGCTGCTGCCCTGGCTGCTGCGGCGCAACAACGCCGAGCGCCCGTTCGAGGTGTTCCGCCACTGGATGCTCACGGTACGCCGGGTGACCATCGTGGTGATCCTGCTGCTGGCCTACGTCAGCTACCGCCTGCTGGGCTCCACCGCCAGCCTGGCCACCATCGGACAGGTCGCCTTTGCCGCCGTCACCCAACTGGCCCCGGCCATGCTCGGTGCGCTGTACTGGAAGCAGGCCAACCGCCGCGGCGTGTTCGCCGGCCTGGCCACCGGCACCTTCCTGTGGTTCTACACCCTGGTACTGCCGATTGCCGCCCACAGCGTGGGCTGGTCGCTGGAGCTGTTCCCGGGCCTGGCCTGGCTGCACGGCAACCCGCTCAACCTGCCGATCACCCCGCTAACCCAGGGCGTGGTGCTGTCGCTGGCAGGCAACTTCACGGTGTTCGCCTGGGTCTCGATCCTGTCGCGCACGCGGGTATCGGAGCACTGGCAGGCCGGGCGCTTCATTGGCCAGGAAACCAGCGCGCGGCCCAGCAGCCGTTCGCTGCTGGCGGTACAGATCGACGACCTGCTGCACCTGGCCGCGCGCTTTGTCGGCGAAGAGCGTGCGCGCCAGAGCTTCATCCGCTTCGCCTATCGCCAGGGCAAGGGCTTCAACCCCAACCAGAACGCCGACGGCGAATGGATCGAGCACACCGAGCGCCTGCTGTCCGGCGTGCTCGGCACCTCCTCGACCCGCGCCGTGGTCAAGGCGGCCATCGAAGGCCGCGACATGCAGCTGGAGGACGTGGTACGCATCGCCGACGAAGCCTCCGAGGTGCTGCAGTTCAACCGCGCCCTGCTGCAAGGGGCCATCGAGAACATCAGCCAGGGCATCAGCGTGGTCGACCAGTCGCTGCGCCTGGTGGCCTGGAACCGTCGCTACCTGGAACTGTTCAACTACCCCGACGGGCTGATCAGTGTCGGCCGGCCGATTGCCGACATCATCCGCTACAACGCCGAACGCGGCCTGTGCGGCCCGGGCGAGGCCCAGGTGCATGTGGCGCGGCGCCTGCACTGGATGCGTCAGGGGCGCGCGCACACCTCCGAGCGGCTGTTCCCCAATGGCCGGGTGATCGAGCTGATCGGCAACCCCATGCCCGGCGGCGGGTTCGTGATGAGCTTTACCGACATCACCCCCTTCCGCGAGGCCGAGCAGGCCCTCAAGGACGCCAACGAAGGCCTGGAGCAGCGCGTGGCCGAGCGAACCCACGAGCTGTCGCAACTGAACCTGGCGCTGACCGAGGCCAAGAGCCATGCCGAAGCCGCCAACAAGTCCAAGACCCGCTTCCTGGCCGCCGTGAGCCACGACCTGATGCAGCCGCTGAACGCCGCACGGCTGTTCTCCGCCGCGTTGTCGCACCAGGAA
This sequence comes from Pseudomonas sp. B21-036, assembly GCF_024748925.1. Taxonomy (NCBI): domain Bacteria; kingdom Pseudomonadati; phylum Pseudomonadota; class Gammaproteobacteria; order Pseudomonadales; family Pseudomonadaceae; genus Pseudomonas; species Pseudomonas sp. B21-036. The sequence goes on from NZ_CP087178.1 coordinate 4,210,883, forward strand.
GAGGGCCTGTCGGGCGACGCCCAGCAACTGGTGCAGCACATGGACAGCGCCCTGCGTTCGGCCGAAGAGCTGATCAGCGACCTGCTGGACATCTCGCGCCTGGAGAACGGCAAGATCAACCCGGACGCCAAGCCGTTCGCCCTCAGCGAACTGTTCGACGCCCTGGGTGCCGAGTTCAAGGTACTGGCCCAGCAGCAGGGCCTGGATTTTCGCGTGCGTGGCAGCAAGCTGCGGGTGCATAGCGACGTCAAGCTGCTGCGGCGTATCCTGCAGAACTTCCTCACCAACGCCTTCCGCTATGGCAAGAGCCCGATCCTGCTGGGCGTGCGCCGCGCCGGGGACCGCCTGTGGCTGGAAGTGTGGGACCGCGGCCCGGGCATTGCCGACGACAAGCTTCAGGTGATCTTCGAGGAATTCAAGCGCCTGGACAGCCACCAGACCCGCGCCGAAAAAGGCCTGGGCCTGGGCCTGGCGATCGCCGACGGCCTGTGCAAGGTGCTCGGCCACCCGCTGGAGGTGCGCTCATCGCCCGGCAAGGGCAGCGTGTTCCGCGTCAGCGTACCGCTGGCCAACGCCGCGAGCCCGGCCCAGGCCAAGCCAGCCGAACAGGCCGGCCAGCCGCTGGCGGGGTTGCAGGTGCTGTGCGTGGACAACGAAGACAGCATCCTGATCGGCATGAACAGCCTGCTCAGCCGCTGGGGCTGCCTGGTGTCGACGGCGCGCAACCGCGAGGAATGCGCCGCCCTGCTCGAGAAGGGCCTGCGCCCGCATCTGGCGCTGGTGGACTACCACCTGGACAACGGCGAAATCGGTACCGAACTGATGGCCTGGCTACGCACGCGCCTGGGCGAGCCGGTGCCGGGGGTGGTGATCAGTGCCGACGGCCACGGCGAGACCGTGGCGCGGGTACATGCCGCCGGCCTCGACTACCTGAGCAAGCCGGTCAAGCCGGCGGCCCTGCGCGCCCTGCTCAATCGTCATCTGAGCCTGGTGCAGTAAGGCCTTCGGCAAGATTGTCGGTGCCGCCCATGGCGCGTTCCAGCAGGTCGGCCGGCAGGCTCTTGCTGGCCCGCGCGCCGAGCAGCTTGAGCTGCTCGCTGCGACTGATCAGGTTGCCGCGCCCCTCGCAGAGCTTGTTGCGCGCTGCGGCATAAGCCTTGTCGACCTGCTGCAGGCGGTTGCCCAGCTCGTCCAGGTCCTGGATGAACAACACGAACTTGTCGTACAGCCAGCCGGCGCGCTCGGCGATCTCGCGGGCGTTCTGGCTCTGGCGCTCCTGTTTCCACAGGCTGTCGATGACCCGCAGGGTGGCGAGCAACGTGGTCGGGCTGACGATCACGATCTGGCGGTCGAAGGCCTCCTGGAACAGGTTGGGCTCGGCCTGCAGCGCCGCCGAAAACGCCGCCTCGATGGGCACGAACAACAGCACGAAATCCAGGCTGTGCAGGCCCTCGAGGCGATTGTAGTCCTTGCCCGAGAGGCCTTTGACATGGTTGCGCAGCGACAGCACATGCTGCTTGAGCGCGGCCTGGGCCACGTCGGTTTCACTGGCGTTTACATATTGCTGGTAAGCCGTGAGGCTGACCTTGGAGTCGACCACCACCTGCTTGTCGCCGGGCAGCATGATCAGCACGTCAGGCTGGAAACGCTCGCCATCGGCGCTCTTGAGGCTGACCTGGGTCTGGTATTCGCGGCCCTTTTCGAGCCCCGCATGTTCCAGCACCCGCTCCAGAATCAACTCGCCCCAGTTGCCCTGGGTCTTCTGGCCCTTGAGTGCCTGGGTCAGGTTGGTGGCCTCGTCGCTCAGGCGCTGGTTCAACTGCTGCAGGCGCTCGAGTTCCTTGCCCAGCGAAAAGCGCTCGCGGGCTTCCTGCTGGTAGCTTTCCTCGACGCGCTTCTCGAACGACTGGATACGCTCCTTGAGCGGGTCGAGCAGTTGCCCCAGGTGCTGCTGGCTGGTCTGGGCGAAACGCTGCTCGCGCTCGTCGAAAATCTTCGTCGCCATTTCGGCAAACTGTGCACGCAGCTCGTCGCGCGAGCCCTGCAGATCGTTCAGGCGCTGCTGGTGGCTGTCCTGCTGCTCGCGCAGTTCGGCGGCAAGGCCGGCGCAACGCGCTTCGAGGCGGCGCAGCTCGGCTTCACGGGCGTTGCGTTCAAGGTTCCAGGCATGGGCGGCATCGCGTGCGTTGTCGCGCTCGATCTGCAGCAACTCCAGCTCGCGGCCCTGAGCGGCCAGGCTGGCCTGCTTGGCGGCATTGGCCTGGCCCAGATCGCTGATTTCGTCACGACTGGCGTCGAGTTGCGCGCTCAGGCCCTCCTGGGCCAGCAGCGCACTGCTCAGGCGCTCCTCGGCCAGTGCGGCGGCGGCCTGCCTGTCGGCCAGCTGACGTTGCAGACGCACCAGCACCACCACAGCGGGCAAAGCCGCCACCACCATTCCCAGCACGATGCTGGTCAGATCCATTGCAGCCATAGACAGCATGCTCACCCCCAGGGAAATCCCCCAGAGCTTAACAGCCCCGGGCGGTCGATCAGTGGCTCGTGAGTTGCCCGAGCAGCCGCACGGCTTCTTTGGAGCCCTGCGCGGCGGCTTGTTCCAGCCAGTAACGTGCCTGCTCCGGCTCGTTGACCTGGGGCTGGGCGCACAGACGGCCATATTCGAGCTGTGCCCTGCGGTCACCGGCCCGGGCAGCCTGGCGCAGCAGCTCGTGGCCGATGCGCCGGTCACGGGCATTGCCGCAATCGCGGCACAGCATCTGCCCCAGCCGGCTCTGCGCCACCACCACACCCTGGCGTGCCGGTTGCTTGAGCAGGCGCCCGGCGAAGTGCTTGACGTTGGGGTTGTCGCCCAGGCGCGGGCTGTCGAGCAGCCACAGGGCCACCTTCAACGAAAAACGTCGGGGCTCGGCAACGGGGGGTTGGGCAGTAGGGCTTGGGGTTTTGCTGCGAAACTTCATAAAAAACGGCGAAGGCAACTCGAGAGGCGCGCCACTCTACCGGATTTTCTCGTGCATGGCCCGAGGGAATTCGAGGCTTTTTTTCCGTCAGGCGATGTTTTTTTTTGACACGTCAGTGGACATTTCGCGCGAGCCGAAATGCGCCGCGGAAATTGTCAGACACTTCCTGCATTGCTGGCACCCGCGTCCTAGAGCAGACCCGCATGACAATCCACAGAAGCTGTGGATAACTCGGTGGACAACCCCCTCCTACACCCCGCAAACCCCGGTAGAATGGGGCCCGCGCTCAAACTGACGATTTTTTCACCAGCTAAAAAAAGTGTTTTTTTTCATTGACTTGTACTTTCGAACTGGTCATCGCCAGGGCCCTGCCGCGGTGTAGCGCCACATTGACAAGAGGTGTTACAGGTGTGGACAGGTGCCCCAAAGCGAGGCACGGGATTGCACGAAAATGCTCCGCACGCGCGGTGGTGCCTCCTGGGGCCCTCTTCACAGAACAGCCTGAAATCGAGATAATGGCCGGCTTGGCGCACGAAAAGCACAAAGGGTTGCCACAACCTGAAAACTGCTGTAGTGTTGCCAGCGTTAGTACCAAGCTGAAACTCAATTCTGGCCAAAGCAGTCCTTGCAGCGTCCTGATCCGACAACGGAACAGCACCTGTTGAAACCAGGACCGGCCCACTTGATGACTCCCAGGTAACCATTACCTACTCTTGGCGAGTCACCCTGCAGATTGAACAGGATCTTCACACAGCGGCGCAGAACCTTAGCCCTGACGTGTTGCCTGTCTTCCTAGTACCTACCAGTCAGCCCTGGCGCCACCTAATCAATGCGCTTACCTCTGGCTGCCCTGTTCCAGTCAGGTTCTTCGCTCTAGCCCTAAAGCTTTGCGTTACTGGAACGTTTTATATGAACACGGCTCTTATGCTGTGTCTTTTGCAGGAACATCTAATAACTATGAATACATCCATCCATACTCAGGCTGCCATTCGCACCCTTAGCCAGGCATTTGCCCCGTTGAACTGCATGATCCATGCGGCGCGCAAGGGCAGCTTCAGCTTTACCCTGGTCAATGAACACGGCATTGCTCGTCACAGCGAGCGTCTGTATCCGGAGCAGTACGAGAGTGCTGAGCCGCTGCAAGCGGTGATTGACCGGACTCGCCAGGCACTGGTTGCCTGATGGTCGTCTGAGACGCAAGAAGCCCTGCCGATTGGCGGGGCTTTTTTATGCCTGAAATTCAGTGACCGCCGCGCTCGACCTGCCCTCTGCAAGGCCCGGATTCATTGGCCAAACCCCAACCACCGAAAGCGCTTTAACCCCCACGGCCTAATACCCAAGCGTCATATGGGTTATGCCAAGCCACCACAATCGATTTAAAAACAGTCCTTTACAGCATAGATATGACACTACACTTCAACTCAAGCGGCCTTGCCCGCTTCCGGCGGGCCTGACCCCGACCCACCTGCTGCCAAGCACCAGCGTCCCGCCGGCCATTTACGAAGTTCGAGGGCATTATGGCTATCGCCGCGAGCGAGTTGAGTGAATTCGTCATCCGCCCCACCCTGTTGTACCTGGGCCGCTACTGCCCCAGCGCCGAAGCCCTGCTGCTGGGCATCGCAGCCAGCCAGTCGGGCATGGGTTCGGCCCTGCACGACCGCCGTGGCCACGGCCTGTACCGCATCGGCGAACTGCGCCACCAATCGATCTGGGACCAGTTCCTGGCCCACGACCCCGAACTGGCCAGCCTGGTCCGCGGCCTCGCCAGCCAGCACGCGTTCCTCAGCGGCCCGCACCTGGAACTGACCGTCAACCTGCGCTACGCCACTGCCATCGCCTGGATGCTGGTCGAAGAAAAGGCGCTGCCGCTACCAGAATCCGACGACCTGCTAGGTCTCGCAAGAATCTGGCGTCAAACATTCCAGCCCCACGCCCGTTTACGCGACTTCACCCAGGCCTGGCAGGCATGCGTCGGCAAACCGGCACTCCAGGCCTGCTGAGAACCATTTTCAAACAACCGGATAAAATCAGCGAATCTGGTCGGATTGTCCTACAAAAACGCGGTATCTCCTGATTTAGAGCCTATAGCGCACGTCCAAAATTATTGATACTTTGCGCTCCGGTGATCCCATGGAGTTCTAATAATGAAAAAAGTAATACTCAAATCCTCACTCGGCCTCGCTGTCGCTTTCGCATCAACTCAACTCTTCGCCAGCGGTTTTGCCCTCAACGAGCAAAGCATCAGCGGCATGGGCACAGGTTTCGCGGGTCGTTCTTCTTCTGCCGATGACGCCAGCACCGTGTTTGGCAACCCTGCCGGCATGTCCCGCCTCAAACGCGAACAAGTGACCGTCGGCGGCGCGGCCATCATTGCCAAGTCCGACATCAAGGGCAGCGGCACCTTCGGCGGCAGCAACGACGGCGACATGGTCCCCGTGGTTGGCGTACCGATGGGCTACTACGTCAAGCCGATCGATGACCACTGGGCATTCGGCTTCGGGGTCTACGTGCCTTTCGGCCTGATCACCGACTACGAGCACGGCTTTGCCGGCCGCTACTTCGGCAGCAAGAGCGAAGTTCAGGTCGTGACCCTGCAACCGACCATCAGCTACGCCTTCAACGACAAGGTCTCGATCGGTTTCGGCCCGACCATCAACCGTATCGACGGCACCCTGGAGTCCGCCGCGCTGAACCGCGCCACCCCAGGCAGCAACGACGGCAAGGTCAAGATCACCGGTGACGACACCGCCGTCGGCTACAACATCGGCGTGATGGTGCAGGCCACCGACAGAACCCGCGTCGGCCTGACCTACCACTCGATGGTCGACTACAAGCTCAAGGGCGACACCAAGATCAGCGGCCCGGGCTTCGGCCCGTTCAGCGGCAGCAAGTTCGACGCCTCGCTGAAGATCAAGACCCCCGAGTCGGTCGACTTCTCGGTCACCCACGAACTGGATGACAACTGGACCCTGTACGCGGGCAGCACCTGGACCCGCTGGAGCCGCCTGGAGTCCATCGTGGTCAACAACGAGGGCACCGGGCCACTGGCACCGGCACTGGGCCAGATCGCCGAAGAACAGAACTGGCACGACACCTGGGCCCACGCCATCGGCGCTGCCTACAAGCTGAACAAGGAATGGACCCTGCGCGCCGGCTTCTCCGTCGACCAGTCGCCAGCCAACAACCAGAACCGTTCGCCACGCATCCCAACCGGCGACCGCAAGGTGTTCAGCCTGGGGGCAGGCTGGAACCCGAGCGACGACATGACCATCGACGTGGCCTACTCGTACCTGATGGAAGAAGACGTCAAGATTCACCAGAGCACCGCCATCACCGACCCTTCGTTCAAGGGCTCGTACAATGCCAAGTACGAAAACAGTGCACACGGCCTGGGTGCTTCGCTGACCTACCGCTTCTGATCGCTGTTGCATGAAAAAACCGCCTTCCAAAGGCGGTTTTTTTATGCCCGCGCGCGCACGCGCCAGGCCTGCGCCAGGCAGTCCTCCACATACGCCATGAAGGCCCGCACCTTGGGCGTCAGCGCCGAGCGGTCGGCCACGCACAGGTAGATGTCCATGGGCGAGGTCTGTGCATAGGCCTGGTGGGGTTGGGCATATTCGAACAGCGGCACCAGTTGCCCGTTCTCCAGGTAAGGCCGCGCCACGAACTCGGCCAGGCGCACGATCCCACCCCCCATCACCGCCATCTGCGCCAGCACGTCGATGTCATCGCTGATCGACACATCCCCGAACTCGGCATCGAAACGCAGGCCGTCACGCACAAAGCCCCACCGCAGAAAGCGGCCGTCCACCGGGTAACGGAACACCAGGCAGCGATGCCCCTTCAAGGCTTCCGGGGTGCCGGGCCGGCCGGCACGCTCCAGGTAGGCAGGCGCTGCGCAACAGATGAACGGGATCTGGGCAACGTGCCGCGCCAGCAGGCCGTCTTCCAGCTGGGGGGTGATGCGCACACTCACGTCAATCGACTCGCGCGCGTGGTCCACACGCCGGTCGCTCGTAAGCAATTCAATTGAAAGCTGCGGATAGCGCAGGTTGAATGCCGGCATCAGGGGCGCCAGCACATAGCGCGCGAAGGCCGAAGAAGAGGAGATGCACAACCGGCCCTGGGGTTCGCCGTCATCGGCCGTGACGGCCAGCTGCGCCAGCTCCAGATCACGCTCCACATGCCTGACCTTGTCGTAATAGGCGCGACCATTGGGCGTCAACGCCATGCTGCGGGTAGTGCGGGCCAGCAGGCGCACTTGCAGATGGGCTTCCAGGCGCGCGATGTTCTGGCTCACTGCGGCGGCGCTCAAGCCCAGGGTGCGGGCCCCACCGGCGATGCTGCCAGCCTCGACCACCTTGATGAAACTGCGTATCGAGCCCAACAGGTTCACGGCCAAACTCCAGGATTCGTAAGGTTCTCTTTATAAAGACCTAAGCTGGCGTCGTCTACCTCGTACCCTGGCAGCCTGCTAGTCTGGCGCCTCCCCTACCCTCAGGAGCCTGCATGACCAGCCAGACCCGCCCTCGCCCACGCCTGAAACTCGGCGTACGCGCCACCCCCTACGTATTCGCGTTCTACATGTCGTCGATCATGGCGCTGCTGATGTGCTTCGTGATCACCGCCGCCAACAGCGGCGTCGGCGAGCATTACCTGGCCAATGTGCTCAAGGCCTACCAACTGGCCATGCCGGTGGCCTTCGCCTGCGTGCTGGTGGTACGGCCGATCGTGCTCAAGCTGGTGGCCTGGACCGTCCACCCGGGCAAGGCCTGAGCCCGCCTCAGGGCTGCGAGGCGATGGCCTTCTCAATGGCAGCCCTGAACGCCGGGTCGTCCGGCTTGGTCAGGCTGGAGAAGCTGGCCACCACCTTGCCCTGGCGATCGACCACATACTTGTAGAAATTCCACCTGGGCGCATTGCTCTGCCTGGCCAGCTCGCGAAACAGCGGCGTGGCGTCGTCGCCGCGCACCTTCTGTGGCTCGGTCATGGTGAAGGTCACGCCGTAGTTGGCATAGCACACCTTGGCGGTCTTCTCGCTGTCGGCGTCTTCCTGCTTGAAGTCGTTGGACGGCACCCCGAGCATTTCCAGGCCCTGCCCGTGATAAGCCTTGTAGGTGCTCTCGAGCCCTTCGAATTGCGGCGCGAAGCCGCAATAGCTGGCGGTGTTGATCACCACCAGCGGCTTGCCGGCGAAGCGCTCGCACAGGTTCACCTGTTCCTTGGCGCGCAGCTTGGGCAACTCGCCCTGCAGCAAGGCCGGGCAGTCGGCGGCCAGCACGGCCCCCGAACCAGCCAGTATCAATAGCGGTACCAACAGCCAGCGTGCGTACATGGTGCGTCTCCCTTGCCTGAGTGCAGGGGTTCAGCTTACGCCTAGCACACGCCCATGCCCAACTGCATCAGCGCCAGACCACCCTGGTGCCAGCCCCACCACACCAGCGCCAGCATCAGGCCAGCCAGCACCAACGCTACCAGGCGCGCGGTCATGCCGCCTCCGGCCGCGCCTGCAGCCGCGCCACCGGGCGCTCGCGCACCGGCCAGTTGAGCGCGGCAGCCAGCAGGCTGAGCAGGATCGAGATCTGCCACACCAGGTCATAGTTGCCGGTACGGTCGTACACCACACCGCCCAGCCAGCCGCCCAGGAATGCGCCCAACTGATGGAACAGAAAGACGATGCCGCCCAGCATGGACAGGTTGCGCACCCCGAACAGGGTGGCGACGGTGCCGTTGGTCAGCGGCACGGTCGACAGCCACAGCAGGCCCATGGCGATACCGAACAGGTAGGCGCTGAACTGGGTCACCGGCGCCCACAGGAACAGCACGATCACCACCGCCCGCAGCAGGTACAGGGTGGTCAACAGGCGCGGCTTGGACATGCGCCCGCCCAGCCAGCCGGCGGTGTAGGTGCCGACGATATTGAACAGACCGACCAGTGCCAGCACCGTGGTGCCGATGGTGGCCGGCAGGTGCTGGTCGACCAGGTAGGCCGGCAGGTGCACGCCGATGAACACCACCTGGAAACCGCACACGAAAAAGCCCAGCGCCAGCAACCAGAAGCCCGAGTGCGAACAGGCTTCGCGCAGCGCCTGCATCAGGGTCTGTTCGTGCCCCTGGCTGGGCAGCGGGTTATCGCGCAGCATGCCCACCAGCGGCACGATGAAGGCCACCAGCAGGCCCAGCACCAGCAATGCCGCCGACCAGCCCAGCCAGCCGATCAGGCCCAGGGTGCCAGGCAGCATCGCGAACTGGCCGAAGGAGCCTGCGGCGCTGGCGATGCCCATGGCCATGCTGCGCTTGTCTGCCGGCACGGCACGCCCTACCACACCCAGGATCACCGAGAACGAGGTGCCCGACAGGCCGATGCCGATCAGCAGCCCGGCACTGAGCGACAGTGACCACGCCGAGTCCGCCATGCCCATCATCACCAGCCCCACGGCGTAGAGAATGCCGCCGATGATCACCACCTTGGCCGCGCCCAGGCGATCGGCCAGGGCACCGGCAAACGGCTGGGCCAGGCCCCAGATCAGGTTCTGCAAGGCGATGGCGAAGGCGAACACTTCGCGCCCCCAGCCGAATTCGGCGCTCATCGGCGCCAGGAACAGGCCGAAGCCATGCCGCACCCCCAGCGACAATGCCAGGATCAGCGCCGCCCCCAACAGCACCCAACCGCTCGTGCGCCATACCGATGTCATTCTTGTTCTCCCAGACCGCCGCAAGGTTACACGGGTATATACCCGCTTATTGGTGTAATACGCTCAAGCCAACTGTTCCAACAGGCGCACCAGTTCATCGCGCTGCCCTTCGCCAAGGTTGCTCACCAGGGCATCCTGGGCCTGCTCCCAGGCAGGCGTGGCGGCCACCAGGCGCGCCAGGCCCTTCTCCGTCAGCAGTACGATGCGGTTGCGCAAGTCGACACCTTCGGCCAACGCCACCAGGCCGTCGGCTTCCAGCACCCGCACGTTGCGACCCAGCGTGCTGCGATCCAGGCCCATGGACTCGGCCAGCACCGAGATGCTGGGCTGATCGAGGCGCTGCAGATGCCGCAGCAGGGAAAACTGGGCGACATTGATGCCGAAGCCCACAAGGGCTTCGTCATAGTGCCGGCTGACCCCACGGGCGGCCCGGCGCAGATGAGTACAGATGCAATGGCTCTTCAACATAGATGCGTGTATATACCCGTAGTTATCAGGATGCAAGCGTTCAGTGGGGTGCGCCATTGAGGGCAAGGCGTTTTCGAATCGGTTCCAACAGGCTGGAGGGCGTGCGCTTGAGCGGGTCCGGCAGGCCCTTTTCGATCGCCTGCCAATAAGCCCACGGCACTTTGGCGCTGCCCAGCTCGTAGTCCATCCCGTCCCAACTGTCTTCGCGAAAGCTGTAGAAGGCCCAGTGCACCTGCTGGCGATCGAGGGTGCCCAGTACATCCTCCAGATAGGCGGTACAGCCTGCCCAGCGGCGCATGCAGCCGAACTCGCCGGCCACCAGGCGATTGGCCGGCACCGCGTGCCTGCCGGCCCAGTCCAGCGGGCGCTGCAGATACTGCTGCACCCGGGCCTTGTTCCATTGCGCAACGCTGCCGCCAAAGGGCGCGGGCCCAGGGTAGGCATAGGGCGTGGCGCGCTCCAGGTTGGGCGCGCTGGTGGCCGCGTAGGGTTCGTACATGTGAAAGCTGTAGAGCAGGCGCTGGTCGTCGAGCGCGCCAGGCCAGTACTCGAAGGCATCGGCCGCGGCGTACCAGCCGGCATCGAGCATGATCGGGGTGAGTGGATCGACTTCGCGTATCGCCGCCACCAACTGGCGATACAGCGCCGGCAGGTCGCGGGTGCTGCCCTGCTGCTGTCGGTACCAGGCGCGCATCTGCTCGGCGCTGGCGTGCTCGGCCAGGCCGCCGAGTTTCTCGGGCGCCGGTTCGTTGATCAGGTTGTAGGCCGCCACCGCCGGATGGTCCTTGAGCGCCCGCGCCAGGTCACGCCAGAAGTCGGCGGCCTGGGCCCAGTAGGCCTTGTCCTGCCAGAGCCGGTCATCGAACTGGCCGGCGTTGTTCTGTGCCCAGCGCATGCCGGGCAGTGAGAGGGGCGTGATAACGACCTTGAGGCCTGCGGCGTGCGCGCGGTCCAGGGTGGCCTTTAGCGTGGCAAGGTCGGCGGCCGGCAGCCCTTGGTAGGTATCGGCATTACCGAGCAGAAAATCACGCTGCGCCGCTTGCCACTTGTCATAGGACAACCGCACCCAGCTCGCCCCGTAGCCGTGCAGCGCCACGAAATAGGCCTGGTCGGGCGGCAGGCGGTTGAAGCTGTTGCCGCCATGGCGCGGCGTGTTCCAGAAGTCGATCAGGTCGGCGGCGTGGGCCGGCAGGGACGAACAGGCGATAAGGCAGGCCAGCAGCTGGTTGCGCATCGGGGCACCCCGCAAAGACAGAGGAACGTAAGGCTAGCGCTTGCGAAGGCTGACAACGTGCTGCATTCAGTTGCAAAACACTACAGATTCATGACCGCAGCGAAGAGCTCCTGACAGCCCCTTCAGAGTGCCAGGCTTACCACCACCGCCAGCTCCAGCAGCTCCAGCAACGCCCCTGCTGTATCCCCGGTGGTGCCCCCCAGGCGCTTGAGCATCACCTGGCGCAGCAGCGCGAACACCAGCAGCGCCACGCCCACGGCCAGGATACCGTTCCATCCCGCCAGCACCAGGCACCCCAAACCGGTCGCCAGCAACACGGCCTTGGCTTCGCCACGCGGCAGATGCTCGGCCAGCGCCTGTCCCAGGCCGCCTGCGCGCACATACGGCGTGCACAGGAACAACCCCAGCATCGCCGCCCGCCCCAGTACCGGTGCCAGTAGCAGGGCCACCGCCTGCCCGCTGTCGACCAGCGCGAGCAACGCGCAGAACTTGAGCAGCAGCACCAGTACCAGCGTCACCACCGCAATCGGCCCGCTGCGCGGGTCCTTCATGATCGTCAGGGTGCGTTCGCGATCGCCGAACCCGCCCAGCCAGGCATCGGCGCTGTCGGCCAGGCCATCCAGGTGCAACGCACCGCTCAACCACACCCAGATGCACAGCAGCAGGGCCGCCTGCAGCATCGGCGGGCTGCCCGCCAGCAGCGCGCTGGCCGCCCACAGCACCCCGCCGAACAACAGCCCCACCAGCGGGTAGCACAGCAGGGAGCGCCCCATCTGCTCGGGCGCGGGCATGCCCGCCAGGCGCACCGGCAGGCTGCTGAGAAACTGCAGGGCAATCCAGAACGCCTGCATCAGGCGATTTCCGCGAAACGACCGTCGGCCGCGCAATGCAGACGGTGCACCGCGCCGTGCCCGACCACCACCTGCAGCAGCTGCTCGCGCGGCAGGCCGCGGGCACGGGCCAGCAGCAGGCGCATCACGCCGCCGTGGGTCACCAGCAGCACGCGCTCGCCGGCGTGGGCCTGGTACGCCCGCGCCATGGCCGCCAGCACCCGCTCGGCAAACGCCGTGACCGGCTCGCCATCCGGCGGCGTGAAGGCATAAGGGTCGGCCCAGAACAGCCCCAGGCCCTGTTCGTCGGTAAGCATGAGGTCGGCGGTGCTGCGCCCCTCCCAGTCGCCGAAGTGCAGCTCCTGCAGGCCGGCCTCCAGTTGCATGGGCACGCGCACCTGATCGGCAAGTTCTTCGGCGAATCGCGCGCAGCGCTGCAGCGGCGAGCTGATGATCCGCGTCCACGGCCCGCCCTCGACCACAGCCGCACGCATCTGCGCCCAGCCAAGTTCGGTCAGCGCGTCGTCCAGGCTGCCGCGCAGCCCACCGCCCAGTTCGGTTTCACCATGACGCAGCAGGTCGACGATCATGTATCGCGGTCCGCCACCGCCGCCTCGGCGAAGGTCGCCATCTGCCCGTGCAGGTCGCAGGCCATGCGCAGCAGCGGTACCGCCAGCGCCGCCCCGCTGCCCTCGCCCAGGCGCAGGCCCAGCTCCAGCAGCGGTTGCGCCTGCAACGCTTCGAGCACCCGCTGGTGCCCGGGCTCTGCGCCGCGATGACCGAACAGCAGCCAGGCCCGGCAACCGGGGTTGATGCGCGTTGCAACCAGCGCCGCCACGGTGCAGATAAAACCGTCCACCAGCACCACGATGCCTTGCTGCGCGCACGCCAGGTACGCCCCCACCAGCGCGGCAATCTCGAAGCCGCCAAAGCACAACAGCTGCTCCAATGGGTCGTCGGCCAGCGCCGCGTGGGTGAGCAGCGCGCGTTCGATCACGCGGGTCTTGTGTTCGACACCGGCAGCATTCAGGCCAGTGCCGGGGCCGGTCAGCTCGCCAGGGGCGCATTTGAGCAATGCACTGGCCACCGCACTGGCAGAGGCCGTGTTGCCGATGCCCATTTCGCCGCCGATGAACAGTTGCGCCCCGGCATCACGCGCACGCAAGGCGCTCTCGCGCCCGGCCTGCAGCGCCAGGCGCCCCTGCTCGGTGGTCATTGCCGGCACCTGGGCGAAGTTGGCGGTGCCCGCCCCGATGCGCAGATGGCGTACACCGGCAAGTTCCAGGGTCAGGTCGACCGTCCCCAGGTCGACCACCTCCAGCTGCGCACCCAACTGGCGGGCCAGCACGCTGATGGCTGCGCCGCCGCCGACGAAGTTCTGCAGCATCTGCCGCGTGACCACCTGCGGATAGGCCGAAACCCCCTCGGCCACCACGCCGTGATCGCCCGCGAAAATCGCGATCCATACCTGCCGCACGCCAGGCTTGAGCTTGCCCTGCAAGCCGGCCAGCTCCACCGCAACCAGCTCCAGCCGGCCCAGTGAGCCGGCTGGCTTGGTCAGCTCGCGCTGGCGCTCCAGCGCCTGTTCGCGCACAGCCAGGTTGATCGGCTGACACGCGTTCTGCCACCAGTTTTGACTCATGTTCAGGCTCCCTTGAGCGTAAGTGGCAGGCCGGCAACGGTCAGCACCACGTGCTGGCAACGTTCGGCAATGGCCTGATGCAGCCAGCCGGCTTCATCGACGTAACGACGGGTCAGCTCGCCCATGGGCACCACGCCCAGGCCGGTCTCGTTGCTGACCAGGATGATTTCACCCGGCAACTGCGCCAGGCAGTCCAGCAGTGCATCGCGCTCGGCGGCCAGGCGCTCGGGGTCTTCGAGCATCAGCAGGTTGGTCAGCCACAGGGTCAGGCAGTCCACCAGCAGGCAACGCTCGGGCGCGGCGGTTTCGCGCAGCACCTGCGCCAGCGCCAGCGGCTCCTCGATCAGCGCCCACTCGGCAGGGCGACGCGCACGGTGCAGTTGCACGCGGGCATTCATTTCACCGTCCAGCGGCTCGCTGGTGGCGATATAGGTCACCGCCAGCGCGCTGTCGACGGCATATTGTTCGGCCAGGCGGCTCTTGCCCGAACGGGCGCCGCCAAGAATCAGCTTGAGCATGTCAGTCCAGCCCGCAGAGTTGACGAAGCCGGGCGCCGTCCAGGTGCGTGTCCACCAGGTCGGCCAGGCGTTCGATGTCCAGTTCACGCAGAGCATGGTAGTCCACCTGCTGCACATCGTTCAGGCCAGCCCAGCGCAGCAGCGCCGTGCACGAATGCGGCGACTCGAACAGGCCGTGCAGGTAGGTGGCCAGGATCTGCCCGTCGGCGCTGACCGCGCCATCGCTGCGACCGTCGGCCAACTGTACGGCGGGCTGCGCCAGCGCCGGCCCGCGGGTGACCCCGGCATGGATCTCGTAGCCACTGACGGGCGCCTGCTCCAGGTTCAGCGTACCGCTGACATTGCGCAGCTGCTTCTCGGCCTCCAGCTGCGTGCTGTAGTCCAGCCAGCCCAGCCCCGCGCTGCTGCCGGCGGCGCCTTCCAGGCCCAGTGGGTCTTGCACGTGGGTCCCGAGCATCTGCAGGCCACCACAGATGCCCAGCAGTTTGCCGCCGTAGCGCAGGTGGCGGGTTATCGCCTCTTCCCAGCCGCGCTCGCGCAGGTGCGCCAGGTCGCTGCGTACGCTCTTGGAGCCCGGCAGGATGATCAGGTCGGCCGGCGGTATCGCGTCGCCCGGCCCGATGAACTGCAGATCCACCTGCGGATGCAGGCGCAGCGGGTCGAAGTCGGTATGGTTGCTGATGCGCGGCAGCACCGGCACGATCACCTTGAGCACCTGCGCGGCTTTCTGGCCCTGGCGCCGGTCCAGGCCATCCTCGGCCTCCAGATGCAGGTCCAGCACATACGGCAGCACGCCCAGCACCGGCTTGCCGGTACGCGCCTCGAGCCAGTCCAGGCCGGGCTGCAGCAGGGCGATGTCGCCACGAAAGCGGTTGATCACGAAGCCCTTGACCCGCGCCTGCTCGCTGGGCGACAGCAGCTCCAGGGTGCCGACCAGGTGTGCGAACACCCCGCCGCGGTTGATATCGGCGATCAGGATCACCGGGCAGTCGACCGCCTCGGCAAACCCCATGTTGGCGATGTCCCCGGCCCGCAGGTTGATTTCGGCCGGCGAGCCCGCGCCCTCCACCATCACCACCGGGTAGGCGTCGCTCAGGCGCTGGTGCGAGGCCAGTACCGCCTGCATGGCGATGGCCTTGTAGTCGTGATAGGCCACCGCGTTCATGCTGGTGACCGCGCGGCCATGCACGATCACCTGGGCTCCGGTCTCGCTGTTGGGCTTGAGCAGTACCGGGTTCATGTCGGTGTGCGGCGCCAGCCCGGCGGCCTGGGCCTGCACCGCCTGGGCACGGCCGATTTCGCCGCCGTCGGCCGTCACCGCACTGTTGAGTGCCATGTTCTGCGGCTTGAACGGCACGACACCCACGCCCTGGCGCGCCAGCCAGCGGCACAGCGCGGTCACCAGGGTGCTCTTGCCGGCATCGGAGGTGGTGCCTTGCACCATCAGGGTGGTCATGGGTGTTCCTTGCGGTAGTCGTCCAGCGCCTGGACCAGGCGCTGCCAATCGGTGTCGGTGGCCGGCAGGCCGAAACGCAGGCTGCCCAGGTGCTCGAACAGGCGCAGCAGGATGCCGCGCCGCGCCATGAACTGGTGCAAATGCGCGGCGTGGGCAAGCTCCAGGTACTGGAACAGGTCGCAGCCGCCGGCCGGCGTGAAGCCGGCAGCATCGAGTACCTGCGCCAGGCGTGTGCTGGCCTCGGCGCAGCGGGTGATCTGGCGCTGCTGGGCGCCATGGTCGAGCAGGCAGGCCTGGCCCAGCACCCGCGTGGGCCCGGCGATCGACCAGGGCCCCAGTTGTTCGGCCAGCAGCTGCAGCAGTTGGCGTTCGGCCAGCACGAAGCCCAGGCGTACACCGGCCAGGCCGAAGAACTTGCCGAACGAGCGCAGCACGATCAGCCCGTTGCGCCAGGTTTCGGCGGCGATGCTGTGTTGCGGGGTGTTGTCCATGAACGCTTCATCCACCACCAGCCAGCCACCGCGCTGGGCCAGGCGGGCGTGCCAGCCCAGCAGGCGCTCGGCGCTCAACAGGCGCCCGGTGGGGTTGTTGGGGTTGACCACCACCAGCACATCGAGGCTGTCGAGAAAGAACTCCACCTCGGCCTCGCCGACTTCACGCACGCGGTGCCCGGCGCGCCGCCAGCCCTCGGCATGTTCGGCGTAGCACGGCGACAGCACACCGACCTTGCCACTGCGACGCAAGCGCGGCAGGGCCTGGATGGCGGCCTGGGACCCGGCCACCGGCAGCAGTTGCGGCACGCCGTAGTACTCGCGGGCCGCCTGCTCCAGGCCATCGTCGGTTTCGGGCAGGCGTGCCCAGGCGCGCAACGGGATCTCGGGGATCGCGAAGGGCCACGGCGCGATGCCGCTGGACAGGTCGACCCAGTCCTGCACCGCGATGCCGTACTCCAGCACCGCCCGTTGCAAACGACCACCGTGCTCAAGCATAGAATTGCGCCCCCACGCACAACAGCAGCAACCACAACCACACGCCCTTGCACACCAGGTGCCAACCACGCTTGATGGCGTCGGCATCGGCCGGCGGGCCTTCGCCCAGTTGCGGGCGCTGGTGCAGCTCGCCGTGGTACACCGCCGCGCCGCCCAGCTCGACACCCAGCGCACCGGCGCCAGCTGCCATCACCGGGCCGGCGTTGGGGCTGTCCCACAACGGCGCCTGGCGACGCCAGCAGCTCAGTGCCAGGCGCGTCCTGCCCAGCACCGCGTAGGTCAGGGCCACCAGCCGCGCCGGAATATAGTTGAGCAAATCGTCGATGCGCGCTGCGGCCCAGCCAAAGCGCTCGAAGCGCTCGTTGCGATAGCCCCACATGGCATCCAGGGTATTGCTCAGGCGATACAGCACCACACCTGGCGCCCCCGCCACCACGAACCAGAACAGGGCGGCGAACACTGCATCGCTACCGTTCTCCAGTACCGATTCGGTGGCGGCACGCGCCACGGCGGTGTCATCCAGTTCGCCGGTTTCACGGCTGACCAGGTAGCCCACGCGGCGGCGCGCTTCGTCCAGGTCGCCGCCACGCAGCGCCTCGGCCACGGGCCGTACATGTTCGCCAAGGCTGCGCAGGCCCAGCGCGCAATACACCGCCAGTATCTCCACCAGCCAGCCGATGTAGGGCAGCCACGACAGCACAGTCACCAGCAGGGTCAGGGGCACCACCGCCAGAAACCACGCGGTGACGCCATGGCTGCGCCAGCCACGACCGCCGGCATTGAAGCGTTGTTCCAGGCGTCCGGCATAACGGCCGAACGCGACCAGCGGGTGCGCACGCCGGGGCTCGCCCAGCAAGGCATCCAGCGCCACCCCGGCCACACTCAGCAAGGCCACACTCATCAACGCTCTCCCCAATGGTTTTCGTAGAGCATCTCGCTCAATGGCCGCTCGCGGGCCCAGCCTTCGAGCACCAGCATGGGCGCCTCGTAGAACGCCTCGACCGGGCCCAGGCACAGTACCGCCAGCGGTTTGGCACCGGCCGGCATGCCCAGCAGGTCGGCCAGTGCCTGCGGTTCGAACAGCGACACCCAGCCCATGCCCAGGCCCTCGGCACGGGCCGCCAGCCACAGGTTCTGGATGGCGCACGACAGCGAGGCCAGGTCCATTTCCGGCAAGGTGCGACGGCCGAAGATGTGCGCCTCGCGCCCGTCCATCAGCGCCGCCACCAGCACCTCGGCGCAATCGTTGATGCCCTCGACCTTGAGCCGCATGAAATCGTCAGAACGCTGCCCCAGTGCCTCGGCGGTGCGCACCCGCTCCTGCTCCACCAGCGCCTGGATCTGCTGGCGCAGCTCGCGACGGGTGATGCGGATGAAACGCCAGGGCTGCATCAGACCCACGCTCGGGGCCTGGTGCGCCGCCTGCAGCAGGCGTGCCAGCAGCTCGGGGGCCACCTCGCCGCCGCTGAAATGGCGCATGTCGCGACGTTCGCCGATGGCGCGGTAGACCGCCGCGCGCTCGGCGTCGTTGAAGGCCTGGTCGCTCATGGTGCCAGCAGCGCCGCCAGCGCAGACGGGTTGGACGGGAAGTAGAAATGCACATACGAGGCCGTCAGCCGGCCGCAACGGTACACCGCCTCGGCGCCGCGCCCGCCGTTGGGGCTTTGCCCGCGGGCGATGGGTTCGAGCGCGGTGCTGGTCAGCGAATGGTGATAGGTATGCCCGCGCAGGGTGCCCTCGGGCAGCTCTACCGCTTGCAGGGCCAGGGCCGCCAGGCGCTTCTGCATCACCGCCTCGCCCGGCAGCAGGCCGGCCAGTTCGGCCCGTTCGCCGGCCACATCGGTCAGTGCATCGAGCAGGTAGAGCATGCCGCCGCATTCGGCCAGCAAGGGCTTGCCGGCCTGGTGATGGGCCCGGATCGCCGCCAGCATCGGCGTGTTGGCAGCCAGCGCATGGTGGTGCAGCTCAGGGTAGCCGCCGGGCAGGTACAGGCTGTCGCAGTCTGGCAGCAGGCGGTCGTGGATCGGCGAGAAGAAGCTCAGCTGTGCGCCCATCTCGCGCAACAGGTCCAGGCTGGCGCCATAGGTGAATGCGAAGGCTTCGTCGCGCGCCACGCCGATCCGCACGCCGGCCAGCAGTGGCTCGATGCTGCGCGGCTGCGGCGCATCGAAGGCCACCGCCGGCGGCAGGGCCGACTCGCAGCTGTCGCCCAGGGCGTTGGCGGCGGCGTCCAGGCGCAGGTCCAGGTCGGTCAGTTCACTGGCCTGCACCAGGCCCAGGTGACGGCTGGGCAGTTCGATGCCGGTTTCCCGCGACAGCCCGCCGTACCAGCGCAGGCCTTCGGTCAGGCTGCCTTCGAGCAGTTGCGCGTGACGCAGCGAGCCCACCCGGTTGGCCAGCACGCCGGCAAACGGCAGGTCGGGCTGGTAGCGCGCCAGGCCCAGGGCCAGCGCGCCGAAGGTCTGGGCCATGGCCGTGCCGTCGATCACCGCCAGCACCGGCACGCCGAAATGCCGCGCCAGGTCGGCGCTGGACGGCGTACCGTCGAACAGCCCCATCACCCCTTCGATCAGGATCAGGTCGGCGTCGGCGGCGGCTTCCCACAGCAGGCGCCGGCTTTCCTCGGCACCGACCATCCACAGGTCCAGCTGGTACACCGGTGCGCCACTGGCGCGCTCCAGAATCATCGGGTCGAGAAAGTCCGGGCCACACTTGAACACCCGGACCTTGCGCCCCTGGTTGCGGTGCAGGCGCGCCAGTGCGGCCGTCACCGTGGTCTTGCCCTGGCCAGATGCAGGTGCCGCGATCAGCACCGCCGGGCAATGACGGGTTTGCCTCATAGTTCCACGCCCTTCTGGGCGCGAATGCCAGCCTGGAAGGCGTGCTTGACCATGCCCATCTCGGTCACGGTGTCGGCCAGCTCGATCATCTCGGGCTTGGCGCCGCGGCCGGTGACGATCACATGCTGCATCGGTGGGCGTGCCTGCAGGTCGCCGAGCACCTGGTCGAGGTCGAGGTAGCCGTGCTTGAGGGCGATGTTGAGCTCATCGAGCACTACAAAACCGATGGCCGGGTCCTGCAGCAACTGGCGCGAAACCGCCCAGGCAGCCTCGGCGGCGGCGATGTCGCGCTGGCGGTCCTGGGTTTCCCAGGTAAAGCCCTCGCCCATCACGTGGTAGCGCACCTGTTCGGGGAAGCGGCGGAAGAACAGCTCCTCGCCGGTGCTGTTGCGGCCCTTGATGAACTGCACCACGCCGCATTGCATGCCGTGGCCCAGGGCCCGCGCCAGCATGCCGAAGGCCGAGCTGCTCTTGCCCTTGCCGTTGCCGCTGAGTACCAGCAGCAGGCCGCATTCGTTGGGCGAGTTGGCAATGCGTTCGTCGATTACCGCTTTTTTGCGCAGCATGCGCGCCAGATGGCGTTCGTCGCGATCGGTGGTGTCGGTCATCGGAGGCTCCGTGGGCAACTGGCGCGCACAGGGACCGGGGGGGGATCGAGTCGGCGCGACAGCAGGTTGGCGATGGCACACGGAAAACGCGCAGGCCCTGCCACTGGCCGGGAGAACCGCGCATCACCCTCCGTGATGCCGTTGATCTGTGACAGGCCGGTCTCCGGGCTCATGGGCGGGTCTGATCGACCCGGATCGCGCGCGCCTTCCCGGGCTGTTGCACCCAGTGGCCCTGCGCGATCCCGACTCATTTACCGTTGCGGGGGCAGCGCCGGAATCGCACGTTGCACGTGCCCACCGGCTTCCCTGTTTCACCCTGCCGGCATCTTGGCCGCAGAGCACCTGAAACAAGTCGCGAAGGTTAGAGGGTTGGGCCATGAGCGTCAATCAAAGGCGCTGCGAAGCGGTCTGGATCAATGGCATTTATGTCATCTTGTGTCACACTCACTGCAGTGATATCACATAGCCATTATCCGCACCTCTCCGATCCACAATAACAATGGAGCACGGCATGCAAGGTCTGATCATCAACAACCCGCGTCTGGAGTTCCTGCGCCCCGCCCTGGAACGTTGGGCCGAGTGCCTGGAGCGCTACAACCAGACCCTGGGCGACAGCGACGCCCCCTACTGGCAAGGCGTGCAAAGCAACCTTGGCGTGCTGAGCGCGGCGGCCTGGCAGGCGGAGCTGGTGACCTTGCAGGGTGCGCAGACCAAGAAGCAGCGCGACGAAGGCGAGCGTGCGGCGCACTGCGACCTGGTGATCGCCAGCAAGGAAGAGACCGCCTACCTGCAAGCCACCCAGCGCTGGCCACGGGTCGGCAAGCTCGACCTCACCGATGCCCTGCAGGAGAGCGTCGCCCAGGCTCGCCTGGTGGGCTATGCCAGCCAGCTCAAGGTCGCCGCGCTGTTCGTCAGCCCGTACAAGGCCGGGCAACACGCCAGCCCCGAAGAGCTTCAGGACCTGGTCGACGACCTGCAAAAGCACAATGCATGCGCCATCGCCTGGGTGTTCCCCTATGGCTACCGCAAGCTGCACGACGACGTGGGCCGCTACCACCCCGGCATCGCGCTGCTGCTCAAGCAGGCCTGAGCCCCTGCCGAGGGAACCTCGCCGACGTGCCCGCCTCTACCTTACTGGACACGGCCAACTTCGCGAGGGACACCGATCATGGGCAACATGCGCATTGCTGTACTGCTGGCACTCACCACCGGGCTGGTGGCCTGCGGCGAGAACGCCCGCCTGGACGTCACCGATGGCACCGGCCCGTCGCCGCGCCTGCCCGAACCGAACAAGACCCTGATCCCCACGGTAAACATCGCGCCGGCCATCGGCTGGCCGAAGGGCGGCAAACCCAAGGCTGCGGCAGGCACCCAGGTGGTGGCCTTCGCCGACAAGCTCGACCACCCGCGCTGGCTGTACGTGCTGCCCAACGGCGACGTGCTGGTGGCCGAGACCAACGCGCCGCCCAAGCCCGATGACGGCAAGGGCATCAAGGGCTGGGTGATGGGCAAGGTGATGGGCCGCGCCGGCGCCGGAGTGCCCAGCCCCAACCGCATCACCCTGCTGCGTGACAGCGACAAGGACGGCGTGGCCGACACCCGCACCACCTTCATCGAGGGGCTGAACTCGCCGTTCGGCATGGCCCTGGTGGGCAACGACTTCTATGTGGCCGACACCGATCGGCTGTTGCGCTTCACCTACGAGCCAGGCGCCACCCGCCTGCAGGGCAGCGGCACCAAGGTGGTCGACCTGCCGGGCGGCACGCTCAACCACCACTGGACCAAGAACGTGATCGCCAGCCCCGACGGCAAGAAGCTGTACGTGACCGCGGGCTCCAACAGCAACGTGGCCGAGAACGGCATGGAGCAGGAGAAAGGCCGCGCCGCGATCTGGGAGGTCGACCCGGCCACCGGCAGCCAGCGCCTGTTCGCCACCGGCCTGCGCAACCCCAACGGCCTGGCCTGGGAACCCCATAGCCAGCAGCTGTGGACGGCGGTGAACGAACGTGACGAGATCGGCAGCGACCTGGTGCCGGACTACATCACGTCGGTGAAGGACGGCGCCTTCTATGGCTGGCCCTACAGCTATTACGGGCAGCATGTGGATGAACGCGTACAACCGCAGGATGCGAAACTGGTGGCCAGCGCGATTGCGCCGGACTATGCGGTGGGGCCGCACACCGCCTCGCTGGGGCTGGCGTTTACCGTGCCGAACGCCTTGCCGGCGCCGTTCGACCAAGGCGCGTTCATCGGCCAGCACGGTTCATGGAACCGCAAGCCGCACAGTGGCTACAAGGTGATCTTCGTGCCGTTCAGCACGGCGGGCAAACCGTCGGGCAAACCCATCGATCTGCTGACCGGGTTTCTCGACGAGGACGGCAAGGCCATGGGGCGCCCGGTCGGCGTGGTGAACGATCAGCGTGGCGGGGTGCTGGTGGCCGACGACGTGGGCAATGTGATCTGGCGGGTGAGCAAGGCGCAGTAGCACTGCGCTGACGTGTTCGCCGGCAAGGTCGACTCCTGCTGGAGCCGGCTTTGCAGGCCACGCTGTCAGGGATTGCGCGCCAGGTGCGCCGGCTGCAGCACGCGCTTGGCGTTGAGGTAGGCCTTCTGCCAGTAGCTGTTGGACAGGTAGTCCAGGCGCACCGTACCGCCCGTTGACGGTGCATGCACGAAACGCCCCTCACCCACGTAGATACCGGCATGGCTTACCTGGGTGCCGCCATTGGTGGCGAAGAACACCAAGTCGCCCGACTGCAACGCACCCTTGTCGATGTCCGGGGCACGAATGCCGATCATCTCGCGGGTCGAGCGCGGCAGGGCGATACCCGCCGCGTCCCGGTACACGTAGCCAATCAGCCCGCTGCAATCGAACCCCGAGTCCGGGGTATTGCCGCCCCAGCGGTAAGGCGTGCCCACCAGGCCCAGGGCCCGGAACAGCACATCCTCGGCCACTGGCGAGAAATACACCTGGGGCGCCATCACCTTCGGTTCGACCACCTGAGGTTTCTGCGGGGCATGGCTGGAGCAGGCACCCAGCAGGGCAGCCAGGGAAAGTACAGCAACGCGCGCGAGTATCGACATAGTCAGAACATCCTGTCTGAAGCCGCCCGACCCCAAGTCGGAAATAGGTGAGAAACTAGATTAGACGTTTTCTGTAAACACGCACGGCGGCGAGCTTTTCAGCTACGCCGCCGTGCGGGACATCACGCGCAGACTCAGTTACGCGACAGGGTAGTCGGTGCCATGGCCAGCGCGCGCTTGGCTTCGATGAAGGTCTTGCTCCAGTAGCGGTCACCGAGATTGTCGATGCGCACGCCACCGCTGCGGCGGCTGCTGGAGTGGATGAACTGATCGTCGCCCAGATAGATGCCGGCGTGGCTGACGCGGCCGCGACCATTGGTGCTGAAGAACAGCAGGTCGCCTGGCTTGAGCTTGTTGCGCGCAACCAGCGGGGCTTTCACGTTGATCATTTCGCGGGTGGAGCGCGGCAGGTTCATGCCGGCCTCTTCGCGGAACAGGTAGCCGATGAAGCCGCTGCAGTCGAAGCCGGACTTCTCCGAGGTGCCGCCGAAACGGTAGCGGGTACCGATCAGGGACATGCCACGTTCGAGAATGTTGTCGGCCAGGGCTGGCAGTTCGTAGGGCTTGGTGCTGGAGGAGAACGCTTCCAGGTCCTGCTCGGTGGCCAGCTCTTCTTCGAACACCGACGCGGCGGTGGAAGGCTTGGCGGCAGCCTGGGCAGCAACTGGAGCGGGAGCCTGCTGGTGGGTGACGGGACCGGTGGTCGCGCAGCCGAACAGCAAGGTCACAAGTGCGAGGGGCACGAGGGGTGCGAAGCGATTTAGCATGGGCACGACCGTGGCTTGAATTTGATGAAGCCGAGACTATGCCTTCTATCGGATCGATTTGCAAATTCAATCGAAAAAAATGTGACTTTTATGTGCCGAGGCTCTGGGCCGGCCCTACCAGCCCAATGTCTCTTTCAAAAACGGGATGGTCAGCTTGCGCTGCGCCTGCAGTGAAGCCTGGTCGAGGCGTTCGAGCAGGTCGAACAGTGCGCTCATGCTGCGCGTGCCTCGGGTCAGGATGAAATGCCCGACTTCGTCGGTGAGATGCAGGCCCCGGCGCGAGGCGCGCAATTGCAGGGCACGCAGCTTGTCTTCATCCGACAGGGCGCGCATCTGGAAGATCAGCGCCAGGGTCAGGCGCGACTTCAGGTCGGCCAGCTTGATCGGCAATTCCCGGGGGGAGCTGGACGCTGCCAGCAGCAAGCGGCGGCCGCTGTCGCGCAGGCGGTTGAACAGGTGGAACATGGCCTCTTCCCAGTCCGGCTTGCCGGCAATCACATGCAGGTCGTCCAGGCACACCAGTTCGTACTGTTCCAGGTTGTCGAGCAGTTCCACGCCGCGATCGAGCAGTTGCGCCAGAGGCAGGTACACCGCAGGCTCGCCCAGTTGCTCGAAGCGCAGGCACGCGGCCTGCAGCAGGTGGGTGCGCCCTACGCCCTGCTTGCCCCACAGGTAGATCAGGCTTTCGGTCCAGCCGGCGTCGGCTTCGCAGAGTCGCTCGACGTAGCCCAATGCGGCGGCGTTGGCACCCGGATAGTAGTTGATGAAGGTGGCGTCATCACGCAGACGCACACCCAGGGGCAACTGGATCGGTTTCATGCTGGCTGGGCAGTCCCGAGGAACCGCAAGGGGCCTTTGGTGAAAAGTCCGCAAAGTCTATACCCGTGACGCCAACCGCACAATGCGTTAGCAAAATCAAAGGCTTGCGCGGCATATGGGGCAGGCATGGGTCAATCCTCCAGCAGTTCCTCTGCACTCAGGCGAAACAGCTCCACGGTGTTGATGCTCGCCCCTTCGAGCGAGCCTTCCTTATCCAGTACCTGGTTGGCCGCGTTCATCTCCGAACTGCGCCCGGCAACGCGCTGGAAGGTGCTGCGCGGTAGTGCGGCGCTACAGCCATTCTCGAAGGTGTTGTAGGCCAGGGTCAGCGCCGCGGTGAAGTAGTGCTGATTGGCGACCGGGATCCGCACCGCATTGTCGTCCTGGTCATAGGCCGTGAAATGACTGGGCAGCGCCTTGAGCCCCAGACGCTTGAGCACCACCCAGGAAAACGCCGAGGGTACGAACATCGTGAGCTTCTCGGCCGCGTGCCGCGAGTAGCCCTGCTGCTGCAGGGCCGCTGCCACCTCATCCTCGTCGAGGTCGTCGGCCAGCAGCGGCAATGCATCCATCACGCCTGCCAATGCACAGGCGTGGTCGGTTTCATGTTCCATCACTCAGGGTGTCCTTCAAAGGTCCGGGTCGATTTCACCAGCATACATGTCCGACTCTTTATAGAGGTCGTGCATGTGCCGCAGCAACACCATGATCACCGCCGCCACCGGCAGCGCCAGCAGTACCCCGGTGAACCCGAACAGCTCGCCGCCGGCCAGGATCGCGAAGATCACCGCCACCGGGTGCAGACCGATGCGGTCGCCCACCAGCAACGGCGTGAGCACCATGCCTTCAAGCGCCTGGCCCACCATGAACACCGCGACGATGCCCAGCATCGGGTACAGGTCGCCGCCGAACTGGAACATGCCGGCGATCAATGCCGCGCCGATGCCGATGATGAAACCCATGTACGGCACGATGGCCGCAAGCCCGGCCATGATACCGATCAGCAGGCCCAGTTCGAGGCCCACCAGCATCAACCCGGCGGCGTAGATCACCCCCAGCGCCAGCATCACCAGCAACTGCCCGCGCACGAACGCACCGAGCACCTCGTGGCATTCCAGGGCCAGCGACACCACCTGCTCTTCGCGCTGGCGCGGCAACAGGCGGCGCAGCTTGGCCATCATCAGGTCCCAGTCGCGCAGCAGGTAGAAGCCCACCACCGGGATCAGCACCATGTTGGCCAACCAGCCGATCAGCGCCAGCCCGGACGCGGTAGCCTGGCTGAGCACGATGCCGACGATGTCGGTGGTCTGGCCCATGTGCTCGCTGATCGCCGACTTGATCTTGTCGAACTTCCAGAAGCCATCGGCCAGCCCCAGGCGCGTCTGCACCCACGGCAGCGCCACGTGCTGCAACCAGTCGAGCATCTGTGGTGCCAGCTCGTACAGGCGCACCAACTGCTTGGCCAGCATCGGGATCAGCACCAGCAGCATCGCCATGAACACCAGGGTGAACAGGGCGAACACCACCACCACGCCCCAGGTGCGTGACAGCCCGGCGCGCTCCAGCCGGTCCACCAGCGGGTCGGCCAGGTACGCCAGGCCGATACCTATAAGGAAGGGCGAGAGGATCCCGTGCAAGAAGTACAGCAGCGTGCCGATTACCAGCACCCCCAACACCCATACCCAACGGCGTGTATCCATCATTCAGTCACGCTCCCTGCCAACGAAACCGCAAACCGGTGAACGGTGCGGGCGCAGCCACCTGGGCCTCGCCTGGGGCTGCGGGTGCGACCGGCGCTGGGGCGGCGGCCTCTGCCGGCACCTCCTGCAGCCTGGCCAGGCCCAGTTGCGCACGCACCTGTTCGGGGGTGCCGCTGACGGTGTAGGTCAGGGTATCGCCGTCCACATAGGTCAGGCGCCCGCCCAGCGGCTCAAGGGTCTGCAAAAGCTGCGCATAGCGCTCCAGGGTCATGCCCTGCACCTGTATCTGGTTTTCGCCACCGGTGCCCGGCCGCGCGACAAAGCGCGGCGCCAGGCGCGTGCTGACGGCCAGCATCACCGCGTCGGCCAGGGCGGCCTGATCGGCGCCTTCGACCTTGCCCTGCTCACGCTGGTCGCCCAGCCACAGGCGCCAGGTGCCCTGCCATTTGCCCTCGCCCTCGGTGGCATGCACCGCCAGCAACGCATCGGCCGCGTAGCGCTCGGAGGCCTCGCGCAGGGGCGCGGGGTCGGTGCCTTCGAGGTTCTTGGCAGTGGCCACCAGTTGCTCGTTCAGGTCGCCCATGGGCAGGCGCAGCGGCAAGCCACGGTGTTGCGCGGCGCGGCGCAGCGGTTCGGCGCTGCTCTGGCCATCGCCCACCAGGCTCGAACCGCCCACGCTGTCGTTCAACCACCAGCCGAGGATGGCCGGCCGGTTGCTGCCCCACAGGGCCAGCCCGGCCTGGCGCAAAGCCCGGTCGGTGCTGCCGGGGTCGAAATCCACCAGCACGGTTTCAGGCGGGCCGGCCTCGAAACCGAACTGGCTGATGATTTGCTGCGGGTCCTTGCGTAGCCCTGCCAGGCCCGCACTCTGCGGCGCCTTGGGGTCGCCCGTGAGGCGCACCACCAGGGTACTCAGGGCATTCTGGGTGGCCTGGGCGCGGGCTTCGGTGCCCTCGCCGCTGACCGGCTCGCGCACCTGATAAAGGCCAGTGAGGGTTTCGGCCTGAACGCTCAGGCCAAACAGGGCAAGGCAGCCAACGGCCAGGTATGAACGCAAACGCATGGAGGATTCCTGTCCAGGTAAATAGAAAGCGCGGTCAGTGAAAAGTGAAGCTCTGACCACCCCCGCGGGTAAAACATTCAGCCCTGCGGTCAAATTTCATTACCTATACCTTATACAGCCCATGGCGCGGCAACCAGCGGCCATACCGAATCAATGTTTTTATGTCGAATGAGGCCCTGCCCGTCGGCCTGAGGATGGCCGCTACCGGGTAACCCTGATAAAATCGCGCGCCTTCGCAGACCGGCGACGCTCAGGCAGCAGGAAAACCCTCGCAATGCCTGGCAGGTGCCGGTCGATTCCCCCGAATCCCTCCCCCTAAAGGCCTGGATCATGAGCAAGCAACCCTCCCTGAGCTACAAGGACGCCGGTGTAGACATCGACGCCGGTGAAGCATTGGTCGAACGCATCAAAGGCGTCGCCAAGCGCACGGCGCGCCCGGAAGTCATGGGCGGCCTGGGGGGCTTCGGCGCCCTCTGCGAAATTCCGGCCGGCTACAAGCAGCCGGTGCTGGTTTCGGGCACCGACGGCGTGGGCACCAAGCTGCGCCTGGCACTGAACCTGAACAAGCACGACACCATCGGCCAGGACCTGGTCGCCATGTGCGTCAACGACCTGGTGGTGTGCGGCGCCGAGCCGCTGTTCTTCCTCGACTACTACGCCACCGGCAAGCTCAACGTCGACACCGCGGCTGACGTGGTCACCGGCATCGGCGCCGGCTGCGAACTGGCAGGCTGCTCGCTGGTAGGCGGCGAAACCGCTGAAATGCCGGGCATGTACGAAGGCGAAGACTACGACCTGGCCGGCTTCTGCGTCGGCGTGGTGGAAAAGGCCGAGATCATCGACGGCTCCAAGGTGGCTGCCGGTGACGCCCTGATCGCCCTGCCATCGTCGGGCCCGCACTCCAACGGTTACTCGCTGATCCGCAAGATCATCGAAGTGGCCGGCGCCGACATCCAGAACGTCCAGCTCGACGGCAAGCCGCTGACCGAACTGCTGATGGCCCCGACCCGCATCTACGTCAAGCCGCTGCTCAAGCTGATCAAGGACACCGGCGCGGTCAAGGCCATGGCCCACATCACCGGTGGCGGCCTGCTCGACAACATCCCGCGCGTGCTGCCAAAAGGCGCCCAGGCCGTGGTCGACGTGGCCAGCTGGCAGCGCCCGGCGGTATTCGACTGGCTGCAGCAGCAGGGCAACGTCGACGAGACCGAAATGCACCGCGTACTCAACTGCGGCGTGGGCATGGTGATCTGCGTGGGTCAGGATCAGGTCGACAACGCCCTGAACGTGTTGCGCGAAGCCGGCGAGCAGCCTTGGGTGATCGGCCAGATCGCCACCGCCGCCGAAGGCGCCGCCCAGGTCGAGCTGAAGAACCTCAAGGCGCACTGATGCCGAGCACGTCTTGTGATGTAGTGGTGCTGCTGTCCGGCACCGGCAGCAACCTGCAGGCCCTGATCGACAGTACCCGCACCGGCGACAGCCCGGTGCGGATCCGCGCGGTGATCTCCAACCGCGCCGATGCCTACGGCCTGCAGCGCGCCCGCGATGCGGGCATCGACACCGCCGTGCTCGACCACAAGGCCTTCGACGGCCGCGAGGCCTTCGACGCGGCGCTGGTCGAGCTGATCGACGGCTTTGCCCCGCAGCTGGTGGTGCTGGCCGGCTTCATGCGTATCCTCAGTGCCGGTTTCGTGCGCCATTACCACGGCCGCCTGCTCAATATCCACCCTTCCCTGCTGCCCAAGTACAAGGGCCTGCATACCCACCAGCGGGCGCTGGAAGCCGGGGATGCCGAGCATGGCTGCAGTGTGCACTTCGTCACCGAGGAACTCGATGGCGGGCCACTGGTCGTACAGGCTGTGATACCGGTAGTCTCGGATGACACGCCGGCGCAACTGGCCCAGAGGGTTCACAGCCAGGAACACCTGATTTATCCGCTGGCGGTGCGCTGGTTCGCCGAAGGCCGTTTGCGCCTTGGCGAGCACGGTGCTCTACTGGATGGCCAGCCCTTGGCGGCCAGCGGCCACTTGATTCGACCCTAGGAGATTTTATGCGTCGTGCCCTGCTCTTCGCACTTGCCGTGCTTGCACTGCCGCTTCAGGCAGCCGATCTGAAGCCTTTTTCGGCCAGCTACACCGCCGACTGGAAGCAACTGCCCATGAGCGGCACCGCCGAGCGCAGCCTGGCCAAGAACGCCAACGGGACCTGGAGCCTCAACTTCAAGGCCTCGATGATGATTGCCAGCCTGACCGAGCAAAGTACCCTGCGCCTGGACAAGGACACCCTGCTGCCGCAGACCTACCACTTCGAACGTGGCGGCCTGGGCAAGGCCAAGAAGGTCGACCTGGACTTCGACTGGTCGAGCAAGAAGATCACCGGCTCCGACCGTGGCGATGCGGTCAACCTGCCGCTCAACCGCGGCGTGCTGGACAAGTCGTCCTACCAGCTGGCCCTGCAGCATGACGTGGCAGCCGGCAAGAAGAGCATGACCTACCAGGTGGTGGATGGCGACGAGATCGACACCTACGACTTCCGCGTGCTGGGTACCGAGAAGGTCAGCACCAAGACCGGCCAGGTCGATGCGATCAAGGTCGAGCGCGTGCGCGACCCGAGCCAGAGCAAGCGCGTCACCGAGCTGTGGTTCGCCAAGGACTGGGACTACCTGCTGGTGCAACTGCGCCAGGTCGAGACCGACGGCAAGGAGTACGTGATCGTGCTGCAGGACGGCACGGTCGACGGCAAGTCGGTCAAGGGCAGCTGACAGGCCGCTAGCGTGCATTACCCGAAACCCCGCCTTGTGCGGGGTTTTGTTTTTGTGGCGTGGCCCTCCCTGCAGACACCAGCCTTGCTGGCGAAGGAGTCGCCTCGACCGTGCGGCATGAAAGATGTTTCATGCGCCAAGCATTTACTTAGGCTGCTAACAAATTCTATAAAAGAGACCTGCGACACGGTGCCGCAGTTAACTGGATTTGGAGTTAGCAGATGACTGTCAAAGTAACTGAGCGCGATGAATCGAAACTGTCCCACGAAGGCCTGGCCGCAGGCGTGCGTATCTGGGATGTGCATCAGCAGGACCAACTGGTCGGCATGTTCCACAACGAACAGGAAGCCCACAGCTACCGGATCGAACTGGAGTACCTCGAAGCCAAGCGCCAACCCCAGTAATTCCCCGTCTTCAGAAACAGCAAACCCCGCCGAGGCGGGGTTTGTCGTGTCTAGCCCAGCAGGCTTACCACATCAGGTCATCCGGGATGACGTAGGCGGCGTACGGGTCGTCCGCATCCGGCGCTTCGACCTGGGTGTTGAGCAGCACGATGCGCTGCGGGTCGCGCTCCTGGATCTTCAGCGCGGCCTCGCGCGGGATCACCTCGTAGCCACCGCCATGCTGCACGATCGCCAGCGAGCCGCTGCTCAGCTTGCTGCGCATCAACGCGTTGACCGACAGGCGCTTGACCTTCTTGTCGTCGACGAAGTTGTAGTAGTCCTCGGTGGTCAGCTTGGGCAGGCGCGACACCTCGATCAACTGCTTGACCTGGGCGGCACGGGCCTTCTGCTCGGCCTTTTCCTGCTGCTGGCGGTTGAGCTCCTGGTCACGCTTGGCCTTCTCGGCCATGGCTTCCTTGGCCAGGCGCTGCTGGGTGTCGTCGACTTCGACCTGGCCTTTGTGCTCCAGGCGTTTCTGTTTCTTCTGTTCTTTGCTGACCTGCTTGACCTGCTTCTGGTTGACCAGGCCGGCTTTGAGCAGTTGGTCACGAAGGGAAAGGCTCATCGGTGTTCACTCACTTATGCAACAGCTCAGCCGCAGCTGGGCAGGTTCTTTTCCTGACGTTTGGCTTCGCCCCAGAGCGCGTCCAAGTCTTCGAGGGTGCAATCTTCAATCGGGCGCCCCATGTCGCGCAATGCCTGTTCGATAAAACGGAAACGTCGTTCGAACTTGCGATTGGCGCCACGCAGGGCGTTTTCCGGGTCCAGCTTGAGGTGGCGGGCCAGGTTGACGGTGGCGAACAGCAAATCGCCCACCTCGTCGGCCAGCGCCGCCGGGTCGTTGTCGGCCATGGCCTGGAGTACTTCGTCGAGCTCCTCGCGCACCTTGTCCAGCACCGGCAACGGGTCGTCCCAGTCGAATCCGACCTGGGCCGCACGCTTTTGCAGTTTGGCCGCACGCGACAGGGCCGGCAAGGCCGCCGGCACGTCGTCGAGCAGCGACAGTTGTTCGGGCTCGCCCTTTTCGGCGCGCTCCTGGGCCTTGATCTCTTCCCAGCGCTGCTTGACCTGTTCTTCATCGAGCCGTGGCAGGTCCAGCGGCGCATGGAGCTCGCCGGTGGGGAACACGTGCGGGTGGCGACGGATCAGCTTGCGGGTGATGCTGTCGATCACCCCGGCGAATTCGAAACGGCCCTCTTCACGGGCCAGCTGGGCGTAATACACCACCTGGAACAGCAGGTCGCCCAGTTCGCCCTGCAAGTGTTCGAAGTCGCTGCGCTCGATGGCGTCGGCCACCTCGTAGGCTTCTTCGAGGGTGTGCGGGATGATCGTGGCGTAGGTCTGCCTGAGGTCCCACGGGCAGCCGTACTGCGGGTCGCGCAGGCGGGCCATGAGGTGGAGCAGGTCGTCTAGGGTGTACATCGTGTGCTCTCTGTTCGGCAGGTCTGGCCTCATCGCGGGTCAAGCCCGCTCCCACAAGGATCCTGCAGGAGCGGGCCTGCCCGCAATGGCGCCCTCAAGGCGTACGGTTGCGCCGCGTCTCGATGATGTTGGGCAACTGCGAAATGCGCCCCAGCAAGCGCCCCAGGGCGTCCAGGCCCGGGATCTCGATGGTCAGCGACATCAGCGCGGTGTTGTCCTCCTTGTTCGAACGGGTATTCACCGCCAGCACGTTGATGCGCTCGTTGAGCAGCACCTGCGACACGTCACGCAGCAGGCCCGGGCGGTCATACGCACGCACGATGATGTCCACCGGGTAGGTCTGCACCGGCACCGGGCCCCAGCTGACCTGGATGATGCGCTCCGGCTCGCGACCGGCCAGTTGCAGCACCGAGGCGCAGTCCTGGCGGTGAATGGTCACCCCACGGCCCACGGTGATGTAGCCGACGATGGCATCGCCCGGCAGCGGCTGGCAGCACCCGGCCATCTGCGTCAGCAGGTTGCCAACGCCCTGGATCTGGATATCCCCGCGCTTGCCCGGCTTGTAGCCGGTGGCCTTGCGCGGCACCAGCTCGATGTGGTCGATGCGGTCCGGCTCCACCAGTTGCTGCGCGGCGTTGACCAGGTGCGCCAGGCGCAGGTCGCCGGCGCCCAGCGAGGCGAACATGTCTTCGGCAGTCTTGAGGTTGGCCTTTTCGGCCAGGCGCTCGAAGTCCACCTGCGGCAGGCCCAGACGGTTGAGTTCGCGCTCGAGCAGTGTCTTGCCGGCGGCGACGTTCTGGTCGCGGGCCTGCAGCTTGAACCAGTGCACGATCTTGGCCCGCGCCCGCGAGGTGGTGACGTAGCCCAGGTTCGAGTTCAGCCAGTCGCGGCTCGGGTTGCCGTGCTTGCTGGTGATGATCTCCACCTGCTCGCCGGTCTGCAGGCTGTAGTTGAGCGGCACGATGCGCCCGTTGATCTTGGCGCCCCGGCAGTTGTGGCCGATCTCGGTGTGCACGCGGTAGGCGAAGTCCAGCGGCGTGGCGCCCTTGGGCAGGTCGATGGCGTGGCCGTCGGGGGTGAACACGTACACCCGGTCCGGCTCGATATCCACGCGCAGCTGTTCGGCCAGGCCGCCGATGTCCCCCAGTTCCTCGTGCCACTCCAGCACCTGGCGCAGCCACGATATCTTCTCTTCGTAGTGGTTGGAGCTGGGCTTGACGTCGGTGCCCTTGTAGCGCCAGTGCGCGCAAACGCCCAGTTCGGCCTCCTCGTGCATGGCATGGGTGCGGATCTGCACCTCCAGCACCTTGCCCTCGGGGCCGATCACCGCGGTGTGCAGCGAGCGGTAGCCGTTCTCCTTGGGGTTGGCGATGTAGTCGTCGAACTCCTTGGGGATGTGCCGCCACAGGGTATGCACGATGCCCAGCGCGGTGTAGCAGTCGCGCATCTCGGGCACCAGCACGCGCACGGCGCGCACGTCGTAGATCTGGCTGAACTCCAGGCCCTTGCGCTGCATCTTGCGCCAGATCGAATAGATATGTTTGGCCCGGCCGCTGATGTCGGCCTTGACGCCCGTGGCCAGCAGCTCGTTCTGCAGCTGGTTCATCACGTCGCTGATGAAGCGCTCGCGGTCGAGCCGGCGCTCGTGCAGCAGCTTGGCGATCTGTTTGTACTGGTCGGGTTCCAGGTAACGGAACGAGAGGTCTTCGAGCTCCCACTTGATGTGGCCGATGCCCAGGCGGTGGGCCAGCGGCGCGTAGATGTCGAACACCTCGCGGGCCACGCGGTTGCGCTTCTCGTCGTCGGCGCCCTTCACCGCACGAATGGCGCAGGTTCGTTCGGCCAGCTTGATCAGCGCCACGCGCACGTCGTCGACCATCGCCACGAGCATCTTGCGCAGGTTCTCGACCTGCGCCTGCGAGCCCAGCACCAGCGAATGGCGCGGGCTGAGGCTGGCACTGATGGCCGCCATGCGCAGCACGCCGTCGATCAGCTTGGACACCACCGGGCCGAAACGCTGGCCCACCTCGGCCAGGGTCACCTTGCCTTCACGCACCGCACGGTAGATGACCGCCGCCACGAGGGAGTCCTGGTCGAGCTTGAGGTCGGCGAGAATCTCGGCGATCTCCAGGCCCGCCTGGAAGCTCGAGGTACCGTCGGCCCAGGAATGCTTGGCCGGGTTACCTTTTTTCTCTATGTCCTGAGCGAACTCGCAGGCCGCCTTGAGGGCTTCCCGGTCCAGCGCCAGGTCGACGCTGACCACATGATCCAGCCATGCTTCGAGATTGATACTGCCGTCGGTGTTGACCGGCTGGTGCACTCTCACCTGTACCATCTTTGTTTACCTTTCCCTACAGCGCATGCTCATGCGCTTGAAAACACGGGTGTCGCCCCTGCCAGATCGAAGGGGCTACACCGGGCGGGCCAGCGTCGCTAACCCACCTCGAATAACGCCATGGCCTCGACATGCGCAGTCTGCGGAAACATGTCGAGGATCCCGGCACATTTTAACCGGTACCCCTGCTTGACCAGCTCGACGGTGTCGCGGGCCAGCGTCGCCGGGTTGCACGACACGTAGACCAGACGTCGGGCGCCAAGTGCGGCGATGTTGCGCACCACCTCGAAGGCACCGTCGCGCGGTGGGTCCAAGAGTACCGCACAAAAGCCTCCTGCCGCCCAGCCTGAAGTCGCCAGAGGCTGGGATAAATCGGCCTGAAAAAACTGCGTGTTATGCAGTTTGTTGCGTTGGGCATTGGCCGCGGCCCGATCGACCATGGCCTGCACCCCTTCCACCGCCACCACTTCGCGGGCCTGCCGGGCCAGCGGCAGGGCGAAGTTGCCAAGGCCGCAGAACAGGTCCAGCACACGCTCGTCGGCCTGTGGCGCAAGCCATGCCAGGGCCTGCTCGATCATCGCGGTGTTGACCTGGGCATTGACCTGCACGAAGTCACCTGGCCTGTAGGCCAATTCCAGATTCCACGGTTCCAGGGTAAACCCTAGCGTGTCCGCTGGATTGGCCGGGGCCGGTTGCCCCTCACCTTGTAACCAGAGTTGTACACCCGCCTCGCTGCAGAACGCCTGCAAACGTGCCAGGTCGGCCTCGACCAGTGGCGCGGTATGGCGCAGCAGCAGTGCCAGGGCGGTACCGCTGAACAGCTCCACGTGCCCCACCACCTGTGGCTTGCTCAGGCTCTGCAACAGCAGCGGCAGGTGACGCAGTATCGACTGCAAGGGTTGTACCAGCACCGGGCAGTCGTCGATGGCGACGATGTCCTGGCTGGCTTCGGCGCGAAAGCCCACGTCGAGCTTCCGGGCCTTGGCGTCCCAGCGCACCGCAACGCGGGCGCGCCGGCGGTAACCGAATTCGGGGCCGGACAACGGCGCGGCCCACTGCTCGGGCACCACGCCGGCGACCCGCTGCAACTGCTCGGCCAGCAGGCGCTGCTTGAGTTCGAGCTGAGCGGCATGGGGCAGGTGCTGCAGGTTGCAGCCGCCACAGCGATCGAAGTGCTTGCACGGCGCCGGGCGCCGCGCCTCGCTGGCGCTGAACACACGCTCCAGGCGTGCCTCGACCACCTTGCCGTGGGCATTGAGCACCCGTGCCTCGACCTCTTCACCGGCCAGGGCGCCGCTGACGAACCAGGTGCGCCCTTCGAAGAAGGCGATGCCGCGGCCGTCACCGGCCAGGCGCTCGATGCTCAGGCGCTGCTTCTTGCCCGTTGGCACCTGGGGCGCACGGGTACCACCGGTCGGCTGGAAGCGCAGACCGCCATTGCGTTTGGCCTTGGACATCAGTTGGCCGCGTCGAAGATGCCGGTCGACAGGTAACGGTCGCCACGGTCACAGATGATCGCCACCATTACCGCGTTTTCCAGCTCGCGCGACAGGCGCAGCATGGCCGCCACCGCACCACCGGAGGACACGCCACAGAAAATGCCCTCTTCGCGGGCCAGCCGGCGGGTGGTTTCTTCGGCTTCGCTCTGGGCCATGTCGACCACACGGTCGACGCGGCTGGCGTCGAAGATCTTCGGCAGGTACTCGTGGGGCCAGCGACGGATCCCGGGGATCGCCGAGCCTTCCATCGGTTGCAGGCCGACGATCTGCACGTTGGGGTTCTGCTCCTTGAGGTAGCGCGAGCAGCCCATGATGGTGCCCGTGGTGCCCATGGAGCTGACGAAATGGGTGATGCTGCCGCCGGTCTGCTGCCAGATTTCCGGGCCGGTGCTGACGTAGTGGGCTTCGGGGTTGTCACCGTTGCCGAACTGGTCGAGCACCTGGCCACGGCCTTCGGCCTGCAGGCGCTCGGCGAGGTCGCGGGCGCCCTCCATGCCTTCTTCCTTGCTGACCAGGATCAGCTCGGCGCCATAGGCGGTCATGGCGGCCTTGCGTTCGGCGCTGGAGTTGTCGGGCATGATCAGGATCATCTTGTAGCCCTTGATCGCCGCTGCCATCGCCAGGGCGATACCGGTGTTGCCGGAGGTCGCCTCGATCAGCGTGGCGCCTGGCTTGATCTGCCCGCGCAGTTCGGCACGGGTGATCATCGACAACGCCGGCCGGTCCTTGACCGAGCCTGCCGGATTGTTGCCTTCGAGCTTGAGCAGGAGGGTATTGCTGGTCTCGCCGGCCATGCGCTGCAGGCGAACCAGGGGCGTGTTGCCGACGCAATCGGCGATGGTAGGGTACTGCAAGGTCATGGCGTATTTCGCAATCCAGACTGCGGGGGCGCCTATCATACCGGCAAACGGCTTTGGCCCATATCACGCAATGGTTGAGGGTTATAGCCGAGGGATATAAGCAGCCCGCGCGCAGCAACTTGAAACGGTGGTGGTGCATTGGCCGGCAAGGCCGGCGCCTACAGCCGAAGCGGTGCTAGATCACCGCCGGCAGCTGCATGTTCACCCGCAAGCCCTTGGCGTTGTTCTGCGCCCACAGCTGCCCGCTCTGACGCTGCAGGGCATTGCGCGCAATGCTCAGGCCCAGGCCGAAGCCGCCGTTCCCCGGCCGCGAGTCGTCCAGGCGGGTGAACGGCGCAAAGATGTGTTCCAGCTGCGCCTCGTCCACGCCTCCGCCTTCGTCCTCCAGCCACAGCAGCCACTGGCCCCCCTGGCGGCTTCCCGCCAGGCGTATCACCCCGCCCGGCGGCGAGTGGCGAATGGCATTGCGCAGAATGTTCTCCAACGCCTGGGCCAGGCTGTTGAGGTTGCCCTGCACCCAGCAGTCGGCCCCCAGCGTGCACACCAGTTGCTCCCGCGGCCAGCCACTTTCGAAGCAGGCATCCTCCGCCAGCATCTCCCACAACGCCTGCACCTGGATCGGTTCGCTGACCAACTGCGTGCGCTCGGCGTCCAGCCAGGCCAGTTGCAGGGCGTCTTCCACCAGGCGCTGCATGTTGTCCACTTCCCGGCCGAGGCGTTCGCGCAGCGCCTCCAGGTCGGTCTCGCCCTCGCTGGCCACCCGCAGGCGGCTCAGCGGCGTGCGCATTTCATGGGACAGGTCGCGCAGCAACTGCTGCTGCAGGGCCACCGTGCCCTGCAGGCGCTCGGCCATGTCGTCGAAGGCGCGCCCCAGCTCGCCGAACTCGTCCTTGCGGCTGGTGGTGTCGCTGGCCACCCGCGCGGTGAGCCGGTCGGCGCGCCAGGCATTGGCCTGCTCGCGCAACTGGCTCAGCGGGCGAATCAGCATGCGATACAGGCCCACGCAGAACACCAGGGTCAGCAAGCCGGGGATCAGGCCGTTGGTGACCATTCGCCAGAACAGCATGTTCAGGCGCCCCGGCATCAGCCGCTGCGGCAGTTCGATCACCAGGCTGCCCAGGCTGGAGTCGTCCGGGAACGGCACGAGCATCCATGGCGAGCGCGCCGAATGCCGGCTTACCGGCCAGTCGGTGCCGCGCAGAAACGTCAGGCGCTGGCTCTGGGCGTCGGTCAGCGGCACGCTGCCCAGCGATTGCAGGTCGCTGCCGATCACGCCCACGAAACCGCGCTCGCGCTCGTGCATCTGCGTCAGCCACGCATCCACGCCGGCCTGCCCGCCGCGGCGCACGGCGTTTTCGGCCTCGCGGGCGTAGTCTTCCAGGGTGGCGCGCGCCTTGGGCGACAGGTAGGCGTTGCGGATCTCCATGTGCCGGCCCCACTGCCAGCTCAGGGCAATCATCAGCAGGCAGAACACCACCAGCAGCAAGGCCAGCTTCCAGAACAGGGAATGACGGCTGAGCACCTACAGGTCCTCGCTGGCGCTGAGCACATAGCCCTTGCCCCACACCGTGCGCACCTGGCGCTCCAGGTAACCGATGGCCTTGAGCTTGCGGCGGATCTGGCTCACGTGCATGTCCAGGCTGCGGTCATGCCGGGCATAGCCGCGCTGCAATACGTGCTGATAAAGGAATGCCTTGCTCAACACCTCTTCATGGCTGCGGTGCAGGGTGTCGAGCAGGCGGTACTCGCTTAAGGTCAGGCCGGCCCGCTGCTGCCCGTGGAGCACATCGCAGGCCAGTTCATCGAACACCAGTTCGCCCGCGGGCGTGCCCTCCCCCGGCTGGTGCCGGCGCTC
Source organism: Pseudomonas sp. B21-036 (assembly GCF_024748925.1). NCBI lineage: Bacteria > Pseudomonadati > Pseudomonadota > Gammaproteobacteria > Pseudomonadales > Pseudomonadaceae > Pseudomonas > Pseudomonas sp. B21-036. Next base: position 4,249,728 of record NZ_CP087178.1, read on the forward strand.
CAGCGCCACCCGCCGCAGGATCGCCTCGATGCGCACGCGCAGCTCGACCATGCTGAACGGTTTGGGCAGGTAGTCGTCGGCGCCGCGCTGGAAGCCGGTGATGCGATCGCCTTCGGCGCCCAGCGCCGACATCAGGATCACCGGTATCGAGCTCTTCTCGCGCAGCCGCGCCAGGGCATCCAGCCCGTTCAGGCCGGGCAGCAGGATATCCATCAGCACCACATCGAAGCTGCGCTGGCGAGCCATCTGCAGCCCTTCGCGGCCATCGCGGCACCAGGTCACCAGAAACCCGCTGCGCTCGAGCTGCTCGTGCAGGTGGGCACCCAGGACCGGATCATCCTCGATGGCAAGTATGTTTGAGGCGTTAATGGCGACGGGATTCATTGGCGGGTGCTAGCAATTCTCAATCGCTCGATTATTGAGCATTCCCCCCATGCAAGCAACACGCGCCGACAAAAGCACCTGCGCCTCCTACAATCGACAAAAACAGATACAAATGAGTGCATTAGATACACAGTCGCGGTAATTTTCAGAGTTGGGTCGTCGGAACATGCCGACGAAGGTCCTACAGCGCTAACCGAGCACAGGAGAGTGGGCGTGCTGAATCGATTGGGAATCAGAAGCCGCGTACTGCTGCTCGCCCTGCTCCCGGCCAGCATGATGGCGCTGGTGCTGGGTGGTTACTTCACCTGGTTGCAGCAAAGCGAACTGCAGGCCCAGCTGCTGCAACGCGGTCGCATGATCGCCGAGCAACTGGCGCCCCTGGTGGCCCCGGTGCTGGCCCGCAACGATTCGGCGCAGCTCGAGCGCATCGCCGCCGAGGCGCTGGAGCAGGCCGACGTGCGCGCCGTGTCGTTTCTGCACCCCGACCGCAGCCACCTGGCCCACGCCGGCCCGAGCATGCTCAACCAGCAGCCCAGCGGTGGCGGCACCCAGTTGCTGCAACGCAGCGGCAACGATGCCACGCGCTACCTGTTGCCGGTGTTCGGCCGCCATCGCGAGCTGGCCGGCGAACGGGTTCCCGGTGAAGCCGACCGCCTGCTGGGCTGGGTCGAGATCGAGCTGTCCCACGATGGCACGCTGCTGCGCGGCTACCGCAGCCTGTTCGCCAGCCTGCTGCTGATTCTGGTGGGCCTGGGCGCGACCGCCCTGCTGGCGCTGCGCATGAGCCGCACCATCAACGGCCCCATCGGGCAGATCAAGTTCGCGGTCAACCAGCTCAAGGACGGCAACCTCGAACAGCGCCTGCCGAGCCTGGGCAGCCATGAGCTGGATGAACTGGCCAATGGCATCAACCGCATGGCCGAAACCCTGCACAACGCCCATGAAGAGCTGCAGCACAGCATCGACCAGGCCACCGAGGACGTGCGCCAGAACCTTGAGACCATCGAGATCCAGAACATCGAGCTGGACATGGCGCGCAAGGAAGCCCTGGAAGCCAGCCGCATCAAGTCCGAATTCCTGGCCAACATGAGCCACGAGATCCGCACGCCGCTCAACGGCATCCTGGGCTTTACCCACCTGCTGCAGAAAAGCGAACTGACCCCGCGCCAGCTCGACTACCTGGGTACCATCGAAAAATCCGCCGACAGCCTGCTGGGAATCATCAACGAGATCCTCGACTTCTCCAAGATCGAGGCCGGCAAACTGGTGCTCGACAGCATCCCGTTCAACCTGCGCGACCTGATCCAGGACACCCTGACCATCCTCGCCCCGGCGGCCCACGCCAAGCAGCTCGAACTGGTCAGCCTGGTGTACCGCGACACCCCGCTGTCGCTGGTGGGCGACCCGCTGCGGCTCAAGCAGATCCTCACCAACCTGGTGAGCAATGCGATCAAGTTCACCCGCGAAGGCACCATCGTTGCCCGCGCCATGCTCGATGACGAAACCGAAGACAGCGTGCAATTGCGCATCTGCGTGCAGGACACCGGCATCGGCCTGTCCAGCCAGGATGTGCGTGCCCTGTTCCAGGCCTTCAGTCAGGCCGACAACTCGCTGTCGCGCCAGCCCGGCGGCACCGGCCTGGGGCTGGTGATCTCCAAGCGCCTGATCGAACAGATGGGCGGCGAGATCGGCGTCGACAGTACCCCGGGCGAGGGTTCGCAGTTCTGGATCAGCCTCAACCTGCCCAAGGCCCGCGACGACGCCGAGGACCTGCCACCCCAGGCGCTGCAAGGCCGGCGCATGGCAATCGTGGACGACCACGAACTGGCCCGCCAGGCATTGGCGCACCAGATGCAGGACTGCGGCCTGGACGTGACCACCTTCACCACCAGCGAGCAGTTGCTCAAGGGTATCGAGGCCGCCTTTCTTGCCGGCCAGCCGTTCGAGCTGGCGATCATGGGGGTCAACCTGCAATCGCTGGCGCCCGAGCGCCTGGGCCAGTACATCCAGCGCCTGGAGCACTTTGCCTGTCAGGCCCTGGTGCTGTGCCCCACCACCGAACAGGCGCTGTACCACCCGCACCTGCCCAATGCCCACGGCCAGCTGCACGCCAAGCCTGCGTGTACGCGCAAGGTGCGCCGGGCCCTGCTCGAGCTGGTGCAGCCCAGGCGCACCAGCGGCGAATACAAGGTGCCCAGCGGCCAGCGCCAGCCCCGCGTGCTGTGCGTGGACGACAACCCGGCCAACCTGCTGCTGGTGCAGACCCTGCTCGAAGACCTCGGCGCCGATGTGCTGGCGGTGGACAGCGGCCATGCGGCGATCAGCGCAGTGCAGGACGAGCACTTCGACCTGGTGCTGATGGACGTACAGATGCCGGTGATGGACGGGCGCGAATGCACCGAACAGATCCGCCAGTGGGAGGCCACGCGCAGCGCCCCGGCCTTGCCGATCGTGGCCTTGACCGCGCATGCCATGGCCAACGAGAAGCGCGCCCTGCTGCACAGCGGCATGGACGACTACCTGACCAAGCCGATCAGTGAGCGCCAGCTGGCCCAGGTGGTGCTGAAGTGGACCGGCCTGCAACTGGGCAGCCCGACCAACGAGCGCGGCGCCGAACTGCCGGTCGACGGCAACGACCTGAAGGTGCTGGACCCTGAGGAAGGCCTGCGCCTGGCGGCAGGCAAGCCGGACCTGGCCGCCGACATGCTGGCCATGCTGCTGGCTTCGCTGGATGCCGACCGCGACGCGATCCGCTGCGCCCGCGAGGCCGACGACCGCCACGCCACCATCGAGCGCGTGCACCGACTCAATGGCGCCACGCGCTATTGCGGCGTACCGCAGCTGCGCGCCGCCTGCCAGCGCAGCGAAACCCTGCTCAAGCAGGACGACCCCGAGGCCCAGCGTGCCCTCGACGAACTGGACCAGGCCATCAACCGCCTGACGACCGTGGCCCGCCAGAGCGCCTGATCTCTGGCAAGGCCCGGGCCTTGCCGGTTGGTTACACTGACGGCATCCGACCCTTGGGAACCATGCCATGCAAGCCTTGCTCTTCAGCAGCCAACACTATGACCAGGACAGCTTCAGCAGCGCGCCAGGGGCCACGCAACTGGCGCTGCACTTTCAAGGCGCGCGCCTGACCGAAGACACTGCGGCACTGGCCGAAGGCTACGAGGTAGTGTGCGCGTTCATCAACGACGACCTCTCGGCGCCGGTGCTGAGCCGCCTCAAGGCCGGCGGCACGCGCCTGATCGCGCTGCGCTCGGCCGGCTACAACCATGTCGACCTGGCCGCCGCCAAGCGCCTTGGGCTGACGGTGGTGCGGGTGCCGGCCTACTCGCCGCATGCGGTGGCCGAACACGCCGTGGCACTGATTCTTGCCCTCAATCGCCGCCTGCACCGTGCCTACAACCGCACCCGCGAGGGCGATTTCAGCCTGCACGGGCTGACCGGTTTCGACCTGCACGGCAAGACCGTCGGCGTGGTCGGCACCGGCCAGATCGGCCTGGCGTTTGCGCGGATCATGGCAGGCTTCGGCTGCCAGCTGCTGGCGTACGACCCCTACCCCAACCCCGAGGTGGAGGCGCTGGGTGCACGTTACCTGGACCTGCCGGAGCTGCTGCGCGAATCGCGCATCATCAGCCTGCACTGCCCGCTCACGCCGCAGACCCGGCACCTGATCAACCCGCAGAGCCTGGCCAGCCTGCAGCCGGGCGCCATGCTGATCAATACCGGGCGCGGCGCGCTGGTCGACACACCGGCGCTGATCGACGCGCTCAAGAGCGGCCAGCTCGGCTACCTGGGGCTGGACGTGTACGAGGAGGAGGCGCAGATCTTTTTCGAGGACCGCTCCGACCTGCCGTTGCAGGACGACGTGCTGGCGCGGCTGCTGACCTTCCCCAACGTGATCGTGACCGCGCACCAGGCCTTCCTGACCCGCGAGGCACTGGCGGCGATCGCCGCCACCACGCTGGAGAACATTGCCCGCTGGGCGGCAGGCAATCCGCAGAATCTGGTCGAGGGATGATGCTAGGATACGCGCCATATTTGGAGGACCCATGGTCGAACACGATTTCCGCTACACCCTGTTCAATCCGCAACACACCCTGATCGAATGCCGCTCGCTGGTACCCGGTCGCTATCAGGTCACCGGCAACGGTGGCTCGATCCAGAAAGGCGACGTACTGCTGGTGACCCTCAAGGGCAGCAAGACCCTGTCGATGCGCCTGACGGTCGAGACCGTGCGCCACCTGATCAACCCCACCGGCCAGTGGGTGGCGGTAGCGGCGGGCCCGGTGTTCGGCGAGCTGGCGATTCATGCATGGCAGGTCAACTGCGATGGCTGCCAGGCCACCCTGGACTTCGAATTCGCCGTGGATGCCAAACTGGGCACCAAGGCGCAGAAGCCGGCGGCCGTGGCGCGCATCGCCGAATTGGGTTGGCGCACACAGGGCGACAAGCACCTGTGCCCGAAATGCCAGGAGGCTGCAAAGTGAAACCCGTGATGGTCTGTGCAGCGGTGGTCGCGACCCTGGCCGGTTGCGCAGCCGAGCCGATGAAGCTGCAACAGGAACAGAGCTACGTGCTGGAGTGGATTGGCGAACGTCCGCTGATCGACTACAGCCACCTGACCCTGACGCTGGCCGAGGATGGCCGGGCGTATGGCAATGCCGGCTGCAACCACTGGTTTGCGCCGTATACGCTGGACGGCGAGAAACTCAGCTTTGGCCCGGTGGGCAGCACGCGCAAGCAGTGCGCGCCGGCGCTGATGGAGCAGGAAAAGCGCTTTCTGAAGGCGCTGGAGACCGTGCAGCGCTGGGACATTTCGCCGATCGAGCAGGTGCGCTTCTGGCCCGAACAGGGCAAGCCGCTGCGCTTCTGGCCTGAGGAAGGCTGACAGCCCGCATCGCCTGCATCGCGGGCCAGGCCCGCCCCACAACGCTGTGGGAGCGGGCTTGACCCGCGATCGGCGCACCGCCGATCAGGCGCCCTTTAGCACCTTGATCTTCTCGGCCAGCCCCTCGGCCGTCTGCTCGCCCATCAACTGCTCACGCACCTTGCCCTTGTCGTCGATGATGTAGGTCACCGGCAGCGCCTCGCTGCGCGGCAGGTCGTAGCGCTCGGCCGGGTCGTCGGCCAGCACGGTGAAGTCGATGCCCAGCGCCTGGCTGGCCTTTTTCAGCTCATCGCCGCGCAAGCCGTCGAAATTCACCCCCAGTACGGTGATCCCCTGCGCCTGCCAGTCCTTGGCGGCTGCGTTCAGTTCGGGGATCTCGGTGCGGCACGGCCCGCACCATTCGGCCCAGTAGTTGAGCACCACCCAGCGCCCTTCGATCTGCTCGGCTTTCACCGCATTGCCGTTCTGGTCGAGGCCGTAGTCCACACCGCATCCGCCGAGCAACAGGCTCGCGGTGATGGCCAGGGCTGCTGCCAATCGCCTTGTCATGGGTCAATCCTTCTTCAAGATTCAGGCAAAATGCCAATTCGCTGCGGTTAGAATAGCCGCCACCCCCTGCCGGATGCGACCCCGAACATGACCGAACTGACCCTGTATCACAACCCGCGCTGCTCCAAGTCCCGTGGCGCGCTGGAATTGCTCGAAGCCCGTGGCCTGACCCCGGAGGTGGTGCGCTACCTGGAAACCCCACCCGACGCCGCCACCCTCAAGGCCCTGCTCGGCAAGCTGGGCATCGGCGCACGCCAGCTGCTGCGCAGTGGCGAAGACGAATACAAGACCCTGGGCCTGGCCGACCCGGCCCTGAGCGACGACCAGTTGATCGACGCCATGGCCCGGCACCCCAAGCTGATCGAACGCCCGATCCTGGTGGCGGGCAACAAGGCCGTGATTGGCCGGCCGCCCGAGAAGGTGCTGGAGATTCTGCCGTGAGCGCGCCCTATATCCTGATCCTGTTCTACAGCCGCCACGGCTCCACCAGCGAAATGGCCCGGCAGATTGCCCGTGGCGTCGAACTGGGTGGGCTGGAGGCGCGCCTGCGCACGGTGCCGGCGATTTCCACCGAGTGTGAAGCGGTGGCCCCCGACATCCCCGAGAACGGCGCGCTGTATGCCACCCTCGACGACCTGCGCCATTGCTCGGGCCTGGCCCTGGGCAGCCCGACGCGCTTCGGCAACATGGCCGCGCCGCTCAAGTATTTCATCGACGGCACCAGCAGCCTGTGGCTGAGTGGCGGGCTGGTGGGCAAGCCGGCGGCGGCGTTCACCTCCACGGCCAGCCTGCATGGCGGCCAGGAGTCGACCCTGCTGTCGATGCTGCTGCCGCTGATGCACCACGGCATGCTGATCATGGGGCTGCCCTACAGCGAATCGGCCTTGCTCGACACCCGGGGCGGCGGCACGCCGTATGGCGCCAGCCACCATGCCGGGGCCGATGGCAAGCGCGACCTGGACGCCGACGAGATCGCCCTGTGCCGTGCCCTGGGCCAGCGCCTGGCGAGCACTGCCAAACTGCTGGAGAACGGCCGTGGCTAAGAAGCCCAAGGTGCTGCCGCCGCTGGAGTGGCTGGAGCCACGTGTGCGCGCTACCCGGGTGCTGAGCCTGGTGGCGTTTTTCAGCCTGATGGCGTTGCTGACGGTGAACAACCTGTGGTTCGCCAACCTGCACGGCGCGCGCGTGGGGGTGATCCTGGCCATCGAGCTGGTGCCGTTGCTGCTGGTGCTGCCGGGCATGCTGATGGGCAGTGCACGGGCCCATGCGTGGACGTGCTTCGTGGTGAACCTGTACTTCATCAAGGGCGTGCTGGCCGCGTTCGACCCGGCGCGGGCGCTGCTGGGGTGGCTGGAAGTGGGGATCAGCCTGGTGCTGTTCGTGAGTGCGCTGCTGTTTGTGCGCTGGCGCTTTCAGTATGAGCGGCGGGTGGCGGGGGAAGGCGTCTGAATAGGCGGCGCGCCTATCGCGGGTCAAGCCCGCTCCCACAGGATTACCACGGTCCTTGTGGGAGCGGGCTTGACCCGCGATTGCGACACCGTCGTTCTCAATGGTTGACGGTATACGCCAGCATCATCGACAACTGGCACATCGGCCGCCCGCTCTGGGCATGCCACTGGTTGAACGCCTGCTGCACGGTGGCCAGGTCGCGCTGGCTGGTCGGCTGCCGGTCGATCACATCCTGCGCCACCAGCGCCGCCACCACGTCATTGCTCGGCACGAAGGTGTCCTTGCCGACCATGCGCAGAAAACGCGGCGCCGACAGCCCGCCCATCTGGTTGCCCTGCTTGGCCAGGTACTTCCACAGGCCGACGATGTCGGTCACCGGCCAGTCGGCGATCAACGCACCGAAACTGCCCTTCTCCCTGGCCACGTCGAGCATGAACTGCGCATTGCGCGGCACGCTCTTGAGCTTGCCCAGGTGGCGGATGATGCGGGTGTCCTGCATCAGCCGCTCCAGGTGCTCGGCGCCCATCAGCACCACCTTCTCTGGGGCGAAGCCAAAGAACACCTGCTCGAACGCCGGCCACTTGGCGTCCACCAGGCTGTGCTTGAGCCCGGCGCGAAACACCCGCAGGGCCATGGTCGAGAGGTAGCGGTCGTCGCTGATCTGGCGCAGCTGCGCCGGGCTCAACGGCTCGGGCAGGTGCGCCTCGAGCGCCGCCGCCGAACCGAAGCGGTTCAGGCAGAATTCATGCAGCCACTGATAATCGCGCATGCCGGTCAGAGGTTCAGAACATCGACGAACCGTGGGGTGGCGGTTTCATCGATGCGCAGGTTGGTGAAGTCGAACAGGTTGCGGTCCGCCAGCTGCGACGGCACCACGTTCTGCAGGCCGCGGAAGATGCTCTCGGTGCGTCCCGGGGTCTTGCGCTCCCACTCCACCAGCATGTCCTTGACCACCTGGCGCTGCAGGTTTTCCTGCGAGCCGCACAGGTTGCACGGGATGATCGGGAATTGCTTCATGTCCGAGTAGGCCTGGATGTCCTTCTCGGCGCAGTAGGCCAGCGGACGGATCACCACGTTGCGACCGTCGTCGGCGCGCAGCTTGGGCGGCATGGCCTTGAGCGTGCCGTTGAAGAACATGTTGAGAAAGAAGGTCTCGACGATATCGTCGCGGTGATGCCCCAGGGCCATCTTGGTCGCACCGATCTCGTCGGCGAAGGTGTACAGCGTGCCGCGACGCAGGCGCGAGCACAGCGAGCAGGTGGTCTTGCCTTCCGGGATCAGTTCCTTGACCACCGAATAGGTGTCTTTCTCGACGATGTGGTACTCGATGCCCAGGGTCGCGAGGTAGGCCGGCAGGATGTGCTCGGGGAAGCCTGGCTGCTTCTGGTCCATGTTGACCGCGACGATGTCGAACTTGATCGGCGCCACTTTCTGCAGGTGCAGCAGAACATCGAGCATGGTGTAGCTGTCTTTGCCGCCCGACAGGCAGACCATGACCTTGTCGCCCTCTTCGATCATGTTGAAGTCGGCGACGGCTTCGCCGGCAAGGCGACGCAGGCGTTTTTGCAGTTTGTTCTGGTTGACCGAAAGGGTGCCCATGGCGATTGAATCCGCAAGGTGTGACAAAAGCGGCACATTTTACGCACAAACCTGACGCTCGCGTAGCCCATCCGATAAAGACTGCAAGGAAATGAAGCGCCGCGCTTACAGCGCAATTTGCTCTAAAAAAGCGGATTTGTGCAGCGAACCCCTTCCTATACTGCGTCATAAGGCCACAGCAAGCGTGACCTGATCCCGTCAGGCCCAGCCACTGGGCCGCGCAAGCGCTCCGCTGGGGGGCGATGGCAACAACGAGGGAGTGACTGGCATGATCCATCACGTTCTGGGGCTGTTCACCCATCCTGACCAGGAATGGAAAGAAATCCGTGGCGAAGACGAAACCATCAGCCACATGTACCTGACCCACACCTTGATACTGGCGGCGATACCCGCCGTTTCCGCGTTCATCGGCACCACCCAGGTGGGCTGGGTGATCGGCAACCGCGCACCGGTCATGCTCACCGTCGACAGTGCGATCTGGATGACCGTGATGTCCTACCTGGCCATGCTGGGCGGCGTCGCGGTGATGGGCGCCTTCATCCACTGGATGGCGCGCACCTACGACGCCACCCCGAGCATGGCCCAATGCATCGCGTTCGCCACCTACACCGCCACCCCGCTGTTCATCGGCGGCCTGGCGGCGCTGTACCCGCACCTGTGGCTGGGAATGATCGTCGGCACGGCAGCCATCTGCTACACGGTGTACCTGCTGTACGTGGGCCTGCCGACCTTCATGAACATCCCGTCCGACGAGGGCTTTCTGTTCTCGAGTTCGGTGCTGGCGGTGGGGCTGGTGGTGCTGGTTGCCATCATGGCCTTCACCGTGATCGTCTGGGGACTGGGCGTGGGGCCCGTCTATACCAGCTAGACAATACGCCAACCTAGGGGCTGTACCCATCAGGCCGCCGCAAGGCGGCTTGATGCTGTGCGGACCAGCGGTCTCGGCAGCGCCGCCCGGGTTGCGGCATAATTGCCGGCCAGGAGTGTCCAACCGTTATGCCAGAGCTGCTCAATTCCCGCGTCGAAAGCTGTTACCAGCAAGCCGAAAGTTTTTTCAAGCGCCCCTTCCTGCGTCCCGAGGTGAGCTTCAAGCTGCGCGGGCAGAAGGCCGGTGTCGCGCACCTGCACGAAAACCTGCTGCGCTTCAACCTGCAGCTGTACCGCGAGAACAGTGAAGACTTCCTGCGCCAGACCGTGCCACACGAAGTCGCGCACCTGGTGGCGCATCAACTGTTCGGCGACCGCATCCAGCCCCATGGCGAGGAGTGGCAGCTGATCATGCGCGGGGTGTACGAGCTGCCACCCAACCGCTGCCACAACTATGCAGTCAAGCGCCGCAGCGTGACCCGCTACATCTACAAGTGCCCATGTGCGGGCAGTGACTTTCCGTTCTCGGCGCAGCGCCACGGGCTGGTGCGCCAGGGGCGGCGGTATCTGTGCCGGCGGTGTCGGCAGACGCTGGTGTTCACCGGCGAGACGCGGGTGGAGTAGACGCTTCGCCGGCAAGCCAGGGCCCTGCGGGAGCCGACCTTGCGGCGAAGACGCCTGCACAGGCACAAAAAAAAGCCCATCCGAAGATGGGCTTTTTGCGTTTGGCTAACCTCAGCCCTGGCGCACCGCACCTTCGGCGACACCCAGGTCGTCGGTAGGACGGGTGTCGACCAGCGGCGAACCACCCGAAGCCAGCTCGGCTTGCAGCTTGTCTTCGTCCAGCTCGTTGACCCACTTGGCCACCACCACGGTTGCCACCGCGTTGCCGATCAGGTTGGTCAGGGCGCGGGCTTCGGACATGAAGCGGTCGATACCCAGGATCAGCGCCAGGCCGGCAACCGGCAGGTGGCCAACCGCCGACAGGGTCGCGGCCAGCACGATGAAGCCGCTGCCGGTAACGCCTGCAGCACCCTTGGAGGCCACCAGCAGCACCAGCAGCAGGGTGATCTGGTGGGTGATGTCCATGGTGGTGTCGGTGGCCTGGGCGATGAACACCGCAGCCATGGTCAGGTAGATCGAGGTGCCGTCCAGGTTGAACGAGTAGCCGGTCGGGATCACCAGGCCAACCACCGATTTCTTCGCGCCCAGACGCTCCATCTTGGCCAGCATGCGCGGCAGGGCCGACTCGGACGACGAGGTGCCGAGCACGATCATCAGCTCTTCACGGATGTAGCGGATCAGCTTGAGTACGCTGAAACCGTGGGCACGGGCGATGCCGCCCAGAATCACCAGGATGAACAGCAGGCAGGTGATGTAGAAGCAGGCCATCAGGTAGCCCAGCTGCACCAGCGAACCCACGCCGTACTGGCCGATGGTGAAGGCCATGGCACCGAAGGCACCGATCGGGGCCAGCTTCATGATCATGTTGATGATGTTGAACATGACGTGGGCGAAGCGGTCGATCAGGTCCAGCAGCGGCTTGCCGTAGGCACCCAGGCGGTGCAGGGCGAAACCGAAGATCACCGAGAACATCAGCACCTGCAGGATGTCGCCGTTGGCGAAGGCACCGACCACGGTGTTGGGGATGATGTTGAGCAGGAAGCCGACGGTGGTCTGCTGCGCACCGGCGGCGGCATAGGCAGCCACGCTGCTGGCGTTGAGGGTGGTCACGTCGATGTGCATGCCGGCACCCGGCTTGACCACGTTGACCACGACCAGGCCGATGATCAGCGCGATGGTCGAGACGATTTCGAAGTAGAGCAGCGCGTAGCCGCCGGTCTTGCCGACCGATTTCATGCTTTGCATGCCGGCGATGCCGCTGACCACGGTGCAGAAGATGATGGGGGCGATGACCATCTTGATCAGTTTGACGAAACCGTCACCCAGCGGCTTGAGCGCCACACCGGTGTCGGGATAGAAGTGACCCAGCAAGATACCGATGGTGATGGCGATGATCACCTGGATATACAGCGATTTGTACAGCGGCTGACGCGTCGTCATGGCTATTTTCCTCAATGTGCCGGCCCATCCTTCCCAGGAGGCGATCGGCACCTAAAGCGCGAACCCTCCTGCATTGGAGGGATTTGTTGTGTCGAGCTGCGTGGCAATGCTCTGCGGAGTCAATAGCAAGGCTGATGCCAGGATGTGCCAAGGCGGTGCAAACACCCTGTTTCAGGGCATTTCGTGCACCGCAAGGCAGCAAGGCAGGACGCGCCAGTTGGCGGATTTCCGCCCGGCACTCAAAGAATAGACCCGATGATGGCGGTAATCCGCCCACTGGGCGGAATGTGACAGGCGCTCAGTCGAGCGGAAAGCGGATACGGAAGGCTGCGCCGCCCAGGGGCGAATCGTCGAGAGTGAGGGTGGCGTCGTAGCTCTCGATGATGTCCTTGACCACCGCCAGGCCGATGCCCTGCCCCGGGTACTGGCGATCGAGGCGCTCGCCCCGCTGCAGGATACGTTCGCGCTGGTGCACCGGTACGCCCGGGCCGTCGTCCTCGACACACAGCTCCAGCGCCGTGTCGCTGACCCGCAGGCTGATGCGGATCTGCCCCAGGCACAGACGGTAGGCGTTTTCCAGCAGGTTGCCGAGCAGTTCGAGCAATGCGCCCTGCTCCATGGGTACCAGTGCCTGGTCGGGCACTGCATAGGTGATGTGCACCTGCTTGTCGCGGTAGACCTTGGCCAGGGTGCTGCACAGGCTGTCGAGCAGCGGGTGCAAGGCCACCTGGTGGCGCACCAGGCCGCTCTTGCGCAGGCTGGCGCGCTGCAACTGGTAGTCGATCTGCTGGCTCATGCGCTCGATCTGGCTCTGCAGCACCCGCGCCTGCTCGCGCTCGCCTTCGCGCTGGGCCATGCTTTCGCTGACCCCTTGCAGCACCGCCAGCGGGGTCTTGAGGCTATGCGCCAGGTCATCCAGCGAGTCGCGGTAGCGCCCGCGCTGCTCGCGCTCGCTGCGCAGCAGGCGGTTGAGCGAGCCGGTCAGGCGCAACAGCTCGCGCGGGTGTTCGGCACTGAGGCCCTCGCGGGCGCCGGACTCCACGTCGTCCAGCTCCACGCTCATGCGCCGCAGCGAGCGCAGGCCCCAGGTCAGCCCGGCCCAGAGCAGCAGCATCAGGGCCAGCAGCGCCGCGCCAAAGCCCAGGTAGAGCTTCTCTTGCAGGCCGTTGAGGGTTTGCTGGTACTCGCGCACCGGTTGCAGGGCAACGATGCTGAAGGCCGCGCTCTTGCCGCCCAGCAGCTTGACCTCCACGTCATAGACGAAGAACTCCTCGCCGTGGTCCTGGCGGATGCGCGCGAACTCGTTGCCGCGTCCGTCGTAGCGGGGTGTGTAGTTGATGTTCTCGTCGTTGGTGGCACGCGAACGCCACACCAGGTTGCCCTGGCGGTCGTAGATGTAGCCGAGCAGGCGGCTGTCGGGCAGGTTGAATTTCTCGTCCGGCAGCAGATCGGGCATCTGCAGCTTGCCGCCGTCTATGCGCGCCGCCGAGATCAGCGTGGTCACGTCCGAGGCCAGGCGCTGCTCGATGGACTCCTGCAGGGCCAGGCTGAAGGCCTTCTGCAGGGCCGGCAACAGGGCCAGCATGAACAGCAGCGCCAGCACCGCTGCGGCCAGCATCAGGCGCAGGCGCAGCGAACGAATCACAGGCAGCGCTCGGTGAACAGGTAGCCCAGGCCACGTACCGTGTCGATGGGCTTGAAGCCGTTGTCGCCCTCGAGCTTGCGGCGCAGGCGGCCGATCAGCACTTCTATCACGTTGGGGTCACGCTCGCCGTCGTCGGGGTACAGCTGCTCCATCAGACGGTCCTTGGCCACCACCTGCTGGTGATGGCGCATCAGGTATTCGAGGATGCGGTATTCGTAGGCGGTCAATGCCAGGGGCTGGTCATCGAGCAGCGCCTGCTTGCGGTTGAGGTCCAGGCGCAGGGGGCCGGCGATGATGGTCGACTGGGTGAAGCCGCTGGAGCGGCGCAGCAGCGCATTCAGGCGCGCCTCCAGCTCTTCGAACTGGAACGGCTTGACCACGTAGTCGTCGGCACCGGCGGCCAGGCCTTCGACCTTGTCCTGCCAGTTGCCACGGGCGGTGAGAATCAGGATAGGAAATGTCTTGCCCTGGCTGCGCAGTTGGCGGATCAGGTCCAGCCCGCTCATGCCCGGCAGGCCCAGGTCGACGATGGCCAGGTCGTGATTGAACTGTTCGGCCTGGTACAGCGCCTCCTCGGCATTGGCCACCGCTTCGACCACATGCCCGCTTTCGCTCAGACGGCTGAACAGGTGATGCCGCAACAGGGCTTCATCCTCGACCACCAGCAGTTTCATACGCTCCTCCATAACCAGGCCCGGCCTGCTTGGCCGGGCATCTCGCTACATAACGGCAGAATAACAGCGAACCGGCCAGAGTGAAGGCCGGTTCGGGTATTGCGCGGGGGTTCAGAACAGGTAGTTGGCCGACAGGTAGGTTTGCGCGCTGCTTTTCAGGCGCAGGGCACCGAGCTTGTCGCCGTCGTGCTCGGACAGTTCGGTGGTGGCGTTGCTGCGCAGGTAGCGGTAGCCCAACTCGACCGAAGCATTGCTGCTGACCTGTTGCAGTACGCCAGCCTGCAGGCCGTAGGCGTAGCCGGTGTCGGTGTCGCGGCTGTAGCCGGAGGATTCCTGGCTGAGCTTGGTCACGCCCAGGCTCGCACCGCCGAATGCCTTGGTGCTGCTACCCAGCGGATAGAACACGTCGTAGCTGCCCAGCAGGTTTTCCTGGCGCATTTTCAGGCCGCTGTGGTTGTTGGAGACGTTGTCGTAGGTGAGGTAGTAGCGGCCCTGGTCGTTCTGCTGACCAATGCGCGCACCCCAGGTGCCGTCCTTGCTGATGATGCCGTCGGTGTTGAGGTGGTCGGTGTTGCTGCTGAGCAAGCCGGACTTCTTGATCTTGTCGCTGGTCTGGCCGTAGGTGAGGCCGGCGAAGGTGGTGTCGGCAGCCTGTACCAGGGAGCTGGCACCCAGCATGGTGATGGCGATCAGTACGGTATTGAGGCTTTTCATGAGTGTGTACTCCAGAGTGATGCGCGGTGTTTGTGTGGGAGCTAGAGTAAGCAGGGCGCCCTGAACCGCCGCTGAATGCTGGCTGAACCCCGGCTGAACGAGCGGGCATCAACGGAAAAAAGGAGACTGACCATGCGTTACCTGCTCGCACTTGCCCTGATCGGCGCCACTGGCCTGGCCCAGGCCTCGGTGCAAACCCGCCAGATCGACTACCAGGACGCCGACGGCAAGCGCCTGGTGGGCTACTACGCCTATGACGACGCCGTGAAGGGCGAACGTCCCGGGGTGGTGGTGGTGCACGAATGGTGGGGGCTGAACGACTATGCCAAGCGCCGTGCCCGCGACCTGGCCGGGCTGGGCTACAGCGCGCTGGCCATCGACATGTATGGCGACGGCAAGAACACCGAGCACCCGGCCGATGCGCAGGCGTTCATGGCGGCGGCCCTGAAAGACCCGAAGACGGCGGCAACACGCTTCGATGCCGGGGTCGAGTTGCTGAAGATCCAACCGCAGACCAACCCCGACAAGATCGCCGCCATCGGCTACTGCTTCGGCGGCAAGGTGGTGCTGGACGCTGCGCGGCGCAGTGAGCCGCTGGCGGGGGTGGCGAGCTTTCACGGAGCGCTGGTGACGGCCACGCCGGCAACCAGCGGCAGTGTGAAGGCGCCGTTGCTGGTGGAGCATGGCGCCAGCGACAGCATGGTAACCCCCGAGCAGGTGGCTGCGTTCAGGAAGGAGATGGAGGCAGCCGGCGCCGACCTGAAGTTCGTGAGCATCCCGGGGGCCAAGCATGGCTTCACCAACCCGGATGCCGACCGCCTGAGCCACGGCGAGCACGGCGGGCCGGATATCGGCTATGACAAGGCCGCCGATGAAAGCTCGTGGGCAGACCTGCAGGTGTTCTTGAAGAAGGTGTTTGACTGAAGCCCGCCTGGCGGCAACGCTGGCTCCTGCGGCAGGCCGCGTGAACCTGCAGGCGCCAGCGTTGCTGGCGAAGGCTCGTGGGCCACGGCACAATAGCGCCCATGAATCGACTCCCGCACTGCTGCGCCCCGCTCCAGCACCACTGGCCCCTGCCCCACCCGGTCCCCGGTGCGGTGTTGGTCAGCTGCGCCTTCGACCCGGCCAACCTCGCCGCCGATGACTTCCGGCGCGCCGCCATCGAACCCACCCCCAGCCTGCAACGCTCGGTGGCCAAGCGCCAGGCCGAGTACCTGGCCGGCCGCGTGTGCGCCCGCGCCGCCCTGCAGCGCCTGGACGGGCGCGACTACCTGCCCGCCACCGACGACGACCGCGCCCCCCTATGGCCGGCCGGCATCAGCGGCTCGATCACCCACGGCAAGGGCTGGGCGGCCGCCGTGGTGGCCCGCAGCAGCGACTGCCAGGGCCTGGGCCTGGACCAGGAAAACCTGCTGGAGACCGAACGCGCCGAACGCCTGATGGGCGAAATCCTCACTGCCGATGAGCTGCAGCGCATGGACCGCAGCCAGCTGAGCCTGACCACCACGCTGACCTTCTCCCTCAAGGAAAGCCTGTTCAAGGCGCTGTACCCCATAGTGCGCAAGCGCTTCTATTTCGAGCACGCCGAACTGCTGGAGTGGTCCGCCGATGGCCACGCCCGCCTGCGCCTGCTCACCGACCTGTCGCCGCTGTGGTGCCACGGCCGGGAAATCCAGGGGCAGTTCAGCCTGCAGGGCGATCAGCTGCTGAGCCTGGTCAGCGTGTGAGCCGCAGGCTTACAGCGGGCACTGCGCGCAGCGCCCTACCCACTCCACCTTGTAGCTCAGGCAACAGGTGCGCCTGACCCGCCGCCCGTCAGGGGTGTAGCGCACCGCGTCGTACAGCGGGTTGCCGGGCGTATCCAGCAACCGCTGGACCTCGGGCCGCTCACCTGCAATCTGCTCCAGGCAGTCACCGGCATTGCCCCACAACACCGCCGCCGGCACGCTGCCCAGCACGGCCAGTTGATCGACGATGGCTGGCAGGTGCCGTTCCAGTACCGCCACCACACCGCCCACCGCCGCGGACGTCGACAGGTCGGTTGGCAGGCCGCGCCCATCCAGCGTCACCGCCAGCGCCTGAATCTGCAACGGGGCGCGCCCGACCAGGGCCGCACGCCACAGCACGGCGAAATAGTACTTGGACCATTGCGACACCAGCACCGGCCGTTGCGCCGGCATCAGCTCGGGGCCGTACAGCCCCAGCAGCAGGGCATCGAAGGCGTCGGGGCGCAACAGCTCAGCGAGCCTCAAGGCCGTCCTCCTGCGCCTGCTCCGCGTCATGCGCGCGTGGCCAGCTCAGGCTGAAGCAGGCACCACCCAGGCGCTCGCTCTTGCCGATCAGGGCGCGCCCGGCATGCCAGTAGATGATCCGCCGCACGATCGACAAGCCCAGCCCGTGCCCGCCAGAGGCGCGGGTACGGCTGTCGTCCAGGCGGGTAAAGGGCGTGAAGATGCGCGACCAGGCGCTTTGCGGCACCCCCGGCCCATCGTCCTCGACGTCGATGCGACAGCGCTGGGCGCCCAGTTGATAGCTCAGGCTGACCTGCGACTCGGCGTGGCGCATCGCATTGCTCACCAGGTTCTGCAGGGCGCGGTGCAGGTAGCGCGGCTCGGCCTCGACCCACGCCCCCTGCTCGCCGCCCTGGCACGGCCCGCGCAGCACCCGCACCTCGCGGCGCAGCGGCGCCAGTTCGGCAATCACCTGGTCGAGCAAGGCGTCCAGGTCGATACGCTGGAAGTTCAGGGCCGGCGCCCCTTGCTCAAGACGTGCGTAGGTGAGCATCTCGTCGACCAGTCGGTCGAGGTCCTGAATGTCGTTGTCCATGCCCAGCAGGTATTTCTCGCGGGCGTGCTCGCTGCTGGCGTTCTCGACCATCTCCAGGCCAAAGCGCAGGCGCGCCACCGGGGTGCGCAGCTCATGGGACACCGCCCGCACCAGTTCGCGCTGCATGTTCAGCGATTGCTGCAGGTGCCCGGCCATATGGTTGAACGCCGCGGCCAGGCGCCCCACCGAGTCGGCGTCGTCCGCTGCCACCCGCACGTCCAGGCTACCCTGGGCAATCTGCGTGGCTGCCGCCTCCAGGCCCGACAGACGCCGCTCCAGCTGGCGTACCAGCAGGTACACGATCAGGCCGATCAGGCACAGCCCCAGCGCCGCGATCACCAGCAGCATCTGCGGTGGATACGGGTTCATCTGATACAGCGGCCCGATCTCCAGCACCCAGGGCGTGGCCACCATGCCGGCGAACACGCGGATCGAGTTGCCGTCCTTGCCCAGCGCCATCACGGTGTCGCCTTCGTCGACGCGACGGCGCTGGTCGCCGTCCATGTCGGTCTGGTCGAGGCTGAGCAGGCGCAGGTCGAAGCCAAACCCCTTGCTCTGCTTGAGTTCGGCCAGGCGCTGCGGCTGCTCGCCCACCGGGTAACGCACCAGTTCGTCGGCCAGCAGGTAGATGGTGGCGCGGGCCAGTTGCTCGCTGATCTGCTGCACCTCGCCGGTCAGCAACAGGTTCTGCCCGCGCACCTGGCGCAGCACCCGCGCCGCATGGGGGCCGGTGCGCTGCACCAGCACATGCCCGCGTTGCAGGCGGGTGCGCTGGCTGCCGTCGAGGGCGGCCTGATCGATCGAGGCGAGGGCCAGCGGAATGCCCAGCAGGCGCCCCCATATCGCCAGCGCCCGGGTACGCTCCACATCGCTCATGGGGGCCAGGTTGTCGGCCATCAGGGTAAAGGTGCCGTGGGCCAGGCGCTCGCGGTACTGCTCGGCACGCACCTCGTTGAGCAGGTGCAGGCTGAGCGCGCCCAGCAACGCCACCAGCACCAGGGCGGCCAGCATGCCGCCGTAGATGCGCAGGAATATCGAGTTCATTCAACCAGGCCCAGCGCCTGGGCAGCCTCGCCCACGAACAGGTAGCCTTTGCTGCGCACCGTCTTGATCATGCGCGGGTGGTCGGGGTCGTCGCCTATCTTGGGGCGGATGCGCGAGATGCGCACATCGATGGAGCGGTCCTGGCCGTCATAGCCCACCCCGCGCAGGGAGGTAAAGATCTCTTCGCGGGACAGGATGCGCCCCGCGTTGCTCACCAGCAGCCACAGCAGGTCGAACTCGGCAGCGGTCAGCTCGATGCCGTTGTCGCCAAGCCAGGCTTCGCGCAGGGTGTTGTCCACCCGCAGCGGGCCGAACTGCAGGCTCTGGCGCTCGCCCGTGGTGGCCGGCACCTCGGTGCGACGCAGCAAGGCGTTGATCCGCGCCAGCAACAGGCGCGGGCGCACCGGCTTGCACACGTAATCGTCGGCGCCCAGGTCCAGGCCCTGCACCTGGTCCAGGTCCTCGCTGCGCGCGGTGAGCATCAGGATGACCCCGTTGTACTGCGTGCGCACCTTGCGGCAGATGCTCAGGCCGTCCTCGCCGGGCAGCATCAGGTCGAGGATCACCAGGTCTGGCTGCTCGGCCACGATGCGCGCCGCCGCCTTCGCTCCATCGCCCTCCACCGCCACGTCGAAGCCATTGGCTTGCAGGTAGTCACGGGTCAGCTCGGCTAGACGCTCGTCATCCTCGACGATCAACACCTGACTGTTGGGCTGCTGCACGGATCACCTCGGCTGGGCTTTTTATTGTTGGAGTGAAGCCCTTCAATAAAGGGCAACATTGGCCCGCGATACTACCACTGCCGGGCGCCGGAAAAAGCCGCGCCAAAGTCGCTGGACAAGTGCGTTTTTTGTGATAGGGTTCGCGCCCTCAAAAATGCCCCTGCGACGCTTTGCCCGGGCAAAAAAAGAGTGACGAGCGGTGGAATGGCGGTGGGACGCGGCCTACAAGGCTTTGCCCATAATCACGCACAATCTACCCACACGTTATCCACAGGCCACTGCCTTGCAATACCCCCGATACCGCATTATCTTGTATCCCCAGCGCGACAAAACACTACATGTTGGGTTTTGAACAAAAATCCAAGCACAAGTGGAGCAGAGAACTCAAGCCTTCAGAGGCGCTTTTTTTGCTTGAACTTTGATTGAAATTCGCAGCCAAACCGCTCCTGCGGAAGGCGACCGGTGCAAGCCCGCGATGGGCCTTGTTTCGGGTACGGGTGTTGCAAGTGCAACCCCGTCAGCAACAGTTTTTGGGCCGTGGCCCAGAACCTTTGACTTCGGCCAGGGAGCGGCAAGCGATTGCCCCTTTTTTTCCTGATCTGTCCCGAAGTCGGTAGACCCTGCCCGGCCAGGCGCGCATGCGCCGGTGGGCAAGTTGGCGAGCTTTCGGACGGAACGGTAGGTGCCCAAAAGGCATCTGAACAAACATAGAGAACGTGGAGACACCCATGCAAACCGACACAACTCGCGAGAACCCGCAGGCGCTGGCGCCGCAGGCCGCTGATTCGAACCAGGATCTGGCTGCCACCGCCCCCGGCCAACTGCGCGTGATCAAGCGTAACGGCACTGTCGTCGCCTACACCGACGACAAGATCACCGTGGCCATCACCAAAGCGTTCCTCGCAGTTGAAGGCGGTACCGCTGCCGCCTCGTCGCGCATCCACGACACCGTCGCCCGCCTGACCGAGCAGGTCACCGCCACCTTCAAGCGTCGCATGCCTTCGGGCGGCACCATCCATATCGAAGAGATCCAGGACCAGGTCGAACTGGCCCTGATGCGCGCCGGCGAGCAGAAAGTCGCCCGTGACTACGTGATCTACCGTGACCAGCGTGCCAAGGAGCGTGCCACCCGCACTCCGGCCGACGCCTCGGTACAGCCGCACCCGAGCATCCGCATCAGCCTGGCCGACGGCAGCTTCGCGCCGCTGGACATGAACCGCCTGAACACCATCATCACCGAGGCCTGCGAAGGCCTGGCCGAAGTCGATGGCGAGCTGATCCAGCGCGAAACCCTGAAGAACCTGTACGACGGCGTGGCCATCAAGGACGTCAACACCGCCCTGGTGATGACCGCCCGTACCCTGGTAGAGCGCGAGCCGAACTACTCGTTCGTCACCGCCCGCCTGCTGATGGACACCCTGCGTGCCGAAGGCCTGAGCTTCCTCGAAGTGGCCGACAGCGCCACCCACCACGAAATGGCCGAGCTGTACGCCAAGGCGCTGCCTGCCTACGTGGCCAAGGGCGTGCAGTTCGAACTGCTCAACCCTGCCCTGGCCGACTTCGACCTGGAGCGTCTGGGCAAGGCGATCAATCACGAGCGCGACCAGCAGTTCACCTACCTGGGCCTGCAGACCCTCTACGACCGCTACTTCATCCACAAGGATGGCGTGCGCTTCGAGCTGCCACAGGTGTTCTTCATGCGCGTGGCCATGGGCCTGGCGCTGGAAGAGAAAGACAAGGAAGCCCGTGCGATCGAGTTCTACAACCTGTTGTCGTCGTTCGACTACATGGCCTCGACCCCGACCCTGTTCAACGCCGGCACCCTGCGTCCGCAGCTGTCGAGCTGCTACCTGACCACCGTGCCGGACGACCTGTCGGGCATCTACCACGCGATCCACGACAACGCCATGCTGTCGAAATTCGCCGGTGGCCTGGGCAACGACTGGACCCCTGTGCGTGCACTGGGCTCCTACATCAAGGGCACCAACGGCAAGTCCCAGGGCGTCGTGCCCTTCCTCAAGGTGGTCAACGACACCGCTGTTGCGGTCAACCAGGGCGGCAAGCGCAAGGGCGCGGTCTGTGCCTACCTGGAAACCTGGCACCTGGATATCGAAGAATTCATCGAGCTGCGCAAGAACACCGGTGATGACCGTCGTCGTACCCACGACATGAACACCGCCAACTGGATCCCCGACCTGTTCATGAAGCGTGTCTTCGATGACGGCAAGTGGACCCTGTTCTCGCCAAGCGAAGTACCAGACCTGCACGACCTGACCGGCAAGGCCTTCGAAGAGCGCTACGAGTACTACGAAGCCCTGACCGAGTACAACAAGATCAAGGTGTTCAAGACCGTCCAGGCCAAAGACCTGTGGCGCAAGATGCTGTCGATGCTGTTCGAGACCGGCCACCCTTGGCTGACCTTCAAGGACCCGTGCAACCTGCGTTCGCCGCAGCAGCACGTGGGCGTGGTCCACAGCTCGAACCTGTGCACCGAGATCACCCTGAACACCAACAAGGACGAGATCGCGGTCTGCAACCTGGGCTCGATCAACCTGCCGAACCACATCGTCGACGGCAAGCTGGACACCGCCAAGCTGCAACGCACCGTGAACACTGCCGTGCGCATGCTCGACAACGTGATCGACATCAACTACTACTCCGTGCCGCAGGCGCGCAACTCGAACCTCAAGCACCGCCCTGTGGGCCTGGGCATCATGGGCTTCCAGGACGCGCTGTACCTGCAGCACATCCCGTACGGTTCGGACGCTGCGGTCGAGTTCGCCGACAAGTCGATGGAAGCGGTCAGCTACTACGCGATCCAGGCCTCCTGCGACCTGGCCGATGAGCGTGGCGCCTACGAGACGTTCCAGGGTTCGCTGTGGTCCAAGGGCATCCTGCCGCTGGACTCGCAACAGATCCTGATCGAGCAACGTGGCCAGCAGTACATCGATGTCGACCTGAACGAGAGCCTGGACTGGGCACCGGTACGTGCCCGTGTGCAGAAAGGCATTCGCAACTCGAACATCATGGCCATCGCACCGACCGCGACCATCGCCAACATCACCGGCGTTTCGCAGTCGATCGAGCCGACCTACCAGAACCTGTACGTGAAATCGAACCTGTCGGGCGAGTTCACCGTGATCAACCCGTACCTGGTCCACGACCTGAAGGCCCGCGGCCTGTGGGACTCGGTCATGATCAACGACCTGAAGTACTACGATGGTTCGGTGCAGCAGATCGAGCGTATTCCGCAGGAGCTCAAGGACCTGTACGCCACCGCGTTCGAAGTCGAGACCAAATGGATCGTCGATGCAGCCAGCCGTCGCCAGAAGTGGATCGACCAGGCCCAGTCGCTGAACCTGTACATTGCCGGCGCTTCGGGCAAGAAGCTGGACGTGACCTACCGCATGGCCTGGTACCGTGGCCTGAAAACCACCTACTACCTCCGTGCCCTGGCCGCCACCAGCACCGAGAAGTCGACCATCAGCACCGGCAAGCTCAACGCCGTGTCCAGCGGTGGCGACAGCGCCCCGGTCCAGGCAGCAGCGCCAGCCGGCCCTGCCCCAGTGCCAAAAGCCTGCGCGATCGACGAGCCAGACTGCGAAGCCTGCCAGTAAGGCCTGAAGGCGCCGCTTGCAAGCGGTGCCTTGCGCCTACCCTGTAGGCGCTGGCCTTGCCAGCGAAGAGGTCGGCACAACCACCGGCCTCTATCGCCGAACACCCAGGTGCGGGTCACCCCGCCCTCCCCGAGGGGCTGCGCCCCCGGAAGCATTCCAAGATTTTGCGTGCACACCTTAACCGCGAGCAGCGCAACCCTAGATCCAACCGGCCATACTCTTTCATGGCCCTCAAGCAGGAGACCCATCATGCTGAGCTGGGACGAATTCGAAAACGAAGACGGCGAAGTCGCCGCCAAAGGTCAAACCGCCTCTCAGGTGGCTGAAGCGGGCATCGACAAGCTCGACAGCGCTGGCGGTGTGGCCGCGCAGGAAGCCCGTGCAGTGACCGCCGCCGACTCCGACGCGGTCAAGCGCGCCAAGGCGGCCCTGGACGATCTCGACATCGCCGAAGGCCTGGCCGAGCTGGAAGGCTCTGCTGCCCGTGTAGCGGTCGACGAGAAGCGCATGATCAACTGCCGCGCCGACCTCAACCAGCTGGTACCGTTCAAGTACGACTGGGCCTGGCAGAAGTACCTGGATGGCTGTGCCAACCACTGGATGCCGCAAGAGGTCAACATGACCGCGGACATCGCCCTGTGGAAGACCCCCGAAGGCCTGACCGACGACGAGCGTCGCATCGTCATGCGCAACCTGGGCTTCTTCTCCACCGCCGACTCGCTGGTTGCCAACAACCTGGCACTGGCCGTGTACCGCTTGATCACCAACCCCGAGTGCCGCCAGTACATCCTGCGCCAGGCGTTCGAAGAGGCGATCCACACCCACGCGTACCAGTACTGCATCGAATCGCTGGGCATGGATGAAGGCGAGATCTTCAACATGTACCACGAGATCCCTTCGGTCGCGAAAAAGGCCGCCTGGGGCCTGCGCTACACCCGTGCCATCTCGGACCCGGAGTTCGACACCGGCACCGTCGAGACCGACAAGGAACTGCTGCGCAACCTGATCGCCTACTACTGCGTACTCGAAGGCATCTTCTTCTACTGCGGCTTCACCCAGATCCTGTCGATGGGTCGTCGCAACAAGATGACCGGCGTTGCCGAGCAGTTCCAGTACATCCTGCGTGACGAGTCGATGCACCTGAACTTCGGTATCGACGTGATCAACCAGATCAAGATCGAAAACCCGCACCTGTGGGATGCCGAGATGAAGGAAGAGGCCTCGCAGATGATCCTGCAGGGTACTCAGCTGGAAATCGAATACGCACGCGACACCATGCCACGCGGCGTGCTGGGCATGAACGCGGCGATGATGGAGGACTACCTCAAGTTCATCGCCAACCGTCGCCTGTCGCAGATCGGCCTGAAGGAAGAGTACCCAGGTACCACCAACCCGTTCCCATGGATGAGCGAAATCATGGACCTGAAGAAAGAGAAGAACTTCTTCGAGACGCGGGTTATCGAGTATCAGACTGGCGGCGCGTTGAGCTGGGATTGATTTCCCGCGCGTGGATGCTGCAAAAAGAGGCTGCCGCAAGGCGGCCTTTTTTGTGCCTGGCTTTTTTCAGAGGTTTTCGCATGCTGTTGGTCGCTGCGCCTGCTGGCGTCAGTCAGCCAGGGTCACGCTGGAACCCGGTAGGAGCCAGCCTTGCTGGCGAAGAGGCCAGCAGACCTTGCGCACTACTACAGTTGATCCGGCAAAAACTGCGGCACCCTGGCCTTCAAGAGTTCAACCAACTCCGGCGCCATGAACCCATAGTCGTCCGGGATGCCCAGGCAAACGATGCGCTTGTCGCCCAGCACCGAGCGGAATCGCGCGACAGTTTCTTGCGGTGCGCCTGCTCCATCACGATCACCAGGTCTGCCCATGCCAGCAACTCGTTGCCCACCGGCACGTCCGCATCATTGCCCACACCGGCAGAGGCCGTCTCCACCCCCGGCCAGTCGGCAAATACCTGTTCAGCCGTGGGGCTGCGCAAGCGGTTCTGAGTACACACGAACAGTACATGCAGTGTCATTGATTACCTGGAATTACAACAAGATTAGGGTTGTCAGACAGCCCATCGCGGGGCAAGCCCGCTCCCACAGGAGGGCGCAAACACTTTGTGGGAGCGGGCTTGCCCCGCGATGGCGTCGGCAAATCAGAGGGTCGCGCGATGGCTACCCGCGCTGCGAATCGAAAAACCGATACAACGCCCGCAAACCGATCACGACGGCCTCGACCGAAGCCGCATGCTCCTGCGGCTGCAACGCCTCGATTTTTTCGATGTTCTCGTCCAGCCCATGCAGCGCAATCGCCTCCAGGTGCCGCACCTGCACCGGCGGCAGCGCCGGCCAGCGCGCTACCTGCACACCCCGCAAATAGCCGAAGCACCACTCCTCGACCACCACCTGCGGATCAGGCTCGGACTCGTCTTCGAGAAACAACGGCTCGAAGGCATCACACGCCTCACTGAGCTCGCCCGCCACGTTGTTCATGTAGCGCATCAACAACGCCGAAAACGCCTCGGCCTCGGCCGGCTTCTTGAACCGCGGCGCTCTGCCACCGGTCACTTCGGGCAGCCATTCGTTGGGCGTCAACAACACGGGCGAACTGGCCAGCGCCACCAGAAAGCCATCCAGCTCCGAGAGCGTGAGGATGGCTTCATCGTTACCGTACTTGAGCAGAAAACCATCAAGACGGGTCATTTCCTTATCGTTCAAAGGCTGTACAAAAGCTGTCATGGCATAGCCTCAAGGCGGGATCCTGCCGTAACACTACATCACCCCGCCCTTCAGCGCTTACCCGGCGCCCGTCAGCCACGCCACAAATGGCAGGATCATCAGCGTGCAGGCAGCCATCGACAGCACGTTGCCAATGTACCCATGCAGATGGCTGGGCAGGCGCTGGCTGATTGCGACCGCCAATGGCGGTGCCATCACCGCGCCCAGGCCGGCACTGAGCACCACCACCTCCCACGTGCCACCCAATGTCAGCACCGCCGCCGGCACCACGGACACGATCGGGATGTAGGTCGGGTACCACCCCCTCTGCATCCATTGCCTGCGCCACAACAGCACGCCGATCAGCGACGCCAGCGCCTGCCCGCCCACCATCTCCAGCACCAGCTGCGAGCCGTAGGCCGGCCCGGCCGGCGACAGCAGGTAGGCCGCCAGCACGCCGAGCAACAAGCCCAGGCTGGCCAGCTCATTGCCGAAGAACGGCGCCTCGCTGAAGTCGGCCAGCACCCGTCGCAGCGTCCAGCCAACGCCGTGGTGCGGTGTCGCTCTCTCGACGACCGGTGCCGGTGGCGGCGCATCGACAGGCGGCGTCGAGCGCACCAGGCCTGCAAACCGCCGGCACAGCATGAACGCCAGCACGCTCGCCACGGCCATGCCGCCAACATTGCCGATCACCACCGGCAAGCCCAGTGGGTAGCACAGGTAGTTGACCAGCAGCAGGCTCGCTGGCGTCACCAGCAGTGCCCCCAGCAACGCGCCATTGATCGCGACCTTCCAGCCGCCGCCGAACAGCAGCACCATCGCCGCCGGCAGCGAGACGAACGCGACGAAGGTGGGTTGCCAGGTGCTGGCGCTGAGCGTCCAGCCCCACAGCACATGGCTGAACACCAGCCCCAGCAGCGAACTGGTCACCAGCCAGGGCCACAACCCGGTGCCATAGCAGATCGCAAAGCCCTGCCATGCCCGGCCCGTGCGGTGCGCCCAATGGGCCAGCGCGGCGCCCAGCATCAACCCGATCGCCGGCAGCTCATGCTTGTAGAACGCTACCTCGCTGATATCGCCGACGATCCAGCGCAACCGCGCCAGCGGCTCGTGCAGGTTGGCGACCATGTGCGCGTAGTCGGGCCATACCCCGACCCAGGATGCCGCACGCCCGCTGATGACCTCGATGAACACCCCGGTGCCCAGCGACACGCACACGCACATCAGCAGCAAAGGCAGAAAGCCTGCCTCCACCTTGTCGATTGACTTGTCCATGGCGACTCCTCAGCGCGGCAGCGCTGGATGCTGGTCATAACCCAGCATCGCGCCATAGCAATCGGTGCGACGGTCCCGTGGCAGGTCATTCAGGCTGTTCCAGACCGGCGCGCTGCGTGCAGTGCTGAGGTCGACATCGGCATACAGGATGCACTCGTCCTCGGCGCCCCCCACCTTGCCCAACGGCCAGCCATTGGTGCCCGCGATCAGCGAACACCCCAGAAAACGCCCGCCACGCTCGCTGCCGATGCGGTTGGCGGCGGCAATGTAGACATTGTTGACGTGGGCCGCGGTGATGGTGAGGTACGAGGCCATGCACCTGCCGCTGGCATCGAACAGCGGGGGCGGTGTCCACACCCAGTTGTTCAGGCTGCAGATGATGTCTGCACCCTGCAACGCAAGCAGGCGTGGCACCTCGGGAAACCATACGTCCCAGCAGATCATCAGGCCGATCCGCCCGATCGGGGTTTCAAACACCGGAAAGCCCAGATCACCGGGGCTGAACCAGAGCTTTTCCTGGTTCCACAGGTGTGCCTTGCGGTAATGGCCCAGCAGCCCGTCGGGGCCGAACAGCACCGCGCTGTCATACAGCTTGAGGCCATCGCGCTCGGCAAATCCTGCCACCAGGTACACCTGATGCTCCCGGGCGAAGGCGCGCCAGGTCTTGATACTGGGACCTTCATCGAGGGTTTCGGCATGCGCATAGGCTTCTGCTCGGGTCTCGAAGGTGTAGCCGGTGTTGGCAAGCTCGGGCAGCACGATCAGGTTGGCGCCGTCATGCACCGCCTCTTCGGCGAGCTGCAGACCTTTGCACAAGTTGTTGTCGCACTGGTCCAGCCCGACCTGCGGGTCGAACTGAATCACGGCAATACGCACGGGGCTGACCGGGACAGAGGGTGCAGGCATGGGAGTGTCCTTTTTGTTGTTCGAGTTGTCGTTTGGAGGCTTTCCAGTGGACAAAACAACCCTCAAGAGGGACAAGTCGGCCCCTTCCGACAATGCTGCAAGGCCGCTCTGCGCCTGTAGGAAAGGCCTACCGGGACGCCTGGGGCTGAATGCGATAGTGCGGATAGAGCGCCATGCTGAAACCGCCGTTGAACAGCGCCCCGGTGTCGTTGCACAGGTTGATCACGGCATCGATCGCGGTACGCAGGCAGGGCTCGGTCCAGCCTGCATCCACCGAGAACGACTCGCCTGCCAGGTACAACCCGCTGTGACGGGCATGCTCACGGCTGTATCGCATCAGGCTCAACGCATCGTAGTAGGTGCCGGCCCGGTAGAGCCTGGCGCAGCCCAGGGCATTGCGGTCGGTGACCCAACGCTGCACCCGCGCATTGCGGGTATCGACATACGGCGATAGCGGTACCTGCACATTGCTGCACCGCAACAGGATCCGGTCCAGCTCCTGCACGCACTTTTCCACCAGTTGCTCATCGCTGAACGCGACCAGCTTGGTCGCGTCGTCCTCCCAGGTGTAGCTGAGCAGGATGCAGTCGCTGGCATAGCGGTCGTTGTAGCGATAGGCATAAACATCGTGGATAAAGCTGTCAGTAACGAGAATTTGCGGGATGGCCTGATTACGTTGCAAAAAACTTTTCTGCAATGGCGCATACACCTTGCAGCTGGTTTCCCAGTGCGCCGTCTTGTATGCATCGATGATCTGCTGAGGCAGCATTGCCGCAGTGAAGCCTTCAAGACGCACCGATGTCTCGATCAGCCAGGAAGGCAAGGTGACGATCACTGCGTCGAAGTCTTCGCTCTGCAACGTGCTCGACTGCAGGTCGCTGGCATGCCACTGGTACTGCACGCGAATCTGCTGGTTCGCCAGCTTGCGCAGGCCAGTAACCGGGCTGTCGGTGAGCAGCCCGTTGGGCAGGGCACTGAGGTGCTGGTAGGGAGATGCACCGGTTGGCGCCACCGGCATGAACAACAGGCATTCATCCAGAGCGGCCAGCCCCAGGTAGGTAGGTGACGCGAACGGCAGACCTCTGCTGTCGTATACAGGCTGATTGGCAACCAGCGGCGCGTCCAGCGGGTCACCCTGCTCGTCCACGCGGCCATGCACCAGTTGCAGGTGGCTGCTGAAGCCGAAGATCGCCGTTCGCAGCGGATACAGGCTGCAGACATCATAGAAAGCCCCCCAACTGCCGTCGCCGATACCGATGGCATAGAACAACGCGGACTCTGCCGCGCTCATGCCCAGGCCGCCGAAGTCGCCGGGCGTTTCGGGGTTCCACACATCAATTGCCGGCAACCTGACCAGGTCCCGAAACGACATTGCCTGATAGCGTTCAACAATGGCGGCCCACAGGTCTTCCCACTGCTCGCCGCCATAGGCTTGCGCCACGGTTTCGGTCATCCGGTCGGCAAACACCCGCCACTTTTCATGTACCTGTTGCAAGGTGGCCGTAGGTGGCGGTGTCCGGCCGTCAGCGTTGTCCCAGATCAACAGCGTCGGCTCGCCCTCGCCGTCCAGCAGACCTTCACGCAGGTAGATGCCTGTCGAGCGTACGGCAGGCGTACCCGGGTTGGGAAAGTCGGACAAGCGCAGATCGAACTGACTAGCGTAGTACGCCATCAACGAGCGCCCCTCTTTCGGCGCTTCGCCACTGCGATTGAACAACGGCATGCGCATGGCGCCCATTTCGAACGGCGTCGAAGGCTCCCTGTCGCCTGGGCCAGGGTCGACGATGGTCATGTACCGACCGCCGATCCGTTGCGACTTTTCGATCAGGGTGATGTGCTGGAAGCCGCAACGCAGCAGCTCGCGGGCGGCAGTCAAACCGGTAACGCCGGCACCGATGATGCAAATGCGGTGCTCGGCGCGACGGGCTTGGGCGATACCACCGACCTGCTCGAGCAACCTGCGGTAGTCGAAACACAGATCGGGCGGGTTGGGGAACCGCGCCGACCAGCCTTCGGCATTACCCGCCAAGGGGGTCGCAACATCAGCGGGATGGTTGTAGGTGGAACCGATAGTCATGGGCTGCTCTCTGCTTGAAGTGGCGGAGCAGAGAGCTTGAAGTCGCTGCAGGCTGCAGCGGTGCTACATAGTTGAACGCCCTCACTCCGGCAGTTCGAGCGCCACCCCACCTGCATGCTGCCTCACGATCCGATACGGCAGCACCGCCCAGCCCACCCCACGGCAATGGCGCTGCACGCTGTCGAACACCGGGTCGAACAGGATGCCTTCGGGGGTAAAGCGCCATGTGGGCATCTGCCACACCTGCGCCTGTGCATAATCGCAGCCGTCCTCGCCCACCTCGCCCAACATGTGCTGCGGATACAGCTGCTTGAGCTGCTCCAGCAACCACGGCGCAAAGGTGCGCGAGCGGTAGTCCACATAGGCACCGAAACTCACGGTGGCGAACTGCTCGGGGTTGGGGCCAGGCTGGTACTCGTAGTGAAACGGCTTGCCCTCGCCCACCCACAGCACATCGTCCAGGGTCAGCTCCTTGCCCGACTCCACCGCCAGGTTGAGCGGCGCATCGGTGGGCAGCATCGGCGTGCCGTCGCAGCTGTAGTCCTGCACGATGCTGACACTGAGCAGCGCATTGCTCATGAACCGCGGCGTCACCGTCTGCCGGTAGTACCCGCCAGGGCGCCCCAGCAGCATGCACTGGTGGTAGGCCACCACATCACTGGACAGGCGCGCGCGCAGCAACTGGTTGAGGCGTGTGAGCTGCTGCGCAGGGTAACCGTCCTCGATCACGAACAGGCTTATTCCCGAGGACGGCTCGCTCAGCCAGCGCAGCGGGTAGCCTTGAAAGTGTTCAAGCTCACCCGGCTTCAACGGCAGTTGCATCAGCCTCAGGTATTCATAGGGTGAGTCGGTGTACTGGCGGGCCAGGAACGGATCGGCACCCGACGGTACCTGCGGCAGTCGTGCCGGCAGCAGCGTGATCGGCAGGCGTTTGCCCTGGGCGCTTTGCCACTCACCTTGCAGGCCGCCCTGGGCAGCCGGCCACAGCGCGAGTGTTGGCAGCGAGTCGATGCCTGCCTCCGGAGCCGGCTCATGCCCCTCCACCAGTTGAATCCGCGTGCCCTGGATGCTGCCGGTGAGCTGCAGGTCGTGGTGATGCTTCACGTAGAAGTAACGCCCGCTGACATCCTCGGGCACGGCGCGGTCGAGCTCCAGCACGATCGACTGGGTACCCAGGGTACCGGTGAACACGTCGCTGCCCAAGCCCGCCTGGGCGGGCATGGCTGCGGTCAAGGCCTGCGCGGCCAGCAGTGCGACGCAACATCCATGTTTCATGGGAAAAACGTCCGCTATTCAAGAGGGGTGAATTATGCCGACAAAGCCTGCGACACAAGGCAACTAATTGAACGGCGGCGGATCTTTACTCAGAGCCCACCACGGAAGCCTCCCCCATGAACGAGCAGAAAAGCGGCAAGACCCCGGGCCTGTCAGCGGACGAAGAGCAGGAGGTCAGCCACAACCAGCCGCCACGTGCCGCTGTGCTCCACGAGATCATCCGCGCCCAGGGCGACAAGGAACTGCAGCGCACCATCGCGGCGCTGTGGTGGTCGGCACTGGCGGCCGGCTTGAGCATGGGCCTGTCGCTGATGGCGATGGGGCTGTTCTATTCCCGCCTGCCCGAGGGCGACAGCAGCCAGGTGATCGCCAGCCTGGGCTATTCGGCGGGCTTTCTGGCGGTGATTCTCGCGCGCCAGCAACTGTTTACCGAAAATACCCTGACCGCCGTGCTGCCGGTGATGACCAAACCCACGTTCAACAATGTAGGGCGCCTGTTGCGCCTGTGGGGCGTGGTGCTGTTCGGCAACCTGGTGGGCACCGTGCTGGTGTCATACGTGATGCTGCACCTGCCGATCTTCGACACCAAGACCGATCTCGCCTTTCTCGAAGTGGGGCGCAAGGTCATGGAAAACGAGGTGGGCCAGATGTTTGCCAAGGGCATCATCTCGGGCTGGATGATCGCGACCATGGTGTGGATGATCCCGTCGATGGAGAACGCCAAGATCTGGATCATCCTGCTGATCACCTATCTCATGGCGCTGGGTGACTTCACCCATATCGTGGTGGGCTCGGTCGAGGTGTCGTACCTGGTGTGGGCCGGGGAAGTGAGCTGGCAGCAGTTCTGGCTGCACTTTGCCGCGCCGACCCTGGCGGGCAACATCGTGGGCGGCAGCTTCATCTTCGCGCTGATCAGCCATGCGCAGATTCGCAGCGACGCCGGCCTGCCCGACGAAACCCTGAGCAAAGGCCGCGAGCGCCCCTTGCCCGGCCGGCGCGACCCTAGCGACGCACCTTAACGCTGCCCGGTGGCCAACACGGCTGCCTGGGCCTGCTGTTGCTCCAGTGGAAGCCACCACGCGGTACCCCGCTGCGGTTGCACCAGGCTGACCCGCTCCCCCATCTGCGGGGTGCTCAGCGGTACCCGTGCGTTGGCCGCCAGGGCCATGATGCGGTCGAAGGGTTCATGCCAGGCGTGGGTGGACAGGTCGAAGGTGCCGTTGTGGATCGGCAGCAACCAGCGCCCGCGCAGGTCCAGGTGCGCCTGCAGGCTCTGCTCGGGCTGCATGTGCACATTGGGCCAGTTGACGTTGTAGGCGCCGGTTTCCATCAGGGTCACGTCGAATGGCCCGTAGCGTTCGCCGATCTGCCTGAAGCCCTCGAAATAGCCGGTATCGCCGCTGAAGAACAGACGCAGGTCCTCATCGAGCACCACCCATGACGCCCACAGGGTGCGGTTGCTGTCGAACAGCCCGCGCCCGGAGAAGTGCTGCGCCGGGGTGGCGACGAACTGGATGCCCGCAACCTCCGTGGCCTGCCACCAGTCGAGCTGGCGCACCTTGGCCGCAGGCACGCCCCACCCGACCAGGGTGTCGCCCACCCCAAGCGGGGCAAGGAACACCTCGGTGCGCTCGGCCAGGGCCAGCACCGCCCGTTCATCCAGATGGTCGTAATGGTCGTGGGACAGTATCACCGCCGTGATCGGCGGCAGTTGCTCCAGCGCCAGCGGCGGCTGGTGAAAGCGCTGCGGGCCGGCCCACTGCACCGGCGAGGCGCGCTCGGCGAACACCGGGTCGGTGATGAAGAAACGATCGCGCAGCTTGAGCAGCACCGTGGAATGGCCCAGGCGCCACAGGCTGCGGTCCGGCGCGGCCAGCACCTGGGCCTGGCTCAGGGGGTGCACCGGTATCGGCAGGGTTGGCCGGGTGTCGGCCGGCTTGCTCAGAAACAGGAACTTGAAACCGATGCGCAGTTTTTTCAGCACCCCGTCGCGGGGCAACTGGGCCTGGTTGCGGTACCGCCCGTCCTGCTGCAGCGAAGGCTGCGCGGGGGTTTCGGTGGCTTGTGCTGCAAGGGAAGCCATGAATGCAAATACTCCGACTAACCGTTTCAGGTGCATGCCCATTGCCCGTACCAACTGTGAAATGGCCTGCAAGGCCATTCTTGAACAGCCCGGCATTGTTCAACAATATTCACGCAAATTATGCGATGAACGGCGTCAGGCAGATCGGCAAATCATGACTCAAATCAGCAACGGCAAGGGACTATCATTTGTCAGAAGAATTTACCTGCCGCGTATCATCGGCTCAGGTATCGGCCTGTTCAGCGTGCTCTCCGGCGTGCTGCCCCTGCAGCTGCCGTACTGGGTCGTAGCGCTGCTGGTGTTCAACGGGCTGGGCTGGCCGCACCTGGCCTACCAACTCG
Source organism: Pseudomonas sp. B21-036 (assembly GCF_024748925.1). Lineage (NCBI taxonomy): Bacteria > Pseudomonadati > Pseudomonadota > Gammaproteobacteria > Pseudomonadales > Pseudomonadaceae > Pseudomonas > Pseudomonas sp. B21-036. The sequence continues at coordinate 4,283,435 of NZ_CP087178.1, forward strand.
GCCTGCGCTCGCAAGCCCCCTATCGCGCCGAACAGCGCAACCTGATGGTCGACTCGCTGATGGGCGGCTTCTGGGCCGGCACCGTGCAGTTCAACCCGCTGATCAGCGTCACCATCCTGGCCATGATGGGCATGAACAACGTCGCCGCCGGTGGTCAGCGCCTGTTTGTGCAAGGTCTTTTGGCCATGGGGCTGGGCATGGTGGCGGCGGTGGTGCTGTTCGGGCCGAGCCTGCAACTGGAGGTCAGCACCCTGCAGGTGTACGCCTGCCTGCCGATGCTGACCCTCTATCCGCTGGCGCTGGGCTGGGTGTGCTACCGCCTGGCGATCAAGCTGGCCGAGCACAAGCGCAGCCTCAGTGCGCTGAGCCGCACCGACAGCCTCACCGGCCTGTTCAACCACGGCTCATGGAAAGACCTGCTGCAACTGCGCTTTCAGCTGTGCCAGCAGGCCCCGGCCCAGGCCGTGATCGCGATCATCGACATCGACCACTTCAAGACCATCAACGATGTGTATGGCCATGTGGTGGGTGACTGCGTGCTGCGCCAGCTGAGCGTCGAGCTCAAGCGCAACCTGCACGAGGACGACGTGCCGGGGCGCTACGGCGGGGATGAATTCGGCGTGATCCTGCCCGGGTGCAGCCTGGAGCATGCCAGCCAGGTCATGGAGCGCCTGCGCCAGCGGGTCAACGAGTACCGCAACGAGCAGCTCCCGCAATTGCGCATCAGCCTGAGCATCGGCCTGGCCAGCTTCCAGCCAGGCTTCGCAGACTCCATGGTGTGGCTGAACGAGGCGGACAAGGCGCTGTATGCGGCCAAGCAGAGTGGCCGCAACAAGGTCAATGTGGCCCGCGGCGAGGTGGTGCCGCTGCGCCTGGCCTACCCGGACTGAAATGCAGGCACCACGTTCCGGCGCCTTCGCCGGCATGGCCGGCTCCTGCAGCTAGTGCTTGCGGCCCTGTGTCACGCCCGCAAGCGGCGCTGGGCCGCGATCTCCGGCAGGTCGTTGCGACGCAGGTACACCCGCAACGGCTCGGTGATGTTCAACCGCTCGTCGACATTCTGCGCCAGCAGCACCTCGATCAGTTCGCGGCGCAAGGTCATCACCTCGCCGCCACTCGCCTGCCACACGAATTCATGGCTGGGGATGATGCTGTCGTCGGCCACGTCCATGCCGAACGAGTCTTCGCTGAAGCGCACGATATGCCGGCCCAGCTTGTGGTTGAAGCCTACGAAGCCCTTGAGCTGGTCGGCCGCGGCGCAGATATCCTGGGAAGTGATGTGCATGTCAAACCTCACTGAAGCATCGTCGAAGATGCGGGGTGAATGGAATTGGCACGCGGGGCGGGTCGTCTGCGGCCCTCTCTGACGGAGAAGCTCGACAGGCAGAGGTTACTAAAAACCCGCCTGCGCCTGACACCCTTTTTTTCGCTAAACTGCCAGACATCCTCACCTTGCCGCCAGCCACGTGGACGTTCCATGAGTACTGCCATCACCGCCGACCTTGCCACGATTGCGCGGATCAACGCCGTGCCGGCCATCCTCCAGGTGATCTGCGAAACCACCGGCATGCGCTTTGCGGCCGTGGCCCGTGTCACCGAGAACAACTGGACCGCCTGCGCCGTGCTCGACAACCTGGGCTTTGGCCTGGGAGTGGGCGGCGAGCTGGACGTGGCCACCACGCTATGCCACGAGATTCGCGGCAGCCACCAGACCATCGTGATCGACAAGGCCAGCGAGGACGCCCGCTACTGCCACCACCCCACCCCGCGCCTGTACCGCTTCGAAAGCTATATCTCGGTGCCGGTGTTCCGTACCAACGGCAGCTTTTTCGGCACCATCTGCGCGCTCGATCCGGCCCCGGCCGCCCTCACCGGCAGTGCCATCCAGCCGATGATGGAGTCCTTCGCGCGGCTGTTGACGATCCAGATCGAGAGCGAGGAAGCCGCCCAGCAGACCGAGGCGGCGCTGAAGAAGGAGCTGGCCATCGCCGAGCTGCGCGAACAGTTCATCGCGGTGCTCGGCCACGACCTGCGCAACCCGCTGTTCGCCATCACCGCCGGCGCCGAGCTGCTGGTCAAGCGCCTGGGCGATGCACGCTCGCGAACCATCGCCGAGCACATCCTCGCCTCCGGACGCCGTGCCACCGAACTGGTGCGCGATGTGCTGGATTTCGCCCGCGGGCGCCTGGGCAACGGCATCATGGTGAACATCCAGCCCTGCCCCGACCTGGACACCGCCTTGCGTCAGGTGGCCTCCGAGCTGCAACGGGTCTACCCGCAGCGGGTGATACGCCTGCATATCGATGACCTCAGCGGCATGTGCTGCGACCGCGAGCGGATCACCCAGCTGCTCTCCAACCTGCTGGCCAACGCCCTGAACCATGGCGACGCCAACAGCCCGGTAGATGTATCGGCGCGTATCGAGCAGCAGGTGTTCACCCTGGGCGTGCACAACCAGGGCGCGCCGATTGCCCCGGCGGTGATGGCGCAACTGTTCCAGCCGTTTTCGCGCCCGCTCGACGGCACCCCGCAAAGCGGCCTGGGGCTGGGCCTGTACATCGCCAACCAGATTGCCCTGGCCCATGGCGGGCGCATGGAAGTGGTGTCCAGCCGCGAGGCCGGCACGCTGTTCAGCCTGCGCCTGCCACTGGATCGAGTTGCCCCGCCAGAACCTGCTCCAGCCACCCCATGAACGCCGCCACCCGCAATGGCAGGTGTACCTGCCGAGCGAACAGCAATGACACCGGCATCGGCTCGGGCACCTGCTGGTCCAGCACGCTGACCAGTTGCCCGCTCTCCAGGTACTCGCGCACACCGGCAAAGGGCGCCTGGATGATGCCCAACCCGGCCAGGCAGGCGCTTTCGTAGGCATCGGTATTGTTCACCGTGACCGCACCGCCCATGGGCTGATACCGCGTCGTGGCGCCCTGTCGGTACTCGAACCCCGGGCAGCGCCCCCCCAGGTTCTGTACGTAGTGGATCAACTGGTGGTCGCGCAGGGCCTCCAGCCGTGTCGGCACCCCCATGCGCTGCAGGTAGGCAGGGCTGGCGCAGTTGACCATGCGCAGGCTGCCCAGGGGCCGGGCAACCAGCGCAAGGTCGCTGAGCGCACCAATGCGCAGCACGCAGTCGAAGCCCTCGCGCACCAGGTCGACCTGGCGATCGGTGCAACTGATCTCCAGCGCCAGCCCCGGGTGCTGCTGCATGAACGCCGGCAAGGCCGGCAGGATGATGCGTCGTGCCATCAGCGTCGGCAGGTCGATGCGCAGGCGACCGTGCAACTGGGCCGGGTCGGGCCGAAACAGCCCTTCGAGCTCGTCCATTCGCGACAGCAGGTCTTTGCTACGCTCGTACAGTTGCAGGCCATCCTGGGTGGCCTGTACACGCCGCGTGGTGCGGTTGAGCAGGCGCGTGCCCAGGTGCCTCTCAAGCAGGCGCACCTGTTCCGAGACGGTAGAACGCGGCAGCCCCAGGCTCTCACCGGCCAGGGTGAAGCTCGACAGTTCGGCAACCCGCACAAAGGTGCGCAACAGCTCCAGCGTGTTCATCCCAGCCCCTCCATTGTTCGGCCCTGCCGAACAGTATTTCCGAATCCAGCGGATTTATCAGTACCGGAGCGACCAATAGACTGTGCTCGACTTCAGCCACCCCGAGGAACCGACCATGACCCGCAAGATCGCACTGATTACCGGCGCCAGCCGTGGCCTGGGCAGGAACACCGCGTTGCACCTGGCAGCCCAGGGCATCGACATCATCGGCACCTACCACAGCAAGGCCGACGAGGCCCACGCGCTGGTGGCCGAGCTTGAGCAAAAAGGCGTGCGCGCCACCATGTTGCAACTGGACGTGAGCAACAGCGCCAGCTTCGAGGCGTTCGCCGCCACCCTCGATGACACCTTGCAGCGTACCTTCGGCCGTCGACAGTTCGACTTTCTGGTGAACAACGCCGGCATCGGCATCAACGCAAGCTTCAGCGAAACCACCGAAGCGCAGTTCGATACCCTGCTCAACATCCAGCTCAAGGGCCCGTTCTTTCTCACCCAGCGGCTGCTGCCGCTGCTTGCCGACCAGGGCCGCATCGTCAACATCTCCACCGGGCTGACCCGCTTTGCCCTGCCCGGCTTTGCCGCCTACGCGGCGATGAAGGGGGCGATGGAGGTGCTGACCCGCTACCAGGCCAAGGAGCTCGGTGCGCGTGGCATTCGCGTGAACATCCTGGCCCCCGGCGCCATCGAGACCGACTTTGGTGGCGGTGTGGTGCGCGACAATGACCAGGTGAACGGCTTTATCGCCAGCAACACCGCCCTGGGCCGCGTCGGCCTGCCGGATGATATCGGCGCGGCGGTGGCTGTGCTGCTCGGCGACGGTGGCAGCTGGATCAACGGCCAGCGGGTGGAGGTGTCGGGCGGGATGTTCCTGTGAAACCTCAGAGGTGCCTGTACAGCTCGGTGAGGCGGTCCAGTGCGGCCTGCACGAAGTCCTCGGGCAGGTCCTGGATCAATCGCGACGGGGCCTCGAACAGGTCCTCGCCGTGCGCTGCCTCAAGCGCCTCGAGCACCTCCATGCGCGCGTCACGACGCTCGGGGTAGTGCGGGCCGAACAGCGCCAGGGCATCACCGAACGCCTTGGCAGTGACCGGCATGTGCAGGGCATGCAGGCCGCGCAAGGCGATCAGGGCCTGGTCGCCGGCACTGTTCCAGAAATACTGGTCCAGCCGCCCGTTCATGGTTTCGGCCTCCAGCCACCACAGCGCGATGGCTTCCTGCTCCTGCGCCAGCAAGGTGTCGAAACCGTGACCCCAGCGTGCTTCGAGTTGCGCCCAGGTGGGGCTGTTGGTGATGCTCATGTACGTTCCCTCGCCCACGTGCCGAATCGATGGGCGCGATTATAGGCGCCGCCTCAGTCCTCGCGCACCTGCACGCTGGCGGTCATGCCTGCACTGAGGTTGACCCCCGCCGGCACCTCGTCGAGCCGGATGCGTACCGGAATGCGCTGGGCCAGGCGCACCCAGTTGAAGGTCGGCTCCACTTCGGCCAGCAACTGGCTGTCGGGGGTGGCGTTGCGATCGGTGATGCCGCGGCTGATGCTCTGCACATGGCCCTGCATCGGCTCGCCGGCGCTCATCAGCCACACCTTGACCGGCGCACCGACCTTGATGCGCGGCAGCTTGGTTTCTTCGAAATAGGCCTGCACATAGAAAGTCGAGTCGTCCACCAGCGCCATCACCGGCTGCCCGGCATTCACATAATTGCCCTCGGCCAGGCGCAGGTTGGTGATGTGCCCGTCCCGCGGTGCCTTGACCTGGCTGCGCGCCAGGTTGAGCGCGGCCACCTTGACCTCGGCCAGGGCCTGGCGCAGCTCGCCACGGGCCACGGCGGCGTTGATCTGGGCATTTTCGCGCAGCTCGGCGCTGATCGCCTGCGGGCCCAGTGCAGCGCGGCGCGAGGCCTCGTGTTCGCGCAGGCGCAGTTGCTGCTGGCGGGTCTCGGCCACGGCATTGGCTTTTTCCAGCGCAGCCTCGAAGCGGTCCTTGTCGATGGACATCAGCAAATCCCCCGCCTTGACCTCCTGGTTGTCGTGCACCTTGAGCTCGCGCACCCAGCCCGACACATCCGGGGCGACGATCACCACGTCGGCGCGGATCTTCGCGTCGCGGGTCCAGGGGGTGAGCATGTAGTAGCGCCACAGTTCGAGGCCGGCGAACACCGCCACCACCACCAGGCACAGGGTTACGGCAACACGCACATAGGTACGCATGGTCAAACTCCTTACAGGGGCCCCAGTACGCGGGTGACCAGGACCAGAATACAAACGAACAGTGCAGTGTCGAACAGGGCTTCATGCCACACCCAGCGCCCCAGCGGGGTCAGACGCAGCAGCAGCCGCACCGCGAAGGTCAGCAGCAGCGCCAGCACCGCATAGATCAGAAACGGGCTGAGCAGTACCCCGCCCATTGCCCACTCACGCAACCCCATGGAGTTCCTCCTGTCGCCGGCACCATTTGGCCCAGCTGTGTCGAAGTTGCAGTACCGCGCCCACGGCAAGACGTAGCGGGTCGCTGTCGGGGCGTTGCTGCAACGCCGCGATGAAGGCTTCGCTGGCAGCATCCAGGCGCTGCCCGCGCCCGGCACCTGGGCCCTGTGCCAGCACGTTTTCCAGCTGCTGGAAATACGCACGCTGCGCCGCGTCCGGTGGCACCTGGGCCACCGCCAGGCACATGCGCAGGTGCAGCAGTTCGTCGCCGATGTCCAGCCCGTGTAGGCCATCGTCCCAGTGGCCGCGCTCCTGCTCGGGCAGCGCGGTGTAATGGCGCGCCAGCTGCAGCAGGCGGTCGGCCATGCGCCCGCCAAACCAGGTTTCGGCGCCGCGCAGGTCGCGCCGGGTCAGGCGTACCAGGTCGTTCTGGGTGGCGGCGCGCAGGCGCCGGCCGTGCCATGCGGGGTTGCGCAACACCAGCAGCTTGAACGCCAGCACCGCTGCGCCCACCCCCAGCAGCATGGCCTGGGCACTGTTGAGAAAGTTGGCCACATCGAACGTCATGGTATTGAGCGGTGCCACCAGCACGATGAAGTGCAGGCAGTACGAAGTGGCTGTGGCGCCGATTTTCGGGTTGGCCATGCCCAGCGCGCCCAGGAACAGCGGCACCCCCATGCCCATGCACAGCAAGGCGAAACCGCTCCACTGCGGCAGCAGGATCTGCCCGACGAAGAACGCCACGGGCACCGCCAGCAGGATGCCGCGCAAGAAACTCATGCCGATCTGCGCGCCGTTCTCGCGACTGGCGAACAGGCTGCACACCACGCAGGTGAGTACCAGGCCGCCGGGCGCCGCCGACCAGGCGGTGGCCAGCCAGAAGCTGGCCATGGCCAGGAACGCCAGCGCACTGCGCGAGCCGAACAGCAGTGCCAGCGGCACGTCGCGGTGCACCGCCAGGCTGTCGGGCAGGTCGGCTGGTGCCTTGCCCTCCTCCACCGCGCGCAGGGCCAGGGTCGCCGCCATGGCGTTGTCCAGCAGCAGGGTCAGACGCGCCAGGCAGTAATGCTGCGCGGGGCTGTTGTGCTCGTCATGGGCGGCATCCCAAACGCGCTGGCGCAGCACCAGCAGTGCGGCCTGATCGGGCTCGGCCAGGGCGGCCTGCACCTCGCTCAGCCACGGGGCCATGTGCTGCGCCTGTTCGTCGTCGAGCTGGCGCCACTGACGGCGTACAGAACGGGCGATGCGCAACAGGATCAGCAGCTTCTGGCTGAGCCCGCGAATCGCCCGGGCACGCTGGCGACCCAGGCTGCCTTCGAACCAGGCGTGTTCGCGCTGGGCATCCACCGCGACGATGCGCCCCAGAATCTCCAGAAGGCCCTTGCGCCCCTGCTCCTCGCCGGTCAGGGTCGCACTGGCCGCCTGCAGGCCGCTTTGCCAGGCCTGGCGAGCCTGCCCGCTGAGCTGCTGCTCGACCCGCATCGGCCAGAGCAAGGCGCTGACCAAGGTGGCGCAGATGATGCCCAGGCTGATCTCGGTGCAGCGTGCCACCGCCTGGTCGAACACCAGCAGCGGGTGATTGATGGCCGGCAAGGCGATGATCGCCACGGTGTAGCCGGCCAGCACGAAGGAATACGCCCAGGCGCTGCGCAGCAGGGTCGAGCAGGCCGTGCACAGCGCCAGCCACAGGGCCAGCGCCAGCAGAAACAGCCACGGCGTCTGGGCGAACAGGCCCATGAACACCACTGACATGATCGTGCCGACCAGCGTGCCGAACAGCCGTGCCAGGCCCTTCTGCAGCACCATGCCCGACAGCGGCTGGGCCACGATGAAGGCCGTCATCAACGCCCAGGCCGGTTGTTCCAGCCCCCAGCGCAACGCCAGCCACAGCGCCAACCCGCCGCCAAGCAGGGTTTTCACGGCAAATTGCACAGCGAGTCGGTTGGGCGCCAGCAGGGCCTGCAGAGTGATGGGCACGGATCGAACCTTGGGAAGCGATGAAGTAAAGATAGACACAGATACGCGGGAAAGGTCAGATGCGAATTATTAGCTAGCTAACTACTTATAGTCCAGAATTTTTCTCCCTTCCTTCGCCGGCAAGGCCGTGCCTACAGGGCCCATCCCGGCAGGCCCCGGTACTGCCACCCCAAATTCCAGGCAAAAAAAATGGGCAACCGAAGTTGCCCTAAATGCCTTGCGTGCTCGTGTATCGGAAAGGATCAGCCCTGCTTGCGCTTGTTCGAGTCCTTCCAGATGAAAATACCCAGGCCTGCGAAAAACAGCAGCATCAGGCCGACTGTCACAACGCCAGCGATAACCACATTATCGAAGAACATATCGGCCTCCATTCGCCTGCACCTGTCTGATGGGGTAACAGTAGCGAATGGGGCGGGAGAGGAAATTGACCGAGGTCAATGGCGCCCATCAACGGACGCGCGAGGCGGGTGCAGGGTTGACCTGCATCAAGAATCAGCGCTTCTTCGGCTTGCCCTTGGGCTTTTTCTTGCCCTTGCCCAGGGGCATTGCCTGCTCGAACGCCTGACGCACTTCGTTCAGGCGCTTTTCCTTGAGGTCGTGCACGCGACGGGCGCGCTCGGCGCCGAAATCGATCAGGTTGTCGTCTTGGCTCATGTTCAGGCTCGTGGAACGGACTGCGGAAGTCGCCATGATGAGGGCTCGCGCCCGCACTGAACAGCCCCGCTCAGACTTCGATGTCCACCAGCAGGCCCTGGCGCGGCTGTTCGCCCATCAACGGCGCCACCGGCACGGTGTTGTCGGCGTTGACCTCGTCGCCCGGCAGGGCCTGGTACAGCTCTTCGTCCGGGGCCTTGCGGCGTTTGCCCTGGCGGCGGCGCTGCTCGTCACGCAGCAGTACCCCCGACTCCTGCGGGTCGCGCTTCTTGAAATCGATATTGCTGTCGGTGGCGCTGGGCTGGGCCGGCACTACGGGGGCGATGGTCGGCGGCTGCTTGACCGGGTCGTGTTGCGTGGTGACCGGGGCGGCACTGAGGGGAATGATGGGCGGCAGCATGGTTGTTGTTCTCCTGTCGCCAATGTGTCGGCTGCCAAACGGCAGCCTTGAGCGCCGATGGCAAAAGTGTGGCACCCGTCACAGCCAGGGGTGTGCCTGAGTATAGTACGCTGCGCTTCCCGTTTTTCGCCCTATAAGGCAGGAGCCTACGATGCGCATCCCCTATCGCCTCCTGGCGAGTATCGGCCTGGCCACGGCCGGCCTTGCGGCCATGGCCGACCCGGCTCCGGTGTTGTTCGGTGGCTGGCGCAACCTCGCCACGGCGGCCGATGCCGGGTATGTCGAAGAGAACATGGCATTCGCCATGCTGCCGGCAGTGGTTGCCCGCGGCACGCGCATGGCCGTGCTGGACGAGCAGCGCAAGCAGACCGTGTGTTGCCTGGAGGTGGTCAGCGTGCCGCTTGAAGACAGCCTGCTGCGCCACCGTTTCGACCTGCCGGGCGTCTGGGTGAGCGACCTGCGCAATGACTGGAACATCGACCACCGGCCCTACCTGCCCGAGGTGTTCGCCCTGCAACGACGCGACGCCCTGGTCGACTATCACTTCGATGAAAATGGCTACGGCCACCTGGGGGGCCTGCTCGTCCCGGCCGATGCGCGAATCACACCCCAGGGCACGCTGCACACCGGTGGCGAGACGTTCACCGTCGACATCGATACCCAGCCGATGGCCAACGACAACGGCTCGATGAGCCGCTACACCCTGACCGACACACGCAACCCGCAGCACCGCTATACAGTGGAAGTCCCCGTCGCCACCTACTGACGTGCCCTACTGATCGGGGTCGTCATCGTCCGGTTCGGGCGCCGCTTCGCTCCACGGGCGCTTGAGCACGCTGTTCCAGACCTTCTCCAGGTGTTCGCGCAGCACCGGCGGTGCGTCCTTGAGGGTGGGGCCGTCTTCGCGTTCACCACCAAAGGCATCCTCGCCTTCCGGGGCGATCAACGACTGGCCGTTGATCACGTAGCTGGCGGCCCCTTCGCGCAGTTCCACATGCAGGTCCTGCGGGTCGACACCGCCGCCGCAAAAGGAATGGCTGGCAACGGTCAGTTCGGCCACACCATCGTTGTTCAGGTCGCTGGCGCCGCTGACGTCGGTATAGAAGCCCACGTCCAGGTCCAGCCCCGGGCAGGTGGTTTCATTCTCGATGGTCCAGCGCGCCTTGTAGGTTTGGGCGTCGTGGCTGCGGCCATACAGGGTGGCGGTGAGCACCACCCGGTCGACCTCCTGCTGGGTTTCCTCGTCGCTGACCTGGTCGTCCAGACGGCTGAGCACCAGCACCGCCTCGCCGTCGCGGTCGCGAAAGTGCACGTTCTGCACCGGCACCTGCACGCCCAGCGCCGCCAGCGCCGGGGGCTCCAGTGGTGGCAGCAGTTCGAAACCCTGCTGGTCGCAGGCGCCGAGCGAGGCCAGGCTGGCCAGTACGATGCAGTGGCGTAACGGGAGGGACAGCAGAGGGTGTCGGAGCATGGGTCGAGGCCTGTGGTGGCAAAGACGGCTTTCGTCGATGAAATCGCCAGACGCTTTGGTCTGTGCAGCCCTATCCGTTAAGATAGTCGCCTTTTGAATGGCGGGAGTCAGGCAGTATGGCGCAGCAGTATCAACCGGGGCAACGCTGGATCAGCGACAGCGAAGCCGAGCTGGGTCTAGGGACCGTTCTGGCACAGGACGGCCGCTTGTTGACCGTGCTCTACCCGGCCACTGGCGACACCCGCCAGTACTCCCTGCGCAATGCGCCCCTGACCCGCGTGCGTTTCTCGCCGGGCGACCAGATCACTCACTTCGAAGGCTGGAAGCTGACCGTGCGCGAAGTCGAGGTCATCGACGGCCTGATGGTCTACCACGGCCTCGATGCCCAGAACCAGGCCTGCACCCTGCCTGAAACCCAGCTGTCGAACTTCATCCAGTTCCGCCTGGCCAGCGACCGCCTGTTCGCCGGGCAGATCGACCCGCTGGCGTGGTTCTCGCTGCGCTACAACACCCTGGAACACACCAGCCGCCAGTTGCAGTCGTCGCTGTGGGGCCTGGGCGGCACCCGTGCCCAGCCGATCGCCCACCAGTTGCACATTGCCCGCGAAGTGGCCGACCGTATCGCCCCGCGCGTACTGCTGGCCGACGAAGTGGGCCTGGGCAAGACTATCGAAGCCGGCCTGGTGATCCATCGCCAGCTGCTCACGGGTCGCGCCAGCCGCGTGCTGATCCTGGTGCCGGAGAACCTGCAGCACCAGTGGCTGGTGGAAATGCGCCGCCGTTTCAACCTGCAGGTGGCTCTGTTCGACGCCGAGCGCTTCATCGAAAGCGATGCCAGCAACCCGTTCGAGGATGCGCAACTGGCGCTGGTGGCGCTGGAGTGGCTGACCGAGGATGAAAAGGCCCAGGACGCGCTGTTCGCCGCCGGCTGGGACCTGCTGGTGGTCGACGAGGCGCACCACCTGGTGTGGCACGAAGACCAGGTCAGCCCGGAGTACGCGCTGGTCGAGCAACTGGCCGAGGTCATCCCCGGCGTACTGCTGCTGACCGCCACCCCCGAGCAACTGGGCCAGGACAGCCACTTCGCACGCCTGCGCCTGCTCGACCCCAACCGTTTCCACGACCTGGCCGCGTTCCGCGCCGAGAGCGACAACTATCGCCCGGTGGCCGAGGCGGTGCAGGAGCTGCTCGATGAAGGCCGCCTGTCGCCCAAGGCCCACGCCACCATCCAGGGCTTCCTGGGTGCCGAAGGCGAGGCGCTGCTGGCCGCAGTCAACGATGGCGACACCCAGGCCAGCGCACGCCTGATCCGCGAGCTGCTGGACCGCCACGGCACAGGCCGCGTGCTGTTTCGCAACACCCGCGCCGCGGTGCAGGGCTTCCCGCAGCGCCAGCTGCACGCCTACCCGCTGCCGTGCCCCGACGAGTACATGGAACTGCCGGTGGGCGAGCATGCCGACCTGTACCCGGAAGTCAGCTTCCAGGCCCAGGGCGACAGCGACGAAGAGAGCCGCTGGTGGCGCTTCGACCCACGGGTCGAATGGCTGATCGACACCCTCAAGATGCTCAAGCGGGTCAAGGTGCTGGTGATCTGCGCCCACGCCGAAACCGCGATGGACCTGGAAGACGCCCTGCGCGTGCGCTCGGGCATTCCGGCCACGGTGTTCCATGAGGGCATGAGCATCCTGGAGCGCGACCGCGCCGCCGCCTACTTTGCCGACGAAGAGTTCGGCGCGCAGGTGCTGATCTGCTCGGAAATCGGCAGCGAAGGCCGCAACTTCCAGTTCGCCCACCACCTGGTGCTGTTCGACCTGCCGGCCCACCCCGACCTGCTGGAACAGCGCATCGGCCGCCTGGACCGTATCGGCCAGAAGCACACCATCGAACTGCATGTGCCGCACCTGCAGAACAGCCCGCAGGAGCGCCTGTTCCAGTGGTATCACCAGGCACTCAATGCCTTCCTCAATACCTGCCCTACCGGCAACGCCCTGCAGCACCAGTTCGGCCCGCGCCTGCTGCCGCTGCTGGAAAGCGGCGACGACGGCGAATGGGAAGCGCTGGTCAACGAAGCCTGCGCCGAGCGCCAGCGCCTGGAGTCGGAGCTGCACAGCGGCCGCGACCGCCTGCTGGAGCTCAACTCCGGTGGTGCCGGCGAAGGCCAGGCGCTGGTGGAGGCGATCCTCGAGCAGGACGACCAGTTCGCCCTCCCGATCTACATGGAGACCCTGTTCGACGCCTTCGGTATCGACAGCGAGGACCACTCGGAAAACGCCCTGATCCTCAAGCCGAGCGAGAAGATGCTCGACGCCAGCTTCCCGCTGGGCGACGACGAAGGCGTGACCATCACCTACGACCGCAACCAGGCGCTGTCGCGCGAGGACATGCAGTTCATCACCTGGGAACACCCCATGGTGCAGGGCGGCATGGACCTGGTGCTCAGCGGCTCGATGGGCAATACCGCGGTGGCGCTGATCAAGAACAAGGCGCTCAAGCCGGGCACCGTGCTGCTCGAACTGCTGTACGTCAGCGAAGTGGTAGCCCCGCGCGCCCTGCAACTGGGCCGCTACCTGCCGCCGGCAGCGCTGCGCTGCCTGCTCGACACCAACGGCAACGACCTGGCGGCGCGGGTGTCGTTCGAGACCCTCAACGACCAGCTCGAAAGCGTGCCCAAGGCCAGCGCCAACAAGTTCATCCAGGCCCAGCGCGATGTCCTGACCCCGCGCATCAATGCCGGCGAGACCAAGATCATGCCGCGCCACGCCGAGCGTGTGGCCGAGGCGCAGCGCCGCCTGGCAGCCGAAACCGATGAAGAACTGGCGCGCCTGACCGCGTTGCAGGCGGTCAACCCGACCGTGCGCGACACCGAAATCCAGGCCTTGCGTGCGCAACGCGAGCAGGGCCTGGCGATGCTGGAGAAGGCCGCACTGCGCCTTGAGGCAATTCGGGTACTGGTCGCCGGCTGACCCACTGGCCGGCTCCTGCATGATCGATGCAGGAGCCGGCTTGCCGGCGAAGGGCGCGACTCGGTTTTAGAACCAAACGCTATCGCCCCAATCTCCAATCCATACAAGTCAATCTGCCATTAATCCCGATGGGTTAATGCTCTCTTCCTATACTCAGCCAAAACCGTCTCCACTCCGCTGGAGGCCGCGTGCACACCGGACCAAGAGGCATGCTATGGAGTGGCAGGGGCTGCATGTACTCGCCGAACTTCCCGCAACCGGACAATTGCTCCTCGATTGCCGGCACAACCCCTACCTGGTGGCACTTGCCTACCTGGTCGCCTGCGCGGGCAGTTTCGCCACCTTCGACATCATCGAACGCGTGGGCAATGCCGAGCACAGCGCCGCCCAACGTCAATGGCGCCTGCTCGGCACCTTCTGCCTGGCCTGCAGCGTGTGGGGCATGCACTTCATCGGCATGCTCGCCTTCCAGGCCCCCCTCGAGGTGCACTACGACCTGGCCCTGACGGCCGTATCGCTGCTGCTGATGCTGCTCGCCGCCTGGAGTGCGATGAACCTGCTCGGCACACCCCAGCCGCGCCTGCACCAGCATGTGCTGGCGGCCATCGCCATCGGCCTGGGCATCGGCGCCATGCATTACACCGGCATGGCAGCCATGCGCTCCAACGCCTCGCAGTTCTACCGCGCCGACCTGCTGGCAAGTTCGGTGGTGGTCGCCTTCGGCGTCAGCCTGCTGGCGTTGCTGCTGACCCGCTACCGCCCAGCCCAGAGCAACTGGCCCAGGTACGTCGCCAGCCTGGTGATGGCCACCGGCATCATCGCCACCCATTTCACCGGCATGTGGGCCCTGACCCTGGTACTGCCCGTGGACGCACCGCTGCAGTTGCCGATCACCGACAACAGCCTGCACCTGAGCCTGGCCATCGCCTTCGTCGCCCTGCTGATCAGCGCCAGTTGCATCAGCGCCGCCCTGTCGGACAAGAAGCTGCAGAGCAAGGAGCACGACCTGCGCCGGGTCAACATGTTGCTCAGCCAGCTGGACCAGGCACGGGTCTCGCTGCAACAGGCGGCGCACTACGATGCACTGACCAACCTGGTCAACCGTCGCGGTTTCAACCAGCTGTTCGCCGAGCGCCTGGCCGAACAGGCGGCCAGCGGCGGGATGCTGGCGGTGATGTTCCTGGACATCGATCACTTCAAGCGCATCAACGACAGCCTGGGCCATGACGCGGGGGATCAGCTGCTGCAGGTGATCGCCGCGCAGATCAAGAGCGCCACCCGTAGCCACGACGTGGTGGCCCGCTTCGGCGGCGACGAGTTCTGCATTCTGATCGGCCTGCACAACCGCGACGAGGCCCGCCACCTGGCGCAGCGCATCATGCACAAGGTCAAGGAACCGATCGACCTGAGCGGCCGGCGCATGGTGATGACCACCAGCATCGGCATCAGCGTGTTCCCCGACGATGGCGAAAGCTGCGACGAGCTGCTCAAGCACGCGGACCTGGCGCTGTATCAGTCCAAGGGCTGCGGGCGCAACAACCTGAACTTCTTCAGCAGCAACCTGAAAACCCGCGCCACCCTGGAGCTGCAACTGGAGGAGGAGCTGCGCGTGGCCCTGCTCGAAGAGCGCGGGCTGCGCATCCATTACCAGCCGATCTTCGACCTGGCCAGCGGCCAGGTGGCCAAGCTCGAAGCGCTGATCCGCTGGCAGCACCCGCAGCACGGCCTGCTCAGCCCCGACCGCTTCATCGGCATTGCCGAAGCCAACGGCCTGATCGGCGAGCTCGACCTGTGGGTGTTGCGCCGCGCCTGCCAGGACCTGGCGCAGTTGAGCCGCCATGGCTTCGACCAGCTCAAGGTCACCGTCAACTGCTCGGCGCTGACCCTGGGCCGCGAAGAACTCGTCAGCGAAGTGGAAGATGCGCTGTTCAGCGCGGGGCTGCCGGCCTGGCGCCTGGAAATGGAGGTGACCGAAAACGCGCTGATGGGCAACATCCACAACACCATCGCCCTGCTCAAGCGTATCCGGGCCAAGGGCGTTTCACTCTCGATCGACGACTTCGGCACCGGCTACTCATCGCTGGCCTACCTCAAGCGCCTGCCGCTGGACACGCTGAAGATCGACCGCTCGTTCATCCAGGACATCCCCCACTCCGAGCAGGACATGGACATCGTGCAGGCCATCATCATCATGGCCCACACCCTGCACCTGAAGGTGGTGACCGAGGGAGTGGAAACCGTCGAGCAGTACCAGTTCCTGCGCCAGCAGGGCTGCGACTTTCTGCAGGGCTACCTGTTCAGCCGCCCGGTACCGATGGGCGAGCTGCACGCGGTGCTCGGCAGCCTCAACCAGTGCAGCGACCTGCCTATGGCTTGCGGCGAAACAGCTCGACCAGGGTTGCGGGATCCTTTTCCAGGTAACCCTGGCTGCCGTGCAAGCGCATCAGTTGCGCCGCCAGGCCGCTGATCGGGGTGGCCGAGCCCTGCTCGCGGGAAAACTTGACCGCCGTATCCAGGTCCTTGAGCAAGGTGCGCACGTGCCACTTCACCGGCTCGTAACGCTGCTCGGCCATTTGCGGGGCCAGGATCTGCAACGGCCTGGAATCGGCGAAACCGCCTGCCAGGGCTTCGGCGATCAGGCTGGCATCCACCCCTGACTGTTCGGCCAGGGCCACCACCTCGGCAATCACCAGTGCGTTACAGGCCACGATCATCTGGTTGCAGGCCTTGGTCACCTGCCCTGCCCCCACCGCACCCATGTGCGTGACCCGCTGCCCCAGCAACTGGAGCACCGGGCGCACCCGCTCAAGATCGGCCGCCTCGCCGCCGACCATGATCGCCAGGCTGCCGGCCTCGGCGCCCGGGGTGCCGCCCGACACCGGTGCATCCAGCCAGTGCATGCCGCAGGCCTGCCTCAGCTGTGCGGCCATTTGCCGCGTGGCGCCGGGCTCCAGGCTGGAAAAATCCACCAGCAGCTGCCCGGCCGCGCCGCCTGCGGCGATACCGTCGTCACCGAACACCACCTCGTGCACCACCTGGGTGTCGGCCAGGCACAGCATCACCACGTCCGCCGCCGCGCAGAGCTCTGCCGGGCTGTTCGCCTGGCTCGCCCCGGCGGCCACCAGTGGCGCGCACTTGTCCGATGAACGGTTCCACACGGTCAACGGAAAACCGGCCGCCAGCAGGCGCCGACACATGGGCAATCCCATCAGACCGATACCGGCGAACCCCAGCGAAGGTAGTGCAATGCTCATGACAGCTCCTGGCAAATTAAAGAAGTTGGCGATGCGGACGATTCAGTTCTCAGACGTGACAGGAAAACCCTTAGAGGGTTATAGGGCAGGACCCTATCGCTCACGCCAAAGGCGCACTGATACAGTCGCGAAACTTATCCCGTGATGGCTCGATGATATCGACTTTTACCAGCCGTCCACCCAGGCAAATGGCGCAAAATGACCTCAAAGAATACTTCTGCCACCGCGGTTTCCGAGCTGATGTCATCCTCCACCGCGCTCACCGCCCCGGCGCCTCGAGAATACTACAGCCCGCGCGCGGCTACGCCGCAGCAGTACCTGTATTACACCGAGACCGATATCCAGCGCATCCTGGACAACCTCGACGGCCTGCGCGACCTGGTGTTCCCGCCCAGTGTGCATGTCGAAGATGACACCCAGTTGCGCCTGGACCAGCAGTTCCCTTCGGTGTGCCTGATCGGCCTGGGTCGTTGCGGTTCGAACATTGCCCTGGATGTGGCGGAGCTGGTGTACAACGCCCGCACCTTCTACCTCAACGAATTCAACAACGAAGACCGCCACGCCGGCGAGCAGCCCTACAGCCCGGGCCGCTGGATCCGCAACAACCTGCGCCTGGTGCAGAACAAGGGCGCCAAGCCGGTGTTCCTGGTGGAACCGCTGGTGATGCTGGGCGACCTGGACAAGGACATCGCCGGGCGCATCCGTTTTTCGCGCAAGGGCGAGAAGAGCGGCTTTCTGCGCGACTACAGCAAGATGAAGATCATGGACCTGTCCGAGGTGCATGCGGGCGGCGCCGGCAACGCGCCGATCCTGGGCCAGTACCTGGCCAAGATCATCCTCAACAAGGAAACCCAGCGCTTCTCCAGTGCCGACTGGAAGCTGATCCACTCATACCTGATCGACTCGTGCGGCATCAAGGCCAACCAGTCGCGCCTGTACTTCTACATCTTCAGCGCCGGTGGCGGTACCGGCTCGGGCATGGCATCGGAGTTCGGCCTGGCCCAGCAGTTCTCGTACATGAACAAGACGTTCGACACCAAGCCGGCCGACGAGAACGACACCAAGAGCGGGCACTCCTTCGTCTTCGAGCCGATCTTCACCAGCGGCATCTGCGTGCTGCCGAACATCTCCGACCACCGCAGCGAGATGTCCGAGGCACTGCACATCAACGCCGGCCGCCTGCTGTGCAAGTACCTGTCGGAGGAATGGGACTTCTCGTACAACTTCGACAACGAGGACAGCAGCGAAGCCAGCGTGATGGGGCGTATCCGTCCGTGGAACGCGATGATGCTGATCTCCAACGACATCATGCGCTATGCCGAGGAGAACGATGACGGCAACATCCAGGACATTGACGTCAATGCCATGGAGAAGCACGCCAACCAGTACATCTCGCAGCAGATCTTCAACATCCTCACCGCCCAGGCGGTGACCACCGACTACGACCAGAACTACTTCCGGCGCGCGGGTATCGACATCGGCGAGACCATCCGCCTGGATGCCAACGACCTGTTCATGAGCCTGGCCGGCCCGGTGGCCATCGCCTACGCCGAATCGGTAGTGCCCGAGCAGCCGACGCCAGGCAACGACAAGTTCAAGGTGTTCGAGAAAGAGAAGCCGCAGCTCAACATCGACGACCTGTTCTTCCGCTCCATCGATCTGCCGCACTTCAACAAGGTGACCCAGGCGATCGAGGGCATCAGCCTGCTGCCGATCGAGTCCAAGCGCTATCGCGCGGCCCTGGAGCAGTACAAGACCTCCGGCTACGACGCCGCGGCGCTGCATGACCTGCACTTCTTCAAGAACTGCTCGTCGGTGGTGTCGATCGTGTCCCTGCCCAAGGACTACAAGCTCTCGTACATGGACCTGAACCGGCTCAAGACCCACCTCAACAGCCTGTTCCCCAACACCACGCTCAAGCGCTACGCGCTGGTGATCGGCGCCTCGGCCAACCTGTCGCTGACCACCCTGATCGCCAAGAGCCCGTGCCTGTCGGACGACTTCCTGACCCTGATCGTGGCGTTCATCAAGCGCTGTTTCGCGCGCACCCCGTACCGTTTCGACGACACGCTGGACAACGCCATCCTCGACTTCATCACCCGTGAGGAATTCGACGAGGACCGTATCGACGACCTGCTCAACGAGTTCGAGAACCCGGCCAAGATCCTCGATACCAACTGGTACGCGATCAAGCCGATGTACGAGAAGAAGTACCGCGAGCTGATCAACGACAAGAGCAAGTTCGTGTCGATCAACGATATCCGCCTGTCACGCGAGTGCGTGAAGAAGGCGGTGAAGTACCTGCGCGAGATCTACCGTCACCGCATCGGCAAGACGCGGGTGATTTCGCTCAACAGCCATACGGGCAAGACAGACTACGAGTAATCTGCGCGGCGGCTTTGCGGCCATCGCGGGTCAAGCCCGCTCCCACCAAGGTCTCCACCAACCTGTGGGAGCGGGCTTGACCCGCGATGAGGCAAGAACTGTTACCGCGTTTTTTGAACCCCTGCCCCACTGTTACCAACAACCACCCCGCCTGAACGCCCTCGCGCACCAAAATCTTCCGGCTGTTCGTTTTTGCGCACCAGATCAGGGCGCGGACTTTTTCTGAATCACGATAAACGGCGAAACCACCACTGCCCAGATCGGCGCAATCGTGTGCGAAAGGTCTAGCGCCTGCTCGGCAGTCACCGGCACGACCGTGCCATCATTTCGCCATTTTTCCACGGTTTCACTGCGGTTTTCGGCCATTGCCGACGCCACCTCGATCAGGTCCAGCGACGGGTCGACCCAAATCAGGTCACCCTTGGCCCAAAAACGCTCCAGCGCTTTCCACTCGATGATTGCAGTCTCGCCGAGCAATTTGGCATAGAGGGTGCTTGGTTGATCTGTCATGGGTTCCTACCAGAAATAATTCGACCACTGAAAGGTCGCTATTTTTGCAGAAAAACCCAGTTTCAAATAAGTAATTGATCGACAAGGCCATGAAGATCACGCCCCGCCGCAGCATGCTGGCAAATTGGCGGCGCCTTTATGTAACTTTCTGTCGATTAGGCGACACCCCCGGATTTTGCCCCGAAAAGCCCGCTTTTCAATCGATCAAGCGGCGCTCTACACTGTACCGGTACAGTTGCCAGGGCATTTTGCGGGGGAACACGGGAAAGGCGGGACGGCGTGGCCGTCACGGTATCCCGGTCCGTAGCCCTGGGCACCAGGACTATAAAAATTACAACAGAATGAGTGGAGCACTATGAGTAAGCAGATTTCCAAGCTGTTCGCCGCAATGGTTCTGGCCGGGGTTGCCAGCCATGCAGTTGCCGCCGATACCATCAAGATCGGCATCGCCGGCCCGAAGACCGGTCCGGTTACTCAATACGGTGACATGCAGTTCATCGGTGCAAAACAGGCCATCAAGGACATCAACGCCAAGGGCGGCGTTGACGGCAAGATGCTCGAAGCCAAGGAATACGACGACGCCTGCGACCCTAAACAGGCCGTGGCAGTCGCCAACAAAGTGGTCAACGATGGCGTCAAGTTCGTGGTCGGCCACCTGTGCTCCAGCTCCACTCAACCAGCGTCCGACATCTATGAAGATGAAGGCGTGATCATGATCACCCCGGCTGCCACCAGCCCGGAAATCACCTCCCGCGGCTACAAGCTGATCTTCCGTACCATCGGCCTGGACAGCGCCCAGGGCCCGGCCGCCGGGAACTACATCGCCGACCACGTCAAGCCCAAGGTGGTTGCGGTACTGCACGACAAGCAGCAGTACGGTGAAGGCATCGCCACCGCGGTCAAGCAGACCCTGGAAGGCAAAGGCACCAAGGTTGCCGTGTTCGAAGGCCTGAACGCCGGCGACAAGGACTTCTCCTCGATCATCCAGAAGCTCAAGCAAGCCAACGTCGACTTCGTGTACTACGGCGGCTACCACCCAGAGCTGGGCCTGATCCTGCGCCAGGCTCAGGAAAAAGGCCTGAAGGCCAAGTTCATGGGCCCAGAGGGCGTGGGCAACGACTCGATCTCGCAGATCGCCCAGGGCGCTTCCGAAGGCCTGCTGGTAACCCTGCCCAAGTCGTTCGACGCCGACCCTGCGAACAAGGCCATCGTCGACGCCATCAAGGCTGACGGCAAGGACCCGAGCGGTCCGTTCGTGTTCCCGGCCTACTCGGCGGTGGAGCTGATCGCCGAAGGCATCAAGGCGGCCAAGAGCGAAGACACCGACAAGGTCGCACAGGCCCTGCACACCGGCACCTTCAAGACCCCTACCGGCGACTTGTCCTATGACAAGAACGGCGACCTGAAGGACTTCAAGTTCGTCGTCTACGAATGGCATTTCGGCAAACCTAAAACCGAAGTTTCCCCTCAGTAATCCCGTCACTCCATGACTACAAGCCCACTGTGCGAGCAGTGGGCTTTGTTTTACGAGGTTCATGGGCCTGATTCCCGCGATCCGGGAGCAGGTTCACCTGAAAATCTTAAAACCGTCACCAGCGGTTCGCTGGCAGTGCCCGTGCGAAGTGGCCTCAGACCACAAGCCGGGACGGGCGCAAGCCCACCAGTGAAATGCGTATCGGGTTTTTAGGAGCGCTGTAATGCCTGAGATCTATCACTTCTTCCAACAGCTGGTTAATGGCCTGACCATTGGCAGCACCTATGCCTTGATAGCCATTGGCTACACAATGGTTTACGGCATCATTGGAATGATCAACTTCGCCCACGGCGAGGTGTACATGATCGGTTCCTACGTGGCCTTCATCGCCCTTGCCGGGCTGGCCATGATGGGCATCGACTCACTGCCGATACTGATGACCGCCGCGTTCATCGCGACCATCGTGGTCACCAGCGCCTATGGCTACAGCATCGAACGGGTCGCCTACCGCCCCTTGCGCAACAGCAACCGGCTGATCCCGCTGATCTCTGCCATCGGCATGTCGATTTTCCTGCAGAACACTGTCTTGCTTGCCCAGGATTCCAAGGACAAGTCGATCCCCAACCTGATTCCGGGGAGCATCTCCTTCGGGCCGGGCGGCGCCGAGGAAGTCCTGATTTCCTACATGCAGATCCTGGTCTTCGTCGTCACCCTGGTGGCCATGACCGGGCTGACCCTGTTCATCTCGCGTTCACGCCTGGGCCGCGCCTGTCGCGCCTGTGCCGAAGACATCAAGATGGCCAACCTGCTGGGTATCAACACCAACAACATCATCGCCCTGACCTTCGTGATCGGTGCGGCCCTGGCGGCCGTGGCAGCGGTACTGCTGAGCATGCAGTACGGCGTGATCAACCCCAACGCCGGCTTCCTGGTGGGCCTGAAGGCCTTTACCGCGGCGGTGCTGGGCGGCATCGGCAGCATTCCGGGCGCCATGCTCGGCGGGCTGGTGCTGGGCGTGGCCGAGGCCTTTGGCGCCGATATCTTCGGTGACCAGTACAAGGACGTGGTGGCATTCGGTCTTCTGGTTCTGGTGTTGTTGTTCCGTCCGACCGGCATCCTGGGCCGTCCGGAGGTCGAGAAAGTATGAGCAGAAATCTCAAATCGGCGTTTTTCAGCGCCTTGCTGGTCTGGGCCGTGGCATTCCCGGTACTGGGCCTGAAACTCAGCATCGTCGGTATCAGCCTGCAGGTGCATGGCCAGGGGCCCCTGGCCCTTAGCGTGATTGTGGTGTGCTCGGTGCTGATGTTCCTGCGCGTGCTGTTCGACAAGCAATGGAGCGCGATGATGCGGTCCGCCCCCCGGGGTGCACTGATATCGCCCAAGGTCAGCAACTTCCTGACCCTGCCGCGTACCCAGCGCTACATCATCCTGGGCCTGATCGCGGTTGCCCTGGTGTGGCCGTTCTTCGGTTCGCGCGGTGCGGTCGACATCGCCACGCTCATCCTGATCTACGTGATGCTGGGCCTTGGCCTGAACATCGTGGTCGGCCTGGCGGGCCTGCTCGACCTGGGCTACGTGGGCTTCTACGCCGTGGGCGCCTACAGCTATGCGCTGCTGTCGCACTACTTCGGCCTGAGCTTCTGGGTGTGCCTGCCCATCGCGGGGATGATGGCGGCCACGTTCGGCTTCCTGCTGGGCTTCCCGGTGCTGCGCCTGCGCGGTGACTACCTGGCCATCGTGACCCTGGGTTTCGGCGAGATCATCCGGCTGTTCCTGCGTAACCTGACCGACCTCACCGGCGGCCCGAACGGCATCAGCAACATTCCCAAGCCGTCGTTCTTCGGCCTGAGCTTCGAGCGCAGGGCGGCTGAAGGCATGCAGACCTTCCACGAGTTCTTCGGGGTGGAATACAACTCGATCAACAAGGTGATCTTCCTGTACCTGGTGGCACTGCTGCTGGCCCTGCTCGCGTTGTTCGTGATCAACCGCCTGCTGCGCATGCCGATCGGGCGCGCCTGGGAAGCACTGCGCGAAGACGAGATCGCCTGCCGTGCGCTGGGCCTGAACCCGACCATCATCAAGCTCTCGGCCTTCACCCTCGGTGCCTGCTTCGCCGGTTTTGCCGGCAGCTTCTTCGCCGCGCGCCAGGGCCTGGTGACGCCGGAGTCGTTCACCTTCATCGAGTCGGCGATCATCCTCGCCATTGTCGTGCTCGGCGGCATGGGCTCTCAGCTGGGCGTGATCCTCGCGGCCATCGTGATGATCCTGCTGCCCGAACTGATGCGCGACTTCAGTGAATACCGGATGCTGATGTTCGGTGCACTGATGGTATTGATGATGATCTGGCGTCCGCAGGGCCTGCTGCCTATGCAACGTCCACACATGGAGCTGCGTCGATGAGCCGCGAAATTCTGCAAGTGAGCGGCCTGAGCATGCGCTTCGGCGGCCTGTTGGCGGTCAACGGCGTGGCCCTGTCCGTCAAGGAAAAACAAGTGGTGGCACTGATCGGCCCCAACGGCGCCGGCAAGACCACCGTGTTCAACTGCCTGACCGGCTTCTACAAGCCCAGTGGCGGCAGCATCCTGCTCGACGGCCAGCCCATCCAGGGCCTGGCCGGCCACGAGATCGCCCGCAAGGGCGTGGTGCGTACCTTCCAGAACGTGCGCCTGTTCAAGGAAATGACCGCGCTGGAAAACCTGCTGATCGCCCAGCACCGTCACCTGAACACCAACTTCTTCGCCGGCCTGTTCAAGACCCCGGGCTTTCGTCGCAGCGAGCACGAGGCGATGGAGTACGCGCAGTACTGGCTGGAAAAGGTCGACCTGGTCGAGTTCGCCAACCGTAACGCCGGCACCCTGGCCTATGGTCAGCAACGCCGGTTGGAAATCGCCCGCTGCATGATGACCCGCCCGCGGATCCTCATGCTCGACGAGCCGGCGGCAGGCCTGAACCCGAAAGAGACCGAAGACCTCAAGGCGCTGATCGGCACCTTGCGTGAGGAACACGGGGTGACCGTGCTGCTGATCGAGCACGACATGAAGCTGGTCATGAGCATTTCCGACCATATCGTGGTGATCAACCAGGGCACGCCGCTGGCCGATGGCACCCCGCAACAGATCCGGGACAACCCCGAAGTGATCAAAGCCTACCTGGGGGAAGCGTAAATGCTGCAGTTCGAAAACGTTTCCACCTTCTACGGCAAGATCCAGGCGCTGCACAGCGTCAACGTGGAGATTCGCCAGGGCGAGATCGTCACCCTGATCGGCGCCAACGGCGCAGGCAAGTCGACCCTGCTGATGACCCTGTGCGGGTCGCCCCAGGCCCACAGCGGCAGCATCCGCTACATGGGCGAGGAGCTGGTGGGGCAAAGTTCGGCGCAGATAATGCGCAAGAGCATTGCCGTGGTGCCCGAGGGTCGGCGCGTGTTCGCACGCCTGACCGTGGAGGAGAACCTGGCCATGGGCGGGTTCTTCACCGACAAGGGCGACTACCAAGAGCAGATGGACAAGGTGCTGCACCTGTTCCCGCGGCTCAAGGAGCGCTTCAGCCAGCGTGGCGGCACCATGTCCGGGGGCGAGCAGCAGATGCTCGCCATCGGCCGTGCGCTGATGAGCAAGCCCAAGCTGTTGCTGCTCGACGAACCCTCACTGGGGCTGGCGCCGATCATCATCCAGCAGATCTTCGACATCATCGAACAGCTGCGCAAGGATGGTGTAACGGTGTTCCTGGTGGAGCAGAACGCCAACCAGGCCCTGAAGATCGCCGACCGTGCCTATGTGCTGGAGAACGGCCGGGTGGTGATGCAGGGCACCGGTGAAGCGCTGCTGACCGACCCGAAAGTACGCGACGCGTACCTGGGGGGCTGAACCAGACGGCCCCTTCGCCGGCAACGCCGGCTCCTACAGTGCAGGAGCCGGCGTTGTCGGTGAAGGGGCCGGTACCGGCAACGCACCCAGCGCCTGGCTGCCACGCTTGAACCAGCGCACCAGGTAATCGGCCACCACCTGCACGCGTTTGGGCATCCCGCCCTGATACGGGTGCACCAGGAACAACGGCGTACTGCGTGTCTGGTAATCGCGCAGCAACCAGCACAAGCGCCCGTCCGCCAGCTCGGCATGCAACATGTAGGACGGCAGCCGCGCCACCCCCGCCCCCACCAGCACCGCCTTCTTCAACAGGCTGTAGTGATTGCTGGCAAAATTCCCCGCCACCTGCACCCGCAGCAATTCATGCTGCTGGTGGTACAGCCATTCCTCGCGTCCGCTGTAATGACTGTTGAGCAGGCAGCGATGCTCGGCCAGCGCCTGCGGCGTGGTCGGCGTGCCGTGGCGCTCCAGGTACGCCGGGCTGGCGCAGGTCAGCTCCTGCATGGCCAGCAGCGGCCGCGCCACCAGGCGCTCGTCATTGCCCGGGATCTGTCGGATGGCCAGGTCGAAGCCGTCGCGCAGCAGGTCGCGGTAGGCATTGTCCAGTTCCAGTTCGATCTGCAACTGCGGGTACTGGTTGCCCAGCTCCAGCAGCAGGCCTTCGAAGAAGGTTTCACCCAGCGACACCGGCACCGTCACCCGCACCGGGCCCGACAGGTCATCCTTGAGCCGCGACAGCGCCTGGCGCGCCTGGGTCACCTGGCGCACCAGCGCCTGGGCCTGGGGCAGCAGCGCTGCGCCCGCGGCGGTCAGGCTCAGGCGCCGCGTGGTGCGGTGCAGCAGCTTGACCGAATGGCTGCTCTCCAGCTGGCTGATGCGCTTGGACAACTGCCCCTTGCTCCAGCCCAGCTGCTCCGCGGCCAGGGTAAAACTGCCCGCATCCATCAACACCGCAAAGGCCGCCAGATCGTCCAGCTCGCTCATGGATTGTTTCCGCATGAAAACCAAAGGTTGCCTATTAGCAGGCTTATTCACGCAAAAATCCACCCTAGACTGAAACCTCACCCCACACGCGAGGAACAGCCCCATGAAAATCATTCTGATCGGCGCCGGCGGTACCATCGGTTCGGCCGTGGCCCGTGAACTGGAACAGCGCCACGAGGTGATCCGGGTCGGTCGCAACAGCGGCGACCTGCAGGCCGATATCAGCGACAGTGCCTCGATTCGCCGCCTGTTCGAGCAGACCGGGCGCTTCGATGCCCTGGTGTGCGCCGCCGGCAACGTGGTGTTCGCGCCCCTGGACGAACTGGACGAACAGGGGTTTGCCCTGGGCCTGAACGACAAGCTGATGGGCCAGGTCAACCTGCTGCTGATCGGTCGCGAGTTCATCAATGACGGCGGCTCGTTCACCTTCACCACCGGCGTCACCAGCCACGACCCGATCCGTACCGGCACCTCGGCCAGCCTGGTCAACGGTGCCATCGACGCCTTCGTGCGCGCCGCCGCCATCGAGCTGCCACGCGGGCTGCGGGTCAACGCCATCAGTCCGACCGTGCTGCTCGAGGCCATGCCCGACTATGCCCCCTACTTTCGCGGCTTCAAGCCGGTACCGGCGGCCGACGTGGCGCTGGCCTACGCCAAGAGCGTGGAGGGGCTGCAGACCGGGCAGACCTATCACGTGGGCTAGGGCCTTGTGATTGCGCCCCAGGCTGCGTAACGTGACGGCACTTTTCTGGACCCGATGCTGGAGCCCCCCGATGCGTGCCGCCCCTTCGCTGCTGTTAGCCGCCCTGCTGCCCCTGTTCGCCGGTTGCCAGATGCTGGCAGACAAACCCGAGACGGTGTCCACCGTCGGCATGACTCGCCTGCAGGGCGAGCTGTCCGCCGCTGGCGGCCAGTTGCTGTTCAAGCCGTGCGAGGAGAGCCGCCGCTTCGTGGTCCGCGACACCGGCAACACCGGCCTGCTGCAGGAAGCTTCGGCACTGGCGGCAACCCCCGGCACCCTGTTCGCCGACGTGCGCGGCAAGCTGGCCGGCAGCCAGCAGGCCGGCAACGATGGCCAGCTCGACGTGCAACAGCTGTACCGCGTCGAGCACTCCTCCAGCGCCTGCAGCGACCCGAACTTCAAGCGCCTGATCCTGCGCGCCAGCGGCCATGAGCCGGACTGGAACATCAAGGCCAGCGGCCAGGGCATGGTGCTCGACCGCCCAGGCCAGCCCTCGTTGGCGGTGCCGTACCTGGAAGAACAGATGCCCGACGGGCGCCTGTCACTGAGCACCGAAGCCAACGGCCAGCGCATCGACCTGTGGGTCGCCCCGCAGCGCTGCGTGGACATCGCCACCGGCGCGGTCAGCCACCTGAGCGCCGAACTGCGCATCGATGGCCAGACCCTGCGTGGCTGCGGCTACTACGGCGGCTCGCGCAACGACTGACCGGCCGCACGCGTTTAAGCTGCCTTAAGCGCCTGCGAACAGCTTATACTTGGCGGTTTGTGCAAAGCCGCCGGCCCTTTGATGGCCGGGATACTGGACCCTGTCATGCTACGAATCACTGAACTGAAGTTGCCGCTGGATCACCCGGACGAAGCCCTGCGCGAAGCCATCGTGCAGCGCCTGGGGATCAGCGACGACCAGCTGCTGGACTTCACGCTGTTCAAGCGCAGCTACGATGCGCGCAAGAAGAACACCGAACTGCTGTTCATCTACACCATCGACCTGACAGCCAGCAACGAAGCTGAGCTGCTGCAGAAGTTCGCCGACGATCACAACATCACCCCGGCCCCGGACGTCAGCTACAAGCCGGTCGGCCAGGCGCCGGCCGAGCTTGCCGAACGCCCGATCGTGGTCGGCTTCGGCCCGTGCGGGATCTTCGCCGGCCTGCTGCTGGCACAGATGGGCTTCAAGCCGATCATCCTCGAACGCGGCAAGGAGGTGCGCCAACGCACCAAGGACACCTGGGGCCTGTGGCGCAAGAGCGTGCTCAACCCCGAGTCCAACGTGCAGTTTGGCGAAGGCGGTGCCGGCACCTTCTCCGACGGCAAGCTGTACAGCCAGATCAAGGACCCGAAGCATCACGGCCGCAAGGTGCTGCACGAGTTCGTCAAGGCCGGTGCGCCGGACGAGATCCTGTACGTCAACAAGCCGCACATCGGTACCTTCCGCCTGACCGGCATGGTCGAGAACATGCGCCAGCAAATCGAAGCCATGGGCGGCGAGGTGCGTTTCGAGCAGAAGGTCACCGACCTGATCAGCGAGGGCGAGCAACTGACCGGCGTGGTACTCGAAAGTGGTGAACAGCTGCATTCGCGCCACGTGATCCTGGCCCTGGGGCACAGCGCCCGCGACACCTTCCGCATGCTGCATGCGCGGGGCGTGTTCATGGAAGCCAAGCCGTTCTCCATCGGCTTTCGCATCGAGCACCCGCAGACCCTGATCGACAAGGCCCGCCTGGGCAAGTATGCCGGCCACCCGAAACTCGGCGCGGCCGACTACAAGCTGGTGTACCACGCCAAGAACGGACGTTCGGTGTACAGCTTCTGCATGTGCCCGGGCGGCACCGTGGTAGCTGCCACCAGCGAACCGGGCCGCGTGGTGACCAACGGCATGAGCCAGTACTCGCGCAACGAGCGCAATGCCAACTCTGGCATCGTGGTCGGCATCACCCCCGAGCAGGACTACCCGGGCGGCCCGCTGGCCGGCATCGAACTGCAGGAACGTCTGGAGAGCCTGGCCTATGAGCTGGGTGGCAGCAACTACCAGGCACCGGCGCAACTGGTGGGCGACTTTGTCGCCGGCAAGCCATCCACCGCCCTGGGCAGCGTGGAACCCTCGTACAAGCCGGGCGTGAGCCTGGGCGACCTGGCGCTGAGCCTGCCGGCCTTTGCCATCGAGGCGATCCGTGAGGCACTGCCGGCGTTCGACCGCCAGATCAAGGGTTACAACCTGCCCGATGCGGTGTTGACCGGCATCGAGACGCGTACCTCCTCGCCGCTGCGCATCACCCGCGATGCCAGCTTGCAGAGCCTGAACCTGAAGGGGCTGTTCCCCGCCGGTGAGGGGGCTGGTTATGCAGGCGGGATTCTGTCGGCGGGCGTGGACGGAATTCGTGTGGCCGAGGCGGTGGCGCGCAGCATGCTGGGGCTGGACCTGGAAGCGTGAGGTAGGGCTTGCGCGCCGTTTCGCCGGCAAGATCGGCCCCTGCAGGGGTTGGCCTTGCTGGCGGAAAAGCCGCAATAGCATATAACAAAAAAGAATATAGTTTTTGTTCTAAAGCATATCCCCACAGGGTAGGGTGTTCCTCTTCGAATTTCAGGATGGAGGAGCACCCTTGCCTCTACGCAGCACATTCACGCGTTTCTTCCAGCTCGAATCAGCCAGCGGCCTGCTGCTGATTGCCGCGGCTGCCCTTGCGCTGATCATCAACAACTCCCCCCTCTCCTACCTCTACAACGGCCTGCTCGACGTGCCCGTGGTGGCCCAGGTGGGCGCGCTGCAAATCGCCAAGCCCCTGCTGCTGTGGATCAACGACGGCCTGATGGCACTGTTCTTTCTGCTCATCGGCCTGGAGGTCAAGCGCGAGATCATCGACGGCCACCTGTCCAGGCCCTCGCAAATCGTGCTGCCCGGCGCAGCCGCCATCGGCGGCATGGTGGTACCGGCACTGATCTACTACTTCCTCAACAAGGACAACCCCGCCGCCGTGGCCGGCTGGGCGATCCCCACCGCCACCGATATCGCCTTCGCCCTCGGCGTGCTGGCCCTGCTCGGCAAGCGTGTACCGGTGTCGCTCAAGCTGTTCCTGATGACCCTGGCGATCATCGACGACCTGGGCGCGATCATCGTCATCGCCCTGTTCTACTCCGGCGCCCTGTCCACCCTGTCGCTGATGCTGGCCGCCACCTGCCTGGTAGCGCTGGTGGCGATGAACCGGATGGGGGTGGTCAAGCTGGGGCCGTACATGGTGATCGGGTTGATCCTGTGGGTGTGCGTACTCAAGAGCGGCGTGCATGCCACGCTGGCCGGTGTCACCCTGGCGCTGACCATCCCGCTGCGCACTCGCAACGCCGAGCCGTCGCCCCTGCTGGCGCTGGAGCACGCCCTTCACCCCTGGGTGGCGTTCGGTATCCTGCCTCTGTTCGCCTTCGCCAATGCCGGCGTGTCGCTGGCCGGCGTCACCGCCGAGAGCTTTACCCACCATGTGCCGATGGGCATCGCGGTCGGCCTGCTGCTGGGCAAGACCGTCGGGGTGTTCGGCCTGACGTGGCTGGCGATCAAGCTGGGCCTGGCCGCCCTGCCCAGTGGCGCCAACTGGGGCCAGGTGCTGGGGGTGGCGATCCTGTGCGGCATCGGCTTCACCATGAGCCTGTTCGTCGGCTCGCTGGCCTTCGTGCCGGGCAGCAGCGAGTACGCCGGCATGGACCGCATGGGCATTCTCACCGGTTCCATCCTGGCAGCGGTGATCGGCTACGCGGTAACCGCCATGGCCAGCCGCAAGGCCGTCGGCAGTTGATGCCGAACCGGCAATGAAAAACCCCGACCGGCGGTGCCGAGTCGGGGTTTTGTTTGCACGCCCTCATAGCCAGAGGGCTGCAGGACAAGGTTCAGTGAGAAACCCGGCTGGTGCCATCCACGGTCATGATGCGAACGCGCTCGCCCACCCGGAAGATTTCGTTCTGCTGAACCTGCTGGACATAGGCGCGCATGCTGCCATCGTCTTCACGCACGGTGATTTCCACACCCTGGGTGCGGGTCAGGCCTTCCTCGGCTGCAGAACCTGCCAGGCCGCCGGCTACCGCACCGATGACTGCCGCGACGATACTGCCACGACCGCCGCCTACCGCGCTGCCGGCCACGCCACCCACGATGGCACCGGCGCCGCCGCCGATCGGGGTCTTGGTGCCTTCGATCTTGACCGGACGCAGCGACTCGATGGTACCCATGCGCACTTGTTGCACGCGACGGGCTTCATCGCGGGAATAGGAATCGCCGGTCAGGTTGGAGGTACAGCCGCCAAGCAGCAGCGACATCGTGGTGAACGACGCCACCAACAAAACTGATTTACGCATAGGATCATCTCCAGAAGACAGGTAGTCATTAGACTCCGCGCGTTGACCACTGTCACGACACACGGTGTATAAAATTGCTTCCATTCAGCGTCGGTACAGGCACTTGATCCCCGCCATGACCCCAACACTCAACAGGCAAGGATAGACATGGATTACTTCATCATCGCCGTAACCACCCTGGCGGGTCTGTATTTTCACGGGTGGCTGTATGTACGCATCAAGCGCTGGATGGACCGCGACCTGGCCCTGTCGCTGGCCGGGGACGACGAGCACAAACGCGTCTTCATGCTACAACGTCTGGACAGCGCCAGGGCGCAAAAGGTCAAACGCAAGGAATTGGCGGCCTGGCTGGAACGCGCGGCCGCCGAATACCGCGCCGGTTAAGGGGCCAGGCGCTCGCGCAGCCACAGGCCCTGTTTGAGCCGGTAGTTGAGACGATCATGCAGGCGGCTCGGGCGGCCCTGCCAGAACTCGATGCGTTCCGGCAGCAGGCGGTAGCCACCCCAGTGCTCGGGGCAGTGCGGCTGGGTATCGCTGAAGCGCTGCTCGGTGGCCTTGACCAGATCCTGCAGCTCTTCACGGTTGGCGATCACCCGGCTCTGCGGCGATGCCCAGGCGCCCAGGCGGCTACCCAGCGGGCGTACCTGGTAATACGCATCGGATTCCTGCGCCGTGACCTTCACCACCTTGCCTTCGATGCGCACCTGGCGTTCCAGGGTGGGCCAGAAGAAGGTCATGGCGGCGAACGGGTTGGCGCGCAGGTGATGGCCCTTGGCACTTTCGTAGTTGGTGAAGAAGGTGAAGCCCTGCTCATCCAGCCCCTTGAGCAGCAGGATACGGCAATGCGGACGCCCCTCGCCGTCCACCGTTGCCAACGTCATGGCGTTGGCTTCGACGGGCGGCTGCTCGGTCTTGACGGCATCCTCGAACCATTGGTGAAACAACGCGAACGGCTCTGCCGGCGCCTGGGTTTCGGTCAGGCCGTCGCGAGTGTAGTCGCGGCGCATATCGGCCAGGGTCTGGGTCATGCTGCGTTTCCTTGACGATCAGTTGGTCTTCGCAGGGCTGGTGCTGCTGGCAACGACTTTCTTCGCGGCCGGGGCGGCTTTCTTGGCGGCCGGCTTGGCAGCGGCTGCAGCCGGCTTCTTCTTGGCCACCGGCTTGGCGGCCGGGGCTTTTTTCGCAGTGGCTTTCGCCGCTGGTTTGGTGGCGGGCTTGGCAGCGGCCTTGACCGGTGCCTTGACGTCCTGCACGGCAACCAGTTCGGCCGGGCTAGGGGTCGGCTGCTGGTACTTGGCCACCAGCGCCAGCATGGTGTTCTGTGGCGTCAACAGCAGCTCGACGCGGCGGTTCAAGGCGCGGCCCTGCACACTGTCGTTGGCGGCGCGCGGCGCCACCGACCCCATGCCACGCAGCATCAGGCGATCACGCTGCAGGCCGCTGAGGCGGAAAATCGCCGATACCGACTGGGCGCGCTCCTGGCTCAGCTTCTGGTTGGCAGCAGCTGCGCCGCTGCTGTCAGCATGGCCGAGTACCAGCACGGCGGTCTTGGAGTCGGTCTCGATCACCTTGGCCACGCGCGTGATCGGGCCGAGGGTGGCCGGCAACAGCATGGCGGGGCGGTCAGGGTTGTACGAAGAGTCGACCGGTACGGTCACCACCAGCACGTCTTCGCGGCGCTCGAGCTCGAACTTGCTGTCCTTGATCGCTTCGCGCAGCTTGGGCTCGTAGTCGTCGAGCCAGGCCTGGGTGGCCTTGACGTCGATCTTGGGTACCGCCTGGGCCTGGCTCTGGGCCTTGTCGCTGTTTCCGAACGGCCACCACCAGCGGCTGCTGCTTTCGGACTTGGCGTCAGCCTGTGCAACCTTCTCGGTGACCACATCCTTCACGTCCTTTTCGGCCACCTTGTCGGAGCCGAAGGGCCACCAGCCATGGCCGCCATCGGCCGAGCCGTTCTGAGGGTGCTGTGCGCAACCGGTCACGGCCAGGCACAGGGCGAGAGCTAAGGTTTTATGTGAAGACATCAGCGATACACCATGAAAATGAAAGAAATTTGACCCGACAGCGCAGGCTGTTGGAATCCAGAATAGACAATGGGTTCCGGTTGCAGGGACTTACCCGATCAAAGGCAGCCGGCCAGCACCCGAACCAGTTTCTGTGCCCGCGGGTCCATCAGGACATACGGGCCCAGGGTATTGGTGACAAAGCCAAAGGCCACGTCGTGTTCCGGATCGGCAAAACCGACCGAGCCGCCGGCCCCCGGGTGTCCGAAAGCCTTGGCGCCCAGCCCGAACGTGGCGTTGGGCACCTGTGGCTGATCAAGCATGCAGCCCAGGCCGAAGCGGGTCTGGGTCAGCAGGGTCATGTCCTGGCCCAGGCTGTGTTCGCGGGTCAGTTCGTCGAGCAGTTCCGATTCCAGCAGGCTGCCGTCCAGCAGCCCGGCATAGAACCCGGCCAGGCTGCGTGCGTTGCCGTGGCCGTTGGCCGCCGGTTGCTGCATGCGTCGCCACTCAGGCTTGTTGGTACTGGTCAGGATGGCTGGCGGGTTGGTGAAGGCGCGGGTGGACAACGCCTCGGGCTCACGCATCGTCACCTGCAGCAGCCGCTTGGCTGCCTCGTCACCCGGGTTGCCTTTGCCCCGGGCGATGTGCGCGACACGGTAGAACTCTTCATCGTCCAGTCCCACATGGAAATCCAGCCCCAGGGGCCTGGCGGTGCGCGCCACGATCGACTCGCCCGGGCCGCGGCCGTCGGCGCGGCGAATCAGCTCGCCCAGCAGCCAGCCGTAGGTGATCGCGGCGTAGCCGTGGGCGGTGCCGGGGGTCCACCAGGGGGCTTCGGCGGCCAGGGTGTCGACCATGGTCTGCCAGTCGTACAGGGCTTCGGCGGGCAGCAACTGGCGGATCGCCGGCAGGCCGGCCTGGTGGCACAGCAGTTGGCGCAGGGTTACCGAGCTCTTGCCGGCCTGGGCAAATTCTGGCCAGTAGCGAGCGACCGGTGCTTCCAGCGCCAGCTTGCCTTCGGCCACCAGTTGCAGGGCGGTGACGGCGGTGAAGGTTTTTGTGCAGGAGAACAGGTTGGCGATGGTATCGCTGTGCCAGGCTTGCTGGCCGTCCTTGTCGGCGGTGCCGGCCCAGAGGTCGAGGACCGTTTCGCCACCGACCTGGATGCACAGTGCGGCGCCGCGTTCCTGGGGATCATCGAAAAGTGCTGCGAAGGCTTCGCGTACCGCCTCGAACTGGAGTTCGTAATGACCTTGAATCTGCACCCGTAATTACCCCGCCGTACTGCGCCACAAAATGGCTGGCATTGTTCCAGCACTGGAGGTTTTTGGGAACACCGCAAAGCCAGGCGGTCCCCTTGCGCTCTCAGGCGCTTACCGTGCCGGCATCACCAGCGGCTTGTTCAGTTGCTCCACCACCTCAAGATTGCTCTTGCGCACACTCTCCACAAACCCCTGAAACGGCACGTCGGTAATCCCCACCAAGCCGAAATGCCCATTCTCGCCATCGAGCAAACGCCCGCTGGCCGGCTGATCCAGGTACTGGAACCAGTGCACCCCCACAATCGAAGGCTCCTTCAAGGCCGCCTTGACGAAGTTCGCATAGGCCGGCCCACGGTCCTCCTCACGCGCCACTTCCATCGGCCCCGGCCCGAACGGCCCACGATCACGCGAGCCAAACTGGAACTCCGACACCAGCACCGGCTTGTCCAGCGCATTGAGCTGGGCAAAGTCGTAGCCATCCTGCGGCGTGGGTGCATACACATTGAAGCTCACCACATCACAGTACTTGGCACACGCCGCCACCGCTTCAGGCGTACTGACCGCAAACCGCCCACCCAGCAGCAGGTGATTGGGCGCATGCCATTTCAGCGAGTCGGAGATGGTCTTGAAGTAGGTCTCGGCAAACACCCGCTGGAAATACTTGAAGTCGGCCTCGATTTCCGGGTGCGCGGGGTCGGGCAGCGGCGGCTCGAAACCCGGGTCCTCCATCAGTTCCCACGCCGTCAGTTCGATGCCCCACGCCTTGGACAGGCCTTCCTGGTTGCGGTACTTGTCGCGCAGTTGCTTGAGAAAGGCACGCTTGGCCGGCGAGTCGGTGGTCAGGCGCAAGGTGCCATAGGCCAGCGCATAACGCTGCTTCGATTCATTACCCGGCACCGCCCAGGCCAGCTCGTTGTCGGCGAAATAGCCAATCAGCCACGGATCGTCGCGATGGTCGCGCGCGGCAATCGCCACAGCACGTTCGGTGGCCATGGCAAAGCGCGGGTCGAACGGGTCGGGCATCGCACCCCACCAGTCCACCCCCGTGCTGATGCTGGTGTAGTCGCCGCCGATGGACAACGGCAGGGTGTAGGCCAGGCGTTCGCTCTGCAGGCCGTTGTCGCTCCAGTTGCCCAGGGTGTTGAAACCCCAGGCCTGCAGGCGATCCAGGCTCTGGCCCTGCCAGCGCGCCTGGTCGAACGTCGGCGTGGCGTGACCACGGCCCAGGTTGGCGGCGTAGAAGTCGAACCAGCGCCCCTTGCCGAAACCGCGCCCCTGGGAAGAACCGTTGCCGTCCAGGTTGTCGCCCTGGCCGTAGTACTGCGCCAGCGGGGTCTGCGCCTCGGGCAAGGCGGTGAACATCGACTCGCGCCCTTCCACGTAGGTGCGCCCGCCATCGGCCGCCACGGCATTGACCCCCAGTGAGTAGAACGGATGCCCCAGCGGTGTGACCAGAAACCAGCGACCCTCACGCTTTTCGGTGCGAAAGAACCCCTTGGCCTCGAATGCCTCAGCGCCAAGCAGGCCGCCGAACGTGTCCAGCTTGAGCTTGCTGCGCTCGTCCAGCCAGCCCTTGAGCTGCTGCTGCTCGCGCTGGGCAGCCGCCTTGAGCTGGTCGTCACTGCTGATCTTTTCGGGCCAGCGACCACGGGTGGACTGCCCATAACCGTCGATGAGGCCGGCATAGGCGGCCTTTTGCAGCACGTCGTCGTCCTGCACGCCAAAGCGCTCGATCAGCAGGCTCTGCGCCACCTTGGGCCTGGGCATCGACAGCGTGACCGATACCACCTGCTTGAGGTCGGCCTTGCCCTCGCTGCTGGTCAGCAGCACCCGCTGGCCCTGATGACGGAACGGCATCGGCGGGCCGACACGCATGCCCTGGGTCAGCGGCGAGCTGGCGGTCAGCGGTACCATCACGGTCTGTGCCGGGCCGGCCGGCAGGTCGATGCGGCTGGTGAGGGTACTGCCGTCGCTGCTGAGCACCGTCACGTCGACGCTCAGCGCCCAGTCCATGGCGCTCTGCATGCGCAAGGTCAGCGCGGTAGCGCCCGTCCAGTCCCACACCCCGGTCTGCGGGCTAAGGCGCAGGCTCGGGCGCTCCACGGGGTTGAACACCACGCGCCGCAGTACCTCGCCCTCGGCTGTCTGCTCCGCGTTGTACTGCGGCAGGCTGGCATCTTCGGTCACCACATTGACCACCGCGGCCGGGCGAACGAAGTTGAACAGCGTCTGTTGCCCGGCCAGCAGCGGCGAGCTGAACAACAGTGCAATCACGGCAGGCAGGGTACGGCGCAACATAGGGCTGAAGTTCTCCTTGATGGCCCTTGCGGGCCTTGATCTGTGCAATAGACAACGGGGCACTGCAAAGCGCTGTGCCGCTCAGGAAATTTCCCGGCGAAACGGCGGCAGCGCATTGAGGATAGCCTTGCCGTAGCGCTGGGTGACCACGCGCCGGTCAAGCAGGGTGATGGTGCCGCGGTCCTGTTCGGTACGCAGCAGGCGCCCGCAGGCCTGGATCAGGCGCAGCGAGGCATCCGGCACGGCGATCTCCATGAACGGGTTGCCGCCACGGGCCTCGATCCACTCGGCCAGGGCCGCCTCGACCGGGTCGTCCGGCACCGCGAAGGGAATCTTGGCGATGACCACGTGCTCGCAATACGCACCCGGCAGGTCGACCCCTTCGGCAAAGCTGGCCAGGCCGAACAGCACGCTGGAGTCACCGCCGTCGACGCGCGCCTTGTGCTTGTTGAGGGTTTCCTGCTTGGACAGGTTGCCCTGGATGAACACCTGCTTGCGCCAGTCGCGGTCCAGGCCGTCGAACACGTCCTGCATCTGCTTGCGCGACGAGAACAGCACCAGCGAGCCACGCGAGCCTTCCACCAGCTCGGGCAGGTCGCGGATGATCGCGGCGGTATGCGCCGGAGCATCGCGCGGGTCGGCACGCAGGTCCGGCACGCGCAGCACGCCCGCATCCACGTGGTGGAACGGGCTGGGCACCACCGCCGTGACGGCCAGCTTGGGCAGCCCGGCGCGCATGCGAAAGCGATCGAACTTGCCCAGCGCGGTCAGGGTGGCCGAGGTCACCAGGGCGCCATGGGCGACGTTCCACAGGTTGCGGCGCAGCATCTCGGCCGCCAGGATCGGGCTGGCGTTGACCTCGATATCGAACAGCGCACCGCTTTCGGCCAGGGTCAGCCAGCGCGCCATCGGCGGGCTGTCTTCCGGGTCTTCGGCGGTAAAGGCGGTCCACAGCTCCCAGTTGCCCTGGGCACGGGTCTGCAGGCTGCCGAACAACGGGTACCACTCCTCGGCCTGGTGGCTGGGGATGCCGATGCTGACTTCGGCGTCCATACCTTCCTTGAGCAGGTCGGTGAGTCGGGTGAACAGGTCGGTCAGGCGCGAAAAGCCCTTTTTCAGTTCGATGCCCATCTCGCGCATGTGCTCGGGCACCACGCCGCCGACGAAGCGATAGCGCGGGCGTTCGCGACCTTCCATGTCTTCGCCCGGGCGAAACTCCGCCACCTGCTCGCAGGCGCTGAACATGAACTGCTGCTGGGCCTTGATCTCGCGGGCCAGTTCCGGCACCTGCTCGATGTACTTGCCCAGGTCGCCCGGCAACGGGTTCTGCGCCAGCAGCTTGGCCAGGTTCTTGGCGGTCTGCTCGAGCCAGTCGGCGGTCGAGCGCAGGCGGGTGTAATGGGCGAAATGGCCGATGGCCTTGTCGGGCAGGTGATGGCCTTCGTCGAACACATAGATGGTGTCGCGCGGGTCGGGCAGCACGGCGCCGCCGCCCAGGGCCAGGTCGGCCAGCACCATGTCGTGGTTGGTGACGATCACGTCGACCTTGCCCATGCCCTCGCGGGCCTTGTAGAAGGTGCACTGCCCGAAGTTGGGGCAGTGGCGGCCGGTGCACTGGCTGTGGTCGGTGGTCAGGCGCGACCAGTCCTGGTCTTCCAGGGCCTGTGGCCAGCTGTCGCGGTCGCCGTCCCATTTGTTGCCGGCCAGCTTCTCGATCATGCTGGTGAACAGCTTCTGACTGGCCTCGTCCACCTCGATGCGAAAGCCCTCCTCCTCGAACAGCTGCGCGGTGGCGGTCTGGGCGTGGCCTTCCTGCAGCAGCAGGTCGAGCTTGGACAGGCACAGGTAGCGACCACGCCCCTTGGCCAGGGCGAAACTGAAGTTCAGGCCGCTGTTGCGCATCAGGTCCGGCAGGTCCTTGAACACGATCTGTTCCTGCAGGGCCACGGTGGCGGTGGCGATCACCAGGCGCTTGCCAGCAGCCTTGGCCGCGGGAATCGAGGCCAGGCTGTAGGCCACCGTCTTGCCGGTACCGGTGCCGGCCTCGACCGCGACCACGGCGGGCTCGCCGCTGCGGCGGCCTTCGTCGTCCACGGCGATGTCGCCCAGCACCTTGGCCACTTCGGCGATCATCAGACGCTGGCCGTAGCGGGGCTTGAGGCTCTTGGCTTCGAGAAAACGCGAATAGGCGCCCTGAATCTGGGATTTGAGTTCGTTGCTGATCATGGTGTCGGGGCGCCCGGAGGGCTGGATAAATTTTCAGTGTTTCGAATGGGTCGCTATCATACCCCGCTATTGCCCCTTGCGCCGAATGGAGTTCCCGATGACCGCCTTTGCCATCCCCTACAGCCTGCATTTGCTGGCCGCCCTGATCTGGGTGGGCGGCATGTTCTTCGCCTGGCTGATCCTGCGCCCGGCCATGGTGGCCGCGCTTGACGGCCCTTCACGGCTGACGCTGTGGGTAGAAGTGTTTCAACGTTTTTTCGTGTGGGTCTGGGTGGCGGTCGCGGTGCTGGCGATCACCGGCGTTGGCATGATGCACATGCGCTTCTCGGGGTTCGAGACTGCGCCACGTTATGTGCAGGTGATGATTGGCGCAGGGATTGCGATGTTTGCGCTGTTTCTGAGAATCCAGGCGCTGCTGCTGCCAGAGTTGCGCAAGGCGGTGAAGGCGCAGGACTGGCCCGCCGGGGCCGCAGTGCTCGGGCGCATTCGGCGCCTGGTGGGGATCAACCTGCTGCTGGGTATTGCGGTGGTGCTGGTGGCGTCGAGCCGGCTGCTGGTGTGAGGTAATCGCTTCGCCAGCAAGGCGGGCTCCTGCAAAGGCCACGTTTGCCTGTAGGAGCCGACCTGGCCGGCGAAGAAGCCCTGAAAATCAGAGGCGCTGAAGTATCAGCTCCCCGTCAGCCCCGGCCGCCCCCGGTTGCCCGGGCTGCCCGGGTCTTCCCGTCGCCCCTGCATCGGTACGGTACACCAGGCACCCCTTGCTGGCCCCGCCTGCGCCCGGCTTGCCCGGCGCACCTGCCAGCCCCGGTGCACCGCCGTCGAGCCTGACCTTGATCTGCTCGGCCGGGAAGCTGGCCGGCAGTGCCAGGCGCACCCGGCCTCCGGACGCCCCATCATGGCCATCGCCACCGTTGTCGCCATTGGCGCCACGGCTGGCCTGGCCCCAGGTGCAACCACCCGCCTTGCCGTTGCCGCCATCGAGCCCCACATACCCCGGTGCCCCCGCGCCGCCACGGGCGTCGATGGCCAGTTCTGAAGCCTCCAGCGCCTGAATGCGCAAGCTCAGGTCACGTCCGGGCCTGGCGACCCGCTCATAGGTACCCGGCGCACCGTGAGCAGCAATCTCACTGCCCTGGCCCAACTGCGCCTGGGCCACTTCCATGCTCAGCGCATGCTCGGCCGGCACGATGGCAATGCGCGCCTGGTTGCCCAGGTGCAGCTCATCCACCTTCAATTCCACCAGGCTCGCCGGCAGCACCAGGGTGGCCGAATCCGCCACCTCCAGGCGCTGCAGGTGCACCACGCTGGCCTTGTTCGGCAGGCGCAGCACCGAGTGCGCCGCCACGCTGATTGCATCGGCCAGGGCCAACGGGCTGAACAGTGCTGCCAACAACACGACCTTACGCATGACCAGCCTCCTGGCGCGGGGCCGGTATCGATTGGATATGAAAGATGCCGACCAGCAGAATCTGCAAACGGTCGAACCAGCGATGGCTGCGCTCACGCAACCGTCCGTTGAACATCAGCACCTCGAGCACGTGCAGCACCAGCAGCATGGCCCCCGCGAGGTTGATCAGCTGGTGGAACGGCTTGTCTGCCGGCATCAGCAGATTCACCAGTACCACCCACCAGAACACTACCGTCAGGGCCTTGCCCAGCCCCCACAACGCCTTCATACCCGCGCCCCTTGTTGTTGCGTTTTCTTGTTTGGCGGCCCGCTTACGCGACACAGGCACTGCACGCCACATTACCGGCTGGCACCCTCCGGATGCCAGCCCCGATGTCGATCAATTGAGGTGCAATTCGACCCGGCGATTCTGCGCGCGGCCCGCATCGGTTTCGTTGTCGGCAATCGGCTCGCGCTCGCCACGCCCCTGGCTGGTGATTTTCTGCGGTGCCAGGCCCTGGCTGATCAGGTACTCGGCCACGCTGCTGGCACGCCGCTCGGACAACGCCTGGTTGTAGGCATCGCTGCCACGGCTGTCGGTGTGTCCGATCACCTTGATGCTGGCCACGCTCGGGTCATTGAGCTTGCCGGTCAGGGTACGCAACTGCTGCTGGGCGGCCGGGGTGAGTTCGGCCGAGTCGTAGGCGAACATCACGCTGCCCTGGTCGTTGAGGGTGATCACCTCGGGCTCAGGCGCCGGGGCCTTCTCGCTCGGCGGGTATTGGGGCAACGGGCAACCGTTGTGGCTCACCGGGGTGTTGGGCGGGGTATCGGGGCAGCGGTCGCGGCGGTCGAACACGCCATCGCCGTCTTCGTCACCGTCCTGGGCAAAGCAGATCAGGCCACCGGCGATGGCACCCAGCGCCGCGCCGCCACCGGCCCAGGCAGAGCTTTCGATGGCGCCCAGGCCGCCACCCACGGCGCCGCCCAGCAGGCTGCATAGGGGCCAGGTTCTTTGGTTCAACGGGGCGCTGCCATCGCTGTGGGTGGCGCAACCGGACAGCAGGCTGGCGACCACGAGCACGGGCAGCGCAGCCTTGGTGATTACATTCATGGGGAATGCTCCTGTGTCACCGGCCAGTACCGGTCACACAGGAGTAAAGACGCGCCCGCGACACTTCACAAGCCGCGGGGCGCAAGGGCTTCAGCGATCGATGCGAATTTCCACGCGGCGGTTCATCGCGCGTCCGTCGGCGGTGTTGTTGTCTGCCACCGGCTGGGTTTCACCGGCGCCCTGCACCGAAACGAAACTGCTGCGCGCAATGCCGCTCTCGACCAGGTAGTCGGTCACCGAATGGGCGCGGCGTTCCGAGAGTTTCTGGTTGTAGGCATCGCTGCCGCGGCTGTCGGTGTGCCCGGTGACGCTCAGGCGTGCGCTCGGGGCTTCGGCCTTGAGGCGCGTGGCGATCTTGTCCAGGCGCAGTTTGTCGGCCGTGGTG
The DNA here is from genome assembly GCF_024748925.1 of Pseudomonas sp. B21-036. Taxonomy (NCBI): domain Bacteria; kingdom Pseudomonadati; phylum Pseudomonadota; class Gammaproteobacteria; order Pseudomonadales; family Pseudomonadaceae; genus Pseudomonas; species Pseudomonas sp. B21-036. The sequence goes on from NZ_CP087178.1 coordinate 4,325,101, forward strand.
AGCCTGGCCGAGTCGAACTCGAACAGCACATCGCGGATCACGATGACCTCTTCCTTGACCACCACGACTTCCTCGACCACCGCGACCGGCTCCGGCGGGCAGCCGTTGGCATCGACCTGAACGCCACGCGGGGTGCCCGGGCACTTGTCACGGCTGTCCGGTACGCCATCACCGTCTTCGTCGCCGTCGCCATGGGCCCAGCAGTAACCGGCCGCCAGACCGCCGCCGAGCAGCGCGCCCCAGCCAGCCCAGCTGGAGCTTTCGATGGCGCCCAGGGCGGCACCGCCAACGCCCCCGACGGCGGCACACTTCGGCCAGTCGGTTTTTTGCAAACCTGCACAACCAGTCAATACGCTGGTTAGCAGAACCAGAGGCAATGCTGTGCGAACTATGCTCATTTTGTCGCGTCTCCTAGGGGGAATCGGTGCAAAACCGATGCTCTGGGAGTAAAGACCGGTGATTCCATCTGCGCCAGCAATAAGCCATGGCGCTTTGCGCGTGCCTCTATGCCTTGCGTCGCGGGCCGGCTAGTCTTGACGCATTAACGAGGAGCTTCGATGACTGACCGTTTTTCTTCGCGCACGCCCCAGCAGGCCCTCGCCGCCCTGCTGGAGCACCATGCCCCGCAACGCCTGTTGCTGGTGGGCACGTCGTTTCCGGCACTGGAGGCCTTCGCCGCCGCGCACCCGCAGGCGCAGATCGCCGTGGCCCGCCCCGGCGCGCTGCCGGCCGAGCTTGCCGCGCAGCGTTTCGACCTGGCGGTGCTGGTGGACTGCCTGGAACACCTGAGCAACCAGCAGGGCCTGCAACTGCTCGGCGGCATTCGTAACCTCAACGCCAGCCGCGTGGCGGTGCTGGTCGACCTTGCGGCCAGCGGCTGGCGCGACACCGACTTCTACGCACTGGCGCTGCAGGACAGCGAGCGTTTTCAACGTGACGAGCAGGTATTGAACCTGTTCACCTATGATCTACGTGACTACAAACAGGTACCCGACTGGCTCAACGCCAAGTTCTGGGCCAACCCGCAAAATTTTGGAAAGTACTGGTGGTGATGCAATGAGTGTCTCGGTTTGCCCGTGCGGCAGCGGTAACCTGCTCGATGCCTGCTGCGGGCATTATCATGCCGGCCACCCGGCGCCCGATGCACAGACGCTGATGCGCTCGCGCTACAGCGCCTATGTGCTGGGGCTGGTGGATTACCTGATCAAGACCACCCTGCCGGTGCAGCAGGCCGGGCTGGATCGCGCCGGCATTGCCGCCTGGAGCGCGCAAAGCACCTGGCTGGGCCTGGAGGTCGAGAGCGCCGAGGTGTTCGGCGGCCAGCCCGATCACGCGTTCGTCACCTTCACGGCGCGCTGGCACGACAACGACGGCGAGCACAGCCACCGCGAGCGCTCGGCCTTCGTGCACAACGGCGGGCACTGGTACTTCATCGACCCCACGGTGGGCCTCAAGGCCGGGCGCAACGACGCCTGCCCATGCGCCAGCGGGCAGAAGTTCAAGAAGTGCTGCGCCAGCTACATGAGCCATTAGTCATGACCACCTGCGCCCGTCGGCTGCTCATCGGCCTGCTGCTGATGAATCTGGCGGGCTGCGCCAGCTGGTGGGGCGGCAGCTACCAGGACCCCGGCGTGCACCTGGTGCGGGTCGAGACAGTAAAGGCGCGGCTGATGCAGCAGGAGTTCATCCTGCACTTTCGCATCGACAATCCCAACGACAGCACCCTGCAGGTGCGCAACCTGCATTACGCGGTGTACCTGGCCGACCTGTTGCTGGTCGAAGGCGACCACGGCCAGTGGTTTCGGGTGGACGCGCACAGTCGGCGCACCATCCAGGTACCGGTGCGTACCAACCTGTGGCGCCAGCTCAAGCCCATCGCCAAGCTGCTCAAGCGCCCCGATCAGGCCATCCCCTATCGCCTGGAGGGTGAGCTGAGCACCGGATTATTCTTTGCCCACGACCTGCACTTGTTGCGCAAGGGTGAGATAATTCCCGCCGATCTCATTCCGGAGTAACCCTCGATGACCCAGCAACCCCACGTTCATGGCCCCGACTGCAATCACGATCATGACCATCACGCGCATGATCATGACCACGGCCATGTGCATGGCCCGCACTGCAACCATGCCCCTCAGGAACCTGCGCGCAATGCCCTGAAGGACGTTGGCCGCAACGACCCTTGCCCATGCGGCAACGGCAAGAAGTTCAAGAAGTGCCACGGGGCCTGATGCCTCCCCTGTGGGAGCGGGCCTGACCCGCTCCCACACACGTTGCGCCTCGACATCAAGCACAGTTCCAGCAGACGACCATCAAACGGAGCGTGACCATGATCGACCTGTATTACTGGACCACCCCCAACGGCCACAAGATCACCCTGTTTCTCGAAGAGACCGGCCTGCCCTACACCCTTCACCCGATCAACATCGGCAAGGGCGAGCAATTTGCCGAAGACTTTCTGAAAATCGCCCCCAACAACCGCATCCCGGCCATCGTCGACCACGACACCGCCGACGGCCAGCCGCTGTCGCTGTTCGAGTCCGGGGCCATCCTGCTCTACCTCGCCGAAAAAAACCGGGCAGTTCATTCCCAAGGACCTGCGCGGCCGCCAGGAGGCCCTGCAATGGCTGTTCTGGCAAATGGGCGGCCTGGGCCCGATGGCCGGGCAGAACCACCACTTCAACCGCTTCGCCCCCGAGAAGATCCCCTACGCCATCAAGCGCTACGTGGACGAAACCGCGCGCCTGTACGGGGTACTGAACAAGCGCCTGGCCGACCGACCATTCGTCGCCGGCAACGACTACAGCATCGCCGACATGGCGATCTACCCGTGGATCGTTTCGCACACCTGGCAGCAGCAGAACCTGGACGACTTCCCGGCCCTCAAAGGCTGGTTCCAGCGCATCCAGGCACGCCCCGCCACACAGCGCGCCTACGCCCTGGTCGAGCAGATCAACCCGCCGCCAGCCTGAACCACGACAAGGCCGCGCGGTACTTTGAAAATAAAGCCCGCGCCCCCGCTTGCATGGCGTGATCGCGCTCACTAACGTAGCGCCTTTTAGCGCCATCCCCTGCAGGAGCCTTGCCCATGGCCTCGCCAGCCCTTTCCCCCGTTCTACCCCGGTTCGGCGTCGCCGCGACCCTGCTCGGGCTGCTCAGCCTGGGCGGTTGCCAACTGGGCAACCATCAGGACAGCGTCATCCCCACCAGCGGCGTGCAACCGCTCAAGGGGCTGGCACAGAACGTCTCGGTGCGGCGCAACGCCCTGGGCATGCCGCTGATCGAGAGCAGCAGCTTCCACGATGCGCTGTTCACCCTGGGCTATGTGCACGCCGGCGATCGCATCGGGCAGATGGTCGGCATGCGTCTGCTGGCCCAGGGGCGCCTGGCCGAGATGGCCGGCCCGGATGCGCTGGAGGTCGACCGCTTCATGCGCGCGGTCAACCTGAAAAAGAACGCCAGCGACCTCTACGCCGACGCCTCGCCGCGCCTCAAGCGCTTCTTCGAGGTGTACGCACGCGGGGTCAACGCCTACCTGTTCCGCTACCGCGACCGCCTGCCGGCCCCGTTGGCCCAGAGCGGCTACCGCCCCGAGTACTGGAAGCCTGAAGATTCGGCGCTGATCTTCAGCCTGTACAGCTTCAGCCAGTCGGTGAACCTGCAGGAAGAAATCGCCGCACTGACCCTGGCGCAGAAAGTCGGTGCCGACACACTGCCGTGGCTGCTGCCCAGCTACCCGGACGAACCGCTGGCCATGGCCGAAGCCGACAAGCTCAAGGGTTTGAACCCGGGCAGCCAGCTGCCGGGCCTGGCCACACTGAACAAGGTCAGCGAGCAACTGGCCGCGCTCAACCTGCTGGGCACCCCGGCGTCGAGCAACTGGGCCATCGCCCCGCAGCGCAGCCGCAGCGGCCGCAGCCTGCTGGCCAGCGACAGCCAGGGCGCCTGGGCCTTGAGCCCGGTGCAGGTACGTACCACCAAATACCAGGCCGCCGGCTTCAGCCTGGCCGGCCTGCCGTTCGTGCTGTCCGGCTTCAACGGCAAGCTGGCCTGGAGCAGCAGCGCGGCAATGGGCGACAACCAGGACCTGTACCTGGAAAAACTCAAGCGCGAAGGCAACCGCGTGCTCTATGAAGTCGACGGCCGCTGGCAGCCGGTGCAGGCGCGCAACGAGACCTACTTCGTCAAGGGCCAGCGCCCGCAACGCGAAACCCTGTACGAAACCCGCCACGGCGCCCTGCTGACCGGCACCCAGGGCAGCCTCGGCCTGGCCCTGAAGATGCCCGAACTCAAGGGCGACAAGAGCCTTGATGCGTTCTTCGACCTGTCGCGGGCACAGAGCGTCGAACGTGCCTTCGACGCCAGCCGCGAAATCGGCGCCGCCGCGCTGAACCTGGTGTTCGCCGACGCCGCCAACGTGGGCTGGCAGGTTACCGGCCGCTACCCCAACCGCCGCGAAGGCCAGGGCCTGCTGCCCTCCCCAGGTGCCGACGGGCGCTATGACTGGGATGGCTACGCCGACGCCATGCTCCACCCCTACGACCAGGACCCGCCGCAAGGCTGGCTGGGCAATGCCAACCAGCGCAGCATTCCCAAGGGCTATGGCCTGCAACTGTCCAACAGCTGGTACTACCCCGAGCGTGCCGAACGCCTGGCGCAGCTGGCCGGCAACGGCAAGCACGACAGCCGCAGCCTGATCGCCATGCAGTACGACCAGACCACCCTGTTCGCCGCCAAGCTCAAGGCCATGTTCGAAGCACCCGGCATGGCCCAGCCGCTCAAGCAGGCCATCGACGCCCTGCCCGCCGAGCAGAAGGCCCGCGCCCGCGAGGCCTACACCCGGCTGATGGCGTTCGACGGGCGCCTGAGCCCGCAATCGGCGGATGCCGCGGTGTACGAGCTGTTCCTGCAGCAAAGCGCCCGGCAGATCTTCCTCGATGAACTGGGGCCCGAAACCAGCCCGAGCTGGCAAGCCTTCGTCGCCAATGCGCGGCTGTCGTACTCGGCCCAGGCCGATCACCTGCTGGGCCGCGACGACAGCCCGTTCTGGGACGACCGCAACAGCCCGGGCAAGCAGGACAAGCCGACGATCCTGGCCCGCAGCCTGGCCGCGGCCATCAGCGCCGGCGAAGCGCAGATGGGCACCGACCGCCGGGCCTGGCAATGGGGCAAGCTGCACCAGTACCACTGGCCCGTCAGCGCACCCTATGGCCTGGGCGACACGCTCAAGCGCGGCCCGCTGGCCACCGGCGGCGACCACACCACACTCAACGCCTCGGCCTATGCCTGGGGCCAGGACTTCAATGCCCGCCTGATGCCGTCGATGCGCATGGTAGTCGACTTCGGCCTGGCCGAGCCGTTGCAGGGGGTGAGCAGCAGCGGGCAGTCGGGCAACCCGGCCAGCGCGCATTTCGCCGACGGCCTGGATGCCTGGTTCAAGGGCAGCTACGTGACCTTCCCGATGCAGCCGCAGAACTTCGAACGCGCCTACGGCAGCAAGCGCCTGACCCTGGTGCCCGGCAAGTAACCCCTTCGGCTCGCCGTCGCCCTGGCGGCGAGCCCCCTTCTCACCCCGCGCTGATCCATATCAAAGTGCCACCCTCGTCCATCGGCTATAACCGGGTTTGTCTGATGACCCTATAAAAACGATTGCGGATACGTGCCTACAGGACCACCTGCGGCCGCATCCAAAGGACGATTGCGATGGCTTCTCTTGTATCGCGTCTGGCCATGCTTGGCTCGACGCTGCTGTTTGCGTACCCCGCCTCTGCCAGTGAGCCGCCCCCGGCAACGGCAGTCGAACGCGGCGCCTACATTGCCCGTCTGGGCGACTGCGTGGCCTGCCACACTGCCAAGGGCGGCGAGTTGATGGCCGGCGGCCTCGAACTGACCACGCCGATGGGCACCATCTACTCCAGCAACATCACCCCCGACAAGGTCACCGGCATCGGCCGCTATACCTTCGAGCAGTTCGACCGTGCCATGCGCGAAGGGGTGAACGCGGCCGGCACCAACCTGTACCCGGCCATGCCCTACCCCTCCTACGCGAAAATGACCGAAGGCGACATGCGCGACCTGTACGCCTACCTGATGGAGGACGTGAAGCCGGTCAACCAGCCCAACCTGGAAGCGGACATGAAGTTTCCGTTCAGCCAGCGCTGGGGCCTGTCGCTGTGGAACCTGGTGTTTCTCGACAAGCAGCCCTTCGTGGCCGACCCGGCCCGCAGCGACGAGCTCAACCGCGGCGCCTACCTGGTACAGGGCCTGGGCCACTGCGGCGCCTGCCATACCCCGCGCGGCGTGGCCTTCCAGGAAAAGGCCATGGACGACGCCGGCAGCGCCGGCCAGCACTTCCTGGCCGGCGAGACCGTGGAGCACTGGCGCGCCCTGAGCCTGCGCAACCTGTGGACGGTGGAAGACACCGTGCAGTTGCTCAAGACCGGGCAGAACCGCTTTGCCACGGTGTCGGGCAACATGGCCGAGGTGATCTCCCACAGTACCCAGCACTTCACCGACGCCGACCTCACCGCCATCGCGCGCTACCTCAAGTCGTTGCCACCGGGCAAGGACGACCTGCCGATGCCGATGGTGGAACGAACCCCTGCCCCAGCGCCGGACAACCTGTTCACCAGCCGCGGCGGGCTGGGCTACACGCAGTTCTGCAGCGACTGCCACCGCCCGGACGGCGCCGGCGTGGCGGGCATGTTCCCGCCACTGGCGCACAACCCCAGCGTGGCCTCGGCCAACCCGACCTCGCTGCTGCACATCACCCTGACCGGCTGGCAGACCGCCGAAACCGTCGCCCACCCACGGGTGTACACCATGCCCGGGTTCTCGCGCCTGACCGACACCGAGATCGCCGAGATCCTCACGTTCGTGCGCAGCAGCTGGGGCAACGACGGCTCGGCGATCAGCGCAGCGCAGGTGGCCAAGCTGCGCCAGCAGCTCAAGCCCCAGGACCGCGACGCCTCGACCTTCGAGACCCCGCGCCTGGCCGACCTGCTGGCGGCCAGCAATGCCGATCAGGTGGTGCGCGGCATGCGCCTGCACCTGCAGACCCGTGACCTGCTGCCCGACAACGTCGGCAACGCGCTCAACTGCACCAGTTGCCACCTGAACGCCGGCACCGTGGCCGACGGTTCGCCGTTCGTCGGGGTATCGGCCTTCTTCCCCGGCTATGCGCCACGGGCGGGCAAGGTGATCACCCTGGAGGAGCGCATCAACGGCTGCTTCCGGCGCTCGATGAGCGGCTCGCCGCTGCCACCGCAAGGGTCCGACATGCAGGCGATGGTGGCGTACTTCGAGTGGATGAAGAACAACACCAAGCCCGAGGACAAGGTGCCAGGGCGCGGCGTAGGCAAGGTCGACCCGTCGATCAAGCCCGACCTGGACAACGGCAAGCAGGTGTATGCCCAGCAGTGCGCGGTGTGCCATGGCAACGACGGCGAAGGCCTGACCCGTGCCGACGGCACCTGGATCTTCCCGCCGCTGTGGGGCGAGCAGTCGTTCAACATCGGTGCCGGCATGGCGCGCACCTACACCGCGGCCGCCTTCGTCAAACGCAACATGCCGATCGGCATGCACGAGAAGTTCCCGCTCGGCCAGGGCGGCCTGTCCGACCAGGACGCGGTGGACGTGGCGGCCTGGTTCTCCAGCCAACCACGCCCGGACTTCCCCGACAAGGTCAAGGACTGGCCCAACGGCGGGCGCCCGGTAGACGCGCGCTACTGAAGCAGCCCCCCTGCAGCGTCGCCGGCAGCACGCCGGCGACGCTTTCGGATCGAACTTCACCGGCCCGGCCGCGCTCCTAGGTTAAACCCCCAGCGCAGCGGCCTTGGCATGGACCTGGTGATTGCACGACCCGAAGGATTGTATTGCCCACCCGGGGATTTCTACATCGACCCGTGGCGCCCCGTTGAACGTGCGGTGATCACCCACGGCCATGGCGACCACGCCCGCAACGGCAACCGCCACTACCTCACCGCCAGCCCCGGCGCGGGCATCCTGCGCAGCCGCCTGGGCGCCGACATCAACCTGCAGACCCTCGACTACGGCCAGCGCCTGGACCACGGCGGGGTGGCCCTGAGCTTGCACCCGGCCGGCCATGTGCTGGGCTCGGCCCAGGTGCGCCTGGAGTATCGCGGCGAGGTGTGGGTGGCGTCCGGCGACTACAAGGTCGAACCCGATGGCACCTGCGCACCGTTCGAACCGGTGCGCTGCCACACCTTCATCACCGAGTCGACCTTCGGCCTGCCGATCTACCGCTGGGAGCCCCAGCAGCAGATCTTCGACCAGATCAATGCGTGGTGGCGCGAGAACATCACACTGGGCAAGGCCAGCGTGCTGTTCTGCTATTCGTTCGGCAAGGCGCAGCGCATCCTGCATGGCCTGGACCCGAGCCTGGGGCCGATCCTGGTGCATGGCGCGGTCGAGCCGCTGAACCGGGTATACCGCGAAGCGGGTGTCGCCCTGCCCGCCACGCTGCATGCCAGCGAGATGGACAAGCACGACCCACGCATGCGCCAGGCGCTGATCCTGGCCCCGCCCTCGGCGGCCGGCAGCAGCTGGATGCGCCGCTTCGGCGACTACAGCGACGCCTTCGCCAGCGGCTGGATGCGCCTGCGCGGCACCCGGCGCCGGCGCGGGGTGGACCGCGGCTTCGTGCTCTCCGACCACGCCGACTGGCCCGGCCTGCTATGGGCCATCGAACAGACCGGGGCGCAGCGGGTGATGGTGACCCACGGCTCGGTGGCCGTGCTGGTGCGCTACCTGTGCGAGCGCGGGCTGGATGCCCAGGCGTTCGTCACCGAATACGGTGACGAGGATGAAGGCGCCCCGACCGAGGCCAGCGCATGAAGGCCTTCGCCGAACTCTACGGCCAGCTCGACGCCACCACCTCGAGCAACGCCAAGCGCGATGCACTGGTGCGCTACTTCGCCAGCGCCAGCCCCGCAGACGCCGCCTGGGCGGTGTACTTCCTGGCCGGCGGGCGGCCGCGCCAGCTGGTACCCACACGGCTGCTGCGCGAGCTGGCAATCAGCCTGTCGGGTTTGCCCGACTGGTTGTTCGAGGAGAGCTACCAGGCCGTGGGCGACCTGGCCGAGACCTTTTCGCTGCTGCTGCCCGAAGCCGCCCACAGCAGCGACGCGGGCCTGGCCTACTGGGTCGAGGATTGCCTGCTGCCGCTGCGCGGACTGCCGCCCGAAACCCTGGCGCAGCGCCTGCCGCCCCTGTGGGCACAGCTCGACCGGCAGAGCCTGCTGGTGTGCCTGAAGCTGGTCACCGGCAGCTTTCGCGTCGGCGTGTCGAAGCTGCTGGTCACCCGCGCCCTGGCGCAACTGGCCGACATCGACAGCAAGCGCGTGGCTCAGCGCCTGGTGGGCTACACCGACCTGTCGCACCGCCCCACGGCCCAGGGCTACCTCAAGCTGATCGCGGCCGAGTCCGAAGACGAACATGCCCAGCGCGGCGGCCAGCCGTACCCGTTCTTTCTGGCCCATGCGCTGCAACAGCCGGTGGACCAGTTCGACGCCCTGCTCGGCCCGCCCCAGGCCTGGCAGGCGGAATGGAAGTGGGACGGCATCCGTGCGCAGGTGGTCAAACGCGAGGGCCAGTTGTGGGTGTGGTCACGCGGCGAGGAGCTGCTGACCGAGCGCTTCCCCGAACTGCAGGCGCTGGCCGCCGTGCTGCCCGATGGCTGCGTGGTGGACGGCGAGATCGTGGTGTGGCGCGACGGCGTGCAACCCTTCGCCCTGCTGCAGCAGCGCATCGGGCGCAAGACCCTGGGCAAGAAGATCCTGGCCGATGCGCCAGTGGTGCTGTTGGGCTACGACCTGCTCGAATGGCAGGGGGCCGACTGGCGCAGCCGCCCGCAGGCCGAGCGCCGGGCGCAGCTGGAGGCGCTGGTTCAGACCACTGCGCACCCGGCGCTGCGCCTGTCGCCGGTGCTGCAGGGCGACACCTGGGCCGAGCTTGCCGCCCAGCGCGAGGCATCGCGCAGCCTGGGGGTCGAGGGCCTGATGCTCAAGGCCCGCGACGCCCTGTACGGGGTGGGCCGCACCAAGGACATGGGGGTGTGGTGGAAGTGGAAAATCGACCCGTTCAGCGTGGACGCGGTGCTGATCTATGCCCAGCGCGGACATGGCCGGCGCGCCAGCCTGTACAGCGACTACACCTTTGCGGTGTGGGACGCCCCCGCCGGCAGCCCGCAGCGTAGCCTTGTGCCCTTTGCCAAGGCGTACTCGGGGCTCAGCGACGAAGAGATGCGCAAGGTTGATGCAATCATCCGCAAGACCACCGTGGAAACCTTCGGGCCGGTACGCAGCGTGACCCCGACGCTGGTGTTCGAACTCGGCTTCGAAGGCATCGCACTGTCCAAGCGCCACAAGAGCGGGATTGCGGTGCGCTTCCCGCGGATGCTGCGCTGGCGCCTGGACAAACCGGTGGACGAAGCAGACGACCTGGCCACGTTGCAGTCGCTGCTGGGGTAAGCGAAACGCAGCAATTGGGACTATGGTGCGGAAATTGCTGTGAGCTTGATGTCGAGCGGCCAGCGGTAACGCTGCGCAGCCACCCATCATTTGCGCTTGAAGGACCACACCATGAAAAAAGCTCTGCTGACGCTGTCTGCTCTGGCGCTGTGCCTGGCTGCGGGCAACACCCTGGCCAAGGACTACAAGGAACTGCGCTTCGGCGTCGATCCCTCCTACGCCCCTTTCGAGTCCAAGGCCGCCGACGGCAGCCTGGTGGGCTTCGATATCGACCTGGGCAACGCGATCTGCGCCGAGCTCAAGGTCAAGTGCAGGTGGGTCGAGAGCGACTTCGACGGCATGGTTCCGGGCCTCAAGGCCAACAAGTTCGACGGCGTGATCTCGTCCATGACGGTGACCCCGGCGCGGGAGAAGGTCATCGACTTCTCTGACGAGCTGTTCTCCGGGCCTACCGCACTGGTGTTCAAAAAAGGTGCAGGCATGAGCGCCGACCCGGCCTCGCTCAAGGGCAAGACCGTCGGCTATGAGCAGGGCACCATCCAGGAAGCCTATGCCAAGGCCGTGCTGGACAAGGCCGGGGTCAAGACCCAGGCCTACCAGAACCAGGACCAGGTGTATGCCGACCTGATTTCGGGACGCCTGGACGCCTCGATCCAGGACATGCTGCAGGCCGAACTGGGCTTTCTGAAATCGCCACAGGGCGCGGGCTACGAAGTGAGCCAACCGGTGGACAGCGAATTGCTGCCGTCGAAGACGGCGGTGGGCATTAAGAAAGGTAACAGCGAGCTGAAGGCCCTGCTGAACAAAGGTATCAAAGCGTTACACGATGATGGCACCTATGCCGACATCCAGAAGAAGCACTTTGGTGATCTGAACCTGTACAGCGGCAAGTAGGGCCGGCCTCTTCGCCGGCAAGGCCGGCTCCTACACGGGTTCACGGTGCGTGCAAGAGCTGACGCACCGCGTACCCAAGGTCCCACCCGCACAGGCTCGCCCCATGCTTGACGACCTCCTGCAACACCTGGGCCTTGGCGCCTTCAGCCTCAGGGGCTTCGGCCCGCTGCTGCTGCAAGGCACCTGGATGACCCTGCAACTGTCCTTCATGTCGCTGCTGGTCAGCGTCGGCCTGGGCCTGCTCGGCGCCAGCGCCAAGCTCTCCGCGCTGCCGCTGCTACGCATCCCCGCGCAGCTCTACACCACGCTGATCCGCGGGGTGCCCGACCTGGTGCTGATGCTGTTGATCTTCTACAGCCTGCAGACCGGGCTCACCAGCCTGACCGACGCCATGGAGTGGGACTACATCGAGATCAACCCCTTCGCTGCCGGGGTCATCACCCTGGGCTTCATCTACGGTGCCTATTTCACCGAGACCTTTCGCGGCGCGATCCTCGCGGTGCCGCGCGGCCAGGTCGAAGCGGCCACCGCCTATGGCCTCAAGCGCTTTCAGCGGTTTCGCTTCGTGGTGTTCCCGCAGATGATGCGCTTCGCCCTGCCGGGCATCGGCAACAACTGGATGGTGATGCTCAAGGCCACCGCGCTGGTGTCGATCATCGGCCTGGCCGACCTGGTCAAGGCCGCCCAGGATGCCGGCAAGAGCAGCTACCAGCTGTTCTACTTTCTGGTGGTGGCGGCCTTCATCTACCTGCTCATCACCAGCGCCTCGAACGTGGCCCTGCGCTGGCTCGAACGGCGCTACAACGTCGGCACCCGGGAGGCACTGCGATGATCGAGCTGCTGCAGGAATACTGGCGCGCGTTTCTCTATACCGACGGCACCCACATCACCGGGCTGGCGATGACGATGTGGCTGCTCAGCGCCTCGCTGCTGATCGGCTTCGTGGTGTCGATCCCGCTGTCGATCGCACGGGTGTCACGGCGCCTGTGGGTGCGCTGGCCAGTGCAGTTCTACACCTACCTGTTTCGCGGCACGCCGCTGTATATCCAGTTGCTGATCTGCTACACCGGCATCTACAGCCTGGAGGTGGTGCGCGGGCAACAGCTGCTCGACAGCTTCTTTCGCGACGCCATGAACTGCACCATCCTGGCCTTTGCCCTGAACACCTGCGCCTACACCACCGAGATCTTCGCCGGCGCCATCCGCAGCATGCACCACGGTGAAGTCGAAGCAGCCAGGGCCTACGGCCTGCGCGGCTGGAAACTTTATGCTTATATCATCATGCCGTCCGCGTTGCGCCGCTCGCTGCCGTACTACAGCAATGAGGTGATCCTGATGCTGCACTCGACCACCGTGGCCTTCACCGCCACCGTGCCGGACATCCTCAAGGTCGCCCGCGACGCCAACTCGGCCACCTTTCTGACCTTTCAGTCGTTCGGTACGGCCGCCATCATCTACCTGTGCGTGACCTTCGCACTGGTGGGCCTGTTCCGCCTGGCCGAACGACGCTGGCTGGCCTTCCTCGGCCCCGCACACTAGGACCGTTCATGCACCACAAGACCCACGACATCCTGGCCCCGGTGCCGGGGATTTGCCGCCAGATCCACAGCTTCCACTTCGGCCCGCGCGGTGCCGGCAAGGTCTATATCCAGGCTTCGCTGCATGCCGACGAGCTGCCCGGCATGCTGGTGGCCTGGCACCTCAAGCAACGCCTGGGCGAATTGCAGAGCCAGGGCCGCCTGCGCCACGAGATCGTGCTGGTGCCCATCGCCAACCCGGTGGGCCTGGAACAGGTGCTGATGGACGTGCCGCTGGGGCGTTTCGAGCTGCAGAGCGGCGAGAACTTCAACCGCCACTTCGTCGACCTGAGCGACACCATCGGTGACCAGATCGAGGCGCACCTGACCCAGGACCCGCGGCACAACGTCGAGCTGATTCGCGAGTGCATGCGCCGGGCGCTGGACGCGCAGCCCGCCGCCACCCCGCTGCAATCCCAGCGCCTGGTACTGCAACGCCTGGCCTGCGATGCCGACATGGTGCTGGACCTGCACTGCGACTTCGAGGCCGTCGCGCACCTGTACACCACCCCGGAAGCCTGGCCCCGGGTCGAGGCGCTGTCGCGCTATCTCGGGGCCCAGGCCAGCCTGCTGGCCACCGATTCGGGCGGGCAGTCGTTCGATGAGTGTTTCACCCTGGTGTGGTGGCAGCTGCAGCAACGCTTTGCCAAGCAGTTCCCCATCCCCCAGGGCAGCTTTTCGGTGACGGTGGAGCTGCGCGGTCAGGGCGATGTGAGCCACCCGCTGGCCAGCACCGACTGCGAGGCGATCCTGAACTACCTGACCCGTTTGGGTGCCATCGAAGGCGAGGCCGCCCCCTTGCCGCCCCTGCCCTACCCGGCCACGCCGCTGGCGGCGGTCGAACCGGTGGCCACGCCGCTGGGCGGCCTGCTGGTGTTTCATGTCACCCCGGGCCAGCCGGTGCAGGCCGGGCAACTGATCGCCGAGGTGATCGACCCGCTCAGCGACCGCGTGACCCCGGTACACAACCAGCAGGCCGGGCTGCTGTATGCCCGCTCGCTGCGACGCATGGCCACCGCTGGCATGGTGATTGCGCATGTGGCGGGCAACCAGCCGTACCGCAGCGGCTATCTGTTATCGCCATGAGGGGCCGTGCATGTACAAACTGACCATCGAAGGCCTGCACAAGCGCTACGGCGAGCACCATGTGCTCAAGGGCGTTTCACTGCAGGCCAGCACCGGCGACGTGATCAGCCTGATCGGCGCCAGTGGCTCGGGCAAGAGCACCTTTCTGCGCTGCATCAATTTTCTCGAACAGCCCGACGAGGGCAGCATGACCCTGGACGGCCAGCCGGTGCGCATGGTGCACGACCGCCACGGCCTGCGCGTGGCCGATGCCGACGAGCTGCAGCGTATCCGCACGCGCCTGGCCATGGTGTTCCAGCATTTCAACCTGTGGAGCCACCTGAGCGTGCTGGAGAACATCAGCATGGCGCCGCGCCGGGTGCAGGGGGTAAGCCGGCACGAGGCCGAGGAACGGGCACGTGCCTACCTGGACAAGGTAGGCCTGGCGCCCCGGGTGGCAGACCAGTACCCGGCGTTCCTGTCCGGTGGCCAGCAGCAGCGGGTGGCGATCGCGCGGGCGCTGGCAATGGAGCCGGAGGTGATGCTGTTCGACGAGCCGACTTCGGCGCTGGACCCGGAGCTGGTGGGGGAAGTGCTGCGGGTGATCCAGGGGCTGGCCGAGGAAGGCCGCACCATGATCATGGTGACCCACGAAATGAGCTTTGCACGGCAGGTATCGAGCCAGGTGCTGTTCCTGCATCAGGGGCTGGTGGAGGAACAGGGCGCACCGGCCGATGTGCTGGGCAACCCTAGGAGCGAGCGGCTGCGCCAGTTCCTGAGTGGCAACCTCAAATAACCCGACGATTGTCACCCGCTAAAACTAATGCCGGGCATTGATGGTCTGTGAAGACACACCCACTGCCCACAAGCGGCCCCGGCATGCGTAAACCGTCCGACCTTGCTGGCCCCTGGTTTGCCACCCGTGGCTGGAAGCCCTTCGCCTTTCAGAAGCGCGTGTGGGCCGCCGTCGCCCGCGGCGAATCCGGGTTGCTGCATGCCAGCACCGGCGCCGGCAAAACCTATGCCCTGTGGCTGGCCGCGCTGCAACACCTCCATGCCCAGGACACGCCACGCGCCAAGCACCCGGCACCGCTGCAAGTGCTGTGGATCACCCCCATGCGCGCCCTGGCCGCCGATACCGCGCGGGCCTTGCAGGCGCCACTGGACGCGTTGCAGATTCACTGGAGCCTGGGCGTGCGCAGCGGCGACACCTCCAGCGCCGAGCGTGCCCGCCAGAGCCGGCGCCTGCCCAGTGCCCTGATCACCACCCCCGAAAGCCTGACCCTGCTGCTGACCCGCGATGCGGCGCAGAGCGAGTTCGCCAGCCTGCGCCTGGTGGTGGTGGACGAATGGCACGAGCTGCTCGGCAACAAGCGCGGTGTACAACTGCAACTGGCCCTGGCGCGCCTGCGCCGCTGGCACCCGGGCCTGATCGTATGGGGCATCTCGGCCACCCTGGGTAACCTGGAGCATGCCCGCGACGTGCTGCTGCCCGAGGGCGGTTGCCTGGTGCAAGGCCGCCAGGACAAGCGCATCGAGGTCGATACCCTGCTGCCAGAAGCCATCGAGCGCTTCCCCTGGGCCGGGCACATGGGGCTCAAGATGCTCGCGCAGGTGCGCGATGAGGTGGCGCGCAGCAGCAGTTGCCTGGTGTTCACCAACACCCGCGCCCAGGCCGAGCTGTGGTATCAGGCGCTGCTGGAGGCGCGCCCCGACTGGGCCGGCATCATTGCCCTGCATCACGCCTCGCTGGCCCGCGAAACCCGCAACTGGGTCGAGCAGAGCCTGAAACAGGGCCAGCTCAAGGCAGTGGTATGTACCTCAAGCCTAGACCTGGGGGTGGATTTTCTGCCCGTCGAACGGGTGTTGCAGATCGGCTCGGCCAAGGGCGTGGCGCGTCTGATGCAGCGCGCCGGACGCTCGGGGCACGCGCCGGGCCGCCCTTCGCGGGTGACCCTGGTACCGACCCACAGCCTGGAGCTGGTGGAGGCCGCCGCCGCCCGCGAGGCCGTTGCAGCACACCAGATAGAGGCAAGGCGCTCTCCGGCGCTGTGCATGGATGTGCTGGTGCAGCACCTGGTGAGCATGGCCCTGGGGGCCGGGTTTCGCCCCGCGCAACTGCTCGAGGAAGTGCGCAGCACCTGGGCTTATCGGCACCTGCGCGACGAACAGTGGCAATGGGCGCTGGAATTCGTGCGCAACGGTGGTGCCTCGCTGGGCGCCTACCCTGACTATCACCGGGTCATCGAAGCCCCGGACGGGGTATGGCGGGTGGCCAACGCGCGCCTGGCGCGTCGCCACCGCATGGGCATCGGCACCATCGTCAGCGATGCGAGTATCCAGCTGAAGTTCTGGAGCAAGGGAGGCGGCGGGCGCAACCTGGGCAGTGTCGAGGAAGCCTTCGTTGCCCGCCTGCGCCCGGGCGATGCCTTCCTGTTCGCCGGGCGCACGCTGGAGTTGATGCGCATCGACAACATGACCGCCTATGTGCGTCGCAGCACCGCACGCAAACCTGCCGTACCACGCTGGAACGGCGGGCGCATGCCGCTTTCCAGCGAGCTGGCCAGGGCCGTGGTCGAGCAGCTCGACAGCGCCGCGCACGGTCGCTACCACGGGCCGGCCATGCAGGCGGTCAAGCCATTGCTGGAGCTGCAGCGGCGCTGGTCGGTGATCCCCACCCACGACATGCTGCTGGCCGAGACCTGGACCTCGCGTCAGGGCTGCCATCTGTTTCTCTATCCATTTGCCGGGCGCACCACCCACCTTGGGCTGGCCAGCCTGCTGGCGTGGCGCTACAGCCGCAGCCAGCCGGCGAGTTTCTCGATTGCGGTGAACGACTATGGCCTGGAACTGCTGTGCCCTGGCGAAGTGCCGTGGGCGGCCATGCTGCCGGACCTGCTGAGCCCCGATGAACTGCTCGAGGACGTGCTGGCCAGCCTGAATGCCGGCGAAATGGCCATGCGCCGTTTTCGCGAAATTGCGCAGATCTCCGGGCTGGTGTTCGGCGGTTATCCCGGCTCGCACAAGAGCACCCGGCAGATCCAGGCGTCCAGCGGCCTGTTCTTCGAGGTGTTCCGCCAGCACGACGCGGGCAACCTGCTGCTGGGCCAGGCCCGTGACGAGGTGCTGAACGCAGAGCTTGAGATCGACCGCCTGGCGCAGGTACTGAGCCGGCTGGGCGGTTTGCGCCTGCATCTGCAGCCGCTTGCGCGCCCGGGCCCGCTGGCCTTTCCGCTGCTGGTGGAAGGCATGCGCGAAACCCTGAGCACGGAAAAGCTCGCCGACCGCATCGCCCGCATGGTCGCCGACCTGGAAAAGGCCGCGAGCCGGGAGCGCTGAATGAGTCACTGCCTGAACATCGACGTACACGGCGAGCAGCTCTGGCTGCTGGGGGACAAGGCGCTGTACTGGCCGGCGCGCAGGGTGATGCTGGTGGCCGATGTGCATATCGGCAAGGCGGCGGCATTTCGCGCCCAGCACCTGCCCGTGCCCCGCGGCACCACGCAATCGACCCTGCAACGCCTGGACCGGCTGCTGACCAGCTACCCATGCGAAGAGCTGATCGTGCTGGGCGACTTTCTGCACGCACGCACCGGTCGCGCCGCGGCCACGCTGGAACGCGTGCGGCAATGGCGGGAACGGCACGCCCGGCTGAAGATCACGCTGATACGCGGCAACCACGACCTGCATGCCGGCGACCCGCCCGAGGGGCTGCGCATCGATGTGCTGGACGGCCCGCTGCTGCTGGGGCCGTTCGCCTTGCAGCACGAGCCCGAGCCCCATCCCACGCACCTGGTGCTGGCCGGCCACGTACACCCGGTGTATGTGCTGCGGGGGCGCGCGCGGCAACGCCTGCGCCTGCCCTGCTTCGTGATCGGCGAACGGCTCGGCCTGCTGCCGGCCTTCGGGGACTTCACCGGCGGCTGGGCAGTGCAGCCTCAGCCGGGTGAGCGCGTGTACCTGACGGCAGACGCGCAGGTATGGCCGGTCAAGCCCTAGGCTCAGGCAACCGGTGCCGGTGGCGGTTCATCAGGGAGTGTGGGTTCACCCGGTTCCATCGGCGGGTTATCGCCTGGCTGCGCCGGCGACGGGGTGTCCGGGCCAGGCTGGCCGGGGACGCCACCGGCCTGCATCAGTGGCGGCTGCGCAAGCAATGACCAGGCCACCAGCCCGATCTGATTGGGCTGCAGCACGGCAAGTTTGGCGCTGATTGAGGGGTCGAGTTTCATAGGCGGCTCCTGAGCGAAGTCCGACACGCCTCCTGGCGTGCCGGGACGGTTCATCTGCTTGGAGTGCCTTGCCGGCGAGTAATTCCCTCGCTTCGTCGGCTCAGGTGCGCGGCAGGGTCACACCGCGCTGGCCCTGGTACTTGCCGCCGCGGTCCTTATAGGACACTTCGCACTCTTCGTCGGACTCCAGGAACAGCATCTGCGCCACGCCTTCGTTGGCGTAGATCTTGGCCGGCAGGGTGGTGGTGTTGGAGAACTCCAGGGTCACGTGGCCTTCCCACTCCGGCTCGAGCGGGGTGACGTTGACGATGATGCCGCAACGGGCATAAGTGCTCTTGCCCAGGCAGATGGTCAGCACGTTGCGCGGGATGCGGAAGTACTCGACGGTGCGCGCCAGGGCGAAAGAGTTGGGCGGGATGATGCACACGTCGCTCTTGACGTCGACGAAGCTGCCGGCGTCGAAGTTTTTCGGATCGACGGTGGCCGAATTGATGTTGGTGAACACCTTGAACTCGTCGGCGCAGCGCACGTCGTAGCCGTAGCTGGAGACGCCGAAGGAGATCAGCCGGTTGTCGCTTTCGCCGCGTACCTGACGCTCGACGAAGGGCTCGATCATGCCGTGTTCCTGCGCCATGCGGCGAATCCACTTGTCCGATTTGATGCTCATGGCGGGTGTCCTGAAATAGCGTGGTGAAGAAATTCTGTGGGGCATCTTACCGGGCCCGGCGCCGGGTTCAAAGTTCCGTGCGGTGTTGGCGGCAAGATCCGCGTCATACGGGGCCTGCGCGGGGTATCGCGGCGCCGTCAGTCTTGAATTGCACGAAAGCTGAACAAGACCATTGGCACGTTCTGGAAAAAGGGTTATGGTGACGCCACTGTGCTGCACGTGTCACTGAGAATCTCTACCTGATGCAAGATCTCGATCAACCCATCTTCATGAATTTTCTGCCTCTTTGCACTCAGTCTCGGCCAGGGCGTTTCCTGAGCCGTAATTAACTTTGTCCAAGGAGACAGACCATGTCCAATCGCCAAACCGGTACCGTTAAGTGGTTCAACGATGAAAAAGGCTTCGGCTTCATCACCCCACAATCCGGTGACGACCTGTTCGTACACTTCAAAGCCATTCAAGCTGACGGCTTCAAAAGCCTGAAAGAAGGCCAGCAGGTCTCTTTCGTCGCTACCCGCGGCCAGAAAGGCATGCAAGCTGAAGAAGTACAAGTTATCTAACTTGCGCTTCACTGCTTGAAAAAAGCCCTGCCCTCACCGGCGGGGCTTTTTTTTGCCTTGCCGGTGGGCCTGCCCGTAGGAGCCGGCGTTGCCGGCGAAGGCAACACCGCAGTACCTGCCTGGTGATGCAGTGGGCCCTTCGCCGACAACGCCGGCTCCTACACAGGCGAGGGTGTCGACTCAGTCTTCGCTGATGGTGATATTGGGCATCGCCGGCGCCGCCGCTTCCTGCAGCACGATACGCGCCCCCACCTGCCGTGCCAGTTCCTGGTACACCATGGCAATCTGGCTTTCAGGCTCGGCAATCGCGGTCGGCTTGCCGCTGTCGGCCTGCTCGCGAATCAGCATCGACAGGGGCAGCGAAGCCAGCAGCTCCACACCGTACTGCGCCGCCAGCTTCTCGCCACCACCTTCACCGAACAGGTGCTCGGCATGCCCGCAGTTCGAGCAGATATGCACGGCCATGTTCTCGACCACGCCCAGCACCGGGATATTCACCTTGCGGAACATCTCCACCCCCTTTTTCGCGTCCAGCAGCGCAAGGTCCTGCGGCGTGGTCACGATCACCGAACCGGCCACCGGCACCTTCTGCGCCAGGGTCAGCTGGATGTCGCCGGTGCCCGGCGGCATGTCGATCACCAGGTAGTCGAGGTTGTCCCAGGCGGTCTGGGTCACCAGTTGCAGCAACGCACCGGAGACCATCGGGCCACGCCATACCATCGGCGTGTTGTCGTCGGTGAGAAACGCCATCGACATGACTTCCACGCCATGCGCACGCAACGGTACGAACCACTTCTGGTCGCGGATCTGCGGCCGGGTCCCTTCGGCGATACCGAACATCACGCCCTGGCTGGGGCCATAGATGTCGGCATCCAGGATACCCACCCGCGCCCCTTCACGGGCCAGGGCCAGGGCCAGGTTGGCGGCAGTGGTGGACTTGCCCACACCGCCCTTGCCCGAGGCCACGGCCACGATGTTCTTGACGTTGGCCAGGCCCGGAATCTGCGCCTGGGCCTTGTGCGCGGCGATCACACAGGTGATCTCGACCTGTGCCGAGGCCACGCCCTCGATCCCCTCGACGGCGGTCTGCAGCACCTGGGCCCAACCGTTCTTGAACAGGCCGGCGGCATAGCCCAGCTCCAGGGCCACGCTGACCCGGTCGCCCTGGATATCGATGCTGCGCACACACCCGGCGCTGACCGGGTCCTGGTTCAGGTAAGGGTCGGTGTATTGGCGAAGGACGGTTTCAACCGCTGCGCGAGTGACGGCGCTCATGGAGACTCCCGATAAAAGACTGAATGAAACAGGTCGCTATGCTAACCCGTGAAACAACGGCAGATACGTCCATGGGGTGAAATATATTTCCCATCGTTTTATAGTGGCCGATCACCGTTCATACCCTGTAGCCGAAAGTAGCCGAGCCCCCATGTCCGAGCCACGCCAGATTCTCGTCACCAGCGCCCTGCCCTATGCCAACGGGTCGATCCACCTTGGCCACATGCTCGAGTACGTTCAGACAGACATGTGGGTGCGCTTCCAGAAGTACCGCGGCAACCAGTGCACCTACGTGTGCGCCGACGACGCGCACGGTTCGGCGATCATGCTGCGCGCCGAGAAAGAAGGCATTACCCCCGAGCAACTGATCGCGAACGTGCAGGCCGAGCACTGCGGCGACTTTGCCGACTTTCTGGTGGAGTTCGACAACTACCATTCGACCCACGCCGACGAAAACCGCGAGCTGTCGAGCCAGATCTACCTGAAACTGCGTGACGCCGGGCATATCGCCACGCGCTCGGTCACCCAGTATTTCGACCCCGACAAGCAGATGTTCCTGGCCGACCGCTTCATCAAGGGCACCTGCCCCAAATGCGCGGCCGACGACCAGTATGGCGACAACTGCGAAAAATGCGGCGCCACCTACGCGCCGACCGAACTGAAGAACCCCAAGTCGGCGATCTCCGGCGCCACCCCGGTGCTCAGGGACTCCCAGCACTTCTTCTTCAAGCTGCCCGACTTCCAGGCCATGCTGCAGCAGTGGACCCGCAGCGGCACACTGCAGGACGCCGTGGCCAACAAGTTGGCCGAATGGCTGGATTCCGGCCTGCAGGAATGGGACATCTCCCGTGATGCGCCGTACTTCGGCTTCGAGATCCCGGGCGAGCCGGGCAAGTACTTCTATGTGTGGCTGGACGCGCCGATCGGCTACATGGCCAGCTTCAAGAACCTGTGCGACCGCACGCCGGAACTGGACTTCGACGCCTACTGGAAAAAAGACTCCAGCGCCGAGCTGTACCACTTCATCGGCAAGGACATCGTCAACTTCCACGCGCTGTTCTGGCCGGCCATGCTCGAAGGCGCCGGCTACCGCAAGCCGACCGCAATCAACGTGCACGGCTACCTGACGGTCAACGGCCAGAAGATGTCCAAGTCCCGTGGCACCTTCATCAAGGCGCGCACCTACCTCGACCACCTGTCGCCGGAATACCTGCGCTACTACTACGCGGCCAAGCTGGGCCGTGGCGTGGATGACCTGGACCTGAACCTGGAAGACTTCGTGCAGAAGGTCAACTCGGACCTGATCGGCAAGGTGGTCAACATCGCCAGCCGCTGCGCAGGGTTCATCCACAAGGGTAACGGCGGCGTGATGGTGGCCGGCGACGCCGCACCGGAGCTGACCGAGGCCTTCCTGGCTGCGGCACCGGGTATCGCCGACGCCTACGAAGGCCGCGACTTCGCCCGTGCGATGCGCGAAATCATGGGCCTGGCCGACCGCGCCAACGCCTGGATCGCCGACAAGGCCCCGTGGTCGCTGGCCAAGCAGGAAGGCAAGCAGGACGAAGTGCAGGCCGTGTGCGCCCAGGGCATCAACCTGTTCCGCCAGCTGGTGATCTTCCTCAAGCCGGTGCTGCCGCAACTGGCCAGCGATGCCGAGGCGTTCCTGAACGTCGCGCCGCTGACCTGGAACGACCACCAGAGCCGTCTCGAGAACCACCAGCTGAACCCGTTCAAGGCATTGATGACCCGCATCGACCCGGTCAAGGTGCAAGCCATGGTCGACGCTTCCAAGCAGGACCTGGCCGCCAGCCAGACCAGCGTGGTCACCGGCAACGGCGAACTGACCAAGGACCCGCTGTCGGCCGAGATCGACTTCGACACCTTTGCCGCCGTCGACCTGCGGGTAGCGCTGATTCTCAAGGCCGAAGCCGTGGAAGGGGCCGACAAGCTGCTGCGACTGACCCTGGACATCGGTGACGAGCAGCGCAACGTGTTCTCCGGCATCAAGTCCGCCTACCCGGACCCGAGCAAGCTGGAAGGTCGTCTGACCATGATGATCGCCAACCTCAAGCCACGCAAAATGCGCTTTGGCGTGAGCGAGGGGATGGTCATGGCCGCAGGCCCTGGCGGCGAGGAGATCTACCTGCTCAGCCCTGACAGCGGCGCCAAGCCGGGTCAGCGCATCAAGTAAGTGCCACGCCCCGACCCTGACCGGCCGGGGCGTTCTAATTGCACCGTGATTGCCGGATAATGGCGCACAGCCTCTTGCCTGTGGCGCGCCCATGACCGAATTGCTCCTTACCCTTATCAGCGCTGCGCTGGTCAACAACCTCGTGTTGCACCAGGCCCTCGCGCTCGACCCGCTGCTGCAGCCCGTCGAGCCGGCGTCACGTCGCCGGGTGCATGCACTGGGGTTGGCGACGCTGGTGCTGATGGTGCTGGCGGTCGTACCCGGGCAGTTGCTTTACCGCTACGGATTGCGCCCGCTGCAACTGGAGTACCTGCGCCTGTTCGTGTTCCTGCCGCTGTGCGTTCTGCTGGCAGCGCCGGTGCTGAACCGGTTGCAACGCCAACTGCCACACTGGCCGTTCACCGGCCTCAAACCCTTGCTGCTGGGCAATGCCGCCGTCCTGGGCCTTGCCCTGCAAGCCAGCGATGCCACGCTCGACCCGTTCGCCACCCTGGCCCTGAGCCTGGGCGGCGGCCTGGGCTTCTGGCTGGCGCTGTGCCTGTTCGACGACCTGCGCCAACGCAGCGACGCGGCCCCCGTGGCCTTGCGCGGCCTGCCCATCGAGCTGATCGGCGCAGGGATCATGGCCCTGGCCTTTCTCGGTTTCAACGGACTGTTCACCTCATGAGCCTGATTCAACGCATCGACGCCCTGCTGCCCCAGACCCAATGCGGCAAGTGCGGTCATGCCGGCTGCCAGCCTTACGCCCAGGGGCTGGCGGCGGGCGAGGCGATCAACAAGTGCCCACCCGGCGGCAGCGAGACCATTGCCGCACTGGCAGCACTGCTGCAGGTGCCGGTGATTGCCCTGGATACCGACCGCGGCAGTGCGCCCGCCCAGGTCGCCTTCATTCGCGAGGCCGAATGTATCGGTTGCACCAAATGCATCCAGGCCTGCCCGGTGGACGCCATCGTCGGCGCCGCCAAGCTGATGCACACAGTCATCAGCGCCGAATGCACCGGCTGCGACCTGTGCGTGGCGCCTTGCCCGGTCGACTGCATCGACCTGCTGCCACTGCCTGCCGACAGCCCTATCGTGCCGATCGTCGGCGGCCTGGCGCACACCCGGCCACAGCAGCTCGCCCGCGCCGCCCGGCGCAGCCATGCACGCCACCGCTTCGAGCAGCGTGCCCAGCGCCTGCAACGCGAAGAGGCGCGCAAGCAGGCCGAACGCATCGCGCGCAGCCAGCGGCCCGCCCCGAACGCGGCGGCTGCGGTGCCGGCCGACGACCCGATCAAGGCCGCGATTGCGCGGGTGCAGGCGCAAAAGGCTGCAGCCGCCGATGCGGCGCTGAAAAAGGCCAAAATTGCCGCGGCCATGAGTCGCGCCCAGCTGACCAAGGCGCGCACAGCCTTTGGCGACTCGCCAAGCCCGGCGCAGCAAGCGCAACTGGCTGACCTGCAGCAAGCGCAGCAACAGGCCCAGGCTCACCTGGAATCACTGCTGGCGGTAAGCGATGCTGCCCGCGCCTGACCCGGGCGAACGCCTGCGCGCCAGCCTGCGCCTGGTGCTGCTGGCGTGCCTGCCCGGCTTGCTGGCACTGACCTGGCTGCACGGTTGGGGCACCCTGCTCAACCTGCTGCTGACCACCACCGCGGCGCTGGCGACCGAAGCGGTGCTGCTGCGCGCCCAGCGCCGCCCGGTGCGTGCTGCACTGGGCGATGGCAGCGCCCTGGTCAGCGCCACGCTGCTGGCCATCGCCCTGCCCGCCTACCTCGCCTGGTGGGTGCCGGTGATTGCCAGCGCAAGCGCCCTGGCCCTGGGCAAGCATGTGTACGGCGGGCTTGGCAAGAATCCGTTCAACCCGGCCATGCTCGGCTATGCCGTGGCCCTGGTCAGCTTTCCGGCCCAGATGACCCAGTGGCCCGGGCCGCAACCGCTGGACCTGGGCACCAGCCTCGAAGCGGTGTTCGGCTTGGCCGTCCGACCCGACGCCTGGGCCCAGGCGACGGTGCTGGATGTGGTGCGCCACAACCAGAGCCTGACCATCGAAGAACTGTTCGGCCAGCACCCGGCCTTCGGCCGATTCGCCGGCGCAGGCAGCGAGTGGGTCGCCCTGGCCTTCCTGGCCGGTGGCCTGTTGTTGCTGCAGCGCAAGGTGTTCAGCTGGCATGCCCCGGTGGCCATGCTGGGCAGCCTGTTCATCATGAGCCTGCTGGGCTGGAACGGCTCGGGCTCCGACTCCAATGGCTCGCCGCTGTTTCACCTGCTGGCCGGCTCCAGCCTGTTCGTCGCGTTCTTCATCGTCACCGAACCGGTCAGCGGCCCCAGGGCGGCCAGCGCACGCCTGCTGTTCGGCGCCGGGGTGGGCGTGCTGGTCTATGTAATCCGTACCTGGGGTAGCTACCCCGACGGCAGCGCGTTCGCCGTGCTGCTGATGAACCTGTGCGTGCCGGCGCTCGAACGCTGGGCCGCGCGGCGCCAAGGGCAGCCGGCATGACCCCCCGGGCGCGTGCAGTGCTGCTGGTGGCGGCCGTGGCGTGCCTGGCCATCGGCTGCGCCATTGGCTGGGCGCAGTTGAACGCCGCGCGTATCAGCCAGGCTGAAGTGCAGCTCAAGGCCAGGAGCCTGCTGATCGTGCTGCCGGCAGAGCGCTACGACAACCAGCCGCTGCAACGCCCCCTCGTACTGCCCGCACCGAGCCTGGCCCATAGCACCCTGCTGGCCGGCTACCGCGCGACCCTGCTCGGCCAGCCCAGCGCCGTGGTGCTGCACAGCCGGGTTCAGGGCTATGCGGGGCCACTGGACCTGCTGATCGCCATCGACAGCCACGGCCGCCTGCTGGCCACCCGGGTGCTGCAGCACCAGGAAACGCCAGGGCTTGGCGGCAAGCTGAGTGAACCGGGCAACACCTGGCTACGCGGGTTCGAGGGCCGCACGCTGGCGGACACCCCCGATCCGGCCTGGGCCCTCAAGCGCGATGCCGGCCAGTTCGACCAGCTGGCCGGCGCCAGCGTGACCTCCCGCGCAGTGATCCAGGCGGTGCACGATGCCCTGCGCTACTTCGACGAACACTCCCACTATCTGCTGGGTACCGGTGAACATGAATAGCCGCAGCCTGCTCATCCTCAGCCTGGCCCCGATGCTGGGCGCCAGCCAGACCCTGGCCCAGGCCGCAGCGCTGGCGTTGTTCAGCCTGTTGAGCCTGTGCCTGCACCGGTTGTGCATGACGCCCTTGCGCCCGCTGCTGCAAGGGCTGCAGACCACGCTGGTCAGCGTGCTGCTGGCGGCGATGCTGGTGACCTGCCTGGAGCTGAGCCTGCGCGCCTGGGCCCTGGGGGTTCACGCGCAACTGGGCATCTACCCGGGGCTGATCGCACTGCAATGCGTGCTGCTGGAACAGTGCTTCGAGCGCCATCGCGGCGTCGCGCAAGGCCTGCTGGTGGTCATCGGCTTGTGTACAGTGCACCTGCTGCTGGGCCTGTGCCGCGAACTGCTGGGCTCTGCCGGGCTGCGCCTGGCCCAACTGACCCCGGGCGCACTGATCCTGCTGGGCCTGCTACTGGCCATTTTCAACCGGGTGCGGCGCAAGCCGGCCCCCTCTAGCCGTCAAGGAAGCCTCTGAGCCCATGAATGCTGCCAAACGCCTGGAAATCTTTCGCAGGCTGCACGAAGACAATCCGGACCCGAAGACCGAGCTGGCCTACACCACCCCCTTCGAACTGCTGATCGCGGTCATCCTCTCGGCGCAATCCACCGACGTGGGGGTCAACAAGGCCACTGCACGCCTGTACCCGGTGGCCAACACGCCCCAGGCCATCTACGACCTGGGCGTTGAAGGGTTGTCCAGCTACATCAAGACCATCGGCCTGTACAACAGCAAGGCCAAGAACGTCATCGAAACCTGTCGCCTGCTGATCGAGCGCCACGGCGGCGAAGTGCCGCAAACCCGCGAAGCCCTCGAAGCGTTGCCCGGGGTGGGCAGAAAGACGGCCAACGTGGTGCTCAACACCGCATTTCGCCAGCCGACCATGGCGGTGGACACGCATATCTTCCGGGTCAGCAACCGCACCCGTATCGCCCCCGGCAAGACGGTGCTGGAGGTGGAAAAGGCATTGATGAAGTTTGTGCCCAAGGACTATCTGCTGGACGCGCACCACTGGCTGATACTGCATGGGCGCTATGTATGCCAGGCGCGCAAGCCACGCTGTGGAAGCTGCCGTATCGAGGACCTTTGCGAGTACCCGCAAAAAACCTCCGACGATTGAACAAATAGTTGAATCGGTTGCGCACGATTGAAAAAATCTTTTTTACCGGCTCTGAAAATATCGCTATAAGGTGCGCCAATAGCCCTCTTGGCATGGAGTGACTTATGAGCACCGATAACGAAGAGCTGGATATCGACGTCGAGCCGGACACGGCAGACGAACAGGAAACGGAAAGCCCGCCCGAAACGGCGAAGACCAACCTCAGCAAGCGTCGCACCATCGACAACATGCTGGAAGAACGCCGCCTGCAAAAGCAGTTGGCCGATTACGACTTCGATCTTTGACGGCCCACTTCAGGTCGCGGGCGGGCCGTCTCTAGCGCATGCATGGGCCAGGCAGTCGCCCTGGCAAGGTCTGGTTCACACCAGGCCGTTACGCTGGGCCAATTCGATAAGGTCCACCAGGGAGCGCGCATTGAGCTTGAGCAACAGGCGCGTCTTGTAGGTACTCACCGTCTTGTTGCTCAGAAACATGCCGTCGGCAATCTCCTTGTTGGTCTTGCCGCGTGCCAGTTGCTGCAGCACCATCATCTCCCGCCCCGACAGACGTTCGACCATATCCGCTTCGCTGGAACCGCCAAGGTTCGAACGCACCGAGTGCAGGGCCTGGTTGGGGAAGTAGCTGTAACCGGAGAGGACCGCCTTGATGGCGCTGAGCAGCTCGGTAAGGTCCTGCTGCTTGCAGACATAACCCGCGGCGCCCGCCTGCATGCACCGCATCGAAAAATGCCCAGGTGCCTGTGAGGTCAGCACCAGTACCTTTATGTTCACGTCATTGGAGGTCAACCTTGCGATGACCTCCAGCCCATCGAGCTTGGGCATGCCGATATCCAGTATCACGATATCGGGCAGGTGTTTCTTGACCAGCTGCAGCGCGTCCACTCCGTTGTCGGTCTCTGCGACAACTTCATAGCCATGCCGCTCCATCAGCATGCGTACAGCCAGGCGAATGACCGGATGATCATCCACGATCAGCACTTTATTCATGGGCAAAATCCAATTTTCGCTGTTCGATTTTTTGAGCCCGCACAATAGCCTAGTCAACCGGCATAGTGCATTGCAGCTTCCTTGACAGTTGCACGACAAGACCAGACCTACCTAAATAGAAGATTATTCCTACAAAACTTCCTGATAGCAGGCGTTAAGCAGAAACAATCATTGGGTCGTTCGAGGCGTGCATGCAGTGCGAACAAACACTAACACCGCACTCTCGCCACGTTCCATATGACAACGCTCGCCCGCACGCAGGAAATATCCGTGATATTTGACTAACCCGGGTATCAATCCTGTCACGGCGTTTTATCGCGTCGAAGTTGCACCGAAGTATTTCCTGAGGACGATCCATAACCCCCTGAACACCGAAGTACCCAGGCCGCATAGTGGTTCCAAAAACAATGCGAACCCTGACCCTTGCGCCCACGAAACAGCGCTCACGCCGAGCAGCAGGCACGTACATGAGCAACGTCGAACCGAAAAGCCCACTGACGATCATTGCTATTTTCGCGGGTATCATCGAAGCCTCTGCGTTGGCCTCACTGCCCTTTCTTGGCGAAGACAGCCAGGGTATCTACACGTGGTTTCTGGTGGGCTTTCCACCCTTTCTGACAATCCTGTTTTTCCTGACGCTCAACTTCAACAGCAAGACGCTGTATTGCCCGGAGTACAACGAGGACACGCCTGAAGTTCCGGATGAACCCAAAGACTGGCCAACTTCAGAACAACGTGAAAGTCACCTGCCGCCTGCCCGTTCTGCCTTTGCACAATTGACCACACAAGCCCCACCCCTGGGTTGCGACGCCATGGCACCCGCTATCTCGACCATCGTCATTTCCGGTGCACACAGCACATCGCTGATCGAATACCTTGTCACTCAGGCCATCACGCAACAGCCCAGGCTGGGCACGCTGGTCATCCACAACCTTGAAACCGGCACGCAGACCACACTGACCACCCATGCCCTGGGCGCCGAGCTACCGTAATGAAGGCATAAAAAAACCCGGCCTCAGGCCGGGTTCCTTTCGTTCAAGCGCCCCTCACACCAGTGAGCGGCCCTTGTTCGCGGCAATGCGCAGGCGCAGTGCGTTGAGCTTGATGAAGCCCGCCGCGTCGGCCTGGTTGTAGGCGCCGCCGTCTTCTTCGAAGGTGGCGATGTTGGCATCGAACAGCGAATCGTCAGACTTGCGACCGGTGACGATGACGTTGCCCTTGTACAGCTTCAGGCGAACCACACCGTTCACGTTCAACTGCGAAGCATCGATCATCTGTTGCAGCATCAGACGCTCAGGGCTCCACCAGTAGCCGGTGTAGATCAGGCTGGCGTACTTGGCCATCAGCTCATCCTTGAGGTGAGCCACTTCGCGGTCCAGGGTGATGGACTCGATCGCACGGTGCGCGCGCAGCATGATGGTGCCGCCCGGGGTTTCGTAGCAGCCACGGGACTTCATGCCCACATAGCGGTTCTCGACGATGTCCAGGCGACCGATGCCGTTCTCGCCGCCGATGCGGTTCAGGGTGGCCAGGACGGTGGCCGGAGTCATCTCGACGCCGTCCAGCGCCACGACGTCGCCGTTGCGGTAGGTCAGTTCCAGGTAGGTCGGAACGTCAGGGGCGTTTTCTGGCGACTTGGTCCAGCGCCACATGTCTTCTTCGTGCTCGGTCCAGGTATCCTCCAGCACGCCGCCCTCGTAGGAGATGTGCAGCAGGTTGGCGTCCATCGAGTACGGCGACTTCTTCTTGCCGTGACGCTCGATCGGGATACCGTGCTTCTCGGCGTAGTCCATCAGCTTCTCGCGCGAGAGCAGGTCCCACTCGCGCCATGGGGCGATGACCTTGACGCCTGGCTTGAGCGCGTAGGCACCCAGCTCGAAACGCACCTGGTCGTTGCCCTTGCCGGTGGCGCCATGGGAAATGGCGTCGGCGCCGGTTTCGTTGGCGATCTCGATCAGGCGCTTGGCGATCAGCGGACGTGCGATGGAAGTACCCAGCAGGTACTCGCCTTCGTAGACGGTGTTGGCGCGGAACATCGGGAACACGAAATCGCGGACGAATTCTTCTCGCAGGTCATCGATGTAGATCTCTTTGACACCCATGGCCTGAGCCTTGGCGCGGGCCGGTTCGACCTCCTCGCCCTGCCCCAGATCGGCGGTGAACGTCACCACTTCACAGTTGTAGGTATCTTGCAGCCACTTGAGAATCACCGAAGTATCAAGGCCGCCGGAATACGCCAGTACGACCTTTTTTACGTCCGCCATGCCATCACTCCACGGGTTGTACGGAAAGCCGGTGATTCTACCGGCCTTACCGCAGAATTTACAGTGGGGCGACAGCTTGTGACGACAAAGCGACAGAAATTGTCGTCGGCGCGACCGGCGGTCGCACCGTCGAATCAGGCGGCGGGTTTGCCTGCCTGGGCGGCCGGCGTCTGCGTGGGTGCCGGCGCAGGCGGGGTCGCTGCCGGTTCGGCAGGCTTGTGCGGGGCAACCTCTGCGGGCTTCTCGACCGGGGTGACGCGGTCGAGCTGGATGTTCACCCGGCGGTTGCGTGCCCGATTGGCGGCATTGGTATTGGCCGCCAGCGGATAGCGCTCGCCATGAAAGCGCACGGTGATCTGCTCTTCGGGGATGCCATGGGCCTTGAGGTAGTCCTGCACCGCCAGGGCGCGGCGACGCGAGAGGTCACGGTTGGTCAGGCGGTTGCCGCTGTTGTCGGAGTGGCCATCGAGCTCGATGTGGTTGACCGTGGGGTCGGCCTTGAGGAAGTCGATGATCACGTCCAGGCGGGCACGTGCATCGGCATCCAGATCGATACCTCCGCCCGGAAAGCCCACGCGTGCCTGGCGCACCTGGTCATAGTTCATCGGCAGCAGCTTGGCCGCACAGGCCTGGTAGTCACCGTAGGCACGGTTGAACTTCACCGGCAGCACGCGCACTTCCATGCTGCGCCCGGCTTCGCCGGTGTAGTTGCGCACCACGGTGCTGCGCCCGTCCAGCAGGCCATTGATGAGCCGGCTGGCCTGGCCCTGGGAGCTGTTGAACAGCACGCCGCTGCGCGCCATGCGCACCGCGCCCAGGTTGATGTCGCCACGCCCGGGCTGCCACGGTGCGGCGGCGGCCAGCAGGGTCGCGGAGCCGGCGCCCAGCACATTGCTGGTGGAGCGCAGCTGGAAGGTGGCCTGCTCGCCCGCGCGGCGCACGAACTCGCCGCTGCCGAAATCGGCGATCGGCTGGATCAGCCGGCATTCGAACTGATCGCCCTCGACCTTCCACTCGACGTTCTCCACGCGAGTCTGGAAGGTGAGTGCCACGGCCGGCAGGCTGGCAAACATACTGAGCAGGGCTAGGTAACGCTGGCGCACGGGCGGCTCCACAAATTTCTTACGGCATACCTGCAAGCTATCGGACGCCCTGCGCAAAACTTGATAGCGAGTGCTCGGATCGGGCTTTTCCGGTAGCATTCACCGGGAGTTCGAACCGCCTGGAATCCCCAATGTCCGACCGCCTGACCCTCCTGCGTCCCGACGACTGGCACATCCATCTTCGCGATGGCGCTGTATTGCCCCATACCGTCGGCGACGTGGCGCGCACCTTTGCCCGCGCCATCATCATGCCCAACCTGGTACCGCCGGTACGCAACACTGCCGAAGCCGACGCCTATCGCCAGCGCATCCTGGCCGCCCGCCCTGCCGGCAGCCGCTTCGAACCGCTGATGGTGCTGTACCTCACCGACCGCACCCAGCCCGAGGACATTCGCGCGGCCAAGGCCAGCGGATTCGTGCATGCCGCCAAGATGTACCCGGCCGGCGCGACCACCAACTCGGACTCCGGCGTGACCAGCGTCGACAAGATTTTCCCGGTGCTCGAAGCCATGGCCGAGGTGGGCATGCCACTTCTGGTGCACGGCGAAGTGACCCGCCCCGAGATCGACGTGTTCGATCGCGAGAAGCTGTTCATCGACGAGCATCTGCGCCGTGTGGTCGAGCGCTTCCCCACGCTCAAAGTGGTGTTCGAGCACATCACCACTGCCGAAGCCGTGCAGTTCGTCAACGAGGCCCCGGCCAACGTCGGCGCGACCATCACCGCCCAGCACCTGCTGTACAACCGCAACCACATGCTGGTGGGCGGTATTCGCCCGCACTTCTACTGCCTGCCGATCCTCAAGCGCAACACCCACCAGGTGGCTCTGCTCGACGCAGCCACCAGCGGTAGCAGCAAGTTCTTCCTCGGCACCGATTCGGCGCCCCACGCCCAGCATGCCAAGGAAGCCGCCTGCGGCTGTGCCGGCTGCTACACCGCGTTCGCCGCCATCGAGTTGTACGCCGAGGCGTTCGAACAGCGCAACGCTCTGGACAAGCTGGAAGGTTTCGCCAGCCTGCATGGCCCGGCGTTCTACGGCCTGCCGGCGAACACCGACCACATTACCCTGGTCCGCGAAAGCTGGACCGCCCCAGGCAGCCTGCCGTTCGGCGAGCAGACTGTCATCCCGCTGCGCGCCGGTGAGCAACTGCGCTGGCGCCTGCTGGAGGAGACTGTGTGAGCGACGATTACGAAGACGACCAGGAAGGTCAAGGCGGCGGTTCGCGCCATCCGATGGCAGAGCGCTTTCGCGGCTACCTGCCGGTGGTGGTGGATGTTGAAACCGGTGGTTTCAACTGCGCTACCGATGCACTGCTGGAAATAGCCGCAGTCACCATCGGCATGGACGAAAAGGGCTTCCTGTTCCCGGAGCACACCTATTTCTTCCGCGTCGAACCCTTCGAGGGCGCCAATATCGAACAGGCGGCTCTGGACTTCACCGGCATCAAGCTCGATCACCCGCTGCGCATGGCGGTCAGCGAAGAGTCGGCGCTGACCGACATCTTCCGCGGCGTGCGCAAGGCCCTCAAGGCCAATGGCTGCAAGCGCGCGATCCTGGTGGGGCACAACAGCAGTTTCGACCTGGGCTTCCTCAACGCGGCCGTGGCGCGCCACGACATGAAGCGCAACCCCTTCCACCCGTTCTCCAGCTTCGACACCGCCACCCTGGCTGGCCTGGCCTATGGTCAGACCGTGCTGGCGCGGGCCTGCCAGAGTGCCGACATCGACTTTGACGGGCGGGAGGCACACTCGGCGCGCTACGACACCGAGAAGACGGCCGAGCTGTTCTGCGGCATCGTCAATCGCTGGAAGGAAATGGGCGGCTGGCAGGACTTTCGCGACTGACCGCTTCGCCGGCCGGCGCCTGCAGACGCTACGCGACGCAGGAGCCAGCCTTGCTGGCGAACAGGCATAAAAAAACCGGCCACCAGGGCCGGTTTTTTCATGCGTGGCGCTTACAGCTTGCCAGCATTCTCGCTCAGGTAGGCAGCAACGCCTTCTGGCGAAGCGGTCATGCCCTTGTCGCCTTTTTTCCAGTTGGCAGGGCAGACTTCGCCGTGCTCTTCGTGGAATTGCAGCGCGTCGACCAGACGGATCAGCTCTTCCATGTTGCGGCCCAGCGGCAGGTCGTTGACGATCTGCGAACGGACAACACCCTTGTCGTCGATCAGGAACGCGCCACGGAAGGCCACGCCGCCTTCGGACTCGACGTCGTAGGCCTGGGCGATTTCGTGCTTGAGGTCGGCAGCCATGATGTATTTGACCGGGCCGATACCGCCGGCGTTGATCGGGGTGTTGCGCCAGGCGTTGTGGGTGAAGTGCGAGTCGATCGAAACGGCGATCACTTCAACGTTGCGCGCCTTGAAGTCGTCCATGCGGTGATCCAGGGCGATCAGCTCGGACGGGCAGACGAAGGTGAAGTCCAGTGGGTAGAAGAACACCAGGCCGTACTTGCCCTTGATAGCCGAAGCCAGGTTGAAGCTGTCGACGATCTCGCCGTTGCCCAGTACTGCAGGTACGGTGAAGTCCGGGGCGTTTTTGCCTACGAGCACGCTCATTCGATATCTCCTGATGGTATTGAATGGTTTGCGCAGCCGACCCGCAGGTCCGCTGGCATGACACAAGAACTGCCCATCATACACCGACCGACGCCGTGCGCCGAGCGAATGCCAGCCCACTGCCAGACTGACCGCCGGTCGCTCTGGAACGGGCCTCTGCACAAGGTACTTTGACAAGCATTCTCATTAGCATTAAGCTCCCCGACATCAAGCCTTTACCAGCGATGGTCTCCCTTATGTATGTGTGTCTTTGTGTTGGTGTTACCGACGGACAGATCCGCGATGCGATTTACGAAGGATGCTGCAGCTACAAGGAAGTCCGTGCCGCCACCAACGTGGGCACCCAGTGCGGCAAATGTGCCTGCCTGGCCAAGGAAGTGGTACGTGAAACCCTGACCAAACTGCAGGTCAGCCAGGCCGCCCTGCCTTATCCGGTAGAATTTACCGCAGCCTGAAAACAGCGAATTTGAAGAACCGGACCTCGTGTCCGGTTTTTTTATGCCTGCAATTCAAGTAGTTAGGCTTAAAACGCGGAACACAAACATTCTTATTCCGATTAATTTTCATTTATTATTCAATAACTTAGGTTTGACACTGGAAGTTGTCGGGCTCAGACTCCTGCTTATCGACACACTTACGCAGGGCAGGCCCCCATCATGAAAGGCGACGTTAGCGTCATCCAGCATCTCAACAAGATCCTCGGAAACGAGCTGGTCGCAATCAACCAATACTTCCTGCATGCGCGCATGTACGAAGACTGGGGTCTGGAAAAGCTCGGCAAGCACGAATACAAAGAATCCATCGACGAGATGAAACACGCTGACAAACTGATCAAGCGCATCCTGTTTCTCGAAGGTATTCCCAACGTCCAGGACCTGGGCAAGCTGCTGATTGGCGAACACACCAAGGAAATGCTCGAGTGCGACCTGCGCCTGGAGCAGAAAGGCCTGATCGACCTGAAGGCGGCGATTGCGCATTGCGAGACCGTGGGCGACTTCGGCAGCCGCGAACTGCTCGAAGACATCCTCGAGGCCGAGGAAGAGCATATCGACTGGCTGGAAACCCAGTTGAGCCTGATCGACAAGGTCAGCCTGGAAAACTACCTGCAGTCGCAGATGGGCGAGTAATCACGCCCAACCGGCTGTAACCAAAGCCCCGCCTGTGCGGGGCTTTTTTTCGCCTGGGGTAACCGGCCTTGCCGGCCACCGGGCCCAGGCAGGCACAAAAAAGCCCCGCAGATGCGGGGCTCTTCAGTGCAAAACCGGATTCAGGCCTTGGCCGCCTCGGCCTTGGCAGCGGCGTCCTTGATCAGGGTCTGCAGCTCGCCGTTGGCAAACATCTCGGCCATGATATCGCTGCCGCCGACCAGCTCACCGCCCACCCACAGTTGCGGGAAGGTCGGCCAGTTGGCGTACTTGGGCAGGTTGGCGCGGATTTCCGGGTTCTGCAGGATATCCACGTAAGCGAACTTCTCGCCACAACCCATCACGGCTTGCGCCGCCTTGGCCGAAAAGCCGCACTGCGGGGCATTCGGCGAGCCTTTCATGTAAAGCAGAATGGTGTTGTTGGCAATCTGCTCTTTGATTGTTTCGATAATATCCATGAAGCACCTCGCGGCTGAACTTTCCGACCTGGTTGTCGGCACGGTGACGCATTGTATCGGAAAGCCGAGCGTGACGCTCGGCCTTGCCGATATCAGGCCGCAACCACCTCTACCACCACCCCGTTGAGCGCCGCATTGCCCGATACCGCGTCGCGCTGACGCTCGTCGGTCAGATCGTTGGCACTGGCCCCTGCTTGCGCCTGAGCGATGCCCAGGCGCATGCCTGGCCGCCCGTGGCCGAAGCCGTGTGGCAGGCTGACCACGCCGGGCATCATATCGGTGCTGGCGAGCACCTCCACCTCGATGCTGCCCACGCGCGAGCTGACGCGCACTCGCTGGCCGTCCTGCAACTGCCGGCCGGCCAGGTCGTCGGGGTGCATCAGCAGCTGGTGGCGCGGCTTGCCCTTCACCAGGCGATGGTAGTTGTGCATCCAGGAGTTGTTGCTGCGCACATGCCGACGCCCGATCAGCACCAGTTGCGTGGCGTGGGGCAAAGCTTGCGCGGCGAAGCGCTGAAGGTCGGCCAGGATCACCGCGGGCGCGGCCTCGACACACTGGCTGGCAGTTTTCAGCCGCGCACCGAGGTTGGGCTGCAACGGCCCCAGGTCGATACCGTGGGGATAGCGCTCGAGGGTGTGCAGCGACAGGTCGAACGCGCTGCCCTGGCCATGGGGCCCGCCGCGCAAGCCCAGGTCGATCATCTGCGCGGGTGTCAGGGTCGGTTTGAGCGGCTTGTCGGCCAGTGCCGCGAAGGCCTTGGCCAGGCCGACGAAAATCTCCCAGTCGTGCAGCGCGCCTTCGGGCTTGGGCAGGATCGCCCGGTTGAAGCGGCTGACGTTGCGCACCGCCAGCAGGTTGAAGGTGGTGTCGTAGTGATCGTTCTCCAGCGCCGAGGTGGACGGCAGGATCAGGTCGGCATGGCGCGTGGTCTCGTTGATGTACAGGTCGATGCTGAGCATGAACTCCAGCCCTTGCAGCGCCTGCTCCAGCTGCCGTCCATTGGGCGTGGAGAGCACCGGGTTGCCGGCCACGGTGACGAGTGCACGCACCTGCCCTTCGCCCTCGCATAGCATCTCTTCGGCCAGTGCCGCCACCGGCAGCTCGCCTGCGTACTCGGGCAGGCCCGACACACGGCTCTGCCAGGCGTTGAAATGCCCGCCGCTGGTACTGGCCACCAGGTCCACTGCCGGCTGGGTGCACAAGGCGCCGCCGACCCGATCCAGATTGCCACTGACCAGGTTGATCATCTGCACCAGCCAATGGCACAGGGTGCCGAAAGCCTGGGTCGAGATGCCCATGCGCCCATAGCACACGGCCTTGTCGGCGGCGGCGAAGTCACGGGCCAACTGGCGGATCTGCTCGGCCTCGATGCCACAGCGCGGGCCCATGGCTTCGGCTGTGAATGGCGCGATTGCCTCGCGCACCGCGCCCAGCCCGGCCACCGGCAGGTGCGTGGTACGGCTCAGGCCTTCCTCGAACAGGGTGTTGAGCAGCCCGCACAGCAGCGCCGCATCAGTGCCTGGGCGCACGAACAGGTGTCGGTCGGCCATGGCCGCGGTCTCGCTGCGCCGCGGGTCGACCACCACCAGCTTGCCGCCCCGTGCCTGCAGGGCCTTGAGGCGCTTTTCGACATCGGGCACAGTCATGATGCTGCCGTTGGAAGCCAAGGGGTTGCCGCCCAGAATCAGCATGAAGTCGGTATGGTCGATGTCCGCAATCGGCAACAGCAGGCCATGGCCGTACATCAGGTAGCTGGTCAGGTGCTGCGGCAACTGGTCGACCGAGGTCGCGGAAAAGCGGTTGCGCGTCTTGAGCAGGCCCAGGAAATAGTTGCTGTGGGTCATCAGGCCGTAGTTGTGCACGCTGGGGTTGCCCTGGTACACCGCCACCGCATTCTGACCATGGCGCTGCTGCAGGGCCCAGAGCTTCCGGGCGGCCAGCGCGAACGCCTCGTCCCAGCCGATGGCCTGCCATTGCTCGCCGATGCGGCGCATGGGAGTAC
This sequence comes from Pseudomonas sp. B21-036, assembly GCF_024748925.1. Classification (NCBI taxonomy): domain Bacteria; kingdom Pseudomonadati; phylum Pseudomonadota; class Gammaproteobacteria; order Pseudomonadales; family Pseudomonadaceae; genus Pseudomonas; species Pseudomonas sp. B21-036. The sequence continues at coordinate 4,362,807 of NZ_CP087178.1, forward strand.
GCAGGCGGTCCGGATCGTTCTGGATGTCCTGCAACGCAACGGCCTTGGGACAGATATGGCCACGGCTGAAGGTGTCCAGCGCATCGCCCTTGATCGACGTGATGCGCGGCGCCTGCCCAGGCTCATGGGCCACTTCCAGGGTCAGGCCGCAGATGGCTTCGCACAGATGACAGGCACGGTGATGCACGCTTTTGCTCATGGCCGCCTCTTGTTGTGGGTCTGATTAGCGACCTCGACTATGGCCCTGCCCCGCCCCTCTCGCCAGTGACGTTCGTGGCGTGAATCGCCCGGCATCAGGCAAGGCGATGGTCGCGGCGCGCTGGCACCTGTACCGCGCATGCGTTGCAAAGGCCTCGGCGGGCAGTGTACAAAGCCTGTCCGGCCCAATAAAAAGCGTCACCCAACGGCTTGCAACACATTCGGCAACGTCGAGTTCGCAGCCCCCACTTGGTAAGACGCGACATTTAATTATAGTATTGCGCCTTTCCCTATTTCGTCGCCCCGTGCGGCTTTCGCCGCAGGTCACTTCCGTTGTTTTCGAAAACCGGCTTTTGATGATCTGCGGTCTGTTGCAAAAAGGTAGTCAATGATGAGCGCTAGGCACTTTCTCTCCCTGATGGATTTCACCGCCGAAGAACTGGTCAGTGTGATCCGCCGAGGGATCGAGCTGAAGGACCTGCGTAACCGCGGCGTACTCTTCGAACCCCTGAAAAACCGCGTGCTGGGCATGATTTTCGAAAAGTCGTCCACGCGTACCCGGCTGTCGTTCGAAGCCGGCATGATCCAGCTCGGTGGCCAGGCCATCTTCCTGTCGCCACGCGACACCCAGCTGGGCCGTGGCGAGCCGATCGGTGACTGCGCCATCGTCATGTCGCGCATGCTCGACGCGGTGATGATCCGTACATTTGCCCACAGCACGCTCACCGAGTTCGCCGCCAATTCGCGGGTACCGGTGATCAACGGCCTGTCCGACGACCTGCACCCGTGCCAGCTGCTGGCCGACATGCAGACCTTCCTCGAACACCGCGGCTCGATCCAGGGCAAGACCGTGGCCTGGGTGGGCGATGGCAACAACATGTGCAACAGCTATATAGAAGCGGCCATCCAGTTCGATTTCCAGCTGCGCATCGCCTGCCCCGAGGGCTATGAGCCCAACCCGGCGTTCGTGGCCCAGGCCGGCGAGCGCGTGCAGATCGTGCGCGACCCCAAGGACGCCGTGCGCGGTGCACACCTGGTGAGCACCGATGTCTGGACTTCCATGGGCCAGGAGGAGGAAACTGCACGGCGCCTGGCGCTGTTTGCGCCTTACCAGGTCAACCGCGAACTGCTCGACCTGGCGGCTGCGGATGCCCTGTTCATGCACTGCCTGCCCGCCCACCGTGGTGAGGAAATCAGCCTGGACCTGCTCGACGACCCCCGTTCGGTCGCCTGGGACCAGGCCGAAAACCGCTTGCATGCACAGAAGGCGCTTCTCGAATATCTTGTCGAACCGGCCTATCACCACGCATGAGTCAACCTCTACTGCTTAACCTGCGCGACCTCGCCTGCGGCTATGGCGAGCAGCGCATCGTCCAGAACCTCAACCTGCACCTCAACGCCGGCGACATCGGTTGCCTGCTGGGTTCCTCGGGGTGCGGCAAGACCACCACGCTGCGCGCCATCGCCGGTTTCGAGCCGGTGCACGAGGGCGAGATCAGCCTGGCGGGCGAAGTCATCTCCAAGGCCGGCTTCACCCTGGCCCCGGAGAAGCGCCGCATCGGCATGGTGTTTCAGGACTACGCGCTGTTCCCGCACCTGACCGTGGCCGAGAACATCGCGTTCGGCATCGGCAAGCACCCGCGCCAGCGCCAGGTGGTCGATGAAATGCTCGAGCTGGTGAAGCTGGACAAGCTTGGCGGGCGCTACCCGCATGAGCTGTCCGGCGGCCAGCAACAGCGTGTGGCCCTGGCCCGTGCCCTGGCACCCGAGCCGCAACTGCTGCTGCTGGACGAGCCGTTCTCCAACCTCGACGTGGAACTGCGCCGACGCCTCAGTCATGAGGTGCGTGACATCCTCAAGAGTCGCGGCACCAGCGCGATCCTGGTCACCCATGACCAGGAAGAGGCCTTTGCCGTCAGCGACCATGTGGGCGTGTTCAAGGAAGGCCGCCTGGAGCAGTGGGACACCCCGTACAACCTCTACCACGAACCGTTCACGCCGTTCGTGGCCAGCTTTATCGGCCAGGGCTATTTCATCCGTGGCCAGCTGACCAGCCCCGAATCGGTGCAGACCGAACTGGGCGAGCTGCGCGGCAATCGGGCCTACACCCTGCCCCAGGGCAGCGCGGTGGATGTGCTGCTGCGCCCGGACGACATCGTGCATGCGCCCCACAGTGCCTTGAAGGCAAGCATCGTCGGCAAGAGCTTCCTCGGTGCGTCCACCCTGTACCGCCTGCAACTGGGTACCGGCAGCCAGCTCGAAGCGATCTTCCCGAGCCATATCGACCATCAGGTCGGCGGCGAGGTGGGCATTGAAGTGGCGGCGGACCACCTGGTGCTGTTCCCGGTGGCCGGCACGGTGCCGGCACAACTGCCGGTGGCGGAGAACGGCGTGCGACGCTACAGCGCGGCGCTCTGATAACGCTTCGCCAGCAAGGCTGGCTCCTACAGGAAATTGCCTGGCCTACTGTAGGAACCAGCCTTGCTGGCGAAAAGGGCCGCTAGAGGAACAACGTCCCGCTCGCCACCCGCGTCGCATACCCGCCAATCTTCACCCGCGCCCCTTCCAGGCGGCAGAACAGCTCCCCACCCCGCGCGGAACACTGCACCGCGTGCAGCTCATCCTTGCCCAGGCGCTGCGCCCAGTAAGGGATCAGCGAGCAGTGCGTGGAGCCGGTCACCGGGTCTTCAGGGATACCGATCCCCGGCGCAAAATAGCGCGACACAAAATCATGCTCGCGCCCTGGCGCCGTGACAATCACGCCCAGCCCCGGCAACGGCACCAGCGCCGCCATGTCAGGGCGACAATCCCGCACCGCCTGTTCGCTTTCGAGCACCACGAACAGTTCATTGGTCTGCCACACCTCGACCACCGGGCACCCCAGCGCCTGCGCCACCGGCGGCAGCTCGGCCAGCGGCTGCGGGTCGTAGCGCGGGAAGTCCAGCACCAGGCGCCCCGCCTCGCGGCTCACGGTCAGCGGCCCCGAACGGCTGTCGAACGCCAGGCACTCGGCATCTTCCCCATACACCTCGAACAGCACATGCGCGCTGGCCAGGGTCGCATGCCCGCACAGCGGCACTTCGGTGGAGGGCGTGAACCAGCGGATGCGCCAGCGCTGCGCCTCGCGCACGACGAATGCGGTTTCGGCCAGGTTGTGCTCGGCCGCAATTTTTTGCATCAGTTCATCGGGCAGCCATTGCTCCAGGCGATACACCATCGCCGGGTTGCCGCTGAAGGGTTGGGAACTGAAGGCATCGACCTGGTGAAATTCAAGCTGCATGGGTTGGCTCCTGCATGGGAAGGCAGCGAGCATGCCTGCCCGGGCGCTCGCGCTTCCATATACAGAATGGCCGGATTTGGAGGATACAGATGCTACTCGCGGCCGATCGCCGCAAAGCTGCCCCGGGTGTGCTCGGCCAGCACCGCCGCCGCCAGTTCCACCTCCAGCCCGCGCCGCCCGGCGCTGACATGAATGGTTTCGAACTGCTGCGCCGAAGCATCGATGAAGGTGCGCAGGCGCTTCTTCTGCCCCAGCGGGCTGATCCCGCCCACCAGGTACCCGGTGGAACGCTGTGCGGCCATCGGGTCGGCCATTTCGCACTTCTTTGCACCCGCCGCATGGGCCAGGGCCTTGAGGTCCAGGCTGCCCACCACCGGCACCACCGCCACCAGCAACTCGCCCTTCTCGGTGCTGGCCAGCAGCGTCTTGAACACCCGCGCTGGCTCCAGGTTGAGCTTCTCGGCGGCTTCCAGGCCGTAGGAAGCCGCCTTGGGGTCGTGTTCATAACTGTGGATGCGGTGTTCGGCGCGGGCTTTCTTGAGCAAATCCAGGGCGGGGGTCATGCAGGGCTCCAGGCAGGGTGATCGGTCTCCAGTCGCTGGCTACTTTAGGGCAAAACGCCGGAGCCAACCATTACCCGCCCGGTTGCCACCGACACCACCTGAGCCACCGGCAGTCAGAATATGAATGGCAGTTCACTTTCGACCTTTGACATCAGCGTTTCTTGTCTATATTTTTTCGATTCTGAATATCGAACTGCCCCAATACCGTGCAGTTCTGCCGTCAACCCGACCAGAATGGGGATTCTGCTCGGGTTTTTGTCGAGCGCACACGCGCCTCACAACAACAAGAACCGAGGTCACGAATGACGACTGCTCTACGACAACCAACGCTGTCTGCCCAATGCATGGCCGAATTCCTCGGCACCGCATTGCTCATCTTTTTCGGTACCGGCTGCGTCGCGGCACTCAAGGTCGCGGGCGCCAGCTTCGGCCTGTGGGAAATCAGCATCATCTGGGGCGTGGGGGTCAGCATGGCGATCTACTTCACCGCCGGGGTGTCGGGTGCACACCTGAACCCGGCCGTGAGCATCGCCCTGAGCCTGTTCAGCGGCTTCGAAAAGCGCAAGCTGCCGTTCTACATCGTCGCCCAGGTGGCCGGTGCCTTCTGCGGCGCGGCGCTGGTATACACCCTGTACAGCAACCTGTTCTTCGATTACGAACAGACCCACGCCATGGTGCGCGGCAGCACCGCCAGCCTGGAGCTGGCCTCGGTGTTCTCCACCTATCCGCACCCGTTGCTGTCCACCGGCCAGGCATTTCTGGTGGAGGCCGTGATCACGGCCATCCTGATGGCGGTGATCATGGCCCTTGCCGACGACAGCAACGGCCTGCCCCGGGGCGCACTGGCACCACTGCTGATCGGCCTGCTGATCGCGGTGATCGGCAGTGCCATGGGCCCGCTGACCGGCTTTGCGATGAACCCGGCGCGCGACTTCGGTCCCAAGCTCATGACCTTCCTGGCCGGCTGGGGCAACGTGGCCTTTACTGGCGCACGTGACATTCCCTATTTCCTGGTTCCCATCATTGCGCCGATCATAGGTGCAAGCGTGGGTGCCGCCCTGTATCGCGGCGTGATCGCGCGCAACCTGCCCACGGCAGACGGCGCGAACGCCCAGACCGACGACAACGCTCGGGGCAAGACCCAGGCCTCCTGATGCCGAACCGGCGAGCCAGGCTCGCCCTGCCCCGACTTCCACCTTTTCGAGTGCAAGGCCCACACCATGACCGACACCCCGAACAAGCACTACATCATTGCCCTGGACCAGGGCACGACCAGTTCACGCGCGATCATCTTCGACCGTGACGCCAACGTGGTCGGCACCTCGCAGCGCGAGTTCGCCCAGCATTACCCCCAGGCCGGCTGGGTCGAGCATGACCCGATGGAGATCTTCGCCACCCAGAGCGCGACCATGGTCGAAGCACTGGCCCAGGCGGGCCTGAGCCACGACCAGGTGGCGGCCATCGGCATCACCAACCAGCGCGAGACCACCGTGGTGTGGGACCGCGAAACCGGTCGCCCGGTGTACAACGCCATCGTCTGGCAGTGCCGACGCAGCACCGAGATCTGCGAGCAGCTCAAGCGTGACGGCCACGCGGACTACATTCGCGAAACCACCGGCCTGGTCACCGACCCGTACTTCTCGGGCACCAAGCTCAAGTGGATCCTGGACAACGTCGACGGCGTGCGTGAGCGCGCCGAACGCGGCGAGCTGCTGTTCGGCACCGTGGATACCTGGCTGATCTGGAAGTTCTCCGGCGGCAAGGTGCATGTCACCGACTACACCAACGCCTCGCGAACCCTGATGTTCAACATCCACACCCTGGAATGGGACGAGAAGATGCTGCAGGTGCTGGGCATCCCGAAGCAGATGCTGCCCCAGGTACGCTCGTCGTCAGAGGTCTACGGCCACACCAAGAGCGGCATCGCCATTGCCGGCATCGCCGGCGACCAGCAGGCTGCGCTGTTCGGCCAGATGTGCGTGGAGCCGGGCCAGGCCAAGAACACCTATGGCACCGGCTGCTTCCTGCTGATGAACACCGGCGACAAGGCCGTGCAGTCGTCCCATGGCCTGCTCACCACCATTGCCTGCGGCCCGCGCGGCGAAGTGGCCTATGCCCTGGAAGGCGCGGTGTTCAACGGCGGTTCAACCGTGCAGTGGCTGCGTGACGAGCTGAAGATCGTCAACGACGCCCACGACACCGAGTACTTCGCCAGCAAGGTCAAGGACAGCAACGGCGTGTACCTGGTGCCGGCATTCACCGGCCTGGGTGCGCCGTACTGGGACCCGTACGCGCGCGGCGCCCTGTTCGGCCTGACCCGCGGGGTCAAGGTCGACCACATCATCCGCGCCGCGCTGGAGTCGATCGCCTATCAGACCCGCGACGTGCTCGACGCCATGCAGCAGGATTGCGGCGAGCGCCTGAGCGCACTGCGCGTGGACGGTGGCGCGGTGGCCAACAACTTCCTGATGCAGTTCCAGGCCGACATTCTCGGCACCTGCGTGGAACGCCCGCAGATGCGCGAAACCACTGCGCTCGGCGCCGCCTACCTGGCCGGCCTGGCATGTGGCTTCTGGAGCGGGCTGGACGAGCTGCGCGGCAAGGCCATCATCGAGCGCGAGTTCACCCCGCAGTTGGAGGAGGCGCAGAAAGAGAAGCTGTACGCCGGCTGGCTGAAGGCGGTGGACCGTACCCGCGACTGGGAACCGCACGAGGAATAAAACCTGCGCAGGCTTCTTCGCCAGCAAGGCTGACTCCTACACTGTAGGCGCCAGCCTTGCTGGCGAGGCGCCCACAGGATCGTTTCAGCCAGCCCCGCGCTGGCCCCCGCCCCCATCCTGCGGCATCATGCAGATTTGCCCGGCAGCCCAAAAGGACCGCCCATGAATCTGCCCCCTCGCCAACAACAAATTCTCGAGCTGGTCCGCGAACGCGGCTATGTCAGTATCGAGGAAATGGCGCAGCTGTTCGTTGTAACCCCGCAAACCATCCGCCGTGACATCAACCAGCTGGCCGAAGTGAACCTGCTGCGCCGCTATCACGGTGGCGCGGCCTATGACTCGAGCATCGAGAACACCGCCTACGCCATGCGTGCCGACCAGATGCGCGACGAAAAGCAGCGTATCGCCGAAGCCATCGCCGCGCAGATCCCCGATCACGCCTCGCTGTTCATCAACATCGGCACCACCACCGAGTCCATCGCCCGCGCTCTGCTCAACCACAACCACCTGAAGATCATCACCAACAACCTGCATGTGGCCTCCATCCTCAGCGCCAAGGACGATTTCGAAGTACTGCTGGCCGGCGGCAACGTGCGCCGCGATGGTGGTGTGGTCGGCCAGGCCAGCGTCGACTTCATCAACCAGTTCAAGGTCGACTTCGCCCTGGTCGGCATCAGCGGCATCGATGAAGACGGCAGCCTGCTCGACTTCGATTACCAGGAAGTGCGCGTGTCCCAGGCCATCATCGCCAATGCGCGCCAGGTGATCCTCGCCGCCGACTCCAGCAAGTTCGGGCGCAACGCCATGGTGCGCCTGGGCTCGATCAGCCTGATCGACTGCCTGGTGACCGACCAGCCTCCCGTCGCCGCCCTCGCCCAGTTGCTCAACCAGCACAAGATCCGCCTGGACGTGGTGTAGCGCCATCGCGGCCCTCGCAACGGGGGCCGCTCGAATGTTCATAATTTTTCATTTATTTGTCATCCGATCAGTATTTTCTATTGAAAGCGACTGGCGGGCGCCATTTTGTTGCGCTACCATTTTCGCAAACGAACATTAATGTTCATATTCGATAGAAACCAGAGGCCGCCTCGTGTCCCAGTCCAGCTCGCCATCGCCCGCCCTTGCCGAAATCTATGACGTTGCCGTGATCGGTGGCGGCATCAACGGCGTCGGTATCGCCACCGATGCAGCCGGGCGCGGCCTGTCGGTACTGCTCTGCGAAAAGGATGACCTGGCCAGCCATACGTCCTCGGCCAGCAGCAAGCTGATCCACGGTGGCCTGCGCTATCTGGAGCACTACGAGTTCCGCCTGGTGCGCGAAGCGCTGGCAGAACGCGAAGTGCTGCTGGCCAAGGCGCCGCATATCGTCAAGCCGATGCGCTTCGTGTTGCCGCACCAGCCGCACCTGCGTCCAGCCTGGATGATCCGCGCCGGCCTGTTCCTGTATGACCATCTGGGCAAGCGCAAGCAGCTGGGCGCCTCGCGCAGCTTGCGCTTCGGCCCGGGCAACCCGCTCAAGCCGGCCATCACCCGCGGTTTCGAATACGCCGACTGCGCAGTGGACGACGCCCGCCTGGTGGTGCTCAACGCCATGGCCGCGCGTGAACTGGGTGCGCACATCCTCACCCGTACCCGCTGCGTCAGCGCACGGCGCGTGGGCAAGCTGTGGAACGTGCAGCTCGAACGCGCCGACGGCAGCCAGCAGACCATCCAGGCCCGCGCGCTGGTGAACGCGGCCGGCCCGTGGGTGGCCAGGTTCATCAAGGACGACCTCAAGCTGGAGGCGCCCTACGGCATTCGCCTGATTCAGGGCAGCCACCTGATCGTGCCCCGGCTGTACGAGGGCGAGCATGCCTACATCCTGCAGAACGAAGACCAGCGCATCGTGTTCGCCATCCCGTACCTGGAGCGCTTCACCCTGATCGGCACCACCGACCGCGAGTACAGCGGCGACCCGGCCCAGGTGAGCATCACCGAGGCCGAGACCGACTACCTGCTCAAGGTTGTGAACGCGCACTTCAACCACCAGCTGGGCCGCGCCGACATCCTCAGCACCTATTCCGGTGTGCGCCCGTTGTGCAACGACGAGTCGGACAACCCCTCGGCGGTCACCCGCGACTACACCCTGGCCCTGTCGGCGTCTGCCGGCGAGGCGCCGCTGCTGTCGGTGTTCGGCGGCAAGCTGACCACCTACCGCAAGCTGGCCGAGTCGGCCATGGCCGAGCTGGCGCCGTACTTCACCCAGATGACCGGTAGCTGGACCGCCACCTCCAGCCTGCCGGGCGGTGAACAGATGACCACGCCGCAGGCGCTGTGCGACGAGATTCTCGCGCGCTTCGGCTGGCTGCCAGCGGATATCGCCAAGCGCTGGGCGCTGACCTACGGCAGCCGCGTATGGCGCCTGCTCGAGGGCGTCCAGGGCCCGGACGACCTGGGCGATGCGATTGGTGGCGGGTTGTTCACCCGCGAGGTGGATTACCTGTGCAGCGAGGAATGGGCGGTCAGCGCCGACGATATCCTGCTGCGGCGCACCAAGCTGGGGCTTTTCACCAGCCCGGCCGAACAACAGGCTCTGCGGGTTTACCTGCAACGGGTAGAACTGAGCCGCGGGCGTATTCAGGCAGCCTGACACCGCAAAATCGCATCGCGGGTCAAGCCTGCTCCCACAAGGTCACCAAACCAGTGGGAGCGGGTTTGACCCGCGATGAGGCCAACAAAGGACTATCTGTTCGGTTTCCCGAACGATCCATTGGCCCTTAATCGGAAACCCGGACATCCCTCCCCCGCCATACCCCGGCAAAAAATGCCCGCCGCCGCTATTTGCATGGGGTTATGATCAAAATCAGAGTTTGGCATGAGTCATGCTCTACACTCAGTACCCGAATGCGCAACCGCTTCATTGCTGTGTTCGCTGAACGAAAGAGCCCGCCAACGGCTCAATAAGAAAAACAACGTCGAGGAAAATTTGATGCGTATCGTTCCCCATCTGTTGGGCGCCGCCATGGCGACCGCTTTGATCAGCACGCCGGCCCTTGCCGCCGAACTGACCGGCACCCTGAAGAAAATCAACGACTCGGGCACCATTACCCTGGGGCACCGCGACGCTTCCATCCCGTTCTCCTACATCGCCGACGCTTCGGGCAAACCCGTCGGTTACTCCCACGACATCCAGCTGGCTATCGTCGAGGCCCTGAAAAAGGACCTGAACAAGCCGGACCTGAAGGTCAAATACAACCTGGTCACCTCGCAGACCCGCATCCCGCTGGTGCAGAACGGCACCGTTGACGTCGAGTGCGGTTCCACCACCAACAACCTCGAGCGCCAGCAACAGGTCGACTTCTCGGTCGGCATCTTCGAGATCGGTACCCGCCTGCTGTCCAAAAAGGATTCCTCCTACAAGGACTTCCCGGACCTGGCCGGTAAGAACGTGGTGACCACCGCCGGTACCACATCCGAGCGCATCCTCAAGTCGATGAACGCCGACAAGCAGATGAAGATGAACGTCATCTCCGCCAAGGACCACGGCGAGTCGTTCCAGATGCTCGAGTCCGGCCGCGCCGTCGCCTTCATGATGGACGACGCCCTGCTCGCCGGCGAAATGGCCAAGGCCAAGAAGCCGACCGACTGGGCCGTGACCGGTACCCCGCAGTCCTATGAAATCTACGGCTGCATGGTGCGCAAGGGCGATGCCCCGTTCAAGAAAGCGGTCGATGACGCCATCGTCGCCCTGTACAAGTCGGGTGAGATCAACAAGATCTACGACAAGTGGTTCAACCAGCCAATCCCGCCTAAAGGCCTGAACCTGATGTTCCCCATGAGCGACGAGCTCAAGGCGCTGATCGCCAATCCTACCGACAAAGCTGCAGACGAAAAGAAGTCCTGACCCCCAGCTAGTTAGTGTCTAACCTTTCATCCGAGGGCGCCCAGCGCCCCCGGATGCTCGAAGGTGCCCGTGAAACAACCGATCTGAGGGGAGACCCCGATGAATTACAACTGGGACTGGGGCGTTTTTTTCAAGTCCACCGGCGTTGGCAGCGAGACCTACCTGGACTGGTATATCACCGGCCTGGGCTGGACCATCCTGATCGCCGTTGCCGCCTGGATCATTGCGCTGCTGCTGGGCTCGGTGCTCGGCGTCATGCGTACCGTACCGAACCGTCTGGTGTCGGGTATCGCCACGTGCTACGTGGAACTGTTTCGCAATGTGCCGCTGCTGGTGCAGCTGTTCATCTGGTACTTCCTGGTACCCGACCTGCTGCCCGAAGGCCTGCAGGAGTGGTACAAGCAGGACCTCAACCCGACCACCTCGGCGCTGATCAGCGTGGTCATCTGCCTGGGGCTGTTCACCGCTGCACGGGTGTGCGAGCAGGTGCGCACCGGCATCCAGGCGCTGCCCCGTGGCCAGGAAGCCGCTGCCCGCGCCATGGGCTTCAGCCTGCCGCAGATCTACAACAACGTGCTGCTGCCGCAAGCCTACCGGATCATCATTCCGCCGCTTACCTCCGAATTCCTGAACGTGTTCAAGAACTCCTCGGTGGCGTCGCTGATCGGCCTGATGGAACTGCTGGCACAGACCAAGCAGACCGCCGAGTTCTCGGCCAACCTGTTCGAGGCCTTCACCCTGGCCACGCTGATCTACTTCACCCTGAACATGGGGCTGATGCTGCTGATGCGCCTGGTCGAGAAGAAAGTCGCGGTGCCGGGCCTGATCTCCGTGGGGGGTAAATAATGGACATGGATTTCAGTGGAATCGTGCCAGCCCTGCCGGGCCTGTGGAACGGCATGAAGATGACCCTGCAACTGATGCTCATGGGCATCATTGGCGGCATCGCGCTGGGTACCGTGCTGGCACTGATGCGGTTGTCGTCGAGCAAGCTGCTGTCGCGCCTGGCCGGCGCCTACGTGAACTACTTTCGCTCCATCCCGCTGCTGCTGGTGATCACCTGGTTCTACCTGGCGGTACCGTTCGTGCTGCGCTGGATCACCGGCGAAGACACCCCGGTGGGTGCGTTCACCTCCTGCGTCGTGGCATTCATGATGTTCGAGGCGGCGTACTTCTGCGAAATCGTGCGGGCCGGCGTGCAGTCGATCTCCAAGGGCCAGATGGCGGCTGCCCAGGCACTGGGCATGAACTACGCGCAGACCATGCGCCTGATCATCCTGCCCCAGGCATTTCGCAAGATGACCCCGCTGCTGCTGCAGCAGAGCATCATCCTGTTCCAGGACACCTCGCTGGTCTACACCGTGGGCCTGGTGGACTTCCTCAACTCGGCACGGGCCAGTGGCGACATCATCGGGCGCTCCAACGAGTTCCTGCTGTTTGCCGGCGCCGTGTACTTTGTCATCAGCTTCTCCGCTTCCTTCCTGGTCAAGCGTCTGCAGAAAAGGATAACCGTATGATTTCCATCAAGAACGTCAACAAGTGGTACGGCGATTTCCAGGTTCTGACCGACTGCAGCACCGAGGTCAAGAAAGGCGAAGTGGTGGTGGTGTGCGGGCCGTCTGGCTCGGGCAAATCCACCCTGATCAAGTGCGTCAACGCGCTGGAACCGTTCCAGAAGGGCGACATCGTGGTCGACGGCACCTCGATCGCCGACCCCAAGACCAACCTGCCCAAGCTGCGCTCGCGGGTCGGCATGGTGTTCCAGCACTTCGAACTGTTCCCGCACCTGACCATCACCGAGAACCTGACCATCGCGCAGATCAAGGTGCTGGGCCGCAGCAAGGAAGAAGCCACCAAGAAGGGCCTGCAACTGCTCGAGCGCGTCGGCCTGTCGGCCCATGCGCACAAGCACCCCGGCCAGCTCTCCGGCGGCCAGCAGCAGCGCGTGGCCATCGCCCGCGCCCTGGCCATGGACCCGATCGTGATGCTGTTCGACGAACCCACCTCGGCCCTGGACCCGGAAATGGTCAGCGAGGTACTCGACGTGATGGTGCAACTGGCCCACGAAGGCATGACCATGATGTGCGTGACCCACGAAATGGGCTTTGCGCGCAAGGTGGCCAACCGGGTGATCTTCATGGACAAGGGCAACATCATCGAAGACTGCACCAAGGAAGAGTTCTTCGGTGACCAGAGCGTGCGCGACGAGCGTACCCAGCACTTCCTCAGCAAGATCCTGCAGCACTGATGCCGCCCGGTGCCCCTGCCCGGCCCACGCCGGGCAGAGGGCGCTGGTCGTGACAAGGCCACTGTGATGAAATGCGATCCCACGCTCTTTCGCCCAGCCAAGCCTGACCTTGCCGTGAAACCTCGCCTGATCCGCCACCTGTTCCTGCCCCCACTGGTCCTGCTGCTGATGATCGGCCTGGGTGTGATCGGCTACCTGATCAGCGAGCACAACGGCATCCGCACCCTCAGCGAGACCGGCGAGCGTCAGCTTGAACTGCATGCCCGCGCGGTCGAGAGCGAGATCAGCAAGTACACCTACCTGCCCAGCCTGCTGGAACTCGAAGACAGCGTCTCCAGCCTGCTGAACTCCACCGATGGCGACCAGCGCCAGGCGGTCAACGAATACCTCGAAGGGCTCAACCGGCGCAGCCGCAGCCGCGCCATCTATGTGCTCGACACCACCGGCCGGGTGCAGGCCACCAGCAACTGGCGCGACGTCGACAGCTACCTGGGCGAAGACCTCTCGTTCCGTGCCTATTTCCAGAATGCCGTGCGCGGCCAGCCCGGGCGCTTCTACGGCATCGGCAGCACCACCGGCGAACCTGGCTACTACCTGGCCCATGGCCTGGAGGAACACGGCAAGATCATCGGCGTGGCGGTGATCAAGGTGCGCCTGGAAGCCCTCGAAGAGCGCTGGCAGCGAGCCCGCCTGGAAGCCTTCGTCAGCGACGAGAACGGCATCATCATCCTCTCCAGCGACCCGGCGCGGCGGCTGAAGTCGGTGCGCCCGCTGACCCCGGAAATCAAGGAGCGCCTGGCGCGCAGCCTGCAGTACTACTGGTTCCCGCTCAACGAACTGCAGCCGCTGGCGCGCGAGAAGCTCGCCGACGGGGTCGAGAAGCTGACCTTTCCGGCCAATGCCGAACTGGGCGACAGCAACCGCAAGGTCACCTACCTGGCCCAGACCCGGCGCCTGAGCGACACGCCCTGGCACTTCACCCTGCTGACCCCGCTGCAGGACCTGCGCCACGAATCGATGATCCAGGGCGTGCTGGTGGCCGTGGCCTTCGCCCTGCTGGCGATCCTGCTGATAGCCTGGAACGAGCGACGCAAGGTGATCGCCACCCGCCTGGCCGCCCGCGAGGCGCTGGAAGAAGCCAACAACCAGCTCGAACGCAAGATTACCGAGCGCACCGCCGACCTGCGTGCCAGCAACGAACGCCTCAAGGGCCAGATCCGCGAACGCCGGCACGCCGAGCAGACCCTGCGCCATGCCCAGGACGAACTGGTGCAGGCCGGCAAGCTGGCGGCCATCGGGCAGATGTCGACCAGCATCGCCCATGAGCTGAACCAGCCGCTGGCGGCGCTGCGCACCCTGTCGGGCAACACCGTGCGCTTTCTGCAGCGCGGTGCGCTGGAAACCGCCAGCGCCAACCTGCTGACCATGAACGAACTGATCGACCGCATGGGCCGTATCACCGCCAGCCTGCGCTCGTTCGCCCGGCGCGGCGACGACCGTGGCCAGGCCTCGCTGGAAAAGGCCGTGACCGCCGCCCTGCAACTGCTCAATGCGCGCATCGAGGGCTGTCACCTGAAACTGCACCTCGAGTACGCCGACCAGCAACTGACCATCGACCAGACCCGCCTGGAGCAGATCCTGGTCAACCTGATCGGCAACGCCCTGGATGCCATGGCCGCGGTGCCGCTGCCGCAACTCTGGCTCGAAGGCGAGCTGGTGGGCGACAAGTACCGCCTGCGCGTGCGCGACAACGGCCATGGCATCGACGATGAAGCGCGCAAGCACCTGTTCGAACCGTTTTTCACCACCAAACCGGGCGAGCACGGCCTGGGCCTGGGCCTGACCCTGTCGGCCAGCCTCGCCGCTGCAGCCGGCGGTACCCTGAACGTCGAACACCCCGCCAGCGGCGGTACCGCGTTCGTGCTCAGCCTGCCGCTGGTCGATGCCCCCACTGAACCTGCCGAGTCCCTATGACCCCATCGCCCCTTACCGTCCTGATCGTCGAAGACGATCCGCATGTGTTGCTCGGGTGCCAGCAGGCGCTGGCCCTGGAAGATATCGCCTGCGAAGGCGTCGGCAGTGCCGAACAGGCACTGGAGCGCATCGGCGATGATTTCGCCGGCATCGTGGTCAGCGATATCCGCCTGCCGGGCATCGATGGCCTGGAACTGCTCAGCCGCCTCAAGGCCCGCGACAAGAGCCTGCCGGTGGTGCTGATCACCGGCCACGGCGACATCGACATGGCCGTGGGCGCCATGCGCAACGGCGCCTACGACTTCATGGAAAAGCCCTTCTCGCCGGAGCGCCTGGTGGATGTGGTGCGCCGGGCGCTGGAACAGCGCGGCCTGGCCCGCGAAGTGTTCTCGCTGCGCCGCCAGCTGGCCGAGCGCAGCACCCTGGAGGGGCGCATCATCGGCCGCTCGCCGGCCATGCAGAACTTGCGCGAGCTGATCGCCAACGTCGCCGATACCTCGGCCAACGTGCTGATCGAGGGCGAGACCGGCACCGGCAAGGAGCTGGTCGCGCGCTGCCTGCACGACTTCAGCCGGCGCCAGAGCCAGCCCTTCGTGGCGTTGAACTGCGGCGGCCTGCCGGAGAACCTGTTCGAGACCGAGATCTTCGGCCACGAGGCCAACGCCTTCACGGGTGCCGGCAAGCGCCGCATCGGCAAGATCGAGCACGCCAACGGCGGCACGCTGTTTCTCGACGAAGTCGAGAGCATGCCGCTCAACCTGCAGATCAAGCTGCTGCGCGTGCTGCAGGAGCGCACCCTGGAACGCCTGGGTTCGAACCAGAGCATTGCGGTGGATTGCCGGGTGATCGCCGCCACCAAATCGGACCTGGATGCCCTCGGCCAGACCGGCCAGTTTCGCAGCGACCTGTACTACCGCCTCAACGTGGTGACACTGGAACTGCCGCCGCTGCGCGAGCGCCGCGAAGACATCCTGCAACTGTTCGAGCACTTCCTGCAGCAGTCGGCCCTGCGCTTCGACCGCGAGGCACCGCCGCTGGACAGCCAGACCCTGTCGCGCCTGATGGCCCATGACTGGCCGGGCAACGTGCGCGAGCTGCGCAACGTGGCAGAACGCCACGCCCTGGGCCTGCCGGCGTTCAAGAAGGCCGGCGCCAATGTGGCGCAGAGCCTGGGCTTTGCCGAGGCGGTCGAGGCCTTCGAGCGCAACCTGCTCAGCGACGCCCTGCAGCGCACCGGCGGCAACCTCAGCCAGGCCAGCCAGGAGCTGGGCATGGCCAAGACCACCCTGTTCGACAAAGTCAAAAAATACGGCCTGGCCTGAGCGAGCGTTTCGATGGACATGATTCTCAAGGCCTGCCTGGGCGCCGTGGTGGTGCTGATCATCGCGGCCCTGGCCAAGACCCGCAATTACTACGTGGCCGGGCTGGTGCCGCTGTTTCCCACCTTTGCCCTGATTGCCCACTACATCATCGGCAAGGGCCGCTCGCTGGAGGACCTGAAGGCCACCATCGTGTTCGGCATGTGGTCGATCATCCCCTACTTCGTGTACCTGGCCGCGCTGTACGTGCTGGTCGACCGCCTGCGCCTGGAGCTGTCACTGGCGCTGGCGGCGGTGGCCTGGCTGATCGCCGCCACCGTGCTGGTCAGCGTGTGGGTGCGCCTGCACTAGCGTTGGGCCAGATGGCCCAGCTCTTCGCGGTGCGCCTTCAGGTAAGGCAGTACCGCCGCCAGCAGCGGGGCCTTGAACGGCTCCTGGAAGCGGTGCGCCAGGCCCGGTATCAGGCGTAGCTGGCTGCCCTGGATGTGCGCGGCCAGGTGCACGCCGTGCATCACCGGCAACAGCGGGTCGGCCGTGCCGTGCACCACCAGGGCCGGTACCCGCAGGTTGTCGAGCAGCTCGACACGGCTGGGCTCGGCAAGTATGGCCATGACCTGGCGCTGCACGCCTTCGGGGTTGAAGGCCCGGTCGTAGGCGGTGGCGGCCTGCTGCAACAGGGCCTGGCGATCATCCTGCACCTGCGGGCTGCCCAGCGCGGCCAGCAGGTCGGCCTGCTGCTCCAGGGCCACCTGGCGATTCGGCGCACCGCGCCGGGCCAACTGCCGAACCAGCGCCGGCGCAGGCGCCGGCAGCCCCTGCGCCCCCGAACTGGACATGATCAGGGTCAGGCTCTCGACCCGCTCGGGCGCCATCGCCGCCAGGTGCTGGGCAATCATTCCACCCATGCTCACCCCCAGCACATGAAAGCGCTGCGCGTGCAGCGCATCCATCAGCGCCAGGCCATCAGCGGCCATGTCGCTCAGGCTGTAGGGCGCCGCCACCGGCAGGCCGAGCCGGTAGCGCAGCGCCTCGACCGTCAGGTTGGCCTGGGCGGGGGGCTGGTTCCAGCGCGACAGGCCGACGTCGCGGTTGTCGTAGCGGATCACCCTGAAGCCCTGCTGGCACAGCGCAAGTACCACCTCGTCGGGCCAGTGGATCAACTGGCCGCCCAGGCCCATGACCAACAGCAGGGCCGGGTCGCTGTCACGCCCGATGCTCTGATAGGCCAGGCTGACCGGCCCCGCCTCGGCGTATCGGATAGCTGAAGTGATGTCGCAGCGAGGCGCCGCGAACGAAGAAAAGGCGCTGCACAGCGCCACCAGAAACAGGATTGCCCGCATGAAAGAAACACCAGAGTGCAGTTCGCCAGTAAAGCGCGAGTCTGATGAAGTTCATGCCGGCGCGCTGCCACAGATCGGTGACCGTTTGATGACAACTGCCGGGCGGTCGACAGCATCGTCAACATGAGACAAACTCAACGAATTGTCTCATCCATCAAATTCTGTTCATGGAGCACCCTGGTGCTGGAAATTCGCCACCTCAAGACCCTGCACGCCCTGCGCGAAGCCGACAGCCTGGTGGAGGCCGCCGAGCGCCTGCACCTGACTCAGTCGGCGTTGTCCCACCAGTTCAAGGAACTCGAAGAACGCCTGGGCATGCAGTTGTTCACCCGCAAGACCAAGCCGATCCGCTTCACCAGCGCCGGCCTGCGCCTGCTGCAACTGGCCGATGCCACCCTGCCGCTGCTGCGCGGCGCCGAACGGGACATTGCGCGCCTGGCCGGCGGCACCGCCGGGCGCCTGCACATGGCCATCGAGTGCCACAGCTGCTTCCAGTGGCTGATGCCCACCATCGACCAGTTCCGCGATGCCTGGCCAGAGGTGGAGCTGGACCTGGCCTCGGGCTTCGCCTTCGCCCCGCTGCCGGCCCTGGCCCGTGGCGACCTGGACCTGGTGGTGACCTCCGACCCGCTGGAGCTGACCGGTATCACCTACGTGCCGCTGTTCACCTACGAGGCGATGCTGGCGGTGGCCAACCAGCACGTACTGGCCTCCAGGCCCTACGTGGTGCCGCAGGACCTGGCCACGGAAACCCTGATCACCTACCCGGTGGAACGCGACCGCCTGGACATCTTCACGCGCTTTCTGGAGCCTGCCGACATCGAGCCCGGGCAGGTACGCACCGCCGAGCTGACGGTGATGATGATGCAGTTGGTGGCCAGCGGACGCGGGGTATGCGGCATGCCGCACTGGGCCCTGCACGAGTACAGCTCGCGCGGCTACGTGAAGGGCAAGCGCCTGGGTGAAAAGGGCCTGTTCGCCACGCTGTACGCCGCAGTGCGCAGCGACATGCTCGATGCACCGTACATGCGCGACTTTCTGCTGACCGCCAAGGACACCTCGTTCTCGACCCTGGATGGGGTCAGTGCAGTGCGCTGAAGGTTCAAGCGGCAAGCATCAGGCCAGTTTGCGTTGTTCCTGCACCAGGCGCAGCGCAAGGGCCGCCAGCACAAAGCCCATCACGTAGCGCTGCAACATCAGCCACAGCGGGTAGCGCGCGAACCAGGCCGACAGGCCGGCGGCGAACAGTGCGATCAGCAGGTTCACGGTGAAGCTCACGCCGATCTGGGTCAGGCCCAGGGTCAGGCTCTGCGCCAGCACCGAGCCGTGCTCGGGCGAAATGAACTGCGGCAGCACCGACAGGTAGAACACCGCCACCTTGGGGTTCAGCACGCTGGTCAGAAACCCCATCGTCACCAGCCGCGCCGGTGAATCCGGGGCCAGCTCACGGGGCTCGAACGGCGAGCGCGCACCCGGCTTGACCGCCTGCCAGGCCATCCACAGCAAGTAGCCGGCACCGGCCCAGCGCAGCAGGTCGTAACCCAGCGGCACGGCCATGAACAACGCGGTGAGGCCCACAGCTGCGGCCGTCATGTGCACCAGAAACCCGCCCACCACACCGATCAGCGACGTCACGCCGGCCATGCGGCCCTGGCAGATCGAGCGCGAGATCAGGTAGATCATGTTCGGCCCGGGGGTCAGTACCATCAGCAGCGCGGCGCCGCTGAACAGCAGCCATTCGTGCAGCGGGATCATTGCGCGGCCCGTTGCAGGTGCAGCGGCAGGATCAGGTCGCGGGTCAGCGGCGCCAGTTCGAGGTGATCCACCTGGTGGGCGTCGACCCAGCAGGCTTCCTCGATTTCCGCTGCGGGTTCAAGCGTCAGGTCGGTGTGCAACTGAAACAGCTCGGCCTGCACTTCGAAACCCGGCTCGTTGGCCGCCGGTGCGCTGAACTGGCCCAGGTACTGCGCCTGCTGCGGGTCGATGCGCAGGCCCAGCTCTTCGAACAGCTCGCGGGCCAGGGCATCGACGGGTTGCTCGTGGGGTTCGATCTTGCCGCCAGGCTGCATGAAGGCCAGGGTGCCGCGCTTGCGTACCAACAGGGTTCGGCCCTGAGCGTCGAGCAACAGGGCAGCGGCGATACGGATGGTTTTGCTCATGGTAGGCGGCTCGTGGCGGGGAAGGCGCGCTAGGATCACATGCTGGCGCAGGGCTTTCAATCTTGCTGAGCGCTTCGCCGGCAAGGCCGGCTCCCACAGGTTCGGCGCATTCCTTGTAGGAGCCGGCCTTGCCGGCGAAGCGGCCGCAGCAGCCTGACGAAAGCCCCTTGCAACCAGGGCGCAACGGCCGCATAAACACCCCATGAACCTGCCCGCCCGCAATCACCCGGTACTCGACGCCTTCCACCCCGCCGTCCGTGCCTGGTTCCAGCACCGTTTCGCCACGGTGACCGCCGCCCAGGCCCAGGCGTGGCCGCTGATCCGCAGCGGGCAATCGCTGCTGGTGGCGGCCCCCACCGGCTCCGGCAAGACCCTCACCGCGTTCCTCGCGGTCCTCGACGAACTCTTCACCCAGGCCCTGCACGCCGGCGGCGAGCTGCCCGAACAGACGCTGGTGGTGTACGTCTCGCCGCTCAAGGCGCTGTCCAACGACATCCAGCTCAACCTGCAGGCCCCCCTGGCCGGTATCAGCGCCGAACTGGCCGCCCTCGGGCTGCCCACGCCGACCCTGCGCACCGCAGTGCGCAGCGGCGATACCCCGCAGAAGGAACGCGCGGCCATGCGCCGCCAGCCCCCGCATATCCTGGTGACCACCCCCGAGTCGCTGTACGTGCTGCTCGGCTCGACGTCCGGGCGTCAGGGCCTGGCCTCGGTGCACACGGTAATCGTCGACGAGATCCACGCCGTGGCCGGCAACAAGCGCGGCAGCCACCTGGCGTTGAGCCTGGAACGCCTGCAGGCGCTGTGCCAGCGCCCGTTGCGGCGCATCGGCCTGTCGGCCACCCAGCGTCCGATCGAGCGGGTGGCGCAGTACCTGGTAGGCCATCAGCGCCCCTGCGCCCTGGTGGATATCGGCCATGCGCGCCAGCGCGACCTGGCCATCGAGGTACCGCGCGCGCCACTGGGCGCGGTGATGGCCAACGATGTGTGGGAGCTGGTCTACGATCGCCTCGCGCAACTGGCCCGCGAGCATCGCACCACCCTGGTGTTCGTCAACACCCGGCGCCTGGCCGAGCGCCTGGCGCGCCACCTGAGCGAGCGCCTGGGGCGCGAGGCGGTGGCCGCGCACCATGGCAGCCTGGCCAAGGAATTTCGCCTCGACGCCGAGCAGCGTCTCAAGCGCGGCGAGCTGCAGGTGCTGGTGGCCACCGCCTCGCTGGAGCTGGGCATCGACATCGGCGAGGTCGACCTGGTGTGCCAGATCGGCTCGCCTGGCTCGATTGCCGCGCTGCTGCAGAGGGTTGGCCGCTCCGGCCACCAGGTGGACGGCACCCCCAAGGGTCGTGTGTTCGCCACCACCCGCGACGAGCTGATCGAGTGCGTGGCCCTGCTCGACTGCGTGCGCCGTGGCGAGCTGGACGAGCTGCATATCCCCAACGCACCGCTGGACGTGCTGGCCCAGCAGATCGTCGCCGAGGTCAGTTGCCAGCCCTGGGACGAACAGGCGCTGTTTGCGTGCCTCACCTGTGCGATGCCCTACGCCAATCTGGAGCAGGCACATTACCAGGCCCTGCTGCGCATGCTCGCCGAAGGCTACAGCGGGCGCCAGGGCGTGCGCGGCGCGTACCTGCACCGCGATGCGGTCAGTGCCCAGTTGCGTGGAAGGCGCGGCAGCCAGCTGGCTGCCCTGACCAGTGGCGGGGCGATACCGGACAACGCCGACTACCGCGTGCTGCTCGAACCCCAGGCCTTGAACATCGGCAGCGTGAACGAAGACTTCGCGGTGGAGAGCATCGCCGGCGACATCTTCCAGCTGGGCAACGCGTCGTACCGCATCCTGCGCGTGGAGGCCGGCAAGGTACGGGTAGAGGATGCCCACGGGCAACCGCCGACCATCCCCTTCTGGCTGGGCGAGGCGCCGGGGCGCAGCGACGAGCTGTCCTTCGCGGTGGCACGCCTGCAAGCCGAAATCGACCAGCGCCTGGATGCCAGCGGCGGCCAGCTGCAACCGCTGCTGACCTGGCTGCACGCCACGCTCGGGCTGAACGCGGACAGCGCCGAGCAACTGCTCGACTACCTGGCCCGCACCCGCCAGGCCCTCGGCGCCCTGCCCTCGCAGGACACGCTGATCATGGAGCGCTTTTTCGATGAGTCCGGCGGTACCCAACTGATCATCCACTCGCCCTTCGGCAGCCGCATCAACCGCGCCTGGGGGCTGGCACTGCGCAAGCGCTTCTGTCGCACCTTCAATTTCGAGTTGCAGGCGGCAGCCAGCGAGGATGCGCTGATCCTGTCGCTGTCGGCCGGCCACAGTTTTGCCCTGGAAGAGGTGTGGCGCTACATTTCCAGCGCCAGTGCCGAGCACCTGCTGACCCAGGCCGTGCTCGATGCGCCGCTGTTCGGCGTGCGCTGGCGCTGGAACGCCGGGGTGTCGCTGGCACTGCCGCGCTATGCCGGCGGGCGCAAGGTCGCCCCGCAGATCCAGCGCATGAAAAGCGAAGACCTCACCGCTGCCGTGTTCCCCGACCAGCTGGCGTGCCTGGAAAACATCGTCGGCGAGCGCGAGATTCCCGACCACCCGCTGGTGGAGCAGACCCTCGACGACTGCCTGCACGAGGCGATGGATTGCGAGGGCTGGCTGAACCTGCTGCGGCGCATCGAAGACAAGCGCATCCGCCTGATCTGCCGCGACCTGCCGGCGCCTTCGCCCCTGGCGGCGGCGATCCTGAATGCACGTCCATACGCCTTTCTCGATGACGCACCGCTGGAAGAGCGGCGCACCCAGGCCGTGCTCAACCGGCGCTGGAGCGACCCGCAAAGTGCCGACGACCTGGGCGCACTGGATCCGCAGGCGATTGCCGCAGTGCGTGCCGAGGCCTGGCCGTTGCCAGGCGGCGCTGACGAAATGCACGAGGCACTGATGAGCCTGGCGGCCGTGTGCGATGCCGAGGTGCAGGCCAACCCGGGCTGGCTGGCATGGCTGCAGCAACTGGCCGCCGGCGCACGCGCCTGCCACCTGAAGCTGCCGCAGGGTGGCGGCCTGTGGCTGGCCCGCGAACGCCTGCCGTGGCTGCTGGCGCTGTACCCGCAAGCGGCGCCCACCCCATTGCCCGGGTTCGATCAGCCCATCGATGCCGACAGTGCTGCCGTGGAACTGCTGCGCGCGCGCCTGAGCGGCTTCGGCCCGCTGACCAGCAGCGAGATCGGCGCGCCGCTGTGCCTGAGCCCCTCACAGGTCGAGCAGGCCATGCTGCGCCTGGAAGCCGAGGGCTATGTCATGCGCGGGCACTTCAGCCCGGGCCACCCCCCTGAACAATGGTGCGAACGCCACCTGCTGGCGCGTATCCACCGCTACACGCTCAAGCGCCTGCGCCGCGAAATCGAGCCGGTCAGCCTGCAGGACTTCATGCGCTTTCTGTTCGACTGGCAGCACCTTTCGCCCGGCACCCGGCTGGAGGGCCCGGCGGCGCTGGGCGAGGCGCTGACCCAACTGGAAGGCTTCGCCGCAGCGGCCTCGGCCTGGGAAAGCGACCTGCTGCCGAGCCGGCTGCGCGACTACAGCGGGCAGTGGCTGGACGATGCCTGCCGGGCCGGCAAGTTCGTGTGGGCTCGCCTGGCCCCTTCGGGCAAGGCTGCGGCCAGTACCCTGCGCAGCACCCCTGTCGTGCTGCTACCACGGGCGCGGCTGGGGTTGTGGCGAGCACTGGCCGCCACCGACGACGCCCCGGCACCGTCGCCCCGCGCGCAACGTGTACTGGCCGCGCTCAGCGAGCACGGCGCACTGTTTTTCGATGAACTGCGCGACGAGGCACGCCTGTTGCCCAGCGAGCTGGAGACAGCCCTGCAGGAACTGGTGGCGGCCGGGCAGATCAGTGCCGACAGCTTTGCCGGCCTGCGTGCACTGATCACCCCGGCCAGCAAGCGCCAGGCACGCAGCCATCGGCGTGGTCGCGGGGCATTCAGTGGCGGCATGGAGGACGCCGGGCGCTGGGCATTGCTGCGCCGCGCCGGCACGCCGGCCGAGGACGCCCTGGAACAGGTGGCCCTGACCTTGCTGCGCCGCTATGGCGTGGTGTGCTGGCGGCTGCTCGAACGCGAGGCCGACTGGCTGCCGAGCTGGCGGGACCTGCTGCGCACGTTGCACCGCCTGGAGGCGCGTGGCGAGATCCGTGGCGGTCGCTTCATCAGCGGGCTGGCCGGCGAACAGTTCGCCTTGCCCGAGGCCATCGGCGTATTGCGCGAAGTACGCAGGCGCCCGCTGGATGGCAGCCTGGTGGCGGTGAGTGCCAGCGACCCGCTGAACCTGGTGGGCACCTTGCTGCCCGGCAGCAAGGTGGCAGCGGTGAGCGGCAACCGGGTGGTGTACCGCGACGGCGTGGCGGTGGCGGCGCGGGTGGCGGGCAAGGCGCAGTACTGGGTGCAGGAGGATGCGGCGCTGCGTGAGCGGGTGGTGCGCGATGTCCATCACTGATCCCGAAGCTTTGCGGTGTGTGCAGGAGCCGGCATTGCCGGCGAAGGCCGCAACGCTGTCTTGATGGGTTCACTGGCATCCAATCCCCCATTCGATATAAGGTCTTGGATTGCCTGCAAAAGGAACCCGCATGAGCCTCTCCCTCCTCAGCCGTTATGCCTTCTTCGCCGCGTGTGTCGTGTTCACCCTCGCCAGCCTGCCGTTCCTGCACCACGACTGGCTGTGGCCCTTCACCCTGGTCACCGGCCTGCTCAGCCTGCTGGGCCTGTTCGACCTGCTGCAGAGCCGCCATGCGGTGCGGCGCAACTACCCGATCCTGGGCAATATCCGCTACCTGGTGGAGGGCATCCGCCCGGAAATCCGCCAGTACCTGCTCGAATCCGACAGCGATGCGCTGCCCTTCTCCCGCGCCCAGCGCTCGCTGGTGTACTCGCGGGCCAAGAACGAAAC
Organism: Pseudomonas sp. B21-036; assembly: GCF_024748925.1. Lineage (NCBI taxonomy): Bacteria > Pseudomonadati > Pseudomonadota > Gammaproteobacteria > Pseudomonadales > Pseudomonadaceae > Pseudomonas > Pseudomonas sp. B21-036. The sequence continues at coordinate 4,387,412 of NZ_CP087178.1, forward strand.
CGCCGACAAGCCGTTCGGCACCCTGATCGACGTCTACCAGTCGGGCTTCGAGTTCATCGGCCACTCCATGCGCCCGGCACCGCTCAGCGACCCCGAGAGCTTTCGGGTGATCGTCGGCGGCCCGCAGTGCACCCAGCCCTATTCGGCCTCGGTGTTCAACATCTCGGCCATGAGCTTCGGCTCGCTCAGCGCCAACGCCATTCGCGCCCTCAACCAGGGTGCCAAGCTCGGCAACTTCGCACATGACACCGGCGAGGGCAGCATCAGCCCCTACCACCGCGAACATGGCGGCGACCTGACCTGGGAACTGGGCAGCGGCTACTTCGGCTGCCGCACCTCGGACGGTCGCTTCGACCCCGAGCGCTTCGCGCAGCAGGCCAGCAGCCCGCAGGTGCGCATGATCGAAATCAAGATGAGCCAGGGCGCCAAGCCCGGCCACGGCGGCATCCTGCCCAAGCACAAGGTGACCCAGGAAATCGCCGACACCCGCGGCATCATGATGGGCGAAGACTGCATCTCGCCGTCGCGCCACAGCGCATTCTCCACCCCCATCGAGCTGATGCAGTTCATTGCCCAGCTGCGCGAGCTGTCCGGCGGCAAGCCGGTCGGCTTCAAGTTCTGCCTGGGCCACCCGTGGGAGTTCATGGGCATTGCCAAGGCCATGCTCGAGACCGGCATCCTGCCCGACTTCATCGTGGTCGACGGCAAGGAAGGCGGCACCGGCGCCGCGCCGGTGGAGTTCACCGACCACATCGGCGTGCCGCTGCGCGAAGGGCTGCTGTTCGTGCACAACACCCTGGTGGGGCTGAACCTGCGCGACAAGATCAAGCTGGGCGCCAGCGGCAAGATCGTCAGTGCGTTCGATATCGCCAGCGTGCTGGCCATCGGTGCCGACTGGGCCAACTCGGCGCGCGGCTTCATGTTCGCCATCGGCTGCATCCAGTCGCAAAGCTGCCATACCAACAAGTGCCCGACCGGCGTGGCCACCCAGGACGGCCTGCGCCAGCGGGCGCTGGTGGTGCCGGACAAGGCGCAGCGGGTGTTCAGCTTCCACCGCAACACGCTCAAGGCGCTGGCCGAGATGCTCGCCGCCGCCGGGCTGGATCACCCCTCGCAGCTGGAGGCCAAGCACCTGGTGCGGCGCATGTCGGCCACCGAGATCAAGCTGTTCTCGCAGCTGCACGTGTTCCTCAAGCCGGGTGAACTGCTTACCGGCGAGGTGAACGGCGAGTTCTACTCGCGGATGTGGCAGATGGCGCGGGCAGACAGTTTCGAGCCCAACGCCGAAGCGGCGTAACGGCGTCGCCGACTCCTCACCTGCAGGAGCCGGCATTGCCGGCGAAGGGGCAGTACAGCCACACAAAAACCCCGGCCTGGGCCGGGGTTGTGTACATCAGGATGCGCTGGATGCCGCCACCGCTGCACTGTCGCCCTTGGGCGCCAGCTTGAACACGTGGTACAGCACCGTCAGCATTACCAGGAACGCCGGGCCGATGAACAGCGCCACGCGGGTTTCCTCGAAGTAGGCCATCAGGCCGACCACCAGGATCAGGAACGCCAGGGCCAGGTAGGAACTCAGCGGCCACAGCCACATGCGGTACTTGAGCGCGGCCCGTTCGGCCTGGCTCAGCCCGGCGCGAAAGCGCAGTTGCGCCAGCAGGATCATCACCCAGGTCCAGATCGCGCCGAAGGTGGCGATCGAGGTCACCCACACGAAGACCTTTTCAGGTACCAGGTAGTTGGCCAGCACGCCCAGCAGCAGCGCGCCGATCGACAGCAGCAGTGCATTGCGCGGCACGCCGTTGCGCGAGGTGCGCGCAAAGCTGGCCGGGGCCTGGCCGTTCTGCGCCAGGCTGTAGAGCATGCGCCCGGTACTGAAGATACCGCCGTTGCACGACGACAGCGCCGCGGTGATCACCACGAAGTTGATGATGCCGGCTGCGGTCTTGATGCCCAGGCGCTCGAAGGTCATCACGAACGGGCTGCCCTGGCTGCCGATCTCGTTCCACGGGTACAGCGACAGGATCACGAACAGCGCGCCGACGTAGAACAGCAGGATGCGCCAGAACACCGAGCCGATGGCCTGCGGGATGGTCTTTTGCGGGTTGCGCGCTTCACCGGCGGTAAGGCCGATCATCTCCACGCCCAGGTAGGCGAACATCACCATCTGCAGCGACATCAGCACGCCGGTCACGCCGTTGGGCATGAAGCCGCCGTGACTCCACAGGTTGGAGATGCCCAGCGCCACACCGTCGTTGCCGAAGCCGAAGGCGATCACGCCGATGCCGCCCAGCACCATGGCGATGATGGTCACGATCTTGATCAGGGCGAACCAGAATTCGAACTCGCCGAAGGCCTTCACCGCCACCAGGTTGATCGCGCCCATGCTGCCCAGCGCCGCCAGCGCCCAGATCCAGCGCGGTACGTCCGGGAACCAGATGCCCATGTAGATGGCCACCGCGGTGATCTCGGCGACACAGGTCACCAGCCACAGGAACCAGTAGTTCCAGCCGGTCAGAAAGCCCGCCAGCGGGCCCAGGTAGTCTTGTGCGTAGCGGCTGAAGGACCCGGCCACCGGGTTGTGCACGGCCATCTCGCCCAGCGCGCGCATGATCACCAGGATCGCCAGGCCGCCGATGATGTAGGACAGCATGATCGCCGGCCCGGCCATTTCGATGGCCTTGGCCGAACCGAGGAACAGCCCGACACCGATACAGGCGCCCAGCGCCATCAGGCGAATGTGACGTTCGCCGAGTTCCCGCTTGAGTGGGCCGCCCTGGGCGGTCTCACCATGAGAAGGGTGGTTGCCGACTGGCATAGGAATACAACCTCATTTTGTTATTGGATATAACCCTTCGTGCAGGCTGTACAGCGCCGATAGGCTGCTGTTTCGCCGCGCCGGGCTCACCTTGTGGGCAAGCACGTCGACCGGGGCGCGGAGCACCGGCCGAGCGAAAGGGGCGAGCAGTATAGGAAGGCCGCTACAGGGCTTTTCACTATATAAACCCCGATATTTGGCGAGAACTCTCGGCAATTACCGCTTATTCGGAGTGGCATTACCCGCGCTTGGCCGTGCGGGTGTCAACCGGGCGGCTAACATAGCACCAAAACGGGGCAACACAACCTTGCACCAAAGGCGCATGTTCGCGCCGTGATTGGCGAACCTGCCGCTGGCAACCCACAAATTTTTCATCAATTGCGACCAGCGTCTAAGCTTCAGGCAAGCGAGACGAACATACGCAGCCGGGCTGAACACTATGGGCGCACAGTGGCAAACGGAACCAGACAAGACGCAGGCTGCCGCAGAACAACCGGATACTCCCGCATTGCCCAAACGTCCCCGCCGGCGCTATGGCTGGTGGCTGTTCGGCCTGCTGGTGCTGGGGGCCCTGGTACTGCTGGGCCTGGCGATCGCCCGTGAAATGCACACCTCGCGCCTGCAGGCGCGCGAGTTCAGCCAGTTCGCCGCCACCCTGAGCTATTCGATGCACAAGGGCCCCAGCGATGCCGTCATCTACCCGGGCGAAGGCCCGTTCGACAAGCGCCTGGGCTACAGCGCGCTGGGCGAGTTTCTGCCGCGGCTGTTCAAGCGCGATTACGTGATCGTCGAGCAGGCGCGTTTTTCGCCGGCGCTGATGAACTATGTGCAGCACGGGTTCTTCGTGCCCTATGCCGAGAAGATCCAGGCCGGCCTGTCGATCACCGACTGCAAGGGCGACGCGCTGTACCAGTTCCATTACCCGCAGCACCTGTACCCGGATTTCGCCTCGATCCCGCCGGTGATCGTGCACAGCCTGCTGTTCATCGAGAACCGCGACCTGCTCGACCCCGCCGATCCGCGCAGCAACCCGGCGGTGGACTGGCCGCGCTTCGCCATGGCCGCCTACAGTCAGGTCGCCAAGCACCTGGCCCTGCCCGGCCAGTCGGCCGGCGGCAGCACGCTGGCCACGCAGCTGGAAAAATACCGCCACTCCCCCGATGGCCTCACGGTGTCGGGCAGCGAGAAACTGCGCCAGATGATTTCGGCCAGCGTGCGCGCCTACCAGGACGGGCCGCAGACCCTGGGCGCACGCCAGCGCATCGTGCGCGACTACCTCAACAGCGTGCCGCTGTCGGCGGTGCCCGGCCACGGCGAAGTGCACGGCATGGCCGAGGGCCTGCGGGTGTGGTACGGCGCCGACTTTGCCGAGGTCAACAAGACCCTGGCCAGTACCGACAGCGACCCGGCCAGCCTGACCGCACGTGGCCTGGCGCTGCGCCAGGTGCTGTCGCTGATGATCGCCCAGCGCCGCCCGTCGCACTTTCTGTCCAAGGGTCGCAACGAACTGGCCACCCTCACCGACAGCCACGTGCGCCTGCTGGCCGCCAACAACATCATCGACCGCCCGCTGGCCGATGCCGCGCTGGCAAGCAAGGTGGTGTTTCGCGACTGGGTGGCGCAGCCGACCATCGTGCCCATCGTCACCAACAAGGGCATCAGCGTGGCTCGCAGCCGCTTGTCGTCGGCGCTGGGGCGCCCGCTATACGACCTGGACCGCCTCGACCTGTCGGCCACCAGCACGCTGCAGGCCGACCTGCAGGGGCAGGTCAGCGAGTACCTCAAGAGCCTCGCCGACCCGGCCTTTGCGGCGCAGATGGGGCTGATTGGCGAACGCCTGCTGACCCCCACCAGCACCACCCAGGTGCGCTACAGCTTCACCCTGCTGGAACGCACCGCCGACGGCTCGCGGGTACGGGTACAGACCGACAGCACCGACCAGCCGTTTGACATCAACGAGGGCAGCAAGCTTGAGCTGGGCTCCACCGCCAAGTTGCGGGTGCTGACCCAGTACCTGGAAATCATCGCCGAGCTGCACGACAAGTACGTCGACATGCCCCCGGCCCAGTTGAGCAAGGTGGAGGTGGCCGACACCGACTTCATCAGCCGCTGGGCCCTGGATTACCTGGCCCGCAACAAGGACCGCAACATCACCGCGATGCTCGACGCGGCGCTGGAGCGCAAGTATTCGGCCAGCCCCGGCGAAGCCTTTTTCACCGGCGGCGGCATGCATGTGTTCAACAACTTTCGCCGCGAGGACAACGGCCGCATGCCGACCCTCAAGGATGCCCTGCGCGAGTCGATCAACCTGCCCTTCATTCGCCTGATGCGCGACCTGGTGCGCTACAGCACCTATTCGGCACCGGGCAACAGCGGCAAGTTGCTCAAGGACGATGCCGAGCCGCGGCGCCAGGAGTACCTTGCCCGCTTCGCCGACCGCGAGGGCACCGACTTCATGCGCCGGTTCTGGAAGAAGTACCAGCGCAAGACCTCCCAGGAACGCCTGGACACCTTTCTCGACAGCCTGCGGGTCACGCCGATCCGCCTGGCCGCCGTGCACCGCTACCTGTTCCCCGAGGCCGACCAGGCCACCTTCAACGCCTTCGTGCGCGCGCACATGAAGGCCGAGCCAGGGGCGGCCAAGCGGCCACCGCTGAAAAAGGACCAACTGACCGACCAGCGTCTGGAAGGCCTGTATGCCGCCTACGGCCCGGGCACCTACGACCTGCCCGACCAGGGCTACATCGCCCGGGTGCACCCGCTGGACCTGTGGCTGCTGGGCTACCTGCTGAAGAACCCTACCGCAAGCTTTCAGGACGCGGTGCAGGCCAGCCATTTCGAACGCCAGGAAGTCTACAGCTGGCTGTTCAAGAGCCGGCACAAGGGCGCCCGTGACAGCCGTATCCGTACCATGGTCGAGATCGAGGCGTTCCTCGACATTCACCAGCGCTGGAAGCGCGTGGGCTACCCGTTCGATCACCTGGTGCCATCGCTGGCCACCGCCATCGGCAGCTCGGGCGACCGCCCGGCGGCGCTGGCCGAGCTGGTGGGCATCATCCAGAACGACGGCGTGCGCCTGCCGGTGCTGCGTATCGACACCCTGCACTTTGCCGCCGACACGCCCTATGAACTGCGCCTGGCCGGCGACCCGGACCGGGGCCAGCGGGTGCTGTCGGTGGAAGTGGCGCGGGCCCTGCGCGGGGCCATGTCGCAGGTGGTGGACGCCGGTACGGCGCGACGGGTGTCGGGGAGCTTCAAGCTGCCCGACGGCACCCTGCTGACCATGGGCGGCAAGACCGGCACCGGGGACAACCGCATCGAGAGCTTCGGTGCTGGCGGGCGGCTGATCGGTTCGCGTTCGTTGAACCGCACCGCGACGTTCGTGTTCTTTCTGGGCGACAACCATTTCGGCACCTTGACGGCGTTCGTGCCGGGGCGCGCGGCCGAGGCATTCAAGTTCACCTCGGCGTTGCCGGTGCAGGTGCTCAAGGGCATGGCGCCGATATTGCTGCCATACCTGCAACCGGGGGGCAACACGTTGTGCACGCCGCCGCTGGTGGCAACGCAAGACCTTTCGAAGCCCTGACGCCATTCGCCCGCCTGCAGCAACCACACGCTTGCGTGCAGGAGCCAGCCTTGCCGGCGAAACAGATCAGCGCCAAATGCGAAAAATAATCATCTCCACGCCTTGCATTAAGATATATCTTGAGTAATATCTTTAGATACATCGCAACGCAGACAGGAGACAGTCCATGCGTGACCATCACCCACCCCACCGCGACAGCGGCGAGCGCCATGACGGCTTCGAGCGCCGGCACGGCCGTGAACGCGGCGACCGTGGCCCCCGCGTGTTCGCCCCCGGCGATCTCAAGTTGCTGCTGCTGGCCATGCTTTCGGAAAAGCCCGGCCACGGCTACGACCTGATCCGCCAGATCGAGGCCGAGTTCGACGGCGGCTACAGCCCCAGCCCCGGCGTGATCTACCCGACCCTGACCTTCCTCGAAGAGAGCGAACTGATCAGCGGCGAAGTCCACGGCAGCAAGAAGCTCTACAGCGTCACCGACGCCGGGCGCCAATCGCTGGTCGACCAGGCCATCGCCCTGGACGGCGTGCGCACGCGCATCGAGGTGAGCAAGCGCTCGATGCGCGTGCACGACCGTCCGCCGGAAATCCACGAAGCCGTACACAACCTGCGCCATGCCCTGCAGATCCACGCCGGGCGCTGGAACCCCGCAGAGATCGAGCGGGTACGCACCCTGCTCAACGACACCGCAAAAGCCATCGTTGCCGGCCCGGCAACCCCCACCCAGGAGACTTCCGAATGACGGACAGCCCCAACCTTTCGATCCATCGCGTCAACCACGAGATCAAGCGCCGCCGCCTCGAGGTACTGCGCGTGACCGAGCTGACCCCGCGCATGCGCCGCATCACCCTCGGCGGCGCCGAGCTGCAGGGCTTTCTCAGCGTCGGCAGCGACGACCACGTCAAACTCATGTTCGCCTGCTCCCCCGAAGAACAGGTGGCCCTGGACAACCCCGGCGCCACCGACGTGCGACCGACCATGCGCGAGTACACCCCGCGGCGCATCGACCTGGCCGCCGGCGAGCTGGACCTGGACTTCGTACTGCACGGCGACGGCCCCGCCTCCACTTGGGCGGCCCAGGCCGAACCCGGCCATTACCTGCATATCGCCGGGCCACGCGCCTCGCTGGTGGTACCGGACATCTTCGACAGCTACCTGCTGGTGGGCGATGAAACCGCCATCCCGGCCATCGGCCGCCGGCTCGAAGAGTTGCCAGCCGGACGCAAGGTGCTGGCGGTGATCGAAATCGAGGACGACCAGGAACGCCAGCCACTGCCCAGCGCGGCGCAGGTCGAGGTGATCTGGGTACGGCGCCACCAGCAGGACGTGCTGCAGGTGTTGCGCGACCTGAGCCTGCCGTCGGGCACGCTGTACGCCTGGGTTGCCCTGGAAAAGGCGCTGACGCGCAAGGCCAAGAGCCTGCTGCTGGAAGAGAAAGGCGTGAACGAGGCGTACCTCAAGGCGGCCGCCTACTGGCGACTGGACCCCAACGACGAGGAATAAGCGTCGACCTTCAGGGTTGCGCCTGGGCCCGTGCCAGGCGCCTGCCCTGCCAGCGGTCGAGGAGAATCAGCAGCACGCCGACCAGAATGAAGCCCCCCAGCATGGCCAGCGCATTGAGCAGCACCTGCGCATAGCCCAGGCTCGCCACATCGACGAACGGGTACGGATAGAAACCGATACCGTGACCGCGCGCCAGCACATACGCAAAGTACCCCAGCGGATACACCAGCCAGCCCAGCAGGTGGGTGAAACGCAACTGCCCCTTGGGCACGCACCACCACCAGTACAGCGCATAGGCCGCCGGCATCACGTCGTGCAGCAGCTCATCGGCCAGCCACTGCCAGCCCTGCGGTTGCCACAGATGACGCAGCAACAGGCTGTAGGCCAGCGCCACGAACACGATGCTCACCGCCACCCCGGAACTCACCCAGGGCGACAGCCACCAGCGCCGCGCCGCCGATTCACGGCCAAAGGCCGCCTGGGTCAGCACCGTGGCCACCAGGGTATTGCTCAACACCGTGAAATAACCGAACAGATTCACCAACCCGCCCAGCAGGCTGGCCTGATCCTGCCAGCGCGCCAGCAGCACCAGATACAGCTGGATGGTCAACGCCGCCCAGCCAAGGCCCGCCAGCAGGCCGATGCCCATGCGACGGTCAGCCACCGGCATCGGCTCAGCGACCGCGTTGCAGCTTCAGGTACAGGCGCTCGACCTTCTCCCGCGCCCAGGGCGTCTTGCGCAGGAAGGTCAGGCTCGACTTGATGCTCGGGTCACTCTTGAAGCAGCGGATATCGATGCGCTGCGCCAGCCCTTCCCATTGGTAGTGCGCCACCAGCGCGGTGAGGATCTGTTCCAGTGTCACGCCATGCAGCGGGTTGTTGTCAGCGGCAGTCATGCCTGTGCTCCAGCCAAACGAAGGTGCGCACCTTAGCCCAGGTGCGGCGGCGCGTCAGCACCTGGTGCGGCCTTTCTCGATCAAGGGCACCTGAGGTGATTCTAGTGACCACGAAGGCTCTGGACAGCACCTTGGCATTTATTGTTTTACGGTAATGTTATATTGTAACCAAAACGAAACTGCCAAGGACCCCACCATGCGTCACCTGCCGCTCCACCTCTCCCCCCTTGCCGCCGCACTGTGGCTGGCCTCGCTGCCCAGCCACGCGGTTGAACTGCAACCCCAGGTCATCACCGCCAACCCGTTGGGCACCCCGCTGGCAGCCCCCAGCAGCGTGCTCGAAGGCGACACATTGACCCTGCAGCAAAAGGGCAGCCTGGGCGAAACCCTGAACACCCAGCCCGGCGTCGCCTCCACCTGGTTCGGCCCGGGCGCCAGCCGCCCGGTGATCCGCGGCCTGGACGGCGACCGGATCCGTATCCTGCGCAACGGCGTGGGTGCACTGGATGCCTCTTCGCTGTCGTACGACCACGCCGTGCCACTGGACCCGGTGAACGTCGAGCGCGTCGAGATCGTGCGCGGCCCGGCCGCCCTGCTCTACGGTGGCAATGCCATCGGCGGGGTGGTCAACACCTTCGACAACCGCATCCCCGACGCGCCGGTGCAAGGCATTCATGGTGCCGGCGAGCTGCGCTACGGGGGCGCCGACACCACCCGCAGCAGTGCGGGCAAGCTGGAAGCCGGCGATGGCCGCTTCGCCCTGCACCTGGACGCCAACAGCCGCCAGTTCAACGATTTGCGCATCCCCGGCTACGCCCGCAGTTCGAAGGTGCGCGATGCCGACGAACCCGGCGGCAAGCATCGCCTGGAAAACAGCGACGGGCGCCAGGACGGTGGTGCCGTCGGCGGTTCGTACAACTGGGAACACGGTTACGCGGGCCTGTCCTACAGCCGCTACGATGCCAACTACGGTTCGGTGGCCGAGCCCGGCGTGCGTCTGGCCATGGAACAGGACCACTACGCCTTTGCCTCCGAACTGCGCGACCTCGACGGCCCGTTCAGCTCGCTCAAGTTCGACGCCGGCTACACCGACTACAAGCATCAGGAGCTGGAAGGCGGCGAGGTGCATACCACCTTCAAGAACAAGGGCTACGAGGCCCGCGTCGAGGCTCGGCACCAGCCGCTGGGGCCGGTGGAAGGCGTGATCGGCGCCCAGGTCACCCGCAACGAGTTCTCGGCGTTGGGCGAAGAAGCCTTCGTGCCGCAGACCGATACCGACAGCCTGGCGCTGTTCGTGCTCGAACAGTGGAAGGCCACCGACCGCCTCGACCTGAGCCTGGGCGCACGCCTGGAGCACACCCGGGTCGACCCCGACAGCCAGGGCAGCGAACGTTTCGCCCAGGCCGACAGCGCCAGCAGCTTCACCGCCGCCAGCCTGTCCTCGGGTGCGGTGTACCAGTTGACCCCGGTGTGGTCGCTGGCCGCCAGCCTGGGCTACACCGAACGTGCACCGACCTTCTACGAGCTGTATGCCAATGGCGCTCACGTCGCCACCGGCACCTACGAGGTGGGCGACCCGGGGCTTTCGAAGGAGAAGGCGATCTCCAGCGACCTGGCCCTGCGCTTCGACAACGGCACGCACAAGGGCAGCGTGGGCGTGTTCTACAGCCATTTCCGCAACTACATCGGCCTGCTGGCCAGCGGCAACCTGCGCGAAGGGCATGATCACGATCACGGGGATGACGATCACGATCACGACCATGATCACGAGCATGGCGACGTGCCCGAATACCTCTATCACGGCGTGCGCGCCCGCTTCTACGGCATCGAAGCCCAGGACCGCTGGCAACTGCTGGAAAACGCCTACGGCAGCTTCGCCCTGGAACTGTCTGGCGACTACACCCGCGCCAAGAACCTGGATACCGGCGAAGACCTGCCACGCATTGCCCCGCTGCGCCTGAACAGCGGCCTGACCTGGAACCTTGAACGCTGGCAGGCACGGGTCGACGTGCAGCATGCCAGCAGCCAGCATCGCAAGCCGGCCAATGAAACCAGCACCGACGGCTACACCACCCTGGGGGCCAGCGTGGGCTATCGCTTCGAGATCGGCCAGAGTGAATGGCTGGCCTTCGTGCGCGGCGAAAACCTCACCGACCAGACCGTACGCTATGCCAGTTCGATCCTGCGCGACATCGCCCCAGCGCCGGGTCGCAGCGTCCAGGTAGGCCTGCGAACCACCTTCTGAACCCACACCGTTGCCGGATTGTTACCCATCCGGCAACGGTCACTCTTGCTGATCCGGCTTTTTTTCCGGCACGTTCGCCTATATCCTCCCCGCCTCAAGCTGAACCGCTTCACCTATTCCTGATACTGCCTTGCCCTCGACGATGCCTGCATCTCGGGCAATTTGCCGTTCTTCCAACAATCAAAAGACAGCGCTATCTCATGCATCAGTTCCATCATCTGCCCCCCGCCGCCGCCACCTTGCTGGTAGGCCTGGCCGCCAGCACCCTGGCCTGCAGCCTGCAGGCCGCCCCCCTCTTGGACGGCGACTCGCCCTGGATGCTCGGCGACTGGGGCGGCACACGCTCGGCGCTGGCCGAGCGCGGCTACGACTTCACCCTGGGCTACACCGGGGAGATGGGCAGCAACCTGCACGGTGGCCACGACCACAGCAACACAGCCCGCTACAGCGACCAGTTCAGCCTGGGCAGCCACCTGGACCTGCAGAAGATCCTCGGCTGGCAGGGCGCCGAATTCCAGTTGACCGTGACCGAGCGCCACGGCAACAACATCAGCAACGATCGCATCAACGATCCGCGGGTGGGCGGCTTCACCTCGGCCCAGGAAGTCTGGGGCCGTGGCCAGACCTGGCGGCTGACCCAGATGTGGTTCAAGCAGACGTACCTGGACGGCGACCTCGACGTGAAGGTCGGGCGCTTCGGCCAGGGCGAGGACTTCAACAGCTTCCCCTGCGACTTCCAGAACCTGGCCTTCTGCGGCTCGCAGGTGGGCAACTGGGCCGGCAGCATCTGGTACAACTGGCCGGTGAGCCAGTGGGCCCTGCGCGTCAAGTACCACCTTACGCCGGAACTCTACGCCCAGGTCGGTGCCTACGAACAGAACCCCTCCAACCTCGAGCGCCAGAACGGCTTCAAGCTCAGCGGCAGCGGCACCCAGGGCGCGGTACTGCCGGTGGAACTGGTGTGGACGCCGGCCATCGACGGCCTCAAAGGGGAATATCGCGCCGGTTACTACTACAGTAGTGCCAAGGCACAAGATGTTTACAAGGACGGCAACGGCCAACCGGCAGCCCTCAGTGGCCAGGACTATCGCAGCAGCTCGAGCAAGCACGGGTTCTGGCTGGGGGCACAGCAGCAGGTGACGTCGTTGGCCAGCGATCACTCACGTGGCCTGAGCGTTTTTGCCAATGCCACGCTGCACGACAAGAAGACCAATGCCATCGACAACTATGTTCAGGCAGGTGTGGTTTACAAAGGGCTGTTCGACGCCCGCGCCAAGGACGACATCGGCTTCGCCCTCGCTCGCGTGCACGTCAACCCTGCCTATCGCAGGAACGCCGAGGCCCGCAACCGCGCCAATGCCCTCTTCGACTACGACAACCCCGCCTTCCTGCCCGTCCAGGACACCGAGTACAGCGCCGAGCTGTATTACGGCATCCACCTGGCCCAGTGGCTGACCGTGCGCCCGAACCTGCAGTACATCCGCCACCCGGGCGGGGTCGGGCACGTGGACGACGCGCTGATCGGCGGCCTCAAGATCCAGAGCAGCTTCTGAACGGGCCCTGCGGCTCGAACCTTTTCACCTTGATGGAGAACACACGATGAGCACTGATGGTGCCTTGAGTAGAACCCGCTGGCTGCCGAGACTGCTCGGCGTGCTGCTGTTGCTGATGGGGCTGGCGCTGCTGGCCGGCGGTATCAAGCTGAGCCAGCTCGGCGGCTCGCTGTATTACCTGATCGCCGGTATCGGCTTTGCCCTGTCGGGCGTGCTGCTGCTGGCACTGCGCCGCACCGCGCTGGGCCTGTACGGCCTGGTGCTGCTCGGTAGCACCCTGTGGGCATTGTGGGAGGTCGGCCTGGACTGGTGGCAACTGGTACCGCGCCTGTCGCTGTGGTTCGCCCTGGGCGTGGTGTTGCTGCTGCCGTGGGCACGCCGCCCGCTGCTGGGCCAGCCCGGCAAGCTCAACACCGGGCTGCTGAGCCTGGCGGTGGTGCTGTCGGGCGCCACCGCAGTGGCGAGCCAGTTCACCTTCCCGGGTGAAATCAAGGGCGAGCTGGGCCGCGACAGCACCGAGCTGAGCAGCACCGCGCCGGCCATGCCCGATGGCGACTGGCAGGCCTACGGGCGCACCGAATTCGGTGACCGCTACTCGCCGCTGCGCCAGATCACCCCGAACAACGTGCACAAGCTCGAAGAGGCCTGGCGCATTCGCACCGGCGACCTGCCGACCAGCGATGACCCGGTCGAGCTGACCAACGAGAACACCCCGCTCAAGGTCAATGGCAAGCTGTATGCCTGCACCGCGCACAGCAAGGTGCTGGCCCTGGACCCGGATACCGGTGCCGAGATCTGGCGCTTCGATCCGCAGATCAAGAGCCCGGTGGGCTTCAAGGGCTTTGCCCACATGACCTGCCGTGGCGTGTCGTACTACGACGAAAACAACTACGTGAACATGGACGGCGCCCCTGCGCCGAAAATCTCCGAAGCCGGCCAGGCCGTGGTGCGCAGCTGCCCGCGTCGCCTGTACCTGCCCACCGCCGATGCGCGCCTGATCGCGATCAACGCCGACACCGGCAAGGTCTGCGAAGGCTTCGGCAACCAGGGCGTGGTCGACCTGACCCAGGGCATCGGCCCGTTCACCGCCGGTGGCTACTACTCCACCTCGCCTGCCGCGATCACTCGCGAGCTGGTGATCATCGGTGGCCACGTCACCGACAACGAGTCCACCAACGAGCCCTCGGGCGTGATCCGTGCCTACGACGTGCATGACGGTCGTCTGGTCTGGAACTGGGACAGCGACAACCCGGACGAGACCGCGCCGCTGGCACCGGGCAAGACCTACAGCCGCAACTCGGCCAACATGTGGTCGCTGGCCAGCGTCGACGAGAAGCTGGGCATGGTGTACCTGCCACTGGGCAACCAGACCCCTGACCAGTGGGGCGCCGACCGCACCCCAGGTGCCGAGAAGTTCAGTGCCGGCATCGTTGCCCTGGACCTGGCCACCGGCAAGGTACGCTGGAACTACCAGTTCACCCACCACGACCTGTGGGACATGGACGTCGGCAGCCAGCCGACCCTGCTCGACCTGAAGACCGCCGACGGCGTCAAACCTGCGCTGATCGCTCCGACCAAGCAGGGCAGCCTGTACGTGCTCGACCGTCGTGACGGCAGCGCCATCGTGCCGATCCGCGAGATCCCGGCGCCCCAGGGCGCGGTCAAGGGCGACCACACCGCACCGACCCAGGCCCGCTCGGACCTGAACCTGCTGGGCCCGGACCTGACCGAGGCGGCCATGTGGGGCGCCAGCCCGTTCGATCAGATGCTGTGCCGTATCCAGTTCCGCGAACTGCGCTACGAGGGCCAGTACACCCCGCCGTCGGAGCAGGGCAGCCTGATCTACCCGGGCAACGTGGGCGTGTTCAACTGGGGCGGCGTGTCGGTCGACCCCGTGCGTCAGCTGCTGTTCACCAGCCCCAACTACATGGCCTTCGTGTCGAAGATGGTGCCGCGTGCTGAAGTGGCCGAGGGCAGCAAGCGCGAAAGCGAGACCAGCGGCGTGCAGCCCAACACCGGCGCACCTTACGCGGTGATCATGCACCCGTTCATGTCGCCCCTGGGCGTACCGTGCCAGGCCCCGGCCTGGGGCTATGTGGCCGGTATCGACCTGACCACCAACAAGGTGGTGTGGAAGCACAAGAACGGCACCAGCCGCGACAGCTCGCCGATTCCGATCGGCCTGCCGGTGGGTGTACCGAGCATGGGCGGCTCGATGGTGACGGCCGGCGGCCTGGGCTTTTTGAGCGGCACCCTGGACCAGTACCTGCGTGCGTATGACGTGAACACCGGCAAGGAGCTGTGGAAATCGCGCCTGCCGGCTGGCGGCCAGGCCACGCCGATGACCTACACCGGCAAGGATGGCCAGCAGTACGTGCTGGTGATGGCTGGCGGGCACGGTTCGCTGGGCACCAAGATGGGCGATTACGTGATCGCCTACAAACTGGCGCAGTGATCGACCGCTGAACCTGGGCTGCCGTGCAGCCCTTCGCCGGCAAGGCCGGCGCCTGCAGGACCATGTGACAGCATGGCCCGGCAGGCGCCGGCCTTGTCGCTGAAGGGGCCGCCCGGCACTGCACATACCTGTCCGCCCATTGAAACCTCCCCCCTCCCGCCCCATCTAAGCACCATAGTCATTCACGCAGGTGCCCCATGAGCGACCAGCAGGATCTCCCCGAACATCCCGACCAAGACGCTGAAGTCGAGCATCTCGACGCCTCCGACCACACCGGTCGCACCCTCGCCATCCCCGGCCAGCAACTGCCGGACAAGGTCTACGTGATCCCGATCCACAACCGCCCGTTCTTCCCCGCGCAGGTACTGCCGGTGATCGTCAACGAAGAACCCTGGGCCGAGACCCTGGACCTGGTGGCCAAGACCCCGCACCACAACCTGGCGCTGTTCTTCATGGACACCCCGCCCGAAGACCATCGCCACTTCGATACCTCGGCCCTGCCGCTGTACGGCACCCTGGTCAAGGTGCACCACGCCAGCCGCGAGAACGGCAAGCTGCAGTTCGTCGCCCAGGGCCTGACCCGCGTGCGGATCCGCACCTGGCTCAAGCACCACCGCCCGCCCTACCTGGTGGAAGTCGAATACCCGCACCAGCCCAGCCAGCCGACCGACGAGGTCAAGGCCTACGGCATGGCCCTGATCAACGCGATCAAGGAGCTGCTGCCGCTCAATCCGCTGTACAGCGAAGAGCTGAAGAACTACCTCAACCGCTTCAGCCCCAACGACCCTTCGCCGCTCACCGACTTTGCCGCCGCCCTGACCTCCGCCACCGGCAACCAGCTGCAGGAAGTACTCGACTGCGTGCCCATGCTCAAGCGCATGGAAAAGGTGCTGCCGATGCTGCGCAAGGAAGTCGAGGTGGCACGCCTGCAGAACGAGATCTCTGCCGAGGTGAACCGCCAGATCGGCGAGCACCAGCGCGAGTTCTTCCTCAAGGAACAGCTCAAGGTCATCCAGCAGGAGCTGGGCCTGACCAAGGACGATCGCAGCGCCGACCTGGAGCAGTTCCAGCAGCGCCTGGCAGGCAAGACCCTGCCCGCTGCGGCGCAAAAGCGCATCGACGAAGAAATGGGCAAGCTGTCGATCCTGGAGACCGGCTCGCCCGAGTACGCCGTCACCCGCAACTACCTGGAATGGGCCACCGCTCTGCCCTGGGGCGTGTACGGCAAGGACAAGCTCGACCTCAGGCATGCACGCAAGGTGCTCGACCAGCACCACGCCGGCCTGGATGACATCAAGGATCGCATCATCGAGTTCCTTGCCGTGGGCGCCTACAAGGGCGAGATCAGCGGTTCGATCGTGCTGCTGGTGGGCCCGCCGGGCGTGGGCAAGACCAGCATCGGCAAGTCCATCGCCGAGTCCCTGGGGCGGCCGTTCTACCGCTTCAGCGTCGGCGGCATGCGCGATGAGGCCGAGATCAAGGGCCACCGGCGCACCTACATCGGTGCCCAGCCGGGCAAGCTGGTGCAGGCGCTCAAGGACGTCGAGGTGATGAACCCGGTGATCATGCTCGACGAGATCGACAAGATGGGCCAGAGCTACCAGGGCGACCCGGCCTCGGCCCTGCTCGAAACCCTGGACCCGGAACAGAACGTCGACTTCCTCGACCATTACCTGGACCTGCGCCTGGACCTGTCCAAGGTGCTGTTCGTGTGCACCGCCAACACCCTCGATGCCATCCCCGGGCCGCTGCTCGACCGCATGGAGGTGATCCGCCTGTCCGGTTACATCACCGAGGAAAAGGTCGCCATCGCCAAGCGTCACCTGTGGCCCAAGCAACTGGCCAAGGCCGGCGTGGCCAAGGCCAGCCTGGGTATCAGCGACAGCGCATTGCGCACGGTTATCGAAGGCTATGCCCGTGAAGCCGGGGTGCGCCAGCTGGAAAAACAACTGGGCAAGCTGGTGCGCAAGGCCGTGGTGCAGTTGATCGACACACCCGATGCAGTGATAAAGATCGGCCCCAAGGACCTCGAAGCTTCACTCGGCATGCCGGTGTTTCGCAGCGAGCAGGTGCTGTCGGGCAAGGGCGTGATCACCGGCCTGGCCTGGACCAGCATGGGCGGCGCCACGCTGCCGATCGAGGCGACCCGCATCCACACCCTCAACCGTGGCTTCAAGCTCACCGGCCAGCTGGGCGAGGTGATGAAGGAATCCGCCGAGATCGCCTACAGCTACGTCAGCGCCAACCTCAAGCAGTACGGTGGTGAGGTGGGCTACTTCAACGAGTCTTTCATTCACCTGCACGTGCCCGAAGGGGCCACGCCCAAGGACGGCCCGAGTGCCGGGGTGACCATGGCCAGCGCCCTGCTGTCCCTGGCACGCGACCAGGCACCGAAAAAAGGCGTGGCCATGACCGGCGAGCTGACCCTGACAGGGCAGGTATTGCCGATTGGCGGGGTACGCGAGAAGGTGATTGCGGCGCGCCGGCAGAAGATCCACGAGCTGATCCTGCCGGAGGCCAACCGCGGCGACTTCGAAGAACTGCCCGGCTACCTGAAGGCCGGCCTGCAGGTGCATTTCGCCAGGCGCTTCAGCGACGTGGCCAAGGTGCTGTTCTGAAACAGCGGTAACAGAAACAGCGCGGGCTGCAGGCAGCCCGCGCGGGCACCCGGCAGCGAAGCGTGAGAATCTTCCCAAGGCAGCACACTTTCCCTATTATCGGCTGCCCGGACCCTCCCCGAGCCAGGAGTCATGATGACCGCATCCCGTGTGTTACTGAGTTCGAGCCTGATACTCCTGGCCAGCTGTGCCAGCCAGCCCACACCTCCACAGCCGCTGCTGGTGGAAAAACAGAGCCAGTGCCCGGTCACGCTCGATGTCGGCCAGGCCATCACCCTGGCGTTGCCCAGCAACCCCAGTACCGGTTATCGCTGGCTGCTGCAGAATCCGGCCAACGGCGTACTTGCGGCGCTGGGCCCCGAGGTCTACAGCAACCCCGAAGACACCGGCCTGGTGGGCAGTGCCGGCCGATCGCTGTGGCGCTTCAAGGCCAGCGCCAGCGGCAGCGGCCACCTGCTGCTGGTGTATCAGCAACCCTGGGCACCGGAGGTCAAGCCGGCGATGAGCTTCGACTGCGACATCCAGGTACGCTGAGGCTGCGCCCCGGAGCATTTACTCAAGGCGTTTCTGAAGACGCCTGGCGCACTCTTCGATGAATGACCACTGCGCCAGGAAATTCTTGAAGTGAATGACGAATCTGGCCAGTTGCTGACTGTCCTGCATGCTGTGCAACTTGCCGATCGAGGCGTCCAGATAGGTCTCGATGAACTGCCAGGCGGTCTGCAGGTGCGACGCAGCAGTGGTGACGTCTTCCAGGCGTACCACCAGATTTCGCATGCGCTGCGCCAGTAGCCCCAGGTTCCCTTCCTTTGTGCCGGATGCCACCAGGCGCTCGATCTTGCGCCCCAGTGCCGGCCTCAATTCGAACCGGGCGTCATCACGAAACCTGTCGGTCTCCTTGCGTACTTCACCGACCTGGAACTGGAAGACGCCCGCCGAGTTCTTGAGGTTGGCCACCCACCGTGCCATCTCCAGCACAAGGGTTCGGTCTGGTGCATCCAGTTGCACGGGCACCTCGAACTGCACGCCTTGCCAAGCCTCCCTGCGCCCGCCCAACGCCTTGGTACGTTCACAGGCCAGCAGCGCACGCTCGCCTGACAGGCTGATGGAGCTGGCGCAGTTGATCAGCGCGATGGGCAACTGAATGCTTTTCTGCTTCAACCGCCCCCATGAGTCGGCGTGGAGGTTGATGCGATGGAACAACACCTGCATCGGGTAGAAGTCGAGCTCGGGGTCCGGGTGACGGTAGTATCCCAACCACTGCAGAAAGGCCTCCCGTCGGGTCGGTATCGCCATCACATGGTCCATGTAGGCATCCAGCACGGCAACGTGTTCGCGGGTGAACGTCAGGTCGATCCGCCCCTCCTCCTCCAGATCCTGCACCAATTGCAGCGGAATCAGGGCTATCTGGGTATCCAGCTCATCCTGAGGCAGTGGATGCCTCAGTCTTTGAATAATATTGTTCATTGTGGGTCATCACCAGAGCAATCCAGAAGCCGCAAGGCGCTGCTGGCCAGCACAGCCTGCAGCGCCTTGCGCCCTTCACTCAAAGGCCGGCAACATACTCGGCCTTGATCTTTTTCTTGTAGGCTTTCAACGCCTCGACCAGCTCGCTGACCGCTCTCAACGCCTGCACATCGTCGATGCTGCAGGCGATGAGCCGATCCCACACCGGTTTCAGTTGCACGGCGATGCGCCTGATGCCGGCCAGCCATTGCTCGCGTGACGTGACCAGCTCGGCATAAGCCTCAAGGTGCTGGCACTGGGCCTGGAGGCGCGTCTTGTCCCGTGCCATCGCGGTCAGTTGCAGTTGCAGTTCATCGTGCTGCTTCTGCATCCCTCGGCGCTGCTCGAGCATCGTTGCATAGCGCATGCCTTCCATTGCCGCACCGATGATTTCGCCAATTTTCTTCAGCGCGCCTTGCACTGCCTCGACCGACAGTCCGCCCGTGGCGATGACATCCGCCGCCGCCTTGAGCTGCTCGGTGGTCGGCAACAGGCCGCCGAAGGTGGATTCCACCTTGGCCGCCTCAAGTACCTTGATCGCCTCGTCAAGACTGGCCAGGGCCTCGCGCCGCACGGCCAGTTCGTCTTCGCAGGCCTTGCTATTGGCCGCCAGCCTGTCGAGCTCGCCCTGATAGCGAGCCTTGTCGGCACTGGAGTCATAGACCGGGATGGCCGTGATCTGAGCCGTGGCCGTGCGCAACTGCCCCAACTGATCGTTGAGCTTGACGGCAATCTCGCCGATGGCGTCCTGTGCCACCTCCAGATACTGCGCAATGTCCTCGGGATCATCGTTCGGGTCGATGTCCTTTTCGAGGCCGCCCAGGTCATTGCTCTTGATCGCGACGATGATGCGATCGGCATGGCGCATCAGTTGCTGGAGGTTGTCGTCAAGACAGCGTGCATTGCGCTCCACACGCTCGTGCAACAGGGGCAGGAAGGCATAGCGGCTGTCCTGGGCGGCCTTCAGGTAGGCGGCACCGGCACGCAGGACCCTGTCGAACTGCGGATCATCCCAGCCCAGCGGAAATTGAAGAATGTTGCTCATGGGTAGCTCCTTATTGGGCCCACAGCGTGTCGTCGAAGACCCGGCTCATGGTGATGGAGCAGGCTTCGATAAACGCCCACTGCGAGAGAAAGTTTCTGAAATGGATGATGAAAATGCCCAGCTGCCGGCTGTCGTTCATCTTTTCGAGCTTTTCGATGGACGCTTCGATGTAGGTGCCGATGGTCTGCCAGGCCGTCTGCAGGTGCGAGGAAGCGGTCACCACCTCCTGCAGGCGGGTGGCCAGTTCATCCATATGGGTCGTGAGTACCTGCAGGCGTCCCTCCAGGTTGACCGCCGCCGTCAGGCGCGCCCCCACAGCCTTGCGTTCCTTCTGCACCCGGTTGCGGGTCTTGCGCACCTTTTCGGCCTTGGAGCCGTAGATCGAGCCTGAGATGACCGCCCCCAGCGGGCCGGCCGCCAGCCCGGACAGGGCCGCCTTGACGTACTCGTCGTACTGCTTGTTGAGGTTGTCGATTTCCTTGTCCAGCGCCGCCAGCTCATCGCGCAGGGCCTGAGTGGCACCGCTGGCCTGGTGACGCTCGATGGCGTCGGTCTTGAGGGCGACCTCGTTCATCAGCTCGAAACGCGCGGTGTCGCGAAAGGTTTCGGTGTGGCTGCGCACGCTGCTTACGCGCGCGTGAAAATGCTCGACTTCATCCTTGAGCACCTCCATGTAGTCCACAAGCGACGAGACGATCTCCCGGTCGCCGAAGCTCAACGCAACCGGCGCTGCGAACTGCACGGACTCCCACGTATCACGCCGCCCGCCAAGGGCCTTGGTCTTCTCGCATTCCTGCATCACACCCTCGCCGGTGGTGTTGATGCCACGGGCACACACCCCCAGCTCGGCGGACAGCTTCTTGCACTCGTCGGACAGCGTGCCCCAGGCGCGGGCATGCTTGTGCAGGTTGAGAAAGGTCGTGCGCATGGCACTGACCGACAGTACCGGCTCCTTGATGTCGGTGTAGCCAAGCCAGGGCACCAGCGACGCGGTTTCGGTCGGCAGGCCGGTGACATACTTCACATACTGATTGAGCGTGACGATATGTTCGCGGGAAAGCGTCAGCCCTCCCTCGTTTTCGCCATCACGCTGGTTCATGCCTTCGATCAGGTTTCTGGGCAGCAGGGCCGCTTCCTTTTCCAGTTCACCGGTATCGTACGAGCGCGCGCCAGGTTCGAGTTTCATTTCACATTCCTTGTGAGTGAGCCAATAGGGTCAAGCCACTTCACTCTAAGGACCCGCCGACAAGACAAATAGCCGGCAGGCTTTCCTCGAAGCCGGCATTGGAATGCAGCGGCCAGCCGCGCCGGTCAGTCGGCCATGCATCCTGTTGCAACATTGGCTAAAATGCCGGCCCTTTACCGCCGAACGCCTGGATTGCCCGTGAGCAAAGAGCCCGATCGCCTGTTCGCCACCCCGCTGGCGCAGGTCCCCGATTTCACCTTCAACGAAGATGTCGTGCGGGTTTTCCCCGACATGATCAAGCGCTCGGTGCCCGGCTACCCGACGATCGTCGAGAACATCGGCGTGCTGGCTGCCCAGTTCGCCCAGCCCGATACCCTGCTGTACGACCTGGGCAGCTCGCTCGGTGCGGTGACCCAGGCGATGCGCCGACATGTACGCAGCGAGGGCTGCAAGGTGCTGGCAGTAGACAACTCCCCGGCCATGGTCGAGCGCTGCCGCGAATACCTCAGCCACCAGGACGCGATGCACCAGGAGTTGCTGCCGGTGCAGGTGATCGAGGCCGACATCACCGCGCTGGACCTGCAGCCGGCGTCGGTGGTGGCGCTGAACTTCACCCTGCAGTTCATCGAGCCGCAGGCACGCCTGGCCCTGCTTGGCCGCATTCGCCAGTGCCTGGTGCCTGGCGGCGCACTGATCCTGTCGGAAAAGCTGCGCTTTGCCGACCCGCAGCAACAGGCCCTGCTCACCGATCTGCACGTGGCCTTCAAACGCGCCAACGGCTACAGCGAACTGGAAATTGCCCAGAAGCGCAGTGCCATCGAAAACGTGATGAAACCCGACAGCCTCGAGGAACACCGTCAGCGCCTGCTGGCAGCCGGTTTCTCGCAGGTGGTGCCGTGGTTCCAGTGCCTGAACTTCGCCTCGCTGATTGCCCTGCCATGATCGATCTGACTCCCCTGGTCCGCCGCATGGCGGGCACCCCATTGGCGCACTGGGCCCAAGGCCTGCAGGCGCAACTCGATGCCAAGCTGGAAAAGGGCCATGGCGACCTGGAGCGCTGGCAAAGCGCACTGGATGCGCTGCCGGCCCTGGAGCCCAGCCAGGTCGACCTGCTGCACGGCCTGCGCCTGGACAGCGATTGCGACGACGCCACCCGCGCACAGGTGCGCACCGCGCTGATGGGCCTGTCGCCCTGGCGCAAGGGCCCGTTCGACCTGTTCGGCGTGCACGTGGACACCGAATGGCGTTCGGACTGGAAGTGGTCACGGGTCGCGCCGCACCTGGACCTGCGCGGCAAACGCGTGCTGGATGTGGGCTGTGGCAACGGCTACTACCAATGGCGCATGCTCGGCGCCGGCGCCGACAGCGTGATCGGCGTGGACCCCAACTGGTTGTTCTTCTGCCAGTTCCAGGCCGTGCAGCGTTACCTGCCGGACCTTCCCGCCTGGCACTTGCCGTTCGCCCTGGAAGACCTGCCGGCCAACCTGGAAGGTTTCGACACGGTGTTCTCGATGGGGGTGTTCTACCACCGCCGCTCGCCGATCGAGCATTTGCTGGCGCTCAAGGACTGCCTGGTCAAGGGGGGCGAACTGGTGTTGGAAACCCTGGTGGTCGAGGGTGACGAGCATCAGGTGCTGGTGCCTGAAGACCGCTATGCGCAGATGCGCAATGTATGGTTTCTGCCCTCGGTGCCGGCACTGGAGCGCTGGTTGCGTCGCGCCGGCTTCAGCGATGTGCGCTGCGTGGATGTGAGCGTGACCAGCGTCGAGGAACAACGCAGCACCGACTGGATGCGCTACCAGTCGCTGAGCGACTTCCTCGACCCTACCGACCCGACCCGAACCGTCGAAGGCCTGCCGGCACCCAGGCGGGCGGTGCTGGTGGCGCGCAAGTAATCAGAAGGGGGCCTCTTCGCCTGCAGGAGCCGGCCTTGCCGGCGCAGAGGCCCTTGCGAACACGGCGTGCGTCAGTCCTTCACCACCTGCTGCTGCACCTGCTCCTTCTTCTGCGCTACCTCCTTCCTGCCCTCCCCATGCACCCGCTCCTGGCTCTTGCGAAACTCGGCCCAGAACGCCTTGGTGCGCTCGGCGCCGCCTTCGGCCATTGCCGCGCTGCTGCCCAGCAGCAACGCGGCGATCAGTGCGTACTTGCTCAGGTTCATCGACCTTCCCTCATGATTGGATTCGAACCGATCATAAGCAGCCCAAGCTAACGCCAAGGTGAGCCGCACATTACAGTGCTGCAAGATTGTGCTCCTCCTCCTTGCGGTGCGCCCAGTGGTACAGGGCCGGCAGCACCAGCAGGGTCAACGCGGTGGACGAGAGGATGCCGCCGATCACCACGGTGGCCAGCGGGCGCTGCACCTCGGCACCGGTGCCAGTGGCCAGTGCCATCGGAATGAACCCCAGCGACGCCACCAACGCGGTCATCAGCACCGGCCGCAGACGCGTCAGCGCACCTTCGTCGATGGCCACGCGCAGCGGCCGGCCCTGCTCGCGCAAGCTGCGGATGAAGGCGATCATCACCAGCCCGTTGAGCACCGCCACCCCCGACAGGGCGATGAAGCCCACCCCTGCCGAAATCGACAATGGAATGTCGCGCAGCCACAGCGCCACCACCCCGCCGGTCAGCGCGAACGGGATGCCGGTGAACACCAGCAGGCCGTCCCTGACGCTGTTGAACATCATGAACAGCAGCCCGAACACCAGCAGCAATGCCACCGGCACCACCACCTGCAGGCGCTTGGCCGCCGATTGCAACTGCTCGAACTGACCGCCCCAACGCGTCCAGTAGCCAGGCGGCACTTCCACCTGCGTATCGATGCGCTCGCCGGCCTCGGCCACGAACGAACCGATGTCGCGGCCACGCACGTTGGCGCTGACCACCACCAGGCGCTTGCCGTCTTCGCGGCTCACCTGGTTGGGCCCCTGCACCAGCGCCAGGCTGGCCACCTCGGCCAGGCTGATGAAGCCGATACCGCCGTCGCTGCCCGCACTGGCCGGTACCGGAATCAGCAGCTGCGACAAGCCTTCGATGTCGGTACGCACGTCGTCCGAGAGGCGCACCACCATGTCGAAACGCCGGTCGCCCTCGTACAGCGTGCCGGCCTGGCGGCCGCCCACGGCCACGGCGATGGTGTCCTGCACATCGCCGACGTTGAGCCCGTAGCGTGCAGCCTTGTCGCGGTCGACCTCGATGGTCAGCACCGGCAGGCCCGAGGTCTGCTCGACCTTGACCTCCGATGCCCCCGGCACCGCCTGCAAGGTTGCGGCAATCTGTGCTGCCGTGCGGTTGAGCACCGTCATGTCGTCGCCGAAGACCTTGACCGCCACATCGCTGCGCACCCCGGAAATCAGCTCGTTGAAGCGCAGTTGAATCGGCTGCGACAGCTCGTAGTTGCTACCCGGCACCCGCGCCGCCGCGCGCTGGATATCGGCGATCAGTTGCTCGCGCGACTTGCCGGGGTCGGGCCACTGCGCCTGCGGCTTGAGCATCACGTAACTGTCGGAGATGTTCGGCGGCATCGGGTCGGCGGCGATCTCGGCGGTGCCGGTGCGCGCAAATACGCGCTGCACCTCCGGCACCTGGCTGACCACACTCTCCTCCAGGCGCTGCTGCAATTGCACCGACTGGCTCAGGCTGGTGCCCGGCACCCGCAGTGCCTGCAGGGCGAAATCGCCTTCGCTGAGGCTGGGCACGAACTCGCTGCCCATGCGCCCGGCCAGCACCGTGCACAGCAGCACCGACGCCCCGGCCAGGGTAAACGCCAGCCCACGGTGCCCCATCACCCAGCGCAATAGCGGCGCATAGCCGGCCTTGGCGCTGCGCATCAGCAGGTTTTCCTCTTCCTTGACCTTGCCGGTGACGAACAGCGCGATGGCCGCCGGCACGAAGGTCACCGAGAGCAGCATCGCTCCCAGCAGGGCGATCACCACGGTGAAGGCCATGGGGTGGAACATCTTGCCCTCCACCCCGCCCAGGGCAAAGATCGGCAGGTACACCACCATGATGATCAACTGGCCGAAGATCAGCGGGCGGCGCGCCTCGCGGGCGGCATTGAACACTTCGTGCAGGCGCTCGGAGCGGGTCAGCAGGCGGCCATGGTGCTGCTGGGCGTGGGCCAGGCGGCGGATCGCGTTCTCCACGATCACCACCGCGCCATCGACGATGATGCCGAAGTCCAACGCACCCAGGCTCATCAGGTTGGCACTGACCTTGTTGCCGAACATGCCGGTGAAGGTGAACAGCATCGACAGCGGAATCACCATGGCGGTGATCAGCGCGGCGCGGATGTTGCCCAGAAACAGGAACAGCACCGCGATCACCAGGATTGCACCTTCCACCAGGTTCTTCTTCACCGTGGCGATGGCCTTGTCGACCAGGTCGGTGCGGTCGTACACCGTGACCGCGCTGACACCCGCCGGCAGCGTGCGGTTGATCTGCGCCAGCTTGTCGGCCACTGCCCGCGACACAGTGCGGCTGTTCTCGCCGACCAGCATGAACACGGTGCCCAGCACCACCTCACGGCCATTTTCGGTAGCCGCGCCGCTGCGCAGTTCGCGGCCGATGCCCACCTGGGCGACATCGCGCACGCGAATCGAGGTGCCGTCGACAGTGGCCAGCACGATGTTGGCAATGTCGTCGATGCCTGCCAGTTGCCCCGGCGCACGAATCAGCAGTTGCTCGCCACGGCGCTCGATGTAGCCGGCACCGACGTTGGCGTTGTTGCGCTCCAGGGCCGTCAGCAGGTCGCCCAGGGTCAGCTTGTAGGCGGCCAGGCGCCTGAGGTCGGGGGCAATCTGGTACTCCTTGGCGTAGCCGCCGATGCTGTTGATCTCGGCCACACCGCGCACGTTGCGCAACTGCGGCTTGATGATCCAGTCCTGGATCTCGCGCAGGTCGGTGGGCGTGTACTCGCTGCCGTCGGCCTTGCGCGCATCCGGCGCGGCTTCCACGGTCCACAGGAAGATCTCGCCCAGGCCGGTGGAGATCGGCCCCATGGCCGCCTCGACGCCGTCGGGCAACTGCCCGCGCGCCTGTTGCAGGCGCTCGTTGACCAGTTGCCGGGCGAAGAACAGGTCGGTGCCCTCGTCGAAGATCACCGTCACCTGCGACAGCCCCGAGCGCGACAGCGAACGGGTCTGCTCCAGGCCCGGCAGGCCGGCCATGGCGGTCTCGATGGCGAAAGTGATGCGCTGCTCGGTTTCCAGCGGTGAAAAGCCCGCCGCCGAGGTGTTGATCTGCACCTGCACGTTGGTGATGTCGGGCACCGCATCGATCGGCAGCTTCTGGTAGCTGGCCAGCCCCAGCCCGGCCATCAGCAGCACCGCGAGCATCACGATCAGGCGCTGCTCGATGGCAAATTGAATGATCCGTTCGAACATGAGGAGTACTCGTGGGGGCTCAGTGGGAATGCTCGGCGCTGGCTTTGCCCAGCTCCGACTTGAGGATGAAGCTGCCCTGTGCCGCCACCTGCTGGCCGGCCTGCAGGCCCGCCTTGATCTGCACGAAGCCGTCGGCCACCACACCCGGGGTCACCGCCTGGGCGGTGAAGCCCTCTGCACTGCGCACGAACACGGTGGGCTGCTCTTCGAGGGTCTGCAGCGCGGCCTCCGGTACCGCCAGCGCCTCGTCCAGGCGTTCGGTAGGCACCCGCACCGCCACGAACAGGCCGGGGCGCCAGGCGCCGCGAGGGTTGTCCAGGGTGACCCGCACGGTGGCGGTGCGGGTCTGCTCGCCGAGCAGGCTGCCCACATGGCTGACCGTGCCGCTGGCCTGCTCGCCCAGTTCACTGGCCAGCACCGTCACCGGCATGCCGACGCGCAGCCTGGCCAGGTCACGCGGGGCCACGCCAAAGGTTGCCCACACCCGCGACAGGTCGGACAAGGTGAAGGCCGCACTGCTCTCGCTGACCACTTCGCCCGGCACCAGGTGCTTTTCCACCACCTGCCCGTCAAACGGTGCACGCAGCTCATAGCGGTTGCCGCCGGCCAGCACCACGCTGCCACTCAGCGCGCTGATCTTCTGCCGGGCATTGGTGGCGGCGATCTCGGCTTCCTGCAGGGCCTGGCGCGCCTGCAGGTAGTCCTGTTCGGCAGAGATGCCCTCCTGCCACAGGTCTTTCTCGCGGGCGAAGGTGCCGCGCGCCAGTTCCAGTCGCCGCTGGCTGGCCGCCAGCTCGCTGCGCTGCTCGGAGATCTGCGGGCTGGCGATCACCGCCAGCAGTTGCCCGGCCTTGACCTGCTGGCCGAGCACCACGGCCACCGATTCCACCACCCCGGCCGCACGCGGCACCAGGTGCGCGGTACGGTCCTCGTCGAAGCGGATCTCGCCCGGCAGGCCGAGGCTGCGGCTCAAGGTGCGCGGGGCCACGGTGGCCAGCTCGATACCGGCCACCTGGATCTGCTCGTCGCTCAGGGTCAGGTGGCCCTCCTGCTGTTCTTCGCCATGGCCTTCCTCGCCATGGGCGTCGTCGCCATGGCCCTTTTCCTCATCGCCATGGCCCGCCTCGGCATGCGCCGCGTGGGAGGCCTGCGGCGCATTCATCTGGTGACCCAGCACAACCCCCAGGCCAACGCCCAGGGTCAGGGTGACGGCCACCAGCGTGATGGTTTTGCTGTTCATGCACATTCCTCGGCAAATCGTCGGGGGTCAGCGGCTGGCGGTGGCCAGGTCGCCGAAAAGTCGTTCCAGGCGGACTCGCGCATCGCTGCCCTGGGCCTGCGCCGCCAGGTATTGGGTGCGCGCCGCCACCAGCGTGCGCTGGGCGTCGAGCACCTCGAGAAAGCTGAACTTGCCGCGCTCGAAACCCCGCGTGGCGGCGTCCACCGCCTGCTGCGCCGCCGGCAGTATCGAGCGGTCGAAGGCCTGTACCTCGCCCGCAGCCACCTGCCACTGCGCCAGCGCCTGCACCACTTCGCTGCGCACCCGCAGTTCGGCGCCGTTGCGCAGGTCGCGGGCCTGATCGGCACGCCGCGCCGCCGCCAGCACATTGCCCTGGTTGCGATCGAACAAGGGCAGCGGTATCGACACCCCGACCACATTGATGCGCTCGCGGTCGGCCTCGCTGTACTGGCTACCCAGGCTGACGGTGAGGTCGGGGATACGCTGGCTGCGAGCCAGCCCCAGGTCAGCCTCGCGCTGCTCGATCTGCAGGCGGGCCAGGCGCAGCTCGGCCGTGCGCTCGAGGCGGGCAAGCAGCGTGTCGCCCTCGGCTGGGGTCAGGGCGTCGGACGGCATGCCTGCCACCCGCTCGAACCCCGCCTGCGGCGCCCCCGTCACGCTGGCCAGTTGCTGATAGGCCACGGCCACGGTCTGCTGGGCACGGCCTCGTTCCAGGCGCATCTCGGACACCTGCACCTGCGCGCGGGTGGTTTCGATGGGGGAAGCGCTGCCGGCCCGCACCCGCCCCTGCACCACCTGCAGGCCACGCTCAGTCAGGCGCAGCGACTGCTCGGCCAGTTGCAGCCGTTCCTGCGCCTGCACGGCGGCATGAAACGCAGCCAGCACCTCGGCGCGCAAGGCATTGCCCTGGCGTTCCAGTTCCAGCGCCGCCAGGGCCTGCTCGCGCTGGGCCACCTCCACCCGCGCACCGCGCTTGCCGCCCAGTTCCAGGCGCTGGCTGAGGCTGACGGTGGTGGTCTGCGAGCCGCGGCGGGTATCTTCCTGCTCCCAGCTCAACTCCGGGTTGGGCAGCAGGCCGGCCTGGTTGCGTTCGCCCAGGGCGATCTCGGTGCCCCAGCGCGCCGCGGCAAGCTCGGGGTTGTTGTCCTGCGCGGTGCGCAAGGCGGCATCAAGCGTCAGCACGCTCGCCTGCAGCGCTGTCGAAAGCCCCAGCAGCACCCCGGCCAGCGCCGCCAGCCGCGCCACGCGCTGTGGATGAAGCCTGTGCCTGCACGTCATGCGTGAATCCCCCGCGCCCATTTCGAAGCGGGCACTTTAGGGAGCGGGCTTTATCGTCAACATGACCCCAGGATTACAAATCTGTTATCCAGCGCCGCTCAGGACCGGCTTGGCTTACCATGCGCGGCACGCCTTGACCCTGAAGTGACTCAAGGGTTGAGAATTGCCGTTTTGCACGCCGCGAGTACCCCATGCGCCTATTGATCATCGAAGACGAAGTCCGTACCGCCGAGTACCTGCAGCAGGGCCTGAGCGAGAACGGCTACATCGTCGACTGCGCCGCCACCGGCATTGACGGCCTGCACCTGGCCCGCCAGCACGCCTACGACCTGGTCATCCTCGACGTCAACCTGCCGCAGCTCGACGGCTGGAGCGTGCTGCAACGCCTGCGGGCGGAGTCCTCGACCCGTATCATGATGCTGACCGCCCACGGCAGGCTCTCGGATCGGGTCAAGGGCCTGGACCTGGGCGCCGACGATTACCTGCTCAAGCCGTTCGAGTTTCCCGAACTGCTGGCACGCATTCGCAGCCTGTTGCGGCGCAGCGAGCAGAACCTGGCGCAGGCCACGCTCAGGGTCGCCGACCTTGAGCTGGACCCCAGCCGCCACCGCGCCTACCGGCGCAACCAGCGTATCGACCTGACGGCCAAGGAGTTCGCCCTGCTGCACCTGCTGATGCGCCAGAGCGGCGAGGTGCTGTCGCGCACGCAGATCATCTCGCTGGTGTGGGACATGAACTTCGATTGCGACACCAACGTGGTGGAGGTGTCGATCCGGCGCCTGCGGGCCAAGATCGACGACCCCTTCGAGGACAAGCTGATCCACACCCTGCGCGGCGTGGGCTATGTGCTGGAAGCGCGCGAATGAAACCGGCACGACTGTCGTTGCGCCTGGGCCTGAGCGTCAGCCTGATGGGCGCGGCGCTGGTGCTGCTGCTGGCGAGCCTGGCGGTACTGGCGCTGGACCACGAACTGGACAACCGCGCCCGCAAGGTGCTGGCACGCAAGATGGAGCAGATCGAGCACAGCCTGGGAGTGGACCTGAAGGCCAGCGACCTGGGCTCGCGCGCCCACCCCCTGCTCGACCTGGTGATGGGCCACGACGACCTGAGCCTGAACATCATCGCCCAGACCGGACGCCACCCGGCCCTGTTGAGCCTGGGGCCTGCAGTGGAGGCCGAGCCGCTGCGGCGTATCGCGGCCGGGACAGCGCTGGGCTACAGCGAATGGCAGGACAGCGCCGAGGCCCGTCTGATGACCGCCGCGCGCCTGATGACCCTGCGTGACGGCACCCCGGTGCGGGTACTGCTGACGCTCAACCGAGCCGACGACCTCGGCCTGCTGCAGGCCTACCTGCGTTCGACGTTGCTGGCGTTGCCACTGCTGTTGCTGCTGATCGGCATTGCCGCCTGGAAGCTGGTGCAGCGTGGTCTGCTGCCGCTGCGCAGGTTTCGGCGGATTGCCGCCCAGGTGTCGGCGCAGGAGCTGAGCCACCGCCTGCCCGAGGACAAGCTGCCCCAGGAACTGAGTGCCCTGGCACGCGGCATCAACGTGATGCTCGACCGGCTGGATGGCGGCGTGCAGCGTCTGTCGCAGTTTTCCGATGACCTGGCGCACGAACTGCGCACGCCGATCAGCAACCTGATGGGCAGGGCCCAGGTGACCTTGTCACGGGTGCGCTCGGCGCAGGATTACCGGGTGGCGCTGGAGGACAGCATCGAGGAGCTGACGCGCCTGAACCGGATCATCACCGACATGCTGTTCCTGGCCCAGGTGGACGCGCCGCGTCAGCAACTGGCGTTGAAGCCGGTGGCGCTGGCCGACGAGGCGCAACGGGTGGTGGAGCTGTTCGCGCTGAGCGCCGAATGCAAGGCGATCACCCTGAAGGTCAGCGGCTGGGGCACGGTGCAGGGCGACCGGCTGATGCTGCAGCGGGCGCTGTCGAACCTGTTGAGCAATGCAATTCGCCACAGCCCCGAGGGCCGCCTGGTGGAAATCGGCATCGAGCAGAGCGCACGGGGCGTGCAATGCTGGGTGCGCAACGAGGGGCCGGGGATCGAGGCGGTGCACTGGCCGCACCTGTTCGAGCGGTTCTACCGGGTGGGCTGCGGGCGCTCGCGGGTGGAGGGCGGCACGGGGCTGGGGCTGGCCATCGTGCAGTCGATCATGCAGGTGCATGGTGGGCAGGTGGAGGTGACCAGCGCGGCGCAGGGGCCTACGCGCTTCAGTCTGATATTTGGCTAGGCGGCTTCGCCGGCAAGGCCGGCTCCAACAGGAATCGCGGTGCCTGTAGGAGCCGGCCTTGCCGGCGAAGGTCACGACGCATTCAGCGGTTGCTGGCTGCCAGAATCAGCTGTTTCATCTCGCTGACCGCACCCTTGAAGCCCACGAACAACGCATGGGCGACCAGTGCATGGCCGATGTTCAGTTCGTTGATGCCCTTGATCGCCGCCACCGGCTCGACGTTGTGGTAGTGCAGGCCATGCCCGGCATTCACGATCAGCCCCTGGGCCAGGCCGAAGGCCACGCCATCGGCCACGCGCTGGAGCTCTTCGGCCACCTCGGCGGGGGTCTGCGCATCGGCGTAACGCCCGGTGTGCAGTTCGATCGCCGGCGCGCCAACACGGCGCGAGGCCTCGATCTGGCGCTCGTCGGCATCGATGAACAACGACACCTCCGACCCCAGGCGCGACAGGCGCTCCACCGCCGCCTTGATCCGCGCCTCCTGCCCCGCCACGTCCAGGCCACCTTCGGTGGTCAGTTCCTGGCGTGTCTCGGGCACCAGGCAGATGTGCGCCGGGCGAATGCGCTCGGCAAACAGCATCATCTCTTCGGTGACGCCCATCTCGAAGTTCATGCGCGTCTGCAGCACCTCGCTCAGTACCAGCACGTCACGGTCCTGGATATGCCGGCGGTCTTCGCGCAAGTGCACGGTGATGCCGTCGGCACCCGCCTCTTCGGCGTCCAGCGCGGCCTTGACCGGGTCCGGATATCGCGTGCCACGGGCCTGGCGCAGGGTCGCCACGTGGTCGATGTTCACGCCAAGGAGGATGCGGTTGCTGGTGGTCACGAAGAGACTCTCCTGAAAATTGAGCCTCACAGCATACGTCGTGATCAAGGCTTGCGAAACAGTTCCCGGCTGACCAGCGGGCGCCCGCCCAGGTGCACCGCCAGCGCCTGGCGCATCAGGCGCTTGGCCGCGCCCAGCGCGCCCGGCATCGACCACTCGGCCTCGGCCATGGCCAGCAGGTGCGCGCCACTGAACAAGCCTGGCTGCACCAGGTACACCCGCTCCAGGCCCGCGTCCACCTGCAGGCGGTACAGGCCATCGGCCACCAGAGGATCGCCATTGATGTCGTGCTCAAGCGCAAAGCCATAGCCCAGCTCGTCCAGCAGGCGCCATTCGAAGGCACGCAGCAACGGCTCCAGCGGGCGCCCCGCACCCAGTGCCTGCAAGGTGGCAGCGTACTGCTCGAACATCACCGGGTGCGGGTCTTCGGCCTGAAGCAGGCGAATCAGCAGCTCATTGAGGTACAGCCCGCTGAACAGCGCGTCGCCGTTGAGCCAGACCGCCACGCCTGCGCTGTCCATGCGACCGACATTCTTGAGCTCGCCGCGCCCATGGAACTGCACCTCCAGCGGCACGAACGGACGCGCCAGGCTGCCGGCCTTGCCGCGCGCACGACGCAGCACGGCGCGCAGGCGCCCCTGGGGGGTAAGGAAGTCGACCAGCGCACTGGTTTCACGGTACGCCCGGCTGTGCAGCACGAAGGCCGGTTGGCCGTCTGGCATGTCCATGATTCAGCGCTTCACGAAGAGGTGGGCCCGACACCGGCCGGTGTCGGGCCAGGGCAATCAGAGGTCGCCGTAGCCCAGCGAACGCAGGGCGCGCTCGTCGTCGGACCAGCCACCCTTGACCTTGACCCACAGGTTCAGCATGACCTTGGCGTCGAACAGCAGCTCCATGTCCTTGCGCGCCTCGGTGCCGATGCGCTTGATGCGCTCGCCCTTGTCGCCAATGATGATCTTCTTCTGGCCGTCACGCTCGACCAGGATCAGTGCATGGATATGCAGCACGTTGCCCTGCTGCTTGAATTCCTCGATCTCGACGGTGATCTGGTACGGCAGCTCGGCGCCGAGCTGGCGCATGATCTTCTCGCGTACCAGTTCGGCAGCCAGGAAGCGGCTGCTGCGGTCGGTGATCTGGTCTTCGGGGAAGAAGTGCTCGTTTTCCGGCAGGTGCTTGGCAATCAGCGCTTCGAGGGCATCGAGGTTGTGCCCGTGCTGCGCCGAGACCGGCACGATCTCGGCGTTGGGCAGTTGCTCCTGCAGCCATTGCAGGTGCGGCATCAGCTCGGCCTTGTCCTCGATGCGGTCGGTCTTGTTGATGGCCAGGATCACCGGGCCCTGCACGTACTGCACGCGCTCGAGCACCAGTTGGTCCTCGTCGGTCCACTTGGTGCGATCGACCACGAAGATCACCACGTCGACGTCTTTCAACGCCGCCGAGGCGGTACGGTTCATGTAGCGGTTGAGCGCCTTCTCGTTGCCCTTGTGCATGCCGGGGGTATCGACGTACACCGCCTGCACATCACCTTCGGTCTTGATCCCGAGCATGTTGTGGCGGGTGGTCTGCGGCTTGCGCGAGGTGATCGCGAGCTTCTGCCCGAGGATGTGGTTGAGCAGCGTCGACTTGCCCACGTTGGGGCGGCCGACGATGGCGACGTAGCCGCAACGGGTAGTGTTCTGTTCAGTCATTGCCATTCTCCACGCCCAGGGCGATCAGTGCTGCGGCGGCCGCGACCTGCTCGGCGATACGCCGGCTCACGCCCTGCCCTCGGCTTTTTTCAGTCAACAGGGTCACTTCGCATTCGACGAAAAACGTCCGGCAATGGGGTTCACCCTGGATATCCACCACTTCGTAGCGGGGCAGTTCGCAGGCCCGCGACTGCAGAAACTCCTGCAGGCGGGTTTTCGGGTCCTTGTTGGTGTCGACCAGGGTCAGGCTCTCGAACTCACCGGCCAGCCATGCCAGCACGCGATCGCGTGCGGTGTGCATGTCCGAGTCCAGGTAGATCGCACCGATCAGCGCCTCGAGGGCATCGGCCAGGATCGACTCGCGCCGGAACCCGCCGCTTTTCAGCTCGCCCGAGCCCAGGCGCAGGTACTCGCCCAGGTCGAAACCGCGGGCCAGCACGGCCAGGGTTTCACCCTTGACCAGGCGGGCGCGCAGGCGCGACAGCTGGCCTTCGCGGGCCTGGGGGAAGCGCTCGAACAGGGCCTCGCCGGCGACGAAGTTGAGGATCGCATCACCAAGGAACTCCAGCCGTTCGTTGTTGCGGCCGGCAAAGCTGCGATGCGTGAGGGCCAGCAGCATCAGCTCCTGGTTCTTGAAGGTGTAGCCGAGCTGGCGCTCGAGGCGGCTCAAGGAAACGCTCACAGTGTACCCACGCGCTGTTCGTGGTCGATTTTCAGCAGCGGCGCCAGGGCGCCGGGCTCACACAGTTCTGTCCGGCTCGAAGCCGACGGGGTTAACGCGTTGTTCAAATGCAAATCCTGAAAGACGGTTTTGTTCATGCCTGACGTCCGGCCGGGGCGCGTCTTGTGGACGCCCTTGTACAGCCTATGCCAGAAAAGCATTCGGCGCTGTCGAAGGACAGCGCCGTTAGGGTGTTACTTGATCAGGCCAACCCGCGAAAGGCTCGGGAAGTGGCTGAGCTTGGGCTCTGGCCAGCTCATCCAGATGGCGAAGGCCTTGCCGACGATGTTCTTGTCGGGAACCATGCCCAGCAGCTCCTTGGGAATGTTGGGGTCATCCCAGTAGCGACTGTCGTTGGAGTTGTCGCGGTTGTCGCCCATCATGAAGTAGTGCCCGGCAGGCACCACCCACTGCTGGTCCGGCGGCATGCGATAGCGGCTCATCTCCTTGCGGATCAGGTGCTCGGCCTCGCCCAGCTTCTCCTTGTACAGCTCGGCGCTGCCCAGGGTGCCCGGCTCGCTGCCGACCAGTTGCTCGGCAATCGGCTGGCCGTTGACGAACAGACGCTTGTCGCTGGTGTAGCGCACCTGGTCGCCCGGCAGGCCGACCACACGCTTGATGTAGTTGACGTTCGGGTCGCTCGGGTAGCGGAACACCATCACATCGCCACGCTGCGGGTCACCGACCTCGATGACCTTCTTGTCGATCACCGGCAGGCGGATGCCGTAGGAGAACTTGTTCACCAGGATGAAGTCGCCCACTTCCAGGGTCGGCTTCATCGACCCCGAAGGGATCTGGAACGGCTCGACCAGGAACGAGCGCAGCACCAGCACGATGAACAGCACCGGGAAGAACGACTTGCCGTACTCGACCAGCAACGGCTCCTTGTTCAACTGCTCGACCACCGCCATCTCGGGCTGGCTGACGCTGCCCTGATAGGTGTTGATCGCCGTGCGCCGGCGCGGGGCCAGGAACAGCAGATCGATCAGGGCCAGCAGTCCACACACGGCAACGGCGATGACTAGCAACAGCGGGAAATTTAGTGACATAGGACCTAGCTATCCAACCTGAGCACGGCGAGGAAGGCTTCCTGTGGAATTTCCACGTTGCCCACCTGTTTCATGCGTTTCTTACCGGCTTTCTGCTTTTCCAACAGCTTGCGCTTACGGCTAACGTCGCCACCGTAGCATTTGGCCAGTACGTTCTTTCTGAGCGCCTTGACAGTGGTACGCGCCACAATCTGCCCGCCAATGGCGGCCTGGATTGCCACATCGAACATCTGCCGCGGGATCAGTTCCTTCATCTTCTCGGTCAACGCGCGGCCTTTGTAGTGCGCATTGTCACGGTGCACGATCAATGCCAGGGCATCGACCTTGTCGCCGTTGATCAGTACATCGAGCTTGACCAGGTTGGCCGACTGATACCGGTCGAAATGGTAGTCCAGCGAAGCATAGCCGCGGCTGGTGGATTTGAGGCGGTCGAAGAAGTCCAGTACCACTTCGTTCATCGGCAGGTCGTAGCGCACCTGCACCTGGGAACCGAGGAACTGCATGTCGCGCTGTACGCCACGCTTCTCGATGCACAGGGTGATGACGTTGCCCAGGTGCTCCTGCGGCACGAGGATGGTGGCGGCCACGATCGGCTCGCGGAAGTCTTCCACCGACGACACGTCCGGCAGCTTGGACGGGTTGTCGACGTAGATGGTTTCACCGGTCTTGAGCTTGACCTCGAAGATCACGCTCGGCGCGGTGGTGATCAGGTCCAGGTCGTACTCGCGCTCCAGGCGCTCCTGGATGATCTCCATGTGCAGCATGCCGAGGAAGCCGCAACGGAAGCCGAAGCCCAGTGCGTCGGAGCTTTCGGGCAGGTACTGCAGCGACGAGTCGTTCAGGGTCAGCTTTTGCAGCGCGTCACGAAAATCTTCGAAATCTTCGGAACTGACCGGGAACAGGCCGGCATATACCTGGGGCTGGATACGTTTGAAGCCTGGCAGCACTTCCACGTCGGGCGTGGAACTGAGGGTCAGGGTGTCACCGACCGGTGCACCGTGAATGTCCTTGATGCTGGCGATGATGAAGCCCACTTCTCCAGCCTTGAGGTCGGCGGTGGCGGTGTGCTTGGGGTTGAACACGCCCACGCTGTCGACCAGGTGCACCTTGCCGGTGGACTTGACCAGAATCTTGTCGCCCTTCTTGACCCGGCCATGGCGCACGCGCACCAGGGACACGACGCCCAGGTAGTTGTCGAACCAGGAGTCGATGATCAGCGCCTGCAGCGGTGCATCGATGTCGCCGGTAGGGGCCGGAATGGTCTGCACCAGGCGCTCGAGCACCTCGTCCACGCCCATGCCGCTCTTGGCACTGCAGGCCACGGCTTCGGTGGCGTCGATGCCGATGATCTTCTCGATCTCGTCCTTGACGCGGTCCGGATCGGCCTGGGGCAGGTCCATCTTGTTCAGTACCGGCATGACCTCCAGGCCCTGCTCGATGGCGGTGTAGCAGTTGGCGACCGACTGGGCCTCCACGCCCTGGCCGGCATCGACCACCAGCAGCGCGCCTTCGCAGGCGGCCAGCGAACGGCTGACTTCATAGGTGAAGTCGACGTGGCCGGGGGTGTCGATGAAGTTCAGCTGGTAGGTGATGCCGTCGTTCGCCTTGTAATACAGGGTAACGCTATGGGCTTTGATGGTGATCCCGCGCTCGCGCTCGAGGTCCATGGAGTCAAGTACCTGCGCTTCCATCTCGCGCGCGGTGAGGCCACCGCACATCTGGATGAAACGGTCGGCCAGGGTCGACTTGCCATGGTCAATGTGGGCGATGATGGAGAAATTGCGGATATGACTCAAATCACTCACGGGTCAACACTCAAAAAGGCTGCGGGGCGAACGCCCGCCGAAAAATAGCCGGGAATTGTACCTTATGAAGGGGCCAGCCGCCACGCCCGCCCCTCCAGTTTCATGGTGCCTGATATTTCTGTCAGTAGATGGCCGCTCGCGCAGACCCGAATATAGGGCACCAGACGGAGAAATGGCCATGGCACATGTTCAACCAGCAGTCCCCGGAAGCCCCGATACGAGCTTTGGTGACAACGGCGAGCGCTCCCTACCGCAAATTGCGGACACCGATCGTTTCATCACTGATGTGGCAATACACGATGACACAATCACCGTGTGTGGCCTGACCGGGGACCACGAGCAGTCCCGCTATACCTTGCTTCGCTTCGATGATAAAGGTGATCTGGACCCGACGTTCGGCAACAAAGGGATAGTGTTCGGAACATTCGACCCGGTGGCCGAATCGGGCGCGGAAGCCATCGTCGTCGATGCCAACGCGAAGATATGGATGCTGGGATGGGTGAACAGCGCCGGCAAGCCCCACAGACTGGTGGTGGCACGTTTCGACGCGCAGGGCGCGCTGGACACCAGCTATGCCTCCCCCCACGGTTACCTTGCCCTGGATCAGGACAACAGCCTTCATCTGAAGCTGCATTCCACGTCACTCCAGCTGCGGGCCGGACACCTGCTCGCCAGTGCTACGCTGGAGTCGGATTGGCTGGCTACCCATGCTTGCGTCTATCGACTGGATCTTGCCGGCAATGCCGGTTTCCCGAGCGGTCAGTTCATCGAGATCACGCACCCTTCCGGGACGGTGCAGATCGCCAATGTCATTGCGCAGGAAAGCACATTTCTCGTTGCCGGAACCTTGCGCAACGGGCCTGAGACCCGAGGCTTCATCGCACGCTTCAGAAACGACGGCACACCCGACCCGTCCTTTGGCGACCGATACGGTTTCAAGCTGTATGAATCCCCGCTGTCGCGCTGGCTGCACTGGTTGCCGCGCTGGCTCCGCTGGCTTGCTCCGCGTCGAAACGCCAACATCCGCTTCAACACGCTGATTCAACGCCCCGATGGCCACCTGATCGTCGCGGGGAACCTGCCCGGCGAGCGCCCCGAAGACACCAACGCCATGACTTGGCAATTCGATGCCGAAGGTGTGAGGGACGCGACCTATAACCACGGCAACCCGACGGTGCTGACCTTCAACACGCACAACGAAGACGAATGGGAAGCCGCAGCGCTGCACCAGGACGGCAAGCTGGTGGTGTTTGGCCTGGGCGGTCAGCGCATCTACCGTGCCCGCTATACAGTCCATGGCCGACTGGATACTGCCTTTGGCAACCAAGGTATCGCCTTCCAGGACTACCCCAAGGACAGAAAGATGATCGCCGTCGCAATGACGCCCGCCGCCACACTGCTTGGCTTGAACAGCCAGCACGCATGGGGTTTCTCCGGTCTTCTGGCACGCTTTCGCAATTGACTGCGCGCCCATGAAAAAGCCCGACGCATCGGCGTCGGGCTTTTTCTTACCGCGACCTTCTCGGTCAGGCCTTACTCGGCCAGCTTGAAGGTGATGAAACTGGCACGGCCCTGACGCAGCACGCGCATCGACACCGAACGGTTCTTCGGCAGTTCCTTGGCGATTTCGGTGAAGTTCTTCGCCGAAAGGATGGCCTGGTTGTTCAAGTGGCTGATGACGTCACCGGGACGCAGGCCGATCATCGCGGCCGGACCATCCTGCACTTCCTTGATGACCACGCCGCCCTTGAGCTCCAGAGTCTTTTTCTGCTCTGCGGTCAGGTCGGCTACCGATACGCCCAGGCGGTTGCTGCTGCGCTCGACGCCGCCATTGGCACCGGTGGTCACGTCCTGATCTTCATCGGGCAGTGCACCGATGGTCACGTCCAGGTTCTGGCGCTTGCCGTTGCGGATGATCTCCAGCTTGGCCTTGGCGCCATCTTTCAGGCCACCGACCAGGTGCGGCAGGTCAGCCGACATGACGATCGGCTGACCGTTCATGCTCAGGATCACGTCGCCCACCTGCAGGCCGCCCTTGGCTGCCGGACCATCTTCCAGCACCTGGGCCACCAATGCGCCGGCCGGTTTGTCCAGGCCGAAGGATTCGGCCAGGTCCTTGTTGACCTCCTGGATCACCACGCCCAGCCAGCCACGGCTGACCTTGCCGTCCTTTTTCAGCTGGTTGGAAACATCCAGTGCAACATCGATCGGGATAGCGAACGACAGGCCCATGAAGCCACCCGAGCGGGTGAAGATCTGCGAGTTGATGCCGACCACTTCGCCATTCATGTTGAACAGCGGGCCACCGGAGTTACCCGGGTTGATCGCAACGTCGGTCTGGATGAACGGCACGTAGGTGTCGTTGGGCAGGGTGCGGCCCTTGGCGCTGACGATACCCTTGGTCACCGAGTGATCGAAGCCGAACGGCGAACCGATGGCCAGCACCCACTCGCCCACCTTGAGTTTCTCGGAGTCGCCCAGCTTGACCGTGGGCAGGTTCTTGCCATCGACCTTCAGCAATGCCACGTCGGTACGCGGGTCGGTGCCGACCAGCTTGGCCTGCAGTTCGCTGCGGTCGGACAGGCGCACGATGATTTCATCGGCATCGGCCACCACGTGGTTGTTGGTGAGGATGTAGCCGTCGGCCGAAATGATGAAGCCCGAACCCAGCGACTGGGCCTCGCGCTGACGATCGCCACGGGGTGAGCGCGGGGCTTGCGGCATGTTGCGCTCGAAGAACTCGCGGAACATCGGCGGCAGGCCTTCGAGGTCTGGCATCTGGCCCGCAGCATACTTGCGATCAGGCAGCTTCTGCTTGGTACTGATGTTGACCACCGCCGGCGAGGCCTGCTCGACCAGGGTGGTGAAATCAGGCAGGGCTTCGGCCTGGGCGTTGAGCACCTGCCCGAGCATGAGCACGGCGGCGAACAGCGACAGATAGGATTTCAAGCGAGGTATTGACATACGGCTCCCGTCACAACGAGCGTGGTTAAGCAGTAGGGACCAGCCAACGCACAAAGCCCGGCAACATCCTCGAAAGGCTGCGACCAGGCTCGGTGGATCGGCATTGTTGATGCTGCAACAGCAGTAAAGGCCAGCCCCCGAAAGAACTGACCTATAGATAAATCTGGAGAATTTTGCAAATTCGAAGGCTTACGAATCATGTCAACGCCTTGGCGGCCCATCGATCATCAACGCATTACCTGTGGCTCGTCATTGGCTGGCGTGGGCGTCTTGGGCACGCATCGACAAGGCGACCCGCTCGGCGGTACCGATGGGGATCTCCCCTACCACGGTGACCACCACATCACCCTTGGGCGTGGTCAGCCGGCGCGAAACCGCGACCGTCGGGCCAAGCTGGGTACGGGCGTCGATGCCCGAATTGCCTGCAACCGGCTCCAGAAACACCGAGAAGCGTGCCAGGCCATCATCGTACATCAGGCTGCTGACGATGCTCTTGTGTTCCGGATCCTTGCGTACCGCGCTGTTGACCAGCTCGAAGCCGGGTGGCAACCAATCGGAACGCCATCCCGATGCGGCCTCGGCAACCTGCTGAGTGGCCTGTGCCACCGGCTTGCAGTTGCTGCTGGGCTGCAGTTGGGCATCGTCCGGCGCCTTGTCGGTCTCCAACCGGGTGAACTGGAAGCGCTCCAGCAGTTGCTCCTTGTCGTTGAGCAGCAACGACTTGAGGGGCAAACCCGACTGTCGATCCAGGTGCAGCTCGAAGGCATAACGATGCTGATCGCGCGGCCTGAGGGTGATGATCTCGACCTCGCGACCGGCCACCCGGGAGCGCCCTGCCACACTCAGGTCGTACCAGTTCATCAGCTTCAAGGGGTCCAGGACACGGGGCGAAGACTGCGCCGCATTGCCCACTCCTCGGGCCAGGGCGCCGCTCACGCACTGGGTACGTCCATCTACCCGCACAACCTCAAGGGCTGGGCCATCGAGTTGCAACAAGCGTTCACGAACCTTGCCTTCCTGCACCCGATGCCAGATGTCATGGGTGGAAAAGCTGCCGTTACGCTCGTAGACGAAAGTACCCTGATAACTCTGCTGCTGCTCGGCCTTGGCCAGACGGTTGAGCCAGTCTGCGGCATCAGTGGAGGAGTTGGCGGCCAGGGCCGGCACCGACAGACATCCTCCGAGCAAGAGCGGTAGTAGAGTTGGCGCGCGCATGATCCTCCTTACTCAGCGATTTTCCAGGCTGGCCGCACGGGCATAAGGCAGAGCACTTTCAGTCCCTTCCACGGCGGCTTCCTGAGCATGCTGGCGCAGGTAGCCCGGCAGACGTTCGTCCTGCCAGCCGCTTTGACCTTGCAGCACGCCATTGGCCATCGGGCCGGTCGGCTGTTCGGCACTCTCGGTGTAGCCTGCCAGTACTGCCGGGCCTTGTACCTGAGGTACGGTCACGCCTTGCTGCACAGGCTGCTGGGCAGCCAGTTGGGCACCGCTGATGTCGTCCTGGTTGTACAGGCGCACACCTGCCAGTACTGCAACGGTCACCGAAGCTGCAACAGCCAGACGACCCAGGCTGCGCCATGGACCACGGGCAACCTTGACCGGCGTGGCTTCGTCAGCCAGCGCGGCACTGACCGCGGCGGCGATATCCAGTTTTGGCAGCAGCAGTTCCTTGTGCATCGCTGCTCGGGCAACCTGGTAACGCGACCAGGTGGCACGGGTTTCATTGTCGTCGACGGCATTCAATACCCGACGCAACTCCAGTTCGTCCGCTTCGTTATCCATCACCGCGGACAGCGATTCCTGCAAAGCTTCACGACTCATGGCGGTTCCTCTCTTGGCTGTCGCCGCTGTCTCAGGTTTCCTGCAACAACGGCTGCAGGGCTTTATCTATGGCCTCCCGAGCGCGGAAAATTCGAGAGCGCACGGTACCCACCGGACACTGCATGACGCTCGCAATGTCCTCGTAACTCAGACCATCGAATTCACGTAAAGTTAACGCCGTACGCAAATCTTCTGGCAGCTGCTGGATGGTTCGGTGGACGGTGCCCTCGATTTCATCTCGTAACAGCGCGCGCTCTGGTGACTCGAGATCCTTGAGGCCATGATCGCCATCGTAAAATTCCGCATCCTCGGAACTGACATCACTGTCTGGCGGCCGTCGACCGCGGGATACCAGATAGTTTTTCGCCGTGTTGATCGCAATGCGGTACAGCCAGGTATAAAACGCACTGTCGCCACGGAAATTGCCAAGCGCACGGTAAGCCTTGATGAACGCTTCC
Organism: Pseudomonas sp. B21-036; assembly: GCF_024748925.1. Taxonomy (NCBI): domain Bacteria; kingdom Pseudomonadati; phylum Pseudomonadota; class Gammaproteobacteria; order Pseudomonadales; family Pseudomonadaceae; genus Pseudomonas; species Pseudomonas sp. B21-036. The sequence continues at coordinate 4,430,296 of NZ_CP087178.1, forward strand.
TGTGCCACATCCTGGGCTTCATGGGTGTCGTGCACAAAACGCACGATCAACCCGAGAATCTTGTGCTGATACTTCAGCACCAACAGATCAAACGCTCGCCTGTCGCCACGCTGCACGCGCTCGACAAGCTGCTGATCCTCTTCCTGGGTTAGCATGAACACTCCTCGGTGGACCTGGAGGAGTGCTGCAGCGGCCATCGTTCAGGCTTGCAACCATAGACTCGGGCTTTTCGCAAAAGTTCTCCCCTCCAAGCAAGTTTCCTGCGGCCCTTGAACGGCTCGCACGAAAAACGCAGCACGGTCACGGCCGGCTGCGTCAATATTCTGGTCTCGTGTACGCAGGCAAAGCCGATATCAGCCCCAGGCCTCCCGTCGCCGCCGCGTCCTGGCATGCAGGCAACCTTCTATGGATAGGCAGGGTTCCAGGAAAGTTCCCACATGCAAGCATCAGGTCGCACCGCACGTCATGGAAATCAGGCCCTCGAGGCTGTTATAAAGGCAACCCAGCCCGTTTCACGATAGTTTCACAATGCCATAAACACCTGACTATTGTGCCGATACCCCCGTCCTTATACTAGTGGTCGCCTCGCTCGGATATCCCTGACATGAGCCAACAATTCCAACATGACGTTCTGGTGATCGGCAGCGGTGCCGCCGGCCTGAGCCTGGCCCTGAACCTCCCGGCGCACCTGCGCATCGCCGTACTGAGCAAAGGCGAGCTGGCCAACGGCTCGACCTTCTGGGCACAGGGCGGTGTTGCCGCCGTGCTCGACGACACCGACACGGTACAGTCCCACGTGGAGGATACGCTCAATGCCGGCGGCGGGCTGTGTCATGAAGACGCGGTGCGCTATACGGTCGAGCACAGTCGCGAGGCGATCCAGTGGCTGATCGACCAGGGCGTGCCGTTTACCCGTGACGAACAGGCCGGCGTCGATGAACGCGGCTTCGAGTTCCACCTGACCCGCGAGGGCGGCCACAGCCACCGGCGCATCATCCACGCGGCCGACGCCACTGGCGCGGCGATTTTCACCACGTTGCTGGAGCAGGCCCGCCAGCGCCCGAACATCGAGCTTCTGGAACAGCGCGTGGCGGTCGACCTGATCACCGAACGGCGCCTGGGCCAGGCCGGCGAGCGCTGCCTGGGAGCCTATGTGCTCAACCGTGCCAGCGGCGAGGTCGACACCTTTGGCGCCCGCTTCACCGCGCTGGCCACCGGCGGGGCGGCCAAGGTCTACCTCTATACCAGCAACCCGGACGGCGCCTGCGGCGACGGGATCGCCATGGCCTGGCGCGCCGGCTGCCGGGTGGCGAACCTGGAGTTCAACCAGTTCCACCCCACCTGCCTGTACCACCCGCAGGCCAAGAGCTTCCTGATCACAGAAGCACTGCGCGGTGAAGGCGCCCTGCTCAAGCTGCCCAACGGCGAGCGCTTCATGCCGCGCTTCGACCCGCGCGCCGAACTCGCCCCGCGCGACATCGTGGCCCGCGCCATCGACCATGAGATGAAGCGCCTGGGCGTCGACTGCGTGTACCTGGACATCAGCCACAAGCCTGCGGAGTTCGTCAAAAGCCACTTCCCGACCGTGTACGAACGCTGCCTCACCTTCGGTATCGACATCACCACCCAGCCGATCCCGGTGGTACCGGCGGCGCACTACACCTGTGGCGGCGTGATGGTCGACGACCACGGCCAGACCGACGTACCGGGGCTCTATGCCATTGGCGAAACCAGCTTCACCGGCCTGCACGGTGCCAACCGCATGGCCAGCAACTCGCTGCTCGAATGTTTCGTCTACGGCCGCTCGGCGGCAGCCGACATCCTCGCCAGGCTCGACAGCGTGGCCATGCCCCAGGCCCTGCCCTGCTGGGATGCCAGCCAGGTCACCGATTCGGACGAAGATGTGATCATTGCGCACAACTGGGACGAGCTGCGCCGGTTCATGTGGGACTACGTCGGCATCGTGCGCACCAGCAAGCGCCTGCAGCGCGCCCAGCACCGGGTACGTCTGCTGCTGGACGAAATCGACGAGTTCTACAGCAACTACAAGGTCAGCCGCGACCTGATCGAGCTGAGGAACCTTGCCCAGGTAGCGGAGCTGATGATCCGCTCGGCCATGCAGCGCAAGGAAAGCCGGGGCCTGCACTACACCCTGGACTACCCGGACATGCTGCCCGAAGCTCTGGACACTATTCTACGGCCACCCACCTACGCCGACTGAACTTCAACCGCAAGCGCAGGCGCCGGTGCAGCACCGGTTCCAGCGCATCGGGGGCGATGCACTGGCTCTGGCTGAACAGCCGCCCCGGCCGGCGATAACGCAGCACTACCAGGGCGGGCAAGGCGAGGCTGTCGCGGCGCAGTTGCACCTGCTGCCAGCCCGTGGCCGCGCTGAACAGGTGCCAGCCAGAAGGATCACGGCGCAGGCCGGTGACGGCACGCGGGTGGGTAAGCAGGATATGCCGGGGCACGACCCAGGCTGCGTGTGCCAGGCAAAGCGCCAGGCCAAGCAGGGTCATGTATAGCGAAATGGCCAGCAGGCACAGCGCGATCAGCGCCAGCAACTGGCATGCGAGGTAGGCCGCCAGCAGGGCCCTCGAGCCCTGCCAGCGACACTCGAAGCGGTCACTTGGGCTGGACACGGTCCAGGATCATGCGCACCATGCGCTGCAGCTCAGGGTCGTCGGACTCGCTGCGTTCCATGAACCAGCCGAACATGTCCTGGTCTTCACAGGTCAGCAGCCGGACATAGAGCGCGCGGTCGACGTCGTTCAAGGTGCTGTACACCTCCTGGGTAAACGGCACCAGCAGCACGTCCAGCTCCAGCATGCCGCGGCGGCTATGCCAGAAGAGCCGGTTGAGTTCAGATTGTTCGACGACCATGGAGCCCTCCTCAAATTGGCCGCCAGTATACAGGCCGAGCCTGTGAACGGCACAAGGCGTTGGTCTAGGTCGGCTACCTATTTTGCCGACAGCACTCTATGATGACCCCCAGTCCTGATTACCTGCGAAGACCCATGGCCGACTCCGCTTTTTTCTGCCCCCTGTCCCACGAGGGCGTCCTCGCCGTCCGCGGCTCTGACGCCGGCAAGTTTCTGCAAGGTCAACTGACCTGCAACATCAATTACCTCGACGAGCACACCTCCAGCCTCGGCGCGCGCTGCATGGTCAAAGGGCGCATGCAGTCGAGCTTTCGCATCGTGCCCCACGCCGACGGCTTCGTGCTGGCAATGACCCACGAACTGCTCGAGCCGCAACTGGCCGACCTGAAGAAGTACGCCGTGTTCTCCAAGGCCAAGCTCACCGACGAGAGCAGTGCCTGGGCGCGCTTCGGCCTGCAGCATGGCGACAAGGCGTTGCAGGCGCTGGGCATCGAGCCGCCGACGCAAGATGGCGCCATCAGCCGGCACGACCCCCTGTTCGCAATTGCCGTATCGCCGGGCCGCACCGAACTGTGGGTACCGGCCGAACAGGCCGCAGCCGTACGCGAGCAACTGGCCGAGCACCTCGACGAAGGCCCGCTGGACGCCTGGCTGCTGGGGCAGATCCGCGCCGGTATCGGCCAGGTGATGGCCCAGACCCGCGAACTGTTCATCCCGCAGATGATCAACCTGCAGGCCGTGGGTGGCGTCAGCTTCAAGAAGGGTTGCTATACCGGGCAGGAAATCGTCGCGCGCATGCAGTACCTGGGCAAGCTCAAGCGTCGCCTGTATCGCCTGGCCCTGGCCGAGGGAACTGCTCCGGCCCCTGGCACCGAGGTGTTCTCCCCTACCCATGCCTCATCGGTGGGTGAGGTGGTGCTGGCCGCCACGAGCGCGCAGGGCAGCGAGCTGCTGGCGGTGCTGACTGCCGATGCGGTAGCAGACGACAACCTGCACCTGGGCAGCCCCGAGGGCCCGCGCCTGGAACTGCTGAGCCTGCCTTACGAACTGGACCGCGATCGCGAAATCCAGCGCTGAGCCCACCTGCCCCGCCGCGTGTGGCGGTGGGGCCCCTGAATGCGCTAGAGAATCCACGATGAACACGCTGGCCCAGATCGTTGAAGCACAATTGCTCAGCGCCATCGACAACGATGACCTGGTGCTGCCGACCTTGCCGGAAGTGGCCCTGAGCATCCGCGAAGCGGCTGAAGACAGCGAGATCAGCGTCAGCACCCTGAGCAAGGTGATCGGCCGCGACGCCGCGTTGTCGGCACGCCTGATCAAGGTGGTCAACAGCCCCCTGTTGCGTGCGGCCACCGAAGTCACCGACCTGCAGACCGCCATCACCCGCATGGGTATCAACTACAGCTGCAACCTGGCCATCGGCCTGGTGATCGAGCAGATCTTCCATGCGCGCTCACCGGTGGTCGAACAGAAAATGCGTGAAATATGGGCCAAGAGCCTGGAAGTGGCCGGCATCAGCTATGAGCTGTGCCTGCGCTTCACCCAGCTCAAGCCCGACCAGGGCGCCCTCGCCGGGCTGGTCCACCAGATCGGCGCATTGCCGATCCTGACCTATGCCGAAGAACACAACGAACTGCTCTCCGACCCGGTCTGCCTGAACCATGTGATCGACCTGATCCACCCGGTACTGGGCGACAAGATCCTCAGCGTGTGGGAATTTCCCGAGCAACTGGCCGGGCTGCCGAGCCTGTCGCAGAACCTGGAGCGCAGCACCGACAAGCTCGACTATGTCGACATCGTGCAGATCGCGCGCACCCTCAGCGATGGCAACGAACATGCCCTGGCGCGCCTGCCGGCGATGCGTCACCTGAAGCTGCCACCCAACAGCCACCTGCAGGTCAGCGAGCTGATCGGCGCCAAGCACATGTTTCGCGCCTGATCAGTCGCCCGGGTTGAAGCTGACCCGAACCTTGAGCCCGCCGCGCTCGCCATCGTGCAGGCTGATCTGCGCCAGGTGTGCGCGGCAGATCTCACCGACGATGGCCAGCCCCAGGCCGGTGCCCTGCGCACTGCGCCGATAGAAGCGTTCGAACACCCGCTCGCGCTCCTGCGGGGGAATCCCCGGCCCGTCGTCCTCCACCTCCAGCACCGCCGGGGCCGTCACCCGCAGAATCACGTTGCCATTGGCCGGGGTGTGCGCCAGGGCGTTGTCCACCAGGTTGCTCAGCAATTCGTTGAGCAGCGTCGGCTCGCCGCGTATCCACACCGGCGCCTGTGCTTCCAGTGCCAATGCCACACCCCGTGCATGCGCCAGCGGCGCCATGGCCATGCCCAGCTCGCGGGCCAGCTGGCTGAGGTCGAGCAACTGTGCACCGCCCTCGGCAATGGCGCGCGCACCGTTCTCCACCCGTGCCAGCGACAGCAGCTGGTTGGCCAGGTGGGTCAGCTTGTCGGTGCCCTGGGCCGCCAGTTCGAGCGTGGTGCGCCACTCCTGCGGGTCCTTGGCGCGCAGGCCCAGTTCCACCCGCGCCTTGAGCGCCGCCAGGGGGGTGCGCAACTCGTGCGCGGCGTCGGCGATGAACTGCGCCTGGCGCTCGAACTGGCCCCGCAGGCGCTCGGTGAAGTGATTCAGTGCACGCACCAGCGGCCCCAGTTCGCGCTGAACCTGAACCACCGGCAGGGCGCGCAGGTCGTCGGGCTGGCGTTCTTCCACGGCGCTGCGCAGGCGCTCCAGCGGGCGCAATGCGGCGCTGACCGCAAACCACACCAGCAGCAACGCCCCCATCGCCAGCATGCCCAGGCGCAGCAGGGTATCGGCCATCAGGCTGCGGGCCATGCTCACGCGCGCCTCTTCGGTTTCGGCCACGCGGATCTCCGCCATGCCGTTCATGTTCGGCTCGCTCACCGCCTTGAGCAGGCTGACCACCCGCACGTCCTGGCCCAGGTAGCGCGCATCGTAGAAGCGCGCCAGGGCCGGATAGTCATCGGTACGCGGGGTATCGGGCGGCGGTGCGGGCAGGTTTTCGTAGCCGGAAATCAGGCGTTGATGGATGTCGTTGACCTGGTAGTAGATCCGCCCCGCGCTGTCGTAGGCAAAGGTGTCCAATGCCACGTAGGGCACATCGGCGCTGAGGGTGCCGTCGCGTTGCGAGAGCCCTGCGGCGATGGTGCGCGCCGAGGCCAGCAGGGTACGGTCATAGGCAGTGTCGGCGGCCTCGCGACCGTTCCAGTAGGCACTCAGCCCGCTGGCCACCATCAGCACCACCAGCAGCAGGGCGAGGTTCCACAGCAGGCGCCCGCGCAGGCTGCCGGCGTCACGCATCACGGTGCTCGAGCAGATAGCCCAGCCCACGGAAGGTGACGATCGCCACGGCATGCCCGTCGAGCTTCTTGCGCAGGCGGTGCACGTAGATCTCGATGGCGTCGGGGCTGGCCTCCTCGTCCAGGCCGAACACCTGCGCCGCCAGTTGCTCCTTGCTCATCACCCTGCCAGGGCGGGCGATCAGCGCCTCGAGCACGGCCTGTTCGCGGGAGGTCAGGGCCAACAGCTCGCCCCCCAGGGTGAAGCGCCGGGTATCCAGGTCGTACACCAGCGGGCCGCAGGTCTGCTGGCGCTCGCCACCGAGCACGCTGCGGCGCAGCAGGGCCTTGACCCGCGCCTCCAGCTCGGTCAGTTCGAACGGCTTGGCCAGGTAGTCGTCAGCCCCCAGGTTCAGGCCGTGCACCCGGTCCTTGACGTCGCTGCGGGCGGTCAGCATCAGCACCGGCACGGTCTTGCCGCGGGCCCGCAGGCGCGCCAGCACCTCGAAGCCGTCCATGCGCGGCAGGCCCACATCGAGCACCGCCACGGCATATTCCTCGCTGGCCAGGGCCAGGTCGGCAGCAACTCCATCGTGCAGCACATCCACCGTCAGGCCTGTGCTCTTGAGGGCCTGGGCCACGCTCTCAGCCAGTTGCAGATGGTCTTCGACGAGCAGTACACGCATCGATTTCTCCTGGTCGTGTCGCGTTCAATGGCGCGGAGTTTACAGCGCGGCGGGCGCCTGTGAAGCCATCGAAACATTGAAAGGCCACTGAAAGGTTAGCGAAAGGTTGAGCCCCTAGCATCGCCTGACGGCCCGTTGTACAGGCCGTAGATCGAACCGAAGCGTTCGACCCGAATAAGAACAATAACGGAGTCACCCCACGATGCTGTCCACCCAGCCTCAGGCGCCTGCGCCTGCCCGTCGCCTGCACCCTCGTCCCTCTGCCATCGCCAGTGCCCTCGCCTTTGTCGGCGTCGCCCCGCTGAGCCAGGCCGCGTTCGTCGAAGACAGCACCGCCACCTTCGAAACACGCACCATGTACTTCAACCGCGATTTCCACAACGAGCCCAGCACCACACAATCCAAGCGCGAGGAATGGGCCCAGGGCTTCATGCTCAACCTGGAATCGGGCTACACCGAAGGCACCGTCGGCTTCGGCGTCGACGCCCTGGGCATGCTCGGGGTCAAGCTCGACTCCGGCAAGGGCCGCACCGGCACCGGCCTGCTGCCAACCCATGACAACGGGCGCGCCGCCGACGAGTACTCCAAGCTCGGCCTGACCGGCAAGGTCAAGGTGTCGGCCACCGAGCTGAAGGTCGGTACGCTGATCCCGCAAACGCCCACCCTGCGCCCCAACGACGGGCGTATCCTGCCGCAGACGTTCGAGGGCGGGCTGCTGACCTCCCAGGAAATCAGGCACCTGACCTTCACCGGTGGCCGCCTTGAAAAGGTCAAGGACCGCAACGACACCAACAAGGAAGACATCGCCCTCAACAACAAGAACGGTCGCTTCCTGGGCACGGCCGAAGGCAACCATTTCGACATGGCCGGAGTGGACTACAAGCTCACCGACCGCATCACCGGCAGCTATCACTTCGCCCAGCTCGACGACGTGTACCGCCAGCACTTCGTCGGCCTGCTCGCGACCCAGCCGTTCGGCCCGGGCACCTTCGGCGCCGATGTGCGTGTGGCGTTCAGCGGCGACCAGGGCCAGGCCCGCGGCGGCAGGATCGACAACACCGCCTTCGGCAGCCTGTTCAGCTATGCCCTCGGCGGCCACAAGCTGAGCACCGGCTACCAGCGCCTGTCGGGCGACAGCGCCTTCCCCTACGTCGATGGCGCCGACCCCTACCTGGTCAACTTCGTGCAGATCAACGACTTCGCCCAGGCCGACGAGCGCTCCTGGCAAGTGCGCTACGACTACGACTTCGCCAAGCTCGGCGTACCCGGCCTGAGCTTCATGAGCCGCTACCTCAGTGGCGACAACGTCAGCCGAGCCGGCGGTGGCGAAGGCAAGGAGTGGGAGCGCAATACCGAATTCAAGTACGTGGTACAGAGCGGCGCCCTGAAGAACGTCGCCGTGCGCCTGCGTAACGCCACCTTCCGTTCCAACTTCTCCCGCGACGCCGACGAAGTGCGGCTGCTGGTGAGCTACAGCGTGGCGCTTTGGTAATCCGCCCATAACAACAATGTTCACGGAGACTGACGATGACTTTTTCACTGCGCAAGATCGCCCTGGCCACCGGCTGCCTGCTGCTGGCCGGCAACGTGCTGGCCGCCGAACCCAAACGCCCCGAGTGCATTGCCCCGGCCTCGCCCGGCGGCGGCTTTGACCTGACCTGCAAGCTGGTGCAGAGCGCGCTGCTCAACGAGAAGATCCTGAGCAAGCCGATGCGCGTCACCTACATGCCCGGCGGAGTCGGCGCGGTGGCCTACAACGCTGTGGTGGCCCAGCGCCCGGCCGACGCCGGCACGCTGGTGGCGTGGTCCAGCGGTTCGCTGCTGAACCTGGCCCAGGGCAAGTTCGGCCGCTTCGACGAGAACGCAGTGCGCTGGCTGGCAGCGGTAGGCACCAGCTACGGCGCCATCGCGGTGAAAAAGGACTCGCCCTACAAGACCCTCGATGACCTGGTGGCGGCACTGAAAAAAGACCCTGGCAAGGTGGTGATCGGCTCGGGCGGCACCGTTGGCAGCCAGGACTGGATGCAGACCGCACTGATTGCCAAGGCCGCCGGCATCAACCCGCGCGACCTGCGCTATGTGGCACTGGAAGGCGGTGGCGAGATTGCCACCGCATTGCTGGGCGGGCACATCCAGGTGGGCAGCACGGACATCTCCGACTCGATGCCGCACATCCAGAGCGGCGACATGCGCCTGCTGGCGGTGTTCTCCCCCGAACGCCTGGACGAGCCCGAGATGAAGGACATCCCTACCGCCAAGGAACAGGGCTACGACATCGTCTGGCCAGTAGTACGCGGGTTCTACCTGGGGCCGAAGGTGAGCGACGAGGACTACGCCTGGTGGAAGGCATCGTTCGACACGCTGCTGGCCTCGGATGAATTCGACAAGCTGCGTGACCAGCGCGAGCTGTTCCCGTTCGCCATGACCGGTGAAGCGCTGGACGTGTATGTGAAGCAGCAGGTAGCGGACTACAAGGCACTGGCCCAGGAATTCGGACTGATCCAGTAACCCATCGCTTCACCTGTAGGAGCCGGCCTTGCCGGTGAATCACCGCGGTCCCGCCAGGTCGGTGGCGCGTCATTCGCCGGCAAGGCCGGCTCCTACGGGTGCAGGTTTGCCCTTCGAGGATTCCCCCATGATCCTGCAACGCCTTTTCGCCCTGACCCTGCTGGCCGCCTGCGCCGCACTGGCCGTCATGGCCTGGCCCTACCAGGCCGCCTTCTCCTACGAACCGGTCGGCCCGCGCGCCTATCCGTTGCTGATGCTCGGCCTGATGGCCATCGCTCTGCTCTACCTGGCGATCCGTCCCACGCCCATCGTGCGCAAGGACGACGAACCAGAGCTGGACCGCGCCAGCCTGATCAAGATCGGCCTGTGCACCGGCCTGCTGCTGGTGTTCGCCGCCACCTTCGAATCCCTGGGCTTCATCCTCAGCAGCACGCTGATCGGCATCCCCATGGCGCGCCTGTACGGAGGACGCTGGCTGCCCAGTGCGGTCATCGTCGGATTGATGAGCATCGCCCTGTACCTGCTGTTCGACCGTGCCATGGATGTGCCCCTGCCCCTGGGCCTGCTCGACGTTCTGGAGAATTGACATGGATACTTTCAGCTACCTCGGCCAGGGCTTCGGCGTCGCCCTGAGCCCCTACAACCTGGTGACTGCACTGTGCGGCACCCTGATCGGTACGGTGGTCGGCCTGCTGCCGGGCCTGGGCCCGATCAACGGCGTGGCGCTGCTGATCCCCATCGCGTTCGCCCTGGGCCTGCCGCCGGAATCGGCGCTGATCCTGCTGGCCGCGGTGTACCTGGGCTGCGAATACGGCGGGCGCATCAGCTCGATCCTGCTCAACATCCCCGGTGAAGCCTCCACCGTGATGACCACCCTGGACGGCTACCCCATGGCTCGCCAGGGCCTGGCCGGGGTGGCGCTGTCGCTGTCGGCCTGGAGCTCGTTCATCGGTGCGTTCATCGCCACCTGCGGCATGGTGCTGTTCGCCCCGCTGCTGGCCAAGTGGGCGATCGCCTTCGGCCCGGCGGAGTATTTCGTGCTGATGGTGTTCGCCATCGTGGCACTGGGCGGCATGGCCGGCGACAAGCCGCTCAAGACCTTCATCGCCGCCCTGATCGGGCTGTTCCTTTCGGCCGTGGGCATCGACGCCAACAGCGGTGTGTACCGCTTCACCGGCGACAGCATCCACCTCACCGACGGCATCCAGTTCGTGGTGCTGGTGCTGGGCCTGTTCTCCATCAGCGAGATCCTGTTGCTGCTGGAAAAGACCCACCACGGGCACAAGGCCGTGGAAGCCACCGGACGCATGCTGTTCAACCTCAAGGAAGCCGCTTCGGTGTTCGTGGTGAACATCCGCTGCGGCCTGCTCGGCTTCTTCATGGGCGTGCTGCCCGGGGCCGGTGCGACCCTGGCCAGTGCCGTGGCGTACATGACCGAAAAACGCCTGGCCGGTGCCAGCGGCACCTTCGGCAAGGGTGACAAGCGCGGCCTGGCCGCTCCGGAAACCGCCATCGGCGCCTCCTGCTGCGGCGCCCTGGTGCCGATGCTGACCCTGGGCGTACCGGGCTCGGGTACCACGGCGGTGATGATCGGTGCCTTGAGCCTGTACAACATCACCCCCGGCCCGCTGCTGTTCGAACAGCAACCGGATATCGTCTGGGGCCTGATCGCCTCGCTGTTCATCGCCAACATCATGCTGGTGATCCTCAATATCCCCATGGTGCGCCTGTTCACCCGCATCCTGTCGGTGCCCAACTGGGCGCTGGTGCCGGTGATCGCGATCATCACCGCGATCGGCGTGTATGCGGTGCATGCCACCACCTTCGACCTGTTCCTGATGATCGGCATCGGCATCTTCGGCTACATCCTGCGCAAGCTGGACTTCCCGCTGTCGCCGCTGCTGCTGGGCTTCATTCTCGGCGGGCTGATGGAGCAGAACCTGCGCCGGGCGCTGTCGATCTCCAACGGTGAACTGGAGATTCTGTGGGCCAGCCCGATCAGCCTGGGGGTGTGGGCGATGGTCGCGTTGATGCTGACCCTGCCGCTGCTGCGTATATGGCGCCGCCGCAGCGCCCAGCGTCGTGCCCTGGCCGATGTCTGAATCCACCTTGCGCACCTGGTGGGCCACTCCACTGGTCGGCCTGGCCGGCGGATATCTCGCCAGCCTGGTCGGCTGGCCGCTGCCATGGATGGTCGGCTCGCTGCTGGCGGTGATTCTGGTGCGCTGCCTGACGCCCTGGCAGATCGGTGAAATACCCAACGGGCGCAAGTGCGGCCAGTGGATCATCGGCGTCGGCATCGGCCTGCACTTCACCCCCCAGGTGGTCGAACAGGTGGCCAGCCATTTCGGCTTGATCTTCTTCGGCGCGCTGATCACCAGCGTATCCAGCCTGATCGGCGTATGGCTGTTGCTGCGCACCGGTGAAGACCGGGCCACGGCGTTCTTTTCCAGCATGCCGGGCGGCTCGGGCGAGATGGTCAACCTGGGTGCACGCAACGGCGCAGTGCTCAGCCGCGTCGCCGCCGGGCAGAGCCTGCGGGTACTGGCGGTCGTGCTGTGCGTGCCCGCAGCGTTCAAGTTCCTGCTCGGCGACGGCGTACCGTTGAGCCATGCCGGTACGGTGGATGGTTACTGGCTGGCGTTGATCGCGCCGCTCGGGGTGCTGGCCGCACTGCTCTGGCAGCGCCTGCGCCAGCCCAACCCGTGGCTGTTCGGCCCGCTGCTGGTGGCCTCGAGCATCAGCATCGGCGCCAACCTGCACACCGGCCTGCCCGACGGCGCCAGCCAGCTCGGCCAGTGGCTGATCGGCAGCGGCCTGGGCTGTCACTTCAACCGCGCGTTCTTTCGTCGCGCGCCGTCATTTCTGGGCCGTACCCTGGTCGCCACGGCGCTGACCATGCTGCTGGCGGGCCTCGCGGCCTGGGCCTTGAGCGCGTTGACGGCGCTGGACCTGCGCTCGCTGACCCTGGGCATGATGCCCGGCGGTATCGCCGAAATGAGCCTGACCGCCGAAACCCTGCAACTGTCGGTACCGCTGGTGACCGCGCTGCAGGTGATGCGCCTGCTGTTCGTGCTGTTTCTGGCCGAGCCGTTGTTCCGGCACTGGGCGGGCGAACGAACATCCGCCAACCCCTGAAACGAGAAAAGGAAGCCGAGGCTTCCTTTTCTTTTCTACTGCTCGCCTGATCAGAAGCGATAGCTTGCGCCGAGGCTGAAGCTGTACGGCATCTCGATGTTCTTGCCGTTCATGTAGCCAGCCTCGCCGTACACCTGGAAGTCCTTGGCGACGGTCCAGGCAACCCCTGCGCCCAGCTCGGCGCGCGAACCGGACAGGTCGTTGTTGAACACGTTGTCGTTCACCTGCACCTGGTTGCGCTGTGCGAACTCATGGGCAAACGCGGCCTTCACGTAGGGCTGGATCATGCTGTCGCCGCCCAGCGAGATGGTCTTGCCGAGCGTGGTACCGACCTTGCCCAGCAGCGAGCGGCTGACATCGCCATTGGCGTCGAAGCCGTTGTCCAGGGTGAAGTCCTTGCCGGCCACCGCCGCAGCGGCCACCTGGGCGAAGGGTTCGATGAAGTAGCCATCGTCGAGCTTGATGTGCTTGCCGACTTCGACCGAGGCGCTCATGCCGTGGGTGTCGTAGTCGCCCTTGGTGCGGGTGCCATCGCTCAGGCCGACCTTGGCGTCATTCTGGTAGCGGTTGTACTTGAGCACGCTGTCGACGTAATAGCCGCTCTCAGGGTCCATCCAGGTGGCGTAGCCGCCCACATAGTAGCTGTCGATGCTGCCCGAACTGCCGTAGCTCAGGTTCAGGTCCGAGCGGCTGTGGCCGGCCAGCAGGCCCAGGGTCCAGTTGCTTTCGCCCAGTTGCGCATCGGCCCCGAAGGTCAGCCCGCGCTGGTTCTGCTGGTACCCTACGCCCGACGAGGCGTCGGCAATGTTGTGCTGGTTGCCGTAGGCACGCATCCACACCCCGGCGTTCTTGCCCTGGTTGTAACGCAGTTCCCCCATGCGGCTGCGCAGCGAGGTCATTTCGCCGTAGGCGATGGTGATCGGGGTGTTGAACAGGGCCATGACCGTGCGGGTCATCGGGCTGATGGTGCGGGTTTCCCTGTCCAGGTACCAATCCTGGCCGTCCTTCACCAGCTTGTAGGAGTAGGCACCCAAGTCTACTTCCTGGCGATCGTTGAGCAGGCTGAACTGCGCATCGCCCGAGCCCGTATGAACCAGCTGCAGGCGCTCCACGCTGGCGGGGTCGGTACCGCTGGTGCCGACCATCAGCCCATGGGTGCCGCTGGCGTTGCCGGTGACGTTCAGGAAATCGGTGGCGCCGCTGGCGAAGTTGGACGCCATGTAGAACTCGCCATTGCCCGATAGGCTCTGCACATTCAGTTCATAGAACGAGTTTTCGTCGCCGAAGGTGATGCGGCCCCCGGTCATGGCCAGGTCGCCGATGGTGTTGTTGGCGTTCAGGGTCCAGTTGGAGTTGCTGTTGATGTTTACCTGCTGCACACCGTTCAAGTTGCCGGTGAGTTGCGAGCGGTTGTCAAGCGCCAACGACGCGTTGGCACCAGGTGTAACAACTACATCCCCCACCAGAGACGCCTGATCAAGTTTCAGGTTAGCGGTGGCGGTATCAGCAATTTGCACATTGCCGCGCAACGAAGAAGCTGCCACGTTCAGGTTGGCCGTGGCAGGGCCCTGGACCTCAAGAATGGCGCCGTTACCACCGTTCAAGGTCGAACCATTTCTAACATTGATTTCAGCGACTGTATCAGTGCGCACCAGAACTGCAGGGCCCGTACCGCCAGTGGCACTGGAGTTATCCAAGGTGAGTGTCGGCGCTTGCGAATTGATGGCTGACTCGCGCCCGATGCGAACTCCGGCCGCTGTACCGTTGAATTGCGTACCGGAAGTAGCGGTGACAGTGCCGCCAAGGATCGCTAGGCCGATGCCGTCGGCATTGCTGCCAGTGACCGTGGTCCCGCTGATGTTCAATGTGCTCCTGGCGGACACCTGGGCCCCCAGCCTAGCGCCGGTAATAGTGCTGTTGCTGACAGTGGCGGTGGACGGTGCGGCCCCTACCCGTGCTATGGCCATCCCGACAGCGCCCGTTGAGGAAACAACTGCCCCATTCACGGTCGCGTTGCTGCCAAACAGGTGCAAGCCGTTGGAACTGCCGCCCGAGATAGTGCCGCCATTGAGCTGCACGGTCGACGCGGTAACACGAATGGACAACGTGGAAGCATCCTGGGTAGTCAGCACTGCACCATTGACGAGATCATAAGTATCCGGTGCATCTGCAGCGGTAAGTGTCAGCGTCTGGTTATCAACTAGAATGGCCAATGCCTGCTCACTTGCAAGCGCCCATGGCAATAGCATCAACATATTCATAAATACAAATAGCGGCTTTTTTGTGCTTGTTTTATCGATTGTAGTTCGCATGCATGGACCCCTTGAAAAATAATCAGTTGAATTGAGGCGACTGCCTCGACTCGTAACTTCAAAGGTACATAGCCTAGGGGTATTGAATAGTGAGATATGTAGGAAATTTCCTAGGTAGCTTGCATTTAATTCCTCACCAACGCAGCGTGCTGGGGTTTCCCCCAGCACGCGACTGTCAGCTCTGAGGCAGACACAAACCGCCACCTGGCTTACGCAGGGCATAACGCACGGCCGATGCCTGAGAGCTACCCGGAATATTACCGGCCTTTACGATCCGCCAACTGGCGCGGAACGACCCCAATTCATAGTACTTGCCAGGCTGGTCAGCGATTTCGAAGTAAGACTTGAGCAGTGGCAACACACGCTCGATTCGATTTGAAGTAGCCTCTTGATCACTGACAACCACCGGTATTTCCCGCGTCCTGTCAGTGACAACTATTGAACCGGCCTTATCGCTGCACACACTGAGTGTAATAAATACAAGATCATCTTTGGATAACACTCCCGCACGCTCTGCGATCGCCAACCTGATACCGTCTGGCAAAGGACGAGGACGTTCACAATTCAATATACCCAAAGCGGTCACTGGCGTTGTACCCGGTACATCGCTGCTACCGCCAATGCGATCCGGGAATGTCACTTTTGCAGTTACCGTCACGGTGGCAATACTGACCTCTACGCTGCCATCGACCGCCTGTTGCGGGTTGCCGGTGGTTTCGGTTTCCTGGATTTCGTAACCGATCGCGATGGTGCCATTGCCCAGGCTCTCGACGAAATTCCAGGGAATCGGGATAGAGATGACAGTCCCCGGTGTTTCGCCTGCGGCGATGGTGTGTGTAACTGCATTGTCTTTTCGACCATAGAACAACCGGACGAACTCACCCACTTTCGCATTCTCGTACACGGTAAAGAGCAGAACCGCACCTGAGCCGACATCCGCTGGGCGAATAAAACCAGGTTGTTTCGAACTGTTGCCTTGAGCGCGAACCGGTACCAGCGTGGCGTTGATCGGTCCAGGCCCGACAGGGTCGGGGCCTATGGTGGTCAAGTCAACCGCCACCTCGGTGTCGGGCGATGTCCAGGTGTTCTTGCCACGAATGACGTCATACCATACCCGTACCGCTGGGTCTTTCACCTGGTCATTGGGCAAAGCAATCTCATCCCAGTTAAAGGTGACCCGATCATTCGGCCAGATAATGACTTTTACAGTGTCCTCATCACGGTAATACACCCGAATTTCATCGCCTGCCTGAGCGTTTTTAAAAGCCGGCACGATAGCTTCCACGCCAGTGCGGGCGTCCTCCCGACTAATCGGTGCAGCGGGTACCAGCGGCTTCAGCAGGTCCTCGGGTTCGGGGGTCAGACGCACCGTCAGGTGAACCGGGATGGAAAAGTCCGAGCGATTCCCAGCCCGGTCCTCAAGCTTGTACTGGAGCACCGAAACACCTTCGCCAATCGCTTTGATAGTGTCCTCATCGAGTTCGATGTCGAAGCCATCGTCCTCTGCCTCTGGGGGAACGTCGCCACTGCGAACAGGTACCGGGTTACCAGCGATGTACAACTGATATTTGTCGCCCGGGTAATAATCAAAATAAGGAGGAACATGAAGCGTCAATGTCCCGCTGTGCTCAGCAAGGTATTTCAGGGTAACGACGCCATCAGTCACGTCGGCAGGGTACTCGATTGGCGCGGGGTTATCGTTCAACGCGGGGTCCAGCAAATCCAGTGTCAGCAGTTGAATTTCAGATTCTTCTTTGTTGCCCGTCTCATTACTATACACCGAGTAACCAATCAATTTGATACCATCCCCGCCCACTTTCAAACTGTTGAAAGGGATGACAAAACGACCAGGAAGATCGGTGGCAGCAACAGGCACTTCAAACTTGTAGGTATACTGCACACCGTCTTCTACGCCGTTGACAACCGGAACACCATTTACATGCAGAGTTACATAATCGAAACTGCCATCATCCCCCCCCGAAGGCACCCACAATGGAATCTCCAACATTAGCCCCGACTTGAACTGGTCTCGGTGAAAAAGATTGACCTTACCATCGTCTGCAGCAGGCAATACATTATCCATCACAAAATCTTCAACTGCATTCACCCCGCCGACGCTCATCACCCCGAACCCCGTGGGCGCCTTGGCGGCTTTAAGTTCATTACTGTGCGTAACAACTGCTTGAAGACCCTCTTCCAATGCAGTTTTATTATCCTGATCACGCTTGGCCCGGTACTCTGCAATCGCGGGATTTTTTGCCTTGGCGGCTTCACCGGTATTTGCCTTTTCTAAAATAGTCATCTTGACTCTCCATTTCAGGTAGATTTGCTAAACACACAACAGGCACGTGACGCTTCCTCAATCAGCCTGTGCGCCGCTGATTGCTTCATACGTTCGATACTTGCTAATGCCGCTACCACGTTCCTACGTCAGGTGCGAAGTACCTGGCCGATTTAACCGCGGCTAAACGTTGCTACCATCACATACCGAGCCATTCGGAAGTTGTAGCGATATGAAAGTCATCTCCCGATCGGATTCACCACCCTGTCCATCCGCTCTGGCCACTCTGTAATTCACTACTGCAACTCCCTCGACATCCTTGCCATCTGCCTCATTGGCACGCTTAAGGGGTTGTAGGACCAAATCGGCAAAGCGTGTCATCGTAAACATAAAGCCGTTATTAACCTGCGCCGGGGTAGACAGCTTGATGGGATCGAAATAAACAACATCAGTCAGTGATCCCGTGGGGGGCGTTGATGAAGCCCCCTCAAGAGTGCGAAACAGTTGCCAGGACACTTCGACGTTGTCCCCTACGCCCCACAATCCAGGGTTGCCTGGCACGCTGATACGTATACCGTTCCAGGGTTTTTTCT
This sequence comes from Pseudomonas sp. B21-036, assembly GCF_024748925.1. NCBI lineage: Bacteria > Pseudomonadati > Pseudomonadota > Gammaproteobacteria > Pseudomonadales > Pseudomonadaceae > Pseudomonas > Pseudomonas sp. B21-036. Next base: position 4,447,999 of record NZ_CP087178.1, read on the forward strand.
GGCAGTTGATCCACCCCCAGAGCGTGACATCAGGAAATTTTACCGGTTTGAAGCCAACGATTGGCTGGACAGCAACCCGCACATGCGTATCACGGGCACGATGGCGGTTGACGCCATTGAACGTCCAGTAGAACACCGCAATCGCGGGCCCATCTCCCGCAGCCAGCACTGCGGCATAGGGCACGGGGGAAAACCTGACGACGCTGCCTGCGGTATCGCCTGCCTTCACGGTGTAGGTAGCGACCACGTCGGCGTTATTACCCCAATACAATTCAAGTATTTCGCCTGGCTCAGGCACTGCATACAGCGTCACCTCGACAGTGACTGGCAGGTTCATGTCCTGGCGGGTCAGGATGTTGTCACCTGTTCTGCCTTTCACCACTACCGGCTTTAGCAATCTGTGAATAGGATCGGGGCCTTCAGGGTCGGGGCCTGCGACACTCAGGTCTACCTCGAATGCAACTGTTGAGGAGGTTGAAGTGATTTCCCGAGTCAGCGTGTAGTACACCTTGCAAGCAGTGCGCCCCGAAAAGCCATCGGCGGCCAGGATTTCCCACGCCACAGGCAACCTAACGGGCCAGGTGGCGGTGGACGGTACGGTGTAAGGTGCCAATGTGCGTCCATTCCAATAGGCTTGCAGGGTGTCCCCAGTACGCGCGTCTACGATACGTGGAATATGCACCTGCACACCGCGACGGGCGTCCTCAAGGTCGACCAAACCATCTTCAGCCAGCGGCACCTGAGGCGCAGGCAGCACCATTGGCTGCGCCACATTCACGGTCAGGGGCAAGGACAAGGAGATGGCTCCCCGATTGCTAGCGCGATCCATCAGCCAGTAGTAGAGCACTCGCGAACCGTTGGCTTTCCTGCGAACATCGTCGCCCCTGATCGTCAACTCGACAAAGCCCTGATCCTTGTGCGACTGCTGGATCTGCAGCCTCGCCAGGGGGTCGAACAGGGGGCCTTTCGACGGTTCAAGGAAGACTTCGATCACATCCTCCAACCGCACGTCCGGCCACAGCTCGACCCTGACGATAACCCTGTCGTTGTTGCGTACCAGGTAAGCTTGATCGATGGTGCGCGTGTTTTCATTCAATGCGGGGGGATTACCGGCCTGGCCGTTGTTGGGGGCGGTCTTGTCAAGAAACACTGCGGCGGGCTGGGAGGTCTCCGGGTTGAGTACCTCTGTGATCCATACCCGGTAGGAAACGTAGAAGATTCCTTGAGTGCGCAGATAGGGTTCAGGTATAGCCGCATCCAGCGGAAAAAGGTCTGCGGGATCGGCCGTCATTGGCACTTCCCAGCTTCCAACCACTACACCGATTTCAGCCCCACTCGATACGGCGCTGCCCCATATCAGATCAAAATGCAGTATTGCGCCATCAAAATAGTCTTGTTCGTAACCTGGCCAGGCACTCTCGATGAGAACTGCCAGCGGCCGGGTCTGATTGGCCAGTGGAATTGTATACACCCCTGCCTCGTCGGCCAGCAGAGGCAGTGCAGCAGGAACCCGCAATGTAGGCAGAATCAAAATACCGATCGATTGGCCGCTGCGGCCTGACCCCATCATGCTCAGTTTGGTCATCTGCGTATTCCTCGGGCCTGGTGGTCAAAACCATTTCAGGGCGCTGCTCGGCTCTCACCTCTCACAGCCATGGCGCAAATGTAATGGCGGAATACGCTTCGCGAAACTGACAGAAATACCAGGTAGGTGCGCTTACAACGCCGGTAGCGCCCACTCCACCGGCGCCAGCCCGTGCTGTTCCAGAAACTTGTTGGCCCGGCTGAAATGCCCGCAGCCGATGAAGCCACGGTAGGCCGACAACGGTGAAGGATGCACCGACTTGAGCACCAGATGCTTGGTACCGTCGATCAGCACAGACTTGCTCTGGGCATGCTTGCCCCACAACAGGAACACGGTGGCGGGCTGGCGCTCACTGACCAGCTGGATGATGCGGTCGGTGAACGACTCCCAGCCTTTTTTGGCATGCGACGCGGCAATCGAGCGCTCCACGGTCATGGTGGTATTGAGCAGCAGCACGCCCTGTTCGGCCCAGCTCTGCAGGTAGCCGTGGTTCGGGATCGGGATGTTCAGGTCGCGCTGCAACTCCTTGTAGATGTTCACCAGCGACGGCGGCGCGGGCACCCCAGGCTGCACCGAGAAGCACAGGCCGTGTGCCTGGCCCGGGCCGTGGTAGGGGTCCTGCCCCAGAATCACCACTTTGACCTGGTCCAGCGGTGTGGAGTTGAGCGCATTGAAGATCAGCGGCCCCGGGGGATAGATCTCCTTGCCGGCCGCATATTCCTGACGCAGGAACTCACGCAGTTGCTGCATGTAGGGCTGTTCGAATTCGCCGCGCAGAGCGTCTTTCCAGCTCGGTTCGAGTTTGATGCGGTCATCGTTGGTCATGGGCACTCCCGTAGGCAATGGGGGCGGACACTAGGAAAGCTGCCAGCGCTTGTCAATCGATCCGACCGGCGACCGGCATGATCGCTGACAGTAGCCATACTTGTCGGGATAACCGCAGTGAGGTGGCCCATGGCCGTAGCGTTCGAAGTACTCACCGGCGTCGATGGCGCCCGCATCGGCGTTGCCAGCCTGGATGCGCCCCAGTCGCTCAACGCCCTGTCGTTGCCGATGATCGAGCAGTTGAGCACCCACCTGCAAAGCTGGGCCAAGGATGACGGCATCGTCTGCGTGCTGCTGCGCGGGCTGGGTGACCGGGCGTTCTGCGCGGGGGGCGATGTGCGCAGTCTTGTGGAGGCGTGCCGCGCACAGCCTGGTGAAGTGCCGCCGCTGGCGGCGCGTTTCTTCGCCGCCGAGTACCGGCTCGACTATGACCTGCACCATTACCCCAAGCCTCTGCTGTGCTGGGGGCACGGGCATGTGCTGGGCGGCGGCATGGGCCTGCTGCAGGCCAGCACGGTACGCATCGTGACCCCGAGCAGCCGCCTGGCGATGCCGGAAATCAGTATCGGCCTGTACCCGGACGTGGGCGCCAGCTGGTTTCTGAACCGGCTGCCAGGGCGTCTTGGCCTGTTCCTTGGGCTGACTGGCGCGCCGATCAATGCACGCGATGCACTGGACCTGGGCCTGGCGGACCGCTTCATGGGCGAAAACCAGCAGGACGAGCTGATTGAAGGGCTGTTGCAACTGAACTGGCAGGAGCAGACCGCGATGCAGCTCAACAGCCTGCTCAAGGCGTTGCAGCAGCAGGCGCTGGCCGAGTTGCCGCCGGCCCGATGGCTGCCACGCCGGGCGCAGATCGACGCGCTGCTCGATGTCAGCGACCCGGCCTGTGCCTGGCGGGCGATTGCACAGTGGCGCATGCACGACGACGAGGTCCTGGCCAAGGCGGCACGCACCCTCACCGAAGGCTGCCCGCTGACCGCGCACCTGGTGTGGCAGCAGATCGCGCGGGCGCGCTACCTGTCGCTGGGGCAGGTGCTGCAGATGGAATATGCGATGAGCCTGAACTGCTGCCGGCATCCGGAGTTCAGCGAAGGGGTACGCGCGCGCCTGGTGGACAAGGACCAGACGCCGCATTGGCATTGGCAGGAAGTTGCTCAGGTCCCCCAGGCAGTGGTGCAGGCGCACTTCAGCAAGGCATGGGAGGGGCGGCATCCGCTGGCTGACCTTGTGTGAAGCCAGCGAATGCGATGTTCACCGGTGCGAGTTGCGATCGCCCCAGCCGTTGTCGCTGCGGCCCCGGTCACGCCCATGATCGCGCCCATGGTCATTGTCCCGCCCCTGATGCCACTGCTGCCCCTGACCATAGCGCGGGTTCTGGTAGTAACGCCCTGGGGCGGGGCGCACATTGTAGTAGCCATGCCCCGGTACCGGGCGGTACTGAGGCACGGGCGCCGGGCGGTAGTAACGCGGCGCGGGGGCGTAATAGCGAGGCTGCGGCACCACGTAGTACCCCCTGTTATAGGGATAACCACGGTCGTAACCACGGTATTCATAGCGGTCCACGGTGTACACATCACTGCGGTAGTAGCCCTGGCCACCGTAATACGGAGCACAGGCGGTGGTCAGCACACCCAGCACAACAATCAGCAAAAGTCGGCGATACATGGCGGCCTCCCGGACCGCTGAACTGCACATCCCAGCGGCGCTGGTCGGCGTCGATCGGCAAGCGTTCATCGACATAGGCTAAGACCACCGAATCGACGTGCCGTGCGTTTTTCGAAATAAATTGTGACAAGGCCGATACCCCTGAAAATCGTCCAGTTATTTTCTGCGCGCCCCTCTAGAATAAGACGCATCGGTACCCGCCACGGATCTGCCATGCCGCTTCGTTACGCCCTGTTCTCGCAACGCTCGTTGATGCTGGCATTGCTTTTGTTGCTTGGCTGCGGCTTTCTGGCCACGTCGCTGCTCAGCTACTTTGCCTCGCGCAGCGAGATCCGCGACAACATCATCAACACCGAGCTGCCGCTGACCTCCGATACCGTCTACTCCGAAATCCAGCGGGACCTGGTGCGCCCGGTGGTGATCGCCTCGATGATGGCCCAGAACACCTTCCTGCGTGACTGGGCCCTGGCCGGCGAACAGGACCCGATGCCCATCACCCGCTACCTCAATGAAGTGATGGCGCATCAGAATGCCTACACGGCGTTTTTTGTCTCCGAGGCCAGCGGCATCTACTACCAGGCCAAGGGCGTACTCAAGCATGTCGACCCGCGCACCGAGCGTGACCGCTGGTACGCACGCGTCAAGGCGATGGACACGCCCTACGAGATCAACGTCGACCTGGACATGGCCAACCAGGACAAGCCCACCGTCTTCATCAACTACAAGGTGTTCGACTACCAGGGCAGGTTCATCGGCGCGGCTGGCGTCGGGCTGACGGTCGAAGCGGTGATCAGGCGCCTGAGCGACTACCAGTTGCGCTATCAGCGTACGGTGTATTTCGTCGATGCCAGCGGTCGCATCGTGCTCACCGGGTCTGCCGGCGGCCCCGAAGGCGTACACAGCGGGCTCACGCTGCGCGAGGTGCCAGCGCTGGCCGACCTGCAGCAGAAAATGCCCGTGCCGGTGGAGGGCAACCGCGAATACAACCATGATGGGCACAGCCACTTTCTCAATGTGCGCCTGATCCCCGAGCTCGACTGGTACCTGTTCGTCGACAAGCGCGACGGCACGGCCCTGGACAGTGCACGCCAGTCGCTGTACATGAACCTGGTGATCTGCGCGATGATCACCCTGGTGGTGCTGTCGCTGCTCAATGCGATGATCCGTCGCCATCAGGACAACATCCAGACCCTGGCAACAATCGACAGCCTGACCGGCCTGCCCAACCGACGCGCCTTCGACCTGCTGGCGGCACAGGCCCTGCTCGACACCGAGCGCGAGCCCATGCCGCTGGTGGCACTGCTGCTCGACCTGGACCACTTCAAGGTCCTCAACGATACCCACGGCCATCTGGCCGGCGACGAAGTGCTGCGTCAGTTCGCGCGCATCCTGGAAAGCTGCCTGCGCCATACCGACATCATCTGTCGTTGGGGCGGCGAGGAGTTTCTCGTGCTGCTCAAGAACACCGACGCCGACGCCGCACGGGCGGTTGCCGAAAAGATTCGCCTGCGCACCGAGCAACTGGCCTTCGGCTATGCCGACAAGGTGCTCGACCTGACCGTGAGCATCGGCTTGAGCGCCCATCGGTCCGACGATACCTTGCACACCCTGATCGCCCGCGCCGATGATGCGCTGTACCGCGCCAAACAGGGTGGACGCAATCGCGTCTGCTCGGAACTGTAACGTCGCCCCCGGTAGCCACCACCATGAACGATACCCGCCTGTGCCCCGCCTGCGGCGCCAGCAACCAGTGCAGCCTCGCCGACCCGCGCAGCGCCACCCAGGCCTGCTGGTGCTACAGCGTGCAGATCGATCCCCGCGTGCTCGAAGCGCTGCCGGCGCATTTGCGCAACAGTGCCTGCCTGTGCCCGCGATGCGCCCAGGTCGATGCCCGATTGCAGGCAGCCAAGCCTGCGCCGAACCGTTAGACTGCGCGCCCACCTCTGTACGCCCAACCGCCATGCGCCTCGACCGTTTTCTCAGCAACTTGCCATGTTTCAACCGCCAGCAGGTGCGCCTGCTGCTGGTGCAACGACGGGTGCGGGTGGATGGCGTGGCCATCGCCGACCCGCACCATGAGGTACGCGAGTTCAGCCGCGTCGAGGTCGACCAGCAGGTGCTGCAAGCCGGGCGTGCACCGCGCTACCTGATGCTGCACAAGCCGATGGGTTGCGTCAGCGCCACCGTCGACCCGCAGCACCGCACCGTGCTCGACCTGCTCGACGAACCCGACCGGAACGACCTGCACATCGCCGGGCGCCTGGACTTCAACACCACCGGGTTGCTGCTGCTGACCAACGATGGCCAGTGGTCACGTCGCCTGACCCAGCCCAAGACAGGGCTGGCGAAAACCTACTACGTCGAGACCGAGCAGCCGATCACCGACGCCTATGCGCCAACCTTTGGCCAGGGCATCTACTTCGCCTTCGAAAACCTCACCACCCTCCCCGCCGAGCTCACCCTGCTGGGCAGCCACAGCGCGCGCCTGAGCATCGTCGAGGGGCGCTATCACCAGGTCAAACGCATGTTCGGCTTCTTCGACAACAAGGTCACGCGCCTGCACCGCGAGCGCATGGGCCCGCTGCACCTGGACCCGCAGCTGGCCCCGGGGCAATACCGTGCGCTGAGCCAGGATGAAATCCTGGCCATCTGACGCCACGACCGCTCGGCAAAAAAATCATCGATTGCGCCAACGGCACTTGCGGGTTGGCCGGGCGCCTGCTTGAATCCAACCGTCAGTCTGCATGTGACCAATCGGTCACGAACGCAGCCCAAGGCACTTTTCTGCAGGTGACCGGCGCCCCGAAGCGCTGGCGTCCGGCAGATTGCCCACCTAACAACAATACCCGTCGACCAGCCGGCAACGGATCGACACAGGGCCCCTCGTTTCATTTCAAGGCGTATGCCTACCTGTCATGAAGACCGGGCAAGCTTGCTTGCACGGATACCCTTTTTGCGCCAGGAGTCGATGACATGAGGCCAGAAATTGCTGTGCTGGATATACAGGGTCAGTACCGGGTTTACACGGAGTTCTATCGCGCGGACGCCGCAGAGAAGACGATCATCCTGATCAACGGCTCGCTCGCCACCACAGCTTCTTTCGCCCAGACGGTGCGCAACCTGCATCCGCAGTTCAACGTCGTGCTGTACGACCAGCCCTACTCGGGGAAGTCCCGGGCACACAACCGCAACGACCACCTGCTGACCAAGGAAACCGAAGGCCGGATCCTGCTGGAGCTGATCGACCACTTCGCCGCCGACCACCTGATGTCGTTTTCATGGGGCGGTGCCTGCACCCTGCTGGCACTGGCCAGCAAGCCGCGGCGCATTCGCAAGGCCGTGGTCAGCTCGTTCTCGCCGGTGATCAACGAACCGATGCGCGACTACCTGGAGCGCGGCTCGCACTACCTGCGCACCTGCGACCGCCAGCAGATGGGCAAACTGGTCAACGACACCATCGGCAAGCACCTGCCCTCGCTGTTCAAGCGTTTCAATCATCGCCACGTCAGCAGCCTGGCCGAGCATGAGTATGCGCAGATGCACTTCCACATCCATCAGGTGCTGGATCACGACCTTGGGCGGGCCCTGCGGGCCGCACAGGCCATCGACATTCCGGTGCTGTTCATGAACGGTGAATGGGACGAATACACCACTGCCCACGATGCCCGGCAGTTTTCCCGGCACGTGCGCCACAGCCACTTCAGGCCGATTCGCAGCGCCGGCCATTTCCTGGACATGGAACACAAGGCGGCCTGCCGCGACACCCGCGAGGTGCTGCTGGAGTTTCTAGGCCCGCAACCGCGTGAAACGCGCTCCCCGTATCACTTCGTGCACGGCCAGCATGCGCAGGCCATCTGAGTGGTCGCGGCCAGTGTAGCGCCGGTCTGCGGCAGACCGGCGCTACGGCTCGCGAGCCGCCGATTGCAATAAGGGCTTCAAATCGTCTCGCAGTTCTGGTACAAAGTGCGCCTGAAAGCGGGTGTCGTATAATGGCATTACTCCAGCTTCCCAAGCTGATAACGAGGGTTCGATTCCCTTCACCCGCTCCAGTCACTTCAGCTCCTCCAGCGCCACACCAGGCGGCTCGACAGAACGGATGACCGTTTGGTTGACCGGTACCTGATCCGAATTCAGCCTCTTCAAATCCCCTCTGCCTCCCTACCTTCTCGTTTCTAAGCCACAACGCTCCACTTCTTTTGTTGCCTACTTCTTTTGTTGCCGCTAGCGTGAATACGCTACGGATAGCGTTGAAGATGAAAGGGCTCACTTTTGGAAAAGATCAAATTTGATGTCGACACTGTTTACTGCATATCCATAAAGGAAAGGCAGGACCGGCGTGATCTGTTCGAGAAGGCCGTCGGTTGCCTGCTTGAGAATCCAGTTACCTTTTATATTGTCGAGCGAAATGACGACCCTGTGCGAGGGTGCTTCGAGTCTCACCAGGCGCTGGCAAAGATGGCGTTGGCCAACGGTTTTCAGCGAATTCTGATATTCGAAGATGATGTAAAACCCTATCAACTGAAACCTGCGCAGATCGGCTGGACAAACCGCTTCATCCGTACCCGCCCTTTCAAAGCCCTGCATCTCGGCTACAGCATGGGCCGGACATGGCTGACCTGGTTCCCTTTCATCGCCCGAGGGCGCGTGGTAGCGCTGCACGCCTACATTCTCTCCCGTGAAGGCTGTCGTGCCGTGACCGAGGCTCGATACGATGGTACACCGCTCGACAGGCTGTTCAGGAATCACATCAAGCAGTACTGCGCTTTCCCCATGCTGTTCCGACAACACGCAGCGTATGAGACTGGTAGTGATATCGAGGGAGCGTCAAAAGATGAGGATGAGTGGTGGGAGCGAAACTGGGACCGCCACAAGCGCTCACCGATCAAGAACTTCTGGAGAACGCTGTTCCGACTGAATTTTTGAAGCCGTGCCGTGGGGACGCCTGGCGATGATCGCACCATTGCAGTAGAAACCTGCCTGCGCCTGATTCAGATCAACACCGCCCCCAAAGACCTTGGTAAAACCCACCGCTGCTCCGAAACATCACAAGGATCGGTCCATGTTTCTCTCCCGCTGGCTCCCCGGCCTCGCCAACCTGCTGCGTTACCGTGCCGAATGGTTTCGCCCTGACCTCCAGGCAGGCCTGTCGGTTGCCGCCATCCAGATCCCCATCGCCATCGCTTACGCGCAGATCGTCGGCCTGCCGCCGCAGGTCGGGCTGTACGCGTGCATCCTGCCCATGATGGTGTACGCCCTGGTGGGCAGCTCGCGCCAGTTGATGGTCGGGCCCGACGCTGCCACCTGCGCCATGGTCGCCGGTGCCGTGGCGCCGCTGGCCATGGGCGACCCGGCGCGCGTGGCACAGTTGTCGGTGATCGTCACGGTGCTGGTGGGGCTGATGCTGATCGCCGCAGGCCTGGCACGGGCCGGCTTCATTGCCAGTTTCTTCTCCCGACCGATTCTGATCGGCTACCTCAACGGTATCGGCCTGAGCCTGCTGGCCGGCCAGCTGGGCAAGGTGCTGGGGTTCAAGATCGAGGGCAACGGCTTCGTGCTCAGCCTGATCAACCTGCTCGAACGCCTGAACGAAATCCATTGGCTGACGCTGTTCATCGGCCTGGCCGGCCTGGCTCTGCTGATCTGGCTGCCCCGGCGCTACCCAAAGCTGCCGGCAGCGCTGGTGACCGTGGCCATCGCCACCCTGGTGGCCGGCCTGTTCGGCCTGGACCGCTTCGGCGTGGCAGTCCTCGGTCACGTGCCCTCGGGCATGCCCACCCTCGCCTGGCCGCAGACCAACCTCGAAGAGATGAAAAGCCTGCTGCGTGACGCCCTGGGTATCGCTACGGTCAGTTTCTGCAGCGCCATGCTGACTGCACGCAGCTTTGCCGCACGCCATGGCTATGCGATCAACGCCAACCATGAATTCCTCGCCCTGGGCGTATCGAACCTGGCCGCCGGCGCCTCGCAGGGGTTTGCCATCAGCGGCGCCGACTCGCGTACCGCAGTCAACGACATGGTGGGTGGCAAGAGCCAGCTGGTGGGCATCATCGCGGCGCTGGTGATCGCGCTGTGCCTGCTGCTGTTCACCGTGCCCATGGCGTGGATCCCGCAGGCAGCCCTGGGCGCCGTGCTGCTGATGGCCGGCTGGGGGCTGATCGACGTCAAGTCGCTGAGCAAGATCTACACCCTCAGCCGCTTCGAGTTCTGGCTGTGCATCCTGACCACGGTCGGCGTGCTGGGCGTGGGCGTGCTGCCGGGCATCATCATCGCGGTGACCCTGGCGATCCTGCGCCTGCTCTACACCATCTACCAGCCCACCGATGCAGTGCTGGGCTGGGCGCCCGGCATCGAGGGCCAGGTGGACATCCACCGCCACAAGGACGCGCGCACGGTGCCAGGGCTGGTGGTGTACCGCTTCGACGACGCGATCCTGTTCTTCAACGCCGACTACTTCAAGATGCGCCTGCTCGACGCGGTGCAGAAGGAGGTGGAAGCCCGTGCCGTGCTGTTCGACGCCGAGGCGGTCAGCTCGATCGACGTGAGCGGCGTCGCGGCGCTGCGCGAAGTGCGTGAAACCCTGATGGCCCAGGGCATCGTGATGGGCATCGCCCGGGCCCGCGGCAGCTTCCTGCGGATGCTGGTGCGCTCGGGGCTGGCGCGGGAGATGGGCAGCGAGCTGCTGTACGGCTCGGTGCGGGCAGGCATTCGCGCCTACCGACTGTGGCGCAACAAGGTCAGGCGCGAGGCGGCTGTCGCACAGTAAACCTTTCGCCGGCAAGGCCGGCTCCTGGCGATGTTGCAGGAGCCCGCCTTGCCGGCGAAGCGGCCAGCAGGGTCAACGCGGCTCACAAGCCTGCGGCGTCCCCTGCCCGCTACCGATCAGGGCGATCAACCCACACGGCAATGACCCACGCCATTGCAGGTAGTCATGCCCGGCCGGGTATTCCACCTGCACCACCGGATACCCCTTGGCCTGCAGCACGTCGCGCAACTGGCGATTGGTGTCGAGAATCTTCGGCCCCTCGAACAACCCCGACTGCAGGTAGAAGCGCAGCGGCACACGCGGTGCACGCACGTACTCGCGGGTCAGCCAGCCAGGCTCCATTCCTTCCGGCGCCCACCAGTACGACCCCGACAGGCTCAGCACATTGCCGAACAGCTCCGGATGCTGCAGCCCCAGGTAGGCCGAGGCCAGCCCGCCGTAGCTGGAACCTGCCACCACCGTGCGGTCGGCCGGGGCCGACAGCCCGCGCGCCTTCGCCCAGGGCATCAGTTCCTCGGCCATGAACCGCGCAAACTGCGGGTTGGGTGGCAACTCGACCTGGCGCGACAGGTCGGTCGGGTTGGCGATGATCAGCGCAGCAGTGGGGCCGATCAGGCCATCGGCGAGCAGGTTGTCGAGCAGCGTCGGGGTGGGCACCTGCCGGGTGTAGGCATGCGCATCGAACAGCACCAGCAGCCCCTGCCCCGCCGCCCCCGGTGTCCAGCCCGACGGCCGGTACAGGTACACGTCACGCTGGTTGCCCAGCACCTTGCTGGTCAGCACCTGGCGCTCCAGCGTGCCCCGGGCTACCCCGGGGCGCTGCGCCACCCAGGGCTGCGCAGGCGCGTCGGCAAGCTCCAGGCGCGAGCGCGACAGCCAGCGATCGCCACTGCCATCGGCAAAGCCGTTGGGGTTGAGCGGGTCTTGCCGGGAGCTGGCCAGAATCACCCGGCGGTCAGTGGAGGGCGGTACGTCCGGTGCCATCTGGTAGCTCATCCGGGTGCTGGAAGGCACCACGTAGCTACGAAACCACACATCGCTGTCGCCCAGGCGCTGCAGCTCATCATGGTTGCCCGACGGCGCGCCGAATACCCGAACGTTGTGCCGGGCACCTCGCCACAGGAAGGTCAGCAGCGATTGCCCGGGCTGCTCCGCCAGCGCTTCGACCAGGGGCGTACCCTGCTGCTCGCGGGCCTTCCAGAAGGCCTGGGTATCGCCCCCCTTGGCCACATGCGCCGCCAGCTCGCGCATCACCGGGCTTTGCAGGCGCGTCTGCTGGGCCTGCTGCTCGGCCACGCTGGTGACACCGGTCAGCTTGAGCGAATAGGCAGCCTGCGGGCGGGTGGCGATGGCTTCTGCGCGCACGCCATACAGGCCGTCATGGGGGGCGATGAACATGAAGTCGCGCACCATGTCCAGCCCGTCCACCAGCAACCGCACCGGCTGGCCGTCGGCATCGAGCAGGCGCACGCTGACGTCGCCCTCCACGCGCCCCTGCACGAAGTCACCGGCCTTGAGCGGCACGGTCCATACCGGCTGCCGGCCCTGGCCGATGGCGCCGCTGACGCTGTGCCCGGGCACCAGCGAGGCCGCCATTGCGGCGCCGCCGGTCAGGCTGGCCAGCGCAAGGCCGGCGCAAAATGTCTTGAGTCGTTGCATGTACACCTCAGAAGTCGATGCTGGCCGAAAGTTTCAGCGTGCGCGGCTCGCTGACCGTGGCGTAGCCGTCGTTGAACACACCGGCCCAGTAGGCACGGTTCTCGACGTTCTCCAGGCTGGCGCGCAGCACCACGTCCTTGCTCAGGATGCGCGTGCTGTAGCGACCGCCCAGGTCATAACGGGTCCACTGCGGAATCTTCAGCTCGTTGGCCGAATCCAGGTACTGCGAGCTGCTGTGGATGGCCAGCGCGGTCAGGGTCAGGCCCTCGACCCAGGGCGTGTCCCACTCGCCGCCCAGGTTCGCCGACCACTGCGGCACCCCGCGCGCGGCGTTGCCATTGAGCTTGCCGCCAGCGGTCTTGGTCAGCTCGGCACGGGTATAGGTCACCCCGCCCAGCAGGCGTACGCTCGGCGTCAGCGAACCGAACAGGTTCCACTCCACCCCGCGATTGCGCTGCTGACCATCGTCGGTGTAACGGTTGCTGGCGGTGTCGAGCATCATGCTCGGCTTCTCGATCTGGAACACGCTGACGGTGTGGGTGAAGTCGCCCAGGTCCCACTTGACCCCGGCTTCCACCTGCTTGGACTTGTACGGGGCGAACTGCTCGCCATAGTTGGCAGCCGACAGGTCGCTGACCATGCCGCCCTGGGTCAGGCCCTCGATGTAGTTGGCGTACAGCGAGACATCCGCCTCCCACGGCCTGAGCACCACGCCCAGTGCCGGGGTCAGCGCATGCTCGTCATACGAAGGCGAACTCATCTTCTGGCGCACCCGCTGCGAGCGCACGCCCAGGGTCAGCAACAGCTTGTCGTCGACGAAGCCCAGGGTATCGGCCACGGCAAAGCTCGACAGAGTGTTGTCGCCGGTCTTGTCGCTGGAGCCGATGTTGCCGGCAATGATCGGCTTGCCGGGGTGATAGATGTTGGTCGTGTACTTTGCCCCGGTTACGGTGGCGGCGCGACCGATGTCCTGGTGCAGCAAGGTGGTGCTGAGCACCAGCTGGTGGGTCACCGGACCGGTACTGAAGTTGCCGCGCACACCCGCTTCGGTGGACAGGCTATGGGTATAGCCGCCCTGGTTGTAGGTTTCGGCGGTGGCGTCGCCGTTGCCGGAGGTGATGATCGAGCGCGTGCCGTTGAGGAAGCCCTTGTAGCGGGTACGCGCACCGCCGACGCTGGCGTAGGCCGTCCAGTCGTCCGACAGCTCGTATTCGCCGCGCAGGATCACCGCCTTGCTGATCTGCTTGGCCGAAATACCGTCGAGGATGTTGGAATCCGGCTTGGGCGCCTTGGTCACGTAGCCCAGTTTGCTGAAGCCGGCCATCATCGGGCTGCCGTTCTGCATCTTTTCGTGGCTTTCGTAGGCATCGAGTTCCAGCTTCCAGCCATCGCCACGGTAATCCATGCCCAGGGACGCCAGGGTGCGGTCCTTGGACTGGTCGTCGACCCCGGTGTCACCGCTGCCGTACACGCCGTTGAAACGGATGCCCAGGCGGTTCTCCTCACCCAGGCGCCGGCTCAGGTCCAGGTGCTCGGCCCAGTAGCCGTCGGATACGTAGCTGGTGGTCAGGCGCGTCAGTGGCGCATCCCCGGCCCGCTTGGGCACCAGGTTGATCACCCCGCCCACACCGCCGTTGGGGGCCATGCCGGTGAGCAGTGCGCCAGGGCCCTTGAGCACCTCGACGCGCTCCAGGAACTCGGTGGGCACATGCCCATCGGGCGCCAGGCCATACAGACCGTTGACCGCAAGCTCGGTGGAGTCGATGGAGTAGCCGCGGATCATGAAGTTTTCGTAGGTGTGGCCTTCACCGGTGCTGAAGCGCACCGACGGGTCGTTGCGCAGCACCGCGCCCACCGTGCCGCTCTGCTGGTTTTCCATGTGCTGGGCGGTGTAGGCGGTGATGTTGAAAGGGGTTTCCATGATGTCGCGATTGCCCAGCATGCCCACCTTCGCACCGCGTGCCACCTGGCCACCGCTGTAGAGCTCGGGCGGGTTGCTGCTGTTGCCCACCTGCGCATTGACCGTGGTGGCACCCAGGGTCAGCGCGCCGTCGCTCTCGGGGCGACGCAGGATGATCACGCCGTTTTCTTCGCTGGCCACCAGGCCGCTGTTGTCCAGCAGGCGTTGCAGCGCCTGTTGCAGGGTGAAGCGGCCCTGCAGCGCCGGGGCATCGCGCCCGGCCAGCCACTGGCTGTCGGCGGCAATCGCCACCCCCGCCTCGCGGGACAGCGCCTGCACCGCGCTATCCAGCGGCTGGCTGGGCAGGTCGAGCGCCAGCACGCGGGTGCCTGCGCTCAGCTCGGCCGACACGGCCGACAGGCTGGCCGCGCCAAGAGCACAGGCCAGCACCAGGTGGCGAAGGGTGCTGGGGATAACCGAAGAAGGCGACGAACGCGTGGTCCGGGCGAGGAAAAACGACATGATCTGTCCTTTGAGCTAGGGAGTTGCCAGGAAGACGCGCTAGCTGGCCACTACCCCTCAAAAAAATTTCAACGTAGCTGCAGCCAGGTGTACTCACCCTTCTGCATCAGGCTCAGCGGCAGCACCCTGGGCAAGGCGTTCAGCAATATGTCGGGGCGGTCGCTGGGGAAGCTGCCGGTCAGGCGCAGCCCGGCCGCTCCCTCGCCAAGCCGCACCTGACGGTTGCTGTAGGCATTGAATTCGTCGATCACCTCGGCCAGCGGTGCATCGGTGAACGACCACCAGCCCTGGCGCCAGTGCTCGGCGTTCGGGGCCGCCTGCGGGTGATGCTCCACCGGCCCCGGCACACCGGGTTCGCCCAGGCGCACCCGGTCGCCGGCCAGCAGTTCGCGGGTCTCGCCATCCAGGCCGCGCACCTTCACATGACCGCGGGTCACCGCCACCTGGATATCGCCGCCACGGTCGCTGACGCTGAAGGCGGTGCCCAGCACCTGCACCTGCCCCAGCCGGGTGCTGACCAGGAAGCTGCGCAGGCGCTCGTGGGCCACGTCGAAAAACACATTGCCGTGGGCCAGCATGACCTCGCGCTGGCCGTTGCTGTACTTCACCTGCACGTTGCTTTCGGCCGCCAGCACCATCTGGCTGCCGTCGGGCAGCAGTACATTGCGTGCGGGCGCTGCATGTTCGGTCAGCAGTACCTGGTCGAACTGTGGCCGGCGCTGCCACAGCCAACCCAGCCATGCACTGCACCCGACCACCGCCAGCAGGCCGGCACCCTGGCGCAGCAGGCGACGCCGGCCGAGGTTGACCGGCTCGGGGGCCAGCGAGCCGCGCAACTGCGGGGTCAGTCGATGGATCATCTGCCAACGCTGCTCGGCCTCCAGCCAGGCACGCTCATGCTCGCTGCTTTTGTTGCGCCAGCGCTGCAACTGCCCGCTCACCTCGCGCACACGGGAGGGGTCGTCACTGTGCAGCCCCGCCAGGTAGCCCAGCGCCTGCTGTACCTTGCGTGGCGAAACCGGCCGCGCCTCAGACATGACGGCAGGCCTGGCTCAGTTCGGACAGGTCGAACACCGCGCGGCCGATGTGCAGCTCCACGGCCTTGGCCGACAGCTGCAGCTCGTCACACACCTGGCGATGGCTCTGGCCATGCAGGCGCACTCGCACGAACACCTCGCGGCGCAGGCGCGGCATGCGCTCGATACGCGCAATCAGTTGCTGCAACTGCTCGCGGGCAATCAGGATCTCTTCCACGCTGGGGGTGAGCCCATCGGCCCGTGTCAGCCAGTCCTCCAGCGCCGCCAGCTCGCGACTGCGCCGGCGAAACTGGTCGATGCACAGGTTGCGCGCCGCCTGGAACAGCAGCGCACGGGCATTGATCACCGGGGCATTGAGGGCATGCGCGTAGGCCTGGGCAAAGCTCGACTGGGCAATATCGGCCGCATCATCGGGGTTGCGCAGTCGACTGCCGAGGTAGCGACGCAGGTCGGTGTAGTGCGCGAGCAGCTCGTCGGCGACAGCCGCAAACGACGGCGCGCCGGCCGTCCAGGGGGTTGAAAGCGAGGTCATGGGCGTCCGGCGCGTGATAAGGCAGACAAAACATTAATGGGAATTCGTATCATTCTCACACACTCCCTCTGCCTTCGGCCAGCCCTCAGTACCCGGTGGCAGACACCGCAGGTTCCGGAGCGCTGATGACAACGCGCCGGCGTGCTACAGTCGCGCCCTGCCAACGTGCAACAAATCCCTACGAGATCCACATGCCCCTCGCCAACGTCGACGCAACCCTGGCGGCCTGGCCGCACCTCAATACCGCCCACCCGTGCACCAGCCTGCTGCTGGGCAACGGTGCCAGCCGCGCCATCTGGCGCCCGTTCGCCTACTTTTCGTTGTTCGAGCTGGCCCAGCGCGTGCGCCACAAGCCCCTCGGTCTCACCGACCAGGCACTGTTCAAATCGATGAACAGCGAGCTGTTCGCGCCGGTGCTCAGTGCCCTGAACACCACCGTGCAGGTCAATGCCGCGCTGGCGATCAGTTCGTCGGCACCGCTCAACCGCTACTACGCGATCAAGGAAGCGCTGATCCACGCCGTGCGCAGCGTGCACATTCCCTGGAAGCTGCTGCCCACTGCCCACCTGGCCGCGATCAACGCCGAGCTGCGCACCTACCAGCGCGTGTTTTCCAGCAACTACGACCTGCTCTGTCACTGGGCCGTGAACCAGGCGCCGCACGGCTTTGCCGAGCTGTTCGACGAGGAAGGCGATTTCGACGTCAGCCGGGCTCAGGGGCCGGGCACGCGGATGCACTACCTGCATGGCGGCCTGCACCTGCTGCGCACCCTGCACGGCACCACGCGCCAGCGGGCGGCCAGCGGCAGCCAGTTGCTCGACGGCTTTGCCATCAACACCCCGGGCGATGTGCCGCTGTTCGTGAATGAAGACAGCAGTGACAACAAGCTGCGGGCGATTCGCGGGTCCGATTACCTGACCTGGTGCTACGCCGCGCTGGCGACGCAGCGCGAGGGGCTGTGCGTGTTCGGGCATCACCTGGACCGTGCCGACCGGCACCTGGTGGAGGCGATCAGGCAGGCGCAGCCGACACACCTGGCCATTTCGATCCTGCCGGTGAACGAGGCGGCCATCGTGAGCCAGAAGCAGCATTACGCGCGGGTGTTCGAAGCGTGCCCGGGCATCGAACTGCATTTTTTCGATGCCACCACGCACCCGCTGGGCGCGCTGGCGAATGTGCCCGCGCCGCCGCCCAAGGCAGTGGGGCGGCGTCGGCGCTAGGCCGGCCCCCACAGGAGGGCGCGAAGCCTGTAGGAGCCGGCCTTGCCGGCGAAAAGGCCGGCGCGACGCCCAACTGTACGGACACCTTTGTTGCCAACTGTAACCAGATTCCCCACCCCACCTGTGGCTCAATGAGCGGCCCCTCCAGCCCTCAGGCGCGCTCATGTCTACCCGCGAAAACACCGGCCTGGCCCTCGGCCTGCTCGGCGTCATCATCTTCAGCCTGACCCTGCCCATGACCCGCATCGTGGTGCAGGAGATGCACCCGCTGCTCAACGGCCTGGGCCGGGCCCTGGTGGCCGCGATCCCGGCAGCGGCGCTGTTGCTGTGGCGCCGTGAAAAGTGGCCCACCTGGCAGCAGGTCAAGGGCCTGAGCCTGGTGGCGCTGGGGGTGATTCTCGGTTTCCCTGTGCTGTCGGCCTGGGCCATGCAGAGCGTGCCGGCCTCCCACGGCGCACTGGTCAACGGCCTGCAACCCTTGTGCGTGGTGGTGTATGCGGCGTGGCTGTCCCACGAGCGACCTTCCACGGCGTTCTGGGCATGGGCGGCGCTGGGCAGCGCACTGGTGGTGGCCTACGCGATGATCATGGGCGCCGGACACATCCAGGCCGGTGACCTGCTGATGCTGGCGGCGATTGCGGTGGGCGGGCTGGGCTATGCCGAAGGTGGCCGCCTGGCGCGGGAGATGGGCGGTTGGCAGGTGATCTGCTGGGCGCTGGTGCTGTCCAGCCCGCTGCTGCTGGGGCCGGTGGTGTACCTGGCGCTGCAGCATGAGGGCGCGATCAGCCCGCGGGCCTGGTGGGCGTTCGGCTATGTGTCGCTGTTTTCGCAGTTCATCGGTTTTTTTGCCTGGTACGCCGGGCTGGCGCTGGGCGGAATCTCACGGGTGAGCCAGGTGCAACTGCTGCAGATCTTCTTCACCATCGCGCTGTCGGCGCTGTTCTTTGGCGAGCAGGTGGCGCCGATCACCTGGGTGTTTGCCGGCGGGGTGATTCTGACGGTAGTGCTGGGGCGCAAGGCGCGGGTGCATCCGGCACCGGTCAAGGCCTGAGGTGCCGCCATCGCGGGTCAAGCCCGCTCCCACAGGTAAGGGTGATCCTTGTGGGAGCGGGCTTGACCCGCGATGACGGTGGTGAGGTTCAGACAGGAATCAAGCCATCGGCCCGCAGCAGCGTCTCCAGACAATGCTCCTTGACCCCATAGAACGCCTTGAGCGCCTGGATCTTCTCCAGCAACGCCTGCGCCGCCACCGGCTCGCGCCGCCGGGTGGCCAGGATCATCTTGTTCTTGTTGGTGTGCTCCAGCGAGATGAACTCGAACACCTTGGTCTCGTAGCCACAGGCCTCCAGGTACAACGCACGCAGGCTGTCGGTGAGCATCTCGGCCTGCTGCCCCAGGTGCAGGCCGTACTGCAGCATCGGCTTGAGCAACCCCGGGCTGTGCATCTGCGGGCGAATCTGCTTGTGGCAGCACGGCGAGCACATGATGATCGCCGCGCCACAGCGAATACCGGTATGAATCGCGTAGTCGGTGGCAATGTCACAGGCATGCAGGGCGATCATCACCTCGATGGCGCTGGGCACCACGCTGCGCACATCGCCACACTCGAACTTCAGCCCCGGATGCTCCAGGCGTGCGGCGGCGGCATTGCACAGCTCGACCATGTCCGGGCGCAACTCCACGCCCGTCACCTGCGCCTCGCGCTGCAGGGTATTGCGCAGGTAGTCATGGATCGCGAAGGTCAGGTAGCCCTTGCCCGAGCCGAAGTCCGCCACCCGCACCGGCTGATCTGCCGCCAGTGGCGCGCTGCTCAGCGCATGGGAGAACACCTCGATGAACTTGTTGATCTGCTTCCATTTGCGCGACATCGCCGGAATCAGCGCCTGCTGCTTGTCGGTCACGCCCAGGTCGTGCAGAAACGGCCGGCTCAGCTCCAGGTAGCGCTTCTTCTCGCGATCATGCTCGCCGGTCACCGCCTCGCGCGCCTGCTGCACGGCGTTGCGATGCAGCATCGGCTTGCCCTTCTTGGTGAACTCCAGCTGCACCTCGTCGTTCAGGCTGAGCAGGTGCGCGTTGCGAAACGAAGCCGGCAACAGCTCACCGATCAACGCCAGCGCCTCGTCCAGCGCCAGATTGCGGGTGATGTCGCGGGTCTTGTAGCGGTACACGAACGACAGGCTGGCCTGCCCCTTGATCGTCAGCGGCTTGGCCGTTACCCGCTGCAGGTCGACCTCGGCGCCGACATGGCGCGCCAGCACCAGTTTGATGAAGGTGTGCTGGTGCAGGCTGGTGGCGAGCAGCGCCAGAAACTGCGCACGCGCATCCGGCGCGGCCTGGACGGTGGGGGTTGCGGACATGGGGAGTGGGTGCCTCGGGTTGCGGGGGGCGCCCGCAGGCGCGCAATGGCGCGCATTTTACGTGGATGACCGCCCCAGGCACAGCATTTGTCGATCAGCGCGCATGCCTCAGCCCAGCAGCACCAGCCGGTTGGGCAGCTCGTTGCGCGCCTGGGTCACCGGCACATGGGCCGCCAGCAGCTCGCCACAGGCCTCGATGCAGGTGACAAAGCCCTGCAGGGTCTGGCCCTGCTGCACCTGGGCGGTGAAGGTGCGCACGATGGCGTCCCAGGCCTGGTTGTCGAGGCGACTGGAGATGCCCTCGTCCACCAGGATCTCCACATACCGCTCGGCCTCGCTGACGAAGATCAGCACCCCGGTGCGGCCCACGGTGTGATGCAGGTTCTGCTCCAGAAACTGGCGCCGCGCCAGGTTCGACGCACGCCAGTGGCGCACCCTGCGCGGCACCAGCCAACTGGTCAGGCGCGGCAGGCGGAACACCAGGCACAGCACGATGAAGGTCAGCCACTGCGCCAGCAGCAGGCCATGCACGCTCAGCCAGCCGCTCAGGTAATAGAGGACGCCCGGCACCACCAGCGCCAGCAGGCTGGCCCACAGCAACGGGATATAGGCATAGTCGTCGGCACGCGCCGCCAGCACCGTCACCAGCTCGGCATCGGTACGCTGTTCTACCTGGGCGATGGCCTGGGCCACCTGACGCTGTTCGTATTCACTGAGCAATGCCATGTACGTGTGTGTCTCTTGTCGTGTAGTTACCAGCCGCCGGAGGACCCGCCCCCGCCGAAACTGCCGCCGCCGCCACTGAAGCCACCGCCGCCACCGCCCAGGCCGCCACCGAAACCGCCGCCAAGACCACCGCCAAAGCCCCCGCGCCCACCGCGGCCACCCCCGCCAAGGCCCTGCAGGGCGAACACGATGATGATCATCAGAATGAACAGGCCCACCGCCCAGACCGGCGCACCTTGCTGCTGCGCCTCGTCTGCCAGAGGTCGCGCCGGCTCGTCCAGCGGTGCGCCGCCCAGCACCTGAAGGATGGCCGCCGTGCCAAGCACGATGCCCTGGCTGAAGTCGCCACGGCGAAACGCCGGGGTGATCACGCTGTTGATGATGACCGAGGCCTGGGCATCGGTCAGGCGGCCCTCCAGGCCATAGCCGACTTCGATGCGCAGCTTGCGCTCCTGGGGGGCGACGATCAACAGCGCACCGTTGTCCTTGCCCTGCTGGCCGATGCCCCAGTGGCGCCCCAGCTGGTAGCCATAGTCCTCGATGGCCTGCCCGTGCAGGCTGGCCAGGGTCACCACCACGACCTGCTCGCCGGTGGCCTGCTCGTGGGCCTTGAGCATCTGCTCAAGCTGGCTGCGGGTGGCGCCGTCTAGCAGCCCGGCCTGGTCCACCACCCGTGCACTGAGCGCCGGGAACTGGGGCGCGGCCCACAGCCAGCCGCTCGCCGCCAGCAGCACCAGCAGCAGCGCCGCCTTGAGCGCACGCATCAGAATTTCACTTCAGGCGCTTTGTCGGCATCGGCGCTGGTGGCCTCGAAGTTCTCGCGCAGGGGCATGTCGCTGTACATCACGCTGTGCCACAGGCGCCCGGGGAAGGTACGGATCTCGGTGTTGTAGCGCTGCACGGCGGCGATGAAGTCCTTGCGCGCCACCGCGATACGGTTTTCCGTACCCTCGAGCTGGGACTGCAGGGCCAGGAAGTTCTGGTTCGACTTAAGGTCCGGGTAACGCTCCGAGACCACCATCAGGCGCCCCAGCGCACCGCCCAGCTGGGCCTGTGCGGCCTGGAACTGGCGCAGTTTTTCAGGATCGTCCAGGGTGCTGGCATCGACCTTGATCGAGGTGGCCTTGGCCCGCGCTTCGATGACCGCAGTCAAGGTGGCCTGCTCCTGCCTGGCGTAGCCTTTGACCGTTTCGACCAGGTTGGGAATCAGGTCGGCACGGCGCTGGTACTGGTTCTGCACCTGGGCCCAGGCCGCCTTGACCTGTTCGTCGTATTGGGGAATGTTGTTGATGCCGCAACCGGCCAGCAGGCTGGCCAGTGCCAGCACCAGCCACAACCGTGCTCTGTTCGATACCTGCATTGTCGCTACGCTCCGTGAGTGCTCGAAATGCGCCGGACTTGAGGCATAATCCGACGCCGCCGCTGGATCGTGATGGCCCAATCGGCTAAAAGATGCCCCAGCAAACTACAACAATAGCCGCTTCCCCAACTTCGGCTTGCCAGTCTGCACCGTGACGACTGCCGCAGCCTTGAGAACAGAATTCATGAACAAGCTGTGTTTGCTGGGCCTGCTCGTCAGCCTGGCCAGCCAGTCGGCCTTCGCTGACTCGCCTGCCGCCGCGCCATTGCAAGACAAACAGGCGTTCATCGCCAACCTGCTCAAGCAGATGAGCGTCGAGGAAAAGATCGGCCAGTTGCGCCTGATCAGCATCGGCCCGGAAATGCCGCGCGAGAAAATCCGCGAGGAAATCGCCGCCGGGCGCATCGGCGGTACCTTCAACTCGATCACCCGTGACGAGAACCGGCCCATGCAGGACGCCGCCATGCGCGGGCGCCTGAAAATACCGATGTTCTTCGCCTATGACGTGATCCACGGCCACCGCACCATCTTCCCGATCAGCCTGGGCCTGGCCGCCAGCTGGGACATGCAGGCCATCGCCCAGGTCGGCCGTACCTCGGCCCTGGAAGCGGCCGCCGACGGCATCGACATGACCTTCGCGCCCATGGTCGACATTGCCCGCGACCCGCGCTGGGGCCGTACCAGCGAAGGCTTTGGCGAAGACACCTACCTGGTGTCGCGTATCTCCAGGGTGATGGTCGAATCGTTCCAGGGCCACAGCCCGGCCAACGCCGACAGCATCATGGCCAGCGTCAAGCACTTCGCCCTGTACGGCGCGGTGGAAGGCGGGCGCGACTACAACACGGTCGATATGAGCCCCACGCGCATGTACAACGAGTACCTGCCGCCCTACCGCGCCGCCATCGATGCCGGTGCCGGCGGCGTGATGGTGGCGCTGAACTCGATCAACGGCGTGCCCGCCACCTCCAACACCTGGCTGATGAACGACCTGCTGCGCCGCGACTGGGGCTTCAAGGGCGTGACCGTCAGCGACCATGGGGCGATCACCGAGCTGGTGCGCCACGGCGTGGCCGCCGATGGCAAGCAGGCGGCGCAGCTAGCGATCAAGGCCGGCATCGACATGAGCATGAACGACACGCTGTATGGCCAGGAACTGCCGGGGCTGCTCAAGTCCGGCGCGGTCAGCCCGGCCGAGCTGGACAACGCGGTGCGCGAGATTCTCGGCGCCAAGTACGACATGGGCCTGTTCGCCGACCCGTACCGGCGCATCGGCCAGGCCAAGGACGACCCGGCCGACACCTATGCCGACAGCCGCCTGCACCGCGACATCGCACGGGACGTGGCGCGCCGCAGCCTGGTGCTGCTGGAGAACCGCCAGCAGACCCTGCCGCTGAAAAAGTCCGGCACCATCGCCCTGGTCGGCCCGCTGGCCGATGCCCCGATCGACATGATGGGCAGCTGGGCCGCCGCCGGTCGCCCGCACCAGTCGGTGACCGTGCGCGAGGGCCTGCGCCGTGCCCTGGGCGACAAGGCCAGGGTGCTCTACGCCAAAGGCTCGAACGTGACCGGCGACAAGGCCGTGCTCGACTACCTCAACTTCCTCAACTTCGACGCCCCGGAAATCGTCGATGACCCGCGCCCGGCTGCCGTGCTGATCGACGAAGCGGTCAAGGCCGCCAGGCAGTCGGACGTGGTGGTGGCCGTGGTCGGCGAATCGCGGGGCATGTCCCACGAATCGTCCAGCCGCACCACCCTGGAGATCCCGGCGGTGCAGCGCGAGCTGATCAAGGCCCTCAAGGCCACCGGCAAACCGCTGGTGCTGGTGCTGATGAACGGTCGCCCGCTGTCGCTGGCGTGGGAGCGCGAGCAGGCCGACGCCATCCTGGAAACCTGGTTCAGCGGCACCGAGGGCGGCAACGCCATCGCCGACGTGCTGCTGGGCGACTACAACCCCTCGGGCAAGCTGGCCATCACCTTCCCGCGCTCGGTGGGGCAGATCCCGATGTACTACAACCACCTGCGCATCGGCCGCCCGTTCACCCCCGGCAAGCCCGGCAACTACACCTCGCAGTACTTCGAGGAGCCCAACGGCCCGCTGTACCCCTTCGGCTACGGCCTGAGCTACAGCACCTTCAGTGTGTCGGCGCCGAGCCTGTCGAGCACCACACTGAAACAGGGCCAGAGCCTGGAGGTCAGCGTGCGCGTGAAGAACACCGGCCAGCGTGACGGCGAAACCGTGGTGCAACTGTACCTGCAGGATGTGGCCGCCTCGATGAGCCGCCCGGTCAAGGAACTGAAGAACTTCCAGAAGCTCATGCTCAAGGCCGGCGAGGAGCGCACCCTGCACTTCACCGTGCAGCCGGACGACCTGAAGTTCTACAACAGCCAGTTGCAGTGGGTTGCCGAACCTGGCGAGTTCAACGTCCAGGTCGGCCTGGACTCCGAAACCGTGCAACAGCAACGCTTCGAGCTGCTGTAAGTCGCTGTGACGTTCACGGGGAAGTGCCTGGCAGCCTTCCCCCCTGCCAGGGTACTGCTTGCCATGCCGTTCACTTACCGCGCCGTGCGACTGGGCCTGATTCTGCTGCTGATCACCGCCGGCACCCTGCTGGCCGCCGGCTGGGCGATGAATCAGGCCAAGCGTCAGGCCATGCTCGACGATACCCAGCGGGCCAGCCAGCAACTGGCGCTGTACGCCAACTCGCTGCACACCCTGATCGAACGCTACCGCGCCCTACCCGCTGTGCTGGCGCTGGACTCCGAACTCATCGCAGCCCTCGGCGGCCCGGTGGGCGAAGCGACCCAGGACGCGTTGAACCGCAAGCTCGAACGCATCAACGGCGCCGCCAGGTCGTCCACCCTCGAACTGCTCGACCACACCGGCCTGGCCGTGGCGGCCAGCAACTGGCGCCTGCCTACCACCTACGTGGGGCAGAACTACGGCTTTCGACCGTACTTCAAGCAGACCCGCACCCAGGGCAGCGGGCGCTTCTATGCGGTGGGGGTGACCAGCGGCATTCCCGGCTACTTTCTGTCCAGCGCGGTGCTGGGCGACCAGGGACGGTTTCTCGGGGCCATGGTGGTCAAGCTGGAGTTTCCCGAGCTTGAGCGCGAATGGCGCCAGGGCAGCGACGTGCTGCTGGTCAGCGACGCCCGCGGGATCATCTTCCTGGCCAACCAGGACGGCTGGCGCTACCGCGAGCTGAACCCGCTGTCGGCGGCCGATTTCAATGAGCTGGACGCCACCCGCCAGTACGACAAGAAGTCGCTCTTGCCCCTGCAGCGCCAGGTGCTGACCCGCTTTGACGACAACAGCCACCTGGTGCGCGTGCAGCGCCCCGAAGGCGACACCGACTACCTGTGGGAAAGCCTGCCGCTGGAAGCCGAGGGTTGGACCCTGCACCTGCTGCGCACACCGCGCACCGGGGATGACGAGCGCAACGCCGGGCTGACGGCCGCCGCCGTCTGGCTGACCCTGGTGTTCGCGGTGCTGTTCATCAGCCAGCGCCTGCGCCTGGCCCGCCTGCGCCAGCGCAGCCGCGACGAGCTCAAGCGCCTGGTGGAGGAACGCACCCATGAACTGCGCATGGCTCAGGAGGGCCTGGTGCAGTCGACCAAGCTGGCGGCGCTGGGGCAGATGTCCGCCGCGCTGGCCCACGAGCTCAACCAGCCGCTGACCACCCAGCGCATGCAGCTGGCCACCCTGCGCCTGCTGCTCGACAGCGAGCGCCTGGACGAAGCACGCCAGGCCCTGCAGCCGCTGGACCAGATGCTCACGCGCATGGCGGCCCTTACCGGACACCTGAAAACCTTTGCCCGCAACAGCCCCAGCGGCCTGCGCGAACGTCTGGACCTGGCCACCGTGGTCGACCAGGCGCTACAGTTGCTCGACCCGCGCATCCGCGCCGAGGGCGTCAGCACCGCGCTGTACCTGGCGCGTCCGGCCTGGGTACGCGGCGACGCCATCCGCCTGGAACAGGTGCTGATCAACCTGTTGCGCAACGCCCTGGACGCCATGGCCGACAAAACCTGGAAACACCTGGAGATCCGTATCGAAAAGCAGCATGACCACTGGCACCTGAGCGTGCTCGACAGCGGCGGCGGCATCAAGCAGGAGCACCTGGGCTGCGTGTTCGACCCATTCTTCACCACCAAGCCGGTGGGCGAAGGGCTGGGCCTTGGGCTGGCGATTTCCTACGGCATCATCCATGAAGCCGGCGGACGCCTGCAGGTCGACAACCAGCCCGGCGGTGCGCGTTTCAGCCTGACCCTGCCCTGCGACCCGGAGCCTGCATGCTGAATGCGGTGATTGTCGTCGACGACGAGGCCAGCATCCGTACCGCGGTGCAGCAGTGGCTGAGCCTGGCCGGCTTCGAGGTGCAGCTGTTCGAACGTGCCGAGGCGTGTCTGGCACAGCTGCCCGAGCATTTTCCCGGGGTGATCCTGAGCGATGTGCGCATGCCCGGCATGGGCGGCCTGCAACTGCTGGAGCAACTGCAGGGGCGTGATGCCGACCTGCCGGTGATTCTGCTTACCGGGCATGGCGACGTGCCGATGGCGGTCGAAGCCATGCGCAATGGCGCCTACGATTTTCTGGAAAAGCCCTTCAGCCCCGACAGCCTGCTCGGCAGCCTGCGCCGCGCCCTGGAGAAACGCCAGCTGGTGCTGGAGAACCGCCGACTGCATGAACAGGCCGACCTCAAGGTGCGCCTGGAAAACACCCTGCTGGGCATGTCGCCTGGCCTGCAGCAACTGCGTCGCCAGGTGCTGGACCTGGCCGGGCTGCCGGTCAATGTGCTGATACGCGGCGAAACCGGCAGCGGCAAGGAGCGCGTCGCGCGGTGCCTGCATGATTTCGGCCCGCGGGCCGACAAGCCGTTCGTGGCGCTCAACTGTGCGGCGATCCCTGAGCAATTGTTCGAGGCCGAGCTGTTCGGACACGAGAGCGGCGCCTTCACCGGCGCCCAGGGCAAGCGCATCGGCAAGCTCGAATATGCCAACGGTGGCACGCTGTTCCTCGACGAGATCGAGAGCATGCCGCTGGCCCAGCAGGCCAAGCTGCTGCGGGTGATCCAGGAGCACAAGCTCGAGCGCCTGGGCGCCAACCAGAGCATCAGCGTGGACCTGCGCATCATTGCCGCCACCAAGCCCGACCTGCTGCTCGAAGCCCGCGCCGGGCGCTTTCGCGAAGACCTGGCGTACCGTCTGAACGTGGCCGAACTGCGCCTGGCGCCGTTGCGCGAGCGGCGCGAAGACATCCCCCTGCTGTTTGCCCATTTTGCCCGCGCCGCCGCCGAGCGCCTGGGCCGCAGCGCCGCCGACCCCAGTGGCGCACAACTGGGCCGGCTACTCAGCCACGACTGGCCGGGCAACGTGCGCGAACTGGCCAACGCCGCCGAGCGCCACGCCCTGGGCCTGGACGATGCGCAATCGGCGGCAGTGGCGCATACCGGGCAATCGCTGGCTGCCCAGCAGGAAGCCTTCGAGGCCCAGTGCCTGCGCGCCGCCCTGAGCCGTCATCAGGGCGACATCAAGGCGGTGCTCGAGGAGCTGCAACTGCCCCGACGCACCCTGAACGAGAAGATGCAGCGCCACGCACTGGTGCGCGAAGACTTCCTCGAACGCCCCGGCCCATAGGCGGATTCTTGCCTATCGCTGCGCCGCCAATGAGCGGATTTCCGCTCATTCGACCTGCCAAACCCTTCTAAACCGGGCCTTCGCTGGCTGGCACGGGTCCTGCTATGGCCCTGTCAGGCCGCGTTTACACGCGCACCACAAAAACAACTAGAAGGTTGCTTCAATGGATAACTCCACCTCTCTGCCTGCTGGGGCAGCGGCCGCACCCGCTGAAAAAACCACCTCCAGCCGCCTAAAGTCGATTTTCTCCGGCTCCATCGGCAACATGGTCGAATGGTACGACTGGTACGTCTACGCGGCGTTCTCGCTGTACTTCGCCAAGGCCTTCTTCCCGGCCGGCAACACCACCACCCAACTGCTCAACACCGCCGCGATCTTCGCCGTGGGCTTCCTGATGCGCCCGATCGGTGGCTGGCTGATGGGTATCTATGCCGACCGCAAGGGCCGCAAGGCCGCGCTGATGGCCTCGGTACTGCTGATGTGCGCCGGCTCCCTGGTCATCGCCCTGACACCCAGCTACGAAACCATCGGCGTCGCCGCGCCGGTGCTGCTGGTGATCGCACGCCTGATGCAGGGCCTGTCGGTGGGGGGTGAATACGGCACCTCGGCCACCTACCTCAGCGAGATGGCAACCAAGGAGCGTCGCGGTTTCTTCTCCAGCTTCCAGTACGTCACGCTGATCTCCGGCCAGCTCATCGCGCTGGCGGTGCTGATCATCCTGCAGCAGACCCTGACCACCGAGCAGCTGTACTCGTGGGGCTGGCGCGTACCCTTCGTGATCGGCGCGCTGTGCGCGGTGGTGGCGTTGTACCTGCGTCGCGGCATGGAAGAGACGGCCTCGTTCACCAAGAAGGAAAAGGCCAAGGAAAGCTCGATGCGCACCCTGCTGCGCCACCCCAAGGAACTGGCGACCGTGGTCGGCCTGACCATGGGCGGCACCCTGGCGTTCTACACCTACACCACCTACATGCAGAAGTACCTGGTGAACACGGTGGGCATGAGCATCAGTGACTCGACCATGATCTCGGCGGCCACCCTGTTCCTGTTCATGTGCCTGCAGCCGGTGATCGGCGGCCTGTCGGACAAGATCGGCCGTCGCCCGATCCTGATCGCCTTCGGTGTGTTGGGCACCCTTTTCACCGTGCCAATCCTGACCACGCTGCACACCATCGAGACCTGGTGGGGTGCGTTCTTCCTGATCATGGCAGCACTGATCATCGTCAGCGGCTACACCTCGATCAACGCGGTGGTCAAGGCAGAGCTGTTCCCCACCGAGATCCGTGCGCTGGGCGTGGGCCTGCCGTATGCGCTGACCGTGTCGATCTTCGGTGGCACGGCCGAGTACGTGGCACTGTGGTTCAAGAGCATCAACATGGAGACCGGCTACTACTGGTACGTCACGGCGTGCATTGCCGTCTCGCTGCTGGTGTACGTGTTCATGAAGGACACCCGCAACAACTCGCGGATCGAGACCGACTGATCGGTTTGCTGCAATAGACAAGGGGCCTCCAGCGATGGAGGCCCCTTTTTTGTGGGCTTAATTCGGCATTAATGCGGATGCGCGATGCTGGGTTCACTCAGAACCGAGTCGTCCTCTTCGCTGTCAAGCCAGCGCCCACAGAATGCTTTGGCGCTCGCAAAACACTGTGGGCACTGGCTTGCCAGCAGAGGCCAACCGTTTTCTGATGTATCGATTTAATAGATTCATATAGGCAATATTTTGCGCTTTTTAATCAAATTAACGGGCGTAAAATCAACCCCATAGCAACAGACAACCCCTCACCACCGGAGCAACCCCCATGAAAACCAAACTGATGCTGGCCCTCACCTTCTCTGTCCTGGCCGCCAACGCTTTCGCCGAAGACGGCTTCGACCGCACCAACGCGCACAACTTCGCCGTGGAACACGCCCAGCCCGCCACCGTGGCAGAAGACGGTTTCGATCACACCAACGCGCATCGCTTCGTCGAAGATGGCTTCGACCGCACCCAGGCCCACCGCATCAGCTGACAGCCGATGCAGCGCCACAGCCCGGCTTCGGCCGGGCTTAGTCATTTTCAGGGCCGGCAACTGTTGGCACACTAGGCGCACCCTCCGCCCACAGGCCCGATGATGTACTACTACGAACCCGCAAAAGGCCACGGCCTGCCCCACGACCCGTTCAACGCCATCGTCGGCCCGCGCCCGATCGGCTGGATCTCCTCCCAGGACCGCGACGGCCGCCTGAACCTTGCGCCCTACAGTTTTTTCAACGCCTTCAACTACATTCCGCCGATCATCGGGTTCTGCAGCGTCGGGCGCAAAGACAGCCTGAACAACATCGAACAGACCGGCGAGTTCGCCTGGAACCTGGCCACACGCCCGCTGGCCGAGGCCATGAACCAGAGCTGCGCCGCCGTGGCGCCAGAGGTCGACGAGTTCGCCCTGAGCCAGCTGACCCCGGCAGCCTCCAGGGTGATTGCGGTACCCCGGGTGCAGGAAAGCCCGGTGTCGTTCGAATGCAAGGTGACCCAGATCGTGCAACTGCAACGTGCCGACCAGGCGCTGGTGCCAAGCTGGCTGATTCTGGGCGAAGTGGTAG
The DNA here is from genome assembly GCF_024748925.1 of Pseudomonas sp. B21-036. NCBI lineage: Bacteria > Pseudomonadati > Pseudomonadota > Gammaproteobacteria > Pseudomonadales > Pseudomonadaceae > Pseudomonas > Pseudomonas sp. B21-036. Next base: position 4,478,370 of record NZ_CP087178.1, read on the forward strand.
CGGTGCACATTGCCGAGCACCTGCTCAAGGAAGGGATCTACGACACCGCGGCCGCCGAGCCGATTCTGCGCGGCGGCGGCCCGGCGGATTACTTCGAGCTGGGCAACCTGTTCAAGATGGCCCGCCCGCAGGCCTGATCACCAGATCAGTTCGGCGTCGTCACTGACGCCGTTCAGGCGCTGCAGTTCGACCACTGCAGCGTCATCGGCCTCCAGTGCGGTCTTGAATACCTGCCCTGGCAGCACCTTGTGAAAACGCGGTGCGCCGCCAGCGCCCAGGGCCTTGACCGCGATCGCGGCGCTGTAGCCACCCTCGCCCGGGACCACCGCCGAAACAGCCTCGAATACGTCGAATTCTTTACGTGCCATTGCCTCTCACATCCACATCGGTTGCCGGAAAGGCGCCATTCTAACTCGCCGGCTGCTCGGTGAACGTCTGCAGGTCGAGGCTGTCCACCACCCGCGCCTGCACCAGTTCACCAAACAGCTGCAGGCTGGGCGAGGCAAAGTAGTCGTGCAGCGCCGAAGTATCGGCCCACACCCCGTTGAGCAACCACAGGTCGGCATCGCAGGTGGAACGCTGCACGCTGAAATGCAGACACCCCGGGGTTTGCCGCGACGGTTCGAGCAGTTGCTGCAGGCGCACGCCCAGCTCGGCCGAACGGCCGACGCTGGCGCGCACGAAGGAAAGATGGCTGACCGGTTGTGATGACGTCATGTGCGGTGCTCCTTGAAGCGGCCAGGGAAGAAAACCCAGGCTGCCAAGGCTACGGCCCAGGCCACGCGCGGCGTTAGGCGATTCCTGTCGACGGCTTGCCTGATTCTGCACCCGTCGCAGGATCAGGCAAGAACCGCGCAGCATTCGGCTAGCGCCCCGGCGTGCGCGAACCTATGCTGCGCCCATCGGCAGAGGAACCCGCACATGTCAGCCCCAGAACCCACCCCACCGTTGCTGGACCCGGCCCTGGAGCTTCTGCGCCAGGAACTGGCCGGGCTGGTCGTTCGCCACTGCCCCAGCGACACGGTGCCTTCGGCCATCGCCGACCTGCACCTGAGCCGCTACGAGCAGAGCACCCGCTCGATGCCGACCCTGGCGCAGCCGGCGCTGTGCATCCTGGCCCAGGGCCGCAAGGAGATCTGCCTGGGCGACGAGACCTATGTTTACGACCCGCTGCACTACATGGTGGTGTCGGTGGCGATGCCGATCAGCGGTGCACTGCTGGAGGCCAGCCCGCAGAACCCCAGCCTGGGCATTCGCCTGGACATCGACCCGGCCGAGATCAACAGCCTGATCGCCGAGGCCGGGCCGATGGGCGTGCCGTCGCAGCCGTCGTCGCGGGGGGTGTTCATCGAACGCCTGGACACCCAGATGCTCGATGCATTGCTGCGCCTGATCCGCCTGCTGGATACGCCCAAGGACATTGCCGTGCTGGCGCCGCTGATCCGTCGCGAGATTCTCTATCGCCTACTGCGTGGGCAGCAGGGTGCGCGGCTGTACGAGATCGCCATGGCCAACACCCAGACCCACCGCGTGTGCCAGGCCATCCAGTGGCTCAATGATCATTTTCAGCGCCCGCTGCGCATCGACGACCTGGCACGGGAGGTGAACCTGAGTGCCTCGACGCTGCACCACCGGTTCAAGGCGGTGACCTCGATGAGCCCGTTGCAGTATCAGAAGCAACTGCGCTTGCAGGAAGCCCGGCGGCTGATGCTCAACGATGGGTTGGAGGCGTCGGTGGCGGGGTATCGGGTGGGCTATGAGAGCCCGTCGCAGTTCAGCCGCGAGTACAGCCGGCTGTATGGCGCGCCACCGCTGCGGGACATGGCAAGGTTGCGTAGCGCGCTCTAGATCGCTTTCGCCGGCAAGGCCGGCTCCTACAGGCAGTACGCGGTCGCCTGTAGGAGCCGGCCTTGCCGGCGAAGAACGCTACACCGCCCTCACCACATGCTTGACCTCCTGAAAAGCCGCCAGCCCCCAGGGCCCCAGCTCGCGCCCCAGGCTGCTCTGCTTGTAGCCACCCCACGCTGCCTGCGGGAAGATCACCTGCGGTGCGTTGATCCACACCAGCCCGGCCTGCAACTGGTCGGCCACCCGTTCAGCGGCCGCCGGGTCTGCACCTACCACGCTGGCCACCAGCCCGAACTCGCTGTCGTTGGCCAACGCCACCGCCTCGGCTTCGCTGTCCACCCGACGCACGCACAGCACCGGGCCGAAGATTTCCTCGCGCCACAGCGCACTGTCCAGCGGTACCTCGGCAAACACCGTAGGCTCGATGAAGTACCCAGCGGCGTGTTCGAGCGGCTTGCCACCGCACAGCAAGCGCGCGCCACTGTGCATGCCACGCTCGATGTGCCCCAGCACGCGCTGGTACTGGGCCTGGTTGACCAGCGGCCCCATGTCGCTGTCGCCGGCAAACGGGTCACCCACCCGGATCGACGCAGCCCGTGTCTTCACCCCGTCGACAAAGGCGTCGTACAGCGCATCGGCCACCAGCACGCGGCTGGTGGCCGAGCACATCTGCCCGGCATTGAAGAAGCCGCCGGCACAGGCCAGCTCGAGCGCAAGCTCCAGCTCGGCCGACTCCAGCACCAGCAATGACGACTTGCCGCCCAGCTCCAGGCTCACCCCCTTGACCGTCTCGGCCGCGCGCTGCATCACCTGCACGCCGACCGCATTGCTGCCGGTGAACGACACCTTGGCGATACGCGGGTCGCTCGTCAGCGGTGCCCCCACCGCCAGCCCGGTGCCGCACACCAGATTGAACACCCCATCCGGCAGGCCGCATTCGGCGATGATCCGGGCCAGTTCCAGCTCGGCCAGGGGCGTGACCTCCGACGGCTTGAGCACCACGCAGCACCCTGCCGCCAACGCCGGGGCCAGCTTCCAGGCGGTGGTCACCATCGGGAAGTTCCACGGCACGATCAGGCCGACCACACCGCACGGCTCGCGACGCAGGCGGGCGCTGAAATCCTCGCTGGGCAAGGCCAGCGGCTGGTCCTGCTGCCTGTCCAGGGCCTGCGCCAGGCCCGCGTAGTACTCGAACGTCGCCACCACATCGTCGACGTCCATCGCCGACTCGGCCAGGGGCTTGCCGTTGTTGCGCGATTGCAGTTCGATCAGTCGCTCGCGGCGGGCCTCCACACCCCGCGCGATCCTGTGCAGCAGCTCGCCACGGTGCGCCCCGGTGGTACGCGACCAGCCGGCAAAAGCGGCCTGCGCCGCCGTGGCGGCACAGGCGACTGCATCGCCATCGCCCCCGGCCACCTCGGCCAGGGACTGCCCGGTGCTCGGGTTGATTACCGTGAGCGGCTGCGCGCCGTGATGCCACGCGCCCTCGATGTAGATACCGGGCAGGTTCAGCATGGTTGCACCGCCTGCATCCACGCTGCCTGGTCGACCTCGATCAGGCTCGGGCCACTGCGTTGGCGGGCACGCAACAACGCCTCGCGCAGTTGCGCCACCCCGCTCGCCGCTTCGGCGGCGCAACCGAGAGCCTTGGCCACGCCAATGAAATCGGGGGTGTGGATATCCACGCCCACCGGTTCGATGGCGCGGTTGAGCATGTACTTCTTGATCTCCTCGTACCCCTGGTTGTTCCACAGCAACACGATCAGCGGCACCTGCGCCTCCACCGCACTGGCCAGCTCCGGCAGGGTGAACTGCAAGCCGCCGTCGCCGATCAGGCACACCGCAGGCAAGCGTCGATCCGCCTGCTCCGCACTGCCCAGCCACGCGCCCATGGCCGCCGGCAAGGCGTAGCCGAGGGTGCCGTAGCCGGTCGAGGCGTTGAACCAGCGGCGCGGCTGGTCGAGGTCCAGGGTCAGGTTGCCGGTGTACACCGGCTGGGTCGAATCACCGACCAGCACGGCATCGGGCAACGTCTGCAACACGCTGTCGAGGAACAGCGTCTGCGCCCGCGTGGCCGCGTCCCATTCGCTGGCCAGGGTATCGCGCAGGCGCGCTGCCCGCGCCGCGCCCCACTCGCCTTCGCGCGGTGGCGCCGGCTGCTCGGCCAGGGCCAGCAACAGGGCCTGCGTCGCCTGCTCTGCATCGGCTACCAGTGCCACCCTGGGCGGGTAGTTGCGCACGCACTGGTCCGGGTCGATGTCGATGCGCAGCAGGGTGCCGGGGATCTCGAAGCCGCCCTTGAAGGTGACGTCATAGTCGGTTTCGGCCAGCTCGGTGCCGATCGCCAGCACCACGTCGGCCTCGCGCACCAGTGCACGGGTCGCCACCAGCGACTGGGTGGAGCCGATCAGCAGCGGGTGCCCGGAGGCCAGCACGCCCTTGGCATTGATGGTGAGTGCAACGGGCGCCTGCAGGTGCTCGGCCAACCGGGCGAGTGCGGCGCCTGCGTCGATGGCACCGCCACCGGCCAGGATCAACGGGCGGCGGGCAGCGGCCAGCAGCGCCGCCATGCTCGCCACCGGCCCTGGCGCGGCACCGGCGCGGGCGATGTGTACCGGCTCGCAGCCAAGCAGGTGATCGGCGTCTTCGACCAGCACGTCCAGCGGGATCTCGATATGCACCGGGCGCGGGCGCGCGCCCTCGAATACCGCAAAGGCACGGGCCAGCACGGCCGGCAGGTCATCGGCGCTCATCAATGTGTGCGAGAACGCCGCCACACCGCTGACCAGCGCGCCCTGGTTGGGCAGCTCGTGCAGCTTGCCGCGACCGCCGCCCAGGGCATTGCGCGACTGCACGCTGGAGATCACCAGCATCGGGATCGAGTCGGCATAGGCCTGGCCCATGGCGGTGGTGATGTTGGTCATGCCCGGGCCGGTGATGATGAAGCACACCCCAGGCTTGCCACGGGTACGGGCAAAGCCGTCAGCCATGAAGCCTGCGCCTTGCTCGTGGCGCGGGGTGATATGACGGATGGTCGAGCCGGCAAGGCCGCGGTACAGCTCGACCGTGTGCACGCCGGGAATGCCGAAAACATGGTCGACGCCATAGTTTTCGAGGAGTTTTACCAATACTTCGCCGCAAGTCGCCATGGTGGTCTGCCTGGAATCATTCTGGAACAAGGCCTGATTGGACCCGCCAGGCGCTACCGGCACAATGCAAAAATCCTCATACTAGCCATGTCTACAGCTCATGGCTTACCCCGATGAAACGCCTGCCTCCCTTGCCTGCCCTGCACACCTTCCTGATCACTGCGCAATGCTGCAACTTCACCCGTGCGGCGCAGCAACTGCACCTGACCCAGGGCGCGGTGAGCCGCCAGATCGCCGGCCTGGAAGCACACCTGGGCTACGCGCTGTTCGTGCGCCAGGCACGCGGCCTGAGCCTGACCCGCGAGGGCCAGGACTGGCTGCCGCGGGTGCAGCAGGTATTCGGGCTGATCGAGGAAGGCGTGCAGCAGGTGGGCGCGCAGCGCACCACCCTGCAACTGAAGGCGCCGACCTGCGTGATGCGCTGGTTGCTGCCGCGCCTGATGGAATGGCAGGCGCTGCACCCGGAAGTGCCGGTGGAGCTGACCACCACCGTGCAGCACGGGGTGGATTTTCGCCGGGAAGCGTTCGATGCGGCGGTGGTGTATGGCGCCGAGCCTGATCCGGCCCTGCAGGTGCTGAAGCTGTTCGATGAACAACTGACACCGGTGTGCGCGCCGCAGTTGCCGTTGCGCACGCTGGATGATCTGCAGCAGCACATGCTGTTGCACCCGGCGCGGGACGAGAAGGACTGGGCGACCTGGCTTGGCGCAGCCGGCGTGCAACTGCCCAGGCAAGGCCGGCGCCAGCATTTCGAGACACTGGACATGGCCATGTCGATGGCGTCCCAGGGCACCGGGGTGGCGATAGGGGATTGGGCGTTGATCGGCGATGACCTGGCCAGCGGACGGCTGGTGATGCCGTTCGACCTTCGGGTCAAGACCGGCAAGGGCTATTACCTGGTGCGGCCCGCGCAGGTGGCGGCGCCGGGGTTGATGGCCTTGCTGGAGTGGTTGGGCGGGCAGGCAGGGGCACCGCGTTGATGCAGTCGCCGGCAAGGCCGGCTCCTATACCTGTAGGAGCCGGCCTTGCCGGCGAATGCTTTCTAGGCTCTGTACGAAAAGCCTTGATACTCGGTGATGCTGCGTTGAAAACAGCCTCGGAATGCTCATTTACAACCCGTAAACTCCGCTTCCTCGGCTGTTTTCGCCTTGCCTGACCTTCGTCTCAAGACTTTTCATACAGCCCCTAGTACCCCACAGTAAAGCGCTGACGCGAATGCGCTGGCTTCTCTACCTCATCGAGCAACGCAATCGCATAGTCGGCAAAGGTGATCCAGCTCCTGCCCTTCGCGTCGACCAGCAGGTGATCCTTGCCCACCCTATAGCTACCGGTGCGCTCGCCTTCGACGAACTCCGCCGACGGCGACAGGAAGGTCCAGTCCAGTTGCTGCTCCTGACGCAAGGCCTGCAGAAAATCGCCACCTGCGCTCGCCTCGGCCTTGTAGGCCTCGGGGAAGTCCGGCGCGTCGATCACGCGCTCCCCTGACGGCAGCAGCAGGCTGCCCGCCCCGCCCACCACCAGCAGGCGCTTGACCCCGGCCTTCTTGACCGGCCCGATGATCGCCTGCGCCGGCACCGTGGCAAAGTGCGCGGCGCTGAGCACCACGTCATGCCCGGCAACGGCCTGCTCCAGCCCCTCGCCCCGGGTCACGTCCAGGGCTACCGTGCTCACCCCTTCGCGCCCCTGCAGGCGCGACGGGTCACGGGCTATGGCGGTGACGCTGTGGCCACGGCGCAGGGCCTCTTCCAGCAACTGGCTGCCGGCACGTCCGGTAGCACCGATGATTGCGATCTTGCTCATGGAAACCTCCGATCAGGATTGAACGACACTTACCACTTCATTTCGCCCTTGGCGACCTTGGCGCCGAGCTCCAGCGAGCTCTCCTCGCCCAGGCCGGGGTAACGTTTTTTCATTGCAGCGACCAGCTCGGCCGAGTTGGCCGCCCTGGCGCTTTCGGCATCGAAGGCGCGGATGTAATCGGCGGTGAAGCGCACCGCCTCGAGCGACCCCTTGCTCTGCCCCAGGTAATGCCCCGGCACCACCGTCTGCGGCGCCAGCTGCTCGATGCGCGCCAGGGTCGCGAGCCAGTCCTTGTGCGACTGCGCCGACTGGGTGTCGGCCATCCACACGTGCAGGTTCTCGGCCACCACTACCCCGCCGACCACCGCCTTGATCGACGGGACCCATACAAAGCTGCGGTCGGGCTGCGGGCCGTCCAGGCCGATCACTTCAAGACGCTGCCCTTCAAGGGTGAGCACGTTGCCGGGCAGCACGTCAGGCACGATGAGCCGGGCGGGCTTGTCGGCCGCCATCTGCGGGCCCCAGTAGGCAAGCTTGGCAGCCATGGTCTGCTTGATGTGCGCGACCGTCGCCTGCGACGCCAGCACCTTGGCCTTGGGGTAGGCACGGGTCAGGGTGTCGAGGCCGAAGTAATAGTCCGGGTCGCCATGGCTGATGTAGATGGTGGTGAGTTGCTTGCCGCTATCGCGAAGCTTCTTCAGCACCTGCTCGGCCTGGCACTTGCCGAACTGTGCATCCACCAGAATCGCCTCGTGCTGGCCACTGACGATCACCGAGCTGACCGGAAACAGCGCCTCGCTGCCGGGGTTGTACACGTCCAGTTTCAGCGGTGCGTCGCCGGCAACGGCCTGGGTGATCGCACCGAAAGCGGCACACGCCAGCAGCAGGCGACGCAGGGAAAAGAAAGCAGCCATCAAGCAATACCTGTTCAAGTCATCGATGAGGCACAGCTTAGTTGCACAAACCATCACAAAAAATGCGATGCTCCAACATAGTTTGTTTCTGAAATCGGGCAGATCATGGACCGTCTCACCGCAATGAAGGTGTTCGTCAGCGTAGTCGACCTGGGCAGCCAGTCGGCCGCCGCCGACCAACTGGACCTGTCACGCCCTGTGGTTTCGCGTTACCTGGCCGAGCTGGAGGACTGGGTGGGGGCGCGCCTGATGCAGCGCACCACGCGCAAGCTGAGCCTGACTGCCGCCGGCCTGGAAACCCTGCCGCGCTGCCGGCAGATGCTGGAACTGGTGGGCGACCTGCACGCGGCAGTGGGCGCCCCGGATGACGCCCCGCGGGGTGAACTGCGCATCAGCGTCAGTACCTCGTTCGGGCATGCGCAACTGGTGGAAGCGGTAGCGGACTACGTCAAGCGCTACCCGCTGGTGAAGGTCGACCTGCAGATGCTCGACCGCACGGTCAACCTGGTGGACGAACGCATCGACCTGGCCATCCGCGTCAGCAACGACCTGGACCCCAACCTCATCGCCCGCCGCCTGAGTGTGTGCCGCTCGGTGGTGTGCGCCTCGCCAGCCTACCTGCGCGAGCACCCCGTACCGCGCCAGGTGCAGGACCTGAGCCAGCACAACTGCCTGACCCATTCGTACTTCGGCCACAGCCTCTGGCATTTCGAGGTCGACGGCGAACAGGTGTCGGTGCCGGTGCAAGGCAATATCAGCGCCAACGAGGCCCTGACCCTGGAGCGCGCCACCCTGGCCGGCACCGGTATCGCCATGCTGCCCACCTACCTGGTGTGGCAAGCCCTGCGCAGCGGCACGCTGGTACGCCTGCTGCCCGAGGCCAGGCCCCGCGAACTGGGCCTGAACGCGGTGTACACCTCGCGCAAGCACATGCCCGCAACCCTGCGCAGCATGCTCGACTTTCTGGCGGCACGCTTCACCGACCCGCCCCACTGGGACCACGGCCTGGACTGACCGGCAGGCACCTGGCGCAATGCTGGCCTATGCTTGTAGAAGCATCTGTGTGCGGGATACAGGAGGTTGGTGCCATGACCCTGAAATCCAGAAAGTGCGCTGCCCTGTTGGCCATCACTGCCGTGCTCGGGGTGTACGGGGCAGCGGCGTATCGGGTCGAGCTGCTGCGCCAGCAACCCTATGCGGCGTCCAGCTGCAGCTCCGCCCACTGCCTGCCCCATGCCGGCACACTGAGCGTGGTCAGGTAGCCAGCGAAGGTTCACGACGACGAAAGTCGCGGGGCGAAAGGCCGGTCATGCGCCGGAAGAAGCGCGAGAAGTATGCCGGGTCGGCAAAACCCAGGCTGTCAGCCAACTGGTTGATCGTGAGGCTGGTGTAGATCAGGTCGCGCTTGGCTTCCAGCACGATGCGCTGGTGCACGATCTGCAGCGCCGACTGCCCGGCCAATGCCCGGCACAAAGTATTGAGCGTTGCCACCGACACCCCCACCTGATGCGCCAGCTCCTCCACGCTCGGCTGCTGGCGAAACTGCTGCTCCACCAGCCCGTTGAAACGCTGCAGATACTCGCGCCCACGTTCCGGCACCTGGGCACCGGCACTGCGGCGCAACTGTTGGCGGCTGATCCACACCACCATCAGGTTGATCAGCGAATGCAGCTGCAACTCGCGCCCGGGCAGGTCTTGCTGGTACTCGGCCTGCAGGGTGCTGAACAGGCTGTTGAGGTAATCGGCGTCGGCCCCGGCCAGGTAACTGGCGCCGCGCTGCAGGGCGGCTGGCACGCCCGTCAGTTGCCGCTGCAGCACCTCCACCAGCGGCGCCGCCAGGGTCACCACATAACCGTCGACGTCTTCGGAAAAGCGAAAGCCGTGCACGCACAGCGCCGGCACCACCTGGATCGCCGCCTGCTCCAGGCGACACACCTGCCCCTCCAGCTCGATCTCGGCCTGGCCCCTGTACAGAAACAGCAGCTGCCACAGGTCGGCATGCCGGTGCGGCTCGATCTCCCACTGGTGCAGGCGGCTGCGCGCCGGGATCGACTCGCTGTGCAGCAGGTCGGGCGTCGGCCAGCCCAGCGTCTCGCCGTACAGCTTGAATACCGGAATCGACACCCTGCTCATCACACCCTCGCTTCCCGACCACTGTCCGATAAACGCACCTATTAGCGAAAAGTACCGCTTTGTGCTCGGTTTGTCCCTTCAGAAGGCCAGCCGGCAAGCGAAAAATGCAGGTACTCCAATCATAAAAAGTCCAACAATCATGAAAACCCAAGTCGCGATCATCGGTGCGGGCCCGTCCGGCCTGCTGCTCGGCCAGTTGCTGCACAACGCCGGCATCTCCAACGTCATCCTCGAACGCCAGGGCCCCGACTATGTACTGGGGCGTATCCGCGCCGGCGTGCTCGAACAGGGCATGGTCGAGCTGCTGCGCGAAGCCGGGGTCGGTCAGCGCATGGACGCCGAAGGGCTGCCCCATGCAGGCTTCGAGCTGGCCTTCGACGGGCGCCGCGAGCACATCGACCTCAAGGGCCTGACCGGCGGCCAGGGCGTGATGATCTACGGCCAGACCGAAGTCACCCGCGACCTGATGGCCGCGCGCGCCGACAGCGGTGCGACCACGGTCTACCACGCCGAGAACGTGCGCCCGCACGACATGAAGACTGGGCAGCCCTACGTCACCTATGAAAAGGACGGCCAGCAGCATCGCCTGGACTGCGACTACATTGCCGGCTGCGACGGTTATCACGGGGTGGCACGCCAGTCGATTCCGAGCGAGGCGCTGCAGGTGTTCGAGCGGGTCTACCCGTTCGGCTGGCTGGGCATCCTGGCCGACACCCCGCCGGTCAGCGACGAGCTGGTGTACGCGCGCCACGAACGCGGCTTCGCCCTGTGCAGCATGCGCTCGCCCACCCGCACCCGCTACTACGTGCAGGTGCCGGCCGAAGAGAAGGTCGAGGACTGGTCGGATGAGCGCTTCTGGGAGGAACTCAAGTCGCGCCTGCCCGACGAGCTGGCCGAGCGCCTGGTCACCGGCCCGTCGATCGAGAAAAGCATCGCCCCGCTGCGCAGCTTCGTGGTGGAGCCGATGCAGTACGGGCGCCTGTTCCTGGTCGGCGACGCCGCGCACATCGTGCCACCCACCGGGGCCAAGGGCCTGAACCTGGCCGCCAGCGACGTCAGCACGCTGTACAACATCCTGCGCAAGGTCTACGCCGAAGGCCGCACCGACCTGCTGGAACGCTACTCGGCGATCTGTCTGCGGCGCATCTGGAAGGCCGAACGCTTCTCGTGGTGGATGACCTCGATGCTGCACCGCTTCCCCGACAGCGACGCCTTCAGCCAGCGTATCCAGCACACCGAGCTGGACTACTTCGTGGGCTCCGAGGCCGGGCGCAGGACCCTGGCAGAAAACTACGTGGGCCTGCCCTACGAGCCCATCGAAGACGCTTAGCAGGCTATCGAGTACACTGGGCAGCACCCGGTCCCACTTGCCCAGAGCTACCTCGTGACGCAATTGAACACTCCGCAACCCGCCCTGCGCAGCGTGCTCGTCGCGCTGATGCTGGCGATCTTCCTCGGCGCGCTGGACCAGACCATCGTCGCGGTCTCGATGCCGGCGATCTCCGCGCAATTCAACGACGTGACCCTGCTGGCCTGGGTGATTTCCGGCTACATGGTGGCCATGACCGTGGCGGTGCCGATCTACGGCAAGCTCGGCGACCTGTACGGCCGGCGGCGCATGATCCTGACCGGTACCGGGCTTTTCACCCTGGCCTCGCTGTTCTGCGCGCTGGCACAGAACATGGAGCAACTGGTGCTGGCGCGGGTACTGCAGGGCATCGGCGCGGGCGGCATGGTGTCGGTCAGCCAGGCGATCATCGGCGACTTCGTGCCGCCCCGCGAGCGCGGTCGCTACCAGGGTTATTTCAGCAGCATGTATGCCCTGGCCAGCGTCGCCGGCCCGGTGCTGGGCGGGCTGCTGACCGAGTACCTGTCGTGGCGCTGGGTGTTCTGGCTGAACCTGCCGCTGGGGCTGACCGCCTGGTGGGTCACCGAGCGTACCCTGCGCGGGCTGGCCACGCCGCAACGCAAGGCGCAGGTGGACTACCCCGGCGCGGTGCTGTTGATCTTGGGCCTGACGGCCCTGCTGCTGGGCATCACCCTGATCGGCCAGGGCCAGCCCATCGGGTCCGGCCCGGTTGCCGGCCTGCTGCTGGCAGCCCTGTTCGGGCTGGGCGTATTCGTGCTGCACGAACGCCGCGCCGTCGAGCCACTGCTGCCGTTGCAGCTGTTCGGCAACCGGGTGGCAGTGCTGTGCTGGTGCACGATCTTCTTCACCAGTTTCCAGGCCATCTCGCTGACCATGCTGATGCCGCTGCGCTTTCAGAGCATCACCGGGGCGGGCGCCGACAGCGCCGCCCTGCACCTGCTGCCCCTGGCCATGGGCCTGCCGATCGGCGCCTATTGCGGCGGCCGCCTGACCAGCCTGACCGGGCGCTACAAGCCGCAGATTCTGGGCGGTGCACTGTTGATGCCGGTGGCGATCATCGGCATGGCCCTGAGCCCGATCGACGGCGTGCTGCTCAGTGGCGCGTTCATGCTGCTGACCGGCATCGCCTCGGGCCTGCAGTTCCCCACCTCGCTGGTGGCAACCCAGAGCGCAGTGGAGCCGCGGGACATCGGCGTGGCGACCAGCACCACCAACCTGTTCCGCTCGCTGGGCGGGGCGATGGGGGTGGCCTGCATGTCGGCACTGCTGCTCAGCCTGCTGCACGACAGCGGCTTCAGCCTGGCCGGCGAGGCGTTGATCGGCAGCCTCAAGGACGGCCAGGCCAGTGCGGCGGTGCAGGCGCAGTTGCTGCAGACCTTTCGCAACCTGTTGCTGGGTAGCGCCGCCGTCTCCCTGCTGGGGCTGTCGGCGGCGCTGGCATTGCCCAACCGCGAGCTGCGCGGCCGGCAGTAGTCAGTTGCGCCGCTGCGCCCAGGCCACCGCCAGGCCGCTCAGGCAAATGACCGCAATGCCGACCACGCCGTAGGCGTCCGGGGTGTGATTGAAAATGAGGTAGCCGTACAGGCCGGCGAACAGGATCTGCCCGTAGCTGAAGGGCGCCAGCATGGCCGGCGCGGCATGCCGGAAGGCCTGGGTCAGCAGCATGTGCCCGAGCATCCCGCAGGTGCCCAGGCCGATCATGAACAGGCCATGCCCCAGGGTCGGCATGCTCCAGAAGAATGGCACCAGCGCGGTCATGATCAGGCTGTTGAAGATGCCGGTGAGAAAGTTGCTGGTGGTCGGGCTGTCGATGCCGCTGAGCTTGCGCGTGAGCAACTGGTAGCAGCCAAAGCAGAAGGCCGAACACAACGGCAGCAGGATTGCGGGGGTGAACAGCGCCCCGCCCGGGCGCACCACGATCAGCACGCCGACAAACCCGGCCAGCACCGCCAGCCACTGGGCGCGGCTGACCCGTTCACCCAGCAGCGGTACCGACAATGCGGTTACCAGCAGGGGCGCGAGGAAGTTCACGGCGGTGGCTTCGGCCAGGGGGATGTAACGCAGGCCGGTGGTGAAGAACAGGCTGGTGCCGATCAGGCACAGCGCCCTGGCCAGTTGCAGGCCGGGGCGGCGTGTACGCACCACCGCCGAGAAGCCGCTGCGCGGCACGAACACCACCAGCATCAGCAGGGTGTGCACCACATAGCGTGCCCACACCACCATGACGATGGCATAGAAGCCGGAAAGGTATTTGGACAGGGCATCGTGGCTGGCGAACAACAGCACCGCCATGCACATCAGGGCGATTGCCTTGAGCGGCTGCTCGGCACCTTTGAGGGTCGGGTTGTGCGCACTCATGCCAGGGCTCTATGCAAAGTTGATGGTCCTTGGGGGCAGACTACCCGGTCACCGACTACCGTTCCAAGCAGCGCCGGTGTTTTTTGTTGACCGGGCACGGGGCACGACAGGGAAACGTCCTATGCCAACCTTCACAAATGCTCACAAATGCTCAATTGCGCAGCGACGGGCTCAAGCGCAGCATATCCAGCCCGGTATCCACCCACCGCTCGGCATCCCCGGCAATATCGAAACTGTCCGGCAGCAGCAGCCAGCTGCCAATGATGCCGTCGATGTAAGCGAATATTGCAATAGCGGCACGCTGCGGGTCCATGTCCGCAGGCAATTGCCCACGCCTGACTGCATTGGTCAACGTCAGCGCTATACGCTCGTAGCAGTCGCGGGTCGTGGCCTGGCGCTGCTGACGGATCTCACACATGTCATCGGTGAATTCACACTTATGATGCAGGATCTCATTGATGCGCCGGGTACGCGGCTCGTGCAGCATCTGCTGCATCAGTTGAATCAGCAACTTGCGCATGCAGCCCAGCGGGTCCGGCTCGTCTTCGCTCTCGCCGGCCTGGGCCAGCGCCTCGATCGGCTCACGCAAGCTGTCGAGCAGGGCCTGCACCAGTTCGCCCTTGTCCTGAAAGTGCCAGTAGATGGCACCCCGGGTCACCCCGGCCAGCTTGGCGATATCCGCCAGGGTGGTACGCGCCACCCCACGGGCATGGAAAGCTTTTTCGGCGGCCTCGAGTATCTGTTGGCGGGTTTCCTGAGCTTCCTCTTTGGTGCGACGGACCATGGCAGTACAACCTCATCAAGGAGCCGGACGCGCGCTGCGGGCGTCCGGGTTCTGAGCCGGTATGGCCACTGTCGGGCCCTCTACCGGGTGTCTTAATCAAGCCTGTGGTCACCTCGACAAGGTGCACCACGGGTATTTACAAACAAGCATGAATGTAAGTATATTCCTTAGCATCCTACTTATCCACCCGGAATTAATTTTCCCTTCATCCCGTTTCCATTACTCTTGAGCGTCTTCAGCTCTTTCGACCCGAGGATCTTCATGCAATTCAAGCCAGCTGTTTCCGCTCTGGTTTCCGCCGTCGCCCTGGCAACACTGCTCAGCGGCTGTAAAAAGGAAGAAGCGGCGCCTGCGGCGCAAGCTCCTCAGGTCGGCGTCGTGACCCTCCAATCCCAGGCCTATACCCTGACTTCCGACCTGCCGGGGCGCACCATCGCCTACCGCGTGGCCGAAGTGCGTCCACAGGTCAACGGCATCATTCTCAAGCGTCTGTTCAAGGAAGGCAGCGAGGTCAAGGAAGGCCAGCAGCTGTACCAGATCGACCCGTCGGTGTACGAGGCGACCCTGGCCAGCGCCCAGGCCAACCTGCAATCGACCCGCTCGCTGTCGGACCGCTACAAGCAACTGGTGGCCGAGCAGGCGGTGAGCCGTCAGGAATACGACGACGCACAAGCCAAACGTTTGCAGGCTGAAGCCTCGCTGCGCAGCGCACAGATCGACCTGCGCTACACCAAGGTGCTGGCGCCACTGAGCGGCCGTATCGGACGCTCGATGTTCACCGAAGGTGCGCTGGTCAACAACGGCCAGGCCGATGCCATGGCGGTGATCCAGCAACTGGACCCGATCTACGTCGACGTCACCCAGTCTTCGGCCGAGCTGCTCAAGCTGCGCCGCGAGCTCGAAAGCGGGCAACTGCAGAAGGCCGGTGCCAACGCCGCCAAGGTCTCGCTGAACCTGGAAGACGGCACCACCTACACCCACGAAGGCCGCCTGGAGTTCTCCGAAGTCTCGGTCGACCAGACCACCGGCTCGGTAACCCTGCGCGCCGTGTTCCCCAACCCCGAGCACAACCTGCTGCCAGGGATGTTCGTGCATGCACGCCTGGCCGCCGGCGTGAACGCCAACGCGATCCTCGCCCCGCAACAAGGCGTGACCCGTGACCTCAAGGGCCAGCCCACCGCGTTGATCGTGGACAAGGACAACAAGGTCGAACTGCGCCAGCTCAAGGCCAGCCGTACCGTTGGCAGCGACTGGCTGATCGAGGAAGGCCTGAAGCCGGGCGACCGCCTGATCACCGAAGGCCTGCAGTTCGTCAAGCCGGGCGTCGAGGTCAAGGTCAGCGAAGCCACCAACGTCAAGCCTGCCCAACCGTCCCAGGCCAATGCAGCGTCAGCAGGGGCCAAAGGGGAATAAACCATGTCGAGATTCTTTATCGATCGCCCCATCTTTGCCTGGGTAATCGCCCTGGTGATCATGCTGGTCGGGGCCTTGTCGATCGTCAAGTTGCCGATCAACCAGTACCCGAGCATCGCGCCGCCGGCCATCGCCATCGCCGTGACCTACCCGGGCGCCTCGGCGCAGACCGTGCAGGACACCGTGGTCCAGGTGATCGAGCAGCAGCTCAACGGTATCGACAACCTGCGTTATGTGCAGTCCGAGAGCAACTCGGACGGCAGCATGACCATTACCGCCACCTTCGAGCAGGGTACCAACCCTGACACCGCGCAGGTCCAGGTGCAGAACAAGCTGAACCTGGCCACCCCGCTGTTGCCGCAAGAAGTGCAGCAGCAGGGTATCCGCGTGACCAAGGCAGTGAAGAACTTCCTGCTGGTGATCGGCCTGGTGTCCGAAGACGGCAGCATGACCAAGGACGACCTGTCGAACTACATCGTCTCCAACATGCAGGACCCGATCTCGCGTACCGCCGGTGTGGGTGACTTCCAGGTGTTCGGTGCCCAGTACGCCATGCGTATCTGGCTCGATCCGGCCAAGCTGAACAAGTTCCAGCTGACCCCGGTGGACGTCAAGACCGCCGTGGCCGCGCAGAACGTGCAGGTGTCCTCCGGTCAGCTGGGCGGCCTGCCTGCCCTGCCCGGCACGCAGCTCAACGCCACCATCATCGGCAAGACCCGCCTGCAGACCGCCGAGCAGTTCGAGAAGATCCTGCTCAAGGTCAACCGCGACGGTTCCCAGGTCCGCCTGGGCGATGTCGCCGACGTCAGCCTGGGGGGCGAGAACTATAGCGTCAGCGCACAGTTCAATGGCAAGCCGGCCTCCGGCCTTGCGATCAAGCTGGCAACCGGGGCCAACGCCCTGGACACCGCCAAGGCACTGCGCAACACCATCGCCGAGCTGGAGCCGTTCTTCCCGCCTGGCATGAAGGCGGTGTTCCCGTATGACACCACGCCTGTGGTCACCGAATCGATCAGTGGGGTGATCCACACCCTGATCGAGGCGATCGTGCTGGTGTTCCTGGTGATGTACCTGTTCCTGCAGAACTTCCGCGCCACCGTGATCACCACCATGACCGTACCGGTGGTATTGCTCGGCACCTTCGGCATCCTTGCCGCAGCAGGCTTCAGCATCAACACCCTGACCATGTTCGCCATGGTCCTGGCCATCGGCCTGCTGGTGGACGACGCCATCGTGGTGGTGGAAAACGTCGAGCGGGTGATGTCCGAAGAGGGGTTGTCACCCAAGGAGGCGACCAAGAAGTCCATGGGCCAGATCCAGGGCGCCCTGGTCGGTATCGCCCTGGTACTGTCGGCGGTACTGCTGCCGATGGCGTTCTTCGGCGGCTCCACGGGCGTGATCTACCGGCAGTTCTCGATCACCATCGTGTCGGCCATGGGCCTGTCGGTGCTGGTCGCGCTGATCTTCACCCCGGCGCTGTGCGCCACCATGCTCAAGCCGGTCAAGAAAGGCGAGCACCATACCGCCAAGCGTGGCTTCTTCGGCTGGTTCAACCGCAACTTCGACCGCAGCGTGCAGAGCTACGAGCGCGGCGTGGGCAACATCCTGCGTCACAAGGCCCCGTACTTCCTGGCCTACATCCTGATCGTGGTGGGCATGGTGTGGCTGTTCATGCGTATCCCTACCGCGTTCCTGCCCGAGGAAGACCAGGGCGTACTGTTCGCCCAGGTGCAGACCCCGGCCGGTTCCAGTGCCGAGCGCACCCAGGCGGTGGTCGACGAAATGCGCGCCTACCTGCTGGACAAGGAGTCCGACACAGTGGCCTCGGTGTTCACCGTGAACGGCTTCAACTTCGCCGGCCGCGGCCAGAGCTCGGGCATGGCCTTCATCATGCTCAAGCCGTGGGGTGAACGTTCTGCCGAAAACAGCGTGTTCAACCTGGCAACCCGTGCCCAACAGCACTTCTTCAGCTTCCGCGACGCGATGGTGTTCGCCTTCGCCCCTCCGGCCGTACTGGAGCTGGGTAACGCCACCGGTTTCGACGTGTTCCTGCAGGACCGCGCCGGCGTCGGCCACGACAAGCTGATGGAAGCGCGCAACCAGTTCCTGGGCATGGCCGCGCAGAGCAAGATCCTCACCCAGGTACGTCCGAACGGCCTGAACGATGAGCCGCAATACCAGCTGACCATCGACGACGAACGCGCCAGTGCCCTGGGCGTGACCATCGCCGATATCAACAACACCCTGTCGATCGCCCTGGGTGCCAGCTATGTGAACGACTTCATCGACCGTGGTCGGGTCAAGAAGGTCTACCTGCAAGGCACTGCCGATTCGCGCATGAGCCCTGAAGACCTGCAGAAGTGGTACGTGCGCAACGCCGCCGGCGAGATGGTGCCGTTCTCTTCCTTCGCCAGCGGCGAGTGGAGCTACGGTGCACCCAAGCTGTCGCGTTACAACGGTGTCGAGGCAATGGAAGTACTCGGTGCGCCAGCCCCTGGCTACAGTACCGGTGAGGCCATGGCCGAGGTCGAGCGCCTGGCGGCGCAACTGCCAGCCGGTGTCGGCTTCGCCTGGACCGGCATGTCGTACGAAGAGAAGCTGTCGGGCTCGCAGATGCCGGCACTGTTCGCGCTGTCGCTGCTGATGGTGTTCCTGTGCCTGGCGGCACTGTACGAGAGCTGGTCGATCCCGATCGCGGTAGTGCTGGTAGTGCCGCTGGGTATCATCGGTGCACTGATGGCGGCCAGCATGCGCGGGCTGTCCAACGACGTGTACTTCCTGGTGGGGCTGCTGACCACCATCGGCCTGGCGGCGAAGAACGCGATCCTGATCGTCGAGTTCGCCAAGGAACTGCACGAGCAGGGCCGCAGCCTGGTCGATGCGGCGATCGAGGCGTGCCGCATGCGTCTGCGTCCGATCATCATGACCTCGCTGGCGTTCATCCTGGGCGTGGTGCCGCTGACCATCGCCACGGGTGCAGGCTCCGGCAGCCAGCACGCCATCGGTACCGGTGTGATCGGCGGCATGATCACCGCAACGGTACTGGCGATCTTCTGGGTACCACTGTTCTTCGTAAGCGTGTCGTCGCTGTTCGGTAGCAAGAAGCCCGAAGAAGAGGACGCCAAACCTGAAACCCCACGCTATGAGGCCGGGCAATGAGTAAGTCCCTGTTGTCCCTGGCAGTCACCACCTTCATTCTCGGTGGCTGCTCGCTGATCCCTGATTACCAGACCCCCGAGTCGCCGGTGGCGGCCCAGTGGCCGCAAGGGCCGGCCTACTCGCCGACCCAGTCGGCCGACGTGGCTGCGGCCGAACAGGGCTGGCGCCAGTTCTTCCATGACCCGGCGCTGCAGCAACTGATCCAGACCTCGCTGGTCAACAACCGCGACCTGCGGGTCGCCGCGCTGAACATCGATGCCTACCGGGCGCAGTACCGCATCCAGCGGGCCGACCTGTTCCCGGCGGTCTCGGCCACCGGCAGCGGCAGCCGCCAGCGGGTGCCGGCCAACGTTTCGCAGACCGGCGAGTCGAGCATCAACAGCCAGTACTCGGCCACCCTGGGCGTGAGTGCCTACGAACTCGACCTGTTCGGTCGGGTGCGCAGCCTCAGCGAGCAGGCCCTGGAAACCTACCTGTCGAGTGAACAGGCGCGTCGTTCCACGCAGATCAGCCTGGTGGCCAGCGTGGCCAACGCCTACTTCACCTGGCAGGCCGACAAGGAGCTGCTGACGCTCACCGAAGACACGCTCAAGACCTACGAGCAGAGCTATGCCCTGACCCGTCGCAGCAGCGAAGTCGGCGTGGCCTCGGCCCTGGACCTGAGCCAGGCGCGTACCTCGGTCGAGGGCGCACGGGTCAAGCTGGCCCAGTACCAGCGCCTGGTGGCGCAGGACCTGAACAGCCTGGCCGTGCTGGTCGGCACCGGCGTGCCGGCGAACCTGCCCAACGGCATGAAACTCGACAGCGACCTGCTGGCCGACGTGCCGGCCGGCCTGCCGTCGGACGTGCTGCAGCGTCGTCCCGACATCCAGGAGGCCGAGCACCTGCTCAAGGCCGCCAACGCCAACATCGGCGCGGCGCGCGCAGCGTTCTTCCCGAGCATCAGCCTGACCGCCAACGCCGGGACCCTGAGCCCCGACATGGGCGGGCTGTTCAAGGGAGGCTCGGGCACCTGGCTGTTCCAGCCGCAGATCAACCTGCCGATCTTCAACGCCGGCAGCCTGCGTGCAAGCCTGGACTACTCGAAGATCCAGAAGGACATCAACGTCGCCAAGTACGAAAAGACCATCCAGACTGCCTTCCAGGAAGTTTCCGATGGGCTGGCGGCGCGCCAGACCTTCAACGAGCAGTTGCAGGCCCAGCGTGATCTGGTCGAAGCCAACCAGGACTACTACCGCCTGGCCGAGCGTCGCTACCGTATCGGTATCGACAGCAACCTGACGTTCCTGGATGCCCAGCGCAACCTGTTCAGTGCCCAACAGGCCCTGATCAGCGACCGGCTGTCGCAGCTGGTCAGCGAGGTCAACCTGTACAAGGCCCTGGGTGGCGGCTGGTACGAGCGCACCGGTGATGCCCGCCAGCAAGCGTCGATCGAGTCGCCCAAGGGTTGATTCGATAGCGTGGCGACACAACAGCCCACCCTTCGCGGTGGGCTTTTTTGTGCCTGCAAGCCTGCCCCTACCAAAAGTAACCAGACAGTTAGTGTTCGGTTATCGCCCAATTCCGCCTGTAACGAATTGATTCCCTCCTGCCTGCCACAGCACCATCCATCCGCCATCGCCCCAACATAAAAACAAGAGACGCCCTAACGATGAACACTTTCCAGCCCGCACGTCACCTGTTCCCCGGCCTGCTTGCCATGAGCTGCGCCCTGCCCGCCCTGGCCGACGAAGGGGGCTTTGTCGAAGACGCCAAGGTAGGCCTCAACCTGCGCAACTTCTACATCAACCGCAATTTCGTCGACCCGGCCAACCCCCAGGGCAAGGGCGAGGAATGGACCCAGAGTTTCATCCTCGACGCCAAGTCCGGCTTCACCCAGGGTACCGTCGGCTTCGGCGTCGACGTGCTGGGCCTGTACTCGGTCAAGCTCGACGGCGGCAAGGGTACCGCCGGCACGCACCTGTTGCCGGTACACGATGACGGCCGCCCGGCCGATGACTTCGGACGCCTGGGCGTGGCGCTCAAGGCCAAGGTCTCGAAGACCGAGCTGAAGGTCGGCGAATGGATGCCGGTACTGCCGATCCTGCGTTCGGACGACGGCCGCTCGCTGCCGCAGACCTTTCGCGGCGGCCAGCTGACCTCCCAGGAAATCGACGGCCTGACCCTGTATGCCGGGCAATTTCGCGGCAACAGCCCGCGCAACGACGCGAGCATGGACGACATGTCCATGAACGGCCGCGCCGGTATCACCTCCGACCGCTTCAACTTTGCCGGTGGCGAGTACACCTTCAACGACAAGCGCACTCTGGTCGGGGTGTGGAACGCCCAGCTCAAGGACATCTACAACCAGCAATACATCAACCTGGTGCACAGCCAGCCGCTGGGCGACTGGACCCTGGGCGCCAACCTGGGCTACTTCATCGGCAAGGAAGACGGCGCCGAGCGTGCCGGCAAGCTCGACAACCGCACCGCCTCGGCGCTGCTTTCGGCACGCTATGGCAGCAACACCTTCTACGTGGGGCTGCAGAAAGTCAGCGGCGACGACCTGTGGATGCGGGTCAACGGCACCAGTGGCGGCACCCTGGCCAACGACAGCTACAACGCCAGCTTCGACAATGCCAAGGAGCGCTCCTGGCAGCTGCGTCACGACTTCAACTTCGCCGGGCTTGGCGTGCCGGGGCTGACCCTGATGAACCGCTACATCAAGGGCGACAACGTGCACACCGCCGTGGTCAGCGACGGCAAGGAATGGGCGCGGGAATCGGAGCTGGCGTACGTGATCCAGTCCGGCAGCCTGAAGAACCTGTCGTTCAAATGGCGCAACTCGACCATGCGCCGCGACTTCAGCACCAATGCATTCGACGAGAACCGCCTGATCGTCAGCTACCCGATCAGCTTTCTCTGACCTTCGGGCCTGCGTTGCAGCCCATCGCGGGTCAAGCCCGCTCCCACAAGGATCACCGAACTCCTGTGGGAGCGGGCTTGACCCGCGATGAGGCCAGCCCCATCAGCCCACATCCTGCCCCTTGATGGTGCGGCTACGCTGCCCCTGCACCCCCACCGGCACATCCCCCTGCAGCGTCACCCGACGCACCACACGCCCCTGGGTACCGTAGTCATCCACCGCATAATGCTGGGTCGCGCGGTTGTCCCAGATCGCCACGTCCCCGGCCTGCCAGCGCCAGCGCACGGTGTTCTCCAGGCGCGTCACATGGCTCTGCAGCAGGTTGAACAGGTGATCCGAATCGGCCTTCGAATAGCCCTTGATGCGCTTCACGAAATGCCCCAGCAGCAGGTGCTTCTCACCGCTCACCGGGTGCACCCGCACCACCGGATGCTCGGTCTCGTACACCGTCGAAGTGAACACCTTGCGGTAGTTCTCCAACTGCTCGAGGCTCACGTTCGGCTTGGTCGCGGCATAGTCGTACTCGTTGCTGTGCACCGCCCACAACTGCTCGGCCAGCGCCTGCAAGGCCGGTGACAGGTCATCGTACGCGCTGGCGGTATTGGCCCACACCGTATCGCCCCCCGACGCCGGCGCCACCACCGAACGCAGGATCGACGCCTTGGGGTACGCCTCGACGAAGGTCACGTCGGTGTGCCAGGAGTTGGCCCGACGCCCTTGCCCGCCATCGAGTTCCAGCAGGTAGCGGGTGCCATCGCGCACCGGCACGGTCGGGTGCGCGATGGGCTCGCCCAGCAGGTGCGCGAAGGCCTCCTGGGTCTGGTCGTCCAGCTGCGTCTGGCCCCTGAAGAAGATCACCTTGTGCTGCACCAGCGCGGCCTGGATCGCCTCCACCACCGCCGGGGCCAGGTCGGCGCCCAGTGTCACTCCACGAATTTCGGCACCGATGCGCCCGGCCACCGGATGAATCTCCAGCGCATGGCTGACAGGTGCTGCGGCAAATGCGGCGTTGCTCATGGTTCGTCCCTCATCGGTTGCGTCACGGTAAGTGCCGATGAAACTCTGGCGCTATCTATATGCAAATAAGCTCTAACAGATATGCAAGTGCTTCATTGACGGAATAAGAGCTTGCATTTAAAACCCAGACTCCCGGGGCGGCAAATACCTTCGCCCTATTTTTGGAATGCCGGAAAAGCATATGGATCTTCGCCAACTGCGCTACTTCATCGCCCTCACCGAACACCGCAGTTTCGTGCGCGCCGCCGACGCCATGGGCATCACCCAGCCCGCCTTCAGCCGCAGTATCCAGGGCCTGGAGCAGGAGTTCGGCTGTGTGCTGGTGGACCGCGCCAACAAGGATCTGCGCCCCACGCCCGAAGGCCAGGTGGTGCTGCAGCACGCCCTGCGCCTGGTGCAGGGCGCGGCGCAGTTGAGCAGCGAGGTGCAGCAGATGACCAAGCTCGATGCCGGCGAGCTGCGCTTTGGCTGCGGCCCCGCGCCAGCGGTGAACCTGGTGCCGCAGGCGGTGGCGCAGTTCATCAACGCCCACCCCAAGGTGCGCACGCATTTCGAGGTCTCAAACTGGGAAAAGCTCAGCCGGGCGCTGAGCCGCGAAGAGATCGAGTTCTTCGTCGCCGACATCCGCCACTTCGAAGCCGACCCCAACTTCCAGACCCTGGCCCTGACCCCGCGCCGCGGCCTGTTCTTCTGCCGCCCCGGGCACCCGCTGCTGGCCAAGGACAGCCTGTCGACCAACGACATGTTCGACTACCCGCTGGCCTGTTCGCTGATTCCGCCGGGGGTGCGCAAACTGCTGGCCAACCTCAGCGGCAAGACCGACTTTTCGCCGCAGATCCAGAGCGAGCACCAACCCACCCTGCTCAAGATCGTGCTCGGCACCAATGCCATCGGCATCGGCAGCGAAGAGGCCTACGGCGCGGCGGTGCAGGCCGGCGAACTGGTGCGCCTGCACTGGCGCAACCTGCCGGCCAACCTCGACAGCTTCAATGCCCGCTGCGGCATCGTCAGCCGCAGCGGCTACCGCCTGTCCCCTGCGGCGCGGGCGATGATCGAGACCCTGATCAACCTTGACCGCCAGCCTGCGCCACAGGCGCTGGTCGGGTAGCCTGCGGCGCCAGCCACTGGTCGACCTTGAACGGTTTGCGAATCAGGCGCTGCTGCGCGGCGAGGTCCACCGAGGCTTGCAGGCGGGCGAGAAAGTCGGGGTCCAGGGTCGAGTCGAACACCGCGCTCAGGCGCTCCTGGCTGAGGTCACGCTGCAGGATCGCCGGCGGGTAGCTGGCACGCTCCGACACCAGCTGGATATAGGCGTCCTTGTTGGCATCGTCGGTCAGCCATTGCACCGCCGGCTGCTGCGCGGCGACGAACTTCTCGACCACTGCCGGGTACGCATCGACGAAGGCACCGGCGGCCACCAGCACCGCCTGCACATTGCCCGCCCCGCCCAGATCGCGGGTATTGAGCGGCAGTTCGGCCAGGCCGCGATCGGCCAGCGCACTGATGCCGGTGGAGCCCCAGGTGGCGTCGATCTGCCTGGCCGCCAGGGCGGCGATAGCCGCGCTGAAATCCAGGTTGATGACCTTGAGGTCCTTCTCGCTCAGGCCCTGGCTGGCCAGCGCGGCATCGAACGAAAGCTGCGTGGCGGTGCCACGGAACACCGCCACGCGCTTGCCCTTGAGGTCCTGCAGGGTCTTGATGCCGCTGCCCGGCACCACCCCAAGGTAGTGCTTGACCCCGCGCGCGGTGGCGGCCACCAGGCGGGTGTCGACGCCATTGGCCTTGCCGATGATCGCCGCCAGGTCGCCCAGGTAGGCGAAGTCCACCTGGCCATTGGCGAACGCCTCGTTGATGACCGGCCCCGCACCCTTGAAGTAGTTCCACTGGATGCTGATGCCGTCGGTGGCGAAGGCTTTCTCCAGCAGCTGTTGCTGTTGCAGCACGTCGGTGATGCCACCGCCCGAATGCTGGGTGCCGGCACTCAGGTCGGGCACCGCGATGCGGATCTGCTTGAGCTCGGCGCCCTGCGCCAGTGTCGGCATCCAGCCGATCACGGCGGCCAGTGCGGGGGTGGCGAACAGGCTGAAAACACGATTGATCGACAGGTTCATGGCACACAGCTCCTTGTAATGGTGCGGCCACGCTACCCATAGCGGATGCCAATCTTTAAATACTATTAAATTACATTTTAATAACCAGATTACATATAAGCCCTGTCAAGCCCGGCCCTGCGGGCTATGCATTTCACGCAACCAAAATATGCTTCGAATGCATTGGCTGCGCGGCGAGTCAGCGGCTTTAAATGCAGTTCTTATCGCTCAATCGAATGTAATTTCTTCTGCATATACCCATAAGAAATATACAAATAGCGAGGCCTGCATGACCCGTACCGCCCTTTCCTCACTGGCCCCCGCCCCTGGCCTGCCGCGTCTGCGCAGCCTGCCCTGGCAGCGCCTGCAAGCCTGGTATCTGCCCTTGCTGCTGGCGGCGGTGTGGTGGCTGGCCAGCCGCAACCACTGGATGAGCGAGCAGATACTGCCACCGCCTGCACTGGTATGGGACAGCGCCGTGGAACTGGGTCGCGGCGAGGTGTGGGCGCACCTGGCCATCAGCCTGCAACGCCTGCTCCTGGGGCTGGTGGCCGGGGTCGGGGCCGGTGCGGTGCTCGGCGCCTGGATGGGCTTCAGCCAGCGCGCCGAACGCCTGGTACTGCCGACTTTCAACGCCCTGGCGCAGATCCCCACCCTGGCCTGGGTGCCGCTGTTCATGGTGCTGTTCGGCATCGGCGAAGTGCTCAAGCTGGTGGTGCTGGTCAAGGCGGTGATCGTGCCGGTGACCCTGCACACCCTGGTGGGCGTGCGCGATGCCCAGCCGCGCCTGCGCGAAGCGGCGGCGGTACTGCGCCTGCCCACGCACCTGCTGGTTCGCCGGCTGATCCTGCCCGCTGCGCTGCCGGCGTTTCTGGCCGGTGTGCGCCTGGCCCTGGCGGCCGGCTGGACCTCGCTGCTGGCGGTCGAGCTGCTGGCCTCCAGCGAAGGCCTGGGCTACCTGATGGTGTGGGCACGGCAACTGTTCATGCTCGACATCGTGTTCGTGTGCATCGCCGTGATCGGCGTGCTCGGGCTGCTGATGGACCGCGGCCTGGGCTGGCTCGACCGGCGCCTGCTGCACTGGCCGCACCCGGCCACCGCACAACTGCGGGTGCGCCCGCTGCTTGGCTGGCAGCACCTGCATGCCCTGGGCCTGCCGCTGGCGCTGCTGGTGCTGTGGCAACTGGCAAGCCAGTACGGTTGGGTCGATGCGAACATTCTGGTGGCGCCGCTGGAGGTGGTGCACAGCACCTGGGCCGGCGTGCTCGACGGCACCTTGAGCGGCGCGCTGGCCGTCAGCGTCGGGCGAGCGCTGGGCGGCCTGCTGCTGGGCGGCAGCCTGGGCTTTGCCTTCGGCCTGTTACTGGGCCTGTCGCGCCGCGCCGAGCGCCTGCTGGGCCCGAGCCTGGCCGGGCTGCGCCAGATCGCGATCTTCGCCTGGGTGCCGCTGCTGACCGCCTGGTTCGGCCTGGGCGAACTGGCCAAATGGGTATTCGTCGGCCTGGCGGCATTCTTCCCGCTGTTCATCGCCACCCAGCGCGCGGTTGCCAGCCTGCCTGCGCAGCTCGACGAAGCCGCCCGCGTGCTGCGCCTCAGCGGTGCCCAGCGCCTGCGCAGGCTGGTGCTACCAGGCGCCGCGCCGGGCATCTTCGCCGGGTTGCGGGTCGGCCTGATCTACGCCTGGCTGGGCACCATCGGCGCCGAGTACTTCATGCCCTCCGGCGGTGGCATCGGCAGCCTGATGATCGGCGCCCAGCAACTGCTGCGCATGGACCTGATCATGGCCGGCATGCTGCTGGTCGGCCTCACCGGCGCCCTGCTCGGCGCCGTCGGACAACACATCGAACTGCGCGCCACGCGCTGGAGACGGGCATGAACGCACTCGCTCACCCACGGGTCAGCTTCAACCAGGTCGGCAAGCGCTTCAGCGTGGCCGACGGCGAACTGGAAGCGATCCGCGATTTCAACCTGCAGATCGCCGACGGCGAATTCGTCGCCATCGTCGGCGCCAGCGGCTGCGGCAAGTCCACCCTGCTGCGCCTGCTGGTGGGCCTGGACGCCGAGTACCAGGGGCAGATCCTGATCGACGGCCAGCCGGTGCACGGCATCGGCAGCGAACGCGGCATCGTGTTCCAGGAGCACCGCCTGTTCCCCTGGCTGACGGTGGCCGAGAACATCGACCTGGGCCTGGTCAACGAGGGCCTGGAGCGCACCCGGCGCGCCCGGCGGGTGGCCGACTTCATCAGCCTGGTGGGCCTCGAAGACTTTGCCCAGGCCTACCCGCACCAGCTCTCGGGCGGCATGGCCCAGCGCGTGGCGATTGCCCGCGGGCTGGTGGCCAGCCCGCGCATCCTGCTGCTGGACGAACCCTTCGGCGCCCTCGACGCCCTTACCCGCCAGCAGATGCAGGACGAACTGCTGGCCATTCGCGAACGGGCGCGCATCACCACCCTGCTGGTAACCCACGATGTCGAGGAAGCGATATTCCTGGCCGACCGCGTGGTGGTGCTCGAACCGCGCCCGGGGCGGATCAAGCGCATCGTCGAGGTCGACCTGCCTCACCCACGCCAGCGCGCCAGCCTGGCGTTCCACCGCCTGCGCGAAACCCTGCTGCACGAACTGACCCACGACGAGCGCTACCTGCCGCCCGCCGTGGAGCAGATCCGCGACCTGCCCCTGACCTACCTTGCCTGCTGAGTGCCGACCATGAGCCAACGCCCCAACTTCCTGATCATCGTTGACGACGACCTGGGCTTTTCCGACCTGGGTGCCTTCGGCGGCGAAATTGCCACGCCGCACCTGGACGCCCTGGCCACTGCCGGCCTGCGCCTGACCGACTTCCACACCGCGCCCACCTGCTCGCCGACCCGCTCGATGCTGCTGACCGGCACCGACCACCACATCGCCGGCATCGGCACCATGGCCGAGGCGCTGACCCCGGAGCTGATCGGCAAGCCGGGCTACGAGGGCTACCTCAATGACCGCGTGGTGGCGCTGCCCGAGCTGCTGCGCGAGGCCGGCTACCAGACACTGATGAGCGGCAAGTGGCACCTGGGCCTGAAGGCCGAGCTGGCGCCACATGCGCGTGGCTTCGAACGTTCGTTCGCGCTGCTGCCGGGCGCGGCCAACCACTATGGCTTCGAACCCACCTACGACGAACACACCCCCGGCCTGCTCAAGTCGACCCCGGCGCTGTACATCGAGGACGACACCTTCGTCGAAGCGCTACCCGAGGGCTTCTATTCCTCCGACGCCTTCGGCGACAAGTTGCTGGAGTACCTCAAGGAGCGCGACCAGAGCCGGCCGTTCTTCGCCTACCTGCCGTTCTCCGCGCCGCACTGGCCGTTGCAGGCGCCGGCCGAGGTGGTGGCGCGCTACAAGGGTCGCTACGACGCCGGGCCCGAAGTACTGCGCCAGGAGCGCCTGGAAAAACTGCGCGCCCTGGGCCTGATCGGCGCCGAGGTGCAGGCGCACCCGGTGGATGAACAATGGCAGGCGCTGAGCGACGAACAGCGCCAGCGCTCGGCACGCGCCATGGAGGTGTACGCGGCGATGGTCGAGCGCATGGACTGGAACATCGGCCGGGTGCTCGGCTACCTGCGCAACCAGGGCCTGCTGGACAACACCCTGGTGCTGTTCATGTCCGACAACGGTGCCGAGGGCGCGCTGCTCGAAGCCTTCCCCAAGTTCGGCCCGCACCTGGCCAGCTACCTGGACCAGCACTACGACAACAGCCTGGACAACATCGGCCGCGCCAACTCCTACGTGTGGTACGGCCCGCACTGGGCCCAGGCGGCCACCGCACCGTCGCGGCTGTTCAAGGCCTTCACCACCGAGGGCGGCATTCGCGTGCCGGCCCTGCTGCACTACCCGGCACTGGCGCGCCAGGGGCAGATCAGCCATCAGTTCAGCACCGTGATGGACATCACCCCGACCCTGCTGGACCTGGCCGGCATCCGCCACCCGGGCAAACGCTGGCGCGGGCGCGACGTGGCGCCGCTGCGCGGCAAGTCGTGGCTGGGCTACCTGTCGGGCGAGACCGAGCAGGTACACGACGAGCACACCGTCACCGGCTGGGAGCTGTTCGGGCGCCGGGCGATTCGCCAGGGGCACTGGAAGGCGGTGTACATTCCAGGCCCGGTGGGGCCGGCCACCTGGCAGCTGTACGACCTGAGCATCGACCCCGGCGAGGTCCACGACCTGGCGCAGGCGCAGCCGGCAAAACTGCAGGCCCTGCTCGGCGAATGGCAGAAGTACGTCGAGGAAACCGGGGTGATCCTCAGCCAGTCGCCGTTCCAGCCGGATTAGCCATCAGTGCCAGGCGCGCGGGGTCGAGAATCTCGATCTCGCCGTAGCTCAGGCGCAGCACGCCATCCTGCTCCAGCGCCTTGAGAATCTGGTTGGTGGTCTGGCGCGACAGCGCGAGCATCAGCGCCAGTTGCTCCTGGGACAATTGCAACACCCTCCTGGCCCCCTCCACTTCGCCGTAACCGGCGGCGATCTGCAGCAGCCGGTAGGCCACCCGCGGCGCGGCACTCATCAGGCTCTGCTGCTCCAGCGCGACAAAGGCCAGGCGCAGCTTGTGGCTCATCAGCAAGGCGAATTCACGCCAGTAATGCGGTTGCGCATCCAGCAATTTCACCAGCGCGCCCTGGGGCACCCGCAGCAGGTGGGTGGCACCTTCGGCATAGGCATCGTGGGTACGTGGCTGGTCGTCGAACAGGCAGATCTCGCCGAACCAGTGCGGGGCCTCGATCAGGGTCAGCACCGCCTCCTTGCCCTGGGCGCTGACCGCACCGATGCGGATGGCGCCATCGAGCACCGCGTACAGTCCGCAAGGCGGGTCGCCGCGCTGGAACAGGCAGGCGCCGGCCTCCAGGCTCACGGGCCGGGCCAGGTGCAGCAGGCTATCCTGCAGGGTAGCGGGCAACTGTTTGAACCAGTGACCCTGGCGCAAGGTTGAAGCGTTCATCGGGGGCCTCGTGGTGACACTGTCGGCTAGCCGACAGACGACGGTGCCTGCGCAGGGCAAGCTCGGGCAATCCTACAGGAGGAACAACAATGAAAAGCCTCGTCGAGCACCTGAGTCAATACGCGGCCTACCACCGCGACCCACGCAACATCGCCACGCACTTCGTGGGTATCCCGCTGATCGTGGTGGCGGTCACGGTGCTGCTGTCGCGTCCGGGCATGGCATTGGGCGGGGTGTGGCTGTCGCCTGCATTGCTGGTGGCGCTGTGGTCGGCGTGGTTCTACCTGCGCCTGGACACCCGCTTCGGGTTGCTGATGAGCGTGTTGCTGGGCTTGTGCCTGTGGGCCGGGCAGGTATTGGCGGTTCAAAGCACGCTGGTGTGGCTGGGTGCGGGGCTGGGGCTGTTCGTGGTGGGCTGGGTGATCCAGTTCGTCGGCCACTATTACGAGGGGCGCAAGCCGGCGTTTGTGGACGACATCAGCGGGCTGATCGTGGGGCCGTTGTTCGTGGTGGCGGAGATGGCGTTCGTGCTGGGGTTGCGCGGGGAGTTGAAGCGGTCGATCGAGGCGAATGCGGGGCCGGTGGGTAGTCGCTCGAAAAAGGCGGCAATCTGAAGGCCCATTCGCCGGCAAGGCCGGCTCCTACAACGGCACGCACACACTGTAGGAGCCAGCCTTGCTGGCGAAGAGGCCCTGAAGATCAGGCGCGGGATTCGACGCCCAGTTCATCCCACACCGACTCCGCCAGGTGGAACGTGGCATTGGCCGCCGGGATCCCGCAATAGATCGCGCTCTGCATCAGCACTTCCTTGATCTCTTCGCGGGTCACGCCATTGTTCGCCGCCGCCCGCAAGTGCAGCTTCAGCTCTTCATTGCGGTTCATGCCGATCAGCATCGCGATGGTGATCAGGCTGCGGGTATGGCGTGGCAACCCCGGCCGCGTCCAGATATCGCCCCACGCGTGCCGGGTGATCATTTCCTGGAACTCGCCGTTGAACTCGGTGAGGTTGCTCAGGCTGCGGTCCACATGGGCATCGCCCAGTACCGCACGCCGCACCTGCATGCCGGCCTCGTAACGTTCTTTTTCGTCCACAACCTACTCCTCAGCGGGCCAGCAGAAAATCGATCACGCGGCGGCTGAACGGCGCGCCGACTTCAACGTTGGACAGGTGCGCCGCCTGGAACTCGGCATACTCGGCACCCACCACATGTTCCTGGATGAAGCGCCCGCCAGCCGGCGGCGTGACCGCATCGGCACTGCCGGAAATCACCAGCAGCGGCACCTTGATCTCACCCAGCTGGTCCCGGAAGTCCGCATCGCGCACCGCGCCGCAGTTGGCCGCATAGCCATCGGGCGAAGTACCCGCCAGCATGTCGGTGATGCGCTTGGCCTGGTCCGGGTTGGCCTGCGCATAGGCCTTGGTGAACCAGCGCTCGATGGAGGCGTCGCGCAGCCCCACCATCGCCGCCTCGCGGTCGCGCAGCACCATGTCGATGCGCGGGTTCCATACCTCGTCGTTGCCGATCTTGGCTGCGGTGTTGCACACGATCAGGCGGTTCAGGCGCTCGCCGGCATGGATGCCCAGCCACTGCCCGATCAGCCCGCCCATGGACAGGCCGCAGAAATGCGCCCGCTCGATCTTCAGCGCGTCCAGCAGTGCCAGCACGTCACGCCCCAGTTGCTCGATGCTGTACGGCCCCTCGGTCACCAGCGACTGGCCATGCCCGCGAGTGTCGTAGCGCAGTACCCGAAAATGCGCGGCAAATGCCGGCAGTTGCGGGTCCCACATGGTGTGGTCGGTGCCCAGCGAGTTGGACAGCACCAGCACCGGTGCGCCCTCGGGCCCGTCGAGCCGGTAGTTCAGTACGCCATCAGCGAGTTGTACGCTAGCCACAACGGCCTCCTTCAACGCTTGAATTGTTGGTGTTCAGCCACCGCCCGCGCCACCCACACGCGGGCCTGGCCCAGGTAATGAGCAGGGTCGAGCAGGCGGTCGAGTTCGTCCGCCGACAGCTCGGCAGTCACCTGCGGATCGTCGCCCAGCACGTCGCGCAGCTGACGCTGTTCGGCCACCGCACGCTTGCAGCAGGTTTCCAGCAGGTGGTGTGCGGTGTCCCGGCCCAGTCGCTGGGCCAGCACGATGCTGACCGCCTCGGCCAGCACCAGGCCCTGGGTCAGGTCGAGGTTGCGGCGCATGCGCGCAGCATCCACCTCCAGGCCCTCGGCAATCACCTGGGCCTGGCGCAGGGCGCCGGACACCAGGCAGCAGATCTCGGGCAGGGTTTCCCATTCGGCATGCCACAGGCCCAGGCTGCGCTCGTGCTCCTGGGGCATGGCCGCGAACAGCGTGGACACCAGCCCCGGTACACGGGTAGCGGCGCCGATCAGCACCGCCGCGCCCACCGGGTTGCGCTTGTGCGGCATGGTCGACGAGCCGCCCTTGCCCGGCGCAGCAGGCTCGAACACCTCCGCCGCCTCGGTCTGCATCAGCAGGCTCACATCGCGTCCCAGCTTGCCCAGGCTGCCGGCGATCATGCCCAGCACCGAGGCGAACTCCACCAGGCGGTCACGCTGGGTATGCCAGGGCTGCTCGGGCAGGCTCAGCCTGAGCTGCCCGGCCAGCGCCTCGGCCACCGGCAATGCCTTGTTGCCCAGCGCCGCCAGGGTGCCGGAGGCGCCGCCGAACTGCAGGCTCAGCAGGCGCGGCTTGAGCTCCTGCAGGCGCTGACGGTGACGGGTGAGTGCACCGAGCCAGCCGGCGATCTTCATGCCCAGGGTCACGGGCGTTGCATGTTGCAGCCAGGTGCGCCCGGCCAGCGGCGTGTCGGCATGCTGCAGCGCCTGGTGCGCCAGGCTGTCGGCCAGGCGCGCCAGGTCGGCTTCGATCAGGCCCAGGGCATCGCGCAATTGCAGCACCAGCCCGGTGTCCATCGCATCCTGGCTGGTAGCGCCCAGGTGCACGAAGCGCTCGGCTTCGGGCACGCCGCTGGCAATCACCTTGCCCAGCGCCTTGACCAGCGGGATGGCCGAGTTGCCGGCCACCGCGATGGCCTCGGCCAGGGCCGCGAAGTCATAGCGCTCGGCCTGGCAGGCCGCTTCGATCGGTGCCACCGCCACCTGCGGGATCAGCCCCACCGCCGCCTCGGCGCGGGCCAGCGCGGCTTCGAAATCGAGCATGCCCTGCACTCGGCCACGGTCGGAAAACACGGCGCGCATGGCCGGCGCGGTGAAGTAGGCATCGAACAGCTGATTGCCCGGACGTTGGTTCATCGGTGGTCCTTCTCAATGATCGTGGTGCAGGTACGCCGCCTGCTTGGGCAGGCGCAGGCTGAACAGGAAGGCAATCGCCATCATCACCGTAACGTACCAGTAAAAGGCATTTTCCATGTTCAGCGACTTGAGCCCCAGTGCCACATATTCGGCCGAGCCGCCGAAGATCGCGTTGGCCACCGCGTAGGCCAGGCCCACGCCCAGCGCACGTACCTGAGGCGGGAACATCTCGGCTTTGACCAGCCCGCTGATCGAGGTGTAGAAGCTCACGATGGCCAGCGCCAGGGTGATCAGCACAAAGGCCAGGAACGGGCTGGTGACGGTTTTCAGGGTAAGCAGGATCGGTACCGTGCACAGGGTGCCCAGGGCGCCGAACCAGAGCATCGAGGTGCGCCGGCCGATGCGGTCCGAGAGCATGCCGAACAGCGGCTGCATGCACATGTACAGGAACAGTGCACCGGTCATGATGAAGCTGGCGGTCTTGGCGCTCATGCCCGCAGTGTTCACCAGGTACTTCTGCATGTAGGTGGTGAAGGTGTAGAAGATCAGCGAGCCGCCGGCGGTGTAGCCAAGCACGGTGATGAACGCCGCCTTGTGGTTGCGGAACAGGCCGCCGAGGCTGCCGGCGTCCTTGTCGTTGCGGGTTTCGGCGCTGCTGGTCTCTTCCAGCGAGCGACGCAGGAACAGCGAGATCACCGCCGCGATGGCACCCACCACGAACGGGATGCGCCAGCCCCAGGCGCGCAGCTCATCTTCGGTGAGCAGTTGCTGCAGGATCACCACCACCAGCACCGCCAGCAGTTGCCCGCCGATCAGGGTCACGTACTGGAACGAAGCAAAGAAACCGCGCTGGCCGCGCAGGGCCACCTCGCTCATGTAGGTGGCGGTGGTGCCGTATTCGCCGCCCACCGACAGGCCCTGGAACAGCCGCGCCAGCAACAGCAGCGCCGGTGCCCAGGCACCGATGCTGGCGTAGGTCGGCAGGCAGGCGATCACCAGCGAGCCGGCGCACATCATCAGCACCGAGATCATCATCGAATTCTTGCGCCCGTGGCGATCGGCCACACGGCCGAACAGCCAGCCGCCGATGGGCCGCATCAGGAACCCGGCGGCGAACACGCCAGCGGTGTTGAGCAGCTGCACCGTCGGGTCGTCGGAGGGGAAGAAAGCCGGGGCAAAGTAGATCGCGCAGAAGGCATAGACGTAGAAGTCGAACCATTCCACGAGGTTGCCCGAGGAGGCACCGACGATGGCGAAAATGCGTTTGCTGCGTTCTTCGCCGGTGTAATGGATTGAAGTCATGGCAATTCACTCTGGGAGGATGTCTGAAGTCTAGACACACTCGGTAACACTCACGTTCCACAGAACAATCACCCCGCTGCCCCGACCTTGCGTGGAGGTCGCAGCAGCGGGGTCATTGATTTACACGCGCTCGATGGCCAGGGCCAGGCCCTGCCCGACACCCACGCACATGGTCGCCAGGCCTTTGCGCCCGCCGGATTTCTCCAGCTGGTGCAGCGCTGTCAGCACCAGGCGTGCGCCGCTCATGCCCAACGGGTGACCCAGGGCAATGGCGCCGCCGTTGGGGTTGACCTGCGGCGCGTCGTCGGCAATGCCGAGTTCGCGCAGCACGGCCAGGCCTTGGCTGGCGAAGGCTTCGTTGAGCTCGATCACGTCGAAATCGGTGACCGCCACGCCCAGGCGCTCGATCAGCTTGCGCACCGCCGGCACCGGGCCGATGCCCATTACCCGGGGGGCAACGCCGGCACTGGCCATGCCGAGCACGCGCGCGCGCGGGGTCAGGCCATGCTTTTGCACCGCCTCGGCCGACGCCAGTATCAGCGCCGCGGCGCCGTCGTTGACGCCCGAGGCGTTGCCGGCGGTGACCGTCTTGTCCGCGCCGTTGACCGGCTTGAGCCTGGCCAGGGCTTCGAGGGTGGTGTCGGCGCGCGGGTGTTCGTCGTGCTCGACCACGGTCTCGCCCTTCTTGTGCGCGATGCGCACCGGCACGATCTCTTCGGCGAAGTAGCCGGCGGCCTGGGCCTTGGCGGTGCGCTGCTGGCTGCGCAGGGCGAAGGCATCCTGGTCGGCGCGCGATACCTGATAGTCGTCGGCCACGTTGTCGGCGGTCTGCGGCATCGCGTCCACGCCGTACTGGGCCTTCATCAGCGGGTTGATGAAGCGCCAGCCGATGGTGGTGTCTTCCAGCTTCATGTTGCGCGAGTAGGCGCTTTCGGCTTTGCCCATCACGAACGGTGCACGGGACATCGACTCGACGCCGCCGGCAATCGCCAGCTCCATCTCGCCGCTGGCAATGGCGCGAAACGCCGTGCCGATGGCGTCCATGCCCGAGGCGCACAGGCGGTTGAGGGTCACACCTGGCACGCTGTCGGGCAGCCCGGCCAGCAGCAGGGCCATGCGCGCTACGTTGCGGTTGTCTTCACCGGCCTGGTTGGCGCAGCCGAAGAACACTTCGTCGAGCTGGTCCCATTGCACGGTGGGGTTGCGCTCGATCAGCGCCTTGAGCGGCACCGCCGCCAGGTCATCGGCGCGCACGCCGGCCAGGGCGCCGCCGAAGCGGCCGATGGGGGTGCGAATCGCGTCGCAGATGAATACGTCACGCATCAGGCTTCTCCCGGCGCTTGGCCGTGGGCGGCCGCGGTGCGCGCTTCGAGGTCGCGCAGCGCAGTCAGCTCGACTTCGCTCGGCGCCACGGTGGTTTCGACGCTGTCGGCAAAGCGGATCGCCCAGCCGGTGGCGGCGACGATCTGCTCGCGGGTCACACCCGGGTGAATCGAGGTGACCACGAATTCGTTGCTGCCGGCTTCAGGTTCCATGATGCACAGGTCGGTGATGATGCCCACCGGGCCGGCACCGGGCAGGCCCAGGCGTTTGCGCGAGTCGCCGCCTTCGCCGTGGCCGACCGAGGTGATGAAGTCGAGCTTGTCGACGAAGGCGCGCGAGGACTGCTTGAGGATGATCAGCACGGTCTTGGCGGAGCCGGCGATTTCCGGTGCGCCACCGGCACCCGGCAGGCGTACCTTGGGCTGGTGGTAGTCGCCGACCACGGTGGTGTTGATGTTGCCGAAACGGTCGACCTGGGCGGCGCCCAGAAAGCCCACGTCGATGCGCCCGCCCTGCAGCCAGTAGCGGAAGATCTCGCCGGTGGGCACCACGGTATCGGCGGTTTCGGCCAACTCGCCGTCACCGATGGACAGCGGCAGTACCGTCGGCTTGGCGCCGATAGGGCCCGATTCGTAGATCAATACCACGTCGGGCGAAGAGGTCAGGCGTGCCAGGTTGGCGGCCTTGGACGGCAGGCCGATGCCGACGAAGCACACGGCGCCGTTGCGCAGGCGGCGGGCAGCGGCAACGGTCATCATTTCATTGGTGGAGTAGCTCATTGTACAGCCTCCGAAGCGCTGGCCAGTTTTGCCTTGAAGGCAGGGAAGTCGGCGGTGCCGCGAATGTATTCGTCGATCCAGGCGGTGAAGGTCTCACGGCTGCGGGCAATCGGGTCCCAGGCCTGGTAGAAGCGGTTGTCACGCTCGGAGTAGCCGTGCGCGTAGGACGGGTGCGCCCCGCCCGGTACCAGGCACACGGCCGACAGTGCCCAGGTGGGCAGCACGCAGGCATTCATTGGCGCGTTGAGGTCGTCGACGATCTCTTCCACGGTGACGATGCAGCGCTTGGCGGCCAGGGCGGCCTCCTTCTGCACACCCAGGATGCCCCACAGCAGCACGTTGCCCTTGCGGTCGGCCTTCTGCGCGTGGATCACGGTGACGTCCGGGCGAACCGACGGCACGGCGGCCAGCACCTCACCGGTGAACGGGCAGGTCACGCTCTTGATCAGCGGGTTGACCTTGGGCAGGTCGGAGCCGGCGTAGGCGCGCAGCACCGCGAACGGCAGGCCCGAGGCACCGGCAACGTAGGCGTTGGCGAGGTCGGCGTGGCTGTGTTCTTCGATTTCCATGGCGTGCGGCCACTGCTTCTCGACCGCGTCACGCAGGCGGTGCAGCGACCCGACACCCGGGTTGCCGCCCCACGAGAAGATCAGCTTGCGGGCGCAGCCGGCGCCGATCAGCTGGTCGTAGATCAGGTCGGGGGTCATGCGCACCAGGGTCAGATCCTTCTTGCCCTGACGAATGATTTCGTGCCCGGCGGCGGTCGGGATCAAATGCGTGAAGCCTTCAAGGGCGACGCTGTCGCCGTCGTTGACGAACTGCTTCACGGCGTCGTGGAGCGAGAGGATTTCAGCCATTGCAGACTCCTGGAGAGCGGTTTCAGAGGTGCCTCTGGGCGGCACCGGCATGAGCTCAGATTAAGGCGGCGCATTGGGCCGTACAATCCGATAATCGCCATAGCGTTCGATTATCGAACGTATTGTTGTTGTGCTAAGAATATGAATCAGGGTGGCTTCATTCGCCGGCAAGGCCGGCTCCTACAGGCTCACCGCAAACCTGTAGGAGCCGGCCTTGCCGGCGAAGCGTTCAGGGTGTCAGGTCGCGTCAGCGTGGCTCACCACACCCTTGATCACCACCGCCACCGTCGCGATCGCGGCCGGGATCACCAGGGCCGTCAGCACCTGTTCGAAGTTCCAGCCCAGGCCCAGCAACGTGGCGCCCATCCAGGCCCCGAGAATCGCGCCAAACCGGCCGATGCCCAGCATCCACGACACGCCGGTGGCACGGCCCTGGGTGGGGTAGAAGCGCGCCGCCAGCGACGGCATCGCCGACTGCGCCCCGTTCACGCACATGCCGGCAATCAGCACCAGGGTCGCCAGCAGCGTGATGTTGCCCAAGCTCTGCCCCACCGCGTAGGCGAACACCCCGGCCAGCAGGTAGAAGGTGCCGATCACCTTGTGCGGGTTGTAGCGGTCCATCGCCCAGCCTACCGCCACCGCACTGAGCACGCCGCCGAACTGGAACAGCGCACCGATGAACGCCGCCTGCTCCATGCTCGCGCCGCTGTCACGCATCAGCGTGGGCAGCCAGCTGGTCAGCAGGTAGACAATCACCAGGCCCATGAAATAGGTCAGCCACAACAGCAGCGTGCCGACGCTGTAGGTGCCCGAGAAGATCACCGCGAACACGTTGCGGGCCTTGACCGTCTTCTGTTCCGGCACACTGAAGCTGGCAGCCTGGTTGACGATGCCCGGCTCGATCGGCGCCAATGTGCGGCGTACCCGGTCGGTGCCTTTGTTGCGCACCACCAGGTAACGCGCCGACTCCGGCAGCCACACCATCAGTACCACCACCAGCAGCAGCGGCAGGATGCCGCCGATCAGCAGCAGGCTATGCCAGCCGAACATCGGGATCAGCTTGGCGGAAATGAACCCGCCACCGGCCATGCCCAGGTTGAAGCCGCAGAACATGCTGGTGACCAGCAACGACTTGTGCCGCTCGGGGGTGTATTCGGACAGCAGCGTGGTGGCGTTCGGCATGCCGGCGCCCAGGCCCAGGCCGGTCAGAAAGCGCAGCACCAGCAACTGGTCGACGTTGGTGGCATAGGCCGAGGCCAGGCTGAACGCGCCGAACAGCAACACCGCGCCCACCAGCACCACCTTGCGCCCGAAACGGTCGGCCAGCGGCCCCGAGCCCAGCGCACCGAACACCATGCCGATCAGCGCGGCGCTCATCACCGGGCCCAGGCTGGCGCGGTCGATGCCCCAGTCCTGGGACAGTGCCGGGGCAATGAAGCCCATCGCGGCGGTGTCCAGGCCGTCGAGGAACACGATCAGAAAGCACAGGATGACCACCCGCCATTGGTAACGCGACAACGGCTGGGCATTGATGAACGACTGCACATCCAGGCAGTTTCCAACAGCAGCTTGGGGACTATTCATTGTTTTTATCCAGAAGATGCGCGCGAGTGTGCGGGTGCGCGCGTGAACGGCACAGACGGTCGGGTACGGGTCTTTTGGAAAGGGTCAGCTACCGTGCAGCCGGCAGGCGGGCAGGTACAGGCTGAAGCAGGACAGGGTGCAGGTCATGGGGTGTTCTCTCGCTCATTATTATTGGAGGCCGTCAGGGGCCACTTGATGCGAGGGACATTAATAAGGCGCGCGACGCGGCGCAATTCGATAAACGCAAGACTGTGCGTTTATCGAACAGGAACCGCTCGACGCATTCAACTGAACAGCTGGGTACTCAGGTCGCGGCTGGCCGCCACCATGATCGGCAGAAACTTCTGCTCCAGCTCGCTGCGACTCACCCGCCCGGCGTGGGTACTGATGTTCAGCGCCGCCAGCACCTGGCCGGAGGCGTCGTACACCGGCACCGCGATCGAACGCAGGCCCTGCTCCAGCTCCTGGTCGACCACGCACCAGCCCTGCTCGCGCACCTGCTGGAGGATTTCCAGCAAGGCTGCCGGGTCGTGCACGGTACGGCTGGTCTTGGCCTGCAGGTCGGCGTGCTCCAGGTATTCGTGCAGGGTGGCGTCGTCCAGCGCCGCCAGCAGGATGCGCCCCATCGAGGTGCAGTAGGCCGGCAGGCGCCCGCCCACCGACAGGTCCACCGAAATAAGGCGCTGCACCGTCGCCGAGCGGGCGATGTAGAGAATGTCGTCACCTTCGAGGGTGGCCATGTTGCAGGCCTCGTGCAACTGGTCGCTCATGCGGTCCAGGTACGGCTGCGCCGATACCGCCAATGGCGTCGAGGACAGGTAGGCATGACCCAGGGTCAGCACCTTGGGCAGCAATGAATAGGTGCGCCCGTCGGTGGTGGCATAGCCGAGCTTGATCAGCGTGTGCAGGCAACGGCGAACCGCCGCGCGCGGGATCTCGGTGCGGTGGCTGATCTGGGCGATGGTCAGGTGCCGCTTGCGCTCCTGGAACGCCTGCACCACCGCCAGGCCCCGCGCCAGCGACGTCATGAAATCCGGGTCGCCGGTGAACGCCTGGATGCGCTTGGCCGGCGAGGCCACGATGGGCGGCGCCAACGAAGCGAAAGAGCTGCGCACGTTGTCGTTCAGGCCTGGGCCCTTGCCCCCTGTTTCTTCACTCATGACTCACCTCGGCAAACTTCACTTGGGCGATTATCGAACCATCGGCCGATAATCGCAATTGACCGATGCCTACAATTGCTTATACCTTTCGCCTGCCACATGTGGCTTCTTGGAGAGACTGGTCAGGTACCCACCGTAGAAGTCCCAGGCACGGCCTTGCCCACCAGCAAGGCCGTTTTTGCTTCTGCCGGGCTGACAGGCCCCGACAGAAGGTGTAAAACAGCCATTCAACTGCAATCACCCTCGTCTTATATAGACGCTCGACACAATGGCCTGCGCCGCTGTCGTCGGGTTAAACGTGCTTGTGTTGAGATCGGCATCAACTCCAACTTCAGGAAACACTGTGACGAAAGATGAACTGCGCGCTGAACTCGAGCGCCAGGAACAACGTTACAAGGACGTTTATGGCGGAGAAGTCACCACATACGCCGCCCAACCAGACCCCGAACGCAAACCCTGGCGCAAACGTGCCAGCCTGCTGGACCAGGCATTTGCCGTGGAACTGCAAAAGATCGAAAAGGAGCTCAGCCCACAGGAGCCCTGACCCTCGGACAAAGCGCCCGCCCCTGGGCACGGCACCGGCACGAAGACGGTGCCTTGGGCGACCCTTGCGGCGTCGAAGATGAAACCGTTACGTAATCTCACAAATTTAATACGGTCGTTTGAATTATTCAGCCGTGGAAAACATCGGTTTTTTCTTGACCGTTCGCGTTATTTTTTCTGATTTTTGCCGATCTTTCTCGATTACCCTCCCCTCCTGCAGTGCCCTGCCCCCCCGCAAAAGCGCCCCGACCGGTCAGCACCTAGTGCATCGATTACCCAGGATTTCTGGCATAATCGCGCCCCCTTATGACCGGGTCAGAATTCCTTCATGATCGATTTATTCAGCGGACTTGATGCCTGGGTACTGGTGAGCCTGTTGCTCGCCTTGACCTTCGTGCTCGCCTTCGAGTTCATCAATGGCTTTCATGACACCGCCAATGCGGTAGCGACTGTCATCTATACCAAAGCCATGCCGCCGCACCTGGCCGTGTTCTTTTCCGGCGTGTTCAATTTCCTTGGCGTCCTGCTGGGCGGAGTCGGGGTGGCGTATGCCATCGTGCACCTGCTGCCGGTTGAGCTGCTGATCAATGTGAACACCGGGCATGGCCTGGCCATGGTCTTCTCGCTGCTGGCCGCGGCCATCGCGTGGAACCTGGGTACCTGGTACTTCGGCATCCCGGCGTCCAGCTCGCACACCCTGATCGGCTCGATCCTGGGCGTGGGCCTGGCCAACGCGCTGCTCAACGACATTCCACTGGGTGACGGGGTCAACTGGCAGAAGGCAATCGACATCGGCATGTCGCTGGTGCTCTCGCCCATGGCCGGCTTTGCCGTGGCCGCGCTGGTGCTGATCGGCCTGAAGTGGTGGCGTCCGCTGTCGAAGATGCACAAGACGCCTGAACAGCGCCGCAAGCTCGACGACAAGAAGCACCCGCCGTTCTGGAACCGCCTGGTACTGGTCATTTCGGCCATGGCCGTCAGCTTCGTGCACGGTTCCAACGATGGTCAGAAAGGTATCGGCCTGATCATGCTGGTGCTGATCGGCATCGTGCCGGCGCAGTTCGTGCTGGACCTGAACAGCACCACCTACCAGATCGAGCGTACCCGTGACGCGACCCTGCACCTGAGCCAGTTCTACCAGCGCAACAGCGAAACCCTGGGCGAATTCCTGGCACTGGGCAAGGCCAAGGCCGGTGACCTGCCGGAGCAGTTCAGCTGCAATCCGCAACAGACCGAGCCGACCATCACCGCGCTGCAGCAGTCGCTCAACGGCGTGGCGGACTACCATTCGCTGACTGCCGAGAAGCGCGTGGAAGTGCGGCGTTACCTGCTGTGCCTGGATGACACGGCGAAAAAGGTCAGCAAGTTGCCAGGCCTGGAAGCACGTGAAAAGGCCGACCTGGACAAACTGCGTCGTGACCTGACCGCGACCACCGAGTACGCGCCGTTCTGGGTGATCCTGGCGGTGGCCCTGGCCCTGGGCCTGGGGACCATGGTGGGCTGGAAGCGTGTGGTACTGACCATTGGCGAGAAGATCGGCAAGCAGGGCATGACCTATGCCCAGGGCATGTCGGCGCAGATCACCGCAGCCTGCGCGATTGGCGCGGCCAACATCTTCAGCCTGCCGGTGTCGACCACCCACGTGCTGTCGTCGGGTGTGGCCGGGACCATGGTGGCGAACAAGAGCGGCCTGCAAGGCGGCACCGTGCGCACCATTCTGCTGGCCTGGGTGCTGACCCTGCCGGCGACCATCGCCTTGTCGGCGGGGTTGTTCTGGTTGGCGTCCAAAGCCATCGGTTGAAATAACGCTGTACCGCAGAAGGGTCAGCCATTCATTTGGCTGGCCCTTTTTTCATGGCCCTGCGCAAACGCACTGTCATTTATGTCAGTAGACGATGGGCCACCTGCAGCGCACCCTCCTTTTCATGCCGACAAGGAGAATGCACATGTCGAAGGACGGCCATATCCACGCTTGCGCTGGCGCCATGCACATCGCCCGGGCCCTGCACAGCGCCATGCGTTTGCCCAATGGCGATGTGCTGGTTGCCGGCGGCATCACCAATGGCGGGCTTGCCACCGACAGCGTGGAACGCTTCAGCTTTGACCAGCGCGAATGGAAGCAACAACCCCCCAAGCAGAAGGCGGCATTCTCGCAACTCACGGTCATTCTCGACGACGGGTCCTTTCTGCTGGTGGGCGGCTCGCAAACCGGGGAAGCCAGCGGCCACGTCGAGCGCTTCGAGCCCATCCGCTCATGCTGGACAACGCTGCGCAGCCTCCAGGTTGCCCGCTTCAGCCACACCGCTACGTCATTGTGGGGCGGCACGAACAAGGTGCTTGTCATCGGCGGCAACCACCTCAAGGGCGACACCGGGAAAGTGCTCGACATCGTCGAGCTGTACGACGTCGCCAGCGACGAGTGGCATCAGCTCGGTGAGCGCAGTCAGGCACGCATGAACCACAGCGCCACGTTGCTCGATTCCGGCAAGGTGCTGATTATCGGCGGCTATGCCCCCGACCAGGCACTGGCCCACTGCGA
Organism: Pseudomonas sp. B21-036; assembly: GCF_024748925.1. Classification (NCBI taxonomy): domain Bacteria; kingdom Pseudomonadati; phylum Pseudomonadota; class Gammaproteobacteria; order Pseudomonadales; family Pseudomonadaceae; genus Pseudomonas; species Pseudomonas sp. B21-036. The sequence goes on from NZ_CP087178.1 coordinate 4,521,638, forward strand.
ACTCTTCGACCCGCAGACCGGGCGGTTCGAGCCGACCACGCCACTGCCTGCCCCCCGCATGCAACATACGGCCACGCTGCTGAACAATGGCCAGGTGATGGTGGCGGGCGGCACCTGCATGCCGTTTGGTGAAAGTGCACTGGAATCGTTTTTGTACGATCCGCTAACCAATACCTGGCGAAGTGGCCCGCCCATGCAGCGTGGACACCAGGGGCATACCGCCACGCTGCTGCCCGATGGTCGGCTGCTGCTGGCCGGCCATACCAGACTGCCCTACCGCCCCAGCACCGAGCTGTACGACCCTCGCCAGGATGCATGGGTGCTGGGCAGCGAGCTGAACGAACCGCGTTTCTCCCACAGCGCCACGTTGCTGCCCGACGGTCAGGGCGTGCTGCTGTGCGCAGGCCAACTGCTCACAGCCGACACGGCCTATACACGAAGCTGCGAGCACTGCTGCGGCCCCTTGGCACAACCTGCCGAGCCTGCGCAGGGCACCGGCTCGATGCCTTCGGGCCCGCTTGAGAACTTGCCGGCGAACCGGCAACTTCAGTGCCTCGACGCCTTGTCAGCGGCGCTTGCTGCCCCCCAGCAGTGAGCCCATCAAGCCCCGCACCAGTTGCCGTCCGAACTGATTGGCCGCCTGGCGCACCGCCGACTTGATCGCCTGCCCCGCCGCGCTCTGCAAGAACTCCCCGGCCTTGTCGGCCAGGCTTTCCTCGGCCGGCGCCTGCTGCGCCGATGGCACCTGCCCCTTGCGCGCCATCAATATCTCGTACGCCGACTCCCGATCGATCGGCTTGTCATAGCGCCCCTGCAACGGCGACGCCGCAATCAGCGCCGCCCGCTCGGCCTCGCTCAACGGCCCGATGCGCGATTGCGGCGGCGCGATCAGTACCCGCTCGACCATGCCCGGCGTGCCCTTGTCCTGCAGGGTGCCCACCAACGCCTCGCCAATGCCAAGCTCGGTCAGCACCGCCAGGGTGTCGAACGCCGGGTTCGGCCGAAACCCATCGGCCACCGCCCGCAGCGACTTCTGCTCCTTGGCCGTGAACGCACGCAAGCCATGCTGGATACGCAGGCCGAGCTGGGCGAGCACATCGTCCGGCAGGTCGCCCGGCGACTGAGTCACGAAATACACCCCCACCCCCTTGGAACGAATCAACCGCACCACCTGTTCCAGACGATCCTGCAAGGCCTTGGGCGTGCCGCTGAACAACAGGTGCGCCTCATCGAAAAACAGCGCCAGCAGAGGCTTGTCCGCATCGCCACGCTCGGGCAACTGCTCGAACAGCTCCGCCAGCAACCACAGCAGGAAGGTCGCATACACCTTCGGCGCCTCGTGCACCAGGCGGCTGGCATCGAGCAGGTGGATGCGCCCGCGCCCGTCGGCAGCAGGCTGCAGCAGGTCTGGCAACTGCAACGCCGGCTCACCGAACAGAGCCTCGGCCCCTTGCTGCTCCAGGGTCGCCAGGCGCCGCAACAGGGCCTGGCTGGAACCGCTGGTCATCAGCGCACTGTCTTCGCCGAGCACCTGCGGGTTGTCCTTGAGGTGGCCGAGCAGCGCCTTGAGGTCCTTGATGTCCAGCAGCAACAGGCCCTCGCGATCGGCCACCTTGAACGCCGCATACAGCGCCGCCTGCTGGCTGTCGTTGAGTTCGAGCAGGTTGCCCAGCAGCAACGGGCCCATTTCGCTCAAGGTCGTGCGCAACGGGTGCCCGGACTTGCCGTGCACATCCCACAGGGTCACCGGATACGCCTGCGGCCGATGCTCGAGCCAGGGCATGCCGGCAATCCGCTCGGCCACCTTGCCCTGCGGGTTGCCCACCGCCCCCAGGCCGCACAGGTCGCCTTTGACGTCGGCAGCGAACACCGCCACGCCGGCATCGCTGAAGGCCTCGGCCAGGTGCTGCAAGGTCACGGTCTTGCCGGTGCCGGTGGCCCCGGCAACCAGTCCGTGACGGTTGGCCAGGCGCATGGCCTGGCACACCGGCTGCCCCGCCAGGTCCGCACCGAGAATGAACTGCGAAGAGTCAGGCATGTTTTTTCACCCTCTGTTCAAGCTTTAGTAGTACTCGGCCGATACCAAGTGTTGATGTTTCACCCAGAAAGTCAGGAAAAGCCCGACAAGGACATGGGAACTGCACTGCTTTCAAGATGCCTTTGTGCGAATGACCCGGATATAAAGACCTTAGCGGACCCAATACGCCATGAATAAAAGCTTCCGTTTCAGCCATAAGATCTTGCTGGCTGCTTCCCTGATCGTCCTTGTGGCCTTCACCCTCTTTACTCTCTACAACGATTACCTGCAGCGTAATGCGATTCACGAAGATCTGGAAAACTATGTCGGCGAAATGGGCGATGCCGCCTCGACCAACATCAAGAACCTCTTCGAAGGACGCCTGCTGCTGGTAGAGAACCTGGCACAGAACATCGCGGCAGCTCCCGGCAACCTCGATTCGCTGCTGGACCAGAAGGTGCTGGCGTCGAGCTTCATCACGGTGTACATGGGCAAGACCGACGGCGGCTTCACCGTGCGCCCGGTGATCCAGATGCCTGACGGCTACGATCCGCGCATCCGCGACTGGTACAAGGACAGCATGGCGGCCAACGGCCCGACCCTGACCGAACCCTACCTGGACATCAGTACCGGCAAGATGGTGATCGGCATGAACGCCACAGTGTCGCGCGAACTGGGCGTGGTCGGTGGCGACATGGAGCTGGACGCCCTGGTCAAGATCATCAACTCCCTGAATTTCGGCGGCATGGGCTACGCGTTCCTGGTGAACGACCAAGGCAAGATCCTGGTGCACCCAGACAAGGACCTGGTGATGAAGTCGCTGTCGGACCTGTACCCGAACAACACCCCGCGCCTGACCAAGGAACTGACCGAGGTCGAGAACAACGGCCAGACCCGTATCCTCAGTTTCGCACCGGTCAAAGGCCTGCCATCGGCCAACTGGCACATCGGTCTCTCGATCGATAAAGAAAAAGCCTACGCGATGCTGAGCAAGTTCCGCACCTCGGCGGTGATCGTCACCGTGATTGCGGTGGCCATCATCATCGCCCTGCTCGGCATGCTCATCCGCGTGCTGCTGCAACCGCTGCACATCATGACCCGCGCCATGGAAGACATCGCCCAGGGCGAAGGCGACCTGACCAAGCGTCTGAGCATCCACAGCAACGACGAATTCGGCACCCTGGGCCGCGCCTTCAACCACTTCGTCGAGCGTATCCACAGCTCGATCCGCGAAGTGTCCTCGGCCACCCAGCAGGTCAACGAAGTGGCACTGCGCGTGGTCAGCGCCTCCAACTCCTCGATGGTCAACTCCGACGAGCAGGCCAACCGCACCAACAGCGTGGCCGCCGCGATCAACGAGCTGGGCGCCGCTGCCCAGGAAATCGCCCATAACGCCGCGCAAGCCTCGCAGCAGGCCAGCTCTGCACGCCACCTGGCCGAAGAGGGCCAGCAGGTGGTAGACCGCAGCATCCAGGCGATGAACCGTCTGTCGGACCTTATCTCCACCTCCAGCTCGCACATCGAGACGCTCAACAGCAAGACCGTGAACATCGGTCAGATCCTCGAAGTGATCACCAGCATCTCGCAACAGACCAACCTGCTGGCCCTCAACGCGGCCATCGAGGCGGCCCGTGCCGGTGAAGCCGGGCGCGGGTTTGCCGTGGTGGCCGATGAAGTGCGCAACCTGGCCCACCGTACCCAGGAGTCGGCACAACAGGTGCAGAGCATGATCGAAGAGCTGCAGGTCGGCGCCCGCGAGTCGGTCGACACCATGAGCCAGAGCCAGCGCCACAGCCAGGACAGCGTCTCGATCGCCAACCAGGCCGGCGAACGCCTGGGCAGCGTCACCCTGCGTATCGGCGAGATCGACGGCATGAACCAGTCGGTGGCCACCGCCACCGAAGAGCAGACCTCGGTGGTCGAGTCGATCAACATGGACATCAACGAAATCAACATGCTCAACCAGGAAGGCGTGGAGAACCTGCAGGCCACCCTGCGTGCCTGTTCCGACCTGGAACAGCAGGCCGGCCGCCTCAAGCACCTGGTCGGTACCTTCCGCATCTGACCGCGCGCGCCCGGCGGCTTGCTCGCCGGGCGCGCAACATGATCGAACAAACTATCCTTCACTGAGGTCCACCCTAGGGCGCGTCATCCACCGCATATCCATGCGCGATGACAACCTGAAGACGGTCTCGGAGGGATGCTGATCGTGCACATCGCTGACATCACCATGTTCTACGCCCCCGCCAGTGGCGGTGTGCGTACCTATCTTGATGCCAAACACCGCCGCCTGGGCCTGAACCCCGGCGTTCGCCACAGCCTGCTGATCCCCGGCGCCAGCGCCAGCCATGCCAATGGCATCTATCAGGTGCCTGCCCCCGCCCTGCCCTTCGGCAATGGCTACCGCTTCCCGCTGCGTCTGGCGCCCTGGCGCAACGTGCTGCATGACCTGCAACCGGACCTGATCGAAGTGGGCGACCCCTACCTCACCGCCTGGGCCGCGCTCGATGCACGGCGCCAGCTCGATGTGCCGGTGATCGGGTTCTATCATTCCGACCTGCCGCTGCTGGTCGGCAACCGCATGGGCCACTGGTTCACGCCCAATGTCGAAGCCTATGTCAGCAAGCTGTACGGCAACTTCGACCGGGTGCTGGCGCCCAGCCAGGTGATGGCCGACAAGCTGCGCGGGCTGGGCATCGGCAATGTGCATGTACAGCGCCTCGGGGTGGACCTGCAGACCTTCCACCCCGATCATCGCGACCCCGGCCTGCGCGCCGAACTGGGGCTGGCCGACACCACGCGCCTGCTGGTGTTCGCCGGGCGCGGCTCCCGGGAGAAGAACCTGCCCGTGCTGCTGGACTGCATGAAACGCCTGGGCAAGCACTACCACCTGCTGCTGGTGGGTTCGCACATGCCCAGCAACGTGCCGGCCAACGTCACCATCATCAACCACTTCTGCCCGGCCACCCAGGTCGCCCGCCTTTTGGCCAGTGCCGATGCGCTGCTGCACGCCGGCGACCAGGAGACCTTCGGGCTGGTGATACTCGAGGCCATGGCCAGCGGCATCCCGGTGGTGGCGGTAGCGGCCGGGGCCTTTACCGAAATCGTCGAACCGGGCTACGGCCGGCTGTGCACGCCCAACGACGGCCAGGCGATGGCCGCCGCCGTGCGCGAGCTGTTCGAGGCCGGCGCACCGCAACTGGGGCAGCAGGCACGCCGGCATGCCGAACAGCACTACGCCTGGGACACGGTGGTCGGCGGCCTGCTCGAACACTATCGGGCCGTGCTGGGTCATCACGAGCAACCGGTGCGCGCCCATGCCTGAACAGCCTGACCTGCACAACCAGCGCCCCAGCGTGCTGCTGGTGCTGCACGACGTGGCCCCGGAAACCTGGCCCGACTACCAGCCCTTCGTCGAAGCCGTGGACGCCCTGGGCGACATCCCCATGACCCTGCTGGTGGTACCCGACTTCCACCGGCGCAACCCTGTGCAGCAGGCCCCGGCCTTTCGCCAGGTGCTGGAGCGGCGACTGAGCCGGGGCGACGAACTGGCCCTGCATGGCTACTACCATGCCGACGACGGCCCGCCGCCACGTTCGCCGCGCGAGTACTTCATGCGCCGCATCTATACCTGGGAGGGTGAGTTCTACGCCCTGGGCCAGGCCCAGGCGCTGCATCGCCTGAATGCCGGGATCGAGCTGTTCCAGGCCTGCGATTGGCCGCTGACCGGCTTCGTTGCCCCGGCCTGGCTGATGAGCGAAGGCACTCGCCAGGCCCTGCGCGAAACCCCGCTGCACTACACCAGCGACCCGCAGCACCTGTTCCGCCTGCCCGATTTCAGCCGCATCGACGCCCCGGGGCTGGTGTGGAGCGCCCGCAGTGCCTGGCGCCGCGGGCTGTCGAAAGTGCTCAGCGAGGCGCGCCGGGCACGCCTGCAGCAGGCGGCCACGATCCGCCTCGGGCTGCACCCGGTGGACATGCGCCATGCCTACTCGCGCCGCTACTGGCTCGACACCCTGCAGCAACTGCTGCAGCAGGGCCGTACCCCCATGACCAAGATGGCCTGGCTGGCCAGCAGGCCCGGCGCATGACTCGCCTGGGCTGGCTCACGCTGGCCCTGCTGCTGGCGCTGCTGGTACCGACGCTGCTGGGCGGCAGCGACCTGCTGCCGCGCCTGCAGCGGTTCCCGCTGGCGCTGCTGATGGGGTTGTTCGGCATGATCGTGCTGTGCTGGTGCATCAACGCCCTGCGCCTGCGTCTGCTGCTCGGCACCCAGGGGGCGGCGCTGGGGCGGGTGCGCAGCCTGGGGGTGATCATGGCCACCGAGTTCGCCATCTGCTCCACCCCCGGCGGCAGCGGCGGGCCACTGGCGCTGGTGGCCCTGCTGGCCAGGCACCGGGTGCGCCCGGCCCAGAGCAGCGCGGTGTTCGCCATGGACCAGCTCAATGACCTGGTGTTCTTCCTGTGCGCGATGTTCGGGATTGTCATCTACATGCTGTTCCACCGCTTCAGCGCAAGCATGCAAGGCATGCTGCTGGCCAGTGCGCTGATGATGTTCGCCGCCCTGCTGGCGGGGCTGGCGATACTGCGCTGGCGCCGCGGGTTGATGCGTGCGATGGGCCGGCTGCTGCGGCGGTTGAAGGTGCGTGACGCCACCTGCCGACGCTGGGCGCGCAAGGTGCTGCACTTCTTTCGCGCGTTTGCCGCCACCTGGCGCCTGCCCAAGCGGGTACTGGCGCTGGTGTTCGGGCTCACCTGCCTGCACTGGGCGCTGCGCTACAGCGTGCTGTACCTGGTGTTGCGCGGGCTGGGGGCAGACCTGCAGTGGGTGTCGAGCTTTCTGGTGCAGATGCTCGCCCTGAGTGCCGGCCAGTTCAGCCTGTTGCCCGGCGGGGCTGGCGCGGCGGAGTTGACCTCGGCGACGCTGCTGACGCCCATGGTGGGCAAGTCGACCGCGGCTGCGGCGATTCTGATATGGCGGGTGGTGACGTATTACTTCTATCTGGTGGTGGGCGGCCCGGTGTTCGTCTGCCTGCTGGGCAAGCCGCTGCTGGAGCGGTTGCGCCTGGCACGGCGGTAGACACGCGTTGTGCCCTTCGCCAGCAAGGCTGGCGAGGGGCCGGTGCGGTCCTAGAACACCACCGTCTTGTTGCCGTGCACCAGCACGCGGTCTTCCAGGTGATAGCGCAGGCCGCGGGCCAGCACCATCTTCTCGACGTCGCGACCGAAACGCACCATGTCCTCGATGCTGTCGCTGTGGCTCACACGCACCACGTCCTGCTCGATGATCGGGCCGGCATCCAGCTCTTCGGTCACGTAGTGGCAGGTGGCGCCGATCAGCTTCACGCCACGCATCGACGCCTGGTGATACGGCTTGGCCCCCACGAACGACGGCAGGAAGCTGTGGTGAATGTTGATCACCTGCTGGGCGTATTCCTGGCACAGCTGTGGCGGCAGGATCTGCATGTAGCGCGCCAGCACCACCACGTCGGCGGCATGCTCCTTGACCAGGCGCGACACCTCGGCAAATGCCGGCTGCTTGTTCTGCGGGTCGACCGGTACGTGGTAGAACGGAATGCCGTGCCACTCGACCATGCTGCGCAGGTCATTGTGGTTGGAGATCACGCACGGGATATCGCAGTCCAGCTCGTTGCTGTGCCAGCGGTGCAGCAGGTCGGCCAGGCAATGGGACTCGCGGCTGGCCATCAGCACCACGCGTTTCTTCTGGTCGGTGTCGGTAATGCGCCACACCATCGAAAACTCTTCGGCAATCGGCGCGAACGCTTCGCGCAGCGCCTCGATGCCGAAAGGCAGGGTATCGGCACGGATTTCGTGACGCATGAAGAACCAGCCGCTCAGGTCATCGGAATGATGGCTCGCTTCGGTGATCCAGCCGTTATGGGACGCCAGAAAATTACTGACTTTGGCGACGATGCCGACACGGTCGGGGCAAGCGATCACCAGCCGATAGGTGCGCATGAGAGGGGCTCCAGAGTTCGCAAAGGCGCGTATTCTAACGACTGCCCGGAAAAACTGCAGTAGTGATTGCATACCGTGTATCACAACCTCACACCGCAGCCAGCCTGGGCTTGCACCTCGTCAAGGGCACATTAAAGTTATTTAACAATTGAAGCGGATAATTGGGAGTATCTCGTCACAATACCCTTTCAATTATGAAGGTATTCCGCAATGACGGCGGTTTAATGTTTACTTGTATTAAGTGTCTGACTATTATTGCTGCACCGCTGTCCTGCGTCCCTTCCCTCCAAGGAATACCTCATGTCCCTGATCAACGAATACCGCGCTACCGAAGAAGCCATCAAAGAACTGCAAGCCCGCCTGAAGAACCTGTCCGAAGACAACAAGCTGAAAACCGAGCTGGAGTTTGAAGCCAAACTGCGCGAGCTGATGGGCGAGTACTCCAAGTCGCTGCGCGACATTATTGCTCTGCTGGACCCTGAGGCCAAACTGAACAAGGCCCCTCGCGGCCCGGTTAAAACCACCGGCACCAAGCGTGCACGCAAGGTCAAGCAATACAAGAACCCGCACAATGGCGAAGTCATCGAAACCAAAGGTGGCAACCACAAGACACTCAAAGAGTGGAAAGCCAAGTGGGGTGGTGACGTAGTAGAAGGCTGGGCGACCCTGCTCGGTTAATCGCTGGACACTGTAACCCGGTTACAGGTCAGCCCAAAACGCCAGCATGCTGGCGTTTTTTATTGCCTGCAATTACTGCAGGGCAAACCGTTCGCGCAAGTTCATGGCATGGGCTCGCCATTGCGCCAGCAACTCGCGCTGCGTGGCATCGGCATCCAGCCAGGCGCTCTGCAATGCCTGCTCGAAGCCTTCAAGGGTATTCGGAGCGCCCATTGCCGGGTCGCTCAGGCGCTGCTGGCAGAACCCGAGCCAACGCTGGCGCTCCTGTGCATCCAAGGTCTGCGGAAAATTGCGCGCACGGTAGCGAAACAGCAACTCCGGCAATCGTGCATCGTCGAACATCCACTGACCCGTGGCTAATTGCTCGGGCTCCACGGTTCTTACTTGTTCACACAGGCGTCGGTCGCGATCACCGATAAATCCGTCATACAGCTGTTGCTCGGGGTCTTCGCTCGGGGCGAATTCCTGACTGTCATAAATAGCGCTCAACTTGTTCTGCCACACGGCCTGGGCGGCACTCAACTGCTCGGCACGCTGTTGATACAACGTCATATCCAGGCCAAGGCGTTGCTGATCTTCACCGCGCAATACACTCAAGGGCGCGACCACCGGGCAGCGATTGATCTGAATTAATTTCAACGGTACCGGCAATTGTCCCTCGGACATTTCCTCGCGTCGGGTGTACAGACGCTGACGCAACACTTCGGCATCTTCCGTCAGCAATGGGGCGATATCCTGATGCAAGTCGCACACAATCAGCGCATTGCGATTGCGTGGATGCCAGGCCAGGGGCAGCACCACGCCAAGATAATTACGTGCCGCAGAAAAGCGTCCGGAAATATGCACAAGCGGTTGCAACAAACGCACTTGATCGAGGACTTTCTGCTTGCTGCGCAACTGGAACAACCATGCATACAGCCTGGGTTGCTTCTCGCGAATCAAGCGCGCCATTGCCAACGTGGCACGCACATCCGCAAGCGCCTCGTGCGCCTGCCCGTGATCGATGCCATTGGCCGCCGTCAGCAACTCCAGCTTCAGGCTCACCTGGCCGTCGCGCTGCGGCCACTGGATGCCATCGGGGCGCAGGGCGTAGGCAGTGCGCACCACATCGATAAGGTCCCAGCGGCTGTTGCCGCCCTGCCACTCGCGGGCATAGGGGTCGAAAAAGTTGCGATACAGGCTGTAACGCGTCACTTCGTCGTCGAAACGCAGCGAGTTGTAGCCGGCCCCGCAGGTACCCGGGCGCGCCAGCTCGGCGTGCACCCGGGTCATGAACTCGGCTTCGCACAGGCCCTGGGTGGCCAGCTGCGCCGGGGTAATGCCGGTTATCAGGCACGCCGCAGGGTGCGGCAGAATATCGTCGGCGGGTTGGCAGAAGAGGTTGACCGGCGGCTCGATCTCGTTGAGGTCCAGATCGGTGCGCACCCCTGCCACCTGCAGGGGCCGGTCGCTGCGCGGGTTGATACCGGTGGTTTCATAGTCGTGCCAGAAAATGCTGGAGCTCACGGCGTCGTCCTGAACAGAAAATCTGCCGGGAGTCTACCTCAGGCCGACGCACTCAACGGGTGGAAGCTGAAATAGTTGCGCAGCGACGACACCAGCTCGTCGTATTCGCGAGGGGCCTGCAGCAGCATGAAGCCGGAATCGTAGTGCCCCGGGTTCTCGTCTTCGTGGCACCACAGGCAGCTGGCGGTGAGGTTGATCACGTGCAGCGCACCGGCGCGCCCGGGCACCTTGAGCTGCAGTTCGAAATCGGGGCCCACCAGCAGTGGCAGGTCGCTGATCAGCATCAGGCCGTCTTCGGACACATTGCCCAGATAACCGATGGGCAACCCGGTAAACCGGTTGAAGACCTTGAGGTAATACGGGAGCAGGTGACGCTCGATTCGACGTTCGGTAAACATGATAGGAGTCGCTGTCGAAGACCCTTGAGCAGGGTCGCGCTGGATCGTTCTGGTGTACCGCATGTACCTCACAAGCCTAGCGCAACCTGACTGCCCCGTCACATTCGGACCCGCGCACTTTAGTATTAACGTCAGTATCGACGTCGTTGCGCGGCCATCAACGCCAGGGTGTGCTGCTGGCCGGACGGGCGATGGCCGGCTCGCCATTGGGGCGATAGTGGCCAAGCTGCTCGAGGGTCTGCAGGCGGGCGCGGGCACGGTAGGCGTACTCGTTGCGCGGGTACTGGGTGATGATGTACTGGTAGGTCTGCGCCGCATCCACATAGAGCTTCTGGCGCTCCAGGCACTGACCGCGCAGCATCGACGCCTCGGGGTGGATGAACGGGCGCGCACGGCTGGTGCGGTCGACCTGCGACAGCTCGAGCATGACCTGCTCGCAGTTGCCGCGATCATAGGCGCGGTAGGCATTGTTCAGGTGATGGTCCATCGACCAGCGGGTGCAACCGACGACACTGGTCGCCAGGGCTAAAACGATCAAGGCTCGCATGGGGGGTCTCCTCTACTGAGCAGTGTATCGGCGCTTTCCTTGAAAGCTATAGGAGGAACAGCGGCAAGCGGACTGCATTGCGCTTGCCGCTTGCCACTCGTTCAACCGCCCCTCCTCCTCCCACCAAGGTAGTGCAAAGGAACAATGACTACAGCGATTTTCCGGAGTAGCCTTTCGCTGCGCTTCACTACAGGAGTCTGTGCATGACCATCCGCCGCACCAAAATTGTCGCCACCCTTGGCCCCGCCAGCAACTCGCCGGAAGTTATCGAGCAACTGATCCTTGCGGGTCTGGACGTCGCTCGCTTGAACTTCTCGCACGGCACCCCGGACGAGCACAAGGCTCGCGCCCGCATGATCCGTGACATCGCTGCCAAGCATGGCCGCCACGTCGCGCTGCTGGGCGACCTGCAAGGGCCGAAGATCCGCATTGCCAAGTTTGCCAACAAGCGAATCGAACTCAAGGTCGGCGACCGCTTCACCTTCTCCACGGCTCACCCGCTCACCGAAGGCACCCAGGATATCGTCGGCATCGACTACCCGGACCTGGTCAAGGACTGCGGCGTGGGTGACGAACTGCTGCTCGACGACGGCCGCGTGGTCATGCGCGTCGAAACCGCCAGCGCTGACGCCCTGCACTGCGTGGTGCTGATCGGCGGCCCGCTGTCGGACCACAAGGGCATCAACCGTCGCGGCGGCGGCCTGACCGCCCCGGCCCTGACCGAGAAAGACAAGGCCGATATCAAGCTGGCGGCCGAGATGGACCTGGACTACCTGGCCGTGTCGTTCCCGCGTGATGCCAGTGACATGGAATACGCCCGTCGCCTGCGTGACGAGTCCGGTGGTACGGCCTGGCTGGTGGCCAAGATCGAACGTGCCGAAGCCGTGGCCGACGACGAGACCCTCGACGGCCTGATTCGCGCCAGTGATGCAGTGATGGTGGCCCGTGGTGACCTGGGTGTGGAAATCGGCGACGCCGAGCTGGTGGGCATCCAGAAGAAGATCATTCTGCATGCACGCCGCCACAACAAGGCGGTGATCACCGCGACCCAGATGATGGAGTCGATGATCCAGAACCCGATGCCGACCCGTGCCGAAGTGTCCGACGTGGCCAACGCCGTGCTCGACTACACCGACGCGGTAATGCTGTCGGCCGAGAGTGCTGCCGGTGCCTACCCGCTCGAGGCGGTACAGGCCATGGCGCGGATCTGCCTGGGCGCCGAGAAGCACCCTACCAGCAAGACCTCCAGCCACCGCATGGGCACGCAGTTCAGCCGTTGCGACGAGAGCATCGCGCTGGCGGCCATGTACACCGCCAACCACTTCCCGGGTGTGAAGGCGATCATTGCCTTGACCGAGAGTGGCTACACCCCGCTGATCATGTCGCGTATTCGTTCGTCGATCCCGATCTTCGCCTTCTCGCCGCACCGCGAGACCCAGGCGCGGGTTGCGATGTTCCGTGGCGTGTACACCGTACCGTTCGACCCTGCGGCGCTGGCGCCGGAGCAAGTCAGCCAGGCGGCGGTGGACGAGCTGCTCAAGCGTGGCGTGGTCGAGCAAGGTGACTGGGTCATCCTGACCAAGGGTGACAGCTACCACACCATCGGTGGCACCAATGGCATGAAGATTCTGCATGTCGGTGATCCGTTGGTCTGAAGCTGACCGGTTGTCACTAGAGCCCCGCCTTGATGGCGGGGCTTTTTTATGGGTGCGATACGCCGGTGCCGGTGATCTTGAGCTGGCTTTGATCTGCCGGCCCTTCAGAAGGCCGAGTGGAGTCGCCATCCAGGCTGGATAATCTCTCGACTCTGGATCAGTGGTTCCAATGACAGCAAGCATATCCAACATGAATACAGACGCCGAGGGCCCCTTCCGCTCTTACAGCGGCTTACTTTTTTCTTGGAAAAAGTAAGCAAAACCGCTCCGTCCATCATCAGGCCCTACGCTTCGCTACGGGTCCCCTCCCTCCGGCGCCGCTCCGGGGGCACGCGACCCGAGTTGCAAGCAACTCTAACAGTCGCTCGCTTCGGCTAACGCCGAAGGGGCTTCGCCCCGCCCCCTGCACGACACCTCCACTCGGCCTTCTGGGGGACGGAAGATCAAAATCAAAAGCAGATCAAGATCAAGATCAAGATCAAGAGCCAGAGCCAGAGCCAGAGCCAGAGCCAGAGCCAGAGCCAGAGCCAGAGCCAAGGCCAGCGCAAACGCCGCAGGAGCCTGCAGTACCTCCTTATGGGAACAGGAGCTCAGGCATGCCCCACGAATACATCCGCAAACAGCTGATTACGCGGCAACCCCGCCAGAAACATCCCACGCGCAAACCGCTCCACACTCGACGCAGAGCCACAAGCCAGCGCAATCGTCTGACGCGATGCCAGACGCATCGGCCCCAACTCCTCCGGTATCAGCAACTGCACCTCCACCTGCGGGTACCGCCGCGCCAGGTCATCCAGCTCCCGCTGCAGGTAATGCCCACCCGCCTCGCTCGCCACATGCACCACCCTGATCGCCCCCTGATGCTCCTGACGCAGCGCCTCGCGCACAATCCCCCACAGTGGCGCCAGCCCGGAACCCGCCGCCAGCAGCCACAACGGCCGGGCCTGCCAGTCCGGATCGTAATGCAGCGCGCCACCGCGCAACTCCCCCAGGCGCACCAGGTCGCCCACCTGCAACCCCCGCGCCGCGCTGCAGAACGCCCCGGCATGCCGACAATCCAGGTGAAATTCGAGCCATTCATCCTCGCCCGGCACGCTGGCCAGCGAATACGGTCGCGCAACACCTTGCACGCTCCACAGCACCAGATGCTGCCCCGCCTGATACCGCAACGGCCTGTCCGGTTGCAGGCGCAGCCGCAGCACCTGCGCGCCCAGCCAGTCCAGCGCGACGACCCGCGCCGGCGCCCCATCGCGCACCGGGTCGAACACCGCTACCTGCAGGTCACTCTCGACCCGACACTGGCAGGCCAGCCGCCAGCCCTCCAGGCGCTTGCCTTCACTCAGCGCATCGGGCCTGGCATCACCCGGCACACCCGCCAGACAACGCACCAGGCAAGCATGGCAGCTCCCCGCCCGGCAGCTGTAGGGCACGCCCACGCCAGCCTCGTTCAGCGCATCCAGCAGGTTGCTGCCCTCGGCCACCTGCCAACTGCGCTCACCTACGCACAACTCAGGCATCCACCACCTCCCAGGCCGGCACACAGCGATTTCGGCCGCTGCGCTTGGCGCGGTACAGCGCCTGGTCGGCACGGTGCAATGCATTGTCCAGGTCATCCTCGGCTGTCAGCAGGGTCATGCCGACCGACAGGCTCAAGGGCCCCACCTGCCCCTGCATCGCCGCCGAGGGCAACGCACCAAAGGCCTGACGCAGACGCTCGCAGCAATGTTCCAGGGCCTGGGCCGTGCAATCGGGCAACAACAGCACGAACTCCTCGCCGCCATAGCGGGCCAGCACCGCAGCGTCGCACAGGTGCTCGCTGGCAACCTGGGCAAAGGCCTGCAGTACCCGGTCGCCGACCGCATGCCCGTGGGCGTCGTTGATGCGCTTGAAATGGTCCAGGTCGATCAGCGCCAGGCCATGCCGGCTCCCCATGGGCATGCTGGCCAGGGCATCGCTGGCCAGGCGCAGAAAATGCCGGCGGTTGAACAGGCCGGTCAGCTCGTCGGTGGCCACCAGTTCCTCCAGTTGCCCCATCATGCCGCGCAGGGTGTCTTGGTGCGCCTGCAGGGCGATGCGGCGCTGGCGCATGCGCTGGCGCGAGGCCTGCACGTAGCGGGCATACAGGCACAACCAGCACAGCACCACGAACAGCGTGCATACCTGCAACGCCGCCAGCGCCGGGTCCGACAGGCGCCCGTTGCCCCACTCCCACAGGTTCAGGCCGAGAAAGCTGCACAGCACCACCAGCGCGCAGCGGGTGAACGAACGGCCGTTGAGGTGGAACAGGCCGAACATCAGGATCAACGGGTACAGCACCAGGAAGGTGCCACGGGCCTGGTCCAGGTTGGCCAGCAGCCAGGTTTGCCAGGCCGCTGCCAGCAGCACCTGGAACTCCGTGAGGCTGGGGTCGCGCCAGCGCAGGTTGACGCCACTGGCAAACACCCAGCCCAGCCACGCCAGGTTGAGCAACAGCAGCACACTGCTCGCGCCGATGACCGGCACCGGCGCCTGCACATGCCCGCCCAGCACGGCGACCCAGGCCAGCAGCAGCACCAGCAGGTAACTGCCGGCAGCCAGCAGGAAACGCTTGAGAAGAAGCTTTTGCAGAGCGGTTTCGGTCACGGGTGACTCACCAGGCAGCCGAGCGGCAGCGGTTGTGACGGGGGGCAGTCGGTACTGTAGGACGTGTTCGAAATAATTGCCACGCAAAAACAGTGCCTGGCAGCAGGCGACCATGGTTGGCCGCACTGGCGCGTGTACCGGCAGGCGATGCGCGCTATACTGCCGCGCCTTTTTGCGTCGGCCACTGCGTGTCGGCGCGCCTTGAAAGGTCATTGCGACGCCTCGGCCCGTGAACGTCGCGATACCTTAATGAATGTTCCCGTCTTTAAGAGGAGCGCGCTGCATGACCGTGATCAAGCAAGACGACCTGATTCAGAGCGTTGCCGACGCCCTGCAGTTCATTTCGTACTACCACCCCGTCGATTTCATCCAGGCCATGCACGAGGCCTACCTGCGTGAAGAGTCGCCGGCTGCGCGCGACTCCATCGCGCAGATCCTGATCAACTCGCGCATGTGCGCCACCGGCCACCGGCCGATCTGCCAGGACACCGGTATCGTCACCGTGTTCGTGCGCGTCGGCATGGACGTGCGCTGGGATGGCGCGACCATGAGCCTGGACGACATGATCAACGAAGGCGTGCGTCGCGCCTACAACCTGCCCGAGAACGTGCTGCGCGCCTCGATCCTGGCCGACCCGGCAGGTGCCCGCAAGAACACCAAGGACAACACCCCGGCCGTGATCCACTACTCGATCGTCCCTGGCGACAAGGTCGAGGTCGATGTCGCGGCCAAGGGCGGCGGTTCGGAAAACAAGTCGAAGATGGCCATGCTCAACCCGTCCGACTCGATCGTCGACTGGGTGCTCAAGACCGTTCCGACCATGGGCGCCGGCTGGTGCCCGCCGGGCATGCTCGGCATCGGTATCGGCGGTACTGCCGAGAAGGCCGCGGTGATGGCCAAGGAAGTGTTGATGGAGTCCATCGACATCCACGAGCTCAAGGCCCGTGGCCCGCAGAACCGCATCGAAGAGATCCGCCTGGAACTGTTCGAGAAGGTCAACCAGCTGGGCATCGGCGCCCAGGGCCTGGGCGGCCTGACCACCGTGCTCGACGTCAAGATCATGGACTACCCGACCCACGCAGCCTCGCTGCCGGTGTGCATGATCCCCAACTGCGCAGCCACCCGTCACGCGCACTTCGTGCTCGATGGTTCCGGCCCTGCAGAGCTGGAAGCACCGTCGCTGGACGCCTACCCGGAAATCGTCTGGGAAGCCGGCCCGTCGGCCCGTCGCGTCAACCTCGACACCCTGACCCCGGAAGACGTGCAAAGCTGGAAGCCGGGCGAGACCATCCTGCTCAACGGCAAGATGCTGACCGGCCGCGACGCCGCGCACAAGCGCATGGTCGAGATGCTCAACCGTGGCGAAGAGCTGCCAGTGGACCTCAAGGGCCGCTTCATCTACTACGTCGGCCCGGTTGATCCGGTGCGCGAAGAAGTGGTTGGCCCGGCAGGCCCGACCACCGCAACGCGGATGGACAAGTTCACCCGTCAGATCCTGGAGCAGACCGGCCTGCTGGGCATGATCGGCAAGTCCGAGCGCGGCCCGACCGCCATCGACGCGATCAAGGACAACAAGGCCGTGTACCTGATGGCCGTGGGTGGCGCTGCCTACCTGGTGGCTCAGGCGATCAAGAAATCCAAGGTGCTGGCATTTGCCGAACTGGGGATGGAAGCGATCTACGAGTTCGACGTGAAAGACATGCCGGTGACCGTTGCGGTCGACAGCAATGGCGAGTCGGTGCACATCACCGGGCCTGCGCTGTGGCAGAGCAAGATCGCGCAAAGCCTGGCAGTGGAAGTGAAGTAAGCGCCAGCGCTACAAGCTGAAAGCTGAAAGCGGCAAGGGAGTGATCCCTTGCCGCTTTTTTGTTGCCTGTACCGGCCTCTTCGCCGGCACGCCAGCGAAGGCTTTCAGAGGGTAATGCGCGTACCCAGCAACCCCAGGAACCCCGCCAGCCACGCCGGGTGCGCAGGCCAGGCCGGCGCACTGGCCAGGTTGCCCTGCACATGCGCCGCCGTCACCTCGATCTCGACGTAACGCCCACCTGCCAGGCGCACCTCCGGCGCACACGCCGGGTACGCACTGCACTCGCGCCCCTCCAGCACCCCGGCCGCCGCCAGCAGTTGCGCCCCATGGCACACCGCCGCAATCGGCTTGCCCGCCTGGTCGATGGCGCGCACCAGTTGCAGCACCTCTTCATTCAGGCGCAGGTACTCCGGCGCACGCCCGCCCGGGATCACCAGCGCGTCGTAGTCTTCGGCACGCACCTGGGCGAAATCGAAGTTCAGGCCAAAGTTGTGCCCCGGCTTCTCGCTGTAGGTCTGGTCGCCCTCGAAGTCATGGATGGCGGTACGTACCGACTGCCCGGCCGACTTGCCCGGGCACACCGCATGCACCGTGTGGCCAACCATCTGCAGCGCCTGGAACGGCACCATCACTTCATAGTCTTCGACGTAATCGCCGACCAGCATGAGAATCTTTTTCGCTGCCATTTCGTCAACTCCTTCTGATGCGGGGGAAAATCGAAAGAACCTCAGTCGCGCCGGTCCAGCAGGTTGACCACCACCCGGTCCAGCCAGCCCCAGATACGCTGTTTCACACGCCGCCACAGCGGCCGCGCCTGCCAGTCGTCCAGGTCGACCTGGCGGCTCAGGGCAAAGTCGCGCTCGAAGCTCGCCACCACGTCGGCGGTCAGTTGCGGGTCGATGGCCTCGACGTTGGCCTCAAGGTTGAAACGCAGGTTCCAGTGGTCGAAATTGCATGAGCCAATGCTCACCCAGTCGTCCACCAGCACCATCTTCAGGTGCAGGAAGCATGGCTGGTATTCGAATATCTTCACCCCTGCCCGCAGCAGGCGCGGGTAATAGCGATGACCGGCATAGCGTACCGAAGGATGGTCGGTACGCGGGCCGGTCAGCAGCAGGCGCACATCGATGCCCAGCGCGGCCGCGCGGCGCAAAGCCCGGCGCACCTTCCAGGTGGGCAGAAAATACGGCGTGGCCAGCCAGATACGACGCTTGCCGCTGATCAGCGCACGCACCAGCGACTGCAGGATGTCGCGGTGCTGGCGGGCGTCGGCATAGGCCACCCGGCCCAGGCCCGGGCCTGCAACCGGCACCCGCGGCAGGTGCGCCAGGCCGAAATGGGTGGGTGGGCGCCACGCGGTGCGGCGCAGGTTGGAACGCCACTGGCGATCGAACAGCATCTGCCAGTCGGCCACCAGCGGCCCCTGCATCTGCACCATCACCTCGTGCCATTCGCTGACCGGCTCGCCCGGTGTCCAGAACTGGTCGGTGACCCCGGTGCCGCCGACCACCGCCCAGGCCTGGTCCACCAGCAGCAGCTTGCGGTGGTCGCGGTACAGGTTGCGCAGCCCCCGGCGCCAACGCAGGCGGTTGTACCAGCGCAACTCAACGCCGGCGCCCAGCAGGCGCTGACGCAGGCTCAAGGTAAAGGCCAGCGAGCCGTAGTCATCGAACAGGCAGCGTACCCGCACGCCGCGCTCGGCGGCCTGCACCAGCGCCTGCACCATGGCCTCGGCACACGCCCCGGCCTCGACCAGGTACAGCTCCAGGTCGACCTGGTGCTCGGCACCCATGATCGTCTGCAGCATGCGCGGGAAGAACTGCGGGCCGTCGATCAGCAGTTCGAACTGGTTGCCGGCACGCCATGGAAACACCGGCCCGGCCATTTCAGCGCGCCGTGAAGATCAGTACCGCACCCACCGGCACCGACAGGTTGATCGACTGCAGCCCGGCGAGCTTCTGCAACGTCTTGAGGCCGGGCAGCAGGTCGAAGTGATCGGCGCTCAGTACCAGCGGCTCCAGGGTCACCACCTGGAAACGCCGCTCGTCGAGCCGGGTGGCGAGCAGCTGCGCGTTGTAGCTGTGGGTCTTGCCGTGCAGGTTGACGGTCACCGGCAGGCGCAGTTCGACCTGGGCACCGTTGGCCAGGTCGTTGATCGGACGCAGGTCGATCTGCGCCTGGATGGTCGCGTCGGGGTATTTGGCCACCTCGAACAGGTCGTTGCGCATGCGCTCGTCACGTAGCGGGATGCCGCTGCTGACCGAGTCCATCTCGATCTGCAGCTCGGCCGCACCCTTGCGATCGACCTTGCCATGCAGCACCAGAAAGCGATGCACCTCGGACACGTTGCCGTTCTTGCTGGTGATGAACGACAGGCGCGACGATTCGCCGTCCAGGTGCCAGTTGGCCTGGGCAGGCAGGCTCGCCAGGGCCAGCAGGGCGAGAGCGATTCGGGGCAGGCTGAACATGCAGGTTCCTGAAAGCGTAAAGCCGCCAACATTACCCGCCTGCCCGCACGGCAGCAAGCGACAGCCTGTGGCCATGCGGGCAGCCCGGCAACCTCAGGCCAGCCCGCTGCCGGCCCATGCCTTGGCCAGGCGCCTGGCCCGCGCCGCGCTGGCGATCTGCAGGATGCCCTGGTCGCGCTGCCACAGCTCGGCCCAGGGCCCCGGCGTGCTCGTCAGCGCCTGGTCGAGCTCGCCGCTCAGTTGCGAGAACTGCGCGAACAGTCCGCCCAGCAACAGGTGGAACGCCGCCGAATCGGCGCATTGCCGGCTGCCTTCGGCACACCCGGCCAGCAGCCCGATCAGGCGCAGCAAAAGCCCCTGCGGCCAGGCATTGGCGCGGCCTACCCCGTACAGCCAGGCGCTCAGGGCGCTGAGCACGTACAGGTCTTCCAGCGAGCGGAACGGCTTGACGTAGGCATCCCAGCCGTCACCGGCCAGGCGTTCGCACAGGGCCTGTTCAAGGTGCAGGCGGGCATGCCCGACCTCAGGCATCAACGGCAGGCTCGGCAAGGGCTCCACGCGCACACCGGGCTCCCCCGGGTACACCACCGCCAGGCTCAGCCGAGGCGCCTGGCCCGGTGCTTCGCAGCGCGCCGCCACCAGCAGCCAGTCGGCGTCCGGCCCGGCGGTGACGAAATCCTTGCTGCCGCTCAGGCGCAGCGTGTCGAGCGCCAGGCGCATGCCCATGTCGGCGGCGCGCACGCTGCGCCGCTCACTCGCACACAGGGCGCCGAGGCCCGCCGGAGCGCTGGGCCACAGCACGCGCAAGGCGGCCTGGTAGCCCACCAGAAACGCCAGCCCCGGGGTCGGCATGGCTTGCCCGCCCAGCACTGCCAGCTCGAACGGGCTGACCGTGCCCAGCTGCTCCAGCAGGCTGGCGTAGGTGTCGCCCAGGTTATCGGTTGCCAAGGGCGGAATGGGGTCGTTGAGTCGCTGCAGCCAGGCCATCGGCGTGCTCCTTGAGGGCTGTCATACAAGCATCACCAAAGCTTCATGGGGGTGACACCGCGTCTACCTAGGCTGAGCTTGCACAACATAGTCGACCGGCCGCAACCCCATGGCTGGCTTATGGAGACTCGCAATGACCCTGACTGCATGCCCTGGCGACACCCGTAACGAACGCCGTCTGCAGGCCGAGCGCCTGGTCGGCCCCGCCGCGCTGCACGAAGCCCAGGCATTGCGCTTTCGCGTGTTCAGCAGCGAATTCAAGGCCAGGCTCAAAGGCGCCGAACACGGGCTGGACATGGACGACTACGACATCCACTGCCAGCACATCGGCGTACGCGACCTCAACAGCGGGCACCTGGTGGCCACCACCCGCCTGCTCGACCACCAGGCCGCCAGCAGCCTGGGGCGCTTCTACAGCGAAGAGGAGTTCAGCCTGCATGGCCTGGGCCATCTGCAGGGTCCCATCCTTGAACTGGGGCGCACCTGCGTCGACCCGGCCTACCGCAACGGCGGCACCATCGCGGTGCTGTGGGGCGAGCTTGCCGAGGTACTCAACGAGGGCCGCTACAGCTACCTGATGGGGTGCGCCAGCATCCCCATGCAGGACGGCGGCGTGCAGGCCCACGCGATCATGCAACGCCTGCGCGAGCGCTACCTGTGCACCGAGCACCTGCGCGCCGAACCGAAGAACCCGCTGCCCAGCCTGGCACTGCCCGGCAACGTCATCGCCGAGATGCCGCCGCTGCTCAAGGCCTACATGCGCCTGGGAGCCAAGATCTGCGGCGAGCCGTGCTGGGACGAAGACTTCCAGGTGGCCGACGTGTTCATCCTGCTCAAGCGCGACGAGCTGTGCCCACGCTACGCCCGCCACTTCAAGGCGGCGGTGTGATGCAACGCCTGCGCGTGTATGCGCGAATCGTCCGGGTGCTGCTGGTGGTGCTGTTCGGGCTGGGCATGGCCAGCCTGTTCAGCCTGTACGAGCGCCTGCACCTGAGTACTCCCGACGACCGCCGCCAGCGCTGGTCGCAATTGTTCATGGCCCGGCTTGCCCGGGCCTTGCCGTTCAAGGTCACGGTGATCGGCAACCGCCCGCAGCAACCGATGCTGTGGGTCAGCAACCACGTGTCGTGGACCGACATCCCGCTGCTGGGCATGCTCGCGCCGATGTCGTTCCTGTCCAAGGCCGAGGTGCGCCAGTGGCCGGTAGCCGGCTGGCTCGCGCTCAAGGCCGGCACCCTGTTCATCCGCCGCGGCGGCGGCGACAGCCAGCTGCTGCGCCAGCAGATCGCGCGGCACCTGCAACAGGCCTGCCCGGTGCTGATCTTCCCCGAAGGCACCACCACCGACGGGCGCAGCCTGCGCACCTTCCACGGGCGCCTGCTGGCCAGCGCGATCGACACCGCCACGCCCGTGCAACCGGTGGCCGTGCGCTACCTGCGGGGCGGCAAGCCCGACCCCATCGCGCCGTTCGTGGGCGATGACGACCTGCTTTCGCACCTGCTGCGCCTGTTTGCCCACGACTGTGGCGAGGTGCAGATCCACCTGCTGGCGCCCATCCAGAGCGCCGGCCAGGAACGTGCGGCACTGGCGTTCAATGCCCAGCTGGCGATCCACACGGCGTTGTTCGGCGCCCAGCCTCAGCGCCGCGCCAAGGCGGCCTGAGCGTCGGCCGCAAAGCCCTGCAGTTCGGGGTAGAAGTGGCGAAAGTCTTCCATCAGCGGGCCGTACAGCGCCTGTACCTCCTGCATCGCGCCTGCCATACCCTCGGGGCGTGACAGGCGCCGGGCGATACCGTTGAACACCTGTTCAAGCACCGCGAACTCGCGGTACGAGCCCAACCAGTCGTCCGCCGCCATGTACGGCGCAATCTGCGCCAGGCGCCCGGGCAGCTCGGGCTCGGCCGCCAGCACCTGGTACACGCGCCCGGTGAACTGGCTCAGCGGCTGCCGGGCATAGTCGTGCCAGTGCAGCGCCAGGCAGTGGTCGAAAAACACATCGAGGATGATCCCGGCATAACGGCGCCGCTCGCGCGGAAAACGCGCCAGCGCCGCCAGTACCCGCGGGTGGCTGTCGGTGTACACGTCGATCTGGCGGTGCAGGCGGATGGCGGCTTCCAGCGGCTGGGCAAAGCGCCCCTGCAACGGCCCCTTGACGAAGTCGCCGTACAGGCTGCCGAGCAGTTGTTCGGGCTGCTGGCCGCCCAGGTGAAGGTGTGCGAGGTAGTTCATAGGCCGCAGTCTAGCACCGCTTGCCCGCTTGAATATCGTTATAACCCGATATAGCGATTCATGCGCACGCCAGAACCAAATCATATTTGTATATCGCGAAATACCGATTTATATTTCGCCCCATCGCGATATAACGCTATACCCACCACGAGCCCACCCATGCCTCTTGATCTCGACGAAATAATAAAAGCCCTGGCCCACCCAGTACGGCGAGAAATCCTGAACTGGTTGAAAGACCCGCAAGCCTGCTTCCCCGACCAGCACCACAGCACCGAACACGGTGTGTGCGCCGGGCAGATCGACCAACGCTGCGGCCTGTCGCAGTCCACGGTCTCGGCCCACCTGGCCACCTTGCAGCGCGCGGGGCTGATCAGCAGCCAGAAGATAGGCCAGTGGCACTTCTTCAAACGCAACGAGGAAACCATCCAGGCCTTCCTCCAGCAGATGAGCCAAGAGCTCTGACAAGGACCTTGCAATGCCCCTTTCGCTGTTGATCCTGGCGCTGAGCGCCTTCGCCATCGGTACCACCGAGTTCGTCATCATGGGCCTGCTACCGGATGTGGCAAGCGACCTGGGTGTGTCGATCCCCGGTGCCGGCTGGCTGGTGACCGGCTACGCGCTGGGCGTGGCCATCGGCGCGCCGTTCATGGCCCTGGCCACCGCCCGGCTGCCGCGCAAGGCCGCACTGGTGGCGCTGATGGGGGTATTCATCATCGGCAACCTGCTGTGCGCCCTGGCCACCGACTACAACGTGCTGATGTTTGCCCGCGTGGTCACCGCGCTGTGCCACGGCGCCTTCTTCGGCATCGGTTCGGTGGTGGCGGCCAACCTGGTTCCGGCCAACCGCCGCGCCTCGGCCGTGGCGCTGATGTTCGCCGGCCTGACCCTGGCCAACGTGCTGGGCGTGCCACTGGGTACCGCGCTGGGCCAGGTGTACGGCTGGCGCTCGACGTTCTGGGCAGTGACCGTGATCGGCGTGATCGCGCTGATCGGCCTGATCCGCTTCCTGCCGATCAAGCGCGACGAAGAGAAACTCGACATGCGTGCCGAGCTGGCTGCGCTCAAGGGCGCCGGTATCTGGCTGTCGCTGTCGATGACCGTGCTGTTCTCGGCCTCGATGTTCGCCCTGTTCACCTATGTGGCGCCGTTGCTGGGTGATGTCACCGGCGTGTCGCCACGCGGCGTGACCTGGACCCTGCTGCTGATCGGCCTGGGCCTGACCCTGGGCAACATCCTGGGCGGCAAGCTGGCCGATCGTCGCCTGGCCGCCACGCTGATGGGCGTGTTCGCCGCCATGGCGGTCATCTCCACCGCCCTGAGCTGGACCAGTACCGCGCTGATTCCGGCCGAGATCACCCTGTTCCTCTGGGCCACCGCCGCGTTCGCCGCCGTGCCGGCCCTGCAGGTCAACGTGGTGAGTTTCGGCAAGGCGGCACCGAACCTGGTGTCGACCCTGAACATCGGTGCCTTCAACCTGGGCAATGCGCTGGGCGCCTGGGTCGGCGGCACCGTGATCGACCAGGGCCTGGGCCTGACCCGCGTGCCCCTGGCGGCAGCGGCGCTGGCCGTGCTGGCCCTGATCGTCACCCTTATCACATTCAGCCAGGGCGGCAACAAAGCCGAACTGGCACCTGCCACTCACTGATTGCCACGAGGTTCACGCACATGACAACGCTATTCGACCCGATCACCCTTGGCGACCTCGAGTTGCCCAACCGCATCATCATGGCCCCGCTGACCCGCTGCCGGGCCGACGAAGGCCGCGTACCCAACGCGCTGATGGCCGAGTACTACGTGCAGCGCGCCAGCGCCGGGCTGATTCTCAGCGAGGCCACCTCGGTGACCCCGCTGGGCGTGGGCTACCCCGACACACCGGGCATCTGGAGCAACGACCAGGTGCGTGGCTGGACCAACGTGACCAAGGCGCTGCACGGTGCTGGCGGGCGCATCTTCCTGCAACTGTGGCACGTGGGACGCATCTCGCACCCGCTGTACCTGAACGGCGAAACGCCGGTTGCGCCGAGCGCGGTGCAGCCCAAGGGGCATGTGAGCCTGGTGCGCCCGATCACCGAATTCGTCACCCCGCGCGCGCTGGAAACCGAGGAAATCGCCGACATCATCGAGGCCTACCGCATCGGTGCCGAGAACGCCAAGGCGGCCGGCTTCGACGGTGTGGAGCTGCATGCGGCCAACGGCTACCTGATCGACCAGTTCCTTCAGAGCAGCACCAACCAGCGCACCGACGAGTACGGTGGCTCGCTGGAGAACCGTGCACGGCTGCTGCTGGAAGCGACCGATGCGCTCATCGACGTGTGGGGCGCGCAGCGCGTGGGCGTGCACCTGTCGCCACGGGCCGACCTGCACGACATGGGCGATGCCAACCTGACCGAGACGTTCACCTACGTGGCGCGGGAGCTCGGCAAACGTGGCATCGCCTTCATCTGTGCGCGTGAGCGAGTGGCCGAAGACAGCATCGGGCCGTTGCTCAAAGAGGCGTTTGGCGGGCCGTACATCGCCAACGAACGCTTCGACAAGGCCAGTGCGAATGCTGCCATTGCCAACGGCACGGCCGATGCGGTGGCCTTCGGCGTGCCGTTCATTGCCAACCCCGACCTGCCGGCACGGCTGCAAGCGGATGCACCGCTGAACGAGCCACGGCCTGACACGTTCTACTCCAAGGGCCCGGTCGGGTACATCGATTACCCGGTGATGTAAGCGTCGGCTCTGTCGCGGGTCAAGCCCGCTCCCACAAGGGTATCGGTGGTGTGCAGACAGCCACTGTACCGGTGGGAGCGGGCTTGACCCGCGATAACTTCACAGCGGATCAGGGCTTGGCGTTGATCTGCCGTTGCAGGTTCTGCACCTGGCTCTGCAAGGTGGTGATGTTGCGGGTCACCTGCCCGCGAAACGCATCGAACTCCGCCGTCGAGGCACCCGCCCCGGCAGCCGCCGCTGGGCGATTCTCCTGCTCGCTCTTGAGCACGATCAGGTCCTGTTCCAGGCGCTGGATCGCCGCCCCCGGATCCCCCTGCTTCTTCAATGCGGCAATCTCCGTCGACAGGCTCTTGAGCTGCGCATCGACCTTGCCGGTATCAGCCTGCGCCGCCTTCACCGCCGCCAGCTCCGTGGCCACGGCCTTGAGTTGCGCCTGCAACTGGGCATTGGTTGCCTGCTGCTCGCCAACCTGCGCCAGGGCCTGCTCCAGCCGCTTGCCCAGGTCCCCCTGCTGCCCGGCTACGCCCTGCTGCTGCTTGCTCTGCTCGGCGAGGCTGGCCTGCAACTGCTTTATCTGCAGCTTCAGTGCCTCGCTGCCGGTGCTGACGCTCGACTCGCTGGCCGCCACCTTGCCGCTGATGTCCTGCAGGCGCCCGGCAGCTTCTTCACTGATGCGCGCAAAGCTTTCCTGGGTGGCCACCAGTTGCTGCTCCATCAGCGAAATCTGCTGGAAGCTCCACCAGCCAAGCCCGGCCAGGGCGATGAACGAAGCGCCCACCAGCGCCCACAACGGCCCGGTGGCCGCCGGCTTGCGCGGTTTGCCGCGCACGGCGGCCACCCGTGCACCTGGCGCCGGGGCAAAGTCGTCATCATCGCGACCGCCGGCCTTGAGGCTGGGTACATCATCGAAATCGTCGTGAGCATCGTTGCGCATGGATCAACCGCCGTGAGTGCAAATGAGCGCCAGTATAAGTCAGTGGCCGCCGTGCTGGGCCTTCCACCAGCCGCAGAATTCATCCAGCGCCGCCCACAGGCTGACCTGCGGGCGGTAGTCCAGCTGCTGGCGGGCGCGGCTGATGTCCAGGGTGAAATCCTTGTTCATCACCTGCACCGCCAGGCGCGACAGGGTCGGTTGCGGACGGCCCGGCCACAGCAGGCAGGCCCCCTCGTTCAGCGCGCCCAGGCTGTAGGCCAGGCCACTGGAGCGGTAGCGCGTGACCTGGGGCAGGTCCATGCGCCGCATCACGTAGTTGATCACGTCCCACAGCGGCAGCGGGTGGCCGTTGCTGATGTTGTAGGCCTGCCCGAGCGCGTCGTTGCCGGCCAGCACCGCGTTGATCAGCGCCTCGTTGAGGTTCTGCACGCTGGTGAAGTCGACCTTGTTCAAGCCGTTGCCGATGATCGCCAGACGGCGTTTCTGCTGCATCTTGAGCAGGCGCGGGAAGATGCTCACATCCCCTGCCCCGGTGACGAAGCGCGGGCGCAGGGCCAGCACTTCCAGGCCGAACTCCTGGGCACCGAAAACCTTCTGCTCGGCCAGGTACTTGGTGGTCGCGTAGGCATCGTGCAGGCGCCGCGGCACCTGCTCTTCGGTCACCCCCAGGCGCGAGCGCCCGTTCCAGTAGATCGACGGCGAGGACAGGTGCACCAGGCGACGAACGTGTTCCTTCAGGCACGCCTCCACCACGTTCTCGGTGACCACCACGTTGCCCTGGTGAAAGTCCTGGTAGCGTCCCCAGTTGCCCACCGCACCGGCGCAGTGCACCACGGTTTCGACGCCCTGGCAGACCCGCCGGGCCAACTCCGGGTCGCCCAGGTCCCCCGGAATGAACTGGGCGCCGCGGCGCACCAGGTGCTCGACGCCTTCGGCCCGCCGGCCATTGACCCGTACCTCCATGCCCTGCTCCAGGGCAAAGCGTGCAAAGCGCCCGCCAATGAAGCCGCTTGCGCCGGTGACCAGAATTCGCATGAAGCACTCCGCCTACTTGTTTGCAGATGATGCAGACGCCGGCAAACCCGACCACGGCACCAACCAACTGCTGGCGCTGCGCCGCAGGTGGTCGGTGAGTTGGCCGAGCAATTGCCCGCCATTGCGCCAATGATGCCAGTACAGCGGCACATCGATCGGCTTATCCGCCAGAATTTCCACCAGCTGCCCGTTGGCCAGTTGCGCCTGGGCCTGCAATTCGGGCACCAGGCCCCAGCCCACGCCGGCCTCGGTCATGCGCAGAAAGCCCTCCGAAGACGGGCACAGGTGATGCAGGAATGCACCATCGATACCCAGCGACACCAGGTAGCGGTGCTGCAGAAAATCGTCCGGGCCGAACACCACGGCCGGGGTGCGGGCCAGGCGCGCCACCTCTACCCCCTGGGGAAAGTGGCGCGCCATGAAGTCGGGGCTGGCCAGCGCACGGTAGCGCATGGCGCCGAGCAGCTCGCTGCGCGCCCCGGCAACCGGTCGCTCGCTGGCGCACAGGCAGGCCGCCACTTCGCCGGCGCGCATGCGCTTGAGGCCCACCTCCTGGTCTTCCACCACCAGCTCCAGCAGCACCCGCTCCTGTGCACAGAACGCCCCGACCGCCGCCGCCCACCAGGTGGCCAGGCTGTCGGCGTTGAGCGCTACCCGCAGACGCTCGGGCTGGCCGCCATCGTCCAGCGCCGGCACCTGATGCTGCAGGTCGCGCTCGAGCAGGCGCACCTGCTGTACATGGTTGAGCAGGCGCTTGCCGATCTCGGTGGGCGCTGGCGGCGCGGCGCGTACCAGCACCGGCTGGCCGACGCGCGCCTCCAGCAGCTTGATGCGTTGCGAAATGGCCGATTGCGACAGCCCGAGCAACTGTGCGCCCCGCTCGAAACCGCCCTGCTCGATCACCGCCGCCAGGGCGGAAAGCAACTTGTAGTCGAACATCAGTTTCCCTAATGCCGGATGAGGTTTATTGGTTTTTCTTATACGCCCACTGTCCGCACAATAGCCAGCGATCCCCCCTGTATTTTCGGCAGCCCGTGTGGCTGCTTCGCGGAGCACCTCCCATGTGGCAAAGCTACCTCAACGGCCTGCTGGTCGCCTTCGGGCTGATCATGGCTATCGGTACCCAGAACGCCTTCGTGCTGGCGCAGAGCCTGCGCCGTGAGCACCACCTGCCGGTGGCGGCGCTGTGCGTGTTCTGTGATGCGGTGCTGGTGGCGCTTGGCGTGTTCGGTCTGGCCACGGTGCTGGCGCAGAACCCGACCCTGCTGGCGGTCGCGCGCTGGGGTGGGGTGGTGTTTCTGCTGTGGTATGGCAGCAAGGCGCTGATACGCGCCTGCTCCAGCCAGAGCCTGGAGCAGGGCGAGGGCCTGGGTCAGCGTTCGCGTCGCGCGGTGTTGCTCAGTGCCCTGGCGGTGACCCTGCTCAACCCCCACGTGTACCTGGATACCGTGTTGCTGATCGGCTCGCTGGGTGCGCAGCAAAGCGTGCCAGGTGCCTACGTGGCGGGTGCAGCCAGTGCCTCGCTGCTGTGGTTCTTCACCCTGGCGCTGGGTGCGGCCTGGTTGGCGCCGTGGCTGGCCCGGCCTGGCACCTGGCGCCTGCTGGACCTGATGGTGGCGGTGATGATGTTTGCGGTGGCGTTGCAACTGGCGCTGGGCTGACCCGTTCGTCAGGTGTCGGCAAAGGCTCTGGAACCTCTATTCCATACACTTGTTGCGTGGTTTAGGTCAGGGCCCGGTGCTATGATCCCGAATCTGCGTCGCAAAGAGTAAAAACTCGCCGATGCATTCCGGCCGCCCGTGATCGGCCTTGCGCTCACCGCAACAGACCTGATTAGGAGAATCACCATGGCTTTTGAATTGCCGCCGCTGCCTTACGCACACGATGCCCTGCAGCCGCACATTTCCAAGGAAACCCTGGAATACCACCACGACAAGCACCACAACACCTACGTCGTGAACCTGAACAACCTGGTGCCAGGCACCGAGTTCGAAGGCAAGACCCTGGAAGAGATCGTCAAGACTTCTTCGGGCGGTATCTTCAACAACGCCGCTCAGGTCTGGAACCACACCTTCTACTGGAACTGCCTGGCGCCAAACGCTGGTGGCCAGCCTACCGGTTCGCTGGCTGAAGCCATCAACGCCGCGTTCGGTTCGTTCGACAAGTTCAAGGAAGAGTTCACCAAGACGTCGGTTGGCACCTTCGGTTCCGGTTGGGGCTGGCTGGTCAAGAAAGCTGACGGCTCCCTGGCGCTGGCCAGCACCATCGGTGCCGGCAACCCGCTGACCAGCGGTGACACCCCGCTGCTGACCTGCGACGTGTGGGAGCATGCCTACTACATCGACTACCGTAACGTGCGTCCGAAGTATGTCGAGGCGTTCTGGAACCTGGTCAACTGGAAGTTCGTGGCTGAGCAGTTCGAAGGCAAGACCTTCACTGCATAAGTGCTGCTTCTGAAAAAACCCGGCTCAGGCCGGGTTTTTTTATGCCGAAAAAGCGGCAAAGAGCAAAACCCCACCCACCAACCTTTTTTAACCAATTTCACCAACACCCTCTCTTGCTGCCCCCCCATACCGCGCTAACATCAATCGTTGGGAAACTTGTCGTACATCGCTCAAGTCGCAAGGCCGGGCAACCGATACAGTGACCGCTGGATCATGAATCCTGCCAACGGCCGATAGTGGATTGCCACAGATGATGGCAAAATGATGCCATGCGCATGGATTAAGGAAACCCCATTGAAGCTGGAACTCAAAAACAGCTTGTCGGTCAAGTTGCTCAGAGTGGTCCTGCTCTCGGCACTGGCCGTGGGCGTGGTACTCAGCTGTGCGCAGATCGTCTTCGATGCCTACAAGACCCGCCAGGCTGTCGCCAACGACGCCCAGCGAATCCTCGACATGTTCCGCGACCCTTCCACCCAGGCCGTATACAGCCTGGACCGCGAAATGGGCATGCAGGTCATCGAGGGGCTGTTCCAGGATGAGTCCGTGCGCATGGCCTCCATCGGCCACCCCAACGAAACCATGCTGGCAGAAAAGTCGCGCCCTCTGCAGGAACTGCCGACCCGCTGGCTCACCGACCTGATCCTCGGCCAGGAACGCACCTACACCACCCAGCTCGTCGGCCGCGCGCCCTACAGCGAATACTACGGCGACCTGAGCATCACCCTCGATACCGGCGCCTACGGCCAGGGCTTCGTGGTCAATTCGGTGATCATCTTCATTGCCGGCGTGCTCCGCGCCCTGGCCATGGGGCTGGTGCTGTACCTGGTCTACCACTGGCTGCTGACCAAGCCACTGTCCAAGCTCATCGAGAACCTCACCCAGATCAACCCCGACCGCCCCAGCCAGCATCAGCTGCCGCTGCTCAAGGGCCACGAGAAGAACGAACTGGGCCTGTGGGTGAACACCGCCAACCAACTGTTGGCGTCCATCGAACGCAATACCCACCTGCGCCACGAGGCCGAGAACAGCCTGCTGCGCATGGCCCAGTACGACTTTCTCACCGGCCTGCCCAACCGCCAGCAACTGCAACAGCAACTGGACAAGATCCTGGTCGATGCCGGGCGCCTCCAGCGCCGGGTTGCGGTGCTGTGCGTAGGCCTGGACGACTTCAAGGGCATCAACGAACAATTCAGCTACCAGGCCGGCGACCAGTTGCTGCTGGCCCTGGCCGACCGCCTGCGTGCCCACAGCGGTCGCCTGGGTGCCCTCGCCCGCCTGGGCGGCGACCAGTTCGCGCTGGTGCAGGCCGACATCGAACAACCCTACGAGGCCGCCGAGCTGGCCCAGAGCATTCTCGATGACCTGGAAGCGCCGTTCGCCCTGGACCATCAGGAGATCCGCCTGCGCGCCACCATCGGCATCACCCTGTTCCCCGAAGACGGCGACAGCACCGAGAAGCTGCTGCAAAAGGCCGAACAGACCATGACCCTGGCCAAGAGCCGTTCGCGCAACCGCTATCAGTTCTACATCGCCAGCGTCGACAGCGAGATGCGCCGGCGCCGCGAGCTGGAAAAGGACCTGCGCGAAGCCCTGCCGCGCAATCAGCTGTACCTGGTTTACCAACCGCAGATCAGCTACCGCGACCACCGCGTGGTGGGCGTCGAGGCGCTGCTGCGCTGGCAGCACCCGGAGCTGGGCATGGTTCCGCCCGATCAGTTCATACCGCTGGCCGAACAGAACGGCAACATCATCGTGATCGGCGAATGGGTGCTCGACCAGGCCTGCCGGCAACTGCGCGAATGGCACGACCAGGGCTTCAGCGACCTGCGCATGGCAGTCAACCTGTCGACCGTGCAGCTGCACCACAGCGAGCTGCCCCGGGTGGTCAACAACCTGCTGCAGATCTACCGCCTGCCGCCGCGCAGCCTGGAACTGGAAGTGACCGAGACCGGCCTGATGGAAGACATCAGCACTGCCGCCCAGCACCTGCTGAGCCTGCGCCGCTCCGGCGCGCTGATCGCGATCGACGACTTCGGCACCGGCTATTCCTCGCTCAGCTACCTCAAGTCGCTGCCGCTGGACAAGATCAAGATCGACAAGAGCTTCGTGCAGGACCTGCTCGACGATGACGACGACGCCACCATCGTTCGCGCGATCATCCAGCTGGGCAAGAGCCTGGGCATGCAGGTGATCGCCGAGGGCGTGGAAACCGCCGAGCAGGAAGCCTACATCATTGCCCAGGGCTGTCATGAAGGTCAGGGCTACCACTACAGCAAGCCGCTGCCGGCACGCGAGCTGACCGCCTTCCTCAAAGCAGCGCAACGCAACCAGGTATCGATTCTGTGAGTGACGCTGCCGCCAAGGGCAGCGTGAACAGCATTTGAATTTTTACGTGGCAACCTCTTTACAGAAAATGCATATCTTTCGCATTATGTTGCACCTTTGCGTGCGGCTGCACGCCTGTTCAACCTCTCGACGCAGGAATAGCCCATGATTCGTATGCCTCTGGCCACCGCCAGTCTGCTGGCCATTGCCATCTCCCTCGCCGGCTGCGGCGATGACAAGGACAAGGCCGCCGCACCACAGGCCGCCGCACCTGCTGCCGCCAGCACCACCCAGGCGTCCGGGGCCGTCGACGAAGCCGCCGCCCAGGCGGTGGTCAAGCACTACGCCGAGATGGTGTATGCCGTGTACAGCGACTCGCTGAGCACCGCCAAGACCCTGCAGACCGCAGTCGATGCCTTCCTTGCCAAGCCCGACGCCGACACCCTGGCCGCCGCCAGGACTGCCTGGGTAGCCGCCCGTGTACCGTACCTGCAGAGCGAAGTGTTCCGCTTCGGCAACACCATCATCGACGACTGGGAAGGTCAGGTGAACGCCTGGCCGCTGGACGAAGGCCTGATCGACTACGTCGACAAGAGCTATGAACACGCCCTGGGCAACCCGGCCGCCACCGCCAACATCATCGCCAACACCGAGATCCAGGTGGGCGAAGACAAGGTCGACGTCAAGGACCTGACCCCCGAGAAGCTGGCCAGCCTGAACGAGCTGGGCGGTTCGGAAGCCAACGTCGCCACCGGCTACCACGCCATCGAATTCCTGCTGTGGGGCCAGGACCTCAACGGCACCGGCCCGGGCGCCGGCAACCGCCCTGCCTCGGACTACCTGCAAGGCGAAGGCGCCACCGGCGGTCACAACGAGCGTCGTCGTGCCTACCTCAAGGCCGTGACCCAGCTGCTGGTCAACGACCTGGAAGAAATGGTCGGCAACTGGAAGCCGGCAGTGGCCGACAACTATCGCGCCACCCTGGAGGCAGAACCTGTCGCCAACGGCCTGCGCAAGATGCTGTTCGGCATGGGCAGCCTGTCGCTGGGCGAACTGGCGGGCGAGCGCATGAAGGTCTCGCTGGAAGCCAACTCGCCTGAGGACGAGCAGGACTGCTTCAGCGACAACACCCACTACTCGCACTTCTACGACGCCAAGGGTATCCGCAACGTCTACCTGGGCGAGTACACCCGCACCGACGGCACCAAGCTGAGCGGCCCGAGCCTGTCGTCGCTGGTGGCCAAGGTCGATCCGGCCACCGACAACACCCTGAAGGCCGATCTGGAAGCTACCGAGGCGAAGATCCAGGTGATGGTCGACCACGCCCTCAAGGGTGAGCACTACGACCAGTTGATCGCTGCCGACAACGCTGCGGGCAACCAGATCGTGCGTGACGCCATCGCCGCGCTGGTCAAGCAGACCGGTGCCATCGAACAGGCTGCGGGCAAACTGGGCATCACCGACCTGAACCCGGACACCGCTGACCACGAGTTCTGAGTGGTAGCGTGCTGAAACAGAGGCGGCCTTCGGGTCGCCTTTTTTGTGGGACCTCTTCGCTGGAAGCTGAAGCAGATTTCATCCAGCAAACGCAAATCCCTCTTATTCATATCCCCCGCGCCTGCTAAGCTTGCACGCCGGTTTTACGCTAGCCATTCAGGATTCTCGATGCCCGCTCCGCTTCACCGCGCCCTTCCCCTGCTACTGGCCCTGGCCCTGAGCGCCTGTGACGACGCCCCGCGTTTCACCAAGGCCGAACCTGGCGAGGCGCGTGCCGGTGGCAGCACCACCGTGAACAAGCGCGACCGCAACGCCTACTCCATGCCCTCGGCCAACCTCACCCCGAGCCAGCGCCTGGACTTCAGCGTGGGCAACAGCTTCTTCCGCAGCCCGTGGGTGATCGCCCCGTCCACCACCACCGCGCGCGATGGCCTGGGCCCGCTGTTCAACACCAACGCCTGCCAGAACTGCCATATTCGCGACGGGCGCGGGCACCCGCCCGCAGAGGGCGCCAAAAACGCGGTATCGATGCTGGTGCGCCTGTCGATCCCCGACCAGCCCGAATACGCCAAGGTCATCGAGCAACTGGGCATCGTGCCCGAGCCGGTCTATGGCGGGCAGTTGCAGGACATGGCCGTGCCCGGCGTGGCCCCCGAGGGCAAGGTGCGGGTCAGCTACACCCCGGTGAACGTAACCTTCAAGGACGGCACCCAGGTCGAACTGCGCAAGCCGCAGCTGCAGATCACCCAGCTTGGCTACGGCCCGATGCACCCCGACACACGCTTCTCGGCACGCGTCGCGCCGCCGATGATCGGCCTGGGCCTGCTCGAGGCCATCCCTGATGAGGCCATCCTGGCCAACGCCGACCCCGAGGGGCGCAACGGCACCGGCATTCGTGGCCGGCCCAACCTGGTATGGGACGACGCCCAGGGCAAGCAGGTACTTGGCCGCTTCGGCTGGAAGGCCGGGCAACCCAACCTCAACCAGCAGAACGCCCATGCGTTCTCCAGCGACATGGGCCTGACCAGCAGCCTGGTGCCGCGCGACGACTGCACCCCGGCGCAGCTCGATTGCCTGGCCCAGCCCAATGGCAACGGCGCCGATGGCGAGCAGGAGGTCAGCGACAACATCCTGCGCCTGGTGCTGTTCTACACCCGCAACCTGGCGGTGCCGGTACGCAAGGACGTCGATTCGCCCCAGGTGCTGGCTGGCAAGAACCTGTTCTTCCAGGCCGGCTGCCAGGGCTGCCACACCCCCACATTCACCACCTCGGCCAATGCCGCCGAACCGGAGCTGGCCAACCAGACCATCCGCCCCTACAGCGACCTGTTGCTGCACGACATGGGCCCGGGGCTGGCCGACAACCGCAGCGAATTCGCCGCCGGTGGCCAGGACTGGCGCACCGCGCCGCTGTGGGGCATCGGCCTGAACCAGACCGTCAGTGGTCATACCCAGTTTCTGCATGACGGGCGCGCCCGCAACCTGCTCGAGGCCGTGCTCTGGCACGGCGGCGAAGCCGAGCCTGCGCGCCAGCACGTCTTGACCTTCAATGCCGAGCAACGCGCCGCGTTGCTGGCGTTCCTGAACTCACTCTAGAGAAGGAGCCGGACATGTTCCGTCCCAAGCTGTTGTTCACCAGCCTCGCCGCCATCGCCCTGGGCGCCTGCTCGCCGCAGGACCCGCAGGCCGTGACCTCTGCCGCGATCGCCAAGCAGGTGATCCTGCCGACCTACAGCCGCTGGGTCGAAGCCGACCGCCAGCTGGCCGTCAGCGCCCTGGCCTTCTGCGAAGGCAAGGCCGACCTGGCCACCGCACGCGCCGACTTCCTGCACGCACAAAAAGCCTGGGCCGAGTTGCAACCGCTGCTGATCGGCCCGCTGGCAGAGGGCAACCGCGCCTGGCAGGTGCAGTTCTGGCCCGACAAGAAGAACCTGGTGGGCCGTCAGGTCGAGCAACTGGTCAACGGCGACAAGCCGGTGGATGCCGAGACCGTGGCCAAGTCCAGCGTCGTGGTGCGTGGCCTGTCGGCCTACGAGTACATCCTGTTCGACAGCAAGCCGGACGTCGCCACCGCCGAACAGAAGGCCCGTTATTGCCCGCTGCTGGTGGCCATCGGCGAACACCAGAAGAACCTCGCCGAAGAGATCCTCAAAGGCTGGAACAGCACCAACGGCATGCTGGCGCAGATGACCAAGTTCCCCAACCAGCGCTACGCCGACTCCCATGAGGCGATCGCCGACCTGCTGCGCGCCCAGGTCACCGCGCTGGACACCCTGAAGAAGAAGCTCGGCACGCCGATGGGTCGCCTGAGCAAGGGCATCCCGCAGCCGCTGCAGGCTGAAGCCTGGCGCAGCCACTCCTCGCTCAAGAGCCTGGAAGCCAGCCTGATCGCCGCCCAGACCGTGTGGGTCGGGGTCGACAACCAGGGCCTGCGCGGCCTGCTGGGCAAGGACCAGAAGGCCCTGGCCGACAAGATCGACGCGGCCTATGCTGATGCCCTCAAGCAACTGAAGGCAATCGATCGGCCCCTGGGCGAAATGCTCCAGGACGATGCCGGCCGCGAGCAACTGAACGCCTTCTACGACAGCCTGAACGTGGTTCACCGCCTGCATGAAGGTGAACTGGCCAAGGCGCTGAACATCCAGCTGGGCTTCAATGCCAACGACGGTGACTGATCATGTTGCGACGCCAGGCCCTCAAACTCGGTAGCGTGCTGCTCAGCGCCCTGACCCTGGGTGGCTGGACCCTGTGGCGCAGCAAGGGCCAGCAGCCACTGCTGCTGTCGGCCCGTGACGATGCCGACGGCAAGCACTATGCCGTGGGCTATCGCCTG
The DNA here is from genome assembly GCF_024748925.1 of Pseudomonas sp. B21-036. Taxonomy (NCBI): domain Bacteria; kingdom Pseudomonadati; phylum Pseudomonadota; class Gammaproteobacteria; order Pseudomonadales; family Pseudomonadaceae; genus Pseudomonas; species Pseudomonas sp. B21-036. The sequence goes on from NZ_CP087178.1 coordinate 4,558,313, forward strand.
GACGGCACCCAGGTGTTCGCCACCCAGGTCGAACTGCGCTGCCACGACATCATCAACCACCCCGAGCGGCCGATCGCGCTGTTCGTGGCGCGCCGCCCCGGCACCGAGAGCTACCTGATCGACCTGCGCGACGGGCGCCTGCTGCAGACCCTGGCCTCGCAGCCGAACCGGCACTTCTATGGCCACGCGGTGATCCACAAGGGTGGCGAATGGCTGTACGCCACCGAGAACGACACCACCGACCCGGGCCGTGGCGTACTGGGTGTGTACCGCTTCGAAGGCGAACGCCTGGCCCATCATTCGGAAATCCCGACCCACGGCATCGGCCCGCACCAGGTGTCGTGGCTGCCTGACGGCGAGACCCTGGTGGTGGCCAATGGCGGTATCCGCACCGAAGCCGAGAGCCGGGTGGAGATGAACCTGGATGCGATGCAGCCCAGCCTGGTGCTGATGCAGCGCGACGGCACCCTGCTGAGCAAGGAAACCCTGAGCCAGCAGATGAACAGCGTGCGCCACCTGGCGATTGCCGACGACGGCACCGTGCTGGCGTGCCAGCAGTTCATGGGCGGCTCGGAAGAAACCGCCGAATTGCTGGCGATCAAGCGTCCGGGGCAGCCGTTCGTGGCCTTCCCGGTGCCGGAGCGCCAGTTGCAGTCCATGGCCCAGTACACCGCCAGCGTGGCGGTGCACAGCGAGCTGCGACTGGTGGCGATGACCGCGCCACGGGCCAACCGCCTGTTCATCTGGGACCTGGACAGCGCCGAGGTGAAGCTGGATGCGCCGATGCCGGACTGCGCGGGCGTGGGCGCAGTGGCCGATGGCTTTGTGGTGACCTCCGGGCAAGGGCGTTGCCGGCTGTACGACTGCCGCAAGACAGCGCTGGTGGGGCAACCGCTGCAACTGCCTTCGGGGTTGTGGGACAACCATCTGCACCTGATCTGATATAGCAATCGCGGGTCAAGCCCGCTCCCACAGGGAACACCTGGAACCTTGTGGGAGCGGGCTTGACCCGCGATGACGTCGGTACAGACAACATAAAATATACCGAACCAGCACACCGCCCCCTGCGCCGCGACCGACTAGACTTGCGCAACAACGCCTCCAGGGAGCTGGTCCATGCTGCGCCGTCGCATGCTCATCATGCTGGGTATCGTCCTGCTGCTGGTGCTGGCCCTGGGCGGCTACAAGGGCTTGTCCATCTACCGCCAGATCCAGCAGTTCTCCGCGCCCAAGCCGCCGGTCAGCGTTGCCGCCGCCGAGGCGCGCGAGCAGCCCTGGCAAAGCCGCCTGCCCGCCGTGGGCAGCCTCAAGGCCCTGCAAGGGGTGGACCTGAGCCTGGAGATCGCCGGCACGGTCAAGGCCCTGCACTTCGAATCCGGCCAGCAGGTCAAGGCCGGGCAACTGCTGCTGCAGCTGGACAGCGACGTGGAGACGGCCCTGCTCGGCACCGCCCAGGCCGACCTCGGGCTGGCCCAGGTGGATTATCAGCGAGGCAGCCAGCTGGTCGGCAGCCAGGCCATCTCCAAGGGCGAATTCGACCGCCTGCGCGCCCAACTGCTGCGCAACCAGGCGGTAGTGGCGCAACTCAAGGCATCCCTGGCGAAAAAGAGCATCAACGCGCCGTTCACCGGCACCATCGGTATCCGCCAGGTCGACCTGGGCAGCTACCTGGCCAGCGGCACTGTGATCGCCACCCTGCAGAACCTGAGCAGCCTGTATGTCGACTTCTTCGTGCCGGAACAGGCGCTGCCCAACCTCAGCCTCGGCCAGCAGGCGCTGGTCTCGGTGGCCGCCTACCCGCATCGCAGCTTCACCGCCACCCTCAGCGCGATCAACCCCAAGGTCGACGACACCACCCGCAACCTGCAGGTGCGCGCCACCCTGGCCAACCCCGACGGCACGTTGCTGCCGGGCATGTTCGCCAGCCTGCAGGTGTTGCTGCCCAACCCGCGCAACGCGGTGGTGGTGCCGCAGAGCGCCGTCACCTACACCCTCTATGGCAACTCGGTGTATGTCGCCGTGCCGCAAAAGTCCGAAGACGGCAAGGTGCAGACCACGGCCGATGGCCAGCCGCAACTGATCGCCGAGCGGCGCTTCGTCGAGACCGGCGAGCGCCGCGACGGCCTGGTGGTGATCGCCAAGGGCCTCACGCCCGGCGAAACGGTGGTCACCGCCGGCCAGTTGAAGCTGACCCAGGGCGCTGCCGTCACCCTGAGCGCCGACAAGACCCTGCAAGCCGAACCGACCAGCCAGCCCGGCGCCGACTGACCAAGGAACCGCCATGGCCTTTACCGACCCGTTCATCCGTCGCCCGGTGCTGGCCAGCGTGGTCAGCCTGCTGATCGTGCTGCTGGGGTTCCAGGCCTGGAGCAAACTGCCGATCCGCCAGTACCCGCAAATGGAAAACGCCCTGATCACGGTGACCACCGCCTACCCAGGGGCCAACGCCGAAACCATCCAGGGCTACATCACCCAGCCCCTGCAGCAGAGCCTGGCCAGTGCCGAAGGCATCGACTACATGACCTCGGTGAGCCGGCAGAATTTTTCGGTGATTTCGATCTACGCGCGCATCGGCTCCGACAGCGACCGGCTGTTCACCGAGCTGCTGGCCAAGGCCAACGAGGTCAAGAACAAGCTGCCCCAGGACGCCGAGGACCCGGTGCTGAGCAAGGAAGCCGCCGATGCCTCGGCGCTGATGTACATCAGCTTCTACAGCAAGGAGCTGAGCAACCCGCAGATCACCGACTACCTGTCGCGGGTGATCCAGCCCAAGCTCGCCACCCTGCCCGGCATGGCCGAAGCCGAGATCCTCGGCAACCAGGTGTTCGCCATGCGCCTGTGGATCGACCCGGTGAAGCTGGCCGGCTACGGCCTGAGCGCCGGCGATGTGACTGCCGCGGTGCGCCGCTACAACTTCCTGTCCGCCGCCGGCGAGGTCAAGGGCCAGTACGTGGTCACCAGCATCAACGCCACCACCGAACTCAAGTCGGCCGAAGCCTTCGCCGCCATCCCGCTCAAGACCAAGGGCGACAGCCGCGTGCTGCTGGGCGATGTGGCACGGGTGGAGATGGGCGCGGAGAACTACGACACGGTCAGCTCGTTCGACGGCACGCCGTCGGTGTACATCGGCATCAAGGCCACCCCGGCCGCCAACCCGCTGGACGTGATCAAGGAGGTGCGCAAGCTGATGCCGGAGCTGGAAGCGCAGTTGCCGCCCAACCTCAAGGCCTCCATCGCCTATGACGCCACGCTGTTCATCCAGGCCTCCATCGACGAGGTGGTCAAGACCCTGGTCGAGGCGGTGCTGATCGTGATCGTGGTGGTGTTCCTGTTTCTCGGCGCGCTGCGCTCGGTGCTGATCCCGGTGATCACCATCCCGCTGTCGATGATCGGCGTGCTGTTCTTCATGCAATTGATGGGCTACTCGCTGAACCTGTTGACGCTGCTGGCGATGGTGTTGGCCATCGGCCTGGTGGTGGACGATGCGATCGTGGTGGTGGAGAACATCCACCGCCATATCGAGGAGGGCAAGACGCCGTTCGACGCCGCGCTGGAAGGCGCCCGGGAGATCGCCATGCCGGTGGTCTCGATGACCATCACCCTGGCGGCGGTGTACGCCCCCATCGGTTTCCTGGAGGGCCTCACCGGGGCCCTGTTCAAGGAGTTCGCCCTGACCCTGGCCGGGGCCGTGGTGATTTCCGGCATTGTCGCGCTGACCCTGTCGCCGATGATGTGTGCCCTGCTGCTGCGCCCGGAGCAGAACCCCAGCGGCCTGGCCCATCGTCTCGACCAGCTGTTCGAGCGGCTCAAGCGCCGCTACCAGACGCTTTTGCACGGCACCCTCGAGACCCGGCCGGTGGTGATTGTGTTCGCCCTGATCGTGCTGTGCCTGATCCCGGTGTTTCTGATGTTCAGCAAGAACGAGCTGGCCCCGGACGAAGACCAGGGCATCATCTTCATGATGGCCACCGCCCCGCAACCGGCCAACCTCGATTACCTGAACGCCTACACCGACGAGTTCATCACGATCTTCAAGTCATTCCCCGAGTACTACTCCTCGTTCCAGATCAACGGCTTCAACGGCGTGCAATCGGGCATCGGCGGCTTTCTGCTCAAGCCGTGGAACCAGCGCAGCCGCACCCAGATGGAGTTGCTGCCCGAGGTGCAGGCCAAGCTGGCGACCATCAGCGGCCTGCAGATCTTCGGCTTCAACCTGCCCTCCCTGCCGGGCACCGGCGAAGGCCTGCCATTCGCCTTCGTGATCAACACGCCGAATGACTACGTGTCGTTGCTGGAAGTGGCGCAACGGGTCAAGGACCGCGCCCAGGCCTCGGGCAAGTTCGCCTTCCTGGACATCGACCTGGCATTCGACAAGCCGGAGGTGGTGGTAGATATCGACCGGGCCAAGGCGGCGCAGATGGGGGTGTCGATGGATGCCCTGGGCGGCACCCTGGCCACGCTGCTGGGCGAGGCCGAGATCAACCGCTTCACCATCGAGGGGCGCAGCTACAAGGTGATCGCCCAGGTCGAGCAGGCCTACCGCGACAACCCCGGCTGGCTGAACAACTACTACGTGAAGAACGAGCAGGGCCGGATGCTGCCCCTGTCGACCCTGATCAGCGTCAGCGACCGCGCGCGGCCGCGCCAGCTCAACCAGTTCCAGCAGCTGAACTCGGCGATCATCCAGGGCTTCCCGCTGGTGAGCATGGGCGAGGCCCTGGAGACGGTGCGCAGCATCGCCCAGCAGGAGGCACCGGCAGGCTTCGCCTTCGACTACAGCGGGCAGGCACGTCAGTTCGTGCAGGAAGGCAGTGCGCTGTGGGTGACCTTCGGCCTGGCGCTGGCGATCATCTTTCTGGTGCTGGCGGCGCAGTTCGAGAGTTTCCGCGACCCGCTGGTGATCCTGGTGACGGTGCCCCTGTCGATCTGTGGAGCATTGATCCCGCTGTTTCTGGGGTGGTCGAGCATGAACATCTACACCCAGGTGGGGCTGGTGACGCTGATCGGGCTGATCAGCAAGCATGGCATCCTGATCGTCGAGTTCGCCAACCAGTTGCGCCTGCACAAGGGGCTGAATGCGCGGGATGCCGTAGAGGAAGCGGCAGCGATACGCCTGCGGCCGGTGCTGATGACCACGGCGGCGATGGTATTCGGCATGGTGCCGCTGATACTGGCGACGGGCGCCGGGGCGGTGAGTCGGTTCGACATCGGCATGGTGATCGCCACCGGGATGTCGGTGGGCACGCTGTTCACGTTGTTCGTGTTGCCGTGCGTGTATACGTTGCTGGCCAGGAAGGAAATGCCAAGTACGGCGCTGGAATCGAGTTGAACGCATCGCGGGTCAAGCCTGCTCCCACAAGGATCACTGCAACCCTGTGGGAGCGGGCTTGACCCGCGCCGATACACTTCATCACCCGTTGGAGCGCAGCCCCCGGCTCATGCCGAACAGGAACAACAGCAGGTCATGGTCCGGTTGCGCCGTGACGACCGGCTTGGCCGTCCGCGGCAGCGGGCACTGCGCGCCCAGGTCGATGGAACTGAGCACCTGCGGACGCGGCTCCTCCCACGCGGCGAAAGCCACCGAAGCCACCGCCAACGCCACAAGCAGAAACAAACCTCGTGCTATTTCTAGTTTCATTGCTCTAAACCTTTGACAGCGCTGCCAAACGCCACTTCGTAAAAGTAGAGCAACTTCTTCCAGTCCGCATCGTTCCACGACGAATGGCGGCGCAGTTGCTTCAGGTCATTGGCGGCCGCACGCTGGCAGCTGATGCGCCGGCGGCACTTCTCCAGGTCCAGCAAGGCGACCTCGGCACGCGCATCCGCGCCCTCGCCGGTCACCTTCACGAAAATATGCTTGCTGTACAGGCAGCCATGCTGCCAGTGCCCGCGGTGCATGCGCGCCAGGTTGCCGGCCAGGTCCTCGAGCACCCGGTCGTGCAGCGCCTCGCCGTGCTGCTCGCGCCCGCCGCCGGCGTACCACAGGTCGATCTCCTCGAAACCATCCAGCGCCTCGCTGACCAGCAGCGCCCGCCACTGGTGCTGGGCATCGCGCTCCACGCCGCAATAGACGATATGCGGCACCCGCACGCCCAACTGCTCGAAACTGCTCAGGGCAGCGAACTCACGCAATACCGTGGGGCGACCGAAAGGGTGCAACAGGCTGCGGTAGATATGCCCGACCTGGCGCTTGGCATACAGCAGATGGCCCGTCTCGTCGCTCAGGCGCTGCACGCCGCTTTCGCCGCCACGCCGCTGGTTGGGTGCCTCCACCCATTCGCCCTGGCGCTGCCAGAAGTAATCGAATTGATCCGAGACCGCCGTACCGCCCGTTCCTTCCACAGCCATTCCTTCACCCCTTGCGCAATACGTAAACTCGCCACATCGCATAGAACGGCAAAAAGTCCATTCGTTCCTGAATACGGAAACCTGCGGCCTCGAACTCCTGTTCAACCGTAGCAGCTGGTAACACAAAACGGTTCTGGTAACTGCCATCGGCCTGCCCGTTGTTACGGCGTGCTTCCAGGCGTTTACGCCGCCAGGCCTTGATGTTGCCGTCCACCCACAACGAGATGATCACGCTATCGCGGCTAACCCGTTGAAACTCCGAAAGAATCGCCTTGCGATGGGCCGCTTCGCCAATGTGGTGGAACAGCCGCATGCAGAAAATGCTGTCTACCGCGTTGTCCGGCAGATCGATGGCGAAGGCTGATGTCTGCAAGGGCCGTACCCGTTTGACCACTTCTGCCGGTTGCGACCCGCAGGCGATCTGCAGCATGGCGGCGGAATTGTCGGCGCCGATGATCACGCGGTTGGCCTTTTCGGCCAGCAGCGGCCAGAAACGGCCGGCACCGCTGGGCAGGTCCAGCACCAGGCCAGGCTCCCCGGCCAGCGCCAGGGCACGCCGGGCCAATTGCTCGTCACGCTGGTGGGACAAGCGGCGGGCAATGCCGTCCTGGTGCTTGTGCAGGTACTGTTGAGCGTGCTGCTCGTCGTACTTTTCGGAAAACTTGAGCTTGATGGGACTGCGCATGGTGCATCTCCTGACTCCAATGCCGCCTACCTTAAGCAGGGCGACGTTGGCGTCAGGTCATGCGAACGTGAAAAAAATGTCAGGTTGCGTCGCTAAGTTACAAGGTGTTTCCGGAGGACTGCGACCCAGCCGTGCCCAATTTCACATGGAACCGGCAACCATGGGGTTCGGCGGCGCTCAGGCTGACGCTCCAGCCCTGGTCCTCGCAGATCCGCTGCACCAGCGACAGGCCCAGCCCGAGCCCTTCCCCGCGCTTTTCGCCGCCGCGCACGAACGGCTGGAACATGGCCTCGCGATGCTCCTCGGGAATTCCCACGCCGCTGTCCTCGACGGTGAAGCCATCGGGCTCCAGGGTGAGGCGGATGTACCCCTGGTCGGTGTAGTGCGCCGCATTGCGCAGCAGGTTGCCCATCACCGATTGCAGGAACGTGGCGTTGTACAGGGTGGGCAGCGCGCCGGTGTAGTGGTAGGTGAGGGTCAGCCCCTTCTGCTCGATGGTGTCGCGCCAGACGCCGATCAGTTCGTTGCCCACCTCACGCAGGCTTGCCCGCGAAGCGACGGCACCCTCGTCGCGCTGGGCGCGGGCGAGCATGAGGAAGGTCTGCACCAGCTCGCGCATTTCTTCGGTGGCCCGCGAAATGCGTTCGACCTGGGCGCGGGCGCGATTGTCGATGGCCGGGTTCTCCAGCAGCAGCTCGCACGAGCTGGCCAGCACCATCAGGGGCGTGCGCAGTTCATGGCTGACATCGCTGGTGAACAGCCGCTCGCGGGTCAGTGCATCACGCAGGCGCCCCAGGGTGGCGTCGAAGGCCACCGCCAGTTGCCCCACTTCGTCGGCCGCGTAGTCCGGCGCCAGGGGCGGCGCCAGGCCCAGCAACTGGTCGCGGTGGCGCACCTGGCGCGCCAGCCGGATCACCGGGGCCATCACCCGCCGTGCCAGCACCCAGCCGAGAAATACCGCCAGTGCCAGGCTGAGCACGAAGCCCACCACCACCACGGCGAACAGCACGCGCTCGCGTTCTTCGAAATCGCTCTGGTCCTGCAGCAGCACGTAGTGCCGCCCGTCCACCACCTCGACCATGGCGTGGTACGACAGGTGCTCGCGAAACACTTCGTGAAACCCCGGGGTGAGGTGGCGCAGGTCCTTGGGCAGGTCGAAGTCGTCGCGCCCACCACTGTAGTAGAACAACTGGTCGGGCCGCGGGCGGTGGCTCCACTCCGATACGCTGTCCATCAGCAGCATGCGCTTGAGGTCGCCCCCCAGTACCGAGGAAATCAGGCGCTCTTCCACCAGGTGCACGGTGGCCACGATGCCGAAGGCGAAGGCCCCGGCCACCAGCGCGCTCATCAGCGCGAAGGCGATGATGATGCGCTGGGCAAGGCTTTGCTTAAACTCCATCACGACCCTCGGCCAGTCGATAGCCAACACCGTGCACGGTATGCAGCAGGGGCTTGTCGAATGGCTTGTCGATCACCTGGCGCAACTGGTGGACGTGGCTACGCAGGCTGTCACTGTCGGGGCAGTCGTCGCCCCACAGGGCTTCTTCCAGTACCTCGCGGCGCAGCACGTGGGGGCTCTTCTGCATCAGCACTGCAAGCAGCTTGAGGCCGACCGGGTTGAGCTTGAGGAACTTGCCCTGGCGGGTGACCTCCAGGGTGTCGAGGTCGTAGCTCAGGTCGCCGACGTTCAGGCTGCGCCGGCCACCGCCCTGGGCCCGGCGCAGCACCGCTTCGATGCGCGCGGCCAGTTCCGACAGGGCGAACGGCTTGAGCAGGTAGTCGTCGGCGCCGGAGCGAAAGCCCTGCAGGCGGTCGTCGAGCTGGTCGCGGGCGGTCAGCATGATCACCGGGGTATCGCGCCGGGCATCCTCGCGCAGGCGCTTGCACAGCGTGTAGCCGTCGATGCCGGGCAGCATGATGTCGAGCACGATCAGGTCGTAGTGCTCGGTGGCAGCCAGGTGCAGGCCCGACAGGCCGTCCTGGGCGCAGTCGACGGTGTAGCCCTTGAGGCCCAGGTAATCGGCCAGGTTGGCCAGGATATCGCGGTTGTCTTCAACCAGTAGAATTCGCATCGGTACCTCTCCCCCGTCCTCGTTTGCCTGCTTGGCAGGCGCAGCTTAAGGCCATCGTCCAGGCCCCGCCAGCGCCGCATGGATTTAATCGCAACTGACATTTTTTTCACCCCAGCTTCACACATAGCGTAGGCGCGGCGGCACACAATCGGCAGTTTCCATTGCCTGCCTGGACCCTGCCATGCCTGCCACTCCCCCTTTGCCCGCGTCCCGCCCGCTGAACCTGTGGATTGCCCTGGGCATTCCGCTGCTGACCGCCGTGTGCCTGATCCTGCTGGAGCTGACCGACCTGGACATGGCCCTGGCCAACCTCGCGTTCGACCCGCAGGCGGGCCAGTTCATCGGTCGTCACAGCTATTTTCTCGAAGACATCCTGCATGATCGCGCCAAGGAGCTGGTCATCCTGTTCGCGGTACTGGCCATCGTCGGCTTTGCCGCCAGCTTTGTGCTGCAGCGCCTCAAGAGCTGGCGCCGGGAACTGGGTTGCCTGGTGTTGGCGATGGGCCTGTCGACCGGCTTCGTGACGCCGCTCAAGGCCGCGACGGCGGTGCAGTGCCCCTGGAGCCTGAGCGAATTCGGCGGCCAGGAAACCTACAGCAAGCTGTTAGAGGCCCGCCCCGCCACCGACAAGCCAGGGCGCTGCTGGCCGGGCGGGCATGCGGCCACGGGGTTTACCCTGTTTGCGCTGTTTTTTGTCCTGCGTGATCGCAAGCCACGCCTGGCCAAGGCCGCGCTGGTGTTCGCCTTTGGCCTGGGGGTGGTGTTTTCGGTGGGCAGGATGCTGCAGGGCGCCCACTTCTTTTCGCACAATGTGTGGACCGCAGTGTTCTGCTGGCTGATCGGGTTGGGGTGCTACTGGCTGGTGTTGTATCGCAAGCCGTCACTGGCCGCTTCGCCAGCCAGGCTGGCACCTACAGGATTCGCTGAACGTCTGTAGGAGCCAGCTTTGCTGGCGAAGGGTTTCTGCCAGACATAAAAAAGCCCCGCACAAGGCGGGGCTCTTCTTCAAGCGGGTAAGGCTGGCTTACATCATGCCGCCCATGCCGCCCATGCCACCCATGCCGCCCATGTCAGGCATGCCACCGGCAGCCTTGTCTTCAGGCGCATCGGCAACCATGGCTTCGGTAGTGATCATCAGACCACCGATCGAGGCCGCGGCCTGCAGAGCCGAACGGGTCACCTTGGCAGGGTCCAGGATGCCCATTTCGATCATGTCGCCGTACTCGCCGGTAGCAGCGTTGTAACCGAAGTTGCCCGAACCTTGCTTGACCTTGTCGACTACCACGCTTGGCTCGTCGCCGGCGTTGGCAACGATCTGGCGCAGTGGGGACTCGACGGCGCGACGCAGCAACTGGATACCCACGTTCTGGTCTTCGTTGTCACCCTTGAGCTCGGCAATGGCCTGCAGCGAGCGAACCAGCGCCACGCCACCGCCAGGTACCACGCCTTCTTCGACGGCTGCGCGGGTAGCGTGCAGGGCGTCTTCAACGCGGGCTTTCTTCTCTTTCATTTCAACTTCGGTGCCGGCACCGACCTTGATCACGGCAACACCGCCAGCCAGCTTGGCCAGACGCTCTTGCAGTTTTTCACGGTCGTAGTCCGAGGAAGTCTCTTCGATCTGGGCACGGATCTGCTTGACGCGTGCTTCGATGTCGGCTTCAACGCCAGCACCGTCGATGATGGTGGTGTTTTCCTTGGACAGGGTCACGCGCTTGGCGTTGCCCAGGTGCTCCAGGGTGGTCGACTCCAGGCTCAGGCCGATTTCTTCGGAGATCACGGTACCGCCGGTCAGGACGGCGATGTCCTGCAGCATGGCCTTGCGGCGGTCGCCGAAGCCAGGTGCCTTGACCGCAGCCACTTTCACGATGCCGCGCATGTTGTTGACCACCAGGGTAGCCAGCGCTTCGCCTTCGACGTCTTCAGCCACGATCAGCAGCGGACGACCGGCCTTGGCAACGGCTTCCAGTACTGGCAGCAGTTCGCGGATGTTGGAGATCTTCTTGTCGACCAGCAGCAGCAGCGGGCCGTCGAGCTCGGCAACCATGGTGTCCGGCTTGTTGACGAAGTAAGGGGACAGGTAGCCACGGTCGAACTGCATGCCTTCTACAACCGACAGTTCGTTTTCCAGGCCCGAGCCTTCTTCGACGGTGATCACGCCTTCTTTACCGACTTTTTCCATGGCTTCGGCAATGATTTCACCGATGGAGGTGTCGGAGTTGGCCGAGATGGTACCGACCTGAGCGATGGCCTTGGAATCGGCGCATGGCTTGGACAGGTTCTTCAGCTCTTTGACGATGGCGATGGTGGCCTTGTCGATACCGCGCTTGAGGTCCATCGGGTTCATGCCGGCAGCAACGGCCTTGAGGCCTTCGCTGACGATGGCCTGTGCCAGAACGGTAGCGGTGGTGGTGCCGTCGCCTGCTTCGTCGTTAGCCTTGGAGGCCACGTCTTTCAGCAGTTGGGCGCCCATGTTCTCGAAGGCGTCCTTGAGTTCGATTTCCTTGGCAACCGAAACACCGTCTTTGGTGATGGTTGGCGCGCCGAAGCTCTTGGCCAGAACCACGTTGCGGCCTTTCGGGCCCAGGGTCGCTTTTACCGCGTCAGCCAGAACGTTGACGCCAACCAGCATTTTCTTACGGGCGGAATCGCCGAATTTTACGTCTTTAGCAGCCATGATCGTTTAATCCTTGAATACTTTGGAGTAACGGGAAACCAGCGGATCAGCCTTCGATAACGGCGAGAATCTCGTTCTCAGCCATTACCAGCAGGTCTTCGCCGTCAACTTTCACAGTGTTGCTGCCCGAGTACGGGCCGAAAACCACCTTGTCACCCACTTTCACGGCCAGCGCGCGCACTTCGCCGTTGTCCAGGATGCGGCCGGTACCCACGGCGACGATTTCGCCACGGTTGGGTTTTTCAGCGGCCGAGCCTGGCAGAACGATACCGCCAGCGGTTTTCGATTCTTCTTCGCTGCGACGGATGACGACGCGGTCATGCAGAGGACGAAGCTTCATTGTCGATCTCTCCTGATAGTGGTTTTCATCGGCCGGTATCGTTACCGGCGTGTTGATGCTTTCGGCGTAGCCGATCGTGGACCGCGGGGCGGGCCACGCATGTATTGTCTGGGGCAAATGCCCAGAAACCTTGCGGTGACCCATACATGAGGTCGGCCAAGGCGATTACAAGGCTTGCCGATGAAAATTTTTGCAGGCCGGCGCGCCAAATGAAAAACGGCCCCGAAGGGCCGTTTCATGCTACGCGGGCGAGCGCTCGCGTCACGGGTCACGCTTTTCGTATTCGCCTTCGATCACATTGGGCTGACGCGGTGCGCCGGGCGGCGCATTGAACGGGTCGTCGCCGAAGGCGCGCTGACGCATGGCCTGGGCTTCGGCGCGCTGGCGCAGCTTGTTGGCCAGCAACCGGCGGCTGAACGGCAACAGCACGATCAGGCCGATCACGTCGCTGATGAAGCCGGGGAGCAACAGCAGACCGCCACCCAGGGCCAGCATCAGGCCGTGGAACATGTCTTCGGCCGGCAATTCGCCGCGCTGCAGGCTCGCCCGCGCACGCAGCGCGGTGGCAAGGCCCGCGACCCGCACCACCAGCACACCGAGGGCCGAGCCCGCGATGATCAGCAGCAGCGCCGGGAAAAATCCGATCGCGGTGCTGACCTTGAAAAACACATACAGCTCGAGCACCGGGAAAAGCAGAAACAGCAGTAGAAAAGCACGCATCAAGGGTTCCTCTACGCAAGATGTCCTTGCAGGTACGACCTTAAATGGTTGCTGGCCGTTGCAATTTCAACCCTCGACCGCCTCGCGATCAGGCCACTGTTCGGCGCGGGCCAGCAAAACCAGGGCTTCGCGTACTTGTATCGGTGTATTGCAAGACCTTGGAAACGCCAGCCAGTGCAGGCCCTGGCCGATGCGCAGGTGCATGCCCTCGGTATCGATCCCTACCAGCGAGGCCGGTGCGCTGGCAGGCAGGCCGCTGAGCTCGACGTAGTGCGCGATGGCGTTGGCATGGTCGTCGTTCATGTGCTCGACCATGCTCACCTCGGCCTTGCCGGCGAACGGGTTGGCCAGGGTCACGTCGTCCAGCCAGTGAATCGCGCCGAAGCCGCCGATATAGCGATGGCGCACCGGCCTGAGCACCCAGAAGTCGAAGTCGTGGGCGCTGTGGTACTGGCTCGATTCGGGGAAGTAGCGGTAATAGCGCCCGGCGGCGGCCTCGATGGCCTCGGGGTCGGCCAGCTTGTGGGCCTCGGCCATCACGGTAAGGCGACCCACCGCCTGCACGTCCTCGGCATCGCGCTCGCCTACCAGCAGCGAACACTTGGGGTCTTTTTGCAGGTTGTGGGTGTGCTGGGCAATGCGACTGATCAGGATCAGCGGGTTACCGTCGGCGTCCAGGCAGTACGGCACCACGGAACCGAAGGGGAAGCCGGGCATCGATTTGGAATGGGTCGAGAGTACGCCACGGTACTCCTTGAGCAGCAGCTCTCTTGCCTGCCTTGCAGCCTTCGCGCTCACGGGGGTGCTCCTGGGAAAGGTGTGATCGCGACAAGCTAATCATTATCAGTGGCGATTGCCAAGGGGCCTGCAGGCACCGGCCCCTGAATGCGAAAGCGGTTTACCAGGCCACGCCGAAGCCGACGGTGTAGCGCGTCTTGTCCAGGTCGCTGTCGCTGGTGCCGCTGATGATGTCCTTCTCGGCCTTCAGGTTCAGCGATGCCCATTCGGTGACCTTGTAGCGCAGGCCTACCTCGGCATCCAGGCTGTAGTCCGCCACACCGCCCAGCGGCTTGCCAACCTCGCCGTTGGTGAACAGCTCGACCGACTTGCCGATCAGGTAGCGGTTGTAGTCCCACTTCACGCCCAGCGAATAGAAATTGTCCTTGCCGCCGTCGCTGTACTCGTAGTCGGTGCGGTTGAGCAGCGAACCCAGCGAGAACGCGCCCAGCTCGTCGTCCCAGAACTGGTACCCCGGGCCGGTACCGACCGTGCGCTGGCGGGTCAGGTCTTCGATGTGGTCGCGCTTGTAGTTCAGACGCCCCTGCCAGAACCACTGCTCGGTAATGAAGCGGTCCAGCGCGTATTCGGCGCTCCAGTTGTTGGTGGTTGTCGTGTCGTTCTTGGTCTCGCGGTTGTACTCGCCCTCGGCGTTATGCCGCCAGCGACCGTGACGGGCAGTGGTCTTGAAGTCGACGTCGTAGTCGTCACTGTCGGTTTCGGCGCGCTTGTAGTCCAGTGCCAGGTCGATGTTGCCCTTCCACAGCATGTCTTCGACCAGCGGCTTGGGCTTCATGATCTGCTGGATGCTGGCCAGTTCAACCGCCTTGGGCGCCTCGCCATTGGCCAGGATCACCTGGCCGTCTTCACCGGCCTGCAGCGACTTGGCCTTCTCGCCGGTGTAGGCGTCCTGCTTGACCAGCAGTTCCTGGTCGCTCTCCAGGGTCTTGACCTTCTTCCAGTCCAGCGCGATGGAGCCACCGTATTCGGTCTGCAGCACCAGCTTGCCACCGTCGAAGACCTTGATCTTGCCGCTGAGCCGGTCGCCGTTCTTCATCCATACGGTATCGGCCACCGCAGGGGCGCAGACACCGGTCATCACAAGGCACAACAAGGCTCTAGAATACATAGGCAGTACAGAAACTCGGGTTCGCAGAAAAATCGGGCATTATCCAGATACCCGCCAGCAGAACAAGGACTGACCCAGCCAATGCCGATGAGTTCAATTCGTATTTGTGCGCCCTGCCCCCTTCACTGCCCCGCAACGCCCCGATGAGCGCGGCCTTGACCGACGCGCAGCAGCGCGCAGAAGACCGACGGACGGCGCTCTACCTGGTGCTGGGCCAACTGCCGCCAGGCAAGGTGGTCAGCTATGGTGAACTGGCGGCCATCGCGGGCCTGGGCCGCGCGGCGCGCTGGGTGGGGCGCACCCTCAGCCAGTTGCCGAGCGACACTCGCCTGCCCTGGCACCGCGTGCTGGGCGCCGGCGGACGCCTGAGCCTGGCCCTTGGCACGCCCTCCGGGGATGAGCAGCGGGCCCGCCTGCGGGCCGAAGGGGTGACCGTCCGGAACAATCGTGTGGATATGTTGCGCCATGGCTGGCGCCCGATGGAGCACAGCGGTTAGAGTGCGCGCTTTGTTTTCGCAAACTTGAGGCAGATGTTGGCCCATGCCCCGTAAAACCTGGCGCGCTGCGCTCGCTGCCTATGCCAGCCCGTCGACCCTGGTGCTGTTGCTGCTCGGCTTTGCCGCCGGCCTGCCCTATATGTTGGTGTTCTCGACCCTGTCGGTATGGCTGCGCGAAGCCGGGGTTGCCCGTGAAACCATCGGTTATGCCAGCCTGATCGGCCTGGCCTACGCCTTCAAGTGGGTATGGTCGCCACTGCTGGACCAATGGCGCCTGCCATTGCTGGGCAAGCTTGGCCGACGCCGTTCCTGGCTGGTGCTGTCACAGATCCTGGTGGTCATCGGCCTGGTCGGCATGGGCTTTTGCGACCCGCAGAAGCACCTGTCGTGGCTGATCGCGCTGGCGGTGCTGGTGGCCTTCGCCTCGGCCACCCAGGACATCGCCGTGGATGCCTACCGCCTCGAGATCGCCGGCGACCAGCGCCAGGCCGCCCTGGCCGCCAGCTACATGGCCGGCTACCGGGTCGCCGCCCTGCTGGCCACCGCGGGCGCGCTGTTCTTTGCCGAAGGGTTCGGCTCCACCGGCTTCAGCTACAAGCACAGCGCCTGGACCGGCACCTATGTGCTGTTCGGCGTGCTGATGGTGCCCGCCCTGATCACCAGCCTGCTGATGCGCGAGCCGCCCGTCCCCCTGCGTACCCAGCTGTTGGCGGCGCGCTACGGCTTCGGCCACCAGCTGGCCTCGGTCTTCGTGCTGATCATTCTGCTGGTGTCGGTACCGGCGATGTTCACCCAGCTGTACAACACCGATTTCGCCAGCGTGCTGTTCGAAGGCGCCAGCCTGCTCGACCTGCTGCTTGAAGACCGCGCCTTCCTGCGCGCGATCCTCTACATCACCCTCACCACGCTGTGCCTGTCGTCCATGGGGCGACGCGGGCTGGCCCCGGTGCTGACTCCGGTCAACGACTTCATCGTGCGCTACCGCTGGCAGGCGCTGCTGCTGCTGGGGCTGATCGCCACCTACCGCATGTCGGACACGGTGATGGGCGTGATGGCCAACGTGTTCTACATCGACCAGGGCTTCACCAAGGACCAGATCGCCAGCGTCAGCAAGATCTTCGGCCTGTTCATGACCCTGTTCGGGGCCGGCATGGGCGGCCTGCTGATCGTGCGCTTCGGCATCCTGCCGATCCTGTTCATCGGCGGTGTGACCTCGGCGGCGACCAACCTGCTGTTCCTGATGCTCGCCGACATGGGGCCGAACCTGCAGATGCTGGTGGTGACCATCTCGCTCGACAACTTCAGCTCGGGTCTGGCGACCTCGGCCTTCGTGGCCTACCTGTCGAGCCTGACCAACCTGAAGTTCTCGGCCACCCAGTACGCCCTGCTCAGCTCGATCATGCTGCTGTTGCCGCGCCTGATCGGTGGCTACTCAGGCGTGATGGTCGAGAAGTACGGCTATCACGACTTCTTCCTGATCACCGCGATGCTCGGGGTGCCAACGCTGATCCTGATCGCCTTGCACTGGCACCAGGAACTGCGGCGCGGCAAGCTGGCCCCCGTGGAGCCCGAGACCACCGAGCGCCCCGGAGCCTAGGCCAGCGACGCCAGTTCGGCGTCGTCCTGCAGCACCGTGCGCAACGGCCACAGCGCCAGCAACCCGGCGCAACCTGCCGCCAGGGCGAAGCTCAACAGGCTCGCCCCTGCCCCCAGCATCGCCAGCAAGGCGCCGCCCAGGCCCAGCAAGGCGATGGTGATCATGCCCAGCATCGCCGACACCAGGCCCTTGCTCTGCTCGCTGGAGAACAGCGTCATGCGGTACAGCACCGCGTTGGCGATGCCCAGGCCCAGTGCGTACAGCGACATGCCCGCCACCAGGCTGAACACCGAAGGGTACAGCCAGGTGCCCAGCATGGCCGCGCCCAGGCCGATCAGATACGGCCACAGGGCCTTGCGGATCAGCGCGCGCAGGCTGTAGCGCTCGGCAATGCGGTTGATGATCAGGTTGCCCGCAATCAGGCCGCCGAACACCGGCAATTGCCACAGTGCATAGTCCAGGGTGCTCAAGCCCTCGTCATGAATCAGCAGCACCGGCGACAGACCGATCCAGCCGATCAGCGGCAGGCCCACCAGGCCCAGGGCAGCGCTGCCGGCAACGAAGCGGCGGTTGCCCAGCAGTTGCCCGTAACCGGCCAGCAAGGGCAGCAGGTGGATGGGCTGGAAGGCCAGGCGCGTACCGTCGCGCCGCTCCACCCCCAGGGTTTCAGGCATGAAGCGGTACAGCGCGCACCAGGTCAGCACGGCGAACCCTGCGAACAGTACGAACAGCCAGCGCCACGAGACCCATTCCAGCAGCACGGTGCCTACCAGTGGGCCGAGCAGCGGCGAAAGCAGCGCGATGTTGGCCAGCAGGGCCATCATGCGCACCGCATCCGCCTCGCTGAAGGCTTCGTTCAGGGCCGGGTAGCTGACCGTGACCACAAAGCCCAGGCCGATACCCTGCAACAGGCGCAGCAGGTTGAACAGCTCGATGCCCTCGACCCAGTAGGTGGCAAGGCAGGCCAGGCAGAAGATGGCGCACCCCCACAGCAGCAGCGGACGCCGCCCGTAGCGGTCGGCCAGCGGGCCGATCAGCCACTGCAGCAGCACACCGCCAAGCAGGTAGAGGTTCAGCGCATGGGGGATGAATTCGGGGCTGGCATTCAGGTCGCCCACCACCGTGGGCATGGCAGGCATCACCACGTCGCTGGCCAGGTAGGTCAGCAATTCGAACAACGCCAGGGTCATGGCGAAACAGAATGCCCGGAACGGGGTGATGTTTATCAGCGGGGTAAGCATGGCAAGGCCTGGCAGGGAAAATCAGCCAGCCTGTATGCCAGAAAAGGCAAAGGTCGGACAGTAACAAGAAGTGAACAAGTGTAATCGGTGCACCCGAATCGCGGGGCAAGCCGCGCTCCCACGCGGTCATCACTGTCTCCAGACACATGATGTACCTGTGGGATCGGGCTTGACCCGCGATGAGCTCGAGGCGTGTTACTGCACGGCCGCTTCCTGCACCACACGGATTACCCGCTGCGGAAACGGGATGTCGATGCCCTCGGCCTTCAACCGGTCGCGCGCATGCTCGTTGAGCATGAACATCACGTCCCAGTAGTCAGCCGTCTTCACCCAGGCTCGCAGCGACACGGTGATCGAGCTGTCGCCCAGTGCCGAAATCACCGCCTGGGGCGCGCCCGGTTCCTGCAGCACCCGCGGGTCATTGGCCAGGTCCAGCAGCACCTTGCGCGCTACCTGCAGGTCGGCCTCGTAGTCCACGCCCACATCGAACACCACCTTGCGGGTCGGCTGGCGGTTGGTGTTGGTGATGATGCCGTTGGACAGGCTGCCGTTGGGCAGGATCACCGTCTTGTTGTCACCGGTACGCAGCACCGTGTGGAAGATCTGGATGCTGTCCACGGTACCGCTGACCCCCTGGGCCTCGATCCAGTCGCCCAGGCGGAACGGGCGGAACAGCAGGATCAGCACCCCACCGGCGAAGTTCGCCAGGCTGCCCTGCAAGGCCAGGCCGATGGCCAGGCCGGCGGCACCGATAGCGGCCACGAACGAGGTGGTCTCGATGCCAATCATCGAGGCCACGCTGACCACCAGCAGGATCTTCA
The DNA here is from genome assembly GCF_024748925.1 of Pseudomonas sp. B21-036. Taxonomy (NCBI): domain Bacteria; kingdom Pseudomonadati; phylum Pseudomonadota; class Gammaproteobacteria; order Pseudomonadales; family Pseudomonadaceae; genus Pseudomonas; species Pseudomonas sp. B21-036. The sequence goes on from NZ_CP087178.1 coordinate 4,577,214, forward strand.
GAATGATGTTCGCCAGGCTGCTGATGAAGCCTTGCAGCGCCAGGTCGGCGTTGCGCAGGGCCAGCAGCTTGCCCAGGCGGTAGGTGACCTTGTTGATCACCCACCAGCCGATGGCCAGGGTCAGCAGCGCCAGCAACAGGCGACTGCCATATTCCATGATCATCGGGATCCAGGTCTGCGAAGTCCTGACCAGCTGATCCACTTCAGCGTTCAAATCCATAGGTTGTCTCCTGATGCCGGGCGGCAAAAAACGGGGAAAGCGTGGCGCCGCAATCGTTTCAGCGGCCGCAGAAACCTCGGACGCCGAAACGGCGCCAAGGTTCCGGGTACACGGGGATCAGTCGCGGAAGTTGTTGAACTGCAGCGGCATGCCGAACTCCTTGGCACGCAGGGCCGCGATGGCCTCCTGCAGGTCGTCGCGTTTCTTGCCGGTGACACGTACCTGCTCGCCCTGGATGGCGGCCTGGACCTTGAGCTTGGCGTCCTTGATGTGGGCGACGATCTTCTTGGCCAGTTCCTTGTCGATGCCTTCCTTCAGCGTCGCTTCCTGCTTCATCACCTTGCCCGATGCGAAGGCATCCTTGACCTCCAGGCACTGCACGTCGATCTTGCGCTTGACCAGCGCCAGCTTGAGGATGTCGATCATCGCCTCGAGCTGGAACTCGGCCTCGGCGGTGAGGTTGACGGTCAGTTCCTTTTCCTTGAACTCGAAGCTGCCCTTGCCCTTGAGGTCGTAGCGGCGGTCGAGCTCCTTGACCGCGTTTTCCACGGCGTTGGTGACTTCGTGCTTGTCCAGTTCCGATACCACGTCGAACGACGGCATATCCATTCTCCAAAAAAATAAACGCACGCTCATGGGCCCCTGGTCGCAGAGCATGATGGAGCGTGCCGGGTTTGACGGTTAAAATGCGGGTTCATTATAACGGTTGCGAAACGCAGATGAGCAGCACCTGGCATATTCTCGGCGCCGGCAGCCTGGGCAGCCTCTGGGCCTGCCGCCTGGCACAGGCCGGCAAGGCGGTCCGCCTGATCCTGCGCGACCCTGCGCGCCTGCACGCCTACGAGGCGGCGGGCGGCCTGAGCCTGGTACACAACGGCCAGGCGCAGCGCCACGCGATCCCCGCCGAAACCGCCGATGCAGGCACGTCTATCCACCGGCTGCTGGTGGCCTGCAAGGCCTACGACGCGCCCGCGGCAGTGGCGCAACTGGCGCCCCGACTGGCGCGCAATGCCGAGCTGGTGCTGCTGCAGAACGGCCTGGGCAGCCAGGACGAAGTCGCCAGCCAGGTCCCCCACGCACGCTGCATCTTCGCCTCCAGCACCGAGGGCGCGTTTCGCGAAGCCGACTGGCAGGTGAACTTTGCCGGGCATGGCTTCAACTGGCTGGGCGACCCGGCCAACCCGCTGCCGCCCGATTGGCTCGACGACCTGACCGACGCCGGCATCCCGCACCAGTGGACCCCGGACATCCTCACCCGGCTGTGGCGCAAGCTGGCGCTCAACTGCGCCATCAACCCACTGACCGTGCTGCATGCGTGCCGCAACGGCGGCCTGGCCGAGCATCACTGCGAGGTGGCCACGCTGTGCGCGGAGCTGGCCGAGCTGCTGCAGCACTGCGGCCAGCCCGAAGCCGCCACCGACCTGCAGGTCGAGGTCGAACGGGTCATCCAGGCCACGGCGGCGAACTACTCTTCCATGTACCAGGACGTGCGCCAGGGCCGACGCACCGAGATCCACTACCTGCTCGGCCACGCCTGCCGCGTTGCCGCCCGCCACGGCCGCCATCTGGCGCACCTTGAACGGCTGCACCGGCGCCTGGTCGAACACCTGAACGCACGCGGGTTGCCCAGCGACTGAGGGCAACGCTACCCTGCCCCTCCACCCACAGGATCACGCCGTCACCATGCCCTTGCGCGAACGCCTGGAAAACCTGCCGGTCGGCCAGAAGCTGCTGGCCGCCCTGCTGGTGCTGCTGATCACCATTCTGCTGGTGGCCAACCTGACCTTCATCAGCGCCGCCTACTGGATCTCCCAGGAGGCCATGGCGCCCCAGGCCCTGCAGACCATCGGCCGCCTGGTATCGCACCCGGAGCTGGCACAGCGCGCCGCCGACTCGCCAGAGGCGGCCAACGACCTGCTCAAGGAACTGGACAGCTACACCCCGCTGCGCGCCGCCGCGCTGTATGGCAGCGACGGCAAGCTGCTGGCGCAGTTGCAGCACGGCGAACCCCTGGCAGTGCCCAAGCGCTACCGCAACATCGAAAGCTGGCGCCTGACCGAGTTTCGCAGCACCCAGCTGGTAACCCTGCCGCGCCCCGGCAACCCGCCCGGGCATCTGCTGCTGGTGGCCAGCAGCGAGCTGCCGATGGCCTTCTATACCGGCACACTGACCGCCAGCCTGGGCATCCTGGTGTTCAGCATCCTGCTATGGATGCTGATTGCGCGGCAGATCAAGCGCCTGATCACCCAGCCGATCTACCAGCTCGAACAGCTCTCGCGCCAGGTGACCCGCGAAGAGAACTATGCCCTGCGCGCGCGCCCCGGCAACCGCGACGAAATCGGAAGCCTGGCCGAGGCGTTCAACACCATGCTGTCGCGCATCGAAGCCCGCGAACAGCAACTCAAGCGCGCCCGCGACGAATTCCAGACCGCCTATGACCAGGCCCAGGGCCTGGCCGAGGAAACCCGTCACACCAACCGCAAGCTGGAACTCGAAGTACAGGTGCGCAGCAAGATCGAGCGCAAGCTCACCGGCTTTCAGAACTACCTCAACAGCATCATCGACTCCATGCCCTCGGCACTGATCGCCCTGGACGAACAGCTCTACGTGACCCAGTGGAACCAGGAGGCCAGCGCGCTTTCCGGCACGCCGCTGGACGAGGCGCTGAACCAGCCGATCTTCCTCGCGTTCGAGCCGCTCAAGCCGTTCCTGCCGCAGCTCAAGGAAAGCGTCGAGAAGCACCGCGTGGCCAAGATCGAGCGGGTCACCTGGACCAGGGGCGACGATGCGCGCCACTACGCCCTGACCTTCTACCCGCTGATGGGCGGTGGCGGGCGCGGCGTGGTGATTCGCATCGACGACATCACCCAGCGCCTGTCGCTCGAAGAGATGATGGTGCAGTCGGAGAAGATGCTATCGGTCGGTGGCCTGGCTGCTGGCATGGCGCACGAGATCAACAACCCGCTGGGGGCGATCCTGCACAACGTGCAGAACATCCGTCGACGCCTGTCCCCCGACCTGCCGAAGAACCTGGAGCAGGCCAGCGAAACCGGCATCGACCTGGGTACGGTCAACCAGTACCTGGAAAACCGCCAGGTACCCCAGTTGCTCGATGGCATCCAGCAGGCCGGCGCACGGGCGGCCAAGATCGTCACCCACATGCTCAGCTTCAGCCGCCGCAGCAACCGCCAGATGGCACCGTGCGACCTGCCGGCATTGATCGACCAAGCGGTGGAGATCGCCGGCAACGACTTCGACCTGACCGAAGGCTTCGACTTCAAGGGCCAGGCCATCGTGCGCCAGTTCGACCCGGCCCTGGGCCCGGTGCCCGGCACCGCCAACGAGCTGGAACAGGTGCTGCTCAACCTGCTCAAGAACGCCGCCCAGGCGATTCACCAGCGCGAAGACGACAGCGAACCGGGGCGTATCATCCTGCGTACCCGGCTCAACCCGCCGTGGGCCGAGATCCAGGTCGAAGACAACGGCGTGGGCATGCCCGAGGCGGTGCGCAAGCGCACCTTCGAGCCGTTCTTCACCACCAAGGAAATCGGCCAGGGCACTGGCCTGGGCCTGTCAGTGTCGTATTTCATCATCACCAACAACCACAAGGGCCAGATGGAGGTGCAGTCGGCGCCAGGTCAGGGCACGTGCTTCACCTTGCGCCTGCCGCTGAGCAACCTGCCGATGCCACCCGCCGGCCCGCCAACGATGGAGTCATGAGCATGGGTTTTCGCTTGTCGAAGATTTACACCCGCACCGGCGACAAGGGCGAAACCGGCCTGGGCGACGGCCGCCGCGTCGCCAAGGACCATCCGCGCATCGAGGCCATCGGAGAGGTGGACACGCTCAACAGCCAGCTGGGCGTGTTGCTGGCAGGCCTGGCCGAGCAACACCTGGACGAGGTGGTCGAAGTGCTGGCGCCGTGTCAGCATCGGCTGTTCGACCTGGGTGGTGAGCTGGCGATGCCCAGTTACCAGGCCTTGAACGAGGCCGAGGTGCAGCGCCTGGAAGCGGCGATCGACCACTGGAATGAAGAGCTGGGGCCTCTGGAGAACTTCATTCTGCCGGGCGGTTCGGCGCTGATTGCCCAGGCCCATGTATGCCGCAGCCTGGCCCGCAGTGCGGAGCGGCGGTGTCAGCAGTTGAATGCGGCAGAGCCGCTGGCGGGGGTGGGGCTGGCGTACATCAATCGGCTGTCGGACTTGCTGTTCGTGGCCGCGCGGGTGATTGCGCGGCGCCAGGGGGTGGCGGAGGTGTTGTGGCAGGCTGCGGCCAGGCCATGACGCCGCTTCGCCGGCAAGGCCGGCTCCTACAAGGGTCAGCGCCGTCTGTAGGAGCCGGCCTTGCCGGCGAGGCTTCACTCAGGCCTCAGGCCAGAATGCCCGAATTCCGGCCACGCCTTGGGCGCCGAACTGCCAGGCCCGCTCGCAATCAGCCGGCCCCACGCCACCCAGCACATACACCGGCCGGTTGAAGCCTTCGATCAGCTCGCTGACCTGCTCCCAGCCCAACGGTACCGCCTCGGGATGCGTCTGGGTCGCCTGCACCGGCGACAGGGTGACGAAATCCACCCCCATCTGCTCTGCCAGCGCCAGTTCTTCGGCGTTGTGACATGACGCGGCCAGCCAGCGCTCCCTGGGGAACGGTCGGCCCTTGGGCGCGTATTTGCGCAACTGCTCGGCCGTAAGGTGCCACCCTGCCGCCGGGAAATCGCCCAGCCACTCCAGCGGCCCCTTGAGCATCAACTGCGCCTTGCCGGCACACAGCCCCACCGCATCCACCGCCACATCGCGGTACTTGGGGTCGTAGCCGTTGGGCGCACGCAACTGCACCAGCTTGATCCCGCCGGCAATCGCCTTCTGGATGCCGCGCAGCAACTGCGGGGCTTCCAGTTCGCCCGGGGTGATCAGGTAGTGGCCAGGCAACCGCGCGGCCGCCACGATGGGCTGGTTGGCTTCAGGGAAGTCGTATTGCGGCAGTTCGCGTGGCGACACCCAGGCCAGTGGCTGGCCTTCGGCGCCATGGGGCTCGCCGGTAAAGCCGTCGACCTCCCACACGTCCAGCAGCACCTGCTTGTCGGGGTAGTCGTGACGCACCTTGATCAAGGGCCGTGCACGGGTCACGACGATGCCCAGTTCCTCGTGCAGCTCGCGGGCCAGGGCGATCTCGACCGCCTCCCCCGCCTCCACCTTGCCGCCGGGAAACTCCCACAGGCCGCCCTGATGCTGGCTGTCGGCACGGCGCGCAATCAGGATGCGCCCATCGGTGCCACGGATCACCGCAGCGGCAACATGCACCCGCTTCACGACGCACGCTCCGCCAGCGCAGCCTGCTGCCAGGCCTGGAAGGCCGGCCACTGGTAGATGGCCTCGACGTAGGCGGCGGCTGCCGCAGGCAGTTCGACACGGTAGCTGCGCAGGCGCACCGCCACCGGGGCGAAGAAGGCGTCGGCCAGGCTCAGTTCGCCGAACAGGTACGGGCCCGGGGTCTTGGCCACCAGGCGGCACTCGGACCACAGCGCGACGATGCGGTCGATGTCGATCTGCACCTCGAGTGGAATGCTCTCAAGGGCCTGATCGTGGTCCAGGTTCATCGGCATGGTGCTGCGCAGGGCGAAGAAGCCACTGTGCATCTGCGCACAGGCCGAACGCGCCTGGGCCCGGGCAGCGATGTCGCTGGGCCACAGGTTGGCTTCAGGGTGGCGCTCGGCCAGGTACTCGGCGATTGCCAGCGAATCGGCGATGGTGCCGTGTTCGGACTTGAGCAGGGGCACCTTGCCGGTGGCGGAGTGCGCAAGGATACGCTGGCGGGTATCGGGCTGGTTGAGGGTGATCAGCAGTTCGGTGTAGGGCACCCTGGCCAGCTCGAGGGCCAGGGCGGCGCGCAGCGACCAGGAGGAATACAGCTTGTCGCCGATGATCAGTTGGTAGCTCATGGGTGGGCTCCATCGGGATGTGCGGGGGCCTATCGCGGGTCAAGCCCGCTCCCACAGGGTTACTGCAATCCTTGAGGGAGCGGGCTTGACCCGCAATACGGTCAGGTACGGTATTCAGCGTTGATCTTCACATACTCATGGGACAGGTCGGTGGTCCAGATCGTCTCGCTGCAGTCGCCACGCCCCAGGTCGATGCGGATGGTGATCTCTTCCTGGGCCATCACGGCCGAGCCCTGGGCCTCGGTGTAGGTGGCGTTGCGGCCGCCTTTGCTGGCGATGCACACATCGTCCAGGTACACGTCGATCAGGCTCACGTCCAGGTTCGGCACGCCAGCACGGCCCACAGCTGCCAGGATCCGGCCCCAGTTCGGGTCGGAGGCGAACAGCGCGGTCTTGATCAGCGGTGAATGCGCCACGGCATAGCCGACGTCCAGGCATTCCTGATGATTGCCACCACCGTTGACCTGAACGGTCACGAACTTGGTCGCGCCTTCACCGTCACGCACGATGGCCTGGGCCACTTCCATGCACACCTCGAACACCGCCTTTTTCAGCGCATCGAACAGCGGGCCGCGGGCTTCGGTCACTTCAGCCACGTCGGCCTTGCCGGTGGCGATCAGCATGCAGCAATCGTTGGTCGAGGTATCGCCGTCGATGGTGATGCGGTTGAACGACTTGTTGGCGCCGTCCAGCAGCAGGTCCTTGAGCACGGCCGGCGCCACCTTGGCGTCGGTGGCGATGTAGCCGAGCATGGTCGCCATGTTCGGGCGGATCATCCCGGCGCCCTTGCTGATGCCGGTCACGGTGATGGTCACGCCGTCATGCTGGAACTGGCGGCTGGCCCCCTTGGGCAGGGTGTCGGTGGTCATGATGCCGGTGGCGGCCTCGGCCCAGTTGCTTTCCGACAGGTCGTCCAGGGCGGCCTGCAGCGCGCCTTCGATCTTCTCGACCGGCAGTGGCTCACCGATCACACCGGTGGAGAACGGCAGCACCGCATCGGCGTCGACACCCGCCAGCTCGGCCAGCCTGGCGCAGGTGCGCTCGGCAGCGGCCAGGCCGGGGGCGCCGGTACCGGCGTTGGCGTTGCCGGTGTTGGTCAGCAGGTAACGCACACTGCCCTGCACGCGCTGCTTGGCCAGGATCACCGGGGCAGCGCAGAACGCATTGAGGGTGAACACGCCGGCAACGCTGGAGCCTTCGGCGCAGCGCATTACCACAACGTCCTTGCGCCCGGGGCGCTTGATGCCCGCAGAGGCAATACCGAGTTCAAAACCTGGAACCGGGTGCAACGTTGGCAAAGGACCAAGACCGACAGCCATGAAAGCGCTCCTAGAAAAAAGGCGCCGGCTCGAGATACCGGCGCTTGAGATGGAACAACGCCGCGACGGTTGGGCCCGTCGCGGCGCGGTGTTCAGATATCAGCAGGGGGCAACGGCGGTGCGATCAGTCGATCTTGCCGTGGCACTGCTTGAACTTCTTGCCCGAACCGCACCAGCAGGGTTCGTTGCGGCCCAGCTTCTGCTCGTTGCGCACCGGCGCTGCGGCCACGGCGACGTCGGCACCCTCCTCAAGCAGCTCGCCCGCTTCCAGGCCAGGGGCCTCGGCGTGCTGGAACTGCATGCGCTGGGCCAGCTCTTCGGCTTCGCGGCGCAGGCGTGCTTCCTCTTCGATCGGGTCTTCGCGGCGAACCTGAACGTGCGAGAGCACGCGGATGGTGTCGCGCTTGATCGAGTCCAGCAGTTCCTGGAACAGGGCAAACGACTCGCGCTTGTATTCCTGCTTCGGGTTCTTCTGGGCGTAGCCACGCAGGTGGATACCGTGGCGCAGGTGATCCATGGTCGACAGGTGGTCTTTCCACAGGTCGTCGATCACACGCAGCAGGATCTGCTTCTCGAAGGTACGCAGGGCATCGGCGCTGGCCTGCTCTTCCTTCTCGTTGTAGGCCGCCATCAGCTCGGCCATCAACTTCTCGCGCAGGGTCTCTTCGTACAGGTGGTCGTCTTCGTCCAGCCACTGCTGGATCGGCAGCTTGACCCCGAAATCGCTGGCCAGTGCCGCTTCCAGGCCCGGCACGTCCCACTGCTCGGGCAGCGACTGTGGCGGGATGTGCTGGGCCACGGTGGCATCGAGCACTTCCTGGCGGAACTCGGCGATGGTATCGCCGATGTTGGTCGCCGCCAGCAGGCTGTTGCGCATGTGGTAGATGACCTTACGCTGCTCGTTGGCCACGTCGTCGAATTCGAGCAGTTGCTTGCGGATGTCGAAGTTGCGACCTTCGACCTTGCGCTGGGCCTTCTCAATGGCGTTGGTGACCATGCGGTGCTCGATGGCCTCGCCGGACTGCATGCCCAGGGCCTTCATGAAGTTCTTGACCCGGTCGGAGGCGAAGATGCGCATCAGGCTGTCTTCCAGCGACAGGTAGAAGCGGCTCGAGCCCGGGTCGCCCTGACGGCCGGAACGGCCACGCAACTGGTTGTCGATACGGCGCGATTCGTGGCGCTCGGAGGCGATCACGTGCAGACCACCGGACTCGATCACCTGCTGGTGACGCTTCTGCCAGTCGGCCTTGACCTGGGCAACCTGCTCGGGCGTCGGGTTGTCCATGGCAGCCACTTCGACTTCCCAGTTGCCGCCCAGCAGGATGTCGGTACCACGACCGGCCATGTTGGTGGCGATGGTCAGTGCACCCGGGCGACCGGCCTGGGCGATGATCTCGGCTTCCTTCTCGTGGAACTTGGCGTTCAGGACCTTGTGATCGATGCCTTCCTTGATCAGCAGGTTGGACATGTGCTCGGAGGTTTCGATGGTGGCGGTACCCACCAGCACCGGACGCCCGGAAGCCATGCTCTCCTTGATGTCGGCGATGATCGCGGTGTACTTCTCTTCGGCGGTCAGGTAGACCAGGTCGTTGAAGTCCTTGCGCGCCAGCGGCTTGTTCGGCGGGATCACCATCACGTTGAGCTGGTAGATCTGGGCGAATTCGAACGCTTCGGTGTCAGCGGTACCGGTCATGCCGGACAGCTTGTTGTACAGGCGGAAGTAGTTCTGGAACGTGGTCGAGGCCAGGGTCTGGCTCTCGGGCTGGATGTTCAGGTTTTCCTTGGCCTCGATGGCCTGGTGCAGGCCCTCGGACAGGCGACGGCCCGGCATGGTGCGGCCGGTGTGCTCGTCGATCAGCAGGATCTGGCCGTCCTGCACGATGTACTCGACATTGCGGTGGAACAGCTTGTGGGCACGCAGGCCGGCATACACGTGGGTCAGCAGGCCCAGGTTGTGCGCCGAGTAGAGGCTCTCGCCCTCAGCCAGCATGCCGACCTGGGTGAGCATCTCTTCGATGTACTGGTGGCCGGCTTCGTTGAGTTCGACCTGGCGGGTCTTCTCGTCGATGCTGTAGTGGCCTTCCTGGGTGACCTGCCCTTCGACCTCTTCGATGTGCTGCTTGAGCTGCGGGATCAGCTTGTTGATCTCGATGTACAGCTTGGAGCTGTCTTCGGCCTGGCCGGAGATGATCAGCGGGGTACGGGCTTCGTCGATCAGGATGGAATCGACTTCGTCGATCACGGCGAAATTCAGCTCGCGCTGGAATTTCTCTTCCATGCTGAACGCCATGTTGTCGCGCAGGTAGTCGAAACCGAATTCGTTGTTGGTGCCGTAGGTGATGTCGGCGGCATAGGCGATGCGCTTTTCTTCCGGCGGCTGGAACGGGGTGACCACACCCACGGTGAGGCCCAGGTATTCATACAGAGGGCGCATCCAGTTGGCGTCGCGGCGGGCCAGGTAGTCGTTGACCGTGACCACGTGCACGCCCTTGCCGGACAGCGCGTTGAGGTACACGCCCAGGGTCGCCACCAGGGTCTTGCCTTCACCGGTACGCATCTCTGCGATCATGCCCTCGTGCAAGGTCATGCCACCGATCAGCTGTACATCGAAGTGACGCATGCCCATGACCCGCTTGCCGGCCTCGCGCGCAACGGCGAAGGCTTCGGGCAACAGTTGGTCAAGGGTCTCGCCTTTGGCCAGGCGCTCTTTGAACGCTGCGGTCTTGGCCCGCAACTGCTCGTCCGTCAGGGCGACCATCTGCTCTTCGAAGGCATTGACGATCTGTACCGTCTTGAGCATGCGTTTGACTTCACGCTCGTTCTTGCTTCCAAAAAGTTTTTTTAACAAAGGCGCAAACATATTGGCAGGATCTTCCACACGTAGGGATGGAGGGCGGCCCCGTGAGTCGCCCGTGCAGCCCTTATGGCCGCATGCGAACGAGCATTCTACCCGGAAACGATGGTGAGGAAAGTGGCGGATTTCCACGATGCTGGCACAGCGCTTTTGACGGGGCTTTTTTACAATAAGGCCTTTTTCGCCAACTTCAACCCATCGTCACATGAAGAATTACCGGCGGGGCGATCTGTTAAGATGGCGCCACTGTATTTTTCGGACCCTGCCCATGGCTTTTCGCCCCCTGCCCGCCCGTGCACCCGCCGTGCTTTTGCGTGAAGCGCGACCGCTCAAGGCCCTGTTCAGCCAGGCCCAGCGCCTGGCCCAGCTGCAGCGCCTGGTAGAGAGCCAGTTGCAGCCGGCAGCGCGCGAGCATTGCCATGTGGCCTCCTGGCGCGAGGGTACGCTGCTGCTGATCGTCACCGACGGGCACTGGGCCACGCGCCTGCGCTACCAGCAGAAACGCCTGCTGCGCCAGTTGCAGATGATGGAGGCCTTCAGCAGCCTGACCCGCATCAATTTCAGGGTGCAGCCAGTGGCCGGTGTGGCACCCGCGGCGGGGCACCCGATGGACATCTCGACACGTTCGGCGCAGAACATCCACGCTACGGCCGAAGGGATCACCGACCCCAAGCTCAAGGCGGCGCTGGAGCGCCTGGCCAGGCACGGCAAGGGATAGACGAGCGCACAGCGCTCGCAAACCTGCGACTGCGCGGCAATAAAAAAGGGCCACCCGAAGGCAGCCCCAAAAAATAACTAAAGAAGAGAGAGTTCGTACTTACACTGCCGCAACCGGACGCATGTAAGAGATCGGTGCCGTGCTGGCATCTTCGAACGTCACCACTTCCCACGCATCGGTTTCCTCGATCAGCTTGCGCAGCAGCTGATTGTTCAGCGCGTGTCCGGACTTGTAGCCCTTGAACTCGCCGATCAGGCTGTTGCCCAGCAGGTAGAGGTCGCCAATCGCATCGAGGATCTTGTGCTTGACGAATTCGTCTTCGTAGCGAAGGCCGTCTTCGTTGAGCACGCCATCCTTGTCCACGACGATGGCGTTTTCCACGCTGCCGCCGAGGGCGAGGTTGTGCTTGCGCAGGTACTCGATGTCACTCATGAACCCGAAGGTACGGGCGCGGCTGACTTCCTTCACGAACGAGGTGCTGGAAAAGTCCACGCTGGCACTCTGGGTCCGGTTGTGGAACACCGGGTGGTCGAAATCGATCTCGAAACTCACCTTGAACCCTTCGAAAGGCAGGAAAGTGGCGCGCTTGTCGCCGTCTTCCACTGTCACTTCACGCAGGATGCGGATGAACTTCTTGGCTGCGTCCTGTTCTTCCAGGCCGGCAGATTGAATCAGGAATACAAAGGGCCCGGCGCTGCCGTCCATAATTGGCACTTCGGACGCGGAGAGCTCGACGTAGGCGTTATCGATGCCCAGGCCAGCCATGGCCGAGAGCAGGTGCTCTACCGTGTCTACCTTGGTATCGCCATTGACCAGTGTCGTGGACATGGTCGTCTCGCCGACGTTTTCCGCACGGGCAGGGATCTGCACCACAGGGTCGAGGTCGGCACGGCAAAATACGATGCCGGTATCCACAGGGGCGGGCTTGAGGGTCAGGTAAACCTTTTCCCCGGAGTGCAGGCCGACACCTGTGGCACGGATGATATTTTTCAGGGTGCGTTGTTTAATCATGGCATTGGCCGCTTCAGCGCAAATTGCGAACTGGTATCAACAAAGGCTGAGGATAATAGCAGACCCGGCCTTTGCTGAACACCAATCACCTTCATAGCCCTGATAAATTCCATTAATCGGCCTGACGACGCAGGAAAGCCGGGATATCCAGATAATCCAGGTCGTCCTGCGGGTTCAGCTTCTGTGCCGCAGCGGCCCCGGCGTGAGCCTGGTTGCGCATGACGGTCGGACGCTCCAGATCGCGGTAGTTGACCGAAGGTTGCTCCGGACGGGCCGGTGCAGGGGCTGGGGTCTGTACAGCGGACGCTTGCAGGGTGTTGTCGATGACCTTGACCGGTTTCTCGATCTTGGCACCCAGGCCGGTGGCTACCACGGTGACGTGCAGCTCGTCGCGCATGTCCGGGTCGATGACGGTACCGACCTTGACCATGGCGTGGTCGGAGGCGAATGCCTCGATGATGCTGCCCACATCGGAGTATTCACCCAGCGACAGGTCAGGACCTGCGGTGATGTTCACCAGAATGCCGCGGGCGCCCTGCAGGTTGACGTCTTCGAGCAGCGGGTTGCGGATGGCCGCCTCGGTCGCTTCACGCGCACGGTTCGGACCGCTGGCGCAGCCGGTACCCATCATGGCCATGCCCATCTCGCTCATCACGGTACGCACGTCGGCGAAGTCGACGTTGATCATGCCCGGACGCTTGATGATGTCGGAGATACCGCGAACGGCACCGGCGAGCACGTCGTCAGCCTTGGCGAAGGCCGACAGCAGGCTGGCATCCTTGCCCAGGATGGTCAGCAGCTTCTCGTTCGGAATGGTGATCAGCGAATCGACGCTGTCGGCCAGGGCACGGATGCCCTCGTCGGCGATCTGCATGCGCTTGCGACCTTCGAACGGGAACGGACGGGTCACCACCGCAACGGTGAGGATGCCCATTTCCTTGGCCACTTCGGCGATGATCGGAGCAGCACCGGTACCGGTACCGCCGCCCATGCCGGTGGTGATGAACACCATGTTGGTGCCTTGCAGCACTTCGGCGATGCGCTCACGGTCTTCCAGCGCGGCCTGACGACCGACTTCCGGATTGGCACCTGCACCCAGGCCCTTGGTCACGCCGGTGCCCAGTTGCAGGATGGTGCGCGCGCCGATGTTTTTCAGCGCTTGAGCATCGGTGTTGGCGCAGATGAATTCGACGCCTTCGATGTTGCTCTTGACCATGTGATTGACGGCGTTGCCACCGCCGCCACCGACGCCGATCACTTTGATGACCGGGCTTTGCGGGACGTTGTCTACGAGCTCGAACATTTTCCCTCTCCTTTCAGTTCTCTAGTTTTTTGCGCCTACTACTACTGCTTTGAAACTTAAAAGTTGCCCTGGACCCAGCGCTTGAGTCGCTCAAGCACCGGGGCCTTCGGTTCATCGCCATAGCTGTTGCTGCTGATACCGGTCAGGGTCACGCCTTCGGACTGCTTCTGCAGGCCATAGGTCAGAAGGCCCACGCCGGTGGAATAGATGGGGTTGCGCACCACGTCGCTCAGACCCCGCACGGTGTAAGGCACGCCCAGGCGTACCGGCATGTGGAAAATCTCTTCGGCCAGTTCCACCGCGCCTTCCATCTTGGCGGTACCGCCGGTGAGCACGATGCCGGCCGGCACCAGGTCTTCGTAGCCACTGCGACGCAGTTCGGCCTGGATCAGGGTGAACAGTTCGTCGTAGCGTGGCTCGACCACTTCGGCCAGGGCCTGGCGCGACAGTTCGCGCGGCGGACGATCGCCCACGCTCGGCACCTTGATGGTTTCGCCGGCACCGGCCAGCTTGGCCAGGGCACAGGCGTAGCGGATCTTGATCTCTTCGGCGTACTGGGTGGGGGTACGCAGCGCCATGGCGATGTCGTTGGTCACCTGGTCGCCGGCAATCGGAATCACCGCCGTGTGGCGGATGGCGCCCTCGGTGAAGATCGCGATGTCGGTGGTACCGCCACCGATGTCCACCAGGCACACGCCCAGCTCTTTTTCGTCATCGGTCAGCACCGAGTAGGCCGAGGCCAGTTGCTCGAGGATGATGTCGTCGATTTCAAGGCCGCAGCGGCGCACGCATTTTTCGATGTTCTGTGCTGCATTGACCGCACAGGTGACCACGTGCACCTTGGCTTCCAGGCGCACGCCGGACATGCCCAGCGGCTCGCGCACGCCTTCCTGGTTGTCGATCACGTAGTCCTGCGGCAGGGTGTGCAGCACCCGCTGGTCGGCCGGGATGGCCACGGCCTGGGCCGCGTCCAGCACCCGCTCCAGGTCCGCCGCGCTGACTTCGCGATCGCGGATGGCGACGATGCCGTGGGAGTTCAGGCTGCGGATGTGATTGCCCGCCACGCCGACGAACGCCGAGTGAATCCGGCAGCCAGCCATCAGCTGGGCCTCTTCGACGGCGCGCTGGATCGACTGCACGGTGGATTCGATATTGACCACCACGCCCTTCTTCAGCCCGCGCGATGGATGGGTGCCGATACCGACGATTTCCAGGGTGCCATCGGCGGCCACTTCGCCCACCAGTGCAACCACCTTGGACGTACCGATATCCAGCCCGACGATCATTTTGCCGCTATGCGCATTTGCCATGGGTCCTGCCTCTCTCTAATTCTTCGCAACAGCGGGTTGGGCTGTCGTCGGTGCATTCGGTTCCCGCCAGCCAACGGCCAGGCCATTGGCGTAACGCAGATCGATGCGGGCGATGTTCGTGATCTGTTCTTTGAGCGTCTTGTCGTAAATGGCAATGAAACGGCGCATCTTTTCCACCAGATGGTCGCGCCCCAGCAGCAACTCGATACCCGGCCCGGCGCTGCCGGCACCGGTGGTCAGGAACCAGCTGCCCCGCTCACGCAGTTCCAGCCGGGCGATCGAGAAGCCCATGGGCCGCAACATCTGGCTCAGTACCTGATATTGCTGCATCACTTGCTGCTGCGCCCGCTGCGGCCCGAACAGCTGCGGCAGGTGCTCGTAGTTGGCCAGCTCGCGCGGGGTGAAGGCCTGGCCCTGGTTGTTGAGCAGGGCCTCGTCGCCCCAGCGCGCCACCGGCAGCTGTTCCTCGAGGCGGATCACCACTTCGTCCGGCCACACGCGACGCACTTCGGCATGCGCGATCCACGGCATCTGCTCGAGCTCGGTGCGCATGCTGGCCAGGTCGACGGTGAAGAAGCTGGCGGCCACATAGGGCGCGATACGCTGCTGCACGGCCTGCTGGCTGATGTAGCTCAGGTCGCCCTGCACGGCGATCTTGGTGATCGGCCGGTCGGCATACGGCATCAGGCGCTGTGCGCCCTCGTAGGCACCGAACCCGGCCACTACCAGCAGAACCGGCCACAGCAGACGCTTGAACACGCTGAAATTGGCCTTGGGCAGGCGCGCCGACAGTGGCTCCTTGGCCACCATCCGGCTGGCACCGCGCGGCACCGGCTTGCGGCCGGTGGCGGGTTGCTGATGACGTACCATCGCGCCTTGCATGGGCTTAACCTCGCGCCTCGACGCTGGCCGCCAGGATCGCCAGCACCAACTGCTGGAAGTCCAGGCCGGCCGCGCGTGCCGCCATTGGGACCAGGCTGTGATCGGTCATGCCTGGTGCGGTGTTGACTTCCAGAGGCCAGAAGTTGCCCTGCTCGTCCTGCATCACGTCCAGACGACCCCAGCCGGCAATGCCGATGGCGTCGCACGCACGTGCGGTCAGTTCGATCAGTTCCTGTTCCTTGGCAGCGTCCAGGCCGCACGGAATGCGGTACTGGGTATCGTTGGCGACGTACTTGGCGTCGTAGTCGTAGAACGTGTGCGGGGTGCCCAGCGCAATCGGCGGCAGCACCTGGCCGCGCAGCACGGCAATGGTGAACTCCGGACCGTGAATCCATTGTTCAACCAATACTTGCGAGTCGTAGGTGGCGGCGTCCTTCCAGGCAACGATCAATTCTTCGACGCTGCTCACTTTCGCCATACCGATACTGGAGCCTTCATGGGCCGGTTTGACGATCAAAGGGAAGCCCAGTTCCGCGCCCGCAGAAATACAGTCTTGCTCGCTGGCCAGCACCGCGTGGTGCGGGGTTGGAATACCCAGGCTTTTCCACACCTGTTTGGTGCGCAATTTGTCCATCGCCAGGGCCGACGCCAGGATGCCGCTGCCGGTGTAGGGGATACCCAGGCACTCGAGCAGGCCCTGCATGCTGCCGTCTTCACCGCCACGGCCGTGGAGAATGATGAAGGCGCGGTCGAGCTTCTCGCGCTGCAGACGGTCGAGCAGATCGTCACCCACATCGATGGCGATCACCTCGACGCCGGCGCTGGTGAGCGCCTCGATCACTGCGGCGCCGGACTTGAGCGACACCTCGCGCTCGGCGCTCTTGCCGCCGTACAGCACGCCGACACGGCCGAAGGCCTTCGGGTCGATGGTCGAGTGCAGCTTGGAGTATTGAGCAGTCATTTGGCCTTCCCTGCGGTGGCAACCGCGCCCGCGAACAATGGGCTTTTCAACAATTGCGGGGCCAGGCCACCGATGTCGCCGGCACCCTGGCACAGCAGGATGTCACCGGCACGCAGCAGCGGCTTGACCAGTGGCGCCAGCTCGATGCCGCGCTCGATGTAGATCGGGTCCAGCTGGCCACGCTGACGGATGCTGTGGCACAGCTGGCGGCTGTCGGCCCCCGGGATCGGCTCTTCGCCGGCCGGGTAGACCTCCATCAGCAGCAGCACGTTGGCATCGGCCAGCACCTGCACGAAGTCGTCGTACAGGTCGCGGGTACGGCTGTAGCGGTGCGGCTGGTAGACCATCACCAGGCGGCGCTCCGGCCAGCCACCGCGCACGGCCTTGATCACGGCCGCCACTTCGGTGGGGTGGTGACCGTAGTCGTCCACCAGCATCACGCTGCCACCGTCGACCGGCAGTTCGCCGTACACCTGGAAACGTCGGCCCACGCCCTGGAAGCCCGAAAGCCCCTGCACGATGGCCTCGTCGCTGATGCCCTCGTCGGTGGCGATGGCAATGGTGGCCAGTGCATTGAGCACATTGTGGTTGCCCGGCATGTTCACCGACACGTCCAGCGGCTCGCGGTCACGGCGCAGCACGGTGAAGTGGGTCTGCATGCCCGACTGGCGCACATTGATCGCGCGCACGTCGGCTTCCTCGGCAAAGCCGTAGGTCACTGCCGGGCGCTTGACCAGCGGCAGGATCTCGCGCACCACCGGATCATCCAGGCATACCACGGCCAGGCCGTAGAACGGCAGGTTGTGGAGGAACTCGACGAAGGTCTTCTTCAGCTTGTTGAAGTCGCCCTCATAGGTCGCCATGTGGTCGGCGTCGATGTTGGTGACCACGGCCACCAGCGGCTGCAGGTGCAGGAAGCTGGCGTCGCTTTCGTCGGCTTCGGCAATCAGGTAGCGGCTGGTACCCAGTTGTGCATTGGTACCTGCTGCATTCAGCCGGCCACCGATCACGAAGGTCGGGTCCAGGCCGCCGGCGGCGAACACCGAGGCCAGCAGGCTGGTGGTGGTGGTCTTGCCGTGGGTACCGGCTACCGCGATGCCGTGGCGATAGCGCATCAGTTCGGCGAGCATTTCGGCACGCGGTACCACGGGGATACGCCGCTCAAGGGCCGTCGCCACTTCCGGGTTGGCCGTATTGATGGCACTGGACACCACCAGTACATCGGCACTGGCGGCGTTCTCGGCGCGGTGGCCAAGGAAGATTTCGGCACCAAAGGACTCCAGGCGCTCGGTGACCGGCGAGGCCTTGAGGTCCGAGCCGGAAACCTGGTAACCCAGGTTGAGCAATACCTCGGCAATACCGCACATGCCCACGCCGCCGATACCGACGAAGTGGATGCGGCGGATACGGCGCATTTCAGGTTGCGGGATGGCTTTCTGGCTTTCAACCATGGGCCACCTCCAGGCAGATATCGACCACGGTGCTGGTAGCCGCGGGCTTGGCCAGGCGTCGTGCGGTGCTGGCCATGGTGTCGAGTTTTTGCGGTTGCATCAGTACCTCGTTCAGGCGTTCAGCGAGCTGCGCTGCGCCAGTTGTCGCTTGCGGCATCAGGAAGGCGGCGCCTTCACGTGCCAGATAGTGGGCGTTGTGGGTCTGGTGATCGTCGATGGCATGGGGCAGCGGCACCAGCATCGAGGGCAGACCGGCCGCAGCCAGTTCGCTGACGGTCAGCGCACCGGCCCGGCAGATCACCAGGTCGGCCCAGCCATAGGCGTGGGCCATGTCTTTGATGAACGGCTCTACCTGAGCCTCGATCCCGGCCTCGCGATAGCGCTCGGCGGTAATCTGGTCATGCTGCTTGCCGGCCTGGTGGAACACCTCGGGGCGCAGGGCCTCGGGTACCAGGGCCAGGGCCTGTGGCAACAGTTTGTTCAACGGCTCCGCGCCCAGGCTGCCGCCCAGCACCAGCAGGCGCGCGCGGCGCCCGGCCAGTGGCGCGCGCACAGGCTCCAGGAACAGCTCGCCGCGCACCGGGTTGCCGGTGGTGCGCAGTTTGTCGCTGGCCTCGAAGGTGTTCGGGAAAGCTTCGCAGACTCGGCCTGCCAGCGGCACCAGCAGCCGATTGGCGGTACCGGCCTTGGCGTTCTGCTCGTGGATCACCACGGGCACGCCAGCCAGCTTCGCCGCCACACCGCCCGGGCCGGTCACATAGCCGCCAAAGCCGACCACACACACCGGCTTGAGCCGACGGATGATGCGCCGCGCCTGCAGCACCGCCTTGAACAGGGTGAACGGCGCCTTGAGCAGCGACAGCTTGCCCTTGCCACGCAAGCCGGTGACCTGGATCAGGTGCAGTTGCAACCCGGCCTGGGGCACCAGCTCGTTTTCGATACCGCGTGGGGTGCCCAGCCAGTGCACGGTGTAACCGCGTGCCTGGAACTCACGGGCGCAGGCCAGGGCCGGGAACACGTGGCCCCCGGTGCCGCCTGCCATGATCAATACGTTTTTGCCTTCAACGGCCATGTCTTGGCTCCTCGGCAAAATCGCTCTCATCGAATTCATGTTCTTCGCTGCCCAGGTGCGTGCGGCTCTCCCACTCGATGCGCAGCAGCAGGCCCATGCACACGCAGCAGATCACCAGCGAGCTGCCGCCGTAGCTGAGGAACGGCAGGGTCAGGCCCTTGGTCGGCAGCAGGCCGACGTTCACCCCGATGTTGATCAGGAACTGGCCGATCCACAGGAAGGCCAGCCCGTAGGCCATGTAGGCGGCAAAGAACTGCTTGGCTTTCTCGGCCCACAGACCGATGTACATCGCGCGCAGGCTGACGAACACGAACAGCGCAACGGTCAGCAGCGAACCGACCACGCCCAGCTCTTCGGCCAGTACCGAGAACACGAAGTCGGTGTGTGCTTCGGGCAGGTAGAACTGCTTCTGCACGCTGTTGCCCAGGCCCACGCCCAGCCACTCACCGCGGCCGAATGCAATCAGGGCCTGGGTCAGCTGATAGCCGGAACCGAATTGATCCGACCAGGGGTCGGTGAAGGTGATCAGGCGCGCCATCCGGTAGGGCTGCGCCTGTACCAGAATGAACACCGCCGCCACCGCCAGCACCACCATCAGGCTGAAGCGGAACAGCCCCACCCCGCCCAGGAACAGCATCGCCGCGGCGGCGCCCATCATCACCACCGTGGCGCCGAAGTCCGGCTCCATCAGCAGCAGGCCGGCCATCGGCAGCAGCACGATGAACGGCTTGAAGAAGCCCATCCAGCTCTCGCGCACCTCGGTCTGGCGGCGCACCAGGTAGCCCGCCAGGTAGATCACCACGAACACCTTGGCGATCTCGGAAGGCTGCACGTTGAAGAAGCTGAAGCCGATCCAGCGCATCGAGCCGTTCACTTCGCGGCCGATGCCCGGCACCAGTACCAGCACCAGCAACCCGAAGGCACCGACCAGCATCATGAAGCCCATGCGCTGCCAGGTGGCGATCGGCACCATCATGGTGACGACGCAGGCGACCAGGCCGATGGCCACGTACACCAGGTGACGGATCATGTGGTAAAGCGGGTTGCCCGACTGCAACGCGGCCACTTCCGAGGAGGCCGAGGTGATCATCACCAGGCCAAGGCCCAGCAGCGCCAGGCAGCCCGCGAGCATGGCGAAATCGAGATCGATGCCGCGACCAGTGACCAGGGGGGACGGATAAGGCTTGATGATGCCGAAGATCATGCCAGCCCCTCCACGGCCTGGGCGAACAGCCGCCCACGCTCTTCGAAGTTCTTGAACATGTCCAGGCTTGCGCAGGCAGGCGACAGCAGCACGGCGTCGCCTGGCTGGGCCAGCGCGGCGCCCTGCTGCACGGCTTCGTCGAGGCTGCTGACGCGAATCAGCGGCACGCTGTCGCCCAACGCCTGGGCCAGGCGCTCGGCATCACGGCCCAGCAGCACCACGGCGCGGCAGTGCGCCGCCACCGGGGCACGCAGCGCCGAGAAATCCGCGCCCTTGCCGTCGCCGCCGGCCACCAGCACCAGCTTGCCGTCGATATCCGCACCCAGGCCTTCGATGGCCGCCAGCGCGGCACCGACGTTGGTGGCCTTGGAGTCGTCGTACCAGCTCACGCCGTCACGCTCGCGCAGCCACTGGCAACGGTGGGCCAGGCCGGCAAAGGTGCGCAGGCTGGCCAGCATGGCGTCGAACGGCAGGCCTGCGGCATGCCCCAGGGCCAGCGCCGCGAGGGCGTTGGACTGGTTGTGCGCACCACGGATCTTCAGCTCGCGCACCGGCATCAGGGTCTGGAACTCGAACGCCAGGTACTTCTCGCCGTTCTCTTCGCGCAGCCCGAAGCCCTTGAAGTCGGGCACATTCAGGCCGAACGTCCAGCACGGCACGTTTTCCATCGGCAGCGGACGGCTCAGTGCATCCTGGCGGTTGACCACCACCTGCCGTGCGCCACGGAAGATCCGGTGCTTGGCCAGGTGATAGGCCGGCAGGCCGCTGTAGCGGTCCATGTGGTCTTCGCTGACGTTGAGCACGGTGGCCACTTCGGCATTCAGCTGATCGGTGGTCTCCAGCTGGAAGCTCGACAGCTCCATCACGTACAGCTCGATGGCGTCGTCCAGCAGGTCCAGTGCCGGGGTACCGAGGTTGCCGCCCACTGCCACACGTTTGCCTGCCGCAACGGCCATCTCCCCGACCAGGGTGGTGACGGTGCTCTTGGCATTGGAACCGCTGATGGCAATGATCGGCGCCTTGGCATTGCGCGCGAACAGTTCGATGTCGCCCGACAGCTTCACGCCGCGCGCGGCAGCCTGCTGCAGGGCCGGGGTCGCCAGGGCCAGGCCGGGGCTGACGTACAGCTCGTCGGCACGGCACAGGAACTCCACATCCAGTTCGCCACAACGCACTTCCACCTGCGGGTAGTCGCGACGCAAGGTCGCCAGCTCCGGCGGGTTCTCGCGGGTATCGGCCACCGCAAACGCAATGCCCCGGTTCGCCAGGAAGCGAACCAGGGACATGCCGCTCTTGCCGAGGCCGACAACGATGCGGAAGTGGTCAGACGCGATCAGGGACACTCGTTTCTACCTCAGTTTCAGGGTGGCAAGGCCGAACAGCACGAGAATCACGGTGATGATCCAGAAGCGGACGATCACCCGAGGCTCGGGCCAACCCTTGAGTTCAAAGTGGTGGTGGATCGGTGCCATGCGAAACACGCGCTTGCCGGTCAGCTTGAAGGAGGCCACCTGGATCACCACCGACAGGGTCTCCATCACGAACACGCCGCCCATGATGAACAGCACGATCTCCTGACGCACGATCACGGCAATGGTGCCCAACGCGGCACCCAGTGCCAGGGCGCCAACGTCACCCATGAACACCTGCGCCGGGTAGGTGTTGAACCACAGAAAGCCCAGGCCCGCGCCGATCAGCGCGCCGCAGAACACGATAAGCTCGCCCGCGCCCGGCACGTAGGGGATCAGCAGGTATTCGGCGAACTTCACGTTGCCCGACAGGTAGCAGAAGATACCCAGCGCACCACCGACCATCACCGTCGGCATGATCGCCAGGCCGTCCAGGCCGTCGGTCAGGTTGACCGCGTTGCTCGAGCCCACGATGACGAAATAGGTCAGCACCACGAAGCCGATGCCCAGCGGGATGGTGACATCCTTGAGCATCGGCACGATCAGGGTGGTTTCCACGCTGGTGGGCGCGGTCATGTACAGGAAGATCGCCGCGCCCAGGCCGAACACCGATTGCCAGAAGTACTTCCAGCGGCTTGGCAGGCCACGCGAGTTCTTCTCGATCACCTTGCGGTAGTCGTCGACCCAGCCGATGGCGCCGAACAGCAGGGTGACGATCAGCACCACCCACACATAACGGTTGGTCAGGTCGGCCCACAGCAGCGTGCTCACGCCGATGGCGGACAGAATCAGCGCACCGCCCATGGTCGGGGTGCCGGACTTGGAGAGGTGCGATTGCGGGCCGTCATTGCGCACGGCTTGACCGATCTGGCGAATCTGCAGGGTACGAATCATCCAGGGGCCCAACCACAGGGCCAGCGACAACGCGGTCAGTACACCCAGAATCCCGCGCAGGGTCAGGTACTGAAAGACCGCGAAGCCTTTGTAGAACTGTTGCAGATACTCAGCCAGCAGCAGCAGCATTAATGTTTCTCCCCGCTGGAACCGCACAAGGCCGCCACGACGTTTTCCATCGCAGCGCTGCGCGAACCCTTGATCAAAATGGTGGTGTTGTTGGCCTGCTCGACGCGAACGGCGTCGATCAAGTCAGCTTGAGTGGCGAAATGATGGGCCCCGGTGCCAAATGCCTTGACCGCTTCGGCCATCATCGGGCCCACGGCATAAAGTGCTGCAACCTTGCCCCTGGCGTATGCGCCGACCTGCCGATGCCCTTCCTCGGCCCACTGGCCCAATTCGCCGATATCCCCGAGCACCAGGACGGTACGCCCGGAAAAGCCGGCGAGTATATCAACGGCAGCGCACATGGAGGTGGGGTTTGCGTTGTAACTGTCGTCGATCACGCGCACACCGGTGGGCGCCATGTGCACCACGGTGCGGCCCTTGACCGGCTGCACCGCGTCAAGACCCTCGACGATGCCTTCCAGTGTCACGCCGAAAGCCTGTGCGGCAGCCGCGGCGGCCAGGGCGTTGCTGACATTGTGAGTGCCCAGCAGGTTGAGCTGGACGCGGGCGTTGCCCAGCGGGCTGCGCAATTCGAAACCGGGGCAGCCGCGTTCGTCGTGACGAATGTCGGTGGCATGAAAATCTGCGTCGGCATTGGCCAGGGCGAAAGTGATCACAGGGTGATGGCCGGCGCGCTGCTTCCAGATGCCGAAGGCCTTGTCATCCAGGTTCAATACCGCCACGCCATCCTGGCCCAGGCCTTCGAGGATCTCGCCCTTGGCTTCGACGATTTTCTCCGGCCCGCCGAACTCACCCACATGAGCGGTACCGGCGTTGTTGATGATCACCACCTGCGGCCGGGTCAGGCCGACGGTGTAGGCGATTTCGCCGATGCGCGAGGCGCCCAGCTCGATGACCGCCGCCGTATGGTGCGGGGCCAGCTCCAGCAGGGTAAGCGGTGCGCCGAAGTCGTTGTTGAGGTTGCCACGGGTGGCCAGTACCGGCCCGCGGGTGCGCAGGATGCTGGCCAGCATCTCCTTGACCGTGGTCTTGCCACTGGAGCCGGTGATTGCGGCAACCGGCTTGTCGAAGGCGGCGCGATTGAGCGCCCCCAACTGGCCCAGGCCCAGGCGGGTATCGGCAACCACCAGTTGCGGCAGGCTGCTGCCCGGCACTTCGTGCTGCACCAGCGCCGCAACGGCGCCCTTGGCAGCCACTTCGTCCAGGTAATCGTGACCGTCGAAACGCGGCCCGGCCAGGGCGACGAACAACTGGCCAGGGGTGATCGCGCGGCTGTCGATGCTGACGCCATCGAAGGTTGCATCCTGGCCATGCAGGCGGCCCTGCAGCGGCGCTACCAACTGGCTGAGGGACATTGACTCAAGCATTCGGGGCCTCCCAGGCTGCCAGGGCTCTTTCGGCCTCGACCAGGTCGGAGAAGTCATGGCGCTCGCCGTTGATCTCCTGGTAATCCTCGTGCCCCTTGCCCGCCAGCACGATGACGTCGTCGGCAGCGGCGGTGGCGATCAGGTGCGCAATCGCCGGGCCACGGCCGGCGATGAACTCGACGCTTTCACCCCGGGCAAAGCCTGGGCGGATATCGTCGAAAATCTGCTGGGGCGCCTCGCTGCGCGGGTTGTCGTCGGTGACCAGCACGCGGTCGGCCAGGCGCTCGGCCACTTCGGCCATCAGCGGGCGCTTGCCGCGATCGCGGTCGCCGCCGCAGCCGAACAGGCACAGCAGCTTGCCTTGCGCATGGGGACGCAGGGCTTCGAGGACCTTTTCCAGGGCATCGGGGGTGTGGGCGTAATCGACCACCACCAACGGCTTGCTGCCACCGCCCAGGCGCTGCATGCGCCCTACGGGGCCTTCGAGCTGCGGCGTGACCTTGAGAATTTCGTCCAGCGGATGATCCATCGCCATCAGCGTGCCGACCGCGGCCAGCATGTTGCTGAGGTTGAAGCGCCCGAGCAGGCGGCTGCGCAGCATATGCTCGCCCTGTGCCGTTACCAGCACCGCACGCACGCCATCGTCGTCGAACTTCGCTTCGCGGCAGTACAGCGAGGCGGCAGCGTCGACGAGGCTATAGCTGATCAGGCGCGAATCACCCTTCTGCGCCGCCAGCTCACGCCCGAAGGCATCGTCCAGATTGACCACCCGCGAGCGCAGGTCGGGCCAGGCGAACAGGCGCGCCTTGGCGGCCTGGTAGGCCTCCATGCTGCCGTGGTAGTCCAGGTGATCGCGTGACAGGTTGGTCATTACCACGATGTCGAAGGCCAGTGCCGCTACCCGGCCCTGTTCCAGCGCATGGGAGGACACTTCCATGGCCACGGCCTTGGCGCCAGCCTTCTTCAGGTCGCCCAGGGTCGACTGCACGGCAATCGGATCTGGCGTGGTCAGCCGGCCACTTTGCAGCTGGCCATAGAAACCGGTACCCAGGGTGCCGATCAGGCCGCAGTGCTGGCCCAGCAGGTCGAGCGCCTGGGCCACCAGCTGGGTGACGCTGGTCTTGCCGTTGGTGCCGGTCACGCCGATCAGCTCGAGCTGGCGGCTCGGCTCGCCATAGAAGCGCCCCGCGATATCCGACAGCTGGGCAATCAGGCCCTTGACCGGAATCATCGGCACATCGGTGATCGGCAGCACGGTGGTGTTCTGCACTTCATAGGCCACGGCTGCCGCGCCGCGCTTGAGCGCATCGGCAATATGCTCGCGGCCGTCGACACGCGCACCCGGCACCGCCAGGAACAAGTCCCCGGCGCGGACCTTGCGGCTGTCCAGGGTCAGCTCGCGGATCAACGGGTCGTTGTTGCCGCTCAGGGCAAACAGCTTACTCAATGGCATCGACATCAACCGCGCCCTCCCTTGGCGGGCGCAGCACCGGCCTGCTGCTGTGGAGTAGGAGCCGGCAGGTTGTCTGGCGGCACGTTCATCAGTCGCAGGGTGCCGGACATGACCTTGCTGAATACCGGCGCCGATACCAGGCCGCCGAAGTAGCCACCCTTGCTCGGCTCGTCGATCACCACCACGATGGCATAGCGCGGATCGCTCATCGGGCCGAAGCCGGTGAACAGCGAGCGGTAGGCGTTCTCGGTGTAGCCCTTGGAACCGACGGTGGCCTTACGGGCCGTACCCGACTTGCCGCCCACGTGATAGGAAGGCACCTGCGCACGGAACACGCCACGTGGCGCTTCGATGACCTGCTGCAGCATGCCCTGGATGGTCTTGGCGGTATCCTCGGGCACCACCTGGGTGGCTTCCGGGGTCTTGTCCACCTTGAGAATGCTCAGCGGTACCATCTTGCCGTTGTTGGCCAGCGCGGCGTAGGCATGCACCAGCTGCAACGCGGTCACCGACAGGCCGTAGCCGTAGGACAGGGTCGCGGTCTCGGCCTTGCGCCACTCGCGGTGGTTGGGCAGGTTGCCGACACGCTCGCCCGGGAAGCCCAGGCCGGTGTACTGGCCCAGGCCCAGTTGCGACATCACGCGGTAGATGGACTCGCCACCGATATCGAAGGCGATCTTGCTCATGCCCACGTTACTGGAGTTGATCAGGATGCCGGTCAGGTCGAGGATCGGGCCTTCGCTCCTGGACACGTCACGAATGGTGTAGCGGCCCAGCTGCAGGGTGCCCGGATAGACCTCGACCTTGTCGGTCGGCTTCCAGCGTCCGCTCTGCAGGGCGGCGCTCATGGAGAAAGGCTTGACCGTGGAACCCGGCTCGAACACGTCGATGATGGCACGGTTGCGCATCGCCGCCGGGAACATGCTGCGGCGGTTGTTGGGGTTGTAGGTGGGCTGGTTGACCATGGCCAGCACTTCGCCGGTCTTCACATCCATGATCACCAGGCTACCGGCCTTGGCTTCCTGTTCGGCAATCGCGTTACGCAGTTCGCGGGTGGCCAGGTACTGCAGACGCAGGTCGATGGACAACGCCAAGGTCTTGCCGGCCTTGGCGTTCTTGGTGACCTGTACGTCCTTGATCAGCCGGCCGCGCCGGTCCTTGATCACCTGCCGCTTGCCGGGCACCCCGGCCAGCCACTCGTCGTAGGCGAGCTCCACCCCCTCGCGACCGTGATCGTCGAGGTCGGTGAACCCGACCATGTGCGCAGCGACATCGCCGGCTGGATAGAAGCGGCGGAACTCTTCGATGCCATACACGCCGGGCACCTTGAGGTCGAGCACCACCTGGCCCTGCTCCGGGGTAAGGCCGCGGACCAGGTAGATGAATTCCTTGTTGGCCTGCTGTTCGAGGCGCTCGGCCAGTTGCTGCGGGTTCTGCTTGAGCGCGGCGGCAAGCGCCGGCCAGCGGTCCTTGGCAGCCTGCATCTCCTTGGGGTTGGCCCACAGGGTGGTAACCGGCGTACTCACGGCCAGCGGCTCGCCGTTGCGGTCGGTGATCAGCCCGCGGTGCGCAGGAATCGGAATGTGACGCAGGCTGCGGGCATCGCCCTGCCCCTTGAGGAAGTCGCGGTCGACCACCTGCAGGTCGACGATACGCCAGGCAATGGCCCCCACCATGATCACCAGCAGGCCGACCACAACGCGGAACCGCCACGGGTAGAGTGCGCCTTCAAGTTTCATCATGGCGCCACCATCCGTACTTCGTCAGCGGCGGGAATGCGCATGTGCAGCTGTTCGCTGGCCAGATTCTCGATGCGGCTGTGGGCGGTCCAGGTGCTCTGTTCCAGAATCAACCGGCCCCACTCGGCCTGCGCCTTGTCGCGTTCGTTGAGCTCGCCGTACAGGGTATTGAGCAACTGGCGGTTCCAGTGCGCACTGTAGGACACCGCCACCGACGAAACGAGCACGCCAATGAACAGCAGCAGCATCAGGAAGCTGCCGCCTGGCAAGGGCTTGGCGAAAAGCCTGCTCAACGCAGCTTCTCCGCCACACGCATGACCGCGCTACGCGAGCGCGGGTTGGCCTTGAGCTCGGCCTCGGAGGCGAACTGCGCCTTGCCATGGACCTTGATCTTGGGCTCGAAGGGCTTGTGTTGTACCGGCAGGTTGCGTGGCAGGTTGTCGGCCTCTCCCTTGGCCAGCTTGCGCATGAACAGCTTGACGATGCGGTCTTCCAGCGAATGGAAGCTGATGACCACCAGACGGCCACCGATCTCGAGCGTGTCGAGGGCAGCCTCGAGCCCGGCTTCGAGGTCGCCCAGCTCGTTGTTGACGTGAATGCGCAGCCCCTGGAAAGCACGGGTGGCGGGGTTCTTGCCCTTTTCCCACGCGGGGTTGGCGACCTTGAGCACTTCGGCGAGGTCGGCGGTACGGGTAAAGGGTTGCTGCTCGCGACGGGCGACCACGGCGTTGGCCATGCGCTTGGCGAAACGCTCTTCGCCGTACTCCTTGAACACGCGGGCGATTTCTTCGGCCGGCGCGGTGGCGATGAATTCGGCGGCGCTGACGCCACGGCTCGGGTCCATGCGCATGTCCAGCGGGCCGTCGTTCATGAAACTGAAGCCGCGCTCGGGGTCATCGAGCTGCGGCGAGGACACGCCCAGGTCGAGCAGGATGCCATTGACCTTGCCGGACAGGCCCCGCTCGGCGACTTCGGCGCCCAGCTCGGCGAAACTGCGCTGCACAATGACAAAGCGGCCGTCTTCGGCCGCCAGCGCTTGCCCGGTGGCAATCGCTTGTGGGTCCTTGTCGAACCCCAGCAGCCGACCCTGCGGCCCCAGGTGCTGGAGAATCAGCCGGCTGTGCCCGCCACGCCCGAAGGTGCCATCCAGATAGCAGCCATCGGCGCGTACGGCGAGAGCCTCGACGGCTTCGTCAAGCAGTACGGTGATGTGTTTGAAGCCACTATCTATAGTCACAGGATCAGATCACGCAGTTCATCAGGCATCGCGCCCGGTTGTTGAATGGCCACCAGGTCAGCTGCAGCAACAGCGTTCCAGGCGTCCTCGTCCCACAGTTGGAATTTGTTCAGTTGCCCCACCAGCATCGCCCGCTTGTCCAGCTTGGCGTACTCGCGCAGACGCGGTGGCACCAGGAAACGCCCACTGCCGTCGAGTTCCAGATCCACCGCATTGCCGATCAGCAGACGCTGCAGGCGACGGTTCTCTTCGCGTAACGACGGCAAGGCACGCAGCTTGGCTTCGATCAGTTCCCACTCATCCAGCGGATACACGCACAAGCAGGGATCAACCGCGTCGATCGTCACGATCAACTGCCCGGAACTGCGCGAATCGAGCTCGTCACGGTACCGGCTCGGCATTGCGAGACGGCCTTTTGCGTCAAGGTTGATTGCGTTGGCTCCGCGAAACACGGCTGCACTTCCCTAAATGTTAGCTTTTTTGTGTCTGAAAACCCACTTCATGCCACTTTCCGCCACTTGCGCACACTATAGGAATCCGCCCACCACACCGTCAAGGCGCGCTTATAAGGAAAACCCTTACAGATCGGCGATTTAGAGCAACAAGGCGATACAAAGAGGAGAATCGAGAGGGGTTTTGACGGGGAAAGGCAAATTCACTCAAACGGATAGAGTGCAAAGTTAAAGTGATTTATGAAGAGTAAGATTTTTTTGGTATTACCAGAACACATCTGCTATCGAATCAAGCAGGAAGGGAAAAGGTGGAGAGTCGATCTGTAAGCCGGGTTCTGTCGAGGACAGTCATTCCTCTACGACGGCCATCACTGGACGCCTTTAGCAACCTACCCGGTTCCAACGCGGGCCGCGCCATATGGAACCCTATTTGGTCTTGCTCCGAGTGGGGTTTACCTAGCCACGGACTGTTGCCAGCCGTGCGGTGCGCTCTTACCGCACCTTTTCACCCTTACCGGCACCGAAGTGCTTAGGCGGTTATTTTCTGTGGCACTTTCCGTAGGCTCACGCCCCCCAGGCATTACCTGGCACTCCGCCCTATGGAGCCCGGACTTTCCTCCCCCCTCTTTTGCGGAACAAAAGAAGGCAGCGACTGTCCAATCGACTCTCCGCCGCAAAGGTTAACGGCAGCGGGCCCCGAGAACAAGCGATAAAACAAATAATATCACTATGACATTAGTGGTCTTTCTGTTTTTCCAACGCTATTTGATACAAAACATTCTTCCGCACCCCGGTAATTTCCGCCGCCAGGGCTGCTGCACGCTTGAGCGGCATCTCTGCTAGCAGAAGATCAAGCACGCGCATCACTTCGCTGCTCACGGCCTCTTCGTTCTCCGGGGCGGTCCAGCCCGCCACCAGCACCACGCACTCCCCACGCTGCTGATTGCTGTCGTTTTCGACAAACGCGCGCAGCTCGGCCAGGGGCAGCCCCTTCAGGGTCTCGAAGGTCTTGGTCAGCTCACGAGCCAGCAACGCCGGCCGTTCGCCGCCAAACACCGCCTCCATGTCCTGCAGACACTCCAGAATGCGGTGCGGCGCCTCATAGAAAATCAGCGTACGGGGTTCTTCCTTGACCTGGCTCAGGCGCGCGCGGCGACCTACCGCCTTGGCCGGCAGAAAACCCTCGAAGATGAACCGGTCGGACGGCAGGCCCGCCGCCGACAACGCCGCGATCAGTGCGCAGGCGCCCGGTACCGGCACCACATCGATGCCCGCCGCTCGCGCCTGGCGTACCAGGTGGTAGCCCGGGTCAGAGATCAGCGGCGTACCGGCATCGGAGATCAACGCCACATCGTCGCCGGCCAGCAGGCGCGTGATGAAGCGGCTGCCCTCGTCGCGCTCGTTGTGCTCGTGACAGGCGGCCAGCGGCGTGTTGATGCCGAAGTGCTGCAGCAGGCGGACCGAGTGGCGCGTGTCCTCGGCCGCGATCAGCGCCGCCTCGCGCAGCACCTTCAAGGCCCGGGCGCTCATGTCATCCAGGTTGCCAATGGGCGTAGCCACCACGAAAAGCTTGCCGGCAGTGGAATTGGAAGCACCTGGAGCATCGATCACAGCACACACCTGTAAATAGAGAACAAAGCGCCATTGTAGCCCGTAAGGCGGCAACAATGCGTTACCCACAGCGGCGGCACGCCTGCGCAGGGCGACCTATATTGAAGGATTAACGCCAGCAAGATCGCGCCCCGGCCAGCGCTTGGGTACAATTGCAGGTTAATTTGATCGAGTAACAGGATTTTTACATGATCGCTTGCCTGCGGCTGCTCTCAGCCCTCTGCCTCGCTGCCCTGCTGGCAGCCTGCGCCAGTTCGCCCTCGTCCAGCCTGGGTGAGCTGCCGCGCACTCCGGATGCCAGCATCGAGCAACTGCTCGACCAGGCCGCCACCAGCAAGACACCTGAAAAGGCTGCACTGCTGCGCCTGAGCGCCGCTGACCTGGCCTACCACCAGAAAGACTTCGCACGGGCCTCGCGGATCCTCGAGCAGGTGCCACTGGACACCCTCAAGCCGGCCCAGCAAGTGTTCGCCAGCACCCTTGGCGCCGAGCTGGCGATGAGCCGCAACCAGCCCAAGGCCGCCCTCACCGCCCTGAGCCACCCGAGCCTGGCCCGGTTGGACGAACTGCCGCCCGAGCTTCAGGTGCGCACCCGCAGCGTGCATGCCGCCGCCCTGGAAGCCGATGGCCAGACCCTGGCTGCCGCGCAACAGCGCGTCGCCATGGCTCCCCTGCTCAGCGGCGCCGCCGCCAGTGCCAACCACGAGGCCATCTGGAACCTGGTTGCCGCCCTGCCCACCGAACAACTGCAAGGCACCGGCACCGACGTGATGGCCGGCTGGACCAGCCTGGCCCTGGCCGTCAAGAGCGCCGGCACCCTCGAACAGCAGCAGGCCGCCATCGAAAGCTGGCGCAACCAGCACGCCGGCCACCCTGCCGCCGTGCAACTGCCACAGCCCCTGCTCAAACTCAAGGAACTGGCCAGCCAGCCGCTGACCAAGATCGCCCTGCTGCTGCCCCAGGAAGGCCCGCTGGCAGGTGTTGCCCGCGCCCTGCGCGACGGCTTCATGGCGGCGCACTTCCAGGCCCAGCAGGCCGGCCAGAAGCCGCCTTCGGTCGAAGTCTTCGACAGCTCGCGCCTGACCTCCCTCGATGACTTCTACCGCAAGGCCCAGGCCAGCGGCGTCCAGCTGGTGGTAGGCCCGCTCGAGAAGAACCTGGTCAAGCAGTTGAGCGCCTACCCGCAACTGCCGATCACCACCCTGGCACTGAACTACAGCGACGCCGGCCAGACCGGCCCGGCGCAACTGTTCCAGTTCGGCCTGGCCGCCGAAGACGAAGCCCGCGAAGTCTCGCGCCGCGCCCAGGCCGACGGCATGCGTCGTGCCGTGGCCCTGGTGCCGAGCGGCGAATGGGGCGATCGCGTACTCAAGGCCTTCCGCCAGGACTGGGAAGCCAAGGGCGGCACCCTGATTGCCGCTGCCCACATGTCGCAGCCGGTAGCCCTGGCCCAGCAGATCGCCGACCTGTTCCAGCTGCGCCAGAGCGAAGGCCGCGCCAAGAGCCTGCAGAGCACCGTGGGCGGCAGTGTCTCGGCACAGCCATCGCGTCGCCAGGACATCGATTTCATCTTCCTGGCCGCAACCCCGACCCAGGCCCAGCAGATCAAGCCGACACTGAACTTCCAGTACGCCGGTGACGTACCGGTGTACGCCACCTCCAACGTGTACAGCGCCAGCGGCAACGTCAACGAGTACAACGACATGAACGGCATTCGCTTCTGCGAAACGCCGTGGCTGCTCGACACCGGCAACAGCCTGCGCCAGCAGGTGGTACGCCAGTGGCCGCAAGCGGCCGGCAGCATCGGTCGCTTGTACGCGATGGGTGCCGATGCCTACAGCCTCGCGCCGCGCCTGGGCCAGCTCAAGGCACTGCCGGACAACCGTATCGAAGGCCTGTCCGGCAGCCTGAGCATGAACGCCAACCAACGCATCGAACGCCAGTTGCCATGGGCCGAGTTCACCGGCGGTCAGGTCAAGCGCCTGCCGGACACCCCGCGCTGATGCCCGACGGTTCTCGCCAGGCCGCGGGTATCGCGGCCGAACAGCAGGCCCTGCATTACCTTCAGGCGCAGGGCCTGCAGTTGCTGGCGCAGAACTGGCGATGCAAACGCGGCGAGCTTGATCTGGTCATGCTTGACGGCGATACAGTAGTATTCGTCGAAGTCCGCTACCGGCTGCACGCGGGCTTTGGCGGAGCACTGGCCAGCGTCGATACCCGCAAACAGCAAAAACTGGTGCTAGCGGCCCAGTATTTTCTGCAGCAGGAGGCGCGCTGGGCCAACCAGCCCTGTCGTTTCGACGTGATTGCCCTGCAGGGCCGCGGCCACTCGGGCACACCGCTCGACTGGCTGAAGAACGCTTTCGACAGTTGAACCCGCCCCGCTTGATGCATCCGTTACCCACTCAACTTTTTTGCTCTTTGTTTCGCGGGCTGCACAGTCATGTGCCGCAGGGTCTTCAAGACGTTGCGACACGCCCGACCAGCCGCCCCACTTAAGGTCACACAGATGGACATGCAATCCCGAATTCGCCAGCTATTCCAGGCCAGCATCAACACCAAGCAACAGGCGATGGAAGTCCTTGCACCACACATCGAGCAAGCCAGTCAGGTGATGGTCAACGCGCTGCTCAACGAGGGCAAGATGCTCGCCTGCGGCAACGGCGGCTCGGCGGGCGATGCCCAGCACTTCTCGTCCGAACTGCTCAACCGCTTCGAGCGCGAGCGCCCGAGCCTGCCGGCCATCGCGCTGACCACCGACAGCTCGACCATTACCTCGATCGCCAACGACTACAGCTACAACGAGATCTTCTCCAAGCAGATCCGTGCCCTGGGCCAACCGGGCGACGTGCTGCTGGCGATTTCCACCAGCGGCAACTCGGCGAACATCAT
This sequence comes from Pseudomonas sp. B21-036, assembly GCF_024748925.1. Lineage (NCBI taxonomy): Bacteria > Pseudomonadati > Pseudomonadota > Gammaproteobacteria > Pseudomonadales > Pseudomonadaceae > Pseudomonas > Pseudomonas sp. B21-036. Next base: position 4,610,637 of record NZ_CP087178.1, read on the forward strand.
TCAGGCGATCCAGGCCGCACATGATCGCGAAATGATTGTCGTAGCTCTGACCGGACGCGATGGCGGCGGCATGGCCTCGCTGCTACTGCCCGAAGATGTGGAGATTCGCGTACCGGCCACCGTCACCGCACGCATCCAGGAAGTCCACCTGCTGGCGATCCACTGCCTTTGCGACTTGATCGACAGCCAATTGTTCGGGAGTGAAGAATGACCCCTAATCGCCTTGGCCTGATGGCCCTGACCCTGTGCCTGAGCATCACCGGCTGCAGTTCGGTGATTACTGCCAGCCGCGAAAACCCGATCGAGGACGATCGCGGCACCCGCACCTTCGGCAGCAAGATCGACGACTCGCTGATCGAAACCAAGGTAGCGGTGAACGTGGCCAAGGCCAGCCCGGACCTGGACAAGAACTCGCACATCGTCGTCACCAGCTTCAACGGCATCGTGCTGCTGGCCGGGCAGACCCCGCGCGCCGACCTCAAGAGCCTGGCCGAGCAGACCGCCGGTCAGGTGCAGCGGGTCAAGAAGGTGCACAACGAACTTCAGGTGCTGCCGCCCTCCTCGCTGCTGGCGCGCAACAATGACGCCTGGCTGACCACCAAGATCAAGGCCCAGATGCTGACCGACAGCAACATCCCCGGTTCGCGCATCAAGGTGGTGACCGAGAACGGCATCGTCTACCTGCTGGGCCTGCTGACCCAGCAGGAAGCCAATCAGGCCACCAACCTGGTGCAAGGCGTGTCGGGTGTGCAGAAGATCGTCAAGCTGTTCGAATACATTGACTGACCGCGGCTTCACGCCCTTCGCCGGCCTCGCCGGTGAAGGGCGTGAAGCCGCCGGCGCACCGCAACCCCCACCGACACCCCACAGGAATACCCATGAAGAACGGCCTGTTCGCCACCCTGCTGATCGCTACCTTCGCCACCCTGGCCGGCTGCTCCACCCCAAGCCTGATCACCCTCAATGATGGCCGTGAGTTCCAGGCGGTCGACGCGCCGAAACTCGAACGCAGCTCCGGCTTCTACGAGTTCCAGCAGCTCGACGGCAAACGCACCCGTGTGAACAAGGATCAGGTGCGCACCATCACCGACCTGTAAGCACACAGGCCCAAAAAAAAGGCGACCCCGCAAGGTCGCCTTTTTTCATTTCACCACTTTCAGGCTCGGACGCCCACTTGGCCGCGGCGGCTGCCCGCCACTCGGCGGGCCGTCATCATCCGGCTCGACGCCCTCGTCCTCGAGGTCGTCATCCTCCATCAGTGGCGGCTCGAGTTCGAACACCATGCCCTGGCCATTCTCACGGGCATAGATACCCAGGATGGCGCCGGCAGGCACGTACAGCGTGTGGGCAACCCCACCGAAACGCCCCTCGAAGCTCACGGCTTCGTTATCCATGTGCAAGTGACGCACGGCATTGGGCGACACGTTCAAAACGATCTGGCCATCGCTGGCGAAGCCCTGAGGCACCTGCACCGCAGGGTACTCGGCATTGACCAGCATGTGCGGCGTGCAATCGTTGTCCACGATCCACTCATACAAGGCTCGCACCAGATACGGACGACTGGAGTTCATCAACGGCTCCTTAAAACCTAACGCATATCGCGTTCAGCGGCGGACAGGCTGGCCTTGAAGGCTTCCCGCGCAAACTGACGCTCCATGTAATCGAGCAGCGGCTTGGCTGGCCGCGGCAGTTCGATACCCAATACCGGCAAACGCCACAGTATGGGCAATAGACAACAATCCACCAGGCTTTGCTCCTCACTCAGGAAACAAGGCTTGTCGGCGAACAACGGCGAAACGCCGGTAAGGCTCTCGCGCAGCTCCTTGCGCGCCTGCACGCGGGCAGGCTCCTTGCTGCGCGGGTCGAGAATCAGGTCCACCAGCGAACACCAGTCACGCTGGATACGGTGGATCAGCAGGCGGCTGTTGGCACGCGCCACCGGGTAGACCGGCAACAGCGGCGGGTGCGGGTAGCGCTCGTCGAGGTATTCCATCACCACGGTCGACTCATACAACGCCAGGTCACGATCAACCAGGGTCGGTACGCTGCCATACGGGTTGGCTTCCAGCAGCTTGGGCGGCTGGCGCCCGGCTTCGACACTGATGATCTCGACGCCGACACCTTTCTCGGCGAGAACGATGCGCACCCGATGAGAATAATGATCAGCGGGGTCGGAGTAGCAGGCTAACCGATTGGTCACGCCCATGGGGGTCCTCCTCGCGTGTTGAACTTATGAAATTACAAATGCAAACGCGCCCTGGGGGCCCTCCATACTGCAGAGGGACCCCAGGGCGCGCGTTAAACTAACAGATTTTACCCTGTGATCAGTGCACGTCCTTCCAGTATTCGCGCTTGAGCAGGTAGGCGAACACGAAGAAGAAGGCCAGGTACAGCAGCACGTAGGTGCCGATGCGCTGGCTCTGCAGCTTGACCGGGTTGGCCGAGTAGGCCAGGAAGGTCACCAGGTTCTTGACCTTCTCGTCGAACTGCTCGTCGGTCAGGGTACCGGATTTCGGCACGATGGTCAGCTGATCGCACGCTTCGTGGGTCAGCGGGGCACCGGTGAGCGGGTCAAACTGCTTCTTGCCCTCGACCACGGTCTGGATCTGCTTGCAACCGACCACCTGACGCCCCTGCAGGCCCACCAGCACGTTTGGCATGCCAACGTTGGGGAAGACCTTGTTGTTCACACCCCAAGGGCGTGACGGGTCCTCGTAGAAGGCCCGCAGGTAGCTGTACAGCCAATCGGTGCCGCGTACCCGCGCCACCAGGGTCAGGTCGGGCGGCGCCGCACCGAACCAGGCCTTGGCGTCGGCCGGCTGCATGCCGATGTTCATGTGGTCGCCGATCTTGGCGCCGGTGAACACCAGCTTCTCGAGCATCAGCTCGTGCGGGATGCCCAGGTCATCGGCGACACGCTCGTAACGCTGGAACTTGGCGCTGTGGCAACCCATGCAATAGTTGGCAAAGGTCCGTGCGCCGTCCTGCATGGCGGCCTTGTCGGTCAGGTCGATGTCGACCTTGTCCAGTTCCACGCCGTGTTCGGCGGCGAAGGTCAGCGAAGGCATCACTGCCAGGAGCAATACTGCAAATAGCTTTTTCATCAGCCAGTCACCCTTTCCGGAACCGGTTTGGTCTTCTCGAGCCTGGTGTAGAACGGCATCAGAATGAAGTAGGCGAAATACAGGAAGGTACATACCTGCGACAGCAAGGTGCGACCCGGGGTTGGCGCCAGCACGCCGAGCACGCCCAGGATCACGAAGGAGATGCAGAACACCCACAGCCAGGCCTTGCTCATCCAGCCCTTGTAGCGCATCGACTTGACCGGGCTACGGTCCAGCCATGGCAGCACGAACAGCACCGCGATCGCAGCACCCATGGCGATCACGCCCAGCAGCTTGTCGGGTACCGCACGCAGGATCGCGTAGAACGGCGTGAAGTACCACACAGGGGCGATGTGCTCCGGGGTCTTGAACGCGTTGGCTTGTTCGAAGTTGGGTTTCTCCAGGAAGTAGCCGCCCATTTCCGGGAAGAAGAACACGATCATGCAGAAGACGAACAGGAACACCACCACGCCGACGATATCCTTGACGGTGTAGTACGGGTGGAACGGGATGCCGTCCAGCGGAATGCCGTTCTCGTCCTTTTTCTTCTTGATGTCCACGCCATCCGGGTTGTTCGAACCCACTTCGTGCAGCGCCAGGATGTGCAGCACCACCAGGCCGAGAATCACGATCGGCAGGGCCACCACGTGCAGGGCGAAGAAGCGGTTCAGGGTAATGCCGGAGATCAGGTAGTCGCCACGGATCCACTGGGTCAGGTCGCCGCCGATGACCGGGATGGCGCCGAACAGCGAGATGATCACCTGGGCACCCCAGTACGACATCTGGCCCCAGGGCAGCAGGTAGCCCATGAAGGCCTCTGCCATCAGCGCCAGGTAGATCAGCATGCCGAACAGCCATACCAGCTCGCGTGGCTTCTGGTACGAGCCGTAGAGCAGGCCACGGAACATGTGCAGGTAGACCACGATGAAGAACGCCGACGCACCCGTGGAGTGCAGGTAGCGCAGGATCCAGCCGTATTCGACGTCACGCATGATGTATTCGACCGAGGCGAACGCCTCTTCGGCCGAAGGGGTGAAGCTCATGGTCAGCCACACGCCGGTCACGATCTGGTTGACCAGGACCAGCAGGGCCAGGGAGCCGAAGAAATAGAAGAAGTTGAAGTTCTTCGGTGCGTAGTACTTGCTCAGGTGATCTTCCCACATCTTGGTGGCGGGGAAGCGGGCGTCAACCCAGTCCATGAACTTACTCATCACGCGTTCTCCTGATCGACGCCGACGACGATGATGTCATCCGACTCGTACGAGTGCGGTGGCACTGGCAGATTGAGCGGCGCTGGCTGGGACTTGTAGACGCGGCCGGCGAGGTCGTAGTGGGAGCCGTGGCATGGGCAGAAATAGCCACCCACCCACTTGGGACCCAGGTCGACAGGCGCCACTTCGGGACGGAAGGTCGGCGAGCAGCCCAGGTGGGTGCACAGGCCGACGAGCACGAGGATTTCCGGCTTGATCGAGCGGTTCGACGGGTCGACGTAGGCCGGCTGCTCCGACGCCTTGGACTCGGGGTCGGAGAGCTCACCGGTGATCTTCTTCAGGTTGCCCAGGATCTCCTCGGTGCGGCGGACGATGAACACGGGTTGGCCGCGCCATTCAGCAATCATCTGCTGGCCGGGCTCCACCTTGGCGATGTTGACCTTGACCGGTGCACCGGCAGCTTTCGCCTTGGCACTGGGAAACCATGACCCTACGAACGGGACCGCAGCCCCCACCGCTCCTGCAGCACCCACCACGGACGTGGCTGCTACCAGGAAGCGACGCCGGCCTGCATTGACGCCGTCATTGCTCATTCAGTCCTCTCCCATCAGCTTTGTGGCCTGTTGCAACAGGCATCTACTAAGTAAATTTCGAACTGCTAAAAATAAATTTCGAACTGCTAAAAATTTGCCGCATGGTAATGAAAAGACCCATCGAAGACAAGGTTATTACCCGGCATAAAGGCTGTATCCCTTATAGCACTTGACCTGCGTCTATGCGGCAAGTTGTCACACAGGGTCGGCAGCCCCTTTTATTCAAGACATAAAAAAAGCCCGGTTCCACCAGGAACCGGGCTTTTTTTGAACGCCGAAGCGAATTAACGCTTGGAGTACTGAGGACGCTTACGTGCTTTACGCAGACCCACTTTCTTACGCTCGACTTCACGAGCGTCACGGGTAACGAAGCCAGCTTTGCGCAGAGCGCCACGCAGGGTTTCGTCGTAGTCCATCAGTGCACGGGTGATACCGTGACGGATAGCGCCCGCTTGACCGCTGACACCACCACCGATGACGGTGACGTAGATGTCGAACTTCTCGGTGGTTTCGGTGAGTTCCAGCGGCTGGCGAACTACCATGCGCGCGGTTTCACGACCGAAGAAGGTCTCGAGGGAGCGGTTGTTGATGGAGATGCTGCCAGTACCCGGACGCAGGAAAACGCGTGCGGTTGCAGTCTTGCGACGGCCAGTGCCGTAATTTTGAGTCGCCGACATAATGAACTATTCCGTTAAATCTTCAGTTCTTGGGGCTGCTGAGCAGTATGAGGGTGTACAGCGCCCGCATAGACTTTCAGCTTACGGTACATGTCGCGACCCAGCGGGTTTTTAGGCAGCATGCCCTTTACCGCGGTCTCGATCACGCGCTCAGGCGCTTTGGCGATCAACTTCTCGAAGTTGATTTCCTTGATGCCGCCCGGGAAACCGGAGTGGGAGTAGTACATTTTGTCCGAAGTCTTGGCACCAGTAACACGTACCTGCTCGGCATTGATCACGACGATGTAGTCGCCGGTGTCAACGTGAGGGGTGTATTCTGGCTTGTGCTTGCCACGCAGACGGCTCGCGATCTCAGTGGCCAGACGACCCAGGGTCTTGCCAGCAGCGTCAACGACGAACCAGTCGCGTTTTACTGTTTCCGGTTTAGCAGTAAAAGTTTTCATTCTTTATAGCCTCAGGGGCCGTCCCGCAATTTTAAGACGGCAGATCTTACTGAATAGTGCGTACTTTGACAAGGTCAAAGGCAGCCGGATACGGACGCTATCGGGGGCTCGGGTCAGCACGTCCAATACTCGGCAAGATTCTTCGGCGGCGGGGCATCACTTCCACTGCTGAGAGAGGTGCAGAATTATCCAGATTGCAGAAAAAATATCAACCTGCTTTTATGCTTCTTTTGCCGTGGAGATCGTCATGGAGTATCGCCAGCTGGGTCGCACCGACCTCAACGTGAGTGCATTGTGCCTGGGCAGCATGACCTGGGGCGAGCAGAACGACCAGGCCGAGGGCTTCGCCCAGATCGAACGGGCCAAGGCGGCCGGGATCAATTTCATCGATACCGCGGAGATGTACCCGGTGCCGCCGCGCCCGGAAACCTACTCGGCCACCGAGCAGATCATCGGCAACTGGTTCAGCCAGCGCGGCGATCGCGCCGGCTGGATCCTGGCCAGCAAGGTGGCCGGCCCCGGCAACGGCATCAGCCACATTCGCGACGGCCAGCTCAAGCACAACCGCCAGCACATCGTGGCAGCCCTGGACGCCAGCCTCAAGCGCCTGCAGACCGACTGGATCGACCTGTACCAGCTGCACTGGCCCGAGCGCAGCACCAACTTCTTCGGCAAGCTGGGCTACCAGCACCTGCCCCAGGACCACTTCACGCCGCTGGAGGAAACCCTCGAAGTGCTCGACGAACAGGTCAAGGCAGGCAAGATCCGCCACATCGGCCTGTCCAACGAAACCCCGTGGGGCACCATGAAGTTCCTGCAACTGGCCGAAAGCCGCGGCTGGCCCCGTGCGGTCTCGATCCAGAACCCGTACAACCTGCTCAACCGCAGCTTCGAAGTGGGCCTGGCGGAAATCGCCATCCGCGAGCAGTGCGGCCTGCTGGCCTACTCGCCGCTGGCCTTCGGCATGCTGTCGGGCAAGTACGAGAACGGCGCGCGCCCGGAAAACGGCCGCCTGACCCTGTTCAACCGCTTCTCGCGCTATTCCAACCCGCAGACCGTCGCCGCGTGCAGCCGTTATGTGGCCCTGGCCCGCGAGCACGGCCTGGACCCGGCGCAGATGGCCCTGGCCTTCGTGACCCAGCAGCCGTTCGTGACCAGCAACATCATCGGCGCCACCTCGCTGGCACAACTGGACAGCAACCTGGCAAGCGCCAGCCTGAAGCTCGGTGACGAGCTGCTGGCCGCCATCGATGCGATCCACCAGGACCAGCCCAACCCCGCCCCGTAAAGCGCTGCAACGGTTCCCGCAGCCCGCTGCGGGAACCGAGGGTAGACACAATCGCCAAAAAATAAGACGATCCAGCCGGTGATTGACCACTCTACCCTATAAGAATAACGACAATGATGTTTACCCAACCTACCGCATCGCTGCGGCGCGTCAGCATCCTGGCCATCGACAAGGTATTCGCATCAACCCTGATGCAGGCCAAGGATTTCTTCCACCTGGCCAGCCTGCGCTATGGCAAGCAACTGGGCCTGGGCCTGCAACCGATGTTCGAAACCCGCCTCGTTAGCCCCGACGGGCTGCCCGTGCAGAGCTTCAGCGGCGTGCAGCTACCGGTGGACAGCGGCCTCGAGCAGGCCGACGTGATCATCCTGCCGGCGTTCTGGGACGACTTCGATGCCCTGTGCCAGCGCTACCCCCAGGTACTGCCCTGGCTGCGCGAGCAGCATGCCCGTGGCGCTGTGCTGTGCGGCGAGGCCAGCGGCGTGTTCTGGCTGGCCGAGGCCGGCCTGCTCGATGGCAAGGAGGCCACCACCTACTGGCGCTTCTTCGGCCAGTTCGCCGAACGCTTCCCGAAGGTGTCGCTGAACCAGGACAAGCACCTCACCGATGCCGACAACCTCTATTGCGCCGGCGGCGCCACCTCGGCCTGCGACCTGTACATCTACCTGATCGAGCGCTTCTGCGGGGCCAACGTGGCCCAGGCCGTGGCCCGCGACATCCTCTACGAGGTGCAACGCAACTACACCCCGGGGCGCATGGGCTTTGGCGGACAGAAACTGCACCAGGACCTGATCATCCTGCAGATCCAGCAGTGGCTGGAGGAACACTTCGCCGACAAGTTCCGTTTCGAGGACGTGGCACGCAACCATGGCATGAGCATCCGCAACTTCATGCGCAGGTTCCAGAGTGCGACGGGGGACAAGCCGCTGCATTATCTGCAACGGCTGCGGATCGAGACGGCGAAGGGCTTGCTGTCGGGGACGCGCAAGAGCATCAAGACCATCAGCTACGAGGTGGGCTATGACGACGCCAGCTTTTTTGCGCGATTGTTCAGGCAGCACACGGAGCTGTCGCCTAACCAGTATCGGCAGCAATTCATGCAGGAGGCCTGAGGGCCTATCGCGGGTCACGCCCGCCCCCACAGGTTCGCTGCAAACCTCTGTGGGAGCGGGCTGAGCCGCGACAGCAGTGACGCGATTTAAGGCTTGTGTGCCCGCGACAGGAACTCGTGGGACTGCATCTCCAGCAAGCGGCTCAGGGTACGCTGGAACTCGAAGCTCAGGCGCCCGCCGGTGTACAGGTCCTTGAGCTCCACTTCAGCCGAGATGATCAGCTTGACGTTGCGGTCGTAGAACTCGTCGACCATGTTGATGAAGCGACGCGCCAGATCGTCGGTGGCCACGCCCATCTGTTCCACGCCACTGAGCAGCACCGCATGGAAGATCTTGCCCAGTTCGATGTAGTCGTTCTGGCTGCGCGGGCCGTCGCACAGTTCGCGGAAGTCGAACCAGGCCACGTCGTCGCAGGTACGCAGCGCACGGATCTCGCGGTTCTCGATCATCAGCACGTCGTTTTCCACCGCCTGGGTGCATTCCGGCGTCAATGCGCGAAAGCTCTTGCGCAGGCTTTCGTGGGCCGCTTCATTCAGCGGGAAGTGGAACAGCTCGGCCTGCTCCAGGTGACGCAGGCGATAGTCCACGCCGCTGTCGACGTTGACGATGTCGGTGTTCTGCTTGATCAGGGCAATTGCCGGCAGGAAGCGCGCACGCTGCAGGCCGTCCTTGTACAGGCCGTCCGGCACGATGTTGGAGGTGGCCACCAGGGTCACGCCGTTCTTGAACAGCTCCTCCATCAGGGTGCCAAGGATCATCGCGTCGGTGATATCGGACACGAAGAACTCGTCGAAGCAGATCACCCGCGCCTCGTCGGAGAACCGCTTGGCAATGATGGTCAGCGGGTTCTTCTCGCCCTTGAGGGTCTTCATTTCCTCGTGCACGCGCTTCATGAAGCGGTGGAAGTGCGTACGCACCTTCTGCGGGAAAGGCAGCGCCTCATAGAACGTATCGACCAGGTAAGTCTTGCCGCGCCCTACCCCACCCCAGAAATACAGGCCCTTGACGGGCGCCTGCTCTTTCCTGCCGAACAGCTTGCCGAACACACCCGGCTTGCTGTTGTGCGCCGCGACCAGGTCGTCGTACAGGCGCTGCAAGTGACGCACCGCTGTTTCCTGCGCCGCGTCATGGAAGAATTCGGGACGTTTCAGATCTGCTTGATATCGTTCTAGGGGCGTCATAATTCGTTAGCAAGGCAACAAAAGCGGGCCGTCACTGTAGCGACGGCCCCGGGTAATGGCAATCAGACTTGCGATTGACGGTCAGTCCTGCTGGGGCTGCAAGGCAGCGCGCAGGCTTTCGATGGCGGCATCGCGCGCCGTGGCATCGGCGAACTGCGGCCCGTCGGCCACGCACTCGCCTTCCAGCCACAGGCTGAAGCCCAGGCCTTCGTCACGGACATCCAGCGGCTGGCCCAGTTGCAACTGCTTGCTCACCGCACCGGCCGCCTTGCCATCGGCAAAGCTGCGCGACAGCAGCAACTGCTCGCCGTCGGCTGCCAGCAGGCGGAAGCGGAAGCTGCCGTCCTCTTCACGGAAGCTCACGAAGCGTGCCGCCTTGACCGCCTTCTTCCTGGTTTCACCGCTGACCTGAACCGTGCTGCGGAACGAGCGCAGGCCCACTGCTTCGCGCAGTTGCTCAAGAAACGGCGTGGCGATCCTGCGGGCCTTCTGCGCGCCGGCCAGAAGAATGTCCTCCAGGTCCGCCGGGCGGGAAATCAGCTGGTGGTAATGCTCGCGCGGCGCGCTCAACTGGCCGTCGACCAGCTGGAACAGGCGCTGCTTGGCTTCGCCCCAGCCCAGCCCCTGCAGCAGTTCGCTGCGGAAGGCTTCGGCTTGCTCGGCGGTGGCAAAGGCCTGGAACAGGGTGAACAGGTGCGAGTTGTCCGGGTCCTTGGCCTCGCCCGGCGCGCGCGAGTCGGTGACGATGCGCGAGATCGCGTCCTTCATCTCCTTGGCACTGGTGAACAGCGGGATGGTGTTGTCGTAGCTCTTGGACATCTTGCGACCGTCCAGGCCCGGCAAGGTGGCCACGCTTTCCTCGATCAGCGCCTCGGGCATGGCGAAGAAGTCCTTGCCCTGGCCGAACAGGTGGTTGAAGCGCTGCCCGATATCACGGGCCATTTCCACGTGCTGGATCTGGTCGCGCCCCACCGGCACCTTGTTGGCATTGAACATCAGGATGTCCGCCGCCATCAGCACCGGATAGCTGTACAGGCCCATGCTCACGCCCGCATCCGGGTCTTCGCCGCTTTCCAGGTTCTTGTCCACCGAGGCCTTGTAGGCATGCGCGCGATTGAGCAGGCCCTTGGCCGCCACGCAGGTCAGCAGCCAGGTCAGCTCGGGGATCTCGGGAATGTCGGACTGGCGGTAGAAGGTCACGCGTTCCGGGTCCAGGCCGCCGGCCAGCCAGGTGGCGGCGATTTCCAGACGCGAGCGCTGGATGCGCTGCGGGTCGTCGCACTTGATCAGCGCATGGTAGTCGGCCAGGAAGTAGAACGAGTCGACGCCCGGCTGCTGGCTGGCGAGGACCGCCGGGCGGATGGCACCGGCATAGTTGCCAAGGTGCGGCGTGCCCGTGGTGGTGATACCGGTAAGGATACGAGTGGTCATGGGTAATCGCTTATCAGGCTTGTATCAGTTCGAAAGGCGTGGCAGCACCAGATCCTTGAGGTCGGTCAGCTTGCCGTGAAAAAAGTGACCGCATTCTGCCACTTTCAGCAGCTCATGGGGGCGCGCCAGTGCATCGGACCAGGCGTAGACAATCTGCGGATCGATCACCTCGTCGGTTTCGGGCTGGATCACGCTCAAGGCACCTGCCTGCGGCAGGCCGTCGGTACCGCCAAGGCGCATCACTGCCGGGGCTACCATGAACAGGTGCTTGAGCGTGACGCCCTGGGCTTCGAGCCGGCCGCCGAGGCTGGCCGCGACGAAGCCGCCGAAGGAGAAGCCCATCAGCGTCAAAGGTAATTCGGGATGTTTTTCGCGCAGCCAGGCTGCAGCGGCCTGTGCATCGTCGACTTCGCCGCTGCCCATGTCATGGCTGCCAGCGCTCTGGCCTACACCGCGGTAGTTGAAGCGCAGGGTGATGTAGCCGGCATCGCGTGCGGTGCGCTGCAGCATCGACACCACCTTGTTGGTCATGGTGCCGCCCTGCACGGGGTTGGGGTGGCACAGCAGGACGATGCCGCGAGGGTCTGCCACGTCCAGGTACAGGGCTTCCAGCTGGCCAACCGGGCCATCGATGAATACGGGGGTTTCGCGGATAAGCAAGGGTGAACTCCGTGACCTCTGGAGGGGTCGACTCGTCTAGCTGATGATTCTGTCTGAGATATTTGCGATCGCTCGCGGTATACAGCGCAGGTCCGAGCCGTTAACGTAAAGCAAAGCCGTTTATAGAGGAAGGACTCGTGGAACTCTCGCTCTTAGTTTGGTTGTTGCCGACCCTGGCCCTGGTAGTGGGTGTAGTCGTTGGTTTCCTGGTCGCCCGCCTCTTGCCCAATGCCGCCCCGAGCAGCACCCAGCGGCAGCTGGACGATATCCAGGAACGTTTTGACAGTTATCAGAGTGAAGTGGTGACCCATTTCAACAGCACCGCGGCGCTGGTCAAGAAGCTGACCCAGAGCTACCAGGAAGTGCAGGACCACCTGGCCGAAGGCGCCAACCGTCTGGCCCTGGACGAACAGACCCGTCAGCGCCTGCTGGCCGCACTGCACTCCGAAGCGCAGGGCCCGCGTGACCGTCTGACCCCGCCCAAGGACACCGAAGTGCCACGCGACTACGCGCCCAAGGCACCGAACACCCCGGGCATGCTGGATGAGCATTACGGGCTCAAGCGCTGATCGCAGCGGCCCCGTCACTGGCATGGCGCGCTCCTGCTGGAGCCGGCCTTGCCGGCGAATGCCACACCCAACCATCCGATACAAAGAAAAAAGGGGCCGATCGCCGGCCCCTTTTTTCATCCCCTCACATCAACGATACCAGGGGCCCGCCGCATCCAGCGCCGGATACCTGGCCCGTGCCTGCGCTATCACATCGACCTCCAGCAGCCCGTCATCCACCAGCGCCTGCAAGCTGGCCAGCACCACACTGAAGCGGTCCACCTCGAAGAACTGGCGCAACCGCTGGCGCGTATCGCTGCGCCCGAAGCCGTCGGTGCCCAGCGTCACGTATGGCGCCGGCACGTACTCGGCAATCAATTGCGGCCAGGCACGTACATAATCGGTCGCGGCAATCACCGGCGCATCCCCCACCAGGCACTGCGCCAGATGGCTGCTGCCGCCCAGCCCCAGACGCTGCCCGCGCTGCACATCCCGTGCATCACGCGCCAGTTCGCTGAAGCTGGTCACACTGAACACCTCGCTGGCGATGCCCCAGTCCGCCGCCAGCAGCTCGCTCGCGGCGATCACCTCGCGCAGGATCGCCCCGGAGCCCAGCAGGCGAACCCGCCCCAGGGCATGCTCCACCTGCTGTTCGGCAAACCGGTACATCCCGCGCAACACTGCCGCATGTGCCTCAGGTGGCAGGGAGGGGTGTGGATAACTTTCATTCATCACCGCCACATAGTGAAACTCGTCGCACTGCTCCACCAGCATGCGCCGCGCCGCGTGTTCCAGAATCACCGCCAGTTCGCCGGCAAAGCACGGCTCCCAGGCGCGGCAGTTGGGCACCATGGCCGCCATCACCAGGCTCGAGCCATCCTGGTGCTGCAAGCCTTCGCCGCCCAGGGTGGTGCGCCCTGCCGTGGCCCCCAGCAGCAGGCCACGTGCACGCTGGTCGGCCGCCGCCCATATCAGGTCGCCGACCCGCTGGAAGCCGAACATCGAGTAATAGATGTACACCGGCAACATCGGCTCGCCATGCACCGCATAGGAGGTGGCCGCCGCTACCCAGGACGACAGGGCCCCGGCCTCGGTGATGCCCTCCTCCAGCAACTGACCATCGCGCGACTCCCTGTAGGAGAGCAGCGAACTGGCATCTTCGGGTTCGTAGCGCTGCCCATGGGGCGAGTAGATGCCGATCTGCCGGAACAGGCTGGCCATGCCGAAGGTGCGCGCTTCATCGGCGACGATCGGCACCACCCGCGGCCCCAGCTCTGGGGCCTTGAGCCAGGCACCGAGCATGCGCACCGCAGCCATGGTGGTGGACATCTCCTTGCCCTCGGCGTGCAGCGCAAAACCGCCCATCACCTCCAGCGCCGGTACTGGCAGCGTGCGCGCCTGGGGCCGCCGCGACGGCAGGCTGCCGCCCAGGGCATTGCGCCGCTCGCGCAGGTAGCGCATCTCCCGGCTGTTTTCGTCCGGCCGGTAGAACTGCAACTGCTCAACCTGCGCATCGCTCAAGGGCAGGTGGAAGCGGTCACGGAAGGCCAGCAGCGCCTGCACATCGAGCTTCTTGGCCTGGTGCGCGGTCATGCGCGACTCGCCGGCCGCACTCATGCCGTAGCCCTTCTTGGTCTTGGCCAGGATCACCGTGGGCCGGCCCTTGCACGCCTTGGCGGCGGCAAAGGCGGCATACAGCTTGCGAAAATCATGGCCACCGCGCTTGAGCGCGTTGATCTCGGCCGAGCTCATGTGCTCGACCAGGCGCTGCAAGGCCGGGTGCTGGTTGAAGAAGTGTTCGAGGTTGTAGGCGCCGTCATTGGCCCCCAGGGTCTGGAACTGGCCGTCGGGGGTTGCCGCCAGCTGGCGCAGCAGCACGTGCTCGCTGTCGCGGGCAAACAGCGCATCCCATTCCGAGCCCCACAACACCTTGATCACGTTCCAGCCGGCGCCGCTGAACAGCGACTCCAGCTCCTGGATGATCTGGCCATTGCCACGCACCGGACCATCCAGGCGCTGCAGGTTGCAGTTGACGATGAAGGTCAGGTTGTCGAGTTGCTCACGGGCCGCCAGCGTCAGCCCGGCGATGGATTCGGGCTCGTCCATCTCGCCATCGCCGAACACGCCCCACACATGGCGCTGCGCGGTATCGGCCAGGCCGCGGTGCTGCAGGTAGCGCATGAAGCGCGCCTGGTACACGGCGTTTAGCGGGCCGATGCCCATCGACCCGGTGGGAAACTGCCAGAAGTCGGGCATCAGCCACGGGTGCGGGTAGGAGCACAGGCCATCGCCTGCGACCTCCTGCCGATAGCTGGCCAACTGAGCCTCGCTCAGGCGCCCTTCAAGAAAGGCCCGGGCATAGATGCCGGGCGCCGAGTGTGGCTGGAAGAACACCAGGTCGGCCGTGCGCTGCTCGCCGCCCTCCTCGCCGCGGAAGAAGTGCTGAAACCCCACCTCGAAGATCTCTGCGGCCGAAGCGTAACTGGCGATGTGCCCGCCCAGGTCACCGTAGGCATGGTTGGCACGCACCACCATCGCCAGGGCATTCCAGCGCAGGATGCTGGTGATGCGCTCGTCCAGTTCCAGGTCGCCCGGGTAGGCGCCCTGATGTTCGAGCGACAGGGTGTTGCGGTACGCCGAGTACGGCTGGGCACCACGCTCCAGGCCCAGTTCGCGGGCATGCGCCTCCAACTGTTCGAGCAGAAACCGCGCGCGGGCCGGGCCGCAGTGCGCCAGGGTCGACTCCAGCGCCTCCAGCCACTCTGCAGTTTCGCCAGGGTCGCTGTCACCGGGCACGCCGTCGCCAGGCACAAGGTTCATCATTGCCACCATTGCATTGACCTCATCCGTGACGGGTTCAGGCACTCGCCTTGAGTGCCTGTTGCACATCGGCCAGCAGGTCGTCGATGTCTTCCAGCCCCACCGACAACCGCACCAGCCCCTCGGAGATGCCGTAATGCGCACGCTCCTCTGGGGTATAGCTGGAATGAGTCATGCTTGCCGGGTGCTGCGCCAGCGACTCGGCATCGCCCAGGCTCACCGCCCGGCTGAACAGTTGCAGGGCGTTCATGAACCGCCGCCCTGCACCGATGCCGCCCTTGAGTTCGAAGGCGATCATGCCGCCCGGCTGGCTCATCTGCTGGCGGGCCAGGGTGTACTGCGGGAAGCTCGCCAGGCCCGGGTAATGGATCAGCTCCACCTGCGGCTGCCCGGCGAGGAACTCGGCCAGCACCTGAGCGTTGGCGCAGTGGCGGTCCATGCGCAGGTTGAGGGTCTTGATGCCGCGCATCAGCAGTGCGGCGTCATGGGGCGAGAGCACCGCACCGGTCATGTCCTTGAGGCCCTGCAGACGTATACGGTCCACCAGTGCCTGGCTGCCCACCACAATGCCAGCAGTGATGTCGCCATGGCCGCTCAGGTACTTGGTGGCCGAATGCACCACCAGGTCGGCGCCCAGCTCCAGTGGCCGTTGCAGGTACGGCGTGCAATAGGTGTTGTCGACCACCACGGTCGCGCCGTGCTTGCGTGCAATCTTCGCCACGCCGGCGATATCGGCCATGTGCATGTTGGGGTTGGCCGGCGACTCGAAATAGATCACCCGGGTGGCCGGCGTCATGGCCGCCTCCAGTGCCTGCAGGTCGGCCATGTCCACATGGCGCAGCTTGACCCCGAACTCGCCGATGCCGTGGTGCAGAAAGGCAAAGGTGCAGCCGTACAGGGTATTGCCCAGCAGCACCTCGTCACCGGGGCGCAGCAGTGTCCATAGCGTGGACGTGATCGCCCCCATGCCCGAGGCCAGCGCCAGCCCGGCCTCGCCGCCTTCCAGCGAGGCCATGCGTGCTTCCAGCAGGTTGAGGGTGGGGTTGGAGATGCGGCTGTAGAAATGCCCGGCCTGCTCGCCGGCAAAGCACGCAGCGCCGTACTCCACGGTGGGAAAGGTGAACGTCGCGGTCTGGTAGACCGGTGGCACCAGTGCGCCGCCGTGGTCCTGGGGGTCGTAGCCATGGTGAATGGCGCGGGTGGCAAATCCTGGGAGCTTGTTGGAGCCGTGCATGGCAACCGCCTCTTGTGGTTTGTTATAAGCTTATTCCACAGACCGGCTTAAATTTTTCCAAATACGCCTACGAAAAACGCCGTTCACTGACATAAAAACAACAAGAACAGGCTATGGAGGGCAAGACATGCCTAGCGCCATCGACCGTACCGACCGCGCACTGCTGGCCGCGCTGCAAGACAACGCCCGACTGACCGTGGCCGAGCTCGCCGACAGCGTCGCCCTGACCACCTCGCCGTGCTGGCGGCGGGTCAAGCTGCTGGAGGAGTCGGGCTACATCACCGGCTATCAGGCCATCCTGTCACCCAAGGCACTGGGCTTCGGAGTGACCGCCTTCGTCAGCATCATGATGGATTCGCACAGCAAGGAGATGGCCCGGGCATTCGAGCAGCGGCTGATGGATATCCCCGAAATCGTGGCGTGTCACAACATCTCCGGGCGCTATGACTTCCTGCTGGAGATTCTGGCGCGGGATCTGGAGTCGTTCGGCGAGTTCACCCGCGAGGTACTGCAGCGGCTGCCGGGGGTGAAGGAGATCTATTCGAGCTTCTCGTTCAAGGCGGTGAAGGAGAAGCGGGTGATTCCGGTGGCACAGAAGCATATTTGAAGCGGCGTGTCCGCTGGGCACTTCCCCGGCAAGGCCTGCTCCTGCATGGCCTTGCGCTCACCGTAGGAGCCGGCCTTGCCGGCGAAGCGGCCAGCCGCCACAAAAAAGCCCGCGATGGCCTTCACCATCGCGGGCTTTTCATTCAGCAGCAGCGCTTAGATCGCGCCACGCTTGCGCAGCAGTTCCAGTACCTGCTTGACGCCCTCTTCCACGCCAACGCTCTGGGTGTCGATCACCAGGTCCGCATCCTGCGGCACGTCATACGGGAAGCTCTCGCCCGGGATGTTGTCGCCACCGGCCGCGTACAGCCCCTGCGGATCACGCTCACGGCACGCCAACGGCGAAGCCTGGACGTAAACGGTCAGCAAGCGCTCCTTGCCGATCAGCGCCTTGGCCTGTTCACGGCCTTCGGCATCCGGTGCCACGAACGCGGCCAGGGTCAGCAAGCCCGCTTCGTTGAACTGACGCGCCACATGCGCAGCACGACGCCAGTTCTCGGTACGCCCGGCACGGTCCTGCGGCAGGCCTTTGTTCAGGTCATGGCGCAGGTTCTGCCCATCGAGCACGTACACCGCACGGCCCATGTCGAACAGCTTGCGCTCAACGGCATACGCCAGGGTGCTCTTGCCCGCGCCCGACAGGCCGCTGAACAGCACGGTGGCCGGCTGCTGGCCGAAGCGCAAGGCACGCTCCTCGGTGGTCACGTGGGCCTGCCTGCCATGCTGGCCGGTGCTGCCGTGAGGCAGTACCGGTGGCGCGATGATCATGCCCGCGCCCACGGTGCCGTTGGTCAGGCGGTCGATGATGATGAACGCGCCGGTGGTGCGGTTGCTGTCGTAGCCGTCCAGCGCGATCGGAGCGTCCAGGCTCACCTTGACCTTGCCGATCTCGTTGAGCTGCAACGCGCTCGCAGCGCCCTGTTCCAGGGTGTTCACATCGACCTTGTGGGCGATGCTGGCAATCGAGCCCGGCACGTAGCTGGTGGCGCGCTTGATGTCGTATTTCTTGCCCGGCAGCATCGGCTCTTCGGCCATCCACACCAGCATGGCGTCGAACTGGTCGGTCACCGGCGGGACGTTGTCGGCATGCACCAGCAGGTCGCCACGGGAGATGTCGATCTCGTCTTCCATGGTCAGGGTCACGGCCTGGCCCGGGCCGGCCTGCTCCAGCTCACCTTCGTAGGTGACGATGGACTTCACGCGGCTGCTCTTGCCCGACGGCAGCACCACGATCTCGTCGCCCTTGTGTACCACGCCGCTGGCCAGGGTGCCGGCAAAGCCACGGAAGTTCAGGTTGGGCCGGTTGACGTACTGCACCGGAAAACGCAGGTCGGTGAAGTTGCGGTCGGCAGCCACTTCCACGGTTTCGAGGATTTCCATCAGCGCAGGGCCGGTGTACCACGGCGAACGCTCGCTGCGGTTGACCACGTTGTCGCCCTTGAGCGCCGACATCGGCACGAAGTGCAGGCTGCTGGGGGTCATGTTGATGGCTTCGGCAAACTTCAGGTAGTCGGCCTTGATGCCTTCGAACACGTCCTGGTCGAAGCCCTTGAGGTCCATCTTGTTCACGGCCACGACGATGTGCTTGATGCCCAGCAGCGAAGCGATGTAGCTGTGCCGGCGGGTCTGGGTCTGCACGCCGTAGCGCGCGTCCACCAGGATGATCGCCAGGTCGCAGGTGGACGCACCGGTGGCCATGTTGCGGGTGTACTGCTCGTGACCCGGGGTGTCGGCGATGATGAACTTGCGCTTGGCCGTGGAGAAATAGCGGTAGGCCACATCGATGGTGATGCCCTGCTCGCGCTCGGCCTGCAGGCCGTCGACCAGCAATGCCAGGTCGATGTCGTCACCGGTGGTGCCGACTTTCTTCGAATCGCGGGTAATGGCTTCCAGATGGTCTTCGTAGATCATCTTGGAGTCGTGCAGCAGGCGCCCGATCAGGGTGCTCTTGCCGTCGTCGACGTTACCGCAGGTCAAGAAGCGCAGCAGTTCCTTGCGTTCGTGCTGGGCCAGGTAGGCGAGGATGTCCTCGCTGATCAATTCGGATTGGTGCGACATGGTCTGACCCTAACTTAGAAATAGCCCTGACGTTTCTTGTCTTCCATGGAACCTGCGCCATCGTGGTCGATGACGCGGCCCTGGCGCTCGGAAGTGCGCGTCAGGAGCATTTCCTGAATGATGTCGGTCAGGCTCTCGGCCTCCGACTCCACCGCGCCCGTCAACGGGTAGCAGCCAAGGGTACGGAAACGCACTTTCTTCTTGACGATGCGGGCCTTCTCTTCATCCGAGAGGTGCTCCAGGATGCGCTCGTCATCGATCATGATCAGGGTGCCGTTCTTCTCGATCACTTCGCGCTCGGCTGCAAAGTACAGCGGCACGATCGGGATGCCTTCGAGGTAGATGTACTGCCAGATATCCAGCTCGGTCCAGTTCGACAGCGGGAACACGCGAATCGACTCGCCCTTGTTGACCTTGCCGTTGTACACGTTCCACAGCTCTGGGCGCTGGTTCTTCGGGTCCCAGCGGTGCTTGCTGTCACGGAACGAGTACACGCGCTCCTTGGCCCGCGACTTCTCTTCGTCGCGGCGCGCGCCACCGAAGGCGGCGTCGAAGCCGTGCTTGTCGAGCGCCTGCTTGAGGCCCTCGGTCTTCATGATGTCGGTGTGCTTGGCACTGCCGTGGGTGAACGGATTGATGCCCTGGGCAACGCCATCGGGGTTGACGTGGGTGATCAGCTCCAGGCCCATTTCCTCGACCATCTTGTCGCGGAAGCTGTACATCTCCTGGAATTTCCACTGGGTGTCGACGTGCATCACCGGAAACGGCAGCTTGCCCGGGAAGAAGGCCTTGCGTGCCAGGTGCAGCATCACGGCCGAATCCTTGCCGATCGAGTACAGCATCACCGGGTTGTCGAACTCGGCGGCCACCTCACGAATGATGTGGATGCTCTCCGCCTCCAACTGTTTCAAATGCGTCAGCTTGTCGACCATGGCTACTCACGGAAAATCAATCTTATGGACGGCCAGCGGGCCGTGTTCGAGCGGGCCACTTTATCACAGCACCCGATTCTATTTAGGCAGGCTACTAGAACGAAACAGTATAAGAATATGCCTTGGCGTTTTAGCCTCAGATCGGGTTCGGGCAGTCGATGAACAGGTGTTCCAGAGCGAATCGACGTGCCAGGTAATCGCCCAGCGCCTGCACCCCGTAACGCTCGGTGGCGTGGTGGCCGGCGGCGATGAAGCTGATGCCGTTCTCGCGAGCACTGTGGAAAGTCTGTTCCGACGCCTCGCCGCTCAAGTACAGGTCGACCCCTGCGGCAATCGCCTGGTCGATGTAGCCCTGGCCGCCGCCGGTGCACCAGCCCACCCGGCGAATGACCTCGTCGCCTTCGATCAGCAGCGGCTCGCGGCCCATCACGTCGCTGACCTTGCGCGCGAAATCCCGCGCCGACATCGGTTCGGCCAGCGAGCCCACCAGGCCCACCACCCGTGGGTTGGCCGGGTCCAGCGGGCCCTCGACGGTGATGTCCAGCTGGCGCGCCAGCTGCACGTTGTTGCCCACCTCGGGGTGCAGGTCCAGCGGCAGGTGGTAGGCCAGCAGGCTCAGGTCGTGTTTGAGCAGGGTCTTGAGGCGGCGCTGCTTCATGCCGGTGATGCAGGGGTTCTCACCCTTCCAGAAGTAGCCGTGGTGCACCAGCACCAGGTCGGCGCCCGCCTCGACCGCAGCGTCCAGCAATGCCTGGCTGGCGGTGACGCCGGTGACGATGCGCGACACCTGCGGGTTGCCCTCGACCTGCAGGCCGTTGGGGCAGTAGTCCTGGATTTTTGCGCTGCCAAGGTAGCGATCGGCTTCCTCGACCAGGGTGCTCAGGGCAACAGCCATGCAAAGACTCCTCAATTCAGCGGTTCAGCGTGGCACAAGGCCTCGTATAATGGCCGCCATTATGAGCCGTCGACCGTTTTTGGGGAAACCGACGGCAACTGCCCGGGGGCGCGGCGCCATGACCGTCATGGCTCGACGTGATTTAGCAGTTCCTGCACGGGCCTTGCCGCAGTATGATCGCGCGCGTTCATCTACTCCCCACTGCGGCATCGGCTCTGGCCACCTCCCAGGATCCATCTCATGTTCAAGGCTCTGCGTTACTTTGCCTGGCCACTGGTCACCGGCGTACTGATCGCCCTGCTGGTCATCCAGCAATTTCCCCAATGGGTCGGCCTGCCCAGCCAGGACGTCAACCTGCAGCAGGCGCCGCAGACCACGCGGCTGATGCAGGGCCCCGTGTCGTATGCCGATGCGGTGAGCAATGCGGCCCCCGCAGTGGCCAACCTGTACACCACCAAGGTGGTCAACAAGACCGCGCACCCGCTGTTCGAAGACCCGCAGTTCCGCCGCTTCTTCGGTGACAACCTGCCCAAGCAGCGGCGCTGGGAATCGAGCCTGGGCTCGGCGGTGATCATGAGCCCGGAGGGCTACCTGCTGACCAACAACCACGTGACCTCCGGCGCCGACCAGATCGTGGTGGCGCTCAAGGACGGCCGCGAGACCCTGGCACGGGTGATCGGCAGCGACCCGGAAACCGACCTGGCCGTGCTCAAGATCGACCTCAAGAACCTGCCCTCGATCACCATCGGGCGCTCGGACAACATCCACATCGGTGATGTGGCGCTGGCCATCGGCAACCCGTTCGGCGTCGGCCAGACGGTGACCATGGGCATCATCAGCGCCACCGGGCGCAACCAGCTGGGCCTGAACAACTACGAAGACTTCATCCAGACCGACGCGGCCATCAACCCGGGCAACTCCGGTGGCGCGCTGGTAGATGCCAATGGCAACCTGACCGGCATCAACACCGCGATCTTCTCCAAGTCCGGCGGCTCGCAGGGCATCGGCTTCGCCATCCCCACCAAGCTGGCGCTGGAGGTGATGAAGTCGATCATCGAGCATGGCCAGGTGATTCGCGGCTGGCTGGGCATCGAGGTGCAACCGCTGAGCCAGGAGCTGGCCGAGTCGTTCGGTATGCAGGGCCGGCCAGGCATCGTGGTGGCGGGCATCTTCCGCGACGGTCCGGCGCAGAAGGCCGGCCTGCAGCTGGGTGACGTGATTCTGAGCATCAACGGCGAACCGGCCGGCGATGGCCGGCGCTCGATGAACCAGGTGGCGCGGATCAAGCCCAACGACAAGGTGGCCATCGAAGTGGTGCGCAACGGCAAGCCGCTGAAGCTGATCGCCGAGATCGGCCTGCGTCCACCGCCTGCACCCGCGCCCAAGGAAGAGGACTGACCCCTGGCCGCGCCGGCCTGACGCCGCATCGGCGCAGCACTGCGTGCGGCGGGTGATTGGCACAACCGACTGTTCTGTGACAGCCTTGCACGCAACGCCAGCGATGCCTTTCTTCAAGCACGCACCCCGGCCTGCGTGCACTTTTTCGGAGCAGTCATGACCAATCCCCTGATTCTCGAACCCCAGAAAACCGCCGACGCCTGTGTCATCTGGCTGCATGGCCTGGGCGCCGACCGCTACGACTTCATGCCGGTGGCCGAAGCCCTGCAGGAAGTGCTGCTGAGCACGCGCTTCGTGATGCCGCAGGCACCCACCCAGCCGGTCACCATCAACAATGGCTACGCCATGCCCAGCTGGTACGACATCAAGGCGCTGACGCCGGGTGCACGCGCCATCGACGAAGCGCAACTCGACGCCTCGGCACAGGCGGTCATCGACCTGATCAAGCAGGAACAGGCCAAGGGCGTCGCCCTGTCGCGCATCATCCTGGCCGGCTTCTCCCAGGGCGGTGCAGTGGTTCTGCACACCGCCTATGTAAAGTGGCAGGAGACGCTGGGCGGGGTAATGGCCCTTTCCACCTACGCCCCGACCTTCACCGACAGCACCGTGCTCAGCGCCAGCCAGCAGCGCATTCCCGCGCTGTGCCTGCACGGCGTGTACGACCCGGTGGTCATCCCGTCCATGGGGCGTGCCGCCTTCGAGTACCTGAACAGCTGGGGCGTCACCGTGCAGTGGAAGGAATACCCGATGGAACACGCCGTGCTGCCCGAGGAAATCCAGGACATCGGCGCGTGGCTGATCGAGCGGCTGCGCTAAAAAACGCCTTGCCTGTAGTTGTCGGAGCAATCCACTACGCCGCGCCCGAATCTTGCATTACACTGGCCGGCGTACATTCCTTAACCAATTGATGAGATGACCGTGCTCAAAGCACTCAAGAAGATGTTCGGAAAGAGCGAGGTTGAGCAACTCGCCACCGAAAGCGTTGCTACCGTGCAGCCGCCCGCAGCACCCAAGGCCCCGGCTCCCGCCACGCCGCTCAAGGCTCAGACCGAAGCCGCCGCGCCAGCGCGCGCCGAAAAGCCGGCGGAAAAACCCCTGGAGCAACCGGCGAGCAAACCGGTCGAGGCCAAGCCGCGCCGCGAGCGCAAGCCAAAACCCCAGGCCAGCACCTGGAAACTGGAAGACTTTGTGGTGGAACCGCAAGAGGGCAAGACCCGCTTCCACGACTTCAAGCTCTCGCCCGAGCTGATGCATGCCATCCACGACCTGGGTTTCCCGTACTGCACGCCGATCCAGGCCGAAGTACTGGGCTTCACCCTGCGTGGCAAGGATGCGATCGGCCGGGCCCAGACCGGCACCGGCAAGACCGCCGCGTTCCTGATCTCGATCATCAGCCAGCTGCAACAGACCCCGCCGCCCAAAGAGCGCTACATGGGCGAGCCGCGGGCGCTGATCATTGCCCCTACCCGCGAACTGGTGGTGCAGATCGCCAAGGACGCCGCCGAGCTGACCAAGTACACCGGCCTGAACGTGATGACGTTCGTCGGTGGCATGGACTTCGACAAGCAGCTCAAGGCCCTTGAGGCACGCCACTGCGACATCCTGGTGGCCACCCCGGGTCGCCTGCTGGACTTCAACCAGCGCGGCGAAGCGCACCTGGACATGGTCGAGGTGCTGGTGCTGGACGAAGCCGACCGCATGCTCGACATGGGCTTCATCCCGCAGGTTCGCCAGATCATCCGCCAGACCCCGCCCAAGAGCGAGCGCCAGACGCTGCTGTTCTCGGCCACCTTCACCGAAGACGTGATGAACCTGGCGCAACAGTGGACCACCGACCCGGCCATCGTCGAGATCGAGCCGGAGAACGTTGCCAGCGAAACCGTCGAGCAGCATGTGTATGCGGTAGCCGGCGCCGACAAGTACAAGCTGCTGTACAACCTGGTGACGGAGAACAAGTGGGAGCGGGTCATCGTGTTCGCCAACCGCAAGGACGAGGTGCGCCGTATCGAGGAGCGCCTGGTGCGTGACGGCGTGAATGCCGCGCAATTGTCGGGCGATGTGCCGCAGCACAAGCGCATCAAGACCCTGGAGAATTTCCGCGAAGGCCGGGTCACCGTGCTGGTGGCCACCGATGTGGCCGGTCGCGGGATCCACATCGACGGCATCAGCCACGTGATCAACTTCACCCTGCCCGAAGACCCGGACGACTACGTGCACCGTATCGGCCGTACCGGCCGTGCGGGTACCAGTGGCGTGTCGATCAGCTTCGCCGGTGAGGACGATTCGTACCAGTTGCCGGGTATCGAGGCATTGCTGGGGCGCAAGATCAGTTGCGAGACCCCGCCGACCGAGCTGCTCAAGCCGGTGGCGCGCAAGCATCACTGAGTCGATTGATGGACAGAAAACGCAGCCCTCGCCGGCTGCGTTTTTTTTTGCGCTGACCGGGCTGGCTCATCGCGGGTCAAGCCCGCTCCCGCAGCGACCACAGTAATGATTGTGGGGGCGGGCTCGAGCCGCGATAGGGTTGGCGCAATTAAACTATTTGTCCATAATAGACAAAATAGTTCAAATGGAGCGCCGCATGTCTACCCCACGCGTGATCGACCAGCCCCTGGCCCGCCAACTGCTCGCGCAGGTGGACGTGCCGCAGATCCTGCGCAAGCTGTTCCGTGACCTGGCCGCCGGCCAGGCCGTGCAGCCGCCGCAACAGCTGGTGGAGTTCCCGGCCGGCAGGGGCGACTTCATCAACTACGGCGGGGTGCTCGCCGAAGACCGCGTCTACGGCGTCAAGACCTCGCCCTACATCGTGCGCGAAGGCGCGCCGCTGATCACCGCCTGGACATTGCTGATGTCCATGGACAGCGGCCAGCCACTGCTATTGTGCGACGCCGGCGAACTGACCACCGCACGCACCGCTGCCACCACCGCCGTCGCGGTCGACGCCCTGGCCCCCACCAGCGCCAGGCGCCTGACCGTGATCGGCAGCGGCCCCATCGCCCAGGCCCACCTGCACTATGTACGCGGCGTGCGCGACTGGCAGGACATCCGCCTGCACTCGCCAGGCCTCAAGGATAAAAGCGCCGAGCAGCGCGAAGCCCTCGGTGCACTCGACCCGCGCCTGAGCCTGGTGGACGACCTGCAATCAGCACTGCACGACGCCGACGTGATCATGCTGTGCACCTCGTCGGCAAAGCCTGTGATCGACCCGCGCCAGCTGAGCAAGCCGGCCCTGATCACCTCGATCAGCACCAACGCGGTACGCGCCCACGAAGTGCCGCCCGAGTGCCTGACCGACATGGACGTGTACTGCGACTACCGCCTGACCACCCCCGGCTCTGCCGGCGAGATGCGCATCGCCAGCGAGCAGCACGGCTGGCAGGCCGACGCCATCATCGGCGACCTGGCCCAGTTGCTCAGCGAGCAGGCGCCGCGCCCGACCTACCAGCGCCATGCCTTCTTCCGCTCCATCGGCCTGGGCCTGGAAGACATCGCCCTGGCCAACGCCCTGTACCGCCTGCACGGGTGACGCCCGCCCGCGTTTGCGGCACACTCCCAGCGCCCTTCGCCTAGGGCGCTGACACCGCCTGGAGCCCGCCTGCATGCCGACACCGCCCCACGACCCCGCCCTGAGCAACTTTCGCGCGATTGCCGACGCCATCGCCACGCTGTTCTTCCCCCACGCCGAGGTGGTGCTGCACGACCTGCGCAGCCAGAAGATCGACTACATCGCCAACAACCTGTCCAAGCGCGAGATCGGCGACGATGCGGCCCTGGAAGACATGTTCGAGGCAGGTACCGACGAAACCAACATCGGCCCCTACGAAAAGCTCAATTGGGACGGGCAGAAGATCCGCTCGCTCAGCACCGTGCTGCGCGACGCCCAGGGCAAGCCGCAGGCCGTGCTGTGCATCAACCTGAACATCTCGATGTTCGAAAACGCCAAGGCGGCGCTGGACCTGTTTCTCTCGCCCACCCGGCTGATCGCCCAGCCCGACGCGCTGTTTCGCGATGACTGGCAGGAGCGCATCAACACGTTTCTCAACAGCTGGCTGCGCGAGCGCCAGCTGGCACTGAGCAACCTGAATCGCGACCACAAGCGCGAACTGGTGCTGGCCCTGCACGCCGAGGGTGCGTTTCGCGGCAAGAGCGCCGCCAACTACGTGGCCAACGTGCTGAACATGGGCCGGGCCACGGTGTACAAGCACCTCAAGGAGCTCAAGGCCTGAACGAACTCAGGCCTCGGGCAGGCGACGGTCAGTCGCCGTAGATGTCGGACTTGAAGTACTTGGCCTGGATCTTCTGGTACTCGCCATTGGCGCGAATGGCGTCAATGGCCGCGTTCAGCTGGGCCACCAGTTCGGCGTTGCCCTTGCGCACCGCGATCCCGGCGCCCTCACCCACGTACTTGGGGTCTTTCAGCTCTGGCCCGACAAACCCGTAACTCTGGCCCTTGGGCGTCTCCAAGAAGCCCTGTTCAAGCGGGATGGTGTCGGCGAACACACCGTCCAGGCGACCGGCCACCAGGTCCATGAAGATTTCCTCGTTGCTGGTGTAGCGCACGATCTCGATGCCCTTGGGCACCAGTTCCGCAGTCACATAGCGGTCGGTGGTGGTCGCGCGCTGCACGCCGATGCGCTTGCCCTTGAGGTTGGCGAAGTCGTCATCGACCTGGCTGCCGACCTTCATGGCCAGGCGTGCGGAGGTGAAGTAGTACTTGTGGGTGAAGTCCACCGACTTCTTGCGGTCTTCGGTGATGGTGATCGACGACAGGGCGGCATCGATCTTCTTGACCTTGAGCGACGGGATCAGGCCGTCGTATTCCTGTTCGGTCCACTGGCACTTGACCTGCATCTGCGCGCACAGGGCGTTGCCGATGTCGTAGTCGAAGCCACTGATAGCGCCGTCGGCGGTCTTGAACGCGAACGGTGGGTAGGCGGCTTCGATACCGATGCGCAGGGTCTTTTCAGCGGCGAACGACGGGGCGGCGGCAAACAGGCTCAACGCCAGCGCGGCCAACAGGGATGGGGTTTTCATCAGCGGTCTCTCTCGCTCGTTGTTGGGGTGTGTTGCAAGACAGAGGAAAAAGCGGCGGGCACAAGGCAGCCTGGAACTATTTTGTACTTATAATTCCATACTGGACTTTTGTGTATTAATTTTCAACCGATTCGCGGCACCGCACCGTTGCAGGAGCCAGCCTTGCCGGCGGGGCGTCTACCAACGCCCCGCCGCGTCCGCATCACTCTGGCGCCCCTCGACCCAGCGCGGCCCCTCGCCGGTCTGCTCCTTCTTCCAGAACGGCGCGCGGGTCTTGAGATAGTCCATCACGAAGTCGCACGCCTGGAACGCCGCCTGCCGGTGCGCACTGGCTACCCCCACGAACACGATCGGCTCGCCCGGCTGCAATGCGCCGATACGGTGCAGCACTTCGACCTTGAGCAACGGCCAGCGCTGCTCGGCCTCCAGCACGATCTTGGCCAGGGCCTTTTCGGTCATGCCCGGGTAATGCTCCAGGAACATCCCCGCCACCTCGCGACCGTCGTTGAAGTCGCGCACATAGCCGACAAACGACACCACCGCGCCCACCCCGACGTTGGCCGCGTGCATCGCATTGGTCTCGGCGCCGGGGTCGAACGCGCCGGCCTGCACTCGAACGCCCACCTCAGCCCCCGGTCACGGGCGGAAAGAACGCCACTTCGTCGCCGTCGGCCACCGGCTCGTCGAGCCTGCACAACTCCTGGTTGCGCGCGCACATCAGGTTCTGCTCGCCCAGCATCGCGTACCCCTCCCCGCGTGCCAGCAGGGCCTTGCGCACATCGTCGACGCTGTCGAACGGCCCGTCGAGGCGTTCGCCGTCGCTGTCCAGCGCCTCGCGATACCGCGCGAAATACACCACGTCGATGTTCATGGCGCCTCCACCTGGTAGTGCCCGCTCTTGCCGCCCAGTTTTTCCAGCACACGCACGCTGTGGATGGTCATGCCCCGGTCCACTGCCTTGCACATGTCGTAGATCGTCAGCGCCGCCACACTGGCGGCCGTCAGGGCCTCCATCTCGACGCCGGTCTGCCCGGCCAGCTTGCAGCGCGCCACGATATGCACCGTGTCGTCGCCTTCGCCAGTAAGCTCGAGCTTGACGCTGGTGAGCATCAACGGGTGGCACAGCGGGATCAGATCGCTGGTCTTCTTTGCCGCCTGGATGCCGGCAATGCGCGCCACGGCAAACACGTCGCCCTTGGGGTGGCCGCCAGCCACAATCATCTGCAAGGTTTGCGGGAGCATGCGCACCCGCGCTTCGGCCACCGCCTCGCGCGAGGTGACGGCTTTGTCGGTGACGTCGACCATGTTGGCCCGACCTTGGGAATCGAGATGAGTCAGCACAGGGTTACTCCTGATCAGGAGCACCGATTGTAAACCCAGGGGTCAACATTAGGCAGCGGAAAAAACCGGGCGGCACAAGGCCGCCCGGTGGCAGGGGTTACAGGTGGGATTCGGCGTATTCGGCCAGGACCGAACGCGGCACGCCCTGCAGGGTGATGTGTACGCCGTTGGGGAAGTCCTTGAAGCGCTCGGTCAGGTAGGTCAGGCCCGAGCTGGTGGCGGACAGGTAAGGGGTGTCGATCTGCGCCAGGTTGCCCAGGCAGATCACCTTGGAACCGGCCCCGGCACGGGTGATGATGGTCTTCATCTGGTGCGGGGTGAGGTTCTGGCATTCGTCGATCAGGATCAGGCTCTGCTGGAAGCTGCGACCGCGAATGTAGTTGAGCGACTTGAACTGCAACGGCACGCGCTCGAGGATGTACTCGACGCTGCCATGGGTGTTTTCGTCGTCCATGTGCAAGGCTTCGAGGTTGTCGGTGATCGCCCCCAGCCAGGGCTCCATTTTTTCCGCTTCGGTGCCCGGCAGGAAGCCGATTTCCTGGTCCAGCCCCTGCACGCTGCGGGTGGCGATGATGCGCCGGTAGCGCTTGCTGACCATGGTCTGCTCGATGGCTGCGGCCAGTGCCAGGATGGTCTTGCCCGAACCTGCGGCACCGGTGAGGTTGACCAGGTGGATGTCGGGGTCGAGCAGGGCGAACAGCGCCAGGCCCTGATGGATGTCACGCGGTTTCAGGCCCCAGGCTTCCTGGTGCAGCAGTGGCTCCTGATGCAGGTCGAGCAGCAGCAACTCGCTGTCACGGATGCCCTTGACCCAGCCGACGAAGCCCTGCTCGTCGATGATGAACTCGTTGATGTGAACCGCCGGCAGGTTGTCGGCCAGCTGCACGCGGTGCCAGGTGCGCCCGCGCTCCTGGCGGGTCTCGACCTTGTTGACGCGGTCCCAGAACGAGCCGCTGACCGAATGGTAGCCTTTGGGCAGCAACGAAACGTCGTCGACCAGCTGATCGGTACTGTAGTCCTCGGCGGCGATACCGCAGGCGCGGGCCTTGAGGCGCATGTTGATGTCTTTGGTCACCAGCACCACGTCCAGTTCCTTGCGCCGGCTACGCAGCTCGAGCAACTGGTTGATGATGATGTTGTCGTTGAGGTGTTCGGGCAGCAGCCGGTTGGGTTCGGCGCGTGGGGTCATCAGGATCGACAGGAAGCCCTTGGGGCCGCTCTTGCCGCGCTGGATCGGTACGCCCTGCTCGACATCCTCGGGCGTGGCATCGCCCAGGGTCTGGTCGATCAGACGAATGGCCTGGCGGCATTCGGCGGCGATCGTGTGTTTGCCGGTCTTGAGTTTGTCGAGCTCCTCGAGCACGGTCATCGGCAGCGCGACGTGGTGTTCCTCGAAATTCAGCAAGGCGTTCGGATCGTGAATCAGAACATTGGTATCGAGCACGTAAAGGATTGGCTGGTTGGAAGAAACGTTACGTCCTTGATCATCCATACTCGGTCACCTTTGTAGGGGCCAGACGACGCAATACCTGGGCGGTGCTGCGCCGCGAAGTGACCGCCGGTCTCCCCCTGGCCGCGTCGTTACGGTAGGGAAGCTGCGAACAAAGGAGGGGCCATTAGTACGCCACCTGTGCTGCAGGGTTCGGCGGTCTGACTTCTTGATACCGCAAAACCCGTGACGATAAAAAGCGTTTTTACGTTTTTTTGAAGTTTATTTTTCGTTGTGCGGTCAAGCCCTTGGCGTGAGCCGCAAGCACCACTACAGTTAATGATCAAACCCCGATGAACGCCTGGCGATTTTTTCCGCCGGGTGCCGCCGCGCCCAGCGATTACGGGGTTTCGGCAAATTCCCGGCAGTTGCCCCAGCCAATCCCGCTCTGGGCCGTGTGCTGCAGCAACCAGTCGATCGCCGCCTGGGCCCTGGGCTGGCCGTCATGAAACTGGATCACCCCGCGGCGCCACAGCAGCATCAGGCTCAGCACCCGCTGCGCCGACTGCTCGGCATTCAACCCAGCCTGGTCCTGGGCGTCGATATCCCACAACATCACCTGCAGCTGCTGGCCGGCAAAAAACGCTGCACTGTCGGCGCGGCGCTGCCCGTAGGGCGGGCGAAACAGCGGCACGAATGCCTCGGGCAGGCTGCTCTGTACCAATGCCCGGCTGGAGACCACCGAGTCCTGCCAGCCGGTCCACTGCGCATGCGAGCTGTACTGCCAGCCCTGCAGCCCCACGCACTGCCCGGCATACAGTTGTTGCAGCGCTGCGGCCGAGGTCTGGTCGCGGCGCGCCTGCAGGTTCTTGCCCACCACGAAGAACAGCCCGCCAAGCTTCTGCCGGCGCAGGTAGTCGGTCAGCGCCTCGGTAGCCGGCCCCGGGCCGCCATCGAAGCTGAGCACGAACAGCCGGTCGTTGAGTGCCTGGCCATCGCGCTCCTGGTCGGAAAACCGCTCCACCTCGCTGGAGGTCTGGGTAAACAGCGCCGCCTTGCGCAACTGCTCGTTCAGGTAGTACTCGTGAAAACGTCGGCTTGGCTGCGCCCAACCGGCGTAGAACGAATCGTCTTCAACACTGAACTTGCCCGCCTGCTGGCGCAGGTCCGGCAGGCTGTCGATGGCGTAACAGAACGAGGCGTCCTGCTCGCAGCTCTGCTGGGCCAGGTCATAGTTGCGCCACAGCCGCTGCCACAGGCGCTGACGCAAGGCATTCAGCGTCACCAGGTTGACCTGGCGAAGGTTCAGGCGCTCGGCCAGCTGCGCCTCGCTCAGGGCCTCGCTGTCATACAGCACGCGGGCAAAGCTGAGGATTTCGGCACGCGAGGCCACATCGAACAGGGCCGGGCTGTCGAGTTGTTCGGGCCACACGCTGCGGTCGAACCGGGCCAGCTCGATCGGGGCAGCGTGCACCAGCGTGCTCAGCAGGCCGGCCAGTAAAAGAAGGGCTATGCGCACGATCACACTCTCCATTTTCTCGCCGCGCACTATAGCGCCAAGCGCCGCCAGGGTCTTGGCTATTGGCGCGATAGCTGGAGATCGGCGCCCCCCGCCCGTAGAATCGACGCCACGATTCAAGGAGCCGACCTCATGCTGACGGTGATCTCACCCGCCAAGACCCTCGATTACGACACCCCGCCCGTTACCCAGCGGCACACCCTGCCGCAATACCTGGACGACTCCCAGGAACTGATCCTGCAACTGCGCGAACTTTCGCCGCAGCAGATCAGCGACCTGATGCACCTCTCGGACAAGCTGGCCGGCCTCAATGCCGCGCGCTTCGGCAGCTGGACCCCGAACTTCACCCCGGCCAACGCCAAGCAGGCGCTGCTGGCGTTCAAGGGCGACGTGTACACCGGCCTGGATGCACAGAGCCTGAGCGAAGACGACTTAACCTATGCCCAGCAGCACCTGCGCATGCTGTCGGGGCTGTACGGCCTGCTGCGTCCGCTGGACCTGATGCAGCCCTACCGGCTGGAGATGGGCACCAAGCTGGCCAACGCCCGCGGCAAGGACCTCTACGCCTTCTGGGGCACGCGCATCAGCGAGTGGCTGAACCAGGCGCTGGCCGAGCAAGGCGACGACCTGCTGCTGAACCTGGCCAGCAACGAGTACTTCTCGGCGGTCAAGCGCAGCGCGTTGAAGGCGCGGGTGATCAACACCGAGTTTCGCGACTTCAAGAATGGCCAGTACAAGATCATCAGCTTCTATGCCAAGAAGGCGCGGGGCATGATGACCCGCTTCGTGACCCAGGAGCGCATCGACGACCCCGAGCGGCTCAAGCAGTTCGACGTGCAGGGCTACTACTACAGTGCCGAGCAGTCCAAACCGGACAACCTGGTGTTCCTGCGCGACCACCCGGCCGAGTAGAAAGCATTGCGGGTCACGCCCGCTCCCACCGGGATCACCTGAATCCTTGCGGGCGCGGGCTTGACTCGCGATGGCGTCCTCACAGCCCGCCAGGCGCCAATCCCGTGGCGCCAAAAAACCACCCCCTCTAGCCCTATCGCCAAACGTCATAAGACCGTTCGTAGTTTTCTGACGAAATATCCTGAAATTTTTTTTCATGCTGGCATAAAAACATCCCCCTCCAAGTTTGCCCTACAGACACGGGACGAAACTGCCGTGTGCTATCAAAGTGAAAGTATCGTCAACTGTTGAAATATTAAAAAATCCTTCACGGCGACTCGGGCGAGCCTGGAACTTATCCCCTTGAGGCTCGCTCATACCACCGGTACGGATTATCTCGTGATGGATGTGAGAGATGACGTACATGACAAATGGACAGTATCAGGAAGTTTTGAAAGCACTTTTTTGTCCGCGCAATTGTTCGACAAGATTACGCGTCCAAGCCAGGAGAGAGCACCCTTAAAAATCGTCCTAGTGGTTGATTTCAAAGGATTTAATCCACTTGAAATAACAAGCACAGCAGTACGCGCAGTGGGTACTGCAATAAAGACGGATACCGTCCAGGGCTCACCCCCTAATGTAAATGGCCATTAGCCGCCAACTTGAGTGCCGTTTATTTTTCGCACTCCAATTTAATTTGCCTGCCGGCAGTTAGCGGTTTAACCGTGACACTTCCGTGCACCCTGAATTTGCTGGTCAACCAACCCGGTCTGGCGCTTAGTTGTGCGCCGACATGATAAACACATGAGGTGAATGCGATGCGTATCAGCATCTTTGGTTTGGGTTATGTAGGTGCGGTCTGTGCGGGCTGCCTGTCCGCCCGGGGCCATGAAGTGATCGGCGTGGATGTATCGGCGACCAAGATCGACCTGATCAACCAGGGCAAATCCCCCATCGTGGAACCGGGCCTCGAAGCCCTGTTGCAGCAAGGCATTGCCAACCAGCGCCTGCGGGGCACCACCGATTTTGCCCAGGCCATTCGCGACAGCGACGTGTCGATGATCTGCGTCGGTACGCCGAGCAAGAAGAACGGCGACCTGGGCCTGGAATACATCGAGTCGGTGTGCCGCGAAATCGGTCTGGTACTGCGCGACAAGAGCAGCCGCCACACCATCGTGGTGCGCAGCACCGTACTGCCGGGCACCGTCAAGAACGTGGTGATCCCGATTCTCGAAGACTGCTCGGGCAAGAAGGCCGGCGTCGATTTCGGCGTGGCGGTCAACCCCGAGTTCCTGCGCGAAAGCACCGCGATCAAGGACTACGACCAGCCGCCGATGACTGTCATCGGTGAACTCGACCGCGCCAGCGGCGACGTGCTGCAGGCCCTCTACGAAGAGCTCGACGCCCCGATCATCCGCAAGGACATCGAAGTGGCCGAGATGATCAAGTACACCTGCAACGTGTGGCACGCCACCAAGGTCACCTTCGCCAACGAGATCGGCAACATCGCCAAGGCCTGCGGCGTCGATGGCCGCGAAGTGATGGAAGTGGTGTGCCAGGACAAGGCCCTGAACCTGTCGCAGTACTACATGCGCCCAGGCTTCGCCTTCGGCGGCTCGTGCCTGCCCAAGGACGTGCGCGCCCTCACCTACCGCGCCGGCAGCCTGGACGTGAAGGCGCCGCTGCTCAACTCGCTGATGACCAGCAACGAGTCCCAGGTGCAGAACGCCTTCGACATCATCGAAAGCCACGACAAGCGCAAGGTTGCCCTGCTGGGCCTGAGCTTCAAGGCCGGCACCGACGACCTGCGCGAGAGCCCGCTGGTGGAACTGGCCGAACGCCTGATCGGCAAGGGCTACGAGCTCAACATCTACGACAGCAACGTCGAGTACGCCCGCGTGCACGGCGCCAACAAGGACTACATCGAGTCGAAGATCCCCCACGTCTCGTCCCTGCTCAACGCCGACTTCGAGCAGGTGATCAACCACGCCGACGTGATCGTGCTGGGTAACCGCGACGAGAAGTTCCGTGCGCTGGCGCAACAGGCCCCGGCCGGCAAGCAGGTCATCGACCTGGTCGGCTTCATGGGCAAGCCGACCTGCCCCACCAGCCGCACCGAAGGCATCTGCTGGTAACAGCAGCCACTGCACGGGGTCGCCCCAGCCCCGTGCAGTTCCTTCCCATTCATTCGCTACGGATGCACACCATGCAAAGGCTCAAGCACGGCCTGCTACAGGTCGCCGGATGGCTGTTCTACGTGAGCCTGCTCATGCTGATCGCCCTGGCCTTGCCCAAGACCGTTTTCGACCCCGACTCCAAGGACTTCATCTTCCTCATCGGCGCTGTCGGAATCTGGCGTTATTCCATGGGTGCCACGCACTTCGTGCGGGGCATGCTGTTCCTCTACATCGTCTACCCGATGCTGCGACGCAAGGTGCGCAAACTGGGCAGCGCGGCCGACCCGTCACACGTGTACCTGATGGTCACCAGCTTTCGCATCGACGCCCTGACCACCGCGCAGGTGTACAGCTCGGTGATCCGCGAGGCAATCGACTGCGGCTACCCCACCACCGTGGTCTGCTCGCTGGTGGAAATGAGCGACGAACTGCTGGTGAAAAGCCTGTGGGCCAAGTTCAACCCGCCCGACCGCGTGGCCCTGGACTTCGTGCGCATCGCCGGCACCGGCAAGCGTGACGGCCTGGCCTACGGCTTTCGCGCCATCTCGCGCCACCTGCCCGACGAGAACGCAGTGGTCGCGGTGATCGACGGCGACACCGTGCTCGGCGAAGGCGTGGTGGCCAAGACCGTGCCCTGGTTCAAGCTCTACCCCAATGTCGGTGGCCTGACCACCAACGAATTCTGCGAAGTGCGCGGCGGCTACATCATGAGCGAGTGGCACAAACTGCGCTTTGCCCAGCGCCACATCAACATGTGCTCGATGGCCCTGTCCAAGCGCGTGCTGACCATGACCGGGCGCATGTCGGTGTTCCGCGCCGCCGTGGTGACCAACCCCGAGTTCATCAAGGACGTCGAGAACGACTCGCTGCAGCACTGGCGCCTGGGCCGCTTCAAGTTCCTCACCGGCGACGACAAGTCCAGCTGGTTCAGCCTCATGCGCCTGGGCTACGACACGTTCTACGTGCCGGATGCGGCGATCAACACGGTCGAGCACCCGCCGGAAAAGAGCTTCATCAAGGCCAGCCGCAAGCTCATGTACCGCTGGTACGGCAACAACCTGCGCCAGAACTCCCGCGCCCTGGGCCTGGGCGTTCGCCGCCTCGGCCTGTTCACCAGCGTGGTGCTGTTCGACCAGCGCGTGTCGATGTGGACCAGCCTGCTCGGGCTCACCGTGGCGCTGATCGCCAGCCTCAAGTTCGGCCCTGCCTTCCTGCTGGTGTACCTGCTGTGGATCGGCACCACCCGCCTGATCCTGACCCTGATGCTGATGTGCTCGGGGCATGCCATCGGCCCGGCCTACCCGCTGATTCTCTATTACAACCAGATCGTCGGCGCAATCATGAAGATCTACGTGTTCTTCCGCCTCGACAAGCAGTCCTGGACCCGCCAGCCCACTGCGCTCAAACGCGACCTCGCGAGCTTTCAACAATGGTTCAACACCTGGTCTTCGCGGACCATGACCTTCTCGGCAGCCAGCATCTTCGTCGCTGTGCTGTTCATGGTCGTGTGAGCCGCCGCCCTACGGAATAAACAGGAACATATCGCCATGAATACCGCCGTGAATGCCAATGTCGTGCATGAGTCCGAAGCCCAGCGTCAGCACGCCCGGGTAAAGATCCCCGCCAAGCTGCGCTACCTGGGGGCCAACCGCGAGACCCTCGAAGTCAAGGTCGAGGACCTCTCGGCCGGTGGCCTGAGCTTCTACACCCGCCACCCGCTGAAGGTCGGCGAAGTGGTGCGCGGCCGCCTGCAGTTCGTGGTCGACAACCTGGGCCTGGCCATCGACATCGAGTTCCAGGTGCGCTCGCACAACGTCGCCGACGGTCGTACCGGCGTGCAGTTCCAGAACCTGGAACAGCGCGACATCGCCACCCTGCGCCACATCATCACCTCGCACCTGTCGGGCGAGCTGATCAGCATCGGCGACGTGCTCAGCACCCTGCAACGCGACAACTTCACCAAGGCGCGCAAGCAGAAGGACACCGGCGGCGGCTTGAGCGCCTTCGGCCGCCTGCGTGCGGTCACCTTCAGCCTCGGCGTGTTCGTGGTCGGCGTGGCCGCGTTCGGCTTCATCGCCAAGTCGGTGTACGGCCTGTACTTCATCAGCCATGCCGAAGCCGGGGTGGTCAGCGTCCCCACCACCAACGTCACCATGCCGCGCGACGGCACCGTGCAGAGCCTGGTGAAGGCGGACGGCCCGGTGGTCAAGGGCGCGCCGCTGGCCTCGTTCAACACCAGCATGCTCGACCTGCTCAAGGGCCACCTGGACGACCAGCAACTGGAGCCGGCGCGGGTCGAGGAACTGTTCGGCAAGCAGCTCAGCGGCACCCTCACCAGCCCGTGCGACTGCGTGGTGGCCAGGCAGCTGGTGGATGACGGGCAATACGCGAGCAAGGGCGCAGTGATCTTCCAGCTGATCCCGCGCACCACCAACCCGATCATCGAGGCCCGTTTCAGCTACCGCCAGTTCGACGAAGTACAGCCCGGCACCCGCGTCAACTTCCAGGTGGCCGGCGAAGACGACGTGCGCCAGGGTCGCATCGTCAGCAGCACCAGCCAGAACAGCGACGACCTGTCTTCGGACATTCGCGTGCAGATCAAGCCGGATGCGCCGATGCCCAGCGAGCTGGCCGGGCGCCCGGTGTCGGTCAACAGCGACCGGGGCCCGTCGATGGACTGGCTGATCGACAAGGCCGTGGCCCGTGGGCTTTGAAGAGGACATGCCGGTGACTACCCAACACACCGCGATCCCTGTAGGAGCCGGCCTTGCCGGCGAATCGTGCAGCCCCCTTCGCCGGCAAGGCCGGCTCCTACCGATGGGTGCACTGGCCCTGGCCATCAGCCTGGCCGGTTGCGCCGGCCTGCCCGACCAGCGCCTGGCCAACGAAGCCCTCAAGCGCGGCGACACCGCCCTGGCCGAGCGCAACTACCAGCAACTCGCCGACCTGGGCTACAGCGAGGCCCAGGTAGGCCTGGCCGATATCCAGGTCGAAACCGGTGACCCGGCCAAGCTCAGGCAGGCCGAGGCCACCTACCGCGCCGCCGCCCGCACCTCGCCCCGCGCCCAGGCCCGCCTCGGCCGTCTGCTGGTGGCCAAGCCCGACAGCAGCGAGGCCGAGCGCCACGAGGCCCAGGGCCTGCTCAAGCAGGCCTTCGCCGCCGGCGAAAGCAACACCCTGATCCCGCTGGCCATGCTCTACCTGCAATACCCGCAGAGTTTCCCCGACGTCGATGCCCAGCAGCAGATCGACCAATGGCGCGCCGCCGGCTACCCCGAGGCGGGCCTGGCCCAGGTGCTGCTGTACCGTACCCAGAACACCTACGACCAGCACCTGGACGAGGTGGAACGTATCTGCAAGGCCGCACTGGCCAGCACCGACATCTGCTATGTGGAACTGGCCAGCGTGTACCAGAAGCGTGCCCAGCCCGAACAACAGGCCGCGCTGATCGACCAGCTCAAGGCCGCCTATGCCCGCGGTGCGGTACCGGCCAGCCGGGTCGACAGCGTGGCCCGCGTACTGGCCGACCCCAGCCTGGGCCAGACCGACGAGAAAACCGCCCAGGCCCTGCTCGAACAGGTCGCACCGAGCAACCCCGCGTCCTGGGTCAGCCTGGCGCAACTGCTCTACAGCTTCCCCGAGCTGGGCGACAGCGACCAGTTGCTGGCCTACATCGACAAGGGCCGCGAGGCCGCACAACCGCGCGCCGAGCTGCTGCTGGGCCGCCTCTACTACGAAGGCAAGGCCGTGCCGGCCGACGCGAAAAAAGCCGAGACGCACCTGCAGTCCGCCGCCGATGCCGGCGAAATCAGCGCCCACTACTACCTCGGCCAGCTCTACCGCCGTGGCTATCTGGGCCAGGTCGAACCGCAGAAAGCCGTCGATCACCTGCTGCGCGCCGCCCGTGGCGGCCAGCTCAGCGCCGACTACGCGCTGGCCCAGCTGTTCAGCGAAGGTCGCGGCATTCGCCAGGACCTGGTCAACGCCTGGGTGTTCGCGCAACTGGCGCAGGCCAACCCCAGCGAGCAATCGACGGCAATGGCCGGCGAGCTCGACCAGCAGCTATCCGCCCCGCAGAAGGCCCAGGCCCAGCACCTGTTGCAACAGGAGCGCCAGGCCCGTGGCGCCATGGGTCAGGGCCCCGGTGCCCAGGCCATGCAGGCCCTGCAGGACACCACCGAACAAGACGGCGAGGAATCCCTATGACACTCAACCCGTGGATGAAGGCCGGCCTGGGCCTGGGCTGTGCCCTGCTCTGGTCGTGCCCGACCCTGGCCGCGATGACCGCCGAGAAGAACTTCGGCCTGGAAGTGAAAGTCACCGGCCAGTCCGAGGATGACCGCGACCTGGGCACCCGCTCCGGCGGCGACGTCAACGGCCTGGGCCTGGACCTGCGCCCCTGGGTGTATGGCGAGCGCGGCAACTGGAGCGCCTACGCCATGGGCCAGGCGGTCACCGCCACCGACACCATCGACACCGACACCCTGCGCCAGGCCGACGACGACAGCCAGGTCGAAACCCGCCGCGCCAGCGGCCGCGAGCAGGACAAGAGCTACCTGGCCATGCGCGAGTTCTGGGTCGGCTACAGCGGCCTGACCGCCTACCCCGGCGAGCAACTGCGCCTGGGCCGCCAGCGCCTGCGCAGCGACGACGGCATGTGGCGCGACACCAACATCGAGGCGCTGAACTGGACCTTCGACACCACCCTGCTGCGCGCCAACGCCGGCGTGGCCCAGCGTTTCAGCGAGTACCGCACCGACCTCACCGACCTGGCCCCCGAAGACAAGGACCGCCTGCACGTCTACGGCGACGTGGCCGCGCAATGGACCCCCGGCCACTGGGTCGGCCTGCGCGCGCACCACACCCACGACGACGGCAAGCTGAAGAACCCGGGCGAGACCCTCGACCCGCTGGACAAGACCCGCAACGGCGACCTCACCTGGCTGGGCCTTGAGGCCAACAGCGACGCCTACAACTGGCGCAACCAGAACACCGTCAACTACTGGGGCAGCGTCACCTGGCTCACCGGCGACCGTGATCGCCTGAGCGCCACCACCCTGGCCAACGGCGACCAGCTGGCCACGCAAAAGCAGAGCGGCGATGTCAACGCCTGGGCCACCGACCTGGGCATCCGCCTGCGCCTGGACCCCAACTGGCAGGTCGGCGCGGCCTATGCCCGCGGCAGCGGCGGCGGTGGCAGCGACGGCTCGGGCAACTTCGAACAGACCGGCCTTGAGAGCAACCGCTCCAACTTCACCGGCACCCGCTCGCGTGTGCACCGCTTCGGCGAGGCCTTCCGTGGCGAGCTGGGCAACCTGCAGGCCGCCACCCTGTTCACCTCCTGGCAACTGCGCGACGACTACGACGCAAGCCTGGTGTACCACAAGTTCTGGCGCGTCGACGGCAAGCAGAACATCGGCAGCAGCGGCATCAACGCAGTGGTCGATGATGACGGCATCAACCGCCCGCTGATCCAGGGCGAAAAAGACCTCGGCCAGGAGATGGACCTGGTGGTCACCAAGTACTTCAAGCAGGGCCTGCTGCCGGCCGCGCTGAGCCAGTCGATCGACGAACCGTCGGCACTGGTGCGCTTTCGCGGTGGGGTGTTCAAGCCAGGCGACGCCTATGGCAAGGAAGCGGACTCGTACATGCACCGCGCCTTCATCGACGTGATCTGGCGTTTCTGATGCCTGGAGTGCATTGACATGAACCTTTACCCGCTCAACACGCTGATCGCCGGCAGCCTGCTGCTGGCCAGCAGCATCGCCCTGGCCAACGGCCTGCCCGTGGCCAGCCCGGCCAAAGAGCTGCAGCACGCCAAGACCTACACCGTCAGCAGCGCGCCGATCGAGCCGTTGCAGATCCCGGCGCCGACCCTGCCCGACCTCAGCGGCTACACCGCCGAAGCGGTGCAGGCCAAGATCCAGCGTGCACGCAAGGGCAAGGTCACGGTACGCCGCATGCTGCAGGAAGACGCCCTCAAGGAGTTCATCGGCGGCGACAACAAGATGGCCGAATGGGTAGCCCGCCAGCACGGCATCCCGCAGGCGATCTTCGTCGATGACGGGCATGTCGACTTCACCGAGCTGAGCA
Source organism: Pseudomonas sp. B21-036 (assembly GCF_024748925.1). Classification (NCBI taxonomy): domain Bacteria; kingdom Pseudomonadati; phylum Pseudomonadota; class Gammaproteobacteria; order Pseudomonadales; family Pseudomonadaceae; genus Pseudomonas; species Pseudomonas sp. B21-036. Next base: position 4,651,312 of record NZ_CP087178.1, read on the forward strand.
AGCACGTGCCGGCCCAGTACCTGCGTGAAACCGCGCCGGGGGTATACCTGTCGCGCCTGCCGATCGTGGTGGGGCAAAAGGGCGTGCTCGAGATCGATGCCAAGGTCAAGGAGCTGCGCCTGTCCCAGGAAGGCGGTGCGTTCATCGTCAACGACGGCAAGCTGTTCGTCAGCGACACCCGCGTCACCGGCTGGCGCGAAAAGGACAACGGCCCGGCGACCTTCCGCACCCCCAAGGAATTTCGCCCGTTCCTGCTCTCGTGGGGCGGCACCGAGACCTACATCGTCAACACCCGCATGGCCAGCTTCGGCTATGCCCAGAGCAAGTCCTACGGCGTGAGCATTTCGCAGTACACGCCCAACATGGCCAAGCAGATGGGCCGCCCCGAACCCACCGGCTGGATCATCGGCTCCGAGTTCAGCGACATGTGGTACGGCTTCTACTGCTACGAGACCAGCGACTTCGTGGTCAAGGACAACACCTACCGCGACAACATCGTGTACGGCATCGACCCCCACGACCGTTCGCACCGCCTGATCATCGCCGGCAACACCGTGCATGGCACCAAGAAGAAGCACGGCATCATCGTCTCGCGCGAGGTCAACGACAGCTGGATCATCAACAACAAGAGCTACGACAACAAGCTCTCGGGCGTGGTGATCGACCGTAACAGCGTCAACAACCTGATCGCCTACAACGAGATCTACCGCAACCACACCGACGGCATCACCCTGTACGAAAGCGGCGACAACCTGATCTGGGGCAACAAGGTCATCAGCAACCGTCGCCACGGCATCCGCGTGCGCAACAGCGTGAACATCCGCCTGTACGAAAACCTCGCCATGGCCAACGGCCTGGTGGGTGTGTACGGGCACATCAAGGACCTGTCCGATACCGACCGCGACATCGACCTGGACCCGTTCGACACCAAGGTGTCGCTGATCGTGGTGGGCGGTGAACTGGCGGCCAACGGCAGCGGACCGCTGTCGATCGACTCGCCCCTGAGCGTGGAGCTGTACCGGGTGTCGATGCTGGCCCCGAGCAAGTCCAGCGGCATCAGTTTCTCCGGGGTGCTGGGCGATCGCCAGGACGAGATTCTCGACCTGATGGTGCGCCAGGGCAAAGCCGTACTGATCGACCCGGTCGAACGCCAGACCGACATGGCGGATTGAGGAAACCTGACATGACCCCACACCTGATGAAACTGCTTGGCCTGAGTGCGGCGCTGCTGGCGATCAGCAACGGCGTGCGTGCCGACGAGGTGCAGGCGCCCAGCTTCACCGCCCAGCCGTGCTGCCAACTGTGCCCCGAAGCCCACGATGCCAGCCGCTACACCACCCGCTACCAGCAGAACTTCACCACCCTGGTGCAAGCCCAGGGCGACTGGCTGTTCCGTACCCGCGAAGACCTGCGCACCGAATTCACCACCACCCCGGCCGGCTACAAACGCCTGCAGCAGGTGCACGATGCGTTCAAGGCGCGCGGCGTGGAACTGGTGGTGGTGTACCAGCCCACCCGTGGCCTGGTGAACCGCAACATGCTCAACCCGGCCGACAAGGCCGCGTTCAACTACGAGAAGGCCCTGCGCAACTACCAGGCCATGCTCAAGCGCTTCGCCCAAATGGGCTACAACGTGCCCGACCTGTCGCCGCTGACCAACGAACAGTTGCCGGCCGCGCAGCAGGGCAAGGACTTCTACTTCCGCGGCGACCAGCACTGGACGCCCTATGGCGCCGAGCGTGCGGCAAAAATCGTGGCCGACACCGTGCACAGCATGCCGGCCTTCGCCGACATCCCGCGGCGTGAATTCGAAAGCCACCCGTCCGGCCGCATGGGCAAGACCGGCACCCTGCACAACGTCGCCGGCCAACTGTGCGGCACCAGCTACGCGGTGCAGTACATGGACCAGTTCGTCACCGAGCCCAAGGGCGAGAGTGGCGGCGACGACCTGTTCGGCGACTCGGGCAACCCGCAGATCACCCTGGTGGGCACCAGCCACAGCGGCAAGAACTACAACTTCTCGGGTTTTCTGCAGCAGTACATCGGCGCCGACGTGCTCAACGTCGCGTTCCCCGGTGGCGGCCTGGAAGGTTCGATGATCCAGTACCTGGGCAGCGAAGAGTTCCAGAACAACCCGCCCAAGATCCTGGTGTGGGAGTTCTCGCCGCTGTACCGCCTGGACCAGGAAACCATCTGGCGCCAGATGCTCGCCCTGCTCGACAACGGCTGCGAAGGCAAGCCTGCGCAGATGAGCGTCAGCACCTCGCTCAAGCCGGGCACCAACGAGCTGCTGGTCAATGGCAAGAACGGCGTGATCAAGAACCTGGTCAACGGCCGCCATCAACTGGACATCCAGTTCGAAGACAAGTCGGTCAAGACCTTGCAGGCCACCCTGTGGTACCTCAATGGTCGTCACGAGGACCTGAAGATCGAAAAACCCGAAACCTCCGACACCGACGGACGCTTCGCCTTCCAGCTGCGCGAGGACGAGGACTGGGCCAACCAGACCTTGCTCGCGGTGGAAGTGCAGGGTCCCGAAAGCGGCAGCCAGAAGGTCCAGGCCAGGCTGTGTACACGCAACCCGATCGCCGGCGCCGGGCAGCATGCTGCCCAGGCCGGCCTGTGAGGCGCACATGACATCCATCCGCACCCTTGCCACCCCCGCCCTGCTCGCCCTGGCCCTGTTCGGCCCGGCGGTGCAGGCCGGCGGGCTGGTCCCGCCGCAGGGCTACTACGCCGGCATCGAGAAACCCAAGACCAGCCCCAACGACTTCACCTGTGAAGCCGTGCCCAAGCCCTACACCGGCGCGCTGCAGTTTCGCAGCAAGTACGAAGGCTCGGACAAGGCCCGCGCGACGCTGAACAAGGCATCCGAACAGGCCTTTCGCGATTCCACCGCCAGCATCACCACGCTGGAGCGCGGGGTCAGCAAGCAGGTGATGCAGTACATGCGCGACGGCCGTCCGCAGCAGCTGGACTGCACCCTGCAGTGGCTGGGCACCTGGGCGCAGGCCGATGCGCTGATGTCCACCGACTACAACCACACCGGCAAGTCGATGCGCAAATGGGCGCTGGGCAGCCTGAGCTCGGCATACCTGCGCCTGAAGTTCTCCAACGCACAGCCACTGGCGGCGCACCAGGCCCAGGCCGAACAGATCGAGAAATGGTTCGCGCGCCTGGCCGAGCAGACGGTCAAGGACTGGAGCGACCTGCCGCTGGAAAAGATCAACAACCACTCGTACTGGGCCGCCTGGTCGGTGATGGCCACGGCGGTGGCGACCGATCGCCGCGACCTGTTCGACTGGGCCGTGAAGGAGTACCGCGTGGGTGCCAACCAGGTCGATGCGCAGGGCTTTCTGCCCAACGAGATGAAGCGCAAGCAGCGCGCCCTGGCGTACCACAACTACGCACTGCCGCCGCTGTCGATGATCGCCAGCTTCGCCCAGGCCAACGGCGTGGACCTGCGCCCGGAAAACAACGGCGCGCTCAAGCGCCTGGGCGAGCGGGTGTTGTCCGGGGCCAGAGACCCGAGTGCGTTCAAGGCGCGCAATGGCCAGAAGCAGGACATGGACGATCTGAAGATCGACAGCAAATACGCCTGGCTTGAGCCGTGGTGCAGCCTGTACCAGTGCGACGCCGATGCGCTCAAGCGCAAGCACGCGATGCAGCCGTTCAAGAGTTTCCGCCTGGGCGGCGACCTGACGCGCGTCTACGACCCGCAGGCAGAACAGAAGAAGTAGCAACGACCGCAATCCCTGTGGGAGCGGGCTTGACCCGCGATGCTTTTGATCTGGTTCCCCCGCAATTTCAGCGGGGGGTTTGGGGGGCTGCTGCCCCGATTGTGGATAACGACAAGGAGAGATCGGGATGGTGTTCTCGTCCAATGTGTTCCTGTTCCTGTTCCTGCCGATCTTTCTCGGCCTGTACTACCTGAGCGGGCAACGCTACCGCAACGCCCTGCTGCTGCTGGCCAGCTACGTGTTCTACGCCTGGTGGCGGGTGGACTTCCTGGCGCTGTTCGCCGCGGTCACCCTGTGGAACTACTGGATCGGCCTCAAGGTGGGCGCCGCCGGCGTGCGCACCAAGCCGGCCCAGCGCTGGCTGCTGCTGGGGGTGGTGGTCGACCTGGGTATCCTGGGCTACTTCAAGTACGCCAACTTCGGCGTCGACAGCATCAACGCGATCATGACCTCGTACGGCCTGGAGCCGTTCATCCTCACCCACATCCTGTTGCCCATCGGCATCTCGTTCTACATCTTCGAGTCGATCAGCTACATCATCGACGTGTACCGCGGCGACACCCCGGCCACCCGCAACCTGATCGACTTCGCCGCGTTCGTGGCGATCTTCCCGCACCTGATCGCCGGCCCCGTGCTGCGCTTTCGCGACCTGGCCGACCAGTTCAACCACCGCACCCACACCCTGGACAAGTTCTCCGAAGGCTGCACGCGGTTCATGCAGGGCTTCATCAAGAAGGTGTTCATCGCCGACACCCTGGCGGTGGTCGCCGACCACTGCTTCGCCCTGCAGAACCCGACCACCGGCGACGCCTGGCTGGGCGCACTGGCCTACACCGCGCAGCTGTACTTCGACTTCTCCGGCTACAGCGACATGGCCATCGGCCTGGGCCTGATGATGGGCTTTCGCTTCATGGAGAACTTCAAGCAGCCCTACATCAGCCAGTCGATCACCGAGTTCTGGCGGCGCTGGCACATCAGCCTGTCCACCTGGCTGCGCGACTACCTGTACATCACCCTGGGCGGCAACCGCGGCGGCACCTTCGCCACCTACCGCAACCTGTTCCTGACCATGCTGCTGGGCGGCCTGTGGCACGGCGCCAACTTCACCTACATCATCTGGGGCGCCTGGCACGGCATGTGGCTGGCGATCGAGCGCGCACTGGGCCTGGACACCAACCCGCAGCGCTTCAACCCGGTCAAGTGGGCCTTCACCTTCCTGCTGGTGGTGATGGGCTGGGTGATCTTCCGCGCCGAAAACCTGCACGTGGCCGGGCGCATGTACGGCGCCATGTTCAGCTTCGGTGAATGGCAGCTGTCGGAGCTCAACCGCGCCAGCCTCACCGGCCTGCAAGTGGCCACCCTGGTGATCGCCTACCTGAGCCTGGCGTTCTTCGGCCTGCGCGACTTCTACCGCAACGCCAAGCCCACGGCCAAGGCCAGCCCGGTGGCCGTGCATGGCGACGGCAGCGTGAGCCTGGACTGGGGCCTGTACATGACCCGCGCGCTGGTGCTGCTGCTGTTCGTGGCCTCGATCCTCAAACTCTCGGCGCAAAGCTACTCGCCGTTCCTCTACTTCCAGTTCTGAGCGAGCCGACCATGACCCGATCATTACGCAAACTCTACGCCGTGCTGTTCATGGCCCTGCTGCTGGGCCTGGGTATCTGGTCGCTGGGGGGCCTGGGCAGTTTCCAGCGTACCGCGCAGATGTCCCTGCTCGACGGCAAGCTGGCCAAGGCCGCCGAAACCCACTACGACGCGCAGTTCCCGATCAAGCGCCTGGGCACCAACCTCTGGGCGGCGCTGGACTTCAAACTGTTCAACGAAGGCCGCCCGGGTGTGGTGCTGGGCCGCGAGCAATGGCTGTTCAGCGATGAAGAGTTCAAGCCGGTGGCCGGCAGCGAACAGTTCGAGGCCGAGAACCTCGCACTGATCCGCGGCGTGCGCGACACCCTCAAGCAGCACGGTGTGCAACTGGTGCTGGCGATCATTCCGGCCAAGGCCCGCCTGTACCCGGAGTACATCGGTGAGCAGACGCCCGCCAGCCTGCATGCCGACCTGTACAACCAGTTCCATGCCAAGGCGCGCCAGGCCGGCGTGTTCGCCCCGGACCTGCTCGGCCCGCTGCAGGCGGCCAAGGCCCAGGGCCAGGTGTTCCTGCGCACCGACACCCACTGGACACCACTGGGCGCCGAGGTGGTGGCACGCCACCTGGCAGAAGCCGTGGCCCGCCAGACCCTGCTCAGCGGCACGCCGCAGCAGTTCGTCACCGAAGCCAAAGCCGCCACACCGTACAAGGGCGACCTCACCAACTTCCTGCCGCTGGACCCGTTGTTCAGCCACCTGCTGCCGGCCCCGGACAGCCTGCAGCAACGCACCACCCGCCCTGCCCGGGCCCAGGACCAGGCCGACAGCGACGACGCGCTGTTTGCCGACAACGAGATCCCCGTGGCGCTGATCGGCACCAGCTACAGCGCCAACCCGCACTGGAACTTCCTCGGTGCGTTGCAGCAGGCGCTGCGCAGCGACGTGGTCAATTACGCCGAGGACGGCCATGGCCCGCTGCTGCCGATGCTCAAGTACCTGCAGACCGACGCCTTCAAGACCAGCGCCCCACAGGTGCTGGTATGGGAGTTCCCGGAACGTTATCTGCCAATGAAAAACGACCTCAGCGCCTTCGATCCGCAGTGGATCGCCCAGCTGAAGCAAACCCGTACCGCCAATCAAGACATGGCCCTGTCGTCCAATCGGACGCAACACTGAGAGGAACTGCACATGACCACCAAGCACCGCATTGCCAAAGCATTCGCCCTGACCGCCGGCATGAGCCTGCTCTCGCTGCAGGCCTGGGCCGGCGCCGACGCCGCACTGTATGGCCCCAGCGCGCCCAAGGGCTCGACCTTCGTGCGCCTGTACAACGCCGGCAACCAGCCGGTGGCCGCCAGTGTCGGCAACACCCAGATCAGCGAAGTGGCCGCCCAGGGCAGCAGCGATTTCAGCTTCATGCCCCAGGGCGACTACAGCGCCAAGGTCGGCAGCCAGACCGTACCGGTCAAGCTGGCGGGCGATCACTACTACACCCTGGTCAACCACGGCAGCGGCCAGCCGCAACTGGTCGAGGAACCGCCGTTCAAGAACAAGCAGAAATCCCTGGTACGCGTGCAGAACCTGAGCGACCAGGCCCTGACCCTGAAGACCGCCGATGGCAAGACCGAAGTGGTCAAGCCGGTGGCGGCCAAGGCGCGCGGCGAGCGCGAGATCAACCCGGTCAAGGTCAGCCTGGCGCTGTATGAAGGCGACAAGAAAGTCAGCGACCTCAAGCCCGTTGCGCTCGAACGTGGCGAAGCGGCCGTGCTGTATGTGACCGGCAGTGGCAGCAACCTGTCGCCGGTCTGGGTCAAGCGCCCTGTGTCCACCCGTTAATCAACTGCCCCTTTCAACGTTCGGAGATTACCCATGATTCCAGTCATCCTGTCCGGTGGTAGCGGCTCGCGTCTGTGGCCCCTGTCGCGCAAGCAATTCCCCAAGCAGTTCCTGGCCCTGACCGGTGAACACACGCTGTTCCAGCAAACCCTGTCGCGCCTGGTGTTCGACGGCATGGACGCGCCCATCGTGGTGTGCAACAAGGACCACCGTTTCATCGTCAACGAGCAGTTGGCCAACCTGAACCTGGACACCCAGGCGATCCTGATGGAACCGTTCGGGCGCAACACCGCGCCGGCCGTGGCGCTCACGGCCATGAAACTGGTCAACGAAGGCCGCGACGAGCTGATGCTGGTGCTGCCGGCCGACCACGTGCTGGACGACCAGAAGGCCCTGCAACGCGCCCTGGCCCTGGCCACGGTGGCCGCCGAACGCGGCGAAATGGTGCTGTTCGGGGTGCCGGCGACCAAGCCGGAAACCGGCTACGGCTACATCAAGTCGAGCCAGGACGCCCTGCTGCCCGAAGGCATCAGCCGCGTGGCACAGTTCGTTGAAAAACCGGACGAAAAACGCGCCACCGAGTTCGTCAAAAGTGGCGGCTACTACTGGAACAGCGGCATGTTCCTGTTCCGCGCCAGCCGCTTCCTCGAAGAGCTGAAAAAGCACGACCCCGACATCTACGACACCTGCCTGCTGACCCTGGAGCGCAGCCTGGAAGACGGCGACAGCATCAGCATCGACGAGGCCACCTTCGCCTGCTGCCCGGACAACTCCATCGACTACGCGGTGATGGAAAAGACCCAGCGCGCCTGCGTGGTGCCGCTGAGTGCGGGCTGGAGCGACGTGGGCTGCTGGTCGTCGCTGTGGGACGTGCACGAGAAGGACACCAACGGCAACGTGACCAAGGGCGACGTGGTGGTGCAGGACAGCCACAACTGCATGATCCACGGCAACGGCAAGCTGGTATCGGTGATCGGCCTGGAGAACATCGTGGTGGTCGAGACCAAGGACGCCATGATGATCGCGCACAAGGACAAGGTTCAGGGGGTCAAGCAGATGGTCAACACCCTGGACGCCCAGGGCCGCAACGAAACCCAGAACCACTGCGAGGTGTACCGCCCGTGGGGCTCGTATGACTCGGTGGACATGGGCGGGCGCTTCCAGGTCAAGCACATCACGGTAAAACCCGGCGCCAGCCTGTCGCTGCAGATGCACCACCACCGTGCCGAGCACTGGATCGTGGTGTCGGGCACGGCCGAGGTGACGTGCGACGAGAACGTGTTCCTGTTGTGCGAGAACCAGTCCACGTACATCCCGATCGCCTCGGTGCACCGCCTGCGCAACCCGGGCAAGATCCCGCTGGAGATCATCGAGGTGCAGTCGGGCAGCTACCTGGGCGAGGACGACATCGAGCGTTTCGAAGACATCTACGGGCGCTCCACGCCAGTGGAGCGCGGGGTGTCGATCAAGACCATCGCACAGTGATCTGAAGCCCGGAAGGCCTTTTCGCGGGTCAAGCCCGCTCCCACAACGGTCGCCATCGAACCTGTGGGAGCGGGCTTGACCCGCGATGCTTTTATCAGGGTAGGATGATCCTTCATCCGCACCCAAGGCGCCCTCCATGTTCATCGGTATCCTGCTCATCCTCACCTGGCTGGTCCTGCTGCTGCGCTACCCGGCCAAGGCCTTGCCGATCTCCATGGCCGCGCTGCTCGGTCTGGGCCTGGTGGGCCTGTGGGTGGTGTGGCTGGACAACCGCGAGGCCAGCCAGCTGGCCCGCCTGGAACTGCGCCTGGACTACGCCCCCGACGCCTGCCCGGCCGACCGGCCGCTGCGCGTACAGATAAAGAACGCCAACCGCGTGCCGCTGGTCGAGCTGCGCTGGCGCGTGGCCGCCTACGCCCCCGGCGACACCGTCAACCTGGCCGAGAACACCTACGCCGCACCGCGCTACCGCGGCCCCGGCGACCTGCAGCCCGAGGCCAGCTGGCACGACTGCCTGCCCCTGCCCCCCCTGCGCTCAGGCTACCGTCCGCAAACCCTGGAATTTCGTGCCGAGCACCTGCAGGGTGGCTTTGCCAACTAGTATTTTTGCCAGTTACCTGAGACACGCCAGCCGGGGTTGAATGGAGCGCACCGCAATTCTTGCAGGAGGCACCACCATGTCACTCAGGCCCGTGACCCGCCTCGACCAGCTCCAGGCGCTGCTCGATGATTGCACACGCCAACGCCCGGCCATGGTCATGGTGGGCTCGGCCAGTTGCCCGCCTTGCCGCACGATGCATCCCGGTGTCGCACGGCTTGGCAGTCAACATCCTCAGGTCGACTTCCACTATTTCAACGTCGACCTGTTCGAGGATCACCCGCAAGAACCGGCCCTGACCTGCCTGTTCCAGAGCCTGTCGCTGCACTATCTGCCTTCACATATCCTGTTGCCCGTCGCCGGCCACAACCTCGTGGTGTGCGCCACGAGCATCACCCGGCTGATCGACGCCCTGACCGAACACCACATTCTGAGGAGAGCCCCCTTCCATGCCCGTCGTCCTGATCACCGGTTGCTCCAGCGGCATCGGCCGCGCCCTCGCCGACAGCTTCAAGTCCGCCGGCTACGACGTGTGGGCGACTGCGCGCAAGGCCGATGACGTCGCCACGCTGATCAAGGCCGGCTTCAGCAGCCGCCAGCTGGACGTCAACGACGAGGACGCCCTGGTGCGCCTGGCCGACGCCATCGAAACGGCCCATGGCGGCCTCGACATCCTGATCAACAACGCCGGCTACGGCGCGATGGGGCCGCTGCTGGACGGCGGTGTCGAGGCCATGCAGCGCCAGTTCGAGACCAACGTGTTCGCACTGATCGGTGTGACCCGTGCACTGTTCCCCTTGCTGCGACGCAATCGCGGCCTGGTGGTGAACATCGGCAGCGTGTCGGGTGTGCTGGTCACCCCGTTCGCCGGCGCCTATTGCGCATCCAAGGCGGCGGTGCATGCGCTCAGCGATGCGCTGCGCCTGGAACTGGCGCCGTTCGGCATCGGCGTGATGGAAGTGCAGCCCGGCGCCATCGCCTCAAGCTTCGCCAGCAATGCCGGGCGCGAGGCCGAGCAGGTGCTGGCGCAAGACTCGCCGTGGTGGCCATTGCGCGAGCAGGTGCGCGCCCGCGCCCGCGCCTCGCAGGACAGACCGACCCCCGCCAGCGCGTTCGCCCAGGGCCTGCTCAAGGCCGTACAGCAGCGTACCCCGCCCGACCTGCTGCGCCTGGGCAACGGCAGCCGCGCCTTGCCGCTGCTGGCCGGCGTGCTGCCCAAACGGCTGTTGGAAAAGGTGCTGAAGAAACGTTTCGGCCTCGACCGCAGCCTGTGATCTGCCCGGTTTGCGGGGGCCTGCGCCGGCGATAGCTGACCCTATCGCTAACTATAAAGTGCACACCAGAGCATTTTCCAAAGCGTCTCCAAGGCCAAGAATCGCCCTCGTACTGGATCGGCTGCATTGCCACAGCGGCGGCGCGCTCCAGGCAATCAGGGAGAAATCTCCAAGGTCGGAGCACCGCTGCCTGCTGGCAGCCTTTCTCACAAATGCAATCAGGCCCTTTCTGGAGACATTCGTGAAACACCTTAACCTTCCGCGCAAGATCCCCACCCAGGCCCGCTCGCGGATGATGGTCGAAACCATCCTCACCTCCACCGCCAAGGTGGTGGTCAAGCATGGCTACCAGGGCACCAACACCAACCTGGTGGCCCAGCGCGCCGGGGTCAGCGTGGGCTCGGTCTATCAGTACTTCCCGAACAAGGATGCATTGATCGCGGCGTTGCATGAGCGCCATGCGCAGGCCATGAACCGGGTGATTCTGGAGGTCGCCGGCGCCCACGAGGTGGCCGACCTGCCGGCCCACCTCAGGCTGCTGGTGCAAGCCCTGCTGCACCTGCACCAGCAGGAACCGGAGCTGCACCGGCTGCTCGACACCGACCTGGCCAACCTGAGCCGCAGCGTCGACGACCTGCAGCACAAGGCCCGCATCACCCTGTCCATCGAGCGCCTGCTGGACCGCTGGCGGGCCACGCTGGCTCACAGCAACCTGCACCTGGCCGCCTGGCTGGCGGCGCAGGTGATCACCTCGATGGTCAAGGCCTACATCCTCGACTCGCCGCAGATGAGCCAGGCGCAGATCGAGGATGCGATCAGCAGCTCGCTGATCGGGCTGTTGTGCCTCCCGCCAGCCATGCCGCTCGCCACCGCCCGCGCCCGCGCGCAGCCGCACAGCTCAGCGGCGTAGCGCCTGGCGCGCCTGCAACTGCTCGTAACGCTCCAGCAAGCGCAGCGCCTGCAGGTAGCTGGGCACTTCCACCACCAGGCCATCGACTTCGGCACGCACGTTGCCGCCCTGGGCAGCCGCCTCGAACGCCGCCACCTGCCGGCGCGCCAGTTCGGCGTCCGCGTCAGCGGGGGTGAGGTAGCGATTGGCGACCGCCACGTGCGCCGGGTTGACCACACCCTTGGCCTGGTAGCCGATGGAGCGGGCGAACTGCATGTCGGCTTCGGCACCCTGCGCGTCGGCAAAGGTGTAGGGCGAGTCGATGGCCAGCACCCCCGCCGCCGCGCATTCGAGCAGAAAGCGCGAGCGCGGGTAATACAGCTCGGTGCCGGCGCGGCTGCGCCCGGCGCCCAGGTCGGCCACCATGTCCTCGGTGGCCACCAGCATCGCCTTGATACGCGGGCTGGCGGCGGCGATCTCGATGGCGCGCACCACGCCCAGCGCGGTCTCGATGTTCGGCACGATCAACGTGCTGCCGGCAGCGATGCCATGGCGCCCCTCAAGCTCGGTGATCAACTGGTCCAGCTCGATCATCTGCTCGCGGCGCTCGACCTTGGACATCATCACCACCTGCGGGCGGCCAGCCATCACTGCCGCCAGGTCCTCGTGGCCACAGGTTTCAAACGGGTTGATGCGCACCGCACTGACCCGCCCGCAGGCGCGCCAGCGCTGCAGGATATCCACCGCCAGTGCACGCGCCTCGGGGCGTCGCGCCGGTGGGGTGAAGTCCTCCAGCTCCTGCACCAGCACGTCGCCATCGCCGTCGAGTGCCGCCAGCAACGCGCGCTCGTCGGCGCCGGGAATGAAGAAAAAGGTGCGGCAAAGCGCCAGTGGGTTGTCCTTGGAAACTGCCATGGTTGACGTCCTGTACAGAGAAGAAAAGGAAGAAAAGAAAGCGCCTCAGAGCATCGCCAGGCCGCCGTCCACGGCGATGGTGGTGCCGCTGACGAACGAGGCCTTGCCCGACAGCAGCCAGGCGATCACCTCGGCGGCTTCCTCGGCACGGCCCTCGCGGCGCAAGGCGGTCATGCCGTGCAGCTGTTCGAGCTTGCCGGCGACGCGCGTGGTGTCATCGAGCATCGGCGTGCGGATCACCGCCGGGGCAACGCAATTGACGGTCAGCCCGCGCGGGCCCAGTTCGCGCGCCAGGCCCTTGCTCAGAGTGATTACCGCGCCCTTGCTGGTGGCGTAGCCGAGCGTGCCGGCCAGGCCACCGCCGCGAATGCCGGCGACGCTGGCCACGGTGCAGATATGCCCGCCGGCGCGCATCAAGGGCACGCTGTGCTGCACCACGCTGAAGGTGGCAAGCAGGTTGACCTCCAGCAACTGGCGCAGGCGCGCCACGCTCAGGTCGTCGAATGCCGTGGTGTCGACCACCCCGGCGCAGGTGGCCAGGCCATCGATGCGCCCGCGCCACCGGGCGATTTCGGCGAACACCGCGGCCACTGCCTGTTCATCGCACAGGTCCAGGGCGAACGGCCGATGGCCTGGGCCCAGCGTATGCAGGGTGCGATCCAGGCCGCCTTCGTCACGGTCCAGGCACGCCACCTGAAAACCCTCCCGTGCCAGCTGCAGGGCGGTCGCCGCGCCAATACCGCTGGCCGCACCGGTGACCACCGCCACCCTGTCTTGATTGGTCATGAACACTGCACTCCCTGAATGGCGATACAGGGCCGCTACAACAACGGCGCCTGAGTGGCGGCCATGCTAAAAGAATGCCTGCCGAACAACTACTCGCATTAAAAACCCCACACACAAGAGCCGTGCCCGTGTACCCGCCGTGGATTGCTCGCATTGCCAGGAATATTAAATATTCATGACCAAAGTTCGTTGTCGGCGGCGAAATGCGAGCAATTCAACGCCACCCTCAAGGCCGCCCCCACAAACGAACCATGGCGTACAACCAGCAGCCAGCAACCCCACGACAGACAAGCGCTGCAGCGCGAAAGCGAGTTCCCTGCAAACAAACGCGAGTAGCCTTGCAAGTTCAACTTGCCTAGCATTTGAAACAACTTGAAACCCACTTTCAAGGGACCGAACAAGTTGCCGAGAAGTTTCAAGAACATTTCGCCAACTTCAAACAGAACAAACAAAAGGAAGTGCACCATGAGCCAGAAAGGCTTTGAGACCGTCATTGAAATCAAATACCGCGACACCGACTCGATGGGCCATGTAAGCAGCCCCATCTATTATGACTACATGCAACATGCCTACCTCTGCTACATGCACCACCTGCTGCAACTGCCAAAGAGCGAAAAACTGCCGCACATCATGGTGCGCAGCGAGTGCGACTACCTCAAGCAGGCCATGTACGGCGAAACCCTGGTGGTCAGCAGCGCCGTGGTGAAATTCGGCACCAAAAGTTTCGAGATCGAGCACACCATGCGCCGCCAGGACGATACCCACGAGGTGGTGGCCAGGGCCAAGTCGTACCACGTGATGTTCGACTACGACAAACAGGCCACCGTGCCTGTGCCCCAGGCATTCAAGGATCAGGTCCTGGCTTTCCAGGAAGGCTGAGCCGGCGCTCAGGGACGAACCGTTCGCCGACGCTCAGGCGCCCCGGCGAACCGACTGCAAAGGTACGCTCAATGAAACTCTCCTGGACTCCACAGCAGCTCGCGCTGCTGTCGACCTACCGCGCCATCGGCGTGGAACTGGCCGAGGCGCGGCGCAGCGCCGCCCCCGGTTTCGATCACTACGGCTGGCAGCGCCTGTGCGACGCGGGCCTGTGGAAGCTGGTCATCCCGCTCGAATACGGCGGCCTGGGTGAAGACTGGTGGGGCTTCAGTGCCGCGCTGGAAGGCCTGGCCTCGTCGATCCGCACGCCCGAGCTGCTGCTGTCGGTGATTGCCCAGGCCGGCATGGTCCGTGCCCTGATGCTCTACGGCAGCGACGCCCAGAAGGACCGCTACCTGAGCGCGATCCTGGCCGGCGCGCTGAGCGCCACCGGCATCGCCGAACCGGGCACCGGCACCGACGTGCGCAGTATCCACAGCCTGCTGACCCCGTGCGCGGACGGCTACCGGCTGACCGGCAGCAAGTTCAACATCGCCCATGCACCGGTGGCCGACTTCCTGCTGATCGTGACCCGCCTGGCCACCGACTCCAAGCACAACATCGCCCTGGTGATCATCGACAAGGACACCCCCGGCCTGACCCGTGGCGAGCCGGACGACAAGCTGGGCAACAAGCACCTGCCCACCGGCCCGCTGCACTTCGACAACCTGCCGGTGCCGGCCGAACAGGTACTGGGCGAGCCGGGCCGCGGCCTGCAGCAACTGATTAGGATCATCTCGCTGGGGCGTGCGTACTACGGCCTGGTAGCGGCCAACCTGCCCACGCCGTTCCTGGCCGAGGCCATGCACTACGCGGCCAACCGCCAGAGCTTCAACAGCGCCATCGACACCCACCAGTACGTGCAGAAGCGCCTGGTGGACATCGCCATGGGCATGGAGCGCAACCGCTGGATGGTGTACGCCGCGCTCGACCAGCTGCTGGGCAACGACCCCCAGGCGCTGATGAGCTGCTCGATCGCCAAGCTCGGCGCCGCGCAGGACTTCATCCACAGCGCCATCAGCCTGCTCAAGCTGTACGGCAGCCTGGGCTACCACGAAGGCGACATCGCCACCCTGGTCAAGGACGCGCTGGGCTTTGCCAGCGTGGGCGGCACCGAAGAGATGCACCAGAAGAACATCTTCAACCAGCTGCTGCGCCTGACCCAGGCCGGCTGACCCCGCAGCGCCCGCCCCTGCCACCTGCGCGCCCGGCCCCACCCGGCGCGCGGGCATGGCAGCGCGAGCGTGGGCGCCCTTGACCACCCCTTCCTGGTAGAGAACAGACCCGATGCCGATCGAATCGACTTTACTGCACGCAAGCCCTGTCGCCGCCCTGGCCCCGGTGCCCTTCGCCCAACCGTTCGATGACCACCTGGAACAGGCCGGCCTCGACGAGTTGCGCCAGCACCAATTGCTGCGCCTGCGCCAGACCCTGCTGCATGCCTATACCCATGTGGCCTGGTACCGCGAGCAGTTCCATGCACTGGACGTGCACCCCTACGACCTCAAGCACCTCGACGACCTGGCGCACTTCCCGCTGACCAGCAAGGCACAGTTGCGCGACCACTACCCCTTTGGCCTGTTCGCCGTGCCGATGGACCAGGTGCTGCGCCTGCATGCCTCCAGCGGCACCACCGGCCAGCCCACCGTGGTCGGCTACACGCGCAACGATATCGACGTGTGGGCCTCGCTGGTGGCGCGCTCGATCCGCGCTGCGGGCGGGCGGCGCGGCGACCGCATCCATATCGCCTATGGCTACGGCCTGTTCACCGGCGGCCTGGGCGCACACTACGGCGCCGAGAAACTGGGCTGCACGGTGATCCCGATGTCGGGCGGGCAGACCGCACGCCAGGTGCAGCTGCTCAAGGACTTCCAGCCGGACATCATCATGGTGACGCCGTCCTACATGCTCAACATCGCCGAAGAGATCGAACGCCAGGGCATCGACCCGCAGTCGCTGTCGCTGCGCGCCGGGATCTTCGGTGCCGAGCCGTGGGGCGGACAGATGCGCGGCGAGCTGGAACAGCGCCTGGGCATCAAGGCCCTGGACATCTACGGCCTGTCGGAAGTGATGGGCCCGGGGGTGGCCATGGAGCACCTCGACACCCAGGACGGCCCGACACTCTGGGAAGACCACTTCTACCCCGAGATCATCGACCCGGTCACCGGCGCGGTGCTGCCCGACGGGCAGTTCGGCGAACTGGTGCTGACCACCCTGAGCAAGGAAGCGCTGCCGATGGTGCGCTACCGCACCCGCGACCTCACCCGCCTGTTGCCCGGCAACGGTCGCGCCATGCGCCGCATCGACCGCATCACCGGGCGCAGCGACGACATGCTGATCATCCGCGGGGTCAACGTGTTCCCCAGCCAGATCGAGGAGCAACTGCTCAAGCTGCTGATGTTCAGCCCGGTGTACCAGTTGCATGTCAGCCGCCAGGGCAACCTCGACGTGCTGGCCGTACACGTCGAGCTGCGCCCGGAACACAGCGGCCTGAGCGCCCAGCAGCAACAGGCCGCCTGCCAGCAGCTGAGCCACCAGATCAAGGTGCACGTGGGCATCAGCACCCACATCCAGCTGCACCCGTGCCACACCCTCAAGCGTTCCGAAGGCAAGGCCGGCAACGTCATCGACCTGCGCCGCCAGCCCTAGCGGCGCACCCTCTCTCAAGGATCACGAGGCTCCCCTACTCATGGACATGACCATTGGCGATTTTCTGCTGCGCCGCCTTCAGGAATTCGGCATCCGCCACCTGTTCGGCGTGCCCGGCGACTACAACCTGACCCTGCTCGAACAGGTCGAGGCGCTGCCCACGCTCGACTTCATCGGCAACTGCAACGAACTCAACGCGGCCTACGCGGCCGACGGCTACGCCCGCACCCAGGGCTTCGGTGCGGTGCTGACCACTTACGGGGTGGGCGACCTCAGTGCACTCAACGGCATCGCCGGCGCCTATGCCGAGCGGGTGCCGGTGATCATGGTGTCGGGCATGCCGCCGCTGCACGCGATCATCGACCGGGCCCTGATGCACCACACCCTGGGCGACGGCAACTACGACAACATCATGGTGACCCTGCGCCAGTTCACCGGGGCCCAGGCGCGCATCACCGTGGAAAACGCCGCCATGGAAATCGACCGCGTATTGCAGACCTGCTACCGCGAACGCCGCCCGGTGTACCTGCAACTGCCCAGCGACCTGGCCACCCTGCCGATCGAGGTGCCCGACACGCCGCTGCAACTGAGCGAGCCGCGCAGCGAGCCGGGGCAACTGCAGGCGGTGGTACGGGCGCTGGTGGCACGCCTGGATGCCGCCAGCTCGCCGGTGCTGCTGGTGGACATGGACGTGGCGCGCTTTGGCCTGGTGCCCCAGGTGCTCGAGCTGATCGAGCGCTTCGACCTGCCCTTCGCCTGCCTGCCGCCGGCCAAGGCCATGCTGCCCGAGTCGCACCCGCTGTTCCTCGGCACCTACGCCGGTGCCGGCTCCGCGCCCGGCGTGCGTGCGGCACTGGAGCAATCCGACTGCGTGATCAGCCTTGGCGCACGCTTCACCGACACCAGCACCGCGCTGTTCTCCCACAGCTTCATGGACGGCGCGCTGATCCAGCTGCACGCCTACGCGGCCTCGATCGCCAGGCAGCACTACACCGCCGTGAGCCTGGGCCAGGTGCTCCAGGCGCTGGGCCAACAGGCGCTGGCACGCGAGCGCCGCGCCCAGCGCATCCCGCCGTTCAGTGCCAGCCCGGCGTTCGCCGCGCTGTCGGGCAAGCCGCTGAGCCAGCTGCGCTTCTGGCAGCGCATCGGCCACCTGATCGAAGCCGACGACCTGGTCATCGCCGAAAGCGGTACCTCGTCGGCGGGCATCAGCGGCCTGCGCCTGCCGACCGGGGCAACCTGCATCACCCAGCCGATCTGGGGTTCGATCGGCTACACCCTGCCCGCGCTGCTGGGCAGCCTGCTGGCCGCACCGACACGCCGCCAACTGCTGTTCATCGGCGACGGCTCGTTGCAGATGACCGTGCAGGAGCTGTCGACGATTCTGGCGCACAACCTCAAGCCGGTGATCTTCCTGATCAACAACGATGGCTACACCATCGAACGGCTGATCCTGGGCGAGCATGCCAGCTACAACGACGTGAACCCCTGGCGCTATGCGCAACTGGCCAGCGTGCTGGACACCCGCGAGCGCTCGCGCAGCTTCACCGTGCACACCGAGGACCAGCTCGAAGATGCGCTGGCCCAGGCCGCACAGGCCGACACGCTGGTGTTCATCGAAGTGGTGATGGAACGCATGGACGCGCCCGAATCGCTCAAGCGCTTTGCCCGGCTGTTCGCCGAGTTCGACTACGGGCTGCAACCGGCCAGCCTGCCGGCGATTGCCGGCTGAAGGCCGCGCCCAGGCGAGTCGCTCGCCCGGGCGCGGCAGGGTGCATCAGGCGATGGAACGAACCACGCCGCCATCCACGCGCAGGGCTGCGCCGGTGGTGGCGCTGGCCTGGCGCGAGGCCAGGTAGACCACCATGTTGGCGACCTCCTCGACCGTGGCCAGACGCTTGATGACCGAGCTGGGGCGGTGCTCGGCAATGAACCGGGCCTCCAGCGTCTCGCTGTCCACCCCCTGCTCCCTGGCCATCTGGCTGAAGTAGCCGCCCACGCCTTCGGAGCGGGTCGGGCCCGGCAGCACCGCATTGACGGTCACGCCGGTACCGGCCAGGGTCTCGGCCAGCCCGCGGGAAATCGCCAGCAGAGCGGTCTTGGTGGTGCCGTAGTGCACCATCTCGGTCGGGATCTGCAGCGCCGATTCACTCGACAGGAACAGCACCCGGCCCCACTCGCGCGTGGCCATGCCCTTGGCGTAATGGCGCGACAGGCGCACCGCGCTCATCACGTTGACCTCGAAGAAGCGCTGCCAGTCCTCGTCGCTGATCTCGAAGAAGCCCTTGGGCTCGAAGATGCCCAGGTTGTTGACCAGGATGTCGGTTTCCGGCTCCTTGGCAAACAGGATGTCCGCCCCCTCGGCCGTGCCCAGGTCGGCCGCAATGCCCTTGACCTTGGCCCCCGGCAACTTGCGCTGGATCTGTTCGACGGCGCGCGTGACACGGGCCTTGGTGCGCCCGTTGACCACCACCTCGGCACCGGCCTCGGCCAGCCCGTGGGCAATGGCAAAGCCGATACCGGCGGTGGAGCCGCTGACGATCGCACGCTTGCCGTGCAAGGAAATATTCATACCTGCGTCCTTTTCTGGATGACATGTGAACCCCGGCACGGCGCCGGCCGTGCCGGGGCACGGCCGGCGCAGGCCTCATGGGTGCTTTGACCGCTGCCCTCGATCGAGTTCAGCGCTGGCCTGGGCCGGTGGGGCAAATGACTGCCAGCCCCCGCCCAGGGATTTGTACAGGCCGACCATGGCCAGCGACACCGCCGCCGAGCTTTCGACCCACTGCTCCTGGTTGGCCAGCAAGGCGCTCTGCACGGTCAGCACGTTGAGGAAGTCGACCGCGCCCTCCACGTACTGGTTGCGCGCGGTGTCCAGCGCCACCCGGCTCTGGCGCACCGCTTCGTCGAGCAGGTCGCGGCGCAGCTGGCTGGCGTTGTACAGGCGCAGCACATCGTCGATCTCGTGCCAGGCGCGCAGCACCACCTGCTGGTACTGCACAGCCGCTTCCTGCTGCTGCGC
Organism: Pseudomonas sp. B21-036; assembly: GCF_024748925.1. Lineage (NCBI taxonomy): Bacteria > Pseudomonadati > Pseudomonadota > Gammaproteobacteria > Pseudomonadales > Pseudomonadaceae > Pseudomonas > Pseudomonas sp. B21-036. The sequence goes on from NZ_CP087178.1 coordinate 4,671,008, forward strand.
CTCGCGCAGCTTGAGCACGCCGGTCAGGCGCCCGCCTTCGAAGATCGGCAGGCTCAACTGCGGGCCGATGGCAAACCGGCGCGAACTCCAGTTGCCGAAGTCCGACAGTTGCAGCGACTGGAACCCCGCGCTGCCCGACAGGCGGATGCTCGGATAGAAGTTGGCCTTGGCCACCCCGATGCTGGCCGTGGCGGCGTGCAGTTGCGCCTGTGCCTGGCGGATGTCGGGGCGCCGCTCGGCCAGTTCTGAGGGCAGGCCCATGGCAAAGCGCTGCGCGGTCTGCGGCATCGGTGCCGGTTGCAGCAGTTCGTTCTGCAGGCTGCGTGGCGGTTCGGCCAGCAGCAGGCTCAGGGCGTTGATCAGTTGCGCCTGGCGGTCTTCCAGGGTGGGCAGGCGCGCCTCGATGGACGCCACCTGCGCCTTGGCCTGGGCCACGTCGAGGTTGGTCGCCACGCCATCGTTCAGGCGCATCTGCGACAGGCGCAGGCTGTGGCGCGACACGTCGAGGTTCTCGCGGATCACCGCCAGGGTGCTCTGCACCGCACGCAGCTGGATATAGTCGTGGGCGGTCTCGGCCAGCAACGACAGCAGCACGCCCTGGCGGTCGTTTTCGGCCACCTCGACGCTGGCGTCGGCGGCCTCCACCTCACGCCGCACCCGGCCCCACAGGTCCAGTTCCCAGGCAGCGGTGAAGTCGCCCTGCCACAGGTTGAAGGCCGACTTGCCGTTCTTGCCGGACGGGTCGTTGAGGCCATCCTCGCTGTTGCGGGCGCGGCTGTAGTTGCCGTTCAGGTCGACCGACGGGTACTGCTCGGAGGCAATGCTGCTGCGCAACGCACGGCTCTGCATCAGCCGGGCGGTGGCCACCTGCAGGTCCAGGTTGCGTTCGACCGCGCGCTGCACCAGTGACGACAGCTGCGCATCGTTGAACTGCTCCCACCAGCGCGCCTGCAGCGGTGTCGCCTCGGGCTGGCTGGGGCCGGCCTTGTCCTGCAGGGGCGGCCAGGCCGACGGCGCGGTGGAGCGCGGCGCTTCGAAATCGGGGCCCAGGCTGCAGGCGCCGAGGGTCAGCGTGGCGCCCAGCAGCAAGGGCGAAGTAGCCTGTGCGAAGTTCATCGAGCGCTGACCTCGTTGCCGGCCTGGGCCCTGGCCGGGCTCTGGGTATCAATTTTGGCGATCACCGACATGCCCACGCGCAGGCGGCTGAGCAATGGCTGGTCGGCGTCGAGCACGATCTTCACCGGGATGCGCTGCACCACCTTGGTGAAGTTGCCGGTGGCGTTGTCCGGCTTGACTGCGGCAAAGGTCAGGCCGGTGGCCGGGGCCACGCTCTGCACATGGCCGCGCAGCTGTTCACCGGCAAAGGTATCCACGCTCACCAGCACTGCCTGGCCTGGCTGCACGTGGGTCAGCTGGGTTTCCTGAAAGTTGCCGACCACGTAGGCCTGCGCCAGCGGCACCACCGAGAGCAGCCGTGCGCCCGGGTTGACGTAGGCGCCCACGCGCACGGCGCGCTCGCCGACCATGCCGTCGATGGGTGCGACGATCTGCGTGTAGGACAGGTCCAGGCGGGCACGGTCCAGCGCGGCCTCGGCATGCTTGAGGCCGCCCTGGGCTGCCTCCACCTGCGCGGTGAGAATGTCCACCTGCTTGCGTGCCGCGGCCAGCGCCGCACGGGTGTTGGCCAGGCGTGCCTGGGCCTGATCGACCCGGCTGCGCGCCTGCTGGGCGTTCTGCACGGTGCCGGCGCCCTGCTCGGCCAGGCGGGTGTGACGGGTCAGTTCATGGTTGGCGAACGCCAGCGCCGCCTCGTCGGCAGCCACCGTGGCCTGGGCCTGGGCAATCAGCGAAGCCTGGCGTTCGAGGGTGGCGCGGGCGTTCTGGTACTGCGCGCGGGACATCAGCAACTGCGCGTCGGCGGCGGCCAGCGCCGCCTGGAAGTCGCGGTCGTCGATCTGCGCCAGCACCTGGCCGGCCTTGACCTGCTGGTTGTCCTCGACGTGGACCGCCTTGATGAAGCCCGACACCTTGGGCGCCACCACGGTGTAGTCGGCCGTGACGTACGCATCGTTGGTGGACTGCGTGCCGCCGCTGCCGAACAGCGCGGGCAGCGCCACATAGGCCAGGCCGGCGACGACGATCACCGCCACGGCGATCAGGGTGAGTCTGGAAGTTTTACTTGAGGTCATGTCTTTCTCTCTCGACGGGACTAGGCCACTGCACGCGGCGGGTAGATCCGGGTAGGCACAAAGGGAATCAGCACGATCAGCGCCAGTGCCAGCAGCGCCATGCACAGGTAAAGGTCGGCCGAGGTCAGCACCACGGCCTGCTCATGGATGCGCCTGGCCAGCCCCGGCGCATCGCTGGCAGCCAGCGGCGAGTTGCCCAGGTTGTCCACCAGCATGTTGGAGTGGAAATGCCGGCGCACCGTGGTCAGGGCCTCCAGCACCCCGGCAGCCACCACCGAAGCCAGGCCCTTGATGGTGTTGAACCAGGCCGAAGCGAACGGGCCGTCCTGCGGGGTCATGCCGCCGGTGGCGAGCATCAGCAGCGGGATCACCGCCATCGGCTGGCCGAAGATCTGGAACAGTTGCAGCACATAGAAGTTTTCGCGCACCCACTGCGAGGTGATCTGCGTGCCGCCCAGGCATGACATGGCGAGCATGCCCAGGCCGATGGCCAGCACCCAGCGGCAGTCCACCGCGCGGATGTTGCACAGCGCCGCGGTCAGCGGCAGCGCCAGCAGTTGCGGCAGCGCCACCAGCAGCATCACCGGGCCGCTGTGCACGGGCCGATAGCCCTGGACCTGGGCCAGGTAGTTGGTGGGGATGATGATCACGGCCGACAGCACCACCAGCACCCCGCCCAGGGTGATCAGGGCGTGGGTCAGGTTGCGGTTGCGCAGCATCTGCAGCTTGAAGAACGGCAACGGGTGCGACCATTCGTTGATCATGAACAGCACCAGCAGCACCACCCCGCCGCCCAGCAGCCAGCAGATCAGCGGCGAGTTGAACCAGCCCATGCGGTCGCCCTGGGACAGGCCGATCACGATCGAGCAGATGGCCGGCAGCCCCAGCAACAGGCCGCGCCAGTCGAACTGCTTGAAGCGCTCCAGGCGCAACGGGTCCTGCGGCAGGCCCCAGGCCACGCAGCCCATGGCCACCAGCGAGGGCAGGATGATCTGCCAGAACGCCCACTGCCAGCCGACATACTCGGTCCACATGCCCGCCAGCGGCAGGCCCAGGCTCGGCCCGAAGGTCGCGGTCAGGGCGTAGCCGGCCAGGCCGTAGAGCTTGATGCCGGGGGGCAGAAAGCGCAGCGCCACGCTCATCAGCATCGGCGGCAGCGCGCCCCCGGCAAGGCCTTGCAGGGTGCGCAGCAGCATCAGGCTTTCGAGGTTGGGTGCAAACGGGCAGAGCAGCCCCAGTACGGCAAAGGCGCCGATGGCACACAGGGTGAAGCGGCGCAGCGAGAAGGTCACCGAGCACCAGGGCGCAAAGGCCATGGCCGACACCGAGGTGGCCGAGTACAGCGCCACCAGCCAGGCCCCTTCGTCGGCGCCGATGTGCATCCCGCCACGGATGTCGGCCAGGGCCATCTTGGTGACCATCTCGTTGAGGCCGGCGCACAGCACCGCCAGCAGCACGCCGACCAGGCCCACCACGATACGCAGGCCGAAGGCAGCCGGGGCGGCCGGTTTGGCAGGCGCCGCAGCGGGCGCCGGGGTGGCCCCCAAGGGCGCCTGGGCCGCCAGCGACGTCATGGCCGGCCCCCGCCCACAGGCGCTGAAGCACGGCAGAAAAAAGGCACACACATGGCAGGAGGACTCCGGGTAGTTAAGTACCCGGCAAGTCTATGGAGGCCAATAGATGACGAAAACTGACATATTCGCAGTTTATTGCTGCGTCAAACGCAATCCACAAAAGCCGTCGATAACGCGTGCCTGCCCCGGGCTCAGGCGTAGTGCCTGGAGCAACATTCCTTGAGGGTCTGGCGCAACCAGCGGTGGGCGGGGTCGTTGTCGAAGCGCGGGTGCCAGGCCTGCATGATGGTCACCGCCTCCAGCGCCATCGGGATGCGGAACGAGCGCAGCGGCAGGCCGAGCCGGGCCACGCTCATCAGCACGTGCTCGGGCAGCGCCAGCAGCAACTCGGAGTCGGGCAGCGAGAACATCGCCGAATGAAAGCTCGGGGTGATCAGCGCCACGCGCCGCTGCAGGCCCATGCCGGCCAGCGCCGCATCGATCGGGCCGGCGGCGCGACCACGGCGCGACACGCTGATCTGCTCGTAGCCGGCGAAGCGCTCGGGGGTGATCTCGTCATCGAAGATCGGGTGATCGACCCGCGCCAGGCCGACGAAAGTGGTGGAGAACAGGCTCTGCACCTTGATCTCGGGACCGAGGTTGCGCGTGGCACTGATGTACAGGTCCAGGCGCCCGTCGCGCAGTGCGGCGTCCTCGTCGCCGCCCTCGCCTTCGGGCACGAAGCGCAGCACCGTGTGCGGCGCCTGTTCGCGCATGGTTTCCAGCAGGGGCGCGGCAAAGGGCGCGATGAACACATCGTTGGCGCGCAGGTTGAAGGCCCGTTCCAGACTCTGCAGGTCGACCTCGTCACTGGAACTGAACACCTGGTTGGCCTGCTCCACCACACTGCGCACCTGACTGCGCAGGGCCATGGCCTTGGGCGTGGGCACCAGGCCGCGGCCGGCGCGCACCAGAATCGGGTCACCCACCGCATGGCGAATGCGCGTCAGGGTACGGCTCATGGCCGCGGGGCTCAGGTTCATCCGCCGCGCCGCGCCGACCACACTGCCTTCATCGAGCAGCGCATCCAGCGCGACCAGCAAATTCATATCTGGAAAGTGCATGGCAAGCATCCATTCATTGCTTCGTTGAGTCCGGGGCAAAGCTTAACAGTTTCCGCCGCGCTCACAGCCCCTGCATGTGGCGCAACTAGTCATTGCACGCTGCACCATTTACCGCGCCGCATGCTTTTTTCAAGAATGCTGCTCTTTGCACAGTGAGTGGACCCTGCCCCATGTACAGCGTCGTTTTGATCGCCATCGATGGCTCGCCACGCAGCCACGGCATCCTGGAAACCGTCAGCACGTTCTGCGAGCAGACCCGTCATCGCCTGCATGTGCTGCTGGCGGTCGACCGTGCCTACGCGCTGCCCGAACAGGACGGCCACATCAGCCCGCAGGACGAAACCGAATACCCGGCGGCCAGCCATGAACAGCAGGTGGCCGACATGAGCATGCTGCAGGCGGTGACCCACCTGCGCGAACGCGGCTTCCAGACCGAAGGCAACCTGGTCAATGGCGACCCGGTGTCGAGCATCGTCGCCGAGGCCAAGCGCCTGGGCAGCGACCTGATCGTGATGGGCCACCGCCACCTGTCGCGGCTGGACCGCATGTTCGACCCCTCGATCAGCAGCAAAGTCATCGACAAGGCCGGTTGCCCGGTACTGGTCGATGCGCGTCATCTCTGACGCCCCCTTGCACTCACCCCTTGAACGAGACTACACGGATGAAACTCGATTACCTGCTGCTGGAACAGATTGACGCGGTGGCGCTGATTCGCCTCAACCGGCCGCTGTCGCTCAATGCCCTGTGCGCCGAACTGGCGGCGGAGCTGGCCGGCGTGCTCGACCGCCTGGAACAGGACCGCAGCGTGCGCGCCGTGGTGCTGACCGGCACCGACACGGTGTTCGCCGCCGGGGCCGACATCATGGCCATGCGCAACCGCAACTACATCGACGTGTACACCAGCGACTTCGTGACCGTGGACTGGGAGCGCCTGGCCAGCTTTCGCAAGCCGGTGATCGCCGCGGTGGCCGGCTACGCACTGGGCGGTGGCTGCGAGATGGCGCTGATGTGCGACTTCATCATCGCCGCCGAGAGCGCGCGCTTCGGCCAGCCGGAAATCAAACTGGGGACCATCCCCGGTGCCGGCGGCAGCCAGCGCCTGGCGCACTTCATCGGCAAGGCCAAGGCCATGGACATGGTGCTCACCGGGCGCACCCTGGACGCCCACGAAGCCGAGCGCTGCGGCCTGGTGAGCCGGGTGGTGAGCGATGCGGCGCTACTCAACGAAGCCTTGCGTGTCGCGGCGCGGATCGCCGGCTACTCCGGGCCGGTAGCAATGATGGCCAAGGAGGCGGTGAACGGCGCCTTCGAAACCACCTTGAGCGAAGGCGTACGCCAGGAGCGCCGGCTGTTTCATTCCACCTTCGCCATCGAGGACCAGAAGGAAGGCATGGCCGCCTTCGCCGAGAAGCGCGAGCCGCAGTTCATGCACCGCTGAACGTTCGCCATGGCAGCGGCACGCGCTCAATCGCGCGGCTTGACCACCACCGTGCAGGTGGTGCCCGCTGCCAGCAGGAAGCCTTCGGGCACCTCGTCGATGTGAATGCGCACCGGTACCCGCTGGGCCAGGCGCACCCAGTTGAAGGTGGGGTTGACGTCGGCGATCAGCTCGCGGCTTTCAGGGTTGTCGCGGTCATAGATGCCGCGCGAGATGCTCTCCACATGCCCCTTGAGCACCTCGCCGCTCATCATCTGCAGGTCGGCCTGATCGCCCACCTTCACGTGCGGCAGCTTGGTCTCCTCGAAGAAGCCGTAGACCCAGAACGAGTCCTTGTCGACCACCGCCATCTTCGGCTCACCGGTGCGCGCATAGTCGCCGCGGTGAACGTTGAGGTTGGTCACGTAGCCGTCCACCGTGGCCAGGATGCGTGTGCGCTTGAGGTCCAGCTCTGCCGCCGCCAGCTGCGCCTGGGCCTGCTGGTAGTCGGCCAGGGCCGAGTTGGCGATGTTGCTGGCGTCGTCGCGGTTCTCCCGCGAGATCACCAGGTTGTCCATGTCGGCACGCCGGTGCGCATTGACCTTGCGCATCTCCCAGGTGGCCTTGCGCGAGGCTACCAGCGCCTGCGCCTGCCTGACCGCCACCTCGTAGTGCTCGGGGTCGATCTGGATCAGCAGGTCGCCCTTCTTCACCAGCTGGTTGTCGCGCACCGGCACGTCCACCACATAGCCGGGCACGTCGGCGGCCACGTTGATGATGTCGGCGCGTACCCGCCCGTCGCGGGTCCAGGGCGTGTTCATGTACTGCACCCACAATTGCCGGCCGATCGCCACGGCAGCTGCCAGTACCAGCAAGGTGGCGATCAGGCTGAAAAACTTTTTCATCGACTAGGGTCTCAACGGTAGACGGTCAGCGCCATGGCGCCAAAGAGGCAAATGAACAGGCACAGGCGCAGCAGCGCCGGGTGCCAGAAAAAACGGTAGCCGTCATGCCCGGCAATGAACCGGTCCAGCCCCCAGGCAAGCCCTGCGGCGAACAGGAACATCAAGGTCATGGTCGGCATGTACAGGCCGTGGAAGGCGATTTCACGGGGCATCGGGCAGTCCTTGCGTCGCGGGCAGGTGGGCCAGCGGCGATTGTGGGTCGAGCAGCGAGGTACGGATGAAGTGCAGGTAGCTCTGCACCCGGCGCAGGGCCGAGGTGTCGAAGTGCCGGGCGAAAGGTTCGTCGGTGGCCTGCACGCGGCTGATCGCATGGTCCACTGCCACCAGCGCACGCTCGTGGTTGCTGGCGGTGGGCTGCAGGAACAGCCGCGCCAGCGCCCGCCCCATCACGCGGATGGCCTGGCGCCAGGGCTGGGACTCGGCATAGCACGGGTGCACCGGGAGTATCGCCTGTTCCTTGCGCAGCTCGATGATCGCGTGGCCCACCTCCAGCACCACGAACATCCAGCGCAGCAGCTTGCTCTGCACCTGGGGCTGGCCCACGGCCAGGCCATAGGCCTGGTGCAGCAGGTCACGGGTGCGGCTCTCGAACGCCGAGCCCAGCCCGCGCAGGCGCCCGCTGATGGCGAACAGCACCTGGCCGCGCAGGTCCTGCTCCAGGCGACTCCACAGCCAGCGGCTGTTGGGCGGCAGGATGATCGCCCCGGCCGCCGCGCACACCAGCATGCCGATGACCATGGCGATGTAGTCGTTGACGAAGGTGTAGGGGTTGTACACGGTGAGGTTGTCGGGCACCGAGCCGGTCGAGAAGAAGATCAGCAGGCCCAGGCCATAACCGGCGTAGGCCGGGCGCGAGGCCAGGAACGCGCCCACCACGAACACCGGCGCCAGCACCATGCACAGTAGCGGGAAGCCGTCGATCCAGGGGAACACGAAGAAGGTTTCGAAGAACCCCACCAGCGCGCCGAACAGGGTGCCGCAGGCCATCTGGAACGACATGCGCTTGGGGTTGGGGGTGGCCGCCGACAGGCCCACGGTGGCCGCCGCGATCAGGGTCATCATGGCCCCGCTGGGCCACGCCGTGGCCAGCCAGAAGCTGCCCAGCACCAGCAGGATGAACGCGGCCCGCACGCCGGCAGCCAGCGACACCAGCCAGTTGGTCTGGGCCACGTAGGGTTCGTCCCATTGCTCACGGGCGTGGCTGTGCTCGGCCAGCGAGGCGTGGGTCTGGGCATAGCTGTGCAGGTCGTCGACGAAGCGGTACAGCAGTTCGTAGGCGGTGTGAAAATCGAGCAGGTCGGCGTCGCTGGGCGCGGTGTCGAGGTAGGCGGCGCGCAGGCTGCGTACCCGCTCGGGCAGGTCGTCCTTGTAGGCGGCCAGTTGCTCGGCCAGGCGCGCGGCATCGGCGTGGGTCAGCGAGCGCCCGGCATAGCCGTCGAGCAGGTTGGCCAGGGCATCGAGGCCCGGCTCGATGGCCGTGACGATCTGCAGCGGGCCGCGCTGGCGCAGGCGCTCGAGCAGTTGGTGCAGGGCGTTGAAGCGCGTGGTGATGGCCATGAACTCGCTGTTCATGCGGCCCAGGCGGCCGTTGCGCCGGCGCATGTGCGGGTCTTCGAAGGCGGTCACGCTGCGCAGGCTTTCCAGGCCCACCGCCTCGGCGATGAAGCGCACGTTGCTGCTTTCGAAACGGTCGCGCTGGCTGTCGCCGCGCAGGCCTTCGGCGACGAAGCCGGCGAACACGCCAAAGCGCTGGTACAGGGCGTTGCGCATCGAGGCACTGGCCGACTGCGGCAGGATCGCGGCGCTGACCAGGGTCGACACCAGGATGCCCAGGGAGATCTCCAGCACCCGCCACACTGCCGCCATGAATGCACCGTCGGGGTGCTGCAGGGCCGGCAGGCCGACCATGGCCGCGGTGTAGCCGGCCAGCACGAAGCCATAGGCGCGAAAGTTGCGGTAGCGCATCGCCCCCGCCGAGCAGATGCCCACCCAGATCGCCAGGCTGGGCAGGAACAGCTCGGTGTTCTGCGGGAAGATCGCGATCAGCGCGACCATCACCGACGAACCGGCCAGGGTGCCGAGCAGGCGGTAGAAGCTCTTGGCGAACACGTGGCCGCTCTGCAGCTGCATCACGATGAACACGGTGATCATCGCGGTGCGCGGCTGCGGCAGCTCCAGACGCATGGCCAGCCACAGGGTGAGAAACGCCGCGCTCAGCACCTTGAAGATGTACACCCAGGTGACGCCGTCGCTGCGCGCCCATTCGAAGAAGCCGCGACGCCATTCAAGTGATGCCAGCCAGCGAAACGGCAGGGTCATGGCGCTCATTTGTCGAACACCGCCAGGGTGCGCGGGGTGGCCGGTGCGGCCTGCTTATCCGGCGTCGGCACATCGTTGCCGGCGCCCAGCCCACCGCCCAGGGCGGTGACCAGTTCGGCATGCGCGGTCAGGCGCGCGGCCTGCACCTGCTGCTGGATCTGCTGCTGGCGAAACAGCAGGGTCTGCGCATTGAGCACGTTGAGGTAGTCGGTGAGGCCGCGCTGGAACGCGATCATGGCGATGTCGTAGGTCTTCTGCGCCGAGGCCACCGACTCGGCGGCAAAGTGCTGTTGCTCGTCCATCGAGTGGCGGCGGATCAACTGGTCGGACACCCCCTTGAGGGCCTCGACCACGGTCTGGTTGTAGCGCGCCACGGCGATGTCGTAGCCGGCCGAGGCCACGCCCAGTTGCGAGCGCAGGCGGCCACCGTCGAACACCGGCAGGCTGATGGCCGGGCCGACGTTGTAGTTGAACTTGCGCCCGGTGAGAAACTCCAGCGCACCGCCGCCGGTGGCCATGAAGCCGAGCCCGCCGACCAGGTCGACGTTGGGGAAGAAGCCGGCATGCGCCACATCGATACCGCGCGCCTGGGCCGCCACCTGCCAGCGGCTGGCAACCACGTCGGGACGCTGCCCCACCAGCTCGGCAGGCAGCGCCGACGGCAGCTTGAGTGCGGTGGCCAACGAGAGATTCGGCCGCTGCAACTGCGCGCCCTCGCCCGGGCCCTTGCCGGCCAGCGCGGCCAGCTGGTTGCGCGCCAGGGCGATTTCTTCATCGAGGCTGTCGAGCTGGCGATGGGTTTCGGGCAGCGGCGTCTGCGCCTGGCTGACCTCGAAATGGGTGCCGATGCCCCCGGCCAGGCGCCGTTCGGCCAGGGCCAGGATCTGCTCCTGCTGGGCCAGCTCGGCCTTGACGATGTCGCGCTGGGCAAAGTGCAGCGACAGCTGGATGTACACCTTGACGATGTTGTTCTGCAGTTCGAGCTGCGCCTGGCGCGCCTGGGCCACGCTCATGTGGGCCATGTCCACGGCCTGCTCGCTGGCATTGCGCTCGCGGCCCCACAGGTCCAGCGCATAGCTCAGGCCCAGGGTGGCATTGTTGTCCCAGGTGTTGGCACCGGACAGCGCGCCGGGGCCATAGAACTGGTCTTCAGGCCAGTTGTGGCGCTTGAGGCTGGACTGGCCGTTGACCTGCAGTTTTTCGTCGGCCTCGATCACCCCGGCCATGGCCCTGGCTTCACGCACGCGGGCAGCGGCCATGGCCATGGTCGGGCTGCCCTGGAGCGCCAGGGCGATCCAGCGCGCCAGTTGCGGGTCGCCATAGGCTTGCCACCATTGCTGGTCGGGCCAGTGGGCATCCTGCGCGGCTGCTCGGATGGCCGCGTCGGTGGTCAGGGTATTGGCTTGCAGCGTCTTGCTTTGCGGGGCGATGCCCCAGGTTCCGATACAGCCGCTCAAGGTCAAGCTAAAGGCACAGACACTGAGCGCATTCAGCGCTCTGATGATGCGACGCGGCACAGCTGCGAGTTCCCGACTAGAAGGTGGATGACGCTAGGTGACGCAATTCTAGGGGGCCGCCGCACTGGCGATAAGCGTGCTTTACTGCGAATCTTTGTTACGAAAACCGCGATAATCCGGCTTTAGTCTGAAGACTGCTTTGGTTACTTCATGTCACAATTCTGTCGTCTTCCTTGAGAGAGCCCCATGGACACCCTGCAAAACATGCGTGCTTTCAGTTGCGTCGCGCAAGTCGGCAGTTTCACCGCCGCTGCCGTGCAACTGGATACGACCACCGCGAACGTGTCGCGGGCGGTTTCCAATCTTGAAGCGCACCTGCAAACCCGCCTGCTCAACCGCACCACCCGGCGCATCGCACTGACCGAAGCAGGCAAGCGCTACCTGATGCGCTGCGAGCAGATCCTCACCTACGTGGAGGAAGCCGAGGCCGAGGCCAGCGACGCGCATGCGCGCCCGGCCGGGCAATTGAAGGTGCACTCGATGACCGGCGTGGGCCAGCATTTCGTCATCGATGCCATCGCCCGCTACCGCGAAACCCACCCCGACGTGACCTTCGACCTGACCATGGCCAACCGCGTGCCTGACCTGCTGGACGAGGGCTACGACGTGTCCATCGTGCTCGCCAGCGAGCTGCCGGACTCGGGTTTCGTGTCGCAGCGCCTGGGCATCACCTACAGCATCGTGTGCGCCTCGCCCGAATACGTGAAGCGCCACGGCGTGGCGCACAAGCCGGCCGACCTGCTCAAGCACGCCTGCCTGCGCATGGTGAGCCCGGTGATCCCGCTGGAAAAATGGCTGTTCGACGGCCCCGAGGGCCAGGAGGTGGTGAACATCACCCAGGCGCCCTTCCAGGTGAACTCGGCCGATGCCATGAAGGCGGCGATCCGCAGCGGCATGGGCGTGGGCGTGCTGCCGATCTACTCGGCCATCGACGGCCTGCGCGACGGCAGCCTGGTACGGGTGATGCCCGAGTACCGCCTGCAGGAGCTGAACCTGTACGCGATCTACCCCTCGCGCCAGTACCTGGATGCGAAGATCAAGACCTGGGTCGAGTACCTGCGCAACTCGCTGCCGGAGATCCTCGCGGCCCACGAGGCCGACCTCAAGACCCACGAGCTGCTCATCGCCACCTGAAATCTTGCTGCACAGGGGCGGCGGAGAATGATAGCGTGCTACCCATTCTCCCCTGCCCGCAGCGAGTTCGCCGATGAAAAAGACCGTACTGGCCTTCAGCCGCATCACCGCCCCGATGGTCGAGCGTCTGCAGCAAGACTTCAATGTGATCGTGCCCAACCCCAAGCTGGGCGACATCAATGCCCAGTTCAACGAAGCGCTGCCCCAGGCCCACGGCCTGATCGGGGTGGGGCGCAAGCTGGGCGAAGCGCAGCTGCACAACGCCGAGCAGTTGCAGGTGGTGTCGAGCGTGTCGGTGGGTTACGACAACTACGACCTGGCCTACTTCAACCAGCGCGGCATCGCCCTGACCAACACCCCTGACGTCCTCACCGAAAGCACCGCCGACCTCGGCTTTGCGCTGATCATGAGCGCGGCGCGGCGGGTGGCCGAGCTGGACGCCTGGACCAAGGCCGGCGAATGGAAAGCCACCGTGGGCCCGGCACACTTTGGCAGCGACGTGCATGGCAAGACGCTGGGCATCGTCGGGCTGGGCAACATTGGCGCGGCGATTGCGCGGCGTGGCCGGTTCGGCTTCAACATGCCGGTGATCTACAGCGGCAACAGCCGCAAGACCGCGCTGGAGCAGGAACTGGGTGCGCAGTACCGCAGCCTGGATCAACTGCTGGCCGAAGCCGACTTCGTGTGCCTGGTGGTGCCGCTGGGGGCCAACACCAGGCACCTGATTGGCGAGCGCGAACTGAAGCTGATGAAGCCCAGTGCGTTTCTGGTCAACGTGTCGCGAGGGCCGGTGGTGGATGAGGCGGCGCTGGTGGCGGCGTTGCAGCAGGGCACGATTCGCGGTGCAGGGCTGGATGTGTACGAGAAGGAGCCGCTGAGCGATTCGCCGCTGTTCCAGCTGGCCAATGCGGTGACCTTGCCGCATGTGGGCTCGGCCACGGCCGAAACCCGCGAGGCGATGGCCAACCGTGCCATCGACAACCTGCGCGCGGCACTGCTGGGCGAGCGCCCGCGCGACCTGGTGAACCCGCAGGTGTGGAAGTAAGGCTGCCATTCGCCAGCAAGGCGGGCTCCTGCAAGGGTTACGCGGCCCTGGTAGGCGCCGGCCTTGCCGGCGAAGGCGTCACCACCCGCCCCTTCCTGAACACCAGCACATTGCCCAGCATCACCAGCACCAGCCCGCCCAGCGCCGGCGCTGTCCACTGGTACCCCTCGTAGAACGCCGACACGTTCAGCGCCACCAGCGGGAACAGCACCGTGCAGTACGCCGCACGCTCCGGCCCCATGCGCCCCACCAGCGTCAGGTACGCGGTAAAGCCGATCACCGACCCCGGGATCACCAGGTACAGCAGCGACCCCACATACCGCACATTCCATTCCATCGCGAACGGAATACCGCTGACCACGCAGTACAGCGCCAGCATTCCGGCCCCGTAGAGCATGCCCCAGGCATTGGTGGTCATCGGCCGCAAGCCGGCCTTCTGCTGCAGGCTCGAGAGCATGTTGCCCGCCGAGAAACACAGCGTACCCAGCAACGCCAGGCCCAGGCCGATCAGGGTTTCGCGGCTGGCCGCATGCCCGGCCAGCTCCGGCCAGAACAGCAGCCCCAACCCGCCCAGCCCCAGCGCCCCACCCGCCAGCACGTTGGCCGCCACCTGCTGCCCGAAGAACACCCGCGCATTGAGTGCGTTCCACAGCGTGGCGGTGGAGAACACCACCGCGATCAGGCCGCTGGGGATCCACTGGCTGGCCGTCAGAAAGCACATGAAGTTCACGCAGAACAGGCACAGCCCCTGGGCCAGGCAGATCAGGTGCCCGCGCCGGTTCATCACTTGCAGGCGCCGCCCGATCAACAGCACGGCAAACAGCACCAGCGCCGCCAGGGCAAAGCGATAGACGATGGACACCGGGATGGCCACCACCCCCAGCTGCAGTTTCAGGGCGATCCAGGTGGTGCCCCAGATCAGCACGGTCAGCAGGTACAACGACAGGTTCATGGCATGCACTCCTCACGACAGCCTGCAGTGTCCGGCGCGGGCCGCCCCGTGCGCTTGCACAAACTTGCGGTTTTTTGCTGGGCGGGGCTGTCAGGCCCGGTGGCCGCGAGTAGGATGGCCGACAGAGGTAGACCCCATGACGCCACTGGACCAGTTGCAAGTCTTTCAAGCCATGCACGCCTCGCCCAATGCCCGCCTGGAACACAGTGCGCAGCTCGGCGACGAGCTGGTCGCAGCCCTGTGGAACAACCGCCACGACGCCCGCGACTACGAAGCGCCCAGCCACCACACGCTGTCGTGCTATATCGCCGGCGGCACCGGCACCTTTCGCCGGGATCGCCCCGCCGCCAAGGGCGGGCCCGGCAAGCTGTGCATCCTGCCGGCCGAGCACGCCTCGAACTGGGTGATCAATGGCAGCATCCGCCTGGCGCACCTGTACATCAGCCAGGCGCAGTTCGCCCTGGCCTGCACCCGCCTGCTGGACCGCGAACCGCGCGAGGTGCAACTGCACGAAGCGACCTTCATCGACGACCCGGAGCAGGCGCTGCGCTTTGGCCGGCTGATCGAGCTGAACTGGGACGAGCCGGGCGAGCGCCTGCTGACCAGCAGCCTGGCCCACGAGATTCTCGACCATGCCGTGCTCAACCAGGTGGGGCTGCGTCGGGGGCTGCGCCTGAAGGGCGGGTTGGCGACGCATCAGCGCCGGCACCTGGCCGACTACATCGAGGCGCACCTGGAGCAGGCGATCAGCCTGGGTGAGCTGGCGTTGCTGTGCAACCTGTCGCACTACCACTTTGCACGGATGTTCCGCGCAAGCTTCGGCCTGCCGCCGCACCAGTACCTGCTGGCGCGGCGCCTGGCCCGGGCACGCCAGCTGCTGCGCTGTGGCGACGGGGCGTTGGGCGAGGTGGCATTGGCGTGCGGGTTTGCCAGTGCCAGCCATTTCAGCAATCGCTTCAGGCAGGTGGTGGGGGCCACGCCGGGGGATTATCGGTTGGCCATGCGCCGCTGATCGCGGGTCAAGCCCGCTCCCACAGGGCCCCCACCGCCCTCACGGTGGGTGTTCTTCCTGTGCTCTCAGAACTCCAGGGTGCTCGACAGGCTCACCTGCCGCGAATCCCCCACTGCCACGAAGTAGCGGTTCACCGCCGAGCTGTAGTAGGTCTTGTCGAACAGGTTCTTCACGTTCAGCTGAAAGCGCACCTTGTGCTCATCCAGCCGGGTTTCATAACTGGCGAACGCATCCGCCACGGTGTACGCCGGCAGGTCGAAATCGTTCTCCGCGTTGCCGGCCCGCTCGCCCACATAGCGCGCCCCGGCGCCGACCCGCAGGCGATCACCACCGAACAGGCTGCCCACGTCATACACCGCCGACAGCGACCCGGTATGCCGCGCCACGTTCTGCAGGCGGTTGCCCTTGAGCTTGGGGTCCTGGGACACTTGGGCGTCGGTGAAGGCATAGCTGCCGATCAGGCTCCAGCGCTCGCTCACCTGCCCGGTGAGGTCCATCTCCAGGCCGCGCGACTTCACTTCGCCGGCGCTGCTGTACAGGGTATCGCCGGTGGCCGTGTCGAAATTGGCCACCAGCACGTTCTGCTTGGTGATGTCGAACAACGCCACGCTGCCGGTGATCGCCCCCGGCAGGTCGAGCTTGGCGCCCAGCTCCCACGACTTGCCCTCTTCGGGGGCAATCGAGGAATCCAGCACCAGGCCACCGGTCATCGGCGCGATGCTGGAGTTGGGCTTGAACGACTCGGTGTAGCTGCCATAGAACGACAGCGTGTCGTCGACCTTGTACACCAGCCCCGCACGCGGCACCCAGGCCTGGCCGCTGTTGTCGGTGTTGGCCTTGAACGGCCGGCCGCGACCGGCGTACTGGTCGAACTGCTGATAGCGCGCACCGGCCACCAGAATCCAGTGCTCGTCGAGGTGGATCGAGTCCTGGAAGAACAACGAGTTGCTGCGCAGCTTGTCGGTCTGGTCGCTGTCGCTGTCGCGCACGGCGGTGCCGGGCTGGACCTGGCCGTACACCGGGTTCAGGTAATCGAAGGTGTTGCGGGCGCCGCGAATCAGGTCGGCACGAAACACCTTGCGGTACTCGTCATCCACCCCCACCAGCACGTCGTGCTGCATGCCTGCCAGTTGCAGCTTGCCGTCCAGGCTGACGGTGGCGAAGCGGTCGCTGCTCAGGGCGCCACGGGTGCCGTCCAGGTTGCGCGTGATGGTGCCCTTGGCAGGGTCAACCGCGGTGACGCGCACCTGGCTGGCATCGTAGGTTTCGCGGTTGAAGCTGTAGCCGAAGTGGAGTTTCCAGTCATCGGCAAGCTGATGGTCGACCTCCAGGCGGTACAGGTCCGAGCGCCCTTCCATGTTGTTGAAGGGCTCGTCCAGCCGACGTGTGCTGGGGATGTTCAGCGGGTGGTTGGTGCGCGGGTCGATGGCCGTGCCGCGGTCGAACGGATACAGGAACTCGCGGTGCTCATAGGCCAGCTGCACCTGGGTGTCTTCACCGAACCAGGCCAGCGACGGCGCCACCAGCGTCTCGCGGTGGGTGCCGAAGTTGCGCCAGTAGTCTTCGTCCTCGTGGTCGAGCACCAGGCGGTAGGCGAAGTTGCTGTCGCCCAGCGCGCCGGTACTGTCGAGCCCGCCGCCGCTGCCGTTCTTGCCGCTGCCATAGCTGGAGCCGCGCAGGTTCACGGCGTTGTAGCGCTGCAGTTGCGGGCGCTTGCTGACCACGTTGATCACCCCGCCCGGGTCCTGGATGCCGTACAGCAGCGAGGCCGGGCCCTTGAGCACTTCGACCCGCTCGGTGCTGGCATTGAGGCTGCGCCCCTGCACCAGCGGCATGCCGTCACGCATGATCGAGCCGTCGCGGTTGTCGCCGAAGCCGCGCTTCATCACGGTGTCGGCGGTGGCGCCGAAGTTGTTGCCCTGGGTGATGCCGCTGACGTTGCTCAACGCGTCGTCGAGGTTGCGCGGCGCCTGGTCGGCGAGCACCTGGGCCGGCACCACGTTGATGGCCTGGGGGATCTCCAGGTTCGGCACCTGGCTGCGCATGATCGCGCTGGTGGCCGGCGGCTGGTAGCTGCCGACGCTGTCCTGCTGGGACGAGACCGTGGTGGGCTCGAGGTTGAGTGCACCGGCCTGGGCCAGCGGTTCGACGGTGAGGGTGCGCGCATTCACGCGGCGGTAGGTGAAGCCGCTGTTGCCCAGCAGGCGCTGCAGGGCCTGCTCGGCACTGAACGTGCCCGTCAGGGCCGGCGCGGCAAGGCCGGGCAGCTCGACGGTGTAGACCACGCTCAACCCGGTGACCCGGCTGAAGTCGTTGAGCGCCTGGGGCAAGGGTTTGCTGGGCTGGGCAAAGCGGTACACCTGCTCGACCTGCTGCGCTACCGCCTGGCTCACGCCCGCCCCCAGCGGCAGCCACGCTGCCGCCCCAAGCCCGATTGAAACGCAACGCACCAACGATGATTTTGCCCTGAACTTCATGCCGTCGACCTGTGAGTGAACCTGTTTCATGCGAATGAATCGCACTTTCAATCACTACACGGTTGCGGCACGTACTTACCTCACCGGGCCGTGAAAATATTTTTCAGCGCAGCAGCGTGACCCGCCCGAGCAGGGTCTTGCGCTGGAAGCCGGCCACCGCCCCCAGGGCGTCCAGCGCCGCCAGCGGGTCGGCGGCGGGGAAGCTGCCGCTGACCTTGCGCGCCGCCAGGGCGTCGTCCAGCAGCACGATGCGCCCGGGGTAATGCCGGGCCAGGTCGTCGACCACCTGCGCCAGCGGCGCCTGGTAGTAGTTGAGCCAGCCCTGGCGCCAGGCCAGGCGGTTCTCGCTGTCCACGCCCTGCACTGCACCGGCCAGGCCCTGGGCGTACTCCACCTGCTGGCCGGCCGTGAGCACCTGCTGCGCCTGCCCCGGCGCCGGCGTGACCCCGACCTTGCCCGACAGCACGGTAACGGTGGTGCCCTGGGGCTGGCGACGCACCTCGAACCGGGTACCCATCACCCGCACCTCGCCGCCATCGGCCTGCACGGTGAACGGCGCACCGGTATGCTTGACCTCGAAGAACACCGCGCCGCGCCGCACCTGCACGCGACGCTGCCCACCGCTGAAGTCCACGTCGATGGCGCTGTCGGCATCCAGCAGCAGGTGCGACTGGTCGGCCAGGGTCACGGCCTTGAGCTCGCCCACCGCGGCCACGTAATCGGCGCCCAGGTCATCGACCCAGTTGGCCGGGTGCCAGCCCGCCCCCATCGCCACGCCCAGCACCACGCTGGCAGCCAGTGCCAACCCGGCCACACGGGCCGGCCAACGGCGCCGAGGCCGGTCCATCGCGCGCAGGTAGGCCTCCAGTGCCGGGGCGTCTTCGGCGGCCAGGCGTGCTGCAGGCGCGGCGGTCTGCTGCCACAGCGCCTGGGCCTGGCGCCAGGCCTGCGGGTGCGCAGGGTCGGCCAGCAACCAGCGCTTGAACGCGGCGCCCTCGGCACGCGCGGGCTGCTGGTTGATCTGGCCGAGCCAGACGAGCGCGGCCTGCTGCTGTTCGGCGGTAGGTGGGGCTGGAGCGTTCATCGCGGGGCATTCCCTGGCTTGCGGGGCACGGCAGGCTCGGCGGCGATACTCGCCTTGCAGGCCTCGAGGGCACGCATCATATGTTTTTCCACGGCGCTTTGGGACAGGCCCATGGCCCGCGCAATGTCGGCATAGGTGCGGCCGTGGATACGGTTGAGCAGGAAGATCTGGCGGGTGCGCTCGGGCAGCTCGCGCAGGGCAGCCTCGATCCGACTCAGGTCGCTGCCGGCCTCCAGCGCGGCCTCGGGCTCGCTGGCATGGCTGTCTTGATGCGGCGCCAGCAGGCTGTCGTTGACCCGCTCGCGGGCGCCTTGGCTGCGCAGGTGGTCGATGGCGATATTGCCGGCGCAGCGCAGCAGGTAGGTGTCCAGCGCCTCGACCTCGACCTGCGGGCGACGCCAGAAGCGCAGGAACAGTTCCTGCACCAGGTCGGCGGCGGTGGCCCGACAGCCCACGCGGCGGCTGACCAGGCGCTCCATGCGTGCACGCTGGGCCACGAACACCTGCACGAAACGTGCGCGGCCCGGGGCGTCGTCGTGGCTGTCGAGCGGCTCGCTCATCGTTTCAGTACGGCGCCAGCAGTGCCAGCGGCGCCAGCACCAGGCTGGCCGCGGCCAGGCCCAGCAGCAGGCGCGGGGCGTAGGGAAGGACGAACACCCACGCGCACAAGCCGCCCATCACTACCGCGCTCAGCTCCACCAGGCCCATGGCCCAGCCGCTGTGACGCACCGCCAGCCCCAGTGCCACGGTGATCAGCAACCAGCCGCCCATGCGCAGGCCACGCAGGCGGCGGGGCGTGGGCTTGTGCCCCAGCAGGTCGGTGTAATGGCGTTCCATGGCCAGGCACAACGCCGCCACTGCGGCAAAGCCGAACAACGCGATGGCCAGCATCACTGCACCTCGCTTTCGATCAGCGGTGCGGCCCTGGGCGTGCGTGCCGCGCGCTTGGGCGCCAACACCTGCGGGCGCAGCATCTTGCGCGCCATCCAGGCCAGCAGCAGGCCACAGCCCAGCGCCGTGAGGTCGAACCCGGCAATCATCCAGTCGCCCTGGGCGATCGCAGGCAGCAGGCCGGTGCCGGTGGTCAGGGCGTTGAGCACCGGCAAGGCGGCGAACAGTACCGCGCCCAGCAGCAGTTGCTCGCCCCAGGCGCGGCGCCCGGGGCGCAACAGTGCGTGCAGCAGCGCCAGGCCCCAGACGGCAAAGAAGCTGTCGACCTCAAGATCGGCACGTCCTTCAAGGGCCACCGGCAACAGGCGGTTGGCCCAGAAGAACGCCGCCACGGCGAGGATCAGCCCGCTCATGCTGGCGATGTTGAGCACCTCGACCAGACGCAGCTCGAAGGGCTGGGTGCCACTCTTGGCGTGCTTGAGCTGGCGCTTGCCCAGCCACATCACCAGCCCCGTGCCGATCACAGCAGTGCCGGCCAGGCCGAACACGAAGTACAGCCAGCGCAGCGTCGGGCCGGCAAAGTGGCCCATGTGCAGGCCGTACATGCCGGCGGCAATCACCAACGGTGTGCTTTGCTCGCCCGGGGCCTTGAGCGGGGTGCCCTGCACGCCGTCGAAAAGCCAGCCGGCGCCGCGGTTCTGGGCGATGCCCTCGTTGCTGGCACGCACCAGGCGCACCCGTGCGTTGAGGTCACCGGGGTTCTGCACCTCGACCCAGCTGACCTCGCTGCCGGGCGCCTGCTGGCGCGCCTGGGCATACAGCTGCGCCAGCGGCACCAGCGGTGCCGGGGTGCCCGCCGGCTTGACCGGCTCGTCGCGCGAAAACAGCTCGTTGTAATAGGCCTGGAGGTTGTCGCCATACATCGTGCTGATGCTGGCCGGCATCACCATGGCCATGAAGATCACCAGGCTGCTGTAGCTGATCATCAGGTGGAACGGCAGCACCAGCACGCCGATCGCGTTGTGGCCGTCGAGCCAGGAACGCTGGCCCTTGCCGGGGCGGAAGGTGAAGAACTCCTTGAAGATCTTCTTGTGGGTGATGATGCCGGTGACCAGCCCCACCAGCATCATCAGCGCGCAGAAGGTCGACAGCCAGCGGCCCCACGGGTAGGGCATCTGCAACTGGAAGTGGAAGCGGTAGAAGAACTCGCCGCCGCTGCTGTCGCGCGGGTGCAGTTGATTGCCGGTGGCGGGGTCGAGGATCTTTTCGTTGAAATCGCGCCGGCCGGCGCCGGGTGCACGCCAGCCCACGCGCAGGGTCGGGTCGCGTGCTTCGGGCAACTGGATGAACCAGCTGCCGGCATCGGCGGCGTTGGTTTGCAGGTAGCGCTGCGCCAGGCTCAGGCTGGCGGTGGTGTCGAGGGTGCGGTACGGGATCTCCGGCTGGGTCCAGTGGCTGATTTCGTTCTTGAAGTACGACAGCGTGCCGGTGAGGAAGATCGCGAACAGCAGCCAGCCGAAGATCAGCCCGGCCCAGGTGTGCAGCCAGGCCATGGCCTGGCGAAAGCCTTCTTTCATGGGGTTTGCATCCAGTAGGCCAGGCCGTTGATGGCGGCCAGCGCGGCGCCGGGCAGCAGCACCCCGAGCCAGGCATGCCAGGCGCTGCGACAGGCGAAGCACCAGAGGATCGCCACCAGGTAGAACAGAAACGACAGCATCATGCCGGTGACGACCGCGTCGGCCTTGGGCATGGGCAGCAACAGGGTGATGCACACGCTGGCCATGGCCGCCAACAGGTAACCGCCGAGCAGCGCCGCGAGGCTGCGCGAGGTCACGGCCAGGCGATAACTGAAGGGCAGCCCGGCGGCTTTGCTTTTCATGACAGCGGGTCCAGTGTGAGGAGGGGCGTAATATTAATGATTAATATTCGCAGATGCAAAGACACCGCTTCAACCGGCCATGAAGAAGCAGATCGGTGGTATGGCCGCTTGCAGCGGGTGGCTTGAAGCCTGTGGCTTCAACTCCTACAATGCGAACAATTCTTATTCTTTTGCGCACCCCCCGGCGCCGGAGTTGTCACGGTGCCCAGTGCCCAGCCCGCCCCTGCTTCGCTCGAAGGCCTCTACAGCGCCCATCACAACTGGCTCACCGGCTGGCTGCGACAGCGCCTGGGCTGCCCGCACAGCGCCGCCGACCTGGCCCAGGACACCTTCATGCGCCTGCTGCAGGCGCGCGAAACACCAACGCTCAACGAACCTCGCGCCTTCCTCACCACGGTGGCCAAGCGCGTGCTGTTCAACCACTACCGCCGCCAGGACCTGGAACGCGCCTACTACCAGGCACTGGCCCAGCTACCCGAAGCGGTGGCGCCTTGCGAAGAACATCGCGCGATCATTCTGGAAACCCTGATCGAACTCGACCGGCTGCTCGACGGCCTGCCCGTGGTGGTCAAGCGCGCCTTCCTGATGGCTCAGGTCGACGGCCTGGGCTACGCCGACATCGCCCGGCAGCTGGGCATTTCGCTGGCCACCGTGAAGCGCCATCTGAACAAGGCGGCCATGCGCTGCTACTTCGCCCTGTGAACGCCCAGGAATTCTCGCCCAAGGTGGCAGAACAGGCGGTGCACTGGCTGATCGAACTGCAGGGCGGTGCCCTCGACAGCCGCCAGCAACTGGCCATGGAGCGCTGGCTGCAGGCCAGCGAAGAACACCGCCGCGCCTGGGACCACATACAGCGGGTCAATCAGCGCCTGCGCGGGCTGTCTTCGCCACTGGCGCACGCCGCCCTGCAGGCGCCACGCTCGGCCAGCCGGCGGCGCGCGCTCAAGGCGCTGTTGCTGCTCGGGGTGGGCGGCGCCTGCGGGCTGGCCCTGCAGCAGCACAACCCGCTGCCGCCCCTGCTGGCCGACTACCGCAGCCCGCTGGGCCAGCGCCGCCAGATGCGCCTGGACGACGGCACGCACCTGCACCTGAACACCGCCAGCGCCGCCGACGTACGCCTGGACCGCGAACAGCGGCTGATCCACCTGCTCGAAGGCGAACTGCTGCTCAATGTGGCCGACGACCCCCGCCCCCTGCGCGTGGTGACCGGCAACGGCCTGCTGCAGCTGTCGAGCGGACGCTTCAACGTGCGCCAGTGGGCCGACCACAGCCGGGTGGCGGTGCTGCAGGGCCGGGCGATGCTTGCCGGGCATGCGCTTGAAGCCGGGCAGCAGGCGCGTTTCGACGGGCCACGCTGGGGCGCCACCGATGCGGTGGATGCCAACACCGGCGCCTGGGTCGACGGCATGCTGGTGGCTGCGCATACGCGCCTGGGGGACTTCATCGACGACCTGGCCCGCTACCGTCGCGGCCAGCTCACGTGCGATCCGGCGGTGGCCGACCTGCTGCTGTCGGGCAGCTACCCGCTGGCCGACAGCGAACGCATCCTGGACCTGCTGGAGGTGTCGCTGCCGGTGCGCGTGCGGCGCTTCACCCGCTACTGGGTCACGGTAGAAGCCCGCGCCTGAGATTATTTTCAGAACCTTGAGCCGTTTTTTCATCTCGCGTGACAGAGAAGGCAGAACCCTTTGCCCCGACCTTCTCAAGGACCCTTTGCATGCCGCTTCG
This sequence comes from Pseudomonas sp. B21-036, assembly GCF_024748925.1. NCBI lineage: Bacteria > Pseudomonadati > Pseudomonadota > Gammaproteobacteria > Pseudomonadales > Pseudomonadaceae > Pseudomonas > Pseudomonas sp. B21-036. Next base: position 4,694,294 of record NZ_CP087178.1, read on the forward strand.
CCTAAGCCCCCTCGCCCATGCCCTGCTGCTGGGCGCCAGCCTCACCTTCGGCGCCGTTGCGCCCCTGCACGCCGCCCAGGCACGCACCTACCACATCGCCCCGATGTCGCTGGAAGACGCCCTGAACCAGTTCGGGCGTGAAAGCGGCGTGCTGATCTCGTTCGGCTCGCAGGTGACCCAGGGCGTGAAAAGCCGTGGCCTGGAAGGCGAGTATTCCACTGCACAGGGCCTGGCCGCGCTGCTTGAAGGCACCGGCCTGCAGGCCCGCGCCGAAGGCGACAACGCCTACAGCCTGCAACCGCTGGCCCCGGCCGCCGGCGCGCCGCTGGAGCTGGGCAGCTCCAGCGTGGTCGGCGACTGGCTGGGTGAAGCCACCCAGGACAACGTGTTCGAACACCCCGGCGCACGGGACGTGATCCGCCGTGAAGAGTTCGAACGCACCGGCGCCAGCAGCGCACGGGAAGTGCTCAACCGCATCCCCGGGGTGAATGCGCCGGAAAACAACGGCACCGGCAGCCACGACATGGCGCTGAACTTCGGCATTCGCGGGCTCAACCCGCGCCTGGCCTCGCGCTCCACGGTGCTGATGGACGGCATTCCGGTGCCGTTTGCGCCCTATGGCCAGCCACAGCTGTCGTTCGCGCCGATCAGCCTGGGCAACATGGACGCGGTGGACGTGGTGCGTGGCGGCGGCGCCGTGCGCTACGGGCCCCAGAACGTGGGCGGCATCGTCAACTTCGTGACCCGCGCGATCCCCGACCAACCCACGCTGAAGGCCGGCCTGCAGACCCAGACCAGCCCCTCCTCCAGCCACGACGGTTTCAAGAGCAGCGCCAACCTGCTGGCCGGCGGCACCGCCGACAACGGCCTGGGCGGCGCGATCCTGTATTCGGGCACCCGCGGTGGCGACTGGCGCGAGCACAGCGACACGCAGATCGACGACCTGATCCTCAAGGGCAAGCTGCAACTGGACGAGGCCAACAGCCTGCATGCCATGGCGCAGTACTACGAGGGCGAGGCGCAGATGCCCGGCGGCCTCAACGTGGCCGACTACGACGCCGACCCGTACCAGTCGACCCGCCTGCAGGACAAGTTCTGGGGCCGGCGCACGATGTTCAACGCCGGTTACGACTACAAGGAAGGCGAGCGCCAGTTCAGCGTCAACAGCTTCTTCACCAAGACCCTGCGCAGTGGCTACCTGGTTCAGAACAGGTCGATCTCGCTGTCGCCGCGCGAGTACTGGGTGCGCGGCATCGAAACCCGTTTCACCCAGGGCTTTGCGCTGGGCGACAGCCACCACGAGGTGGGCCTTGGCTACCGCTACATCAACGAGGCCGGGCACGAGCTGCGCTACATGGAGAGCGTCAGCGCCGGCCAGTTGCCGACCACCTCCAGCCCCAACGACCGCGACACCCGTGGCGGCACCGATGCCCATGCGCTGTTTCTGGATGACCGCATCGACATCGGCCAGTGGACCATCACCCCGGGTATCCGCTACGAGATGATCAAGTCGCAGCAGAGCAACAAGCTCAAGGGCCTGGAATACAAGGGCGACTACAACACCGCGTTGCCGGCGCTGAACGTGATGTACCACCTGAGCGACAGCTGGAACCTCTACGCCAACACCGAGGGTTCGTTCGGCAGCGTGCAGTACAGCCAGATGCCCAACCGCGTGAACCAGGGTGAAGTGAAGCCCGAGAAGGCCCGCACCTGGGAGCTGGGCACGCGCTACGACAACGGCAACCTGCAGGCCGAGGCCGGGCTGTTCCTGATCAACTTCGACAACCAGTACGAAAGCAACCAGACCACCGACGACGTGATCGCCCGTGGTGAAACCCGCCACCAGGGCCTGGAAACGAGCGTGAAGTACGCGCTGGACGGCCTCACGCCGGCGCTGGCCGGGTTCGATGTGTACGCCAGCTATGCCTTCGTTGACGCGACCATCCGCGAAGATGGGCCGAACAAGGGCAATCGTGTGCCGTTCTCCTCCAGGCACAAGGGTACGCTGGGGCTGGGTTACACCGACGGGCCGTGGAAGCTGAACCTGGACAGCACCTACCAGAGCAGCCAGTTCGCCGACAACGCCAACACCTCGGCCCAAAGCGCAGACGGCGCGGCCGGGCGCATCCCGGGCTACATGCTGTTCAGCAGCCGCGCCGGCTATGACTTCGGGCCGCAGCTGTCGAACCTGAACGTGGCGGTGGGGGTGAAGAACATCTTCAACCACCAGTACTTCACGCGCTCATTCGACGACAACAACAAGGGCAAGTATGTGGGTGAGCCACGGACGGTCTATCTGCAGACATCGGTCGCTTTCTGATCGGTAGCGCCTGCTTCGCCGGCAAGGCCAGCTCCTACAGGAGCGCACCTTGCAGGGGGGTCGCGTATTGACTCAGGACACCCCCAGACAACCTTTCACCTGTTTAATTGCCACAAAATATTTTTCTTCTTCAAGCACTTGAAAAGTTCTGCCAACTGCCTGACCTTGTAGTCAAGAGGCGATGATTTCCACAGGCCGCAATGGCCCGCATCGTTCTCTTGCGAGCTAGCTGAATAAGGGATTGAACTATGCAAATCCAAGTCAACAGCGACAACCATATCCAAAGCAGTGCCCGTCTCGAAGAGTGGGTACGCACTACGGTAGAAAGCACGCTCGAACGCTACGAAGAAGACCTCACCCGCATCGAAGTCCACCTGCGCGATGAGAACGGCGACAAGCCAGGCCCCCACGACATGCGCTGCCAGATGGAGGCACGCCCCAAAGGCCATCAACCGATTTCCGTCAGCCACAAGGCCGATAGCCTGGAGCAGGCCATCGAAGGCGCCGCGACCAAACTCGAGCATTCCCTCGAGCACCTGTTCGGCAAACTGCGCGGCAAACGTGGTGTGACCCAGAAGGTCGCAACCGCCCCGGCAGCCGATGCCCTGCTGCAGGAAGAATTCCTGGAGAATGAGCAAGCCCTGCAGGCCCGTCAGGCCTGACAGCCAAGGCAATGAAAGAAGGCGAGCCACGGCTCGCCTTTTTTATTGACCACTCGGCACCTGCCCCGCAACGTCACCTGAACCAACCTGGCCAGGGCCCGGTCAATCAGAACATGTCTTTGCCAGGTACAGCCCCATGATCAACCCCTTCCAACAGATCAACGCTGCATTTGCCGACACCTACCGGGTCAACCTGAGTATCGAGCGGCTCGATGGCAGCATCATGCTGACCCTGTCCGACGATCAGGGCGTGGTGGCCAAGCGCCTGATCAGCCCGGCCCAGCGCAATGACCCCAAGCGTCTGGCGCGCCTGATCGAGAGCGTGCGCTTTGGCATTGCCATCGAGCAGGGCCACAGCGCCATGGAGATTCTGGCCAGCATGACCCGCGACGGTGCACGCACCCCGGGCCTGCGCGCCGCCAGCGAGCGCCGCGCGGGGGCGTGAGCCAAGGCTACTTGGCCTCTTCGATTTCCTTGCCGCTGGCGTCGATGGCCTTGGTGGAGGGGTAGCGCGACGAGGCGTAGCGCACCACCAGGATCGAGAGCGACAGCAGCAGGATCCCGCCGCACACATACAGCAGGCCCACGTCGGGGGCCTTGTGGTGCGACACATCGCCGATCAGCAGGCGCGTAAGCGCGGTGATCGCCACGTACAGCAGGAAGCGGATGGGCATGTGGTTGGTCTTGAAGTAGATCCCCACCATCGCCCCCAGCTCCAGGTAGATGAACAGCAGCAGGATGTCATCGACGCTCACCCCACCCTTGCCGATCATCTCGATGAATGCCGACACCGCCGCATAGGCGGTGATGGCACCGATGCCGAACAGTGCCAGGTAATGAAAGGCCTCCACGCACAGGTTGCCCAGCGAATCCGCCGAGCCATGCAGGCCCTTGCGCACTTTTTCAGCCCATTTGATGTTCACGATGCGAATTCCTTGGAAACGACGAAGGGAGGATGCGCCACCCAGGTGACGCTTTGCCTGCATGCAGTAAAAAGGCCAGCGGCACAGCTTGAGAAGGCGACCGATTGCCGCAAGACACCCGCCACCCCACCATTGCGAGCAAATTGAGCTATAAAAATGCCACTACCCAAACGTGGTGGTTTGCCTTATGCTTTTACCTGTATAAAAACACAGTACTCGTACACATCAATTATCGAAAGGCATGTGAGGTGATGAATGGCCGTCGAAGTGGTATACCGCAGCAGCCGCGATCTGGAGCGCTTGTTCATGGATAAAGCTGAAGCAGACCGTCACGACAAGATGCTCGAGCTGGCCGAACTGCTCGCCGAGGTGCTGCAGAAGGCCGTGCCGTCGCTGAGCGAACAGCAGGTCGAGGAAGCGGGTATCTACATGGCGAAGAACCGCGATGTGTTCGCCAAGGCCTTCAAGAGCCAGCCCGACGCGTTGTCCGAGCTGCTTGCCGAGCAGCCCGCCGAGTAGGCATCAGGCGTTGTACACCAGCTTCTCGGCCAGTTGCTGGGCCACGCGGGCCGGCGAGCTCTTCTCGGCCTGGGCGTGGGCGAAGACCTCGGTCAGCCGCGTGGGGATGCGCGCCAGGTGCGCGGTGATGGTGCCAAGGTCCTGGCCCTGGTGGGTCAGCGCCACGTAGATCAGCCCGCCGGAATTGATGATGTAGTCCGGGGCATACAGAATGCCGCGGGTTTCGAGCTGGTCGGCGACCTGAAGGTGGGTCAGCTGGTTGTTCGCCGAGCCGGCCACCGCGGCACAGCGCAGCTGCATGACGCTCTGGCTGTTGAGCACCGGGCCCAGCCCGCACGGCGCGAAGATGTCGCAAGGCGTGCTGACCAGCGCTTCGCTGGCCACCGGCAGCGCATTCAACTGCTCCATGGCCAGTTGCACCCGCCCCGGGTCATGGTCGCTGACCAGCAGTACCGCCCCCGCCGCATGCAACTGCTCGGCCAGGGCAAACCCGACATTCCCCAACCCCTGCACAGCCACGCGCAACCCTTCCAGGTTGTCGGTGCCCAGGCGCGCCATCGCCGTGGCGCGGATGCCGGCGAACACGCCCATGGCCGAATGCGGCGAAGGGTCGCCGGCGGTGGTGGTACTGGTGACGTGCCGGGTGCTCTGGGCGATGCAGTCCATGTCCAGGGTCGAGGTGCCGCTATCGGTCGCGGTGATGTAGCGCCCCTCCAGGCTGTCGACGAAGCGCCCGAAGGCCTCGAACAGCGCGGCGCGGTTTTCCACATGGGGGTTGCGGATGATCACCGCTTTGCCACCGCCCAGCGGCAGGCCCGCCAGGGCAGCCTTGTAGCTCATGCCCTGGGCCAGGCGAATGGCATCGGTCATTGCGGTGTCGTCGTCCGGGTAAGGCAGATAGCGACAACCGCCCATGGCCGGGCCCAGCCGCTGGTTGTGAATGGCGATCACCGCCTTGAGGCCCGTGGCCGGGTCGACGCACAGGTGCAGTGAGTGGGTGCGCGTGCTTTGCATGAGAGCGAACATTGCCCAGCCCTCGTGAGTCAGTGCTCCCACCAGTATAGGCGGCGCGAAGGCACACGTTGCGGCACTGGACGAACGCCCCTGCCGGCGCTACAACAGAAGCTTGAGCGGAGACTGCCATGACCCCACGCCAAGCCTGCCTGGCCTGCCTGGAACGCAACCCCGCCGCCCTGTTCGAGGCGGCGCTGTGGATCGCTGCCGAACATGATGCCAGCGTGCAGCCGGCCCAGGTGCTGGGCGAGTTGCAGCTCGTGCAGCAGCAGGTCAGCCAGAGCCTGCCCATGCTGCCGGTGAGCGAACTGGCGCAGCCGTTGCTGCGGGCGCTCAGCGCGGCGGGCTTCCAGCAGGACGAGTACCACCCGTTGCGCCCACAGGCGGCGCTGCTGAACAAGGTGCTGCAACGTCGTCGCGGACAACCGCTGGCACTGGCGATCCTCACGCTGGAGCTGGCCCGCGGGCTGTCGATACCACTGGAGGGGGTGAATTTTCCGGGGCATTTCCTGTTGCGCGTGCCGGGGGCCGATCACCTGCTGGACCCCTGCGGCGGGCGCCGGTTGTACCCGGCCGATTGTCGCGAGTTGCTCAGCCGCCAGTTCGGCCCGCAGTTGCCGTTGAGCGCCGAGCATCTGGTGACGGCCAGCGCACAGCAGATGCTGCAACGACTGTCGCGCAACCTGCGTCAGTTGCATGCGAGCAATGATGATGACCTTGCGGCGCTGAAGGATGCCGAGCGGGTGTTGTTGCTGGGCTCGGCCAGCGCCAGCGACTACCTGGCGCGGGCGACACTGTATCAGCGGCTGGATTGCCCGCAGGCAGAGCGGTTTGACCTGGAGCATGCGCTGATGCTGACGGATGACCCGATCCAGCGGTTGCGCCTGACCGAGCGGCTGAGCCACCTGCCGCCGCCGACACCTTCGGTGCACTGAAAGCTTCGCCGGCCAGGCCGGCTCCTACACGGGCCGCGCAGCGCCTGCAGGAGCCGGCCTGGCCGGCGAATGGGCCATCAGGGGGTATCCGGCTGACGCGAAGGGTGCGCCTGCACGAACGCATCATGCTCACCGGCCAGCGCCACCACCCGGCGAATCCGTGGCCAGCCCGACAGGTCCACATTGAACCGTTCGGCCGCATACACCTGCGGGATCAGGTACACATCCGCCAGCCCCGGCTCATCGCCGAAACAGAACCCCGCCTCGCCGATCATCTGCTCCACCGCCGCCAGCCCCTGGGTGATCCAGTGGCCGATCCAGGCGTTCACCTGGGTGTCGTCATGCCCCAGCTCACGCAGCTGGTTGAGCACGCTGACATTGTGCAGCGGGTGGATGTCGCAACCGATCAACGCCGCCACGGCGCGCGCCTGCGCCCGCGCCACCGGCGACTGCGGCAACAGCGCAGGCTGTGGATAAACCTCCTCCAGGTACTCGATGATCGCCGGCGACTGCACCAGCAGCTCGCCCGAGTCGATACGCAGCGCCGGGATGCGCCCCTGGGGGTTCAGCCCCAGGAACTCGGCCTCGCGCTGCGCGCCCTTGAGCAGGTTGACCGGCAGCGACTGGTAATCCAGCTGCTTGAGCGCCAGCGCAATGCGCACGCGGTACGACGAGGTAGAACGGTAGTAGGTATACAGCTCCATGCTCGTACCCTCTCAATGTGCCGGCAGGATCTTGCCGCGGCACTCGCCAAAACCGATCGAGGCCACGCCATCACGCTTGCAGCGCGCGCGCAGGATGATCTCGTCGCCGTCTTCGAGGAACCTGCGCACCTCGCCACTGGCCAGTTCGATCGGCACCTTGCCGCCCTCGGTAATCTCCAGCAGGCTGCCGAACTGGCCAGGCTTGGCGCCCGACAGGGTGCCCGAACCGAACAGGTCGCCTGGCTGCAACTGGCAGCCGTTGACACTGTGGTGCGCAACCATCTGCGCCACGGTCCAGTACATGCTCAGGGTGTTGCTCAGGGTCAGGCGATGCGCCGGCAGGTTCTGCTCGCGCATGCGCTCGGTCAGCAGCAGCACTTCCAGCTCGATGTCGAACGCGCCACCCGCCTGGTCACGCGGGTCGAACAGGTACGCCAGCGGCTGCGGATCGCCTTCGGGGCGTGCCGGCTGGGCGCAGCGGAACGGCTCCAACGCTTCGGCGGTGACCACCCAGGGCGACACGGTGGAGATGAAGCTCTTGGACAGGAACGGGCCCAGCGGCTGGTATTCCCAGGCCTGGATGTCGCGGGCCGACCAGTCGTTGAGCAGGCAGTAGCCGGCAACGTGTTCGCCTGCCTGCGCTACCGGGATGGCATCGCCCATGGCATTGCCCTGGCCGATCCAGATGCCCAGCTCCAGTTCGTAGTCCAGCCGCGCGCACGGGCCGAAGCTCGGCTCGGTTTGCCCGGCGGGCAGGGTCTGGCCGTTGGGCCGACGGACATCGGTACCCGACGGGCGAATGGTCGAGGCACGGCCGTGGTAGCCGATCGGCACGTACTTGTAGTTGGGCAACAGCGGGTTGTCGGGGCGGAACAGCTTGCCGACGTTCTTGGCGTGCTCGATGCCTACATAGAAGTCGGTGTAGTCGCCGATGCGCGCCGGCAGGTGCAACTGGCACTCGGCGGCCGGGTACAGGGCCGGCTTCAGTGCAGCCTGGTGCGGGCTGTCGGCACCCAGCAGTTCGAGCAGGCGCTCGCGCAGGGCCACGCGGGCCTCACGGCCCAGGGCGAAATAGGCGTTCAGCGCACCACCGCGGGTGGCCTGCACCGCATTGCGGGCCTGGCCGTCGAACAGCCCGGCGGCCAGCACCGCGTCGAGGTCCAGAATCGCGTCACCGATGGCCACACCGCAGCGACGCTCGTCGCTGCCACGGCTGAAGATACCCAGCGGCAGGTTCTGCAGCGGGAAATCGCTATGCCCGTTGGCGTGCTCGACCCAACTGCGGGCAATGGCGGACTGGTTCATGGTTATCTCCGATTCGGTGTGAAGGTGCTCGGCAAGGTGGCCCAGCACGTGTCGTAGTCGGCCTGCAGTTGCGGGCATTCAAGCGCATGGCGGGTCGGGCGCAGCACCTGGCTGGTCTCGAACATGAACGCCATGGTGTTGTCGATCTTGCTCGGTGCAAGGTCGGCGGCAATCGCCCTGGCGCAGGTTTCGGCGTCCGGGCCGTGGGCGCTCATGCAGCTGTGCAGCGAGGCGCCGCCGGGCAGGAAGCCTTCGGCCTTGGCGTCGTACTCGCCCTTGATCAACCCCATGAACTCGTTCATCAGGTTGCGGTGGAACCACGGTGGACGGAAGGTGTTCTCGGCCACCATCCAGCGCGGCGGGAAAATCACGAAATCGATGTTGGCCATGCCGGGTACGCTGGTGGGCGAAGTGAGCACGGTGAAGATCGACGGGTCGGGATGGTCGAAGCTGACCGTGCCGATGGTGTTGAAACGGCGCAGGTCGTATTTGTACGGCACGTTGTTGCCGTGCCAGGCCACCACGTCCAGCGGCGAGTGCTGCAGTTCGCAGCCCCACAGCTCGCCGAGGAACTTCTGTACCAGCGGTACCGGGCCCTGCTGCTCTTCGTAGTGGGCCACCGGCGCGAGGAAGTCGCGCGGGTTGGCCAGGCCGTTGCTGCCCAGCGGGCCCAGGTCCGGAATGCGCAGCGGCGCGCCGTGGTTTTCGGCAATGTAGCCACGCGCCTGACTGTCGAGCAGCTCGACGCGAAACTTCAGGCCACGGGGCAGCACGGCGATTTCCAGCGGCTCCACGTCCAGCACGCCCAGCTCGGTGACGAGGCGCAGGCGGCCCTGCTCGGGGACCAGCAGCAGTTCGCCATCGGCGTTGAAGAACACCCGCTCCATGGAACGGTTGGCGCGGTAGTTGTAGATGCTGATGCCGGCCGGCTTTTGCGCCGCCGAGTTGGCCGCCATGGCTACCCAGCCGTCGATGAAGTCGGTGGGCTCGGCCGGGATGTCCAGCGGGCTCCAGCGCAGCCGGTTGGGGGTTACCGGGCCCAGCGGGCCGCCGCTCAACTGGCGCTCGAGGCGTTCGAATGCCGGGTGCAGTGCCGATGGCCGGATACGGTACAGCCAGGTACGCCGCTGCTCGCTGCGCGCCATGGTGAATGCGGTGCCGGAAAACAGCTCGGCATACAGGCCATACGGGGCTTTTTGCGGGGAGTTCTGGCCAACCGGCAGGGCGCCGGGCAATGCCTCGCTGGCAAATTCGTTGCCGAAGCCGCTCTGGTAAGCGAGGGCGGGAGTGGAATCGACGTTCATCGAGCCTCCAGTCAGGTAGCGTTATTATTATCGTAAACTGATTACGCATAACGTAATTTGATACCTGTAACCCGTCAAGCTATAAAGACGCCCACCTGTCAACACGGACCCCTTTCCCATGAGCAAAACCAGCACCGCCGACAGCAACGGCAAACAGAAGGTCCGCTCGGCGGAGGTCGGTACCGACATTCTCAAGGCGCTGGCCCAGCTCTCGCCGGCCACCTCGCTGTCGCGCCTGGCCGAGCATGTGCAGATGCCCGCGAGCAAGGTGCATCGCTACCTGCAGGCCCTGATCGCCAGCGGCTTTGCCGAGCAGAACCCGGCCACCAACCACTACGGACTGGGCCGTGAAGCCCTGCGCGTGGGCCTGGCCGCGCTGGGCGGGATGGACGTGCTGAAAGTGGCGGCCATGCCGTTGTCACAGCTGCGTGACGCGCTCAATGAAAGCTGCTTTATCGCGGTGTGGGGCAACCAGGGCGCAACGGTGGTGAACATCGAACCTGCGGTGCGCGCCGTGACGGTGGTGACGCAGATCGGTTCGGTGCTGCCGTTGCTCAGTTCGTCCACCGGGCTGGTGTTCGGGGCCTACCTGCCCCAGCGCGAGACCATCGAGTTGCGCGACCAGGAACTGCTTGCCCTGGGCCAGGACGCCGCAGACTACGAAGCGCTGTTTGCGCAGATCCGCGCACGCGGCCTGCACCATGTGCATGGCCTGCTGATGCCGGGGGTGGATGCGCTGTCGGCACCGGTGTTCAACGCCATGGGCAACATCGCTGCCGTACTGACCGTGGTGGGCCCGACCTCGATTTTCCATGCCGATGAACAGGGCCCGGCGGCGCAGCAGCTGCAGGCGGCGGCGCAGGCAATCAGCTGGCGCATGGGCTATGAACCACAGTGACCTGTTTTGGTGCACTGTTACCCACTTTGCAACAGTGAATGTCCGAAACGTCTATTTTTTTCGGTAGGGGGGCTGGCTATGCTGGCCGGGCTTGCAGCGAAACGCGGTTTCGCCAGGCGCTGGGCCGATGGTTTGGCGGTTAATGTCAGGTTAATCCTCTCCCCCTAGAGTAACCACCTGACACGTTGAACCCTCCCCCTTCAGGTTCACCGACGTTGATTTTGAAGCTCCTTGATCTACGTCTTGCTTGGCCGCTGCTTTTGCAGCGGCCTTTTTTATTTGTGCTGCCCGGTTCAGCCTGCGTGCCTGTGCAGATTGGCCATCATCTGCTGCAACGCCTCGAGGCTGTCCTGCGGGTGCACCGCGCCCTCGAAATCGCCGATGGCATCCCAACTTGCGGCGATGTCTTCCACGCTCATGCCCTGGCGCGGGTCGAAGCCCACCCCCAGGCTGCGTTCCCAGCGCACCTTGCCCACCCAGCCGCCACCGACCTCGTAGAGCCCGCCGGTGTCCTGGCAGCGATCACTGCCCAGGTACACCACCAGCGGGCTGATCAGCTCGGGCTTGAGCTGTTCGAACACCTGCGGCGGAATCAGCCCCTCGGTCATGCGCGTGCCACCGGTGGGGGCGATGGCATTGACCAGGATGCCGTGCTTGCGCCCCTCGAGCGCCAGGGTGCGGGTCAGCCCGTACAGGCCCAGCTTGGCCATGCCGTAGTTGGCCTGGCCGAAATTGCCATATATGCCCGAGGTGGACGAGGTGAAGATCACCCGCCCCGCGTTCTGCTCGCGCAGGTGCGGCCAGGCGGCGCGGGTGAGCTTGTAGGCACCCTCCACATGCACGCGGTACACCTGGTCCCAGTCGCTGTCCTCCATCTTGTGAAAGGTCTTGTCCCGCAGGATGCCGGCGTTGTTGACCAGCACATCCACGCGGCCGAACGTGTCCAGCGCCTGTTGGACGATACGCTCGCCATCGGTGACCGAGTCATGGCTGGCCACCGCCGTGCCGCCCGCCTCGCGAATCTCGGCCACCACACGGTCGGCCGCCGATGCGCTGGCGCCTTCACCATGGGTGGAGCCTCCCAGGTCGTTGACCACCACGCGGGCACCATGACGGGCGAACAGCAGCGCATGGGCACGCCCGAGGCCCCCGCCAGCGCCGGTCACAATCACTACTTTTTCATCCAGGCGAATCGACTCGGTCATCTCGGCACTCCGTTAACTGCAAGGAATATGGCAGCCAGTGTCAGCCAGCGCCCGGCCCCGGACAATCAACCGGGCGGACGCTGAATGGCAGGCAATAAGGCAGCGGGATGATCAGGACCAGGCGACCTTGTGCGCCAGGCTTGGCAGAGGTTGCTGCCGAAATGCCAGGTAGTGGCGCAGCACCTGTACCGGTGCCTCGGTGTGCGGATAATGGCCGATGCCCTGCAGGGTCACGGTGTCGGGTTGGGGCACCAGTTCGCAGTAGCGCGCCACCACATGCGCGCCCGATACCGGGTCGGCGGCGCCATTGATAAGGCGCAGCGGTACGCCTGACTGCTGCAAGGCCGCCACCCAGCGCTCGCGCCAGGTGACGCGTTCGGGTACATAGGCTGCCAGCTTGTGCAGGATGCGATTGCCGCGGTTGGAGGCGATCAGGCTCCAGCAGTCATCCAGCACGCTTTCACTGGGGCGTGTGCTGCGGCCATAGAGGTGGGTGACATTCCTGACCAGGTCGTCGCGCCCGAACGAGCGCGCCACCAGCCAGCCAAGCCGGCTGAGCAGGAGCTTGTGCACCAGCAACGCACGGTGGCACTCCGGGAACAGGCCGGCGTTGAGAAACGCGCAACTGGCCACCTGGGCCGCCCCCTCGTGGTGACGGGCCAGCAGTTCCTGGGCCACCGTGGCGCCATAGTCATGGGCCAGCAGGTGCACCGGCTCCTGAACCTGCAGGTGTTCGAGCAGGGCCTGCTGTACGTCGGCCTGTTCCAGCAGGCTGTAGGTGTGGTGCAACGGCTTGGACGAGTCACCGAAGCCGAGCATGTCGCAGGCGATCACGCGAAAGCGCTGGGCCAGGGGTTGCCACAGGTAGTGCCAGTCCCAGCTGGCGGTGGGGAAGCCGTGCAGCAGAAGCAGGGGCTCGCCCTGCCCTGCGCTCCAGTAGCGAATCGATTGCTGGCGAAACGTGAAACTGCGACCACGGGTACGCCAGACACTCAAGGGAATCTCGGCGAGGGGCATCACGCAGGTCCTGGTTCGGGGCTGCAACTTCCTGGGGGCAGCGCGTTGTCGGGCAAAGGGTTGGCGGCGGTCATTGCAATCACCTCGGCACATGGGTGTGCTCTGCTGCCGGTCAGTCTAGAGGCGCGACTCGATAGCGGGTGTTGCATTGCCAGCCAGCTTATTGGCCCACCGGGTCAGGGCAGTAAATAGTTACAGCAGGTGACGTAACAGTGGCGCCATGAACAGGTTGAAAATGCCCGTCAGCACCATTACCAACCCCGCCACAGAGCCCTCTTCGCCGCCCACCTCATGGGCTCGGCTGACCCCGGCGCCGTGCGCCCCCACCCCGAACAGCGCCCCGCGTGCCAGCGGCGTGCGCAAGGGCAGGTACTTGAGCAGTACCCCGCCCATCAGGGCACCGAGCACCCCGGTGAACATCACGAACACCGCGGTGAGTTCCGGCACACCGCCCAGGTCGTGGGCCAGCGGCATGGCAAAGGGTGTGGTGATCGAGCGTGGCAGCAGCGACAGGCTCACCTGATTGTCCAGCGACAACGCATGGGCCAGGGCCCACGAACTGCCGATGGACGCCGCGCTGCCCACCAGCATGCCCAGCGACAGGGCCGGCCAGTGGCGTGCCAGCAGCGCCCGCTGCTGCCAGATCGGCACCGCAAAGGCCACGGTGACCGGGCCCAGCACCGACATCAGCCAGTGGGTGTTGCGCGCATACTCGGCGTAACCGGTGTGCAACGGCACCGCCACCGCCAGCAGCACCACCGGGACCAGGATCAGCGGCGACAGCAGGTAGCGCCCGGTACGTCGGTACAGCCAGCGGCTGCCCAGGTAGGCCAGCAGGGTCAGCGCCAGCCAGAACAGCGACATCGGCTCAAGCGTCATGGCGCAGCCTCCAGCGGCACGCCCACTCCACCGTGAAGGCAGTGGCGAGCATCACCAGCAGCGTGCTTGCACCGATCACCAGCAGAATGCGCCAGCCTTCGCTGCGCAGCAGCGGGCCGTAGTCGAGCAGGCTCATCAGCGCCGGAATGAAGAACAGCAGCATCTCTGCCATCAGCAGGGTGGCGCCGGTCTGCAGGGTGGCCGGCTTGACCCGCCCTGTGGCGAACACCAGCAGCAACAGCGCCATGCCCACCACACCGCCCGGGATCGGCCAGTGCAGCCAGGCCGACAGCTGGCATCCGAGCAGGTACAGCACCAGCAGCACGCCCAGTTCGGCGAGCAGGCGCGAAAATTTCTTGAATGAAACGGCAGTCATCGAAGGGGTCCTCTGAGGCCTGCAGTTTAAAATCCCGCTGCCCATGCAAAAAGCGAATTGTTAGACTGGCATCCATTCCATAATGGAATTCAGGCAATGGAATTCAAGCAACTACGCAGTTTTGTCGAAGTGGTTCATCGCGGCGGCTTCACCCAGGCCGCGCAGACCCTGCATATCAGCCAGTCGGCCGTGAGCAAGCAGGTGGCGCAACTGGAGCACGACCTGGGCATGGCCCTGCTCGATCGCCATGGCTCGCAGTTGCACCTGACCGACGCCGGCAAGATCGTGCTGGCCCGCGGCGAGGCCATGCTGCGGCTGCGCCAGGAACTGCACAACGAACTCGACGACCTTGGCCAGCTGGCGCGGGGCGAGTTGCGCCTGGGGCTGCCGCTGCTGGGCAGCGACGCGCTGTTTGCCGGGTTGTTCGCCGAGTACCGGCGGCGCTACCCGAACATCACCGTGCAACTGCTCGAAGGCGGCAGCCTGAACGTGGAGCACGCCGTGCGCAGCGGCGAGCTGGAGCTGGGCGGCAGCCTCACGCCCACCACACCGGGCTTCGAGTGCCAGCCCTTCTGCAACGAACCGCTGGATGCACTGCTGCCGGTAGCCCACCCACTGGCCACTGCCGGCAGCATCAACCTGGGGCAACTGGCCGACACGCCGTTTCTGCTGTACCAGCGCAGCTTCGTGCTCAATGATCGCCTGCTGGCGGCCTGCCAGGCCTATGGCTTTACCCCGAAGGAAGGCGGACGCAGCGGCCAGGCGGATTTTCTGGCGGCACTGGTGGCGGCAGGCCAGGGCGTGGTGTTGCTGCCACGGGTGGTGGCGCGGGGCCTGGAACGGCCGGGGGTGGTGCGTGTGACCTTGAGCGAGCCCAGCGACCTGCGCTGGGACATCGCCTTCATCTGGCGCCAGGGCGCCTACCTGTCACGGGCGGCGCAGGCCTGGCTGGCGCTGCTGCGCGAGCGCCCGCAACCGCTGTGATCAGCCGCGCAGCCTGGCGATGAACTCGGCCAGCCAGGGCTCTGCATCGGTTTCGGGGGTGACGGTTTCACTGGCGTCCAGACGCAGCATCGGCTGCACTTCGTCGAGGCCCAGTTCGGCGAACAGCTCGCGCAATTGCTCGCCGCCGCCGCAGTAGGTGTCGCCATAGCAGGAGTCGCCCAGGCCGATCACCGCACCGGGCAAGCCGCGCCAGGCACCTGGCAGCACATCGCGGATCTCGCTGTACAGCGGCACCAGGTTGTCGGGCAGCTCGCCCATGCCGGTGGTGGACGTGATCGCCAGAAAGGCCTGCGGGGCAAAGCCCTGAACGTCCTGCAGGTTGGCACGGTTGGCCAGCAGGGTCTCGAAACCCGCCGCCTGGAGCAGCGAGGCGGCATGGCGTGCAACTTCCTCGGCGGTGCCGTAGACCGAGCCGGAAAGAATGGCAACTTTCATAACTAATCCCGAAGCTGAGTAAAAGCGTAGGATACTACCACCTGATGCGGGTTCCGGACGCTGGCAATTGGCCCGCATGCAGATGCCGACCGCTCGGCAATCCACTAGAATCCTTCGCCTGGGTGCCCCTTTCACATTCGGTTCGACACGATGATCAACGCCAAGCTGCTGCAACGCATGATTGATGCCTCCAACGACGGGATCGTGGTAGCCGAACAGGAAGGCGACGACGACACCATCCTGATCTATGTGAACCCGGCCTTCGAACGCCTGACCGGCTACGCGGCCAACGACATTCTGTACCGCGACTGCCGCTTCCTGCAGGGCGAGCCGCGCGACGATGCGGCCCGGGCACGCATCCGCGACGCCATCCGCAGCGGCCAGCCATGCCGGGAAGTGCTGCTCAACTACCGCAAGGACGGCACGCCGTTCTGGAACGAGCTGTCGATCACCCCGGTGTTCAACGAGGCCGACCAGCTCAAGTACTTCATCGGTATCCAGAAGGACGTGAGCCGCCAGGTGGCCGCCGAGCAGCGGGTGCTGGAACTGGAGCAGGAACTGGCCCGGGCGTACGCCAAGCTCGACGCGCAGAAACCCGACGGACGGTCTTAACAAAGCCAGCGAATCGTTGTCCATCACCCACGAAGAAATGATTCCCGATTGAAATTGCCGAGTTCGCCCATGCAATCAGATGCCCTCCTGACCCAGGATGAGCTGGATTTCATTCAGACCATGCACCGTTCGCCACAGCTGAACCTGACGGACGTCACCTCCAGCCTGCGCCTTGATGGCGGCAGCGAGGTGCAGCAACTGTTGACCCGGCTGGTGGCCCAGGAGCAGGTGACCCTCCAGGCGAATTTCGAGAACCAGCAGATGAGCTTTCCACTGCAGCTGGTGGAAGACGAGTTCCATGCGGTGAGCCTGCAACTGGGCGCACCGAGCATCTATGAAGACGGGCCGATGATGCGCCCCTGGCGCCTCACGCTGGAGCCGCCGGTTGCGCTGGACGACGAGCTGGGCCTGAGCACCGACCTCAAGGTGTGCGAGATGTCGTTTCGCGGTGTGCTGGTGCAGGTACCGCGCAATCGCAAGCCGCCCAAGACCTTCAACCTGTGGTTCAGCCCCGAGGCCGACGCGCCGATCAACCTGCAGGGCACCTTGCAGCGCAAGACGGCCGACGGGCTGGCAGCGTATCGGCTGAGCCAGCACCAACCCCAAGAGATCGAGCGGTTGCGCCAGTACATCCTGCGCCAGCACCGGTTGGCGCATCCCGAATTGCATCCGGATTAACACCGCAGCGCGGCTTTCGCCGGCAAGGCCGGCCCCTGCAGGGTTGCAACTGCCTGCAGGAGCCGGCCTTGCCGGCGAAGGGGTTTCAGGTATCCAGGTGCTCTGCCAGGTACTGCTGCAGGCGCCGACGCATCAAGCGCCCCTCACTGCCCAGGCACGCCACCTGCGAGCGCATCAGCGCATCCTGGGCCAGCTCCGCCGCCTCCCCCGCGAACAACAACGGGCAATCCAGGCCCTGGGCCAGGCGCATCAAGCGCTTGGGCAGCTCGGCCGTCGGTGAATGGTTGGAGAACAGCACCAGTGCCTGCGGCGCCATGCGCTCGCACACCAGGCTCAGTTCCTCCAGCGGCTGCCCCACGGCCAACACCCTGATCACCACCTCGCTGCTGCCCAGCATCAGGGCCGCCACCAGCAACTCAAGCTCGCGGCAGTGCCCTGGCATCGCCGCCAGCACCACGCTTACCTCCTGCTGCTCGCGGGCCAGTTGCAGGCGCTGCAAGGCCCGGGCACGCAGGAAGCCGTCGAGAAACAGCCACTCGCTCTGCGCACCGAATGCCTCGCCGGCCGCGCACAGGTCGTGCCATACCGGCATCAGGATGTCCTGGAACACCACCACCAGCGGATAGCTGGCGAAGACCTGCCCGTACACCTGCTCCAGGCGCCTCTCGTCGAATGCCTTGACGGCCTGGCGCAGCTGCACCTGCCACTGCTTCCAGTCCGCCTGGGTGCCGGGCGCCTGGGCCGAGGGGGCCTGCTGCTGGGTCGCCTGGTTGCGCGCAAGGATCTTGCCGACCTTGCTCACCGCCACGCCGCGCTCGATCCAGCCCAGAATGCTGCGCACGTCATCGATGTCGGCCTGGGAATACAGGCGGTGCCCACTTTCGGTGCGTACCGGCTGGATCAGCCCATAACGGCGCTCCCAGGCACGCAGGGTGACCGGGTTGATGCCGGTCAGGCGCGCCACTTCACGGATGGGGAAAAGCTCCTCCTGGCGGTGGGGAGCATCAGGGAGGGAAGCCGAATCAGGCTCGATCATCGCCGTAAAGACCGTGATTGCGTAGTGAAAGGCAATTCTACTCCCCTTGTACCAGCCCGCCGCAAGCACCATGCGCCGGGCAGCCGACACATCAGCACTGACGAGTCAGCTTATTTGCGGAATAATCCTTGCTTGTTCCCACACGAACACTCGAACGCCACCCACCACCCCGGGCAGCGTTGCATGGCCGTGGCTACCCGCCGCGCCGGTTTTTACCAGGAGATACACGATGTCTACCCCTCCGGTTACCTTGATGGTGGCGCGCCGCGTTGCCGAGGGTCGCTACGAAGACCTGATCGCCTGGCTGCGCGAAGGCGAACAGCTGGCTACCGACTTTCCCGGCTACCTGGGTTCCGGCGTACTGGCCCCGCCGCCCAACGACAACGAATTCCAGATCATCTTCCGCTTCGCCGACGAGAAAACCCTGCATGCCTGGGAGTTTTCTGCCTCGCGCAGCGCCTGGCTGGCCCGCGGCAACGGCCTGTTCCAGCAGCCCCACGAGCACCGGGTCAGCGGCATCGACGGCTGGTTCGGCCCGGCCCTGGCACAACGTCCACCGCGCTGGAAACAGGCCGTGGCCATCTGGCTGGCGTTCTTTCCGGTGTCGCTGGCCTTCAACCTGCTGTTCGGCCACTGGCTGGGCGAGCTCGGCCTGGTGCCACGGGTACTGCTGAGCACCCTGGCCCTGACCCCGCTGATGGTCTACCTGTTCATCCCGCTGTCGACCCACCTGCTGGCCAGCTGGCTGCACCCCAAGCCTGCCCCGCAGAGCGTTGCCGCGCCGCCCGTGGGCACCCGCTGACGCAGCGCCCCGGGGCGTGCAACGGCGGCGAGTTCGGGTATGCTGGGGCCTACCCAAGCGAATATCTGAAGTTGACCGCCCATTACATGAACAGCCCAATTCTTGTTACCGGGGCCAGCCAGCGAGTCGGGCTCGCGCTGGCCATCAAACTGGCGCAGGCCGGCCACACGGTCGTCAGCGCCAGCCGCAGCATCAGCGCGCAGGCGCCCCACCCGAACATCGTGCAGTTCCAGGCCGACCTGTGCCTGGAGCAGGACCGCCTGGCCCTGATCGACCACCTGCGCAGCCGCTATGACGGCCTGCGGGCGATCATCCACAACGCCTCGCTGTGGCTCGACGATGACCTGGCCAACCTGAACACCATGTTCAAGTTGCACGTGGAAGCGCCGTACCACCTGAACCTGGCACTGGGTGAGCAACTGCTCAAGCTGGACAAGTCGGACATCATCCACATCTGCGACGAAACCTCCTCGCGCGGCAGCAAGAGCCATATCGGCTATGCCGCCACCAAGGCGGCGTTGCAGAACATGGTGCTGTCGTTCGCCGAGAAGTACGCCCCCAGCGTGCGCGTCAACGCCATCCTGCCCGGCCTGCTGATCTTCAAGGAAGACGGCGACGAGCAGTACCGCCAGCAGGCGCTGAAGAAGGCCCTGCTTGAATTCGAACCCGGTGCCCAGCCGCTGATCGAGGCCGTGATGTTCCTGCTCGACAGCCAGTACAGCACCGGCAGCAACGTGGTCATCAACGGTGGCCGCCATTTGAAGAACCGCATCGCGGCCGGATGAGCCGCTGCACCGTGAAGGGAACCCCCATGGACCCGCAACAGCAACTCGAACTCGAAGCGGCGGCCTTCCGCCGCCTGGTAGCGCACCTGCGCGAGCGCACCGATGTGCAGAACATCGACCTGATGAACCTGTCCGGCTTCTGCCGCAACTGCCTGTCCAAGTGGTACAAGGCCGCCGCCGACGAGCGCCAGATCGACCTTAGCCTGGATGACGCCCGCGAAGTGGTCTACGGCATGCCCTACGCCGAGTGGAAAACCCAATACCAGAAAGAAGCCAGCGCCGAACAGCAAGCGGCGTTCGCCAAAGGAAAACCCCATGACTGACCTGAACACCCTGCGCAGCCAACTCGACAGTGGCGAACATGTATTCGCCGACACGCTGGCGTTCATCGCCCAGGGCTACACCTACCAGCCACAGGCCTTCACCAATGGCGGTGTGGAAAACGCCGCCGGGCAGAACGAAGGGTCGTGCAAGACCCTGGGCCTGGCACTGCTCGAAGGCCTGAGCGACCAGCACGCGCTGCTGGCGTTCGGCGAGCACTACCGCTCGGTGCTGGCCACCCCCGAGGGCAGCGACCACGCCAACATCCGTGCGCTGATGCAGCATGGCCTGGCCGGCGTGACGTTCGCCGGCGCGCCGCTGCAACGCAAGGGCTGACGCCACACCGCTGCACAAGAACGGCCCACCTGGGCCGTTTTTTCATGCCTGGGGTTCGATCACCTGCCCGGGCACCTGCGCCGGCAGTTGTGCACTGCGCAGCCAGCCCAGGGCTATGGGCCACAGCTGCGCCTGAAAGCGGCTGTGAAAGAACGCGAAATGACCGACCCCCTTGGCATCGACCTGCTGCGCGGCGATGCGCAGGTGCGTGCACGCGCTGGCGGTAAAGTAGCCCAGCAGGCGCTCGATGGCCGGCACCGTACCGAACGGGTCGTCGGTCAGGCTGATCGCCAGGATACTGGCCTGCACCTGGCCAAAGCCCAACGCCCCCAGCGCGCGACCGCTGGGCCGCTGTTCATAGGTGGCGGCGGGTGTCACCCAGTCGCGCACCACGCCGGCCGGGGTGTCTTCCATCCAGCCCAGGCGCTTGCCGGGAAAGTAGCCGAACACGCGGGTCAGCAGCGGCATTGCCAGGTGCCATTTGCACAGCAGTTGCCAGCGGCTGCCCGGGGCATAGTCACGCCAGTAGGCGAACTGTGCGCCCACCGTGACCACCCGCCGGATGCTCGCCGCCGACGCCGCCAGGCCCAGCGCGCAACCGCCGAAACTGTGCCCGACCACATCGATGGGCTGCCCAGGGAACTCGCGCCGGGCGCGCTGGAGCATCGCCTCGAAATCCAGCCGGCCCCAGTCCGACCAGCTGGCCTGAAAACCCCGCAAGGCCGCAGGGCGCGATTCGCCGATGCCGCGGTAGTCGTAGGTGATCACGTCGGCGCCATGGGCGAACAGGTAGTCGGCAAAACGCGAATAGAAACGGCAGCGCACCGAGGTGGCGGCGTTGATGATGACCACCGCCCGCGTGGGGTCCGCCGCGCCGTGGCGCCAGGTGAAGCCGCTCAGGGTGAAGCCGTCTGCCGCCTCTTCGCGAAACGGCTGGGCAACGCTGGGCGCCTGGGTGGTGAGGGGTTGATTCATCGGTGCCGGCTCCTTCAGGGCCCTTCGCAGCGCAGCATCGGCCAGCGGGTGAGCCAGCCCGTGTGGGTGATGCGCGAGGCGTAGACCGTCTGTTTCTGGCTAACGTAACGCGCGGTGCGGCGCAGTACCAGCCCGAACAGGTCATTCAGCCCCAGGGGCGCAGCGACTTATCATTGTGGGTTCGGCCACCGGCAGGTTGCGCGGGCACGGGCGCCGATCATCGGCGCGCCGGCCCGCGCCCGCCTCAGGCAAGCTCGGTGTAACGCGCCGCCACTTCGGCCTGGCGGATGTCCGAGATCAGGGTGTGACGGGCTGCCTGGAAGGCCGTCCAGCGGGCGTCGTCATGCAACGGCGGGATGGTCACCCCCTCGCGGCGATCGAACCCCACCAGCGCCGCATCCACCAGGTGGTCCACCTCCATCACCTGCGTCAGGGTGTTGATGTCGATGCCCGAGCGCTCCCATATCTCGGTACGCGTGGCCGCAGGCAGCACCGCCTGCACGTATACGCCGCTGGGCGAGAGCTCCAGGCTCAGCCCCTGCGACAGGAACTGCACGAACGCCTTGGTGGCGCCATACACCGTCATGCCCAGCTCCGGTGCCAGCCCTACCACCGAGCCGATATTGACGATGGCCCCCTCCTCGGCCTGCGCCAACCGTGGCGCGATGGCATGGGCCAGGCGCGCCAGCGCGAGGGTGTTGAGCGTGATGATGCGCGTGACGCTGTCGGCGCTCTGCTCGACGAAGGCCCCCGACTGCGCCGCCCCGGCGTTGTTGATGAGGACGCCGATGCGGGCATCTTCGCGCAGGCGGGTTTCGACCCTGGCAAGGTCTTGGGCCAGGGTGAGGTCGGCCTGCAACACCTCGACGGCCACGCCATGAGCCTGGGCCAGGCGGCTGGCCAGCCCGTCAAGGCGATGCCTGTCGCGGGCTACCAGCACCAGGTCATGGCCACGACGGGCAAAACGCTCGGCGTAGGTAGCGCCGATACCGGAAGAAGCACCAGTGATGAGAACAGTGGCAAGGGTAGTCATGGGGTTGCGCTCTCGATGGGTGGGTAACGAGCCGCTATGATGATGACCATAATCTTAATCGTCAACGGTTTTGATGATGGTTGACATCAATGTATAGTGGGCCCCTGACTGACGGCACACGCAGCGAGGAATCTGCACATGAGGGTCACCAAGGCACAGGCGCAAGCCAATCGCGCGCACATCGTCGAAACCGCGTCCGAACTGTTTCGCGAGCGCGGCTATGACGGGGTGGGCGTGGCAGACCTGATGGCGGCGGCAGGGTTTACCCACGGCGGCTTCTACAAGCACTTCGGCTCCAAGGCCGACCTGATGGCCGAGGCTGCTGCCTGCGGGCTGGCCAAGACTGCCAGCGCCGAAGAAGCGCTGGACGTGGCGCAATTTTTCCAGCGTTACCTGTCGCGCGAACACCGCGATGCACGCAGCACCGGCTGCACCATGGCCGCCCTGTGTGGCGACGCGGCGCGCCAGCCGGCCGCAATCAAGGCGACCTTTGCCGACGGCCTGGAGGGCCTGCTCAAGCGGGCCGA
The DNA here is from genome assembly GCF_024748925.1 of Pseudomonas sp. B21-036. Classification (NCBI taxonomy): domain Bacteria; kingdom Pseudomonadati; phylum Pseudomonadota; class Gammaproteobacteria; order Pseudomonadales; family Pseudomonadaceae; genus Pseudomonas; species Pseudomonas sp. B21-036. Next base: position 4,716,900 of record NZ_CP087178.1, read on the forward strand.
GCACGCAGGTGCCGAAAACGGCGATCAAGACCCGCACACCGCACGCGACAGGATGATCGAGCGCTTTGCCCAGGCGGTGGGCGCGATCATGCTGTCGCGCGCCTGCCCGGACGATGCGCCATTGGCCGACGAAATCATCGAGGTGTGCCGCAAGGCCATCGTTGCCCCGCTCGCCGACTGAGGTGCCCGCCCCGCAGTTGTCTTAAAACTGCAACCTTTTGGTCATAGTATGGAAGCTGTTCCCGCTGCAGCCCTGTTGCAGCGGGCCTTTGACAAGGACTCGAAACTCAATGCGCCGTGTCGTATTCAATCAGAAAGGGGGCGTGGGCAAGACCAGCATCGCCTGCAACCTTGCCGCCGTCAGCGCCGCCGAAGGGTATCGGACGCTGCTGGTGGACCTCGACCCCCAGGCCAACACCACCCACTACCTCACCGGCCTGCTCGGCGACGACATCCCGGCCGGCATCAGCGACTTCTTCAAGCAGACCCTCTCTAGCGCACCGGGCAGCAAGCGCGGGCGCGTGTGCATCACCCCCACCCGCTACGACAACCTCGACCTGGTGACCGCCAGCCCCGACCTGGCCGACCTGCAGCCCAAGCTGGAGAGCAAGTTCAAGATCAACAAGCTGCGCAAGCTGCTGGTTGAACTGTCCGAAGACTACGAGCGCATCTACATCGACACCCCGCCGTCGCTGAACTTCTACACCTTCAGCGCGCTGGTGGCCGCCGACCGCCTGCTGATTCCGTTCGATTGCGACAGCTTTTCGCGCCAGGCGCTGTACAGCGTGATCGAGCAGGTGGAAGAACTGCGCCAGGACCACAACGAGTCACTGCAGGTGGAAGGCGTGGTGGCCAACCAGTTCGTCGCGCGCACCGCGCTGCACCAGAGCCTGGTGGACGAACTGCTGGCCGAGGGCCTGCCGGTGCTGCCGGTGTACCTGAGCAGCTCGGTGAAGATGCGCGAATCCCACGAGCTGTCGGTGCCGCTGGTGCACATGGCACCGCGGCACAAGCTGTCGCGCGAATTCGTCGACCTGCTGGGGGCGCTGGAGCGGGCTGCCTGAGGGCTGCCCGCCGGTTGCGCCCTGGCGTCAGATCGACGCCTGGCGCATGCGATCGGACAACGCCTGCGCCGTTTCCTTGCGCTCGGAGTAGCGGTCCACCAGGTGCGCCTGGCTGTCGCGCAGCAGCAGCGTGAACTTGACCAGTTCTTCCATCACATCCACCACCCGGTCGTAATACGGCGAGGGCTTCATGCGGCCCTGCTCGTCGAACTCCATGTACGCCTTGGGCACGGACGACTGGTTGGGGATGGTGAACATGCGCATCCAGCGCCCCAGCACGCGCAGCTGATTGACCACGTTGAACGACTGCGAACCGCCACACACCTGCATCACGGCCAGGGTCTTGCCCTGGGTGGGGCGAATGGCGCCGAGGGCCAGCGGCACCCAGTCGATCTGCGCCTTGAACACCGCCGACATCGCGCCGTGCCGTTCAGGCGAACACCACACCTGGCCTTCGGACCACAGCACCAGCTCGCGCAGTTCCTGAACCTTGGGGTGCTCCACCGGTACGTCGTCTGGCAGTGGCAGGCCGCTGGGGTCGAAGATGCGCGTCTGGGCGCCAAAATGCTGGAGCAGGCGCGCGGCCTCCTCGGTCAGCAACCGGCTGAAGGAACGCTCGCGGGTGGAGCCGTACAGCAACAGAATGCGCGGCTTTCGCTCGCCGGCCTGCAGGGCGGTAGGCAGGCCTTCGAACAGGCTCGGGTCGAGGTTGGGCAGGTCGTGGTGCATGGGGCCTCCGGGTCAGAGCGTGGCAATGCGGTCGAGTTCACGCTTGAGCGCGTGGGCATCGAGCTGGCTGAATGGCAGCGCGAAAAACGCCCGGCAGCGACGCTCGATACGCGCCAGGGCATGGTGAAAGTTCGCCTCCACCTCGTCGTCGGTGCCGGGTTGTTCGGAAGGGTCGGCCAGGCCCCAGTGGGCCTTGAGCGCCGGGCCGAAAAACACCGGGCACGCCTCGCCTGCGGCCTTGTCGCACACGGTGATGACGATATCCGGCGGGTTGGCCGCGAAGGCCTCGTTGCCCTTGCTGCTAAGGCCCGCAGTGCTGATGCCGGCCTGCTGCAGGGTCAGCAGGCTGCGCGGCAACACCTGCCCCCTGGGGAAGCTGCCGGCGCTCAGCGCCTCGAAGCCCGCCGGGGCGAGGTGATTGAACATCGCTTCGCAGAGGATGCTGCGACAGCTGTTGGCCGTGCACATGAACAGAACTCGCATGGTGGTGTACTCCCTTTGGCAGGCAGAATGGTCAAAGGCTCAGGCGCAGGGCCAGGGCCGAAAGCGTGATCAACAGCACAGGCACCGTCAGCAGCAGGCCGACCTTGAAGTAGTAGCCCCAGGTGATGCGCGTACCCTTGCGCGCCAGCACATGCAGCCAGAGCAATGTGGCCAGGCTGCCGATGGGAGTGATCTTGGGGCCCAGGTCGCAGCCGATGACGTTGGCGTAGACCATCGCCTCGCGCACCACACCCTGTGCTTCGCTGGCGTGGATCGAAAGCGCGCCGATCAGCACGCTGGGCAGGTTGTTCATCACCGAGGACAGCACTGCGGCAAGCAGCCCGGTGCCCAGCGACGCGCCCCACACGCCATAGGCGGCAAGACGGTCCAGCAACTGGGTGAGCAGGTCGGTAAGGCCGGCGTTTTTCAGGCCGTACACCACCAGGTACATGCCCAGCGAGAACACCACGATCTGCCAGGGCGCCTCGCGCAGCACGCGCCGGGTAGAGATCACATGCCCGCGCGCAGCGACAATGAACAGCACCACTGCACAGGCCGCCGCCACGGCGCTGATCGGGATGCCCAGCGGCTCGAGCAGGAACAGGCCCACCAGCAGCGCCACCAGCACGCCCCCGCCCACGCGGAAGGTGGCGCGGTCGCGAATCGCCAGCACCGGCGCCTTCAGTGCCTGTACTTCGTACACCACCGGTATGTCGCGGCGAAAGTACAGGAACAGCACCAGCAAGGTGGCCGCCACACTCACCAGGTTCACCGGCACCATCACCGCCGCGTATTCGCCAAAGCCCAGGCCGAAGTAATCGGCCGAGACGATGTTCACCAGGTTGGAGACCACCAGCGGCAGGCTGGCGGTGTCGGCAATGAAGCCTGCGGCCATGACGAACGCCAGGGTCGCAGCCGGGGAGAAACGCAGCGCCAGCAGCATCGACATGACGATAGGGGTAAGGATCAGCGCCGCGCCATCGTTGGCGAACAGCGCCGAGACCGCAGCGCCCAGCAGCACGATGAAGGCAAACAGCCGGCGCCCGTTGCCGCGCGCCCAGCGGGCCACGTGCAGGGCTGCCCATTCGAAGAAGCCGGCCTCGTCGAGCAGCAGGCTGATGACGATGATCGCGATGAAGGTGGCGGTGGCGTTCCACACAATCGCCCACACCGTGGGGATGTCGTGCAGCGACACCGCGCCCAGCGCCAGGGCCAGCAGTGCGCCGAGGCTGGCGCTCCAGCCGACGCCCAGGCCGCGGGGTTGCCAGATGACCAGGGTCAGGGTGAGCAGGAAAACAGCGATGGCAGTCAGCATCGGCGCGCTCCTGGCTCAGCAGCAGGCAGCAGCACGAACGGGGCGCCCGTCCATGTTGTGCAAGCGTGTGGTGTTGTCCTTGAGCCAGTCGGCATTGGCGCGCAGCGTCACCTGCAGCAGGTCGTGCACCCAGCCGGGCAGTTGCGGGTTGAGACGGTAATACACCCACTGCCCCTGGCGACGGTCGAGCAGCAGGCCGCTGGTACGCAGCTGCGCCAGGTGACGGCTGATCTTGGGCTGGCTGTCGCCCAGGGCGCACATCAGCTCGCACACGCACAGCTCGCCCTGCTCTGCAATCAGCAGTGCAGCGCGAGCGCGGGTTTCGTCGGCCAGGCTCTTGAACAGCTCGGGTGGGGTAATCATTGTGGGCGGCCCTTACATATGGATAACCGAATATACGGATATCCATATGTTATCTGCAACCGGATTTTTCAGCGCCTGCCATCAACCTCCCCAGCGCGTCACCCGCAGTTGGGGGCCGGTTTTTCGCGCAAGGCCGTGTGGTAGATCTGCGCCGAATCGAGCACGGGCTGGGTGGCACCATGGCGGGCGATCGACAGCATTGCCTGGCCGATGACCTCGGTGCTCAGCACCTTTTCGGGCAACAGCGCACGCGCCAGGCTCAGCAGCGGGCCGGTGAACCGGTAGAACACACGGTACGCGCGGGTTCTGGAGGTGGCACCGTGCAACGGTTGAATCACCGCCGGGCGCAGGATGTGCACGCGCCTGAACGGCAGGCGCAGCAGGCTGTTCTCCGTCATGCCGCGCACCCGCGCCCACATCGTCGAGCTGGTTTCGCTGCTGTCGGCGCCCGCCCCGGAGACGTAGATGAAGGTGGCATGCGGGTTGAGCTCGCACACGCGCTGGGCCACCGCCAGGGTCAGGCGGTAGGTCATGTGGGTGTACTGCGCCTGGGTCATGCCCGCCGCCGAAACGCCCAGGCAGAAGAAACACGCATCCACATCGCGCAGGTCGTCGTCGAGCAGCGTGGACGGGTTATCGGCGAAGGCCGGCCTGACCACCTGCCGGAGCTTGGGGTGCTGGGCGTTCAGGCGTGAGCGCCCGATCAAGCGAACGGACTCCACATCCTGCGCCGCCAGGCATTCGCGCAGCACCCCGCTGCCGATCATGCCGGATGCACCAAAGATCACTATGTTCATGGCGTAGGCTGGCCTCGCTCAGTCTGAAGGGTGCGCCGGCTTCATGCCGACGGCCATTGCGGCGGTGCCGTGCCGAAATCGGCCGCGAGGCTGACCGGCTTCCAGCGCTGCATCGCTTCGCTGCGGGCGGCCTCTTCCACCTCCACCACATACAAGGCGTCCGACCCCAACAGTAGACGCGACGGCAGCCCTTCACGAGCGGCCAGCGCCACGATCAGCTGCGCAATGCGCTCGGGGTCGCCCACTTCGTTGCCCACGTAGGACTCGATCAAGGCCTTGAACGCGGCCATCGACGCCATGTAGTCCGGGGCCAGCTCGGTGAGCGTGTTGCGGGCCTGATGGCCCCAGTCGGTACGCATGCCGCCGGGCTCCAGGGTGCACACCTGGATGCCGAACGGCGCGACCTCCTTGCCGACCACGTCACTGAACCCGCCCACGGCCCATTTGGCCGCCTGATAGGCCGACAGGCCCGGGCTTGCGATGCGACCGCCGGCCGATGACACCTGAAAGATATGGCCGCGGCCCTGGGCGCGCATCACCGGGATGGCCGCACGGGTGAGGTTGACCACGCCGAACAGATTGGTCTCGACCTCGGCGCGAAAATCATCGGTGGGGATGTGCTCGAACGGCTGGATATGGCCGAAGCCTGCGTTGTTGACCAGCACATCCAGCCGGCCAAAACGGCGCACGGCCTCGGCCACGGCGTGCCTGGCCTGCTGTTCGTCGGTCACGTCCAGTTCGAACGTGGCCAGGTTGGCCCCGTACTGCGCCTGCAGCTCGACGAAGCGTGTGATGTCGCGTGCAGTGGCCAGCACCTTGGCGCCGCTGTGCAGCGCCGCCTCCAGAATGGCGCGCCCCAGGCCTCGGGACGCACCGGTAATCAACCAGACTTCAGACATGATCATTCAACCTTTTCAAAGCGCCGACGCGGCGCATGGGCAACGTAAAAGAGGGGGCTGCTCACTCGGGCCGAAAGCCGGCCTTGCCTTCCAGCATCACCGACTCGGCAAGCGCCTTCTGTGCCTGAATGTCCGCCAGGCTGCGGGCATAGCCGGCCTCCAGCGCCGCATAGGCATCCCCGCCGAGCACGGTGCGCAGCGGCGGTGTCTGCAGCTGGCTGAGGGTGTAGATGGCGTCGGCCATTTTCAGCGGGTCGCCCGAGGCGGTGTCTTCGCCATGCTGTTCGATCCACCCGCGCAGGTTGCCGACCGCACTGCCCTTGTAGGCGTCGAGCTGCTCGGTCCAGCGGATGTTGGCCACGAAGCCGGTCTTGATCGAACCTGGCTCGATGATCAGGGTGTTGATGCCGAACTCGGCCAGCTCTTGCGCCACCGCTTCGGCGAAGCCTTCCAGACCGTACTTGGCCGCGTGATACAGCGAGCCGCCCGGGTAGGCGGTACGGCCGCCGACACTGCTGACATGGATGAAGGTACCGCGCTGCTGTGCGCGCATCGCCGCCATGAAGGCGCGGGTGACCTGTATCGGCGCCATCAGGTTGAGCGCGATCTGCTGCTCGACTTCGGCGTCGGTCATCTCTTCCATCGCACCGATCACCGCCCCGCCCGCGTTGTTGACCACCACCTCCACATCGGGATGGCGGGCAGCAACGGCGCGTACCTGTTCGCGGTCGGTCACGTCGAGCGCTTCCACATGAAGGCGCTTTGGATACGCCTGTTGCAACGCCTGCATCGCCTCGACCCGACGCACTGCGGCGACCACGGTATGCCCCTGGGCCAGCGCCTTTTCGGTAAGGGCCAGGCCCAGGCCACCCGAAGCACCGGTAATGAACCACTTTTGAACAGCCATGAAGATACTCCTGTTACAAATTGTGAGTGATTAATCACTCAGTTAAAAGGCAAGGCTTTTACGCCGTAATGGCGCGCCACAGCATATGGAAGCCCAGCTGGCGGTGGCTGTCGGCCTCCTCCGGGGACTTCTCGATGTGTTCGATGGTGGTGGTGGCGATACTCTCGATCACGGAAGAAATGAAGCTGATCGGGGCATCGATCAGCACGCCGTCCTCTACCCCGCCCTCCATCGTCCTGGACACGGCCTGGAACGGCTGCGCGCCCAGTGCGCGGGTGTCTGCGGTTACCTGCCCCGACGCCGACAGCCGTGCCAGCACCACGCGCTCCAGGGCATTGTTCAGGCCCCAGCTGACATAGCGATTGAAGATGTACTCCATGCGCTGGCGGTAGTCGGCCTGGGCCGGGAAGTCCGACATCATGGCCGTCACCAGGCTTTGCTTGAGGTGCAGGTAGAGCTCCTGGAACAGCACCTCCTTGCTGCTGAAGTAGGTGAACAAGGTGCCGTCGGCAACCCCGGCGCGCCGCGCGATGCTCGACGTGCTGGCCATCACGCCCAGCTCGGCGACTGCCTGCATCGCAGACAACAGCAAGGCTTCACGTTTTTCGGGGCTGAGGGGACGTGCCATGGAGGGAGGTTCGCTTAAGAAGACTGAGTAATCAGTCAACTATATTCCTGACCCTTGGGCGAATGCAAGGGGCGGATGGCGCGACGGTGCCGAACGGCAAGCCCCCCGGCATCGCGCCGGGGGGTTGATAGCCGTTATCCGGCGCTACTCGAACAGGTTCACGATGGCATCCGACAACGTACTCCGCTGCCGCGACCACGAGCTTGTGAAGTGATAGATATCGTTGGCCTGAACGTAGTGCTTCACGAACTGGAAGTGATAGTCGGCAGCAATCTGGAACAGGTACAGATCGCTTTGGATATTCACGTAGTTGGTGCCGAAGCGATGGATCTCGGTACTGATCTGGACCATGCCCTCCAGAACCGCATGGGTGTCAGGCTCCAGGTCCACATTGATTTCCGAACTTGGCTTTTCGGTAAGAATGCGCTTCCAGGCGAGCTCCGAACTCTTTCTTCCCGAGGTGCCCTTGGTAAGGTCGCAGGGGGCCTCGATGGCCTGGCGGGCTTTGCTCATTTCGTCTTTGATGCGGTCATCCAACTGCAACTTCCTGCCTGTTTTTACTTGGCAAAACAAACTGGTCAACTCGAGCCAGGCGGATTCATATTCCTTGGGGTTATCGCGCTCGACCATCTGCTTGGGGTTGGACCAGCAAGGCTTGTACCTGAACTTGGCGAAACTGTAGTCGGGGAAGTGCCCGAGCCAGCCGTGCCCCAGATAACTGGTACCGCTGGGGGCCGCTTCGAAGTTGGGGTTCGCGAACGGCACGCCCTTGGTGTCGGATGATTTCAGGACTTTCCTGTTCCAGTTTTTCGACGAGCCGTCCATGTAATAGATGGCCTGTGGGCCGTAGCCCATCTTGGACCATTCCCAGGAGTCCGGGTCGTAGTCCGCATCCCAGTAGGTGTTCATCACGTTGTCGAGGCCGCAGTGGTCCTGGTGGGCCCAGGTGTCGGCGATCACATGCGCCCTGACCCCCAGCAGGATCAGCCTGAACCTGCGCAGCACGTCTGCGCGATTGTCTTTCAGCACCTCTGCCCCACCGATGGCCAGGCTGATGATCTTCTCCAGCCGGTCGTCATCGGTGGCGCAGAGCACTGCATCTTGAACAAGCCTGCGCGAGAGTGCGCTTTGCGGCCGGTTGAGCATCTTGCCGTATTGCAGATCCTTTACCTTGCTGGCGTTGTACTTTCTCAGTATCTGCTCGCCGCCGAAGGTGTCGCGCTTGATGAACTTGGGCAGGTAGTTGGCCACTTCAGCGCCATGGGTTTCTTCTCGGCTGGGCGTGCCGGCCGGGTCGTTGTAGTTGCCGGGGATGAAGTGGTACGAGCACCACAGGCCATCTTCAGGCTCCCCCATCGTACCCAGCAGCCCGCCCTGGTAGGTGTAGCGAGGGTTGTCCATCTTGGCGACGACGTTGTACTTGGCAGATTTTTGGGTGTCGCTGACCAGGCTCCAGTAAGAGGCATAGGTGCTCTCGCTGAAGAAGTCGATGAAGTTGGCTGCCTTGGCAATAAGGGTTGCATCGTCCTTGTTGAAGCCGCCGCACAGTGCTGAGTGGTAAGTACCGTAGAAGTGAAAATCCTGATCCATGCCGCTTTCCCCTTAACAGTTTTTGTTTAACAAAAAAAGACCGCAAGGGTTTATAGGCACAGCTTTAAATAGTGTCAAATGGCCATTAGTCAATGATAATTGTTATTTTTTATTTCGTGTATTAACGTTGGGATACTGCGGTTTGATGGGCATGGCGATATAGAGCGGTTCTATTTAAATTCGTGGCCAATGGAGACAGTCTGCGCTCAGTAATCAGCCGTCAGACTTGAGCAACTTTCCACACTGCTCACTGGCCAACTGGCTGATGATCCGGATGGCCTGATGAATACCCGCCGTGTTGCGAAAGCTCAGCTGCGGGTTGTGCTCGCACTCCAGCACCTCGTCATGCTGGACGAGCGCTTCACCGAGTAGTTCGAGGGTCCAGGCGTAGCGTTGGATGGTGGACAAGCGTTCTTGGTCAGTCATGGGGATACCTGCTTCGCAGCTTGCTGGATAGAGGGGAGGAAGAAGCTCGGTATAGGCCACCAGGCAATGCGCGAATGGGCCGTAAATACCGTGGTCATATAGGCATCATAACGGGACGATTCTTTCCATGGCAAGAATCTCCGCAACCCTCGATACCGATGGCAGTCTGAAAAAGCTCGGCGCAGCGATCCGGGCTCGACGCCTGGCGCTTGCGTTGTCCCAGGAAGCGCTGGCCGACGCGGCAGGCGTGGACCGTTCGCATATGGGGAAAATCGAGCGAGGGGAAAGGAACGTCACGTTCCTGAACATCTTGCGGATTGCAGTTGCGGTGGGGTGCAAGCCTTCTGAGCTATTAGTTGATGCGAGTCTTTAGAGTTAGCCACTGATCGATGCAGTGGTGTTTTTGTGATACGACTCCGAAAGCCATTCCTAGCGTAACAACGCCATCCTGAATGGGTTTACTTCCACCTCCCTCGCCCGACATTGGCTGGTAATATCGACGCCAGCGACACGCCGACAGGATACCTACACAAGCTCATGCTTCCACTTGTAGCTGCTGTAGAGGAACGGGCGACTGTCCTCCTTGGTGGTTTCCACGACTCGCAGTTTCACCTTCGTGCCGACCGGGTAGTCCCTGATCTTCCGCGCGCACTCGATCTTCATGTTCTGTGGGAAGGGTTCGCCACTCGCAGGACGGACGCCATTCTTGCGGCGGGCAGGATCGTAAAAGACTTCAGCAATAATCGAGATGTATTCGTCTGGGTCATGCCTGAGTTCCCAAACCATGCTGCCCCCTCTGCCTTTCGAATGTGTGATTACTGGAGTGAAGTCCGGGGTGAGCAACTTGTCAAAACGCAGGCTCCGAGCCAACACCGCGACCTAGCTAGACGTTGACATCGGAGCGGCCTATGGCTAGGGCAGAAGCCTGTCAGGCCAAGCTGACGAGCCCTCGCTAGTCCGAGCAAGGCATTTTGGCCGCAACGTCCTGTTCCTTAAGAGGAAACGAGGAAGATAGAAACAACAAAGCCGCACCAGGCGGGCTTTGTTAGGTGTTTAGTAGACAGTCTTGAATTCCTGGACATCTGATATCTGATGCGGAGACAGGAGTCGAACCTATACGAAAGGCCATGAATTTAATGGATATTATTCTGAAGGGTGCAACTCTTTATCTCTAAACTTATCCTCAGCCTATTCCCAGGCTCCCTCCCCTGTGAAAAACCCTGACAGGATGATGAAATGCGCTGAAGCATTCAGTCATCCATTCGCCAAAGCTAGCCTCAGGATGTTCAAGGGGATGGCAACTATCGACCAACATTGGACAATGTGAACGCGAATTTCCATCACAGAATTCCTTTCCGTCGATGGCGGGGGGGCTCTACAAAATCTCGGCGTTCAAAGGGCAACGATTGGATTTCTCGGGATTTCGTACAAAGCCTAGCTCAAATAATTCACAAAAGACCGTAGATCGCCAAACCTGCTGTAAAATAGGGGTGTAGGAACATACCCTTCTCGGGAGCGAGGCTTAACCTATTTTCAACCTTCGTATAGGCGGATTCTGGTAGGTGTTCTTTAAGTTTGGATAAAACTGTGGGTAGCGTCAAATTAGGTAATTGGCTAATGGTACGTGCAGCTGCACTGTAAGGATTGAACCCGTCTTTTATGTTTTCTCCCATCAGGCAAGATATCATAAAACTGGCAGTGTCACTGACCTTCCAGTCACTGGCCAGTGAGATTGATTTTCTATTAAGAAGGAATAGGGTAGGGATAGTTACAAAGTCATTAGTTTTGAAGCTTTTCTGATAATTCCTGGTTGACTTTGAGCCAGAGTGGCAAGCATTAAGAATAACAAGCTTCGCCTTAAATTCAGGTGCTGACCGCTGAAGTGAGTCAACTGAAATAACATGACTTGTATCTAGAGAGCCAAGTTTTGCAAAGTAAGCATCGGTGAATAGTTCAAGTGAGCTTCCGTGAGTCGAGACAATAACAATGTCATCGGACCCAATTAGCTTGGTCAATCCGCCCTTACTGTCAGCGACTATGTTTTCTGAAAGTTTCAGGCCTGCACTATCCGCGAATGCACTCGCCTCAAATGGTGCGAGAACCAAGTCTTCTCCTGGATCTGAGATAGCTACGACAGATTTAAGGCTGCCATTATCACTCTTGCACTCAGTGAGGCACGGGACTGTTCTCACATGGAACTCTCCCGCTAGCATTCGCGAGGAAAGCCGAGGGTTTCTTAATGCGAGTTGTGTCATTGGAAGATCAAGTCTGCTGTCGCTTATGTATCGAACAGATCGACATTTAAAGTGTGCTATTTTTTCAATGATAGGGTCTAGTTTTTCAGCCAACACAGTGAGGATTATGTTGAGCGCAGATGTAAAGGTGGCTCGACTGATATTCTCTGTCGCGTATTGTAATTGAGCAGCATGCCACTCATTTATGATTTCGTCGCACACTTCCGTTCGCCAGTAGTTCTCAGCTATGAAGGCCCAGATTTTAGTTTTTCCTTCTGATTTCGTGGTAAAAACTAAACAATGACCTTCCGACAGTCTACTCTGGCAAAGTTTAAGTTGGCTGCATGTGTTGGCATGATCGAGCGGAAGTTCCAGCCCCGATAACTTTAATTCTCTGCATATTTGGGACAGCTCATCCCATGCGGTAACTGGATTTCTTACTTCCCACGCGTCGTCATACTTTTCCTGAAATCCCATAATATGTGGGGCGCCGAAATCTCGAATGCGGAGAAGGATGTCATTAACTTTGCCTTCAAGTGAGTCGCTGATACGCCCTTTGAGTTTCTCAGCCCACTCAAGAATAGCTAGCCAATCTGCCATTGCATTACCGCGTATTGCAAGTAATGGTGGCAGTGATGCAGTGGCTTCACCATGCTCCGGCAAGTAGGATAAAAGACTTTCCATATTGACAAAGTAGCGCGCGCGCACTTCGCGCCTATGATGTAAGCGCAAAGAGCCTTTCAGCATTTCATCTATGCCAGTTGAGGCTTTTTTTAAATCTTGAACTAGACGATTAATATCACCCTGTTCTGCTGCCACTTTTGCTGCGCTAATGGATAAGCCTAGAGATTCTTCAGGGAAATCCTGATCCTCAAGAGCTTCATTTGCAGACTTAATCATCTCTTGAGCCTTGTCAAAATCCGCTAGCCTGCGGAAACAATCGATCATATTTATCATAACCCCTACCTTAGCTGTAGTGGTTATTTTTTCTGTATTAAGTACGCGTCCAAAATATTTAGCTGCTACCTTGGCATGTCCTTTATTCATGTGAGCCATGCCGATGTTAGAATATAATCTGGCTGGACAGGCCATACCTGTTTCCCGGTAGAGGCGCAAGCTCAGTCGTCCAAACTTTATCGCATCATCGAAGTCGCCATCTGCACAGGAAACTATCGTCGCTGTGTCGTAGCATTTGGCTTTCAAGTATAGCGATTGAAGTTCATCGCTTAGTCTTTCTGCATCAGCAATGTTTCTATAGGCTGCTTGTGTAGCTCCATGATGTGAATAAATAATTGCAGATTTCAAGTGTAGCTCTGCAATTGTTTCCTTTTCGTTGTAGTGATGCAGTATGATGGCCGCTTCTTTAAAAACATTAGGATGATTGTCATAGCTGATCCCAAAGTCTTCGGGGTGACTGATCATGAGCTGTGTAAGCTCAAGTGCTACGCTCTTTGAGGACGGGTGAGCTAGCTTGGTGATTTTCCTGATTGTCTTTGATACTTTTGTCAGGTCGGACAGCATGAAGTAGCAGCGCGCGAGGAGTTCTAGAAATAAAAGTATTTCGTTTGCATTGTTTTTTTTGGTAAAAACCTCTAAAGCTATACCTGCCTTGGAAATTGCGAGTCCTAAATCATCCACGGTCATTTTCATGATGGTGTTGTATATTCCGGTCGGAGTTTGCCCCCTCTTTTTATACCCATCCTTTAATAGGTACTTTTTAAAATTCGAAGGGCTAATGTCGTTCCAGCTATAAATATCCATTCGTAACCTCTGTTCCCTCAGTGCGATAGTTAGCTGTCCTCGGATTTATAGTCGTGTAGGCTTGCTGGTGCTTACTGAATCGCTTAGTACAGCCTACAATCGCCGTATGCTGCGTAAAGCAGCGAGCTACGCCGAACTCTAGCTCTAGCTCTTCGACAATCATGTCAAAATAATGGCCAGCCTGCTACTTTGCAATACGGAAGCCTTTCTGCCGAACACTAAGTTTGATACAAGGCCCACTAAATTTTCTAGTTTCAGTTAGAGCTGAGCGTTCCCAGGGTGGATAGCCTCATCGACTGCTGTTCGCAAGAGTTCGTATTAAGGATTCTCGCAACACGTTGCTAAGTGATTCATCTACGTCGTTCAGGCTGATAGTCGCTGCCCCTGTGTTAGATAAAACTATCGTTCCAGAGTATTGGCCGCTGAGACGGACTCTAACTTTCTCAACTGCGTATTTCCTCTCTCCAACTAGGTCTGAGCACGCATCTTGTATTTTTGTGTCGCCTGAGATAAGAACTTTGGCAAGTGCTTTGTTCTTGAGTTCAAGCTTGGATATTTGAATCATGTCTAAATTGCCGGAGAGGTTGTTTGTAGCTAAGGTCTCCGTAGCCCAGGACGTTACATCAATATTAAGTGGTTCGATGGTTATTCTGAAATTTGTTATTTCTGAAAATCTATTAAGCAGAGCTTGTACGCTGCGTGGTGGGTTGATTAGCTCGAGTGTGGGTGACTCGTTGGATACTGTGAAAGCAGACTCTCTGTATTCGGTGCGATCAAAGACGGTTTCATTGCCGAATGGGTCGGTGACTGTGTCGGTATAGGTGATTTTCTCAATATACCTTGCCGATAATTCCCCACTACGAATTTTATCTATGATAAATCCGTGCTGCTGCGTATCGCTGAAGCTCAGGGATTTTATGCGTGCCGCCAACTGATCGATAGAGCAAGGCCAGTCTATATCCATCCATCGATAGCGCATGATATTAAGCCTCCGACTCGGAGATTAACTCATTCTTGATTTTGAGGGCTGTTTGTTCAATTATCGAAAAATACTTGGCCCGGTCAATAGTGTCCACGGCAGTCATGGTCTTACGATGCGCACCTTTGTGATATTTGAACTCTCCCTGCACGCCGTACCTAAATCCTAAGCAGTTCTGCTTGTCCTCAAAGCCGGCTTCAAAGCGAATTATGTTGGGTGGGTTTTGAATTTGCTCAGATTTCCACGAAATGTGAGTGATGTAAAATCCACGCTGGCTTAGCTCTTTGTATTCTTTGGACTGAACAAGATTTTGCCCGCTCAAAGCCATACTGTGGACTACGGCGAACATTTCCATGCCTGCTTCGCTTTCAGCCGTTTCTATATCTAAATCTAGCGAATCGTTGGCCTCTTCTCCTCTGTTGAGTGAGGATACTTTGAGATTCATAACGTTTCGAAGTTTAAAGCCCGGAAGTTGCGAGATTAGCGATGTGAAAAATTTCGACCGCAATTCAGGTGTTGCCAGCTCGGATAGCTCTACTTTTTCCTGATTGAGCGGAGCCTTCCGGCGTTGCTCTACACACTCTTTGATTGCTTCAACTACACGTTTTGCTTTGTCTGTGGCAGGCAGGCGAACGATCGTCTTCCCACCCTCGACTAAGAAATCAATTTTTGCCTCATTACGCTCACGCTGGAGAAGCTTGGTTCGGTTGTGATTAAATTCGTCGTACTCGACTTTTATTGCGTAGCCACCATCCTTTACGATTCTATGTGTGACTGCTTCGCTTGGGCCTGTTTCTTTGATGTAGGCTTCTACTGCGGCCCTTATATCTTCAATAGGGATCTCATTTCCAAACTGGATATTTGTTGTTTTCTCTCGCCGCCCCGGAGGCTCTCGCTTATCAACTATCGCTTCAATATCATGGAAGCCATGAGGAAGCATCGCTATGTAGTCGCACAGGTCATCCCGCTCATCTTTTGTCGAGCAGAAAATCCCTCTATCCTTAAGCAGCTCACGCAAAACAGCGACTGTCATGCGTTGTTTTCCGGAAATTAAGAGGTCGTAGATGTCATTGTCATTAGCGCTAATGTGATTTAAGTAGTCATTCATGACCAGGTTCCCAGGTCTACTGTAGAGTAGGAGGTTTTTATTTCGCTGATGGGCTCATACTTTATTGCAAGCACATACTCGCCCAGGTCGGTGCTCGTGCCTGCCAATCCCTCAATATACTGTTGTTGTGATTTCTGGAAAGTTGGTGATGAGTTCTCTGAGGGGTTGAGAGTTTTTATCTTTACTTCGGTCCTCTCGTCTAGGAGCTCATACTTTCTTAGGATGTCGATAAGATAAATGAATTCGTCGCTAGATTCACCTTTTCGAGAGTAAAATATTACCACCTTTCTCTGAGCAGTGCCTTTAGGATCTCGAGCCTCTAAGATTATTACCGGGGAGGTTAGTGTCTCGAGTGTTGCACCTTTGGCTTTTTTTACTTGCAGGTTAGCTTTGCGCACTAATTGGGGGTGATAATAGTAGCAATGCTCTTGCCCTGGTAATTCGGGAACTCGTTTCCCCCGCATGCGCCGGATTTCATTGCTGACATTGTCGAGCCAGAAAATTTCTTTTGGCCCGAGGACGAAAACTCGCTTTCCTTTCGGAAGTTGTAAGCTTTCATTTGCTATGAAGGATAATGAGGCATTGAAATCTGCATCGTATTCGCCATCGTGGTTGTATACGAATAGTAAGCCGCAGATTGAGTAGGTTACATTGTCATGAGCATGCTTTTCTTGCCAGTCTGCACTTTTGTCAGCACACGCAATTTGTTTGCCTAGGCTAATCAACGCTGCCTTGATAGCTGGCGACTTGATCGAACCTTTTGCGTAGCTCTTGAGGTCGCAGTGAACATAGGTTCGTTGAGCTGAGTACGGTTCGTCATAGTAGTACACGACATCGCACGGATGTGTTGTCACCTCATGCTCTACTTGTGCTTCGCAAGGCCAGTCGTGGTTGGTAGGGCCTACCCGATCCCAAAAGAATTCCGCAAATAAATCGCTTGCTAAGTTCTCAGCTTGTTTAGCAATGTGTTCATTTTCAGCCATATATCTATATCCTTACATTTCTGGCTTGGATCTAATAACTTTTTACAGAAGCGTAATTTCTATTGTCATTTGGTCAGTGGCGCGAGAAGGCTCAAGCGCATACTCAGACTTTTTAATTTCTCGCTGCAAATAGGGTGTGCATGCTGTCAAGCTCGATAAATATATGAATTTTGCAAGCATGTTTATGCCTTCAAAACATAGATGACGTTTGGCCATCATTCTGTCTTTGCTTGTGCTTCAAGGCAAGGGGGCTGGAGCAGTCTATACGTCGGGTGGGAGTGTTCGCCGTTCGGGGCTCTATTGCTTGTAGTCTGTGTCACTGACTTTTGCATGGCGGCGTTACCGAAAGAGAAGGACGCTCAATTATCCTAGCTCTCGCCCAGGTTTTTCCTGAGACTCATCAATCCAGATCGACGATATATCAATGATTTTAAAGGAAAAAATTCCATGAAAAACGGTCGGCATGTGCACTGGGAGCAGTGCCTGGGCCCAAGGCGCGGCCTGAAGTGCAGACTGGTTTTCCGTGCCTAGGTTCTGTACGAAAAGAGATATCACAAACACCGCATGGAGCAATCACGCTGCTCAGATACGTCGCGTAGTCGGCCAACACATTTCGATCAATCTGCCGCGCATCATTGATACCGGGCCCTGTTCGGAACGGCACCACCTCACGAATGCCTGCTACCGATCAAAGTGCCCTTTGACCGTGCCGTAATGACCGCTACCGAACATGTCTTTCAGCACTTGTGGCCCTGCGTAGCTCAGTTGCCTGCCGTGGCCGAAATTACGACCATCGCGTCTACCCACCAATACCATGTCAGTCACCTCCTCTGCCGTTCTCCGATCCTCGCCCCACGTCATCCCGCCAAGAATGTTGAGTGTTATCAGGGATCAAGGCCCCTGCGACCTGTGGGGAATGTCCTCTTCGCGGGACTGGCGGCTCCTTACGTCCGGGAGCAAAGGCATCTCATGATCTGGCCTCCTGAACACTGTTACCGGTGGGCGGGTGGAGGCAGTACTGGCTGACGAGACCAGCGCCTGAAGATCCTGAGCCAGGTGCAAGCAGCAATGCGATGACCGGGGCATGCCTGACTGTCAGTCAGGTGCAGTCCATTCCTTGGTCTGCGGCACCATCATCTACAGCGCTGTTGCTGGTGCCATCGGCGTTTGTCACGCCGATTGTCACGAGGGGGAATGCCGCAAAGCTCTGTGCGAGCTGGGCTGCAGCAGCGTTAGAAGCGCCCGTCTCTTTCCAGAAGAAAGAGACGGGCGCAGGTTGGCGCAATAGTCGGCCAATCGGATAGGTTGCTGCAGGGCAGCGCAATAGAAAGTGTCGTCTGGCGCACGAGGGCCATGAAATGTAGTTGGCATCCATCACCGGGGAGGTGACCGGGCGAGCTGCCGGATGCGAATCGCCCTTGGGGAGAACCACCGTGGGAGCGGCGTGACCTTGAAGGCTCGGGTCACCTGGGGTGCTGTCAACGACAGCCTTTGCACTGTCTTTTCTACGCCCGCAATTCGAGAGGGTCAAGCGACTCGCCCGCTGGATTTTGCGGAAGAAAATGGCATTGGGCGTGTACGGAATCCCGTGGTTTCCAGTGGCCGATTGGGTGCTTTTGATTTTTTAGGTGAGGTCCATCCAAACAGGGCGGCTTTGCAGCCCTGTTTGGATGGACCCGCATGAAAAGCGGATCATCGAAATTTCAAAGCCGTGCGCTCACTCGACTGCGCCAAGCCTTGCTCTTAGGCTAGAAACGTTTGCCCCGGTCTGATTCGCGAACTCATGCGGCGAGATATACTCCTGCCGGTTCGCGTCGAGGTAACCGCTCCACCAACTCATGATCATTCGCCGTTCCTCCAGGAACTCGGCCTTGTGGATATACGCCGCCCGAACGTTGTTGCGCTCCCTGTGGCTCATCTGCCGCTCGATAGCAGTCTCCGACCACAGCCCGGATTCGACCAAGGCACTGCACGCCATGGACCGAAAGCCATGCCCGCAGATTTCGGTCTTGGTGTCGTAGCCCATGTTCCGCAGAGCGCTGTTGACCGTGTTCTCGGACATAGGCTTCCACGAGCGAGCGTCACTGGTGAACACCAGATCGAAGTACCCCGTGATCGCATGAATCTGTTCGAGCAACGCCACAGCTTGCGGTGACAGAGGGACAAGATGGATATCACCTGCCATCTTCGTTCCTCTGGTCGAATAAGGAACACCGTCTAACGCGGGGCGCGTGTCAGGTATCTCCCATATGCCACGCTTCAGGTCGAACTCACTCCAACGCGCGAAGCGCAATTCGCTGGACCGGACAAACACATGCAAGGACAGCATGACGGTCAGCCGAGTGAGCGTACGCCCCTTGTAGTTCTCGATGCGGTCCATCAACTCAGGCAAGCGAGACAGCGGAAGTGCTGGCCGATGCTTAACTCGTGGCGCGCTGATGAAGCCCTCAAGGTCATATGCTGGGTTCACCGTGATCAGCCGCAGCCGCTTCGCCTCACGCATGATGCTCTGCAGATAGTTTTGTACCCTTAAAGCCACATCGATCGTGCCGCGCTTCTTGATCGCCTCAAGCGGTTGCATGAGGTCAAAGGTATCCAGATCAACGATGGCCCGTGCACCGAGCACCGGGAATACGTGAGTCTTCAAACGACTCAGCACGGTCCTTGAATGGCCAGGCGCCCACTTCACGGACATCTCTTTATGCCAGTCCAAGGCAACGCGCTCGAATGTGTGGCCTCTGACAACCGCCTCGGCCTTGGCCTGCTGCTTGGACGCAATCGGATCAATGCCCTCAGCCAGCATCCGCTTAGTCTCCAGACGCCTCTGCCGAGCATCTGCGAGACCGATGACGGGATAGTTGCCAAACGAGGTCAGCCCCTCTCGCCCATCCGGTTTCACATACCTGAAGCGCCAGCCTTTGCGGCCGTTGGGGTAAACGAGGAGGTAAAGACCGTCACCGTCAAAAAGCTTGTAGGGGCGGTCAGTAGGTTTGGCCGAACAGCATGCGGTGTCGGTCAGGGGAGCAGTAGTACGAGCCATAAGGGTAAACCCCTTTATCGAATCGACTTTATCCCAAACGTTACCCCTAAATCGGCTGGCAGCTGCCGGAATCCGACGGAACGCCATAACGAAAAAACCCGCCAGAAGGCGGGTTTTACGGGGGTTCCAGAGATTTTGGTAGCCTTCGCTGGAACCTGAACTGGTGCCGGAGACAGGAGTCGAATCAGGCACCTCCAACCCAATAAAATCGGGAACTTCGATGACGGAATGCCACCACTGTATACCTAAACATATACCTAAAACGAAAAGTACTCCGATCAGGGAACCATGAACGAGCCCTCCTAAGAGGGCTTGTTATTACCCTTTTCTTGAGGGCGGCGGCGGTGGCGGCGGCGGAGGTACGCGCCTTGGCAGCTCCACATCACTCTTGATGTTTCTCATTGGTGGCGGCGGAGGTGGTGGCGGCTTTCGCTCGGACATGAAGTGCTCCTATGGGTGGGTTGATATAAAGATCGGTAGGAAGGAGATCAACGACCAAATCACAGCGTAGATGACGTTCCTCGACAAACCGTCGAGCTCATTGCTTCGTCGATCGTTGTTGGTGGCATTCCTCGTCGCTCCCATGACGTAGTAGTCCATCATGATCTGCATAAAGAAGCTGTTTGCCTGCTCAACGCTTCCGTCGTAGTAGTCGATCAGCGTCTTCCGATGTGCCTCAAGCTTCTCGGCCACCGGTATGGCTAGGTCATCAAAGCGGACGCGCCAGGCCCAAGCGAAATGCCACATCGCTCTGACAACGAAAATCCCTGCCCCTAGGTACAGAATCCAGAAAAAGATACCCGCGGTCGTTTCTGTCGCCGGTGCCTTGGGAAGGAGGTAAGAGAGGAAGCTCAAGAGGGCTACGATCAGCGCGAGCGGCAGATTCAGCCTGGAGATTAACTTCTCCTTACGGTCAGCCTCAGCGAGGTAGATCTTCTCGTACAGCTTGTACTCTTCATCATCGGACCTCATGTCACAGTTGCTCCCTCCAAACTCAATGGCTTAGGGCCATCATCCTTCCTACGCAGCTCCATGCCAAGAGCCTCTAACATGATGATGCTTGGGAGGTGGTGTATAGCCGGGCACCAGCACCCCGGAATGGTGGCTTGGCGCTTCACCATCCAACGACCGTGTCTGCTCGCCGGCGGGCGTTGCGATGACAGCAACCCCTTTGTCTGAACGGATACCGGAAAGTTTGCCAGTATCTACAGCCCCATCTGCCTGATGATCCTGCGCGGCTCCATTCCATCGCGAAGTGCCCAGCTGGCGTCCATGGTCATCTGGTCGAGCGCCTTGCTCTCGAATGCCTCGGCCATGGCAGCGGCCTTCCTGACAATCAGTAGCGCCAGCTCTGGCGGGAACTGGACCGGCTCCGGTTGGGGTAGGTAGTCGCAATCGATAACGGACATGTCGCGGCCCTCGATGTGATGGTGCTCAACGTGGCGAGCTGGGCACCGGATTATCTGATAACTACCCAGCATCCGGGTAGTTCACGGCAGGCCGATCGGTCACCTGCTGTACCTGCGCCGCCTGCACATTTTCGTTGCTCCTCCTCTTTCTCGTCAGACCCGCTGGCCCGCCCCGGTCTGGCGCATCTTCGCCGCCAGCATCAGGTCACCATGGGTCTGCTCCCGCGCCGCGACCAGGCCTACATGGTTCACTCGGACGGCGGCGCCCGCACTTGCCCGGCGCTGTACCGCCTTAGGGGCCAGGCCACCATGTCAACATCTGCACAGCGTGTCGTTTTCCACACACGGGCACTCGTCGAGTCGATCAATATTGGTAGTTTCGCCGAGGCTGGCCAGCCGGCTCTGCAGGGCTATCGGATGCTCGCAGCCACCAGCTCTGCGATTCCCTGTCGCACGGCATCGATATTGTCATCCATGGTCGCCAGCGCGCCGTTGACGTTACCCACAACCGCATCCGATCCCCGCTCGCCAACCCACTTGGTCAGTTCCTCCACTGAGGCCCTCAGCGCGTCCTGGTTATGACTGAGGCGCTCGAGCACCTCGGCAACAATCTGTAGTTCTCGCATCCGTGGCTCTCCGATCATCTGTCGAGAAACCATAGCTGATGGGCAAGGATTGACAGCTGCCAAAATAAATCCCCATAACTGGAGCTGACCTAAATAGGCGGGTTGGTCAGCCGGCGGCCATTAGAGGTCAGCCTAGGCGATTTGCAAACCAGCCGGAAAAGTGGGCTAACGTCACGGAAACGACTAACATTCCGTGAGCAGCCGCACTGCAAGGGTGAGCTCCTTCTAAACAGCTCACACAGAGCCGACGAAGCGCCGCCTTCGCCGGCTCTAACTTTTTATAAAACTAAAATTACATATATTCTTTTTGCCGCCTAATAAATTGACCAAGAAGCGGCACAGCAAATGAGTATTTACCGTGACGGTTCTTATAAATCAAACCAGAATCAGCCAGGCTCGAAAGCATTTGATTAACGTGGCTACTACTGAACGGTTTCTCTAGCATCTCCTTCGACTTGACTGTTACATCCTGAACGGAAAACTCGCCGTCGCAATGCTCAAGTTCAGCAATAACACCAAGCAACTCACGTTGTCTGTCTGTCGCCCGTGCCCAACGTCCAACAAAAAAATCGCTGTCTAGCTTGCGTAGAATTTCATCAGCGGGGACGCCAATCTGCTCATCGTTATCCATCTGCTGTATGAATACGTCATACACTTCTCTACATATAAACTGAACAAAGTATGGGTATCCTCCAGAAAGCTGCCCAATTTGCCGCATTGAGGGGTCAGATAGCTTAACCGGGCATTCTTGCAGCGGAATCCGAATCGCGTCCTGAACTGCACTTTCGCTCAGTTTGTCGAGCATTACCACCCGAAACATACGCTCAGCGTAGGTCCGCGCTTCAACCAATTTTGGGAAAAGCGTTGGTAGCCCCGTAAGCGCCAACATGAAGGGAATCCCTTTTCGCTGTATTGACTGAAACACGTCCAGCAGCATAGAAAGGGGGAATTGATCTTTCTGCGCATGATCAGATAGATTTTGCGCTTCGTCATAAGCAAATATTATTCCAGAAACACCCAAGCCAGCAATAGCACTCCAAACGATCTCCAGCACTCGCTTAACTTTGTCTTCTACAAGACCCGGCGTTGATTCATATATACTCTGAAGTGTCTGAAAATTTAAAGTTTGACTCACCATGGATTCAGTTCTAGAAAAACCAATCCCTTCAGACACTTGAAACTCGCCAACTTTTACTCCGGATGTCACCACCGAGAGATCCGTGAGCAACCGGGTAGCGATACTGCCTTCATTTAAGCTAGCGCTCTCAGAAAGGTCGGTACCTACCCACAACCACTTAGCTTGCTGAGCCATAGGTTTGAAGGTTTCGAGTAAAACGGTCTTACCAGTCCCGCGCAGGCCAGTGAGCACCAGGTTCTCTAGGATGGTCTTCTGACCTAATAGGCGCGCGAATTCCTTTTTTTCGTCCTCCCGACCTGCGAGGTAGGGAGGCATGTGCCCCGCGCCCGGCTTGAAAGGGTTCTGAAATGCGGCCATGATTAGCTCCAGCTATAAACTTAGAAAGAGTACTAAATTTACACCCTGAGCTTTAAATGTCAAAGCCCTTTTGTCGGATATAGCTTGACGGCGGCAAACCTCATAGAGCTAAGAGGTTTCATTGCATTTTACCATTGACGAGGCCACCGAATTTCTTGAGGGCAACCGCTACCGAAGTTCAGGCAGTTCTATCGCCAGCCCCTGTACAGCAAGGCTCACAGCCGATCCCGCTCAAGCGCCAGCGGTCGAATCCGTCAAGAAGGGTCAAGAATTTCCGTCAAGGTCTGTCAAGGGCAGGTCTAGGGTACGGGCCATTCTGGACGAGGCGAGCGGCCCAGGCATGATCGGGTTGCCCGCGCGCTAAGCCAGCCGCTGGTTTCCTGGAGTTCTACCTGCTGGTGCTGGCGCCGATCCGTCCAGAACCTGTCCAGAATCCGCGCTGAGAACTCTTGACGGGACTACGGCTTGAATTCAGCCGCACGCGGCGCCCCATGTGGGCTACGGCCGTCAGATGCTTCCTGATCCGTCTAGTGCCTGTCTAGAATCCGTCAGGGGTCTGTCGGGGGTATGAGACGGCAAAAGCCCTTACTTTGACGGCCTCCCGCATAGGCCGGGCCTCTGACGCCCACCCGGTGCTGGTTCCGTATCATGCCTGTCTCACATTCCGTCAAAGCGTGGTCAAAGTGCTGGCTGGCGCTGGGCAGCGAGCATTGTGGTTTTCATGTGCTCATTCGATGCTCGGAGCACTGGACCGGTTGCCGCTGGCAAGGCTCCATTACCGTGGAAACCAGGGTGGAAACCGCCGGCTGGCAACCTCAACATTTCTCAACAGGCAGGCCACTCAGGTTCGCACGGAAGGTTCGTGCATAGGGGGTTGCGAACCTAAGTGCGAACCACCGGCGCGAACTTGCCCAGCACCAGCGTCAGAATGCGTACCTGGCTGCGTACCTCCGCGGCATCACGCA
Organism: Pseudomonas sp. B21-036; assembly: GCF_024748925.1. Classification (NCBI taxonomy): domain Bacteria; kingdom Pseudomonadati; phylum Pseudomonadota; class Gammaproteobacteria; order Pseudomonadales; family Pseudomonadaceae; genus Pseudomonas; species Pseudomonas sp. B21-036. The sequence continues at coordinate 4,740,701 of NZ_CP087178.1, forward strand.
CTCCGACTGCGCGAAGATCGTGCGTGAAGCGCTGCGCGAACCAGGCCCGCCACGCCCTGCTGGATCTGCTCATTTCGTGGATACCAGGTTGGATGCTGGGCGATCTGTTCCGCGCCAGCGACCCGGACAGCCGTTGACAAATGTTCACATGAGAACGGCCCAGTACCGCCGTCCGGGTGCCGGCCCTGTTAGCAAATACTAGTTCCTGGCCGGAACTGCCCCTGCGCGGGTGTGGCCGTGTAACGCCTCCCGGTAACCAGGCCAGACTGGTTACCAGGCGTGGTTACCAGAACTGGTTACCGCCTCGTTCCCACAACCTGGGCGCCAGCTCAGCGAGACAGACGATATGGTCCGACTCAGACGCTTTGGTCTGTCCCGCGCCACAAAACTGTGAGGTCGCATTTCGTGGCGCGGTGTAGAGGGAGGCCATGGCAGGCTAGAACGCTGTCGGCGAGAGGTCCATGCTCATGCTGGTATCAATAGAGATCCGATATTTTTTGGTTGCGCCAGCATCCATCACAAACGACCTCTCCTTAAGCCCGCCTCCGCATAAGGACGTTGAGTTAACTCCGATAATGCGCTCACCAGCAGGCAGGTAAAACTTCGCGGTCTCTCCAGAACCAATTTCTGCAGATTGTTTGCCATCGATGTAAACCAGCGTATTGCATGCAGACCCCGTAAACCCGGTATCCCTGGTAACAACTAGCGTTCCATGACCAGTCGTTGGCTTGACCTGATATCCAGTCAACCTGGAAGTTGGTACTGGGTCAGCCTGGTTAGAAGGGATCGGGGAGGTGGCGCAACCGGCCAGCGAAGTAGCGGCAGCCAAAATTAATCCTGCAAGACGCATCATGCTTCATCCATTCTTAGCGCGGAAAGGAGCATGAAATTATCACGCTCCCGCCGCAAATGAACACCCGCTACATTTGGTCTTCAGCGTAAATACCAGCACTGATGATAGCTCCGCCCCATCGCCGACGCCCCAGACAGAGCGGCACGGGGTTGCCGCTGGCAGTGGTGTTTCGGGCGCTGCCGAAGGCATAGCCCGGTGTGTTCTCGGGCGCCGCACTAGTCTTGAGCCCTTGGCTTTGCGGGCTAATCGCCTGGATCACTCCTCCGATAAGAGCCGCTCCCCCCATTTGCATCATCCACGGTTGTTGCAGCACCAAACCACCTACTATTAGCGCCGCTCCAATAACCGTCTGCAAAACACCCGCCCGCTTGCTTCCGCAGATCACCGGAATAATCCTGATTTCGCGACAGCCGCCTAGGCCAAACTCCTCTTCGCCGACATTCCTGCCGTTTCGGAATACTGCGAATTCAAGCCCCCTGGCTTTGGCTCTCGCGAGATCCTGAGCGAACCCCGGATGATTCACATCTATCGCCCTCGTCGCTTCCCGGATGTCGCCATGGCCGGAAAGAAGGTAAGGGTGCTTCCTTCCGTATTTCTTCCCGAGAAAGCCGCCCAGTATGATGGTCGTTCGCGGGGTGTACTCGATTGCTAATGCGGCCATTAGATAGTCTCCTGAGTTGGGTTAGTGGGGGACGGGAGATTGAGTCGGCAAGCCAGTAGAGCGCGCGACATGCGAGCCTGATCACGGATCAGTTGCTCCCGTTTCGGATCAGGATTCCATGCCGCACAGTGGCAGGAGGAATAGGCCCTAGCTCCGCGGAATGTACCTCGGAGTAGATCAGCTGAAATTCGTGCTTCGTCCTCGGTGAAGAAAGGGCCGTCAATATCGACGTGCTTACCATCACGGACACACCGAACATCCCACACGTCGTAACCGCTGATGGCCTTCGAATTGTCGGCGAAGTCGGTGGCCTTGCAGGCCTCTGTGAATCGTTCTTGGAACGTGGTCATAGATTGCTTTCTCCTTGGTATTGATCGTTCATGGATATCTCTTTCGCATGGGCGCCACTGGCGCTGGTCATGGGCTGGTGCCCGGTGGTGTTGCTCTATGTCGCGCCACGTTTTCGCGCAGTTGCGTTTCTTGGCGCGGCTCCAATCAGGTTGCAAAGAATTGCCTCAGACTCCGCCATGTCATCGCGCTGGCTGGCGATCAGGTAGCGGAACACCGTCAGCGCCTCGGCCTTGTTGCGGGGCCGGATCTGCGCCAGCAGGCCGAACACAAACCAATCCCGTGCCGTTGCCTCGGGCGGCCCGTCGCTGGCGTCCCGATCGACGGCGTTGCGCAGCCGGTAGAGGTGGTCCCAGTAGCCCAGCTCGTACAGGCAATCAGCCAGGGTGTGAGGCAGCAGTTCAGGGTGGGCGTTGAACCGGGCGGCTACCTCGCCCTTGTCGAAGTCACCAAATTGGCCGGTAGTCTCCAGCCCGCGCAGCGCATCGATGCAAAACGATTCCGCCTCGGTATCGGCCAGGAGGTCATCACCAAAGCGGGCGGCGCCCTCCTGCCTCAGTTGATGCTTCTCGATGGCCCGCGTGGCAAGGGCTTCCAGGTCAGCGAACCCGAACGACGACATGGCGGCGAATGGGTGGCCGGGGTTGGTGGCCACCAGGTAATCCCGGTACCGTTTTTCGAGCAGATCGAGCGGCGTATTGATCTTCTTGGCGCCCTCCATGGCTCGCTCAATCAGAGCGCTATGGCCGGTGCCGATGATCGAGCGCAGCCAGAGCACCGCATCCACCTCCTTGTCGCCGCTCACCACCTCCTGCGGCGGCAGCTCGGGCACGCTCGGTAGGGTCTCGGTGCTGGCGCTGATCTGCGGCAGGGTGAACATGGCGCGGTGCTGCCCGTTGTCGCGGAATATCCCGGAGCGTGAAACCAGGGTCTTCACCGTTCCCAGCGGCAGGCCGGTCGCTTCGGCCACTTCGCGCAGCGAGTGACGGCGGCGCAACTCCAGCACCAGGTGCCGCTGCTCATCTGAAACCCGTTGTTTCGTCTTGGCGGCTGAATCCGCCTGTTTCATTGGCGTGGTCATGGCTCACACCACGCTCAGCTTGGGTGGCAGCTTCGGCCCGAACGGTGCCCCGGGTGCGAAGGGATCAGGCAGCAGATGCTTGGGGCACTCGCTGATGAAGTCCGCCATCGCCGCATGGCAGGCGTTGAACAGCGGCGCGTCATTCCACTCTTGCCCCCGGCGTTCTGCGCTGTCCTCCAGCGCATGGGTGAACACCAGGCCTTCCAGGCTGGTGACGCCATCCCGCCTGGCCTGCTCGCGCTCCACGGCGTTCACGCTCAGCAGGTCGCACATACGGTCGAATCCCAGGACACCGGCCAGCCCGTCATGGTCGAACAGCAGTGATTGGCCGAATCCGGCCAACGCGGCCACGGCCTTGCTGCGCTCATCCTCTCGGTGCGCTTGTGCCTCTTGCTCCAGATCGGCAATGGCCTGGCGGGTGAACGGCAAGAACGCTTTCAGCTTGCCTGCCTGGCGGCGCATGGCACGCTGCTCATCGCGGACCGAATCGAGGTTGCGGTTGATGTTGCGGCAGATGCGCCGGGTGGTGATGATCTGCGTGCTGGCGCTGGCCCCTGGCTTCAGGGCGATATCGCACAGGCGCATGGTCTGTGTGGGCTTCATGGGTGGACCTCCATGGGCGTGTTGTCGTAGGTGGCGCGCAGCTCGGCACCGGTCACGCAATGTCGACCACCAGGCGCATAGCAGCCCCGGCAGGTCATAACGTGGTTGATGTACCGGTCACGGGCCTGACGCCACTCGGGTGTGGCATTGGCGGCGTTCGTGTACGGGCTGGACGGCAATTGCGCAGGCTCGACCAGCACCAGGTGTGGGCGATCCTGGGCACGTTTCGCCACGGGTGATTCGCCAGCGCCAGCAACGTTTGGCGGCATGTGATGGAGCAGGTCAGCAAGGAGGCTCATGGAGCCACCTCGCTTGAATTGCCATAACGCCCAAATGTGTCTGTGAAAAAAAATCGGGGGAACGGGGGAACGCGGGGAACACCCTGTATTTCCGGGGCCTTCAGCGGGGGTACGTGTTCCCCACCCGAAAAACTGGGGAACAGTGATAACCAAGCATCAGGAAAAACACAGGCGCTTATATTCAAAAACATGTTTGTGTTCCCCCTGTTCCCCAACACTTCAATAAGGGGGAACGGCTACAGCCCCCGAATTTACTGGCTGTTCCCCCGTTCCCCCTGTTCCCCACGTTTTTAGGTTCCTGTGTATTCGGGCATTGGCGTTGGGTGGTGACGGCGGTCATAGGCCACCGCCTTCGCTGTCCATGGCATCGGGGTCGATCACATACAGGCGGGCAGACCCACCAGCAGGCAGGCGGTATTTCTTGGTCCTGCGGCTGTCTCGGTCGGTGTCGTGCTTGGCGATTGCGCCAGCGCCCTCCAGTGCTTTCACTACACGCGCCAATCCGTGCCCATGGGCTGCCTCGGTCAGCGCGGACTTGTTGAACAAGTACAGCCGCTTGGTGCCGATCACCTCCCAGTACCCGGCACGGTTGAAAACCTTGGCGTCTGGCGTTTGATCTTCTACGTCCGAAAACCGGCTGCTGCCGTGCTTGTCGATGAAGTCGAGGATGCCCGCTAGTATCTGGCGATCCTCGGCGTTGCCGCCGCCCACCCGGCTCAGCCACTCGCTGTACAGCAACTGGCAGTCGGCCAGAGCGGTGCCCGGCGTCCAGGGCAGCAATCCATAGGCAATGGCCATTTCGCCCGCCAGCGCGATCACCGCGAAGCGATCGGCCACCCGTCCGGCCTGGGCGTTGTCCTCGACGAACTGGGCGCGGATTCCGGCGAAGTCCTCGAGCAGGCCGGGGCGGTCATCACTCGCCAGCAGCCTCTCCACGAATGCCGGCCCGATATGGCCGTGGTTCGCTCCCACGGCCACAGTGAGCTGGCGGTGGAAGTCGGCACCTTCCAGGCCGTGCAATTCGTCGAAGGCGCGGTGTGTACGGGTGCCGGCGTTCACATCCACCATGCGCAGCTCAGCACCAGCATGGGCGGCATTACCGCTGATGGCCGCGTGCTCAGACAGGGAGCGCTCACCGCTGGAAAGCGCCAGCAGGCGCCAGCTCAGTTTTCCGCGCGCCTCTCGGTCGCGGGTCATGGTGCCCTTGCCCTGGCCGTTGGCGAGCGAGTACGCCATCTCCTGTACGCGCTTGGGGTCGGCTCGCTTGATCTCATCCAGGGGCAGCATGGTGTCGTTGCGGCTCGATGCCTCAATCTCCAGCCCGCCCTTGGTCATATCCCATGACGCGGCGAATATGCCTGGGTCGCCCCATACCGATGAGCCGATCAACTGCGCCAGCGACTTGCCGCTGGAGCTATCTCCCACCAGGTGAACACCGCCACCCAACACGCCCACCAGGCTCAGCAGCGGGCCAGCGAGGGCGCAGCCGATAGCCAGGGTCAGCACCGGGTTTCCCTCGCACTTGGCCGCGACGTCGGCCTTCCAGCCGTCCAGGCTACCGCGCACGCTGAACAGGTTTTGGCCCTTGGCGCTGGCCTGATAGCGCACCTTATCGCTGCCAATGGTGCGTCCAGGCAGCACAAAGGCGCCCGACTCATGCCAGCCGGGGCGGCAGGTAGTGGCGAACACCTCTGCAGGGCGCTGGTCCAGCAGGTACTCCATGAACTGGCCGCGCTTCTTCAAGGCGATGATGACGCCCATGCCAAACAGCGTCCGCCTGGCGTCCTCACCGCTACCGCCGAACACTTCCATGGGAATGATCCACTCCTTGGGGCCGCTGTCGGTGAGCAGGCGCAGAAACCGGCCCTCGCTGCCATCGTCACTGTTGGTAGTACGAGCGGCGACGGTCACCGGCGTGGCGACCCACTCGTCAGTGATCGGGCGGTCCGCCTTGTCGTCGTCGCTGTCATCGTCGCCAGCGCTGCGCTTGAAGCCGTGCCAGTACACGCCGGGCTTGAGCCTGCGGCCCTTCTCATTGGCTACCCAGTGCTCGTACACGCCCCAGCACGGGCGATCTGGCTCGACCTTGGGCGCATCGGGGCGCAGGTTGATGACGTTGGTATCAGGCGGGCGCATGGCGGCACCTCCAGGCGGCGAGGTCGTTGAAGTCGGAAATGGTCAGCGGCGCATCGGCTGGCCACTCGGGGAAGGTCACCAGGCCACCACACGCGGCCGCGGCTTCATGGGCGGCGGTGCGCCCTGGATTGCCCTTGCCTTCAGCTTCGGTCTGGCGGTCGTCGTCGCCGGCGACGATGATTTCGGTACCGGGGTAGTCGGCCCGTAGCGCCAGCCCAACCGGTTTCAGATTCCCGGCGTTCATCGCGCAGGCGACCGTGTAGCCGCTTGCGTGGAGCGTGGCACCCGTCGCCCAGCCTTCGCAGATGCACAGTGGCTTGCCCGGCGTGATGCGCCCCAGTGGCGAATAGGCGCCTTTGATCCGCCCGCCATACAGGAAGCGCTTGTCGCCGTCCGCGGCGATCCGCTGCAGGTTCACCAGCACACCACCGGCATACAGAGGAATTAGCAGGTCGTCACCACGCTGGCGCAGGCCGTGGGCGCGAACGCCCTTGGTGACCAGGTAAGGGTGACCAGGATCAGCACGGCGAGCGTCACGCCACCAGCGTTGCGCAAGGTCCGCGGCTTTGAGCTGACGCTGCTGCCGTTCGGCTTCCCGCTGGCGCTGGGCCTGCTCGATGCGCTGGCGCACCTGCTGGGCTTCGCGGGCATCCACCGGCTCACGGCTACACCAGGTGCTGGTGCCGCCCGTCTTCCAGCTCCCGAACGCACCCGAGGCAATGCCATCGGTAAACAGGCAGTACCAGCCGTTTAGGGTGCCGGACTTGTCGCCGGGGACGTGGAAGCGGTGAATATCGCCATCGTCTAGGGGCAGCCAGTCGAGCGGCCCATAGACCGACTGGAGCGCTTCACGGAAAAGGATCGTGGCGTCGGTCATGCGGCCCCCTGCGGCGGTGTGAAGCGCTTGGCCAGCCGCTCCAGTTGGCTGGTCAGGCGCTCCAGCTCGGAGCAGTGACGACCTGCGTCACCCTCAGTAATGCGCAGCTCCAGGAAGCCCACCAAGGTTTCCACCAGCAGCGCATAGCTGGCGCTGTCGATGTGAGCGCCAGCAGTAGGTGGGCCACCGGCACCCTTGCGGCGAATAGGCGTGACCTTACTCATGGCTCACGCCCTCCCGATCAGCGCCAGCGAAGGCCCGGCAGACCTGGCCATTGTTCACCGCGTGCCAGTAGGTCAGTTCGTCAAGCGAATCGACGAGGCAAGCCGTCACCATGGCGTCTGCGCTACACAAAACTACGCGCCCGCACTCGGCATCGGCCTGGCTGATGAATGGCCCGAGCACAGCCCTAGAAGCCTTGGGATGAGTAACGTAAAACAGCTCGGTGGCTTTCTTCAGGCAAGCCGATCCCGTCGGCGCCGAAGCACCGTTTTGCAGTTTCATGGTGTTACTCCCCGTCGAAGTCTTTAGGCGTGAAGCGTTCGGCTCCGTTGCGTACTACTCGCAGGCCAAGTGCGGCAGCCCTGGCCACGGCGTCTGCAAAGCCCAGCTCTAGATTGGTCGTTCGCCCGCCCATGCCAGCAATAGCAAACCTGATGGCCTCATATGCTGCGGTCTCATCATTCGCCGCCAGTTCGGCAATTTCACTGTCGAAAAAGGCGATGCCCTTTTCCCAGTCAGCGGCCACACCTGGGTTGTTGCGCGGCCAGTTGACCATCCGCCCGCAATCGTCCCGGCTTGTGAAAGTGAGATCGTCGCGACAAACGATGGGAGCTTTAATTACGGCATTCACAGGTCACCCCCTTGCTCAGCGGTCACGCCTTCCAGCATTTCGGCCCAGGCCATGGCGGTGTGCTGCGCCATCACGGCGGTGACGCGGGCGACGATGACTGGCGTAGTGGGTGCGGCGATCAGCGCCAGAGCCATGCTCAGTAGTACCAGCACGCCTTGTACGTCGCGCAGATCGTCTTGGGTGTCCTCAGCCATGTGAGTAAGGGAAGTCATACAAGACCTCCATCAGCAGCGGGCTGCCCAACAATGCCGTGTGAGGCGCCAAGGTGACGGTGGCGCCAGCAGTAATTGCCACTGAACGACTGGATTTGCTCGAGGTGCCGGGCAATGTCGCAGGCCAGCTCGTTGTCATATCCGCCCATCGCAGGGATCACCAGCGTCAGCAGGATTTTCTCCAGCTTCTTGTGCTCTTCGCGGGCGAAATTCATGTAGCACATCTCGCGAGCATCCAGCACTGCCTCAGACAGAACCTCACCATCAAGAGCCGCTACTGCCAGGAAGCTAGTCATTGGGCACCTCCGACTTGGGCTGCGGCCTTGAAATGCTCCACCAGCGCAGCGCCTGGGCGCAGCTGGCGCTGGCATTCCACAAACGTGGTGTGGACCTCATCAGACATGCGCAAGGCGTCGTCCAAGCCTGCCAGGGAGTCACGACAACGACCTTGAATGCTGATCGAAGCGTGCGGGAACTCGGTTTTCACCAAGGTGGCGATGCCACCGGCAAGGCTGCGACCGACCACCGGAGGAAGGCAGATCGATTGCTGGCCGGGAATGGTGATCACGACCTGAGATTGGATGAAGCCCTGTACCGCTTCGGCGTTGCGTTGAGCCGGAGTCATTGAGCACCGCCTTGCCCTTCCAGGGCGCGGGCGATATCGGTGTGATGGTTGTAGCGGGCGACGCGAACGGACAAGGAAGAGTTTGCGCGAAGTGCGGCCAGGGCCAGGCGCCGGTGGGCGTATGCGCGAATTTTGGACGGAGTGAGGGCGTGTTTCATCGGTGAAGCTCCTTCTGCTGAGGAGCTGCCACGTTCGTTACCAAGCGAATGGGTGGCAGCTGTACGCAGGTTGGTAAACCGGGGCAAAAGGAACCCGGCAGGCACGAATGCCTCCCACGCACAGCCGCCATAACACGTAACTGCGGGCACAAAAAAAGCGCCTGCAATCGTAATGGGGGCGCTGTTGCGCCTTTTGCTGATCGGGTTACCAAGCCCGGCCGCTGAATTTGCAGCGACGGGCGAACCATACCGAGCATCAAGATTGCCTGCAACCAGAAATATCGACCGTTCATCGCCGGTCTTGAGCGCCAGCGTCATGCGACATCCCTCCCGAGGTGCTTGGCACGTAGGCTCTGGATGTAGCGCAGCAAAGCCTCTTTACGGGTATTGAAGTCCTTCCCCTGGCCAATCATCATCACGTCGCGGATCTCGATGAGAGACACCAGCAGCAACTCCTGGGCGCTGAGCTGATCACGATCCCGGCCGGAGAACTGTCCGGTGATCACTTGGTTGATCAACCGGGCTTCGTTGATGAAGTGGTGGCGCTGGGGCGCCTTGCCGCGCTCCTCGCAGGAGATGGCCAAGGCATCACACAAACCGCGATAGCCGATCGCAGATTGCAGGCGGGCCTGCTGCCAGTTGCCTTGGCCACCGCGCAGCAGGGCATCGATCTGTTCGTCACACCAAACGGCAAAGTCCACAGAGAGCCACCGGGCAAAGACCACCGCCAGCTTCGGGTGAAGCCAAGTGCCGCCATAGCGGCCGCGCTTGGTCCTGACCAATTCCGGGAATTTCCCGGTTTTAGAAATGGCTGCCAGGTAAGAGGCCGTGTCGGGCAGGCGCAGCCACTCGTGAGGTTCTTTCCCGAACCTCTCTGCAATCTCGGTGGCATGCAGCCAGCCGTCGACGTCAAAGCGCACGGCGCGGCCCTGGTAATCGAAGGGAATGATCTTGGCCGTCATGCTGCCACCTTCTGAGCTGGGCCGGCGCATAGAAAGTAGGTGGCCACGTTCTGGTGCTCGCGGCCGTGGTCGTCCTTCAGAGTGCTGAGGTGGGTGACGATGTTGTGACCCTTGGCCCGCAGCTCGGCGATGCGCGCACCAGGGCGCAGGATGTTCAGCAGCGTGATGGCCTGAAAGGTGTTGATCGAACCATGCTGGCGCAGGTGCGCGAGAAGACGGATGCGCTGCGCGCTGCCGCTGGTATCATGAACTTGCATATCTTTTGGGCTGGCCTGTTGGTCGGCCTTTCTTTTGTTCATTAGGCGGCCACCTCGCGCAATGCGATGCGTTGGCGAACCCAAGCCGTAACCTCAGCCAGAACGAACCCCACGGGCGAGCCCCGCGACTTGCTGTTGCTCAGCGATACAGGCCGGGGAAAGGTAGGGTCATCCTTGAGTCGCTTGTAGACGGTGGCGCGGGCCAAGCCGGTGATGGCCTCGACCTCGGGGAAACGGATGATAGTGTTGGCAGGGTCTCTCTGAGGGAGAGTAGCACCTGGAATTTGGCTGATGTTGCTCATGTCTGTATCCCGTTGTTGATGGCGACGGGATTCAGATTTGCAGAGAGGATCGGGTGACCAGCAACCTTTCTAGGTGGGCAGTAGGTGGGCACATTCCGACTATTGCGGGTGCCCACTTGTGCCGACGACTGAAGTGGGCACCTCAGCTGGAGAGCTTGGTTTCACTGGCTTTTTCAGGTGGGCACCTTCTTAACTTTACGACCACCACGCCTCAAGTTGGCAGGACGGAGAATGAGGTTGACCGCGTCAGCCATGTTGGCCCCCGCGCCCTTTTCGCGAAGATACCTAATCACTTCCTCCTGTGTCGGCGCGGTGCTAGGGTCATCTTGGTCATAAGTCGACCACAGTTGCTTTATCGCATCCTCCACATACTCCAACCCTTCAGATCTATGCCCGTGATAAGGCAGTGTCAGCGGCTCGACCTTAGTCTCAATGATGGTTGACGGTTTAGGCTTGGACTGCTGACGAGGCGGAGCGATGACCCTAGGAACGGATGATCTTGGTCTGGCGAATTGAACCCGTTCAGTGCTTACCCAGTTGGCCAACGAGGCGCGAGTAATGATTGTATGTGATGTACTAATTTCCATATCACGATCAGATGGCTTCATTGCCACTGCTTCCCAGCCACTCCACTGACTGTTCTCCTCGAATATATAAGCGCGACACACGACAGGCGAGATAACGCCCTGCCGGATGGCAGAAACAATCGCAAGGGAATGTGCCCATGCCTGTTTCCAGCGTGGAAGGCCGCGCTCCTTAGCTTTTTCGAGGGATTCGATATCGAATGGATCAATACCTGCCAACAAGAGGGCTGCTTGCTCCACGGTGAACTCCATCACCTGCTTCCAATGGTTCAGATCCGGCAGGTCATCTTCGTACTCCATCCTCACGCCCTCCCAGGCGCTCCCATATTGAATAAATCGGCTGGCCAAGGGGATGGGAAGTCCGTTTTTCGCTCCGTCGAGCTAGGCCAGCCGAAAACCATTGCCTGCTCGAACACTGGCTATTCGAACAGTAATGGCATTCAGTCTATATCTGTCTACGCGAACAATGGAAGGTCCGCTTCAGGCCCTCTTGATCGGCACCACATTGGCATTCAGCTCAGCACGATGCGCGTAGTCGTATGGGGTAACGTGCTTCTCGCGGTTCGCATCGAGGTAGTCCGCCCACCACTGAACCATCAGCCGACGCTCCTCTATGTACTCGGCCTTGTGGATGTAAGCCGCCCGCACGCTATTGCGCTCCTGGTGGCTCATCTGGCGCTCTACCGCGTCCTTGCTCCACAGCCCCGACTCAACGAGCGCGGAACAGGCCATGGCCCGGAACCCATGGCCACACACCTCTGTTTTGGTGTCGTAACCCATTCGCCGCAGCGCCTTGTTCACCGTGTTTTCACTCATGGGCTTCCAGTGGTTGCTGTCACCCGCGAACACCAGGTCGAAGCGCCCGGTGAGCTGGCGCACCTGCTCGAGCGTGGCCAGAGCCTGGCGGCTGAGGGGCACCAGGTGGGGCGTACTCATCTTGGAGCCGCGGTGCGAATTCTTCACGCCTTCGATCTGCTGGCGCTCGCCGGGGATCTCCCACATGGAGCGATCGGTGTCGATCTCTGGCCAGCGAGCAAACCGCAGCTCACTGGATCGGATGAAGACCAGCAGGGTGAGCTGGGTGGCCAGGCGGGTCAGCGGCCGACCGGTGTCGTTGTCGATTCTTTGCAGCAGTTCAGGCAGCCGATCGAGCGCCAGCGCAGGCCGGTGGACGGTCTTGCGCGTGGCGGTTGCGCCCTGTAGGTCGACTGCAGGGTTCGTGTCGATGTGCCCGTGCTGGACAGCCATGCGCATGATTCCGGTCATGTACTGCCGTAGCCGGCCGGCAGTATCCAGAACTTCGCGCTTCTCCACAGCCTTGAGCGGCGCCAGCAGGTCGCGGGTCTTCAGGCCGACTACCGGGCGCTGGCCCAAGGCCGGGAGCAGGTAAGTTTCGATCCGCCGCCACACCGTCGCGGCATGACCTGGTGACCACTTCTTAGAACAGGCCTCATGCCAGTCCTTGGCCAGCACGCCGAAGGTGTTGGCCCTCGCATTCGCCGCTTCGACCTTACCCTGCCGGGCGCTCTCGATCGGGTCTTTACCATGCGCCAGCAGCTCCAGCGCTTCGGCTCGGCGCTCGCGGGCGGCTTTGAGTGTCAGCGCTGGGTAGTTGCCGAAGGTGGCAAGCCCCTCTCTACCATCCGGCCGCTTGAACTTCATGCGCCAGATCTTGCTGCCGTTCTTCTTGACCAGCAGAAACAGGCCCTGGCCGTCGAACAGGGTGTAGTCCTTGTCCCGCGGCTTGGCGGCCTCGCATTTGGGGTCTGAGAGGGGCGTAACGGTGCGTGCCATAGGTATACGTTTTCTCGTCGAACCGGCGTATACCCTAACGTATACCTAAAACAGGTATATGCCTAGAGACAGAACGAGATAGCTAGAAACAAGAAAGCCCGCACTAGGCGGGCTTTTCAGGGGGCTCCGTATACAGGGCGAGACGTATCGGAACAGCTGGATGGTGCCGGAGACAGGAATCGAACCTGCGACCTTCGCGTTACGAGTGCGCTGCTCTACCGACTGAGCTACACCGGCGTGGCGACAACGCTACCATTGCCGCCACGCTTTCGCAAATCACTGTTTATCAACAGCTATTGCCCACCACTCGCCTGCACCGCGGTGCACCCGGCCGGGGCCAGGTCGTCCTCGATATCGGTGCTGCACCTCCAGCCCGTGGCCGAACGGGCCCAGGTCAGGTGCTTGCCCGCCACCGGCGCCGGCGCATCCACCAGCACGCATGCAAGGGTGCCCACACCAGTCGCCGCCACGCCCTGCGCACTCAAGGTGCAGTTGGCCGTGGTCGGCTGGCCGCCAAGGGCGGCGACATCGGCCACGTCCTTGCCCTGGTTGATCTGCACTTCGAAGGCGGTCTTCAATGCCGACACCTCGGCCAGCGCCGCCGTGGCCTTGGCCCGCGCCTGATGGTTGGTGTACATGGGCATGGCAATGGTCGCCAGAATGCCGATGATCGCCACCACGATCATCAACTCGATCAATGTAATACCGCGCTGTCCCTTCATGGGCACTCCCCTCGCAAAAACTCACAAATCCCGCCACGGACACCGCCGCAGACCAGCGCGCCAGTAGGCCCGAACAGACACCTTTTGTCACCCTGCGGGTGCTTAACCCAGCACCGCGCTCGACTACTCTAGTGGCCACCGGGCGGGATTGCCCGAGCCTATCACCCTGAAGCTGTTACAGGGTTTGTGACTGTCCACCGCTGCAGGGAGGTAGCGATGAACCACAAGACAAAAACCTATGCCTGGCAAGGCATCGACCGCTCCGGCACCCACGTGAGCGGGCACAGCAGCGGGCAGAACAGTGCGCTGGTGAAGGCGCTGCTGCGCGGTCGCGGCATACGCCCTACCCAGGTGAACGCGGCACGCCGTATTACCCTGCAATTGCCCGCTTCGCTCGGCGCCAAGGACATCACCCGCTTCAGCCGCCAGCTGGCAACGTTGTTCAAGGCCGGCGTGCCGCTGCTGCAAGGGCTGGGCATGATCGCCGAAGGCATCAACAACCCATCGCTGCGCAGCCTGCTAGGCACCCTCAAAAACGATATCGCCGCCGGCTGCGGCCTGGCCGATGCGCTGCGCAGGCACCCGCGCCAGTTCGACAGCCTGTATTGCAACCTGGTGGCCGTGGGCGAGCAAACCGGCTGCCTGGACAGCCTGCTCGACCAGCTGGCAACGCTGCAGGAGAAACGCCAGGCACTGCGGGCCCGGCTGAAGAAGGCCATGGTCTACCCCGCGCTGGTGCTGCTGGTGGGGTTGGGGGTGGCGGCGCTGCTGCTGCTCAAGGTGGTGCCGCAGTTTCAAGCCATGTTTGCAGGCTTCGGCGCGCCGTTGCCGGCCTTCACCCAGGGTGTCATCAACCTGGCCGACTGGCTGGGGCAGTATCTGCTGTGGGTGCTTGGGGTAATGCTGGCCACGGGATTTGCCCTGCGCTGCGCCTTCGAGCGACAGCAGGCGGTGCGTTTGTGGATGTTGCGCCAGGGGTTGCGCATGCCGGTTCTGGGGCCGGTGATGCAGCATGCGGCGCTGGCTCGTTTTGCGCGCACCCTGGCGACGTCGTTCAGTGCCGGCGTACCGCTCACCGAAGCCCTGGGGCCGGTCGCCGCCGCGTGCGGCAATACGCTGTACGAGCAAGCCGTGCTGCGCCTGCGCCAGGCCATCGGCAACGGCCTGTCGATGAGCGCGGCGATGCGCAACGAGCCGCTGTTCCCGTGCCTGGCGGTACAGATGTGCGCCATTGGCGAGACATCCGGCACGCTCGACGATATGCTCGACCGGATCGCCAGCCACCACGAAACGGCCGTCGACGAATGGCTCGACAACCTGGCCAGCCTGCTGGAGCCGATGATCGTGCTGATTCTCGGGCTGGTGGTGGGCAGCCTGGTGGTCGCCATGTACCTGCCGATCTTCCAGCTGGGCGATGTGATCTGACTATGGACCTGTTCGAAACCCTGGCCCGCCAGCCGCTGGCCTACCAATGTGTCGCCCTGTTGCTTGGCCTGATTGTGGGCAGCTTCATCAATGTGCTGGTGCATCGCCTGCCGATGATGCTGGAGCGCCAATGGCGCAGTGAGGCCCGCGAAGTGCTGGAGCTGCCCAGCCCGGCCGAGCCACGTTTCGACCTGATGCTGCCCCACTCCCACTGCCCGCACTGCCAGCACCGCATCCGCGCGTGGGAGAACATCCCGGTGCTGAGTTACCTGTGCCTGCGCGGGCGCTGTTCGGCCTGCAAGGCATCGATCAGCCCGCGCTACCCACTGGTGGAGCTGGCCTGCGCAGGGCTTGGCCTGTTCGCGGCCTGGCATTTCGGCTTCAGCGCCAGCGCGGCGGCGTTCATGCTGTTGAGCTGGGGCCTGCTGGCAATGAGCCTGATCGATATCGAGCATCAGTTGCTGCCCGATGTGCTGGTGCTGCCGCTGCTGTGGCTGGGGCTGATACTCAATGCCTTCGAGGTGTTCGTGCCGCTGGACCAGGCGCTGTGGGGCGCCGTGGCCGGCTACCTGAGCCTGTGGACGGTGTACTGGCTGTTCAAGCTGGTCACCGGCAAGGAGGGCATGGGCTATGGCGATTTCAAGCTGCTGGCCATGCTCGGCGCCTGGGGCGGCTGGCAGATCCTGCCGCTGACGCTGCTGCTGGCCTCGTTGGTGGGCGCGCTGCTGGGCCTGGTACTGCTGCGCCTGCGCAACCAGCAGGCGAGCACGCCGATTCCGTTTGGGCCCTATCTGGCCATTGCGGGCTGGATCGCGCTGCTCTGGGGTGGTCAAATGACCACTTCCTATCTGCAATTTGCCGGACTGCAATGACCACACCCGCCTTCACACCCTGGATTCTCGGCCTCACCGGTGGCATCGGCAGTGGCAAGAGCGCCGCGGCGCAACGCTTCATCGAGCTGGGCGTGCACCTGGTGGATGCCGACCAGGCCGCACGCTGGGTGGTCGAGCCCGGGCGCCCGGCGCTGGCCAGCCTGGTGGAGCATTTCGGCCCCGGCGTGCTGCAAAGCGACGGGCAACTGGACCGCGCCGCGCTGCGCCAGCTGATCTTCAGCGACCCGGCGCAACGCCGCTGGGTGGAAGCCCTGCTGCATCCGCTGATCGGCCAGGAGATCTTCAGCTACCTGGCCAAGGCCGAGTCGCCCTATGCGGTGTTCGTTTCACCGTTGATGATCGAGTCGGGCCAGTATCAGCGCACCCAGCGCCTGCTGGTGATCGACGCGCCGCAGGCCTTGCAGATCAAACGTACACTGCAGCGCGACCAGACCAGCCCCGAACAGGTGCAGGCCATTCTCAAGGCGCAGACCAGCCGCGAAGAGCGCCTGCGCCATGCCCACGACGTGATCGTCAACGACCGCGACCTGGCCTGGCTGCATTCGGAGGTCGACCGCCTGCATCACTTTTACCTGACTTTGCGTGGAGGCCAAGCATGAGCCAACCCCTGACCGTAGACTGCCCGACCTGTGGCGCCCCTGTTGAATGGAGTGCCACAAATACCTATCGGCCGTTCTGCTCCGACCGCTGCAAGCTGATCGACCTGGGTGCCTGGGCCGCTGAAGAGCACAAGATTCCGGTGGCACCGGATGCCGAAGACGAGCTGTTCTCCGGCGACTTCAACCCGCGCGAACACTAGCCGCGCGGTTCGTCGTCCTTCCACGGGGCCTGCAGGTAGCGGGTCCGGTTGAAGGTTTCCAGCCACTCGGGGCAGAACACCACCAGCGCACTGATTACCATGCCGTTGATGAAGGCCTCGGGGAAGATGATCAGCCACAGGTAGCCGATGAAGTCCGACAGCCATTCGGGCATCACGAAGATACCGTCCAGCCACAGCCAGCCTAGGCTGGCCAGCAGGCACAGCAAGGTCGCCAGCGCAGCGGCGAAAAACCCCGAACAGAAGATGTACACGAACAGGTTTTTAGGCTGTGCGCGCTCCACCAGTATGGCCACCCCCTCCGTCACCAGCACCGGCAGGCCAATCAGCAGCAGGCCGTTGACGCCCATCGCCGCCAGGTCCTGACGCCCCAGCGCCACCAGCCCCACCTGCGCCACCAGGCCACCGACGATTGCCAGCGGCCAGTCCAGCAGCAGGGTCACGGCGGTCATGCCGATGAAGTGGTACGACACGCCGGTGTCGAAGTCGCGACGTACCAGCCACAACGCGAACAGCGCGAAGATGGTGCCGAACAGCAGGTGCTGGCGCCGCCGGTCGGTGAACAGCTCGACCCACGGCGCGCGCCACACCGCCCACAGCAGCAGCGGCACGTAGCACAGCCAGCCCAGCAGCAGGCTTTGTTCCGATAACACTTGTGCGCCAATCACGGCTGTCTGCCCCTTGTGTGCATTGCGCCCGACGATGGCTCATTCTACACATCGTTCCACGGCCTGTTGCCGCCATCCACCGGGCCTGGAATGCAGCGTTGTCATGATTTGGGCGCTAAGCTTGTGCCCATGGATGACTCAGACTACCTGCGCCTGCTAACCATTCAGGCCGAACAAGCCAATGCGTTCCTGTCCAATGCCCGCAAATGGGAGCGCGAGCGTTGGGTATGCCAGCGCCTGCTGCAAGGCCTGAACATCCCTTACCGCAGCGAGGACTTCACCGCCGCCGGTCAGGAGCCACCGGATGTGCTGTTTCGCGATGCCGCCTTCGAGGTGTTCTTCGTGCTCGACGAAGGGCGCCGGCTCAACGACGAATGGCGCGAAGAACTGCAGCGCCGGCGCAGCGCGTTTTCCCTCGCGCAGCTGGTAAGGCGCGAGGCCCGGCCGCGACGCATCAGTGCGCAGGAGCTGCTGCAGCGCCTGGCCCCCACCCTGCGCAAGAAGTCGCACAACTACCGCGAACGCAACCTGGACCTGGGCGAACTGGACATCATTGCCTTCGCCAGCCTCAAGCGCGAAGTGCTCGACCTCAACAGCCACTTCCCGCCGCCCACAGAATACCTGCGCCAGGGCTGGCGCTCGCTGTCGCTGGTGGGCCCGACCTTCGCCCGGGTGCTGTTCGCCCACCCCGATGCGCCGGATTTTCTGCGCGCCAACCTGGGGCGCAGCATCGTCTTCGATGTGGGGATCAGCCTGTGATCGCTGCCCCCTGCCAAAGCGGGATGGCATAAATGCGGCGCGGGTGATACAAAGCGCAATCATTCGCTGTCACGAGCGCTTCGATGCCCCAGGTAAGCCTTTGGCGACGGACTACAGTGAACACTGTAGCGTTCCCACAGTCACATGCGTCTACCTGACGAGGCCTCCATGACCAGCCGCCTGAACCCCGAAGACCAGCGACGAGTCGATGAATACCTGCGTGCCCCCCAACACCAAGTCGAGCGCAAGCCTTTCAGGCCATGGCTGCTCCTTGCTCTGGTGGTGGGCGTGACGATCAGCCTTGGCCTGTTGAGCCGCCTCCTGAGCCACCTGGTGCTATGAGCTGCCTTGCGCTCGCCCAAACCGCCCGCCCTGCGCGGCCGGCCACTCAGGACCCAACCCAGAATTCCGCAAACCTTATGAGATATCCCCATGACTCACCGTATCGTGATTGTCGGCGGCGGCGCCGGCGGCCTGGAACTGGCGACCCGCCTGGGTAAGACCCTGGGCAAGCGCGGCACCGCCGCGATTACCCTGGTCGACGCCAACCTGACCCACATCTGGAAGCCGCTGCTGCACGAAGTGGCGGCCGGTTCGCTCAATTCTTCCGAAGACGAGCTCAACTACGTGGCCCAGGCCAAGTGGAACCACTTCCAGTTCCAGCTGGGGCGCATGAGCGGCCTGGAGCGTTCGAGCAAGCAGATCCAGCTGGCCGCCACCCTCGACGAGGATGGCCGCGAGCTGCTGCCGGCGCGCACCCTGGCGTATGACACGCTGGTGATCGCGGTAGGCAGCAACACCAACGACTTCGGCACCCTGGGTGCGGCGCAGCATTGCCTGTTCCTCGACACCCGCAAGCAGGCCGAGCGCTTCCACCAGCAGTTGCTCAACCACTACCTGCGCGCCCATGCCGGCGACCTTGCCAGCGAGAAGATCAGCGTGGCGATTGTGGGTGCCGGTGCCACCGGCGTGGAGCTGGCGGCCGAGCTGCACCATGCCGCCCACGAACTGGCCGCCTATGGCCTGGACCGCATCCAGCCCAAGGACATGCAGATCACCCTGATCGAGGCCGGCCCACGGGTGTTGCCGGCGCTGCCCGAGCGCATCAGCGTGCCGGTGCACAAAACCCTGGAAAAACTCGGCGTGACGGTGCTGACCAACGCGTCGGTGAGCGAGGTCACCGCAGACTCGCTCAAGACCGCCAACGGCGAGGTGATCCACGCCAGCCTCAAGGTGTGGGCGGCCGGTATCCGCGCACCGGCGTTCCTCAAGGACATCGACGGGCTGGAAACCAACCGCATCAACCAACTGGTGGTGCGCCCTACCCTGCAGACCACCCTGGACGATGACATCTTCGCGTTCGGCGACTGCGCCGCCTGCCCGCAGCCGGGCAGCGACCGCAATGTGCCGCCGCGCGCCCAGGCCGCCCACCAGCAGGCCTCGCTGCTGGCCAAAGGGCTCAAGGCGCGCCTGGAGGGCAAGGCGTTGCCCACCTACGCGTACCGCGACTACGGCTCGCTGGTCTCGCTGTCGCGCTTCTCGGCAGTGGGCAACCTGATGGGCAACCTCACCGGCAGTGTGATGCTCGAAGGCTGGCTGGCGCGGATGTTCTATGTGTCGCTGTACCGCATGCACCAGATGGCGCTGTATGGCACCTTCCGCACGCTGATGCTGATGCTCGGCAGCCGTATCGGCCGCGGTACCGAACCCCGCCTCAAGCTGCACTGACGGCTACCCCCGTCCGCCCCGGCGCCCTGCCGGGGCCGGATGGGCGCCAGGCTACTGGCGTGCGGTTGACCCGGGGCGAGCTGTGTTTCGACGAGGCGCGGATGCGCGCACTACAGCCCCCTGCAGGAGGTGCTGGGCATAGGCAGTACCGCCAGCTGGCTGCACATGCGCTAAACCCTGCGCAAACGAAAAAGGGCACCTTTTGCAAGGTGCCCTTTTTCTGAAGATGGTCGGGGTAAGGGGATTCGAACTCCTGACATCCTGCTCCCAAAGCAGGCGCGCTACCGGACTGCGCTATACCCCGGTAAAAAAAAGACACCGATTAAGGTGCCTTTTTTAATGGCTGGACGCTAATGGCGTACCAACCTTTTAAGATTCAAACCCAGCGAACCGGATTCAAAAATGGTGGGTCGTGTAGGATTCGAACCTACGACCAATTGGTTAAAAGCCAACTGCTCTACCAACTGAGCTAACGACCCAAATATGGTCGGGGTAAGGGGATTCGAACTCCTGACATCCTGCTCCCAAAGCAGGCGCGCTACCGGACTGCGCTATACCCCGGTTTGAAATTTGGCTCCGCGACCAGGACTCGAACCTGGGACCCAATGATTAACAGTCATTTGCTCTACCGACTGAGCTATCGCGGAACTATCAATTTCAAGTACAACTTGCTGCAATTTCGAAAACTGTATCGCTACCGCTTCGAACTCTTCGACCTTGTGCATCGCTGCGTTCATGTCTCTGAGGCGCGCTATTCTACAATCTTCAAAACCCTTGTCAACCCTTAATTTGCATTCAACACACTGATTTGCAACTTTTTTTCAGATTCCCACTTCTGCCGGAAACCTGCGGGGTGACATACAGCGGGGCGCACTTTACAAGCACTCGAAGCAAAATGCAAAGAAAAAAGGCCTCGAAAATCGAGGCCTTAGCGTAACCCGCCGAAAACTCAGGCAAAGACGATCTCTTCGCCCTCCAGCTTGGCGGTGATGCTGCTGCCGGGCATGAACTGACCCGACAGAATCAGTTGCGCCAGCGGGTTCTCGATCCAGCGCTGGATCGCCCGTTTCAGCGGCCGTGCGCCATACACCGGGTCGTAACCGACCGCGATCAGCTTGTCGAGGGCCTCGGGGCTCAGCTCCAGGCTCAGCTCGCGTTCGGCCAGACGGCTGCGCAGACGCGACAGCTGGATCTGGGTGATACCGGCGATCTGGTCGCGACCCAGAGGCTCGAACACCACCACTTCGTCGATACGGTTGACGAACTCGGGGCGGAAATGCGAACCCACCGCGTCCATCACCGCAGCGCGCTGCGCCTCGCGATCACCCACCAGTTCCTGGATCTGTGCCGACCCCAGGTTGGAGGTCATCACGATCACCGTGTTGCGAAAGTCCACGGTACGGCCATGACTGTCGGTCAGGCGACCGTCCTCAAGCACTTGCAGCAACACGTTGAACACGTCCGGGTGGGCCTTCTCGACCTCGTCCAGCAGCACTACCGCATAGGGTTTGCGCCGCACGGCTTCGGTCAGGTAGCCGCCCTCTTCGTAACCCACGTAGCCTGGCGGTGCACCAATCAGCCGCGCCACGGAATGTTTCTCCATGAACTCGGACATGTCGATACGCACCATGGCCTCTTCGGTGTCGAACAGAAACTCGGCCAGCGCCTTGCACAGCTCGGTTTTACCCACACCGGTAGGGCCCAGGAACAGGAACGAACCACTTGGCCGGTTAGGGTCGGACAACCCGGCCCGCGAACGACGCACCGCGTTGGCCACGGCCACCACGGCCTCTTCCTGGCCGATCACGCGCTGGTGCAGCAGGCTTTCCATCTTCAGCAGCTTTTCGCGCTCGCCTTCGAGCATCTTGGATACCGGGATACCGGTCCACTTCGACACCACCTCGGCGATCTCTTCCTCGGTCACCTTGTTGCGCAGCAGCTGGTTTTCGGCCTTGCCGTGCTGGTCGACCATCTGCAGGCTGCGCTCAAGGTCCGGGATCACCCCGTACTGCAGCTCGGCCATGCGGCTCAGGTCGCCCTTGCGGCGGGCGGTTTCCAGCTCCTGACGGGACTGCTCGATCTTTTGCTGGATCTGCGCAGAGCCCTGCACTTCGGCTTTTTCCGAGGTCCAGATCTCTTCCAGGTCGGAGTACTCACGCTCCAGCCGCACGATCTCCTCGGTCAGCTTCTCGAGGCGCTTGAGGGCCGCCTCGTCGTCTTCCTTCTTCAGCGCCTGGGATTCCACCTTCAGTTGAATCAGACGACGCTCCAGACGGTCGAGCACCTCGGGCTTGGAGTCGATCTCCATGCGGATGCGGCTGGCCGCCTCGTCGATCAGGTCAATGGCCTTGTCGGGCAACTGACGATCGGTAATGTAGCGATGGCTGAGCTTGGCCGCGGCAATGATCGCGCCGTCGGTGATCGCCACCTTGTGGTGCACCTCGTAACGCTCCTTGAGGCCACGCAGGATGGCGATGGTGTCTTCCTCGCTCGGCTCCTCTACCAATACCTTCTGGAACCGACGCTCCAGCGCCGCATCCTTCTCGATGTACTGGCGGTACTCGTTCAGCGTGGTGGCACCGACGCAGTGCAGCTCGCCGCGCGCCAGCGCAGGCTTGAGCATGTTGCCGGCATCCATGGAGCCTTCGCCTTTACCGGCGCCGACCATGGTGTGCAGCTCGTCGATGAACAGGATGATCTGGCCTTCCTGCTTGGACAGCTCGTTGAGCAGGCCTTTGAGGCGCTCTTCGAACTCGCCGCGGAACTTGGCGCCGGCAATCAGCGCGCCCATGTCCAGCGACAGCAGGCGCTTGCCCTTCAGACCATCGGGCACTTCGCCATTGATGATGCGCTGGGCCAGGCCTTCGGCGATGGCAGTCTTACCCACGCCAGGCTCACCGATGAGCACCGGGTTGTTCTTGGTACGGCGTTGCAGCACCTGGATGGTGCGACGGATCTCGTCGTCACGGCCGATCACCGGGTCGAGCTTGCCGTCTTCGGCACGCTTGGTCAGGTCGACGGTGTACTTGTCCAGGGCCTGGCGCGATTCCTCGGCGTTGGGGTCGTTCACCGCTTCGCCGCCGCGCAGGTTGCTGATGGCGTTTTCAAGCGCCTTCTTGCTCACGCCCTGGCCGAGCAGCAACTTGCCGAGCTTGCTGTTCTCGTCCATGGCCGCCAGCAGCACGAGCTCGCTGGAGATGAACTGGTCGCCCTTCTGCTGGGCCAGGCGGTCGGCCTGGTTGAGCAGGCGTGCCAGGTCCTGCGACATGTTGACGTCGCCGGTAGGGTTCTGGATTTTTGGCAACTGGTCGAGTTCTTTGCCCAGTTCCTTGCGCAGGCTGTTGACATCGAAGCCCACCTGCATCAACAGGGGCTTGATCGAACCACCCTGCTGGTCGATCAGCGCCTGCAACAGGTGCGCAGGCTCGATCGCGGGGTGATCCATGCCAACCGCCAGGGACTGGGAGTCGGATAACGCCAGTTGCAGCTTGCTGGTCAAACGGTCTATTCGCATAACTTACCTTCCTTTAATGGGCAGGCCGGAGCGATGGACACACCTGATGAAGAAAAACCTGCCTGAGATACCCCTATAGATAAGGGTGATTGTGGAAGATTCAAGCGTAGCGGGCTTGATCCAGGTCAGCGAGGCGCCAGCCAGATCAGCGAAGCGAAGCGCCCGGTAACGGGGCTGCGACGGTAGGAATAGAAGCGTGGGTCGCTCACGGTGCACAGGCCGCCGCCATACACGGCAGTGATGCCACGGGCCGCCAGGCGAATGCGCGCCAGTGCATAGATGTCGGCCATGAACTTGCCGGGCTGCGCCCCCGCCACGAAGGCGCTGGCACTTTCCGGATGAACGGTCATGAAGGCTTCGCGCACTTCGCCGCCCACCTCGAACGCCTGGGGCCCGATGGCCGGGCCCAGCCATACCAGCACCTCGCTGGCCGGGACGCCCAGCGCATCGAGCGTGGCCTCCAGCACACCGCCCACCAGCCCGCGCCAGCCGGCATGGGCAGCGCCCACGCGGGTGCCGGCGCGGTCGCAGAACAGTACCGGCAGGCAGTCGGCGGTCATGGACGTGCAGGCGACGCCGGGGGTGCTGGTGCAGCTGGCGTCGGCTTCGGCAACCCGCGCCGGGTCGGCCTCGACCACGTCGATGCCGTGCACCTGCTTGAGCCAGGCGGGCTGGATGCCGAACTGCGCGGTCAGCCGCCGACGGTTTTCGGCCACTGCGGCCTGGGCGTCACCGACGTGGTCGCCCAGGTTCAACGAATCGTAGGGCGCCAGGCTCACGCCGCCGC
Source organism: Pseudomonas sp. B21-036 (assembly GCF_024748925.1). Taxonomy (NCBI): domain Bacteria; kingdom Pseudomonadati; phylum Pseudomonadota; class Gammaproteobacteria; order Pseudomonadales; family Pseudomonadaceae; genus Pseudomonas; species Pseudomonas sp. B21-036. The sequence goes on from NZ_CP087178.1 coordinate 4,764,619, forward strand.
CCCGGGTGGTGACGCACGCCTTGACCCAGGCTGGCGCAGGCCAGTCGGGGGTCAGCAGGTGGTGCGTCAGCGGGCTCATCCGACGAAGGCCTCGCGGTCCTGCTTGAGCAGCGACAGCAGCCATACGAAGTCGTCCGGCAGGGACGACTCCCAGCCCATGCGCTCACCGGTCACCGGGTGATCCAGCTCCAGGAAGCGTGCGTGCAGGGCCTGGCGCGGGAAGGTCTTGAGCGCCTCGACCATGGTCACGCTGGCCGCCGGCGGGATGCGGAAGCGCCCGCCGTACACCGGGTCGCCGACCAACGGGAAGTTGACGTGGGCCATGTGCACGCGGATCTGGTGGGTACGCCCGGTTTCCAGCTTGACCCGTACGTGGGTGTGCGAGCGGAAGCGTTCGAGCACGCGGTAGTGGCTGACGGCCTGCTTGCCGCCCTCCATCACCGCCATGCGCTGGCGCTGCTGGCCGTGACGACCGATCGGGGCGTTGATCTTGCCGCCTGCGGTAACCACGCCGATCACGATGCATTCATAGATGCGGCTGACGCTGCGACTTTGCAACTGGGCTACCAGCTGGGCCTGCGCCTGAATGGTCTTGGCCACCACCATCAGACCGGTGGTGTCCTTGTCGAGGCGGTGCACGATGCCGGCGCGCGGCACGTTGATGATGTCCGGCACGTGGTGCAGCAGGGCATTGAGCAGGGTGCCGTCGGCATGACCGGCAGCCGGGTGCACCACAAGCCCGGCCGGCTTGTTGATGACCAGGATGTGCTCGTCTTCGTAGACGATGTCCAGTTCGATGTCCTGCGCCACCCACTCGCCCTGGGCTTCCTGCTCGGCGTCAAGCGCCAGCAGGGCGCCGCCATGGACGATGTCGCGCGGACGCACGACGTTGCCATCGACGGTCAGTAGGCCTTCTTTGATCCAGGCGGAAAGGCGCGAGCGCGAGTGCTCGGCAAACAGTTGGGCGGCGACTTGGTCGAGGCGTTGCCCGCCCAATTCGGACGGTACCTCTGCGCGAAGTTCAATTTTCTCGGACATGCTCGAATCAGGCGGAGGCACAGCCTTTGGTTTCAGCTGCACGCTTGTGGTTAAATACGGCGTCTTTTGCCCCGAGGGTTCCAACGGGGTGCTCATCATAACAGGACGGCCTCGCCCAAGACAGCAGCCGTCATAGGGACGCAAGCCGCCATGCAAGTGAAACACCTGCTGCTGATCGCCATCCTCGGACTCACCGCTGCTTGTTCTTCGAAGGAAGTCGTCGACGAAAACCTCAGCGAAACCGAGCTGTACCAGCAGGCGCAGGCCGACCTGGACAACCACAGCTATACCAGCGCCACCTCCAAGCTCAAGGCCCTGGAGTCGCGGTACCCGTTCGGCCGCTATGCCGACCAGGCGCAGCTGGAGCTGATCTACGCGAACTACAAGAACGCCGAGCCCGAGGCTGCCAAGTCGGCTGCCGAGCGCTTTATCCGCCTGCATCCGCAGCATCCGAACGTCGACTACGCCTATTACCTCAAGGGCCTGACCTCGTTCGACCAGGACCGCGGCCTGCTGGCGCGCTTCCTGCCGCTGGACATGACCAAGCGTGACCCGGGCGCAGCGCGTGACTCGTACAACGAGTTCGCCCAGCTCACCAGCCGCTTCCCCAACAGCCGCTACGCACCGGACGCCAAGCAGCGCATGATCTACCTGCGCAACCTGCTGGCCTCCTACGAGATCCACGTGGCCGACTACTACCTGACCCGTCAGGCGTATGTCGCCGCCGCCAACCGTGGCCGCTACGTGGTGGAAAACTTCCAGGAAACCCCATCGGTCGGTGACGGCCTGGCGGTGATGACCGAAGCCTACATGCGTCTGCACCTGGACGAACTGGCAGCCACCAGCCTGGAAACCCTGAAACTCAACTACCCCGATCACCCGAGCCTGAAAGACGGCCAGTTCGTGCCGCAGCAGGACGAGGCGGACAACCGCTCGTGGCTGTCCAAGGCCACCCTGGGCCTGATCTCCAGCGCGCCGCCGCTGCCGCCAGGCCAGACCCGCGCCAACCAGGACGTGCAGAAGCAGTACCAGGACGCCAAAGACGCGATCCCGCAGGAACTGCTGCCCAAGGACGAAAATGGCGACGTGATCGAAGAAGAAAACCACGAAGCCGAAGGCAACAACGAAGACCGCTCGTGGTTCAGCTACATGACCTTTGGCGTATTCGACTGACACGCCATACGGTGAATGAAAAAGGGAGGCCTGATGGCCTCCCTTTTTTGTTGCCAGGCCCTAAACTGGGGGCTCTTCATTCGACAAAGCTGGACACCATGGTTCGCCTAATTCTCTGGATTGCCCTGATTGCTGCTGCGTTCTGGTTGTGGCGCAAGTTCAAGGCCGGCACTGCTGCCGATACTCGCCCTACCCTCGATGACCCGCTGAAGATGGTGCGCTGTGCCCATTGCGGCGTGCACCTGCCCACCGACCGTGCCTTGCACCGGGGCCAGCTGTGGTATTGCAGCCCGGCGCATCTGGAGCAGGGGCCCAACGATACCCGCCAGGGCTGAGGGCCCTTCGCCGGCCAGGCCGGCTTCCACATGCCTGCTGTTACAGCAGGCGCGGCCCCGGCGCGTACGGCGCCGGGTCGATGATCGGCGCACGCCCCAGCAGCAGGTCGGCGAACAACCGGCAGGACGCCGGCGCCAGCACCAGCCCGTTGCGGTAATGCCCGCAGTTCAACCACAAGCCTTCATGCCCGGGCACCTGGCCGATGTACGGCACACCTTCCGGTGAGCCTGGCCGCAACCCCGCCCAATGCCCGACCGGCGTGGCATCGGCCAGCGCCGGCAGCAATTCGATGGCCGAGGCCTTCAGGCTCGCCAGCGCCGCTTCGGTGGGCGTCTTGTCATAGCCTGCATGCTCCAGTGTGCTGCCGACCAGAATGTGCCCGTCACGCCGTGGGATCGCGTAGCGTCCCTTGGCCAGCACCATGCTCGGCAGGAAATCCTCCGCGCACTTGAACAGGATCATCTGCCCTTTCACCGGCTCCACCGGCAGTTCCAGGCCCAGCGGGCGCAGCAGGTCGCCACTCCAGGCCCCCGCCGTAAGCACCACCTGGTCGGCGCGGATCGGGCCATCGACGGTTTCAACGCCGCAAATACGCTCGCCCTCGCGGCTGAACCCGGTGATTTCACAATGCTCGCGAAGGGTCACGTTCGGCAGGGCCTGCAACGCCGCCTTGAGCGACTTGACCAGGCGCGGGTTGCGCACGTTCGCCACACCCGCCATGTAGATGGCCCGGTCGAAACCCGGCCCCAGCACGGGCACCGCCGCATAGGCGCGGGCCACATCCACTGCACTCAACGGGCGCCCCTCGCGGGCCGCCCAGGCCAGCGCCTCGGCTTCATCGTCCAGGTCCAGCCAGTACAGGCCGGTGGTATGCACCTCGGGGTCTACACCGGTGCTGGCGAACAGACGCTCGCCCAGTTGCGGATAGAAGTCCTGCGACCAATGCGCCAGTGCGGTAACCGCCGGGCTGTAGCGCCACGGGTACAACGGCGACACGATCCCGCCCCCGGCCCAGGAAGACTCCTGGCCGAGCGCGCCCTTGTCGCACACCACCACCTGCTCGACATCGGCCGCCAGGTTGAACGCAGTCAGCAGGCCGATCACCCCACCGCCGACAATCACTACTTGCTTGGTCATCTATTGGTCCAGTACCCGTATGAAAGACGTCAGTTACCCCAGCAACCCCCGTCCGCCTCGTTGCTGGCACCGGGGTTGCCGCGCACCCCCTGGTGATCGAGCTCGAAGTCGCCACAGGCGTCGCCGGCCATCAGCCCGCCAGCGTGACGCCGGGCCAGCAGGCTGAAACCCTCGGCCTCGCGGCTGGCGTGCAGGCTGTAATGGCCTGTGCCGGGGGGCAACGGGGTGATCACGGCGTCGGTATCGGCATACTGGCCCGTGCGGGCGCGGTGGCGCTCCAGGTGCTGCGCACTGTCGAACAGCAGCCCCACGACCTCGCTGCGCGCGGCTCTTTTCACCGTGTCGCGGTAGCTGGGGTAGGCAATGCCCGCCAGAATGCCGACCACGGCGACGACAATCAACAGTTCGATCAGGCTCAGGCCCTGATGAGTTCGCGGCATGTTGTGCGCCCCTAGTGGATCTGCCGCCACAAGATACGTTGCGCCGGCCATTCAGCCGACACCACTGGCTGCGCCAGCACGCTCTCCAGCACCACCCGCGCCTGCTGCTGACGCCCCACGGCAGTCACCCGAAGCAGCTGCACCTCAAGGCCGTCGGGCAGCCGCGCGGGGCGCGAGCTGCGGCCCAGGTTCTGTACCAGGAAGAAGCCAGGCCCTTGCGCCTGCCAGCCCAGCCCGGAGCTTGGCCCCGCCCCGCCCTGCACACCGGCGGCGCGTACCCTGGGTGCCTCCGGCGGCGGCAGGCAGTACACGCACGGGCCCGGTGGCTCAAGCCTCGCCAGCACACGGGCCTCGGCGAGCCGCAACGTGGCTTCCGCCGCCTCGAACGCCTGCAATGCCATCACCAGGTTGCCGGCCATGCGTGCCTGCAAGGCGGCACTGTGCAGCACCGAAACACCCAGCAGGCCGCACAGCAGCATCAGCACCAGGCACACCAGCAGCGCCATGCCCCGTTGCAGCTTCATGGCAGGCGGTTACGTACGGCGGCGACCATCTGATAGGTTTGCGCGCGCACCCGTTCAGCGGGGTCGTCCAGGGTCAGGCGCAGGCGGATGCTGCGAATGCGCGAAGGGTCGGGCACCGCCGTCATCCAGGCCAGCTCACCGCCCTCGCCCGCCACGCCCAGGTCAATCTGCAGCCGGCTGACATGTTCTATCAGCACCGCGTGGCTGCCACCACTGGTGAGCAGCAGTTGCCCGTCCACCAGGCGGTACACCTGCTGACGAACCGGCAAGGCGAATTGTTGTGGCCCGGGCAAGCGCTCGCCTGCCTGCACCTGGGCGGTGCTCAGGCAGTCGGTGAGCAGCGTCCAGTTGGGCGGGCCACCGGCCTCCCCACCCTGCACGCCAACCAGGCTCAGGCTGCGCAGGGTGCCGTCAGGCTCGAGGCTGACACTGATCGGCAGGGCAAATGCCGCGGCAATGGCAGGGTCGGCAAAGCTGATCGCCTCGCGCCGCAGGCAGCCGAATGCACCGGCCATGCGGATGTCGCGGGCCATGCGCTGCAGGGCGAAGCGCGCATCCTCCTGCAACTGCGCAAGTGCGCCCTGCGCCTGCCAACCCTGCAGCGCACCGATGAACAGACGGCTGCCGGCCAGCACCAGCAGCACGCCCAGGCTCAACGCCAGCAGCGCCTCGACCAGGCCGAAACCGGTGTCGCGCCTCATGGCCCCACCTGCCCCTGCACAGCAAGGCCACCGCCCTGCCAGTGCAGGTCGAGTGCGAGCCCATTGCCCGCCTGGCGCACCTGTGCCTGCGCGGACGCGCCGGCCACCTTCACCAGCTCGCGTTGCAAGGCACTGGCCTCCCCCGCCCTCAGCCCGCCCGCAGCGCGCGCGCCTTCGAGCAGGGCCTGGGCCAGGTACAGCGCCTGGGTGGTACGCAGCGCGCCGTCGGTGCCGTGCAACGCCCGCCCTTGCAGCGCAGCCGCCGCCATTACTCCCAGTGACAGCACCAGCAGCGCCACCATCACTTCGATCAGGGTCATGCCCTGCTGCAGCCTCCTGGCCATGTTCGCCTCCTGCGAAATTTCCCCATGTGATTGCCTACCCGGCCGACTGAACGCCCAACCGAGCGGCACCGAATCTACAGAGAAGCACTTCCAGGGAGGGATGCACGATGGGGCAACAGGGCGTAACACTGATACAAATGATGTATGCGCTGGGGCTGATCGCGGCGCTGACGCAGTTAGGGCTGCCGGCCTACAGCGCCATGAGCGTGAGCCTACAGCGCGAGGCCAGCGCTCAGAACCTTGCCCAGGCCTTGCGCAGCGCCCGCAGCGAAGCCCTGCTGCGCAATCAGCGAGTCAGCCTGACGGCCCTGGAGGGCGACTGGAGCAAGGGATGGCGAATGAGCGCCGACGATGAAGGCTTGCTGCACGAGTACCGTGCCAGCGGGAAGGTTCGGGTGGTGGGCAATCAGCCGCTGGCGCGGCAGGTGCATTTCAGCGGGCTGGGGGTACCGCTGCAGGCGGGCGGTGCGTTCCAGGCCGGGACCCTGCACGTGTGCGAAAGTCCCGGAACCCGAAGCCTGCATCAAGTGGTGCTGTCACGCACCGGGCGGGTCAGCCTGCGCCAGCTCGCCACCGATCAGCCGCTGTGCGCGGCTGCCGGGTCAGATCAGTGAACGCACCCGCAGCTCCTTGGGCATCGAGAACGTTACATTCTCTTCGCGACCATCGAGCTCGTCGGCACCTGTGGCGCCCCACTCCTGCAACTGCGCGATCACGCCACGCACCAGCACTTCGGGGGCGGAGGCGCCGGCGGTGATGCCGATACGCTCGACACCGTCGAACCAGCTGCGCTGCATGTCTTCTGCACCGTCGATCAGGTAGGCCGGGGTGGCCATGCGCTCGGCCAGCTCACGCAGGCGGTTGGAGTTGGAGCTGTTCGGGCTGCCCACCACCAGTACCACGTCGCACTCGTCAGCCAGTTGCTTGACCGCATCCTGGCGGTTCTGGGTGGCGTAGCAGATGTCGTCCTTGCGCGGCCCGCCAATGCTGGGGAAGCGCGTGCGCAGCGCATCGATGACGCGGCTGGTGTCGTCCATCGACAGGGTGGTCTGGGTCACGAAGGCCAGGCGTTCGGGGTCACGAACCTGCAGGTTGGCGACATCCTCTTCATCTTCGACCAGGTAGATCGAACCGCCATTGCTGGCGTCGTACTGGCCCATGGTGCCTTCGACCTCGGGGTGCCCTTCGTGGCCGATCAGGATGCATTCCTTGCCATCGCGACTGTACTTGGCCACCTCGATGTGCACCTTGGTCACCAGCGGGCAGGTCGCGTCGAAGACCTTGAGGCCGCGCCCCGCCGCTTCCTGGCGCACGGCCTGGGAAACACCGTGGGCACTGAAGATGACGATGACGTCATTGGGCACCTGGTCGAGCTCTTCGACGAAGATTGCCCCGCGCGCGCGCAGGTCTTCGACCACGAACTTGTTGTGCACCACTTCGTGACGCACATAGATCGGCGGACCGAACACCTCGAGGGCGCGATTGACGATTTCGATCGCCCGGTCCACGCCGGCGCAGAAGCCGCGTGGGTTGGCGAGTTTGATCTGCATGGCTGACTCCTGGCTCAAAGGGCCTTGACTGCGAGGATTTCCACCTCGAAGTTCAGGGTCTTGCCGGCCAGCGGGTGGTTGAAGTCGATGGTCACCTGCGCGTCATCGAACGCCTTCACCACGCCGGGCAACTCGGCGTTGGCCGCGTCGTTGAAAATCACCAGCAGGCCTTCGGACAACTCCATGTCCTGGAACTGCGAGCGGGGAATGATCTGCACGTTCTGCGGGTTCGGCTGACCGAAGGCGTTCTCCGGTGCCACGCTGACGGTGCGCTTGTCGCCGGCCTTGAAGCCGAAGATCGCGGCTTCGAAGCCCGGCAGCAGGTTGCCGTCGCCGACCTTGAACACCGCCGGAGCTTTCTCGAAGGTGCTGTCGACAGTATCACCGTTTTCCAGGTGCAGCGCGAAGTGCAGGGTGACTTCGGTGTTCTGGCCGATACGGGTATCAGTCATGGACGGGTTCTCCGGACTTTTTGCTCTTGAACATATCCAGCGCCAGCATCACGGCGCCCACGCTGATGGCGCTGTCGGCCAGGTTGAAGGCCGGGAAGTACCAGCGGTTCTGCCAGTGCACGAGGATGAAGTCGACCACGTGGCCGAGCACGATGCGGTCGTACAGGTTGCCCAGCGCACCGCCCAGCACCAGAGCCAATGCAACGGCCAGCCAGGTGTCGTCGCGGCCCAGGCGCTTGAGCCACACCACCAGCACCGCACTGACCACCAGGGCGATCAGGGCGAACAGCCAGCGCTGCCAGCCGGAGCTGTCGGCCAGGAAGCTGAAGGCCGCACCGGTGTTGTAGGCCAAAGTCCAGCTGAAGTAGTCGGGGATGACCACGATCTGCTGGTACAGGCTCAGCGCACCTTCGAAGTAGTGCTTGCTGGCCTGGTCCAGGACCAGTACCAGCAGGCTCAGCCACAGCCAGGCGAGGCGCCCGAAGCGCCCCACGTTGAGGTTAGGCATAGTGACGCACCTCACCTTTGCCGCTGATGTTGTCGACGCAACGACCGCAGATTTCCGGATGCTCCGGGTTCACGCCCACGTCGGCGCGGAAGTGCCAGCAACGGCCGCACTTGGCGTGACCCGACTTGACCACCTTGAGCTTGAGGCCGGCCACTTCGGTAACCACGGCATCGGCCGGGGCTTCGACGAACGGCGCCACGCTGGCTGCCGAGGTGATCAGCACGAACCGCAGTTCGTTGCCCAGCTTGTTCAGGTCGGTGCTCAGGGCCTCGTCGGCGAACAGGGTGACTTCGGCTTGCAGGTTGCCGCCGATGGCCTTGGCCGCACGCTGGTTCTCCAGCTCCTTGTTGACCGCAGCCTTGACGGCCATCACGCGGTCCCAGTAGGCGCGGTCCAGCTCGATGCCTTCTGGCAGCTCGGTCAGGCCCTGGTACCAGGTGTTGAGCATGACCGACTCGTTGCGCTCGCCCGGCAGGTACTGCCACAGCTCGTCGGCGGTGAACGCCAGGATCGGTGCGATCCAGCGCACCAGCGCTTCGCTGATGTGGTACAGCGCGGTCTGGCACGAGCGGCGCGCGACACTGTTGGCGCCGGTGGTGTACTGGCGGTCCTTGATGATGTCGAGGTAGAAGCCGCCCAGCTCCTGCACGCAGAAGTTGTGGATCTTGGAGTAGACGTTCCAGAAACGGTACTCGCCGTAGTGCTCTTCCAGCTCGCGCTGCAGCAGCAGGGTGCGGTCGACCGCCCAGCGGTCCAGCGCCAGCATGTCGTCGGCCGGCAGCAGGTCGCGGGCCGGGTCGAAGCCGGACAGGTTGGAGAGCAGGAAGCGCGCGGTGTTGCGGATGCGCCGGTAGGCGTCGGCGCTGCGCTGCAGGATCTGGTCGGAAACCGCCATCTCGCCGGAGTAGTCGGTGGCCGATACCCACAGGCGCATGATGTCGGCACCCAGGGTGTCGTTGACCTTCTGCGGCTCGATGGTGTTGCCCAGCGACTTGGACATCTTGCGGCCGTTCTCGTCCACGGTGAAGCCGTGGGTCAGCAGCTCGCGGTACGGCGCATGGCCGTCGATGGCGCAGCCGGTGAGCAGCGAGGAGTGGAACCAGCCGCGGTGCTGGTCGGAACCTTCCAGGTACAGGTCGGCACGCGGGCCGCTTTCGTGGCCGATGTTGTGCGAGCCACGCAGCACGTGCCAGTGGGTGGTACCGGAGTCGAACCACACGTCCAGGGTGTCGGCGATCTTGTCGTACTGGCCGGCTTCGTCACCGAGCAGTTCGGCGGCGTCCATCTTGAACCAGGCTTCGATGCCCTCGAGCTCGACGCGCTGGGCCACCTGCTCCATCAGTTCGACGGTGCGCGGGTGCAGTTCGCCGGTCTGCTTGTGCAGGAAGAACGGGATCGGCACACCCCAGTTGCGCTGACGCGAGATGCACCAGTCCGGGCGGTTGGCGATCATCGAATGCAGGCGCGCCTGGCCCCAGGCCGGCACGAACTTGGTTTCTTCGATGGCGTTGAGGGCGCGCTTGCGCAGGGTTTCGCCGCTGTCAGGCTGCTTGTCCATGCCCACGAACCACTGCGCGGTGGCGCGGTAGATCAGCGGAGTCTTGTGGCGCCAGCAGTGCATGTAGCTGTGGCTGATGGTGTCGGTGAACATCAGCGCGCCGACTTCGGCGAGCTTGTCGACGATGTGCGGGTTGGCCTTCCAGATGAACTGGCCACCGAAGAATTCCAGCGAGTCGACGTACACGCCGTTGCTCTGCACCGGGGTGAGGATGTCGTCGTTGACCATGCCGTAGCGCTTGCAGGTCACGAAGTCGTCTTCACCGTAGGCCGGGGCCGAGTGGACCACGCCGGTACCGGCGCCCAGCTCGACGTACTCGGCCAGGTAGACCGGCGACAGGCGATCGTACAGAGGGTGACGGAAGTTGATCAGCTCCAGTGCAGAGCCCGGCGCGGTGGCGATCACCGAACCTTCCAGCGAGTAGCGCTTGAGGCAGGCTTCGACCAGCTCTTCGGCCAGCACCAGCAGCTTGTCGCCGACGTCCACCAGGGCATAGCTGAACTCGGGGTGCACGTTCAGCGCCTGGTTGGCGGGGATGGTCCACGGGGTGGTGGTCCAGATCACGATGGCGGCGGGCTTGGCCAGCGACGACAGGCCGAAGGCCTGGGCCAGCCGCGCTTCGTCGGCCACGTTGAAGGCCACGTCGATGGTCTGGGACTTCTTATCGGCGTATTCGACCTCGGCTTCGGCCAGGGCCGAACCGCAATCGAAGCACCAGTTCACGGGCTTGAGGCCCTTGAACACGAAACCGTGCTTGACCATTTCGGCCAGGGCGCGGATTTCGCCGGCTTCGTTGGCGAAGTCCATGGTCTTGTAGGGGTTGTCCCAGTCACCCAGCACGCCCAGGCGGATGAATTCCTTCTTCTGCCCTTCGATCTGCTCGGCCGCGTAGGCACGGCACAGCTCGCGGGTCTTGTCCGCGGTGAGGTGCTTGCCGTGGGTCACTTCGACCTTGTGCTCGATCGGCAGGCCATGGCAGTCCCAACCCGGCACGTACGGCGCATCGTAGCCGGCCAGGGTCTTGGACCGCGAGATCATGTCCTTGAGAATCTTGTTGAGCGCGTGACCGATGTGGATCTTGCCGTTGGCGTAGGGCGGGCCGTCGTGCAGCACGAACTTCGGACGATCCTTGCCAATTTCGCGCAGCTTCTGGTACAGGCCAATGCTGTCCCAGCGCTGCAGGATCTGCGGTTCGCGCTGTGGCAGGCCGGCCTTCATCGGGAAGGCGGTGTCCGGAAGGTTTAGCGTGGCTTTATAGTCGGTCATTTCAGGCTCTTCGTTAGCGGTTGACCGTGCCAATGGGCACGTGCGGCGGCGATATCCGCATCGATCGCCGACTTCAGCGCCTCCAGGGAGGCGAATCGCTGCTCATCGCGCAGCTTGTGGTGGAATTCCACCGTGAGACGCCGGCCATACAGATCGCCGGCAAAATCCAGGAGATGCACTTCCAGGTGGGCGCGGCCATCACCTGCAACGCTGGGGCGCACGCCGATGTTGGCGACACCCGGCCACACCTGGCCATCGAGTTCGACGCTGACCAGGTACACCCCGGTGAGCGGTACGCGATGACGCTTGAGTTGTATGTTGGCCGTGGGCCAACCCAGCTGGCGCGCCAGCTTCTGCCCATGCAGCACCCGGCCGCGGATGCGGAACGGGCGGCCCAGCAGACGCTCGGCCACGGCAAAGTCGGCACGCGCCAGTGCTTCGCGCACCTGCGTGCTGCTGACCCGCAGGCCCTCGAGCTCCACGGTTTGCGCCGCTTCCACGGTGAAGCCGTGGCGCAGGCCGGCCTGCTGCAGGAACGTGAAGTCACCCACCCGGTCGCAACCGAACCGGAAGTCGTCACCGACCTCCAGGTGCTGCACGCCCAGGCCGTCGACCAGGATGGTGTCGACGAATTCGGCGGCGCTGAGCTTGCACAGGCGCTGGTTGAACGCCAGGCACAGCACCCGGTCGATGCCTTCGGCGGCCAACAGGGCGACCTTGTCGTGCAGGCGGGCCAGGCGCGCGGGCGCGGTGTCCGGTGCAAAGTACTCACGCGGCTGTGGCTCGAAAATCACCACGCAGCTGGGTACGCCCAGCGCTACCGCGCGCTCACGCAAACGCGCCAGGATAGCCTGGTGACCGCGGTGAACACCGTCGAAGTTGCCGATAGTGGCAACACAGCCCCGATGCTCGGGGCGAAGGTTGTGAAGGCCTCGAACCAGCTGCATAACGCGCTTCTTGCTCATAAAGTGGTCGATTATAACCACACCCGGGCGCCGACGACAGGCAGCAGCGCGATGCCAGGGCGTCTAAAACACAAAACCGACGCCTGACCCGCGCCGGCCATCAGTGCAGCGCCTTGCGGGCGAAGTCCCGTGGACGAAAACCAAACAGGTAAAGGCAACCGAAATAGGTCACCACGCCTGCGCCAATCAGTACGCCCAGGCGCAAGAACCGCTCGAGCATGTGCCCCTGCTCCCAGGCAGGCATGTACCACATGCCGGCCACCAGCACACCGGCCATCAGCAGTACGGCCACCAGCAGCTTGAGCAGGTAGGCGGTCCAGCCCGGCTGCGGCTCGAACAGGTTCTGCTGGCGCAGCTTCCAGTACAGCAGGCCGGCATTGAGGCAGGCGCCGACACTGATCGCCAGGGCCAGCCCGGCATGCTGCAGGTAGCCGATGAACACCAGGTTGAGCAGTTGCGTGGCCACCAGGGTGAAGATGGCGATCTTTACCGGTGTACGGATGTTCTGCTGGGCATAGAAGCCAGGGGCGAGCACCTTGACCAGAATGATGCCGAGCAGGCCGACCGAGTAGGCGATCAGCGCGCGCTGGGTCATGGCGGCATCGAAGGCGGTGAACTTGCCGTACTGGAACAGGGCCACCGTCAGTGGCTCGGACAAAATTGCCAGGGCAAAGGTGCAAGGCAACACCAGCAAGAAGCACAGGCGCAGGCCCCAGTCGAGGATGCGCGAATACTCGTGGCGATCCTTGCTGGCGTAGGTCTTGGCCAGGGTCGGCAGCAGGATGGTGCCCAGCGCCACGCCCAGCACCCCGGAGGGCAGCTCCATCAGGCGGTCGGCGTAGTACATCCACGACACCGAGCCGGCCACCAGAAACGAGGCGAAGATGGTGTTGATGATCAGCGAGATCTGGCTTACCGACACCCCGAGGATGGCTGGCAGCATCTGCTTGAGCACGCGCCATACCCCGGTATCGCGCAGGTTCAGGCGGGGCAGCACGAGCATGCCGATCTTTTTGAGGTGCGGCAGCTGGTACAGCAGCTGCAACAGGCCGCCGGCCAGTACCGCCCAGCCCAGGGCCATCACCGGCGGATCGAAGTACGGGGTGAGGAACAGCGCGAAGAAGATCATCGCGACGTTGAGCAGGGTCGGCACGAAGGCCGGTACCGAGAAGCGGTTCCAGGTGTTGAGGATGGCGCCCGCCAGGGACGACAGCGAGATCAGCAATATATAAGGAAAGGTCACACGCAGCAGGTCGGTGGTCAGCTCGAACTTCTCGGCGCTGTCGACGAAGCCCGGCGCGGTGACCCACACCACCCAGGGCGCGGCCAGGATCCCCAGCGCCGTGACCACTGCCAGCACCAGGGTCAGCAGCCCGGCGACATAGGCCACGAAGGTGCGGGTCGCCTCCTCGCCCTGCTGGCTTTTGTATTCGGCCAGGATCGGCACAAACGCCTGGGAAAACGCCCCCTCGGCAAAGATTCGCCGCAATAGGTTGGGCAGCTTGAAGGCAATGAAAAAGGCGTCGGTGGCAACACCGGCGCCGAAGATGCGCGCCAGGATGGTATCGCGGACAAAGCCCAGCACGCGCGACACCATGGTGATGGAACTGACTGCAGCCAGGGACTTGAGGAGATTCATCGAAAGATTTTCATGCCATATGGATGAAGGAGAGGCCTAAACGGCATCCAAGTATGCGATACTCCGCCGCGCAAAGCAGACAGAGCAAAACTCCCGAGTTTACAGGTCATGCGCCAGAAGGGAATCATCCCCTCCAGCGAATCGACCGCTCAGCGGAACCTAACAAGCGCCCTTGACAACCGATCAACTCATCGGCATGATTCGCGGCCTATTTTGTTTGCTATTTACCAAGTCTTTCGAGGAGCTCGACGGTGGCCAACTCACCTTCCGCCAAAAAACGTGCAAAACAGGCTGAGAAGCGTCGCAGCCACAACGCCAGCCTGCGTTCCATGGTTCGCACCTACATCAAGAATGTAGTCAAGGCCATCGACGCAAAAGACGCCGAAAAAGCGCAAGCTGCTTACATCCTGGCTGTTCCAGTTATCGACCGCATGGCCGATAAAGGCATCATCCACAAGAACAAGGCTGCTCGCCATAAAGGCCGTCTGAATGGCCACATCAAGGCACTGAAGATTGCTGCAGCTGCCTAAGCGACGCTTGTTAAAAAACCGACCCTAGGGTCGGTTTTTTATTGCCTGCGATTTAATGATGCCGGGAAGACAGGGCCGCTCCCTTTGCCGACCAGGCTGACTCCTGCAGGAGACGGCCTGGTCGGCGAAGGGCTATACCTTGCCTACTTGCCGAGCGGGATCTTCGGCGCCCATTGCAGCCATTCGTCCTCGGCCTTGTCGAACAGGGCAAAGGTCTGCTGCGGCAACGCTGCGTTGCCCATCTTGTCGCCGTCTGGTGTGGCGAAGGCAATGCCACCCTCGATCAGGGTCTCCAGCGACTCGGTACGCACCGTAGCGCCCTTGAACAGGCCGATATCGAAGCCGAAGCCACTGCTGTTCCAGAAACGGCTGCCACCGCGCACGAGCGAGGCGTAGCGTGGCTCGATCAGGATATGGATCAGCACGCGATCCGCTGTCTGCCCCAGCTCGTACCCCGTGACCTTGCCCACCGGCACTTCACGGTAGGTGACCGGCACACCGACCTTGATCGACCCGCGTCGAGCAGCGCTGAGCACCACCGGCAGGCCAGCCTCGCGAGCGGTCAGGTCCGGTGGCTCGGGCAAGGCCACGAAGTTGCGCTGCGGGCCCTGATTCTTCGCCGCCGGTTGCACTTCAAGGTACTGACCGGTGACCAGCGTCTCCAGGTTGGCCGTCTTGACGATACCCAGCGCCGGCTTGACTACCCAGAACTGCGTGCCCACACGCGCAATACGCTCGGGCACCTCGGTGATCTGCGCCTTGAGCGTCACCGATTGCAGGTCCTCCGCCAGGTCCACCGCTTCGACCTTGCCGACATCCAGCCCCTTGAAGCGTATGGGGGTGCCGACCTTGAGGCCGTCCGCACGGTCCACCTTGATGGTGATGCTGGTGCCCTTGCGATCCGCCGCTTCCTGGTTGGCCAGCAGGCGGAAGGTGGGGATACGACGCTTGAGCGGTACATTCTGTTTCGGCGTATCGAAGGCGATGCCACCGGCCATCAGGCTCTGCAGCGACTCGCTCTTGATCTGGATGCCCGACAGGCCGCCAGTCAGGGTAATGCCGCTGGCGTTCCAGAAACGCGTCGAACCATTGACCAGGTTGGCGTACTCGGGCTCGATGTGCACGCCAATCAGCAGGCGTTGCTGCTTCCTGGAGAACTGGTAGCTTTGCACACTACCCACCTTTACCTGCCGATACAGGATCGGGCTGCCAACCTCGAGCGAGCCCAGGTTGTCGCTGAACAGCACAAGGTGCAGGCCGGGCGCCTTCAGATCGAGGGGCGGGGCCTTGGCCCGGGCTTCGAATTCACGCTGAGGCGAGGCGCCCTTGTCGCCGGGACGGATAGCAATGTAGTTGCCCTTTACCAACGCCTCCAGGCCGGTGATACCCGCCAGGGAGATCGACGGCTTGACCACCCAGAACTGGGTGCCTTCGACCAGGTAGTCCTCGGCCAGCGGGTCCAGGGTCAGCTCGGCCATGGCACTGGAGAGGTCGGCATCGACCTTCAGGGCTTTCAGCGAACCTACCTGTATACCTTTGTACATGACCGGCGTACGGCCCGCCTGCAGGCCCTCGAAGTCGCTCAGCTTGACCTTGACCCGGATACCCGCCTGGGCGGCGTCGAAGTCTTCGAAAAGACGGAACGGCAGGTTCGGGTCGGTGGGCGGGCTGTCCTTGCGGTGCTCGGGGGTAGCGAATGCGATACCGCCGGCAACGATGCTGGCCAGGGACTCGCTGCGCACCTTCACGCCCGACAGGTTGGCATCGATGCTCACGCCGCTGGCGTTCCAGAAACGCGTGTGCTTGCGCACCAGGTCGGCATAGCCCGGCTCGATGAACACCTTGATCTCGACCGTACCCTGGTCGTCGGAGAGCCTGTAGCTCTTCACCCGGCCAACCTGGATCTGCTTGTAGAACACGGGGCTGTCACGGTTGAGCGACCCCAGGCGATCGGCCTTGAGGGTCAGATGCAGGCCGGGCACGCTGTCGGACATCGGCGGTGCTTCGCTCAACGCATTGAAACGCTTGCTCGGCTCGCCATCGCCCGGGCTCACGGCAATGTAGTTGCCTGATACCAGCGTCTCCAGCCCGGTGATCCCGGCCAGGCTCACGTTTGGCTTGACCAGCCAGAAGCGAGTGTTCTTGCGCAGGTGCTCCTCGGCCACCTGGTTCATCTCGATGGTGGCGATGACACCTTTGTTGCGGCCTTTGTCGTCAAGTACCAGGCTCTTGACCTTACCCACCGACATGCCCTTGTAGACCACCTCGGTCTTGTTGGCGACGATACCCTCGCCGCTCTCGAAGCGAACCTCGATGTTCACCCCCGCTTCACGGTAGGCCTGCCAGCCGAGCCACCCACCGATCACCAATGCGATCAGGGGCAGAATCCAGATGGCCGACCAGTTCGAAGCTGGGCGGGTTTTAGCCGTAGGCAAATCACTCATGGTCGTCATCCGACTCCGTGTTATCCCAAATCAGTCGGGGATCGAAAGTTACTGCAGCAAGCATTGTCAGAATCACCACACTGGCAAAGGCGACCGCCCCCAGGTTGGCTTCGACACTGGCAATCCGGCCGAAATTCACCACCGCCACCAGGATCGCGATGACGAAGATATCCAGCATCGACCAGCGGCCGATGAATTCGATGAAGCGATACATCACGATGCGCTGGCGTGCCGACAGCGGCTGGTGGCGCTGCACCGAGTACAACAGCAGGGCGATGCCCACCAGCTTGAAGGTGGGTACCAGAATACTGGCGATGAACACCACGGCCGCGATCGGCAGCATGCCGTGCTGCATCAGGGTGATGACGCCGGACATGATGGTGTCGGGGCTGCCCTGCCCCAGGGTGCTGACCGTCATGATCGGCAGCACGTTGGCCGGTATGTACAGGATGGCCGCGGTAATCAGCAGCGCCCAGGTGCGGGCCAGGCTGTTGGGCCGGCGTGCATGCACCAGCGCCCCGCAGCGTGTGCAGGTCTGGCTGCTGGCGTCCGCCTCCTGGCGGTTGAGCTCATGACACTCGGTACAGATCAGTATTCCTGCGTCAATCGCCCGCATGCACATCTTCTCCCGACAAGGCTACCCAGATCTGGTGGGGGGACATCACCACTTCCAGCCAGACCTGAACCAGCAACAAACTGACAAAGCACAGCAAGCCAAGCCCTAGGCTGAGTTCGGCCATATCCACCAGCTTGACGATGGCGACCAGTACGCCCATGAGGTAGACCTCAAGCATGCCCCAGTCGCGCATGTGGTGATAAAAACGGTAAAGAAGAAGGCCGTAGCTGCGGCCCCTGTTCAAGCGGATGGTCAGCAACACCACCAGCTGACACAGCAGCTTGAGCAGTGGAATGGCCATGCTGCACAGGAACACCACCACCGCCACGCCACCCATGCCGCTGTTGTACAGGCCGATCACACCGCTCCACACCGTGTCATCGGAGTTCTGGCCCAACAGATGGAGTTGCATGATCGGCAGAAAGTTCGCCGGCACGTAGAGCAGCAAGGCCGCCAGTACCAGGGCCAGGCTGCGCTCGACCACATTGTGCCGATGGGCGTACAACTCATAGCCGCAGCGCGGGCATTGCGCTTTTTCATCCGTCTTGAGCTCGGGCTTGCGCAGCAGCAGGTCGCATTCGTGGCACGCCACCAATTGATCCAGCGGCAAGCCTGCGAGTGAATCGCGATCGTCAGGGTCGGGCATAGAAGGGTTCTGAGTAAAAACGTCGGGGCCTATTCTAGTGTCGTTGCCCCAATTGTGGGAGCACAACCGCGCAGGAGCCAGCCTTGGCGCAGAACAGGCCACAAAGACAAAACCCCTACCTGCAGATGCAGATAGGGGTTTCGGAATTTAATCTTGACGATGACCTACTCTCACATGGGGAAACCCCACACTACCATCGGCGATGCATCGTTTCACTACTGAGTTCGGGATGGGATCAGGTGGTTCCAATGCTCTATGGTCGTCAAGAAATTCTGTTGCCAGAAGGTCTTGTTCAGACACTCCAGCGAATCGGGTATGTGATGTTCGTGAGTTACAAATCTTCGGCTTACTGTGTCTTCACAACACCGCAATCTGGCCTTTCGACGCAAATTGCTTGGGTGTTATATGGTCAAGCCTCACGGGCAATTAGTATTGGTTAGCTCAACGCCTCACAGCGCTTACACACCCAACCTATCAACGTCGTAGTCTTCGACGGCCCTTCAGGGAGCTCAAGGCTCCAGTGAGATCTCATCTTGAGGCAAGTTTCCCGCTTAGATGCTTTCAGCGGTTATCTCTTCCGAACATAGCTACCCGGCAATGCCACTGGCGTGACAACCGGAACACCAGAGGTTCGTCCACTCCGGTCCTCTCGTACTAGGAGCAGCCCCTCTCAAATCTCAAACGTCCACGGCAGATAGGGACCGAACTGTCTCACGACGTTCTAAACCCAGCTCGCGTACCACTTTAAATGGCGAACAGCCATACCCTTGGGACCGGCTTCAGCCCCAGGATGTGATGAGCCGACATCGAGGTGCCAAACACCGCCGTCGATATGAACTCTTGGGCGGTATCAGCCTGTTATCCCCGGAGTACCTTTTATCCGTTGAGCGATGGCCCTTCCATACAGAACCACCGGATCACTAAGACCTACTTTCGTACCTGCTCGACGTGTCTGTCTCGCAGTCAAGCGCGCTTTTGCCTTTATACTCTACGACCGATTTCCGACCGGTCTGAGCGCACCTTCGTACTCCTCCGTTACTCTTTAGGAGGAGACCGCCCCAGTCAAACTACCCACCATACACTGTCCTCGATCCGGATAACGGACCTGAGTTAGAACCTCAAAGTTGCCAGGGTGGTATTTCAAGGATGGCTCCACGCAGACTGGCGTCCACGCTTCAAAGCCTCCCACCTATCCTACACAAGCAAATTCAAAGTCCAGTGCAAAGCTATAGTAAAGGTTCACGGGGTCTTTCCGTCTAGCCGCGGATACACTGCATCTTCACAGCGATTTCAATTTCACTGAGTCTCGGGTGGAGACAGCGCCGCCATCGTTACGCCATTCGTGCAGGTCGGAACTTACCCGACAAGGAATTTCGCTACCTTAGGACCGTTATAGTTACGGCCGCCGTTTACCGGGGCTTCGATCAAGAGCTTCGCGTTAGCTAACCCCATCAATTAACCTTCCGGCACCGGGCAGGCGTCACACCCTATACGTCCACTTTCGTGTTTGCAGAGTGCTGTGTTTTTAATAAACAGTCGCAGCGGCCTGGTATCTTCGACCGGCATGAGCTTACGGAGCAAGTCCTTCACCCTCACCGGCGCACCTTCTCCCGAAGTTACGGTGCCATTTTGCCTAGTTCCTTCACCCGAGTTCTCTCAAGCGCCTTGGTATTCTCTACCCAACCACCTGTGTCGGTTTGGGGTACGGTTCCTGGTTACCTGAAGCTTAGAAGCTTTTCTTGGAAGCATGGCATCAACCACTTCGTCGCCTAATGGCAACTCGTCATCAGCTCTCGGCCTTAAGATCCCGGATTTACCTAAGATCTCAGCCTACCACCTTAAACTTGGACAACCAACGCCAAGCTGGCCTAGCCTTCTCCGTCCCTCCATCGCAATAACCAGAAGTACAGGAATATTAACCTGTTTTCCATCGACTACGCTTTTCAGCCTCGCCTTAGGGACCGACTAACCCTGCGTCGATTAACGTTGCGCAGGAAACCTTGGTCTTTCGGCGTGGGAGTTTTTCACTCCCATTGTCGTTACTCATGTCAGCATTCGCACTTCTGATACCTCCAGCAAGCTTCTCAACTCACCTTCACAGGCTTACAGAACGCTCCTCTACCGCATCACCTAAGTGATACCCGTAGCTTCGGTGTATGGTTTGAGCCCCGTTACATCTTCCGCGCAGGCCGACTCGACTAGTGAGCTATTACGCTTTCTTTAAAGGGTGGCTGCTTCTAAGCCAACCTCCTAGCTGTCTAAGCCTTCCCACATCGTTTCCCACTTAACCATAACTTTGGGACCTTAGCTGACGGTCTGGGTTGTTTCCCTTTTCACGACGGACGTTAGCACCCGCCGTGTGTCTCCCATGCTCGGCACTTGTAGGTATTCGGAGTTTGCATCGGTTTGGTAAGTCGGGATGACCCCCTAGCCGAAACAGTGCTCTACCCCCTACAGTGATACATGAGGCGCTACCTAAATAGCTTTCGAGGAGAACCAGCTATCTCCGAGCTTGATTAGCCTTTCACTCCGATCCACAGGTCATCCGCTAACTTTTCAACGGTAGTCGGTTCGGTCCTCCAGTCAGTGTTACCTAACCTTCAACCTGCCCATGGATAGATCGCCCGGTTTCGGGTCTATACCCAGCGACTAAACGCCCTATTAAGACTCGCTTTCGCTACGCCTCCCCTATTCGGTTAAGCTCGCCACTGAATATAAGTCGCTGACCCATTATACAAAAGGTACGCAGTCACCTAACAAAGTAGGCTCCCACTGCTTGTACGCATACGGTTTCAGGATCTATTTCACTCCCCTCTCCGGGGTTCTTTTCGCCTTTCCCTCACGGTACTGGTTCACTATCGGTCAGTCAGTAGTATTTAGCCTTGGAGGATGGTCCCCCCATATTCAGACAAAGTTTCTCGTGCTCCGTCCTACTCGATTTCATGACTAAGAGATTTTCGCGTACAGGGCTATCACCCACTATGGCCGCACTTTCCAGAGCGTTCCGCTAATCTCAAAGCCACTTAAGGGCTAGTCCCCGTTCGCTCGCCACTACTAAGGGAATCTCGGTTGATTTCTTTTCCTCAGGGTACTTAGATGTTTCAGTTCCCCTGGTTCGCCTCTTGCACCTATGTATTCAGTACAAGATACCTGACTTATGCCAGGTGGGTTCCCCCATTCAGAGATCTCCGGATCAAAGTCTGTTTGCCGACTCCCCGAAGCTTATCGCAGGCTACCACGTCTTTCATCGCCTCTGACTGCCAAGGCATCCACCGTATGCGCTTCTTCACTTGACCATATAACCCCAAGCAATCTGGTTATACTGTGAAGACAACATTCGCCGAAAACTTGTAATTACTCACAAATTTTACCTTAGCCTGAACACACACCAGTGAAAGTGCTGTCCAGTCTATCTTTCTATCACATACCCAAATTTTTAAAGAACGATTCTGATAAAGTTCAGAAATCAATATTCGATGCGAATATTCATTTCTAAGCTTTGACAAACTAGCAAGCGGGGTGGTGGAGCCAAGCGGGATCGAACCGCTGACCTCCTGCGTGCAAGGCAGGCGCTCTCCCAGCTGAGCTATGGCCCCAGCAAATTGGTGGGTCTGGGCAGATTCGAACTGCCGACCTCACCCTTATCAGGGGTGCGCTCTAACCAACTGAGCTACAGACCCAATCGAAGGTTGCTAACCTAATCGTCTTCTTCAATGAATCAAGCAATTCGTGTGGGAGCTTATGAGACAGCTGATGTCGTCGATTAAGGAGGTGATCCAGCCGCAGGTTCCCCTACGGCTACCTTGTTACGACTTCACCCCAGTCATGAATCACACCGTGGTAACCGTCCTCCCGAAGGTTAGACTAGCTACTTCTGGTGCAACCCACTCCCATGGTGTGACGGGCGGTGTGTACAAGGCCCGGGAACGTATTCACCGCGACATTCTGATTCGCGATTACTAGCGATTCCGACTTCACGCAGTCGAGTTGCAGACTGCGATCCGGACTACGATCGGTTTTGTGAGATTAGCTCCACCTCGCGGCTTGGCGACCCTCTGTACCGACCATTGTAGCACGTGTGTAGCCCAGGCCGTAAGGGCCATGATGACTTGACGTCATCCCCACCTTCCTCCGGTTTGTCACCGGCAGTCTCCTTAGAGTGCCCACCATAACGTGCTGGTAACTAAGGACAAGGGTTGCGCTCGTTACGGGACTTAACCCAACATCTCACGACACGAGCTGACGACAGCCATGCAGCACCTGTCTCAATGTTCCCGAAGGCACCAATCCATCTCTGGAAAGTTCATTGGATGTCAAGGCCTGGTAAGGTTCTTCGCGTTGCTTCGAATTAAACCACATGCTCCACCGCTTGTGCGGGCCCCCGTCAATTCATTTGAGTTTTAACCTTGCGGCCGTACTCCCCAGGCGGTCAACTTAATGCGTTAGCTGCGCCACTAAAATCTCAAGGATTCCAACGGCTAGTTGACATCGTTTACGGCGTGGACTACCAGGGTATCTAATCCTGTTTGCTCCCCACGCTTTCGCACCTCAGTGTCAGTATGAGCCCAGGTGGTCGCCTTCGCCACTGGTGTTCCTTCCTATATCTACGCATTTCACCGCTACACAGGAAATTCCACCACCCTCTGCCCTACTCTAGCTCGCCAGTTTTGGATGCAGTTCCCAGGTTGAGCCCGGGGATTTCACATCCAACTTAACGAACCACCTACGCGCGCTTTACGCCCAGTAATTCCGATTAACGCTTGCACCCTCTGTATTACCGCGGCTGCTGGCACAGAGTTAGCCGGTGCTTATTCTGTCGGTAACGTCAAAACAGCAAGGTATTCGCTTACTGCCCTTCCTCCCAACTTAAAGTGCTTTACAATCCGAAGACCTTCTTCACACACGCGGCATGGCTGGATCAGGCTTTCGCCCATTGTCCAATATTCCCCACTGCTGCCTCCCGTAGGAGTCTGGACCGTGTCTCAGTTCCAGTGTGACTGATCATCCTCTCAGACCAGTTACGGATCGTAGCCTTGGTGAGCCATTACCTCACCAACTAGCTAATCCGACCTAGGCTCATCTGATAGCGCAAGGCCCGAAGGTCCCCTGCTTTCTCCCGTAGGACGTATGCGGTATTAGCGTTCCTTTCGAAACGTTGTCCCCCACTACCAGGCAGATTCCTAGGTATTACTCACCCGTCCGCCGCTGAATCGAAGAGCAAGCTCCTCTCATCCGCTCGACTTGCATGTGTTAGGCCTGCCGCCAGCGTTCAATCTGAGCCATGATCAAACTCTTCAGTTCAATACTGCTTGGGTTTTGAGAAAACCCTAAACTTGGCTCAGCATTCTCAAATGACTTACTTTCAAATCTTTCGATTTTCGTGCAGTCACTTGTGATGCTGATAATCTTTCTGACTATCAGTCTGAGCTCACAAGCACCCACACGAATTGCTTGATTCAATTGTTAAAGAGCGGTTGGTCAAGAACTTTTCGTCTCAACCGAGGCGCGCATTCTACGCTTTCCTCAGAGTCTGTCAAGCGTTTATTTTGAAGTTTTTCGTTTCACTTCAAACACTTGACTCGCCTCGATCTCTCGTAGCGGGATGCGAATTCTACAGCGTTACAACCTGCTGTCAACCACCTTTTTCACCGCTGCCGATCTTTCGATCGAAGCACCTCCAGCCTGACCTGAAACGTCCAACTCGTTGATATTCAAGGAGTTTTTCGTTCCGACTGCGTCGGAAGTGGGGCGAATTATAGAGAGATTAAATCGTGCGTCAAGGGCTAATTTGAAACTTTCGTCACCGATACACGCTTGCGCCCTCCCAGACGGGGAATGCGCTTCTCTATAGAAGGCACTCTCAGCAGCATCAACAACCCACCGATGACCGCGTACACCGTCCATTCCTTGAGGTCTGCCCGCACTATCCACAGAAAATGCAGCAGCCCCAGACCCAGGATCACGTAAACAAGCCGGTGCAGCTTCTTCCACCGCGCGCCCAAGCGGCGCTGGCTGTAGCGGTTGGAGGTCACCGCCAGTGCCAGCAGCCCGACAAGCGCCAAACTCCCAACAATGATGTAAGGGCGCTTGCGCAACTCGACGCCCAACTGCCCCCAGTCCAACCCGAGGATAAAGAACAGGTAGGCACACAAGTGCATCAGCACATAGGCAAAGCACCACAGGCCGAGCTGCCGGCGCACCACGATCCAGCCAGACCAGCCTGTCAGCTTCTGCAACGGCGTCATGCAAAGCGTTACCAGCAGCATGACCAGAGCACCCTGCCCCATCCTGTCCACCAGCACCTTGCCCGGATCGGGGCCCAGCGCATCGAGCACAGCCTGGGCCAGCCAGTACAGCGGCCAGACACAAGCCAACAGAAAGGCCGCGAAACGAAACAGTGGATAGCGCATCAGTAGTTCTTCCGCAGGTCCAGGCCGCTATATAAAGAAGCCACTTCGTCCGCATAGCCGTTGAACATCTGCGTATCGCGAACGTTGGGGCTGAACAGGCCGCTGGGCAGCCTGCGCTCACGGGCCTGGGTCCAGCGCGGGTGGTCCACCGTGGGGTTCACGTTGGCATAGAACCCGTACTCTTCAGGCGCGATGTTCTGCCAGGTGGTGCGCGGCTGCTGCTCGACCAGGCTGATACGCACGATGGACTTGATGCTCTTGAACCCATACTTCCACGGCACCACAAGGCGCAGCGGCGCACCGTTCTGGTTGGGCAGTTCGCGGCCATACATGCCCACCGCCAGGATGGCCAGCGGGTTCATCGCCTCATCCAGTCGCAGCCCTTCCACATAGGGCCAGTCGATCAAGGCGAAGCCCGAACGCTGCCCGGGCATGTGCTTTGGATCCTGCAGGGTTTCGAAGCGGATGTACCGGGCCTTGGAGGTCGGCTCCACCTGCTTGAGCAATGCCGAAATCGGAAACCCCAACCAGGGGATCACCATCGACCAAGCCTCCACACAACGCAGCCGGTAGATGCGCTCTTGCAACTGATAAGGCTTCATGAAGTCTTCGAGCGCATAGCGGCCCGGCTTACCGACCTCGCCATCCACCACCACCGTCCATGGCGAAGTCGGCAGCGCACCCGCATTGGCAGCAGGGTCGCCCTTGTCGGTTCCGAACTCGTAGAAGTTGTTGTAGTGCGTGGCATCCTTGAACGGCGTGATCGCTTCACCCTTGACCGTTACCGCCTGCCATTGGGTGCCCGGCAGTTTTTCGGCAAACCAGTTGGGGGCAGCACCGGCGTCGACGTCCGCATACTGCGAAACCTCGGCGGCAGCGGCCCAGCGCGGCAAGCTGCCGACCGCCAATGCAGCCGCAGTGCCACCCAGCAGAGCGCGTCGGGAGAGATAGAGGGACTCAGGCGTGATTTCCGATTCTTTGCAGTCGGAAGGCCGGGACAGCTTGATAAGCATAAAGACTCCGTAGAACCGGTGAGCTGATGCACCAGTAGACTACGGAGCCTTGGGGAAATTACATCACTGCTCGGTGGTTTTCTTGCGACGCGAACGCAACAGGTACTGGATAGGACCCGACGCGGCATACGCGAGGAAAATCAGCAGCAGAATGCGTGGCGGATCGCTGAACACCACCGCGAACACCAGCACCACCACAAGGATCGCCACAAACGGCACCCGCCCCTTGAGGTCCAGCTCCTTGAAGCTGTTGTACTTGATGTTGCTGACCATCAGCATGCCGGCAGCCGCCACCAGCAGCGCCACCAGGAACGAGAGCTTGGAACCCTGGATGCCATAGTCGCTGAACGCCCAGACCGTACCCGCAACCACGCCGGCTGCCGCCGGGCTGGCCAGGCCGATGAAGTAGCGCTTGTCGGCCTTGCCGACCTGGGTATTGAAGCGTGCCAGGCGCAATGCCGCACCCGCCACATAGATGAAGGCAACCATCCAGCCGACCTTGCCCATGTCACCCAGTGCCCAGCCGAAGGCCAGCAACGCCGGGGCCACGCCAAAGGCGACCATGTCGGACAACGAGTCGTACTCGGCGCCGAAGGCGCTCTGGGTGTTGGTCATGCGGGCAACACGCCCGTCCAGACCATCGAGCACCATGGCGACGAAGATCGCGATGGCGGCGAAAGCGAAGTACTTGCTCGCTTCGCGCGGATCACCGGCACTCAGGGCGCTCTGCGCACTCATGGAGTTGATGATCGAATAGAAACCGGCGAACAGGTTCGCAGTGGTGAACAGGTTGGGCAGCAGATAGATGCCGCGATGCCGTACCTTGCGTCCTTCGGCGTCATGCCCTTCTTCAACATGCTCATCGATCGGTAGCAGGCTTTCGGCGTCAGAGGCCTTGTTCGGCTCTTCGGGACGTTCGCTCATGGACATTACCTTGCAACGGTTTGGAAAGTTTCGACAGACGTCTGCGACGAGGGTTCGCCGGCAAACGATGAAGCTTTATACCAGAAGCTGACTGCCTAAACGAAAAAACGCGGCCGAAGCCGCGTTTTCATCGCATCAGATCAAGATCAGTTCTTGGCCTTGTCGACGATTTTGTTCGCTGCGATCCAAGGCATCATCGAACGCAGTTGCTCGCCGATGACTTCGATACCGTGGGCAGCGTTGTTGCGACGCTTGGCGGTCATCGAAGGATAGCCGGTAGCGCCTTCGCTGATGAACATCTTGGCGTATTCGCCGTCCTGAATGCGTTTCAGGGCATTGCGCATGGCCTGACGGGATTCGGCGTTGATGACTTCAGGGCCGGTCACGTACTCGCCATATTCGGCGTTGTTGGAGATCGAGTAGTTCATGTTGGCGATACCGCCTTCGTACATGAGGTCAACGATCAGCTTCAGTTCGTGCAGGCACTCGAAGTAGGCCATTTCTGGCGCGTAGCCCGCTTCAACCAGGGTTTCGAAGCCGGCCTTGACCAGCTCGACGGTACCGCCGCACAGAACGGCCTGCTCGCCGAACAGGTCGGTTTCGGTCTCGTCCTTGAAGGTGGTTTCGATGATGCCGGTACGGCCGCCACCAACGCCTGCGGCGTAGGACAGGGCAACGTTCTTGGCATTGCCGGAAGCGTCCTGGTAGATGGCGATCAGGTCAGGGATACCGCCGCCTTTCACGAACTCGGAACGTACGGTGTGACCAGGCGCTTTTGGCGCGATCATGATCACGTCCAGGTCAGCACGTGGAACGACCTGGTTGTAGTGGATAGCGAAACCGTGGGAGAAGGCCAGGGTGGCGCCCTTCTTGATGTTCGGCTCGACTTCGTTCTTGTACAGCTGCGACTGGAACTCGTCCGGGGTCAGGATCATGACCAGGTCGGCACCGGCAACAGCGCTTGCCACGTCAGCCACTTTCAGGCCGTGGGCTTCGGCTTTGGCAACGGTGGCCGAACCTTTACGCAGACCGACAGTGACATCCACACCGGAGTCTTTCAGGTTGCACGCTTGAGCGTGGCCCTGGGAACCGTAACCGATGATGGCAACTTTCTTGCCCTGGATGATCGAAAGGTCGCAGTCTTTGTCGTAGAAAACTTTCATGAAAATACCCCTGGTTATCTCGGCCCTTTCAGGCCATTCGCTAATTTTTTGAGTTAGATGCTGAGCACTTTGTCGCCACG
Source organism: Pseudomonas sp. B21-036 (assembly GCF_024748925.1). Classification (NCBI taxonomy): domain Bacteria; kingdom Pseudomonadati; phylum Pseudomonadota; class Gammaproteobacteria; order Pseudomonadales; family Pseudomonadaceae; genus Pseudomonas; species Pseudomonas sp. B21-036. The sequence continues at coordinate 4,792,076 of NZ_CP087178.1, forward strand.
GGCAATGCCGGTGACACCACTGCGTACTGTTTCGAGAATGGACGCGGTACCAATCGACTGGATGAAGCTGTCCAGCTTGTCGCTGGTGCCCGACAGCTGCACGGTATAGACCGTGCTGCTGACGTCGACGATCTGTCCACGATAGATATCGGTGGTGCGCTTGATCTCGGCACGCTGCGCACCCGTGGCCTTGATCTTGACCAGCATCAGTTCACGCTCGATGTGCGCGCTTTCCGACAGGTCGACCAGCTTGACCACTTCAACCAGCTTGTTCAGGTTCTTGGTGATCTGCTCGATCACCTCGTCATGACCAACCGTGGTCAACGTCAGGCGCGACAGGGTCGGGTCTTCGGTCGGGGCGACGGTCAGGCTTTCGATGTTGTAGTTGCGCTGCGAGAACAGGCCGACCACACGGGACAAGGCACCTGGTTCGTTTTCCAACAGCAGGGAAATAATGTGCCGCATGATTAGGTCCGCTCCGTCTTGCTCAGCCACATATCGCGCATCGAGCCGTCTTTGATCTGCATCGGGTAGACGTGCTCGCTGTTGTCGACCTGGATATCGATGAACACCAACCGGTCTTTCATGGCGAAGGCTTCCTCGAGCTTGGGCTTGAGGTCCTTCAGGTCGGTGATGCGGATACCCACGTGACCATAGGCTTCGGCCAGCTTGACGAAGTCAGGCAGCGATTCCATGTAGGAGTGCGAGTGACGGCTGTTGTAGGCCATGTCCTGCCATTGGCGAACCATGCCCAACACGCCATTGTTCAGGTTGACGATCTTTACCGGCAGGTCGTACTGCAGGCAGGTAGAGAGCTCCTGAATGTTCATCTGGATGCTGCCCTCGCCGGTGACACAGGCAACGTCCTGGTCCGGGAAGTTCAGCTTGACGCCCATGGCCGCCGGGAAACCGAAGCCCATGGTGCCCAGGCCACCGGAGTTGATCCAGCGGTTCGGCTTGTTGAAGCGGTAGTACTGCGCCGCGAACATCTGGTGCTGACCCACGTCGGAGGTGACGAACGCATCCCCCTTGGTGACTTCGCACAGGGTTTCGATCACGGTCTGCGGCTTGATGACGCTGCCATCGCCCTTGTTGTACGGGAACATGATGCCGTCGCCACGCCATTCGGCAATCTGCTTCCACCAGGCATCCATCGCCGCCTGATCAGGCTTCTCGCCGATTTCGCGCAAGGTGGCGAGCATTTCGCTCAACACGCTCTCGACCGGGCCGACGATAGGCACATCGGCCTTGATGGTCTTGGAGATCGATGCCGGGTCGATGTCGATGTGGATGACCTTGGCATTCGGGCAGAACCGCGCCGGGCCGTTGACCACACGGTCGTCGAAACGCGCACCGACGGCCAGGATCACGTCGGCATGGTGCATCGCCAGGTTGGCCGTGTAGCTGCCGTGCATGCCGAGCATGCCCAGGAACTGACGGTCGGTGCCCGGATAGCCACCCAGCCCCATGAGGGTATTGGTGACCGGCAGGTTGAGCAGTTGCGCGACCTCGGTCAACGCAGCCGAGCCACCACCGAGGATCACGCCACCGCCGGAGTAGACGATCGGACGCTTGGCGGCCAGCAGCATCTCGGCGGCCTTGCGGATCTGACCCGAGTGCCCGCGAACGGCCGGGCTGTAGGAGCGCAGCTTGACCTTTTTCGGGTAGACGTACTCGAACTTCTCGGCCGGGTTGGTCATGTCTTTCGGAATATCGACGACAACCGGGCCAGGACGACCGGATTCAGCCAGGTAGAAGGCTTTTTTCAGGATTTCAGGAATTTCCGAGGCATGTTTGATCATGAAGCTGTGCTTCACGATCGGCCGCGAGATACCGATCATGTCGGTTTCCTGGAAGGCATCGGTACCGACCATGGTGCTGGGCACCTGACCGGAGAGGATGACCATCGGGATGGAGTCCATGTACGCCGTGGCAATACCGGTGATGGCATTGGTGGCACCCGGACCGGAAGTCACCAGTACCACGCCGGCCTTGCCGGTGGCACGGGCATAGCCGTCGGCCATGTGGGTTGCCGCCTGCTCGTGGCGAACCAGGATGTGGCTTACTTCCGGTTCCTTGAACAGGGCATCGTATACATGCAGGAGAGCACCGCCAGGGTACCCGTAGATGTGCTTAACGCCTTCGTCACGCAAAAAGCGGACGACCATTTCAGCGCCAGATAAAAGCTCCACGTTGTTCACCTCTAAAACGCCAGAATACCGTCCAGGCAGGACGGGTCTTAATAGGTTTACTGCCAAGCAGAGCATGAGCGACGAAATCGCCGACTACGTCAGCACTGACTGAGCAAGTATTGGGAGCGCCCCAAAGTGTTGCGGGGTTTTCCCACCCAGCGCGAGGTAACGCGTTGCGGGGTGTAACAGGTCGGCGCGGGTGTGCGCCTCATGATCTGCTTAGCGGGTCTGCTTCTGGCAGTCCCTCTACAGCGGAAACTGGATTCTTCTGATTCTGCGCCTGCAAGTCAAGAAAAATTATTGCCAATTTTTCCAAATGACGATCCGCAGCCACCACGAATTACAAAGACAGCAGCAGAAAAACAAACTTCAGAAACAAAAAGAGCCACAATCTGCGGCTCTTAGGGTGAAAATAGGGAAATTCAGGCAGAAGCACTGATCAATTGGTCAAACTCTGCTAATAGACGACGCAACTCGCGACTTTCTTGCGGCCGATCCACGTACACCGTTTCAGCCATCACCAGGATGCCCGAGGCACTGGGCAGCGGCGCACCGCTTTCGAGTATCTGTTTCATCTTCGGCAGAAAGATCCACTGCAGCCACTGATCGAAGTTCATGGCGTCGACGGCGAACGGCGTGGTGCTGGCCAGGGCTTGCGCACTGGGCGCCTCGGCGGCCCACCAGCCCTGCCTGTGCAGCTCGTGCTCTATCAGCAGCAGGTGGTCTGCAATCGCCAGAATGCGCGCCTCCATTACAGGCTGACCTTGGCTTTCTGGCGAGCCAGCGCGGCGCCGGCGGCGTCACCCTGCTTGTCGCGCGCCTGGGCGATGATGTCCCACAGGCCGGCCTGCAGATCGGGGCGACCGTTGGCGTAGGTCAGGGCACGGCGCGCCAGCTGTTCGGACTGCGCCGCATCGCCCTGGGCCAGTCGCACCTGGGCCAGACGGTAGAGTACCTGCGGTTCACGCGGGGCAATGCGCTGGGCACGCTCAAGGCTGGACGAGGCGCCGTTGAGATCGCCGCCGGCCTGCTGCGTCTGCGCCGTGGTCAACAGCGCCAGCACCGGGCCATCGAGCTGTTCGTCAGCCGAGAGGCCGCCGCTGCCGGTGTTCGAACTGGGGATGCCGGTGGGTGCGCTCGGTGCGCTGTAGCCACCGCTGCTGGTGCTCGGGAACGGCGCCGAATTCTGCGGGCCTGGGGTAATCGGCCCGGTGTCGATCGACGCTGGCCCGGTAGGCGCCGCAAAGGTCTGGATCGGCTCGGAGCCGGCGCCCTGGGGCACCATCACCGTCACCCCGGAATCCTGCGGCATCGCCTGCGCCTGGCGAGTACCGGTGTTCACGGCAGCGCCGGCACGGTTGGCCGACACTCGCTCGCTGTTGGAAACCCGCGTCCCTGAATCCACTACGGGGATCGAGCCACGCTGCACGCTGGCGCAACCTGTAAGCAAAGCCAGTGCCGTCAAGGCAGGAAACAACCACTTGTTCACGTCACACCCTCTTTGCTGTGCTTTGGCTTAATTCATCCAGCCCTTGACCCAGTCCATCACGGACTCGGCAGGTGCCTGCTCGCCGCCACAGGCGGCGCCGGCCACTGGCTCACTGCCGCGAATATACGGCATCTGTACCGCGCCCGGGCAGCTGGCATCGGAACCTTGGCCGGTATGCGGATCGACCCAGGCCTGCACCACGTTGTCAGGCTGTGGCATGTCCAGCGGCAGCGGGTCGGCCTTGCGCATGAAGCTGGTCCAGACCTGCAACGCGCCGGTGGCGCCGGTGAACGGTGTCTTGCCGTTGTCATCGCGACCCAGCCACACCACTGCCAGCAGGTCCTGGCTGAACCCTGCGAACCAGCTGTCACGCGAATCGTTGCTGGTACCGGTCTTGCCGGCCAGGTTCAACGAACTGGGCAATACACTGTAAACCGAGCGCCCGGTACCTTCACGCATCACCCGCTGCATGGCGTTCTGCACCAGATAGATGGAGCCCGGGTCGAAGGTCTGCTGGATCTGGAACGGGTAGCGCTTGAGCGGCTCGCCCTCGGCGGTCAGCACGCTGCGGATGCCTCGCATCGGCGTGTTGAAGCCGCCATTGGCCAGGGTCTGGTACATGGTCGCAACCTGCACCGGCGACATGCCCCCGGCACCCAGCAGCATCGACGGGAAGGCCGGCCAGTCGACGTTGACACCCAGGCGGCCAATGGTCTTGAGCACGTTGGGCACGCCCACTTCCAGGCCAAGCTTGGCGGTCGACAGGTTGTAGGAATTGGCCAGCCCCTGGTACAGGAAGATCGTGCCATGGGCGCGCCGGTCGTAGTTCTGCGGCTTCCACACCTGGCCGTCGGCGCCCTTCACCGAGAAGGGTTCATCCTGCACCCAGCTGGTGAGGGTGAACTGGCTCGGTTTTTCCAGCGCGGTCAGGTACACCGCCGGCTTGACCAGCGAGCCGATGGGACGCACGGCGTCGATTGCACGGTTGAAACCGGCAAACCCGGCCTGGCGGCTGCCGATCAGTGCCTGCACCTCCCCGGTTTCCGGGTTGGTCACCACCATCGCCGCCTCGACTTCGTCCGCCCCCTTGCGCCCGCTGAGGCGCTTGAAGGTTTCGTTCATCGCCGCTTCGGACTTCATCTGCAGGATCGGGTCGAAGCTGGTGAAGATACGCAGCCCCTCCTCGGTCAAGTCTTCGTCACGGTAGTCCTGGCGCAACTGGCGCTTGACCAGGTCGAGGAAGCCGGGGAACGAGCTGTCCGCCAGGCTGCCGCGCTTGGTCACACCCAGTGGCATTTTCTTCGCAGCTTCGACCGCCTCGGGGGTCGCCACGCCCTGCTCGGCCAGCAGGTCGAGCACCAGGTTGCGACGCGTCAGCGCGCGTTCCGGGGAACGACGCGGATTGTAGTAGGACGGCCCCTTGACCATGCCCACCAGCAGCGCCACCTGGTGCAGCTTGAGCTCGGACAGCGGCTGGCTGAAGAAGAACTGGCTGGCCAGGCCGAAACCGTGCACCGCACGCTGGCCATCCTGGCCCACGAACACCTCGTTGAGGTACGCCTCGAGGATGTCGCGCTTGCTGTAGTGGGCTTCGAGCAGCAGCGCCATCATCGCTTCGTTGAGCTTGCGGCTGAGGCTGCGCTCGTTGGTCAGGTAGAAGTTCTTGACCAACTGCTGGGTCAGGGTACTGCCGCCCTGGCGCATGGCGCCGGACGAGGTGTTGACCCAGATGGCCCGCGCAATCGACTTGGGCGACACTCCGAAGTGGTGGTAGAAGTCACGGTCTTCCACCGCCACCAGGGTTTCGAGCAGATAGGGCGGCGCCTGATCGAGCTTGATCAGGATGCGGTCTTCAAGGTTCTTCGGGTAGATGCCGCCGATCAGCAGCGGCTCCAGGCGCACCACGTCGAGCTTCGAGCCATTGGTACCGCTCAGGCCGGCAACGTAGTCGCCAGAGAAGCGCACGCGCACGCCCTGGGCTTTTTCCATGCCTTCATAGAACTGGAAGCCGCGGGTATTGAGGTCGATGGTGTTGCCGTTGACCGAGGCCGCGCCCGGGCCGTTGGCCACGCTTTCGCGGCGATAGCCCAGGGCATCGAGCTCGATCAGGAAGTCGTTCTTGCTCAGCTTCTGCCCGACGAACAGCTCGAGCGGGCGCGCGTAGACCTTGGCCGGGATGGTCCAGCGTTTGCCGGAGAATTTCTCCTGGACCACGGCATCAAGGTAAACCGCAAAGCCGGCCAGCACCACAAGGCCGACCAGGCTGAGCTTGAGGGCCCAGCCCAACCAGGCGCGCGCGCGGCCAGAAGGGCGTTTTTTAGAGGTACGGGAAGATCGGGTACGAGTCATGGCGGCGGATTATACGCACTTTATGGCTTGTCGACAGACGCCCTCCGGCGGTTTGCAGCGGCCCCGCTTGCCGCCATAATGGTCGATTCGAATCTCCCACGACCCAGAAGGATCGACCGTGAGCCAAGCCTTGATCGCCGCCCTGCAAAACCCGGCCCTGTTTGCGCACCCTGTAAAGGAATTCCAGGTCATCGAGACGCACATTTCCTGGGTGCTGCTCACGGGCGAATACGCCTACAAGATCAAGAAACCGATGAACTTCGGCTTCCTGGACTTCACCGAGCTGTCGGGTCGCGCGCATTTCTGCGCCGAAGAACTGCGCCTCAACCAGCGCCTGACCGACGACCTGTACCTGGAAGTACTGCCCATCACCGGCAGCGTCGAGGCCCCGCAGCTGGGAGGTGACGGCGCGCCAATCGAGTACGCGCTGAAAATGCGCCAGTTCCCCCAGAACCAGATGCTCAGCACGCTGCAGGCCAATGGCGAACTGACCGCTGCGCATATCGACCAGATGGCCCGCCAGATCGCCCAGTTCCACCTGGCCGCACCGAAAGTGGCTGTCGAACACCCGCTGGGCACGCCCGACAGCGTGATGGCTCCGGTTGAACAGAACTTCGAACAGATTCGCCCGTTCCTCAGCGACAAGGCCGACCTGGTGCAGCTCGATGCGCTGCAGGCCTGGGCGCGCAGCAGCTTCGATCGACTGCACGGCCTGTTCGAAACGCGCAAGGCCGAAGGTTTCATACGCGAGTGCCATGGCGATATCCACCTGGGCAACGCCACACTGATCGACGGCAAGGTGGTGATTTTCGACTGCATCGAATTCAACGAACCCTTCCGCCTGACCGATGTGTACGCCGATACGGCGTTCCTGGCCATGGACCTGGAAGACCGCGGTCTCAAGTCGCTGGCGCGCCGCTTCATCAGCCAGTACCTGGAAATCACCGGCGATTACGCCGGCCTCGAACTGCTGAACTTCTACAAGGCCTACCGTGCGCTGGTGCGGGCCAAGGTCGCGCTGTTCAGCATGCCGGCCGACGCCGATGGCGTACAACGGGCCACCACCCTGCGTCAGTACCGCAACTACGCCAACCTGGCCGAGAGCTACAGCGCCATCCCGTCGCGCCTGCTGGCCATCACCCACGGTGTGTCGGCCGTTGGCAAAAGCCATGTCGCCATGCGCATGGTCGAAGCACTGGGTGCCATTCGCCTGCGCTCGGACGTTGAACGCAAGCGCCTGTTCGGCGAGCAGGCCGAGCAGGCCGCCGGTCAGCTGCAACAAGGCATCTACGCCGATGACGCCAGCCAGAAGACCTACCAGCACCTGCATCAGCTGGCCGGAACAATCCTGCGCGCGGGGTTCCCGGTGGTGATCGATGCCACCTACCTCAAGCAGGCACAGCGCCAGGCCGCCGCCGACGTTGCCAGCGAAACCGGCGTTCCCTTCCTGATCCTCGACTGCAATGCACCGGACGCCGTGATCGCCAGCTGGCTGGCACAGCGCCAGGCCGACCAGAACGACCCGTCCGACGCCACCCTGGAAGTGGTCGCCGCCCAGCAAGCCAGTCGCGACCCGCTGACAGGCGAAGAGCTGCTCAAGGCCAAGCGCGTGGAAACCAACGAAAGCGGCAGCCTGGATGAACTGGTCAAGCAGATTCGCCAGCGCCTGCCCGGCCTTTAAAACGGCGAGGGCGTGAAGCAGTCCACACTTCACGCCTCTATCTCGGGCGCCTCCGCACAGTGGCACTATAATGCCATCATCAGGCCACACAAGGAGGCGCCCTCATGAACCAGCCACGCCAGCTCGACAGCGCGCTATACGCTCTGGTGCACAAGGAACACATCGCGGAATTCAATCGTGAGAAACCCAGGAACGCCATTGTCGACTTCAAGGACGGTGACTTTCGAGGGCTGGACCTGCGCAAGCTGGACACCGAGGGCATCGATTTCAGTGGCGCCTACTTTCGCGCCTCCGACCTGCGTGGGCTGGACCTGCGCGAGAACTGCCTCGAAGGTGCCAGCCTGGCCCATGCGCAGATCTCCGGCACCTACTTCCCCGCAGAACTGAGTGCCGACGAGATTCTGATGTCGGTCAATTTCGGCACCCGCCTGCGTTACCGCACCCGCTGAAAGCATCTGCCGACAGCCACCGCCTGGTAATGCCGGCGGTGGCTGCAGGCCCCGCCGTGCACCGCCCATGGCAAAACGCCGCGTATTTTCCAACTGCCGCTACACTCCTTCTTGACCTGCCCACGAATCAATCTCCAGGACCCGTTCAGCCGTCGCAAGGAGGCTTGATGAACGATGAACTTCAGCATCTGAAAAATCTTGGCAAGACGTCGGCGCAGTGGCTGCATGCGGTGGGCATCCACAGTCTCTCGGACCTTCGTCGGCTGGGCGCGGTGAACGCCTACCACGCGGTACGCAGCCGCGGCTTTCGTGCCTCGAAGGTGCTGCTCTACGCGATAGAAGGCGCGCTGCTGGATGTGCACTGGAACGACATCCCCGTTGAACGCAAGGATGCACTGAACAAACAGCTGGATGCCAAGGCGCCCTGCAAAAATAATTGAAATAAGCAGAATGAAAGGATTGACTTCGAAATGAGAATCGTTATGATTATCACAACTGGTCGCGAGACTGGTTGGATATTCTGAAAGACCTTGGTTCGGACTCTCAGATTATCTCCTCATCAGGCTAATCACGGTTATTGACCCGGCACTTTGCCGGGTCTTTTTTTTGCCTGGGATTTGAGTTGCCTGTCATGGCCTATGCACTGGCAAGCCAGCGAAAAGGGCCACCACACATTCACAGCCTGTATCACCCGCCCTTGCGCAGGCTCGCGCAGTAATCCTGCTCGGCCACGCCAGCGGTAAACCACACGTAATCGGCCATGCCTGCGTCCACCTTTTCCCCCACCTGCGCCAGCATCAGCACGCTGGTGCCCTGCTCTACCCCCAGGTCCAGCAGATGCAAGGGCACGCCCAGGTCGTTGCGCACGTGATAGGCCCCCGCCAACAGCAGGGCCGGCGTCGGCGCCTGCATCAGGCGCTGGGCGATTCGCCGGTCACGCTGCTGCTGTACCGCCAGCATGGCCGGCATCTGCGATTCAGGCAGCAGCCCGCAATGCCCTTCACGTACCTGGTCGAGCAAGGCCTGGGTAACCGTAGCGGTCGTAGCGTGCTGCCCCTCCAACTTCGGTACCTGGCGGTAGATATCCCGCACCTCGGCGCGATCAAGGTTCGCCGCCAGCAACGGATAGGGCTGCCCCAGCGCATGGCGCACGATCGGGCCATACAGGGCCCAATCCCAACCTGATTGCCAGTGCAGCGCCGACACCAGGTCGACCGGTAGCGTGGGCTGCTGCTTGAGTGCATCCACCCGCGCCTGCTGCGCCGGCTCCAGCATCTCCAACAGCAGGCTGCCCTGCGGCCGTTGCTGCTCCAGCGCGCGTAACAACCACAACTGCAAGGCATGGTGATCGGGGTTGTCGTGCTGCTCCCCCACCAGCACCCGCGGTGCCGCAGCCAGGCGCCGGACCAGTTGCTCCGGTGTCAGTAACCGGCCTGTGCTCAACTCGCGGATCTGCCCCAGCTCGGCATGCTCGCGCCCCTGCGGGCCTTGCCACTGCGGCAGTGGCGCCAACGCTGCGCCGGACTGGCAAGCGCTCAGTCCCAACGCCAGCAGCAACAGGGTGCCAAACAGCAACGTGCGAGGCATGGGCGAGCTCCTAGCGGGCGATGATGAGCGGGTGCCCCCGCTCGGGGTGAGGTTGAACCAGTACTTCAAGGCCGAACACGGCGCGCAGCGCTTCGGGCCGAAGCACCTGTTCAGGGGTATCCAGCGCATGCGGGCAGCCACGTTCGAGCAGCAGGATGCGGTCACAATAGCGCGCCGCCAAGTTCAGGTCATGCAGGATCACCAGTACCGCCGCACCACGGTCGGCAAAGGCTCTGACCGCCTGCAACGTGGTGTGCTGATGCAGGGGGTCGAGCATGGACGTCGGCTCGTCGAGCAACAGCGTGCAGCCGTCGCCCCCTGGCCAGAGCTGCGCCAGCACCCGCGCCAGGTGCACTCGCTGACGCTCGCCCCCCGACAGCGCCAGGTAACTGCGCCCCACCAGGTGCCCGGCATCCGCCGCCTCCAGTGCCTCGACCACGATTGCCTGGTCGCGCACCTGACCGGTGCGGTGGGGCAGTCGCCCCATGGCCACCACCTCCTCGACACGAAACGCAAAGCCCAGGCTTGAAGTCTGCGGCAGTACCGCCAGGCGTTGTGCCCGCTCATGCCCGCTCCAGTCGCCCAACGCACGCTCATCCAGCAGCACACGGCCATGATGGGCAGGCAATTCGCCGCACAACGCTGCGAGCAAGGTGCTCTTGCCAGCACCATTGGGGCCCAGCACACCCAGCACCTGCCCCGGCTCGATGTCCAGGGTGATGCCATCAAGCACGCAGGTCTGCCCGCGCACCACCTGCAGGTTCTCCACCCGTAGCATCAGGCACGCCCCCGTAGCAGCAGAAAAAGGAAGAAGGGGGCGCCGATAAATGCAGTGACGATGCCAATCGGCAGTTCTGCCGGCGCCAGTGCCAGCCGCGCGATCAGGTCGGCGAACAGCAGCAGCGACGCTCCGGCCAGCAGCGACGCCGGCAGCAACACGCGATGGTCGGGGCCGGACAACAGTCGCACCATGTGCGGCACCACCAGCCCGACAAAACCGATCAACCCCGCCGCCGCTACCGCCGCCCCCACGCCCAGCGCGGTGCAGAACACCAGTTCGCGCTTGAGTGTTTCGACCTCGATACCCAGGTGGCGCGCCTCCGACTCACCCAGCAGCAGGGCATTGAGCGCCTCGGCCCGGCGTGGCAGCCACCAGGTCACCACCACCGCCACCAGCAACAACGGCCACAGGCGCGTGTAGCTTGCGCCATTGAGACTGCCCAGGTTCCAGAACGTCAGCGTACGCAGCGTGGCGTCATCGGCAAGATAAGTGAACAGCCCCACCACTGAGGCGGCCAGGGCGGTCAGGGCGATGCCCGCCAGCAGCATGGTGGCGACACTGGTCTGACCGTCACGCCGGCCCAACCGGTAGACCAGCGCCGTCACGCCCAGCCCGCCGAGAAAGGCGAAGATCGACAACAGATAGGGCGCGAACACCTCGGGCACGCCCCCCAGCCAGTTGCCGCCCACAATCGCCACCGCCGCCCCGAGTGCAGCACCGCTGGACACCCCGACCAGGCCGGGGTCGGCCAGCGGGTTGCGAAACAGGCCCTGCATCGCCACCCCGGAAATCGCCAGCACCGCGCCGACCACCAGCCCGAGCAAGGTGCGCGGCAGACGAATCTGGCCCAGGATCAGTTCGGCCTGCTCCAGCCCCTGGGCCTGAATCGGCACGCCTATCAGGCGCAGCCCGGCTCGCAGGGTGTCGAGCAACGGCAGGCTGACCGGCCCCAGTGCCAATGACAGCCACACCGCCAACAGGCACAGCAGGCTCAGGCCGATGAACAGAGCACGCGGTGGTACCAGTCGATTCATGGGGCCAGTTGCGCCTTGGCCGCCGGGTAGAAGGCTTGCGCCAGCGCTTGCAGGCTGGCCGGCTGACGCGGCCCGAGGCCGCCCACCAGCAAGGTCGGGTCAAGTTCGACCAGACGCTTGTCCCGTGCTGCGCGAGAGGCCGCCAGCGCCGGGTTTTCCTTGAGCAGGGCCTGCAGCGCCGCCTCGCCCGACAGGCTGCGATCGGCAAACACCAGCACCTGGGGGTTCAGCGCCGCCAGCGCCTCGACCGAGAAGTTCTTGTAGCCGTCATTGTCGGCCAGGTTGCGCCCGCCGGCCTGGCGAATCATCCAGTCGCCTGCGGTCCCCTTGCCCGCGATCATCGGCTTGGCACCGCCATGCCCCACCAGCAGAATCACGCCAGGGGCCGCCTGACTGCCCTGCACTGCCTTGATTCGTGCCGCCAGCCCGTCAAGCTGCTGCCGGTACTCGCCGAACAGGCGCTCTGCCTGCGCCTCGTCGCCCATCAGGCGGCCCAATTGCCGGAGGTTGCCATGTACGGCCTGCAGCTCGGGCGTGCTCGAAAACAACTCCACCTTAACCCCGGCCCCCCGGAGCTGCTTGAGCACCTCTGGCGGGCCCATTTCCTCGGTGCCCACCAGCAGGTCCGGGCGCAAGCTGAGCACCCCTTCGGCCGACAGCTGACGCTGATAGCCGATGCTGGGCAGCGCCTTGAGGCTCGCCGGGTGCTGGCTGGTGGTGTCGACGCCCACCAGCCGCGACTCGCCGCCCAGCGCCACCACCCACTCGCTCAGCGCACCGCCGGCACTGACCCAGCGGGCGGCCAGGGGTTCGGCCTGGGCCGCCGAGTTGAAAACAAGCCCGATACACAGGGCGATCAGGCTGGCACGTCGGCGCATAGCAAGGCTTCCTTAGATGAAGTCGGACCGTTGTCCAGGTGGATAACGGTTGGGCAGTGCCCGTACTCGCGGTATAAAGACGCCGGGCACGGCCATTGCGGGCAATTTGATAATTATTTGCATTTGGACGTCAAGCCGACTCTCGTTTCTTCAAGTGAACCTACCCATGCACCTTCTTTGCCGCCCGTCCGATCTGGGCGAGGGCCAGAGCCGTGGCTTCAAGGCCGCAGGCATCGACCTGTTCGGCGTACGTCGCCAGGGCCGCGTCTACCTGTACCGCAACCGCTGCCCGCATCGTGGCATCGGCCTGAACTGGGAGGCAGACCAATTCCTGGACCCCAGCGCCCAACTGATCGCCTGCGTTCATCACGGCGCACTGTTCGTGCCGGAGTCCGGCGAATGCGTGGCCGGCCCCTGTACCGGGGATGCATTACAGGCCCTGGACTGCCGTGAAGACAGCCAGGGCATCTGGCTCATTACGACGTGAGCATCACCGGCAATGCGCGGTCGATGCTGATCTGCTCGCCGTCCAGGTGCACGCCGTAGGCCAGCACCTCGACACCTTCGGCTGCCGCTGCACGCAAGGCCGCCGCATAGGCGCTGTCGATTTCCTCGGCCGGGCGCACCGCATCGATGCCGCTCAGGTTCACGCAATACAGTTGCACCGCCCGCACGCCCTGGCGGACCAGTGCCGACAGTTCGCGCAGGTGCTTGGCGCCACGTTGGGTCACCGCGTCGGGAAACGCCGCCACCCGCGAACCGTCGAAGCCCAGGGTCACGCTCTTGACCTCGACATAGGCCGGCCCTGTGGGGTACTCCAGGCGAAAATCGATGCGGCTGCGTTCCTCGCCATAGGCCACCTCCCGCCGGAGCGCCGTGAAGCCGGCCAGCTCGGTGATGCGCCCAGCGTGCAGCGCCTCTTCGACGATAGCATTGGCCCGCCCGGTGTTCACACAGGCCAGCCGGCCTTGCGGGGTCTCGGCGATTTCCCAGGTGCCCGGCAATTTGCGCTTGGGGTCGCTGGACCGACTGAACCAGACCTTGCCGCCCTCCAGCATGCAGTTGAGCATCGACCCGGTGTTGGGGCAGTGGATGGTCATCTGTTCGCCGTTGGCCAGTTCGATGTCGGCCAGAAAACGCTTGTAGCGCCGCAGCAGGCGCGCCTGCTCAAGTTCGGGGAAAAAACGCATCAGCCTTGCCAACTCCGCAAACCGCGGGCGATCCGCTCGACCGCCTGCTGCAGGCGCGGCAGGCTCTGGGTGTAGGCAAACCGCACATGGTGCCCGGCCTGGTGACGACCGAAGTCCAGGCCCGGGGTGAAGGCTACGTGCTCGGTTTCGAGGAAGTGCTGACAGAACGCGAAGGCATCACCGCCGAACGCGCTGATATCGGCGTACAGGTAGAACGCCCCTTGCGGTTCCACCGCGATACCGAAACCCAGCTCGCGCAGGGCCGGCAACAAGAAGTCGCGACGCCGCGCGAACTCGGCGCGACGCTCCTCGAAAATCGCCAGCGTGCGCGGTTCGAAACAGGCCAGCGCAGCATGTTGGGCCATGCTCGGCGCACTGATGTAGAGGTTTTGCGCCAGCTTCTCCAGGTCGGCGACCGCTGCAGGCGGCGCTACCAGCCAACCGAGGCGCCAGCCGGTCATGCCGAAATATTTTGAGAAACTATTCAGCACGAAGGCTTCGTCATCGACTTCCAGCACGCTGGGGGCGTCGATGCCGTAGGTCAGGCCGTGATAGATCTCGTCGACCACCAGGTGGCCATTGTGCGCACGGGTGGCCTGCGACAGGCTGGCCAGTTGCTCGCGGTCGAGCACCGTGCCGGTGGGGTTGGCAGGCGAGGCCACCAGTGCACCGACGGTCTCGTTGTCCCAGTAACGCTCGACCAGGTCGGCATTGAGCTGGTAGTTGGCCTCGGGGCCGACCGGCACCAGTTGCGCACCGCCCTCGACCAGGCGCAGAAAGTGCCGGTTGCACGGGTAGCCCGGGTCGGCCAGCAGCCAGTGCTTGCCTGGGTCGACCAGCAGGCTGGCCGCCAGCAGCAATGCGCCCGAGCCGCCCGGGGTGATCAGGATGCGTTGCGGGTCGATGTTCACCCCGTAACGCTGGGCATAGAACCCGGCAATCGCCTCGCGTAGCGCAGGCAGGCCGCGTGCCGCGGTGTAGCGCGTGTGGCCTGCGGCCAGGGCAGCCTGGCCGGCTTCGACGATGGGCGCGGCAGTGGTGAAGTCCGGCTCGCCGATCTCCAGGTGGATCACGTCATGCCCGGCTGCCTGCAGTTCGTTGGCCCGCGCCAGCAGCGCCATGACATGAAAGGGTTCGATGGCGCGACTGCGCGCACTGTAGGGCTGGGCCATGGCCTTCTCTCAAATGGGTCTAAAATGATGATTCTACCCATGCATGGGAACGAACGTGTGGGTAAAGCCGTGGTCAACCGGGGAGACAACCGGGAGTAGCGCGCCCCGATTCGATCTGGTAAGTTCGGCGGCTCGCAGTCGCAGGGCCGGCGGGCGCCGGAGATGGAGAAGCCTGCGCAATGGATTAGAAGAGTGAGAGGCGGTCTATTCATGTCCACCCAAGAAAAGAAACAAACCGTTCAAGCCGTTGGCGACTTCACCCCCTATGAAGCTGGTAAGGGTGAGGAGTACATGAGCGATGACATGCGGGCCCACTTTGTCTCCATCCTGAACAAGTGGAAGCAGGACCTGATGAAGGAAGTGGATCGGACTGTAGACCACATGAAGGAAGAGGCAGCCAACTTTGCCGACCCGGCAGACCGTGCCAGCCAGGAAGAAGAGTTTGCGCTGGAACTGCGCAATCGTGACCGCGAGCGCAAGTTGATCAAGAAGATCGACAAGACGCTGCAACTGATCCAGGACAAGGACTACGGCTGGTGCGAAGACTGCGGTGTTGAAATCGGTGTGCGCCGCCTGGAGGCCCGCCCTACCGCTGACAAGTGCTTCGACTGCAAGAACCTTGCGGAAATCAAGGAAAAACAGGTCGGCAAGGCCTGACCTGAACAGAACGGGGCGCTCAAGGCGCCCCGTTTCATTTATGGCTGTCGGATCTACCCGCCTGTGATGAACACCCCGCGCTACATCGGGCGCTTCGCCCCCACCCCCAGTGGTTTTCTGCATTTCGGCTCGCTGGTCGCCGCCCTCGCCTCGTGGCTGGACGCACGCGCGGTGGGCGGGCAATGGCTGCTGCGCATGGAAGACATCGACCCGCCGCGCGAAGCCCCCGGCGCCCAGGCCGCCATCCTGCACACCCTGGAAAACTACGGCCTGCACTGGGACGGCGCAGTGGTGTACCAGAGCCAGCGTCACGACGCCTATGCCGCTGTGGTGCAGCGCCTGTTCCAGCAGGGCCTGGCGTACGCCTGTACCTGTTCGCGCAAGCAGCTGGAAGGGTACAACGGCATCTATCCGGGCCTGTGTCGCAACCTGGGCCACGCCCAGGAGGACGCGGCCATTCGCCTGCGCGTGCCCGAGCTGAGCTATCACTTCACCGACCGTCTGCAGGGCCGCTTCGAGCAGCACCTGGGACGCGAGGTGGGCGACTTCGTGATCCGGCGCCGCGATGGCCTGTACGCTTACCAGCTGGCAGTGGTGCTGGACGATGCCTGGCAAGGCGTGACCGATATCGTGCGCGGCGCCGACCTGCTCGACAACACTCCGCGCCAGCTGTACCTGCAGGAGCTGCTGGGCCTGTCGCAGCCGCGCTACCTGCATGTGCCGCTGATCACCCAGCCCGACGGGCACAAACTGGGCAAGTCGTATCGCTCGGCACCGTTGCCGGCGGACCAGGCCACACCCTTGCTGTTGCGGGCCTTGCGTGCGCTCGGCCAACCGGTCGAGGCGGGCATGGCGCTGGGTACGCCGAGCGAGGTACTCGCGCACGCCGCCCAGCACTGGAATACCGACGCCCTGCCCCGGCGCCTGAGCGTGCCGGAAGCCGACCTTCATTGATCGTTGCTCACTGCTGACACAGGCGCTGAGCCCTTCGCTGGCAGGCCAGCGCCCATCGGTGCACCGTTGCCCTCGAGGCCAATGCACAACCTGGGCAGCGAAGAGGCCGGAACAGCTTGCACAAAGCCCAACAAATTCAATTCGTTGGGCATTCTGGCGAAGGTCGTTTGCAGGCACCGGCCCTTCCGTTACCATCGACGCCGATTTGCGCCAATAATAAGCCCAGGCACGCAGCGTCCACAGCCAACGAGGCCCGCATGTACATCTATCGCTTGGTCCTGCTTCTGGTAGTGGGGATCTACCTGTTCTCCCCGGCCATCATGGACTGGTGGATCGAACCCACCGGCGCCTGGTATCGCCCCTACCTGCTGTGGCTGATCCTGATCGTCGTGACCTTTATCCTGCAGAGCCAACGTGATGCCGATGAGCTTTAGCCTGACCCAGATGATCCTGATCAGCGCCGCCTACCTGCTGGTGCTGTTCGGCGTGGCCTGGATCAGCGAGCGCGGCATGATCCCGCGCTCGATCATCCGCCACCCACTGACCTACACCCTGTCGCTGGGCGTGTACGCCAGCGCATGGGCCTTCTACGGTACAGTCGGCCTGGCCTACCAGTACGGCTACGGTTTCCTGGCCTGCTACCTGGGAGTATCCGGTGCATTCCTGCTCGCCCCGGTGCTGCTCTATCCGATCCTGAAGATCACCCGCACCTACCAGCTCTCGTCGCTGGCCGACCTCATCGCGTTTCGCTTTCGCAGTACCTGGGCCGGCGCCCTCACCACGATCTTCATGCTGATCGGCGTGCTGCCGCTGCTGGCCCTGCAGATCCAGGCCGTGGCCGACTCCATCAGCATCCTCACCGGCGAGCCGGTCAAGAGTCGCGTGGCCCTAGCCTTCTGCGCCATGATCACGCTGTTCACCATCTTCTTTGGCTCACGCCATATCGCCACTCGCGAGAAACACGAGGGGTTGGTGTTCGCCATCGCCTTCGAGTCGGTGGTCAAGCTGCTGGCGTTGGGCGGCATCGGCCTGTATGCGCTGTACGGGGTGTTCGGCGGCCCGCACGAGCTGGAGGTGTGGCTGCTGCAGAACCAGACCGCACTCGCCGCGCTGCACACACCCTTGCAGGAAGGCCCGTGGCGCACCCTGCTGCTGGTGTTCTTCGCCTCGGCCATCGTGATGCCGCACATGTACCACATGGCCTTTACCGAGAACCTCAACCCGCGCTCGCTGGTCAGCGCCAGCTGGGGCCTGCCGCTGTTCCTGCTGCTGATGAGCCTGGCGGTACCGCTGATCCTGTGGGCCGGGCTCAAGCTGGGCGCCAGCACCAGCCCGGAATACTTCACCCTGGGCCTGGGCATCGCCGCCAACAATCAGGCCCTGGCGCTACTGGCCTACATCGGCGGGCTATCCGCCGCCAGCGGGCTGATCATCGTCACCACGCTGGCGCTGTCGGGCATGGCGCTGAACCACCTGGTGCTGCCGCTGTACCAGCCGCCGGCCGAAGGCAACATCTATCGCTGGCTGAAATGGACGCGCCGCGCGCTGATCGTGGCGATCATCGCCGCCGGTTTCGGCTTCTATCTGCTGCTCGGCGCCCAGCAGGACCTGGCCAACCTGGGCATCGTCGCCTTCGTTGCCACCCTGCAGTTCCTGCCCGGCGTGCTGTCGGTGCTGTACTGGCCCACCGCCAACCGGCGCGGCTTCATCGCCGGACTGCTGGCGGGGATCCTGGTGTGGATGGTGACCATGCTGCTGCCGCTGGTGGGCAACCTGCAGGGCTTCTACATTCCGCTGCTGAACATGATCTATGTGCTCGACGACACCAGCTGGCACATGGCGGCGATCGCCTCGCTGGCGGCCAACGTGCTGCTGTTCACCCTGATCTCGCTGTTCAGCAACGCCAGCGCCGAGGAAGTCGCCGCCGCCGAGGCCTGCGCCGTGGATAACGTGCGCCGTCCGCAACGGCGCGAACTGCACGCCGCCTCGCCGCAGGAATTCGCCACCCAGCTGGCCAAGCCGCTGGGCGCCAAGGCCGCGCAGAAAGAAGTCGAGCAAGCCCTGCGCGACCTGTACCTGCCCTTCGACGAACGCCGCCCGTACGCCCTGCGACGTCTGCGCGACCGCATCGAGGCCAACCTGTCGGGCCTGATGGGCCCCAGCGTGGCACAGGACATGGTCGAGACCTTCCTGCCGTACAAGTCGGGCAGCGAGAACTACGTGACCGAAGACATCCATTTCATCGAGAGCCGCCTGGAAGACTATCACTCGCGCCTCACCGGCCTGGCCGCCGAGCTCGATGCCCTGCGCCGCTACCACCGCCAGACCCTGCAGGAGCTGCCCATGGGCGTCTGCTCGCTGGCCAAGGATCAGGAGATCCTGATGTGGAACAGGGCCATGGAAGAGCTGACCGGCATCCCCGCCAAGCGTGTGGTCGGCTCGCGCCTGACCACCATCGGCGAACCCTGGCGCGGCCTGTTGCTGGGGTTCATCAACGTGCCCGACGAGCACCTGCACAAACAGCGCCTGGGCCTGGACGGGCAGACCCGCTGGCTCAACCTGCACAAGGCGGCCATCGACGAGCCCCTGGCACCGGGCAACAGCGGCCTGGTGCTGTTGGTGGAAGACCTCACCGAAACCCAGATGCTCGAAGACAAGCTGGTGCACTCCGAGCGCCTGGCCAGCATCGGCCGCCTGGCCGCCGGGGTCGCCCACGAAATCGGCAACCCGGTCACCGGCATCGCCTGCCTGGCGCAGAACCTGCGTGAAGAGCGCGAGGACGACGGCGAGATCACCGAGCTGAGCAGCCAGATCCTGGAGCAGACCAAACGCATCTCGCGCATTGTCCAGTCGCTGATGAGCTTCGCCCACGCCGGCAGCCACCAGCACAGTGACGAACCGGTGTGCCTGGCCGAAGTGGCGCAGGATGCCATCGGTCTGCTGGCCTTGAACCGGCGCAATTTCGAAGTACAGTTCTTCAACCTGTGCGACCCAGAGCACTGGGTCGACGGCGATCCGCAGCGCCTGGCGCAGGTACTCATCAACCTGCTGTCCAACGCCCGCGATGCATCGCCGGCCGGCACGGCGGTACGGGTCAAGAGCGAAGCCAGCGAGCACACCGTCGACCTGATCGTCGAGGACGAAGGCAGCGGCATTCCGAAGAGCATCATGGACCGGCTGTTCGAACCCTTCTTCACCACCAAGGATCCGGGCGAAGGCACCGGGCTGGGGCTCGCTCTGGTCTATTCCATCGTGGAAGAGCATTATGGACAAATCACCATCGACAGCCCGGCCGATACTCAAAGCCAGCGTGGCACCCGGATCCGTGTGACCCTGCCGCGTCATGTCGTAGCGACGTCCGCTGTGAACTGAGACCGTCGAGAGAATTGAATCAATGCCGCATATTCTGATCGTCGAAGACGAAACCATCATCCGCTCGGCCTTGCGTCGCCTGCTCGAACGCAACCAGTACCAGGTCAGCGAAGCCGGCTCGGTACAGGAGGCCCAGGAACGCTTCAGCATTCCGAGCTTCGACCTGATTGTCAGCGACCTGCGCCTGCCCGGCGCACCGGGTACCGAGCTGATCAAGCTGGGCGAAGGCAAGCCGGTGCTGATCATGACCAGCTACGCCAGCCTGCGCTCGGCCGTCGACTCGATGAAGATGGGCGCAGTGGACTACATCGCCAAGCCCTTCGATCACGACGAGATGCTCCAGGCCGTCGCCCGCATCCTGCGTGACCGCCAGAACGCCCCCGCCGCCCCTGCCGAGCGCAGCAGCGCCGGCGCCAAGGCGGCCCCGGCGGACAAGCCGGGCAATGCCAATGGCGAAATCGGCATCATCGGCTCGTGCCCGCCGATGCAGGACCTGTACGGCAAGATCCGCAAGGTCGCGCCCACCGACTCCAATGTACTGATCCAGGGTGAATCGGGTACCGGCAAGGAGCTGGTGGCGCGCGCGCTGCACAACCTGTCACGCCGGGCCAAGGCGCCGATGATTTCGGTCAACTGCGCGGCGATTCCCGAAAGCCTGATCGAGTCCGAGCTGTTCGGTCACGAAAAGGGCGCGTTCACCGGCGCCAGCGCCGGCCGTGCCGGCCTGGTCGAAGCGGCCGACGGGGGTACGCTGTTTCTCGACGAGATCGGCGAACTGCCGCTCGAAGCCCAGGCCCGCCTGCTGCGCGTACTGCAGGAAGGCGAGATCCGACGGGTGGGCTCGGTGCAATCGCAAAAGGTCGATGTGCGCCTGATTGCCGCCACCCACCGCGACCTGAAGAACCTGGCCAAGGTCGGCCAGTTCCGCGAAGACCTTTACTATCGCCTGCACGTGATCGCCCTCAAGCTGCCCGCCCTGCGCGAGCGTGGCGCCGACGTCAACGAGATCGCCAATGCGTTCCTCGCCCGCCAGAGCGCACGCATCGGGCGCAACGACCTGAAGTTCGCCCATGACGCCGAACAGGCCATTCGTCATTACTCCTGGCCGGGCAACGTGCGAGAGCTGGAAAACGCTGTGGAGCGCGCGGTGATCCTGTGCGAAAGCCCGGAAATCTCTGCTGACCTGCTGGGCATCGACATCGAGCTGGCCGACCTGGAAGACGATGACGTGTTCGCCGGCCTGCCGTCTGCCGGCGGCGCCGCCAGCAACACCAGCCACGAACCGACCGAAGACCTGTCACTGGAAGACTACTTCCAGCACTTTGTACTCGAACACCAGGACCACATGACCGAGACCGAGCTGGCCCGCAAGCTCGGTGTCAGCCGCAAATGCCTGTGGGAACGTCGTCAGCGCCTGGGTATCCCGCGGCGCAAGAGCGGGGCCACCAGCGAAAGCTGAGCCAGCACGCGCACCGGTGTTACCGGCAGGTAACACCAGGGCGTGTGAAAAAAATGTTACCTCACGCTGATCACGTAACAGAAACCGGGGCATACGGTAACGAATCCCCGGTTTTTTTATGCCCGCCAAACGCCCCCAAAACCGCCTAACCCCTTGTTTTACTGGGGTTTGCAAAAGTTGGCACGGCACCTGCTATATGTTCGGTACAAGAACAATAACAAGCACTGCAAAAGACAATAAAAATAAGACGAATCGGCTCACGCACAATAAGAACAAGACGGCGGAGGCGCAGCTAACTGATTCTTTTGGAGAGGAGTTGTATTTGGGGCTTGCCCCACAACCAGGCAGAGAACAACAAAAACTGCACTCAAGCAGGGCCTGAACTGGTTGGATCGCATGATCACTGCAACCTCAGCGACCAAAGCAATCCGTTTGCTCTTGACTCCCGGTTAGGGAGAACACCCACAAGCCTTGCGGTTTTGTGGGTAGGGCACTCAACAAAAACAAGAAGCCCGGCAAAAGAACAATAAGAGCATGCAACTACTTCTTGGGGAGCTTCGGCTCCCCTTGTAGTTTCCGGCTTTCAGCCCGCCCGATGCACCCGCCTACACCATCCTTCGAGTAAATGCTAGAATCCCCGCCCATCATGCGGCCATTCTTCGTTTTTGGCCGAACATTCCTTCAAACAGTGCATCCCATGCTGAAGAAGTTGTTCCAGTCATTCCGTCCTACCGTGCGTGGCCAGCACCACATTCGCACCACGCCCGAAGTGATCAATAGCGGCCAGCATTCACTGCAACGTGGCCAGTTCAGCCGCCACGCGGTGAACATCGTCGAGCGCCTGCAGAACGCAGGCTACCAGGCCTACCTGGTCGGCGGTTGCGTTCGCGATCAACTCCTGGGCATTACCCCCAAGGACTTCGACGTCGCCACCAGTGCCACCCCCGAACAGGTCCGTGCAGAGTTTCGCAACGCCCGGATCATCGGCCGGCGGTTCAAGCTGGTGCATATCCATTTCGGTCGCGAAATCATCGAAGTCGCCACCTTCCGCGCCAACCATCCCGAGGTCGAGGAAGAGAACAGCCACACCTCTTCACGCAACGAGAGCGGGCGCATCCTGCGTGACAATGTATACGGCACCCTGGAAGAAGACGCGCAGCGCCGCGACTTCACCATCAATGCCCTGTACTACGATCCGGTCAGCGAGCGCATTCTCGATTACGCCAACGGCGTACACGATATCCGCAACCGTCTGATCCGCCTGATCGGCGACCCTGTGCAGCGCTACCAGGAAGACCCGGTACGTATGCTGCGGGCCGTGCGCTTCGCGGCCAAGCTCAACTTCGGTATCGAAAAGCACACCGTGCAGCCGATCCGCGAGCTGGCCCCGATGCTGCGCGAAATCCCTGCCGCACGCCTGTTCGAAGAAACCCTGAAGCTGTTCCTGTCCGGCTATGCGGCCGACACCTTCGAGATGCTGGTCGACCTGCAACTGTTCGACCCGCTGTTCCCGGCCAGTGCCCAGGCGCTGGAAGACCAGCCGACCTACACCCACACCCTGATCAGCCAGGCGCTGATCAACACCGACCTGCGCATCAAGCAAGGCAAGCCGGTCACCCCGGCCTTCCTGTTCGCCGCCATGCTCTGGCCGGCGCTGCCAGGGCGTGCCCTGCGCCTGCAGAGCCGTGGCATGCCGCCGATCCCGGCCTTGCAGGAAGCCGCCCACGAGCTGATCGCCGAACAGTGCCAGCGCATTGCGATCCCCAAGCGCTTCACGATGCCGATCCGCGAGATCTGGGACATGCAGGAGCGCCTGCCACGGCGCAGCGGCAAACGTGCCGACCTGCTGCTGGACAACCCGCGCTTTCGCGCCGGCTACGACTTCCTGCTGCTGCGCGAAAGCGCGGGCGAGGAAACCGACGGCCTGGGCCAATGGTGGACCGACTACCAGGACTGCAACGACAGCGAGCGCCGCGACATGATCCGTGACCTGGGCAGCCGCGACGACGGCGCCGGCGCGGGCCCGCGCAAACGCAAGCGCAGCCCGAGCAAGCGCAAGCGCGCCGACGGCGCAGGCGAGTAACGCCGCATGGTGCGTGCCTACATCGGCCTGGGCAGCAACCTGGCCGACCCGCAACAGCAACTGCGCAGCGCCCTCGAGGCGCTGGGCCGGTTGCCGGGTTCGCAACTGGCCGGTGTGTCGTCGTTCTACGCCAGCGACTCGCTGTCGCCTGGCCAGCCGCGCTACACCAACGCGGTTGCGGCGCTCGATACTTCGCTGGCGCCGCTGGCGCTGCTCGATGCCCTGCAGGCCATCGAGGCCGACCAGGGCCGCGAACGCAAGGAACGCTGGGGGCCTCGCACCCTGGACCTGGATATCCTGCTGTATGCCGATCAGGTGCTCGACGAGCCGCGCCTGAAGGTTCCCCACTACCACATGCACGCACGCCCGTTCGTGCTGTACCCCCTGGCAGAGCTGGTGCCCGGCAACTTCTGCCTGCCCGACCAGCGCCCCCTCGCGCGATTGCTGGCAGAATGCCCGTTCGTTGGCCTCGAGCGCCTGTAACCGGGCGCTCCCCCACGCGGTAACGCCCGTAACAGCGCCTTCGTAACAATGCGGTAACAGGGTAATTGACTTCAGTCTTCGTGCTCACGACTATAGGCGTCCCGCAGCGCCCCGGCGCCGCATAAGGCGTATATAGGCCTGGAACAGGGTTGTACTCCAAACACCACAATCGATGATGTGCTGTTCCAGTAGATGAATACACGCGTTGTACGCAGTCGTTTTTCACAGCGCCTGAACGAGGATTCCTTTCATGCCAGAAGTAACCCTGACCACCCTGCAAGGCCTCAAGGCCAAGGGCGAGAAAATAACCATGCTGACCTGCTATGACGCGACCTTTGCCAAGGTGGCGAGTCAGGCCGGCGTGGAAATATTGCTGGTGGGTGACTCCCTGGGCATGGTCCTGCAGGGCCATGACAGCACCTTGCCGGTGACCAACGCCGAAATGGCCTACCACACCGCCTGCGTCAAGCGCGGCAACCAGGGTGCGCTGATTCTGGCCGACCTGCCCTTCATGGCCTGCGCCACCACCGAGCAGGCCTTCGCCAATGCCGGCGCACTGATGCAGGCCGGCGCGCACATGGTCAAGGTCGAGGGCGCCGCCTGGCTGGCCGAGACCATTCGCCTGCTGGCCGAACGCGGCGTGCCGGTGTGTGCGCACATGGGCCTCACACCACAGACCGTGAACATCCTGGGCGGCTACAAGGTCCAGGGCCGCCAGGAGAACCAGGCACGGCAGATGCGCGCCGACGCCATCGCCCTGGAGCAGGCCGGCGCAGCCATGCTGCTGCTCGAATGTGTGCCCAGCGAGCTGGCGGCGGAAATCACCCAGGCCGTGACCATCCCGGTCATCGGTATCGGTGCCGGCAGCGCCACCGATGGCCAGGTACTGGTGATGCACGACATGCTCGGCCTGTCGCTCAGCGGCCGCGTGCCCAAGTTCGTGAAGAACTTCATGCTCGGCCAGCCCGACATTGCCGGTGCTTTCGGTGCCTACGTGCAAGCCGTCAAGGGCGTGACCTTCCCCGGCACCGAACATGGGTTCAGCGCATGAATACCGTCAAGACCATCCTTGAACTGCGCGCTGCGGTCGCCCGCGCACGCAGCGAGGGCAAGCGCATCGGCTTCGTGCCCACCATGGGCAACCTGCACAGCGGGCATGCCGCGCTGGTGACCAAGGCCGCGCAGCGGGCCGATTTCGTGGTGGCGAGCATCTTCGTCAACCCGCTGCAGTTCGGCGCCAACGAAGACCTCGACAAGTACCCGCGCACCCTCGCCGCCGACCAGGAAAAACTCCTGCAGGCCGGCTGCCACCTGCTGTTCACCCCCAACGTCGAAGAAATGTACCCCGATGGCATGGCGGCCCAGACCCTGGTCAGCGTGCCGCACCTGTCCGAAGGGCTGTGTGGCGCCAGCCGTCCCGGGCACTTCGAGGGTGTTGCCACGGTGGTCAGCAAGCTGTTCAACATGGTCCAGCCCGACCTGGCCGTGTTCGGCCAGAAGGACTTCCAGCAACTGGCGGTGATCCGCGCGCTGGTGCGCGACCTCAACCTGCCCATCCAGATCATCGGCGAGCCGACCGTGCGCGCCGAGGACGGCCTGGCCCTGTCGTCGCGCAACGGTTACCTGACCGACGCACAACGTGCCACTGCGCCCACGATCTACCGCACCCTGAGCCGGATCGCCCAGGCAATCGGCCAGGGCCGCCGTGACTTCGAGGTGCTGATCGCCGAAGGTCGGCAACAACTGGTGGAGGCCGGCTTCAAGCCCGACTACCTGGAAATCCGTCAGGCGCTGAACCTGCGCCCGGCAGCGGCGCACGACCGCGACCTGGTGATTCTGGTGGCAGCGGTACTGGGCGCCACGCGCCTGATCGACAACCTGCACCTGAACCTCGACGAACAGTGACAACGCACCCGGCCGGGCTGCCGGGCAATTAACCTGCCACACTGGAAACGGGCCCGTCTTTCCAGTGTCAAAGGCAGTTCACGTACCAAGGAAACCTGCAGCGATGGCGTACTACCGCACCCCCCACGATGTCACTACGCTGCCCGCGTGGCAGGCGCTCCAGCAACACCGCAGCGCCATGCAGGGCTTCAGCATGCGCGATGCGTTCAACGCCAACCCGCAGCGCTTCGAGCAGTTCAGCCTGAGCAGCTGCGGGCTGTTTCTGGACTATTCGAAAAACCTCATCGACCACCAGACCCGCGACCTGCTGGTGGGGCTGGCCAACGAAGTGGGCCTGCAGGACGCGATCAAGTCGCTGTTCGCCGGCGAAATCGTCAACGCCTCCGAAGGCCGCCCGGCACTGCATACCGCGCTGCGGCGCCCGGTGGGCGACAAGCTGAGCGTCAATGGCGTGAACATCATGCCCGACGTGCACAAGGTGCTGAATCAGGTCACCGAGCTGGTGGGGCGCATCCACGACGGCCTGTGGCGCGGCTATAGCGAAAAGCCGATCACCGACGTGGTCAACATCGGCATCGGCGGCTCGTTCCTCGGCCCGGAGCTGGTCTCCGAGGCCCTGCTGCCCTACGCCCAGCGCGGCGTGCGCTGCCACTACCTGGCCAATATCGACGGCAGCGAATTCCACGAGCTGTCGGCCAAGCTGCGTGCCGAGACCACGCTGTTCATCGTGTCGTCCAAATCCTTCAATACCCTGGAAACCCTGAAGAACGCCCAGGCGGCTCGGGTCTGGTACCTGGCCCAGGGTGGTTCGGAAGCCGAGCTGTACAAGCACTTCATCGCCGTATCGAGCAACAAGGCCGCTGCGGTGGCCTTCGGTATCCGTGAAGAGAACATCTTCCCGATGTGGGACTGGGTAGGCGGACGCTATTCGCTGTGGTCGGCCATCGGCCTGCCGATCGCCCTGGCCATCGGCACCGCCAACTTCAAGGAGCTGCTGTCGGGTGCCCACACCATGGACCAGCACTTCCAGACCGCACCGTTCGAGCAGAACATGCCGGTGCTGCTGGCCTTGCTGGGCGTGTGGTATGGCAACTTCTGGGGCGCCCAGAGCCACGCGATCCTGCCGTACGACCATTACCTGCGCAACATCACCAAGCACCTGCAGCAACTGGACATGGAGTCCAACGGCAAGAGCGTGCGCCAGGACGGCACCCCGGTCGACCACGACACCGGGCCGGTGATCTGGGGCGGCGTGGGCTGCAACGGCCAGCATGCCTATCACCAGTTGCTGCACCAGGGCACCCAGCTGATCCCGGCCGACTTCATCGTGCCGGTGGTGAGCTTCAACCCGGTGGCCGACCACCACCAGTGGCTGTACGCCAACTGCCTGTCCCAGAGCCAGGCGTTGATGCTCGGCAAGACCCGCGCCGAGGCCGAGGCCGAGCTGCGCGACAAGGGCATGGCCGAAGCCGAGGTACAGCGCCTGGCGCCGCACAAGGTGATCCCGGGCAACCGTCCGAGCAACACCCTGGTGGTCGAGCGTATCAGCCCGCGGCGCCTGGGCGCGCTGGTGGCGATGTACGAGCACAAGGTGTTCGTGCAGAGCGTGGTGTGGGGCATCAATGCCTTCGACCAGTGGGGTGTGGAGCTGGGCAAGGAACTGGGCAAGGGCGTGTACCAGCGCCTGACCGGCGGTATCGAAGAGCCGGCCGAAGATGCCTCGACCCAGGGCCTGATCAACTACTTCCGCGGGCGTCACCGGGGCTAAGGGCTACACTGTCGGGATGTTGTTATCCCCATCGCGGGCCAAGCCCGCTCCCACAGGTACGATGTACACCTCGTGGGAGCGGGCTTGGCCCGCGATGGGAGCGACACCTATCCAACAGGAAAGGGCCCCCCAATGTTCGATATCAGCGACTACCCCGAAGCCGATGCCGTCAGCAAGGCGGCACAACTCTCCCAGGCCGACTACCAGCGCCTGTATCGCCAGTCCGTAGACGATCCCGACACCTTCTGGGCCGAACAAGCCAGGCGCCTGGACTGGATCAGCCCCTGGTCGGCTGTTCAGCAGAGCGATCTGCGCACGGGCCAGGCAACCTGGTTCAAGGATGCCAAGCTCAACGTCAGCTACAACTGCCTGGACCGCCACCTGGCTCAGCGCGGCGACCAGCCGGCGATCATCTGGGAAGGCGACGACCCGCAGCAGTCCACCACCCTCACCTACCGCCAGGTTCATCAGCAGGTGTGCCGCCTGGCCAACGTGCTCAAGCAGCGCGGGGTGAAAAAGGGCGACCGGGTGTGCATCTACATGCCGATGATTCCCGAAGCTGCCTTCGCCATGCTGGCCTGTACCCGCATCGGCGCGATTCACTCGGTGGTGTTCGGCGGCTTTTCCCCCGACGCCCTGCGCGACCGCATCCTCGACGCCGACTGCCGCACGGTGATTACCGCCGACGAAGGCGTGCGCGGCGCCAGGAGCATTGGCCTGAAGAACAACGTCGACAAGGCCCTGCAAAGCTGCCCGGACGTCAGCAGCGTGGTGGTGGTACGCCGCACCGGCGGCCCGGTGGACTGGAACGAAGCCCGCGACCTCTGGTACCACGAGGCAATCAGCCAGGTGGGCGACGACTGCCCGCCCGAGCCGATGGATGCGGAAGACCCGCTGTTCATCCTCTACACCTCCGGCAGCACCGGCAAGCCCAAGGGCGTGCTGCACACCACCGCCGGCTACCTGCTGCAGGCCGCCCTGACGTTCAAGGTGGTGTTCGACTACCGCGACGGCGAGGTGTTCTGGTGCACCGCCGATGTCGGCTGGGTAACCGGCCACAGCTACATCGTCTACGGCCCGCTCGCCAACGGCGCCACCACCCTGATGTTCGAAGGCGTGCCCAACTACCCCGATGCCTCGCGCTTCTGGCAGGTGGTCGACAAGCACCAGGTGAACATCTTCTATACCGCCCCCACCGCTCTGCGGGCACTGATGCGCGAAGGTTCGGCGCCGCTCGACGGTACCTCGCGCAAGAGCCTGCGCCTGCTGGGCAGCGTGGGCGAGCCGATCAACCCGGAAGCCTGGGAATGGTACTTCGAGAAGGTCGGTGAGAAGCGCTGCCCGATCGTCGACACCTGGTGGCAGACCGAGACCGGCGGCATCATGCTCAGCCCGCTGGTCAGCGCCCGCCACATCAAGCCCGGTTGTGCCACCCGTCCGCTGTTCGGCGTGCAGCCGGTGCTGCTGGACGACAAGGGCGCGCTGATCGAGGGCCCCGGCAGCGGGCTGCTGGCGATCAAGGCCAGTTGGCCGGGGCAGATCCGCAGCGTATACGGCGATCATCAGCGCATGATCGACACCTACTTCAAACCCCTGCCGGGCTACTACTTCACCGGCGACGGCGCGCGCCGCGATGCCGATGGCGACCTGTGGATAACCGGGCGCATCGACGACGTGATCAACGTGTCCGGGCACCGCATCGGCACTGCCGAGGTGGAAAGTGCCCTGGTGCTGCACGACAGCATCGCCGAAGCCGCCGTGGTCGGGTACCCTCACGACCTGAAGGGCCAGGGCATCTATGCCTTCGTCACGCCCATGAACGGCGTGACCCCGGACGACCACCTCAAGCAGGCACTGCTGGCGCTGGTCAGCAAGGAGATCGGCAGCTTTGCCAAACCCGAGCTGATCCAGTGGGCGCCAGCACTGCCCAAGACCCGCTCGGGCAAGATCATGCGCCGCATCCTGCGCAAGATCGCCTGCAACGAGCTGGACAACCTGGGCGACACCTCGACCCTGGCCGACCCGAGCGTGGTCCAAGGCCTGATCGACAAACGCCTGAATCAATGAACGGCACCGCGGCGACGGTGCCTCAAGGTACCCATGGAAGCGCTACGCCGCCGTATCGAAACACAGTTGCTGAGCCTCACGGGCCTGGCCCTGGGCCAACTCGACCTCGAACAGCCCAAGGGCGACCCCGGGCTGTTCGGTCCGCGCAGCATCAGCTGGCAGGTGCACGGGGATTTCCCCAGCATGCTCATCGGCGGTATCAGCGCCTTGCTGCTGCAGGTGCTGCACCCGCTGGCCCTGGCCGGGGTGTGGGACCACTCCAGCTTTCGCCAGGACATCATCGGCCGCCTGCGCCGCACCAGCCAGTTCATCTCCGGCACCACCTTCGGCTCCACCCGCGACGCCGAATGGCTGATCGACAAGGTACGCACCATTCACCTGCAGGTGGTGGGGACCGCGGCCGATGGCCGCCCGTATGCCGCCAGTGACCCGGACCTGCTGACCTGGGTGCACGTGGCCGAAGTCAGCAGCTTCATGGCCGCGCACCTGCGCTACCGCAACCCGCACCTCTCGCTGGCCGACCAGGACGCCTACTACGCCGAGATCGCCCTGGTGGCCGAACGCCTGGGGGCTCGCAACGTGCCGCGTTCGCGCCAGGCGGTGGCGCACTACCTGCAAGCCATGCGCCCGCAACTGGTATGCGACGAGCGCAGCCGCGAAGTGGTGCGTGTGTTGCTGGAGGCCCCGGCGCCGAGCCGCCTGGCCAAACCGGTGGCCAACCTGATGATGCAGGCGGGGATCAACCTGCTGCCCGATTGGGCCGGCGAACTGCTCGAGCGCACGCCGCACCCGCTCAAGCGGCGGCTGGTAGGCCTGGGCATCGACAGCACGGCGCCGGTGCTGCGCTGGGCCATGCGTGACAGTTCGCTGCACCGGGCCAGGCGGCGAGTGGGCTGCGCCTGAACAGGTGCAAGGCACCCGCCTGCTGTTAAACTGCACGCCCGCAAACCAAGGCTACGTGCATGTCCTCCTTGAATCAGGCGCTGCGCGCCGCCCTCGACGCCCGCCAGCAGCTTCTCAGTGAGCTGCACGCCCAGGGCACCGACTGTTACCGGTTGTTCCACGGCAGCCAGGAAGGCGCGGGCGGACTGACCGTCGACCGCTATGGCCCGCAGTTGCTGGTACAGAGCTTTCACCACACCCTCGAGCGCGATGCCCTGCTGGACCTGCATGCGCACATCGAGCGCGAACTGGGCCTGCCACTGCTGCTGGTGTACAACGACCGCTCCCAGGGCAACAGCCGCATCGACCGGCGCGACCCGGTCTACCAGCCCAGCGAGGCCGCGCTGGCCGACCTGGTCGGTCACGAGTGGGGCCTGAACTACCGCGTGCGCGGTCGCCATGCCGGCCAGGACCCGCTGTTGTTTCTGGACCTGCGCAATGCCCGTGGCTGGGTCAAGCAACACAGTGCCGGCAAACGCGTGCTCAACCTGTTCGCCTATACCTGCGGGGTAGGCCTGAGCGCTGCCGCCGGTGGTGCCAGCGCGGTGTGCAACCTGGATTTCGCCGAAGGCAACCTGGCCGTTGGCCGCGAGAACGGCGCACTCAACCCGCAACTGGCGCCCATGGAGTTCATCCAGTCCGACTATTTTCCGGCCATTCGCCAGCTGGCAGGCCTGCCGGTCAGCCAGCGTCGCGGGCACAAGCTGCCGGCCTACCCGCGCCTGGAGCCGCGCGAGTTCGACCTGGTACTGCTCGACCCGCCTGCCTGGGCCAAGAGCGCGTTCGGCACCGTCGACCTGCTGCGTGATTACCAGAGCCTGCTCAAGCCCGCCCTGCTGAGCACGGCCGAAGGCGGCGTGCTGATCTGCTGCAACAACCTGGCCAAGGTCGGCCTCAACGACTGGCGCGAGCAGGTGCTGCGTTGCGCACAGAAGATCGGCCGCCCGGTGCGGGAATGGCAGGTTCTCAAGCCGGCAGACGACTTCCCGTCACTGGACGGACAGCCGCCCCTGAAGTGCTTGATCCTGCAGCTGTAAGTGGAAAAAACCGCAGGTGGTCCGGTATTTCGGACTACCTTCGGAACCGAATTAACGTGCCATACTCCAAGCACTCCCGCTCTAGACAGACGACGCCGCACATGCCCAAAGGATTGAAACGCGCCCTCGGCGCCTTGTTGGCCGGCCTGGCCCTGTACAGCCTCCTCGGTTTCCTGATCCTGCCTGGCGTAGCCTTGCGCATCGCCAATCAGCAGTTGGCCAGTTACGCCACCGTGCCGGCGCACATCCAGCGTATCGAGCTCAATCCGTTCAGCCTCGAGCTGACGCTATGGGGCTTGCAGATCGGCGAGACCGGCAAGGAGCAGGTCGGCTTCGAACGCCTCTACGCCAACCTGCAGCTCGACAGCCTGTGGTCCGGTGCCCTGCACCTGGCAGCCGTCGAGCTGGACAAGCCGCGCACCGAGCTGCTGTTCGCCAAGGACGGCAGCCTGAACCTGACCCAGCTGTTCAAGCTGCCGCCCAGCGAGCCCAAGCCCGAGACGCCGGCAAGCGAACCGTTCCCGCTGCGCATCGGCAGCATCAAGCTGAGCGAGGGCTACCTGCACTTCCAGGACCTGCGCCCGAGCGAGCCGATCGAGTTCCTCTACGACTCGATGAACCTGGAGCTGAAGAACCTCAGCACCCTGCCCGACGACAATGCCGACATGACCCTGGTGGCCGCCGGGCCAGAGGGCGGGCGCATCGACTGGGCCGGCACCATCAGCCTGGTACCGATCGCCTCCGAAGGCACCCTCAAGGTCACCGACGGCAAGATGAAGGTGTGGTGGCCGTACGTGCGCGACGCCCTGCCGCTGGTGCTTGAAGACGGCGTGCTCAACCTGGACACCCATTACAAGCTCAACCTGTCGAAGGAAACCGAGCTGCTGCTGGACAACGCCTCGCTCAGCATCGCCCCCTTCGCGATCAAGGCCCCGGACGGTCGCCCGCTGGCCCGCCTGGCCCGACTGGACGTGAGTGAAACCACGGTCGACCTGGCCAAACAGCTGGTCACGGTCGGCAAGATCCGCAGTGAAAAGCTGGAAACCTGGGCTGCCCTGGAAGCCGACGGCCAGCTCGACTGGCAAAAACTCTTCGCCAGCCAGCCTGCCAAGGCCACCCCCAAGGAAAAGGCCGAGCCGGCCACTGCCGGGGCCGCGCCGCAGGAAGCCAGCGCCAAGGCCGCGCCCGGCAAGCCGTGGCAGGTGCTGCTGCGCGACGTGCAACTGCGCAACTACCAGGTTCATCTGGCCGATCGCTCGCAGAAAGAAGCGGTGGCGCTGGATGTCGGACCGCTCAACCTCGACCTGCAGAACTTCGACAGCCTCAACAAGAGCCCCTTCACCCTCAAGCTCGACAGCGGCGTCGGCCGCCAGGGCAAGCTGCAGGCATCGGGTGAGGTCAACCTGGCACCGGTCAGCGCCCGGCTCAAGGTCAGCACACAGGACATCGACCTGCGGGTCGCCCAGGCCTACATCAGCCCGTTCATTCGCCTGGAGCTGCGCAGCGGCATGCTCGGCAGCGACCTGAACGTGGACCTGAAGAACACCGCCCCGCTGGCGTTCAGCGTCACCGGCAAGGCGCAGGTCAATCAGTTGCATACCCTGGACACCATCAAGGGCCGTGACTTCGTCAAATGGCAGCAACTGAACGTGGACGGCCTGGACTATCGCCACGGCGATGCGTTGAGCATTGCCAAGGTGACCCTGCAGCAGCCCTATGCCCGCTTCATGATCAACGAAGACCGCACCACCAGCGTGGATGACCTGCTGATTCCGCAGCCGACCAACGGCGCCGCCAAGCCCCAGGGCAAGCCCCCGGCCAGCAATGAAAAGCCCTTGGGTATCCGTATCGGTGGCATCGACATCAACGATGGCTCGGCCAACTTCGCCGACTTCAGCCTGACGCCCAACTTCGCCACCGCCATCCAGCAGCTCAACGGCCAGATCGGCACCATCGACAACCGCCAGCCACACCCGGCCAAGGTCGATATCAAGGGCAAGGTGGACCGTTATGCGCCCGTCACCATCAAGGGCGCGCTCAACCCGTTCGACCCGATGGCCAGCCTGGACATCGCCACCAGCTTCAAGCGTGTCGAGCTGACGACCCTGACGCCGTACTCGGGCAAGTTCGCCGGCTACCGGATTCGCAAGGGCCGCCTGAACCTGGACCTGCACTACCTGATCACCAAGGGCCAGCTCAAGGCCGAGAACAAGGTGGTGGTCGAGCAGTTGCAACTGGGTGAGAAGGTCGACAGCCCCGACGCCGTCAACCTGCCGATTCGCCTGGCGATCGCGCTGCTCAAGGACACCGAGGGCAAGATCTCCATCGAGCTGCCGGTGTCGGGCGACCTCAACAACCCGCAGTTCAGCGTAATGCCGATCGTGTGGCAGACCCTGCGCAACCTGGTGCTGCGCGCCGCCCAGGCGCCGTTCAAGTTCATCGGCGGGCTGGTCAGTGGTGGCGGTTCCGAAGACCTGGGCACCGTGTCCTTCGCCCCCGGCTCAAGCGAGCTGAGCAGCGATGCCCAGGGCTCGCTGGACAAGCTGGCGGCAGCACTCAAGGAACGCCCTGCCCTGCGCCTGGAAATCGAAGGCACCAGCGCCCAGAGCAGCGACGGGCCACTGATTGCCGCACAGCGTCTGGATCGTGAGTACCAGAGCACCTACTACAAGATCCTTCAGCGTCGCGGCGACAAGGTGCCGGCACAGGCCTCGCAACTGCAGGTGCCCGATGGCGACAAGCCGGCCATGCTCGAGGGCATCTACCGTACCCGTCTCAAGCAGCAGCCACCGGCCGAGTGGGAGCAGCTGGACCGTGCACAGCGTACTGCCAAGCTGCAGGAAGCGGTGATCAAGTCGTGGGCCGAGAGCACCGTGCTGCTGCGTCAGCTCGGTCAGGCACGCGCCAGCAGCATCAAGGACTACCTGGTCGACAAGGGTCAGTTGCAAGACGACCGGGTGTACTTCATCGACGCCACGCTGGGCCAGGCCGAAGCGGATGGCCGGGTGATCTCGCCCCTGCACCTGGACGCCGAGTAGGGCTGGCGGGGAGCACTGGCGCCAGGCCGGTGTTCCAGCGCTCAAAGAAAAGCCCCGGCTGACTGCGCCGGGGCTTTAGGGTTGGCCACCTCCGTGTGGCCTTTCGCATGAACCGTCAGGATCAGCGAGCGAAACGCTTACTCAGCTTTCAGGCCATCAGCCGAAACGGCTTTCACGCCCTTGATTTTCTTGGCGATGTTCACCGCAGTGGTTTTCTGCGCTTCGGTGATCGCGGTGGTCGAGGACAGGGAAACCACACCTTTGTTGGTTTCGACCTTGATGTCGGTACCCGGAATGCCTTTCTCGGTGACCAGGTCGGCTTTGACCTTGGTGGTGATCCAGGTATCGGAAGTTTCTTCTTTGGCCTTGGTCATTTCACCAGCAGCCAGCATCATCGGTGCTTGCGATGCAGGTTGGGCTGCAAAGGCGGCGTTAGCCATGGTCAGGGTCAGCGCGGTGGCAGTAGCAGCAATAGCGAACTTCTTCATACGAGACACTCCTGTTTTTCGAAAGGTCTGCGCCGTCATTCCTGGCAGCAGGTAACAGGGATAGTGCAGAAGCTGTGCCAACCCGAATAAAAAATAAAACCTTTAAAAATCAACAGCTTAAAAATCACCAAAAAATAGCCCATCGTGCACATTGCATGCTTTGCGATGGATGCGCGTGCAAGTTGCATGTTCACAAAATACCGCCGCACCCATGCCCGGGAATCCAACGGGCGTTGCAATATGTACCACTGCCTGCAACAGGGCACCCTCTAACGTGGCAGGCGTCGTGAGCCGGATGAACCGGGTCCCCCGCTGCAGGAAACGCCATGATCGTGATGCCCTACTTTGAGCCCGGCACCTTGCGCGCAGGCTTCAACACCGCGCTGGAGACCGCACAGCGCGACCTGAGCCTGAGCATCATCGAAGCGCGGTGGCTGCGCCGCCTGGCCGATCAAACGTCCCTGCCGGCGAGCATGCGGGTGGAGGTGACAGGCAACCTGCAGCCACTGTCTGCCAATTGCCTGGTCATTCATCAGCGCGACCCACTGCTTGAGGCGACCTACCTGTACAGCCCATTGCATGGCGTACAAGGCTTCAACACGCTGCAACAACTTGAAAGTGCCCTGCAGGCCCAGCTGACTCACCTGGGCGTGCCGAGCGAACCGCTGCAGTTCGTGAACCTGAGCGATGCCGTGTTCACCCGGTGGTCACACCACCTGATGCAACAGCAAATCGATCTGCTGCGGGGGCAATCCAGCGGGCTGGCCAAACTGCCCACCCTGGCCGGTGTTCTCGACAGTTGCTTGAGCACAGCCTTCTCGACGCTGCTGGAGGGCGTCGACGACATCGCGCAGCAACGGGTCCAGGTCATTGCCAGTAACGCCAGCGTGGTGCGCACGCAGGCCCTGGCCGATGTTGCACTGGACGCGTTCAGCGGCCAGCCACTGGGCATCGACCTGAAGCGCCGCTTCGTACGCGATGGCACCGCAACGCACGACACGCCCGACCCGCTCGCCTGCGAGCAGGCCCTTGCCAGCACTGCCAAGGCCGTTCCGGGGGCCTTTGCACAGGCCCTGCAAAGCTATTGGAGCAGTGTCGACAACGACGTGGGCAGCGATAACCGCGAAGCCCTGGCTCTTGGCCTTGCCGACAACTACTGTCGTACGCTGTTGCGAGCGGCCAATGAACAACGCATCGACACCCCTCAGCTGCAATGGCTGCGTGAAGCGCTGATCCCCGACCTGGGCGCCTTGCGGGTGTGTAGCCTGGCGTTGGTGCCAGCGGCTCAGGACATGGGTAGGACGGTGCTGCTGGCCGACAGCCTGGCCCTGCAGCAACCGACCGATACCAGCAAGGGTGTGTTCCTGTTCAGCACACGAACCGGGTTTCAACACTTCGCCGATCAGGCCGCCCTTGAACGGCATTGCCAGGCCCTGCTCACACAACCTGCTTGCCCCGCCTCGATCAGCCGCGATGACTGGGAGCAGTTGCAAACCAGCGCGACGCCTGTGGTCAGGCTGGTCGAGGTCGGCCAACCGATGTTCCTCGCACTTGCTGATGCGCTGATCGCACTGGTCAACCGGCGTCTTGCCCACGCACTACGCTTCCCCGGTGCCCAGAGCAGCACGGCCATGGCCGGGGTCGAAGATGCACTGGACATGCGCGCGCTGGTGGACAGGCGCCTGACCCACCTCGGGGTCAACGGTCGATGGCTGCCCGATGCACAGCCAGCAGTCGCCATGAGGCTGCCCGTGCCACCCAGCCAGAGCGTTACGCTGGTGGAGCGCCTCACCCGTGCCAGGGCACTGCATCAGCTGTTTCAATCCCTGGCCACCGCCCAGCCGAAGGTGCAGTCCTGTGTTCTGGACATGCTTGCCCCCAGCCTCGACGCCATCAGCGACGGCCAGTTGCACCCCTTGGACATCCAGCTCAAATGGGCAGAAAAAACTGGCACGGTGGTCGACAGGTTTCTCGAACAGCTGGGCGAAACAGGCAACCAGCACGCGCCGCAGGATCAGGTGCAGGTGCAGGTGCAGGACCGGCAAGGCTTGCCACTGTCGTGGCCGTCGGCACCCGTGATCCGGCAACAGATCGACACCCTTAAAGCGGGCTTTGCCTCGACCTACCTTGAACAACTCGAGGCGTTCGACACGGGTCGGTTGCGCCTGAAGGACAGTGTGGTGTCCCCGCTCACGAGCATGCGCAGCTTGTACGAAGCGCTGCTGCGCATCGAACTGGAGCAAGCCCGCGAGAACGGCGTGATCGATGACGCGCTGCTCGACCTGCTGCAGCAAGCATTGGACCGGCCGGGGCACAGTGCCATTCGCCTGCACAGCCTGAGCTTGTCGGTACCCGGCAAGGCCGGGCTGCTGCCACTGGCCGATGCATTCGTGCTGCAGCGGGCAACGGCCGACAATGACAGCCTGTTGCTCTGGTCACCGCTGGAGCCACTGAGTCAATTCAGCAGCGAAGCAGCCTTGCGCTCTGAAATGACCGGCGCATTCGACGATCCGGAGAAGCTTCATCAGTGGCTGAGCCTGGTGAACGCCGAAGACCTGCGCAACTGGCACACCCTGGCGCAGCTTCCAGGTGCCAGTCAGCCCAGCGTACGCCTCATCGAACAAAGCGAGCTGTTCGCGTTTGTTGAACACAGTGCGGCACGCTTTCGTGCTGCAACCCGGCGTTACTACCTGGGTTATGCCCTGCGCAGCAGGCTCGGCACATCATTGCTGCAACGCTTCATCGATAACCAGGCCGCCAGGCACCCGTTCGAAGGGGCCTTGCAGCGGGTACGCGACAGTCTCGAGGGTCAGTATTTGCGCACCCTTCTACCGGCATGGCTATGCAACGCGACACCGCAGCAAATGAAAAACTACGCGCAACTGGTGCAGGCCTGCGCCCGTGTCAGCAACCCCAAGTTCAACTACCTGTTCTCGATCCCAACGCTCAACGACTTCGCCAATCAGCAGCTCAAGGCAGGGCTCGCCCAGGATTACCCGAGCGCACCGGACGATCCCGACCTGATTACCGTCACCTTCACGCACTTCACCCCCAACCCGGTAATGCCCGGCCAGACGCCCTCGCCGATTTCCTCGGACCTGGCCACCACCACCAAGACACTGAGCGAGTACGCCCTGACCCACAGCCGGTTGACCGGCACAGCGACAAGCATGAAGGTCAGCGTCACGCGACCAGGCATGGCACCTGAAGCGCTGGAAGCGGCCACCATCCGCAACATGATCGACCGGCTCGACGTGGCCAGTGCATACCGTGCCCTGCTCGAGAAGAAGTTCACCCCGCAGGATCCCGACTACCTCGAACGCCGTCATCGCTACACGCTGGTATCCACCGCCTACCTGATGGAAGAGGGGTATCAGCATTTTCTGGACAACAAACTATCGGCCAAGGCGCTTTACTACTTTTCCCATGTGCTGGCCAAGCCGGATGCCCTCGCCCGCGACCTGGTCGAGGGCAGGAAGATCACCCTGTGCCAATTGCAGCTACGGGCCGAGCAAGGGTTCGCCCCCGATACCGTGAGGGGCATGTATGTGATCGGACCGCAGGGCGAAAAGGACGGGCCCCTGGTGTTGTACTGCGCCTACCGGCCACACAAGATGTTGCTCGAGTTCAAGGACCAGGGCGCACTGCGCAGTGCCATCCTCTCGGACCCAGAGCTGCAACGAGATATTCTGAACCGGCTTCCCGACACGGTGCAGTCGCGATACGACCACAACGGCTTTCTTCACCCCCACCTGTTCTGGTCCTCATCGGACCTGTTCGATTTCTCGCCCACCCCCGGTGCGGTTCAACTGGTGCGCAGCGAGATCGAAGGCAATGCCCTTGACTACCTGTTCACCGAGAACGTGGCATTCCTGCGGGCACTGACCAAGGCACGCACGGTAACTACCGCCGAGGAATACTGGAATGTGCTGCGCTATGTAATGGGCCTTGCCATCGAGCAGAGTTCGTTTTTCCTGCCTGGAAAGCTGGCAGCCATGCTCAGCTCGCTACAGAGTGTCCAGTGGTTGCAGGCATCCGGTAACGCCGCTTTGCAGCACAACTGGGGCGAATCGCTTGCGGAGTTCGTCACCGCCCTGAGTGGCCTGGTCATGATGCGCCCAGGTGGCTCGAGCGTGAGCAGGAAGACCCCTGACGAGCCTTCACCCGTCACGCCTGCACTGGAACTGGACCCTGCCTGGAACGAGGTACTGCTCAACCCCCTGGTACCCAACCGGCTGAGTGACCTGCAGGCGCAGAACGTGCAACTCAAGGACATGGTCCGCAACACCACCCTGGGGCTTTATTTCGCCCCGGGTACCGAGCGTTTCTACTGCGTGATCGCGGGCCACGTCTATGAAGTGGCCAAGCCAGCACAGCAGTGGCAGATCATCAAGCAGGGCCGACTCGGGCCCACGCTGCAAAGAACGGGAAATCAGTGGCAGGTTGATCTGCAGGAAGGCTTGCGTGGCGGCGGTGCGGCCTACAGCAGTTTCGAAACGGCCCTGGCCGACGAAGACATATCCCTGCGCTACACCACGCTGGCTTCGGGAATGAAGAACATTGCCGCGCTCCAGCCGACCAAGTACCAGATGCTACTGCGTGCCCATGCCTTGAGCCGCCACTATCTGGACACCTGCCTGAAGAACCTCAACCTGTCTTCGCCCCAGGCGCCCCTGCCGCCCGAAACACTGAGCATCTTGCAAAACGTGTTCGACCACCCTCCCTCAGACCAGACAGTACGCCTGCTGCGTGACTATACCCAGCGGATACTGGACGAGCTGTTGTCGGCCTCGATGGACACGGTCACCTCCAAACGCCTCGTGGTGGGCATGAACATGCCCGATCAGCGCGATACCTACGGTTTCACCTACCACAACGACCCCGGCAAGCGGATCTTTCTCACCGAGCGCGTGTTCACCCTGCCATGGGACGTTTCGATTTACGCAACGCCACCGGCCATCGAGCTGCTCGCCCACCAGCAAGCAACGACGCTGATGCACGAGCTGTCACACCAGGTACTTCGAACCGTGGATATCGCCTACGTGGAAGCCGCGGCCCCCTTCCCGGACCAGATCAGCCAGCACACGCGGGGCGGGCGTATCGCCTATCAGACGATCCTTGGCTACAAACAGAACGGGCTCTCGATCAACACCCCCGCCCAGGCGCTGTTCAGAACCTTCGACACCTCGAGCCAGACCTGGAGAGATATCAGGAAAAAGGATGGACGAGCCCTGCCCGCGATCTTTCGGCTAAGCAAGACAAACACCCTGGCAGCTGCACGCACTGCGTTCTACAGCGATCCGCAGGTACGCACCGACCTGATCCTGGCCAACGCCGACTCGCTGAGCCTGATCATCACCAACCTGGGGCGCAGGCGCTTTGCCGGCGCTGCCGGCTGAAAGCAAAAAAAATGCCCCGTATCCTGCGATACGGGGCATTGGCACTACCGGGCAGTTACCTGCCCTGCTGCTGCATCAGACGCCCGACGCCTTGGCGGCGGCAACGTCCTTGATCGACAGCTTGATACGGCCGCGGTTGTCCACGTCCAGTACCAGTACTTCGACTTCCTGGCCTTCTTTCAGGATGTCGGTCACTTTCTCGACGCGAGCATCGCTCAGCATGGAGATGTGAACCAGACCGTCCTTGCCCGGCAGGATGTTGACGAATGCACCGAAGTCGACGATGCGCTCGACCTTGCCGACGTAGATCTTGCCGATCTCGGCTTCGGCAGTGATGCTCAGAACGCGCTGGCGCGCAGCTTCTGCAGCATCCTTGGTTTCGCCGAAGATCTTGATCGAACCGTCGTCTTCGATATCGATCGACGCCTTGGTTTCTTCGCAGATGGCACGGATGGTTGCGCCGCCCTTGCCGATGACGTCGCGAATCTTGTCGGTGTCGATCTTCATCGCGATCATGGTCGGTGCGTTTTCCGACAGCTCGGTACGCGACTGGCCAATGATCTGGTTCATCTGGCCGAGGATGTTCAGGCGCGCTTCCAGGGCCTGGCCCAGGGCGATTTCCATGATCTCTTCGGTGATGCCGTTGATCTTGATGTCCATCTGCAGCGCGGTCACACCCTTGGCGGTACCGGCTACCTTGAAGTCCATGTCGCCCAGGTGGTCTTCATCACCCAGGATGTCGGTCAGGATGGCGAACTTCTCGCCCTCTTTGACCAGACCCATGGCGATACCGGCTACCGGCGCCTTCATCGGTACACCAGCGTCCATCAGGGCCAGGGAAGCGCCACAGACCGAAGCCATCGAGCTCGAACCGTTGGATTCGGTGATCTCCGACACCACGCGGATGGTGTACGGGAACACGTCGGCGGCCGGCAGCATGGCCTGGACCGAACGACGGGCCAGACGGCCGTGACCGATTTCGCGACGACCAGCACCGCCCATGCGGCCACACTCGCCCACCGAGAACGGCGGGAAGTTGTAGTGCAGCATGAAGGGGTCTTTGCGCTCGCCTTCCAGGGTGTCCAGCAGCTGTGCGTCACGCGCAGTACCCAGGGTCGCAACGACCAGGGCCTGGGTTTCGCCACGGGTGAACAGGGCCGAACCGTGGGTTTTCGGCAGCACGCCGACTTCGATGTTCAGCGGGCGCACGGTCTTGGTGTCGCGACCATCGATACGTGGCTTGCCGTTGACGATGTTTTCGCGAACGGTGCGGTATTCGATTTCACCGAAGATCTCTTTGACTTCAGCGGCAGTCGGCTGGCCTTCTTCGCCGGAGAACTTGGCGATGACCTGCTCGCGCAGCTCGCCCAGGCGAGCGTAACGGTCGGCCTTGACGGTGATGGTGTAGGCATCGGACACCGCGGCACCGAATTCGCCACGAATGGCGCTCAGCAGCGGGGTGTTCTCGGCCTTGGCAGTCCAGTCCCAGGTAGGCTTGGCGGCTTCGGCAGCCAGCTCCTTGACAGCCTGGATCACGGCCTGGAATTCGTCGTGGGCGAACAGCACGGCGCCCAGCATCTGGTCTTCGGTCAGCTCCTTGGCTTCCGATTCGACCATCAGCACGGCGTCGGAGGTACCGGCAACGACCATGTCCAGGCTCGAGGCAGCCAGTTGCTCGTAGGTCGGGTTCAGCAGGTAGCCGGTGCTTTCGTGGAAAGCGACACGGGCGGCGCCGATAGGGCCTTCGAACGGAATGCCGGAGATGGCCAGCGCAGCCGAGGTACCGATCATGGCAGCGATGTCCGGATCGGTTTTCTTGCTGGTGGAAACGACGGTGCAGACAACCTGCACTTCGTTCATGAAGCCTTCAGGGAACAGCGGACGGATCGGACGGTCGATCAGACGCGAGGTCAGGGTCTCTTTCTCGGAAGGACGACCTTCACGCTTGAAGAAACCACCAGGGATCTTGCCGGCGGCGTAGGTCTTTTCCTGATAGTGAACGGACAGGGGGAAGAAGCCTTTGCCTGGATCGGCCTGTTTGGCACCGACCACGGTCACCAGCACGGTGACATCGTTGTCGACGGTGACCAATACGGCGCCGGACGCTTGACGAGCAATACGGCCCGTCTCGAGGGTAACGGTCGATTGACCGAACTGGAATTTCTTGATTACCGGGTTCACGGTTTCCTACCTTCTTCAGTGGCTCTGGGGGAACTGGTTCTTGCGAATTCTTGGGCAGCACAGGGAATCGGCCCTGTTGGCAGTCCAGATAAAACTAGAGGTTGGGAGCCTGCCCTGCCCTTGCGGTAAACCGCGCGGGCGAGGCAGACAGCCAACCTCATAGATACGCGCGGCGTGCTCACCCGCGCGGGGGCCGAAGCCCTCGGCGGATGACAGCAGCACGCCGTGCACACCACTGACCAGGCCGCTATTAGCGACGCAGGCCCAGACGACCGATCAGGGCGCTGTAACGAGTGGTGTCTTTACCTTTCAGGTAGTCCAGCAGCTTGCGACGCTGGTTTACCATGCGGATCAGACCACGACGGGAGTGGTGGTCTTTACCGTTGGCCTTGAAGTGGCCTTGCAGCTTGTTGATGTTGGCGGTCAGCAGGGCAACCTGCACTTCCGGGCTACCGGTGTCACCGGCTGCTTGCTGGTATTCGCCAACGATCTTTGCTTTTTCTTCAACGCTGAGTGCCATCTGGCTTCTCCAATATCAAGGGAAACCGTACGCACGGTTTCCAATAGGCCAGGGACAGATCCCTGTATTTAAAAGTGAGGCGTGACCGTGCCTATTGACAGCCATCCTCTTGCCCGCCAGTGCCGGGCCTGAACCCGACACTGAAGGTTTCGATCATTCCGACCGAATCAGTCGACGTGGCGCAATGCGCCCGTCTTCGCTCACTTCACCGATACCGATGAAACGACCGTTGTGATCCTGCACGCGGACCATGCCAAACTTCGGCGCATCCGGTGCACGTACCGGCTGACCATGCAG
The DNA here is from genome assembly GCF_024748925.1 of Pseudomonas sp. B21-036. NCBI lineage: Bacteria > Pseudomonadati > Pseudomonadota > Gammaproteobacteria > Pseudomonadales > Pseudomonadaceae > Pseudomonas > Pseudomonas sp. B21-036. Next base: position 4,835,528 of record NZ_CP087178.1, read on the forward strand.
CCAGTAGAACGCGCTGTGCTCGGAGAAGTGCAGCAACGGCCAGTCCTGCAACCCGCTGTCCGATGGCATCAGGAAGCGGTCGACCGCTTCGTTGCCACCTTCGGCGTGCACCTGCTCGAGCTCTTCGAGGGTGACGGTCTGGGCCAGCTCGAAGGGGCCTGCATGCGTACGGCGCAGTTCTGCAACATAGGCGCCGCAGCCCAGCTGCTCACCGATGTCCTCTACCAGCGTACGGATGTAGGTGCCCTTGCTGCAGCCTACCGAGAGGCGTACCCGGGTGCCTTCGCACTCGAGCAGCTCCAAGCGGTTAATAGTAACAGAACGCGCTTCACGCTCCACTACTTCGCCTGCACGTGCCAGCTTGTACAGCGGCTGGCCATCGCGCTTGAGCGCCGAGTACATCGGCGGTATCTGGCTGATTGGACCACGAAACTGTGGCAGTACGGCTTCAACGTCGCTGCGACCAACGGTCACTTCGCGGGTTTGCAGAATTTCGCCTTCGGCGTCGCCCGTGTTGGTGGTCTGCCCCAGTTGCATCACCGTCTCGTAGCCCTTGTCGGACTCGAGCAGGTATTGCGAGAACTTGGTCGCCTCGCCGAAGCACAGCGGCAGCACGCCACTGGCCAGCGGGTCGAGGCTGCCGGTATGTCCGGCCTTCTCGGCGTTGAGCAGCCAGCGCACCTTCTGCAGGGCAGCATTGGAGGTGAACCCCAACGGCTTGTCGAGCAGGATGATGCCGCTGACGTTACGACGGATACGCTTGACCTGAGCCACCGCTTACTCCTTGGTGTCCAGGGGGGTATCGTCGGACTTGTGCTGGCTGTCCTCGGCGACCGCGCGCTCGATCAGTGCCGACAGATGGGCACCGCGGGTCACGCTCTCGTCGTAGTGGAAGTGCAGTTGCGGCACGCTGCGCAGCTTCATTTCCTTGCCCAGTTGCATGCGCAGGAAACCGGCGGCGCTGTTGAGCACCTTGAGGCTTTGCTTGATGTCTTCTGCGCTGTCCTCGCCCATCACGGTGATGAACACCTTGGCGTGGCCGACATCGCGGCTGACGTCGACGGCGGTGATGGTCACCAGGCCGACGCGCGGATCTTTGACTTCGCGACGGATCAGTTGCGCCAGTTCGCGCTGCATCTGATCGCCGATACGTTGGGTACGGCTGTATTCTTTTGCCATGTTTTGCTACCTGTAACTAAAGCGGCAAACGCCCGGCCAGGCTTGGGCCTGACCGGGCGTTGCGTTCAGAGCCGCCGACCTGCGCCTTGCGGCGGGCGGTCTGCGGCTCCCAAGCTCGCGGCTTAGAGCGTGCGAGCCACTTGGACTTTCTCGAAGACTTCGATCTTGTCGCCGACCTTGACGTCGTTGTAGCTCTTGACGCCAATACCGCACTCCATGCCGGCACGTACTTCGGACGCATCGTCCTTGAAGCGACGCAGCGACTCCAGTTCGCCTTCGAAGATCACCACGTCGTCGCGCAGTACGCGAATCGGACGGTTGCGGTAAACCACACCCTCGGTGACCATGCAGCCGGCGATGGCGCCGAACTTCGGCGAACGGAACACGTCACGCACTTCGGCGATACCCAGGATGTTCTCGCGAACATCGCTGCCGAGCATGCCGGTCAGGGCTTTCTTGACGTCTTCAATGATGTCGTAGATCACGTTGTAGTAACGCATATCCAGACCTTCCTGCTCGACGATCTTGCGCGCGCCGGCATCGGCACGCACGTTGAAGCCGAACAGTACTGCATTGGAAGCCAGGGCCAGGTTGGCGTCGCTCTCGGTGATACCACCGACACCGCCGCCGATCACGCGAACCTGTACTTCGTCGTTGCCAAGACCGCTGAGGGAGCCCTGCAGGGCCTCCAGAGAACCACGCACATCGGACTTGAGTACGATGTTGAGGGTTTTCTTCTCTTCCTGGCCCATGTTCTCGAAGATGTTCTCGAGCTTGCCAGCGTGGGCACGTGCCAGTTTGACTTCGCGGAACTTGCCTTGACGGAACAGAGCCACTTCACGGGCTTTCTTCTCGTCGGCAACCACGCTCAGTTCGTCACCGGCATCCGGGGTGCCATCCAGGCCAAGAATCTCGACCGGGATCGACGGGCCGGCTTCCTTAACAGGCTTGCCGTTCTCGTCGAGCATGGCCCGTACACGGCCGTAGTTCGAACCGCACAGCACCATGTCGCCCTGACGCAGGGTACCGTCCTGAACCAGCACGGTAGCCACCGGGCCACGGCCCTTGTCCAGGCGCGACTCGACCACGACACCACGGCCAGGGGCCGATGGGGTGGCCTTGAGCTCGAGGATCTCGGCTTGCAGCAGAACGGCTTCGAGCAGTTCGTCGACGCCGGTACCCATCTTGGCCGAAACCTTGACGAATGGCGTGTCGCCACCCCAGTCCTCGGAGGTCACGCCTTCGACGGCCAGTTCGTTGCGGATGCGGTCCAGGTCTGCACCTGGCTTGTCGATCTTGTTCACTGCAACGACCAGTGGAACACCTGCCGCCTTGGCGTGCTGTACCGCTTCACGGGTTTGCGGCATCACGCCGTCGTCCGCCGCGACCACCAGGATCACGATGTCGGTCGCCTTGGCACCACGGGCACGCATTGCGGTAAACGCGGCGTGACCCGGGGTGTCGAGGAAGGTGACCATGCCACGGTCGGTTTCCACGTGGTACGCACCGATGTGCTGGGTGATACCACCGGCTTCGCCGGCAGCTACCTTGGCACGACGGATGTAGTCGAGCAGGGAAGTCTTACCGTGGTCAACGTGGCCCATTACGGTCACGACCGGCGCACGGGAGAACGACTCGCCTTCGAACTTCAGGGACTCGGCCAGGGAATCTTCCAGCGCGTTGTCGCTGACCAGCGTGACCTTGTGGCCCAGCTCTTCGGCGATCAGCTGAGCAGTTTCCTGATCGAGCACCTGGTTGATGGTGACCGGAGTACCCATCTTGAACATGAACTTGACGACTTCAGCGGCCTTGACCGACATCTGCTGTGCCAGCTCGGAAACAGTGATGGTCTCGCCAATGGCCACGTCGCGGATAACCGGACCGGTCGGGCTCTGGAAGCCGTGGGCATTGCGCTTCTTCATCTTGCCCTTGCCACGGCCACCACGGCGGAAGCTGTCGCTTTCCTCTTCGGTGGTACGTGGGGCGGCACGTGGAGCTGGCGCCTTTTCCTTTTCCTTGACCTTGACCGATACGCGCGGGGCCTCGTTGCGGCGCTCGCCACCACGGCGGTCGTCGTCACGCGACTTGTCGTTGCGACGGGCGTCTTCGGCTTTCTTGCGCTCGACACCCGGGGCCGGAGCTGCAACCGGCTCGGCAGCTGCAGGCGCAGCTGTCACGGCCGGTGCTGCAGCGGCTGGCGCAGGTGCGCTGGCCGGCTGACGGCTGGCGGATTCTTCGGCACGTTTACGCGCTTCAGCTTCAGACTTTTCGCGTGCTGCGTTTTCGGCGGCACGACGTTCTTCCAGCTCGCGATTCTGCTCAGCCTGGATTTCTTCGGGGCTGCGCTGTACGAAAACTTTCTTCTTGCGTACTTCTACGCTGATGCTCTTGCTACCAGCAACACGCAGGGTGCTGGTGGTCTTGCGCTGCAAGGTAATCTTGCGCGGCTCTTCCACCTTCGCCTTGTGGCTGCTTTTCAAGTGGGTCAGCAGAGCCTGCTTCTCACTGTCGGTCACTACCTGACCGGCGTCGGTGTGCGGCAGACCTGCCTCACGCATCTGCTGCAGCAGGCGCTCTACCGGTGCAGCGACCTCTTGGGCCAATTCTTTCACCGTGACTTGCGTCATGCACTTCTCTCCTCAGGCCAGCCTACTTACTCGAACCAGTGGGCTCGGGCGGCCATGATCAACTTGCCGGCACGTTCTTCGTCGATGCCGTCGATGTCGAGCAGGTCATCAATCGACTGCTCGGCCAGGTCTTCGCGGGTAACCACGCCGCGCACCGCCAGTTCCGCCGCCAGATCCTTGTCCATACCCTCAAGCGAGAGCAGGTCTTCGGCCGGATGGGCGTCTGCCAGTTTTTCCTCAGTAGCGATGGCTTTGGTCAACAGGCGGTCCTTGGCACGCGCGCGGAGTTCGTTGACGATCTCCTCGTCGAAGCCATCGATGTTGAGCATTTCTTCCAGCGGTACGTAGGCAATTTCTTCCAGGCTGGTGAAACCTTCGTCAACGAGAACCTGCGCCAGCTCTTCGTCGACTTCCAGCTCTTCGATGAAGTTACGCAGAATGTCGCCGGTTTCAGCTTGTTGCTTGGCCTGGATGTCCGACTCGGTCATCACGTTCAGGGTCCAGCCGGTCAACTGGCTGGCCAGACGTACGTTCTGACCACCACGGCCAATGGCTTGCGCCAGGTTGTCCGCGGCTACAGCGATGTCCATCGCGTGGGCATCTTCATCAACGATGATCGCCGCGACTTCTGCCGGCGACATGGCGTTGATGACAAACTGGGCCGGGTTGTCGTCCCACAGGACGATATCCACTCGCTCGCCGCCCAACTCGCCAGACACTGCCTGTACGCGCGAACCGCGCATACCGATGCAGGCGCCTTGCGGGTCGATGCGCTTGTCCTTGGAGCGGACAGCGATCTTGGCGCGAGAACCCGGGTCACGGGAAGCCGCCATGACCTCGATAAGGCCCTCGGCGATTTCCGGCACTTCGATGCGGAACAGTTCGATCAGCATCTGGGGCGCGGTACGCGACAGGATCAGCTGCGGGCCGCGGTTTTCGGTGCGGATTTCCTTGAGCAGTGCACGTACACGCACACCGACACGGAAAGTCTCGCGGGAGATGATGTCTTCACGGGCCAGCAGCGCTTCGGCGTTGTTGCCCAGGTCGACGATCACGTTGTCACGGGTAACCTTCTTGACGGTACCCGAGATGATTTCGCCCAGACGCTCGCGATAGGCATCGACCACCTGTGCGCGCTCGGCTTCGCGGACCTTCTGCACGATGACCTGCTTGGCGGTCTGTGCAGCGATGCGGCCGAACTCGATGGACTCGATCTTCTCTTCGATGACATCGCCAACCTTGGCTTCAGGATGGGTTTCCTGAATCTTGCTTGGCCAGGTTTCGATCGCAGGATCGTCAAGATCCTCTTCCTCGACCACCGTCCAGCGACGGAAGGTCTCGTAGTTACCGGTGTGGCGGTTGATCTCCACACGCAGGTCGACTTCATCTTCGAAGCGCTTCTTGGTAGCAGTGGCCAGGGCCACTTCCAATGCTTCGAAAATCACGTCTGCCGGTACACCCTTTTCATTGGATACCGACTCAACAACCAGCAGTACTTCTTTGCTCATCGTACGCCTCGCCTTTCGCAAGCCATTGGGTCCGCACGAACTATCGGACCCGGCATGTCTCAGTCAAAACTGGGAATAATGTTGGCCTTGTCGATCATGTCGATCGGCAGAAGGAATTCGTGGTCATCTACCTGCACCACGACATCCTGCTCTTCCACACCGCGCAGAAGGCCCTGAAAATTACGTCGACCTTCGAAAGGCGAGCGCAGTTTAATCTTCACCTGCTCACCGACATACTTTGCAAACTGTTCCAGTGTGAACAGCGGGCGTTCCATGCCAGGAGAGGAAACTTCAAGGGTGTATTCAACGGAAATGGGATCTTCGACATCCAGAATGCCGCTGATCTGACGGCTGACGATGGCGCAGTCATCCACCAGCACACCGCCTTCTTTGTCGATATAAACGCGCAACATTGAGTGGCGGCCTTGAGCCGAAAACTCGATACCCCAGCATTCATAGCCTAGGGCCACGACCACCGGGGCCAACAAGGCCTGCAACTCTTCTAGCTTGCTCGACACCTGAACCCCCTTGTGCATGCTATGCAAATAAAAAATGGGCGAAGCGCCCATCCCTGATACGCCGGGTGAATACCGGCGCTGAGAACTGATCAGCTAACAAAAAGCCCCTGAAAAGGGGCTCTGCTGAAACTGGTTGCGGGGGCTGGATTTGAACCAACGACCTTCGGGTTATGAGCCCGACGAGCTACCAGACTGCTCCACCCCGCGTCAAAGCTGGGGCGAAAGTATACGACCGAACCCCGCGAGGGGTCAATCTAACCTCCACCTACAAGAAAGCCCGCTGTAGCGGGCTGTCTTGTTTCAATTGGTACCGAGAAGGGGACTCGAACCCCTACACCCTATGGGCACAACCACCTCAAGGTTGCGTGTCTACCAATTCCACCACCTCGGCAATACTACTTTGAAACCCGTTACTTCTGCTCTTGAGCTGGAGGTACATCGCCGGTGTTGCTGGCGGGTGCCTGTTGCTCCTGGAGCACCGGTACATCATCTGTTGCCGGTTTTTGCTGCTTCACTTCAAGTACCGCTGGATCTGGAAGCCCTACCTGAGTCAGCTGATGAGCTTTCTCTTTAGCAAAGTAACCTAACCCTAGGGCGGTTATGAAGAAACTGGCGGCAAGTATAGCAGTAAACTTACTAAGAAAGGTAGCAGAACCTTGGCTTCCGAACACAGTATTTGAAGCCCCTGCGCCGAAAGATGCACCTGCTTCCGCACCTTTACCCTGTTGCAGCAACACCAGCACTACCAAACCCAGTGCGCCCAACAGATGAAAAACTACTACGACTGTTTCCAGCATTTTTCAGTTTCCTGCGGCGCGACAAATTGCACCGAATTCGTCTGCGTTCAGGGAAGCTCCACCAATGAGCCCCCCATCGATATCCGGCATGCCGAACAGCTCAGCCGCATTGGCCGCCTTCACGCTGCCGCCGTATAGAAGCCGCACATTCATCGCGACCTCTGAATTCTTTGCCGCCAGTTGCTCGCGAATGGCCTTGTGCACATCCTGAGCCTGTTGCGGGCTGGCCGTGAGGCCGGTGCCGATGGCCCATACAGGCTCATAGGCAATGATTGCACTGGCGAAGGCCTCAACACCGAATGCTTCGATGATGCTGCTCAACTGACGCCCTACAACCTCAAGCGTCTTGCCAGCTTCGCGCTCCTCCAGGGTTTCCCCCACACAGAGCACAGGCTTCAATCCGCAAGCCTGAGCCGCAGCGAACTTGCGATTCAGTACTTCGTCGCTTTCGCCCAGTATCTGGCGACGCTCCGAGTGCCCGATCAGCACCAGCTCACATCCCGCATCGACCAGCTGACTCGGAGCAACCTCACCGGTCAGCGCGCCTTGCTGGGGCTCTACCGCAGAATCCTGAGCACCCACGGCTATCGACTTGCCCTGCAACCCTTCAATCGCTTGATTGATGTACAGGCAGGGCGGGAACACCGCGACTTCAACACCGCTCGGCAGGGCTAGATTGCTCAAGCCCTTGATCAGCTCAGCGACGCTGGCGCGGGTACCGTGCATCTTCCAGTTACCAGCTACCATAGGGCGACGCATGCTGTACCTCGTCGGTCAAAGTGGGCGCAGATGTTACCCAACCCGATCACCACTGGCAAGCGCTAATCAGGCGCAAACTTCAGTTACCAGCTTTGCCAGTTCCTCGGCATAGCCGCGCACCTGACTTTCGTCATCACCTTCGACCATCACACGCACCAGTGGCTCTGTGCCGGACTTGCGTAGCAGCACGCGACCACGACCCGCCATGGCCTCGGTGACCCGCTCGCAGGCCTGCTTGACCGCCGGGTGCTCGACAGGGTCTACCTTGCTCTCGCCAAAGCGAACATTGATCAGCACCTGCGGGCATTTGCGCAGCGCCTGACGGGCCTGAGCCAGGGTTTCACCGCGACGCTTGAGCGCCATCAGCACCTGCAGGGCAGCGATGATCGCATCCCCTGTGGTGGTATGACTGAAGCACACCACGTGCCCGGAGTTCTCGCCGCCGATGTTCCAGTCGCGCTCCAGCAGTTCGGCCATCACATAGCGGTCACCCACCTTGGCACGCACAAACGGTATCGAGAGCTCCTGCAAGGCCAGTTCGAGGCCCAGGTTGCTCATCAGCGTACCCACAACGCCACCATTGAGCTTGCCACGCTCCTGGAGGTCACGGGCAATGATGAACAGCAATTCGTCACCATCGACGATCGCGCCGGTATGGTCGACCATCAGCACCCGGTCACCGTCACCGTCGAACGCGATCCCCAGGTCGGCATGCCCTACCAGCACCGCCGCCTGAAGCGACTCGATATGGGTCGAACCGCAGTTCTCGTTGATGTTGAGGCCATCCGGCTGCGCAGCCAGCACCGTGACATCGGCGCCGAGCTCGCGAAACACGCTGGGGGCCACCTTGTACGTGGCGCCGTGGGCGCAGTCGACCACCAGCTTGAGGCCGGCGAAATCGGTACTGGTCGGCACGCTGCTTTTGCAGAATTCGATGTAGCGGCCGGCCGCGTCGTTGATGCGCGACACCTTGCCCAGCTTGCTCGACTCGACCACGGTCATGGGCTTGTCGAGCAACTCCTCGATCATCTGCTCTACATCGTCGGGCAGCTTGGTGCCCTGACCGGAGAAGAACTTGATGCCGTTGTCGTCATGCGGATTGTGCGACGCACTGATGACGATCCCGGCTTCGGCATGGAAGGTGCGGGTCAGGTAGGCGATGGCCGGCGTCGGCATCGGGCCGAGCAGCAGCACATCTGCGCCCGCCGCCGACAGACCGGCCTCAAGGGCCGACTCGAACATGTAGCCGGAGATACGCGTGTCCTTGCCTACGAGCACCCGGCAGGCGCCGAGCTTGCGAAAGGCCATGCCAGCGGCCCAACCGAGCTTGAGCATGAAATCCGGCGTGATCGGGTATTCGCCGACACGGCCACGAATGCCGTCGGTACCAAAATATTTTCTGCTCATCGTGAAATGCTCCGTCACTCTTATTCGGCGGCTTCAACCGCTGCAATCATCCGTACCACGTCGACGGTCTCGGCAACATCATGAACCCGCAGGATGCTCGCACCCCGGGTCATCGCCAGCGCAGCAAGCGCCAGGCTGCCATAAAGCCGCTCACCGACCGGACGCTCCAGCGCCAGGCCGATCATGCTCTTGCGCGAAACGCCCACCAGGAGGGGACGGCCCAGGCGATAAAGGTCCTGCATATGCTTGAACAGGCTGAGGTTGTGCGCAAGCGTCTTGGCAAAACCAAAGCCCGGATCGAGCACAATCTTTTCGGCGCCGATACCCACCGAAGCACAGGCTGCCATGCGCTGCTCGAGAAACATCGCCACCTCGACGGTTACATCGTCGTAGTGCGGGTTGTTCTGCATGTCGCCGGGCTCGCCGCGCATGTGCATAAGGCAGACCGGCAAACCGGTGGCTGCAGCGGCATCCAGGGCGCCATCGCGGGTCAGCGAGCGCACATCGTTGATCAGCCCCGCGCCCAGGCGGGCAGTCTCGCGGATCACCGACGGCGTCGAGGTATCGACCGAGATGATGACATCCAGCTCGCGACTGATCGCTTCGACAATGGGTGCAACCCGCTCGAGCTCTTCGAGAGCAGTGACCACGCGTGCACCTGGCCGGGTGGACTCCCCGCCGACATCGACAAGCGTAGCACCGGCCGCCACCATCGCTTCGGCATGGCGCAAGGCCGCATCACGCTGGGTGAAACGACCGCCGTCCGAGAAGGAATCAGGGGTTATGTTGAGGATACCCATCACATGGGTACGGGAAAGGTCGAGAACCCGGTTGCCGCAAGGCAACCGGGTTGGGTACTGCTTTGAAGTCATGTCAACCCTTAGAGCTGCGCCGCCGGACCACCGATCGGGGACTCGGGGCGATCACCTTGCGTGGCAGAGGTGCCCGAAGTGCCCGAACCACCTTCCCAGTCACGTGGCTCACGCGGCTCGCGACCGGCCATGATGTCGTCGATCTGGTCGGCATCGATGGTCTCGTACTTCATCAGCGCATCGGCCATGGCATCGAGCTTGTCACGGTTTTCGGTGAGAATCTGCTTGGCAGTGGCATAGCACTGGTCGATGATGCTGCGCACCTCGGAGTCGATCAACTTGGCCGTCTCGCCCGAAACGCTGGCGTGCTGGGAACCGGCACTGCGGCCCAGGAACACCTCGCCTTCTTCTTCGGCGTACATCAGCGGACCGAGTTTTTCCGACAAGCCCCACTTGGTGACCATGTTGCGAGCGATCTGGCTGGCTCGCATGATGTCGTTGGAGGCACCCGTGGTAACGCCATCGAAGCCAAGGGTCATTTCCTCAGCGATACGACCACCGTACAACGAGCAGATCTGACTGATCAGCGCACGCTTGGACAGGCTGTAGCGGTCCTCTTCCGGCAGGAACATCGTGACGCCCAAGGCGCGACCGCGCGGAATGATCGAGACCTTGTACACCGGGTCGTGCTCGGGCACCACGCGACCGACGATGGCATGACCCGCCTCGTGGTAAGCGGTGTTCTGCTTCTCTTTCTCGGACATGACCATCGACTTGCGCTCGGCGCCCATCATGATCTTGTCCTTGGCCAGCTCGAACTCCTTCATCTCGACCACACGCTTGCCGCCGCGCGCAGCGAACAGCGACGCCTCGTTGACCAGGTTGGCCAGGTCGGCACCGGAGAAGCCGGGCGTACCACGGGCGATCACGGCAGGGTTCACGTTGTCGCCGATCGGCGTCTTGCGCATGTGCACCTTGAGAATCTGCTCGCGACCACGGATGTCGGGCAGGCCCACGACCACTTGGCGGTCGAAACGGCCTGGACGCAGCAACGCAGGGTCAAGCACGTCCGGACGGTTGGTAGCGGCGATCACGATGATGCCGTCGTTCATTTCGAAGCCATCCATCTCCACCAGCAACTGGTTGAGGGTCTGCTCGCGCTCGTCATGACCACCGCCCATGCCGGCGCCACGGTGGCGACCGACGGCGTCGATTTCGTCGATGAAGATGATGCACGGTGCGTGCTTCTTGGCCTGCTCGAACATGTCACGTACACGGCTGGCACCGACACCCACGAACATTTCAACGAAGTCGGAACCGGAAATGGTGAAGAACGGCACCTTGGCCTCACCCGCAATGGCCTTGGCCAGCAGGGTCTTACCGGTACCGGGCGGGCCGACCATCAGCACGCCGCGCGGAATACGACCGCCCAGGCGCTGGAACTTGCCTGGATCACGCAGGAACTCGACCAGCTCGCCAACCTCTTCCTTGGCTTCATCGCAACCTGCGACGTCGGCCAGGGTGGTCTTGACCTGGTCTTCGGAGAGCAGGCGCGCCTTGCTCTTGCCGAAACTCATCGGCCCACCCTTGCCACCGGCACCGCCCTGCATCTGGCGCATGAAGAACATGAACACGGCGATGATGACCAGGATCGGGAAGCTGGCGACCAGCAACTGGGTCCAGATGCTTTGTTGTTCAGGCTGCTTGCCTTCGACCACGACGTGGTTGTCGACCAGGTCGCCGATCAGGCCGTTGTCGGCGATCGCGGGACGCACGGTCTTGAAGCTGTCGCCGTCGGTACGCTTACCAATGATGACTGCACCGTCGACCGTCACACGCTCGACCTTGCCATCCTTGACCTGCTGAATGAAGTCGGAATAGTTGAGGGTCTGCGGCTCGTTCGGGCTGGAGAAGTTGTTCATCACGGTCACCAGGACCGCGGCGATGATCAACCACAGGATCAGATTCTTTGCCATGTCGTTCAATTAGCTACCCTCTGAGGCAGGCCTTAGGCGCAGCCGTGCCTCGCATGATAATCACCGGCTTAACTTACTACATTACCTACATGTCTGCAGGCGCCGTCTGTAACCCTTTGTGAAACCTAGACTACACGATGTTCATCCAGGTCAGGCAGGACATCCGATTGGAAATAGCTATCGGATACCCTGGAAGCTGCCGGCCTGAAGCCCTACTCGCCCTTGTAGCCACGCCCCAGCATGTATTGCTCGCGGGAGCGATCGCGTGAAGAATCGGGCTTGAGCATCTGCACCTTGTCGAATTTCTTGCGGGCGTCCTTGAGGTAGACGTCAAACCCCTCGCCCTGAAAGATCTTGATCAGAAAATCGCCACCCGGCTTGAGTACCCGGGTCGCCAGATCAAGGGCCAGCTCGCACAGGAACATGGCCTTGGGCATATCCACAGCGGGCGTACCACTCATATTGGGGGCCATATCGGAAATCACAAGGTCTACGTGCGAATTACCGACCGCCTCGAGAATCTGCGCCAGCACTTCATCCTGGGTAAAGTCGCCCTGGATGAAGGTAACGTCGGGAATACTGTCCATTTCGAGGATGTCGGAGGCGATCAGACGCCCCTGACCGCCAATCAGACGACTGGTCACCTGCGACCAGCCACCGGGCGCCGCGCCCAGATCGATCACGCTCATGCCCGGGCGGATCAAACGGTACTTTTCCTGGATTTCGAGCAATTTGTAGCTCGCGCGCGAGCGATATCCGTCCTTTTGCGCCTTTTTGACGTAAGGATCGTTGAAGTGTTCTTTCAGCCAGCCAAGGCTTGTCTTGGAACGCGCCACTGGGCACCTCGATGATAAGGGTCGTGATTAACTGGGCGGATCCACGGGCCCTCGGGTAAAATGGCCGCCATTTTTACAAAATCTAGACAAAGGGTCAGATTATGCCGCTCAATAACGAGCAGAAGAAACAGTACAAATCCATTGGCCACGATCTGAAACCAGTTCTGATTGTGGCAGGCAACGGCCTGACTGAAGGGGTTATCGCCGAACTCGAGCGCGCCCTGGCCGATCACGAACTGATCAAGGTAGAGATCCGCTCGGAAGACCGCGAAGAACGTGCCGCCGCCATTGCCGCACTGTGCAAGGCCGGTCGCGCCGAACTGGTGCAGACCATCGGCAAGAAGGCACTGATCTATCGCCGCAACCCGCAGCCCAACAAGCAACTGTCGAACATCCACCGCTACAAGTGATGTTCGCGCCGTTCAGTGGCGCGCCTTGCGCGCCCTGCCCGGCGGCGGCTGCAGCACCAGCAGCAAACCGCTGAGGCCCAGCACCAGGTAGCAGAACAGCTGCCAACGCAACTGCCCCGCCCCGCCAACCCGCAAGACGAAATACATCACGCACGCCGCCACTGCCATCAGCAGCAGTTGCCCACGCATGTCTCGCCACAGGCTGGCCATCCCTTCGGCCTGAATCAGCACCAGCACCTGCACGCCGCAGCCCACCGCCGCAAAGGCGACCAGCAGCGACGCGGCCAGCACGCCAAAATCTTCGATCAATAGCGGCGCCAGGCCAATCTGGCCCAGCACCGGCAGTACCGCAAAATGCAGCATCCACACGCCGCCGACCCAGAGCACCTGGGCCAGCTGCCAGATCACTGCCGACGCGGCAAAGCCGCGCGGGCGATCAAATGTGACGGACTTCGACAATCTCGTACTCGACTGTGCCGCTCGGCGTCTTGATCACCACAGTGTCACCCTCTTCCTTGCCGATGATGGCGCGGGCGATCGGAGCACCGACCGAGAGCTTGCCGTTCTTGACGTCAGCTTCATCCTCACCAACGATCTGATAGGTCACCTGATCGCCGGTTTCGGTGTTTTCAAGGTCCACGGTGGTGCCGAAGATCACCTTGCCCGTGTGGGCAATGGTGGTAACGTCGATCACTACCGCGTTCTGCAGGCGGCCTTCGATATCGCGGATACGCGCCTCGACCATGCCCTGCTCTTCACGGGCAGCGTGGTACTCGGCGTTTTCCTTGAGATCGCCCAGCTCGCGGGCTTCGCCAATCGCCTGGCTCAGGCGCGGGCGCTCGGTCTTGCTCAAAAAGAGATGCTCTTCCTCCAGGGCGCGAGCGCCCTGAACGGTCATCGGGTATTTGGTAATACTCATGCTTTGAGTCCTGCATGCAGATCCTGCAAGCGACGTACGGTTTTTTCCGGACCGAACTTCAGCGCTTCGCAGATGGCTTCACCGGCCGCAATAGTCGTGGTGCAGTAGATCTTGTGCTGCAACGCATTGCGACGAATCGAGTAGGAGTCGGCAATCGACTGGCGACCTTCGGTGGTGTTGATGATCAGCGACACTTCGTCGTTCTTGATCATGTCGACCACGTGCGGACGACCTTCGGTCACCTTGTTCACGCGACGCACTTTCAGGCCTGCCGCCTCGATGATCTTGGCGGTACCGGCCGTGGCAACCACTTCGAAGCCCAGGTTGATCAGGTCGCGGGCAACGCCAGCCACCTGCGGCTTGTCGTCGTCACGCACGCTGATGAACGCGGTGCCGCCGGTCGGCAGCACTTCGCTGGCGCCCATCTGGGCCTTGGCGAAGGCTTCGCCGAAGGTGTCGCCGACACCCATGACTTCACCGGTGGACTTCATTTCAGGGCCGAGGATCGGATCGACGCCCGGGAACTTAGCGAACGGGAACACCGCTTCCTTCACGCTGTAGAAGTTCGGAATGATTTCCTGGGTGAAACCGATCTCTTTCAGGGTCTTGCCGGCCATGACGCGAGCCGCAATCATCGCCAGCGAGGTGCCGATGCACTTGGACACGAACGGCACGGTACGCGAAGCACGCGGGTTGACCTCGATCACGTAGATCTTGTCGCCCTGCAGCGCCAGCTGCACGTTCATCAGGCCGACAACGCCCAGCTCCAGTGCCATCTTCTTGACCTGGTCGCGCACTTCGTCCTGCACGTGGGCAGGCAGCGAGTACGGCGGCAGCGAGCATGCCGAGTCACCGGAGTGAACACCGGCCTGCTCGATGTGCTGCATGATCGCGCCGATCACAACGTCGGTGCCGTCGCAGACCGCATCCACGTCCATCTCGATGGCGCAGTTGAGGAAGTGGTCCAGCAGCACAGGGCTGTCGTTGGACACTTGCACCGCTTCACGCAGGTAGCGCTTGAGTTCGTCCAGTTCGTAGACAATCTCCATCGCACGGCCGCCCAGTACGTAGGACGGGCGCACCACCAGCGGGTAACCAATGACGCCGGCAGCACGAATCGCTTCGTCTTCGCTGCGCACGGTGGCGTTTGGCGGCTGCAGCAGGTTCAGGCGCTGAACCATCTGCTGGAAGCGCTCACGGTCTTCGGCGCGGTCGATGGAGTCCGGGCTGGTACCGATGATCGGTACGCCGGCTTCTTCCAGGGCACGGGCCAGTTTCAGCGGAGTCTGGCCGCCGTAGTGCACGATGACGCCCTTCGGCTTCTCGACACGCACCACTTCCAGCACGTCTTCCAGGGTCAGCGGCTCGAAGTACAGGCGGTCGGAGGTATCGTAGTCGGTGGAGACGGTCTCCGGGTTGCAGTTGACCATGATGGTCTCGTAGCCGTCTTCACGCAGGGCCAGTGCCGCATGGACGCAGCAGTAGTCGAACTCGATGCCCTGGCCGATACGGTTGGGGCCGCCACCCAGGATCATGATCTTGTCGCGGGTCGACGGGTTGGCCTCGCACTCTTCCTCGTAGGTGGAGTACAGATAGGCGGTGTCGGTGGCGAACTCGGCTGCGCAGGTATCGACGCGCTTGTAGACCGGGAAGATCTCGAGCTTGTGGCGGTGACGACGCAGGTTCTTGTCGGTGATGCCCAGCAGCTTGGCCAGGCGCTGGTCAGAGAAGCCCTTGCGCTTGAGGCGCAGCATCAGTGCCTTGTCGATATCGGCCAGGCCCAGGGTCTTGACCTTCTCTTCTTCCTTGATCAGGTCTTCCATCTGCACCAGGAACCAGCGGTCGATCATGGTCAGGGCGAAGATTTCATCCACGCTCATGCCCGAACGCATGGCGTCGGCCACGTACCAGATACGCTCGGCGCCCGGCACGGTCAGCTCGCGCTTGAGGATGCTGGCAGCTTCCGGGCTGGCCAGGTCGACTTTCGGGTCCAGGCCGCATACGCCGACTTCCAGGCCGCGCAGGGCTTTCTGCAGCGACTCCTGGAAGGTGCGGCCGATGGCCATGACTTCACCCACGGATTTCATCTGGGTGGTCAGGCGGGCATCGGCTTTCGGGAATTTTTCGAAGGCAAAGCGTGGCAGCTTGGTGACGACGTAGTCGATCGACGGCTCGAACGAGGCCGGCGTACGACCACCGGTGATGTCGTTCTGCAGTTCATCGAGGGTGTAGCCAACAGCCAGCTTGGCGGCGATCTTGGCGATCGGGAAGCCGGTGGCTTTCGAGGCCAGGGCCGAGGAACGCGAAACCCGCGGGTTCATCTCGATCACGACCATGCGGCCAGTGTCCGGGCAGATACCGAACTGCACGTTGGAGCCGCCGGTTTCGACACCGATTTCACGCAGCACCGCCAGCGAGGCGTTGCGCATGATCTGGTATTCCTTGTCGGTCAGGGTCTGTGCCGGTGCGACGGTGATCGAGTCACCGGTGTGCACGCCCATCGGGTCGAAGTTCTCGATGGAGCAGACGATGATGCAGTTGTCCTTTTTGTCGCGGACCACTTCCATCTCGTACTCTTTCCAGCCGATCAGCGATTCGTCGATCAGCAGTTCCTTGGTTGGCGACAGGTCCAAACCACGGGCGCAGATTTCTTCGAATTCTTCACGGTTGTAGGCGATGCCGCCACCGGTGCCGCCCATGGTGAAGGACGGACGGATGATGCACGGGAAGCCCAGCTTCTCGAGCACCGCATTGGCCTCTTCCATGCTGTGGGCGATACCCGAGCGCGGGCATTCCAGGCCGATGGCCTTCATGGCCTTGTCGAAACGCGAGCGGTCTTCGGCCTTGTCGATGGTGTCGGCGTTGGCACCGATCATTTCCACGCCGAATTTTTCCAGGACGCCTTCGCGCTCCAGGTCCAGCGCGCAGTTCAGCGCGGTCTGGCCGCCCATGGTCGGCAGCAGCGCGTCAGGGCGCTCCTTCTCGATGATCTTGGCCACCGACTGCCACTTGATCGGCTCGATGTAGGTGGCGTCGGCCATGGCCGGGTCGGTCATGATGGTGGCCGGGTTGGAGTTCACCAGGATGACGCGAAAACCCTCCTCGCGCAGGGCCTTGCAGGCCTGGGCGCCGGAGTAGTCGAATTCGCAGGCCTGGCCGATCACGATCGGGCCGGCGCCGAGAATCAGGATGCTTTTGATGTCTGTACGTTTTGGCATGGGTTGTCACTCAAATCCGCGGGTCAGTGGGCAAGCTGTGTCGAACAATCCACTCGAGGAGCGCCTGAACGCGGCCTGTGCCGGTTCAGGGCTGCCTCCGGGGGTGCTCAGCGGCGCTTGGCCATGGCATCGATGAAACGATCAAAGAGTGGCGCGACGTCGGTCGGGCCCGGGCTCGCCTCAGGGTGACCCTGGAAGCTGAAGGCGCTCTTGTCGGTGCGCTCGATGCCCTGCAGGGTACCGTCGAACAGCGACTTGTGGATGGCGCGCACGTTACCTGGCAGGGTCGCTTCATCTACCGCGAAACCGTGGTTCTGGCTGGTGATCATCACCACGCCGGTGTCCAGGTCCTGGACCGGGTGGTTGGCACCGTGGTGACCATGACCCATCTTGACGGTCTTGGCACCGGAGGCCAGGGCCAGCAGCTGGTGGCCCAGGCAGATACCGAACACCGGCACTTCGGTTTCGAGGATTTCGCGGATCGCCTGGATCGCGTAGTCGCAAGGCTCGGGGTCGCCCGGGCCGTTGGACAGGAACACGCCATCGGGGTTGAGCGCGAGCACTTCGCTGGCCGGGGTTTGCGCCGGCACCACGGTGACGCGGCAGCCGCGCTCTACCAGCATGCGCAGGATGTTCAGCTTGACGCCATAGTCGTAGGCCACGACGTGGTACGGCAGCTCGGCGGCGTCGATGGTCGGGTGGCTGTCGGTCTTCAGGTTCCACACGCTGGAGCGCCACTCGTAGCGGCTCTTGGTGCTGACGACCTTGGCCAGGTCCATGCCCTTCAGGCCTGGGAAGCCGCGCGCGGCTGCGATGGCCGCCTCTTCAGAAATGTTGTCGCCAGCCAGGATGCAGCCGTTCTGCGCGCCCTTCTCACGCAGGATGCGGGTCAGGCGACGGGTGTCGATACCGGCAATGGCCACCACATTGTTGGCCTTGAGGTAATCGGACAGCGACATCGTGTTGCGCCAGTTGCTGGCGATCAGCGGCAGGTCACGGATGACCAGGCCGGCCGACCAGACCCGATCGGACTCGGCGTCTTCCGGCGTGGTGCCGGTGTTGCCGATGTGCGGGTAGGTCAGGGTAACGATCTGCTGCGAGTAAGAAGGGTCAGTCAGGATTTCCTGATAGCCGGTCATTGCGGTGTTGAACACCACCTCACCAACGGTCTGACCGTCGGCTCCAATGGCCTCACCGCGAAAAATGCTGCCATCGGCAAGGGCGAGTATGGCTGGCTTAGTCAAGAAGACCTCCCAAAAATAAAGCCTGAAGGGGCGATCGCAGGTTGCAAAAAAGCGGAATGACGTATAGACACGTCACCCCGCTTTCTTCGTCGAATTATCTGCGCGCTTTTAGTGGACACACTAAAGCTGTAGCTTACAGAAAAAGGCTTTTTCGGTCTACCACTGATGTGCCTGAAAGGCATGGGAATGCGACAGAAAGTCGCTTGTTTCAAACGCTCGGCCAGGGAGGCCGGCGAAGGGGCCGCATGGCAGCCCCTGATGCAGCGATCAACGCAGGTCGAGCACGTCCTGCATGTCGTACAGGCCCGGCGCACGCCCATCCAGCCACAGCGCGGCACGTACCGCACCCTTGGCGAAGGTCATGCGGCTGGATGCCTTGTGGGTGATCTCCAGGCGCTCGCCGTCAGCGGCGAACAGCACGGTATGGTCACCCACCACGTCGCCGGCACGCACGGTGGCAAAGCCGATGGTCTTGCGGTCCCGCGCGCCGGTCTGGCCTTCCCGGCCATACACGGCCACTTCCTGCAGGTCACGACCAAGTGCATTGGCCACCACCTCGCCCATGCGCA
This sequence comes from Pseudomonas sp. B21-036, assembly GCF_024748925.1. Classification (NCBI taxonomy): domain Bacteria; kingdom Pseudomonadati; phylum Pseudomonadota; class Gammaproteobacteria; order Pseudomonadales; family Pseudomonadaceae; genus Pseudomonas; species Pseudomonas sp. B21-036. The sequence continues at coordinate 4,854,307 of NZ_CP087178.1, forward strand.
GCGCGGTACCCGACGGCGCATCCACCTTGTGACGGTGATGGGCCTCGATGATCTCGATGTCCACATCGTCGCCCAGCACGCGCGCCGCCATGTCCAGCAGCTTCAGGCTGAGGTTGACGCCAACGCTGAAGTTGGCGGCAAACACGATAGGGATGTCCTTGCCCGCCTCGGCCAGCAGTTGCTTCTCTTCAACACTGAAACCGGTGGTGCCGATGACCATCGCCTTGCCCGCCTTGCGGCAGAACGCCAGGTTCTTCAAAGTCACCGAAGGATGGGTGAAGTCGATCAGCACATCGAACTCGTCGACCACCCGATCCAGATCACCCGACAGCGGCACACCAATACGCCCCAGCGCCGCCAGCTCGCCGGCGTCAGCCCCGACCAGCGTGCTGTCCGGACGATCCACGGCGGCGGTCAGGCCCGCCCCCGGCGTCTGCTGCACCGCCTCGATCAGGGTCTTGCCCATCCGCCCTGCCGCGCCCATTACCGCTATACGTCGCATGCCCTGTTCCTTCTTACAGATCGCCGAAGAAGCGCTTCACGCCTTCGAACCAGCCATTGGCCTTGGGAGAATGGCAGCTGTCGCCATCCAGCGAAACACGCAACTCTTCGAGCAGCTCACGCTGACGACGGCTCAGGTTGACCGGCGTTTCTACCGCCACCCGGCACATCAGGTCGCCCGCACCACCGCCACGCACCGGCGCAACGCCCTTGCCGCGCAGACGGAACTGCTTGCCGGTCTGGGTCCCCTCGGGGATCTTCAGCTTGACCCGGCCATCGAGGGTCGGCACTTCCAACTCGCCACCCAGCGCCGCATCGGTGTAGCTGATCGGCACTTCGCAGTACAGGTGCTTGCCGTCGCGCTGGAAGATCGGGTGCTCGCGCACATTGATCACCACGTACAGGTCGCCGGTCGGGCCACCCTGGGAACCTGCCTCGCCTTCGCCCGACAGGCGAATGCGGTCACCGGTATCGACGCCGGCCGGCACCTTGACCGAGAGGGTCTTGTACTCTTCGACACGGCCTTCGCCATGGCACGAATCGCACGGGTCGGTGATGATCTTGCCCTGGCCGTGACAGCGCGGGCAGGTCTGCTGCACCGAGAAGAAGCCCTGCTGCATGCGCACCTGGCCAATACCGCCGCAGGTCGGGCAGGTCGAAGGCGACGAGCCCTTCTTGGCACCCGAGCCATCGCACGGCGCACAGTTGACCAGCGTCGGCACACGGATGTTGACCGTGGTGCCGCGCACGGCCTCCTCCAGGTTCAGCTCGAGGGTGTAGCGCAGGTCGCTGCCACGCTGAGCGCCACCGCGACCACCGCCCCGGCCACCGCCGAAGAAGTCGCTGAACACATCACCGAAGATGTCGGAGAAGTTGGCGCCACCGAAACCGGCACCGCCGCCACCCATGCTCGGATCGACACCGGCATGACCATACTGATCATACGCAGCACGCTTGCTGGCATCGGAGAGCACTTCGTAAGCCTCGTTGGCTTCCTTGAACAGCTCTTCCGAGGCCTTGTCATCAGGATTACGGTCTGGGTGGTGCTTCATCGCCAGGCGACGATAGGCCTTCTTCAGGTCGGCCTCGCTCGAGCCGCGCTCGACTCCCAGAACCTCGTAATAGTCACGCTTTGCCATAATTCTTTGCACTCTTGAGGACGTTCGGCATACCTCGGCGCATACCGCGCTGTGCCGCCAGCATTCGAGCACGCTCGAATGCTGTAAAAATTCGGGTATTCCAGACACGCCAACGCGGGAGCAAGCCCCCGCGCGGCGACATCCTACCAGTCACTGCCGAACAGCAGTCAACCGGGCGACAACCTGTAGCTATTACTTGTTGTCTTTTACTTCTTCGAACTCAGCGTCGACCACGTCGTCGTGCTTGGGCTCTTCAGCTTCTGGCTGAGCACCGCCCTGAGGCTGTTCGGCCTGCTCGGCGTACATCTTCTGAGCCACTGGCGCGGAGACCTTCGACAGCTCTTCGACCTTGGCTTCGATGGCAGCCTTGTCGTCGCCTTTGACAGCGGCTTCCAGGGCGACAACGGCAGCTTCGATAGCAGCCTTCTCGTCCGCGGTTACCTTGTCACCGGCGTCGGCGACCATCTTGCGGGTCGAGTGAACCAGCGCGTCACCCTGGTTGCGGGCAGCGGCCAGCTCTTCGAACTTGCGGTCTTCCTCGGCGTTGACTTCAGCGTCACGCACCATCTGCTGAATTTCTTCCTCGGACAGACCCGAGTTGGCCTTGATCACGATCGACTGCTGCTTGCCGGTCGCCTTGTCCTTGGCACCTACGTGCAGGATGCCGTTGGCGTCGATATCGAAGGTCACTTCGATTTGCGGTACGCCACGTGGTGCTGGCGGAATCTCGGCCAGGTCGAATTTACCCAGCGACTTGTTCTGCGCGGCTTGCTTGCGCTCGCCCTGCAGCACGTGAATGGTCACGGCGCCCTGGTTGTCGTCGGCCGTCGAGAACACCTGCGACTTCTTGGTCGGGATGGTGGTGTTCTTCTCGATCAGCGCAGTCATCACGCCACCCATGGTTTCGATACCCAGGGTCAGCGGGCTGACGTCCAGCAGCAGCACGTCTTTCACGTCACCAGCCAGTACGGCGCCCTGAATGGCAGCACCCATGGCGACAGCTTCGTCAGGGTTCACGTCCTTACGTGCTTCCTTGCCGAAGAAGTCGGTCACCAGCTTCTGCACCAGTGGCATGCGGGTCTGACCGCCGACCAGGATCACGTCGTTGATCTTGCTCACGTCGATACCGGCGTCTTTCAGCGCGATGCGGCATGGCTCGATGGTGCGCTGAACCAGGTCTTCGACCAGCGATTCCAGCTTGGCGCGGGAAATCTTCACGTTCAGGTGCTTAGGACCGGTGGCGTCTGCAGTGATGTACGGCAGGTTCACGTCGGTCTGCTGGCTCGAGGACAGCTCGATCTTGGCTTTTTCGGCAGCTTCTTTCAGGCGCTGCATGGCCAGCGGGTCACCCTTGAGGTTCATGCCGCTTTCTTTCTTGAATTCGTCGACGAGGTAGTCGATCAGACGAATGTCGAAGTCTTCACCACCCAGGAAGGTGTCGCCGTTGGTAGCCAGTACTTCGAACTGGTGCTCGCCGTCGACTTCAGCGATCTCGATCACCGACACGTCGAAGGTACCGCCACCCAGGTCGTAGACGATCACGGTGTGATCACCCTTGGCCTTGTCCATACCGTAGGCCAGTGCGGCTGCGGTCGGTTCGTTGATGATGCGCTTGACGTCCAGACCGGCAATGCGACCGGCGTCCTTGGTAGCCTGACGCTGGCTGTCGTTGAAGTAGGCAGGTACGGTGATGACCGCTTCGGTCACTGCCTCGCCGAGATAGTCTTCGGCGGTTTTCTTCATCTTTTTCAGAATTTCAGCCGAGATCTGAGGCGGAGCCATCTTCTGGCCGTTCACTTCCACCCAGGCGTCGTTGTTGTCAGCCTTGACGATCTTGTAAGGGACCATCTGAATGTCTTTCTGAACGACTTCTTCGTCAAAACGACGGCCGATCAGACGCTTTACCGCGTACAGGGTGTTGTGCGGGTTGGTCACCGCCTGACGCTTGGCCGACTGGCCGACCAGGATCTCGCCGTCATTGGCGTAGGCAATGATCGAAGGGGTGGTACGAGCGCCTTCGGCGTTCTCGATGACCTTGACGTTGCCGTTTTCCAGAATGGAGACACAGGAGTTGGTGGTCCCCAGGTCGATACCGATAATTTTGCCCATGTTAACTCTCCCGAAACTTTGGATTTGGTTGCCGCAGCGGTGGTTGCCAACTGCGGTAGCACTTAAACGCTTGACACTTAAATGGGGGCCGCCAGGCTAATTTCAAGCCTTCTCGTCAATCGAGGGCGAAACCGGAGCCGGAGCCTTGCTGACCACGACCATGGCCGGGCGCAGCAGACGCCCATTGAGCTGGTAGCCCTTCTGGAACACCTTGAGCACGCTGTTGGGCTCGACGTCCGCACTCTCCTGCATGGCCATGGCCTGGTGCAGTTCGGCGTTGAACGGTTCGCCGTGCGGGTCGATCGCCTCGAGGTTGTAGCGCTTGAGGGTGTCGTGGAACATCTTCAGGGTCAGCTCGATGCCTTCACGCATCGGGCGGATGCTCTCGTCTTCGGCGCTGGACAGCTCCAGGCCGCGCTCAAGGCTGTCGATCACCGGCAACAGGTCACCAGCGAACTTCTCAAGGGCGAACTTGTGCGCCTTCTCGACATCCTGCTCGGCGCGACGGCGCACGTTCTGAAGGTCTGCGGCGGTGCGCAGGGATTGATCCTGGGCCGCCGCCAGTTGCTCTTCGAGCACCTGCACGCGCGTGCTCAGCTCATCGCCGGCCGCCTCGGCGTTCAGATTCTGTTCATCCAGCGTCTGTTCGTCAGCCATAAAATCTCTCCTTTGCAATTTCGTCAGCGAACTTACTCGCACGTCTGCCGGCTATATGGGGTCTGAAAATGCAGCTTCAAGGGCTGATGAACAGTCAGCAGCATTACCCTCATAACCCCTTGCGATCAAAACCCTCACCGAGCAACCGAATCAAACTAAGCACAAGCATTGTCAGGCGATTTCAAAACACTGTATAAATAACCAGACCTTACGCCTGGGAGCCGCCCCAATGCTGGTGCATCTTTCCGTACACAACTACGCCATCGTCGAACACCTGGACCTCGAACTCGCCCGCGGGATGAGCGTCATCACCGGTGAAACCGGGGCCGGCAAATCGATCATGCTCGACGCCCTCGGCCTCACCCTGGGTGATCGCGCCGACAGCGGCGTGGTGCGCCCCGGGGCAGACAAGGCCGACATCCTGGCCACCTTCGACCTGGGCGACATTCCCGAGGCCCGCACCTGGCTGGCCGAGCGCGACCTGGACACCGACGGCCCGTGCATACTGCGCCGGGTGATCACCGCCGAAGGCCGCAGCCGCGGCTATATAAACGGCACGCCTTGCCCGCTGGGCGACCTCAAGGCCCTGGGCGAGCTGCTGATCGACATCCACAGCCAGCACGAACACCAGTCGCTGCTGAAGACCGACACCCATCGCCGCCTGCTCGACGAATACGCCGGCGCCACCGACCTTGCACGCCAGGTGCAGCTGGCGGCGCAGCGCTGGCGGCAGACCCGCCAGGAGCTCGAGCGGCTGAGCAACTCCGGGGACGAACAGCGCGCGCAGCACCAGTTGCTCAGCTATCAGCTCGAAGAGCTGGAAAACCTCAACCTGGGCGAAAACGAACTTGAGCTACTGGAACAGGAACACAAGAACCTGACCAATGCAGAGGCCCTGTTCGGTATCTGCCGCCAGGTCATCGACCATTGCAGCGAGAGCGACTCGGGCAATGTGCTCAGTGCGCTGACCGTCAGCCTCAATCGCCTGACCGCCGTACAGAATGCCCCCAAGGCGCTGGCCGAGGCGGCCAACATGATCGCCAGTGCGCAGATTCAGGTGGAAGAAGCAGTGGGCGAGCTCAACCGCTTTCTCGACCATTTCGACGCCGACCCCGCGCGGCTGCAGCAGCTGGAAGAACGTCTCGACGCCCTGTACACCCTGGCGCGCAAACACCGCGTGCACCCCAGCGAGCTGGCCGACCTGCAGCAACGACTGATGGAGGAGCTCGAAGGCCTCAACGCCAACGACGAGTCCATTGCCCGACTGGGTGACGAACTTGTCGCCTATGCCCGCCACTACCAGGAAAAGGCCTCGGAGCTGAGCCGCCTGCGCCAGCAGGCCGCGACCCAGCTGGCTGGCGCGGTGGAGCTTGAGATTCAGCGCCTGGGCATGCCTGGCGGACGCTTCAGCATCGAACTTCGCCCCAACAGTGGCGAAGACTTGTTGCCCCAGGGCCTGGAGCAGGTCGAACTGCTGGTCAGCGCCAACCCCGGCCAGCCGCTCAAGGCACTGGCCAAGGTGGCTTCCGGGGGTGAATTGTCACGGATCAGCCTGGCGATCCAGGTCATTACCGCTCAGACCTCGCGCATTCCGACCCTGGTGTTCGACGAAGTCGACGTGGGTATCGGCGGCCCGACTGCTGAAATCGTGGGGCAGCTGTTGCGTCGCCTGGGCGAGCGTGGGCAGGTATTGACGGTCACCCACCTGCCGCAGGTAGCCGCGCAGGGCCACCATCACCTGTTCGTGCACAAGGTGCGCAATAGCGATGCGACCCATACGGCGGTGGCGAGCCTGGGCAAACGCGAGCGGGTCGAAGAGGTGGCGCGCATGCTGGGCGGCATCGACCTGACCAAGGAATCGCTGGCGCATGCCAGAAAGATGGTCGTCACCAGCAAAGCCTGACTGCCCCCGCAGGAGCCGGCTTTGCCGGCGTACAACATTACAGCCCCCACAAAGCACGAAGGCGACCCCAGGGTCGCCTTCAATGCCGTGCAATTCAAAGCAAAGTGCTTACTTTTTCTTGCGCACGTACAGCACGAGATTGTGGTCTACCAACTCGTAGCCGTGCTCCAGCACGATTTCCTTCTGGCGCTTTTCAATTTCGGCATCGAAGAACTCGATGACTTCGCCAGACTCCACGTTGACCATATGGTCGTGGTGGCCGCCGTCGGCCAGTTCAAACACTGCATGACCGCCGTCGAAGTTGTGACGAACGACAAGACCTGCCGCCTCGAACTGGGTCAGAACACGGTAAACCGTGGCCAGACCGACGTCCTCGCCTGCCTCCATCAACGCCTTGTAGACGTCTTCAGCACTCATGTGGCGCTGCTCGGTGGAGTCGAGCATCTGTAGAATCTTGACTCGAGGCAGGGTCACCTTGAGACCGGCTTTGCGTAATTCGCTATTTTCAACCATGGTCAGCTTTCTCGCCGATGCTGCTTCGCAGCTTCTCTGAATACGGGTATGATCGGGGTTTACGTTGTCCAGCCAAGATAGTGGAAGTCGCCCACCGATGCAAAACACCAAGCTCTTGCTAACCAGCCTCACCTTTGTGGGACTGCTCGCACTCGCCGGTTGCTCGTTCCCCGGGGTTTACAAAATCGACATCCAGCAGGGCAATGTCGTCACGCAGGACATGATAGACCAATTGCGGCCGGGAATGACCCGCCGGCAAGTACGGTTTATCATGGGCAACCCTCTGATCCAGGACACCTTCCACACCAACCGTTGGGACTACCTGTACAGTCTGCAACCAGGTGGGGGCGAGCGCCAGCAGGAACGGATGAGCGTGTTCTTCAACGAGAACGACCAGCTCGCCAGCCTGTCGGGTGACTTCATGCCGGGTGTGAGCCGCGATCAGGAAATCCTTGGCGGCGCAGCGGGCACCACTGTCAGCCCTGCCGAAGGCGAGACACCTGCCAAGCAGGAAGCGCCCGCCAAGCCTGGCTCGCTGGAAGACACGATCCAGCGCGACGTCGATACCATCGAAGTCATCCCGGTTCCAGTGCCGGAACCGCTGGACACCTCGCCGCAGTAAGCAAGGCGCAGGTAATAAAAAGCCCGGATCATTCCGGGCTTTTTCATGCGCGGCGTTTCACCGCTTGGCCTTCTTGAACACCCTGGCCACCTTGGCCGCGCGCTGTTTGCGCACCTCCTTGGGGTCGATCAGCAGCGGCCGATACAGCTCGATCCGATCACCCGCCTCGACCGGATGCTGCGACGCAACCACCTTGCCAAAGATACCCATCGGGCAATCCCCGACCGACACGCCCGGCAACTGCCCGGCGATGCCCGACAAGCGAACTGCCTCGCTCACCGACGTACCCGCCGGCACCTCCAGCGCCAGCAACAGCTGCTGCTCGGCGGTGGCGTAGACCACTTCGATGGGCAGCATCGGCTCAGCCATTGAGTTGCTTGGCCCGCTGGCAGAACGCATCCACCAGGGTGTTGGCCGCCTGGTTGAAGATCGGCCCCAGGGTGGCGCGCACCAGCGGCCCGGCGTAATCGAACGACAGGTCCAGGCTGATCTTGCAGGCCTTGTCGCCGAGTGCCTTGAACGTCCAGAGCCCGTGCAGCTGATTGAACGGCCCCTCCTCAAGGTTCATCTCGATGGACTGCCCTGGCACCAACTCATTTCGCGTTACAAAACTCTGGCTCATGCCGCCCTTGGCCGCCTCGACTCGCGCACGCATCAGGGTCTCGCTCTGCTCCAGCACCGTGCTGGAGGAACACCACGGCAGAAATTCCGAATAGCGGGCGACGTCATTCACCAGGTCATACAGCGCCTGAGCGGGGTACGGCAACAGTGCCGAACGTTGAATATGGGTAGTCATCCAGGCGTCACTTCCAAAGCTGAGCGGTAAACACGATGCGAATGCCGAGGGGCGCCACATAGCGCATCAAGAGGAAAAACAGCGCGTATTGTCCGGGATTCACTCCAACGGCTCAAGCGTACCGCTACCCCGTAGCCGACAGCGCGACGACTGCCTATAATGCCGCCCCTATGGCTAAACAAAAGAAGCATCCGACAGGGACCATCGCGCAGAATAAAAAGGCGCGTCACGATTACTTCATCGAGCACAAGTTCGAGGCCGGATTGGTCCTGTCCGGTTGGGAAGTAAAAAGTCTGCGTGCCGGCAAGGCGCATCTTGTGGACAGCTACGTGCTGCTCAAGGACGGTGAAGCATGGCTGATGGGCTGCCATATCACCCCCCTGACCGCGGCCAGCACCCACGTGATCGCCGACCCGACCCGTACCCGTAAACTGCTGCTCAATCGCCGCGAGCTGGAGCGCCTGTTCGTGGGCGTACAGCAGAAGGGCTATACCTGCGTGGCCTTGTCGATGTACTGGAGCAAGCACTTGATCAAGTGCGAGATTGCCCTGGGCAAGGGCAAGAAGGAATACGACAAGCGCGATACCCAGCGCGAGCGTGATTCCGATCGCGAGTTGCAGCGCGCCGTGCGCAGCAAGGGCCGCGACGAGTAGGCACGCCTGCTCTAGCCACTTTGCCAGCAAGGCCGGCTCCTACAGGCCAAGCGAAACCCTGTAGGAGCCGGCCTTGCCGGCGAAAGCCGCAACGCTTGTCTAGCGCCCGTTGCGCCGCTCTGCCCGCGCGACCCGCTGCACTTCCTGACGCACCTCTTCGAGCACCTCCTGCACATACAGAATGTGCTGGCTCGACACCTCCCGTGCATCCTGCGCACGCCCTTCGACAATCGCCAGGTACAGGTCCCGGTGCTGCGCAATCAGCATGTCGCGGGTCTCGCTGCGCTGCTTGTACATACCGCCGATGTTGGTCACCACGTTGCGCTTGAGCAGGTCGAACAACCCGCGAATGGTATGCAGCAGCACCGCGTTATGGCTGGCCTCGGCAATCGCCAGGTGGAACGACGCATCCGCCGCCCCTTCCTCGGCTCGGCTCACCTCATCGGCACGCGCATAACAGTCCTGCAGCGCATCGAACGCCACCTTCAACCGCTCGCGATCCACCGCGGTGGCACGCAATGCGGCGTAATAGGCACACGACGCCTCCAGCGTATGACGAAACTCCAGCAGGTCGCGTTCGACCTCCGGATTGTTCTCCAGCAATTGCAACAAGGGGTCGCTGAACGTCGAACCCATCGACTGGGCAACATAATTGCCGCCGCCCTGTCGGCTCACCAGCATGCCCTTGGCTACCAGCTTCTGGATCGCCTCGCGCAACGACGGGCGTGACACCCCGAACTGCTCGGCCAGTTGCCGCTCGGCCGGCAACCGCTCACCGGCGGTCAAGGTGCCTTCAAGAATCATCCCCTCAAGCCGCTCGACGATATCGTCGGACAAACGGCGTTGGCGGACCTGGTTGAAAACCATCACATGCTCTCCACAATCCCGAGTTCGTTCGGGGCCGCCTATTTTGGCCTATCGGTGCCCACGCCACACCCACCAGTTGGCGAATTTCGAAGCCGCTCAGCCGACCTTTTTTCAACCGTCCGACGAAAGTTTTAGCGGGGCAAATTGACACACCCACCACAGGGCTCTTAACCTAGCGGCTCGACATTGTAAATTGGTATGACCAATTAGCCAATGCCACTGCATGACCAACAACAATTAGGGGCCACCCCATATGCAAACCTGGCAACAACTCTATAGTCCGCTTGGTAGTCTCGGCCTGTCCGCCCTGGCGGCAGTCATCCCTATCGTGTTCTTCTTCCTGGCGCTGGCCGTGTTCCGCCTCAAGGGTCATGTGGCAGGCAGCATCACGCTGGCGCTGTCGATCCTGGTCGCCATCTTCGCCTTCCAGATGCCCGCCGACATGGCACTGGCTGCTGCCGGGTACGGTTTTGCCTATGGCCTGTGGCCCATCGCCTGGATCATCGTCGCGGCGGTGTTCCTGTACAAACTGACGGTCAAGAGTGGCCAGTTCGAAGTGATCCGCAGCTCGGTGCTGTCGATCACCGACGACCAGCGCCTGCAGGTTCTGCTGATCGGCTTCTGCTTCGGCGCCTTCCTGGAAGGCGCGGCAGGCTTCGGCGCACCCGTGGCCATTACCGCTGCACTGCTGGTGGGCCTGGGTTTCAACCCGCTGTACGCCGCCGGCCTGTGCCTGATCGCCAACACCGCCCCGGTGGCCTTCGGCGCCCTGGGTATCCCGATCATCGTGGCCGGCCAGGTCACCGGTATCGACGCCTTCAAGATCGGCGCCATGACCGGTCGTCAATTGCCGTTGCTGTCGCTGTTCGTGCCGTTCTGGCTGGTGTTCATGATGGACGGCCTGCGCGGCGTCAAGGAGACCTGGCCTGCAGCCCTGGTGGCCGGCCTGAGCTTCGCCGTCACCCAGTACTTCACCTCCAACTTCATCGGCCCGGAACTGCCGGACATCACCTCGGCACTGGCCAGCCTGATCTCCCTGACCCTGTTCCTCAAGGTCTGGCAGCCCAAGCGCTCGATGACCACCGCCACCGGCAGCGTTGGTGCAGCCGTGGTCAACGGTGGCGGCAGCCAGCCTTCGCCATACAGCTTCGGCGAGATCTTCAAGGCCTGGTCGCCGTTCCTGATCCTCACCGTGCTGGTCACCATCTGGACCCTCAAGCCATTCAAAGCGGCCTTTGCCGCCGGTGGTTCGATGTACAGCTGGGTGTTCAACTTCGCCATCCCGCACCTTGACCAGCTGGTGATCAAGACCGCGCCGATCGTCGCCGCCCCGACCGCCATGCCGGCGGTGTTCAAGCTCGACCCGATCTCGGCCACCGGTACCGCGATCTTCTTCTCCGCGCTGCTGTCGATGCTGGTGCTGAAGATCAACTTCAAGACCGGCCTGACCACGCTGAAGGAAACCTTCTTCGAACTGCGTTGGCCGATCCTGTCGATCGGCATGGTGCTGGCCTTTGCCTTCGTCACCAACTACTCGGGCATGTCGTCGACCATGGCCCTGGTTCTGGCCGGCACCGGCGCAGCGTTCCCGTTCTTCTCGCCGTTCCTTGGCTGGCTGGGCGTGTTCCTGACCGGTTCGGACACTTCGTCCAACGCTCTGTTCAGCTCGCTGCAAGCCACCACCGCGCACCAGATCGGGGTCAACGACACCCTGCTGGTGGCCGCCAACACCAGCGGCGGCGTTACCGGCAAGATGATCTCGCCACAGTCCATCGCCGTGGCATGCGCGGCCACCGGGCTGGTTGGCAAAGAGTCGGACCTGTTCCGCTTCACCCTCAAGCACAGCTTGTTCTTCGCCACCATCGTCGGCCTGATCACCTTGATCCAGGCGTACTGGCTGACCGGCATGCTGGTTCACTAAAGTGAAAGAGGCCGGGCGCCCCAAGGGCGCCCGGCAGCTGCCCCTTTCAACCGACGCTGCGAGACACCATGATCATTTCAGCCTCTACCGACTACCGCGCCGCAGCCCAACGCAAGCTGCCGCCCTTCCTGTTCCACTACGCCGACGGCGGCGCCTACGCCGAGTACACCCTGCGCCACAACGTCGAAGACCTGGCCAACATCGCCCTGCGCCAGCGCGTTCTGAAGAACATGTCCGAGCTCAGCCTCGAGACCCGCCTGTTCGATGAAACCCTGAGCATGCCCGTGGCCCTGGCACCGGTCGGCCTGACCGGCATGTACGCCCGGCGCGGCGAGGTGCAGGCGGCACGTGCCGCGGCGGCCAAGGGCATCCCCTTCACCCTGTCGACCGTATCCGTGTGCCCGATCGAGGAAGTGGCCCCGGCCATCGACCGGCCCATGTGGTTCCAGCTCTATGTGCTCAAGGACCGCGGCTTCATGCGCAATGCCCTGGAGCGTGCCAAGGCCGCCGGCGTGACCACCCTGGTGTTCACCGTGGACATGCCCGTACCCGGCGCACGCTACCGTGACGCCCACTCCGGCATGAGCGGCCCTAACGCACCGCTGCGGCGCATGTGGCAGGCCATGACCCACCCCCAGTGGGCGCTGGATGTAGGCCTGCTGGGCAAGCCCCACGACCTGGGCAACATCTCCAAATACCGCGGCAGCCCCACCGGCCTGGCCGACTACATCGGCTGGCTGGGCGCCAACTTCGACCCGTCGATTTCCTGGAAGGACCTGGAATGGATCCGCGAGTTCTGGGATGGCCCGATGGTGATCAAGGGTATTCTCGACCCGGACGACGCGCGCGACGCCGTGAAGTTCGGTGCCGACGGCATCGTGGTGTCCAACCACGGCGGTCGCCAGCTCGACGGCGTGCTGTCCAGCGCCCGTGCCCTGCCGGCCATCGCCGATGCGGTCAAGGGCGACCTGAAGATCCTCGCCGATTCCGGTATCCGCAGCGGCCTGGACGTGGTGCGCATGATCGCCCTGGGCGCAGACACCGTACTGATCGGCCGTGCCTTCCTCTATGCCCTCGCCACCGCAGGCGAAGCCGGCGTGAAGAACCTGCTCGACCTGTTCGAAAAGGAAATGCGCGTGGCCATGGTGCTGACCGGCGCCAAGTCCATCAGCGAGATCACTCGCGATTCGCTGGTACGCGAATTCGGCGCCTGACCGCCTGCCCCATCACCGCCTGATTGTCCGGGGCACGCGGCGCGATAGACGCCGTGGCCCCGCGAGGAGTTTGCATGAGCCTGCCCACCGCGTTTCTCGACTCGGTTGAACGCCTGATCCCCCGTGAGCGCCGCTTCGACGACCCCACGTCTACCCTGGCCTTCGGTACCGACGCCAGCTTCTACCGGCTGATCCCCAAGCTGGTGGTGCGCGTGGAAAGCGAAGACGAAGTGGTGGGCCTGCTCCAGCTGGCCCAGCGCGACCGCGTGCCGGTGACCTTCCGCGCCGCCGGCACCAGCCTGTCGGGCCAGGCCATCAGCGACTCGGTGCTGATCGTGCTGGGCGACAACTGGAACGGTCGCGAGATTCGCGAGCAAGGCCGGCAGATCCGCCTGCAACCCGGCGTGATCGGCGCCCAGGCCAACGCCTGGCTGGCTCCGTTCGGACGCAAGATCGGCCCCGACCCGGCGTCCATCAACGCCTGCAAGATCGGCGGCATCGTTGCCAACAACGCCAGTGGCATGTGCTGCGGCACCGCCCAGAACACCTACCACACCCTGGCCGGCCTGCGCCTGGTGCTGGCCGACGGCACCCGCCTGGACAGCGAAGACCCGGCCAGCGTCGCGGCCTTCCAGAGCAGCCATGCCGACCTGCTCGAATCGCTCGCGCGCCTGGGCCGCGAGACCCGCGCCAACACCGAACTGGCTGCGAAAATCCGCCACAAGTACCGGCTCAAGAACACCACCGGCCTGTCGCTCAACGCGCTGGTCGACTACGACCAGCCATTGGACATCCTCAACCACCTGCTGGTGGGCTCCGAGGGCACCCTGGGCTTCATCAGCGCGGTTACCTACGACACCGTGATCGATCACCCGCACAAGGCGTCGGCGCTGATCGTGTTCCCGGACGTGGAAACCTGCTGCACCGCCGTCACCGTGCTGAAAAGCCAGCCGGTATCGGCCGTGGAACTGCTCGACCGGCGCAGCCTGCGCTCGGTGCAGGACAAGCCCGGCATGCCGGCCTTCGTGCAGCAGCTGTCCGAGGGTGCGTGCGCCCTGCTGATCGAGTCCCGCGCTGCCACCCAGACACTGCTGCACGAGCAGCTGGGCCTGATCATGGCCTCGCTGGCGCAATTTCCGGTCGAGAAACAGGTCGACTTCACCGAAGACGCCAAGGAAAACGCCAAGCTCTGGGCCATCCGCAAGGACACCTTCCCGGCCGTCGGCGCCGTGCGCAAGACCGGCACCACGGTCATCATCGAAGACGTGACCTTCCCGGTCGAGCAACTGGCCATCGGCGTCAACCGCCTGATCGAGCTGTTCGAGCGGCACCACTATGACGAAGCCATCCTGTTCGGCCATGCGCTGGAGGGCAACCTGCACTTCGTGTTCACCCAGGGTTTCAACAGTGCCGAAGAGGTCGCCCGCTACCAGGCGTTCATGGACGACGTGGCGGACCTGGTGGCGGTCGAATTCGGCGGTTCGCTCAAGGCCGAGCATGGCACCGGGCGCAACATGGCGCCGTTCGTCGAACTGGAATGGGGACACGATGCCTACCAGCTGATGTGGACACTCAAGCGCCTGCTCGACCCCAACGGTATCCTCAACCCGGATGTGGTACTCAGCAACGACCCGCAGATCCACCTTAAGAACCTCAAGCCGTTGCCGGCCGCCGACGAGATCGTCGACAAGTGCATCGAGTGCGGCTTCTGCGAACCGGTGTGCCCGTCCAAGGGGCTGACCCTGAGCCCGCGCCAGCGCATCGTGATGTGGCGCGACATCCAGGCCAAGAAGCGCGCCGGGGTCGATACCACCGCGCTTGAACGCGACTACCAGTACCAGGGCATCGACACCTGCGCCGCCACCGGCTTGTGCGCCCAGCGCTGCCCGGTAGGCATCAACACCGGCGAACTGGTGAAGAAACTGCGCGCCCAGGCTGCCAGCCACGTGAAGACAGCCGACTGGCTGGCGGAGCATTTCCACACCGCGCTAAGCGGCGCCCGCCTCACCCTGCGCGCAGCCAACGGTGCCCGCCGCCTGTTGGGCGCGCCACGGCTGGCCCGCATCAGCCAGTCGTTGAGCAAAGCCAGCAACAGCCGCCTGCCGCTCTGGACGCCGGCCATGCCGCAGCCCCTGCAGCCCATCCAGTTCAGCCCCGCGAGCAACGATGCGCGGCCCCGCGTGGTGTACCTGGCGGCCTGCGTATCGCGCGTCATGGGCCCCGCCGCTGGCGATCGCGAACAGACCTCGCTGCTGGACAAGACCCGCGGCCTGCTGGAAAAGGCCGGCTACCAGGTGGTGTTCCCCGAGAACCAGGACAGCCTGTGCTGCGGTCAGCCGTTCGCCTCCAAGGGCTATGCCGAACAGGCCGAGCACAAGCGCCAGGAACTGATTGGCGCGCTGCTGCATGCCAGCCGCGGCGGGCTCGACCCGATCTACTGCGACACCAGCCCGTGCACCTTGCGCCTGGTGCAGGACCTCAAGGACTCGCGCCTGGACCTGTATGACCCGGTGCGCTTCATCCGCACCCACCTGGTGGACAAGCTGGAATTCACCCCGCAGGACGCACCGATTGCCGTGCACGTGACCTGCAGTACCCAGCACCTGGGCGAGAGCCAGGCCCTGATCGACCTGGCGCGGCGTTGCAGCAAAGAGGTGGTGATACCCGAGGGCATCCACTGCTGCGGGTTCGCCGGCGACAAAGGCTTCACCACCCCCGAACTGAACGCACATTCACTGCGCAGCCTAAAGGACGCCGTGCAGTACTGCAGCGAAGGCATCTCCACCAGCCGCACCTGTGAAATCGGCTTGAGCGAGCATGGCGGCATCGACTATCACGGCCTGGTGTACCTGGTGGACCGGGTGACCAGAGCCAGGGCGCTGTGAGCCAAGGCGGCTCCTGCACACCGGCAGGAGCTGGCCTTGCCGGCGAACAGGCCATCTGCCACAACATCCGTCTGAACCCCTGGCATCGGCCGCAGTCCATGCAAATAGGCCCCTTATCCTGAGGCCTTCCCAGCCAAGGAGATTCACATGAAGCGTACTGCGATTACCGGACTGTTCCTCAGCGCCGCACTGCTAGCCTCGCCTGTGTTCGCGGCGGATAAAGACCTGTGTACCAGCAACCTGCAGAAGATCGACGACCAGATGGCAACCATGGGCGCGACCTCCGAAGGGCTGGACGATGCGCTGAAGCAGCACGTGGCTGACGCCAAGGCCGCGCAGGCGGCGGGCAACGACAAGGATTGCATCACCATTAGCGCCAAGGTGCTGTCGCGCCTCGAGAAGACCGACAAGGGCGGCAACGGTCAGTAACCTCGGTGGGCGACCGGACCGGTAGTCGACGTCGCCCGACCGATGGCGTATACTCCATCACATGCACCCGAAACGGTGCTAGCGCTAGAGCAGTAAAAAATGGGGCCGATTAGGATTCGACGCCGGTGATGAAACTCTAGGTGCATGCCGAGTTGGTAACAGAACTCGTAAATCCACTGTTGCAACTTTCTATAGTTGCCAATGACGAAAACTACGAGGGTTACGCTCTCGCTGCGTAAGCAGCCGAGCCCGCTCTCCTGGTAGCTTCGGCTCCAGCAATCACTAGGGGATGCCTGTAAACCCGAAGTGATTGTCATACAGAACAGGATCGTCGTGTAGCACGTTGGGGGCAAAGCGACTAAAACTTACCCAACTCGTCCAAAGCACCCTGCCCGTCGGGCGGCTGCGGATTAACTCAATAGACACGGCTAAGCATGTAGTACCGACAGCGGAGTACTGGCGGACGGGGGTTCAAATCCCCCGGCTCCACCACTTCAACATCTAAAGACGTCCACGGACGTCTTTTTTTGTGCCTGAAATCCATTGAAATCAAGGGCTTCCAGCGCTTCCGAGGTTCACAATGGACCATTGAATTCGAGTCAGGGGAGTTCGGCGAGCTGGTCAACGTGCAAGCTGCTGCGAGTAAAGCCGCCGCGAACGTTCTACGCATGGCTGGTGTGATGGCGGTGGTTGAGGAATCGACTGCCTTGGAAGAAGTGCACATTCAGCGCGCCTCTACGCTGATGGATTACTACCTGGCCGAGAACCAGCGCCTGACCGAACAGGAGCCACTGAATAAGCTTCGCGCGGAGGCGGATTGCCTTCTGCGCTGGTTGATTAAGAAGAACTGGCCACCGTTTCGCCTCCGCGATCTCACGCGCAACGGCCCTCGCTTTGCCCGTAAAAGCACACGGTACACCTTCGAGTTGTTGCTGCAGCTGGTTACCCATAACTGGCTGAACAATGCCGGGGACATATTCGAGATGCGCCATGTTCCGCCTCAATGACGCCGTGCGCCGCTACCAGGCGCAACATCGCTCGCCGACCGAGTTGCGGTGTGTCGCCGCCACCGTCACCACTTTGTCACCACGTGCCAAGCCAGATGTAGCGCGGGCTGTCGCCAGTGTCGCCGCTGTCGCCAGTATCACCCCTGAACCCATCGACCTCGCTCAGCTCATCGAGAAGTTGCAAGAAGAAGGGGCTCTGCTGCAACACAGCGAAAATGCCCTTTCCATTCGTCCAACACACTGGGAGCAGCTGGACAGCATTAGCCCCCATTGGAAAGCCCTGCTGCTGCACCTACTGACCAACGATCAAGGTGAAGACAATGGCGCTGGTCGGTCGGCGTGACGGTCGCAACTTTGGATACGGCCGCCAACTCAGCTACGCCGGTCGGCAGGCTTTGGAAGATCTGTTTGCCGGCGGCCACTTCGCTACCGTCAAGGCGCATGGCGATCGCTGGCAAGCCTTCGTACGCTTGTGCCGGTCAGAGGACGGGCCCGGGTACAACGATGCGCGCCAGATTGATCGACAAACGCTGGAGTACTACGTCACATATCTGCGTCAGCAGATCCAGCAAGGCGAACTGTGCATCGCCACCGCGCAAAACCGTCTGAGCAGCGTTAACCGCACCCTCGCTGCGCTGCGCGGTGATCAGGACGTGAGAGTCATCAGCCCGAGCCTGGCGTTGGGTCTGCAGCGCTCCACAGTCCGCACGCGTGCGCCGGATGGCAGAGATATCCAAGATGTGCTGAGAGTGGTTAAAGCGCTTGGAGAACAACAACACGACCGGGTCGCCGCGATTGTCATCTTGGCCCGGACTACCGGTATGCGCCTACGCGAAGCGATCCTAGCTGACCTGCCACGCTTGCACCGAGAAGCCAAACACTTGGGCCGGATCAATATCCAGGGCGGTACCAAAGGCGGCCGATCAGGGGCATCAGCGCCACGTTGGATTATCGTCACTGAACAAGTTAACGCGGCGCTCCAATTTGCGCGTGATGCGTCGCCGCCCCGAAGCCGCAACTTGCTGGCCGGCGACGAAAGCTACGCCGCATTCCTGCAACAGACCGTGCTCCCAGCCCGCGAAACTCTGCATGAACACGGGCTGAAAGGATTCCATGAACTGCGCGCTGCTTACGCCTGCGATCGCTATGAGCAACTCACAGGCCACGCCGCACCAGTCAATGGTGGTCACTGCTATCGCATTGACAGCGGCCTTGATCAACAGGCGCGCCAACAGATCAGCCTTGAGCTCGGACATAACCGGATTGATGTGGTCTCGACCTACATTGGAGGTCGAACGTGACCAAGCCCTTCAATATGGCGCTGTTCCTGAGCGGCGCATTAATTGGCTCGAAGGCCACTCAGCAACGCCACCTAAGGCAAGCACGAGTCATGCAAGTGGCCATCCAACAGCGATGGCAACGAGACAACCCCTGGACTTGGCAGCTCAAGCACGTGCATTGGTTTCTAGTCCATCATTTAGCTATACACTCGCCCGCTTCGAAGTACTACTACCGGCTGACCGTGCTCTTGATTTTAAAGAAAATGGGGAGGGACTGGTCTTCAATTGCACTTGGGCAAGCAAAATCGAAAGACATCGTTTTAAACGTCGCCAAATCAATCGTTAAGCTCGAACAGAAATCCTGATCATTAAAGACCGTCAAGCATTATGCATGAAGACCGCATCTCCCTCTTATCCGCCAGCATACTGAATACCTAATGAGCCCTGCGTTAAACCCACAAGTTCTCCAGAATATTTCTGGTATACGCCGAACGTTGACGAGAGTTTCATCGGATGCACAGCCCTACGAAAAAGATGCTACAGCCAGTCACAACAGCGATGCTAATTCATCGGCCAGGCCAAAAATTTGATTAACCTGCCGAACTCTCGCTAAAGTTTTAAATAGCGTTACACTTTAGAATTCAATAGCTGCCTTGCCGATCAATTGGAAATCCGTCTCCATTACCTTCTTCCGCCCTAGCTTTTGGGTGCTTGCAACACAAGTTGAGTACGTCTTTACGAGCAAGTGGCGTACCGCTATCATTCGCACTGCGAAGCTCAACTTATTTGGAAAAGGAAAACCTATGACTGTAACGAGACCAGGCAAGACTCTTCGATGTGCCGGCTGCGGCAAAACTGGGGCTGAAAAGCAAGGAGCAAATAATTGGAAAATGTGTGATGAATGCTATACGCCTTACTGCACTCAGTGTTTCCAATCAGTTCGTAGGAGCTCAACTCATTGCACGGACCATAGCCCTTGGGGTAAGTGGCTAACCGGTAGCGGAACTTTTGCGACGATGACTTTCAAATAAGTCGAGACAGGGCAGGGCTCGATCCAATCGAGTCCTGCCCTGTCAATATTTAGAACGCTTTAGGCACAGCTTTTATATCTTTGCCAAAACTGGAACGTAAGCTACTGCAGAATTGCGCAAAAAATCTTCACTGAAGCCCACCGAGCTAAAGTTTACAACCATGCCTCGCAAAGCGTTTCCGCCTGGTTGAGGATCAGCTGGGCAGCTTCCTCGGCCTGATCCGGCGGGTACTTGTACTTGCGCAAAATCCGCCGCACCAGGATGCGCAGTTTGGCCCTTACGCTTTCACGACTGTTCCAATCGACACTGACATTAGCCCGCAGACTGGCAGTCAACTCGTGGGCGATTTTGGCCAAGATCTCATCGCCCAGCTCGCGCACCGATGCCTCATTGTTGGCCAAGGCATCGTAGAACGCCAGTTCGTCATCGTTGAGCCCCAAGGCATCGCCACGCTGACTAGCAGCGGCGAACTTCTTGGCCATTTCGATTAGTTCTTCAATGACCTGAGCGGTTTCGATTGAGCGGTTCTGGTAGCGCTTGATCACATTGGCCAGTAACTCAGAGAATTTCTTCTCCTGGGCCAGGTTGGTGCTGTAACGGCTTTTGATCTCACCTTCGAGCAAGCGCTCCAATAGCTCAACCGCAAGGTTCTTCTCCGGCAGGTTGCGCACCTCGGCGAGAAACGCATCATCGAGCAGGCCGATATTAGGCTTGTCCAAGCCTACAGCGTCAAAGATGTCCACCACCTCACCGGAGACCACTGCATTGCCGATGATCTGGCGGATGGCCAACTCCCGTTCTTCGTCAGTCTTTTTCTGCTGACTGACTTCACGCTTGATCAGGATCACCTTGATTGCCTGGAAGAACGCCACTTCCTCGCGGACGGCCTTGGCTTCATCCAGGGTGCAGCACAGGGTAAAAGCCTTGCTCATGGCCAGTGCGTTGTCGGCAAAACGCTTCTTGCCATCTTCGAGGCCCAACACATGGTTGGCGGCGCCAGCCAGCAGCTTGTGCCCGCCGGTGAGGAAATCGCTGTAGTCGAAGCCATGCAGCAGGCTACGCAGGACGTCCATCTTTTCTTCCAGCACCGAGTAGGCCTCATGGGCATCCACGGTAGGTCGGCCCTTACCCTTGCTACCGGTGTACTCCTTGAGTGCAGCTTTCAGTTCATTGGCGATGCCGATGTAATCCACCACCAAGCCGCCTTGCTTGTCCTTGAATACCCGGTTTACCCGGGCTATAGCCTGCATCAGGTTGTGACCCTTCATCGGTTTGTCCACGTAAAGGGTGTGAACGCACGGCGCATCGAAGCCGGTCAGCCACATGTCACGAACGATCACCAACTTGAGCGGGTCGAGTGGATCCTTGAAGCGTTTTTCCAAGCGCTTTTTGACCTGGCCGGAATAGATGTGCGGCCGTAGCAAAGCCTTATCCGAGGCGCTGCCGGTCATAATGATTTTGATCGCACCTTTCTCAGGATCTTCGTCGTGCCAGTCCGGACGCAAGGCGACAATCTCGTTGTACAGGTGCACACAGATATCGCGGCTCATGGCAACCACCATGGCTTTGCCGGGCATCTGCCCCACACTCACCATGCCATGGTTACGTTCCTCGAAATGGTTGACCAGGTCAGCGGCCACGCTATGAACACGTGGTTCTGCACCAACCACTCGCTCAAGGGCGGCCCAACGGCTTCTCAGCCTGGCCTGCTGGTCGTCCTCCTCATCTTCGGCCAGTTCATCGACCTGCTCGTCAATCGCTGGCAGCTCACTCTCTTTCAAGGACAGCTTGGCCAGACGCGACTCGTAATAGATGGCAACGGTCGCACCGTCTTCAGTGGCCTGCTGCATGTCGTAGACGTGGATGTATTCACCGAAAACCGAGCGGGTGTCGCGGTCTTCGCTGGATACCGGGGTTCCAGTAAAGGCCACGAAAGTGGCGTTCGGCAGCGCATCGCGCAGGTGCTGGGCATAGCCCACTTGGTAACGGGTTCGGCTTTCGGCGGCCTGCAGTACCTCCGAGGTTTTCAGCTCGGCGCCAAATCCGTACTGGGTGCGGTGTGCTTCGTCGGCAATGACCACGATATTCGGGCGATCGGACAGCACCGGGAAGGTGTCTTCATCCGCACCTGGCATGAATTTCTGGATGGTGGCGAAGACAATGCCGCCGCTCGGCCTATTGTTCAGTTTGCGGCGCAAGTCACCGCGTGACTCCACTTGGACGGGCTGTTCACGCAGCAGATCCTGGGACAGCGAGAACACTCCGAACAACTGGCCGTCCAGGTCGTTCCGGTCGGTAATCACCACAATGGTCGGGTTTTCCATTGCCGCTTCCTGCATCACCCGGGCGGCGAAGCAGGTCATTGTGATGCTCTTACCTGAACCCTGGGTGTGCCAGACCACCCCGCCCTTGTGGCTGCCGCCGGGGCGCGAGGCACTGACCACTTGCCCAATGGCGGCGCGCACCGCATGGAACTGGTGGTAGCCGGCAATCTTCTTCACCAGCCGGCCGTCATCCTCGAACAGCACGAAGTAGCGCAGGTAATCGAGCAGCATCGGCGGGGCCAAAGCACCGCGCACTAGGGTCTCCAGTTCGTTGAACTGACCCAACGGATCAAGAGTCTGGCCGTCGATGGTGCGCCAGTTCATGAAACGCTCGACATCGGCGGACAGCGAGCCCATCCGCGCTTCGCTACCGTCAGAAATCACCAGGATTTCGTTGTACTGGAACAGATCCGGGATCTGCTCTTTGTAGGTCTGGATCTGATCGAAGGCTTTGCCCAGGTCGGCCTTCACATCCGCCGGATTCTTAAGTTCCAGCAGCACCAATGGCAGGCCGTTGACGAACAGGATGATGTCCGGACGCCGGGTATGTTTCGGCCCCTGGATGCTGAACTGGTTGACGGCCAACCAATCGTTGGCCTTCACCTCGACCCAGTCGATCAGGCGCACGAAGTCGCCACGGGTTTCACCGTCTTTCTGATACTGCACCGGCACGCCACTGACCAACAGGCGGTGGAACAAGCGGTTGGCCGACAGCTGAACCGGCAGGCCCAACTCCTGCACCTGCTTGAGGGCATCCTCCCGTGCGGCCAGCGGGACCGTGGGGTTGAGCCTGGCAATCGCGCTGCGCAAGCGCTCGATCAGGAGCACCTGGCGGTAGTTGTCACGTTCCGGGTTCTCGCCGTCATAGGCGATAGTTGGGCCGTACACGTGGCGGTAGCCCACCTCTGCCAGCCAGCCGAGTGTTTCCTGTTCCAATTGATCTTCGGTCATTCCACTTCACTTCCTGTGTCCGCTCCCCGGCCACCTCCGCCCCGATCTCGACAATGTTCGGCAGGTTGCGGCCCAAAGGTGCGGGCAAAACGTGTAAGAGTTGGTATTTGGCGGCACCGACGGGTTTGTCGATACCAGATAACGCGTATTCGGCCACCACCCTTCTAGTAATAACGCGGCGTCACTCGTTAGCCCCCCACTCCCTGGTCGCTATTTCGCCAGTCTGATGGAAACGCCTTACCCGCCCTAGAAACTCGGCGAAGTCAGCATTTTCTGCCGTCAGACGGTTGCACATGTCCCAGTCGACTTCACTGCGTTCGCGGGCCGGGATCAGAATCTGGCTTTCAGTAGGACTCTGAACGTCAAGCTGAATTACCCCAATGCCATGCGCAGCGGCGAGCATGCGCAACTCTTTGAGTGTCCCGTCGCCTTCGACCGTGGCGGCTACCAGATAGCCAAAATGCGCCCAGGATGAGTTGGACACGGCCTGGAAGAAACTCTTGCGCGCATTGGAACGGTTGAGCAGCAGCTTGACTTCGAATGACCACAATCGAGCACGGCGATCGCCCAACACACGGACGCAGTCACGTAAATCTGGCGTCCAGTCCGCCGTCAGGTCCTCCAGACCGACCAGATCCGGATGCAACCATTCATTGCCCCCGATACCCGCACGGTTGGACGAACGTTTTTCGTTGATCCGCATGGCGTACACACGCTGCTCGTCGGTCAGCAGGTACTCCGCCAGAAGCGGATAGAGCGCATGCTCACGCAACGGCGTGGGTTCAGGCTGGTCGGATGCGACGACTGCGACTCCTTCCGCCGCCGCCACCTCAGCGTTGGCATCCATGTCCGACCAATAGTAATGACGGGGGCGTCCCTCGGTCGTTTTCAGCTGAGGGAACTTGTTCTGCCAGAGTGGACGGGAACTCGAAATCTCCGCTACTAGTTGCTGTACCAGATCTTTGTCAGTCTGGATGTAGCTGGCACTGCTGGCTTTCTTGGCCGCACATTCAGCTGGAAACTGCTCGAAAATCCATTGCGCCAGTTCGCGTGCGGTCTGCTGGGTATTCGGCAAGCTTTGCAGTCGTTCGATGACCCGTTGACGCAAATTCAGCGCCATATCAGACAGCTTCCGACAACACGGCTTTGACTGAAGCTTCCACTTCCGGTAGACGCAGTTGACCGGAGATCAGGCGAGGGAGCAGGGTATCGCGGAGCTGGGTGAGGGTTTTAGCTTTTTGCTCATTACCAAAGATCATCTGATGAATCTTTTCAACTAAACTATTGAACTGCTCAATCACCATCCCCGGTGGATTAACAACACAGAGCCGTTTAAGGTCGGCGACCGTTACATGACCGAGCCCTGTTGTCTGTTTGTTTCGCGCTAGCTCAGCGAATACTGGCTTTAAATTCCTGAGTGCTTGAAGAACAAATGATCGCTCAGATTGAACATGTGGCAAAACACGAAAAATGTGCTGATTAAGTAAGGCCGGATCATGCCCCCACACGAAAGTGTCGATAGATGTATCTGGATTCCCAGACCATGAGAAAAGTATATCACCTGTCCTTATTAGATACTTCTCCGGCATGGTAA
Source organism: Pseudomonas sp. B21-036 (assembly GCF_024748925.1). Lineage (NCBI taxonomy): Bacteria > Pseudomonadati > Pseudomonadota > Gammaproteobacteria > Pseudomonadales > Pseudomonadaceae > Pseudomonas > Pseudomonas sp. B21-036. Next base: position 4,878,703 of record NZ_CP087178.1, read on the forward strand.
CGTCCGAAAAGGCCGTTTGCAGGGTAACTCCGGCCTTAAGCTCCGCAATCTTGATTATTGGAAGCCCGCGACGCTCCGCATTTGGCTCAAATGTTTTGTAAGCTGCTCCATTTATGTAAGACGCCATATCGTAGATAGGTCGTGTAGCCCACCCCCTCGGTATCAATCCCAGCTCGGAGTCTACAAAACTGTCGGGAAAAAGCGCGGCGGTGGCGGCATCCATACCATCTGGGTCAAGCCCTTCCGACTTGGCGCGAACCGGATCGAAGTCCACAAACCAGGATTTGAAAAGCGCCCGGGCTATGGCCTCCAGGGTGGCATTGGTTTCGCGGAGCAGGATAATACGGTCGTCGAGGGCTCCCAGCAAACCTGCGATTTCTTTTTGCTCACAAACACCTGGAATATGTACTGCAGCCTCATGTAGGTGATTTCGGTTAACCCCCGGAACAGCCGCCTTATCTGAATAGGCAAAAAAATCCACAGACCTCAAAAAATAATGGATGAACTTCGGGTCGTTTCCCTTGAAGTCACGTACATAGAGGGTAGTGTTGAGAGGCCAAAAATCATCCTCTACATAAAAAACCTTGCCAATCGTTCCATATCGTCCGGTCACTACCCCTGGCCCTTTGACCATCGCAGTGTTGTGAAAATCGCTCACGCCAGAAGACGACACGAGCGGCACACTTCCCTTCGTTCGCTGCGCTTGAGGCAGGTCGTATCCACGCTTTAGCTCTACGACGTCTCCTAACTTCCCGCGATACCACTCAGAACTCATAGCCCAGCCCCCCCAGTTTCTGGCGGATCAACTGATCGAGCTCGGCGCCTTTAGCCAGTTGCTCGCCCAACAGGGCGGTGAGGTGCTGCATCTTGTCGGCAAAGGCTTCCTCGTCATCCTCAACGGCCTCGGCTCCGACATAACGGCCCGGGGTCAATACATGGCCATGCTCGGCGATTTCCGCGAGGGGAACGCTGCGGCAAAAACCAGCCACATCAACGTAATCGCCAATCTCACTCCCCTCATCCAACGGCACACCGCGCCAGTTCGCCACGGTCTGGGCGATGCGCTCGATGTCGCTGTCGAGCAACTCGATCTGCACTCGGCTGATATTGGTGCCAAGCTTGCGCGCGTCGATAAACAACACCTCGCCAGGGCGTTTTGTTTTTTGCTTGGCCAAAAACCACAGGCAAGCCGGGATCTGCGTGTTGAAGAACAGTTGGCCCGGTAGCGCGACCATGACTTCGACCACATCGGCCTCGATCATGTCCCGGCGGATGTCACCCTCAGTGTTCTGGCTGGAGCTCATCGAGCCGTTGGCCAGGACGATGCCGGCTCGACCGCTAGGCTTGAGATGGAACAGCATGTGCTGTAACCAGGCGAAGTTGGCGTTACCTTGCGGTGGTGTGCCGTAGATCCAGCGCGGATCGCCATCGAGGCTGCCGTGCCACCAGTCGCTGACGTTGAACGGCGGGTTGGCCAGGACGAAATCGGCGCGCAGGTCGCTGTGCTGGTTGCGCACAAAGCTGTCGCCTGGCTCCTTGCCGAGGTTGAAGTCGATGCTGCGGATGGCCAGGTTCATGGCCGCCAGGCGCCATGTGGTCGGGTTGGACTCCTGGCCGTAGATCGACACGTCGCCCAGCTTGCCACCGTGGGCCTCGATAAATTTTTCCGATTGCACAAACATACCGCCGGAGCCACAGCACGGGTCGTAGACCTTACCATGGTGCGGGTTGAGCACAGCGACCAGGGTCTTGACGATGCTCGCCGGAGTGTAGAACTGGCCGCCTTTTTTGCCTTCGGCACTGGCGAACTGGCCAAGGAAGTATTCGTAGACCTGGCCGAGCAGGTCGCGGGCGACACTGGCATCTCCGCCGAAACCAATGGTCGAGATCAGGTCGACCAACTCGCCGAGCTTGCCATCCGGCAGCTGGACGCGGGCATAGCGCTTGTCGAGGATGTTCTTCAGCGACGGGTTTTCCGCTTCGATGGCGGCCAGCGCCTCGTCGATGCGCTTGCCGATGTCGACCTGCTTGGCGGCAGCCCGCAGCGATTCCCAGCGGGCCGCCTCCGGCACCCAGAACACGTTGACTTCCTTGTAGTAGTCGCGCTCTTCCAGTTCCTCAGCCAAGTATTCGGGATCGTCGCTGTTCAGGTAGTATTCATTCGTGGCGTCGGCAAAGCGGCGCTCCAGCTCGGCACGGCGACCGGCGAAGCTGTCGGAGATGTACTTGAGGAAGATCAGACCGAGGACGATGTGCTTGTACTCGGCGGCGTCCATATTGGCACGCAGCTTATCGGCGGTGGCCCACAGGGTCTTTTCCAGATCCTGCAGCGTGCTGCTGGTGGCGCTGACAGCGGCCTTGCGCCCGCGCTTCTTCTTCGCCGGCTCCGATTCTGGCTCGGCCCCGGCTGCGCTCGGCGCCAAGCGGATGCGGGCCTGCTTGAGTGCCTTTTCAGCGAGACTGCTGGCGGCCTGTTCGGTACTCTTTTGATCCGACATGGACTGTTCCCTACATTCGACGCAGATGAATTGCGCAGTAAAAAATGAAATTCCGACCACAGAGGCCCTGATGAAAATAGCGGCATGATACCGGGGCAGAGAGTTTCCAGTTCAACTTCCTCGGCATCAACATCATCGCTGCTTCAGCATGCGCGACCGACTATGCCAATTTCCGCGCACAATAGGCCGTTAAGCTGTTAGCGCCAAGACTGGACGTGCCCACAGGTAAACAATCCAAGCAGACTCCGCTGGCGACACTGCGCTAGACGTGTCTCAGCTGGCTGAACCGCCCCCATTTGCAAATGCTGCCAGGATCAACCTGTACACATAATTGACATGTCGCTGAGCATAAACCCCGCCGACCTAGAAACCCTGAATTAATGCACTTTCGATTGCAGCCTCACTGTGCCCCTAGTAAGGTCTCAAAATCCGAAGCCTGAAGCTCCGAAGCCCCGCTCAACATATCTCGCGCCAACGCCCGCCGCTTACTCAGCAGCTCATCCAGCGTCGCCTCAAACGTAGGCATAGCCACATCTCGAACCGTCGGGTAGTACACATACACATCCTTCTGCTGGCCAATCCGATAGGCCCGATCGGTCGCCTGATCTTCCTTGGCTGGGTTCCAGCAACGCGTGAAGTGAATGACGTGGTTGGCGGCCTGCACGTTCACTCCGAATCCGACGGCGATGGTGGACAGAATGATGACGGCGAAACCTGGCAGCTCCTGGAATTGATCGATCAGCCTCTGCCGGCTATTGGCGCTCTTACTGCTGGTACTGGTATCGCCATTGATGACCGTCGCCCGAAACCCGAAATGCTGCTGAATTGCATGCTGCAACTCCCGCTGAATATCACGCAACTCGGTAAAAACGATGACCTTGTCGCCGTTGCCAGCCCTTTTGATCGACTCGAGCGTCTGCATCAACCACTGCAGTTTCGGCGAGTTGTCACGCAACCGCGTGTCTGGCTGAACGCTGTAAGGATGGGCACAAATCAGCTTGAGCTTGTGCAGCAACCCCAGCATGCCGGAGGTCTTCTGATCGAGCTGTTCTTCTATCTGCTGCCTCTGGCTGTATGCAGATATTTCGGACAGATACAGGTTACGCTGCAGCGTATGCATGCCAAGTGAACGGCATGCTGCGTCTTCGATTTTGGCCGGTAGGTCCTTGGCGATGTCTTGCTTGGTCCGCCGCAAAGTCTGCGGTTCTATAAGCCCACGCAGGCGCTCCAGCGCATCCGTATCACGTTCCAGTGCGGCTTCAATTGGGCGCTGATAGTCGCGACCAAACTGGTTCAAACCGCCCAAAAATCCTGGCTGAATGAAGTCGAACAGGCACCAGAGATCGATCAGGGTGTTCTCTACCGGCGTACCGGTACACGCCACTCGAAACCGTGCCGGAATGGCTTTGATCGCCTGAGTCACCAGTGCCGCCGGGTTCTTCAGTTTCTGAGCTTCGTCACACACAACGATGGACCATTGCTGGCGCGCCAGGGAAAACTCCTGATCGCGCAATGTCTCGTACGTCGTCAAGACGATACGGGCATCGCCCATCCAACCTGGGCGCAGCAGGTTCTTGATGCCTTTGGCTTTCAAGTCCGCTGGGATTTCATCTTTCTTGAACTTCACTGCACTCAAGGCTGAGCCATACAGCTTCAATACAGGCAGCGCGTCAGCAAATAAGAAACGGTGAAGCTCTCGCTCCCAGTTATCGAGCAACGAAACCGGAGCGACGATCAGTGTTGGCTGATCTTTTGGGTACTGTTCCAGGTACCAGACCAGGAAGGTGAGCAACTGGATCGTTTTCCCAAGTCCCATGTCATCAGCGAGCAAGCACCCCGATACGTCCGTGGGGGACAAGCGGAACAAATGCTGTAACCACGCCACGCCTTGAAGCTGATGGTCGCGCAGGACGACTTCAGGCTTGAGCAGGCCAGGCAACTCTGGCGTTGCATCCAAAGCGGCGCGTAACGCTGCTTGACGCACCTGAACGTAAGTCGGCTCGTCAATGTTGTGGCCGATTTGCAGTACGGCGCGACCAACTTTGTCCCGTTGCTCAACCGGGTCTGTCTCTACAGGCGCAATCTTCTTCGACCAGGCATCAAACAGTTGCTCGGCAGCGGCAATGGACAGTGGTGTTTCACACTCTGGCAAACACACCGTGTCATCGCCGGCAGCACGCGCTTCATCCAACCGCTGCCCAAACGCTTCAAATTGAGCGCGATCGGAAGGGTCCCACCGACCGAGGATTCCTGCGTCGATGCCCAGCGCTGCCACATCCTTCGGCAACCAGTTCTCGGTCGCCTCTTTGACCAGGAAAGGCGAAGTAATTCTTTCCGCTTCCCCAATGCCCGTCACACGGTCGCCGTAGAGGGAAAGGTCCAGGACCGAGTCAAACTCGATACCGGCCGCCTCGTTTTGCCAACGTTTAAGCAGGTCATTGATGCCTGCCAACTGGCGCAAATCAAAATCGCTGAGCTCCAGCTCATAGCCCTGCCAGAAGCCCGCAGGCATGCCGGCGGCCAATTTCAGCTGCAGTTCATGCACGAGCGGCGCGAATTCATGGGCCGCTTTAAACTCAATTTCGATGGGCGCTTGCGGGGTTGGAGAAATCGGTTCGAGCGTCAGTGTTACCTGCTCGATACGCTGGCCCGCTTCATCCAGTTTGGGTTCCAGATGGAAGCGATGAAAGAAAATGCCGGCCTCGGCGAGCTCGTCTTCATAGGCTTCGGCATCCAGCACGTGTGCGGCACTTTCGCCAAGTGTGCTGTAAGGGTTACGGACGAATGAAAGGGCATCGTCACCAGCAACCCGACGCCCGGGCAACGAACGTACGTAGTCCAGTACCGATTTGACTTCAGGCTCAATCAGAACATGAGTCAGCGAGCCATCGTCACCCGTCACCCGATATCGATCCTGAACCTGCTTGGCACCGTCAAAGCTCTCAAGCCAGTTGGCCGGTTGGCCTTCGAAGCTCGGTTGCAACTCGATGACCGGCGTGTCGCCTAGCGTCGACTTTCGTGGGTTGAGCCGCAGTTTCTCAGGCTTGATAACGACGGTCTTGTCCAGGAAGCCATCCATACCAGCGCCAGCCTTGCGCGCCAGCTTTCTGATGCTGGCCCAGCCGATCTGGTTGGTTACTTCACCGGGCTCATTCTGTTGTGCCAGATAAAGCTGTCGTACAGCACCGATCAGTTTCCAAGACGCCTCAGGCAGAATTTCTGTGGCTCCCTGATATTGAACGATGGCCCCCGTTCGCTGCACCTGCACATTGGCATTGGACTGCGGGTCACGCCAGCCACTGATAGAGACTTTGAAATCGTCGGAGGCAAGGCTGCCCTGACTGCTCAATTGAGGGACGAGGGCTGTCTGCGGCGGTAACCCCAATAGCGGTAGGCTTGTTATGTGCTCGGGCTCATCCAGCAGCCGGTAGAGCTCATCCCACGTCAGCAGCCAGCGATCGCTCAGCTGGGAGACGTACTCCTCTTCTTCCAGCTGATCAAGGTAACTTGCAAGTGACCAGGACTCAGTATTCTCCGCCAAGCTCAGGGAATAACAGATACCCTGCTCCTCAATGGAAAAAACTGGCCCAGTATTTTCTACTGCCGAGTTTGGCTGCAGGCCAATGCCTTTGAGGAAGCGCTTGAGCATCACTCTCTCCAGAACCTTAGTGGCTTATTGTTCTCGGGCTTAAAGCCCAATCGCCGGAGGGCGATGGTTGCAGCCTGATCGTTTTCTTCTAGTTGAATATGGATTGCACCGCCCTGCGCACGTCGATCATGGAGCGTGTGTTTTACTGACCTCATGGACTCACGAAGCTGATAGTCAAACGACAGCAGCCTTGACGTGACAGGCTCACCCCCCTGGCTTTGAATACGAATGCCCAGTCTCTCTAGGGTGTCATCGAACTTAACCAGCCATCCCTCAACGCGATCTGAGCGGCTAGGTGCCGGGAAGTGACGCATCCACTCCACCACACGATGGCGCTGCTTAATTTCGGTAGCGAGCTCAAGCTGGGGCTTTTCTGGATCAAACGGAGATTTGTCTGCCTGATACACATAGCAGGCGCCCATTCCCGAGAACTCCACGAAAAAGTAGTTCCCGATCTGCATGACGACAGCATTGTTATGACCAGTTGCGCCGATCAGCCGGCCAAGACGCCCTTTGTTCTTCTCGCGGAAATGAGCAAAGTCTCGACCTTCGTTACTCCATGCATCCGAGCCCATGATGATTCTGGTGTAGCTCATCTGGTTGGCAAACCGCAGCCAGTAGAAAAGGCGTGACTGGTCTACATCATCATCGCCCTTCAGCAGGTTGAAGAAGTGCTCCAGATCTTCCTTTGCAAACCACGCCACAACCATCGCACAGACATCATTATCGACATACTGCAGCCAGCTGTTTTGTCTGGAGCGGATCTGCGGACTGCCCCAATTGTCGAGCGCGAGCTGTTTGAGCAGCGACGATGGCTTCTCCCGATAAGCTGCCAAGTGGTAACGCGACAGGCATGCACTCAGAATGTCGTTCATGTACCGCGGGTGCTGTCGGCCGATGTCGACCAGATCGGCCAAGCGCTGAGAAAATTCGGCGTCATCCAACATGAAAATGCGAGAAATCAGTACGGTAAAAATCCTGCGCCACAGCCAGCTGTTATCCGGGATCTGCGCAATCGTCTGCAATGCCGAAAGGTCGCTGATCTCGCCCTTGAACATCTGGTCACCCAGCGTGGCACCTGCCTGCTCGGAAAAGAGCTCCTGATGTTGCTGAACGATCTGCACCCATTCCTTCACACGTTTCTGCTGGTCTCTGACGCATTCGAAACCGAGCTGAACATCTTCGCGCAACATGCACCAATTGGCGTTCTGCGCGGGCGTAGCGGCGTCGTAGCCAAAGTAGCTGAAGCACAGCGCCAACCAATCCCGGCGGCTCAGACTTCGCTTTTCGATACGCTGATGCACTTCATCGTGCACCCGGGCGTAAAGCTGGTCATCGTCCAGTATCGGCCCGACGCGCTCACTCTTGTCTGAAAGGCCAGCGAACACCAAGCGCCATTCCGAGGCGTTGAGAGGCAGTACATTGCGAAACTTGCTTATCGCAGCACGGCGCTTTTCTTCGGGAGGCGGCAAGGCCTTTTCAGCGCGCTCGAATCGCTCGTAAAGATCGACTCCCGCAGCAGCCAGACGAGGGAAACGCTCCAAGGGTTCTGGGGCCTGCACCGTTCGATGAGCTGACAGACTTTGGTTAATGGCAGCGGAAAGCCTCGCGATCGAGCTGGTCATCGGTTCATCGCCAACTGACATTTTTCCACGTCAGTGTTAGTGAACACCGGCACATCAGGCTTGAGACTGCTCTCCTTCTCCTTCAAGCCAAAGAACTGCATGCGCAACTCGACTCGCCGGCTTTCTTCCTTGGTGTCCTTTGCATTGTTGAACGACACACCACCCGCCAGAAACATCGATCTAATCTGCTGTTGATGCTCCGGCGACAATCCGACCTGAAGCGGGCTGCGACTATCGAGCAGGCTGCACATCACCCACTCCGAGCGCTGCAATGACAGGTGCAAGTTATAGAGGTAAGAACCGTCAGTGTCGGTCGATCCCTCGATCACGACCTGTTTGAACCACTTGCGCCCCTCTTCACTGTTGGCCGCGTCCAGAATCATCGGCACGACCTCCTGAAGTGCCGATTGGCCGTCGTTGCTCAGTGCATACTGGTTATGCCCAAAACGGCCAGCATCGCCGAAGCTGATCCGGTTGTCCTTGCAGTCCACGACGATGGTCTTGCTAGCAGTCTTTGCCTTGAGGCTCAGGTGCTCGCAAATCTGACTGATGTCCTTGCTACGCTGCTTCTCTCCCTGTTCCGCCTGGTTGATCCGCTGCGTCACAGAACTCAAAGCCGCCACCATGACCACGAGAAACAGAATCATCATCGCGGTCATCAAATCAGCAAAGGAAATCCAGAACGGTTTTTCTCCCTCGTCCTTTGAACGGACAGCCGAAGGCATTTGCTTACCAAACATCGACTAGCCTCCGTTACCGCCTGATGCGTTCCATGATGTCGCCGAAGTCTTCGAGACTTTCCTTAACCCCTTCCACACCGCCAGCAAGGCTCTTAACGGCTTTATCGAGCTCGGTGTCGAGGCTACCCAGGGTTTGTCTCAAAGCCCGGTCCATGCCTTCACCGAACTCCTTGAAGCCGTTACCCAGCACACCACTGATGTTTTCGAGGTATTCATATACTTCACGGTTGAGCGCCTGCATCCGTTCGCTCTGAACTTTCAAGTCCTGGAGATACTGACTGCGACCGCTGGCTTCCCCTTGAGCACTGGCAACTACCCCTTCGATGACAGCGAGGGTTTTCGCGAGCGCTTCACGATTGTTCCGGTAGTCCGCGACAACGGTATTCAACTCACGCGACGCCTGTGCAAGCTCGGACCCTGCGCCCTGGACTGTACCCATCAGCCCCGCCGTCGACTCACTGGCTCGCGCAACGCTTTGTCCGGCAGCTTCAAATCGCTCAGCCGCCGCCCGCATCTTGTCCGCACCTACCTGCATGCTGTGCAGATGCTGCTCTGTCTGGGCGCTCAATGCATTGACAGTGTCCTGAGCTGATTTTTGTTGCTCGGAAACCGTCTGCAGCAATGCCTTGACCTGCTCATCGAGGCCGCCCACCAGGTCGCGGGTACCTTGATGCAGGTCAGCCTGGGCGGCGCGGGTGGATTGATCCATCTGCTGCTGGCCATGTTCAAGTTGCTTGAAGACTGCCGAGAGCTGCTCACCCAGTACCTCTACGGAGCCCGCAATCTTGGCCATGGTTTCCTGTTGGCCTTGGCCGATGCTCTGCTTGATCGACTCGACAAAAGCCTGGAGATTCTCAGCCATCGCCTGTTGGCGAGCCTCGCTTTGAGCAAACAGCTTCTCCAGTTGCTCGGCCATTCGAGCCCCTGCCCCCTCCCCTTCGTTGCCGATACGGGCAACCGAAGCCTGAAGATTGGCGAGCATCTCGTTCATCCCCGCTTGCATGGCGTTTTGTCCGGCCTGCATATCGGCCAGTAGCTGGGCAATCATGCTCGAACTGCTTTGATTCGAAGACTCGCTAGCCGAACGCATATCCTGGAGCAGCGTCGAGAAGCCCTGTTGCATCGACTGCATGGCAGCAACTGACTGGCCCATCAACTCGTGCAGGCCATTGAACTGCTGGCCAAACGTACCTTCCAGCTTGTTCATGAAGGCAACCATAACATCCTGAAGCAGGTTCTGTACCTGCCCGGACTGATCGCCACTGGCGGCCTGCACTGCACCCGCGATGGCTTCAAGCGGCGACTTGAGGCTATTTTCAATTGCGCCGCTCACCTGGTCGGCCAACAGCTGCCCTGAGTCACGGTACGTAGTCGACAAGGTGTCTGCCAATTTGAGGCTTTCACGGACCTGGGTATCAACAAGGTTCTGTAACATTTCCCTCAGATCAGTAACCAGGCTGTCCTTCAGCTGACGGGTTTGCACCGAGCTTTCAGCACTGGAGCGCACCAGCTCAGCCAGGTATTCCTCACCAACACCGCTGTCAAAAAGCCCGTCGATTGTTTCGTTGAGTGCCTCAAGCAGTTTGTAGCATTGCCCCAGGCGCCACTTTTCAGTGAGCGTGACGGCGATGGAGGCCATGATTGAAATGAAGGAGCCGATGAAAGCGAACAGCACGTCTTTCAACAGCTTATCAACGCTGGCGTTAACCTGTTCAGGCGTGCTCGGGTCAAAGTGCTGAAGACCTAACATCAGGCCGAAGAAGGTTCCGACGATCCCGATACCGGTCAAGATACCCGGTAGGTGCTTATAAAACTCGGTCCCCAGCGGGGTATCAACCACACTTTGCGGTGAGAAGAAGTGTGCAGCACCGGCAGTGGCTCGCGATCGGACAAGAACCTGTTCGCCCTCCTTGAGCTCGAACTGATCGTGCAGAGTTTCAGCATACTCGCGCCAGGAATGCTCCAATCTGCCGCCACTGAACAGACGTTCAAGCTCAGAACGCCGGAGGGGTGGATCGAGAGTTTTCACATTCTGCAAGCTAACAGTCAAACGTTTCAGCTGGGCGCTAAGCTTGAATGACCTACAGAAGTAACGGACGAAGTACCAAGCGCAAAGAATGAAAACGAGACCAACAACCATTTTGGGTGCGATCAGCTGCTCAGAGCTTGCTGCACCCCATAGGTGCAACAACGTCGAAAAATCCATACCTTCCGCCTTCAATTAAGCATTTTTTGATATTCAGCAAAGACCGCATCACCCACACGGATGCGCCAATCGCCTGTCCCGCTGGGGACAGCGACAGCACCTTGCCAAGCACGTTTTGGGGCACTACAAGCTCGGAGTGGCATGGGCGCATCAATGCGCCCCCGAACCTTCCTTGGAAAAAATGCCGGAGAATAATATCCTTATGCCATCACCTTAGCCTGAGCGGTAACCGTCGTAAAGCCGGGAACCACTAATGGCCCCCTGACTTGGGAGACCGAAAAAGCTTGTCGAGGGCGCTCCATGCTTTAACAAGCAGGCGGCTGAATGAAGGCATGGGATTCGCTGAAATCCCAAGCCTTCGCTACCCGCTAGTCTTTGCAGAAATCCCTTTGGTAATGGCGTCGCATTGCCTACCGAATTGCAGTTTGATGCGCTTCTGCCTTCGCATCACCCCATTCGCTATTCGAATATATCAAGTCCATTTTCAAAGAGTCTGGCCGCTTCTCAAGAACTCGCTTGTTGAGGAATCGCTGGCGCTTTTCGTTGTATGGCAGATTACTGTACTCGGAGTTGATGCTGCGCGAGACCAGCGCCAAATTGCCAAAGCGGTTCAGCCAGGCGCTGGTGACCTTATTGGTACCGGTCGCCTGTGGATTCTGCGGCGAAATATGTTCCACCGAGTTCTTGGCCGTGAAGCGAAAGTTGCCCCATGCGTCATGTTCACGATGCTGCTCATGCCAGAGCACCCGGGTAAATCGCTGTGGCTCGAAACGTACTTGAAGACTTGCCAGGAAGGTCGCCATGAGTATTTATTCCCGTCTCCATAGGCAGGCTTGCAGGATTTTGCCCGACTCGCAGCTGGCTACCCTGCAGCACATAATCAACATCTCCCGCCAGCGTCATGCAGGACACTAGCCGATTGTGCCGGGTCGCATAGAGCGGCACGCTGTCAATACGGCTACGGCTGTCGGCGGCATGGGGCCAAGTGTCGCGCTGGAACTCTGCCAGGAGCGGTTCGTGCTTCCCCGCCGGCGTGTGCGATCCGCACCAACGCCGTGCACGCCAGAGAAAACGATTGAATAAGTTAGGGGCGAAGTCCTGACCTGGGCTTAGCACCGCAGGGTGGCGTTGCAAGCTCTCCCAACGCTCTGCACAGTGTCGCTGAAGTGCTGCCTTGAGTTCGGTCTTCCCTTGCGCATAGTCGATCGCACGCAGTGATAGGCCTTGAGCAGGTCAGTGGCCTCCAAGCGCACCCCGCGGTTGTTCTGGGTGTCGAAGAAGGTGAAAGCGAGGTCAGTGCTGTCCACTTCGATCACTGTCAGTCGCAGCCTTTGGATGATCTGCGGCGCAATCGCCTCCATTTGCTTCAATGCCTGCAACCCTTCAGCAATATGTCGCGCGAATTGTCCCGAATAGCTGAGTGCCTGCCCCACTGGCAGCTTGCCAGTAGAGCGGTGGTACAGCAGCGAAAGCGCGGTGATGCGCTGCTGACCATCGATGATGAACCGCTTCGACTGGCTTGCGTCGCGATGCAGTAGTACACCACCCATGTAGTAAGGCAGGGTGGTATCCGCCTGTGCTGCATATGTTGCTAGGTCATTGACCAGTTGCGTCAGCTTGTCTGGCCCCCAGACGAAACCACGCTGATAGCTGTCCAATGCCAACGGCAATCGCTTGCATTGAGTAATTCTGCGAAAAACAGAGTACTGACCCGTACAAGCGAACTCGGCTTGACGGGTAGAATTTCCCGGATCAATTTTCGTCCCAACGGTTACGCAGCGTCCTGACCAGCGCGTTTCCTCGCAAGGCGCGGCCGTCTGGGCCACAGAGTGCGACAGAACCTTCCGGCAACCCGAATACTTCTTCGATCCTTGCCCGGATTGTGCTCACTTTCGCATCCGAGCGCGCGGCCCGATAGCGAGCCGCCTTCCGGTTTCCGATAACGACCGTCGAGTCTTCTTCCTGGTCATCCGAAGCCTCCAGGTCCTCGGTATCCCAGGCCTCTTCCGCTTCCTCCTCCTCGATCAGCTCGCCATCGTCGTCGGCCTCTTCAGCCTCGTCGACTTCAGCGGTCAGGTCAGCCAGCGCCTGGGCATAGGAGTACCATGTGCTGGCATCCTCTTGTTCCCACACTAAGCCATCCTGGACATGGAAGGTGCGCAGGGCTGCGGAAGACGGAACGTAATCACTGAATCGCGACTTCACGGCCGGCAGATGTTCAAAGCCAGCCCCCAAGGCACGCAGCACTTTCTCTGGGCCTGCGACCAGCAAAAACTCAGACCAGCACGGCTCGCGGAAATTGACGCTGACAGTACCGTACATATAGAGAGTCGCCCGCAGTGAGGCGTCCTGCTCAGCCAATTGGGTGAGTACCTGCATAACCGTGCGGTAGATGCTGAAACCTGCGTCCTCGATGGACTACGAATCGACCTCGACTGTGGGTAAGGGCGATTTACTGTTGACGAACGCGAGCTCCGTCACCGATTTCTTGATCATTGCCTTCATTCCTTGAGCGGGACTTTGGGTGGGTGTAACGAGCTGGTTTGCCACGATTGCAAACGTTGGAGATGAGCTCACAGTGCAACCACAGCCTTCCCCTGCAAAAACCGCATGATTGAGAGGGCATAATGCCACCATGACATGTTAAAACTCTACCATCCCTCCTCGAACCCGGTGTCATGGGGTCGCCACCTGGTACAGCAGCGTCATGCCAGAACAACTGGGTGACAGCGCCAACCTACTAGGCAAGCGGATCCTGGTCATTAATCCGATGATGCTGGATAGCCCGAACCCATTGTGAGCTTGCCCAAGGCTTAACATCTCAAGGCCTGCCAATGTCTACTGATCGCACTCGGCAATAAAGTCAAAATGCATATTTAATAGCCGTATGACATCATACTCAGCACCCTGAGCCTGGCAGTGGGCTGATGCACTGCAAACAACAGTGACGCGACAGGAGACGCTGACTGATGGACCGAACCAAACGACTTGAGGCGCTGGAGGCGGAGTACCAGCTGTTTGTTAGCCAGCGCGACAATGCCTCCCCGACCAAGCCCCGCATTGCGGCCTGGGGCCTGGTCAAGGCAGGGAAAAGCTCCTTGCTCAATATGCTCAGCGGCCATGCCAGCGACGAGCATTTCCAAACCGGCGATGTGCGTACCACCCGTACCAACCAAGTGCTGGAACTCGATAACTACGTACTGGTGGACACCCCAGGTCTGGGCTATGACCAGAATGACACTCAACAAGCGAACCAGGGCCTCGATGCTGCTGATGTTGTGCTGTTTGTTCATGCCCCGCCTGGTGAACTGGACCAGGAAGAAGTGGCCCTACTCGACCAGCTACGCAGCGCTTTTGGCCAGGATGTTGGCGAGCGGGTGGTGCTAGTGATCAGCCAGCTGGACAAGCTGCAGGACGCCGACCTCGCCGCAGTCAACGACACCATCCAACGCCAGGCCTTGATTCATCTGGGTACGGCGCCTGAATGCTTCGTCATCTCCAACACGCGCTTCAAAAGCGGTGTAGAGAAGAACAAGCAAGGGCTCTGCGAGAAAAGCGGCATTCCACAGTTGGCGCAGCATCTGCAAACACTTTCGAAAAGCCTCACACAGTCTCTGACAGAGGCCCGGCATAAGCGCCTGGCACGGCGTGCTTTGGAGCTGGGCGAGCGGATCGACGCTGAGATCGAACGGGACCTCAAGCTGATCGAGCAGATCACCGAGCCGTATGTGGTCAAGGCCAAAGCCTTCGTAGAGCACATCGACGGCGCTCGGCGCGCCTTCAAAGCTCATACGTCCGAAATGCAAAAAGCACGCACCAAACTCGACAGCCTCAAGTAAGGAGACTTGCAATGCCTCTACCCTGGTTGATCGGCGTTGCGGCAGTCGCTGCAGCCGCCGCCATTGCCAAAGCGGTCAGTGACGACAGTCCGTCATCTTCGAGCAGCACCACGCACCACGACGATAGCGAACGACGTCAGCAGGAGCAGGAAGCCAAGCGCCAGCGAGAACGCGAAAACCTGAAAGCCCGAGTGCAGTCACTTGCAGGCGACCGACGGGAACAACTCAAGGCCCAGCTCAGGGGAGCGGCATCTACGCTGGCCGCCTCGTCAGACAAACACAATCCGGTCACTGAAAGTGTCAACAAGATGACCCGTTTGACGCTCGAAGGGGTGCCAGGGGATCAGCTCGAACAACGCATCCGTAGCACCGCATCGTCGACATCGAGTTACGGCAAAACGGTCAAAGCCATTCTTCAGGCATCGCCCGCCATCGAAGGCGGCCACATCGTTCATTTCATGCAAGGCGTGAATCTGCTCGAGTCCGTGACCGCGCCTGCCGAGGCATCTGCCTCCGACCAGGCAGCGCTCGCCCAGGCGCAAGCGACCCTGGCACGTATCGAGCGGCTGCAGCAGCTGAAACGTCAACTTCTCCTTCAGGCGTAATTGATCCATGAGCACTGTTACTCGCGATGAGTTGATGCAGGTATTTCAACAACTGCAGGGTCAGTTTTCCAGTAAGAAGCAAAACTTAGCGCAGGCCCAACAACGCTTCGATACGCTGCGCACGGGCTTTGTCACGCTGTTGCGACAGCAAACCGAAACCATGGCTAGCGCGGTCAGCGACAAAAACCCGCTCAAGGAAGGCGCGTCCCAGATGGCGCGACGCCTGAGGGATCAGTTCAGTGTTTGGGAAGAACGCGCCGAGATACGTGCGAGAGGCGCGGAGTTTCGTGAAAACTACAACGATTCCCTATTGGTGTTCGTGTACGGCAAGGTCAAGTCGGGCAAGAGCTCACTAGGCAACTACGTGGCCTGGGGGCACAGTGAGCCAACCGCGCAACTCAAAGACCACGCCACTCTGAAACCCACGTATTTCTCCCATGACCGAACCGACGTCGCCAGCGGCGACAAAGAAGGCGAGGCGTACAGTTCCAAGCAATTCAGGGTCGGCGCCACCGAGGCCACCAGTTCGATTCAAGGCTTCAAGCTGCCCGGGTTCACCTGGGTCGACTCTCCAGGGTTGCATTCGACCAATTCGGCCAATGGCGACTTGGCGCGCAAGTATGTCGACCAGGCGGACCTGATTCTCTACACCATGAACTCGCAAGCTCCGGGCCGCCAATCCGACATGAGCGAGGTCAGCAGCCTGCTCGATGGTAAGCGCACGTTGATGATTCTACTGACCGGCAGCGACATCACCGATGAAGACGAGGACGACGATGGGCAACTCGTCACCGAAGTATTGATGAAGTCAAAGGAAACCCAGCAGCGGCAAATCCTGGAGGTCACCGGCAACTTGGTGGAGATGCAACATGACGCTGCCAACCATGTCACCATCCTGCCTATCTCGACCCGTTTTGCCGAGCGCCACCCCTCGAACCTGCAAGAAAGTGGCCTGGGTACCCTGTACCAAACTCTCAAGGCATTGGCGCAAGGCCCCGGTGTCGATCTCAAGCTGACTACCCCTCTGAACAACCTGCGCAAGGCTATAGCTGATACCTGCGACGACCTGAGCCTAATCAAGGAGCTGACCGAGACGTTCGACCAGCAGATCCAAAAGCAGGATCAGGCGGTAGTGCGCGAGCTGCGAACTCTGAGCCAGAAGGGCGTCACCGAAATGCGCAGTTTCGTCAACCAGCTGTTCAACGGGCCCCGCACCGACGACGCGCAGCTACAGCTGCGCGAGCGCCTGGCCACGGTGCTAGGCAAGCTGACTGGCGAGGCCATAAAAGGCATCGGTGAAAGCCAGCAAAATACGCTGCAGCGTGCGTTCGACACCAGCCGTCTCGGCGCCATCCCTGCTTACCGGGAAGTTACGATCGAGAAGGAATACACCAGCGGCACCCGCAGCAGCACCAAAACTGCCTGGGGCGCTGGCGGGGCGGTCCTCGGTGGCGTCATTGGCTTCTTCGTTGGCGGCCCCGCGGGCGCAGCTGCGGGGGCCTCGCTGGGGAGTGCCGCGAGTATGATCGGCCGCGGCGCCGAGGCCATCCGCGCCAAACACAACGTGGTCGTCGGCGATAACCTGGAAGAACAACGTCAGATGGCCATCGAGCAGTACGCCAATGCCCTACCAGACTATCTGACCGAGCAGGTACGGGGCATCTACGAGCCGCTGAGGGACTCAATGCTCGAGTACTGCCAAACCCTGACCATCGAAATGGAGCGCCTGCGTCAGGCACTCATTACCCTCGAAACGAGCACTGCACAATGACCCAACCAGGCCCGATGACCCAACTGCTGGCCCTCTACGAGGAAGTGGATGGACTGTGTGAAACCTACAACCCGCAGGCTGTCGCCAGCATTCGCGAACTGAGCCGCGCGAAGAAGGCCCAGGCCGGCGCGAGCATCATGGTGTATGGCGTCTATAACGCCGGTAAAAGCACACTGATCAACGCCCTGCTGGGCCAAGAGTTGGCCGCGGTAGCCGATGTGCCGGAAACCGCCCGTGTGCAAGGCTATCGCTGGGGCGATTTCGAAGTGCTCGATACGCCCGGCATCGACGCGCCGCTCGAGCATGAGGCCATCACCCGAGAGCAGCTGGTGCAGTCGGATGTGGTGATCTTCGTGGTCAACCCGCTGGGCGTGGTCGAGGAAGAGAAAACCCTCGATGTGCTGCTTGAGCTGGTACTTGCCGGCAAGATGATCTTCCTGGTACTCAACTGCAAGAGCCGTTTCGACCCGATCGACCTGGCCCACATCAAAGACGAACTCAGCGAACGCATTCAGCAGAAGGCCGGTAACCAGAAAGTGCTTGGGCATATCCCGATCGTCGAGGTCAACGCCCGCTCCGCGCTCAAGGCGAAACTGGAGAACAAGCAGAACCTGCTGAACAGCTCGGGCTTTCCGAAGTTCGAAAGCGATCTGGCCGGGTTCTTTGCATCCGTAGAGCAGAAGGCCATCGTCGCACGTGTCGCCACCGAACTGCGCAGCTTCCTCGATGCGACGGTTGCCGAGCTGGACAAACACCAGGACCAAGCCTCGATCAAACGCCTGGACGCTTTCTATGGCGAAATCGCGCGTCGCGAGATCGATATTCGCCACGGTTTGAAATCGTTGATCGAAGCCAAGGCCGCCTACGTTGGCAAGAGCACGATCACTGCACTGAACCAGAACATCGATTGCGCTCAGGGCAAGATCGAGCAGCTTATCGGGCAGGCCAACGAACAGATCTGCAACGAGCTTGAAGACGCACTCACTCGCCTGGGCCTAGACGCTTCCGAGATGCTCGACGAAGTCATTCGAGAGGTGCAGGTACAGCCACAGGCCTACAATTCCCAGGCTGCACCTGACTTCGATACGCCTGAAGCTCCCGCCGACCAGGCGCTCGCATCGCAAGGCATCGACCTGAGCCTGCTCGAATCCGGCGTCCGCCAGGCCAGCAGCATGCTCAAGGCCGAGCATGTCGTCAGCGTGCTGAAAGTTGGCAAGCAGTGGCTGCCGACACTGTTCAAAGGCATCGGCCCGGTCACCATGGGCAAGGTTGCCGAGCAGATCGTCGGCAAGGTCATCCCGGTCATAGGTATTGCTTTCCAAGTAGGCAGCACGCTGTACTCCGCCTTCGCTGACGACCCTGACCAGCAGCGCCTGGAGCAACAGGCCAAACGCGAGGCCCAGGAGCGCGAGCGTCGCGACCAGGCGATCCAGGCATTCGCCGATGAGACTGCCTGGGAATTCTCGCGGTCGCTGAATACCATGGTCGATACCCACCTGAAGACCAACTTCGCCGAGATCAAGGACAAACTGCAGAGCCTGCGTGGCAGCCTCGGCCAGGACCAGCGTCGCCTCAGCGAGGACCGCGAACGCCTTGTCCAGTGCCAGGCCGCAATGGGTGAGTATGCCTGACACTCGCCTGCCCTTTGCCTGCAGCCGCTGCATGGAATGCTGTCGACGCGTGCATCTGCTTGCTGATACCGCCGCGATGGACCGCGGCGACGGTGTCTGCCGGCACCTGGATGAAAACGACGCCGGTTGCCGCATCTATGACCAGCGGCCAGACGCCTGCCGCGTCGATCGGCAGTACGAATTGCATTATCGCCAGGCAATGAGTTGGGAAACGTTCGTCAGAATGAATGAAGCCGGATGCAGACAATTGCAATCTCTCGGAGCTAGCGAGGCTACCCGAACAATCCCGGCGTCTACAGACAACCACTACACACAACCATAGGGACTTCAGAATGGGTATTAGCTACCGCGCGGATGATGATCTGGCCTTTCTGCAATATTGCCGGGAAGACGATATCCGCAACCTGGCGGCCTATCTCATGTTCGACAAGGACGGAGAAAAGCGCAGGGCAAGCGAAATCGCTGATGATCCACAATTCAAGCAGCTGCAGGGCCAGCCAGATCAATGGCGGCGCTGCTGGCAACTGGTTGCTGGTGAGCTACAACATTTCGCTGGTGACTCAATCGTTAACCTGTTCCGCCGTCAGGGTGTGCTTTACAAGGAAATGCTCTGCGACGTCTGCGACAATACCGATGTGAAATACGACAGCAAAGCCAGCGCCTACGCTATCGAAAACCAGCTTATCGAGAAGTTGGTGACAAAGAGCTGGGAACAAATGTCGCCAGACCAGCGGCGTAGCACAGTCGAAGAAATGAACCTGAACGGCTCGCTCGGGGCGGTGCCTCTGGTCGCGATCCTCAATGCAATTCGTGCAGGTGGCCTGGGCTCATTGCAGTGGTCATCCTGGCTTGCCAGGGGCGCCACTGCTTCATTCAGTAATGCAGTCGGGGTAACCCTGGGTGGCGCTGCGGCTCTGGTAGGTGGGCGCGCGGTAGCGGCCATAGCCGGGCCCTTGGCAGCGATCGCCGTCACCGTTCCTCTACTCAGCGGTACGGCGTACCGGGTCACTATCCCAGCTGTCATTCAAATCGCGTTCATGCGGCGACAGTATGAAAAAGAGGATCACTTCTAATGCAGGCAGCAGCAGAACTTCTGGAAAAAATCTGGGTGCTCGACGAGGAGGCTTTTTCGAAAGCCCTTATCGATGCGCTGGCAGCAGGCAAGGCAGTCATTCATGACGGCGTGGCTTATTACGCGGCGGGCAGTGGTAAGACGGGGGTCATCCAGCATCTACCGTTCAAGGAGACCGTGTTCAAGTCCGCCGAAGAAGCACTCAAGGCCGCGCAGATGACCACCGTGATGGCGACCGCCGCGTCCACCTGCGTGATTCTCGGTGCGCTGATTATCCAGACCAAATACCTGGCGGCAAAACTCGACAGGATCCAGAACACCGTCGACGAAATCGCCAAAGAGTTGCATACCCAAAACATCCTCTATTACATGGACAAGGTCACCGACTACATCGGTAGTATCGAAGTAGCCCGCACCTTGTTAAAGGACCGCAGCCTGGCTAGCGAAATCAAGGAGATAGCCCTCCCCTTGCTGGCATCAGCCGCAGCGAAGCGCAATCATGCAATGTCGTTCATCGACAACATTCTGGCGTTGGCGCAGAACAGCAACGATTTGAGCAGCAAGCACTACGAGCTGGTAGTGAACTTCGCGCACATGATGCTGGAGATCATGCCGCTCGGCATCCATACGGAATATTTGCTGGCGGCCCGGGTAGGCAAACCGATGCTCGCCCAACTAATACTGGAAGATGGCGCAGAGCGTTATCAGGGCGCAATGCAACAATACAAGGCATTCCTCAATGCCCAACATCGTGAACTGGTACGGGGTAACATGGGTGACAAAACCGTGGTCCTGCAGCGCATCGAAGACAAGGCTCGCCACCTGATTCGATCGCAAGAGAATCAGCTACTGCTCACGTTGCCCTACGGCCGTATGGCAATGCTCGAGGCTGCATAGGCTCACTAGCCAGCACAGTCGAAAATGAGCCCCAACTCGGCTGGATCAGACGAGGCTCGCTCGCCAGCCAGCCGCAGGTGTTTTCTCAGCATGAACAGCTTACGTTCACTTGCGCAGTAGATGATGCCGGAAGCGCGCCTCCAGCGACGGTATTTCCAACAGTACATCTTCATCCTCATAGACATCGTAGGAACGCTCCAACTCGATTTCTCCCGCCATGAATGCCTCATCAAATGGCGCGTCTTCGTCGATCTCTTCGTGCAGCGCGGATGTGTAACCCTTGATCCACAGCTTGCGCTTGTCCGCGCTGACAACATAACCCGAGGTGTATTCAGTGCCCGCCAGACGATCTGGTTCGGCAGTACCCTTACGTGCCCACCCAGTGATTGCAATCACCAGATGCGCCAATTCATCCATATCCGGGCAAACGAACTCGTGAAAGGCCGGCCAAAACGCCATGTCCGCCTCCGAAGCGCGCCACCCCTTGGTGTCACTGACCTCACTCAGATCTTCGTAGGGGTGCGAATGGAACGTACCAATCAGCTCAAGCTGCGGCCAGTATTCGCCGAAGAAATCCCGCTTCATCGCGATGGACTCGAAATCAGGCCGCACCCAGTCGGTGTGCCTCAGTGCCGAAGTCTCGACAGTGGCGACCACCGCAACTAGGCGCGCCGGCCCTCGGACAGGTCGTCAATGCCACAACTCGGCGCGCGTCAAACCGAACCGGCAGCCGCCTCCCGCGCCGCTTTCTCACGCTTCATCTCGCTGTATTCGCGGTACAGCTCATAACCCTTGGTAGCGATCACGATAAAACCGACAACGGCAAAGATATTCTTCATGGCTGAATGCTCCTGATTGATCGACTTGTCCGCCTGTACCCTAAAACCGCCGCCGCGCCAGCAACTCCGCCACCGCCCAGGCAAGCCACCCGGCAGTACGCACCTTCAACGCCTTGCCCCCACACTTAGGACACTGATCAATCCATTCCCCCGGCGCCAACGCATCACTGCGCGGCGCCACTATTTTCGTCCAACCACAACCTTCACATTCAAAAGTGAAGGGTCTGGGTTTTACCGGCATTTTCAATCTCCTTGGTCGCTACGCAAATTTACTGTCTTCAATGGGTTCAACTCGCGGGATAAGCCAGTTCAATCTGCTCATCAAACTCACCGCCAACCCCGCAATACTCCCGCGGAACACGCTCGATATCTTCAGCGACCTGCGCAATCACCTGCCGCAGTTCCAGGCGCTCAAGCCACCGTTCAGGAATAGCGGCAACACCATAATGCGCCCCCAGTAAGTGCCCGACGACCAGCCCTGTACTGCTGCTGTCGCCACTGTGATTAACCGCCGCAATCACCCCCTCTTCAAACGAACGCGCAGTCAACGCACACCACAGCCCAATCGCCAGTACCTGTTCAGCGCTCCAACCACCGGCAAAATCGTCCATCCGTTGAGGGCTAGGTGTGTACCCCTCGTAAAAGAAGAACATCACGCGCTCGACAAGGCTGCGCGTTTCCTCGATACCAGGTACTTGCCCATACCTGGCCAAACTCTGCGTCACAGCGTGCTCCAAGCTATCTTGTCGACCGACAACACACTGCAGAATGTCGGCGAACAGCCCAGCCGCCAGGTAACCTGTCGGGTGCCCGTGCGTCAGGCGCCCGGACTGCGAGGCGTAGTCAAATGCATGGGCGAAGAATGCACAGGGTGCAACACGTACCAAGGCACCGCAGCCCTTGCTGTTGTTTTCGGCAACCATACCCAACCGTCCACTGACCTTGAGCGCATTCATGCAGGTTACGTCTGGCGCACGACGCGACCAGTGCTACATTTGCCTGATCAGCCAGCAATCTGTGGCGACCGGTATCACCGAAGGGTAATCCTGGGTCGTCAGCCAACGTAGCAGCGCATGATGAATAATGCTGGGCACATCACATGCCTGCCGCGAACTCCCTAGCACATAAGCCCGCAGCAAGCCTTCTGCGGTAAATAGCATCATCTGAATAGCGTCGCTGATCGCACCGGTGATGCCAAACGCCGGGGCAAAATCAATGGTGCCCTGCGGCCCGAACCTGGCCTCGATCACAGGCCACTCAAGCAACTCCACGGGAGAGCCCAGCGCATCTCCAACAGCCCCCCCAGCAGGCGGCCGCTGATCCGTTCAATTCTGTCCATATCGTCCCTTAACACCCTTCTCCAGTAGCCAGATCCTGCAAAATCACCAGCTTGCGCTGCAGCTGCGCAACATGCTCCCGCTCTGCGCGCAACGCCGACCGCAGCTCGCGGTTTTCCATTTCCCAAATCTGTAGCCAGCGCAGGTCCCTCTGGCAGTGTTCGACCTTTTTCCCAAGCTCGCCGATCTTCAAAGCCTGCTGAATCAGCACCAAGAGGATGATCCCCATCGCCACCAAGGCCCCTGTCGCAACCATTTCCGGCATAGTCATGCTCATGTCCTTTGCTGCCCACGATGTATTCCGAAGACAAAGCGAAGATATGTAATGCAAAGCTACACGTCTAGAATGTAGACTTATACAGGTAAAGTAATCGCGCACATGGAGAGGGTATGAAACGCAAGCAATCCATCGAGCAGGTACGCTGGGACCTGGCACTTCGCTATCGCCTGATTGAAACTGTTGCCTGGTGGGAGGGCCGGCTAACCACGGGCCACCTGATGCAGAGCTTTGGCATTAGCCGTCAGCAGGCGTCGAAGGACATCAATACCTACATAACCGACCATGCGCCTGAAAACTTGACGTATGACAAGCAGATCAAGGGCTATGTACCAAGCGAGCAGTTCGAGCCGCTGTTCATCGACAACAGCGCCAGCGCCTATTTGCACTTGCTTTACCAGAACAATGAACGCGCCCCGCACATCGACGGTCTGGCACTGGCTTATGCGCACACCAAGGTGCTGGAAGTGCCTGATCGGCCCATTCGGCCCGAGGTACTACGTCCGCTGCTCAAGGCCTGCCGTGAAGGCCTGCGCCTGGAAACCGAATACGTCTCCTTCAACACCCCCAACGTCGAGGTGCGCCTGATCGCGCCGCACACGCTGGTCTACACCGGAATGCGCTGGCACGTGCGGGCCTACTGCGAAAAGAACGGTCAGTACCGGGACTTTGTCCTAAGCCGCCTGCGCGGGCAGCCAGACTTGCTCGACGCGTCGCCAAACACCCGCGAGGAGGACGAAGACTGGAATATAGAGGTGCCAATCATCTTTGAGCCTGATTGGCGGTTGAACGCGGCGCAGAAGGCAATTATAGAAACCGACTTCGGCATGACGCAGGGACAGCTGGTGGTCTCCAGCCGTCGGGCACTGGTGAAGTATGTGCTGCAGCGGTATCAGATCGACCACCGCAACATGGCAATACTGCCTGAGGCCCAGCAATTGGTGGTGAGCAACCTCCAGGACCTGCAGCCGTGGTTGATGAAGTACTAAAACTTAGCTCTTCGCAGCGTCAACCGAGATAAACTGCGAGACTGCCTCAACCCGCTCGGCACGTTCAGTGCCTCAGCTCATTGGCTGTGCTTGGAACAGGGGTCGCCCGACAGCTGGCGACCGATCTGGCCATCGATAGGCCAAGAATACCTTTCGCAGTATTCCAATCGATATTCCAGCTCAAAATACAAATCAGAATTCCCACCACTAATCAATATGCTAACAACCTAATTCAAATTACCCCGGCCCACCAAACTCAGAAAGACGTTCTCGGACTTCTTCTCTGACCCCCCTCATCCATTCATTGTTTAGTAAACCCCAATCCAAGAATCGAAAAAGTCAGCTGTTACCCTCCTTACCCCCATGAAACCTTAGGGCACCACAAAACCACCTTAGGAGAACACTGCGCTGCGTGGCGAGCCTTGCTGTTGGCTGTGCGGTTTGCCCTGCAGCGCATGGAACGAGAACCGGATGTCTCTCGTCTGGGAGGACCGATTGATCCCGGTGTCTCGAGTGATGTGCAATCACCCTTGAACAGTAGGAGATAACAATAATGATCAAAGCTCTGAAATTCGCAGCACTCGCAACGGGGATAGTCACTGCCAGTCACGGCCTCGCGGCCGACCTCACCATCGTCTCCTTCGGTGGCGCCAACAAGGAGGCCCAGGTAAAGGCCTTCTACAAGCCCTGGCAACAAGCCCGGGGCAGCAAGATCATTTCCGGCGAGTACAACGGCGAAATGGCCAAGGTCAAGGCCATGGTCGATACCCGCAGCGTGTCCTGGGATGCCGTGGAGGTGGAGTCCGCCGAGCTTGCCCGGGGCTGTGAAGAGGGCATGTTCGAGACGCTGGACCCAGCTCAGATCGGCCTCGATACCAAGCATTTCGTTCCCGGCGCCATCCAGCCCTGCGGCATAGGGTTCCTGGTGTACTCGACGGTGCTGGCCTACAACACCAGCAAGCTGAAGCAAGCCCCCACCGGCTGGAAGGATTTCTGGGATGTGGAGAAATTCCCGGGCAAGCGCGGCTTGCGCAAGCTGGCCAAGTCGACTCTGGAGTTCGCCCTGATCGCCGACGGGGTAGCGCACGCTGACGTCTACACGCTGCTGGCCACCAAGGCAGGCCAGGACCGCGCCTTCGCCAAGCTGGATGAGATCAAGCCGCATATCCAGTGGTGGGAAGCCGGTGCCCAGCCACCTCAGTATCTCGCCGCGGGGGATGTGGTGATGAGCTCGGTGTACAACGGCCGCCTCTCGGCCAAGCAGAAGAAAAAGTACGACCTGGACATCGTCTGGTCCGGCGGCCTCTACGAGTTCGATTCCTGGGCTATCCCGCGGGGCGCTTCACGCCAGGAGAAAACCCGCGAGTTCATTGCCTTCACACTCGACCCCGCGCAACAGAAAAGCTTCGCCGAACATATCGACTACGGCGCCGCCAACCTGCAGGCCATGCAACTGCTCGACAAGGACCGCATCGCCGAACTGCCCACCGCGCCAGCGAACCTTTCCCAGCAGGTGCCGGTAGACCCCTTGTTCTGGGCCGACCATGGCGAACAACTGGAGCAACGCTTCAACGCCTGGGCGTCGCGCTGACCCCCTGAACGGCCAGCCATGGGGCACTCACCCCATGGCTTTCGGAATCTGCCGAGCACAAGGTCAGACCTCCGTCATCACCACCATCACCTCGGCGTCACTCCCCGCATCGCCCTCAGCCAGGTAGATGTGCCCGATCGCGCTGTTGAAATACACCGTCTCCCGGCAACCAACGCTGACGGATTCACCCGTTTCGAACTGAATGCGCACGCGGCCCGAAAGCACCACGGCAAACTCCTGCCCGGGGTGGCGAATGTAGTCTTCGAACTGGCTCATCTCACGCGCGCAGATGCGGGCATACATCGGCGTCATGTTGCGCCCGGGAAAATCCCCCGCCATCGGGTGGTACTCGTAGTTACCCGTGCTGTAACCCGCCGCCGTATCGATGGCCGTGCTCACCACCGTGGGCTGTACCGCCCCCACGCTCACCTTGGCCGGGCTGAACAGCTGGGCGATGTCCACACCCAATGCCCGCGCTGCCGCCGCCAGCTTCTCGTAACTCACCGATACCTGCGCCAGCTCCATCTTCGACAGGGTCGACAACGCCACGCCTGAACGCTCGGACAATTGCTTGAGCGTGAGCTTCTGGTTCTTGCGTATGACACGAAGACGGGCACCCACCTGGGCGCGATCTATCAAGGGGTGGGCCTGGGAACGCGAGACTGGATCGGAGCTCATGCAAACTTCTCTGCCATACGGAAACGATGCCTGGGCCAAGCCGGGCAAGGGCCAAAAATAATACCTCAAGGTAATAGGTTGACTGGAAAATTCTCATATCTTACATTTCTCGTATCTGAGAATTACAAGAACAGCGGCGAAGACATTGCTTCTCCCACTCGGAACAGGAGGCACCTCGGTATGCACGACAGCGAATGTTTCGATTTCGCCATCATTGGCGGCGGTATTGCGGGGGCCTCTCTGGCCTATCGCCTGGCTGGGCAAGCCAGGGTCGTGGTGCTCGAGCGCGAGAGCCAGCCGGGCTATCACGCCACCGGCCGCTCCGCAGCCATGTTCATGGAAAGTTACGGAACACCGCAGATCCAGGCCTTGACCCGCGCCAGCCGCACTTTCTATGAGCAACCGCCCGCTGATTTCACCGAGCATGCGCTGCTGGAGCCTCGCGGTTGCCTGTATGTCGCAGGCCAGGGGCAACAGGCTCTGCTGGAACAGACCTTCGCTGTCGGTGCAGCACAGGCTGGCAATGTGTCGTTGATCGATACCGAGCATGCGCTCGCGTTGGTGCCGTGCCTGAACCCGGAAGCAATGGTTGGCGCGATGCTCGAAACCGACGCCCGCGATCTGGACGTGCATGCACTGCACCAGGGCTTCTTGCGCGCCATGCGCCGTGCCGGTGGTGTGCTGCAATGCGATGCGCAACTGAGCGTCGCCACGCGCGAAGGCGGTCACTGGCACCTGACCCTGGCCGACGGTCGCCAGTTGCGCGCGCGCACGCTGGTGAATGCCGCAGGCGCCTGGGCTGATGAGGTTGCGCAGCAGTGCGGCGTGAAGCCCATCGGCTTGCAGCCGTGCCGACGCACAGCCTTTACCTTCGACGGCCCCCAGGGCATGGATTTCTCGCGCTGGCCCACGGTGATCGGCATCGACGAAAGCTTCTACTTCAAGCCCGATGCCGGCCAGTTGCTGGGCTCCCCGGCCAACGCCGACCCCGTGCCGCCCCATGACGTGATGCCCGAAGAGCTGGACATCGCCACCGGCATCTACCACATCGAGGCCGCCACCTCCCTGACCATCCGCCGCCCGCGTCACAGTTGGGCCGGCCTGCGCTCGTTCGTCGCCGATGGCGACCTGGTGGTCGGCTGGGACAATCACCGCGAAGGCTTCTTCTGGCTCGCGGCACAGGGCGGCTATGGCATCCAGTCTGCGGCCGGCGTGTCGCAACTGGCCTGCGCCCAGTTGCTCGATCAGCCGCTGCCCCAAACACTGCTTCATCAAGGTGTCGAGCCACAGCGCCTGGCACCTGCCCGCTTGCGTTAATCATTCATCACCCACGAGGTTCAATGCCATGTCCGAACAACTGCAGCGTTACCCCAGCCATCTGCCCTACCCGTTCTCCAAGGCCATCCGTGTCGGCGATTTCCTGTTTCTCTCGGGGCAGGTACCAATGGACCCACAGGGCAACGTGGTGCTCGGGGATATCCGCGAGCAAACCGAGGCGGTCATGAGCCGTATCGGCGAAACCCTGACCGAGTGCGGTGTGGGGTTCGATCAGGTGGTCAAGGCCACGGTCTGGCTGACCGACATGCAACATTTCGCCGGTTTCAACGAGGTGTACAAGCGCTACTTCGACAATGGTTTTCCGGTGCGCTCCACGGTCGGCGGCAGCCAGCTGGCACTGGGGGTCGACGTAGAGATCGAAGTCCAGGCCTGGGTCGGCGCCCGCTAGCACACCCTTGCCGCCTGCCACTGCGATGCCCCGGCATGGCCACGGAAAGTGGCCCGCCCCATAAGCCCTAACAACAATAATTCGAGGGAAATCGTCATGAAAGAGAGCCTGAAAATAGCCGGCGCGTTCGTCGGTGTGATTGTCGGCGCCGGGTTCGCTTCCGGTCGGGAACTGCTGCTGATGTTCGTCGATTTCGGCGTATGGGGATTGCTCGGGGCAGTGGTCAGCGCCTCACTGTTCATCTTTCTCGGCATGGCATTGGCAGGCATGGGCAGCCGCCTGCGGGCCAGCTCCCATAAAGACGTCGTGAACGCCCTGTGCGGGCGCTACCTGGGCGCCTTCGTCGACCTGATGATCACCTTTTTCATGTTTGCGGTGACCGTGGTCATGCTGGCCGGTGGCGGTGCCCTGCTGGAGCAGCAGTTCGGCATCCCTGCCCTGTTCGGCAGCCTGGCGGTGACCGTGATCGTGGTCGCCATCGTGTGCCTGGATGTGCAGAAGGTGATTGGCATGATCGGCGCCGCCACCCCGCTGTTGATTCTCACGGCAGTAGCGGTGGCCCTGTATGGCGTGGCCACCCGAGGCCTGAGTTTCGGCGAGCTCGATCAACTGGCCAGCCAGCAGGACGCCGGCGCCAGCCATTGGCTGCTGGGGGCGCTGTTGTACGTGTCCTACAACATCGTGGCCGGGGTGCCCTTTCTGTCGATCATGGGCGGCACCGCAAAGACCGAGAAGCACGCCATCTGGGGTGGCATCTTCGGCGGCGCGTTGCTGGGGGTGCTGATGCTGGTGATGAGCCTGGGGCTGTTGTCGCGCCTGGACAGCGTGGCCGACCTGCCCATGCCCATGCTGTCCATCGCCACCGAGATTTCACCGGTGCTTGGCCTGGTGATGGCCGTGGTCATTTTCCTGATGATCCTCAACACCGCCGTTGGCACCCTGTACTCCTTTTCGGCGCGATTGCTGCCAGCGGGCACCCGCACGTTCCGCATCGGCTCGGCGGCCGCTGGCGCCCTTGCGTTCGTTGGCAGCCTGGTCGGGTTCGTCAGCCTGGTGGGGCAGGTCTACCCGCTGTTCGGCTACCTCGGCTTCCTGCTGATTGGCGCGGTCGTGCTTGGCTGGCTACGCGTCGGCCGCCTGGCCCAGGCTTGAGCAATGCACAGTGACGTGCTGATCGGGCGCGTCACAAATTGCATCGAACCGGCCCTCTCGAAATCGATTGCCAGGCCGATATGCTTGGCAACCGAACTAGCAGCAGAGCAGGTCACCGATGAAAGTCTGCACAACCTACCGTGAAACCTTCTATCACGTACTCAACGCGGTGTTTACCGCCTATGGCAAGCAGCCGGTGGTAGCGGAACTGGGAGTGCTGCGCGGCGAAAACGCGATGAAGCTCTACCAGGCCCTGACCCCGGAAAAGATGGTGCTGATCGACAGCTGGAGCCCTGCCTCCAATGACGACTACAGCCCATTCGACCAGTTGCCGCCATGGGTCGAGCCGCCAGAGAAATACGCCTACTACTACGGCGGCCCGATGCATGAGCAGGCCACCTTCGACAACCTCTACCAGCAATGCCTGGACCGCTTCGCCGACAAGGACAACGTCACCGTCATCCGCGCCGACACCATCAGCGCCATCGATGCGATCCAGCCGCGTACCGGCATCGAGACCTTCGACGTGGTGTACATCGATGCCAGCCACCAGTACGAATTCATCCTGCGCGACCTGATGTACTACCAGGAACTGGTCGGCCCGGATGGCTTCATCCTGCTCAACGACTGCTGCCACAGCCCCAACGGCACCAAGCAGAACCTGGGCGTGCTCGAAGCCTTGAGCAGCTTCATGAAGCGCTCCGACTTCATCCCGCTGGCCATGACCAACACCGACTGGTCGGACGTGATCCTGGTGCGCAAGAACTCGATCATGGTGCAACTGGTGGACATCGCCCTGACCAACTCCGACATTCCGTTCGTGGAGATCCCGCATCAACTGATCTCTGCCGCCAAAGTCGTTTACGGCCAGCAGCGCATCAACATCAGCTTCGCCTGATTGCGGTTGCAAGACGTCCTGGCCTTCGCCAGGACGACACCGGTCGACCCCACACGACCCATTAAATTCCCGCCAATCTGCCTGTTTTCCCTACAGATGCAGGCTGATTCACATTTTTTCCGTGAAAAGCAGCCTGACCGGCTTTTGCTGCTGAATTGTCCTACAACCATCCTGTACAGTACCCAGCGCTTGATTCAGCACTCACTGACAAGCCGGCAGGGATGGCCGATACAGACGCAGCATGCGCTGGTTGTCCCGCGTCGGTTTCCGACCCTGGAAGGGACACCCTCTTGAATACTGCATCGCTGCGCCGCTCACTGCTGGCGCTTTCCATTGCCGCTGCTACAGCCACGGCCAATGCCTCGCCCGCTATCGACTTGAATCACGACCTCAGCTCCGGTGCCTACAGCAATACCGGCGATACCTTCAGCAGCGCTACCTTCAGCGGCACATCGCAGAACGCCGGCGTCGAGCTGATCGATGTCACTGTGCTGGGCAACCTGACCAACAGCGGCGCGATCAACCTCAGCGCGGCGAGTGCCACCGATATTCCCTCGGCCATTTCCCTCACCCTCGATTCCAGCATCGGCGGCAACCTGGTCAACCAGGGCAGCATCAACGTGACCGGCGAAGGCGCCATGGGCCTGGACCTGTACCTGGCCAATATTGCCGGTGATGTGATCAACAGCGGCAGCATTGCCGTGACGGGCCAGAACGCCAACGGCATGATGATCACCTCCACCCAGTCGAGCATCATCAACAGCGGCACCATCACCGCGCGTGGCGCCGACTCGGCCGGTATCGAAGTCGAGAATGCCGTCTTCAGCGGGTCCATCACCCCGCCCTACAAAAGCAACATCAACAACAGCGGCACCATTTCGGCAGATGGCATCGGCATCCATCTGGTCAACCTGAGCGGCAGCAATCTGTTTTCGATCACCCAGACCGCCGGCCTGCTCGAAGGCGGCACTGCGGCGATTCTGGCCGAAGACAGCAACGCGCAGTCGTACTTCTACTGGTCCGGCGGCCAGGTAAAAGGTGATCTGCTGGGGCTGAGTGGCGTGCTGGTCAAAGGCGACGTGGCTTTCGACGGTTCGACCATCCGTGCCGGCTACGTGGACATCGACGGTGGCACCCTCACCCTGCTGGCGCCGCACACCACGCTGGACGGCGATCTCGACCTCGACAGCGACACCGCACGCCTGCGTCTGCTGCTGGACAACACGACCCTGCCCGATTCACCGATCCTCAAGGTGACCGGCAACACCTACTTCTCCGCAGGTAGCCAGATCGAGCTGCAAGCCCGCTCCGACGACTTCCGCACCCCGGCCCAGGGCACCCGCTACACCCTGCTGAACTCCGGCACCTGGGAAGAAGCGCAGAACCTGTCGGTGGTCTCGTCCTCGGCGCTGCTCGAAGTGAAAAACTTCGGCATCGAGGGCCAGGATGTGAAGGCGCTGGTCGCAACCCGCAGCGATGAAGCGATCGAGCAGAACCTGCTCGGCGCCCGTGCTTCGCGCAATGCAGTCAATGCAATACAACCGTTCAAGAACGCCGTGATGGGCCAGCTCAGCGAAAGCGATCCGGTATTCCAGGCCTTCGCCAACGCCAGCAGCGATGCGCAGCTGGCCAGTCTCGCCGAAACCCTGACCCCGGATGTCAGCCGCGGCGTGATCAATGCCGCCACCAGCAGCCAGACCCTGGTGGGCAACGCCGTCACCCGCCGCTCCAGCAATGCCCGCAACGGCCTGTCGTCCGGTGAAGGCCTGTCGGGCACTGGCGTATGGGTGCAGGCACTGTCCAGCGATGCCGATCAGGATCGTCGCCACGGTATCGACGGTTACGATGCCAACACCAACGGCATCGCCGTGGGCGCCGACGGCAAGCTCGACCCCGACACCACCGTGGGCCTGGCGTACAGCTACCTGACCAGCGACGTCAAATCCGACCGGGGCAACAAGACCGATGTCAGCGGCCATGCCCTGACCCTGTACGGCAACTGGACCCTCGACAACTACTTCGTCGACGCTTCGGTGATGTACGGCTGGAACGACAACGAGTCCAAACGCTACATCGCCGGCAGCCGCGCCAAGGCCGACTACGACAGCGAGATCTTCGGCGTCAACGCGCTGGCCGGCTACACCTTCCAGCTCGACCGCCAGGTAGTGCTCGAGCCGCAGATCGGCGCGCGCTACGCCAATGTCTCGATCGACTCGTACCGTGAAAAAGGCAGCTCGGCGGCGCTCAACGTCGGCAGCCAGCGTTACGAAATCGGCGAGATGGGCCTGGGCGCACGCCTGGCAGCCGCCTTCGACCTGGGCGTGGGCAGCCTGGAGCCGGAAGCCAAGCTGATGGCCTGGCATGACTTCATCGGCGACAAGGCCGGCACCACCTCCACCTTCGTGCTGGGTGGCACGCCATTCACCACCCGCGGCGCCACCCCGGCGCGCGACAGCTACGAGCTGGGCCTGGGCGCAACCTACCGCGTCGGTGCCTGGAGCGTGGGTGGGTCGTACAACTACCTGACCAGCAGCGGCTTCGATGCCGACACCTTTACCGCCAACGTGCGCTACGACTTCTGACCTCAACCGCCAGACACGACAAAGCCCGCCAGAAGCGGGCTTTGTCGTGGCGCGTATTCAGGCGCGCTGCAAGCGTATCGTACTACTCATGGTGACTCAGGTAGGCGGTCAATGCCCGGCGCGTCAGGTCGTTGAGCGAAATACTCTGCCGGTTGGCAACCACACTGGCGGCCAAATGCAGGTCATGGCCAACCCTCACATTGAATGAGCCTTTACATGGGGTTTCGGGAGCCTGATGCAAGGTTGCACATGTGTGTAGATAGTCATCCACGGCCTCGCGAAATGCCGCGTCCAACTGTGCCACAGTCTCTCCTTCATAGCTCACCAGAGCCCGGATGAACTGCACCTTGCCGTATAGACAGTTGTCTTCTGGGCTGGCTTCAATGGAGCCGTGATACCCCCCTGTAATGCAACAGTATGCCCATCAAATCAACCCTCCGGCTTTCAAGTGTTCAATAACCTGGCATCTGATGTAAGCCTTCAGCTCGTTGCCGGGATGTGGCTTATGCAAGTTGATCATCGCCAGCGGATTCCCGTTATCGAACTTCACTCGGCTTCCGTTACCGTTGATCACTCAGGCGCGCCAGGAAACCCCAGATGAACCGCTGTGAACAGCAGCCCCACAGTGGTCAAGACACCTCTCATCCCAATTGAGGAAACTGCCTACCCGCCTTACCTGATTTCCTCGTATCAGACACGACAAAGCCCGCCAGAAGCGGGCTTTGTCGTGTCGGGGCGTGCCTCAGATATCCAGCACGATCTTGCCGAAATGCTGGTTGGTTTCCTGATAGCGGAACGCATCGGCGATCTGCTCCAGGCCAAAGTGCTTGTCGATCACCGGGCGAAGGCCGTTGGCGTCGATGGCACGCACCATGGCCTGCTGCTGGGCACGGCTACCTACCAGTACCCCCTGCAGGCGCAACTGGCGCACCAGCGCCTGCACCAGCGGCAACTGCCCCGCTACGCCGGTGAGGATACCGATCAACGAGATGTGCCCGCCAATGCGCGCGGCAATCATCGATTGCTCCAGCGTGGCCGGGCCGCCCACCTCGATCACATGGTCCACACCACGATTGTGGGTCAGGCTGCGCACCTGCTCGCCCCAGGCCGGGGTGGTGCGGTAGTTGATCAGGTGGTCGGCGCCCAGGGCCTTGAGGCGTTCGAGCTTGGCGTCGCTGGAGGAGGTGGCGATCACCGTGGCGCCCGCCAGCTTGGCGAACTGCAAGGCGAAGATCGACACCCCGCCGGTGCCCTGCACCAGCACCGTGTCGCCTGGCTTGAGTGCGTCGTCGGCCATCAGCGCACGCCAGGCGGTCAAGCCCGCAGTGGTCAGCGTGGCCGCTTCGGCATGGCTCCAACCTTTGGGCGCATGGGTAAACGAAGTGGCACGGGCCGTCACCTGCTCGCGGGCATAGCCGTCGATGCCATCGCCCGGCACCGTGGCAAAGCCTTCGATCAGCGGCGCGCCATCCAGCCAGTCGGGGAAGAAGGTGCTGACCACCGCATCACCGACAGCGAACTCGCTCACCCCGGCGCCCACGGCCACCACTTCACCGGCACCATCGGCCATCGGAATGCGCGGCTCGGCAGGCCCCCACATGCCGCTGACCACGGCAAAGTCGTGGTAGTTGAGCGAGTTGGCACGCAGGCGCACGGTGATCTCGCCCGCCTGCGGCGCCGGCGCTTCGCACGTGCCCACCTGCACCTTGTCATATCCGCCGCCGGGTTGAACGTAAATGGCCTTGTGGCTCATGGGAAGCGCCTCGCTCGTGTCTGTAAAGGGTCAACCAGTCTTCGCCCGTGCCTGACGCAGGTCAAGCACCAGCACTTGCACAATCCGCCGGCAAACCACAATAATGCGACTAATTATCAATTACTCAGTATCCTCCGCGCCATGCCCGCACCCGATCACGCTGCCCTGCACGCGCTCTACAGCGAACACAACGGTTGGTTGAAAAGCTGGCTGCGCGCGCGCCTGGGCAACGCCAGCGATGCCGCAGACCTTGCCCAGGACACCTTCATCCGGGTGCTGACCGCACGCAATGCCCAGACCATTCGTGAACCGCGCAGCTACCTGGGCGCCATCGCCCATGCGCTGATGGTCGACAAGTTTCGCCGCAAGGCCCTGGAACAGGCCTACCTCGCCGAACTGGCCACCCGCCCGGAGCGCGTCGTCGAGTCGCCCGAAACGCGCCTGCTGATTCTCGAAACCCTGGTGGCCGTCGATACCCTGCTCGACGGCATGGGCGAACGCACCCGGCAGATCTTCCTGGCGGTGCAGCTCGAGGGCCTGAGCTACGTGGCCACCGCCGAGCGCATGGGCGTGTCGGTGACCACGGTGAAAAAACACATGATCCGCGCCATGACCCACTGCCTGCTGCTGACGGACGACTGACATGGCCCAGCCCCTGGACTATTCAACCCTGGAGGCGGCGGCCAGCTGGTACGTCAAGCTCAATGCCGCGCCGCCCAGCGAGGCCCAGGTGCAGGCCTGGCGGGACTGGCTGGGCAAGAGCCAGGCCCATGCCCAGGCCTGGGCGCGGGTGGAAAAACTGCAGCGCCAGCTTGGCCGCCTGCCCGCCGACGTGGCCCTGCCGACCCTGGCCGGCGTACGCGCGCGACGCCGCGCCGTGCTCAAGACCCTGGCCTTGCTGATGGGCGTGGGCATCACCGGCTGGGCCGTGCGCGAAAGCGACACGGGCCGCGAGCTGATGGCCGGGCTGCGTACCGGCAAGGGCCAGCGCCGCCACGTGACACTGGCCGATGGCAGTCAACTGGAACTCAACACCGACACCGCGCTGGATATCGAATTCGACGGCCAGCAGCGCCTGCTGCGCCTGTACAGCGGCGAAATCATGGTGCAAACCGCCGCCGACGCCGCTGGCCGGCCCTTCCTGGTGCAAACCCCGGAAGGCCGCATCCGCGCCCTGGGCACCCGTTTCAGCGTGCACAGCGAGGGCGGCCTGAGCCGGGTCAGCGTACTGGAGCACGCCGTGGAGATCCGCCCCGCCGATCAGCCCGGGCAAGTGCTGCGCCTGGACAGCGGGCAAAGCGTGAGCTTCGACGCGCATCAGCTCGGAGCGGTCGGTAGCGCTGCCCCCGGCACCGGTGCCTGGACCGACGGCATGCTGACCGTGATCGAGTGGCGCCTGGCCGACTTCATCAGCGAGCTGCGCCGCTACCGTCCCGGCCTGCTGCGCTGCGATGAGCGTATTGCCGACCTGCGCCTGTCCGGCGCCTTTCGCATTGACGATACCGACACCGTCCTGCAGAACCTGGGCACCTCGCTGCCGGTCAAGGTGCGCTACCTCACGCGGTACTGGGTGAGCGTCGAGCCGGTCTGAAAAAACATCGAAAACCGGGTTGCCGATTTTCATTCTCATTCGGCTACGCAGTTAAAGCGGAAAAAAAAGCCGCGACCCTGCCCAGCCAATCGAAGGAAAACCTGCATGTCCGCCCCTTGCCCGCGAGCGCCTCGCCCTCTGCTACGCGCCGTCCACCTGGCCCTGTTCAGCCTGCCGCTGGCACCGTTGCCGTTGCTGGCGGTGCTGCCGTCAAACGCCCTGGCACAAAGCGCAAGCACCCACTTCCAGATCGCCGCAGGCCCGCTGGGCACCGCGCTGAGCCTGTTCGCCACCCGCGCCAGCATCACCCTGTCGTTCGATGCGCGGCAAACCCAGGGCCTGCAATCGGCGGGCCTGCAGGGCAGCTACAGCATCGATGAAGGCCTGGCGCGACTGCTGGCGGGCAGCGGCCTGCAGGCCCAGCGCCAGTCCAATGGCGGCTACGTGCTGGTGCCAGCCGGCAACGGCGGCGCCGTCGAGCTGGGGGCCACCAGCATCGAAAGCAATAACCTTGGCGAGACCACCGAAAACACCGGCGCCTACACCACCGCCGCCACCCGCACCGCCACCAAGCTGCCGCTGTCGATCCGCGAAACCCCGCAATCGGTCACCGTGGTCACCCGCCAGCAGATGGATGACCAGGGCGCGCAGAGCATCACCGACGTGCTGCGCAACACCCCCGGCGTCTCCGCCCAGGCCTACGACAGCGACCGTACCGAATTCTCCAGCCGTGGCCTGGCCATCACCAACTTCCAGTACGACGGCGTCAACACCATCTACGACGGCGTGTACGATGAAGGCACCGCGCATGTCGACATGGCGATCTACGACCACGTCGAAGTGCTCAAGGGGGCCACCGGCCTGATGACCGGCTCCGGCGACCCTTCGGCCACCGTCAACCTGATCCGCAAGAAACCCACCGCGCAGTTCCAGGCCTCGCTGTCGGGCAGCGCCGGCAGCTGGGACGACTATCGTGGCGAAGGCGATGTTTCCGGCCCGTTGAACGACAGCGGCAGCGTGCGCGGGCGCTTCGTCGGCGCGCAGCAGGACAGGAAGGGCTACCAGGACCACTACCAGCAGAAGAAAGAGGTGTACTACGGCATCCTCGAAGTCGACGTCACCCCCGGCACCCTGCTGACCGTGGGTATCGACCAGCAGACCACCACCCCGCGCGGCACCTCCTGGACCGGCAACCCGGTGTACTTCGCCGATGGCGGACGCACCGACTTTTCGCGCCGGTTCAACCCGGGGGCCGACTGGAGCCGTCGCGACTTCCAGAACCGTACCTACTTCGCCTCGCTGGAGCAGGCGCTGGCCAACGACTGGAGCCTGAAGCTCAGCGTCAACCAGCTGCAGAGCGACCACGACACGCGCCTGGCCTCGGCCAGCGGCGGCAATCCCGACCGTGCCACGGGCGAAGGCATGTTCATGTTCTGGGGCCGCTGGGAAGGTCACCGGGTGCAGAACACGGCCGACATCAACCTGTCCGGCCCCTTCACCCTGCTGGGCCGCCAGCACGACCTGGTGATGGGTTTCAACGCGGCCAACTCGCGCCAGACCGGTGCCACCTGGGACACCAGCCTGGGCGGCACACCGGGCAACATCTACGAATGGAACGGCAAGATCGGCGTGCCGGACTTCCCGAAAAACGGCAAGTACGAGCAGACCAAGCGCCAGAACGGCGCGTACATCGCTACCCGCCTGCGCCCCACCGACGACCTGTCGCTGATCCTCGGCACCCGCGTCAGCACCTTCAAGTACAACGACAACTACGATTACGACGGCCTCAACCCGGTGTACTTCAGCGACAACCAGGCCGGCTACAAGCAGCATGGCGTGGTGACCCCGTATGCCGGCGTGGTGTATGACCTGGACGACACCTACTCGGTGTATGCCAGCTACACCTCGATCTACCAGCCACAGACCTACAAGGACGCAAACCGCACCCCGCTGGATCCGGTGGAGGGCGACAGCTACGAGACAGGGCTGAAGGCGGCCTACTTCGAGGGGCGGCTCAATGCCAGCCTGGCGCTGTTCCGCATCGAGCAGGACAACGTGGCGGTGCAGACCGGCACCACCAACACCAACGAGGGGATCTACAAGGCTACCCGCGGCGCAACCACCGAGGGCGTGGAGCTGGAGATTGCCGGCGAACTGCAGGAGGGCTGGAACCTGTCGGCCGGCTATACCTATGCGCGCTCTCGCGACAAGGACCACCAGCGCATCTTCGGCTCGCCGATGAGCACCACCAAGCCTGAGCAACTGCTGCGGCTGTTCACCACCTACCGCCTGCAGGGAGCGCTGGACAAGGTCACGGTGGGTGGCGGGGTGAACTGGCAGAGCGCGTTCTACGGCCAGATCTACAGCCCTACGGTGAAGGATTACACCTTCATCAAGCAGGGTGGCTACACCCTGGTCGACCTGATGGGCCGCTACCAGTACAACGACCACCTGAGCTTCACGCTCAACGCCAACAACGTGTTCGACAAACGCTACCTGGCCGGGCTGGGCAACTTCGACACCACCTACTATGGCGAAGCGCGCAACCTGATGCTGACTACGCGCTGGGCGTTCTGATCGAAGGCCTGGGTCGATGATCCGGGCCTCTTCGCCGGCAAGGCCGGCGAAGAGGCCCGCACGGACCTACTCCAGCATCCCGTGCAACACCCCACAATCAGCCGCATGCCAATCCACCAGCTGCGGCCACGGGTTCTGCGGCACATTCACCAGCACCGTGCGCGCACCCGCCGCCCGCCCGCAGTCCAGATCGAAGCGATAGTCACCGACCATCACCATCTGCGCCGGTGCCACGTCCCACGCCTGGGCCAGTTGCAGCAGCCCGCCCGGGTGCGGCTTGGGCGGAGCCTCGTCGCGGCCGATGATGTCCTGCACCGGGAAGCAGTCGGCCAGGCCGATCGCCTCCAGCGTCACATGCGCCAGCTCGCGCGCATTACGCGTCAGGATCCCCAGCCGGCAGCCCCGCGCCGCCAGCTCGCGCACCAGCGCCACCGCCCCCGGCGCCGCCTGCGAGGCCACTGCCAGTTCGCGCTCGTGCTCCAGCAGCCAGGCATGCTTGGCCGCCGCCTCTGCCGCAGGCAGGGCCGCCAGATGGGTAAGAATGTCGTCCTGCGCTGGGATGTCCAGCGCCACGCGAATGGCCGCAAAGTCATGCACGGCAACGGTCAGGGTGCCGTCCATGTCGAACACCCAGTGACGAATCGAGCGCAGGCTCATGCCCAGTCCTTGCGATGGCGAATCAGGCCTTCCTGGCACGACGAGGCCACCAACTGCCCGGCGCGATTGAAGATGCTGCCACGGGCAAAGCCGCGCGCATTGCCCGCCCACGGGCTGTCCATGGCATACAGCAGCCAGTCATCGGCGCGCAGGTTGCCGTGAAACCACAGCGCATGGTCGAGGCTGGCCAGCTGCATGTCGCGGTGCCACACCGACTTGCCATGGGGCATCAGCGAAGTGGTCAGCAGGCCGAAGTCCGAGGCGTATGCCAGCATGTACTTGTGCAGCGCCTGGGAGTCGGGCAGGTTGCCGTCGGCACGAAACCACGCGTACTTCACCGGGTCGCCGGGCTTGGGGTTGAAGGGGTCCTTCTCGGTCACCGGGCGCACTTCGATGGGCTTGGCGCACAGCAGCTTGTCGCGAATATGCTCGGGCAACTGATCGGCCATGCGCTCGGCCAGTTCCACTTCCGACGGCAGGTTCTCGGGGCCGACCACCTGGGGCATCTGGCCCTGGTGCTCGAAGCCTTCCTCGTCGTACTGGAACGAGGCGCTGCAGGTGAAGATCGGCTGGCCCTTCTGGATCGCCGTCACCCGGCGGGTGCTGAAGCTGCCGCCGTCACGCACGCGGTCCACCGAATACACCACCGGCATCGACGCATCGCCCGGACGCAGAAAATAGCCGTGCAACGAATGCACGTGGCGCGCCTCTTCGACCGTCTGGCTGGCCGCCGACAGCGACTGGCCCAGTACCTGGCCCCCGTACAGCTGACGAAAGCCCAGGTCCTGGCTGCGTCCGCGGAACAGGTTTTCCTCGATCGCCTCCAGACTCAACAGGTCGACCAGATCGTCCAACACGTGGCTCATTCGAGATTCTCCAAAGCAAGGCCCAGGGCGCAAATAATACAGGGTTTGTCATTGGCGGCCTGTATGTTCTGCGATTCAGCCATGCAAGGTGGCCTGCCACTGGGCGCGGTTGATCCGGTACAGCACGTGGGGGCGCAAGGGGTGGCCGGGCTCGAGGCGCGGGTGCTCGAAGTCGCCCAGCGGATCGGGCTGCATGCCGATGGCCTGCATCACCTTCTGCGACGGCAGATTGCCCTGGGTAGTGAACGACACCACTTCGTCCAGGCCCAGCTGGGCGAACGCACAGCGCAGGCAGGTCCAGGCCGCCTCGCTGGCGAAGCCCTGGCCCCAGTGGCGCCGCGCCAGGCGCCAGCCGATCTCCACCGCCGGGGTGAACGGCGCATCGAAGCTCACATTGAGCAAGCCGGTCATGCCGATGAACGCCCCGCTGTCCTGGCGCTCCAGGGCCCACAGGCCGAACCCGTACTCGGCGAAATGGCCGCGGATGCGGCCAATCAGTGCGGCGCTTTCGACCCGGCTCAGCGGCGCCGGGAAGTACTGCATCACCAGTGGGTCGGCACACAGGGCGGCGAACTCGGCGAGGTCGTCGTCCTGCCACTGGCGCAGCCGCAGCCGCGCGCTCTCCAGTTCAAGTATCGGGGTCATTGCCTGCTCCGTGATCACTGCCTTGCAGTGTACAGCGTAGGCAGGCCCATGTAGTTGGCGCCAGCCCCGACTGCCCCTGCGTGCATCGATGTCGTAGGAGGTCCACAGGCTGAAGCTGTCGGGCGCGATGAACGTGGGCTGGTGCCGTCGTTGACGCCGTTGCCACCGGCCTTCACCACTTCGGCATCCAGGTAGGTGTAGCCGGCCCACACCGCCCAGGCATCGGTGATGCGCCCGGTGGCGCCCAGCTCCAGGCCGCTGACACGCCGATCGCCGTCCAGTGCCACCAGGCCCGAGATTGGGCTTGTTACTTCATGGAATTGAAACTGCAACGTGCTGTTGGCCCCTTGCCCCACAAGGCTTTCACATCGCCTTCACCGATTCACCACAGGCCGTTGCTTACCGTGCAGACATTCTCGCGGTAGCCGGAGCGGCCCCATGTTGCACGATGCAGTACTCGACCAGACCTTGATCCCAGCCCGTCCGGGGCGACGACGACGCCTGCCTTCGGCGACGTTCCTGCTGGGCCTGTGCACCTTGCTTGCACTGGCCGTTTCAAGCCTGTGGCTGGTCAGAGGGTTGGCGATCGTGGACCTGGGTAGCGAAAGACAGATGCGCAACAGCGGTGTGTATGCCGACTGGGCCAAAGGTGAAGTCATCGTGCTGGTGCGGCATGCCGAGCGTTGCGACCGCTCGCGCAACCCGTGCCTGGATGATCCGCAAGGTATCACCCAGGCGGGCAGCCAGGCTGCGGCGCAGGTGGGCGAAGGGCTGCAGCGCCTGGGCCTGGAGCATGCCGACATACTGGCCAGCCCCCTGACCCGCACCCAGCAAACCGCACACTTCATGTTCGGCAAGCTGGCAGCCAGTGAGGACTGGCTGCAGCAATGCAACAAGGGGTTCGCCGACAACGCCCTGGCGCGCAAGGCCGCCGAGCGCAACCTGGTGCTGGTGACCCACAGCGGCTGCATCGACCAGCTCGAACGCCAGTTGAACGTGCCCGGTGGCGAACGCTCCAGCGCCTACGCCGAAGCCGTATTCGTCTCGGTGGGCGCCAGCGGCAAACCGAGAATCCTCGGCCGCATGAACGCCCCCGAATGGCGCAAGCTGCTGGCCAGGGCGGAGCAATGAGCATGTCGCCACGCCAGTCGTTCTACCTCACCCACCTGGGCCTGCCCCTGCTGCTGGCACTGGTCGTGTTCGTGGCCTTCGACCTCACCGGCCTCGACCGCTGGTTCAGCCAGTTGTTCATCGACCCGGCCAGCGGCCAGTTCACCCTGCTGCACGACGCCTGGTTCGAGAAAGTGACCCACAAGTGGCCCCGCGTCCTGCCCAACTGGACAGGCGAAGCCGCACTGATCGGCGCCCTGTTGTCCTTCGTGTGGCCGCTTTTCGCCCGCCATCCGCAGGCCGCCGCCACCCGGCTGCTGCAACGCAGCCGTATTGCCGGCGTGCTGCGCTTCACCACCCGGCACCGGCGCGACCTGCTGTTCGTGGTGGTGGCATTCGCACTGTGCACCGCCATCATTCACTACCTCAAGAGCCACACCGGGGTGTACTGCCCGGTAGAGACCACATTCTACGGCGGTACCCATCCGCGCCTGGAGTGGTACCAACAGTTCGACCTGCTGCACAAGGCCGGTGACGGGCGCTGCTGGCCCGGCGGGCATGCCTCCAGCGGCTTCACCCTGATGGCGCTGTACTTCGTGGCCCGCCGCTGGCGCTGGGTGCACGCACGCAAGCTGCTGGGGTTCATCGTGCTGCTGGGCATGGTGTACGGCACCACCCGCGTGATGCAGGGCTGGCACTACATGTCGCACACCTTCTGGGCGGGGATCTTCGTCTGGCTGACCTGCCTGCCGACCGCGCTGTGCTTCTATGGCCGCACCGCGCTGCAGGCACCGCTGGAGTTACCGGCAACACCTCTGCGCGCTAACGCCATGCCAGCATCACTACGCCCAGAGTGATCAGGCTGATGCCGCCCCACTGGCGCAGGTCGAGCCGCTCGCCCAGCAGGGTAACGCCGAGCACCGCCACCAGCACCACGCTGAGTTTGTCCACAGGCGCTACCTGCGAGGCTTGCCCCAGCTGCAGGGCGCGGAAGTAGCAGATCCACGAGGCGCCGGTGGCCAGCCCCGACAGCAGCAGGAACAGGTAGCTGCGCGGCGAGA
The DNA here is from genome assembly GCF_024748925.1 of Pseudomonas sp. B21-036. Classification (NCBI taxonomy): domain Bacteria; kingdom Pseudomonadati; phylum Pseudomonadota; class Gammaproteobacteria; order Pseudomonadales; family Pseudomonadaceae; genus Pseudomonas; species Pseudomonas sp. B21-036. The sequence continues at coordinate 4,921,565 of NZ_CP087178.1, forward strand.
TCGACCCCAGTGACTGGTACTGGCCGGTGGCGAACAGAATCAGCGCCAGGCTCACCAGCACCACCACCGTGCGCAGCAGGGTGGCGAAGTCCGAATTGATGCCGGTCACGCCAACCTTGGCAAATATGGCGGTCAAGGCGGCGAATATCGCCGACAGAATCGCCCAGAACGTCCAGGAAGCCAGCATGGGTGCACCCCTGTCGAGAACCTGCGCGCAGTGTAGATCGCTGGCGCTGGCTGTACAGCAACTGGCAAGATCGAGGCCTGCCCCGGTTAGAAGCTGCCATGCCCCTGCCCCTGATCTACCACGACGACTACAGCCCGGAGTTTCCTGCCGGGCACCGCTTCCCGATGGACAAGTTCCGCCTGTTGCGCGACCACCTGGTCGACAGCGGCCTGACCACCGATGCGGCCTTGCTGCGCCCCGAGCTCTGCCCCAGCGACATCCTCGCCCTGGCCCACGAGCGGGGCTACATCGAGCGCTACATGAATGGCGACCTGAGCCGCGAAGACCAGCGTCGCCTGGGCCTGCCCTGGAGCGAAGCGCTGGCACGGCGCACCGTGCGCGCGGTCGGCGGCTCGCTGCTGGCCGCCGAACAGGCCCTGCAGCATGGCATCGCCTGCCACCTGGCCGGCGGCACGCACCACGCCCACTACGATCACCCGGCCGGCTTCTGCATCTTCAACGACCTGGCGGTGATCAGCCGCTACCTGCTCGAAGCCGGGCGCGTGCACCGGGTGCTGATCTTCGACTGCGACGTGCACCAGGGCGATGGCACCGCGCGCATCCTGCACGACACCCCGGACGCGATCACCGTGTCGCTGCACTGCGAACAGAACTTTCCGGCACGCAAGGCCCAGAGCGACTGGGACATCCCGTTGCCGCGCGGCATGGGCGACGCCGACTACCTGAAGGTGGTGCACGACGCGCTGAACTACCTGTTGCCGCTGTACCAGCCCGACCTGGTGCTGTACGACGCCGGCGTGGACGTGCACAAGGACGATGCGCTGGGCTACCTGCAACTGACCGACGCAGGCGTCGCTGCCCGCGACGAAGCCGTGCTGCGCCACTGCCTGGGGCGCGATATCCCGGTGGTTGGCCTGATCGGCGGCGGCTACAGCAAGGACCGCCACGCCCTGGCCCGACGCCACGGCATCCTGCACCACAGCGCACAACGGGTACTCGATTACCCACAATGACTGTGGAGCTGCCTGTGGATAACCTGAGCGCAAGCCCATCCGGCCCTTGTGGCACGGGGCCTGCACCGTACTGATCGTTTTTTGTACAGTGCCTGGGCGGGGCCGTGTCGGGTAGAATGCCCGCTCTTTTATCCCCAGCCTGCAGCCGCCCATGACCGATACTCCCCCAACCACCGCCCCCCACGTTGCCATTATCGGAGGCGGGCCGGCCGGGCTGATGGCCGCCGAGGTCCTCAGCCAGGCCGGTGTGCGGGTAGACCTGTACGACGCCATGCCCTCGGTGGGGCGCAAGTTCCTGCTGGCGGGCGTGGGCGGCATGAACATCACCCATTCCGAAGCCTACCCCGCGTTCATCTCACGCTATGCAGAACGCGAACACGACATCGCGCGCCTGCTCGACGGCTTCGATGCCGACGCACTGCGGGCATGGATACACGGCCTGGGCATCGACACTTTCGTCGGGACATCCGGCCGGGTGTTTCCGCGCGACATGAAGGCCGCCCCGCTGCTGCGCGCCTGGCTCAAGCGCCTGCGCGATGCCGGGGTAGTTATCCACACCCGGCATCGCTGGCACGGCTGGGATGCCGACGGCGCCCTGCGGATCACTTGTCCACAGGGCGAGGTGAGCGTGCAGGCCGATGCCGTGGTGCTGGCGCTGGGCGGCGGCAGCTGGGCGCGGCTAGGCTCGGACGCTGCCTGGCTGCCCTGGCTGCAGGCGCGGGGTGTGGAAATCTCGCCGCTGCAGGCAGCCAACAGCGGCTTCGAGGTAACGGGTTGGAGCGACGTGCTCAAGGGCAGGTTCGCCGGTGCACCGCTGAAGAACATCGCCCTGAGCCTGGCCGGCCAGGCGCCGCGCCTGGGCGAGTTCGTGCTGACCGAGGGCGGCGTCGAGGGCAGCCTGGTGTATGCCTGGTCGGCGCAGATTCGTGAAGCGATCAACCGCGAAGGTAGCGCGACGGTGCTGCTCGACCTGCTGCCGAACCGGCCTGTGGACAAGATCGAGGCGGCGCTGCGCAAACCCCGTGGTTCGCGCTCGATGGCCAGGCACCTGCACGGTCAGCTGGGCCTGGACGGGGTGAAGGCGGCGCTGCTGCGCGAGCTGACCGGGCCCGGGGTGTTTGCCGACCCGGCGCGCCTGGCGGCAGCGCTCAAGGCGTTGCCGATCACGCTGGTACGACCGCGCCCGCTGGACGAGGCGATCAGCAGCGCCGGCGGCGTGAAGTTCGAGGCGATGGATCGGCACCTGATGCTGACCCGGTTGCCGGGGGTGTTCTGTGCGGGCGAGATGCTCGACTGGGAGGCACCGACCGGCGGCTACCTGCTGACGGCGTGCTTTGCCAGTGGGCGAAGGGCGGGGTTGGGGGTGCTGGAGTGGCTGCGCCGGTGAGGCCGGCGCCTATAGGGTACGCACAGCCCTTGTAGGAGCCGGCCTTGCCGGCGAAAGGGCTGCAGCGCAGCCCGTGCCCAATCAAGGCTTGCGCTTGCGCGGCCCGGTATTGAACGTCGGCACCTTGCGCACCGGCTTGACCTGCGGCGCGGCTGCGGGGGTATCCCCGCTGTCGGTCCAGCGCCCCAGGCTGCCCTTGCCGCTGCCCTGCTTGGGCTTCTTCGGTTTCTTCGGCTTCTTCACCACCTGCCCGCTGGCGTCGGTTTCCGGCACCCGGTGCTCCGGCACGAAATCCGGCTCTTCATGGCGCGGCAAGGTCTTGCGCGTGAGCATCTCGATGGCCGACAGCATGTTCACCTCGTCGGCACACACCAGCGAAATGGCTTCGCCGGTATTGCCCGCACGCCCGGTACGCCCGATACGGTGAATGTAGTCCTCGGCCACGATCGGCAAATCGAAGTTGACCACCAGCGGCAAGTCGTCGATATCCAGCCCGCGCGCCGCCACATCGGTGGCCACCAGGATCTGGATCTCGCGCGCCTTGAAGCTGTCCAGCGCACGCTGGCGCGTGGCCTGGGGGCGATCGCCATGGATGCCGTCGGCGTTCACGCCCTGCGCCTGCAGGCGCTCCACCAGCGCATCCACACCGTTGCGGGTCTTGGCGAACACCAGCACCTGCTTCCAGCGCTGCTTGCGCAGCAGGTGCATGAACAGCTCGGGCTTGCGCTTCTTGTCCACAGGCACGACCCACTGCTTGACGCTGCTGGCCGCCACGTTGCGCGGGCTGACCTCGACGCTGAGCGGGTCATCGAGCATCTGCCCGGCCATCAGGCGGATCTCGTCGGAGAAGGTTGCGGAAAACAGCAGCGTCTGACGCTTGACCGGCAACGCCGCGTAGATCGAGCGCAGCTCTTCGGCAAAGCCCAGGTCGAGCATGCGGTCGGCCTCGTCGAGCACCAGCGCCTGCAACTGGTTGAACTTGACCGCGTTCTGGCGGAACAGGTCGAGCAGGCGCCCGGGCGTGGCCACCAGCAGGTCGATGCCCTTGCGCAGTTTCATCATCTGCGGGTTGATGCTCACCCCGCCGTACACCGCGTAGGTGCGCAGCGGCAGGTGTTCGGCGTACTCGACGATATTGGCGTGCACCTGTTCGGCCAGCTCGCGGGTCGGCACCAGCACCAGCGCTCGTACCGAGTTGCTGGCGACCTTCTCGCCTTCCATCACCAGGCGCTGCAGCAGTGGCAGGGCGAAGCCGGCAGTCTTGCCGGTGCCGGTCTGCGCCGCCGCCATCAGGTCGCGGCCGGCCAGCACGGCCGGGATGGCCGCCGCCTGCACCGGTGTCGGGGTGGTGTACTTGAGGTGCTCGAGCGCGCGCAGCAAGGGTTCAATCAGGCCAAGTTTGGCGAATGTCATGGCAATACCGTCTGGGGAATTCAGCAATGGCGCAAGTTTACCCTGTTCGCGCGGGTTCACCGAGCTTCAATCCACAGGCGGCAGGTACACGTACGTCAGGCGATCCAGGCCATTGCCGACAAACAGCGACAGCGGCCTGCCCAGCTGGCTGGCGCGCGAACGGCACAGGCCGTAGATCTCGTTCAGGCTCGAATCGCGCGCCGACATCGGCGTCCAGCTGTGCATGCCCAGCGACCCCAGTTCGAAGATCATGTGGTCGCGGTCCTTCTCGCGGCTGAAGCTGACGGCTACCTGGCCGCGCGCTACCTGACTACGCAACCCGCCATCAGCGAATTCCAGGCGAACCGGCGTGCGCCTGAGCTTCTGGTCCGGGGTGCGCAGCGTCATCACGCCCTGACTGTAGTCGAGCACCTCGAAGGGCAGGTTGGCCCTGAGCCTCACCGGGACCCGGCAATCGACCTCGCCGCGCGCCGTGTTCTCGATCAGCGAGCGCATCGCTTCGCTGAGCGTAGGATGGCTCTTGATCGCGACATCGTTGGGGAAGGCCAACCGCAACGCGATCGGCTGGTCAGGTTGATCCGCGAGGGTCAGGGTGACGTTGCCGGTGACTGCCTGGCGCGCAGCCAGCACGGCGTCGACCGTTGCCTGCAGAGCCTCACGCCGCGCCGGGGTCAATACGTCGCCTGGCATGCGCAGGTTCACCACCCAATGGGTCTCGTCGTCGGCCCACATTTCCACTCGGGCCAGGTCGATCTGCTGTTCGGCCAGCAGGTTACGGACCGCTTCGGCGTAATACCGGTCTGCATGGCCGTGGGCGTAATTGTCGATAACCGATACCTGAAACTCCAGGCCGACTTCCTGTTCATCACAACCGGACAGCATCCCAACCAACAAGCCTGCCATGGCAATACGACGCTTCACTTGGACAACTCACCCCTCAAGGCGTCAGCCGGGGTGGCCACGCTGGCCGGCACCTTGCGCCATTGCGGAACGCCGATCAACACCACCGCGCCGATGATCACCGCCATCGCCACGCACTCCTCCACGCCGATCTGCTCGCCAGCGAACAGGATGCCCAGCAGCACCGCCACCGCCGGGTTGACGTAGGCATAGCTGGTGGCCGCCGCCGGGCGCACATGCTTGAGCAGGTACATGTAGGCACTGAAGGCCAGGATCGAACCGAAGAACACCAGATAGAGTAACGCCCCCAGCCGGCAGCGGTCGGCATCTGGGTCATGCGTTCACCGCTGAGCACGCTGCCCAGCAGCAGCGCCGCGCCGCCCACCAGCATTTCGGCGGCACTGGCCATCGGCCCGGCCGGCAGCGGCAGGCTCTTGCTCCACACCGAACCGAAGGCCCAGGACGCTGCAGCAAACAGGATCAGCGCCGCGCCCAGCGGGCTGGCCTGCAGGTTGGAGCCCAGGTTGAGCAGGCCGATGCCGGCCAGGCCAAGGCCGATACCGGCCCATTCCAGACGCGTGTTGCGGTGCCCAAAAAATCGCCCGAACACCAGGGTGAACAGCGGCACGGTCGCCACCGCCAGGGCTGCGACCCCGGACGCCACGCCCGCATGTTCGGCCAGGGTCACGCCGCCGTTGCCGCAGCTGAGCAGCAATATGCCGATGGCCCCGGCGGCCTTCCATTGCGCCCAGCTGGGCGCCGGCACCCCGCGCCAGCGCAGAAAGCCATACAGCAGGCTGCCGGCAATCAGAAAGCGCACCCCGGCCATCAGCAGCGGTGGCCACGACTCGATACCGATACGGATCACCAGATAGGTCGACCCCCACACCAGGTACAAGGCCAGGAAGGCACCGATCAGCACCAGCGGAAAGCGACGGGAGGCAGGCATGGGAGGCTCGAAATCAGGGTTTTGGAGCTGTAGTTTAGAAAGCCAAACGGGTAATTTTAAGTTACAAACCCTGTTTATACGGCCACCATACTTTCGAAAAAACGGATGTTTGCCCGTTTCGCCATCGTTTCAACACCTGGTACCCACGCCCCATGGACAAGTACGATCGCATGCTCCTCGCCGCCTTGCTCGACAACGGCCGCGCCTCCTTCGCCGAACTGGCGCGCAAGGTCAACCTGTCGGCCCCGGCGGTGGCCGAACGGGTGGCCAAGCTCGAGGCCAGCGGGGTCATCACCGGCTACCAGGCCAAGGTCGACATGAGCCGGATCGGCTTGCCGATCCAGTGCGTGATCGAGCTGCGCCTGGCCAGCCACGGCAACCAGCAGACCTATGAGGACCTGGCGCGTATCCCGCAGATCACCGAGTGCCACCGGGTCACCGGCGATCCGTGCGTGATCATGCAGGCGGCGGTCGGCTCGATGCCGGAACTCGAAGAGCTGATCAACCACGTGGCGCAGTTCGGGTTCAGCAAGACCTCGATCATCCTGTCCAGCGCGGTAGAGCGACGGGTGCCGCTCGGCCAGCTCGACAGCAACGGCAAGAAAGCCTAGCGGTAGCGCTTGAGGGTTTCGGCAACCTTGGCTGCCGGGACCTTCTGCAGGCTGCAGAACAGCGGGTGCGACACCTCGCTGATACCGTGGCGCTGGCGCAGTTCGCCGGCCAGGTGCTGGGCCAGGTTGGCGGCCATCTCGGCATCGGCCATGGCCCGGTGAGCGGTGCCGGTGTCGGGCAGCCCGGCCCAGCGCGTCAGGGTGCCGAGCTTGTGGTTCGGCGCAGCCGGCAGCAGGCGCCGCGAGAGCAGCATCGAACAAGCGAACGACTGCACCCGCGAGCGTCCGATCAGGCTCAGTTCGTAGTCCCAGAACTTCTGGTCGAACGAGGCGTTGTGCGCCAGCAAGGGCGTGCTGCCGACGAACTCGGCCACCTCGTTCATCACCTGCGCATTGGCCGGCGCACCGCGCAGCATGGCGGTAGTGATGCCGGTCAGCCCGGCGACAAAGGCCGGTACCGGCACGCCGGCATTCATCAGGCTCTGGTAGCGATCGACGATGCGCCCGCGTTCGAGCATCACCACCGCCACTTCGGTGGCGCGGCAGTAGGCACCCGGCGAGATGCCGGTGGTTTCAAAGTCGATGACCGCAATACGTTCCACAAAAACCTCGGGTAGCTCTCAGTGCTTGAGCAGGAGTGCGCCTTCGATGGGCACATAGCGGGTGGCGGCGCGAATCAGCGAGTTGGCGGTGAGCCCCGGTACGCCATAGGCCACCGCTTCGGCGCCATGACGGTTGATCACCCGTTCCAGCAGCAGGTCGAAATCGCCATCGCCGGAGGCCAGCACCACTTCGTCGACCCGCGAGGCGGCGTCGATCACGTCCAGGGTGATGCCCACGTCCCAGTCGCCCTTGGCCGAGCCGTCGCTGCGCTGGATATAGGGTTTGAGTTTGACCGTGAAACCGAGGTTGCGCAGGATCTGCTGAAACTGCTGCTGCTTGCTGTCGCCGCGGTCGATGGCATAGGCCACCGCCTCGACGATCTCGCCGTCCTGGCTGACGCGCGCCCAGAAGGCGGCGTAGTTGAAATGACAACCATAGGCCTGGCGCACGGTGTAGTAGAGGTTCTGGACATCGGCGAACACCGCAATCTTCTTCACCGCACTTCCTCGTCACGCCAGGGGCCGGCCCCGCATACCGGGGCCGTTTCGGCGCCCAGTATGCCAGCCTGACGGCAGTACGGGTATGTGCGCGGCTCAGACGAAGGAATCGTCGTCCGAAAAAAAGCCGCCGCCATCGTCACCGTAGTCGGTGTCCATGAAGCCGCCCTGATCATTGCCGTAGCCACCGTTGTCGGCGGTCAGGCGCTGCTCGTCGTTGCCGCCCCAGCCGCTGTCGCTGGCCGGTGCCGGGGCTTCGTTGATGATCTCGGTGACTTCCTGGGGCTGCGACGAATGATGGCCGAACAGGCTGCTGATGCCCTGCGCCAGCATCACCCCGCCTGCCACGCCGGCGGCGGTCTGCAGTGCACCGCCCAGAAAGCTGCTGGCGCCGCCGCGGGCCGGTGCGGCCTGGGGCGCGGCGTTGAAACCCTGCTGCTGAGGGGCCACGCCGGGCCCGCCAAAGCCGCTGGCCGGTTCACGCCAGCCGCCACCACTGGTGGCAGGTGCCGGGGCCGGCTGGGCCGCGCGCTGCGGCTGCGGCTCGGGTTGCCGTGCCCCCCCGCCGAAGATGCTCGACAGGAAGCCGCCGCTGCTCGGCGCAGTGGCCGCCACCTGTGCGCGGGCCTGGTTCAGATCGGCCTGCAATTGCCTGTTCTGTTCATCGAGGCGCTTGAGCGCGGCCTCCTGCACCAGAATCGCCTGGGCCATGTAGTAAGGGGCCGACGGCTGTTGCTGCAGGTGCTCGGCAATGCGCGCCTGGGCCTGGGCATCACGCGGTGCGCCTTCGCTCTCGGCTTGCTTGAGGCGGCCGAACAGGCCGTCGATCAAGGTTTGTTCTTCGTGGTTCATGGGGCGACCTCACTGGATAGCCGGGGGATTACAGGTGAGCACTAGATGGGGTTCCAGCATGGGCGATTCAATCGGCCCGCGGCATGAAACTTTGTTCAGGTTCGACCGCTGGGCTAAAGTAGCGGCCTGCTCTGTCACTGCGATATCGACTGATGAATCCGCTTAGCGTTCTGCAAGACTCCTTGTATTTCTTCCGCCGCCACCTGCTGAGCATCGCCAAGCTGTGCCTGCCGCTGATCGTCATCGAAACGCTGCTGGCCCAGGCGATCTATGCACAGTTCGGCAGCCAGACCCGTACCCTGGCCTACGGCATGCTGCTGGGCCTGGTGTTCTACCCGCTCTACAGCGGCGCACTGATCCTCTACCTGGACGCCCGCAGCCAGGGTGAAGAGCCGCGCAAGCGCGACCTGCTGGCCATGTCGCTGCGCCTGTGGCCCTCGTTCGCGCTGCTGATGATCGTCTGCCTGCTGCTGATCGTGGCCGGCTGCGCGCTGTTCATCCTTCCGGGCATCTGGGTGATGGTCAACCTGGTGTTCGCCGAGTACCTGCTTGTGCTGCGCGGCCTGCAACCGCTGCCGGCCATGCGTCAGAGCTTCGAGCTGTGCAAGGGCCACTTCTGGCAGATCCTGGTGTGCATGATCGTGGCCATGATCCCGTTATGGCTGATCGATGCGCTGACCCGCAGCCTGATCGGCGAAGAGCCCGAGCTGTGGCTGGAACTGCTGGTGGGCAGCTTCAACGGCTTCCTCACCCTGTTCAGCACCCTGGTGAGCTTTCGCATGTTCATGCTGGTCACCGAGCCGCCGCTGGCCCGCGACCCGAGCTGAACCAAGCAGGCGACGAACGGCTCGGGTATGCTGCGGGTTCACCTGCGACGCCAAGCCGAGCCGATGATCCGACTACTGCGCAATGCCCTGCTGACCCTGCTGCTGATACTTGCCCTGCTGTGGCTGCTGGCCAGTCACCTGAGCTGGCAACCCGAGCCGCGCGAGGCCCTGCCGGTGGCCTGCCGTGGCACGGCCACGCCGCTGGTGCCGGGCCAGATGCTCAAGGTCATGAGCTGGAACATCCAGTACCTGGCCGGCAAGGGCTACGTGTTCTGGTATGACGAAGGCCGGGGCAGTGACACCCTCCCTACCGAACAGGACCTGGCGTTCAACCTCGACGAGGTGGCGCGGGTGATCCGCGCCGACAACCCCGACATCGTGCTGTTGCAGGAACTGGACACCAACGCCAAGGCCAGCGCCTACCAGGACCAGCTGGCCCTGCTGCGCGAGCGCCTGGCCGACCTCTACCCCTGTGCGGTGCAGGCCTACGACTGGAAGGCGGACTTCGTGCCCGACCGGCATGTGTTCGGCAGCGTCGGCCGCGGCCTGGCGACCCTGAGCCGCTACCCCATCCAGCAGGCCGAACGCCTGGCCCTGCCCTCGGCCCCCGACAACGCCCTGAGCCGCCTGCTGCAGCCGCAACAGGCGGTGCTGGCCAGCTACCTGCCGCTGCGTGATGGCGGCTCGCTGGCGGTGCTCAACACGCACCTGGCGCCCTTCGTTCCCGGCAGCGATATCCAGCGCCAGCAGGTGCGCCAGCTCGGCGCGCTGCTCGACAAGCTGGAAAGCCAGGGCACGCCGTGGCTTATCGGTGGCGACTTCAACCTGCTGCCGCTGGGCCAGTACCGCCGGCTCACCCCCGAGCAGCGCCAGCACTATGGCGCCGACAGCGACCTGCACTTGCTGTGGGACAAGTATCCGATGATCCCCAGCAACGCCGAAGCCGGTGGTGCCGAGCGCAGCGCCTGGCTGACCCACTACCCCAACGACCCGCGCCTGAACGGCCCGGACCGCACCCTGGACTACCTGTTCCACAGCCCCAAGCTGCAGCGCCTGAGCGCCCGGGTGCTGCAGCAGGACACCCTGCAGATTTCCGATCACCTGCCGCTGAGCGCGCGCCTGCTGTTGCCGACGCCGCCCTAGCGGCTACTTGCGCGGTTTGGCCCGCGCGGTGGCTTCGGCCACCAGCGGGTCGTCCGGCCAGTAGTGCTTGGGGTAGCGGCCCTTGAGGTCCTTCTTCACTTCGGCGTAGGTGCTGCGCCAGAAATTGGCCAGGTCCTGGGTCACCTGCACCGGGCGCCGTGCCGGTGACAGCAGGTGCAGCAACACCTGCTGGCGGCCCTGGGCGATGCGCGGGGTTTCGGCCAGGCCGAACAGTTCCTGCAAGCGCACCGCCAGAATCGGCGGCGTCTCGCTGTAGTCCAGGCGGATGTTGGAACCCGAGGGCACGCCGATGTGCACCGGCGCCCATTCGTCCAGGCGCTGCGGCAGCGGCCAGGGCAGCAGGTTGCGCAGGATGGACGACAGGTCGAGCTGGGCAAAATGACTGAGCCGGGTGACCTTGCCCAGGTAGGGTTGCAGCCAGTGCTCAAGGCTGGCCAGCAAGGCCGCGTCGCTCAGGTCAGGCCATTCGCTCTGGTCTGCCGCCGCAACATCCAGCCCGCGCAACAGTGCCACCCGCGCCTGCCACTGGCGCAGTTCCGGGGTCCAGGGCAGCAGCTCCAGGCCCTTGCGTCGCACCAGGTCAAGCAGCGCCCGCGCACGCGCATCCTCGCCCAGCCCGGTCAGCGGCTCGCGGCTGAGCACCAGTTCGCCGACCTTGCGCTGGCGCTCGGCACGCAGCACGTTCTCACGCTCGTCCCAATCCAGTTGATCCACGTGGCGCACCTGCTCGGCGAGCACGTCGTCGAACAGCGCCGGGTCAAATTCGGCCGCCAGGTAGATGCGCTCTTCGCGCTGCCCCTGGCGGCTGCCGAGGTCGGCGATCACCAGCCAGGGTTGCTTCATCAGCGCGTCGGCCTCACCGAACAGCGCCGCACGCCCGTTGGCCAACCGGTACTCGGCGCCGCCGGCACGGCGCTGCTGAGCGACCCGGTCGGGATAGGCCAGCGCCAGCAGGGCACCGAGCCAGCGGGAATGTTCGGGGTCGGCCACGGCCGCGCCGGCCTTGCCGCGCAGGTAGCTGCGGTACTGACGGGACAGTTGTCGCGCCCGCTGCACCCCGCCCTGCCCTCCTCGGGCTGCACGGGTTTCGCCACTGAGCAGGGCCAGTCGGCTGTGCAGGTCGGCACCCGCCCCGCGCAGAATGTCGCGCTCGCCCAGCAGTGCCGCCACATCGCAGGCCATCTGTGCCAGGCCAAGGTCCTGGCCGCGCAAAAGCAGGTGTGCGATGCGCGGATGTGCCGGCAACTCGGCCATGGCCTGACCATGCTCGGTCAGCGCCAGCAACTGCCCCGGCCTGAGCGCCCCCAGGCGCATTAGCAGGTCCTGGGCCTGGGCATAGGCCGCCGCCGGTGGCAGGTCGAGCCAGCACAGCTGCGCCGGGGCCACGCCCCAGCGGGTCAATTGCAGGGCCAGCCCGGCAAGGTCGGCCTGCAGGATCTCGGCGCTGCCGTAGGCAGCCAGTTGGTCATGCTGGGCCTCGGACCACAGCCGATAGCACACGCCCGGTTCCAGGCGTCCGGCGCGCCCGGCCCGCTGGGTGGCGCTGGCGCGCGAGATGCGCTGGGTATCGAGGCGGGTCATGCCGCTGCCGGGGTCAAAACGCGGCACCCGCGCCAGCCCGGCGTCGATCACCACCCGCACGCCGTCGATGGTCAGGCTGGTTTCGGCGATGTTGGTCGCCAGCACTACCTTGCGCAGGCCCGCGGCCGGCGCCTCGATGGCGGCGCGCTGGGCCGCGAGATCGAGTTCACCGTGCAGCGGGCACAGCAGGATCTCGCGTCGCTCACCCAGGGCCTCCTGCAAGGCCTGGTGCACACGGCGGATCTCGGCCTGGCCAGGCAGGAACACCAGCAGGCTGCCCGGCTCGTCGGCCAGCGCCTGCAACACCGTGTCGACCACCCGCGGCTCGACGAACTCGCCGGGCTGGAACGGCCGCCCCCAGCGCATCTGCACCGGGTACATGCGCCCTTCGCTGCTGATTACCGGGGCGTCGTCGAGCAACGCAGACAGGCGCTGCCCTTCCAGCGTGGCGGACATCAGCAGGATCTTCAGCGGCGGCTCGTCACGCAGCAGCTCGCGGCCGTTGAGGCTCAGGGCCAGGGCCAGGTCGGCATCCAGGCTGCGCTCGTGAAATTCGTCGAAGATCAACAGGCCCACCCCGTCCAGCGCCGGGTCGTCCTGCAGGCGCCGGGTGAGGATGCCTTCGGTGACCACTTCGATGCGGGTGCGCGGGCCGACCTTGCTGTCCAGGCGAATGCGGTAACCGACGGTTTCGCCCACCGCCTCGCCCAGTTCGCTGGCCAGCCGCTCGGCTGCCGCGCGGGCAGCCAGCCGGCGCGGTTCGAGCATCAGGATGCGCTGGCCGGCCAGCCACGGCTCATCGAGCAGGGCCAGTGGCACGCGGGTGGTCTTGCCGGCGCCCGGCGGTGCCTCGAGCACGGCTTCGTGGCGCTGCTGCAAGGCGGTGCGCAAGGCCGGCAGCACGGCATCGATCGGTAATGAATTCATGGTAGCCCTCGAACAATCGGCCGAGTATAACGGCGAACCGAGCCTGCCTTATCATGGTCTTAGCTGCACCCTCCGGCATTTCGCCGGTAGCGGTGCGGCCTACTTTGCGGAGATTCACATGCGTATTCCTTCACGCCTTATCGGCGGTGCCGTGGTTGCTGCCCTGCTGACCCAGCTGACGGCTTGCGGCACCCTGTTCTTTCCCGACCGTCGCGGCCAGATCGAAGGCAAGGTCGACCCGGTGATCGTGGCACTGGATGCCATCGGTATCCTGTTCTACGTGATCCCCGGGCTGATCGCCTTCGGCGTCGACTTTGCCACCGGCGCCATCTACCTGCCCGGCGGCAAGACCGCCCAGGTCGACCCGCACACGCTGAACAAGGCCATCGCTGCCGATGGCAAGGTCGATAAGGTGCGCCTGCAGGCCATCCTGGAGAGCGAGCTGGGCCAGCGCCTGCCGCTGAACGACCCGCGCCTGATCCAGCACAAGGGCAGCGTTGAACAACTGGCGATGTACGGCCTCAAGCCCGCCGCCTGACCGCCCGCACAAGGACGACCGATGAACACCAGCGCCGAACACGCCCGCCTGCTGCGCCTGGCGACCAATGCCTCGCTCGGGGTCGCCAGCATCCTGATCGTGAGCAAGGCGGTGGCCTGGTGGCTCAGCGGCTCGGTCAGCCTGCTGGCCGGCCTGACCGACTCGATGCTCGACGGCGTGGCCTCGTTCCTCAACCTGCTCGCGGTGCGCTATGCCCTGCGCCCGGCCGATGACGATCATCGCTACGGGCACGGCAAGGCCGAGGCACTGGCCGGCATGGCCCAGGCGCTGTTCATCGGGGTGAGTGCGGTACTGATCGGCGTACAGGCAGTCGAACGCCTGAAAAACCCCACGCCGCTGGGTGATGCCACGGTGGGCATTGTCGTGATGCTGCTGTCGCTGGGGCTGACCGTCGCCTTGCTGATGGTGCAGGCCAGGGTGGTGCGCCTCACCGGCTCGACCGCCGTGCGCGCCGACTCGCTGCACTACCGCTCCGACCTGCTGCTCAATGCCAGCATCCTGGTCGCGCTGGTGCTGGCGCGGTTCGGCTGGCCACAGGTGGATGCGTACTTTGGCCTGGGCATCGCGCTGTACATTCTATGGAGTGCCTTGCAGATCGCCCGTGAAAGCTCGGCCATCCTGATGGACAAGGAGCTGCCCGGCGAGGTGAGCGAGCAGATGATGACACTGGTGTGCGCGGTGCCTGGCGTGCAGGGCGCGCATGACCTGCGCACCCGGGTGTCGGGCAACCGCTGGTTCGTGCAGGTGGACCTGGAGCTGCCGGGCACCTTGACGCTGACCGAGGCCCACGTGCTGTGCGATGCGGCAGCGGCGGCGATCCGCCGGGAGTACCCCAAGGCCGAAGTGCTGGTGCATGCCGACCCGGTGGAGTGACACAGCAGCCCCTTCGCCGGCAAGGCCGGCGCCTACGGGATTCACGCTGTACGTGTAGGAGCCGGCCTTGCCGGCGAAGCTGTTGCGCTTCAGTTGACGCTGTAACCGCGCCCGCTCAAACACGCCCCCAGCGCCCGTCGATAGGTGTCCGTCACCTGCGCCGCAGGCGCGTAGGTCGCCGATGCCGGGTCGAACCCGGTCTGCTGCACCGCCCAGCGGTGACACTGGTAGCGGTCCTGATCGACCTGCTGTGGCGACTGCCCGTTGGCCGGGTAGGCAATCACGTCATAGCCATTGCCCGGTTGCGCCGGCGCCGCAGCCACCGGCGGGCTTACCACCACATAGTCGCGGCTGTCGTCCAGGTACTGGTAATAGGTGCCTGCAGCCAGAAAGAACAGCGCACTGCCCACCCACACCTGCCGCGCATAGTCGGGCAGGTAGTTCACCCGTACCCCGTAAGGCGGCGCCACCACCACGTAATGCGGCCCCTGCGGGCGATACCAGTAGCCACCGGAATAGTAATAGTCACTGCCACGATACGGCACGCGCCGGTACGGTTCCGGGAAGCGGTCTATGGTGTGCCCCGGCCGATACTGAGGCCCGGGGCCCCAGCCATTGCCGTGCCCTTCGCCAGGGCGCTGCCCCGGCCCGCCGGCCTGCCAGTGCTGATTGGCGTCATTGCGCCGCGGCACGTCCTGATAGTACCCCTGGCGTGGCGGCTGGGTCTGGCGAACCTCGTCCGGGCGCGCGTTGAGCGGCGAGGACGCAGGCGGGCGCTCGCCGCCATTGGGGTCCTGCTGTGGTCCGCGACGCTCGTCCTGGGCCTGTACGCCCAGGCTCAGGCAAAGCAGACCAACACCTGCCAACTGCCAGATGCGCGACTTCATGCTGTTTCTCTCCCGCTGGCATTCATGGCCTACTCTATCAGGCCGCCTGCCACGCGCCAGCAGGCGCCAGATGAAATTGCGGACATTAAAAAAGGGTGACCCTGAGGCCACCCTTCGAGATTTTCGTCCGTGCTCGGCGCTTGTGACGCCGGCTCACCTCACGCTGTCTTGTGAACAGTGTGCAGCCCGGGGGCCGAGCACAACCCGGTGGGGTTGCTGGCCGCAGCGCCCCTGATTGGGGCCGCCGCTGTGGACATGTGTCCGGGCAGTGATTCTGTTGACCATCATAGGCAAGCGCTGCGACAGAGGATTGCTAAAATTGCTCAACAAAACATTACTTGCGCAATTTTTAACTAAGGATTAATAATCCGCAGCAATCGAAACAGAAAAGGCTTCATTCATGAGCAAGCTCGACCGATACGACCTGAGCATTCTTGCCGAACTGCAGCGCGATGCGCGCATCTCCAACCAGGAACTGGCCGAACGGATCGGCCTGTCGCCCTCGCCCTGCTCGCGGCGGGTCAAGCAACTGGAGGACGATGGCTACATCTCGCGCCAGGTCGCCCTGCTCGACCGCAAGAAGCTGGGCCTGAGCCTCACCGCCTACGTGCTGATCGGCATGGACCGACACACCCCCGAGCGCTTCGAAACCTTCGAGGCCGCCATCCGCAGCCTGCCCCAGGTGCTGGAGTGCAGCCTGGTCACCGGCATGGATGCCGACTACCAGCTCAAGGTAGTGGTGCCAGACATGGACCACTACCAGAAGCTGCTGCTCGGCCACCTGACCCGCATCGAAGGCGTCACCAGCGTGCGTTCAAGCTTCGTGCTCAACCAGGTGCTGGCCAGCACCGAGCTGCCCCTTACGCACCTGCGTTAGTCAGCGCTGCGGGCCGGGCGTATAATCGCGCGCTTCAACCTGGCGGAGAAGATCGATGGATCCTGCGTTGTTCGAAGAATGGATGATGACCATCCTGGTCACCATCCTGATTGGTTTCATGGGCTTCATCGTCTGGGACCTGGCGAAAAAATCCAAGGCTGGCAAGTTCGGCACCTTCATCCTGTTTTTCGTGCTGGGCCTGGGCATTCTCGCCTTCGTCATCAAGAGCGTGGTCATCGGCTTCATCGAAGGCGTCTAGCGCCGCGCCGGCACCTCGCGCCAGCAGCCCTGGTCCAGCCCATCCAGGCTCCAGTCGCCGATCCGCACGCGCACCAGGCGCAGGGTCGGCAAGCCTACCGCCGCGGTCATGCGTCGCACCTGGCGGTTGCGCCCTTCCTTGATCACCAACTCCAGCCAGGCGGTCGGCACGCTCTTGCGAAAGCGTACCGGCGGGTTGCGCGGCCACAGTTGCGGCTCTTCCAGATGACGCGCCTGGGCCGGCAAGGTCATGCCGTCATTCAGTTGCACACCCTCGCGCAAGCGCTGCAGCTGCTCCTCGGTCGGCTCGCCCTCCACCTGTACCCAGTACGTCTTGGGCAACTTGTGCCTGGGGTCGGCAATGCGCGCCTGCAACTGGCCGTCATTGGTCAGCAGCAACAACCCTTCGCTGTCGCGATCCAGACGCCCGGCCGGGTATACGCCCGGTACATCGATGAAGTCCTTGAGGGTGGCGCGGCCCTCCCCGTCGCTGAACTGGGTCAGCACGTCGAAGGGCTTGTTGAACAGGAGCAGACGCGGCGCGGCCGGCGGCGCCTTGGCCTGGCGACGCGGGCCGGCGGGTTTGGCCGCGGCGGGCCGCGGCTTGGAACGGGGGGGTAACGGCATGGGGCCTCAGCGGAACGGCGGCTCGTCGAAACTGCGCAGTTTACGCGAGTGCAGCGAGTTCAGTTCGGTACGCAGCAGGTCGAGCGCCGCAATACCTATCTTCAGGTGCTGGCTGACCGCCCGGTTGTAGAAGGCGTTGGCCGCCCCCGGCAGCTTGATCTCGCTGTGCAGCGGCTTGTCGGACACGCACAGCAAGGTGCCGTAGGGCACGCGCAGGCGGTAGCCCTGGGCGGCGATGGTGCCGCTTTCCATGTCCACTGCCACGGCCCGCGACAGGTTGATCAACGGGCGCTCCTGGGCCCAGCGCAGCTCCCAGTTGCGGTCGTCGTAGGTCAGCACGGTGCCGGTGCGCAGGCGCTTTTTCAGCTCGTCGCCACGTTCGCCGGTCACCTGCGCCGCCGCTTCCTGCAACGCCAACTGCACCTCGGCCAGGGCCGGGATCGGGATATTGGGCGGCAGCACACGGTCAAGGATGCCGTCGCGGCGCATGTAGGCGTGGGCCAGCACGTAGTCGCCGATGGTCTGGGATTGGCGCAGGCCGCCGCAGTGGCCGATCATCAGCCAGCAGTGCGGGCGCAGCACCGCCAGATGGTCGGTGATGTTCTTGGCGTTGGACGGGCCCACGCCGATATTGACCAGGGTGATGCCATGGCCGTCGGCAGCAATCAGGTGATACGCCGGCATCTGGTAGCGGTGCCACACCACCCCGGCCACCAGCGCCTGTGCCTCGCCATTGTCCATGGCCTTTTCGATCACCACGTTGCCCGGCAGCACCATGCGCACGAAGCGCGGGTCTTGGCGCAGTTGCTCCAGGCCGTGGGTGATGAACTGGTCGACATAGCGGTGGTAGTTGGTGAGCAGGATCCATGGCTGCACATGCCGCCAGTCGCTGCCGGTGTAATGCACCAGCCGGCGCAGCGAGAAATCGACCCGCGCCGCGTCGAACAGCGCCAGCGGCAGCGGGTCGACGTTGGCCCAGTCGTACAGCCCGTCGGCGATGCCGTCGGTGGCCGCCGACAGGTCGGTGCTGGGGAACACCCGCGCCAGCGCCGCAGCGGTGATGCCGGTGCCGGCCAGTTCATCGCCCTGCTCGACCACATAGGGGTAGGGAATGTTCTGCTCGCTCAGGCCCACTTCGACCGTCACGGTAAAGTCGCGCATCAAGGGCCCGAGCTGCTCCAGCAGGTAGCCGCGAAACGCCGCCGGCTGAGTCACGGTGATGCTGTAGGTGCCCGGCAACTGAACCTTGGCGTAGGCCCGGGTGATCACCGGTACGTCACCCTGATACTGGTAGGTCAGGCGCAGTTCGGGGTAGCGAAACTGCGCGCGCTCGGCCGCATTGGGCTCGGTGCGGTCCTTGAGGTAGCGCTTGAGCGCCTGGCTCAGTGCGGCGGTGGCGGATTCGTGCAAGGCGGCCAACTGGTCGACGGCTTGCTCGGCGGTTTCCACGACAACGAAGGTTTCATCGGTACGGCTCACAATGTACTTCCTGTCTGTCTGACATGCATGGGCCCATCTTGCCTATATCCGCCGGCAAAGGCACGCACGTTAGAGCGGCCAGTTCGGTGTGGCCCGCTGCACCAGCGCCGCCACGTCCGCCCCGCGCGGCAACGTGCCGTAGACCCGGCCGCTGCCGGACAGCCGGCTGCCGATGAAGGCGTCACTGACCGCCGCGTTGCCGGCCTCCAGCAACAGCTTGGCCTGCACCGCCAGGGCGATGTCCTCGGTGAGCTGGCGGGCGCGGTACTGGATGTCGCCGGTATCGGCGAAGGCCGCCTTGAGGTTGCCGATGTGTGCGGCCAGACGCGGATCGCCATGGCCATCGCCCAGCTCCGCAAACAGCGTGTCCAGTACACCGGGCTCCTTGGACAGGGCACGCAACACGTCCAGGCACTGCACGTTGCCCGAGCCTTCCCAGGTCGAGTTGACTGGGGCCTCGCGGTACAGCCGGGGCAGGATGCTCTCTTCCACATAACCGGCGCCGCCCATGCATTCGGCGGCCTCGTTGATCATGGCCGGCGCGCGCTTGCAGATCCAGTACTTGCCCACCGCCGTCATCAGCCGCGCAAAGCGCGCCTGGTGCGGGTCATCGGGCTGGTCCAGCGCATGCCCCATGCGCAGGCTCAGGGCCAGCGCCGCCTCGCTTTCCAGGGCCAGGTCGGCGAGCACGTTCTGCATCAATGGCTGCTCGGCCAGCACCCGGCCCCCGACCGTGCGGTGGGCGCAGTGGTGCGCGGCCTGGGTCAGGGCCTGGCGCATCAGCGCGCTGGAGCCGACCATGCAGTCGAATCGGGTCATGGCCACCATCTCGATGATGGTTGGCACGCCACGGCCTTCCTCGCCGATCATCCAGGCCAGGGCGCCGCGAAACTCCACCTCGCTGGACGCGTTCGAACAGTTGCCCAGCTTGTTCTTCAGGCGCTGGATATAGAACTGGTTGCGCGTGTCGTCCGGGCGATGGCGCGGCAGCAAAAAGCAGCTCAGGCCCTTGTCGGTCTGCGCCAGGGTCAGGAACGCGTCGCACATCGGTGCCGAACAGAACCACTTGTGGCCCACCAGCTCGTAGGCCTGGCCCGGCCCCGGCGCGCCCACCGGGTAGGCCCGGGTGGTATTGGCACGCACATCGGTACCGCCCTGCTTCTCGGTCATGGCCATGCCCAGCGTAACCCCCACCTTGTGCCGGTCGCCGACATTGCGCGGGTCGTAGGCGGTGGCCAGCACCTTGGGTACCCAGTACTCGGCCAGGTCCGGTTGCAGCCTGAGCGCCGGCACCGCGGCAAAGGTCATGGTCAGCGGGCAGCCGCTACCGGCTTCGGCCTGGCTGTGCAGGTAGGTCATCGAGGCACGGGCGACATGCGCGCCGGCACGCGGCTCGGCCCAAGGCAGCGAGGGCAGGCCATGCTCGATGGCAGTCCGCATCAGCTCATGGTAGGCCGGGTGAAACTCCACCAGATCGATCCGATGCCCATAACGGTCATGGCTGCTGAACTGCGGCTTGTTCTGATTGGCCAGAAAGCCTGCGGCCATCAGCGGCCCACCGGCCAGCGCGCCGTAGGCATCGATGCGCGACTCGGCCCAGCCCGCGCCGTAATGGCGCGACCATTGCTGCAGCGGCAGGTCGAGGCGATACAGATTGGCGCCGTCGAGGCTGGGCGGCTGGTTGGTGACTTCGTGGGTTTCGGCGTACTGGTGCAGGTTCATCGGGGGCTCCTGGCAGATCCGGACGTGACCCCAGTGAATCACGCCCCGCCCCCGGCTCAAAGTGACAAAAACGCCTAATCAGCCGCGATTTGCCCCGATCTGGGCGCCCCGGAAAACCCGCTGGGCACCCGGGCCGTCAGGGTCAGTTCGAAGCAACTGCCCTCGCCCGGGCTCGACTGATGGCTCAGCTGTGCATCGATCAACAGCGCCAGCTTGCGGCAGATCGACAGGCCAATGCCGAGGCCGCCGTACTCGCGGGTCATCGACCCATCAACCTGGAAGAAACGCTGGTAGGGCGCTGCCTCGTCCAGGCAGTGAAAGCCGATACCGCTGTCGCGCACACTGAAGGTCAGGCTCGCCTGATCGACGCCCATGGGCGTGGCCCGCACCTTGAGCAGCACGCCGCCGCGATGGGTGAACTTGAGCCCGTTGTCGAGCAGGTAGCTCAGGCACATGGCCAGCTTGCGCCGGTCGCCGTGGATCACGTCCGGCAGATCCATGCCCGGGTCCAGGTTGAAGAACAGGCCCTTTTCCTGGGCCTTGGGCAGAAAGCGCACACGCAGTTCGTGAAGCAACCCATGCACGCTGAACAGCTCGGTCTGCACCTGCAGGCGACCGGCCTTGAGCTCGGTGAGAATCAGGATGTCGTCGACCATGCGCATCATGTTCTGCGCGGCAGCGTTGGCGGTGTGCTGGTAGGGGGTACGCTCCTGCTCGCTGGTGGCCATCTGCATCAGTTCCAGCGAGCCGATCACACCGTTCATGGGGGTGCGCAGCTCATGGGTGACGGTGGCCAGGAACTCGTCCTTGAGGCGATTGCTGCGCGCCAGCTGCAGGTTGGCCTGCTCCAGTGTCAGCCCGGCCTCGCGCAGCGTGCGCGCCTGTTCTTCGCGCATGCTGTTGATGCGGTCGGCCAGGGCCAGCGACAACAGCCCCACCTCCAGCGCCGAACCGATCTGGCTGGCGTACATGGTCAGGAACACATTGGGCAGGTAGCCTAGCACCATCAGGGTGTTGACCAGCCCGCCGAGCAAAAAGGCCGACCAGGCGATGATGAAATAGCGTGCCACGCGCATGCCGCGCCACCAGGCAAACAGCCCGGCGGCGAAGATGCTCACCGTGAACAGCAGCGCCAGCGCGGTAGCCAGGCGAAGGGCGATCCCGTAGTCCTGCGCCAGCGACATCACCATCACCAGCACCGAACAGGCCATCAGCCCCTGCAGGAAGCGGTCGAAGGCGCGGCTGTGGCTGGCCATCTGCAGGAAACTGCGCGCGAACTGGCAACCGAACAGGCCCGCGGCGCCGATGAACAACGGGGTGGCGGCGTTGGCCCACCACGGGTGGTCCGGCCAGAAGTACGCCACCCCGGCGCCATTGACCGAGACCTGGTACAGGCCGAACGAGGCGATGTAGAGGATGTAGTAGAGGTAGCTCCTGTCGCGCACACTGATGAAGATGAACAGGTTGTACACCAGCATCCCCAGCAGCACGCCGTAGATCAGCCCCAGCACATACAGCCGCGTGGGCTGCGCCTCCAGGTACGCATCGCTCGACCACAACGTCAGCGGCGCCTGTACCGAACCCTCGCTGTGCAGGCGCAGGTACATAGTGGTCGCCTGGCCGGGGGCGAACGGCAGATTGAACAGGTAGTTGTTCTGGCGGATCTGGCGGCTGGCGTAGGGCAAGGCATCCCCGGTGCGCTGCGCCAGGTAATAGTGCCCGGCGGCATCGGGCAGGTAGAGCTCCAGGTAATCGAGTGGCGGGTAGGCCAGTTCCAGCAGCCAGTGACGTGGCGCGGCCTGGGCCGTGGCGGTGTAGCGCAGGTCGAGCCTGATCCAGAAGACCGAGGTCGAATAGCCGGCGTTGAGCACGTCGGCCTGGTGCGGCTCGAACCGGCTGGCGAAATCCGGCGAGCTCACCTGGGCGATGCTGGCGCTGCCATCGGGGTCTTCATACACCTGCATCAGGCGGCCCAACGGCAACTGCCGGGTGGTGTCGTCGAAATCGGCAGCGCTGGCCAACAGTGGCAAACAGCACAGCAAGAAAGTCAGCAAATTACGCATACAGCCCCGGCGTGGCATGTGCAGTCGCGTCGCGTTGGCCTCCTGTCCGTTTGAGGCGACGAAATCCGACAGTACCTGTTATCGATTGGCGAGCACTCTAGCATAGGTTCCCGGCGCTTCCAGCGGTGTTGTTTCAATTCAATTCAGAGGCTCTATCTCGCGGCTTTCAGCCTATATCAGAGAAGCAATCTGACCTGTCGATCAAAAACACCGCCTGCCTGGAAGACCCGCCAAAAGCGTTTGGTGGTAAGCTCGCGCACCATGAATACCTACAGCTCCCGCCCCGTTGTCCTCTGTCTCTCCGGCCACGACCCCAGTGGCGGCGCCGGCTTGCAGGCAGATATCGAAGCCCTGATCGCTCAAGGTTGTCACGCCGCCCCGGCCGTCACCGCCCTGACCGTGCAGAATACCGTCAATGTCAGTGACTTCCGCGTGCTCGACCGCGAGTGGGTGCTGGCCCAGGCCAATGCCGTGCTGACCGACTCGACCGTCGCGGCGGTGAAGCTTGGCATGCTTGGCTCGCTGGCCATGGTCGACACCATCGTCGAACTGCTCAGCGCCCACCCGCACCTGCCGCTGGTGTGCGACCCGGTGCTGCGCGCCGGTGGCGGTGGTCGCCTGGGCAAGGACGAGGTCGGCTACGCCATGCGCGAACGCCTGCTGCCGCTGGCCACCATTGCCACGCCCAACCTGCCCGAGGCCCGCATCCTGGCCGAACTGCCCGAAGGCAGTGCCGATGAATGCGCCGAAAAACTGCTGCCATTCGTCAAGCACCTGCTGATCACCGGCGGCCACGGCGACGAACACGAAATTCACAACCGCCTGTACAGCCGCGACGGCGAGCACCACACCTGGACCTGCCAGCGCCTGCCGGGCGACTACCATGGCTCGGGCTGCACCCTGGCCAGCGCCCTGGCCGGACGCCTGGCCCTGGGCGAGCAGTTGCACAGCGCGGTACGCTCGGCGCTGGACTACACCTGGCGCACCCTGCGTGACGCCGAAAAACTCGGCCAGGGCCAGTACGTGCCACGCCGCCTGCCCCTGGATTTCTGTTCCTGACCGACCGCCCCGAGGCCTGCACGATGAAGTTACGTGGTTTGTATGCCATCACCGACAGCCAACTGTTGGCTGGCCGCTTTCTTGCCTACGTCGAAGCGGCCCTCGAAGGTGGCGTGACCCTGCTGCAATACCGCGACAAGAGCCAGGACCACGCACGTCGCCTGGGCGAGGCCGAAGCGCTCAAGGCCCTGTGCGAGCGCTACAACACCCGCCTGATCATCAATGACGATGCCGAGCTGGCCGCGCGCCTGGACGTCGGCGTGCACCTGGGCCAGACCGACGGCCCGCTGACCCCGGCGCGCACCCTGCTGGGGCGCAGCGCGATCATCGGCGCCACCTGTCACGCCCAGCTCGACCTGGCCGAGCAGGCGGCCCGCGAAGGCGCCGACTATGTCGCCTTCGGCCGCTTCTTCAACTCGGTCACCAAACCCGGCGCCCCGGCCTGCAACGTGCAACTGCTGGACGACGCCCGTGGCCGCATCAAATTGCCGATTGCCGTGATCGGCGGCATCACCCTGGACAACGCCGCACCGCTGGTCGCCCATGGCGCCGACCTGCTGGCGGTGATTCACGGCCTGTTCGGCGCCGACAGCACGGCCGAGGTCACTCGCCGCGCCCGCGCCTTCAACGCCCTGTTCGCATCTGCCTGAGAGAGCCCGACATGTCTCGTTCCGAAACCCTGTTTGCCAATGCCCAGAAGCACATCCCCGGTGGCGTGAACTCGCCCGTGCGTGCGTTCAAGAGCGTGGGCGGCACGCCGCTGTTCTTCAAGCACGCCGAAGGCGCCTATGTCACTGACGAAGACGACAAGCGCTATGTCGACTACGTCGGCTCGTGGGGCCCGATGATCCTCGGCCACAGCCACCCGGACGTGCTGGAGTCGGTGCGCAAGCAACTGGCCCACGGCCTGTCCTATGGCGCCCCGACCGCGATGGAAACCGAGATGGCCGACCTGGTCTGCTCGATCGTGCCGTCGATGGAAATGGTGCGCATGGTCAGCTCCGGCACCGAAGCGACCATGAGCGCAATCCGCCTGGCCCGTGGCTTCACCGGTCGCGACAGCATCATCAAGTTCGAAGGCTGCTACCACGGCCACTCCGACAGCCTGCTGGTCAAGGCCGGCTCCGGCCTGCTGACCCAGGGTGTGCCAAGCTCGGCCGGCGTGCCGGCGGCGTTCGCCAAGCACACCCTGACCCTGCCGTTCAACGATATCGACGCGGTAGCGAAGATGCTCGGTGAAGTCGGCCAGGACGTGGCGTGCATCATCGTCGAGCCGGTGGCCGGCAACATGAACTGCGTGCCACCGGCGCCGGGCTTCCTTGAAGGCCTGCGCAGCCTGTGCGACCAGCACGGCGTGGTGCTGATCTTCGACGAAGTGATGACCGGTTTCCGCGTGGCCCTGGGCGGCGCCCAGGCGCACTACGGGGTGACCCCGGACCTGTCGACCTTCGGCAAGATCGTCGGTGGCGGCATGCCGGTGGGCTGCTTCGGCGGCAAGCGCCACATCATGGAGCAGATCGCGCCGCTGGGCCCGGTGTACCAGGCCGGCACCCTGTCGGGCAACCCGCTGGCCATGGCCGCGGGCCTGACCACCCTCAAGCTGATCAGCCGTCCGGGCTTCCATGACGAGCTGAGCGCCTTCACCAGCCGCCTGCTCGATGGCCTGCAGCAGCGCGCCGATGCAGCCAGCGTGCCGTTCGTCACCACCCAGGCCGGTGGCATGTTCGGCCTGTACTTCAGCGGCGCCGACGACATCGTCACCTTCGACGACGTGATGGCCAGCGATGCCGAGCGCTTCAAGCGCTTCTTCCACCTGATGCTCGAAGGCGGCGTGTATCTGGCACCGAGCGCATTCGAAGCCGGCTTCACCTCCATCGCCCATGGCGAGACCGAGCTGAAGATCACCCTGGATGCTGCCGAGCGGGCCTTCGCCAAGCTGTGAAACCGCTTCGCCGGCCAGGCCGGCCCCTGCAGGTTGCATGCAATCTCATGCAAACTGCAGGGGCTGGCCTGGCCGGCAAAGACGCCAGAACAGCCACCGCAAGCCTCCCCGCCTTCCTCCCTCGGCAGAAAATCGAGTAAAGACTTTGTAAGGTGGGCGCTGCTTATCCCATAATGTGCCACCAGACACATTGGCCGCAGCTTTGCAGAGGTAAGTCGATCACCATGAACCGCGCCGGCCGCGCCCTCGCACTGGGCTGCCTGTTGCTACTTCAGCCCCTGCTGGCCACCGCAGGCGGTAACTCGTTGCTGATCCCGGCAGCAGGCCGCTGCACCCTCAATACG
Organism: Pseudomonas sp. B21-036; assembly: GCF_024748925.1. Taxonomy (NCBI): domain Bacteria; kingdom Pseudomonadati; phylum Pseudomonadota; class Gammaproteobacteria; order Pseudomonadales; family Pseudomonadaceae; genus Pseudomonas; species Pseudomonas sp. B21-036. The sequence goes on from NZ_CP087178.1 coordinate 4,947,166, forward strand.
CCTGCCGAAGAACTGCAACAGGCCCTGGCCAGCTGCCAGCAGGCCGCGCAGTCCGGCGACGCACAGGCGCAGTACGAGCTGGGCGAGTTCTATTACGACGGCAAGAACGCCCCGCAAGACCTGAACAAGGCACTCAACTATTTCGAGCAGGCCTCGCTGCAAGGCCACGCCGAAGCGCAATATCGCCTGGGCAGCATGTTCTTTCGCGGCGAAGGCGTCGCTGCCAACAACGTGCAGGCCTATATCGTGCTGAAGATGGCCGCGGTGAACGGCGCTGAAGACGCGCTGGACATGGCCGACGAAGTGTCGGCAAAAATGCAGCGCGACGAACTGGAAATGGCCACCCAGGTGCTCGGCCAGATCTTTCGCAAGTACCTGCTGGAGCTGCAGACCGTCGACGGTCGCACGCCCTTCGCACCCCTTCCGTAACGCAGCCGTTACTTCTCGGGCATCGGCATCGGGAACGGCATCACGTTGCTGACGCCACGGGCTTCACTGACCTTCGGCGTGCCCAGGCGCTCGACCTCGTCGATGCGCACGATCGAATGCATGGGCACGAAGCTGCGCACCACACCCTCGAACTGAGCCTTGAGCTTCTCCTCGCTCGGGTCGACCACGACCTGAGTGCGCTCGCCGAACACGAATTCCTCGATCTCCAGAAAACCCCACAGGTCACTCTGGTAGATCTGTTTGGCGTACATCTCGAACACCTGGCCCTGGTTGAGAAAGATGACTTTGTAGATGGGAGCTTCGCGTTTGGTCATTGGGGGCTGGAACAGTCACAGGGGGAAATAAGCCGCAAACTATAACATAGCCGCCCGAACGACAGCGCTAGGAACCCTCGACCACGCGCCCTATAATGCGCGGTTCTTTGAATCACCTGATGATCACGCATGGCCAAGAAGCTCTATATCGAAACCCATGGCTGCCAGATGAACGAGTATGACAGCTCGCGCATGGTCGACCTGCTGGGTGAACATCAAGCGCTGGAGGTGACCGAGCGGGCCGAAGACGCCGACGTCATCCTGCTCAACACCTGCTCGATCCGCGAACGGGCCCAGGACCGCGTCTACTCCCAGCTCGGCCGCTGGCGCGAGCTCAAGGACGCCAAGCCCGACATGGTGATCGCCGTGGGCGGTTGCGTGGCCAGCCAGGAAGGTGATTCGATCCGCAAGCGCGCGCCCTATGTCGACGTGGTGTTCGGCCCGCAGACCCTGCACCGCCTGCCCGAGATGATCGACGCGGCGCGCACCACGCGCCTGCCGCAAGTCGACGTGTCGTTCCCCGAGATCGAGAAGTTCGACCACCTGCCCGAACCGCGTATCGACGGCCCCACCGCCTACGTGTCGGTGATGGAAGGCTGCAGCAAGTACTGCACCTTCTGCGTGGTGCCCTATACCCGCGGCGAAGAGGTCAGCCGCCCGTTCGACGACGTACTGGCCGAGATCATCCACCTGGCCGAGAACGGCGTGCGTGAAGTCACCCTGCTGGGCCAGAACGTCAACGGCTACCGGGGCCAGACCCACGACGGTCGCTTGGCCGATCTCGCCGAGCTGATCCGGGTGGTGGCAGCCGTCGACGGCATCGACCGCATCCGCTACACCACCTCGCACCCGCTGGAGTTCTCCGACAGCCTGATCCAGGCACACGCCGAGGTGCCGGAGCTGGTCAAGCACCTGCACCTGCCGGTGCAGTCGGGCTCGGACCGCGTGCTGGCGGCGATGAAGCGCGGGCACACGGTGCTGGAGTACAAGTCCAAGCTGCGCAAGCTCAAGGCGGCGGTACCGGGCATCTGCATCAGTTCCGACTTCATCATCGGCTTCCCCGGCGAAACCGAGAAAGACTTCGAGAACACCATGAAGCTGGTGGCCGAGGTCGGCTTCGACTTCTCCTACTCGTTCATCTACAGCCCGCGTCCGGGCACCCCGGCCTCCGACCTGCCGGACGACACCCCCGAGGCGCTGAAGAAGGAACGCCTGGCTGCACTGCAGCACCGCCTGGACCACCAGGGCTTCGAGATCAGCCGACAGATGGTCGGCACCCTGCAGCGCATCCTGGTAACCGACTATTCGCGACGCGATCCGGGGCAGTTGCAGGGGCGCACGGAGAATAACCGTATCGTCAACTTCCGCTGCGACAACCCCACGCTGATCGGCCAGTTCGTCGACATCCTTATCGACGATGCACGACCACATTCGCTGTTCGGTTCGCTGGTGCAATAAGGGCATGCGCCGGGCCCGACGAGCGGCCCGGCGACCCTTGATCGTTTCAGCGCTTTCACCGTAGCGCGGGTGGGGTTATCCTTGAATTCATCCAAATTGCCGTAGGGCGGCTAAAAACGACCTTGAACGCACCCATAGAACCTCATCGCTTCATCCTCGAGCCCTTCGAGGCTCATCGCTTCGCCAACCTGTGCGGGCAGTTCGACGAGCACCTGCGCCTGATCGAACAGCGCCTGGCCATCGAGATCCGCAACCGCGGCAATCAGTTCGAACTGATCGGCGAACCCAAACTGACCTCCTCTGCCGAGCAGCTGCTGCGCCGTCTCTACCGCGAGACCAAGGCCACCGAGCTGTCCCCGGAAATGGTCCACCTGTTCCTGCAGGAATCGGCCGTTGAAGCGCTGGAGAACCCGGCAGTCAACGAAGTCAGCGTTTCGCTGCGCACGCGCAAGGGCATGATTCGCCCACGCGGGCTCAACCAGCAGCGCTACGTGAAGGAAATCCTCGGCAACGACATCAACTTCGGTATCGGCCCTGCCGGTACCGGCAAGACCTACCTGGCCGTGGCCTGCGCGGTCGACGCGCTGGAGCGTGAACAGGTGCGTCGCATCCTGCTGGTACGCCCGGCAGTCGAGGCCGGCGAGAAGCTCGGCTTCCTGCCCGGCGACCTGGCCCAGAAGATCGACCCGTACCTGCGCCCGCTGTACGACGCCCTGTACGAGATGCTCGGCTTCGAACACGTGGCCAAGCTGATCGAACGCCAGGTGATCGAGATCGCCCCGCTGGCCTACATGCGCGGCCGCACCCTGAACAACAGCTTCATCATCCTCGACGAGAGCCAGAACACCACCGTCGAGCAGATGAAGATGTTCCTCACCCGTATCGGCTTCGGTTCCACTGCCGTGATCACCGGTGACATCACCCAGGTCGACCTGCCGCGCGGCACCAAGTCGGGCCTGGCCCACGTCATCAGCGTGCTCAAGGACGTGCCGGGCATCAGCTTCACCCATTTCCAGCCCAAGGACGTCGTGCGCCACCCGTTGGTCCAGCGCATCGTCGAAGCCTACGAGCGCTTCGAGAATGCACAGGCGGGCCCGACCGAAGGCAAACCGCACGATGCTTGAGCTCGATCTGCAACTGGCCACCCAGGCAAGCGCCCCGAGTGAAGAACAGTTCCGCCAATGGTGCGCCCTGGCCCTGCGCCAGCGCAGTGCCGATTCTGAACTGACCATCCGCCTGGTCGACGAAGCCGAAGGTCGCGAGCTGAACCACACCTGGCGGCACAAGGACTACGCCACCAACGTGCTGTCCTTCCCGGCCGATGTGCCCGACGACCTGCTCGACATCCCGCTGCTGGGCGACCTGGTGATCTGCGTGGCGGTGGTGGAGCGCGAGGCCGCCGAGCAGGGCAAGGCCCTCGAAGCCCACTGGGCCCACCTGGTCATCCACGGTTGCCTGCACCTGCTGGGCTACGACCACATCGACGACGATGAGGCCGAGGAAATGGAAGCACTGGAACGAACGTTGCTTGCCGAACTGGGTCACCCCGACCCGTACGCCGACGACGAACACGACGCACCCCACACTGATATCTGCAAGGATCACGAGTAACCGCCATGAGCGAAGATCGATCGAGCAACGGGCAAAAGTCCTGGCTGGGCAAACTGACCCAGGCTTTTGCCCATGAGCCGAAAAACCGCCAGGAGCTCCTCGAGCTGCTGCGCGAAGCGCACCAGAACAAGCTGCTCGACAGCGAGGCCCTGACCATCGTCGAAGGTGCGATCCAGGTCGCCGACCTGCAGGTGCGCGACATCATGGTGCCGCGCTCGCAGATGATCAGCATCAAGGCGTCGCAGACCCCGCGCGAGTTCCTGCCGGCAGTGATCGACGCCGCGCATTCGCGCTACCCGGTGGTCGGCGAGAGCCACGACGACGTGCTTGGCGTATTGCTGGCCAAGGACCTGTTGCCATTGATCCTCAAGGAGAACGGCGACAGCTTCAACATCAAGGACCTGCTGCGCCCGGCCACCTTCGTGCCCGAGTCCAAGCGCCTGAACGTGCTGCTGCGCGAGTTTCGCGCCAACCACAACCACATGGCCATCGTCATCGACGAATACGGCGGCGTGGCGGGCCTGGTGACCATCGAGGACGTGCTGGAGCAGATCGTCGGCGACATCGAGGACGAGCATGACGTCGAGGAAGACAGTTACATCAAGCCGCTGCCCAGCGGCGACTTCCTGATCAAGGCCCTGACGCCGATCGAGAACTTCAATGCATTCTTCGACAGCGAGTTCTCCGACGACGAGTTCGACACCGTCGGCGGCCTGGTCATGAGCGCCTTCGGCCACCTGCCCAAGCGCAACGAAACCACCGAGATCGGCCCGTACCGCTTTCGCATCCTCAATGCCGACAGCCGCCGGATTCACCTGCTGCGCCTGACCCCCATCACCCGTTAAGGACAACCATGCGCTGGATCACCCGCCCCGGCTGGCCCGGTAACCTGCTGGCCGTGGCGGCCGGCGCCCTCACCCCGCTGAGCCTGGCCCCATTCGACATCTGGTCGCTATCGCTGCTGTCGCTGGCGCTGTTCTACCTGGGCCTGCGCGAGCTGAGCCCGCGCCAGGCGCTGTGGCGCGGCTGGTGCTACGGCTTCGGCCTGTTCGGTGCTGGCACCTGGTGGATCTACGTCAGCATCCACGACTACGGCGGCGCCTCGGCGCTGCTGGCCGGCGGCCTGATGCTGCTGTTCTTCGCCGCCATCGCGTGGTTTTTCGCCCTGCCGGCCTGGCTGTGGGCGCGCTGGCTGCGCCGCCCTGAAGCACCGCTGGCCGACGCGCTGTGCTTTGCCGCCCTGTGGGTGGGCCAGGAGGCGTTCCGCGGCTGGTTTCTCACCGGTTTCCCGTGGCTCTATGCCGGCTACAGTCAGCTGGACGGTCCGCTGGCGGGCCTGGCCCCGCTGGGCGGCATGTGGCTGGTGTCCTTCACCCTGGCCCTGACCGCCGCCCTGCTGTGCAACCTGCACCGCCTGCGCGAGCGCAAGGGCTTCATGGCCATCGGCGCGCTACTGCTGTTCGCCCCGTGGATCATCGGCCTGGCACTCAAGGGCCATGCCTGGACCGTGCCTTCGGGCGAGCCGCTGAAGGTCGCGGCAATCCAGGGCAACATCGAGCAGGAACTGAAGTGGGACCCCGAGCAGCTCAACCGGCAACTGGCGCTGTACCGCGACATGAGCTTCAGTTCCCGGCCCGTGGACCTGATCGTGTGGCCCGAAACCGCAGTGCCGGTGCTCAAGGAGCAGGCCCAGGGCTACCTGGACATGATGGGCAGCTTCGCCACTGACCGGCATTCGGCGCTGATCACGGGTGTGCCGGTACGTGAGGTGGTGCACCAGCAGCGGCGCTACTACAACGGCATCACCGTGGTCGGCGAGGGTGACGGCACCTACCTCAAGCAGAAGCTGGTGCCCTTTGGCGAGTACGTGCCCCTGCAGGACATGCTGCGTGGCCTGATCGCCTTCTTCGACCTGCCGATGTCGGACTTCGCCCGCGGCCCCGAAGACCAGGCCATGCTGCAGGCCAAGGGTTACCACCTGGCGCCGATGATCTGCTACGAAGTGGTCTACCCGGAACTGGCCGCCAGCCTTGCCGCCAAGAGCGACATCCTGCTGACCATCAGCAACGACACCTGGTTCGGCAAGTCGATCGGCCCCATCCAGCACCTGCAGATGGCGCAGATGCGCGCCCTGGAAGCCGGGCGCTGGATGATCCGCGCCACCAACAACGGTGTCACCGGCCTGATCGACCCGTTCGGCAAGATCACCGCGCAGATTCCGCAGTTCGAACGCGGCATCCTCTACGGTGAAGTGGTGCCGATGCAGAAGCTCACGCCCTACCTGCACTGGCGCTCCTGGCCGCTGACCCTCCTGTGCCTGGGCCTGTTCGGCTGGGCGCTGCTGGCCAGCCGCATTGCCAAGACGGTCTAGTAGAACAGGCGATAACCCAGCAGGCCGACTGCTTCGTTGAGCAGTTGGCCGCTCTGCCACATGGCGCGGCTCTCGGGCATCCAGCCGCCGAACGGGCGTGCATAGGCATGCCCCAGATAGCCAACCGGCGCCGCCACCACGTCGAACCCCGCCTGTTCGAAACTCCACACCGCACGCGGCATGTGCCAGGCCTGGGTGACCACCACCACACGCTTCACGCCCTGCGGCAACAGCAGCGCGGCGCTCATCTGGGCGTTCTCCCAAGTGGTACGGCTCTGCTCTTCGAGCCAGCGTACCGGCACGTCGAAATCGCGCTGCAACGAATCGGCCATCAATCGCGCCTCGCTCGGCGGCGTACCGTAGTGCAGCCCACCGCTGGTCAACAGCGGCAGGCCGCTGGCCTTGGCCAGTTGCGCCGCGTAGCGCATGCGCTCCAGTGCCACGCCGGTGGGCTGGTCGGCGCCACCCCAGGCCGGATCACCGCGCTCGCGCCCGGCGCCCAACACCACGATCGCGTCGGCCTGGCCGGCCAGCGCCTGCCAATGCTGCGGCGCAAGCGGCGGCACACGCTCCAGCTGGCGCGCCGTGAACTCCACCACCACCGGCAGGCTCATCAGCCACAGCCCGCCCAGGCCGGCGATGAAACACAACAGCGAGGTACGCGGCCAGGACCGGCGCAGCCACCACGCTGCCAGCAGCAGCAACAGCAGCACGCCGGGCGGCAGAATCAGTTGTTTGATGAAATAGCGAAATGGCATCAGGCACCTCCATGGATGCCCAAGGCTACAGACAAACGGCGCCTGGCAACAATGCCGCCAGGCGCCGATCAATGGGAATCATGGTGCCAGTGGCGCACTCCGCCTGCGCCTGATTGTGCCCGGCAACTGCCTATCTATTTGCAGTGCAGCTTTCCGGGCTTTGCCGTGTGGGTGGAACGCGCCGCCTGCTTGAGCCAGACGACCTTGGCCCTGGACGGCGGCTGCGCTTGCTGCATCGCTTCGGCACGACCCGGCGCACCCTCCGGCAACGACGCCAGATAGGCCCTGATCACGTCGAATTCGGCGCGGCTCAGGCCACGCAGTTCCAGTTCGGCAGGCATTTCATCACGCAATCGAGCGGCCGTACGGGCGACATCCAGGGCAAGCCCCAGGCGATCGAGCAACCGCTCGTAAATCTCCGGCTTCAGTGGTTCCAGCTGCGACTCTCCCATCCGTTCACCTCATTGAAGATAAGATTCATCTCCCCCCACACGTCAGCTTAGCGGCACTCCCAAAACCAGCCCGTTGCCGCGACCAACGGAACGCCGGCCGATCCGGTGCAATCAGGGTTTCCCACGATGGACGGGGGTCATGTATGCTACGGCGTTCACTCTTGACACCGGATTGCCGGGCACAACGGTTTTGAACCAGCCTGGATAAGGTCTCCCATTTCTCAGCGCAAAGTAGCCATGCACGAACTCTATCAGCCCCGCGAAATCGAAGCCGCCGCCCAGTCTTACTGGAACGAGCACCACTCTTTTGACGTCAGTGAACAGCCAGGCAAGGACACCTACTACTGCCTGTCGATGTTCCCTTACCCAAGCGGCAAGCTACACATGGGGCACGTGCGCAACTACACCATCGGCGACGTGATCGCGCGCTACCAGCGCATGCTCGGCAAGAACGTCCTGCAGCCAATGGGCTGGGACGCCTTCGGCATGCCGGCGGAAAACGCCGCGATGAAGAACAACGTGGCACCGGCCAAGTGGACCTACGAAAACATCGATTACATGAAGACCCAGCTCAAGAGCCTGGGCCTGGCGATCGACTGGACCCGCGAGATCACCACCTGCAAGCCGGACTACTACCGCTGGGAGCAGTGGCTGTTCACCCGCCTGTTCGAAAAGGGCGTGATCTACCGCAAGAACGGCACCGTGAACTGGGACCCGGCCGACCAGACCGTACTGGCCAACGAGCAGGTCATCGACGGGCGTGGCTGGCGTTCGGGCGCGCTGATCGAAAAGCGCGAAATCCCGATGTACTACTTCAAGATCACCGCCTACGCCGACGAGCTGCTGGAAAGCCTCGACGAGCTGCCGGGCTGGCCTGAACAGGTCAAGACCATGCAGCGCAACTGGATCGGCAAGTCGCGCGGCATGGAAGTGCAGTTCCCCTACGACCAGGCCAGCATCGGCGAAGCGGGCACGCTGAAAGTCTTCACCACCCGCCCCGACACCCTGATGGGCGCCACCTACGTGGCAGTGGCCGCAGAGCACCCGCTGGCGACCCTCGCAGCCAAGGGCAACCCTGAACTGCAGGCGTTCATCGACGAGTGCAAGAGCGGCAGCGTTGCCGAAGCCGACGTCGCCACCCAGGAGAAGAAGGGCCTGGCCACTTCGCTGCTGGTCGAGCACCCGCTGACCGGCGAGAAGCTCCCGGTGTGGGTCGCCAACTACGTGCTGATGCACTACGGCGACGGCGCAGTCATGGCCGTACCGGCCCACGACGAACGCGACTTCGAGTTCGCCACCAAGTACAAGCTGCCGATCAAGACCGTGGTGCGCACCAGTGCCGGCGATCAAGTGGGCAGCGAATGGCAGGCCGCCTACAACGAGCACGGCCAGCTGATCAACTCCGGCGCGTTCGACGGCCTGGACTTCCCCGGCGCCTTCGATGCCATCGAAGCCGCCCTGATCACCAAGGGCCTGGGCCAATCGCGCACCCAGTTCCGCCTGCGCGACTGGGGCATCAGCCGCCAGCGCTACTGGGGCTGCCCGATCCCGATCATCCATTGCGACGCCTGTGGCGACGTACCGGTGCCGGAAGACCAACTGCCGGTCATCCTGCCGGAGAACGTGGTTCCGGACGGCGCCGGTTCGCCGCTGGCGCGCCTGCCTGAATTCTACGAATGCAGCTGCCCGAAATGCGGCCAGCCGGCCAAGCGCGAAACCGACACCATGGACACCTTCGTCGAGTCGTCCTGGTACTTCGCCCGTTATGCCTCGCCCAACTACGACCAGGGCCTGGTCGACCCTAAAGCGGCCAACCACTGGCTGCCGGTCGATCAATACATCGGCGGTATCGAGCACGCGATCCTGCACCTGCTGTATGCACGCTTCTTCCACAAGCTGATGCGCGACGAAGGGCTGGTCACCTCCAACGAGCCGTTCAAGAACCTGCTGACCCAGGGCATGGTCGTGGCCGATACCTACTACCGTGTCGCCAGCAACGGCGGCCAGGACTGGTTCAACCCGGCCGACGTCGAAGTCGAGCTGGATGCCAAGGGCAAGGCCATCAGTGCACGTCTGAAGACCGACGGCCTGCCGGTGATCATCGGCGGCACCGAGAAGATGTCCAAGTCCAAGAACAACGGCGTCGACCCGCAATCGATGATCGAAGCCTACGGTGCCGACACCTGCCGTCTGTTCATGATGTTCGCTTCGCCGCCCGACATGAGCCTGGAATGGTCCGACTCCGGCGTCGAGGGTGCCAACCGCTTCCTGCGCCGCGTCTGGCGCCTGGCCCAGGCCCACGTCGGCCAGGGCCTGCCGGGCAAGCTGGAGCTGGGCAACCTGAACGACGCACAGAAGCTGGTACGCCGTGCCACCCATTCGGCGATCCGCCAGGCCAGCATCGACGTGGGCCAGCACAACAAGTTCAACACCGCCATCGCCCAGGTGATGACCCTGATGAACGTGCTGGAAAAGGCCTCGCAAGCCACCGACCTGGACCGTGCACTGATCCAGGAAGGCCTGGAGACCGTGGCCCTGATACTGGCGCCGATCACCCCGCACATCAGCCACGAGCTGTGGCAGCTTCTGGGCCACACCCAGGCCATCATCGATGCCGGCTGGCCGGCGGTCGACGAAAGCGCGCTGGTGCAGGACACCCTCGAACTGGTCATCCAGGTCAACGGCAAGCTGCGCGGGCACATCGAAATGCCGGCCGGTGCCAGCCGTGAAGAAATCGAGGCCGCCGCGCGCAGCAACGAGAACGTGCTGCGTTTCACCGAAGGCCTGAGCATCCGCAAGGTCATCGTGGTACCTGGCAAGCTGGTCAATATCGTCGCCAACTGAGAGCAACGGGCGCCTTGATGGCGCCCGCACCGCCTACAAGGTTCAAGGGAGCAACAAGATGATCAAACGCAATCTGCTGGTGATGGGCCTGGCGGTCCTGCTCAGCGCCTGCGGTTTCCAGCTGCGCGGCACCGGTGTCACCGAGCTGAGCCTCAAGGAACTCGACCTGAGCGCGCGCAACGCCTATGGCGAAACCGTGACCCAGCTGCGCCAGGTACTGCAAACCAGCGGCGTCAACGTGCACACAGGTGCGCCGTACAAGCTGATCCTGACTAACGAACAGGAAAACCAGCGCGCAGCCAGCTATGCCGGCGCCGGCCGTTCGGTGGAGTACGAGCTGACCACCGAGCTTAGCTACGAAATCAAGGGCCTGGACAACCTGAGCCTGCTGAACGACAAGATCGAAGTGCAGAAGGTCTACGTGCACGACAGCAACAACCTGACCGGTTCCGATCAGGAAGCGGGCCAGATCCGTGACGAGATTCGTCGCGAGCTGGTACAGCGCATGGTGCTGCGCCTGCAGCAACTGACCCCCGAGCAGCTCGATAGCATGCAACAGCAGGCCGATGAGCGGGCCAAGGCCGAAGCCCAGGCGCTTGAAGCTGCACGCCGTGCCCAGGATGCAACCCCCCAGCAATCGCCGCTGGAACTGCCGGCCAACTGAGCCTGAACGGGGCGCTTCGGCGCCCCGTCTATCTGTCCTATGAAGCTCACACCTGCCCAACTGCCCAAACACCTGCAAGGCAACCTCGCACCGGTCTACGTGATCAGTGGCGACGACCCGTTGCTGTGCCAGGAAGCCGCCGATGCGGTGCGCCTGGCGGCTCGCCAGCAAGGGTTCGACGAACGCCAGGTGTTCAGCGCCGACGCCAACTTCGACTGGGGCACCCTGCTGCAGGCCGGTGCCAGCCTGTCGCTGTTCGCGCAAAAGCGTGTGCTGGAGCTGCGCCTGCCATCGGGCAAGCCCGGCGACAAGGGCGCGGCGGCACTGATCGAATACTGTGCGCGCCCGGCGGACGACACCCTGCTGCTGGTCAGCCTGCCCAAGCTTGATGGCAGCGCGCAGAAGACCAAGTGGGGCAAGGCCCTGATCGAAGGCCAGCAGGTGCAGTTCGTGCAGATCTGGCCGGTCGACACCCAACAGCTGCCGCAATGGATCAACCAGCGCCTGGCCCAGGCCGGGCTCTCGGCCCAGCGTGATGCGGTGGAGCTGATCGCCGCACGGGTCGAAGGCAACCTGCTGGCCGCAGCGCAGGAGATCGAAAAGCTCAAGCTGCTGGCCGACGGCAACACGATCACCGTGGAAACCGTGCAGGCAGCAGTGGCCGACAGTGCACGTTTCGACGTGTTTGGCCTGGTCGATGCGATCCTCAACGGCGAGGCCGCGCATGCACTGCGCATGCTCGAGGGGCTGCGCGGCGAAGGGGTCGAGCCACCGGTGATCCTCTGGGCACTGGCGCGCGAGCTGCGTGTACTGGCCGGCCTGGCCCAGCAGTTCGCCCAGGGCGTGCCGCTGGACAAGGCGTTCAGCCAGGCTCGCCCGCCAGTGTGGGACAAGCGCAAGCCGTTGATGAGCAAAGCCCTGCAGCGTTACTCGGCGCAACGCTGGGCGCAGCTGCTGCAGGATGCCCAGCGCATCGATGCGCAAATAAAGGGCCAGGCCCAGGGCTCGCCCTGGGTGAGCCTGTCGCGGCTGTCGCTGTTGATGGCGGGGCAGCGGCTGGCATTGCCTGCCGAGTAACCCCCAACTGACGGTCAGCACCGCCGAAGCTTCTGGGGGGGCGCTGCGCAGCCCATCGCCGGCAATGCCGGCTCTGCCCTTGCCTGCGAGGGGTTCAGCGCCTATATTGCGCCCACACCCATCTGAGCAGGACCTCTGCCATGAGCAAAAAGCCCGCAAAGCACCGGCCCAACAAGGCCAAATCGATCATCGCCCAGCCCTTGTTCCGCAGCCGTCAGGAACCCGCCGGCAAAGGCAAAGGCAGCTACCGCCGCGAAGCCTTCCAATCGAGAGATTGGGAGGCTTCTCACTTTTTGGCCGCATGAAAGCAAGAAACCCACAGGCATGATATGGTCGTCACCTGACCTGAAATACCTGGACCCATGCATGCCCTTATGCCCCTCCCGTCGCCGGCAACTTCGCCAGCTGACCGCAGCTTCCAGCCTTATCCTGCTCGTCGCCTGTGCCGAGCAACCTACCGTCGCCGACACCCTGCCCCTGGCTCCCGCGCAACCTGCCCCGGTGGTCACCCTGCCCACCCCGAACACCGACGCCAGCCCGGAAATCCAGCCCCTGCAGACCTTTGCCCAATGGCAAGCCGGCTTTCGTCAGCAGGCCCTGCAGGCCGGCATCACCCCGGCCACCTTCGACCGCGCGTTCATCGGCATCACCCCCGACATGGACGTGATCAAGGCCGACCGCAGCCAACCCGAATTCACCCGGCCGGTGTGGGAATACCTCGAGGGCGCGCTGTCGCCCCTGCGCGTTCGCAACGGCAAGAAGCTGCTCGACCAGCATGCCGTTCTGCTCAGCCAGCTGGAGCAACGCTATGGCGTGGACCGCAGCGTACTGGTGTCGGTATGGGGCATGGAGAGCAACTTCGGCCAGTTCCAGGGCAGCAAGTCGGTGATCCGCTCCCTGGCCACCCTGGCCTATGAAGGACGCCGCCCGGCATTTGCCCAGGCGCAGCTGATCGCGGCCCTGCAGATCCTGCAGAACGGCGATATCCAGCCCGAGGCCATGCTGGGCTCGTGGGCCGGCGCAATGGGCCAGACCCAGTTCATCCCGACCACCTACAACACCCACGCCGTGGACTTCGACGGCGATGGTCGCCGCGACATCTGGAAGAGCTCGGCCGATGCGCTGGCCTCCACCGCGCACTACCTGCAAAGCTCCGGCTGGAAACGTGGCGAGCCCTGGGGCTTCGAAGTCCAGGTGCCAGGCAGCTTCGACTACTGGCTGGCCGATGGCAGCCTGCGCAAGAGCGTGGCCGAGTGGCAGCAACTGGGTGTGACCCTGCCAGCCGGTGCCCGCGCCCCGGCCGGTACCGAACAGCTCTCGGCCGCCCTGCTGCTGCCGGCGGGCGCCCGTGGCCCGGCATTCCTGGTGCTGGACAACTTCCGCGCGATCCTCAAGTACAACAACTCGTCGTCCTATGCGCTGGCCGTAAGCCTGCTGGCGGAACGCTTCGACAACTCGGGCTTCATTCGCGGGTCGTGGCCCAAGGATGACCTGCCGCTGAGCCGCAGCGAGCGGATCGAGCTGCAGCAACTGCTCAGCGCCAACAATTATGACGCGGGCACCGCAGACGGGATCATCGGCGCCAACACGCGCAAGGCCATCCGCAGTGCGCAGCAGGCGCAGGGCTGGCCGGCCGATGGCTACCCGACGCACAAGCTGCTGGAAAGCCTGCGCAAGCGCTGACAGCGCGACGGCAGGGCCGGCTCCCACAGCCTGTAGGAGCCGGCCTTGCCGGCGAAGAAGCCAGTGAAGCCATCAACAAAAAGGCCCCCGTACCATCGCTGGTACGGGGGCCTTTTTTCAGCCAGTCACACGCCGGTCACAGCTTGATCTTGGCCTCGTGCGCCTGTTGGTCGGCATGGTACGACGAACGCACCAGCGGGCCCGAGGCGACGTTCTTGAAGCCCATCTTGTAGCCTTCCTCGGCGAACCAGGCGAAGGTGTCCGGGTGCACGAAGCGCTGCACCGGCAAGTGGCTGCGCGATGGCTGCAGGTACTGGCCAAGGGTCAGCATGTCGATGTTGTGCTCGCGCATGCGATGCATCACCTCGATCACTTCCTCGTCGGTCTCGCCCAGGCCCAGCATCAGGCCGGACTTGGTCGGTACGTGCGGCACCAGCTCCTTGAACTTCTGCAGCAAGGTCAGCGACCACTGGTAGTCCGAACCTGGACGCGCGGCCTTGTACAGGCGCGGCACGGTTTCCAGGTTGTGGTTGAACACATCCGGCGGCTCTTGGGCCGTGATCGCCAGTGCCACGTCCATGCGTCCGCGGTAATCCGGCACCAGGGTTTCCAGCTGCACGCCCGGCGACAGCTTGCGGATCTCGCGCAGGCAGTCGGCAAAGTGCTGGGCACCGCCGTCACGCAGGTCGTCGCGGTCCACCGAGGTGATCACCACGTACTTCAGGCGCAGGTCGGCGATGGCCACGGCCAGGTTCATCGGCTCGTCGACATCCAGCGCTTTGGGCCGGCCGTGGCCGACGTCGCAGAACGGGCAGCGACGGGTGCAGATGTCACCCATGATCATGAAGGTGGCGGTGCCACCCGAGAAGCACTCGCCCAGGTTCGGGCAGGAAGCCTCTTCGCACACGCTGTGCAGCTTGTGCTTGCGCAGCAGCTGCTTGATGCGGTCGACTTCCGGCGACACCGGGATGCGCACGCGGATCCAGTCAGGTTTTTTCGGCAGTTCCTCGGTCGGGATGATCTTGACCGGGATACGTGCAACCTTTTCGGCGCCACGCAGCTTGACGCCAGCTTCGACCTTGGGCCGTGGGGCCGGGCGCGCGCTGACGTCCTGAGTGGGAATAAGGGTTTGCTGCGGTTCTTGCACAACAGTATTCATATTCAGTCGATTCCGCCCGCAAGGGTCGTCTGCTCAGCATAGTCGAGGTGCTTGACCAGCTGCCCGCGCAGCCTTGCCCTTACCTCGGTGAGTTCGATCGGGCCTGCCTGATCGCGCAGCTGGGTCATGGCCAGCCCCGCATACCCGCAGGGGTTAATCCGGCGGAATGGCGCAAGGTCCATGTCCACGTTCAAGGCAAGGCCATGGAAAGAACAGCCATTGCGAATGCGCAAGCCGAGGGAGGCGATCTTCGCCCCGTCGACGTAGACGCCAGGCGCGTCGGGCTTGGCCGCCGCCTCGACGCCATAACTGCCCAGCAGCTCGATCAGGCAGCGCTCCATGCGGCTGACCAGGTCACGCACGCCAAAGCCCAGGCGGCGTACATCGAGCAACAGGTAGGCCACCAGCTGACCCGGTCCATGGTAGGTCACCTGGCCACCGCGGTCGGTCTGCACCACCGGGATATCTCCCGGCAGCAGCAGGTGCTCGGCCTTGCCGGCCTGGCCCTGGGTGAACACCGGCGGGTGTTCAACCAGCCACACTTCATCGGCCGTGCCCGGGCCACGCTGGTCGGTGAACCGACGCATGGCCTCGAGCACGGCCGTGTAAGGTAGCAGGCCGAGGTCGCGAAAGCCGAGGCTGGCCGACATCAGAGCACCATTTTCACGATTCCGGTCGCGCGCAGGGCACTGTTGATGTTCTGCAACTGGTCTTCACTGGTGGCAATGATGTGCAGCTGCACCGTGGTGTACTTGCCTTCCTTGCTCTGGCGCTCGGCCAGGGTCTTGAGGTCGACCTCGGCGTATTTCTTGAGAATCTCGATCACCGTGTCCCTGAAATGGACCACGGTGTCGCCGATTATCTTGATCGGGTAATCGGCGCAGGGGAATTCGATCTTGTGCGACTTGACGTCTGGTTCGGTCATGGCAGTAACGGCCTCGTAAGCCGTGGCAACAACAATGCCCCCGCGTGAGTGTGCGGGGGCATGGCAGGTCACGATATCAGTTGAACAGCCCGTAGAAGAATAGCCGAATGCTATCCCACGCACGACGCAGGAAACCACCTTCCTCCACGTCGTCCAGCGCGATCAGGTCGGCGCTGTGTACCACATTGTCATCCAGTTTGACTTCCACTTTACCGATCACGTCACCTTTGGCGATGGGCGCGGTCAGCTGCGGGTTCATGGTCATGCTTGCAGCCAGCTTCTTCAATTGGCCTTTAGGCAAAGTCATGCTCAGGTCTTCGGCAAGACCTGCCTTGACCTGGGCTGTCTTGCCCTTCCACACCGGCGCCTGGGCCAGTTCGGTGCCCTTCTGGTAGAAGGTCTGGGTCTCGAAGAAGCGGAAACCGTAGGTCAGCAGCTTCTGGGTTTCGGCAGCACGCGATTGCTCGCTGTTGGTACCGAACACCACGGCGATCAGGCGCATGCCGTCACGTACTGCCGAGGACACCATGCAGTAGCCCGCCTCGTCGGTGTGGCCGGTCTTCAGGCCATCGACGGTCTTGTCGCGCCACAGCAGCAGGTTGCGGTTGGGCTGCTTGATGTTGTTCCAGAAGAATTCCTTCTGCGAGTAGATCGCGTAGTGCGCCGGATCCTCGTGGATGATCGCCCGTGCCAGCACCGCCATGTCGTGCGCCGAGGAGTAGTGCTCGGGGTTCGGCAGGCCGGTGGGGTTCATGAAGTGGCTGTTGCTCATGCCCAGGTCGGTGGCAGTCTTGTTCATCATGTCGGCGAAGGCGTCTTCACTGCCGGCAATGTGCTCGGCCAGGGCGACGCTGGCGTCGTTGCCGGACTGGATGATGATGCCGTGCAGCAGGTCGCTGACGCTGACCTGGGTGCCGACCTTGATGAACATGCGCGAACCGCCGGTACGCCAGGCGTTTTCGCTGACGGTGACCGGATCGTTCTCGCCGATCTGCCCGCGACGGATGTCCAGGGTGGCGATGTAGGCGGTCATCAGCTTGGTCAGGCTCGCCGGAGGCAGGCGCTGGTCGCCATTGTTCTCGACCAGGATGTTGCCGCTGGAGGCTTCCATGAGCACGTAGGACTTGGCTGCCAGTTGCGGCGGCGACGGCATCATCTGCTCTGCCGCGAAAGCGGCAGGAGCGATCATCAGCGGTACAAGCAGGCAAAGGCGTTTGGCAAAGCTGGTTATGTTCATCCGTCTCTCGAAATGGCTATTGGGCTCATGCCCTCGCGGGCAAAACGTATTCCAGGCGCTGGGCCTGGCGAGCAAAACGGCCATTGTACATGGCTGCTCTGCCCGACTGCATGACAAACCGATCAGTCCCCCCGATCAGTCTGCCGTGACGACTTTGGGTTGCCCCAGGTTGGCCAGGCGCACGCTGTCCTGCATCTGCTGGGCCTCGCCCTGGCTGTTGATCGGCCCCAGGCGCACGCGGTGCAGGGTCTGCTGGTTGCGCACGATGGAACTGATGAACACCGGCGCGCTGACCATGCCGCTGAGCTTGGAGCGCAGCAGTTCGGCCGCATCCGGGTTGGCGAACGCGCCGACCTGCAAGTAAAGACCATTGCTGGCCGGCCCGCTGCCGTTGTTGGCAACCTGCACCGGCACCACGGCCGCCGCGTGCTGCTGCGGCGGCGGGGTCCATTGCTCGACGGTGCCGGTACTGGCCGGCAGCGGCTGGGTCTGGGCCACCTGGGGCTGGTTGAGCACCATCGGCGCCTGCTGACCACGCTGGGCCCACCATTGCTGCGGGTCGATGCCCTCGACGCGCACCCGGGCGGTACCGGTTTCGGCGTAGCCGAGCTTCTTGGCCGCGGCGTAGGACAGGTCGATGATGCGGTCCGAATAGAACGGACCACGGTCGTTGACCCGCAGGATCACGCTGCGCTGGTTGTCCAGGTTGGTCACCTTGACGTAGGCCGGCAGTGGCAGGGTCTTGTGCGCCGCACTCATGCCGTACAGGTCGTACACCTCGCCATTGGCGGTGTTCTGCCCATGGAACTTGGTGCCGTACCACGACGCCGTGCCCTCGGCGCGGTAGTTGCGCGAGTCCTGGATCGGGAAGTAGGTCTTGCCCAGCACCGTGTAGGGGTTGGCCTTGTAGTTGCCGGTGTGCACCGTTGGGGTGGCGTCGGGGATCTTCGAGACATCCACGTCCCACCACGGCGCGCCGTCCTTGTGGGCCCGGTTGATGTCCAGGCCCGGCTTGGCGCGAACCACGTTGCTGCCACCTTGCGGCGTCGGGCGGCTGGAGGAGCAGCTGACCAGCAACAGACCCAGGGCCGCGCAACCGATCAGTTTGAGAGATGTGTCAGTAAACAGTACGCGCATTACCTGGCGCCCCTTGCCTGGACCAGCTGATCCGAGAGTTGATGTACCGCCATGGCGTACATCACGCTGCGGTTGTAGCGAGTGATCGCGTAGAAATTCTTCAGGCCCAGCCAGTATTCCGGGCCGTTGTCGCCTTCGAGCCGGAAGGCGGTGACCGGCAGATCATCGCGCAGCGCATCATGACTCGACCAGCCCAGTGCCCGCAACTGCGCGACGGTCTTGACCGCCTCGATACCCGGGCTCAGGCCCTCGTCGACACGTTCGCCACGCACCTGGGCGCGGCTGACCACGCCCTCGCCGGCCACCCAGCCATGGCGCTTGAAGTAGCTGGCCACGCTGCCGATGGCATCGTCCGGGTTGGTCCAGATATTGATGTGGCCGTCGCCGTCGAAGTCCACGGCATAGGCGCGAAAGCTGCTGGGCATGAACTGCGGCAGGCCCATGGCGCCGGCGTACGAGCCCTTGAGGGTCAGCGGGTCGACCTGCTCTTCGCGGGCCAGCAGCAGGAACTCGCGCAGCTCCTTGCGGAAGAACTCGGCCCGCGGCGGGTAATCGAAGCCCAGGGTCGACAGCGCGTCGATCACCCGGTAATTGCCGGTGTTGCGGCCAAAGAAGGTCTCCACGCCGATGATCGCCACGATCACCTGGGCAGGCACGCCGTATTCCTTTTCGGCGCGCGCCAGGGTGGCCTCGTGCTGGCGCCAGAAGTCCACACCGCGGGCGATACGCGCGTCGGTGATGAACATCGGCCGGTATTCCTTCCACGGCTTGACCCGCTCGGCCGGGCGCGAGATCGCATCCAGGATCGACTGCTTGCGCTGCGCCTCGCGAAACACCGCCATCAGTTGCTCGCCGGCAAAGCCGTAGTCGCGGGTCATCTCGCCGACGAACTCGGCCACCTGGGGCGAGCCGTCATAATCGGCGGCACTCGCCTGCTGACCTGGGGCCAGCAGCCCCAACAGCCCGACCCAGGGGGCACAGCGAGCCACCCAGCCACGCATTGCTTGCATTGAATTGTTCACCTTATTCAAACTTGCGCGATCCATTTGCGGTGCGTATGAATCGACATCAAAACCCCAAACGCTGACAGCAGCGTCACGAGCGAAGTTCCGCCATAGCTGATGAAGGGCAGCGGCACGCCCACCACGGGCAACAGGCCGCTCACCATACCGATATTGACGAACACGTATACGAAGAAGGTCATGGTCAGGCTGCCGGCCAGCAGCTTGCCGTACAGCGTCTGCGCCTGGGCCGTGATCACCAGGCCGCGACCGATCAGCAGCAGGTAGATCAGCAGCAACGCGCAGATGCCCACCAGGCCGAATTCCTCGCCGAGCACGGCGATGATGAAGTCGGTGTGGCTCTCGGGCAGAAAGTCCAGGTGCGACTGGGTGCCGAGCAGCCAACCCTTGCCGAATACCCCGCCCGAGCCGATCGCCGCCTTGGACTGGATGATGTTCCAGCCGGTGCCCAACGGGTCGCTTTCCGGGTCGAGGAAGGTCAGCACGCGCTGCTTCTGGTAGTCGTGCATGACGAAGAACCACATCGCCACCGCCACCGGCACTGCCGCCGCCAGCACGCTGAGGATCCAGCGCCAGCGCAGCCCGCCCATGAACAGCACGAACGCGCCCGAGGCCAGGATCAGCAACGCGGTGCCCAGGTCAGGCTGGCGCACGATGAGAATGAACGGCACACCGATCAGGATCAGGCTGATCATCACGTGCTTGAGGTGCGGCGGCAGGGTGCGCTTGGCCAGGTACCAGGCGATGGTCGCCGGCATGATGATCTTCATGAACTCCGACGGCTGGAAGCGGATCACCCCGGGGATGTTGATCCAGCGCGTGGCGCCCATGGCGTTGTGGCCCATCACGTCCACCACCACCAGCAGGATCACCCCGCCGACGTACGCCAGTGGCACCCAGCGCGCCATGAAGCGTGGCTCCAGCTGGGCGATGACGAACATCGACACCAGGCCCAGGCCGAACGAGGACGCCTGCTTGAGCAGCATGTCCCAGTTCTTGCCGCTGGCCGAATACAGCACGAACAGGCTGCCGGCGGCCAGGGTCAGCAGCAGCACCAGCAGCGGGCCGTCGACGTGGATGCGCTGCAGGAAGCTGGCGCGGCGGCGCATCACGTCCTCGCTGGAGAGCATGCGATCGAAATTACTCTTCACTGGCCGTTTCCTGCGCGGTTGTAGGGTTGGCTGGCGGGGCGGCCGGGGTGGTCACCGACACATTGGTCGGGGCGCCCGCGGGGTTGGCGTATTCAGGCTTGAGGCGACCGTTCTGGTCGAGCAGCCAGGCGTCCATCACCTGGCGCACCACGGGGGCGGCCACGCCGGAGCCGGACTCGCCGTTCTCGACCATCACCGACACCACGATCTTCGGGTTTTCGGCCGGGGCGAAGGACACGAACAGGGCGTGGTCGCGGTGACGCTCCTGCACCTTGTTGCGGTCATACTTCTCGCCCTGCTTGATCGCGACCACCTGCGCAGTACCACTCTTGCCGGCGATGCGGTACTGCGCGCCGATGGCGGCCTTGCGCGCGGTACCACGGGCACCGTGCATCACCATCTCCATGCCGTGGGTGACCCTGTTCCAGTCGGCCTTGTCACGCAGCACGATGTCTTCCATCGGGTTCTCGTCCACCGGGCGCACGCCCTCGACGGTCTTGGCTAGGTGCGGGCGGTTCCACTTGCCCTTGCTGGCGATCAGCGCGGTGGCCTGGGCCAGTTGCAGCGGCGTGGCCTGCATGTAGCCCTGGCCGATGCCGAGGATCAGTGTCTCGCCGGGGAACCAGGCCTGGCGCCGGGTCGCGCGCTTCCAGTCACGCGACGGCATCAGCCCGGAGGATTCCTCGAACATGTCCAGCGCGACCTTCTGGCCGATGCCGAAGCGGTTCATGTAGGCCGAAAGCCGGTCGATGCCGACCTTGTGCGCCAGGTCGTAGAAATAGGTGTCGTTGGAACGCATGATCGCCGTGTCGAGGTCGACCCAGCCATCGCCGGTGCGGTTCCAGTTGCGGTACTTGTGGTCATAGTTGGGCAGTTGGTAGTAGCCCGGGTCGAACACTCGCGAGGTGGCCGTGACCGCGCCGGTGTCCAGGCCGACGATGGCCACTGCTGGCTTGATCGTCGACCCCGGCGGATACAGGCCGCGCAGTACGCGGTTGAACAGCGGGCGGTCGATCGAGTCGCGCAGCTCGGCATAGGCCTTGAAGCTGATGCCGGTGACGAAGGGGTTGGGGTCGAAGCTCGGCTGACTGACCATCGCCAGCACTTCACCTGTGTTCGGGTCGAGCGCCACGATCGCGCCACGACGACCGCCCAGCGCCGCTTCGGCGGCTTCCTGCAGCTTGATGTCCAGACTCAGGACGATGTCCTTGCCGGGGATCGGATCGGTACGCTTGAGCACCCGCAGCACCCGGCCACGGGCGTTGGTCTCGACCTCTTCGTAGCCGACCTGGCCATGCAGCTCGGCTTCGTAGAAGCGCTCGATACCGGTCTTGCCGATATGGTGGGTGCCACTGTAGTTGACCGGGTCGAGGGACTTGAGCTCTTTTTCGTTGATGCGCCCCACATAGCCGACCGAATGCGCAAAGTGCGCACCCTGCGGGTAATGGCGTACCAGCTGCGCCGCCACCTCCACACCCGGCAGACGGAACTGGTTCACCGCTATCCGGGCGATCTGCTCTTCGGTCAGCTCGAACAGGATCGGTACCGGCTCGAAGGGCCGACGCCCCTGGCGCATGCGTTTTTCGAACAGTGCCCGGTCGTCCTCGGTCAGCTCCAGCACCTCGACGATGGAGTCGAGCACCTGCTGCCAGTCACCGGAACGCTCGCGGGTCATGGTGAGGCTGAAACTTGGCCGGTTGTCGGCGACGATCACCCCGTTGCGGTCGAAGATCAGCCCGCGTGTCGGCGGGATCGGCTGCACATGCACCCGGTTGTTCTCCGACAGCGTGGAGTGGTAGTCGTACTGAATGACCTGCAGGTAGTACAGCCGGGCGATCAACACGCAAATCAGCAGCACGATCGCGACTGCGCCGACCACGACGCGGCTACGCACCAGGCGGGCGTCTTTCTCGTGGTCCTTGAGGCGAATCGGCTGCGACATTGAAAAGGCTTACGACTATTTGTGGTAAGGGTGCCCGGACAACACGGTCCAGGCGCGGTACAGCTGCTCGCCGATCAGTATCCTTACCAACGGGTGCGGCAAGGTCAGCGGCGACAGCGACCAGCGCTGCTCGGCCCGCGCACAGACTTCCGGCGCCAGCCCTTCGGGGCCGCCGACCATGAAGTTGACGGTACGCGAGTCGAGGCGCCAGCGGTCCAGTTCGACCGCCAGCTGTTCGGTGCTCCACGGCTTGCCGTGCACCTCGAGGGTGACGATACGCTCGCCCGGCTGGACCTTGGCCAGCATGGCCTCGCCCTCCTGACGGATCAGGCGGGCAACGTCGGCATTCTTGCCGCGCGTGTTGAGCGGTATCTCCACCAGCTCCAGGGACAGCTCCGACGGCAGGCGCTTGGCATATTCATGCCAGCCGTCCTCGACCCATTTGGGCATGCGCGAGCCGACCGCGATCAGACGCAGACGCACGGGGCTACCTTATTCCTGGTCTTTGTTGAGCTTGGCGAAGTGCTCGTGGGTGTGCTCCGGGCTGTGGTGCTTGCCATCGGCGGCACGGCTCTGCTCGGCACCTTTCCACAGGCGCTCCAGGTCGTAGAACTGACGGGCCGAGGCGGTCATCATGTGCACGATGACGTCGTCCAGGTCCAGCAGCACCCAGTCGCTGTCGCCCTTGCCTTCTTCGCCCAGCGGACGAACGCCCTTCTCCTTGACCATCTGGCGGACCTTGTCCAGCATCGCGCTGATCTGGCGGTTGGAGGTACCGGTGGCGATGATCATGTAGTCGGTGATGCTCTGCTTGTCGCGAACGTCGATGACCAGGACGTCCTGGGCCTTGACGTCTTCAAGGGCAGCTACCGCGACCTTGACCAGCTCTTCGCCTTTAACCATTTCTTGCTTGCTCATATAAAACTCATTCAACTCGTAGGTATGAGGCGCCGTTGGCGCACTCAGTTCGGCACACGGTACAGGCCGTGCGCATCGATATAGGCCAGTACTGCGTCCGGCACCAGAAACCGCACCGACTTGCCGCTGGCCAGCAGCTGTCGGATCTGCGTGGCCGACACCGACAAGGGTGTCTGCCAGACGAATGCTATGTGCCCGGCCGGCCCCTGCAGGGCTTGCGGGTCACTCACCGAACGTGCGGCCAGCAGGTTGCGCAGGGCATCCGGCGACTCGACGTCGGCATCCGGGCGCTGAAGCACCAGGATATGACAGTGTTGCAACAACTCTTCCCAGCGATGCCAGCTCGGCAGGCCGCAGAATGCGTCCCAGCCCAGCAGCAGGAACAACTGGTCGTCAGCGGCCATTTCGGCGCGCATCAGCTCCAGCGTATCGATGGTGTAGGACGGCTTGTCCCGGGCCAGCTCACGCGCATCGACGCTCAGCAGGGGCACGCCCTCGACCGCGCGTTCGACCATGGCCAGGCGATCCTGCGCCGACACCTGCGGCATGTCGCGGTGCGGCGGGCGCGCATTGGGCATCAGGCGCAGTTCGTCCAGCGTCAGCACTTCGGCCACCTCCAGCGCACTGCGCAGGTGACCGATGTGCACCGGATCGAACGTGCCGCCGAGCACGCCGATGCGCCGGGCGGGCGACGGCGTGGCAGCAACGGCGAGCGGGCTGTGCTCGGCCAAGGTCAGAACGACTCCTGACCGCGCAGCTGGCCGTCACCGATCACCACGTACTTCTCGCAGGTCAGCCCTTCCAGGCCGACCGGGCCGCGTGCATGCAGCTTGTCGGTGGAGATGCCGATCTCGGCCCCCAGGCCGTACTCGAAGCCGTCGGCAAAGCAGGTCGGGGTGTTGATCATCACCGACGAGGAGTCGACCTCGGCGGTAAAGCGCCGGGCCTGACCCTGGTGTTCGGTGACGATCGAATCGGTATGGTGCGAACCATAGTGGTTGATGTGCTCGATGGCCGCATCCAGGCCATCGACCACGCGAATCGACAGAATCGCCGCCAGGTACTCGGTGCTCCAGTCGTCTTCGCTGGCCGGCAGCGCCTCGATGATCTGCCGGGTGGGCTCGCAGCCCCGCAGCTCCACGCCCTTGTCGCGAAACTGGCTGGCCATCGCCGGCAGGAACGCCGCGGCGACCGACTGGTCGACCAGCAGGGTTTCCATGGCGCCGCAGATGCCGTAGCGATAGGTCTTGGCGTTGAAGGCGATGCGTTGGGCCTTGTCCAGCTCGGCGTGCTCGGCCACGTACACGTGGCAGATGCCGTCCAGGTGCTTGATCACCGGCACCCGTGCGTCGCGGCTGACCCGTTCGATCAGGCCCTTGCCGCCACGGGGCACGATCACGTCGACGTACTCGGGCATGCTGATCAGCGCGCCCACCGCCTCGCGGTCGGTGACCTCGACCACCTGCACCACCGCCGCGGGCAGGTCGGCCTCGGCCAGGCCGCGCTGGATGCAGGCGGCAATGGCACGGTTGGAATGAATGGCTTCGGAGCCGCCACGCAGGATGGTGGCGTTGCCCGACTTCAGGCACAGGCTGGCAGCGTCGATGGTCACGTTGGGGCGCGACTCGTAGATGATGCCGATGACGCCCAGCGGTACGCGCATCTTGCCGACCTGGATGCCGGAGGGGCGATAGCTCATGTCGCGGATGGCACCGACCGGGTCCGGCAGGCTGGCCACCTGGCGCAGGCCGACGATCATGCCGTCGATGCGGGCCGGGGTCAGCGCCAGGCGCTCGAGCATGGCCGGCTCCAGACCATTGGCGCGACCGGCAGCCAGGTCCAGTTCGTTGGCGGCACCCAGCTCGGCGCGGGCGGCGTCCAGGGCATTGGCGGCAGCGTGCAGGGCGCGGTTCTTCTGCGCGGTGCTGGCGCGGGCAATCACGCGCGCGGCCTCACGGGCGGCGCGACCCAGGCGGGTCATGTAGTCAAGAACGGACTCAGTCATGGGCTCAGTGTCTTGGCGGAGGGGAAAATCGGCTGATTATAACTGTCATGCAGGTATACGCCCAGCGGTGTCAGGCGGATGGTCGAAAACAGTGTATGAAGATGTACCGTAGCGCGTCCCTTCGCCGGCAAGGCCGGCTCCAGCAAAGCCCCGCCGCCGACCCGGACCATAAATTGCTATTATCGCGCCCATGACCGAATTCGCCCCCTGCCCGCCCCGGGCCCTCCCCGACAGCTTCTTCGACCGCGACGCCCAGACCCTGGCCAAGGCCCTGCTCGGCAAGGTAATCCGCCATCGTCAGGGCGAGCTGTGGCTGTCGGCGCGCATCATCGAGACCGAAGCCTATTACGTCACCGACAAGGGCAGCCACGCCTCGCTGGGCTACACCGAAAAACGCAAGGCCCTGTTCCTCGATGGCGGCCACATCTACATGTACTACGCCCGTGGCGGCGATTCGCTCAACTTCAGCGCCCACGGCCCCGGCAACGCGGTGCTGATCAAGTCGGCCTACCCCTGGGTGGATGCCGTCAGCGACCACAACAGCCTGGCGCAGATGCAGCTGAACAACCCCGACGCCAGCGGCCAGCCGCGCGCCGATCAGCGCCTGTGTGCCGGCCAGACCCTGCTGTGCAAGGCCCTGGGGCTGAAAGTCCCGCACTGGGACGCCCAGCGTTTCGACCCCGAGCGGCTGTTCGTCGAAGACTGCGGCATAACCGTGAAACACATTATTCAGACCACACGCCTGGGCATTCCCCAAGGGCGCGACGAACATCTGCCCTACCGTTTCGTCGACGCCGACTTCGCCGCGCACTGCACCCGGAACCCACTGCGCCGTGGGCAAGTCGAAGGCCGCGACTATTTCTTACTGACACAAGGAAACTGACACCATGGGCCCATGGCTCGACAGCCTGACCGGCTGGCTGACCGCGAACCCGCAATGGCTCGGCCTGGCAATCTTCATCGTGGCCTGCGTCGAATGCCTGGCCATCGCCGGGCTCATCGTGCCCGGCACCATCCTGCTGTTCGCCGTGGCGGTTCTCGCCGGCAGCGGCGCACTGGGCCTGAGCGAAACCCTGCTGCTGGGCTTTCTGGGCGGGCTGCTGGGCGATGCGATTTCCTACACCCTGGGCCGGCGCTTCCACCAGAACATCCGGCGCCTGCCGCTGCTGCGCCACCACCCCGAATGGATCGGCAGCGCCGAGAGCTACTTCCAGCGCTATGGCATCGCCAGCCTGCTGGTGGGGCGCTTCATCGGCCCGCTGCGGCCGATGCTGCCGATGGTGGCGGGCATGTTCGACATGCCCTTGCCACGCTTCATCGCCGTCAGCCTGTTGGCAGGTGCCGGCTGGGCGGTGGCCTACCTGCTGCCCGGCTGGGCCACCGGCGCGGCCATGCGCCTGCCGCTGCCCGAAGGGTTCTGGACCGAAGCAGGCATCATCGCCGCCGGCCTCGCACTATTGATCGGCCTGAGCATCAGCACCAGCCTGCGCAGCAAGCGCTACGGCACACGGCTGATCGCCGGCCTGAGCCTGGTAATGCTGGCTGCGGTGTTCATCGGCTGGCCGTACCTGAACGATTTCGACCAGGGCCTGATGACCCTGGTGCAGGAACACCGCCGCGCCACGCTGGACGGCACCATCGTACTGATCACCCGCCTGGGCGACTTCCGCACGCAGTTCGTGGTGGGCGGCGTGCTCACCGGCCTGCTGCTGCTGAGCCGGCAGTGGCGCCCGGCGATCTTCGCCGCCTGCACGCTGATGGGCACGGCGCTGGCCAACGGCACACTCAAGTGGCTGTTCGCCCGCGCGCGCCCCGAAGTGCTCAGCGACCCGCTGACCTCCTACAGCATGCCCAGTGGCCACAGTTCGGCGTCATTCGCGTTCTTTCTGACGCTGGCGGTGCTGGCCGGTCGTGGCCAGCCGCCACGCATGCGCCTGACCTGGATTCTGCTGGGGTGCCTGCCGGCGATGTCGATTGCCCTGTCCAGGGTCTACCTGGGTGCACACTGGCCCACCGACATCCTCGCCGGCTCGCTGCTGGCCTGCTGCGTGTGCGCCGCCAGCCTGAGCCTGGTGCAGCACCGCGAGCCGCTCGGCGCCATGCCGCTCAAGGTGTGGTGGCTGATCCTGCCGGCCTGCGCCGGCACTCTTGCGTTCTTCGCCCTGCATGCCTTGCCCCATGCCCTTCTGCGCTACCAGTACTGAGACCTAGGCGAACAACTCGCCCTGCAGCCGCTCGAGCAGCGCCTGGATCGCGTCCAGGCGCTGGCGGGGCGAATCGATGGCCAGCAGGTCGAGCTTGTCTTCATCCTCGAAGGGCAGCAGGTAGGCCAGCTGGTTGGCCAGTGCCTGCTGGCCGATGACCTCGACCGGCATGTCCAGTGCCGCCACCATCGGGTGCTCGCCTAGCGCGCCGAGCAAGGCCAGCAGGTCGTGATCGTCCTCCTCCAGGGGGGCGTCGGGCTGTTCGCTGCGCCAGTTCACGTCGGCCAGCAGCAGTTGGTCCTTCTGCACCTCGTAGGGGCCGACATCGAAGCGCCGCACACCTTCGACGCGAATGCCCAGCAGGCCGTTGTCCTGCTGCTGGAAGTCGCGTATCAACGCCTCGCAGCCGATTGTCGCGAACCCCGACGGGGCATTGCCCACCTGCTCGCCTTCGAGGATGCACACCACGCCGAACCCGCCGCCCTGCTTCATGCAGCGGCCGATCATGTCCAGGTAGCGCGCCTCGAAGATCTGCAGGTCGAGCTTGCAACCGGGGAACAGCACGGTATTGAGTGGAAACAGGGGCAATGTCATCGAATATCCTCAGGCAACCAGGCTGACCGCCAACGGCAGGAACACCGCCGTGACCACTCCCATCAGGCTCATGCCCAGGGCCGCGAAGGCCCCGGTTTCCTCGCTTTCTTCCAACGCCACCGCCGTGCCCACCGCGTGCGCACTGATGCCCAGTGCCATGCCGCGAGCTTCCGGGCTGCTCACCCCGCAGGCCGACAGCAGGGCCGGGCCGAAGATCGCCCCGATCACCCCGGTGATCAGCACGAACACTGCCGCCAGCGCCGCCACCCCGCCGATCTGCTCGGCCACCAGCATCGCAATCGGCGAAGTCACCGACTTGGGCGCCATGGTCATCAGGATCATGTGTTCGGCACCGAACCACCAGCCCAGCAACAGGCAGGCACAGGTCGCGACCAGGCCGCCGATTACCAGCGTAGTCAAGGTCGGCCACAACAGCTGGCGAATACGCCGCAGGTTCAGGTAGAGCGGGACCGCCAGGGCCACGGTGGCCGGGCCCAGCAGGATGTTCATGATTTCGGTGCTCTTGCGGTACTCGGCATAGGACACGCCGCACGTCACCAGTACACCGATCACCACCAGCATCGATACCAGTACCGGCTGCAGGAAGATCCAGCGGGTCTTGTCGTAGGCCGCCAGCACCAACTGATAGGCCCCCAGGGTGATACCGATGCCGAACAGCGGGTGGTGGATGACCGCATCGAGGGCGCCGTGCCAGTCCAGGCTCATGGCTTTTCCTCACGACGGGCCTGACGGGCAATCATCTTCTGCATGAGCACGCCACAGAACGCCAGGGCGATCAGCACCGACAGCACCAGCGAACCGACGATGGCCCAGAAGTCGGCAGCAATGTCGGCGGCGTACACCATCACCCCCACCGCCGGCGGCACCAGCAGCAACGGCAGGTAGCGCAGCAGGCTGCTGGCCGCCTCGCTCAACGGCGCACTGACCTCGCCGCGCAGCATCAGGTACGCCAGCAACAGCACCAGCCCGATGATCGGCCCCGGCAGCATCGACAGAAACAGGTGATTGATCGCCGTCCCCAGCAACTGGAACAGCACGAGCCACGTCAAACCACGCAACAACATTGCACTTCTCCCTCAGGCCTGGCGGCCATTATAAGCACGCTAACGACTGGTCTATACCCCGATATTCGCTGAAACAACGGTCACTTGACCGCATCCGGTCGGCGTGCTGATCTTAAGCAGTCGAACCTGTAGCAGTCACAACAAAATCAAAGACAACCAGGAGAGTCGCAATGCCCTATGTACCCGTTGCAGAGCTGGCGCAGTACGTTGGAAAGGAACTGGGACGTTCCGAGTGGCTGACCATCGACCAGGAGCGCATCAACCTGTTCGCCGAGGCTACCGGCGACTTCCAGTTCATTCATGTGGACCCGGTGAAGGCGGCAAAAACGCCATTTGGCAGCACCATTGCCCACGGTTTTCTCACCCTTTCGCTGATTCCCAAGCTGATGGAAGACATCCTCGTGCTGCCCGAGGGGCTGAAGATGGTCGTCAACTATGGCCTGGACAGCGTGCGCTTCATCCAGCCGGTGAAGGTCGGTTCGCGGGTTCGTCTCAAGGTCGACCTGAGCGAGGCCATCGAGAAGAAACCGGGCCAGTGGCTGCTCAAGGCCACCACCACCCTGGAAATCGAAGGCCAGGACAAACCCGCCTATATCGCCGAGCCGCTGTCGCTCTGCTTCGTCTGACCCGCCCAAGGTGAAACAGCTGCCAGCGGCTGTTTCACCCGCGACAAACTGCGGCATACTCGGGGCCTGACTTGCCCGGACCCCGCCATGCGCCCATTCGTACCCCTTGCCCTGACCCTGCTGCTCGCCGCCTGTGGCGACGGTGAACCGCTGTCACCGCCCGACGCCCGCCTGCCCGATGGCGGCCGCTACCGTGGCGACGTGGTCAATGGCCTGCTGCAGGGCCCGGGGCGCATCGACTACCCCAACGGCAGCTGGTATGCCGGCAACTTCCAGCAGGGCCAGTGGCAGGGCCGCGGCGAATGGCACGGCAGCAATGGCGAGGTGTACCGCGGCGAGTTCCAGCAGGGTCTGTTTCACGGCCAGGGCGAGCTGACCACCCCGGGCAGCCACTACAGCGGCGGCTTCAAGCTTGGCCGGCGTGACGGCGAAGGCACCCTCAGGGAAGGCCAGGTGCAGTATCGCGGGCAGTTCAAGGACGACCAGTACAACGGCGCCGGCGAACTGACCCTGGCCGACGGCAGCCAGTACCAGGGCCTGTTCGCCAAGGGCAAACCCCACGGCGAAGGCATCCGCAGCGATGCCAGTGGCAACCAGTTCAGCGGGCGCTTCGTCGACGGCCAGTTGCAGGGCAGCGGCACCTTCAACAGCGCCGAAGGCGACCAGTACATCGGCGAATTCAAGGACAACCACCTGCAAGGTCGCGGCCGTTACGAAAACGCCGATGGCGACGTTTGGATCGGCCAGTTCCGCGACGGCTCGCTGACCGGCAAGGGCGAGCTGTTCGGCAGCGACGGCAGCCACTACAAGGGCGAGTTTCGCGACTGGCGCTTCGCCGGCCAGGGCCGTCTGCAATTGCCCGACGGCAGCCTGTACGTCGGCGGTTTCGAAAACGACACCTACCAGGGCAAAGGCCGGCTGACGCAGGTCGACGGCAGCGTCGAAAGCGGCCACTGGGTCAACGGCCTGCGCGTGCGCGACGAACACGGGCGCCTGTTGCCCGACCCCCTGGAGCTGGCCCTGCTCAAGCAGGGCACCCTGCTCGACAAGGCGCTGGCCCAGGTACCGGCCTCCACCCCGGCCATCGAACTGTACAGCCTGGCCCTGGCCGGCGATGGCAACCAGAGCGTGTTCATGCGCGAGGCCGACTACGTCAGCGACATGCTCAAGACCCGTTTCGGTGCCACTGGCCAGGTCGCCCTGGTCAACCACCGCGACCACATGGCCGACCGCCCCCTGGCCACCCGCGAGAACCTGGCGCGGGCCGCACGCACCCTGGCCGAGCGCAGCGGCCCCGAAGACCTGGTGTTCATCTACCTGACCAGCCACGGCAGCCACGAACATGAACTGGTGCTGGATCTGCCGCGCCTGCAACTGGCCGACCTGCCCGCCGATGAACTCTCGGCCGCGCTTGCCCCACTAAAGGAACGTGACAAGATAATCGTGATCTCTGCGTGCTACTCGGGGGGTTACATCGATTCACTCAAGGACGACAAGACCTTGATCATGACCGCATCGCGTGCCGACCGGGTGTCATTCGGCTGCTCCGAAGAGGCCGACTTCACCTATTTCGGCGAAGCACTGTTCGCCCGGGCACTGAACCAGACCGACGACCTGCAGCAGGCCTTCGAACTGGCCAAGACCACGGTGCAGCAGCGCGAGCAGGCCGATGGCTTCGAGGCTTCCGAACCTCAGCTGTGGGCGCCGCAACGGGTGCTGCAGCACTGGCAGAAACTGCGCCAGCAACAGGCACGAAAAGCACTGCAAAGTGCCGGTGCGGTACAAGCAGAAAATACAAGCAGCCACTAAGCTGACTGTATCAAGGGAGAGACATCATGTACCTGACGCCTCAGCACATCCTGATTGCCGGAGCCACCGGGCTGACTGGTGAGCATTTGCTGGATCGGCTGCTCAACGAGCCAACCGTGAGCCGTGTGCTGGCCCCCACGCGCCGGCCGCTGGCCGAACACCCGCACCTGGAGAACCCGGTCGGCGACCCGGCGGTGTTCCTGCCGCAGTTGAGCGGCCGCGTGGACATCGCCTTCTGCTGCCTGGGCACCACCATCAAACAGGCAGGTTCGGAAACGGCGTTTCGCGCCGTCGACCTGGACATGGTGGTGGCGTTCAGCAAGCGAGCGCGGGAAATGGGTGCACGGCACCTGCTGGTGGTCAGCGCGATTGGCGCCGACCCCAAGTCGTCGGTGTTCTACAACCGGGTCAAGGGCGAGATGGAACAGGCACTCATGGCGCAGGACTGGCCGCAATTGACCATCGCGCGGCCGTCGGTGCTGCTGGGCGAGCGTATCGAGCCTCGGCTCGGTGAACAGTTTGCCGGGCCGCTGTCGCGCCTGCTGCCGGGCAAGTACCGCGGCATCGAAGCCTGCCAACTGGCGCGGGCGCTGTGGCGCCTGGCGCTGGAAGAGCAGGACGGGGTCCGGACCGTGGAGTCCGATGAACTGCGTAGATTGGGTAAGTAATTCAAAGGCCTCATCGCGGGTCGAGCCCGCTCCCACAAGGACAGCTCAGCCCCTTGTGGGAGCGGGCTCGACCCGCGATGAGGCCGCTGGCTACAACCCGCCGGTAGCCTGAAACCCCACCCCCAGCACCGTCAGCACCGACAACGGCAGCAACACCGTATCGAGCAGTGCACTGCCCGGCAGGTCCAGCCCCGGGTACGCCGGTGCCGGCGCGCCAAAACGGTCTTCAGGGCAGCAACCGCCCCGCAGCGCATACAGATCCAGCCGCGTACCCGAATACACCACCGGTGCCCCCGGCTTGGCCGCATCCAGCGTGCGCACCGTGGCGCAGCCGCTGCTCAGTGCCAGCACCGCCAGGCCTGCCACCAGCAGCGCCTTCACTCCTCGCCGCCAACATGGTGCTCGCCCCAGCGCGGCAGCATGTCCTGCGGAACATCCAGCAGGTTGAGAATCCGCGCCACCACAAAGTCCACCAGGTCGTCGATGGTCTGCGGTTGGTGATAGAAGCCCGGCGAGGCCGGCAATATCACCGCGCCCATCTGCGACAGCTTGAGCATGTTCTCCAGGTGGATGGTCGAGAAAGGCGCCTCGCGCGGCACCAGAATCAACTGCCGACGCTCCTTCAAGGTCACGTCCGCGGCCCGCTCGATCAGGTTGTTGCAGGCCCCGGTGGCGATTGCCGACAGCGTGCCGGTGGAACAGGGCACCACCACCATCGCTGCCGGCGCCCCGGAGCCCGAGGCCACCGGCGACATCCAGTCCTCGCGCCCGTATACCCGGATCTGCCCGGCCGCAGCGCCGGTGTACTCGGTCAGGAACGCCTGGATCGACTGCGGCTTGGCCGGCAACACCACGTCGGTCTCGGTCGACATCACCAGTTGCGCAGCCTTGGAGATCAGAAAATGCACCTCGCGGTCTTCACGCACCAGGCAATCGAGCAGGCGCAACCCGTACTGCGCCCCGGAAGCACCGGTCATGGCCAGCGTGATGCGCTCCGGGCCGCTCATCGCAGTGCCTCGGCCAGCTTGCCGTGCAGCCCGCCAAAGCCGCCGTTGCTCATGATCACCACCTGGGTGCCCGGCGCGGCCTGGCTTTTGACCCGCTCGATGATCGCCTCGAGACTGTCGGCGACAATCGACGGCACCGTGCACTCGGCGGCGGTGGCGGCCAGGTCCCAGCCCAGATTGGGCGGTGCATACCAGATCACCTGGTCGGCATCGCACACGCTCTGGGGCAGGCCATCACGGTGGGCGCCCAGCTTCATGGAGTTGGAGCGCGGCTCGATCACCGCGATCAACGGGGCGTCGCCGATGCGCTTGCGCAGCCCGTCGAGGGTGGTGGCAATGGCGGTCGGATGGTGGGCAAAGTCATCATAGATGGTCACACCCTGGACTTCAGCGACCTTTTCCATGCGCCGCTTGACGCTCTTGAACGCGCTCAAGGCGGCAATCCCGATGGCCGGCACCACGCCCACATGGCGGGCAGCGGCCAGGGTGGCCAGGGCGTTGGCCACGTTGTGCTGGCCGGTCAGCTCCCACTCCACTACGCCCTGGGCTTGGCCTTCAAAACTGACTTCGAAGCGCGAACCGTCGGCGCTGAGCAGTTTCACCTGCCACTGGCCACCGGCGCCGGTAGTCTGCACCGGGGTCCAGCAGCCCATCTCGATCACCTTCTGCAGGGCCGGCTCGGTGGTGGGGTGAATGACCAGGCCTTCGCTCGGAATGGTGCGCACCAGATGGTGGAACTGGCGCTCGATGGCAGCCAGATCAGGGAAAATGTCTGCGTGATCGAACTCGAGGTTGTTCAAAATGGCGGTGCGCGGACGGTAGTGCACGAACTTGGAACGCTTGTCGAAGAACGCGCTGTCGTACTCGTCGGCCTCGACCACGAAGAACGGCGTGGCGCCCAGGCGCGCCGACACCGAGAAGTTCTGCGGCACACCGCCGATCAGAAAGCCGGGGCTCATCCCCGCATGCTCCAGCACCCAGGCCAGCATGCTGCTGGTGGTGGTCTTGCCGTGGGTGCCGGCCACGGCCAGTACCCAGCGACCCTGCAGCACGTGGTCAGCCAGCCACTGCGGGCCCGACACGTAGGGCAGGCCCTTGTTCAGCACGTACTCCACCGCCGGGTTGCCCCGCGACAGTGCGTTGCCGATCACCACCAGATCGGGGGCCGGCTCCAGCTGGGCGGCGTCATAGCCTTGATGCAGCTCGATGCCCTGGGCCTGGAGCTGGGTGCTCATGGGGGGATAGACGTTGGCGTCGGAGCCGGTGACGCGGTGGCCAAGCTCCTTGGCCAGCACCGCCAGCGAGCCCATGAAAGTACCGCAGATACCGAGAATATGAATGTGCATGGTCGACCTCACGAAACGTGGAGGCAGGGTAGCTTAGGGTGGGAAAAATCGCATCCTGAGTTTGCCTAGGCGCCCCGTGCAATCCCGTGCTTGCGCAGCTTGCGGTACAGCGTATTGCGGCTGACCCCCAGTTGCGCCGCCACCTGGGTCATGTGCCAGCGCTTGTGCTCCAGCGCCTGCAGCAGCGCGGCCCGCTCGGCGTCGTCCAGCGGGTGTTCGGCCTGCGGCCTGGCAACCCTGGGCTCGAGCGCTGCCGGGGGCTGGCGCACTACCGGCGGCAGGTCGTCGAATGCGATGCGGCCATCCTCGCACAGGGCCACCAGGGTACGCAGCACATTGCGCAACTGGCGCACGTTGCCGGGCCAGGCAAATTCCAGCAGCGCCCGGCGTGCCGACGGCTCGAGCCGCACAGGTTGGCCCGCGGCTTCCTCGGCCAGGACAAAGTCGAGCAACTGCGCCTTGTCGCTGCGCTCACGCAATGCCGGCAGGGCGACCTCCAGGCCATTGAGGCGGTAATACAGGTCTTCGCGAAAGCTGCCGGCCTCGACCCGGCCCAGCAGGTCACGGTGGGTGGCACTGATGATGCGCACATCCACCGCCTGCGGCTCGCCGCCGATCGGTACCACCTGGCGCTCCTCGAGCACCCGCAGCAAGCGCGTCTGCAGGGCCAGCGGCATGTCGCCGATCTCGTCCAGCAGCAAGGTGCCGCCGTCGGCCTGTTGCAGCTTGCCGCGCATGCCCTCCTTGCGCGCCCCGGTAAAGCTGCCGCCGCGATAGCCGAACAGCTCGCTCTCGATCAGGCTCTCCGGGATCGACGCACAGTTGAGCGCGACGAACGGTTTGCCCGCGCGCTGGCTGGCCTGGTGCACGGCCTTGGCGAAGGCCTCCTTGCCGCACCCGGTTTCGCCGTTGAGCAGCAGCGGCACGTCGCGCTCGAACACCCGTAGCGCACGCCGAAAATCCTGTTGCAGTGCCGGGTCGACCAGGCAGATGCGTTGTGCCGGCATTGGCGTGCTGGTGGCCGACGGTGCAAGCGGTGGCGCCACCGCACGGGCCTGGCCGCGCAGGCTGGCGAACAGCACACGGCCATCGCGGGTACGCAGCGGCCAGCTGGTGCTGGCGGCCGCCGTGGCACGCCCGAGCAGTTCATCCAGCGCGCAGTCGAAAAACGCCTCCACTGGCTGGCCGAGCAGCCCACCGCGTGCCGTTGCCAGCAGGTTCAGCGCACTCTGGTTGACCGCACAGATACGCCCCTCGCCATCGAACGCCAGCAGCCCCTCGCTGAACAGCCCGACCGATTCGGCATGCAGGTGAAAGCGCAACAGCCAGTGGTTTTCGAAATGGCGCAGGAAGTAGCAGCTCTCGATCATCTTGGCCGAGAGGTTGACCAGCGCCATGGTGTGGAACTGGCTCTGGCGCGACATGTCGGGGCGCGCCGACGACACGTCGAGCACTGCCAGCAGCTCGCCCTGCGGATCGAACACCGGGCTGGCTGAGCACGTCAGCCCGGTATGGCGCCCGCGAAAGTGTTCATCCTGGTGAATGGTCAGGGCCTGGCGCTCGACCAGACAGGTGCCAATACCGTTGGTGCCTTCGCAGGTCTCGCTCCAGTCGGCGCCCAGCCAGAGCCCGGCGCGCTCGAAGATGCGCCGCTCGGTGGGTGCGGTGACGCAGTTGAGGATCACCCCGCGTGCATCGGTCAGCAGAACCGCGTGCCCGGCGCCGCAGAGTTGCTGATGCAGGCTGTTCATCTCGTTGCCGGCGATCTGCAGCACCTGCTGCAGGCGCTCACGGCTCTCCAGCAGCCGCCCGTGCTCGAGCACGGTGGGCGCAACGCTCTGGGCCGGGTCGAGGTGGTAGTCCTCCAGGCAGCGCAGCCAGGAACGGGCGATCGACGGGTCGCTGCCCGGCCCCTGCAACAGCGCCTTGCCCTGGGTGACGGTGAGCACTTGCCGGGCGTGCCGGCTCAGATGATTGCTCTGCACTTTTTATTGTTCTCCGCACACGAGATGAACCCAGCATCCTCCTGCCGCCAGTGCATTGCAATGGTGGCGGGACCGTCGGGTCACGTTGTGTGCCACAACGGGTACAGAGTGTCACCCAGGCTGTGCCGGGGCTGGCACACAGCGCCTGCGGGGCGCCCTCCGCGCCGCGCCAAGCCCTTGATTTCACTAGGCCACCGGGCAGTGGCCCGTGCCTTGCACTACGCTTTACATCCTCCCTACAAGCACAATAGCCAGGAGACACACCATGCGTTACGCACATCCCGGTACCGACGGCGCGATCGTTTCCTTCAAGAGCCGCTACGGCAACTACATCAACGGCGAGTTCGTGCCACCGGTCAAAGGCGAGTACTTCACCAACACCTCGCCGGTCAACGGCCAGCCGATTGCCGAGTTCCCACGCTCCAGTGCCGAAGACATCGACAAGGCGCTGGACGCCGCCCATGCGGCCGCCGATGCCTGGGGCACCACCTCGGTGCAGGCGCGCTCGCTGATCCTGCTGAAAATCGCCGACCGCATCGAGCAGAACCTCGAACTGCTGGCCATCACCGAAACCTGGGACAACGGCAAGGCGGTACGCGAAACCCTCAACGCCGACATCCCGCTGGCCGCCGATCACTTTCGCTACTTCGCCGGCTGTCTGCGCGCCCAGGAAGGCAGCGCCGCTGAAATCGACGGCAACACCGTGGCCTATCACATCCACGAACCGCTGGGCGTGGTCGGGCAGATCATCCCGTGGAACTTCCCGATCCTGATGGCCGCCTGGAAGCTCGCCCCGGCCCTGGCCGCCGGCAACTGCGTGGTGCTCAAGCCGGCCGAACAGACCCCGCTGGGCATCAGCGTGCTGCTCGAAGTGATCGGCGACCTGCTGCCACCGGGCGTGCTCAACGTGGTGCAGGGCTATGGCCGTGAAGCCGGCGAAGCGCTGGCCACCAGCAAGCGCATCGCCAAGATCGCCTTCACCGGCTCCACCCCGGTGGGTTCGCACATCATGAAATGCGCTGCCGAGAACATCATCCCCAGCACAGTGGAGCTGGGCGGCAAGTCGCCGAACATCTTCTTCGAAGACATCATGCAGGCCGAGCAGAGCTTCATCGAGAAGGCCGCCGAAGGCCTGGTGCTGGCGTTCTTCAACCAGGGCGAGGTGTGCACCTGCCCGTCGCGCGCACTGGTGCAGGAATCGATCTACCCGGCGTTCATGCAGGAGGTGATGAAGAAGATCAAGCAGATCAAGCGTGGCGACCCGCTGGACACCGACACCATGGTCGGCGCCCAGGCCTCCGAGCAGCAGTTCGACAAGATTCTCTCGTACCTGGAAATCGCCGAGAAGGAAGGCGCCGAACTGCTCACGGGCGGCAAGGTGGAAAAACTCGAGGGCAACCTGTCGACCGGTTACTACATCCAGCCGACCCTGCTCAAGGGCACCAACAAGATGCGCGTGTTCCAGGAAGAGATCTTCGGCCCGGTGGTCAGCATCACCACCTTCAAGGACGAAGCCGAGGCCCTGGCCATTGCCAACGACACCGAATTCGGCCTGGGCGCCGGTGTATGGACCCGCGACATCAACCGCGCCTATCGCATGGGCCGCGGCATCAAGGCTGGCCGCGTATGGACCAACTGCTACCACCTGTACCCGGCGCACGCCGCGTTCGGCGGGTACAAGAAGTCCGGCGTGGGTCGTGAAACCCACAAGATGATGCTCGACCACTACCAGCAGACCAAGAACCTGCTGGTGAGCTACGACATCAATCCGCTGGGCTTCTTCTAGGAAGCCCGGTTGCAAGCGGCAAGCTTCAAGCAGCAAGAAAAAGCAGACCCCATGCGATTTGCCTTCTCTTGCGGCTTGCAGCTTGAAGCTTGCAGCTTGCAGCTGTTCTGGCCCCTTTCGTGCAAGACCATCACCACAGGCCGGCACCCGCCGGTGACTAAAAAAAGAACAGGTGAATCCCCATGCCAAGCGATCATTCCGGCAACGCGCCGGCTTCCGTCGATTTCGAAAAGGTCGGTTCCGAGTATTTCCAGCAACGTGAACTGAAAAAAGGTGCCGCAGGCTGGGTCCTGCTGGTGGGTCTGGGCGTCGCCTACGTGATCTCCGGCGACTACGCCGGGTGGAACTTTGGCCTGGCCCAGGGTGGCTGGGGCGGCATGTTCCTGGCCACGCTGCTGATGGCCACGATGTACCTGTGCATGTGCTTTTCGCTGGCCGAACTGTCCTCGATGATCCCCACCGCCGGCGGTGGCTACGGCTTCGCCCGCAGCGCCTTCGGGCCCTGGGGCGGGTTTCTGACCGGCACCGCGATCCTCATCGAATACGCCATCGCCCCCGCCGCCATCGCGGTGTTCATCGGCGCGTACTGCGAATCGCTGTTCGGCATCGGCGGCTGGGTGATCTACCTGGCGTTCTACATCATCTTCATCGGCATCCACATTTTCGGCGTGGGCGAAGCGCTCAAGCTGATGTTCATCATCACCGCCGTGGCCGCGATTGCCCTGGCGGTGTTCCTGATCGCGATGGTGCCGCACTTCGATTCGAACAACCTGTTCGACATCGCCAAGACCGACGCAGCCGGCGCCAGCAGCTTCCTGCCGTTCGGCTACGTCGGCGTGTGGGCGGCAATCCCCTATGCCATCTGGTTCTTCCTGGCGGTCGAAGGCGTGCCGCTGGCCGCCGAAGAAACCAAGAACCCCAAGCGCGACCTGCCCCGCGGCCTGATCGGTGCGATGCTGGTGCTGCTCAGCTTCGCGCTGCTGATCCTGGTGATCGGCCCGGGCGGCGCCGGCGCCGAAGCGCTGAAAAGCTCGGGCAACCCACTGGTGGAGGCGCTGGCCAAGGCCTACGGCGGCTCGACCTGGATGGGCGGCTTCGTCAACCTGGTGGGCCTGGCTGGCCTGATCGCCAGCTTCTTCTCGATCATCTACGCCTATTCGCGGCAGATCTTCGCCCTGTCGCGCGCCGGCTACCTGCCGCGCAAGCTGTCGCAGACCAACCGTAGCAAGGCCCCGGTACTGGCGCTGATCATCCCCGGCATCATCGGCTTTGCGCTGTCGCTGACCGGCCAGGGCGACCTGCTGATTCTGGTGGCGGTATTCGGCGCTACGCTGTCCTATGTACTGATGATGGCCGCGCACATCACCCTGCGCATAAAACGCCCCAAAATGGAGCGTCCGTACCGGACCCCGGGCGGCATCTTCACCTCGGGCGTGGCGCTGGTGCTGGCCTGCCTGGCGGTGGTCGCAGGTTTCCTGGTCGACCCGCGGGTGGTGATTGGCGCTGCGGTCATCTATGGCGTGCTGATTGCGTACTTTGCCTTCTATAGCCGACACCACCTGGTGGCCGGCACGCCGGAGGAAGAGTTTGCCGCGATCCAGAAGGCCGAAGAGGCCTTGCACTGACCGCCCCGCGCCGCAGGCCTGGCCTGCGGCGCCATGGAGATTGCGTATGAGCAGTTTTGTACACACGGTGGGCACCCAGACCTACCGCTTCGACAGCCTCAAGGACGTCATGGCCAAGGCCAGCCCGGCCCGCTCCGGCGACTTTCTCGCCGGGGTGGCGGCCGGCAACGACGCCGAACGGGTGGCCGCGCAGATGGCGCTGGCCGATATCCCGCTCAGTCACTTCCTCAGCGAGGCGCTGATCCCTTACGAAGACGACGAAGTCACCCGCCTGATCATCGACACCCACGACAAACAGGCCTTTGCCGCCGTCAGCCACCTGACCGTGGGCGGGCTGCGCGACTGGCTGCTGAGCGAGCAGGCCGACGAAGACAGCCTGCGTGCCCTGGCCCCGGGGCTGACCCCGGAAATGGCCGCTGCGGTCTCGAAGATCATGCGCGTGCAGGACCTGGTGCTGGTGGCGCAGAAGATCCGCGTGGTCACGCGCTTTCGCGGCACCCTGGGCCTGCGCGGGCGCCTGTCCACCCGCCTGCAGCCCAACCACCCCACGGATGAGCCGGCCGGCATCGCCGCGAGCATTCTCGACGGCCTGCTGTACGGCAACGGCGACGCCATGATCGGCATCAACCCGGCCACCGACAGTATCGCCTCGATCTGTGCCCTGCTGGAGATGCTCGACGCGATCATCCAGCGCTACGACATCCCCACCCAGGCCTGTGTGCTGACCCACGTCACCACCTCGATCGAGGCCGTCAACCGCGGCGTACCGCTGGACCTGGTGTTCCAGTCCATTGCCGGCACCGAGGCGGCCAATGCCAGTTTCGGCATCAACCTCAACCTGTTGCAGGAAGGCTACGACGCCGGCCTGAGCCTGAACCGCGGTACCCTCGGGCAGAACCTGATGTACTTCGAGACCGGCCAGGGCAGCGCGCTGTCGGCCAACGCGCACCATGGCGTCGACCAGCAGACCTGCGAAACCCGGGCCTATGCCGTGGCACGGCATTTCAAGCCGTTTCTGGTCAACACCGTGGTCGGCTTCATCGGCCCGGAGTACCTGTACAACGGCAAGCAGATCATCCGCGCCGGCCTGGAAGACCACTTCTGCGGCAAACTGCTGGGCGTGCCGATGGGCTGCGATATCTGCTACACCAACCATGCCGAGGCCGACCAGGACGACATGGACACGCTGCTGACGCTGCTGGGGGTGGCCGGGATCAACTTCATCATGGGCATCCCCGGCTCCGACGACATCATGCTCAACTACCAGACCACCTCGTTCCATGACGCGCTGTACGCACGCCAGACCCTGGGC
Organism: Pseudomonas sp. B21-036; assembly: GCF_024748925.1. Taxonomy (NCBI): domain Bacteria; kingdom Pseudomonadati; phylum Pseudomonadota; class Gammaproteobacteria; order Pseudomonadales; family Pseudomonadaceae; genus Pseudomonas; species Pseudomonas sp. B21-036. Next base: position 4,988,391 of record NZ_CP087178.1, read on the forward strand.
CTGAAACCGGCCCCGGAGTTCGAGGCGTGGCTGGCGCGCATGGGCATCTTCACCCAGGCCGATGGCCGGGTGCGGTTTGGCGACAACCTGCCACCGGCCTTCCGCCAGGCGCTGGCGCAACTGGGATAAGCGAGCCATGGACAAGCAACCCACGCAGCACGACAACAGCGACAACCCCTGGCTCGACCTGCGCCGCCTGACCCCGGCGCGCATCGCCCTGGGGCGCACCGGTACCAGCCTGCCGACCCGCGCACAGCTGGACTTCCAGTGCGCCCACGCCCAGGCCCGCGATGCCGTGCACCTGGCATTCGACCATGCGGGCCTGCGCGAACAGCTGAGCGAACGCGGGCGCGACAGCATTCTCTTGCACAGTGCCGCCAGCGACCGCCACAGCTACCTGCAACGCCCGGACCTGGGGCGGCGCCTGCATGAGGAATCGGCCCGGCAACTTCGCGAGCACGCCCAGGCCAACCCGGGCGGGGTCGACCTGGCGATCATCGTGGCCGACGGCCTCTCGGCCCTGGCGGTGCACCGGCACACGCTGCCGTTTCTCAACCGTCTGCAGGAGCACATCGATGCCGAGGGATGGTCCACCGCCCCGGTGGTGCTGGTGGAGCAGGGCCGGGTGGCGGTGGCCGATGAAGTCGGCGAACTGCTGGGCGCGAAAATGACCGTGATCCTGATCGGCGAACGTCCGGGCCTGAGCTCCCCCGACAGCCTGGGCCTGTATTTCACCTACAGCCCCAGGGTCGGCCTCACCGACGCCTACCGCAACTGCATTTCCAACGTACGCCTGGAGGGGCTGAGCTACGGCATGGCCGCCCACCGCCTGCTGTACCTGATGCGCGAGGCCTGCCGTCGGCAGCTCTCGGGGGTCAACCTGAAGGATGAAGCCCAGGTCCAGACCCTGGAATCAGACGCCGACACCCCTAAAAATGGAAACTTCTTACTCGGCAATGATTGAGAACTGACCACTTTTTAGCGGATTGCGCTTTTTTCGCGCTTTAGGCAGCATCTGGGGTGACGGCTGCCCGAGGTTCGCCGCCACTCCCCATGGACCCGAGGCCTGCTTATGCGAATTATCAAAGCAACTCTTGAGCATCTGGATCTGCTCGCCCCTCTGTTCGTCAAATACCGCGAGTTCTATGGGCAATTGCCCTATCCGGACTCTTCGCGCTCGTTTCTGGAAAAACGCCTGGAGCGCGACGAGTCGATCATCTACCTGGCGCTGCCGGACGACGATGACAACAAGCTGATGGGTTTCTGCCAGCTGTATCCGAGCTTTTCGTCGCTGTCGCTCAAGCGCGTATGGATACTCAATGACATCTATGTGGCCGAAGACTCGCGGCGCATGCTGGTGGCCGACAACCTGATGCGCGAGGCGAAGAAACTGGCCAAGGACACCAACGCCGTGCGCCTGCGTGCCTCGACCAGCAGCGACAACGAGGTGGCAATGAAGACCTACGAGTCGATGGGGTTCAAGGCAGATACCGAGTTCAAGAGCTATATCCTCCCGATCCATTCCGACTGACGGGCATCCTTCGTCAGCAAAGCCGGCTTCCACAGGTCTGCGCACTGGCCATGTAGGCGCCAGCCTTGCTGGCGATGGGCTGCATAGCAGCCCCGCTGTGCTGGGGCCCAGAAATCCGCCGCTACAAACTGCTCCGCCATAATCACGCCATGCCCGTATAATGCGGCCTTTCAATTTGTGTGAAATTTTACCCTTACCCCGGGTAACGGCTACACACTTCGCACTGCCAGTCCTCGCATGCCCGTAGAGCCGGGTCTTGAACAAGGTGCCGTACATGGATTTCAACCCGCTGGACCTCATTCTGCATCTCGATACCTACCTCGATTTGCTGGTCAACAATTACGGTCCGTGGATCTACGCCATCCTGTTCCTGGTGATCTTCTGCGAGACCGGCCTGGTCGTCATGCCGTTCCTGCCGGGCGATTCGCTGCTGTTCATCGCCGGTGCCGTGGCCGCCGGCGGCGGCATGGACCCGGTACTGCTGTGCGGCCTGCTGATGGCGGCAGCCATCCTGGGCGACAGCACCAACTACGTGATCGGGCGAACGGCCGGGGAACGCCTGTTCCGCAACCCCGACTCGAAGATCTTCCGCCGCGACTACCTGCAGCAGACCCACGACTTCTACGAACGCCATGGCGGCAAGACCGTCACCCTGGCGCGCTTCCTGCCGATCCTGCGCACCTTCGCGCCTTTCGTCGCGGGCCTGGCAAAAATGGTCTATCCTCGTTTTCTGATGTTCAGCGTCGCCGGCACCATCCTGTGGGTGTGTGGCCTGGTGACGCTGGGCTACTTCTTCGGCAACGTGCCGTTCATCAAGTCCAACCTGTCGCTGATGATCGTGGCGATCATCCTGCTGTCGCTGGTGCCGATGATCATCGGCCTGGTGCGCAGCCGCATGGGCCGTGGCCAGGCCAAGGCCCAGTAACCCGCGCACATGTGGAGCCTGAGCGCCTGGCGGCGCCGTCGTACCCTGGCCCGCTACCCGATCGAGCCGCAGCAGTGGCAGCGGGTACGCGAGGGCCTGCCGATGCTCGACGGCATCAGCGACGAAGAAGATCACTGGCTGCGTGAAGCCTGCATCCTGTTCCTGCAGCAAAAGCACCTCACCACCCTGCCCGGCGTCGACGCCGATGCCGAGCAGCGCCTGCACCTGGCGGCCCAGGCGCAACTGCCGCTGCTGCACCTGGGCGATCTGAACTGGTACCAGGGCTTCCATGAAATCGTGCTGTACCCCGATGACTTCGTCAGCCCCCAGCGCCACCGTGATGCCAGCGGTGTGGAGCATGAATGGGATGGCGAACACAGTGGCGAGGCCTGGCAGCAGGGCCCGGTGATCCTGGCCTGGCCCGGGGTGCTGGCCAGCGGTGGCTGGGAAGGCTACAACCTGGTGATTCACGAACTGGCGCACAAGCTCGACATGCTCAACGGCGATGCCAATGGCCTGCCGCCGCTGCATGACAGCATGCGCGTGGCGGACTGGGCGCAGGCCATGCAGCAGGCCTACGACGATCTCAACCGCCAGCTTGACCGCAACCCCGATGCCGAAACGGCCATCGACCCCTACGCCGCGGAAAACCCGGCCGAATTCTTCGCCGTGACCAGCGAATACTTCTTCAGTGCCCCGGACCTGCTGATGCAGGCCTACCCCGCGGTTTACGCGCAACTGAGCGCGTTCTACCGCCAGGATCCGCTGGCCCGCCTGCAACAGCTGCAACGTAGCCATCCGCACTACCAGCACACGACTAATTGACCAGGCCGGGCATCTGGCCGGGCGTGGCAAGCGTTACGGAATGTGCCTATAATCGCGACCAATTTTTGGCCAAACATGGGGGCAATGCCCAATGAGCTACAGCAAGATTCCGGCTGGCAAAGACCTGCCGAACGACATCTACGTCGCCATCGAGATTCCAGCCAACCACGCACCGATCAAGTACGAGATCGACAAGGACAGCGATTGCCTGTTCGTGGACCGCTTCATGGCCACCCCGATGTTCTACCCGGCCAACTACGGCTTCATCCCCAACACCCTGGCTGACGACGGTGATCCGCTGGACGTGCTGGTGGTGACCCCGTACCCGGTAGCCCCAGGTTCGGTGATCCGTGCTCGCCCGGTCGGCATCCTGCACATGACCGACGACGGCGGCGGCGACGCCAAGGTCATCGCCGTACCGCACGACAAGCTGTCGCAACTGTACGTCGACGTCAAAGAGTACACCGACCTGCCGGCACTGCTGCTGGAGCAGATCAAGCACTTCTTCGAGAACTACAAGGATCTGGAGAAAGGCAAGTGGGTCAAGATCGACGGCTGGGGTGACGCAGAAGCGGCCCGTGCCGAGATCACCAAGTCGGTGGCAGCCTACAAGGGCTAAGCACTGCGCTTGAGGAAAAGCCCCGCGATTGCGGGGCTTTTTGCATCTGCGGCTCGCTGCTTGAAACAACAGCGTCCGACTCTTCCTACAACACCAACAGAACCCCCTGTAATACCCCCGCTTTTGCCCCCGAAACACTTCAACCCAATGTTTATATAAACCCTTCTTTTCCCTCACTAAACTCAATCACCATGAATACATCTGGTGATCGTTTGAAAGCGCTCCTGCGCGAGTGCAACCTGACCGCTTCCGACTTTGCCGCTCAGCGCGGGGTGACGCCGCAGCATGTGAACAACTGGTTCCAGCGCGGCGTGCCCATGGCGCGTCTGGACGAGATTGCCGAGCTGCTGTGCGTACGCCCTCGCTGGCTGCGCACCGGCGAGGGCCCCAAGCACCACAACCCGCTGCCGCGGGTCAGCCGCAACCGTGGCGAGCAGGAGCTGCAGGCCCCGGACCACAGCCTGTTCGCTGCGCATGGCGAGCAGGACGTGCTGCTGCCCTTCTACCATGCGCAGCCCCGGCAGTTTGCCGAAATCCCTGGCCGCCACCTGCGTTTGCCGCGCTGTGCGCTGGACAACCTCGGGGTCGATGCTGCGCAGGCGCTTTGCGTGAGCATGCCCGACTACAACATGAACCCCTTGCTGCAGTACGGCGCGACCTTGGCGATAGACCGCAGCCTGACCCGCGTGATCGAGGGCGAGATATACGCGCTGCTGCACAACGGGCGCTTGCGGGTGCACACCTTGAGCGAACGGGCCAATGGCGCGTTGCGTCTGCACAGCCATGACGGTGACGAATTTCCGAGCGAAACCTACAGCCTGTCGCAAATCCGCAACCAGGGTCTGGAGGTGCTGGGGTGGGTGTTCTGGTGGGCTCACCTGCGGGATGATCGCCCGCGCTAAAGCGGTTGCAGCGTTTTTTTTGCTGGGCATTGCGATCCATTCCCAGTATGCTGTGCCGCACTCAAGCCCCGGTTGCAGCCTTGCATCCTGAGGGCGTGGCGCGGCACACACTGCCCCCGCCACCCCCGGCCCCAGCGCCGGATCACGATTTGAAGGCGGTTGCGGCTTACCAAAAGTCAGCCAAGACTGTCCCCGAGAAGCCGGCCACAAGCCGGCTTTTTAATGCCTGAAAGGCCCGTAACGTGGGACCTTAAACAAAAAAATGTAAGTTTATTCCCCCATTAGTTCCCCCATTCCGCCGTCGCGTGATCACTCCTTCTCTTTTTACAGAAGAGAATATGAGCGCTACTCTCTCCTCAAAACGCACTTCCGACAGCCAAGGGTCTAATCGCGGTCGCAAGGCTAGTCGGAGAATAGCCGGACTGGCTTCGATCCTTTCGCGACTTAGGCCTGACTGACGTCAGACCATCGCCGGTTGCAGGTGAACTGCTCTTACATCGCTGGTGGTTATCGAATTTTTAGTGCGTATTTAGACTGTGGTGAAAAGTCGCTGTCTGCCCTACTACAGTAATGAGAAAGGAGACAGAAAGGGGCATAAAACCTAATGTTTCCCATCGCTGTGAACTTGATGCACGAGGTCAGTGATGAACCCGATTGGCGACACGCAAAGCCTCCCACCTACGCTTTCAACGGTCAGGCCGGTCTGCATCGAAAGAAGTAACCCCTTGTCTGCCCTCTGCGAAGAAAAACCAAAAGGAGCTTGCTGCACCAAGCCTGGCGGCTCTCGGCCGGCTCCCGTCTATCGTCACCGGCAGAGGCCGGCAGAACTGGCGCTCGTCCCAGAAACCCTTGCCTATATAGGTCTTGGGTGCCTGCAAATGAAGTGGGATCGTAAAGCGGGGATATTCTGGACAGAGCATATGCTAATGTGCCATCACGCGTTAGATTGACTAGGGACGATGCGCATGGGGCGGAAGGGAACATTGCGGTCGCTGCAAACGTCAGCAACAAAATCGGAGCGATGCGCCCATCGACGCCAACTTGATGCAGAGCGTCAAATTAGGGAGGACGTGCGCTACTATGGAAAAACTCAAGAAAGCCAAATAGGAAATAGAAAAACCGCATGGACTCGACCATTTCAATTTGTAATTTTTCATTTTAATTTTGATACTACGGACTAAGATTATTTGCACCCAGTGCACTATCTCAACATAAGCGGTTCCAGCAGGCACCTATATCAAACTGATTTTCACAGAGACAGTCCTAATAATCAAAGAAGCTTTATTTTGAGAGCGCATACCAATTGACAACTCACCAACAGTCAACGTTAGACAAACACAATCAACGTTAACATAAGAGGTAATATATGCTCATTGCTTTTGCAGGACTGCCGAGCTCGGGGAAGTCGTCTACAGCCAAAGCTCTAGGACGGCTAATTAACGCAGAGGTGCATCTTGAGCCGGAGGAGTCAGCATGGCCAGAGTTAGTTAAAGAACGAGCTACCGTTGGCGCCTTTACTGCTTTAACTTGGTTTCGAACAATACGAGTCCCTCAGCTATTCAAAGCTAACGACACGAGAAATAGGGGCGCCTTTTCCATTATAGATAGTTATTACGATGTCCTGGTAAATTATTATTTGGGAGAGGAGCCGTTCGAATGGTTGATATCTAAGAGCGATCCTTACTTCCCTACGGCGCAAAAAATGGCTCAAACGGACTGTGAAGAACTTCCGAAGCCAGACCTGCTAATTTTTCTTCGGCTTGATGAGAAGGTTTGGAATGAATTTATGGCACGACGTGATCGTGACTTTGATCGTGCAGCGGAATTATCGAAGCATTTTGCTATGCAAATAAAAATGGAGCAGGCATGCAGGAAGGCAGCAGAAGATCATGGAACACGCCTAGTTGTTATTGACCAGACGTCTTCAACTCCAGAATTTACTGCTCGTCGCGTAGCTGAAGCAATCGGAGTAGCCTTGTGAATACATCAGTAGCTCTAACCCTAGCCCAGACTACGGCAGCTATCCGCGAAGGTAAAGACGTGCCCGTTGCTCTTTCGTTGCCGCTAACTGCTGCTCAATCAGGCTGCGCTTTGAGACTTGGCGAATTCACCAGTCTAACCGTTGAGGGCGCAGCAGAGGATTCGTTACTAAATGCGAAGAGCGTAATCGGAAGGATATTCTGTAAGGGAAGTGAAGCAGCATCGATACTCAACAAAGCAGTACCATTGCATATCTTTGAAAAAGTTGCAGGAAACTGGTTCTCTTCCGGGAAGCGAGAAGAATATCAAGAGATAGCAGCTGGGTATTGGCTAGCAGATGCATTTATACGGGGAGTAGCACCATCAGAAGCAACAGGTCTTACACAGTTTCTAGCGGGCAAACCTCAAGCAGTCCAGCCTCGCAACACAGCATCTGTTAGGCGATATCCCACAGGTGGAATATCAGAAAAACAAGCACTGATTCTGCCTCCGATCATGCGAGCACTTGCTCGGGAATTTCGTTGGTGTTCGCCATTTCTAGTCGCTGGCAAACTGGCTCATACTGGAGGAACTCGAGATAAGCTCGCAATAATTCCAGGATTCAAGCTTGCCAGTATGGCTGATTTTTCCAACTGGAACGGGGCTGACCACCCTGTGCGCTATTTCTCAGCAGGCGCTGATTTATGTCCACGAGATGCGATAATGTACCGTCTTCGCGGCGAAACAGGGACCGTGGCGGATATGGGTTTGATGGCGTCCAGTATCATGTCCAAACAGATTGCTCTTCCAGCCGACGTAATCATTCTAGACATATTATTCGGCCCCACAGCCTTCCTAAAAAATCGCTCAGATGCTGAGAGTTTTGGAGAAATTTGCGCAACTATAGGTGAGTTAAGCAAAGTAAAAATCATTTCAAAGCTGAGGGCTTCAAAAAACATCCTTGGTCGCTCGATTGGATCAAGCACGGAAGTTGTAGAAGCAGCTGAAATTTTAAGAGGGGATATATGTGACACCTCAGGACGCGCAGAGATTTCTACCTCCATAAGTTTCCTTAGATGCTTTGCCGAGGAGCTTGGATTAGATCCAGAAGCTGTGTGTAAAAGGGCAGAAGCAGTGATTGATAACGGCGAAGCCTTCAATGCAATGCTCGGCCTGCTTTCAGATCATGGAGTAGATAATGATTACATCAAATCATTTTCGAGCGATCCAAGAAATACGGTTCTCGGGGGGCTTGAGAAAGCAACTGTACTTGCCTCGAGCTCCGGATCTTTATTGTGGGATGCTATGTCCGTTGCAGACATAGCAAACCATCAAATAAATTCATCCACAGATAGGAAGCTACCAATTGATACTATTAGCCCTGGAGGCATAGAGCTCCTTGCTGGAGACAAAAAACTAGTTAATAAAGGTGATCCGCTGGCTATAATCTACGGTGAGAACAAGACGGCTGTGGTTAGTTCCCTTTTAGCTGCGGCTTCAATCGTTGCTTAGCCGCTGGAGCTCCACTACACTTCCGAGCTTCCATAGCGCTTCAAAGTCCTCCATCTGCCTATCAAACAGCCACCCTCGCCCAAGCTTTAGAGTAAATGCTCTAGCGCTCTTAGCTGAGGCGGGGTACGGTCCAGTGAAAAGAATTCCATCAATTCTGTAAATCATCATTGAGAGATGTCGAGGACATAGCCGCACCTCAACGTCTGGTATATTTCCAAGCGATTTGAGCAACGAGTCTCGCGAACCAGAATATTGTCCTTCGGATTGATTCTCAGCTAATTGCATGATCTTAGACGATTCGGAGTCAGGATCAACCAGCAGAATCCGCACACGAATAGGTTTTTTTTGTTCTGCCCGCCTCCTAAGGACTTCCTCGTTCTGTTCACTGAAAGACTTAAGGGTATAGCCAGTAACATCAATGACCTTAGCATTTGCAACAAGAGCATCGTACTCTTCCGTAAGATTCCTGCGAGAATAAGCTGCGACCAGCCCCGTTTCGACCAGGTCCCTCACCCTAATCTCTTCCCCATTTCTTATCTGATCGATCCACAGCGTTGCGAGCGACATCAGAGCTCCAGCGATCAGCGATGTGCCGATAGAAAGCTGCACTGAGCTGCCGTTTAGGACTAGAATTATTCCTAGCACCATAAATGACAGAAATACCACGACAAGCGTTTTGCGTGATCTGAAAAACAAATGACGCGCATCGGCGTGAGCATATTTATCCGGAGTAGTTTTCAATGGCGTTCCCTTCAGAGGTTCAATCAGGTTTTCTAGTGATAATCGAGGGTGGTGATGGGCTTGGCAAGTCTACGCAGCTCAAAATCCTGAAGAGTCAGTTGGAGTCCCAAGGGCGAAAAACTGTGACTTACGACTTTCCCAACAAATCAGGTACGCCTATAGGACAACTGATTGGAGATTTTTTGAAAGGCGGTTTTGGACAGGTCACGCCGGAGTTCCTAGGCCTCGCATTTGCTGCTGACCGCCTTGTCTCGAGGAAAAGCATCATAGAAGCTCTCGATGCAGGCACAGTCGTGCTCTGTGACAGATATGTAGCATCCAACATCGCATTCCAAGGTGCCAAGATATCTGAAGACCAGCGGCGTGGAGAGTTAGACCTCCTCCTGCGTTGGCTTGAGTATGATATCTATGAGCTACCACGTCCGAACCTTGAGATTGTCTTAACATCTACTGACAGGCACTACGTTGAAGGCACGCATCTTATGCGAGCAAATGACCCGACCCGGGCCTACACCGAAGACCAAGCTGACATCCATGAAGCCTCCTCGGACCTTCAGCGAGCGGTAAATCTGTATTTTAGGCAATTGCCAGACACGGCAACGCTCAGAAAGGTTGACATCGAAGCCCCAAGCGGTGCCAGGCGGACTGTTGAGGAAATGTCAGCACTTATTTTTGGCATAGTAAAGGAAGCAATGGAGTCTAGCCAACAGGGCTGAATCTCCGCACAATGCATCTCCTACGACATCCACGACTATTCGGGAAACGCAATGAATCAGAAAATCGAGGATCTTATCCGCGACATCTGGCAGTCGGGGGATCCAATTCGCAAAGCCGAAGAGCTTGGTCTAGGATTAGGTGAGGATTCCCAAGCGGTCATCGGGGACGTTCTCAGTAAAATTCGCATGCGTGCGGCAGCTCGGGCGAGCCTTGCCTCTGATAGTGAAGGAGATAGCATCAGAGGTGGTGCTATCTCGAGTAACAGCCCGTCGAATTACCAATCGCTGCTCTTACTGTATTTCGCAATTTACGATTCAGACAGCCTAGCGGACTATCCTGTAGATATGAGAGAGCGCTGCCTGATGAGCTGGTCGAAGCAGACAGGATTCCCGATTAGAGTTGTTCGAGAGGCCGTTATTCTCGGCCAAAATGGGATTCAATCACTGATTCAAGCTTCTAGGCCGCCTCATGGATGAGGCATTCCGGCTGCGGTTTTTCCGGTCTTCAAATCTGAATCGCGCCGGATTTCCTAGCCGCCGCAGACTGGCTTCTTTTAGCAGGCTGAATCGCCCCGGGTTTCGTAGACACCTCTTTGCCTTAAACTGAGGCCAATTAGGAGGTGCCATGAGCAACCCGCGTTACCCCGAAGAATTCAAAATCCAAGCAGTCAATCAAGTGACCGAAAAGAAGCTGCCTGTCGCTGAGGTAGCGGCCCGTCTCGGCGTGTCGACGCATAGCCTCTATGCCTGGATAAAGCGCTACAGCAAACCTCAAGAAGAACGGCAGCAGGATGATGATCAGCACGCTGAGCTGCGTCGTCTGCGAGCGGAACTCAAGCGCGTCACTGAAGAGCGAGACATATTAAAAAAGGCCGCCGCGTACTTTGCCAAGGAGTGCGGCTGAAGTACGCCTTTATCAAGCAGCGCGCGGGCGACTATTCGATTCGACGGCTTTGCCTGACGCTGAAAGTCCATCCCAGCGGCTATTACGCCTGGCTGTCTGAGCCGCAATCTGTACGCGCCAAAGACGACCAGCGACTACTGGGTTTGATCAAGCATTCCTGGCTGGAGAGCGGCGGCGTTTATGGCTATCGCAAAATCCACGACGATCTGCGCGAGGTCGGTGAGGATTGTGGTCGTCATCGTGTGGCGAGGCTGATGCGTCTTGAAGGGCTGCGTTCTCAGACAGGTTATCGACGCCGCCCTGGAAAGTACGGCGGTAAGCCAGCGGTCGTCTCACCCAATTTGCTGAAGCGCCAGTTCGATGTTGTGGAACCCAACAAGGTTTGGGTAACCGACATCACGTACATTCGTACGTATGAAGGCTGGTTGTATTTGGCGGTGGTACTAGATCTGTTTTCTCGGCAGGTCGTTGGCTGGTCAATGAAGTCGCAGATGACCAGTGATTTGGCTATTGATGCGTTGTTGATGGCGGTTTGGAGGCGTAAACCGAAGCAAGAGGTGATGGTTCATTCCGACCAAGGCAGCCAGTACAGCAGCTCCGATTGGCGCAGCTTTTTGAAGGCAAACAATTTGGTTGCCAGCATGAGTCGCCGAGGCAACTGTCATGACAACGCCGTGGCCGAGAGCTTTTTCCAGCTTCTGAAACGGGAACGGATCAAGCGAAAAATCTATACCACGCGGGAAGATGCTCGGAGTGATGTGTTCGATTACATCGAGATGTTCTACAACGTAAAGCGCCGCCATGGTTTCAACAATCAGCTGTCACCGGTAGAGTTTGAAAAGCGTTACGCAATGAGCTTGCAAGGTGTCTAGAGAATCCGGGGCGATTCAAAGCCCCGAATCTACTAGCCATTACAGATAGGCACGAAAATCTGCGAACTGATAAAGCGCCGGCCACAAGCCGGCTTTTTAATGCCTAGAAAAAACCCGTCCCAACCCCTGAAGCCATTCCCAAACCTTGCATGGGGGACGGGTAAAGGCCGCCTGGGCATGGCACGCCATCGGGACTCTCCGAAAAGCCACGCCCAGGCCTTGCATCAGTATTGGTAGCGCAGCGTCATCGCAAAATTGCGCGGATCACCGTAGTACAGGCCGCCGAAGTTGTTCGAAGTGGGCAAGGACTGGTAGTAGACCTTGTCCAGAACGTTGTTGAGGTTGTACTGCACGCTGAACTGTTGGTTGATCTGATAGTGCGCATGCAGGTTGAGCAAGGTGTAGCCACCCTGCTTGATGTCGTACCCGGTCACGTCGGCGGCAGTGCGGCTCTGTGCATAGACATCGCCGCCCACACGCCATTGGTCGAGGACACCGGGCAAGCGGTAGTCGGTCGCCACCTTGAGCAGGCGGCGCGGGATCTTGCGATAGTAGTCCGAACCCTTGCTGGCGCCCGCCACATATTCGGGATCGCTATAGGTATAGCCAGCGCTGACATTCCAGTTCTCCAACGGCTCGCCGGACACCTCCAGTTCGAAGCCACGGTTACGTACTTTTGCGCCTGTTTCATAGCACTTGCTCGTCCCCGTCACACCACAGGTGGGTGACACCGGCAATGCCTCGGGCATGTTCTCCAAGCTGGTCTGGAAGATTGCCAGCGAGGTGTTCAGCCGACCATCGAAGTATTCACCCTTGATGCCGGTTTCGTAATTCTCGCCTTCGATCGGGTCAAGCAAGGTATTGCCGACACCGTAGTAACTCTGTGTCTTGTAGATCTCGGTGTAGCTGGCATACCAGGTGTGGTGCTTGTCCAGGTCCAGCACCAGCCCGGCATAGGGCACCAGCCGGCCATTCTCCCGGTATTGGTCATTGGTGTAGGGGCTGGCCACCTTGTAGTCCGACCAGCTCACCCGCGTACCGACGATCAGGCTCAGGTCATCGGTCAGGCTGAAGCGCGAGGCACCATACAGGCCGCGCTCCTTGCGGGTGTAGTTGTAGTCTGCGCCGATAGCATTGAGGATCGGGCTGGGCAGGGCACTGTAGTCGAAGTCGGTGATGTCGATCGTCGGGTTGTTGGTGGCGCTCTTGATCACCGCGTCGAACTCGTCCTTGCGCGTGTTGGCCCCGAGCATCAACTGGTGCTTGCGCCCGAACAGCTCGAAGGGCCCGGTAGCATAGAGGTCCAGGGCGAACTGGGTGTCTTCGTAATCGGCCTGGGAGACGGTCATGCGATAGTTGTCGCCCGCTACCCGGTTCGGGTACGCGGAGAGAAAGTCGGCGTTCGACCAGATCGCATTCATGGCCAGGGTCAACTTCCACTCGTTGTCGAAGGTGTGCGTGAGGTCGCTGAACAGCGTGTAGTTGTTGCGATCCAGATGGGCCCACTTGCCGTTGAGGTTGGTGGAACGCGAAAGCGGATAGAAGGAGCCGTCGCGACGAGTGTTCAAGCCGCCCCAGTCATAGCCGTTCTGGTTGTCTTTCTGGAGAGTGGCGCCCACCGTCAGTACGGTGGAATCGTTCAGATCCGCCTCCCCCACCAGGTACAGCAACTGGTTGTCACGCTCGGAGCCGTCGCGGTAGCTGTTGGCGTTGTTGTAGTAGGCCACTGCACGGCCGCGAACATTGCCCGTAGGGGTCAGTGGCCCGGAAACATCCACCTGGCCACGGTAGTTGTCCCAGGAGCCTGCCCCCAGCTCCGCGCCCAGACGAAAGTCCTGGGTCGGCCGTTTGCGTACCAGGTTGATCGCCGCCGACGGGTTGCCCGTGCCCTGCATCAGGCCATTGGCGCCGCGTACGACCTCGACGCGGTCATAGATGGCCATGTTCGAGGTGGACATGACGTCCATGGAGTAGTTTTCCGAGATGTTGGTCGGAATGCCGTCATATTGCAGGTCGCTGATCTCGAAGCCGCGCGAGTAATAGGTGGAGCGATCAGTGCCGATCTTGGTGAGGGTGATACCGGTCGCCGTGCGCGCGATGTCGTCCAGGCTCTGGATGTTCTGGTCGTCCATCCTCTTGCGGGTGATCACCGTCACCGACTGCGGCGTTTCCCGCAGGCTCAGGGCGAGCTTGGTCGCCGTGTTGGTCGAGCCCGTGGTGTACGAACCGGTGCCCTCGGTCGTGGCGCCCAGGCCCTGCCCGTTGACGGTGGTGGCGCCGAGCACGACCGCGTCCGAGGAACCGTCCTGGACCAGCAGATACCCACCATTGGCCTGGCGCTGAGCGCGCAAGCCGCTGTTGGACAGCAGCAGCGCCAGCCCCTCATCGACCCCATAGGCACCATCAAGGCCCGGGGTGGTCAGCGCGTGGATCTGCCGCGGATCGAAGGAAATCGTCACACCCGCCTGCACGCCGAACTGGGTCAGCGCGCTACCCAGCGGGCCTGCGCCGATGTGGTAGGCGATACGGCTCTGGGCGTGAGCCGCAGCAGGCATCAGCACCACCCCCGGCACACTCGCCATCGTCAGGCCGAACATCGCCAGGCGCACTGCGCGGGGCAATGAGATCGAGGGGGAGAAGCAAAGCTGGGGCATGAAATGATCCTTCTGTTGTCTTGGCAGAAATCCGCTGTCATCGCGGCTCCTGTCATTGACGGATGAGAATCATAATCAGCAAGGTGCTCCGCGTATTTTCTGTCAGTGACGGTTCAGACGGCTTCGACACTGACCCAGTAGCGGGTCAGGTAACGCAGCTTCACCGGCAAGGTCCGGGTCAGGTTTTCCAGGACCGCATCTGTATCGTCGATACGAAACGCTCCGGAAATGCTCAGGTCGCGAATCGCCCCGGCGCAGCGCAGCACGCCCGGGCGATAGCGCCCCAGCTCGTCGATGAACTCCCCGAGGCGCCACTCGTTGACACTCAGCATGCCCTGCACCCACGCGGTCGAACCCTGTGCCAAGACACCGGCAGGATCGGCGCGATCAGGATCGAACGCCGCCTGCTGACCGGCCTCCAGACGCACTGCCCGCTCCGGGTGACGGCGAGGACGGAGCTCGACCGCCGACTGCAGCACACCCACGCGGGTCCGGTCCGTCATCTGGCGCACGCTGAAGCGCGTCCCGAGCGCGTGGATGCGCCCGTCCTGGGTCTCGACGATAAACGGCCGCTGCCCAGGATCCTTGGCGGTTTGCACGAGGATCTCCCCGCGGTAAAGACGGATAAGCCGAAGTTGCCCGTCGAAGCTCGCATCCAGCGCGGTGTTGGCATTGAGTTCCAGCTGCGACCCGTCGTCCAGCCGCAGCGAGCGACGCTCGCGCGCGCCCGTGCTCTGCTGAGCGAACAGGCCATGGTTCGCCAGCGGTTTGCCGATCATCCAGCTGCTGCCCCCGACGGCCAGCAACACGCCGAGGATCTTCAATACCTCGCGGCGTTGCGCCTGGGCCGCATCCAGCCCTGACCGGGCGGCATGTGCGGGTACCGTTGCCCATTGCCGCTGGAACGCCTCGACCCGCGCCCATGCCTCGGCGTGCAAAGGATCTGCCCCCAACCATTGCTGCCAGGCCCGGGTGCAGGCCTCGTCCACCCCTGCATCGTTGAGCTGCACGTACCAGGTCGCAGCAGCTTCGAGGGTCCGACGATCGAGCGCCGCGCTCATCAGTTGTCCGCCAGCAGCAGGCACTCGGTCATGGCTCGCACCAGATGGTTCTTCACCGTGGTGACCGAGACCCCGAGGCGTTCGGCCACCGCCACATAGGTCTGCCCTTCCAGCTGCACCGACAGAAAGATCTCCCGGGTACGCTTGCCCAACCCGTCCAGCAGGCTGTCGACCGCCACCAGCATCTCGAGAATGGACAAGCGCACCTCAGGTGATACCTCGACCGGTTCAGGCTTCTGCGCCAGGGCCACCAGATATGCCTGCTCGATCGCCCGTCGCCTCGACTTGTCGATCAACAGCGAGCGCGCAATTGCAGTCAGGTAGCCCCGCGGCTCTCGGATCGGCGCGGCGTTGCGTGCCGTCATGACCCGCACGAAGGTGTCCTGGGCCAGATCCGCCGCATCGGCCGAATTGCCCAGGCGCATGCGCAACCAGCCTTTCAGCCAACCGTTGTGTTCGGAATAAAGCTGGTGAAGTGCCAAAGGCTCGAGTGCGGACATAAGGGGGCCATTAAATATGCAAATGGTAATTGATCGCATTATTTAGGGCGAGCGCCGTTCGTGCAAGGGGCAATCCGCCCGCCAGGTGTGCATCTGGCCTGATGATGCCCAGGGCAAACTACGCACCTGCCCCCTCCCCCTGCCCGCGAAAACCCAACCTCCAGCACTTTCCCTGATGACACCCCACCCATTAAGTTGCACTCTGCACCAAACTGATTCAGCCGGAACCGATTTTGATGGAAAGCACACCCCCGACCGTTGCCGCCGAGCGCCTGCTGGAAAGCGCGCGACGGCTGTTCTGCCGTGAAGGCATTCATGCAACGGGCGTTTCGCGCCTGCTCAGCGATGCCAAGGTCGCGCGGCGCACGCTGTACGAGACCTATGGCTCCAAGGAGAACCTGCTGCGTGCCGTGTTCGATCGCGAGGCAGCGATGTGGTTTGGCTGGTTTGACCAGGCACTGCCTCAGCGTACCGACGACCCGGAGCAACGCCTGATCCTTCTGTTCGACCTGCTCGAGGAATGGTTCGCCAGCGGGCGCTTCTTCGGCTGCCTGTTCACCAACGCCGTCGCCGAACACGACAAGTCTTCCAGCTGGGTACGTGACCTGGCCCAGGCACACTTCGATCGGGTGCATGACCGCATCGAGCAACTGGCCGCGGCCTGCGGGCTGCCGGAACCGGCCTGGGTCGCGCAGCAGATCTCGCTGCTGATCGACGGTGCCATCGCCACCGCGATGGTTTCGCGCAACGCCAGAAGCGCACAGGTTGCGCGCTCGATCCTGCTGACCCTGCTGCGCGAAGCGAAAGCCGCCTAGCCCGCCCCCTGCACCGCTGCCGGTGCAGGCCTCGGCGCCTATATGCTAATTAGGCATAAGCTAATCTTAAAATATTAGTTCTGCTTATATCGCAGATCTCACATACTTCACGCGCCTGCCGAGAACGATCGGTCTACCTGTTTTGGGATGCGTGTGATGAGAGATTTTTTCCAGCGATTGTTCTCCACCAGTGGCGCGCAAGCGACGCCCGCACTCCAGTCCAACCTGAGCCGCCGCTCGTTCATGTGCGCCTGTGGCTGCGGCATGCTGGCGCTGAGCGCCGCCGGCACCGCGCTGCTGGCAGCGGCCAGCAAGGTCGAAGCTGCCACCGGCGGGCCGCTGCTGCGTGTGGGGCACATGCCCGCCGGCTGCGTGTCGCACCTGCTGCTGGCAAAGCTGCGCGGCGATTTTGCGGCGGCCGGCCTGCAGGTGGAGCTGACGCAATTCAACAGCCCAAGCGATGCCCTGCAGGCCTTGTTGGCAGGTCGGCTGGAACTGATGCACGGGCCCTGGACCATGACCGCAGCCGCCTACGCCAAGGGCACCCAGGAGCTGCGCATCATCGGTGGCTCGGGGCAAGGCGGCATCGAACTGGTGGCGCGCAACGGCTCGGTGGCCAGCCTGGATGAATTCATCGCCGCCGCAGGCAGCGGGCTGCGCGTCGGCACCCTGCGCCTGGATACCCTGGAACTGGTGGGCTACGGCTCGATGGCGCGCCACGGCAAATCCTACAACGACTATCAGATGACCTTCTTCCCGAGCATGGCCGGGATGGGCGAAGCCATCGCCAACGGCCGCCTCGACGTGTGCACCCTGGCACAGCCCTATGCCCAGAACGTGGTCAGCACCACCGGCGCACGCTACCTGAGCGACTCCAACGCGGTGTGGGGCCCGGAGGCCGCCGACTGCGTGATCACCACGCAGGTGCGCACCAGCCAGGAACAGGGGCCGCTGCTCAAACGCTACCTGGAACTGCTGCAGGCATCGGCCACTGCGATGAAAGCCGACTTCGACAACGCCATCCAGCAATTGCAGCCGATCTACGGGGTATCCAACGAGGTGCTCAAGGTGGCCCTGGCACGCCAGGCGCCCAACCCGGTCATCAGCCCGGTAGGCGTGGCCGGCCTCAAGCGCGGCGCCGGCTACCTGGTCGAACTGGGCTACTTCACCGACAACCCGATCGATGCGGTTCTCGACCTGCGCCATCAACCTGCTGCCCAGGTGACGGGATGAACCAGGCCGTTCTGACCCTGAGCCGGCAGCCCGACGCACGCCGTGCCCCGCGTTATCTGGACGCGCTGCGCGACACGCTGTGGTTCCTGCTGGCGTGGGCATTGCTGATCGGCGCATGGGAGCTGGCGGTGCAGTCTGGCTGGCTGGATGGCCGCGTGCTCCCGCCCCCTAGCGTGACCCTGCCGTATGCGTTTTCCGGCGAAGCGGTGGTGGGTTTCGGGCAGCAGCGCAGCGGCTTGCTGGAGGCCTTGCTGGTGACCCTGCTGCGGGTCAGCGGCGGGTTGCTGGCTGGCAGCCTGGTGGCGCTGCTGCTGGCGGTGATCACCACCGAGGTTAAGCTGCTACGCCGCCTGATCCTGCCGCTGGTGCAGACCCTGGCGCCGATCTCACCGGTGGCCTGGGTCCCCTTCACCATCGCGGTGATCGGCATCGGCGGACAGGCCGCAGTGTTCGTGGTGTTCCTGGCCGTGCTGGGCACCATGACGCTGTCGCTGGTCGCCGCGCTGGATGCCATCGACCCGCAGTACCTGAACATCGCCCGCAACCTGAGGTGCACGCGCCAGCAGATCTGGCTGCGCGTGCGACTGCCGGCAATCGCCCCCAGCGCGATGACCAGCCTGCGCATGGCGTTCTTCGGCGCATGGATGGCGGTGCTGGCCGGGGAGATGGCGGGAATCAATTCCGGGTTGGGCTACATGATCATCATGGCCCAGCAGATGTACAACATGCCGTTGGTGATGGTGGGTGTGATGACCATTGGTGTCGTGGGTTTCGTGGTGGATCGCCTGATGCTGTTGCTCGGACGCCGCCTCACCGGGTGGGCGTCATGAGCCGGGGCGCCACGCTGAGTTTTCGTGGCCTGAGCAAGCAGTTCGAAGGCGGCACACGGGTCGAGGTGGGTGACCTGGATATCAAGGCCGCCAGTTTCACCGTGCTGCTGGGGCGCAGCGGGTGCGGCAAGAGCACCCTGCTCAACATCGCCGCGGGCCTGCAGCAACCCAGCACCGGGCACCTGCTGTACGACGGCCAGGCAGTGAGCGGCAACCAGCCCGACAGTGCGCTGATCTTCCAGCAGAACAACCTGTTCCCGTGGATGAGTGCGGTGGAAAACATTGCCATCGCCCTGCTCAACCGCGGGCTGGACCGTGAAGCGGCCACCCGGCGCGCCGAGCAGTTGCTTGCCGACGTGGGCCTGGCCGAATTCGCCCGGCACCGGCCGGCGGCATTGTCCGGCGGCATGTGCCAGCGCATCGCCCTGGCCAGGGCACTGGCCCTGGAGCCACGCCTGCTGCTGCTCGACGAGCCGTTTTCGGCACTGGACGCACAGACCCGGCGCCTGATGCAGGACCAGTTGCTGCGCGCCTGGAACACCAGCGGCGCCACGGTGCTGATGGTGACCCACGACCTGCAGGAGGCGCTGCTGCTGGCCGACCGTATCGTGCTGATGGCCAGCACGCCCCACGGCCGCATCGCCCAGATCCTGGAAATCGACCTGCCGCGCCCGCGCCAGGTGCGCTCGGCGCAACTGCTTGACCTGCAAGAACGGCTGGACGCGTTTCTGACCCACGAAACCCGGCTGGCCGAGCATTTCTAGTCGACACGGGACCTCCCGATTAACTGAATGGCACACGGTCATTCGACCGCCATGCCGCCCCTTGAAGAGCACAGACCATGAGTGAAACCACCCACCGCTTCACCATCAACGGCCTCCAGGCCAACGCCGGCCGAGCAGTTCGCGAACGCATCCGGGCCGATGGCGAGGGTGACATCGCACGCCCGCTCTACCACACCAGTGTGCAGTGGACCGAGGGCTACCAGACCCTCACCAAGGTCAAGTCCGGTGCCGTGCTGCACGGCGACGAGCCCTGCGCCTACGGTGGCGCCGGCCTGGGCGCCACGCCCCAGGAACTGTTGTTGGCGAGTATCGGCAACTGCCTGGCGGCCACCTACATCGGCGGCCTGTCGGCATCCGGGGTCAAGGTCAACAGCCTGGTGCTGGACGTGAGCGGCCGCGTGGATTTTCGCGCCGCATTTGGCGTGACCAGCGGCAACCCGGGCTTTGAAAGCATCCAGGTGCAGGTGTCGATCGATACCGAGGAATCACCCGAGCGCGTGGACGCATTGCTGGCCAAGCTGCTGCCGACCGCGCCGATCCCCGACACCATCATGCGTCCCGTGCCCCTGACGGTGGAGGTGCAACACACCGGCGGCGCCACCCATGGCTGACAACGCGCACAGGGTGCTGGTGGTGGGTGGCGGGCCGGCGGGGCTGTCCTGCGCCTACGAGCTGGTACGCGCCGGCCTGCGCCCGCTGGTGCTGGAGCGCACGCAGGCCGTGGGCGACGTGTGGCGCAACCACTATGACGGCCTGCGCCTGAACACCGGGCGCTGGTTTTCCGGGTTGCCGGGCGGGCGCTTTCCATGGGCGGCAGGCCGCTGGCCGAGCCGCGATGACCTGGCCCGGGTGCTGGCGTCACTGCCGGCCCGGGGCGGCTTCGAGGTGCTGACCGGGTGCGACGTGGAATCGGTCGGCTACCTTCAGGCGCAATCGATGTGGCAGGTGCGCTGTCGTGATGGCCGCGAGTGGCGCGCACCGGCGCTGGTGGTCGCCACCGGTACCTCGTGCGTACCGTCGATCCCGCAGTGGCCGGGGGCACAGCGCTTTGCCGGGCAGATCGTGCATGCTGCGCACTTCGGCAATGCACGTGCCTACGCCGGCAAGCACGTGGTGGTGGTCGGCAGCGGCAATTCGTCCTGCGAGATAGCCAGCCGCCTGGTACCCCATGCCGCGTCGGTCACGCTGTCGGTGCGGCGCGCGCCGCACTTTCTGCCCAAGAGCCTGTTCGGCGTGCCGCTGGCGGCACTGGGTACGTTGATCCGTCGGCTACCGCCCCGCGCGAGCGACGCGGTGCTGAGCTGGTTGTCGCGGCGCTGGGTCGGCGACCTGTCGGCCTACGGCCTGCCACCACCGGCACAGGGCGTGTCCGGGCTGGGCAGTGTCACGCCGACGCTGTTCATGCCGGTGATCGACGACCTGAAACAGCGCCGCATCAAGGTGGTCGGCCCGCTGCTGGAACTGAACGAGCAAGGCGCCGTGGCCCACACCGGCATCGACCGCACCGAGCGCTGCACGCTGCGCATGGACGTGATCGTTGCGGGCACCGGCTACACCACCGGCCTGGAGGCGCTGATCCAGTACCCCGAGGCGCTCACGGCGGACGGCAAGCCGACCATGGATGACGACGGCCAGTCGAGCGTTGCGCGGGGCCTGTTCTTCATCGGCTACCGCAACCCCCTGAGCGGGCAGCTGCGCGAAATCGGCCTGCAGGCGCCTGGCGTGGCAAGGGCGGTCAAGGGCTATCTCGACGCCACGCAACTGGCGCCTTGCACCGGCTCGGCGAAGGTTTCCCTGTAGGCGTAAAGCCCCGGGGTACCACCGGTCATGATGAACAGCACGTTATCGCCGCGGCGATAGCGGCCCTGTCGCAGGTCGGCCAGCAGCCCGGCGAAGGCCTTGCCCGAGTACACCGGGTCCACCAGCACACCTTCGCAGCGCGCCATCAGGCGCACCGCTTCGAGCATGGCCTGGGTCGGCAGCCCGTAGCCTTCGCCCAACTGGCTGCCATCGATGTTGATCGCACTCGCATCGAGGCTTGCAGCATGGCCCAGCAAGGCCAGCGCCTGGCGAGTCAGCTGCAGGGTCGTGGCCGCCGCGGCCTGCTGGTCGGCCAGCACCGACCAGGACCTGACGCTCGCCGCACCCCGCCCCAGTACCTCGAACCCCGCCGCAAGCCCGGCATGGGTGCCGGCGCTGCCATTGGGAACCACGACCTCGTCGAATCGCACGCCCATCGCGGTTTCCTGCTGCACAATCTCTTCGGCGCAACGGGCGTAGCCCAGGCTGCCAAGCGGCGTGGAACCGCCGGTGGGAATGACCAGCACCTTGCGACCTGCCGCACGTAACTGCTGCGCCCGCGCCTCGGCCGCTGCCAGTGCATCGGCGCCCCTGTCCAGCACCTGCACCCTGGCCCCGAACAGCTGGTCGAGCAGCACATTGCCATTGAGCTCGTAATCGCGATCGGCCCTGGGCACCGCACGGCTGAGGATCAGTTCGCATTCAAGCCCCAGCCGGGCGCACACGGCGGCCGTCAACCGCGCGTGGTTGGACTGAATGCCGCCCACGGTGATCAGGGTGTCGACGCCGTTCTTCAGCGCCTCGCCCAGGTGGAACTCCAGTTTGCGCAGCTTGTTGCCGCCACCGCCGACAAGCATGTGGTCATCGCGCTTGAGGTACAGGCCGACACCCATGGCCGGCAGGCCCAGATGGTGCTCGATACGCTCGGCGCGTTGTATGCCGGTGGCGCCCTGCAGCAGATCGGCGCGCGCGAATGCGCCCAGCGCCTGGCTCAGTACATGTCGCATGGGATGACACCTCGTGCTCTGGTTCAATGCCACGGACTATAGGGATAAACTAAAGCGCAATAAACGCACGCCAGGTTAGCAATTGGCTCACTCAACGTTAGTAATCATCACCTCTCGGATCACTCGATGAGCAAGCTCAGGCAGATGGAAGTATTTGTTGCCGTGGTCGAAGCCGGCAGCTTTGCCGGGGCGGCTGCCGCGCTGGGGATGTCGGCGGTGATGGTGGGGCGGCATGTCCAGAGCCTTGAGAAAACCCTGAACACCCGGCTGGTTCAACGCACCACACGCCGGCAGACCATAACCGGCGAAGGCCGCATCTTCTATGCCGAGGCCAGGACCGCCCTGGAGCAGGTCGCCTACGCCTACAACCGGGTAGAAGCCTCCAGCGACGCACCCAGTGGCCTGCTGCAGGTGACCGCGCCGATGACACTGGGGGTATCGCTGGTCGGCCCGCTGGTGACCGAGTTCATGCAGCGCTACCCGCAGGTTCAGGTCGAGCTGATCCTGAGCAACGAGGTGGTGGACCTCTACGAGAGTGCCTTCGACCTGGGCTTCAGGATCGCCGAGCTGGTTGACGCCAACCTGGTCTCGCAGCCCCTGCCGCCCTATCAGATGGTGATCTGCGCCGCCCCGAAATACCTCGAGAAGGCCGGCGAGCCGACAACACCGGAGGCGCTCCACGCCCACCGAATCCTCACCCACACCTCCTGGAACAACCGCTTTGCCTGGCCACTCAAGCAGGCTGGCAAAGAGGTGTTCTGGCCCGAGCAGGCGGTGCTTCGCAGCAACGATGGCCAGGTACTGCTGCAGGCCGCCATTGCCGGCAGCGGGATCCTGATGCAGCCGGACTTTCTGGTGGCCGCCGCGCTGGCGAACAAGGAGCTGGTGAGCATTCTGGGGGCGTATGTACCGGCCCACAAACCGGTGCAGATGGTGTATCCACGCTCGAAGAAGTCACTGCCCAAGCTCACTGCCTTCGTCGCGTTCATCCAGGCGCGGCTCGGCTTGCCGAGCCAGCCCTGAGCGCGGGCCGGCGGGCCCTCAGGCCTGCGCCGCGTCGCGCACCTGCATCAGCGCGAAGCCCAGCAGGTTCAGGCCGCGCCAGCGGTCCGGCCGGTGGGCGTTCTGGTCATCCTGTGCCAGGCCGATCCCCCACACCCGGTCCACCGGGCTGGCCTCCACGATCACCCGCGTGCCGGTGCCCTGCAGGAAGGCCCCCAGTTCCGCGTTCTGGGAAAACTTGGCCTGGTTGGCCCGCACCACGATCGCGAAGCGCTCCTGTGCCCACCGCGCCTCGTCGAACCCGCGCACCTGGCGTCCGAGTGCCTTGGCCGCATTGGGATCGGTCGCCTTGATGATCCGTGCCCGCGTCTGTTCATCACCAAACAGCGCCGCCTTCTCGGCCATCATGTAGTGCTCGGCCGACTGGTACGACTGCCCGTCCACCTCGAACGGCGCCACGTACCACTGGCTGAAACACGAGGCGGTGACACCCTTGCGGCTCACCTGATGGCCCCAGAAGAATACGAACTCGGGCCTTTCGCCGGCCAGGTAGCGGGACACCAGGTCCTCGAGCATCTGTGAATCGTTCACGCTGATTGCCTCTCCAATAACACCATTGCAACGGTCATCCGGCCGCAGCACCGAACGGTGCCTGCCGGCCAGGACGGTGATACTACCGCGTAATGCAGCACCCGCTCACAGCGCCTCCAGAAATGCCTTCAACGCCTTCAACTCCACCCGGTCCAGCCCCAGCGCCTCGAACTGTGCGGAGGTGACAGGAAACAGCGGATCGCCCTGCTGCCCAGCCTTCGGCACCGGCCGCGGCATGCCCACGTTGTAGAACGCCAGCACCTGATCGAGGCTGCTGGCGAAACCGTTGTGGAACCACGGGCCGGTGCGGCTCACCAGGCGCAGCGAAGGGGTGCGAAAACGCCCCACGTCCGCGGCCAGGCCGGTGACTTCATGGCGACCCAGGTCCTCGCGGCTGCGCCCGTAGAACGTCAGGCCGGCATTGTGAAAACGCTGGTCGCTCATTCCCGGCCCGAAGTGGCAGTTCATGCAGCGCGCCTTGGTGCGAAACAGGTGCAGCCCATGTAGCTGCTGGTCACTCAGCGCAGCAGTGCGGCCGCGCAGGAAGCGCTCGAACGGCGTGCGCTGCGCGACCCGCAACAGATCGCGCTGATAGGTCGCCAGGGCTGCGGCAATCTGCTCGGCACCCAGCGCCTGCCCGGGAAACGCCACGGCAAACAGTGCCGGGTAATCGGCGCTGGCACGCAACCGGGCCACCAGTTCGTCGACGCTGAAGGCCATTTCCGCCGGATCGACGACCGGCATCAGCGCCTGGGTTTCCAGGCTGTCGGCGCGGCCATCCCAGAACAGCTGTGGGGCCAGGCCACTGGTGACCACGCTCGGCGCATTGCGCCGGCCTGGCGCACGCCCATGCCCGAACGACACCCGGCGCCCATCGGCGAACGCCAGGTCCGGCTCGTGGCACGAGGCACAGGCGATCTGCCCCGACCGCGACAGGCGCGGGTCGAAGAACAGCGTGCGCCCCAGCGCTGCCTTCTGTTCGGTGTAGGGGTTGTGCGCAGGCGAGGGTGCACGCTCGGGCAGTGGCCCCAGCTCCTGCCAGGCCACGCCGGCGTCCACCTGCGGCGCCGGCCAGTGTGCCGGCGGGCGGCTGTAGGCCTCGCGCAGGCAGGCCGCATCAGCCGATGCACACAGGGGTGCGTGGTGCTGCGCCCACAGGGCCGGGCTGGCCAGCATGAGTGCGATGCCAATCAGGAACAGGCGCATCTCAGAAGGTGTACCCCACTTCCAGCCAGTACTGGCGACCCACTTCATAGGTCGACACCGAATTGCTGTTGACCGTGGCGTTGGCATTGACCGACTTCTTGTCGAGCACGTTGAACACGTCGACGTTGACGAAGATGGCCTGGTCCCGTGCGGTGGGGATACGCCAGCCCAGCCGCGTGTCCCAGGTCAGCGCCGCGTCGAATTTCTGCTCTTCCCACACATCCACCGAGGTGCCCCTGTAATCGACGTTGCGCCCGGTGTCGCCGATGCGCTTGTAGCCGGCCCGGTAGCGCCAGAAGTTGCTCCACTGCAGGTTGGCCTGGGGGATGTCGGTGATGGTGGTCAGGCGCGCCGTCCACGGTCGGTTGTAGTTGGTCGCCGGGCGGTCCTGGTAGTTGATGAAGCTGCCCTGGTACTGGATCACGTCATTCTGGTAGTAGGTGTCGTCGGCCTGCACGTAGCTGGGCGAGGAAGCCTTGCTGTCGGTCCAGTTAAGCGCCAGCTGGCCGCCGGTCTGCGTGCCCAGCAGCGTCCAGCGCTGCATCGGCGTCACGGTCAGGGTGTAGGTGTCGGTCTCGCTCTTGCCGTCGTTGGTGTAGGTGGTGTAGTTGCTGGCCAGGTCAGGGTCGGTGGACGGCTGCCCCAGGGTGCGCCCGGACACCTGTACCACCTGGTCACGGCCCTTGCGGTTGACGTACTTGAGGCCGTACTCGATGCCGGCCCACTGCTGCACCACGCCCAGCATCAGCTCGTCGTCATAGGGGATGTCGAGCTGATTGAACAGCGTCTGGTTGCTGCCGTTGGACTTGGTCACCCAGGGTTTGTCGAGGCTCGCGCGGGTTTCGTTGAAGCGCAGGCGGTTGCGCCCGTCCTGCAACTGCCAGCTGGTGACGCTGCGGCCGTAGTAGCGGTTGGCACCGGCACTGAGCAAGGTGGTGCGGTCACCGAACACGTCGTACTCCAGGGAGAAGCGCGGTGCCCAGGTGGTCTTGTCCATGTAGTCGTCACTGTCCACGCGCACGCCGGGGCGCAGGGTCAGCTTGCCCAGGGTGATCTCGTCCTGCACCCAGCTGCCCCAGGTGGTGGTGGTGAAATCGAATTCGCCGGGGGCATAGCGGGTGCGGCTCTTCATGTACTGGCCGGCCCAGCCACTGACGGTCTCGCCCATGTTGCAGGCAACGGTATCGGTCACCCCCGCGCTGTTGGTACAGCTGTTGGTGGCGGCCGGGGCCACATAGGTACTGCTGTCGGTGAGGCGCTCGTAGCGCACGTACTGGCGGGAGAACTCCAGGCCGGTCTGCGGGCGGTGAATGGCGCCCAGCCAGTCGAAGCTGCGCCAGTCGGCATTGAGCTTGTACTGCCAGGTGCGCTGCTGCTGTTCGATATCGCCCCAGCCCCCCTCCAGGGTGTTGGCGGTGGTCTTGCTGCCGATGCCCCAGTCCTTGGTGGTCGACTTGCGCCAGGTCCAGTAGTCGGCCGAGTCCGAGGTGCGGCTCTGTTCCTGGCGGCTCCAGGCCAGGGTCTGTTCGACGCGGGCCAGGTCGCCGTCCCACACGGTGCGCAGGTTCAACTGGGTACCGCCAACCTTGTTGTCATAGCCGGAGTTGGCGACGTTGGCCCGGAAGTAATGGCTCTCCTCGGGCGCGTGGGTCACGCTGGTCTCGACGGTGAGCCGGTCGCTGGCCTGCCACACCGACTTGAGGAAGTAGTTGTCGATGCGCCGCTCCTGCTTCTCCTTGTGATAGCCCATCTCTTCGACGTTGTTGTAGGAGTAGAGGCTCAGCGGAATGGTCGAGCGCTTCTGGCTGAAGTTGCCGATCAGGCCGAAGGTGTCGGTCAGGTGGCCTTGCAAGGTACCGCGCACGATGACCTTGTCGAACTCGGGCTGCTCGTCGGGCGAGCCGGAGTTCTCCATGCGCTGCTCTTCCGTCTCGTCGATGTGGTATTTGGTCCAGGCCGAGCGCGTGGTCTGTACCGAGAACTTGCCGTGCAGGGCCTTGGTCGGGGCGCGGGTCTGGGCGTCGATCACCCCACCGTTGAAGCCGCCATAGGCGGCCGGCACGTTGCTGTCCAGAACCGTGATGTTCTCCAGCAGGTCGGTGTCCAGCGCCAGGCCCTGGCTGCGCCCCGGCACCCTGTCCAGCAACTGCACGCGGTCTTCGGCCGGGTCGATGTCGTTGTTCATGTTGATACCGTCGACCAGGAAGGCGTTCTGGTAGAACGCCGCGCCGTTGATGCTGATGTTGGCCGGAGCGATTTCTCCGGGTGTCTTGCTGCTGAGCTGGTTGTCGTCGAACTGAACGTTGGGATGGCTGCGCAGCAGGCTGGTGATGTCGCCGTTGCCGGCCGGCATTGCCTCGATAAGCTCGCGATCGATATGGGTTTCACCCTGTGGCAGCAGCGCCCGTTCGCGGACCTTGGTGTTTTCCAGCTGGATCTGGTCGGCACGCGGACGCACCACCCGTTGCAGCAGCAGCGCGTCGTCGCCGATATGCACCCATTCCAGGTCGCTGCCCTTGAGCAGGATCGCCAGCGCCTGATCGGCGCTCAGCTCGCCACGCACCGGCGGGGCACTGAGGTTGCCCAGCAACTGGCTTTCGACACTGATCTGCAGGCCGGTCTGCTGCCCCAGCGCCATCAGCGCAGAGCCCAGCGGCTGGCGCGCGATATCGATGCTGTGGCGCGCCGGCTCGTCATCGGCCAGCACCGGCAGCGACACTGCCAGCCCCACTGACAGCAACAGCAGGCGCGCACTGCGCC
Source organism: Pseudomonas sp. B21-036 (assembly GCF_024748925.1). Taxonomy (NCBI): domain Bacteria; kingdom Pseudomonadati; phylum Pseudomonadota; class Gammaproteobacteria; order Pseudomonadales; family Pseudomonadaceae; genus Pseudomonas; species Pseudomonas sp. B21-036. The sequence continues at coordinate 5,016,141 of NZ_CP087178.1, forward strand.
GACGACCCTGCAACGACTCTTGGGTGCGAATGGACATGCTCTGGTGAACTCCCCGTGCGGCGCGAACTATACGCGCCTGTAAATGAGAATCTGTACGATTAACTCAGCGGGGCAATAAACGAACGGCGATGGGGAATTTCCAGAACTTCGTGAATTTATTTTTTCCCAGGCGGCGAAGCGCGCTCACGGATGACCGTGATGTACGGCCCCCATTGCGTCAGCTGCCCGCCCAGCGGGGCAATGGCCAGTTGCAGCGCGCTACCTGGCGACCGCAGGTTCAGCGACGCGGTGATGCGCCGCTGGCCCAGGGCACGGTCCTGCAGCAGCAACACGCCGGGGTAATACGCACGCAGTTGCTCGATGACTTCGGCCAATGGACGGTCGTTGACCAGCAACTGCCATTGGCGCCATGCCGCAACCTGCTCCAGCTGCACCCGGCTGCGCTGCGCCGGGCCCTGGTTCAGCCCCACGCGCAGGCTGTCGCCCGCACCCAGCGCCGGCACTGCCAGTTCGCCGCGCCTGTCACGCACCTGCACCGAGCCGCTCTGCACTGCTACCGACACCGCGCTGCGGCTCAGGTCCACATCGAACGCCGTGCCGGTGACGGTCACCTTCACGTCTTCGGCCTGCACCGTGAAGGGCCGCGCGGCGTCATGGCTGACCTCGAAGAATGCCTGGCCCTTGAGCAGCGTGACCGCACGCGCACCCGGCTCGAACGCCACGCGGATGGCGCTGTCGCTGCCCAGTTCGATGTGGCTGCCGTCGCTCAGGCGCACCTGCCGGTGCTCGCCCGCCGTGCTGCTGTAGTCGGCCGGCGGTGCACGCCCCACCAGCAACAGCACACAGGCCGCCAGCGCGCTCGCCGCCAGCGCCCGGCGTGGCCAACTGCGCCGGCGGGCTGCCATGCGCGGTGCGGCGGGCACCTGATGCGCCGTTGGTGGCTCCAGCGGGTCGATGCCGGCGCTCAGCATCCAGACCTTTTGCACCTTGCGCCAGGCCGCCGCATGGCGTTCGTCAGCGGCCAGCCAGCGCGCATGGGCCTGGTGCAGCAGCACGTTGTCCGGTTCGGCATTGCATTGCAGCAGCCAGTCCATGGCGGCCTGCCACACCGGGTCGTCCTTCAGCGAGCCGGGCGTTCGGCAAGACGGGGTGGTATCAGTCATCGGCCAGATGCTCCGCACAGTGGGTCAGTGCGTCACGCACCAGTTGGTGCGCCAGACTAGTCGAAATATTCAAGCGGGCGGCAATTTCCTGAAAAGTCATGTGCTGCAAGCGGTGCATGTGAAAGGCCTGCCGCGCCCGCTCCGGCAGCAGCGCCAGGGCGTCCTGCAGCACACGCAACTGATCGCGGTGCAGGGCCTGATGCTCCGGCGACGGTGCGCTCGACGGCAGCTCATCGAGCCGTTCGCCGCCATCGGGCTGGCGGTTTTCCAGGGTCGTGCGGCGCAGCAGGTCGAACGACAGGTTGCGCACGATGCGGTACAGGTACCCCACCGGATTGCCCAACTGCGCACCGGCGTCGGCCTGCCCGCAGAAACGCAGCCAGGCCTCCTGCACCACGTCCTCGGCCTGCGCACGGCAGCCGACGATGGGTGCCGAATAGTCGACCAGCGCAGCACGGTGGGAAAGGTACAACTGGAGTTTATCGCTGGGGCAGGACACGGCGACGACCATTGAAGGCAGGAGCGGGTTGGGAGGGCCGCTATTCTGCATTCAATTGCGAATGATTATCAACTGAAATATCAGGCCTGCTCCTGCGCCTTGAGGTGAGCTAGCCCGCCACCACCGCGGGTTCATGCACCGTCACCCGGTTGCGCCCGCCGTGCTTGGACAGGTACAGCGCATGGTCGGCCCAGGCGATCAGTTCGGCGTGGCTGCTGGAGGGATGGCTCAGATCGGCCACGCCCAGGCTGATGGTGAAACGGATGTCCTGCCCCTCATGGCTGACGCTCAGGCGTTCGACCGCCTTGCGCAGGCGCTCGGCAAAGATCAGCGCGCCGGCCTTGTCGGTGTCCGTCAGCACCACGCCGAACTCTTCGCCACCGTAACGGCCGGCCAAGTCGCTGTCGCGGATCTGCTCGCGAACCACCCTGGCCACCTGGCGAATGACGGCATCGCCCGCCGGGTGGCCATAGGTGTCGTTGACCCGCTTGAAATGGTCGATGTCGAACATCACCAGGCTGGTGGCGTTGCCATAGCGCTGATTGCGCGCATGCGCCAGTTGCAGGCACTCCTCCCAATGCCCGCGGTTGTACAGGCCGGTCAGGCAATCGGTGCTGGACAGCTTCTGCAACTGAGCGTTGGCGGCCTGCAACTGGTGGCGGTTGGTGGCCACATCGGTCACGTCGTAGATCACCAGGCAGATCTGGCGGATCTCGCTGTCGGTGGAGCGCAACGGCAGCAGCGTGGTGTTCTGGTACATGAAATCCACCTGGCCGGTGATCGGCTGGTAGTTCTTGAACCGCACCAGGTACGGGCGCTGCTCCCAGATGGTGAAAGCCGGGGTGCCCAGGGTCGCGACGCTGTCCACCTTGTGGCTGAACCATTGCCGGTCGACCTCGGGGAACAGGCTGAAGAAGCACTGGTTGTAGGCATCCCTGGGCTGCACCCCCGAGCGGTTTTCCATGAAGGTGTTCCACACCTGCACCCGATGTTCGCGGTCGAGCACCACCACGCCCACATCGATGCTCTGCACGATGCTCAGCAGCCAGTGAAATTCCTTCAGGTCGATAGGATCGCGCATGGGCTCAGTTCATCAGGTAGGCAAGTTTATGGGTCAAGCGCTCGATGGAGTCTTCGGTGAACAGCAACAGCAGGTCGAAACGGATATCGTGCCCTTCCAGGCTGTAGCTGATCTCGACCGCCAGGGTTTTCTGCCAGCGTTGGCCGTTGACCTGGATAAGCTCGTCGATGGTGCCGTGCTGCCCGAGGATCTGCGGGTGGCCCTGGGAGAACACCACGTCGATCTGCTCGGCAATGCTGCTCAGGCACGCACCGATCAATACGCTGGAGAAGTCCAGCAACAGCTCCATGTCGGAATACTCGATGCTCTGGTGGCGCATCAGCTTGGCCATGTCGGCGATTTCCGAATCGTGGAACATCAGCAGGGCCTCGCCGGCGATGCCGCTGCCGATGAAGCCCTGGCAGATTGCCGTGAGCCGCTGGCTGCTGCCCGCGTCGGCCAGCGCCATGTGCAACTCGCCCACCTCGAAGAGGTTGACGCTGGGCACCGGCAACTGCACGAACACGCCCAGCACCTTGGCGATCAGGGCCGCGGCGCGGCCGATGGCGACGTTGACCGTTTCGCTGAACACCTCGCGAAAGCCGATGACGGCAGTCGCCGCGCCGGCCAGCGGTGTCGCCGAGCGCTCACCCAGCAGCCCCAGCTGGGCCAGCAGGCGGCGCAGCTCGTCCTGGTCGAAGGGTTTTTTCAGAAACGCCAGCGCGCCCAGGTCCAGCACCCGGCGCACGGCCTCTTCCTGCACATCGCCCGAGATCACGATGACCTTGGGGCTCAGGCCTTCGTCACGCAGCGCAGCCAGCACCTGGTAGCCATCCATGGTGGGCATGGTCAGGTCCAGCAGCACCACCTGGCCCAGGCCGCGGCGTATGGCGTCCATGGCCTGGCGCCCGTCGCTGGCCTCGGTAACCGTTACCGGCCAGTTGGCGGGCAGCGCGCGCAGCACCTGCTTGCGGGCCACCATGGAGTCATCGCACACCAGCAAGGACATCGTTGACACAGACGGGGCGCTCATCGAGTGAATATCAATATAAAAAGTAATGGCATCATGCCATGATCCGACGCCAGGTTCTACGTACCCGCGGCGTCAGCGGTGCTGAGCGAATCCACTTGCACATTCCCTGCCAGGCCATCGCGCAGCATCTGCACGAATGCCTCCCGCGCCGGATGTCGCCCCGCCCCCTCGTGCCAGTAGAACAGGTTGTCGACCGCCTTCAGGTCGGCGAACTCGTGCCCGATCCACCCTGCGCCCTGGCGGTACTGCTCGTAGATGCCGCGCGGCACCAGTGACACCCCGGTGCCGGCGCTGACGCAGCTGACTATCGCACCGTAGCTGCCGATGCCCACGATGGGCAGCTTGTGCCCCTGGGCCTGCAGCCAGTGCTCCAGTGCCGCCCGATACGGACAGCCTTCAGGCCACATGAACACGGCCTTGCCCACCAGGTCCGCGGCGCTGCGCAGCGGCCCCAGTGACGGTGCGCCGATCAGCAGCAGGTCTTCCTGGTACATCAGGGTGCGGCGCAGGTGCGGGCGCTCGACATCCACCGCCACGATCGCACCATCGAGGCGGTGGTTGAGCACATCGTCGAGCATCTGCGACCAGGTGCCGGTGCTCAGCTCCAGCGTCACCTCGGGATAGCGCGCATGGTACTGCGCCAGAAACCGCGGCAGACGCCCGCTGGCCGAGGACTCGATGGCGCCGATGCGCAAGCGTCCGGATGGTTTGGCGGACGGCGCCAGCGCCTGCCTGGAGGCCTCGGCCAGGGCCAGCATCTGCGTGGCATAGGGCAAGAAGGTTTCCCCCGCCGGACTGATCACCAGCCCGCGCCCGCGGCGATGGAACAACGGCACGCCCAGCTCGGCCTCCAGCGCCTTGATCCGCGCCGTGATGTTGGACGGCACGTAGTGCAGCACCTCGGCCGCACGGGCAATGCTGCCGGTGTCGTGGACGGTCTTGAACATGCGGATCTGCATCAGCTCCATACATCACCCAAAGTGAACGATTGGCTCAGTATAAGTCGATTGTAGTGAGCAGTAGGCGTTCCGATACTGAGCGCACCCGCCCTTCGGAAGCCCACCCCATGACCCGCCCCAGCTCACTGAAAATTGCCTGCGCCGTACTCTTCGTGCTGCTGTGCTGGGCCTACTCGCCCACCGGCATCCGCCTGGGCTTGCAGGGCTATGCGCCCACGCATCTGGCGCTGGCGCGCTTTATCGTGGCGTCGCTGTTCATGGCGGTCATCGCGCTGCTGCGCGGCATCGCCCTGCCCCGGCTCAGGGACGTGCCCACCCTGCTGTTGCTTGGCCTGTTCGCGGTCAGCCTGCACCATGTGGCCATCAACTACGGCCAGCGTGGGGTCAGCGCCGGGGCGGCCAGTGTGCTGGCGCAGTCCACGCCGCTGTTCAGCCTGCTGATCGCGCACTGGGTGTTCAAGCAGGTGGCCGGGGCCTGGCATTGGGGCTGCCTGCTGCTGGGCATGGCCGGCGCGGTGATCGTGGTGGCCGGCGATCGCGGGCTCGGTCAGTTCGACCCGCACGGGTTGCTGATTCTGGTGGCGGCATTGTCGTGGAGCATCTATTTCGCCCTGCAGAAACACCACGGCCACCGCTACGACGCGCTGACCATCACCTGCTACACCGTATGGTCGGGCACTGCATTGCTGATGGTGTACCTGCCGGGGCTGCTCGACGACCTGGGCCACGCGCCGTCCCAGGCCAACACTGCGGTGCTGGTGCTGGGGGTATTTCCCAGCGCGCTGGCCTACCTGGCGTGGGCCTGGGTACTGCGCCACTGCGAGGTCACCCGGGTGACCCTGGCGCTGTACCTGATACCCGCCTTCGCCATGCTGATCGCCGCAGCGCTGCTGGGCGAGCGGCCCTCGGCTTCGGTGATGCTGGGCGGGCCGTTGGTGCTGATCAGCGTGCTGGCGCTGAACCTGAGGCCGCCTCGGCTGCCGGTTCAGCCGGGTCGCCAAACTTCACATTGAAGTAGTCGAGCAGGGTCTGGCCACGACGCAAGGTACTGCGCACCTCTTCGCTCTGCGCCAGCAGTTCGGCGCTGGGCCTGGCATGCTGTTCAGCCGGCAGCGGCGTCGACCACGCCTTCACCTCAGGAGGTATGCCCGCCTTGGGCCGGTTGTTGACCCAGTGCGAGATATGGCACGGCAAGGTCCAGCCGCCGAAGGCCTGCACAAACAGAAAGCCAAACCAGTGCTGCCACCACGGGAAGTTGTCGCGATAGCCCTGGCGGGCCATGTGGAAGAACGCCACGGTGCCCTCCTCGAACTCTTCATCGGGCGCTGGCGGCAGGCTCGCCGGGCCCTCTTCCATGTACACCCGGATCGCTTCCCATTCGGCAATCGCCGCGCCCAGGTGGCCGCTGGGCACGTTGATCCACAGCACATTGCCGGTGTCGGCCTGACGCAGGCAGAACATCAGGTTGAAGGCGGGCAGCACGGCGTACTCGGTGACGGTGCGCCCCGCGCTGACGCAGGCGATCACCGACTCCCACGGCACGAAGATCGGCGCCGCGCCCCGAGTGGGCACGAACGCCACCTCGCGGCGCTGGCGGTTGAAGCGTATCGGCGGGTGAATCGTCACCTCGCGCATCACCCGCCAGAACATCCCCGCATACAGCAACGACAGGCAGGCGATGAAGCCCCAGATGAACCCGTTGGCCATGAAGTCGGAGAAGGTGCTCCAGAACGGCTCCACATGGCGGCGTGCCCAGGAGCCGAGCAAGGCAGTGAGCATGAAGCAGGTAACCACGCCCATCACCGAGGCGATGCCGCAGCGCGCCATGAACTCGAAGTTGCCCTGGCCGATGGCAAAGTCCAGGTACACCTCGTTGGATTCGCGGTGCAGGTTGCGGCTGCTGTAGGCCGGCATGCCGGTGGGGATCGGCAGGGGCGAGAGGTAGACAATCTCGGTGCCGGCCACCCGCTCGAAGTCACCGGCGTGGGGCAGGCGTTCGTATTTGCTGTCGGTCATCGAGCTATTCCTCTTCCAGCGTCAATGGCCGCGCCATGTCTTTGATCCAGTGCCACAGGATGTAGAAGATGGGGCTTGCGCAGCAGACACCGATCAACAGCAGCCCGACAGCATTGTTGAGCAGCTGGCGCGGGTTGCACTCCAGGGGGCCGCTGTTGCCCTTGCCCATGCGCACACAGCCATGCTCCGGATAGGCCATGACATAGGCGCCCCAGGCAAACAGCGCGGCCAGCAGGGCGAACAGCAGCATCAGGCCCACCTCGGTATCGCGATTGCCCAGGCGCTCCCAGCGTTGCGCCAGCCGCAGGTTCAGCATGCGTCGACATCCTTGTTCATACAGGCTCCTATGAAAAACGGCGCACAGTATCACGCAAATAGTCGTCGAGCAGTTTTACATCGCCGTGGGGCCTGGGCAGTGCCGGGGCGGCTCCCCCTCGTGCCAGCTCGCTCTCGATGAACTGGTGCAGCAGTACGCGGCGAGGCCCGTAATCGGCTTCGCTGGCGATGCGCTTGACGCGAAGCAGCTCGTCCAGGTCGGCCAGCAGCAGCGGGTCGTGCAGGGTCGCCTCCACCAGTTGGGCGAACGCGGTGGGCGGCATGCCCAGGCCCTGTTCGATCCAGCGCACCGCCAGCAACGGGCGCAATACGTAGAGGTACTTCTTCAGGCGCACCTCTTCGCCCTGCAGGTAGATGCGAAAGTTCTTGGTGGCCATGGACAGGTAGTGGTGAAACGCCGCCTGCGGCGAATGGAACTGCCTGGCCAGGCCGCGCAAGGCTTGCAGCGCCCCCGGCTCGGCGCGGTACACCAGCGGCGAGTCGAGCCATTCGAGCAGGGTCGGGTTGGCATTGCGCAGCAGGCGCAGGGTCTTGCGCAGCTCCCAGCCACTGATGTCGAGTTCGTCGGTGAGCGGGCGCTCGATCACGTCGCGTGGCTCGTCGATGCGCAGGTACCAGTCCTGGCGGTGCACGTAGATGAAGCGCACGTCGAAGTCGCTGTCGGTGGAGGCAAAACCCCAGGCGCGGCTGCCGGATTCGCAGGCGTAGAGCACGCGCACGTCATGCTCGCGCTCGATGCGTTGCAGTTCTTCGAGTACCCAGCTGCGCATCGCACTGGGCAGGGGGTGACGGTCTTCCATGTTCATGTTCGAATCCTCGTTGTACCCCTTCGCCGGCACGGCCGGCGAAGAGGCCATCAGCCTTTCACACACACCACCTGACGCAACGTGTGCACCACTTCCACCAGCTCGCGCTGCGCCGCCATCACCGCATCGATGTCCTTGTAGGCCATCGGGATCTCGTCGATCACGTCCTTGTCCTTGCGGCACTCCACGTGCGCGGTGGCGCGTACCTGGTCCTCAAGGGTGAAGGCCTGTTTGGCCCGGGTACGGCTCATGATCCGCCCGGCACCGTGGCTGCAGGAGCAGAACGATTCCTCGTTGCCCAGGCCGCGCACGATGAAACTCTTGGCGCCCATCGAGCCCGGAATGATCCCCAACTGGCCCTTCTGCGCCGACACCGCGCCCTTGCGCGTCACCAGGATCTCCTGGCCGAAGTGCTGCTCTTTCTGCACGTAGTTGTGGTGGCAGTTGACCCCCTGCAGGTTGGCCTCGAACGGCTTGCGGATGACCTGGCGCGTTGCCTCGATCACCGCGTGCATCATCAGCGCACGGTTCTGCCGGGCAAAGTCCTGGGCCCACTCCACCGCCTGGACGTAGTCGTCGAAATGTCGGCTGCCTTCCTCGAAATACGCCAGTTCCTTGTCCGGCAGGTTGGCGATGTGCTGGCGCATGTCGGCCTTGGCCAGCTCGATGAACAGGTTGCCGATGGCATTGCCCACGCCCCGCGAGCCGCTGTGCAGCATGAACCACACGCGGTCGGCCTCATCCAGGCACACCTCGATGAAGTGGTTGCCGCCGCCCAGGGTGCCCAGGTGCTGGCGATTGTTGGTCTTCTGCAGTTGCGGGTACTTGTCGGTGATCGCCTTGAAACGCCCGGCCAGGGCCGACCACGCCTGATCGGCGGCGGTCGGTACGTGGTTCCACGCGCCCTGGTCGCGCCGGCCGAAGGTCTTGCCGTGGGGCACTGCCTTCTCGATGGCGCTGCGCAGCCCTTGCAGGTTGTCGGGCAGGTCGGCCGCCACCAGCGAGGTGCGCGCCGCGATCATGCCGCAGCCGATGTCCACGCCCACCGCCGCCGGGATGATCGCGCCCAGGGTAGGGATCACGCTGCCAATGGTCGAGCCCTTGCCCACGTGCACATCGGGCATCACGGCCAGGTGCTTGAAGATGAACGGCAGGCGCGCGGTGTTCATCAGTTGCTGGCGTGCGTCCTCGTCCACCGGCACGCCCTGGGTCCAGAGCTTGATCGGTTTGCCGTTGGCCACTTCGAGGATGTTCATGTGTTTCATCTCAATTGTCCTTGTAGCCCGCCAGGCCCGAAGGCCTGGCAGGTGTCATGCGGTTTTCAGGCTGACCAGCCCATTCAACACCTGATCCAGCCCGCCGAATACCGAAATCCGGTCGATGCGCTCGGCCACCCGCTCCAGGGTTTCCAGCTCCTTCAGGCGCAGGGCCGTCGGGTTGTCTTCCATGACCTTGGCGGTGTTGAGCAGCGAACGGGTCGCCGAGGTTTCCTCGCGGCGCCGGATCACGTTGGCCTGGGCCGCCTTCTCAGCCTCCACCACCTGCGCCAGCAGGGTCTTCATTTCACCCGGCAGGATGATGTCGCGCACGCCCAGGCCGCTGACCTCGATGCCGCTGCCCACCAGTTTCTCGGCCAGGTACTGGCTGACGGTGTCGTCGATCAGTTGCTTGTTCTCCAGCAGCTCGTCGAGGGTACGCGTGCCCACGGCCGCACGCAGGCCGAACTGCACCTCGCGGTACAGGTGCTCCAGCGGTTTGCTGAGGCTGGCGAAGGCCATCAGCACGTCGCTGTAGCGCCAGTTGGCCGCCAGGTTCAGGCGCAGGCTGACCTTGTCGCGGGTGAGGATCTCCTGGCCGCTGACCTCCAGCGACTGGATGCGCATGTCGACCATGTCGACGCTCACCTGGCGGTTGAAGCGCCAGAAGCCGTACTGACCGGCCGGCAGCAGCTCGACCACTGCGCCATCGACCTTGAGCACGCCCACATGGAAGGCCGGCACCGGCGCCAGCAGCACCGCATCCAGCCCGGCCAGGGTGCGACCGCGCAGCTTGGGCTGGCCGAGCTGGCCGAGCAGGGTCGGCTCCAGGCGATAGCTGTGGGTCAGGTCGATGCGCTGCAGGGTCTGCGCGCTCTGGCCCTTCCAGTACAACTGGCGGCTGCCCGGTGGCAGCAGTTCCGCCAGTGCGCCATCCTCGAAACGCAGGCCCACTTCGTGTTCGGCCAGGTCCATGCGCTCGAAGTACTGATCCACCACCGCCGGCTCGCTCTGGCGCAGGTAGCCGGCCAGGCGGTGCTCGAAGCGCGGGGTGTTGAGACTGAAGGTTTCCACCGTCAGCCGGTTATGCAGGTCAAGGCGCTGATGCACGCCCGGTTCCAGGATCGACACGAAGTCGCCCTCGCAGAACAGCAGGCCGCGTTCGTTCTTTTTCACGATGAAGCGCTTGAGCAGTTTCATTCTGTATTTCCCTTTCAATGAATTCCGTGGTGCCGGTGCTGCCGGTACGCCGAGCGCTGCAGGTGGGGCCCGGGGGGAGGTGCACGCGTCGGGACATCAGAGTCCTTTGCCGACCGAGTCCTTCGGTCCGACGTTGCGCCTTGCCCCGGGCCCGGCCAGCAGGCCGGGCGTACCAGCGGTGGCGGGGGCGTCCTTCGCGACAGTCAGCCATCCTGGCTGCAAGTGCGTTGCCCTCGCCTCACCGGCGGGTGTTACGGGTACAGCTACCGTGGAGGGTATGTAACGAGTTCTAGGCTCGTTGGCGGCCCCATCCGGGGTTGCGCCAGCGACCGGTCGTTGCGGCGGCGGCATGCACGACACCAACACCAGGGGTGGGCTCGTGCACCGGTGGGGTTGTGAACCCCGACCCGTTGGCCTGCTTGGCGATGCGGTCGAAAGAGTTATTGCGAGGGGCGTGCCAGGTTTCGTAAAAGCGCTAGAATTTATCTTCAACTCATTGATTTATAAGTGTTTTATTTTAATCTTCGTTAAATGAACCTGCGCACCGGGCAAATGCTTGAGGGCTTTTATGTATACTTTTATCTCTTCATTTATCCAAAAAGATAAACAGCATGCACAAGCGCAGCGTTGCCATCGGCTTCATCGGTACCACCCTCGACCGCAACGGAAAGGGTGCCGCGCGCTGGAACAAGTGGCGGCCCACCGTCGCGCTGTGCCAGCAGCCTGATCTTTCGATCGACCGCCTGGAGCTGATTCACGGCAAGAGCGAACGTGATCTGGGCCTGGCCGAGCGCCTGCGCGAGGATGTACTCAGCGTGTCGCCCCACACCGAGGTGCGCCTGCACCGCTTGGCACTGCACAACCCGTGGGATTTCGAAGAGATGTACGGCGCGCTGCATGACTTCGCCAGCAGCTACCACTTCGACACCGAGCACGAGGACTACCTGGTGCACATCACCACCGGCACCCACGTTGCGCAGATCTGCTGGTTTCTGCTGACCGAGGCGCGCTACCTGCCGGCGCGACTGGTACAGACCTCGCCGGCGCGCGGCAAGGAAGAAGAGCGTGACCCGGCCGGCACCAGCACGCTGATCGACCTCGACCTGTCGCGCTATGACCACATCGCTTCGCGCTTTCAGCGCGAGCAGGCGCACAGCCTGGCGTTTCTCAAGGCCGGCATCGCCACGCGCAACGTGGCGTTCAACCACTCCATCGAGCAGATCGAGCGCGTCGCCCTGCGCTCAACCGCCCCGATGCTGCTGGTGGGGCCGACCGGTGCCGGCAAGTCGTTCCTGGCCCGGCGCATCCATGAACTCAAGCGCACGCGCCACCAGCTGGAGGGCCGCTTCGTCGAAGTGAACTGCGCCACGCTGCGCGGCGACGGCGCCATGTCGAGCCTGTTCGGGCATATCAAGGGCGCCTTCACGGGTGCACAGAACGCCCGCGACGGCCTGCTGCGCGCCGCCGACGGCGGCATGCTGTTTCTCGACGAAATCGGCGAGCTGGGCGCCGACGAACAGGCCATGCTGCTCAAGGCCATCGAAGAGAAGCGCTTCTTCCCGATGGGCGCAGACAGCGAGGTGCAAAGCGACTTCCAGCTGATCGCCGGCACCCACCGTGACCTGCGCAAGCAGGTGGCCGAAGGGCTGTTTCGCGAAGACCTGTATGCGCGCATCAACCTGTGGACCTTCGAACTGCCGGGGCTGGCCGGGCGGCGCGAAGACATCGAGCCGAACATCGATTTCGAACTGCAGCGCCACGCCCGCGAACAGGGCCGCAACGTGCGCTTCAACCTTGAAGCCAAGCGCCAGTACCTGGCGTTCGCCCATTCACCGCAAGCACGCTGGGCCGGCAACTTTCGCGAGCTGTCGGCCTCGATCACGCGCATGGCGACCCTGGCCGACAGCGGACGCATCGACGAGCCCTTGGTCAGCGAAGAGATCACCCGGCTGCAACGGGCCTGGGGGGTTGCCGCGCCCACCGAGCCGTTGCTTGAAGGGCGTGAGCTGGACCTGTTCGACCGCCTGCAACTGGAGGCCGTGCTGCGGGTGTGTCGCGATGCCCGCTCGCTGTCCGACGCAGGGCGCCAGCTGTTTGCGGTGTCGCGCCAGGACAAGGAAAAACCCAACGATGCCGACCGCCTGCGCAAATACCTGGCGCGCTTCGAACTGGACTGGAACCAGCTGCGCAGCTGAGCTGCCATGCTAGAATCCGCGCCCCGGCCGTATTGGCCGGCACACTTTCCCTTCCACCGAAAAAGGACTCTCGGTCTTGTCGTTCATGACATCTCCTCGTCTGCACTTTGCCACCCTCAGCCTGTTCACCGCCCTGAGCCTTACCGCCACCGCCAGCTTCGCCGACGAAGACGAGGCCGTTGCCAAGGGCCGCTGGCAGGGCCTGGCCGGCATGGCCAACCTCTACCTGAACGATGCCGACGCACAGGAATTCATCGATGCCGGCGACAAGGAGAAAAGCGAGCACGACAACATGGCTGGCGCCCTGGCCTATTACCTGACGGCCGCACGCCTGGACCCGAAGAACGCCTATGCGTCCTACCAGGCCGGCGCCGCCCTGGCCTCGATGGAGAAGTTCGATCTGGCTGGCGACCTGCTCGACCAGGCCCGCGAGCGAGGCTTCTGGCAGGCCGTGATCCTGCGTGACGACGACGAGCTGGAGGGCATGAAGGACGCACCGGCCTACAAGAAACTACTGCAGAGCGCCGAGGCCAACTACGCCAAACAGGCCAAGGATGCCGGTGCGGCGGCGTTCAGCATCCCCGAAGGCAAGGCCCCGGCCGGCGGCTGGCCGGTGGTGGTGTGGCTGTCCGGCTACGGCACCGAAGGCAGCAAGGGCATTCGCATGCGTGAAGAGCTGGTGGGCGAACGCGCCGTACTGGTGGGCGTGAACGGCACGCTCAAGCGCGACGAGGGCCAGTTCATGTGGCAGCAACACACGGTCGAGCCGACCGAGAAAGCCGTGGCGGCCGCGCTCAAGGCCCTGGAAAAGCAGACCCGCATCGACCGCTCGAACGTGGCGCTGATCGGCTTTTCCCAGGGCGCCGAACATGCGGCGCACCTGATCGCCGAATACCCGCAACATTACAGCGGCGCAGTACTGCTGTCGCCAGGCGGCTTTCGCATTCCATTCGCCGTGCAGAAGGCCAAGGACAAGCGCATCGTGATCGTGCACGGCGCCAAGGAGCATTCGAGCAACCTGGAACTGACCGCAACCACGCAGAAGGCATTCGAAGGCAGCAACCCGGTGCAAAGCCACGAACACCCGGCCGGGCACACCTTCCAGGATGACTGGGAAACGGCGTATCGCGGGTACCTCGATTACGCGTTGGGGCTGACCCCGGCGGGCTGACTACAGCGCGGCTTTCGCCAGCAAGGCTGGCTCCTGCAGAGTGGGGATAAACGGCAGGAGTCAGCCTTGCTGACGAAGAACCCTTCGAGATCTGTCCAAAAGTCCTACAGCAGGCCCCAAAAAACCATTCTATGCTTGCACCTGAGTTCGACGCCCCTGTGGCTCGAAGCTGGGGGGCTGTTATCGATGCACCGGGGCGCCGCAAGCCAATCCCGACACCGATACAGCCCCTCTTTTTTTTGCCTCAGCGCAGCCCCAACTGCCCCCGCAGGTAGTCATACAGCCCCGACGCACTCTTGCGATAGCCATCGGCCGTCAGGTGCACCAGGTCGCCTCGCGCCAGCCCCTCTGCCTGCCACCGCGCAATCGAGCACTCCCCGCCCATGTAGGCCTGCCAGTCCCAGAACAGCACGTTGGCCTGGCGTGCCACCTGGCGCTGGATCTGCACCACCTGCGGCAACGACTGCGGGCGCCGCGTCGCGCAGGTGCGCGCGCCACGCTGCTTGATCGAGTCCGAAGGCCCCACCAGCAGGATCACCGCCCGTGGCTGCACCCGCTTGAGCTGGGCCACGGTACGGCGCAACTGGTCACGGTACTTGGCCATGTCCAGGGTGTTGTCGAACGCCTCGTTGGTGCCATAGGCCAGAATGATCAGGTCCGGGCGCAGGGCCTTGAGGTTTTCCTGCCAGCCAGCCTGCCATTTGTCCTGCACCTCCAGCCGCGCACCATTGATGCCCAGGGCCGAATAGGTCACCCCGGCGTTCTTCTGGCCCTGGATGTACCAGCCACCCAGCACCGTGCCCGGGTGGGCATTCAGGCTCATGTCCACCGGCAGGCTGATGCTGTTGAGCGGCGGGCTGAAGCGCCACTGCCCGTTGCTTGCGGCCAGCATCACGCGGCGCGCCGCGTTCTGCCCGCCACGGGCGGTAAGGCTGCTGTTCTCCCGCGCCTGGTACAGGGCCGAGATACGGTAGCGCTGGGCACTGGGTTCGCGCGCCTCCAGGCGCACGCTCGGGTTTGCTGCCAGCGGTACCGACAGGTAGCCCCCCAGCGGGAACTGGGTGCTTTGCTGGTTGCGCGCCGACACCAGCTCCCACTGGCGCCTGGCCGTCTTGAGGATCAGGTTGTCGTAGCGCGTGCCAGGTACCGGTGTCGCCGCCACAAAGCCTATGCCGCCATCGCCGTACTGCGACTGCAGCAAGCGACGCATCTCGCCGCTGAACAGGTCGGCGGCAGTGTGCGAATCTCCGAATTGCACGATATTGACCGGTGTGCGACTGGAGGTGCGCAGCTTGCCGGCCAGCACCGCAAGGTTGCCGTCACGGCTGCCGGTCGCCTTCTGCTGCACGGCGAGGGGGCGCGCGGCCGGCGCGTTGACCGCCGCCACCGGGCTGCAGCCCGGCAGCGCGCAGATAAGCGCCGCCAGCACCAGGATGTTGTGCGCTCGGCGCATGCTCAGTGTCCCGTTACGGTCAGGCCCGGGAAGACGATCATCGACAGTACCTGCTCGGCGATCAGCTTCTGGCCCGTGGTGGTGAAGTGGATGCCGTCGTCGACACGGGTCTTGACCCGTTTGCCCTGGCTATTCTGCAGGGTATAGGAGAACTCGTCGGCCTGGTAACCGAGCACGCCGTTGGCCGACACGTAATGCTGCTGGTACAGCTGCGCCTGGCTTTCATACAGCCCGCTGAGATAGGCCATGGCCGTCGACAACTTGGGCTTTTGCATGTTGGGCGGGCCGACCCAGATCACCTGCACATTGTGCGCACGGGCCTCGTCCAGGATCCGGTCGATGCGCTTGCGGTACAGCGCCTCCCACTCAGGCGATTTGAAACGCAGGAACGGCTTGCCCTTGGACTCGGGCATGTCCCACGGGTCGTTCGGACCCAGGAACACCACCATCAGGCGGATGTTGGGGTGATTCTGCAGCGTGTCGGACACCGTCTGCGGCCAGTTGAAAAAACCGGGGTACGCCAGGCCCGTGCTCTGGCGGCTGAGGTTGACGCTCTTGATCTGGTAGCGCTTGAGCAAGGTGTTGGCCAGGTGCGGCGCCACGCCCTGCATCAGCGAGTCGCCCACCAGGAACACTTCGTCGCCAGCCGCCAGGCTCACGGCCTTGGGCGGCTGCCCCGGCACCAGCGGTTGCGCCGCCACCTTGACCGGTTGCACGGCGGGCTGCGCGGCGGGCGCCTGTGCCACAACCGGCTGCACTGCCGCTGGCTGCACTGCAGGGGGCCTGGCCGCAGGTGTCGGCGCCACCACCGGTACCTTGGCAGGCGCCGGCGCCTTGGCATGCGGCTGCGCCAGGTCGACCAGCACCACCGGCATACTGGGCGGCAGCTCGACCGTCGGCATGCCCTCGGCCTGGGCCAGCAGCGTCTGGCGCTCCAGGCTGTCGATGAAGCTGCTGCGCGCATCCCCCAGGGCCTGGGTCAGGTTGCCGCCCAGGCGCCACGCCTGGCTCTGCCCTACCCAGGGCAGCTCGCAGCTCTGGTGGTACTTCTGCTGGCAGTACAGGCTGATGGAGTTCTGGTTCAGCCAGAACAGCAGCAAGGTGGTGACCAGGATCGCGTACAGCACCTTGGCCGCGCCCATTTGCGCCTTGAACAGCTGACCGGTACTAGAAGCTTGCATAGATGAACCCCGGCACGCCCGATTGCGAAGCGAAGATGACCAACGACACGAACAACCCCAGCGGGATCGGGTAGAGCTGCCAGGGCAGCCGGCTGCTGGCGGCAAAACCCTGGCGCAGCAGCGCCAGCACCTGCGGGTACACCGCGATGTACAGCACGCAGCCCAGCAACAGCAGGCCGGTGGTGCTCAACAGCCCGCCCAGGCTCAGGCCGGCGATGCCGCCGAGCATGTCCAGCGCATCATCCAGGCTCGCGCAGCGAAAGAAGATCCAGGCGAAGGCGACGTAGTGGAAGGTCAGCAGGCGCGCCAGCACATCCGCGCCCGGCCAGCGCATCGGTTGTGGCAGCACGTAGGTGGAGGCCTTGTACAGCGCCAGCCCCACGCCGTGCAGCGCACCCCAGATGATGAAGTTGAGGCTCGCGCCGTGCCACAAGCCGGAAACCAGCATCGCCAGCAGCATGTTCAGGTTGCCGCGCCACACGCCCTGGCGGTTGCCGCCCAGCGGGATGTACACGTAGTCGCGAATGAAGGTCGACAGGCTGATGTGCCAGCGCCCCCAGAACTCCTTGAGGTTGCGGGCCGCGTAGGGCGCATTGAAGTTGGCCGGCAGGCGAAAGCCCAGCAGCAGCGCCACGCCGGTCACCAGGTTTGTGTAGCCGCTGAAGTTCAGGTAGATCAGCAGGCTGTAGCCGTACACGCTCAGCAGCAGTTGCTCGGCGCTGAAGCCGCTTGGGGTCTCGAACACCGGGTCGACCCACTCGCTGCCCAGCCAGGCACTGAAGAAGAACAGCTTGACCACCGCCAGCGCAATCAGCCCCAGCGCCCGCTGCGGCTCCAGCACCTGGCGGATCTGCGCCGGGCGAATCTGCGGCAGCATGTGCGCGGCGCGGTTGACCGGGCCGGCCACCAGGCTGGGGAAGAAGGCCAGGTACAGGGCCAGGTCCAGCGGCGCGGCCGAGGCCATTTCACCGCGGTTGATCGACACCAGGTAGCTGACCGAATGGAAGGTATAGAACGACAGCCCGATCGGCAGCAGCACCTCCAGCACCGGCAGCGAGACGTCCAGGCCCAGGTCGGCCAGCGCGGCCTGCACGCCCCCCACGAAGAATTCCTGGTACTTGAAGACATAGAAGCAGCCCAGCACCAGCAGCAACACCATCAGGTAGGTGAAGCGCCGTCCGGGATATCGCGCGCTGAACAGCCCCAGCAGGTAGACCAGCAGGGTGTAGCCGAGCAGGATGTACAGCGAATCGAGGCTGAAGCTTGCGACCAGCGCATAGCTGCCCGCCAGCAGCAGGACGTTCTGCAGGCGAACGCTCCAGCAAAGGCTCCAGTAGACCGCGAAAAACAGAGTGAAGCAGAGGCCGAACTCGATCGAAAGAAAGCTCACAACGTAGTCCATTACGCGACATGGAAGGGGGGGCCCTGACCCGGATACAACCCGCGGCGCAGAGCGGGCGCGATTATGGCAGACAGCAGTGAGCCCCCACAATGCAAGCGGTGCAGGAAAATCAAGCCTGCTCCCACGGCATTTATGCAACAGAATGCGACGAAAGATCACAGGCGCTGATTTGCTCCCCCTGCCCTGCTCTGCTAGTGTCGCGCCGTTCAAACCGCCACCAGAGACAGCCGCCATGGCCCGAAAAAAAGCTGCCATTGACTTCGAGCAATCCCTTGCCGACCTGCAAGCGCTGGTCGAACGCCTGGAGAACGGCGAACTGTCGCTGGAAGACTCGCTGACCGCCTTCGAGCAAGGCATCGGCCTGACCCGCGATTGCCAGAGCGCCCTGACCCAGGCCGAGCAGAAGGTCCAGGTGCTGCTGGAGCGCGACGGCGAGTTGCGCGCCGAGCCGTTCGACGCGGAACAGCCGGAATGATCGCCGCCTACCAGGCCCGTTGCCAGGCCCAGGTGGATGCCGCGCTGGAAACCCTGTTCCACGCCCCCTCGAGCGAACTCGAGCGCCTGTATGCCGCCATGCGCTACAGCGTGATGAACGGCGGCAAGCGGGTACGCCCGCTGCTGGCCTATGCCGCCTGCGAGGCGTTGGGTGGCGCCAGCAGCGATGCCGACGGCGCCGCCTGCGCAGTCGAGCTGATCCACGCCTATTCGCTGGTGCATGACGACCTGCCGGCAATGGACGACGACGACCTGCGTCGCGGCCAGCCCACCACCCACAAGAAATTCGACGAGGCCTGCGCGATCCTGGCCGGCGACGGCTTGCAGAGCCTGGCCTTCAGCGCCCTGCTCGACCCGCGCCTGAGCCCGCAGAGCGATGCCATTCGTCTGGCCATGGTGCAGGCCGTGGCCCAGGGCGCCGGCCCCGCCGGCATGGTCGGTGGCCAGGCCATCGACCTGGGCTCGGTGGGGCTCAAGCTCGATCAGACCGCGCTCGAATACATGCACCGGCACAAGACCGGCGCGCTGATCGAAACCAGCGTCAAGGTCGGCGCCCTGGCCAGCGCGCGGGCTGATGCCCAGACGCTTGCGGCCTTGCAGCAGTATGCCCAGGCCATCGGCCTGGCGTTCCAGGTGCAGGACGACATCCTGGATGTCGAGAGCGATACCGCGAC
The DNA here is from genome assembly GCF_024748925.1 of Pseudomonas sp. B21-036. Classification (NCBI taxonomy): domain Bacteria; kingdom Pseudomonadati; phylum Pseudomonadota; class Gammaproteobacteria; order Pseudomonadales; family Pseudomonadaceae; genus Pseudomonas; species Pseudomonas sp. B21-036. Next base: position 5,035,040 of record NZ_CP087178.1, read on the forward strand.
CCTGGGCAAGCGCCAGGGCGCAGATATCGCCCGCGACAAGCCGACCTACCCGGCATTGCTGGGGCTCGAAGCCGCCAAGGCCTACGCGCTGGAACTGCGCGACCAGGCGCTGGCAGCGCTGGCTGGGTTCGATGACAAGGCCGAGCCGCTGCGGGCGCTGGCGCGGTACATCGTCGAACGCCGCAGCTGACCGCAGCGGCCCTTCGCCGGCAATGCCGGCTCCTGCATCGAACCCTGTAGGAGCCGGCATTGCCGGCGAAACGCACACCACATACCTCAATGGGCAGCCTTCACCGCAATAAGGTAAACTGCCGCCTCATCACACCTATAACGATTCGCCTGATGCCCACGACGTTTCAAGAGATCCCCCGCGAACGCCCGGTCACGCCGCTGCTTGACCGTGCCGATACGCCAGCCGGCCTGCGTCGTCTGGCCGAAGCCGACCTGGAGAAACTGGCCGACGAACTGCGCCAGGAGCTGCTCTATAGCGTCGGCCAGACCGGCGGGCACTTCGGTGCCGGCCTGGGCGTCATCGAACTGACGATCGCCCTGCACTACGTCTTCGACACTCCGGACGACCGGCTGGTGTGGGACGTGGGCCACCAGGCGTATCCGCACAAGATCCTCACGGGTCGGCGCGAACGCATGCACAGCCTGCGTCAGAAGGACGGCCTGGCCGCCTTCCCGCGCCGCGTCGAGAGCGAGTACGACACCTTTGGCGTCGGGCACTCCAGCACCTCGATCAGCGCCGCGCTGGGCATGGCCATCGCCGCCCGCCTGCAGAACCAGGCACGCAAGTCGATTGCAGTGATCGGTGACGGCGCGCTCACCGCCGGCATGGCCTTCGAGGCGTTGAACCACGCCCAGGAAGTCAACGCCGACATGCTGGTGATCCTCAACGACAACGACATGTCGATTTCGCGCAATGTCGGCGGCCTGTCCAACTACCTGGCCAAGATCCTCTCCAGCCGCACCTATGCAAGCATGCGCGAGGGCAGCAAGAAGGTGCTGTCGCGCCTGCCCGGCGCCTGGGAGATCGCCCGCCGCACCGAAGAGTATGCCAAGGGCATGCTGGTGCCCGGCACCCTGTTCGAAGAGCTGGGCTGGAACTACATCGGCCCCATCGACGGCCACGACCTGCCTACCCTGATCGCCACCCTGCGCAACATGCGCGACCTCAAGGGGCCGCAGTTCCTGCACGTGGTGACCAAGAAGGGCAAGGGTTTCGCCCCGGCCGAGGTCGACCCGATCGGCTACCACGCGATCACCAAGCTCGAACCGCTGGACGCCCCGGCCACCGCGCCGAAAAAGGCCGCCGGGCCGAAGTACTCGGCGGTGTTCGGCCAGTGGCTGTGCGACATGGCCGCCGCCGACCAGCGCCTGGTGGGCATCACCCCTGCCATGAAGGAAGGCTCGGACCTGGTGGCGTTCAGCGAACGCTACCCCGAGCGCTACTTCGACGTGGCGATTGCCGAGCAGCACGCGGTGACGCTGGCGGCGGGCATGGCCTGCGAGGGCGCCAAGCCGGTGGTGGCGATCTATTCGACCTTCCTGCAGCGCGCCTACGACCAGCTGATCCATGACGTGGCGGTGCAGAACCTCGACGTGCTGTTCGCCATCGACCGCGCCGGCCTGGTGGGCGAAGACGGCCCGACCCACGCCGGCAGCTTCGACCTGTCGTTCCTGCGCTGCATCCCCGGCATGCTGGTGATGACCCCCAGCGACGAGAACGAGCTGCGCAAGATGCTCAGCACCGGGCACCTGTACAACGGCCCTGCCGCCGTGCGCTACCCGCGTGGCAGCGGGCCGAACGCGACGATCGACGGCGACCTTGAGCCGCTGGAGATCGGCAAGGGCGTGATTCGCCGCCAGGGCAGCAAGGTCGCCCTGCTGGTGTTCGGTGTGCAACTGGCCGAAGCGCTGAAGGTGGCCGAAAACCTGGATGCCACCGTGGTCGACATGCGTTTCGTCAAGCCGCTGGATGAAGCGCTGGTGCGCGAGCTGGCCGGCAGCCATGACCTGCTGGTGACCATCGAAGAGAACGCCATCATGGGCGGCGCCGGCTCTGCGGTCAGCGAGTTCCTGAGCGCTGAAGGCGTGCTCAAGCCGATGCTGCACCTGGGCTTGCCGGATGTGTACGTCGAGCATGCCAAGCCGGCGCAGATGCTGGCCGAATGCGGGCTGGATGCTGCCGGGATCGAGGCTTCGGTGCGTCAGCGGATGCAACTGCTGGGTCTTTAGACCCTTTCGCCAGCCAGGCTTGCTCCTGCCTGCAGGAGCCAGCCTGGCTGGCGAAGGGCGCATCAGCCCAGCTGACGCGGTACCCGGTACAGGTAAAGGATCACCACGCTGGCGATGGCCAGCAGAATCTGCGGCACTCCCTCCAGGCCCACGAACACCGACAGTGCGGCCACCCACGCCGGCAGGCAGGCAAACAGCATCGACACACGGCGAACCCGCGCCAGCTCTATCCAGGCCGCCGGCTCTTCAGCGCTGTTCAGCGCCTTTTCAGTGGCAATCAAGGCACGCTTGTAGGCGCTGAAACGCGGCAGGCTGAAGAACATCGAGGCCAGCCCGGCCAGAAACACCGGCATCACCAGCAGCGGGACACGCGCCACACTGCCTCCGAACGCCCAGCCGAACACCAGCAGCGGCGCCAGGGCAATCGCGAAGAACTGCCACCAGGCGAACGCCAGCCGCCGCTTGACCTGGCCGCGGGTCACGCCCGACCGGCCTCGCCCTGGTGCTCGTTGCCCATCATGTGGCCGAGCTTGCCGGCCTTGGTGGCCAGGTAGTGCTTGTTGTGCGGATTGTGCCCGGTGTGCAGCGGCACGCGCTCGGCTACCGCAATGCCCATGGCGGTGAGGGCTTTTACCTTGCGCGGGTTGTTGGTCATCAGGCGCAATGACGTGACACCCAGGTGCTCGAGCATCGGCTGGCACATGGCGTAGTCACGCTGGTCGGCGGCAAAGCCCAGGCGCTCGTTGGCCTCGACGGTGTCGGCGCCGCCGTCCTGCAGTTCGTAGGCGCGAATCTTGTTCAGCAGGCCGATGCCACGACCCTCCTGACGCAGATACAGCAGCACGCCACGGCCTTCGCGGGCGATGGCCTGCAGAGCGGCCTCCAGCTGCGAACCACAGTCGCAGCGCTGGCTGAACAGCGCATCGCCGGTCAGGCATTCGGAATGCAGGCGCCCCAGTACCGGCTCGCCATCGGCTACATCACCCAGGCTGAGCACAACGTGCTCGCGGCCGGTGGCTTCGTCGAGAAAACCATGCATGGTGAACGTGGCAAAGGGGGTGGGCAGCTTGGAAGCGGCAACAAAGACGACGGGCACCTTGTGCTCCTGATCAATAACGTGAAATTTGATGTGCGCCGATTGTAACAGCAGCGTAAGGCAGGTGCTTAGGCTGAATTCTTGGGCAAACAGATCGAGAAGTTAGATGCTGGCACGCGCGCCCTGCCCGGAATCGGGAACGGATACGGCTGCTGCCAGCGCTCGAAGATCTCGCGCAATTCGCCGCTGGCGATCAGTTCGTCCATGCGCCGATCGAACAGCGCCCGGAGCGCACAGGCCTGCTCGGTCCTGGCAAAGGCCAGGTACAACGGTAACTCGGCGATGTGGGTGCGGCGGAACCGGGCCTTGTCACGGGCCTGGTTGTACACGTAGTCCACCTCGGTCTGGGCATCGATGTAGAAGTCCACGCGCTTGAGTTCGAGCATCGGCAGGATGCCGTCGCGCCGCTGCACCTCGCGAAACTCCTTCACATCGGGCAGGTAGCGCTGGTACTCGTAGCCACGCACCCAGGAGAGCTTGTAGCGGCCGATGGTGGCGGCGCTCGGCACCGGCAGGCTGGCCAGGCCCAGGGCGTAGATATGGTCCTGGTCGAAGGCGTTGCGCGGGTAAAGGTAGTCGTTGCTTTCCTGCTCGTAGGAGCCGACCCAGGCATCGGCCTCGGCGCGTTTGACCAGGCCCACTGCGCGGCTGTAGGGCACGCTGATGGCGAGCACCTTGACCCCCGCCGGCTCGAACACCTTGCGCAACACGTCCCAGGCCATGCCGCGCCCTTCGACGTCGGTGTAGTCCGGCCAGATCTCGCTGGCCAGGCGCACCTCCTGCGGCAACGCGGTCGGCTCGCCAGCCCAGGCGATGCCGCCACCCAGCGCCAACACCAGCAGCAACACTCGCCATGCGCGCATCAGGCCACTCCCTTCAGGTGAAACTCCACACCAGCGCCTGCATGCCCAACCAGGCGAACACGCCGGCCAGCACGTCATCGAACATGATGCCGAAACCGCCATGCACATGCCGGTCGATCCAGCGGATCGGCCACGGCTTGAGTATGTCGAAGAAGCGGAACATCAGAAAGCCTGCCAACAACCATAGCCAACCTTCCGGTACCAGCCAGAGGGTTATCCACATGCCGACCATCTCGTCCCAGACGATGCCCTCGTGGTCATGCACGCCCAGGTCGTCGGCGACCTTGCCGCACAACCATACGCCGAACAGCATGGTCAGCCCCAGCATCAGCCAGTAGCCCCAGTCGGGCAGCATCTGCCACAGCGGGATGAACGGCACGGCCACCAGCGAACCCCAGGTGCCCGGCGCCTTGGGCAGGGTGCCGGAGCCGAAGCCGAAGGCCAGAAAATGCCAGGGGTTGCGCCAGACTGAAGGCGGCACGTTTTCTGCCGGCACCTGATTGGGGTGATCGGTCACGGTGTCTCCCTAAAAATGTTGATAACCCCGCGTGCGCGGGGTGATGTCCGCCCCGGCGTGGTCACGCAGGCTGACGCCGCTGCCCGCCTCCACCCGACCGACCACGTGCACCGGCCAGCCGGCAGCCTGCAGGCCGGCCAGGTGCGCGGGGGGCAAGGTGAAGGCAATCACGTAGTCGTCGCCACCGGTGAGCGCGGCCTGTCGCGCACCTTCCAGGCCCAGCAGGCCCTGCAGCGCCGCACCCAGCGGCAGCTGTTCGAGCGACAGCACAATCGACACGCCCGAGGCCGTGGCAATGTGTCCGCAATCGGCCAGCAGGCCATCGGAGATATCCAGCGCCGCGCTGGCCTTGCCTCGCAGCGCCTGACCCAGCGCCAGTTGCGGTGGCGGCGACCAGTAGTGCGCCAGCAGCGGCTCGGCCAGCGCCACCGCCGCCTCGCGTTCGCCAAGCACCAGCGGCAAGGCCCCGGCAGCGTTGCCCAGCTCACCGCCGACACACACCAGGTCACCAGGCTGCGCACCGCTGCGCGTCAGGGCCTGGCCGGCAGGCACGCGGCCGAACACGGTCATGGTCAGGCTCAGCGGCCCATGGGTGGTGTCCCCGCCTACCAGGCTCAGGCCGCATTGTCGGGCCATCAGGTTCAGACCCTGGGCATAGGCCTTCAGCCAATCGGCGTGAACCGTCGGCAGAGTCAGGGCAAGGGTAAAGGCCACGGGGGTGGCGCCCATGGCTGCCAGGTCACTGGCAGCCACCGCCAGCGAGCGCTGGCCGAGCAGGAACGGGTCGCACACAGCCGGGAAATGCACCCCGGCCACTAGCGTGTCGGTGGACACGGCCAGTTGCTCGCCGGCCGGCAGCGCCAGCAGGGCGCAATCGTCGCCGATCCCCAGGGCGACCCCGTCGCCGGCCTGCGCACAGGGCGCGGCGGCGAAGTAGTGGCGGATCAGCTCGAATTCACCCATGGGCAGGCAGCGCCGCAATCAGCGCTTGAACGCCTTCACTTCGGCTTCGCGCAGCCGCGGTGCGAGCTTGTCGAGCACACCGTTGACGAACTTGTGCCCGTCAGTGGCGCCGTACACCTTGGCCAGCTCGATACCTTCGTTGATGACCACGCGATAAGGCACGTCGACCCGCTTGATCAGCTCCCAGGTGGACAGGCGCAGCACCGACAGCTCGACCGGATCGAGCTCTTCGAGCACGGTGTCCAGGCAAGGCGCAAGGGCCTTGTCGATTTCTTCCTTGATCGCCGGCACGCCGTGCAGGATCTCGCGGAAGTAGGCACCGTCGACATCGGTGAAATCGTTATCGACCCGGAACTGCGCTTCGATCTCGTTCAGCGAGTGCTTGGCCATGTGCCACTGGTACAGCGCCTGGGTCGCGAGCTTGCGGGCTTCGCGACGCTTGGCACTCTTGGAGGGCTTGCCAGCATCCGCAGGTTTTGGATCGCGCGGGTTGAAACGATCGCTTTCGTCGCTAATCACTTGGCCTCCAACTGCGCCAGCAGGCTGACCATTTCCAGGGCGGACAGGGCCGCTTCGGCGCCCTTGTTGCCGGCCTTGGTGCCGGAACGCTCGATGGCCTGTTCGATCGAATCGACGGTCAGGACACCGAAGGCAACCGGCACGCCGAACTCCATGGACACCTGGGCCAGGCCCTTGGTGCATTCGCCCGCCACGTATTCGAAGTGCGGGGTGCCACCACGGATCACGGCGCCCAGGGCGATGATCGCGGCGTATTCGCTCTGCTGGGCGACCTTCTGTGCCACCAGCGGAATCTCGAACGCACCCGGTGCACGGATGATGGTGATGTCGCTTTCGCTCACGCCGTGGCGAACCAGGGCATCAACGGCACCGCTTACCAGGCTTTCGACGACGAAGCTGTTGAAGCGGCCAACCACCAAAGCATAGCGACCTTTGGGGGCAATGAAGGTACCTTCGATGGTCTTCAGGGACATTGCGGGGTTCTCATCTTAAAGAGCCAGGCCGCAACGGTGCGGCCTGTGGGAGTTTTGTTCCGGATCAACAGCGGGAAACCAGCCCCTGCTTTATTCGGAGGGCACGTATTCTACAACTTCCAGATCGAATCCGGATATCGCATTGAACTTCATTGGCGAACTCATCAGGCGCATCTTGCGTACGCCCAGGTCGCGCAGAATCTGCGAACCGGCACCCACGGTGCTGTAGGTGGTGGGTGTCTTGACCTGGCTGCTGTCGGCGCTTTCGCGGATATGCGCCAGCAGCACGTCGCCGTCCAGCGGGTGTCCGAGCAGCAGCACCACGCCGCTGCCGGCCTCTGCCACGGCGCTCATCGCGGCGCGCAGGCTCCAGCGGCCGGGCTGCTTGACCAGCAGCAGGTCGCGCAGCGGGTCCATGTTGTGCACCCGCACCAGGGTCGGTTCCTCGGCGCAGATCTTGCCCAGGGTCAGGGCCATGTGCACGTCGCCTTCGACCGAATCGCGGTAGGTCACCAGGTTGAACTGACCCAGTTCGCTGTCCAGCGGCTGCTCGGAAATCCGCTGAATGGTACGTTCGTGGATCATGCGGTAGTGGATCAGGTCGGCGATGGTGCCGATCTTGATGTTGTGCTCGGCGGCGAACACTTCCAGCTCGGCGCGACGCGACATGGTGCCGTCGTCGTTCATCACCTCGCAGATCACCCCGCTCGGCTCGAAACCGGCCATGCGCGCCAGGTCGCAGGCCGCCTCGGTGTGGCCGGCACGGGCCAGGGTACCGCCGGGCTGGGCCATCAGCGGGAAGATGTGGCCCGGGCTGACGATGTCTTCGGCCTTGGCGTCCCGGGCGGCGGCGGCCTGCACGGTGCGCGCGCGGTCGGCGGCGGAGATGCCGGTGGTGACGCCTTCGGCAGCTTCGATCGAAACGGTGAACTTGGTGCCGAAGCCCGAGCCGTTGCGCGGGGCCATCAGCGGCAGCTTGAGCAGCTCGCAGCGCTCGCGCGACATCGGCATGCAGATCAGGCCACGGGCGTGCTTGGCCATGAAGTTGATGTGTTCGGCCTTGCAGCACTCGGCGGCCATGATCAGGTCGCCTTCGTTCTCGCGGTCTTCGTCATCCATCAGGATGACCATTTTGCCCTGGCGAATGTCTTCGACCAGTTCTTCGATGCTGTTGAGCGCCACGCGGCACCCCCTTCTAAATCAGGATTTCAGGTAGCCGTTGGCGGCCAGGAAACTTTCGGTGATGCCACCCTTGCCCGGCTCGGCGGCCTTGTCGCCCAGCAGCAGACGCTCCAGGTAACGGGCCAGCAGGTCGACCTCAAGGTTAACCCGACGCCCGGTGCGGTAGTCGGCCATGATGGTTTCAGCGAGGGTGTGCGGCACGATGGTCAGCTCGAACTCGGCGCCATCGACCTGGTTGACCGTGAGGCTGGTGCCATCGACGGTGATCGAGCCCTTGTGGGCGATGTACTTGGCCAGCTCGGCCGGCGCGCGCAGGCGGAACTGGATGGCGCGGGCGTTATCGCTGCGCGAGATGACTTCGCCGACACCGTCGACGTGGCCGCTGACCAGGTGGCCGCCCAGGCGGCTGCTGGGGGTCAGGGCCTTTTCCAGGTTGACCCGGCTGCCTACCTTGAAGTCGGCAAAGGCGGTGCAGTCGAGGGTTTCGCGGCTGACGTCAGCCCAGAAACCGTCGCCAGGCAGTTCGACGGCGGTCAGGCACACGCCGTTGACGGCGATGCTGTCGCCCAGTTTCACGTCGCCCAGGTCGAGCTTGCCGGTTTCGACATACACGCGTACGTCGCCGCCTTTGGGGGTCAGTGAACGGATGCTGCCGATGGATTCGATGATGCCGGTGAACATGAGTCCTCCTTCAGAACGGGTCGCGCAAGGCGCAGGCCGCGAATTATACGCCGGGCGCAGGCACAGGAATGGCAGTGACTCGCCAGTCATCGCCTACGGCGCGCATGTCGGTGATTTTGAGGGCCTGCGCTTCGCTCATTCTGGCCAGGGGCCAATCGAGCAATGGGCGGGCACTGGAGCCGAGAAACTTGGCAGCGATGAAGAGCTGGTATTCGTCCACCAGGCCCTGTTGCGCGAAGGCACCGGCCAGGCCCGGGCCGGCCTCCACCAGCACCTCGCTGGCACCACGCCGGGCCAGTTCGCGCAGCAGCGCGGGCAGGTCGACGTGCCCGTCGGTGCCGGGCAGGCTCAGCAGGTCATGGCCGGCCTGGGCGTACTGCGCAACTGGCGCGGCGGCCGTCACCACCAGCACCGGGCCGGCCTGGAAGAACGGCGCCGTCAGCGGCAGGCGCAGGCGCCCGTCGATGAGCACGCGCAACGGTGGGCGGGCCATCGCCAGGGCGGTGCTGTCGGCGTCCAGCCCAAGCTCGTCAGCGCGCACGGTCATGCGCGCGTTGTCGGCGAGCACGCTCTGGGCGCTGGTCAGCACCACGCTGGAGCGCGCGCGCAGACGCTGCACCGCCGAGCGTGCGGCCGGGCCGGTGATCCACTGGCTCTCGCCACTGGCCATGGCGGTGCGCCCGTCCAGGCTCATCGCCAGTTTGACCCGCACAAAGGGCAGGCCGTGTTCCATGCGTTTCAGAAAGCCCGGGTTGAGTGCGCGGGCCTCGGCCTCCAGCACACCGCTGGCAACCTCGATACCGACGTCGGCCAGGCGCTTGAGCCCCTGCCCCGCCACTTGCGGGTTGGGGTCCTGCATGGCCGCCACCACCCGCGCCACACCGGCCTTGACCAGCGCCTCGGCACACGGCGGCGTGCGCCCGTGGTGGCTGCACGGCTCCAGGGTCACATAGGCACAGGCGCCACGGGCCAGCTCGCCGGCCTGGCGCAGCGCGTGCACCTCGGCATGCGGTTCGCCGGCGCGTACGTGCCAGCCTTCGCCGACCACCTGCCCGTCACGCACGATCACGCAACCGACCCGCGGGTTGGGATGGGTGGAATAGAGACCCTTGCGCGCCAGTTCCAGCGCACGGGCCATGTAGTGGGCGTCGAGCACGTCGCGTTCGCTGGGCAGGCTCATTGCTTGGAAGGCTCGCGCGCCAGGCGGTCGATTTCTTCACGAAATTCGTCCAGGTCCTGGAAGCGGCGGTACACCGAGGCGAAGCGGATGTAGGCCACTTCGTCGAGCTTTTGCAGCTCGGCCATCACCAGTTCGCCGACGACCAGCGACTTGACCTCGCGCTCGCCGGTGGCGCGCAGCTTGTGCTTGATGTGGGCCAGCGCCGCTTCGAGGCGCTCGACGCTCACCGGGCGTTTTTCCAGCGCGCGCTGCATGCCGGCGCGCAGTTTTTCTTCGTCGAAGGGCTGGCGGCTGCCGTCGGTCTTGATCAGGCGCGGCAGCACCAGTTCGGCGGTTTCGAAGGTGGTGAAGCGCTCACCGCAGGCCACGCATTCGCGGCGACGGCGCACTTGTTCGCCCTCGGCAACCAGTCGCGAGTCGATGACCTTGGTGTCGTTGGCACCGCAGAAGGGACAGTGCATGGTGGCAGGCAACAAAAAAAGGGAGGGTCATGGTAGCGCATCCCACTGGCAAGACAAGCCAAAGCAGTTACCATCCAGTGAGGAAATATCCCCCGAAGGAATTGATCATGCCCTTTAGAGCGCTCGTTGTGCTCAGTTTTGCCGCCCTGCTGGCCGCCTGCAGCAGCGATGAACCCAAGCCGGTGCTGGCCCCCAAGGCCCCGGTAGCGGCCAAGCAACCTGTGGCCCTGGGCCCGCTGCCGGCCTACCAGCGTGAAATCAGCGGCACCCTGCTTGGCATCCCGTCGGGCGCCGAGGTCGAGCTGGCGCTGCTGGTGGTCGACCCGCGCGGCCGCCCGCAACGCCTGCTGGCCAGCAGCAACCTGGACGCCAACGGCCAGGACCTGCCGTTCCAGCTGCGTTTCAACCCCGAGGCGTTCCCTGCCGGTGCGCGGGTGGAGCTGCGCGGGCGTGCCAGCCAGTCCGGGCAGTTGATCCTGCACCTGCAACCTGTGGCGGTCAGCAGCCCGCAAACCCAGGCCACCGGCCCGCTGCGCCTCGAAAAAGCGCCGTGACCGCGCCGATCCACCTGCAACAGGCGTTGAGCGGGCTGCTGGGGGACGCACGGCTGGTGGTCAGCGAGCTGCCGGCCTGCGACCTCAAGCTGTGGCTGATCGATGCGCACAACATGGACCGCGCGTTCAGCCCCGAAGAAACCCGGCGCATCCTGCACGAGCCGCCCTACTGGGCCTTCTGCTGGGCCAGCGGTCTGGCCATGGCGCGCTACCTGGCCGCCCGCCCCGAGTGGGTGGCCGGCAAACGCGTGCTGGACTTCGGCGCAGGCTCGGGCATTGCCGGCATCGCCGCCGCCCGCGCCGGGGCGCTTGAAGTGGTGGCCTGCGACCTCGACCCGCTGGCGCTGCAGGCAAGCCGCGCGAATGCCGCGCTCAACCAGGTGCAGTTGGGCTACTCCAGCGATTTCTTCGCCGAGGCCGACCGCTTCGACCTGGTGCTGGTGGCCGATGTGCTCTACGACCGCGCCAACCTGCCGCTGCTCGATGCGTTTCTCAGCCGCGGGCACCAGGCGCTGGTGGCCGACTCGCGGGTGCGCGACTTCCGTCACCCCCTGTACCGCCAGCTCGACACCCTGCACGCCCTGACCCTGCCAGACCTGGCCGAACCCCACGAATTCCGCCAGGTGAGCCTGTACCACGCCAGCCGCAGCGCTTTATAGTGTTGCCATTCAAGGATTTGCGAGAGTCGCGATGAGCCAGGAAACCCCGTACATCTTCAATGCCACCAGCGCCGACTTCGACCAGTCGGTGATCCAGAACTCCTACGTCAAACCCGTGCTCGTCGACTTCTGGGCCGACTGGTGCGCGCCGTGCAAGGTGCTGATGCCGCTGCTGGAGAAAATCACCGCCGAATACCGGGGTGAGCTGCTGCTGGCCAAGGTCAACTGCGATGTGGAACAGGACATTGTCGCGCGCTTCGGTATCCGCAGCCTGCCGACGGTGGTGCTGTTCAAGGATGGCCAGCCGGTCGACGGCTTTGCCGAGGCACGCCCGGAATCGGAAATCCGCGCAATGCTCGAACCGCATGTGCAACTGCCGCCACCGGCAGCGGCCGACCCGCTGGTAGTGGCCCAGGGGCTGTTTGCCGAGGGACGCTTCAGCGAGGCCGAGGCGCTGCTCCAGGCCCTGCTGACCGAAGACAACAGCAATGCCGCGGCACTGATCCTGTATGCCCGTTGCCTGGCCGAGCGTGGCGAGCTGGGCGAAGCGCAGACCGTGCTCGATGCGGTCAAGAGCGATGAGCACAAGGCTGCACTGGCCGGTGCCAAGGCGCAGCTGACGTTCCTCAAGCAGGCCGCCAGCCTGCCGGACGTGGCCGACCTGAAGTCACGCCTGGCACAGAACGCCGAGGATGACGAGGCGGCGTATCAGCTGGCAGTGCAGCAGCTGTCGCGCCAGCAGTACGAGGCGGCGCTGGACGGGCTGCTGAAACTGTTCAAGCGCAACCGCGGGTATGAAGGCGGCCTGCCGCACAAGACCCTGCTGCAGGTGTTCGACCTGCTGGGCAACGAGCACCCGCTGGTGCTGGATTACCGCCGCAAGCTGTTTGCTGCGTTGTACTGAGGTCAACCGCCCGCTCCCACAAGGTTACCTACCCGCGCTGTGGGAGCGGGCTTGACCCGCGATGGGATCAACGCGGTGTTCAGCCGACCCAGTGATAGACCGGCGCATCCGCCCCGCTTTCCACCCTCACCTCGCTGCTATGGCGCAAACGCACCAGCAGGCGCTTGCCGGCCGCCGTATTGCCCGCCAGCCCCTCCAGCGCCTCCAGCAACTGGGGCCCGTTCAACTGACCGGCCTTGCGCAACACCTCGCGCGCCGCCTGCCACACTGCATCGTCCGGTCGAACCGGCGCCGTCGGTACAGCAGCGGCAACCGCCGGCACCCCGGCCGCCTGCAACTGCCCGCCCAACTGCGCCCACTCATGGGGCTCCAGCTCCACGCTCAAATCCACCGGCCATTCGCCGATGTGTCCACGAATACGCACGTTCGCACCCTCCACTCGATCAGGCGCCCATGCTCCCACGAAGTTTCATCCAGCGACACTGGTACGCAGCCGACAAGTTGTTATAACATTTCGAAACTCTTTCAGCGCCTTCCGGAGTTCCGCCCATGCGTCGTCTGCTGCTTGCCTTGCCGTTTGCCCTGCTGCCCCTGAGTCTGGTTTACGCCCATGACGACCATGACCATGAACATGGCAGCCTGGGCGCCCATGAACATGGCGTGGCGCACCTGAACGTCGCACTCGACGGCAATGCCCTGGAGCTGGAATTCGACAGCCCGGCGATGAACCTGGTGGGCTTCGAACATGCCGCCACTTCTGCCACCGACAAGGCCAAGGTCGCGGCCGTGCGCGCCCAGCTCGAAACACCCCTGGCGCTGTTCGGCCTGAACAAGGCAGCCGGTTGCAGCGAAACCGACCAGGACCTGCAAAGCCCGCTGTTCGGCGACAAGCCGGTGCATGACGAGGATGGCGACGCCCACGATCACGAACACAGCGACATCAACGCCCATTACAAACTCGAATGCACCACCCCGGCACAGCTCACCCGCCTGGACCTGGCGCCACTGTTCAAGGCCTTCCCCGCCACCCAGAAGATCCAGCTGCAACTGGTGGGCCCCAATGGCCAGAAGGGCGTGGACCTGACCCCGACCCGCAGCGCGATCGACTTCTGACATGGGCCAGGCACTGATCGAACTGTCCCGGCTGGGTTTCGCCTGGCCCGGCCAGCCTGAGCTGCTGGACATCCCGGCGTTGCGCCTGCAGGCCGGCGAGTCGCTGTTCCTCAAGGGCCCCAGCGGCAGTGGCAAGACCACCCTGCTGGGCCTGCTGGGCGGGGTACAGAAGGCCGACCGCGGCAGCATCCGCCTGCTCGGCCAGGAGCTGGGCGCGCTCAGCCAGGGCCAGCGCGACCGTTTTCGCGTCGATCATACCGGCTACATCTTCCAGCAGTTCAACCTGCTGCCGTTTCTGTCGGTGCGCGAAAACGTCGAGCTGCCGTGCCGTTTCTCGCGCAGCCGGGCGCAACGCGCCGGCCAGCGCTACGGCAGTGTGGACAAGGCCGCCGCCAGCCTGCTCGCCCATCTGGGCCTGAAGGACCCGGCACTGCTGGCACGGCGCGCCGACAGCCTGTCGATCGGTCAGCAGCAACGGGTGGCCGCCGCCCGCGCGCTGATCGGCCAACCCGAGCTGGTGATTGCCGACGAGCCGACTTCGGCGCTCGATGCCGACACCCGTGAAGCCTTCATCCGCCTGCTGTTCGCCGAATGCCGCGCAGCCGGCTCCAGCCTGTTGTTCGTCAGCCACGACCAGAGCCTGGCACCGCTGTTCGATCGCCAGCTGTCGCTTGCCGAACTCAACCGCGCCGCGCGCCCTGCCAGCGACCTGGAGGCCTGATGTACCTGCTCCGCCTTGCCCTGGCGAGTCTCGCCAACCGCCGCTTCACTGCCCTGCTCACCGCCTTCGCCATCGCCCTGTCGGTGTGCCTGCTGCTGGCGGTGGAGCGGGTACGCACCGAGGCCCGCGCCAGTTTTGCCAGCACCATCAGTGGCACCGACCTGATTGTCGGTGCGCGCTCGGGCTCGGTGAACCTGCTGCTGTACTCGGTGTTTCGCATCGGCAACGCCACCAACAACATCCGCTGGGACAGCTTCGAGCACTACGCCAGCAACCCGCGGGTGAAGTGGGCCATCCCGATCTCGCTGGGCGACTCGCACCGCGGTTACCGGGTGATGGGCACCACCGAAGCCTACTTCGAGCATTACCAGTACGGGCGCAAGCAGCACCTGCAGCTGGCCAGCGGGCGTGCCTTCGCCAGCGACCCGTTCGAGGTGGTGCTGGGCGCCGAGGTGGCCGACGCGCTGCATTACAAACTCGGCGACAAGCTGGTGCTGGCCCATGGCGTGGCCGCCATCAGCCTGGTCAAGCATGACGACAAGCCGTTCACCGTGGTGGGCGTGCTGCAACGCACCGGCACCCCGGTGGACCGCACCCTGCACATCAGCCTTGGCGGCATGGAGGCGATCCACGTCGACTGGCACAACGGCGTGCCCGCCCGCGGCGCCGGCCGCGTCAGCGCCGAACAGGCCCGAAGCATGGACCTCACACCCAAGGCCATCACCGCGTTCATGCTGGGCCTGAACAACAAGATCAGCACCTTCACCCTGCAACGCGAGATCAACGAGTTTCGCGGCGAGCCGCTGTTGGCGATTCTGCCCGGCGTGGCCCTGCAGGAGCTGTGGAGCCTGATGGGCACCGCCGAACAGGCGCTGTTCGTGGTGTCGCTGTTCGTGGTGCTGACCGGCCTGATCGGCATGCTCACGGCGATCCTCACCAGCCTCAACGAGCGCCGCCGCGAAATGGCCATCCTGCGCTCGGTGGGTGCACGCCCCTGGCATATTGCAGGGCTGCTGGTGATGGAGGCGTTCACCCTGGCGCTGGCGGGGATTGCCGCCGGGCTTGGCCTGCTCTACCTTGGCATCGCCCTGGCCCAGGGCACGGTGCAGGCCAACTACGGCCTGTACCTGCCGCTGGCGCTGCCCAGCGCCCACGAGTGGAGCCTGCTGGGGATCATCCTCGGCGCCGCCGTGCTGATGGGCAGCATTCCGGCCTGGCGGGCCTACCGCCAGTCGCTGGCCGACGGTTTGTCCATTCACCTGTGAGAACGCCCGTGATACGTCGTGCCCTGCTGTTGTTGCTGTTGATTGCCCCGCCCCTGTGGGCGGGTGAGCCGCGCACGCTGGAATGGCCGCAATTGATCCCCGAGGGCGCACCGGTGATCGTGCCGCAGATGACCCCACTGCACGACCTTTCGCAGTTGAGCAACGCGCTGGCCGGCGAAAGCGGCCCGGCGGCGCAGCAGCAGGCGCCCGACGCGCCGGTGGTGAAGGCACTGGATGGCCAGCAGGTGAAGCTGCCGGGCTACATCGTGCCACTGGAAGTCAGCGAGGAAGGCCGTACCACCGAGTTCCTGCTGGTGCCGTACTACGGCGCGTGCATTCACGTGCCGCCCCCACCGTCGAACCAGATCGTGCACGTGTTCAGCGAAATCGGCATCAAGGTCGAGGAGCTGTACCAGCCCTACTGGATCGAGGGGCCGATGCAGGTCAAGGCTTCCAGCAGCGAGCTGGCCGAGGCCGGCTACCAGATGGAAGCCGAGAAGATCTACGCCTATGAACTACAATAGAAGCCCCGCGCCAGGGCGTTTGCGGTTTCATTGAGCTGCGTCAAGAATCACCGCCTGTCAGCTCCTTACCATTGGACACATTAAATTCTAAACGTCCTTTGGGAGCTTCCATGAACAAGTCCTTGCTCAGCGCCTCGCTCATTGCCCTCGCGCTTGCAGCCCCTGTTGCCCACGCCCACCAGGCGGGCGATTTCATTCTGCGTGCCGGTGCGATCACCACCGCACCGAACGAAGACAGCGGCGATATCAAGCTCGACGGCACCAAGGTTGGCGGCACCAAGGCCACCCTGGACAGCGACACCCAGCTGGGCCTGGCCTTTGCCTACATGCTGACCGACCATATCGGCCTGGAACTGCTGGCAGCCACCCCGTTCCAGCACGAAGTGGGCGTCAAGGGCCTGGGCGCGGGCCTGGACGGCAAGCTGGCGAACATCAAGCAACTGCCACCGACCCTGTCGCTGCAGTACTACCCGATGGAGCCGACCTCCAAGTTCCAGCCTTACGCCGGTATCGGTCTTAACTACACCCTGTTCTTCGATGAAGACCTGAGCAGCAGCCGCAAGGCCCAGGGCTTCAGCAACATGAAGCTCAAGGACTCGGTCGGCCTGGCCGGCCAACTGGGCATGGACTACATGCTGACCGACAACCTGCTGGTCAACGCCGCGGTCTGGTACGTGGACATCGACACCAAGGCCACCATCGACGGCCCAAGCGCGCTGGGCGTGGGCAAGACCAAGGTGAGCGTGGATGTGGACCCATGGGTCTACATGGTGGGTGTGGGTTACAAGTTCTGACCATGAAAAAGCCCCGATCATTCGGGGCTTTTTTTTGGCTGCTGTCCCGTCCTGAATAAGGTTTACACCTCCCATCCCGAATTTCCGGAGAGTCAGATGGAGCAAGGTGTAAAGCGCACACAGCGTGATTACTCACTGTCTTTTAAATTGGCGGTGGTTGATCAGATTGAAAAAGGCGAACTGACCTACAAGCAGGCCCAGGTGCGGTATGGCATCCAGGGACGGTCGACGGTTCTGGTATGGTTGCGTAAGCACGGTCGGCAGGATTGGAGCCAGGGGGCCTCGATCCGCGACGAGAGGAGCTGCGCGATGTCTGACCCCAAAACGCTCACTCCAGAGCAGCGGATCAAAGAGCTTGAGCAGCAGCTTGAGCTGATGAGCCAGAAGGCCCAGTTCTTTGAAACGGTCGTTGATGTTCTGAAAAATGACTATGGTGTCTCGGTCGTAAAAAAGCGATCCGGCAAGTCCTCTCGCAAGGTCAAGTCGCAGGACTGAGCATTGCCAGGGCTTGTCAGTTTCTAGGCATCAGTCGACAGGCTTACTACAAGCGCAACCGAGCTGCTGATGGCAAAGAGCGCCAGGCAGATCGGGTGGTTCAGTTTGTTCAGCAAGTCCGGCTGCGCCAGCCCCGTCTGGGTACCCGTAAGCTGCACTATTTGCTGCATTGCCAACCTGACAAACGATTCCAGGTCGGCCGAGATAGACTGTTTCAGGTCTTGGGAGAGCGCCGTTTGCTGGTACTGCCCAAGCGGGCATACCACAAGACAACACAGAGCTTTCATCGCTTCTACCGCCATCCCAACTTAATCAAGCCCGGTCCAAGCCAAGTCGTTCCGACAAGGCCGGAGCACGTCTGGGTTGCCGACATTACTTATCTGCCCGCACGCAACGGCCCGCTGTACCTGAGCCTGGTAACGGACGCGTACTCCAGGAAAATTGTTGGTCACCACGTCCATGAAAGCCTGCATGCCGAGTCAGTAGCGCAAGCCTTCAAGCAGGCCTTACGAAAGCGACGTCGTCGCCAGCCATTAGTCCACCATTCGGATCGAGGCATCCAATATTGCTCGGCGCTATACCAGTCACTGCACCAACGGCACGGCGTTCAGTGCTCCATGACTGATGGGTATGACTGCTACCAGAACGCGCTGGCTGAGCGAATCAACGGAATCCTCAAGATGGAGCTGCTGTTGAGTAGCCCTGAAGATCTGGAGCAAGCGAGGCAGATGGTTGATGAGGCAGTACAGATCTACAACACAGAACGGCCCCATATGGCCCTGAAAAACAAAACGCCCGATGCGGTGCATCGGGCGTTTTGAGGCCTATCGGCCTACCTGAACAGGTGTAAACCTATTTCAGGACTAGACATGCGATTCCCGCCAGGGAGATACCGCCTGCAGGAGCCGGCGTTGCCGGCGAAGCTTTTTACGTTCAGCGCCCCAGCAGGTGCGCCAACCCATCGGCCAGTGGCGTCGGCTCGGGCAGGTCGAAGCGCGCCAGCAGCCGCGCATTGTCGGCCCGCGAATGACGGATATCACCCGCGCGCGCCGGCCCGTGATTGACCTCGGGCAACGGCCCTACCACCTTGCGCAGTGCGTCGAGCAACTGGTTCAGCGTGGTGGCGCGGTTCAGCCCCACGTTCACCGCGCCCTCCTGCACCTGCGCCTGTTCCAGCGCCTGCACCAGCACCGCCACCAGGTCGGCCACATACAGGAAGTCACGGGTCTGCTCGCCATCGCCAAACAGGTTGATCGGCGTGCCGTTGAGGGCGCGCTCGCAGAAGATGCTGATCACTCCCGAATACGGCGACGACGGGTCCTGGCGCGGGCCGAAAATATTGAAGAAGCGGAACACCACCGGCTCCAGCCCATGCTGGCGACGATAGAAGTCCAGGTACTGCTCGCTGGCCAGCTTGTCCACCGCATAGGGGGTCAGCGGCGCCTTGGGCGTGTCCTCGTCGATGGCCTGGCCTTCACCGTTGTTGCCGTACACCGCAGCGCTGGAGGCGAACAGCACGCGCTTGATGCCGGCCACACGCATCGCCTCGCACACGTTCAGCGTGCCGATGAAGTTGCTCTGGTGGGTCCTGACCGGGTCTTCCACAGAGGCCTGCACCGAGGCCACCGCCGCCAGGTGCACCACGGCCTGGCAGCCCTCGGCGGCCCGGGCCACCAGGGCGGCATCGGCCACGTCGCCCTCGATCAGTTGCAGACGCGGGTTGTCCAGCTGCAGGTTAAGACGCCGACCGGTAGACAGGTCGTCGAGCACGCGCACCGCGTACCCCTTGGCCAGCAGCGCGTCGCTCAGGTGGGAGCCGATGAAGCCGGCCCCCCCGGTAATCAGGATAGGAGCATCAGCCATGACGATAGAACCGGTCCAGTAGGGTCGGCAGGCCGGCGCGCCAGGCACGCGGCTTGATGCCGAAGGTGTGGAGGATTTTCTTGCAGGCCAGCACTGCGTGCTGGGGTTCTTCGGCAGCATCCGGGCGGGCGGCGTGGGCCTGCGCAGTGGGCGCTTCGACGGCCAGCTGACGCAGTTGCCCGGCTTCGCTGAGGATCGCCTGACCCAGCGCCAGCGGGGTGGTCGCCTCGTTGCCGGCGTAATGGTAGGTGCCCCACAGTGGCGCGCCACAGTCCAGTTGCTTGAGCACCGCCAGGATCACCCGCGCTGCATCGTCGACCGGGGTCGGGTTGCCACGCCGGTCGTCGGCCAGCAGCAGTTCCTGCGAGTGCTCGGCGCGGGTCAGAAAACGCCCCAGCACGCCGTCGACGCTGTCGTCGAGCACCCAGCCAAAGCGCAGCAGCACGTGCTGCGGGCAGGTCGCGCGCACGCTCTGTTCGATGCGCCACAACGCCTGGCCACGTTGGCCGAGCGGTACCGGCTCGTCCTTTTCGCTGTAGGCCGTGGCCCGCGAACCGTCGAATACCCGGTAGCTGGAGGGTTGCAGCAAGATGATGTTGTGGTGCTGGCACAGTTCGGCCAGGCGCTCGACCGCACGCTCCTGCGAAGCCAGGCGCTGCTCGCTCACCGATTCGGCCTGGAACCAGTCGAAATAGTAGGCCAGATTGATCAGCGCATCGGGGCGGGTGTCATCGAGCAGCTGGGTCAGGCTCGCGGCATCCCAGCCCTGGTCAGGTGGGCGCGGCGCCAGAAAGCCGATATCTTCCTCGGCCCCGAGGCGAATCAGCGCTTGCCCAAGGGCATTTCCACCACCCAACAGCATCAGGCGCATTCGCATAGAGTCAGCAGGTCCGGTCAGATAAATTGAGGGAAAGCGGATATTTTGCGGCTTCCAGCAGGCGAAGTCCAACGCGGGGCCGACTGGCGCCAAAGTCTAGAGTGTGTCAGCGCAAAGTGTGACGGGTTCAACGTAGTTCAAGAAATAACCTGCGCGCCCACCAGAAATGCCCGACTGCATCTACTGTAAAAGCGTCAGCCTCGCTGGTTCATGTCGACTTGTCGACCCTTCACCCCGGGCAAGAGGACCGCTTCATGCCGATCAAGACGGCCGCACACGGACGTGAGCGTTGGCAATTCGACGAACCCAGCCCGGGCCGCGAGTGCCTGGTGGTCGAAACGTTCGACGGCTACAGCCAGGAAGGTCGCCTGCTGATCCCCGATATCGAGCACGCGCCGCCGCTGTTCATGCTCGGCGGCGCACGCAGCGACTTCACCCACCTCAACCCGCTGCTGTACCGCCTGCAGGCCCTGGGCATCGGCTCGCTGACCGGCAACCTGTCGGGGCACAGCCTGGCCAGCCTGCCGGGGGCCCGGGCGCCCTCGCTGCACACCAACCTGGCCGAGGCGCTGCGCTTCTTTCGCCACGTCGAGCATCGCTGTAACACCGTGATCGGCCACAGCCTGGGCGCAGCGCTGGCGCTGAAAGTGGCAGCGCACCATGCACGCCAGGTGAACAAGCTGGTGCTGCTGTGCCCGGCGGTCTATGCCGACAGCGCCTACGATGCACCCTTCGGCCCGGCCTTCACCCGCGCCATCAGCACCCCCCACGGGTTTCTCGACAGCGACAGCTACAAGTTCCTGCGCAGCTATCGCGGCCAGGTGCTGCTGGTGCTGGGACAATACGATGGCCTGCTGGCCGCCCACCACGGGCGAACCCCGGGCACGTCGGCAGGCCATGTGGAAATCGACGGCATGCTGCGCTACAGCCCGATCCCGGCCGAAGTCATCCAGGCGCTGAGCGACACCCTACCCCCCGGGCATTTCGAACAGCTGACCCTGCCCGACTGCGACCACGGCATCGCCGCCCACCTGCGCGCCCATCCCCCACAGGCCGGGGCCCTGGCGCAGCAGATGGCGGCATTCATTCGCCGCTGAGCACGGCGCCCTTCACTCGATCTCGAACAGGCCGTTGCGAATCGGCCCGACGTTGAGCCGTGCGCGCACATCGTCATCGATGCGCGGGTCATCCGGGCGGTACAGCCGGACCTGGCGGTAGGCATTGATGCGGTTGATTTCCGGGCCCAAGTATTCCCACACCACGCGGGTACACGCCGGAGTGCGCCGGTCACCGCTGGAGACGCCGGTCTTGAGGCCGTTGAGCCGGGTGATGCGGCTCTTGAAGCTGGGAATCAGGATGGTCTGGCTCATCTCGTTGACCGTCAGCGATTCGTAGTCGATCAGAAACACCCGGTCCTGCAACTGAAAGGCCGCGCCCAGATAGCGGCAGCGCACCCAGTCTTCGGCCTGCACGTCGGTGCTGCTGGAGCGCTCCTGGCGTTCCTGTCGCTCGAACAGGAACGTGCCGCGTTCTTCGCGCAGGTGCACCAGCGACAGCAGGATGCTGCCCGGCACCGACATGCAGTTGGAATATTCGAAGTAGTAGCCGCAGTAGCGCGACAGATTGCCCTCGTGCTCGCGCAGCGGGCGCAGAAGTTCCAGCAACGGGTCGGCCTGGGCCGGGCTGGCAAGCGCCGAGCTGCGCGCACCGATCAGGCGCGCGAACTGTTCTGGCGGCAGGCCCAGTTCGTAGTCCTCGACGCCGAAGAAGTCGCCGATGCGCTTGAGGTTGTACGCCGTCGGCTGGCTCTGCCCGCTCAGGTACTTGTTGAACTGCGCCCGGTTGATCGACAGCTGCCGGCAAACCTCGGAAATAGAGCGGTAATGGCTGCACGCCAGCTTGAGGTTGGGGCCCAGGTGTTGACTCATTGATCAGGTACCGATTGATGCGATAGGCGCCAGTTTAGCATCAGGTCGCATCAATTCAGAGCAACCCGCGAAATTGTAACGACGTTTGTCATGACCAACCATGCGCCCCCAGGCAAACGGCGCACGCCGTCAGCCACTGTCATTCAGAACAAGAACCGAGGTCACGCCATGCTCGAAGTGCTCAACGATTTCCTTTCGGGGAAGCTCCTTATTGTGCTTATCGTCGGACTGGGAAGCTATTTCACCCTGCGCTCGCGATTTGTGCAGTTTCGCCATTTCATCCATATGTTCGGCGTATTCAAGGAATCGTTGCGCGGCCAGGCGGGCCAGTTGAGTTCGTTCCAGGCACTGATGCTGAGCCTGGCCGGGCGCGTGGGTGCCGGCAACATCGCCGGTGTCGGTATCGCCGTGACCCTGGGCGGCCCGGGCGCGGTGTTCTGGATGTGGGTGACGGCGCTGGTGGGCATGTCCAGCAGCTTCTTCGAATGCACCCTGGCGCAGGTCTACAAGCGCGCCGACGGTGATGGCCTGTACCGCGGCGGCCCGGCCTACTACATCCTGCACGGCCTCAACCTGCGCGCCATGGCAGTGGTGTTCTCGGTGTTGCTGCTGGTGACCTACGGCTTCGCCTTCAACGGCCTGCAGTCGTACACCGTGACCCACTCGCTGCAGAACGCCTTCGGCTTCGCCCCGGAGCACACCGGGATTGCCCTGGCCGTACTGCTGGCCATCGTGTTCCTGGGCGGGATCAAGCGCATCGCCTCGGTGTCCGACCTGCTGGTGCCGGTCAAGACCCTGGCCTACATCGGCGTTACCCTGTACGTGATCGGCAGCCAGATCGAACACGTGCCGGCCATGCTCGAAACCATCTTCAAGAGCGCCTTCGGCCTGGACCCTGCCTTCGGTGGCCTGCTGGGCAGTGCCATCGTGATGGGCGTCAAGCGTGGCGTGTTCGCCAACGAAGCGGGCCTTGGCAGTGCGCCCAACGTGGCCGCCGTGGCGGCAGTGAAACACCCGGGCGCCCAGGGCGTGGTGCAGGCATTCAGCGTGTTCCTCGATACCTTCGTGATCTGCACCTGCACCGCGCTGCTGATTCTGCTGTCGGGCTTCTACACCCCGGGCTTCGAAGGTGACGGCATCGTGCTGACCCAGAACTCGCTGGCTGCCGTGGTCGGTGACTGGGGTCGCCTGTTCGTCAGCGTGGCGCTGTCGCTGTTCGTGTTCACCTGCATCCTCTACAACTACTACCTGGGCGAAAACAGCCTGCAGTTTCTGACCCGCAACCGTGCGGTGCTGATGGTCTACCGTGCCCTGGTGCTGGCGCTGATCGTGTGGGGCTCGGTCCAGAACCTGTCGACCGTGTTCGCCTTCGCCGACATCACCATGACGTGCCTGGCCTTCGTCAACCTGATCGCCCTGGCGCTGCTGTTCAAGATCGGCCTGCGCGTGATGCGCGACTACGACGACCAGCGCAAGGCAGGCATCAAGCAGCCGGTATTCGACTCGGCCAGGTTCCCCGACCTGGACCTGGACACCCAGGCCTGGCCTGCTGTCCAGCCCGCTGAAAGCGCACGCCCTGCCAGCGTGGGCGAAGCTCAAGCTCAAGCGCAACGCTGAGCAACCCTGTGCCGCCGCCCCGTTCGCGGGCGGCAGCCGATTCGCGATGCCCCTTTCTCACCTGCCTGGAATGCTCACCATGCGCGCGGTCAAGAACCTTCTCGTCCTCTACACCGGCGGCACCATCGGCATGCTGCAAACGCCCCATGGCCTGGCGCCGGCCGGTGGCTTCGAGGCACGCATGCGCGCCTGGCTGGACACGCACCCGACGCCACCCCGGGTGCACTGGCGCCTGCAGGAGATGTCACCGCTGCTCGACAGCGCCAACATGCAGCAGGCCAACTGGCTGGCCATGCAGGCGGCCATCGTCACAGCGGTGACGCGTGATGGCCACGACGGCATCCTGCTGCTGCACGGCACCGACACCCTGGCCTACAGCGCAGCAGCGTTGTCGTTCCTGCTGCTGGGGCTGGATGTGCCGGTAGTGCTCACCGGCTCGATGCTGCCGGCCGGCGCACCGCATAGCGACGCCTGGGACAACCTGCACGGCGCCCTGGCCCTGCTCGAAAGCGGCCTGCAAAGCGGCGTGCAGCTGTATTTCGCAGGCCAGCTGCTGCACGGCGCACGGGCCAGCAAACTGCGCAGCGAGGCCTTCGATGCGTTTGCCGCGCCGGCGCGCCACCGCGAAGGCAGCCGCGCCAGCGCGTTGCCCGCGGTACTCGGCTATGCCCAACCGCGGGTGCCGGTGAAACTGGCGGTGCTGCCGGTGTACCCCGGCTTGCAGGCCGAGCAGGTGCAGGCACTGGTGGCGAGCGGCGTGCGCGGCCTGCTGCTTGAATGCTATGGCAGCGGCACCGGCCCATCGGAAGATGCAGCATTGATGCAGGCGTTGCAGGAGGCGCGCCAGGGTGGCGTGCTAATTGCCGCCATCAGCCAGTGCATCGAGGGCAGTGTGCTGTTCGATACCTACGCCGCCGGCAGCCGCCTGCGCGAGACCGGCCTGGTATCGGGCGGCGGCATGACCCGCGAGGCGGCGCTGGGCAAGCTGTTCGCCCTGCTGGGCGCGGGGCTGGACATCGACACCGCCGAGCACTGGTTCGCCCTGGACCTGTGCGGTGAACGGGTGGCCTGAGGCCCCGCGAAAAATGGCGGAAGGCAGCCGGAGTCGAACCTGCCCGGGAACGGCTGCCGTCCCCAACCGGGTTTGAAGCCCGGCCGCGCCACCGGGCGCGATTGCCTTCCTTGAATTCAGTTGTCGCCCGGTTGAGCCAGGGCATTGTCGCGGCGAATGCGGCGCTGGTCGCCCAGGCGCCGGGTCAGGCCGATGCGATCGAAGTATTCCAGCACCTGGATGCTGCGCTTGCGCCCGATACCCAGCGCATCACGAAAAACCGTCACCTGCACCTCATCACCCGCCATGCGCAACAGCATAGCCGCCATTTGCCGCACTGTGGCCTCGGGATAGAACAGATCGCGCACCACCTGGTGCACCTGGCCCAGACGCGCCATCTTGCGCAGCAGCAGCCGTACCTCGGCTTCTTCGCTGCCGGTGGCGCGGGCCAGGTCGCGCACCCAGGGCGGATCGAAACGCGCCGCCAGCAGCAACGGTTGCACCTGTTGCCAGAGCGCCGTGTCGGCCTCGTTCAGGCGCGCCTGGTGCGTGGGCAGGTGCAGCCACGGGCCGCTGCTGGCAATCGCCTGCTCGCCCAGCAACTCGTCCACCAGGCTGATGAACGCCGGCCGCTCCAGTGCCAGGCTGGCGAAACGGCGCAGGCGGTCGCGGTCAGGGCCGAGCTGGTCGGGTTCGAGCTCGTGAAAGCGCGCCAGTTGCGCCAGCACCCGGGCCTTGAGCGCCTGCCATTGCGTCGTGTCGAACAGCAGCGGCCCCTGCCGCGTGGCCACCACCTGCACCTGCGCATCCAGCCGCCAGTGGCTGCGCAAGCGATTGAACTGGCGCTCCAGGCGCTGCGGGTCGAGCCCGCCCGTGCCTTGCGCAAGCAGCGCCGGCAAGGCCTGTTCCAGGCTGTCGGCCGCCGCCAGTGCCTGCAGCTGCGCCAGCCGCTGCGGGCTGCGGCGCTGGCGGGCCGGGGCGAATGGATCGAGTACGCGCCCGCCGCCAAGGGTGCGCTGGGCACTCTGGTCGCGCAGCACCACGGGGTCGCCATGCACCGCCTGCACCGGCGCGTTGACCAGCAACTGCGCGAACATGCGCGCCCCGGGCGCCAGCCGCTCGCCTTCCAGCAATGCGACGCGGGCGGTGACGTCCTGGGTGCCCAGGTGCAGGTGCACCGGGCTGAAATGCTCGAGTGCACGGGCTTCCCCGGCCAGCAGGTGCAGTTCGATATCCAGCCGCTGAGTAGGCGCATGCAGCCACTCGGCCAGCAGCCAGTCGCCGCGGTGGATATGCTCCAGCGCCAGCCGCTCGGCGCTGATGTTCAGGGCCACGCGCTGCCCGGCGAAGGCCTGGGTCGCGACCTGGTTCTGCGCGTGCAAGCCGCGCACCCGCACCGGTTTGCCCGCCTTGCCCAGCAGCAGGCTGTCGCCCACCTGAACCTGCCCGGACAACGCGGTGCCCGTGACCACGATACCGGCCCCGGCCACACTGAAGGCCCGGTCGATGGCCAGGCGAAAAGCGCCACCCTGGCTACGCGGCTGCAGGGCGTGCTGCGCGGCGAGCAATGCCTGACGCAGTGCCTCGATACCCTGGCCGCTGGCACTCGACACCGCGAACTGCGCCGCCCCGGCATACGGTCCCGGCGCAAGCAGCCCGCGCACCTGGGCCTGCACCGCCTGCACCCGCGCCGGCTCGACCCGGTCACATTTGGTGATGGCCACCAGCGCCTGCGCGATGCCCAGCAGTTCGACGATGGCCAGGTGCTCGCGGGTCTGGGGCATCACCCCGTCGTCGGCCGCCACCACCAGCAGCACCAGGTCGATACCCTGGGCGCCGGCCAGCATATTGTGGATAAACCGCTCGTGGCCCGGCACGTCGACAAAGCCGGTCAACGGCGCATCCGCCGCCAGCGCTGCATAACGGTAGCCAAGGTCGATGGTGATGCCGCGTTCACGTTCTTCGCGCCGATGGTCGCCAGCCTGGCCGGTGAGGGCTTCGAGCAGCGCGGTCTTGCCATGGTCGATGTGCCCGGCGGTGCCGACGATCACGTGGGCAGTACCGCCAGTTGCGCCAGCTGCGCCAGCCACGCGGGTTCGTCATCCAGCTGGCGCAGGTCGAGCCACAGCGCGTCGTCGTCCAGGCGCCCGAGCACCGGGATGGGCAACGCGCGCAAGGCCGCTTCCAGCGCCAGCAGGCTGCGCCCGCGCAGGCGCTTGGACACCTGTGGGCGCATGCACAGCGCAGCACTGGGCAGGCGTGCCACCGGCTGGCTGCCGCTGCCGATCATGCCCAGTGCAGGCAGCGCGGCAACGCTCCACGACGCGCCCAACGCCTGTGCCATGCGCGGCGCCAGGCGTTCGGCCTGGGCCAGGATCTCGGCTTGCGGCCGGGTCAGCAGGCGCAGGCTGGGCAGGCGCTCGGCCAGGCGGTCGGGGTCGCGGTACAGGCCCAGCACCGCTTCCAGCGCGGCGAGGGTCAACTTGTCGACCCGCAGGGCACGCTTGAGCGGGTTCTTCTTGATGCGCGCGATCAGCGCCTTGCTGCCCACGATGATCCCGGCCTGCGGACCGCCGAGCAGCTTGTCGCCGCTGAAGGTGACGATATCGGCGCCATCGGCCAGGGCCTGACGCACCGTGGGTTCGGCGGGCAGGCCCCAGCGGGTCAGGTCGATCAGGCTGCCGCTGCCCAGGTCTTCGAGCAGCGGCAGGCCGTGCTGGTGGGCCAGTTGCGCCAGCTCGGCGGTGGGCACATGGCTGGTGAAGCCTTCAATGCTGTAATTGCTGCAATGCACGCGCATCAGCAGGCCGCTGCGCGGGTTGATTGCCGCTTCGTAGTCGCGGGCGTGGGTGCGATTGGTGGTGCCCACCTCGTGCAGCCTGACCCCGGCGCGGGCCATGATGTCGGGGATGCGGAATGCACCACCGATCTCGATCAGTTCGCCGCGCGAAATGATGCCCTCCTTGCGCGCGCCCAGGCTGTTGAGCGCCAGCAGCACGGCGGCGGCATTGTTGTTGACCACGGTCACGGCCTCGGCGCCGGTGAGCTCGCGGATCAGGCCTTCGATCAGGTCGTCACGGTCGCCGCGCTTGCCGCTGTCCAGGTCGAACTCGAGGTTGAGGGGGTGGCGCGCGGCAAGCTGGACGGCCTCGATGGCGGCTTCGGGCAGCAGCGCGCGGCCCAGGTTGGTGTGCAGCACGGTGCCGGTGAGGTTGAACACCCGGCGGATGTGGCTGCGGTGCCGGGCGGCGAGGCGTTCGTTGGTGCGGCCGGCGAGCACCTCGGGCGCCAGTTCGGCAGCGCCGAGCTGGCCGTGGCGGGCGGGCTCGCGCAGGTCATCGAGCAGTTGGCGCAAGGTGGCGAGCACGGCGTCGCGGCCGTAGCGGTCCACCAGGGGAACGCAGGCAGGGCTGCGCAGGAGGGTGTCGATGGAGGGTAGACGGTGGGTGCACTGAGTGACGTTGGAGGACATGCAAAAACGCTCCGGCCTATGTAGGAGCCGGCCTTGCCGGCGAATGGAACACCGCGCAGGGTCGGATCCCACAGTGTAGTGCGCCCTTCGCGCAAGGCCGCCCTACAGGCCCGGGGCCAGCAACAGGTTCGGCGCCAGGCGCTGGTAGCCCTCCTGATCCAGGCGCATGTCCAGTGCCAGGCTGGCCAGGTCTGCCGACAGGGCCTCCGATTGCGCATCGCTTTCAAGGTAGACCAGCTTCAGGTAACTGTGGCATTCGAGGCAGCATTCGGCCCGCAACGGCGCCTGCCCGGCGACATGGCGGTCATCCTCCAGGCTGAAGTACTGCAAGCCCTTGCTTTGCTCGCAATACACGCACTTGACCCGCACCGCATGCCATTCACAGGCACACAACGCACACACCAGGTAGCGCAGGCCGTTGTACTTGCCGCGGTGGCGGATTACCCCGGCCATCGCCGGCGAACCACATGCCGGACACTGCCCCAGGCTGTCGCCGGGCTTGAGTTCGACGCCGGGCATGGCCAGCAGCCAATGGCTCCACGCCGCCTGCAGCGCGGCCCCCAGAAACGGCACCAGCGCCGCCGGCACCGCGCTGTACTGCCCGCCCAGCAGTGCCAGCGCCCACACCATGCGCTGCCCTGCCCCGGCCTCGCGCAATTGCGTCTGGGCCTGATGCGCCAGCGGCGAAGACGCCTCGTAGCGTTGCAACAGGACATCCAGCCAGCCCTGCCAGGCGTCCTCGCGCACCAGGCTGTCGGCGGCCAGTGGCGCCAGGCCGTGGGTCACGCACAGCTGCAGGCGCTGCGGGTCGGGCATGGCCGCTGCCGGCGGGCTGTCCAGCAACCCCTGCTGCACGCGGCACAACCCGGCCACGAAGCGCAGGTAGTCGCCCAGCGCATGCCCCTCGGCCAGCAGGTCGAGGCGTTCGGCACGCAGCGCAAACAGCTGGGGCGGTGGCGGGTGCAGAAACGGCGGCGAACTGGCCGACGCCTGGATCTGATCGGGTTCCATCACGGTACTCAAGGCTTGGCTCCTTTGTGCGTGTCGGGCCGCTCGTCCCGAGTGACCTCCCGGTACCATAGCGCATGGTGCTTGCGCGCCCACGCGCGGCTGACCCAGCCATGCAGCATGGCGCTGACCGAGCCCTTGATCCAGATGCCGGCATAGATGTGCACGATGATGCTCAGCACCAGCACGAAGCCGGCCAGGGCATGCAGCAGGGTGGCCAGGCGAATGGTGTCGATACCGAAGTACGCGCTGAAGTAGGCACGCCAGATCACCACGCCACTCACCAGCAGCACCAGCATGCACGCCAGCAGGGTCCAGAACAGCAGCTTCTGCCCGGCGTTGTACTTGCCCACCGGTGGTACGCCCTCCTCCTCGTTGCGGATCACCCGGTCGACCCGGCGCAGCCACTGCCGGTCGGTGGCGGTGATGAAGTTGGCCCGCCAGAAGCGCAGCACCAGCCCCAGGAACAGCACGAACATCAGCACGCCCATGAACGGGTGCAGGATGCGTGCCCACGGCCCGCCGCCGAACAGGTGGCTGAGCCAGAACAGCGCCGGGTGAAACAGCGCCAGCCCCGACAGTGCCGCCATGAAGAACAGGATCGCCACCAGCCAGTGGTTGGTGCGCTCGTTGGCGGTGTAACGCAGTATCGGCTTGTGCTTCATGGCCGTTGCTCCCCTGGTGCGGTGGGCTTGCCCGGGTCATACACATGCACCGACGGGTCGACCTGATGCACGCTGGTGTCAGGATGCTCGTCATCCTCTTCCTCGACCCGCTGCGGGCCGATGCGCACGTAGTGGAAGAACCCGGCCAGCACCGCCGCCCCCATGGCCAGCAGCGCCAGCGGTTTGCTCACGCCCTTCCATAGCCCGACCAGCGGGCTGATCACCGGGTTGTCGGGCAGCCCCGCGTACACGCGCGGCGTGTCGGCGTGGTGCAGCACGTACATCACATGGGTGCCACCCACGCCGTCCGGGTCGTACAGACCGGCATGCTCGAAGCCCCGCGACTTGAGGTCGACGATGCGTTCGGCGGCGTGCTCCTGCATGTCGGTCTTGCTGCCGAACACGATGGCGCCGGTGGGACAGGTCTTCACGCAGGCCGGCTCCAGCCCCACGGCCACGCGGTCGGAACACAGGGTGCACTTGTAGGCCTTGTGATCCTTCTGCGAGATGCGCGGGATGTTGAACGGGCAGCCGGTGATGCAGTAGCCGCAGCCGATGCAGTGGTCCTGGTTGAAGTCGACGATGCCGTTGGCGTGCTTGATGATCGCCCCCGGGCTGGGACAGGCCTTGAGGCAGCCGGGGTCGGCGCAGTGCATGCAGCCGTCCTTGCGGATCAGCCACTCCAGGTTGCCGTCGGCGGTCTCGTGCTCGGTGAAGCGCATCAGCGTCCAGCTTTCAGCACTGAGGTCCTGCGGGTTGTCATAGGTGCCGTGGTTGTGACCCACCTCGTCGCGCAGCTCGTTCCATTCCGAACACGCCACCTGGCAGGCCTTGCAGCCGATGCACTTGGTGGTGTCGATCAGCTTGGCGACCTGCTCCTGCTGGCGCACCGAGGGGGGCAGCGTGGTGGTGGCCGAACGGGCAATGATGTCTTGGCTGGCCATCAGATTTTCTCCACGTTGACCAGGAACGACTTCGATTCCGGGGTCTGTGTATTGCCATCGCCGAGGAACGGCACCAGGGTGTTGGTCAGGTAGCCATGCCGCGTCAGCCCGGTGAAGCCCCAGTGCAGCGGGATACCGACCTGGTGCACGGTCTGGTTGTTGACCTGCAGCGGACGAATCCGCTTGGTGACGACCGCCACCGCCTCGATATGCCCACGCTTGCAACTCACCCGCACCCGGTCGCCGGCCTGGATACCCTTCTGCTGCGCCAGCACTTCACCGATCTCGACGAACTGCTCGGGCTGGGCGATGGCGTTCAGGCGCGCATGCTTGCTCCAGAAGTGAAAGTGCTCGGTCAGCCGGTAGGTGGTGGCCGCGTAGGGGTAGTCCTTGGCCTGGCCGAGGGTGTCCCACACCGAGTCGAAGATGCGTCCGGCCGGGTTGCTGGTGGCCTTCTTGTTGGTGGGGTGCAGCGGGTTGATCCCGATCGGCGTCTCGAAGGGTTCGTAGTGCTCGGGGAACGGGCCTTCGGCCATCTTGTCGACGGCGAAGAACCGGGCCACCCCTTCGGGGTTCATGATGAACGGGTTCATGCCCGCCTCGGGGGGCACGTCGGCCTTGTAGTCCGGGGTGTCGGTGCCGGTCCAGGCCTTGCCGTTCCACCATACCAGGCGTTTTTTCGGGTCCCAGGGCTGGCCTTGCGGAGTGGCCGAGGCACGGTTGTAGAGGATTCGCCGGTTCATCGGCCAGGCCCAGGCCCAGCCCAGGTTCTGCTTCATGCCATACGGGTCGCTGTTGTCGCGCCGAGCCATCTGGTTGCCCTGCTCGGTCCAGCTGCCGCAGAAGATCCAGCAGCCGGACGCGGTACTGCCATCGTCCTTGAGCTGGGCGAACCCCGACAGTTGCTGGCCGCCCTTGAGCGCGGCGCCGGTGGCATCGACCTGATCGGTCACGGCCACGCCGTTGAGCTCCCTGGCCAGCTCTTCGGGGGAGGGTTCATCGGCGACCTTGTACGGCCAGCTGAGGTTGAGCAGCGGTTCGGCAAACGCGCCACCCTCGGCGCGGTAGCGTTCACGCAGGCGCAGGAACAGGTCGCTCATGATGCGCACGTCGGTACGGGTTTCGCCCGGGCCGTCGGCGCCCTTCCAGTGCCACTGCAGCCAGCGGCTGCTGTTGACCAGCGAACCGTCCTCCTCGGCGAAGCAGGTGGTGGGCAGGCGGATGACCTCGGTGGCGATGTCGGCCGTGCTGACGTCGTTGTACGGCCCTGCGTTGCGCCAGAACTCCGAGGTTTCGGTGGCCAGCGGGTCCATCACCACCAGCCACTTGAGCTTGCTGAGCGCGGCAGTGACGCGGTTCTTGTCGGGCAGCGCAGCAATCGGGTTGAAGCCCTGGCACATGTAGCCGTGCACCTCGCCCCTGCCCATCATGTCGAACATCTTGAGCACGTCGTAGCCTGGGATGTCGAGCTTGGGCAGCCAGTCGTAGCCCCAGTGGTTCTCGGCAGTGGCGTTGGCGCCATACCAGGCCTTCATCAGACTGACGTGGAACTTGCCGTAGTTCTGCCAGTACGACAGCTGCCCTGGGCGCAGCGGCTTGAGGGCGCGCTTGGCGATGTAGCCGTCGTAGTCCTGCTCGGCATCACCGGGCAGGGTCAGGTAGCCCGGCAAGGAGTTGGACAGCAGGCCCAGGTCGGTCAAGCCCTGGATGTTGGAGTGCCCGCGCAGGGCGTTGACCCCGCCACCCGGCATGCCGACGTTGCCCAGCAGCAGTTGCACCATCGCCGCGCTGCGGATGATCTGCGCACCGATCGAATGCTGGGTCCAGCCCAGGGCATAGAGGATGGTCATGGTCTTGCCGGGTGTGGAGCAGGTGGCGATCTCTTCCCAGATCTTCTGCATGCTGGCCTGGGGCATGCCGCAGGTCATGCTGGCGAGCTCCGGGGTGTAGCGGCTGTAGTGCTGCTTCATCAGCTGGTAGACGCAGCGCGGGTCCTGCAGGGTCGGGTCGACCTTGGCGAAACCGTCTTCACCCAGTTCGTAGCCCCAGCCGGACTTGTCGGCATAGGTACGCTTGGCCGCATCGTAGCCACTGAACAGCCCGTCCTCGAAGCCGAAGCCGGCTTTGACGATGAACGACACGTCGGTGTAGTTGCGCACGTACTCGTGCTGGATCTGGTCAGTGCTGAGCAGATAGTTGATCAGGCCGCCCATGAAGGCGATGTCGCTGCCGGTGCGAATCGGCGCGTAGTAATCGGCCACCGAGGCGGTACGGGTAAACCGTGGGTCGACCACGATCAGCCGCGCCTGGTTGTGCGCCTTGGCTTCGGTCACCCATTTGAAACCGCACGGGTGCGCTTCTGCTGCGTTGCCGCCCATCACCAGGATCAGGTTCGCGTTGGCGATATCGGTCCAGTGATTGGTCATGGCACCACGGCCGTACGTCGGGGCAAGACTTGCCACCGTCGGGCCGTGTCAGACACGCGCCTGGTTGTCGAACCCCAGCATGCCCAAACTGCGAATGACCTTGTGGGTCAGGTAGCCGGCTTCGCTGGAAGCCGCCGAGGCCGCGAGGAACCCGGTGCTGAGCCAGCGGTTGACGGTCTGGCCCTGGGCGTTCTTCTCGATGAAGTTGGCGTCGCGGTCGGCCTTGACCAGCTCGGCCACGCGGTCCATGGCCTCATCCCAGCTGACGCGCGTCCACTCGTTGCTGCCCGGCTTGCGCACCTGCGGGTACTGCAGGCGACTGGGGCTGTGGATAAAGTCCAGCAGGCCTGCACCTTTGGGGCACAGGGTGCCGCGGTTGACGGGGTGATCGGCGTCGCCTTCAACGTGGATGATGCTCTGCGCCACGTTCTTGCCCGCATCGCCCTGGCTGTACAGGATCAGGCCGCAGCCGACCGAGCAGTAGGGGCAGGTGTTGCGGGTCTCCTTGGTGCGGGCCAGCTTGAAGTGGCGTATCTGTTCGGCGAAGGCCGGCGTGGGGGCCATGCCCAGCGCCGCCAGGCTCGAACCTCCAAGGCCGATGGCGGCGACCTTGAAAAATTGCCGACGGTTGAGATCCATCGTGCACTCCTGATCAGGTGGTGGACGCGCGGAGCATTGCCGGCGTCTCGTGAACAGTCACGGTGGCGGCCACTGGGTGGTCGTCAATATTCACTCTAGCCAAGATCGGGCCAAGCACCATTAAAACGGATTATCGATGCGCGCAACGGGTGCATAATCGCCAGCCTGACCACCATCGCCAAGGGACTGCATGATGCAATTGGACAAGAACGGGTTGCCGCTGCTGGAGCAGTTTGGCGAAGAAGGTTTTGTGGACTGCGTGTTTCAGGTGCAGCACCTGATGCAGGATGACGTGCACTACCACTTTGACCTGCGTGCCGCGTTCGCCGGGCACTCGGTGGGTGTGCGGGCGCGGCTGCGGCGCGACGTGCAGCCGGGGTTCGATGGCGAGATGAACGTGATACAGGCGCACTTCTACAGCGACGGGCTCGAGATCTCGTCGCTGGGCCTGGAGACCGAGCGGTTCATCGAGGCGCTGGCACAGCTGTATGAAATCGAGCTGGTCGATGGCCCCGGGGCGGTCGGCGAGCGCTTCAGCGTGATTGCGCTGCACCAGGCGGACACCGGGCTTGAAGCGGGTGCGGTGCGCCTGAAGGTGTTCGGCAACGACCGTTCGGATTCGGCGCCAGGCAGCTACTACGAAAGCTTCTTCAATGTCGACCTGCCAGCCGGTCATGTGTACTGGAACGAGAAGGACGTGGAGTATCGCGCACCGATGCTCAATGCACTGGCGGGGCTGGTGGGCCAAGGCGTGGCCGCGGCGTGAGTGCTCACGGGCCGCTTCACCTCCTGGCGGCCCGCTAGAGGTACCGCGAGGCCCGCACGTACGCTGAACATCGCAAGCGTGTCAGGGCCACCGCCCACCGAGGTTTCCCCAGAACGCAAAACGCCCGATGCAGTGCATCGGGCGTTTGTCTTGAAGCGCGGCGTTGGCCAGGGCTCAGAACGGGATGTCGTCATCGAAGCTGTCGAAGTCGGCAGCCGGCTGCGGCGCAGGCTGTTGCGGCGCAGGGCGCTGCTGAGGGGCCTGCTGCGGACGCTGCTGAGGCGCCTGCTGACGCGGGGCCTGGTTGTAGTTGTTGCCACCCTGCTGCGAACCGTCCTGGTTCTGCGGACGACCACCCAGCAGCTGCATGGTGCCCTGCATGTCGACGATGATCTCGGTGGTGTAACGCTTGATGCCGTCCTTTTCCCACTCGCGGGTCTGCAGCTTGCCCTCGATGTACACCTGCGAACCCTTGCGCAGGTACTCGCCGGCAATCTCGGCAACCTTGCCGAACATCGACACACGGTGCCACTCGGTACGCTCGACCTTCTGGCCGGTCTGCTTGTCGGTCCACTGCTCGCTGGTGGCCAGGCTGAGGTTGGTCACCGCGTTGCCGTTGGGCAGGTGGCGAACTTCAGGGTCCTGGCCGCAAGTGCCGACCAAAATGACTTTGTTAACCCCACGGGCCATAACGTTCTCCTAGGCTTGGCACGCCGCGGGCGCCGGGTTTACCAGCAGCTCCAGGGCCGTACGATCCAAAATTTGTGTATCCAGTTTGATATAGATGGCGGCTTCCTCTGCCACCACCACTGCGTCGGTCACACCCGGCACGGCCTTGAGGCGCTCGGTCAAGCCCGCTTCGCGCATCGCTTCTGGCGACAACGGCAAGCGCAGGCTCGTCACGTAAGGTGGTTCGCGCATAGTAACAGCTATGGCCAACCAAAGGGCACAGAGGCCTGCGCACCCCAGGAAAACCACGCTCAAGCCGCCATGCTGGAACAACCAGCCACCCATGATCCCGCCCAGCGCCGCCCCCAGGAACTGGCTGGTGGAATACACCCCCATCGCCGTGCCCTTGCCACCGGCCGGCGACACCTTGCTGATCAGCGAAGGCAACGAGGCTTCGAGCAGGTTGAAGGCGGTGAAGAAGATCACCGTGCCGATCACCAGTGACTGCAGGCTGTTGCCCAGCTCCCAGAAAAACAGCTCTGTGAGCATGAGCACACTGACCGCGCCCAGCAGGACACGTTTCATCTTGCGCTTTTTTTCACCGTAGATGATGAACGGAATCATTGCGAAGAATGAAACCAGCAAGGCGGTGAGGTAGACCCACCAGTGCTCCTCTTTCGGCAACCCGCCACGCTCCACGAACGCCAGCGGCAAGGCGACGAAGCTGGCCATGAGGATGGCGTGCAGCACGAAGATGCCGACGTCCAGGCGCAGCAGGTCGGGGTGACGCAGTGTCGGCCCCAGGGCCTGCTTGGCCACGCCCGACTCGCGGTGCGCCAGCGGGCCGTTGGAGGCCGGCACCACGAAGGCGATCAGGCCGATGCCCACCACCGCCATCGCCGCGGTGGCCAGGAACAACCCCGACAGGCCGAAGGCCCGCGTTACCAGAGGCCCCACGACCATCGCCACGGCGAACGACAGGCCGATGCTCATGCCGATCATGGCCATGGCCTTGGTGCGGTGCTGTTCGCGGGTGAGGTCCGAGAGCAACGCCATGACTGCCGCGGAGATGGCGCCCGCACCCTGCAGGATGCGCCCGGCGATCACGCCCCAGATCGAGTCGGCCTGCGCTGCCAGCACGCTGCCCAGGGCAAAGATCACCAGCCCCAGGTAGATCACCGGCCGACGGCCGATGCGGTCGGAAATGACCCCGAACGGAATCTGCAATACGGCCTGGGTCAGGCCATAGGCACCGATGGCCAGGCCGATGAGCGCCGGCGTGGCGCCCGCCAGGTCCATGCCATAGGTGGCCAGTACCGGCAGCACCATGAACATGCCCAGCATACGGAAGG
The DNA here is from genome assembly GCF_024748925.1 of Pseudomonas sp. B21-036. NCBI lineage: Bacteria > Pseudomonadati > Pseudomonadota > Gammaproteobacteria > Pseudomonadales > Pseudomonadaceae > Pseudomonas > Pseudomonas sp. B21-036. The sequence continues at coordinate 5,071,522 of NZ_CP087178.1, forward strand.
CGAACACCAGGGCCAGGCCGCCTGCGGCGCGGGTCTCGCTGCCGCTCATGCGTTCGCTGTGGGGATCGTGCATGGATAAACCTCGTGTGAACCGGCGGCGATTCTACCAGTCGGATCGGTTAACGGCATATACGCGACGCTTTGCCGCGTGGTGGCAGCGCGCCGTATACTCCTCCGTTTATGCCCGCCAAGCGAGGCCGCAGTGGACAAGATCCTGATACGTGGGGCACGTACCCACAACCTTAAGAACATCGACCTGACCCTGCCCCGGGACAAACTGATCGTCATCACCGGTCTGTCCGGGTCCGGCAAGTCATCGCTGGCGTTCGACACCCTCTACGCCGAAGGCCAGCGTCGCTACGTGGAATCGCTGTCGGCGTATGCCCGCCAGTTCCTGTCGATGATGGAAAAGCCAGACGTCGACACCATCGAGGGGCTGTCGCCGGCCATCTCGATCGAGCAGAAGTCGACCTCGCACAACCCGCGCTCGACCGTGGGCACCATCACCGAGATCTACGATTACCTGCGCCTGCTGTATGCCCGTGTGGGCACCCCACGCTGCCCCGACCACGACATCCCGCTCGAAGCCCAGACTGTCAGCCAGATGGTCGACCTGGTGCTGGCCCAGCCCGAGGGCAGCAAGCTGATGCTGCTGGCTCCGGTGATTCGCGAGCGCAAGGGCGAGCACCTGGCGGTGTTCGAAGAGCTGCGTGCCCAGGGCTTCGTGCGCGCCCGGGTCAACGGCAAGCTGTACGAGCTGGACGAGTTGCCCAAGCTCGACAAGCAGAAGAAGCACAGCATCGATGTGGTGGTCGACCGCTTCAAGGTGCGCGACGACCTGCAGCAGCGCCTGGCCGAATCGTTCGAGACGGCCCTTAAGCTGGCCGATGGCATCGCCCTGGTGGCGCCGATGGACGACGAGCCGGGTGAAGAGATGATCTTCTCGGCGCGCTTCGCCTGCCCGATCTGCGGCCACGCGATCAGCGAGCTGGAGCCCAAGCTGTTCTCCTTCAACAACCCGGCCGGCGCCTGCCCGACCTGCGACGGCCTGGGCGTGAAGCAGTTCTTCGACATCAAGCGCCTGGTCAACGGCGAGCTGACCCTGGCCGAGGGCGCGATTCGCGGCTGGGACCGGCGCAATGTGTATTACTTCCAGATGCTCGGCTCGCTGGCCGCGCATTACGGGTTCAGCCTGGAGGTGCCGTTCAACGAGCTGCCGGCCGACCAGCAGAAGGTGATCCTGAACGGCAGTGGCAAGCACAACGTCGACTTCAAGTACCTCAACGACCGGGGCGATATCGTCAAGCGCTCGCACCCCTTCGAGGGCATCGTGCCGAACCTGGAGCGGCGCTACCGCGAGACCGAATCGGCCACCGTGCGTGAAGAGCTGGCCAAGTTCCTCAGCACCCAGCCCTGCCCCGACTGCCGCGGCACCCGCCTGCGCCGCGAGGCGCGCCATGTGTGGGTGGGCGAGAAGACCCTGCCGGCGGTTACCAACCTGCCGATCGGCGATGCCAGCGACTACTTCGGCGGCCTCAAGCTGACCGGGCGCCGTGGCGAGATCGCCGACAAGATCCTCAAGGAAATCTGCGAACGCCTGCAGTTTCTGGTGAACGTGGGCCTGGACTACCTGACGCTGGATCGCAGCGCCGATACCCTGTCGGGCGGCGAGGCCCAGCGTATCCGCCTGGCCAGCCAGATCGGCGCCGGCCTGGTGGGGGTGATGTACATTCTCGACGAGCCATCCATCGGCCTGCACCAGCGCGACAACGATCGCCTGCTGGGCACCCTCAACCACCTGCGCGACATCGGCAACACGGTGATCGTGGTGGAGCACGACGAGGACGCCATCCGCATGGCCGACTACGTGGTGGATATCGGCCCGGGCGCGGGCGTGCATGGCGGCCAGATCGTGGCCGAGGGCACCCCGGCCGAGGTGATGGCGCACCCGGACTCGCTGACCGGCAAGTACCTGTCGGGCCGCGTGAAGATCGCCGTGCCGGCCAAGCGCACCCCGCGCAACAAGAAGCTGTCGCTCAAACTCAAGGGCGCACGCGGCAACAACCTGCAGAACGTCGACCTGGAGATCCCGATCGGCCTGCTGACCTGCGTGACCGGCGTGTCCGGTTCGGGCAAGTCGACGCTGATCAACAACACCCTGTTCCCACTGGCGGCAACCGCGCTCAACGGTGCCAGCACGCTGGAAGCTGCGGCCCACGACAGCTGCGATGGCCTGCAGCACCTGGACAAGGTGGTGGACATCGACCAGAGCCCGATCGGGCGTACACCGCGCTCCAACCCGGCGACCTACACCGGGCTGTTCACGCCGATCCGCGAGCTGTTCAGCGGCGTGCCGGAGTCGCGCTCGCGCGGCTACGGGCCGGGGCGTTTCTCGTTCAACGTCAAGGGCGGGCGCTGCGAGGCGTGCCAGGGCGATGGCCTGATCAAGGTCGAGATGCACTTCCTGCCCGACATCTACGTGCCGTGCGACGTGTGCAAGAGCAAGCGCTACAACCGCGAAACGCTGGAGATCAAGTACAAGGGCAAGAACATCCACGAGGTGCTGGAAATGACCATCGAGGAAGCCCGCGAGTTCTTCGATGCGGTGCCGGCACTGGCGCGCAAACTGCAGACGCTGATGGACGTGGGCCTGTCGTACATCAAGCTGGGCCAGTCGGCGACCACGCTGTCCGGTGGTGAGGCGCAGCGGGTCAAGCTGTCACGCGAGCTGTCCAAGCGCGATACCGGCAAGACGCTGTACATCCTCGATGAGCCGACCACTGGCCTGCACTTTGCCGATATCCAGCAACTGCTGGACGTGCTGCATCGCCTGCGTGACCACGGCAACACCGTGGTGGTGATCGAGCACAACCTGGACGTGATCAAGACCGCCGACTGGCTGGTGGACCTTGGGCCGGAAGGCGGCTCCAAGGGCGGACAGATCATCGCCTGCGGCACGCCGGAGGAGCTGGCCGAGATGAAGCAGTCGCACACGGGGTATTACCTCAAGCCGCTGCTGGCGCGCGACCGGGCCTGAACTGCAGGAGCCGGCCTTGCCGGCTCCTGCACAGCGGCATGCGGGCACAAAAAAAGGCCATCGGGTACGCCCCGATGGCCTTTTTCGTTGCGCGGCGGATTACATCTGCGATTGCAGGTAGTTCTCCAGGCCCAGCGACTTGATCAGACCCTGCTGCTTCTCCAGCCAGTAGGTGTGATCTTCTTCGGTGTCGGCCAACTGCACACGCAGGATGTCACGGCTGACGTAGTCCTTGTGCAGCTCGCACAGCTCGATGCCTTTGCACAGCGCAGCGCGCACCTTGTACTCAAGGCGCAGGTCGGCGGCGATCATCTCGGGCACGGTGGTGCCGATGTCCAGGTCGTCCGGGCGCATGCGCGGGGTGCCTTCGAGCATGAGAATGCGGCGCATCAGGGCGTCGGCGTGTTGTGCCTCTTCTTCCATCTCGTGGTTGATACGCTCGTAGAGCTTGCTGAAGCCCCAGTCTTCGTACATGCGCGAGTGGATGAAGTATTGGTCACGTGCCGCCAGTTCGCCCGTCAGCAACGTGTTGAGATAATCGATTACGTCCGGGTGACCTTGCATTGCCCTGACTCTCCCTGTGTGAAAGCCATAGTTTGAACCAGGATGACTGTAAGGTCACTGCAAATTGCGCTAAAACCGCTAAAAAAGTGGGTAAACAGTAGTCAATTGCATTGAAAAACCGCCCAGATGAGGGCGGTTCTTCTTATCACTTCGACTTAGGCCAGATTGAGACCCAATGCCTTTGCGATTCCCCCTCCGTAGGCCGGATCGGCCTTGAAGAAGTGCTGCAGCTGACGCTCCACGACATCGCGCGAGACGCTGGCCATGGTGCCGGCGATGTTGGCGATCAGCAGGGCCTTCTGCTCATCGTTCATCAGGCGGAACAGCGCACCGGCATGGCTGTAGTAGTCGGTGTCTTCACGATGATCGTAACGGTCTGCTGCGCCACCGAGGGCCAGTGCAGGCTCAGCGTACTGCGGGGCCTGCTTGGGTGCGTCGGCGTAGCTGTTGGGCTCGTAGTTGGGCGCCGCGCCGCCGTTGCTGCCAAAGGCCATCGAACCATCGCGCTGGTAGCTGTTCACCGGGCTGCGTGGGGCGTTTACCGGCAGTTGCTGGTGGTTGGTACCCACACGGTAACGGTGAGCGTCTGCGTAGGCGAATACGCGGCCCTGCAGCATGCGGTCTGGCGACAGCCCCACACCGGGGATCATGTTGCTGGGGCCGAACGCGGCCTGCTCGACTTCGGCAAAGTAGTTGAGCGGGTTGCGGTTGAGCTCCAGTTCGCCCACCTCGATCAGCGGATAGTCCTTCTGCGACCAGGTCTTGGTCACGTCGAACGGGTTCTCGGCACGGCTGGCGGCCTCGGCTTCGCTCATTACCTGGATGCACACGCTCCATTTCGGGAAGTCACCGCGCTCGATCGCTTCGAACAGGTCGCGCTGGGCGTAATCCGGGTCGGTACCTGCCAGGCGGGCCGCCTCGGCAGGCACCAGGTTCTTGATGCCCTGCTTGGTCTTGAAGTGCCACTTGACCCAGGTACGCTGGCCCTGTGCGTTGATCAGGCTGTAGGTGTGGCTGCCGAAACCGTGCATGTGACGGTAGCCGTCCGGAATGCCGCGGTCGGAGAACAGGATGGTGACCTGGTGCAGCGATTCGGGCGAATGCGACCAGAAGTCCCACATCATCTGCGGGCTTTTCAGGTTGCTTTGAGGGAGGCGCTTCTGGGTGTGGATGAAGTCCGGGAACTTCAACGGATCACGGATGAAGAACACCGGCGTGTTGTTGCCCACGATGTCCCAGTTGCCTTCCTCGGTGTAGAACTTGAGTGCAAAACCCCGAGGGTCACGCTCGGTATCGGCCGAACCCCGCTCGCCACCCACGGTGGAGAAACGCAGGAAGGTCTCGGTCTGCTTGCCGACGCTGCTGAACAGCTTGGCGCAGGTGTACTGGGTGATATCGCGGCTGACGGTGAACGTGCCATAGGCACCCGACCCCTTGGCGTGTACACGGCGCTCAGGGATGTTCTCGCGGTTGAAGTGCGCAAGCTTTTCAATCAGGTGGAAGTCTTCCAGCAACAACGGACCCCGCGGGCCTGCCGAACGCGAGTTCTGGTTGTCGGCGACCGGCGCGCCACTGGCGGTGGTCAGCGTTTTGTTCTGGCTCATGCACTCTCTCCTTAATCAGACTTTTGCGGCCGGCTAATCGGCGTAGACAGAAGTATCGACCAGGAACATGACACCATCAAATTCATTACATGACTGAGATCAATAGATTATTTCAATTCATGCAGAAACAAAAAACCGGGCACTGGGCCCGGTTCCTTGTTACAGACTGTTCGCCTTACTCAGCAGCTTCAACCGAGCCACCAACAGGACGATCAACCAGCTCGACGTACGCCATAGGTGCGTTATCGCCAGCGCGGAAACCGCACTTGAGGATACGCAGGTAGCCGCCCTGACGGGTGGCATAGCGCTTGCCCAGATCGTTGAACAGCTTACCGACGATTTCTTTCGAACGGGTACGGTCGAAAGCCAGACGACGGTTAGCAACGCTGTCTTCCTTGGCCAAGGTGATCAGCGGCTCGGCAACGCGGCGCAGTTCCTTGGCTTTTGGCAGAGTAGTTTTGATCAGCTCGTGCTCGAACAGCGACACCGCCATGTTCTGGAACATGGCCTTACGGTGAGAGCTGGTACGGCTCAGGTGACGTCCACTTTTACGATGACGCATGGGTTCATTCCTTACCAAACACTACGTTCGGTGATTACGACGATCAGGCAGTCGCCTTGTCGTCCTTCTTAAGACTTGCAGGCGGCCAGTTGTCGAGGCGCATGCCGAGGGACAGACCACGGGAGGCCAGAACGTCCTTGATTTCGGTCAAGGATTTCTTGCCCAGGTTCGGAGTCTTCAACAGTTCTACTTCGGTACGCTGAATCAGGTCACCGATGTAGTAAATGTTCTCCGCCTTAAGGCAGTTGGCCGAACGCACGGTCAATTCCAGATCGTCAACCGGACGAAGCAGGATCGGATCGATCTCGTCTTCCTGTTCGACTACCACTGGTTCGCTGTCACCCTTGAGGTCGACGAATGCAGCCAACTGCTGTTGCAGGATGGTTGCAGCACGACGGATTGCCTCTTCAGGATCCAGAGTACCGTTGGTTTCCAGATCAATAACCAGCTTGTCCAGGTTAGTACGCTGCTCGACACGGGCGTTTTCCACCACGTATGCGATACGGCGAACCGGGCTGAACGAAGAGTCGAGCTGCAAGCGACCAATGCTGCGGCTTTCGTCTTCATCGCTCTGACGCGAATCGGCCGGTTCATAACCACGACCACGAGCTACGGTGAGCTTCATGTTCAAGGCGCCATTGGACGCCAGGTTAGCGATTACGTGATCGGGGTTAACGATCTCGACATCATGATCCAGCTGAATATCGGCAGCGGTAACCACCCCCGAACCCTTCTTCGACAAGGTCAGCGTAACTTCGTCACGACCGTGCAGTTTGATAGCCAGGCCTTTCAGGTTCAACAGGATTTCAATGACGTCTTCCTGAACACCTTCGATGGCGGAGTACTCGTGGAGTACACCGTCGATCTCGGCCTCGACTACTGCACAGCCAGGCATGGAGGACAACAGGATGCGGCGCAGCGCGTTGCCCAGGGTATGGCCAAAACCACGCTCGAGAGGCTCGAGAGTGATTTTAGCGCGGGTTGGACTGACGACCTGCACATCGATGTGGCGGGGCGTCAGGAACTCATTTACCGAAATCTGCATGGATGCACCTATTTTCTAGCCCTTACTTGGAGTAGAGCTCGACAATCAGGCTTTCGTTGATGTCGGCAGACAGATCACTGCGAGCAGGAACGTTCTTGAAAACGCCCGACTTCTTCGCGGTGTCTACATCTACCCACTCAACGCGGCCACGCTGGGCGCACAGTTCAAGGGCTTGAACAATGCGCAGCTGGTTCAGCGACTTCTCGCGAACCGCGACCACGTCACCCGGACGAACTTGGTAGGACGGAACGTTTACAGTCTTGCCGTTAACGCTGATCGCTTTGTGCGAAACCAGCTGACGGGATTCGGCACGAGTAGCGCCAAAGCCCATACGATAAACGACGTTATCCAGACGGCATTCGAGCAGTTGCAGCAGGTTCTCACCAGTAGCGCCCTTCGAGGAGGCCGCTTGCTTGTAGTAACCGCTGAACTGACGCTCGAGCACGCCGTAGATACGACGGACTTTTTGCTTTTCACGCAGCTGGGTGCCGTAGTCGGACTGACGACCACGGCGCTGACCGTGAATACCTGGGGCTGCTTCGATGTTGCACTTCGATTCCAGAGCGCGAACGCCGCTCTTCAGGAACAGATCGGTGCCTTCACGACGAGACAGTTTGCATTTTGGACCAATGTAACGTGCCATTTATCTGTCTCCTGATTACACGCGGCGCTTCTTCGGCGGACGGCACCCGTTATGCGGGATTGGCGTCACGTCGGTGATGCTGGCGATCTTGTAGCCACAGCCGTTCAGAGCACGAACAGCGGACTCACGACCTGGACCTGGACCCTTGACGTTGACGTCGAGGTTCTTCAGACCATATTCCAGCGCAGCTTGACCAGCACGCTCAGCAGCTACTTGAGCAGCGAACGGGGTGGACTTACGGGAACCGCGGAAACCCGAACCGCCGGAGGTAGCCCAGGACAGGGCGTTACCTTGACGATCGGTAATGGTCACGATGGTGTTGTTAAAGGACGCATGGATGTGGGCGATGCCATCAACCACTGTCTTTTTAACTTTTTTACGAGGACGAGCAGCAGGTTTTGCCATGTCTATATTCCTGTCGATTCGCTGGTGCGATTACTTGCGGATCGGCTTACGCGGACCTTTACGGGTACGCGCGTTGGTCTTGGTACGCTGACCGCGTACTGGCAGACCCCGACGATGACGCAGGCCGCGGTAGCAACCCAGGTCCATCAACCGCTTGATTTTCATGTTGATGTCGCGACGCAGGTCACCTTCAGTGGTGAACTTCGCAACTTCGCTACGCAGCTGTTCAATCTGCTCGTCGCTCAGATCTTTGATCTTCACGGCTGGGTTGACCCCAGTGTCTGCACAGATTTTCTGTGCAGTTGTGCGACCGACACCATAGATGTAGGTCAGCGAGATAACAGTGTGCTTGTTATCTGGAATGTTAACGCCTGCAATACGGGCCATTCAGTGGGACTCCAATTGACAGCTACCTACGCCCCGGAAGCCAAGAAATAGGGCGCGAGATAATATCGCTGTAGAAACAAATAATCAACCCAGCAGCGCACTAGCTGCTGGGTTTGAAGCACAGATCACACTCAGCCTTGGCGCTGCTTGTGACGTGGTTCCGCGCTGCAAATCACTCGCACAACACCTTCGCGGCGAATAATTTTGCAGTTACGGCACAGCTTTTTCACCGATGCACGAACTTTCATCACCAACTCCTCGAACCTTAAGGGTCTCTCAGCGCAGCATTCCGCTGCCACCGTAGCCTTTCAGGTTGGCTTTCTTCATCAGGGATTCGTACTGGTGCGAAACGAGGTGCGATTGTACTTGGGACATGAAGTCCATCACAACCACTACCACAATCAGCAACGAGGTCCCGCCAAGGTAGAACGGAACGTTTGCCGCTACCACCAGGAACTGGGGCAACAGACACACGGCCGTCATATAAAGAGCACCGAACATGGTCAAGCGGGTCAGAACGCCATCAATGTAGCGCGCCGACTGCTCGCCTGGACGGATGCCCGGAATAAAGGCACCGGACTTCTTCAGGTTTTCCGCTACGTCTTTCGGATTGAACATCAACGCCGTATAGAAGAAGCAGAAGAAAATAATCCCTGCACTAAACAGCAGAATATTCAACGGCTGACCAGGAGCGATCGACTGCGAGATGTCCTGCAGCCAGCCCATACCTTCAGACTGACCAAACCAGGCACCCAGCGAAGCCGGGAACAGCAAAATGCTGCTTGCGAAGATGGCTGGGATGACCCCGGCCATGTTCACCTTCAGCGGCAAGTGGCTAGTCTGCGCAGCGAAGACCTTGCGGCCCTGCTGACGCTTGGCGTAGTGAACGGCGATTCGACGCTGACCACGCTCAATGAACACCACAAAACCGATAATCGCTACTGCCAGCAAACCGATAGCGACCAGAGCGAAAATGTTGATATCGCCCGTACGTGCAGACTCGAAAGACTGCCCGATTGCTCTCGGAAGACCGGCGACGATACCTGCGAAAATCAACATCGAGATACCGTTGCCTACACCGCGCTCCGTGATTTGCTCACCCAGCCACATCATGAACATCGCACCTGCCACAAACGTGGAGACAGCGACGAAATGGAAGCCAAAGTCAGCAGAAAACGCTACACCCTGACCGGCCAGGCCGATGGACATGCCAACAGCCTGGACCAGCGCCAGGATAACGGTGCCGTAGCGGGTGTACTGGCTGATCTTGCGACGGCCAGCTTCACCTTCCTTCTTCAACTGCTCCAGCTGCGGGCTGACGGCGGTCATCAGCTGCATGATGATCGATGCCGAAATGTACGGCATGATCCCCAGTGCAAAGATGCTCATCCGTTCCAGCGCGCCACCGGAAAACATGTTGAACAAGCTAAGAATGGTCCCCTCATTCTGTCGAAACAGTTCCGCCAGCCGGTCCGGGTTGATGCCTGGAACTGGGATGTGTGCGCCTATCCGATAGACGATGATCGCCAGAAACAGAAAACGCAGACGAGCCCAAAGTTCAGACATCCCGCCTTTACCGAGCGAAGAGAGAGCACCTTGCTTAGCCATTTATTCCTCGAACTTGCCGCCAGCTGCTTCGATAGCCGCACGCGCACCTTTGGTGGCTGCGATACCCTTGATGGTGACCGCGCGAGTAACTTCGCCGGACAGCATGATTTTCACACGCTGTACGTTTTGGTTAATCACGTTGGCATCCTTCAAGGATTGCACGGTGACAACGTCGCCTTCCACTTTGGCCAGCTCGGACAGACGCACTTCTGCGCGGTCCATGGCTTTCAGGGAAACGAAGCCGAATTTCGGCAGACGACGGTGCAGCGGCTGTTGACCGCCTTCAAAGCCTGGAGCGATGGTGCCACCGGAGCGGGAGGTCTGACCTTTGTGGCCGCGGCCACCGGTCTTGCCCAAACCACTACCGATACCACGACCCGGACGATGCTTCTCGCGACGGGAACCCGGCGCTGGACTCAGATCATTGAGTTTCATCGATTAACCCTCGACGCGCAGCATGTAGTAAGCCTTGTTGATCATCCCGCGATTCTCGGGAGTATCCAGGACTTCTACAGTGTGACCGATGCGGCGCAGACCCAGACCCTTAACACACAGTTTGTGGTTAGGGAGACGGCCGGCGGTGCTTTTGATCAGCGTTACTTTGACGGTAGCCATGATCAGCGGATCTCCTCGACGCTCTTGCCGCGCTTGGCAGCAATGGATTCAGGAGATTGCATAGCCTTCAGACCCTTGAAAGTGGCATGAACCACGTTCACTGGGTTGGTCGAGCCGTAGCACTTGGCCAGGACGTTCTGAACGCCAGCAACTTCCAGGACAGCACGCATCGCGCCACCGGCGATGATACCGGTACCGTCGGAAGCAGGCTGCATGTACACCTTCGAAGCGCCGTGGGCGGACTTGGTGGCGTACTGCAGAGTGGTGCCGTTCAGGTCTACCTGAATCATGTTGCGACGGGCAGCTTCCATGGCTTTCTGGATCGCAGCAGGTACTTCGCGCGATTTGCCACGGCCGAAACCAACGCGACCCTTGCCATCACCTACCACGGTCAACGCGGTGAAGGTGAAGATACGGCCGCCTTTTACGGTTTTGGCTACGCGGTTAACTTGAACCAGCTTCTCGATGTAGCCTTCGTCGCGCTTTTGATCGTTATTTGACATAACTTAGAACTCCAGTCCGCCTTCACGAGCACCATCTGCCAGCGCTTTAACGCGGCCGTGGTACTTGAAGCCAGAACGGTCAAAGGCAACTTGAGATACACCGGCGGCTTTCGCGCGCTCAGCTACCAGCTTGCCAACCTTAGTGGCCGCGTCGATGTTGCCAGTGGCGCCATCACGCAGGTCTTTGTCCAAAGTCGAGGCGCTGGCCAGGACTTTGCTGCCGTCGGCCGAAATGACCTGGGCATAGATGTGCTGCGAGGAGCGGAACACGCAGAGACGCACGACTTCGAGTTCGTGCATTTTCAGGCGTGCTTTGCGAGCGCGACGCAGTCGAGTAACTTTTTTGTCGGTCATTTGCTATGCCCTACTTCTTCTTGGCTTCTTTACGACGGACGACTTCGTCCGCGTAACGCACACCCTTGCCTTTGTACGGCTCTGGTGGACGGAAGTCGCGGATTTCAGCGGCCACCTGACCTACCAGCTGCTTGTCGATACCCTTGATCAGGATGTCGGTCTGGCTAGGGGTCTCAGCGGTGATGCCCTCAGGCAGTTCATAATCCACTGGGTGCGAGAAGCCGAGCGCCAGGTTCAGCACGGTGCCCTTGGCTTGCGCCTTGTAACCAACACCGACCAGCTGGAGCTTGCGCTCGAAGCCTTGGCTTACGCCCTGGACCATGTTGTTCACGAGTGCACGGGTAGTGCCGGCCATTGCGCGAGTTTGTTGGTCGCCGTTGCGAGCAGCGAAACGCAGCTCACCAGCTTCTTCAACAACTTCAACGGACGAGTGAACGTTCAGTTCGAGAGTGCCCTTGGCACCCTTCACCGAAAGCTGTTGGCCGACGAATTTGACTTCGACACCGGCTGGCAGCTTAACGGGGTTCTTAGCGACGCGAGACATGCTTATCCCCCCTTAGAACACTGTGCAGAGTACTTCGCCGCCGACACCGGCAGCGCGCGCAGCACGATCAGTCATCACACCTTTGTTGGTGGAGACGATAGACACGCCCAGACCGCCACGTACTTTCGGCAGTTCTTCGACGGACTTGTACTGACGCAGGCCTGGACGACTTACGCGCTTGACTTCCTCGATGACCGGACGGCCTTCGAAGTATTTCAGCTCGATGGACAGCGAAGGTTTGACTTCACTGCTGACCTGATAACCCGCGATGTAACCTTCGTCTTTCAGAACTTTGGCTACAGCCACCTTCAGGGTCGAGGACGGCATGCTTACGACGGACTTTTCAGCCATCTGGGCATTACGGATTCGAGTTAGCATGTCCGCTAACGGGTCCTGCATACTCATGGGCTAGACGCTCCTGATACAAGTAAAATTAGCCTTTCGGCTACTACAGTCACCTGAACACAACGGGCAAAAAACCCGGGCTCAGGTGAGCCGGTCATTCTAGACACATCCCAGAAACGAAACAAGCCCCATAAGGGGCTTGTTTCGTTGCAAGATCACCGGCGGTCGGAAGATCACTCCCCCGCCGCCAGGGCCCTGCCGGTACGTCTTACCAGCTGGCTTTGACCAGACCTGGAACGTCACCGCGCATTGCTGCTTCACGCAGCTTGTTACGGCCGAGGCCGAACTTGCGGTAAACGCCGTGTGGACGACCGGTGATGCGGCAGCGGTTACGCATGCGCGAGGCGCTTGCGTCACGTGGCTGCTTCTGCAGAGCGATCGAGGCTGCCCAACGTTCTTCTGGAGTTGCATTCAGATTAACGATGGTAGCTTTGAGCTCAGCACGCTTCTTGGCGTATTTAGCAACCGTGAGCTGACGCTTCAGCTCGCGGTTTTTCATGCTCTTCTTGGCCATTTTCCTACTCCAATCAGTTGCGGAACGGGAATTTGAAAGCGCGCAGCAGAGCGCGACCTTCGTCATCCGTACGAGCAGTGGTGGTCAGGGTAATGTCCAGACCGCGCAGAGCATCGATCTTGTCGTAGTCGATTTCCGGGAAGATGATCTGCTCTTTCACGCCCATGCTGTAGTTGCCACGACCGTCGAAGGACTTGGCATTCAGGCCGCGGAAGTCGCGAACCCGAGGCAGGGAGATCGCCAGCAGGCGGTCCAGGAATTCGTACATACGATCACGGCGCAGAGTGACTTTGACGCCGATCGGCCAGCCCTCACGGACTTTGAAGCCCGCGATGGATTTCCGAGCGAAAGTCACAACGGCTTTTTGACCGGTGATCTTCTCGAGGTCAGCTACAGCGTGCTCGATGACTTTCTTGTCGCCGACAGCTTCGCCCAGACCCATGTTCAGGGTGATCTTGGTAACGCGCGGAACTTCCATCACGTTCGCCAGCTTAAGTTCTTCCTTAAGCTTGGGAGCAATTTCCTTCCGGTAAATCTCTTTCAGTCGTGCCATGGTCTTCTACCTAGCAGTGTTCAAGCATCAACCGCTTTTTGGGTCGACTTGAAGACACGAATTTTTTTGCCTTCTTCTACTTTGAAACCAACGCGGTCAGCCTTGTTGGTTTCGCCGTTGAAGATGGCGACGTTGGAAGCGTGCAGTGGCGCTTCTTTCTCGACGATACCGCCTTGTACGCCCGACATAGGGTTAGGCTTGGTATGACGCTTCACCAGGTTGATCCCACCAACGACCAGACGGTCGTCAGCGAGAACCTTGAGCACCTTACCGCGCTTACCTTTGTCTTTGCCGGCGATCACGATGATCTCGTCGTCACGACGAATCTTTTGCATGTCGGATCTCCTTACAGCACTTCTGGGGCGAGCGAGACGATCTTCATGAACTTCTCAGTACGAAGTTCACGGGTCACTGGCCCAAAGATACGGGTGCCGATCGGCTCTTGCTTGTTGTTCAGCAGAACAGCAGCATTGCCATCAAAGCGGATGATGGAGCCGTCAGCACGACGGACACCGTGGCGAGTGCGGACTACAACAGCAGTCATCACCTGGCCTTTCTTCACTTTACCGCGAGGAATTGCTTCCTTGACGGTTACCTTGATGATGTCACCGATACCGGCGTAGCGACGGTGCGAACCGCCGAGCACCTTGATGCACATGACGCGACGAGCGCCGCTGTTATCGGCCACATCGAGCATGGATTGAGTCTGAATCATAAAATTTCTCCGACCCCTAGCCCTTAGACTTCAACAGCGCGTTCGAGAACTTCAACCAGTGCCCAGGACTTGGTCTTGGCCAGCGGACGAGTCTCGCGGATGGAGACCTTGTCGCCGATGTGGCACTGGTTGGTTTCGTCGTGCGCGTGCAGCTTAGTCGAACGCTTAACGTATTTACCGTAGATCGGGTGCTTTACGCGACGCTCGATCAGTACGGTGATGGTTTTGTCCATCTTGTCGCTGACGACACGGCCAGTCAGCGTACGGACGGTTTTTTCAGCTTCAGCCATGATCACTTACCTGCCTGCTGGTTGAGCACAGTTTTCACGCGAGCGATGTCACGCTTAACTTGCGAGAGCAGGTGCGACTGCCCCAACTGGCCAGTTGCCTTCTGCATACGCAGATTGAACTGGTCGCGCAGCAAGCCGAGCAGTTGCTCGTTCAGCTGCTGTGCTGATTTTTCACGAAGTTCATTCGCTTTCATCACATCACCGTCCGCTTAACAAAGGAGGTGGCGAGAGGCAGCTTTGCAGCCGCCAAGGCGAATGCCTCACGCGCCAGCTCTTCAGAAACACCCTCGATCTCGTACAGGACCTTGCCTGGCTGGATCTGGGCAACCCAGTACTCCACGGAACCCTTACCTTTACCCATCCGCACTTCGAGAGGCTTCTTGGAGATCGGCTTGTCCGGGAATACACGGATCCAGATCTTGCCGCCACGTTTTACGTGACGGGTCAGGGCACGACGTGCCGATTCGATCTGGCGAGCGGTGAGACGACCGCGAGCAACAGCTTTCAGAGCAAACTCGCCGAAGCTGACTTTGCTACCGCGCAGTGCCAGACCACGGTTGTGGCCAGTCATCTGCTTGCGGAATTTTGTACGCTTTGGTTGCAACATTTGGCGTACCCCTTACTTAGCAGCTTTTTTACGAGGCGCTGGTGCTTGTGGTTTCAGTTCTTCTTGGCGACCACCAATAACTTCGCCTTTGAAAATCCAAACCTTCACACCGATCACACCGTAAGTGGTGTGAGCTTCGTAAGTGGCATAGTCGATGTCGGCACGCAGGGTGTGCAGTGGCACACGACCTTCGCGATACCATTCAGTACGTGCGATTTCAGCACCGCCGAGACGACCGCTCACCTGGATCTTGATGCCCTTGGCACCAATACGCATGGCGTTCTGTACGGCGCGCTTCATGGCGCGACGGAACATCACACGACGCTCCAGCTGCTGAGCTACGCTCTGAGCTACCAGCATACCGTCGAGTTCCGGCTTGCGGATCTCTTCGATATTGATGTGCACAGGCACACCCATTTGCTTGGTCAGGTCCTGACGCAGTTTCTCAACATCTTCACCTTTCTTCCCGATAACGATACCTGGACGAGCGGTGTGGATGGTGATGCGTGCAGTTTGAGCCGGACGATGGATATCGATACGGCTAACGGACGCGCTTTTTAGTTTGTCTTGGAGGTACTCACGCACATTCAGATCTGCGAGCAAATAGTCCGCATAAGTCCGACCGTCTGCGTACCAGACGGAGGTGTGCTCCTTGACGATTCCCAGGCGAATGCCAGTGGGATGTACTTTCTGACCCATCTGATCGACTCCGTTACTTGTCCGCAACCTTGACAGTGATATGGCAAGACCGCTTGACGATGCGATCAGCGCGGCCTTTGGCACGCGGCATGATGCGCTTCAGCGAACGCCCTTCGTTGACGAAAACGGTGGAGACCTTCAGGTCATCAACGTCTGCGCCTTCGTTATGCTCGGCGTTGGCTACGGCCGACTCGAGGACTTTCTTCATGATTTCAGCGGCTTTTTTGCTGCTGAAGGCCAACAGGTTGAGCGCTTCGCCCACCTTCTTCCCGCGGATCTGGTCGGCGACCAAGCGGGCTTTCTGGGCGGAGATGCGAGCGCCCGACAACTTAGCGGCTACTTCCATTTCCTTACCCCTTAACGCTTGGCTTTCTTGTCAGCCACGTGCCCGCGGTAGGTGCGGGTACCGGCGAACTCGCCCAGTTTATGGCCGACCATGTCTTCGTTCACGAGAACTGGGACGTGTTGGCGACCGTTGTGTACCGCGATGGTCAGACCGACCATTTGTGGCAGGATCATCGAACGGCGCGACCAGGTCTTAACTGGTTTGCGATCGTTCTTTTCCGCCGCCACTTCGATCTTCTTCAGTAGGTGAAGATCGATAAAAGGACCTTTTTTCAGAGAACGTGGCACTGTCGTATCCCTCTATTTACTTGCGACGACGGACGATCATTTTGTCGGTACGCTTATTACCACGAGTCTTCGCGCCCTTAGTCGGGAAGCCCCATGGCGATACCGGATGACGACCACCGGAGGTACGACCTTCACCACCACCATGTGGGTGGTCAACCGGGTTCATGGCAACACCACGAACGGTTGGGCGAACGCCACGCCAGCGTTTGGCACCAGCTTTACCCAGCGAACGCAGGCTGTGCTCGGAGTTCGAGACTTCGCCCAGGGTCGCACGGCACTCAGCCAGGACTTTACGCATTTCACCAGAGCGCAGACGCAGGGTCACATAGACACCTTCGCGAGCGATCAGCTGAGCCGAAGCACCAGCGGAACGAGCGATCTGTGCACCTTTGCCCGGCTTCAGTTCGATGCCGTGAATGGTGCTACCCACTGGAATGTTGCGCAGTTGCAGGGAGTTGCCTGGCTTGATTGGAGCCAGAGCACCTGCGATCAGCTGGTCGCCAGCACTCACGCCTTTAGGGGCGATGATGTAGCGGCGCTCGCCGTCTGCGTAGCAGAGCAGTGCGATGTGAGCAGTACGGTTCGGGTCGTATTCGATACGCTCGACAGTGGCGACGATGCCGTCCTTGTCGTTGCGACGGAAGTCGACCATACGGTAATGCTGCTTATGACCACCACCTACGTGACGCGTAGTGATGCGGCCATTGTTGTTACGACCACCAGACTTCGATTTCTTCTCGAGCAGCGGTGCGTGAGGAGCGCCTTTATGCAGCTCCTTGTTGACCACCTTGACCACGAAACGGCGGCCAGGGGAAGTCGGTTTGCATTTAACGATTGCCATGATGCACCCCTTCCTTACTCAGCACTGCTGCTGAAATCGAGATCTTGGCCGGGTTGAAGGGAGATGATCGCCTTCTTCCAGTCATTACGCTTGCCCAGACCGCGAGCGGTACGCTTGGTCTTACCCAGAACGTTCAGGGTAGTCACGCTTTCCACTTTCACGCTGAACAGGCTTTCGACGGCCTTCTTGATTTCCAGCTTGGTTGCGTCGGTAGCAACCTTGAAAACGAACTGGCCTTTCTTGTCAGCCAGAACCGTGGCCTTCTCGGAAACGTGCGGGCCAAGTAGAACTTTAAATACGCGTTCCTGGTTCATCCCAGCAGCTCCTCGAATTTCTTCACGGCCGACACGGTGATCAACACCTTGTCGTATGCGATCAGACTGACCGGATCGGAACCCTGTACGTCACGTACGTCGACGTGCGGCAGGTTGCGAGCAGCCAGGTACAGATTCTGATCAACAGCATCAGAAACGATCAGTACGTCGCTCAGACCCATGCCGTTCAGTTTGTTCAGCAGGTCTTTGGTTTTCGGTGCTTCAACAGCGAAGTCCTGAACCACGACCAGACGGTCGGTACGCACCAGCTCGGCGAGGATGGAACGCATTGCTGCGCGGTACATCTTCTTGTTGAGCTTCTGCGAGTGGTCTTGAGGACGAGCTGCGAAAGTGGTACCGCCGCCACGCCAGATTGGGCTACGGATAGTACCGGCACGAGCGCGGCCAGTGCCTTTCTGACGCCATGGGCGCTTGCCGCCACCAGCAACGTCGGAACGGGTTTTCTGCTGCTTGGTGCCCTGACGGCCGCCGGCCATGTAGGCCACGACTGCTTGGTGTACCAGCGTCTCGTTGAATTCGCCGCCGAAAGTCAGTTCGGAAACTTCGATCGCTTGAGCGTCATTTACATTTAGTTGCATGTCAGCTTCCCCTTAACCGCGAGCCTTGGCAGCCGGACGCACAACCAGATTGCCGCCAGTAGCGCCAGGAACGGCACCCTTGACCAGCAACAGATTGCGTTCAGCGTCGACGCGCACTACTTCGAGGGACTGAACGGTCACGCGCTCGGCGCCCATGTGACCGGACATTTTTTTGCCCTTGAATACACGACCAGGAGTCTGGCACTGGCCGATAGAGCCCGGGACGCGGTGGGAAACGGAGTTACCGTGGGTATTGTCTTGACCGCGGAAATTCCAACGCTTGATGGTACCGGCAAAGCCTTTACCTTTCGACTGACCGGTAACGTCTACCATTTGGCCAGCAGCGAAGATTTCTGCATTGATCAAGTCGCCAGCCTGGTACTCGCCTTCTTCAAGACGGAATTCCCAGACACCGCGACCAGCGGCAACGTTCGCTTTAGCGAAGTGACCTGCTTGAGCAGCAGTCACACGCGAAGCGCGACGCTCGCCAACAGTGACTTGCACTGCGCGATAGCCATCAGTTTCTTCGGTTTTGAACTGGGTGACGCGATTCGGCTCGATCTCAATGACCGTGACCGGAATGGAGACACCTTCTTCGGTGAAAATACGGGTCATACCGCATTTACGACCGACTACACCAATAGTCATGTTGTAAACCTCATGAGTGTACGGGGCTTTCACCCGCTATGGCCGCCCATTTCAGAGCGTTACACGACTAAGACCCGAGTCTTAGCCGAGGCTGATCTGCACTTCCACGCCTGCCGCAAGATCGAGCTTCATAAGAGCATCAACGGTTTTATCCGTTGGCTGGACGATGTCCAGTACGCGCTTATGAGTACGGATCTCGTACTGGTCACGCGCGTCTTTGTTGACGTGCGGGGAGACCAGAACGGTGAACCGCTCTTTACGGGTAGGCAGTGGAATTGGACCACGCACTTGAGCACCAGTACGTTTCGCGGTTTCCACGATTTCCTGGGTGGATTGGTCGATCAGGCGATGGTCAAAAGCCTTCAACCTGATACGGATTTGCTGATTTTGCATTGGATTTCAGACTCCAGGCTGCTATTCCCACCGGGCGCACTACGCCCGTTAAAAGGAGGCGTGATTCTATAGACACCCCCACTGAGTGTCAACCCAATAAAAAAGCCCCCGCAAAAGCGGGGGCCTTTCTAAACGATCAACGATTACTCGATGATTTTGGCTACGACGCCGGCGCCGACGGTACGACCGCCTTCACGGATAGCGAAGCGCAGACCGTCTTCCATCGCGATGGTCTTGATCAGAGTGACAGTCATCTGGATGTTGTCACCTGGCATTACCATTTCAACGCCTTCTGGCAGCTCGCAGTTACCAGTCACGTCAGTAGTACGGAAGTAGAACTGTGGACGGTAGCCTTTGAAGAACGGAGTGTGACGGCCGCCTTCTTCCTTGCTCAGAACATAGACTTCTGCGGTGAACTTGGTGTGCGGCTTGACCGAACCTGGCTTGACCAGAACCTGGCCACGCTCAACGTCGTCACGCTTGGTGCCGCGCAGCAGCACGCCGCAGTTCTCGCCAGCACGACCTTCGTCCAGCAGCTTGCGGAACATCTCAACACCGGTGCAGGTGGTGGTGGTGGTGTCACGCAGACCAACGATTTCCAGGGCGTCTTGAACGCGGACGATGCCACGCTCGATACGACCGGTAACAACGGTACCACGACCCGAGATCGAGAATACGTCTTCGATTGGCATCAGGAACGGCTTGTCGATAGCGCGCTCAGGCTCTGGGATGTAGGTATCCAGAGTCTCAACCAGCTTCTTGACAGCGGTGGTGCCCATTTCGTTGTCGTCTTTGCCTTCCAGCGCCATACGAGCCGAACCGATGATGATCGGGGTATCGTCGCCTGGGAAGTCGTAGGTGGACAGCAGGTCGCGAACTTCCATCTCGACCAGTTCCAGCAGCTCAGCGTCGTCTACCAGGTCAGCCTTGTTCAGGAAGACCACGATGTACGGAACGCCAACCTGACGGGACAGCAGGATGTGCTCACGGGTTTGTGGCATCGGACCATCGGCAGCCGAGCAAACCAGGATCGCGCCGTCCATCTGGGCAGCACCGGTGATCATGTTCTTCACGTAGTCAGCGTGACCTGGGCAGTCGACGTGAGCGTAGTGACGAATGGTCGAGTTGTACTCAACGTGAGCGGTGTTGATGGTGATACCGCGAGCTTTCTCTTCTGGAGCGCTGTCGATCTTGTCGAATTCAACGACTGCGGAACCGAAAACTTCGGAGCAGACGCGAGTCAGAGCTGCGGTCAGAGTGGTTTTACCGTGGTCAACGTGACCGATGGTGCCAACGTTGACGTGCGGAAGGGAACGATCAAATTTTTCTTTAGCCACGACAATTAACTCCTAGCCTAAAGGACTGAATCAGCCTTGTTTTTTAACGAGCGCTTCGACGATGTTCGACGGAGCCTCAGCGTATTTGGAGAATTCCATGGAGTAGCTCGCGCGACCCTGGGACATGGAACGAACGTCGGTCGCATAACCGAACATCTCTCCGAGCGGAACTTCAGCACGGACAACCTTGCCGGACACCGAATCTTCCATACCCTGGATCAGACCACGACGACGGTTCAGGTCACCCATCACGTCACCCATGTAGTCCTCAGGGGTCACAACTTCTACCTTCATGATCGGCTCAAGCACCTTACCGCCGCCTTTGGCTGCGAGTTGCTTGGTCGCCATGGAGGCCGCCACCTTGAACGCCATCTCGTTAGAGTCGACGTCGTGGTAGGAACCATCAAACACGGTTGCCTTCAGGCCGATCAGCGGATAGCCGGCAACGATGCCGTTCTTCATCTGCTCTTCGATACCCTTCTGGATCGCCGGGATGTATTCCTTCGGAACCACACCACCCACAACCTCGTTGGTGAAAACCAGGCCTTCGGTGATGTTGCCGTGTGCGTCCACGTCTGGCTGCGAGAAGCGGATCCAGCAGTGACCGAACTGACCGCGACCACCGGACTGACGAACGAACTTGCCTTCGATTTCGACGTTGTCTTTGGTGATCTGCTCGCGATAGGAAACCTGCGGCTTACCGATGTTGGCTTCGACGTTGAATTCGCGCTTCATGCGGTCAACGAGGATGTCCAGGTGAAGCTCGCCCATACCCGAGATGATGGTCTGGCCGGTTTCTTCGTCGGTCTTGACGCGGAACGACGGGTCTTCCTGAGCCAGCTTGCCCAGTGCGATACCCATCTTTTCCTGGTCCTGCTTGGTTTTCGGCTCGACAGCTACCGAAATCACAGGCTCAGGGAAGTCCATACGCTCGAGGATGATCGGCTTGTCGGCGTTGCACAGGGTGTCACCAGTGGTGACGTCCTTCATGCCGATCAGAGCAGCGATGTCGCCGGCCAGTACTTCCTTGATTTCTTCACGCTGGTTGGCGTGCATCTGCACCATACGACCAACGCGCTCTTTCTTGCCCTTGACCGAGTTGATCACGGAGTCGCCGGACTGCAGCATACCCGAGTAAACACGGACAAAAGTCAGAGTACCAACGAACGGGTCGGTGGCAATCTTGAACGCCAGAGCCGAGAACGGCTCGTTGTCGTCGGCATGACGCTCGTCGTAGTCGGCGTCGACCAGCTCTTCCTTTGGCTTCTCGATCAGGTCAGGGTGGATACCCTTGATCGCAGGAATCTCGGTAGGAGCAGGCAGGAAGTCGATAACGGCGTCGAGAACCAGGGGAACGCCCTTGTTCTTGAACGACGAACCACAGACAGCCGGAACGATCTCGCTGGCCAGGGTACGCGCGCGCAGACCGGCTTTGATTTCTTCGACGGTCAGCTCTTCGCCTTCCAGGTACTTGTTCATCAGCTCTTCGCTGGACTCGGCAGCCGCTTCAACCATGTTGGAGCGCCACTCTTGAGCCAGCTCCAGCATATCGGCAGGAATTTCTTCCTCGCGATAGGTGGTGCCTTTGTCGTCTTCGTTCCAGTAGATAGCCTTCATCTTGATCAGATCGACCTGACCCTGGAAGTTCTCTTCCGAACCGATGGCCAGCTGAACAGGAACCGGGGTGTGACCCAGACGGTTCTTGATCTGACCTACGACGCGCAGGAAGTTGGCACCGGCACGGTCCATCTTGTTCACGTATACAACACGTGGAACGCCGTACTTGTTGGCTTGACGCCATACGGTTTCGGACTGTGGCTCAACGCCGGAGGTACCGCAGAACACAACGACAGCGCCGTCGAGTACACGCAGCGAACGCTCAACTTCAATGGTGAAGTCAACGTGGCCGGGGGTATCGATGACGTTTACGCGGTAGTTGTCATACTGACCCTTGGAGCCTTTCCAGAAGGTAGTGACAGCAGCGGAGGTAATGGTGATACCCCGCTCCTGCTCCTGCACCATCCAGTCGGTGGTCGCGGCGCCATCATGCACCTCGCCCAGTTTGTGGCTCAGGCCTGTGTAGAACAGGATCCGCTCGGTAGTAGTGGTCTTGCCCGCGTCAACGTGCGCGCAAATACCAATGTTACGGTAGCGGTTGATTGGTGTAGTACGAGCCATAGAGCCCTCGCAAAAATAGTGATGCCTGAATTAGAAGCGGTAGTGCGAGAACGCTTTGTTGGCTTCGGCCATACGGTGTACGTCTTCACGCTTCTTGACTGCAGCACCTTTGCCTTCAGCAGCATCCAGCAATTCGCCGGCCAGGCGCAGGGCCATAGACTTCTCGCCGCGCTTGCGCGCGTAGTCTACCAACCAGCGCATTGCCAGGGCGTTACGACGGGACGGACGAACTTCGACCGGAACCTGGTAAGTAGCACCGCCAACACGGCGCGACTTCACTTCGACCAGCGGAGCGATGGCGTCGAGAGCTTTCTCGAAGATTTCCAGGGGATCGCTGTTCTTGCGTTCTTTGACCTTGTCCAGCGCACCGTAAACGATACGCTCGGCAACGGCCTTCTTGCCGCTTTCCATCACGTGGTTCATGAACTTGGCGAGAATCTGCGATCCGTATTTTGGATCGTCCAGAATCTCACGCTTGGCTGCTACACGACGTCTTGGCATTGATAAGCCCTCAAACGGTCTTCAGGTTAGCTCGGGACAGGGAACCCAGAGGTTGCGTGCCCGACCTTACTCTTATCGACTCAATAAAATTGATAACTGCAAATTGCTGCAAACGGCCGATTACTTCGGACGCTTGGTACCGTACTTCGAACGACCTTGGTTACGACCTTTGACGCCGGAGGTATCCAGGGAGCCGCGAACGGTGTGGTAACGAACACCTGGCAAGTCTTTTACACGACCGCCGCGGATCAGTACCACGCTGTGCTCTTGCAGGTTGTGGCCTTCACCACCGATGTACGAGGAAACCTCGAAACCGTTGGTCAGACGCACACGGCATACTTTACGCAGTGCCGAGTTAGGTTTTTTCGGCGTGGTGGTGTACACACGGGTGCACACGCCACGACGTTGCGGGCAGTTCTGCAGCGCAGGAACGTCGGATTTCTCGACGATACGCTTACGCGGCTGACGTACCAGCTGGTTGATAGTTGCCATCTACTAGCTCCACTGTTGTCTTGCGACGCTATTGTCTTGCAAGAAAAGCAAAATGGCAGGACGAAGTCCCACCAAATTTAGGGGTACAAGAGTCTAAAGAGGATCTTGCCCCTCGTCAAGGCAAGGCCCCGACATCCCCCACCCTCCCCTTCGCAACAGATTATGTCGCGAAGATCGGGTGAGGGCCGCCAGGGCCCTACGCTTTAGTTGCCGCTGGAGTTCAGCGCTTCGGTCAGTGCAGCTTCCACTTCACTGGCGCTAACACGCAACGGCTTGTCGGCATCACGGCGACGCTTGCGCTCGCTGTGGTAGGCCAGACCGGTACCGGCCGGGATCAGACGACCCACGACCACGTTTTCTTTCAGGCCGCGCAGGTAGTCGCGCTTGCCGGTTACCGCCGCTTCGGTCAGTACGCGGGTGGTTTCCTGGAAGGAAGCCGCCGAGATGAACGATTCGGTGGACAGCGAGGCCTTGGTGATACCCAGCAGTACACGAGTGAACTTGGAGACAAACTTGTCTTCCGCGCCAAGGCGCTCGTTCTCTACCAGTACCTGGGTCAGTTCCATCTGGTCGCCCTTGATGAAGCTGGAGTCACCCGACTCGGCAATCTCGACCTTACGCAGCATCTGACGCAGGATGGTCTCGATGTGCTTGTCGTTGATCTTCACGCCTTGCAGACGGTAAACGTCCTGGATCTCGTTGACGATGTACTTGGCCAGCGCGCTAACACCCAGCAGACGCAGAATGTCGTGCGGATCGCTAGGACCGTCCGAGATGACTTCGCCGCGGTTCACTTGTTCGCCTTCGAAGACGTTCAGGTGACGCCACTTCGGAATCAGCTCTTCGTACGGATCGCTGCCATCGTTCGGGGTGATGACCAGACGGCGCTTGCCCTTGGTCTCTTTACCGAAGGCGATGGTACCGCTGACTTCAGCCAGAATCGAGGCTTCTTTCGGACGGCGCGCTTCGAACAGGTCGGCAACGCGCGGCAGACCACCGGTGATGTCACGGGTCTTGGACGTTTCTTGCGGGATACGCGCGATAACGTCACCAACACCGATCTGTGCACCGTCAGCCACACCGACCAGGGCGTTGGCTGGCAGGAAGTACTGAGCCGGTACGTCGGTACCTGGCAACAGCAGATCCTTGCCGCTGGCGTCGACCATCTTGATTGCAGGACGGATTTCCTTGCCTGCAGCCGGACGGTCTTTGACGTCCAGAACCTCGATGTTGGTCAGGCCGGTCAATTCGTCGGTCTGACGCTTGATCGTGATGCCTTCTTCCATGCCCACGAAGGTCACGGTACCTTTCATTTCGGTAACGATCGGGTGGGTGTGCGGGTCCCACTTGGCGACGATGGCGCCAGCGTCGACCTTGTCGCCTTCCTTCACCGAAATCACGGCGCCGTAAGGCAGCTTGTAACGCTCGCGCTCACGACCGAACTCGTCGGCAATCGCCAACTCGCCGGAACGCGATACGGCAACCAGGTTGCCGTCGGCACGCTCAACCTGCTTGAGGTTGTGCAGACGAACCATACCGCCGTTCTTCACCTGGACGCTGTCGGCAGCCGAGGTACGGCTTGCAGCACCACCGATGTGGAACGTACGCATGGTCAGCTGGGTACCCGGCTCACCGATCGACTGTGCAGCGATAACGCCGACAGCTTCACCGATGTTCACCTGGTGACCGCGAGCCAGGTCGCGACCGTAGCACTTGGCGCAGATGCCGTAGCGGGTTTCGCAGCTGATCGGCGAACGCACGATCACTTCGTCGATGCTGTTCAGCTCGATGAACTCGACCCACTTCTCGTCGACCAGAGTACCGGCCGGAACGATGACGTCGTCGGTGCCAGGCTTGAACACGTCACGGGCGATTACACGACCCAGTACGCGCTCACCCAGCGGCTCTACAACGTCGCCGCCTTCGATGTGCGGGGTCATGACCAGACCCTGCTCGGTGCCACAGTCGATCTCGGTAACCACCAGATCCTGCGCCACGTCTACCAGACGACGGGTCAGGTAACCGGAGTTCGCGGTTTTCAACGCGGTATCCGCAAGACCCTTACGCGCACCGTGAGTCGAGATGAAGTACTGCAGTACGCTCAGACCTTCGCGGAAGTTCGCGGTGATCGGCGTCTCGATGATCGAGCCGTCCGGCTTGGCCATCAGACCACGCATACCGGCCAACTGACGAATCTGAGCTGCCGAACCCCGGGCACCGGAGTCAGCCATCATGTACATCGAGTTGAAGGACTCCTGCTCGACTTCGTTGCCTTCGCGGTCGATGACCTTCTCTTTCGAGAGGTTGGCCATCATCGCCTTGGACACTTCGTCGTTCGCCTTGGACCACAGGTCGATGACCTTGTTGTACTTCTCGCCCTGGGTTACCAGGCCGGAGGCGTACTGGCTCTCGATCTCTTTCACTTCGTCGGTGGCAGCACCGATGATGCGGGCTTTTTCATCCGGGATAACGAAGTCGTTAACACCGATGGAAACGCCGGAGATGGTCGAGTAGGCAAAACCGGTGTACATCAGCTGGTCAGCGAAGATGACGGTCTCTTTCAAACCAACCACGCGGTAGCACTGGTTGATCAGCTTGGAGATCGCCTTTTTCTTCATCGGCTGGTTGACCACGTCGTACGACAGACCTGGCGGTACAACCTGGAACAGCAGTGCACGGCCGACAGTGGTGTCGACGATGCGGGTGTTCTTGACGCTGCCGCCATCACGATCGTTCACGGTTTCGTTGATACGAACCTTGATCTTGGCGTGCAGGGCCGCTTCGCCGGCGCGGAATACGCGGTCGACTTCCTGCAGGTCGGCGAATACGCGACCTTCGCCCTTGGCATTGATGGCTTCGCGGGTCATGTAGTACAGACCCAGTACAACGTCCTGCGAAGGAACGATGATCGGCTCACCGTTGGCTGGCGACAGGATGTTGTTGGTCGACATCATCAGCGCGCGCGCTTCGAGCTGGGCTTCCAGCGTCAGCGGCACGTGCACGGCCATCTGGTCACCGTCGAAGTCGGCGTTGTACGCGGCACAGACCAGCGGGTGCAGCTGGATGGCCTTGCCTTCGATCAGTACCGGCTCGAACGCCTGGATACCCAGACGGTGAAGGGTCGGTGCACGGTTGAGCAGTACGGGGTGTTCGCGAATCACTTCGGCAAGAACGTCCCACACCTCTGGCAACTCGCGCTCGACCATCTTCTTGGCGGCCTTGATGGTGGTCGCCAGACCACGCATTTCCAGCTTGCCGAAAATGAACGGCTTGAACAGCTCGAGGGCCATTTTCTTCGGCAGACCGCACTGGTGCAGACGCAGGGTCGGACCTACGGTAATTACCGAACGACCCGAGTAGTCAACGCGCTTACCGAGCAGGTTCTGACGGAAACGACCTTGCTTACCCTTGATCATGTCGGCCAGGGATTTCAGAGGACGCTTGTTCGAGCCGGTGATGGCGCGGCCGCGACGGCCGTTGTCGAGCAGTGCGTCGACCGCTTCCTGCAGCATGCGCTTTTCGTTGCGCACGATGATGTCAGGCGCAGACAGGTCGAGCAGGCGCTTCAGACGGTTGTTACGGTTGATCACCCGACGGTACAGGTCGTTCAGGTCGGAGGTCGCGAAACGACCGCCATCCAGCGGAACCAGTGGACGCAGGTCTGGCGGCAGAACCGGCAGAACGGTCAGGACCATCCACTCAGGCAGGTTGCCCGAGCCCTGGAAGGCCTCCATCAGCTTCAGTCGCTTGGACAGCTTCTTGATCTTGGTTTCCGAGTTGGTCTGCGGAATCTCTTCGCGCAGGCGGCCAATCTCGTGTTCCAGGTCGATAGCGTGCAGCAGTTCGCGGACGGCCTCGGCACCCATGCGGGCGTCGAAGTCATCGCCGAACTCTTCCAGCGCCTCGAAGTACTGCTCGTCGTTCAGCAGCTGGCCTTTTTCCAGGGTGGTCATGCCCGGGTCGATAACGACATAGCTCTCGAAATAGAGAACGCGTTCGATATCACGCAGGGTCATGTCCATCAGCAGGCCGATACGCGACGGCAGCGACTTCAGGAACCAGATGTGGGCAACAGGCGAGGCCAGCTCGATGTGCGCCATGCGCTCACGACGAACTTTTGCCAGCGCGACTTCAACACCGCACTTCTCGCAGATCACGCCACGGTGCTTCAGGCGCTTGTACTTGCCGCACAGGCACTCGTAGTCCTTGACTGGGCCAAAGATCTTGGCGCAGAACAGGCCGTCACGCTCAGGCTTGAACGTACGGTAGTTGATGGTTTCCGGCTTTTTTACTTCACCGAACGACCACGAACGGATCATCTCAGGCGAGGCCAATCCGATACGGATGGCGTCGAACTCTTCGACTTGACCCTGGTTTTTCAGCAAATTCAGTAGGTCTTTCAAGGCCTTTCCTCCTGGCGGAGCAGGGAGCGGGCTTTTCAGCCGCGCTCCCGATTCGCGTCACGTGTTATTCGGTTTCCAGATCGATATCGATACCGAGCGAACGAATCTCTTTGATCAACACGTTGAAGGACTCGGGCATGCCCGGCTCCATACGGTGATCGCCGTCCACGATGTTCTTGTACATCTTGGTCCGACCGTTCACATCGTCCGACTTCACTGTGAGCATTTCTTGCAGGGTGTATGCCGCGCCGTATGCTTCCAGCGCCCACACTTCCATCTCCCCGAAACGCTGACCACCGAACTGCGCCTTACCACCCAGCGGCTGCTGGGTAACCAGGCTGTAAGAACCAGTGGAACGCGCGTGCATCTTGTCGTCCACCAAGTGGTTCAGCTTGAGCATGTACATGTAACCAACGGTCACTGGACGCTCGAACTTGTTGCCGGTACGACCGTCGAACAGCTGCATCTGACCGCTTTCCGGCATGTCTGCCAGTTTCAGCATGGCCTTGATTTCGCTTTCCTTGGCACCGTCGAAGACTGGAGTGGCCATTGGCACACCGCCTTTGAGGTTCTTCGCCAGGTCGAGGATTTCCTGGTCGGAGAAGTCTTCCAGGCTTTCCTGACGACCACCGATCTCGTTGTAGATCTCGGTGAGGAACTTGCGCAGCTCGATGACCTTGCGCTGCTCTTCGAGCATGCGGTTGATCTTCTCGCCCAGGCCCTTGGCCGCCAGGCCCAGGTGGGTTTCGAGGATCTGACCGACGTTCATACGCGAAGGTACACCCAACGGGTTGAGTACCACGTCCACCGGCGTACCGTTGGCGTCGTGCGGCATGTCTTCGACCGGCATGATCACGGAGACCACACCCTTGTTACCGTGACGACCGGCCATCTTGTCGCCCGGCTGGATGCGACGACGGATTGCCAGGTAGACCTTGACGATCTTCAGTACGCCCGGTGCCAGGTCATCGCCCTGCTGCAGCTTGCGCTTCTTGTCTTCGAACTTGTCGTCCAGCAGACGGCGACGATCAACGATGTAGGCCTGGGCCTTCTCGAGTTGCTCGTTCAGCGCGTCTTCGGCCATGCGCAGTTTGAACCACTGGCCGTGCTCCAGACCGTCCAGCACTTCGTTGGAGATGACCGAACCTTTCTTCAGGCCGGCACCACCTTCGACGACCTGACCGTTCAGGGCGCTGCGCAGACGTTCGAAGGTTGCGCCTTCAACGATGCGGAACTCTTCGTTCAGGTCCTTGCGGATCTCGTCCAGCTGCATCTTCTCGATGGACAGCGCACGGCTGTCGCGCTCGACGCCATCGCGAGTGAAGACCTGTACGTCGATGACAGTACCCTTGGTGCCGGTCGGCACACGCAGGGAGGTGTCTTTGACGTCGCTGGCCTTCTCGCCGAAGATCGCACGCAGCAGTTTTTCTTCTGGCGTCAGCTGGGTCTCGCCTTTTGGCGTGACCTTGCCGACCAGAATGTCGCCAGCGCCGACTTCAGCACCCACGTAGACGATACCGGCTTCGTCCAGCTTGTTCAGCGCAGCCTCACCCACGTTCGGGATGTCCGCGGTGATTTCCTCTGGGCCAAGCTTGGTGTCACGGGCCACACAGGTCAGTTCCTGGATGTGGATCGTGGTGAAGCGATCTTCCTGAACCACACGCTCGGACAGGCAGATGGAGTCTTCGAAGTTGAAGCCGTTCCACGCCATGAACGCGATGCGCATGTTCTGACCCAGAGCCAGCTCACCCATGTCGGTGGACGGGCCGTCGGCCATGATGTCGCTACGCTGAACCACATCACCCTTGCTCACCAGCGGACGCTGGTTGATGCAGGTGTTCTGGTTCGAGCGGGTGTACTTGGTCAGGTTGTAGATATCGACACCAGCTTCGCCGGTTTCAACTTCGTCATCTGCAACACGCACCACGATACGGCTGGCGTCGACGGAATCGATCACACCGCCACGACGAGCCACGACGCAAACGCCGGAGTCACGCGCAACGTTGCGCTCCATGCCGGTACCTACCAGCGGTTTGTCGGCGCGCAGAGTCGGTACAGCCTGACGCTGCATGTTCGAACCCATCAACGCACGGTTGGCGTCGTCGTGCTCGAGGAACGGAATCAACGATGCGGCAACAGAAACTACCTGCTTTGGCGAAACGTCCATCAGGGTGACGTCTTCCGGCGCCTTGACGGTGAATTCGTTCAGGTGACGGACCGCTACCAGTTCGTCGATCAGTTGCTTCTTCGCGTCCATCGTGGCCGAAGCCTGTGCGATGACGTGATCAGCTTCTTCGATCGCCGACAGGAACACGATGTCGTCGGTAACCACACCCTCTTTCACCACGCGGTACGGGCTCTCAAGGAAGCCGTACTGGTTGGTGCGGGCATAGGCCGCCAGGGAGTTGATCAGACCGATGTTCGGACCTTCAGGGGTCTCGATCGGGCACACGCGGCCGTAGTGGGTCGGGTGTACGTCACGGACTTCGAAGCCTGCGCGCTCACGGGTCAGACCACCAGGGCCGAGTGCCGAGACACGACGCTTGTGGGTGATCTCGGACAGCGGGTTGTTCTGGTCCATGAACTGGGACAGCTGGCTCGAACCGAAGAACTCCTTCACCGCCGCCGCTACCGGCTTGGCGTTGATCAGGTCTTGCGGCATCAGGCCTTCGCTTTCAGCCATGGACAGACGCTCTTTGACCGCGCGCTCTACACGCACCAGGCCAACGCGGAACTGGTTCTCGGCCATTTCGCCGACACAGCGCACGCGACGGTTACCCAGGTGGTCGATGTCGTCGACGATGCCTTTGCCGTTACGGATGTCGACCAGGGTCTTGAGGACCTCGACGATATCTTCCTTGCTCAGCACGCCCGAACCTTCGATCTCGGTACGACCGATACGACGGTTGAACTTCATGCGACCAACAGCCGACAGGTCGTAACGCTCGGCGCTGAAGAACAGGTTGTTGAACAGGGTCTCTGCGGCATCCTTGGTTGGCGGCTCGCCAGGACGCATCATGCGATAGATCTCGACCAGCGCTTCCAGTTGGTTGCTGGTGGAGTCGATCTTCAGGGTATCCGAGATGAACGGACCGCAGTCGATGTCGTTGGTGTACAGGGTCTCGATGCGAACGACCTGAGCCTTGGCGATCTTCACCAGTGCTTCGGTGGTCAGCTCGGTGTTGCATTCGGCCAGGATTTCACCGGTAGCCGGGTGCACGATCGCCTTGGCGGTGGTGCGGCCCAGAACGTATTCCAGCGGCACGTCCAGGGATTTGACACCAGCCTTTTCCAGCTGGTTGATGTGGCGAGCGGTAATACGACGACCCTGCTCGACAATCACCTTGCCGCTGTCGTCATGGATGTCCATGACCGCGATTTCACCACGCAGGCGTTGTGGCACCAGTTCCAGGCTGAGCTTTTCGCCCGCCACGTGGAATACGTTGGTGGTGTAGAACGCGTTCAGCACTTCTTCGGTGGTGTAGCCCAGCGCGCGCAGCAGTACGGAAGCCGGCAGCTTGCGACGACGGTCGATACGGACGAATACACAGTCTTTCGGATCGAATTCGAAGTCCAGCCACGAGCCGCGGTAAGGAATGATCCGCGCCGAGTACAGCAGCTTGCCCGAGCTGTGCGTCTTGCCACGGTCGTGGTCGAAGAACACGCCTGGCGAGCGGTGCAGCTGGGAAACGATAACACGCTCGGTACCGTTGATTACGAAGGTACCGTTTTCAGTCATCAGGGGGATTTCACCCATGTAGACTTCTTGCTCTTTGATGTCCTTGATCGCTTTGTTCGACGATTCTTTGTCGAAAATGATCAGGCGGACTTTCACGCGCAGCGGTACCGCGTAGGTTACCCCGCGCAGTACGCATTCTTTGACATCAAAGGCCGGTTCGCCCAGACGATAGCCAACGTACTCCAGGGCAGCATTGCCGGAGTAGCTGATGATCGGGAAAACCGATTTGAAGGCCGCATGCAGGCCCACGTCGCGGAACTGATCTTTAGTCGCTCCCGCCTGCAAGAATTCACGATACGAATCCAGCTGGATGGCCAGGAGGTAAGGCACATCCATGACGTCCGGCAACTTGCTAAAGTCCTTGCGGATACGTTTTTTCTCAGTGTATGAGTAAGCCATCAGCGTTCCCCAGCTTGGTCACCTGCTTGTTTGGCTCCTCCCGACGGGAGCAGCCAGAAAATCGTGCAAACCCCATGGTTTGCGCCACCGTCATCGGTGGTTACCGCTCGTCATCGGCGCCGACCTGATCGGCTGCCAATAACGGAAAAAGGCCGGTGGCAAAAGCCACCAGCCATCAGCCTTTCGCTTGTCGCTCGGGCTGGAGACGCACAGTCGAAATTACTTCAGTTCGACGGTAGCGCCTGCTGCTTCCAGGTCAGCCTTGGCTTTGTCAGCGGCTTCTTTCGAAACGCCTTCAGCAACGACTTGAGGAGCGGTATCAACCTTTTCCTTGGCTTCTTTCAGGCCCAGGCCGGTCAGTTCACGAACAGCCTTGATCACGTTTACTTTCTTGTCGCCAGCGGCAACCAGAACAACGTTGAACTCGGTTTGTTCTTCAACAACGGCAGCGGCAGCAGCTGGGCCAGCAGCGGCAACAGCAGCGGTAACGCCGAAGGTTTCTTCCATTGCTTTGATCAGCTCAACAACTTCCAGAACGGTTTTCTGGCCGATTGCTTCGATGATTTGCTCGTTAGTCAGAGACATGACTTAAATCCTGTATTGGGGTGACAGCCTACGCAGCCATCAAATTAAACGTATGATTTCGAAAGGGCTTGCGGTGCCTTAGGCAGCAGCAGCTTCTTTCTGGTCGCGAACGGCTGCCAGAGTACGAGCCAGCTTGCTGGTCGCGCCTTGGATCACGCTCATCAGCTTCGCAATGGCCTCGTCGCGGGTCGGCAGGGAAGCCAACACGTCGATCTGGTTTGCGGCAAGGAACTTGCCGTCGAACGCAGCTGCCTTGATCTCGAACTTGCTCTGACCCTTGGCGAACTCAGCGAACAGACGAGCAGCAGCGCCCGGGTGTTCGTTGGAGAACGCGATCAGGGTAGGGCCGGTGAACACGTCGTTGAGGACACTGAATTCAGTGTCGGCAACAGCGCGCTTGAGCAGGGTGTTACGTACAACACGTACGTAAACGCCAGCTTCACGAGCCTCTTTACGGAGTCCGGTCATTGCGCCTACAGTCACACCACGGGCATCAGCCACGACAGCGGACAGAGCGACTTTGGCAGCCTCGTTGACTTCAGCGACGATGGCCTTCTTGTCTTCGAGTTTAATTGCCACGGGTAAAACTCCTGCTTGTTACCGTTTCATCCAGCCGAAGCCGAATGTCGTTTTGGTGTCTGACTCGGTAAGGAATCAGGGGCACCATCTGCGTAGGCTTGAGGTTTAAGGCTTGCGCCGCCTACGGTCTTGGATAGCCCCCGCCAGGCAGGGACCCCAATTTTTGCTGACGGGCGCAATTGCTCGCGCCCATCGCGGTCTTACGCGTTCAGGGAACCTTGATCGATTACCAGACCTGGGCCCATGGTGGTGCTCAGGGTAACGCGCTTGACGTAGATACCTTTCGAGGAAGCTGGCTTGATACGCTTCAGATCAGCGATCAGGGCTTCAACGTTTTCCTTCAGCTTGACGGCTTCAAAGCCGATCTTGCCAACGGAAGTGTGGATGATGCCGTTTTTGTCGGTACGGTAGCGAACCTGACCAGCCTTGGCGTTTTTGACCGCGGTGGCTACGTCTGGAGTTACGGTGCCAACTTTAGGGTTAGGCATCAGGCCGCGAGGACCCAGAACCTGACCCAGCTGACCTACAACACGCATTGCGTCCGGGGAGGCAATAACGACGTCATAGTTCAGGTCGCCGCCTTTCATTTCGGCAGCCAGATCGTCCATGCCTACACGGTCAGCGCCGGCAGCCAGAGCGGCTTCGGCAGCTGGACCCTGGGTGAACACGGCAACACGTACGGTCTTGCCAGTGCCGTGTGGCAGCACGGTAGCGCTACGAACGACCTGGTCGGATTTACGTGGGTCAACGCCCAGGTTAACGGCTACGTCGAAGGACTCGCTGAACTTCACGGTAGACAGTTCGGCCAGCAGCACTGCTGCTTCTTCGAAGTTGTAGACTTTGCCCGCTTCGATTTTCGAAGCGATAGCCTTTTGGCGCTTGGTCAGCTTAGCCATTACACACCCTCCACGTTGAGGCCCATGCTGCGAGCGGAACCGGCGATGGTACGCACGGCCGCTTCCATGTCAGCAGCGGTCAGATCAGCATTTTTGGTTTTTGCGATCTCTTCCAGCTGAGCACGGGTCACAGTACCGACTTTGACGGTGTTCGGACGCGCAGAACCGCTGGTCAGGCCAGCTGCTTTCTTCAGCAGAACCGAAGCAGGGGTGCTTTTGGTTTCGAAAGTGAAGCTACGGTCACTGTATACAGTGATGATCACAGGAGTCGGCAGGCCGGCTTCTTGACCCTGGGTACGGGCGTTGAAGGCCTTGCAGAATTCCATGATGTTCACACCGTGTTGACCCAGTGCTGGGCCGACGGGTGGACTTGGGTTGGCCTGGCCGGCCTTTACTTGCAGCTTGATGTAAGCCTGAATCTTCTTAGCCATGAGCTACTCCAATATCGGGTACAAGCGCCAGAAGGCTCCCCGGATTACTTGCGTTTTATCCCAGTGACGACAAAACCCCGCAGCACATAGGGCTGCGGGGTATGGGATGCGTCGTTCTGCTAGACCTTTTCGACCTGGCTGAACTCAAGCTCCACCGGAGTAGAGCGACCGAAGATGAGCACCGCTACCTGGAGCCGGCTCTTCTCGTAGTTAACCTCTTCGACCGTGCCGTTGAAATCAGCAAACGGACCATCTACAACACGAACCACTTCACCTGGCTCGAACAGCGTTTTCGGCTTCGGCTTGTCGCTGCCATCGGCAACGCGACGCAGAATGGCCTCGGCTTCTTTATCGGTGATGGGTGCAGGCTTGTCTGCGGTACCACCAATGAAGCCCATGACACGAGGGGTGTCCTTGACCAAGTGCCAAGTCCCTTCGTTCATGTCCATCTGAACCAGCACGTAGCCCGGGAAGAACTTACGCTCGCTTTTGCGCTTCTGGCCATTGCGCATTTCAACCACTTCTTCAGTGGGGACCAGAATCTCGCCGAAGCCATCTTCCATGCCAGCCAGCTTTACGCGCTCGATGAGCGAGCGCATCACATGCTTCTCGTAACCCGAGTAAGCATGCACAACATACCAACGCTTAGCCACAGGACACCCTTAGCCAACAATCAAGGAAATCAACCAGCCGAGCAGGGAATCGAGCCCCCACAACAGCAGCGCCATGACCAGGACAACAGCCACCACAATAAGGGTGGTCTGCATGGTCTCTTGGCGGGTTGGCCATACGACTTTACGAATCTCGGTGCGAGCTTCCTTTGCCAGCGCAAAGAACGACCTGCCCTTTGCAGTCTGCAAGGCAACAAAGCCAGCAACAGCAGCAAGAGCGAGGAGTGCAATAACGCGATACAGAATCGGCGAAGCGGAGTAATATTGATTTCCGACCACGCCTACCACCACCAAAGCGACAACAGCCAGCCACTTGAGCAGATCAAAACGAGAGTCTTGGGCTTCAGACTTGGGAGTCATCTAGGAGGATCCTGTGAAAAGAAAGCCAGACACACAAGGTGAATCTGGCAGGTCAGGAGGGAATCGAACCCCCAACCTACGGTTTTGGAGACCGTCGCTCTGCCAATTGAGCTACTGACCTAAAAGCTTATCAGGCCGACCATTATGCCGGCCTGATCGAGAGAAATCAACTACTTATTCAATAACCTTTGCTACTACACCCGCACCGACGGTACGACCGCCCTCACGGATAGCGAAGCGCAGACCGTCTTCCATCGCGATGGTCTTGATCAGAGTGACAGTCATCTGGATGTTGTCACCTGGCATTACCATTTCAACGCCTTCTGGCAGCTCGCAGTTACCAGTCACGTCAGTAGTACGGAAGTAGAACTGTGGACGGTAGCCTTTGAAGAACGGAGTGTGACGGCCGCCTTCTTCCTTGCTCAGAACATAGACTTCTGCGGTGAACTTGGTGTGCGGCTTGACCGAACCTGGCTTGACCAGAACCTGGCCACGCTCAACGTCGTCACGCTTGGTGCCGCGCAGCAGCACGCCGCAGTTCTCGCCAGCACGACCTTCGTCCAGCAGCTTGCGGAACATCTCAACACCGGTGCAGGTGGTGGTGGTGGTGTCACGCAGACCAACGATTTCCAGGGCGTCTTGAACGCGGACGATGCCACGCTCGATACGACCGGTAACAACGGTACCACGACCCGAGATCGAGAATACGTCTTCGATTGGCATCAGGAACGGCTTGTCGATAGCGCGCTCAGGCTCTGGAATGTAGCTATCCAGGGTTTCGACCAGACGCTTGACAGCGGTGGTGCCCATTTCGTTATCGTCTTTGCCTTCCAGCGCCATACGAGCCGAACCAATGATGATCGGGGTATCGTCGCCTGGGAAATCATAGGTGGACAGCAGATCGCGAACTTCCATCTCGACCAGCTCCAGCAGCTCAGCGTCGTCTACCAGGTCAGCCTTGTTCAGGAAGACCACGATGTACGGAACGCCAACCTGACGGGACAGCAGGATGTGCTCACGGGTTTGCGGCATCGGACCATCAGCGGCCGAGCAAACCAGGATAGCGCCATCCATCTGAGCAGCACCGGTAATCATGTTTTTTACATAGTCGGCGTGACCCGGGCAGTCAACGTGCGCATAGTGACGAATGTTCGAGTCATACTCGACGTGCGCAGTATTGATGGTGATGCCACGTGCTTTTTCTTCCGGGGCGCTGTCGATCTTGTCGAAGTCAACCTTGGCAGAACCGAAAACCTCGGAGCAAACGCGAGTCAGCGCGGCGGTCAACGTCGTCTTACCATGGTCAACGTGACCAATGGTGCCGACGTTCACGTGCGGCTTGTTACGTTCGAACTTTTCCTTAGCCATCGAGACTGTCCCCCGGTAGAAGTAATAAGCAGATCAAACCGACCATTAAAACAAAGGCAGATATTTTCATATCTGCCTTGTCATATGGAGCTCTTGAGCGGATTTGAACCGCTGACCTCACCCTTACCAAGGGTGTGCTCTACCAACTGAGCTACAAGAGCGTAACACTGTGCAACAACAGCAAACCTGGAGCGGGTAGCGGGAATCGAACCCGCATCATCAGCTTGGAAGGCTGAGGTTCTACCACTAAACTATACCCGCGGAGCTTGCAGCTCTCGCTAAACTGGTGGAGGGAGAAGGATTCGAACCTTCGAAGTCGTAGACGTCAGATTTACAGTCTGATCCCTTTGGCCGCTCGGGAACCCCTCCAATGTGGCCGGCATTTTCTACTCTTGCCGCCCTGCTGTCAAGCTTTTTCTCATTAAAATCTTGAGGTTAGCTACTTTGACAACTGCTTCACTGCGTTACCACCTAGTGGTCATCGCTGTGGAGCGGGCGCCATTCTATGCAAACTATTCGATAGTTGCAACGCCTTCGCACAACATTATTTTATCTTTTAAGTCTTTGAAATCATGGGAAAGTCCGGCGAGCACCGTTGCGTCCAGCAAGCGACGGCTTTCAGGCGCTATCTGCAGCCACCACCCCTGACTGTCGGGCAGCCTCCCCACTACCTTGCGCGCCCGGATATCCAGGCTGATCAGACGCTGACGAAGGCTATTCAGTAGCTCGGGGCTAGCCAATGCCCCAAGGTAGAGACACTCATCGTCCTTCTGCGATGGCGCCTCGCGAGACTCGCTGAGTAGACGAATACCCTGCTGACTTCCCTTGTAGAGCGACAGCGATGTCACCTCTTTCGCCCTCAACGGTGCCTCCTGCTGGTGCCAGACGTAGTAGACGACATTGAGGACCAGCAATAACAGAAACAACCAGCGCATACACACCTCACTCCAGCGGACAGGCCATCGCCAGGCCTACGAACACCAGGTCGGGAACGATTCGGGCTTGCGGTACCACCTGGTGCAACAGGCCTGCGTCGCCACCGGTAATGAACAGGGTAAAATCCTCACCCCACAATGAGCGCGCCTGCTCGAGCTGAGTCAACACAAATCCATGCAGCATGAGCGTACAGCCGCGCTCTACCGCCTCGACGGTAGAGCGCCCAGGCTGCAGACTCGACAATGCACGCTCGGCGGACTCGTCGTCATAGCGGATACGCCGGGTATGGGTACGCAATTGATTGCGCATCAATGGCATCCCAGGGCAGATGAAACCTCCCAGGTGTTCCCCCTGCGCCGATACGAAATCCGATGTGACAGCAGTCCCCAGATCGATGACCACGCATGCCCTTCTGGCCAGATGGTACCCGCCAAGCAAAGCCAGCCACCGATCGAGCCCAAGACGCTCGTAATCGTCATAGCCATTGGTAACCCCGGCCAATGCAGTTGCCGAGCGCGCGCGCACTATCGACAGCCCGAACGCCTTCACCAGGGCATCACCAAGATGATCGGTCTCTTCTTCTGTACGCACACTGACCAGGCGGCAACGGGCCGGGGTATCGCCCGCAAGCGCCTCAACAGCCTCGATCAGCGCCTGGTTAGTATCGACGATGCCGCCGCCAACAACCGATGCGTCGGTGCGGATAACCCGCCACTTGATAAAACTGTTACCGCAATCGAGCTCAAGAATCATCGCGTAACCTCAAACTGAGCTCACCACCACTAAAGCTCTTCTCAACACCTTCGACCTGAAGACGCAGCGCGCCCTGACGATCGATACCGAGCACAACGCCGTCGACCCTGGTGACGCCGGCTATCAACGATACTGCACACCCCTGCCACAGGTGCCCTTGCTCCCACTCCGCCTGCAAGTCGGTAAAACCCGACTGACGATGTCGCTCCAGGTAAACCTGCAGATTCTCATTGAGCAGCGCAACCAGCTGGTTGCGATCAACCTGCTGCCCTGTCTCGAGCCGGACGGATGTCCATGCCTGATCGACCTCGCTGTTGGTCTGCATATTCACGTTCACGCCAATACCCAGCACCACATGACAGACATCAGCGGGATCCCCCACAAGCTCAAGAAGAATACCTGCGATCTTGCGACCGTTGGCCAGCACATCATTTGGCCACTTCAAGCCCGCAGCATTCACTCCGACGGACTGAAGGGTACGCATGACCGCCAAACCCACCACAAGGCTCAGGCCTTCCAGTTGCCGCATGCCACCGTCGATACGCAGCACTAGGCTGTAATAGAGATTCTGCGCAAAGGGGCTTGACCAGTTTCTGCCACGGCGACCGCGCCCTGCGCTCTGATGCTCAGCCAGAACCAGAAAGGGTGCCTGGCGACCGGCACTGATCGCGCGCAACGCTTCGGCATTTGTCGAGTCAATCTCTTCATGGATGTGCATTGGCCAGAGCCGGCCTGTACCGGCACTCTCGATGGCGCTGACATCCAACAGCGACAAGGGCGCAGCCAATCTGTAGCCCCGCCCTCGCACCTTGTACACCGGCAGACTCAATTCAGCCTCGAGATGCTGCAATTGCTTCCACACGGCGCTGCGGCTGATGCCCAGGGCAGCACCCAAGGCCTCGCCGGAATGGAATCGACCATCCTTGAGGAGTTTCAACAACTTCAGCATGCCAATCTCGACTCACAATGAGGCACGCATGATAGCTATGCGCTGAAGGATTGCATACCTGTTGTAGGACGCGTCCTTACGGAGAAATAGCTGCGTGATCGCAGCTTTTTCAGCCCACAAAAACAAAACCCCTACCTGCAGATGCAGATAGGGGTTTCGGAATTTAATCTTGACGATGACCTACTCTCACATGGGGAAACCCCACACTACCATCGGCGATGCATCGTTTCACTACTGAGTTCGGGATGGGATCAGGTGGTTCCAATGCTCTATGGTCGTCAAGAAATTCTGTTGCCAGAAGGTCTTGTTCAGACACTCCAGCGAATCGGGTATGTGATGTTCGTGAGGTACAAATCTTCGGCTTACTGTGTCTTCACAACACCGCAATCTGGTCGTTCGACGCAAATTGCTTGGGTGTTATATGGTCAAGCCTCACGGGCAATTAGTATTGGTTAGCTCAACGCCTCACAGCGCTTACACACCCAACCTATCAACGTCGTAGTCTTCGACGGCCCTTCAGGGAGCTCAAGGCTCCAGTGAGATCTCATCTTGAGGCAAGTTTCCCGCTTAGA
This sequence comes from Pseudomonas sp. B21-036, assembly GCF_024748925.1. Taxonomy (NCBI): domain Bacteria; kingdom Pseudomonadati; phylum Pseudomonadota; class Gammaproteobacteria; order Pseudomonadales; family Pseudomonadaceae; genus Pseudomonas; species Pseudomonas sp. B21-036. Next base: position 5,111,753 of record NZ_CP087178.1, read on the forward strand.
TGCTTTCAGCGGTTATCTCTTCCGAACATAGCTACCCGGCAATGCCACTGGCGTGACAACCGGAACACCAGAGGTTCGTCCACTCCGGTCCTCTCGTACTAGGAGCAGCCCCTCTCAAATCTCAAACGTCCACGGCAGATAGGGACCGAACTGTCTCACGACGTTCTAAACCCAGCTCGCGTACCACTTTAAATGGCGAACAGCCATACCCTTGGGACCGGCTTCAGCCCCAGGATGTGATGAGCCGACATCGAGGTGCCAAACACCGCCGTCGATATGAACTCTTGGGCGGTATCAGCCTGTTATCCCCGGAGTACCTTTTATCCGTTGAGCGATGGCCCTTCCATACAGAACCACCGGATCACTAAGACCTACTTTCGTACCTGCTCGACGTGTCTGTCTCGCAGTCAAGCGCGCTTTTGCCTTTATACTCTACGACCGATTTCCGACCGGTCTGAGCGCACCTTCGTACTCCTCCGTTACTCTTTAGGAGGAGACCGCCCCAGTCAAACTACCCACCATACACTGTCCTCGATCCGGATAACGGACCTGAGTTAGAACCTCAAAGTTGCCAGGGTGGTATTTCAAGGATGGCTCCACGCAGACTGGCGTCCACGCTTCAAAGCCTCCCACCTATCCTACACAAGCAAATTCAAAGTCCAGTGCAAAGCTATAGTAAAGGTTCACGGGGTCTTTCCGTCTAGCCGCGGATACACTGCATCTTCACAGCGATTTCAATTTCACTGAGTCTCGGGTGGAGACAGCGCCGCCATCGTTACGCCATTCGTGCAGGTCGGAACTTACCCGACAAGGAATTTCGCTACCTTAGGACCGTTATAGTTACGGCCGCCGTTTACCGGGGCTTCGATCAAGAGCTTCGCGTTAGCTAACCCCATCAATTAACCTTCCGGCACCGGGCAGGCGTCACACCCTATACGTCCACTTTCGTGTTTGCAGAGTGCTGTGTTTTTAATAAACAGTCGCAGCGGCCTGGTATCTTCGACCGGCATGAGCTTACGGAGCAAGTCCTTCACCCTCACCGGCGCACCTTCTCCCGAAGTTACGGTGCCATTTTGCCTAGTTCCTTCACCCGAGTTCTCTCAAGCGCCTTGGTATTCTCTACCCAACCACCTGTGTCGGTTTGGGGTACGGTTCCTGGTTACCTGAAGCTTAGAAGCTTTTCTTGGAAGCATGGCATCAACCACTTCGTCGCCTAATGGCAACTCGTCATCAGCTCTCGGCCTTAAGATCCCGGATTTACCTAAGATCTCAGCCTACCACCTTAAACTTGGACAACCAACGCCAAGCTGGCCTAGCCTTCTCCGTCCCTCCATCGCAATAACCAGAAGTACAGGAATATTAACCTGTTTTCCATCGACTACGCTTTTCAGCCTCGCCTTAGGGACCGACTAACCCTGCGTCGATTAACGTTGCGCAGGAAACCTTGGTCTTTCGGCGTGGGAGTTTTTCACTCCCATTGTCGTTACTCATGTCAGCATTCGCACTTCTGATACCTCCAGCAAGCTTCTCAACTCACCTTCACAGGCTTACAGAACGCTCCTCTACCGCATCACCTAAGTGATACCCGTAGCTTCGGTGTATGGTTTGAGCCCCGTTACATCTTCCGCGCAGGCCGACTCGACTAGTGAGCTATTACGCTTTCTTTAAAGGGTGGCTGCTTCTAAGCCAACCTCCTAGCTGTCTAAGCCTTCCCACATCGTTTCCCACTTAACCATAACTTTGGGACCTTAGCTGACGGTCTGGGTTGTTTCCCTTTTCACGACGGACGTTAGCACCCGCCGTGTGTCTCCCATGCTCGGCACTTGTAGGTATTCGGAGTTTGCATCGGTTTGGTAAGTCGGGATGACCCCCTAGCCGAAACAGTGCTCTACCCCCTACAGTGATACATGAGGCGCTACCTAAATAGCTTTCGAGGAGAACCAGCTATCTCCGAGCTTGATTAGCCTTTCACTCCGATCCACAGGTCATCCGCTAACTTTTCAACGGTAGTCGGTTCGGTCCTCCAGTCAGTGTTACCTAACCTTCAACCTGCCCATGGATAGATCGCCCGGTTTCGGGTCTATACCCAGCGACTAAACGCCCTATTAAGACTCGCTTTCGCTACGCCTCCCCTATTCGGTTAAGCTCGCCACTGAATATAAGTCGCTGACCCATTATACAAAAGGTACGCAGTCACCTAACAAGTAGGCTCCCACTGCTTGTACGCATACGGTTTCAGGATCTATTTCACTCCCCTCTCCGGGGTTCTTTTCGCCTTTCCCTCACGGTACTGGTTCACTATCGGTCAGTCAGTAGTATTTAGCCTTGGAGGATGGTCCCCCCATATTCAGACAAAGTTTCTCGTGCTCCGTCCTACTCGATTTCATGACTAAGAGATTTTCGCGTACAGGGCTATCACCCACTATGGCCGCACTTTCCAGAGCGTTCCGCTAATCTCAAAGCCACTTAAGGGCTAGTCCCCGTTCGCTCGCCACTACTAAGGGAATCTCGGTTGATTTCTTTTCCTCAGGGTACTTAGATGTTTCAGTTCCCCTGGTTCGCCTCTTGCACCTATGTATTCAGTACAAGATACCTGACTTATGCCAGGTGGGTTCCCCCATTCAGAGATCTCCGGATCAAAGTCTGTTTGCCGACTCCCCGAAGCTTATCGCAGGCTACCACGTCTTTCATCGCCTCTGACTGCCAAGGCATCCACCGTATGCGCTTCTTCACTTGACCATATAACCCCAAGCAATCTGGTTATACTGTGAAGACAACATTCGCCGAAAACTTGTAATTACTCACAAATTTTACCTTAGCCTGAACACACACCAGTGAAAGTGCTGTCCAGTCTATCTTTCTATCACATACCCAAATTTTTAAAGAACGATTCTGATAAAGTTCAGAAATCAATATTCGATGCGAATATTCATTTCTAAGCTTTGACAAACTAGCAAGCGGGGTGGTGGAGCCAAGCGGGATCGAACCGCTGACCTCCTGCGTGCAAGGCAGGCGCTCTCCCAGCTGAGCTATGGCCCCAGCAAATTGGTGGGTCTGGGCAGATTCGAACTGCCGACCTCACCCTTATCAGGGGTGCGCTCTAACCAACTGAGCTACAGACCCAATCGAAGGTTGCTAACCTAATCGTCTTCTTCAATGAATCAAGCAATTCGTGTGGGAGCTTATGAGACAGCTGATGTCGTCGATTAAGGAGGTGATCCAGCCGCAGGTTCCCCTACGGCTACCTTGTTACGACTTCACCCCAGTCATGAATCACACCGTGGTAACCGTCCTCCCGAAGGTTAGACTAGCTACTTCTGGTGCAACCCACTCCCATGGTGTGACGGGCGGTGTGTACAAGGCCCGGGAACGTATTCACCGCGACATTCTGATTCGCGATTACTAGCGATTCCGACTTCACGCAGTCGAGTTGCAGACTGCGATCCGGACTACGATCGGTTTTGTGAGATTAGCTCCACCTCGCGGCTTGGCGACCCTCTGTACCGACCATTGTAGCACGTGTGTAGCCCAGGCCGTAAGGGCCATGATGACTTGACGTCATCCCCACCTTCCTCCGGTTTGTCACCGGCAGTCTCCTTAGAGTGCCCACCATAACGTGCTGGTAACTAAGGACAAGGGTTGCGCTCGTTACGGGACTTAACCCAACATCTCACGACACGAGCTGACGACAGCCATGCAGCACCTGTCTCAATGTTCCCGAAGGCACCAATCCATCTCTGGAAAGTTCATTGGATGTCAAGGCCTGGTAAGGTTCTTCGCGTTGCTTCGAATTAAACCACATGCTCCACCGCTTGTGCGGGCCCCCGTCAATTCATTTGAGTTTTAACCTTGCGGCCGTACTCCCCAGGCGGTCAACTTAATGCGTTAGCTGCGCCACTAAAATCTCAAGGATTCCAACGGCTAGTTGACATCGTTTACGGCGTGGACTACCAGGGTATCTAATCCTGTTTGCTCCCCACGCTTTCGCACCTCAGTGTCAGTATGAGCCCAGGTGGTCGCCTTCGCCACTGGTGTTCCTTCCTATATCTACGCATTTCACCGCTACACAGGAAATTCCACCACCCTCTGCCCTACTCTAGCTCGCCAGTTTTGGATGCAGTTCCCAGGTTGAGCCCGGGGATTTCACATCCAACTTAACGAACCACCTACGCGCGCTTTACGCCCAGTAATTCCGATTAACGCTTGCACCCTCTGTATTACCGCGGCTGCTGGCACAGAGTTAGCCGGTGCTTATTCTGTCGGTAACGTCAAAACAGCAAGGTATTCGCTTACTGCCCTTCCTCCCAACTTAAAGTGCTTTACAATCCGAAGACCTTCTTCACACACGCGGCATGGCTGGATCAGGCTTTCGCCCATTGTCCAATATTCCCCACTGCTGCCTCCCGTAGGAGTCTGGACCGTGTCTCAGTTCCAGTGTGACTGATCATCCTCTCAGACCAGTTACGGATCGTAGCCTTGGTGAGCCATTACCTCACCAACTAGCTAATCCGACCTAGGCTCATCTGATAGCGCAAGGCCCGAAGGTCCCCTGCTTTCTCCCGTAGGACGTATGCGGTATTAGCGTTCCTTTCGAAACGTTGTCCCCCACTACCAGGCAGATTCCTAGGTATTACTCACCCGTCCGCCGCTGAATCGAAGAGCAAGCTCCTCTCATCCGCTCGACTTGCATGTGTTAGGCCTGCCGCCAGCGTTCAATCTGAGCCATGATCAAACTCTTCAGTTCAATACTGCTTGGGTTTTGAGAAAACCCTAAACTTGGCTCAGCATTCTCAAATGACTTACTTTCAAATCTTTCGATTTTCGTGCAGTCACTTGTGATGCTGATAATCTTTCTGACTATCAGTCTGAGCTCACAAGCACCCACACGAATTGCTTGATTCAATTGTTAAAGAGCGGTTGGTCAAGAACTTTTCGTCTCAACCGAGGCGCGCATTCTACGCTTTCCTCAGAGTCTGTCAAGCGTTTATTTTGAAGTTTTTCGTTTCACTTCAAACACTTGACTCGCCTCGATCTCTCGTAGCGGGATGCGAATTCTACAGCGTTACAACCTGCTGTCAACCACCTTTTTCACCGCTGCCGATCTTTCGATCGAAGCACCTCCAGCCTGACCTGAAACGTCCAACTCGTTGATATTCAAGGAGTTTTTCGTTCCGACTGCGCCGGAAGTGGGGCGAATTATAGAGAGATTAAATCGTGCGTCAAGGGCTAATTTGAAACTTTCGCAAAACAAAGCAAACCAGCCCTTCTCTATATAGGAAGGGCGGCTTACGCCGCCCTCTCTTTATTCAGCCTTCAGACTGATACGTGCAAACGCCTTCTTGCCCGCCTGACACACATGGGTGGAGCCCAGCTCGAAGACGAAGCCACGATCAACGACCTCACCATCGACCTTCACGCTTCCTGCCGCCAGCAGATCACGGGCTGCCGCCGAGTTCTTGACCAGGCCCGCCTTGTTCAGCACAGCAGAAATCGGCATGGCCTCGGCAGCCAGCACGTCGATCTGCGGCAGGTCCTCCGGCAGCTCGCCATCCTTCATGCGATTACCCGCTGCGCGGTGGGCATTGGCCGCAGCCTCCTCACCATGGAAGCGTGCCACGATCTCTTCAGCCAGCTTGATCTTGATATCCCGCGGGTTGGCACCAGCAGCCACTTCAGCACGGAACCCATCGATCTCTTCCATGGAGCGAAAGCTCAGCAGCTCGAAGTAACGCCACATCAACGTATCAGGGATCGACACCAGCTTGCTGTACATCACCCCTGGTGCTTCCTGGATACCTACATAGTTACCCAGCGACTTGGACATCTTCTTCACGCCATCCAGCCCTTCTAGCAATGGCATGGTGACGATGTTCTGCGCCTCCTGGCCGTAGCCACGCTGCAGCTCGCGCCCCATCAGGAGGTTGAACTTCTGGTCGGTACCGCCCAGCTCGACATCGGCCTTCAGCGCCACCGAGTCATAGCCCTGCACAAGCGGATAGAGGAACTCGTGAATCGCGATCGGCTGGTTGCTGGTATAGCGCTTGTCGAAGTCGTCGCGCTCGAGCATGCGCGCCACAGTGTACTGTGAAGCCAGGCGAATGAAGTCGGCCGGGGTCAGCGCGTCCATCCAGGTAGAGTTGAACGCAACCTCGGTCTTGGCCGGATCAAGAATCTTGAACACCTGCTGCTTGTAGGTCTCGGCGTTCTCCAGCACCTGCTCGCGGGTCAGCGGCGGGCGCGTGGCGCTCTTGCCGCTCGGGTCACCGATCATGCCGGTGAAGTCGCCGATCAGGAAGATCACCTGATGCCCCAGTTCCTGGAACTGGCGCAGCTTGTTAATAAGGACGGTGTGCCCCAGGTGCAGATCCGGCGCAGTCGGGTCGAAACCCGCCTTGATCCGCAGCGGTTGCCCGCGCTTGAGCTTCTCGACCAGTTCGGCCTCGACCAGTACCTCTTCCGCACCACGCTTGATCAGCGCTAGCTGCTCTTCAACCGACTTCATAACAGACCCGCAAGGCTCAGATTCAAAGGGCCCCAACCATACAAGATCAGCCATCAAATACAAGTTTTTGCCCCGGATGTGACCGCACACCCGACTGATGACGTCTGCGCGCTTGCGCTGAAGGGGATTTGGTTATATTTTATACAGTTATTTCATCTTCATCATGTCATTCATCTTTTCCAATCCATCTTTTTCAAAGTCAATCTACCTATGACCAACGAACCGACTAAAGCGCCTCCGCTTTATCCGAAGAGCCACCTGTTGGCCGCCAGCGGTATCGCCGCCCTGCTCAGCCTGGCCTTGCTGGTGTTCCCCTCCAGCGAGGTCGAAGCCAAGAAAACCACCCTTAACCTCGAGCTGGAATCCCCTGCCGAGCAGCTGAAGCAACAGGAAACCACCCAGGCCGACGTCCGCGAAGAAACCACCGCCTCGCCGTTCGCCCAGATTGACACTGCCCCCGCGCCCACCGAAGAAACCGCCAAGACCGAACCCACCCCAACTGCCGAACCCGCCAAGGATCCAAGCCACCGCGAAGTCACCGTGGCCCGTGGCGACACCCTGTCGACACTGTTCGCCAAGGTCGGCCTGCCGGCCAATGTGGTGCACGAGGTGCTTGCCAGCAACAAGCAGGCCAAGCAATTCAGCCAGCTCAAGCATGGCCAGGTACTGGAAATCGAACTGGACAAGGACGGCCAACTGGCCAGCCTGCACAGCAAGGTCAGCGATCTCGAGACCATCCGCCTGACCAAGGGCGACAAGGGCTATGCCTTCAACCGTGAAATCACCAAGCCTGTGGTTCGCTCGGCCTACGTGCACGGCGTCATCAAGAGTTCGCTGTCGGCTTCCGCGCAGCGTGCCGGCCTGAACCATTCGCTGACCATGGACATGGCCCGCATCTTCGGCTACGACATCGACTTCGCCCAGGACATCCGCCAGGGTGACGAATTCGACGTGATCTACGAACAGAAAGTGGTCAATGGCAAGGTGGTCGGCAACGGCAACATCCTGTCGGCACGCTTCACCAACCGCGGCAAGAGCTTCACTGCGGTGCGCTATACCAACAAGCAGGGCAACACCAGCTACTACACCGCCGACGGCAATAGCATGCGCAAGGCGTTCATTCGTACCCCGGTGGACTTCGCCCGCATCAGCTCGCGCTTCTCGGCAGGTCGCAAGCACCCTATCCTGAACAAGATCCGCGCCCACAAGGGCGTCGACTATGCAGCGCCGCGCGGCACGCCGATCAAGGCCGCCGGTGACGGCAAGGTACTGCTGGCCGGTCGTCGTGGAGGCTACGGCAACACCGTGATCATCAAGCACGGCAATACCTACCAGACCCTGTACGGGCACATGCAGGGCTTCGCCAAGGGCATCAAGACCGGCGGCACGGTCAAGCAGGGCCAGGTGATCGGCTACATCGGCACCACGGGGCTGTCCACCGGGCCGCACCTGCACTACGAGTTCCAGGTCAATGGCGTGCACGTCGACCCGCTCGGACAGAAGCTGCCAATGGCCGATCCGATCGCCAAGGCTGAACGCCAGCGCTTCCTGCAGCAAAGCCAGCCGCTGATGGCGCGCATGGAACAAGAGAAGGCCACCATGCTGGCCTCGGCCAAGCGCTAAGCCATGGCCCTGTATCTGGGAGTGATGTCCGGCACCAGCCTCGATGGCCTGGACATCGCCTTGATCAGACAGGAGCAGCGTCTCACGCTGCTCGCCACCCATTACATTCCGATGCCCCAGGCGCTGCGCGACGACTTGCTCGCGCTGTGCGCCAGCGGCCCCGACGAAATTGCCCGCGCCGCCCTGGCCGAGGCTGCCTGGGTGAGACTGGCCGCCGAGGGCATTCAGCAATTGCTGGCCGAACAGCACCTGCAGCCTGCAGATATCCGCGCTATTGGCAGCCACGGACAGACCATTCGCCACGAGCCTGCCCAGGGCTTCACCGTGCAGATCGGAAACCCGGCGCTGCTGGCAGAGCTGACCGGGATTACAGTGGTCAGCGATTTTCGCCGCCGCGACGTGGCTGCCGGCGGCCAGGGGGCCCCCTTGGTGCCGGCCTTTCACGAAGCGCTGTTCGACAATCAGGGCGAGCGCCTGGCAGTACTCAACGTCGGCGGCTTCAGCAACCTGAGCCTGATCGAGACCGGCAAGCCGGTCAGCGGCTTCGACTGTGGCCCGGGCAACGTACTGCTGGATGCCTGGATCAACGAAAAACTAGGTCACGGCTATGATGCCGACGGCGCCTGGGCGGCCACAGGCCACGTCATCCCCGGGCTGCTCGCCAGCCTGCTCAGCGATCCGTTCTTTGCCGGCACCGGTCCCAAGAGTACCGGCCGCGAGGTGTTCAACCTGACATGGCTGCGCAAGCACCTGGCCGGCCAGCCCCCCGGCAGCGATGCCGACGTGCAGGCCACCCTGCTCGAACTTACCGCCCATAGCATCGTCAGCTCGCTGCAGGCGGCGCAGACAGCCACCCAGGCGCTGCTGGTCTGTGGCGGCGGCGCCCACAACGGCACACTGATGAAGCGTCTGGCCTGCCTGCTGCCCAACGCCCGGGTCAGCAGCACTGCCATCAACGGCGTCGATCCAGACTGGGTGGAAGCCATGGCCTTCGCCTGGCTGGCACACTGCTGCCTGGAGGGCATCGCCGCCAACCGCCCCAGTGTTACTGGCGCCAAGGGCCTGCGCGTTCTGGGCGCGATCTACCCCGCCTGAACGCACACAGCAAAACGCCGCGCAGAGGCGCGGCGTCAGCAGTACTGCCTGTAACTCAGATCGAGAACGAAGAGCCGCAACCGCAGGTGGTGGTGGCGTTCGGGTTCTTGATGACGAAACGCGAACCTTCCAGACCTTCCTGGTAGTCCACTTCCGCGCCCGCCAGGTACTGGAAGCTCATCGGGTCGACCACCAGGGCAACACCCTCGCGCTCGACGATGGTGTCGTCTTCAGCCACATCTTCGTCGAAGGTGAAGCCGTACTGGAAGCCCGAGCAACCGCCACCGGTCACGAACACGCGCAATTTGAGGCGATCATTGCCCTCTTCATCGACCAGGGTCTTCACCTTGTGCGCGGCACCCTGCGTGAATTGCAAAATCGTGGGGGTGAAGGATTCGACGCTCATGCTGACTTTCTCCCGGCGCTGTTGCCGCCTTAATGCGTGATGACGCGCATTATCCGCTTCTCCGAGAAAATCGGTCAACAATAGAAGCAGCGGCAGGCCGCAAGCGACAAGCGGCAAATGCCGCCCTATGCCCGCTTGCAGTCTGCCGGTTGCGCCTTAAGGCAGCAGCCCGGCGTGGGACAGGCCCATACGCTCGTCCAGACCGAACAGAATGTTCAGGTTCTGTACCGCCTGGCCCGAGGCCCCCTTCACGAGGTTGTCGATTACCGACAACACCACCACCAGATCACCCCCTTGCGGGCGATGCACGGCAATGCGGCATACGTTGGCCCCGCGCACGCTGCGGGTTTCCGGGTGGCTGCCGGCTGGCATCACGTCGACGAACGGCTCATTGGCGTAGCGTTTTTCGAACAGCGCCTGCAGGTCGACCGAGGTGTCGGCGACGGTGGCATACAAGGTCGAATGAATACCGCGGATCATCGGCGTCAGGTGAGGCACGAACGTCAGGCCCACATCACCACCGGCTGCCCGGCGCAGGCCCTGACGGATCTCGGGCAGATGGCGGTGGCCTTTCACCGCGTAGGCCTTCATGCTTTCACCGGCTTCACAGAACAGCGAGCCAACGCTGGCACCGCGGCCCGCACCACTGACCCCAGACTTGCAGTCGGCAATCAGGCGCGAGGCATCAGCAATGCCCGCTTCCAGCAACGGCAGGAACCCCAGCTGGGTCGCGGTGGGGTAGCAACCCGGCACGGCGATCAGGCGGGCGCTGCGGATCTGCTCGCGATTCACTTCCGGCAGGCCATACACCGCATCCTTGAGCAGCTCTGGCGCGCCGTGGGGCTGGCCGTACCACTGCGCCCACTCATCGGCGTCCTGCAGTCGGAAGTCGGCCGACAGGTCGATGACCTTGGTGCCGGCTGCCAGCAACTCGCCGGCCAGGGCATGGGCCACGCCGTGCGGGGTGGCGAAGAACACCACGTCACAGGCCGCCAGGGTCTTGGTGTCCGGCACGCTGAAAGCCAGGTTGTCGTAGTGGCCACGCAGGTTCGGGTACATTTCGGCCACCGGCAGGCCCGCTTCGGAACGCGAGGTGATGACTGCCACTTCAGCCTGTGGATGCTGTGCCAACAGACGCAGCAGCTCGACACCGGTGTAACCCGTGCCGCCGACGATACCGACCTTGACCATATACCTGCCCCTTTCAACGAACCGACTGGAAAACCACGGATAATATGGGCCCACAGCCTTGGTAACAACCGTTCGGGTGACGCCTGCACACACAAGCCACTACTATCTGACGACCGTGAACCTGAAGGACTACCTAAAAATGCTGTTTCTCTGGATCAAAGCCCTGCACATCGTCAGTGTCGTCTGCTGGTTTGCCGGCCTGTTCTACCTCCCTCGCCTGTTCGTCTATCACGCCCAGAGCCAGGACACCATCAGCCAGGAACGCTTCGCCACCATGGAGCGCAAGCTGTACCGCGGCATCATGGGCCCGGCAATGATCGCGACTTTCGTGTTCGGCATCTGGCTGCTCAGCCTCAACCCCGACTTCCTCAAGCAGGGCTGGATGCACGCCAAGCTGACCCTGATCATTCTGCTGACCGGCTACCATCACATGTGCGGCGCCAACGTGAAGCGCTTCGCGCGCGGCGAAAACACCCGCAGCCATGTGTACTTCCGCTGGTTCAATGAAGTGCCTGTGGTCATCCTGTTGCTCATCGTCATCCTGGTCGTGGTCAAACCGTTCTGATCCTCCACTCCGAGAGCCCGCCATGTCATTGCCCGCCCTGCTTGAACAACGCCTGCGCCTGCCCGTGGTGGTAGCGCCGATGTTCCTGATTTCCAATCCACAGCTGGTCCTGGCCTGCTGCAGCAATGGCGTGGTGGGCAGCTTCCCGGCGCTCAACCAGCGTGACAGTGCCGGCTTCAGGGCCTGGCTGGAGCAGATAGAGGCGGGCCTGGCCGGGCTCGACAACCCCGCGCCCTATGCGGTGAACCTCATCGTGCACCCCAGCAACCCGCGCCTGCAGGCCGATCTTGCGATCTGCATCGAGCACCGCGTGCCCATCGTCATCACCAGCCTGGGTGCGGCAAAGGAAGTGGTCGATGCCGTCCACGGCTATGGCGGCCTGGTGTTCCATGACGTCACCACCCGGCGCCATGCCGAGAAAGCCGCCGAGGCCGGCGTGGACGGCCTGATCGCCGTGGCGGCGGGCGCCGGTGGTCACGCCGGTACGTGGAGCCCTTTTGCCCTGATTGCCGAAATTCGCCAGTTCTTCGACAAGACGCTGCTGCTGGCAGGCTGCCTGAACCGCGGCCACGAAGTTCTGGCCGCGCAACTGCTGGGCGCGGATCTCGCGTACATGGGCACCCACTTCATTGGCAGTACCGAAAGCCAGGCGCCTGACGCCTACAAACAAATGCTGCTGGATGCCAAGGCAGCCGATATCATCCACACCGCCGCAGTGTCCGGGGTGCCGGCCAGCTTCATGCGTCAGAGCCTGGAAAATGCCGGGTTCGACCTCAACGCTCTGGGCAAGTCGGGCGAAAGCCGGCTCAAGCCACTGGATGACGAGGCCAAGGCCTGGAAGACCGTATGGTCCGCTGGCCAGGGCGTCGGCGCCATCGACACCCTGGGCACGGTTGATCAACTGATCGCTCGACTCGACCACGAATACCGCCAGGCCCAGGCCGCGGCGATCCAGCTGGGCCAGCACCTGCCTGGCTGAACCACTCTCAACGGCAAAGGAAGCCCGATGCGCGACACCTACATCAACCCCCTTCAACTGAACAACGAAAAACTCAGGGTCATGAGCGTGCGCGGCCGCATTGGCAGGGTGCGGCTACTGGCCTGGAGCCTGGTGCTGATTGGCGCAGTGTTCGGGACAGTGCTGCTGGTCGCACTGATGTCCTCGCTCTCCAAAGACCTGGCCGCCGCCATCGTGCCGATGTTGCTGGCCGCCAAGATCTTCAGCCTGGTGTTCATCGCCCGGCGCCTGAACGACCTGGGCTTCAATGGCTGGTACAGCCTGTTGACCCTGATCCCCTATTACATCGGCAACCTGGTTTTCCTGGCCCTGCTGTTGATTCCCGGCAACCCCGCCAGTAATCGTTACGGGCCGCCACCGCCCCCCAACACCAAGGCGGTTATCGTGGTGGCCTCGCTGTGGATACCGTTCATGGCGTGGGGTATCTACATGACTGCCCTCAACGGCTGACCGCAGCCTTTACCTGCTCCAGTCTGTAAACTAGGCGCCAGCCGCACCGCCCCCTGCCGATTGGAGAACTGCATGACCCGTTACGCCATGATCACCGGCGCCTCCAGTGGCCTGGGCCTGGCATTGGCCGAGGCCCTCGCGCGCCGGGGGCGCAACCTGATACTGGTGGCCCGGCAGCGCGATCTGCTGGAAAGCATCGCCCTGGAACTGACCCAGCGCTTCGGCGTGGAAGTGCTACTGCGCGCCTGCGACCTGGGCGAGCCATTGCGCCTGTCCGGCTTTCTGCTGGAGCTCGAGGAAGGCGACAGACAGATCGACCTGCTGGTCAACTGCGCCGGCATCCGCACCTACGGGCACTTCCTGGCCCAGGAATGGGGCGACGAGCAGGACATCATCGAGGTCAACATCCTCGCCCTCACCCGCCTGTGCCATGCGCTGGGCAACGCGATGGCGGTGCAGGGTGGCGGGCAGATCCTCAATGTCGCGTCGCTGGCCGCCTTCGCCCCCGGCCCCTGGATGACCACCTATGCGGCGAGCAAGGCTTATGTGCTGCATTTTTCCGAAGGCCTGCGCGAGGAACTCAAGCAGACCGGTATCAAGGTTTCGGTGTTATGCCCCGGCCCGGTTCGATCGCCGCTGCGGCGCATCCCCCGGCTGGACAACGGCAACCGCTGCATGAGCCCCGAGGAAGTGGCCCTGTACACCGTGCGCGCACTGGAAAAGAACCGCGCACTGATCATCCCCGGTCGGCGCAACCGCTGGCTGGCCGCCAGCCCGCGTTGGCTGTCGCGCTGGCTTGCGCGCAAGCTGGCCGGCGCAATCAACCGGGCCTACTGCCCACGCTGAAGCGAATCGGCACTGGGCGAGCAAGCGGCGCCTGAGTACACTCAAGCCCGAACCCCACCATGGAGCAAGCGTTGTGGAAACTCTGTTCACCAAGATCATCAACCGGGAGATTCCGGCCAGGATCATCTACGAGGACGACCAGGTTCTGGCCTTCCACGATATCGCCCCCCAGGCGCCGGTGCACTTTCTGGTCATCCCGAAAAAGCCGATCCGCACCCTCAACGACCTCACCGAAGAAGACAAAGGTCTGGCCGGTCATATCCTGTTCACCGCCCAGCGACTGGCCAAGGAACTGGGTTGCGAGGACGGTTTCCGCGTGGTGATGAACTGCAACGAGCAGGGTGGGCAGACCGTCTACCACATCCACATGCACGTGCTCGGCCAGCGCCAGATGACCTGGCCGCCGGGCTGATCCAACGCAAGCCCTGTCATCTGGATTGGGTTAAACTGTCGGGCACATTCTTGCGGAGGTGCCCGATGGCTACCGAACGTCACTATTCGCCGCTCGACCGCTTGTTGCTGCAGGCCGATACCGCCATGCGCACCTTGCTCCCCTTCAGCGGCCAACCGTCCCGCCCGTCGCCTGCGATCATCCAGCCAGACGCCGACCTGAGCGACGACCAGACCCGCCACGTCGCCGGCCTGATGCGCATCAACCACACCGGTGAAGTCTGTGCCCAGGCGCTGTACCAGGGCCAGGCCCTGACTGCCAAGCTGCCGCAGGTACGCAAGGCGATGGAACATGCCGCCGAGGAAGAAATCGACCACCTGGCCTGGTGCGAGCAGCGCATCCGCCAACTGGGCAGCCACCCGAGCGTTCTCAACCCGCTGTTCTATGGCATGTCGTTCGGCATCGGCGCTGTCGCCGGCCTGATCAGCGACAAGGTCAGCCTCGGTTTCGTCGCGGCTACCGAGCACCAGGTGTGCAAGCACCTGGACGAGCACCTGGAACAGATCCCGGCCGAGGACGAAAAGTCCCGCGCAATCCTCGAACAGATGCGCGTTGATGAAGAGCAGCACGCCGAGTCGGCACTGGATGCCGGCGGCTTTCGCTTCCCCGCACCGGTCAAGTTCGGCATGAGCCTGATGGCCAAGGTCATGACCAAGAGCACCTATCGAATCTGATGGAACACTTCGATGCCAGGGACCTGGCCCGCGCCGTCGATGCCGGCGTACTGAACCCGGGCCAGGACAAGGCCCTGCTTGAATTCCTCAAGCGCCAGCCCGCACAACGGCCCAGCTTCCAGCTGGCCCATGTCGCGTTCTACTTCGGCGCCCTGCTGATCATGGGGGCCATGGGCTGGCTGCTGAGCGAGGCCTGGATGCGCATCGGCGACAGCGCACTGCTGCTGATCGCGCTGGCCTACATGGCCGTGTTGACCGGCGGTGGCCTGGCACTTCAGCGACGCGGCCAGCGTATTCCTGCCGGTCTGCTGGCAGCGGTGGCGGTCAGCATCGTACCGCTGGCGGTGTTCGCCCTCGAGCGCCTTACCGGCTTCTGGCCCCTGGACGATACCCAGACTCACTACCACAGCTACTACACCTACGTGCAGGGCGGCTGGCTGCTGATGGAAGCGGCCACCGTGATCGCCGGCCTGCTGATGCTTCGCCTGATCCCCTTCCCGTTCATCGTGATGCCCATCGCCGTGGCGCTGTGGTTCATGTCGATGGACCTGACCGAGTGGATCTACGGCGAGCCGTTCAACTGGGCGCAACGCCAGAAGGTTTCGCTTTGGTTCGGCCTCGGTCTGTTGCTGGTGTTCCTCGGCATCGATGGCCGAACCCGCGAGGACTATGCGTTCTGGGGTTATCTGGCCGGGCTGCTGGCCTTCTGGGGCGGGCTGACCTCGATGGACAGTGACAGCGAGTTCGGCAAGGCGCTGTACTGCCTGATCAACCTGGGGCTGATGGCGGTCGCCGTGCTGCTGCGCCGGCCATTGTTCATGGTGTTCGGGGCCATGGGCGTTTCGGCCTACCTTGGCTACCTGTCGTATGACGTATTCGCCAACTCGCTGCTGTTCCCGGTAGTGCTGAGCATGATCGGCCTGGGGGTCATCGGCCTTGGCCTGCTCTACCAGAAGCATCGCGAACGTCTGAGTACAAACCTTCGCGCACTGCTGCCGAACGGCCTGCTCGACCTGTTGCCGGGGCTTCGTCGATGAGGGTGCGCCTGCTGCTGATTCGAGCGCTGCAAAGCATGGGGTTGGTGCTGGTGGGCTACCTGTTCATCTTGGCGATGACCGCAAGCCTGCGCGAAACGCCCTTCAGCATGTCGCTGCCCTATCTCGGCGATTCCGACAACAGCGCGCTGGATCTGGCGCTGTTCTGTGTACCAGGAATGCTGCTGTTCGTGTTGCTGGGCAGCATCATCCGCCGGCGCCGCGTATTGGGCGGCGTGTTTGCTGCCGTTGCGGCCGTCAGTGCCTGGCTGCTGTGTGAGTTGTTCTCCACCGCGTTCGGCAATACCTGGAGCACAAGCGAAGTACTCGGGCTGCTGGTGCTGAACCTGCACTGGTGGTTGCTGGCGCTGGTACCGGGGCTGATGCTGCTGTTTGCGCTGGAGCGCTTCGCCAGCAAGGCTGGCTCCTACAAGGGAAGCGGCATCCGCCTGTAGGAGCCGGCGTTACCGGCGAATGGCCACGCAACGATCAACCCAGCTCGACAATCTCGTAGGCGTGGGTGATCTCGACCCCGGCGCGCCCCAGCATGATCGATGCCGAGCAGTACTTCTCGGCCGACAACTCCACCGCGCGCTTGACTTGGGCCTCCTTCAGGCCGCGGCCCTTGACCACAAAGCGCAGATGAATCTTTGTGAACACCTTGGGGTCCTCGTCGGCCCGCTCGGCCTCGAGAAACGCCTCGCAACTCTCTACCGCCTGGCGCGATTTCTTCAGAATGCTCACCACGTCGAAATTGCTGCAGCCACCCAGGCCCAGCAGGAGCATCTCCATCGGCCGCACGCCCAGGTTGCGCCCACCACTCTCGGGTGGACCATCCATGACCACTACATGGCCACTGCCCGATTCGCCAAGAAACATGGCTTCGCCTGCCCACTGGATACGCGCCTTCATCACCCGGATTCCCTTGCTTTGAAAAAGGCTGTCAGCTTAGACCTTGCGCGCACGTGCGAAAAGGCTAAGCGTTCGAGTAAATATGCCGATACACCTACAGGCGTCTGATAAGCTGGCGCCAAACTGCTGGCACCCGCGCCCAGCGGTCGACAAGAATGCCCACGCGTCGCGTCTTTCCAGGATTCAGCCATGGTTGCAACAACCCTTCCAGCCAAGATCAAGAACATCGACAAGTTGCTCGCCCACTGCCAGCGTCGCCGCTTTGCAGCCAAGAACAACATCATCTGCGCTGGTGATCGGGCCGATACCCTGTCGTTCATCGTCAAGGGCTCGGTGACCATCCTGATCGAGGACGAGGAAGGCCGCGAGATGATCATCGCCTACCTCAACAGTGGTGATTTTTTCGGTGAGCTGGGCCTGTTCGAACCTATCGGCAAGGAACACCAGCGCAGCGCCTGGGTACGCGCCAAGACCGAATGCGAAGTGGCTGAAATCAGCTACGAGAAATTCCGTGAACTGGCCCGCCAGGACCAGGACATCCTTTACGCCCTGGGCAGCCAGATGGCCCAGCGCCTGCGCAACACCACGCAGAAGGTCGGCGACCTGGCGTTTTTCGACGTGACCGGTCGGGTGGCCCGCTGCCTGCTGGAGCTGTGCAAGCAGCCCGATGCCATGACCCACCCCGACGGCATGCAGATCAAGATCACCCGCCAGGAAATCGGCCGCATCGTCGGCTGCTCGCGAGAGATGGTCGGCCGCGTGCTAAAGGACCTCGAAGAACGTAACCTGGTGCATGTCAAAGGCAAGACCATGGTGGTCTTCGGCACCCGTTAATCGCGCTCGATCGCCGCGATCACCTGCGAGTAGGCCTGTTCCAGGCGCGCCAGCAGCGGTGCCTGGGGCACCACTTCATGCAGGGCGATATGACTGTCGGCGCGGCAGCGCTGCTCAAGCTCGCAACATTCATTGAAGCGATTGACTGCCGCCACCATCGACTCGCGCTCGTTGTCCAGCAGCAAGGCGCCATGCACCAGCACCACCGGGCGCTTGCCGCCCAGGCCCTGACGCCAGCGCTGCGCCGTGCCGACCAGCTTGCGACCATTGAGGTTGACGTTGTAGCGCCCATCGCAGAACGCCCCCTCGATCTCCCCCACCGACGCCAGCCCGCCCCATTCGCGCAGCACCTCGCAAAGCGGCAGGCACAGCCGCTCGTAGGCCTTCTCGATACGACCGTGATCACCCTCGCTGCGCGGCGCCACATACACCAACGCGATATTGATTGTCGCAGCCGACTGCGGCACTGGCTCACCGCCGGTCTCGCGCAGCAGCACCGGCCAGCCGGCAACGGCCAATTCGGTGCAGGCGGCCTCGAAACCTTCCAGCCGGCTCATGCGCCGCGGCATCACCAGCGCGCGGTCCGTCGGCTGCCAGAACAGCAGGCCATGTTGCTTTTCGCCCTTGCACACAGCCGCCAGCAGGTCCTGCTCGGCCTGCAGGCCCGCCTCCACCGTCACCGCAACAGCTTGTTCAGTCATCACACCCACCTTGTCGATACAAAAAAGCCGGCAACGCCGGCTTCAGTGTGGATCAGTCCAGGCCTTGCGCCGGGTTGTGCACCACGCGCTCGGGGAAGAACAGGCGCTGCAGTTCCAGCCCCGGGTGCTCGGCACGCATGAACGCTTCGCCCACCAGGAACGAGTAGACCTCGTTGATCTCCATCAGCTCGACGTCTGCCCGATTGAAAATGCCACTTTCGGTGATTGCCAGGCGATCACGCGGGATGCGCGGCAGCAGGTCGAGGGTGGTTTCCAGGCTCACCTCGAAGGTGTGCAGGTTGCGGTTGTTCACGCCCACCAGCGGTGTATCCAGGGTTTTCAGCGCACGCTCCAGCTCGTCGCCGTCGTGCACTTCGACCAATACATCCAGCCCTACGCTCTTCGCCGTGGCCGCCAGCTCGGCCATCTTCACGTCATCCAGTGCCGAGACGATCAGCAGCACGCAATCGGCACCCAGCGCACGGGCCTCGACGATCTGATAAGGATCGATCATGAAGTCCTTGCGGATCACCGGCAACGTGCACGCGGCGCGCGCCTGCTGCAGGTATGCATCGGCGCCCTGGAAGTAATCGATATCGGTAAGCACCGACAGGCAGGTGGCCCCGCCCTTTTCATAACTGACGGCAATGTCGGCCGGCACGAAGTCTTCGCGAATCACGCCCTTGCTCGGCGATGCCTTCTTGATCTCGGCGATCACTGCCGGCTGCTTGCGCTTTGCCTGCTCGATCAGCGCATTGGCGAACCCGCGCGGCGCATCGGCGACGGCCGCCAGGCGCTCGAGTTCAGCCAGGCTGACGCGGGCACTGCGCTCGGCCACTTCCTGAACCTTGCGCGCCAGGATGTTTTCCAGAACCGTCGGTACGCTCACTCTTCATTCTCCTGCTTGAATACCGCGGTAAAGGCGCCCAGCTCTTCGAGCTTTTCTCGCGCCAGCCCGGTGTGCAGTGCATCGTGGGCCAGCTCGACGCCTTGCTTGAGGCTCATGGCATGGTCGGCGGCATACAGCGCAGCGCCGGCATTGAGCACGATCATTTCTGCCGCCTTCTGACCGTTTTCGGTCTTGCGGCGCCCCAGGGCATCGCGAATCAGCTCCAGCGACGCGGCCGGGCTGTCTACCGCCAGGCCGTGCAGGCTCTGGCTCTTCATGCCCAGGTCTTCGGGTTCTACCCAGTACTCGGTGATTTCGCCGTTCTTCAGTTCCGCAACGAAGGTCGGTGCGGCCAGGCTGAATTCGTCCAGGCCGTCCTTGGAGTGCACCACCAGCACATGCTTGCTGCCCAGGCGTTGCAGCACCTCGGCCAGCGGCCGGCACAATGCCTGGGTGAACACGCCGACCACCTGGTGCCTGACCCCGGCCGGATTCGTAAGCGGGCCGAGCATGTTGAACAGCGTGCGCAGCCCCAGGTCACGACGCGGGGCGGCGGCATATTTCATCGCCTTGTGGTGGGTCTGGGCGAACATGAAGCCGATACCGACGCTGTCGATGCAACGCGCGACCTGCACCGGCGTCAGGTTCAGGTAGATACCGGCGGCCTCGAGCAGGTCGGCGCTGCCGCTCTTGCCCGATACCGCACGGTTGCCGTGCTTGGCCACGGTGCAGCCGGCAGCGGCCACGACAAATGCCGAGGCGGTGGAAACGTTGAAGATATTGGCGCCGTCGCCTCCGGTACCGACCACATCGACCACCTGGTCCAGGGTCTGCAGTTGTACC
Organism: Pseudomonas sp. B21-036; assembly: GCF_024748925.1. Taxonomy (NCBI): domain Bacteria; kingdom Pseudomonadati; phylum Pseudomonadota; class Gammaproteobacteria; order Pseudomonadales; family Pseudomonadaceae; genus Pseudomonas; species Pseudomonas sp. B21-036. The sequence goes on from NZ_CP087178.1 coordinate 5,131,787, forward strand.
TGGTCGGCCAGCTCGCGCATTACCGATACCGCACCGACGATCTCGTCGATGCTTTCGCTCTTCATGCGCATGCCCATCATGAAGGCGCCGATCTGCGCCTCGCTGCACTGGCCGGTCATGATCTCGCGCATCACATCGCGCATTTCCTCGGTGCTCAGGTCCAGGTGACCGACGATGCGGCCCAGCGCGCTCTTGATATCCATGGTGTCAAATCCTTAGCGGCGGCCGCCGGTCTGCTTGAGGAAGTTGGCGAACAGCTCGTGGCCCTGCTCGGTGAGTATCGACTCGGGGTGGAACTGCACCCCTTCGATGTTCAGTGTCTTGTGACGCAGGCCCATGATCTCGTCGACCGAGCCGTCGTCCAGGGTGGTCCAGGCAGTCACTTCCAAGCACTCGGGCAGCGTTTCGCGCTTGACCACCAGGGAATGGTAGCGGGTCACCGTCAACGGGTTGTTCAAGCCTGCGAACACACCCTGGTCGATGTGCGACACGGGGCTGGTCTTGCCGTGCATCACCTGGCGCGCCCGTACCACATCACCGCCAAAGGCCTGGCCGATGGACTGGTGGCCCAGGCACACGCCCAGGATCGGCAGCTTGCCGGCAAAGTGCAGGATGGCTTGGAGCGATACACCGGCCTCGGTCGGGGTGCACGGGCCAGGAGACACCACAATGCGCTCGGGTTGCAGTGCCTCGATCTGGGCGATGGTCAGTTCGTCATTGCGAATGACCTTGACCTCTGCACCCAGCTCGCCGAAGTACTGCACGACGTTGTAGGTAAAGGAGTCGTAGTTGTCGATCATCAGTAACATCTGGGTCAACCTCTTGAGTCTGGCGACTCTGAATTCTGTGTTGCGCCGCAGCGGCGCCCTTCTCAGCTGAGCGGTGTCTGTTCAGCCAAGGCTACCGCGCGGAACATCGCCCGACGCTTGTTGATGGTTTCTTCCCACTCCAGCGCCGGCACCGAGTCGGCGACGATGCCGCCACCAGCCTGCACATGCAGCTCACCGTCCTTGATCACGGCGGTGCGGATGGCAATGGCGGTGTCCATGTTGCCGTTCCAGGCCAGGTAGCCGACGGCGCCGCCGTACACGCCACGCTTGACCGGCTCCAGCTCGTCGATGATTTCCATGGCGCGGATCTTCGGCGCCCCCGACAGGGTACCGGCGGGCAGAATGGCGCGCAGCGCGTCCATCGCGCTCAGGCCCTGCTTGAGCTGGCCGGTGACGTTGGACACGATGTGCATCACGTTGGAGTAACGCTCGATCACCATCTTCTCGGTGACCTTGACCGAACCGGTCTCGGAAACGCGACCGGTGTCGTTGCGGCCCAGGTCGATCAGCATCAGGTGCTCGGCGATCTCCTTGGCGTCCGACAGCAGGTCCTGCTCCAGCGCTCGGTCGGCCTCCTCGTTGGCACCACGCGGCCGGGTGCCGGCGATCGGGCGCACGGTGACCAGGTTGTCTTCGACCCGCACCAGCACTTCCGGCGAGCTGCCCACCACATGGAAGTCGCCGAAGTTGAAGAAGTACATGTACGGCGTGGGGTTGAAGCAGCGCAACGCGCGGTACAGGTCGATGGGCGCGGCCTTGAAGTCGATGGACATGCGCTGCGAGGGCACCACCTGCATGCAGTCGCCGGCCAGGATGTACTCCTTGACGGTATCGACGGCGCGTTCGTAGTCGGCTTGGGTGAAGCTTGAGCGAAACTCCGGCTCAGCAGCCAGAGGGCCACCCAGGGCCAGGCCGCGACGCGGGGCGATCGGCTGGCGCAGTTGTTCGAGCAGTTCTTCAAGACGCGCCAGGCCATTCTCGTAGGCGTTGTCCTGGGCGGGGTCGGCCAGCACGATGGCGTGCATCTTGCCGGCCAGGTTGTCGAACACCACCACGGCGTCCGACACCATCAGCAGAATGTCCGGCACGCCCAGCGGATCGGGATTCGGGCACTTGCCCAGGCGCTTCTCTACATAGCGCACGCAGTCGTAGCCGAAATACCCCACCAGGCCACCGTTGAAGCGCGGCAGGCCGTCGATGGTCGGTACGTTGTAGCGTTCCTTGAACGCCTCGACGAAGGCCAGCGGGTCTTCGACTTCATGCTGCTCGATCTCGACACCGTCATGGGTGATGCGCACCTGATGGTCATGCACGCGCAACACGGTGCGACATGGCAGGCCGATGATCGAATAACGCCCCCACTTCTCGCCGCCCTGCACCGACTCGAGCAGGTAGGAGTTGGGCTGGTCGGCCAGTTTCAGGTAGATCGACAGCGGCGTGTCGAAGTCGGCCAGGGTTTCGCAGGCCAGGGGAATGCGGTTGTAGCCGGCAGCGGCCAGGCGCAGGAATTCTTCGCGGGTCATGATAGCCTCGTGGCAATGGGGCAATAGGTCGTACAGGCAAACGCGCCGGATCAGGCCGGCCAGAAAAAAGTCAGGCGCGCCAACGCCAACGGGCCAGGGCCTTGATGACTTTCATCCAGAGTTTGCCGGGTGCCACCACGATGGAATCTCTATCAGGGGGGGATTGATCGTCCGACATTAGCTCAGTGGCCGAATCTAAGCAACCAGGCAGCAGCGCGCGCAGGTCATCGATCACCAGCGCGGGCGACTCCTCGCTGATCGGGCGGCCATGGTTGTAGCCGTAGCTGAGCGCCACGCATTGCACCCCTGCCGCCCGGGACGCCAGCACATCACTGCGCGAGTCGCCCACGAACAGCGCCTGGGCCGGCGCCACGTTGGCCATCTGCATCACGAACAGCAATGCGGCGGGGTCGGGTTTCTTCTGCGGCAGGGTGTCGCCGCCGATGATCCAGCGAAAGTATCGCCCGATCTTCATCTGGTCCAGCAAGGGAGCGACGAAGCGCTCCGGCTTGTTGGTGATCAGGGCCATTTCCACGCCCTGCTTGTGCAGCCACTTGAGGGTGTCACGCACGCCGGGGTAGACCACCGTCAATTCATGGTTGTCGGCATAGGCCTGCATGAACAGCTCGAGCCCGCGCGCGGCCTCATCGTCGTCCACCCCGGCATGCTCGATGCTGCCGGCCAGGGCGCGGCGCACCAGCACCTGCACGCCATTACCGACCCATTCGCGCACGGCGGCGACACCGGCGGGCTGGCGCCCCATTTCGAGCAGCATGTGATCCACGGCGGCCGCCAGGTCCGGCACCGAATCGATCAGGGTGCCATCCAGGTCGAACATCACCAGCTTGGGCAGGCCCCCGGGGAACAGCTGCTCGAAGCCGCTCATGGGCGGGCCAGGGCCAGTTCGGCGTGCATCCTGGCGATCACCTCTTTGTAGTCCGGGGCATTGAAGATCGCCGAGCCGGCCACGAAGGTGTCGGCGCCAGCAGCGGCGATTTCACGGATATTGTTGACGTTGACCCCACCGTCGATCTCCAGACGGATATCACGCCCGCTGGCATCGATCAGCGCGCGGGCTTCGCGCAGCTTGTCGAGGGTGGCCGGAATGAACTTCTGGCCGCCAAAGCCCGGGTTGACGCTCATGAGCAGGATCATGTCGACCTTGTCCATCACGTACTTGAGCGCATCCAGCGAGGCAGCCGGGTTGAACACAAGGCCCGCCTTGCAGCCGCCGTCACGGATCAGCTGCAGCGAGCGATCGACGTGAAGGGTGGCGTCGGGGTGGAAGGTGATGTAGGTGGCGCCGGCTTCGATGAAGTCGCCGATGATGCGGTCCACCGGGGTGACCATCAGGTGTGCGTCGATCGGCGCGGTCACGCCGTACTTGCGCAGGGCGCTGCACACCATCGGACCGATGGTCAGGTTGGGAACGTAGTGGTTGTCCATCACGTCGAAGTGGACGATGTCGGCGCCGGCTTCGAGCACCTTGTCGACTTCTTCGCCCAGGCGGGCAAAGTCGGCTGAGAGGATGGAGGGGGCAATAGCGTAGGGCTGCATGGCGCACCTGTTGGGCAGAATCACGGTGGCGCGCATTGTACCTCAGGCAAACCGTCAGGGGCTGACTGGCATCAAGCCTGGATCAGGATCGGTGGTGCCCACTTCGCCGGCAAGGCCGGCTCCTACAGGAGCCAGCCCTGCCGGCGAAGGGTCGTCTGTTTCAGCCCGGCTGTTGGGTACGCAGCTTCTCGCCACGCCCGCGCAGCCATTCCAGGGTCAGCAACAGCACCACCGAGAACGCGATCAGCAAGGTCGCCGCTGCAGCAATGGTCGGGCTCAGGTTCTCGCGGATACCGCTGAACATCTGGCGTGGCAGCGTGGCCTGCTCCGGCCCGGCGAGGAACAGCGTCACCACCACCTCGTCGAACGATGTCGCGAAGGCGAACAGGGCCCCCGAGATCACACCCGGGGCGATCAGCGGCAGGGTCACCCGGCGGAACGTGGTGACCGGCGAGGCGCCCAGGCTGGCCGCAGCCCGTACCAGGTTGTGGTTGAAGCCTTGCAGGGTGGCCGACACCGTGATGATCACGAACGGTACACCCAGCACCGCATGCACCAGAATCAGCGAGGTGAAGCTGTTGCCCAGGCCCAGCGGGGCGAAGAACAGGTAGCTGGCCACACCGATGATCACCACCGGTACTACCATCGGCGAGATCACCAGCGCCATCACCAGCGATTTGCCGGGGAAGTCGCCACGGGTCAGGCCGATCGAGGCCAGGGTGCCGAACACCATCGCCAGCAGCGTCGCCGCCGGGGCCACGATGATGCTGTTCTTGAGGGCGCGCATCCACTCGGCCGAACCGAAGAAGTCTTGGTACCACTGCAGCGAGAAGCCTTGCAGCGGATACACCAGGAAGCTCCCCGAGTTGAACGACAACGGGATGATCACCAGTACCGGCAACACCAGGAACAGCAGCACCAGCCCGCAAAGGATGCGCAAACTGTAGTACCAGACCCGTTCGACGGGCGACATGTAAGGGCTCAGCATGACAACGCTCCTCAGCTCAGACGCAGGCGGCTTGCGCCAACCAGCCAGCTATAGATCAGGTACAACAGCACGGTGGCCAGCAACAGCAACCCGCCCAGCGCGGTGGCCATGCCCCAGTTGATGCTGGTGTTGGTGTAGAAGGCGACAAAGTAGCTGACCATCTGGTCGTTCGGGCTGCCCAGCAGTGCCGGGGTGATGTAGTAGCCGATCGCCAGGATGAACACCAGCAGGCAACCTGCGCCGACGCCGGCATAGGTCTGCGGCAGGTACACCCGCCAGAAGCTGGCGAACGGATGGCAACCCAGGGAGATCGCCGCACGCATGTAGGTCGGGGAAATGCCCTTCATCACGCTGTAAATCGGCAAAATCATGAACGGCAGCAGAATGTGGACCATCGAGATGTACACGCCGGTACGGTTGAACACCAGTTCCATCGGCTTGTCGATCAGCCCCAGCGCCATCAGGCCGCTGTTGATCAGCCCCCCGGACTGGAGCAGCACGATCCACGCCGCCACCCGCACCAGGATCGAGGTCCAGAACGGCAGCAACACCAGGATCATCAGCAGGTTGCTCTGCCGGGTCGGCAGGTTGGCCAGCAGGTAGGCCAGCGGGTACGCCAACGCCAGGCAGATGACGGTGATCACCAGGCCCATCCACAGGGTGCGGGCAAAGATGTCGAGGTAGATGGCCTGGTCCGGGGTGGTCGGCGCCAGCTCGCCCAGGTCATCGATACGGTGGTCCACCGAGGCCAGCAGGTAGAACGGCGTCACGCTGCTGGTGTTGCGGCGGATCGCCTGCCAGTAGGCCGGGTCGCCCCAACGCTCGTCCAGCTCCTGCAACGCATCCTTGTAGGATTGCGGCTCGGTCTTGAACGGCAGGGCCCGGGCAGTCTTGGCCAGCAGGCTGCGGTAGCCGGCCAGCTCCATGTTCAGACGCTTGGAAACATCGCCCAGGGTCTGGTTCTTGCGCGATTCGGCGAGGTCTTCGCTGAGGGCCTTGTACACGTCCTCGCCAGGCAGGCTCTTGCCGTCCCATTCAGCCACCGCGGCGACGGTGCGCGGCAAGCCGCCAACCACCTCGGGGTTGCCGACGCTCTTGTACAGCAGCGCGGCGATCGGCACGATGAAAACCAGCAGCAGAAACACTGCCAGCGGTGCGATCAATGCTTTTGCCTTCCAGCGGTTGACGCGTTCAGCACGCGCCAGGCGCTTCTTGAGGTTGGAACCTGCGCCTTCGTTCAGGGGCACTGCGATGGCCATAGCGAACTCCGAAAATCTTGGAAACAAGAGGCGTCAGCACGATGCCGACGCCCCATTGGCACGGCTTACTTGGCCGCCCAGGCGTTGAAGCGTTGTTCCAGCTGCTCGCTGTTGTCAGCCCAGAACACCACGTCGATCTGCACCTGATTGGCGATGTTCTCCGGCGTGGTCGGCATGTCCTTCTTGACCTCGTCCGTCAGCAACGCCACGGCCTTGCTGTTGGCCGGACCGTAGGCGATGTTCGAGGAGAACACCTTCTGCTGCTCGGGCTGGATCGAGAAGGCGATGAACTTCTTGGCGTCCTCGAGGTTTTTCGCGCCCTTCGGAATGGCCCAGGCATCGAAGTCGTAGATACCGCCGTTCCATACCACCTTCAGGTTGCTTTCCTTCTGCACCGCAGCGATGCGACCGTTGTAGGCCGAGCTCATCACCACGTCGCCCGAGGCCAGGTACTGCGGCGGCTGTGCACCTGCTTCCCACCACTGGATGTTTGGCTTGAGGGCGTCGAGCTTCTTGAAGGCGCGGTCCTGGCCTTCCTTGGTGCCCAGCACCTTGTAGACGTCTTTAGGTGCCACACCGTCGGCCATCAGCGCGAATTCCAGGGTGTACTTGGCACCCTTGCGCAGGCCGCGCTTGCCCGGGAATTTCTGGGTATCCCAGAAATCCGCCCAGCTGGTGGGCGCAGTCTTGAGTTTGTCGGCGTTGTAGGCCATGACGGTCGACCACACGAAGAAGCCCACGCCACACGGCTGGATGGCGCCGGCCACATAGTCGGACTCATCGCCGAACAGGGCCGGGTCGAGCTGCTCGAACATGCCTTCGTCACAACCGCGGGCCAGTTCCGGCGACTCCACCTCCACCAGGTTCCAGCTCACGCTCTTGGTGTCGACCATGGCCTTGACCTTGGCCATTTCACCGTTGTAGTCGGCGGGGATGATCTTGCCGTTGCCGGCCTTTTCCCACGGCTCGTAGAACGCCTTGACCTGGGCGGCCTTGTTGGCCCCCCCGAATGCGACCACGGTCAGGTCGGCGGCGATGGCCTGGCTTGCTGCGAACAGGCCCAGGGTCAGAGCGGTCAGCTTCAAGTGTTTGTTCATTATTGTTCTCTCCGCGTTGCTGGGATGGGTGAGGCGATCCTCACTGGGCTTCCAGAATAGGATCGAGTGCGCGACCGTGCTCGACCTCCCAGCCCAGTGGCACCACATCGCCCACGGCCAGGGCCGGGTCGAGTTCGGCGATGGGTTGCTTCACGAAGAAGTCCGCCTTGCCGCACACTTCCAGACGCACCCGCACGTGGTCGCCCAGGTAGATGAATTCGGCCACCCGCCCAGAGAAGCGGTTGACGCAGCTTTCGCTGTGACCGTTCAGGCGCACGCGCTCCGGACGGATCGACAGGGTGACCGGCTCGCCCGGCTGGCCGACGTTGACGGCCAGTGCCTCGACCTTCTCGCCACGGGGCAGCGCCACCAGGCAGCGATCGCCGGTCTGGCTGAGCAGGCGCCCGTTGATACGGTTGTTCTCGCCGATGAAGTTGGCCACGAAGGTATTCTTCGGCTCTTCATACAGGGTGCGCGGGTCGGCGATCTGCTGGATCTCGCCCTGGTGGAACACGGCCACGCGGTCGGACATGGTCAGCGCTTCGCCCTGGTCGTGGGTCACGTAGACCACGGTCACGCCCAGACGCTGGTGCAGGTGCTTGATTTCCATCTGCATGTGTTCGCGCAGCTGCTTGTCGAGGGCGCCGAGGGGTTCGTCCATCAGTACCAGTTGCGGTTCGAACACCAGGGCGCGAGCCAGCGCAACACGCTGCTGCTGGCCGCCGGAAAGCTGGCCGGGGTAGCGCTGGGCGAAGGTTTCGAGCTGCACCATGTTCAGCACGCGCTTGACCCGCTCGCTGATGTCGGTCTTGCTCAGGTTGCGCACGCTCAGCGGGAAGGCCAGGTTCTCGGCCACGGTCATGTGCGGGAACAACGCATAGTTCTGGAACACCATGCCGATGTCGCGCTTGTGCGGCGGCACGTTGTTGATCGAACGCCCGTCCAGCAGGATCTCGCCGGCGGTAGGGGTTTCGAACCCTGCCAGCATCATCAGGCTGGTGGTCTTGCCCGAGCCCGAGGGGCCGAGCAGGGTCAGGAACTCGCCTTTGCGAATATCCAGATTCAGGTCTTTGACGATCAGCGACTCGCCGTCGTAGCTCTTCTGCACACCACGGAAGCTGACCAGCACTTCGCCGGTTGCAGCGTTCGAATTCACCTCACTCATACCTGCACCTTCTTGTTGGATGACTGCTGTGACCCAAGACTAGAGAAGGCAGAAGGTGGCGCAAATCGGGGGTGCTGAGAGAATGCCATCAGCCGGATGGAAACTTGCGGGTAGGGATTGTCCTACAAGGGTGGCGTTTTCAGACAACGTTGATAGCCGTGCTGCCCCCTTCGCTGGCAAGCCAGCCCCCACAAGGTTTGTCGGTACACGCCGAACCTGTGGCGGCTGGCTTGCCAGCGAAGGGATCAACCCGATGTCGTTTTTGGAACACTCACACCAGCTTGTGCTCCATCGCATACTTCACCAGCTCCGCCAGCGAAGTCACATTCAGCTTCTGCATCAGGCGCGCCTTGTGGGTGCTGATGGTCTTGTTGCTCAGCGCCAGCTGCTGGGCAATGTCGTTGACGTTCGCCCCCTGGGCCAACCGTTCGAACACCGAGAACTCGCGCTCCGACAGCATCGAGTGCAGGGGGCGCGAATCCGTCAGCCCCACCTCGAACACCATGCGGTCGGCCAGGTCCGGATCGATGTAGCGCCCGCCCCCCGCCACCCGGCGAATCGCGGTCAGCAGCAGCGCCGGATCACTGTCCTTGGTCGCGTACCCCGCCGCGCCGATCTTCAGCGCCCGCGCCGCCATCTGCGCTTCGTCATGCATCGACAGCACCAGGATCGCCGGCGGCGCGCTCAACGCGCGAATTCGCGGTATCGCCTCCAGCCCGTTCACCCCCGGCATCGAGATATCCAGCAACACCACCTCGCATTCGGTGTGGCGCAAGGCTTCGAGCAACTGCTCGCCATTGCCGGCCTCGCCCACCACCTGCATGTCCTTGGCCAGGCCGATCAACTGCTTGATGCCCTCACGCACGATGGTGTGGTCTTCGGCAACCAATACTCGAATCACTGTCAGCTCCTGTCGTTGTTCAGGGGGATGCGTACGCTCAACGTGGTGCCCTCGCCCGGTTCGCTGTCCAGGCGCATGCTGCCGCCCAGCATCAGCACGCGCTCGCGCATGCCCACCAGGCCGAACGAGGTCGGGCGCTGGTCACTCTGCACGAAACCCACGCCGTCGTCGCTGATGGTCAGGCACAGCATCGCACCGTCCAGGCCCAGGTTGATCTGCACAGTATGCGCGTGGGCGTGGCGCATAACGTTGGTCAGGGCCTCCTGCAGAATGCGGAACAGGCTGGTGGCCTTGGCGTCGCTGAGCGGCGGCAGGTTGTCCGGTACCTCGACCAGGCACGGGATCTGCGTGCGGGCCTCGAAACGTCGGGCCTGCCACTCGATGGCCGAGGCAATGCCGGCATCCAGAATCGGCGGGCGCAAGGCCGTGGCGACGTCGCGCACCAGCTGGAACAGCTGCGCGATCAGGCGCTTCATGCTGCCCAGGCGCTCGTTCAGGCCCGGGTCCAGCCCGGCATAGGCCAGCTCGCACATCGAGGTTTCCAGCTTGAGCACGGTCAGCATCTGCCCGAGCTCATCATGCACCTCGCGGGCGATCCGCGCTTTCTCTTCCTCGCGCACGCTCTCCAGGTGCGCCGACAGTTCGCGCAGTTGCTCCTGGGAGCGCGCCAGTTCCAGCTCGGCGCGCTTGCTCTGGCTGATGTCCCATACCACCCCGTCCCACACCACGCGGCCGTCGCGCAGATTGCGGGTACTGGCCTTGATGTCGGCCCAGCGCTGCTCACCCTGGCGCGTGACGATGCGGCCCTGCCACGACCAGTCCTGGTCGGTGGCCAGCGCCTGGTCCTGCACGCGGTGATAGTCGGCGCGGTCTTCGCTGTGCACCAGGTTGCGCAAGCCCATGTCCGGGTGCTGCAGTTCGATGGGCGAGTAGCCGACCAGGGCCTCGCTGCCTTCGCTGATATAGGGGAACTCCAGGTCGCCGATCGCCGGGTTGCGCTCCAGCCGGAACACCAGCCCCGGCACGTTGCCTGCAATGCCCTTGAGCCGCGCCTCGCTCTCGCGCAGCGCCGCCAGGGCACGGCGGCGCTCGGTGACGTCATTGATGAACACCACCAGGTATTCGGCATCGCGAAAGCGCAAGAAGCTCAACGACACATCCACCGGTACCAGGCTGCCATCGGCGCGCAGGCACTGGGTCTCGAAGCGCTGCGCCGCCTCGTCGCTGGCCCGTGCGCGCTTCCACAGGTCCAGCCAGCGGTCCATGTGCAGGTTGGGCTCGATATCGATCAGCGGGCGATCGTTCAGCGCCCCCGAGGTATAGCCGAGCATGCTTTCGACCGCGCGGTTGGCGTAGCGCACATGGCTGTCCCAATGCACCCACAGGATGCCCACGGTGCTCTGGTCGAGGGAGAACTGGCTCAGGCGCAGCGCCTCTTCGCGGGCCAGGCGCTTGGCGATGTTTTCCCGCGCAGCCAGCAGGTTCAGCTCCAACTGCTGTTGCTGGCGTCGCTGCCAGATCACGATGAAGACGCAACTGAAGAACAGCGCCGCGAACAGCAACGCCAGGTTCTGCCAGAACCCCGGTGACTCGCTCAGGCGCGGGTAGCGGGGTTGCAGCCAGCGGTTGTGCAATTGCTCCAGGTCCTTGGCCGGGATGGCCTGCAGGCCGACCTCGATGATGTCGGCCAGTATCGGCCAGTCACGCCGCGAGCCCACCCGCAGCAACTGCGGCAAACCGATGTCGCCCACCACCACCAGATCGCTGAATTCGTTCTCGCGCGACAACCGGCTCAACTGCGCTTCATCCAGCACCGCGTAGCGCACCTGCTCGCTGAGCAACAGCTGCAAGGCCTGGCGCTCGGCCGGCACGCCTTGAAGATTCAGGTTGGAATAGGTCGCGCGCAGATAGTCGGCCAGTGAACTGGGCATGCGCACTGCCACCCGCTCGTTTTCGGCAAGCCGCTCCAGGTCCACTGCCATTGAGCCGTTGCGCGGGCCCACGATCAACTGCGGTACGCGCATGTAGGGGTCGCTGAACAACCAGCGACGCAGGCTGGCCGGGGTCTGGGTCAGCCCTGGCGCCAGGTCGATCTCGCCGCCGGCCAGGGCATGTTCGAGCGCGGCCTGGTCGGGGAAGTTGCGCCACGTCAGGTCCAGGTCCAATGCCCTGCCCAGCCAGTTCATCAGCTCGACGTTGACACCCGACAGCTGCTGCAGGCGTCGGTCGAACTGCGCGAACGGGGCCTGCAACACCAGGCCCACCCGCAAGCTGCGGTGCTGGTCGAGCCATTGCTGTTGCGCCGGGTCCAGGCGTACCGCAGCCGGTACGGATGCCTGCTCCGCGTTCGCCATAAAGGGCCAGCACAAGCAGCCGATAAACAACAGGCAGCGCAAACGCATCATCTTGAATCTCGTCAATGAAGGGACCGCCATCGAACATGGCCGTCGTCGACAAATACCATTAGGCTGCCGGTATCACTCTGGCCTGGATCGATCAATGTTCGTACTCAAACGCACGGCGCTTTCGGCGCTATGCCTGTCCTTGATACTACCTTGTACCGCACAAGTTCTGGCGCAGGAAACGCCGGCCGCCGACGCCGATGCCGCGCCGGCCACGCGCCAGGCGCTGCCCGAGCGCAGCCAGGAAGACGCCCAGGCCCTGGAGCGGCAAGTGCCCAAGGACGAGCAGCAAACCCTGCAGGCCGGCAGCGACAGCTTCCTGGCCCTGTGGAAACCTGCCAACACCCCGGCACCCGAAGGCGTGGTGATCATCGTCCCGGGTGCCGGCGAGAGCGCCGACTGGCCACGCACCGTCGGCCCCCTGCGGCGCAAGTTCCCCGATGCAAAGTGGGCCAGTCTGAGCCTGAGCCTGCCGGATCTGCTGGCCGAGAGCCCGGTGGCCCGCAAGGAAACCCCGGCACCGCCCCCGCAACCGGACAAGGACGTGAAGGGCGCACCGGCCAAGGCCACGCCGGCCGATGCCAATGCCAACATCGCCCAGGCCACCGCAGCAGAAACCGAAAACAGCGAAAGCGCCGAAGCGCCCGCCAGTACCGATCCGGCGGCCAGTGAAAAGGCCGACGCCGAGCGCATCTTCGCCCGCCTGGATGCCGCCGTCGCCTACGCACAGCAGCAGAACGCACGCAGCGTGGTGCTGCTGGGCAGCGGCAGCGGTGCCTACTGGTCAGCCCGTTACATCAGCGAACGGCAACCGCCGCAGGTGCAAAAGCTGGTGATGGTCGCTTCGCAGAACCCGGCCCGCGTCGAACACAGCCTCGACAGCCTGGCCGCCACGCTCAAGCTGCCGATCGCCGACTTCTACTATGCCAACCAGGCCGGCGCCAGGCAGGCGGCCGTGAACCGCCTGCAGGCCAGCAAGCGACTCAAGGACAGCAGCTACCACCAGGTCGCCCTGACGGCCATGCCCGGCAACCAGGCTGCCGAGCAGGAGCAACTGTTCCGCCGCATTCGCGGCTGGCTGAGCCCGCAAGCGGTCGACTAGAAGCCGCGCCGCTTGCGTACCACCGCGTAGGCCTGATGCAGGTCCCGGGTACGCTCGGTGGCGTCGCGCACCTGCGCCGGACTCGCGCCGCTACCCACCAGCTTGTCCGGATGATGCCGGCTGAGCAGGCGCCGGTAGGCCTGCTTGACCTGTACAGGCTCGGTCTCGGGTAACACCCCCAGCAAGCGCAGGGCCTCGGGATAGCTGATGCCCTGATTGCCCAGGGCCGCCCGGTGCGGCTCGTAGTCGCTGGCCAATGCCTGCACCCGGGTCGTCGACCAGCCCAGCTGCTGCCCCCACTGCATCAGCAGTTCGCGCTCGTGACGCCCTACCCGGCCATCGGCCCAGACCATGCGCCAGCAGGCACGCAGCAAGCCTTCGGCAGCATGGGGTTGCTGCTTGAGGCGACGCAGGTGCGGATGCAGGCGCTCGCTGCCGCTCTTGCCCCGGTTGAATGCGGCAATCGCGCGCAGACGTGCCGGTTCGCTCATCTCCAGGCGCTGCATTTCCTGACGCGCCTGCTGGATATGTCCGTCGACCACCCGCCCTTCACTCTTGGCCAGGCGCCCAAGCAGCACGAACAGCACTTCGTCGTCGCGCAGCACCGCGCGCCCGCCCAGACGCTCGCGCAGGTGCGCCCAACTGTGCAGTTGCAGACGGCGGTCCATCGCCTGACCGAGCAATGCCCCCAGCAACGCCCCTGGAATGCTGGCGATGGCAAAACCCGCTCCGGCACCAATCACTGTGCTCGGCCACAACATGTCAGCGGCGCTCGGCGAGCAGGCGCTCGACTTCGGCAAGGCGTTCAAGGGTACCGACATCCACCCACTGGCCAGTGAAATGCTCCCCACTGACCAGGCCCTTGGCCATCGCCTGGCGAAACAGCGGTGCCAGCTTGAAGGCGCCGGCCTGGCAACCGTCGAACAGTTCCGGGTGCAGCACGGCGATCCCGCTGTAGGTCAAGGTCGGCGAAACCGCGTCGGCATCCTTGACCTGCCCGGCCTGCAGGCGGAAATCACCTTTGCCGTGATGGCCCGGGTTGTCCACCAGCACCAGGTGCGCCAGCCCGGACAGCGACGCAGGCAGGCGGCTGAAGTCGTACTCGGTCCAGATGTCGCCGTTGATCAGCGCAAAAGGCGCGTCGCCAAGCAGCGGCAGCGCCTTGTAGATCCCGCCACCGGTTTCCAGTGGTTCGCCTTCGGCGGAATAGCGGATGCTCAGGCCCAGTTGCGCGCCATCGCCCAGGTGCTCTTCGATCTGCTGCCCCAGCCAGGCATGATTGATCACCACCTCGGTGAAGCCCGCCCTCGCCAGGGCGCGCAGGTGATACTCGATCAACGGCACGCCGGCCACCGGCACCAGTGGCTTGGGTGTATGCAGGGTCAGCGGGCGCATGCGCTCGCCCTTGCCTGCGGCCAGAATCATCGCCTTCATGCGCGCGCCCCGCCTGCGGCCTGCAGGCTGTCGATCAGTTCATCCAGCTCGGCCAGCTCAGGGCGGCGGGCGATCACTTCATCTATATAAGCAAAGAACCGCGGCACATCGGCCAGGTAGCGCGGCTTGCCGTCACGGTGGCAGATGCGCGCGAAGATGCCGATCACCTTGAGGTGGCGCTGCACGCCCATCAGGTCGCTGGCACGCTGGAAGTCCTCGAAATCGGCCTGCACCGGTACGCCCAGAGCCTGCGCCCGCTGCCAGTAGTCCTTGAGCCAGCCCTCTACCCGTGCCTGCGGCCAACTGAGGAAGGCGTCCTTGAACAGACAGGTGATGTCGTAGGTCACCGGGCCGTACACCGCATCCTGGAAATCCAGCACGCCCGGGTTGGGCACACTCTGCATCAGGTTGCGCGGCATGTAGTCACGGTGCACCAGCACCTTGGGCTGGGCCAGGGCGCTGTCGATCAGCAGGCTGCTGATGCGTTGCCAGGCCGCCTGCTGCTCATTATTCATCTGCAGGCCCAGTTCACGGCCCACGTACCACTCTGGGAACAGCTCCAGCTCGCGGCGCAGCAGGGCCACGTCATAACTGGGCAACGGCGCCTGCATCGGCAGTTGCTGGAAGGCCAGCAGCGCCTGAATGGCATCGTCGAACAGGCCATCGGCGTTGTCGCTGGTGATCACATCGAGGTAGGTGTGGTTGCCCAGATCACTCAGCAGCAGGAAGCCGCGCTCGAGATCCTGAGCGTGAATTTGCGGCACATTGACCTCGGCGCTGGCCAATAAATGAGCAATTTCCACAAAAGGCCGGCAGTTTTCCTGCGGCGGCGGGGCATCCATCACAATAAAACTGCGTCCTTCGGCGGCCCAGCGGAAGTAGCGGCGAAAGCTCGCGTCGCTGCTGGCAGCGGTCAGGCAGCCCGCTGGAACCGGACCCCAGCCCTGTTTATGGAAAAGATTTGCCAGCTGTTCGGCCAGCCATACATTCAGGTGTTGCAGGCGTACATCATGTTCGGGCATTACATGGGTCTCCGACGGCCCTAGCCGTCAAGCGGGTCATGCTTTATTATCCAGCATCTTTTTCAGACCATCGAGAGGCGTGCGGCCCCACACGCGGGCAGATGGCACGCAGGAAGCCCGGACTAATAAGATGGCATTGAAATCCCCCGCGTTTCGTAAAAAATTCCCGTTGCTCGTCACCGGCGGTCTGCTGGCGATGCAACCCCTGGCCACGTCGTACGTGGTGGCTGCCGAGCAGTTCGACTGCCAAGTTTCCGCTGCCGGAGGTTGGGACTGCAAGCCCAAGACCAGCACCGCGAACCTGCCACCACGCCCTGTGCATGACGGTGCGGCGGTCAGCTCGACCGGCGAAACGCCTGCCCAGAGCGCCGACGGCAGTGCCGAAGCGGCGGGCAAGGGCCCAGCACTCGTCACCGAAACCAAGGGGCGCGGCCTGAAGGCACGCAGCGCCGACTACAGCCATCTGGACTGGGTACCACGCGATCAGCTGACCCCTGCCCAGCTCGCCGAAGCCGGCCCGTATTGCTCCGGTGCCTACATCGAGCCAACCCGTCCGGGCATGGATGACACCACGCCCAAGGACGAGGCGCCGACCTTCATCGGTGCCAAGGTATCGCGCTACCAGCAGGAGCAGCAGATCGCCACCCTCGCCGGTGACGTGGTGATGCGCCAGGGCAGCATGCAGGTCGAGGCCGACGAGGCCAATCTGTATCAGGCCGAGAACCGTGGCGAACTGAGCGGCAACGTGAAGATCCGCGACAATGGTTCGCTGGTGGTTGGCGATCACGCCGACATCCAGCTCGACACCGGTGAAGCCAAGGTCGACAACGCCGAGTACGTGATGCACAAGTCGCGTATCCGCGGTAACGCGCTGTACGCCAAGCGTGCCGAAAACGCGATCATTCGCCTCAAGGACGGTACCTACACCACCTGCGAGCCGAACAGCAACGCCTGGCAGCTCAAGGGCAACAACATCACACTGAACCCGGCCACCGGCTTCGGTACCGCGACCAACGTCACCCTGCGGGTCAAGGATGTACCGGTGTTCTACACCCCGTACATCTACTTCCCGATCGATGACCGTCGCCAGTCCGGCTTCCTGCCGCCATCGTTCAGTACCAGCAGCGACACCGGCTTCATGCTGGTCACGCCGTACTACTTCAACCTGGCACCGAACTACGACGCCACCTTGTATCCACGCTACATGGCCAAGCGCGGCCTGTTGATGGAAGGCGAGTTCCGCTACCTGACCAAGTCCAGCGAAGGGCAGTTCGGTGGTGCGTGGCTGAATGACGAGGAGGACGAGCGCAAGCGCCAGTCCGACTACAAAGAAAAGCGCTGGATGATCAACTGGCAGCACAAGGGTGGCCTGGACGAGCGCCTGATGACCGAGGTCGATTACACCAACATCAGCGATCCCTACTACTTCCAGGACCTGGAAACGGATCAGCTCGGCGTAGAAAGTACCGACTATATCAACCAGCAGGGTGCGTTGACATATCGGGGAGACAGTTATACTGCGCGGCTGAATATGCAGGACTACAAACTGGCGACTATCAGCCAGATCACTCCGTATGGCCGTCTGCCCCAGGTTACTTTTGGCGGCAGGCTACCCTACCATCCCGGGGGCTTGGACTTTGCCTACAGTACCGAGTTCGTACGTTTCGATCGCGACTTGCGCGAGGGTAACTTCGTAGACAAGGACGACCGCTCCACGCCGTGGTATGACACTCGAGTATCCGGTCTGGCGCGTGCCAACGGTGACCGGATCAATCTCGCTCCCAACATGAGCTTGCCGCTGAACGCCTCTTATGGCTACGTCAGACCTTCGCTGACATATGTCTACACCAATTACCAGCTGGATCTGGACCAACGCGGCAAACAGACACTCGCAGCAGATGAACAATTCAATAGTTCGCAAGACCGAAGCGTGCCCATTTTCAGCGTCGACAGCGGTCTGTACTTCGACCGCGACACGCAGTGGTTCGGCAAGGACTACCGCCAGACACTGGAACCGCGCCTGTTCTATCTGTACGTCCCATACAAGGACCAGACGGACATTCCGGTTTTCGATACCGGCGAATCGACTTTCAGCTATGCATCATTGTTCCGCGAAAACCGCTTCAGTGGGACAGACCGTATCGGCGACGAAAACAAGCTGTCGTTGGGTTTGACAAACCGCTGGATCGAAGACAACGGTTTCGAACGTCAACGTTTGAGCGTTGGCCAAGCGCTGTACTTCAAGGATCGCAAGGTTCAGCTGCCGCGTATCGATTACCGCACACGCAACGACTCGCAATCCGACGTCTCGCCCTACGCGCTGGAATACCAGTTCCGCTTCAACCGCGACTGGCGCGTGAATTCCGACTTCAACTGGGACCCGGATACCCGCAGTACGCGTTCCGGCAGCGCCATGTTCCACTACCAACCGGAAGACAACGTCAACAAGATCGTCAACCTGGGTTATCGCTATCGCAACGACGGGGTTCGCTACGATCAAAGCACCGGTCGCTGGCAGGTGGGTGGTGGCGACTACGGCACCCCGGGACAACCTGGCTATGTGAAGGACTACTACAAGATCCAGCAACATGACTTCTCCGTCATGTGGCCAATCGTTCCGCAGTGGACTGCAATCGCCCGCTGGCAGCACGACTACAACCGCAACCGCACCCTGGAAGCCATGGGCGGTTTCGAGTACGACAACTGCTGCTGGAAGCTGCGTCTGATCAACCGCTACTGGATCGATTACGACGAATACAGCCAGGACGCACCCTCCAACGAAAAAGGCGACCATGGGATCTTCCTGCAGATCGTGCTGAAAGGCCTCGGTGGTGTAGTAGGTAAAAAGGTCGAAACTTTCCTCGATCAAGGCATTCAAGGTTACCGTGCACGTGAAGACCAAGCTTATTGATTGTCTGCGCCCGCTGATGCTGGGCGCTGTACTACTGAGCAGCACCGCGCACGCCGCGGTGCAGACCCTGGACAAGGTGGTGGCCATCGTCGACAACGACGTGGTCATGCAAAGCCAGCTGGACCAGCGCGTGCGCGAGGTCGAACAGACCATCGCCAAGCGCGGCGGCGCCACACCTCCGCCCGGCGTGCTCGACCAGCAGGTGCTGGAGCGCCTGATCGTGGAAAACCTGCAACTGCAGATTGGCGATCGTTCCGGCATCCGCATCACCGACGAAGAACTCAATCAGGCCATGGACACCATTGCCCAGCGCAACGGCATGAACATGAGCCAGTTCCGTGCGGCCCTGGCCCATGACGGCCTGTCGTTCGATGACGCCCGCGAGCAGGTCCGTCGCGAGATGATCATCAGCCGCGTGCGCCAGCGCCGGGTAGCCGAACGCATCCAGGTTTCGGAACAGGAAGTGAAGAACTTCCTCGCCTCGGACCTGGGCAAGATGCAGTTGTCCGAAGAGTTCCGCCTGGCCAACATCCTGATCCCGACCCCGGAAAGCGCCAACTCGGCGGCTATCCAGGCGGCTGGCCAGCAAGCGGCCGCGATCTACCAGCAGCTCAAGCAAGGCGCCGACTTCGCCCAGCTGGCGACTGCCCGTTCGGCCAGCGAGAACGCACTGGAAGGTGGCGAGATGGGCTGGCGCAAGGCCGCCCAGCTGCCACCTCCTTTCGATCGCCTGCTCAGCACCATGGCTGTGGGTGACGTCACCGAGCCTGTACGCACACCGGGTGGCTTCATCATCCTGAAGCTGCAGGAAAAGCGCGGCGGCCAGACACAGCTGCGCGACGAAGTGCATGTTCGCCACATCCTGATCAAGCCAAGCGAAGTGCGCAGCGAAGCCGCCACCCAGCAACTGGCGGAAAAGCTCTATGAACGCATCAGCGCCGGCGAAGATTTCGCCGAGCTGGCGAAGAGCTTCTCCGAAGATCCGGGTTCAGCGCTCAATGGCGGCGACCTCAACTGGGTCGATCCGAACGCACTGGTACCCGAGTTCCGCGAAGTCATGGCCAGCACCCCTCAGGGTCAGCTGTCCAAGCCGTTCCAGACCCAATACGGCTGGCACGTACTGGAAGTCCTGGGCCGTCGCTCCACCGACAGCACCGAACAGGCACGCGAGCAGCAAGCCATGAACGTGCTGCGCAACCGCAAGTACGACGAAGAGCTGCAAAGCTGGCTGCGTCAGATCCGCGACGAAGCCTATGTTGAAATCAAGCTTCCTGGCGCCGACCAGGCAGCCCAGTGAAACACCAGCGCTTCGCCCTGACACCCGGCGAGCCGGCCGGCATAGGACCTGACCTGTGCCTGCTGCTCGCCGAGCACGCCCAGCCCCACCCCCTGATCGCCATTACCAGTCGTGACCTGCTCGTCGAGCGGGCCGCGCAACTGGGCGTGGCCGTCACGCTGCTGCCTGTCAGCCCCGACGCCTTCCCGGATGCGCCTGCCCCTGCGGGCAGCCTGTACGTGTGGGACACGCCGCTGGCAAGCCGGGTAGTCGCCGGGCAGCTGGACAAACGCAACGCCGCCTTCGTACTGCAAACCCTGACCCGTGCGGGCCAGGGCTGCCTTGACGGGCACTTTGCCGGGATGATCACCGCGCCCGTGCACAAGGGCGTGATCAACGAAAGCGGCATTGCGTTTTCCGGGCATACCGAATTCCTCGCCGAGCTGACCCACACTGCGCAAGTGGTGATGATGCTTGCCACCCGCGGGCTGCGCGTGGCCCTGGTGACCACGCACCTGCCGCTGCGCGCAGTGGCCGACGCCATCACCGCCGAACGCCTGGAGCGGGTCACGCGGATCCTGCATGCCGACCTGCAGAGCAAGTTCGGCATCGCCCAGCCACGCATCCTGGTGTGCGGGCTCAACCCGCATGCGGGTGAAGGCGGCCACCTGGGCAGCGAAGAAATAGACATCATCGAACCGACATTGGCGCGCCTGCGCAGCGAAGGCATGGACCTGCGCGGCCCGTTGCCTGCCGACACCCTGTTTACCCCCAAATATCTGGAGCACTGCGACGCAGTGCTGGCGATGTACCACGACCAGGGCCTGCCGGTGCTCAAGTACAAGGGCTTCGGCGCCGCCTTGAACGTTACCCTGGGCCTGCCGATCATTCGCACATCGGTGGACCACGGCACTGCCCTGGACCTTGCCGGCACCGGCAGGATCGACACCGGCAGCCTGCAGGTAGCACTGGAAACCGCCTACCAGATGGCCGAGACCCATTTATGACCGAGCAATACCAACACAAGGCGCGCAAGCGCTTCGGCCAGAACTTTCTGCACGACGCCGGCGTCATCGACCGCATCCTGCGCTCGATCAGCGCCAAGGCAGGTGAGCGCCTGCTGGAAATCGGTCCGGGCCAGGGCGCCCTGACCCAGGGCCTGCTCAACAGCGGCGGCCAGCTGGATGTAGTGGAACTGGACAAGGACCTGGTACCGATCCTCAACCAGCAGTTCGCCGGCCGTGACAACTTCCGCCTGCACCAGGGCGATGCGCTCAAGTTCGACTTCACCAGCCTGGGCGCCGCCCCGCGCAGCCTGCGGGTGGTCGGCAACCTGCCGTACAACATCTCCACCCCACTGATCTTTCACCTGCTGGCCAACGCCGAGCTGATCCGCGACATGCACTTCATGCTGCAGAAGGAAGTGGTCGAGCGCCTGGCCGCCGGCCCGGGCGGTGGCGACTGGGGCCGCCTGTCGATCATGGTGCAGTACCACTGCCGCGTGGAACACCTGTTCAACGTCGGCCCGGGGGCGTTCAACCCACCGCCCAAGGTCGATTCGGCCATCGTGCGCCTGGTACCCCACACCACCCTGCCGCACCCGGCAAAGGATCATCGCCTGCTCGAGCGCATCGTGCGCGAAGCGTTCAACCAGCGCCGCAAGACACTGCGCAACACCTTGAAGGCCCTGCTCAGCAGCGACGAGATCGCCGCCGCCGGTGTCGATGGCAGCCTGCGCCCCGAGCAACTGGACCTGGCCGCCTTCGTGCGCCTGGCCGACAAGCTGGCCGAACAGCCGCAGTAACACCTGATAACGGCCGGTCATGCCCGCATGACTGGCCGGCAACCCCGCCGATAGCCTAGACTGATGCCATTGCCGTATTCGCGTCTGTTGCCAAGGCCCTCTTGAATGTCCGATCCCCGCTATCAGGTCGACGTCGACGTCGTCACCCGCTTCCTCAAAGAACATTCCGATCCCGAAAACGACCGCTTTGCCTTTGCCTATACCATTACCGTGCACAACAACGGTTCGGTGGCGGCCAAGCTGATGTCGCGTCACTGGCTCATCACCAATGGCGATGGCCAGGTGGAAGAGGTCAAGGGCGCCGGGGTGATCGGCCAGCAGCCTCTGATCGAGCCTGGCCAGAGCCACACCTACAGCAGTGGTGCCGTGCTAAGCACCCAGGTGGGCACCATGGAAGGCAGCTATCAGATGTTCGCCGAGGATGGCATCCGTTTCGAGGCCCCGATCAAGGCGTTCCGCCTGGCCGTACCCGGGTCGCTGCACTGATGGCGGTGTATGCCGTCGGCGATCTCCAGGGCTGCCTGCAACCGCTCAAATGCCTGCTCGAGCGGGTGAACTTCAACCCGTCGGTCGACCGCCTGTGGCTGGTCGGCGACCTGGTCAACCGCGGCCCCGAGTCGCTGGAAACCCTGCGCTATCTGTACGCCATGCGCGACTCGCTGGTGTGCGTGCTGGGCAACCACGACCTGCACCTGCTGGCCGCCTGGCACAACATCGAGCGCCTGAAGAAAAGCGACACCCTGCGCGAGATTCTCGACGCCCCGGATGCCGACGAACTGCTCGACTGGCTGCGCCGGCAAAAGCTGCTGCATTACGACGAGCAGCGCGGCGTGGCGATGGTGCATGCCGGCATTCCACCGCAGTGGACCCTGGGCAAGGCGCTGGAGCTGGCTGGCGAGGTCGAAGAAGTGCTACGCGATGACAATCGGCTCAAGCTCTATCTGGACGGCATGTACGGCAACGAGCCGAACAAGTGGAGCAAGAACCTGGGCGGGGTCGAACGCCTGCGGGTCATCACCAATTATTTCACCCGCATGCGCTTCTGCACCGCCGAGGGCAAACTGGACCTCAAGGGCAAGGAAGGCGCCGACACCGCCCCACCCGGCTACAAACCGTGGTTCGCCCACAAGGGCCGTCGCTCGCGGCACGTGAAGATCATCTTTGGACACTGGGCAGCCCTCGAGGGCCGCTGCACCGAGCCAGGCGTGTACGCACTGGATACCGGCTGCGTGTGGGGCGGTGCGATGACCCTGTTCAATGTCGATACCGGCCAGTACCACCGCTGCGAGTGCACCGAAGAAGGCACCGTACGCCCGCTGGCCAGCCCCGTGCAACCGGCTAGAATAGCCGATCAATCCTGAAGGACCCGCCCATGAGCGAATTCAAACGTATCCCTCCAGAGCAGGCTCAGGCGCTGCGTGCGCAAGGCGCCGTGGTGGTCGATATCCGCGACCAGCCCACCTTTGCCAACGGCCACATCACCGGCGCCCGCCACCTGGACAACCAGTCGGTCGCCGATTTCATCCGCGGCGCCGACCTCGACGCCCCCACCGTGGTGGTCTGCTACCACGGCAACTCCAGCCAGAGCGCGGCCGCGTATCTGGTCAGCCAGGGTTTTTCCGACGTCTACAGCCTCGACGGCGGCTTCGAGCTGTGGCGCGCCACCTTCCCGGCAGAAACCGCCCAGGGCTCTGCCGAATAATTTTTTTGTTGGCCTGCAGCCCGCGCCCTGCGCGGGCTCGCGCCAGACCAGACGAACGGTCGTGGCGAACTAATCGCCCAACCGCCCTTGACCTCGCCGATTACCAACTATCCTTAAGCCCAGGCCATCCAAAAAGGGGAGAGCCGGTACACCGGCGTGCGGGTCATCGGTAAGGTTCCAAGGGTGTTCTGGGGGGTATACAGCAGGCGGCAGTGCCGTCTGCATGCCAGCATCAACTGATCGATCCGACGTCGGCTCCACGTATCGAGCGAGGTGACGTCATGAGTATTTTTAGCCACTTCCAACAACGTTTCGAGTCCACCCGTCAGGAAGAGCTCTCGCTGCAGGAGTATCTTGAGCTCTGCAAGCAGGACCGTAGTGCCTATGCGTCGGCGGCCGAACGCCTGTTGATGGCTATTGGTGAGCCGGAACTGGTCGACACGTCGAACAATTCGCGGCTGTCGCGGATCTTCTCCAACAAGGTGATCCGGCGCTACCCCGCCTTCGAAGACTTCCATGGGATGGAAGAATGCATCGACCAGATCGTTTCCTACTTCCGCCATGCCGCACAGGGCCTGGAGGAAAAGAAACAGATCCTCTACCTGCTCGGCCCGGTGGGTGGCGGCAAGTCGTCCCTGGCTGAAAAACTCAAGCAACTGATGGAAAAGGTGCCCTTCTACGCCATCAAGGGCTCGCCGGTGTTCGAGTCCCCGCTGGGGCTGTTCAACGCCACCGAGGACGGCGCCATCCTCGAAGAGGACTTCGGCATCCCGCGCCGCTACCTGAACACCATCATGTCGCCCTGGGCGACCAAGCGCCTGGCCGAGTTCGGCGGCGACATCAGCCAGTTCAAGGTGGTCAAGCTCTACCCCTCGATCCTCAACCAGATCGCCGTGGCCAAGACCGAGCCGGGCGACGAGAACAACCAGGACATCTCGGCGCTGGTGGGCAAGGTCGATATCCGCAAGCTCGAGGAATTCCCGCAGAACGACGCCGACGCCTACAGCTATTCGGGCGCACTGTGCCGGGCCAACCAGGGCCTGATGGAATTCGTCGAGATGTTCAAGGCACCAATCAAGGTCCTGCACCCGCTGCTCACCGCCACCCAGGAGGGCAACTACAACAGCACCGAGGGCCTCGGCGCCATCCCCTACTCCGGGATTCTGCTGGCCCACTCCAACGAATCGGAATGGCACAGCTTTCGCAACAACAAGAACAACGAGGCGTTCATCGACCGGATCTACATCGTCAAGGTGCCGTACTGCCTGCGCGTGAGCGACGAGATCAAGATCTACGACAAGCTGCTGTTCAACAGCTCCCTGGCCAAGGCCCACTGCGCACCCGACACCCTGAAGATGCTGGCCCAGTTCACGGTGCTGTCGCGCCTCAAGGAGCCGGAGAACTCGAACATCTACTCCAAGATGCGCGTGTATGACGGCGAGAACCTCAAAGACACCGATCCGAAGGCCAAGTCGATCCAGGAGTACCGCGACTCGGCCGGTGTCGACGAAGGCATGAACGGTCTGTCGACCCGCTTCGCCTTCAAGATCCTGTCCAAGGTGTTCAACTTCGACCCCCATGAAATCGCGGCCAACCCGGTGCACCTGCTGTACGTGCTGGAGCAGCAGATCGAACAGGAACAGTTCCCGGCCGAGGTGCGCGAGCGCTACCTGCGCTACCTCAAGGAATACCTGGCACCGCGCTACATCGAGTTCATCGGCAAGGAAATCCAGACCGCCTACCTGGAGTCCTACAGCGAATACGGGCAGAACATCTTCGACCGTTATGTGCTGTACGCCGACTTCTGGATTCAGGACCAGGAGTACCGCGACCCCGAAACCGGCGAGATCCTCAACCGCATCGCCCTCAACGAGGAGCTGGAGAAGATCGAGAAACCGGCTGGCATCAGCAATCCGAAGGATTTCCGCAACGAGATCGTCAACTTCGTGCTGCGCGCCCGGGCCAACAACAACGGCAAGAACCCGACCTGGCTGAGCTACGAAAAACTGCGGGTGGTGATCGAGAAGAAAATGTTCTCCAACACCGAAGACCTGCTGCCGGTCATCAGCTTCAACGCCAAGGCGAGCAAGGAGGACCAGCAGAAGCACAACGACTTCGTTACGCGAATGGTCGAACGCGGCTACACGGACAAACAGGTCCGGCTGCTCTCGGAATGGTACCTGCGGGTCAGGAAATCGCAATAAGCGGCAAGCGTCAGGCTGTCAGCGGCAAGCCCGGAGTACGCGCCGGGCCTGCAGCGACAGCGCTGCCCATCTTGAAGTTAGAAGCTTGAAGCTTGCAGCTACTGCCTACTCCCGGAGGGGCCTATGAGCTATGTGATCGACCGACGCCTGAACGGCAAGAACAAGAGCACGGTCAACCGCCAGCGCTTTCTGCGGCGTTACCGTGACCACATCAAGAAGGCCGTCGAAGAGGCCGTGAGCCGTCGCTCCATCACCGACATGGAGCATGGCGAGCAGATCAGCATTCCTGGCCGGGATATCGACGAACCGGTACTGCACCATGGACGCGGCGGCAAGCAGACCGTCGTACACCCGGGCAACAAGGAGTTCACCGCCGGCGAGCATATCGCGCGTCCGCAGGGCGGCGGTGGAGGCGGCGGCAAGGGCAAGGCCGGCAATTCCGGCGAAGGCATGGACGAGTTCGTCTTCCAGATCACCCAGGAAGAATTCCTCGAGTTCATGTTCGAAGACCTCGAGCTGCCCAACCTGGTCAAGCGTCACCTGACCGGCACCGACACCTTCAAGACCGTGCGCGCGGGCATCAGCAATGAAGGCAACCCCTCGCGCATCAATATCATCCGCACCCTGCGCTCAGCCCATGCGCGGCGCATTGCGCTGTCGGGCAGCAGCCGCGCCAAACTGCGCGCCGCCCAGGAAGAACTTGCACGTCTGAAGCGCGAAGAGCCGGACAACTTCGGCGATATCCAGGAAATCGAAGGGGAAATAGAACGTCTGAGTGCACGTATCCACCGCGTACCCTTTCTCGACACCTTCGACCTCAAGTACAACCTGCTGGTCAAGCAGCCCAACCCCAGTTCCAAGGCCGTGATGTTCTGTCTGATGGACGTGTCCGGCTCCATGACCCAGGCCACGAAGGACATCGCCAAGCGCTTCTTCATCCTGCTGTACCTGTTCCTGAAGCGAAACTACGACAAGATCGAGGTGGTGTTCATCCGCCATCACACCAGCGCGCGCGAAGTGGATGAGGAAGAGTTCTTCTATTCCCGCGAGACGGGCGGCACCATCGTCTCCAGCGCCCTGAAACTGATGCAGGAAATCATGGCCGAGCGCTATCAGGCCAGCGAATGGAACATCTACGCGGCCCAGGCTTCGGACGGTGACAACTGGAACGACGACTCGCCCATCTGCCGCGAGATCCTCACCAAGCAGATCATGCCGTTCGTGCAGTACTACACTTATGTCGAGATCACCCCTCGCGAGCACCAGGCCTTGTGGTTCGAATACGAACGCATCGGCGAAGCCTTCGCCGATACCTTCGCCCAGCAGCAGCTGGTGTCGGCCGGCGATATCTACCCGGTCTTCCGTGAACTCTTCCAGCGCAGGTTAGCCACATGACCGCCAGAGAGCAGAAGCGCCAACCCCTTTCCACCGGGTCCGAGTGGACGTTCGAGCTGATCCAGGCATACGACCGCGAAATCAGTCGCCTGGCCGAGCGCTACGCCCTGGACACCTACCCCAACCAGATCGAGGTGATTACCGCCGAGCAGATGATGGACGCCTATGCGTCGGTCGGCATGCCGCTGGGCTATCACCACTGGTCCTACGGCAAGCATTTCCTGAGCACAGAAAAATCGTACAGCCGCGGCCAGATGGGCCTGGCCTACGAAATCGTGATCAACTCCGACCCCTGCATCGCCTACCTGATGGAGGAGAACACCATCTGCATGCAGGCGCTGGTGGTGGCGCACGCGTGCTACGGGCACAACAGCTTCTTCAAGGGCAACTACCTGTTCCGCACCTGGACCGACGCCAGCTCGATCATCGACTACCTGGTATTCGCCAAGCAGTACATCACCCAGTGCGAGGAGCGCCACGGCATCGACGCGGTGGAAGACCTGCTGGACTCCTGCCATGCCCTGATGAACTACGGCGTCGACCGCTACAAGCGGCCCTACCCGATCTCCGCCGAAGAAGAGCGTCGCCGCCAGAAGGACCGCGAAGAACACCTGCAAAAGCAGATCAACGACCTGTGGCGCACCATTCCCAAGGGCACCGACAAGTACAACGAGAAAGACAACGCGCGCTTCCCGGCCGAACCGCAGGAAAACATCTTGTACTTCATCGAGAAGCACGCCCCGCTGCTCGAACCCTGGCAACGCGAGATCGTGCGCATCGTGCGCAAGATCGCACAGTACTTCTACCCGCAACGCCAGACCCAGGTGATGAACGAAGGCTGGGCGACCTTCTGGCACTACACCCTGATGAACGACCTGTACGACGAAGGCCTCGTGACCGAGGGCTTCATGATGGAGTTTCTGCAGTCGCACACCAGCGTGGTGTTCCAGCCAGGCTTCGACAGCCCCTATTACAGCGGCATCAACCCCTATGCCCTGGGTTTTGCCATGTACCGCGACATCCGGCGCATGTGCGAGCACCCCACAGAGGAAGACCGCCGGTGGTTCCCCGAGATTGCCGGCAGCGACTGGCTGTCGACCATCAAGTTCGCCATGAGCAGCTTCAAGGACGAGAGCTTCATCCTGCAGTACCTGTCGCCCACGGTGATTCGCGACCTCAAGCTGTTCAGCATCCTGGACGACGACCAGAAGGACGACCTGCTGGTACCGGCCATCCACGACGAAGCAGGCTACCGCACCATCCGCGAGATCCTGGCCGCGCAATACAACCTGGGCAACCGCGAACCCAACGTGCAGATCTGGAGCATAGACCGGCGTGGTGACCGCTCGCTGACGCTGCGTCACCAGCAACATGACCGCAAACCGCTGGGCGACTCCACCGACGAGGTGCTCAAGCACCTGCACCGCCTGTGGGGCTTCGACATCCATCTGGAGACCCTGCAAGGCGACCAGGTGATGAAGACCCACCACGTCCCCCCAAAGGGCGAACACGGCGAAGGTGACTACGGACGGCTGGACCTGGCTGTCGTCCACCTGTAGCCGCCCGCGCCAACCTCCGTTGTGGCCAGACAGGGTATCCTGTGGCCTCAACGGAGGTTTTTTCATGCAGATCTATAAAGTCGGTGGTGCCGTGCGCGACCGCCTGCTGGGCAGACCGGTCACCGATATCGACTGGGTGGTGGTGGGTACGACGGTCGAGCAGATGCAGGCCCAGGGCTACCGTCCGGTGGGGGCCGACTTCCCCGTCTTCCTTCACCCTCACAGCGGTGAAGAATATGCACTGGCGCGTACGGAGCGCAAAAGCGGGCGCGGCTATGGCGGCTTCACCTTCCATGCCAGCCCCGAGGTCACACTGGAAGAAGACCTGGTGCGGCGCGACCTGACCATCAATGCAATGGCCGAGGACGAACAAGGCCGGATCACCGACCCGTACAAGGGCCAGCAGGATCTCCAAGACCGGATTTTACGCCACGTTTCCCCCGCGTTCGCCGAAGATCCCCTGCGTGTGCTGCGCGTAGCGCGTTTCGCTGCGCGTTATGCCGGGCTGGGTTTCCAGGTAGCCCCCGAAACTCTCTCACTGATGCGCGAGCTGAGCGAGTCGGGTGAACTGCAAGCCCTTACCGCCGAGCGCAGCTGGAAGGAAATCGCCCGCGCCCTGATGGAAGAACAACCCCAGGTGTTCATTCAGGTGCTGCGTGATTGCGGGGCACTGAAGCAGTTGATGCCCGAACTCGACGTGCTGTTCGGCGTTCCGCAACCTGCGGCGCATCATCCTGAAATCGACACCGGCGTGCATACCCTGTCGGTGCTGGAGCAGGCCGCCCGTCACAACCAGCCGCTGACGGTACGCTGGGCCTGCCTGCTGCATGACCTGGGCAAAGGCCTGACCCCCGAAGAGGAGTGGCCGCGGCATATCGCCCATGAGCACCGCGGGCTGAAGGCGATCAAGGCGGTCAACCAGCGCTTCAAGGTACCGCGCGACTGCCAGGAACTGGCCTTGCTGGTGGGCGAGTACCATACCCATGGCCACCGGGCCCTGGAGCTGAAGGCATCGACCTTGCTGGAGTTGCTGCAGCGCTTCGACGTGTACCGGCGCCCGCAACGCTTTGAAGAGTTCATCGCCGCGTGCGAGATGGACGCGCGCGGGCGACTGGGGTTGGAGGAGCGTGATTATCCACAGGCCGCCTACCTGAGTGGCGCAGCAGACGCCGCGCGGGCAGTGGCGGTGCGGCCACTGGTAGAGAAGGGCTTCACCGGCCAGGGCCTCGGCGAGGCGATCAAGCGCGAGCGGCTGAGTGCGCTCAAGGACTACAAGGAAAGCGCCAAACCCTGAATCGATAGGCCGGCAAGGGCGGCGATTCCTGATTGCCGCCCCTGACCGTCAGTCCAGCGGCAGCGCCTTGCCATTCCAGGTGAATGGCACCGGTTCGAGCACCTGGTCGATCTGCGCCTGCTGCCACAGCTGGGCCATGCTCTTGCCTGCTCCCGGGTGCACCAGTTCCGGCGCGATCAACGACAATGGCCACAAGACGAACGCATTCTTGAGAATTTCGGCCCTTGGTAGCACCAGGCCGTCGAAACTGCCGTGCAGGTCACCGTACATCAGCACGTCGATATCCAGCGGCAGCCCCTTGCGATCCGGGGCATAACGGCCGTTGTCGGCCTCGATGAACTTCAGGCGACGGTCCAGTTCAAGCAATGGCAGGTCGGTCAGGCCGGTGACCACCAGATTGAAAAACGGCCCGCTCTTGATGCCCACCGCCTGGCTTTCGAACACCGTCGAGCAGCGCATGTCCCTGAGCATCGCAGCCAGCGCATCGAGCCCGGCGCCGAGGTGCCGCTCGCGCTCGATGTTGCTGCCAAGGCCTAGGTATACCGGGGTCAGAGACATCCGCGCTCGATCTCCACGCCCACACCGCTTGCCGCCGCGATGGCGCCAGGCTTGGTCAGCTTCAGTTGCAGCCAGGGAATCTGGAACTCGTCCATCAGCACCTTGGCCAGGCGTTCGGCGAACGTCTCGACCAGCTCATAGCTGGCCTGTTCGGCAAATGCCTGGATACGTGCCGTGACGCTGGCATAGTCCAGGGCCAGGCTCAGGTCGTCGCCGGCCGCTGCCAGGCGATTGTCCCAGGCGAACCGCAGGTCCAGGCGCAGGCACTGGCGAATACCGCGTTCCCAGTCATAGGCGCCGATCACGGTGTCGACTTCCAGTCCTTCGATGAACACTCTGTCCAAGCACTTCTCTCCACAGCACGACAAGGGCGCCTTGCGCCGCTAGAATCAGGGCGTCCTCGCCCGGAATAGTTAGCATGTTTTGGTTACTGGCGTCGCTCGCCTACCTGCTCGGCTCGCTGTCCTTCGCCATCGTTCTCAGCCGCCTGAGCGGCAGCCCCGACCCGCGTGCCTGCGGCTCAGGCAATGCCGGCGCCACCAACATGCTGCGTCTGGCAGGCCGCAAGCTGGCGATCCTGACCCTGCTTGGCGACCTGTGCAAGGGCCTGTTGCCCGTGCTCATCGCCAGCCTGGTCGGCCTCAACGAGCAGCAGCAGGCCTGGATAGGCCTGTGCGCGGTGGTCGGCCACCTGTTTCCGCTGTACTTCCGCTTTCGCGGCGGCAAGGGCGTGGCCACTGCCGCCGGCGTGCTGCTGGGGCTCTACCCCCCGGCCGCCCTGCTGGCCATCAGCGCATGGCTGCTGACCTTCTACCTGACCCGCACCAGCTCGCTGGCCGCCTTGATCGCAACGCCCCTGGCCCTGCCCCTGCTGGCCTGGCGCGAGCCCGAGGCGCTGCTGCCGATGAGCGTGCTGACCGTGCTCATCGTATGGCGCCATCGCGGCAATCTACGCGACCTTTTTGCCGGGCGCGAACGGCATTTCTGAGGCGTTCACATGAGCGGCGCTCATGCTCACAGCCCCTGCAACTGCTCCATCGGCCAGCGTGCCTGCACGCTGATCGCCAGGGTTTCCCGCTGCCCGGCCGCCAGACGCTGGCACCCGGCATAGGCGATCATCGCGCCGTTGTCGGTGCAGAACTCGGGGCGCGCGTAGTACACATTGCCCTTGAGCCCGGCCAGCATCTCCTCCAGCGAGGCACGCAGGGCCTTGTTGGCACTCACCCCACCTGCGATCACCAGGCGCTTGAGCCCGGCCTGCTTGAGGGCGCGCTTGCACTTGATGGTCAAAGTCTCCACCACCGCCTGCTGGAACGCCAGAGCGATGTCGCAACGGGTCTGCTCGGTGTCGTCCCCGGTACGCTGGCACTGCTGCCAGGTGTTCAGGGCAAAGGTCTTCAGGCCGCTGAAGCTGAAATCCAGGCCCGGACGATCGGTCATCGGCCGCGGGAACACGAACCGACCCGGCACGCCCTGCAGCGCCAGGCGCGCGATCTCCGGGCCACCGGGATAGTTCAGGCCCATCATCTTGGCCGTCTTGTCAAACGCTTCGCCGGCCGCATCGTCGAGGGACTCGCCAAGCAGTTCGTACTGGCCGATGCCATCCACACGTACCAACTGCGTATGGCCGCCCGACACCAGCAAGGCGACGAACGGAAACTCCGGCGGTTGTGCCTCGAGCATCGGTGCCAGCAGGTGGCCCTCCATGTGATGCACGCCCAGGGCCGGGATGCCCCAGGCAAAGGCCAGCGCCTGGGCGCACGAAGCCCCCACCAGCAGCGCCCCGACCAGGCCAGGGCCTGCCGTGTAGGCGATGGCGTCGATCTCGGTGGCCACGCAGTCGGCCTCGGCCAGCACCTGGCGGATCAACGGCAGCATGCGCTTGACGTGATCACGCGAGGCCAGCTCCGGCACAACCCCGCCATACGCGCGGTGCAGGTCGATCTGACTGAACAGTGCATCGGCCAGCAGGCCGCGTTCGCTGTCGTATAATGCGACACCAGTTTCGTCGCAGGATGTTTCCAATCCCAGTACTAGCATGGGTTTGCGCCTTGTTGGGGCTGAATTCGAAGGCGCGCATGATAGTCCTCGCTCCCGGTGCCGACCAGCGGTTTTCGATCAGAGGCTTTGCATTCAGGCGAGCTAAGGGTTAACATCCGCAACCCTTAAAAACCGACGTTCTCCAGTGCACATATTTGCCACGAGTTCGTTGACCCCCGGTAATGAATGAAGGTAGCTCTGGATGCCAGCCGTCAAAGTTAAAGAGAACGAACCCTTCGACGTAGCTCTGCGTCGTTTCAAGCGCTCCTGCGAAAAAGCCGGTGTACTGGCTGAAGTTCGTAGCCGCGAATTTTACGAGAAGCCAACTTCCGAGCGTAAGCGCAAGGCAGCAGCCGCTGTCAAACGCCACGCCAAGAAAGTTCAGCGCGAACAGCGCCGCGCCGTTCGTCTGTACTGATACAGACGTTCGTCGCCAGCTTCTGCCATGCCCGGTGCAAGCCGGGCTGTCGGCAGTTGATGCTGTTTCCTCTGGCCTGGACCTTCGGGTCGAGCGCCTGAGATGCCCAAACTGCTATGCAGCAAGGGCAAGCCTGCCTTACACGTCAGACCTGGCCTTACCGCCAGCAGTGCACGTCACCCCTGACGAGCCTTCACCGGCTGCAGACGAGCACACCCCCTTTCCTTTTTTGTGTCACGTCATTCGAGCTTGCATCGAATGCGTCGCTGTTCCCGCAGCATTAGCGATTACACTTGATTGTCGCCTGATGACGAGAGTGCCATGGCCGGGCTGATTCCCCAGAGTTTTATTGACGACCTCCTCAACCGCACCGACATCGTCGACGTGGTGAGTTCGCGTGTAAACCTGAAAAAGTCCGGCAAGAATCACACGGCCTGCTGCCCGTTCCACAAGGAGAAGACCCCCTCCTTCAGCGTCAGCCCCGACAAGCAGTTCTACTACTGCTTCGGTTGCGGCGCCGGCGGCAATGCCCTGGGCTTCATCATGGACCACGACAACCTGGACTTCCCCCAGGCTGTCGAAGAGCTGGCCAAGGCCGCCGGCATGGAAGTGCCGCGCGAAGAGAGCAGCCGCGGGCAAAAGCCCCGCCAGCCCACCGATTCGCCGCTGTACCCGCTGCTCGAAGCCGCTGCCGAGTTCTATCGCCAGGCCCTGAAGAACCACCCGACACGCCGCTCGGCCGTCGAATACCTCAAGGGCCGCGGCCTGTCCGGCGAAATCGCTCGCGACTTCGGCCTGGGCTTCGCGCCGCCGGGCTGGGACAACCTGTTCAAGCACCTGAGCAGCGACGCCCTGCAGCAAAAGGCCATGGTCGACGCCGGCCTGCTGATCGAGAATGCCGAGACCGGCAAGCGCTATGACCGCTTCCGCGACCGCGTGATGTTCCCCATCCGCGACAGCCGTGGCCGGGTCATCGCCTTCGGCGGGCGGGTGCTGGGCGACGACAA
This sequence comes from Pseudomonas sp. B21-036, assembly GCF_024748925.1. Lineage (NCBI taxonomy): Bacteria > Pseudomonadati > Pseudomonadota > Gammaproteobacteria > Pseudomonadales > Pseudomonadaceae > Pseudomonas > Pseudomonas sp. B21-036. The sequence goes on from NZ_CP087178.1 coordinate 5,165,235, forward strand.
GCCCAAGTACCTGAACTCCCCCGAAACCCCTGTGTTCCACAAGGGCCAGGAGCTCTACGGGCTGTACGAGGCACGCAAGTTCAACCGCAACCTCGACGAGATCATCGTGGTCGAGGGCTACATGGACGTCATCGCCCTGGCCCAGCAAGGTTTGCGCAATGCCGTGGCCACCCTTGGCACCGCCACCAGCGAAGACCACCTCAAGCGCCTGTTCCGCGTGGTACCCAGCGTGCTGTTCTGCTTCGACGGCGACCAGGCCGGCCGCAATGCCGCCTGGCGCGCCCTGGAAGCCACGCTGTCGAGCCTGCAGGACGGGCGCAAGGCGCGCTTTCTGTTCCTGCCCGAAGGCGAAGACCCGGACACCCTGGTGCGTGCCGAGGGCACCGACGCCTTCCGTGCGCGCATCAACCAGCATGCCCAGCCGCTGGCCGATTACTTCTTCCAGCAACTGACCGAAGAAGCCGACCCGCGGTCGCTCGAAGGCAAGGCGCACATGGTGACCCTGGCCGCGCCGTTGATCGACAAAGTGCCCGGTGCCAACCTCAAGGCCCTGATGCGCAACCGCCTGCGCGAAATAACCGGCCTGGACCTGCACCAGGTCGAACAGCTCGCCCACAGCGCCCCCAGCGAGGCGCCACCGGCGTACGACCCGGGCATCGACTACGATGCGATTCCCGACTACAGCCCGGATTACAGCGACTTCCACCAGCCCGAGCATTTCCAGCCGCAGCAGCAACAATGGACACCAAGCCAGGGCGGGCAGAAGAAGAAGTGGGAAGGCAAGCCCTGGGACAAGAAGGGCAAGCCGTGGGACAAGAACGGCAAACGCGACTTCCAGCCACCGCCGCGGGTGCCGACGTCGGTGGAACCGCCGACCTTGAGCGCCCTGCGCACCCTCATGCACCACCCACAACTGGCCAAGAAGGTCGAGGATGCCAGCCATTTCGCCGCTGAAGAGCATGTGTATGCCCAGTTGCTGGTGGCGTTGCTCGAAGCCTTGCAAAAGAATCCTGAGCTACGCTCCTTACAGCTGATCGCGCGTTGGCACGGCACCGAACAGGGCCGATTGTTGCGCGCATTGGCAGAAAAGGAATGGCTGATCGATGCCGACAACCTTGAACAACAGTTTTTCGACACCATAACTAGCTTGTCCGCTCGCCAACGCGAGCGCAGCCTGGAACATCTGCTCAGGAAAGCACGTCAAAGTGAGTTGAGCGCAGACGAGAAAAATCAGCTGCGTGACCTGTTAAGCCGGAATGTTCCCGCACAAACCCCGACCTCAACTGGCGCGTGAGGTCCTAGCTCGGGTATAATCCTCGGCTTGTTTTTTGCCCGCCAAGACCTTCAGTGGATAGGGTGTTATGTCCGGAAAAGCGCAACAGCAGTCTCGCATCAAAGAGTTGATCACCCGCGGTCGTGAGCAGGGCTACCTGACTTACGCGGAGGTCAACGACCACCTGCCAGAGGATATTTCAGATCCGGAGCAGGTGGAAGACATCATCCGCATGATCAACGACATGGGGATCAACGTATTCGAGAGTGCTCCGGATGCGGATGCCCTTTTGTTGGCCGAGGCCGATACCGACGAAGCCGCCGCCGAAGAAGCTGCCGCAGCGTTGGCGGCCGTGGAGACCGATATCGGTCGCACGACAGACCCGGTGCGCATGTACATGCGTGAAATGGGTACCGTCGAGCTTCTGACCCGCGAAGGCGAAATCGAAATCGCCAAGCGTATCGAAGAAGGTATCCGTGAAGTGATGGGCGCCATTGCGCACTTCCCGGGCACCGTCGACTACATCCTCGGCGAATACGACCGCGTCACCACCGAAGGTGGCCGTCTGTCCGACGTGCTCAGTGGCTACATCGACCCGGATGACGGCATCGCGCCGCCGGCCGAAGTACCGCCGCCTGTCGATCCAAAAGCCCCGGCCAAGGCCGATGCGGACGACGACGAGGAAGAAGAGAAGGAAGGCGCCAGCGATGAAGAGGACGAGGTCGAAAGCGGCCCCGATCCGGTCGTCGCCCAGCAGCGTTTCGGCGCTGTCGCCGACCAGCTGGAAGCAACCGCCAAGGTCCTGAAGAAGCACGGTCGCCACAGCAAGCAAGGCATTGCCGAGCTGCTGCAACTGGCCGAGCTGTTCATGCCGATCAAGCTGGTGCCCAAGCAGTTCGAAGTACTGGTGGAGCGCGTGCGCAGCGCCCTGGAGCGCCTGCGCGCCCAGGAACGCGCCATCATGCAACTGTGTGTGCGTGATGCCCGCATGCCACGTGCCGACTTCCTGCGTCTGTTCCCGAGCAACGAAGTGGACACCACCTGGAGCGGCGATCTGTCCAAGCGCAGCGCCAAGTGGGCCGAAGCACTGGGCCGCCTGGACGCCGATATCGTGCGTTGCCAGCAAAAGCTGATCGACCTGCAGGAAGAGACCGGCCTGACGATCGCCGAGATCAAGGACATCAACCGTCGCATGTCGATCGGTGAGGCCAAGGCCCGCCGCGCGAAGAAAGAGATGGTCGAAGCCAACTTGCGTCTGGTGATCTCCATCGCCAAGAAGTACACCAACCGTGGCCTGCAATTCCTCGACCTGATCCAGGAAGGCAACATCGGCTTGATGAAAGCGGTGGACAAGTTCGAATACCGTCGTGGCTACAAGTTCTCGACCTATGCCACCTGGTGGATCCGTCAGGCGATCACTCGCTCGATCGCCGACCAGGCCCGCACCATCCGTATTCCGGTGCACATGATCGAGACGATCAACAAGCTCAACCGCATTTCCCGGCAGATGCTGCAGGAAATGGGTCGTGAACCGACCCCGGAAGAGCTGGGTGAGCGCATGGAGATGCCTGAGGACAAGATCCGCAAGGTACTGAAGATCGCCAAAGAGCCGATCTCCATGGAAACCCCGATCGGTGACGACGAAGATTCGCACCTGGGTGACTTCATCGAGGACTCGACCATGCAGTCGCCAATCGATGTGGCCACGGTCGAAAGCCTGAAGGAAGCGACCCGGGACGTGCTCTCCGGCCTGACCGCACGTGAAGCCAAGGTGCTGCGCATGCGTTTCGGTATCGACATGAACACCGACCACACGCTCGAAGAGGTAGGCAAGCAGTTTGACGTGACCCGCGAGCGGATCCGTCAGATCGAGGCCAAGGCGTTGCGCAAGCTGCGCCACCCGACGCGAAGCGAGCATCTGCGCTCCTTCCTCGACGAGTAATGACGAACCCCGGCAAATGCCGGGGTTTTTCTTTTTCAGGCCCTGACGTTTTAACCCCTGCGTTCTTCGCCCTTCGGTCAAACCCCCGTCTACACTCGAATCTATCCACTTGAGTGACGAGGCCGCTATGCCCAGACTGCCGGCCCTCGTGCTGCCCCTCCTGCTGATGTGGAGTGCAGCGGCCGGCGCCTTGACCCTGAACGACGAAGAGAAAGCCTGGCTCAGTGCGCATCCGCAGCTGCGCCTGGGCGTCGACGCATCCTGGCCACCCTTCGAATACCGTGACCAGGACGGCAAGTACCAGGGATTGGCCGCCGACTACATTGCGTTGATCCAGGAGCGCCTGGGTGTTGTATTCACGCCGATCGAGCCGAGCAGTTGGTCGGCCGTGCTCGAACAGGCCCGGCAGGGCCAGCTGGACCTGCTGCCCGGCATCATGTCCACCCCCGAACGCCAGGGCTACCTGGCCTTCACCCGCCCTTACCTCGACTTCCCCATCGTGATCCTGGCCCACGAAGGCGGGCCCAGGCCACGTGACCTCAAGGAGCTGTACGGCCTGAAAGTCGCCGTGGTGGAGAACTACGCCCCACACGAACTGCTGCGTACCCACCACCCCGACCTCAACCTGGTGGCGCTGCCCAATGTCAGCTCGGCGCTTCAGGCCCTGGCCACCGACGAAGTCGATGCCGTGGTCGGCGACCTCGCCTCCAGCGTCTGGAGCCTGCGCCAGCTAAAGCTCGAAGGGCTCTACGTCAGCGGCGAAACCCCTTACCGCTACCAGCTGGCCATGGCGGCCCCGCGCCAACAGAAGATGCTGATCGGCATCCTCGACAAGGTGATTGCCGACATGAGCCCGGCCGAGCTCAATCATATCCAGGAGCGCTGGGTCGGCAAAGTGCTGGAAAACAGCAACCGCTGGCGCGACCTGCTGCTCTACGGCCTGCCCGGCATCCTGCTGCTGGTGGCGATACTGGCGGCGGTGATGCGCGTCAACCGCCGGCTAAGCTCGGAAATTTCCCGGCGCATAGCCCTGGAACAGGAGCTGCGCAGCAGCGAGTACCACTACCGCGGCCTGGTCGAGAGCCTCTCGGCGATTGCCTGGGAAGCCGATGCCAACAACTTCACCTACAGCTACGTCTCGCCCCACGCCGAAGACCTGCTCGGCTACCCGATCAGCCAATGGCTCAAGCCCGGCTTCTGGCGCGACATCCTGCACCCGGACGACGCCCTCTGGGCACAGGCCTACTGCGACAGCGAAACCGCCGCCGGCCGCGACCACAGCCTGGACTACCGGGTGATCCGCGCCGATGGCAGGGTGCTGTGGGTACGCGACATCGTCAGCCTGATCGAGCATGGGCACACCCCGGTGATGCGCGGGCTGATGATCGACATCAGCGAAACCAAGAACACCGAGCAGGCCCTGCGTCTGTCGGAGCAGAAGTTCGCCTCGGTGTTCCAGCAATGCCCCGACATCCTGCTGATCGCCCGGGTCAGCGATGGCTGCCTGCTGGAGGTCAACGAAGCCTTCGAGGACCAGATCGGCCTGAGCCAGGACCAGGTGATCGGCCGCACCGCCGCCGAGCTCAACCTGTGGGGCATCGAAGACCAGGGGCCAGCCCCGCTGCAGCGCCTGCAGGGCGGCAATATCCGCAACCTCGAAATGCCTTTTCGGCGCAGCAACGGCCAGCTGTTCACCGGGCTCACCTCGGCGGAGATATTCGACCTGGACAGCACCCCGGCGCTGGTGGTGGCGGTGCGCGACATCAGCCAGCTCAAACAGACCCAGGAGCAACTGCAGACCTCCGAAGAAAAGTTCGCCAAGGCCTTCCACGCCTCGCCTGACGGCCTGCTGCTGTCGCGCCAGAGCGACGGGCTGCTGATCGAGGTCAACGACGGGTTCTGCCGCATCACCGGCTTCGATAGCCAGGTACTGGACCACAGCACCCTGGAGCTGGGCATCTGGGTAGACCTCAACGAGCGCCGGCAACTGCTCGAGCTGCTGAACCGAAACGGCTTCGTACGCGACTTCAGCTGCCACATCCGCCGCGCCGACGGGCAGATCCGCCTGTGCGAGGTCTCGGCGCGGCCGCTGCCGATTGCCGGCGTGGACTGCATGCTGACCATCGCCCGCGACATCACCGAGCGCCATCTGATGCAGGAAAAACTGCAACTGGCGGCCACTGTGTTCGAAAACACGGCCGAAGGCGTACTGATCACCGACATCGACCAGCACATCAGTGCGGTCAACCGCGCGTTCAGCGAAATCACCGGCTACAGCGAGTTCGAAGCGCTGGGCCAGACCCCGCGCCTGCTCGCCTCGGGCCAGCACGACAGCGCCTTCTACGCCGCCCTGTGGCATCAGCTGACCGCCGAGGGCCACTGGCAGGGCGAAATCCAGAACCGGCGCAAGAGCGGCGAGCTCTACCCTGCGTGGCTGACCATCAGCGCCGTGCGCAATCACGAGCGTGAGATCACCCACTTCGTCGCCGTGTTCGCCGACATCTCCAGCCTCAAGCATGCCCAGGCCGAGCTCGACTACCAGGCCCACCATGACCCCCTCACCGGCCTGCCCAACCGCACCCTGTTCGAAAGCCGGCTGCAGGCCGCACTCAGCAGCCCACAGCCTTCGGGTCGCCAGGGCGCGGTACTGTTCCTCGACCTGGACCGCTTCAAGCACATCAACGACAGCCTCGGCCACCCGGTCGGCGACCTGCTGCTCAAGGCAATCGCGCAGCGCCTGAAAGAACAGGTGCGCGACAACGACACCGTGGCACGCCTGGGCGGGGACGAATTCATCATCCTGCTGCCCGGCCTGCACCAGCCAAGCGATGCCGAGCATATCGCCAACAAGCTACTGGCCTGCTTTGGCGCACCGTTCCAGGCCGGCGAACACGAGTTCTTCACCAGTGCCAGTATCGGCACCAGCCTGTACCCCCAGGACGGCACCGACGTGGCCTCGTTGATCCGCAACGCCGATGCGGCCATGTACCGCTCCAAGGCCAAGGGGCGCAACCGGGTCGAGAGCTACACCCGCGACCTGACCGCCCAGGCCGCCGAGCGCATCGCGCTGGAGCACGAACTGCGCCGCGCCATCGAGCGCAAGGAACTGAGCCTGAGCTACCAGCCCAAGTTCAGCCTCAAGACCCAGAGCCTGGTGGGCGCCGAGGCCCTGATTCGCTGGCGCCACCCGACCTTCGGCGACGTACCGCCGGAGCACTTCATCTCGCTGGCTGAAGAAAATGGCATGATTCTGCAGCTGGGCGACTGGGTGTTGGAGCAGGCGTGCCGGCAGATGCAAGCGTGGAAGCACAGCTACCTTGCGTTCGGGCCGCTGTCGGTCAACCTGGCGGGCGCGCAGTTGCGTCAGCCGTTGCTGGTACAGCGCATCGAGCAATTGCTGCGCACTCACCAGCTCAAGGCGGGTGACCTGCAGCTGGAGATCACCGAGAACTTCATCATGAGCCAGGCCGAGGAGGCGCTGGCCATCCTGCACCAGCTCAAGCGCATCGGTGTGCAACTGGCCATCGACGACTTCGGCACCGGCTACTCCTCGCTCAGTTACCTCAAACGCCTGCCTCTGGACATCCTCAAGATCGACCAGTCGTTTATCCGCGGCCTGCCGGATGACCCGCACGATGCGGCGATTGCGCGGGCGATCATTGCGCTGGGGCGCAGCATGCAGTTGACCATCATCGCCGAGGGCGTGGAGAACCAGGCGCAGCAGCAATTTCTGGCGGCCGAGGGTTGCGAACAGATCCAGGGCTACATCGTCAGCCTGCCGCTGGCGGCGCCTGAATTCGCCGCGACCTTTCTACGCCGGGCAGTTTCGGATCTTTCGGATAGCACAGCCTCGAAACCCTCGCTATAATCCGCGACCACTGGGGCCTATAGCTCAGTTGGTTAGAGCAGAGGACTCATAATCCTTTGGTCCACGGTTCGAGTCCGTGTGGGCCCACCAAACTCAAAGCCGCGCATTGCGCGGCTTTCGTGTTTTTGGCGGAACCACCTCAGATACAGTCCTATGGTCTAAAGGTACAAATTAGGTACAGTGCGGCTTCGCTTGCACGCCTTTGGAGTCCTTCAGATGGCTACAATCGTCAAAACCCCTGCCGGCACCTGGAAGGCCGTTATCCGCAAGACCGGATGGCCGACCAACGCCAAAACCTTCCGCACCAAACGCGACGCTGAGGACTGGTCACGACGCACCGAAGATGGTGCGCGGTGTGTACATCCAGCGCAGCGGCTCTGAGCGCATGACGCTGGAAATAGCGCTCAAGCGCTACCTGACCGACATTACACCCACAAAGAAGCCTACGACTCAACGCGGTGAGATCTCCAAGGCTAAAAAGCTAACGGAACATCTGGGCAAGTACTCTCTCGCAGCCCTTTCCGCTGAAACCATTGCCAACTATCGCGACAAGCGCCTTAACGAGCCAGGCCGCGCAGGCACGACCAGCAACAACACCGTTCGCCTGGAGCTGGCTCTACTGAGCCACGTTTTCACGGTCGCGATCCAGGAGTGGGGGCTGGGCCTGACGTTTAACCCCGTGTTGAATATACGCAAGCCAAGCCCCGGGGAGGGTCGCAATCGTAGGCTCTCGCCGGATGAGGAACGGCGGCTGTTCGCAGAGGTGAATCGGCATAGCAATCCAATGCTTGGGTGGATCGTTGGCATCGCTCTGGAAACTGGCATGCGCTCAGGTGAAATCGCTTCGCTACGCAGACCTCAGGTGGATATAGAGCGACGCATCGTAAGACTGGTTGACACGAAAAATGATGGTCAACGAACTGTGCCACTGAGCAAGCGAGCCACAGAGCTTTTCAGAGCCGCGATGATGAATCCAGCTCGCCCTAGCGAGTGCAACCTGGTGTTTTTCGGTGAGCCCGGTAGAGATGGAAAGCGCCGCCCCTATGCGTTCACAAAAATCTGGGGGCTGTTGGTTAAGAAGCTCCAGCTATCCGACTTTAGATTTCACGACTTGAGGCATGAGGCTGTCAGCCGCTTGGTGGAAGGTGGTCTTTCCGACCAAGAGGTATCAAGCATTAGTGGCCACAAATCGATGCAAATGTTGAAAAGATACACACATCTACGCTCCGAAGATCTAGTAGCCCGGCTGGACAACATGTCAAAAAACAAAAAAGTTTAGCTAAAAATTCAAAACAGTTTAGCTAAACCCCAGCACTATAGCCGCACCACACCAAGTGAAGTTAAAATTTAGCGGCTAAAACAGCTACGACTCTAAATAAGTTGAGCTAAAACAAGAACGGAGAACTATAGCTAAACTATCCAGCTGTCAAGCCAATATTCAAAAAGTTCTTTATAAATTTGCGCTAGGTGTCATAGGATATGCGAAATTAAGCGGAGGACACCTAGCATGACCACTGAAGAATATATACGCGACTTATTCTCTGGGGCTCCACTTTTGTCCCTCGAACAGCTTGCGGAGGTGCTACACAGAAGCAAGGATGGCTTGAGGATCAGTCTGAGTGGCGACAATGAGGTATCGAGAAAATTCCTCCCCTGTAAGGTGAGAATTGGCAGGAGGATTTATTCAGAACCGCAGATGTAGCCAAGGTGCTTGAGCAGGGCTGACGAAGATGTCTATATCCCTAGTTGTAAAAGAAAGGTATCCAGCCATTTCACAATTATCCCTAACGATGTAATAAGCGACTCAAACCTGAGTTGGAAATCGTTGGGCCTACTTGTGAAATTACTATCACTACCTCCAGGCTACCCATACCTGACGGTGGAATCGCTATCTAAGAAAAACGGCACTGGCACAGCCGCAACCAGGAGCGGATTGCAGGAGTTGGAGGACGCAGGCTACTTGAGCATCAAGCGCACCCATGACTCCCGCGGACGATTCGCAAAAACGGTATGGCATATATCTGACGAGCCCCATAGCCAAGCCTCCGCTGCACCATATTGCGATAACCCGAACATGGATAAACCGCACACGGAGCAGCCGCACCAGGGAAAACAAGCACATATAAATACTAACAAAACAATAAAACCAAGAAATAAGAAAACTACTACGTCCCTCGACGATGTACCGGTAGCCGATGGTCCGCCGCTGCGGTTGACGGCATTGGTATCAGCTGAAACGAGAAGCCAAATTTTCAAGGCGCTGGAGCAGGTTGCTCCCGTTGACCAGCAACGCATGCTGGACGAACTGTCGGCTGCGATCAAAGCGGGATCTATCAAAACTACAGCAGTCCGGTGGTTTCACGGAATCATCAAGCGATATCGAGATGGCAGCTACAACTTCAAGGACCGAGCACCTGCGGGGAAACCTACGCGTGACGATAACGCACCTCACTTTACCTCGGCAGACAACCCGGAAATAGGCCCGTCAAGTGTCAAGAACGAGAACCGGTCGACCGTAGGAAAGGAGTACTTGAAGAAGTTAAGGACAAATAGGTCTAGCTCTGGCATATCACCAGTCCGAATTTTGACAAATGAGAAACCAGGCCCTAGCTCTGAGGTTTAGTCATCCATGAGGTTGAGATGAAACCCCTTACCATACGGATCGCAGAACGAGTAATCGCGACCTACCCTCCTTCAGACCCGAGTACCAATTTGGCCAAGTTCATCTTGCTACGCGAGGAAATTCTGCAAGCGATTGAAGGTGGTTGGTCCTTACTAGGGATCTGGAAGACTTTGCATGATGAAGGATCTATCGACTTTGGCTATCAAGCTTTTCGTCGTTACGCCAGGAAATTACTACCCATAAACTGCGGTGTTCATTAGCTATTGAGCACCGTTGCTTAGCCGAACAATCGTTGTTCTAGAGTTCAACAACCGACCATTTCCGTTGTTCAAGCGATCAGCTCATAATTAAACGCTCTAGCGCACATGTTGCTTGCCTGAGTTCACTACTGACGCTCATCTCAGCTACACGAATATTCAGGGCAAGACAGGTGAAGTTAGCTAACCGACAAGTCGGCTAGCTAACTTCACTTGCGTATTCGCGCCTGTAGCACTCAAAGCAGGGAGTCGCTGCCGCGACTTTCTGAGCACCACAAGCCTCATCATGCCCTGCATCAAAATTAGGATGTAGCATCTTGAAGGCCGCCGCAACGTACCGTGCTAGGGGCCAGTGCAAAAATAGGCCTTCATTAAGAACCACTCCTCTGTCAGCTCTTCAAGGCCCATCCCAACCGCTAAGGAGTCTGGCTGGCCAGACCTGAATCTACCCGAGCCCGAGAAGACGAACGGCCACTCAGATTGACCATGGCAGCTTATCTGGGAGTAGAAGAGGTCTAAGACTACCGCAAATTCACGATGACCCACTTGGGCAGGGATAAGGATGCGAGGGGAATCGCGACTTACATTTGATGCCCGCGGAAGGCGCTGTAGTCGCAAACGGGCAGTCGGCCACGACTGAAAGCCAATATTAGCCTCACCGATCACCTTGCGCGGCAGTTCAATGTCACTGAGCCAAATTACACAATGAACAATAAGCTAGAACGCTTAATTAATGCCAAAAGCTGCCCCCTCAGCAGAGAGCTTCAGGAGCAACTCTCAAAGTTCTTATGCGGTATGAGCCATACCCTTTTGATCCGCCTCAATCTCGGCGATCAACATAGCTACTAACCTCTCGGAGTCGATATCCGGGACACCGAAACGTCCGTAATACCTTGCAAATTTAGCCTGTATTGCCTCTGCAAACGGCGTATCAACAGTCGCAACCCGATTATATCTTTCGAAAGCTTCGAGTTCGCCGTACTGCACCTGAGACAACATTTGAAAATCGGCAACCAAATGCGGAAGGAACGAGGTTCCAGGCAAATACTTATATCTTTCCGGCTGCAATCCTGCCAACTTTCTATTATCAGCCAGAATACCTTTCAACTCAGTTCTTTTTGTTTTGCTGACTGCCGAATTTTGCATTATTAATTCCCTAATGCTCGAAAGCTCAGGAATTTCCTTGAGGGGGGTGCAGCGCACCAACAAAACATTATCAACTTTCCCTTGGGCGAAATCACACGCAGGGTTAACAACTAAGTAAAACCCGCCCTGCTCGGAATCTACAACAATATCTCCTAGCCCAATTCCATAGCTCACTGGAGGATATATATAGTATTCAACAGGGTGGATTTTTTCCAGGCCAAGGTCATGTTCCGGATTGAAAAATTTTCTTATTGAACTTGAACTCAATGAGCTAGCAAGTCGTCTCGCTAGAAGATATGCAACCTCACCGTCTTCGCTCAAGTCATCAGCCGAAATTCCACCATTCTCGACATGATCCCAGAGGTACTTCCTCTGCTGCTCTTTGATGTACCTTATCAGGCTTGGTAGTTTTGTATCGAAGGAATATTTAACTGCCGCACTAAGCTCTTCATGGGCGCCCTTTCTGACAACCTTAACAAAACGACCTTCAAGATCCTTGATTTTTTCAGCGTAGCCAGTATGAAAAACAACAGGGGTAAATTGATGCTGCTTCAAGCTTGCAAGAATTCTTTCACCTCCGTAACTCTCAGAACTTGCATCATCCTCTGCGTCATCTTGAAGATCGAGAACTAAAAGATCAAAGCTGCTGTTTTCGACCAACACAAGCGCTTCGTTAAAGCTTTTTGCAGTCACGCACGAGACAACGGAGTCTCCCAGAAAACCTTCAGATTCGAAAGTCTCCTTGAGCATTTCCAGTATTTCTTCGTCGTCGTCTACGATCAAAAAATTCCATTTATTACTCATTAAACTCTCCTGCGCAAAGTAATTCTAAATGCAGCGCCGCCCAGCGAATTGCTCTCCATCAGTTCCAGGCTTCCGCCGTAGTAGTCGCTCACAATATCGCCAACTATAGATAACCCAAGCCCGACTCCATCACTTTTGGTGCTAAAGTATGGTTCGAATATGGACTCTCGATTTTCCCAAGCCACGCCTGGGCCACTATCAGCAAGGATTATCTCAACCGAAGTGTCAGCGTTTCGTTTCACGGTAGCCGCAACGATGCGGGAATTATCTGGGACCAAGCTCAGCCAATACAAACTGTTCTGCATAAGATTAACGAATACTTCTTGCAGCTCAGCGGGGTCTACTTTAACGAGTGTCTGAGTATCTGAAATGGTGAATTTAATCTTCAGCCTCGTAAAATCATCACTTAACAACTCCTGAGAGTCTTTGATTATTTGCTCCATGTATAGCTGGGCCGGACGCCCTCGCCTTCGACCGCCAAAAGGTTCTATCCGTTTAAAAACACCATCAAGGACCTGGCCCTGTTTCAGTATTTTTTCAAAGCGATCTAGTAGAGATGTTAAGTTCGGTCTTTCTATAGACTTGGATATTTCCCGAGCAACACTATCGTACCCCAACTTAGCATAGCCCACAATTTTTGATAAAGGGTGCCGACCTTGATGTAGCAGCCCATCAATTAGCTGACCTAAGGTCGCCAAGCCGTGATACCTGGCGACTACCAGCTTGAGCTCACCTAATCTACTGGCAAAATCTTTCTCGACTTTCTGAACCATTTCAAATGCAACTTTGTCAGACGGGTGATTATCTGACAAATGAGACTTAATCTGGTCAAAATCTATTGGATCAAAAAGACTTGGCTTGTTTGTTTGTTCGGTCTTAGACCCACCCGGATCTGCTTTCTTTTTGTACTGTCGTCTGTACGTCTCCATCCGAGAAAGTATCGTAATCATGATCTCTCGCAAATCATAATAAGCTTGACTTTCCCTCAACCCTTCCCGGTTCGACTGATCTTTTAACTCCGGGTTTCCATCCGCAGTTATTTGAACATACCCAAATATTTGGTTATTGGACAGTCTAAGTGTTGGATTTTGTACACGACGCAAATCTAACCTTAACCAGTCATTGTTTGGTTCGCCGTAAGGGAGAACTCGAAAGCCATCCCTATAAATGTTTACACCCGCAAAAGAGTCTAGATCTTTCCTTACATTCGAAATCGAGCTTTTTACCATCTGCACAATGTTGCCAAGATCATCCCTATCCCAAATCCTAAGTTCAATGTCTAGCGGGCCACACTCTGGTGATCGGAAATTTTCTTTGTCGGGCAGAGCTGACTCTCCGACCAGCTCCCAACGCCCATCAGATGTAGGAACTAATCGGCCTGTCAGTGGTATAGGGTCTCCATTAGCAACAACAGTATAAACCAGCTTGAAACTACCGTCGGCGTTGACTCTTCCCGAGACCGTGTAATGTGGGTATTTTATTGATTGAGGCGGCTCGATATTTTTCGAGAATTTACTATGCGAGCTAGGGGCAGATATTCTTATCTTAAATCCATCTACTTCTGAAAAAGGGGAAACCAAACGTGACAATCCTCGCTGCAAAGCAAGAAAAGTCATTTCATCCCAAGTATTTCGCAGCCCCCTCATCCTCAAAATTGTTCCTTGAGGTTGACTATTTACATCAAAAAAATCATTCGGCAATATTTCTTTTGGCGCACGCACATCAGTTTGTATTTTTATTTCATCAAGAAATTTTTCTTCATCATCAAACTGGGTCCAATCGAAGAACGCATACGCTTCATTGGGACTTGCAGATTTTTTGCTAATCAGTTCAAGCGAGTTTGCCAGTCTCGACGCGGCAAAGCGGCCAACACCTTTCTCTCCTAATACTCTCCGCGAGCCATTAGGGCTACTCTTATCTTTTTTCTTTGTAGGTGTTGCTGGCTCCATCCAAGCGTTTCGGATGGTGTTGATATCCATGCCGGCGCCATTATCGATTACCTCAACAAAACCTTTACCTTCCTCAACATTATCGTCAAACTTTATGAGTACGTCTTTTGCGTCCGCGTCATAAGCATTTTTTACTAACTCTATTATGGCAACGGTATCATTACTAATCAGCTCCTCACCTAAAGTCTTCATTATCCTTGCTCTAGGACGAAATATTGAAGGAGGTGATTTTTGATTGTCATTCATAAAAAATCCTTTTCGACATAAAAGACAGTTAAGCCCGAGCCAAATAATTAAGCCGCCTTGTGCTCTTGAGCACCCTTAAGGAGCGATGCAACTATCGCCTCCATTACAGGAGAGCAAACAGCGTTCCCCATTAATTTAACTTTTTCACGCCTAGTCACGTCGGGAAATTTATAATTATCAGGAAACCCCATGGCTTTGCGAAGTTCATCCGGCTGAAGCATACGCATCATATGCCCACTGGGGGTAGGAGTTACATAAGCGAAACGGTCGATGGTGGTAACCGTACGTAGCGGCTCATCCATCCGTTGCCAGCCGCCTCCACCGTCGGAACCGTAGTAGACGATGAGGAACGCTTTGTTCTCTCCCAGCTCGGCTATAGCCCTATCAGCTCGTGCAAGCGTGTCTTTAGCGCGCCGCGGGGTTCTGAGCGGAGTCATCTTATATGTGCCTTCCGGCGCCAAAATGTCCCAGACGTTACGATAAAACGGATTCAGGGGTTCTATCGCCTCAGGTTGACCTCGCAGTTCAGCAATCATGAACAGCCGCCTTCTGCGTTGGGCAACGCCGTAGTGGGAGGCATCAATGATCTGCTCATGCACGTTGTACTTGAGCTTCTCCAGTGCTTTCTTCAGCTCACCATAGCGCGACCAAGGTTTCATATGCACAACGTTTTCCAGGGTGATCCAGCGAGGCTTCATTACCTTCGCATATCGGATGACCTGGAAAGCAGTATCACGACTCTCATCCGAACGTGGCTTGTTACCACGGGCGCAGGTGTGGTGGGTGCACTCAGGGGAGGAGATCAGCAGATCTATAGGCCCTGTCTTGGCTAGAACCTGCTTTGGAGTGAGCTTGCGAAGATCCTGTTCGAAGACGTGGGCTTCGGGGAAATTGAGACGAAACGATTCGACTGCCGGCCCCCAAAGATCAACCCCCCCGACGATTGTGGCGCCGCCTTCACGGGCACCTAGGCTGGCACCGCCAGCACCGCAGAACATATCAAATGCGCGTATCTGATCCATTGGAAAACGTTCCATTTTATCGTTGTAGCCAGGTTACCAGGTTACCGGCACCATTCAAGTCCTTACGGCTAAGGGGCAGTCTAAAAAATGAGCAGCAACCAGGTTTTTTCTTTGAGCGAGCTGGAGGGTGCCGACCTACTGATTGACGCCTGCTACGCCGGCAGTCGGAAAGGCAACGCAGGCGACGAACCACTGACGCATTTACTGAAGGTCAGCAATGAAGGCGGTTTCCGCATCAGAGGGAAGCGAGACGATCCGTTGCTCATCACATTGGTGTCCAGTCTGCAGGATCCTGACTGGCCTGATGAGTTAGATCTCTCAACGGGTACCTTCACCTATTACGGTGACAACAAGGAGCCTGGCCGCAAACTGGACCAGACCAAGCGCTACGGAAACAACCTACTCGAGCTGATCTTTGAAAGTCTGCATTCCGGCCAGCGAGAGCGTATACCTCCCATTTTGGTGTTCACCAAAGCCGGAAATTATCGAGACAAAATCTTCCGCGGCTTGGTCGTTCCAGGAACCATCGGGAGTACCCATAACGATGACCTGATCAGCGTCTGGCACACCAGTGAGGGGCAGCGCTTTCAGAACTATCGAGCGACCTTCACTATCCTGGACATCTCCAAAATTCCCCGTGCATGGCTCAGCGACATTATCAATCATTCAATCCGTGGGATCGACAGCAAACACGCTCCGAAGGAGTGGATAGACTGGACCAAGAGTGGACGTTTCAAGCCACTGATTAGTAAGCGCACCCAGCCAATACGGTCGAAAGCAGAGCAGTTACCCTCCTCAGCTTCAGAATTTCGGATGCTACAGACTCTGCATAGCTACTTCCAAGCAGACCCATATGCCTTCGAGGTCTGCGCAGCTCACTTGGTCAGGCAATGCCTGCCAGATACGGTCGAGCTCGATCTGACCAGACGCTATCGGGACGGAGGACGCGATGGTATTGGCAAATTACGCATTGGACGGCCAGAGTCATCGGTTCTGGTTGACTATGCGATTGAAGCAAAGTGCTACCAGCCTGAAATTTCGGTAGGTGTCAGCAAGGTTTCACGATTGATATCACGGCTCCGGCATCGGCAGTTCGGGGTTCTGATCACCACCTCGTGGGTGAACTCTCAAGCCTACAAGGAGATCGTAGAAGATGGACATCCCGTAATGATTCTTTCGGGAAGGGATATTGTTGAGTTACTCAAGGAGGCTGGATTGCAGAGTGCAACCGAGCTGACCAAGTGGCTCAAGACTAGCTTCCCCATCGAGCAGGCCTAAAATGTGCGCGGACATCGTCTCACCAGCTCAACGCTCCAGCATCATGAGGCGAATCCGTGGCAAAGATACGAAGCCGGAGATCATCGTGCGTTCGACTTGCCATGCGATGGGTTTACGTTTCAGATTACATCGCAGAGATCTCCCCGGTTCGCCTGACTTGGTATTTCCGAAGTTCCATCTGTGCCTTTTTGTACATGGCTGCTTTTGGCATCGTCACCCCAATTGCAGATATGCCTACACACCAAAATCTAGATCTGAATTTTGGCTGTCAAAGCTCTCCAGAAATGCGGAGCGGGATCTAGAGGTTCAAAAAGCCTTGCGGTCTCTAGGTTGGAGCACAGAGGTGGTCTGGGAATGCGAGACCAAAGACCTGGAGCGGCTACACAGAAGACTCGAATCAATCTTTTCCTGAAAGCATGGCCTTGCTCTTTTGGGGCGTCACAGCCCAGTACACCAGCGGTACAGTGCCCAGTTCGGACTTTCTCTGTTAAATTACGCTAAACACCAGCAACGATGGTGCTTTCAGCTTACTGTACATGCGCTATGCTATGGTCGATTTCACCGGGCTTGCAGTGTTTCTTGGCAACTCATAATCCTTTGGTCCACGGTTCAAGTCCGTGTGGGCCCACCATACTCAAAGCCGCGCATTGCGCGGCTTTTGCGTTTTTGGCGGGATCGCCTCAGATACGCAGTGCTCATTTGCAACTCGTAAACCCGAGTGCGAGCCGGGTCCTTTCCTCATCCGTTTTTGTGAGGCCGGCATCGCCTACGCCGCCCGGCCTGACTTTTGCTCGACGACTATTCGCACACAATCTACTCGTCAGCCGGCTCGAAGCGCTCGCCGCGAAACACCCGACGTGGATTGCCACGCTCGATGCGGTGATGGAACAACCGCCGCTCCGCGCGCAGTTCGCTGTCGACCTGCTCTGCCTGTTGCGCCAGGCGTTGCCCGATGAGCAGCAGCGCCAAGCGTTTGTTGGCGTGCTGGCTACGCTCGCTCTGTACCTTGACGCTGACGCCGCTGGCCAGGTGCGTTGCGCGCACTGCCGAATCGGTGGTGTTGACATGCTGACCACCCGGCCCGGACGAACGCAAGGTCTCGAAGTGGATCTCGCTCGCCAATTCCGGTGCCGGTGGCGCAAACCGTGCGCCCCCAAAGAACCAGTTCTTGCGCGCATGCCCCGGCCGGTACGGACTGCTGCACGTCCATTGCAGCGAGCCCGTCCAGTGATCCGCCAGGCGCTCGGCCTGCTCGCCATCCAGTGCCAGCAACACCGAGCGCAAGGTACCGCGCCGCGACCCCGGCTCTTCTTCGAGTATCCGTACCGCCACGGCCTGGGCATCCGCTTCGGCCTGCAGCCTGAGCAATGCCTTGGCCACTGCCAGGGCACATTCTTCCGGCCCCTGAGCCGCCGAGAGTTGCAGCAGGATCATCAGCAGCACCCTCCGCGCGTCTTGTAGGTCAGCACCGGTTTCAGTCGTGCCAGCACGCGAACCAACCCCGCTTCACGCAAGGCACCCACCACCGAGTCGATAGCCTTGTAGGCCTCCGGCGCTTCCTCGTAGATCAGCGCCCGGTCGGCGCAGATCACGCGGCTGCCTAGTGCCGTACGACTCAGTTGCTCGACGCTGTAGCGCGAGGCGAGGCGGTCCTTGCACTCGCTGCGCATCCATTTGCGTCCGGCGCCATGGGCCAGGGATAACAGGCTGCGCTCGTCGGCGATCGGCTGTACCAAGTAGCTGTAGTCGCCGCGCGAACCAGGGATCACCACCGCCCCCTGATCCGACGGTGTGGCGCCTTTGCGATGCAGCCAACCATCGAGCCCGTCGACCTGCGCTGGCGACACCAGGTTGTGGTTGATGTCGAGCAGTACATCGCCATCGGCACGCAAGCGGTCGAGCATGCGCCGGGCAATCAACTGACGGTTGGCTTCGGCAAAACGCAGCGCGCCGTCGTGCCGGCCCAGGTAATGAGTGCTGGCCTCGCTGCCCGCCTCCAGCCCGTGATGACCGAACAGGTCGACCTGCTCACGCAAGATCGCCTCGCCCAAACCACGCGAGCCGCTGTGCACCAGCAACAGCAGGTGTTTGCGCTCGATGCCCAAGGCTGCCAGGGCCGCATCGTCGTAGTTTTCATCAAGTTGCTGCAGCTCGGCGAAGTGGTTACCACCACCAATGGTGCCTAGAGAACGCTCGTGTCCCGTGGCAGGCAAACCGAAGCTGGCGACGGCCTCCTGCCACGTCTCGTCGAGCGGCAGGTCGAGGTTGCCAAGGCGTTTCTCCAGCTTGTCCAGATGCAGCTTGGCGGTCGGGATGTCCGTGCGCCACAGCGCCATGCCACAGCCGATGTCATTGCCGACCAGCGCCGGGTACAAACGCCCCACGGAAAAGAATGCCGCGCCGACCGGATAGCCACGCCCCGGATGCAGGTCCGGCATGCCGGCCACCCGATGCATGCCCCCTAGGCGAGCGGTGGTTTCGAGTTGTTGGATCGCTTTTCCTTCGATCCAGGTGTCGTCCGCGGCGACCAATACGGCGCCGTCGGACAAATTGCGAATGCAAGTGCCCATAGTCCAATCCTGATGGGTTGAAACAAAAAGATGTTCGGATTGGCAGGCCAGAGGCCGGGCGTTGCGGTACCGCTAACGAATAGCGGCGAATGCGTTCAAGCCAGGCGCGACCTGCAAAGGGTGATCAACTGTTGCATGATGTACCTCCTTTGCTGTCGGGTGAGAGAAGGCGGGCATCTTAGGTGTGTAATTGCCACCCTGCAACAACCTTGATCACATTTTTACCAGGAGAACAACGTCATGGCCGAAAAACCTGACCGCTCCGCGGTACAAAAAACATACCCTGGCGGTACAGTGCTCAGCTTCCAACCATTTCGCCAATTACGCTAAACACTAGTCCGTGTGGGCCCACCATACTCAAAGCCGCGCATTGCGCGGCTTTTGCGTTTCCGGCCCTCAGAGCTTCACAATCACGTCCCCAAACTGGCCGCATACACCCCCGGCGTCTTCCCATAGTGGCGCTGAAACAACCCGATGAACGCCGACACCGAGTCATACCCCAGTTCATTCGCCAGCCGAGTCACGCTCATGCCCTGCGCCAGCAACGGCAATGCGGCCAGCAAGCGCAGGCGCTGGCGCCATTCACGGAATGAAAGCTGGGTCTGCGCCTGAAACAGGCGCACCAGGGTGCGCCGCGATGCCCCCACCTGCTGCGCCCATTGCTCGATGGTGCGGTTGTCCCCAGGCTCGGCCTGCAGTGCATCGGTGATCCGGCGCAGGCGCGGGTCGCTGGGCAGCGGCAGGCTGAACGGTGCTTCGGCCAGCCCCTGCAACTCGTCCACCAGCACCTGCAGCAGGCGCGCCTGCGGCCCGTCGTCAGGGTAGTCGGCGGGAAAGTGGCTGACCCGTTCGATCAGCTCGCGCACCAGCGGCGTCACCTGCAGTACCGCGCAGTCACGGCGAGCGCCCGGCAGCACCGCGGCATCCAGGTACAGCCCGCGAAACGCCAGCGCCTGCTCACTGAACGCCGTGTGCTGCACCCCTGGCGGAATCCACAACGCGCACTGCGGCGGCAGCAGATAGCTGTGGCGCTCGGTCAGCACCTGCATGATCCCGGCGCTGGCATAGGTGAACTGCACCCAGTCATGGCTGTGCATCTGCACTTCATAACCTGCCGGTATGCCGAACATGCGCCGCTGCACCGGGCGCGAAAGCGCCAGCGGTACGGGCGGCACCTGCGGTATCTGTCCCGCTTGCGGCATCAGCTGTCCCCTTTGCTCAAGTGAGCCAAAAGTGCCGATGGTAGCCTGCGCCGCGACCCGTTGCACAACCTGATCGGAGACTTGTCGATGAGCACCCATGTACGTCAAAACCGCCTGACCATTCCCGCCATCCAGCAGCGCAAGGGCGCCGGCAGCCTGGTGGTGCTGACCGCCTACAGCCTGCCCATGGCCCGCTGGGTGGATGCCCATGCCGACCTGATCATCGTCGGCGACTCGGTGGGCATGGTGCTGTACGGCATGCCCAGCACCCTGGGCGTGACCCTGGACATGATGATTGCCCATGGCCAGGCGGTGATGCGCGGGGCAGAGCGCGCCTGCGTGGTGGTCGACCTGCCGTTCGGCTGCTATCAGGCCTCGCCGGAGCAGGCATTTGTCAGCGCCGCCCGGGTGCTGCGCGAAACCGGTGCACAGGGCATCAAGCTCGAAGGCGGCGCCGAAATGGCCCACACCGTCGAATTTCTGGTGCGCCGTGGCATTCCGGTGATGGCGCACGTGGGCCTGATGCCGCAGCAGGTCAACAGCATGGGCGGCTTCAAGGCCCAGGGGCGGGATGAACAAAGCGCAACCAAGGTGCGCGACGATGCCTTGGCCATGCAGGCGGCGGGGGCGTTCTCGGTGGTGCTCGAGGGCATCGCCGAGCCGCTGGCCCGCAGCCTGAGCGAAGCGTTGCACATCCCCACCATCGGCATTGGCGCATCCCCTGCGTGCGATGGGCAGGTGCTGGTGACCGAGGACCTGCTGGGCCTGTTCGGCGAGTACCAGCCGCGCTTCGTCAAACGCTATGCCGAGCTGCAACCGCAGATCGAACAGGCACTGGAGCACTACGCCCGCGAGGTGCGCAGCGGGGAGTTCCCGGGGCTGGAGCACTGCTTCAAGGCCGCGCCCTGATAGCACCGGCGTGGACAGTGGGTCGATTAGCTGCCTTAATCGGCCCACTTCCCAAGCGAAAGAAACGATCCCTGTCCATGCCCACCCGCCCTGTCGCCCTCGATGAAATCGACCGTCAACTGATCGCCGCCCTGCAGATCAACGCCCGCGAAAGCGTGGCCATGCTTGCCCGGCAACTGGGCATTGCCCGCACCACCGTGACCTCGCGCCTGGCGCGCCTGGAGAAAACCAACGTCATCAGCGGTTACGGCGTGCGCCTTGGCCAGCGCGTGATCGACGGCGGCCTGCAGGCCTATGTGGGCATCACTGTGCGCCCCCGCTCGGGCAAGGAGGTGGTACGCCGCCTGAGCGCCATGGGGCAGATCCAGAAGTTGTGTGCGGTCAGTGGCGAGTTCGACTATGTGGCGTGGCTGCGCAGCGATTCGCCCGAACAACTGGACCAGTTGCTCGACCAGATCGGCAGTGTCGAGGGCGTGGAGAAAACCACCACCTCGATCATCCTCAGCAGCAAGGTGGACCGCGGCCAACCGGTTTGACATGGGTTAGCGGGGAACAGATAGGGCCCTTCGCTGGCAAGCATGCTAACGGTGCTCGCAAACCTGTAGGAGCCGGCCTTGCCGGCGAAGGCATCACTCTGCTCAAGCATCCCGTCACAATGACAAAAATCCCCACAAAACGACGACACTCTGCATCTTAATAACCAACACCCTCCCCTCGTAGAATGACCGCCAGCATTTCCTATACTCAAGCTCCGCTCCCCGCGCAGCCCTGGCAAGGTCTCCCATGAACAAGAACAATCGCCACCCCGCCGACGGCAAAAAAACCGGTCACCATCTTCGGCCCGGACTTCCCCTTCGCCTTCGACGACTGGATCGAGCACCCGGCCGGCCTGGGCAGCATTCCCGCCGAGCGCCACGGTGAGGAGGTGGCCATCGTCGGTGCCGGCATCGCCGGCCTGGTGGCCGCCTACGAGCTGATGAAGCTGGGCCTCAAGCCGGTGGTGTACGAGGCGTCGAAAATGGGCGGGCGCCTGCGCTCGCAGACCTTCTCCGGCGCCGAAGGCATCGTCGCCGAGCTGGGTGGCATGCGCTTCCCGGTGTCTTCCACGGCCTTCTATCACTACGTCGACAAGCTGGGCCTGGAGACCAGACCCTTCCCCAACCCGCTGACCCCCGCCTCCGGCAGCACGGTGATCGACCTCGAGGGCCAGACCCACTACGCCGAAAAACTCAGCGACCTGCCGGCACTGTTCCAGGAAGTGGCCGATGCCTGGGCCGATGCGCTGGAGGATGGCGCACGCTTCGGCGACATCCAGCAGGCAATCCGCGATCGCGACGTGCCGCGCCTGAAGGCACTGTGGAACACCCTGGTGCCGCTGTGGGACGACCGCACCTTCTACGACTTCGTCGCCACCTCCAAGGCCTTCGCCAAGCTCAGCTTCCTGCACCGCGAAGTGTTCGGCCAGGTGGGCTTTGGCACCGGCGGCTGGGACTCCGACTTCCCCAACTCGATGCTCGAGATCTTCCGCGTGGTGATGACCAACTGCGACGATCACCAGCACCTGGTGGTGGGCGGTGTCGAGCAGGTGCCCCTGGGCATCTGGCGGCATGTGCCGCAACGCTGCGCCCACTGGCCGCAAGGCACCAGCCTCAGCTCATTGCACCGTGGCACGCCACATTCAGGGGTGAAAAGCATCGCCCGCGCCGACGATGGGCGCCTGGCCGTTACCGACACCTGGGGCGTCACCCGCCATTACGCCGCGGTGCTCACCACCTGTCAGAGCTGGCTGCTGACCACCCAGATCGAGTGCGAGGAGTCGCTGTTCTCGCAGAAGATGTGGATGGCCCTGGACCGCACCCGCTACATGCAGTCGTCCAAGACCTTCGTGATGGTCGACCGCCCGTTCTGGAAGGACAAGGACCCGCAGACCGGCCGCGACCTGATGAGCATGACCCTCACCGACCGCCTCACCCGCGGCACCTACCTGTTCGACAACGGCGACGACAGGCCGGGGGTGATCTGCCTGTCGTACTCGTGGATGAGCGATGCGCTCAAGATGCTGCCGCACCCGGTGGAAAAACGCGTGAAACTGGCGCTGGACGCCCTGAAGAAGATCTACCCAAGGTCGATATCGCCGGGCACATCATCGGCGACCCGATCACCGTGTCGTGGGAAGCCGACCCGCATTTCCTGGGGGCGTTCAAGGGCGCCCTGCCCGGCCATTATCGTTACAATCAGCGCATGTACGCGCACTTCATGCAGCAGGACCTGCCTGCCGAGCAGCGCGGCATCTTTATCGCAGGCGACGACGTCTCCTGGACCCCGGCCTGGGTCGAAGGCGCGGTGCAGACCTCGCTCAACGCGGTATGGGGCATCATGAACCACTTCGGTGGCCGCACCCACGCCGACAACCCCGGCCCTGGCGATGTATTCAACGAGATCGGCCCGATCGCCCTGGCCGACTGAAAGGAGAGACCCATGCGCATAGCCCTGTACCAGGGCCAGCCCCACCCGATGGACGTGGCCGGCAACCTCGAGCGCCTGCACCAGCAGGCGCAGCTGGCGGCAGCACGCGGCGCCGA
This sequence comes from Pseudomonas sp. B21-036, assembly GCF_024748925.1. Lineage (NCBI taxonomy): Bacteria > Pseudomonadati > Pseudomonadota > Gammaproteobacteria > Pseudomonadales > Pseudomonadaceae > Pseudomonas > Pseudomonas sp. B21-036. The sequence continues at coordinate 5,188,906 of NZ_CP087178.1, forward strand.
ACTGCTGGTGTGCCCCGAGATGTTCCTCAGCGGCTACAACATCGGCAGCGAAGCGGTCGCACGCCTGGCCGAGCCGCAGGACGGCGCATCGGCCATGGCCGTGGTGGAAATTGCCCAGGCCAACCGCATCGCCATCGTCTACGGCTACCCCGAGCTTGGCGAGGACGGCCAGGTGTACAACAGCGTGCAGTTGATCGACGCCCACGGCAGCAGCCTGGCCAACTACCGCAAGACCCACCTGTTCGGCGGGCTGGACCGCGCCATGTTCAGCCCCGGCCCCGACCATTTCCCGGTGGTCACGCTCAATGGCTGGCAGCTGGGCCTGTTGATCTGCTACGACATCGAGTTCCCGGAAAACGCCCGCCGCCTGGCCCTGGCCGGGGCCGAGCTGATCGTGGTGCCGACAGCCAACATGCAGCCCTACGATTTCATCTGCCAGTTCACCGTGCGCGTACGCGCCCAGGAGAACCAGTGCTACCTGGTGTATGCCAACTACTGCGGCGCCGAGGAGCAGATCCACTATTGCGGCCAAAGCAGCATCATCGGCCCGGACGGCAGCCTGCTGGCCATGGCCGGGCATGAGCCCACGCTGCTGGTGGCCGACCTCGAGCTGCAACGGGTGCACGAAGGCCGCGCCAGCACACCGTACCTGCACGACCTGCGTGTGGAACTCCACGGCGGCCCGCGCAAGCACTGATTTATCCGCTAGCATGACGGTTCGCACGTTACCGGAGCCGTCATGTCCTGCGCCCACCTCACCCTGCCCAACGGCCTGCACGTCACCCTGCGCCATGCACCGCGGCTCAAGCGCTGTGCAGCGGCAGTGCGGGTGCGCGCCGGCAGCCACGATGCTCCCAACGCCTGGCCGGGGCTGGCGCACTTTCTCGAACACCTGTTCTTTCTCGGCAACCCGCGCTTTGCCATCGACGACGCCCTGATGCGCTACGTGCAGCGCCAGGGCGGCCAGGTCAATGCCAGCACGCGGGAGCGCACCACCGACTTCTTCTTCGAAGTGCCGGCTGCCGCCTTCGAGGGGGGCATCGAGCGCTTGTGTGAAATGCTCGCCAACCCCCAGGCCGACCGTGCGCAACAGCTGCGCGAGCGCGAAGTGATCCATGCCGAGTTCATTGCCTGGGCGCGCAACCCCGAAGCGCAGCGTCAGCACGCACTGCTGCAGAGCGTGTCGGCGCAGCATCCGCTGAGCGGTTTTCACGCTGGCAACCGCTACAGCCTGCCGGTACCCGACGCGGCCTTCCAGAGCGCCCTGCAAGCCTTTCACCAACGCTACTACCAGGCCGGGCAGATGACCCTGAGCCTGGTTGGCCCACAGCCGCTGGCCACCCTTGAAGCCCTGGCCATGCAGTACGGCGCCGTCTTGGCACCCGGGCAGGCCATCGAACAAGGCCCGGCACCGGCGCTGCAGCTTCGCGCTGCGCGGGTTGAACAGCTGCCCGGGCAACGGGATGTGCTGCTCGGCTATGAACGGCTGCCCGCCGGCGCTGCCCAGGCGATCGCCTTTCTCGACACCTGGCTTTCGGACACCCGCCCGGGCGGGCTGCTGGCCGCTTTGCGCGAACGGCGCTGGCTGGAGGATTTCAGTTTTTCGGCATTGCATCAGTTCGCCGCACAGGCACTGCTGCACGCGCGCTTCAAGCTCAATGACGCGGCACCTGCCGAGCAGGTCGAAGACCTGTTCCGGGACTGGCTGAGCTTCTTGCGCGATGCCGACCTGACGGCGCTGAACAGCGAATATGCACGTATCCAGCAGTCACGCGCGCTGGCCGCCGGCGCCCTGGAACTGGCGCGCCGCGACAGCAGCGGCCAGCCATTCAGTGCACTCGACGCCCAGGGACTGGCGGCACTGCAAGGCCTGCTCGAACCCTTCACCGAGCAAGCCCGCCAGCCCTGGCGACTGCCACCTGCCGAGCCCTTGCTGGCCGTCGGGTTCAGCGATGCACCCGCCACGCCGACACCCGCCGGGGTTATCCACAGCCCGGCGCTGCCGGCCGTGCGGCAGTACGGCGTGATCTACCTGCGCTGGCAGGTGCGCTCGGCGTTGCGCGCGCGGCTGTGGCGCGTACTCGAAGGTGCCCTGCGCCCACTGGTCGAGCGCGCCACCCGCGCCTCGGTGGAGCTGCAATGGAGCGAGTGCGAGCACCTCTGGCAACTGCGCTGCGCCGGGTCACCGCCCGCCATTGTCGCAGTCGTCGAGCAGGCATTGGCGCTGCTGCGCCTGCCTGCCGCCCAGGACTGGAGCGCAGGCTCAGGCACCGAGCCGGCGCTGATCCCGATCCGCCTGCTGCTAAAGCAGTTGCCGGGCTATATCGTCGGGCGTGACCCGGGGCCATTGCCGACCTGCCTGATCGCCCAGCCCGAGCTGGATGCGCTCTGGCAGCATGCCCGCTGGCAGGGCATGACCTGCGGCTTCACCGAAGCGGTGCAGCCGGCGCTGAATGCGCTGCTGGCCCAGGTACCGGGACAGCCGGGCATGGCCGAGCCGATAACCGGCGATGCCACAGGGCCCTGGCAGCATGTGCCGCTGCCCGAAGGCGAGCACGCACTGCTGGTGTTCTGCCCCGCCCCGCCCGGCAGCGAGGCGGTGTACCGGCTGCTGGCACATCGACTGCAAGGGCCCTTCTACCAGCGCCTGCGGGTGGAGCTGCAACTGGGCTATGCAGTGTTCAGCGCATTGCGCCAGGTGCAGGGCCATACCGGCCTGCTGCTGGGCGTGCAGTCGCCCAAGGCCGACCCGGCACAGATCCTCGAGCACATGCGCTGCGTGGTCGCAGGCTTCACCCATGACCTGACCGATGATGCCGAGGCGCGTCAGGCCCTGGCGGCGCAGTTCCACGAACCGGACATGGGCAATGCCGATGTCGCCGAATGGGCCTGGCAGGCCCGGCTGGCCGGCAGCGACGCCCCCAGCCTGGACACGCTGCGACAACAGCTGCTGGCCGTCACCGCACAGCAGCTCGAACACGCCGCCCGGCACCTGTTCGACAACGCCCTGTACCTGGCCAGCGCCGCACAGGGCGGATTGTTACCGGCAACGCAACAGCCTTTCTCGCAGGTTTAACCAAACTGTCCATTAATTTTAGTAAGATGGCGCTACCCGGGCCGTTGTAACCCCTTGTTTCAAAGGGGGGCCTAAATATGTAGCCACCCGCCCCCAGACCTATCCGGAAGGAGTACTCCCATGTGGACCAAACCTGCTTACACTGACCTGCGTATTGGCTTTGAAGTGACCATGTATTTCGCAAGTCGCTGAGTCTGCTTGCGGTACAACGCCTCGGTCAGCCGGGGCGTTTTCATTTTTGGACGCAGCAGGAGTGGCCATGTACATCCAGATTCTAGGTTCCGCCGCCGGCGGCGGTTTCCCGCAGTGGAACTGCAACTGCGACAACTGCAAGGGCTTTCGCGACGGCACCTTGCGCGCCAGCGCACGCACCCAGTCCTCGATCGCGCTGTCCGACGACGGGGTGCACTGGGTGCTGTGCAACGCCTCGCCGGACATCCGCGCGCAGCTGCAAGGCTTCGCCCCCATGCAGCCGGCCCGCGCCCTGCGCGACACCGGGATCAACGCGATCATCCTGCTCGACAGCCAGATCGACCACACCACCGGCCTGCTCAGCCTGCGCGAAGGTTGCCCGCACCAGGTGTGGTGCACCGACATGGTCCACCAGGACCTGAGCACCGGCTTCCCTCTGTTCACCATGCTCAGCCACTGGAACGGTGGCCTGCAGTGGAACCGCATAGAGCTCGAAGGCAGCTTCGTGATCGAGGCGTGCCCGAACCTGCGCTTTACCCCGTTCCCGCTGCGCAGCGCCGCGCCGCCCTACTCGCCGCACCGCTTCGACCCGCACCCGGGCGACAACCTGGGGCTGATGGTCGAAGACCTGCGCACCGGCGGCAAGCTGTTCTACGCCCCGGGTCTTGGCCAGTTCGACGACAAGCTGCTGCAACTGATGCACGACGCCGATTGCCTGCTGGTCGACGGCACGCTGTGGGAGGATGATGAGATGCAGCGCCGCGGTGTCGGTACCCGCACGGGCCGCGAGATGGGTCACCTGGCACAGAATGGCCCCGGCGGCATGCTCGAGGTACTCGAAGGCTTCCCCGACCAGCGCAAGGTACTTATCCACATCAACAACACCAACCCGATTCTCGATGAAGACTCCGCCGAGCGCGCCGAACTGGCCCGCCGCAACGTCGAAGTGGCCTTCGACGGCATGAGCATCGAGCTGTAGGAGCCCCCATGAGCGAAGCCGTACCGCTTTCCCCCGCCGCGTTCGAGCAGGCCTTGCGCGCCAAGGGCGCCTACTACCACATCCATCACCCCTACCACGTGGCCATGTATGAAGGCCGCGCCAGCCGCGAGCAGATCCAGGGCTGGGTCGCCAACCGCTTCTACTACCAGGTCAACATCCCGATGAAGGATGCGGCGATCCTGGCCAACTGCCCGGACCGCGAGATCCGCCGTGAGTGGATCCAGCGCCTGCTCGACCACGACGGCGCCCCCGGCGAAGACGGCGGCATCGAAGCCTGGCTGCGCCTGGGCCAGGCCGTGGGCCTGGACCCCGACCAGCTACGCTCGCAGGAGCTGGTGCTGCCCGGCGTGCGCTTCGCGGTCGACGCCTACGTCAACTTCGCCCGCCGTGCCAGCTGGCAGGAAGCGGCCAGCAGCTCGCTGACCGAACTGTTCGCACCGCAGATCCACCAGTCACGCCTGGACAGCTGGCCACAGCACTATCCCTGGATCGACCCGGCCGGCTACGAGTACTTCCGCACCCGCCTGGGCCAGGCCCGGCGCGATGTGGAGCATGGCCTGAGCATCACCCTGCAGCACTACACCACGGTGCAGGGTCAACAACGCATGCTGGAGATTCTTCAGTTCAAGCTCGATATTCTGTGGAGCATGCTCGACGCCATGAGCATGGCCTATGAACTGAACCGCCCGCCCTACCACAGCGTCACCAGCGAGCGGGTGTGGCACAAGGGGATCACCTTATGAGTTTCGACCGTTCGAAGACGCCGCACTGGCGCCCCGGCTACCGCTTCCAGTACGAACCGGCGCAGAAGGGCCATGTGCTGCTCTACCCCGAAGGCATGATCAAGCTCAACGAAAGCGCCGCGCTGATCGGCGGGCTGATCGACGGCAAGCGCGATGTGGCCGCGATCATTGCCGAGCTGGACGTTCAATTCCCCGGTGTACCCGAACTCGGTGACGACATCGAGCAATTCATGGAGGTCGCCCGTGAGCAACACTGGATCGTCCTTGAGTGAGGTACCGGCCAAGCCCGCAGTCGGCCTGCCGCTGTGGCTGCTGGCCGAGCTGACCTACCGCTGCCCGCTGCAATGCCCGTACTGCTCCAACCCGCTGGACTTCGCCGAGCAGGGCAAGGAGTTGAGCACCGAGCAGTGGTTCAAGGTGATGGCCGAGGCGCGTGAAATGGGCGCCGCGCAGCTGGGCTTTTCCGGCGGCGAGCCACTGGTGCGCCAGGACCTGGCCGAGCTGATCGGCGAGGGGCGCCGCCTGGGCTACTACACCAACCTGATCACCTCCGGCATCGGCCTGACCGAACAGAAGATCGCCGACTTCAAGCGCGCCGGGCTGGACCACATCCAGATCAGCTTCCAGGCCAGCGACGAACAGGTCAACAACCTGCTGGCCGGCTCGAAGAAAGCCTTCGCGCAGAAGCTGGAGATGGCCCGCGCGGTCAAGGCCCACGGCTACCCGATGGTGCTGAACTTCGTCACCCACCGGCACAACATCGACAAGATCGACCGCATCATCGAGCTGTGCATCGCCCTGGAAGCCGACTTCGTCGAGCTCGCCACGTGCCAGTTCTACGGCTGGGCCAAGCTCAACCGCGCCGGCCTGCTGCCCACCCGCGCGCAGCTGGAGCGCGCCGAACGCATCACCAACGAATACCGCGAGAAGCTGCAGGCTGCGGGCAACCCGTGCAAGCTGATCTTCGTCACCCCCGACTACTATGAAGAGCGGCCCAAGGGCTGCATGAACGGCTGGGGCAGCATCTTCCTCACCGTCACCCCGGACGGCACCGCACTGCCGTGTCATGGCGCACGCCAGTTGCCGGTACAATTCCCCAACGTGCGCGAACACAGCATGCAGCACATATGGTATGACTCGTTCGGTTTCAATCGTTTTCGCGGCTACGACTGGATGCCCGAGCCGTGCCGCTCCTGCGACGAGAAAGAAAAGGACTTCGGCGGCTGCCGCTGCCAGGCCTTCATGCTGACCGGCGACGCCAGCAATGCCGACCCGGTTTGCGCCAAATCGGCGGACCACGGGATCATCCTCGCTGCTCGGGAGGAGGCCGAAACCGCCACCCAGACCATCGACCAGATGACCTTCCGCAATGATCGAAACTCCCGTCTCATCGCCCGCGGCTGAGCGTTTCAGCGCACAACAGGCGGTTGCCGCCGGCACCGACTACGCCGAACTCAAGCGCAGCCCGCTGGGGCTGTTCTGGAACGAGTTTCGCCCCCAGGACGGCGGTTGCCGCATCTGGCAGTGGCGTGACGGCCAGGCCCGCTGCCTGACCCCCGACGGCTTCAGCGTGCGCAGCCGCGTCTACGAGTATGGCGGCGGCGGTTTCTGCCTGAGCGACGACGGGCTGGTGTTCGTCAACGAAGCCGACCAGCAGCTCTACAGCCAGGGGCTCGGCGGCGGGCAGCCGCAGCCGCTGACCCACGGCCAGTGCCGCTACGGTGACCTGCGCTGGGGCGCCGGCCAGGTGCTGGCGGTTGAAGAAGACGCCGATGTGCACCGGCTGGTATCGATCGCCGCCGGCACCCGCACGGTACTGGCCGAAGGCGCCGACTTCTATGCCGCTCCCACCCTCAGCGCCGACGGCCAGCGCCTGGCCTGGATCGAATGGAGCCGCCCGCACCAACCCTGGACTGCCACCCGCCTGCTGTGCGCCGAACGCCGCGATGCACACACCTGGGAAGCGCCGCGCTGCATCGCCGGCAGCGAGGCGCAACCGGAATCGCTGCAGCAGCCGCGCTTCGATGCCGACGGTCGCCTGTACTGCCTGTCGGATCGTGACGGCTACTGGGAACCCTGGGGCGAAACCCCGCAGGGCTGGGCAGCACTGCCGGCCGAGCGCGCCGACCATGCCGGCGCACCGTGGCAACTGGGCGCCAGCACCTGGCTGCCCCTGGACGGCGGCGGGTATCTGGCGAGCTGGTTCGAGGGCGGCTTCAGCCGCCTGGGCGTGCATCATGCCGATGGCACCCTGGAAGACTTCAGTGACGTCTACACCCGCTTTCGCTGCCTGGAGATCGACGACCGGTACCTGTATGCCATCGCCGCCTCTGCCATCAGCACGCCCGCCGTCATCGCCATCGACCGCCACAGCCATGCCGTTCAGGTGCTGGCCGGCGGTGCGATGCCCTTGCCCAGCGAACAGGTCAGCCAGCCGCGCAGCATCACCTACCCCAGCGGCGATGCCCAGGCGCACGCCTTCTTCTACCCGGCCATGAATGGTGTCGAGGCGCCGCCGCTGGTGGTGTTCGTGCATGGCGGACCGACCTCGGCGTGCTTCCCGGTGCTCGACCCGCGCATCCAGTACTGGACCCAGCGCGGCTTTGCCGTGGCCGACCTCAACTACCGTGGCAGCAGCGGCTATGGCCGCGCCTATCGCCAGGCCCTGCACCTGCGCTGGGGCGAAGTGGACGTGCAGGATGCCTGCGCGGTGGTCGACTTCCTGGCAGGGCAAGGGTTGATCGACCCGACGCAGGCGTTCATCCGCGGGGGCAGCGCCGGGGGCTACACCACGCTGTGTGCGCTGGCGTTCCAGAATGTGTTCCGTGGCGGGGCGAGCCTGTACGGGGTCAGCGACCCGCTGGCGCTGACGCGCGCCACGCACAAGTTCGAAGGCGATTACCTGGACTGGCTGATCGGCGACCCGCAGCAGGATGTGCAGCGTTATCAGGCGCGCACGCCACTGCTGCATGCCGCGCAGATCAAGGTGCCGGTGATTTTCTTCCAGGGCGAACTGGATGCGGTGGTGGTACCGGAGCAGACCCGTTCGATGCTGGCGGCGCTGAAGGCCAACGGGGTGCGTGCCGAAGGGCATTTCTACCCGACCGAGCGGCACGGGTTCCGGACGGCAGCGAACCTGGCGCATGCGCTGGAAGAAGAGTGGAAGTTCTACCGGGAGGTTCTGTCACGGCCATTGCCATTGTAGGAGCCAGCCTTGCTGGCGAATGTCCCAGCGCGGTCTGAACCGTACAGGCCCATTCGCCGGCAACGCCGGCTCCTACAGGCGATGGCCGCGACGCGGTCTAGCGCTTGGCGATGATGTACACCGCGTGCACGATCCCCGGAATGTAACCGCACAAGGTGAGCAGGATGTTCAGCCAGAAGGCGCCACCAAAACCCACCTGCAGGAACACGCCCAGCGGCGGCAACAGAATGGCGAAGATAATTCGGATCAGGTCCATCGGGCAGCTCCTTGTCTAAAGTCCTAACTACAGACTGCAAGCACCCCCCACTGGTTCAAATAGCCATCCCCCATAAAAAAACGCCCCAGGCCAAAAGGATCAGGCCCGGGGCGATGCGCAGGAACGCGAGACGGTTCGTTGAATTCGGTACGGCGCTACCGGGTCAGGCACGCCGCTGGTTGAGTTGCGCCGTGTGCACACGGGCAAAGGCACGCGCCAGGCGCAGCAGCATTTCGTCGATGTTGCCGCGGCTGACGGTCAGCGCCGGCGAAAAGCGCAGCACATTGGCCTGCGCCGCATTGAGCAGCAGCCCTTCCTGCAGCGCCGCCTTGACCAGGGCTGCGGCCGAGTCGTCGCTCAGCTCCAGGCCCCACAGCAAGCCCTGGCCGCGCACCTCGCCCTGGCCATAACGCCCCGCCAGGTGGCTCAGGCCATCACGCAGGTGCCGCCCCGACGCCTGCACCTGCTCCATGAAGCCCGGCTCCAGCACGGCATCGAGAATCGCCAGGCCCGCCGCACTCATCAGTGCATTGCCATGGTGACTGCCTTCCAGCTCGCCGGCCTCGGCGCAGCAGGCCGTACCCCGCGCCAGCAGGGCGGCCAGCGGCACACCGCCGCCCAGGCCCTTGCCCAGGGTGATGATGTCGGCGCGCACACCGTAGGTCTGCTCGGCCAGCAGCGCGCCGCAACGGCCTACGCCGGTCTGCACCTCATCCAGGATCAGCAGGATGCCCAGTTCGCGGCACAGGCGCTCGACACCCTTGAGGTACTGCTGGGTGGCCGGGATCACCCCGGCCTCGCCCTGGATCGGCTCGAGCATGATCGCCACGGTACGCGAGTCCACTGCTGCATGCAGCGCGGCCAGATCGTTGAACGGCACCTTGCTGAAACCCGGCAGGCCCGGCTCGCAGCGGTTGCACGCCGACGGGTCGGAGGCCGACAGCGCCCCCAGGCTGCGCCCGTGGCAGCTCTGGCGCGCAGTGATGATGTGGTAGGCGCCATTGCGATGCAGCTGGCCCCACTTGCGCGCCAGCTTGATCGCACCTTCGCAGGCTTCGGCACCACTGTTGAGCAGGTAGGCCTGATCACTGCCGGTGCTCTGGCACAGGCGGTTGACCAGGCTCAACAGGCCACGGTTATGAAAGCCGGCGCCGGGGTTGATCAATGCCTGGGCCTGGCTGCTCAGTGCCTGCACCAGCGCCTTGGGGCTGTGCCCGAGGCTGTTCACCGCGCAACCCTGGGTGAAATCCAGATAGGCGCGGCCTTCGTTGTCCCACAGCCATGAACCCTGGCCGCGCACGAACACCTGTGGCGCACGCTCGGTGGCCGGCATCAGGCATTCCCGCGACAGCTGCTCGGCCTGGGCCAGTGCCACCGGCGCCGGTGCCTGCTCGGCAGCGCGCGCCGCCTGGCGACGCAGATTGAACAGGTTCATGCGCGCAGCCCTTCCAGCGGCAGGCCAAGCAGGCGCGCGGCCCAGTCCTCGACCTGGCCGCTGCGCAGGCGCTTGATCGCGATGTCGCGCCAGCGTGACGAGAGGGCCGGACAATCCACCAGCTTTTTCAAACCCGCATGCTCCAGAGGTTCACGGTAAAAAGTATGCAGTGCCCAGGCCACGGTCAGGCCCGGATAGCTGCGTTGTATCAGTTCGAACGGCTCGTCGGCGCTGACGAAGCCAGGCTTGAGCACCCGGTAGAACCAGCCGCAGCGCAGCGCGTCCTGCGCCTGTTGCGGCAGGTTCGGCAAGCCCCAGCGATGGCTCAGGCGGTAGCACGGCGAGCGCGGCTGGCTGACCTGCAGCAGCGCCCCGCCCCAGCGGAACATGTCGCCCAGGCAGACGTGCTCTTCGGTAAGGCCGCGGGTCGAGAGGTTTTCGCCAAAACCCGGCGCGCACCAGTCGATCTGTGGATAACGTCGCCGCCACCAGGCGTAGTGCTCGGCCGGATAGTGGTGCAAGGCCCGCTCGGGGCCGGTATGGAAGCGCGGGTCGCCGTGTTCGTCGCTGCCCAGCCCCTGTGGCCATAACCACAGCCTTCTTGCAACCTGTTCCTTATCGATATCGGTGAGTAACCCATAACCGACATTTTTTGCCTTGCCTATGTAAACGCCATCCACATACACGGTATTCATCGCGCCTTCTGGCCCTGTAAACCTTGTGAATACGGGATAGACTAGGCTTCTCGCGGGCCTTCGGCCATTTCGTTTTTCGAGCTTTTTTGATAAGTATTGCTTATGGATTTTCGCCAACTGCGTTATTTCGTCGCGGTGTACGAAGAAGGCCATGTGGGCCGGGCCGCCGAACGCCTTTCACTGTCGCAGCCAGCGCTGTCGCAGCAGATCCGCCAGCTCGAACACAGCCTCGATGTGAGCCTGTTCGAACGGGGCAACAAGCGCCTGTTGCCAACCCTGGCCGCACACACACTGTACAACCACGCCCTGCCCCTGCTCGACGGCCTGCAACGCGCCCGCGAGGCGTTGCGCAACTTCCGCGGGCAGGCCTTGCGTACCCTGGCCATCGGCGTGCTGCAGACGGTACGGCCGAGCCTGGTGCCGCAACTGCTCGACCGCCTGCGCAAGGCGCAACCACACCTGGTGGTGCAGATCTACGAACTGTCGGGGCTGGAGATCGAACGGCGCCTGCTCAACGGCACCCTGGACATCGGCATCAGCTACCTGCCGCCGCGCCAGCCGGGCCTTCACGGCCTGCTGCTGTACGAAGACGAGCTGCAACTGGTGATCCCGCACACGCACCCGCTGCGCGAATTCAAGAAGGTCTCGCTCAAGCAGGCCGCCGAACTGCCCATGCTGATGCTGGGCGAAGAGTTCCAGGTACGCCAGATCTGGCAGGCGCAACTGGCCAACCTCGGGCGCCGCCCGCAGGTGCAGGCCGAGATGAACAACATGGGCGGGATTCTCGACAGCCTGGCGCATACCTCGCTGGCAACCGTGTTGCCGGGGCGTGCGCGCGACGCCACGGACGATCCAGAGCTGCTCTGGAAGCCGCTGAGCGAGCCGCGGGTGCCACTGAAGGTAGGCCTGGTGTTTCGCGATGCGCAGCGCCAGCAGGCGTCGGTGGAGTTGCTGCGCAATCTGCTGGAGGAAGAGATCGACCCTCGCCAGATCGGCGGTTCACCTCTGGATGTGCTCGGCTAGAAAAAACCCGGGCAAAAGAAAACCCCGCCGAAGCGGGGTTTTGCAGACTGTTTCCCTGACATCCTTTTCGTCCCGCCGTCCTGGCAGGAAATCCTTCCGTGTCCCTGTTATGTACTGTGCGCATCCTGCGCGACGTCCATGAGGTGAAGATTAGCTGTGGATCCAATCTTACGGAAGAGGCCAAACGTCACCACGTCATGTAAGCAAATGCTTACATGACGCCGTCAGATCAAAACTGTTCCGCGTCGAGCAGGTACAACGACTCGCTGCCCGCCTTCACCGAAGCGCTGAGCGAGTGAATACGCGGCAGCAGGCGGGCGAAGTAGAAGCGCGCGGTGCCCAGTTTGCTGGCGTAGAAGTCGTCCTCACCCTGTTTGGCCAGGGCCGTGCGGGCCATCAGTGCCCACATGTAGGCATAGGCGGTGTAGCCGAAGGCGTGCAGGTACTCCACCGACGCCGCGCCGATTTCGTTGGGGTTCGCCTTGGCGCGGTCGAGCACCCAGGCGGTCAGGTCGTCGAGGCTGTCCAGCGCCGTCTCCAGCGGTTTGACGAACTCGCCCAGCGCCGTGTCGGCGGTGGCGATGAAATGGCGGATCTCGTCGGCGAACAGCTTGTAGAACGCCCCGCCGCTGCCCACCACCTTGCGGCCCATCAGGTCCAGGGCCTGGATGCCGTTGGTGCCTTCGTAGATCTGGGTGATGCGCACGTCGCGCACCAGTTGCTCCTGGCCCCACTCGCGAATGTAGCCATGGCCGCCAAACACCTGCTGGCCATGCACGGTCACTTCCAGGCCCAGGTCGGTGAGAAACGCCTTGGACACCGGCGTCAGCAGCGCCACCAGGTCTTCGGCGCGCTTGCGGGCCTCGCGGTCTTCGCTGAACTTGGCGGTATCGAGCTGCATCGCAACATAGGTGGAGAAAGCCCGGCCGCCTTCGTTCAGTGCCTTCATGGTCAGCAGCATGCGCCGCACGTCGGGGTGCACGATGATCGGGTCGGCAGTCTTGTCCCTGGCCTGGGGCCCGGTAGGTGCACGGCTCTGCAGGCGGTCGCGGGCGTATTCGATGGCGTTCTGGTAGGAACGCTCGGCCGATGCCAGGCCCTGGATGCCGACCCCCAGACGCTCGTAGTTCATCATGGTGAACATCGCTGCCAGGCCCTTGTTCGGCTCGCCGACCAGGTAGCCCACGGCGCTGTCGAAGTTCATCACGCAGGTGGCCGAGGCCTGGATGCCCATCTTGTGCTCGATGGAGCCACAGGTGGCCGGGTTGCGCTCGCCCAGGCTGCCATCGGGGTTGACCAGGAACTTGGGCACCAGGAACAGCGAGATGCCCTTGGGCCCGGCCGGGGCGTCAGGCAGCTTGGCCAGCACCAGATGGATGATGTTCTCGGTCAGGTCGTGTTCGCCGCCGGTGATGAAGATCTTGGTGCCGGTGACCTTGTAGCTGCCGTCGGCCTGCGGCTCGGCGCGGGTACGGATGATGCCAAGGTCGGTACCGGCGTGGGGCTCGGTCAGGCACATGGAGCCGGCCCAGACCCCGGCGTACATGTTGGGCAGGTACCGCGTCTTGAGCTCTTCGCTGGCATGGGCGTTGATCGACAGGCAGGCACCGGCGGTCAGCATCGGGTACAGGCCGAAGGCCAGGCTCGAGGAGTTGACCATTTCTTCGACCTGGGCAGAGATCACCTTGGGCATGCCCATGCCGCCATAGGCAGGGTCGCCGCCCACGCCCACCCAGCCGCCATCGGCGTAGGTGCGGTAGGCATCGATGAAGCCGGCCGGGGTGCGCACGGCGCCGTTGTCCCAATGGCAGCCCTCTTCGTCGGCGCTGCGGCTCAGCGGAGCGATGCGCTGGCTGGTGACCTTGCCGGCTTCCTCGAGCACCGCCAGTGCGGTTTCTTCGTCGACCGCCTCGGCCAGCCCGGGCAGTTGTGCCCACAGCCGGGATACTTCGAAGACTTCGTTGAGGACGAAGCGCATATCGCGCAGGGGCGCTTTATAGTCAGCCATGGCAACCTCTCACACCTTGAGTCGGGACGGCCCCGCAGGGCCGCTACACAGTTGCGAGCCAGTGTAACCTAACAACTTTTGTGACACATAGGGTCATCTGGCGACCATATAGTCACTTCTGGTCACGCCGTGCGCACCGCTCCACGCTTGCTCTGGTGGCCGTAGGTCATGGTGCAGTTACGCCCCGCTCCCTTGGCACTGTACAGCGCCTGGTCGGCCGACTTGAGCACCTCATCGGGGCTGCGGTGCTCGGGCAAGCGCTCGGCGGCACCGATGCTGATGGTCACCGACACGCTGCTGGCTCCGGCCGCCCCACGACGTTGTCGCCCCTGCTGGTCGTCCTGGGGGCGGCTGTCCTGGTTGCGCAGCTGGATATTGTAGTTGGCGATCACCTCGCGCACCGCCTCCAGGTGCGGCAGGCATTCCTCGATGGTCTTGGCCGCGAACACCAGGGCGAACTCCTCGCCGCCATAGCGGTAGGCGCGGCCCCCGCCGGTGACCTTGGACAGTTTGCTGGCCACCAGGCGCAGCACCTGGTCGCCGACGTCGTGCCCGTGGGTATCGTTGAATTTCTTGAAGTGGTCGACGTCGGTCATCGCCAGCACATAGTTGCGCCCCAGACGCTGCATGCGCTCGTTGAGCGCGCGGCGCCCCGGCAGGCCGGTGAGCTCGTCGCGAAATGCCATCTGGTAGGCCTCGTGGGAGACCGCGGCGGCGATCATCAGCATCACCTGGCTGCACATGATGTTCAGGGTGAAGGGCAGGATGAAGGTCTGCGGCAGCATCCAGAAGATCCCCATCAGACCGATCACCTGCGCCGCATGCAGCGGGCGCGGTTCGCGCAGGTACTGCACCACCAGCAGGATGAAGGCGAGCAGAAACACCGGGTAGGCCAGCTGGATCAGGCTCATCCACTGACCGTGCAGCGCCGGCCAGCGGATTTCCGCGAGCCAGTTGAGCAGCGCCTGCGGGTAGCTCTGCTCCAGCCCCAGCGCCGTGCTGCCGACCGCCAGCAGCACGGCAAAGCGCGCCACCATGTCCTGGAACAGGTGCGTGCGTTCCTGCCAGGCGCCGTACAGCGCAAACAGGATGGGCAGCAACAGGCACACCAGGTGGAACACCACGGCGGCGTCCTGGCGTACCACGCCATTGTCGCGGTAGTAGTCGGTCTGGGTGTCGAGCAGGAAGTAGGCGATATACACCGTGACCATCAGGAACAGTTCACGCTGACGGCGGTAGACCGTGCAGTAGGCCCCGCCCAGCAGCAGCACCAGGGTTGGCAGCACGTTGAACAGCGAGGTGAAGAAGACGTTGAGGTCTCTGACATAAGCAGCGGCGAGCCCCGACACCAGCAGAAACAGTGACGGCAGAAAATGGCTCAGTCGTACAGCGGATAAACGAAACAAGGGAATCTCCGACCCGGCAGATCAAGTAATGGCATTGTGCCTTTAATGTGTCGGCAGCGCACATGAATAGATGAATATGCCGGCAGCACTTGTAACGGCAGGGTGGGAGCAGGGCTTAGCACGTATTCGTATCAGGTTCTGACTGGCGCATAAAAAAACCCGCCGGTAAGGGCGGGCTTTCTTGCTTCAGGCGATGACTCAGTACGAGAGGCCGAAGTGCTCTTCGTTCATGTCCATCAGGTTGCTCGCGCCCGACAGCATGGTTTCCACATGCGTGCGGGTCCGCGGCAGGATGCGCTGGAAGTAGAAGCGAGCGGTCTGCAGCTTGGCGGTGTAGAACGCCTCTTCGCTGGTGCCGGCAGCCAGTTTCTCGGCGGCCAGGCGCGCCATGTCGGCCCAGAAGTAGGCCAGGCAGGCGTAACCGGAGTACATCAGGTAGTCCACCGAGGCGGCACCGACTTCTTCGCGGTCCTTCATCGCGGCCATGCCGACCTTCATGGTCAATTCGCCCCACTCCTTGTTCAACTTGGCCAATGGCGCGACGAACTCGCTGATGGCCTCGTTGCCTTCGTTGTTCTGGACGAACTTGTGCACGATCTTGGTGAAGCCCTTGAGCGCCTCGCCCTGGGTCATCAGCACCTTGCGGCCCAGCAGGTCCAGCGCCTGGATGCCGGTGGTGCCTTCGTACAGCATCGAGATGCGGCTGTCGCGAACGTTCTGCTCCATGCCCCACTCGGCGATGAAGCCGTGGCCGCCATAGATCTGCACGCCGTGGTTGGCCGACTCGAAGCCGACTTCGGTCATGAACGCCTTGGCGATCGGGGTCATGAAGGCCAGCAGTGCGTCGGCCTTCTTCTTCTCTTCTTCGTCCTGGCTGTACTTGACGATGTCGACCTGCTTGGCGGTGAAGTACACCATCGCGCGGTTGCCTTCGGCGAAGGCTTTCATGGTCAGCAGCATGCGACGCACGTCCGGGTGGACGATGATCGGGTCAGCCGCCTTGTCCGGCGCCTTGGGGCCGGTCAGCGAACGCATCTGCAGGCGGTCGCGGGCATACTTCAGGCCGCCCTGGAACGCCACTTCGGCGTGGGCCAGGCCTTGCAGCGCGGTACCCAGGCGAGCGGTGTTCATGAAGGTGAACATGCAGTTCAGGCCCTTGTTGGCCGGGCCGATCAGGTAGCCGGTGGCGGCGTCGAAGTTCATCACGCAGGTGGCGTTGCCGTGGATGCCCATCTTGTGTTCGATGGAGCCACAGGAAACGGCGTTGCGCTCGCCCACACCGCCTTCGGCGGTCGGCAGGAACTTGGGCACGATGAACAGCGAGATGCCTTTGGTGCCGGCAGGTGCATCGGGCAGGCGCGCCAGCACGATGTGCACGATGTTGTCGGCCATGTCGTGTTCACCGGCCGAGATGAAGATCTTGGTGCCGGTGACCTTGTAGGAACCGTCGGCCTGAGGTTCGGCCTTGGTGCGCAGCATGCCCAGGTCGGTACCGCAGTGCGGTTCGGTCAGGCACATGGTGCCGGTCCATTCGCCGGATACCAGCTTGGTCAGGTAGGTGTTCTGCTGCTCGGCGGTGCCGTGCTCGGAGATGGTGTTCATCGCGCCGTGCGACAGGCCTGGGTACATGCCCCACGACCAGTTCGACTCGCCGACCATTTCGCTGACCGCCAGGCCCAGCGACTCGGGCAGACCCTGGCCGCCGTGATCGACGTCATGGGCCAGGCTCGGCCAGCCGCCTTCGACGAACTGCTTGTAGGCTTCCTTGAAGCCGGTGGGGGTCTTAACGCCCGACTCGCTCCAGGTGCAGCCTTCCAGGTCGCCCACACGGTTCAGCGGGGCCAGTACCTGTTCACAAAACTTGGCGCCTTCCTCGAGGATCGCATCGACCATGTCGGGGGTGGCGTCCTGGCAAGCCGGCAGGCTCTGATAGTGCGCTTCGTAGCCCAGCAGTTCATCGCGAACGAAACGAATATCACGCAAGGGGGCTTTGTAATCAGGCATAGCGATGAACCTCTGCTGATGGATCCTTGAATAGGGAGACCGCGACATACACCGACCAGCTCTAGGCGGCTTTCGGTCAAACAGTTGTTTGAAACATACGTTTACGCCGAAACCTTGTCAAGCACCCCCATGAGGGCATTTCTGCCATGGCAGGCTACGCTCCGGCCCCGCTCGCCAGAACGCAGGCACGACAAGGCGCCCGGCCTTGGGCCAGGGCGTCGAGTCAGTATGTAGGGGTAAAACCGGGGAGGTGCGAGGGCCTGCTGGCTCAGGCGTAGGTATCGATCAGCGTGCCGAGCATTTCGTCGGAGGCCTTGGCCACTTTGACACCCAGCTCGACCTGATGCTTGCCCAGGGCAAGTTCGACGGTGCTGGTGGCCAGGTCCATCTGCTGGCTGCGGTCGACCGAGCGCAGGCGTTCGGCCTGGTAGTCGCTGGACTGGCTGGTGGCAGCACGTTCGACAGTGGTGTTGGCGATCTGGCTGGCGGCCTGATCGATGCGGTTCTGGCCGCTCTGAATGGCGCCCAGGCCGGCATAGAATGCGGAACTGCCCGAGATTTCCATTTCAAACTCTCCAGGTGACGGAAGGCACAGATGATATCAACGGCCCCTATTGAAGCAGACAACCCGGCAAAAGGCCCGTCAAAAACACTAATGGCACAGTGCCCTTCAATAGACTCAGCCTAGTCGAGCAAATCCAGCTGCAGGTATGCGGCCACCGCCTCGGCGCTGGCCACCTTGAGTTTTGGCACCCGGCCCAGGCAGGGGGCCGGCAGGCGTTCGGCAAGCGAAGCCAGGTTCTCCTCCAGGCGCGAGGTGCGCGGCTCGATGATGTTCGCCACCCAGCCGGCCAGTTGCAGGCCATCGCGGGCAATCGCCTCGGCACTGAGCAGCGCATGGTTGATGCAACCCAGGCGCACGCCTACCACCAGGATCACCGGCAGCTTGAGCGCAATCGCCAGGTCCGACAGATTGGCCTGATCGGACAACGGCACCCGCCAGCCACCCGCGCCTTCGATCAGGGTGAAATCGGCGTTGTGCGCCAGCACCGTGCGCATCGGCGCAAGCAACGCCTGCACGCTCAGCGCAACACCCGCTTCGCGGGCCGCCAGGTGCGGGGCGATGGCGGGCTCGAAGGCAAACGGGTTGAGCTGCGCATAGGGCAGCGTGAGGCTGCTTTGCGCGATCAGGGCCAGTGCATCGGCGTTGCGCAGGCCCTTGGGGGTCACCTCGCAGCCCGACGCTACCGGCTTGGCCCCGAGGGTACTCAGGCCGGCCAGACGTGCCGCATGCAGCAGGCCGGCGGCAATGGTGGTCTTGCCCACATCGGTATCGGTGCCGGCGATGAAATAGGCAGCATGCATCTCAATCCCCCTGGTGCTGCGGCTTGTGCAGTACCGCATAGACTACCTGATAGGTGGCGGGCAGTCCCTGCGGCTGGCGAAAGCGCTCGTAGGCCTGCAGCAGGCCCTGCATGCGTGCCCTGCCGGTCAGGCCGGCGGGGCGACCGGGGTTGAGGTTGTGTGCGCCCAGCGCCTTGAGCTCATGGGTCAGGCTGCGCACATCGGGGTAATGCAGTACATGGGGCCGGGCCTCCAGCCCGAGCACCTGCAGCCCGCTGTCGGCACACAGACGCTGGTAGTCCGCCAGAGGGCGGAAGCGATTGACGTGCACCAGCCCGTCCACCGCCTGCCAGCTTTCACGCAGCTCGAACAGCGTGCCCACGCACAGGCTGGCGAACGCCAGCACGCCCCCAGGCTGCAGAACCCGCTGCGCTTCACGCAGCACCGCAGCCAGGTCGGCGCACCACTGCACCGCCAGGCTGGAGAAGATCAGCCCGGCGCTGCCATCACGCAGCGGCAGACGCTCGGCATCGCCCGCCACATGGTAATGCGCGCCCCCCAGCTCACGGGCATGCAGCAGCATGCCTTCGGCGATATCCACCGCCACACCCAGCCCTTGTGGATAACGTTGCTGCAAGTGCCGGCTGAAATGCCCGGTGCCACTGCCCAGATCGATCCAGCAACGCGGTTGCAAATCGGCGGGCAGCTGCGCCAGCAGATGAGCGCCCACCGCCCGCTGCAACGCGGCGACACTGTCGTAGCTGGCCGCAGCACGGGAAAACGAGGCCGCCACCTGGCGCTTGTCGGGCAAGGCGCCGGGCAGCCTGGGCAGGGAAAGATCAGTCATCGCCACTCTCGTGCAGGAAGGTCTTGATAAAGGTCGCCAACGCCTGGGCGTGCTCCAGCAGGAAGGCGTGGGCGCTGTCCTCGACAATGCCCACCTCGACGTCCTGCAGCAGTTCGAACAGCGCCTTGGCCGCCTCGACCGGCACCAGCGCGTCGCTGCCTGCGAACAGGTGCAACTGCGGGCCGCCGAAGTTGCTCAGCGCAGCCCGGGTATCGAGTTTCCGCAATACCTCCAGGCCCGTGGCCAGGTACAGCGGGTCGGTTGCCGGCACCCCCACCTCCAGCAACCTCGCCAGGCTGCGCGGCGCCTGGGCGCCCTGACTGCACAGCGACTTGAAGCGCTTGAGCGTCACTTGCGTATGGCTACGGCAACCGTCGAGAAAGGTATTGAAGGTGTCGGTCGGCATGCCATGGGGCCAGTCCGCACGGGCCACGAAGCTGGCGTTGCTGCCCAGCGTCACCAGCCCGCAGCAGTGATCGCCGCGTCGCGCCGCCAGCTCGGCGGCGAGCATGCCGCCCAGCGACCAGCCTCCCAGCCAGGTGTCGGTAGGCAACGTGCGGTCCAGGTGATCCAGCCATACAGGCACGTCACTGCCATCCAGCTCCGGCAGAGGCACCAGCTCCACGTGCAGCTTGGCATCCAGGGCGCGCAAGCTCGCGGCCAGCGGCTCCAGTGCAGCGGTACCCAGGCCCCAGCCCGGCAACAGAATCAGTCGATCACGCATCAGCAGGCTCCAGCAGCGAATGACACTCGGCCAATGCATTCAACAATAGCTGTACCTGCGCGGCGCTGTGGGCGGCGGTCAGGGTCACGCGCAGCCGGGCACTGCCGGCCGGCACCGTCGGTGGACGGATCGCCGTGACCATCAGCCCGCGCTCGCGCAACATCGCCGACAGCCGCATGGCCCTTGCGGCATCGCCGATCAGAATCGGCTGGATCGGCGTGAAACTGTCCATCAGGTGCAGGCCGATCTGCTCGGCGCCCTGACGGAACTGGCGGATCAGCGCCGCCAGGTGCTCGCGGCGCCAGTGCTCGTCACGCAGCAGTTGCAGGCTCCTGAGCGTGGCGCAGGCCAGGGCCGGTGGCTGGCTGGTGGTATAGATGTACGGGCGGGCGAACTGGATCAGGCACTCGATCAGTTCCTCACTGCCGGCGACGAACGCACCGGCGGTACCGAAGGCCTTGCCCAGGGTGCCGACCAGCACCGGTACCTGCCCCATGTCCAGGCCGAAATGCTCCACCACGCCACCGCCGTGGCGGCCCAGGGTGCCGAAGCCATGGGCATCGTCGACCATCAGCCAGGCGCCCCTGGCCTGCGTCTGGGCAGCCAGTGCTGGCAGGTCGGCGATGTCGCCGTCCATGCTGAACACGCCATCGGTGACCACCAGCGCATTGCCGGTGGCCTTGTCCAGGCGCTTGCCGAGGCTGTCGGCATCGTTGTGCAGGTAGCGGCTGAAGCGCGCGCCACTGAGCAACCCGCCATCCAGCAGCGAAGCATGGTTGAGGCGATCCTGCAGCACGCTGTCGCCCTGCCCCACCAGCGCGGTCAACGCACCCAGGTTGGCCAGGTAGCCGGTGGTGAACAGGAGAGCGCGCGGGCGACCGGTAAACTCGGCCAGGGCCAGTTCCAGTTCATGGTGCGGCGAGCTGTGGCCGATCACCAGGTGCGACGCCCCGCCGCCCACGCCCCAACGCTCAGCGCCGGCACGCCAGGCGTCGATCACCTCGGGGTGGTTGGCCAGGCCCAGGTAGTCGTTGCTGCAAAACGCCAGCAACGGCGTGCCGTCCACCATCACCTGCGGCCCCTGCGGGCTCTGCAGCAGGGGGCGCTGGCGATACAGCGCCGCAGCGCGCCGTTGTTCCAGGCGCGCACTCAGATCAAAGCTCATGGCGACCTCAGGCGGAGGCGGCGTCGTAGAACAGCTCGCTGCTCTTCTGCTCGATCAGCGCCTGCTCGATGGCCGCCTGGTGCACCTCGTCGGCGTGCTCTTCGCGCGCTTCAGGCTGGATGCCCAGGCGCGCGAACAGTTGCATGTCCTTGTCGGCCTGCGGGTTGGCGGTGGTCAGCAGCTTCTCGCCGTAGAAGATCGAGTTGGCCCCGGCGAAGAAGGCCAGTGCCTGCATCTGTTCGTTCATCGCCTCGCGCCCGGCCGACAGGCGCACATGGGACTGCGGCATGAGGATGCGCGCCACTGCCAGCATGCGGATGAAGTCGAACGGGTCGACGTCTTCGGCATTCTCGAGCGGCGTGCCCGCCACCTTCACCAGCATGTTGATCGGCACCGATTCGGGGTGCTCCGGGAGGTTGGCCAGCTGGATCAGCAGCCCGGCGCGGTCGTCCAGCGATTCGCCCATGCCCAGGATCCCGCCCGAACAGATCTTCATCCCGGCATCGCGCACATAAGCCAGGGTCTGCAGGCGCTCGCCGTAGGTGCGGGTGGTGATGATGCTGCCGTAGAACTCAGGCGAGGTGTCCAGGTTGTGGTTGTAGTAGTCCAGGCCGGCCTGGGCCAGGGCCACGGTCTGCTCCTGGTCGAGCTTGCCCAGGGTCATGCAGGTTTCCAGGCCCAGCGCCTTGACCCCTTTGACCATCTGCAGCACGTAGGGCATGTCCTTGGCCGACGGGTGCTTCCACGCCGCGCCCATGCAGAATCGCGTGGAGCCGATGGCCTTGGCCCGGGCGGCCTCCTCCAGCACCTTCTGCACCTCCATCAGCTTCTGTTTTTCCAGGCCGGTGTTGTAGTGGCCGGACTGCGGACAATATTTGCAATCTTCCGGGCAGGCGCCGGTCTTGATCGACAGCAGGGTCGAGACCTGAACGCGGTTGGCGTCGAAATGCGCGCGGTGAACGGTCTGCGCCTGAAACAGCAGGTCGTTGAACGGTAGCTGGAACAGTGCTTTGACTTCGGCCAGGGACCAGTCGTGACGAAGCGTTGCAGTTGTGCTGGCGCTCATGGGTGTTTCCTTGTTTAGGCTTGTACTGGCGCCGGGACAGGAAAGCCCGCCAGCGCATCACGGATAGCTCGCATAGTTAAGGAAGCGCCATGCACTGTCAACCACACCTTAAACAACTGGTTTACAACTGGCTAAATATCAACCAAGCGTGTTTGCTGTGCGATGAACCTGCCCAGCAGTCACACCCCATTTGCGTGGCCTGCGAGGCCGAACTGCCCTGGCTGGAAGAATGCTGTCGAACCTGCGCGCTGCCCTTGCCGATGCGGGGCCTGACCTGCGGCCAGTGCAGCCGCCGCCCACCCGCCTTCACCCGGGTCGAGGCGCCCTGGCACTACGGCTTCCCCGTGGATGCACTGATCACCCGCTTCAAGCACCAGCGCCAGTGGCCGCTGGGCCGATTGCTGGCGCAACTGCTGGGCAACTGGCTTGCCTACCGCTTTGCCGAAGACCTGCCGCGGCCCGGCCTGCTGTTGCCGGTACCGCTGGCGCGCCGGCGCCTGCGCGAACGCGGCTTCAACCAGGCTGCGATGCTTGCCCAGTGGTTGGCCGGGCAGTTGGAGATCGCCTGCGAGCCACGTCTGCTCCAACGCCCGCAAGAAACGGCGGCCCAGCAGGGGCTGACGGCCAAGGCGCGCAAGCGCAACCTGCGCCACGCCTTTGCCCTGGCCGATTCGGCGGCGATCAGGGGGCAGCATGTGGCGATCGTCGACGATGTGCTCACCACCGGCGCCACTGCGCAGGCACTGGCCAGCCTGTTGCGGGCGGCGGGTGCCACGCGGGTGGACGTATACTGCCTGGCACGCACGCCCAAGCCCGGCGGCGCTTGACTTGCGCCGGGGCGGCGGGCACTTTCTGGGCCATCCCTGCCCCGACTGCGTGCCCGCCCATGTCCCTGCCTGCCCTGTTGACCCAACATATCGTCCGTCGCCCGCAACGCATCGCCCTGCTTGCCCACATCGCCGAGCAGGGGTCGATCACCCGGGCGGCCAAGAGCGCCGGCATCAGCTACAAGGCCGCGTGGGATGCCATCGACGAGCTCAACAACCTGGCCGCCAGCCCGCTGGTAGAACGCAGCGTGGGCGGGCGCGGGGGCGGTGGGGCGAAACTGTCGCTGGAGGGGCAGCGGGTGTTGCGCCTGTACCAGAAGCTGCAACTGTTGCAGGCGCAGGTGCTGGAAGCGGCCGAAGACTCCGACGATCTCGACCTGCTCGGGCGCCTGATGCTGCGCACCAGTGCGCGCAATCAGTTGCATGGGCGGGTCAGCGCCATTCGCGCGCAGGGCCGCATCGACACCGTGGAGCTGACCCTGGCCGGGGGGCTGCGCATCGAGGCGCAGATCACCCATGACAGCACCTTGCGCCTGGAGCTGGAACCGGGCACGCCGGTGGTGGCGCTGATCAAGGCAGGCTGGCTGGAGGTGGCGATGCCCGGGCCGGCGCAGGTCAACCAGTTGAGCGCCGTGGTACAGGAACTGATCGATGACCCGCAAGGGACTACCGAGGTGCGCCTGAGCCTGAGCAACGGCCAGACGCTGTGCGCATTTGCCGAGCCGCAGTGGCTGCTGGACAACCGGGTGGCGGTAGGCAGTGAAGTGGCAGTGCGGTTCTCGCCGGCGTATGTGCTGCTGGGTACGCCGCTCTAGATTATTGGGGCTGCAGCACAGCCCATCGCGGGTCAAGCCCGCTCCCACAGGTTCAGCGATTTCCTTGTGGGAGCGGGCTTGACCCGCGATGGGGCATGCAGCGTCCCCGGGGTGCTGTACCATGGCTCTCATACGCCCGGCCACCCGTCGCGCTGCAGGAGTTCCCATGTCACACCCCTTCGATACCCTTACCCCCGACCTGGTCCTGGACGCTGTCGAAAGCATCGGCTTTCTCAGCGACGCTCGTGTTCTGGCACTCAACAGCTACGAGAACCGTGTCTACCAGGTGGGCATCGAAGACGCCGAACCGCTGATCGCCAAATTCTATCGCCCCGGCCGCTGGAGCAACGCGGCGATTCTCGAGGAGCACGCCTTCACCGCCGAACTGGCCGACTGCGAAGTCCCCGTGGTCGCCCCGCTGGTGCACAACGGCCAGAGCCTGTTCGAGCATGCAGGCTTTCGCTTCACACTGTTCCCGCGCCGTGGCGGCCGCGCGCCGGAGCCGGGCAACCTCGACCAGCTGTACCGCCTCGGCCAGTTGCTCGGTCGCCTGCACGCGGTCGGCGCCACGCGCCCGTTCGAACACCGTGAAGCGCTGGGCGTGGCCAACTTCGGTCACGCCTCCCTCGCCACCCTGCTCGAAGGCAACTTCGTGCCGCGCAGCCTGCTGCCGGCCTACGAGTCGGTGGCCCGCGACCTGCTCAAGCGCGTGGAGGACGCCTACGCCCGCACCCCGTACAAGAGCATCCGCCTGCACGGCGACTGCCACCCGGGCAACATGATGTGCCGCGATGAGGTGTTCCACATCGTCGACCTGGACGACTGCCGCATGGGCCCCGCCGTGCAGGACCTGTGGATGATGCTCGCCGGCGATCGTCACGAGCGCCTGGGCCAGCTGGCCGAACTGATGGATGGCTACAACGAGTTCCATGATTTCGACCCCCGCGAACTGGCCCTGATCGAACCGCTGCGCGCCCTGCGCCAGCTGCACTACAGCGCCTGGCTGGCGCGCCGCTGGGACGACCCGGCGTTCCCGCGCAGCTTCCCGTGGTTTGGCAGCGAACGCTACTGGGGCGACCAGGTCCTGGCCCTGCGTGAGCAGACCGCCGCACTGGCCGAAGAGCCGCTGAAATTGTTCTAGAACCTGCTGCCAGTCTGTCTACAATAGCCGGGTTTTAGATAGCTGCCTAAGCAAGGAATCAGCATGCAAGCCGCCAACCCGCGCCGCGGGTACATACTGGGCCTGACCGCCTACATCATCTGGGGCTTGTTCCCCATCTATTTCAAAGCCCTGCAGAACGTGCCCGCCGTGGAAATCATCGTGCATCGGGTGCTGTGGTCGGCCCTGTTCGGCTCGATCCTGCTGCTGTTCTGGAAGCACCCGGGCTGGTGGCGCGAACTGCGCGACAACCCGCGGCGCCTGGCAATCCTGGCCCTGAGCGGATCGCTGATCGCGGGCAACTGGCTGACCTATGTGTGGTCGGTGAACAACGGGCGCATGCTCGAGGCGAGCCTGGGTTACTACATCAACCCGCTGGTCAACGTGCTGCTGGGCATGTTGCTGCTGGGCGAGCGTCTGCGCCGCCTGCAGTGGGTGGCGGTAGGCCTGGCGGCAGTGGGGGTGGCGCAGCAGGTGTGGCAGGTGGGCAGCCTGCCATGGGTGTCGCTGGTACTGGCGCTGAGCTTCGGCTTCTACGGGCTGATCCGCAAGCAGGCGCCAGTGGCGGCGTTGCCGGGACTGGTGGTGGAAACCTGGATGCTGGTACCGCTGGCCATCGGCTGGCTGCTGCTCAACCCCATGGCCCACAGCGCCCAGGCCAGCTTCTACAGCACCAGCGACGCGCTGTGGCTGGCCGCCGCCGGGCCCGTCACGCTGATACCGCTGGTGTGCTTCAACGCCGCCGCGCGGCACCTGCCTTACACCACTCTGGGCTTTCTGCAGTACCTGGCGCCGACCCTGGTGCTGCTGCAGGCGGTGCTGCTGTTCGACGAACATCTGTCGAGCAGCACACTGGTGGCGTTCATGTTCATCTGGGCCGGCCTGGCACTGTACAGCGTGGATGCCTGGCTGAGCATTCGCCGGCGCACCTGAGCGCTACGCCACCCCCTACGCCGACTCTTCGGGGCGCAGCTTGAGCTCCACCATCAGGTCGTCGGCCAGGGCCTCCAGGCGCTGTTGCAGGTCATCCAGCGACAGCGTCAGCGGCAGGGCCAGCAGCGCATCGGCGTGAAATAGCGGCTCGCTGCTCATCGGCGCGGGCCGCACGTCGGTACTGAAGCGCTCCAGGTTCACCCCCTGTTCGGCCAGCAGCCGGGTGATGTCGCGCACGATGCCGGGGCGATCGTTGCCCACCAGCTCCATCGCGATCGGCTTCCAGGTGCACGACGGCTCGATGCCGCTTTCGGCGATCAGCACGCGAATCCCGTGCTTGCCCAGCGCCTGCAACGCCTCCACCAGTTCGTCATAGGATTCGGCCGGTACCGCGACGCGCAGGATGCCGGCGAATTGCCCTGCCATGCGCGACATGCGACTCTCCAGCCAGTTGCCGTTATGCTCGGCGATGCATTCGGCCACCCGCTCCACCTGGCCGGCGCGGTCAGGGGCAATCACGGTCAAGACAAGATGATCCACGCGCCAGTCCTCTCTCCAGCCCCCGAATACCGGGGGCGCCGATCAAGTATAGGCAAGGCGCGGCAACCTGCCGCAGCGGGCTCGAACAACAAATCGTGTACTGTTTTTAGATTTATCTGGAACAATTCACTCGATTTTTGAGAACATGCCCGCTCCCAGAACGACGTTTTGCGACCAAATGGTCGCAAAACGGCGTATTTAGTCTGATTTTCCCAAGCGCAGCGCTTCATGTAGTATGCCGCGACGCGCACTACAAAAATGTTGAAACAAGAGCTGAATAGCTGAGCAGAGTGAGGCAAGCAATGACTGAACACGTTCAAGTCGGTGGCCTTCAGGTCGCCAAAGTCCTGTTCGACTTCGTGAACAACGAAGCCATTCCCGGAACCGGCGTCAACGCCGAGCAGTTCTGGATCGGGGCAGAGAAGATCATCAACGACCTCGCTCCAAAGAACAAAGCCCTGCTGGCCAAGCGTGACACCCTGCAGGCGCAGATCGACGCCTGGCACCAGGCGCGCAAGGGCCAGGCCCACGATGCTCCGGCTTACAAGGCCTTCCTCCAGGAGATCGGCTACCTGCTGCCAGAAGCGGCGGACTTCCAGGCCTCCACCCAGAATGTCGATGACGAGATCGCTCGCATGGCCGGCCCGCAGCTGGTAGTGCCGGTGATGAACGCACGCTTCGCCCTCAACGCCTCCAACGCCCGCTGGGGCTCGCTGTACGACGCGCTGTACGGCACCGACGCCATCAGCGAAGCCGGTGGCGCCGAGAAGGGCAAGGGCTACAACAAGGTACGCGGCGACAAGGTCATCGCCTTCGCCCGCGCCTTCCTCGACGAGTCTGCGCCACTGGCGGCCGGCTCCCACGTCGATGCCACCCGCTACAGCATTGCCGATGGCAAGCTGGTGGTCATCCTCAAGGGTGGCAGCAACAGCGGCCTGCGCGACGACGCGCAACTGGTCGGCTACCAGGGCGATGCCACGGCCCCTGTCGCCGTGCTGCTGAAAAACAACGGCCTGCACTTCGAGATCCAGATCGATGCCAGCACCCCGGTCGGCCAGACCGACGCCGCCGGGGTCAAGGACGTGCTGATGGAAGCCGCCCTGACCACCATCATGGACTGCGAAGACTCCGTGGCCGCGGTGGATGCCGACGACAAGGTGGTGATCTACCGCAACTGGCTGGGCCTGATGAAGGGCGACCTGGCCGAAAGCGTGAGCAAGGCCGGCCAGACCTTCACCCGCACCATGAACCCGGACCGCGAGTACACCGCGCCCAATGGCGGCTCGCTGAGCCTGCATGGCCGTTCGTTGCTGTTCGTGCGCAACGTCGGTCACCTGATGACCATCGACGCGATCCTCGACAAGGATGGCAACGAAGTGCCCGAAGGCATCCTCGATGCGCTGGTCACCAACCTGGCTGCGGTGCACAACCTCAACGGCAACACCACCCGCAAGAACAGCCGTACCGGCTCGGTGTACATCGTCAAGCCGAAGATGCACGGCCCTGAAGAAGCCGCCTTCACCAACGAGCTGTTCGGCCGCGTCGAAGACGTGCTGGGCCTCAAGCGCAACACCCTGAAGGTCGGCATCATGGACGAGGAGCGCCGTACCACGGTCAACCTCAAGGCTTGCATCCAGGCCGCCAGCGAGCGCGTGGTGTTCATCAACACCGGCTTCCTCGACCGTACCGGTGACGAGATCCACACCTCCATGGAAGCGGGCGCCGTGGTGCGCAAGGGCGCCATGAAAACCCAGAAGTGGATCGGTGCCTACGAGAACAACAACGTCGACGTGGGCCTTGCCACCGGCCTGCAGGGCCGCGCGCAGATCGGCAAGGGCATGTGGGCCATGCCTGATCTGATGGCCGACATGCTCGAGCAGAAGATCGCCCACCCACTGGCCGGTGCCAACACCGCCTGGGTGCCGTCGCCGACCGCCGCCGCGCTGCACGCGCTGCACTATCACAAGGTCGACGTTTTCGCCCGCCAGGCGGAGCTTGCCAAGCGTGCGCCGGCCTCGGTCGACGATATCCTGACCATTCCGCTGGCCACCGACACCAACTGGTCGGACGAAGAGATCCGCAACGAACTGGACAACAATGCCCAGGGCATTCTTGGCTATGTAGTGCGCTGGATCGACCAGGGCGTGGGTTGCTCGAAAGTGCCGGACATCAACGATGTGGGCCTGATGGAAGACCGCG
The DNA here is from genome assembly GCF_024748925.1 of Pseudomonas sp. B21-036. NCBI lineage: Bacteria > Pseudomonadati > Pseudomonadota > Gammaproteobacteria > Pseudomonadales > Pseudomonadaceae > Pseudomonas > Pseudomonas sp. B21-036. Next base: position 5,217,568 of record NZ_CP087178.1, read on the forward strand.
CCACCCTGCGGATTTCCGCGCAGTTGCTGGCCAACTGGCTGCGTCACGGCATCATCAGCGAGGCGCAGGTGATCGAAGGCCTCAAGCGCATGGCGCCGGTGGTCGACAAGCAGAACGCCAACGACCCGCTGTACCGCCCGATGGCACCGGACTTCGACAGCAACATCGCCTTCCAGGCGGCGGTCGAGCTGGTGATCGAGGGTGCGAAGCAGCCGAACGGTTATACCGAGCCGGTACTGCATCGCCGTCGTCGCGAGTTCAAGGCGCGCAACGGGCTGTAAGCTCGTTACAGCACTGCCTGACGCACCCCTTCGCTGGCAAGCCAGCGAAGGGTTTCAGCCGATGCCCAGCTCATGCCTCACCAGCTTCACCAGCTTTTCCAGCTTCTCCTGGTCGAGCGGCTTGAGCAGAAAGTCGACCACGCTCAGGTGCATTGCCGCAATCGCGTCCTGCACCTTGGCATCGCCCGACACGATGATGATCGGCAACGCGGCCTGGTCCGACTCACGAATCTGCTTGATGAACTCGATGCCCCCCACCGGCTGCATGCGCAGGTCGGTAATCAGCAGCCCGATTCTGGGTTCGCGCTTGAGGTAGTCGAACGCCACCGTGGTGTTTTCTGCGGCAAGGCAACGAATGCCATGGGCCTTCAAGTAACTCGCCAGCGCTTCGCGCGACCCTTTGTCGTCTTCGACGATCAGCACCTTGGGCAGCGCGGTCCCGCGCGCAGTCACGCTCGCCAGCGCCTTGCGCTCGGCTTCGCTCAGTATGTCGTCGGCTTCGGGCATGGCTGTTCCATCGTAAAAATATCCGTTGAATCAAGTTCAGACCGCAAACGCATGTGCCGCAACCCGCCTTTCGTCGGATAATTGACGCTTACCCACTTTAGACAAACGTCCAATGGGCACTGCGCACCCCGCGGCCGACCATGCAGCACGATAAAAACAAATGCTCGGCCCTCGGCGCCGACGCACAGATGCGGTAAAGCTCATGAGCAAGATGGACGCCTTCGACCAGGCCGGCAAAACCGCAGTACTGCAGAATATTCACGGCACCATGCAGTTCCTGCAACGCTTTCCTCCCTTCAACCAGATGGAAAACGCCCACCTGGCGTACCTGGTGGAACAATGCCAGCTGCGCTTCTACGCCAGCGGTGAGAGCATCATCAAGCCTGCCGACGGACCCGTCGAGCACTTCTACATCGTCAAGCAGGGACGCGTGGTGGGCGAGCGCAACCATGCCGCCACCGGCACCGAGACCACCTTCGAGATCACCGGAGGCGAGTGCTTCCCGCTGGCCGCCCTGCTGGGCGAGCGCGCCACCCGTACCGAACACCTGGCCGCCGAAGACACCTTCTGCCTGCAACTGAACAAGGCGGCGTTCATCCGCCTGTTCGCACTCTCAGAAGTGTTTCGGGATTTTGCCCTGCGGGGTGTCAGCAGCCTGCTCGACCAGGTCAACCAGCAGGTCCAGCGCCGCGCAGTTGAAACCCTCGGCAACCAGTATTCGCTCAATACCCGCCTGGGTGAGCTGGCCATGCGTCATCCGGTCACCTGCGCGCCTGATACGCCCGTACGCGAGGCCGTACGCCTGATGCACGAGCAGCAGGTGGGCAGCATCGTGATCGTCGACGAGCAGCGCGCACCGGTCGGCATCTTCACCCTGCGCGACCTGCGCCAGGTGGTGGCCGATGCCAGTGCCGACTTCGCCGCACCGATCGCCGCGCACATGACCGCCGCGCCTTTCTACCTCAGCCCCCAGGCCAGCGCCTTCGACGCCGCCATCGCGATGACCGAGCGCCATATCGCCCATGTGTGCCTGGTACAGGACCAGCGTCTGTGCGGGGTGGTCTCCGAGCGCGACCTGTTCTCGCTGCAGCGGGTCGACCTGGTACACCTGGCACGCACCATCCGTCACGCCGCGCGGGTCGAGAACCTGGTGTCGCTGCGCGGCGAGATCGGCCAGCTGGTCGAGCGCATGCTCGCCCATGGCGCCTCGTCCACCCAGATCACCCACATCATCACCCTGCTCAACGACCACACCGTGTGCCGGGTGATCGAACTGGCGATCCAGGACAAGGGCAACCCCGGCGTGCCGTTCAGCTGGCTGTGCTTCGGCAGCGAAGGCCGCCGCGAACAGACCCTGCACACCGACCAGGACAACGGCATCCTGTTCGAGGCACGCGACGCGGCCCAGGCTGCCGAAATTCGCGCCCGCCTGCTGCCGCTGGCGCAGCACATCAACCAGGGCCTGGCGCAGTGCGGCTTCACCCTGTGCAAGGGCAACATCATGGCCGGCAACCCCGAGCTGTGTCTGTCGAGGGCCGAGTGGGCACGGCGCTTTGCCGCGTTCATCCGCGAAGCCACCCCCGAGAACCTGCTGGCCTCGAGCATCTATTTCGACCTGCGCGTGGTGTGGGGCGACGAACAGGCGTGCGAACAACTGCGCCAGGGCATCCTCGACCAGGTCGCCGACAACCGCCTGTTCCAGCGCATGATGGCCGCCAACGCCCTGCGTCAGCGCCCGCCCGTGGGGCGCTTTCGCGAGTTCGTGCTGACCCGCAGCGGCAACGACAAGGCCGCCACCCTCGACCTCAAGGTGCAGGGCCTCACGCCCTTCGTCGACGGCGCGCGCCTGCTGGCGCTGGCCAATGGCGTGCACGCCAACAACACCCTGGAGCGCCTGCGCCAGCTGGTAGGCAAGGAAGTGATCGACCCGCTCGATGGCGGCGCCTATGAAGAGGCCTACCACTTCATCCAGCAGACCCGCATGCAGCAGCACCAGTTGCAGACCCGCCAGAACCTGCCCTACTCCAACCGCGTCGACCCCGACAGCCTCAACGACCTGGACCGGCGCATCCTGCGCGAATCGCTGCGCCAGGCCCAGCGTCTGCAAAGCAGCCTGGCCCTGCGCTACCAACTATGAGCGACCTGTCATGAGCCTGTTCGCCTGGCTGCGCCCCAGCCAACCCGCACTGGACGCCGCCCAGCAGCAGCGTCTGGCCCAACTGCCCGGCCCCGCCCCGCTGCAGGACCACACCCTGCGCGCCCAGCGCTGGGTGGTGCTGGACCTGGAAACCACCGGCCTGAACCTGAACCGCGACCAGGTGCTGTCGATTGGCGCGGTGGTGATCGAGGACGGCGCCATCGACTTCAGCCAGCAGTTCGAGCGCACCCTGCACCGGCATGACCACAAGCCGGGCCCCAGCGTGCTGATCCATGGCCTGGGGCCCAGTGCGATTGCCGCCGGCTGCGTGCCGGCCGATGCACTGCTCGACCTCATGGCGTTCATCGGCGACAGCCCGCTGCTGGCGTTCCACGCCGGCTTCGACCAGCGCATGCTCAGCCGCGCCCTGAAGGACAGCCTGGGCTACCGCCTGCAGCACCCATTCATCGACGTGGCCGAGCTGGCCCCGCTGCTCAACCCCGACGTGGTGTTGCGCGACGCCGGGCTCGACGACTGGACCGCGCACTTCGGCCTGCAGGCCGGTGAACGCCACCACGCCAGCGCCGATGCACAGGTCACTGCCGAACTGGCACTGATCCTGTTCAGCCAGGCGCGACGCCAGCACATCGACAGCCCGCTGCTGCTGGAGCATCGCCTGCAAGGCTGGCGCCGGCGACGGCAACACAGCCACGGCTTCTGACCAGCCCCGGATACGTCATCCGATGAGCGTTAATTGCACAGTGCCAGCGGCTCTGACACAATCGCGAATAATTCTCGTTAGTTAACGCATCTATTCCGGGGAACACCTTGTCGTCAGTGCAAAGCCCACACGGTGAGCTGGTTGGTGCGCTGTACCGTGACCATCGCGGCTGGCTGCTGGGCTGGCTGCGGCGCAACGTCGCCTGTGCCGAGCGCGCCGAAGACCTGAGCCAGGACACCTTCGTGCGCCTGCTCGGGCGCGAGCAGCTGCCCGCACCACGCGAGCCGCGGGCGTTCCTGGCCGCGGTGGCGCGCGGCCTGCTGTTCGACCACTTTCGCCGAGCGGCACTGGAGCAGGCATACCTCGCCGAACTGATGCTGATCCCCGAAACCGAACAGCCGTCACCGGAAGAACAGCACCTGATCCTCGAAGACCTCAAGGCCATCGACCGCCTGCTGGGCAAGCTGTCGAGCAAGGCGCGCGCCGCGTTCCTGTACAACCGCCTCGACGGCATGGGCCATGCCGAGATCGCCGAGCGCCTGGGCGTGTCGGTGTCGCGGGTGCGCCAGTACCTGGCCCAGGGCATGCGCCAGTGCTATGTGGCGCTGTACGGCGAGCCGACATGACCGGCTTCAGTAGCAGGCCGGTATCGGCCAAGGTGCTTGATGCCGCCATCGCCTGGCAGCTGTGCCTGGATGCGGGCAGCACCGAGGAGCGTGCCGATTTCGAGCGCTGGCACGCGGCAGACGAAGAACATGCGCGGGCCTGGATGCAGCTGGGCATGCTCAACCAGCGCTTCGCCGCGGCGGCCGGCCCGGCGCGCAAGGCCCTGGGCGAAACCCGGGCCGGCCTGCGCCAGCGCGTGCGCAAGCTGGGCAGCGGGCTGGCCAGCATCGTGCTGGTGGGCGGCCTGCTCGGCTGGCTGAGTACCCACCAGAGCCTGGACTACTGGCTGGCCGACCAGCGCACGGCCACCGGCGAGCAGCGCAGCCTGCGCCTGGAGGACGGCACCCTGCTCAGCCTCAACACCCATTCGGCGGTGGATGTTCGCTTCGATGGCCAGCAGCGCCTGATCGTGCTGCGCGAGGGCGAGATTTCCATCGAGACCGGGCACAAGGATGACCGTCCGTTCATCGTCGCCACGGCCGACGGGCGCCTGCGTGCACTGGGCACACGCTTCCTGGTGCGCCTGGAAGACCAGGGCACGCGCCTGAACGTGTTGCAGTCGGCGGTGGCGGCCAAGCCGCAGGACAGCGGCGACGAGCAGATCGTGCGCGAAGGCCAGCAGGTGATGATGAGCCACGACCAGCTGGGCAGCATCGATCCGCTGGCCCTGGGCGCCGACGCCTGGACCCACGGCATGCTGGTGGTCGACAACGTGCGCCTGGATGCGCTGGTGCAGGAGCTGGGGCGTTATCGCAGCGGCTACCTGGGGGTGTCGCCGGAGGTGGCCGGGTTGCGCATTACCGGCAGCTTCCCGCTGCACGACACCGACCTTGCGCTGCAGTCGCTGCTGCCGACCTTGCCGGTGCAGGTGCAAAAGCGCACGCCATGGTGGGTGACGATCGTGGCCAAGGGCGAGACCCCGTAAAACGCCTTCGCCGGCAACGCCCTCCTGCAGGAGCGGGCGTTGCCGGCGAAGGCCTCAACATTATTTTTTGCCCACCCCCTGACACTTTTCCCTTTTCACTCGGCATGGAAGCTAGTTAGCACTATTGCGCCGAGGAACCGCTGCATGTCCCGTCCCCTTGAAAAGCTGTTGCGTCATTGCCTGCTGACCCTGGCCCTGACCAGCACCGCCGCCATCGCCGCCGAATCGAGCGCCGCGCGCAGCTACAGCCTGCCCGCCGGGCCGTTGTCGACCACCCTCAACCTGATCGCCAGCCAGGCCGGCATCGCCCTGACCCTGGACCCGAGCCTGGCCAGCGGACGCACCTCGGCGCCAGTCAGCGGCCAGTACGACGGCCTCGGCGCCCTGCAGGCCGCCCTGCGCGGCACCGGCCTGCAACTGCAGCAGAGCAGCGCCGGCACCTACAGCCTGATCGCCGCCCCCGAAGGCAGCCTGGCCCTGCCGGAAACCAGCATCAACGCCGCCGGCGACTACGAGAGCGCCTGGGGCCCGACCACCGGCTACGTCGCCACCCGCACCGCCGCCGGCACCAAGACCGACACTCCGATCGTCGAGGCGCCACGCTCGATGTCGGTGATCACCCGCGAACAGCTCGACCAGCGCCAGGTGCTCAACCTCAACGACGCGCTGCGTTACACCGCGGGCGTGCAAAGCAGCGGCTACGGCTCGGACTCGCGCGCCGACTGGCTGCGCGTGCGCGGCTTCGACCCCACCCAGTTTCTCGACGGCCTGCCGCTGCCCAAGGGTTCGTTCGCCAACCCCAAGGTCGAACCCTGGAACCTGGAACGCATCACCGTACTGCGCGGCCCGGCCTCTTCGGTGTATGGCCAGACCCCGCCCGGCGGCATGCTCGACATGCTCAGCCGACGCCCGCAGGCCGAAAGCGCGCACCAGATCGAAGCCCAGGTCGGCAGCAACGAACACCGGCAGATCAACTTCGACAGCACCGGCAAGATCGACGACGCCGGCCAGTTTCTGTACCGGGTCAGCGGCGTGGTACGCGACAGCAACGCACCGGTCGACCATATTCCCGACAAGCGCTACAACCTCGCCCCCAGCCTGACCTGGAACGTCGACGACGACACCAGCCTGACCTTCATCTCGCAGTTCACCCGCGACGATACCGGCATCACCGGGCAGTTCCTGCCCTTGCAGGGCACCCGGCTGGCCTCGCCTGCCGGGGCAAAGATTTCCCACCACAAGAACCTCGGTGAGCCGGACTGGGATTTCTACGACCGCACCTACTACGCCCTGGGCTACGCTTTCGAGCACCGCCTCGACGACGTATGGCAGCTGCGCCAGAACCTGCGCTACACCAAGAGCGACCTGTCGTTTCGCGCGGTCAACGTGGCCACCTTCAATACCGTAGAACCCGACGGCACGGTCAACCGCGAGGCCGGGATCATCAACGAAGACATCAGCCAGTTCGCCGTCGACAACAACCTGCAGGCCAACTTCAGCACCGGCGCGCTGGAGCACACCCTGCTGCTGGGCCTGGACCACCAGCGCTCCAACACCAACTACCAGTGGCTGTATGGCGGCTCGTACAACTACGACGCCAACGGCAACATCAGCGGCATCAACGTGCCGCCAATCAGCGTGATCCGGCCGGTGTATGGCGCCGACATGTCCAACGTGAACTACTTCGCACTGCAGGACTACGGCCAGAAAACCCGCCAGACCGGCGTCTACGTGCAGGACCAGATCGCCCTGGACAACTGGCGCCTGACCCTGGGCGGGCGTGAGGACTGGATTCACACCGGCACCACCTTCCACAACAAGGGCGACGCCACCAGCACCCAGCGCGACAAGGCCTTCACCGGCAACGTGGGCCTGAGCTACGTGTTCGACAACGGCCTCACCCCGTACCTGTCCTACACCGAGTCGTTCCAGCCGACCACCGGCGCCAACGTGGATGCAGCACAGTCGTTCAAGCCCACCGAAGGCCGCCAGTACGAAGTGGGCGTCAAGTTCCAGCCGGTGGGCAGCAACACCCTGCTGACTGCAGCCGCCTACGACCTGCGCCAGAGCAACGTGAAGGTCACCGAAGGCAGCATCTCTCGCAGTGTCGGTGAATTGCAGGTGCGCGGCATCGAGCTGGAAGCCACCAGCGCCGTCACCGAAAACCTCAAAATGGTCGGCTCCTACACCTACACCGATACCGAGATCCGCAAGGGCGTGCCTGGCGAAGTCGGCAACCGCATGGCGCTGATCCCGCGCAACCAGGCCACCCTGTGGGCCGACTACACCTGGCACGCCGGCCCGCTGGACGGCTTCGGCATGGGCGCCGGGGTTCGCTATGTCGGCGATACCTACGGCAACACCGCCAACACCGAGGTGGCGCATGTAGGCTCCTACACCGTGTACGACGCTGCCGTGCACTACGACCTGGGTCGCCTGGACAGCAGCATGAAGGGGCTGAGCGTGGCGGTGGAAGCCAAGAACCTGTTCAACAAGGACTACCTGGCCAACTGCGACGGGTTCTGGTGCTACTACGGCGACCAGCGCAACGTGGTCGCCAGCGTGAACTACACGTTCTAGGGCCAACGATGAAGAGCCAAACCATACGTCGCTGGTCGTGGGTGCATACCTGGAGCAGCCTGGTGTGCACGCTGTTTCTGCTGTTGCTGGCGCTGACCGGGCTGCCGCTGATCTTCCACCACGAGATCGACCACCTGCTGGGCGATGCGCCCGAGCTCAAGGTAATGCCCGCCGACACACCCAGACTCGACCTGCAGGCCCTGGTGCTCAAGGCCCAGGCCCATCGCCCGGGCGAGGTGATGCAGTACTTCGGCTGGGACGAGGACGACAGCAACGGCGTGATCGCGATCATGGCCGCCACCGCCGGTACCGAGCCCAACTCGTCGCACACCTTCATGCTCGACGGGCGTACTGGCGAGGTGGTGGAGATGCCCTCGGCCAACGGCGGCTTCATGCTGACCATGCTGCGCCTGCATGTGGACATGTTCGCCGGCTTGCCGGGCAAGCTGCTGCTGGCCTTCATGGGCCTGCTGTTCGTGGTGGCGATCATCTCCGGGGTGGTGCTGTACGCGCCATTCATGCGCAGGCTGAAGTTCGCCACGGTACGCCACGACAAATCGCGGCGCCTGCGCTGGCTCGACCTTCATAACCTGATCGGCATCGTGACCCTGACCTGGGCGCTGGTGGTGGGCGTGACCGGGGTGATCAGCGCGCTGTCCGACCTGGTCATCGCCGCCTGGCGCAACGACAGCCTCAGCGCGATGATCGCACCGTACCGCGATGCACCGCCGCTGACCGCACTGGCCCCGGCCAGCCGTCTGCTGGACATTGCCGCCGAGGCGGCGCCGGGCATGCAGCCGGACTTCATCGCCTTCCCCGGCACGCGCTTTTCCAGCGAGCACCACTATGCGGTGTTCATGAAGGGCAGCACCCACCTGACCGCTCACCTGCTGACCCCGGTACTGATCGATGCCAGCACCCTGCAGGTGACGGCGATTGGCGAGCGGCCGTGGTACATGGACGCGATGGGCCTGTCGCAGCCGCTGCACTTTGGCGACTACGGCGGCCGGCCGATGCAGATTCTATGGGCGCTGCTGGATGTGCTGACGATCATCGTGCTCGGCAGCGGCGTGTATTTGTGGTGGGTGCGCAGGCGACGTGATGAAGCGTGAATCGAGGTTCTGGAAGGTGTTCGGCATGCCGGGCCTGATTGCCCTGCTGGGCGCAGTGGGGCTGTTCGCGGCGCTGCTGGGGGATGGCCCGTGGGATGTGCTGGCGTGGGTGGGGCTGGCCCTGCCGGTGGGATACAGCCTGCGAGGTTTTTGGCCGGCCGCGCGATAATCTTGGTCGGCAAGGCCGGCGCCTGCAAGGTTTCACGTCGTCTGCAGGAGCCGGCCTTGTCGGCAAAGGCGCAGGTCAGTCAGCCAGTTTCGGCAGGCACTCATCCAGCCGCTGGTGCAACGCACTGTCCGCCGGCCAGTTGCGCAACAACCGCGCCCGGTCACGGGCGAAGGCCTTGGCGAAACTGAGTTGGGTGGCGTGCTGGCACATCGCATCAAGGTCGATCAGCGACCATTGACCGTCCTGCCAGAACAGGTTGTGACCCTTCAGGTCGCCGTGGCTGATGCGTTCGCCCATCAGCTGCTGCAACAGGGTCTGCAGCGCTTGCAGCTGCTCCTCTGGCACCTCGGCGCTGTCGACGTAGGGCGCAAAGCTCTCGATCAGGTCCGGCCCGTCGGCATACTCGGTCACCAGGTACGCACGGCTACGCAGCCCCAGCACGCGCTGCTCCAGCACCGCCAGCGGCCTGGGCGTGGCGATGCCGAGGAACTCCAGGCGATGCCCTTCGATCCACGAATGCCAGGCCCGGCTGGGGCGCCAGAAGCGCTTGAACCAGTGGGCGGTGTTCTTGATGTTGTAGCGCTTGAGCACCAGGCTGCGACCGCCCGCCTCGACCCGTGCCACACTCGCCGCGCCGCCAGTCTTGTACAGGTGGCCCTGGTCGATTAGCGCGTCGGCCTGCTCCAGCACCGGCAGCATGGCCGCCACCTCCGATCGACGGATCGCGCGCAGGCCCGAGGCCCCGCGCTGCACGCTGAACAGCGTGCACTCGCGACCGGCCTTGTCCAGGTAGTCCTTCAGACGCCAGCTGCGCACCTTGTCGATCTGCTTCTGCAAGGCTTCCAGCGGCAGCGCATGCTCGCCGTTGACCAGCACGTAGTGCACCAGCAGTTCCTCGACGAAGGGCTCCAGGCGCTTGGGCAACTGCGCAAAGAATACCCCCAGGTTCTGCAGCACCTGCTGACGCGACAGCGGCTGGCCCGGGGTTTCGGCCTTCACCCCCGCGCCATCGATCAGGTACAGCTCCCCGCCATGGCGCAGCAGGTTGTCCAGGTGCAGGTCGGCCTGCCACAGGCCCTTGGCATGCATCTGCGCCACGGCGCGCAGGGCTTCGCCCAGCACTTCCTGCTGGGCATCGGCAAGCACCGGCAGGCCCTCGACCGCCGCCCAGGCATCCGCCAGGCTGTGGGCGTGCTCAAGAAATTCGAACAGCAGCCAGCCGCCCTCGCCTTCACGCAGGCCGTCGGCCAGCAGCAACGGCGTGGTCAGCCCCTGGCTGGCCAGCAGGCGCGCACCGTCCAGTTCGCGCTGGAAGTGGCGGGCGGCGCTGCTGCCCACCAGCAGCTTGGCCAGCACCGGCTTGCCACGCCAGATCCCGGCACCGACATACCGCTGCCCCGGCAGCACCCGCAGCAGGCTGAGCAGTTGCAGCTCGGCCGGCCCGGCGGCGTCGGCCAGGGCAATGCTCAATGGCAGTTGCGGGCTGCGCCCGGCGTCCTTGAGTTCAGACAAACGCATCAGCGGGCCTCTTTTTCACGACGGCGATGCAGCAGGCGCTGCAGCCAGGTATCCACCAGCGTACTGTCGGCCGGTTGCTCCAGGTAGGCGGCCAGCATCAGCCGTACATCGCTCTCGCTCCATGCGCCGGCACGACGCAGCAGCGGCTCCAGGTCCTTGAGGCGATCACGCTGGCCCAGCAGCAGCGGCCGGGTTTTCTCCAGATCGATCAACTGCGCCTGCCAGCCTTCGCTGCGCTCGCGCAAAAAGATGTGCTTGGGGTAGAAGCAGCCATGCACCTGCCCCGCCGCGTGCACCGTGCGGGCCAGTTCGCCACAGGCGCGCAGGATGCCCTGGCGCTGCTCCAGGGCCAGTTGCGGCCACTGCCCGAGCAGGTGGTCAAGATCGCTCCAGTCATCCAGCGCACGGGTCATCAGGATCGCACGGCGCTCGCCGTCGACCCGGCGCTCGGCGTAGAACACCGCCTGCAAGGCCGGGATCTGCAGCTTCTGGTAGCGCTTGATGTTGCGAAACTCGCGGGCGAAGGTCGGCTCGCCGAAGGGGCTGTGCAGGGTGCGCGTGAGGTAGTCGCTCTGGCGCTTGAGGTAGAACCCCTTGCCCTCCAGCTCCAGGCGGTACACGCGGCTCCAGCCGCCGCGCCCGGTGTTGGGCTCGTCCACGGCGTCCAGCTGCAGCGCCCACAGCGCCTCGAAGCTGTTCAGGCCGTGGCGTTCAAGCAGTGCAGCTTCGGCACTGGCCAGGAAATCACTCATTCGCGCCCCTCGAAAAACGTCACGACGTGCCGCACGCGGCGCTTGTCCGACGCGTTCAGGCGATCGCGACGGCGATATTGCAGGTAGAACCGCAGGCGCTGGGTGGCCGACAGGTGATACTTGGCCACCTTGTCCAGGCAGGCCAGATCCTTGGTGATGCGATAGCGCAGCATGAAGCCGACCCAGAACGCACCGGTCGGGCAGTCGATGAAGAACAGCATGCCCTTGTCATCGACCAGCAGGTTGCGCCACTTGAGGTCGTTGTGGGTGAAGTGATGGTCGTGCATCACCCGCGTATGGCGGGCCAGCTGTCGGCTGACATGGTCGACCCAGCCGGCATCTGCCAGGCGCGGGTCGTTGCGCTTGGCCAGCGCCGAGAGGTCCTCGGTGCGCGGCAGCTCGCGGGTGATCATGGCGCCCCGGTGGAAGGCGAAGCCTCGCCGTTCCAGGCCGCAGGCCACCACCTCGGCGGTGGGGATGTCCCACTTGGCGAACTGCTTGAGGTTCTGCCACTCGGCCTTGATCCGCGGGCGCCCCAGGTAGCGGCGCAGGCCCTTGCCGGCGCCGGTGTAACGCTTGACGTAGTAGTTCACCCCGCCGCGCTCGACGCGAATCACTTCGCTGAGCGGGTCGTGGGTGAGGCGTTCGCCCTTGAGCGCGAACACCGCGTCGATGCTGCCGAAATCCTGTGCCAGGGCCGCGTAGGCCGGCTCCAGTGTCCAACCCGCCATCAGAGCGCGTCCCCATACCGTTGTTTACGCTCGTAGAGCTTGTTTGCCTTGCCCTCCAGCCAGCGCAGCAAGGTGGCGTGCTCGGCCAGGATCTGGCGCAGCGGCTGCTGGAAGTAGCCGCGCAGAAAGCGCAGCTTGTCGCGTCGGGTCAGGCCGATGTCCAGCGCCGAGAAGTACAGCGCGGCCAGGTCCTTGTCGCGCCAGCGTCGGGAAATGCTGGCGCGGGTCTGGGCCCGGTGCAGGTCGATCACCGACAGCCTGAAGTCGTCCGGGGTTACCGGGCGGTCGGTGTGCAGCAGAAAGTGGCAGATGTAGCAGTCGCGGTGGTTGACCCCGGCGCGGTGCATCATGCCGGTCATGCGCGCCACCTCGGCGATCAGCGCACGCTTGAGACGCGGCGCCGGCGGCGTCCTGACCCAGTCGAGGCTGAAGTCCTCGAGGCTGACGGTGGGCGCCAGCTCCTCGGTGACGATGAACGAATGCTGGGTCGCCGGGTTGCTGCCGCGTTCGCCGTAGGCCACCGCGGTCATGGTCGGCACGCCGACTTCGTGCAGGCGCTGGATGGCCTGCCATTCCTGTCCGGCACCGAGCACCGGCAGCTTGGCGGTGAACAGGTTCTTGAAGATCTCGCCCCAGCCGATGCCGCGGTGGATCTTGACGAAATAACCGTTGCCCTCGACCTCGGTGCGCAGCGTGCGCCGGCCTTCCAGCTCGCGGTACACCTCGCCTTGCAGGGCCTCGACGGCGTCGAAGGCATCGCGCCCGGCCCACAGGCGCTTGAAGGGTTCAGCCAGTATCAGTTTCATGCGCGCTCCTGCGCCAGGATCACGTCGGCCGCATGCTGCGGCATGCTGTACAGGTCGGCGGTGTCGGCGAATGCCAGGCCGTTGCGGCCCCAATCGGCACGCGCCGCATCGTCTTCGAGCATACGTTGCAGGTAGCGGTTGAGTTGCTCCTGCTCGAACGGCTCGTCGAGCACCAGGCCGGCATCGGCCTCAGCGATGTAATGGGCATAGCCGCACACTGCCGAAACCAGCACCGGCAACCCGGCCACCACGGCTTCGAGCAGCACGGTGCCGGTGTTCTCGTTGTAGGCCGGGTGGATCAGTGCGTCGGCCCCGAGCAGAAAGCGCGGGATATCGCTGCGGCCCTTGAGGAACTGCACCTGCTCGGTCAGCCCCAGCGTCGCGCTCTGCAGCTGGAACACCTTGGGGTCGTCCTGGCCGATGACCATCAGCCGGGTGCGCTTGCGCAGGCTGTTGGGCAAGGCGGCCAGCGCCTTGAGGCTGCGGTCCACGCCCTTGGTCTTGAAGCCCGAGCCGATCTGCACCAGCAGGCGCTCGTCGTCCGCCAGGTTGAACTCGCGGCGAAACTCGGTGCGGATCTCGGCGGCATTGGCCGGCGCCCGGCGGTCCTGGCTGATGCCCGGAGGCAGCAGGTGGAAGCGCTCGGCGGGGGTGTCGTAGTGCTTGACGAACAGCGGCTGCTGGACCTCGGAGATCATCAGGATCTGGGTCTTGGCGTCCTTGCCGAACACCGCACGCTCGTACTCGGCAAAGTGGCGGTAGCGGCCCCAGCGGCGGTACAGCGAGTGGCGCAGGTTCTGCGCCTTGTCCTCGAAGCAGCCGTCGGCGGCGTAGTACACGTCCAGCCCCGGCATCTTGTTGAAGCCGATCAGGCGGTCGACCGGGCGCCTGGCCAGGTCGGCCTGCATCCAGTCGGTGAGCTTCTCGTTGCGCCGATGGTTGAACAGCGCCTTGACCGGCGCCACCAGCACTTCGAAGCCCTCGGGCACGTCGCCCTCCCAGATCAGGGTATACACCCGGATCTGGTGGCCACGGCGCTGGCACTCCAGGGCGATGCGCATGAAGTCACGCTGCAGGCCGCCGAAGGGGAAATACTTGTAGAGCACAAAGGCCAGTTGCATCAACGCACATCCTCTGCCCGCAGCAACGCGCTCAACTGGCTCGCCACACGCTCGGGGTTCAGGCGAGTGAAGCACAGCGGCCACTCGCGTTTGAGATCGAACCGGCGCCGGTCGTCGGCGCTCGGCTTGTAGGTGCACTTCTTCTGCAGGCACGGGGCGCAGGGGAAGTCACTGCCCAGGTGCACCTGGGCCTTGCCGTAGGCCCCGGTCAGGCCCGGGTTGGTAGGGCCGAACAGCGACAGGGTAGGCACATCGAGTGCCGCCGCCAGGTGCCCAAGGCCGGTGTCGACGGCCACGCAGGCCTTGGCGGCAGCCAGCACCCGGGCGACCCCGGCCAGGTTCAGCCTGGGCAGCACCTGGGCGTTCTTCAGGCCCTGGGCGATGCGCTCGGCGCGGGCCTTTTCGGCCGGGTTGCCCCATGGCAGGCAGATATGCAGGCCGGCACGGCCCAGGCGTTCGGCCAACTGGCGCCAGTACAGTTCGGGCCAGTGCTTGGTGTCCCAGGTGGTGCCATGCAGGAACACCACGTAGGGCTTGGTGGGTATCTCTTCCAGGCGCGAGCGATCCAGGCCGTAGTCACCCAGCCCCGAGGGCAGGTCGTAGCCCAGCGCCAGGGCGAACAGCTGGCGCACCCGCTCCACCGCATGCTGCCCGCGGGCCACCGACAGGCGCCGGTCGTAGAAGCGGCTGGCCAGCCCCTCGCGTGCCGAGTAGCGGTCCAGCCCGGCCACCGGCGCCTTGACGTAGCGGGTCAGCCAGGCGCTTTTCACCAGGCCCTGGGCGTCGATCACCAGGTCGTACTTGCGCTCGCGCAGGCGCTTCTTGAACTGGCGCCATTCGCCGTTCTTCAAGGTTTGCCAGAGGTTCTTGCGCCAGCGACGGATGGCCACCGGGATCACGTGATCGACCGCAGGGTGCCAGGTGGGGATTTCGGCGAAGCCTTCCTCGACCACCCAGTCGAAGCGGATGCCGGGAATGGCGTGCGCCGCGTCGGTCAGTGCCGGCAGCGCGTGGATGACATCCCCCAGCGAGGAGGTCTTGATCAGCAGTACCCGCAACTTAATCGACCTCGACCGTGACGTCGACCAGCGACGGACCGTTGAGCCGCTGCAACGCCGAGGCCACCGCCTCCGGTTCCAGCAGACGCAGGCAATTGTAGTGGCCGAAGCGGCAGGTGCGGTCGAAGCACGGGCTGCATTCCAGCCCCAGGCGCACCACCTCGACCTGGTCGGCCAACGGTGGGGTGAAGCCCGGCGAGGTCGACCCGTACACCGCCACCAGCGGGCGATTGAGCGCTGCAGCCACGTGCATCAGCCCCGAATCGTTGGACACCACCGCATCGCTGCACGACAGCAGGTCGATCGCCTCGGCGAGCGAGGTCTCGCCGCTGAGGTTCACCGACTCTTCACGCAGGCCCGGGATCAGCCACTCGCGGATCGATTCACCCACCGCATGGTCGTTTTTGGAGCCGAACAGCCACACCTGCCAGCCTTCGCGAATCTTGATTTCCGCGACCTTGGCGTAATGCTCCGAGGGCCAGCGCTTGGCCTCGCCGAACTCGGCGCCGGGGCACAGCGCCAGCACCGGGCGGTCCAGGCTCAGGCCGAACTTGGCCAGCGCCGCATCGCGGCTGGCGGTCTCGATCTGCAGGCTGGGGCGCGGGTAGGGTTTGGGCAGCTCGGCACCGGCGGGGTAGCCCAGGGCCATGAAGCGCTCGATCATCAGCGGGTAGCGCGCCTTGTCGAGGGTGCGCACATCGTTGAGCAGGCCGTAGCGCAGCTCGCCACGCCAGCCGGTGCGCTGCGCGATACCGGCAAAGAACGGCACCAGCGCAGACTTGAGCGAATTGGGCAGCAGGATCGCCTGGTCGTACTGACCGGCCAGCGACTTGCCGATGCGCCGGCGCGTGGCCAGTTCCAGCGCGCCGTGGCCGAGCGGGAAGCTCAAGGCCTGGCGCACTTCGGGCATGCGCTCGAGGATCGGGCGGCTCCATTCGGGTGCCAGCACATCGATCACGCACGCGGGGTGACGCTGCTTCAGCACATGGAACAGCGTCTGCGCCATTACCATGTCGCCCACCCAACTGGGCCCAATGATCAAAATTCTCATGCTTTATCCAGAAACGATCAGGGAGGCTACAGCCTGTTTTCCAACAGCCTGGCCTCCCCTCTTTATAATCAGGCGTGGTGCGACCAGTGTACGCCACTCAGTGTAGGACGTGGTCGCCGCCGCTTCATTGCGCCGTATCGCCTGGTGGCTGTTCAGCCCGCGTTCAGGTCAACCCCAGCTCGCCCCAGATACGCCGTACCTGCCGGCGCTCGTCGACGAACTGCCCGGCGTCGATCACCCCGGCCTGCTTCTGCAGGGCCTGGCGGTGCGCGGCGGAGCGGAAGGCCTTGTACACTTCACGCAACAAAATTGCATCGCTGGCCGGCATCAGCCCGACCTCCTCCAGCCCTTCGAGAATGCGGATGTTGTCGGTGTAGCGCAGCAGTGCCGGGTGCGTGTGGGACCAGGCCAGGGCCGCGTATTGCACCATAAATTCAATATCGACGATACCACCGGCATCCTGCTTGATATCGAAGGCAACCCCGCTGTCGAAGGCGTTGGGCCCAAGCCCGGCCTGGGTCGCCCGGGTGCCGAGGTTGTCGCGCATCTTGGCGCGCATGTCGCTGACTTCGGCCCGCAGCTTGTCCAGGTCGCGGGCCTGTCCCAGCACCTGTGCCCGCACCCCCTCGAAGGCCGCCCCCACCTGCGGGCAGCCCACCAGCACCCGCGCACGCACCAGTGCCTGGTGTTCCCAGGTCCAGGCCTCGTTGCGCTGGTAGCGCTCGAAGGCGCCCAGCGAACTCACCAGCAAACCCGAAGCGCCGGACGGGCGCAGGCGCATGTCCACGTCATACAGCTGGCCGGAGTTGGTCTGGGTGGTCAGCAGGTGAATGATGCGCTGACCCAGGCGGGTGAAGAACTGCGCACTGTCGATGGGCTTGGCGCCATCGGTCTCGGCCTGGGGGTCACCGTCGTGGATGAACACCAGGTCCAGGTCCGAGCCGTGGCCCAGCTCGATGCCGCCGACCTTGCCATAGCCGACGATGATGAAGCCGGGGTCGCACAGGCTGCCATCGCTGCGCTTTGGCTGGCCATGACGCGCCACGGTCTGGCGCCAGGCCAGGGCCAGCACCTGGTTGAGAATGGCTTCGGCCAGCCAGGTCAGGTAGTCGCTGACCTTCATCAGCGGCAGGTTGCCGGCGATTTCCGAGGCGGCCACGCGCAAGCTGTGGGCCAGCTTGAAGTGACGCAGCGCTTCCATCTGCTGTTCAAGGTCATCCTCGGGGATGCGCGTGAGACGCTCGCGCAGCTCGGCGGCCAGCTCCGGTGCTTGGGGCGGGCTGAACAGGCGGCCTTCGTTGAGCAGTTCATCGAGCAGCAGCGGGAAGCGCGTGATCTGCTCGGCGATCCACGGGCTGGCGGCGCACAGGGTCAGCAGGCGGCGCAACGCACCGGGGTTTTCGGTCAGCAGCACCAGGTAGGCCGATCGCCGCGCCACGGCCTCCACCAGCGGTAGCACGCGTTCGAGCACCAGGTCCGGGTCGGCATGCTCCACCGCCTGCGCCAGCAGGCGCGGTATAAAGGCATCGAGGCGTTCGCGGCCCAGGCGCTGCATGGCACGCAACTGCGGGCTGGCGCGCAGGCTGGCCAGCTGCTTGAGCGCCCTGGCCGCATCGGCGAAGCCGGCGTCGGTCAACTGGCGGCAGGCGGCCTCTTCGTCCTGGGCTTCTTCCCACAGCGGCAGCCACTCGCCACCGACCACCACTTCGCCCTCCTCGCCTTCCTCTTCATCGGGGTCGGCGATCACCTGGCGGAAGTGCCAGTCGATGCGCCCGCGCCAGTGCATCAGTTGCGCGTGGAAGCTCGCCCAGTCGGCAAAACCGAGCATGAAGGCGATACGTGCGCGGTCCAGTTCGTCGTCGGGCAGCATCTGGGTCTGGCGGTCGGCGATGGCCTGGATGGCGTGTTCGGTATAACGCAGGAACTCATAGCCCTCGCGCAGCTCGCTCACCACCGCCGGCGGCAGGTAGCCCTGGCCTTCGAGCGTCGCCAGCACCTTGAGCAACGGTCGCTGCTGCAGGCTCAGGTCGCGCCCGCCGTGGATCAGCTGGAACGCCTGGGCGATGAACTCCACCTCGCGGATGCCACCGGCGCCCAGCTTGATGTTCTCGGCCATGCCCTTGCGCCGCACCTCCTGCTGGATCAGCTGCTTCATGGTGCGCAGTGCCTCGATCGCCGAGAAGTCCAGGTAGCGCCGGTACACGAACGGGCGCAGCAGGTCCTGCAGCTGCGCGCCGGCCTGCTGGTCGCCGGCCACCACACGGGCCTTGATCATGGCGTAGCGTTCCCAGTCGCGGCCCTGGTCCTGGTAGTACTGCTCCAGTGCATTGAAGCTGAGCACCAGCGCGCCGGACGAGCCGTAGGGGCGCAGGCGCATGTCGACGCGGAACACGAAGCCGTCGACGGTGATCGGGTCCAGTGCCTTGATCAGGCGCTGGCCCAGCCGGGTGAAGAACTCCTGGTTGTCCAGCGGGCGCTTCACGCCCACGGTTTCGCCGCCCTCGGGGTAGGCGAAGATCAGGTCGATGTCCGACGACAGGTTCAGTTCCACCGCCCCCAGCTTGCCCATGCCCAGCACCACCATCTGCTGGGGCAGGCCGCTGCGATTGCCGGTGGGGGTCCCGAACTGCGCGCACAGGCGCGGGTACAGCCATTGATACGCCTGGTCGATGGCGGCATCGGCCAGGTCGGACAGGTCGCGGCAGGTCTGCACCAGGTCGGCCTGGCGGGTCAGGTCGCGCCAGATGATGCGCACCTGCTGGCGGGTGCGCTGGCGGCGCAGGTTGCGCGCCAGTTCGTCTTCGCTGCCGGCGGCCTGCGCCGCGCCGGCCACCTGGGCACACAGCTCGCCGGCGGCGAAGGCGCGGTCGAGCTCGCCGCTGGCGGCCAGGGCCAGCAGCATCGCCGGGTCGCGCACGCTCTGTTCAAGCACGAAATCGCTGGCTGTCGCCACGCGGGCGAACTCGGCCCAGCGCTGCTCGTTCCAGTCGTCCAGGCTCAGCCCGTCGACGGCCGCGACGGCGTTGCGCAAAGAGGTGGCATTACGGCTGACCAGCGGTTGCAGGGCAGCGGGCAGTTCGGCCAGCAGGGGCAGGCTCATGGTCTATCCTTGATCGGCGTGAAAGGGTTGGTGGCACTTGGGCAAGGGAACTCGGCGTACGGTTCGACTGTCGTACAAAGGTCATAAATAGCTGAAAAACGTAATTCTTTGATAGAAATCATCGCAAACAACCGCATGCCGACCAGTTTTTAACCACCGGTATCGTTTTATCCCACAACCCGAGCAGGGGCCACGAGCCTTATCCGTGTAGTTTTACTACTGCTTTTTTACTGTCAACGCATGTAATGAGGATCGATTTGTAGTAAAACTACACGCCGCCGGTACAACGCCCGGTAATCCAAGAATTTCATGTCGTCTGCCCAAAAGGCCAGTCGCAAACTCAGGCAACCGATTCTGGAAGCCTTTCCGCCCTGGAGCAAGCCATGCAAGACCTCGATCCCGTCGAAACCCAGGAATGGCTGGACGCCCTGGAGTCGGTTCTCGACAAAGAAGGCGAAGACCGCGCTCACTATCTGATGACCCGTATGGGCGAGCTGGCCACCCGTAGTGGCTCCCAGCTGCCGTATGCCATCACCACGCCATACCGCAACACGATTCCCGTCACCCACGAAGCACGCATGCCTGGCGACCTGTTCATGGAACGCCGCATTCGCTCGTTGGTCCGCTGGAACGCGCTGGCCATGGTAATGCGCACCAACCTGAAAGACTCGGACCTGGGCGGCCACATCTCCAGCTTCGCCTCCAGCGCCACGCTGTACGACATCGGCTTCAACTACTTCTTCCAGGCCCCGACCGACGAGCACGGCGGCGACCTGATCTACTTCCAGGGCCATGCCTCGCCGGGCGTCTACGCCCGTGCCTTCATGGAAGGCCGCATCAGCGAAGACCAGATGAACAACTTCCGTCAGGAAGTCGATGGTCAAGGCCTGTCGTCCTACCCGCACCCGTGGCTGATGCCTGACTTCTGGCAGTTCCCGACCGTGTCGATGGGTCTGGGCCCGATCCAGGCGATCTACCAGGCACGTTTCATGAAGTACATGGAAAGCCGCGGCTACATCCCTGCCGGCAAGCAGAAGATCTGGTGCTTCATGGGCGACGGCGAGTGCGACGAGCCGGAATCCCTGGGCGCGATCTCCCTGGCAGGCCGCGAGAAGCTGGACAACCTGATCTTCGTCATCAACTGCAACCTGCAGCGCCTCGACGGCCCGGTTCGCGGCAACGGCAAGATCATCCAGGAACTCGAAGGCGTGTTCCGTGGTGGTGGCTGGAACGTCAACAAGGTGGTCTGGGGCCGTTTCTGGGACCCACTGCTGGCCAAGGACGTCGACGGCATCCTGCAGCGCCGCATGGACGAAGTCATCGACGGCGAGTACCAGAACTACAAGGCCAAGGACGGCGCGTTCGTCCGTGAGCACTTCTTCAACACCCCGGAACTCAAGGCCATGGTCGCCGACCTGTCCGACGACGAGATCTGGAAGCTCAACCGTGGTGGCCACGACCCGTACAAGGTCTATGCAGCCTACCACCAGGCGGTCAACCACAAGGACCAGCCTACGGTCATCCTGGCCAAGACCATCAAGGGTTACGGCACCGGTGCTGGCGAAGCCAAGAACACCGCGCACAACACCAAGAAGGTCGACGTCGACAGCCTGCGTCACTTCCGCGATCGTTTCGACATCCCGGTCAAGGACGAAGACCTGGAGAACCTGCCGTTCTTCAAGCCTGAAGAAGGCAGCGCCGAAGCCCGTTACCTGAGCGAGCGCCGTTCTGCCCTGGGCGGTTTCGTGCCACAGCGCCGGGCCAAGAGCTTCAGCATCCCGACCCCGCCACTGGAAACCCTCAAGGCGATCCTGGACGGCTCGGGCGACCGTGAAATCTCCACCACCATGGCCTTCGTGCGCATCCTCGCGCAGCTGGTCAAGGACAAGGAAATCGGCCAGCGCATCGTCCCGATCATCCCGGACGAAGCGCGTACCTTCGGTATGGAAGGCATGTTCCGCCAGCTGGGCATCTACTCGTCCGTCGGTCAGCTCTACGAGCCCGTCGACAAGGACCAGGTGATGTTCTACCGCGAGGACAAGAAGGGCCAGATCCTCGAGGAAGGCATCAACGAAGCCGGCGCCATGTCGTCGTTCATCGCCGCCGGTACCTCGTACTCGAACCACAACCAGCCGATGCTGCCGTTCTACATCTTCTACTCGATGTTCGGCTTCCAGCGTATCGGCGACCTGGCCTGGGCCGCTGGCGACAGCCGCACCCGTGGCTTCCTGATCGGCGGTACTGCCGGGCGTACCACCCTCAACGGTGAAGGCCTGCAGCACGAAGACGGTCACAGCCACATGCTGGCCGCGACCATCCCGAACTGCCGCACCTATGATCCGACCTACGGCTACGAGCTGGCGGTGATCATCCAGGACGGCATGAAGAAGATGACCGAAGAGCAACAGGACGTCTTCTACTACATCACCGTGATGAACGAGTCCTACCAGCAGCCTGCCATTCCGGCCGGTGTCGAGGAAGGCATCATCAAGGGCATGTACCTGCTCGAGGAAGACACCAAGGACGCAGCGCACCACGTCCAGCTGATGGGCTCCGGCACCATCCTGCGCGAAGTGCGTGAAGCGGCGAAGATCCTGCGTGAAGAGTTCAACGTCGGTGCCGACGTGTGGAGCGTCACCAGCTTCAACGAACTGCGTCGCGACGGCCTGGCCGTGGAGCGCAGCAACCGCCTGCACCCTGGCCAGAAGCCCAAGCAGACCTACATCGAGGAGTGCCTGGGCGGCCGCAAGGGCCCGGTCATCGCCTCTACCGACTACATGAAGCTGTTCGCCGAGCAGATTCGTCAGTGGGTACCGAGCAAGGAATTCAAGGTCCTGGGTACCGATGGCTTCGGTCGCAGCGACAGCCGCAAGAAGCTGCGTCACTTCTTCGAAGTCGACCGTCACTTCGTGGTGCTGGCTGCCCTGGAAGCCCTGGCTGACCGTGGCGAGATCGAACCGAAGGTCGTGGCCGATGCCATCACCAAGTTCGGCATCGACCCGGACAAGCGCAACCCACTGGACTGCTGAGGAGTATTTTTAAGTGAGCGAACTCATTCGCGTACCTGACATCGGCAGCGGTGAAGGTGAAATCATCGAGCTGTTCGTCAAAGTCGGCGACCGTATCGAAGCCGACCAGAGCCTGCTGACCCTGGAGTCGGACAAGGCATCCATGGAGATCCCGGCCCCCAAGGCCGGTGTGATCAAGGCCCTGAAGGTCAAGCTGGGCGACCGCCTGAAAGAAGGCGACGAACTGCTGGAACTGGAAGTCGAGGGCGCCGCTGCGGCGCCCGAGGCACTGGCTGACGCTGCGCCTGCCGCCGAACAAAAGCCTGCTGCCGCCCCGGCTGCAGAGGCTGCCCCGGCACCGGCCGCTGCACCTGCGGCTGCCACTGTGCAGGACATCCACGTGCCGGACATCGGCTCGTCGGGCAAGGCCAAGATCATCGAGCTGCTGGTCAAGGTCGGCGACAGCGTCGAAGCCGACCAGTCGCTGATTACCCTGGAGTCCGACAAGGCCTCGATGGAAATCCCGTCGCCGGCTGCCGGCGTGGTGGAAAGCATCGGCGTCAAGCTCGAAGACGAAGTCGGCACTGGCGACTTCATCCTCAAGCTCAAGGTCCAGGGCGCCGCCGCGCCAGCAGCGCCTGCCGCTGCTGCACCGGCTGCCAAGGCTGAAGCGGCCCCGGCTGCTGCGCCTGCCGCCGCACCGGCTGCCAAGGCCGAAGCCGCACCGGCCCCGGCCGCTGCGCCAGCGCCAAGCGGTGCCAAGGTTCACGCCGGCCCTGCCGTGCGTCAGCTGGCCCGCGAGTTCGGCGTCGAGCTGAGCGCCGTGGCTGCCAGCGGCCCGCACGGCCGCGTGCTCAAGGAAGACGTGCAGGTGTACGTCAAGGCCATGATGCAGAAGGCCAAGGAAGCACCGGCTGCCGGCGCGACCGGTGGTGCGGGCATCCCGCCGATCCCGGCAGTCGACTTCAGCCGCTTCGGTGAAACCGAAGAAGTGCCGATGACCCGCCTGATGCAGGCTGGCGCCACCAACCTGCACCGCAGCTGGCTGAACGTGCCGCACGTGACCCAGTTCGACAGCGCCGACATCACCGAGCTGGAAGCCTTCCGCGTTGCGCAGAAGGCCGTGGCCGAGAAAGCCGGCGTCAAGCTGACCGTGCTGCCCTTGCTGCTCAAGGCCTGTGCGCACCTGCTCAAGGAACTGCCGGACTTCAACGCGTCGCTGGCCCCTAGCGGCAAGGCGATCATTCGCAAGAAGTACGTCAACGTCGGTTTCGCCGTGGATACGCCAGACGGCCTGCTGGTCCCCGTGATCAAGAACGTCGACCAGAAGAGCCTGCTGCAGCTGGCTGCAGAAGCGGCGGCCCTGGCTGAAAAGGCCCGCACCAAGAAGCTTTCTGCCGACGACATGCAGGGCGCCTGCTTCACCATCTCCAGCCTCGGTCACATTGGCGGCACCGGCTTCACGCCGATCGTCAACGCACCGGAAGTGGCGATCCTGGGTGTGTCCAAGGCCACCATCCAGCCGGTGTGGGATGGCAAGGCGTTCCAGCCCAAGCTGATGCTGCCGCTGTCGCTGTCGTACGATCACCGCGTGATCAACGGTGCCGCTGCCGCGCGCTTCACCAAGCGCCTGGGCGAGCTGCTGACCGACATCCGCACCATGCTGCTGTAACTGCTGCACGCCGTGCTCCCCTGCCGGGGAGCACGGACACTGTTTTCGAGCTGCCACGCTCGTACCTCAACCCCGCCATCTGGCGGGGCTTTTTTTGCCTGCGATTCATGCCGTGCCGCTCAACGTCCCACCTTGAGCGGCACCGCCAGACGCAATCCGTCGCGGCATTACTGAAGAATTTGTACCTGTCAGCCGATACAGATCAAGCCAGGCCACTCTATTGCTTGTCAGCCTCAAGCACATGATGCAACCTTGCTCAAACGCGTAGCAGCACTTCGCCCAGCCCGCGCCAACAGCCTTCTTGAAGCGAGCTTCCCATGAAAAGCCAACCTGATGCCGCCAGCCGTACGGTGGCCGAGGTAGTGACGCAGTTGCCGGTGCCTTCGCGGCTCGGCATGCTGCGTTTCGAGCGGCTGAATGAGGCCAGCTGGGCCATGCTGTTCCTCGACCCGGGCTGCGAGCGTCAGTTCGGCCAGGCGGCCGTCGACCTGTGTGCGCTGATCGGCTCGCCCTATGCCAGCCTGATGGAGCCCGAGGCACGCTACAAGCTGCACGACACCATCGAGCTGCAACTGGCGCAGCGTCCGTACTACCTGGTGCGTTATACCCTGCACACCAGCCTGGGCCCGCTCAATATGCTGGAGCTGGGCGAAGCTTACCGGCAGCACAACCGCCAGTTGCTGCGCGGCTATCTGCTGGTGCTCGATGCCCAGCCCAACGACACACCCGACCTTTCGGCGGCAGAACTCGAAACCCGCAACAACCGCCTGCAGATCGCCCTGCAGCTCAACCAGCAGGCGCAGCAGGAACAGCTCGAGCACCTGGAGCGGGTACGCGCCCAGCAGGACCTGATCCTGCGCCTGGCGCGCCAGCGCTACAGCGCCGACAACTCGCTGCAGGAAGCCGCCGAGCTGATCACCCGCAGTGCCTGCGAAATCTACAGCATCGACTGCGCCAGCATCTGGTACCTGGAAGGCCAGCAACTGGAACCGATCTCGGCGTTCTACCGCGCCACCCAGGAGTACCGCCTGCCCGAGGCGATCGATGCCGGGCGATTTCCCGACTACCTCGAGGCGCTGCACACCAGCCGCGCCATCGATGCGCACAACGCGGCGCGCGACCCACGCACCCGCGAAATCTCCGAGAGCCTGCGCCAGCGCGGTATCCACGCCATGCTCGATGCCAGCATCCGCATCGACGGCCAGGTGGTCGGCGTGCTCTGCCTGGAACACAGCGGCTCGACCCGGGCCTGGCAATCGGATGAAATCGCCTTTGCCGGTGAGCTGGCCGACCAGTTCGCCCAGGTCATCAACAACCACAACCGGCGCACCGCCACCAGCGCCCTGCACCTGTTCCAGCGCGCGGTGGAACAAAGCGCCAACGCCTTTCTGCTGGTCAACCGCGATGGCGTGGTGGAATACGTCAACCCCAGCTTTACCGAGATCACCCAGTACACACCCGAAGAGGTGCATGGCCACCGCCTGTCCGAGCTCACCGCACTGGAGAACCTCAGCGAGCTGCTGTTCGACTCGCCATCGAGCCTGGCCATGGGCAACAGTTGGCAGGGCGAATTCAAGAGTCGGCGCAAGAACCTCGAGCCCTACTGGGGCCAACTGTCGATCTCCAAGGTGTATGGCGACAACCGCGAGTTGACCCACTACATCGGCATCTACGAAGACATCACCCAGAGCAAGCTGGCCCAGCAGCGCATCGAACGCCTGGCCTACACCGACAACCTCACCAGCCTGGGCAACCGCCCGGCGTTCATCCGCAGCCTCGACGAGCGCTTCGAGCGCGACAGCGACAGCCCCATCTGCCTGCTGCTGGTGGACATCGACAACTTCAAGCGCATCAACGACAGCCTCGGGCACCAGACCGGCGACAAGCTGCTGATCAGCCTGGCCCGGCGCCTGCGCAACAGCCTGAGCCCCGGTGGCAGCCTGGCGCGCTTTGCCAGCAACGAGTTCGCCGTGCTGCTGGAGGACAGCAGCCTGGATGCCGGCCAGCAGGTGGCCCAGCAGTTGCTCAACACCCTCGACAAGCCGATGTTCGTCGACAACCAGCTGATCAGCGTGACCGGCTCGGTGGGCCTGGCGTGTGCGCCGCTGCACGGGCGCGACCCGCAGACCCTGATGAAGAACGCCGGCCTGGCCCTGCACAAGGCCAAGGCCAACGGCAAGCACCAGGTGCAGGTGTTCACCGAGGCGCTCAACGCCGAGGCCAGCTACAAGCTGTTCGTGGAAAACAACCTGCGCCGCGCCCTGACCCAGAACGAACTGGACGTGTTCTACCAGCCCAAGCTGTGCCTGCGCAGCGGCCGCCTGCTCGGCCTGGAGGCCTTGCTACGCTGGAACCACCCGGAGCGGGGCATGATCCGCCCCGACCAGTTCATCAGCGTGGCCGAGGAAACCGGGCTGATCATCCCCATCGGCAAGTGGATCGCGCGCCAGGCCTGCCGCATGAGCCAGCTGCTGAGCACCGAGGGCATGGGCAACCTGCAGGTGGCGATCAACCTGTCGCCCAAGCAGTTCTCCGACCCGGAGCTGGTCAGCTCGATCGCCAACATCCTCAAGGAAGAAGCCCTGCCGCCACACCTGCTGGAACTGGAACTGACCGAGGGCCTGCTGCTCGAAGCCACCGAGGATACCCACCGCCAGCTCGACGAGCTCAAGCAACTGGGCCTGACCCTGGCCATGGACGACTTCGGCACCGGCTACTCCTCGCTCAGCTACCTGAAGAAATTCCCGATCGACATCATCAAGATCGACCGCAGCTTCATCCACGAGATCCCGGACAACCAGGACGATATGGAAATCACCTCGGCAGTGGTGGCCATGGCTCACAACCTCAAGCTCAAGGTGGTGGCCGAAGGCATCGAGACCGCCGAACAGCTGGCGTTCCTGCGCCGCCACCGCTGCGACGTCGGCCAGGGCTACCTGTTCGACCGGCCGATCCCCGGCAGCGAGCTGATCGAAAAACTCAAGCGCTATCCGCGTGGCCCAATCGCCTGACAGCGGCGAAACACTCGGGCACACTACGGGTCTACCCCCTACACATCCTGCCTTGAAGAGGAACCGCCCATGGTCCTGCGCTCGGAGATTCTGGTGAACAAAAACGTACTGCCTGCCGCCGAACAGGCGCTGCCGGGTCGCGAGACCCCGATGACGCTGCCCGAGAAGCATTTCGTGTTCGAAGACACACCGCTGCTGGGCCCGTTCTTCGAAGACGTCGATTTCGCGATCTTCGGCCTGGGCTGCTTCTGGGGCGCCGAGCGGCGCTTCTGGCAGCGTGAAGGTGTGGTCAGCACCGTGGTCGGCTACGCCGGCGGTTTCACCCCCAACCCCACCTACGAAGAAGTCTGCTCGGGCCTGACCGGCCACACCGAAGTGGTGCTGGTGGTGTTCGACAAGGCCAAGGTCAGCTACCAGGACCTACTGACCATGTTCTGGGAGCTGCACAACCCCACCCAGGGCATGCGCCAGGGCAACGACGTCGGTACCCAGTACCGTTCGGCCATCTACTGCACCAGCCCCGAACAGCTGGAACTGGCCGAGGCCAGCAGGCAGGCCTACCAGGCCGAGCTGAACAAGGCCGGTTTCGGCCAGATCACCACCGAGATCGCCCAGGCACCGACCGTGTACTTCGCCGAGGCCTATCACCAGCAGTACCTGGCCAAGAACCCGAATGGCTACTGCGGCATCGGCGGCACTGGCGTGTGCCTGCCACCCAGCCTGCAAGGCAACTGAGGCCACGCCATGAGCACACCGAGCATGACCCTGTTCCATGCCGCCGCCTCGCCGTTCGTGCGCAAGGTTCGCGTGCTGCTGCACGAAACCGGGCAGGCCGAGCGGGTAGCCCTGCATCCCGTCGACCTGAGCCCGATCAAGACCGATGCCGAGCTGAACCTGGGCAACCCGGCGGGCAAGATCCCGGCGTTGCGCCTGGAGGACGGCACGGTGCTGCATGACAGCCGCGTGATCGTCGAGTTTCTCGACCATCAGCATGTGGGCAACCCGCTGATCCCGCGCGAGGGCCCGGCGCGCTGGCGGCGCCTGACCCTGGCGTCGCTGGCCGATGCGATCATGGACGCGGCGGTGGTGGCGCGCTACGAGACCTTCCTGCGCCCTGAAGAGAAGCGCTGGACGCCGTGGGTCGACGCCCAGCAGGACAAGATCCGGCGCGCGCTGGCGCACCTGGAAGACGAGCACCTGGCCGAACTGGCCTCGGTGTTCGACGTGGCGGCAATCGGGGTGGCCTGCGCGCTGGGCTACATCGACCTGCGCCTGCCGGACCTTGGCTGGCGCGAGCGCCAGCCGAAACTGGCAGCCTGGTATGCCGAGGTGAGTCAGCGCGAATCGATGCTAAAGACCGCCCCTTCTGTGGCCTGATCGGGCCTCATCACGGGTCAAGCTCACCCCCACAGATCTGCTGCTGCCCTTGAGGCTTGTACCGGACCTGTGGGAGCGGGCTTGACCCGCGATGAAGTCGACGCTGATCTCGGCAGCCCAGATCAACCTGATTTCCCCCACCATCACAGCCCCCAGCGTGCGTTCCTCTCTCAATCCGCTCATTTCAAGATCCCCTGCCCAACCTGATACCAGTCCAGGCGGCGTGTCAGCACCATGAACACCCCAAGCAGGCCGAACAGCAGCAACGAGCCCATCAGCAGCGCGTAGTCCTCGGCGCCCAGCAGCCCGTAGAGCATCGCGTACAGCACCAGCAACCCCGCCGCAAACCCCAGCCCGCGCGCCAGGCTGCGCAGCACGTGGCACAGGTAGAAGCCGATCAGCAGCACGCAGCCGCCCGCCGACAGCGCATACGCCAACCCGAACCCCAGGTGCTCCGACAACGACAGCAACAGCAGGTAGAAGAACGCCAGGGCCACACCCACCAGCGCGTACTGGATCGGGTGCACGCTGAGGTTCTTGAGAATCTCGAACAGGAAGAACCCGGCAAAGGTCAGCGCAATGAACAGCAACGCATACTTGATCGCCCGCTCGCTCTTGAGGTACTGGTCCACCGGGTCGACGAAGCTCACGCCGAAACTGCGCCCGTGAAAGTCGTCGCAGGCGTTGTTGACCACACACTGGGTCAGCGCATCCTCCAGGTTGGTGGAGAAAAACGAGGTCTGCCAGCGCGCGCTGAAGCCGTGGGCGTCGATCTCGCGGCTGATGGGCAGGTAGTTGCCGATGAAGCTTGGATGCGGCCAGTTCGCCGCCATGTTCACCGTGGTGCTGCGCCCTACCGGCAGCAGATGCAGGCGCCCGGTGCCCTGCAGGCTAAGGTCGAAGGCGTAGTCCAGGCGGGTCTCGGCGCGGCCGTCGAGGTCGGGCAGCGCCACGTGCACACCGCCGCCCAGCCAGCCCAGCCCCGTGCCCGCGGCGAAGGCCAGCGACTGGCCATTCACGTTCAGTTCCAGGCTCTTCTCGATACCGCGGATATCGCTGATGCCCACGGCCAGAAACGCCGGGTCGAAGCGGTAATCGTCGAAGTCTTCGGTGATGCCCCACTGCGCCGGCACCTTGAATTGCCCGCTGATGCGGTTGTCGGCGTGGAACAGGCGCGCCTGGTAGATGCCCCGCGAACGCAGCTCGGTGTCGACCTTGGCGTCGACCTCCAGGGTTTCGGGCAGAAAGTACAGATGCCCGGCCACCGTGCTGGTCTGCTGCTGGGTGCTGCCATCCACGGTTTTCCAGGTGCGCTGGATCTTGCGGTACGGCACCACCAGCAGCGGCCCGCTGATCTGCTGGCTGTAGCTGGAGCTCTGGGCGATATCCTCGACCACACTGTCGCGCTGCTGCTGGCGGTCCTGGATCAGGCCGCCGATCATCAGCAGGGGTATCAGCAGCAACACGATCAGAAAGGCGATGGCGCCCAGTTTGATGCTCAGGGTTCGGTTCATGGGCAATGGCTCCGGTTTCGATGGAGCCAGTCTGCCCGCCGTGCATGGAGCGGGTTGGGCGCTTGTGTGGAGTTATGTGGAGAGTGCGTGGAGCTCAGCCCAGCCGCTCGTTGGGCAGCCACAGGCGCACCCGCACACCGTCCTCGACGTTGGCCACCTCCAGCGAGCCGCCATGCAGCTGCATCACTTCCTCGACGAAGTTCAGCCCAAGGCCTGTGCTCTTGCGCCCCGTGCCCGGGCGCGGCAGCGAGTAGAAGCGCTCGCTGAGCCGGCCCAGGGCATAGTCCGGGATCGCCGCCCCCTGGTTGTACAGGCTCAGCGCCAGCCGTGGGCCCCGTGTCTCCAGGTCGACCACCAGCAGGCCGCCCGGCGGGGTGAAGTCCAGGGCATTCTCCAACAGGTTGCCGATGGCCTGGCGCAGCAGAAACGGCTCGCACAGCAGCCGCACGCTGGCCGGTACCCGCTGGCGCACCTGCAGGCCGGCGCTTTCGATGCGCGCGCTCTGGGCCAGCAGCACCTCGTCCACCAGCGCCGCCAGCGGCACCTGCTGCTGGTCTTCCAGGCCCTGGCGCTGCTCGACCTGAGCCAGGTCCAGCAGCCGCTCGATCAACTGCTGCATGCGCGCGCTCTCGCTTTCGATATTGCTGGCAAAGCGTTGGCGCTGCTCGTCGCTCATCGGCCCCTGCAGCAGCTCGCTGGCCCCGCGAATCGCCGCCAGCGGGCTTTTCAGCTCGTGGGTCAGGGTGTGAACGTAGCGCTCCACATACGCCCTGCCCTCCAGCTGCGTGCGCATGCGCTCCACCGCACCGGCCAGTTGCGCCAGCTCGCCGCCGCGGTAATGCGGCAAGGCCACGCGTTCACCCTCGCTGACCGCCTGTGCATAGCGCGTCAGCCGACGTAGCGAGCGCGCCAGCCACCACGACAGCCCGGCGCCCACCAGCAGGCCCAGCACGATCAGGCCAAGGCCCAGGTTGAACAGGCGCCGCTCGGAGCGATCGATATACGGCTGCAACGACTTGTTCGGCTTGGCCACGGTGACCACGCCGATGATCTTGCCGGCATCGATGATCGGCGCCGCCACGTGCATCACCGACGACTCCGGGTCGTCCGGATCGCTGCGGGTGGAGCGGGCGCCATACTCGCCGCGCAGGGTCAGGTACACGTCGTTCCAGCGCGAATAGTCCTGGCCCAGGGCTTCGCCGCTGGAGTCGAGCAACACCTTGCCGTTGGCGTCGGTGACGTAGATGCGGTGGTTGACCTCGTTCTTGGCCAGGCCCCAGATATCGGCCCTGGGCTGGCGCTTGCCGTAAGCCTTGAGCAGCTCGGGCAGCCGGCCCTGGCCGAGGGTGCCGGCCTTGACCTCGTCGCGCAGAATCTCGGCCAGCAGGTTGGCGGTGTCCACCAGGGTTTCCTCGGTGGACTGGCGCACACCCGGGCGCACCTGTTCGCGCACGGTGTTGAGAATGAAGTAGCCGGTCAGCCCGACGAACAGGAAGTACACCAGGAAGATGCGGATGCCCAGGCGCATCAGCTGTGCCCGGGGCTGTAGCTGTAGCCCAGGCCGCGGTGGGTCTGGATAGGTTCGGCGTCGGCCTGCACGGTGCGCAGCTTGGCGCGCAGGCTCTTGATGTGGCTGTCGACGTTGCGCTCGTAGCCGGCCTCGGCCGGCACGCCGGTGGCATCCAGCAGTTGTTCGCGGCTGAACACCCGTTCGGGTTGTTCGAGCAGGCATTGCAGCAGGCGAAATTCGTGCCGGGTGAGGTTGAGCGATTGACCGCGATAGCTGATCTGCAGGCGCTGGGAGTCGATGCTGAAGGGCGTTTCGGGGGCCTCGGGTTCGCTGCGCGGGGTCATGCGCTTGAGGATGGCGCGTACCCGCGCCGCCACTTCACGCGGGCTGAAGGGTTTGACCACATAGTCGTCGGCACCGATCTCCAGGCCCACCACGCGGTCGATCTCCCCATCGCGGGCGCTGAGGAACATCACCGGCACCTCGCTGAAGCGGCGCAGCTGGCGGCAGGTTTCGAAGCCGTTGATATCCGGCAGGCCGATATCGAGAATGATCAGGTCAGCCGGGCGCTGACGCTGCTGTTCCAGCGCGGCGCTGCCCAGGGTCACCCATTCGGTGCTGTGACCGTCTCCTTGCAGGGCAAAGATCAGGGTGTCGGCGATGGCCGCTTCGTCTTCGACAATCAGTATGTGGGGCATGAGCGGTGCAGGCCTGGCAGGTTTGGGTGCACTTGTAGGGGATTATCCCTCGACTGACAAGGCCCTGTCGCGGCTCAAGCCCGCTCCCACGGGAGAACGACGGCCCTTGTGGGAGCGGGCTTGAGCCGCGATGGATTCAACTCAGCATTCAGGCTTGCCCGCCGTAAACCGGCGCGCCGGGTTCACCGCCGCGCCGAACTCGCGCAGCGCCTTGGCCCCGATCAGCAGCGGGTAGTTGAAGCTGCTGCGGTCGGTCAGGTTGACCTCCACCGTGCGCTTGACGTCGCCCAGGCACAACTCCAGCTCCACCACCGGACGCTTGGCCGGGTCGGGTGCTTCGCCGTCCTCGTCTTCATCGGCGCGGCTCTTGATCTTGCTGATGCGCGCCACCTTGTGTTCATACACCTTGCCGTCGGCATCCTTGGTCGCCAGGCGGAACCGCACCCAGTCCTCACCATCGCGCTTGAAGCGCTCGATGTCCTTGGCCGACAGCGACGCGGTCAGCGCGCCGGTGTCCATCTTGGCCTTGAACGTCTGGTCGAGGTCCGCCACGCCAATGTATTCATAACGGCCATACAGGGTCGGCTCGGCGGCCATCACCGGCAAGGCCAGCAGGGAAAGCAGTGCAAGTACGGATTTCACCGGGTCAGCTTCCTTGAGAAAAGTCTGTGTTTAGACTGCCGCAGCAGCATAGGTTCGTCGCCACAGGGTATTCAACACAATGTGAAACATTTGTCCGCGCCGTGGGCTGCCCAGAATTTGGCCTGAACCGAATCCCTGCTTATCATGGCCGACCGCCTAACCGAAAATCAGAGTTTTCTTATGCGCCGCCTGCTTACCGGCAGTCTTGTAACCCTGCTGCTCTTGCTCAACACCCTGGTGCTGATCGGCCCGTTGCTGGTCTTCGCCCTGCTCAAGCTGGTACTGCCCGGCCGCTACCGCGACTACGCCTCGTGGGCGGTGATGTGGATCGCCGAGACCTGGGCCGAGATCGACAAGCTGATCTTCGCCCTGTGCATCCCCACCCGCTGGGACGTGTGCGGCGCCGCCGACCTGCGCCTGGACACCTCCTACCTGATGGTCAGCAACCACCAGAGCTGGGTGGATATTCCCGCGCTGATCCAGGTGTTCAACCGGCGCATTCCGTTCTTCAAGTTCTTCCTGAAAAAGGAACTGATCTGGGTGCCGTTCCTGGGCCTGGCCTGGTGGGCGCTGGACTACCCGTTCATGAAGCGCTACAGCAAGGCCTTCCTCGAACGCCACCCGCACCTCAAGGGCCAGGACCTGGAGATCACCAAGGCCGCCTGCGAGCTGTTCAAGCGCCAGCCGGTGACCGTGGTCAACTACCTCGAAGGCACCCGCTTCACCCCGGCCAAGCGCGATGCCCAGGGCTCGCCGTTCCGCCACCTGCTCAAGCCCAAGGCCGGCGGCGTGGCGTTCGTGCTCGCCGCGCTGGGCGAACAGCTCGACGCCCTGCTCGACGTGACCCTGGTGTACCCCGGCGACACCGCGCCGGGGTTCTGGGACCTGGTCAGCGGTGCAGTGCCGCGGGTGATCGTGGACATCCAGGTACGCGCACTGGACCCGGCCCTGTGGCGCGGCGACTACGAGAACGACCCGCAATTCCGGCGCAGCGTACAGGACTGGGTCAACCAGCTGTGGCACGACAAGGACGCGCGCATCGAGCAACTGCGCCAGGAGCTGCGCCGCTAGCCGATGATCGCGTGGGGCACGAAGCGGCTGCTGTCCTTGGTGATCAGCGAGTTGTCCTCGCGAATGCCGATGCCTGCCGGCTGATCGCCAACCACCCAGCTGCCGATCACCGTGTGGCTGCCGGCAAACCGTGGCAAGGCATGAAACTGCTGGATCACGTGGGGGCCACTGCCATACGGCCCCTCCTCCTTCACCCGCTGCCCGTCAGGGGTATGAATCTCCACATTCGCCCCTTCCCGCGAGAAGAACGGCTTGCGCACCCACCCCGGCGCCAGCGGCCGTTCGGGCGTGGCGTCGATGAATGCGGGCAGCAGGTTCGGGTGCCCTTCGTGCTGCTCCCACAGCAGCGCCAGCATGCCCTTGTTCGACAGCAGCGCCTTCCAGGGCGGCTCGACGAACAGCGTGCCGCTGCCGGCAATCGCCGGGCCGTAGCGGTCGTGGAACATGTCTTCCCACGGGTAGAGCTTGAACAGGCTGGGGATCGGCGCCCCACTGTGGTCGATGAAACGCCCGGCCGGGCTCAGGCCAATGTCTTCCACATCGATCAGGCGTGTATCGAGCCCGGCGGCGGTGGCAATGTCGCACAGGTACTGCACCGTGCCACGATCCTCCAGCGAGTCCCTGACCGAGGCAAAGTAGAACGGCGTGGCAAAGGTGTTGGCGCCGAACACCTGGCCGAGTTTCTCTTCAAGGCTGTTGAACTGGTCGGCATCGGCCGGCAGTACACCGCGCTGCATCTGCTGCTCAAGCCACAGGTACTGGAAGAAGCCGGCCTCGTACAGCGAGGTGGGTGTGTCGTAGTTGGCTTCCAGCAGCTTGGCCGGGCCATGGCCGTCGTAGCTCAGGTCCATGCGCCCGTAGAAATGCGGGTGCCCGTCGCGCCATGAGCGGCGGATCAGGTCGCGGTAGTCACGCGGGATGGCCAGGCGGTCGAGCAGCTCTTCGCTATCCACTGCCCGCGCCACCAGGTCCATGCACAGCTCGTGCAACTGGCGGGTGGGTTCTTCGAGGTCGTCCTCGATCTGGCGCAGGGTGAACTGGTAGCACGCCGACTCGTCCCAGTACGGCTCGTCGCCGAAGGTGTGGAACCTGAAGCCGTAATGTTCGGCGGTGGCTTTCCAGTCCGCGCGCGGGGTGCAGGCAATACGTTTCATCGCCCGCCCTCAGGAACCGAAACCGAAGCCGCCACGGCCTGGTACATGGGCCGCGAAGCCGGGGTGGCTGCCCACCGTCCAGGGCCGTGCCGAGGCCATGAAGCGCGCCGGCAGCACCGACGCATGGGCATCGGCACCAGCCCCGCCGTTGAAACGGCTGGACGGCGCGTGGTCCTCGACCAGCCCGGCATACTGGTTGCCGCTGTTGACCTGGTCGGTCAGCGAGCTGGCCCTGAACCCTTCGCGCCCTTCACGCTCGTGGTAGATCGCCTCCGACAGGTAGCGCGGCTCGACATTGACGTAGTCGTAGCGGCCACCGCCGCCGCCATACACGGCCGACGAGGTGGTGCTGGAGGTCTGGTTCAGCCCGTCGTCATACACCTGGCGCTCGGTGGTCAGGGCGAAGCCTTGCATGCGCGGCATGTGGAAGCTCGCGCCCTGACCTGGCTCGCACTGCTCGAAGCTGGCCAGGCAGTCTTCCAGGCGGGTGAAGCGTGGGGCGTTGGCATCGTGGTGCTGGCGGGCGACGTTCCAGGCGTTGTCGCACACCGAACGGCTTACCCCGGCCAGGGCGCAGCTGTCGACGTCCTGGTAACGCTTGACCTCGCTGACCACGCGGGTGGCGCTGCGATCACTGTCACAGGCGGCCAGCGCCAGCGGCAGGCTGCCCAGGGCAATCAGCCGAATGCTCGTGCTGCGTTTCATGGCTGTGCTCCGCTGTCAGGCCGCTGGGGTCATGCACGCGGCATTGAGCATGCCGATGCCGATGGCCACGGCAGCCAGCAGGATGGCGGCCGCGTTTTCCTGACGGCGGATACGCTCGTCCATGCCCTTGACCACCACGCTGACCACCACGAACGCGAGCAACTGCACGGCGCCGGCGATCACCGACCACAGCAGGAAGTCGAGCAGCGAGATCGAATGGGAGATGGCCCCGGACACGGGAATGGCGAAACCCAGCAGCGCACCGCCCAGGGCGATGGCGGCAGCGCTGTTGCCTTCGCGGATCAGGGCAAATTCGTTGTAGGGGGTCAGGCGGGTATAGATGAACGCATAGAGTGCGAACAGCACGGCGGCGCCGGCCATGTAGAACAGAAAACCCAGCACGGCATCGGCCGGCAGGGACATCTTCAGGGCATCCATGAACATCGGGGTCGCACTTCCTTGCTTGAACGGGGCGGGACATATACCACACCGCCCCGCCTCGGCAAACCGCCGGCTTACACCGAAGGCACGGCGGCCGGGGTGCCCCAGATGCCGCCCAGGCTCTGCAGCAGCGAACCGGCCACGCCTTGCTGGCCCAGGTACTGCAGGATCAGCGGGGCGAACTGGGCGATCATGCCGGTGTTCATGCCCAGGGCGCCGAAGGCGTTGTTCAGGTCGTCGGTGTCCTTGACGTTGCCCAGTGCGTTGCTCAGGGCCGAGGAATTGCCGCTCTTGCCGAGCAGCTCGCCCAGGCCGCTGAGGCCGCCCAGGGCATTGTCGCCGGACAGCAGGTCAAGGCCGGGCACGGCCTTGCTCAGTTGCGAGTAGTCGCTGCTGCTGAGCTGATGCCTGGCCAGGCCCAGCAGCGCGCCGGTGCCGCCAATGGCCTGTTCGGGGGTGATATCGAGTTGGTCGCCCAGGGTATTGAGCAGGTTGGCCGAGGGGGCCGGGGCTTGAACGGCAGCGTCCTGCTGTTTGTTGCCTTGCATGGCAGACACGGCGTTGGCGGCATCGTTGAGATTGAAGGCCAGGGCCGAGGTGGTGGCGAGTGCCAGCAGGGAGAGCAGTGCGAAACGTTTCATGGGGCGGACCTCGTAGGAAAGCGAGGTTTCGACCCGTATCTGCGGCGAATGTTCCGCCGTCATCGCCTGTAGGAACCGGCCTTGCCGGCGAAAGCAGCACCGCGATATCCAGGGATACGCGGTGGCCGCTTTCGCCAGCAAGGCTGGCTCCTGCAACAGAATGGCAACCCGCCCTACGGCAACTACGGCAAGGCGTACGCAATCACGTAATCACCCCGATCCGGCGACTGACGCGCACCGCCAGCACTGATCAGGATGTATTGCTTGCCGGTCTTGGGCGACACGTAGGTCATCGGCCCCGACTGGCTGCCCACCGGCAGACGCGCCTTCCAGATCTCGTTGCCGTTGCCCGAGTCGAACGCACGCAGGTAGAAGTCCTGGGTGCCGGCAAAGAACAGCAGGCCCGACTGGGTCGACAGCGAAGCGCCCAGGGTCGGCATGCCGATCGGGATCGGCAGGTGCATGCGGATGCCCAGCGGCCCGGTGTCCTGCACGGTACCGACCGGCACCTGCCACATCAGTTTTCTGGTCTTCAGGTCGATGGCCGACATGGTGCCGAACGGCGGCCTCTGGCACGGAATACCGGCCGCGGACAGGAAGCGCTGGCGCATCGCGCCATACGGCGTACCGTCCTGCGGCACCACACCCATCTCGATGCCGCTGGCACCTTTGGGAATGTCTGCACGCGGGATCATGTAGTTGGCCAGGCCCAGACGCATGTCGTTGACGAACATGTAGTTGCTGGTCGGGTCGACCGACACGCTACCCCAGTTCATGCCACCCAGCGACCCGGGGAACTGCAACGCCGGGTCCAGCCCTGGCGGGGTGTACACACCCTCGTGGCGCATGCCCTTGAACGAGATGCGGCACAGCAGCTGGTCGAACGGAGTCGCGCCCCACATGTCCGACTCTTTCAGGGTCTGGTTGCCGATCGACGGCATCTCTACCGAGAACGGCTGGGTCGGCGAATAACGCTCGCCCGGCACGTTGCCCTGGGGCACCGGCTTCTCTTCGACCTTGGCAATCGGCACACCGGTTTCACGGTTGATCACGAAGATCTCGCCCTGCTTGGTCACCTGGGCCAGCGCCGGTTGCACGCCACCCTTGTCATCCGGGATGTCGTACAGCAGCGGCTGGGCCGGCAGGTCGAAGTCCCACAGGTCGTGGTGGGTGGTCTGGAAGTGCCAGCGCACCTGGCCGTTCTTCACGTCCAGCGCCACGATCGAGGAGCTGTACTTGTCGTCCAGTTCGGTACGGGTGCCGGCGAAGAAGTCCGGGGTGGCGTTGCCGGTCGGCAGGTACACCAGGCCCAGCTTGGCGTCATAGGACATCGCCGACCACACGTTGGGCGTGCCACGGGTGTAGGTCTGGCCTTCGGGCGGACGCTTGGTGATGTTCGGGTTGCCCGGGTCCCAGGCCCAGGCCAGCTCGCCGGTACGCACGTCATAGGCACGCACCACGCCCGGCGGTTCGCCGGTGGAGAAGTTGTCGGCCACGCGGCCACCGACGATCACCACATCGCCGGCCACCAGCGGGGTGGAGGTCTGCTGGTAATAGCCCGGCTTGATCTCGCCCATGTCGACGCTCAGATCGACCACGCCGTTATCGCCAAAGTCGGCACATGCTTCGCCGTTTTCAGCGTTGATCGCGATCAGGCGGGCATCGCCGGTGGGCAGGAACAGGCGCTTGGCGCAGGCCTGCGGGCCGGAGTCGGCGGCCAGCGGGGTTTCGGAGTAGCCCAGGCCACGGCAACGCTGCCAGTTCGGCGCGCTGCCCTTGGGGTCGAACATCCAGCGCTGCTTGCCGGTGTCCACGTCCAGGGCGAAGACCTTGCCGTAGGCGGTGCAGGAATACAGGGTGTCGCCGATCTGCAGCGGCGTGTTCTGGTCTTCGGCACCGGCGCCGGTGCTTTGCGGCACGTCACCGGTATGGAAGGTCCAGGCCACCTGCAGCTTGTCGACGTTGCCCTTGTTGATCTGGTCCAGCGCGGCAAAGCGGTTGCCGGCGGTGGTGTTGCCCCAGTGCGCCCAGTCCTTCTGCTCGGTGCCCGGCTTGACCGGCTGCACCGCAGGCTCGCTGCTGGCGGTGACCACGTGGGTGGGCACGAACATGTAGCCCAGGGTGGCGACCACGCCAACGGCCAGCACACCGGCCACCGCGAACGCGCCACGCCCGGCCGCACGACCGTCGGCGCGTTGCAGGCTCGGGAACACCAGCGCGATGACCAGGCCGATCACGGCAAAGGTCAGTACCCGCGAGACCAGCGGCCAGAAGTCCAGGCCGGCATCCCACACCGCCCAGATCGCGGTGAGTACCAGGGCCACCGCGTACAGCCAGGCGCCCGACGGCTTGCGCCGCGCGATCAGCACACCGCTGACCAGCATCGCCAGGCCCATCAG
The DNA here is from genome assembly GCF_024748925.1 of Pseudomonas sp. B21-036. Lineage (NCBI taxonomy): Bacteria > Pseudomonadati > Pseudomonadota > Gammaproteobacteria > Pseudomonadales > Pseudomonadaceae > Pseudomonas > Pseudomonas sp. B21-036. The sequence goes on from NZ_CP087178.1 coordinate 5,256,646, forward strand.
AAGGAAGTACCAGCTACCACCGAGGCTGCTCAGGTACGCACCGCCCCCTGCCAGCACCAGGCCGATCAGGGCGATCAGGATGCCCAGACCTCCCAGCAGCCACTTTGCGGTGCCCGGAGCACCTGCCTGTTCGTTCATGTGATTACCGTCCTAAACGTAGTGAAAAACCACCGTCAACAGTTGGCCGACCCAATCCCGAGCATAGTCGGCGCATTTAGGTAGCTTGCTTGTTAACCAGTTAGTACGTTTAAGGGTAACAAAAAATTGCGGGCTACTGCGACAATTTGTCTGTCAGCCCGGCTTCAGGGGCCTGAAACCGGGTAGACATTGGTCTTACGCTGCGCTGAACAGCGTGTGCGGGTCGATCACGAATTTCTTCGGCACGCCGGCATCGAACTCGCCGTAGCCCTCGGGCGCCTGATCCAGGCTGATGACCTGCACGCCGACCACCTCGGCGATGTTGATGCGGTCCCACATGATGGCCTGCATCAGGGCGCGGTTGTACTTCATCACCGGGGTCTGCCCGGTGTGGAAGCTGTGGGACTTGGCCCAGCCCAGGCCGAAACGGATGCTCAGGCTGCCCATCTTGGCTGCGGCATCCACCGCGCCCGGGTCTTCGGTCACGTACAGGCCGGGGATGCCGATCTTGCCGGCGACCCGCACCACCCCCATCAGCGAGTTGAGCACCGTGGCCGGCGCTTCGTGCTGGGCCCCGGCATGCCCGTGGCCACGGGCTTCGAAGCCCACCGCATCGACCGCGCAGTCCACCTCCGGCTCGCCCAGCAGGTTGGCGATCTGTTCGTGCAGCGGGGTGTCCTGGGACAGGTCGGCGACCTCGAAGCCCTGGGCCTTGGCATGGGCCAGACGTACCGGGTTCACATCACCGATGATCACCACCGCCGCACCCAGCAGCCGCGCCGAGGCGGCAGCGGCCAGGCCGACCGGGCCGGCACCGGCCACGTACACCGTGCTGCCGGGGCCGACACCTGCGGTGACCGCACCGTGGTAGCCGGTGGGCAGGATGTCGGAGAGGCAGGTCAGGTCGCGGATCTTCTCCATGGCCTTGTCGCGGTCGGGCAGCTTGAGCAGGTTGAAGTCGGCGTAGGGCACCAGCACATATTCGGCCTGCCCGCCGGTCCAGTCGCCCATGTCGACATAGCCGTAGGCGCCGCCGGCGCGGGCCGGGTTGACGCTCAGGCACACGCCGGTGTGTTGTTCCTTGCACGAGCGGCAGCGCCCGCAGGCCACGTTGAACGGCACCGAGACCAGGTCGCCCAGTTGCAGGTTCTCGACGTCACGGCCTTTCTCGATGACCTCGCCGGTGATTTCGTGCCCCAGCACCAGGCCGGTCTGGGCAGTGGTACGACCGCGCACCATGTGCTGGTCGGAGCCGCAGATATTGGTGGAGACCACCCGCAGGATCACGCCGTGTTCGATCTTGCGCCCACGTGGGTCCTGCATTTTGGGATAGGGGATTGTTTGCACCTCGACCTTGCCTGCGCCCAGGTACACCACACCACGATTGCCAGACATGCTTTCACCTCGCTCGATTGTTGTTATGTCGCGCTGAATGTTCTGTCCGTCTTTCGGGCCTCATCGCGGGTCAAGCCCGCTCCCACAGTCCCTGTGGGTGCGGGCTTGACCCGCGATACGCCCGCTACAGCACCACCGTGCGATTGGCGTTCAAAAACACCCGCCGCTCGATGTGATACCCCACCGCCCGCGCCAACGTCAGGCATTCGATATCGCGCCCGCGGGCAATCAGGTCTTCAGGGTAGTGGCTGTGATCCACGGCTTCCACGCCCTGGGCAATGATCGGGCCCTCGTCCAGGTCGTTGTTGATGTAATGCGCAGTGGCCCCCACCAGCTTCACGCCCTTGTTGTAGGCCTGGTGATACGGCTTGGCGCCCTTGAACCCCGGCAGCAGCGAGTGATGGATGTTGATCGCCCAGCCATCCAGGCGTCGGCACAGCTCCGGCGACAGCACCTGCATGTAGCGCGCAAGGATCACCAGCTCGGCGCCGGACGCCTCGATCACCTGCAGCACCTTGCGCTCCTGCGCCGGCTTGTCCTGCGGGTCGAGGGCAAAGTGGTAATAGGGGATGCGGTGCCAGTGCGCCAGCGGCTCCAGGTCCGGGTGGTTGGAAATCACCGCCACCACGTCCATCGCCAGCTGGCCGATGCGCTGGCGGTACAGCAGGTCGTTGAGGCAATGATCGGCCTTGGACACCATGATCACCACCTTGGGCCGGTGCCTGGGCGCAGTCAGCTCGAAGGTCATGCCGAACGCTTCGCCACGGGCGGCCAGGCCTGCGCGAAAGGCCTGCTCGTCGAATGCCTCGGGCTGGCGAAACTCCACCCGTATGAAGAACCGCGCCGACAGCCGGTCATCGAACGAATGATGCTCGGTGACGTAGCACTGCTGCTCGTACAGGTAGCGCGTCACCGCGTCCACCGTACCCAGCAGGCTGGGGCAGTCGGCGGTAAGGATCCAGGTGTCCGGCGCACGGCTCATGAGGCGATGCTCAGGCCATGTTCGGCGCAGGCATCCTGCAGCCACAGCCACCAGTAGTCGCTGAAGCTGCGCCGGATCAGCAACTCCCAGGTGTCCTCCCCGGTGCGCCGGATCACCAGCTGGGACTTGGCGAACACCGTGCCCACCGCCTTGCCCACCGGGAAGTTGTTGGGGTGCACGTCGTAGCTGGTGGACTTCATCAGCACCTCGCGCACCCTGGGCCCGCTCAGTTCGAGCAGGGTCTGCCCGCCGCTGACGTTGACCACCTGGATGTGTTGCCCGTCGAGGGCTTCGCGCAGCTTCTGCTCGGCGGCCAGCTCCTCGCCACCGGGCACGATCAGCAGCCACTCGTCGGGGCCCATCCACTGCAGCGAGGCCTCGCCGCTGGCGACCACGGTGAGTGCGACCGGCAGTTCCAGGCCCAGCGCTTGTTGCACGCCGCTGACGAAAGCCGGGTCGTGGGCGTTGCCGCGCAGGGTCAGGTGGCCGAGGAACTTCTTCTCGCGCAGGGTCACGCCGGGGTTCTTGCGGCCCTTGCCGACCAGGCTGGGCAGGTCGGCGTGATGCAGGGGTGATTCGGCCCTGGCGTCAGTCTCGGGGCGTTGCGGGTAGACGTTGATTGCGCTCATTACATACCTGCCTTGAATTCAGTAGTGCTGTGATCTCTTTGTAGGAGCCGGCCTTGCCGGCGAAGGCCGCGACCCGGTTGCAACCCGGTGCGCGGTGGTCGCTTCGCCAGCAAGGCTGCTCCTGCAACCATCAGATGTTCTGCCGCTCACCCTTCGGATCAAAGAACACCGAGGCGCAGATCTCGGCCTCGATCACGCTGCCATCGGCCTGCGGCGAAAACACCCGCTCGCCCATGCGTTTGAGCCCGCCCTTGACCACCCCCATGGCAAACGAATAGCCCAGCGAGTTGCTCGCGTAGCTCGAGGTCACGTGCCCCACCATGTCCATCGGAATCGGCTGTTTGGGGTCCAGCACCAGCTGCGCGCCCTCGGGCAACCACTGGCTCGGGTCCACCGGCTTGAGCCCCACCAGTTGCTTGCGGTTCTCGCGTACGCAGTCTTCCCGGTTCATGCCGCGCCAGCCGATCCACGAGAACGGCTTGGTGCGCCCCACGCACCAACCCATGTTCAGGTCGTCCGGGGTCATCGAGCCGTCGGTGTCCTGGCCGACAATGATGAAACCCTTCTCGGCGCGCAGCACGTGCATGGTCTCGGTGCCATAGGGGGTGAGGTTGTACGGCTTGCCGGCGGCGACGATCTGCTCCAGCACGCCCATCGCGTAATTGGCCTGCACGTTCACTTCATACGACAGCTCGCCGGTGAACGAGATGCGGAACACCCGCGCCGGCACCCCGCCCACCAGGCCCTCCTTCCAGCTCATGAACGGGAAGGCGTCCCTGTCCAGGTCGATGTCGGTCACTTCAGCCAGCAGCTTGCGGCTGTTGGGCCCCGACAGGGTCAGCGTGGCCCAGTGGTCGGTGACGGAGGTGAAGTACACCTTCAGCTCCGGCCATTCGGTCTGCTGGTAGATCTCCAGCCATTGCAGCACCCGCGCCGCGCCGCCGGTGGTGGTGGTCATCAGGAAGTGGTTGTCGCCCAGGCACGCGGTCACGCCATCGTCGAAGACCATGCCGTCTTCCTTGCACATCAGGCCGTAGCGCGCCTTGCCCACGTCGAGCTTGGTCCAGGCGTTGGTGTAGATGCGGTTGAGGAACTCGCGGGCGTCCGGGCCCTGGATGTCGATCTTGCCCAGGGTCGAGGCATCCAGCAGGCCGACGCTGTCGCGCACCGCCTTGCATTCGCGGGCCACCGCCGCCTGCAGGTCTTCGCCGCCGCGGGGGAAATACCACGGGCGCTTCCACTGGCCGACGTCCTCGAACTCGGCGCCGTTCTTCACATGCCAGGCATGCAGCGCGGTGAAGCGCACCGGCTCGAACAGGTGGCCGCAATGGCGCCCGGCCACCGCGCCGAAGGTCACCGGCGTGTAGTTGGGGCGAAACATGGTGGTGCCCATCTGCGCAATGCCGATGCCCAGCGAGCGTGCGGCGATCGCCAGCCCGTTGATGTTGCCCAGCTTGCCCTGGTCGGTGCCGAACCCCAGCGCGGTGTAGCGCTTGACGTGCTCCACCGACTCGAAGCCTTCGCGGGTGGCCAGTTCGATGGCGGCCGCAGTCACATCGTTCTGCTGGTCGACGAACTGCTTGGGTGCCCGCGCGGTGTTGCGGTCATGGGGTACCTGGAACAGCGCCACGGTGGGCTCCTCCGGACGCACCAGCACCTTGGGCAGGACGCCCTCCACTGCCTTGAAGCCGGCCTCGGTGGCCGCACGCACGCCGCCTTCGAAACCGTCGGCCAGCGCATCGCCCAGGGCGAACACGCCATTGACGCCACCCACGCACACGCGCTTCTGCGGCGCTTCGCCGGGCACGAAGCCGAGAATGTCGTCGCGCCACAGCGGCTTGCCGCCCAGGTGCGAAGCCAGGTGCACCACCGGGCTGTAGCCGCCCGACGTCGCCACCAGGTCGCAGTCCAGCCATTCGCCGGGGCTGGTGACCTGGTGTGCGGCCACGTCGATGGCTGCCACCCGCGCTGCCGTCACATGCTTGCTGCCGCGCGCCTCGATCACCGCGCTGGAGGTGAGGATGCGAATGCCCTTGGCACGTGCCTCCTCCACCAGCGAGCCACGCGGGTTGTGCCGCGCATCGGCGACCGCGACCACCTTGAGCCCGGCGTCGTGCCAGTCCAGCGCCACGCGATAGGCGTGATCGTTGTTGGTCGACAGCACCAGCTTGCGCCCCGGCGCCACGCCATAACGGCGCACGTAGGTAGATACCGCGCCGGCGAGCATGTTGCCCGGCACATCGTTGTTGCCGTACACCAGCGGCCGCTCGTGGGCACCGGTGGCCAGCACCACACGCCCGGCGCGCACACGGTGCATGCGCTGGCGCACCTGGCCGATGGGTGCGCGGTCGCCCAGGTGATCGGTGAGGCGCTGGTGGATCGTGAGGAAGTTGTGGTCGTGGTAGCCGTTGACCGTGGCCCGCGCCAGCAAGGTGACCTCGGGCATGCCCTGCAGCTCGTCGATCACCTTGGCCACCCACTCGGCGGCGGGCTGGCCGTCGAGGGTTTCGCGGGTATCGAGCAGGCTGCCGCCGAACTCCTCCTGCTCGTCGGCCAGGATCACTCGCGCCCCGCTGCGCCCGGCTGCCAGTGCCGCAGCCAGCCCGGCGGGGCCTGCGCCCACCACCAGCACATCGCAGTGGTGGTTCATGTAGTCGTAGCTGTCCGGGTCGTTTTCCAGCGGCGAACGGCCCAGGCCCGCGGCCTTGCGGATGTACTTCTCGTAGGTCATCCAGAACGACTGCGGGTACATGAACGTCTTGTAGTAGAACCCCGGCGGCATCAGCTTGCCGCCGACCTTGCCGAGGATGCCCATCACGTCGGTGTTCACGCTGGGCCAGCCGTTGGTGCTGGTGGCCACCAGCCCGGCGTACAGCGCCTGCTGGGTAGCGCGCACGTTGGGTACCTGGGTGGCCTCGCTGGCACCGATCTGCAGGATCGCGTTGGGCTCTTCGCTGCCGGCGGCGATGATGCCGCGTGGGCGCGAGTACTTGAAGCTGCGCCCCACGATGTCGACGCCATTGGCCAGCAGCGCGGCGGCCAGGGTGTCGCCCTGGTAGCCCTGGTAGCGCTGGCCGTTGAAGGTGAAGTCGAGGACCTGGCTGCGGTCGATACGACCGCCGTTGGGCAGACGATAGCGCTGGCTCATACCTTTTCTCCCTGGCCGGTGACAGCCAGCTGCGGGACGTTTTCCTGGGCGCGCGCCTGGGGCCTGGCACCAATCGGATAGGTTTCGAGAATCTCGTAGGTCACGGTGTCGCGGGTGGCGTTGAAGTACTGGCGGCAGCCCGCGGCATGGATCCACAGCTCGTGGTGCAGGCCGCGCGGGTTGTCACGAAAGAACAGGTAGTCGCCCCACTGCTCGTCGGTGCAGGCATTCGGGTCCAGCGGGCGCGGAATGTGCGCCTGGCCGGCGGCATGGAATTCTTCCTCGGAGCGCAGCTCGCCGCAGTGGGGACAGAAGATGTGCAACATGGAGTGTCTCCTGTTAGTGGGCGACAGCGGCAGCGCCGTGCTCGTCGATCAGGGCGCCGTTATGGAAACGGTCGATGGAAAACGGCTTGGCCAGTGCATGCATCTCGCCGGTGGCCAGGCTTGCGGCGAACACGTGGCCCGAGCCAGGTGTGGCCTTGAAACCGCCAGTGCCCCAGCCGCAGTTGAAGAACATGTTCGCCACCGGGGTCTTGGAGATGATCGGGCAGGCGTCCGGGGTGGTGTCGACGATACCGCCCCACTGGCGGTTCATGCGCACCCGCGACAGGATCGGGAACATCTCGACGATGGCCTGCAGGGTATGTTCGATCACCGGGTACGAACCGCGCTGGCCGTAGCCCACCCAGCCGTCGATGCCGGCGCCGATCACCAGGTCGCCCTTGTCCGACTGGCTGATGTAGCCGTGCACCGCGTTGGACATGATCACGCTGTCGATGATCGGCTTGAGCGGCTCGGACACCAGTGCCTGCAGCGGGTGCGACTCGATGGGCAGGCGAAAGCCGGCCAGCCTGGCCATGTGCCCGGAGTTGCCGGCGGTGACCACGCCCACGCGCCGCGCACCGATGAAGCCCTTGTTGGTCTCGACGCCGACCACCGCGCCGTTTTCCTTGCGAAAGCCGATCACCTCGGTCTGCTGGATCAGGTCCACGCCCAGGGCATCGGCGGCACGCGCATAGCCCCAGGCCACGGCATCGTGACGCGCCACGCCGCCGCGCCGCTGCACGGTGGCGCCGAGAACCGGATAACGGGTGTTCCTGGAGCAGTCCAGGTGCGGAATCTCGTCGGCAACCTGCTTGCTGTTCAGCAGTTCGCCGTCCACGCCGTTGAGCCGGTTGGCGCTGACCCGGCGCTCGGAGTCGCGCATGTCCTGCAGGGTGTGGCACAGGTTGTAGACCCCGCGCTGGGAGAACATGACGTTGTAGTTGATGTCCTGGGACAGCCCCTCCCAGAGCTTCATCGCGTGCTCATAGAGGTGCGCCGACTCGTCCCACAGGTAGTTGGAGCGCACGATGGTGGTGTTGCGCGCGGTGTTGCCGCCGCCCAGCCAGCCCTTCTCGACCACCGCCACATTGGTGATGCCGTGCACCTTGGCCAGGTAGTAGGCGGTGGCCAGGCCGTGCCCGCCGCCGCCGACGATGACCACGTCGTAGACCTTCTTCGGGGTGGGCGTGCGCCACATGCGCTGCCAGTTCTCGTGGTGGCTGAGCGAGTGCTTGAAAAGGCCGAAGCCCGAATAGCGTTGCATGGTCTGTTACTCCACTCAGCGGTAAACCGGAAAATCCGCACACAGTGCCGACACGCTCCTGGCCACGTCGGCCTCGACATCGGCATCGCCCAGGTGGTCGAGGATGTCGCAGATCCAGCCGGCCAGCTCCGTGCACTGGGCCACCTTGAAGCCACGGCTGGTGACGGCCGGGGTGCCGATGCGCAGGCCCGAGGTGACGAACGGCGACTGCGGGTCGTTGGGCACGGCGTTCTTGTTGACGGTGATGTGGGCGCGCCCCAGGGCGGCATCGGCGTCCTTGCCGGTCAGGCCCTGGCGGATCAGGCTGACCAGGAACAGGTGGTTGTCGGTGCCACCGGACACCACGTCGAAACCACGCTCGATGAACACCGCAGCCATCGCCCGGGCGTTGTCGATCACCTGTTGCTGGTAGGCCTTGAAGCCGGGCTCCAGGGCCTCCTTGAAGCACACCGCCTTGGCCGCGATCACATGCATCAGCGGGCCGCCCTGCCCGCCGGGGAACACCGCGGCGTTGAGTTTCTTTTCCAGCGCTTCGTTGGCCCTGGCCAGGATCAGCCCGCCACGCGGGCCACGCAGGGTCTTGTGGGTGGTGGTGGTGACCACGTCGGCATAGGGCAGCGGGTTGGGATACAGGCCCGCCGCGACCAGCCCGGCGACGTGGGCCATGTCGACGAACAGGTAGGCGCCGACCTTGTCGGCGATCTGGCGAAAGCGTGGGAAATCGAGGGTTTTGCTGTAGGCCGAAAACCCGGCAATGATCATCTTCGGCTGGTGCTCGACGGCCAGGCGCTCGACCTCGTCGTAGTCGATCAGGCCGGTGCGGGTATCGATGCCGTATTGCACGGCGTTGTACAGCTTGCCGCTGAAACTGACCTTGGCACCGTGGGTGAGGTGGCCGCCGTGGGCCAGGCTCATGCCCAGCACGGTGTCGCCGGCCTGCAGCAGGGCCAGGTACACCGCGGCGTTGGCCTGGCTGCCGGAGTGCGGCTGGACGTTGGCATAGTCGGCGCCGAACAGCTGCCTGGCACGATCGATGGCCAGTTGCTCGACCTTGTCCACGTGCTCGCAGCCGCCGTAGTAGCGCTTGCCCGGGTAGCCTTCGGCGTACTTGTTGGTCAGGCCGCTGCCCTGGGCCTGCATCACGCGCTTGCTGGTGTAGTTTTCCGAGGCGATCAGTTCGATGTGGTCTTCCTGGCGCTGTTCCTCGGCGTTGATCGCCGCCAGCAGTGCATCGTCGTAACCCTGGATCTGGTCGTGCTTGGTGAACATCGCATCTCTCCCGGCAGTGGCATGGACAGCGCCCTTTGGCTGCGATGGTAGGGCTGGCGCGGGCCGTCCAGATGCCTGCGCACGCCACGCAAAGGTGCGTTTACGACATGGCCCTTGTAGTCGGCGATTTGATAGTTGGTTTAGAGTGCTTGCCTGCGTCGACCACAGGACAGTGCAATGACAGAACAAAGCCAGCAATTTGCCAGCGACAACTATTCCGGCATCTGCCCCGAAGCCTGGGCGGCGATGGACAAGGCCAACCAGGGCCACGAACGCGCCTACGGCGACGACCAGTGGACCGCCAAGGCCTCCGACCACTTTCGCAAACTGTTCGAGACCGACTGCGAGGTGTTCTTCGCCTTCAACGGCACCGCCGCCAACTCCCTGGCCCTGTCGTCCCTGTGCCAGAGCTACCACAGCGTGATCTGCTCCGAGACCGCCCACGTCGAGACCGACGAATGCGGCGCGCCGGAGTTCTTCTCCAACGGCTCCAAGCTGCTCACCGCCCGCAGCGAAAACGGCAAGCTCACGCCCGAGTCCATCCGCGAAGTGGCGCTCAAGCGCCAGGACATCCACTACCCCAAGCCACGCGTGGTGACCATCACCCAGGCCACCGAAGTGGGCAGCGTGTATCGGCCCGAAGAGCTCAAGGCGATCAGCGCCACCTGCAAGGAACTGGGCCTTAACCTGCACATGGACGGCGCGCGCTTCAGCAATGCCTGCGCGTTCCTGGGCTGCTCGCCGGCCGAACTGACCTGGAAGGCCGGCATCGACGTGCTGTGCTTTGGCGGCACCAAGAACGGCATGGCGGTGGGCGAGGCGATCCTGTTCTTCAACCGCAAGCTGGCCGAAGATTTCGACTACCGCTGCAAGCAGGCCGGGCAGCTGGCGTCGAAGATGCGCTTTCTGTCGGCGCCGTGGGTGGGGTTGCTCGAAGACGGTGCGTGGCTGCGCCATGCGCAGCACGCCAACCACTGCGCGCAGTTGCTCAGCGGGCTGGTGGCGGACATCCCGGCGGTGCAGTTGATGTTCCCGGTAGAAGCCAACGGGGTGTTTCTGCAGATGCCGGAGCCGGCACTGGAAGCGCTGCGCGCCAAGGGCTGGCGGTTCTACACCTTCATCGGCAGCGGCGGCGCACGGTTCATGTGCTCGTGGGACACCGACGAGGCACGGGTGCGCGAGCTGGCGGCGGATATTCGTGCGGTAACGCTGGGTCGCTGATGGCCCCTTCGCCGGCAAGGCCGGCTCCTACAGACACCGCCAACCTGTAGGAGCCGGCCTTGCCGGCGAAGCAGTCACCCTGATCTAGAGCCTGAACCCACCCATCTGCCGCGCCAGGTCATCGGCCAGCCCGCGCAACGCCTGGCAATCCACCCGACACGCCTCCACCTGCGCCACCGTCTGGCGCGCCAGGTCGGAAATCCCCTGCACGTTGCGGTTGATCTCCTCGGTCACCGCCGACTGCTCCTCGGTGGCCGTGGCCACCTGCAGGTTCATGTCGGTGATGTGTTCCACCTGCCCGGTAATGGTGGTCAACGACGCTCCGGTCTGCTGGCTCGACGCCACGCCGGTGCCGGTCGCCGCCTGCCCCGCCTGCATCGACGCCACCGCGCTGCCCGCCCCCTGCTTGAGGCGCTGGATCATCTGCTGCACCTCGTCGGTGGACACCTGGGTTCGCTGGGCCAGGGTACGTACCTCGTCGGCCACCACAGCGAAGCCACGGCCCATCTCCCCGGCCCGCGCCGCCTCGATCGCCGCGTTCAACGCCAGCAGGTTGGTCTGCTCGGAAATGCTGCGGATCACCGCCAGCACCTCGTCGATGGACGCCACCTCCTGTGCCAGTTGGCCAACCGCACTGGCCGCCACGCCGATCTCGCCCGACATGCCTTCGATGTGCGCAATCGAGCGCTGCACCACCTCGCGCGCCTGCAACGCTTCGGTGCGCGCGGTCTGCGAGGCGTGCGCGGCCTGGCCGGCATTCTGCGCGATGTCCTGCACGGTGAGGCCCATCTGGTGCACGGCAGTGGCCACCATCTCGGTCATCTCCTGCTGACGATGGGAGCGCCCGGCGGTGTCCTCCACCACCGCGCTCACCTGCCCCACGGCGCTGCGCAGGTGCTCGGTGGTGCGCAGCACCTCGCCGATCAGGTCGCGCTGGCTGTCCAGAAACCGATTGAAACCCCGGGCCAGGTCGCCCAGTTCATCGGCCCGCGACTCGTCCAGGCGCTGGGTCAGGTCGCCACCGCCCTGGGCAATCGCGGTCAGCGCACCGGTCACCCGGCGCAGCGGACGCACGATGCCGCGCGCCAGCCATACCACCAGCAGCAGCGACAGCAACGCCACCGCCGCGCCGATCAGGCTGGTGAGCCACACGGCCTGGTTCACCTGGGCGTAGATCTGCGCCTCGGGCACCTCGGCCACCAGCGTCCAGTTCAGGTCGCGCAGCGGCAGGCTCAGGGCCAGGTAGGTCTCGCCATCGCGCTCGAAGCGGCTCTGCTGCAGGCCCTCGTGCGGGGTCAACGCACGCTGGGCGGCGCCTTCGCCGATCTGCTCGGCCAACTGGCGCTTGCCACTGAACTCGGACTGCGGGTGCACCTGGATCAGGCCATCGCCGCGCACCAGGAACACCCGGCCGCGCTCACCGAAACTGAAGTCGTGGATCAGTTGGGACAACTCGGTCATGCGCAGGCCCAGCCCGGCAATGCCCACCAGCTGGCCGGCTTTTTCCACCCGAAAGTCGATGAACAGCGCCAGGTCGCCACTGCTGATGTCCGTGTCGATATTGAGCAGGCGCGGCTTGCCGCTGTCGATGAACCCGAAGAACCACGAGTCCTTCGGGTTGTCGCGGCTCAAGGTGCGGTCCAGCCCGCCCTGGTTGTAGTAGTGATTGCTGCGCGTGGCGGCGAACAGCGCGGTGAACGCCTGGTTGTGCACACGCACCGACTCCAGGTACTCGACGAACGCACCGGCCTGTTCGGGGGGCTCCCCCGCTGCCAGCCAGTCGCGCAACAGGGTGTTGTTGGCAATGTCGGCCGCCGCCGTCAGAGGCCGGCCCAACATACGCTCGATATCGTTGCGCATGGCCTCGATACTCGCCGGCAGCGCCGTCTCCACCAGGTAGCGCTCGGTCAGTCGATTGACCGCCACGGTGTAGATACCAACCACGATCAGAATGCTCGCCACCAGGGCCGCGCCCATGCTTGCGATCAATTGCCACTGGATACTGCGCCGCCAGAACTGCATGAATTTCCCCTGAGTTAAACCAGCCGTGTACCGCAAACACCAGGCCAATTGTATACAACAGAAAATACAATGCTAGCAGTCAGCCACACTCGGGCCGCTCACTGCCCCCAGGGGTCAGTGAGCCAGCACAGTAAAGAGGGAATGCACGCGAGGGGGAAATCAGCTGTTGCCGATTGTCCGGGCAATGACGTCGACCGTGGCGCTGACTTGCTCTTGATAACGGTCGAGGGCTTCCTGATGTGCCTGTTGCAGTTCGATCTGCTGCGAGCACAGGTTCAGGGCGGCCAGCACCAGCAACTTGTCGCCGATCAGCGACGGGTACTTGCGCTTGGTATCGGCCAGGGAGGCCTTGAGCATCTGCACCGCCTGCGCCAGGGTCTGCTCCTGACCTTCAGGGGCCTTGATCGAATAGTCATTGCCCATTATCGACACGACATTGATCGACTGCGCGGTGGTCTTCATGCGGTAACGGCGCCGCCACCGGCACGTTCAACCAGCGCCTGGATACGCGCGGCGGTTGCACCTTGCTTCTCTTCCTGCTCCATCAGGCTCAGTTGCAGGCTTTCGTTCTCGTCCTTGGCCTGGGCCAGTTCGTCGCTCAGCTGCGCGTTGCGCTCGGCCAGGTCGAGGTTCTTCTGCACCAGGTCGTTGACCAGTTGCTCCAGTTGACTCAGGGATGTTTCCAGCATGATTGCGTTCTCACGGTTTTTCAGGGGGCGCACACGATAAAGAAATCTCACCGCACTCGCCAGGGATATCGGGGCCAGAGCCTCGACCGGGTGCAGATTGACCCGTCGATCGGCAACCGGTTCCAGCGCTTGGTCGGATGCCGGGGTAAAAAAAATGACCGGTGGTTCACATTTAGTTACATGCCCCCTCAAGTCTGCCCTGCTTTGACCGATAGGCAATAAGAGTTGCCCCACGACGCATGGACCGCGCGCATTCCTATTCCCTGCCGGATAAAACCATGTCATTACGTAACATGAACATCGCCCCGCGCGCACTTCTGGGGTTTTCGCTGATCGGCGCCCTGATGCTTGCATTGGGCATCTTTGCCCTCAACCAGATGGGGCAGATACGCAAGGCCGGCGAAGCCATCGAACAGATCAGCGTGCCCAGCATCACCAACCTCGACCAGCTCACCCAACTCACCCTGCGCCTGCGCACGTTGTCCTACCGCCTGCTGCTCAACCGCGAAGCCGCCACCCTGCAGGACACCGTGCAACTGCTGGCCAAGCGCAATGCCCAGATCGACGAAGCGCGCCGGGCCTACGAGCCACTGATCGAAGGCGACGAGGAACGGGGCGCGTACAACCAGTACGTGCAGCTGCTCAACCAGTACCGCCAGCTCGAAAACCGCATGGTAAGCCTGTCGCAGGCCGGTGATGTGGAAGCACTGCGCAGCCTGATCAACCACGACCTGCTCGACAACTCCGAGCAGATCAGCGCAGTCACCGATCGCCTGGTCAAGATCAACACCGATCAGACCCGTGTGACCAACCAGACCGCCGCCACGCAATACGACACGGCCTTCACCCTGGTGATCGTTCTGCTGGTGGCCGCCACCGCACTGACCCTGCTGTGCGCGCTGCTGCTCACCCGCAGCATCGTCAAGCCGATCGACGAAGCGCTGCAGGCGGCCGAGCTGATCGCCGATGGCAACCTGACCAAACCGATCAACACCACCGGTACCGACGAAGCGGCGCGCCTGCTGCACGCCATGGGCAAGATGCAGCACAAGCTGCGCGACACCCTGCAGCAGATTGCCGGCTCCGCCACCCAGCTGGCCTCGGCTGCCGAAGAGCTGAATGCAGTCACCGACGAAAGCGCGCGCGGCCTGCAGCAGCAGAACAACGAGATCCAGCAGGCCGCCACTGCCGTCACCGAGATGACCAGCGCGGTGGAAGAAGTGGCACGCAACGCGGTGAGCACATCCGAGGCATCCAAGCAGGCCACCCGCTCGGCCGGCGACGGTCGCGACCTGGTCATGGAGACCGTCAGCGCCATCGAGCGCATGAGTGCCGACGTGCAAGGTACTGCCGAGCTGATCGGCAACCTGGCCGGCGAGTCGCGTGACATCGGCAAGGTGCTCGATGTGATCCGCGGCCTGGCCGACCAGACCAACCTGCTGGCCCTCAACGCCGCCATCGAGGCAGCGCGTGCCGGTGAAGCCGGGCGCGGCTTCGCCGTGGTCGCCGACGAAGTGCGCGCTCTGGCCCACCGGACCCAGCAGTCGACCAGCGAAATCGAGCGCATGATCGGCAGCATCCAGGGCGGTACCGAACAGGCGGTGAACTCGATGCGCCACAGCACCGAACGCGCCGAGTCGACCCTGAGCATCGCCCGCGGCGCCGGCCTGTCGCTGGAGACCATCACCACCGCAGTGGCCGAAATCAACGAACGCAACCTGGTGATCGCCAGCGCCGCCGAAGAGCAGGCCCAGGTGGCCCGCGAAGTGGACCGCAACCTGGTGAACATCAACGACCTGTCGGTGCAGTCGGCCACCGGGGCGCACCAGACCAGCGCCGCGAGTGCCGAACTGTCTCGCCTGGCGGTGGGCCTGAACGGCCTGGTCGCACGCTTCAGCGTGTAGGTCGCCACCGGGCCCCGGCGCAGTGCGCGCCGGGCGCCCGGCTTTTTCGATCGGCCCCCGCTCGCCGTCGAAAACACTATCTCGTCAGACTTATCTAAAGTTGCTCACAAACTATTCCTAATATTAAGTAGGAATATTCACTGCACTTTAACTTCGGCATCAAAAACCTCACGCCGCACGATAACTTTTCGCAATAACCTCCCCGCATTGCAGACTGGCATAAATACCAGTTTACAAATCAGAATGGCTCTACATCGGACATTACAGACACTTTCAGGCAAGTACCTGCGCGCTCGCTGAAAGTGTGTCGTTGTTCCGTTAGTTGCAGCTTCATCTAACCTCATCAGCATTGAACCTTTCGCCCGAATGCCTGGGAACGCCATGAACAATGCGGCACCTGCACCTGAAACGTCAGGCCTGAAGATAGAAATCCGTACCATCCACCCGGTGCCCCTCGACGAGCGTCACGGCAAGGCCTGGCACCTGGGCCCCTTCTGGTTCACCGGCAACTTCGTACTCACCACCATGGTCACCGGCTTCGTCGGGCCCGCCCTGGGTCTGGCCGCCTGGCAGGCGGTGCTGGCGATCCTGCTCGGGGTGGCCCTGGGCACCCTGTGCATGGCCCTGCATGCCAACCAGGGCCCGCGCCTTGGCCTGCCACAGATGATCCAGTCCCGTGCCCAGTTCGGCCTGCGGGGCGCCGTGCTGCCGTTCATGGCGGTGGTGTGCGTGTACATCGGCTTCAACGTGTTCAACGTGATCCTGGCCACCGATGCGCTGACCACTGTGCTGCCGGGCAGCGATGCCTTCTGGTACGCACTGCTGATCGCGGTGGCCGTGGTGATCGCCGTGGTCGGGCACGACCTGCTGCACACCGTGCAGCGCTGGCTCACCTACCTGCTGATCGGCGTGTTCGGCCTGCTCACCCTGGCAGCGCTGCTGTTGCTGGAGGCCGACACCGTTCAGCGCCAGCTACAGTTTTCCTGGTCGGGCTTTCTCATCCAGCTGTCGGCCGCCGCCGGCTACCAGATCAGCTACTCGGTGTATGTCTCGGACTACTCGCGCTACCTGCCGCCCAGCACCTCGGCGCGCAAGGTGGTGCTATGGACCTATCTGGGCGCCGCAGGCTCTGCGGTGTGGCTGATGTCGCTGGGCGCACTGGTAGCCTCGGCAGTGGTGGCGCCCGAAGCCATCAGCAGCCTGCAACACCTGGGCAACCGCTTCCTGCCCGGCTTCGGCACTTTCGCGATCCTGATGGCGGTGCCGGCGCTGGTGGGCATCATGGCCGTCAACTGCTACGGCGCGCTGCTGACCGGCATCAGCGCGATCACCGCGTTTCGCCCGCTGGCGCCGGGGCTGGCCGGGCGTGCCCTGGGCCTGGGCGGCATTGGCGCGGTGGTGTACCTCACCGCCATCGCGTTGCCCGACAGCTACCTCGACAGCTTCAACCTGTTCCTGCAACTGATGCTGTATGTGCTGGTGCCCTGGAGCGCAATCAACCTCACCGACTACTACCTGTTGCGCAAAGGCAACTACGTGATCCCGGCCATGTTCGACCCGGCGGGCGAATACGGCCAGTGGGCCTGGGCCGGCATCCTGGCCTACCTGGGGGGGCTGCTGGCGATGCTGCCCTTCGTGTCGCTGGCCGGCGTGCAAGGGCCGGTGGCGGTGGCGTTGTCCGGCGCCGACCTGGCCTTCGTTCCCGGCTTCATCGTTTCGGCCCTGCTGTACTGGCTCCTGATGCGCCACCTGCCCGGCACCCCGCCGCCCCCGGTCGCCGAGCGCAAGGCGCCGCAGCCATGACCCCATCCCCGCAAACCGTGCGTGTCGGGTGCTACCAGTTGGCGCCCACCATTGCCAATCCAAGCTACAACCTCGACCGTACCCGGGTGGCCATCGCCGAGGCCGCCGAGCGCGGCGCGCAACTGCTGGTACTGCCCGAGCTGGCGCAGAGCGGCTACGCGTTCTACGACCGCGAAGAGGCCCACGCGCTGTCCGAGCCCCGTGACGGGCCGACCCTCGAGGCCTGGGCCCGGCAGGCCGCCAAGTACCAGATCATCGTGGTGGGCGGCTTCTGCGAGCGCCTGCCCGACGGCCAGGTGGCCAACAGCTCGGTGCTGATCGAGCCCGATGGCCGACGCACCTTCTACCGCAAGGCCCACCTGTGGGACCGCGAAACGCAGATCTTCACCCCCGGCAGCGAGCCGCCGCCGGTGGTGGACACCCACCTGGGGCGCATCGGCATGATGATCTGCTACGACCTGGAGTTTCCCGAATGGGTGCGCCTGGCGGCGCTGCGCGGTGCCCAGCTGCTGTGCGCACCGGTGAACTGGCCGGACACCTCCCGGCCCGGCTTCCAGCGCCCGGCCGAGGTCATCCGGGTTCAGGCCAGCGCCTCGGTGAACCGGCTGTTCGTCATTGCCTGCGACCGCTGTGGCGAGGAGCGCGGGGTTGGCTGGGTGGGCGGTTCGACCCTCACCGATGCCGACGGCTATGTGCTCAAGGGCGGCAAGCGTGTCGGCAAGAAGCAGCTGCTGCTGGCCGACATCAGGCTGGGCCAGGCACTGGACAAGCAGATCAGCGACCACAACCACGTGCTGGCCGACCGGCGCCCTGCGCTGTACCACGAGCTGCTGCGCGACTAGAACTCGATGCGCACGTCACCACGCGGCACGCTGCAGCACGACAGGATATAGCCTTCGGCCTCGTCGTCCTCGGTGATGCCGCCGTTGTGCTCCATGTCCACCTCGCCACCCAGCTTGAGCACCTTGCAGGTGCCGCAGATACCCATGCCGCAGGCCTTGGGGATCATCAGCCCGAGCTTGGCGGCTGCCGCATGCACCGTCTCTCCCGGCGCCACGCGGATGCTCTTGCCGCTGGCGGTGAACTCCACCTGGTGCTGGTCGGCCACGTCCACTTCGGCGGCCTCGGCGGCCTGCTCGGCGTTCTCTACCGCATCGGCCTTGGCCTCGGGCGGCGTGGCGCCGAACGACTCCTCATGGTAGCGCTGCATGTCATAGCCGCTGGCTTCGAGCATGCGCTTGACCGCGTTCATGTAGGGCGTGGGCCCGCAGCAGAAGATCTCGCGTTCCAGGTAATCGGGCGCGATCAGCTCCATCAGCTTCTGGTTCAGGTAGCCGCGATAACCGGCCCATGCCTCGCCCAGGCCATGCTTCTCGCAGATGATGTGCAGGCTGAAGTTGTCGATCCGCGAGGCCATGTGCTCCAGCTCGCGGTGGTAGATGATGTCCTTGGGCGAACGCGCGCTGTGCACGAACACCATGTCGACATTGGCATTGGTGTCATAGAACCAGCGCGCCATGGACATCACCGGGGTGATGCCCACCCCGCCGCTCAGATACAGCACCCTGGGGCTGGGGAAGTCCATCGCGTTGAACAACCCCACCGGCCCGTGCACGGCCAGCTCCTGGCCTTCATGCAGGGTGTCGTGCAGCCAGTTGGAAACCTTGCCGCCGGGTACGCGCTTGATGGTCACCGAAAAGCTGTAGGGCACCGAGGGCGAGCTGGAGATGGTGTACGAGCGCATGATCGGCTGACCGTCGATTTCCAGCTCCAGGGTCACGAACTGCCCCGGCTTGAAGAAGAACAGGATCGGCTGGTCGGCCATGAAGCAGAAGGTGCGCACATCCCAGGTTTCCTGAATGACCTTGACGCAGCGCACGGTATGCCGGCCGTTGGCCCAGGTCTGAGTGGTCACCGGGTTGAGGAAGTTGTTCGACATGCTCGTCTCCGCGGCCGATCGGGGCCTGTTATGGCGACGATGATGCGCAAGGTGCAGGCGGCGCACATTCCTGTTCGCGACATCGGCGTACTTATCGCGACCAGCCCCCGCCCACAAGGGCTCGCGCGTCGGGAACGGATCTGGCCATGTCGCCCATGGGCATGGTTGCCGGCGCGGGCGAACGCACACTCCATCGCACATCAATCTGCTGTCTGAGCCCCGCGTCGCCACACGAACGATTAGCCACTTTCGCGGCCCGCACGGGCCATGAGGACCTGAACGATGGACGTCACCGCAACCTTGAGCCTGGGCGACCCACTGGACGCTGCACGCAAGGCCACCGCCGACATGCTGCAGACCCGCGAGCGCACCTTCTCGCTGCCGCAACCCTTCTACACCGATGAGCGGTTGTTCCAGATCGACATGCAGGAGATTTTCCACAAGGAATGGCTGATTGCAGGCATGACCTGCGAGATCCCGGCCAAGGGCAACTACCTGACCCTGCAGATCGGCAAGAACCCGATCATCGTGATCCGCGGTGCCGAGGGCAAGGTGCATGCCTTCCACAACGTGTGCCGCCACCGTGGCTCGCGCCTGTGCACCAGCGACAAGGGCAAGGTGGCCAAGCTGGTGTGCCACTACCACCAGTGGACCTACGAGCTGGACGGGCGGCTGCTGTTCGCCGGCACCGAGATGGGCGACGACTTCGACATGCAGCAGTACGGTCTCAAGCCGGTGAACGTGAAGACCGCCGGTGGCTACATCTTCGTCAGCCTGGCCGACAACCCGCCGGCCATCGATGACTTCCTCGCCACCCTGGCCCATTACATGGAGCCCTACGACATGGAGAACACCAAGGTGGCGGTGCAGACCACCCTGATGGAAAAGGCCAACTGGAAGCTGGTGCTGGAGAACAATCGCGAGTGCTACCACTGCAACGCCTCGCACCCGGAGCTGCTCAAGACCCTGCTCGAATGGGACGACGTCACCGACCCGCGCGCCGACCAGGCGTTCAAGGATCACGTGGCGGCCAGCGCTGCGGCGTGGGACGCGGAGAAGATCCCCTATGCGCATGCCAGCTTCGGCCTGCGCAACCGTATCGTGCGCATGCCCCTGCTCAAGGGCACGCTGTCGATGACCCTGGACGGCAAGCTGGGCTGCCAGAAACTGATGGGGCGCATCCAGAACCCCGACCTGGGCTCGATGCGCATCCTGCACCTGCCGCATTCGTGGAACCACTGCATGGGTGATCACATCATCGTGTTCACGGTATGGCCGATCAGTGCCCAGGAGAGCATGGTCACCACCAAGTGGCTGGTGCACAAGGATGCGGTTGAGGGCGTGGACTACGACCCGGCGCGCATGCGCCAGGTGTGGGACGCAACCAACGACCAGGACCGGCGCCTGGCCGAAGAGAACCAGCGCGGCATCAACTCGACGGCGTATCAGCCGGGGCCGTATTCGAAAACCTACGAGTTTGGCGTGGTGAATTTCGTGGACTGGTACAGCGAGCGGATGCTGAGCAACCTGGGCGCGGCGCCGGCGCCTTACCTGAAGGGCGTGGCGGCGCAGTAGTCCCATTCGCCGGCAAGGCCGGCTCCTACGCATCAACTGTAGGAGCCGGCCTTGCCGGCGAAGAACCCCATAACCTGTACAAATTTTGACCAACCCCCGCAAACCCCAGCCCCTATTGCCCCATACCTACTCCACCAACACTTTATCCACAGCCACACCCACAGCAATTGTGGGCAACCCTTGTGGAAAACTTCCGCCCAGCGCCCTTCAATCCACAGCGTGCAATAGATCAAAAAGTGATCAAACCTCTGTAAGCCTTTGAATACGTGCCCCCCAGCACTGCACGAACACCTTATCCACAAAGCCGCCAACAGACTTTGTGTGCAAGTAGCCCTCTTTGCAAAACCCATGTGGATAAACCGCCGAAACCCCCGATTTTCGCTGCCGCGTGAGTATTTCGCGGTGGATTGACGAGGTTTTGTGCGTTTTTTGATCAAATAGCTGAACACCTTTAACCACGTGACCTGCAGCCATGTCCGAACAGATTATCCACAGAGCCGCCAACAAGGATTGTGAGCAAAACTGCCGTCTCGCTGGACGACGGGCATGAAAAAACCGCGAAAAATTCGCGGCGTGTATTGATCACTATTTGAACAATAGCCTGCAGGCCACGGTTGACGTGGCCTGCAGCCATAGGCAAACACTTTATCCACAGAACCGCCAACAGACTTTGTGCACAACCCTTCAGCGCAGCACACCCTCCTCCACCAACAGCTTCAGGATCGCCTCGGCGCCTTCGCTCGGGGTCACGCCCTTGAGTACCTGTCCACCGCCGCCACTGGCCTTCGCCGTGGCGGCTTTCATGCGGTCGGCACCGCTCTTGGCCTTGATCACCTTGAGGCGTTTGGGCCGGGGTCTGGCCGGCTGCAATACAGCATCTGTGAATAACTCGTCCTCCACCACGGCCACCTTATGGGCCGCCAACAGCCCGCGTTGCGCCGGCCCATAGGCGCTCTGGCGCGGCACCGGCGCGGCGTTATCCACAGTGGCGAGCATCGGCAGGCGCACGCTCAGGCGGCGCCGCTGCCCCCGTGGCAGGGCCTGCAGCACCTGGGCCACGCCATTGTGGATGGATTCCACCTGCGCCAGCCCCACCACCAGCGGCCAGCCCAGGCGTTCGGCCAGCAGAAACGGCAGCATGCCCGAGCCTTCGCCGGTTTCGGCCTGGCTGCCGCTCAGCACCAACTGCGCCCCCGCCTCGCGCAGGTAGTCGCCGAGCACGCCCAGCACATCGGCGCCTGCGGGCTGCTGCAACACGTCCAGCTGCGCCAGCCCCATGCCCAGGTACGCGCGCAGCGCAGGCTCGTGCGGGTCGCCGGCATGCAGCACCTGCAGGTTATCCCCAGCCAGTTGCAACCCCAGCTCCACGGCCCGCGCATCCTGTTCGGCGCGGCGCATGCGCCCCGAGGTGGGGTGGGCGCCGATCGAGACCAGGCTGATGACCTTGATGTTCATGAATGCCCCCTCAGGCCGCATCGCGCCGGGCGCCGTTGCGATAGTTGTCCACAGCCTCGATCAGCGCCTGCAAAATCGCCGCGCTGTCACCGATTACCGCCAGGTCGGCACGCTTGATCATGTCGCAGCCGGGGTCCAGGTTGATCGCCACCACCTTGTCGCAGGCACCGATGCCCTGCAGATGCTGGATCGCCCCGGAGATACCCACAGCCACATACACCCGCGCCGTGACCCAGGTACCGGTGGCCCCCACCTGGCGATTGCGCGGCATGAAGCCATCGTCCACCGCCACCCGCGAGGCCCCTTCGGTGGCCCCCAGCGCGACGGTGGCCCTGTGGAAAAGTGCCCAGTCCTTGACCCCGTTGCCGCCCGACAGGATGAATTCGGCCTCGGCCATGGCGATGGTGGCCGGGTCCACCGGCACCGGTCCGAGGTCTTCGATACGCGCCAGGCTGCGCGCCGCGCCTGTGGACAACTCCACCGGCAGGGCTTCATGGCGGGTTTCGCTGACCGGCTCCGCACATTCGGCCGCCGCCAGGATCAGGCGCGCCAGCCCGCGTACCAGGTCCTGCTGGCCAGCCCCGGCGCGCCCGCTGCACAGCCCGTCCTTGACCTGCCACACCCGCGTGGCCGGGCGCTCGCCCAGCGCCGCGGCAAGGCGCCGGCCCAGCTCGCCGCCACCGCTGCGGCTGTCGGGCAGCAGCCAGTGGCGCGGGTTGAACTGGTTATCCACAGCCCGCAGGCCTTGCACCCGCTGCTCCGGTGCATAACCTGCGAACGCGTCACCGTCGATCTGCAGCAGGCGGTCGACGCCGAACGTGCCGAAGGCGGTTTCCTTGTGCTCGCCAAACACCACTGCCAGCACCGCGCCGTCGCTGCCGGCCAGGCCGTGGGCCAGCCCGAGCACATCCCGGTCGTGGCTGCTCAGGCGCCCGCCGACCATGTCCGGCACCACCACGATGTAGAACGCCGGCAACGGCACCTGATGCAGCGGCACCAGCACCTCGGCGGCGGCGCTGCGCTTGCTCGTAGCGCCCTGGCTGGCGCCGCTGCGATCGATGCGCTTGATCCCATTGGGGCCGATGAAACCCACCGCATGCGGGTTCTTGCGCAGCACGCCATTGGGCCCCATCCACTGCGTCTGTTGGGCCTGCATGGCTGCGTGCAGCGGGTGCAGGCGGTTGCGTGCAATCCACTCGGCACGCGGGTCACGCCGGATGATGTCGCTCATGGGTCCACCTGCGCAGGTTCTGGTTGGCTTGCTACCGGCGTGCTGGCAACCGTCGCTTCACGCAGCGCGTCGGCCACCAGCTCGGCCAGGTCCTTGATCTGCGGGCGTGGTTCGACCACGCCTTCGAGCATCGCGGTGCACTGCGGGCAGCCCACGGCCACCACCTCGGCGGCGGTCTCGCGGATGTCCTGCATGCGCATGTCGGGAATGCGCTGCTTGCCCGGAATGTCGGTGATCGGCGCACCGCCGCCGCCGCCGCAGCAACGCGAGCGAAAGCCGGAGCGCGCCATCTCGCGCACCTCGATGCCCAGCGCGCGCAGCACCTGGCGCGGCGCCTCGTACTCGCCGTTGTAGCGGCCCAGGTAGCACGGGTCGTGATAGGTCACGCTGGCGCCCTTGTGCGGCGCCAGGTCAAGGCGGCCGGCGGCGATCAACTCGGCGATGAAGCTGCTGTGATGCTGCACCTGGTAGTGCCCGCCCAGCGCGCCGTATTCGTTCTTCAGTACATGGAAGCTGTGCGGGTCGCAGGTGACGATGCGCGTGAAGCGGTACTGCGCCAGGGTCCGGATATTGCGCCGGGCCAGTTGCTGGAAGGTGGCCTCGTCGCCCAGCCGGCGGGCCACGTCACCGCTGTCGCGTTCCTCCAGGCCGAGCACGGCAAAGCCTACATTGGCCGCCCTGAGCACCTTGACGAAGGCGCGCAGGGTGCGCTGGTTGCGCATGTCGAAGGCGCCGTCACCCACCCACAACAGCACGTCGGTGCCGTGCACCTCGCCCAGCACCTCGAGGTCGAGGTCGGCGGCCCAGTTCATGCGCCCGCCCGGGGCGAAGCCGCCGGGGTTGTCGGTGGCGATCAGGTTGTCCAGCACCTCGGCGCCCTTGTTCGGCGTGGCGCCTTTTTCCAGGGTCAGGTGGCGACGCATGTCGACGATCGCATCCACGTGCTCGATCATCATCGGGCACTCTTCCACGCACGCCCGACAAGTGGTGCACGACCACAGCGTGTCGGCATCCACCAGGCCGTCGACGATCGGCTGGTGCGGGTTGCCGCCGTGTTCGCCGAGCGGTTTGCCGGGGTACGGGCTGCCGGCAAACTTCGCATCGGTGCCACCCGCCAGGCCCACCACCATGTCCTGGATGAGTTTTTTCGGGTTCAGTGGCTGGCCGGCGGCGAACGCCGGGCACGCGGCCTCGCATTTGCCGCATTGCACGCAGGCGTCGAAGCCAAGCAACTGGTTCCAGGTGAAGTCCCTGGGTTTTTCCACACCCAGCGGTGCGCTCGGGTCTTGCAGATCCAGCGGCTTGAGCCCGGTGGAGCGTCCGCCGCCGAAGCGTTCGGCGCGCCGGTGCCAGGCCAGGTGCAGGGCACCGGCGAAGGCGTGCTTCATCGGCCCGCCCCAGGTCATGCCGAAGAACAGCTCGCTCACACCCCACAGCACGCCCAGCCCGAGCAAGGCCACCAGCACCCAGCCACCGGTACCTTCGGGCAGGATGCCGGCTACCGGCAGGGTGGCGATGAAGAAGCTGGCGGAAAACACCAGCAGGCTTTTCGGCAGGCGCATCCACGGGCCTCTGGACAGGCGCGCGGGCGGGTTCAGCCGGCGCCTGTAGACGAACAGCGCACCGCCGAACATCAAGGCGGTGGCCACCAGCAGGGCGTAGCCGAGGAGGCGGTTGTGCAGACCGAAACCGTGCACCAGGATCGCCAGTACGGCGGCCAGCACGAAGCCGCCGGCGGTGGCGACGTGGGTGTTGGCCATGTACCTGTCGCGGGCGACCACGTGGTGCAGGTCGACCATGTACCGGCGTGGCATGGCCAGCAGGCCCTTGAGCAGCTCGACCCGCGATGGCCGGCCTTGGCGCCACATCCGCACGCGCCGCAGCGCGCCGAGCACGGCCAGGCCGAGGGCGGCGAACAGCAGCAGGGGTAGCAGGGTGTTCAACATGGGAAGCTCCCGACTGGGCACATCGCACATCTGCCTGTAGGAGCCGGCGTTGCCGGCGAATGCAACGACACAGTGTCATGTCGATTGCGCGGTGGCCGCTTCGCCAGCAAGGCTGGCTCCTACAGAAAGAAAGGGCAGTGAACGATCAGAAATCCTTGCACAGGCGCAAGGCGTCGTAGATCGCCGCATGGGTGTTGCGCTGCGCCACGCAATCGCCGATCCGGTACAGCAGGTACCCCTCCCCCGGCTGGCTCAATATCGGCTGCGGCTCAATCGCGAACAGCGCCTCCACATCGATCTGGCCCTTGTTGCGCGAGCCCTCCTTGAGTGCGTAATACAGGGTCTCGTCGGGGCGCACACCGTTCTCGATCACCACCTGGTCGACCACCCGCTCCTCCCGTGCCCCGGTGTATTCGTTCTCCAGCACTGCCACCAGCTTGTCACCCTCGCGGTAGACCTTCTCCAGCATCAGGTCGCCGGTCATGATCACTTCCTTGGGGTACATGCTGCGGTAGTAGGTGGGGAACGAGGTGCCGCCAATCGCCACCCCCGGCTTGATGTCGTCGGTGACGATCTCCACCTGGCTGCCCTTGTCGGCCAGAAAATCCGCCACCGACATGCCGGTGAATTCGCAGATGGTGTCGTACACCAGCGCGGTCTTGCCCGGCGCCACCGTGCCGTCGAGCACGTCCCAGCTGCTGACCACCAGGCCCTCGGCCGCGCCCCAGTGCTCGTTCTGCTCGATGAACGGGTGCCCGCCCACCGCCAGCACCACCACGTCGGGGCGCAGGTCCATGAGGGTGTCGACGTCCGCCGCCGTACCCAGGCGCAGGTCGACCTTCAGCCGCGCCAGCTCCAGCTGGTACCAGCGCGTGATGCCGGCGATCTGGTCGCGTTGCGGAGCCTTGGCGGCGATGCTGATCTGCCCGCCGATCGCCTCCTTCTTCTCGAACAGGGTCACGTCATGCCCGCGCTCGGCCGCCACCCGCGCCGCCTCCATGCCGGCCGGGCCGGCACCGACCACCACCACCTTGCGTCTGGGGCCGGCGGATTTCTCGATGATGTGCGGCACGCCCATGTATTCCCGCGAAGTGGCGGCGTTCTGGATGCACAGCACGTCCAGGCCCTGGTACTGGCGGTCGATGCAGTAGTTGGCGCCCACGCA
This sequence comes from Pseudomonas sp. B21-036, assembly GCF_024748925.1. Lineage (NCBI taxonomy): Bacteria > Pseudomonadati > Pseudomonadota > Gammaproteobacteria > Pseudomonadales > Pseudomonadaceae > Pseudomonas > Pseudomonas sp. B21-036. The sequence goes on from NZ_CP087178.1 coordinate 5,282,747, forward strand.
CTGCTTGATCTGGTCGATCTGGCCCATCTTGATCTTGGCGATCAGGTGCGGGTCGGCGATGTGCGCGCGGGTCATGCCGACCATGTCCACGTAGCCGCCCTCCAGAATGCGCGTGGCCTGGTTGGGGTCCTTGATGTTCTGCGCGTGCATCACCGGCACGCTCACCACCTCCTTGATGCCCGCCGCCAGGTGCAGGAACGGCTCGGGCGGGAAGCTCATGTTGGGGATCACGTTGGCCAGGGTGTTGTGGGTGTCGCAGCCCGAGCCGATCACGCCGAAGAAGTCCAGCATGCCGGTAGCGTCGTAGTACCTGGCGATTTCCTTCATGTCCTCGTGGCTGAGGCCATCGGGGTGGAACTCGTCGCCGCAGATGCGCATGCCCACGCAGAAGTCGGGGCCGACTTCCTCGCGCACCGCCTTGAGCACTTCCAGGCCGAAGCGCATGCGGTTCTCGAAGCTGCCGCCCCATTCATCGGTGCGCTTGTTGACCCGCGGGCTCCAGAACTGGTCGATCATGTGCTGGTGCACTGCCGACAGTTCCACCCCGTCCAGCCCGCCTTCCTTGGCGCGGCGCGCGGCCTGCGCGTAGTTGCCGATCACGCGCCAGATCTCCTCCGGCTCGATGGTCTTGCAGGTGGCGCGGTGCACCGGTTCGCGGATGCCCGAGGGCGACATCAGGGTCGGCCAGTGATAGCCGTCCCAGCGCGAGCGCCGGCCCATGTGGGTAATCTGGATCATGATCTTGGCGCCGTGCTTGTGCATGGCGTCGGCCAGGTTCTTGAAGTGCGGGATGATGCGGTCGGTGGCCAGGTTGACCGAGGCCCACCACTGCTGCGGGCTGTCGATGGCCACTACCGACGAACCACCGCAGATGGCCAGGCCGATACCGCCTTTGGCCTTCTCTTCGTAGTACTTCACGTAGCGCTCGGTGGTCATGCCGCCGTCGGTGGCGTACACCTCGGCGTGTGCGGTGCTCAGTACCCGGTTGCGGATGGTCAGCTTGCCGATCTGCAGCGGCTGGAACATTGCTTCGAAAGCCATGGCGGGTTCCTCGACTTACAGGGGCTTGACGATGAACAGGCCGTCGTCGTGGCCGTGTTCCGAACCGCCGTAGACCTGCTCGGCGACCGTGCGAAGGGGGCTGCCGCGGGCCGCCAGGATCTGGTCCATGGCGCCAGCGAACCAGCCGGTGAACATGTAGTCGACCTTGCGCCCGACCTTGCCGTACACATAGACGAAGGCCGAGTGTTCGAGCCTGACGCTGGCGGTACCCCTGTCGAGGTCGATGTCCTGGATCGTGAACAGCCCCCAGCCGCGTTGCGACAGGCGCTTCATGTAGTGCTCGAACACCGCCACGCCCTGCAGGCCGTGGCATTCGGCCTCCTTCTCGCACCAGTGCCAGGCCGACTTGTAGCCGGCCTTGTACAGAATCTCGGCGTAGGCGTCGGCGCCCAGCACCTCTTCGATGCCCATGTGGTTGTTGACGAAGAAATGCCGCGGCACGTACAGCATCGGCAGCGCGTCGCTGGTCCACACACCAGTTTCGCTGTCGACTTCGATGGGCAATTGCGGGGCGATCTTGGCCATGGAAACTGAACTCCATAAAAGAAAAAGGATGCGGCTGGGTGAGGCGTGGGGTTACTCGCCCCAGACGTCTTTCAGGACATTGACCCAGTTCTCGCCCATGATCTTGCGCACCACCCGCTCGGGGTGGCCGCGCTTGAGCAGGGTTTCGGTGAGGTTGGGAAATTCGCCCACGGTGCGGATGCCCAGCGGGTTGATGATCTTGCCGAAGCTGGTGAGGCGGCGCGCATAGCCCTTGTCGTGGGTCAGGTACTCGAAGAAGTCCTGGCCGTGGCCCTGGGTGAAGTCGGTGCCGATGCCGATGGCGTCTTCACCCACCAGGTTCATGGTGTATTCGATGGCCTCGGCGTAGTCGTCGATGGTCGCGTCGATACCCTTGGCCAGAAACGGCGCGAACATGGTCACGCCGACAAAGCCGCCATGGTCGGCGATGAACTTCAACTCGGCATCGGACTTGTTGCGCGGGTGCTCCTTGAGCCCGGAGGGCAGGCAGTGGGAATAGCACACCGGCTTTTTCGATTCGAGGATGACTTCCTCGCTGGTTCGGGAGCCGACGTGGGACAGGTCGCACATGACCCCCACGCGGTTCATCTCGGCGACGATTTCGCGACCGAAGCCGGACAACCCGCCGTCGCGCTCATAGCAGCCGGTACCCACCAGGTTCTGGGTGTTGTAGCACATCTGCACGATGCCCACGCCCAGCTGCTTGAAGATCTCCACGTAGCCGAGCTGGTCCTCGAAGGCATGGGCGTTCTGAAAGCCGAAGAGGATGCCGGTCTTGCCCTGCTCCTTGGCCTTGCGGATGTCGGCGGTAGTGCGTACCGGCAGTACCAGGTCGCTGTTTTCGCGAATCAGCTTCTGGCTGGCGACGATGCTGTTGATGGTGGCCTGAAAGCCCTCCCACACCGAGACAGTGCAGTTGGCGGCGGTGAGGCCGCCCTTGCGCATGTCCTCGAACAGCTCGCGGTTCCACTTGGCGATGATCAGCCCGTCGATAACGATGCTGTCTGCGTGCAATTCGGCCGGGCTCATCAGGCTGTCCCCTTGTATGACGTTGCGGCGCCGAATCGTCTGCCGGCGCTTTGGGGCCAGCATATGCCTAGGCGCCAGGTCGCCAGGATGCAAAAACGACAGGGGAATTGCCGAAAACGTCAAGGTGCGACAAAGGCCGGCATGGCCATTGGCCGTTGGCCGCTTTCGCGACGCGCAAGAATCGGCTCAAATAGCGGTTTGCCCGACGCCCGCCCGGCGTCGTGTTCAGACAAGGAATGCCAGACCATGCTGACGTCGATCGAACAGGACGGCCACGTCCTTCACCTGCGCACGCGGGAAAGCTTCAACCTGTTCGACATTGATTCGGTGTCGCTGATCATCGGGCCCAACGGGTCGGGCAAGAGCCGCTTTCTGCAGCGCACGGTAGAGCAGTTCGCCAGCCGCAGGCTGCCGGATTTCGGCAGTGACTGCCAACTGGTGTTCAACTATGTCGATCAGCGCAAGCCTCAGGACTGGGGCGTTGTGTATTACACGCCGGTGCAGAACCGGATCGCCTTTCGCGCGCAGAAGCACTTTGTGGATGCATCACAGCGTCGGGAGCAGGATCTGCTTCAACTGTATGAACACCGCGAAATCATCGAGAGCTTCGGGCTGAAGATAAACCTGCTGGTCAAATTGCGTGCAGATGAAAAAAAGGTCGGTGATTTTCTGGCCTTGGCACTGGTGGAGGATGAAAAGGGCCGCTATGCCAGCAAGCGCCACCAGCCGCAGCTGCGATCGATACGCGATCTGAAGGCGCGCCTGGAGCGGTTTTCCGACTTCAACGGCGATCAGCGCGAGCTGACGTACCTGCAGAATCAGTACAAGCGTGAACTTAGCCTTCTGAGTGGCTATGTGCTGGACGACCTGCGCACGAGGGAGCCCGCGGCATCAAACGTCCTGACGGCACTCTGCGCCACGTTCCACCACATGCAGAAACAGAACTACGACATTCTGAGCTACATCGCGCTGATCGACGAACACTTGCCCTCAAGCTACTTCCAGCACATTGACCCTGGCTCCTTGCAACAAAAGAAACACGTGGGAAGCCGCCGCCTGTTCAGGTACATCCTCGAACGCCTGGACAACTTCGCATTCGAAAAAGGCCCACGTGGCGTGTACCAGTACGCCTTGACCAATGAGCAGGAGCGCCTGCATTTTGCCTCGGATCGGGAAGGACCGTTCGAAATGGTCCTGCCTGGCATGAGCTCCGGCCAATGGGCGATCTTCAACCAGATCATTTCCCTGTACGAAGCGATCAAGCGCCTGGCCGCGCCGCCAGCCGGCAACCGCGCCTCCCCGCGCGAGCCGATCACCAAACTGCTGGTGCTGATCGATGAAGGCGACGCCTTTTTGCACCTGGCGTGGCAACGCAAGTACATCTGGCAAATGAACAAATTTCTCAGCGAGTGCAAGCACACCTTCGGACTGACCCTCCTGCAATTGATCATCGCCTCCCATTCCCCGCTGCTGGCTTCCGATGTGCCCGGCGAATTTGTGTGCCAGTTGAACCTGGAGGACCACGCGCAAAACAAAGGCCGGGCCGCGAGCAACGATGACTTCATCGAGCCCGACACCACCTCGCCCTCCTTTGCCGCACCGCTGCACGCCATCCTCAACCGCTCCTTCGGCGCTGTCACTATCGGCGAATTCGCCGTGCGCCGGATCAATGCCGCGATTGCCGCGCTGAAAGCCGGCACATATGGCCCTCAGGAGAAGTACCTGATATCGGTGGTGGACGACCCGATCATCCAGCGCGAACTGCAGCGCCTGGTGCCGCACACAGAGCACCAAAGCCAATGATCATTTCCATGCCCGACAACTGGCGTGCGGCAAGGCCGCGGCATACGCAGTACCTGCAGGAACGGATTACGGCGTTCGTCAACAACGATCGTCCCAAGGCAAAGAACTGGTACAGCCGCACCTTTGTGGCTGATGTCGAAAAGGCCATCCTCTCGGACAGCCGCGCGCAAATGGAATGGTCCATTCATGAGTTGCTGGACTGTCGGCAGTTCATGACGGATGAGGTCTACGCCGATCTGCTCAGCGACCTCAAGCGCGTGTTCAATTACGACACGTTCAGTGCCAAACCCCGAAAGCCCATGCCTGACCACTGGGACGCCTACGCCTTGTGTGCCAGCTCGCAACTCGCCACCTGCCCGTACTGCAACTACAACTATGCGCACACCCTGTTCAGGGACGGCCAGGGGGCGATGCGTCCAACGCTCGACCACTTTTATCCCAAGGCGCTTTACCCGCACCTGGGCCTGACCCTCGCCAATCTCATCCCCAGTTGCTACGCGTGCAACTCGTCGCTCAAAGGCGAAGCGGACTTCTTCCTCCACAAGCACTTGCATCCTTATTTCGACCAGGAGTCCGTCAACTTCGAGTGCTACCACCCGGAACACGACTTTGTTTCGGTGCTCATGGCGTTTGATGCCATCCAGGGCTCGCTGTGCGTAGAACTGCAGCCCCGTGCCGATTGTGACCTGACCCGCAACAGCGTCTCGCTGTTTGCCCTGCGCCAGCGTTATGCCCGGTTCAGCAAGGAAGGCATCAATTTCATCGCCGCCCAATTCGCTATCGAGGCCCTGTTGAGCAACCTGAACACGGCCAGCCGCTGGGACCCGGGCGAATACCTGGACCTGGAGCAGGTAACGCTGCGTACCCGCCTGTTGCGTTTCGAGCGCTCGGAGTACAGGGAGTACCCCTTGGGCAAGATGTACGCCGATCTTTTCGACCAGTTTCATCGAGGCTGGGAGGACCTGAATGAAACCGCTTAGCGTCGGGCGACGGGTCTCTGTCATTTAGCCTGGCACTGAGCGAGAATCGACCCCCACCTTCCACACACCGGTTGCGAGGATGTCGCTGATGAAATCGATGGTATGGCTGCTGCTGGCGCCGTTGGCCTTTGCCGTGCACGCCGAGGAAAGTGACGCTCCCACCCCGTGCGACAACGTCGAGACGGCCCAGCAGAACTACGCCTGCGCCGCCTACAGCCGTACGGTCGCCGAACGCGAGCTGAACGCCGCCTTCGGCGACCTGCTCGAACGCATCAAGGAACAGTATGCCGGCCAGGGTGCGAAGATCACCGAACTGAGCAACCGCCTGAACGCCGCCCAGAACCTGTGGAAGCAAGTACGCGACGCCGACTGCAAGGTCGAGACCTTCGACAGCACACCGGGCAAGGAGTACGACGCCGCACTGAACACCTGCCTGGCGCAACGCAGCGACGACCGCTCCGAATACCTGCAGTCCCTTGGCCTGCAAAACTCCGATTGAGGCACCCCATGAAAATCTGCGGCATCGAAATCAAGGGCAGCGAAGCCCTGCTGGCCGTGGCCAGCCTGGACGCCGGCCAGCCCGTGCACGTTGGCGTGGCCACCAAGAAGATCGGCCTGGAGGATGACGAGGATGCCGCCCAGGTAAAGGCATTCGCCGCACAGGTCAGAGCCTTTGTCAGCGAGCATGGCATCGGGCAATTGGCGATCAAGAAGCGTAGCAAGAAAGGCGACTTTGCCGGCGGCCCGACCACCTTCAAGATCGAGGGCGTGCTGCAGTTGCTGGACAACTGCACGGTGGAGCTGGTGTCGCCGCAGACCGTCAGCGCCCAGGCCAAGAAGCACAATCTCGAGCTGCCGGGAACGCTGAACAAGTATCAGCATGAGGCCTACAAGAGCGCCTGTGCGGCGCTGCTCAAGCGCGGCTGAGGGCGCCTGCGCACGTCACTGATCTAGCCAAAAACGACCTGTTCATAGGTATGCTGGCCATGCCCCTTGTCGCCACCGCGCAGCGCTCCCAGAATCGGGGCACCCTTCGCCTCGAACAAGGACAACCGCCATGATGCACGCCGATTTGATCGATCAGGACGACCTGCTGGGCCAACTGCGCGCCCTGGGCTTCGAGATGCCTGCCGGCGCTAGCGCCGAGCAGGCCTGCGAATGTGCGGTACGCGGCTTGAGCGCGGAACGCGCCCGGGCCCTGCGCGGCCTGGTGGAGCAGTTGTACACCGGCAGCGCGACGATCCTGCCGGCGGTGCGCCAGGCGATCGACAAGCAGTTGCTGCCGGCGCTGGCGAACCACAAAAGCCTTCACGGTTGACCCCATCGCGGGCCAAGCCCGCTCCCACAGGCGCTTCACTGCCCTTCAGAGCAGCGATGTACCGGTGGGAGCGGGCTTGACCTGCGATGCGGTCGGCCTGGTCTACAGCCTCACACTGGCAAACGTCGACTCATTGCGCGCCTGACTCAGCGCCGACATCGGCCCGGCCAGCGGCGACAGCACCAGCGCCTGCGGCAGCGGCATCATCGCCACCTGCTGGGCCGTGTTCGAGCCTACCCGCTCATCACGCGGCGGTATCCCGAAGTATTCCCGGTAGCACTTGGAAAAGTGCGGCGTGGACACGAACCCGCACACCGACGCCACCTCGATGATCGACATCGGCGTCTGCTTGAGCAGCTGCCGCGCACGAATCAGCCGCAGCTTCAGGTAATAGCGCGACGGCGAACAATGCAGGTACTTCTGGAACAACCGCTCCAGCTGACGCCGCGACACCGCCACGTACACCGCCAGTTCGTCCAGGTCGATCGGCTCTTCGAGGTTGGCCTCCATCAGCGCCACGATTTCCTGCAGCTTGGGCTGGTTGGTACCGAGCATGTGCTTGAGCGGCACGCGCTGGTGGTCCTGCTCGTTGCGGATACGCTCGTACACGAACATCTCCGAGATCGCCGCCGACAGCTCGCGGCCATGATCGCGGCTGATCAGGTGCAGCATCATGTCCAGCGGCGCGGTGCCGCCCGAGCTGGTGAAGCGGTTGCGGTCCAGGGTAAACAGGCGCGTGCTCATGCTCACCCGCGGGAAGGCCTCCTGCATCGCGGCCAGGCACTCCCAGTGCACGCTGCAATCGAAGCCATCGAGCAGCCCCGCACAGGCCAGCGCCCAGCTGCCGGTACACACCGCCCCCAGCCGACGCGACTGGCGGGCCTGGCTCTGCAGCCAGGTCACATGTTCACGGGTCACGGTGCGCTGGATGCCGATGCCGCCACACACGATCACGGTGTCCATCGCCGGCGCCGCATGCATCGCCGAATCAGGAGTGATCTGCAGGCCGTCGCTGGCCCACACCTGACCGCCATCCACGCTCAGTGTGCTCCAGCGATACAGCTCGCGACCCGACAACTGGTTGGCCATGCGCAGCGGCTCGACCGCGGAGGCCAGGGAGATCAGCGTGAAGTTGTCCAGCAGCAGGAAACCGATGGATTGGGGGGTGCGGTTCTGGTTTGGGGTTGCGGAGTTGTACGACGTCATCGCGATCTCTCCTCACACAATGCAGGGTGTGCCTCAGGCTCGGGCTTTTTGTCATGGCCCCGGTTCGATTGCAGGGGCTTTGCCAAACCCAACGCAAATGCCATGCCCAAACTTGAATACGCATTCAACAACACCTGAAAACGACATCGCGATGTGTCTAGTTCGCCCACGCCCGCAGGGTCGCTTTTAAACGCAAAAGGCCGGGCCAAAGCCTGTCTGTAGTCCCGTTGTGAAATTGGGTAGCACTTGTGGGAAGGATGCCCAGAAACGACAACGCGCGGTGTCACCGCGCGTGCTGGAAGGGGTGGCCTGGCCAGTGAATCGCCATCGGCCGGGGCGCGCCAAAACGCAGCGCACGCTCAAAGCGATGGGCCAAAACGGCGCAGCCACGCCTCAGCATTCGATGGCGTTCACCGCCAGCCCGCCGCGAGAGGTTTCCTTGTACTTGTCGTGCATGTCGGCGCCGGTGTCGCGCATGGTGCGGATCACCCGGTCGAGGGAGATGAAGTGCTCGCCGTCACCGCGCAAGGCCATTTGCGCGGCGTTGATCGCCTTGACCGCGGCAATCGCGTTGCGCTCGATGCACGGCACCTGCACCAGCCCGCCAACCGGATCGCAGGTCAGCCCCAGGTTGTGTTCCAGGCCGATCTCGGCGGCGTTCTCCAGTTGCGCCGGGGTGGCCCCGAGCACTTCGGCCAGGCCCGCCGCCGCCATTGCGCAGGCCGAGCCGACCTCGCCCTGGCAGCCGACTTCGGCGCCGGAGATCGACGCGTTCTTCTTGCACAGGATGCCCACCGCCGCCGCGCCCAGAAAGAAGTCCACCACGCTGGCTTCGCTGACCTCGTCGCTGAAGCGCATGTAGTAGTGCAGCACCGCCGGGATGATGCCTGCCGCGCCGTTGGTGGGGGCGGTGACCATGCGCCCGCCTGCGGCGTTTTCCTCGTTGACCGCCAGCGCATACAGGTTGACCCACTCCATGGCACTGAGGGTGGAGCCGATCACGTTGGGCTTGCCCAGCTCCTGCAGGCTGCGGTGCAGGCGTGCCGCGCGACGGCGCACATTGAGCCCGCCCGGCAGGATGCCCTCGTGGCGCAGGCCGTTTTCGACACAGGCCTGCATGGCCCGCCACAGGGTCATGAGCCCGGCACGGATTTCAACCTCGCTGCGCCACACCTTTTCGTTCTCCAGCATCAGTTGCGACACGCGCAGGTCGTGCTGCCGGCACAAATCCAGCAGTTCCACGGCACTGTTGAAGTCGTAGGGCAGCACGGTGGTGTCGGCGTCCAGCACACCGCTGGCCGCCTGCGCCGCGTCCACCACGAAGCCGCCGCCCACCGAGTAGTAGGTATCGCGGTGCAGCTCGCCCTGCTCGCCCTCGGCGATCAGGGTCAGGGCGTTGGGGTGGTACGGCAGGTTCTCGTCCAGCAGGCGCATGTCGCGGGCCCAGACGAAGCCGACCGGCCAGCGTCCGTCCAGCAGCAGGCTGTCGGTTTCGCGCAGCGTGGCGATGCGCGGGGCGATCTGCGCCGGGTCGATGGCGTCCGGCCATTCGCCCATCAGGCCCATGATCACCGCGTTGTCACTGCCGTGACCGATGCCGGTGGCCGACAGCGAGCCGTACAGGCGCACCTCGATACGCCGCACCCGGGCCAGCAGGTTGCGCTCGCGCAGCCCCTGCACGAACAGCGCTGCGGCGCGCATCGGGCCGACGGTGTGCGAGCTTGAAGGGCCGACACCGATCTTGAACAGGTCGAACACACTGATGGCCATGCCGCGTACCTCTGGCTGCTACGCTGAAAAGGCGGCAATCCGCCGGTTTCGCGCATCATCAGGCTTTTGTCAGCGACCACGACGTCTGCAACCGACGCGCTCTTGTCCAGCAGCGCCGCCCGTTGCCAGGGCAGGACCTGCGCCGTTTTTTTGCGGTGCACATGCGCCAGAACCGCGTTTTTCGAGGCCGACGACACTGTAAGCGACCTCATTGGCACTGGATGCGACCCTGCCTGTACTGGATACGACGCACCCGGTAGGCGTTTGATTTTCGCTGTTAGATGATCGGTACCGACTCGATTGCACGGCCCCTGTCCCGTGGGACATCCGAAAAAACCAGGAGTCCACCATGAAAGGTTCACCCCCGCTGTTGCTGGCCGCGCTGCTGAGCCTGCCGGCGCTGGCCCAGGCCGTGGAGCCCGAGCAGTGCCACACCGTCAACTTCTCCGACGTCGGCTGGACCGACATCACCGTGACCACTGCAGTCACCAGTGCGGTGCTCCAAGCGCTCGGCTACAAGACCCGCACCACCATGATCTCGGTACCGGTGACCTACAAGTCGCTGGCCGACGGCAAGAACATGGACGTGTTCCTCGGCAACTGGATGCCGACCATGGAAAACGACATCAAGCTGTACCGCGATGCCGGCACCGTCGAGACCGTGCGTGCCAACCTGGAGAATGCCAAGTACACCCTGGCCGTGCCCCAGGCGCTGTATGACAAGGGCCTGAAGAACTTCGCCGACATCGCGAAATTCAAGAAGGAGCTGGACGGCAAGATCTACGGCATCGAGCCGGGCAACGACGGCAATCGCACCATCCAGAGCATGATCGACAAGAATGCCTTCGGCTTGAAGGACGCCGGCTTCAAGGTAGTGGAGTCAAGCGAGGCCGGCATGCTCGCGCAAGTCGACCGTGCCCAGCGCCGTGGCACCGACGTGGTGTTCCTCGGCTGGGAACCGCACCCGATGAACACGCGCTTCAAGATGAAATACCTCGAAGGCGGCGACGACTTCTTCGGCCCCGACTACGGCAAGGCCACCGTGCTCACCAACACACGCAAGGGCTACAGCCAGGAGTGCAGCAACGTCGGCCAGTTGCTCAAGAACCTCTCCTTCACCCTGGACATGGAAAGCACCCTGATGGGCAAGGTGCTCGACGACAAGGTCAAGCCCGACGTCGCCGCCAAGGCCTGGCTCAAGCAGAACCCGCAGGTGCTCGACACCTGGCTGGCCGGCGTGACCACCGTGGATGGCAAACCGGGCCTGGAGGCGGCCAAGGCCAAGCTGACGCAGTAAGCACGCCCCGCGCCGGGGGGCGATTGCCCGGCGCGGGTTGTTTCCAATCCCTTGCAGGTGGACGCTCGCTATCATGCTGATCGATCAAAAAATACCCCTGGGCCAGCACATCGCGGCCTTCGTCGAGTGGTTGACGCAACACGGCGCCAACTACTTCGACGCCTTCGCCGAGGCGCTGGAGTTCATGATTCACGGGGTGACCGGGGCGCTGACCTGGTTCAACCCATTCGTCCTGATTGCCCTGGTGGCCCTGATCGCTCACCTGATCCAGCGCAAATGGGCGCTCACCGTATTCTGCGCGCTGTCGTTCCTGCTGATTCTCAACCTCGGCTACTGGCAGGAAACCATGGAAACCCTGGCCCAGGTGCTGTTCGCCACCTTCGTGTGCGTGGCCATCGGCGTGCCGCTGGGCATCCTGGCGGCACACAAGCCGATGTTCTACACCGCCATGCGCCCGGTACTCGACCTGATGCAGACGGTGCCCACGTTCGTGTACCTGATCCCGACCCTGACCCTGTTCGGCCTGGGCGTAGTGCCGGGGCTGATCTCGACGGTGGTGTTCGCGATTGCCGCGCCCATCCGCCTGACCTACCTGGGCATCCGCGACGTGCCGCAGGAACTGCTGGATGCCGGCAAGGCGTTCGGCTGCTCGCGGCGCCAGCTGCTCTCGCGCATCGAGCTGCCGCATGCCATGCCCAGCATCGCGGCGGGGGTCACCCAGTGCATCATGCTGTCGCTGTCGATGGTGGTGATCGCCGCGCTGGTGGGCGCCGACGGTCTGGGCAAACCGGTGGTCAACGCACTCAACACCGCCGATATCGCGCTGGGCTTCGAGGCGGGGCTGGCGATCGTGCTGCTGGCGATCATGCTCGACCGTATCTGCAAGCAACCGGACGCACCGGCAAGGAGTGAAGCATGAGCATCATTCGCTTCGAAGAGGTCGACGTGATCTTCTCGCGCCACCCGCGTGAGGCGCTCAGCCTGCTGGACCAGGGCCTCACGCGTGAACAGATCCTGAAGAAGACCGGCCTGGTGGTCGGCGTCGAGAAAGCCAGCCTGGACATCAACAAGGGCGAGATCTGCGTGCTGATGGGCCTGTCGGGTTCAGGCAAGTCGAGCCTGCTGCGCTGCATCAACGGCCTGAACACGGTGAGCCGCGGCAAGCTGTTCGTCGAGCATGAAGGCGCACAGATCGACATTGCCCACTGCACCCCGGCCGAGCTGAAGATGATGCGCACCCAGCGTATCGCCATGGTGTTCCAGAAGTTCGCCCTGATGCCCTGGCTGACGGTACGCGAGAACATCAGTTTCGGCCTGGAGATGCAGGGCCGGCCCGAGAAGGAGCGGCGCAAGCTGGTGGACGAGAAGCTCGAGCTGGTGGGCCTGACCCAGTGGCGCAACAAGAAGCCCGACGAGCTGTCGGGCGGCATGCAGCAGCGCGTGGGCCTGGCCCGGGCGCTGGCGATGGACGCCGACATCCTGCTGATGGACGAACCGTTCTCGGCGCTCGACCCGCTGATCCGCCAGGGCCTGCAGGACGAGCTGCTTGAGCTGCAACGCAAGCTGGCCAAGACCATCGTGTTCGTCAGCCATGACCTGGACGAGGCCCTAAAGCTCGGCAGCCGCATCGCGATCATGAAGGACGGGCGCATCATCCAGTACAGCAAGCCCGAGGAGATCGTGCTCAACCCGGCGGACGAGTATGTGCGTACCTTTGTCGCGCATACCAACCCGCTCAACGTGCTGTGCGGGCGCAGCCTGATGCGCACGCTGGACAAGTGCAAGCGCATCAACGGTTCGGTATGCCTGGACCCGGGTGGTGATTCTTGGCTGGACCTGGCCGAGGGCAACACCATCAGGGGCGCGCGCCAGGGCGTCAACGGCATGGCCTTGCAGAACTGGGCGCCGGGTGAGGCGGTGGAGGGGCTGGAGCGCAAGCCGACGCTGGTGAATGCCAATATCGGCATGCGTGAGGCGTTGCAGATTCGGTATCAGACGGGGAACAAGCTGGTGTTGCAGGAAGGGAATCAGGTGGTGGGGATATTGGGCGACAGCGAGCTGTATCACGCGTTGTTGGGCAAGAATCTGGGGTGAAGCGGATGGCTTCTTCGCCGGCAAGGTCAGCGCATGACTTGCCAGCGAGGGGGCCGTGAGGGCAAGACGTCGATATGAATTCTTTTTCTGGCAAGTTTGAACTGTGGGGCAGGGTTTTCAAGTTTGAAAGTAAAAACTGTCTATTCTCATGCTGACAGCCGCTTATGGTGGGGCGGTCATGGGGGGCGTAATTCTCGTATTGACGCTGTGGGGGCGTAGTAAAGGGTGCGATTTCCCAATTAATGACAATTCAATACTTAGCCCGCCTCCGAAAACACTGCTTCCATAAAAACAGAGCTTATACACAAGACTCACACTTCTATTTTTATAGGGGCATATTAAAACCTCCTGCTATTTTTGCACAAAAAGCCAACTAACCTTGAAAATGCATAAGGATATTTACTTACCTCACGCCTACTGATAGCACAATCCAGCTCAAACGAATTCATGTATTTTTTTACGCTTCTTACTGAAACACCAGGAACACTACCAACTCTATCCAGACCACTTTCCACATTATCAATCAAGTATGCACCCCTGTTCTGGCGAAAACCAAATCTGACCACTATGTTTTCCTCAAACACAACAGCGCCCTCATCATTACCATCCCAGAAATAAAAACTTATATTATCGAGCGATCCGCCCCGTAAGTCTCGATAATCCCAATACGCTTTCAGCAGCGTGGTTAATCTAACCTTCGGCTCAACACCCAATCCAGTGCCGACAGATTCATCTGCAAAAAAATACAACTTGTGCATCAGACTAAGCCCAGTATTTCCATGAGGCACAATAATTTCTTTTTCGTAAGCGTGACAGTCTGACTTATCACCCACCAATTCATACCCGTAGTCCTCTAGGGTGGAGCGCTCCATATCAGGCAGCCCAAGAACCTCTAAATCCTCAAATGTTAATTTATCCAAAAAAATATTAAATATTTCGAAAAATGTAGTTCTCAACATTGTTTTCACCAAGAATTTAATAACATGGTTCGTTCCAGCGGAGTGATGCCACGGCCTGGCTCGAAGAGGTAGTACTTTATTCACTGCCATACCGGTCATTCAGCATGGGCTGTCAGCTTGGAGCATAAGTAAACGTCTCTGGCATCCGAAGGGGCCTTCTTGTAGAGGCCTAAACGCATACAATTACTTTAGAGCCAAAAAACACTTCATTTAAGTGCAACTTTATTTATCGACTTTAACGTGCCTGTCCAACTTCAAAAATTGCCCACCCTCTCATTATTTGAAGCCCTTTTATTTTTAGTTTAATTTCCGACCCCTCTGATTTGACGTAGAAACCTAGCAAGGCGATTTTTTCTTCTATTTCGTCTACATGACTAAACAGCATAGCATTTGCCGCACTTTCAAGCTCTTTGAACAAATTCCGGTACCTCGAGAACTCTTTGACTGGAGAGAACCTCCCTTGCTTCTTGGGGTTGTCACCAACCTGCAATATGATCTGCCCCAAGCACTTATCTTCTTTATCAAATAAATAAAACAGCTCTTCAGCTATTGACATCTCGTTTCATCCCCCAGCACATTTGATAGACCGACTAAATTTTCGTCACTGAATCCATCCCTTCCATCCGGGTGAATAATTCTCGCATGATTGGGAAATTTATTCGTCGGATCACTGATTACATCGAATCCTGCAACCCTAATACTTTCTGCTGTTCCCAGTGCAACTGTACCCGCTGCACGTTTTAACCCGCTGGCCTTGGGAAAGGCAAAACCCGAAAAAGTGCGCAACTTCTTGCGCAGCACTGTGCAAGAAGTTGCGCAGTTGTTAAAAGTCGAGAATCGACTTTTTCGTGCTTTCCCTAGTCGCCAGCCAGCAAACCTTTTAATTTATTTATCGTTCGTCAGCGCTGTAGAACGCCAACGCATCGCCAGCAAAAAAAAGGCCCTGCCGTCACCGGCAGGGCCCTTCTTCATTCAGCTATCTGCCATCAGCTGTACACACGCCCCAGCAACTGGCGATGGCTCTCGAACTGATCCAGCACGTCGCGGGTGATCTGCTCAACGGTAAAGCCCATCAGGTCGTACTCCTGGCTGCCGTTGTGCAGGTACACCTCGGCCCGGTAGTAACGCTGGCGCACGTCGCCTTCACCCTGCGCCGGCGCTTCGCTCGGCGCCGCCAGGTAGCCGTCCAGGCTCACTTCGTAGACGAACGGGTTGCCCTCCTCCATCTCGATGCGCAAGCCCATCGCCTCGCGCGACTGGCCGACGCGGCTCTGCACCTGCAGGCCCATGCCCTGCAACTGCACCGCCGCCTCTTTCAGCGCCGGGCTCACCTGCTTGTCCATGAAGCGCTGCACCATCGCCTGGGTCGGCTGCAGGTCCAGCTGGGTGAGGCGCTCGCTGAAGCCGCGACGGCCACGCGCCGCCAGTTCGGCCTGCTCCTGCTCGACCTGGGTGTCCTGCTTCATGGCCTTGAACAGGCCGAACATGAACACCACCAGCACCACCGAGAACGGCAGCCCGGCCAGTACCACCATGGTCTGCATGGCCTGGAAGTTGCCCACCAGCAACAGCCCGATGGTCACCAGGGTGATGATCGCCGACCACAGGATACGCAGCCAGTGCGGGGCATCCTCGTCCACGTCGCCGCCCTTGCACGACAGGTTGGCCATCATCACCGCGCCCGAGTCAGCCGGGGTGAGGAACAGCACGAAGCCGACGAACACCGCCACACCAACCACGATCTTGGCCGCCGGGAAGTGCTCCAGCAGCTGGTAGATCGACATCGCCGGTTGTTCCACCGCCGTGCGCCCAAGCTCCACCGCACCGTGGTTGATCACCAGGTCCAGCGCGGTGTTGCCGAAGATCGACAGCCACGCCAGGGTAAAGCCCAGCGGAATCAGCAGCACGCCGGCCACCAGTTCGCGCACGGTGCGGCCACGGGAGATACGCGCGATGAACATGCCCACGAACGGGGCCCAGGAAATCCACCAGGCCCAGTAGAACAGGGTCCACAGGCCCAGCCAGCCTTCGGACCTGGCGTTGTTGCCTTCGTACACGTACAGGTCGAAGGTCTTGAGGATCACGCCGTTGAGGTAGTCGCCGATGTTCTGCACGAACCCGTTGAGCAGGTGCAGGGTGTCACCGAACAACAGCACGAACAGCAGCAAGCCGCTGAACAGCAGGATGTTCAGGTTGGACAGGCGGCGAATGCCGTTCTCCACGCCCGACACCGCCGCGATCGTGGCCACGGTGCTCATCACCAGGATCACCATCAGCAGGTTGGTGTTGCTGTGCTGCATGCCGAACAGGTACTCCAGGCCCGAGGACACCTGCATCGCACCGATGCCCAGGTTTGTCACCAGGCCCAGCAGGGTCACGAACATGCCGAAGATGTCCACGGTGTGCCCGGCAGCCCCCTTGACCCAGCGCTCACCCACCAGCGGGTACAGCGCCGAACGCAAGGCCAGTGGCTGGTTGTGGCGATAGGCGAAGTAGGCCACGGCCAGGCCCACCAGCGCATAGATCGCCCAGCCGTGCAGGCCCCAGTGCAGGAAGGTCAGCTGCATGCCCTGGCGTGCGGCCTCCAGGCTGGCCGGCGCACCGGCAGGCGGGTTGAAGTAGTGGTCCAGCGGTTCGGACGCGCCAAAGTACAGCAGCGAGATACCGATACCGGAGGAGAACAGCATGCCGGCCCAGGCACCGTAGCTGAAGTCGGGCTTGTCGTCCTTGCCGCCAAGCTTGAGCTTGCCGTAGGAGGAAAACGCCAGCCCGATGACGAACAGCAGGTAGCCGCCGATCACCAGCATGTAGTACCAGCCGAAGCTGCGCGACAGCCAGGCTTGGGCCTGGCCGAGAATTTGACCGGCCGTGTCCGGGGCGGCGATCAGCAAGGCAGTCAACAACAGGATCAGCAGCGCCGTGGTGTAGAACACCACGCTGTTGACCCGGACCCTCTCGGCAGGGGTCTTTATCAGGGAGGCAGAACTCATTGCACAGATGCTCCAGGCAGTGCGAGAGAAAACACGAAACGACCCGTCACCCGCGCAATTGGTGCAATAGCCCCACTGCGTCAGGTGTTATAAAAGCACCTTGAAAAACCGTGATCCCAAACCGATTGCGTTGAAAAAAACAGAAAAAGGGTCCCGATCCGAGGGCCCGCCGAACGGTGCGACACCGCTGGGCAATTCTGATCAACGTTTCGTTTAAACCCGTGCACGCCTTGCATTACGGGGGTTACACGTCTTTTTAGGGTGCCAATCGGCGTCAGTGACGGGCCACAAAAACCTGTCAATGGCGCGAATTGTCGCAGAGCTTATTCTTTGTTGATTGAACGTTCAATCAAAACAAAATAGACTGGTCTTCGCCGAGTCAGCCGCCTGTCGTCTGCCCGAAGGCCTGAGGAGATTTGCCAGATGCCCAAGGTCGGTATGCAACCCATTCGCCGCCAGCAGTTGATCGAAGCCACGTTGATGGCGGTAGACCAGGTCGGCATGGGGGACGCCAGCATTGCGCTGATCGCCCGTTTGGCCGGTGTGTCGAACGGCATCATCAGTCACTACTTCCAGGACAAGAACGGCCTGATCGCAGCGACCATGCGGTACTTGATGAACGTGCTGATCGACAACGTCGCGGCACGTCGCCAGGCGCTCACGGAGGACACCCCGCGCGCCCACCTGAAGGTGATCGTCGAGGGCAACTTCGACGCCAGTCAGGTCAACGGCCCGGCAATGAAAACCTGGTTGGCCTTCTGGGCCGCCAGCATGCACCAGCCGTCTTTGCACCGGTTGCAGCGGATCAACGATCACCGCTTGTATTCCAACCTGTGCTGCCAGTTCCGCCGTGTGTTGCCGCTGCCCGAAGCCCGCAGCGCGGCCCGCGGGCTGGCTGCCCTGATCGACGGGCTGTGGCTGCGCGGCGCGCTGTCGGGAGATGCCTTCGATACCGACCAGGCGCAGCAGATCGCTTACGAATACATGGATTCACAACTGGCTAAACAGAGCAGCCCGGCTCTACAGGACCCGGCCTCTGAACCACTGCGCGTCGCGAGTGCCAAACAAGCAGGAGCACAGCGCGGATAGCCGACACACACTGCACTTGCGAGGACACTATGGCCCGTTTCGAAACGCAAAAACTCTACATTGACGGTGGTTATGTCGACGCTTCCAGCGGCGCCACCTTCGACGCCATCAACCCGGCCAACGGCGAAGTCCTCGCCCAGGTGCAACGTGCCAACCAGGCCGACGTGGAGCGCGCAGTGGAAAGCGCCGAGCGCGGCCAGAAAGTCTGGGCGGCCATGACCGCCATGCAGCGTTCGCGCATCCTGCGCCGCGCCGTCGACATCCTGCGCGAGCGCAACGACGAGCTGGCTGCACTGGAAACCCTGGACACCGGCAAGTCCTACTCCGAAACCCGCTACGTCGACATCGTCACCGGTGCCGACGTGCTCGAATACTACGCAGGCCTGGTGCCGGCCATCGAAGGCGAGCAGATCCCGCTGCGCGACAGCTCGTTCGTGTACACCCGTCGCGAGCCGCTGGGCGTGACCGTGGGTATCGGCGCCTGGAACTACCCGATCCAGATCGCCCTGTGGAAATCCGCCCCGGCCCTGGCCGCCGGCAACGCGATGATCTTCAAGCCCTCGGAAGTCACCTCGCTGACCACCCTGAAACTGGCCGAGATCTACACCGAGGCCGGCCTGCCGGACGGCGTGTTCAACGTACTGACCGGCAGCGGCCGCGACGTCGGCACCTACCTCACCGAACACCCGCGCATCGAGAAGGTCTCGTTCACCGGCGGCACCGCCACCGGCAAGAAGGTCATGGCCAGCGCCTCGAGCTCCTCGCTCAAGGAAGTCACCATGGAGCTGGGCGGCAAGTCGCCACTGATCATCTGTGAAGACGCCGACCTGGACCGCGCCGCCGACATCGCGATGATGGCCAACTTCTACAGCTCGGGCCAGGTGTGCACCAACGGCACCCGCGTGTTCATCCCGGCCTCGCTCAAAGCCGCCTTCGAAGCCAAGATCGCCGAGCGCGTGGCGCGCATCCGCATCGGCAACCCGCAGGACGAGAACACCAACTTCGGCCCGCTGGTCAGCTTCGCCCACATGGAAAGCGTGCTGGGCTACATCGCCAAGGGCAAGCAAGAAGGTGCCCGCGTACTGTGTGGCGGCGAGCGCCTGACCGACGGCGAGTTCGCCAAGGGCGCCTTCGTGGCCCCGACCGTCTTCACCGACTGCCGTGACGACATGACCATCGTCAAGGAAGAGATCTTCGGCCCGGTGATGAGCATCCTCTCCTACGAGACCGAAGAAGAAGTCATCCGTCGCGCCAACGACACCGACTACGGCCTGGCCGCCGGTGTCTGCACCAACGACATCAGCCGCGCGCACCGCATCATCCATCAGCTGGAAGCGGGCATCTGCTGGATCAACGCCTGGGGCGAATCGCCGGCCGAGATGCCGGTCGGTGGCTACAAGCAATCCGGTGTCGGCCGTGAAAACGGTGTCAGCTCGCTGGCCCAGTACACGCGGATCAAGTCGGTACAGGTCGAGCTGGGCAACTACGCCTCGGTGTTCTAAGCACCCGTGTAGCCGCGCCCGGGCCGCCAGGTCCGGGCGCCTCCCCCGCTCCCCTGCTCACTGCCTATGAGGGTACGCAACATGTCCCACGTTTTTGACTACATCATCGTCGGGGCCGGCTCGGCCGGTAACACCCTGGCGACCCGCCTGACCGAAGACGAAGGCGTCACCGTATTGCTGCTGGAAGCCGGCGGCCCGGACTACCGCTTCGACTTCCGCACCCAGATGCCGGCCGCACTGGCCTTCCCGTTGCAGGGCCGACGCTACAACTGGGCCTACGAGACCGACCCGGAGCCGCACATGGACGGTCGCCGCATGGAATGTGGCCGCGGCAAGGGCCTGGGCGGCTCCTCGCTGATCAACGGCATGTGCTACATCCGCGGCAACGCCATGGACTACGACGGCTGGGCCAAGCTGCCAGGCCTGGAAGACTGGTCTTACCTGGACTGCCTGCCGTATTTCCGCAAGGCCGAAACCCGTGACATCGGCCCCAACGACTACCATGGCGGCGAAGGCCCGGTGAGCGTCACCACGCCAAAAGCCGGCAACAACCCACTGTTCCACGCCATGGTCGAAGCCGGCGTGCAGGCCGGTTACCCGCGCACCGAAGACCTGAACGGCTACCAGCAGGAAGGCTTCGGCCCGATGGACCGCACCGTGACGCCCAAGGGCCGTCGCGCCAGCACCGCCCGCGGCTACCTGGACACCGCCAAGAAACGCTCGACGCTGACCATCGTCACCCATGCCCTGAGCGACCGCGTGCTGTTCGAAGGCAAGCGCGCCGTGGGCGTGACCTACCTGGTGGGCGCCAGCGAAGAGCGCGTCGAAGCCCGTGCCCGCAAGGAAGTCATCGTGTGCAGCGGCGCCATCGCCTCGCCACAGTTGCTGCAGCGCTCCGGCGTGGGCCCGGCGGCCCTGCTCGAAAGCCTGAACATCCCTGTGGTGCACGACCTGCCGGGCGTGGGCGAGAACCTGCAGGATCACCTCGAACTGTACCTGCAGTACGCCTGCACCCAGCCGGTGTCGCTGTACCCGTCGCTGCTCTGGTACAACCAGCCGGCCATTGGTGCACAGTGGCTGTTCGCGGGCACCGGCATCGGCGCCAGCAACCAGTTCGAGGCCGGCGGCTTCATCCGCTCGCGCCCGGAATTCGAATGGCCGAACATCCAGTACCACTTCCTGCCGGTGGCGATCAATTACAACGGCAGCAACGGCGTGCAGGAACACGGCTTCCAGGCGCACATGGGCTCGATGCGCTCGCCTAGCCGCGGGCGTATCCAGCTCAAGTCCAAGGACCCGCGCCAGCACCCGAGCATCCTGTTCAACTACATGGCCACCGAGCAGGACTGGCAGGAGTTCCGTGACGGTATCCGCCTGACCCGCGAGATCATGGCGCAGCCGGCGCTGGACGCCTACCGTGGCCGCGAGATCAGCCCCGGTGCCGACGTGCAGACCGACGAGCAGCTGGACACATTCATCCGCGAGCACGCCGAGACCGCGTTCCACCCATCGTGCTCGTGCAAGATGGGCATCGACGAGATGGCGGTGGTCGACGGCCAGGGCCGCGTGCATGGCATGCAGGGCCTGCGCGTGGTGGATGCCTCGATCATGCCGATCATCACCACCGGCAACCTGAACGCGCCGACGATCATGATGGCCGAGAAGATCGCCGACAAGATCCGTGGCCGCCAACCATTGCCGCGCAGCACGGCCAAGTACTATGTGGCCAATGGTGCACCGGTGAAGGGCAAGCCGATGCGTGAGGTGCCGCAGGCTTAAGACCCTGCTGCCCCTTCGCCGGCAAGGCCGGCTCCTACAGGCACCGCATACCCTGTAGGAGCCGGCCTTGCCGGCGAAGACGCCTGCACCAACAGCACGAATCAAGCACCCCTGCGGTGCTTTTTTTGTGCCCGCGATAATCGCTTTACAGCCCGCCAACCTCACAGGTTAGAATCCTTGGCACGCGACCTGCTAGCTGAAGTCAGGCAAAAAGCAAGTCGCGCCTCTTTCTGCAATCCCCCCTGGAGTACTGCCTTTGGATGCGTCCACCATCAATAGCCTGTTCTTGATCGGCGCATTGCTGGTAGGTGCAAGTATCCTGGTCAGTTCACTCTCCTCGCGCCTGGGCATCCCGATCCTGGTGATCATCCTGGCAGTGGGCATGGTTGCCGGCGTCGACGGCGGCGGCATCATCTTCAACAACTACCCGACCGCCTACCTGGTGGGCAACCTGGCACTGGCCGTGATCCTGCTCGACGGCGGCCTGCGCACCCGCGTCTCGAGTTTCCGCGTGGCCCTGTGGCCGGCACTCTCGCTGGCCACGGTGGGGGTGATGATCACCACCGGCCTCACCGGCCTGGCCGCCGCCTGGCTGTTCGACCTGAGCCTGATGCAGGGCCTGCTGATCGGCGCCATCGTCGGCTCCACCGACGCCGCCGCGGTGTTCTCGCTGCTGGGCGGCAAGGGCCTCAACGAGCGGGTGACGGCCACCCTGGAAATCGAGTCGGGCAGCAACGACCCGATGGCGGTGTTCCTCACCGTGACCCTGATCGAGATGATCGCCAGCGGCCAGAACGGCCTGCACTGGGGCCTGCTCGGCCACCTGGTGCGCGAATTCGGCATCGGCAGCCTGCTGGGCCTGGGCGGCGGCTGGCTGATGCTGCAGCTGGTCAACCGCATGAACCTGGCCGGCGGCCTGTACCCGATCCTGGTGATCAGCGGCGGCCTGGTGGTGTTCGCGCTCACCAACGCCCTGCACGGCAGCGGCTTCCTGGCCGTGTACCTGTGTGGCCTGGTGCTGGGCAACCGGCCGATCCGCAGCCGCCACGGCATCCTGCACATGCTCGACGGCATGGCCTGGCTGGCCCAGATCGGCATGTTCCTGGTGCTGGGCCTGCTGGTCACGCCCCACGACCTGCTACCCATCGCGCTGCCGGCCCTGGGCCTGGCGCTGTGGATGATCCTGTTCGCGCGGCCGCTGTCGGTGATGATCGGCCTGCTGCCATTCAAGGCCTTCCATGGCCGCGAAAAGGTGTTCATCTCGTGGGTCGGCCTGCGCGGCGCGGTGCCGATCATCCTTGCGGTGTTCCCGCTGATGGCCGGGCTGCCGCATGCCCAGCTGTACTTCAACCTGGCCTTCTTCATCGTGCTGGTGTCGCTGCTGGTGCAGGGCACCAGCCTGCCGTGGGTGGCGCGCCTGCTCAAGGTGACCGTGCCGCCCGACCCGGCGCCGATCTCGCGCTCGGCCCTGGAAGTGCACATCACCAGCGAGTGGGAGCTGTTCGTGTATCGCCTGGGTGCGGAGAAGTGGTGCATCGGTGCCGCCCTGCGCGAGCTGAAAATGCCCGAAGGCACGCGTATCGCTGCCCTGTTTCGCGGCCAGCAACTGCTCCATCCGTCGGGAAGTACCACCCTCGAAGTCGGCGACCTGCTGTGCGTGATCGGCCACGAACACAACCTGCCGGCGCTGGGCAAGCTGTTCAGCCAGGCGCCGCAACGCGGCCTGGACCTGCGTTTCTTCGGCGACTTCGTGCTCGAAGGTGACGCAGAACTGGGGGCTGTAGCGGCGTTGTACGGTTTGCAGCTCGACGGCCAGGACCCGCACCAGCCGCTGGCGCACTTCATCGAGCAGAAGGTCGGCGGTGCACCGGTGGTGGGCGACCAGATCGAATGGAACAACACCCTGTGGACCGTTGCGCTGATGGAAGGGAACAAGATCCTCAAAGTGGGTATCAAATTCCCCGAAGGTTCTCGACCCGGCCCCGGGCTGTTCCTTTAAACTTCGATTCTCTGCCCGGTTCTACGACGTCTGCCTATGTCCCTGCGCACTGTTGTTAGCGCAGCCCTGCTCGGGCTGTGCCTGTCCCTCTCCTTCGCCCAGGCGGCGGACCCCCCCACCACGGCAAGCGTCCAGCACAGCCTGGACAAGATCGCCGAGCGCAAGCTGCCGGAGGCCGACCAGAAGGCCCTGCAGCAAGTGCTGGAGCAGACCCTTGGCCTGCTGGCCTCGCGCGACGACTACGACAAGCGCCTGGCCGCGCTCAAGCAGCAACTGGCCGACGCCCCGCGCCAGACCAGCGAAAACCAGCGCGAGCTGACCCGGCTCAAGGACACCAAAACCCTGCCCGTGGCGCAGCGCTACGCCAGCATGGGCGTGCCGCAACTGGAGCAGTTGCTGTCCGAGCGCACCACCCAGCAGGGCGAGCTGCAGAAGGCGCTGTCCGAAGCCAACAGCCTGATCATCAACTCCCAGACCCGCCCCGAGCGCGCCCAGGCCGAGATCAGCAGCAACCAGACCCGCACCCAGCAGATCAACAGCATCCTCAAGCTGGGCAAGGACAACGGCAAGAGCCTCTCGGCCGACCAGCGCAACCAGCTCAATGCCGAACTCGCCTCGCTCAACGCGCTGACCCTGCTGCGCCGCCAGGAACTGGCCGGCAACAGCCTGCTGCAAGACCTGGGCAACAGCCAGCACGACCTGCTGATCGAGCGCGCCACACGCCTTGAGCAGGAGATCCAGGACCTGCAGACGCTGATCAACCAGAAGCGCCTGGCGCAGTCGCAGCAGACCGTCACCGAACAGTCCATCGAGGCACAGAAGGCCGGCGGCAGCAGCGTGCTGGCCACCGAAAGCGCCACCAACCTGAAGCTATCCGACTACCTGCTGCGCAGCACCGACCGCCTCAACGAGCTGACCCAGCAGAACCTGCAGACCAAGCAGCAGCTCGACAGCCTGACCCAGGCCGACCAGGCACTGGACGAACAGATCAGCGTGCTCAAGGGCAGCCTGTTGCTGTCCAAGATCCTCTACAAGCAGAAGCAGGCCCTGCCGCACCTGAAGGTCGATCGCGACCTGGCCGACCAGATTGCCGACATTCGCCTGTACCAGTTCGAGGTCAACCAGCAGCGCGAGCAGATCAGCAGCCCCAGCAGCTACGTCGACAAGCTGCTGGCCACCCAGCCGCCCGACAGCGTCACCCCGCAGTTGCGCAAGGCCCTGCTGGAGGTGGCGATTACCCGCAGCGATTTGCTGGAGCGGCTCAACCGCGAGCTGAGCGCCCTGCTCAACGAATCCATCACCCTGCAACTGAACCAGAAGCAGCTGCTGAGCACCGCACAGAACCTGCGCGGCACCCTCGACGAACAGATGTTCTGGATCCCCAGCAACAAGCCGCTGGACTTCGAATGGCTGCGCAGCGTGCCCGAACGCCTGCAAAAGCAGGTGGTGAGCCTGCCGTGGGGGTCGGGCATCAACGAACTGGCCGACGGCCTGACGCAGCGCCCGCTGCTGTTCCTGCCGCTGCTGTTGCTGATCGGCGCCCTGCTGTGGCGGCGCAAGTACCTGTATGCGCGGCTGAACAAGGTTCACCAGGATGTGGGCCACTTCAAGCGTGACAGCCAGTGGCACACGCCCCAGGCCATTCTGATCAATATCCTGCTGGCGATGCCGCTGAGCCTGGGCCTGGCGCTGTGCGGCTATGCGCTGCAGATCGACGCCCGCGGCCAGAACGCCAACCTGGGCGCCGCGCTGTGGCAGATCGCCCAGGCCTGGCTGGTGTTCTACACCGCCTACCGGATTCTGGCGCCCGGCGGCGTGGCCGAGCTGCACTTTCGCTGGGAAAAGGCCCAGGTCGAGTTCCTACGCGGCTGGATCCGCCGCCTGGGCAGCGTGGTACTGGCGCTGGTCGGCGTGGTGGCGGTGGCCGAGCACCAGCCCTCGGCGCTGGCCGACGACGTGCTCGGCATCGGTGTGGTACTGACCTGTTACGCACTGATGGCCTGGCTGCTCAGCCGCCTGCTGCTGAGCAGCCCCGCGCACCGCAATACCTCGCTGTTTCGCAAGGCCGTGGGCGTGGCGTTCACGGCGCTTCCGGTGGCGCTGTTCATTGCCGTGTGCTTTGGCTACTACTACACCGCACTCAAGCTCACCGACCGCTTGATCGACACCCTGTACCTGCTGATGTTCTGGCTGGTGATCGAGGCCGCCTTCGTGCGCGGCCTGGCCGTGGCCGCCCGGCGCCTGGCCTACCAGCGCGCACTGAGCAAGCGCCAGGCCACCAAGGAGGGGCTCGATGGCGAGGTGATCGTCGAGGAGCCGACCCTGGACATCGAGCAGGTCAACCAGCAGTCGCTGCGCCTGATCCGCCTGGCCCTGCTGGGCGGCTTCATCGCCGCGCTGTACTGGGTGTGGGCCGACCTGATCAGCGTGTTCGCATACCTCGACAACATCACCCTGTACGAGTACACCAGCGGCACCGGCGCGGCCATGAGCATGGTGCCGATCAGCCTGGGCGACCTGCTCGGGGCACTGGTGATCATCGGCATCACCTTCGCCCTGGCCGGCAACCTGCCGGGGCTGCTCGAGGTGCTGGTGCTGTCACGCCTGAACCTGGCCCAGGGCAGCGCGTATGCGACCACCACGTTGCTGTCGTACGTGATTGCCGGGGTGGGCTTCGTCACCACGCTGTCGACCCTCGGTGTCAGCTGGGACAAGCTGCAATGGCTGGTGGCGGCGCTGTCGGTGGGCCTGGGCTTCGGCATGCAGGAGATCTTCGCCAACTTCATCTCCGGCATCATGATCCTGTTCGAGCGCCCGGTGCGCATCGGCGACACCATCACCATCGGCAACCTGTCGGGCACGGTGAGCAAGATCCGCATCCGCGCCACCACCATCACCGACTTCGACCGCAAGGACATCATCGTCCCCAACAAGACCTTCATCACCGGCCAGTTGATCAACTGGTCGCTGACCGACACCATCACCCGCGTCACCCTCAAGCTGGGCGTGGACTACGGCTCGGACCTGGACCTGGTACGCACCCTGCTGCTGCAGGCAGCCAACGAGAACCCGCGGGTGCTCAAGGAGCCGGCACCGATCGTGTACTTCCTGAACTTCGGCGAGAGTACCCTGGACCACGAACTGCGCATGCACGTGCGTGACCTGGGCGACCGCAACCCGGTACTGGACGAGATCAACCGCTACATCAACAAGGAATTCAAGCGCCAGCACATCAACATCTCGTTCCGCCAGATGGAGGTGTACCTGAAGAACATGCAGGGCCAGGAGTACAAGATGGTACCGGTCGAAGCGCCGAACAAGACCGTGCTGCCCGAGCCCCCCACCGATGCGCCAGGAGATGGCCGTTGAAATCCCTCGACGAACTGACCTTCGACAACCGCTTCGCCCGCCTGGGCGATGCGTTCTCCACCCACGTGCTGCCCGAGCCGATTGCCGAGCCGCGCCTGGTCGTGGCCAGCGACGCGGCCATGGCACTGCTCGACCTGGACCCTACCGAGGCGCATTCCCCGGTGTTCGCCGAGCTGTTCAGCGGACACAAGCTGTGGGCCGAGGCCGAGCCGCGGGCGATGGTGTATTCGGGGCATCAGTTCGGTTCGTACAATCCGCGCCTGGGTGACGGTCGCGGGCTGTTGCTGGGCGAGGTGTACAACGATGCCGGCGAGCACTGGGACCTGCACCTCAAGGGTGCCGGGCAGACGCCGTATTCACGCATGGGCGATGGCCGTGCGGTGTTGCGCTCGTCGATCCGCGAGTTCCTCGCCTCCGAGGCCCTGCACGCGCTGGGCATCCCCAGCAGCCGCGCGCTGTGCGTGATCGGCTCGAGCACGCCGGTGTGGCGCGAAACCCAGGAGCGCGCGGCGATGGTGCTGCGTCTGGCGCCCAGCCATGTGCGCTTTGGCCACTTCGAATACTTCTACTACACCCGCCAACCCGAGCAGCAGCGCGAGCTGGCCGAGCACGTGCTCAACCTGCACTTTGCCGAGTGCCGCGAGCAGCCCGAGCCGTACCTGGCGATGTTCCGTACCATCGTCGAACGCAATGCCGAGCTGATTGCGTGCTGGCAGGCCTATGGTTTCTGCCACGGGGTGATGAACACCGACAACATGTCGATCCTGGGCATCACCTTCGACTTCGGGCCGTTTGCCTTCCTCGACGACTTCGATGCCGGCTTCATCTGCAACCATTCCGACGACCAGGGGCGCTACAGCTTCAGCAACCAGGTGCCGATCGCACACTGGAACCTGAGCGCGCTGGCCCAGGCGCTGACGCCGTTCATCAGCGTCGAGGCGCTGAAGGAAACGCTGGGGCTGTTCCTGCCGTTGTACCAGGCCCATTACCTGGACCTGATGCGTCGACGCCTGGGGCTGACCGAGGCGCGCGATGACGATTCGGCGCTGGTCGAGCGCTTGCTGGGGCTGATGAACAAGGGCGCTGTGGACTACACGCTGTTCTTCCGCAAGCTGGGTGATCAGCCGGCGGCGCAGGCCGTGCGGGTGGTGCGCGACGATTTCGTCGACCTGGCCGGGTTCGATGCCTGGGCAGTGGAGTACCTGGCGCGCCTGGACCAGGAGCCGGGCAATGCCGAAGGCCGGCGCGCGCGGATGCACGCGGTGAACCCGCTGTACATTCTGCGCAACTACCTGGCGCAGCGTGCCATCGAGGCGGCTGAAGGCGGGGATTACGAGGAAGTGCGACGCCTGCACCAGGTGCTGACACGGCCGTTCGAGGAACAGCCGGGGATGCAGGCCTACGCCGAACGCCCACCCGAGTGGGGCAAGCATCTGGAGATCAGTTGTTCATCCTGATGGGCCGGGGTTGACCGATTCGCCAGCAATGCTGGCTCCTACAGGTTAGCGCCGTCCGTAGGAGCCAGCCTTGCTGGCGAAAAGACGTCAGACCCACCAGTTCAGCAACGTCTCATCCTCGTCGTCATCGAGGTTCTGGTAGATGTTGGCGTAATACCACTGCACCCCCGTCGCCTCCCGAAACCGGTCGAACACCGGGCGAATCGCCTCGAACCCATTGCTCGCCGGCACTGCCAGCGTCAGGTTGCCTTTGTAGCGACCATCCAGCGTGCCGCCCAGCAACGTCTGCACCTCGCTTTCCAGCGTGTCGACGGCATCCTGGGGCAGCTCGTTGGCGTAGACATGGATGCAAAAATTGCCACCCCGGCGCACCACCTCGACATGCTGATCGGGGATGGCCGTGCAGATGATGTCGCCGCGCGCCATGTTCAGCGCCAGCCCCGGCGACGACAGCAGTTCATAGGTATGTTCGCCCACTTCGCGGACCGGCACGCTTTCGAACACCGGCTCGCCGTTCTTCTTTCTGTCGACGAATACACGAATGTGCGGTGAATGCTGGCAATCCATCGGTCTGTCCCTGGCCTGTTCAGAAAGGCCGCATGCTAAACCATTACAGCCTCTTCGCCAGCATCGCTGGCTTATCTGGCAGGCTATGGCATCTTGCAATCCACCCTCATCACCTCCAGATACCCAACATCACCTGACGCATCCGGACTCCCACCATGACCGACCCCCTCCACATCCCCTGCCCCCACTGCAACGGCCTCAACCGCATCCCCGCCGCACGCCTGAGGGACGCACCCAAGTGCGGGCGCTGCAAGGGTGAGGTGCTGTTGCACAAGCCATTCGAATTGAAACAGGGCGACTACGCCAGCCAGATCAAGGGCGACCTGCCATTGCTGATCGATGTGTGGGCCGACTGGTGCGGGCCCTGCAAGGCGTTCGGCCCGGTCTTCGAACAGGCCGCCGGCCAACTGGCCGGACGCTGCCGCCTGGCCAAGCTCGACAGCGAAGCCAACCAGCAACTGGCCGGGCAACTGGGCATACGCTCCATCCCCAGCCTGATCCTGTTCAAGAACGGCCGCGAAGTGGCGCGCCAGAGCGGCGCCTTCCCACTCCAGCAACTGCTGGAATGGCTGCGCAGCCAAGGGGTCTAGGCGTTTTCCAGCAACGTATGCAGTTCGACGAACTGCTGGGTCAGCTTGTGCCGCGGTTCCAGGTGAATCAGCGGCAGGCTGGCCTGGTGGGACTCGCGCATCTTCACCGAGCTGTTGAGGTACACCGGCAGCACCGGCAAGCCTTCGGCAATCAGTTCGTCGAGCATCTGCTGCGGCAGGCTGGCGCGCGCCTGGAACTGGTTGACCACGATGCCCTCGACTTCCAGGCACTCGTTGTGGTCTTCCTTGAGCTCTTCGATCTCGGCCAGCAGGCCGTACAGCGCCTGACGCGAGAAGCTGTCGCAGTCGAAGGGGATCAATACGCGATCAGCGGCGATCAACGCTGAAACCGCATAGAAGTTCAGCGCAGGCGGGGTGTCCAGGTAAATGCGGTCGTAATCGTCGGAGAGCTCGTCCAGCAGCTTTCGCAGTTTGTTGATCTTGTGCTTGGCCTCGAGCTTGGGCTGCAGGTCGGCCAGCTCTGCCGTGGCGGTCACCACATGCAGGTTGTCGAACGGGGTTTCATAGATGTCGACCTTGTTCTTCTTGGCGAAGGGCCCCGAGGACAGGGTCTGCTTGAAGAAGTCGGCAATGCCCATGGGAATGTCCTCGCCGGTCAGGCCGGTGAGGTACTGGGTCGAGTTGGCCTGGGCGTCCAGGTCGATCAACAGGGTTCGATAGCCTTCGTTGGCACTGACGGCCGCCAGGTTGCAGGCAATGCTCGACTTGCCCACGCCACCTTTCTGATTGAACACCACGCGCCGCATGAACAGACCTCCATGTGAAAGGAACTACCGAGTATGTGAGGGTTGCGCCGGTTTAGCCAGTGCCTTTCAGCCCTGCGCCTGGGCCTGGCGGATCAACAGTTCGGTGAACGCCCGGGCCATCGCCGACACGTCCTCGCGCCGCTGCGCCAGCCATACCGCTGTCACCGCGTCGGCGTCGAGCAAGGTGCGGTATACCACCCCGTCGATGCGCATGCGCTTGAACGACGCCGGCAGCACCGACACCCCAAGCCCCGCCGATACCAGGCCGATGATGGTCATGGCCTCGCCTGCCTCCTGGGCAAAGTGCGGGCTGAAGCCGGCCGAGCGCGCCAGGCTGAGCAACTGCGCGTGCAGGCCGCTGCCGTAGCTGCGCGGGAAGAACACGAACGGCTCCTGGGCCAGGGCCGCCAGCGGCAGGCCCTGCTCGTTGCCCTGGGCCAGCGGGTGCGCGGCATTGAGCACCGCCACCAGCGGCTCGCGGAACAGTTCGGTGATCACCACGCCATCGGGCACGCTCATCGGGCGCATCAGGCCGACCTCGATGGACTCGTCGAGCAAGGCATCCACCACATCGCGGCTGCTCATTTCCTTGAGGTTCAGGTGCACCGCCGGGAAGCGCTGGCGAAACGCATTGATGGCCTTGGGGATGCTGGAGTTGAACGGCGCCGAGGAGGTGAAGCCGATCTTCATCTCACCCAGCTCGCCGAGCTGGGCACGCCGCGCCACGTCGGCGGCCTTGTCGACCTGCGCCAGCACCTGGCGCGCCTCGTCGAGAAACAGCCGGCCGGCTTCGCTGAGTGCCACCCGTCGGTTGGTACGCTCGAACAGGCGTGCACCCAGCTCCTGCTCCAGGGCCTGGATCTGCTGGCTCAGCGGCGGTTGAGAGATGCCCAGTTGCTGTGCGGCACGACCAAAATGCAGCTCTTCGGCCACGGCAATGAAGTAGCGAAGGTGGCGCAGTTCCATGGCAACTCCAATAGGTCGTAAAACCTCTTAAACAGGTCGAACAATATATTGGAAAAGATCAATAGCCAGCTATATGCTTTTTTCACTGCCTGCGAGGCCGTGCCCCTTTCGAGGTCCCCGTGAAAACTGCTGTTGCCCATGAGCTGCCCCCTGCCCCGGCGAGCACCGCCGCCCCCCTGAACGAAAGCTGGATCGAGAAAGGCACCCCTGCGTTCATGCGCACGGTGCTGGCGTTGTTCTGTGGCGGCTTTGCCACCTTCGCCCTGCTGTACTGCGTGCAGCCGATGATGCCGCTGCTGTCCCACGAGTTCTCCATCAATGCCGCCCAGAGCAGCCTGGTGCTGTCGGTGTCGACCGGCCTGCTGGCGTTCGGGCTGCTGGTGACCGGGCCGATTTCCGACCGCGTCGGGCGCAAGCCGGTGATGGTGTTCGCCCTGTTCTGCGCCGCGCTGTGCACCATCGCCAGCGCATTGATGCCCAGCTGGCACGGCGTGCTGGCCATGCGTGCTCTGGTGGGCCTGTCGTTGAGCGGGCTGGCGGCGGTGGCCATGACCTACCTGAGCGAAGAGATTCATCCGCAGCACATCGGCCTGGCCATGGGACTGTACATCGGCGGCAACGCCATCGGCGGCATGAGCGGGCGCCTTATCACCGGGGTACTGATCGACTTCGTCAGCTGGCACACCGCGATGCTGGTGATCGGCGGCCTGGCGTTGGTCGCGGCGGCAGTGTTCTGGAGGATCCTGCCCGAGTCGCGCAACTTCAGTGCACGCTCGATGAACCCGCGCAGCCTGCTGAACGGCTTCACCCAGCACTTTCGCGACGCCGGGCTGCCGTGGCTGTTTCTGGAAGCGTTTCTGCTGATGGGCGCCTTCGTCACGCTATTCAACTACATCGGCTACCGGCTGCTCGCCGAGCCGTACCACATGAGTCAGGCGCTGGTGGGGCTGCTGTCGGTGGTGTACCTGGCAGGCATCTACAGCTCGGCGCAGATCGGCGCACTGTCGGACAAGCTGGGGCGGCGCAAGGTGTTCTGGATGAGCATCCTGCTCATGTTCGGTGGGTTGCTGCTGACGCTGTTCTCGCCCCTGGTGCTGGTGATCGTCGGCATGCTGGTGTTCACCTTCGGCTTCTTTGGCGCGCATTCGGTGGCCAGCAGCTGGATCGGCCGGCGTGCGCTCACGGCCAAAGGGCAGGCCTCTTCGCTGTATCTGTTCAGCTATTACGCGGGGTCGAGCGTGGCGGGCACGGCAGGCGGGGTGTTCTGGCATTACGGTGGGTGGAACGGCATCGGGCTGTTCATCGGCAGCCTGCTGGTGATCGCACTGCTGGTGGCGTTGCACCTGAGCAAGCTGCCGGCGCTGCCGGGGAATGTGAAGGGCTGATACCCCTCGCCGGCAAGGCCGGCTCCTACCAGGAGCCGGCCTTGCCGGCGAAGCTGTTCAGTTGATGATTTCGACCAGGTCGACATCGATCTCGCGGGACATCAGGTTCTTCTCGACCTCACCGGTCAGCTTGACCTTGGTCTTGTCGTTGAAGGCCACCGCCGGCAAGTCTTCGTTGTCGATCTCGACGGTGATGGTGCCGCTGGCATCCTTGAATTCGTACTTGTCGTCGTTGTTGAGCTTCTTGACCACAAAGCCCTGCAGTACCACCGGGGTATCGTCGGCGGCGTCGTTGGCTGCCGCGACCGTGGTGACCGGCTGGGCGCCAGGGCCGGTGTAGCCGGCGGCCATCGCGCCAGTGGTGAACAGCGGGGCAAGCAGCAGAGCCAGGTAACGAGTTTTCATGGTGGGCATTCCGTTTCAAGTGGGGATGCGCTCAGGTTAATCCCCACGCCTGAACTGAAGCTTAATGCGCGATGGTGGGAAACCCGATCAGGCCAGCAACGCGGTGAGGCTCAGAATCGGCATAAGGATGGCCAGCCCGATGAACAGCATCACACCGCCCGTCATCGCCAGCATCAATGGCTCAAACAAGCCCAAGGCTCGTTCAACCCTTACGCCCGACAGCAAACCGTGCCACCTCAGGCGACGCCGCAGTGCATGCAACGCGAGCCGTGCGAACACGCCGGCGGCGACCAGCACACCGGCAAACGGCAGCGCGAAGCGCTGCCCGCTCTCGTTCAGCGCCATCGAAACGCGGATCGTGGCCGGCAACGCCTGCTGGTGATGGGCGAATATCTGCACGACATCAGGGATCACGACACCCAGCAGGAACGCGAAGATGGCCAGCACGGCGCACATCAGGATCGCCGGATACAGCAACGCCAGGCGGATGCCCTGACGCGTCAGTTGCTGGTTGTCACCGTGCTCGGCAAGCCGTTGGCAGGTTGTCGCCAGCAGGGGATGCTGTACTGCGCGGGTATCCTTGGGCACGGGTTCCTTCCTTGAATGGCACGGCTGTGCATCGAGGTCGGAATGGTAAGGGAGGAGGCTTGGACGGGCCGTAGGACGGATCGGCGGGGGAGCGTGAAAAGTCAGTGGCGGGGCCGCGATACGCGGCACCCGCCAGGCAGTTGCCCGTTACTGGTGGTACTGCGCAGACAGTTCGTGCACGGCGTGGATGAAGGCACCGGCATGTTCCGGATCGACTTCCGGGGTGATGCCATGGCCCAGGTTGAACACGTGGCCGGTCCCGTGGCCATAGCTGGCCAGGATACGCCCGACTTCGGCGCGGATGGCCTCGGGCTTGGCGTAGAGCACGGTCGGGTCCATGTTGCCCTGCAGGGCCACCTTGCTGCCCACGCGCTGGCGCGCCTCACCGATGTCGCAGGTCCAGTCCAGGCCCAGGGCGTCGGCGCCGGCATCAGCAATGCTTTCCAGCCACAGGCCGCCGTTCTTGGTGAACAGGATCACCGGCACCTTGCGCCCTTCGTGCTCGCGGATCAGGCCGCTGACGATCTTGCGCATGTAGGCCAGGGAGAACTCCTGGTACGCCGCCGCCGACAGGTTGCCACCCCAGGTGTCGAAGATCTGCACGGCCTGTGCGCCGGCCAGGATCTGCCCGTTGAGGTAGCTGACCACCGACTGCGCGAGCTTGTCGAGCAGCAGGTGCATGGCCTGCGGGTTGTCGTAGAGCATGGCCTTGGTCTTGCGAAAGTCCTTGGACGAGCCGCCTTCGACCATGTAGGTGGCCAGGGTCCACGGGCTGCCGGAGAAGCCGATCAGCGGCACACGGCCGTTGAGCTCGCGGCGGATGGTGCTGACCGCATCCATCACGTAGCCCAGGTCCTTTTGCGGGTCGGGGATCGGCAGCGCCTCGATGTCGGCCAGGGTGCTGATGACTTTCTTGAAGCGCGGGCCTTCGCCGGTTTCGAAATACAGGCCCTGGCCCATGGCGTCAGGGATGGTCAGGATGTCCGAGAACAGGATCGCGGCGTCCAGCGGGTAGCGGTCCAGCGGCTGCATCGTGACCTCGCAGGCGAACTGCGGGTTCATGCACAGGCTCATGAAGTCACCGGCCTTGGCGCGGCTGGCGCGGTACTCCGGCAGGTAGCGGCCGGCCTGGCGCATCATCCACACCGGGGTGACGTCTACGGGTTGCTTGAGCAGGGCGCGCAGAAAACGATCGTTCTTCAAGGCAGTCATGTCGGCATCCGGAAAAAAAGTGGGGGCATTTTCTCAGACACCAACGTAAAAGGCACGGTATGAACCGTGCCTTTTGTCTATCGACCTGTGGTAGGTCAATAGATTTAGTTAAAAGCTTCGCCGGCAAGGCCGGCTCCTACAGGTTTGGCAGGAGCCAGCCTTGCTGGCGAAGAGGCCCGATCAGACCTCCAGGTAGTCCAGAATCCCCTCGGCGGCATTGCGCCCCTCGAAGATAGCCGTCACCACCAGGTCCGAACCGCGCACCATGTCGCCACCGGCAAACACCTTGGGGTTGCTGGTCTGGTGCTTGAAGCGGTTCTGCTCCGGCGCCACCACACGGCCCTGGCTGTCGGTCTGGATGCTGAACTGCTCGAACCACGGCGCAGGGCTGGGGCGGAAACCGAAGGCGATGACCACAGCGTCCGCCGGGATGATCTCTTCGGAACCCGGAATCGGCTCGGGGCTGCGACGGCCACGGGCATCCGGCTCGCCGAGACGGGTCTCGACCACCTTCACGCCCTCGACCTTGTCTTCACCCACGATCGCGATCGGCTGGCGGTTGTAGAGGAACTTCACGCCCTCCTCCTTGGCGTTCTTCACCTCCTTGCGCGAGCCGGGCATGTTCGCCTCGTCACGCCGGTAGGCACAGGTCACGGCCTTGGCGCCCTGGCGGATGGAGGTACGGTTGCAGTCCATCGCGGTGTCGCCACCGCCCAGCACCACGACCTTCTTGTCCTTCATGTCGACGAAGTCTTGCGGGGACTTTTCAAAGCCCAGGTTGCGGTTGACGTTGGCGATCAGAAAATCCAGCGCGTCGTGCACACCCGGCAGGTCTTCGCCAGGGAAGCCACCCTTCATGTAGGTGTAGGTGCCCATGCCCATGAACACCGCATCGAACTCCTCGAGCAACTGGTCCATGGTGACGTCCTTGCCCACCTCGGTGTTCAGGCGGAACTCGATGCCCATGCCGGTGAAGACTTCGCGGCGGTTGCTGAGCACGGTCTTTTCCAGCTTGAACTCGGGGATGCCGAAGGTCAGCAGGCCGCCGATCTCGGGGTTCTTGTCGAACACCACCGGGGTTACCCCGCCGCGCACCAGCACGTCGGCACAACCCAGGCCCGCAGGGCCGGCACCGATCACCGCGACGCGCTTGCCGGTGGGCACCACCTTGGACATGTCCGGGCGCCAGCCCATGGCGAAGGCGGTGTCGGTGATGTACTTCTCCACCGAGCCGATGGTCACCGCGCCGAAGCCGTCGTTGAGGGTACAGGCACCCTCGCACAGGCGGTCCTGCGGGCACACCCGGCCGCACACTTCAGGCAGGGTGTTGGTCTGGTGCGACAGCTCCGCTGCGGCGAGGATGTTGCCCTCCGACACCAGCTTGAGCCAGTTGGGAATGAAGTTGTGCACCGGGCACTTCCATTCGCAGTACGGGTTGCCACAGCCCAGGCAGCGGTGGGCCTGTTCGGCCGACTGCTGGGGTTTGAAGGGCTCGTAGATTTCCACGAACTCTTTCTTGCGTTGACGCAACAGTTTCTTCTTCGGATCCTTGCGCCCGACCTCGATGAACTGGAAGTCATTACTCAGACGTTCAGCCATGTTCAAAACCTCATCAAACTCTTCAGGCGCATATCACTGCGGGTTGGCACGGGTGCTGGACAGCAGGTTCTTCAGGTTGGCCGCCTTCGGCTTGACCAGCCAGAAGCGACGCACGTAGTCATCCAGGTTTTCCCAGAGCTCACGACCCCATTCGCTGTTGGTTTCTTCGACGTATTCACCCAGCACGCGCTGCAGGTGGCTGCGATAAGCCTCCATCGCCTCGCCGCTGATACGCTGGATCTCCACCAGTTCGTGGTTGACCTTGTCGACGAAGCTATTGTCCTGGTCGAGCACGTAGGCAAAACCACCGGTCATCCCGGAACCGAAGTTGTAACCGGTCTTGCCCAATACGCAGACAAAGCCCCCGGTCATGTATTCACAGCAGTGATCGCCCGTGCCCTCGACGATGGCGTGGGCACCGGAGTTGCGCACCGCGAAGCGCTCACCCGCGGTACCGGCGGCGAACAGCTTGCCGCCCGTGGCGCCGTACAGACAGGTGTTGCCGACGATGGCGCTGTGCTGGGTTTCGAACGGGCTGCCCGCTGGCGGCACGATCACCAGTTTGCCGCCGGTCATGCCCTTGCCGACATAGTCGTTGGCATCACCTTCGAGGTACATGTTCAGGCCACCGGCGTTCCACACCCCGAAGCTCTGCCCGGCAGTGCCCTTGAAGCGGAAGGTCAGCGGCGCCTTGGCCATGCCCTGGTTGCCGTGCAGGCGGGCAATTTCACCGGAGATCCGCGCGCCGATGGAGCGGTCGCAGTTGCAGATATCCAGCTCGAACTCGCCGCCGGCCAGGTCACGGATCGCCGGCAGGGCCATCTGCACCATCTTCTCGGCCAGCACGCCCTTGTCGAACGGCGGGTTGCGGTCCACTTCGCAGAACTGCGGCTTGTCGGCCGGAACGTGCGGGCTGCCCAGCAACGGGCTGAGGTCCAGGTGCTTCTGCTTCTCGGTTTCACCGGGGAGCATTTCCAGCAGGTCGGTACGCCCGATCAGCTCGCCCAGGCTGCGCACGCCCAGCCTGGCCAGCCATTCACGGGTTTCCTCGGCCACGTAGGTGAAGAAGTTGACCACCATGTCGACGGTGCCGATGTAGTGGTCCTTGCGCAGTTTTTCGTTCTGCGTGGCCACGCCGGTGGCGCAGTTGTTCAGGTGGCAGATGCGCAGGTACTTGCAGCCCAGGGCGATCATCGGTGCGGTGCCGAAGCCGAAGCTCTCGGCGCCGAGGATCGCGGCCTTGACCACGTCCAGGCCGGTTTTCAGGCCTCCATCGGTCTGTACCCGCACCTTGCCGCGCAGGTCGTTGCCGCGCAGGGTCTGGTGGGTTTCGGCCAGGCCCAGTTCCCACGGGGCACCGGCATACTTGATGGAGGTCAGCGGCGAGGCGCCGGTACCACCGTCGTAGCCGGAGATGGTGATCAGGTCGGCATAGGCCTTGGCCACGCCGGCGGCGATGGTGCCTACCCCGGCTTCGGCCACCAGCTTGACCGAGACCAGCGCCTGCGGGTTGACCTGCTTCAGGTCGAAGATCAGCTGCGAGAGGTCTTCGATCGAGTAGATGTCATGGTGCGGCGGTGGCGAGATCAGGGTCACGCCCGGCACCGCATAGCGCAGCCTGGCGATCAGGCCGTTGACCTTGCCGCCCGGCAGCTGGCCACCCTCGCCCGGCTTGGCGCCCTGGGCCACCTTGATCTGCAGCACTTCGGCGTTGACCAGGTATTCGGGAGTGACGCCGAAGCGGCCGGTGGCCACCTGCTTGATCTTGGAACTGCGGATGGTGCCGTAGCGGGCCGGGTCTTCGCCGCCCTCACCGGAGTTGGAGCGCGCACCCAGGCGGTTCATCGCCTCGGCCAGGGCTTCGTGGGCCTCAGGCGACAGCGCGCCCAGGGAAATACCCGCCGAGTCGAAGCGCTTGAGGATGGCCTCCAGCGGCTCGACTTCGCTCAGGTCCAGCGGCTGCTCCAGGGTTTTCACCTTGAGCAGGTCGCGGATCATCGACACCGGACGCTTGTCGACCAGTGCGGTGTATTCCTTGAACTTGGCGTAGTCGCCCTGCTGCACGGCAGCTTGCAGGGTATTGACCACGTCCGGGTTGTAGGCGTGGTATTCGCCACCGTGCACGAACTTGAGCAGGCCGCCCTGCTGGATCGGCTTGCGCGGGCTCCAGGCTTCGGCGGCCAGCAGCTTCTGCTCGTTCTCGATGTCGACGAAGCGCGCGCCCTTGAGGCGGCTGGCCACGCCACGGAAGCTGAGGTTGACCACTTCCTCGGACAGGCCCACGGCTTCGAACAGCTGCGCGCCCCGGTAGGAACCGATGGTCGAGATGCCCATCTTGGAGAGGATCTTGAGCAGGCCCTTGGAGATGCCCTTGCGGTAGTACTTGAACACTTCGTCCAGGTCACCGAGCACTTCGCCGGTGCGGATCAGGTCGGCAAGCACTTCGTAGGCAAGATACGGGTACACCGCCGAGGCGCCGAACCCGATCAGCACCGCGTAGTGGTGTGGATCGCGGGCGGTGGCGGTCTCGACCAGGATGTTGCTGTCGCAGCGCAGGCCCAGTTCGGTCAGGCGATGGTGCACGGCGCCCACGGCCAGCGACGCATGCACCGGCAGCTTGCCGGGTGCGATATGACGGTCGCTCAGCACCAGCTGGGTCTTGCCGCTGCGCACGGCTTCTTCGGCCTGTTCGGTGATGTTGCGCACGGCCGCTTCCAGGCCGATGCTTTCCTCGTAGTTGAGGTCGATCACCTGGCGTTCGAAGCCCGGGCGGTCGAGGTTCATCAGCGAGCGCCACTTGGCCGGCGAAATCACGGGCGAGCTGAGAATCACCCGCGAGGCGTGCTCGGGGGATTCCTGGAAGATGTTGCGCTCGGCACCCAGGCAGATCTCCAGCGACATCACGATGGCTTCGCGCAGCGGGTCGATCGGCGGGTTGGTGACCTGTGCGAACTGCTGGCGGAAGTAGTCGTAGGTGGAACGCACGCGTTGCGACAGGATCGCCATCGGCGTGTCGTCGCCCATCGAGCCCACGGCTTCCTGGCCCTGCTCACCCAACGGGCGCAGCACCTGGTCACGCTCCTCGAAGGTGACCTGGAACATCTTCATGTACTGCTTGAGCTGGTCGCCGTCGTAGCTGGCCACGCCCTGGTCGTCGCTCAGGTCGGCCTGGATGCGCAGGGCATTCTGGCGCAACCAGCGCTTGTACGGGTGGCGCGACTTGAGGCGGTTGTCGATCGCATCGGTGTCGAGGATCTGGCCGGTCTCGGTGTCGACCGCGAAGATCTGCCCCGGGCCCACGCGGCCCTTGGCGATGACGTCTTCGGGCTTGTAGTCCCACACGCCGATTTCCGACGCCAGGGTGATATAGCCGTTCTTGGTGGTGACCCAGCGCGCCGGGCGCAGGCCGTTGCGGTCGAGCAGGCACACGGCATGGCGGCCTTCGGTGAGCACGATGCCCGCCGGGCCGTCCCAGGCTTCCATGTGCATGGAGTTGTATTCATAGAACGCGCGCAGGTCGGGGTCCATGGTCTCGACGTTCTGCCAGGCCGGCGGTACCAGCATGCGCACGCCACGGAACAGGTCGATGCCACCGGTGACCATCAGCTCGAGCATGTTGTCCATCGACGAGGAGTCGGAGCCCACGCGGTTGACCAGCGGGCCGAGCTCTTCCAGATCCGGGATCAGGTCGTTGGCGAACTTGGTACGCCGCGCCTGGGCCCAGTTGCGGTTGCCGGTGATGGTGTTGATCTCGCCGTTGTGGGCGAGGAAGCGGAATGGCTGGGCCAGCGGCCATTTGGGCAGGGTATTGGTGGAGAAGCGCTGGTGGAACACGCAGATCGCGGTCTGCAGGCGCTCGTCGCTCAGGTCCGGATAGAAGGCGGTGAGGTCCGCCGGCATCATCAGGCCTTTGTAGATGATGGTCTTGTGCGAAAAGCTGCAGATGTAGTGTTCGGCATCGGCGGCGTTGGCCACCGACGAGCGACGCCGGGCACTGAACAGCTTGATCGCGAACTCCTGATCGCTCAGGCCTTCGCCACCGACGAACACCTGCTCGATCTGCGGCAGGCGCTCCAGCGCCAGGCGACCGAGCACGCTGGTGTCGATCGGCACCTTGCGCCAGCCCACCAGGCTCAGGCCGGCAGCGAGGATCTCGCGGTTCATGTTGTCGCGCGCGGCTTCGGCCTTGGCGGTGTCCTGGTTGAAGAACACCATGCCGACCGCGTACTGGCGGGGCAGCTCGCTGCCGAACTGTTCCAGGGCCACGGCCCGCAGGAACCGATCGGGCTTCTGCATCAGCAGCCCGCAGCCGTCGCCGGTCTTGCCGTCGGCGTTGATCCCACCACGGTGGGTCATGCAGGTCAGGGCCTGGATAGCCGTTTGCAAAAGGTGGTGGCTGGGTTCGCCCGTCATATGGGCGATCAGGCCGAAACCACAGTTATCCTTGAATTCTTCGGGATGGTACAGACCTGTTTTCATAGACACTTTCTCACCAGGTTCGCCTCTCACCAAGGCAAATCTCTTTTTAATACAACCACTTACCATCCACGCCGAACGAACGTCAGCTTTGCGGGGGCAATACGGATGCCATTGTTGCACAGCGACAGTGAAGCCCACAAATTTACTGACGCATCAGTGAAAATCCATGTCGCATTTTTGAATGTTTTTATACAAGAATCCGTGGTAACGGAATTGCTTGAGTCTGAAGCGTTTCAGCCTGGACTGCAACAGGGGCTTGTGGCCGGCAGTCTGGGACAGAAAAGCCTGCCGCGTGTTACGCAGCAGGCTAGACCGGGGTTCAGGAGTCGCTCAGCAGGTGGCGGGGGTAGTGCCACCCGACCATGTATCAGCGGGTCGCAGCCAGTTCTTGTTGGACGCTGGCAACGGTACGAGGCCAAGGTTTACCAGCCTGGACCTTGGCTGGCAAGGTTTTGATTGCAGCGACGGCTGCATCGCGGCTGGAGAAGTTGCCGTAGGTGATCACGTACAGGGGTTTGCCCTGCAGGGTTTTCTTGAAGTAGCGATAGTCGCCACCCTCGGCCTTGACGAACGCCTGGGCCGATGCCTCGGAACTGGTGCCCAGGATCTGCACCACGTAGTTGCCTGGCGCCTGGCCGCTGTACCAGCTACCGCCCGCAGCGGGCTTGGCAGCTGGTTTTTCCGCAGGCTTGGGTGCCGGCTTGGCCGTGGCCACCTGCACGGGCGCAGGGGCGGGCTTGGCGGCAGGTGCAACCGGCTTGCTGGCCACTGGCGCGGCAGGCTGCTGCGCCGGTACAACCGGCTGGGCCATCGCAGGCGCCGGGCCTGCAGTGACACCGGCGGGCGGTGCAGTGGTGGTAACGGTAGGCGGCTGCAGTGCAGTGTCGCCAGCCGGGCCGGATTCCTCGCCATCACCCATGCCGGCCGCCTCGGCCAGCGGGCCGCGCATCACCGGCTGGGACTGGCCCACCAGTGGCAGCGGCATCGGCTGCGAAGAACCGGCGAACTCGATGGCCGGGCCACCGTTGTTCGACTGGGCATTGCCCGGCTTGCCCTGGCCCAGGGGCAGTTGCGCCTGCTCGGCAGGCGCAGTGGCCGGCGCCTGGTCGCCCTTCTTGGGCATCAGCACGGCTGCCGCCACGGCAACCACTACCACGGCAGACAACGCCAGCACGTGTTTCTTCGGCATATTGAACCCCATTGATGGTCGCTTCACCGGCGAGCGGGTGGCGAGCATGGCTTCGATCATGGTATCGCGGGCCACCTGGTTGATTGCTCCAGGCCAGCCGTCCGAGTTTTCGTGAATCTCGGCGATCTGCTCGCTGGTGAACACCTCGATACCGCGCCCGGCACCTTCCAGACGCTGCTCCAGGTATTCCCGGGTTTCGTCCTCGGTGTAGGGCTGCAACTCGATGACGTGGAAACGCTCCTGCTCGGCATTGAGTTCATCCAGGGCTGCGATCAGTGACGGCTCGCCGAACAGGAACACGTGCGGGCGACCTTCCGGTGTGCCCGCCGCCAGTTCCAGCAAGGCTTGGAGTGCCGACTCGCCAAGTTGTTCCGCATCGTCCACCAGCAAGTAGACTTCCTGACCGGTCAGCGCCAGCTGCACGATCTGGGCGAGGATCTCGGTGACTTGCGCCTTGGCCACATTCAGCGACTGCGCTACCTGGGCCAGCAGGCCGGCTGCATCGCCGGCGCCACGCGCCGAAACCACCACGCTGAGCACCGACTGCTTGTTGGTGCTGGCCACAAGGGCCTGGCGCAGCAGGGTCTTGCCGCTGCCCAGAGGGCCTGTGACCACCAGCAGCAGCTGGCTGTAGCGGGCCAGGTGATGCAACTGGCCCAGCACCGGCTTGCGCTGGGCAGGGAAGAACTTGAAGCCAGGCACCCGCGCAGCGAAGGGGTCATGGTTCAACTGGTAATGGCCGAGAAAGGCCTCGTCGGCATGCAAACTAGTCATCGAACTCTCGTCAACCTCAAAGCTGGGCCACGATTGCGCGGTAATCCGCCGCCAGCGTGGCCTGAAGAATCTCTTGCGGATAGTCGTCGGTCACCACGGCTTCGCCCATATGGCGCAGCAGGACCAGGCGCAGACGACCGTCGAGCACCTTTTTATCGACCGCCATGTGTTCCATGAAGTGGGCCGGGGTCATTTCGGCCGGAGGCACCACCGGCAGGCCGGCGCGCTGGAACAGGCGAATGCCGCGGTCGCGCTGCGCCTGGCTGATCCAGCCCAGGCGCATGGACATTTCCAGGGCCATTACCGTGCCAGCCGCCACGGCTTCACCGTGCAGCCACACACCATAGCCCATGTGGGTTTCGATGGCGTGGCCAAAGGTGTGACCGAGATTGAGCGTGGCACGCACGCCCGACTCGCGCTCGTCAGCCCCCACCACGGCCGCCTTGGCCTCGCAGGAGCGCTGGATGGCGCGGGTCAGTGCAGCCTGGTCGAGCGCACGCAGCGCATCGACATTGTCTTCGAGCCAGCCCAGAAACGGCTCGTCGCAGATCAGGCCGTACTTGATCACCTCGGCCAGGCCCGCCGACAGCTCGCGCGGCGGCAGGCTCTTGAGGCTGGCGGTATCGATCAGCACCGCGTTGGGCTGATAGAAGGCACCGACCATGTTCTTGCCCAGCGGGTGGTTGATGCCGGTCTTGCCGCCCACCGACGAGTCCACCTGGGACAGCAGCGTGGTGGGCACCTGGATGAAGTCCACGCCGCGCTGGTAGCAGGCGGCGGCAAAGCCGGCCATGTCGCCGATCACCCCGCCGCCCAGGGCGATCACGGTGGTGCGACGGTCGTGGCGCGCCGTC
Source organism: Pseudomonas sp. B21-036 (assembly GCF_024748925.1). Lineage (NCBI taxonomy): Bacteria > Pseudomonadati > Pseudomonadota > Gammaproteobacteria > Pseudomonadales > Pseudomonadaceae > Pseudomonas > Pseudomonas sp. B21-036. The sequence goes on from NZ_CP087178.1 coordinate 5,326,350, forward strand.
AGCAGGGCGTCGAAGATCAGTTGCAGGGTTTCCCAGTTCTTGAAGGCCTCGCCGTCGGGCAGCACCACCGGCAGTACCGAATAGGCCCCCAGGCTGTGGGTGAGGCGTTGCAGATAAAGGGGCGCGACAGTCTCGTTGGATACGATGGCGACCTGCTTGCCGGCAATGTGCGGCGCCAGCAGTTCAGGCTGATCCAGCAGGCCTTCGCCGATGTAGATCGGGTAGCTGCGTTCGCCCAGTTCGACCTTAAGTGTCTGCATATGTCCCCACAAAGAACAAAGGCGCGGCATCGAAGACACGACCCGCGCAATAACGAAGTGCCCTGCCAGGGCATGACTGGCCGCCGAGGATAGTCAAGCCTTAACGGGGCGGCAACTTCTGCAAGCGCTCCAGAATATCCAGAACCACCATGCGCGGCGGCCGCTCGTCGGTTTCCACCACCAGGTCGGCGATTTCCCGATAAAGCGGGTCGCGCAACTCGAGCAAGGCACGCAGCGTGGCCTCCGGGTTGGCCGTGCGCAGCAGCGGCCGGTTGCGGTCACGGGCGGTACGCCCCACCTGCTGCTCCACCGAGGCGTGCAGGTAGATCACGCGCCCCCCGGCATGCAGCGCCGCACGGTTGGCATCGCGCATCACCGCACCGCCGCCGGTGGCCAGCACCACGCCGTCGGCCTCGCACAGCTCGGCGATCATCGCCTGCTCGCGATCACGAAAGCCGGGCTCGCCTTCCTTGTCGAAGATCCACGGGATGTTGGCGCCCGTGCGCAGCTCAATTTCCTTGTCGGAATCCTTGAACGGCAGGCGCAGCTCTTTGGCCAGCAAGCGACCGATGGTGCTCTTACCGGCACCCATCGGCCCTACAAGTATCAAATTTCGCACAGAATCAACGACTCACAGCAATCGCCCGGTCACTCATGATACGCGGAGTCAGGAAGACCAGCAGCTCGGATTTTTTCTCTTGGATGACAGCGCGACGAAACAGCCGCCCAACATACGGCACATCGCCGAAAAATGGCACCTTGTCGACAACATTACTTTGCACGGTGGCATACACCCCGCCGATCACGATGGTCTCGCCATCCCCCACCTGAACCTTGGCATTCACCTCGTTCTTGCGGATCGGCGGCACGCTGTTGAGGGCATTGAGGTAGTCCGGCTCGTCCTTGGTGACCTTGACCGTCATGATCACCCGGTTGTCGGCCGTGATCTGCGGGGTCACCTCCAGCGACAGCGAGGCCTCGCGAAAGGTGGTGGACGTAGTGCCGTTGGCGCCCGACTCCTGATACGGCACCTCGGTACCCTTGAGAATGCGCGCGGTTTCCTTGTCGGCGGTGACCACCTTGGGCTGGGAGATGATTTCGCCATTGCCGGTCTTTTCCATCGCGCTGAGCTCCAGGTCGAGCAGCACACTGTCGCGCACCAACCCCAGGCCGATACCCGAGGTGGCCCGTTCCACCCCCAGGTCGACGAACGGCAGCCCGTCGGCGGCCAACCCGCCTGCGCGCAGGCCGCCGCCCAGTTGCACCGCCCCGCCCCAGCGCACCCCCAGGCTTTTTTCGTAATCGACATTGGCCTCGACGATGCGCGCCTCGATCATCACCTGGCGAACCGGTACATCGAGCTGCGCGAGCAGCCGCCGCAGGTCGGCCAGGCGTGCCGACGGCTGGCTGGCAATGATGGTGTTGGTGCGCTCGTCGACCGTGATCGCGCCGGGGTCGTCGTTCTCGACCATGGCCTGGAACAGCTGCACGATGTCCCCGGCCCGCGCATGGCTGACCGTGAGCAGTTCGCGCACCAGCGTTGGCGGGGCCTGCGCCGCACGGGCCTGGGTATCGTGCCCGGCCAGTTCGGCCAAAGGCGCCACCAGCAGCACGTTGCCCTCCTGACGCCGACCCAGGCCCTTGCTGCGCAGCACCAGGTCCAGTGCCTGTTCCCAGGGCACCTCGTGCAGGCGCAGGGTCACCTTGCCCTGTACTGCATCACTGGCCACCAGGTTGACCCCGGTGAAGTCGGCCAGCACCTTGAGCACCGAACGCACCTCGACATCCTGGAAACTCAACGACAGCGGCTCGCCGCCATACCCTGCCCCCTCGGCCCCAAGGCCTGCACCTGCTACCGGCAGCGCCACCATCAGTACCGCACACAGGCTGAACATCCTGTTCATCCACGACCTCCCTGGTCAGTTGACGACGTGTCGAGCCACCCCATTGGCTTCGATCACCTGCGAGCGCTCCACCCAGCCGGCGCCCTCGACCCATACCTGCTCCTCGAGCTCGACCTGCTGCGCATCGATGCGCACCACCCGCCCCTTGTCCGGCCCCAGCCGGTCACCTTCGCGCAACGGGTACAACGCCCCCGCAACACGGATCAACGCCACCCCGCCGCGACGGTCGGCCAGGTGCCCAACCAGTTCCATCTGTTCCAGCGGCACGTGTTCCAGCGCAAATTCGAGCGCTGCGCGCGCCGGCGCGGCAAAGGGATCGCGCGCCTCCGCCAGCACCGGCGCCGGCTGCGCCACGGGGTCGACCGGCAGGCCGGACGCATAGGCCTTGAGGTGCATCTGCAGACGCAGTTGCCCACGCCCCGCCAGCGGCGCTAGGTGAAGGTCATGCAGGGTCACGCGCTCAGGCAGTGTGGCCAGGGCGTCGACAAAACCGGCCAGCGCGGCGAAGTCGCCCACCACCTGCAGGTGCACCGGCATTTCGGCATGCAGGGCCTGCGGCTGCGCCGGCAACACTTTCACCTGCTCGAACACCAGGCCCCGCCCGGCCCGGGCGACAGCCTGCAGCAGGCCGGGCATGCCGCCCGCTGGCAGCAGCCGGGCCTGGGCCTCCCGCAGGCGTTGCTCCAGGCCGAGCAAGCGGGCCTGCTGCTCGTCCAGCCGGGCGACCTGGTCTGCCTGCGCTTGCCAGGCCTGCTGCAACTCGGCCCCACGCGCCAGCGCCCGCTCAAGCGAAGCGTTCGCCCCGCGCAGGTGCAGCCCATAACCGCTACCGAGCGCCAGCAGCAGGCAAGCCGCCAGCAACAGCGCCTTGTACCGCCGAGGCCACGCTGCCATCAGGTACCAGTCGAGAGCCGGGCTCATGGCTGCACCTGCGCACGGAGGTGGAACACCTCGCCGGCGGCGGTGGCCTTGATCTCCTGCAACTGCACCTCGCTCAGGCCAGGGGCCTGATCCAGATTGCGCAGCAGTTGAGTGACCGACGCCCGCCCCTGTGCCACCCCCTCCAGGCGCAGCGCGCTACCCTCGAGCGCCAGTGCAGTCAGTTGCAACCCTTGTGGCACCCGCGTGGCCAGCGGTGCAAGCACCTGACCACCTGGGGACGCGGCGCGCAGCACGGCATCCAGCCCCTGGATGCGTTCCTGCAGCGCATCGCCCCGGGCGGTCAGGTCGGCCAGTTCTGCCAGCGGGCCCTCAAGCCGGGCGATGGCATCGCGCAGGGCCGCATTGGCCTGCCCCTGCTGCGCCAGGCGATAGACGCCATGCCGGTCCAGCAGCACCACGATGGCGACCCCCAGCAGCAGAGCCACCAGCATCAACCCCTGCAACTGCCGCACACTGCGCTGGCGTTGCCAGGCCCGCCACGGCAGCAGGTTGATATCGCGCCTCACGGGGCACGCCTCAACGCCAGCCCATAGGCCAGCGCCAGCGCGGGTTCGGCGGCATCGAACACCGTGGTTTCGATACCCAGCCGACGCTGCACTTCCAGCGCCTGGGCCGAATCGGCAGCCGCCCCGGTCACCACCAGCCGCGCCGGTGCAGGGCCCTCCAGGGCCTGCAACCAGCGTTCGATGCAGGCAGCCAACGCCTGCGGCACATCGGCCGCTGCACCCGCGTCGGCACGCCATGCCTGGTGCTGTGCATGCAGCGCCCAGTGCCCTGGCTCGACCCGCACCACGGCGACCGCGTCATCGTCCGCCCCGACCGCGCGCAACAACGCCAGGCTGTCGGTCTCGACCACCCGCGCACGCAGGCCTGCCAGCTCCAGTGCCGCCTCCAGCCCGTCGAGCCAGCCCTGATGACAGGCATACACCCCCACCGCCTCGTAGCACGGGTCGTGCGCGACCGAGCCGCGGCACTCGAAATCGAAGGCCGCCTCGTCCAGGGCAAAGGGTATGAAAGGTTCGGCCTCATGGCACAGGCGGGCAAACAGGGCATCCTCTGCCAGCCCCGCCGGCACCTGCACGGTCTTGCTCAGCACGGCCGTGGCCGGAATCGCCAGCGCCGCCTCGCGCAAGGTGGCACCGCTGCGGGCCAGGGCATCGCCCAGTACCTGCGCCAGCTGTGCCGGGTCGGCCACCCGGCCGTCCTGCAGCACGCCCGCCGCCAGCGTCTGCACGGCCTGCGCACGCACCTCGAAGGACCCTGCCATCTGCCGCAGCTGCAGCAATCGCACCGCGCAACATGAAATATCGATACCCAGCAGTGAACCGGCATCCTTGCCGAAACGTCCAAACATTGGCTTTCCCTGGCATCCGCCTGCTTCGACCGGCCCCCAGACAGGGCACCGGTCAGCCCGTGCACCGCGCAACCCACGCGGCACAGTGAAAATTGCTTATAATGCCCAGCGTTTTTTCTCGTCGATCAGCCCTGCGCTCAATCCATATTTCAAACTGGACACCCCAAAGCCTTGATACGCCTGCTGAAGTTCTTCTGGTGGTCTTTCGTCGCAGTCATCTGTGCCGTCGTGCTCGGTCTGAGCGGCGCGTTTCTGTATCTTAGCCCCAGCCTGCCCTCGGTAGAGGCCCTGAGAAGCATCCAGTTGCAGATCCCTTTGCGGGTATACAGCAGCGATGGAAAGCTGATTGCCGAGTTCGGCGAGATGCGGCGTTCTCCCATCCGTTTCGCCGACATTCCCCCGCATTTCATCCAGGCTTTGCTGTCCGCCGAAGACGACAACTTCGCCAATCACTATGGGGTCGACCCCAGCAGCCTGATGCGCGCTGCAACACAATTGCTCAAGTCCGGGCACATCCAGACCGGCGGCAGCACCATCACCATGCAGGTGGCGAAGAACTTCTTCCTCAGCAGCGAACGCAGCTTCTCGCGCAAGACCAACGAGATCCTGCTGGCCCTGCAGATCGAGCGCGAGCTGACCAAGGACGAGATCCTCGAGCTGTACGTGAACAAGATCTACCTGGGCAACCGTGCCTACGGCATCGAAGCCGCAGCGCAGGTGTACTACGGCAAGTCGATCCGTGACGTGAGCCTGGCGCAGATGGCGATGATCGCCGGCCTGCCCAAGGCACCGTCGCGCTTCAACCCACTGGCCAACCCGACGCGCGCCAAGGAACGCCGCGACTGGATCCTGGGGCGCATGTACAAGCTGGGCAAGATCGACGAAGCCAGCTACCAGGCCGCCCTGGCCGAACCGATCAACGCCAGCTACCACGTGCCGACGCCCGAGGTGAATGCCCCGTACATCGCCGAGATGGCCCGCGCCGAGATGGTCGGCCGCTACGGCAGCGACGCCTACACCGAAGGTTTCCGCGTGACCACCACGGTGCCGAGCGACCTGCAGGAAATGGCCAACAGCGCCGTGCTCGATGGCCTCAGTGCCTACGACCACCGCCACGGCTACCGCGGCCCCGAGTCGCGCCTGCCGGGCAAGACCCAGGCCGCCTGGCTGCAGGAACTGACCAAGCTGCGCCCACTGGGCGGGCTGGAACCGGCCATCGTCACCCAGGTCGACAAGACCGGCCTGCAGGTGCTGACCAAGTCGGGCCAGACCGAGACCGTGGCCTGGGACACCATGAAATGGGCCCGCCCATTCCTCAACACCAATAGCCAGGGCCGCGCCCCGCAGCAGCCGGGCGATGTGGCCCAGGTCGGCGACGTGATCCGCGTGCAACGCACCAGCGAAGGCGAACTGAAGTTCAGCCAGGTGCCGGGCGCCCAGAGCGCACTGGTGACCCTGGACCCGAACAACGGCGCCATCCGCGCTCTGGTGGGCGGCTTCTCGTTCGAGCAGAGCAACTACAACCGCGCCATGCAGGCCAAGCGCCAGCCGGGCTCGAGCTTCAAGCCGTTCGTCTACAGCGCGGCGCTGGACAACGGCTACACCGCCGCCAGCCTGGTCAACGACGCCCCCATCGTGTTCGTCGACGAGTACCTGGACAAGGTGTGGCGACCCAAGAACGACACCAACACCTTCCTTGGCCCGATCCGCATGCGCGAGGCGCTGTACAAGTCGCGCAACCTGGTATCGATCCGCCTGCTGCAGGCCATGGGCGTGGACAAGACCATCGACTACATCGCCCGTTTCGGCTTCAACAAGCAGGACCTGCCGCGCAACCTGTCGCTGGCGCTGGGCACCGCGACCCTCACACCGATGGAGATCGCCACCGGCTGGAGCGCGTTTGCCAACGGCGGCTACAAGATCACCCCGTACCTGATCGACCGCATCGAAAGCCGCAATGGCGAGACGCTGTTCACCGCCAACCCGCCCAGCGTGCCCCGGGGGCATCAGGACGAGGCCGGGATTGGCGCCGCCGAAACGCCGATCGTCACCGATGCGGCACTGGGCGCCGACGTGAGTGCGGTGGCGCCGCAGGTGCCGGCGGTGGCCGAGCAGATCATCGACGGACGTACCAGCTACATCCTCACCAGCATGCTGCAGGACGTGATCAAGCGTGGCACCGGGCGACGCGCCCTGGCGCTGGGGCGCACCGATCTGGCGGGCAAGACCGGTACCACCAACGAGTCCAAGGATGCGTGGTTCTCCGGCTACAACGCCGACTACGTGACCACCGTATGGAGCGGCTTCGACCAGCCCGAGACCCTGGGCCGTCGCGAGTATGGCGGTACCGTGGCGCTGCCGATCTGGATGAGCTTCATGGGCGCCGCGCTCAAGGACAAGCCGATGCACACGCTGCCGCAGCCTGAAGGCATCCTCAGCCTGCGGGTGGACCCGGTGAGCGGCCGTGCGGCCACGCCGAGCACGCCTGATGCGTACTTCGAGCTGTTCAAGGCCGAAGACACCCCGCCGTCGGTCAACGAGCTGGGTGGCAGTGCGCCAGGCAGCCCGCTGCCGGCGGACGAGTCGGCGCCGATCGATCTGTTCTGATGGGGTAACCCGGGGGCTGCCCTGCAGCCCATTCGCCAGCACAATTACCAGCCCCAAACAAAAAGCCCCGACTCTCGCGAGCCGGGGCTTTTTGCTACAACGCTACAACGGCTCAGCCGTTGAACACGTCATCCACGCTCTTGAGCGGGTAGTTCTTCGGATACGGCAGGGTCGCCACACCGCTTTCGATCGCAGCCTTGGCCACGGCATCGGAAACCACGGTGATCAGGCGTGCGTCCATCGGCTTCGGAATGATGTACTCACGACCGAATTCCAGCGCGTCGACGCCGTAGGCAGCGCAGACTTCCTTGGGCACCGGCAGCTTGGCCAGGTCTTTCAGGGCGTTGGCGGCAGCGATCTTCATCTCTTCGTTGATGCGCTTGGCGCGAACGTCCAGGGCACCACGGAAGATGAACGGGAAGCCCAGTACGTTGTTGACCTGGTTCGGGTAGTCGGAACGACCGGTGGCCATGATCACGTCGCTGCGGGTGGCGTGGGCCAGCTCCGGCGAGATTTCCGGGTCCGGGTTCGAGCAGGCGAACACGATCGGGTTCGGTGCCATCGACTTGAGGCCTTCAGGGCTCAGCAGGTTCGGACCGGACAGGCCGACGAACACGTCAGCGCCTTCCAGGGCATCGGCCAGGCTGCGCTTGTCGGTAGCGTGGGCGAACACCGCCTTGTACTGGTTCAGGTCGTCACGGCCAGCGTGGATCACGCCGGTACGGTCGACCATGAAGATGTTTTCGATCTTCGCGCCCATGCTCACCAGCAGCTTCATGCAGGAGATGGCCGCAGCACCGGCGCCCAGGCAGACGATCTTGGCATCGGCGAGGGTCTTGCCCGCGATTTCCAGGGCGTTGATCATGCCGGCCGCGGTCACGATCGCGGTGCCGTGCTGGTCATCGTGGAACACCGGGATGTCGCACTGCTCGATCAGCGCGCGCTCGATCTCGAAGCACTCGGGTGCCTTGATGTCTTCCAGGTTGATGCCACCGAAGGTGATCGAGATGCGCTTGACGGTGTCGATGAAGGCCTGCGGGCTTTCGGCATCGACTTCGATGTCGAACACGTCGATACCGGCGAAACGCTTGAACAGAACACCCTTGCCTTCCATCACCGGCTTGGACGCCAGTGGGCCCAGGTTGCCCAGGCCGAGGATGGCGGTGCCGTCGGAAATGACTGCTACCAGGTTGCCCTTGCCGGTGTACTGGTAGGCCAGCTCCGGGTCACGGGCGATTTCACGTACTGGCTCGGCAACACCCGGGCTGTAGGCCAGCGCCAGGTCGCGAGCAGTCGCGGTCGGTTTGGTGAGCTCTACGCTCAGTTTCCCCGGACGAGGCTGAGCATGGTATTCGAGAGCGGCAGTTTTCAAATCTGACATGATGGGCATTCCGCTTTTACTGTTCTGACGGACCGCCGAGGATACGCAAAGAGCAATGGGCCGACAAGACTGCCCGGTCACTTGTGTCAAGGCCTTTAGCCTACGACTTTAAGCCAAGAGCCGCAGCCCGCAAGGCTTTCAGTGTGTACAATCCATTTTTAAAATGTTCACAATTTATTATCTTTATTGTCTTTCCAGCATCGTCGGGTCGGTGAGTGGCAGCATCCAGCGCGCCTGACCCGGCTTGAGCCCGCCCTTGCGGGAACGATCCAGCACCCAACCGCGGGCTTCGACGCGCCGGCCTTCGAGGCCGTCGGTGAAATCAGGCGCAAAGTTGCGCGACAACCTGGCCGGCACCTGAAGCACCAGCGAATGGCCCAACTCGATCCAGATGGCGCCACCGCTGTGCTCGACCGACTGAACCTGGCCAGCGACCAGCGCAAAACCGGCCTGGCGCAGGTGCCCCGGCGCGATCACCGGCGGCTGGCCCCACAGCCCCGCGCGGGCGCTGCGGGCGGCCTGTTCAGCCTGTTGATGGCAGTCGCGCAGGGCGATGTTGGGCGCTACCGCGATGCGATAACCCAGACCCTCGCCCAGCAGTTGTTCTTCCAGATTGTGACCAGAGCGGTCGAACACATGGGCCAGGGTGCGCTTGTATTTGTCGCGCGGCTCTGTACCCGGCAGCAGCTCGACCCGCCCGCCACTGGCCTTGACCAGGGCCTGCAAACGCTGGCGCGCGGCCACCGCATAGGGCTCGCTGGGCCGCCCCTTGCGCCCGATCTCGGGAGCATTGATGCCGATCAGGCGCACATTGCGCCCATCCTTCAGACGCAAGGTATCGCCGTCGATCACCTGGCGTACCGCAACGCTCTGCACCTCGCGCTGCGCGTCGGCCGGCAGCGTACACAGCGCATGCGCCGGCAACTGCCAGATCGCGGCCACAAAAAAGGCGCCCACCAGGGACGCCTTCTTCAACAGCATTGCCAAGCCCATGGGGCCAGCTTCGCGCCGTCTTACTTCTTGGCACCGAACATGCCGAAACGGTCGGCGAACTTCTGTACGCGGCCGCCGGTGTCCAGCACTTTCTGCTTACCGGTGTAGAACGGGTGGCACTCGTTGCAGACGTCGGTGGCCAGTGGAGCGCACAGGGTCGAACGGGTCTGGAACACATTGCCGCAGCTGCAGGTGACTGCGACTGCTTCATAATTCGGATGAATTTCTGGTTTCATGGTCACTTCCTCGACTGCGTGCCGCCACCCAACACCATTGTTGAATACCGCACGTAATTAGGCGGCGAATAATACCAGAGCATGCCATCAGCGCAAGTTGTCGCTTGTACCGACTGTCGTCTGCTAGGCTCGGCGGCTACCGAATTGCCCTTCAGAGACCCTGCGCGTGTCCGACGTCATCCTTCGCCTTGCCTTGCCCTCGCCCCTGCGGCGGTTGTTCGACTACAGGGCCCCGGCAAGCATGGCGCACACCGCATTCACCCCCGGCATGCGCCTGCGCGTGCCGTTCGGGCGCCGCGAGATGATCGGCATCCTGGTGGAGGTGTGCGAGCACAGCGAGGTGCCCGCCGACAAACTCAAGCCCGCCATCGCCCTGCTTGACCCGGTATCGCCGATACCGCCAGCCCTGTTCAAGCTGTGCGTGTGGACCGCGCAGTACTATCAGCACAGCCTGGGCGACACCCTGAGCTGGGCGCTGCCGGTGCTGCTGCGCCAGGGCGAGCCGGCCGAAGCGCACCAGGAACGCTTCTGGCAGGTGGCCCCGGGGGCGCGCCACGACGACCCGCGCATCGCCCGCGCACCGCGCCAGCGCGATGCCCTGGCCACCCTGGCGCAGCATCCGCACGGCGTGGCCCACGGCCTGCTGAGCAAGCTCAAACTGAGCAAGGACAGCCTCGACCTGCTGCTGGCCAAGGAGCTGGTGCAGGTGGAGGTACGCCGGCATGCCCCGCCGGCGCGCCACGAACACTGGCTGGCACAGCCCGAACTGCCGCTCAACGATGAACAGAAGGCGGCGTTTCATGCGGTGCAGGCAGGGTTCGGCAGCTTCCATGCCTTTCTGTTGGCCGGGGTCACCGGCAGCGGCAAGACCGAGGTCTACCTGCAACTGATCCGCGAGACCCTGGAGGCCGGCAAGCAGGCGCTGATCCTGATTCCGGAGATCAACCTCGGGCCGCAGACCCTGGCGCGCTTCGAGCAGCGCTTCAATGCGCGCATTGCCCTGCTGCATTCGGCAGTCAACGACCGCGAACGCCTCAAAGCCTGGCTGGCAGCCCGTGATGGCGAGGCCGACATCATCATCGGTACCCGCTCGGCGCTGTTCACGCCCATGAAGAACCCGGGCCTGATCATCATCGACGAGGAGCACGACGGCTCCTACAAGCAGCAGGAAGGCCTGCGCTATCACGCCCGCGACCTGGCCCTGGTGCGCGCGCACCAGGAGCACATCCCGATCCTGCTGGGCTCGGCCACGCCATCGCTGGAAAGCCTGCACAACGCCTACTCCGGTCGTTACGGCCTGCTGCGCATGAACCACCGCGCCGGTGGCGCCAAGGCGCCGCGCTTCCTGCGCCTGGACGTCAAGAGCCGGCCCCTGGACAGCGGCATCAGCGGGCCGATGCAACAGGCCATCGGCCAGACCCTGGCCGCCGGTCAGCAGGTGCTGGTGTTCCTCAACCGTCGCGGCTTTGCCCCCACGCTGCTGTGCCACGACTGCGGCTGGCTGTCGGAATGCCCGCGCTGCGATGCGCGCATGACCGTGCATCAGCGCTCCGGCGAACTGCGCTGCCACCACTGCGGCTATGACGAGCGCGTACCGCGCCAGTGCCCGCAGTGCAACCATGTGGACCTGCGCCCGGTAGGTGCAGGCACCGAGCGCGCCGAAGAGCGCCTGAGCATTCTGTTTCCGGATGTCCCGGTGCTGCGCGTGGACCGCGACAGCACCTCGCGCAAGGACGCGATGAACCAGCTGTTCGCCACAGTGCAGCGCGGCGAGCCGTGCATCCTGGTCGGCACCCAGATGCTGGCCAAGGGGCACCACTTTCCGCGGGTCACCCTGGTGGCGATCCTGGATGCCGATGGCGGGCTGTTCTCCGGGGATTTTCGCGCCAGCGAGCGCATGGCCCAACTGATCGTGCAGGTGGCAGGGCGTGCCGGGCGTGCAGAGGAGCCAGGCAAGGTGATCATCCAGACGCACCTGGCCGACCATCCTCTATTGGTACAGCTTACCGAGCAGGGCTATTTCGCGTTTGCCGAACAGGCCCTGAGCGAGCGCCGCGCCGCCGGCCTGCCGCCCTTCGCGCACCTGGCGCTGCTGCGCGCCGAGGCGCACAAGCCGGGGCAGGCCGAGAGCTTTCTCGATGAGGCCTGCAGCGCCGCCGAGCAGTTGCTGGCAGAGCACGACCTGCACGGCATCGAGCTGCTGGGCCCGGTGCCGGCGCCGATGGAGCGACGGGCGGGACGTTTTCGTGCGCAATTGTTGTTGCAGGCCAATGCAAGGGCATCCTTGCATCGTCTGATGAGCGCCTGGCTGTTAGTGTTGGAGCAGATGCCGAGCGGGCGACAGGTGCGCTGGTCGCTGGATGTGGACCCGGTCGACCTGTACTGACCGCTTCGCCGGCAACGCCGGCTCCTACAGGTTTGATGAGCCCTGGCCCTCTGCAGAGCCTGCATTGTCGGCCAAAGGGCCCTAAAGGTTGGCAACCTCGCCCCGGCAACGGATAATACCCAGTTTTTCCACCTGCGCATCCAGGCGCCGCCGCGCTTGCGGTCGAAAGAGAAGCCCATGAAAGACACCATTCGCCAGCTGATCCAGCAAGCCCTCACCCAACTCGTCAACGACGGTGTGCTGCCTGACGGGCTGACGCCGGCGATCCAGGTGGAAAACGCCCGGGACAAGACCCACGGCGATTTCGCCAGCAACATCGCGATGATGCTGGCCAAGCCCGCCGGCCTCAAGCCGCGCGACCTGGCCGAGAAACTCATCGCCGCCCTGCCCGCCGACCCGCAGGTCAGCAAGGTGGAGATCGCAGGCCCGGGCTTCCTCAACTTCTTCCAGAACACCCAGGCCCTGGCCTCGCGCCTGGATGCCGCACTGGCCGACGCCAGGCTCGGCGTGCACAAGGCCGGCGCCACGCAGAAGGTCGTGATCGACATGTCGGCGCCCAACCTGGCCAAGGAAATGCACGTCGGCCACCTGCGCTCGACCATCATCGGCGACGCCGTGGCCCGTGTGCTGGAGTTTCTCGGTGACGATGTGGTACGCCAGAACCACGTGGGCGACTGGGGCACCCAGTTCGGCATGCTGATGGCGTACCTGGAAGAGAACCCGATCACCAGCGAAGAGCTGTCGGACCTGGAGAACTTCTACCGCGCCGCCAAGAAGCGGTTCGACGAGTCCAGCGAGTTCGCCGACCGCGCCCGTGGCCTGGTGGTCAAGCTGCAGGCCGGCGACCCCGAGTGCCTGAAGCTGTGGACCCGCTTCAAGGACATCTCGCTGTCGCACTGCCAGAAGACCTACGAGCTGCTCAACGTCAAGCTGACCATGGCCGACGTGATGGGCGAAAGCGCCTACAACGACGACCTGGCCAATGTGGTCGAAGACCTCAAGGCCAAGGGCATGCTGGTGGAAAGCAACGGCGCCCAGTGCGTGTTCCTCGACGAGTTCAAGAACGCCGAGGGCGAGCCGCTGCCGGTGATCATCGTCAAGGCCGACGGCGGCTACCTGTACGCCACCACCGACCTGGCCGCCGTGCGCTACCGCAGCGGCGTGCTCAAGGCCGACCGCGCCCTGTACTTCGTCGACCAGCGCCAGGCCCTGCACTTCCAGCAGGTGTTCGCGGTGGCCCGCAAGGCCGGCTTCGTGACCCACCCGATGGACATGGAGCACATGGGCTTCGGCACCATGAACGGCGCCGACGGCCGCCCGTTCAAGACCCGCGACGGCGGCACCGTGAAGCTGATCGACCTGCTCAACGAAGCCAAGGAGCGTGCCTACGCCCTGGTCAAGGAGAAGAACCCGCAGCTGCCTGAAGAAGAACTGCGCGCCATCGCCAAGGTGGTGGGCATCGGCGCGGTCAAGTACGCCGACCTGTCCAAGCACCGTACCAGCGACTACAGCTTCAACTTCGAGCTGATGCTCAACTTCGAAGGCAACACCGCGCCGTACCTGCTGTACGCCTACACCCGCGTGGCCGGCGTGTTCCGCAAGCTGGGCAAGGGCTTCGACCAGGTCGAAGGCGAGATCCGCTTGCAGGCACCGCAGGAACAGGACCTGGCCGCGCGCCTGGCGCAGTTCGGCGAAATCCTGAACAACGTCGCCGAAAAAGGTACCCCGCACGTACTGTGCAGCTACCTCTACGACGTGGCCGGCCTGTTCTCCAGCTTCTACGAGAACTGCCCGATCCTCGCCGCAGAAACACCCGAACAGCAGCAGAGCCGCCTGCGCCTGGCCGCCCTGACCGGTCGCACCCTCAAGCAGGGCCTGGAACTGCTTGGCCTGGAAACCCTGGAGCGCATGTAAGTTGGCTGCCAAGAAAAAACCTGCTCCCAAGCGCGGCGCCAGCCGCTACCAGGCCCCGGCCAAGCAACCGATACCGGGCTGGATGTGGCTGGCCATCGGCCTCACGGTCGGTGCGTTCATCGTGTTCCTGATGAAACTCGAGCCCAGCCGCGACGAGGTCAAGCGCACCAAGCCTGAAGCCCAGCAGAAGGCCGAGAAGATCGCCGAGGCGAACAAGACCGCGCCGAGCCCGCAGCAGCCGGTCAAGCCCAAGTACGACTTCTACACACTGCTGCCCGAGTCGGAAGTGATCGTGCCGCCCGAAGCCGTGCCGGAGAAAACCCCGCCGGTACCGGCGCAGCCACCGGTGACCCCGGCCGAGGCGGCCAAGATCGACACCGCCCGCGCCCAGGCCGCGCTGCTGGGGCAGACCCCGCCACCGGCACCGCCGGTGATCAAGCCGGCCGCCACCACGCAGTTCTACCTGCAGGCGGGCTCGTTCCGCAAAGAGGCCGATGCCGACAAGGTGCGTGCGCAGATCATCCTGCTCGGCCAGGCGGTGAAGGTGGAGTCCGGTACGGTGAAGGAAGAGACCTGGTACCGCGTGCTGGTCGGCCCGTTCAGCAATCGCGAACAGCTGACCGTGGCGCAGAAGCAACTGGCCGGCAGCGGCTTCAACAACCTGCTGCTGCAACAGCGCCAGATACGCCAGTAACCCCGATGTTCGGCGGCCCGCAGCAGCGGGCCGCCTGCTTTCAGGCCCGCGCCTGCACGTTCTTGAGCGATACCTGGGTGTTCAGCGTCCAGAAGTCGTACAGCACCCCCAGCAGAAACAGCCCGCCGGTAAAGGCATAGATCACGCCGCTGATCCACTTGCCCTGGTACATGCGGTGCACGCCGAATATCCCCAGGAAGGTCAGCAGGATCCAGGCCAGGCTGTAGTCCAGCGGGCCGGCGTGAAAGCGCAGGTCGGCCTCGCTGTCCATCTTCGGGATCAGGAACAGGTCGATGAGCCAGCCGATACCGAGCAGGCCCAGGGTGCAGAACCAGATGGTGCCGGTCACCGGCCTGCCGTAGTAGAAACGGTGCGACCCGGTAAAACCGAAGATCCACAGCAGGTAGCCGAGGACCTTGCTGTGGGTGTCCTGGGGCTGCGCCTGTTGCTGATAACTGTTCATTCATAGCCTCCACGGTTTAGAGAGAAATTTTCTAAGAAAAAATGTGACTTTTACGTGCTCAGCCGACGTATGGCGCCTCTGCAATCGACCAACGGACCAGAATTCGATCAAAAAGCTGTTATAAAGTTGCGCGCTTAACCAACAAGAGCCCTGCCCATGCGACCTTTTTTCAAGACATGGCTGACTGTTTGCCTTTTATTGCCACTGGCCGCCCACGCCACCAACCGTGAGCAACGTCTTCCCAACGGCTTCAACGTGCACACCACCAGCACCGCAGCCGTACGCTCGACCAAGGGCGCCCACGCCAAGGTCACCTCGTCCGCCGCCTCCTCCAAGGTCGCCAAGACCACCCGCCAGGTCGCCTCGATGCCGGCCAAGCAGAGCAGCGATGTGCTCAGCCGCGCGGTGAACGTGCTGGGCACTCCGTACCGCTGGGGCGGCAGCAGCCCGAGCAAGGGCTTCGACTGCAGCGGGCTGGTCAAGTACGCCTTCAACGACATCGACGAGGTCGACCTGCCGCGTACCTCCAACGCCATGGCCAGCGGCCACGGCGTGAAAGTCGACCGCAAGGATCTCAAGCCCGGCGACCTGCTGTTCTTCAACATCAAGAGTCGCCGCGTCAACCACGTGGCCATCTACCTGGGCAACGACCGCTTCATCCACGCGCCACGGCGCGGCAAGCGGGTCAGCATCGATACCCTGAACAAGCCCTACTGGCAGAGCCACTACGTGGTCGCCAAGCGCGTACTGCCCAAGGAGCAGCCGCAAACCCAGCTGCGCCTGGCCAAACGCTAGACCTGATCGGGCGAACGCGCGTTCGCCCTGGCCGTTTCCAGGCTGACGACTCCCCGCCTCACCAGGCCCTGCAGGCTGCTGTCCAGGGTCTGCATGCCTAACGCCGCGCCGGTCTGCATGGCCGAATACAGCTGCGCCACCTTCCCCTCGCGAATCAGGTTGCGCACCGCCGGCGTGGCCAGCAGGACCTCGTGCGCGGCCACTCGCCCGCCTTGCACCCTGGGCACCAGCACCTGGGCCATCACCGCCTGCAAGGCGTCGGCGAGCATGGTGCGTACCAGGGCCTTCTCCTGCGCGGCAAACACGTCCACCAGCCGGTCGATAGCCTTGGCCGCCGAGGCGGTGTGCAGGGTCGCCAGCACCAGGTGGCCGGTTTCGGCGGCGGTCAGGGCCAGGCGGATCGTCTCCAGGTCGCGCAGCTCGCCAAGCATGATCACGTCCGGGTCCTGGCGCAGCGCAGCCCGCAGCGCCTGGGCGAACCCCTGGCTGTGACGCCCCATCTCACGCTGGCTGAGCTGGCTGCGCAGCGGGCTGTGGATAAATTCGAGCGGGTCTTCCAGGGTCAGGATATGCACGGCGCGCTCGCGGTTGAGGTGATCGACCAGCGCCGCCAGGGTGGACGACTTGCCTGAGCCGGTGGGGCCGGTCACCAGCACCAGCCCGGCCGGCGACTCGGCAATGCGACGAAACACCTCCGGCAGCTGCAGGCTCGCCAGCGTCGGCACCTGGTCGGGTATCAGGCGCAGTACCGCCGCCGGCCCGCGCACCTGCACGAAGGCGTTGACCCGAAAGCGCCCCAGCCCGGGCACGGCCACGGCAAAGTCCAGGTCCTGCAGCCTGGCGAAGTCCTCCTGCTGCTGTGGGCTCATGAGCTGCGCCAGCAGGGCATGCAGGTTGTCGCTGCTCAACGCCGCCGGCCCCAGCGGCTGCATCTGCCCGTCACGGCGGATCATCGGCGCACTGCCGGCCGCCAGGTGCAGATCGGAGGCGCCTTCCCTGAGCGCCAGGGCCATCAGCCCGGTCATGTCCATAACACTCCCCAAACATCGCCAAGCAGGTAGAATGCCGCAGACCCGAACAGCCGCTGGCGTTGATCCATGTCCACCATAGCAGACAACCTTTCCACGCTTGCCGACCGCATCCGCAGCGCTGCACAGGCCGCCGGGCGTGACCCCGGGCAGGTCCGCCTGCTGGCCGTGAGCAAGACCAAGCCGGCTGCCGCGATACGCGAAGTGTATGCGGCCGGTGTGCGCGACGTGGGCGAAAACTACTTGCAGGAAGCCCTGGCCAAGCAGCTCGAATTGACCGACCTGCCCTTGACCTGGCACTTCATCGGCCCCATTCAATCGAACAAGACGCGAGCAATCGCCGAGCACTTCGACTGGGTACATTCGGTGGACCGACTGAAAATCGCACAACGCCTCAGCGAACAACGCCCTGCCGGGCTGCCCGCACTGAATGTGTGCGTGCAGGTCAACGTCAGCGGCGAGGCCAGCAAATCGGGCTGCAACCCCGACGAGCTGCCGGCGCTGGCCCAGGCCATCGCGGCGCTGCCGCACCTGAAGCTGCGCGGCCTGATGGCGATTCCCGAACCCACCGACGACCCGGCCGCCCAGGCGGCGGCATTCGCCCGTGTACGCCAATTGCAGGACAGCCTGAACCTGGGCCTGGACACCCTGTCGATGGGCATGAGCCACGACCTGGAAGCAGCGATTGCCCAGGGCGCGACCTGGGTGCGCATCGGCACCGCCCTGTTCGGTGCCCGCGACTACGGCCAGGCCTGACCCATGCATCGTTCACCTTCTTCAACCAAGGACCTGACATGAGCAAGACTCGAATTGCCTTCATCGGCGCCGGCAACATGGCCGCCAGCCTGATCGGCGGCTTGCGCGCCCAGGGTGTGGACGCCGCGCAGATCCGCGCCAGCGACCCGGGTGCCGAGACGCGCGCCAGGGTGCACGCCGAACACGGCATCCAGCTGTTCGAAGACAACGCCCAGGCCGTCGATGGCGCCGACGTGGTGCTGATCGCGGTCAAGCCGCAAGCCATGAAGGCGGTGTGCCAGGCGCTCAAGCCAAGCCTCAAGCCCAACCAGCTGGTGGTGTCGATTGCCGCCGGCATCACCTGCGCCAGCCTGCGCAACTGGCTGGGCGAGCAACCGCTGGTACGCTGCATGCCCAACACCCCGGCGCTGCTGCGCCAGGGCGTCAGCGGTCTGTACGCCACCGAGCAGGTATCGGCCGAACAACGCGCCGAAGCCGAGCAACTGCTCTCGGCAGTGGGCGTGGCCCTGTGGGTCGACAGCGAACAGCAACTGGATGCAGTGACCGCGGTCTCCGGTAGCGGCCCGGCGTATTTCTTCCTGCTGATCGAGGCGATGACCGCAGCCGGCGAAAAACTCGGCCTGCCCCGCGACGTCGCCTCCCGGCTGACCCTGCAAACCGCCCTGGGCGCGGCGCACATGGCCGTGGCCAGCGATGTCGAGGCCAGCGAACTGCGCCGGCGCGTCACCTCCCCCAATGGCACCACCGAGGCGGCGATCAAGTCGTTCCAGGCCAACGGGTTCGAGGCGCTGGTAGAAAAAGCACTGGGCGCCGCGGCGCACCGCTCGGCCGAAATGGCCGAACAACTGGGCAACTAAGGAGCTCTGCATGAATGCACTTTCGGGCGCCGCGATCTTCGTGGTGCAAACACTGGTCAGCCTGTACCTGGTCATCGTGCTGCTGCGCTTCGTGCTGCAGCTGGTCAAGGCCAACTTCTACAACCCGCTCAGCCAGTTCGCGGTGCGCGCCACCCAGCCGCTGCTCAAGCCGATCCGGCGCGTCATCCCCAGCGTGTTCGGGCTGGACACCTCATCGCTGATCCTGTCGATCGTGATCCAGGCGCTGTTGATGGCGTTCGTGCTGATGGTCACCTACGGCACCTTCGGCGACATCCCGCACCTGCTGATGTGGGCCGTCATCGGCGTCACCTCGCTGTTCCTGAAGATCTTCTGGGTCGCGATGATCGTGATGGTGATCGTGTCGTGGATCGCCCCCGGCAGCCACAACCCCGCCGCCGAGCTGGCCTACCAGATCAGCGAGCCGGTGCTGGCACCGTTTCGCAAGCTGGTGCCCAACCTCGGAGGCCTGGATATTTCGCCGATCTTCGCCTTCCTGGCGATCCAGGTGATCCAGTCGTTCGTGATGCCGCCGCTGGCCGCCTACGCCGGAATGCCGCAGGAACTGTTCCGCATGATCTGACCCGCACCACCCCCGGCCGCAAGCCGCGCCATGTTGCTTGCCGCTGGGGGTGGCGGTCTTTAGACTTACGCCTCATTCAAGCGTGAGCAGGGTCGATGTCCACTGTCTTTCCCGAAGATTCGGTCGGTCTGGTAGTACCGCAACTGGCGCGATTCGATGAGCCCCTGGCCCTGGCCTGCGGTCGCTCGCTGGCCAGCTACGAGCTGGTCTTTGAAACCTACGGTACCCTCAACAGCGCGGCCAGCAATGCCGTGCTGATCTGCCATGCCCTGTCCGGGCATCACCATGCCGCCGGCTACCACAGCCCCGACGACCGCAAGCCGGGCTGGTGGGACAGCTGCATCGGGCCGGGCAAGCCGATCGATACCAACCGCTTCTTCGTGGTCAGCCTGAACAATCTCGGCGGCTGCAACGGCAGCACCGGCCCCAGCAGCGTCAACCCGGCCACCGGCCAGCCCTACGGCGCCGACTTCCCGGTACTCACCGTGGAAGACTGGGTGCACAGCCAGGCGCGCCTGGCCGATCGCCTGGGCATCGGGCAGTGGGCCGCCGTGGTGGGCGGCAGCCTGGGCGGCATGCAGGCGCTGCAATGGACCATCACCTACCCCGACCGCGTGCGCCACTGCCTGGACATCGCCTCGGCACCCAAGCTGTCGGCGCAGAACATCGCCTTCAACGAAGTGGCGCGCCAGGCCATCCTCACCGACCCCGAGTTCCACGGCGGCTCGTTCCAGGCCGAAGGCGTGATCCCCAAGCGCGGGCTGATGCTGGCGCGCATGGTCGGGCACATCACCTACCTGTCGGATGACTCGATGGGCGAGAAATTCGGCCGCGAGCTCAAGAGCGACAAGCTCAACTACGACTTTCACAGCGTCGAGTTCCAGGTCGAGAGCTACCTGCGCTACCAGGGTGAGGAGTTCTCCGGGCGTTTCGATGCCAACACCTACCTGCTGATGACCAAGGCGCTGGACTACTTCGACCCCGCCGCCAGCCACGGCGGCGACCTGGCCGCGACCCTGGCCCACGTCACCGCCGACTACTGCGTGATGTCGTTCACCACCGACTGGCGTTTCTCGCCGGCGCGCTCGCGGGAGATCGTCGATGCGCTGATCGCCGCGCGCAAGAACGTGTGCTACCTGGATATCGACTCGCCGTATGGCCACGATGCCTTCCTGATCCCGACCCCGCGCTACATCACGGGATTCACGAACTACATGAACCGCATCGTCTGCTGAGGACCCCATGAGAGCCGACCTGGAAATCATCCAAGACTGGATCCCCGCCGGCAGCCGGGTACTCGACCTCGGTTGCGGTACTGGCGAGCTGCTCGCCTCGCTGCGTGACACCAAGCAGGTGGCTGGCTACGGCCTGGAAATCGACCCCGACAACATCGCCCAGTGCGTGGCCAAGGGCGTCAACGTCATCGAGCAGGACCTGGACAAGGGCCTGGGCAACTTCGCCAGCAACAGCTTCGACGTGGTGGTCATGACCCAGGCCCTGCAGGCCGTGGAGTACCCCGACCGGATCCTCGACGAAATGCTGCGCGTG
Organism: Pseudomonas sp. B21-036; assembly: GCF_024748925.1. Lineage (NCBI taxonomy): Bacteria > Pseudomonadati > Pseudomonadota > Gammaproteobacteria > Pseudomonadales > Pseudomonadaceae > Pseudomonas > Pseudomonas sp. B21-036. The sequence continues at coordinate 5,347,069 of NZ_CP087178.1, forward strand.
GGCCGCCAGTGCATCATCACCTTCCCCAACTTCGGCCACTGGCGCTGCCGCTGGTACCTGGCGACCAAGGGTCGCATGCCAGTGTCGGACTTCATGCCGTATACCTGGTACAACACGCCGAACATCCACTTCTGCACCTTCGAGGATTTCGAGGCGCTGTGCAGCGAACGTCGCGCCCAGGTGCTCGACCGCCTGGCGGTCGACCATATGCACCGGCATGGGTGGGCGAGCAAGCTATGGCCTAATCTTCTAGGGGAGATCGGCATTTACCGTGTCAGCAGCCCGGGCCTGCAGGAACACAAGGTCGCGGTTTGAACAACCCACACTGGAGGAGACAGATCATGGGTCGCTTGTTGAGCTTTTTACTGGTTGCCTGCCTGAGCACGACGGCACTTGCTGCCGATGCGATCAAGGGCGAGCGCAAGGAAGTCTTCGGTGACACCACGGTGCACTACAGCACCTTCATCTCCACCTTCCTGCAGCCGGACATCGCCAAGGCGGCGCAACTGGTGCGCAGCAAGAACCAGGGCGTGATCAACGTGTCGGTGATCAAGGCCGGCAAGCCGCAGGTGACCCAGGTCAGCGGCAGCGTCAAGGACCTGAGCAGCCGCACGGTACCACTCAGCTTCAAGCAGATCACCGAACAGGGCGCGATCTACTACATCGCCCAGTTCCCGGTGGAGCAGCAGGAAAACCGCACCTTCACGATCAATGTTGCAATTGGTGGCAAGACCGAGACCATCAGTTTCAACCAAGAGCTCTTCCCAGGCGAATGATGAACATCCAGCAACTCGTATTGGCCAGCCACAACGCCGGCAAACTCAAGGAACTGCAGGCCATGCTCGGTGACACCGTGCAACTGCGTTCGATTGGCGAATTCAGCAGCGTCGAGCCGGAGGAAACCGGCCTGTCGTTCGTCGAGAACGCCATCCTCAAGGCGCGCAATGCCGCACGTATCTCCAGGCTGCCGGCCCTGGCCGACGACTCGGGCCTGGCGGTGGACTTTCTCGGTGGTGCGCCAGGCATCTACTCGGCGCGCTACGCCGATGGCCAGGGCGACGCGGCGAACAACGCCAAGTTGCTCGAGGTACTCAAGGACGTGCCGGACGCCGAGCGCGGCGCGCAGTTCGTGTGCGTGCTGGCGCTGGTACGCCATGCCGACGACCCGCTGCCGATCCTGTGCGAGGGCCTGTGGCATGGACGCATCCTGCACCAGGCCAGCGGTGCCCACGGCTTTGGCTACGACCCGCTGTTCTGGGTACCGGAGCGCGACTGCTCCAGCGCCGAGCTGAGCCCCGCAGACAAGAACCAGATCAGCCACCGCGCCCGCGCCATGAGCCTGCTGCGTCAGCGCCTGGGCCTGCAATGACCGACCGCACGCCGGCACAGCCACTGCATCTGGGCGAGGCTGGCTTCAGCTCCAACGCACCTCGGGCGGCACTCGCGCAGTTGCCGCCGCTGTCGCTGTACATCCATATCCCGTGGTGCGTGCGCAAATGCCCGTACTGCGACTTCAACTCCCATGCCGCCACCCCGCAGCTGCCGGAAGAGGCCTACGTCGACGCCCTGCTCGCCGACCTCGACCAGGAGCTGGGCGCGGTGTACGGGCGACCGATCAGCTCGATCTTCTTTGGCGGCGGTACCCCGAGCCTGTTCAGTGCCCGTGCGCTGGGCCGCCTGCTGGCGGGCGTGGAGCAACGCATCCCGTTCGCCGCCGACATCGAGATCACCCTGGAGGCCAACCCCGGGACCTTCGAGCAGGAGAAGTTCAAGGCCTACCGGCAACTGGGCATCAATCGCCTGTCGATCGGCGTGCAGAGCTTCCAGCAGGCCAAGCTCCAGGCGCTGGGGCGCATCCACAACGGTGACGAGGCGGTGCGTGCGGCCGGCATGGCGCGTGCGGCGGGGTTCGACAACTTCAACCTGGACCTGATGCACGGCCTGCCCGACCAGTCGCTGGACGATGCGCTGGGCGACCTGCGCCAGGCCATCGCGCTCAACCCTACCCACCTGTCGTGGTACCAGTTGACCCTGGAGCCGAACACGGTGTTCTGGAACCAGCCGCCGCTGCTGCCCGAGGACGACATCCTGTGGGATATCCAGGAGGCCGGGCAGGCGCTGATGGCCGAGCACGGCTACCGCCAGTACGAAGTGTCGGCCTACGCCCAGCCAGGGCGCCCGGCGCGGCACAACCTCAACTACTGGAGCTTTGGCGACTTCATCGGCATCGGCGCCGGTGCCCACGGCAAGCTCAGCCACCCGGACGGGCGCATCGTGCGCACCTGGAAGACCCGGCTGCCCAAGGACTACCTGAACCCGGCCAAGGCGTTCAAGGCGGGCGACAAGCTGCTGGCGGTGGACGAACTGCCGTTCGAGTTCCTGATGAACGCCCTGCGCCTGACCGAGGGCGTGGAGGCTGCGCTGTTCGCGCAGCGTACCGGCCTGCCGCTGGAACAACTGACGGCGGCGCGCCGTGAAGCCGAACAAAAGGGCCTTTTGCAGGTCGAACCGACGCGGCTGGTGGCGACACCGCGGGGCCAGCTGTTTCTCAACGACCTGCTGCAGTATTTCTTGACCTAAGGATAGCGAATGGACCTGGTACTCGACCTGCTCTCGACCGTCTCCCGCTGGAGCCGCAGTAACCTGTCGGAGATCTCTCTGGCGCTTGTAGGCTGTTTGCTGGTGTTGTTCGGCACCGACATCAAGGGCTGGGTCGAACAGCGCCTGGGTGGGCTGGCAGGTGCATTGCGCGTGCCGTTCATGGCCCTGCTGGTGCTGATCGGCAGTGGTGCGGCGTTGATCTATGCCACGCCGTGGGTGGTACGCGGGCTGAGCCAGTTCAACAACTATGCACTGGCGCCGGTGCTGCTGGTGGTGCTGGTGTTGCTTGGCGTGGTCGCAGACCGCCGCTAGAAGCATCGCGGGTCAAGCCCGCTCCCACAGGTACCACGCTGATTTCGAGGTCAGCGCTGTACCTGTGGGAGCGGGCTTGACCCGCGATTCGAGCGCGCAGCGCTCACCGGCAATCAGGCCAGTTTTTCGAACTTCAGATCCCACACCCCATGCCCCAGGCGCTCGCCACGGCGTTCGAACTTGGTGATCGGACGCTCGGCAGGGCGAGGTACGCACTTGCCGTCTTCGGCCAGGTTCCTGTACCCCGGCGCGACATTCATCACTTCCAGCATGTACTCGGCGTACGGTTCCCAGTCGGTCGCCATGTGGAACACGCCGCCCACCTTCAGCTTGCTGCGCACCAACTCGGCAAATTCCGGCTGCACGATGCGACGCTTGTGGTGACGGCTCTTGTGCCACGGGTCCGGGAAGAACAGCATCAGGCGGTCCAGGCTGTTGTCGGCCACGCACTTGTTCAGCACTTCGATGGCATCGCAGTCATACACCCGCAGGTTCTGCAGGCCCTGGGTCAGCACGCCATTGAGCAGCGCGCCCACGCCCGGGCGGTGCACTTCGACACCGATGAAGTCCTGCTCGGGCGCGGCGGCGGCCATCTCCAGCAGGGAATGGCCCATGCCGAAGCCGATCTCCAGGGTGCGCGGCGCCGAACGGCCGAACACCTGGTCGTAATCCACCGGGCTGTCGGCCAGTGGCAGCACGAACAGCGGCGCGCCCTGGTCCAGGCCGCGCTGCTGGCCTTCGGTCATGCGCCCGGCACGCATCACGAAACTCTTGATGCGGCGGTGTTGGCGTTCTTCGCCTTCGGCGGTGATCGGCGATTCTTGCGATTCAGTCATCAGGGGCTCTTACTTGATCAGACCATCCAGCGGCGACGAGGCGCTGGCATAGAGTTTTTTCGGCATGCGGCCGGCCAGGTAGGCCAGGCGGCCTGCCACGATGGCGTGCTTCATGGCTTCGGCCATCATCACCGGTTGTTCGGCATGGGCGATGGCGGAATTCATCAGCACTGCCTCGCAGCCCATTTCCATGGCAATGGTGGCGTCCGACGCGGTACCCACACCGGCATCGACCAGCACCGGCACTTTCGATTCCTCGAGAATGATGCGCAGGTTGTACGGGTTGCAGATGCCCAGGCCCGTACCGATCAGGCCTGCCAGCGGCATGACCGCGATGCAGCCGATTTCGGCCAGCTGACGCGCGATGATCGGGTCGTCGCTGGTGTAGACCATCACGTCGAAACCGTCCTTGACCAGCACTTCGGCGGCCTTGATGGTTTCGATCACGTTGGGGAACAGCGTCTTCTGGTCGGCCAGCACTTCGAGCTTGACCAGGTTGTGCCCGTCGAGCAGTTCGCGGGCCAGGCGGCAGGTGCGCACGGCCTCGACCGCGTCGTAGCAGCCGGCGGTGTTCGGCAGGATGGTGTAGCGGTCCGGTGGCAGCACGTCGAGCAGGTTCGGCTCGCCCGGGTTCTGGCCCAGGTTGGTGCGGCGCACGGCGACGGTGACGATCTCGGCACCCGAGGCCTCGATGGCCAGGCGGGTTTCTTCCATGTCGCGGTACTTGCCGGTACCGACCAGCAGGCGAGACTGGAAGGTACGACCGGCCAGCGTGAAGGGCTTGTCGCTACGAACATTGCTCATCGGTAATCCTCTTGAAGGTTGAGGGACTTGCAGGTGAAGCGCGTGGGCCTAGCCGCCGCCGATGGCGTGAACCACCTCGACCTGGTCGCCTTCGCGCAGGGCGGTGGCGTCGTGCTGGCTGCGCGGCACGATGTCCAGGTTCAGCTCCACCGCCACCCGGCGACCTGCGAGGTCGAGCCGGGTCAGCAGGGCCGCGACGCTTTCGCCGTCGGGCAATTCGAAAGGTTCACCGTTCAGTTGAATGCGCATGCGCACGGCCGCCATTGTTTTTAGGGGCCCGCATTCTAGCCCCTATCCGGGGCTGAACCCAAGGCCAAGCGGCGCCATTCGTCTCGATCCGGACCCGCGGGTCAACCCAGGCGCCAGGCCGCCAGGCCCAGGCACAGCCAGCCGCCGAGGAAGGCCAGGCCGCCAAAAGGGGTGATGATGCCGAGCTTGCCGATGCCACTCAGGGTCAACAGGTACAGGCTACCGGAAAACAGCACGATGCCCAGGCAGAACAGACCACCGGCCCAGGCCGTGAGTCGCCCAGGCAAGTGCGCCCAGAGCACTGCCACGCCCAGCAGGGCCAGGGCGTGTACCAGCTGGTAGGTGACGCCGGTATGGAAGATCGCCAGGTACTCCTGGCTCAGGCGGCCCTTGAGGCCATGGGCAGCGAAGGCACCGAGGGCCACGCCGGTAAAGCCGAAAAAGGCGGCGAGCAACAGAAAGCTGCGAAGCATGCGCAAGACTCCTTGGGGGCACAGGGTCTGTATAATGGCCCGCTCATTCGGTTCGGCCAAGCCATCTCTATGCTTTCATCCCTGATCCGCCGCCTCACCCGCGCCCTGCTCTGGTTCGCCGTTGCCAGCGTGTTGCTGGTGCTGCTGTTTCGCTGGGTACCGCCGCCGGGCACCATGCTGATGGTCGAGCGCAAGGTGGAATCGTGGGTCGACGGCCAGCCCATCGACCTGCAACGCGACTGGCGCCCATGGGGTGAGATCTCCGATGAACTGAAGGTGGCGGTGATTGCCGGCGAGGACCAGAAGTTCGCCGGGCACTGGGGTTTCGACTTCAATGCCATCCAGGCCGCACTGGCACACAACGAGCGTGGCGGCACGCTTCGCGGCGCCAGCACACTGAGTCAGCAGGTGGCCAAGAACCAGTTCCTGTGGGCCGGCCGCAGTTGGCTGCGCAAAGGGCTGGAGGCATGGTTTACCGCACTGATCGAGCTGCTGTGGTCCAAGGAGCGCATCCTGGAGGTGTACCTCAACAGCGCCGAGTGGGATGACGGCGTGTTCGGCGCCCAGGCAGCGGCCCGCCATCACTTCGGTACCGATGCGAGCAAGCTGACGCGCCAGCAGGCCAGCCTGTTGGCGGCGGTACTGCCCAGCCCGCGCAACTGGAGCGCAAGCCGGCCCAGCAGCTATGTGGCGCGACGGGCGGCGTGGATTCGTCAGCAGATGAGCCAGCTGGGCGGCAGCGGCTACCTGGTGCAACTGGATGAGCCGCGCAAGGCGCCCTGGGCCAACTGAAACAAAGAGGGCCCCTTCGCCGGCAAGGCCGGCTCCTACAGGGATTGTTGTAGGAGCCGGCCTTGCCGGTGAAGGGGCCCTCAGGGTCCCGCAGATCAGGCAGCGATCAGGGCTTTGACCTTGTTCATCGCATTCTTCTCCAGCTGCCGGATACGCTCGGCCGACACGCTGTACTTGGCCGCCAGGTCATGCAGCGTGGCCTTCTCTTCGGCCAGCCAGCGCTGGTACAGGATGTCGCGGCTACGGTCGTCCAGGCCTTGCAGCGCCTCGTGCAGGTTGTTCGAGGAGCTGTCGCTCCAGTCCGCATCCTCCAGCTGACGTGCCGGGTCGTAACGGTGGTCTTCGAGGTAGTTGGCCGGCGACTGGAACGCGCTGTCGTCGTCCGCCTCGCTGGCCGGGTCGAAGGCCATGTCCTGACCGGTCAGGCGGCTTTCCATCTCGCGCACTTCACGCGGCTCCACCCCCAGGCTTTCGGCCACACGATGCACTTCATCGTTGTTCAGCCAGGCCAGACGCTTCTTCTGGCTGCGCAGGTTGAAGAACAGCTTGCGCTGCGCCTTGGTGGTCGCGACCTTGACGATGCGCCAGTTGCGCAGGATGAATTCGTGAATTTCGGCCTTGATCCAGTGCACGGCAAAGGACACCAGACGCACACCCATCTCGGGGTTGAAACGCTTGACCGCTTTCATAAGGCCAACGTTGCCTTCCTGAATCAGGTCGGCCTGGGCCAGCCCGTAGCCCGAATAGCTACGCGCGATATGTACGACAAAACGCAGGTGGGCGAGCACCATCTGCCGAGCCGCCCCCAGATCCTGCTCATAGTAGAGACTCTCGGCCAGTTCACGCTCCTGCTCGGGCGTCAGCAATGGAATGCTGTTGACCGTGTGCACATAGGCCTCCAGGTTCGCACCCGGGACCAAGGCATAGGCAGGTTGCAACGAAGTGGTCATACGAAAAAACCTCCGACTCACTGAATTGTGCCATCAGGCACTGCCACCATTGACCGGGAACCGCGAAACAAGTTCCCGAAATACACGATAGTCAATGACGGCTGGAAGACACTATCGCGGTGCAAGCTCACGCAGATGCCGAGCGACCGCAATCCAAGCACCGATATACCCTAACAGCACCGCCCCAAGCAAGAGCGACAGACCATCGGCAGGCGGCACCCCGGCCAGCGAGAAATCGCTGCCGTAAAGACCCGACAGGCCGACGACCGCGTCATCCAGCCAGTTGAGGCCGAACGCCAGTACCCCCCAGGACAGTACGCCTGCCCCCAGGCCATACAGCGCGCCCATGTACAGGAACGGCCGGCGCACGTAGGCATCGGTACCGCCCACCAGCTTGATGACCTCGATTTCGGTACGGCGGTTCTCGATATGCAGGCGAATGGTGTTGCCGATGACCAGCAGCAGCGCCGACACCAGCAGCACGGTCAGGCCGAAGACAAAGCGATCACCCAGCTTGAGGATCGCCGCCAGCCGCTCCACCCACACCAGGTCGAGCTGGGCCAGTTCCACCTTGGGCAGTTCGGCCAGGCGTTGGCGCAGGGCCTCCAGCGCTGGCTTGTCGACTTCGGCCGGGGTCACCACGACCACGCCAGGCAAGGGGTTCTCCGGCAGCTCGCGCAAGGCCTCGCCCAGCCCGGACTGCTGCTGGAACTCGTCGAGGGCCTGTTCACGGCTGACATACTCGGCATCGGCCACCCCCGGCATGCCCTTGATCTGGGTACGCAGGGCTTCGCCTTCGCTCACGCTGGCGTCAAGTTTGAGGTACAGCGAAATCTGCGCTGCACGCTGCCACGAGCCGCCAAGGCGCTCGACATTGCTCAGCAGCAGCGACAACCCCATCGGCAGGCTCAGGGCCACGGCCATCACCAGGCAGGTGAAGAAGCTTCCGATCGGCTGCTTGCCCAGGCGACGCAGGCTGTCGAGCAGGCTGGAGCGATGGCTTTCCAGCCAGGCGTGCAGCAGCGTGCTGAAATCCGGGCCGTCATCGTCATCATCACGGCGCTTTTTCTGTTTCTGAGGGCTTGGCTCGGCTGCCGCAGGGGCCACCCGCTCGGACACCTTGGGACTACGTGTTGCACTCATTGCCCGGCCCCCCCATCGCCGATCAAGCGGCCGCGCTGCAGGGTCAGCATGCGATGGCGCATGCGCGCGATCAGCGCCAGGTCGTGGCTGGCGATCAGCACGCTGGTGCCCAGGCGGTTGATATCTTCGAAAACACCCATGATCTCGGCCGCCAGGCGCGGGTCGAGGTTGCCGGTGGGTTCATCCGCCAGCAACAGGGCCGGACGGTGCACGATGGCTCGCGCAATGCCCACCCGTTGCTGCTGGCCGGTGGACAGGTCGCCGGGGAACAGCTGGGCCTTGTCCGACAGGGCCACACGCTCCAGCGCCGCGTCCACACGCTTGGCCACCTCGACCTTGGACAGGCCCAGGATCTGCAGCGGCAGGGCGACGTTGTTGAACACGGTACGGTCGAACAGCAGCTGGTGGTTCTGGAACACCACGCCGATCTGGCGACGCAGGAACGGGATCTGCGCGTTGCTGATCTGACCCAGGTCCTGGCCGGCCAGCAGCAGCTTGCCGCTGGTCGGACGCTCCATGGCCAGCAGCAGGCGCAGCAAGGTGCTCTTGCCCGCGCCGGAATGGCCGGTGACGAACAGGAACTCGCCCCGACGCACCCGAAAACTCAATTCATGCAGGCCAACGTGACCGTTAGGGTAACGCTTGGCGACCTGTTCGAATCGGATCATGAAGGCTCCCGCTCGGCAAACAAGGCTTGTACGAAGGGCTCGGCTTCGAAGGTGCGCAGGTCATCGATGCCTTCGCCCACACCAATGTAGCGGATCGGCAGGCCGAACTGCTTGGCCAGGGCGAAGATCACCCCGCCCTTGGCGGTGCCGTCGAGCTTGGTCAGCGCCAGGCCGGTGAGCTCCACGCTCTGGTTGAAGTGCTTGGCCTGGTTGATGGCGTTCTGCCCGGTGCCGGCGTCCAGCACCAGCAGCACCTCGTGCGGCGCGTCGGCGTCCAGCTTGCCGATCACGCGGCGAACCTTCTTCAGCTCTTCCATCAGGTTGTCTTTGGTGTGCAGGCGACCGGCGGTGTCGGCGATCAGCACGTCGATGTTGCGCGCCTTGGCCGCCTGCACCGCGTCGAAGATCACCGAAGCGGAGTCGGCGCCGGTGTGCTGGGCGATCACCGGGATCTGGTTGCGCTCGCCCCATACCTGCAGCTGCTCCACCGCGGCAGCACGGAAGGTGTCGCCGGCGGCCAGCATGACCTTCTTGCCTTCGAGCTGGAGCTTTTTCGCCAGCTTGCCGATGGTGGTGGTCTTGCCGGCGCCGTTGACGCCGACCACCAGGATCACGAACGGCTTGTTCGCGGCATGCACCTTCAGCGGCTGTTCGACCGGCTTGAGCAGGTCGGTCAGCTCGCCCTGCAGCGACTTGTACAGGGCATCGGCATCGGCCAACTGCTTGCGTGCGACCTTCTGGGTCAGGCTCTGCACGATCACCGAGGTGGCCTCGACGCCGACGTCGGCGGTCAGCAGGCGGGTCTCGATCTCTTCGAGCAGGTCGTCGTCGATGACCTTCTTGCCCAGGAAAAGGCTGGCCATGCCCTCGCCAATGCTGGCGCTGGTCTTGGACAGGCCCTGCTTGAGGCGGGCGAAGAAGCCGGCCTTGGTGGTGGTTTCAGGCACCGACGGGGCGGCCTCGGGAACAGGCAGGGCGACCTCGGTGGCCGCAACAGGTGCGGGCGGCACCACTGCAGGCGGCTCGACCACCGGCTCGGGTGCGTTGTACTGCGGGGCAGGCTCGACCACCGGCTCGGGTGCGCTGTACTGCGGGGCAGGCTCGATCACCGGCTCGGGCGCGGCGTACTGCGGCGCAGGCGCTTCAACAGGCTCGGGCGCAGCGTACTGCGGGGCAGGCTCGGGGGCTGGGCGCTCGGGAATCGGCGGGGGGACGTGGGGCTCGAGGTCGGCCACCAGCGCCACCGGCTCTTCGGGCACCGGCAGCACCAGGCTGCTGGGGTGATCCTCGACGGCGACGGGCGCGCTCGCGACCGGGGCGGGCTCGACGGCTACCGGCTCAGGCAAAGTCGGGGCGATAGGCTCCAGCGCCTCTGGCACTGGGGTTTCGGGCTGTTCGACAACAGGTTGCTGGGGCTTTTTGCGCAGCCAGCCGAACAGGCCTTTCTTTTCACCGGCCGCGGCCGGGGTCTTTTTGTCGTCGTTGGAACCAAACATGGAAGACGGCTATCTCAGGGTAGCGATGCGCCAGTGTGGCGCCTCAAAATTCTTCTAACGCAGAACAGACTATGGTCAAGCCGACTGGTTCATGCGCAACATTTTGTCGGGACGCCTGCAACGCTTGATCTCGACAGGCATGGTCGTCAGGCAACCGGATCAGTATCCTAGCACCTCCTAGCCCGCCGACGCTAAGGCCATGCGGGCAGCCCTACAGGTTGAATCATCAATGAATGCTCTAGCCCGCCGCGCCGCCGGCCTGCTGCTCAGCACAATTGTCATGCCCCTGGTGGCGGTTGCCGCCGACGTCCAGCCCACCCATGAATTCACCCTCGACAACGGCCTCAAGGTCATCGTGCGTGAAGACCATCGCGCCCCGGTGGTGGTATCGCAGGTCTGGTACAAGGTCGGCTCCAGCTACGAGACCCCGGGTCAGACCGGCTTGTCCCATGCCCTGGAACACATGATGTTCAAGGGCAGCAACAAGCTGGGGCCTGGCGAAGCCTCACGCATCCTGCGTGACCTGGGCGCCGAAGAGAACGCCTTCACCAGCGACGACTACACCGCCTACTACCAGGTGCTGGCCCGCGACCGCCTGGGCGTGGCCCTGGAACTGGAAGCCGATCGCATGGGCAGCCTGCGCCTGCCGCCCGAAGAGTTCAGCCGCGAAATCGAGGTCATCAAGGAAGAGCGTCGCCTGCGCGTCGACGATCAGCCCAACTCCAAGGCCATGGAGCTGTTCAGCGCCATGGCCCACCCGGCCAGCGGCTACCACACCCCGACCATCGGCTGGATGGCCGACCTCGAACGCATGAAGGTCGAAGAGCTGCGCCACTGGTACGAAGCCTGGTACGTGCCCAACAACGCCACCCTGGTGGTGGTCGGCGACGTCACCGCCGACGAGGTCAAGGGCCTGGCCCAGCGTTACTTCGGTGCCATCCCCAAGCGCGCCACACCCCCTGCCAAACTGCCGCTGGAACTGGCCGAGCCGGGCCTGCGCCAGCTCACCGTGCATGTGCGCACCCAACTGCCGAGCCTGATCTACGGCTTCAACGTGCCGGGCCTGGCCACCGCCAAGGACCCGCGCAGCGTGCACGCCCTGCGCCTGATCGCGGCCCTGCTCGACGGCGGCTACAGCGCGCGCATGGCCACCCGCCTGGAACGCGGTCAGGAACTGGTGGCCGGCGCGTCGGCCAGCTACAACCCGTTCACCCGTGGCGACAGCCTGTTCGTGCTCTCCGCGGTGCCCAATACGCAGAAGAAAAAGACCCTGGCCGAGGTCGAAAGCGGCGTCTGGAAGCTGCTCGACGAGCTGAAAACCACCCCGCCAACCGCTGAAGAGCTGGAGCGCGTGCGCGCCCAGGTGATTGCCGGGCTGGTCTACGACCGCGACTCGATCAGCAGCCAGGCCACCACCATCGGCCAACTGGAGACCGTCGGGCTGTCGTGGAAGCTCATCGACAAGGAGCTCGACGAGCTCAAGAGCGTGACCCCGGCCGACATCCAGAGTGCCGCCCGCACCTATTTCACCCGCGAACGCCTGAGCGTTGCGCATGTATTGCCCGAGGAGCAGGCGCATGACTGAGCACACCACCCCACGCCACACCCCGAAGGGCCGCGGCGTATTCGGCGCGTTGCTGCTGAGCGCCGTGTGCCTGGCCGGCCCCGCCCATGCCGACACCGCGGCCGCCAAGCCCGGCGCCAACCTGCAATCGCTGGCCGAGCTGGACGGCAAGGCACCGAGCCGACGCAACCTCGACATCAAGACCTGGAACACCGCCGAAGGCGCCAAGGTGCTGTTCGTCGAAGCCCACGAACTGCCGATGTTCGACCTGCGCCTGACCTTCGCCGCCGGCAGCAGCCAGGACGGTAACCTGCCGGGCCTGGCCACCCTGACCAACGCCATGCTCAACGAAGGCGTGGCGGGCAAGGACGTCGGCGCCATCGCCGCCGGCTTCGAAGGCCTGGGCGCGGATTTCGGCAACGGTGCCTACCGCGACATGGCGGTGGCCTCGCTGCGCAGCCTGAGCGCCAAGGACAAGCGCGAGCCGGCCCTGAAGCTGTTCGCCGAAGTGGTGGGCAAGCCGACCTTCCCTGAAGACGCGCTCAAGCGCATCAAGAACCAGATGCTCGCCGGCTTCGAGTACCAAAAGCAGAACCCCGGCAAGCTGGCCAGCATCGAGCTGTTCGAGAAGCTCTACGGCAAGCATCCCTACGGGCACCCCAGCGATGGCGACGCCAGGAGCATCCCGCCGATCACCCTGGACCAGCTGCGCGCTTTCCATGCCAAGGCCTATGCCGCCGGCAACGTGGTGATCGCGCTGGTCGGCGACCTCAGCCGCACGGAAGCCGAGGCGATTGCCGCGCAGGTCTCCGCCGCGCTGCCCAAGGGCCCGGCGCTGCCCAAGCTGGCACAACCGAGCGAACCCAAGCCTGGCGTCAACCACATCGACTTCCCGTCCAAGCAGACCCACCTGATGCTGGCCCAGCTGGGCATCGACCGCGCCGACCCGGACTACGCGGCCCTGTCGCTGGGCAACTCGATCCTCGGCGGCGGCGCCTTCGGCACCCGCCTGATGAGCGAAGTGCGCGAAAAGCGCGGCCTGACCTACGGCGTGTACTCGGTGTTCAGCCCGATGCAGGTGCGTGGCCCGTTCATGATCAACCTGCAGACCCGTGCCGAACTCAGCGAAGGCACGCTCAAGCTGGTACAGGACATCCTGCGCGACTACCTCAAGACCGGCCCCACCCAGCAGGAGCTGGACGATGCCAAGCGCGAACTGGCCGGCAGCTTCCCGCTGTCCACCGCCAGCAATGCGAGCATCGTCGGCCAACTGGGGGCCATCGGCTTCTATGACCTGCCGCTGAATTTCCTCGAGGACTTCATGCAGAAGTCCCAGAGCCTCACCGTCGAGCAGGTGCGTGCTGCCCTCAACAAGCACCTGGCCGCCGACAAGATGGTCATCGTGACCGCCGGGCCGAAGGTGGCGCAACAGCCGCTGCCACCGCCCACTGACAAACCCGCCGAGCAGCCGCTTGGCGTACCGGAGCATTAATGGCCAGTCCATCCGCCAAATCCAAGGCCGCCGCCCACGGCGGCCAGGGCCAGTTGCGCATCATCGCCGGCGAGTGGCGCAGCCGCCGCCTGAGCTTTCCTGACGCACCGGGCCTGCGCCCTACCCCCGACCGGGTGCGCGAAACCCTGTTCAACTGGCTGACCGCGCACATCGAGGGCGCCCGCGTGCTGGATGCCTTTGCCGGCAGCGGCGCGCTGTTTCTCGAAGCGCTGTCGCGCGGCGCGGCCTCGGCCGTGGCGCTGGACAGCAACCGCGCCGCCATCGAGAACCTCAAGGACAACCTGGAGCTGCTGCGCTGCCCCACCGGGCAGGTGATCCAGACCGACGTGGTGCGCTACCTGCAAGGCGAGCCCAAGGCCCCGTTCGACGTGGTGTTCCTCGACCCGCCCTTCCACCAGGACCTGCTGCCGGCCACCTGTGCACTGCTCGAAGAGCGCCACTGGCTGGCCGAGCACGCGTGGATCTACACCGAAAGCGAAACCGCGCCGTCGACCCTGCAACTGCCGGGCAACTGGCGCCTGCACCGGGAAAAGAAGGCCGGTCAGGTGCACTATGCCTTGTGGGAGCGCGGCTGAACGTCGCCCCGCCTCCAGCAAACTGCGGCCGCCTGAGGTGCTTTGCCTGATCGTGCTCCGGCGCTCCCCAGGCACGACACCGATCACCAACCGGCTTGTGCGTGCCGCCTGCACCACCGCCGGGCTGCTGACCCTCAGCAGCCCGGCACTCGCCCAGCACACCCTTCCACGACCTCAGCCTCGCCAACCGACAGCCCTTGCCCGAAGTGACACCTGCTGAATATGCTTTGGCGGCAGCAGACCTGCGCTTGCGCACATACACTGATCACAGGGTCTGCCGCCCGCTCAAGAGACCTCGACGATGTCCAGCGCCACCCCACCCCCGTTCAAGCCAGCCACCGGCCTGCGCAACCCCCATGTGCAGACGCTCTGGGGCCCGCTCTGGCGCAAGTCGCCACCGCTGGCACATCGGCGCGAGCGCCTGTGGCTGGCCGACGGCGATTTCCTCGACCTGGACTGGCACGGCCCGCTTGCCACCACCACGCCACTGGTGGTGGTACTGCACGGCCTGACCGGCTCGTCGACCTCCCATTACGTCATCGGCCTGCAGCGCGCCCTGGCGGCGCAGGGCTGGGCCAGCGTGGCGGTCAACTGGCGCGGATGCTCGGGCGAGCCGAACCTGTTGCCGCGCAGCTACCACTCCGGCGCCAGCGAAGACCTGGCCGAAGTCATCGCCCACCTGCGCACCCAGCGCCCGCAGGCACCGCTGTACGCGGTGGGTTATTCGCTGGGTGGCAACGTGCTGCTCAAGCACCTGGGGGAAGCGGGTACGGCCAGCCAGTTGCAGGCGGCCGTGGCGGTGTCGGTGCCGTTTCGCCTGGACCAGTGCGCCGACCGCATCGGCCTGGGGTTTTCACGGGTGTACCAGGCGCACTTCATGCGCGCCATGCTGGGCTACGTGAAGGACAAGCAGCGCCACTTCCAGCACCACGGTTATCATGAGGGCCTGGCAACCCTGGATCGCCTCGGCCCGCTGGAAAACCTGCGCACCTTCTGGGATTTCGACGGCCGCGTGACCGCGCCGCTGAACGGCTTCAGCGACGCCCACGACTACTACCAGCGCTCGTCGAGCCGCTACTATCTGGGTGAAAACCGTACGCCCACGCTGATCATCCATGCCCAGGACGATCCGTTCGTGTTCAGCCACAGCCTGCCAGGGGCCGCCGAACTGGCCAGCCAGACCACCCTGGAGCTGCACCGTCATGGCGGTCACGTGGGCTTTGTCGACGGCAGCCTGCGCCAGCCCGGCTACTACCTGGAGCGGCGCATTCCACAGTGGCTGGCCAGCGGGGCCTGATCAGTCGCCCTTGGCCACCGGACGCTGCGGGTCGGTGATCCACTCGCTCCACGAACCGGCGTACAGCCGTGCCAGCGGATAACCGGCCAAGGCCAAGGCGAACAGGTTATGGCAGGCCGTCACCCCCGAGCCGCAATAGGCCACCAGCGCCTGCGGCTGGCGCGTACCGAGCAAGGCGGCAAAGCGCTGCTTGAGCTGCTGGGGCGACAGAAAACGACCATCAGGCCCCAGGTTGTCGGTGAAGGCCGCGCAATGCGCACCCGGGATATGCCCGGCCACCGGGTCGATGGGCTCCACCTCGCCGCGAAAACGCGGCAGCGCACGGGCGTCGAGCAGGGTCAGGTCGGGCGTGCCCAGGCCATTGGCCAACTCGGCGGCGTTCAGCACCAGGCTCGCATCGGGCTGCCCGCTGAAGTTGCCTTCACGCTTGTCACAGGCATCCAGGCTCAGCGGCAACCCGGCCGCGTGCCAGGCCTTGAGCCCGCCATCGAGGATCGCCACCCCGTCGCGCTTGCCCAGCCATGCCAGCAACCACCAGGCCCGCGCGGCAAAGGCCCCGGGGCCATCGTCGTAGAGCACCACGTCGCTGTCGTTGTCGATGCCCCAGCTGCGCAGCCGTTGGATCAGTTGCTGCGGGTCGGGCAAGGGGTGGCGACCGGTCACGCCCTTGACCACCGGCCCGCTCAGGTCACGCTCCAGGTCGGCGAAGTGCGCGCCGGCGATATGCCCTTCGGCATAGCTGCGCTGGCCATAGTCGACGTCTTCCAGGGCAAAGCGACAATCGAGAATCACCAGCTTCGGAGCGCCCAGGCGCTCTGCCAGTTGCTGGGGTGCGATCAGTTGCGCGAGTGGCATGTCGGTCTCCATATCGATTCAAAGGGGGTGGGCGGCCTACTGTTCCAGTGCCTGGTCCAGCGGCACGTAGAATTCCTTGCACAGCGCATCCACTGCAGGGCGCGCGCTGGCGGTGACGAAACCGAGCTCCAGCACCAGCACCTGGTACACGCCGCGCTTGATCGCCTCTTCGCTCAGGTGCGCGGAGTGCTCGCGGGTGGTGCACAGAAAGCGCACCCAGGAGGTCAGCACGATCCAGGCATTGAGGGTCAGCGATTCGATCTGCACGGTGTCCATGGCCACGATGTCGGCCTCGACGAAACCTCGGTAGATGGCCTGGCCCTGCAGCAGGCAGCGCTGCGAAAAACGTCGGTAGCGCGCAGCCAGGGTCGGGTCGTGGCCGAGCAGGTGTTCGAGGTCGCGGTGCAGGAAGCGGTAGTTCCACATCGCCGACAGCAGCGCCTCGAGGTAGAAGCGCTTGTCCTCGACGGTGGCGGCGCGCCCCTGGGGCGGGCGCAGAAAGCCTTCCACCAGCGCCTCGTACTGGGTGAACAGCACGGCGATGATCGCCTGCTTGTTGGCGAAGTGGTAATAGAGGTTGCCAGGCGAGATTTCCATGTGCGCAGCAATGTGGTTGGTGCTGACACTGCGTTCACCCTGCTGGTTGAACAGCTCGAGGCTGTTCTGCACGATGAGCTCGCGGGTCTTGATGCGCGGTGCCATGGTCAGCTCCAAAGGCATGAGCTTGAAGGAATAGGCTTATCTTACGGCGTATCCGCCACGGGATGTACCACCTGCACAACCGGCGTATATGCTCCAGGCACACTTGCCCTGCCACGGAGCCCGCATGCCCCTCCAGACCCTGTTCGAACAGCAGCGCCGGGCCTTTGCCGGGCTGCCCATGGCGCCGGCGGCGCAGCGCCTGCAGTGGCTTGCCAGCCTGCGCCGGCTGCTGCTGGCGAACCAGTCGGCCCTGGTCGCGGCGATCGACCGCGACTTTGCCGGGCGCAGTGCCGACGAGACCCTGCTGGCCGAACTGATGCCCAGCGTGCAGGGCATTCGCCACGCCGAGCGCCACCTCAAGGGCTGGATGAAGCCGGTGCGGCGCACGGTGGGCCTGGCGTTCCAGCCGGCCAGCGCGCGGGTGCTGTACCAGCCGCTGGGCGTGGTGGGCATCATCGTGCCATGGAACTACCCGCTGTTTCTGGCCATCGGCCCGCTCACCGCGGCGCTGGCAGCGGGCAACCGGGTGATGCTCAAGCTCAGCGAAGCCACCCCGGCCACCGCGGCACTGCTTCAGCGCCTGCTGGGCGAAGTGTTTCCCGACGACCTGGTCAGCGTGGTGCTGGGCGATGCTGGCGTGGGCGAGGCCTTCTCGCGCCTGCCGTTCGATCACCTGCTGTTCACCGGCGCCACCAGCATCGGCCGCCAGGTGATGGCGGCGGCAGCCACCAACCTGACCCCGGTGACCCTGGAGCTGGGCGGCAAGTCGCCGGCCATCGTGTCGGCCAGTGTACCGCTGGCCCAGGCGGCCGAGCGCATCGCCTTCGGCAAGACCCTCAACGCCGGGCAGACCTGCGTTGCCCCGGACTACGCGCTGGTACCGCGCGAGCGCCTGGAGGGCTTCGTGCAGGCCTATCGCGAGGCGGTGCTGCGGTTTTATCCACAGGTGCGAAACAACCCGGACTACAGCGCGATCATCAATGTGCGTCACCTGGCGCGCCTGGAAGGCTATTTGCGCGATGCCCGCGACAAGGGCGCCAGCGTGCTCGACCTGTACCCCGGCGAAGCCCGCGAAGGTCGGCGCCTGCCGCCGCAGGTGCTGCTGCAGGTCGATGACAGCATGCAGGTGATGCAGGACGAGATCTTCGGCCCGCTGCTGCCGGTGGTGCCCTATGACAGCCTGGCCGAGGCGCTGGCCTATGTGAACCAGCGCCCGCGCCCGCTGGCGCTGTACTACTTCGGCCACGACCGTGCCGAGCAGCGGCGGGTGCTGGAGCAGACCCATTCCGGCGGCGTGTGCCTGAACGACACCCTGCTGCACGTGGCCCAGGACGACCTGCCGTTTGGCGGGGTCGGGCCGTCGGGGATGGGCAACTACCACGGGCACGAGGGCTTCAAGACCTTCAGTCATGCCCGGGCGGTGTTCGCCAAGTCGCGGGTGAATGCGGCGCGGCTGATCTATCCGCCGTATGGGAAGGCGCTGCAGCGGTGGGTCTATCGTCTGTTCATTCGCTGACGTTGCAGCGACCCCATCGCGGGTCAGGCCCGCTCCCACAAAGAGATGCATAGCCTGTGGGAGCGGGCCTGACCCGCGATGGGGTCGATACTTTCAAGGCACCAGACACTCGGCCTGCAGCGGGTGACAAGCATTATCACGCCTGTCTATAGTGCCTTGAGCCGGCGATGGCGACTTGGCCGACCGCAGCTGCTGCGATACCATCCGACTCCCAAACGCACTCCTGCCAGGACGACGCGATGAACCGAGTGTTGTACCCAGGTACATTCGACCCTATTACCAAAGGCCATGGCGATCTGGTCGAGCGGGCCTCCCGGCTGTTCGACGAGGTGATCATCGCGGTCGCCGCCAGCCCCAAGAAGAACCCGCTGTTCCCCCTGGAACAACGGGTAGAGCTGGCGCGTGAGGTCACCAAGCACCTGCCCAACGTGCAGGTCATCGGCTTCTCCACGCTGCTGGCGCATTTCGCCAAGGAGCAGCAGGCCAATGTATTCCTGCGCGGCCTGCGCGCGGTTTCGGACTTCGAGTACGAGTTCCAGCTGGCGAACATGAACCGGCAACTGGCGCCCGACGTCGAAAGCCTGTTCCTGACGCCGTCCGAGCGCTATTCGTTCATATCCTCGACCCTGGTGCGCGAAATCGCGGCGCTGGGCGGCGATATCACCAAGTTCGTGCACCCGGTAGTGGCTGACGCACTCACCGAGCGCTTCAAGAAGTAACCGCGCCCGCATCGAAAACCGCGCCCGCGTGCACTGCGGGCGTTAATGCGGCACAATTGTGCCCATTGGTTTTCATATGCCCGGGCCTGACGCCCCGGCCGGAGTCCCCATGTCCCTGATCATCACCGACGATTGCATCAATTGCGACGTCTGCGAACCCGAGTGCCCGAACGCCGCCATCTCCCAGGGCGAAGAGATCTACGTGATCGACCCCAACCTGTGCACCCAGTGCGTTGGCCATTACGACGAACCGCAGTGCCAGCAGGTCTGCCCGGTCGACTGCATCCCGCTGGATGAAGCGCACCCGGAAACCGAAGACGAGCTGATGGCCAAGTACCGCAGGATCACCGGCAAGGCCTGATACAGGCCGCTAGGTCTGGCAGCGCGGGCAGAACACGCTGGCGCGCTGGCCCAGGGTCACGTTGCGCAGCACCGTGCCGCACACCTTGCACGGTTCTTCCCCGCGCCCGTACACGAACAGTTCCTGCTGGAAGTAGCCCGGCTGGCCGTCGCCGCCGATGAAGTCGCGCAGGGTGGTGCCGCCACGCTCGATGGCGGCGGCCAGGATGCGCTTGATCTCGATGGCCAGGCGCAGGTAGCGTGCCCGCGAAATGCCCCCGGCCGGGCGCCGCGGGTCGATGCCCGCCGCGAACAGCGCCTCGGTCGCATAGATGTTGCCCACCCCCACCACCACCGCGTTGTCCATGATGAACGGCTTGACCGCCATCGAGCGCCCGCGCGACAGCTGGAACAGCCGCTCGCCATCGAACAGGTCGGTCAGCGGCTCCGGGCCCAGGCGCAGCAGCAGCTCGTGCTGCAACGGGTCGGGGGCCCAGAGCATCGCGCCAAACCGGCGCGGGTCGGTGTAGCGCAGCGCCAGCCCCGACTCCAGCTCGATGTCCACATGCTCGTGCTTGGCCGCCGGCAGGCCGATCTCCACCAGCCGCAGGTTGCCCGACATGCCCAGGTGGCTGATCAGCGTGCCCACCTCGGCGTTGAGCAGCAGGTACTTGGCACGCCGCTCCACCGACACGAAGCGCTGCCCCGACAGGCGTACGTCGAGGTCTTCGGGTATCGGCCAGCGCAGGCGCCGTTCACGCACCACCACACGGCTGACACGCTGCCCTTCAAGGTACGGCGCAATGCCGCGGCGGGTGGTCTCGACTTCAGGTAGCTCGGGCATGGGTCAGTGCGCACCCATTTCGCGGATGGTCTGCTTGAGGTTCTCGAAGTCGTACTCCGACAGGCCCACGTAGTCGAGCACCAGGTGCCCGACGGTGTTCCATTCGTGGTCCACGCTCTGGTTGCCCAGCACCCGGTACGAGCTGCAGATGTGCTCGGCCATCTTCAGAATGGCCAGCAGGTTCTTGAGCTGGGTGTTGCGCGCCGAGTCGTCGCTGAACACCGCCAGGGCATTGTGGTGGTTGGCGATGGCGGCACTCACGTGCTCGGGCAGGCGCCACGACTTGGCCGTGTAGTAGCCGACCACGGCGTGGTTGGTGTTGAACGTGCGGTTCTCGGTGTCGACCACGCGCTTGTCGGGGCCGGCCTCAGCGTAGGCCTGCTCCAGGGTATGCATGTAGTCGGGGAAGCGCTTGTGCATCAGCGGCACGCCGCAATCGTGGAACAGCCCCAGGGCATAGGCTTCGTCCACCGCCTGCGAGCCGATGCGCTTGGCCAGGGTCAGGCAGGTCATGGCCACGTCCTGGGCGGTATCCCAGAAGCGGTTGAGGGTGACGATGGTGTCGTCGCTCATCTCGCCCTTGATCGACTGCGCGTTGATCAGGTTGATGATCGAGCGGCTGCCCAGCAGGTTCACCGCGCGTTGGATCGAGGCGATCTTGTTGGTCAGCCCGTAGTACGGCGAATTGACCAGCTTGAGCAGTGCGCCGGAAAGGCCCGGGTCCTGGGAGATCAGCTTGGCGATGGTCTCCAGGTCCGGGTCGGGCATGTACTGCTCGAACTGCAGGTCGACCATGATCTGCGGCTGGGGCGGTACGCTGATGCCCTGCAGGGCTTGCTGGATCTGTTCGGCGGTAAGTTCCTGGGACATAGATACACACTCGGGGCTGAAGGGCGATTCTAACCCTGCAGGCGGGCCGGGAAACACCCGTTGATGGATTCAGAAGGAACTTTGCCTGCCCCAGGGCTGCCTGCTTACTACAGGTTCAACTCAACAGGAGCACGCAGATGACGACCCAACTGAACGGCAAGCGCGTGGCCATGCTGGTCACCGACGGCTTCGAGCAGGTAGAACTCACCGGGCCCAAGCAGGCCCTCGAGCAAAGCGGCGTGCGCGTCGACATCCTCTCGGCCAAACCGGGCACGGTCAAGGGCTGGAACCATGACAAGCCCGCCGACGACTTCAATGTGGACAACACCTTCGACAAGGCCGACGTCGCGGTCTACGACGCCATCGTGCTGCCCGGCGGCGTGCAGAACTCCGACACCATACGCATCGACCCCGACGCCCAGAAGCTGGTCAAGGCCCACGACGCCAGCGGCAAGCCCCTGGCGGTGATCTGCCATGGCGCCTGGCTGCTGGTGTCGAGCCAGTTGGTCAAGGGCCGCAAGATGACCAGCTACAAGACCGTGCGCGACGACATCACCAATGCCGGCGGGCAGTGGCAGGATCAGGCCGTGGTCATCGACCGCAACCTGATCAGCAGCCGCCAGCCCGACGATATTCCCGCCTTCAACACCCAGCTGCTGCGCGCTTTGGGCGCCTGATCGGCTATTTGTCGCCGGCCGAGCCGCGTGCCCGGCCGACGCGCTATACTCCCGCTCTTTTTTCCGGAGCGACGTCATGTCCCTGCCCAGCCTTCGCCTCAAAGCCAACGCCGACCGCCGCCTGCGCGCCGGCCATCTGTGGGTGTACAGCAACGAAATCGACGTCGCCGCGACCCCGCTGCATGGCTTCAAGGCCGGCGACCAGGCGGTGCTCGAAGGTGCCGGCGGCAAGCCGCTGGGCATCGTCGCCATGAGCCCCAACAACCTGATCTGCGCGCGCCTGCTGTCGCGCGACGCCAAGCTGGCCCTGGACAAGTCGCTGCTGGTGCACCGCATCAACGTGGCCCTGTCGCTGCGCGAGCGCCTGTTCGACAAGCCGTTCTACCGCCTGGTGTACGGCGACTCGGACCTGCTGCCGGGCCTTGTGGTCGACCGTTTCGGCGACATCCTGGTGGTACAGCTGGCCTCGGCCACCATGGAACAGCACAAGGACGACGTGATCGCCGCCCTGGTGCAGGTGCTCAAACCCACCGGCATCCTGTTCAAGAACGACTCGGCGGCGCGTGATGCCGAAGGCCTGAACCGCTACGTCGAAACCGTGTTCGGCCTGGTGCCGGAGTGGGTGGCGCTGGAAGAGAACGGCGTGAAATTCGAAGCGCCGGTGATGGAAGGCCAGAAGACCGGCTGGTTCTACGACCACCGCATGAACCGCGCACGCCTGGCACCCTACGTCAAAGGCAAGCGCGTGCTCGACCTGTTCAGCTACATCGGTGGCTGGGGCGTGCAGGCCGGTGCGTTCGGCGCCAGCGAAGTGTTCTGTGTGGATGCCTCGGGCTTTGCCCTGGATGGCGTGGAGCGCAATGCGGCGCTCAACGGCATTGCCGAGAAGGTCACCTGCGTGGAAGGCGATGTGTTCGAGGCGCTGCGCGAGCTCAAGGCCGCTGAAGAGCGTTTCGACGTGATCGTGGCCGACCCGCCCGCGTTCATCAAGCGCAAGAAGGACCTGAAGAACGGCGAAGGCGCCTACCGCCGCCTGAACGAGCAGGCCATGCGCCTGCTGAGCAAGGACGGCATTCTGGTCAGCGCCTCGTGCTCGATGCACCTACCCGAAGACGACCTGCAGAACATCCTGCTGACCAGCGCCCGCCACCTGGACCGCAACATGCAGCTGCTCGAACGCGGCGGCCAGGGCCCGGACCACCCGGTGCACCCGGCGATCCCGGAAACGCGCTACATCAAGAGCATCACCTGCCGGCTGCTGCCCAACAGCTGATTGCTTGGAATGAAAATCCCGGCCAGGTGCCGGGATTTTTTTTGCCTGTAACGGCCTTTTCGCAGGCAAGGCCGGCTCCTGCAGGCAGGTGCACTCAATCGCGCTGCGGGTAAGGCATCATTCCCAGTTCTCGCCCGTCGATCACCAGGGTCTTGTAGCGCGGTTTCGCCAGCTTGAGCGTGCCCGCCCGAATCTGCTCGATCAGTGCGCGCCCCGTGCCGATCCCATCCACCCGCGCATAGTCACGCCAGAAGCCCTCGTGACGCGCATATACGAACGCCGACGTCGAGTACTCGTGCTTGGGCACCACCAGCACTTCGTTGACCCCATCGTCATCCAGGTCCACCTGCCAGGCAGCACACCCCGAACTGCCGCATTGGCTCTCGATCAGGGTCAGGTTGAGCATCTGCGCACTGTCCTCCGGCGCAGGCCCGATCCATTCCAGCTTGGGTCCGTACTCACGCGGCGACATGCTCACCGGTTCAGCCTCCAGCAGTCGATCGGCCAGCAGCTCGCGGCTTGGCGCATCCAGGATCTGCCCCTCCTTGACCAGGCGCGACAACCGCTCGAACTGCTCGATCCCCGGCTTGCCGAGCCGGTAGCGCAAAGCGCGCGCATCGAACGCATCCGCCGAGGTGCGCCCGCTCAACAGCCGCTCCATCTGGTTGGCGGCGCTGTAGGTCAACGGGTTGAGCACCGGCGTGAACACCAGCATCAGCACCACGAAACTCAGCAGCGCGATCAACGGGTTGCTGCGCCGCAAGCTGCCCAGCCACACCGCCTGGCGCGGGCGAATGGCCCACAGCGCGGCCAGGCTGTGCACCAGCGCGATGCCGATCAGCAGCATCGCCAGAAAGCGCTGCGGGGTCAGGCCGTACTGGTCGATGCGCAGCCAGCTCGAGTAGCACGCCAGCGCCATCAGCAGCGGCAGGCACACAAGGCTGGCGTTCACCAGCAGCTTCAGGGGCCTGGCATAACCGGCATCGTGCTCGCCGTCCTGGAACACGCCGTTGAGCAGAAACAGCGTACTGCCCACCAGGCACAGCAGGATGCTGGTGGAGTAACCGGTGTTGAAGATCGGCGCGACCCCGGTTACCGCCAGCGCCAGAGTGAACACCACCGCAATCAGCGAACACAGCGGCAGCAGGTAGCGGCACACGGTGAGCAGCACATTGCGCAGCAGGCCGATGGCCTTGTCGTTCTGGCGCCCCATGCGGATGCCCAGCGAGAAGAAGATCGGCAGGCACACGCAGATGAATTCGAGCGAGGCGAAGATATCGCTGAGCACCGGCGCGCCCAGAATCGTGAACAGCCGCCCGCACAGCCACAGCAGCAACCAGAACGCCAGGGTCACCAGCAGCGCCAGCAGCACGATGAAGGCATTGTTCCAGGCGTGCTGGTACAGGTCCTGATAGCGCAGGCGATTGCCGTCGCGGGTCGGCCAACTGAGGATGAAC
The DNA here is from genome assembly GCF_024748925.1 of Pseudomonas sp. B21-036. Lineage (NCBI taxonomy): Bacteria > Pseudomonadati > Pseudomonadota > Gammaproteobacteria > Pseudomonadales > Pseudomonadaceae > Pseudomonas > Pseudomonas sp. B21-036. The sequence goes on from NZ_CP087178.1 coordinate 5,371,594, forward strand.
GCCGCGCCGATATAGGCCAGCACCAGCGAGGCCGGCATCCAGCGCATCCATAGCCAGCCGTCGGCCGATTGCGCATACAGCCAGGCGGACACGCTGGCCATCAGCAACGCCAGGCCGGCCACCAGCAGCCAGGTGCCGCGCTGGCGCACCGCGCCGCCCAGCAGTTGCAGATTGATGCCGCCCACCAGGGCCAGTGTGGCGCAGAACACCGCGAGCACAGGGTTGCGGTAATGGATGAAGGTGAGCAGCAGCGCCCCCTGTACCAGGGCGATGGCGAGGTAATACAGCACGGAGCGGTTGAGCACGGGCATTCCAAGTCCTTTTGCGAGGGGTGATGCACAAGGCGCGCAGTCTAGGGCCAGGCGACCCCGCACGGCTAGAGCACGTCGACTTCATTGCAGCGCCGCACAGGCCCCATGCAGCCATGCACATATATCGATAAAAATCCAGGCAAATAATCCATAAGGGAAAATTTTTCATTGATCCAGGCGACATAAGCAGATAAAAATCGACTCAATCAAAATAAAAACAATGCAGGTTCGACCCATGTCCTCTATCGACCGCTCTCATCCTGGCACTTCAGATACCGCTCGACTGCGCCGCGTGCTGGGGCTGCCCGCCCTGGTGTTCTTCGGCCTGGTGTACATGGTGCCGCTGACCATCTTCACCACCTACGGCATCGTCACCGAACTCACCGGTGGCCGCACCGCAGGCGCCTACCTGGTGACCCTGCTGGCCATGCTGTTCACCGCGACGTCCTACAGCTTCATGGTCAAACGCTTCCCGGTGGCGGGCTCGGCCTACTCCTATACCCACCTGGCGTTCGGCCCCAACATCGGCTTTCTGGCCGGTTGGTCGCTGCTGCTCGACTACCTGTTCATCCCGATGATCAACTACCTGCTGATCGGGCTGTTCCTCAACATCGCCTTCCCGGCACTGCCGGTGTGGGGCATCATCGTCGCCGCCATCGCCCTGGTGACCGTGCTCAACGTGATCGGCATCCATTCGGTGGCCAAGGCCAGCAACCTGATCGTGGGCGCGCAGATCATCTTCATCGGCGTGTTCGCCGCGCTGTCGATCAAGAGCCTGCACGGCGCGCCCATCGACCTGCTGTCGCCCCTGCTCGGTGACGGCACCCGGCCCGGGTTCAGCCACCTGATGACCGGGGCAGCGGTGCTGTGCCTGTCCTTCCTGGGCTTCGACGCGGTATCGACCCTTGCCGAGGAAACCCGCGACCCGCAACGCGATGTGCCGCGCGCCATCCTGCTCACCACCCTGGGCGCCGGGCTGCTGTTCACCGTGCTGGCCTACATCAGCCAGCTGGTACTGCCGGGCAGCCACTTCGCCAACGTCGATGCGGCAGCCAATGAAGTGATGTTCAAGGCCGGCGGGCAGTTCCTCGCCAACTTCTTCACCGCGGCCTTCGTGGCCGGCAGCCTGGGTTCGGCACTGGCCTCGCAGGCTGCGGTGTCGCGCATCCTGTACACCATGGGCCGCGACCAGGTGCTGCCACGGCGCTGGTTCGGGCGCCTTTCGCCACGCTTCGGCACCCCGGTGTTCGCCACCCTGGTGGTATCGGTGTTCTCCCTGCTGGCACTGCTGATCGACCTGACCACCCTGGCCTCGCTGATCAGCTTTGGCGCGCTGGTGGCGTTCTCGGCGGTGAACCTGGCGGTGGTGCGCACGCACCTGGTCGATCAAGCCTGCCACCGCAACCTCTCGGGGCTGCTGCGTTACGGCGTGGTGCCGCTGGTGGGCATGAGCCTCACGCTGTGGCTGTGGACCAGCCTGTCGGCACTGACCCTGACCATCGGCATGACCTGGTTCACCCTCGGCCTGGTGTACCTGGGCGTGCTGACCGGCGGCTTTCGCAAGCGCGTGAAGCTGGTGCACTTCTCCGAGGCCGGCTGAACGCCATGGCGGTTGGGCGGCCCGCGCGCAGCGAAAACGCCCAACCGCCCAATGCGCCATTCCTTCCCGCCGCCAGCGGTGTAGAATCGGCCTATTCATCGCCAGTCATCCCCGGCGGGTTTATGAGCTCTGGTCGAGCCCTCGGCGATCCCGTGGTGTTTTCGGCCTCATCCGTACCAGCGGCCACCTGCCTTCGGTGCAAAGGACAAGAGAAGCTCACTCCCCTTTTTGTTACCTGATTAGCCGCCAGGAGTGCTTCATGCCTGATTACCGCTCGAAAACGTCCACCCACGGTCGCAACATGGCCGGCGCACGCGCCCTGTGGCGCGCTACCGGCATGAAAGATGCCGACTTCAAGAAGCCGATCATCGCCATCGCCAACTCCTTCACCCAGTTCGTCCCGGGCCACGTGCACCTGAAGGACCTGGGCCAGCTGGTGGCCCGCGAGATCGAGCGCGCCGGTGGCGTGGCCAAGGAATTCAACACCATCGCCGTGGATGACGGCATCGCCATGGGCCACGACGGCATGCTGTACTCGCTGCCCAGTCGCGAGATCATCGCCGACTCGGTCGAGTACATGGTCAACGCCCACTGCGCCGACGCCATCGTGTGCATCTCCAACTGCGACAAGATCACCCCCGGCATGCTGATGGCCGCCCTGCGCCTGAACATCCCGGTGATCTTCGTGTCCGGCGGCCCGATGGAAGCCGGCAAGACCAAGCTGGCCAGCCACGGCCTGGACCTGGTCGACGCCATGGTGATCGCCGCCGACAGCTCGGCCAGTGACGAAAAGGTCGCCGAATACGAGCGCAGCGCCTGCCCTACCTGCGGTTCGTGCTCCGGCATGTTCACCGCCAACTCCATGAACTGCCTGACCGAAGCCCTGGGCCTGGCCCTGCCGGGCAACGGTTCGACCCTGGCCACCCACAGCGACCGCGAAGAGCTGTTCCTCAAGGCCGGCCGCACCATCGTCGAACTGTGCCAGCGCTACTACGGCGACAACGACGAGTCGGTACTGCCGCGCAACATCGCCAACTTCAAGGCGTTCGAGAACGCCATGATGCTCGACATCGCCATGGGCGGCTCGACCAATACCATCCTGCACCTGCTGGCCGCCGCCCAGGAAGCCGAGATCGACTTCGACCTGCGCGACATCGACCGGTTGTCGCGCAGCGTGCCGCAGCTGTGCAAGGTGGCGCCGAACATCCAGAAGTACCACATGGAAGACGTGCACCGCGCCGGCGGCATCTTCAGCATCCTCGGTTCGCTGGCCCGTGGCGGCCTGCTGCACACCGACCTGCCGACCGTGCACAGCCGCAGCATGGAAGAAGCCATCGCCAAGTGGGACATCACCCAGACCGACGACGAAGCGGTGCACCACTTCTTCAAGGCCGGCCCGGCCGGCATCCCGACCCAGACCGCGTTCAGCCAGTCGACCCGTTGGGAAACCCTGGATGACGACCGCGAGAACGGCTGCATCCGCAGCTTCGAGCACGCCTACTCCAAGGAAGGCGGCCTGGCCGTGCTGTACGGCAACATCGCGCTGGATGGCTGCGTGGTGAAGACCGCAGGCGTCGACGAGTCGATCCATGTGTTCGAAGGCAACGCCAAGATCTTCGAAAGCCAGGACAGCGCGGTACGCGGCATTCTGGCCGACGAAGTGCAGGCCGGCGACATCGTGATCATCCGCTACGAGGGGCCGAAAGGCGGCCCGGGCATGCAGGAGATGCTGTACCCGACCTCTTACCTGAAGTCCAAGGGCCTGGGCAAAGCCTGTGCGCTGCTGACCGACGGGCGCTTCTCGGGCGGCACCTCGGGCCTGTCCATCGGCCATGCTTCGCCGGAAGCGGCAGCAGGCGGCGCGATTGGCCTGGTGCGCGACGGCGACAAGGTGCTGATCGACATTCCCAACCGTTCGATCAACCTGCTGGTCAGCGATGAAGAGCTGGCGGCGCGGCGTGTCGAGCAGGACAAGAAGGGCTGGAAGCCGGTCGAGCAGCGTCCGCGCAAGGTGACCACCGCACTCAAAGCCTACGCCCTGCTCGCCACCAGTGCCGACAAGGGCGCGGTGCGCAACAAGGCCATGCTGGACGGTCTGTAAGGTCTGGCAAAATAAAGAACCGGCGCCCAGGCGCCGGTTTTTTTTGCCTGCGGTGCGGTGTTCGCCGGCAACGCCGGCTCCTACAGACGCCGTGGCCCCCGTAGGAGCCGGCGTTGCCGGCGAAGAGGCCGGTACAGAGGGCGGCAACATCTGCCCCTTACACCCCAGCCCCGCATCTGTTTTCGTCCGTCTTTGCTTGCCGAGGAATATGGTTATTCCAAAACCATCTATCTAAATTCCATTTAGATCTAATTTCGTTGTTTTTCAGGCTGTTAGCATTTCTGTTCGCAATCGCGCACAGACGCGACGCCCCGCCCTTTGTCTGGAGCTTCAATGAACCTGCCGCTGTTTCTCAACCTGCTGGTGTTCGCAGCCTTGCTGCTGGGCCTGGCGCAAACCAGCAAGACCTCCTGGAGCCTGGCCAAGAAAGTGCTGGTCGGCCTGATCGTCGGCGTGCTGTTCGGCAGTGCCCTGCATGCCATCTACGGTGCCGGCAGCCCGGTCCTGAAAAGCACCATCAGTTGGCTCGACCTGGTCGGCAACGGCTATGTGGGCCTGCTGCAGATGATCGTCATGCCGCTGATCTTCGTCTCGATCCTCAGCGCCGTGGCACGCCTGCACAACGCCTCGTCGCTGGGCAAGATCAGTTTCCTGACCATCGGCACCCTGCTGTTCACCACGGCCATCGCCGCGTTGATCGGCATCGGCCTGACCAACCTGTTCGGCCTCAGCGCCGAAGGCCTGGTGGCCGGCGTGCAGGAAACCGCGCGCATGCAGACCATCCAGAGTGACTACGCGGGCAAGGTCGCCGACCTCAACATCCCGCAACTGCTGCTGTCGTTCATCCCCACCAACCCGGTGGGCGACCTGGCCCGGGCCAAGCCGACCTCGATCATCAGCGTGGTGATCTTCGCCGCGTTCCTCGGTGTGGCCGCCTTGCAACTGCTCAAGGACGACGCCGACAAGGGCAACCGTGCGCTGGTGGCCATCGACACCCTGCAGGCCTGGGTGATGCGCCTGGTACGCCTGGTGATGAAGCTCACCCCATATGGCGTGCTGGCGCTGATGACCAAGGTGGTGGCCAGCTCGAACCTGGACGACATTCTCAAGCTGGGCAGTTTCGTGGTGGTGTCGTACATCGGCCTGGGCCTGATGTTCGTGGTGCACGGTGTGCTGCTGGGCCTGGGCGGGGTCAACCCGCTGCGGTTTTTCCGCAAGGTATGGCCGGTGCTGACCTTTGCCTTCACCAGCCGCTCCAGTGCGGCGAGCATTCCGCTAAGCATCGAGGCGCAGACCCGTCGCCTGGGCATCCCTCAGGCGATTGCCAGCTTTGCCGCCTCGTTCGGCGCGACCATCGGCCAGAACGGTTGCGCAGGCCTGTACCCGGCGATGCTGGCGGTGATGGTGGCCCCGGCGGTGGGCATCGACCCGCTCGACCCGCTGTGGATCGCCACGCTGGTGGCCATCGTGACCCTGAGTTCGGCCGGGGTGGCCGGGGTGGGCGGCGGTGCGACCTTCGCCGCGCTGATCGTGCTGCCGGCGATGGGCCTGCCGGTGGAGCTGGTGGCGCTGCTGATCTCGGTCGAGCCGCTGATCGACATGGGCCGCACGGCACTGAACGTGAGTGGTGCGATGGTGGCCGGTACCCTGACCAGCCAGGCCATGGGGCAGACCGACAAGGTGCTGCTGGAGGCCGATGAGCATGCGCAGTTGACGCATAGCTGAAGACCCCTTCGCCGGCAAGGCCGGCTCCTACAGCAATCGTGTAGGAGCCGGCCTTGCCGGCGAATGCATCAACGCCGCTCCCACACCTCGAAGTGATAAGCCGGCTTGTCCCCTTCAGCCGCATTGGCCTGGGTCGATTTCATCGCCCACTGCTGTGCATCCACCTCGGGGAACCACGCATCCCCCACCGGGCTGAGCTCGACCCGCGTCAGGTACAGCCGATCCGCCAGCCCGCGTTCCAGCGCCTGCCCGTACAGCTGCGCACCGCCGATCAGCATCAGCTCGTTCACACCGTGCTCCAGCGCCCACTGCTCGGCCCGCACGATGGCCTCATCCAGCGAACCGAACACCTCGGCGCCCTCCAGCACCAGGCCCGGCTGACGGCTGACCACCAGGTTCAGACGCCCCGGCAAGGGGCGCCCCAGCGAATCCCAGGTCTTGCGACCCATGATGATCGGCTTGCCCAACGTGGTGGCCTTGAAATACTTGAAATCCCCCGGCAAATGCCAGGGCATGCTGTTGTCGATGCCGATGACGCGGTTCTCGGCGAGGGCCGCGATCAGGCTGAGAGGCAGTGATGTTTTCATGCCCGCGAGGATAGCAAAGCCCGCTGGCCGATGCGTGGGTTATGCTTTGGGCAGTTTTGATCAATGGAAGCTGGGTGTGACTGGACTGACTGACCTGGACAAACGCTGGCTCACCGAAGCCGTGCGCCTGCGTGAAGAACATGCCGGCGCGCTGGAAGACCAGGAAGCCAACCGCCGCGCGCGCCAGCAAGGCGGCGACCTGGCTGCACGCATCGAACACCGCGCCCTGTGGCTGGCCGAACGCGACGGCCTGCGCGCCGCGCTGGGGCGCTGGAAAGCCGGGGCGCGCCTGGCGCTGCTGGCCCTGCTGCTGCTCGCCGTGCTCAGCGGCGCCGGCCTGGCCTTCGCCGGGCTGGGCGACGGCCAGCGCCCGGTCAACGTGTTCTGGGCGCTGGGCAGCCTGCTGGGGCTTAACCTGCTGATGCTGCTGAGCTGGACTCTGGGCTTTGCCCTGGCCGGCGACCATGGCGCCAGCCTGGGGCGGCTGTGGCTATGGCTGAGCGAAAAGTTCGCCCGCGATGCCAAGGCCGCGCACCTGGCCCCTGCCCTGCTGGTGCTGCTGCAACGCCAGCGCCTCAACCGCTGGCTGCTCGGCCTGCTGGTGCACGGCCTGTGGCTGCTGGCGCTGGCCAGCGCCCTGGTGGTGATGCTGATGCTGCTGGCCACCCGGCGTTATGGCTTTGTGTGGGAAACCACCATCCTCGACCCCGACACCTTTGTCGGCCTGACCCAGGCCCTCGGCGCCCTGCCCGCGCTGCTGGGCTTCAGCGTGCCGGACGCGGCCATGATCCGCGCCAGTGGCGCCAGCCAACCGGCGCTGGAGCTGGCACGCCAGTCGTGGGCCGGCTGGATGCTCGGCGTGCTGGTGGTGTACGGCCTGCTGCCGCGGCTGGTGCTCGCGGCCCTGTGCCTGTGGCGCTGGCACAGCGGGCGCCGGCGCCTGGGCCTGGACCTCAACCTGCCCGGCTACAGCGCCCTGCGCGACGTGCTGATGCCCAGCAGCGAACGCCTGGGGGTCAACGACCCTGCCCCGCAGGCCTTGCCCGAAATCACCCGCAGCGAAGGCGACGCACCGGCCGAGGGCGCCTTGCTGGTGGGCCTGGAGCTCGACGACCAGCGCCCCTGGCCGCCCGCTCTGCCAGCCTCGGTGACCAACGCCGGTATCCTCGACAGCCGCGAATCACGCAACAGGCTGCTCGAACAGCTGAGCCGCTTCCCGCCCGCGCGCCTGGCCATCGCCTGCGACCCGCGCCGCTCGCCCGACCGGGGCAGCCTGGCGCTGCTGGCCGAGCTTGCGCGCAGCGCCGGGGCCACGCGCATCTGGCTGTTGCAGGCGCCACCCGGCCAGGCACTGGACGCCGACCGCCTGGGCGACTGGCACCAGGCGCTGGAGCAACTGGGCCTGGCGTACGCCGACAGTGCCCCCCTCAACTGGCTGGAGCATGGCCATGACTAAGCCGTTGAAACTGGCCGTGGTCGGCCACACCAACGTCGGCAAGACCTCGCTGCTGCGCACGCTCACCCGCGACGTGGGTTTCGGCGAAGTCTCGCACCGCCCCAGCACCACCCGTCATGTGGAAGGCGCACGGCTGTCGGTGGAGGGCGAGCCGCTGCTGGAGCTGTACGACACCCCGGGCCTGGAGGATGCCATCGCGCTACTCGATTACCTGGAGCGTCTCGATCGGCCCGGTGAGCGGCTGGACGGACCGGCGCGGGTCGAGCGTTTTCTGCAAGGCAACGAGGCGCGCCAGCGCTTCGAGCAGGAGGCCAAGGTGTTGCGCCAGCTGCTGGCCAGTGATGCCGGGCTGTACGTGATCGACGCCCGCGAGCCGGTGCTGGCCAAGTACCGCGATGAACTGGAAGTGCTGGCCGGTTGCGGCAAACCGCTGCTGCCGGTGCTCAACTTCGTGGCCAGCAACGAGCATCGCGAGCCGGACTGGCGCGAGGCCCTGGCACGCCTGGGGCTGCACGCACTGGTGCGCTTCGACAGCGTGGCCCCGCCGCAGGATGGCGAGCAGCGCCTGTACGAAAGCCTGGCCTTGCTGCTGGAGAATGCGCGCCCGGCCTTGCAGCGCCTTATCGATGACCAGCAGGCCCAGCGTGTGGCACGCCAGCACAGCGCCAAGCGCCTGATTGCCGAACTGCTGCTCGATTGCGCGGCGTGCCGGCGTAGCGTGATCGCCAGGCCGGAGGCCGAGGCAGCGGCGATCAGCGAGCTGCATCAGGTGATTCGCCAGCGTGAACAACGCTGCGTCGAGGCGCTGCTCAAGCTGTATGCGTTTCGCAAGGACGACGCCAACACCGGCGAGCTACCGCTGCTGGACGGGCGCTGGGGCGATGACCTGTTCAACCCCGAGACCCTGAAATTGCTGGGCGTGCGCCTGGGCAGCGGGGTTGCCGCGGGCGCGGCGGCCGGTGCCGGGGTCGACCTGCTGGTCGGCGGCATCACCCTGGGGGCGGCCGCACTGGCCGGGGCGATTGCCGGGGGGGCGCTGCAGACGGCACGCAGTTACGGTTCGCGGCTGATGGGCAAGCTGAAGGGCCAGCATGAACTGACGGTGGACGACGGGGTGCTGCGCTTGCTGGCGTTGCGTCAGCGTCAGTTGCTGGCAGCGCTGGAGGGGCGCGGGCATGCGGCGACAGCTCGCATCAAGCTCACGTTGCCCAGCGACAAGGGCTGGCGCGAGGGCAAGTTGCCGGAGGCGCTGAGCAAGGCGCGGGCGCACCCGCAGTGGTCGTCGATGAACCCAGGGGCCAAGCTCGGGCAGGCGGAGCGGCAGGAGCAGATCGACAGTCTTGTGCAGGAGCTTTAGGGCCAATCGCGGGTCAAGCCCGCTCCCACAGAGAGTGTGCGATCCCTGTGGGAGCGGGCTTGACCCGCGATGGCGGTCTCAGATCAGACGTGCAACATGCCCCTCCGCCAACGCCGGCCCCACGCTCATCCCCACCCCGCTGTGCATCAGCGCCGCACTCACCCCCGGCGCTACCGCCAGCAGCGAAAACGGCCCCGGCCCACCCGAGCCGTACACCCCCTGCCAGCGCTCCAGCACCTCGATGCGCCCACCCAGCGTCTGCTCGGCCAGCTCGATCATCCAGTTGTCCACCTGCTCGGCATTGAACGGCGATGCATCGCTGCCATAGGCATGCGAATCGCCGATGATCAGCTCGCCATGGGGCGTCGGGCTGATCAACAGGTGAATGCCGTTTTCCAGCAGGTGCGGGCTGCCGGCCTGCACCTCGGCGCGCAGGGCCTGCGCCTGCGGCAGGTCGGCATACGCCCCGTAATGCAGGCAGCTCAACCCGGTCAGCAGCGAATGCTGCAGGTCCAGGCCGAAGCATGGCCGGGCGCGCAGCATCTGCAGGCGACATACCTGCGGCTGCAACTGCGCCATCGGCTCGGCGAGCAGCGTCTGGTAGTCGTGCCCGCTGCACACCACGATGTGCTCGCCGCTGAAGCGACCGGCGGTGGTGGTCAGAAACCCCGGCTCCACCTCGCGCACCAGCGTGGAAAAGTGGAACTCGACGCCCAGTTGCTCGCGCAGGTAGTTGACCAGCGCAGGGATGGCCTCGCGCGAGTACACCTGCTGATCGTCCAGCCCACGCAGGGCGGCGCGATGATGGCGGAACTGGCCGTCGTACAGCGCATCGAGCGCGGCGCCCTGCAGCAGTTCGACCGGGTAGCCGTGCTCGAGTGCACGCCCGTTGCAGAAGGCTTCGAGCAGGTCTTGCTCCAGCGCGGTGCGGGCCAGCAGCAGCGAGCCGTTGCGCTTGAGCGCAAAGCCGGCGTGCTCGGCCCAGTGGGCCCAGATGCCGCGGCTGGCCTTGGCCAGTTCGAGCATCTGGCCGGGTGGCTGGCCGCTGACCAGGGCCTGGCCGAAGTTGCGAATGGAGGCGCCCAGCGGGGTGGCGCTGCGTTCGAACACCTTGACCCGCAGGCCGCGCCGGGCTGCGGCGTAGGCGTGGGACAGACCGAGGATGCCGGCGCCGACGATGAGAAAATCTGACATGGGGGTTCCCTTCAGGATTGTGGTGCGGCCATCGCGGGTCAAGCCCGCTCCCACAAGGACGGCGATGATCCCTGTGGGAGCGGGCTTGACCCGCGATGAATGCGAAGCGGATTTACTGCTGCGCCACCTTCTCCGACTTGCCGTCATAGCGCTTGCGCCACTCGGCCAGAATGCTGTCGCGGTTCTTCGATGCCCAGCCGAAGTCGTTCTTGATCAGACGCTGCTCGTAATCGGCCGGCAACTCGGTCTGCGGCTTGGCAATGCCCGGCTGCGCCAGCACCGCGAAGTTCTCCTTGTACAGCTCCATCGCCGCCGGGCTCGCCGAGAAGTCGGCCAGGCGCTTGGCCGCGGCTTCATGCTGACTGCCCTTGATCAGCGCAGTGGCCTCGATCTCCCAGCCCAGGCCTTCCTTGGGCAGCACGATATCCAGCGGCGCGCCCTGGCGCTTGAGCTGCACCGCCGGGTACTCGAACGAGATGCCGATCGGGAACTCTCCCGCCGCCGCCAGCTTGCACGGCTTGGAACCGGAGTGAACGTACTGGCCGATGTTCTGGTGCAGCTCGTCCATGTACTGCCAGCCCTGCTTCTCGCCGAAGGTCTGCAGCCATGCGCTCACATCCAGAAAACCGGTGCCGGACGAGGCCGGGTTGGGCATCACGATCTTGCCCTTGTACTCGGGCTTGGTCAGGTCCTGCCAGCTCACCGGCTTGCTCAGCCCCTGCTTCTCGGCCTCGATGGTGTTGAAGCAGATGGTCGCCGCCCACACGTCCATGCCCACCCACGCCGGCGGGTTGGCCGCATCGCGGTAGTTGGCGCCGATCTTGTCCAGGTCCTTGGGGGCATAGGTCTGCAGCATGCCCTGCTGGTCGAGGATCGCCAGGCTCGACGCCGCCAGGCCCCACACCGCGTCGGCCTGCGGGCGATCCTTCTCGGCCAGCAGCTTGGCGGTGATGATGCCGGTGGAGTCACGCACCCACTTGATCTCGATATCCGGGTTGGCCTTCTCGAAGGCCTGCTTGTAGGTCTTGAGCTGTTCGGCCTCCAGCGCGGTGTACACGGTGAGCTGGGTGTCGGCGGCCTGGGCCTGCACGGTCACGGCAGCGAGCACGGCAGCGGCAAGAGCAAGTGGCTTGAACATGGTGCGGTTCCTTTGAGCAGTACAGGGTTGGAAGAGCAATCAGTGGCCCGGCGCGCGCTGGCGCCAGGCCTGGGAGCGTTTGAGCAGGCCACGCGAGGCCCACGCCAGCAGCAGTGACACGCCGGCGCTGGTCAGCAGGATCAGGGTGGACATGGCGGCGGCACCGCCGACGTTGCCGGCATCGTCCATGTTCAGTACCGCCACCGCGGCCAGGATGGTGTCGGGGCTGTAGAGGAAGATGGCCGCCGACACGGTGGTCATCGCCGAGACGAACAGGTAGCGGATGATGTCCAGCAGCGCTGGCAGGCAGATCGGCACGGTAACCCGCGCAAAGTGGCGGTACAGCGGGGCCTTGAGCGACAGCGCGGCGGCCTCGAACTCGCTGTCGAGCTGGCGCAGTGCAGTGGTGGCGGTCATCTGCGCGGTGGTCAGATAGTGCGCGATGGTGCACACCACCAGCAGCGTCATGCTGCCGTAGAACACATGCAGCGGGTTGCCCGGCAGGTTGAAGAAGAACACGTAGCCCAGCCCCAGCACCAACCCCGGCACGGCCATCGGCACGAAGCTGAGCAGGCGCAGCAGCAGGTTGAGACGGCCTCTGGTCTTCTCCATCAGGTAGGCGCCGCTGAAGATCACCGCGCTGCCGATCAGGGCGGTGCCCAGCGCCATGGTGATGCTGTTGCGGTAGGCCAGCCAGCCGCCGCCGGCGGTGTCGTCGAACTGGTAGTGCTTGAGCGACAGCGACAGGTTGTAGGGCCAGAACTTGACCAGCGAGGAGTACACCGCCATGCCCACCACCAGCAGCAGAATGGCGCACACCAGCAGCACGATGGCCAGGAAGCACGCATCTCGCCGGCGGCTGGGGGCCGGCTCGAACACCTGGGCGCGACCGCTCATGGCATCGCCCTGGCGCCGGCGCAGCCAGGCATCCACCGCAAAGCTGAGCAGCGCCGGCACCAGCAGCACCATGCCGATCAGTGCACCACGGCCGAACTGCTGCTGGCCCACCACCGCCTTGTAGGCTTCCAGCGCCAGCACCTGGTAGTCGCCACCCACTACTACCGGCACGCCGAAGTCGGTGATGGTGAGGGTGAACACCAGGCAGAACGCGGCGAACACGGCCTGGCGTGTGGCCGGCCAGGTGATGCTGGTGAACGCGCGGCGTGGCCCGGCGCCCATGCTGGAGGCCGCATCGAACAACCGTGCATCGGCCAGCGACAGTGCCGAGAGCAGGATCATCAGCGCATGCGGGAAGGTGTAGATGGCCTCGCCCAGCACGATGCCCCAGAAGCCATAGATATTGTCGCTGAGCAGCCCGCGCAGCAGGCCCTGGTTACCGAACAGGTACACCAGCGCGATGGCCGGCAGCATCGAAGGCGCCAGCAGCGGCAGCAGCGAGATCCCGCGCCATATGCGCTTGCCCGGAATCAGCGTGCGTTGCAGCGCATAGGCGAACAGGTAGGCGGTGGGCACCACGATGGCCGCCACGCTCAGCGCGACGGTGAGGCTGTTGCCCAGCAGCCAGTGGAAGTTGGCGCTGGCGAACAGTTCGCGGGCCGCGACCAGCCCGCCGCCCTGCCCGGCATCGCTGCTGAAGCCGCGCCAGAAGATCGCCAGCAACGGCAGCAGCACCGCGACGGTCAGCAGGACCAGCAACAACCATTTGCCGCCGGTCACGAACAGGCGATCACCCAGCGCGACGCCGCCGGTGGTCTTGGCCTTCGCAGGTGCGATCGGCAGGCTCATCGGCGCGCCCATGTCAGGCAAACACCTGCAGGCTGCGCGGCGGCAAGGCCACCCAGATATCCTGCGAGCCCAGGCGCGGCATCGATTCGGGCGCCACCTCGGCGGTGAGTGCGTGGCCAGGCAGTTGGTTGAACTCGAAACTCATGCGGCAGCGATTGCCAAGGAAGGTGATTTCCCGCACGCGGGCCGGGAACAGGTTTTCTTCATGCACCGGCGGGTTGACGCTGATCGCCTCGGGGCGGCAGAACAACCGGCCACTGTTGGCCGCGCCCGCACCGGGGGCCAGGCGCAGGTTCATGTCACCTACCTGGGCATGGCTGTCGCTGCGCTGCTGGAATGGCAGCCAGTTGCCCTGGCCGACGAACTCGGCCACGAACGGCGTGGCCGGCTTGTCGTAGATGGCCTGCGGGGTGTCGTACTGCTCGACCTGGCCGTTGTTCATCACCGCGATGCGGTCGGCCATGAGCATGGCCTCGTCCTGGTTGTGGGTGACCATCAGGGTGGTGATGCCAAGTTGGCGTTGCAACTGACGCAGCTCGCTGCACAGGTGGTCGCGCACGCGGGCATCGAGGGCCGACATGGGTTCGTCGAGCAGCAGCAAGGAGGGTGCCGGGGCGAGTGCGCGGGCCAGGGCCACACGTTGTTGCTGGCCGCCGGAGAGCTGGCCGGGGTACTTCTTCTCGCTGCCGCGCAGGCCGACCAGGTCGAGCATGTCGGCCACGCGCTGACGGGATTCGTCGCGGCTGCTGGCGGTCAGGCCGTAGGCGATGTTGGCTTCGACGGTGAGGTTGGGGAACAGCGCGTAGGACTGGAACAGAATGCCGTAGTCGCGGGCCTGGGGCGGCAGCTCGGAAATGTCGCGGTCACCGATGTAGAGGGTGCCACGGTCCTGGCGTTCGAGCCCGGCGATGCAGCGCAGCAGGGTGGTCTTGCCGCAGCCGGAAGGGCCGAGCAGGCACACCAGTTCGCCGGCGGCGATGTCCAGGGACACGTCGTGCAGCGCGGTGAAGGCGCCGAAGCGTTTGTGGATGCCGCGCACTTTCATCTGTGCGCCGGGGGTTGCGAGTGCGTTGTTCATGCCGGGACCTCACTGAACGAGTGAGGGCCATGCTAGGCGGGCAATGCGAAGGTTCTGTGGCGGTGGGGCAAAAGCGGATGATAGTGGTATAGGCAGATTTTGTAGGGCTGCTGCGCAGCCCATCGCGGGTCAAGCCCGCTCCCACAACGATCTTGTGGGAGCGGGCTTGACCCGCGATGGCTATGGACCAGACGCCGATACTTCCTGGGCCAAGCCGAGAAAGGCAGCAGGCAACCGCGCCTGGCGCCGTTCCTTGAGGCAGTACAGGTACTCATGCATCACCGGCGCACCCTCCAGCGCCAGCACCTTCAGCTCCGGGTTATGCGGCACCTCGTGGCGGGCGATGATGCTGATGCCGATGTTGCGCAGCACCGCCTCGCGGATCGACTCGCGGCTGCCGATCTCCAGCAGCGAGCCCACCTTAACCCCCGCCTCGTCGAGCATCTGCTCGGTGAGCCGGCGCGTGGTCGAGCCCTGTTCGCGCATCAGCAGGCAATGCCCGCCCAGCGCACTCAGCGGCACCGCCTCACGCGAGGCCAGGGGATGGTTGCGGTGCACTGCCACCACCAGCGGGTCGACGCCCAGCACCCGCCGCACTAGGCGCGCATCCTCCACCAGCTGTGACGAGGCGGCCATGTCCACGCGGTAATCCTCCAGCCACTCCAGCACCTGCTGCGAGTTGCCGATCTCCACCGACAGCTCCACCTGCGGCAGGCGCTCGCGGAAGATCTTCACCAGGTCGAGAATGTAGTACGGCGCCGTGGCCGCAATGCGCAGGCCGCCCTGCCCCTGGCCGCTGTTGCGCAGGAAGAACTCGATATCCGACTCCTGCTGCATCAGCGCCTTGACCATCGGCATCAGCCGCGTGCCGTCGTCGCTCAGGGTCAGGCGGCGACCGCCGCGAAAGAACAGCTCGACCCCGTACTGGGCCTCCAGGTTGCGGATCTGCGTGGTCACCGTCGGCTGGCTGAGCCCGAGTTTCTTCGCCGCCAGGGTAATGCTGCCCAGGCGGGCCACCATGTAGAACGCCTTCAACTCGGAACTCAACATACCGCCTCTTACTTTCTGAGCAGGCGCAAGCCGTTGAATACCACCAGCAAGCTCACGCCCATGTCGGCGAACACCGCCATCCACAAGGTCGCCATGCCGGTGAAGGTGATCGCCAGGAAGATCGCCTTGATGCCCAGGGCCAGAACGATGTTCTGCACCAGGATCGCCGCGCTTTGCCGCGAGAGCCTGACGAACGCCGGGATTTTGCGCAAGTCGTCATCCATCAGTGCCACGTCTGCGGTTTCGATGGCGGTGTCGGTACCGGCCGCCGCCATGGCAAACCCGATCTCGGCCCGCGCCAGCGCCGGGGCATCGTTGATGCCGTCGCCGACCATGCCGACCCGATGGCCCTGGGCGTACAGGTCTTCGATGGCCTTGAGCTTGTCGGCCGGCAGCAGGTTGCCGCGAGCCTCATCGATGCCCACCTGCGCGGCGATGGCCTCGGCGGTGTGCGGATTGTCGCCGGTGAGCATGACGGTCTTGATACCCAGTGCATGCAACTGCGCAATCGCCTCGCGGCTGCTTTCCTTGACCGTATCGGCCACGGCGAACAGCGCCAGCGGGCCGGAGGCGTCGAGCAGCAGCACCACGGTCTTGCCCTGGCGCTCCAGCTCATCGAGCTGGGCTTCCAGTTCGGGCGAGCACAGGCCCAGTTCCTCGACCAGGCGATGGTTGCCCAGGTGGTACAGCACGCCGTCGATCTTGCCGCCCACGCCACGGCCCATCAGGGCCTGAAACTCGCTGACCTCGGCCAGCGGCTTATCGGCGTACTGCTGTGCGATGGCCATCGACACCGGGTGATCGGAACGAGCGCCCAGGCTCGCGGCGATGTGCTGGGCACGGTCTTCGAAGCGCGCATCGAGCACGCGGTAGTCGGTTTGCACCGGTTTGCCGTGGGTGATGGTGCCGGTCTTGTCCAGCGCCAGGAAGCTGAGCTTGCGCCCGCCCTCCAGGTACACGCCGCCCTTGATCAGGATGCCCTTGCGCGCTGCGGCGGCCAGGCCGCTGACGATGGTCACCGGGGTCGAGATCACCAGCGCGCACGGGCACGCCACCACCAGCAGCACCAGCGCACGGTAGATCCAGTCGAACCACAGGCCGCCGAAGAACAGCGGTGCCACCACGGCCACCGCCAGTGCCAGCACGAACACCACCGGGGTGTAGATGCGCGAGAACTGGTCGACGAAGCGCTGGGTCGGGGCGCGGGCGCCCTGGGCTTGCTCCACGGCCTTGATGATGCGGGCCAGGGTCGACTGGCCGGCGGCGGCGGTCACGCGGTACTCCAGCGCACCGGACTGGTTGATGGTGCCGGCGAACACCTTGTCGCCGGGGCCCTTCTCCACCGGCAGGCTTTCGCCGGTGATCGGCGCCTGGTCGATGCTGGACTGGCCTTGCAGCACTTCGCCGTCCAGGCCGATACGTTCGCCTGGGCGCACGCGCACGGTGGCGCCAAGGGCCACCTGGCGCACGTCGACCTCCTGCCATTGGCCGTCGGCCTGGCGCACGGTGGCCAGGTCCGGGGCCAGTTGCATCAGGCCGCCGATGGCGTTGCGTGCACGGTCCAGCGAGCGCGCCTCGATCAGTTCGGCCAGGGTGAACAGCACCATCACCATGGCCGCTTCCGGCCACTGGCCGATCAGCACGGCGCCGGTCACGGCGATGCTCATCAGTGCGTTGATGTTCAGGTTGCGGTTCTTCAGGGCAATCCAGCCCTTCTTGTAGGTGCCCAGGCCGCAGCCGAGGATGGCCGCCAGCGCCAGCAGGGCCACGGCCCATTCCGGGGCGGCATTGGTGAAGTGGACGATCTCGGCGGCGAGTGCGGCGACACCGGACAGCGCCAGCGGCCACCAGGCTTTCTTCGGCGCAGCCCCTGCGTCGCTGCCGGCCTCGCCCGCATCGTCGAGCGGTTCGGCGTGCATGCCCAGCGAGGTGATCGCCTGCTCGATGCCGCGGGTGTCGGGGTGGGTATGCGTGACGCCGAGGATACGGTTGATCAGGTTGAATTCCAGCTGCTCGACGCCGTCGAGCTTGCCCAGCTTGTTCTGGATCAGGGTCTGCTCGGTCGGGCAGTCCATGGCCTCGATCCGGAAGCGGCTCAGCCGCGCATCGCTGCTGGTGGTTTCACGCAGCTGCACCAGGGCCGGTGCGGCGGCGCCGGAGCAGCAGCTGCCGTGGGCAGGCGCGGGGCTGGCGTGGTCGTGGTCCGCGTGGTCGTGGGCATGATCGTGGCTATGTTCATGCTTGTGATCATGCGCGTGGCCGACGTGGTCGGGGCTGACAGGCTGGTTCATGTGGTTCATCCCTAAAGGTCCTGTTGCCAAGTGAACACCCTGTAGCCACTATAGGGTCAAGCAACCAACCGAGGTATTTTGCAGATGAAGATCGGAGAGCTGGCCAGGGCCACCGACTGCCCGGTGGAAACCATTCGCTACTACGAGCGTGAAAGCCTCTTGCCAGAGCCTGCGCGCAGCGAGGGCAACTACCGGCTGTATACCCAGGCGCACGTGGAGCGGCTGACCTTCATCCGCAACTGCCGCACGTTGGACATGACCCTGGAAGAGATCCGCAGCCTGCTGCGCCTGCGCGACAGCCCGGAGGACCAGTGCGAAAGCGTGAATGCGCTGATCGACGAGCATATCCAGCACGTGAAGGCGCGCATCGACGGGTTGGTGGCATTGCAGGGGCAGTTGCTGGAGTTGCGCCAGCATTGCCGGGCGCAGGAAACGCAGTGCTCGATCCTGCAGCATCTGGAGGTGAACGGTGCGGTGACAGCCCCGGAGGCGGAGCATTCGCATGTGGGGCGCAGCCATGGGCACTGACTGAGGGCCCTTTCGCCAGCAAGGCTGGCTCCTACAGGGGATCGCGGTGATCCTTGTAGGAGCCAGCCTTGCTGTCGAAGCGGTATGGCGCGCTTAAACCGCCATCGGCGCCGTCATCGGCGCATGGTGCTCGTAGCCTTCCAGGCTGAAGTCGCTCGGTTCGATCTTCTCCAGCCACTCAGGCTCGTACACACCCGTCTTGGCATACTCCGGCACACGGTCGGAGATCACCAGCCTGGGCGCCGCCAGCGGCTCGCGCTTGAGCTGTTCGGTGAGCATGTCCAGGTGGTTCTCATACACGTGCGCATCACCGATGAAGTAGGTGAACCAGCGCGGCGTGTAGCCGGTCAGGCGGCCCACCAGCGACAGCAGCGCGGCGCCTTCGGTGAGGTTGAACGGCGTGCCCAGGCCCAGGTCGTTGGAGCGGATGTAGAGGGTCAGGGAAATCTCCTTGGTCTCCACGTTCGGGTGAAACTGATAAAGCAGGTGGCACGGCGGCAACGCCATCTCGTCCAGCTGCGCACAGTTCCAGCCATGGAACAGGATGCGGCGGCTGCCCGGGTCGTTGTGGATGGTGTCGATGCACTGGCGAATCTGGTCGATGGCCTTGTACAGCACCACGAACGCCTCGCCCTCTTCTTCTGCCTCGGCAATCTTCACGAAGCCATTGCTCTGCGCCAGCTCGATGGCCGCCGGGTTGCTCAGCGGGATGCGCTTGTAGGCCGGCCACTGGCGCCATTGCACGCCGTAGATCTCGCCCAGGTCGTCATGCCCCTGGCGGAACGGGTTGGCCAGCCACTGGGCGTTCTCGTTGGCGTTCTGGTCCCAGACCTTGCAGCCCAGTTCACGGAATTCGCCGGCGTTCTTCACGCCACGCAGAAAGCCCACCATTTCGCCGATCGCCGACTTGAACGCCAGACGGCGGGTGGTGATGGCCGGGAAACCCTTCTGCAGGTCGAAACGCAGCATGGCGCCCGGCAGGCTGATGGTGCGCACGCCGGTACGGTTGCCCTGCAGGGTACCGTTCTCGATCACATCACGCACCAGCTCTAGATATTGCTTCATGTCTTACCTGTCTCGATACCGGCAGGGGCCAGGCCCCTGCCGGGAAAATTAAAGCGCGGCGCCCTTGGCACTCGGCGCGCGGCGGTAGGCCAGCCAGATCAGCGCGATACCGGCGACGATCATCGGCACGCACAGCACCTGACCCATGGTCAGCCAGCCGAAGGCCAGGTAACCCAGCTGCGCATCCGGCACCCGCACGAACTCGACGATGAAGCGGAAGATGCCGTAGAACAGCGCGAACATCCCGGAAACCGCCATGGTCGGGCGCGGTTTGCGCGAGTACAGCCACAGAATCAGGAATAGTGCCACACCTTCCAGGGCGAACTGGTACAGCTGCGACGGGTGACGCGGCAATTGCGCCGGGTCGCTGAACGGCGGGAACACCATGGCCCACGGCACGTCGGTGGCCTTGCCCCACAGCTCGGCGTTGATGAAGTTGCCGATGCGCCCGGCACCCAGGCCGATCGGCACCAGCGGCGCAACGAAGTCCATCAGCTCGAAGAACGACTTGTTGTTGCGCTTGCCGAACCACAGCGCCGCCAGCATCACGCCGATGAAGCCGCCATGGAACGACATGCCGCCCTTCCACACCTCGAAGATCAGCGTCGGGTTGGCCAGGTACGCGCTCAGGTCATAGAACAGCACGTAGCCCAGGCGCCCGCCGACAATCACGCCCATGGACAGCCAGAACACCAGGTCGGAGAGTTTCTCGCGGCTCCAGGTGGGGTCGAAGCGGTGCAGCCGGCGCGACGCCAGCAGCCACGCGCCGCCGATGCCGATCAGGTACATCAGGCCGTACCAGTGGATTTTCAGCGGCCCGATGGCCAGTGCCACGGGATCGATCTGCGGGTAAGGCAGCATGGTGACTCCTCTCGTTAAAGCAAAAAGCTCAGGCCTACACAGAACAGCAGTGCGGCGAACAGCCGCTTGAGTAGGCGTGGCGACAGTTTATGCGCCAGGCGCGCACCGAAACGGGCAAAGAACATGCTGGTCAGGGCAATCCCGAGCAGCGCCGGCAAATACACGAAGCCCAGGCTGTTGGGCGGCAGGTGCGCCTCGTCCCAGCCCAGCACGATGAAACTCAGGGCACTGGCCACCGCAATCGGAAAACCACAGGCCGAGGACGTGGCCACCGCCTGCTGCATGGGCAGGCTGCGCCAGGTCAGGAAGGGCACGGTGAGCGAGCCGCCGCCGATGCCGAAGATCGCCGAGGCCCAGCCCACCACGCCGCCGGCGGCGGTCAGACCAAGCTTGCCGGGTACGCCGCGGCTGGCCTTGGGCTTGAGGTCCAGGGCCATCTGCACGGCCACCAGCAGGGCGAACACGCCGATGATCTTCTGCAGGTGCGGGCCCTGGATCAGCGAGGCGGTCTTGGCCCCGACCCCGGCGCCGAGCAGGATGCCCACGGTCATCCACACGAAGATCGGCCACTGCACCGCGCCACGGCGGTGGTGCTCGAGGATGGCGTTGACCGAGGTGAAGACAATGGTCGCCAGCGACGTGCCGACTGCCAGGTGGGTCAGCACCGAGGCGTCGAAGCCCTGCAGGGTGAAGCTCAGCACCAGCACCGGCACGATGATGATGCCGCCGCCCACGCCGAACAGCCCGGCCAGTACACCTGCACAGGCGCCCAGCACCAGATAGATCACAAATTCCATTGTCGACCCCCAAAATCAGTTCGGCATGGTAACGGAAGGTGGGCCTGTGGCTCTAGTGAAGACACGTTTAGTCGATGGATAGCGAACGCCAGTGTGGGTAGAGTGGCTGAAAACACTGGGAGCGAACCTATGTGTCTGATTGCTTTTGCATGGCGCCCGGGGCATGCCCGGCCGCTGATCGTCGCGGCCAACCGTGACGAGTTCTATGCCCGCCCCAGCCAGGCGCTGGGGGCGTGGGAGGATGCGCCGGGGGTATATGCCGGACGTGACCTGGAAGCTGGCGGCAGCTGGCTGGGGGTCGGACCGGGCGGGCGCTTTGCGGCGCTGACCAATATTCGGGACCCGCAGCAGGCGCAGGGTGCGCGCTCGCGCGGCGAGCTGGTGGCGGGGTTTCTGCGCGGCGAGCTGGGGGTGGAGGCTTACCTGGACCATGTGGCCAGCCGCAGCAGCCAGTATTCGGGATTCAACCTGCTGGTAGGGGACGCCGGGCAGCTGGGGTACCTGAATGCGCAGGAGGCGGCGCCGGTGCTGCTGGGCGAGGGGGTGTACGGCTTGTCGAATGCCGGGCTGGATACGCCGTGGCCGAAACTGCTGAAGATGCGGGCTGCGCTCGAAGACCAGCTGCAGGACCCGCGACCACAGCGGCTGCTGGCGTTGCTGGGGGATGAGCAGCAGGCCGAAGAGGCCGAGCTGCCGCAGACCGGTGTGGGGCTGGCGACCGAGCGGTTGCTGTCGAGCGTGTTCATTGCCAGCCAGAACTACGGGACGCGGGCGAGTACGGTGTTGATTGTCGAGGCGGATGGCAGCAGGTTGATGGTGGAGCGCAGCTTTGGGCCGTTTGGAGGGCAGCTGGGAGAGGTCACCCTGCAGGTTTGACGCTTTCGCCGGCAAGGCCGGCTCCTACATCGACCTCCTGTAGGAGCCGGCCTTGCCGGCGAAGGGCCGCGAAGCGGTCCCGGCTTCACAGGGTCTTGGAAGCCCCAGGATTGATCATCCGCGACAGCCCCAGGTTCTTCAGCGCCAGTTGCAGCGAGCTGTGGATAACCTGCGGGTTATCGATACCCATCGCCTGCTCCAGCAATTCCCTGGATTTGCTCATGCTGATCTGACGCAGCATCCATTTCACTTTCGGCAGGTTGGTGGCGTTCATCGACAGGCTGTCGAAGCCCATGGCCATCAGCAGCACCGCCGCAGCCGGGTCGCCAGCCATCTCGCCACAGATGCTCACCGGCTTGCCCTCGGCATGCGCCGCGGTCACCACGTGCTGCAAGGCCTGCAGCACCGCAGGGTGCAGGTAGTCATAGAGGTCGGCCACCCGCGGGTTGTTGCGGTCGACCGCCAGCAGGTACTGGGTCAGGTCGTTGGACCCCACCGACAGGAAGTCGACCATGCGCGCCAGCTCGCGGGTCTGGTAGACCGCCGCCGGAATCTCGATCATGACCCCCACCGGCGGCATCGGCACGTCGGTGCCTTCGTCGCGCACCTCGCCCCAGGCGCGGTGGATCAGGTGCAATGCCTCTTCCAGTTCGTGTATCCCGGAGATCATCGGCAGCAGGATGCGCAGGTTGTTCAGGCCTTCGCTGGCCTTGAGCATGGCGCGGGTCTGCACCAGGAAAATCTCCGGGTGGTCCAGCGTCACGCGGATACCGCGCCAACCCAGGAACGGGTTGTCCTCCTTGATCGGGAAGTACGACAGCGCCTTGTCACCCCCGATGTCCAGGCTGCGCATGGTCACCGGCAACGGGTGGAAGGCCGCCAGTTGCTCGCGATAGATCGCCAGCTGCTCCTTTTCGCTGGGGAAGCGCTGGTTGATCATGAACGGCACTTCGGTACGGTACAGCCCCACCCCTTCGGCGCCGCGCTGCTGCGCCCGCGCCACGTCGGCCAGCAGCCCGGTGTTGACCCACAGCGGCATGCGGTAGCCATCGAGCGTCTCGCACGGCAGTTCGCGCAGGGCGTCCAGGCCCTGGGCCAGCTGGCGCTCCTCCTCGACCACTTCGGTGTAGTGCTTGCGCAGCACTTCGCTGGGGTTGGTGTAGACGTCGCCCTTGTAGCCGTCGACGATCATCTGGATGCCGTCGACCTTCGAATATGGCAGATCGACCAGGCCCATCACCGTGGGGATGCCCATGGCACGCGCCAGGATCGCGACGTGGGAGTTGCCCGAGCCGAGTACCGACACCAGCCCCACCAGCTTGCCTTCGGGTACTTCGCCGAGCATGGCCGGGGTCAGCTCTTCGCTGATCAGGATGGTGTTGTCGGGGTACACCAGGGTCAGCTGGCGGGCTTCCTGCAGGTAGGCCAGCAGGCGCCGGCCCAGGTCTTTGACATCGGAGGCGCGCTCGCGCAGGTAGGCGTCGTCCATCAGCTCGAAGCGGTTGACGTGCTCGCCCACCACCTGGCGCAAGGCGCCCTGGGCCCACTGGCCGGTCTTGATGACCTCCACCACCTCGCCGCCCAGGGCGACGTCTTCGAGCATCATCAGGTACACGTCGAACAACGCACGCTCTTCGGGGCGCAGCTGGGTGGCGAGCTTGGCCGAGAGGTTGCGCATGTCGCTGCGCACGCCTTCGAGGGCGTTGTTGAACAGTTTGAGTTCGGCGTCGATGTCGGTGACGGTCTTGTCCGGCACCACGTCCAGGTCGGCCGGCGGCAGCATCACCACCGCCGTACCCACCGCCGCGCCCGGCGAGCCCGGCACGCCGACGAACTTGGCTTCCTGGATACCCTTGCCCTGGCGCCCCAGGCCGCGAATCGAGCCGGTGGCCTCGGCATGGGCGATAACCCCGGCCAACTGCGCACTCATGGTGACCAGAAAGGCTTCTTCGCCCTCGTCGAACTGGCGACGTTCCTTCTGCTGGATGACCAGCACGCCCACCACGCGGCGGTGGTGGATGATGGGTGCACCGAGGAAGGAGGCAAAGCGCTCTTCGCCGGTTTCGGCAAAGTAGCGATAACGCGGGTGATCGGCGGCGTTTTCCAGGTTCAGCGGTTCTTCGCGGGTACCCACCAGGCCCACCAGGCCTTCGTTGGGGGCCATGCTGACCTTGCCGATGGAGCGCTTGTTCAGGCCCTCGGTGGCCATCAGCACGAAGCGGTTGCTCTCCGGGTCGAGCAGGTAGACGGAACACACCTGGCTGCCCATGGCTTCTTTGACGCGTAACACAATGATCCCCAACGCCGTCTTGAGATCCTTGGCGGAGTTAACTTCCTGGACGATCTTGCGCAGCGTATTGAGCATGGCTCGGGGTCGAACTCCGTCGTCAGTCGCGCGCCAGCAGGCGCGGGGCAAGCTCTTTGAGAGCGCGGCGGTAAACCTCGCGCTTGAATGTCACCACCTGGCCCAACGGATACCAATAGCTGACCCAGCGCCACCCATCGAATTCCGGTTTACCGGTCAAATCCATCCGCACCCGCTGCTCGTTGGACACCAGGCGCAGGAGGAACCATTTCTGTTTCTGGCCGATGCACAGCGGTTGGCTGTGGGTACGCACCAGGCGTTGGGGTAAACGATAACGCAACCAGCCACGGGTGCAGGCAAGAATTTCAACATCCTGCCGCTCCAGGCCCACTTCTTCATTCAGCTCGCGGTACAGGGCGTCTTCCGGCGTTTCCTCGGGGTTGATCCCGCCTTGTGGAAACTGCCAGGCATCCTGGTTGATCCGTCGAGCCCATAGCACCTGCCCGAGATCATTGGTCAGAATGATCCCGACATTGGGGCGAAAACCATCGGGGTCGATCACGGCAGCAACCTCGCAAACGCATGTCGCCGCATTGTTCCACAAAGCTTGCAACGCCAGCAACGCGCCGCTCCACCTTATGTGCATAGCAGATAAAAGTCCGTATTCTGTGGGCCTTTTCAGATGTTATGCGAGTGACTTCGATGCGCCTGGCTTTATTCGATCTGGACAACACGCTTCTGGGTGGCGACAGCGACCACGCCTGGGGCGATTACCTGTGCGAACGCGGGATTCTCGACCCCATCGCCTACAAGAACCGCAACGATGCGTTCTACCAGGACTACCTGGCCGGCAAGCTGGACCAGGGCGCCTACCTTGAATTCACCCTGGAGATCCTGGCCAGGACCGAAATGGCGCAACTCGACGAATGGCACCGCGACTTCATGCGCGACTGCGTCGAGCCGATCATCCTGCCCCAGGCCCTGGCGCTGCTGCAAAAGCACCGTGACGCGGGCGACAAGCTGGTGATCATCACCGCCACCAACCGCTTCATCACCGGCCCGATTGCCCAGCGCCTGGGCGTGGAGACCCTGCTGGCCACCGAGTGCGAGATGGTCGACGGTCGCTACAGCGGGCGCAGCATCGACGTGCCGTGCTTCCGTGAAGGCAAGGTGACGCGCCTGAACCGCTGGCTCGAAGAGAATGGCTTGAACCTGGACGACAGCTACTTCTATAGCGACTCGATCAACGACCTGCCGCTGCTGGAGCAGGTGGCCAACCCGGTGGCGGTGAACCCGGACCCTACCCTGCGTGCCGAAGCCGAGAAACGCGGCTGGCCGGTGATCAGCCTGCGCGATTGAGGTGTGACCATTCGCCGGCAACGCCGGCTCCTACAGCGCAACCGGTGTAGGAGCCGGCGTTGCCGGCGAAGGCATCAGACGGGTTTTGCACCCATCAGCCCGGCAATCGCGATGAAGCACACGGCGCAGAACACCGCCAGGCCCAGCGTCACCTTCGGGTTGCCTGCGCCCGGCGCCGTGCGCAGCCGGTTAAGGCGCACACTCAGCCAGAACCAGCAGCACGCCCCCACCGTATAGATCAGGCTGGAGCCCAGCACCCAGGTCTGCCCCAATGGCCAGCCGATCAGGTGCACCAGCCACCAGCCACTGAACGGCATGCTCACCAGGCATACGCCCATCAGCAACCATACGAACAGCAAAGGCCGCTGCAACAGGCGCGTGTGCGCAGTCACGTCACCCTTGCGTCGTGCCAGCCAGACCCACAGCGCCAGGCCCAGGGCACTGCCCAGCAGCACGACCGTGGCCAGTACGTGGGCGACTTTCAGGCTTGTCAGCAATTCCATGTCTTCTTATTCCTCAGGCGTTGCCCAACAGCGTAGCCGTTCAGCCCAGAAACAGCCGGTACGCCGGGTTGTCGGTTTCATCCCAGTACGGGTAGCCGATCTTGGCCAGTGCCGCCGGCACCAGGTGGCGCTCATCATCCGGCACCTGCAGCCCGGCCACCACGCGACCATCGGCCGCGCCATGGTTGCGGTAGTGGAACATCGAGATGTTCCAGCGCCCACCCAGCTTGTTGAGGAAGTTGAACAGCGCCCCCGGCCGCTCCGGGAACTCGAAGCGCAGCACCAGCTCGTCGCTGACCCGCGCCGCGTGCCCGCCCACCATGTGGCGGATGTGCAGCTTGGCCAGCTCGTTGTCGGTCAGGTCCAGCACCGGAAAACCCTGCGCGGTCAGGCTGTGCAGCAGGGCACTGCGCGGGTCGGTGTCGGGATGGGTCTGCACCCCGACAAAGATGTGCGCCTCGCCGTCGGCGTGGTAGCGGTAGTTGAATTCGGTGATCTGGCGCTTGCCGATGGCCTCGCAGAACGCCTTGAAGCTGCCCGGCTGTTCGGGGATGGTCACTGCGATGATCGCCTCGCGGCCCTCGCCCAGTTCGGCGCGCTCGGCCACATGGCGCAGGCGGTCGAAGTTCACGTTGGCACCGGAGTCGATGGCCACCAGGGTCTGCCCGGTCACACCTCGCAGCTCAACGTATTTCTTGATGCCGGCAACGCCCAGCGCGCCGGCAGGTTCGGTGATCGAGCGGGTATCGTCGTAGATGTCCTTGATGGCCGCGCAGATCTCGTCGGTGCTGACGGTGATCACCTCGTCCACATGATCCTTGCAGATGTCGAAGGTGTGCTGGCCGATCTGCGCCACCGCCACGCCATCGGCGAACAGGCCCACCTGCGGCAGCACCACGCGCTCGCCGGCGGCCATGGCGGCCTGCAGGCAGTTGGAGTCGTCCGGCTCGACACCGATCACCTTGATCTCGGGGCGCAGGTATTTGACGTAGGCGGCAATGCCGGCGATCAGGCCGCCGCCGCCCACCGGCACGAAGATCGCGTCCAGCGGCCCGGGGTGCTGGCGCAGGATCTCCATGGCCACGGTGCCCTGCCCGGCAATGGTGTGCGGGTCGTCATAGGGGTGGATATAGACGAAGCCCTTTTCGTCCACCAGCTTGAGCGAGTAGGCCAGCGCCTCGGGGAACGAATCGCCATGCAGCACCACCTTGGCGCCCCGCGAGCGCACGCCTTCGACCTTGATCTCGGGGGTGGTCTTGGGCATCACGATGGTGGCCTTGATCCCCAGTTCACGGGCGGCCAGCGCCAGGCCCTGGGCATGGTTGCCGGCCGAGGCGGTGACCACGCCCCGCGCCAGTTCCTCGGCGCTCAACTGCGCCAGCTTGTTGTAGGCGCCGCGGATCTTGAACGAGAACACCGGCTGCAGGTCTTCGCGCTTGAGCAGCACGTGGTTGCCCAGGCGCTTGCTGAGCTGGCCGGCCGGTTGCAGCGGGGTTTCGACGGCGACGTCATAGACGCGCGAGGTGAGGATCTTCTTGACGTACTGTTCGAGCATCGGGAACGCATCACTGGGCAGCTGGGCGGGGCCTCGGAGTCTACCGCAGCGCCCGGTCGGGCGACCACAGCCAGTCTGTGGTTTTAGCCGCTATACTACGCGCCCTCACGATACCCCTGCCCGCTCCGGAGCCCGCATGACCCAGGACCAACTCAAACAGGCTGTCGCCCAGGCCGCTGTCGATTTCATTCTGCCCAAGCTCGATGACAAGAGCATCGTCGGCGTCGGCACCGGTTCGACCGCCAACTGCTTCATCGACGCCCTGGCGCTGCACAAGGGTGCGTTCGATGGTGCGGTCGCCAGCTCCGAGGCCACGGCTGCACGCCTGAAGGGCCACGGCATTCCGGTGTACGAGCTGAACACGGTCAGCGACCTGGAGTTCTATGTGGACGGTGCCGACGAGAGCGACGAGCGCCTGAACCTGATCAAGGGCGGTGGCGCAGCCCTGACCCGCGAGAAGATCGTCGCGGCCGTGGCCAAGACCTTCATCTGCATTGCCGACGCGAGCAAGCTGGTGCCGGTACTGGGCGCCTTCCCGCTGCCGGTCGAGGTGATCCCGATGGCGCGCAGCCATGTGGCACGTCAGCTGGTGAAACTGGGCGGCGACCCGGTGTACCGCGAAGGCGTGGTGACCGACAACGGCAACATCATCCTGGACGTGTTCAACCTGCAGATCACCAACCCGGTGGAGCTGGAAACCCAGATCAACGCGATCGTGGGCGTGGTGACCAACGGCCTGTTCGCGGCGCGCCCGGCGGACCTGCTGCTGCTGGGGACCGCGGACGGCGTGAAGACCCTGACCAGGTAAGCTTGCGGGGCGGCCTCATCGCGGGCCAAGCCCGCTCCCACAGGTTCGGTGTGATCTTGTGGGAGCGGGCTTGACCTGCGATACAGCCTACTCGGTCTTCCTGAATACGTAGAACAGGTTCGGCTCGCTCACCACATACAGCGTCCCGGCATCGTCCAGCGCAATCCCCTCGGCCTGCGGCACGCTCGCCTTCAACCCGGCAGACCCCTTGCGCAGCGACAGGCTGCTGATCGGCTTGCCCTTCACGTCCAGCTCCAGCACCAGTTGCGATTCGTCCGACAGGGCCAGCAGATGCCCGCTGCGCTCGTCGAACTGCAAGCTCGACAGGTCTCTCACGAACAACCGCGAATCACGCTTGCGGTCCTGCACCACGTGCACCGCATAGGGCTGCTCCGGATTGTCATGGGGAAACCCGTGCACCTCGTAGATCAGCATCGGGTCGCGCTCCTTGGCCACGAACAGGCGCTTGCCGCCCGAGTCGTAGGCCAGCCCCTCGAAACCCTTGTTGCCGTTCAGGCCGATGCCCAGGGTAAGCTGCTCGGCATCCTTGGCATCCAGGAACGCGGTATCGGGCGCCACATGCACCCGGATCAGGCGCTGCTCGCGCTCGTCCGTGATCACGAAACTGCCCGGCCCCACATACTCCACCGCCTCGGGGTCGCCGAAACCGGTCAGGGGGATGCGCCGCACGATGCGCCCCTCCAGCGACAGCTCGATCAGCTCGGGGTTCTTGTTGGTGACCGTGTACAGGCTGTTGCGGTCCGGGTCGAAGGTCAGCGCCGAAATATCCGCCTGCAGCCCCTCGACCGGACGTGCCTCGACCACCACCTGGTAGCGGCTCAGCCCCATGCCCTGCTCGGCCGGCTGCCACCAGGCCTTGAGGTCGAACCAGGCACGCTCGAACACGCGGTGCTGCTGCCCCGCCACGCCCAGGGCGGCAAGGGCCAGCAGACTGAAAACAAGAAAGACCAGGGGCAGGTAACGACGCATTCGGGAAGACTCGGCAGGGTTCGGGCGTCATCTAACCATAGCCAACTGAATCGAAGCTTAATGCCACTATGCGGGAGTCACTGCTTGCGAAAGCGGTAGAACAGGTTCGGCTCACTGACGATGTACAGGGTGCCCTGGTCGTCCATGGCCACGCCCTCGGCGCGAGGGATGCGCTTTTTCAGGCCGTTGAAACCGCCGAGCAGGGTCATGAAGCTGACCTGCTCGCCCCGCTCGTCCAGCTCCAGCAGCATGTTCGAGTCGGCCGACAGCACCAGCATGTGCCCGGTACGCGGGTCGACCCCCAGCGCCGAGAGGTTGCGCAGGTCCAGCTCGTCACTGGGCAGCGGCTGCTTGTCGCCGGTCAGCGGCGAACGGCCGTCGGTGCGCCAGGTGAACAGCTGTGGTGGACGCTCCTCGCCCAGCACGAGGCGCTGGTTGCGCGGGTCCCAGGCAATCGCCTCGAAGGCCTTGTTCTGATTGGCCGAAGGGCCCAGGTCGTATTGCGTGAAATCCTTGATGTTCAGTGCCTGGGTGCTGTCGTCCAGGCTGACGATGGTCATGGTGTGATCACGCTCGTCGACAATGGCCAACCGCCCGTCCGCCAGCACCGCAACCCCCTCGGGGTTGCTCCAGCCGTGAAGTGGCAGCTTGCGCAACACATCGCCGTCCAGGGTCAGCTCGACCAGGAACGGGTTCTTGCCCATGACGGCGAACAGGGTCTTGCGCTGGGGGTCGTAGGCCAGGTCGGAGGCCTCGTCGTCCTCCATGCCCGGCAGCACCTTGGCGTCGATATCGACCGTATAGCCCGGCAGCCAGATACTGGCCTGCTGTTCGCTCACCGACTCGAAACGCTCCTGCAGCCACAGCAGGCCACGGTCGTCCCAGTGCATGGCGATAGCCACGCCATAGCCGATCACCGCAGCCGTCACCAGCCAGGTAGACCAGCGCAACAGGAGACGACGCTTGCGCACAGGAGGGAGCGAACCGCTGGAAGGATAAGGTGTGGCCATCAGGTATTCCCGTTGTTTTTTTAGCCTGGCACGCAACACGCAGGCACGTTCACAAGGTTGATTCGCGGGGATTATCCGGATCATTTGTGAAAAAAACGGCAACGCCCGATCAAAGGCCGGGGAAAAGGTGGCAGTCGGCTATCGACTGCCACCCGGGGCAGGTCAGCGAACGCTGCCCTCGAAACGGCTCACACCGGGCAGTTCCAGCACCAGCTCATCGCCAGCGCTCAGCGGCCCGACGCCGGCCGGCGTACCGGTAAGAATCACGTCACCCGCCTGCAGCGCGAACTGCGAGGCCATGTGCTGGATCATCGGCACGATCGGGTTGAGCATCAGCGCGCTGTTGCCGTCCTGGCGCACCTCGCCGTTGATGCTCAGGCGAATGCCGATATCGGCCAGGTCCTCGAATGTGCTGCCAACCACGAAGGGCGTCAGCACGCAGGCGCCGTCGAAGCACTTGGCGCGCTCCCAGGGCAGGCCCTTTTCCTTGAGCTGGGCCTGCAGGTCACGCAGGGTCAGGTCCAGTGCCGGGGCGAAGCCGGAGATGGCGTCGAGCACTTCTTCTTCGGTAGGCGCCGGCGACAGCGACTTGCCCAGCAGCACCGCGATTTCCGCCTCGTAGTGCACCGAGCCACGCTCGGCCGGGATCTTGAACCCGCCTTCCAGCGATACCACGCAACTGCCCGGCTTGATGAACAGCAGCGGCTCGGTCGGAATCGGGTTGTCCAGCTCTTTGGCGTGCTCGGCGTAGTTGCGACCGATGCACACCACCTTGCCCACCGGCAGATGAGTACGCGTGCCGTCTACATACTGGTGCTGATAGTTCATTGCCGACTCCTGGAACGATGTTATTGGCGCTGCGGGGTTCACTCGACGGCGAAGATCTTGCCCGGGTTCATGATCCCGTTGGGGTCGAACACCGCCTTCACTGCCTTCATGTACTCGATCTCGACCGGCGAACGGCTGTAGGTCAGGTAGTCACGCTTGGTCATGCCCACGCCGTGTTCGGCCGAAATCGAGCCGTTGTACTTCTCTACCGTCTCGAACACCTGCTTGTTGACCACCGCGCAACGGGAGAAGAACTCGTCCTTGCTCATGTCGTCGGGCTTGAGGATGTTCAGGTGCAGGTTGCCGTCGCCGATGTGGCCGTACCACACCACCTCGAAGTTGGGGTAGCGTTCGGCGACGATCGCGTCGATATCCTTGAGGAACGCCGGCACCTTCGACACGGTTACCGAAATGTCGTTCTTGTACGGGGTCCAGTGCGAGATGGTCTCGGAGATGTACTCGCGCAGCTTCCACAGGTTCTGCAGTTGCTGCTGGCTCTGGCTCATCACGCCGTCCAGTACCCAGCCCTGCTCGACGCAGTGCTCGAAGGTGGCCAGGGCTTCGTTGGCCACTTCCTCGGTGCTGGCTTCGAATTCCAGCAGCGCGTAGAACGGGCAATCGGTCTCGAACGGCGCAGGCACGTCACCGCGGCCCAGCACCTTGGCCAGGGCCTTGTCGGAAAGAAATTCGAAGGCGGTCAGGTCGAGCTTGCCACGGAAGGCGTGCAGCACCGGCATGATGGAGTCGAAATCAGGCGTGCCCAGCACCATCGCGGTGAGGTTGTTGGGTGCCCGGTCCAGGCGCATGGTGGCCTCGACCACGAAGCCCAGGGTACCTTCGGCGCCGATGAACAGCTGGCGCAGGTCGTAGCCGGTGGCGTTCTTGATCAGGTCCTTGTTCAGCTCGAGCAGGTCGCCCTTGCCGGTCACGACCTTGAGGCCAGCTACCCAGTTGCGGGTCATGCCGTAGCGAATCACCTTGATACCGCCGGCATTGGTGCCGATATTGCCGCCAATCTGGCTGGAACCTGCCGACGCGAAGTCGACCGGGTAGTACAGGCCCTTGTCCTCGGCAAAATTCTGCAGCTGCTCGGTGATCACGCCAGGCTGGCACACCACGCTGCGGTCGAATTCGTTGAAGTCGAGAATCTGGTTCATGTAGTCGAACGCCACCACCACTTCGCCATTGGCGGCTACTGCGGCAGCCGACAGGCCGGTGCGCCCGCCCGACGGCACCAGGGCGACCTGGCGCTGGTTGGCCCAGCGCACGATGGCCTGAACCTGTTCGGTGCTCTTGGGGAACACGATGGCCAGAGGGGCTGGAGCAAAATGCTTGGTCCAGTCCTTGCCGTACGCATCAAGTGAAGCAGCGTCGGTCAGGACCTTTCCAGGCTCAACCAGGGTCATCAGCTCATCCAACAGCGCACGATCGGTCATCTACAGAACTCTCGAACAATTCATGGTCACCCTGAGCACGTTTCACGTGCCAGGGATGGGCGTAAACAGGGGTGCCTATGCTAGCATACGCACCCCCGCAGATCGTGCCGAAAGCCGATGCTGCGAGCGCTTCTTTCCCTGCCATTTTTCTCCGGGACACAGGTTTACGCAGATGAGCAAGACTTCTCTCGATAAGAGCAAGATCAAGTTCCTTCTCCTCGAAGGCGTCCACCAATCCGCCGTGGACGTCCTCAAGGCCGCCGGGTACAGCAACATCGAATACCTCACCGGCTCCCTGCCGGACGCGCAACTGAAGGAAAAGATCGCCGATGCCCACTTCATCGGCATTCGCTCTCGCACCCAGCTGACCGAAGAGGTCTTCGACTGCGCCAAGAAACTGGTCGCTGTCGGCTGTTTCTGCATCGGCACCAACCAGGTCGACCTGGACGCCGCTCGCGAGCGCGGCATCGCCGTGTTCAACGCGCCTTACTCCAACACCCGTTCGGTTGCCGAGCTGGTACTGGCCGAAGCGATCCTGCTGCTGCGCGGCATCCCCGAGAAGAACGCTTCCTGCCACCGTGGCGGCTGGATCAAGAGCGCGGCCAACTCCTTCGAGATCCGTGGCAAGAAGCTGGGCATCGTCGGCTACGGCTCGATCGGCACCCAGCTGTCGGTACTGGCCGAAAGCCTGGGCATGCAGGTGTTCTTCTTCGACCCGCTGACCAAGCTGCCGCTGGGCAACGCGACCCAGGTCGCCAGCCTGCACGAGCTGCTGGGCCTGGCCGACATCGTCTCGCTGCACGTTCCTGAGCTGCCATCCACCCAGTGGATGATCGGCGAGAAGGAAATCCGCGCGATGAAAAAGGGCGCGATCCTGATCAACGCCGCCCGTGGCACCGTGGTCGAGCTGGACCACCTGGCCGCCGCGATCAAGGACAAGCACCTGATCGGCGCCGCCATCGACGTGTTCCCGGTAGAGCCGCGCTCCAACGACGAGCAGTTCGAAAGCCCGCTGCGTGGCCTGGACAACGTGATCCTGACCCCGCACATCGGTGGTTCCACCGCCGAGGCCCAGGCCAACATCGGCCTGGAAGTGGCCGAGAAGCTGGTCAAGTACAGCGACAACGGTACCTCCGTGTCGTCGGTCAACTTCCCTGAAGTGGCCCTGCCGGCGCACCCGGGCAAGCACCGCCTGCTGCACATCCACCAGAACATTCCGGGCGTGCTCAGCGAGATCAACAAGGTGTTCGCGGAAAACTCGATCAACATCTCCGGTCAGTTCCTGCAGACCAACGAGAAGGTCGGCTACGTGGTGATCGACGTCGATGCCGAGTACTCGGACCTGGCGCAAGAGAAGCTGCAGCACATCAACGGCACCATCCGTTCGCGCGTGCTGTTCTAAACGCTTCGCCGGCAACGCCGATCCAAATGAAAAAGGCGACCCTCGGGTCGCCTTTTTTCATGCACGCGATTTACTTCACGGTCACGGTGATCTTCTTCGATTCCACGCTTGGCTTGAACGGCACGTGGAACTTGTCGCCCAGCACCAGTTGCAGGGTGTGCTTGCCAGGGGTCAGGGTCAGCTGGGTTTCGGTCTGCGCCTTGCCAAAGTGCAGTACCTGCGGGCCGGCGGGCAGCGGCTGGCCGTTTTCCGGCATCAGGCTGGTGGGCAGCCGGCGCCTTGTCGACGTCCACCAGCAGGTGATGATGGCCGCTATGCGGGGTGGCGTCGCCGGCCGGCTTGAGTTCCATGCCTTCGATGCCAAACTTGACGGTGAAGGTCTTGTCGACGGTGGCGCCATCGGCCGGGGAAACGATGAATACCTTGGCATCCTTGGGTGGTGCCTGGCTCACCAGGCCTTCGGCGGCGGCCAGCGCGGACACGCCCATCAACAAACCAGCGACGGCAGCACGCGAAAATAGGCTTTTCATTCACTTCTCCTGTGATTTACTTCGGTAACCCTTACCCCTGAATACCAGGGCAACGGTTCATTACGATAGATCAATTGCGCCAAGGCAAGCTTTAAAAAACGCCACGGAAAAATCTTCCCTGGCATCTAACATCCTCGGCCAAGTGCGGTCCTAGACACTGTTCGACCGCGACACACACAAAAAGTCGCGGCGACCGGACTCACTGCCAAAGACCAGGAAAGGGGCTTAGATGCGTTTGACTATTGGGGTACTGCTCACGGCCCTGCTGACCCCGTTGGCCCATGCCGAGCTGATCGACGAGGTCAACGATCGAAATGAACTGCGTATCGCGATCAGCGCCGATTCCTCGACCAATATCCGCAAGCAAGGCCAGTGGACCGGCTTCGAGATCGGGTTGGGCCAGGCGCTGGCCAAGGAGCTGGATGTAGGGGTGGAGTTCGTGCCCGTCGACCATGACGAGTTGCTGGACGGTGTGGAAAGCGGCCGTTACGACATCGCCCTGGACCAGATCACCGCCAGCCCCGAGCTCAAGCAGCGCCTGGGTGTCAGCGAACCCTATACCGACGGCGACGACGACAAACGCTATGTGATGCCCTTCCAGAAGGACAACCCGGCCTTCGAGAAAGCCTTGAACGCCGCCCTGCAGCGCATCAAGGACAACGGGCGCATGACCGAGCTGGCGCAGCAGGCGGCGCGGCCCGCTGTCGAGCCCCAGGCCCAGACCCACACCGAAGCGGCGGATGCTGCCGTGGACACCGACGCACCTTAGGCGTCGAGGGCCTCCAGGGCCTGCACGGCCGCGTCCAGCTCCAGTTCGCTGAACACCTGCACCCCGGCACGGCGCAACAGCGCCGTGGTCACACCCTCACCTTCCACCCTGGTGCCGCTGAACGTACCGTCATAGGTCAGCCGGTTGCCACAGGACGGGCTGCCCGACTTGAGCACGGCCACCCTTATGGCGTGGCGCTGCACCAGTGCCAGCGCCAGGTGCGCGCCCTGCACGAACGGCGCGGTCACGTCCTCGCCGGCTACCGTCACCACCCGGGCCTGGCCCTCCAGCACCGCACTGCCCTGCCCACCGGGAATTTCCGCAGGTGGCCGCGGGGTCGGCAGACCGCCGGCGACCTCGGGGCACAACGGCACCACGCGACCCTCCCGCTGCCAGCCCTGGAGCACATCCGGATGCCCGCTGGCGCGACCGTCATAGCGCACCGGCTGCCCCAACAGGCAGGCGCTGACCAGAACCTTGTGCATGCTAAAAGGGCTCGTTGCCGCGCCGACGGAACCAGCCGGTGAGCGACAACCGCTCGCGGTTGGCCGGCAGCACTTCGTGGGGGATCTCGCCGGAGAGGAACACCACCAGGCAACCGCCGGTCGGCTGCACATCGTGTTCCACATTGTCCTTGAGGGTCATGCGCAACTGCCCGCCATGTTCGGGCAGCCAGTCTTCGTTGAGGTAGATCACCGCCGAGACCATGCGCCGGTCGTCGTCGCGAAAGCGGTCCAGGTGCTTGCGGTAGAAGCCGCCGGGCGGGTACAGGGCGAAGTGGCACTCGAAGTCTTCCAGGCCCAGGAACAGGCCGCGGTTCATCGCTTCGCGCAGGCCGTCCATCAACCCCAGGTACTGGTCGCAGGCGTCCGAGTCACCGGGTTCGAGCCACTGGATATGGTCGTTGCGAATACCTTCGCGTACTTCCTGCGCGGGCCCTCGCCCAACCCCCGCAGGGGCCAGTTCGCCTTCGGCGGCGCGGCGGCGGCACTCGGCCGCCAGTGCCCGCGTCAGCGGGGCCGGCAGGAACAGGTCGTGCTGCGACCAGCCACGGGTGGCCAGGTCGTCGACGATGCGCGACAGCAAGGGGTGATCAAGGGATATCTGCATGCCGCGCATAGTATCGAGCCGCCAGCAAAACCGACAGCGCCACTTGGCCGAGAGTGTGCATTGGCGTCTCGACAAAGCCCCGCCGGGCCACGGACAATAGCGGCCTGCCGACAGGAGTCCTGAATGCGCCGTTTGTTTTTTCTGCTGTTGATGATCTGCACCACGCCTGTCCTGGCAGATACCCACGACCAACTGTACAAGGTTGCCGGGTGGCCGGAGCAGCGCGCCCACTTCACCGATGCCCTCGATGCCGCCCAGCAGCGCTATCGCAGCAGCCTGCCGCCTGCAGTCTTCCAGGCCCTGGTGAACAACAGCAACCAGCGTTTCGAACCCACCGCCGTCGACCGCCGCGCCGAAGCCCAGTTGCGCGCCAACCTCAGCGACCCCAAGCCTGCGCTGGCGTTTTTTCAATCCCCCCTGGGGCGCAAGATCGTGGCGGCCGAGCTGCTGGCCACCCGCCGTGACCAGTTGGCCAAGAATGCCAAGGGCCTGCCCAAGATCGAGGCCAGCGACAGCCGCCTGCTGATCATCGGCCACCTGGCCCAGGCCCTGCCGGCCCGCGAGGCCGGTGCCGAGGTCAGCCTGGCGATTGCCGGGGTAGCGGCCGACAGCCTGAGCCAGATGATCCCCGGCCTGCTCGGTGGCAGCCAGGCCCAGGGCCTGCTCGACGGGCAGCGCCAGCGCCTGATGCAGCAGATCGAGGCCGACCTGAACAACACCCTGCTGTATGTGTATCGCGGGCTGTCGGATGCCGAACTCGATGCCTTTGCAAGCTTTGCCGAATCGCCCGAAGGCAAGGCGTACTATGCCGCCGCCCTGGCCGCAATCCGGGCTGGCCTGGCGGTCGGTCAGAGCACCTCCGACCTGCAGTGATCAGCCCAGGCGCTGGCCGATGAAGGCAAAGTAGTCTCGGCGTATTGCCGGCAGCTCGTTGACCAGGTGGTGGCGGGCTTCGGGCATCAGCAGAATCTGCGGTTCGGCGAACTTGGCCTTGAGCACCTCAAGGTTGTACGGCCAGTCCACAGTCATGTCGGCCTGCCCCTGCACGATCAGCGGCTGGCGCGGGCTGCATGGCGCCACCTCGATACGCTTGACCCACGCCATCAGCGCCCCGACCCAGGCAGTGGGCAGGCGCCGCGGCTGCAGCGGGTCGGCCTGCAGGAACGGCAAAAAGGTAGGGTCGTTGCTGTTCTCGC
This sequence comes from Pseudomonas sp. B21-036, assembly GCF_024748925.1. NCBI lineage: Bacteria > Pseudomonadati > Pseudomonadota > Gammaproteobacteria > Pseudomonadales > Pseudomonadaceae > Pseudomonas > Pseudomonas sp. B21-036. Next base: position 5,409,156 of record NZ_CP087178.1, read on the forward strand.
TGAAGCGCCGCTCGATGCCGGTGACGAAGTGGCGCAGCACCTGATAGCTGAATTTCGACCAGCGCCACGCACGCGGGCGTACCAGCGGCGCCAGCAGGATCACCTGGCCCTGGGCCGGGCTGTGCGCGCCGTGATGCAGCAGGTGGTCGACCAGGATGGCGCCGCCGGTGCTCTGCCCACACAGGTGCCAGGGTTGCGGCAGGTTCAGCGCCTGGCCCTGCTCGAACAGCGCCTGCAGCACGTCCTGATACACCGCAAAGTCATCGATGCTGGCGCGCTCGCCACTGGACAGCCCATGACCCGGCAGGTCGCAGGCGATGACCGCGAACTGCCGGGCCAGGGCCCATTCGATGGCGTGGCGGTAGAGGCCCATGTGGTCGTAGAAACCGTGCAGCAATACCAGCGTCGCCACAGGCGCGGCGGGCAGCCAGACCTGGGCGACCAGCTCGAAGCCTGCGGTGTCGAAACGCCCCAGCCAGCTGTCGACGCCGGGAATGTCCAGGCTGTAGAAATGCCGGTACGCCTGCGCCTGGGTCGACAACGGCTGACGCGCGGCCAGCGGTTGCAGGCTGGCACGCAGGGAGTCGGGCTGGAATGACGCGGGCATGGAAGTTACCAACAACGGGGCAAAGGATTGACCTGTGATATTCATCTGTTGCGAACGGCGTGGCAAGCTGGGGGACTTTTTTGTTGCCTGTGCCGCCCCCTCGCCCGTAGGCGCCGGCCTTGCCGGCGAAAAGATACACCCCTTTCCAGAATTGGTACCCCCGATGCCCCGCCACCTGCTCACCGGACTCACCCTGCTCCTCTGCGCCGCCGGCCTGTGGTGGGCCTACGACAGCTTCCAGGGCCGCTACCTGCGCCCCTTCGACAACCACACCGCACTGTTCGCCGGCGACACTCTGCGCCTGCCAGAAGACATCGCCGGCCCCGGCCCCGTCCGCCTGGTGCACTTCTGGGACCCGGCCTGCCCCTGCAACGTCGGCAACCAGCAGCACCTGGCCGAGCTGACCGAGCACTTCGCCGCCCAGGGCGTGGAGTTCTACGTGGTGCAAAAGCCCGGTACCCACGGCCAACTGCCCGCCACCCTCGGCGCGCTCAAGCCACTGGCCGATCTGCCCGGCGCCGAGCACCTGCCGGCAAGCCCTGCGGTTGCGATCTGGGACCGCAACGGCCAGCTCGCCTACTTCGGCCCCTACAGCGAGGGTGCCACGTGCAATTCGAGCAACAGCTTCATCGAGCCCATTCTGCTGGCCCTCACCCAGGGCCGCAGCGTGAACGCCACCCACACCCTGGCGGTGGGCTGCTATTGCCCCTGGGCCGGCTAGCGTACCCGTGCCGGGTTGCCCATCGCTGTCGCCCCCGCCGGCACATCGCGGGTCACCACTGCGCCCGCGCCGATGATCGCATCATCACCAATGCTCACCCCTGGCAGAATCAGCGCACCGGCACCGATCCACACGTTGCTGCCGATGTTCACCGGGCGCCCGCTCTCCAGCCCCGAACGGCGGATGGCCGGATCGCGCGGATGGTCGGCGGTGAGGATCTGCACACCGGGGCCGATCTGGCAGTCATCGCCGATGTGCACCTGCACCACGTCGAGGATCACGCAGTTGAAGTTGACGAACACGTTGGCGCCCAGCGTGATGTTGTAGCCGTAGTCGCAATGAAACGGCGGCCGGATCACCGCGCCTGCCCCCACCTTGGCGAAGTGCTCGACCAGCAGGGCATGACGCTGCTCGTTGAGCAGTTCGGGGGAATGGTTGTAGCGGTACATCCAGTGCTTGTTGGCGATCTGCTCGGCCTGCAGCTCGGGACAGCCGGCATGATAGAGCTGGCCGGCGAGCATTTTCTGCTTTTCACTGAGGTTCATCGGACCGTGGCTTCCTGGGATGGGTTAAGTTGCAGGGTCTATCCTGTGCCGAACATCTGACCGGCCAGGGCAAGGAACGATCCTCGCACAAGGAGCCCCGATGAAACGCAGCCTTACCCTTCTTGCGGTGCTCATCGCCGCCGTCGCCGGCGGTGGCTACTGGTATGCCCACAGCAAGTTGCCGCAACGCACCGGCGAAGTCACCGTGGCCGGCCTGCAGGCGCCGGTAAGCGTGCGCTACGACCAGCGCGGCGTACCGCACATCCGGGCGCAGAACGAAACCGACCTGTACCGCGCACTGGGCTACGTGCACGCCCAGGACCGCCTGTTCCAGATGGAAATCACCCGGCGCCTGGCCAATGGCGAACTGGCCGAGGTACTGGGCCCCAAGCTGGTGGAGACCGACACCCTGTTCCGCAGCCTGCGCATTGCCGAGCAGGCGCGCAGCATGGTCGCCCGCCAGGACAGGCAATCCCCGGCCTGGCTGGCCCTGCAAGCCTACCTGGAGGGCGTGAACGCCTGGCAGGACTCGCACCCCAGGCCCGTGGAGTTCGATGTGCTGGGCATCACACCGCGCCCGTTCACCGCCGAGGACACCCTGAGCATCGCAGGGTTCATGGCCTACAGCTTCGCCGCCGCGTTTCGTACCGAGCCGCTGCTGACCTACGTGCGCGATCACCTGGGCAAGTACTACCTCAGCGACTTCGACCTGGGTTGGGACCCCGAAGGCGCGGTGCAGACCCCGCCACACCTGGCCGCCGCCGACTGGCGCAGCCTGGGCCGCATCGCCCAGGTCAGCCACCAGGCGCTGGGCGATGCGGGCCTGCCGCAATTCGAGGGCAGCAACGCCTGGGCCGTCAGCGGCAGGCTCACCGCCAGTGGCAAGCCGCTGCTGGCGGGCGACCCGCATATTCGCTTCTCGGTGCCGTCGGTGTGGTACGAGGCCGAACTGTCGGCGCCGGGCTTTCACCTGTACGGCTACCACCAGGCGCTGAACCCGTTCGCCTCGCTGGGACACAACCGCGAGTTCGGCTGGAGCCTGACCATGTTCCAGAACGACGACCTCGACCTGATCGCCGAGCAGGTCAACCCGGACAATCCCGAACAGGTGAAGATCCACGGCCAGTGGCACGACCTCACCTCCACCCAGCAGCAGGTCCGGATCAAGGGGGAAGACCCGCTCACCCTCACCCTGCGCCGCTCGCCGCACGGGCCGATCATCAACCCCGCCGTCAGTGGGCATGAAAACGGCACGCCGATCGCGATGTGGTGGGCATTCCTGGAAACCGAGAACCCGATCCTGGAAGCCTTCTACGACATCAACCGCGCCAACACCCTGGACAGGATGCGTGCGGCCGCCGCCAAGATCCACGCCCCCGGCCTCAACCTGGTATGGGCCAACGCACAGGGCGATATCGGCTGGTGGGCGGCAGCGCAGTTGCCGATCCGTCCGGATGGGGTGAACCCGGCGTTCATTCTCGACGGCAGCACGGCCCAGGCCGACAAGCTCGGCTTCTACCCGTTCAGCGCCAACCCGCAGCAGGAGAACCCCGCCGCGGGCTACATCGTCTCGGCCAACTTCCAGCCGGTGTCGCCCACCGGCATGGTCATCCCCGGCTACTACAACCCGCCGGACCGCGGCCGCCAGCTCAACAACAACCTGGCCTCGCCCGGCGTGAAGTGGGACCTGCACAACAGCCAGGCGTTGCAGCTGGACACGGCCACCGCCTATGGCCCGCACCTGCTCACACCGCTGCTGTCGGTACTGCGCCAGGTGGTCACCGACGTACACGAGCGCGAGCTGGTCGAGCAACTGGCCGCGTGGCGCGGCGACTACCCGGTGGAATCGACCAGCGCCACGCTGTTCAACCAGCTGCTGTACGAATTCGCCCGCGCCGCCACCCATGACGAGCTCGGTGACGAATGGTTCGAGACGCTGCTGTCGACGCGCATGGTGGATACCTTGCTGCCGCGCCTGGCCGCAGACGTGGATTCGCAGTGGTGGGCGCGCAAGGGCAGCAACGCGCACAGTGACCGCGAAACGGTGGTCAAGCTGGCCTGGGACAACACCCTGGCGCATCTGCGCACCACCCTGGGCAAGGACCCGGCGAACTGGCAGTGGGGCAAGGCGCACACGTTGACCCACGGGCACCCGCTGGGTGCGCAGAAGCCGCTGAACCTGCTGTTCAACGTGGGGCCATTCGCGGCGCCGGGCGCGCATGAGGTACCGAACAACCTGTCATCCAGAATCGGCCCGGCACCGTGGCCGGTGACCTACGGGCCATCGACGCGGCGCGTGATCGATTTCGCCGATGCGGGGACGGCGCTGAGCATCAACCCGCTCGGGCAGAGCGGCGTGGTGTTCGACAGGCACTATGCCGATCAGGCGCAGGACTATATCGACGGCAGGTATCAGCGGGCGCTGATGGGGTTGGCGGGGGAGACCGAGGGGACGTTGCGGCTGGTGCCCTAGGGCTGCTGTGCAGCCCATCGCGGGTCACGCCCGCTCCCACAGGGGTCTGCGGTGTTCGCAAAACCTGTGGGAGCGGGCGTGACCCGCGATGGCTTTTTCAGATCAGGCCGAGACCTGCGCCGCAGTGGCGCGGCGCACGTCCGGCTGCTTCCACGAATCCGCGGCGCTTTCTTCGATGGCTTGCTGGATCGCGCGCTTGCGGCGCTCTTCGGCACGGCGGCTGAAGTACCAGACCATGAAGGTCACCAGCGACACGCTGAGCAGGATCAGGCTGGCCACCGCGTTGATCTCAGGCTTCACGCCCAGGCGCACCGCCGAGAACACTTCCATCGGCAAGGTGGTCGAACCCGGCCCGGACACGAAGCTGGCCAGCACCAGGTCGTCCAGCGACAGTGCGAACGACATCATGCCGCCCGCCGCCAGCGACGGCGCGATCATCGGGATGGTGATCAGAAAGAACACCTTCCACGGCCGCGCGCCCAGGTCCATGGCCGCCTCTTCGATGGACAGGTCCAGCTCGCGCAGGCGGGCCGACACCACCACCGCCACATAGGCGGCGCAGAACGTGGTGTGAGCGATCCAGATGGTGACAATGCCGCGCTCCTGCGGCCAGCCGATCATCTGCGCCATGGCCACGAACAGCAGCAACAGCGACAGACCGGTGATCACCTCAGGCATCACCAGCGGTGCGGTGACCAGGCCACCGAACAGCGTGCGCCCCTTGAAGCGGGTCACGCGGGTCAGTACGAACGCCGCCAGGGTACCCAGCGCCACCGCGGCCACCGCGGTGTAGCAGGCAATCTCCAGCGAGCGCATCACCGAGCCCATCAGTTGGGTGTTGTCGAGCAGGCCCACGTACCACTTCACCGACCAGCCCCCCCACACCGTCACCAGCTTGGAGGCGTTGAACGAGTAGATCACCAGGATCAGCATGGGCAGGTAGATGAACAGCAGGCCTACCACCAACATCAGTTTGGAGAAACTGAAACGCTTCATGCCCTGCCCTCCATCTCTTTGGCCTGGCTGCGGTTGAACAGCAGGATGGGCACGATCAGGATTGCCAGCATCACCACCGCCAGGGCGGAAGCCACCGGCCAGTCACGGTTGTTGAAGAATTCCTGCCACAGCACCTTGCCGATCATCAGGGTTTCCGGGCCGCCCAGCAGCTCGGGGATCACGAACTCGCCCACCACCGGGATGAACACCAGCATGCAGCCGGCCACGATGCCGTTCTTGGACAGCGGCACGGTGATTTTCCAGAAGCTGTTGAAGGTGCTCGAACCCAGGTCGGACGCCGCTTCCAGCAGGCTCTGGTCGTGTTTGACCAGATTGGCGTAGAGCGGCAGGATCATGAACGGCAGGTACGAATAGACCACGCCGATATACACCGCCAGGTTGGTGTTGAGGATCTGCAGCGGCTGATCGATCAGCCCCAGCCACATCAGGAAGGCATTGAGCAGCCCGTTGTTGCTGAGGATGCCCATCCACGCATACACGCGGATCAGGATCGCCGTCCAGGTCGGCATCATGATCAGCAGCAGCAACACGGTCTGCATTTCCTTGCGCGCGTTGGCGATGGCATAGGCCATCGGGTAGCCGATCGCCAGGCACAGGATCGTGCTGATCAGGGCCATCTTCAACGAGCCCAGGTAGGCCGCGATGTACAGCTCGTCCTCGGTCAACAGGCCATAGTTGGCCAGGTTGAGTACCAGCTGCACCTTGTCTTCGAGGTAGGTGAAGATCTCGGTGTACGGCGGGATCGCCACGTCGGCTTCGGCAAAGCTGATCTTCAGCACGATGAAGAACGGCAGCATGAAGAACAGGAACAGCCACAGGAACGGCACCCCGATCACCAGGTGACGCCCTTCGGGTATCAATCGCTGAAACGCTCGCTTGAGCTTGCGCGCTGTCATGACCGCAGGACCACGCCGCTGTCGTCTTCCCACCACACGTAGACCTGGTCATCCCAGGTCGGCCGGGTGCCCTGGCGCTCGGCGTTGGCGACGAACGACTGCACGATCTTGCCGCCTGGCAGCTCCACGTAGAACACCGAATGGCCACCCAGGTAGGCGATGTCGTGCACCTTGCCATGGGACCAGTTGAACTCGAAGCTCGGCTGCTCGGTGGTCACCAGCAGTTTTTCCGGACGCAGCGCATAGGTGATGCGCTTGTCTTCGACCGAGGTGGTCACACCGTGGCCCACGTAGATCTTGCGCTCGAGCTCGGGGCTGGCGATCAGCGCGTGGCCCTCGGCGTCCTCGACCACTTCGCCTTCGAACAGGTTGACGTTGCCGATGAACTCGCACACCAGGCGGCTGGTGGGGGTTTCGTAGATATCGATGGGGCTGCCGATCTGGGCAATCCAGCCCAGGTGCATGATCGCGATGCGCTGGGCCATGGTCATGGCCTCTTCCTGGTCGTGGGTCACCATCACGCAGGTCACGCCCACGCGCTCGATGATCTCCACCAGCTCCAGCTGCATCTGCGAACGCAGTTTCTTGTCCAGCGCGCCCATCGGCTCATCGAGCAGCAGCAGCTTGGGCCGCTTGGCCAGCGAACGGGCCAGGGCCACACGCTGGCGCTGGCCACCGGAGAGCTGGTGCGGCTTGCGCTTGGCGTACTGGGTCATGTGCACCAGCTTGAGCATCTCGGCCACCCGCGCCTCGATCTCGTCCTTGCTCATGCGGTCCTGCTTGAGGCCGAAGGCGATGTTGTCGGCCACGCTCATGTGCGGGAACAGCGCGTAGGACTGGAACATCATGTTGATCGGCCGCTCGTAGGGCGGCATATCGGTGATGTCCACGCCATCGAGGAAGATCCGCCCTTCGGTCGGGCGCTCGAACCCTGCCAGCATGCGCAGCAAGGTGGACTTGCCCGAGCCGGAGCCACCGAGCAGCGCGAAGATCTCGCCCTTCTTGATCTCCAGGGACACATCGTCCACCGCTACGGTTTCGTCGAACTTCTTTGTAACCCGGTCGATCTTGACCAGCACCTGTTTAGGTTGCTGATCGCCTTCTAGGGCTTTCTTATAGGCACCGGAGGCAACTGCCATGTGTGAAACTCCCAACAAGATTTTGGTGCCCGCCCCTGCCGTGACGGGCCCTGGATAGTTACTTGCCCGACTTGATCTTGGTCCAGCTTCGGGTCATCAAACGTTGCACTTTGGGGGGTAACTCTGAGTTGACGTACAGCTTGTCCAGCACCTCTTGCGGTGGGTAAACCGCTGCGTCGGTTCGCACGCTCTGGTCCATGAGTTCGCCAGCCTTGGGGTTCGGGTTGGCGTAACCGACGTAATCGCTGACCTGGGCGATGACCTCAGGCTTGAGCAGATAGTTGATGAAGGCGTGGGCCTCTTTGACGTTCTTGGCGTCCTTGGGAATCGCCAGCATGTCGAACCAGAGGTTGCCGCCTTCCTTGGGGATCGCGTAGGCGATTTCCACGCCCTTGCCCGCCTCTTCGGCGCGGGACTTGGCCTGGAACACGTCGCCGGAGAAGCCGGCGGCCACGCAGATGTCGCCGTTGGCCAGGTCCGAGATGTACTTGGACGAGTGGAAGTAGGTCACGTAGGGCCGTATGGCCAGCAGCTTCTTCTCGGCGTCGGCGTAGTCCTTTGGGTTGGTGCTGTTGGGGTCGCGGCCCATGTAGTTGAGCACCGCCGGCAGCATCTCGTCGGCCGAGTCGAGGAACGCCACGCCGCACTTGGAGAGCTTCTTGATGTTTTCCGGCTCGAACAGCACGGCCCATGAATCGATGGTGTCGGTTCCCAGCGCGGCCTTGACCTTCTCGACGTTGTAGCCGATGCCATTGGTGCCCCACAGGTAGGGGACCGCGTACTGGTTGCCCGGGTCGTTCTTCTCCAGGCGCTTCATCAGGGCCGGGTCGAGATTGGAATAGTTGGGCAGCAGCGTCTTGTCGAGCTTCTGGAACGCGCCCGCCTTGATCTGCTTGCCGAGGAAATGGTTGGACGGCACCACCACGTCATAGCCGGTGCGACCGGCCAGCAGCTTGCCTTCCAGGGTTTCGTTGGAATCGAAGACGTCCTGCACCGGCTTGATGCCGGTCTCCTTTTCGAAGTCCGCAAGGGTGGTCTGGCCGATGTAGTCCGACCAGTTGTAGATATGCACCGTGGGCGCCGCCTGGACACTGATCGCCAGCGTCAGGCTCGCTGTGGCCAGGACGGCCTTGCGAAAATGTGAAGTAGACAAGTGGGAGGTCCTCTACAAAAGTGCCCGAGTCGTTTGGCAGATACGCCTGCGGTACCGGCAAACCGGCGCGCAACTTACCTTCGATACACCCATCGAGCAAAAAGAATTTGCCCTCGAGCCCCGTTCAGGCACTGTTTTTCAGTGCCTGACGGGAAAAACCGGATTTATTTGCCCGATTTGATCTTGGTCCAGCTGCGGGTGATCAGGCGCAGGGTGCCTGCATCCAGGTCGCTGATCGCGTACAGGTGCTTCTTCACTTCATCCGACGGGTAGATGCTCGGGTCGCCGGAGATGTCCTTGTCCACCAGAGCGGTGGCTGCCTTGTTGCCGTTCGGGAAGCGCACGGCGTTGGTGATCTCGGCCATGACTTCCGGCTGCATCAGGAAGTCCATGAACTTGTAGGCTGCTTCGACATTGGTGGCGTCCTTGGGAATCGCGACCATGTCATAGAAGGTGCCGGCGCCTTCTTTCGGAATGCTGTAGGCCAGCTTGACCTTGTCGCCCGCTTCGTGGGCACGGGCCTTGGACTGCTCCAGGTCACCCGAGTAACCCACGGCCACGCAGATGTTGCCGTTGGCCAGGTCCGAGATGTACTTGGAGGAATGGAAGTACGCCACCGATGGGCGAATGCTCAGGAACAGGTCTTCGGCGGCCTTCAGGTCTGCCTTGTCCTTGCTGTTGGTCGGCTTGCCCAGGTAATGCAGGGCCGCCGGGATCATTTCGGTCGGTGCGTCGAGGAAACTCACGCCGCAGCTCTTGAGCTTGGCGATGTTTTCCGGCTTGAACACCACGTCCCACGAGTCGATCTTGTCGACGCCCAGCGCGGCCTTGACCTTCTCGGGGTTGTAGCCGATGCCGATGCTGCCCCACATGTACGGGAAGGCATGCTTGTTGCCCTGGTCACTGGCATCGCCCACGGCCTTGAGCAGGTCTTCGTCGAGGTTCTTCCAGTTCGGCAGCTTGGACTTGTCCAGCTCCTGGTACACACCGGCCTTGATCTGCTTGGCCAGGAAGTTGTTGGACGGTACCACCACGTCGTAGCCCGACTTGCCGGCCAGCAGCTTGGCTTCCAGGGTTTCGTTGCTGTCGAACACGTCGTAGACCACCTTGATGCCCGACTGCTTCTCGAACTTGGCGATGGTGTCCGGCGCAATGTAGTCGGACCAGTTGTAGACGTGCAGCACCTTGTCGTCCGCCTGAACAGCACCGGCCATCAACCCCGCGAGGGTAGCGGCCAACAGCGTCTTGCCCATTTTCTTCATGCGTAATGCTCCAGAATTTTTTATAGAAACCATCTGTTCAGCGACCGACTCGTTCGGCGCAAGCGCTGGGCGACTGAAACAGTCGCTAGTCTGGCAAGATCCACGGCGCGGTTTCAACCAGAGTGCGCCGCAGATCGCCATTCAACCCAAGGCTGAGCCTAGCACCTGCTCACTTCAACGCTTCGAGCGTCAGGTCCAGGCATTTGCGTGCCTTTTCCACCAGCTCGTCGATCTCCTCGCAGGTGATGACCAGCGGCGGCGCGATGATCATGGTGTCGCCCACGGCGCGCATGATCAGCCCGTTGTCGAAGCAGAACTGGCGGCAGATCATGCCCACGCCCTTGCCCTCGTAACGGGTGCGGGTCGCCTTGTCCTTGACCAGCTCGATCGCGCCAAGCATGCCCAGGCCACGGACCTCGCCCACCAGCGGATGATCGTTCAGCTCACGCAGACGTTTCTGCAAATACGGTGCCGTTTCTGCCTGAACGCGCTCGATGATTTTCTCGTCGCGCAGGATCCGCAGGTTTTCCAGGGCCACCGCTGCCGCCACCGGGTGGCCGCTATAGGTGAAGCCGTGGTTGAAGTCGCCGCCTTCACTGAGCACGGCCGCCACTTCGTCACGCACGATCACGCCGCCCATGGGGATGTAGCCCGAAGTCAGGCCCTTGGCGATGGTCATCAGGTCGGGCTTGAGGCCGTAGTAGTCGGTACCGAACCACTGGCCGGTACGACCGAAACCGCAGATCACCTCATCGGCAATGAACAGGATTTCGTACTTGGCGAGGATTTCCTTGATCTTCGGCCAGTAGGTTTCTGGTGGGATGATCACCCCGCCAGCACCCTGGATCGGCTCGGCGATAAAGGCGGCCACGTTGTCTTCGCCGACCTCGAGGATCTTCTTCTCCAGTTGCTCGGCGGCCCATACGCCGAACGCGTCCGGGGTCATGTCGCCGCCTTCGCCGAACCAGTACGGCTGCGCAATATGCACGATGCCCGGCAGCGTACCGCCCTGCTCGTGCATGCCGCTCATGCCGCCCAGGGCAGCGCCGGCCACGGTGGAGCCGTGATAGCCGTTGACCCGACCGATGATCACCTGCTTCTGCGGCTTGCCCTTGAGCGCCCAGTAATGGCGGACCATGCGCAGGTTGGTGTCGTTGCCTTCGGAGCCGGAGCCGGTGAAGAACACATGGCTCATGCCCGCAGGGGCCACCTCGGTGATCGCCCGGGCCAGCTCCAGCGCCGGCGGGTGGGCGGTCTGGAAGAACAGGTTGTAGTACGGCAGCTCGCGCATCTGGCTGGCTGCCGCCTCGGCCAGTTCTTCACGGCCGTAGCCGACGGCCACGCACCACAGCCCGGCCATGCCGTCGAGGATCTTGTTGCCCTCGCTGTCCCACAGGTGCACGCCCTTGGCCTTGGTGATGATCCGCGGGCCTTTTTCCTTCAGCTGCTTGTAGTCGCTGAACGGCGCCAGGTGATGATCACGACTCAGGTCTTGCCACTCGCGGGTTTGCGGGTTCTTGACGCTCATGTGCTTCTCCGATGACTGACGGCCGCGCTCCTGCGGCCCCGGGGTTTATCAGACCGCGAACAGCAGGAACTCGCGTTCCCAGGAGCTGATCACGCGTTTGAAATTTTCATGCTCGGCGCGTTTGGTGGCGACGTAGCCTGCGATGAATTTCTTGCCCAGGTACGGCTCCAGCGCGCTGCAGTTCTCCATGCGTTCAAGGGCGTCCTCGATGGTCAGCGGCAGGCGCAGGTTGCGCCGCTCGTAACCGCGACCCTTGACCGGCGCGCTGGGGTTGATGCCTTCGACCATGCCGATGTAGCCGCACAACAGGCTGGCGGCAATCGCCAGGTAAGGGTTGGCGTCGGCGCCGGGCAGGCGGTTTTCCACACGCCGGTTCTGCGGGCCGGCATCCGGCACGCGCAGGCCCACGGTGCGGTTCTCCTCGCCCCACTCCACGTTCACCGGCGCCGAGGTGTCGGGCAGGAAGCGGCGGAACGAGTTGACGTTGGGGGCAAACAGCGGCAGCACCGACGGGATGAACTTCTGCAGGCCACCGACGTGGTGCAGGAACAGCTGGCTCATGCTGCCGTCTTCGTTGGAGAAGATGTTCTTGCCGGTGTTCACGTCGATGATGCTCTGGTGCAGGTGCATCGCACTGCCCGGCTCGCCGGTCATGGGCTTGGCCATGAAGGTGGCGGCGACGTTGTGCTTGAGCGCGGCCTCACGCATGGTGCGCTTGAACACCAGGATCTGGTCGGCCAGCGACAGCGCGTTGCCGTGACGGAAGTTGATTTCCATCTGCGCGGTGCCGTCCTCGTGGATCAGCGTGTCCAGGTCCAGGTGCTGCAGTTCGCACCAGTCGTAGACGTCCTCGAACAGCGGGTCGAATTCGTTGGCGGCCTCGATGGAGAACGACTGGCGACCGGTCTCGGGGCGACCCGAGCGGCCGATGGGCGGCTGCAGCGGGAAGTCCGGGTCCTCGCAGCGCTTGGTCAGGTAGAACTCCATCTCCGGCGCCACGATCGGCTGCCAGCCTTTGTCGGCGTAGAGCTTCAAGACCTTCTTGAGCACGTTGCGCGGCGACAGCTCGACCGGGTTGCCCTGCTTGTCGTAGGTGTCGTGGATCACCTGCGCGGTGGGCTCGATGGCCCATGGCACCAGGAATACCGCGTTCTCGTCGGGGCGACAGATCATGTCGATGTCGGCCGGATCGAGCAGCTCGTAATAGATGTCATCGTCGACGTAGTCGCCGGTCACCGTCTGCAACAGCACACTTTCGGGCAGGCGCATGCCCTTTTCGGCAATGAACTTGTTGGTGGGGGAGATCTTGCCGCGCGTGATACCGGTGAGGTCGCTGATCAGACACTCGACTTCGGTGATCTTGTGCTCTTTCAACCAATCGGTGAGCTGGTCGAGGTTGTTACTCATAAATACCTCAGGAGGTAAATGTCTGGACTGACGTCAGGACGCCCAGGCTGGGCCGTCCTGCTCATTCTGGATGCCGCACGACGCTAAAGCAAAGCACCTGCCACGGGGCGAACGCGCAGGGCAATACCCGCTGGGCCGCCTGGCCGGCTATAGTGGTGGCAGTCGATTACAGAAGAGGGTGCGATACCGGGCATGCAGCCCAGGCCGTCAATTATTGCGGCCAGGTGGTGGCGCACGGCCACGCGGTATCTGCCGTGGGTGCGGCGGGCGTGCAGACCGATCCGCGCGGTGCGGCCGGTGACGCCGATTGTCGGCTGGCGAGACATGTAACCCCCGGTATTATTGCTGTTATGGGTTGCAACCGAGCTTAGCCTTGTTCATTTTTTTACACAACACCCCTGTAAAAAATAGAATACGGCCCGCTCAAAGTCGCTGTCTCGCTACCAAAGCAGGCCTTGTCGACGCCCTCATTTGCAGCAAAAATGCCGCTTCAGCGCCGTTTTAGGGCATGATGGGGCTGGCTTGACTTCAGCAGGGCTTTCGCGTTGACTGAACCTGCAAGCCCCCATTGATTGATATTTTTAACAACAAAGGTGTTGCATCATGTCGGTACCCCCGCGTGCCGTTCAGCTTAACGAAGCGAACGCGTTCCTTAAGGAACATCCTGAGGTTCTCTACGTTGACCTTCTGATTGCAGATATGAATGGTGTGGTGCGTGGCAAGCGCATCGAACGCACGAGCCTGCACAAGGTTTACGAGAAAGGCATCAACCTGCCGGCCTCCCTCTTCGCCCTGGACATCAACGGTTCCACCGTCGAAAGCACCGGCCTGGGCCTGGACATCGGCGATGCCGACCGTATCTGCTATCCCATCCCCGGTACCCTCTCCAACGAGCCCTGGCAGAAGCGCCCTACCGCGCAGCTGCTGATGACCATGCACGAGCTCGAGGGCGAGCCGTTCTTCGCCGACCCGCGTGAAGTGCTGCGCCAGGTGGTGAGCAAGTTCGACGACCTGGGCCTGACCATCTGCGCCGCGTTCGAGCTGGAGTTCTACCTGATCGACCAGGAGAACGTGAACGGCCGCCCGCAGCCGCCGCGCTCGCCGATCTCGGGCAAGCGTCCGATCTCCACCCAGGTGTACCTGATCGACGACCTCGACGAGTACGTCGACTGCCTGCAGGACATTCTGGAAGGTGCCAAGGAACAAGGCATCCCGGCTGACGCCATCGTCAAGGAAAGTGCCCCGGCGCAGTTCGAAGTGAACCTGCACCACGTGGCCGACCCGATCAAGGCCTGCGACTACGCGGTACTGCTCAAGCGTCTGATCAAGAACATCGCCTACGACCATGAGATGGACACCACCTTCATGGCCAAGCCGTACCCTGGCCAGGCGGGCAATGGTCTGCACGTGCATATCTCGGTGCTGGACAAGGATGGCAAGAACATCTTTACCAGCGAGGATCCCGAGCAGAACGCCGCATTGCGTCACGCGATCGGCGGTGTGCTCGAGACCCTGCCGGCGTCGATGGCGTTCCTGTGCCCGAACGTCAACTCGTACCGCCGTTTTGGTGCCCAGTTCTACGTGCCCAACTCCCCGACCTGGGGCCTGGACAACCGTACCGTGGCCTTGCGCGTACCGACCGGCACGCCGGACGCCGTGCGCCTGGAGCACCGTGTGGCCGGTGCCGACGCCAACCCGTACCTGCTGATGGCAGCCGTACTGGCGGGCGTGCACCACGGCTTGACCAACAAGGTCGAACCGGGCCCGGCGATGGTGGGCAACTCCTACGAGCAGAACGAGCAGAGCCTGCCGAACAACCTGCGTGATGCACTGCGCGAGCTGGACGACAGCGAGATCATGGCCAAGTACATCGATCCGAAGTACATCGATATCTTCGTGGCCTGCAAGGAAAGCGAGCTGGAGGAGTTCGAACACTCCATCTCCGACCTTGAGTACAACTGGTACCTGCACACCGTGTAAGGTCCATTCGCCGGCAAGGCCGGCTCCTACAGGGTCGATGTGACCGTGTAGGAGCCGACCTTGCCGGCGAAGCCCTTAAAGCGCCTTCTCGAAGATCTTCGAATTGCGCTGGTAGTTGTACAGCGAAGCCCTCGCCGCAGGCAGCCGCTCCACCTCGCTGGGCACGAAGCCGCGTTCGCGGAACCAGTGCGCCGTGCGCGTCGTCAGCACGAACAAGGTCTTCAAGCCCATCTCCCGCGCCCGTGTCTCGATGCGCTCCAGCAACTCGTCGCCACGCCCGCCATGCCGGTATTCCGGGTTCACCGCCAGGCACGCCAACTCGCCCGCCTCCGAATCGGCGATCGGGTACAGCGCCGCGCAGGCAATGATCATCCCCTCGCGCTCCACCACACTGAACTGCTCGATCTCGCGCTCCAGCACCTCGCGCGAACGCCGCACCAGGATGCCCTGCTCTTCCAGCGGGCTGATCAGGTCCAGCAGGCCGCCGACATCCTCGATGGCCGCCTCGCGCACCTTCTCGAACTGTTCCTGAGCCACCAGCGTGCCGCCACCGTCACGGGTGAACAGCTCGGTGAGCAGCGCACCGTCCTCGGCATAGCTGACGATGTGGCTGCGCGCCACGCCGCCACGGCAGGCTTCGGCGGCCGCGTCCAGCAACTCGCCCTGATAGTCCGAGCCCAGGCGCTGCAGATGCGCCGGCACCTGCTGCGGGCGCAGCTCACGCACCAGCCTGCCGCTCTCATCCATCAGCCCGCGCTCGGCGCCGAACAGCAGCAGCTTGTCGGCCCCCAGCTCGATGGCCGCACGGGTGGCGACGTCTTCGCAGGCCAGGTTGAAGATCTCGCCGGTGGGCGAATAGCCCAGCGGCGACAGCAGCACGATGGAGCGCTCGTCGAGCAGGCGATTGATGCCCTTGCGATCGACCCGGCGCACTTCGCCGGTGTGGTGATAATCGACGCCTTCGAGCACGCCGATGGGGCGCGCCGTGACCAGGTTGCCGGCGGCCACGCGCAGGCGCGAACCCTGCATCGGCGACGCGGCCATGTCCATCGACAGGCGCGCCTCGATGGCGATGCGCAGGTGGCCGACCGCGTCGATCACGCATTCCAGGGTGGCCGCATCGGTGATGCGCAGGCCGTGATGGTAGTGCGCGCTCAGGCCGCGGGCGGCCAGGCGGCTTTCGATCTGCGGGCGCGAACCGTGCACCAGCACCAGGCGCACGCCCAGGCTGTGCAGCAGCACCAGGTCGTGGACGATATTGCCGAAGTTGGGGTGCTCGACCCCGTCACCGGGCAGCATGACCACGAAGGTGCAGTCGCGGTGGGCATTGATGTAAGGCGAAGCATGACGCAGCCAATTGACGTATTCGGGCATAACCAGAGCCTGTAGAAACCTGTGGAAAAAGGACAAGAACGGAAAAGCACACAGCGCTCGAAGGGTTATCGTCGCAACAGGTCTGGCGTCACGCGCGTTCTCCTTGGGTAAAAACGGTTGAAATCAGCGGGCAATTACCGGGTTGAGGCAATAATGCCCGATCAACTCACGCAATAGACGCACGGTAGGCTCCAGGCGTGACATTTCGAGGTACTCGCCCGGCTGGTGGGCACAGCTGATGTCGCCGGGGCCCAGCACCAGGGTTTCACAGCCCAGACGTTGAAGATAAGGCGCCTCGGTACCAAAGGCCACCGCCTCGGCCGTATGCCCGGTAAGACGCTCGGCCACGCGCACCAGTTCGGCGTCGGCGGCCTGCTCGAACGGCGGCACCTCGGGAAACAGCGGCGCGTAGTCGATCTTCACCTGGTGCTGTTCGGCCAGCGGCGCCAGCTTGCTGCGGATCGCAGCACGCAGCACTTCGGGGTCCATGCCCGGCAGCGGACGCAGGTCGAACTCCAGGGCGCACTGCCCGCAGATACGGTTGGGGTTGTCGCCACCGTGGATGCAGCCGAAGTTCATGGTCGGCTGCGGCACGCTGAACTGGGCGTTGCTGTACTGCTGCTGCCATTGCCGGCGCAGGCCCATCAGCTCGCCCATCACCGCATGCATCGCCTCCGAGGCGCTGTGGCCCAGGCTCGGGTCGGACGAATGACCGCTGCGCCCGAGGATATCGATGCGCTCCATCATCACCCCCTTGTGCAGGCGGATCGGGCGCAGCCCGGTCGGCTCGCCGATCACCGCTGCACGGCCCAGCGGGCGGGCGGCATCGGCCAGGGCGCGGGCGCCGGACATCGAACTTTCCTCGTCGCAGGTAGCCAGGATCAGCAGCGGCTGCCTGAACGGCTGCTCGAGCAGCGGGCGTACCGCCTCGATCACCAGGGCGAAGAAGCCCTTCATGTCGCAACTGCCAAGGCCCACCCAGCGCCCGTCAACCTCGGTCAGCTTGAGCGGATCGGTCTGCCACAGCTGCGGGTCATAGGGCACCGTGTCGCTGTGCCCGGCCAGCACCAGGCCGCCGGGGCCGCTGCCGTAGCTGGCCAGCAGGTTGAACTTGCCCGGCGTCACCTCCTGCAGCTCGCAGGCAAAACCCAGGTCACCCAGCCAGGTGGCCAGCAGGTCGATCACCGCGCGGTTGGACTGGTCCAGGCTCGGCTGGGTGCAACTGACCGACGGCGTGGCGATCAGGGCGGCGAACTGGTCTTTGAGCGGCGGCAAAGGCATGCGCATTCTCCTCGGTACGAGGCCCATCATAGGGCTATCGGGCACCTGGAATAAACCGTCAGCGGCCGACTCCTGTACACTGCACGGCCAAGACGCACCCAGTCATCGAGCCTGCCAGCAATGAACAAAGAAACCGAACTCAAACTGCGGGTCAGCCGCGAGACCCTCGCTGCCCTGCGCGAACACCCGTTGCTGAAGAAGCGCAACAAGTCCGGCTGGCAGCAGCGCGAGCTGCTCAATCAATATTTCGATACCCCAGAACGCGACCTGGCCGCAGCCAAGGTGGCCCTGCGCCTGCGCCGTGACGGCGACGTGGTGATCCAGACCCTCAAGGCCCGTGGCCACAGCACCGCCGGGCTGTCGGTACGCAACGAGCACGAATGGCAGCTGCCCAAGGCCAAGCTCGACCTCAAGAAGCTCGACGAGCAGGTATGGCCGGCCGAGCTGGCCGACCTGGACAAGAAAACCATCAAGCCGCTGTTCAGCACCGACTTCACCCGCGAGTACGCCGAAATCGCCTGGGGCCGTGGCAAGGCCAAGGTGGTCATCGAGGCTGCGCTGGACCTGGGCCATGTAGTGGCCGGCAAGCAGAAGGAAGCCATCTGCGAGCTTGAGCTGGAACTGCGTGAAGGCGACCCGGCCGCACTGCTGGAACTGGCCGCCGAGCTGGCCGCCAGCCTGCCGCTGATGCCGTGCGACATCAGCAAGGCCGAACGCGGCTACCGCCTGCTCGACCCCTCGAGCTTCGCCGTGAGCCTGCCGCCTGCTGAACTGAACGCCGAGATGCCGCTGGACGATGCCTTCGCGGCACTGGCCTGGCACCTGCTGGGCAGCAGCCAGCGCCTGGCCGAGCAGTACCTGTTCAACGGACACTGGCGCCTGCTGCAGGACTGGGTCCAGAGCCTGGCCGAACTGCGCGCCCTGCTCGGCAGCCTGGGCCAGGCCGCGCCGCGCCCGACCACCAGCGCCCTGCGTGCCAGCCTCGACGCCCTGCTCGAGGACTGGCGCCCGCTGGTGCTGGCCGGCAACGACGACGAAGACGTGCGCCGCGCGGCGCCCGAGCAGTTTGCCGAAGAACTGCTCGACACCCGCTGGGGCCAGTTCTCGCTGGACACCTCGCGCTGGCTGCTGGCCCGTGGCTGGACCGTCGAGCGCAACAAGCGTGGCGACCGCCAGGGCGCTGCGCAACTGGGCAACTGGCTCAAGGTGCTGCTGTCGGACGAAGCCAACGCGCTGCAACTGCCGCTGTACCACCGCCAGCCTGAAGACCTGGCCGAACAGCTGCCGCGCATCGAGCGCCTGCTGGCCTGGCTGCACCATGCCCGCCAGGTGCTGGAAAGCCCCGACCTGGACCGCCTGTTCGGCGAGCTGAACAAGCTGCACGAACTGGCCAGCCTGCCAATCAGCGACGACGTGCTCGAAGCCCGTGTGCATCAGGCCATGGCAGTGTTCCAGAGCCGCGGCTGGAAGCACCTGCTGCGCAAGTGACGGCTACACCGGCAAGCTGGTCGTGGACTTGATTTCGGACAAGGCCACGATCGAGTTGACCTCCTGGATCCCCGGCACCATCGACAGCTTTTCGAAGAAGAACCGTTCGTAGGCTTCGATGTCCGGGGTGACGATGCGCAGCAGGAAGTCCACTGCGCCCATCAGCACATAGCATTCCAGCACCTCGGGAAACTCGCGGATCGCCTCGGTGAATTCGGCGAAGTTGGTCCGCCCGTGGGCGTTGAGTTTGACCTCGGCGAAAATCTGCGTGTTCAGGCCGATCTTCTTGCGATCGAGCAGGGTCACCTGCCCGCGAATCACCCCCTCCTCCTTGAGCCGCTGGATCCGCCGCCAGCACGGCGACTGCGACAGGCCGACCCGTTCGGCAATCTGTGCGCTGGACAGCGACGCATCCTCCTGCAGCAGAGCCAGGATACGTCGGTCGTAGGCGTCCAGTTGGCTTTGCATGTTTTATCCCCTCAAGGCGCCATTAATGAATTGAACAATGCGCAGATTACGCAGATCGCTCGATCATAGAGAAAAAATACCCGGTTGAAGATGTAAAAATTCCTCCATCGAAACCGGAGATTTCCCATGAGCGCCCACGAACGGCTGGACAGCCCCGTCACCCCGCTGCGCAGCGATGTCTGGGCCGCCAATGCTGCGCACAGCAGCGTGCGCTACAGCCTGCAGGTGGAAGCCGAGCCGGACAGCCTGTGCCGCGTGCTCAACCTGTTTGCCCTGCAGTTCCTTACCCCGCACCAGGTACAGATGCAGCAGCAGGACGACCTGTTGAACCTGGAGATCGGCGTAGCCGGCCTGAGCTGGCACCGCGCCGAACTGATTGCACAGAAAATGCGCAACCTGATCTGTGTCGCCCAGGTCAGCGTCGAGCCTCTGGCGGCCTCGCGCATGCCATTGCAGCAGGCACGCTGAACAGAAAAATCCGGCAACCCTTGCGACAGGCCCTGTGGTCCGCTGGCAGCTAGCCTTGGCTGGCCGTCCGACCTTCGCAAGGAAGCCCCATGCCTGCCACGCCGCCCGATCGCTGGCTCGACCTCGACACCCTGCTCGCCGAACTGCTCGCCCAGCAACGCATCAGCCCCGCCTGTGCGCGCCCCTGGCCGCAGGCCGCCAATGAACCCACACATCCGCTGGAGCGCATCGCCCGACGCGGCCTGAACGACCTGCAACGCCCCGGCCATACCCTGGACCTCGATGCCCTGGGCGAATGGCTGGGCCGCCAGGCCGGCCAGCGCCATGTGCGCATCGACCCCCTGGCACTGCAGGCAGCCAGCCTCGGCGGGCTGATGTCGGCCGCATTCGCGCGGCGTCACCAGATTCTGGCCATCGCGGTGGATGCCCACACGGTGACAGTCGCCAGCGCCCAGCCCTACGTACGCAGCTGGGAGCGCGACCTTGGGCAGGTGCTGCAACGCAGGGTGCAGCGGGTGCTGGCCAGCCCGGTGCAGATCCGTGAGCTGAGCCAGGCGGTGTTTCGCCTGGCCCACTCGGTCAGTGGTGCCAGCCAGCAGGCCGTGCCCGGGCCCGACGGCGCCAGCCTCGAGGCACTGCTCGACCTGGGCAACAGCGCAGGCGACGTCGATGCCAACGAGACGCACATCGTCGGCATCGTCGACTGGCTGTTGCAGTACGCCTTCGAGCAGCGCGCCAGCGATATCCACATCGAGCCGCGCCGCGACCAGGGCCACCTGCGCCTGCGCATCGACGGCCTGCTGCACCCGGCCTACCAGTTCCCGCCGGCGGTGACCCTGGCGGTGGTCAGCCGGCTCAAGAGCCTGGGGCGCATGAACGTCGCGGAAAAGCGCCGCCCGCAGGATGGCCGCATCAAGGCCCGCTCGGCCGCCGGCGCCGAGGTCGAGCTGCGCCTGGCCACCCTGCCCACCGCGTTCGGCGAGAAACTGGTACTGCGTATCTTCGACCCGCACCTGCTGCACCAGGACTTCACCCAGCTGGGCCTGGACGGCGAGGCGCTGCAGCACTGGCAGGCGATGCTGCACCAGCCCCACGGCATCATCCTGGTGACCGGGCCGACCGGCTCGGGCAAGACCAGCACCCTGTACGCCACCCTCAAGCAACTGGCCACGCCACAGGTCAACCTGTGCACCCTCGAAGACCCGATCGAACAGCTCGAGCCGGCCTTCAACCAGATGCAGGTGCAGCCCGGCATCGACCTGGGCTTTGCCAACGGTGTGCGTGCGCTGCTGCGCCAGGACCCGGACATCATCATGATCGGCGAGATCCGCGATGCCGACACCGCGCAGGTGGCGATCCAGGCCGCGCTCACCGGCCACCTG
Source organism: Pseudomonas sp. B21-036 (assembly GCF_024748925.1). Taxonomy (NCBI): domain Bacteria; kingdom Pseudomonadati; phylum Pseudomonadota; class Gammaproteobacteria; order Pseudomonadales; family Pseudomonadaceae; genus Pseudomonas; species Pseudomonas sp. B21-036. The sequence continues at coordinate 5,430,345 of NZ_CP087178.1, forward strand.
GTGCTCTCGACCCTGCACACCAACGATGCCTGCGGCGCCGTCGGGCGCCTGCTGGAACTGGGCATCGCGCCGTACCTGATCCGTGCCACGCTTGTCGGCGTGCTGGCCCAGCGCCTGGTGCGCACGCTGTGCCCGGCGTGCAAGGTGGCGCAGCCGCTCGACATGGCGCACTGGCGCGAACTCGACCCGCAGGCGCCGCTGCCCACCGCTACCTGCCAGGCTGAAGGCTGCCGCGATTGCCGGTACACCGGCTACCGGGGCCGCACCGGCCTGTTCGAGCTGCTGCCTGTGAGCCCACGCCTGCGCGAGCAGCTGTCGGGCGACGTCGACCTGGCAAACCTGCGCCGCCAGGCCCGGGCCGAGGGGCTGGGCAGCCTGCGCATCAGCGGCGCGCAAAAAGTCGCCGCAGGGCTGACTACACTGACAGAAGTGATTCGCGTTACTGCATGAAATGAAATGATCCGGCGCTGGCCTGCACAGCTGACCACATGCCAAGCTTGCGCACTTTCAGTCCTGCTGACCAAGGAAACGTCATGCAAATCGGAATGGTAATGCTGTTATTCGTGGGCCTGGCCCTGGCGCTGGTGTTCATGGGGTTCAAGGTGGTGCCGCAGGGTTTCCAGTGGACCGTGGAACGCTTTGGCCGCTACACCACCACCCTCAAGCCGGGCCTCAACATCATCGTGCCGGTGATGGACCGCATCGGGCGCAAGATCAACATGATGGAAAGCGTGCTGGACATCCCGCCGCAGGAAGTCATCACCGCCGACAACGCCACCGTGCAGATCGATGCGGTGTGCTTCTTCCAGGTGGTCAACACGGCGCAGGCCGCCTACGAGGTCAACAACCTCGAGCACGCCACCCGCAACCTGCTGCAGACCAACATCCGTACCGTGCTCGGCTCCATGGAACTGGACGCCATGCTCAGCCAGCGCGACGCCATCAACGAGCGCCTGCTGCGCACCGTGGATGAAGCCACCGCACCGTGGGGCATCAAGATCACCCGTATCGAGATCAAGGACATCAGCCCGCCGGCCGACCTGATGGCCGCCATGTCCGGGCAGATGAAAGCCGAGCGGGTCAAGCGTGCGCAGATCCTCGAAGCCGAGGGCCTGCGGGCGGCTGCCATCCTCACCGCCGAAGGCAAGAAACAGGCGCAGATCCTCGAGGCCGAGGGTGAGCGTCAGGCGGCCTTCCTGGAATCGGAGGCCCGCGAGCGCCAGGCCGAAGCCGAAGCCCGCGCCACCCAGGTGGTGTCCGAGGCCATCGCCAACGGCAATGTGCAGGCCATCAACTACTTCGTGGCGCAGAAATACGTCGACGCGCTGGGCAAGCTGGCCTCGGCCAACAACAGCAAGGTGGTGCTGATGCCGCTGGAAGCCAGCCAGGTGATCGGCGCCGTCGGCGGCATCGGCGAGATCGTGCGGGCCACCTTCGACGGCAAGAAGGGCTGAGCATGTGGGACTACCTGCAACACCTGTCGTTCTGGGACTGGCTGGCGCTCGGTACGCTGCTGCTGATCCTGGAGGTGTTCGGCGCCGGCGGCTACCTGCTGTGGATCGGGGTGGCGGCGGCGGGCGTGGGCGTGATTACCTTCGTCGTCCCGCAGCTGCCGTGGACCTTGCAGTTCCTGCTGTTCGGCCTGCTGTCGGTATTCACCGCAGTGTTCTGGTGGCACCGTCAGCGCAGCAATGCCAGCCCCAGCGATGCGCCGGGGCTGAACATGCGCGGCCAGGAACTGATCGGCCGGACCTTCGTGGTGCAGGAGGCCATCGTGGGCGGTCGCGGCAAGATCAAGGTCGGCGACGGGGTGTGGATGGTCCGCGGGCCGGACCTGCCGGTGGGCACCCCGGTGCAAGTGCTGTCGCAGGACGGCGCGATACTGCAGGTTGGCCCCGCACCGTAGGCCCTGGGGAACTTGCCTGGGGAAATCACGATCCAACGCACCATAATAGCCCCCACACTGGAGTAAGCCCCATGCGCGTCAAACTTGCGGTTGCCACCCTTGCCTTGTTGTCGCTGCCGGTTGGCTCGGCGATGGCTGATGGCTTCTGGCGTGATGTGATTTCGTCCGGTGCCACCACCGGCTCCACCTACCTGACCTTCAAGGACCACAAGCTGGTGGTGGCGGCGCAGGAAGATGCCAGCAGCTATGTGGCCAGCAACGGCCAGATCAGCGGGCCGTATCTTGAGGCTGCCATGCAGCGTGTGCGTGCCGAGCAGCCAGGGCTGCAGGTCAGCGACATGGAGCTGGCCAATGCGATCCTGGCGCAGAATGCCGTGACCGAGTAATCACCTCGCCGGCAATGCCGGCTCCTACAGGAGCCAGCCTTGTCGGCCACGAGGCCCTGGCCTCAGCGATAATCCTCCACCGGCACACACGCACAGAACAGGTTGCGGTCCCCGTACACGTTGTCCACCCGGTTCACCGCCGGCCAGTACTTGTGCAGCCGCGCATGGTGGCTCGGCGCAACACCCTGTTCGATCGAGTAAGGTCGTTCCCACACCCCCAGCACATCCGCCAAGGTATGCGGCGCCCGCTTGAGCGGGTTGTCCTCGGCTGGCCAGTTGCCGTTCTGCACCTCTGCAATCTCGGCCCGAATCTTCAGCATCGCCTCCACGAAGCGGTCCAGCTCGGCCTTGGACTCGCTCTCGGTCGGCTCCACCATCAAGGTGCCCGGCACCGGGAACGACATGGTCGGCGCATGGAACCCGTAGTCCATCAGGCGCTTGGCCACATCCTCTTCGGTGATGGCGGTCAGCGTCTTCAAGGGCCGCAGGTCGAGGATGCACTCATGCGCCACCCGCCCATTGCGCCCGCGGTACAGCACCGGGAACGCCCCGCCCAACTGCTGGGCCAGATAGTTGGCCGACAGGATCGCCACCTCGCTGGCATCGGCCAGTTGCGGCCCCATCATGGCGATGTACATCCAGCTGATCGGCAGGATGCTCGCACTGCCCCAGGGCGCCGCACTGACCGCGGTGTTCTGCGGGTCGGGCCCGGGCACCGGCACCACCGGATGGCTGGCCACGAACGGTGCCAGGTGTGCACGCACGCCGATCGGGCCCATGCCCGGCCCGCCACCGCCATGGGGAATGCAGAAGGTCTTGTGCAGGTTCATGTGCGATACATCGGCACCGATGTCCGCCGGCCGCGCCAACCCAACCTGGGCATTGAGGTTGGCGCCATCCATGTACACCTGGCCACCGTGGCTGTGGATAACTTCGCAGATCTCACTGATGCCTTCCTCGTACACACCGTGGGTCGACGGGTAGGTGGCCATCAGGCAGGCCAGACGCTCACCTGCCGCCTGGGCCTTGGCCTTGAGGTCGGCCAGGTCGACGTTGCCCGCCACATCGCATTCCACGATCACCACCTGCATGCCGGCCATCTGCGCAGACGCCGGGTTGGTGCCGTGCGCCGAGGCCGGGATCAGGCAGATATCGCGCTGACCCTGCTGGCGGCTGCGGTGGTACTTGCTGATCGCCAGCAGCCCCGCGTATTCACCCTGGGCACCGGAGTTGGGTTGCATGCAGATGGCATCGAAACCGGTGATCGCGCACAGCCAGCGCTCCAGCTCGTCGATCATCGCGGTATAGCCCTGGGCCTGGCTGAGCGGCGCGAACGGGTGCAGGTTGGCGAAGGCCGGCCAGGTGATGGGGATCATCTCGCTGCTGGCGTTGAGCTTCATGGTGCACGAGCCCAGCGGGATCATCGACTGGTTGAGGGCCAGATCCTTGTTCTCCAGCTGCTTGAGGTAACGCAGCATCTCGGTTTCGCTGTGGTGCAGGTTGAACACCGGGTGCGTCAGAAACGCCGACTGGCGCTGCAAGGCGTCGGGGATGCCGCTGTGCTGCGCCTGGGCATCCAGCTCGGCCACGCTCAGCCCATGGTCGGCGCCCAGAAAGATGCCGAACAGGCGCAGCACCGTGGCCTCGTCGCAGGTTTCATCCAGGCTTACGCCCAGGTGCCCGCGGCCCAGGATGCGCAGGTTGATCTGCGCGGCCTCGGCGCTCTGGATGATCGCGGTCTGGCTGCCGCCGACGTCCAGGGTCAGGGTGTCAAAGAAGTGCTCGTTCAAGCGCTTGAGCCCCTTGGCTTGCAGGCCGGCAGCCAGGATCACCGTGAGCCGGTGCACCCGCTGGGCGATGCGCCTGAGCCCTTCGGGCCCGTGGTACACGGCATAGAACCCGGCGATGTTGGCCAGCAGCACCTGCGCGGTGCAGATGTTGGAGTTGGCCTTCTCGCGGCGGATGTGCTGTTCGCGGGTCTGCAGGGCCATGCGCAGCGCCAGGTTGCCGCGCGCGTCCTTGGAAACGCCGATGATGCGCCCTGGCATGGCGCGCTTGAAGTCGTCGCGGCAGGCAAAGTAGGCCGCGTGCGGGCCCCCGTAGCCCATGGGCACGCCAAAGCGCTGGGTCGAGCCGAGCACCACGTCGGCGCCCTGCTCGCCCGGCGGGGTCAACAGCACCAGGCTCAGCAGGTCGGCGGCGACGCAGGCCAGCGCCTGCTGGGCATGCAGCTGCTCGATGGCCGGGCGCAGGTCGTGCACCCCGCCGTGGGTGTTGGGGTATTGCAGCAGCGCGCCGAACACCCGGTGCTTGTCCAGGTTGTCCAGCCCATCGACGATCAGCTCGAAGCCGAAGCCCTCGGCGCGGGTCTGCAATACGGACAGGGTCTGCGGGTGGCAATGTTCATCGACGAAGAACGCATTGCTGCGCGACTTGGCCATGCGCCGTGCCAGAGCCATGGCTTCGGCAGCGGCCGTCGCTTCGTCGAGCAGCGAGGCATTGGCCAGGTCCAGCCCGGTCAGGTCGATGACCATCTGCTGGTAATTGAGCAGCGCCTCCAGGCGACCCTGGGCGATCTCCGGCTGATACGGCGTATAGGCGGTGTACCAGCCGGGGTTCTCCAGCACGTTGCGCAGGATCACCGTGGGCGTCAGGGTAGCGTGGTACCCCATGCCGATCAGGCTGGTCCACACCTGGTTCTGCTCGGCGTAACCGCGCAGTTTTGCCAGGGCGGCCTGTTCATCAAGCGCCGGGGGCAGTTCCAGCGGGCGGTTCAGGCGAATGCCCGGCGGGACGGTCTGCTCAATCAGTTCACTGCAACTGCTCAGGCCCAGGGCCTGCAACATCGCCTGCTGCTCGGCCGCATCCGGGCCAAGATGACGACGCAGGAACGGGTTGGGATCGTGCAGTTGGCTCAGGGACGGCGACTGGGACATAGCGGCTCTCTCTTCCAAGACCAAGCCTCGAGGGGTCGAGGCTTATTGAGTCTAGGAAGGGATTGCCGTTCGTGCGGGAAAAACTACTCGCCGATGGCGGCCTTGTAGCCGGCAGCGTCCAGCAACTGCTCCAGCTCTGCCGGGTTGGACGGCTTGAGCTTGAAGATCCAGCTGGCGTAAGGATCGTTGTTCAGGTTCTCAGGGCTGTCGCTAAGGTCTTCGTTGACCGCGATCACTTCGCCGCTGACCGGCGCGTAGATATCCGAAGCGGCTTTCACCGACTCCACCACACCGGCGGCGTCCTTGGCCGCGAACACCTTGCCGACCTCGGCCAGTTCGACGAATACCACGTCGCCCAGAGCCTCCTGGGCGTGGTCGCTGATGCCCACGGTGACGGTACCGTCGGCTTCCAGCCTGGCCCACTCGTGGCTCTCGGCAAAACGCAGGTCGGCGGGGATATTGCTCATAGTGTCTTTCCTCAACAGGTCAGCGGTCGGCCCGCCGGAATGAATTCAGATCAGGATCTTGCCCTGGCGCACGAAGGTCGGCTTGACCACCCGTACCGGGTACCACTTGCCGCGAATTTCCACCTCGGCGCGGTCGGCGGTAGCCACCGGCACGCGGGCCAGGGCAATCGCCTTGCTCAGCGTAGGAGAGAAACTACCACTGGTGATCTCCCCTTCGCCAATCTGTGCGATTCGCACCACCTGATGCGCACGCAGTACACCGCGTTCCTCGAGCACCAGGCCGACCAGTTTCAGCTGCACGCCTGCGGCCTGTTCGGCCTCCAGCGCACGGCGTCCGATGAAGTCGCGGTCGGCCGGTTCCAGGGCGATGTTGTGGGCCAGGTTGGAGGTCAGTGGCGAGTGTGCCTCGTCGATGTCCTGTCCGTACAGCGTCATGCCCGCTTCCAGGCGCAAGGTATCGCGCGCGCCCAGCCCGCTGGGGGCAATACCGGCGCCGACCAGGTCGTTGAAGAACGCCGGGGCCTGCTCTGCCGGCAGGGTGATCTCCAGGCCGTCTTCGCCGGTGTAGCCGGTACGCGAGATGAACCAGTCCCCACTGCTGCGGCCTTCGAAGGGGGCCAGTTCACGAATCAGCGCCGCACGGTCACTGCTCACCAGTTCGGCCAGCTTGTCCCGCGCATGCGGGCCCTGCACAGCGAAGATCGACAGTTCGGGACGCTCGCGCACCTGCACGTCGTAGTCGCCGATATGGGCCTGCAGCCAGGCCAGGTCCTTGTCGCGGGTGGCGGCGTTGGCCACCAGGCGGTAGCCGTCGTCGGTGCGGTAGACCAGCAGGTCGTCGATCACACCGCCCTGTTCGTTGAGCAGGGTGCTGTACAGGGCCTTGCCGTGGGCATTCGGGCTGGCCACATCGTTGGCCAGCAACCAGCGCAGCCAGGGCGTGGCCTGGGCGCCGTGCACATCGATCACGGTGAGGTGCGAGACATCGAAGACCCCGCAGTCGCGGCGCACCTGGTGGTGCTCCTCGACTTGCGAGCCGTAATGCAGGGGCATGTCCCAACCGCCAAAATCGACCATCTTGGCGCCAAGCGCCAGGTGCAGGTCATAAAGAGGCGTACGCTGTCCCATGGGTTTCTCCTTCCGGGCGTGGCGAGGCTGCGGCTGAGGGCAGCGTTTCAGCTACCCGGTGCTGATCGGCCGCAGCGAATGCCGCGCATTGTAGCCGCAAGGGCGCAGCCTTACACCCTCAGTGACTCTGACCCGGGTGACGCGCCGAACGCCTTATCAAACCGATGACTGGCAGCAGCCCCACCAGCACCAGCGTCAACGCCGGCAGCGAGGCACGCGACCACTCGCCCTCGCTGGTCATCTCGAATACCCGCACCGCCAGGGTGTCCCAACCGAACGGGCGCATCAGCAGGGTGGCGGGCATCTCCTTGAGCACATCGACGAACACCAGCAGCGCCGCGCTCAGCGCACCCGGCACCAGCAGCGGGAGATACACCTTGAAAAACAATCGCGGGCCGCTGACCCCGAGGCTGCGCGAGGCCTCCGGCAGCGAGGGCCGGATGCGCCCCAGGCTGTTTTCCAAGGGGCCGTAGGCCACGGCAATGAAGCGCACCAGATAGGCCAGCAGCAGTGCCGCCAGGCTGCCCATCAGCAGCGGCCGGCCGGCACCGCCAAGCCAGCTCGAAAGCGGCACCACCAGCTGGTTGTCGAGGTAACTGAAGGCCAGCATGATCGACACCGCCAATACCGAGCCGGGCAAGGCGTAGCCCAGGTTGGCCAGGCTGACCCCGGCGCGCACCACGCGGGTGGGGGCCTGGCGTCGGGCAAACGCCAGCAGCAGTGCCACCGCCACGGTGATCAGCGCAGCCATGGCGCCCAGGTACAGGGTATGCAGGATGAGCGCGCCATAGCGCTCGTCGAGGTCGAAACGCCCGCGCTGCCAGAACCACACCAGCAACTGCAGCACCGGGATAACGAACGCGCAGGCAAACACCAGCAGGCACCAGCTGCTGGCAGCCAGCGCCTTGACCCCGCGCAGGTGGTACAGCGCCGCCACCCGGGGCCGCTCGTTGCTGCTGCGTACCGCACCGCGGGCCCGGCGCTCGCCGTACAGCACCAGCATGACGGCCAGCAGCAACAGGCTGGCGAGCTGGGCGGCGCTGGAGAGGCTGAAGAAGCCGTACCAGGTCTTGTAGATGGCGGTGGTGAAGGTGTCGAAGTTGAACACGGCCACCGCGCCGAAGTCGGCCAGGGTTTCCATCAGCGCCAGCGCCACGCCCGCGCCGATCGCCGGCCGCGCCATGGGCAGGGCCACGCGCCAGAAGGCTTGCAGCGGCGATTGCCCGAGCACCCGCGCCGCTTCCATCAGGCCCTTGCCCTGGGCCAGGAAGGCGGTACGTGCCAGCAGGTAGACATAGGGGTAGAACACCAGCACCAGCACGATGATCACCCCGCCGGTGGAGCGCACGCGCGGCAGGCGCATGGGGCCGAACCATTCGCGCAGCAGGGTTTGCACCGGGCCGGAGAAGTCCAGCAAACCGACGAAGACGAACGCCAGCACATAGGCGGGGATGGCGAAGGGCAGCATCAATGCCCAGTCGAGCCAGCGTCGGCCGGGGAATTCGCACAGGCTCGTGAGCCAGGCCAGGCTCACGCCCAGCACGGTGACGCCGACGCCCACGCCGAGGATCAAGGTCAGGGTGTTGCCCAACAGGCGGCTCATCTGGGTGTCGAGCAGGTGCGACCAGATCTGCAGGTCGATGCTCTGCCACGACAGCACCAGCACGCTCAGCGGCAGCAGCACCAGCGCGCAGACGGTGAAGACCAGGGGGTACCAGCGGCGTTGGGCGGGGTGGGCCAAGGGGGAGATCTCTAGCGAATGTGAGATTCGCCGGCAACGCCGGCTCCTACAGGGGTCGCGCATTACCTGTAGGAGCCGGCATTGCCGGCGAAGGGGCCCTGGAGGGCCCCGCAAGGATAAGGTCTTGCGCTCAGTTCCAGCCAGCCCGATCCATCAGGCGAATCGCTTCAGCCTGACGCTTGCCCGCCACTTCCACCGGCAGGCTGTCGGCTTTGAACTTGCCCCACGCCGCCACTTCTGCCGAAGGTTCGACCTTGGGGTTGGCCGGGAACTCCTGGTTCACATCGGCGAAGATCTTCTGCGCCTGCGGCCCGGTCATCCACTCCACCAGCTTGATCGCGGCCTCCTTGTGCGGCGCGTGCCGGGTCAAGCCGATGCCCGACAGGTTGACGTGCACGCCACGGTCGGCCTGGTTGGGCCAGAACAGCTTGATCGGCAGCTGCGGCTGCTCCTTGTGCAGGCGGCCATAGTAGTAGGTATTGACGATGCCCACGTCGCACTGCCCGGCCTCGATGGCCTTGAGCACTGCCACGTCATCCGAGAACACGTCGGTGGACAGGTTGTTCACCCAGCCCTTGAGGATCTCTTCGGTCTTCTCGGCGCCGTGGGTTTCGATCAGGGTCGCGGTCAGCGACTGGTTGTAGACCTTCTTGGCGGTACGCAGGCACAAGCGCCCTTCCCATTCCTTGCCGGCCAGCGCCTCGTAGGTGCTCAGCTCCTCGGGCTTGACCCGGTCGGTGGCGTAGGCAATGGTCCGCGCGCGCAGGCTCAGGCCGGTCCAGTCATGGGACGAAGCGCGATACTGCGGGGGAATGTTGGCGTCGATCACGGCCGACTTGATCGGCTGCAGGATACCCATCTGCTCGGCCTGCCAGAGGTTGCCGGCATCCACGGTCAGCAGCAGGTCGGCGGTGGCGTTGCTGCCCTCGGCCTTGATGCGCTGCATCAACGGCGCTTCCTTGTCGGTGATGAACTTGACCTTGACCCCGGTTTCCTTGGTGTAGGCATCGAATACCGGCTTGATCAGCTCGTCGATGCGCGAGGAATACACCACCACCTCGTCCCCCGCCTGTGCGGTACCGCCCAGCAGGGTGAGCGCCAGGGCGGCGAGTAGATGCTTGCGTGGCAACATGAAGGCGGTCCTCGGAATGCGGGAGAGGCGCAAATGGTAGTGAATGCCATTTGCCTTCTCAACCGAACTGCCAAGGGAGGAGTTACCAGATGTTGCGGTGCCGCCTCAGGCCCGTGCCAGCTCCGGCAGGTCGCCGCTCAGCCCCAGCGCCTGGCGCACGAACAGCGCCTTGGCCTCCGGCAGTTGCTCCACCCACTTCAGGCCACTGTTGCGCAGCCAGCGCAGCGGCAGCGGGTCGGCCTGGAACAGTCGCTCGAAGCCCTCCATTGCGGCCATCAAGGCCAGGTTGTGCGGCATGCGCCGTCGTTCGTAGCGGCTCAGCACGCGCACGTCGGCCAGGCGCTCGCCGCGCTCATGGGCATGCTGCAGCACTTCGGCCAGCACCGCCGCGTCCAGAAAGCCAAGGTTCACGCCCTGCCCGGCCAGCGGGTGAATGGTATGTGCCGCATCGCCGATCAACGCCAGGCCCTCGGCCACGTAGCGCTTGGCATGGCGCTGGCGCAGCGGTACGCACAGCCGTGGGTCGGCCGCCAGCACCGTGCCCAGGCGGCCCTCGAAGGCCCGCTCCAGCTCGGCGCAGAAGGCTTCGTCCGGCAGGGCCATGAGGCGCTCGGCCTGCGCAGGCGTGGTCGACCACACGATGGAGCACCAGTGCTGCTGGCCGTCGCGCAGCAGTGGCAGAAACGCCAGCGGGCCGTCATCGGTGAAGCGCTGCCAGGCTGTGGCCTGGTGCGGCTCGGCACAGTGCACGCTGGTCACGATGGCGTGGTGCAGGTAGTCCCACTCACGGGTTTGGCAGCCGGTCAGGCGGCGCACCGCCGAGTTGGCGCCGTCAGCCGCAATTACCAGCGGCGCGCGCAGGGTGCGGCCATCGGCCAGGGTCAGCAGCCAGTCGTCGCCACTGCGGCGCATCTGCTCCAGGCGGGCGTTGGCCAGCAGGCCGATCTCGCTGTCGTGCAGGCGCTGCAGCAGACCGTCCTGCACCACGCGGTTCTCGACGATGTGGCCGAGCACCTCGGCGTGCACGCTGGCGGCCGAAAAGTGGATCTGCCCGGTGCCGCTGCCGTCCCACACGTGCATGTCCGAATACGGGCTCAGGCGCCGCTCGCGGATGTGCTGCCAGGCGCCCACGCGCTCGAGGATGCGCTGGCTGGCCATCGACAGCGCGCTGACTCGCGGCTCGAAGGGCGCCTGTGCATCGAACGGCTTGACCGTCAGGGGGCTGCCGTCGAGCAGCAGGATGTCCAGGCCACTGTGCTGCAAGGCCAGGGCCAGGGCGCTACCGACCATTCCGGCACCGACAATCAACAGATCTGCGCGCATTTCCATGCTTTCAAGCCCGATAAAGAGAAGAAGGGGTCATTGGCCAGGCTGGTCCGGGCGTGTACCCAGGCCCATGGCCTGGCGGGCGAACCAGCGCTTGGCCGGGGGCAGCAGGTCCAGGCCCAGCAGGCCCAGGTTGCGCCCGGTGGCGAGCAACGGCTGGCCGCTGCCGAACAACCGCGTGACCTTGTCGGAGAAGCCCACGGTCAGGTCCTGGTCCAGGCGCTGGCGCTCGCGGTAGGCCTGCAGGGTCGCCAGGTCGCCTGGTACTTCGGGCCCGGCCAGCAGACCGTCAGCCAGCGACTGCACGTCTCGCAGCGACAGGTTGAAACCCTGCCCGGCAATCGGGTGCAGGCTGTGCGCGGCGTTGCCCAGCACCACCAGGTGCGAGCGCACCTGCTCCTGGGCCTCGACCAGCGACAGCGGGTAGAGGTGACGCGCGCCCACCTGGCGCAAGGTGCCCAGACGGTAGCCGAACACGCCTTGCAGCTCGGCCAGGAAGGCTCGTTCGTCGATCTCGGCCAGCCGTTTGGCATCCATTCCGGCACGGGTCCAGACCAGCGCGCAGCGGTTTTCCGGCAGCGGCAGCAAGGCCATCGGGCCGTCATCGGTGAAGCGTTCGAACGCCTGCCCGCAATGGGCCTCGCTCGGGGTGATGTTGGCGATCAGCGCACTCTGGTTGTACGGGCGCTGGCTGACGTGGATGCCCAACTGCTCGCGCAGCCCGGAACGCCCGCCGTCGGCCAGTACCGCCAGGTCGCAGTCCACCGTGGTGTCGTCATCCAGTGTCAGGCGGTAGCCGTCGGCCAGCGGCTGCATCGCGCTGACCTGCGCCGGGCAGCGCCAAGTCACCACCTCGGCATCCAGCCCCTGCCACAGGCACTGGCCGAGCCAGGCGTTCTCGACCACGTAGCCGAGTGCCGGCACGCCTTCTTCCAGGGCGTCCAGGCGGGTGGCGCCAAAGCGGCCACGGTCGGACACCTGGATCTGGCGGATCGGTTCGGCGCGGCGGCTGATCGGCTGCCACAGGCCCAGACGCTCGTAGATCTGCCGGGTGCCGTAGGAAAGCGCCGAGGAACGTGCGTCGTAACTGGGCTGGAAGCTGTCGCCGGGGGCGAACGGCTCGATCAGCAGGATCTTCCAGCCACGCGCCCTGGCCCCGGCCTGCAGGGCCAGCGCCAGGCTGGCACCGACCAGGCCGCCACCGATGATGGCAAGGTTGACCCGGCTCATGCGGCGTGGCTGCGTGCAGCCGCCATCAATGCTTCGATTTCGGCCACCGTGCGCGGTACGCCGGAGGTCAGGATTTCACAGCCCTGCTTGGTCACCACTACGTCGTCCTCGATTCGTACGCCGATACCGCGCCACTTCTTCGCGACGCTCTGGTTGTCGGCAGCAATGTAGATGCCCGGCTCCACCGTCAGGGCCATGCCCGGCTCCAGCACGCGCCACTGGTCGGCGACCTTGTACTCGCCGACGTCGTGCACATCCAGCCCCAGCCAGTGACCGGCGCGGTGCATGTAGAAGGCCCGATGGGCCTCGGCCTCGATCAGCGCCGGCACATCGCCCTTGAGCAGCCCCAGCTCCACCAGCCCTTCGGTGATCACCTGCACGGTGGCCTCGTGGGCATGGTTCCAGTGCTTGCCCGGTGCAATCGCGGCAAAGGCTGCAGCCTGGGCCTTGAGCACCAGCTCGTAGATCGCTTTCTGCTCCGGCGAGAAGCGCCCGCTGACCGGGAAGGTGCGGGTGATGTCGCTGGCGTAGCAGTCGATCTCGCACCCGGCGTCGATCAGGACCAGGTCGCCGTCCTTGAGCAGGGCGTCGTTCTGCTGGTAATGCAGGATGCAGGCGTTGCGACCCGATGCCACGATCGAGCCGTAGGCCGGCATCTTCGCCCCGCCCTTGCGGAACTCGTAGTCCAGCTCGGCCTCCAGGCTGTATTCGTGCAACCCGGCGCGGCAGGCCTGCATGGCCCGCACATGGGCGCGTGCCGAAATCGCCGCGGCCTCGCGCATCACCTTCACTTCCGTGGCCGATTTATACAGGCGCATGTCGTGCAGCAGATGATCCAGCGCAACGAACTCGTTCGGTGGCTGGGCGCCGAGGTTGGCCTTGGAGCGGATCACGTTGATCCACTCCATCAGGTGGCGGTCGAATTCGGGGTGGCTGCCCATGGCCGAGTACACCCGGTCGCGGCCTTCGATCAGGCCCGGCAGGATGTCGTCGATGTCGGTGATGGGGAACGCATCGTCCGCGCCGTATTCGCGTATCGCACCTTCCTGGCCAGCGCGCAGGCCGTCCCACAGCTCGCGCTCGGGGTTGCGCTCGCGGCAGAACAGCACGTACTCACCGTGCTCACGGCCGGGGATCAGCGCAATCACCGCCTCGGGCTCCGGGAAGCCGCTGAGGTACTGGAAGTCGCTGTCCTGGCGGTACACGTGCTCCACGTCGCGGTTGCGAATGGCCACCGCGGCCGCGGGCAGGATGGCGATGCTGTTGGGTTCCATCTGCGCCATCAGCGCCTTGCGACGACGGGCATACTCCGCTTTGGGGATATGGGCTATTGGCACGAGGAACCCCTGTTCGGCATTTAGTGCAAGGAAGGCTTGGGCGCAGGCGCCTGTGGCTTGGCCAGCTCGGAGAACAGCAGCATCGGTGCGACGCGCAGGTACTCCATCACTTCCATATAGTCGCTTTCGCCGTCTTCGGATTCTTCCAGTGCATCCTGGACCTGGGAAATGGCATCCAGGTCACCCAGCACTTCCTTGGCTTCGGCACTCAGGCTCAGGCCTGCCGAGTTGAGGCCGAAGCCGTACAGGAAGCCTTTGCACCACTCGCCCAGGGCGATGGCACGCTCGGTCAGCGGGGCATCGTCGGTGGGCAGCAACAGCACGACGGTGACTTCTTCACCGGTGAGTTCGCCCTTGACCATCTCCTGCAGGCCGATCAAAGCGTTACGAACATTGTCTACAGGATCGACTTCCAGCAGGTGGGCCGCATCGGCCAACCAGCCGTCGGCATCGAAGCCGGCGCCGGCGCAGCTGCGCCCGAGCAACAAGCCGTGAAGCTCGGCAGGCGAAACAGGGTGACCGTTGCTGGTGAGCAAGGTGGCAAAAGCGGTGTATGGCGAATTCGTAATGGGCATGGGCAGCTAGGCGCCAGACGGCGCAATGACTAGAATGAAGGCCTTGTATCCTAGCACCGGCAGGCGCGCCAAGACCATCGACGCCGCCAATTCGGGGCATGCCGGAACTTAATGAGCGGGTAAGACCCGTCTGACAAAAGCGAGTGGCACGTCATGCCAGAGAACGACCTGCAAGCGCTGATGGGCCGATTCGAGCTGTTGATCGAACGTGTCGAGCAACTAAAGCGGCAAAATGCACTCCTATTAGCTCAGGAAAAATCCTGGCGCGAGGAGCGCGCCCACCTCATCGAAAAAAACGAGATCGCCCGGCGTAAGGTCGAATCGATGATTTCGCGGCTCAAGGCCCTGGAGCAAGACTCATGAGTTCAAGCAATAGCGTCACCGTTCAGATCCTCGACAAGGAGTATTCGATCATCTGCCCGCCGGAAGAGCGCAGCAACCTGGTCAGCGCAGCGCGCTACCTGGACAGCAAGATGCGCGAGATCCGCAGCAGCGGCAAGGTGATCGGCGCCGACCGTATCGCGGTGATGGCGGCGCTGAACATCACCCACGACCTGCTGCACAATCAGGAGCGCCCGCAGGCGCCCACCGGCGGTGCCACCCGTGAACAGGTGCGCGACCTGCTCGAACGTGTCGATCAGGCATTGGCCGACGACGCGGGTTCAAAACCGGCCTGAGTTTCGGGTATACTCCGACCACTCCCTGGAGTGCTTGCCAGTCGGTCATGTCCCTGAGCCGATACGCACAACCACGGGGGTTGCACGTGGGGCCGGTGTGCATGTCCGCTTGACGGAAAGCCTTAACGCCTCCTGTAATCTCCACCTTGAACTTTCGGGTTCAAGGGCTACACCGACAGCGGTTCGTCGGGGAGCCTGAATTCTCCAGCCTGCGCCCACCCAGCGGCGCACGCACATGCACTGCCACCCCTGCGTGGCAGTCGCCCCAGGGACCGCCCGTGCCATGACCGACACCGCGCCGCTTACCCGCCCCCAACTTCGTCGTCTGCTCCGTGATGCCCGCCGTGCCCTCAGCCCGGCCGAACAGCGCCGTGCCGCGCGCGGCCTGTACCGGCAACTGGCGCAGCACCCGCTGTTTCGTCGTGCCCGGCACATTGCCCTGTACCTGCCCAACGACAGCGAGATCGACCCGCGCCTGCTGCTGCGCGAAGCTCAACGTCGAGGCAAGCATACCTACCTGCCGGTGCTGCACGCCTGGCCCAGAACCCGCATGGCCTTCCAGCGCTTCGAGCACGGTGAAAAACTGCGCCCCAACCGCTTCCGCATCCCCGAACCACGCATCAATCTCACACGCCAGCGACCCACCTGGGCACTGGACCTGATCCTGCTGCCGCTGGTGGGTTTCGACGAGACGGGTGGGCGACTGGGCATGGGCGGCGGGTTCTATGACCGCAGCCTGGCGTATCAGGGGCGGCGCAAGGCCTGGAAGAAACCCCTGCTGCTGGGGCTGGCGCACGAATGCCAGAAAGTGCAACGACTGGCCCAGGCCAGTTGGGACGTGCCGCTGCAGGGCACGGTATCGGACAGGGGGTGGTACCTGGCACCCTGAACGGGCGCCGCAAGGCTCAACGCTTGACGGGGGTCGGGGCGGCCGGCATCTCGTAGGCGGCTGTTTCGAGTTTCTGTTCCCACAGGCTTTGTGCATAGCCGGTGGTGACCACACCCAGGCCAAACAGAAAAACGAGCACCCAGAGCAAATCCGGTTTGCGATTCATCGATTGCCCCCCTCAGGCAAACTCATCACGATGACAGCAACGGTTTTTATTATGCCGTGCAGCAGCGTCAAGCTTAAAATGCGCGCATTCTCCGACAACCTGGTGCCACACGCAAACGTTGACGCCAACCGGCTGTCGGTTTCATGCAACAGGTTATTTCAAACTTTGTCTGGAGCGTCAACGATGGCCTACTGGCTGATGAAATCCGAGCCCGACGAGCTCTCGATCGAAGACCTCGCCCGCCTCGGCCAGGCGCGCTGGGACGGGGTGCGCAACTACCAGGCGCGCAACTTCATGCACGCCATGGCGGTGGGCGACCTGTTCTTCTTCTACCACTCCAGCTGCCCCGAGCCCGGCATCGCCGGTATTGCCCGCATCACCACCGCCGCCTACCCCGACCCCACCGCACTGGACCCCGAGAGCCACTACTTCGACGCCAAGGCCAGCGCCGAGAAGAACCCGTGGAGCGCAGTGGACGTGGAGCATGTGGAAACCATGCGCAAGGTGCTGGGCCTTGGCTACCTCAAGCAACAGGCGGCACTGGCCGAACTGCCACTGGTACAGAAGGGCAGCCGCCTGTCGGTGATGCCGGTGACGGACGAACAATGGGCCGCGGTGCTCGCACTACGTTAATTTCGCGTAAGATGCCCACTCGTTTGATACGTATCAACCCGCCACGGTAGGCAAAACGTCAGACTCTGACGTCAAACGCAGCAGGATGCAGGTGCATGTCGATGAGCCAACACACCCCCAAACTCTTTGCCGGCGCGCTGATTGCGCTGCTGGTGGCAGCCGGCGGCCTGGGCTACTGGAAGTCCATGCACGACCGTCTGCCCGAAGGCCTGAGCATGGGCAACGGTCGCCTTGAGGCCACCGAGGTGCAGATCGCCACCAAAGTGCCGGGGCGCCTGGCCGAAGTGCTGGCCGACGAGGGCGACGTGGTGCACAAGGGCCAACTGCTGGCGCGCATCGACACCCGCACCATGGAGGCCCAGCGCAACCAGGCCGAAGCCGAAGTGCTGCGTGCCCGCGAGAACTACGCGGCCGCCCAGGCCACCGTGCAGCTGCGCCAGAGCGAACAGCTGCTGGCCAGCCAGGAACTCAAGCGCGTGCGCGAACTGTTCCAGCGCAAGTACTCCAGCCAGCAATTGCTCGACCAGCAGCAGGCCCGCTACGACACCAGCAATTCAGCCGTGGTGGCAGCGCGAGCGCAACTCGCGGCAATCAAGGCCGCCATCGGTGCCGCCGAGGCCCAGGTGGCCCAGCTCACCAGCGAAATCGACGACAGCAGCCTGCGCGCGCCCATCGATGGCGTGATCCAGCTGCGCCTGGCCGAACCGGGCGAAGTGCTCGGGGCCGGCGGGCGCGTACTGCTGCTGATCGACCCCAGCGACCAGTACATGAACCTCTATCTGCCCGCCTCCACCACCGGCAAGCTGACCGTGGGCGACCAGGCACGCATCGTGCTCGATGCCCTGCCCGACCGCGCACTGCCGGCCAAGATCAGCTTCGTGGCAGCCAAGGCGCAGTTCACCCCCAAGCAGGTGGAAACCCGTGACGAGCGCCAGAAGCTGGTGTTTCGCGTCAAGCTGCGCCTGACCGAGCCCAGCGCGGTGCCCCAGGCCAAGCCGGGCATGCCCGGCGCCGGCTATGTGCGTAGCGCCCCCGTGGACTGGCCGGCCAACCTGCAATGACGGCCCTGGCGCTGCAGGCGCGTGGCATCAGCCACCGCTACGGCTCCCTCGAGGCCCTGCAAAACATCTGCTTTGAACTGCCGGCAGGCACCCGCTGCGGCCTGATCGGCCCGGACGGTGCGGGCAAGTCGAGCCTGCTGGGGCTGATTGCCGGGGTCAAGAAGCTGCAACAGGGCGAGTTGCAGGTGCTGGACGGCTCGATCCGCCAGCGCCGCCACCGCAACAGCCTGTACCCGCGCATCGCCTTCATGCCCCAGGGCCTGGGCGGCAACCTGTACCCAGAGCTGTCGATCAGCGAGAACATCCGCTTCTTCGCCACGCTGTTCGGCCTGAGCCGTTCCGAGTGCGACACGCGCATGCACGCGCTGCTGCTGGCCACCGACCTGGAACGCTTTGCCGAGCGCCCGGCAGGCAAGCTCTCCGGGGGCATGAAGCAGAAACTCGGGCTGTGCTGCGCACTGATCCACGAGCCCGACCTGCTGATTCTCGACGAGCCCACCACCGGCGTCGACCCGCTGTCGCGCCGGCGCTTCTGGGAGCTGGTGGAGCAGGTGCGCGGCGAGCGTCCGCAACTGACCCTGCTGGTGGCCACCGCCTACATGGAAGAGGCCGAACAGTTCGAGCACTGTCTGATGCTCGACCGTGGCCGCCTGATCGCCCAGGGGCTGAGCCGCGAGCTGGCCGGCGCCACCGCCAGCGGCAAGCTGGACGACGCCTTCACCTGCTACCAGAGCCAGCAGCAGGATGACCGCAGCCGCACCCAGGCGCCGCTGGTGATCCCGCCACGCCCGGCCGACGACGGCGACATCGCCATCGAGGCCCATGAACTGACCCTGCGCTTCGGCGACTTCACCGCAGTGAACAAGGTCAGCTTCGCCATCGGCCGTGGCGAGATCTTCGGTTTCCTGGGCTCCAACGGCTGTGGCAAGACCACCACCATGAAGGTGCTCACCGGCCTGATGCCGGCCAGCGAAGGCAGCGCCACCCTGCTCGGCCGCCCGGTCGACGCCAAGGACCTGGCCACGCGCAAGCGCGTCGGCTTCATGTCGCAGAGCTTTTCGCTGTATGGCGAACTGAGCGTGCGTCAGAACCTCGAGCTGCACGCGCGCCTGTTCGACCTGAAAAAGGCCGACAGCACCCCGCGCATCGCCGAACTGATCGAGCGCTTCGACCTGGGCGACATTGCCGACCAGCAGTCCGGCGCCCTGCCGCTGGGCCTGCGCCAGCGCCTGTCGCTGGCCGTGGCGGTGCTGCACCGGCCTGAAGTGCTGATCCTCGACGAACCCACCTCCGGCGTCGACCCGGCCGCACGCGACGACTTCTGGCGCCTGCTGATCGAGCTGTCCCGCGAGCAGGGCGTGACCATTTTCCTGTCCACCCACTTCATGAACGAGGCGCTGCGCTGCGACCGCATCTCGCTGATGCACGCCGGCCGTGTGCTGGCCTGCGATACCCCGGCCGCGCTGCAACAGCAGTTCGGCGGCCAGACCCTGGAAGACGCCTTCGTCACCTGCCTGGAACAGGCGCAGAACAGCAGCCCGGCGCCGACCGAGGCCCAACCGGTGAACACCACCGCCGAGGCCGCCAGCCCGCCGCCCCGCAGCGGCTTCAGCTTCGTGCGGCTGTTCGCGGTAGCCACCCGCGAAGGCAAGGAGCTGCTGCGCGACAAGGTGCGCCTGGCCTTCGCCCTGCTCGGTGCGCTGTTCATGATGGTGATCTTCGGCTATGGCATTTCGCTGGACGTGGAGAACCTGGCATTCGCGGTCTACGACCAGGACCAGAGCCCGCAAAGCCGTCTGTACCTGGAAGCGTTTCGCGGCTCGCGCTACTTCGCCGAGCAGGCGCCGATCCGCGACGCCGCGCAACTGCACAAGCGCCTGCAACGCTCGGAAATCAAGCTGGCGCTGGAGATCCCCCCCGGCTTTGGCCGCGACCTGAATGCCGGGCGCCAGCCGGTGGTGGCGGCCTGGCTCGATGGCGGCATGCCGTTTCGCGCCGAAACCAGCCGCAACTATGTGGAGGCCGTGCACCAGGCCAACCTCGAACAGCTCGCCGCGCTGAGCAGCCGCGCACAGCCAGGCCAGGCAGCGGTAAAGCTTGAAACCCGCTTTCGCTACAACCAGGACGTGATCAGCGTGAACGCCATCGGCCCCGGGGTGATGGCGCTGATCCTGGCGTTCATTCCCGCGATGCTCACGGCACTGGGCATCGTGCGTGAAAAAGAGCTGGGCTCGATCACCAACTTCTACGCCACGCCGCTCACGCGCCTGGAGTTCCTGCTCGGCAAGCAGGCCCCGTACCTGCTGGTGAGCCTGGTCAACCTGGCGTTGCTGGTGGCGATGAACCGCTGGCTGTTCGGCGTGCCCTTCAAGGGCAGCGCACTGGCCCTGGCCTGCGGCGGGGTGCTGTACCTGCTGGCCACCACCAGCCTGGGGCTGCTGATCTCGGCATTCACCCGCACCCAGATCGCGGCGATCCTGGGCACCATGATCATCACCAGCCTGCCGACCATCCAGTTCTCCGGGCTGATCGTGCCGCGCTCTTCACTCGATGGCGCGGCAGCACTGATGGGCCAGCTGTTCCCGGCCGGCTACTTCCTCGACATTGCCGTCGGCACCTTCACCAAGGCCCTGGACCTGCGCGAACTCTGGCCGCAGTGCCTGGCCCTGTTCGGGTTCTTCGCCGGCTTCACCGGGCTGAGCCTGATCATGCTGAAAAAGCAGGAGGTCTGATGCAGCGCCTGGCCCATATCTACCGCCTCGGTCTCAAGGAGCTGACCAGCCTGCGCCACGACAGCGTGCTGCTGCTGTTTCTGCTGTATGCCTTCAGCGTGGCCATCTACATGCCCGCCGCCGGCTCGGTGATCGGCGTGCACAACGCCAGCGTGGCCATCGTCGACGAAGACCACAGCCTGGTCTCGCGCAAGCTGGGCGAGGCGCTGCAACCGCCGGAGTTCCAGCCGGCGGTGACGCTGCCCTACGACCAGCTCGACCAGGCCATGGACAGCGGCCAGTACACCTTCGTGATCAATATCCCGGTGAACTTCCAGAGCGACCTGCTGGCCGGGCGCACCCCGGAACTGCAGGTGAACGTCGACGCCACCGCCATGAGCCAGGCGTTCATGGGCGCCGGCTACATCGGGCGGATCTTCGAACGCGAGCTGCTCGACTACGCCAAGCAGGCCGTGCAGAGCCCGGCGCTGCTGAGCCCACGGGCGCTGTTCAACCCCAACCTGGAGGGCGGCTGGTTTCTGGCGGTGATCCAGATCGTCAACAACATCACCATCCTGGCCATCGTGCTGACCGGCACTGCGCTGCTGCGCGAACGCGAGCACGGCACCCTCGACCACCTGCTGGTACTGCCACTGACGGCACTGGAAATCATGCTGGCCAAGATCGGCAGCAACGCACTGGTGGTGGTGCTGTGCACCTGGGTGTCGCTGGAGGTGGTGGTCAAGGGGGCATTGGGAGTGCCACTGGCCGGCTCCATGGGGTTGTTCCTGGGCGTGACCGCGCTGTACCTGTTCGCCAGTACCGCGCTGGGGATCTTCCTCGCCACACTGGCGCGCTCGACCCCGCAGTTCGGCTTGCTGGCGATCCCGGTGATCATCCCGATGCTGTTGCTGTCGGGCGGCAGCACGCCGCTGGACAGCATGCCGCAATGGCTGCAGTGGGTGATGCAACTGTCACCCTCCACCCACTTCGTCAGCCTGGGTGCCGCGATCCTGTTCCGCGACGCCGACGCATCGGTGGTGTGGCCGGACCTGCTGGCGCTGGCGGCGATCGGCCTGGCGTTCTTTGCGATCGCCCTGGCACGCTTTCGCCGCAGCCTGGCCTCGTGACTACTGCACGATCAGGTTGTTGAACAGCAGGTCGGCCACCACCGGCCGGCCTTCTTCGCCGTTGAGCACCTGCTGCACCTGCTTGAGGGCTTCCTGGCGAAGGTGTTCCTTGGCCTCGACGTTGCTCATGCCGTCCAGGCTCTGCTGGGTGAACAGGGCCACCAGCTGGTTGCGGATCAGCGGTTCGTGGTGCTTGACCGCGGCCGCATCCACATCGTTGTCCACGCGCAACGCCACATCGGCCTTGTACACGCGCAGCTTGGGGCCGCCATCAAGGGCATAGTTGCCCACCAGTGGCGGGGTCAGGGAGATGTACGACACCTTCGGCGCGCCCTCTCCGTCCTTGGCTTCTTCGGCCATGGCCGCCGCTGGCAGCATCAGGGCCAGTACCATCAAGATCCACGCTTTCACCAATTCGCTCCTCAAACAGTTGGCGCCAGCATACCCAGCGCCTTCGCCAAACCCAAGCCCGGGCTTATGCCGGCTTATCAGGCCGGGGCATGCTCGTTGACCCGACACCCTGCCCACCTACACTTATCGGCCACCACCCGCAAAGGAATAGCCCTGATGAAAGCCGTGTTGTGCAAAGCCCATGGTCCGGCCAGCGACCTGGTCCTCGAAGAGGTCGCCAGCCCAGTGCCCAAACGCAATGAAGTGCTGGTGCAGGTGCATGCGGCGGGGGTCAACTTCCCCGACACCCTGATCATCCAGGGCAAGTACCAGTTCCAGCCGCCACTGCCGTTCTCGCCGGGTGGCGAAGCAGCAGGGGTAGTGCTGGAGGTGGGCGAAAAGGCCGGGCCGTTGCAGGTGGGCGACCGGGTGATGGCGCTGACCGGCTGGGGCAGCTTTGCCGAGCAGATTGCGGTGCCGGGCTACAACGTGATGCCGATCCCGGCGCACATGGACTTCGCCACGGCTGCCGCATTCGGCATGACCTACGGCACCTCGATGTACGCGCTCACCCAGCGCGGGCAGTTGCAAGCCGGGGAAACCCTGCTGGTGCTGGGCGCGTCGGGCGGTGTCGGGCTGGCGGCGGTGGAGATCGGCAAGGCCCTGGGCGCGCGGGTGATCGCAGCGGCCAGCAGCGCCGACAAGCTGGCCGTGGCCAAGGCTGCCGGTGCCGACGAGCTGATCAACTACAGCGAAAGCGGCCTCAAGGACGAGATCAAGCGCCTGACCGGTGGCCAGGGCGTGGACGTGGTTTTCGACCCGGTGGGCGGCGAGCTGTTCGAGCAGGCGGTGCGCGGGCTGGCGTGGAACGGACGGATGCTGGTGGTGGGGTTCGCCAGCGGGCAGATCCCGCAGTTGGCGGTGAACCTGACGCTGCTCAAGGGCGCGGCGGTGCTGGGGGTGTTCTGGGGTGCGTTCGCGCAGCGCCAGCCGGCGGATAACGCCGCGAACTTCAAGCAGCTGTTTGCGTGGCATGCCGAGGGCAAGCTGAAACCACTGGTGTCGCAGACCTACCCACTGGCCGATGCCGGGGCTGCAATCGAGCAGTTGGCGGGGCGCAAGGCGGTGGGCAAGCTGGTGGTGTCTGTGCGATAGCCAAGCCCGCTCCCGCACTGCCCTGTGGGAGCGGACTTGACCCGCGATAGAGGCGTGAACGTCAGCTCATGTCCCAGGCCAGCAGCACCTGCTTGCACCCACGGCACACGAACTTGTAGAACCCGGTATCCCCGCCCGGCGCATACCCCACCGCGGCCCACGACCAGTCCTCCACGGTCATGCCGTTGTACTCGGCCCAGTGCTCCCGGGTCGCCGGCGTGGCCTCACTGATGTCCTCGGCGCTGGCGTCCCCGTGGAACTCGCAGGCGTCACCGCAATGGTGCATCCACTGGCTGTCCTGCCATGTGGGATAGCCCGGCGTGCGGTAGGCGATCTCGTCGAGCACCTCAGGCTTTATGCCCGCCTCCCCCATCGCATACACATCATGGAAACTGCCGTCGTAGCGCCTGGCCGCCGAACCATCGGCGATGCACCACGGGCAGATATCGCCCTCGAGTGTCTGCGCGGTGTACAGCGTGCCGTCATACAGGTAACCACGCGCCTGCCCGCAGCACACGCAAGCCTCGCTGCTGGCCACGATGTAATGAACCTTGCCGGGGTAATAGGTAAAGACCGGAAGTGGTGTTGTCATGGCATTCCTTCTCACAGCTGCTTGAGCGCAAGGTCACGCAGTTGCTGCGGCCAGGCGTCGATGAACATCAGGTCGGGCTGCCCGGCGCAGCGCCGCTCGATAGACGGCAGCGCTGCCTCGAACGCCTGCTGCGCCTGCTTGAACTGCAGCAGGGTGGGCGATGCGGGTGACGTCCTGGCCAGCAAGCCGATGGACGTGGCCACGCTGTCCATCTGCCACAGCGGCTGATGCGAGCGGATCTGACGGTAGGTGGTCAGGTAATAGTTGAACAGCTTGCACTGCAGCTGCGGCAACGCGGCCTGGGCATCCAGGGTCATCGCCATGGACTGCTCATCCATGCGAAAGAGCAGGCTCTGCACCACATCGGTTTTCACCGGCTCGCCCGCGGCCACCGTCCAGGGTTCGAACCGCACCTTTGCGATGGCCGCTTCTGCAGACGCACTGAACAACGCATGATCACTGTGCTTGACGGTTACATGGCTGACCGAGCCATCGCGCGAATCGACCTGGTAGCCGATGCGCACAGCGCCCTCCAGGCCCACCAGCCTCATGGCCCTCGGATACACCGGGGCCGGGGGCTGTGCGAACGTGGGCACATGCTCGGCCTGCACGGCGCAGCACCAGCACAACAGTATTCCAAGCCAGCGTTTCATCCCTGATTCCCAACACGTCCATTGATAAGGGGCGCGATGGTACCGCAGGCTTCACGCCTTGTCCGCCGAATGACAACGCTTGAAGCGTGCCTCCAGGTTGCGGTCGGGCATGGCATGGGTGCGCAGCGCCGAAAGGGTCTGCTCGACATAGTCGCGGGTGGTGCCGTAGCGGCCCTTGGCGCTGGCCAGGATATGGCTGAGCAAGGTGTCGGGCAGGTTGCCGGCATAGCACGGCAAGTGCCGCTCCAGCACGAAGCCCAGTGCCTGCACCTTGCTGCCGTCCTCGAGGCGGCAGTTGAGCCAGTGCGGACGGTACGCCGGGTACGGCATCTCGCGCTGCCACAGCGCCAGCAATGAATCCTCCAGGCGCTCTTCGGGCAGCCGATAGGCAAAGCCGCTGCACGAGCCACCACGGTCCAGGCCGAACACCAGCCCCGGGCACTCCGGAGTGCCGCGGTGCTCGTGGGACCACAGGTACAGGCCGCGATGATAGCCATGCACGCGTGCCCGCCGGCGCTCGGCCGCGCTGCATTCCGGTCGCCAGATCAGCGAGCCATAGGCAAACAGCCAGACCGGGCCGCCCTGATGGCGGGACATGGTGTGATCAACCGATTGTCGAAGTTGCTCGTGGGTCAGTTGCTGACCGAAGTCGAGCACCGGAGGGTACGCCAAACTCGAGGGTGCAGTTTCAATTGCCGACATGATCGCCGCCAGAATTCCTCGTGAACTACTGAAGTGGCCCACTGTAAAGTCATTGCACTAACAATACATCGACCGTACGGCAGATGGCCGCTCGAATACAAGCCCCCGCTGCAAACAAAGCCCCCAGCACCGGGGCTTTCAGGCCTGCTGTTTCAAGTGTAGTAATAGTTTTTGGCGGTGCTTGCAATAATTAACGCGGCCAGCACTTATAACCAACGAGGCACAATCGGGTTATTTGAATCGGCGCGTTATTGCAACGCGCCGTTATTACCTAAGTTAGCCGCGCGGGGCATAAGCGAATACATCGGCGCGCATCTGGTGTGCGTCCATGCCAGCGTCCACCAGGGCATCGAGGGTGGCGTAGATCATGGTGGGCGAGCCACTGGCATACACGTGCACGCCCGCAAGGTCGGCAATGTCTTCGCACACGGCCTCGTGCAGCAGTCCGCAGCGCCCCTCCCAGCCGCACAAGTCGCTCACTACCTTGTGCAGGAACAGGTTGGGCAGCGTTGCCCACTCGTCCCAGTGCTCGATCTGATAGAAGTCTTCCGGGCGGCGCACTCCCCAGTACAGGTGCACCGGGTGCTTGAAGCCGCTGGCCCGGCAATGTTCGATCAGGCTGTGCATCTGCGCCATGCCGGTACCGGCAGCAATCAGTACCAGCGGCCCGTCCGGCAGTTCGGCCAGGTGCGTGTCGCCAAACGGCAGCTCCACCCGCGCCATGCGGTTGCGCTGCAACTGTGCGATCAGTTCCAGTGCACTGCTCTCGCGGGCCAGCACGTGCAGCTCCAGGTCACGCCCGCTGTGTGGCGCCGAGGCCAGCGAGAACGCGGCCTTGTCGCCAGCTTCGCGCTCGATCATCAGGTACTGCCCGGCGTGGTAGCGCGGCGGCTTGCCGGCCGGCGCGCGCAGACGCACGCGCCACACGTCGCCGCCCACCTCGACACATTCGCTCAACTGGCAGGCCAGCTTGCGCACCGGCAGCTCGCCCAGGGCCAACACGCCATCCCACAGCAACACGCAATCCTCCAGCGGCTCGGCGATGCAGGTGTACAGCTCGCCATGGTCCTTCACCTCGCCATCCTGGCGCACACGGCCTTCCACCAGCAGTGCCGCGCACACATGGCAATTGCCATTGCGGCAGCTCTGCGGGCAGTCATAGCCCAGACGACGGGCCCCATCCAGTATGCGCTCACCAGGGTTCAGTGCCAGCACCGCCCCGGAGGGCTGCAAGGTAACCTGCATCAGTCTATTCCCAACTGTGTCCACAGCTCATCGATGCGTCGGGTGACGGCCTCGTCCTTGACGATGACACGCCCCCACTCGCGGGTGGTTTCGCCCGGCCACTTGTGGGTGGCATCCAGGCCCATCTTCGAGCCCAGGCCGGAAACCGGCGAGGCGAAGTCCAGGTAGTCGATCGGCGTGTTGTCGATCATCACGGTATCGCGCTTGGGGTCCATGCGCGTGGTGATGGCCCAGATCACGTCGTTCCAGTCCCGCGCGTTGATGTCGTCGTCGGTGACGATCACGAACTTGGTGTACATGAACTGGCGCAGGAACGACCACACCCCCAGCATCACGCGCTTGGCGTGCCCTGGGTACTGTTTTTTCATGGTGACCACCGCCATGCGGTACGAGCAGCCCTCAGGCGGCAGGTAGAAGTCGGTGATCTCGGGGAACTGCTTCTGCAGGATCGGCACGAACACTTCGTTCAGCGCCACGCCCAGAATCGCCGGCTCGTCAGGCGGACGCCCTGTGTAGGTGCTGTGATAGATCGGCTTGGTGCGGTGGGTGATGCGCTCCACGGTGAACACCGGGAAGCTGTCGACTTCGTTGTAGTAGCCGGTGTGATCGCCATACGGGCCTTCGGGCGCCATCTCGCCGGGGTGGATCACGCCTTCGAGGATGATCTCGGCGGTGGCGGGCACCTGCAGGTCATTGCCGCGGCACTTGACCAGCTCGGTACGGTTGCCGCGCAGCAGGCCGGCGAAGGCGTACTCGGACAGGCTGTCGGGCACCGGGGTCACCGCGCCGAGGATGGTCGCCGGGTCGGCGCCCAGTGCCACGGCCACCGGGAACGGCTGGCCAGGGTGCTTCTCGCACCACTCACGGTAGTCCAGCGCGCCGCCACGGTGGCTCAACCAGCGCATGATGACCTTGTTGCGGGCGATGACCTGCTGGCGATAGATACCCAGGTTCTGGCGGTCCTTGTTCGGACCTCGGGTCACGGTCAGGCCCCAGGTGATCAGCGGCGCCACGTCGCCCGGCCAGCAGTGCTGGATCGGCAGCGCGCCAAGATCGACGTCGTCCCCCTCGATCACCACGTCGTGGCAGGGCGCATCCTTGACCACCTTGGGCGCCATCGAGATGACCTTCTTGAAGATCGGCAGCTTCGACCAGGCGTCCTTCAGCCCCTTGGGCGGCTCGGGCTCCTTGAGGAAGGCCAGCAGCTTGCCGATCTCGCGCAGTTCGCTGACCGACTCGGCGCCCATGCCCATGGCCACGCGCTCCGGGGTGCCGAACAGGTTGCCCAGCACCGGGATGTCGTAACCGGTAGGGTTCTCGAACAGCAACGCCGGGCCCTTGGCACGCAGGGTGCGGTCGCAGACCTCGGTCATTTCCAGGATCGGGGAGATGGGGACCTGAATGCGCTTGAGTTCGCCGCGCTGTTCCAGGCCGCGGATAAAGTCGCGCAAATCGCGATACTGCATGCGGGAGCCTCGTGTTCGCCGTAGCGGTCGGGGTGCAAAGTGTAGCGCCGAACCCCGCCCGCCAGAATAGACAATGTACAGATAGCAAAAAGCCGGGTTTCCCCGGCTCTTGCGTACCGCCCGTGTTACTTGCGCTTCATCGACAGGAAGAACTCGTCGTTGGTCTTGGTCTGCTTGAGCTTGTCGACCAGGAACTCGATGGCAGCGATCTCGTCCATCGGGTGCAGCAACTTGCGCAGGATCCACATGCGCTGCAGCTCGTCGTCGGCGGTCAGCAGCTCTTCGCGACGGGTACCCGAACGGTTGATGTTGATGGCCGGGAACACGCGCTTCTCGGCAATGCGACGGTCCAGGGGCAGTTCCATGTTGCCGGTACCCTTGAACTCTTCGTAGATCACTTCGTCCATCTTCGAGCCGGTCTCGACCAGCGCGGTGGCGATGATGGTCAGCGAACCGCCTTCCTCGATGTTACGTGCAGCACCGAAGAAACGCTTCGGCTTCTCCAGGGCGTGGGCGTCGACACCACCGGTCAGCACCTTGCCGGAGCTCGGGATCACGGTGTTGTAGGCACGGGCCAGACGAGTGATCGAGTCGAGCAGGATGACCACGTCCTTCTTGTGCTCGACCAGGCGCTTGGCCTTCTCGATGACCATCTCGGCCACTTGCACGTGACGGGTTGGCGGCTCGTCGAAGGTGGAGGCGACCACTTCGCCGCGCACGGTGCGCTGCATCTCGGTCACTTCTTCCGGGCGCTCGTCGATCAGTAGCACGATCAGGTGGCACTCGGGGTTGTTGCGGGTGATGTTGGCCGCGATGTTCTGCAGCATGATGGTCTTGCCCGCTTTCGGCGGGGCGACGATCAGGCCGCGCTGGCCCTTGCCGATCGGCGCGCACAGGTCGATGACGCGACCGGTGAGGTCTTCGGTGGAACCGTTGCCGGCTTCCATCTTCAGGCGCTTGTTCGGGAACAACGGCGTCAGGTTTTCGAAGAGGATCTTGTTCTTCGCGTTTTCCGGACGGTCGTAGTTGATGGTGTCGACCTTGAGCAGCGCGAAGTAGCGCTCGCCTTCTTTGGGCGGGCGGATCTTGCCGACGATGGTGTCACCGGTACGCAGGTTGAAGCGACGAATCTGGCTGGGCGAGACATAGATGTCGTCCGGGCCGGCCAGGTACGAAGCGTCAGCCGAACGCAGGAAGCCGAAACCGTCCTGGAGAATCTCCAGCACGCCGTCACCGGAGATTTCCTCGCCGCTTTTCGCGTGCTTTTTCAACAGGGAGAAAATCACGTCCTGCTTGCGCGAACGGGCCATATTTTCTATGCCCATCTGTTCGGCCAATTCGAGCAGATCGGTAATCGGCTTTTGCTTGAGTTCAGTCAGATTCATAAGGGGAATGACGTAATCATGTAAGAAGGGGGAATTAAGCTTCTGGCTTAATGAAGCCGCGCCGCAGAGAAGGCGACAGGATCGCGTACTAATTCGAATTGAGGTGCGTCGGCGACGGCGTGCAGGGGGCACTGAAAGAAACAGTGCGAGGCCGAATGTATCACTTGCATTTTCTGGCGTCTAGTCACCAGACAGAGAAAAGCCCCGACGAATGCGGGGCTTTTTTCGACTCAGATATTGGCGTCGAGGAACGCCTGCAGCTGAGACTTGGACAATGCGCCGACCTTGGTCGCCTCGACATTGCCGTTCTTGAACAGCATCAGCGTCGGGATGCCACGCACGCCGTGCTTGGCCGGGGTTTCCTGGTTTTCGTCGATGTTCAGCTTGGCGACGGTCAGTTTGCCCTCGTAGGTAGCGGCGATGTCGTCCAGAACCGGAGCGATCATTTTGCATGGGCCGCACCATTCAGCCCAGTAGTCGACCAGCACCGGACCTTCAGCCTTGAGCACGTCGGCTTCGAAGGTGGCGTCGGTGACGTGTTTGATAAGATCGCTGCTCATGGAAGTCTCCAAGGTCGTAAGCAAAAAAACGTGGCCCATCATAGCCGCCATCGCCGTAGACAGGAAGCCACGCGCGATTGACTGTAACTATAGTTGTGCGAGACGTTGCATATCGACTGTCACACAAAAGTCATAAAAAAGACTCGCAACTGCGTCAGGTCAAGCCTTGCCACACTGCGCGTTGGCGTCGGCGGCGGATCGTGGCACGATTGCCGGGTTATCGACCGAGAACCCATCACCATGCCGCAAAACCCAGCCAAGAATCTGTCCCTGATAGCCGCCATCGACCTGGGCTCCAACAGTTTTCACATGGTCGTGGCCAAGGCCCACCACAACGACATTCGCATCCTGGAGCGGTTGGGGGAAAAGGTTCAGCTGGCCGCCGGCATCGACGAAGAGCGCCAGCTCAGCGAAGAGTCCATGCAACGCGGGCTCGACTGCCTCAAGCGCTTCGCCCAGCTGATCAACGGCATGCCTGACGGCGCGGTGCGCATCGTCGGCACCAACGCCTTGCGCGAAGCGCGCAACCGCGGCGAATTCATCCGCCGCGCCGAAGCCATTCTCGGACACCCGGTGGAGGTGATTTCCGGCCGTGAAGAAGCACGCCTGATCTACCTGGGCGTCTCCCATACCCTCGCCGACACCCCCGGCAAGCGCCTGGTGGCCGACATCGGCGGCGGCAGTACCGAATTCATCATCGGCCAGCGCTTCGAGCCCCTGCTGCGCGAAAGCCTGCAGATGGGCTGCGTGAGCTTCACCCAGCGTTACTTTCGCGACGGCAAGATCACCCCGGCGCGCTATGCCCAGGCCTACACCGCCGCGCGCCTGGAGCTGATGAGCATCGAGAACGCCCTGCACCGCCTGACCTGGGATGAAGCCATCGGCTCCTCGGGCACCATCCGCGCCATCGGCCTGGCCCTGAAGGCCGGCGGCATGGGCAACGGCGAGGTCAACGCCGAAGGTCTGGCCTGGCTCAAGCGCAAACTGTTCAAGCTGGGCGATACCGACAAGATCGATTTCGAAGGGGTCAAGCCCGACCGGCGCACCATCTTCCCGGCGGGCCTGGCGATCCTGGAGGCGATCTTCGACGCGCTGGAACTGCAACGCATGGACCACTGCGAAGGTGCCCTGCGCGAAGGCGTGCTGTACGACCTGCTGGGCCGCCACCACCACGAAGACGTGCGCGAACGCACCCTGACCTCGCTGATGGAGCGCTACCACGTCGACCAGGGGCAGGCGGCACGGGTCGAGCGCAAGGCGCTGCATGCCTTCGACCAGGTGGCCAAGGCATGGGATCTTGAAGACGGGATCTGGCGCGAACTGCTGGGCTGGGCGGCCAAGGTGCACGAAGTGGGCCTGGACATCGCCCACTATCATTACCACAAGCACGGCGCCTACCTGATCGAGCACTCCGACCTGGCCGGCTTCTCCCGTGAAGACCAGCAGATGCTGGCACTGCTGGTGCGCGGGCACCGGCGCAACATCCCCAAGGACAAGTTCGCCGAATTCGGCGACGACGGCGTGAAGCTGATTCGTCTGTGCGTGCTGCTGCGCTTCGCGATCCTGTTCCACCACATCCGCGGCACCCAGCAGATGCCGACGGTCAAGCTGCATGCCGCCGGCCAGAGCCTGGATGTGGAGTTCCCGGCCGGCTGGCTGGAACAGAACCAGCTGACCCAGGCCGATTTCGGCCTGGAAGCCGAATGGCTGGCCCGGGTCGGCTTTACCCTCAGCGTACGATAAGCACCGGGTTGCTCAGGCGCTCGAGCAGAGTGGCCTGGGCACTGCGCGGGTTCTGGTTGCCGGTCGGCGTGCTGCGCACATAGCGGCCGTCCGACTGCAGCAGCCACGCGTGGGTGTTGTCGGTCAGGTACCCCTCCAGCTCCTTCTTCACCCGCAGGATCAGCTTCTTGCCCTCCACCGGGAAGCAGGTCTCGACACGCTTGTCGAGGTTGCGCTCCATCCAGTCGGCACTGGAAAGGAACATCTGCTCTTCCCCGCCATTGAGGAAGTAGAACGCCCGGGTGTGTTCCAGGAAACGCCCGATGATCGAGCGCACGTGGATGTTGTGCGAAACGCCCGGAATGCCCGGACGCAGGCAGCACATGCCACGCACCACCAGGTCGATGCGCACGCCCGACTGGCTGGCCTTGTACAACGCCTTGATGATCTTGGGGTCGGTCAGCGAGTTGAACTTGGCGATGATGTGCGCCGGCTTGCCTTCCAGGGCGAACTGGGTCTCGCGCGCGATCATGTCGAGCATGCCCTTCTTGAGGGTGAACGGCGCGTGCAGCAGCTTCTTCATGCGCAGGGTCTTGCCCATGCCGATCAGCTGGCTGAACAGCTTGCCGACGTCCTCGCACAAGGCGTCGTCGGAGGTCAGCAGGCTGTAGTCGGTGTACAGGCGGGCGTTGCCGGCGTGGTAGTTGCCGGTACCCAGGTGCGCATAACGCACGATCTCGCCGGCCTCGCGCCGCAGAATCAGCATCATCTTGGCGTGGGTCTTGAACCCGACCACGCCATAGATCACCACCGCACCCGCCGCTTGCAGGCGGCTGGCCATCTGCAGGTTGGACTCTTCGTCGAAACGCGCGCGCAGTTCGATCACTGCGGTGACCTCCTTGCCGTTACGCGCCGCATCCACCAGCGCGTCGACGATCTCGGAGTTGGCGCCGCTGCGGTACAGGGTCTGGCGCACGGCCAGCACGTGCGGGTCTTTCGCCGCCTGACGCAGCAGGTCGACCACCGGGGTGAACGACTCGAAGGGGTGCATCAGCAGGATGTCCTGCTTGCTGATGACACTGAAAATGTTCTCGCTGTTCTGCAACAGCTTGGGAATTGCCGGGGTGAACGGGGTGTACTGCAGCTCCGGGTGACTGTCCAGGCTGGTGATGCTGAACAGGCGCGTGAGGTTGACCGGGCCATTGACCTGGTACACCTCGTGCTCGCTCAGGCTGAACTGCTTGAGCAGGTAATCGGACAGGTGCTTGGGACAGGTATCGGCCACTTCCAGGCGCACCGCATCGCCATAGCGACGCGAGAACAGCTCGCCACGCAGGGCACGGGCCAGGTCTTCGACGTCCTCGGAGTCCAGCGCCAGGTCGGCGTTGCGGGTCAGACGGAACTGGTAGCAGCCCTTGACCTTCATGCCCTGGAACAGGTCGTCGGCGTGCGCATGGATCATCGACGACAGGAACACGTAGTTGTCGCCGGGGCCACCGACGTCTTCCGGCACCTTGATCACCCGCGGCAGCAGACGCGGCGCCGGAATGATCGCCAGGCCCGAATCACGGCCGAACGCATCGATGCCTTCGAGCTCGACGATGAAGTTCAGGCTCTTGTTCACCAGCAGCGGGAACGGGTGGGTCGGGTCCAGGCCGATCGGGGTAATGATCGGCGCGATCTCGTCGCGGAAGTAGCGGCGCACCCAGGTCTTGAGCTTGGTGGTCCAGTGACGCCGGCGGATGAAGCGAATCTGGTGCTTTTCCAGCTCCGGCAGCAGCACGTCGTTGAGGATCGCGTACTGGCGGTCCACTTCGCTGTGCACCAGCTCGCTGATGCGCGCCAGCGCCTGGTGCGGCTGCAGGCCGTCGGCGCCGGCCTGCTCGCGAGCGAAGGTGATCTGCTTCTTCAGGCCCGCCACACGAATTTCGAAGAACTCATCCAGGTTGCTGGAAAAGATCAGCAGGAACTTCAGTCGCTCCAGCAGCGGGTAGGACTCGTCCAGCGCCTGCTCCAGCACGCGGATGTTGAACTGCAGCTGGGACAATTCGCGATGGATGTACAGGCTGCTGTCGTCCAGGCCCGGCACGGCAATCGCCGGCACCGCCGGGGCCGGAGCCACCACGGGCGCCTCGGCTTCGACCACCGGCGCGGGCTCGAGGTCCGGCGGGGTTTCGACCAGTTGCTCGGGCACCGGCTGGGCATCCTTCACTTCGACTTCGGTAAGTGCTTCGTTATTCATCTAGCGTTCCTGAAGGGCGTTACTGCCCTCTCATCAATTGTGCGGCGCGAACAGCGAAATAGGTCAGGATGCCGTCGGCGCCCGCCCGTTTGAAAGCGGTGAGGGATTCGAGGATAACCCCTTCCGAGAGCCAGCCGTTCTGGATCGCGGCCATGTGCATCGCGTACTCGCCACTGACCTGGTAGACGAAGGTCGGCACCTTGAACTCGTCCTTGACCCGCGCAAGGATATCCAGATACGGCATGCCTGGCTTGACCATTACCATGTCGGCGCCTTCGGACAGGTCGGCGGCCACTTCGTGCAGGGCCTCGTTGGTGTTGGCCGGGTCCATCTGGTACGAGGCCTTGTTGGCCTTGCCCAGGTTCAGCGCCGAGCCGACCGCGTCGCGGAACGGGCCGTAGTAGGCGCTGGCATACTTGGCCGAGTAGGCCATGATGCGCACGTTGACATGACCGGCCAGCTCCAGGGCTTCACGGATCGCCTGGATCCGCCCGTCCATCATGTCCGACGGGGCCACCACCTGGGCGCCGGCCTCGGCATGCGACAGCGCCTGGCGCACCAGGGCGTCGACGGTGATGTCGTTCTGGACGTAGCCTTCCTCGTCGAGGATACCGTCCTGGCCGTGGGTGGTGAACGGGTCCAGTGCCACGTCGGTGATCACCCCCAGCTCCGGGAAGCGGTCGCGCAGGGCGCGGGTGGCGCGCTGGGCAATACCGTCCGGGTTGTAGGCTTCGGCGCCATCCAGCGACTTCCTGTCCAGCGGGGTCACCGGGAACAGGGCCAGCGCCGGAATACCCAGCTTCACCCACTCCTCGGCGGCCTGCAGCAGCAGGTCGATGCTCAGGCGCTCCACGCCCGGCATCGAGGCGACTTCCTCGCGACGGTTTTCGCCGTCCAGCACGAACACCGGCAGGATCAGGTCGTCAACAGTCAGTGTGGTTTCGCGCACCAGGCGACGGGAAAAGTCGTCACGGCGGTTGCGACGCAGGCGAGTGGCAGGAAACAAACGGTTAGCGGGGGTAAAGCTCACGGCAGACTCCTGAGCCCGCGCAGGCGGGCGAGCGCGACAGTTATAAGCAACCATTATGACGCCCGTATGACGACCTGAGGCAACCCTGCGACTTATGGACGCATTCATTCTCCTTGTAGGAAATGTTCACGTCGAGACACATTTGGACACTTTCCCTAAAGCCTCCCAGGGGGTAGGCTGCGCGTTCATTTCGCCAGCACCCAGAAAATGCTTGAACAATTCCTGCAGGATTTCGGCTATTTTGCCCTTTTTCTAGGCACCTTTTTTGAAGGTGAGACCATACTGGTTCTCGCCGGATTTCTTGCGTTCCGTGGCTACATGGATATCAACATGGTGGTGCTGGTTGCCTTCTTCGGCAGCTATGCCGGCGACCAGCTGTGGTACTTCATGGGGCGTCGTCACGGGCGCAAGCTGCTGGCGCGCAAGCCGCGCTGGCAGATGATGGGGGACCGTGCGCTGGAGCACATCCGCCGCCACCCCGACATCTGGGTGCTGAGTTTCCGTTTCGTCTACGGCCTGCGCACGGTGATGCCCGTGGCCATCGGCCTGTCCGGCTACCCGCCGCGCCGCTACCTGCTGCTCAACGGCATCGGTGCCGCAGTATGGGCACTGGCCCTGGGCGCGGCCGCCTACCACTTCGGCGCCATCCTCGAAGGGCTGCTGGGCAACGTGAAGAAGTACGAGCTGTGGGTACTCGGTGCCCTGGTGGTACTGGGCGCCCTGCTGTGGCTGCGCCGGCGCTTCAAGGCCGCGCGCATTGCCCGCCAGGAAGCCGCCGAGGCCCAGGCCGAACAGGCGCGGGCCCAGGCCCGGGAGCAGCACCCTGGCGAAGGTGGCGACCGGCCATAGGCCTGGCTGCTCGCTCTCACGACTGAACACTCCCCCTGCATTGCGATCTATGTAGAGAGCCTGGCGAGAATGGCCAAATCAGGGGACATTTAGCGCCTTGAACGGGAGTAGTGAGCATGACCAAGAAAAAAGTTGCGGTGATCCTTTCCGGTTGCGGTGTGTACGACGGTGCCGAAATTCACGAGAGCGTCATCACCCTGCTGCGCCTTGACCAGCGTGGCGCCCAGGTGCAGTGCTTTGCACCGAACATCGCGCAGATGCATGTGATCAACCACCTTACCGGCGAAGAGATGCCCGAAACGCGCAACGTGCTGGTGGAGTCGGCGCGCATTGCCCGCGGCGAGGTCAAGGACCTGCGTGAAGCGAATGCGGACGACTTCGACGCACTGATCGTGCCCGGTGGCTTCGGCGCTGCGAAAAACCTCTCCAACTTCGCCGTGGAAGGCGACAAATGCTCGGTCAACCCCGATGTGCTCGCACTGGCCGAAGCCTTCGCCGAAGCGGGCAAGCCGGTGGGCCTGATCTGCATTTCGCCGGCCCTGGCGGCCAAGATCTACGGGCCAGGCGTGGTCTGCACCATCGGCAACGATGCCGACACCAGCGCGGCCGTGGTCAAGATGGGCGGCACCCATGAAGAATGCGATGTGCACGACATCGTCGAAGACACTCAGCGCAAGCTGGTCAGCACCCCCGCCTACATGCTGGCGCAGAGCATCGGCGAGGCGGCGGGCGGGATCTACAAGCTGGTCGACCGGGTGCTGGAACTGACCCACGAGGCCGACTGAGGCATCACTGCGGGTAGGCGCGTGCCAACCGCGTGAGAATACGGTCCAGCGCATTGGCGAAGGCCTGTTTCTCACGCTCGCCGTAGGG
The DNA here is from genome assembly GCF_024748925.1 of Pseudomonas sp. B21-036. Lineage (NCBI taxonomy): Bacteria > Pseudomonadati > Pseudomonadota > Gammaproteobacteria > Pseudomonadales > Pseudomonadaceae > Pseudomonas > Pseudomonas sp. B21-036. The sequence goes on from NZ_CP087178.1 coordinate 5,466,640, forward strand.
CGCCTGCCCACCACCGACCTGGCCCTGCTCGCGCAGGTCGGTGAACAGGTTGCGCACCGCCAGCCGCTCGCCCATGTTGCGCTCGTCGAATTCGCGGCCACGCGGATCGAGCGCGGCCACCCCCTTCTTGACCAGCCGATCGGCCAGCGGCACATCGCTGCAGATCACCAACTCGCCGGGCACGGCGTGTTCCACCAGGTAGTCGTCGGCAGCATCCGGCCCACTGGGCACCACGATGAGCCTGACGCAGGCAAAGGCCGGCTTGATCTGGCCCTGACCGGCGACCAGCACCACCTCGAACTGGCGCTTGAGGGCAAATTTGACCAGTTGGTCCTTGGCCGCCTTGGGGCAGGCATCGGCGTCGATCCAGACACGCATGGTTGGGTTATCCACCGCAAAAAGAACAAGGGGCACAGTATCCCTGCATTGGCGCGGCGTTGCAGCATTCGCCGACAAGCCAGCGCAGGGGCCCTCGATCAGTGCACCGAAACCCGCCGCCCTGCCAGCCAGCTGCGCCCGTACAACACTGCAATGGCCACCAGCGCCAACGCCTGCGCGGCCAGCGAATACGCATCGGCATGAATCCCGAGCCAGTCGAAGTCGAAGAACGGCACCGGCCGCGTACCGAACACCCCCGCCTCCTGCAACGCCTTCACCCCATGCCCGGCGAACACCACCGACAACGCGCACAGCAGCGCCGCGTTGATGCTGAAGAACAGCGACAGCGGCAACTTCGCCGACCCGCGCAGAATCACCCACGCCAGCCCCACCAGCAGCACCAGCGCCGTCGCCCCGCCGGCCAGCACCGCATCGTGCGCCGCAGGCCCGGCCTGCAGCCACAGGGTTTCGTAGAACAGGATCACCTCGAACAGTTCGCGGTAAACCGAAAAGAACGCCAGCACGGCAAAGCCGAAGCGGCCGCCGCCCCCCACCAGGCTGCTTTTGATGTAGTCCTGCCAGGCCGCCGCATGGCGCCGGTCGTGCATCCACACCCCCAGCCACAGCACCATCACGCAGGCGAACAGGGCGGTGCAGCCCTCCAGCAGTTCACGCTGTGCGCCCCCCACGTCGATCACGTAGGCAGCCAGTGCCCAGGTGGCAAAGCCCGCCACCAACGCCAGCGCCCACCCCACGTTGACGCTGCGCACTGCCGACTGCTGCCCGGTATTGCGCAGGAAGGCCAGAATCGCCGCCAGCACCAGGATTGCCTCCAGCCCCTCGCGCAGCAGAATCAGCAGGCCGGAGATGAAGCTCAGCGACCAGCTCAGGCCATCGCCACCCAGCAGCTTGGCCGATGCTTCGAGCTCGGCCTTGGCCGCCGCCAGGCGTTGCGTCACCTGCTCCACCGGCAAGCCGTCCTGCAACCCCTGGCGGTAGGCCATCAGGGCCTTTTCGGTGTTCTTGCGCAGGTTGGCATCGACGTTGTCCAGGGCGCTTTCCACCAGCTCGAAGCCCTCCAGGTACGCCGCCACCGACAGGTCGTAGGCCTGCTCGTGGTCGCCGGCACGATAGGCGGCCAGGCTCTGTTCGAGGGTGGTGGCGGTGTAGTCGATCAGTTGGCCAGGGCCGCGTTGCGCCGCTGGCGGCTTGGCGCGCTGGGCACGAAAGGCGGCCGCCGCCTCGCCACCCTGGGAGTCACGCACCTGCGCCGGGGTGAGCTGCGCCAGCTCGGCCAGGCTGAAGCGCCGGTCGGCCTGCACAGCACCAGGCTCGGCGCTGAAGCCGGCAATGTAGCTGGCCACATCCCAGCGCTGGCGCTCGTCGAGCTGGTCGGCGAACGCCGGCATGTCACTGCCCTCGATGCCCTGCTCCATCACCCGGTACAGCTCGGCCAGGCTCAGGGTGTCGAGCCGCGCCGCCTGGCGCAGATCGCCCGGCGGTGGTTCCAGCCCCAACCCCGCAGGCCCATCGCCGGCGCCGCCGTCACCGTGGCACACCGAACAGTGCTGGGCGTACAGCGGTGCACCGCGGGCCGGGTCCGGGGTAATCACCGGCGCTAGCGGCGCGGCACTGCTCAAGGCACTGCCCAGGGCCAGCAGCGGCCCTAGCAGCCAGGCGAACACACGGGGGCGGGGCGTCATGGGAGCCAATCTCGAACAGGAATGAGGAGGATTGCATTGTTCACTTCCACTTGCGCCGGCTCAAGCACCACCCGGAAGTTTCATGAAAAATTTTGAAACAAGTTTATCTCCTACCCCGGGAATCGACTTATTCCTACACCACACGGGAAATGTGACTACTGGCACATCCAAGAAAAAATGAAGCACAAGGCCATTAATTAGCCAGTCATTGCGTCTATAATGCCGCGCCTTTCGTTATAGCGAATGGAAATACAGGCTCCTCTGCTAAGAGGATTTGGAACTAGCGTCCAAAGGGATCACCGCCACTCGCCGGCGCCTAATGTCACTTTTCAGGGAAGAGATTCAAGATGGCCTCCCGTGTCCTCACCGTCGCCACGCTGTGCGCGATCGTCCAACTGACGGGCTGCGCAGCGTTTCGCAGCTACGATAGCGAACTCCAGGAAACCAACCAGCAGCTGGCCAGCGGCAACGTCGACGCGGCCCTGGCCCTGCTGGAAAAGAACAACAAGGGTGAGGACAAGGACCTTCTCTACTACTTCGAGAAAGGCGAACTGCTGCGCTCCAAGGGCGACCTGAGCGGCAGCCAGGATGCCTGGCGCGAAGCCGATAGCGTGGTGTTCAAGTGGGAAGAGTCGGTGAAGCTGGACACCGCCAAGTACCTGAGCCAGTTCGGCAGCTACCTTGTCAACGACAAGGTGCGCCGCTACGAAGGCTACGACTACGAAAAAGTCATGCTGACCACCCAGATGGCCCTGAACCTGCTGGCGCAGAATGATTTCGACGGTGCCCGCACCGAAATCAAGAAAACCCACGAGCGTGAGGCCGTGATCGCCGAGCTGCGCGACAAGGAATACCTCAAGCGCGAAGAAGAGGCCGAGAAGGAAGGCGTCAAGACCGAGTACAAGGACCTGCAGGGCTACCCGGTGGCCGCCCTGGACGCGCCTGAAGTGGTCGGCCTGAAGAACAGCTACCAGAGTGCGTTCAGCCACTACCTGTCCGGCTACGTATACGAGGCACTGGGCGAAAAAGGCCTGGCTGCACCGGGCTACCGCAAGGCGGCCGAACTGCGCCCGAACACCGCGCTGCTCGAGCGTGCGCTGCTCGACCTCGACAAGCCTGCCGCCAAGGGCGCCGACAGCGACGTGCTGATCGTGGTGCAGAGCGGCCTGGCGCCGGCCCGCGACTCGGTGCGCATCCCCCTGCCCCTGCCAATCAGCGGCAATCTGGTGATCACCCCGCTGTCGTTCCCGATCATCAAGGAAGACACCTCCACCGCGCACTTCAGCGAGATCTACCTGAACGACAAGACGCTCTCGCTGACCGCGCTCAACAGCACCACCGCCATGTCGCGCCGCGCGCTGCGTGACGACATGCCAGGCATCATCCTGCGCACCAGCGTGCGCGCCATCACCCGTGGCGTGGCGCAAAAGCAGCTCAACGACGTCAACCCGCTGGCTGGTCTGGCCGTGGGCATCGCCTCGGCCGTCACCGAAGGCGCCGACACCCGCACCTGGCGCACCCTGCCGGACGACACCCTGGTTGCCCGCGTGCGCCTGGCCCAGGGCGAGCACCAGCTGAGCCTGCCGTCGAACCTGGGCGGCAGCAAGATCGCCGTGAAGATCGATCGCCCCTATCAGGTCGTGGCCCTGCGCGTCGTGGGCAACCGCGTCTACGCCGGTGGCCCGGCCCTGCAAGTCACCCAGCCTGCGCCGGCCGCCGCCGTCGCCAGCCTCAAGTAAGCCAAGGAATCGCCATGCGCCTCAAGCTTCTCGCCGCGCTCGCCACCGCCACCCTGCTGGCCGGCTGCGCCACCCCACCACCGCCCGCACCGGGCAGCGCCGCCAGCAAGGTGGTCGTGATGGGCAAACTGAGCAACATCGATATCGGCCCGATGCGGGTTGCCCGCGAAAACGGCTTCATGACCGTCAAGGTCTCGCTGACCAACACCAGCCGCAGCAACAAGACGATGTTCTATCGCTTTGCCTGGCTGGGCAACGACGGCTTCCCGGTCGCCAGCGAAGAAAGCTGGAAGACCCTGAGCCTGTACGGCTCGCAGTCCACCGTACTGCCAGCGATTGCCCCGGTCCCCCAGGCCACTGACTTCCGCATTGAAGTCCAGGCCCAGTAATTTTCAATTTTCAGGAGATGCTCAACATGATGTTCGCTCGTTTTTCCCTGCTGGCCGTAGTGGTCGCGCTGGCCAGCGGCTGCGCCAACAACTCCCCTGTACTGGGCGGCAAGAACATTGGCTACGGCGACAGCAAGGCCGTTGAACTGGTCACCAACGAGTTCGGTTCCACCGACCTGCAGATGATCGCCGAAAGCATGACCCGCTCGCTGGCCCAGTCCGGCATCCTGCAGGGCCGTCCGGTGGTTCAGGTCTACGACGTGAAGAACAAGACCAGCGAGTACATCGATACCCGCGAGATCACCACCTCGATCAAGACCCAGCTGATGAAGACCGGCACCGCCCGCTTCGCCAGCGACAACAACCAGATGCAGAGCCAGGTCGACCAGCTCAAGCTGCAGAACCAGAGCGGCCTGTACAAGAAGAACACCGTGGCCAAGACCGGCAACATGATCGCTGCCAAATACCGCCTGGAAGGGTCGATCAGCTCGATCGTCAAGCGCAGCAGCGACTACAAGGACGTGTTCTACAAGTTCAGCCTGCAGCTGATCGACGTGGAAAGCGGCCTGGCCGAGTGGATGGACGAAAAAGAAATCCGCAAGACCACGGAGCGCTAAGCAATGCGTGCATGGATGGGCATCATCGGCCTGGCTTGCGCGTTCGGCGTGCAAGCGGCCCCCAAGGTAGCGGTCACCGACCTGGCTTATCAGGAGCGCGTGGAGCAGTACATCCACATGGTCTCGGCGAGCAGCAACTCGAATGCGAGCATGTACCACGCCAACGCGTCGTCCAGCTACAGCGAGTTCGAAAGCAGCCAGAGCTACATCGAGCAGACCGAGCTGCGCAAGTTCAGCGGTGACATCAAGGGCGAGATCCTCAAGTCCGGCATGTTCCAGCTGGTGCAGGGCACGCCGTACACGGCCAAGGCCAAGCAGGACGTGTATGACGTGATCGCGCGGATCAAGGCGGGCAACTACAAGGGCGCCGACTACGTACTGTTCGGCACCCTGTCGGATATCGACTTCCAGCGCGATATCACCTCGATCGACAACACCAACAGCTACTCGGCGATCCTGGGCCTGACCCTGGTGGCCGATTTCAGCCTGATCAACACCCGTACCTACGAGATCACCTCGGCGTTCACCGCCATGGGTGAAGGCCAGGACACCAAGCTGGTGAACAGCCAGGACGTGCGGGTCAGCCTGAACCGTCCGCGGGTGGTGCGTGAAGTGTCCAAGGAACTGGGCATGGATGTGGCCAGACAGCTCAAGGAGCAGCTGGTGGGTGTGATGCCGGATCAGGAACGTGCGCCGATGCGCAACAACCTGCCGCCGGATGAGCCGGCGCAGATCTTGCGCTGAGCATGCAAAAGGCGACCTTCGGGTCGCCTTTTTTATTGGGTGTCTGTGCTGGCCTCTTCGCCGGCAACGCCGGCTCCCACAAGAACAGTGGTGACCCGCGATGGAATGCGCAGCCTTCCGGTCTTAGACCGGCGCCCGGCGAATGGTCGCCAGCAATGTCGCCGCACCCAGGAACAACCCGGCAAACGTGCGGTTCATGCGCCGCTGCTGCCGGGGTGTGCGCAACAGGCGCAGCACCCGCGCCGCCAACCCGGTATAACCCGCCATCACCAGCAGGTCCACCGCCACCATGGTGCCGGCGATCGTCAGGTACTGCGGCAGCAGCTCGGCATGCGGATTGATGAACTGCGGCAGCACCGCAAGCATGAAGATCAGCGCCTTGGGGTTGCTGACGTTGACCAGAAAACCACGGAACACCAGGCTCAGCGGCTTGCCGATGGGGCGTACCGTCGAGTCGTCGGCCAGGTCTGCCGGCAGCGCTCGCCACTGTTTCACGGCCAGGTAGATCAGGTAGGCAACGCCAAACCATTTGATGACCTGGAACGCGGTAGCCGAGGCAGCGAGTACCGCGCCCACGCCGGCGGCAATGATCGCGATCTGCATCACCAGCCCCAACTGCAGGCCCAGCGCGTTCCAGTAGCCGCGCCAGAAGCCGTACTGCAGACCGCAGGACATGGACGCAATGGCCCCCGCCCCCGGCGAAAGACTGATTACCCAACAGGCAGCAAAAAAAGCCAACCACGTTTCCAGCGACATCACACACCTCGGCCCGGACCCTTGTTCAAGGGTTCCACGCTAATGCGCCGCTGAAAAAATCACCACATTTTTTTGCAGCCGGTGTTCAGGCCCCGGGTTTCGGGCTTTCGCTTACCACGGCCAGGCCGTCCGAACCGCGCCAGCGGCGCACGCTCTTCTGGAAGAACTGGCTGTTGGGCACCTGCACCAGTGCGCCGCCCGCCTCGGGCAGTTCGACCAGGGTGGTGAACAGCAGGTTGATCGCGGTCACGCGGCCCTTGACCCCCGGCTTGTCGAGGGTCTCGACCAGCTCGACAACGTCGCCGATGCGAAACGGCCCCACGGTGAAGATCAGCACCGCGCAGAGCAGGTTGGACAGTACGCTCCACATCGCGAAGAAGGCCACCGCCGCCACCGCGACAAAGCCCGACAGGGCCGTCCACAGCACCGTGGCCGAAACACCCAGGCGCTCCAGCACGAAGATCAGCGCGCTGCCCATGATCAGCCAGCGCAAGCCGCCGCGCAGCGGCACCATCAGCTCCGGCGGCAACGGGTAACGCTCGCTCAGGCGAGTCAGGCAGCGCGCCACCAGGCGTTGCAGCAGGTACGCCGCGACCAGGATCAGCAGTATCTGCAGGCCCATCCAGAAGGGGCCGATCCACTCGACCGGCAGCAATCCCTGCATCGACTCCATCAGGACAACGCCTCCAGCTCGGCCTGCATGCTTTCAAGCACTTCGAGCGCTTGCATCCAGGCTTCTTCCAGCTCGCCTTCGCGCACCTTCAGCTTGGCCTGGCGGGCCAGCAGCTCGCGCAGCTCGTCCTTGCGCGCCGCTTCATACAGCGCGCTGTCGCTCAGGCTGGCATCGACCCCGGCCAGCTCTTCATGCAACTTGGCCAGCTCGGCTTCGAGCTTGTCGGCCTGGCGCTTGTGCGGGGCCAGTTGCTGGCGCAACGCCGCCGCAGCCTGGCGCTGGGCCTTCTTGTCGGTCTTGTCGGGGTTGACCGGTGTGGTGCTGACCGGGGCATTGCGCTGACGATACTCGACCAGCCAGCGGGTGTAGTCGTCGAGGTCGCCATCGAAGGTCTCGACCTTGCCGTCTGCCACCAGCAGGAAGTCGTCGGTGGTGCTCTTGAGCAGGTGACGGTCGTGGGACACCACCAGTACCGCGCCACTGAACTCCTGCAGGGCCATGGTCAGTGCCAGGCGCATCTCCAGGTCCAGGTGGTTGGTCGGTTCGTCGAGCAGCAGCAGGTTGGGCCGCTCCCAGGCAATCAGCGCCAGGGCCAGGCGGGCCTTTTCGCCGCCGGAGAAGTTCAGCACCGGCTCGTCGATGCGCGCACCGCGAAAATCGAAACCGCCGAGGAAGTCGCGCAGGGTCTGCTCGCGCTCGGTGGGGGCCAGGCGCTGCAGGTGCAGCAGGGGGCTGGCCTTGCTGTCCAGCGAATCGAGCTGGTGCTGGGCAAAGTAGCCCACCACCAGGTTCTCGCCGCGCACCAGGCGTCCGGCCAGCGGCTCCAGCTCGCCGGCCAGGTTCTTGATCAGGGTCGACTTGCCGGCGCCGTTGGGGCCCAGCAGGCCGATGCGCGCACCCGGGGTGAGCTGCAGCTTGACCTTCTCCAGCACGGTCTTTTCGCCATAGCCCAGGCGGGCTTCGGCAAGGTCGAGCAGCGGGCTGGAGATCTTCTCGGACTCGCGGAAGGTGAAGTCGAACGGCGAGTCGACATGCGCCGCCGAAAGCTCCTCCATGCGCTCCAGTGCCTTGATGCGGCTTTGTGCCTGGCGCGCCTTGGTGGCCTGGGCCTTGAACCGGGCGATGTACTTTTCCATGTGGGCGCGTTGCGCCTGCTGCTTCTCGTACGCCTGCTGCTGTTGCGCCAGGCGTTCGGCACGGGCGCGCTCGAAGGCGCTGTAGCCGCCGCGGTAGAGGGTCAGCTTGCACTGTTCCACGTGTGCCACGTGGTCGACCACCGCATCCAGGAAATCGCGGTCGTGGGAAATCAGCAGCAGCGTGCCGGGGTAGCTCTTGAGCCAGTCTTCAAGCCACAGGATCGCATCCAGGTCCAGGTGGTTGGTGGGCTCGTCGAGCAGCAGCAGGTCGCTGGGGCACATCAGTGCCTGGGCTAGGTTCAGGCGCATGCGCCAGCCGCCGGAGAAGTCGCCGACGCGCCGGTCCATCTGTTCGTTGCTGAAGCCCAGGCCGGCCAGCAGCTTGCGGGCGCGGGCATCGGCGGTATAACCGTCGGCGCTGTCGAGCTCCACATGCAGGCGGGCCAATGCATTGTTGTCGTGCGCGGCCTCGGCGGCTGCGAGCGCAGCCTGTACCTCGCGCAGGCGCACGTCGCCATCGAGCACGTAGTCCACCGCCAGGCGATCGAGGGTATCGACCTCCTGGCGCATGTGCGCGATGCGCCAGTCGCCGGGCAGCTGGCATTCGCCCGAATCGGGCGTGAGCTCACCGCGCAGCAAGGCGAACAGGCTGGATTTGCCGGCGCCGTTGGCACCGATCAGGCCGGCTTTCTGGCCGGCGTGCAGGGTCAACTCGGCGCCTTCTAGCAGGCGCTGGGGACCACGCTGTAAAGTGAGGTTCGAAAGTCTGATCATAATGGCCGCGGAGTCTACCAGCTTCGATGGCAACTGGCGCGAGTAGGACCATGCACACCGACCTGTGGAATTTCGCTCTGCACCTGTATGCCCGGCCGGGCGTGGAGGCTGCCTGCCTGGCCTTGCAGGACGAAGGGGCCGATGTGTGCCTTCTGCTGTGCGGGGCGTGGCTTGAAGCCGGCAGGGCCGGGGTGACCCCCGAGCGCGTACAGCACCTGCAACAGCTGGCCGCTGCCTGGCAGCAGCATGTGGTGACACCGCTGCGTCAACTGCGCCGCCAATGGCGTGCAGACGCGCAGCACGACCCGCAGCTGACGCACTTGCGCGAGCAGGTCAAGGCACTGGAACTGGAGGCGGAGCGAACATTGCTGGCGCGTCTGCAACAGGCTAGCGAAGGCTGGATGAATCAGGGTGTGGCAGGTGACTGGCTGGCCGTGCTGGCCCCCCAGGGCACCCGGCACCACGACGCGCTGCAGGTGCTGCGCGTCGTGGCGGTGGCGGATCAGGAAGCAGTCGAGGGCGACTGAGTCACTGGGGTCGTCACGGGTGCAGCGGCAGGCGAAGCAGCAGGTGCGGCTGTGGTGGCCGCAGCAGGTGCCGAAGTCGCCGGTTTGGCAGCAGCGGGTTTGGCGGCGGGCTTGGCAGGGGCCTTGGCAGCAGCAGGCTTGGCAGCTGGCTTGGCCGGAGCCTTGGCAGCGGCGGGTTTGGCAGCTGGCTTGGCGGCTGCAGGTTTGGCAGGCGCCTTGGCCGCAGCAGGTTTGGCAGCTGGCTTGGCGGGCGCCTTGGCAGCGGCAGGTTTGGCAGCTGGCTTGGCGGAGGCCTTGGCAGCGGCAGGTTTGGCAGCTGGCTTGGCGGGGGCCTTGGCGGCTGCGGGTTTGGCAGCAGACCTTGCCGGAGCCTTGGCGGCTGCAGGTTTGGCAGCTGGCTTGGCCGCGGCTGGCTTGGCCGCGGCAGTTTTGGCCGCTGGCTTGGCGGCGGCTTTGGTAGCGGCTGGCTTGGCTGCAGCCTTGCGGGCCGGGGCCTTGGTGGCCGACTTGGCCGCTACCGGAGCAGCCTTGGCCGAACGCGAGGTCAGGGCCTTGGACGCTGCTTCCTGCACCTTGCCGACGCCTTGGGCGAGCTTCAGGCTTTCCTGCGCATCACGCTTGAGCTGCACGATGTACAGGCGGGTTTGCGACTGGCGATCCTTGAGCGAATCGAGCAGGGTTTCCAGTTCGCCTACGGCGCCCTTGGCCTTGTTCTGCGCCTTGTTCTTGCCGGCGACCGCAGCGTCCTGAAGTTTGAGACGCGACTTGTGAAGTTTTTCCTGCGCCTTGCCCCGTTGTTTTTCCAACTTGGCCAACAGTTTTTCAGCATCAGCCAGTGCTTGCGAGCAGGCACTTTCCAGATGCTCGAGCAAACTGCCCGAGAGTTGATGTAGCAGGTGTAATGGCGTACTGACTGGCTTCTTACTGGCCGACATGGCTTACCTCCTGGCTGACGAGAATGCGGCTCATACTAGACCTTCTGCTGCTACCGCCGCTAGGGCATGTTGACAGTAAGTAGGACGCCGCGTTGCATGCCTGGGCAAAGTTGTTATGGCTGCAGCTGCGCACAAGTGTAGATGCTGTTAAAAAGGCTGTCGGAATTTGCTCTATGCAAAGATTCATCCGGCCCTCACCATGCACTCAAACCACCTGGAGTGAGCCTGTGCCACGCTACCTGTTACTGCCCTTGCTGCTCGCCCTGCCCTGCGCATTCGCAGACACCACCGAGCCACCGGCAAGTGCTCACGACCTGTCCTATAGCGTCGGCGCCAGCCTGGGTGAACGGTTGCGCAACGAGATGCCCGAGCTGGAGCTCGATGCCTTGATCCAGGGGTTGCAACAGGCCTACGCGAACAAGCCCCTGGCAATCAGCCAGGCACGGCGCGAAGCGATTCTCAGCCAGCACGAGGCCCAGGCCAGCGAGGCCGCCGAGCAGTCGCAGGTGGAAATGCTGATGGCGGTGGAAACCCGTTACATGGCCACCGAACGCGCCCGTGCCGGAGTACGAGAACTACCCGAAGGCGTACTGGTGACCGAACTGGTCAAGGGCAATGGTGCCTCACCCAGGGCCGATGGCCGGGTGCAGGTACGCTACGTCGGCAAGCTGCCCGATGGCAGCGTGTTCGACCAGAGCGAACAACCGCAGTGGTTCAGCCTCAAGAGTGTGATCGAGGGCTGGCAGGTGGCGTTGCCACAGATGGCTGTCGGGGCGAAATGGCGTGTGGTGATTCCGTCGGCCAAGTCCTACGGAGCCGATGGCGCAGGCGATCTGATTCCGCCATTCACGCCACTGATCTTCGAGATCGAACTACTGGGGGTTGCCGACTGAATGTCGGCAACGGAGGAGACAGGGATCAGGCCTGGACGGCCTCTTCTTCCTTGTGCGCGTTGTGCAGCACTTCGATCAGGCAATCCTCAAGCTCGAAGCGCTCGTGGAGCAGGCTGCCCAGCTCGCTGAGCTTCTTGGCGAAGCGCTCCTGGTCGGTACAGTTGCCCTTGTCGCAGTGATCGTTGAAAGCCGACGCGATATCGGTAATGGCACTGATACGAGGGCTGATCTGCTTCGCCAGTTCCAGGCCCTTGTCATCTCCGAACGCCTTGGCTTCAGCCACCAACTGCTCACTGACCTCGAAGTGCCAGGCGGAGACGTAATCGACCAGTATCGCGCAGAAGCCGAGGTTCTTGTCCTTGTCCGCAAAGGCCGGTTTGGCATCGCGCAATGCGCGAAAGGCCGTGACCAGTTCGGCCCGCTCGTCCAGCCAGCGGTCAATCAGCTTGTGAACCCCACCCCAGCGTTCCTGAGCATTCTGACAACTATCTAACATGGCGGTGTCTTCCCTTCTGGGTCATGCCGCTGCGCCCCGTCGTGCGAGGTATGCACAACAAAGGGAGAAAGCAGCAGAACGGCATCGAGCAGCAGTGTTTTGGGTATGCGTGCAAGGGAGATTATTCCCGCGCGCCCTTGCCTTCAAGGTACGCAGGCGACAAGTTTCATACAAGTGTTTAATCGCCGCACCCGCGGCCATCGGTCGATTGCCTGGCCCCCGCCGGCAAGCGTCAGGGTTTCAATGACTTGCCCGTGGCCGCTGGCTGCACGTACAGCAGCCGCGCCAACGCCAGCGCCGCCAGCAGCAGGAAGGCCAGGAGGCTCCACTCCGGCAGGCTCAGGTCCAGAAAGCTCCAGGTGATCGAAGCGCAATCGGCCGAACCGAGCAGCATGGCGTGCAGCACGTCGGCAAGGCTGCCTTGCTCGATGAGCGCACCGAGGGGCATCGAGCAGGCCTCACCCGCCGCCACCCCGCTGCCCTGCAACCAGATCTGGCGCACCGCCAGCAAGCCGCCCCCCAGCGCCAGGCCCAACGCCGCAGCCGCATAGCGACGCGCACCCGGCTGACCCGGTGCATGCAGGCGCGCGGCCAGGCAGACACCGGCAAACACAACCAGCAATACACGCTGGCTCTGGCACAGCGGGCAAGGCACCAGCCCTTTGGTGAATTCGAGGTAAAACGCACCGGCGAGAATCAGTAACGACGCGACGAAAGCCAGGGAGAACAATGAGCGCAAACAGGCCAATGGCATGGCAAGTCCAGGTGCGGGAAAGACATGTAACAACGGTAGAGGAAAATCGAGCCTTGTTTCAAGGCACGACAGGCGCGATAAATCGCTGAAACATAAGGGAAGTGTCGAAGAGTTGAGGTGGATATTTCCTCTGTAACTCAGCGAAAAGTTACCCACCCCCGCAACCAGCCAAACAGTACGGGTTTAACCTGGGGCTAAACCCGTACGACGTCAGGCCCGGACGGCTTCAGGCAGAGGCAAGGCCAGCAGGCGCTCATCCAACAGGCCCAGGCCCTCCTGAAACAGCTGGTTGCTGCGCTCGGTGTCGCCCAGGCCGGCCAGCAGACGGGCCAGCTCGGCGCAGGCCTCAGGGTTGCGCTGCCGGCGCAGGCTGTCTTCGAAGTAGTCGCGCGCCTTGCCCCACAGACGATTCTGCAGGCTCAGACGACCCAGGGTCAGCAACAGGCTGGGATCGTCCGGGTGCTGCTTGAGCCAGCCCTCGGCCGTCTGCAACTGACGCGCCGGGTCGCCGCCTCGCACCAGCCCGTACAGCCGGGCCAGGTGGCTTTCGTATTCGCGCTGCAGGGCCGTACGCAGGACCTTCTCGGCGTCGCTTTCGGCGCCCAGCTGGCGCAGTTGCTCGGCATACGCCAGCACCAGTTGCGGCTCCTGGCGTTGTGCCGAGGTCAGTTGCTGCCAGGCACGTTCAAGGGACTGCTGTGCGGTCTGGTCGTCCTGCTCGCGGCGTGCGGCCAGGCTCAGGTTTTCGCCCCAGGCCCGCCGCTCCAGCTCGGCCAGTTCCGCGGCAGACAACACCTTGTCCTTGCGCAGCTCCGGCAGCAGGCGGATCACCGCGCTCCAGTCGCCACGCTGCTGGTACAGACGCTGCAACTGGCGCAGCACCTGCACGTTGTGCGGGTGGCGCTCGTGCATCGCCTGCAGGGTCACCAACGCTGCCTCGGTGTCACCGCGGTCGACCTGCAACTGCGCGTGGGTCAGGGCGATGGCCAGCTCGGCTTGCGGCTGGCGTTCCAGGGCACGTTCCAGCAGGTTGTCGCTGTCCTCGGTGCGCCCCAGTTCGTTGGCAGCGCGGGCCGCCCCGAGGTAATAGAGCAGCGGCTGGCGTTCGGCCTCGGCAGCGCGATGCAGATGGCGCTGCGCACTGGCCCAGCGGCCCTCGGCCAGGTCCAGTTGCCCCTGCTCGATGGCCAGGCGTGTACGCCGGCTGCGGTTGCGCCGCGACCATGGGTTGACCACCCCGCCCGAGGTGAACACCAGGCCCAGCACGAAGCGCACCATCAGCACCACGAGCACCACGGCCAGCAGCAGGGCCAGGGTCGCCCACAGGCTCGACTCGTAGCGGAAGCTGTCGTAGGCGATCAGCACGTACCCGCTATGCCGGGCCACGGCGATACCCAGCAGGGTCGCGGCGACGATCGCCACCACCACCCACAGGTAGGCACGTTTCATGGGGTGCCCTCCTCATGACCTTGTGCCGCCGGCTGGCGCGTGATCGATTCTTCGGCGGGCAGGTGGCGACGCTCGAGGTAGGCCTGGACCGCACCGAGGCTGTCGGCCAGGTCCGGCGTCACTACCGACACCGGCTCGTTCGCCACCGCGTTGAGCTGTTCGAGCATCGACTGGCTCTGCTCGTTGTCGTGGTTGAAGTTGGCCAGCAGCACGCTGCGCGCTTCATCCAGCGCCTGGGCATAGACCTTCGGCTCGCCGTTGAGCGCGGCCCACTGCGCCTGCTCCAGGGTCAGGCTCAGGGCCAGGCGCACCTGGTTCAGGGCCTGGCCGGCCAGCAACGGCTTAACGTTCTTGTCGGCATTGAAATCGATACGGAAGTAGCGCGACAGCTGCGCCCACCACTGTGACCAGCGGCTGGCACCGTCGCCGTCGGCAGCCAGGCCGAACAGCGGTTCGCCGCCTTCTTCGAATTCGGGGGCCATGGCGGTGAGCTGCACTACCTGCTCGCGCAGCGCGGCCAGCTTGAGGAACAGCCCGGTGCGGTCCGGTTGCTTGACGCTGTTCAGGGTGGCCAGGCTGCGTGCCAGCTGTTCGCGGGCAGCGAACGAGGCCGGGTCGCTCTGCTCGCGCAGGATCTGGTCGGCGCCTTCGACCAGCGCCCGAGCGCTGGTGATGTCCTGCAATGCCGACAGGCGCAGGCTGGCCAGGCGCAGCAGGTGCTCGGCCTCGGCCAGGCGCCAGTCCTTGCGGCTGGCACCGAGCACGGTCTCCAGGCGCTGGCTCAGACGTTGCTGGTCGCCCTGCAATTGCGCCACCAGGCGCCGGCGCTCTTCGAGCTCGGCGGCCGGTGGCAGGTCGGCCAGGCGTGACGACAGTCGCTGCTCGCCCTGCTGCAAGGCCTGGGCCTGGGCATTCAAGGCCTGCAATTGTTCGCTCTGGAGCTGGTTGGCGCCCTGCAGGTGGCGCACCTGCCAGACACCCCAGCCACCGATTGCGACACCTGCCGCACCCAGCAGCAGGGCGAACAGTGCCAGACCGGTGCCGGCCCGCTTGGCAGGGGCGGCGGGCGTTTGCGCGGGCGCTTCTGGCGCCGGCTGCAGATCATCGTTGGGCAAGGCAGTTTCGCTCACGTATCCATCCTTTGCATTGGGGCACCTCGCCAGACAGCTTAGCGCCTTAGGAGGCGGGCGCAGGGGTTTCCTGCAACGCCGCCAGCAAAGCCGTGGCACTGGCACCACGGCAATCCACTACATTCTGTGCGCCAGCGGCGCGGGCCTGCTCGGCAACACGCGGGCTCGGCACGAACAGCGGCCACGCGGCCAGTCGCGACCAGTCGCTGCCAGCCAGCTGGCGCAGGTGTTCAAGACCCTGCCCACTGCTGACCACCACGCCGTTCAGGCGTTCCGCATCGATGCGTCGCATCAGCGTGCCGACCGGGTACTCGGGCAGGCAGCGGCGGTACAGGGGCAGATAATCGACACTAGCACCCTGCGCGGTCAATCGCTCGGCCAACAGCTCGCGACCGTCTTCGCCGCGCATGATCAGAAAGCGCGGCTGGGGCTGTGCGGAAACTTCCTTCAGCCGGGTCAGCTGCAGCAGGGCTTCGCTGTCATCCCCCTGTGGCGGGAAGTGCACTTCGCAGCCATGGGCCTGCAGGATCGCGGCGGTAGCCGCCCCCACCGTGAACCACGGCAGGGCCGGCGTGCGGGGCCAGTACTGGTCGAGCAGGGCCAGGCCGAGCCGGGCTGCCGGCTTGCTGACCACGATGACCGCAGCATAGTCGGCCAGGCCGAGCACGGTGCTGCGCTGCGCATCGGTCACCGGCAGCGCTTCGATCTCGAGCAGCGGCAGGCTGCTGCCGAACACCCCGGCCTGGGCCAGGGTCGCGGCCAGTGCCGCGCAGTCGTCGGCCGGCCGGGTCAGCAGCAGGCGCCAGCCGTTCACGGGTGGCCGGCCTCGCCATACACCGCCTTGAGAATGTCTTCGGCGCCCTGGTTCAGCAGGTCTTCGGCGACGCGTACACCCAGTGCATCCGCGTCTGCGCGCGGTGCACGTGCCTCGGCGCTGAGCAACAGGCCACCGGCCGGCTCGCCCACCAGGCCGCGCAACCACAGCTGCTCGCCCTCGAGCACGGCGTAACAGGCGATCGGTACCTGGCAGCCGCCGTTGAGGTGCTTGTTCATGGCCCGTTCGGCCACCACGCGGTCAGCCGTATCGGCGTGGTGCAGCGGCGCGAGCAAGGCATGGATTTCGGCGTCGGTGGTGCGGCACTCGATGCCTACCGCGCCCTGGCCACCGGCTGGCAGGCTGTCGTCGACGCTGATGCTGGCGGTGATGCGGTCTTCGAAACCGAGGCGGATCAAACCGGCAGCCGCCAGGATGATCGCGTCGTACTCGCCGGCATCGAGCTTGGCCAGGCGGGTGTTGACGTTGCCGCGCAGGAAGCGGATCTCGAGGTCGGGGCGGCGGGTCAGCAACTGCGCCTGGCGACGCAGGCTGGAGGTGCCGACAATGGCGCCTGCCGGCAGTGCATCGAGGCTGGCATAGGTGTTGGAGACAAAGGCATCGCGCGGGTCTTCGCGTTCGCAGATGCAGAACAGGCCCAGGCCTTCGGGGAAGTCCATCGGCACGTCTTTCATCGAGTGCACGGCGATGTCGGCTTCCTGCTCCAGCAGCGCGGTTTCCAGCTCCTTGACGAACAGGCCCTTGCCGCCGATCTTCGACAGTGGCGCGTCGAGCAGCTTGTCGCCGCGGCTGACCATCGGCACCAGGGTCACCACCAGGCCGGGGTGTGCCTGTTCGAGGCGGGCTTTTACATAGTCGGCCTGCCACAGGGCAAGGGCACTTTTGCGCGTGGCAATGCGGATTTCACGAGTGGACATGGATCGATCCGTACGAGATAGATGCGCGGGATGATAACAGCTCAATCCGGGCTGCTAGCAGATCTATGTCAGTGGAGGGGTCGACCGTCCCTGGTCAAGCAGTGCTCCCGCCCCGCCCTAAAGCTGCTGCATCATCTTGCGTACGCCGGCCACATGGCGGCGGCTGACAATCAGGGCATCGCCATTGAGGCCCTTGAGAAAAAGCTGGAAATGCCCCAGCGGCGTGCGCTGCAGGCGTTCGATACGGTCGCGGGCCACCAGCGCGTTGCGGTGGATACGCACGAAGCGCTCGCCGAACTCGTCTTCCAGAGCCTTGAGCGGTTCGTCCAGCAGCACCTCGCCGCCCTCATGACGCAAGGTCACGTACTTGTGATCGGCGATGAAGTAGATCACCTGGTCGATGGGAATCAGCTCGATGCCCTTGCGGGTCCTGGCGCTGATGTGGCTGCGCGGCCCGTTGCCGCTTTCGGCGCCGGGGCGGGTCAGCGCCGCCAGCTGCACGCGGTTCGGGCGCTCGGCCTTGCGCAGCGCGTCGCGCAGGGCATCGGCCTGAACCGGCTTGAGCAGATGGCCCAGGGTGCTGTCCTTGAACGCCTGCACGGTGAATTCGTCATCCCCCGTACAGAACACCACGGCCGGTGGCGCTTCGCGCTCGCACAACCGGGCCGCCACCTGCAGCCCGTCCATGCCGGGCATGCGGATGTCGAGCAGGACCACCTCGGGCTTGAGGCTGTCGATCAATGCCAGGGCCTCTTCGCCATTGGTGGCGCTGGGCTCCAGCACGGTATAGCCCTCCAGCTCGCCGAGCATTCGGCTCAGGCGTTCCCGGGCTTGGGGTTCGTCATCAACGATCAGGACATTCATATAGCGCTGGATTCCTGCGTGAGTCTCGCACAAGGATAGCGTAGACAGGTGAAGTGACGACCGTCACGGCGATCCACGCTCAGACTCGCACGAGGGCTAAAGATTCACTGGGAGGGCGAAACCTGCCAATCCTCTGTCCAACTGTAGACGGTTGCAGGCACGCTGCCGTTCAATCGATAAATATCCTTTTGCATCGCCCCTGTCGTGGCCCCCGGCTGCGACACAAACCCGCAGTTGCGCCGACCGCCGAGCCCCGTGAGCCCCGGCAACCCTGCTATCATCTGCGCCACTTTTTCCGTTCACGCCTTACACGAGTGAATCCATGAGCACCGACAAGACCAACCAGTCCTGGGGCGGCCGTTTCAGCGAGCCGGTCGACGCCTTCGTCGCCCGCTTCACCGCCTCCGTCACCTTCGACCAGCGCCTGTACCGCCACGACATCATGGGTTCGATCGCCCACGCCACCATGCTGGCCAAGGTCGGCGTGCTCACCGATGCCGAGCGCGACAGCATCATCGACGGCCTGACCACCATCCAGGGCGAAATCGAGGCCGGCAACTTCGACTGGCGCATCGACCTCGAAGACGTGCACATGAACATCGAGGCACGCCTGACCGACCGCATCGGCATCACCGGCAAGAAGCTGCACACCGGGCGCAGCCGCAACGACCAGGTGGCCACCGACATCCGCCTGTGGCTGCGCGACGAGATCGACCTGATCCTGGCCGAGATCACCCGCCTGCAAAAAGGCCTGCTGGAGCAGGCCGAGCGCGAAGCCGACACCATCATGCCGGGCTTCACCCACCTGCAGACCGCGCAGCCGGTGACCTTCGGGCATCATCTGCTGGCCTGGTTCGAAATGCTCAGCCGCGACTACGAGCGCCTGGTGGACTGCCGCAAGCGCACCAACCGCATGCCGTTGGGCAGCGCCGCACTGGCCGGTACCACCTACCCGATCGACCGTGAACTGACCTGCTCGCTGCTGGGCTTCGAAGCGGTGGGCGGCAACTCGCTGGACGGCGTGTCCGACCGTGACTTCGCCATCGAATTCTGCGCGGCGGCCAGTATCGCGATGATGCACCTGTCGCGCTTTTCCGAAGAGCTGGTGCTGTGGACCAGCGCGCAGTTCCAGTTCATCGACCTGCCGGACCGCTTCTGCACCGGCAGCTCGATCATGCCGCAGAAAAAGAACCCCGACGTCCCCGAGCTGGTACGCGGCAAGACCGGCCGCGTGTTCGGCGCCCTGACCGGCCTGCTGACCCTGATGAAGGGCCAGCCGCTGGCCTACAACAAGGACAACCAGGAAGACAAGGAACCGCTGTTCGATGCCGCCGATACCCTGCGCGATTCGCTGCGGGCATTTGCCGACATGATCCCGGCGATCAAGCCAAAGCACGCGATCATGCGCGAAGCCGCGCTGCGCGGGTTCTCCACCGCCACCGACCTGGCTGATTACCTGGTACGCCGCGGCCTGCCGTTCCGTGATTGCCACGAGATCGTCGGCCACGCGGTGAAGTACGGCGTGGACACCGGCAAGGACCTGGCCGAGATGAGCCTGGACGAACTGCGCCAGTTCAGCGACCAGATCGAGCAGGACGTGTTTGCCGTGCTGACCCTGGAAGGCTCGGTGAACGCGCGCAACCACATCGGCGGCACCGCACCGGCCCAGGTACGTGCAGCCGTGGCCCGCGGCCAGGCGCTGCTGGCCAGCCGCTGAGGCATTCGCCAGGCCCGCCTGGCGGGCCTGGCTGCGCTGAAGTCAGCGCTTGCCGGTACGCACCATCTCGAGGAAGGCCGGCATCTGGGCTTCCTTGTCTGCGGCGTTTCTCTGCACGTTGGGGTTCTGCTTGAAGTGTTCGAGCAGGGCCTTGGCCTGCGGGAAGTCCGCCAGCACATCCATGTCGAACACCTTCTTGCCCACCGCATACGCCAGGTCGACGCTGTAGCAGAACAGGATGTCCGCCAGGGTCATCTGCTCGCCCGCCACATAGGGAGCGAAGGCACCGTTGCGCTTGAGGGCGGCAAGACCCGCCAGCAGCTCGGCCTTGGCCTTTTGCTTGATGGCCGGGTCCACCTGGGCACCGAAGAACGCCTCGGGGTAGCAGGCTCGGGCCGGCAGCTCGATGTACAGCTCGATCTCCTTGGCCAGTTCGCGCACCTTGGCCTGGGCGAACACGCCCTCGGGCAGCAGCGCCTTGCCGGGCTGGGTCTGCTCGATATAGTCAAGGATCAGGTTGGTCTCACTGAGAAAGCCGTGCTCGGTCTCCAGCACCGGCACCTTGCCGCAGGGGCTGATCTTCAGTGATGCGGGGCCGGGGCCGCCGAAAAACAGCACCTCTTCGAAGGGCACGCCCTTTTCCAGCAGCGCCAGTTTGACCATGTTGTAGTAGTTGCTGACTGCAAAACCGTGAAGCTTGAGCATGAAACATGCCTCCAGGCCGAAAGGGGTTGGCCTGGCCTTTATAGACGCTACCGCAGGCACTGACCAGCATCATGCAGTTGCTCGATAGCCAGGCATTGGCGTGCACTGCATGGCAAACTGGATGCCCATTCCGAGGAGAGCGCCCATGAGCGAGCCCACCGATATCGACAATGACGAAGAAGCGTTCGCCGAATCGACCCTGATCCAGGCCATCGAGAACCAGATCGAGAACGACAACCCGCCAGCGGCCAAGGCCACGTTCAACAAGCTGACGCTGGTGGGCTACGAGCGCGAGGACATCCTCAACCTGATGGCCCACGTGCTGGCCTGCGAGATCGACGCCATGCTCGAGGACGACCGGGCGTTCGATACGCAGTGGTACGAAACCGCCCTGCGTGCGCTGCCTGAGTTGCCACCCGAAAAGGACTGAAGCAATTACCGGCTGGCGTGGCTACACTGCAACTTCATGTACCCCTGCAAGGGTGCTGCCCTCCACTTCAGGAAAGTCCGGAGTATCTATGTCGTTTACCCCCGAGCTGATTGCCGAACTGGAAATACTCGCGCTGTTCAACCTGGACAGCACGCAGGAAGGACTGAAAGTCCATGCCACCGCAGCACCCCAGGCGATTGCCGCCGCCAAGCGCCTGTTCTCCAAGGAACTGATCACCCAGGAAGACGGCGGCTACCTGACCCCGCTGGGCCGCGATGCGGCGCAGAACGTACAGCAGTTGCTGATCATCCTGAACACGGTCGCCGAGCCGGCTTGAGAGCTTCGCTGAAGCCTTCGCCGGCAAGGCCGGCTCCTGCAGATCGATACAGGAGCCGGCCTTGCCGGCGAAGGCCACACCCGGTCAATACGTCAGGCGCTGACAAAATGGCGCCAGAAATCAAATAGATTTCAGCCCCTCGCCCCGTAGCGGCTAAACTCGCCATTGCTCCCGTGATGGCCAGTTAGAGCCCTGCAATGAACCACCCCCACGAAATTCGACCCGACCTCGACGAAGGCATCGATCGCAAGGTGCTCAGCCAGTTGCGCAAGCGCTTCCTGGCCATCAACCAGGGTCGACTGGCACGCGCCATGGAAGGGTTGTCGAGCCGCCAGCAGCAGGTGCTCAACCTGCTGGCGCTGTTCTTCCACGTCAATCACCCGCTGCTGCCCGGCTACGTATCGGGCACCACTCCGGCGGGCATCTCGTGCTACGAGCCCGACGACGAGGCGCTGGCCGAGGCCCAGCGCCTGACCCGCTCGTTCACCTACCGCAAGCGTCACGGCCAGCCACCGCGCCCGCTGCTGGGGCTGTACCTGATGGGCAGCCTGGGCACCCTGGCCCAGGCCGATGAAAGCGACATGGACGTGTGGCTGTGCCACGCCCCCGGGCTCAGCGAGGCCGAGCTGAGCGAGCTGCGCAGAAAGTGCGTGTTGCTGGAGGTCTGGGCCGCATCCCAGGGCGCCGAACTGCACCTGTTCCTGATCGAGCCGGAGCGCTTCGTCACCGGCGAGCGCAATACCGCACTGAGTTCCGACGACTGCGGCACCACCCAGCACTACCTGCTGCTGGACGAGTTCTACCGCACCGCGCTGTGGCTGGCCGGGCGCACGCCGCTGTGGTGGCTGGTGCCGGTCTACGAGGAAGGCAGCTACGCGCATTACACCCAGACCCTGCTGTCCAAGCGCTTCATCCGCGCCGACGAGAACCTGGACCTCGGCCACCTGGCCCACATCCCGCCCGGCGAGTTCGTGGGCGCCGGGTTGTGGCAGCTGTTCAAGGGCATCGAGTCACCCTACAAGTCGCTGCTCAAGCTGCTGCTGACCGAGGTGTATGCCAGCGAACATCCGCACGTGCAGTGCCTGAGCCTGCAGTTCAAGCAGGCAGTGTTCGCCAACCGTCTCGACCTCGACGAGCTGGACCCGTACATGATGGTGTACCGGCGTATCGAGCAGTACCTGCAGCACCGCGGCGAGGCCCAGCGCCTGGAGCTGGTGCGACGCAGCCTGTACCTGAAGGTGAACAAGAAGATCAGCCTGCTGGCGCGCCAGCGCAGCGGCGGCTGGCAGCGCGACCTGCTCGAGCGCCTGACCCGCGAGTGGGGCTGGGACGAGCGCCAGCTGATGCTGCTGGACAGCCGCAGCCAGTGGAAGGTGCGCCAGGTGGAAGCCGAACGGCGCATCCTGGTGGCCGAACTCAACCACAGCTACCGTTTTCTCGGCCAGTTCGCACGCAACCCGCAAGCTGCCACGCGCCTCGACCAGCGCGACCTCAACGTGCTGGGCCGACGCCTCTACGCCGCCTTCGAGCGGCGCGCCGGCAAGGTCGAGTTCATCAACCCGGGCATCGCCCCGGACCTGGCCGAAGACACCCTGACCCTGGTCCAGGCACCCAATCGCCAGGAGCCTGGGCAAACCCATTGGAGCCTGTACAGCGGCAACCTGAACGCCCATGAGTGGGAGCAGTTCGTGCCGTTCAAGCGCTGCCGCGAACTGCTCGAACTGCTGGCCTGGGCGCACCGCAACGGGGTGATCGACAGCACCACGCGCCTGGCGCTCAACCCCGGCAGCAGCGACCTGAGCGAGTACGAGCTGTTCAACCTGCTGGGCAGCCTGCAGCAGAGCGTGGCCCTGCCGTTCAAGGAAGTCAGCGAGGCGCGCCTGCTGCAACCGAGCGTGGCGGACGAGATCCTGCTGCTGGTCAACGTCGGCATCGACCCGCTGCAGCATCACCGCGACCTCAACATCCTGATGACCACCGAGCGCACCGACTCGCTGAGCTACGCCGGGGTGCGCGAGAACCTGGTGCTGACCCTGGACCAGGTGACCCTCAACAGCTGGAACGAAGTGCTGGTGCAGCGGTATGACGGCGAGCACGCCCTGATGCGCAACCTGCGCGACTACCTCAACAGCCTGGGCAGCAAGGGCCACCTGCCTACGCTGAACGTGCGCTGCTTCTGCCACAACCGCGCCCAGGCCATCGCCCAGCGGGTCGAAGAGGTGTTCGCCACCGCTCAGGCGCTGCTTGCCGAAGGCCTGGGGCATCGCTACCTGATACAGGTGCAGCATCACACCCATGTACTGGAATTGCACCACGGGGCGGTCAACCTGGTCAGCCTGGACAGTCAGGATGCACTGTTGGCATACCTGGGCGAGGAACGTGCCGATTACACCCCGCTGCACCTGGACGCCAACGTGCTGGAAGACCACGACCTGGCGCTGGTGCTGCCCCAGGGCCAGCCGCAGTGCCTGCAGGTGTTCTACCGGGTGCAGGAGAACTGGGCCGACGTCTACGTGCTGGATGAATTCAATGCGCTGTGGCAGCAACGCCTGCCCTACCACGACGACAGCAGCCTGTTGCTGCCGCTGCAGCGCTTCCTGCAATCGGTGGTGTTCCGGCACAACGCACGGCTGCCGCTGGAAGAGCTGCCGGCACAGGGCGCGCTGGACATCCTCTACTATCAGCTGTCGCCCCCCGGTATCGGCCGGGCACGCCAACTGGAGCCGCGCCAGGCACCGCCCACCACGCTGGGCAGCACCGCCTACGAAGTGCAGGCGATCATCCAGGCAGGCGTCGAAGACGCCCTGCAGGTGACGTTGTACTGCAACCAGAAGGAGTTTTCGGAGCTCGAGTATGGCGACCAGCTGTATGCGGTGGTCGCCCGCGAGATCGTCGGCCAGCGCCGTGACGCCCAGCGCTACCGCTGCTACATCACCGACCTGGACCTGTCCGACCTGCTTGCCGAAGGCCAGGGCTCGAGCATCCTGTACCTGCGCTACAAGCAGGAACTGGAGCGGGTGCTGAACCAGGCGCTGGAAGCGGCCTGATCAGAGGTCGAAGTCGCCTGCGGCTTCGGGCTGGTACTCGACTTCGAGCAGCTTGAGCTTGAGGGTCTTGCCGCCGGGCACTGGCCAGTCGATCTGCTCGCCCACCGACAGGCCGAGCAATGCGCTGCCCATCGGCGCCAGGATCGAGACCGTGCCTTCGGCGCCGGCATCCTTCGGGTACACCAGGGTCAGGTGGTAGTCCTTGCCGCTGACTTCATCGCGGCAATGCACGCGCGAGTTCATGGTCACGACACCGGCCGGAACCTCCTCGTGGCTCACTACCTGCTCGGCGCGGTCCAGCTCGTCCTGCAGGGCGAGCACACCCGGCGAGTCCTGCGTCTTTTCATCGAGGCCATCGATCAGACGCTCGAGACGCTGTACGTCCAATCGGGTGAGGATAAGGGAAGGCTTGGTGCTCATGATCCAGTCAGACTCCTTGTTCATGGGTAAAAGTGCTGGGCGTTATAAAGCAAAACCCCGCCCAAGGGCGGGGTTTGCATGTTTTTCGGCCAGGCCGATCAACCTCGACACTACCACAGCACAATAAATACACAAGAGGCTCGCCGTCGCAGCCTAGCCGGCCGCCTGGCGTCGTGCCTGTGCCTGGGCGCAGATCTCGCGGCGGCGCTGGTCGTCGGCGCTGCGCCACTGGCGAATGTCCTCGACATGGCGAAAGCAGCCCAGGCACACCTTGGCCTCGTCCAGCCGGCAGAGGCTGATGCAGGGCGACGGCACCGCCGGGCTGACATTGCTGTACAGCGGCTTGGCCGGTTTGGCAGCAGTGCTCATCTCAGATCTCGTCGAAGTCGAGCTTTTCGCCGACCCGCTCCCAGACGATGCGCTCGAGCATCTCGCCGAGCAGCTCCTCGGTCTTCTCACAGGTCCATTTGCCGCTGGCTTCGTCATAGTCGAAATGGAAACCACCCGACTTGTCGGCCAGCCACAGCTGGCGCAGCGGCTCCTGGCGGCTGAAGATCAACTGGCTGCCGTTGTCGAACTTGATGGTAAGAACGCCCGCCGAGTTCTCCATGTCCAGGTCCAGGTCGGTTTCATCGAACAGGTCTTCCAGGGCCTGTTGGGTCGCGTCGACCAGGTCGTGAAAACGCGCTTCGCTCAAACTCATTGCAAGAACCTCGAAAATGTCTGCACACACGCAAGCCGGGCAAGATACGAGCGCCGCGCCACGAATGCAAAGGTTAACGCCCGCAGCCGACACCCTGCACGGGCGCCTGTCCGACGGCGCAGCGGCTACATAGGCAAGGCGCCGGGCGCTCGGTATACTCGGGCGCAATACTGCTTAAATTCAAAGGATTTCGCCATGAAGCGCCTGATTTCCTCCCTCGCGGCGCTAGTCGCGATTGCCTGCCTCGTCTCCGCTTGCGGTCAGAAAGGCCCACTGTACCTGCCTGAAGACGGCAAAGACGGCAAAAAGTCGCAATCGCACCAGCACTGATTAAGGGATCCCCATGGACGCTTTCAACTACCGCGACGGCGAGCTGTTCGCGGAAGGCGTGGCGCTGTCGGCGATTGCCGAACGCTTCGGCACGCCTACCTACGTGTACTCGCGGGCGCATATCGAAGCCCAGTACCGTAGCTACGCCGATGCATTGCAGGGTGTTTCGCACCTGGTGTGCTTCGCCGTAAAAGCCAACTCCAACCTCGGCGTGCTGAACGTGCTGGCACGACTGGGCGCAGGCTTCGACATCGTCTCGGGCGGTGAACTGGAGCGTGTGCTGGCCGCCGGCGGGCGCGCCGACCGTGTGGTGTTCTCCGGCGTGGGCAAGACCCGCGACGACATGCGCCGCGCCCTCGAAGTGGGCGTGCACTGCTTCAACGTCGAGTCCACCGACGAGCTGGAGCGCCTGCAGGTGGTTGCCGCCGAAATGGGCGTACGCGCGCCGATCTCGCTGCGGGTCAACCCGGATGTCGATGCCGGCACCCACCCGTACATTTCCACCGGCCTCAAAGAGAACAAGTTCGGTATCGCCATTGCCGATGCCGAAGAAGTCTACGTGCGCGCCGCGCAGCTGCCGAACCTGGAAATCGTCGGCGTCGACTGCCACATCGGTTCGCAGCTGACGACGCTGGAGCCCTTCCTCGATGCCCTCGACCGCCTGCTGGCGCTGATCGACCGCCTCGGCGAGTGCGGCATCTACCTGCGCCACCTGGACCTGGGCGGCGGCGTGGGCGTGCGCTATCGCGACGAAGAGCCGCCACTGGCCGGCGACTACATCAAGGCCATCCGCGAGCGCGTGGGCGACCGCGACCTGGCGCTGGTATTCGAACCGGGCCGCTACATCGTGGCCAATGCCGGCGTGCTGCTGACCCGCGTCGAGTACCTCAAGCACACCGAGCACAAGGACTTCGCCATCGTCGACGCGGCGATGAACGACCTGATCCGCCCGGCGCTGTACCAGGCCTGGATGGACGTGACCGCCGTGCAGCCGCGTGATGGCGAGCCGCGCAGCTATGACGTGGTCGGCCCGATCTGCGAGACCGGCGACTTCCTGGCCAAGGACCGTGCGCTGAACCTGGCCGAAGGCGACCTGCTGGCCGTGCATTCGGCCGGTGCCTACGGTTTCGTCATGAGTTCGAACTACAACACCCGTGGTCGCTGCGCCGAAGTACTGGTGGATGCCGATCAGGCCTTCGAAGTGCGCCGTCGCGAAACCGTGGCCGAGCTGTTTGCCGGCGAAAGCCTACTGCCGGAGTGACCCCATGCTGCTGCGTTTTACCAAGATGCACGGCCTGGGCAACGACTTCATGGTCCTCGACCTGGTCAGCCAGCACGCGCACATCCTGCCCAAGCACGCCAAGCAATGGGGTGACCGGCACACCGGCATCGGTTTCGACCAACTGCTGATCGTCGAGGCGCCGAGCAATCCGGACGTGGACTTTCGCTACCGGATCTTCAACGCCGACGGGTCCGAGGTCGAGCAGTGCGGCAACGGTGCACGCTGCTTCGCGCGCTTCGTGCTGGACAAGCGCCTGACGGCGAAAAAGCGCATCCGCGTCGAGACCAAGAGCGGCATCATCGAACTCGATGTGCGCGGCGACGGGCAGATCAGCGTCGACATGGGCCCACCGCGCCTGGTGCCGTCCGAGATCCCCTTCGACGCCCCCGCCCAGGCCCTGAGCTACCCGCTGGAAGTGGCCGGTCGCACGGTCAACCTGGCCGCCGTGTCGATGGGCAACCCCCATGCGGTGCTGCGCGTCGACGACATCAACAGCGCCCCGGTGCACGACCTCGGCCCGCAGATCGAGAACCACCCGCGCTTCCCGCAGCGGGTCAACGTCGGCTTCCTCCAGGTCATCGACCGCCACCGCGCCCAGTTGCGCGTGTGGGAGCGCGGCGCCGGGGAAACCCAGGCCTGCGGCACCGGTGCCTGCGCCGCGGCGGTGGCTGCCATCAGCCAGGGCTGGATGGATTCGCCGCTGCTGATCGACCTGCCCGGAGGGCGCCTGTCCATCGAATGGGGCGGCCCGGGCCGGCCTGTAGTGATGACAGGCCCTGCCGTACGCGTGTATGAAGGACAGGTTCGCCTATGAGTGAGTACCAGCCATGACCGACCAGCCCCACACGCCCACCGCAGAGCCCGACGCCTCCGACGCCCAGGGCTCGACGCCCAGCGTCGGGGCCCAGGACGTGGTGGCTTACCTGCGTGCCAACCCGGCGTTCTTCGCCGAGCATGACGACCTGCTGCTGGAGCTGCAGGTCCCTCACCAGCGCGGCGACAGCGTGTCGCTGGTGGAGCGCCAGCTCAAGCTGCTGCGCGACCGCAACATCGAGATGCGCCACCGCCTCTCGCACCTGATGGACGTGGCCCGCGACAACGACCGGCTGTTCGAGAAGACCCGCCGGCTGATCCTCGACCTGCTCGACGCCGACAGCCTCGAGGCCGTGGTGATGGCCGTCGAGGACAGCCTGCGCCAGGAGTTCAAGGTGCCGTTCGTGAGCCTGATCCTGTTCGGCGATACCGTGGCCCCCGTGGGCCGCTGGGTCAACCCGACCGAAGCGCAACAGGCCATCGGCGGCCTGCTGTGCGCGGGCAAGACGGTCAGCGGCACCCTGCGCGACCACGAGCTGGACTTCCTGTTCGGCGAGGCCCAGCGCCCCGAAGTCGGCTCCAGTGCCGTCGCCGCGCTCGACTATCAGGGCCTGCATGGCGTGCTCGCCATCGCCAGCCACGACCCGCAGCACTACAAGAGCAGCGTCGGCACCCTGTTCCTGAGCTACATCGCCGAAGTGCTCGGCCGCGTGCTACCGCGCTTTACCCAGACCCTGCGCCCGGTACGCTGATGGAGCGCCAGCTGGACGCGTTCATCGCGCACCTGCGCAACGAGCGCCAGGTGTCGGAGCATACCCAGCTGGCCTACCGGCGTGACCTGGCCAACGTGCTGGCCTACTGCGGGAAAACCGGCATCGCCAGCTGGAGCGCCCTGCAGATCCAGCACCTGCGCCAGTTCGTGGCGCGCCAGCACCATGCCGGGCAGTCGTCGCGCAGCCTGGCGCGCATGCTTTCGGCGGTGCGCGGCCTGTACCGCTACCTGAACCGCGAAGGCCTGTGCGACCACGACCCGGCCAACGGCCTGGCCGCGCCCAAGGGCGAGCGCCGGCTGCCCAAGACCCTCGATACCGACCGCGCGCTGCAATTGCTCGAAGGCGCGGTGGACGACGACTTTCTCGCCCGCCGCGACCAGGCCATGCTCGAGCTGTTCTACTCCTCGGGCCTGCGCCTGTCGGAGCTGACCAGCCTCGATCTCGATCAGCTCGACCTGCCGGCCGGCCTGGTGCAGGTGCATGGCAAGGGCAGCAAGACCCGCGTGCTGCCGGTAGGCCGCAAAGCCCGAGAGGCACTGGAAAAGTGGCTGGCGCTGCGCGGCATCAGCGCCCCGCAGGACAATGCGGTGTTCGTCAGCCAGCAAGGCCGGCGCCTGGGCCCGCGGGCGATCCAGCTGCGGGTCCAGGCGGCGGGCAGCCGCGAGCTGGGGCAGAACCTGCACCCGCACATGCTGCGCCACTCCTTCGCCAGCCACCTGCTCGAATCGTCCCAGGACCTGCGTGCGGTGCAGGAAATGCTCGGGCATGCCGACATCGCCACCACGCAGATCTACACTCACCTGGACTTCCAGCACCTGGCGAGCGTCTATGACAGCGCCCACCCAAGGGCCAAACGCAGCAAGGACAGTGACTCATGAGCATTCAGCTGATCACCTTCGACCTGGACGACACCCTGTGGGACACCGCCCCGGTCATCGTCAGTGCCGAGGCCGTACTGCGCGACTGGCTGGCGGCGAATGCACCCGACCTGGGCGCGGTGCCGGTGGAGCACCTATATGCCATTCGCGAGCGCCTGGTGCAGGCCGAGCCGGGCCTGCGGCATCGCATCAGCGCCTTGCGGCGCAAGGTGCTGTTCCATGCCATGAGCGACGTCGGCTACAGCGAAGCCAGGGCCCACGCCCTGGCCAACGAGGGCTTTGAAGTGTTCCTGCATGCGCGCCACCAGGTGGATATTTTCCCCGAGGTGCAGCCGGTGCTGGAGGTGCTGCGCCATCGCTACACCCTGGGCGTGGTCACCAATGGCAATGCCGACGTGAGGCGCCTGGGGCTGGCCGACTATTTCAGGTTCGCCTTGTGCGCCGAGGACCTGGGCATCGGCAAGCCCGACCCGCAGCCGTTTCTCGAAGCATTGCGCCAGGGCCAGGCCGAGGCCGGCAATGCCGTGCATATCGGCGACCATCCGGGCGACGACATCGCTGGGGCCCAGCAGGCCGGCCTGCGCGCGATATGGTTCAACCCGCAGGGCAAGGCGTGGACAGCCGAGGGGCAGCCGGATGCCGAGATCCAGCGCCTGTCGCAGTTGCCTGAGCTGTTGCTCAGTTGGCGTTAGCCCCGCTGGCCCCATCGCGGGTCAAGCCCGCTCCCACAAGGGTTGCGGTGATCGTTGTAGGAGCGGGCCTGCCCCGCGATAGCATCAGCAGCGGCAACCCATAACGCCACCCACAAAAAAGCCCGCAGCGACGGCGGGCTCTTCTGTTCGACGGCACCCCTCAGATAGGACGGCTACCGTACTTGTTGTCTGGCTTCTTGGGCGGATCGGCGACCACGTTGGCCTCCACTTCCTGCACCTTGCCGCCACGCGACAGGAACTCTTCCATCGCCTTGGCGAGCGCATCGCGCTCCTTCTGCTTGGCTTCCATGCTGGGCATTTCGTCGACCGAGACCGCAGCCTTGGACTTGCCCTTGGCTACCGGTGCGGGGCTGTCGTCACCGCTGTCATCGGCAACGTCGTCGGCAGCCGCTTCCAGGCCTTCATCGGTATCGTCTTCGTCGCCCACTTCGAGGTCGTCGTTTTCCAGATCATCGTCGCTCATGTTCTACCTCATGACTTGCGAAAAGCAGATAAGTTATAGACCAACAGCGCCAGGTGCGGCCACTGCCGGAAAAATCCAGGGCCACGGGTAGCCCGCGGCCAGCGGCGCCCGCCCTACCGCCTGGCGAGCACCGTGCGGGCCCATGCAGGGCCCGACAAAAAGAAAGAGCTGCCGGCATTGCTTCACCAGCTGACCCCGCCGTGAGCGGCCTGTTCAATGCCAAGCCTAGCAAAGGGTATCGAAGTGCGCGGACAGGTCATCCGCTCCCTACGGCGCGCATTCTAGCGTGATGTGTGAAAAAGCAAAGTGCCTAAATATCCTTGTTCGCTGTAAGTTTTATGCTTGATGGCCATTACAGCGTCAAGCGCCTGCAAATGCCCCCGTGGAAACCGTTTGCGTGCCCTTGGATGGACAAAATCCAGGCAAAAAAATGCCCGGCAAGCCGGGCATGTTTTTTCGAGCATGTTACAGGTTGTAGCCACGCTCGTTGTGCTGCGCGAGGTCGAGGCCGACCGCTTCTTCCTCTTCGTTGACCCGCAGGCCCATCACCAGGTCCAGCACCTTCAGAATCACGTAGGTGACGATGGCGGTGTAGATCACCGTGAAGCCCACGCCCTTGGCCTGCACCCAGACCTGTGCGCCGATATCTTCGACGGTACCGAAGCCGCCCAGTGCAGGGGCCGCGAACACGCCGGTGAGAATCGCGCCGACGATGCCGCCGATGCCATGCACGCCGAAGGCGTCCAGGGAGTCGTCATAGCCCATCTTGCGCTTGAGGCTGGTGGCGCAGAAGAAGCACACCACACCCGATACCAGGCCGATCACCAGTGCGCCCATCGGGCCTACGGTGCCCGCAGCCGGGGTGATCGCCACCAGGCCCGCCACCACACCGGAGGCGATGCCCAGGGCGCTGGGTTTGCCGTGGGTGATCCACTCGGCGAACATCCAGCCCAGCGCAGCGGCGGCCGTGGCGATCTGGGTCACCAGCATGGCCATGCCGGCGGTGCCGTTGGCAGCGGCTGCGGAGCCGGCGTTGAAGCCGAACCAGCCGATCCACAGCATGGCCGCGCCCATCAGGGTGTAGCCCAGGTTGTGCGGGGCCATCGGGGTGGTCGGGAAACCCTTGCGCTTGCCCAGCACCAGGCACGCCACCAGGCCCGCGATACCCGCATTGATATGCACCACGGTGCCACCGGCAAAGTCCAGTACGCCCCAGTCCCACATCAGGCCGCCGGCACCGGACCAGACCATGTGCGCGATCGGTGCGTAGACCAGGGTGAACCACACGGCCATGAAGATCAGCATGGCCGAGAACTTCATGCGCTCGGCAAAGGCACCGACGATCAGGGCAGGAGTGATGATGGCGAAGGTCATCTGGAAGGTGATGAACACCGCCTCGGGGAACAACGAGGTCAGGCTTGCGGGGGTGACGCCGGCCAGGAAGGCCTTGGAGAACCCGCCGACGAAGGAATTGAAGTTGACCACGCCCTCTTCCATACCCGTGGTATCGAACGCCAGGCTGTAGCCGTAGACCATCCACAGAATGCTGATCAGGCCGGTGATGGCGAAACACTGCATCATCACCGAAAGCACGTTCTTGGAACGCACCATGCCGCCGTAGAACAACGCCAGGCCCGGGATGGTCATGAACAGCACCAGCGCGGTGGCGGTCAACATCCAGGCGGTGTCGCCGGAGTTGAGCACGGGGGCGGCTGCCTCCTCTGCCATGGCCATGCCAGGCATTACGAGGGACAAAAGGGCTCCTAGCCCTGCGAACTGACGCAGAGTCATATTGTTATCTCCTGGGGCGTTGGGGTTTGGGGCGGCGTTACTTAGATCGCGTCGGTATCGGTTTCACCGGTACGGATGCGGATGGCCTGTTCCAGATTGACCACGAAAATCTTGCCGTCACCGATCTTGCCGGTGTTGGCCGCCTTGGTGATCGCCTCGATGACCCGGTCCAGGTCCTTGTCGTCGATGGCGACATCGATCTTCACCTTGGGCAGGAAATCGACTACGTATTCAGCACCGCGATACAGCTCGGTGTGGCCTTTCTGCCGTCCGAAGCCTTTGACTTCCGTGACGGTAATGCCCTGCACGCCGATTTCGGACAGCGACTCGCGCACGTCGTCCAACTTGAATGGCTTGATGATGGCAGTGACTAGCTTCATGAAACTCTCTCCCGAATTGGTGGACTTGCCCCAGGAAAACAAACCCGTCTCAAGTCTAAGCGCAGTGCCTGGCTTTGTAACGCTTCGTCGGCCTCAATCCCAAGGCCCGACACCAGTGCATGAGTCACTTGGCTCTAAGCAGAAACCTTGCCATGTCTGCCAAAGCCACCAATTACAAGGGCTTGCGTGCCTTGCTTGGAATTGGCCAGTCGCCAGCAGGGCAAACACGCACAAAAACGGTGCGCTACCGATCGGGGGAATGCGCGAAAAGCGTGCGGGGCGAGCGGGCGGGGGGTGCGTGTTACACTGGACGCCTCTTTGCATTTACCGGACGGACCAACATGCTCGCGCCCAAAGCCTTTCTCGATGCCCTGAGCGACCAGGCCTCGCGCCTGTTCAGCGGTGACACCGCGCAGCCGCGCAGCGAACTGGAAAGCCAGTTCAAGGCGCTGCTGCAAAGTGGTTTCAGCAAGCTGGAACTGGTCAGCCGTGAGGAGTTCGACAGCCAGATGGTAGTGCTGGCCCGCACCCGCGCACGCCTGGAGGCGCTGGAGGCCAAGGTCGAAGAGATGGAAGCGCGGCTGAACCCGGCGGCTGCCGAGTAGAGCGCAGCGCAGCCTTCGTCGGCGGGGCCGGCGCCTGCAGGGTCATGCAGGGGCCTGCCTCACCTTCTCATACCGCACATCCCCCTCCTCCAACTGCGCCACCACCTCCCACCCCCAAGCGGCGATAGAAGCCATTGGCACGCACGCCGTCGCGGCCCGAAGGCTGCACCGGGGCGCCGTGATCTTGACCAGCGCTCCTGGCCCCGTCAACCGCTGCAAAACCTCGACTCACTCTCCCCCGCGCACCCTGCGCGCGCACCACTATCCTTGCCCCAGCCGCAGGACGCGGCATTGTCCCGATCATGGAGTGTGCATGTCCCTCGCCCTTGTCCACAGCCGCGCCCAGGTGGGCGTACTGGCCCCTGCGGTCACCATCGAAGCGCACCTGGCCAACGGCCTGCCCAACCTGACCCTGGTCGGCCTGCCCGAAGCCACGGTAAAGGAAAGCAAGGACCGTGTGCGCAGCGCCATCCTCAACTCCGGCCTGGAGTTCCCCGCGCGGCGCATCACCCTCAACCTCGCCCCCGCCGACCTGCCCAAGGATGGCGGACGCTTCGACCTGGCCATAGCCCTGGGCATCCTGGCCGCCAACGGGCAGATGCCGATCGCCTCGCTGCACGCAGTGGAATGCCTGGGCGAGCTGGCGCTGTCGGGGGCGGTGCGCTGCGTGCAGGGCGTGCTGCCTGCCGCCCTTGCCGCCCGCGAAGCCGGGCGCGCCCTGGTGGTGCCACGGGAGAATGCCGAGGAGGCCTGCCTGGCTTCGGGCCTGGTGGTGTACGCCGTAGACCACCTGCTGGAACTGGTCGCGCACCTCAACGGCCAGCAGCCCCTCGAACCCTACAAGGCCAACGGCCTGGTCCTGCACAGCCAGCCCTACCCCGACCTCAACGAGGTGCAGGGCCAGCTTGCCGCCAAGCGTGCCCTGCTGATCGCAGCGGCCGGGGCCCACAACCTGCTGTTCAGCGGGCCACCCGGCACCGGCAAGACCCTGCTCGCCAGCCGCCTGCCCGGCCTGCTGCCACCGCTGAACGAGCGCGAAGCGCTGGAGGTGGCGGCCATCCAGTCGGTCGCCAGCCCGCTGCCGCTCAACAGCTGGCCGCAGCGTCCGTTTCGCCACCCGCATCACTCGGCGTCGGGGGCCGCACTGGTCGGCGGTGGCAGCCGCCCGCAACCCGGCGAGATCACCCTGGCCCACCATGGCGTGCTGTTTCTGGATGAGTTGCCGGAGTTCGAGCGGCGCGTGCTGGAAGTGCTGCGCGAGCCCCTGGAATCGGGCGAAATCGTGATCGCCCGGGCCAAGGACAAGATCCGCTTCCCGGCCCGCTTCCAACTGGTGGCAGCGATGAACCCCTGCCCCTGCGGCTACCATGGCGACCCCACCGGTCGCTGCCGATGCAGCAGTGACCAGATCCAGCGCTACCGCAACAAGCTCTCCGGCCCGTTGCTTGATCGCATCGACCTGCACCTGACCGTCGCCCGTGAAGCCACGGCGCTCTCGCACTGCACCGACAACGGCCCCGCCAGTGCCCACATCGCAGGGCAGGTGGCTGCCGCACGCGAACGACAACAACAGCGCCAGGGCTGTGCCAACGCCTTTCTCGAGCTGCCCGGCCTGCGCCAGCACTGCGCGCTGTCCACTGACGATCAGCACTGGCTGGAAACCGCGTGCGAACGACTAACCTTGTCGCTACGGGCCGCGCACCGCCTGCTCAAGGTGGCGCGTACGCTGGCCGATCTGGAACAGGCCGCACACATTGCGCGTGTGCACCTGGCCGAGGCCCTGCAGTACCGCCCCGGGCCTTAGGTGCCTTGACGCCCATCGGTTTGTGCAATGCCGGGCGCAGCCTCATCATGCGCCCTCACTGTTCAACGCTGCCGCCGTAGCAGCCCCCTGGAGCCGAGCGATGCCACACGAAGGCAGCCTTTTGCAAACAGCCGTCATCTTCCTGCTTGCCGCGGTCATTGCGGTGCCCCTGGCCAAGCGTTTGCAACTGGGCGCCGTGATCGCCCCGGATACCAGCCACGGCGACAGCCTGGCACACCTGATTACGTCCAAATCCTAAAATCACGCAGGACCTTTCCTTACCGTTCCAAGCCGGGAAAATCCGGGATAAGCAACTGCTAAGTTGCGCTCTTCCCAGCTTGCGACACCCACTCATGACCAAGAAAAACGTTCTCCTTTCCCATTGCTTCCATTGCGCGGGTGAATCATGAGCCAGCGCATGAATATCTTCGGCAAGGGCCAAGGTCTGGACGGAGATCTCACCAGTACAGGTGCAATCTGCATAGCCAGTCATGCGCGCGGCCAGGTGCACGACATCCCTTGGCTACTTGAAGGCGACAGGACCACACCCTGCCCTCACTGCGGTGCAGAAGGCACGATCATCGAGGGTGAATCGCGCTGGCGACAGGACGGCCTCAGCACAGCCGTGGATGGCTCACTGGTTCAGTGCAAATGTCCGCTGGGCAGCAACTATGTCATTGCACCGCTACATCAAGGGCCTGCCATCAGGAGCAGCATTCCACTCCAGCCTAGCGCATCGACGCTCGGATTTGAGTCGACTCCCTCACCACGACAAGCAGTCAGCACAATGACAACATTCGCGCAGCCCAGACTGGAGCCGGGCTTTCATATTGTCCAGCACAGCCAGTCATTCAATCAGGTGCTGCATGGGCTGGCTGACCCGCAGAGGCACCTGGCCATTCGTCTGCAGCGTCTCAACCCAACCTTTGAGAACGGCTTCAAGGCAGGGGAAATCTTTGTCATCGGTGATCCAGGAAGTGCACAGATGTGTACGCGTGAGGAACTGCATCTGATGGAAGCGGCAGAACTGGCGCGAGATAGTCTTGCCGGTCTGAGCCCCGATGAGGCCGATTTCATGATGAGGCACCAGGCCGAAATCGCAGGATTACTAAGTGACGTGAGTCTGTCGATGGGGGTGGCCCAGGCCATGATGGCGAGGTCATTCGAAGACCTGAAGAATACACTGCATCAGGTCGAGCTCTTGCATCAGCAGCAATTCTCCAAGCATGGCCATTTGAAAAGCCCACAGTTCTTCGCTTCCCGTAAAGAACTTTTCAAGCGAATGGAAGCGCAGTTGCGGATAGCCTTCCTCAACAAACCGATGAACCTGGGCAGCCATGACACCTTGCGCAGAGGCCTTGGAATATCGAGCAGGAGTCTGGTGCATCATTGGAGCAAAGCGGGCGTCCCAGGACAAATTCCGGGATATGCAACGCACCTGGAGAAGGTGGCAAGGATGTCAACGTACCTGAAGACCGGCGGGCACATCGGCGTAGTGATAGGTGCTGCTTCTTCGTACTTCAAGATTCGAGAGGCGTGCATGGCTGGAGAAACCAAGGCGTGTAAAAAGATACGCTTCACCGAGGCTGGCAGTTTCTTGGGAGGGCTTAGTTTTGGTTCACTGGGGGGCGCCGCTGCAAACAGGGTTTTCGCGTTAGGTTGCTTGAGTTTAGGACCGGTGAGTGCGACCGTTTGTAGTGTCGCCATCGTCGGTGCAGGGGCTTTAGCAGGGAGTCTGGGTGGTATGTCAGGTGGTGAATGGCTAGGGGAAGTTATCTATGAGCACGCCCAGCCATGATGGCCTTCTGGGAGTCCCACTGGGCGCTGGCGTTTATGTTAACCCCCTGCTTCTTGGGGATCGGGGGCCTCTTGTCAGAGGTACAACTTGCCCATTCTCGACATTTTTCAAGTTTGCTTCACGCCTTTCGGCGCAGTGACTGTCTGCCCAGATTCTTGCAGATATGGGGAACACACGGCTTCATTTCTCGATGCATGATCGTATCAGGACTCAGCGGGATCATGTTGTATGCAAGACGCTCCATCAAACGAGGGCAGCTGGATCCGAAGGACTTTCATGAATTCCCTCTTGCGCTCAAAAGGCGCCTGACTATTACCTCATGGCTGATCATCATTGGGTTTGCCTGGTTCATGTTTGGCGTAGGCCTGCTCAACTTGAGCAAGCCGTAACGGACGGTAAACCGCCGGCTCCCCAAGCCCCTGACGCAAAAACAGGCAAGTGTTGAAGAGCAGGCAATAAGGCATTTACCAATCGAATCTGAGCGCTACAGCAACGCGCTCAAGCGCAGCTGCGACGCCTGCGAGCAGAACACCAGCCGCGCATCCCCGGCCGACATCACCACGGGCACCAGGTCCAGGCGAATGCGCGGCAGCAGGCGGTTGAGCATCTGCTGGCAATCCCGGCGCAGGTAGCTGTCTTCGCCGGTCAGGCGACTGACCAGGCGGAAAGTCAGCGAGTCCCGCGCCAGTACCAGCAAAATGTAGCGCCGCGTGCCGGTCTCGCGCAGCAGCCACACGCCGGTCGCCAGTTTCAGCAGCGGCGTGAGCGTCTCGATCAGCTTGTTGCGCTCCACGGGCACCAGGTCGTGGGGCACCCACTCGCCGTCTTCACCGTCATCGTCGCTATCGGCACGCTGCAGGGCATCGGCCTCGCGCCGATAGTGCTCGGCCGCGCCGCGGTCATCGCTGCGCAGGGCCAGCACGCTGAGCTTGCGCAGGCTGTACAGCTGCAACGGCCCGCGCTGCTCGGCCACCTGCCGCCACAGTGCTGCGGCGGCGTCCGGGCGCCCGGCCTGGGCATGACACTCGGCCAGCTGATAGCGCACCGCCGCGTCCGGCGCCTGCTGCAGTGCATCTTCCAGCAAACGCAGCGCCTCATCGCCCGCCTCGCCAAGGGTGCGGTACAGCCAGGCCAGCCGGGCAATCTCGTGGCCCGACAGCGCACGGATACGCCGTTTGCGCTGCAGGTCGTGCTGCTCGGCCACCAATGCCTCGCGCTCGTCACGGGCGCGCTGGCAATGCCGGGCATTGTCATCGGCCTGCTGTTCGTCCAGGCGCTGCGCCAATGGCAGGTGCTGCTCACCCAGCCAGGCCTGCGCCGCGCTGGGCTGGCTGCGCTGCCACACCAGTGCCGCATCGGGCTGATCGGGTGCCCCCCCCAGCGCCGCCAGGCGGTCGGCCAGCGCCGGGTGGGTATCGCTGTCGTCGGTCTCGTTGCACAGTGCGCCATGCAGCCAGCTGCGGGCCTCGGCAATGTCCTGCGGCAGGCTCGGCGCACCGCTGCGGGCCAGGTCGGTCAATGGCGTGGCGCTGCCGGCAAGAAACACCTTGGGCCAGAACGCCTGCTCCAGTGCCCGCCCCTGCAAGGCCAGGCCGACCAGCGCCTCGCGCATCGCCTCGACCCCGCCTACCCGCGCCGCCTCGGCGTCGGCCTGGTACTCGCAGCGCCGCGCAAAATCCATGCTCACGGCCAGAAAACGCGGCACGTACCAGCCCACGAACAGACGCAGCGGCGCGCTCGACAACGAGCGATGGCGCTCCAGCCGCTCGCTCGCCGCCTGCCATTGCAGCCGTGCGAAATACACGCGGCTGGCATAGCGGCCATGACGCTGGGCGATGTGCGCGCACTCATGCGCCAGGATCGCCGCACAGGCCCGTGGCGACAGCGTGTCGAGCAAGGGCAGGCCCAGCCACATCACGTTGCGCGTCCTGCGAAACAGTACGTGGTGCTGGCGGATACTGGCGTTGAAGTCGTCGTTCAGGTACACCGCATCCAGCGCAGGCGCGCCGAGTGCCAGGCGCAACCGCTCGATTTCCTCGAACAGCTGCGGCGCGTCCACTGCCTGCAGGGCGATGCCGTCCTCGCTGGAATCGGCACGCGTCGCAAAGGGCAGCTTGAGCATGCTGTAGCCGAACATGCCCGCTGGCAGGGTCACGAACCCGGCCAGCAGCCCCGCAGCACCGGGCAGCCACATGCACATCGCCAGCGGCAGCGCGCACAGGGCCAGCCCGCCCACCAGCAGAAAGCCGTTGCCCAGCAGCAGCCAGGCACGAAGTCGCAACCGTTGCAGTGCGGCCATGGGCGTTACTGCGCCGGCTTGGGCGGCAGGTCGTCGGCGCCGACCTTGCCACGCCCCAGGAACGCACCGAACACGCTGGTGACACTCTTGAGCAGGCTGTGGGAGTTGAGCACCTCGTACTGGACTTCTTGGATGCCTTCGTTGTCGGGCAACTGGGTCACGGCATGCTGCGCCCACTCGATGGCAGCGAAGCGGCTTTGCTGAACGCCCTGCCCGCGCAGGTAGGCCAGTGCGATCTCGGCACTGGTACGCGCCGAGACCCAGTCATCATCACAGTCGACCAGCGAACGCAGGTACTTCACGCCGGTTTCCTGTTCTTCGGCAGTGCCGAAGTCGCGCAGCAGGATGCCGATGCGGATGCGCGCGCGCTGTTCTGCCCGCGACGATTGGCGGGCGCCTTCGAACAGGCGCAGCACCTCGTCGAGGTTGGCACGCACACGCATGTCCAGTTCGTCGTCGAAGAGCTTTTTCCAGGCCAGGTTGAACATGCTCTGCGGGCAGCCGTCCTGGGCACCGCGCTCCAGCCAGCGCAGGCTTTCGCCCTCGTCCACATAGCGTTGCGGGGCCTCTTCACGGGCACCGGTGTGTACCTCGTGCAGGAAATAGGCCGCGCCCGGCAGGCCACGCTCGCCCCATTGCACCGCCAGGAAGTAACCCTCGTCGTGGCGCCCACCGTCCCACAGGAATGACGGCAGGCTGACGATGTCCAGGCCCGAGTCCCCCAGGTCGTGTTCGCCCAGCACCCGCGCGCGGTCCAGCAAGGCCGGCACACACTGCGGGTCCTTGTCGAAACCCCACAGGCCGAACTGGTGACCGACAGCCTTGATCGCCACCGGCACGCCCAACTCGTTCATCGCGCACATGCGCTCGACCGCCACCTTGAAGGCACCGGTTTCGTCGGCCATGTTGGCCACCATGGTGAGGTAGACGAAGCTGTGGAACGGCCCCTCGACATGGCGG
This sequence comes from Pseudomonas sp. B21-036, assembly GCF_024748925.1. Taxonomy (NCBI): domain Bacteria; kingdom Pseudomonadati; phylum Pseudomonadota; class Gammaproteobacteria; order Pseudomonadales; family Pseudomonadaceae; genus Pseudomonas; species Pseudomonas sp. B21-036. Next base: position 5,506,597 of record NZ_CP087178.1, read on the forward strand.
AAGTACTCGCCTTCGGGGAAGGCCTGCACGCTCGCGACCTGCATCGCCATCGCACGTGGCTGGTTGTCCAGCGAATAGCTGCAGAACTGGCCGAAGTAACCCAGCGCATAACCGCGGTAAGCTGGCAGCAGGTCGCGCTGCAGCCAGGCCTCGAAGTGCTCGAGGTACTCGCGTGCAGCGTTGAATTCCTCCTTGGCGGGGTAATCCTCGTGGATGTCGTAGAACGCCAGCCAGCGGATCGCATTGCGCTGCGCCTCGCTCAGCGCGGCGCACAGCGGCCCGCTGGCAAAGCCTTCGATGTCTTCGTAGCTGCCGCCCCAGCGCGGCAACAGGTAGTTGGCATAGTTGAGCAGCGCTTCCAGGCAGTCCGGGCGCCACTCCATCACGCGGTGCAGCCAGTAATCCTGCCCCTGGTCCATCTCGTGCGCCTGGCGTTGCGGCAAGCCGGCCGGCAGCGCCGTGGGGGCCTGTTGCAATGGCGTCAGGCCGTAGTGGGCCAGGTGTTCGACCGCCATCTCCAGTGTTTCGGGGTCCTGGTTGTCGCTGGCCATGCCCTTGGCAGGCTCGCCACCGAACAGCGCGTTCAGCCACGCCGGCTCGTGGAAGTGCGCGCACAGCTCCATCAGGGTGACGCCTGCAGCCACCGGCTGCGGCGAACGTTCGAGCGCCGCCAGCAGGTGCACCGCCGACAGTTCACAGGCCAGCGCCGCGCCCAGCCAGCAGTCGTCGGTCACGCTGTTGGCCCAGCCGTTGCCGCGGATATTGCCGGCGCGGCCATAGCAGTAGTTGCCCAGGAACAGGCGCGGATGGAAGGCATCCGGGCAGGCGGCGACCCAGGCCTGCAGAAAGCGTGCGATCTCCGGCGCCGGGGTCACACTGAAGTCGAACAGCGTGCCGGTGCGGGCGGTGTCCAGATAATGGTGGGTGCCAGGCTCGGCGCTGCTCCACTCGGCCTGCAGGGCATCGAAGTAGCTGTTCAGCTCGGCGAAGGACTCGGTACGAACCAGGTCACGCAGGTGGAGGCGAATATGGGGAATGTTGTGCAAGTGGCACCCTTCAAGTCCGTTTTAGCGAGCGCGTTCAGCGCAAAGGCGCTCATGATGGCGGCGAAGGCTAAACGACACTACCGATTGGATCCAGTCCAATTGAAAAAATCGCGGGTGTTAATGATTCTCGACCGGGCGCGAGCGGTACGGGGCGTTGAAAATGCGGGCAGGTGGACGGCATGCGGGCAATGCCGAAGGCCATCGACCAGGGCATCCCTGTCGATGGCCGCGCACTGGAGCGGGGGTTACAGCAGCACGCGCAGGCACTGCCCGGCGTGGTACAGCGAAAAGCCGGTTTCGTAGAAGCCGGTGCGCAGCAACGGGGCCGATACCGGTTTCATCGGGGCGAACGGGATCGGCAGTGCATCCGGATCGTCCTGCAGCAGGTACTGTGCGAAGGCCTTGCCGATCACAGTACCGGTGGTGTTGCCACGGCCGTTGTAGCCGGTGACCGCAACGATGCCCGGGGCCGGTTCGAACAGGCGCATCAGGTGGTCCGGGGTGAAGTCGATACAGCCGGTCCAGTGCATTTCCCAGTCGACCTTGCCCAGTTGCGGGAAGTAGTGCCCCTGGATGCGGTCGGCCCAGCTGCGCACGAACCACGCCGGCTTGTTGTCGACCCGGCCCATGCTGCCCAGCAGCAGGCGGCCCTGGTCGTCGCGACGGATGCTGCTGAGCACCGTGCGCGTGTCCCACGAGCCCTGGCCGTGCTTGAGCACGTTGTCGGCCGCAGCGCCCTGCAGGGGCTTGGAAGCCACCTGGTAGTAGTAGCCGCGAAAGTACTGCTTCTGCAACGCGGTCCAGTCGCCCTCGGTATAGGCACCGGTGGAGATCACCACCTTGTCGGCGCTGACCGCGCCCTGGGCAGTCTTCACCAGCCAGGCGCTGCCTTCGCGGGTGAGCCCGGTGACAGCGGACTGCTCGAACACCTGCCCACCCAGCCGGCGTACCGCAGCGGCCAGGCCCCGGGTGTAGCCCATGGGGTTGATGGTGCCGGCGCGGCGGTCGAGCAGCGCGGCGGAAATCTTGTCGGTACCGCAGTATTCCTGGCACTGCGCACCGGTCAGCAGCTCGACATCGGCACCGCGTCGGCTCCATTGCTGGTGACGCGACTGCAGGTCGGCTACGCCGTTGGCGTTGTGCGCCATGTGCAGGGTGCCTTCGTTGCGTGCCTGGCAGTCGATGCCCAGGCGTTCGATCATGGCGAACACCTCGGCCGGGGCTTCACCCAGTACCTTGTTCAGGCGGCTGCCCTGTTGCTGGCCCAGGGTGGCCTCGACATCGTCGGGGTGGATCCAGGTGCCGGCATTGACCAGCCCGACGTTGCGCCCCGAGCCACCATGGCCGATGACACGGGCTTCGAGCAGCGCGACGGACTTGCCCTGCTCGAGCAGGTTGATGGCCGTGCACAGACCGGTGATACCCCCGCCGATCACGCACACATCGGCCTTGATCTGTGCCGTCAGTGCGGCGGCAGGCGCCGCAGGCGGAGTGACGAACTCCCACAGACATTCTTGACGCAGGTCGGTCATGGCCGCCTCCGTTGGTTGGCCTTGGAACGGGAAGTACCCTTCACCGGCAAGGCCGGCCCCTACACGGTTGCGGTAGGAGCCGGCCTTGCCGGCGAAGGGGCCGACGCGGTTATCAGTCGAACACGATGCCCTGCGCCAGCGGCAGCTCGCGCGAGTAGTTCACGGTGTTGGTCTGACGACGCATGTAGGCCTTCCACGAATCGGAACCCGACTCACGGCCACCGCCGGTCTCTTTCTCGCCACCGAACGCGCCACCGATCTCGGCACCGCTGGTGCCGATGTTGACGTTGGCGATGCCGCAGTCGCTGCCCGCCGCGCTCTGGAAGCGCTCGGCCTCACGCAGGTCGGTGGTGAAGATGCACGAGCTCAGGCCCTGTGGCACTTCGTTGTTCAGGCGCAGCGCTTCGTCGAACTCGTCATAGGCCAGCACGTAGAGAATCGGCGCGAAGGTTTCATGGCGCACCACCTCGCTCTGACCAGGCATCTCGACGATCGCCGGGCTCACGTAGTAGGCATCCGGGTACTGCTGCTGCAACTGGCGCTCGCCGCCGAACACGCTGCCGCCTTCATCACGGGCACGGGCCAGGGAGTCCTGCATGGCGGTGAACGAACCCTTGTCGATCAGCGGGCCGACCAGGTTGTCCTGGCGCGGGTCGCCGATACGTACCTTGGCGTAGGCGGCTTTGACGCGGGCCACCACTTCGTCCTTGATGGAGCGGTGCACGATCAGGCGACGCAGGGTGGTGCAGCGCTGCCCGGCGGTACCCACGGCGCTGAACAGAATGCCGCGCACGGCCAGGTCCAGGTCGGCGCTCGGGGCCAGGATCATTGCGTTGTTGCCACCCAGCTCGAGGATGCTGCGACCGAAGCGTGCCGCCACGCGTGGGCCGACTTCGCGCCCCATGCGGGTGCTGCCGGTGGCGCTTACCAGCGGTACGCGCGGGTCGTCGACCAGTGCCTGGCCGGCGTCGCGGTCGCCGATGATCAGCTGCGCCAGGCCTTGCGGCGCTTCGCCAAAGGCTTTCAGGGCTTTTTCGAACAGCGCCTGGCAGGCCAGTGCGGTCAGCGGGGTCTTTTCCGATGGCTTCCAGATCACGGCGTTGCCGCATACCAGCGCCAGGGTGGTGTTCCACGCCCACACGGCCACCGGGAAGTTGAAGGCGCTGATCACGCCAACCACGCCCAGCGGGTGCCAGGTTTCACGCATGTGGTGGCCCGGGCGCTCGGAGGCGATGGTCAGCCCGTACAGCTGGCGCGACAGGCCGACGGCGAAGTCGCAGATGTCGATCATTTCCTGCACTTCGCCCAGGCCTTCCTGGGTGATCTTGCCGGCTTCGATGGATACCAGTTCGCCCAGCTGCGCCTTGTGCTCACGCAGCACTTCACCAAACAGGCGGATCAGCTCACCGCGACGCGGCGCCGGCACGTTGCGCCAGGCCAGGAAGGCCTGTTCGGCCTGTTCGATCTTGCCCAGTACCTGAGCCTTGGACTCCAGGTGCACCGAGGCAATCGCGCTGCCGTCGATCGGGGTGTGAACGGGATGGTTGCCATGGGTGTAGGCAGAGGCCGGTACACCCAGGCGGTCGAGCAATCCATCAACCATTATTCTTCTCCTGCAAGGCGGTGAGTGGTTGTAATTGGTGATGGGATCAGTATTAATCCGATCACTCTGGCGCTACAAACGACCTTTATTCTGCACATCATTCCGCCAGGTAATGATTCGACGGGTGAGTGATACCGCTATGTCCAAACGTCTGGTGCCGTCGATGGCCGCCCTGCAATGCTTCGAGGCGGCCGCCCGACACCTGAGCTTCACCCGCGCTGCGCAAGAGCTGCACCTGACCCAGAGCGCGGTGAGCAAGCAGGTGGCGCAGCTCGAAGACATGCTGCGCCATCATCTGTTCCTGCGGATCCGCCGACGCCTGCAGCTGACCCCGGCGGGCGCGCTGTACCTGGCCGAGGTGAACAAGATCCTCACCCAGGTCGACATGTCCAGCCGCTACATCCTGTCCTACGGTCAGCAGACCGAAGTGCTCAAGGTGGCCACCCAGCCGAGCTTCGGCGTGCGCTGGCTGATCCCGCACCTGAAGGGCTTCGGCAAGCGCTACCCGAATATACACCTGGATATCTGCAACGAGATGGAGCCTTTCGCCCTGCTGCAGAACACCGCCGACGTGGTGTTCTTCTATGGCCAGGGCACCTGGCCGGGGGCCACGTGCATCGAGCTGTTCGGCGACGAGGTTGTGCCGGTGTGCGCCCCGGAACTGCTGCAGGGGCATACCCTGACCGAGGCCGGCGAGCTGGCCGAGCGCGTGTTGCTGCAAAGCACCTCGCGCCCGGAGGCCTGGCACGAGTGGTTTCTGGAACAGGGCCTGCACTCGGCCAACAGCTACCACGGCCCGCGCTTCGATACCTTCTATATGTGCGTGGGCGCCGCGTTGTCGGGCTGCGGCGTGGCGCTGGTGCCGCGCTATCTGGTGGAGCAGGAACTGGCCGAGGGCAAGCTGGTGATACCGTGGCCCTACGCGATGCGCAGCAGCGGCGCGTACTTTGTGGCGTTCGCCGAGCATGCCGCCGAGGTACCCAAGGTGCGCAGCCTGGTGGAATGGATCCGTGAACAGGCGACCGCGCCGAGGTCCTGAATTACAGGAATGATCCCTCGAATTTTTTTCGCTTGTGCCCGGCCTGCATTCCTCGCTTTCATGTAAGGGTGACTTTTACCACCAGGAAGCTTTCGATGCCCGCTCAAGATTTCGTCAGCCCGGACAGCATTCGCGCGCAGTTTTCCGCGGCCATGTCGCTCATGTACAAGCAGGAGGTGCCGCTCTACGGCACCCTGCTGGAACTGGTGAGCGAGATCAATCAACAGGTGATGACCCAGCAGCCCAAGGTGGCCGAGGCGCTACGCTGGACCGGCGAGATCGAACGCCTGGACCAGGAACGCCACGGCGCCATCCGCGTCGGCACCGCCCAGGAACTGGCGACCATCGGCCGCCTGTTCGCGGTGATGGGCATGTACCCGGTGGGCTACTACGACCTCAGCTCGGCCGGCGTACCGGTGCACTCCACCGCGTTTCGCGCGGTGCACGAGCAGTCGCTGCACATCAGCCCGTTCCGCGTGTTCACCTCGCTGCTGCGCCTGGAGCTGATCGACAACCCGGCCCTGCGCGAGCTGGCCGCATCGATCCTGGCCAAGCGGCAGATCTTCACCCCGCGTGCCTTGCAGCTGATTGCCCAGTTCGAAGCCGACGCAGGCCTGAATGCCGCCGACGCCGAGGCGTTCGTCAATGAAGCACTGCACACCTTCCGCTGGCACTACGACGCGACGGTCACGGCCGAGCAGTACCAGCAACTGCACGACCAGCACCGCCTGATCGCCGATGTGGTGGCCTTCAAGGGCCCGCACATCAACCACCTGACGCCGCGCACCCTGGACATCGATGCGATCCAGGTCGGCATGCCGGCCAAGGGCATTCCGCCCAAGGCCGTGATCGAGGGCCCGCCACCGCGTCGTTGCCCGATCCTGTTGCGTCAGACCAGCTTCAAGGCCTTGCAGGAGCGCGTGGCATTCACCGACCAGCAGGGCAGCGAAGGGGGCAGCCATACCGCACGCTTCGGCGAGATCGAGCAACGCGGCGCGGCGCTGACCCCCAAGGGTCGCGTGCTGTACGACCAGTTGCTGGACGCAGCGCGGGCCGACCTGGGCGGCGTGCCGGCCGAGGCCAATGCCGAGCGCTACATGAGCCTGCTGGGCAAGCGTTTCGAAGCCTTCCCGGACGACCTGGCGCAGATGCGCGAGCAGGGGCTGGCGTACTTCCGCTACTTCCCGACCGAAGCCGGCCTGAGTGCCCGCGACCAGGCGCAGCGGCCGACCTCGCTGAACGCGTTGATCGAAGCCGGGCATGTGCACTTCGAAGCCCTGGTCTACGAGGACTTCCTGCCGGTGAGTGCGGCGGGGATCTTCCAGTCCAACCTGGGCGAAGGCGCGCAGAGCGAGTACGGCAGCAATGCCAACCGCGACGCGTTCGAGCAGGCGCTGGGCAAGTCGGTGCAGGATGAGCTGGCGCTGTATGCCGAGAGCGAGCGGCGCTCGCTGACAGCGTGTGCGCAGGCGTTGAACCTGCCTGGGCTGATTTAACAGCTTCGCCGGCAAGGTCGGCTCCTACACTGCAGGAGCCGGTCTTGCCGGCGAAGGGGCCCTCAATGCCCCACCTCAAACCGCCCCACTTCTGCCCGCAGTTGCCCCGCCAAGCCCTCCAGCTCCCGCGCCGTAGCCGCCAGGTTGGCTGCCACCTCGCGCTGCTCGCTGTTGGCCAGCGCAATACTCTGCAAGTTGCTGCTCAGCAACGTCGCCGTGCTGCTCTGCTCCTGAGTCGCGGTGGTGATCGCGGCAAACTGCTGCCCCGCCGCCCGGCTCTGCTCGTCGATGCGCGCCAAGGCCTCGGCGACCTTGGCATTGCGTTGCAAGCCGTCCTCCATCAAGCGGTTGCCCTGCTCCATGGTGCTGATGGCGTTGCCGGTCTCCTGCTGAATGCTGGCGATCATGCCGGAGATCTCGTCGGTGGCTTCGCGGGTGCGCGCCGCCAGGTTGCGCACCTCGTCCGCCACCACGGCGAACCCGCGCCCCTGCTCGCCCGCCCGTGCCGCCTCGATGGCCGCGTTCAGCGCCAGCAGGTTGGTCCGCTCGGCAATCGAGGTGATGGTGCCGACAATGCCGCCAATCTCCTTCGAGCGCACCCCAAGGGTATCGATCACTGTCGCGGTGCTGCCCAGCGCCTGCGCGATCTGCTGCAACGAGGTGGACGCTTCGTCCATCGATGCACGGCCAATGCGCGTCTGCTGCGCGTTGTCCTGGGCCATGCGTTCGGTGCTGCCCATGTTGTCAGCGATGTTCAGGGAGGTGGCGCTGAACTCCTCGACTGCACCGGCCATGCTGGTGATTTCGCCCGACTGCTGCTCCATGCCCTCGCAAGCACCCGACGACAGCCCCGCCAGCGCCTGAGCACGCTGGCTGACCTGCTGCGAGGCATCACGAATGTGCAGCACAGTGCTCGCCAGCGCTTCGCTCATCTGATTGAAACTGCGCGCCAGTTGGCCGATTTCGTCGTGGCTGGCCACCGCCAGGCGGGCACTCAGGTCGCCCGCGCCCAGGGCCTGGGCCTGACGCACCAGGTCGGCCAGCGGCCGCAGCTTGCGGCGCAGCAGCCACAGGGTGGCGCCCACCGCCAGCATCATGGCCAGCAGGCTGCCAATGGCCAACCTTGCGCCCACGCTCCAGGTCACGGCACGAATCTCGGCCTTGGGCATGCTTGCCAGTACTGTCCACGGGCCGTCGGCAAAGGGCATGGCCACGCTGTAGAGGGTTTCGACCCCATCGTTCCAGAAGCGCCCTTCCCCTGCATGCGCGGCAAACCCGCCCAGTTGGTGGGCAGCCAGTGCCGTGTCGCTGACACCTGCCGGCGCCACCAACCAGTGTTGCTGTTCGTCCAGCAGCGCCAGCGAACCCGTCTGGCCGATACGGAAGCGCCGGAGGTTGTCGAACTGGGCGTTCTGCGCGTCGGTATAGTCGAAGCCGACGAACAGGACCGCGATGACCCGACCCGACACGTCACGCACCGGTGTGTACTGGGTCATGTACGAGCGCTCGAACAGCACGGCACGCCCCACGTAGGGCTGCCCGGCCATCAGCCGCGCGTAGGCCGGGTGCTGGTGATCGAGCTGAGTGCCGATGGCGCGGCTGCCGTCCTGCTTGGTCAGCGATGTGCTGATACGAATGAAGTCCTCACCGCTGCGCACGAACACGGTGGCAACACCCGCCGTCATCTGGCGAAAGTCGTCAACCTCGCGAAAATCGTTGTTCAGCGCATGGTCCGCCAGGTACAGCGCCGGCGTGGCCACTCCAGCCACGCTGAGTGACTGGTCGGAGGCAAGCCACAGCCCGCCGGCAAAGCGTTTTTCGAACAGGCCACTGAGGCGCTGGGTACTCTCGCGCAAGGTGCTGTGGAACGTGTCGAGCTGGTCGGCGAGCAGCCGCGCCTCGCTGGCCAGGTGTTCCTGGCGGGTGATCAGGTTGGCGCTGTCGAGCGAGCGCAGGGCAAACAGCGTACTGCCGGTAATGACGACCGCCAGCACGGCGGCCAGGGCAATACCGAGTTGCGAGGCAATTCGGGCACGGGGTTGGGACATGGAAGCTCCTGGCAATGGGGGCCGGATCATCCTGATCACGCTGCACCGTCGGCATGGGGAAGTGAGCCATTCTGGTTGCGGCTCTCGACCCCACTGATTCGGCGGCGTCATCGATTACTTGAGTGCATCACAGGGATATTCTGCGCAAACGTTCAATCGCCGATGTTGGGCTCATTTGCCCCCAGTATCTGCACCTTGGGCAGGTCCATCGCACGGGCCTCGCCCTGCAGGAAGTCGCTGAGCCGGCGCAGACGCTCGCCACCGGGACGCGTGCGTGGCCACACCAGGTAGTAATTCAGGCCGCTGGCCACCGCCGTCGGCCAGGGCAGGCTCAGGCGCCGCTGGGCGACATCCTCGGCCACCATCAGCAAGTCCCCCATCGACACACCATACCCTCGCGCGGCAGCGATCATGCCCAGCTCGAGGGTATCGAACACCTGGCCGCCCTTGAGCGAGACCTGTTCGGTCAGCCCCATCTGCGCCAGCCAGCTGCGCCAGTCGCGCTTGTCGGGCGTGGGATGCAGCAGTTCGCAGGCCTTCAACTGCTCCACGTCCCAGGGCGTCTGATCAAGCAGCGCGGGCGCACCCACCGGTATCAGCAGTTCAGGGAACAGCGGGCTGACTTCCCAGTCCGGCGGAAAATGCCCGTCGCCCAACAGCACTGCGCAATCGAAGGGTTCATGGTTGAAATCCACATGGTCGACGTCCATCCAGGCACTGGTGAGCTGCACCTCGTTGCCCGGCTGCAAGTGGCGAAAACGGCTCAGGCGCGCCAGCAGCCAGCGCATGGTCAGGGTCGAAGGGGCCTTCATGCGGATCACCCCATCTTCGCTGTGCAGGGTGTTGCAGGCACGCTCAAGTGCGGCGAAACCCTCGCGCACACCGGGCAACAGCAGGCGCGCCGCCTCGCTCAACTGCAGGGTGCGGCCATTGCGCAGAAACAGCCGGCAGGCGAAGTGCTCCTCCAGCGTGCGGATGTGCCGGCTGACCGCACTCTGGGTTATCGATAACTCATCGGCGGCACGGGTGAACGAACTGTGCCTGGCAGCGGCCTCGAACGCCCGCAAGGCGTAGAGAGGCGGTAAACGGCGTGACATGCGGGCGTGCTCCAGCAATGAAATACGGGTTGGCACGAATCATACTCACATGAGTTTTAATCATGCCAATGATCGTTTTTATCCTTTTGTGCAATGGCCCGCAAAGGCCGAGAATCCACGGCTCACCCTTCCCTTTTCAGGAGCTGCATCATGCAGGCTGCGCCCGTTACCGAACTCAAGGCATTGCTACGGCTGGCCGGGCCGCTGATCGCCTCGCAGTTGGCGCACATGCTGATGCTGCTCACCGACACCCTGATGATGGCCAAAATCAGCCCCGAGGCCCTGGCTGGTGGCGGGCTGGGCGCGGCCAGCTATTCCTTCGTGTCGATCTTCTGCCTGGGAGTGATTGCCGCCGTCGGTACCCTGGTCGCGATTCGCCAGGGTGCGGGCGACAACCCCGGTGCCACGCGCCTGACCCAGGCCGGGCTGTGGCTGGCCTGGGGCATGGCCATCGTCGCCGCGCTGGTACTGTGGAACCTGTCGCCGGTGCTGCTGATGCTGGGCCAGACACCGGGCAACGTGGCTTTTGCCAGCCAGTTCCTGCTGGTGCTGCCGCTGGCCCTGCCCGGCTACCTGAGCTTCATGGCGTTGCGCGGGTTCACCAGTGCACTGGGGCGTTCGACGCCGGTGATGGTGATCAGCCTGGTCGGCACCGTGGTCAATTTCCTGCTCAACTACGCCTTGATCGAAGGCATGTTCGGCCTGCCGAAGCTGGGCCTGATGGGCATCGGCCTGGTGACCGCGCTGGTGGCCAATGCCATGGCCATCGCACTGGCGCTGTACATCCGCCGCCATCCGGCCTACGCGGACTTCCCGATACGCCAGGGCCTGAGCCGCCCGCACCTGCCGGCGTTGCGCGAGCTGTGGCGCCTGGGCCTGCCGATTGGTGGCACCTACACCGTGGAGGTCGGGCTGTTTGCCTTCGCAGCGCTGTGCATCGGCACCATGGGCACCACCGACCTGGGCGCGCACCAGATCGCCCTGCAGATCGTGTCGACCGCGTTCATGATCCCGGCGGGCCTGTCATACGCGGTGACCATGCGTGTGGGCCTGCATTACGGCGCCGACCGCCTGCTGGCGGCGCGTCAGGCCGGGCGCGTGGGCATCGGTTTTGGCGCGGCGATGATGCTCGGTTTCTCGCTGCTGTTCTGGCTGATGCCCGAGGCGCTGGTGGGGCTGTTTCTGGACCGCCAGGACCCGGCCTTCGCCGATGTGATCCGGGTGGCGGTGAGCCTGTTGATGGTGGCGGCGTGGTTCGAGCTGTTCGACGGTATTCAGACCATCGCGATGGGCTCTATTCGCGGGCTCAAGGACGCCAAGACCACGTTCCTGGTGGGGTTGGCCGGGTACTGGCTGATCGGCGCACCGGCGGCGTGGGTGTTCGCGTTTCCCATGGGCGGCGGCGCGGTAGGCGTGTGGTGGGGGCTGGCGCTGGGGTTGGCGTGTGCGGCAATCGGGCTGACGGTGGCGTTCGAGTGGCGGATGCGGCGGTTGCTGGGCAGTTCGCAGATGGCACAGGTTTCTGTACAACCTTGAGGGCCTGTTCGCCGGCAAGGCCGGCTCCTACCCTGTTTCGCGCATACCGGCGACGGGGGCTACAGCGCCACTGCGCCCTGCCCCGCCCCCTGCACCAGATACTCGACCAGTTGCTCGATCGGCAACGGCCGGCTGATCAGAAAGCCCTGCACCTGGTCGCAGCCAAAGCTGCGCAGCAACGCCAGCTGTTCCTCGGTCTCCACGCCCTCGGCCACCACCTCCAGGTTCAGGTTGTGCGCAAGGTTGATCATGGCGTGCACCAGCTTGCGGTTCTCTTCGCGCTGCTCCATGCCACCGACAAAGCTGCGGTCGACCTTGAGCAGGGCGATCGGCAGGCTGTTCAGGTGCACGAACGACGAAAAGCCGGTGCCGAAGTCATCCAGCGAAAACCGCACCCCCAAGCGTCCCAGCGCGTCCATGGTCTGCTTGACCAGGTCGTTGCGCCGCATCACTGCGGTCTCGGTCAGCTCGAACTCCAGCCAGCCCGCATCCACCCCGTGCTCGACGATCAGCCGCCCCAGCGTGGCCAGCAGCTGGCTGTCCTGAAACTGGCGAAATGACAGGTTGACCGCCATGTGCAATGGCGCCAGCCCCTGCTCGCGCAGTGCCTGCATGTCGCGCAGGGCACGCGAGATCACCCAGTACCCCAGCGGCACGATCAGCCCGCTCTGCTCGGCCAGCGGCACGAATTCGCTCGGTGGCAGCAGGCCACGCTCGCTGTGGCGCCAGCGCACCAGTGCCTCCAGGCCGACGATCCGCCCGTCGCTCAGGTCCAGGCGTGGCTGGTAGTGCAGTTCCAGTTCGTCGCGGCGCAGGCCTCGGCGCAGCTCGCTTTCCAGGTCGGCCAGGCTGCGTGCGTTGCGGTTGATGCGCTCGTTGAAGATGTGAAAGGTGCAGCCCTGGGTGCTCTTGGCCTGCTGCATGGCGATGTGCGCGTGCCACATCAGCGGGTCGGCACCAGCCTGCGCACGGGCATGCGCCACGCCCAGGCTGCACCCCAGCAGCAGGCTTTCGCCGTCGATCCAGTAGGGTTCGGCCAGGGCCTCGGTGATGCGCTCGGCCATCCACTCGGCACGCTGCGGCTCGCGCCGGGTGTCGATCAGCAGGGCGAATTCGTCGCTGCCCAGGCGCGCCACCTGATCGCCTGCCTCGAGCTGGCGCTTGAGCCGGCTGACCACCTGCAGGATCAGGCGGTCACCGGCCTGGTGGCCGAGGGCATCGTTGGCGTGGCGGAAGTTGTCCAGGTCCAGGTGCCCGAGGGCCACACCGCGCCCGTCGTTTTCGGCCAGGCGCGCGGCCAGCAGGGTCTGGAAACCCTGGCGGTTGGCAATGCCGGTCAGCGGGTCCTGCTCGGCCAGGCGCTGCAGGGTGGCTTCGAGCACACCTCGCTCGCGCACATGGCGCAGGCAGCGGCGCAGCATGTCGCCGCTCAACTGCTCGAACACCAGCCAGTCGCTCACCCCCGGCGGCGCCTCGGGCGGCTCCTGCTCCAGCAGCAGCACCATGGGCAGGTCGCAACGCCCCGGCGCCGGCTGCAAGCCCGGGGTGGCCAGCACCAGCGCGTTGCGGTCGCGGGCGAACAGGCTGTCGACCGCGTCCCAGCCGGGTGCGGTCACCAGCACCGCGCCACCGCCCAGCGGCAGCAGGCATTCACCAAGGGCAACGGCCCAGTGCGGCCCGTCCGCCAGCAGAAGCAGACGCAACGGTTGGACAAGCGTAGACAAGCTGGCTCCTTAGCACGAGAACGCGGTCAATGACGATGTGGGCGGGATGCTCGATCCTGAACCATCAAATGTAAATGGTTTTCACTTTAACTCACGACATTCCTTCGTCCTGATCCCGCGGTATTTCGCCACGCATCCTGCGGGAAAGTATCAAAAGCGGCAAATTAAGATCGCGTGGTACGTCACACTGTCAGACGGTCGCGGCACAATTGCTCTGCGCCTGCTAAAATGCCCGGCTATTTTTCAGCGACCCCCGGTTAACGTCATGTCCCGACTCAACCCCCGGCAACAGGAAGCCGTGAGCTACGTCGGCGGCCCTCTTTTGGTGCTCGCCGGTGCTGGCTCCGGCAAGACCAGCGTGATCACGCGCAAGATCGCCCACCTGATCCAGAACTGCGGCATCCGTGCCCAGTACATCGTGGCCATGACCTTCACCAACAAGGCGGCGCGCGAGATGAAGGAGCGCGTGGGCACCCTGCTGCGCGGCGGCGAGGGGCGCGGCCTGACGGTATCGACCTTCCACAACCTTGGCCTGAACATCATTCGCAAGGAGCATGAACGGCTGGGCTTCAAGCCGGGTTTCTCGATTTTCGACGAAACCGACGTCAAGGCCCTGATGACCGACATCATGCAGAAGGAATACTCCGGGGACGATGGCGTCGACGAGATCAAGAACATGATCGGCGCCTGGAAGAACGACCTGATCCTGCCGCCCGAGGCCCTGGAGAACGCGCGCAACCCCAAGGAGCAGACCGCCGCCATCGTGTATGCGCACTATCAGCGCACGCTCAAGGCGTTCAACGCGGTCGACTTCGACGACTTGATCCTGCTGCCGGTCAAGCTGTTCCAGGACCACCCCGACATTCTGCAGAAGTGGCAGAACAAGGTGCGCTACCTGCTGGTGGACGAATACCAGGACACCAACGCCAGCCAGTACCTGCTGGTGAAGATGCTGATCGGTACGCGCAACCAGTTCACCGTGGTGGGCGACGACGACCAGTCGATCTATGCCTGGCGGGGCGCGCGCCCTGAAAACCTGATGCTGCTCAAGGACGACTACCCGTCCCTGAAGGTGGTGATGCTGGAGCAGAACTACCGCTCCACCAGCCGCATCCTGCGCTGCGCCAACGTGCTGATCTCCAACAACCCCCACGCCTTCGAGAAGCAGCTGTGGAGCGAGATGGGCCACGGCGACGAGATCCGCGTGATCCGCTGCAAGAACGAGGAAGCCGAGGCCGAGCGCGTGGCCATGGAGATCCTCAGCCTGCACCTGCGTACCGACCGCCCGTACAGCGACTTCGCCATCCTCTACCGCGGCAACTACCAGGCCAAGCTGATCGAGCTGAAGCTGCAGCACCACCAGATCCCCTACCGCCTGTCGGGCGGTAACAGTTTCTTCGGGCGCCAGGAAGTAAAAGACCTGATGGCCTACTTCCGCCTGCTGGTGAACCCGGACGACGACAACGCCTACCTGCGCGTGATCAACGTGCCGCGCCGCGAAATCGGCTCCACCACCCTGGAAAAACTCGGCAACTACGCCACCGAGCGCAAGGTGTCGATGTATGCCGCCAGCGAGGAGCTGGGCCTGGGCGAGCATCTGGACAGCCGCTTCACCGATCGCCTGCAGCGCTTCAAACGCTGGATGGACAAGGTGCGCGAGCAGGTCGCGCTGGAAGACCCGATCGCCGCGCTGCGCAGCATGGTGACCGACATCGACTACGAGAACTGGATCCGTACCAACAGTTCCAGTGACAAGGCCGCGGACTTTCGCATGGGCAACGTCTGGTTCCTGATCGAGGCGTTGAAAAACACCCTCGAGAAGGACGAGGAAGGCGGCATGACCATCGAGGAAGCCATCGGCAAGCTGGTGTTGCGCGACATGCTCGAACGCCAGCAGGAAGAGGAAGAAGGCGCCGAGGGCGTGCAGATGATGACGCTGCATGCCTCCAAGGGTCTGGAGTTTCCCTACGTGTTCATCATGGGCATGGAAGAGGAAATCCTCCCGCACCGCTCCAGCATCGAGGCCGACACCATCGAGGAGGAGCGGCGCCTGGCCTACGTGGGCATCACCCGCGCACGCCAGACCCTGGCCTTCACCTTTGCCGCCAAGCGCAAGCAGTACGGCGAGATCATCGATTGCGCGCCAAGCCGCTTCCTCGATGAATTGCCCGATGACGACCTGGCCTGGGAAGGCCTGGACGATACACCCACGGAAGTCAAAGCCGTGCGTGGCAATACGGCCCTGGCCGATATCCGCGCCATGCTCAAACGATAGATAATCCACCTTTGCCCTGGCTTGTTGCCGGGGCCT
Organism: Pseudomonas sp. B21-036; assembly: GCF_024748925.1. Classification (NCBI taxonomy): domain Bacteria; kingdom Pseudomonadati; phylum Pseudomonadota; class Gammaproteobacteria; order Pseudomonadales; family Pseudomonadaceae; genus Pseudomonas; species Pseudomonas sp. B21-036. Next base: position 5,522,029 of record NZ_CP087178.1, read on the forward strand.
TTTGGCTACATCGAGGAATTACACCAGTGGAAGCACTGCACCAGAAGATTCGCGAAGAAGGCATCGTGCTTTCCGATCAGGTTCTCAAAGTCGATGCGTTTCTCAACCATCAGATCGACCCTGCGCTGATGCAACTGATTGGCGACGAGTTCGCCCGTCTGTTCGCCGATGCGGGCGTGACCAAGATCGTCACCATCGAGGCCTCGGGGATTGCCCCGGCGGTGATGACCGGTTTGAAGCTGGGCGTGCCGGTGATCTTCGCCCGCAAGCACCAGTCGCTGACCCTGACCGAGAACCTGCTGGTGGCTTCGGTGTACTCGTTCACCAAGCAGACCGAGAACACCGTGGCGATTTCGCCGCGTCACCTCAACAGCAGCGACCGCGTGCTGGTGATCGACGACTTCCTGGCCAACGGCAAGGCGTCGCAGGCGCTGATCTCGATCATCAAGCAGGCCGGCGCAACCGTGGCCGGGCTGGGCATCGTGATCGAGAAGTCGTTCCAGGGCGGACGTGCCGAGCTGGACAGCCAGGGCTATCGCGTCGAGTCGCTGGCCCGGGTGAAGTCGCTGGACGGTGGTGTGGTCAGCTTTATCGAGTAAGGCTTACCGACCGCTTCGCCAGCAAGGCTGGCTCCTACAGGTGCTCCACCGCCTGCAGGAGCCGGCCTTGCCGGCGAAAGCGTTCTACGCGGTAGTTTGCAAAGCCGCCAGCAGCAACCGCTGGTACAGGTCCTCCTTCAGCCCGTCCGGCTCGCTCAGGCCCATGCGCCGCAGATGCTCGGGATACCGCTCCGGCCCCGGCGCATCCAGTGCCGCCTTGCCCAGCTCCAGCGCCTCGCTCAACTTGAACTTGCTCTTGAGCCAGTTCAGCGCGCGCAGCAGGTCCTTCTCTTCAGCGGTGAAATCGCTGCCCAGCGGATACTCGGCAAACAACCGCGCATGCCGCCCACGCAATGCCTCCAGCCGCTGCGGCGTGTTCTGCGTGAAGCGCGCATCCAGCTCGAAATCCTGCGCCAGCTTGCCGGCCTTTTTCGCCTGCTCCATCAGCCCGGGCTGAAACCGCGAATCGCTGATCGCCAGCAACCGCGCAATCACCTCGGCGTCGGTCTGCCCGCGCAGGTCGGCAATGCCGTATTCGGTCACCACGATATCGCGCAGATGCCGCGGGATGGTGCAGTGCCCGTAGGTCCACAGCAGGTTGGAACTGACCTCCCCGCCGGCTTCGCGCCAGCTGCGCAGCAGCAGGATGGAACGCCCGCCTTCCAGCGCGTGGGCCTGGGCGACGAAGTTGTACTGCCCGCCCACCCCGCTCAGTACGCGACCGTCCTCGAGCTGGTCGGCCACCCCCGCCCCCATCAGGGTCATGGTGAACACCGTGTTGATGAAGCGTGCATCGCGGCGCTGTTCGCGCTTGAGGGCCTCGTCGCCGTACAGCTCGTTGATGAAGCTGATCGCGTGCATGGCAAAGGATTTGCGCTGCGCCAGCGGCATCTCGCGCAGGCGCTGGTAGAACGCCTGCGGCCCGAGGAAGAAACCGCCATGCACCAGCACCCCGTCGGCCACCGGCCGGCGCACCACGCCCGCCTCCGCCAGCGCGAGCAATCCGTTCACGAACATCTCGCTGCAGCCATACAGGCCCTGGGCAAACGGCGCAGTGCCGCCTTCACGCTCGATCAGCACCTGCCAGGGCGCCAGGTCGAGGTCGGCGAGCAGCGCCTGGTACTCCGGCGCATCCCCCTGGCGCGCCAGCAACGCGGCGGCCAGCGCATCGCCCATGGCGCCGATGCCGATCTGCAGGGTGCCGCCGTCGCGCACCAGGGTGCTGGCGTGCACGCCGATGAAGTGGTCCTGGGTGGTGACGGGCATGTTCGGCGTGGAGAACAGCCGAGTGGTTTCCGGGGCGTCGATCAACAGGTCGAAATCGTCCTGCGCCAGTTCGCTGTCGCCCGGCATGTAGGGCAGCTCGTCGTGCACGTGCCCCAGCATCAGGATGGTTTCGCCGGCTGCACGCCGGCGCGCGATCATCGGCAGCAGGTCGAGGGTGATGTCGGGGTTGCAGCTCAGGCTCAGGTGCCCGGGGCGCTCGGGGTGGGCGGCAACGATCTGCGCCACCAGGTTCAGGCCCTTGGCATTGATGTCGCGGGCCGCATGACTGTAGTTGCTGCTGACGTAGTCCTGCTGGGCCATGTGGCTGTGCAGCATGCTGCCCGGCTGCATGAAGAACTGCTCGACGCGGATGTTGGCCGGCAACCGGTCGCGGCGCAGGTCCTGCAGGTATTCCAGTTCGGGGTAGTCGGCGAACACGCGCTCCACGAAGGGTTCGAGAAAGCGCCGCTGCAGGCCGTCACCCAGGTCCGGGCGGCCCAGGCTCAGTGCGGTGTAGATGGTCAGTTGCCGCTCGGGCAGCTCACGCACCCGTGCATACAGCGCATTGACGAAGCTGTTGGGCTTGCCCAGGCCCAGTGGCAGGCCCATGTGGATGTGCGCCGGCAAACGCGCCAGCACTTCGTCCACGGCGATCTCGATCGAACAGCGGTGCGCCATCTCGGCCTCCTAGGCATCCGTGATTCCAGGGTTGGACCGAGCATGCCCCGCGTTTGCTGCAATGGCCAGCGTCAGAAACGACAAAGCCCGCACGTGGCGGGCCTTGTAGCTGCAGCGTCGGGCTTACTTGAGGCCGGACATCTTCTCGATGGCGGCCTTGAGGTCGTCATCCGAGCAGTCGGCACAGGTGCCTTTTGGCGGCATGGCGTTGATGCCGGTGATGGCCTTGGCCAGGATGCCGTCCAGGCCGCCCTGGTGGTCGGCGCGCTCTTTCCAGGCGGCGGTATCGCCGATCTTCGGTGCGCCCAGCAGACCGCTGCCATGGCACGCGTTGCAGTGCTTGGCGATGACTTCATCCGGGGTCTTGGCACCGCCACCGCCGGCAGTGGCGGCCACTTCCATGCCCTTGCATTCCTGCCCTTGTACACACACCTGACCGACCGGCTCCAGCCGCTTGGCGATGTCGTCATTGGTCACAGCCTGGGCGTTGACGGCCCATAGGGCTACTACGGCTGCTGGTACGGCCAGCATTGTCTTGATTAGATTCACGCGTACACCCTCATGGTGGCTAGTCACGCCCGCGGCCACGGTTTCGCAGGCCGCGCAAGTATAGCGGGAACCCCGCCTCACCGAAACAACCCTAAAGACCAAAGGGGTTTAGCCGCGACAATCCGCCGCGCATTGGCGACGCGCGTGGGCTCAGAAGTTGGCCGGGGTGGCGGCACTGATCAGCCGGGCCGGCTCATCGTAGGGATTGCGGAATCGATGCGGCTTGGTGCTCTCGAAATAGTAGCTGTCGCCCGCCTCGAGGATGAAGGTTTCAAGCCCCACCACCAGCTCCAGACGCCCTTCGAGCAGGATGCCGGTCTCTTCGCCGTCGTGGGTGAGCATCTCTTCGCCGGTGTCGGCACCGGGCGGGTAGATCTCGTTTAGAAAGGCAATGGCGCGGCTGGCGTGGGCCTTGCCGACCAGCTTCATGGTGACTGCGCCGTCGGATATATCGATCAGTTCGTTGGCCTTGTACACGATCTGGGTCGGGTTCTCGGGCTGCAGCTCTTCGGAAAAGAACTCCACCATCGACATCGGAATACCGCCCAGCACCTTGCGCAGCGAGCTGATCGAAGGGCTCACGCTGTTCTTCTCGATCATCGAGATGGTGCTGTTGGTCACGCCCGCCCGCTTGGCCAGCTCGCGTTGAGACAGGCCTTTGAGCTTGCGAATGGCTTGCAGTCGTTCACCGACGTCCAAGGCCTGGGCCCTCCTAAACGAACACGTGGGGTCGAAATTGAACGGTATCATCGCAACAGCGTTCAGTATTTACAACACTTCGACCCGCAGCCCGTCCGCTTTGGCGCCTCAATTGCCGCTGTACACCATCGGCACCCGACGCAGGTTGCAGAAGATCTGATACGGGATGGTGCCCGCCTGGATCGCCACGTCGCTGGCCAGCACATGCTTGCCCCACAACTCCACCGGGCTGCCCAGCCCGGCCTCGGGCACATCGGTGAGGTCGATGCACAGCATGTCCATCGACACGCGGCCAATCAGCTGGCTGCGCTTGCCGGCCACCAGCACCGGGGTACCGGTGGGTGCCAGGCGCGGGTAGCCGTCGGCGTAGCCCATGGCGACCACGCCCACGCGGGTGGGGCGCGGGCTGATGAATTTCGCGCCGTAGCCCACCGGCTCGCCGGCCGGCAGTTCGCGCACGCAGATCACTTTGGATTCCAGGGTCATCACCGGCTGCAGGCGCTGAGCCTGGGCCTGCAGCACCTCGAAGGGCGTGGCGCCATACAGCATGATGCCCGGACGCACCCAGTCGCTGGGCACCTGCGGCCAACCCAGCACCGCCGGCGAGTTGCGCAGGCTGACCTCGGCACTCAGGCCCTGGCGCGCGGCTTCGAACACCGCCACCTGCTCGCTGCTGGCCGTGCTGTCGAGTTCGTCGGCACGGGCGAAGTGGCTCATCAGCACGATGCGCGCCACCTTGCCGCTGGCCAGCAGACGCTGGTAGGCGCCGTGGTAGTCCTTGGGGTGCAGGCCGACGCGGTGCATGCCGGTGTCGAGCTTGAGCCATACGGTGATCGGGCGGGTCAGGCCGGCCTGTTCGATGGCTTCGAGCTGCCACAGCGAATGCACCACGCACCACAGGTCCTGCTCGGCAATCAGGGGCAGCTCGCTGGCTTCGAAAATGCCCTCGAGCAGCAGCACCGGGGCCTTGATGCCGGCAGCACGCAGCTCCAGCGCCTCTTCGATGCAGGCGACGGCAAACCCGTCGGCCTCGCCCTCCAGCGCCTGGGCGCAGCGCACCGCGCCGTGCCCGTAGGCGTCGGCCTTGATCACGGCCAGCGCCTTGGCGCCGGTCAGTTCGCGGGCGAGTTGATAGTTGTGGCGCAGCGCTTGAAGATCGATCAGGGCACGGGCGGGACGCATGACGGCAGCCTTCTGGCAGTCGGGTGAGTTGGGAAACGGATTACGGCAGGGCGGCGACGATCGAGATCTCGACCAGCATCTGCGGATTGCACAGCCGGGCCTGAACGGTGGCGCGGGCCGGGGCATTGCCTTTAGCCAGCCACTGGTCCCACACCGTGTTCATGGCCTGGAACTGGGTGTCGATGTCGCTGAGGTAGATGGTCGCCGACAGCACGCGGCTCTTGTCGGTACCGGCCAGGTCCAGCAGCCGCTCGATGTTGGCCAGCACCTCGCGGGTCTGCTGGCCGACGTCGCCGTTCAGGTCATTACCCACCTGGCCCGACAGGTAGACGGTGCCGTTGTGGGTAACGATCTGGCTCATGCGCTCATTGGTGAGCTGGCGCTGGATTGACATGCTTTGCAGTCTCCTGACTGTTGCTGTAGCGGGAAATGTCGAGGCCTTCGGCGCTGATCTGCGGCTTCTTGCGCGCCATCAGGTCGGCCAGCAGGCGACCCGAACCGCACGCCATGGTCCAGCCGAGGGTGCCGTGGCCGGTGTTCAGGAACAGGTTGCGAAACGCCGTGGCGCCCACGATCGGCGTGCCGTCGGGGGTGGTCGGGCGCAGGCCGGTCCAGAAGCTGGCCTGGCTCAGGTCGCCGCCGCGAGGATAAAGGTCGTTGACAATCATCTCCAGCGTTTCGCGCCGACGCGGGTTGAGCGACAGGTCGAAACCGGCGATCTCGGCCATGCCGCCGACGCGGATGCGGTTGTCGAAGCGGGTGATCGCGACCTTGTAGGTCTCGTCGAGAATCGTCGAGGTCGGGGCCATGGCCGGGTCGGTGATCGGCACGGTCAGCGAGTAGCCCTTGAGCGGGTACACCGGGGCCTTGATGCCCAGCGGCTTGAGCAGTTGCGGCGAGTAGCTGCCCAGGGCCAGCACGTAGCGATCGGCGGTTTCCAGCTTGCCGTCGATCCATACGCCGTTGACCCGGTCGCCCGCGTGATCGAGGCGCTCGATGTTCTGCCCGAAGCGGAATTCCACGCCCAGGTCGCGCGCCATTTCGGCCAGGCGCGTGGTGAACAGCTGGCAGTCGCCGGTCTGGTCGTTGGGCAGGCGCAGGGCACCGGCGAGGATGTCGGTGACATTGGCCAGGGCAGGCTCCACGCGGGCAATGCCGTCGCGGTCGAGCAGCTCGTAGGGCACACCGGACTGTTCCAGCACGGCGATATCCTTGGCCGCGTTGTCCAGTTGCGCCTGGGTGCGGAACAACTGGGTGGTGCCCAGGGTGCGGCCTTCGTAGGCAATGCCGGTTTCGGCACGCAGCTCGTCGAGGCAGTCGCGGCTGTACTCGGACAGGCGCACCATGCGCTCCTTGTTCACCGCATAGCGGTTGGCCGTGCAGTTGCGCAGCATCTGCGCCATCCACAGGTACTGGTCGATGTCGGCGGTGGCCTTGATGGCCAGCGGGGCGTGGCGCTCGAGCAGCCACTTGATGGCCTTGAGCGGCACACCGGGTGCAGCCCAGGGCGAGGCATAACCCGGCGATACCTGGCCAGCGTTGGCGAAGCTGGTTTCCATGGCCACCGCCGGCTGGCGATCGACCACCACCACTTCAAACCCCTGACGAGCCAGATAGTAGGCACTGGCGGTCCCGATGACGCCGCTACCAAGTACCAGAACGCGCATGTTGTTATCCCTCGAGGCGGCGTACCGCACACATTTGTTGTTTAAGGCATGGATGGGCGCAGTATAGGAAGGTAGAGGCAGTGCTTTTCACTATATAAAAGCCTATATTTGGCGAGAATTCTCGGCAGGGTCGGCTTTTACGGAGGGGCATCCACTATGAGAACCCAGCATCAAAGCAAACGTGAACTGGACAAGATCGACCGCAACATCCTGCGCATCCTGCAGACCGACGGGCGCATCTCGTTCACCGAACTGGGCGAGAAGGTCGGCCTGTCGACCACCCCGTGCACCGAGCGGGTCCGGCGTCTGGAGCGCGAAGGCATCATCATGGGCTACAACGCCCGGCTCAACCCGCAGCACCTCAAGGGCAGCCTGCTGGTGTTCGTCGAGATCAGCCTGGACTACAAGTCGGGGGACACTTTCGAGGAGTTTCGCCGCGCGGTGCTCAAGCTGCCCCACGTATTGGAATGCCACCTGGTATCGGGCGATTTCGACTACCTGGTGAAGGCGCGCATCTCGGAGATGGCCTCCTACCGCAAGCTGCTGGGCGACATCCTGCTCAAGCTGCCGCACGTGCGCGAATCCAAGAGCTACATCGTGATGGAAGAGGTGAAGGAAAGCCTCAACCTGCCGATTCCGGACTGAGCCTTACACCAGCACCTGGCGGGTGCTGGCGATGTACTGGTGCACCAGGCGCTCGGCCTGCGGGTCGATCATCTCGGCAGGGCCGCGACCATTGGGGCACGGCAGGCGCGGGGTGGTGCCGAACAGGCGGCAGATCAGCGGCCGCTCCTCGTACACCGTGCAGCCCTCGGGGCCCAGGTGCACACAGTTGAGCTCATCCAGCGCGGCCTGTTGCTCGGCCGCGCTCTTGCGTGGCAGGCGCGCCATTTCCTCGCTGGAGGTGGTCACCGGGCCGCAGCAATCGTGGCAGCCCGGCACGCAGGCGAACGACGGGATCTGCTCACGCAGGAAGCGGATCTTGTGACTGTTGCAACTCATGGCAGACTCGTGGCGGGAAAGGCTGAAGCGCCATTTTGCCCCACGGTTGCCTGCCGATCAAAGCACCGCCTATGCTGTGTCAAATTTTCCACACAGCCCTACCAGGATCCTTCAAACGTGCATACCACTTCCTACTACGCTGCCCACAGCGCCGGGCAACCGGCGTACCCGCCCCTGCAAGGCGAGCTGAACTGTGATGTGTGCGTGGTGGGCGGCGGCTTTTCGGGCCTCAATACCGCCATCGAACTGGCCGAACGCGGCCTGAGCGTGGTGCTGCTCGAAGCGCACAAGATCGGTTGGGGCGCCAGTGGACGCAATGGCGGGCAGCTGATTCGCGGGGTCGGACACGGCCTGGACCAGTTCACCCCGGTGATCGGCAGCGAGGGAGTGCGCAGCCTCAAACTGATGGGCCTGGAAGCAGTGGACATCGTGCGCCAGCGCATCGAACGCCATGCCATCGACTGCGACCTGACCTGGGGCTACTGCGACCTGGCCAACAAGCCACGGGAATTCGAGGGCTTCAGCGAAGAGATCGACGAGCTGCGCGGACTGGGCTACACCCATGAGCTGCGCCTGGTGCAGCCCGACCAGATGCACACGGTGGTCGGCTCGCGTCGCTACGCCGGCGGCCTGGTGGACATGGGCTCGGGGCACCTGCACCCGCTGAACCTGGCGCTGGGCGAGGCCGAGGCCGCGCGCCAGCTGGGCGTGCAGGTGTTCGAGCATTCCCGTGTCACCCGCATCGAGCACGGCCCGCAGGTGCATGTGCACACCGCCAAGGGCTCGGTGCGGGCGAACACGCTGGTGCTGTGCTGCAATGCCTACATCAACGACCTGGACCGCGAGCTCAGTGGCAAGGTGCTGCCGGCCGGCAGCTACATCATCGCCACCGAACCGCTGAGCGAAGCCCTGGCCAACGAGTTGCTGCCGCAGAACATGGCGGTGTGCGACCAGCAGGTGACCGTGGACTACTATCGGCTCTCGGCCGACCGGCGCCTGCTGTTCGGTGGCGCCTGCCACTATTCGGGGCGCGATCCGCAGGACATCGGCGCCTACATGCGGCCCAAGATGCTCAAGGTGTTCCCGCAACTGGCCGACACCCGCATCGAATACCAGTGGGGCGGCATGATCGGCATCGGCGCCAACCGCCTGCCGCAGATCGGCCGCCTGCGCGACCGGCCCAACGTTTACTACGCCCAGGCCTATGCCGGCCACGGGCTCAACGCCACGCACCTGGCCGGGCGGCTGCTGGGCGAGGCGATCAGCGGCCAGCAGAGCGGGCGCTTCGACCTGTTCGCCCAGGTGCCGCACATCACCTTCCCTGGCGGCAAGCACCTGCGCTCGCCGCTGTTGGCGCTGGGCATGCTGTGGCACCGCCTCAAGGCACTGGCCTAGGGTCTCCAGAACGGCCTGAGACCTTCCTTCACGGCCTGGTCTCGGGTCAGGCCGATATCGCGCAGCTGCTCGGCATCGAGCTGCAGCAGTGCATGGCGTGAACGCCACCGCCGCATCATCACAGCCCAGCGACTCGGGCTGGCTGGCGCCTCATGTCGCGCCACCTCGCCTTTGGTGCACAGTGGCAGGCCTGCATCGCTCGCGCCGTTCATCGCTTCATTCCTCCAGGGTGGGTAACCGTGCAGCCATGATGCGCGGGTGCTGCAAGGCATTACAGATTCAACCGCCAGGTATTATTTCCATACAGATGTGTCGATAACGGCGCTGAATGCTGTATTTTTGCCCAATCTGTACCGGTTGCCAGCCGCTTGCCCGCCCAGGAGTACGCCATGACCCTCTACGTCAACCTCGCCGAACTGATTGGCGCACGCATCGAGCAGGGCCTCTACCGCCCCGGCGACCGCCTGCCGTCGGTGCGGGCCCTGAGCGTCGAGCATGGCGTGAGCCTGAGTACCGTGCAGCAGGCGTATCGGGTGCTGGAAGACCACGGGCTGGCGGCGCCCAGGCCCAAGTCCGGCTATTTCGTGCCTGACCATCGCCCACTACCCGCCCTGCCCGACGTCAGCCGCCCGGCCCAGCGCCCTGTGGATATCTCGCAATGGGACCAGGTGTTCGAGCTGGTGCGCAGCGTGCCGCGCAAGGACGTGGTGCAACTGGGCCGCGGCATGCCCGATGTCGGCAGCCCCACCCTCAAGCCGTTGCTGCGCAGCCTGGCGCAGCTGAGCCGGCGCCAGGACATGCCCGGCCTGTACTACGACACCGTCGCCGGCACCGAAGCCCTGCGCGAGCAGGTGGCGCGGCTGATGCTCGATTCGGGCTGCAGCCTGAGCACGGCAGACCTGGTGATCACCACCGGCTGCCAGGAAGCCCTGTCGATCAGCGTGCGCGCGGTGTGCCAGCCGGGCGACATCGTCGCGGTCGAATCACCGAGCTTTCACGGCGCCATGCAGACCCTCAAGGGCCTGGGCATGAAAGCGTTGGAGATCCCCACCGACCCCCTCACCGGCATCAGCCTCGAAGCCCTGGAGCTGGCCCTGGAACAGTGGCCGATCAAGCTGATCCAGCTGACCCCCAGCTGCAACAATCCATTGGGCTACATCATGCCCGAGGCGCGCAAACGCGCCCTGCTGACCCTGGCCCAGCGCTTCGACGTGGCGATCCTGGAGGACGACGTGTATGGCGACCTGGCCTACACCTACCCGCGCCCACGCACCATCAAGTCGTTCGACGACGACGGCCGCGTGCTGCTGTGCAGCTCGTTCTCCAAGACCCTTGCACCCGGCCTGCGGGTGGGCTGGGTGGCGCCGGGGCGCTACCTGGAGCGGGTGATGCACATGAAGTACATCAGCACCGGCTACACCGCCACCCAGCCGCAGCTGGCGATTGCCGACTTCATCGAGGGCGGCCACTACCAGCCGCACCTGCGCCGTGTGCGCGGCCAGTACCAGCGCGCCCGCGATCAGATGATCGACTGGGTGAGCCGCTACTTCCCCGCCGGCACCCGCGCCAGCCGGCCCCAGGGCGGCTTCGTGCTGTGGGTGGAACTGCCGGAAAGTTTCGACACCTTGCGCCTGAACCGGGCTTTACTAGAGCAAGGTGTGCAGATTGCGGTGGGCAGCATCTTTTCGGCGTCGGGCAAGTTCCGCAACTGCCTGCGCATGAACTTTGCCGCCCGCGCCACTGCCGAAATCGAAGCGGCCGTGCGCAGGGTCGGCGAAACCGCCATTCGTCTACTGGCCGAGGATGAGCGCGGCGGGTAACGTTGCGCCGCCCCGCGTGGTCCAACCCCCAACTGCCTTCCTGCTCAAGGACATGCCCCTTTGACCAAACCCAGGGCCTTCGCGCTGTTACTGATGCTGGCGCTCACCCTTGCCGGGTGCGCCACCTCCAGCACGCCCCGTACCGTGACCCAGGCCCTGCCCGCCAGCGACTCGGCCTTTGGCCGTTCGGTGCAGCGCCAGGCCAGCGCCCATGAGGGGCGGTCAGGCTTTCGCCTGCTGCCCAACAGCACCGAGGCGTTCCACGCCCGCGCCGAGCTGATCCGTAACGCCCAGAGCAGCATCGACCTGCAGTACTACATCGTGCATGACGGGCTCAGCACCCGCGCGCTGGTGCACGAACTGCTGCAGGCTGCCGACCGTGGCGTGCGCGTGCGCATCCTGCTCGACGACACCACCAGCGACGGCCTGGACGAGGTCATCGCCACCCTGGCGGCGCACCCGAAGGTACAGATTCGCGTGTTCAACCCGCTGCACCTGGGGCGCAGCACCGGCGTGACCCGTGCCCTGGGCAGGCTGTTCAACCTGTCGCTGCAGCACCGGCGCATGCACAACAAGCTGTGGCTGGTGGACAACAGCATGGCCATCGTCGGCGGGCGCAACCTGGGTGACGAATACTTCGACGCCGAGCCCAACCTGAACTTCACCGACATCGACATGCTGGGCGTGGGGCCGGTGGCCGAACAGCTGGGGCACAGCTTCGACCAGTACTGGAACAGCGCCCTGAGCCGACCGATTGGCGACTTCATGTTCAGCACCCCGAACGCCGACGACCTGCGTGTGAGCCGCGAGCGCCTGGAGGCTTCGCTGAGCGAGGCCAGGGTAAAGCGCAAGGCACTGTACGACCGCCTGATGGCCTACAAGACCCACCCGCGCCTGGATTCCTGGCGCAACGAGTTGATCTGGGCACACAACCAGGCGCTGTGGGATGCGCCAAGCAAGGTGCTGGCCCAGGCCGAGCCAGACCCGCGGTTGCTGCTGACCCAGCAGTTGGCGCCCGACCTGAACGACGTGCACCATGAGCTGATCCTGGTATCGGCCTACTTCGTGCCTGGCGAGACCGGCCTGCTGTACCTGACCAGCCATGCCGACGCCGGGGTGTCGGTGAGCCTGCTGACCAACTCGCTGGAGGCCACCGACGTGCCGGCGGTACACGGCGGCTATGCGCCGTACCGCAAGGCGCTGCTGGAACACGGGGTAAAACTGTACGAACTGCGCCGCCAGCCCGGCGACCCCAGCAGCGGGCGTATCCATCACTTCGGCAGTGCATCGGACTCGAGCCTGCACAGCAAGGCGATCGTGTTCGATCGGCAGAAGACCTTCATCGGCTCGTTCAACTTCGACCCGCGCTCGGTGCTGTGGAACACCGAGGTCGGCGTGCTGGTGGACAGCCCGCAACTGGCCGAGTACACCCGCGACCTGGCGCTGCAGGGCATGGCCCCGGCGCTGAGCTACGAGCCGCGGCTGGTCGACGGCAAGCTGGTGTGGGTGACCGAGGACAATGGGCAGTTGCACACGTTGACGACAGAGCCAGGCGGGCTGTGGCGACGATTCAATGCGTGGGTGAGCAAGGCGGTGGGGTTGGAGAGGATGTTGTAGGGTGAAGCTATGCGGCTTGTTCGCTGCGGTGATCGCTTGGGTTAGCTTGCCGATACCGTTGCGGTCGTAGGCAGAGCGATAGGTTTGCGACTTCTTGCGCAGTACTGTGCAAGAAGTTGCGCAGTTGGCTGCAGGCCACGTTGAGTATGGCCCGCAGCAATGTATGCACAGGTTTATCCACATTTTGGTGCGCAAGAAGTTGCGCAGCTGGGTGAAAGCGACGAAAGGTGAAATCCCCCGAGAATAGCGCTCCTCGAGGGGATTCAACCGGTACAAAGCGGCCCTAGGCCGTGGCAGGCTCGAAGGCATTCGGCCGCATCGCCAACAGCACCAGCCCGAACGCGCCCGCCGCCATCAGCAGCGGCAACGCATGCCCGCTCACCCACTGGCTACCGGCCCCAGCAGCCAATGGCCCGATCAGGCAGCCGATGCCCCACAGCTGCGCCACGTGGGCGTTGGCGCGCACCAGCGCATCATCGCGATAGCGTTCGCCGATCAGGATCAGCGACAGGGTGAACAGGCCACCGGCACTGGCGCCGAACAGCACCCACAATGGCCAGATCGCCGGCGTGTGCATCAGCACCGGAATGGCCAGGCTCGACACCAGCAGGGTCATGGCGCAGCCGGTGAACAGCGTACGGCGAGACATGTAGTCGGCCAGCGCCCCGATCGGCAGTTGCAGCACCGCATCGCCCACCACCACGGTACTGACCATGAACAGCGCCAGCTCGGTGGTGAAGCCCTGCTGCAGGCAGTACACCGGCAACAGGGTGAGGATCATCGCCTCGAACGCGGCGAACAGCGCAATGGCCCAGGCGATTACCGGTAAGCGCCGGCAGAAGCCCACCAGGTCACGCAGGCCCACACCACAGGCTTCAGCGCTGGGCGCCCCGCTGCGACCGATCAGCACCAGCGGTGCCACCACCAGCAACCCGGCCCCGATCCAGAAGCCCAGGTCATCCTCCGAACCCAGCACGCCCAGCAGCAGCGGCCCGGCCAGCTGGCTGAGGGCATAGCTGCTGCCATACAGCGCCACCAGGCGGCCACGCCATTGCTCGACCACCAGCTGGTTGATCCAGCTTTCGCCAAGGATGAACACGATGGTCAGGATCACCCCGATCAGCAGGCGCAACGCCAGCCACACCGGATAGCTGGGCAGCAGCGCCAGCAGGCCGATGGACAACGCACCGGCCAGCAGGCACAGGCGCATCAGCGTGGCGGTGCCGAAATACGCCGCCAGGCGGCTGGACAGGCTGGCGCCAACCAGCACGCCAATTGCCGGCATCGCCGCCATCACGCCAATGGCAAAGCTGCCATAGCCCCAGCTCTCCAGACGCAGCGATACCAACGGCATGCTCACGCCCAGGGCAAGGCCGACGCTCAGAACCGACGACAGCACGGCGAAGTAGGTAGCCCAACGCATGTGTACTTCCTCGCAGAATGATGGATCGCCACAAGCAACACAGCCGGGCCTGCGCTAACGCAGGGCCCGGCTGTGGCGCGGATCGCTCGGGGCGCGGCACCAGGCCGCGCCCATGACCTTACAGCTTGATCCAGGTGGCCTTGAGCTCGGTGTACTTGTCCAGTGCGTGCAGCGACTTGTCACGGCCGTTGCCCGACTGCTTGAAGCCACCGAACGGCGCAGTCATGTCGCCACCGTCGTACTGGTTGACCCATACGCTGCCGGCACGCAAGGCCTTGGCGGTCTTGTGCGCCTTGCTGATGTCGGCGGTCCATACACCTGCGGCCAGGCCGTAAGGGGTGTCGTTGGCGATCTGGATGGCTTCTTCGACGCTGTCGAAGGTGATCACCGACAGTACCGGGCCGAAGATCTCTTCCTTGGCGATGCGCATGGCGTTGCTCACGCCGTCGAAGATGGTCGGTTCGACATAGGTGCCGCCGGTTTCTTCGAGGATGCGCTTGCCGCCCACCAGCAGCTTGGCGCCATCGGTGTGGCCAGCCTCGATGTAGGACAGCACGGTGTTCATCTGCTGGGTGTCGACCAGGGCACCAACGGTGGTGGCCGGGTCCAGCGGGTTGCCAGGCTTCCAGGCCTTGAGGGCCTCCAGTACCAGCGGCAGGAACTTGTCCTTGATCGAGCGCTCGACCAGCAGACGCGAACCTGCGGTGCACACTTCGCCCTGGTTGAAGGCGATGGCACTGGCCGCGGCGGCGGCAGCGGCGTTCAGGTCCGGGGCATCGGCGAACACGATGTTCGGGCTCTTGCCGCCGGCTTCCAGCCACACGCGCTTCATGTTCGATTCGCCGGCGTAGATCATCAGCTGCTTGGCGATCTTGGTCGAGCCGGTGAACACCAGGGTATCGACGTCCATGTGCAGGGCCAGAGCCTTGCCGACGGTGTGGCCGTAGCCAGGCAGCACGTTCAGCACGCCGGCCGGGATACCGGCCTCGATGGCCAGCTGGGCGATGCGGATGGCGGTCAGCGGGGACTTCTCGGACGGCTTGAGCACCACCGAGTTACCGGTGGCCAGCGCCGGGCCGAGTTTCCAGCTGGCCATCAGCAGGGGGAAGTTCCACGGCACGATGGCCGCCACCACACCCACAGGCTCGCGGGTTACCAGGCCTAGCTGGTCGTGCGGGGTGGCCGCGACTTCGTCGTAGATCTTGTCGATGGCTTCGCCGTTCCAGCTCAGTGCCTGGGCAGCGCCCGGCACGTCGATGTTCAGCGAGTCGTTGATCGGCTTGCCCATGTCGAGGGTTTCGAGCAGGGCCAGCTCCTCGACGTTCTGCTTGAGCAGCGCGGCGAAACGGATCAGGGTAGCCTTGCGCTTGGCCGGGGCCAGGCGTGACCACACGCCGGACTCGAAAGTGGCGCGGGCGTTTTCCACGGCGCGCTGGGCGTCGGCCTCGTCGCAGCTGGCGACCTGCGCCAGAAGGCGTCCGTCAACCGGGCTCAGGCACTCGAACGTGGCGTTGGAAACGGCGGCGGTGTATTCACCATTGATGAAAGCACGGCCTTCGATCTTGAGTTGCTGGGCACGCTGTTCCCAGTCCGCACGAGTCAGGGTGGTCATACGAAACTCCTCCTGTTGTTGAAATGCAGCGCCGCACGAGGGGCCAGGGCGCTGTCAGAATACGGCCGGAGCGATTGTCGCTCTACGGCACTCGACACCCTAAACTCTGGCACCTGAATTATCAATATATTTGACAATACATGGCCAAATGCCTAGTGATGTGCACTTTATTTAACAATCAGGGGACCCAAACATGAATATCCAGCAGATTGTCGATTTCGCACAGGTTCTGACCGAGGCCGAGCGCTACCGCCCGGCTGCCGAAAAAGTGCTCAAGGGCGACCCGGAGCAGGTGGTCTACAACCATTACGCCAGCCCTTGCGGGCAATTCGCCGCTGGCGTGTGGGAGGGAGCGCCCGGGCAATGGACCGTCAATTACACTGAACACGAATACTGCGAGATCGTGCACGGCGTATCGGTGCTGCGCGACGAAGAAGGCAACGCCAAGACCCTGCGCACCGGTGACCGCTTCGTGATCCCGGCCGGCTTCAAGGGCACCTGGGAGGTGCTGGAGACCTGCCGCAAGATCTACGTGATGTTCGAGCCCAAGGCATAGGCCATAGATAGATACCGCCGCGCCAGCCCTCCCTGGCGCGAGCATGGCGAGGTCCTTATCCGGACCCACCTGAACTCAAGGAGCCTCACCATGCAAAAGGATCAACCGGTCGTCTGCCCCATCGAAGCGTTGCAGCTGAGCAACGACGAAGTGCTCACCTGCATCGGCCGCCTGGTCGGCACCCGCTACGTGCCGACCGTGAAGGCCTACATCAGCGAACTGACCGGGCGCCAGCGCGTGGTCGGCATCGGCGAGATGTCGACCCGCGAAATGGACCCGCAACGCGTGAACATCAGCGGCAACGAGGCGGGCCTGATCAGCGGTTTCCATTTCGGCTGAACAGAAAATCGCCATAAAAAAAGGCCCGCATCGTGAGATGCGGGCCTTTTTTCGTAAGCCGGGATCAATTACTTGATCTTGGCTTCCTTGTAGATCACGTGCTTGCGAACAACCGGATCGAATTTTTTGATTTCGATTTTGTCCGGAGTGGTGCGCTTGTTCTTGTCGGTGGTGTAGAAGTGGCCGGTATTAGCGGTCGACACCAGACGGATCAATTCACGCATGATTTTCTCCCTTAGACCTTGGCGCCGTTACGGCGAATTTCGACCAGAACGGCATCGATGCCGCGCTTGTCGATGATACGCATGCCCTTGGCAGAAACGCGCAGACGCACGAAACGCTTCTCCGACTCGACCCAGAAGCGGTGATGCTGCAGGTTCGGCAGGAAACGACGACGGGTTTTGTTATTCGCGTGGGAAATGTTATTCCCGGTTACCGGACCCTTACCGGTAACTTGACAGACTCTCGACATGCCTCAGCCCTCTAAAACCACATGCCCAACCCGGCATGGGTTGGCCGCTTAATCTCTCAGTCTTTGGCGCCAGGCGCCGTGTTTCTTCAGGGTCTTATCGGCAAGATCTGCAGATGCGACAAACCGAGCCCCTAGAAAAGAGCGCTGCTTTATACCAGAAAGGCCGGGGTACAACAACATTTGATGTGATCGCACGATGCATGAATCAACCCAGGCCGCCCGGATGCAGGGCTTCCAGCGACAAAACCGCTCGTCGCAATATTCCTTGAAAAAGGAGTTGGCCATTTACGGCCTTGCGCACTAGGGTAGGAGTTTTCCAGACTGCACGGGCAGATGGGCCATTGATCAGCCAAGGAGTCACCATGCGTCGTGCCGCTTTACCCCTGTTGCTCGCAGCGCTGCTAAGCCCCGCACTGGCCCAGGCAGGCGCCTTGAGCGTATGTACCGAGGCCAGCCCCGAAGGCTTTGACGTGGTGCAGTATAACGCGCTGACCACCACCAATGCTTCTGCCGATGTGCTCATGAACCGGCTGGTGGAATTCGACGCCACCAGCGGCAAGGTGGTGCCGAGCCTGGCCGAAAGCTGGACGGTATCGGCCGACGGCCTGGTCTACGACTTCAAGCTGCGCCCGGGGGTAAAGTTTCACAGTACGCCGTACTTCAAGCCCAGCCGCGTGCTGAACGCCGACGACGTGCTGTTCAGCTTCCAGCGCATGCTCTACCCCGCCCACTCCTGGCACAAGATCACCCAGAGCGGCTACCCGCATGCCCAGTCGTTGCAGCTGCCCAGCCTCATCAAGCAGGTGGAGGCACCCGATCCGCTGAGCGTGCGCTTTACCCTCGACCATCCGGACGCGACCTTCCTCGCCACCCTGAGCATGGGCTTCGCCTCGATCTATTCGGCCGAATACGCCGACCAGTTGCTCAAGGCCGGCACCCCGGAGAAGCTCAACAGCCAGCCGATCGGCACCGGCCCGTTCGTGTTCCAGCGTTTCCAGAAGGACGCAGTGATCCGCTACCGCGCCAATGCCGACTATTTTGCCGGCAAGCCGAGCGTCGACCCGCTGATTTTCGCGATCACCCCCGACGCCAACGTGCGCCTGCAGAAACTGCGGCGCAACGAGTGCCAGATCGCCCTGTCGCCCAAGCCGCTGGACGTTGCGGCAGCCGCCGAAGACGCAAACCTGAAGGTCGAGAAGACCGAGGCGTTCATGACCGCGTTCGTCGCGATCAACAGCCAGCACCCGCCGCTGGACAAGGTCGAGGTACGGCAGGCGATCAACCTGGCGCTCGACAAGACCAGCTACCTCAAGGCCGTGTTCGAAGGCACCGCAGTCGCCGCTGAAGGCCCCCTGCCGCCCAACACCTGGAGCTACGCCAAGGACTTGCCGGGTTACCCGACCGACGCGACCAAAGCCAAGGCGCTGCTGGTCAAGGCCGGGTTGCCGGACGGCTTCAGCACCACAATCTGGACGCGCCCTTCGGGAAGCCTGCTCAACCCCAACCCGAGCCTGGGGGCACAACTGCTGCAGGCAGACCTGGCGAAGGTCGGCATCAAGGCCGAGATTCGCGTGATCGAATGGGGCGAGCTGATCCGCCGTGCCAAGGCCGGTGAGCACGATTTGCTGTTCATGGGCTGGGCCGGCGACAACGGCGACCCCGACAACTTCCTCAGCCCGCAGTTTGCCTGCCCGGCAGTCGAGTCGGGGACCAACTTCGCGCGGTACTGCGACAAGCGCCTGGACCAGTTGATCAGTGCCGGCAAGACCACCAACGACCAGAGCGTGCGCAGCCGCCTGTACCAGCAGGCCCAGGGGCTGATCCAGCAGCAGGCGCTGTGGCTGCCACTGGCGCACCCCACGGCAGCGGTGCTGATGCGCAAGGATGTGGAGGGCTACACGGTCAGCCCGTTCGGCCGGCAGGACTTTGCCACGGTGAAGACCGCACGCTGAACGACTCGCGCCTGCAGGCTTCTGACAGCGTCCTCTGGTAGCCCGAAGGACACTGCAGCAGCCTGCAGCGCGTGTTCAGCCGCCAGGTGACTCTCGCCATCGACTTACGATGGTTGCCCAGCGAACCGCACCGTACGGATAGCCGCATTGGATATTGAATACTGGACCGAAGCGGCTATCGCCGGCCTCACCGTGGCACTGATACTCGGCCCGGTGGTCTTCGGCGCACTGCTTCTCTACATTGCCACCCAGCGATTGGCCGAAGCACTCGAGCACCTTCACAACTCGCCGCTGGTTGACGCTCATCGGTACAGCCTCAACCTGGGCCTGCGCCAGCGATTCAGGGCAGTGGGCGACATTGCCGGCCTGTTGGCCTACCCCGATTGCCCGGTCGAGTTCGGGGGCCTGAGCGCAGAGGACATCAAGCGCTTCCCCGGCAACCTCAGAACGCTGCTGGTTCTTAGCCACCACCTCAGGCTGGCAATGCTGGCCGTTCTGGTGCTGCTGGCCCTTGCCCTGCAGGTGCTCAAAGCCGTTCAGCACCAGGGCGAGCCGACGGAGTTCGGGCTCGGCGGGTATTCACCCTATTGGCTGCCCCTTGCACTGCAACTGCCTTGCATCGCCGGCCTGGGGTGGGTCGCCACCCAGTACGCACAGGCTGGCATGCGCTACATGACCAGTGCATCCCGGTACCTTGCCAACTGCAAGGCGGTGGTGAATCGACAGCGCCCGGTGATGTACAACACGGTGTTTGGCAGAATCGTGTTTACCGTATGCATCGCTGCGCTTCTGGCTCATGCGAAGCTCTTCATCAGAACAGGATCGCTGCAGGCCGCAGACGTGGAGTCCTTTCCAGCCACGATCAGAACCGAGCTTGTGGTGCGTCACTACCTGCTGCTGGCTTCGGTTGTCGGGCTGGCTGCGTCGTTTGTTGCAACAAAGCTGATCGACTAGTACCGCCCACGCACAGCAGCGTCAGGCAGCGAACAAGCCCCGCTCCACCATCGACAATGGCTCCCCATCGCCGATGATGATGTGATCCAGCACCCGCACCTCGATCAGGCCCAGGGCTTTCTGCAAGCGCAGGGTCAGATTGATATCTGCCTGGCTTGGCTCGGAAACACCTGACGGATGATTGTGGCAAAGGATCAATGCTGCGGCATTTCTGGCCAACGCACGCTTGATGACTTCCCGAGGGTAGACGTTGGCACTGCTGATGGACCCGCGGAACAACGCCTCGAACCCTAGAGGACGGTGCTTGTTGTCCAGGTACAGGCAGCCGAACACCTCGCTTTCTTCATGACGCAGCATCGATTTCAGGTAACGCCGGACCGCCCCCGGGCTCTGCAACGCCGGGTCGCGGATGATGGTTTCGGCCAAGTGCCGGCGCCCAATCTCCATCACCGCCTGCAGTTGCGCATACTTCGCCGGGCCCAGCCCCAGCTCGCGCTGAAACGTCGGCTGATCGGCCTCCAGCAGTTGCCGCAAGCCGCCAAACTGCTGCAACAGGTGGCGCGCCAGGTCCACCGCGCTCTTGCCTGCCACACCGGTGCGCAGGAACACCGCCAGCAACTCGGCGTCCGACAGGCTCGCGGCCCCTCGCTCCAGCAACTTCTCCCGCGGGCGTTCCGCCGACGGCCAATCCCTGATACCCATAGCTGTCCCTCTGTCTGTGTGTGGCTGCTCCCCATTTCAGCCCTGTGCTATCGTAGCCCCCTCTTTTTACGCGACGATTCGGCCTGGGGAGGCGTCGTCGCCGCGTGCAAACACTGATCAAAGAAAGGCAAGCCTATGCAGCGGCTGTATCGGAAACGCATCGTTCTTGGCGTCGGCGGCGGCATTGCTGCCTACAAGAGCGCCGAGCTGGTTCGCCGACTCCTGGAGCACGGCGCGCAAGTACGCGTCGTCATGACCCACGGCGGGGCCGAATTCATCACCCCGCTGACCATGCAGGCCCTGTCCGGGCACCCCGTGCACATGGACCTGCTCGACCCTGCCGCCGAAGCGGCGATGGGCCATATCGAACTGGCCAAGTGGGCCGACCTGGTGCTGATCGCACCTGCCACCGCCGACCTGATCGCGCGCCTGGCGCAAGGCGTTGCCAACGATCTGCTGACCACCCTGGTACTGGCTACCGACGCCACCGTGGCGCTGGCACCGGCCATGAACCAGGCCATGTGGCGCGACCCGGCCACCCAGGCCAACCTGCAGCTGCTGCAAAGCCGCGATATCCAGGTGTTCGGCCCGGCCTCCGGCAGCCAGGCCTGTGGCGACGTGGGCCTTGGCCGCATGCTCGAAGCCACCGACCTGGCCTGGTGCGCCGCCGAAACCTTCAAGCGCCAGTCGCTGACCGGCAAGCACGTGCTGATTACCGCAGGCCCGACCCAGGAAAACATCGACCCGGTGCGCTACATCACCAATCATAGCTCGGGGAAGATGGGCTTTGCCCTGGCCGAAGCGGCGGTGGAAGCCGGTGCTCGGGTAACCCTGGTGACAGGGCCGGTGCACCTGCCCACACCCGACCGGGTGACCCGTATCGACGTGGTGAGCGCGCGGGACATGCTCGCCGCGTGCGAAGCGGCGATCCCGTGCGATGTGTTCATCGCATCGGCTGCGGTTGCGGACTACCGCCCCGAAGTCGTCGCCCCGCAAAAGCTCAAGAAAGACCCTACGACAGGTGACGGCCTGCTGCTGCAGATGGTGCGCAACCCGGACATTCTGGCCACCATCGCCACCCGCCCCGACCGCCCGTTCAGCGTCGGCTTTGCCGCCGAGACCGAACACCTGCTCGATTACGCCGCGCGCAAGCTCAAGGACAAGAACCTCGACCTGATCGTCGCCAATGACGTGGCCAACCCCAGCATCGGCTTCAACAGCGAGGAGAACGCCTGCAGCGTGATCGATCGCCAACTTCAAGCAACACTCTTTGCACAGACCAGCAAGGGCAAGATCGCCCGTCAGCTGGTAGCCTTCATCGCCGAACGTCTCAACCAGGTTTAACTCTGCATGCACGCCTTACAAGCCAAGATTCTCGATCCGCGCCTTGGCAGCGAATTCCCGCTGCCGCAATACGCCACCCCCGGTTCTGCCGGCCTCGACCTGCGCGCCATGCTCAAGGAAGAGACCGTCCTGGAGCCGGGCCAGACCATACTGATCCCTACCGGCCTGTCGATCTACGTCGGCGACCCGGGCCTGGCCGCGCTGATCCTTCCGCGCTCGGGCCTGGGCCACAAGCACGGCATCGTGCTGGGCAATCTGGTCGGCCTGATCGATTCGGACTACCAGGGCGAGCTGATGGTGTCGTGCTGGAACCGCGGCCAGACCCCTTTCACCATCGCCATCGGCGAGCGCATTGCGCAACTGGTGCTGGTACCGGTGGTACAGGCGCACTTCGACATCGTCGAAACCTTCGACGAAACCCAGCGTGGCGCTGGCGGCTTCGGCCATTCGGGCAGCCATTGAACAACGCGCGAGCCCTGCTGCCAGGCCTGTATTGGGGCCTGGCCGGCATGCTCGTCGCCGGGCTCGCGGTGTGGCTGACGCTGGTAATCCCTCTGCAACGCGAGCAACGTAACCTGCAGACGTATTTTCCGGCCTTCGGGCTGGTCATTGCGCTCGACCAGCAGATCGCCCGTCTGGTGTCCGAGGTCGACACCGTGGCCCGCCATCCGGCCCTGCTTGCCGCCGCCAAGGCGGCTGACGCCCGCCAGGCGCGCCAGGTGCTGGACGACTTCAGCTACCTCGAAGGGTTGGTCAGCAGTCGGTTGCTCACGCCCGGCCAGGCCAGGCGCGAGAGCCTCCACGACCGCTCACTCAGCCCGCCATTGCTGGACATGATCGGGCGAGCCGAACGCGGGGTACCACCGAACCTGGAGGCCCACCCGACCAACGGGCAACTGCATATCCACAGTGTCACGCCCATTCGAGGCAGTGCGACAGGCCCGGTGCAGGCTGTGCTGCTCATGACTTTCGAGCTGCAACGTGTAAGTGCTGCTCTGAAAATAGACATGCCGGAAATCGGCAAGGCCAGCCTCGTGCAAGGCGTGTTCGACGACCCTCAGGCCGTACTGGCCAGCGCAGGCGAAAGTGATAGCCCGGCAATAACCCCGATAGGGACCTTCAACGATGCATGGAGCCTGCACTTTCAGCCCGGGTCGATCTTTCAGAGGTGATCGACGGATGAATCGCCCGGCTCAAGAACTCTATGTCGAAAATGCCGTCAAAGCCGGACATCTTTAGCCGCGCGGCGCGCCGGGTGCCTGCAGCGCATGCCGACCGTCGACCCAACATAGCCCCTTCCAATTGGAGTTTCCCCAGGTGAGCAACATGGAACGCATGACCCCGAACCTCCCCGCCAGCATCTTCCGCGCCTACGATATCCGAGGTGTGGTCGGCGAAGGCCTCACCGCCGAAACCGCCTACTGGATCGGCCGCGCCATCGGTGCACAGAGCCTGGCCCAGGGCGAGCCGCATGTATCGGTTGGCCGCGACGGTCGCCTGTCCGGCCCGATGCTGGTCGAGCAACTGATCAAGGGCCTGGTCGAGGCCGGGTGCAAGGTCAGCGACGTCGGCCTGGTACCCACGCCAGCCCTGTACTACGCCGCCAACGTGCTGGCCGGCAAGTCCGGGGTGATGCTCACCGGCAGCCACAACCCGCCGAACTACAACGGCTTCAAGATCGTCATCGCCGGCGACACCCTGGCCAATGAGCAGATCCAGGCCCTCCTGATCCGCCTGCAGACCAACGACCTCACCCGCGGCGAAGGCAGCGTCGAGAAGGTCGAGATCCTGGACCGCTACTTCACCCAGATCACCGGCGACATCAAGCTGGCGAAGAAGCTCAAGGTGGTGGTGGACTGCGGCAACGGCGCCGCCGGGGTGATCGCCCCGCAGTTGATCGAGGCGCTGGGCTGCGAGATGATCCCGCTGTTCTGCGAGGTCGACGGCAACTTCCCCAACCACCACCCCGACCCGGGCAAGCCGGAAAACCTGGTGGACCTGATCGCCAAGGTCAAGGAAAGCGGCGCCGACCTGGGCCTGGCCTTCGACGGTGACGGCGACCGTGTCGGCGTAGTGACCAACACCGGCAACATCGTCTACCCCGATCGCCTGCTGATGCTGTTCGCCCAGGACGTGCTGGCGCGCAACCCGGGCGCCGAGATCATCTTCGACGTCAAATGCACCCGCCGCCTGACCCCGCTGATCGAACAGTACGGCGGCCGCGCGCTGATGTGGAAGACAGGTCATTCGTTGATCAAGAAGAAGATGAAGCAGACTGGCGCCCTGCTGGCCGGCGAGATGAGCGGGCATATCTTCATCAAGGAGCGCTGGTACGGTTTCGACGACGGCATCTACAGCGCCGCGCGCCTGCTGGAGATCCTGAGCAAGGCCGATAGCGATGCCGAAACGCTGTTCGCGGCGTTCCCGAACGATATTTGTACCCCTGAAATCAACATTGATGTGACGGACGAGGGTAAATTCAGCATCATTGAGGCACTGCAACGCGACGCCGACTGGGGCCAAGACGCCAACCTGACCACCATCGATGGTGTACGGGTCGACTACCCCAACGGCTGGGGCCTGGTTCGCGCCTCCAACACCACGCCGGTGCTGGTACTGCGCTTCGAGGCCGACAGCGAAGCCGAGCTGCAGCGAATCAAGGACGTGTTCCTTGCCCAGCTCAAGCGCGCAGCCCCTGATCTGCAACCAACGTTCTGACCGACCCCTTGTTCCAACTGGAGCCCTGCATGACCCTTGATCGTGATGCCGCCACCCATGTCGCCCAGGTACTGTCCGAAGCGCTGCCCTACATCCGCCGCTTTGTCGGCAAGACGCTGGTGATCAAGTACGGCGGCAACGCGATGGAGAGCGAAGAGCTCAAGACCGGCTTCGCCCGCGACGTGGTGCTGATGAAGGCAGTCGGCATCAACCCGGTGGTGGTGCACGGCGGCGGCCCGCAGATCGGCGACCTGCTCAAGCGCCTGTCCATCGAAAGCCGGTTTGTCGATGGCATGCGCGTCACCGATGCGCAGACCATGGACGTGGTGGAGATGGTGCTCGGCGGCCAGGTGAACAAGGACATCGTCAACCTGATCAACCGTCATGGCGGCAGCGCCATCGGTCTGACCGGCAAGGACGCCGAGCTGATTCGCGCCAGGAAGCTCACCGTCACCCGCCAGACGCCAGAGATGACCAGCCCTGAAATCATCGACATCGGTCATGTGGGCGAAGTGGTCGGGGTGAACACCGACCTGCTGAACATGCTGGTCAAGGGCGACTTCATCCCGGTGATCGCGCCAATCGGCGTGGGCGCCAACGGCGAGTCGTACAACATCAACGCCGACCTGGTGGCAGGCAAGGTGGCCGAAGCGCTCAAGGCCGAGAAGCTGATGCTGCTGACCAACATCGCCGGCCTGATGGACAAGCAGGGCACCGTGCTCACCGGCCTGACCACCGAGCAGGTTGACGAACTGATCGCGGACGGCACCATCTACGGCGGCATGCTGCCCAAGATCCGTTGCGCACTGGAAGCAGTACAGGGCGGCGTGCACAGCTCGCACATCATCGACGGCCGCGTGCCGAATGCGGTGCTGCTGGAAATTTTCACCGACAGTGGCGTGGGTACCCTGATTACCAATCACGAACCGCGCTGAGGCATCCGCCGGCAAGGCCGGCTCCTACAGGAGCGGGCCACCACAGGTACAAAAAAGGCGACCCGCGGGTCGCCTTTTTGTTTGCCTCAGATACCGTACTGGGCCCGGTAGGCCTCGACGGCCGGCAAGTGCTGCTTGAGCGCCGGGTCATCGGCGAGGAACTGCAGCACCTGGGTCAGCGATACGATGCTGACCACCGGAATGCCGAAGTCACGCTCCACTTCCTGGATCGCCGACAGGTCGCCGTTGCCACGCTCCTGGCGATTCATCGCGATCAGTACGCCCGCCGCCCTGGCCTGCTGGCCCTGGATGATCTGCATCACCTCGCGGATGGCCGTGCCGGCAGTGATCACGTCGTCGATGATCAGCACGTCGCCTGCCAGTGGCGAGCCCACCAGGCTGCCACCCTCGCCGTGTGCCTTGGCTTCCTTGCGGTTGAAGCACCACGGCACATCCAGCCCATGGTGCTCGGCCAGTTGCACCGCCGTCGCGGCAGCCAGGGGGATGCCCTTGTAGGCCGGGCCGAACAGCACGTCGAACGGGATCTTGCTGTCGACGATCGCCGCCGCATAGAACCGACCGAGCTGAGCCAGGGCAGCGCCACTGTTGAACAGGCCGGCGTTGAAGAAATACGGGCTGATGCGGCCCGACTTGAGGGTGAACTCACCGAAGCGCAGAACCCCACGATCGATGGCAAAACGAATGAATTCGCGCTGATACGGCTGCATGAAGAGTCCCGGCTACCACAGATTTAGCTAAATGAGTACAGCTCGGGTATCATACACGCACGAGATTTTTGGGGCCATTTATGCGGATCATCAGTGTGAACGTTAATGGCATTCAGGCTGCAGTCGAGCGTGGTTTGCTCAGCTGGCTACAAGCCCAGAATGCCGACGTCATCTGCCTTCAGGATACCCGCGCCTCGGCCTTTGAACTCGACGACCCAGCTTTCCAGCTCGATGGCTACTTCCTTTATGCCTGCGATGCAGAAGTTCCAGCCCAAGGCGGCGTGGCACTCTACTCGCGTTTGCAGCCCAAGGCAGTCATCAGCGGCCTGGGCTTCGAGACAGCCGATCGCTACGGGCGTTACCTGCAGGCCGATTTCGACAAAGTCAGTATTGCCACCTTGCTGTTGCCTTCGGGCATGAACGGTGACGAAGACCTCAACCAGAAATTCAAGTTGATGGACGACTTCGGCAAATACCTGGACAAGCAGCGCCGCAAGCGTCGCGAGTACATCTACTGCGGCTCGCTGTATGTGGCGCAGCAGAAGCTCGACGTGAAGAACTGGCGCGACGGCCAGCAGTCGCCGGGTTTCCTGGCGCCAGAGCGGGCCTGGATGGACGAGATCGTCGGCAACATGGGCTATGTGGATGCGTTGCGCGAAGTCAGCCGTGAGGGCGACCAGTACAGCTGGTGGCCGGACAACGAGCAGGCCGAGATGCTCAACCTGGGCTGGCGTTTCGACTACCAGCTGCTGACCCCGGGCCTGCGCCGCTTCGTACGAAGCGCTCGCCTGCCGCGTCAGCCACGCTTCTCCCAGCATGCGCCACTGATCGTGGACTATGACTGGACGCTGACGATCTGATCGCTCAGCCACAAAAAAGCCGACTGCGTGTCGGCTTTTTCGTATCTGGCCTTCGGGCCCTTTCGCCGGCAAGGCCGGCTCCTACCGGGTCAACGCAACCGCCGTAGGAGCCGGCCTTGCCGACGAAGCATGTCAGGTCAGCACACGCCAGGCCCACGGATAACGAAAGGCCTTGCCCTGCTTTACCTTGACCGCCGCAATGACGATCAGTACCGCCACCCCCAGCGAGATGATGGTCAGCGCCAGCTTGGCCATCGGTACGGTAAACCCCACCACGCACACCATGCCCAGCAGGGTTATGGTCAGCTGGAAGTTCACCGCCTCCTTGCCCTGGGCGTCGACGTACGGGTCGATGCCGCGCTTGAACCACCACAAGGCCAGCGGCGCGATCAGGTTGGCGAACGGCACCACCATGCCGGCAGCCGCCGCCAGGTGGCACAACATGCCCCAATGACGGGCTGCATCACCGGGCATCGGCGCGTTGGACGGCTCGGCCATGACGACTCCCGATCAGTCCGCCAGCGCGGCCTGCTGCAGTTGGAACAGGTCGGTCATGCCCTTCTGCGCCAGCGCCAGCATGGCGTTGAGCTCTTCAGGCTGGAACGGAGCCCCTTCGGCGGTGCCCTGGACTTCGATGAAACCACCGGCGCTGGTCATCACCACGTTCAGGTCGGTTTCGGCCGCCGAATCTTCCGGGTAGTCCAGGTCGAGCACCGGCACGCCCTGGTACATGCCGACCGATACGGCCGCAATCATGTGCTTGACCGGGTCGCCGCCCTTCAGGCCGCCACGCTTCTTGACCACGCGCAGGGCATCGACCAGCGCAACCATGGCACCGGTGATCGACGCGGTACGGGTACCGCCATCGGCCTGGATCACGTCGCAGTCGACGTACAGGGTGATGTCGCCCAGCTTGCTCATGTCCAGCGCGGCGCGCAGCGAGCGGCCGATCAGGCGCTGGATTTCGAGGGTACGACCACCCTGCTTGCCGCGGCTGGCTTCGCGCTGGTTGCGCTCGCCGGTGGCGCGCGGCAGCATGCCGTACTCGGCGGTCAGCCAGCCCTGGCCCTGGCCTTTGAGGAAGCGCGGTACGCCGTTCTCGACGCTGACCGTGCAGATGACTTTGGTGTCTCCGAACTCGACCAGTACAGACCCCTCGGCGTGTTTGGTGTAGTTGCGGGTGATGCGGATCGAGCGCAGCTGATCGGCAACGCGACCACTTGGACGTTTCATTTGGGCTACCTGTACTGGATATGAATCTGCCCGGCATTATAGGGCTACAGGGCCCTCGGTGGACATGCCTGCGGCCAAATGCACGGCCAGCCGATCATCGGCGCACCACGCCACAAGCCCCGATCTGCCCGCGCCGCCCGGTATTTGCGGCGCCCTGCCCGCTGCTTTGTAGCATCAGCGCATTGGGAGCCGGCGCCGCACTGCGTTACAATCCTGCGCCTTTGCAGGCTGTCGGCTTGCTCCCTAATCTGCGAGGTACTTCCCATGGTGCACAGCATGACCGCCTTCGCCCGCGTCGAGCAGGCCGGGACCCAGGGCACACTGATCTGGGAACTGCGCTCGGTCAATCATCGCTACCTCGAGCCGCACCTGCGCCTGCCCGAAGCCCTGCGCGACCTCGAAGGCGCGGTGCGCGAGTCCCTGCGCCAGGGCCTGTCGCGCGGCAAGGTCGAATGTACCCTGCGCTTCAATGAAGAGAACGCCGGCAAGCCGCTGCAGGTCGACCGCGAGCGTGCCGCTCAGCTGGTCGCCGCCGCCGAGACCGTGGCCGGCCTGATCAAGCAGCCCGGCCCCCTCAACCCGCTCGAGGTGTTGGCCTGGCCGGGCGTGCTGGTGGCCGATGCCAGCGACCCGCAGACGCTCAATGCCGAGGCCATGGGCCTGTTCGAACAGGCCCTCAAGGAGCTCAAGAACGGCCGCAACCGCGAAGGCGCGGAACTCGCCCGACTGATCAACGAGCGCCTCGACAGCATGAGCGAGGAAGTCACCACCCTGCGCGCCCTGGTGCCGCAGATGCTCGCCGCCCAGCGCCAGAAGGTGCTGGACCGCTTTGCCGACATGCAGGCCGAACTCGACCCGCAGCGTCTGGAGCAGGAGATGGTGATGCTGGCGCAGAAGAGCGATGTGGCCGAAGAACTCGACCGCCTCAGCACGCATGTCACCGAAGTGCGCCGCGTGCTCACGTCGGGCGGCGCCGCCGGCCGGCGCCTGGATTTCCTGATGCAGGAACTCAACCGCGAAGCCAACACCCTGGGCTCCAAAGCCTTTGACACACGCAGCACCCAAGCGGCGGTCAACCTCAAGGTTCTGATCGAGCAGATGCGTGAACAAGTACAGAACATCGAGTAAGGCCACCCCTACCATGACCCACAGCAGCGGCACCCTTTTCATCGTCTCGGCCCCTTCGGGCGCCGGCAAGACCAGCCTGGTCAAGGCGCTCACCGACGACCTCAACCACATTCGCGTGTCGGTCTCGCACACCACGCGGGCCATGCGTCCGGGCGAGCATGACGGGGTGAACTACCACTTCGTCGACCGCGCCGAGTTCGACCGCATGATCGCCCAGGGCGACTTCCTGGAGCAGGCCGAAGTCTTCGGCAACTGCTACGGCACCTCGCGCAGCGCACTGCAGCAGACCCTTGACCAGGGCCATGACCTGATCCTGGAAATCGACTGGCAGGGTGCACAGCAGGTGCGCAAGCTGATGCCCGAGGCGCGTTCGATCTTCATCCTGCCGCCCAGCCAGCAGGCCCTGCGCCAGCGCCTGACCAACCGCGGCACTGACAGCGACGAGATCATCGAAGGGCGCATGCGCGAGGCGGTCAGCGAGATGGTGCATTACGACGAATACGAGTTCGTCATCATCAACGACGACTTCGCCACGGCACTGGACGACCTCAAGGCGGTGTTCCGTGCCAACCGCCTGCAGCGCGGCCAGCAGCAGCAACGTCACAGCGAACTGCTCAGGCAACTGCTTGCCTGAGCAGCGTGCCCCGGCCGCTTAACCGCGGCCGGGCACCGTTGCGTGACGGCGCAGGGTCATGCCCAGGAAGAACGCCGGCGCACGCAGGCGCGACAGCATCATCAGCACCAGGCCCAGCAGGGTGATGATCATCGCGATCACGAACACCAGCCCCAACCCCCCTACATGCGAACCGCTGCCGAACGACGGCGAAGCACTGTCATAGGCTGTCTGCAGGAAGATCACCGAAAGAATGCCGCCGCCCAGCAACGGGCACAGGCCGCGCATCAGGAAGTGACGCAGGCTGTCGGTGAGGCTGTGGCGGAAGTACCACACGCAGGCGAACGCGGTCAGCGAGTAGTAGAAGCAGATCATCATGCCCAGGGCAGTGATGGTGTCGGCCAGCACGTTCTCGCTCAGGGTACGCATGGTGACGTAGAACACGCCTGCGGCCACGCCGGCACAGATGGTGGCATAACGCGGGGTTTTCGAACGCGGGCAGACGCTCGCGAAGCGCTCCGGCACTGCGCCGTAGTACCCCATCGCCAGCAGCGTGCGCGCCGGCGAAACGAAGGTCGACTGCAACGAGGCCGCGGTGCTGGCCAGTACCGCGATCGACATCAGGATCGCCAGTGGCCCCATCACCGGGCCGGCCAGGTGGGCGAAGACGTTTTCCTGGATACGCGGGTTGCCCAAGCCCAGGCCGATATCGCTGATGCCGGCAAACTGCAGGGTGGCAATTGCGGTCACCAGGTACAGGCCCAGAATCAGCAGCACGGTCAGGGTCGCTGCCTTGCCCGGTACGTCATCGCTGCCCACCGATTCTTCGCTGATGCTCAGACACACGTCCCAGCCCCAGAAGATGAAGATCGACAGCGACAGGCCGGCGGTGAAGGCCGAGAACGACTCCACCCCGAACGGGTTGAACCAGTCCATCTCGAAGGTCAGCGGCGGCGCCTCCGACGACCCGCCGAATGCGGCCATGGCAAAACCCAGCAGCACGATCAGTTGCAGCGCCACCAGGCCGTACTGCACGGTCATGGTGGTGGCGATGCCGCGACAGCAGATCCACACGGCCATGGCGATGAACACGCAACAGGTGGTCACATTGACCAGCAGGTTGTCGGCCAGCGCCGCCACCTCGTGTTTGCCGGTGATCTGCCCGAGGAACAGATAGAAGAAGTCCACCGCCACACCGGCGAGGTTCGACAACACGATGGTGGTGGCGGTGACCAGCCCCCAGCCACCGATCCAGCCGATCATCGGGCCGAAGGCACGTACCGACCAAGTGAACGAGGTGCCGCTGTCGGGTTCGGCGGCATTCAGCTCGCGATAACCCAGCGCCACCAGCAACATGGGCAGGAAACCGACGATGAACACCGCCGGCAGGTGGGCGCCGACTTCGCGTACGGTCGGGCCGAGGGCGCCGGTGAGGGTATACACCGGCGCAATAGTGGAAATGCCCAGCACGATGCTGGCCAGCAGTCCGAGCCGGCCCTTGGCCAGCCCTTTGGATCGCCCGCCCACACCTGGGGACAGGCCTGCTTTGTGTTCGCTCATGAGTAGTTGCCGTCACTATTGGTATTATTTTCCGGGCCCCCCGTGGGGTGCCCGCTATCACTCAATGAAACTTGTTGCAGTGCATCGCCGGCTCAGCCGGGTGACCTCATAGGGCCTTCTCCCGGCGTAGCGCATGGGCGATGCAGGCTTCGCGAAACGCCTCGAACAGGCGCAGCGACACCGGGTTTTCGGCAAAGCGGTATTCCGGGTGCCATTGCACACCGACCACAAAGCCTGGGGCGTCATCCATGGACACAGCTTCGATCAGTCCATCGGGAGCCAGGGCTTCGGCGCGCAGGCCGGCGGCCAGGCGATCGATGCCCTGGCTGTGCAGCGAGTTGACCATGAAGCGGGCAGGCAGCCCCATCTGCTCGAATTTCCCCCCGGGCTGACATGTCACCAGGTGGCGGGGGCTGTATTGCTCTTCCAGCGGCGCATCCTGCGACTCGCGATGGTCCAGGTAGCCTGGCAGCTCCTGCACACGCTGGTGCAAGGTGCCGCCCAGGCTGACGTTGAGTTCTTGGAAGCCCCGGCACACGCAGAACACCGGTACACCCCTGGCAATCGCGGCCTGCAGCAGCGGCAGGGTCAGCCGGTCACGAAACACGTCGTGGCGGGTGCCTTCCACGCTGGGGGCGCCATTGTAATGATGCGGCTCGACATTAGAAGGCGAACCGGTAAAAAGAATGCCATCCAGATGCTCCAGCACAAGGTTCGGGTCGCTTGCGACGTCCCGGGCCGGGAGAATCAGCGGCAATCCGGCAAAACCGGCCGCCTCGACATACTTGTCGCCCACGGTATGCGACGAGTTCTTGCCCAGTTGCTGGCGGCAAGCACTCACACCAATCAGGGGCAGCCGCCCTGCGCGCTCGTTCATCGGTTAAGCCTCCGTTGCAGCTTTATCCAGCCATCACACCGTATGCAGGTACCAGTTGTATTCGAGGTCGGAGATCGACACTTCGAACTCCGCCATCTCGCTTTCCTTGCAGGCCACGAAGATGTCGATGTAGTCGGGGCTGATGTACTGGTTCAGCACCTCGCTGTCATCGAGCTCGCGCAGCGCATCGCGCAGGTTGTTCGGCAGGCTCTGCTCCAGTTGCTCGTAGGAGTTGCCCTCGACCGGCTCGCCCGGGTCGACCTTGTTGGTCAGGCCGTGGTGAATGCCGGCCAGGATCGAAGCCATCATCAGGTACGGGTTGGCATCGGCGCCGGCCACGCGGTGCTCGATACGTACGGCATCGCTGCTGCCGGTAGGCACGCGCACGGCCACGGTACGGTTGTCCAGGCCCCAGCTCGGGGCATTGGGCACGTAGAACTGCGCGCCGAAACGGCGGTAGGAGTTCACGTTGGGGCACAGGAAGGCCATCGATGCCGGCATGGTTTCGAGCACGCCGCCGATGGCGTGGCGCAGGGTTTCGCTGTTTTCGGGGTCGTCGGTTGCGAAGATGTTCTTGCCGGTCTTCTTGTCCAGCAGCGAGATGTGCACGTGCAGGCCGTTGCCCGCCTGGCCAGGGTACGGCTTGGCCATGAAGGTGGAGTCCATCTCATGGTCGTAGGCGATGTTCTTGATCAGGCGCTTGAGCAGCACTGCGTAGTCGCAGGCCTTCATCGCGTCAGCCACGTGGTGCAGGTTGACCTCGAACTGCGCCGGGGCGCTTTCCTTGACGATGGCATCGGCCGGGATACCTTGCTCCTTGGCCGCTTCGAGCATGTCCTGCAGGCAGTCGACATACTCGTCCAGGTCATCGATCAGGTAAACCTGGGTCGATTGCGGGCGTTTGCCGGAGATCGGCGAGCGCGGCGGCTGCGGGCGACCGTTCAGGTTGTCCTGGTCGATCAGGTAGAACTCCAGCTCGAACGCGGCGCAGATATCCAGGCCCAGCGCGTCGAACTTCTCCACCACGCCGCGCAGCACTTCGCGCGGGTCGGCGAAGAATGGCGTGCCGTCCAGTTCATGCATGGTCATCAGCAGCTGCGCGGTGGGGCGCTTCTGCCAGGGCTCGAAGCTCAAGGTGCCGGGGATCGGGTAGCAGATACGGTCGGCGTCGCCGATGTCCAGGCCCAGGCCAGTGCTTTCGACGGTGGAACCGTTGATGTCCAGGGCAAACAGCGAAGCCGGCAGGTTGATGCCTTTTTCGTAGACCTTGACCAGGCTCGCACGCTCGATGCGCTTGCCACGCACCACGCCGTTCATGTCTGCAATCAGCAGATCGACAAATTGCACCTCAGGGTGGGCCTTGAGAAATTCACCCATCTCGTCGAGAGGGATGGCGCACGGGGAGACCGACGTCATGGCTAGGCATCCTTTGATTTTTTATCGGGCGGCAATGGAGGAGGTGTTACTGCGCTATCGGGAGCGGCGATGGTTTCATTTGTTCTTTTTAAGGTTCCCATCGTGGGGAATGCCGAACGCCGCGGCATTGCACGGTCGTTCCAGGTTCTGACAACGTCGCGGGTTGATTCACGACTGCCGCCTCACTATAGAATGGCCCCCACGCAACAGACATTGGCATTTAGGCAAGCAAAGAGTGCACCCATGCAATATCAGATCAGTCACGCCGACCTTTCCCTGGTGCTCGCGCTGGTACGCGGACGCTCCCTGGCCAAGGCTGCAGACCTGCTGCGGGTCGATGTGTCGACGGTGTTCCGCTCGATCCGGCGCATGGAGGCCGCACTGGGCACCGCGCTGTTCGTGAAGAGCCGCAAGGGCTACATCCCCACCGGCACCGCCCAGGCCCTGGCCGAGCAGGCCGAACGCGCCGAGCAGGCGCTGGATGCGGCGCGGGTGGCGCTGGAGCACGGCGAACAGGTGGTCAGCGGCACGGTGCGCCTGACCTGTACCGATGCGGTGCTGCACAGCCTGCTGCTGCCGGCCCTGGCCGACTTCATGCCGGCATACCCGGCCCTGTCACTGGAACTGGCGACCTCCAACACCTTCGCCAACCTCAGCCGGCGCGACGCCGACCTGGCGCTGCGCCTGACCAATTCGCCACCCGAGCACCTTGTGGGGCGCTGCCTGGGGGCGGCCTCGTATGTGGTGTGCGGGCGCGAGGAGTACCGCGAGCGGCTGGCCGAGGCCCCGGCCAGCGTGCCCTGGATTGCCCCCGACGACTCCATGCAGGACCACGCCACAGTGGTGTGGCGCAGCCAGCAGTTGCCGGGGGTGATGCCGCGCTATCGCTGCAGCGGAATCGCGGCGATTGCACAGCTGGTGGCGGCCGGGCTGGGGGTGGCTGCCCTGCCCGACTACATGGCCGACACCTTGCCGGGGGTGGAACAGTTGAGCGGTGCCCTGCCCGGGTGCAATACCGAGCTGTGGCTGCTGACCCGCCCCGATTGCCGTGCGCTGCGTTCGGTGCAGACCCTGTTCGACGAATTGACCCCGCGTTTGCGCGGGATGCTGGGGCGCCAGGAGGGTCAGGCCTGACTTTCGGGCCCCTTCGCCGGCAAGGCCGGCTCCCACAAGGCAGGTGCACAGTTCTGCAGGCGCCGACCTGCCGGCCAAGCATTTGAATCCACCCCCACAAGACAGTTGTGCTAGAGCCTCACAACTGGTTATTGTCGGCTTACACAGGTCTCGACGTGAAATCAGCGCTTCCCTAAAGGCTGGTGATTTTTTAAACTATCGAGTCCGCTCGCCCATTCGGGCTGAACACCGCATTTGCTACTGAGGAAGACCATGGCCCGCGTAACCGTTGAAGATTGTCTAGAACACGTGGATAACCGCTTTGAGCTGGTCATGCTGTCTACCAAGCGTGCCCGCCAACTGGCCACCGGCGGCAAAGAGCCGAAAGTGGCGTGGGAAAACGACAAGCCGACCGTCGTCGCCCTGCGCGAAATCGCCGAAGGCATCTGCACCCCAGAATTCATGGCCGAACAGGACATCGTCCACGAAGACCCGGTCTTCGCTGCATTCGGTGAGGACGAGGCCAACGAGGCCGTCTAAGTCCATGCCTGGTCGACGTTGTACGGCGCAGGGCCCACTTTCTCGGCAGGAGCTAACATCGTGCCGAGCATAGACGCCCTCGCCGATCGCCTCTCGACCTACCTCGGCGCCGACCAGGTCAACCTGGTACGCCGGGCGTATTTCTACGCCGAACAAGCCCACGACGGCCAGCGCCGTCGCAGCGGCGAGCCATACGTCACGCACCCGCTGGCGGTGGCAAGCATTCTTGCCGACATGCACATGGACCATCAGAGCCTGATGGCCGCCATGCTGCATGACGTGATCGAAGACACCGGCATCGCCAAGGAAGCCCTCAGTTCCCAATTCGGCGAAACCGTCGCCGAACTGGTCGATGGCGTCAGCAAGCTGACCCAGATGAACTTCGAGACCAAGGCCGAAGCCCAGGCCGAAAACTTCCAGAAGATGGCCATGGCCATGGCCCGCGACATTCGCGTGATCCTGGTCAAGCTGGCCGACCGCCTGCACAACATGCGCACCCTGGAAGTGCTGTCGGGCGAAAAACGCCGGCGCATCGCCAAGGAAACCCTCGAGATCTACGCCCCCATCGCCAACCGCCTGGGCATGCACACCGTGCGCGTCGAGTTCGAGGACCTGGGCTTCAAGGCCATGTACCCGATGCGCTCGGCGCGTATCTACCAGGCAGTCAAGCGTGCCCGCGGCAACCGCAAGGAGCTGGTCAACAAGATCGAGGAATCGCTCAGCCACTGCCTGGCCGTGGACGGTATCGAAGGCGAGGTCAGCGGGCGGCAGAAGCACATCTACGGCATCTACAAGAAGATGCGCGGCAAGCGCCGCGCCTTCAACGAGATCATGGACGTGTACGCCTTCCGCATCGTGGTCGACAAGGTCGACACCTGCTATCGCGTGCTCGGCGCCGTGCACAACCTGTACAAGCCGCTGCCGGGGCGCTTCAAGGACTACATCGCGATCCCCAAGGCCAACGGCTACCAGTCGCTGCATACCACCCTGTTCGGCATGCACGGTGTGCCCATCGAGATCCAGATCCGCACCCGCGAGATGGAAGAGATGGCCAACAACGGCATCGCGGCGCACTGGCTGTACAAGTCCAGTGACGACGAGCAGCCCAAGGGCACCCATGCCCGGGCGCGCCAGTGGGTCAAGGGCGTGCTGGAAATGCAGCAGCGCGCGGGCAACTCGCTCGAATTCATCGAAAGCGTGAAGATCGACCTGTTCCCGGACGAGGTCTACGTGTTCACGCCCAAGGGCCGCATCATGGAGCTGCCAAAGGGCTCCACGGCGGTCGACTTTGCCTACGCGGTGCATACCGACGTCGGCAACAGCTGCATCGCGTGCCGCATCAACCGCCGCCTGGCACCGCTGTCCGAACCGCTGCAGAGCGGCTCGACGGTCGAGATCGTCAGCGCCCCAGGCGCACGACCGAACCCGGCCTGGCTGAACTTCGTGGTCACCGGCAAGGCGCGCACCCATATTCGCCATGCCCTGAAGCTGCAGCGCCGCTCCGAATCGATCAACCTGGGCGAGCGCCTGCTCAACAAGGTGCTCAACGGTTTCGACAGCGCGCTGGACAAGATCCCCCAGGAGCGCATCCAGGCCATGCTGGCCGAGTATCGCCTCGAAGTGATCGAAGACCTGCTCGAAGACATCGGCCTGGGCAACCGCATGGCCTACGTAGTGGCGCGCCGCCTGCTCTCCAGCGAAGGCGAGCAGTTGCCCAACCCCGAGGGTCCGCTGGCCATTCGCGGCACCGAGGGCCTGGTGCTCAGCTACGCCAAGTGCTGCACGCCGATTCCGGGCGACCCGATCGTCGGGCACCTGTCGGCGGGCAAGGGCATGGTGGTGCACCTGGAGAACTGCCGCAACATCAGCGAAATTCGCCACAACCCGGAAAAATGCATCCAGCTGTCCTGGGCCAAGGATGTCACCGGCGAATTCAATGTCGAGCTGCGCGTCGAGCTGGAACACCAGCGCGGCCTGATTGCCCTGCTGGCCAGCAGCGTCAACGCCGCCGACGGCAACATCGAGAAGATCAGCATGGACGAACGTGATGGCCGCATCAGCGTGGTCCAGCTGGTGGTCAGCGTGCACGACCGTGTGCACCTGGCCCGCGTGATCAAGAAACTGCGTGCCCTGACCGGGGTGATTCGCATCACCCGCATGCGCACGTAGCCCTCCCCCTGCAAGGAGTCACCATGACCAAGACCGTCATCACCAGCGACAAGGCCCCAGCGGCCATCGGCACCTACTCCCAGGCGATCAAGGCCGGCAATACCGTGTACATGTCGGGCCAGATCCCGCTGGACCCGAAAACCATGGACCTGGTCGAAGGCTTCGAAGCCCAGACCGTACAGGTGTTCGAAAACCTCAAAGCCGTGGCCGAAGCTGCCGGCGGCTCGTTCAAGGACATCGTCAAGCTGAACATCTTCCTGACCGACCTGAGCCACTTCGCCAAGGTCAACGAGGTCATGGGCCGCTACTTCGAACAGCCCTACCCTGCCCGCGCCGCCATCGGCGTCGCTGCGCTGCCACGCGGCTCGCAGGTTGAAATGGACGCGATCCTGGTCCTCGAGTAATACCTCGCGCGGCGGGCCGGCCGGCTCGCCGCCGCACTGTTCTGGAAGGACCCCGCCATGCGCCACGCGCTTGCCCTGGCTCTGGCCGCCGCACTGTTGAGCGGCTGCGCCAGCCACAAACCCGAAGACTACAACGGCATCTGGATCAACCAGCAGGCCATCGATGCTGCCGCCAAAGGCGTGAGCCTGCGCAAGGCGCTGCAGGACAGCGGCGGCAACCTGGAATGGAAGGTCAACGTCGCGGCCGAACAGGCCAGCTACACCAACGGTTTCGAGATCGTCGAAGGCCAGCTCAAGGCCGGCGAAAAACAGCGGGACGTGGTATTCCCGGGGAATGAGATACAGACGCTGAGCCTGGATGGCGACGAACTGGTGCAGCACGCCACCCCGATGGCGCCGCAGCACAGCTTCCAGAAGGCCAGCTCTCCCGCCCCAATGGAAGCCCGCACCGGGACCACCTTCGAGCAGGCGCTGTACGGCGCCTACCTGAAGGGTGACTGGAAGGTGATCGAGGGCCCTGGTCAGGGCAATGTCGTGCGCTTCGGCGACACGGGCAGTGTCGAGGGCCTGCCCAATCTGGACCGCTACGCACTGTGCCTGGCCGGCGACTGCGCCAGCATGAGCGGCGAGTACGACAGCCTGTGGCTGGAGCGCAACCAGCAGGGCAACCCGTGGATTTTCAAGCGTGATGGCAAGACGCTGGAAATCCTGCGTGCCCTCAACAGCGCCCAGCCAGACGAGATGCCGCAGCTGTATCCCGGCGCCCGGCAATGGCTGCTCGAGCGCGACTGATCAGGTGAGCCCTCAGGGTTGCGCCGCCAGAATCGCCGCGTAGCCTTCCTTGTAGCTCGGGTACTGTGGCACCCAGCCCAGTGCCCGGGCACGCGCATTGCTGCAGCGCTTGCTGCCGGTGCGCCGCACACGCTGCTGCTCCGACCAATGCGTGACGCCCATGTACTCGCGCAACCAGGCCACCACGTCGGCCAATGGCGCCGGTGCATCGTCCACCCCGATGTAGCAGTCCTCCAGCGCACGCCCCGCCGCATCGGCCTTGAGCAGGAAGGCCAGCAGCCCTGCCGCGTCCTCGGCATGGATGCGGTTGCCGTACAGCGGCGGCTCTTCGGTCACCCGATACCCCTGGCGCACCTGGCTGAGCAGCCATTCGCGGCCCGGCCCGTAGATACCGGTCAGGCGCACGATGCTGGCCGGGATGCCGCTGGCCAGTGCCAGCTGTTCGGCCTGGAGCATGACCTGCCCCGAGTAACCTGACGGCAAGGTGGCGGCGGTTTCATCGATCCACTCGCCGTCCTGCTGGGCGAACACACTGCTGCTGGACACGAACAGCAGGCGCTGCGGTCGCTGGCCACGCTCGGCCAGCCAGCCCAGTACATGCTTGAGGCCCTGTACATAAGCCGCCTGATAGCCCGCCTCGTCATGCTGGCTCGCGGCCACGCAGTACACCAGGTAGTCGGGTGCGACCAAAGGCCAATCGGTCGGGCACTGCGGGTTTTCCAGGTCTGCCGCGATGCCGGCAACCCCCGCGGGCAAGGCCGCCACATTTCTGCGCAAACCGCTTACCGACCAGCCAAGGCCCAGCAATTGCTGGGCCAGACGGCCACCCACATCGCCGCAACCGACGATCAGAACTGAAGGCGAAGACATCCGCACACTCCGTCAGACAAAGCCACAGCCTATCTGTGGAAATCGATAGGCGGCTAGTTAATATGCAAAAAAAGATACTGTGTATCTTCTGTTAACAAGAATTACTTGCAATAATGGCCGCCCAAATTTTGTTCTCGGCCCGACTCGAGGCCTGGAAGGACAACCACCCATTTCTTCTTCATCAGGTCCGGCCAGCATGACACGTATTCAACCTTCCGCTTCGCCAACCCTGTCGCGCGCCTGGCGCGCCATTGCCGCGCTGATGTTCAGCCTGGTACTGGCCCCCGCCGCCATGGCCGATGAGCCCGCCGCACAGAACGCCACACCGGCCGCCGCCGTTGCCCCTGCCGATGCTACCCCGGCCGCACCTGCTGCCCCGGGCGCCGAGCCTGCGGATGCCGCCGCCGCGCCGGGCGCTGCCCCTGTCGAAGGCCAGGCCGACGACGCCACCCAAGCGCTGGTCGAAGACACCAGCCTGGGCATGGCCCACGACCTGTCGCCATGGGGCATGTACCAGAACGCCGACATCGTGGTGAAGATCGTGATGATCGGCCTGGCCATCGCCTCGCTGATCACCTGGACCATCTGGATTGCCAAGGGCTTCGAACTGATGGGCGCCAAGCGCCGCCTGCGTTCTGAAATCGCCCTGCTGAAGAAGGCCACCAGCATCAAGGACGCCAGCGAAACCGCCGACAAGCCCGGCACCCTGGCACACCTGCTGGTGCACGATGCCCTCGAGGAAATGCACCTGTCGGCCAATGCCCGTGAAAAAGAAGGTATCAAGGAGCGCGTGAGCTTCCGCCTCGAGCGCCTGGTCGCGGCCAGCGGTCGCAACATGAGCAGCGGTACCGGCGTGCTTGCCACCATCGGCTCCACCGCTCCGTTCGTCGGTCTGTTCGGTACCGTGTGGGGCATCATGAACAGCTTCATCGGCATCGCCAAGACCCAGACCACCAACCTCGCGGTGGTTGCACCCGGTATCGCCGAGGCCCTGCTGGCCACCGCCCTGGGCCTGGTTGCCGCGATCCCCGCAGTGGTCATCTACAACGTCTTCGCCCGTTCCATCGCCGGTTACAAGGCACAGGTTTCCGACGCTTCGGCGCACGTGCTGCTGCTGGTCAGCCGCGACCTGGACCACCAGCCAGGCGAGCGTTCCGCTGCGCCACACATGGTGAAAGTGGGGTAAACCATGGGCCTGCATCTTAACGAGGGCGGCGACGATCTCGCCGAGAACCACGAAATCAACGTCACGCCGTTCATCGACGTGATGCTGGTACTGCTGATCATCTTCATGGTGGCGGCGCCCCTGGCCACGGTCGACATCAAGGTCGACCTGCCGGCCTCGACCGCCAAGCCCGTGCCCAGGCCGGAGAAGCCGGTGTTCCTCAGCGTCAAGGCCGACCAGAACCTGTACGTCGGCGACGATCAGGTGCAACGCGACCAGCTGGGCGCGGTACTGGACGCCAAGACCAAGGGCGACAAGGACACCACCATCTTCTTCCAGGCTGACAAGGGCGTCGATTACGGCGACCTGATGGAAGTCATGAACACCCTGCGCGCAGCCGGCTACTTGAAGGTCGGCCTGGTGGGACTTGAGACGGCAGCCAAGAAATGACCAATACGCGGCATAAACTGGCGCGCTACGGCGTCAGCCTGGCGATTGTGCTGGCCGTGCATGCCGTTGCCGTGGTGCTGATGCTCAACTGGTCGGTGCCCCAGGCAATCGAACTGCCGCCTGCGGCGATGATGATCGAGATGGCGCCGATGCCCGAGCCGGCCCCACCGCCGCCGCCGAAGGTCGTGGCCCCGCCACAGCCGCCGACGCCGGTCGAGGAGCCACCACTGCCCAAGGTGGCAGAAGCGCCCAAACCGAAAATCGCGATACCCAAGCCACCGCCCAAGCCCAAGGCCAAGCCCCAGCCTCCGAAACCGGAGAAAAAACCGGAGCCGCCGCAGGACAAACCGGTCGACCAGGAAACCGTGGATTCCCCGCCAAGCAACGCTCCGGCGCAGAAATCCGCAGCACCGGCGCCAAGCATCGCCGCCAACAGCAATGCCCTGCCTACCTGGCAGAGCGACCTG
Source organism: Pseudomonas sp. B21-036 (assembly GCF_024748925.1). NCBI lineage: Bacteria > Pseudomonadati > Pseudomonadota > Gammaproteobacteria > Pseudomonadales > Pseudomonadaceae > Pseudomonas > Pseudomonas sp. B21-036. The sequence continues at coordinate 5,563,895 of NZ_CP087178.1, forward strand.
TTGCGTCACCTTGGCAAGTACAAGCGCTACCCGGAAGACGCGCGTCGGCGGGGCCTGCAGGGCATCAACCGGCTGCGCTTCGTGGTCGACGCCGAAGGCAAGATCCTGTCGTACTCGCTGGCCGGTGGTTCAGGCAGCGCGGCACTGGACCGGGCAACCCTGGAAATGATCCGCAAGGCTCAACCCGTGCCCAAGCCGCCTCAGGAACTGCTCAACAACGGCAGTATCGAAGTGGTCGCGCCGTTCGTGTACTCGCTGGACAAGAAACGCTGAGTTGTTTGTTTCTGTCACACGCACGCAAGTCTGATAACGTGCGTCTATCGATTGCAGCCGCTATGCTGGGCTCGCAACTTCATGGACGCACGTTATGACCCTCACAGAATTGCGCTACATCGTCACCCTCGCTCAGGAACAGCACTTCGGCCACGCGGCCGAGCGTTGCCACGTCAGCCAGCCGACCCTGTCGGTGGGCGTGAAGAAGCTGGAGGACGAGCTGGGCGTGCTGATCTTCGAGCGCAGCAAGAGCGCGGTGCGCCTGACCCCGGTCGGCGAAGGCATCGTGGCCCAGGCGCAGAAGGTACTGGAGCAGGCCCAGGGCATCCGTGAACTGGCCCAGGCCGGCAAGAACCAGCTGACCGCGCCGCTCAAGGTCGGGGCCATCTATACCGTCGGCCCGTACCTGTTCCCGCACCTGATTCCGCAACTGCACCGGGTTGCCCCGCAGATGCCGTTGTACATCGAAGAAAACTTCACCCATATCCTGCGTGACAAGCTGCGCAACGGCGAGCTGGACGCGGTGATCATCGCCCTGCCGTTCAATGAAGCCGACGTGCTGACGCTGCCGCTGTACGACGAGCCGTTCTACGTGCTGATGCCCAGCGAGCATCCCTGGACAAAGAAAGAGACCATCGACGCCAGCCTGCTCAACGACAAGAGCCTGCTGTTGCTCGGCGAAGGCCACTGCTTCCGCGACCAGGTGCTGGAGGCCTGCCCGACCCTGACCAAGGGCAACGACGGCGCCAAGCACACCACGGTGGAGTCCAGCTCGCTGGAAACCATCCGCCACATGGTCGCCTCGGGGCTGGGCGTGTCGATCCTGCCGCTGTCGGCCGTGCACAGCCATCACTACGCGCCGGGCATCATCGAAGTCCGCCCATTGAGCCCGCCGGCACCGTTTCGCACCGTGGCGATCGCCTGGCGCGCGAGCTTCCCGCGGCCCAAGGCCATCGAGATTCTGGCCGACTCGATCCGCCTGTGTTCGGTGGCCAAGCCACCCGCCGCACCTTAGGGCCCGAGCATGACCGAGTTGTCGAAGGTGTCGGTCACGGCACTGAAGGGCGTTGGCGAAGCCTTGGCCGAGAAGCTGGCCAAGGTTGGCCTGGAGAACATCCAGGACGTGTTGTTCCACCTGCCCCTGCGCTATCAGGACCGCACCCGCGTGGTGCCGATCGGCGCCCTGCGCCCGGGCCAGGATGCAGTGATCGAAGGCGTGGTCAGTGGCACCGACGTGACCATGGGCAGGCGCCGCAGCCTGCTGGTGCGCCTGGGCGATGGCACAGGTTCGCTGAGCCTGCGCTTCTACCACTTCAGCAACGCCCAGAAAGAAGCGCTCAAGCGCGGCACCCACCTGCGCTGCTACGGCGAAGCGCGCCCCGGCGCCTCGGGCCTGGAGATCTACCACCCCGAGTACCGCGCCCTGACCGGCGACGAACCGCCCCCGGTCGATACCACCCTGACCCCGATCTACCCGACCACCGAAGGTCTCACCCAGCAGCGCCTGCGCCAGCTGTGCCAGCAGAGCCTGGGCCTGCTCGGCCCGCGCAGCCTGCCCGACTGGCTGCCGCTGGAACTGGCACGCGACTACCAGCTGGCACCGTTGGCCGATGCTATCCGCTACCTGCACCACCCGCCGGCCGATGCCGATGTCGAAGAGCTTGCCGTGGGCCACCACTGGGCCCAGCACCGCCTGGCCTTCGAAGAGCTGCTGACCCACCAGCTGTCGCAGCAGCGCCTGCGCGAGAGCCTGCGCGCCCAGCGGGCACCGGTGTTGCCCAGGGCGAGCAGGCTGGCGGCCCAATACCTGGCCAACCTGGGCTTCGCTCCGACCGGCGCACAGCAGCGCGTGGGCAACGAGATCGCCTACGATCTCAGCCAGCCCGAGCCGATGCTGCGCCTGGTGCAGGGCGATGTGGGTGCCGGCAAGACCGTGGTCGCCGCGCTCGCTGCCTTGCAGGCGCTGGAAGCCGGCTACCAGGTGGCGCTGATGGCCCCCACCGAGATTCTTGCCGAGCAGCACTTCGTCACCTTCAAGCGCTGGCTCGAACCGCTGGGCATCGAAGTCGCCTGGCTGGCCGGCAAGCTCAAGGGCAAGGCGCGCACCGCCGCGCTGGAGCAGATCGCCGCCGGCGCGCCAATGGTGGTGGGTACCCATGCGCTGTTCCAGGAAGAGGTGAAGTTTCACAACCTGGCGCTGGCGATCATCGACGAACAGCACCGCTTTGGCGTACAGCAGCGCCTGGCCCTGCGCCAGAAAGGCGTGGGCGGCCAGTTGTGCCCTCACCAGCTGATCATGACTGCCACGCCGATCCCGCGCACCCTGGCCATGAGCGCCTATGCCGACCTCGACACCTCGGTGCTCGACGAACTGCCGCCGGGGCGTACCCCGGTCAACACTGTACTGGTGGCCGACAGCCGCCGCATCGAAGTGGTCGAGCGCGTGCGCGCCGCCTGTGCCGAAGGGCGCCAGGCCTATTGGGTATGCACCCTGATCGAAGAGTCCGAAGAGCTGACCTGCCAGGCCGCCGAAACCACCTTCGAAGAGCTCACCAGTGCCCTGGGCGAGTTGCGCGTGGGGCTTATCCACGGGCGCATGAAGCCGGCCGAGAAGGCTGCGGTGATGGCCGAGTTCAAGCAGGGCAACCTGCAACTGCTGGTGGCCACCACCGTGATCGAGGTGGGCGTGGACGTACCCAACGCCAGCCTGATGATCATCGAGAACCCCGAACGCCTTGGTCTTGCCCAGCTGCACCAGTTGCGCGGGCGAGTCGGACGCGGCAGTGCGGCCAGCCACTGCGTACTGTTGTATCATCCGCCACTGTCGCAGATCGGGCGTGAACGCCTGGGGATCATGCGCGAAACCAATGACGGCTTTGTCATTGCGGAGAAAGACCTGCAACTGCGTGGCCCGGGCGAAATGCTCGGGACCCGCCAGACCGGCCTGTTGCAGTTCAAGGTCGCCGACCTGATGCGCGACGCCGACCTGCTGCCGGCGGTGCGCGATGCTGCACAGGCCCTGCTGGCACGCTGGCCGGACCACGTCAGCCCGTTGCTCGACCGCTGGTTACGCCACGGGCAGCAATATGGCCAGGTGTGACGTACCTCCCATGTCGACGCGGGCCGCCCCCATCGAGCCGGCTATACTGGCCGCTGAAAAAATACTGGATACAGACCATGACTGAAGTTGCCCTGGATACCGCAACCCCCCACACACCGTCTGTTATCCGGTTGCTGCTCGACAAGCTCGGCATCGCCTACCGCGAGGTCATCGACCACCCGCAGCTGCCGCCCGAGGCCAAGGTCCAGGCCGTGCTGCTCGACGACGCGGTCGGTGCGCTGATGGTGCTGTTCCCGCAGAACCAGCTGCTGGACCTCAGCCACCTGACCGAGCTGACCGGCCGCAAGCTCACCGCCGTGCCGCTCGAGCGGCTCGAACTGATGCTCAAGAAGCACGGCCTGACGATCCTGCCCGCCATTCCGGCGCTGACCAGCTCACCGTGCCTGTACGAGGAGCGCCTGCTCAAGCAGCCGGCCCTGCTGATTCATTCCGGAACCCCCGGCCTGCTGCTGGAAATCCACAGCGAGCACTTCAGGAAGATGCTGGCCAAGGCCAGTGCCGGGCATTTCGGTGTAATGCTCAGCGAGATCCGCCCCAACCTCGACCGTCCGGCCGATGACAGCAAGGAGATCACCGAGGCGGTGCAGGCATTTACCGCACGACGCATCCAGCAGCGCCTGGAATCGACCATCGAGATCCCGCCGCTGGCCGAGACCGCACAGAAGATCATCAAGCTGCGGGTCGACCCCAACGCCACCATCGACGACATCACCGGTGTGGTCGAGACCGATCCGGCGCTGGCCGCGCAGGTGGTCAGCTGGGCCGCCTCGCCCTACTACGCCTCCCCCGGCAAGATCCGCTCGGTGGAAGACGCCATCGTGCGGGTGCTGGGCTTCGACCTGGTGATCAACCTGGCGCTGGGCCTGGCCCTGGGCAAGACCCTGAGCCTGCCCAAGGATCACCCGCAGCAGACCACCCCCTACTGGCAGCAATCGATCTACACCGCCGCCGTGATCGAGGGCCTGACCCGCGCCATGCCCCGCGCCGAGCGTCCTGAGTCGGGCCTGACCTACCTGGCCGGGCTGCTGCACAACTTCGGCTACCTGCTGCTGGCGCATGTGTTCCCGCCGCATTTCTCGCTGATCTGCCGCCACCTGGAGGTAAACCCGCACCTGTGCCACAGCTATGTCGAGCAGCACCTGCTGGGCATCAGCCGCGAGCAGATCGGTGCCTGGCTGATGCGCTTCTGGGACATGCCCGAAGAGCTGGCCACCGCCCTGCGCTTTCAGCACGACCCGCATTACGCGGGCGACCATGCCGCCTTCCCCAACCTGGTGTGCGTGGCGGTACGCCTGCTGCGCGCGCGCGGCATCGGCTCGGGGCCGGACGACCGCATCCCCGACGCGTTGCTGGAGCGCCTGAACATCAGCCGCGAGAAGGCCGAGGACGTGGTGCACAAGGTGCTTGAAGCCGAATCGCTGCTGCGTGAACTGGCGTCACAGTTCACCCCGCACTGACAACCTGAAGCCTGGGCGCTGCGCTCAGGCTTTCTTCTTGCGCGGCATCAGGTACTTCATCAGGCCCTGGAACCAGATCACCAGGGCCGGGTTGCCCTTGATCTGAATCGACTTGTCCTGAATCCCCTGCATGAACGCCAGCTGCTTGTTCTTGGCCTGCAGCGTGGCGAAGCCGTAGGCGGCATCCTTGAAGGCAATGGCGAACGCAGGCTCGGCATGGGTGCCACCCTTGCTGCGGATGCGCTGGTTGCTGACGATGAAGTGCCGGGCGACCTTGCCGTCGAGGGTCTGCAACTGGAACACCAGGTCCTTGTCCTTCAGTTGCTGCTGGAACGCCGGGTTGTTGCGGCTGGCCCGGGCCATCAGCAAACCCATGGCCCAGAGCAGAAAACGAAACTTCATATGCGCCCCTAGGCGAAAAGTGACTGAGGGGCGCAGTTTAGCTTTTTTGCGACCAAAGGCTACAGCCGACTTCGCTTTGTTGAAGGCGACTGTATGTCAGGGTGTGCGGCCTACCGGTTGGGGTCGGCAGCCGGTACCGCATCCAGGCGCAGTTGCACCCGTGACGGAATCTTCTGCGCCGCGCCGGCCTCCAGCATCTGCTGGCGATAGCGCGCGTAGTAAGGGCCGGCTTCGCGCGAGTTGCCGTAGCCCCAGAGAATATCGGCAATGTTCAGCTGCAGCGCCCGACGCCCCTGGGCAAAGGGCTCGATGGCGCGATAGATGCGCAGCATCAGGTTGGGGTTCCAGTCGTCGCCGATCAGGTAGCCCATGTCGTTGTAGCCGGGCACGTTGTCCTGGGGCGCATGGCAGGCCATGTAGGAATCCAGGCCCATGTACACTTCTTCGGCCAGTACGGCGTGACGCGCGGGTATCTCGCGGTTCTCGCTGCTGTGCAGCAGGCCTGCGACCTTGGCCGGCTTGAGGGTTTCCAGCTTGGTAGCCCAGGGCAGCTTGTTCTCCGGCTGCCAGGCGCCGTTCTGCCAACGGCCCACGCAGTACTGGGCCAGCCGCGTGGCCATCACACAACCGGTGTCCATCGCCACCATGTCGCAGCGCAGCGTGGGGGGCGTGAACTGCCGCCCCGACTGGCGCAGGCGGTAGAGCATCACGAAGCGCCCGTCAGGCGACACTGCCGAAGCGTCGCCATCGATCGCATCCCGCGCAAACTCGTGCGGGTACAAGGTGAAGCCCTTGCCATTGGCGCCTTGCCACTGCACCGCATGCCAGCCGTTCTCCTCGGCGCTCCATTTGGAAAACGAAAGCTTCGCCCCGCCTGCGCCCTCGATGGTTTTTTCGGCAGGTACTGCGGCATGGGCAGTGCCTGCCAGTGACAGTGACAGTGACAACGCCAAGGCAACGGCGTGAGGGGTACGCTTCATTTCGAACCCTTGAAGATGAGGTTGAGAAAGTGACGGTGCAGCTGCGCATTCGCGCCGATGGCCACCAGGGTCACACTGGCAGACAGTGTGCTGTAGAACAGCGCCCGCAGCGGATGCTCGGGCCACAGGTAGAAGCCGATGATCGCCGCCATGAACACCGTGGCCTGTACCTTGCCCCACACCCGTGGCAGCAGGGCGATCAGCAGGTTCATGCCGACGAAGAACCAGAACACCATGTACATCGCTATGCCAACGGCTACCCCGCGCGACGTCAGCCCGCCGGCGTACTGCTTGTACCAGCTCACCAGCGTGCCGTTGAGCGCCACGTAGGCCACCACCGCAAACAGGTGCACCACTATCGGCAGCACCCAGCGCAGCAACTGGCGATGGGTGACCGGGCTGTCGCCACGCCAGTGTTCGGGCAGTGGCGCCAGCCCGGGCGACGGAGGCTGGTGGTCGATGTGCGCCAGATACTCTGCCCAGCCACGCGGTGCGTTGTGGCGCAGCAGGTATGCCTGCTGGCGGGCCTTGCCCAGGCGCAACCAGAACGGCCACCAGCAGTAACGCCAGTAGTGTTCGAAATCGCCCTGCAGGCTGCCCAGCCCCTGCGGGTCGAGCTCGGGAAAGCTGACCCAGGGCGCGGGCGGGCTCAGCGTCGGGTCTTGCAGGCATTCGCGCCAGTTGTGGGCTACAGGCATGGCTGGTCCTTGTCGGCGCGGGCGCCGCGTTTGATCATCTCCTGGGCATTGAAGTCCGCCCAGTCTGCACCGTGCGCCACCGCTTCGGTGTAGCACGCCAGCGAGCGTGCCGGTTGGGCGGGCACGATTTCACCGCGCGCATACACGCTGCCCAGCTCGTTGAAGGCATTGCCCGAGCCCATTGCGGCGGACTGACGCAAGGCCTCGAGGGCCTTCTGCGGGTGTTTGCAGGTGTTGTCGTCGGGGCGGTACTGGCCCTCGTCGCAATAGAAGCTCGCCAGCATCAGTGCCCCTTCAGGGACAGTGGCCGACGACAGGCGCAGCAACTGCTCCAGGCGCTGGTAGCTCAGGCGCGGCGCCATGCCCGACAGGCTGATTGCCGCAGCGCTGTAGGCAGCGTAGGCAGAGCCTTGGTCCACGGCATCGAGGTAGCTGTTGAGCGCAGCGATGAACAGCTGCTTGTCGATGGGCTTGATTTCACCCTGGCCCAGTTGCTCGTAGGCATCGCCGCGCTGCAGCGCACGCACGCCGGGGGCGGCATCATCGGGGGTTTTCACGCTCTTGAGCGCGTCGCTCGGCGACCAGTCCTCGACCCGCGCCAGCGCCCAGCAGTCGGCCTGCTCGAAGATGAATGCCTGCAACACCTCGCCGCGCTGGTCGCGCAGGTAAACCCGGTCGGGCAGCGCGATTTCACGGATCAGCCCGGCGGCCGCCACCCGCTCCGACGACAGCTGCGAAAGATCAGGACGCAGGGCCGGCTCGAGCTTGCGTACCACCGGTTGCGGCCCCTCGGGCCCGGCCTGGAGGCGCTGCTCGACCAGGGTATGGGCGGTAAAGTCGGCCTGCAGCTGCGCATCCTCGGCAAACGCCTTGAAAAACATCGCGAAGTCGCGGCTGGGGCAAACCGGCGCGGCCTGCGCCAGCGCACTTGCCAGCAGGCCGGCCAGCAGCATCGGGATACTCGACTTCATGGCTGATACACCGGAGGCGGGTTGATGTAGTACTCGGTTTGCGTGCAGGGGTAGTCGCTGACCCACACCAGCCACAGCCACAGGTCCCAGAAGTAGCGCACCAGGTGCTCGGGCTTGCGGCAGCGGGCCTGTTCTTCGGCCACGGTGTAGTCGGTATTGGCGATGAAGCTGTTGAGCCAGTGCGGCTCCCATTGCGGCATGGCGATGTCGAAATGGCGGTCGCGCTTGTTGAAATTGATCCAGTAGATGCCCACTTCGGCTTCATCCTCGAAGTCGCGCATGTCCAGCGACTGCAGGTCGTACAGCGGCGTGCGCCAGACCTCACCCGGGCGCTCGCGATCGGTCACGCGCATGTAGCCCATGCCGCCGAAAGGTATCAGCCAACTGCGCGCCGGCACGTTCTGGAAACGGTAGCGCCCCGACTCGCTGACGAACGAGGTCTGTCCGGGTGCCTCGATCAGCGCGTGAATCTGATAGCCCACCCACGCCAGCACGCCCAGCACCACCAGCCAGCGCCACAGTTGCTGCTTTACGGTCGGGCTGCTCATTTACGCCTCAGCCAGTGCGAGATCAGCACCGCCGACAGGCTGAGGCCGCCCGCCAGGCAACTGAAGAAATACGCCCGCACCGGGTGCTCGGGCAACAGCCACCAGAGGATCAACACGATTTGCGCGGCCACCAGCCAGTACTTGAGCTTCCAGTTGGTCAACAGGGGCAGCACCACATTGAGCGGCACGAACACCCACATCACCAGGAACACAATGCTGCCGGAGGACACGCCACGGGCGGTAAAGCCGCCGTAGTGGCCCTTGTACCAGTCCACGGCAATATCGTTGAGCACCCCGTAGAGCACGATGGCCAGAGCATGCAGGGCGACATTGATCAGCAGTTGTCGCTTCATTTGGGCAGCGTTCCTTGCAGCGCATTGCACCAGCTGCGCACATCGTCACGGTCGAACGCCGGGCAGTGATTGTCCTTGGCGATATAGCGATAGGGGTGAGTGGGCTCATGGGTGAAGTGGTAGTAGTAACGGTCGTCCTCGCCGTACAGCCAATAGTTCGATGAGCCCTGGGACACCTGATACGGCTCGAAACTCAGCAGCGACGATTCGGCGGGGATGAAGTTGTCGCGGTCCATCAGCAGCATCAGCAGGTTGCCGAACAGCGGCGTGCCCACCCCCAGCGCCAGCACGGCCACCAATACCACCCCGATTACTGCCTTCATCACGGTACCTGGGTATTCATGCAGTAGGTGCCCACACCGTGCAGCAGCACCACCGCCAACAGGCAGCCAAACGTCAGCAGCCTAACCCAGCGCGTGTTGCGCTGGCGCTCGCCGAGGTTCAGCAGCAAGGCGAACAGGCACAGGATGGCCAGGCTGCCGAACAGGTTGCTGTCGGCGAGACCTGCCAGGTAATTCTTCAGCTCAAGATCCATTGCACAGGCGCCTTTGCGCCGCCAGCAGCAGCGCGGTCAGGGTGACGAAAAAATAGCCGGCGCCCAGCAGGTAGGGCACAAAGGCCACCCACATCAGCATCAGGCCCAACCCGGCGATACGGCCGGTGAGCAGGTAGACCAGGCCATACAGCACCCAGGGCAGTGCGTAGAAAGGGACGCACCACAACGGCGCCCACCACAGGTGCCGAGGCGCCAGGTGCAGGCGGCGGCTGGCCCACAGCGCGAACAGGGGGTAGCCAAGCAGGCCGAAGCCCAGCAGGTAGATTTGCAGGAACGGCTCGAAACCGGTCACGCGCAGGCCGTACTGGTAGACATCCAGACACAGCAGCGAAACCAGGCATACCCAGGGTAACCAGACGTAGAAGCGATAGGGGGGCGCACAGCTCACAGGCATGAGCCGAACGATTCGATGAATGATGAGTTGCCCATGCCGCTCCCTCCCTGGAACACCGCCGCGCGGGTGTGGGCGGCGGCGTATGCTAGTCACAAGCACGGGGCACGGCAATAGCGCACTGCGCGGTGGGTTCCTCGCCGGCAACGCCGGCTCCTGCAGGCGGCGGTTATCTCCTGTAGGCGCCGGCATTGTCGGCGAGGAGCCGCCACACAAACAAGAACGGGCACCTTGTAGGGGTGCCCGCTCTTCAATGCAATCAGTAGCCCACGGCCTTACGGATTGACGCTGTCCTTGAGGAACTTGCCTGGCTTGAACGCCACGGTGTTGCTGGCCTTGATCTTCACCGGCTCGCCCGTCTGAGGGTTCTTGCCGGTGCGCGCGCCACGGTGGCGCTGCAGGAACGTGCCGAAGCCTACCAGGGTGACGCTGTCTTTCTTGTGCAGCGCGTTGGTGATTTCTTCCAGTACGGCATTGAGCACGCGGTTGGCCTGCTCCTTGGTAAGGTCGGCTTTCTCGGCAATGGCTGCGGCGAGTTCTGGTTTACGCATGGTGAAGCCCCTCTGACGGATTTTTTGTTGTTATGCCGTGCTGCCTTGCAGGCAGCGCCTAAGGCACCGCAGGCTCTAAACTGCGGCAGACGGGTGTGAGAATGGCACGCCGCCAGTGGCCGCGCCAGTCTCTGGGCGGCCATTGTTCAGGCAATGGCAGGGTATATCCGACAGAACGACAGCTATTTATGCCAGCAACGGCGGAAGTTGACGGTTCAGCGCCAGCTTTTCCATCACTGCCGTACCGGTCAATACATAGCCCAGCAGTTGGCCATCGGCATCCCGGCAGAGCACCTTGATGTCGCTGCCCTGCCCTTCGACCTGCCACTGGCCTTCGCGGGCGCGTGGCGGCGGCGAAACGACCAGCGGGCATACCGGGGTCTTCACCGTGATGGGCATAGGCCCGTAGCTGACCACCGTCGGATTGCCCGCCAGGGTCTGCGCCAGCGCGCGCGCGCAGGCCATCAGCGGCATCACGTACAGCAGGTTGATGCCGTCGACCTCGGCACAGTCGCCCAGGGCATGGATATTGGCGTGCGAGGTGCGCAGGTGGCGGTCGACCACCACCCCGCGATTGACCTGCAGGCCAGCGGCGGCAGCCAGGTCGATGCGGGGGCGCAGGCCGATGGCCGATACCACAAGGTCGCAGACGATCACACTGCCATCGGACAGATGCGCTTGCAGGGCATCGGCCGAACGTTCCAGGCGGGTCAACACCGGGCCCAGGTGAAAGCGCACACCAAGCCCTTGCAGCCCAGCCTGCACCGCAGCCGCGGCGGCCGGGTGCAGCAGGGTCGGCATGACCTGCTCGCAGGGGGCGACGATGTCGATCTCGAAGCCACCCAGGTGCATGTCGTTGGCGAACTCGCAGCCGATCAGCCCGGCCCCCAGAATCAGTACCCGGCGCTTGCCGGCCGCCGCGGCGCGAAAGCGCGCGTAGTCTTCGAGGTCGTTGATCGGGAAGATCGCATCGGCTGCGTCGCCCTGCACCGGCACCTGGATGGTCTGCGCGCCCAGCGCCAGCACCAGGTCGCGGTACGGCACCTGCTCCTCGCCGATCCACAGGCGCTTGTGGCCCGGGTCGATGCCGCTGATGCGCGTATGGGTACGCACCTGGGCCTTGAGCTGCTCGGCCATGGCCCCCGGCTCGGCCATGCTCAGGCCGTCGGCGTCCTTGTCCTTGGCAAAGCCGGTGGACAGCATCGGCTTGGAATACGAGCGACCATCATCGGCGCTGATCAGCAGCAACGGCGTCTCGCCGTCGAGCTTGCGAAATTCGCGGGCGAGGTTGTAGCCCGCCAGCCCCGTACCGACAATCACCACCGGATCGCTCATGCCTTCATCCCTTCCCTGTATAAAAAATGATCAGTTGATTTCGATCATCTCGAAATCCATCTTGCCCACGCCGCAGTCCGGGCACAGCCAGTCTTCCGGCACGTCCTGCCACAAGGTGCCCGGCGCAATGCCGTCATCCGGCCAGCCATCGGCCTCGTTGTAGATAAGCCCGCATACCACGCATTGCCACTTCTTCATGATCGCTCTCCCTCCAGTAATCCAGACGCACATCGGTTGTGATCATTACAGTCTTGGCGCTGCATGGATCGTCAGGGGGCTTTGTACTGAGGCTGGTGGCGCGATGCAAGCGCAACCGGCAAACATGCTAAGCTCGGCGCCTCACTGGCTTGTAACCGCATACCTACCGTGCCGTACGAAACCTCGCAAGTGCCCGCGCCACACTGGCTGCAGCAGCAAACGCCGCTGGCCGCAAGCGCCGACCCCCTTACCGCCGACTGGCTGTTCGACCAGGGCTCGTTGACCCGCCGCCTGACCCGATTATCCGCCGATCACTTCAGCGTGACCCCCCTGTACGAGGGCTGGCAGCCGCTGCGCGCCGACGAGTGCACCAGCCTCGGCCTGGCCCCGGGCAGCGAAGGCTGGGTGCGCGAGGTGTACCTGCGCGGGCATGGCCAGCCGTGGGTGTACGCACGCAGTGTGGCCGCGCGCAGCGCCCTGCAGCAGGGCGGCCTGGACATGGAAGCGCTGGGCAGCCGTTCGCTGGGCGAGTTGCTGTTCTGCAGCCCCGGGTTTGCCCGCCAGGCCATCGAGGTGTGCCACTACCCTGCCGCCTGGTTGCCCCGCGAGCAGCGCCATGACGGCCTGTGGGCACGCCGTTCGCGGTTCGACCAGGGTGAACTGAGCATCCTGGTGGCCGAGATCTTCCTGCCCGCCCTGTGGCAGGCCACCGATACCCGCCTGGAGGACCGCTGATGTACCTGAGCCTGCTCAAGTCGCTCAATCGCCTGCACCCCCGGGCCTGGGACTTCATCCAGCTCAGCCGCATGGACAAGCCGATCGGCATCTACCTGCTGCTGTGGCCCACCCTCACGGCGGTATGGATCGCGGCCAAGGGCACGCCCACCGTGGCCAACGTGCTGATCTTCCTGTTCGGCGTGGTGCTGATGCGCGCCGCGGGCTGCGCGATCAACGATTTTGCCGACCGCAAGGTCGACGGTCACGTCAAGCGCACCGCCGAACGCCCGCTGGCGGCCGGACGCATCAGCGGGCGCGAGGCGCTGGTCCTGTTCGCGACCCTGGTGGGGCTGAGTTTCGTGCTGGTGCTGTGCACCAATGCGCAGACGGTATGGCTGTCGTTCGGCGCCGTGGCGCTGGCAGCCTGCTACCCGTTCATGAAGCGCTACACCTATTACCCGCAGGTGGTGCTGGGCGCGGCCTATTCATGGGGCATCCCCATGGCCTTCACCGCCGCCACCGGCGAACTGCCGGCCATCGCCTGGCTGCTGTACATCGCCAACCTGCTGTGGACCGTGGGCTACGACACCTACTACGCGATGGTCGACCGCGACGACGACCTGAAGATCGGGGTCAAGTCCACCGCGATCCTGTTCGGCGAAGCCGATCGCGCCATCATCCTGACCTTGCAACTGCTGTCGCTGGGCTGCCTGCTGATGGCCGGCAACCGCTTCGAGCTGGGTGGCTGGTTCCACCTGGGGCTGGTAGGCGCGGCGCTGTGCTTCGCCTGGGAATACTGGTCGACCCGCAGCCTGGATCGCGACGCCTGCTTCAAGGCCTTCCTGCACAACCACTGGGCCGGGCTGCTGGTGTTCATCGGCGTGGTACTGGACTACGCCCTGCGCTAGCCGCCCTCGGGGGCGGCCGCGCAAGGCCGGCCTCATGGCTTGGCGGCGTGCCAGACGTCCTTCATGCCGTCGCCGGTCATGTCACCGCCCTTCTTGTCCTTGACGAAGGTGTACAGCGGCTTGCCATCGTAGGCCCACTGCATCGAGCCGTCTTCGCGCTTGATCTGCGTCCACTTGCCCTCGGCGGCGTCGCCCGCCATGGCCTTGAGGGGCGGCCAGTTCTTGGCGCAGTCGTCATTGCACATGGATTTGCCGCCGGCATCCTTGTCGAAGGTGTACAGCGTCATGCCGGCAGAATCGACCAGCACGCCGTTCTTCTCCATCCCCGGCGCGGCCGCTGCCACCCCCGGCAGGGCCAGTGCTGCAACAGCAAAGAGAGCCATCCAGTTCAGCGTATGTCGTGTCATTGGATTCACCGTTTTTGGTGATGGGTGGGAGCTAAAGCCTAGCTCAGCCAAGGAATGTTGCCGCCAGGCCACACGACCTGTCACACGACTGCAATAATTCCGTTATCTAATGCGGGCCAAGACACCTTAATGGGAAGAGGTTTGAGCATGGTTGGCAGGAACATTCTGATCGTTGACGACGAGGCGCCGATTCGCGAGATGATCGCCGTTGCATTGGAAATGGCCGGCTACGACTGCCTGGAGGCGGAAAACTCGCAGCAGGCCCATGCCATCATCGTCGACCGCAAGCCCGACCTGATCCTGCTCGACTGGATGCTGCCGGGCACTTCGGGCATCGAACTGGCGCGGCGCCTCAAGCGCGATGAGCTGACCGGCGACATCCCGATCATCATGCTCACCGCCAAGGGTGAGGAAGACAACAAGATCCAGGGCCTGGAAGTCGGCGCCGACGACTACATCACCAAGCCGTTCTCCCCGCGCGAACTGGTGGCCCGCCTCAAGGCCGTGCTGCGCCGTGCCGGCCCCAGTGATGGCGAGGCCCCGATCGAGGTCGGCGGCCTGCTGCTCGACCCGATCAGCCACCGCGTGACCATCGACGGCAAGCCTGCCGAGATGGGCCCTACCGAATACCGCCTGCTGCAGTTCTTCATGACCCACCAGGAGCGCGCCTACACCCGTGGCCAGCTGCTCGACCAGGTATGGGGCGGCAATGTGTATGTGGAGGAGCGCACCGTCGACGTGCATATCCGCCGTCTGCGCAAGGCGCTGGGTGAAGCCTACGAAAATCTGGTACAAACCGTGCGCGGCACGGGATACCGGTTCTCAACCAAGAGTTGAGAACACGGCAAGCTACAAGCCTCAAGTAAGAGCAAAAGCAAACGCAGATCCGCTTCAATCTTGCAGCTTGCCGCTTGCAGCTTGCAGCTTGCAGCGGGTCCTAAGGACCCACCGTGAACCAAAACTGGCATGGCACCCTGATTCGCCACATGCTGCTGCTGACCACCGTCTGCCTGCTGGCCGGGCTGATCAGCGGCCATTACGGCTGGAGCCTGGCCCTGGGCCTTGGCGTGTATCTGGGCTGGACCCTCAAGCAACTGCTGCGCCTGCACGACTGGCTGCGCCAGCACAAACCCGACGAGGCCCCGCCCGACGGCTATGGCCTGTGGGGCGAGGTGTTCGACAGCATCTACCACCTGCAACGCCGCGACCAACGCGTGCGCGGGCGCCTGCAGGCAGTGATCGACCGCGTGCAGGAGTCCACCGCCGCCCTCAAGGATGCGGTGATCATGCTCGACAGCGACGGCAACCTGGAGTGGTGGAACCGCGCCGCCGAGACCCTGCTGGGGCTCAAGACCCCACAGGACAGCGGCCAGCCGGTCACCAACCTGGTCCGCCACCCGCGCTTCAAGGAGTACTTCGAACAGGAGAACTACCTCGAGCCGCTGGAAATCCCCTCGCCCATCAGCGACCGCCTGCGCATCCAGCTGCACATCACCCGCTACGGCAACAACGAACACCTGATGCTGGTGCGCGACGTGACCCGCATCCACCAGCTCGAACAGATGCGCAAGGACTTCGTCGCCAACGTCTCCCACGAGCTGCGCACGCCACTGACGGTGATTGCCGGGTACCTGGAGACCCTGCTCGACAACGTCGAGGAGGTGAACCCGCGCTGGGTGCGGGCCCTTACCCAGATGCAGCAGCAAGGCGTGCGCATGCAGACGCTGCTCAACGACCTGTTGCTGCTGGCCAAGCTGGAGGCCACCGACTACCCCTCCGACAACCAGCCGGTGGCCATCGACAGCCTGCTGCAGTCGATCAAGGGCGATGCCCAGGCCCTGTCCGGCCAGCGCAACCAGCGCATCACCCTGGACGCCGAGCCGGGCGTGCGCCTCAAGGGCAGCGAGGCGGAACTGCGCAGCGCGTTCTCCAACCTGGTGTTCAACGCCGTCAAGTACACCCAGGATGAGGGCCAGATCCGCATCCGCTGGTGGGCCGACGCCCAGGGCGCGCACCTGAGCGTGCAGGACTCGGGCATCGGCATCGACCCCAAGCACCTGCCACGCCTGACCGAGCGTTTCTACCGCGTCGACTCCAGCCGCAACTCCACCACCGGCGGCACCGGCCTTGGCCTGGCGATCGTCAAGCACGTACTGCTGCGCCACCGCGGCCGGCTGGAGATCAGCAGCGTACCGGGCCACGGCAGTACCTTTACCTGCCATTTCGCCCCCGTTCAGGTGGCAACCCGCACCGTTTCCTGAGCGACCGCCCTTTAAATTTGCGCAGTCAGCCGCTACATTGGCTGACTCGCGCCAGTACCTGCTGGCATTGCCACACTCCCTTATTTCAGAAGACGGACCCCGTAAAACTCCATCATGGACCCTTCCCCTGGTATCACCCTCGCTTCACTGTTCGCCGATTTCGGCATGATTCTTTTTGCTCTGCTGCTGGTTCTGCTCAACGGATTCTTCGTTGCGGCCGAGTTCGCCATGGTCAAGCTGCGCTCGACCCGGGTCGAGGCGATTGCCGGCAAGAACGGCTGGCGCGGGCATATCCTGCGTACCGTACACAGCCAGCTGGACGCCTACCTGTCGGCCTGCCAGCTGGGCATCACACTGGCCTCGCTGGGCCTGGGCTGGGTCGGCGAGCCGGCCTTCGCGCACCTGCTCGAGCCGCTGCTGGCGGCGGTGGGCGTGCAATCGCCCGAAGTCATCAAGGGCGTATCGTTCTTCAGCGCCTTCTTCGTGATCTCCTACCTGCACATCGTGGTCGGCGAGCTGGCGCCCAAGTCCTGGGCCATTCGCAAGCCCGAACTGCTGTCGCTGTGGACGGCGGTGCCGCTGTACCTGTTCTACTGGATGATGTACCCGGCCATCTACCTGCTCAACGCCAGTGCCAACGCCATCCTGCGCATCGCCGGCCAGGGCGAGCCCGGCCCGCACCACGAGCACCATTACAGCCGCGAGGAACTCAAGCTGATCCTGCACTCCAGCCGGGGTCAGGACCCCAGCGACCAGGGCATGCGCGTACTGGCCTCGGCGGTGGAGATGGGCGAACTGGAAGTGGTCGACTGGGCCAATTCCCGTGAAGACATGGTGAGCCTCGACGCCCATGCGCCGCTCAAGGAGATCCTCGCGATGTTCCGCCGGCACAAGTTCAGCCGCTACCCGGTGCTCGACGCCGAAAGCGGCGAATTCGTCGGCCTGCTGCACATCAAGGACCTGCTGCTGGAACTGGCCGCGCTGGACCACCTGCCCGAGTCGTTCAACCTGGCCGAGCTGACCCGCCCGCTGGAACGCGTATCGCGGCACATGCCGCTGTCGCAGCTGCTGGAGCAGTTCCGCAAGGGCGGCGCGCACTTTGCCCTGGTCGAAGAGGCCGATGGCAAGGTGATCGGCTACCTGACCATGGAAGACGTGCTCGAAGTGCTGGTGGGCGACATCCAGGACGAACACCGCAAGACCGAGCGCGGCATCCTCGCCTACCAGCCCGGCAAGCTGCTGGTGCGCGGCGACACCCCGCTGTTCAAGGTCGAGCGCCTGCTGGGCGTGGACCTGGACCATATCGAGGCCGAAACCCTTGCTGGCCTGGTCTACGAGACGCTCAAGCGCGTACCGGAAGAAGAAGAGGTGCTGGAGGTCGACGGCCTGCGCATCATCATCAAGAAGATGAAAGGGCCCAAGATCGTGCTGGCCAAGGTGCTCAAGCTCGATTGACGCGCCTTACGGGTTGCCGGCGGTAAAGCTCGGCAGCCCGCCGATGGGCTGGTTGAACTGGTACGGGATCGACTCCAGCGCCAGCCCCACGTTGCGCTGCACCACGAAATGCAGGTGCGGCCCGCTGCTGTTGCCGGTGTTGCCGGACCTTGCCAGCGGCGTGCCATAGGCCACCCGCTGGCCTTCGCTGACCACCACCGACCCGCGCATCAGGTGCAGGTACACGCCCATGGTGCCGTCGGCATGCAGAATCCGCACGAAATTGCCTGCCGGGTTGGTACCGCGCCCGCTCTGGGTGTTTTCCGTCTTTATCACCACCCCTGCCCGCGCCGCGATGATCGGCGTGCCTTCGGGCATGGCGATGTCCATGGCATAGCGGCCCTTGGGGCCGAAGTGGCTGTAGGTGCCATTGGGGCCCTGGGAGAGGCGGAACGGGCCGCCGCGCCAGGGGAACGGGTAGCGATAGGCCTGGGTGCGCTGGGCGGGGTTGCCCAACGTGTAGTTGAACTGCTCGCGGTAGCTGACCGGGGTACCGGGCTTGCGCGCACCGAGGGCAGTGAGCAGCAGCGTGGAACGGGCCGGTACCACCCGCCGGACGATGCGCGGCGCCAGGTTCTGCACGTTGCCCAGGCGCTCCAGGCGCAGTTCCACTTCGACCGGGGCGTGCAGCTCGTTGCGGGCACTGAAACGCACGCCGTCGGCGTACTTGCTGACCTGCAACTGCACCTGCTGGCCCAGTTGCTCGACCATGCGATCACGGAACACCAGTGCGCGAGCGCCGGGGCTGGGGCGATCGGAATAGGACACCACGCCGTCGGCGTCGGTGTTCTTGTAGATGGTCATGGCCCAGCTCGGGCCGGCAGCCAGCAACAGGGCGCAGAACAGCAGCAGGTGTGGCGGCATCGGTAGTGGCCATCTGACAGGTTAGCTGTGAGCAAGCCTAGCAGGGGAATATGGAGGGCGTGTTGCGGGGAGTGATGCGGGGTATGGCAGGCGATCAGTGGTGTGTCCTTCGCCGGCAAGGCCGGCTCCTACGGCTGTAGGAGCCGGCCTTGCCGGCGAAGAGGCTGCGAGCAGCAAAGGGCCTGTCAGGCCCCCGGCACGAAGTGCTTGAGCGCCGTACCGCGGGCAATCAGCCGCGACAGGTAGTCGAGCTTCTGCGCATCCTGATCGACAAAGCGGAAGGTCAGCTGCAGCCAGTCGCTGTCCGGCTTGGATTCCACCGCCACCACCGCATGCAGGTACCCGTTGAGCCGCGCGATCTCGGCATTGTCGCCCTGCTCCAGGTCCAGCACCGCGCCTTCCAGGATCTGCGGCAGCACTTCGCCACGGCGTACCACCAGCAAGGCTTCCTTCAGGCTCAGGGCCTTGATCACGCAGGCCTGGTTGCCGCTGGACAGGCGCAGCTGGCCCTGTCCGCGGCCCGCCGGCGCCGCCGCCTTGGCCGCGCCCGGTTGCGGCGCATTGATCAGTGGCTTGGCCGCCGCCACCGGGGCCGCAGCTGGGGCGGCCGGGCGCACGGTCTCGGCCTTGCCGCCGGTCAGGGCCGACAGCGAGTCATTGGCAAACGCGGAGGTGGCGCGGGTGGGCGCACTGGCCATCAGGGTATCGAGCTTGCCCAGCTTGGTCAGCGCCTTCTTCACCTTGGTCAGCAACTGCTCGTTGGTGAACGGCTTGCCGACAAAGTCCGACACACCGGCCTGGATCGCCTGCACCACGTTTTCCTTGTCGCCACGGCTGGTCACCATGATGAACGGCATGGCCTTGAGCGCTTCGTGCTGGCGGCACCAGGTCAGCAGCTCCAGGCCCGACATCTCGGGCATCTCCCAGTCGCACAGCACCAGGTCGAAACGCTCGCGCTCCAGCAGCACCTGGGCCTTGCGACCGTTGACCGCGTCCTCGATGACCATGCCGGGGAAGTAATTGCGCAGACACTTTTTCACCAGGTCACGGATAAACGGCGCGTCATCCACGACCAGAACACTGACTTTACTCATCGCCACTCCTTCAAGACCCGGCTAGCATAACGTTGACTGATGGCCATTTGCCAAGACTTCGCTCATGCCGGGGCTCCGTCAAATCATTCGCGGGTGCGTGCTGTTGCGCTGCCGCAAACGAAAACGCCCGGCCAAGGCCGGGCGTTCATTCTCGGGGCAGTCCTATTTATCGTCAGGTTTGCCCGGAACATTAGCTTTTTCGCCGTTGCCGTTGCCCTCGACTTCTTCCTTCATTCGCTTCAGGCCCAGGTGACGCACGTCGGTACCGCGCACCAGGTAGATCACCAGCTCGGCGATGTTGCGCGCGTGGTCGCCGATGCGCTCCAGCGAACGCAGCGCCCAGATCACGCTCAGTACCCGCGAGATCGAGCGCGGGTCTTCCATCATGTAGGTCACCAGCTCGCGCAGGGCGGTCTTGTACTCGCGGTCGATGGTCTTGTCGTACTGCGCCACCGACAGCGCCAGCTCGGCATCGAAGCGGGCAAAGGCGTCGAGCGCGTCGCGCACCATGTTGCGTACCTGGTCGCCGATGTGACGCACCTCCACGTAGCCGCGCGGCGACTCGCCTTCTTCGCACAACTGGATGGCGCGGCGGGCGATCTTGGTCGATTCGTCGCCGATGCGCTCCAGGTCGATCACCGACTTGGAGATGCTGATGATCAGGCGCAGGTCCGACGCCGCCGGCTGGCGCCGAGCCAGGATGCGCACGCACTCCTCGTCGATGTTGCGTTCCATCTGGTTGATCTGCTCATCGACTTCGCGCACCTGCTGGGCCAGGCCCGAATCGGCCTCGATCAGCGCGGTGACGGCGTCGTTGACCTGTTTCTCGACCAGGCCGCCCATTGCCAGAAGATGGCTGCGAACCTCTTCAAGTTCGGCGTTGAACTGCTGGGAGATGTGATGGGTAAGGCTGTCTTTGTCGATCATGAGAAATCCTTGGCGCGTCCGGTAAGTGCTGTCAGGCGGCGTTCAATCGTTGAATCCTAGCCATACCGACCGGTGATGTAGTCTTCGGTCTGCTTCTTCGCCGGGTTGGTGAACAGGGTGTCGGTGTCACCGTATTCCACCAGCTTGCCCATGTACATGAACGCGGTGTAGTCCGAAACCCGCGCGGCCTGCTGCATGTTGTGGGTCACGATGACGATGGTGTACTTGGACTTGAGTTCGTAGATCAGCTCTTCGACCTTGAGCGTGGAAATCGGGTCCAGCGCCGAGCACGGTTCGTCGAGCAGCAGCACCTCTGGCTCCACCGCGATGGTACGGGCGATCACCAGGCGCTGCTGCTGGCCGCCGGACAGGCCCAGGGCCGAGTCGTGCAGGCGGTCCTTGACCTCCTCCCACAGGGCGGCGCCCTTGAGTGCCCACTCCACGGCTTCATCCAGTACACGCTTCTTGTTGATGCCCTGGATGCGCAGGCCGTACACCACGTTTTCGTAGATGGTCTTGGGGAACGGGTTGGGCTTCTGGAACACCATGCCCACGCGGCGGCGCAGCTCGGCCACGTCCTCGCCCTTGCGGTAGATGTTGTTGCCGTCGAGGTTGATCGCGCCTTCCACCCGGCAGCCGTCGACCAGGTCGTTCATGCGGTTGAAGGTGCGCAGCAGGGTCGACTTGCCGCAGCCCGAGGGGCCGATGAAGGCAGTCACGCGCTGCTTGGGAATGTTCAGGCTGACATCGAACAGCGCCTGCTTCTCGCCGTAGAACAGGCTCAGGCCCGGCACTTCGATGGCCACGGTCTCGTCGGCCAACTGCAGGCTCTGCTTGGTGCGACCCAGGGCGGACATGTCGATGCCGTGGGCGTGGGATTCATGCTGCATGGTAAGACTCCATACGCTATCAATTTCGTTTCATCGTACCGCCCGGCACAACACACGGGCGGCGCTTGCAATAAGGGGTATCAGCTGTCCAGCGCCTTGTACTTCTCGCGCAGGTGGTTGCGTATCCATACCGCCGAGAGGTTGAGCGTGGCGATCACCATCACCAGCAGCAGCGCGGTGGCGTACACCAGCGGCCGTGCGGCCTCGACGTTGGGGCTCTGGAAGCCGACGTCGTAGATGTGGAAGCCCAGGTGCATGATCTTCTGGTCCAGGTGCAGGTACGGGTAGTTGCCGTCCACCGGCAGCGACGGCGCCAGTTTCACCACACCCACCAGCATCAGCGGCGCCACCTCGCCCGCGGCACGGGCCACGGCCAGGATCATGCCGGTCATCATCGCCGGGCTGGCCATCGGCAGCACGATCTTCCACAGCGTCTCGGCCTTGGTCGCACCCAGGGCCAGCGAGCCCTCGCGCACGGTCCGCGGGATCCGCGCCAGGCCTTCTTCGGTGGCCACGATCACCACCGGTACCGCCAGCAGCGCCAGGGTCAGCGAGGCCCACAGCAGGCCCGGGGTACCCAGGGTCGGCGCCGGCAGTGCTTCGGGGAAGAACAGGTGGTCGAGCGAGCCGCCCAGCACGTACACGAAGAAGCCCAGGCCGAACACGCCGTAGACGATCGCCGGCACGCCGGCCAGGTTGTTCACCGCGATGCGGATCAGCCGGGTCACCGGGCCCTGGCGGGCATATTCACGCAGGTACACCGCCGCCAGCACGCCGAACGGGGTGACGATCACGGCCATGATCAGGGTCATCATCACGGTGCCGAAGATCGCCGGGAAGATCCCGCCCTCGGTGTTGGCTTCACGCGGGTCGTCGCTGAGGAACTCCCACACCTTGGCGAAGTAGGTGCCCAGCTTGGTGAAGTTGTTCATGGCGTTGGGCTGGTAGGCGTGCACCACCTTGTCGAGGTTGATCTCGACTTCGCGGCCATTGCCGTCACGGGCCACCAGGCTGTCGCGGCTGAAGTCCTGGTGCAGCTTGCCCAGGCGGTCCTCGATGGCCTTGTAGCGGTTGTTCAGCTCGGCGCGCTCGGCATCCATGTCGGCCTGCGCTACAGGGGTCAGCTTGCCTTGCAGTTCCAGCTTGCGGGCTTGCAGGCGCAGGCGCTCAAGGCCATGGTTGATCGCACCGATGTCCTTCTTCTCGAGCTTCTGCAGCTCGCCGGCCAGGCCGGCAGCACGCTTGAGGCGTGCCTGCAGCTCGTTCCAGGCGGCCTGCCCTTCGGCAACCACCTTGCCGTTTTCCTTGACGCTGACCAGGTAGCCGTAGAAGTTGCCCCACTCGCGGCGCTCCAGGGCGATCAGGTCGACTGGCTTCTGCTGGTCCACCAGCCAGTCGCCGACCACCCAGGTGAAGTCACTGCCGTTGAGGTCGCGGTTGCCGACCTTGATCAACTCGCGGGTCATGAACTCCGGGCCGTTGTCGGGTACCGGCAGGCCGGCCCCCTTGAGGCGTGCCAGCGGCACCTCTTCCTTCTGCACCACTTCGCCGATGACGATGTGGTTGGCCTGGCCCGGCACGTTGTAGCTGGCCTGAATCAGGTCGGCCGGCCAGAAGTGCGCCAGGCCGCGCACGGCGATCACGGAGAGCAGACCGATGGTCATGATCACCGCGATGGACACCGCGCCACCGCTTATCCAGACGCCAGGGGCGCCGCTCTTGAACCAGCTCTTGAGGGAATCCTTTTTCACGGATCTCTACCTTTCTATCAAAGCGACGAGTATTTCTTGCGCAGACGCTGGCGAATCAGCTCGGCCAAGGTGTTCATCACGAAGGTGAACATCAGCAGCACCAGCGCGGCGAGGAACAGCACGCGGTAGTGGCTGCCACCGACTTCCGATTCGGGCATCTCCACCGCGACGTTGGCCGCCAGGGTGCGCATACCTTCGAACAGGTTCATTTCCATGACCGGGGTGTTGCCCGTGGCCATCAGCACGATCATGGTTTCACCCACCGCGCGGCCCATGCCGATCATCAGCGCCGAGAAGATGCCCGGGCTGGCGGTCAGGATGACCACGCGGGTCAGGGTCTGCCACGGCGTGGCGCCAAGTGCCAGCGAGCCCAGGGTCAGGCTGCGCGGCACGCTGAACACGGCGTCCTCGGCAATCGAGTAGATGTTCGGGATGACCGCAAAGCCCATGGCGATACCGACCACCAGGGCGTTGCGCTGGTCGTAGGTGATGCCCAGGTCATTGGTGATCCACAGGCGCATGTCGCCGCCGAAGAACCAGGTTTCGAGGAACGGGCTCAGGGTCAGCGCACCCCAGCCGGTGAACAGGATCACCGGGATCAGGATCGCCGCTTCCCAGCCATCCGGCACACGCAGGCGGATCGACTCCGGCAGGCGGCTCCAGATGAAGCCGGCCAGCAGGATGCCGAACGGCATCACCACGAACAGGCTGAACACACCGGGCAGATGCCCTTCCAGGTAAGGCGCCAGGAACAGCCCGGCGAAGAAGCCGAGGATCACCGTGGGCATCGCCTCCATCAGCTCGATCACCGGCTTGACCTTGCGGCGCATGCCCGGGGCCATGAAGTAGGCGGTGTAGATCGCTGCGGCAATCGCCAGCGGTGCGGCCAGGATCATCGCGTAGAACGCGGCCTTGAGCGTACCGAAGGTCAGTGGCGACAGGCTCAGCTTGGGCTCGAAGTCGGTGTTCGACGCGGTGGACTGCCAGACGTACTTGGGCTCGTCGTAGTTCTCGTACCAGACCTTGCTCCACAGCGCGCTCCAGGACACTTCCGGGTGCGGGTTGCGCAGGCTGGCCGGGATCAGCTTGCCGCCCTCTTCGACGAACAGGCGGTTGGCCCGTGGCGACAGTGCCAGCACGCCGGCGCCTTCGGCCATCGGCTCCACCAGCAGGGTGCGGTGTGCGGTGCTGTGGAACACGCCGAGCTTGCCGCTGGCATCCAGTGCCACGAAGCCCTTGCGGCGCTCTTCGGCATCGATCTGCACGATCGGCGCCTTGCCCATCTGGAAGGTACGGATCTGCTTGAAGCGCTGTTCGCCGTCCGGGTCGCGGGCCATGAACCACTGGGCCAGGCCACCCTTGGAGTCACCGATGATCAGCGAGATGCCGCCCACCAGCTGGGCGCTGGCGGTGACTTCGGCATCGGCGTCGTCGAGCAGCTTGTAACGACCGTTGAGGCTCTTGTCGCGCAGGCTGAACACATCGGCCTGGGCCCGCCCGTTGATCACGTACAACCACTGCTGGCGCGGGTCGATGAAGATCGCCTTGACCGCCTCGGTCATCTGCGGCAGTTCGATGTGGTTCTGCTCGCTGGTGACTTCGCCGGTCATCATGTTTTCTTCGCGGCTAAGTTGCAGTACCTGCAACTGCGCACCGCTGGAGCCGGCCACCACCAGGGTGTCGCCATTGACGTTCAGGCTCACGTGCTCCAGCGCACGGCCCGAATCGCCGAGGGCGAACGGTTGCTGGCCATAGGGGTAGTCGATGGCCGGGGTGATGGTCTTGTGGTTGTCCGGGTAGGTGATCTTGTAGCTGTGGCTGAACACCAGTGCCTGGCCGTTGGACAGGCCCAGCACCACCAGCGGGTTGCCCGGCTGGTCGGCGCCGATCGAGGTCACCTGGGTGCCGGCCGGTACCGGCAGGTCGACACGCTTGAGCTCGGCACCGGTCTTGGTGTCGAAGAACAGCGCCTGCCCCTTGTCCGAGACGCGCATGCCGACCAGGTTCTGCTCTTCGAGCGCGATCATCAGCGGCTTGCCGGCGTCCTGGGTCAGCCAGGCCGGGGTCATGGCCTTCTTGGTGGTCAGTTCGGCGCCTTGAAACAGCGGCACCACCACGTAGGCCAGGTAGAAGAAGATCAAGGTGATCGCCGCCAGCACGGCGAGCCCGCCCACCAGTACATACCAGCGGGTCAGGCGGTCCTTGAATGCACGCAGGCGACGCTTGCGTTGCAGCTCGGGCGTATTGAAATCAATCCGCACGGGGGGAGAATTTTGGGTCATGGTGGAGTTGGCCAGATCATTCATGCGCTCACCCTAGCGGTCCCGTATGACAAAAACATGACAATGCAGTGACGCAAAAAAGCCCGCCGCTCAGGCATGCCTGGCAGCGGACTCGCAATTTGCAGCGCGGCCCGCACAAATGCAGGGCGCGCCCGTTCACACTCAGTTTGCAGCGACGCCTTTGGCGGCGTGGTTCAGGCCCAGGTCGGCCAGCGCTTTCTCGGCCACTTTGGCGGGCAGCGGGATGTAACCGTCTTTCACCACGACCTGTTGACCGGCCTGCGACAGCACCAGCTTGACGAACTCGGCTTCCAGCGGGGCCAGAGGCTTGTTCGGGGCCTTGTTGACGTAGACGTAGAGGAAACGCGACAGCGGGTAGGTACCGTTCAGGGCGTTGGCTTCGTTGTCTTCGACGAACGCGCCGCCTTCTTTCTTGGCCAGGGCCACGGTTTTCACGCTGGCGGTCTTGTAGCCGATGCCCGAGTAACCGATACCGTTCAGCGAGCTGCTGATCGACTGCACGACGGACGCCGAGCCAGGTTGTTCGTTGACGTTAGGCTTGAAGTCGCCTTTGCACAGGGCTTCTTCCTTGAAGTAGCCGTAGGTGCCGGATACCGAGTTGCGACCGAACAGCTGGACCGGCTTGTTGGCCAGGTCGCCGGTCACGCCCAGGTCGCCCCAGGTTTTCACGTCGGCCTTGGCACCGCACAGGCGGGTGGAGGAGAAGATGGCGTCGACCTGAGCCATGGTCAGGCCCTTGATCGGGTTGTCCTTGTGCACGAACACGGCCAGGGCGTCGACGGCGACCGGGATGGCGGTCGGCTTGTAGCCGTACTTCTGTTCGAACGCCTGCAGCTCGACGTCTTTCATCTTGCGGCTCATCGGGCCCAGGTTGGCGGTGCCTTCGGTCAGCGCGGGTGGCGCGGTGGAGGAGCCGGCGGCCTGGATCTGGATGTTTACGTTCGGGTATTCCTTCTTGTAGGCCTCGGCCCACAGGGTCATCAGGTTGGCCAGGGTATCGGAACCGACGCTGGAGAGGTTGCCCGATACGCCGGTGGTTTTGACGTAGGTCGGAATAGCAGGATCAACAGCGGCAACTGCGTTGGCAGTCGCAACGCCAGCGGCGGCAAAGGTCAGGGCCGCCATCAAACGCTTCAGTTTCATGCCTTACTCCTAGCAGGAATTGGGGGTAGATGGATCGGGCCCAAGTATCTGCAGGCCGTATGACTACTCTATGAACTGAATGTGACAATTAGATGAAAGGCCATCACCTCGTTCGAGGGATGGCCTTTATAGCGGACGCGGGGCGGGGTTTCAGCGCTTGGTGAGCAGCAGGTAGATGCCTACCAGCAGGCCCAGGGTGCAGATGCCGGCGACATAGTAGGCCGGGCCGAGCGGGCTGAACTTCATCAGCGAGGTGACCATGATCGGGGTCAGGCCACCGAAGATCGCGTAGGCCAGGTTGTAGGAAAACGACAGGCCGCTGAAACGCACCACCGGCGGGAAGGCGCGCACCATCACGTAAGGCACCGCACCGACGATGCCCACGCACAGCCCGGTAACGGCGTACATCGGGTACAGCCACTCAGGGTGCGCCGCCAGGTTGTGGTAGAAGCTCCAGGAGCTGGCCAGCAGCGCCAGGCTGCCGACGATGAACACGCGCCCGGCGCCGAAGCGGTCGGCCAGGCGCCCGGCCACGATGCAGCCGATGCTCAGCAGCACGATGGCCAGGCTGTTGGCCTTGAGGGCCTCGGTGGCGCTGATGCCGTAGAGAGTCTGCAGCACGGTCGGGGTCATCAGGATGACCACGATGATGCCGGCCGACAGCAGCCAGGTCAGCAGCATCGACAGTACGATGGCGCCACGGTGGTCACGCAGCACCGCGCGCAGCGGCACTTCCTCGGCCAATGCCTTGCGCTGCTGCATCTCGGCGAACACCGGGGTTTCGTGCAGCCAGCGGCGCAGGTACACCGAAAACAGGCCGAACACGCCGCCGAGCAGGAACGGGATCCGCCAGGCGTAGTCGCTCAGTTGCTCGGGGGTGTACACGGTGTTGATCAGGGTCGCGACCAGCGAGCCGAGCAGGATGCCCGAGGTGAGGCCCGCCGTCAGGGTGCCGCAGGCGTAGCCGATGTTGCGCGCCGGCACGTGTTCGGACACGAACACCCAGGCACCCGGCACTTCACCGCCAATGGCGGCGCCCTGGATCACGCGCATCAGCAGCAACAGGATCGGTGCCCACATGCCGATCTGTGCGTAGGTGGGCAGCAGGCCCATGATCAGGGTCGGCACGGCCATCATGAAGATGCTCAGGGTGAACATCTTCTTGCGCCCCAGCAGGTCGCCGAAGTGGGCCATCACGATGCCGCCCAGCGGGCGCGCCAGGTAGCCGGCAGCGAAGATGCCGAAGGTCTGCATCAGGCGCAGCCACTCGGGCATGTCGACCGGAAAGAACAGCTTGCCCACCACCGCGGCGAAGAACACGAAGATGATGAAGTCGTAGAACTCCAGCGCCCCGCCCAGGGCGGAGAGCGACAGGGTCTTGTAGTCACTGCGGGTGAGCGGCCGCGAGGGCTGCTCTATGGAGGGGGGCACGGAGGTCATCGAAGCGTCTCTTATTGGCAAATCAGGCCGCGGCAGCGCTGGCCCCGGCCTATCAGGAGGTCGAACGATAGCAAATTGTTCGAAAAAGCACATGGATCGACATAATCGGGGCAGATAATCATGACCGCATGGTCGTCGCCCCACGCGCGGCTCTATATACTGGCCGCTCGTATCAAACGGTTACGCCTTGTGTGGGATGTTGTGCGAAAACGCCGCTAGGTATGCTTAGTCGGTTTCGCAGAGTTTCCCTTCGCCGCACGGCAGAGCGAAGCAGCGTAGTATGTTCGTGCTGAATCGTTTTTCGCGGCGTCCGCACCAGCGCAAACCAACGAAGCGTTACGGGTCAGAGGCACCCCCGGCATGATTGAACTCGAACAAGAAGATCCTATTCCGCAAGGCGACCTTGCCTTACAGATCACCGCATTGCCCCGTGAAACCAACGGTTTCGGCGATATCTTCGGCGGCTGGCTGGTCGCCCAGATGGACCTGGCCGGCACGGCCATGGCCAGTCGAGTCGCGGGCGGGCGCGTCGCCACCGTGGCGATCGACCGCATGGCCTTTCTGGTGCCGGTGGCGGTGGGCGCGCAATTGTCCTTCTATACCCAGACCCTGGAAATCGGCCGCAGCTCGATCCAGATGATGGTCGAGGTGTGGAGCGACGACCCGCTGAGCAGTGAATGGCGCAAGGTCACCGAGGCGGTGTTCGTGTTCGTCGCCATCGACGGCAGCGGCCGCACCCGCTCGGTGCCGCCTCGTCGCTGAGCCTGGGGCGCGCTAAACTCGAGGGTCTGCGCGAGGTCCAAGACCTCGTAGGCCACCCTTCGAGAGCAACGCATGTCCACATCCAAGGTAGAAGTCGAACAGCATGGCGAGCTTGCCTGCTGGCGTATCACCACGCCTCGCGCCGAGCTGCTGATTGCCCAGCAGGGCGCACAGGTGCTCAGTTACCAGCGCGTGGGCGAGCCGCCGCTGCTGTGGCTCAGCGATCAGGCGATCTTCAGGCAGGGCAAATCGGTGCGCGCCGGTGCCCCGGTGTGCTGGCCCTGGTTCGGCAACCTGCAACGCAACCCAGCGGCCGTACAGGCCATGTTCCACGGCGCCGAGGCCCCGGCCCACGGGCTGGTGCGCGGGCGTGACTGGCAGTTGCTGGGTATCGACAGCAGTGCGGATTCGGTACGCGTGGACTTCACGCTGCCCCAGGCGTTGGGAGAGCTACCCGGCTGGCCGCACACGGTGGAACTGAAACTGAGCATCGTGCTCGGCGAGGAACTGGCGCTGACCCTCGACAGCCACAACCTGGGCAGTGGCAGCGTCACCCTCAGCCAGGCGCTGCACAGCTACTTTGCAGTCAGCGACGTGCGTGGCGCGCGGGTAGAAGGCGTGGACGGGCTGGCCTACATCGAGACGCTGGCAGACTGGGAGCAACGCACCCAGCAGGGCGACCTGGGGTTTGCCGGGGAAACCGACCGCATCTACCTGCAGGCACCTGAGCGTCTGAGCATCGTCGACCCGGGCTGGAACCGGCGTATCACCCTGCGTACCCAGGGTTCGCGTTCGGCGGTGATCTGGAACCCATGGGTGGACCGCGCCGCGCAGCTCACGGACATGGCCGATGACGGCTGGCAGCGGATGCTGTGCATCGAGACGGCAAACGTGTGGGATGACGTGGTGGAACTTGCGCCCGGGGCGACCCATTCGCTGAGTGTCAGTATCGGCAGCGAACCGCTCTAGACCGCTATCGCGGGTCAAGCCCGCTCCCACCGGGCATAGCACTGATCATGAGGGCAGCACTGTACCTGTGGGAGCGGGCTTGACCCGCGATGCAGACGGCGCGGTTACAGGTCGGAGTCCTCCACAACCCTCACCTTCCCCGCATCCAGCGCATACGCCGCATCGGCCAGGTCATTGCTGACCTTCTCCACCTTCAGCGTGCCGCTGACCCACAGCGGCGTGTAGATATCGTCCAGCTTCAGGCCATGGGGATAACGCACCAGCACCAGCTGGTTGGGCGGTGGTGGCGGTACATGGATGCAGGCGCCCGGATAGGGCACGAGGAAGAACAGCGTGCTGTTGCCCTTGGCGTCGGTTTCCAACGGCACCGGGTACCCGCCCAGACGGATCTGCCTGCCGTTCATGGCAGCCACCGTCTTGCTCGAATACATCACCGCCGGCAGGCCCTTGCTCTGCTTCAGGCCACCCTTCTCGGTAAAGGTACCCATCGCCTCGGGGGAGTTGTGGTCGATCTCGGGCATCTGCTCCAGCGCCTTCTGGTCCGACTTGGGCATCAGCTCCAGCCAGTCGGTCTCGGGCAGCTCGGCGCGGGCCAGGCCACTACACAGCAACAGGGTAAGCAGTACGACTCGGCGCATGAAAAAAAGCTCGGCAACTGACGGAAAGTTGCCGAGCATTCTAGCGCCCTGTCAGCGCTTTTTGATCATGCCGTAGATCACCAGCAGGATGATTGCACCCACCAGTGCACCGAGGAAGCCAGCACCCTCGCCCGCATGGTAGATCCCCAGCGCCTGGCCACCGTAGGTCGCCGCCAGAGAGCCGGCGATACCCAGCAGAATGGTCATGATCCAGCCCATGCTGTCGTCGCCCGGCTTCAGAAAACGTGCCAGCAAGCCGACGATCAGGCCGATGAAGATGGTTCCGATGATACCCATGGCATTCCCTCTGAATTGAGTGCACGAGCCAAAGCCTAGTCAGCGCTTTGGCATCCTGCCATCAGAGGGATGCGCGGCGGGAATGGTTCCGCTCAGCCTGCGATGAGCGCTTCGACCTGCTGGATCTTCTGCTCCAGCGTGGCCATGTCGGCGCAGCGCAGGGTGGCGTGACCGACCTTGCGCCCGGCCTTGAAGGCCTTGCCGTAGTGATGCAGATGACAGTCGTCGATAGCCACGACCGCAGCCACCGCCGGCACTTCGCCGATGAAGTTGAGCATGGCGCTTTCGCCGACCTTGGCGGTCGAGCCCAGCGGCAGGCCGGCCACGGCGCGCAGGTGGTTCTCGAACTGGCTGCACTCGGCGCCTTCGATGGTCCAGTGCCCGGAGTTGTGCACACGCGGAGCGATCTCGTTGGCCTTCAGGCCACCGTCGACCTCGAAGAACTCGAACGCCAGCACGCCGACATAGTCGAGCTGCTCAAGCACGCGGCTCGCGTAGTCTTCGGCCAGGCTCTGCAGCAGGTGGTCTTCGCTGGCCACCGACAGGCGCAGGATGCCGCTGTCGTGGGTGTTGTGCACCAGCGGGTAGAAGCGCGTCTCGCCATCGCGGCCGCGAACGGCAATCAGCGACACCTCGCCGGTGAACGGCACGAAGCCCTCCAGCAGGCAGGGCACGCTACCAAGTTCGGCGAACGTGTCGACAACATCGGCTTCGGTGCGGAGCACCTTCTGGCCCTTGCCGTCATAACCCAGGGTGCGGGTCTTGAGCACGGCCGGCAGGCCGATGCTGGCGACGGCGGCCTCCAGGTCGGCTTGCGACTGGATGTCGGCGAAGGCCGGGGTCGGGATGCCCAGGTCACGGAACATGCTCTTCTCGAACAGCCGGTCGCGGGCGATGCGCAGCGCTTCGGCGCTCGGATACACCGGCACGAACTGCGACAGGAAGGCCACCGTCTCGGCTGGCACGCTTTCGAATTCGAAGGTCACCAGGTCGACTTCGTCGGCCAGCTGGCGCAGGTGATCCTGGTCGCCGTAGTCGGCACGCAGGTGCTCGCCCAGGGCGGCCGCACAGGCGTCAGGGGCCGGGTCGAGGAAAGCGAAGTTCATGCCCAGCGGGGTACCCGCCAGGGCCAGCATGCGGCCCAGTTGGCCGCCACCGATTACACCGATTTTCATGCGTGTGACCTCAGGCCTGGCGCGGGTCTGGATTGTCCAGAACGTTGTCTGTCTGCTCAGCGCGGAACTGTTTCAGAACGGTATGGAACTGCGGGTGCTTGGCGCCCAGGATGCTCGCCGAGAGCAGCGCGGCGTTGATCGCGCCAGCCTTGCCGATGGCCAGGGTGGCAACCGGGATGCCGGCCGGCATCTGCACGATCGACAGCAGCGAATCGACGCCCGAGAGCATGGCCGACTGCACCGGAACACCCAGCACCGGCAGGTGGGTCTTGGCGGCGCACATGCCTGGCAGGTGGGCAGCGCCACCGGCACCGGCGATGATCACCTCGATGCCACGGCCTTCGGCCTCTTCGGCGTACTGGAACAGCAGGTCCGGCGTGCGGTGGGCGGAAACCACCTTCACTTCGTAGGGAATGCCGAGTTTTTCCAGCATATCGGCGGTGTGGCTAAGGGTGGACCAATCGGACTTGGAGCCCATGATCACGCCAACCAGTGCACTCATCGTCGAGCCTCTTCTCTTGGGCGCCTTCAGGCGCGTCAAAAAACAACAAGCCACGCAGGGACGACCGGCGTGGCTTGTTATGCGAATTAGGGCCGGGTGTACCGACCGAAGGCCGCGCAGTATATCGTAAAGCCGTGTGTTTGATGCACCCCGGCGACCAACTGTAAGCCTTATTTTTCGGGCTTTTTCAGGGCTTCGGGCTGACTCTGGAGTCAAGCCGTCGCCGGCCCGCCTTCGAGCTTGCGCCACAGCAGGCGCACGTTGGCCTTGCGCACCAGCGCGCAGCGGTACAGGCGGATCTCCAGCGGCACGTGCCATT
Source organism: Pseudomonas sp. B21-036 (assembly GCF_024748925.1). NCBI lineage: Bacteria > Pseudomonadati > Pseudomonadota > Gammaproteobacteria > Pseudomonadales > Pseudomonadaceae > Pseudomonas > Pseudomonas sp. B21-036. Next base: position 5,596,590 of record NZ_CP087178.1, read on the forward strand.
GCGCACCGCCACAGATCACCAGCTCGCCACGTTCAAGCTCGGCGCGGGCCGACAGGCGCGGCACCCAGGCAATACCCAGGCCTTCCAGGGCCATGCTCTTGAGGCTGTCGGCCATGGCGGTTTCGTAGATGGTGGTAAAGCGCAGGTTGCGCTGGCGCAGCAGCAGATTCACCGAACGCCCCAGAAACGCTCCGGCGCTGTAGGCCAGCAAGGGCACGCTGGCGTCGTTTTCCAGGTCGAACAGCGGCTTGCCGTCGGCATCCGCTGCACACACCGGCAGCATCTCGGTGTGCCCCAGGTGCAGCGAGGGGAAGATCTCAGCGTCCATCTGCAGGGCCGCATCCGGGTCGTAGAACGCCAGCATCAGGTCGCAGCCACCTTCGCGCAGGGCGTGCACCGCATCGCCGACGTTGGTCGCCACCAGCCGCGTGGCGATGTTCAGACCGTCGTTGCGCAACTGCGCGATCCAGCGCGGAAAGAAGCCCAGCGCCAGCGAGTGCGCCGCCGCCACCTGGATCACCTCGCCCTGCCCGCCTTCCAGGTGATGCAAGTGGCGCAGCACCTCGCCCAGCTGGTCGACCACCGTGCGCGCCGTCACCAGGAACAGTTGGCCGGCAGCGGTCAACTCGATCGGCGTGCGCGAGCGGTTGACCAGGGTCAGCCCCAACGCAGCCTCCAGGCTGCGAATGCGCCGGCTGAACGCCGGCTGGGTCACGAAGCGACGCTCCGCCGCCTGGGAAAAGCTGCGGGTGGCGGCCAGGGCGCTGAAATCTTCCAGCCATTTGCTTTCGAGGTTCATCGGGCTCTCCAGGCATGCACCAAAATGGTACACGCTCGAATGTCAATTGGCGTCACATGGAACGTTATGCCGTTTGTGCATAGGTTAGCGTGCAACAGCATTGGCCGCAAAATCCGTGCAGGCCTAGGATTGGCGCCATTCCGGCATGTGCCGGGCCTAACTCGAGATGATCTCTATCATGTCCGCTGCTGCATCGTTCCGTGTCGAAAAAGACCTGCTTGGCACCCTCGAAGTCCCTGCTGATGCCTACTACGGTATCCAGACCCTGCGTGCTGCCAACAACTTCCACCTCTCTGGCGTGCCGCTGTCGCACTACCCGAAAATGGTTGTCGGCCTGGCCATGGTCAAACAGGCAGCTGCCGACGCCAACCGCGAGCTGGGTCACCTGAGCGATGCCAAGCACGCCGCCATCAGCGAGGCCTGTGCCCGCCTGATCCGCGGTGACTTCCACGAGCAGTTCGTGGTCGACATGATTCAAGGCGGTGCCGGTACCTCCACCAACATGAACGCCAACGAAGTGATCGCAAACATCGCGCTGGAAGCGATGGGTCACCAGAAGGGCGAGTACCAGTACCTGCACCCGAACAACGACGTGAACATGGCGCAGTCGACCAACGACGCCTACCCGACCGCCATCCGTCTGGGCCTGCTGCTGGGTCACGATGCGCTGCTGGCCAGCCTCGACAGCCTGATCCAGGCCTTCGCTGCCAAGGGTGAAGAGTTCAGTCACGTATTGAAGATGGGCCGTACCCAGCTGCAGGACGCCGTGCCGATGACCCTGGGCCAGGAATTCCGTGCCTTCGCCACCACCCTGACCGAAGACCTCAACCGCCTGCGCACCCTGGCGCCGGAAGTGCTGACCGAAGTCAACCTGGGCGGTACCGCGATCGGTACCGGCATCAACGCCGACCCGGGCTACCAGGCCCTGGCCGTACAGCGTCTGGCGCTGATCAGCGGCCAGCCGCTGGTACCGGCTGCCGACCTGATCGAAGCCACCTCCGACATGGGCGCCTTCGTGCTGTTCTCCGGCATGCTCAAGCGCACTGCAGTCAAGCTGTCGAAGATCTGCAACGACCTGCGCCTGCTGTCCAGCGGCCCGCGCACCGGCATCAACGAGATCAACCTGCCGGCGCGTCAGCCAGGCAGCTCGATCATGCCCGGCAAGGTCAACCCGGTTATCCCGGAAGCGGTCAACCAGGTGGCCTTCGCCATCATCGGCAACGACATCGCGCTGACCATCGCGGCCGAAGGCGGCCAGCTGCAGCTGAACGTGATGGAGCCGCTGATCGCCTACAAGATCTTCGACTCGATCCGTCTGCTGCAACGCGCCATGGACATGCTGCGCGAGCACTGCATCGTCGGCATCACCGCCAACGAACAGCGCTGCCGTGAACTGGTCGAACACTCGATCGGCCTGGTCACCGCCCTGAACCCGTACATCGGCTACGAAAACGCCACCCGTATTGCCCGTATCGCGCTGGAAAGCGGCCGCGGCGTACTGGAACTGGTGCGTGAGGAAGGCCTGCTGGACGAAGCGATGCTCAACGACATCCTGCGTCCGGAAAACATGATTGCACCGCGTCTGGTACCGCTCAAAGCGTAACCGACGCCGTACTACCGCTCACCAGGTTGAGGGACTAGACACCTCTCACCTTTTGAGGGCCCAGGGACTTTGTCTCCGGGCCCTTTTTTTTGCCTGCGGCGCGAGCTTCGCCAGCAATGCCGGCGCCTACAGCGAACCGGTAGTGTCGGCTGCTTCTGCCGACGAGGGCAGCAGCAGCACATTCAGGAAGGTCGAATCGCTGACGATCTCCTTCATGAACCACCACACGAACGCCAGGCAGAGCGCCACCATGAAGGCGGTCAGATCGCCCGTGTAATGGCGCACCGTGAGCACCCCGATAAAGCACAGCACCACGCCCAGCCCGCTGATCAGGTCTGCCCAGTTGGAACGGCTGAGGTGGCGCTTCATGGCCCGGTGATCCGCCTCGGGCAACACCAGTGCCTGCGCACACTTTGCACAGGTGAGCGGCTGCCCGCCCATGAGCGTTTCCAGCTCGCCCTCGCTCGGCAACCAGACGTGCCCGCATGCCGGGCAATTGAGGTCCACCGCGGCGCACAGGCGCTCTTGCGCGGATTTGTACTTGTTCGTCGACACGTCCTTGGCACCTTCGTCCTGAAGCAGGCGCGATGGTAACCGCTGGCCGTCACGCTGCCCATCGCGAACTCGGGCGGCCCGGCCGCTGACAGCGCGCCGGGGGATGGCGTAAGGTGGTCGGCTTTCCTTCAGTCGAGCACGGAGACAGGCCATGACCCCGGCCCCTGCCCACAACATCATGGTGCTGTACACCGGTGGCACCATCGGCATGCAGGCCAGCGCCGGCGGCCTGGCCCCGGCGTCGGGCTTCGAGCAGCGCATGCGTGAGCAACTGGCCGGGCAACCTGGCCTGGCAGCCTGGCAGTTCCGCGAACTGCTGCCGCTGATCGACAGCGCCAACATGACGCCCTGCTACTGGCAGCGCCTGCGCGCCGCGATCATCGAAGCAGTGGATGGCCAGGGCTGCGATGGCGTGCTGGTGCTGCATGGCACCGACACCCTGGCCTACAGCGCCGCCGCCATGAGCTTCCAGTTGCTCGGGCTGACGGTGCCGGTGCTGTTCACCGGCTCGATGCTGCCGGCCGGTACGCCGGACAGCGATGCGTGGGAGAACCTCACGGGGGCGCTGCAGGTGCTGAGCCAGGGTACGTCGCCGGGTGTTCAGCTGTATTTCCACGGTCAGCTGCTGGCACCAAACCGCACCGCCAAGGTGCGCAGCTTCGGCCGGAACCCGTTCGCGACCTTGCAGCGCTCGGGCGGTGCGGCGCAGGCGCCTGTACCGGCAGCACTGGCTTATCGCGCGCCGCTGCATGTGGCCAAGGTTGCAGTGTTGCCGCTGGTGCCAGGCCTCGACGCCGCGCTGTTGCAGGCCACACTCGACAGCGGGGTCCAGGGGCTGGTGCTGGAATGCTATGGCAGCGGCACCGGGCCGTGTGATGACGATGCGTTCGTGGCCGTGCTGGAACAGGCCCGCGCGCGTGCCATCGTGGTGGTGGCGATCACCCAGTGCCATGAAGGCGGGGTCGAACTGGAGGTGTACGCAGCCGGCAGCCGCCTGCGCGAGGCCGGTGTGCTGTCGGGTGGCGGAATGACCCGGGAGGCGGCGTTCGGCAAATTGCAGGCATTGCTCGGTAGCCAGTTGCCGGTTGACGAGGTGCGACGGCTGGTTGGGCTGGACCTGGCTGGCGAGTTACGTTGAGCCCTTCGCTGGCTTGCCAGCGAACAGGCCCTGAAGGGCATACAAATTGCTCACTCAACCCCAAGCCCCTCAGCCGGATGCCGAGCATGCTCCACTCCCACCTCACCACCCTGAACGCGGTTTGCCTGATGCTGCAGGCCTTCAAGGACGAAGACCATGCCGCCCATCGTCTGCTCGAAGGCACCGGCATCACCCCGGCCGACCTGGGCCGCGCCGACTGGCGCATCACCACGCACCAGGAACTGCGCGTGTGCGCCAACGCCGTGGCCATGCGCCGGGAAGTCGGGCTGGAACTGGGCCAGCGCATGCACGTTTCATCCTACGGCATGCTCGGTTACGCCCTGCTTTCCGGTGCCACCCTGGGTGACGCCCTGCACCTGGCCCTGCAGTACCCCGCGCTGCTGGGAACACTTTTCCAGCTGCGCCTGATCGAGGACGGCGAGCGGGTCTGGTTCAGCGCCAGCGACTACGGCCAGGCCCCGGAGCTTGCGGCGTTCAATGCCGAGTTCTGCCTGACGTCGCTCAAGGTCATCTGCAACGACCTGCTCGGCCAGCCGCTGCCCTTGCTGGGCGCGCGTTTCGCTCACCCTGCCCCGGATTACCAGGCGCTCTACAGCGCGCCTTTCGACTGCCCCCTGCAGTTCGGCGCCAGCGACAATGCCTTTGCCTTCGAACGCCACTGGCTGGCCCGGGCCCTGCCCCTGGCCGACCCGATCACCCACCGTGCGATGAGCGAACGCTGCCGCCGGCAGAACCTGGAATTCACCGGGCGCCAGGCCTGGCTCGGGCGCATTCGCCAGCTGCTGCAGCAGCAGTTGGAGGCACCACCAGGCCTCGAGGGCCTGGCGCGGCAGATGAGCTGTTCGTCACGCACCCTGCGTCGCCACCTGCACGAGCTGGGCAGCAGTTATCAACAACTGCTCGATGAGCTGCGCTTCGAACGGGCCAAGCAGTTGCTGGCCGAGGACGAGCTGCCGATCTACCGCATCGCCGAGGTGCTGGGCTTCAGCGAGCCGGCCAGCTTCCGACACGCCTTCCTGCGTTGGAGCGGCGTGGCACCGAGCCATTTTCGCGCCTGAAACACGCGCATGCACCGCGAGGGGGCGAAATGCGGACAACCGTGTTGGCCATATCGATCCCCTTTTGGCCGTTTGCGCCGTTCTGCCCGTGGGCGTACCTCTCGACAATGGGGCCACGCCAGTAAACCCGGAGAACAAAAAATGCTGACGATCTATTCCGATGACCATCGCCTGCACCACGGCCGCTGCGAGCTGATCGACGGGCAGTTGATGCCCTGCTTCGAAATGCCCTCGCGTGCCGACCATGTGCTCGAGCGGGTCAAGGCCCAGGGCCTGGGGCCCGTCGAAGGCCCTACCGATTTTGGCCGCGCACCGCTGCTGCGCGTGCACAGCGCCGACTACCTGGATTTCTTTCAGGGCGCCTGGCAGCGCTGGAGCGCACTGGGCCATGACGGCGACCTGCTGCCGTTCACCTGGCCGGCGCGCAGCCTGCGCCAGGTCAAACCCAGCGGCCTGCATGGCGAGCTGGGCTATTACAGCTTCGACGCCGGTGCACCGATCACCGCCGGCACCTGGCAGGCCGCCTACAGCTCGGCGCAGGTTGCCCTGACCGCACAGGCGGCGGTGCAGGCCGGTGCCCACAGCGCCTTCGCCCTGTGCCGGCCACCGGGGCATCATGCCGCCAGCGACGTGATGGGGGGCTACTGCTATCTGAACAACGCCGCGATCGCCGCCCAGGCCTTCATCGACCACGGTCGCCAGCGCGTGGCGATCCTGGATGTGGACTACCACCACGGCAACGGTACCCAGCAGATCTTCTACGCGCGCAACGACGTGCTGTTCGCCTCGATCCATGGCGACCCGCAGGCCGAATTCCCGTTCTTCCTCGGCTATGCCGACGAGCACGGCGAAGGCGACGGGCTGGGCTGCAACTTCAACTACCCGCTGCCGGCAGGCAGCGACTGGGCCACCTGGCGCGGCGCGCTGGACGAAGCCTGCGAACGCATCGGCGCGTATGACCCCGAAGTGCTGGTGATCTCGCTGGGCGTGGACACCTTCAAGGACGACCCGATCTCGCAATTCAAGCTCGACAGCCCCGACTACCTGGCCATGGGCGAGCGCATCGCGCAGTTGGGCAAGCCGACCCTGTTCATCATGGAAGGTGGCTATGCCGTGGCCGAAATCGGCGTCAACGCGGTCAACGTGCTCGAGGGCTTCGAGCGCGCCCGTCAAGGCTAGGCTCAGTCGGCCCAGGCACGTGCAAGGCGTGCCAGGGCCTGGGCAATCGCGGCCTCGTTCACGGCCGCGAACCCCAGCACCAGTCCGGCACGCTTATCCACAGGCAGCGGCGTGTCGGGCAACCAGTAATCACTCAGCGCATTGAGTTCGACACCCACCGCTGCGGCACGGGCGATCAGTTCCCGCTCGCGCGCCTGGCTGTGCACGTCGATCTTCAGGTGCAGGCCCGCCGCCACCTCCGGCAAGGCTCCCAGCCCCGCCACAGCCTTCGGCCAGCCGGCCAGCAGCGCATTGCGCCGGCTCAACGCCGCGCGGCGCATGCGCCGGATATGACGCTGGAAGTGCCCTTTGGCCATGAACTGCGCCATCACCGCCTGTGTGCCGACCTCGGAATGGCGCACCGCCAACGCCCGAAAGCGCGAGAATGCCTCCACCAGCCGGGCCGGCAGCACAAGGTAACCCAGACGCAGCGCCGGGAAGGCCACCTTGCCGAAGGTGCCGACATACAGCACCCGTCCGCTGCGGTCCAGGGCTGCCAGCGGGGCCAACGGCGCGCCGCTGTAGCGGTACTCGCCGTCGTAGTCGTCCTCGATGATCCAGCTGTCGTTGCGCTCGGCCCAGGCCAGCAGTTCCAGGCGCCGCGCCAGGCTCAGGGTGACGCCGGTGGGGTACTGATGCGCGGGGGTAACGTAGCTCAGGCGACAGTTGGGCAACTGGGCCAGGGCAGCGCACTGCAACCCGTCGAGATCCACCCCCACGCCATGCACCTTCGCGCCCGCCATGGCGAAGGCTTTGCCCGCCGCACGATAGCCGGGGTTTTCCACAGCCACACCGTCACCGGGCGCCAGCAGCAGCTGTGCACAAAGGCTGATTGCCTGCTGCGCACCACTGGTGATCACAATTTGTTCAGCCACGCAGGACAACCCACGGGAGCGACGCAGGTAGGTGGCAATCAGCTCGCGCAGCAGCGGTTCTCCGGCCGGGTCGCCGTAACCGAGTGACGCCGGGTCGGGATTTCGCCAGAAACCCGCCTGCAGCTTGGCCCACACCTCGAAGGGGAACAGGTCGAAGGCCGGTATGCCAACCTGAAAAGCCCGCGGCGCACGAGGCTCATGCACGGATAAATGATTGTTTTCCAGGCGCTCCAGCACGTCCGTGTGGATAACTTTACTGGATAAATCCTCAGTGCAATCACCCGTTTTTGTGGATAACCCTGTGGAAAAACCCAGGGATAACCCTGTGGACAGTTTTGTGGATAGTTTTGGCAGCTGACTGACGTAGGTACCATCGCCCACCCGGCTTTCGATATAGCCTTCGGCATACAGCTGGTCGTAGGCACGAACTACGCTGTTACGTGAGACGGCCAGCGCTGCGGCCATGTCGCGGGTGGCGGGAAGACGCGTGCCGCTACCCAGTCGCCCGTCCAGCACGCGCTGGCGCAGCGCCTGGTACAACTGGCGACTGAGCCCCTGACGACGGTCCAGCACGATGCCGGTGGGGTCGAAGGGCAAGGCAACGCTACGTTCGCTCATGAAATTGGACCTGCCAAATAAGCCGGAAATGGCTCTTACCATAAGCCAATAGCCTGCCTAGGATGGGGCCATTCGCCAACCCCTGTATCGCACACAAGGATCCTTCGATGTCTACCGTGACCCTGCGCCCCGTGACCGCCGATGACCACGCCGCCTGGCTGCCGCTGTGGCAGGCCTACCAGCGTTTCTATGAGACCCGCATCGATGAGGCGGTCAGTGCCGTGACCTGGCAGCGCATGCTCGACACCAGCGAGCCGACCAACGCTGCGCTGGCCTGGGTCGATGGCAAGGCGGTGGGCATGGTGCACTGGATCTACCACCGCTCCAACTGGACGGTGGAAAACGCCTGCTACCTGCAGGATCTGTATGTCGACGCCAACCAGCGCGGCAAGGGCGTGGGTCGCCAACTGATCGAGCTGGTGTACGACACGGCGCGCCAGGCCGGCTGCACCAAGGTGCACTGGCTGACCCATGAAACCAACGCCACCGGTATTTCGCTGTATGAACAGGTGGCCGAACGGCCGGGTTTCATCCAGTTCCGCAAAGCCCTGTAATCGGAGAAGCCACCATGAGCACACCGTTGAACTGGCGGCCGGCCAAGGCCCCGCAGCCTGTCCCGCTGGTCGGGCGCTTCATCCGCCTGGAAAAACTCGACCCGCGCCGCGACCGCGAGCACCTGTGGGCGGTGTTCCAGGGCCCCGAGGCCGACCAGACACTGTGGAAGTACCTGGCCTACGGACCATTCACCGAGCGCGAAGACTTCGACCACTGGCTAGACAGCAACGCCGCCAGCAGCGACCCGCTGTTCTACAGCGTGATCGACCTGGCCAGCGGGCAGACCCAGGGTATCCTCAGCCTGATGTCGATCGTGCCCGAGCAGGGCCGTATCGAGATCGGCCACATTGCCTTCGGCGCGGCCATGCAGCGCACGCCCAAGGGCACCGAGGCCATCTACCTGCTGGGCAAGCAGGCCTTCGCCCTGGGCAACCGGCGTCTGGAATGGAAGTGCAACAACGACAATGCCCGCTCCAAGCGCGCGGCCGAGCGTTTCGGGTTCACCTTCGAAGGGGTGTTTCGCAAGCACATGGTGACCAAGGACCACAACCGCGACACGGCCTGGTACTCCATCACCGATGACGAATGGCCGGCCATTGCCGCTGGTTTCGAACGCTGGCTGAGCGAGGACAACCAGCGCCCAGAGGGTCAGCTCAAGACGCTGGAAGCGTGCCGTACGGGTGCGTGAGGCCGGTACCCGGAGCGGGCGTATCCAACAGAAGATAAAAAAAGGGGAGCAATTCGCTCCCCAGAGGTTAACCGCTTGCAGATGAAGGCCTGAGTCAGCCTTCGATCTCGATCAGGATCTCGCCCGGGTTGACCCGGTCGCCCTTGGCCACGTGTATGGCTGCAACCTTGCCGGCGATGGCCGATTGCACCTCGGTTTCCATCTTCATCGCTTCGGTGATCAGCACCGCCTGGCCGGCCTTGACCGTGTCGCCCTGCTTGACCAGCACATCGACGATGTTGCCCGGCATGGTGGTGCTCACATGGCCCGGCTCGCTGGCCTGCTTGCGCTTGCTGCTGCCACCGCCGACGAACTCGTTGAGCGGCTCGAACACCACCTCTTCCGGCATGCCGTCAATGGACAGGTAGAAGTGGCGCTTGCCTTCGGCCTTGACGCCCACACCGGTGATATCCACGCGGTAGGTCTCGCCGTGCACGTCGATCACGAACTCGGTTGGTACGCCTTCGCCACCGGCCGAGGCCACCGCGCCGGCTTCCGGAATCGGCAGCAGCACTTCAGGGGTCAGGCTGCCGGCTTCACGCTCTTCAAGGAACTTGCGCCCGATGTCCGGGAACATAGCGAAGGTCAGCACGTCTTCTTCGGACTTGGCCAGGCTGCCGATGTCGGCACGCAGCTTGGTCATCTCGGGCTTGAGCAGGTCGGCGGGGCGCACGTCGATGACGTCTTCGCTGCCGATGGCCTGGCGACGCAGCTTCTCGTCGACCACCCCCGGTGCCTTGCCGTAGCCGCCCTGCAGGTACAGCTTCACCTCGTTGGTGATGGTCTTGTAGCGCTCGCCGGCCAGCACGTTGAAGAACGCCTGGGTGCCGACGATCTGCGAGGTGGGCGTGACCAGCGGCGGGAAGCCGAGGTCTTCACGCACCCGCGGGATCTCGGCCAGCACTTCGTTCATGCGGTTGAGCGCACCCTGCTCCTTGAGCTGGTTGGCCAGGTTGGAAATCATCCCGCCCGGTACCTGGTTGACCTGCACGCGGGTATCCACGGCGGTGAACTCGCTTTCGAACTGGTGGTACTTCTTGCGCACGGCATAGAAGTACAGGCCGATCTCCTGCAGCAGTTGCAGGTCCAGGCCGGTATCGAACTCGCTGCCCTTGAGCGCTGCAACCATCGATTCGGTGCCCGGGTGGCTGGTGCCCCAGGCGAAGCTGGAGATGGCGGTGTCGATATGGTCGGCACCGTTTTCGATGGCCTTGAGCTGGCACATTGCGGCCAGGCCGGCCGTGTCGTGGCTGTGGATGAACACCGGCAGCGACTGCTCGGCCTTGAGTGCCTTGACCAGCTCGCCGGTGGCGTAGGGGGTCAGCAGGCCGGCCATGTCCTTGATCGCGATGGAATCGCAGCCCATGGCTTCCATCTGCTTGGCCTGGGCCACGAACGCCTCGATGGTGTGCACCGGGCTGGTGGTGTAGGCGATGGTGCCCTGGGCATGCTTGCCGGCCGCCTTCACGGCCTCGATGGCCACGCGCAGGTTTCGCACGTCGTTCATGGCGTCGAAGATGCGGAACACATCGATGCCGTTGACTGCTGCCTTGGCCACGAAGGCCTTGACCACGTCATCGCTGTAGTGCCGGTAGCCAAGCAGGTTCTGGCCGCGCAGCAGCATCTGCAGACGGGTGTTGGGCAGTGCTGCGCGCAGCTTGCGCAGGCGCTCCCACGGGTCTTCCTTGAGGAAGCGCACGCAGGCGTCGAAGGTCGCGCCGCCCCACACTTCCAGCGACCAGTAGCCCACCTTGTCGAGCTTGTCACAGATCGGCAGCATGTCGTCGGTGCGCATGCGGGTGGCCAGCAGCGATTGGTGGGCGTCGCGCAGGATCGTGTCGGTTACGAAAATTTTCTTGGACATTGTAGGGTTCCTCACAGGCCTGCGTGGGCGGCGATGGCGGCGGCGATGGCCAGGGCCAGCTCTTCGGGTTTGCGCTTGATCGAGTAGTTGGTCAGTTCGGGGTGGCTTTCAACGAAGCTGGTGTTGAACTGGCCGCTACGGAATTCCGGGTTGCGCAGGATTTCCTGGTAGTACGCGGCGGTGGTCTTGACCCCCTGCAGGCGCATGTCGTCCAGGGCCCGCAGGCCGCGGTCCATGGCTTCTTCCCAGGTCAGCGCCCAGACCACCAGCTTCAGGCACATCGAGTCGTAGAACGGCGGGATGGTGTAGCCGGTGTAGATCGCCGTGTCGGTGCGTACGCCCGGGCCGCCGGGGGCGTAGTAGCGGGTGATCTTGCCGAAGCTGGGCAGAAAGTTGTTTTTCGGGTCTTCTGCATTGATCCGGAACTGCAGCGCGAAGCCGCGGTGCTGGATGTCTTCCTGCTTGACCGACAGCGGCAGGCCCGAGGCGATGCGGATCTGTTCGCGAACGATGTCGATACCGGTGATTTCCTCGGTGATGGTGTGCTCCACCTGCACCCGGGTGTTCATTTCCATGAAGTACACCTCGCCATCGGCGAGCAGGAACTCCACGGTACCGGCATTCTCGTAGCCCACGGCCTTGGCCGCGCGCACCGACAGGTCGCCGATGTAGGCGCGCTGTTCGGGGGTCAGCTGCGGGCTGGGGGCGATCTCGATGAGCTTCTGGTTGCGGCGCTGGATCGAGCAGTCGCGCTCGAACAGGTGCACCACGTTGCCGAAGCTGTCACCCAGGATCTGCGCCTCGATGTGCTTGGGGTTGACGATGCATTTTTCCAGGAACACCTCGGCCGAACCGAATGCCTTGGTGGCTTCGGAAATCACCCGCGGAAACGCCTGCTCGAGTTCTTCGCGGCTGTTGCAGCGACGAATGCCGCGCCCGCCGCCGCCGGAAGTGGCCTTGAGCATTACCGGGTAACCGATGCGGTCGCCCTCTTCCAGGGCTTCGTGGATGTCGGCCACGTTGCCTTCGGTGCCCGGGGTGACCGGTACGCCGGCCTTGATCATGCTGCGCCGCGCCTCGGTCTTGTCGCCCATGCGGCGAATGACTTCGGCGGCCGGGCCGATGAACTTGATCCCGCGTTCGGCGCAGATGTCCGCCAGCTCCGCGTTCTCCGACAGAAAACCATAGCCCGGGTGCAACGCATCGCAGCCGGTTTCCACTGCCAAGTTCACCAGCTTGCGCGGGTTGAGATAACCGGCCAGGGGTTCGGCACCGATGCTATGGGCCTCGTCCGCACGCTTTACGTGCAGGGCGTGACGGTCGGCGTCGGAATAGATCGCCACCGAGCGAATGCCCATCTCGGCGCAGGCACGCACGATGCGTACTGCGATTTCACCCCGGTTGGCGATCAGGATTTTTTTTATCACTGGAGTCTTCCCAAAGCCGTTGGTAACAAACGAACCGGCAGTACCGGTCGGCGCGTGACCAGACGTCGCTGGCCAGTCGTATAATCACCCTAGCGCCGAACGTGAATAAACAAAAATCAATATTTGTTAGGGGCAGCATTAGCAATTGCTTATAGTGCCGTAACAGGGTTTTGCCGAGGCGACGGGAAATATGCGTAAGTCATTGATGCGTATGACATTGCGTCAATTGCAGATCTTCAATGAAGTGTGTGATTTGCGTTCCTACAGCCGGGCCGCCGAGGAGATGTCGCTGACGCAACCCGCCGTTAGTCTACAGATCCGCCAGCTCGAAGAACTGGTGGGCCAGCCGCTGTTCGAATACGTCGGCAAGAAGCTCTACCTCACCGAGGCCGCCGAGGCGCTGCAGCGCGCCAGCCGGGACATCTTCGGACGCCTGGAGAGCCTCGACATGCAGCTGTCGGACATGCAGGGCTCGCTGCAGGGCCAGCTCAAGCTGGCGGTGGAATCGAGCGCCAAGTACTTCGTGCCGCACCTGTTCGCCGCCTTCAAGCGCCTGCACCCGGAGGTCAACCTGACCCTCACCGTGGTCAACCGCGCCCAGGCCATCCGGCGCCTGTCGGACAACCGCGACGACCTGATCATCATGTCGATGGTGCCGCAGGACATGGGCCTGGAGTTTTTGCCCTTCCTGAACAACCCGATCGTGGCCGTGGCCCCGCCCGATCACCCGCTGTGCACGCTCGACAGCCTGCGCCTGCAGGACCTGGAGCCGCATACGCTGCTGGTGCGCGAACAGGGTTCGGGCACGCGCAAGGCGTGCGAGGAGTACTTCAAGGAAAAGCGCGTGCACTTCACCCAGACCCTGGAAGTGGCATCGGCCGACGCCCAACGCGAATGCGTGATCGCAGGCCTTGGCATCGCCCTTTTGACCCGGCACGCACTGAACATGGAACTGGCCACCGGGGTGCTGCGCGAGCTGCCGGTAGAGGAGCTGCCGTTGTACCGCAGCTGGTGCGTGGTGCAGGCCAAGGCCAAGCGGCAGTCGCCGGTGGCCCTGGCCTTTGTTGCGTTCATCCGCAGCGAACGTGCGCAGATCAGCGCGCTTGTTGAGCGTTTCTCGGGGACGTTGCCGCTGACACCTGCCATACGCTGACAGCGTGCAGTTCGGGGTAGTCGGCGATGTCCTGCAGCAATTGGCGCTGCTCGGAATAGCTTTCGATCGCGCGGCGAAACTCCATGCGGCGCTGATCCTTTTCCTGCTGCTTGCGGGACTTGGCAGTAGGTTGGTGCGAGCCATCGAATTCACGAGCCATTGCGTGTCTCCCTGGTCGATTGCGGGGAGTTTTAGCGTGCCCGGGCGGGGTTACGGTTTGGCGGCGGGAGGGTTACAAAAGCATGAACAATCAGGCGTGGCATGCGGTGCTGCCCTTCGCCGGCAAGCCAGCGAAGGCGTCAGTGCGGACGGTGCAAGACGATCAGTCGTCCATCGCCTTGATCGACTTGGGCGACAGGCGCAGGCTGCGCAAGCTGCGCTTGACGCTCTTGAGGTGGTTGACCAGGCTCGGCCCGCGCGCCATGGCAACGCCCATGGCCAGCACGTCGATCACCACCAGGTGGGCGATACGCGAGGTCAGCGGGGTGTAGATTTCGGTGTCTTCATGCACGTCGATGGCCAGGTTGACCGTGGACAGTTCGGCCAGCGGGGTCTGGCTCGGGCACAGGGTGATCAGCGTCGCGCCGCTTTCACGCACCAGGTTGGCAGTGATCAGCAGGTCCTTGGAACGCCCTGACTGGGAAATGCAGATCGCTACATCACCCGGCTTGAGGGTGACCGCCGACATCGCCTGCATGTGCGGGTCGGAATACGCCGCTGCCGTCAGCAACAGGCGGAAGAACTTGTGCTGGGCATCGGCAGCCACCGCACCCGATGCACCAAACCCGTAGAATTCCACGCGCTGCGCCTGGGCCATGGCCGTCACGGCGCGCTGCAATGCCTGGGCATCGAGGTGCTCGCGCACTTCCATCAGGGTGTGCAGGGTGGTGTCGAAGATCTTCAGGCTGTAGTCGGCTACCGAATCGTCTTCATGAATCGCGAACTGACCGAAGCTCGCACCCGCCGCCAGGCTTTGCGCCAGCTTGAGCTTGAGGTCCTGGAAACCGGTGCAACCGATCGCCCGGCAGAAACGCACAATGGTCGGCTCGCTGATCCCGACGCTGTGCGCCAGATCAGCCATGGAGCTATGCATGACAGCCGCTGGATCGAGCAATACGTGATCGGCAACCTTCAGTTCCGATTTGCGTAGCAGATGGCGCGACTGGGCGATGTGTTGCAACAGATTCAAGGGCAGGACTCGGTTATGATCGGCTGACCGGGTTGTAGCTTTCTTGTAGTTATACTACATGACCGGCGACCCGCCCAGCTAAACGATCTTGGAGAGTGGTGGCATTGACTATCCCGTGCGACATTCTGGTGTTCGGCGGCACCGGCGACCTGGCCCTGAACAAACTGCTTCCAGCGCTCTACCACCTGTTTCGCGAAGGCCGTCTGCACAACGCCGTGCGGATCATCGCCCTGGCCCGCCGGCCCTTGCCACGGATTGAATTTCTCAAGCTGGTCGAACGCCGCTGCCGCGCCCAGATCGCGCCCCAGGACTTCAGCGACGAGGTGTGGCACCGCTTTTCCACGCGCCTGGACTACTTCTCCATGGACGCCATGCAGAGCGCCGATTTCGGCCGCCTCGCCCGCTTTCTGGGCGAGCCCGGCGGGCTGACGCGGGTGTACTACCTGGCCACCGCACCCAACCTGTTCGTGCCCATCGCCACCCACCTGCAGGTGGCCGGGCTGGTCGACAGCGAAGCGCGTATCGTGCTGGAAAAACCCATCGGCCACTCGCTGGAGTCCGCCACCACGATCAACAGCGCCATCGGCGCGGTATTCGCCGAATCCCAGGTGTTTCGCATCGACCACTACCTGGGCAAGGAGACGGTGCAGAACCTCATGGCATTGCGCTTTGCCAACGCGCTGCTGGAACCGGTGTGGCGCACCAACCAGGTGGACCACGTGCAGATCAGCGTGTGCGAAACCCTCGGCGTGGAAAACCGCGGCGGCTACTACGACCGTGCCGGCGCCACCCGCGACATGCTGCAGAACCACCTGCTGCAACTGCTCTGCCTGGTAGCCATGGAGCCACCTGCGCAGTTCGAGGCCGAGGCGGTGCGCGATGAAAAGGTCAAGATCCTCAAGGCCCTCAAACCCATCACCGGGCAGGACGTGCAGGACAAGACCGTGCGCGGCCAGTACAGCGCCGGCAAGATCGGCGGGCAGGAGGTTCCGGCCTACTACTTCGAGAAGGACGTGGACAACGACAGCGATACCGAAACCTTCGTCGCCGTCGAAGCCCACATCAACAACTGGCGCTGGGCCGGCGTGCCCTTCTACCTGCGTACCGGCAAGCGCATGGCCAAGCGCTCCTCGCAGATCGTCATCCAGTTCAAGCCGGTGCCCCATCGCCTGTTCGACGGCGACCAGGCCAACCAGTTGCTGATCCAGCTGCAGCCCGACGAGCGCATCAGCCTGCAGATGATGACCAAGGCACCGGGCAAGGGCATGCGCCTGGAGCCGGTGGAACTGAACCTGAACCTGGCCCAGGTGTTCGGCCAGGCACGACGCTGGGACGCCTACGAACGCCTGCTGCTGGATGTTCTGGACGGCGACTCGACCCTGTTCATGCGCCGCGACGAAGTGGAGGCCGCATGGGCCTGGATCGACCCGATCCTGACTGGCTGGCAGGAGCACTTCCAGGCCCCGCGCCCTTACCCGGCCGGCTCCAATGGCCCGGACCAGGCCCATAGCCTGCTGGCTCACCAGGGACGCGCCTGGCACGGTTGAAAGCTTTCCGGCTGCCGGGTGCAGCCGCGCTGTTCGATAGTGGGCACGCAACATCCCACCCACCATCGAATGGAGTACAAAGGAATGTCCCTGAAAGCAAAAGGCTGGATCGCGCAGAACGACAAGATGCCGGGCAACGCCAGGTTTCGAGTGTATGGCACCGTGGAAGTCGCCACCTCGGCCATCGTGCCGGTGCTGGTGAAACGCGCCATCCAGGACAAATCGCACGCCCTGGCGCTGGAACTGAAGCTGGAGAACGTGGACGCCCTGGCTGCCCAGGTGATCACCGAACGTGCGGTCTGTTTCGAAATGGACGGCGACCACAGCAACATCCCGAAAGTGGATATTTTCCACGACGGCAAACTGCTGGTGAGCCTGGAGGAGATCCTGGTCACTCACTGACCGGCAGGCTTCGACTTGTTACAACGCCAGGGCCCCGTTGATCGGGGCCCTGGCCGTGGGGCTACCAGCGCCGATCTTCACGCAGCAAGGCGGCCAGGCTGTCGGCCTCCACCGGCCGGCTGATCAGGTAGCCCTGCACCTCATCGCAGCCCTGCTCGCGCAGAAACGCCAGCTGCTCCTGGGTTTCCACCCCTTCGGCCACCACCTGCAGGCCCAGGCTGTGGGCCATGACAATGATCGCACGGGTGATTGCGGCGTCCTCGCTGCCTTCGTGCAGGCCACGGATGAAGGTCTGGTCGATCTTCACGTAATTCACCGGAAAACGCTTGAGGTAGCTGAGCGACGAATAGCCGGTGCCGAAATCGTCGATGGCCAGCTTGACCCCCAGTTCATGCAACTGATGAAAGGTCGCGATGATGTGCTCCACACTGTCGAGCAACTGGCTTTCGGTCAGCTCCAGCTCCAGCAGGTGCGGTGCCAGGCCGCTGTCTTCCAGCACCTGACGCACCAGGCTGACCAGCTTGCCCTGGCGCAACTGATACACCGACAGGTTCACCGACACGCGAATCGGCGCCAGCCCCTGCCGTTGCCATTCACAGGCCTGCCAGCACGCCTGGCGCAACACGAACTCGCCCATCGGCGCGATCAGCCCGGTCTCTTCGGCCAGGCCGATGAAGTCGCCCGGTGGCACCATGCCCACCTGCGGGTGATGCCAGCGCACCAGGGCCTCGGCAGCCTGCAGGCGGCCGCTGGCCAGGCACAGTTTGGGCTGGTAATAGACCTCCAGCTGGCGTTCTTCGATGGCCTTGCGCAGCTGGTTCTCCAGTTGCAGGCGCTCCAGAGTGCTGGCCTGCAGGCTCTCGGTGTAGAACTGGAACCCGTCACCGCCGAGGTGCTTGGCGTGCTGCATGGCCATGTTGGCCTGGCTCACCAGGGTGCTGACATCCAGGCTGGCATCGGGCAGCAGACTGACCCCCACTGAAGCGCTGATCACCAGCTCGTGCCCGTCGACACGCAGCGGCACGCGTAGCTTGTCCAGCAGGCGCGTCGCTACCCGCACCAGGCTGGACAGGTGTGAATAGCCGTCGAACAGCACCACGAACTCGTCACCGGACAGACGCGCCACGGTATCGGCCTCGGGCACTGCGTTGCCGATGCGCTGGGCCATGGTCTTGAGCAGCCGGTCGGCCAGTTCGTGGCCCAGGCTGTCGTTGAGCAGCTTGAAGCGGTCCAGGTCGATGTGCAGCAGCGCCAGGCTGCGACCGCTGCCACGCAGGCGCTGGCCGGCTTCATGCAGACGCAGGCGGAACAACGCGCGGTTGGCCAGGCCGGTCAGTTCGTCGTAGTGCGCCAGGTACCGCAGGCGCTCTTCGGACTCGCGGCGTGCCGACAGGTCGGTGAAGAAACCCACGATGGTGCCGACCTGGCCACGCGCATCCGTCACGCCGGTCAGTTGCAGCCACTGCGGGTAGAGTTCCCCGCTCTTGCGCGCCTCAACCAGCTCGCCTTCCCAGCGCCCCTGCTGCGCCAGGGCCTGGTCGATGGCACCGTAGTGCCGGCGCGCGTCGCGGCTGCATGGCAGCTCCAGCGCATTGCGCCCCAGCAGTTCTTCGCGCACGTAGCCGGTCATGTGGCAGAACGCCTGGTTGGCGGCCAGTACGGCATAGTCCGGCCCCATGATCGCGATGCCTTCGCTGGCCGCTTCGAATACGGTTGCGGCCAGGCGTTGCTGTTCCTGCTGGGCCTTGCGCGCGCTCACGTCGCGCCGGGTGCCGAGCATGCGCACCACCCGCCCGGCGGCATCGCGCTCCACCGCGCGGCCGCGGTCCTCGATCCAGCACCAGTGGCCCTGGGCGTGGCGGAAGCGGTACTCGATACGGTAATCGTCGGTGCGCCCCTTGAGGTGGTCGACCAGGGCGCGCTTGAGCGCCGGCACGTCATCCGGGTGCAGGCGCGGCTTGAGGTGCGCCTGCACCGCCCGCACCTGCTCCGGGTTCAGGCCGAACAGCTCGTGCAATTGGGTGTGATGCACCTCGTCGGTTTCCAGATTCCAGTCCCACAGCCCCAGCTCACTGGCTTCCAGCGCCAGGGCCAGGCGCTGCTCGCTCTTGCTCAGGGCCTGGTTGGCGCGGTCCAGCTCCTGGCTGCGCTGCGCCACCCTCGATTCCAGCCCGGCCTGGGCCTGACGCAGTTGCTCCTCGATCAGCCGACGCTGCTCGACCTCGGTCGCCAGGGCCTTGTTGAGCCGCTCGCTGCGCGCCTGCGCGGCCTGCAGGTGCTCGATCAGCGCCTGGTTCTGAAAGCGGCGCAACAGGCCCCCCTCGATCAGCCGATTGACCTGCCAGGCCACCACCATCAACGCGCCGAGCAGGATCAGCCCCAGCCAGCCCCAGCCTTGCTGCTGCTCGTCACCGCGCCAGAACAGGAACGCGATCGGCGGCAGCAGGCAGGGCAAGGTGAAACTCAGGAACGCCGGCAGGCTGACCGCGTAGGCCACACTCGCCGACAGGGTCGCGGCCCCCAGCAAGCCGAAGACCCAGGCTTGTTGCACGAAGTTATCCACAGGCACCAGGGCAATCGCCGCGCTGGCCAGGGTCAGGCCGCTGAAGGCCGAACCGAGCAGGAACATGCGCCACCAGGTCGGTTGCACCTGTCGATCGGGCATCGCCGCGTCGAAGGCCGCCACCTGAATGACCCGCAGCGCTACCAGCGCCATCAACCAGACGATCCACACACTGACCAGCAGGTAGCGCTGCGGGCTCCACAGCAGCCAGGCACACACCAGGCCGTTGAGCAGCATGAACAGGGTGGGCAGCAACGAGCCCTGGTACAACAGACGGGTACGCTCGACGGCCAGTTGCGTGGCGAACTGTTTGCGAATACCGCGGCGCGCTTCCAGCGGCACGCTGACGGAGGCAGATGCGAAGGTCATAGGCAATGTTCTTGTAATGGTGAGCCTCGAACGAGCACGGAGCATACACAAGCAGGCGCCTGGGCCAAACTGCTCTGGGTCATAAATTGTGCGTGGCAATTATGGAACCTGGTTTCAGTGCCGAGCCCTCAAGCACGCGGGCCAAGGGGCGCGACCGATGAGCGGGCGGCGCCTTGGGCGATCTTTTTCCACCATGGGTTTGCCCCCGGCTCGCTTGCGCCCCTAAAATGGCCGGATGCGCGATGACCTCTCCCTCCTGTTGAACTCCCTCAACGACGCCCAACGCCAGGCCGTAGCGGCCCCGCTTGGTCGCCAGTTGGTTCTGGCCGGTGCCGGCTCCGGTAAGACCCGAGTGCTGGTGCACCGTATCGCCTGGTTGATCCAGGTCGAGCAGGCCTCACCCCATTCGGTGCTGTCGGTGACCTTCACCAACAAGGCCGCCGCCGAGATGCGCCAGCGCATCGAGCAGTTGATGGGCATCAACCCGGCCGGCATGTGGGTGGGTACCTTCCACGGCCTGGCGCACCGCCTGTTGCGTGCCCACTGGCAGGAAGCGGGGCTGAACCAGAACTTCCAGATCCTCGACAGCGACGACCAGCAACGCCTGGTCAAGCGGGTGATCCGCGAGCTGGGCCTGGACGAACAGCGCTGGCCGGTACGCCAGGCGCAGTGGTTCATCAACGGGCAGAAGGACGAAGGGCTGCGCCCGCAGCACATCCAGGCCAGCGGCGACCTGTTCCTGGGCACCATGCGCAGCATCTACGAGGCCTACGAGGCAGCCTGCCAGCGCGCCGGCGTGATCGACTTCTCCGAACTGCTGCTGCGCGCGCTGGACCTGTGGCGCGACAACCCGGGCCTGCTGCAGCACTACCAGCGGCGCTTCCGCCACCTGCTGGTGGACGAGTTCCAGGACACCAACGCCGTGCAGTACGCCTGGTTGCGCCTGCTGGCCCAGGGCGGTGACAGCCTGATGGTGGTGGGCGACGACGACCAGTCCATCTATGGCTGGCGCGGCGCCAAGATCGAGAACATCCACCAGTACAGTGCCGACTTCCCCGACACCCAGATGATCCGCCTGGAGCAGAACTACCGCTCCACCGCCGGCATCCTCAAGGCGGCCAACGCCCTGATCGCCAACAACAGTGATCGCCTGGGCAAGGAGCTGTGGACCGACGGCGGCGACGGCGAACCGCTGAGCCTGTACGCCGCCTTCAACGAACACGACGAAGCGCGCTATGTGGTCGAGACCATCGAGAGCGCGCTCAAGACCGGCATGGCGCGCAGCGACATCGCCATCCTGTACCGCTCCAACGCCCAGTCGCGGGTGCTCGAGGAAGCCCTGCTGCGCGAGCGCATCCCGTACCGCATCTATGGTGGTCAGCGCTTCTTCGAGCGCGCCGAGATCAAGAACGCCATGGCCTACCTGCGCCTGCTTGAAGGGCGTGGCAATGACGCGGCGCTGGAGCGGGTGATCAACGTGCCGCCGCGCGGCATCGGCGAGAAGACCGTGGAGGCAATTCGCGAACACGCCCGTCACGCCCAGGTATCGATGTGGGAGTCGATGAGCCTGCTGATCGCCAACAAGGGCCTCAAGGGCCGTGCCGCCAGCGCCCTGGCCGCGTTCATCGAGCTGATCGAGAACCTCTCGGCCAAGGTCATGGACATGCCGTTGCACCTGATGACCCAGACCGTGATCGAGCAGTCCGGGCTGATCATCTATCACCAGGAAGAAAAGGGTGAAAAGGGCCAGGCACGGGTAGAAAACCTTGAAGAACTGGTCAGCGCCGCGCGCAACTTCGAAAGCGCCGAGGAAGACGCCGAGCTGTCGCCGCTGGCTGCGTTCCTGGGCCACGCCTCCCTCGAGGCCGGCGATGCCCAGGCCGAGGAACACGAAGACAGCATCCAGCTGATGACCCTGCACAGCGCCAAGGGCCTGGAGTTCCCCCACGTGTTCCTGGTGGGCATGGAAGAGGGCCTGTTCCCGCACAAGATGAGCCTGGAAGAGCCCGGCCGCCTGGAAGAGGAACGCCGTCTGGCCTATGTGGGCATTACCCGCGCCATGCAGCAGCTGGTGATGACCTACGCCGAGACCCGCCGCCTGTACGGCAGCGAAACCTATAACAAGGTGTCGCGATTCGTGCGTGAGATCCCTGCGGGGCTGGTGCAGGAAGTGCGCTTGTCCAACAGCGTCAGCCGGCCGTTCGGCTCGGGTCAGAAACAGAATTCGAGCAGCCTGTTCGGTGCGGCGAACATCCCCGAAACCGCCTTCAACCTCGGCCAGCGCGTGCAGCACGCGGTGTTTGG
Organism: Pseudomonas sp. B21-036; assembly: GCF_024748925.1. NCBI lineage: Bacteria > Pseudomonadati > Pseudomonadota > Gammaproteobacteria > Pseudomonadales > Pseudomonadaceae > Pseudomonas > Pseudomonas sp. B21-036. The sequence continues at coordinate 5,618,575 of NZ_CP087178.1, forward strand.
CGAGGGCGTGATCCTCAATTTCGAGGGCGCCGGTGCCCAGGCGCGGGTGCAGGTGAACTTTGCCGAAGGCAGCAAGTGGCTGATGCTTGGCTACGCCAAGCTGGAGCCGTTGTAACACCCTCCGCCGGCAAGGCCGTCCCCTGTGGGAGCCGGCCTTGCCGGCGAAGGTGTCGGCCAATTCCTACACGCACTTGATAAACATCCCACAGCGCTAAGCAAAAGATAGAAACATTATGGCGCTAGTCATGTGTCCTACAACCTGTGCACCATGGCGCGCGTGCACTCCACAAAACGGGAATACCCTTCTATGCAACGTTTTCTTAGCATCGCCTTGGCGCTGTGCATCGGCCTTACGCTGAGCCTCGACGCCAACGCCAAGCGCTTCGGCGGCGGCAAGAGCTCGGGCGCCGCGCCGACCCACCAGACGCGCCAGGCCGCTCCGGCCACGCCGGCCGCCACGCCAAATGCGGCAGGCCGTCCACCGGCAGCCGCCAGCGGTGCTTCGCGCTGGCTCGGCCCTCTGGCCGGCCTCGCCGCCGGTGGCCTGCTGGCCTCTATGTTCATGGGCGACGGCTTCCAGGGCATGCAGATCTTCGACATCCTGATCATGGCGGTCATCGCCTTCCTGATCTTCCGTTTCATTGCCGCCCGTCGCCGCAAGCAACAGCCGCAGATGGCCGCTGCCGGTCACGCGCCGTTCCAGCGTGAAGTTCACGAGCAACCGGCTCAGCCGTCGATCTTCGGTGGTTCCGCTGCACCTGCCGCGGCCCGCCCGGTGATCAACGCACCAGCCTGGTTCAATGAAGAGAGCTTCCTGGCCGCTGCACGCAACCACTTCCAGACCCTGCAGCAGCACTGGGACGCCAACGAGATCGACAAGATCGCCGAGTTCGTTACCCCGCAGATGCTGCAGTTCCTGAAAAAGGAACGTGCCGAGCTGGGTGAAGGCTTCCAGTCCACCTACATCGACGACCTGAACGTGCAGCTGGAAGGCGTGGATGACCGTGCCGACCGCACCATCGCCACCCTGACCTTCAGCGGTGTGTCGAAAACCTCGCGTTTCGACCAGGGCGAAGTGTTCAGCGAAAGCTGGAACATGGAACGTGCCCAGGGCGAAAACCAGCCTTGGCTGGTCGCAGGGATCCGCCAGAACGGCTGATCTTGAGGCATTGCACAAAAAACCCCGGGCTTGCCCGGGGTTTTGCTTTTAGCGTAGCGTCCTACTAGGGTATAACGCGCAGCGTGTCGTCAAGGTAAGAGGATTGAACCCGTGGAAGAAATCATCGAGCAACTGCGTGAAGCCAACGAACCGGTACCCGTACCGCTTGAGTTGCCCGACGAAGACCTGCTGGTCGAGATTGAAGAACAGCTGTTCATCGATATCCCGTTCGTCTTCAGGGAGTTCCTGTTGACCGTCAGCGATGTGGTGTACGGCAGCCTGGAGCCGGTGACCGTTACCGACCCGCAATCGCATACCTACCTGCCTGACGTGGCGGCCAATGCCTGGGATGCCGGCGTGGACCGTTCGCTGATTCCGATCTGCCAGGATGGTGACGATTACTACTGCGTCGAGGAAGACGGCACCGTGGTGCTGTGGTCGGCCGAAGAAGAGCTGGTGACCGAAGAAACCTGGGAATCGGTATGGCACTGGGCGCGCGACGTGTGGCTGGAAAGCTGATCCGTCAGTTTGTCGGACAAAAATGATGGCTCTGAGCTATCAATCTTCGTAGAATCGCCGCGCCTTCCTGTGCGCGGCGGTGTTGCTACCGCTCCATCCCCTCGGATATACGACCCGCGCGCACAGGAATGCACCTTCACATGCCGGGGCCCTGTCGATGTACTCCAGACTGTTCACACTGCTCGCCCTGCTGCTGGCGAGCGGCTGCCAGGCGCCGCTGACACAGTTGCAGACCCTCAGCCAGGCCCATGGCCATCGTGTCGAGATCCAGCCTACCCAGCCCTTCCCGCTGGCGCTGAGCGTTCCGCTCAAGGCGCCAGGCGCCCTGCGCCTGCGTGTCTATCTGGAAGGTGACGGACGCGCCTGGGCCACCTCCAGCCAACCCAGCCTTGACCCCAGCCCGCGCAACCTGTTGCTGGCGCGACTGGCCCTTGAAGACCCACAGCCCAGCCTGTACCTGGCGCGCCCTTGCCAGTTCGTCAGTGCGCCTGGCTGCCGCGCAGCGATGTGGACCGACCAGCGCTTTGGCAAGGCAGTGCTCGATAGCCTGGACCAAGCCCTGAGCGGCATCAAGCAACGCTATGGCAACCAGGACTTCGAGCTGATCGGCTATTCCGGCGGGGGTGCGCTGGCCTTGCTGCTGGCCGCCCGGCGAAGCGACGTTACCCAGGTACAGACCCTGGCCGGCAACCTCAGCCCGCGGTACTGGGCACAGACCCTGCAACTGACGCCGCTGGCGGGCTCACTGGAGCCGCTGGACTATCGCCAGCGCCTGCGCGACCTGCCGCAGCGCCACCTTCTCGGGCTGCAGGACCGCAGCGTGCCGGCCTCGCTGTTCGAGCACTACCGCGTGGAACTAGGCAGTGCCCGCTGCATGCAGCAGGTTGCGCTGCCCGGTGTGAGCCACGCCGAAGGCTGGACACAGGCCTGGGCCCAATGGCGGGACCAGCCGCTGCGCTGCAAACCCTAGGGGTGATGTTCCTTCTGATTGTCGAGGGTTTCGAGCAGTGCGATCTGCATGCGCGTGTGCACCCGGATGAACCAGCGCCACAGCAACGCCACCACACCGGCCGCCACCACCGCGATCAGCAACAGCAGCTCGCTGGTGGGCAGGATGCTCGCCGACAACGCCGACAGAAGCAGAAAGATCACCAGCAGCGACAGCAGCGGGATCACCTCGGCGATCACCCGGCGCACGCGCTGGGTATGGCGCCCGGCCATTTCCGGCTTGACCCCCATTTCGGCCAGCAGCATCGACAGCGCCTTGAGCTTGCGATACGCGGCAATCAGGAACGGCAATGACAGCAGCAACGCCGCGCCCCAGATCAGCGCTTTCTGCTGGGCCAGGTCGGGCAACCATTCGCTCAGGTACTCGCCGATGCGTGCCGCGAAGTAACCTCCACTGAAGAAGATCGCCACCACCAGCGCCAGGTTGACCCCCACCTGCAGCAGGATGCGCCGGATCATCGCCGCCACCATCGCGCCCTCGCCTTGCGGCTGGATGCTGCGCAGCCATTCGCCGTACAGCGACAGCACCCGCGACAGGCGCTTGGGCACCACACTGGCAAGCTTGAGCGACAGCGGGTCGGCGGCGCGAATCAGGTAGGGCGTGAGCAAGGTGGTAATGGCCGACACCGCCACCGCCACCGGGTAAAGGAAGTCGCTGGTGACCTGCAGGGTCATGCCCAGCGCAGCAATGATGAAGGAGAATTCGCCGATCTGCGAAAGCCCCATGCCCACCCGCAACGAGGTGCGACCGTCGTTGCCGGCGATGAAGGCGCCCATGCCGCACGAGAGCATCTTGCCCAGGACCACCGCCACAGTGATGACCACGATCGGCCAGATGTACTCGATGAGCACGCTCAGGTCGATCATCAGGCCGATGGCGACGAAGAAGATGGCACTGAACAGGTCGCGAACCGGCTCGATCAACTGCTCGATCTTCAGCAACTGGCGCGATTCGGCCATGATCGCCCCGATCAGGAACGCGCCCAGCACCATGCTGTATTCGAGCTTGACCACCAGCAGGCAGAAGCCGAAGCACAGGCCCAGAACGGTAATCAGCAGCATCTCGTTGCTTTCGAACCTGGCCACGTAGGCCAGTACCCGCGGTACCAGCAGTATGCCGATGACCAGCGCCACGATCATGAACAGCGAGAGCTTGCCGACGGTGGAGAACACCTCGCCGGAACTGACCGCGCCGCTGACCGCAATGCCCGACAGCAGGGCAATGATGCCGATACCGAGGATGTCCTCGACGATCAGCACACCGAAGATCAGCTGGGCGAAGCGCTCGTTCTTCATCTTCAGGTCGTTGAGCGCCTTGACGATGATGGTGGTGGAAGAAATTGCCAGGATTGCGCCCAGGAACAGCGAGTCCATGGTGTTCCAGCCGAACCAGCGGCCGATCTCGAAGCCGATCCAGATCATCAGCACGATTTCGAGGAAGGCCGCAATGAACGCCGTGGCCCCCACCTTGAACAGCTTGCGCAGGCTGAACTCCAGCCCCAGGCAGAACATCAGGAAGATCACCCCGAGTTCGGCCAGCGTCTTGATCGTGTCTTCGTCGTGGATGAGGCCGAATGGCGGGGTGTGCGGGCCGATGATGAAGCCGGCGACGATATAGCCGAGTACCACCGGCTGCTTGAAACGGTGAAACAGGATGGTGACCACACCGGCAACCAGCATGATCACCGCCAGATCCTGAATAAAGCTGATGGCATGCACGGCGTGGAGCTCCTTACTTCGAACCGAAGAACAAGCCCGCCGCTCGATGACATGCCTGTCGTGGAGCGGCGGGGGAATTAGTCTGTCAAATGACGCCAGGCACCACATTGCATGGGCTTGGTCAGGTTAACACCGGCGCCTGCGACGAAAAGGCAGTGTAATATCAAGAAACAGATAGACCGGTAACACGCCACAGATGGCACGAACGGCGTGACGGCAACGGCGCTGTCAGCGTCCCGTTTTCATGGGATTCGAAATTGGGGAAAAGAAGCGTGACAACCACTCGCCACCCCGCCTCAGCGCAACCTTACCGTGAGCACACTATGGAACCTGGAAACGCCCAGCTGTCGATGACCGTCCTGATGACCCCGGACATGGCCAACTTTTCTGGCAACGTACACGGCGGCACCCTGCTCAAGTACCTCGATGAAGTCGCCTATGCCTGCGCCAGCCGCTACGCGGGCCGTTATGTGGTGACGTTGTCGGTGGATCAGGTGGTCTTTCGCGAGCCGGTACACGTGGGCGAACTGGTGACCTTCCTGGCGTCGGTGAACTACACCGGCAACACCTCGATGGAGGTCGGGATCAAGGTCGTCACCGAAAATATCCGCGAGCGCTCGGTGCGCCACAGCAACAGCTGCTTCTTCACCATGGTCGCGGTGGACGACGATCGCAAGCCGGTCGCCGTGCCTCCACGCCAGCCAGAGACCAGCGAGGAAAAGCGCCGCTTCGTGCAAGGCAAGCAGCGCCGCCTGATTCGCCAGGAACTCGAAAAGCGCTACCAGGAACTCAAGGGCGACGCCTTCTAGAGCGACAGTCGCCGCGCCTCGAAGCGCACCCGCGGGTGCATGATGCGGTCCTGAGCACGCACCAGCTCCAGCTCGTAGCTGGTGCAAGCCTGGGTTTCCAGCAGCACCTCGTGCACGGCCGCGGCAGTGAATTCGAAAGCCGCCACCCAGCTGTCACCCAGCAGCACCCGCGCCAGGAACAGGCCGGAGGTCAGGTCGCCGACCCCCACCGGCTGCCGCGCAAACGCCAGCAGCGGTCGTTGCAGGTGCCAACTGCCTTCGGCAGTCACCAGCAGCATCTCGAAGTCTTCGGCCTTGCGTCCCGGGTATGCCAGGTGCTTGACCAGCACAGCCTTGGGCCCGCGGGCGAGCAGGCTGCGCGCCATGGCCACGCAGTCCTCCAGCGACTCGGCCCGACGCCCGCAGAAGCTGTCGAGCTCCAACTGATTGGGGCACAGCACATCCGCCACCGCAACCGCTTCCTCGAGCAGGAAGTCACTGACCTCGGCGGGTACGATGCAGCCTTTTTCCGGATGCCCCATGACGGGGTCGCACAGGTACAGGGCGTTCGGGTTGACCGCCTTGATCCGCGCCACCCCAGTAAGAATCGCACGGCCCTGGGCGGCGCTGCCGAGGTAGCCGGAAAGCACCGCATCACAGTTGCCCAGCTCGCCGATCGTCGCAATCCCGTCCACCAGCGCCGGAATTTGCTCTGGCGCAAGCACTTCGCCGGTCCACTGGCCATACTGAGTATGGTTGGAGAACTGAACGGTGTTCAGCGGCCAGACATTGACCCCGACCCGTTGCATCGGAAACACCGCGGCGCTGTTGCCGGCGTGGCCGAATACCACGTGTGACTGGATGGCGAGCAGATGCGGTGTACGTTTCATGCAGGGCTTCCAAACGATCGAATGAAAAACAAGGCGCGCAGTATGGCGCCAAATGCCACCTGTACGACAGACCGGGGTGGCAGTTAAGCTGAGCCTATCTGGTTGGAGCGAACGTAGATGTTAACCCTCGAAAACCTTCTGGTGCTGATGCTGCTGGCCACCGCAGGCGCCTGGCTGTGGCATAACCACGGCCTGCGCGAAAAGGCACTGGAACGGGTCAAGCAGCATTGCGCCAAGCTCGACCTGGAACTGCTGGATGGCAACGTGGCGCTCAAGCGCATCGGTTTTGTGCGCGATGCCAACGGGCGCAAGCGCCTGGCCCGTGTGTACAACTTCGAATTCACGGTGACGGGCGAACATCGTCACCCCGGTACGGTGACGCAGTTTGGCGCGCATACGATGCAGATCGAACTGGCACCCTACCCGTTCGAGATCAAGCCGCCGGTGCAGGGCGGCAACGTGATCGAGATGAACCAGTGGCGCCAGGAGCACAATCGCTGGCGCCAGTGACGTTCCCTTCGTCTACCGGGGCCAGCCTTGCCTGCAAAAAGGCCGGCCCTGTCTTCAGGGAATCCGGCATTCCTGCATCCCCTGCTCCAAGGCCGCCACTGCCTGCGGCTGTGCAAAAATCAGCTCGATACGCGAGTCGCGCCGCCACTCGCTGGCCTGCCAGTGCAGCGCCTGCCCCTCCAGCGCATTGGCCGACTGCCAACCCTCCGGGCTGTGGATAACCAGTTTGGCCCTGCGCCACCCAAGGCCTGCAAGCCATTGCTGCAAACGCTGCGGGTGCAACTGCTGGCTCGGGTGCCAGCGCCAGCCAATGCTCCAGCCCTGCTCCAGCTGTTGATAAAGACAGATCGGCGTCAGCGGGTTTATCCACAGCGGCGTCGGCAACGGCCTGGCCTCCGGCAACTTGAAGTTATCCACCGGCAACGGATGCACACCAACGCCCGGCAGGCTGTTCAGCGCAATCTGCCCATGGTCCGTCCAAAGCTGGGGTACATCAGGCAACCCCTGGCTTATCCACAGGCGCGTGGCGGCCGCCAAGCCTTCAGATTTGTTGAGCACCAGCAGCCCCGCACCGTGCAGTGCCTGCGCCTGCGGCTGGGGTAATACCTGGCCTGCCGCCAATGCCTGGGCGTCCAGTACCAGCACCGACGGCTGAACCGCCAGCACGCCTTGCCAGGGTGCCTCGCCCAGCTGGGCCAGCAACTGGGCAGGATGACCCAGGCCCGAAGGCTCGATGAACAGTCGATGAGGTCGGGCCTTGCGCAACAAGCGCCCCAGGCCCACCTGGAACGGTGCGCCATTCACGCAGCACAGGCATCCGCCGGCCACTTCGCCCATCGCCACGCCATCATCGTCGGTGGCGAGCAAGGCGGCATCCAGGCCGATCTGGCCGAACTCGTTGATCAGCACCGCCCACCGCTCGTGGGCCGGGCGCTGGGCCAGCAGGTGCCGGATCAGGCTGGTCTTGCCGGCGCCCAGGGGGCCGCCGATCAGGTGGGTGGGTATGTTCTGCAGCATGCGCATCGATTCGTCAGGAAGGATACGCACTATGCTGCGCGCTCAGGCCATCCAGTCAAGCGTCAGCATAAGGCGGCGCTGCCCCGCAGGTACCGCCGGCGAACGGTGCACCAGCCCCTGCCCCTCATTGCCCAGCCACCTCTCGCCCTTGAGCACGGCCACATCACCGGTCGACAACTGCTCCACCTGCACCGCATCGGGCGCCGTCAGCCATTCACTGCCGGGGCCCGCATAGGTACAGATCAGCCGCGCCGGCACGTGGTCGACGTGAAAACGCGGGCACATTGCGCCCTCCAGTGCGCGCAGGCGCAGCCCCACCCGACGCGCGTCGAGCAGGCAGGCGTAGGCGCCCACCAGCCAGCGCACATCGCAGATGAACCCCTCATACCCCTGCAGATCGGCATACGCTGCCGCCAACCCGCGCAGGGCGGGTGCGTCGTCATCTGGCTGCAACTCCAGGGTCAGGGACTCGGCCAGCGGCTGCCCAAGGGACAACAGCACCTGGGCAAAATCGGCCACATGCACCGGCAACTGGCGCTGCCACACGGCCAGATTGACGCCATCCTGCAGCACCTCGGTCAGCACCTGGGGCGATTCGCCGACTGTTTGCCGGGCGCTGCCACGGCGTTTCAGGGCCAGCATCAGGCCGCCTCTTCGTCGTGCCAGTCGCCAAACGGGTCGGGCAGGCGTTGCCAGCCCTCGGCGCCCAATGCCATTTCTTCATCGCTCAGCAGGCAGGCGCCCAGCTCGGCATCCAGTTGCGCAAAGTCGATGTGCTGCCCGATGAACACCAGCTCCTGTCGGCAATCGCCGCATTCGGCCGTCCAGTGCTTGAGGATCGCCGCCGTGTCCTGCGGGTCCTGGGGCCATTGCCCGCGTGGTACGAAACGCCACCAGCGACCGGCAAAGCCGTGGCGCATCATGCCGCCGGCCTGGGACCAGCTGCCGGCTTCCTGGTGCTTGCTGGCCAGCCAGAAAAAGCCCTTGGAACGCAACAGGCGGCCGTTGCTCCAGGGCCTGTGGATAAAGTCGAAAAAACGCTGTGGGTGCAAGGGGCGGCGGGCCTGCCAGGTGGTGGCGGCAATGCCGTACTCCTGGGTTTCCGGCACATGCGTACCGCGCAGTTCCTGCAGCCAGCCCGGCGCCTGGGCAGCACGCTCGAAGTCGAACAGGCCGGTATCGAGAATCTGCGCCAATGGCACCTGCCCCATCACCATCGGCACGATCTGGGCGTGGGCATTGAGCGAGCGCAGAATGGCGCAGAGTTCTTCGCGCTCATCGCTGCCGATCAGGTCGATCTTGCTCAACAGGATCACATCGGCGAACTCGACCTGCTCGATCAGCAGGTCGCTGATGGAACGTTCATCGCCCTCGCCCAGGGTCTCGCCGCGCGAAGCCAGGCTATCGGCGGCCTGGTAGTCACCCAGGAAATTCAGCCCGTCTACCACCGTGACCATGGTGTCCAGCCGCGCCTGGTCGGCCAGGCTGCGGCCTTGTTCATCACGGAAGGTAAAGGTTTCGGCTACCGGTAGCGGCTCGGATATGCCGGTGGACTCGATCAACAGGTAATCGAAACGCCCCTCGCGGGCAAGCCGCGCGACCTCTTCGAGCAGATCTTCGCGCAGGGTGCAGCAGATGCAGCCATTGCTCATCTCGACCAGTTTTTCTTCTGCACGATTGAGGCTGACGTTGCGCTGCACTTCGCTGGCGTCGATATTGATTTCACTCATGTCGTTGACGATCACCGCCACCCGCAGGTTGTCGCGGTTACGCAGCACATGGTTGAGCAGGGTGCTCTTGCCGGCACCTAGAAAGCCGGACAGCACGGTAACGGGGAGACGGTCGGTCATGTCGCAAATACCTCATCAGGGCGTCGGAGCATTCGAAGGATGCCTTTTTCAATGTTATATTATAACAATGCAATTTAGCCAATCGGAGATTGGATGAAAACCTTCGTACTGCTTTCGCTCCTGCTGATCCCCGTCGCGACGGTTCACGCCGAGATGACGCGCAGTGAGCCTGCCCAATGCACGCGCAGCGCCAACCTGCTGGCCTGCCAAGATCGCGATGGCAATGTGTACAGCGTGCACAGCCAAGGCAACACCCAGTACGTGCGCGGCCTTGAGGTGCTGGGGCAGCGGCGCTGGGTACAAACCAACAGCCTCTATGGGCCGCTGACCTTCTACACGGGCCTGGCCAGCGACGGCGAAGCCTGGGTCGGCTATAGCCGCCGGGTGGGTTGGACCACGCAGAACCGGGTGTCCAGCTCCAGCGGCCAACGCTTCAGCCTGCGTTGCAATCGCCTTGGGGGCTGCGAGTGAGGACTCGGAAAAAGCTATGATGAATGAATCGTTATAATGTAACGTATCGGTTTTTAATTCAGCGATGGTTTCAGCATGAACGCCCTGACCCTTCCCGATATCGCCGCTCAAGCCAGCCAGCAATCCATGCCTCTGGAATGGGTTGGCATGTGCGGCATCGCACTGCCGATCACACTCGACGGCGTGCAGGTACGCGCCAGCGCCGATGCCGGCGTCAGCCTGGATGATGGAGCCTCGCGGGGGATTCACATGTCGCGCCTGTACCTCGCGCTGGAGGCATTCGAGCACGCGGCGTTTTCAGTAGGGTTGGTGCGCCAGGTCCTGGAACGGTTTATCGACAGCCATCAGGGCCTCTCTACCACCGCTTACCTGCGTCTTGGCTTTGAATTGCTGCTCAAGCGGCCTGCGCTCGTCAGCCCGCTGGCAGGCTGGAAGGCTTATCCGGTGAGTGTGGACGCGCGTTTGGAAAACGGAGTGTTCCACGTGGAACTAAACGCACAAGTCGAGTATTCCTCCACCTGCCCATGCTCCGCCGCGCTCGCCCGCCAGTTGATTCAGCAGCAGTTCGTCGATGATTTCGCCAACCGCAGTAACCTCGATCATGCTGCCATCCTGCATTGGCTCGGCACCGTCCAAGGCATCGTGGCAACACCACACAGCCAACGCAGCACGGCCCATCTGCACCTGCGCCTGGCCCCAGGCGAGGAGCAAATGCCCTTTCGACAGCTGATCGACCTGGCCGAGGCAGCTCTCGGCACTGCTGTGCAGACAGCCGTGAAACGAGCCGACGAACAGGCGTTTGCGCTGGCCAACGGGCAGAACCTGATGTTCTGCGAAGACGCCGCGAGGCGCCTGCATCTGGCCCTGCAACCGCTGCCGTGGATCGACGGCTTCAAGCTGCGTGTGGAACATGCCGAAAGCCTGCATGCCCACGACGCTGTCGCGCAAAGCCAATGGCAGTGGCACCTGCGCTGATCAGGTGCGCGGCTTGACCGTGCCGCAATCGTTGCCCAGCCACACCGCACGGGTGTTCATGCTGCCCTTTTGCTCAACACCGGACGCATTGAACGTGCCGCTGACCTTGGTCAGAAATTCCCGATCGCTGAGAAACTGCGCTTCACCGTTGCCTTGAGCCTTGGGGCAACTGAAGGTGAACTTCCACACATTGCCGTTGCGCTCGGTGATCTTCTGCGTGCACCCCGACTGCGGGTCCTGCAGCGGAATGTCGTTGGTCTGAACCTGCTCCTGGGTCAGGCACGAACGCACCCCTTTGCCCCCGACGCTGATGCCTTGCTTGGCCAGGCCACCCTCGATCATCGCGCGCTGCTCGGGCGGCAGGTTCTTCAACTGGCCGAGCATGAATTCCATGTCGGGCAGTGGCTTGCCATCGACCTGCATGTTGCTGCTGGTCAACTCCCACAGGCCCGGTTGCAACATCTGCGCATGCACCAACGGGCTCGCCAGGCCCAGTACCAGTGCCAGCATCGGCAGACGACTTTTCATGTAGTGACTCCTTCAGAATCCGGCCCCAAGCCGGAACACAGCTTAGACGCGTTTTCGTGCTTTCAGTTGCAAGTGCAGGCGCGAACGTGCTCTGTTAGCGGGCAGTGCCCTCGGATAGCAGAATGTGTATGGATTACCACAGCCCTTACTTCTTCGGTTACCTCATCGGTTTGATTCACCTGCTGGGCGTGATTGCCGCCCTACATGCCGTGTTCACCGTGCGCACTGCCCAAGGTGCAATTGCCTGGGCCATGTCGCTGCTGTTTATCCCCTACTTCACGCTGATTCCGTACCTGGTGTTCGGCAGTCGCACCTTCGACGCCTACATCCAGGCCCGCCGCCAGGCCAACCGCGAAATGCACGTGGCCATGGCCGACCTCAACTGGCGCCCCTGGGTGGAAGAGGCGCTGACCGCGCGCAACTCCGAATCCTATGCGGCGCTGCGGGCCATGCCCAAGCTTGGGCGCATGCCGTGCCTGGCCAACAACCAGGTCAGCCTGCTGATCGACGGGCAGGCCACCTTCGACGCGATCTTCAAGGCGATAGAAGCGGCTCACGACACGGTACTGATCCAGTTCTTCATCATCCACGACGACGGCATCGGCCGTGAACTCAAGGCGCTGCTGCTGAGAAAGGCCGCGGAAGGGGTGAAGATCTACGTGCTGTTCGACAGCGTTGGCAGTCACGCCCTGCCCTCCGCCTATATACAGAGCTTGCGCGAAGGCGGCGTGAACATCCGCGCCTTCGCCACCCGCCGCGGCTGGTTCAACCGCTTCCAGGTCAACTTCCGCAACCATCGCAAGATCGTGGTGGTCGACGGCATGCTGGGGTTCATGGGGGGCCATAACGTGGGCGACGAATACCTGGGCGGCAACCCCAGGCTATCGCCCTGGCGCGACACCCATGTGCAGGTCAGCGGCCCGGTGCTGGCCTGCCTGCAGGAATCCTTTGCCGAAGACTGGTACTGGGCGGCGCGCCAGTTGCCGCCACTGATACTGCCCGACACCTACCCCGACAACGGCGTACTTTGCCAGGCACTGGCCAGCGGGCCCGCCGATCCGCAGGAGACCTGTTCGCTGTTTTTTGTCGACGCCATCCACGCGGCGCGCGAGCGGCTCTGGATCACCAGCCCGTACTTCATTCCCGACGAGGCCGTGTCGGCCGCGCTGCGCCTGGCGGTGTTGCGGGGCGTCGACGTGCGTATCCTGATTCCCTCGCGCCCTGACCACCGTATCGTGTACGCCGCCTCCAGCCTGTTCGCCTTCGAGGCGGTGCAGGCCGGGGTGCGCATGTTCCGCTACGGGCCGGGGTTTCTGCACCAGAAGGTGGTGCTGGTCGACAACGAGGTCAGCGCCATCGGCAGTGCCAACCTGGACAACCGCTCGTTCCGCCTGAACTTCGAAATCATGCTGCTGACCGTAGACCTTGCCTTTGCCGCGCAGGTCGAAGCCATGCTCCAGCACGACTTCGACCAAGCGCGGGAAATCACCCCTGAGGACAGCCAGCAGACGCGTCGCCTGCAACAACTGGGGATGCGCATCGCCCGACTGATCTCGCCGATCCTCTGAGCGCGACTGTCAGCGGTACAGGTCCTCGCGGGTCAACGGGAGGTCGTGGCCACCATCGGCGAACGGCTTGACTGCCAGAATCTGGTGCAGGTTAATCCAGCCCTTGGCAAAGGCATAGGAGCAACCGGCCAGGTACAGCCGCCAGATGCGCAGGGCCTTTTCCGGCACCAGGCTCGCGGCCTTGTCCAGCTGGCTTTCCAGGCGATCGCTCCACTGCGCCAGCGTCCGTGCGTAATGCAGGCGCAGGCTCTCGACGTCGACCACTTCCAGCCCCGCTTCGCTGATACGCGCACTGATCATCGACAGGTGCGGCAGCTCGCCATGGGGGAACACATAGCGCTCGATGAAATTGCCCGCGCCGCGCCCCACCGGGCGCCCGTCCACATGCTTGGCGGTGATGCCGTGGTTCATCACCAGGCCACCTTCGCGCACCGCGCCGAACAACCGCTGGCAGTACAATGCCAGGTTGGCATGCCCCACGTGTTCGAACATGCCGACACTCACCACCTTGTCGAAGCGACCGTCCTGCGGCAGGTCGCGATAGTCGAGAATCTGCAGTTCCACCTGATCTTCAAGCCCTTCTGCCTTGACCCGTTCACGCCCCAACTTGAGCTGCTCCTTGCTCAGGGTGATGCCGAACACCTTGGCGCCGAACTCGCGTGCGGCATAACGTGACAACCCGCCCCAGCCACAGCCCACGTCCAACAGGTAGTCGCCCTGCTTGAGCCGCAGCTTGCGGCACAGGTGCTCAAACTTGTTCTGCTGGGCCTGCTCAAGGGTGTCGCCGAGGGTCTTGAAGTAGGCGCAGGAATACGCCATGTCGCGGTCCAGCCACAGCTGGTAGAAATCGTTGGACAGGTCGTAGTGGTAGGAAATGGCCGCCGCGTCGGTGGCCTTGTCATGCTCGCTGCGCACCGGCTGGTCTTCTTCCTCGTCCGTGAGCAACGCCTGACTGAGCTCGTCGCACACGCGGATGACTTCGCCGATGGTGCCCTCCAGTTCCAGCTTGCCCTCGACGAACGCCGCGCCCAGCTCATCCAGGCTGGGGTGGGTCAACTGGCCGATCAGCTGGGGATCCTTGACCACGATGGTGACCTGCGGCTGGGGGCCCAGATCGAATTCGTGACCATCCCAAAGCTTGAGTCGCAAGGGCAACCGCAGGCTTTGCAGAACAGGTGGAAGTTGCGCAAGCATGAAATGAGCCTCCCGTAATCTTCGGACGTCTGCACAAAAGGGTAGCCCATCCTCAAGAACAGGGAGGCATGCCGGACTATCGTCGTAGACCGGCCGATGCAAAAAGGTAGTGGCATAAATTGTATACAACCTCCAGATCGGCCCCTAACCTTGGCGGCATTGTCGATTCTTCATCCGGGAGTACAACAATGAAAACCTATGATGTCGTGATCATCGGCGGCGGCCCTGGCGGCTACAACGCTGCCATTCGCGCAGGCCAGCTGGGCCTGAGCGTGGCCTGTGTCGAAGGTCGCCCGACCCTCGGCGGCACCTGCCTGAACGTTGGCTGCATGCCGTCCAAGGCCCTGCTGCACGCCTCCGAACTCTACGAAGCGGCTGCCGGCAGCGAGTTCGCCAACCTCGGTATCGAGGTCAAGCCAAGCCTGAACCTGGCGCAGATGATGAAACAGAAGGACGAGAGCGTCGCGGGCCTGACCAAGGGCATCGAGTTCCTGTTTCGCAAGAACAAGGTCGACTGGATCAAGGGCTGGGGCCAGCTCGATGGCGTGGGCAAGGTCAAGGTCACCGATGACCAGGGCGCCGTGACCAAACTGCAGGCCAAGGACATCGTCATCGCCACCGGGTCCGAGCCGACTCCGCTGCCCGGCGTGACCATCGACAACCAGCGCATCATCGACTCCACCGGCGCCCTCGCCCTGCCCCAGGTGCCCAAACACCTGGTGGTGATCGGCGCGGGCGTGATCGGGCTGGAGCTGGGCTCGGTGTGGCGCCGCCTCGGTAGCCAGGTCACCGTGGTGGAATACCTCGACCGCATCTGCCCCGGCACCGACGAAGAAACCGCCAAGACCCTGCAGCGCGCATTGGCCAAGCAAGGCATGAGCTTCAAGCTGGGCAGCAAGGTGACCCAGGCCACGCCGTCGGCCGACGGTGTCAGCCTGACCCTCGAACCGGCCGCCGGCGGCACCGCCGAAACCCTGCAGGCCGACTACGTGCTGGTCGCCATCGGCCGTCGCCCCTACACCCAGGGCCTGGGCCTGGAAACGGTAGGCCTGCAGACCGACAAGCGCGGCATGCTCGAGAACCAGGGCCATCGCACCAGCGTGCCGGGCGTGTGGGTGATCGGCGACGTCACCAGCGGCCCGATGCTCGCCCACAAGGCCGAAGACGAAGCCATCGCCTGCATCGAGCGCATCCACGGCAAGGCCCACGAAGTGAACTACGGGCTGATCCCGGGGGTGATCTACACCCGCCCCGAACTGGCCAGCGTGGGCAAGACCGAAGAGCAGCTCAAGGCCGAAGGCCGCGCCTACAAGGTCGGCAAGTTCCCGTTCATGGCCAACAGCCGGGCCAAGATCAACCACGAGACCGAAGGCTTCGCCAAGGTGCTGGCCGATGCCGAAACCGACGAGGTACTCGGCGTGCACCTGGTTGGCCCGTGCGTCAGCGAGATGATCGGTGAGTACTGCGTGGCCATGGAGTTCTCGGCCTCGGCCGAAGACATCGCCCTCACCTGCCACCCGCACCCGACTCGCTCCGAGGCCTTGCGCCAGGCGGCGATGAACGTCGAAGGCATGGCCATGCAGATCTGACCCCGGTCAGCCTGCACGCTTGATCCGTGCGCCTGAACCGACGGCGACCATCACCGCAGGTTCAGGCACGCACCGGGTCAGGCCTGGGCGGCTTTGGGCTGAGTACCGAAGCGGTCCGCGAGGAACGGCGTCAGGTCCAGCGGCAGTGCCTCCTCATGCAGCACCTTGTCGATCAGCACGCCAGTGATCGCCGAGGTCAGGATGCCGGTACGAAAGTGCCCACAGGCATTGAGGTAGCCACTCACGCTCTGCACCGGGCCGAGAATCGGCAGCTCGTCCGGCGAACCGGGACGCAGGCCTGCCCAGCTGCGTTTGAGGTTGATCTGCGCCAGCTCCGGAATGCAGCGCACCGCGCCCTGCACCAGACCGTTGATTTCCGGATAGGTGGTGGTGACGTCGAAGCCCTTGTCTTCGGTGGTGCTGCCGATCAGGATCTCACCGTTGTCCTTCTGCGCCATGTAGCAATCGGCGGTGGTCAGGCAGCCCTGCAGCAGCTTGGGCATGCGCTCGGTGAGCAGGATCTGGCCCTTGACCGGCTTGACCGGAATGCTCAGGCCAGTGGCCATCTCGCTCAGTTCTGCCGCCCAGGCGCCGCCGGCGTTGATCAGGGTCTGGCAGTGAAACTCGCCTTCCACGTCGGTCTTGACCCCCACCACCCGGTCGCCCTGGTGCAGCACGCCGGTGACGTTGGTGTTGAGGAACAGGTCGACGCCGTTCTGCCGCGCACCTTCGGTGTAGGCATCGGCCAGACGGAACGGGCTGACCTGGTGATCGCACAGGAACTCCAGCGCGCCGTGGGCATGGTGGCTGACGGCAGGCTCGGCCTTGCGCAGGGCATCGCGGTCGAGCCAGCGAACCTCGTGGGCCAGGTGCGGGATCTGCGCGACGATATGCTCGGCGTACAGGCGGTCCTCGTCGTCGTAGATCACGTATTTGAGGCCGGTGCGCTCGAACTTGAAGTCCATGCCGTGGCGCTCCATCAGCTCCTGGTGCAGGCCGGGGTACAAGGCATTGGATTGCAGCGCGAAGTCGAAGAACGACTGCGGCAGGATGTGCGGGGTGCTGGAATCGACCGCCACGGCGGCGCCGTTGGCTTCGCGCTTGTGCTTTTGCGACATCATGCGAAAGAAGATCACCCCACAGCCCAGGCCGACCGATTCGCCGATCGCCCACAACCCGCCCGCCGAGGCACGGGTAGCGTTGCCGGGGCGCTTGGCGTCGATCAGCGCGATCCTGAGGTTGCCACGCTTGGACAACTGGTAGGCGCAGGAAGCGCCGATCACACCGCCGCCGGCGATGACCACATCATAGGTTCTGTTCATGCTTCAGCTTCCGTGCCGAGGTTCTTGAATGCGGAGAAAGGGATCGGGTCGATGGGGAACCGCGGGCGCAGCCAGCCCACATCGGCACGCCCGGTGGCCTGGCGCAGGCGATCGTTGCAGTAGCCCACGCACATGCGGCCCTGGCAATCGCCCATGCTCACGCGGGTGCGCATCTTCAGCCCGGCCATGTCCTGTACACCCTGCTCCAGGGCGCGGTCGATGTCGCTGCGGGTGACGTGCTCGCAGCGGCAGATGACGGTGTCGGGTGCGGGCAGCGTGATCTGCTCAGTGCCGCGCAGGGTGTAGCGGTCTACCCCGGCACGAAAGCGCTTGATCGCGGCCAGCTTGCCCAGGTAGCGCTCGCGCAGGTCCAGCGCCTGTTCGGGGGTGATGACCTGAGCCTGGTGCAGGATCGACACGGCGGCTATGCGCCCGGTGAGCATCGCGGCTTCGCCACCGCGAATCCCGCCCATGTCACCGGCCAGGTGAATGTGCGGCTCGCTGCTCTGTTGCCACACGTTGCTTTCGGCGCGCAGGTAGCCGTCTTCGTTGAAGCCGTGGGCCAGGCCCATCTGCTGGCTGAGCTGGGTGCGCGGAATGAAGCCGTAGCCCACGGCCAGGGTCTGCGCCGAGACGCGCTGCACACGGCTGATGTCCGGCTGCCAGTTGTCACTGTAGGGAGCCAGGCGCACTTCGGTGAGTTCGCCCTCGCCGTTGGCACCTACCACGCCCCAGCCGTAGTTCATGGGGATACCGTTGAGCTTCAGATAACCGAGCATGCTCAGGCCGTCGAGAAACAGCTGCGGCTTGTTCAGCAGCGCCAGGCTTTCCTTGGCGATCTTGCCGAAGGCACATGCCTCGTACACCCCTTCCACCTTGACCCCGGCCGCGTGCAGCTGGCATGCCACCAGGGGCAGCAGCGGGCCGGTGCCGGCGATGACGGTGGTGCCCAGCGGCTTGACCACGCCGCTCTTGATCTGCAACTGCAGACCGCCCAGCAGCATCACGCCGGGCAGGGTCCAGCCGGGGAACGGCACGTTGCGCTCATGGCAGCCGGCGGACAGTACCAGGTGGCTGTATTCCACTTCGTGCAGCTGCTCGTCGCTGTCCAGCACCATCAGGCGGTTGCCGCCTTCGCCCCCGACCACACGGGTTTCCAGGCGCACGTCGATGCGCTCGGCACAATCGGCGAACTCTTCGTGCAGAGTGTTCAGCGCGCTGGCATAGCGCTTGCCCAGGTAGCCCAGGTCGACGCCGCTGCGCAAAGGGCCGCGATAGACCACCCCACCCAGACGCGAAGCTTCGTCGAACAGCACGCTGGAGACGCCATGCCGGGCCAGTTCGATGGCAGCCGCCATGCCTGCCGAACCGCCGCCGACTATTACCGGACGCAGGCTCATTCGACACCCTCCACGTCGAAGCGGTTGACCCCGGTTTCGACCTGCATGCCCGGCTTGACGATGGTCTGGCAGGCGCGGCGCTTGGGGCGACCGTTGATCGACACCAGGCAGCAGTGGCACACGCCCATGCCGCAGAAGGCACCCGTGACCTGGCCATGGTCGTTGCGCGCCACCTGGCGCAGGCCCACCGCGTGCAGCACGTTGAGCACGCTTTCGCCTGCCGCGGCCGGTACCGGCCGACCGTTGAGCTCGATGGTCATGTCTGCCCGCGACAGGGGCTGAATATCATGATTGCGGTCCATTGACTGCATTGCGTTTCATCCTTGAAAAGAGTGGCAGGAATCCACCACGGTAAGCCATGAAGGCGCATTCGACATTGATCCAGGCCAGAAAACTGGGTTTCGACTTGTTGCCGGAATGCTGTGGAGATGTACTGCACTTGGTACCATCACCACATTTACATGACGACATGATGACGAACGCCCCCGTGAAACGTATCTATCGCTGGTTGCAGCACCCTCGCGCTTCGCTAGCCGCCCTGTTCGGGCTGCTGGTGGTGGTTCCTGTATGCCTGCGCGTGGCGAACGGCTGGGCCGATCCGCTGGGGTACCTGTCCGACGTGGGCCTCGGTGGTGCACTGGTCGTTCTGCTGTACCGTCGTCCGGTATGGCTGGCAGTGCCCGTGGTGCTGGCGTGGGGAGTGCTGAACCTGGCCAGTGCTGAGCTAGTGGCCGCAGTAGGCCGATTGCCGACCCCGGCCGACCTGCACTACCTCACCGATGTGCAGTTCATGGAAAACTCCGCCGGTGGCAGCCTGGCCAACCCTGGCTTCGCCATTGCCCTGGGGCTTGGGCTGCTGTTGTGGCTTGCGACCCGCTGGGCGGCCCGGGCCAGACCCGTCGCGCCATTGCCGCGGCACCTGTGGGCGGTGCCCGTGACCTGCCTGCTGGTGCATGCCGGTACCCAGGCCTGGGAACCTGCCGAAGCGGACGAGTGGCAGGTGTTCAATCTGCCACATCAATTGCTGGCGGTAGGCGTGGGTGAAAGCCAGGCGCGTATCGAAGACTGGCTGGAGGCCGATGTGGTCGACCCGCCCGTGGCCATGGCCGGCCTGACCCGCCTGGACCTGAGCGGCAAGCCGCTGCTCGACGCGCCCGGCAGCGCGCGCAACGTGCTGGTGGTCGCGCTGGAAGGCATCCCGGGGGCTTACCTGGACATCAACCGACGCACCCTCAACCCCGCCTACCAGGAACACCTGATGCCCAAGCTGAGCGCCTGGGCCGAACGCGGCATGAACACCCCCGACTACGTGCTGCATACCCACCAGACCATCCGTGGCCTCTACGCCATGCTGTGTGGCGACTACGACAAGCTCGACAACGGTACCCCCAAAGGGGTCGAGATGCTGACGCAGAACCAGCGCAACCAGGAATGCCTGCCGGCGCAATTGCGCGAACATGGCTTCAGCACGCACTACCTGCAGGGTGCCGGGCTGCGCTTCATGGCCAAGGACAAGATCATGCCGCACATCGGCTTCGATACCACCCTGGGCCTGGACTGGTTCAAGAACCCCAACTACCTGGACTTCCCGTGGGGCAAGGACGACAAGGCGTTTTTCGAAGGCGCGCTGGACTATGTCGGCCAACTGCAGAAGCAGCCTGAGCCATGGATGCTCACCCTGCTGACCGTGGGCACCCACCAGCCCTATTCCGCGCCGGCGGAGTACCTCGAACGCTACGCCACGCCCAAGCAGGCGGCAGTGGCCTACCTCGACGACGCTGTGGATAACTTTCTTGCCGGGCTGGAACGTCAGGGGGTACTCAAGGACACCCTGGTGGTGATCACCTCGGACGAATCCCATGGCATCGACGGTGTACGCCTGGCGTCTTCGTGGGGCTTCAACCTGATGCTGGCGCCCGAGCAGGCACAACTGCCACAGGTGAAATCCGGCGTGTACGGTCACGTCGACCTGACCGCATCGGTGCTCGACTATTTCGGCTTCCCGGTGCCCAACGCCCTCAGTGGGCGTTCGCTGCTGCGCGACTATGACAACGGGCGTGAAATCATGTCGTTCACCAACGGCAAGCTGCGCTATCACGATGGCAATGCCACCTTCACCGAATGCGATTTCCAGCAGCGCTGCCGGTCGTATGCCAGTACCGGCTTCATTGCCGAACGCGCCAACCTGACAGATCGCTTCCGTGGCCAGCGGGCACGCCAGGTGCAGGCGCGCGCCAGCGCACTGGATCAATCAGTGATGGGCTCACCGCTGAACCAGCACTACCAGTTTGGCAGCGCGACAGTGATCCCGCTGCAGCCGCAGATCAAGGATGACTGGGCCGACAACCTGATCGGTGCGCAGTACCTGGAGATGCCCAAGGGCTCGCACACCCGGGTGCGCCTGACGGTACGCTCGGCCGACCCCCAGCAGAACGCCTATATCGTGCTCAAGACCAAGGAGTTCGAGCAGGAGGTGCTGGTGGGGCTACCTACCGAGGAGATGCTGGTCACGCCGGATCAGCCCCTGGAAATGGAGTTCACGTTCGACAACAACGAGTCGCGCAAGGCGTTCTCGTTCCACCTGTTGGGGCATGGGTTGGGGGCGGTCGAAGTGAGCGACTTCAGTGTGGTGACCGAAGCGCCGGGGCAGATTGATGAGCTGGATGAAACGCTGGCGCGGTTGAACGGCAAACCCAGTTGATTCCCTGATTGTCGGTGGACAGTTCACCGGCCTTCAGCGCACAACGCGGCTGTTCAACCAGCAGAAGCGGCTGCCCGCTTTTTCCGGTGTGAAGCGTGGCGCTGGAGCTGGTCGACACTGTGATAGCTTGAGGCACGCGCCTCAAGGGAGCTGACGTACGCTGTGGCAAAAACGACCGATGGCCTCGCAGGCCGCTCGCAGCGACAGGTCATCCAGCGCGTAGGCAATGCGCAGATAGCCCGGCAGGCCAAATGCGCTGCCCTGTACGACGGCAACATCGGCCTCATCCAGCAGCGCCAGCGCTACCGCCTCATCGTCGACCAGCGTGCGCCCGCCCGGGGAGCACTTGCCAATCAACCCCGTACAGTCGGCAAAGGCATAGAACGCACCCGCCGGAAGTTCGCAACGGATGCCTGGCGCCTGATTCAGCAGCGCTACCATGAAATCACGACGACGCTGGAACACTTCGCGGCTGTGGGCGATGAATGCCCTGGGGCCGTCCAGCGCGGCTATCGCCGCATGCTGGGAGATCGAACATGCCCCCGACGTCTGCTGACCTTGCAGCTTCTGCATCGCGTCGAGCAACCAGCGCGGCCCCGTGGCGAAGCCGATGCGCCAGCCGGTCATGGCGTAGGCCTTGGATACGCCGTTCATGGTCAGCGTGCGCGGCGCCAGCTGCGGTTCTACCTGGGCCAGGGTAAGAAAGTCGCGGCCATCGAAGATCAGATGCTCATAGATATCGTCCGCCAGGATCAACACCTGAGGGTGGGCCAGCAGGACCTTTGCCAGCGCTTCGAGCTCTGCACGGCTGTATACCGCACCGGTCGGGTTGGCGGGCGAGTTGAGAATGAGCCAGCGGGTCTTGGGGCCGATAGCACCTGACAATGCCTGCGGCGTCAGCTTGAAGCCTGACCCCGCACCACAAGCGACAATGCGCGGCTCGCCACCACACAGCTGAACCATTTCGGGATAGCTCACCCAGTACGGCGCGGGGACCACCACCTCGTCGCCCTCGTTCAGCGTCGCAGCCAGGGCATTGAAGATCACCTGCTTGCCGCCACTGCCTACCAAGGTGTCCTGCCAACCGACATCCAGACCATTTTCGCGCTGGAACTTGCGCGCGATCGCTTCGCGCAGAGCGCGAAGGCCCGCCACCTGGGTGTAGCGGGTGTGGCCACTATTGATGGCCTGTATGGCTGCGGCGCGGATATGTTCCGGGGTGTCGAAATCAGGTTCGCCGGCACACAGCGAGATGATGCTGCGCCCCTCGGCGCGCAGCACGGCTACACGGTCGATGATGGCGTAAGTCGCCGAAGGCCTGGCGGCCTCCAGGCGATGATTCAGGGCTTCAAGGCTCATGGCTGCTCCTGCGGCCGGGTCAGCCCAAGCAGATCGAGCGTGGTGTGACCTTCGCGCAGCCTGGCCATCAACAGCGCCTCCTTGTCCGCACGTTGCCGGCCTTCGCGCAGGGTGCGCTCCACAGCGGCGACCGGAATGATGATCACGCCATCCTCGTCGGCAACCACCAGGTCGCCGGCGCAGACCGGGGCGCCGCTGAAGACGAACGGCTTGCCCACCGAAGGCGCGGTGGCCTTCACCGTCCCCTTGACCGAGATACCTCGCGCAAACACCGCGAAACCTCGCGCCTGGAGCGCTGCAACATCCCGCACGCCGCCGTTGATCACCAGGCCGACGATGCCGGCGGTTTCTGCAGCCACGGTCAGTACCTCACCCCAGTAGCCGGCGACGAAATCGGCGGTATCACACACCAGCACGCTGCCGCGTGGCGCCTTGGCCACGGCCAGGTGCAGGCCAAGGTTGTCCCCCGGCGCGCACTGCAGCGGGTAGGCCGGCGCGGCAATGAATGCACCGGGCCAGACGGCCCTGATCTGCCGGTCAACCGCGCACGGCAGGCCCGAGGCCTCGTAAAGGGTGGAACTGCCAAGGGCCTTGGCGATGGGTTGATAATCGTGTGGAAGGCTCATGGCTGCTTGCTCTGCAGGGTGTGATAACCGAGGGCGGCCCGGGCTTGCCTGAGGCCTTTGCCACCGGCCAGTTGCTGACGAATCTGCGCCTCGACCTGCTCGATACGGTGTGCTGTGTCGGCGACTTCCCGGGCGCGGCTGCGCGGTACGATGACCACACCGTTGGCGTCGGCCACGACGATATCGCGGGCACAGGCCCGGGCAGTGCCAACCGACACCGGCTGGTTGACGGTAGCCACTTCCACGCGGTCCTTGCCGGTGCGCATGAAGCGGCCTTTGCTGAACATCGGGTAACCGTCACCCAGTGTCTTGTTCACATCACGGCAAACGCCGTCGATGACCGTTGCGGCGACACCACGGGCCAGTGCGTACTGGGTCATGATGTCGCCCCACACCGTGCAATCGGTGCGTCCTTGATTGGCGATCACCACGACATCACCCGGGGCCACGTCATCCATGAAGTCGCCAACCGTGCCTGGCGGAGTGCCTGCGCTGACGTACTGCACGGTGAAGGCCGGACCTACCAGCACCTGGTCGTAGTTGGCCAGCGGCGCAATGCCGAAGGCCTGGCCAGCAAGGCCCAATCTGTCCAGGGCATCGGAGACGCCAGGGGTATCCAGGCCATCGAACAACGCGACGAGGTCTTTATCGGACAGGCTCATTTCAGTGCTCCGCCTTGATGGCTTCGAATTGGGCGTCATGCATCACGTGTTCGACCGAGCGGCCCGCCCGCACGGCATCGAGCATGCCGGCCTGGCGCCGGTCTATCCGCTCGGCCAGGGCCAGAACCTGCTCAATGACAGCGGCTTGAATGAAAACGGTGCCGCATTCGTCGGCGATCACGTAGTCATCTTCTTCGACCTCCACGCCGGCCATGTGCACCTTGACCGCAGCGTCGACTTGAATGAGCCGATTGCGTGCGCTGATCATGGTTATGCCGCGGCCAAACACCGGGTAGCCGATGTCTGCATTGGCGCGGATATCGCGGCTGAAGCCATCGGTGACCGTGCCACGGATGCCCTTGCATCGCGCCGCATTGGCGAGGATGTCGCCCCAGCTGGAAACGCCGTGGAGGCCACCGGCAATGACCAGAACGCGATCATCGGTGGTGATTCGCTCCACCACCGGTGTAATCAGGTGAACGTCTGGCGCCGTTCCCTGCTTGGGGCCGAGCTGCACGGTGCTGGCACGGCCGACGATTTGCGGGCAGTTCCAGAGCGGCATCAGCCCGTTGGTGGCGCCAGGAAGTTCGAGGAAGTCCAGCGCGTCCGACACGGTGTTGGTGTCGAGCGCTGCCAGGCGTTCAAGCGTGGCTTTCAGGCTCATCGGTTGCAGACCTCTTGGGAGATGAGGCCTGAGTATCGACAAGGTGTTTTGATACGTATATTCCTAAGAAACTAAGCTTGTCATAGCCCTGACATATGGAAGCACACTGTGATCAATTTCCGCCTGATACGTCATCTCTGGTTGTTCCTGGCCGTTGCCGAGGACCAGAACTTCAGCCGCGCCGCCAGGCGCCTGGGCATGTCGCAGCCGCCGTTGACCGAACAGATCCAGGCCCTTGAACAGTCCTTGCGCGTGCAACTGTTCACCCGCTCGCGCCGCGGCGCGCAGCTCACCGCAGTTGGGGCGGCGATTCTGCCGGCGGTGCGCAAGTTTGCCGACCAGCTCGAGCGGCTCGAGCTGGCGGTGCATGAAGCCGTGGCCGGTCATGCTGGCGTGCTGACGATCGGGGCGATCACCTCGGCCATGATCGATGTGCTGCCGCCATTGATCGAGCGGTTCAAGCAGGACCACCCACTGATTACGGTATCGGTGCGGGAAATCGACAGTGCAGAAGCCATCCCTGCGCTGGAGGCTGGGGATATCGACATTGCCTTTGCGCGTCTGGAGGGGAACCTGGGCCGCCACCTGCAATCCATGCCGCTGTCCGAGGATCGTCTGGCGGTGGCGCTAACCAACGACCATCATCTGGCGAAGTGTGCGGCGATCAGCCTAGGGGCGCTTGCCGATGAAACCCTAGTGATGGCTTCACGGGATGTGAGCCCGGTGTACTTCGACTGCCTGGTGGGGTTATGCAAAGCCAGCGGTTTCGCGCCACGCATCGTGCACCAGGTGCGCTCGGTATCTTCCCAGGTGGCGTTCGTCAGCTGCGGCCAGGGCATCGCATTGGTGCCCGCCTCGATGGACAAGCTGGCCCCTGAAAACGTACTGGTCCGGCCGTTGCAGCCAGAAGTGAAGGTGGTCACCACCGCCGTGGCCTGGCACGACGGGCACAACAACCCGCTGGTCGAGGCGATGATCGATCAGGCCAGGCAAGGCTTGTTGATGGATTGAGCAGCCGCCGCACGGGTGCGACAAGCAGGATCCGGGAAGGCGAACCTTCCCGGATCTTTTGGCGGTGTGGAGTGCCTGGGCCTGACCGGCCCCTTACTCCACCGTCACCGACTTGGCCAGGTTGCGGGGCTGGTCGACGTCGGTGCCCTTGAGCACGGCCACGTAGTACGACAGCAATTGCAGCGGGATGGTGTACAGGATCGGTGCCAGCGCATCGACGATGTGCGGCATGGCGATCACATGGGTGCCCTCGCCATTGCTCATGCCTGCCTTCTCGTCGGCGAACACGATCAGCTCGCCGCCACGGGCGCGCACTTCCTGCAGGTTGGACTTGAGCTTCTCCAGCAGCTCGTTGTTCGGTGCAACGGTAACGACCGGCATGTCGGCATCCACCAGCGCCAGCGGGCCGTGCTTGAGCTCGCCAGCCGGGTAGGCTTCGGCGTGGATGTAGGAGATTTCCTTGAGCTTGAGCGCCCCTTCCATCGCCACCGGGAACTGCGCGCCACGGCCCAGGAACAGGGTGTGATGCTTGTCGGCGAACAGCTCGGACGTCTTCTCGATGGTGGCGTCCATCGCCAGCGCTTCGCCCAGGCGTACCGGCAGACGACGCAGTTGCTCCACCAGTTCGGCCTCGACGCCAGCCGGCAAGGTGCCACGCACGCGTCCCAGCGACAGGGTCAGCAACATCAGCGACACCAGCTGGGTGGTGAACGCCTTGGTCGAGGCCACGCCGATTTCCGGGCCGGCACGGGTCAGCAGGGTCAGGTCCGATTCACGCACCAGCGAGCTGATGCCGACGTTGCAGATGGCCAGGCTGGCAAGGAAGCCCAGCTCCTTGGCATTGCGCAGCGCCGCCAGGGTGTCTGCAGTTTCGCCCGACTGGGAAATCGACACGAACAGGGTGTCGGGCTGCACCACCACCTTGCGGTAGCGGAATTCACTGGCCACTTCGACCTGGCACGGAATGCCGGCCAGCTCTTCGAGCCAGTAACGCGCAACCATGCCCGCGTGGTAGCTGGTGCCACAGGCCACGATCTGTACATTGCGCACCTTGGGGAACAGCTCGGCCGCCTTGGGGCCAAAAGCCTGCACCAACACGTGATCCGAACCCAGGCGGTCTTCCAGGGTGCGCTGCACCACGGTGGGCTGCTCGTGGATTTCCTTGAGCATGAAGTGGCGGTAATGGCCCTTGTCGGCCGCTTCCGCGCCTTCGTGATACTGCACCGCCTCGCGTTGCACCGGCTGGCCATCGACGGCCCAGATGGTGATCTGGTCGCGGCGAATCTCGGCGATGTCGCCCTCCTCCAGGTACATGAAGCGGTCGGTGACCTGGCGCAGGGCCAACTGGTCGGAGGCCAGGAAGTTCTCGCCGTGGCCCAGGCCGATCACCAGCGGGCTGCCGCTGCGGGCGGCCAGCAGGCGGTCTGGCTGGCTGGCGCTGATCACCGCCAGGCCATAGGCGCCATGCAGTTGCTTGACGGTCGCCTTGAGGGCGTCGGCCAGGTCCGGCAGGCTTTTGAGGGTGTGGTGCAGCAGGTGCACGATCACTTCGGTGTCGGTCTGCGAGGTGAATACGTAGCCCAGGCCCTTGAGCTGTTCACGCAGCACATCGTGGTTCTCGATGATGCCGTTGTGCACCACCGCCAGGTCGTGGCCGGAGAAATGCGGGTGTGCATTGCCTTCGGTTGGCGCGCCATGGGTCGCCCAGCGGGTGTGGGCGATACCCAGGTTGCCGACCAGCGGCTCGGCGGCAACGGCCGCTTCCAGCTCGCTGACCTTGCCGATGCGACGACGGCGTTCAAGGTGGCCCTGCTGGGTGAAGACAGCCAGGCCGGCACTGTCATAGCCGCGGTATTCCAGGCGCTTGAGGCCTTCGATCAGGATGGTGGTGATGTTGCGTTCGGCGACGGCGCCCACGATTCCACACATAGATGTTGCTCCTAGCTGATAGCGGCACAGATGAGGTTGATGCCGCGGGCTTGAATTTGATCGCGTGCCTCCTGGGGCAGGCGTTCGTCGGTAATCAGGGTATTCACGCTGGCCCAGGGCAGCTCCAGGTTGGGAATCTTGCGCCCGACCTTGTCCGACTCGACCATCACGATCACTTCGCGGGCCACCTCGGCCATCACCCGGCTCAACCCCAGCAATTCGTTGAAGGTGGTGGTGCCGCGCACCAGGTCGATACCATCGGCACCAATGAACAGTTGGTCGAAATCGTAGGAGCGTAGTACCTGCTCGGCAACCTGGCCCTGGAACGATTCGGAATGCGGGTCCCAGGTGCCGCCGGTCATCAGCAGTACCGGTTCGTGTTCCAGTTCGCTCAAGGCACGGGCCACGTTCAGCGAGTTGGTCATCACCACCAGCCCCGGTTGCTGACCCAGTTCGGGGATCATCGAAGCCGTGGTGCTGCCGCTGTCGATGATGATGCGCGCATGCTCGCGAATCCGCGCCACGGCGGCACGAGCGATGGCCTGTTTGTAGAGAGAGATGGGCTGGCCCTGGTCGGCGAACAGTTCCTGAGGCAGGGTCACCGCGCCACCGTAGCGGCGCAGCAGCAGGCCGTTGGCCTCCAACGCGGCGAGGTCCTTGCGAATGGTGACTTCGGAGGTTTCGAAACGCTTGGCCAGTGCATCCACACTCACCTCGCCCTGCTCATGCAGCAAGGCCAGGATGTTGTGGCGGCGTTGAGGTGTGTTTCGTTTCGACATGAGAAGTTAAGTTTCGATTCGAAAGATAATTACGTCAATCAAAACCTAAAGCTTTCATTTGGTCAAGCAGGCAATGAAATTATTTTTGTGGATAAGGCGTTGCTGGGGTCAGGTTATCCACACTCGAATGCCAGGCAAAAAAAAAGCCGACTTATGCACAATGCGGTCGGCTTTCTCAGAGCTGTGGACAACTCAGCTCTTCTTGATCTTCTCTGGCCGTTTCCAGCCATCGATATTGCGCTGACGACCGCGGGCCACGCCCAACTGGCCAGCCTCGACCGTCTGGGTGATGGTGGACCCTGCAGCGGTGGTGGCCCCATCAAGGATATCCACAGGCGCCACCAGCGAGTTGTTGGAACCGATGAAGACATCCTCGCCCAGTACGGTACGGAATTTGTTGGCACCGTCGTAGTTGCAGGTGATGGTGCCGGCGCCGATATTGGTGCGCGCCCCCACCTCGGCATCACCCAGGTAGGTCAGGTGGCCTGCTTTGGCACCTTCACCCAGGTGGGCATTCTTCAGTTCGACAAAGTTACCCACATGCGCTCGGGCATCCAGCACGCTGCCCGGGCGCAGCCGCGCGAACGGACCGGCATCGCTGCCCTCGCCCAGCACGGCACCTTCGAGGTGGCTGTTGGCCTTGACCACCGCACCCTTGCGCAGGGTGCTGTTCTTGATCACGCAGTTCGGGCCGATGACCACGTCATCCTCGATCACCACGCGGCCTTCGAGGATAACGTTGACGTCGATGAGCACGTCACGCCCCACGATGACTTCGCCGCGTACGTCGAAACGCGCCGGGTCACGCAGGGTCACGCCCTGGGCCATCAGGCGACGACCTTCGCGCAATTGATAATGACGCTCCAGTTCGGCCAACTGACGACGGTCGTTGGCGCCCTGCACTTCCATCGGGTCCAGCGGCTGCTCGGTGGCCACCACCAGGCCGTCGGCCACTGCCATGGCGATCACGTCGGTCAGGTAGTACTCACCCTGTGCGTTGTGGTTCGACAGGCGGCCCAGCCACTCGGCCAACCGAGCCCCCGGTACGGCAAGGATGCCGGTGTTGCCTTCATTGATCGCCTTCTGTGCGTCGCTGGCATCCTTGTGCTCGACAATGGCAGCCACCTGGCCCTGGTCGTCGCGCACGATACGGCCGTAGCCGGTCGGGTCGGCCAGGGTCACAGTGAGCAGGCCCAGTTGCTGCGGGTTTACCCTGGCCAGCAAACGCTGCAGGGTGTCCACCTCGATCAGCGGTACATCGCCGTAGAGGATCAGCACGGTGTCGGCACTGAGCGCCGGCAAGGCCTGGGCCACGGCGTGGCCTGTGCCCAGCTGTTTGTCCTGCAACACGAAATTCAGGTCATCGGCAGCCAGTCGCTCGCGAACCAGCTCGGCACCATGTCCGATCACCACGTGAATACCCTGGGGCTCGAGCTGGCGGGCGCTGTGGATAACATGGCCAAGCATCGAGTTGCCGGCGACCGGGTGCAGTACCTTGGGCACGGCCGAGCGCATGCGTGTGCCCTGGCCTGCCGCGAGAATAACGATATCGAGAGACATTGACTGGCTACCAAATCCGGGGAGAGGTCGATGAATGACCGAAATGAGATATGCAGAAAAAGAAAAAGGGTAGCCGAGGCTACCCTTTAACTCAATCGCGGCGAAAGCAATCAGCCTGTAGGCCGAATTACCTTCCCTTGCGCAACTGCTGGACGGTGCGCAGCTGAGCTGCGGCTTCGGCCAGACGTGCGGCAGCGGCGCCGTAGTCGAACTCTGCGCCTTTGGCGTTCAGGGCGTTCTCGGCAGCCTTGAGGGCTTCCTGGGCCTGAGCTTCGTCCAGGTCGGCAGCACGTTGCACGGTATCGGCAAGCACCTTGACCATGTTCGGCTGGACCTCGAGGAAACCACCAGAGATGTAGAACACCTCTTGGGCGCCACCCTGCTTGGTCAGCGTGATCGGACCTGGCTTCAGATTAGTGATCAGCGGGGCGTGGCCTGGAGCGATACCAAGATCACCCAGGTTGCCGTGCGCAATCACCATCTCGACCAGGCCGGAGAAGATCTCTCCTTCCGCGCTGACGATATCGCAATGGACTGTCATAGCCATCTGCTTGCCTCAACCTGATTAGCGCCCCTCGCGGGGCGCCGGGATTACAGTTTCTTGGCTTTCTCGACTGCTTCTTCGATGCCGCCGACCATGTAGAACGCTTGTTCTGGCAGGTGGTCGTAGTCACCGTTGAGGATGCCTTTGAAGCCAGCAATGGTGTCTTTCAGGGAAACGTATTTGCCTGGAGAACCGGTGAAGACTTCAGCCACGAAGAACGGCTGGGACAGGAAGCGCTGGATCTTACGAGCACGGGAAACCAGTTGCTTGTCGGTCTCGGACAGTTCGTCCATGCCCAGGATCGCAATGATGTCCTTCAGCTCTTTGTAGCGCTGCAGCACGTACTGAACGCCGCGAGCGGTTTCGTAGTGCTCGTTGCCGATCACGTTCGGGTCCAGCTGGCGCGAAGTCGAGTCCAGTGGATCGACCGCTGGGTAGATACCCAGGGAGGCAATGTCACGGGACAGTACGACGGTGGCGTCCAAGTGGGCGAAGGTGGTGGCTGGCGACGGGTCGGTCAGGTCGTCCGCAGGTACGTATACGGCCTGGATCGAGGTGATCGAACCTTCCTTGGTCGAAGTGATACGTTCTTGCAGAACGCCCATCTCTTCAGCCAGGGTCGGCTGGTAACCTACCGCCGAAGGCATACGGCCCAGCAGTGCGGATACTTCGGTACCGGCCAGGGTGTAACGATAGATGTTGTCGACGAACAGCAGAACGTCGTTACCTTCGTCACGGAACTTCTCGGCCATGGTCAGGCCGGTCAGCGCTACGCGCAGACGGTTTCCTGGTGGCTCGTTCATCTGACCGTAGACCAGCGCTACCTTGTCGAGAACGTTGGAGTCCTTCATCTCGTGGTAGAAGTCGTTACCCTCACGAGTACGCTCACCCACACCGGCGAACACGGAATAACCGCTGTGCTCGATGGCGATGTTACGGATCAGCTCCATCATGTTTACGGTCTTGCCTACACCGGCACCACCGAACAGACCAACTTTACCGCCTTTGGCAAACGGGCAGACCAGGTCGATAACCTTGATGCCGGTTTCCAGCAGGTCGTTGCCGCCTGCCTGGTCAGCGAACGAAGGTGCTTCGCGGTGAATGCCCCAGCGCTCTTCTTCACCGATCGGACCAGCTTCGTCGATCGGGTTGCCCAGCACGTCCATGATCCGGCCCAGGGTCGCTTTACCGACCGGTACGGAGATGGCTGCGCCGCTGTCGACGACGTCCAGACCGCGCTTCAAGCCTTCGGTCGAGCCCATCGCAATGGTACGGACCACGCCGTCGCCCAGCTGCTGCTGAACTTCCAGGGTGGTTTCCGCGCCTTGTACTTTCAGTGCGTTGTACACGCTCGGCACGCTGTCACGTGGGAATTCCACGTCGATGACGGCGCCGATGATTTGAACGATACGTCCGCTACTCATAGCTGGATCCTCTGAATATTTGAACCGTTAAACCGCGGCAGCGCCGCCGACGATTTCCGAGATCTCTTGGGTGATCGCAGCCTGACGCGCCTTGTTGTAGATCAGCTGCAATTCGCTGATCAGGTCGCCGGCGTTGTCGGTGGCGTTCTTCATTGCGATCATCCGCGCAGCTTGTTCGGCCGCGTTGTTCTCGACCACCGCCTGGTAGACCTGCGACTCCACGTAACGCACCATCAGGCCGTCCAGCAGCTCCTTGGCGTCAGGTTCGTAGAGGTAGTCCCAGTGGTGCTTGAGTTCTTGATCCGGGGTTGCAACCAACGGAATCAACTGCTCGACCGTTGGGGCTTGCGTCATGGTATTGATGAACTTGTTCGATACCACGGACAGACGATCGATACGACCATCCAGGTAAGCGTCCAGCATGACCTTGACGCTACCGATCAGATCATTGATCGACGGCTCTTCGCCCAGGTGGCTGATCGCTGCAACGACGTTACCGCCGTAGCTGCGGAAAAACGCCGCACCTTTGCTGCCCACCACGCACAGGTCGATTTCGACCCCTTGCTCGCGGTTGGCTGCCATGTCCTTGACCAGGGCCTTGAACAGGTTGGTGTTCAAGCCACCGCACAGACCACGGTCACTGCTCACAACCACATAACCGGCGCGCTTGACAGGGCGTTCGATCATGAAGGGGTGGCGGTATTCCGGGTTGGCGTTGGCCAGATGACCAATCACCTGGCGGATACGCTCCGCATAGGGACGGCTAGCAGCCATGCGCATTTGAGCCTTGCGCATCTTGCTGACCGCCACTTTTTCCATGGCGCTGGTAATTTTTTGCGTGCTTTTGATGCTCGCAATCTTACTGCGAATCTCTTTTGCGCCTGCCATGTAACACCTATCAGGTTAGCAAGCGGGGGCTGCAAAGCCCCCGCTGCGGCTTACCAGGTTTGGGTGGCCTTGAACTTCTCGATACCGGCTTTGATGCCAGCGTCGATTTCGTCGTTGAAGTCACCCTTCACGTTGATCTTCGCCATCAGTTCGGCGTGATCACGGTTGAAGAAAGCGATCAGCGCTTGTTCGAAGCTGCCGATCTTGGTGATTTCGACGTCGGTCAGGAACCCACGCTCAGCGGCATACAGCGACAGCGCCATGTCCGCGATGGACATTGGAGCGTATTGCTTCTGCTTCATCAGCTCGGTAACACGTTGACCGTGCTCGAGTTGCTTGCGGGTGGCTTCGTCCAGGTCAGAAGCGAACTGGGCGAATGCCGCCAGTTCACGGTACTGAGCCAGAGCGGTACGGATACCACCGGAGAGCTTCTTGATGATCTTGGTCTGAGCGGCACCACCTACACGGGATACCGAAACACCGGCGTTCACTGCAGGACGGATGCCCGAGTTGAACATGGCCGATTCCAGGAAGATCTGACCGTCGGTGATCGAGATCACGTTGGTCGGAACGAACGCGGAAACGTCGCCAGCCTGGGTTTCGATGATCGGCAGTGCGGTCAGCGAGCCGGTCTTGCCAGTTACGGCACCGTTGGTGAACTTCTCTACGTACTCTTCGGAAACGCGCGATGCACGCTCCAGGAGGCGGGAGTGGAGATAGAACACGTCACCTGGGTATGCTTCGCGTCCTGGTGGACGGCGCAGCAGCAGGGAGATCTGACGGTAGGCAACAGCCTGCTTGGACAGGTCATCGTAGACGATCAGTGCGTCTTCGCCGCGGTCACGGAAGAACTCGCCCATGGTGCAACCGGCGTATGGCGCCAGGAATTGCAGTGCGGCGGATTCCGAAGCACTGGCAACCACCACGATGGTGTTGGCCAGGGCGCCGTTTTCTTCCAGCTTGCGAACGATGTTGGCAACGGTCGAACGCTTCTGGCCGACAGCAACATACACACAGAAAATACCGGAGTCTTTCTGGTTGATGATGGCGTCGATGGCCATGGCGGTCTTGCCGATCTGACGGTCACCGATGATCAGCTCACGCTGGCCACGGCCGACAGGGATCATGGCGTCAACCGATTTGTAGCCAGTCTGTACAGGCTGGTCTACCGATTTACGCCAGATAACGCCCGGTGCAACCTTTTCTACAGCGTCGGTCTCGGTGTTGTTCAGCGGACCTTTGCCATCGATTGGGTTACCCAGTGCGTCGACGACGCGACCCAGCAGTTCCTTACCAACCGGAACTTCGAGGATGCGGCCGGTGCACTTGGCGCTCATGCCTTCAGCGAGGGTGTCGTACGCGCCCAGTACTACCGCACCAACGGAGTCTTGCTCCAGGTTGAGGGCCATACCGAACACGCCGCCCGGAAACTCGATCATTTCGCCGTACATAGCGTCGGCCAGACCGTGAATCCGCACGATACCGTCAGAAACGCTGACGACAGTACCTTCGTTGCGGGCTTGGGAGGCTACATCGAGTTTCTCGATGCGGCCCTTGATGATTTCACTAATTTCGGAAGGATTGAGTTGCTGCATTGCTCTGCTGCCCCTTCAAACTCAAGATTTCAATGCTTCGGCCAGTTTCGCGATTTTGCCGCGTACTGAACCATCGATAACCAGGTCGCCGGCGCGGATTACGACACCACCGATCAGGCTGGCATCCTCCGTCGCGTGCAGGCGCACTTCCCGGCTGAGTCGTGCACTGAGAACCTTGGCGAGTTTGTCTTGCTGTTCTTGGTTCAACGCAAAAGCACTGGTGACTTCCACGTCCACGGATTTCTCTTGTTCGGCCTTGTACAGATCGAACAGAGCCGAAATCTCCGGCAACAGCAGGAGACGTTCGTTTTCCGCGGCAACATGAATGAAATTCTGTGCCTGTGCATCGAACTTGTCACCGCACACGTCAATAAACGCGGCGGCCTTTTCTGCGCTCGTCAGTCGCGGGGCCTTGAGCAGGCGCTGCATTGTGTCGTCTTGAGACACTGCAGCAGCCAGGCCGAGCATGGCTGACCAATTGGCCAGTTGCTGATGGGCCTGGGCGTGCTCAAAGGCCGCCTTAGCGTAAGGTCGGGCCAACGTGGTCAGTTCTGCCATGATCGCCCTCGCTTAAATTTCAGCGGCCAGTTTATTAACCAGCTCCGCATGCGCGTTTTGATCGATTGTGGCGCCAAGGATCTTTTCAGCACCGTTGACGGCCAGGCTACCCACTTGGGCGCGCAGCGCGTCTTTGACACCGTTCAGTTCCTGTTCGATCTCGGCTTGAGCCTGGGCCTTCACACGGTCAGCTTCGACGCGAGCCTGGTCACGGGCTTCCTCGACGATCTGGTTACCGCGTTTCTTGGCTTGCTCAATGATTTCGGCTGCCTGAGCTTTAGCTTCGCGCAGTTGCTGACCCGCTTTATCTTGGGCCAGCTCCAGGTCGCGAGCTGCTCGGTTGGCAGCGTCCAGTCCTTCCGCGATCTTCTTCTGACGTTCTTGCAAAGCCGCGATGACCGGAGGCCACACGAACTTCATGCAAAACAGTACAAAAATGAAGAACGCAACGGACTGGCCAATCAGGGTTGCATTAATGTTCACGCCAACACCTCGCTCGTTCTAAGTCCATCACACCAATCCACTCGAAAATTCGAGTGATTAGCCAGCGATTTGACCAACGAAGGGATTAGCGAAGGTGAAGAACAGAGCGATACCAACACCGATCATGGTCACGGCGTCGAGCAGACCGGCGACGATGAACATTTTGACTTGCAGCATCGGAACCATTTCTGGCTGGCGAGCAGCGCCTTCCAGGAACTTGCCGCCCAGCAGGCCGAAACCAATGGCGGTACCCAGGGCACCCAGGCCGATCAGCAGAGCAACAGCGATAGCGGTAAGACCAACTACAGTTTCCATCTTTCCTCCCGACTTTTACGTCGTATTGGTTAGGTTTTTTAGTTTGAAGCGGTAAAACAAAATCGTTTGGTACAGCTGCCCTTGCGGACTTTTTCGGCCTCCCCCCACCCCGGCGGAGAGGCCTCAGACACGCCAGGCGGTCTTAATGGTTATCTTCGTGAGCCATCGACAGGTAGACGATGGTAAGCATCATGAAGATGAACGCTTGCAGGGTGATGATCAGGATGTGGAACACAGCCCACGCCCATTGCAGCACCACGCCCAGGCCGCTCAGCCACAGCAGACCGGCACCGAACATCACGGCGATCAGGATGAACACCAGCTCGCCGGCATACATGTTGCCGAACAGACGCAGGGCCAGCGAGATCGGCTTGGCGATCAGGGTCACGAATTCCAGCAGGAAGTTGACCGGGATCAGCAGGATCTGGACGAAGATGTTCTTGCTGCCGAACGGGTGCAGGGTCAGCTCGCCGATGAAGCCGCCGATGCCCTTGACCTTGATGCTGTAGAAGATGATCAGCGCGAACACGCAGAAGGCCATCGCGATGGTGGCGTTCGGGTCGGTGGTGGATACGGCACGGAACGGGATGTGCGGATCACCGGAGATCAGCATCGCCAGTTGCGGGATCCAGTCGACCGGGATCAGGTCGACGGCGTTCATCAGGAACACCCACACGAAGATGGTCAGGGCCAGCGGTGCGATGACCGGGCTGCGGCCGTGGAACGAATCCTTGACGCTGCCGTTGACGAATTCGACCATCACCTCGACGAAGTTCTGCAGGCCGCCGGGTTGACCGGAAGTCGCTTTTTTCGCCGCCATGCGGAACAGGAGGATGAAGATCAGACCCAGCGCAACGGACCAACCCAGGGTGTCCACGTGGAACGCCCAGAAGCCCATTGCCTTGGCTTCTGCTGCGGAATGGGCAAAGCCCCAACCGCCGTCTGGTAATTGCCCGAAGGTCAAGTTCTGCAAGTGGTGCTGGATATAGCCCGAAGCGGTTTCTGCTGCCATGTTTGCCTCAAACGCCCTAAGGTCTCGAAAGTCTCGTTTTTATCAGCAGGGGCGCGAACCAGCTGACCAACTGGGTCAGCAAGAAGACGCCGAATACTGCTAATGGCGCCAATGGCTTCACTCCTGCGAACGTCAATGCGAACAGCACTGCCGTCAAAATCAATTTGCCTGCCTCGCCAGCGTAGAACGACTTGACGATGGCCTGCGCTGCCCTGGCGCCGGTGTAACGGAACGCCTTGTAGGCAAAGTACAGATTCGGCAGCCAGGCGATCAGTCCTCCGCAGAGTGCCGAATAGCCGCTGACCACCCCATGCCACTGCCACACCCCCAACGATGCCAGCAGCAACACGACAAATTGAGCGAACAGTACCGGAAAAACCGCCCAGCGATGGAAAGGCAAGCGGTTTGGCGTGCGGGTCTCCATCACAACTGCTCCTCGAAAGTCGACCAACCAGTCAGTAATGACTTGGCATAATTTGTGCCGACAAAATGCGCGCAGAGTATAGGGGCGCTTGGACCCCTATTCAACTGCTGGGTAGTGATTTCCGACTGCGCGCTACAAAGCGAATTGTTTCAGCGGATGTGAGCAAGCACGCCCTGCAACTCGTCCAGGGAGTTGTAACGGATCACCAACTGGCCTTTGCCCTTGTTGCCGTGACGGATCTGTACCGCCGAGCCCAGCCGCTCTGCCAGACGCTGTTCAAGGCGGGTGATGTCCGGATCGGGCTTGGCCGGCTCCACCGGCTCGGGCTTGCCGCTGAGCCACTGGCGAACCAGGGCTTCGGTCTGGCGTACGGTCAGGCCTCGTGCGACAACGTGTCGCGCCCCGTCGACCTGCTGTTCTTCAGGCAAACCGAGCAGCGCACGGGCATGACCCATCTCCAGGTCGCCGTGGGACAGCATGGTCTTGATGACTTCCGGCAGCGAGATCAGGCGCAGCAGGTTGGCCACGGTCACCCGCGACTTGCCCACAGCATCCGCGACCTGTTGCTGGGTCAGCTGGAACTCCTGCTGCAGGCGCTGCAGCGCGATGGCCTCTTCCACAGGGTTGAGGTCTTCGCGCTGGATGTTCTCGATCAGCGCCATGGCGATGGCGGTTTCATCCGGCACATCGCGCACCATCGCCGGGATGGTCTCCATGCCGGCCTGTTGGCTGGCGCGCCAGCGGCGTTCGCCGGCGATGATCTCGAAGCGGTCGTCGCCGATCGGGCGGACCACGATCGGCTGCATCACGCCCTGGCTCTTGATCGAATGCGCCAGTTCTTCAAGGGCCTGCGGGTCCATGTCCCGACGGGGCTGGTATTTGCCGCGCTGGATCAGGTCCAGCGGCAGGTGTTGCAGTTCTTTCTGGTCGACCTTGACAGCCTGCTCTTCGAGCGCGCTGACGGTAGGACCACTGAGCAGTGCATCCAACCCACGTCCGAGACCTCGTTTCTTAACGGCCATGCGGATTCCTTAAGTTGCCTGTGCGGCAGTGCGGGTTTGACGGCGTTGACGGCGTACCAGTTCACCGGCCAGGGCCAGATAGGCCAGGGCGCCACGGGACTGCTTGTCGTAGGCCAGGGCCGGCATGCCGAAGCTCGGGGCCTCCGCCAGGCGGATGTTGCGCGGGATCACCGTATCGTAGAGCTGCTCGCCGAAGTGTTCCTTGAGCTGCGCGGACACGTCGTTGATCAGGCTCAGGCGCGGGTCGTACATGGTGCGCAACAGGCCTTCGATCTTGAGCTGCGGATTGAGCTTGGCAGCGATGCGCTTGATGTTATCCACAAGGTCGCTCAAGCCTTCCAGGGCAAAGTATTCACATTGCATCGGAATGATCACGCCATCGGCGGCCACCAGGGCATTGAGCGTCAGCATCGACAGCGACGGCGGGCAGTCGATCAGGATGTAGTCGTAACTCTCGCGGATCGGCGCCAGCGCTGTGCGCAGCCGGCTCTCCTTCATCTGCATTTCGAGCAGAACCACTTCGGCCGCAGTGAGGTCGCGGTTGGCCGGCAGCAGTTGATAACCACCGTGTTCGGACACGTGCATGGCCTGAGCCAGGTCGCACTCGCCGATCAGCAGGTCATAGACCGAATGTTCAAGGACGTGTTTATCCACACCGCTACCCATGGTGGCGTTGCCCTGTGGATCGAGGTCAATCAGCAGCACGCGGCGCTTGGTAGCCACCAGCGATGCAGCGAGATTGATGCAGGTGGTGGTCTTGCCCACACCACCTTTCTGGTTCGCGATCGCGAATACCTTAGCCATTCTTGCTTGTGTTCCCAGTCATGCCGTGCGGCGCAGTATCAGCAGATGGCGCTGGCCTTGGCAACCCGGAACGGTCAAGGCCTGCTCGCTATCCACTTTGAAATCTGCCGGCAATGCTACCAGCTCATCAGCCGGATGCAGCCCTTTCATTGCCAGCCACTGCGTCTGGGCGTCGCCAAGGTGGCGCGTCCAATTGGTGAAGTTCTCCATGCTGCTGAAAGCACGAGAAACAATTCCGGAGAAAGGCTGTTCCGGCTGGAACGCCTCGACCCGGCTGTGGATAACTTGCAGGTTATCCAGCTTCAGCTCCAGTTTCACCTGGGTGAGGAAGCGGGTTTTCTTGCCGTTGCTGTCCAGTACCGTGACCTGCTTGTGCGGATGCAGGATAGCCAGGGGAATGCCCGGCATGCCGCCGCCGCTACCGACGTCGAGCCAGCGCTCGGTGTCGCTGTGGATAAACGGCATGACGCTCAGGCTGTCCAGCAGGTGGCGGGACACCATTTCGTCGGGATTGCGCACTGCAGTCAGGTTGTAAGCCTTGTTCCACTTGATCAGCAGCGCCAGATAAGCCAGCAGTTGCGCGTGCTGGGCCTCGCTCAGCTCGACACCAAGCTGGCAGGCACCTGTGGACAACTCCTGGGCGTGTTGAGGGGTGACCATAGAACTCAAGCGCTTTGCTCCAACTCGCGGCCTGCGCCGCGTTTTTTCAGGTGAATCAGCAACAGGGAAATAGCCGCCGGGGTCACGCCGGGAACGCGCGAGGCCTGGCCGAGTGTCTCTGGGCGGGCCTGGCTGAGCTTACCCTGAATCTCCTTGGACAACCCGGAAATACCAGCGTAGTCGATATCCTCGGGCAGGCGGGTGTCTTCGCTTGCCCGCAGGCGAGCGATTTCTTCCTGTTGCCGGTCGATGTAACCGGCGTATTTGGTCTTGATCTCGACCTGCTCGGCCACCTGAGGGTCGATTTCTCCACCGCCGGTCACTTCCACCAACCCGGCATAGTCGATTTCCGGACGGGTCAGCAGGTTGAGCAGGTTGTATTCATGGCTGAGCGGCGTGCCGAACTTATCCACAATCGCCTGGCCCATCGCGGTATTGGGCTGAACCCAGGTGGACTTCAGGCGTTGCTCCTCGCGCTCGATGCTTTCGCGCT
Organism: Pseudomonas sp. B21-036; assembly: GCF_024748925.1. Classification (NCBI taxonomy): domain Bacteria; kingdom Pseudomonadati; phylum Pseudomonadota; class Gammaproteobacteria; order Pseudomonadales; family Pseudomonadaceae; genus Pseudomonas; species Pseudomonas sp. B21-036. Next base: position 5,658,595 of record NZ_CP087178.1, read on the forward strand.
TGGCGCTGAACGCGGCCCAGCGTGCATCGTCGACCAGGCCCAGTTCACGGCCTTTTTCGGTCAGACGCAGGTCGGCGTTGTCTTCACGCAAAATCAGGCGGTACTCGGCCCGCGAGGTGAACATGCGGTACGGCTCCTGGGTACCCAGGGTGATCAGGTCGTCGACCAGCACCCCGATGTACGCCTCGTCGCGGCGCGGGCACCAGCTTTCGCGGCCCTGTGCACGCAGCGCGGCGTTGGCACCGGCCAGCAGCCCCTGCGCGCCGGCCTCTTCGTAACCGGTGGTGCCGTTGATCTGGCCGGCAAAGAACAACCCGCCGATGGCCTTGGTTTCCAGGCTGTACTTCAGGTCACGCGGGTCGAAGTAGTCGTATTCGATGGCATAGCCCGGGCGCACGATGTGCGCGTTTTCCATGCCGCGAATCGAACGCACCAACTGCAGCTGCACGTCGAACGGCAGGGATGTGGATATCCCGTTCGGGTACAGCTCGTGGGTATTGAGCCCTTCTGGCTCGATGAATACCTGGTGGCTCTGCTTGTCGGCAAACCGGTGGATCTTGTCTTCGATCGACGGGCAGTAACGCGGGCCGATGCCCTCGATCACGCCGGAGTACATCGGCGAACGATCGAGGTTGGAAGCAATGATCTCGTGAGTGCGTTCGTTGGTGTGGGTAATCCAGCAACTGACCTGACGCGGGTGCATGGCCTTGTCGCCCATGAACGACATCACCGGTATCGGGGTGTCGCCGGCCTGTTCGGTCATCACCGAGAAATCTACCGAACGCCCGTCGATACGCGGCGGCGTGCCGGTTTTCAGGCGACCCATGCGCAGCGACAGCTCACGCATGCGGTGCGCTAGAGCGATGGCCGGCGGATCGCCGGCACGCCCACCGGAATAATTCTGCAGACCGATGTGGATAAGTCCGCTGAGGAAGGTACCCGTGGTCAGCACCACAGAATCGGCATGGAAACGCAGACCCATCTGCGTGACGACGCCGCGTACCTGGTCCTGCTCGACGATCAGGTCGTCACAGGCCTGCTGGAATATCCACAGGTTGGGCTGGTTTTCGAGAATCTCGCGTACCACGGCCTTGTAGATGGCGCGGTCGGCCTGGGCGCGGGTTGCACGCACCGCCGGGCCTTTGCGGTTGTTCAAAACGCGGAATTGGATACCGCTCTTGTCGGTAGCCAGGGCCATGACACCGCCCAGCGCATCGATCTCCTTGACCAGATGGCTCTTGCCAATACCGCCAATGGCCGGGTTGCAGCTCATGTGCCCGAGGGTTTCCACGTTGTGGGTCAGCAGCAGGGTTTTCACACCCATGCGTGCAGACGCAAGCGCAGCCTCGGTTCCGGCATGGCCGCCGCCGATGACGATCACTTCAAAACGGGAAGGGAAATCCACCACGCACCTCGTGCCTGTTTCGGGAATAGATAGGAATAACGCACAAGTATAGGGACTTACCCCCCTTCTAGGAACCGCTTGAACAAAATTTAACCAGCCTGTGGATGAGTGGCTGACAATAGAAATAAAGAGAGAGAATTTTATTAAAGCTTTGTTTTTATGTTTATTCTTAGTGAGGCACATTTCTGTGGATAAACCTCTACAGCCCTTATTCCACCTTATGTACAGAGGTTCAAAAGGCTGTGGTCTAGTGGCCATGAGGGGTCTGGATAAGCGCCTTAAGCCTGTGGATGAAACACCAACTTATCAACAGGGGGAGTTATCTCCAGCCTTGAGGCCGGGTTATCAACCGAGCTGAGGCGGGGTTTTCCACAGGGCTTATTCTGCGGTTTGTGAGTAAGACAGGCACGCGAAAGCCCCGGAGCGTTCCGGAATTCTCGACAGGGGATAAAAAATTGAGGGGGATGACAGCCGACAACGAGGCCCTGGATCGGCCCCGTTGTGGATAAACGGACTACTTGCCGATGCAGAAGCTGGAGAAGATGCGCCCCAGCAGGTCATCGGAGCTGAAGGCGCCGGTAATTTCGCCCAGGGACTGCTGGGCCTGGCGCAGGTCTTCGGCCAGCAGCTCTCCAGCGCCCGCCAGGGTCAATTGCGCATGACCGTGGTCCAGGTGCGAACTGGCCTGGCGCAGGGCGTCCAGGTGGCGCCGGCGGGCACTGAAGCCGCTTTCGGCAGTCTGTTCGTAACCCATGCAGGCCTTGAGGTGATCGCGCAGCAGTTCCAGGCCCTGGTCGGCGCCCTTGGCACTGAGGGTGATGGTGACGTGACCATCGTCGGACAACTGCAGGCCCACGGGGTCGCCACTGAGGTCGGCCTTGTTGCGAATCAGCGTGACCTTGGCCGGGTCGGGGCGCTGTTCAAGGAATTCAGGCCACAATGCGAACGGATCATCGGCTTCAGGTGCCGTGGCATCCACCACCAATAGCACCCGATCGGCCTCGCCAATGGCTTTGAGGGCGCGTTCCACCCCAATCTTTTCCACATGGTCTTCGGTATCGCGCAGGCCGGCGGTGTCCACCACGTGCAACGGCATGCCGTCAATGTGGATATGTTCGCGCAGCACATCCCGGGTAGTACCGGCGATGTCCGTCACGATGGCCGCCTCGCGCCCGGCCAGTGCGTTGAGCAGGCTGGACTTGCCGGCATTCGGCCGCCCGGCGATCACCACCGTCATGCCGTCGCGCAACAGCGCACCCTGCCCCGCCTCGCGCTGCACTGTGGATAAACTCTCGCGCACCTCCTCGAGCATGCGCAGGACGTGGCCATCGGCAAGAAAATCGATTTCCTCTTCGGGAAAGTCGATTGCCGCCTCGACGTAGATACGCAGGCTGATCAGTTTTTCGGTGAGGTTATCCACACGGCGGGAGAATTCGCCCTGCAACGAGCGCAGCGCATTACGCGCCGCCTGTGCAGAACTGGCCTCGATCAGGTCGGCGATGGCTTCGGCCTGCGCGAGGTCGAGCTTGTCGTTGAGAAAGGCGCGCTCGCTGAATTCGCCCGGACGCGCCAGGCGGCAACCCAGTTCCACGCAGCGCTGCAGCAGCATGTCGAGCACAACCGGGCCGCCGTGGCCCTGCAGCTCCAGTACATCTTCACCGGTAAAGGAGTTGGGCCCGGGAAAATACAGGGCAATGCCTTCATCCAGTACCAGGCCATCGTCGCCCTTGAACGGGCCGTAATGGGCATACCGCGGGGTGAGCTCACGGCCGGTGATGGCCAACCCGGCCTTGCTGGCCAGCGGTCCGGAAATACGCACGATTCCTACACCGCCACGACCCTGGGCAGTGGCAATTGCAGTGATGGTTTCACGACGAGCATTCATCAGCGAAGGCCTCAGACAAAAACGACAGATAGCAAAACGCCCCACGAGGGGGCGTTTTATCCACAGGTTAGCTGGCTAACCCGTCAAGCGGTGGCTTTGTTGCTCGCCGCTTCGATCTTGCGGGTGATGTACCACTGCTGTGCGATCGACAGGCAGTTGTTCACAACCCAGTACAGCACCAGACCTGCCGGGAACCACAGGAAGAAGAAGGTGAAGATGATCGGCATCAGCTTCATCACCTTGGCCTGCATCGGATCCGGCGGCGTCGGGTTCAGGCGCTGCTGGATGAACATGGTCGCGCCCATGATGATCGGCAGGATGAAGAACGGATCCTTGATCGACAGGTCGGTAATCCAGAACATCCACGGGGCCTGGCGCATTTCAACGCTTTCCAGCAATACCCAGTAGAGCGAAAGGAAGACTGGCATTTGCACCAGGATCGGCAGGCAGCCGCCCAGCGGGTTGATCTTCTCTTTCTTGTACAGCTCCATCATGGCCTGCGACATCTTCTGCCGGTCATCGCCATGTTGCTCTTTCAGCGCGGCCAGTTTAGGTGCCACGGCACGCATGCGCGCCATCGACTTGTAGCTGGCAGCGGACAGCGGGAAGAACAGCAGCTTGATCAGCATGGTCAGGACGATGATCGACCAGCCCCAGTTGCCGAGCAGCTCATGGATATGTTGCAGCAGCCAGAAGATCGGCTGGGCAATGAACCACAGGATGCCGTAGTCGACGGTCAGCTCCAGGCCCGGGGACAGCGCCTTGAGTTTTTCCTGGCTCTTGGGACCGGCGTACAGCAGCGTGCTGGTTTCGCCCTGGGCGCCGGCAGCCACGTTCAGCTCCGGACCGGTGAACCCGATGATGTAGTTGCCCTGGCTGTCCTTGCGTGTCTGAACAACGTTGTTGTCCGACTTGTTGGGAATCCAGGCGGTCACGAAGTAGTGCTGCAACCAGGCAACCCAGCCGCCGGTAACATTTTCTTTCAAACTACCTTTGTCGATGTCCTTCATCGACACTTTCTTGTACGGCTCGGCACTTGTCCACAGGGCGGCGCCCAGATAGGTGGCGGTACCGGTGGCGGTGCTCGACGACGGATCGGAGCTGGCATCGCGCTTGAGCTGTGCAAACAGGTTGCCTGTCCACGGCTTGCCGCTCTGGTTGTCGATCATGTGAGTGACTTTCAGGTCATATTCACCACGGTTCAGGGTGAAACGCTTGATGTAGTTCACACCCGCGTCGCTGAACTTGAGGTCGACGACCAGTTGGTTCTGGCCATCGGCCAGTTGATAACTTTTCTGCTCGGCGGAATACAGCGGGCGACCAGCGGCACGTGCATCGGGGCCGTTGGCACCGGTCAGGCCGCTCTGAGCCAGGTAAACGCGCTCGCCGCCGTTATCGAACAGCTGGAACGGAATTTCCGGATGGTCCTGGCGACGTGGATATTTCGGCAGGGTCAGCTGCGCGATATCACCGCCGTTGGGGTTGATAGCCAGGTCGAGGACATCGGTCTTGACCCTAATCAGGTCTGTGCTGACAGCAACCGGTGCAATTTCTGCAGGGGTGGTTTCAGCAGTGGCGCTCGGAACATCAGCGCTGGCGCCGGATGTGCCAACGGTCGGGGTATCGGGCAAGCCCGGCGCGACGGTGCTGGCAGCAGTATTCTGAGTCGGCAGGGCAGCCTGGCCGTAGTCCTGGTTCCACTTGAGGACCATGACATAGGACACGATTGCCAGGGCGGCGATCAGGATCGTGCGTTTAATATCCATGATTACTCGGCTATCGAAGAAGAAGTACGGGAAGTGGGAGCAGGCGGAACCGGGTCATAACCGCCGGCATTCCACGGATGACAACGCCCGAGACGACGAGCGGTCAACCATCCACCGCGCAATGCGCCATGTGTTTCGATGGCTTCAATCGCATAGGTGGAACAGGTCGGATAGAAACGACAGTGGCTGGCCATCAGAGGGCTAATGGCGTAACGGTAAAACTGGATCGGAACGAGTACCAGTTTACGCATCTGGACGGTCTACCCCTGCAGATTCGCTGTTAACCACTGGAGCGGGCCGACTGCGTGCAAGGCGCTTCCAGAGCTTGCCAAAATGTTGGTGCAATTCTGGGTTTTCTACGTCGCCCAGGCCTTTGCGCGCGACGATCACGATGTCCCAACCGGCCAGCAAATGCTGGTGGAGACGAAACGAATCGCGCATCAAACGCTTCAAGCGGTTGCGTTGAACGGAGAGCTTGACGCTCTTTTTCCCGATCACGAGCCCCAGGCGGGGATGATCCAGGCCGTTCTCGCGGGCAAGGAGCAAGAGACTCTTGCCTGGCACCTTGCCGGATGGAGAGTCAAAGACCGCTTTGAAGTGTCGGGGTGTCAGAAGACGCTTTTCCCGACTGAAGTCCTGACTCACCACCTGTGCCGAAAAATCAAACTGCCAGACGCTTACGGCCTTTGGCACGACGGCGGGACAGTACGGCACGGCCGTTCTTGGTAGCCATACGGGCACGGAAACCGTGAGTGCGGGCGCGCTTGATGGTGCTTGGTTGGAAAGTACGTTTCATGGCGTGTTACCTGGTTCGTCGACAACGGGCCGGAATGGCCCCCGTTTTAAGAGACCGGCGATTCTAGAGAAAGCAGCGCCATAGGTCAATTTCCAACCAGCTTTTCCTTATGGATAAAAAACCGGGCGCCTTCGCATGCTCGTCCACAGGCCTGTGCCCCGGATGACAGGGACACAGCCTTGCCGGACGCTTAAACATAGAAAAAAGAAGAGAAGGTATTTAAAGCTTTTTTGTAAATCTTATAGAACTTAGGCAGCTGTTTTCTGTGGATAGAACGCTACAGGCCTTGTTCTACTTACTGTACAGAGAAAAGAAACCCTGTCGGGAAGCGGTGCTCTGGCTGTGCTGTGCAGGCGCAAAAGCTGTGGATTAAAAGGCCTGTTATCCACAGAGCAGTTATCCACCGATTTCGACCCCCAGTTGTGCAAAGTGCTCAGGCATGGTTATCCACAGGGCTTATTCACAGCGGTAAAGTGACGTTTTTGCCACTAACCTGCTGATTTATCGCCACCCTCGACACACCTGCATGTGGATAACTGCGCTGGTGGTCGGTACAATGGCCGCTTGTTTTTGCCTCACCGGCGTTCAACTCAGGGGATATCC